>NZ_CP027858.1:0-5500000 GCF_005519465.1 Streptomyces clavuligerus | reverse complement strand
GGGGCACGCGGCAGCAGCTCCCCTTCTACCAGGAGATCGAGTTCTACCCCCCGTCCCAGTACCGGGGGCTGAACCAGGTGGAGCTGACGTTCGTGGCGGACGCCCAGGAGATGGACGTCGTGCTGGAGATGGACAAGCGGGGCGGCCTCTTCAGCGAGGGCAGCGACTCGTTCAAGTCCTTCACGGTCCGGCACCACGACATCGCGTCGACCGACTGGGCCGCCTATCTGAACCAGTGGCTCGCCGAAGTCGGCGGGCGGCGGAACTGGCTGTAGCCCGGAGCCATAGGGTCAGGTCCGGCCGGGCCCATGGGGTTCTCCTGGGGTCCGGTGGGCAGGACTGGCCAGCGAACCGGAGGTTTCGACACGTGACCGAGCTGAAGAGAGCGCCGCTTCCGCACGACTTCCACCCGGAGGTGCCCTCGTTCACCGTGGTGAGCGCGGACATCGCACCCGGGTCGGTGCTGAAGGACGCCCAGGTCCACGCCGAGGGGAACACCTCGCCGCAGCTGCGGTGGGAGGGGTTCCCGGCCGGGACCAAGAGCTTCGCCGTGACCTGCTTCGACCCGGACGCGCCCACGGGCAGCGGCTTCTGGCACTGGGTGCTCTTCGACATCCCGGTGTCGGTGACCGAACTGCCCGCGGGTGCGGGCAGCGAGTCGTTCGCGGGGCTGCCCGCGGGTGCCGTGCACGCCCGTAACGACTACGGCTCGAAGGACTTCGGCGGTGCCGCCCCGCCGGCCGGGGAGAACCACCGCTATGTGTTCACCGTGTACGCGGTGGACAGCGAGAAGCTGGGGCCGGACGCGGACGCCTCCCCCGCCGTCGTCGGGTTCCATCTGCGCTTCCACACCCTCGGCCGCGCCCAGTTGATCGGTGAGTACACGGGGCCGTCCGGGGGCTGAGCCGGGGCGCCACCCCTTCGTTTGTTGTTTGCCCTGCTGTGGTCTTGGAGAGATCAGAGCAGGGCAGTTTTTTGTCTGCGGCCCATGCTCGACCATCCGGAGCGGTGCGGATATTGCGTTGTCCATCGTGACGCGCCCGGCCAGAGTTGATCCACAGCCCGCCAGGGGGCGGGCCAGGCAGACGGAGGTGGGCGACATGCGGGACACGCTGGTACTGAACGCGAGCTTCGAACCCCTGTCGACGGTGTCGCTGCACCGTGCGGTGATCCTCGTGCTTCAGGACAAGGCCGTTGTCGAGCAGGCCCACCCCGGACTCCGTATGCGTGCCGCCGCCGTCGATCTTCCGGTACCTCAGGTGATCCGGCTGTGCCGGTATGTCCGGGTGCCGTTCCGAAGACAGGCACCGTGGTCGCGGCGGGGGGTGCTGGCGCGGGACCAGCACCGGTGCGCGTACTGCGGCAGGCGCGCGACGACCGTGGACCATGTGGTGCCGCGGTCGCACGGGGGCGCGGACAGCTGGCTGAACACGGTGGCCTCCTGTGCGGAGGACAACCACCGCAAGGCGGACCGTACCCCGGAGCAGGCCGGGATGCCGCTGCTGCGGCAGCCGTTCGTCCCGTCCCCGACCGACGCCATGCTGCTGGGGATGCGGGCCGGGGAGCGGTCCGCACTGCCGGAGTGGCTGGTCGCGCGGTCGGCGGCGTGAGGCGGGCCCGCTCCGGCGGGTGCGCACCGGATGTGGCAGCCCGTCTTCGCCGTGGCGGAGGCGGGCTCCGCCGTGCCGGGGCGGTCAGCCGAAGCGGAGCAGCAGGAGCTGGACGACGGCGACGGTGCCGACGGCGACGATGAGCGCGCGGAGCACCCGGGGGGAGAGTCCGCGGCCCCAGGTGGCGCCGATCTGGCCGCCGATGGTGGAGCCGACCGCGATCAGTGCGACGGCGGTCCAGTCGAGTTCGGCGGCGAAGACGAAGAACAGGGCGGCGACGCTGTTGACGACGGCGGCGAGGACGTTCTTGACGGCGTTGATCCGTTGCAGGGTGTCGTCTATCAGCATGCCCATGAGGGCGACGTAGATGATGCCCTGGGCGGCGGTGAAGTAGCCGCCGTAGACGCTGGAGAGCAGGATCGCGGCGAAGAGGAGGGGGCCGCCGTCGCGGTGGGCGGGGGCTCCGTCGCGTTCGCGGCGGCGCTGGACCGCGCGGGCGATGCGTGGCTGGAGGACGACCAGGACGAGGGCGAGGGCCACGAGGACCGGGACGATCGTCTCGAAGGCGTCCGGGGGGAGGGTCAGCAGCAGGGCTGCTCCGGCGACGCCGCCGCACGCGGCGGCGAGGGAGAGCCGCAGCACGCGGCGGCGTTGTCCGGCGAGTTCGGCGCGGTAGCCGATGGCTCCGCTGATGGAGCCGAAGACGAGTCCGAGGGAGTTGGAGACGGTGGCGGTGACCGGGGGGAGGCCGGTGGCGACGAGCACCGGGAAGGTGATCAGCGTGCCGGAGCCGACGATGGTGTTGATGGTGCCCGCGCCGATGCCTGCGGCGAAGACGGCGAGCATCTCCCAGATGGTCACAGTGGACGCCTCCATGATCGGTGCCGAGTGCACCGATCATGCCTGAAGGACGGGGGTTCAGCCGAGGGGGGGCTCTTCACGGCGCTCGATCTTGCCGCTGCCGCCGCTGTTGCCGGTGTTGAAGCCGGGGACGCCGCCGCCGAGGTTGCCGAAGGCTCCGGAGAGCCCCTTGAGGGCGTCGCCGATCTCGCTGGGGACGATCCAGAGCTTGTTGGCGTCGCCTTCGGCGATCTTCGGGAGCATCTGGAGGTACTGGTAGGAGAGCAGCTTCTGGTCCGGGTCCCCGGCGTGGATGGACTCGAAGACGGTGCGGATGGCCTGGGCCTCGCCCTCGGCGCGGAGCGCCGCGGCCTTGGCCTCACCCTCGGCGCGGAGGATCTGGGACTGCTTCTCGCCCTCGGCGGTGAGGATCGCGGCCTGGCGGGTGCCCTCGGCGGTGAGGATCGCGGCGCGCTTGTCGCGGTCGGCGCGCATCTGCTTCTCCATCGAGTCCTGGATGGAGGTGGGCGGCTCGATGGCCTTCAGCTCGACGCGGTTGACACGGATGCCCCACTTGCCGGTGGCCTCGTCGAGGACTCCGCGCAGCGCGGCGTTGATCTCCTCGCGCGAGGTGAGGGTGCGCTCCAGGTCCATGCCGCCGATGATGTTGCGGAGGGTGGTGACGGTGAGCTGCTCGATGGCCTGGATGTAGCTGGCGACCTCGTAGGTGGCGGCCCGGGCGTCGGTGACCTGGTAGTAGATGACGGTGTCGATGTTGACGACCAGGTTGTCCTGGGTGATCACCGGCTGGGGCGGGAAGGGGACGACCTGTTCGCGCAGGTCGATGCGGTTGCGGATGGAGTCGATGAACGGGACGACGATGTTCAGTCCCGCGTTGAGGGTGCGGGTGTAGCGCCCGAAGCGTTCGACGATGGCGGCGCTGGCCTGTGGGATGACCTGGATCGTTTTGATCAGGGCGATGAAGACCAGCACCACCAGAATGATCAGGACGATGATGATCGGTTGCATCGCGTTCCCTGTGCCCTTCGCCGGATGAGTCTGATGGCCGGATGAATCTGATGATCGAGTTTCCCAGACCGGGGGCGTCCGTGGGGGCACTTTCCGCAGGGTTGACTCGGATGGTGGTTGCTCACATGACGACCGCGGTGGCGCCGTCGATCTCCACGACGTCGACCTGCTGGCCCGCTTCGAAGGTCATCTCGCTGTCGAGGGTGCGGGCGGACCAGATCTCGCCCGCCAGCTTGATCCGGCCGCCGCTCGCGCTGACCCGTTCGACGACGACGGCCTGACGGCCCTTCAGCGCGTCGACACCACTGGTGAACTGGGGTCTGCCGGTGCGGTGGCGGTTGGCCAGCGGCCGGACGACGGCGATGAGGGCCACGGAGACCACCACGAAGACGATCACCTGGGCGACGATGCCGCCCCCGAGCGCCGCGACGACGGCTCCGGCGACCGCTCCCGCGGAGAGCATTCCGAACTCGGGCATCGCGGTGAGGACCAGCGGAATGCCCAGTCCGACCGCGCCGATCAGCCACCACACCCACGCGTCGATTTCCACATGGTCATGGTAGGTCCGACGGCCGGGTGAGGACAGGGGGCCGGAAGGGGCGGACCGGACTCCGCCGGCAGCGCGGAGGGGGCCGGGCCACCGCCCGTGGCCGCGGGCGGGCGGCACGGGCGGTACGGGCAGAGGGGCGGCGGCGCGGGGCGCGGCCGGGGGCCGGTCAGCCGAGCGGCAGGCCCTGGGCGGTCCAGCGGTCGCCGACCCGCTCGACGACCAGCGGGAGGCCGAAGCAGTGGGAGAGATTGCGGGAAGTCAGCTCCATCTCGACGGGGCCGGCCGCGAGCACCTTGCCCTGGCGGATCATCAGGACGTGGGTGAAGCCGGGCGGGATCTCCTCGACATGGTGGGTGACCATGATCATGGAGGGGGCGATCGGGTCCCGGGCGAGTCGGCCGAGACGGCGCACCAGGTCCTCGCGTCCGCCGAGGTCGAGTCCGGCGGCGGGCTCGTCCAGGAGGAGGAGTTCGGGGTCGGTCATCAGGGCGCGGGCGATCAGGGTGCGCTTGCGCTCGCCCTCGGAGAGGGTGCCGAACCGGCGGTCGAGGTAGTCGCTCATGCCGAGCCGGTCGAGGAAGGCACGGGCGCGCTCCTCGTCGACCGGGTCGTAGTCCTCGTTCCAGGTGGCGGTCATGCCGTAGGCGGCGGTGAGGACGGTCTGGAGGACGGTCTGGCGGCGGGGGAGCTTCTCCACCATGGCGATTCCGGCCATGCCGATGCGGGGGCGGAGGTCGAAGACATCGACGCCGCCCAGGCGTTCGCCGAGAATCCGTACGGTTCCGGTGCTCGGGAAGAGGTAGCTGGAGGCGAGGTTGAGCAAGGTGGTCTTGCCCGCGCCGTTGGGGCCGAGGATGACCCAGCGCTCCCCTTCCTTGACCGACCAGGAGACGTCGTCCACCAGAGCGCGTCCGTCGCGGACCACGGATACGTCCACCAGCTCCAGTACATCGCTCATGAGCGCGTTGTCTCCCCATGCAATCGTCTTGAGGTGTGCGAGGGGGGCGGCGGGTGCCTCCTGGGCACGGCCCCCAGGGAAAACCTACGCCACTGGCGGGGGCGCTCCGTCCCCCGGCCCGATCCTTAAGGTGGGCGCATGCTTTCGGAACCACGATCTGGACGGTTGGCCGCCTGGGGCAACGCTCTGCTGGCGGGGCTCGTGTCGCCCGATGACGCGGCGCTCACGATCACGGGGGGTGACGCGGTGCACCGGGTGGCACAGGTGCCGGGTGAGCCGGGGCCGGTGGGCCTCACCCTGGCGCTGGGGCGGCTGCGGGCGCTCGGTGTGCGGGGCTGGCGGGTGGCGCTGCCCGCGCCGGGGCATCCGCTGGGGCTGAGCGGTCCGCCGGAGTTCAACGCGCGGGCGCTGGATGCCGGGGAGGCGGTCGTCGGGTACGGGGCCCCGTACGGGCTGGTGCCCGAGGTGTCCGAGGCGGGGGCGGGGCCCGGTGCGGAGGACGTCCATGTGGAGGTCGTCTGGCACTGTCTGCCGGTCCGGGAGGCCCCGCCCGCGGACGTGCCCTCGCTCGGTGAGGCGGAGCGGGAGCTGGCGGAGGGGCTGCGGGAGGCGACGGAGGCGCTGACGCGGCTGGACGTGGCGGCGTCGGGGCCGGTGGCCGAGGCGGCGGTGGACGCGTACCGGGCGCGGGCGGAGCGGGGGCGCCAGGCGCTGGCGCCGGGGTATCCGCCGCGGGCGGTACGGGTGCTGGAGCTGGCGCAGCGGGTGGGGCTGCTGATCTCCGTGGCGCACGGGAGCGGTCACGGCGGTGCGGTGAGCGCGGCGGAGATGGCGGCGCGGGCGCAGGCGCTGCGGCCGGTGGAGCGGGTGGCGCGGCGGGCGCAGGTGGCCGCGTACAACGCCTGGGTGGAGGAGCGGGAGCGGGGGGCGTAGTTCCGCTCGGTGGGGGGTGTGCCCCCGGGGGTGAGGCCGGGCCCGTGCGCAGGGGGAGGCGGCCCGGCCTCACCGGGAGCGTCAGACGTTGGCGGCCTGGTTGGCGAAGGCCGGGTTCAGCACGCCGATGACGTTGACCGTGTTGCCCGACTTGTTGACGGGAACGTGGACGGGGACCTGGACCACGTTGCCCGAGACGATGCCCGGGGAGCCGACGGCCTCGGCGCCGGCGGCGGCGCCGCTGGCGGAGGCGGCACCGGCTCCGGCGGCGAGCAGGCTGCCCGTGATCATGGTGAGGGCGGCGGCCTTCTTCAGGTTCTTCACTTCGTCATTCCTCCTGGCTTCCGCTGCGGCGGTTCACCGCAGCACGCCCTGGAGAACGTCCGGCCGCCCGGGAGGATGCGCCATCCGGGTGACATACACCCGACAGTATGAATCTCGTATCGAACGGGAACCGGATCAAACGACTGTGGTCACCCGGTGAGACCGTGGCGCACGGCCCAGAGGGCGGCCTGGGTGCGGTCGGCGAGGTCCAGTTTCATCAGGATGTTCGAGACATGAGTCTTGACCGTCTTCTCCGAGAGCACCAGCGCCCGGGCGATCTCCCGGTTGGAGCGGCCGTCGGCGATCAGGCCCAGCACCTCGCGCTCGCGCTCGGTGAGGGTGCTGCCGCGGCCGGTGCCGCCGCCCTGCTCCTCCTGTGCGAGGAGGGCTCCGGCGACCTCGGGCTGGAGCAGCACATGGCCCGCGTGGACGGAGCGGATGGCGCCGGCCAGCGCCTCCGGGTCGATGTCCTTGTAGACGTAGCCGGACGCACCCGCGCGCAGGGCGGGGATCACCGTGCGCTGTTCGGTGAAGCTGGTGACGACGAGCACCCGGGCCGGGTTCGCCAGTTCGCGCAGCCGCCGCAGCGCCTCGATGCCGTCGGTGCCGGGCATCTTCACATCCATGAGGACGATGTCGGGCCGCAGCTCCTCGGCGCGGGCGACGCCCTCGGCGCCGTCCCCGGCCTCCCCGACGACCTCGATGTCGTCCTGGACCTCCAGGAAGGTGCGCAGCCCCCGGCGGACCACCTGGTGGTCGTCGACGAGCAGGACTCTGATCCGTGTGTCACCCACAGGGGACCTCCATGTCGATCGTGGTGCCCTCGCCGGGCGCCGAACGGACCCTGAGCCTGCCGCCGACGCCGCCGGCCCGGTCCCGCATGGAGACGAGGCCGAGGTGGCGGCCGGCCCGGCGGACCGCGCTCGGTTCAAAACCCTTGCCGTTGTCGCTGACGCTGAGCAGGACTCCCTGGGGGCGGCGGCTGAGGACGACGTCGACGCGGTCGGCGCCCGAGTGCCGCAGGGCGTTGTGCAGGGCCTCCTGGGCGACCCGGAGCAGGGCTTCCTCCTGGGAGGCGGGCAGGGCCTTGATGCCGCGGGCGTCGAAGGTGACCGTGGCGCTGTGGGCCCGGTCGAGGACCTGGATCTGGGTGCGCAGGGTGTGCACCAGGCCGTCCTCGTCGAGTGCGGCGGGGCGCAGCTCCACCACCGCGGCGCGCAGTTCGTCCGCGGCTTCGGCGGCGAGGGCGGCGACCTGTTGCAGTTCGCCCTTGGCCCGGCCGGGGTCGCGGTCCACGAGGGCGGCGGCGGCCTGGGCGGTGAGCCGCAGCGAGAACAGTTTCTGGCTGACGGCGTCGTGCAGCTCGTGGGCGAGGCGGGAGCGCTCCTCGGCGATGGTCAGCTCGCGGCTGCGCTCGTACAGCCGGGCGTTGGTGAGGGCGATGGCGGCGTGCTGGGCGAGGATCGAGAGGAGTTCCTCGTCGTCCTCGGTGAAGCCGCAGCCGCCCGTGGGGGCGGGGCAGCGCTTGTTGGCGAGGAAGAGGGCGCCGATGGTGTCGTCGCCGTCCTTGATCGGCAGGCCGAGGAAGTCGGACATGTCGGGGTGGGCCTCGGGCCAGCCCTCGAAGCGGGGGTCCTCGCGGACGTCGGCGAGCCGTTCGGTCCTGGCGTCGTGGAGCATCGCGGCGAGGATGCCGTGCTGCCGGGGCAGCGGGCCGATCGCCTTCCACTGGGCGTCGCTGACGCCGTCGACGACGAACTGGGCGAAGCCTCCGTGGTCGTCGGGGACGCCGAGCGCCGCGTACTCCGCGTCCAGCAGCTCCCGGGCGGACGCGACGATCGTCTTGAGGACGTCGCGGACCTGGAGGTGCCTGCTCATGGCGAGCAGCGCGGTGCTCACGGCGGCAAGGCCCGAGCTGGGTGAATGGCTCATGAAATCACCGTACCGGCGGGGTGTGACCGTCCGTATCGGGCCAGGGGCGGCGTGGTGGGTGCGGCCCGGGGACTAGGTCGAAGGGCCCGGTGGGTGGGGTCCCGGGGCGGACGCGGCGGGGGTGGCGCGTTTCTACGGTTGGGGGTGTCGGCTCCGCCTCCCCGGTCCGGCGGGCCCCGGGGAGGCGGAGGAAACGCGAGCACGCGGAAACGCGGGAACGCGAGCACGCGAGCACGCGAGCACGCGGAAACGCATGAAGAGGAGGCGGGCGGTATGCCGGTCGCGGTGATCACGGGTGGTTCGAAGGGGCTGGGGCGCGCGCTGGCGGCGGCGCTCGCGGAGCGTGGCTGGGATCTGGTGCTGGGCGCCAGGAGCGAGGGGGTGCTGCGGCGGGCGGCGGAGTTCGTGGGGGTGCACGGTACGCGGGTGGTGGCGGTCCCGGGCGATGTGCGCGACGCGGCGCACCGGGCCGCCCTGGTGGCGGCGGCGCGGGAGCTGGGCGGTCTCGATCTGCTGGTGAGCAATGCGAGCGTGCTGGGGGCGGAGCCGCTGGTGCGGCTGGACGCTCAGCCGCTGGAGGGGCTGCGGGAGGCGCTGGAGACCAATGTGGTGGCGGCGCTGGGGCTGGTGCAGGAGGCGCTGCCGCTGCTGCGGGAGGCCCCGGCGGGCACGGTGGTCGCGATCAGTTCGGACGCGGCGGCCGAGGCCTACGGGACCTGGGGCGGGTACGGGGCGTCGAAGGCGGCGCTCGACCAGCTCGCGGCGGTGCTGGCGGTCGAGGAGCCGGGGCTGCGGGTGTGGGCGGTGGACCCGGGTGACATGGACACCGATCTGTACAGGGCGGCGGTGCCCGACGTCAGTGAGTACCGGCCGGCGCCGGAGTCCGTCGTCCCCGGTTTTCTGCGGCTGCTGGACGAGCGGCCCGCGAGCGGGCGGTACACGGCTCCCGCCCTGCTGGGGACGGTGTAGTCGCCGGGAGCCGCCGGGAGGAACGGGGAGCCGCCGGGAGAAGCGGTACGGGGCCGTCTGGGCCCCTCCGGGGTCGGCGGCGCGGCGCGGGGGCGTCGGGAACCGGCCGGACGTGCGAGCGGGTGGGGAGAAGGGGTGCGGGTGAGGACGATGGCGGAGAGGGCCGACGCGCCGGTGGCGCTGCGGGTGCCCGACGAGTTGTCGGCAGGGGTGCCGGCGGAGGTGCGGGGTGCGGGGCGGGACGACGTCCGGCTGCTGGTCTCGCGCGGTGAGCGGGTCTCGCACCGGGTCTTCGGGGAGCTGCCGGGGCTGCTGCGGGCCGGGGACGTGCTGGTCGTCAATACGTCGCGGACGCTGCCCGCCGCCGTGAACGGGCGGGTGCAGGGCGAGCCGGTCGTCGTCCACTTCTCGACCCGGGGGGACGACGGCCGGTGGGCGGTGGAGCTGCGGACGCCCGACGGCCGGGGCAGCAGTCTGCCGAGGGCGGGCGGCCCGGTGGGCGCGGTGGTCCGGCTGCCCGGGGGTGAGCGGCTGGTGCAGGAGGCGCCGCTCTCCCCCGGCTCCGGGCGGCTGTGGTGGGCGTGGGTATCCACGCCGGTCCCGGAGCTGCTGGGGCGCTGCGGCAGGCCTATCCGGTACGGGTACACCGCCGGGGACCAGCCGCTCTCCGCGTATCAGACGGTGTTCGCGCGGCGCTCCCCCGACGGCTCGGGCTCGGCGGAGATGCCGAGTGCGGCGCGTCCCTTCACAGAGCGGACGGTGGCGGCGCTGGTGCGCCGGGGGGTGCAGTTCGCCCCGGTCGTCCTGCACACGGGGGTGGCGTCGGCGGAGGCGCACGAGCCTCCGTACCCGGAGCGCTTCGCGGTCCCGGCGGCGTCGGCGTGGCTGGTGAACGCGGCGCGCGCGGGCGGTGGCCGGATCTTGGCGGTGGGGACGACGGCGGTGCGGGCCCTGGAGTCCGCGACGGGGGCGGACGGCGTGGTGCGGGAGGCGTCGGGGTGGACCGATCTGGTGATCGGCCCGAAGCGGGGGGTGCGGGCCGTGGACGGGCTGCTGACCGGGCTGCACGAGCCCGCTGCGTCCCATCTGCTGATGCTGGAGGCCATCGCGGGCAGGCCCGCGCTGAGCCGTGCGTACGACGAGGCGCTGCGGGGGCTCTATCTCTGGCACGAGTTCGGGGACGTCCATCTCGTACTTCCGGATGACTATCCTTACTCATTGAATTGCTGGAGCAACGCATCGTAAGAGTGAAGTGGGGCCGATGTGAGCCCGCACATAGGACGCACATCACTTACGAAGCTGGTTAGTGGCAACATAAGGACCGCGTGAGCGGGGATGAAGCCCCGTTGAACCCTCCAGAGCTGCTCCCTGATCCACTATCCGGCTTCGTACGTCACATCTTTGCCAGGGCATTTTGCGGGCGCTAAGAATTGCCCGGTCGCCGCCCGCCGATGGAGCGCAGCGCCGCTCACGGCCTGATGCGACTTCCCGAAGCAAAGAGGTACGTCTGATGTCCGCGTCCAGCATTCGCAGCACCCGTATGACCAAGGCCCGCCGGGCCTCGATCGCCGGTATCGCCGCCGCAGGCGCCGCAGCCGTCACCCTGACGCTCGTGCCCACCAACGGCGCCACCGAGACCAAGGCCGCCGCCGAGGTCGCCCCGGTCGCCCTCCAGGGCGCCGCCGGAAAGCCCGCCCTGCTCCAGCTCGACTCCCAGAAGTCGGCCATCGAGACCCAGGTCGAGAACGCCGTCAAGGCGGACGCCGAGGTCAAGGCCGAGGCGCAGGCCAAGCTCGACGCCGCCGCCAAGAAGGCCGCCGAGGAGCGGGCCGCCGACGAGGCCCCGGCCAGCCGGACCGTCGCCGCCCGCACCGTGGCCGCCCCGGCCGCGCCCGCCGCCGTCTACCCGAACAACCTGGACGGCTGGATTCGTGAGGCACTGTCCATCATGAAGAAGGAAGGCATCCCGGGCAGCTACAACGGGCTGCACCGCAACATCATGCGGGAGTCCAGCGGCAACCCGATGGCCATCAACAACTGGGACATCAACGCCGTGAACGGCACGCCGTCGAAGGGTCTGCTCCAGGTCATCCAGCCGACCTTCAACGCGTACCACGTCTCGGGCACCCCGTTCGACCTGTACCACCCGGTCGCCAACATCGTGGCCGCGGCCAACTACGCCGCCGACCGCTACGGCTCGATCGACAACGTCTTCGGCGCCTACTGAGCCACGGCTGCTCGTCCCGCCCGCGCGGGAACGGCGCGCTGACGCGCACATCAGACGCGAAGGGCGGCCCGCCCCGGTGAATCCGGGGCGGGCCGCCCTTCGCTTCGTCGACGTCCCCGTCCTGCCGGGGGCGGGGGTCAGGAGCGCATGACCTCGGGCTCGTGGCGGCGCAGCAGCCGGGCCACGGCGACGCCGCAGACCGCTCCGAGCAGCAGCAGTACGGTGAGGTTGATCCCCCACTGCCCCGCCGTGTGCTCCCAGAGCGGGTCGAGGTCGCCCGGCCGGTCCCGGTCCCAGGGCGGCATCAGCCGGCCCAGGTCGAGTGTGGCCCCGGTGCCCGCGACGGCCCAGCGGGAGGGCATCAGCCAGGAGAGCTGTTCGAGTCCGGGGGTGGCGTACACCTTGAAGAGGACACCGGTGAAGACGATCTGGACGATCGCGAACATCACCAGCAGCGGCATGGTCTTCTCGGCCGTGCGCACCAGGGACGAGATCACCAGGCCCGCCATCATCGAGGTGAGGCCCAGGGCGATGATCACCACGCCCAGCTCCACGGCGGGCGGCAGCAGCAGCCCCTCGGCGGGCAGCTCACGCGGGAGGAGGCCGATGGCGCAGAGGACGACGCCCTGGAGGGCCGTGATCGCTCCGAGGACGATCACCTTGGAGAGGAGATAGGCCGAGCGGGAGAGGCCGGTGGCGCGTTCCCGTTCGTAGATCACCCGTTCCTTGATCAGCTCACGGACGGAGTTGGCCGCGCCGGAGAAGCACATACCGATGGCGAGGATCAGCAGGATCGTCCCGGCGTCGCTGTTGAACTCGTCCTTGCCGTCGTCCGGGGCGGTGAGCCCGTACGCGGCCGGGACCACGGCGCTGACCACGCCGAGCACGGCGGGCAGGATCAGCATCAGGGCCAGGAAGCCCCGGTCGGACGCGATGACGGAGACATAGCGGCGTATCAGGGTCCGGAGCTGGGAGCCCCAGCTCTGCGGCTTCGGCGGGCGGACCCGCCGGGCCGGGGGCGGGGGCACGGTCCGGGCGGCGTCGGCGACGGCGTCGATGTCCGCCGCGTACAGCTGGTAGTGCTGTGATCCGCGCCAGCGGCCCGACCAGTCGTAGTCGCGGTAGTTCTCGAACGCGGAGAACACATCGGCCCAGGTGGTGTAGCCGAAGAAGGTGAGCGCCTCGTCCGGGGGCCCGAAGTAGGCGACCGCGCCGCCGGGGGCCATGACCAGCACCCTGTCGCAGAGCTGGAGCTCGGCGACCGAGTGGGTGACCACGAGGACGGTGCGGCCGTCGTCGGCGAGCGAGCGCAGCAGCTGCATCACATCGCGGTCCATGCCCGGGTCGAGGCCGGAAGTGGGCTCGTCGAGGAAGAGCAGTGACGGCTTGGTCAGCAGCTCCAGCGCGACCGAGACCCGCTTGCGCTGGCCGCCGGAGAGGGAGGAGATCTTCTTGCCCTGGTGCGCGTCGAGCTTCAGCTCGCGCAGCACCTCGCCGATGCGGGCCTCGCGCTCGTCCTGGCCGGTGTCGCCGGGGAAACGCAGCTCGGCCGCGTACCTCAGCGCCTTCCGTACGGTCAGCTCCTTGTGCAGGATGTCGTCCTGCGGGACCAGGCCGATACGGCGGCGCAACTCGGCGAACTGCTTGTAGAGGCTGCGGCTGTCGTAGAGGACATCGCCCTCGTCGGCGGGCCGGTAGCCGGTGAGGGCCTTCAGCAGGGTGGACTTGCCGGAGCCCGAGGGGCCGATGACCCCGACGAGGGACTTCTCGGGGACGCCGAAGGAGACATCGCGCAGGATCTGTCGGCCGCCGTCGACGGTGACGGTGAGATGGCGGGCGGAGAAGGTGATCTCGCCCGTGTCGATGAACTCCTCCAGCCGTTCGCCGACGATCCGGAACGTGGAGTGCCCGACGCCGACGATGTCGCCCGGGCCGATGACCGCGGTGGCGGAGGCGGCGATGGGCCGGCCGTTGACATAGGTGCCGTTGTGGGAGCCGAGGTCACGGATCTGGAAGCGGCCGTCGGGGGTGGCCGTGAACTCGGCGTGGTGCCGGGAGACCTGGAGGTCGGCGACGACGAGTTCGTTCTCCAGCGCCCGGCCGATGCGCATGACACGGCCGAGGGAGAGCCGGTGGAACGTGGTGGGGCCGCGTTCGGCCGGGACGGGACCGGTGCCCGGCTGCTGCGGGGACCGCTCGTACGAGGGGGAGGACTGCTGAGGCGCGTAGGGCTGCGGGATCCCGTGCTGCTGGTGGGACTCGTACGGCGGGTGAGACTCATGCTGCTGAAGCGGCTGCGGCTGGTAGTCGTACTGCTGCTCGTACGACTCCTGCGACGGGTACGACGCCTGGGCGGCCGGGCGGGCGGCGGGGGTGCCCACCGGGCCGGAGAGGTTGATCCGGGGGCCGTCGTTGGCGTTGCCCACATGAACGGCGGAGCCGGGGCCCAGCTCCATCCGGTGGATACGGCGTCCCTCGGCATAGGTGCCGTTGGTGCTGCCGTGGTCCTCGATGACCCAGCTCCGGCCGTCCCAGCCGATGGTCGCGTGCCGCCAGGAGACCCTGGCGTCCTCCAGGACCAGATCTCCCTGCGGGTCCCGCCCCAGGGTGTACGACCGCGCCGGATCGAGCGCCCAGGTCCTGCCGTTCAATTCCAGTACGAGTTCCCGCACTCCGTGCCCCACTAGTTGCTCCCCCGAGTGACTCCCGTGACGGGGATTCTAGGGATGGTGAACATCGGGAGGAACTATTTCAGGCTCGGCGACATCCCTGGTACCCGGGCCGCGGAGGCGATCCGTCACCCGGTGGACGCGGTGGCTCCGGAGCGCGCCGGGGCCGCCGACCCGCCCCCGGCACCCGCGGCCGGGCGCCGGTCCGGCAGGCCCCCGGGCAGGGCTTATACCGACACCGGCCCGTCACCCGATCCGGTGTATCCGGCGTTTCCGCAGGTGGAAGCGGTGGTGGTGGATATCCGGCCGTTCGGGTCGCACAGGTGTCCGCCTGTCGGGACGATGCGTCTCGCCGTAACATTCGCCGGTTACGGTGGAGAAACCATGAGCGCTTCGCAGAACTCCGACGTCCGTACTCTCCTTGTGAAGATCTTCGGGAAGGACCGTCCCGGGATCACCGCCGGGCTCTTCGACACCCTCGCGGCCTACTCCGTCGACGTCGTCGACATCGAGCAGGTCGTCTCCCGTGGGCGCCTGGTCCTGTGCGCCCTGGTCACCGCACCCACCGTGGCCGGGGCCGACGAGGGGGAGCTGCGGGCCACCGTGCACAGCTGGGCCGACTCCCTCAAGCTCCAGGCCGAGATCATCTCCGGGACCGGCGACAACCGTCCGCGCGGCATCGGCCGCTCCCATGTCACGGTGCTCGGGCACCCCCTCACCGCCGAGGCCACGGCGGCCATAACCGCGAGGATCACCTCGCTGGGCGGCAATATCGACCGGATGTTCCGGCTGGCCAAGTATCCGGTGACGGCCGTGGAGTTCGCGGTCTCCGGAGCGGAGACGGAGGCACTGCGCACGGCGCTGGCCACCGAGTCCGCCGAGGTCGGCGTCGATGTGGCCGTGGTCTCCGCCGGGCTGCACCGCCGGGCGCAGCGGCTGGTCGTGATGGACGTGGACTCGACCCTGATCCAGGACGAGGTCATCGAGCTGTTCGCCGCGCACGCCGGGTGCGAGGACGAGGTCGCGAAGATCACCGCGGCGGCGATGCGGGGTGAGCTGGACTTCGAGCAGTCCCTGCACGCCCGGGTGGCGCTGCTGGAGGGTCTGGACGCCTCCGTCGTGGACAAGGTCCGCTCCGAGGTGCGGATGACGCCGGGCGCGCGCACCCTGATCCGCACACTGAAGCGGCTCGGCTTCCAGGTGGGCGTGGTATCGGGCGGCTTCACCCAGGTCACCGATGATCTGATGGAACGGCTCGGGCTGGACTTCGCCTCGGCGAACACGCTGGAGATAGTCGATGGGAAGCTCACCGGCCGGGTGACCGGGGAGATCGTGGACCGGGCGGGCAAGGCGCGGCTGCTGCGCCGGTTCGCCGCCGAGGCGGGCGTTCCGCTGGCGCAGACGGTGGCCATCGGCGACGGCGCGAACGATCTCGACATGCTGAACGCGGCCGGTCTGGGGGTGGCCTTCAACGCCAAGCCCGTGGTTCGCGAGGCGGCGCACACGGCGGTGAACGTGCCCTTCCTCGACACGGTGCTCTATCTGCTGGGCATCACCCGGGAAGAGGTGGAGGCGGCGGACGGCGCGGACGCCGAGCACTGACCGGCCCCTTTCCTCCCGTCTCCCTCCGCTCCGCTGCTGCCCCGGCCGGGCCGGGACGTCCCGGTGGATGTCCCGGCCCGGCCCCGTCGGCGGGAGTCCGTCGTGCCGGGGCGGCTCCGTCGTGCGGAGGCCTCACCGCCGTACAGCGGTCTTCGCCGTACAGCGGTCCCCCTCGTGCGGAGGTCCCCCTCGTGCAGAGGGCTCAGTCGTGCGGAGAGCTCAGTCGTGCGGGGTCCAGAAGCCGGTGAGCCTGCCGACTCCGTGCTCCACGGCCTTCCAGGAGCCGGTGAACTCGATCACCGCGAAGGCGGAGGTGGGGAATCCGCTGCGGCTCATCCGGGCGAGCAGATCGCCCTCGACCTCGCCCGCGAGTGCGTCGGCGGTGCCGTGCACCCCGGGGTTGTGCCCGATGACCAGCAACTCGCGCACATCGTCCGGGGTCTCGTTGAGCAGCGCGATGATCTCGCCGAGCGATGCCTCGTACAGCCGGTCCTCGTAGACCGTACGGGGACGCTGGGGCAGTTCGGAGACGGCGAGCTTCCAGGTCTCGCGGGTCCTGCTCGCGGTGGAGCACAGGGCCTGGTCGAAGGAGAACCCCGAACGGGCGAGCATCCGGCCCACCGCGGGGGCGTCCTTGCGGCCCCGCTCGGCCAGCGGACGGTCATGGTCGGACGTATCGGACCAGTCGGCCTTCGCATGGCGGAGGAGAACGATCCTGCGGGCGTGGGAGGGGCCGGAGGCTGTCCCCCCGGACGGTGTGGCGACGCTCATGTCCCCCAGCTTCGCATGAAACCCGCCAGCGGGCGCGGGGTGTTGAGGGGCGGGGCCATCAGGAGATCAGCAGCCGGTGCAGGTACTCGACGAGCAGGCGGACGGCCGATCCCTCCTGTGCCGTCCCGGCCTCGGCCGGGTCCGCCATCAGCCCCAGCAGAACGGTGAACGCGAGTATCGGCAGGGCCAGCGACCACCAGCTCAGACGGGCGCCGGAACGCCCCGTCCCGGCGGGAACGGCGGAAGGGGTCCGGGCCGGCATGGTCGCCTCCGTCAGCGGTGGTCCGTGGGGTGTGCGTGCGATGTCTCGACGCTACGGGCCACCGGCGGGTGGGCCCATCCGGTAGACCACCCACATCCCCCTGAGTCCAGCCCCCTAGGGGACGGTGGTGCCAACCCCACCCCCGGCCCCGGGGCGCGGGCCGGTCAGGAGGGTGAGGCGATGGTCGCGATGATCCCGACCACGACAAAGAAGCCGATCATGATGCCGAAGATGAGCAGAAGCTTCTTCTGGCCGTTCTGGGGGTGCGGGTCGAGCAGGGGCATGGCCTCAGTGTCGCATCCCGCTCTCGTCCTCGATCGTCCGGTCCCGGCCCGCGAGGACCCCGCAGACGATCTGCGGGACGAGCAGCCCGGCCATGAGGCCCACCGGCAGCCCCCAGCCGCCGCTGTGCTGATAGAGGACGCCCACCAGCAGCGGCCCGGGAATGGAGATCAGATAGCCGGTGGACTGGGCGAAGGCCGAGAGCCGCACCACTCCGGCGCTGCTGCGCGACCGCATGCCGATCATGGTGAGCGCGAGCGGGAAGGCGCAGTTGGAGATGCCCAGCAGCACCGCCCAGAGCCAGGCTCCCGCCGCCGGGGCGAGCGCGAGTCCCGCGTAACCGGTGAGCCCGGCCAGCCCGAGGACGACGACGATGGGGCCCTGGTTCCGCAGCCGGGCGGCCAGCCGGGGGATGACGAAGGCGAGCGGCACGCCCATGGCCATCGTCACCGCGAGCAGCACCCCGGCCGTGGTGGCCGGGACCCCGGCGTCACGGAAGATCTGCGGCATCCAGCCCATGGTGATGTACGCGCCGGTGGCCTGGAGGCCGAAGAAGCAGGCGAGCGCCCAGGCGGTGGGGCTGCGGACCACGCTCGGCGCGGCCGGGGCGCCGTCCGCGGGTCCGTCCCCGGCCCGCTGAACGGGGACGGGAGCGGGAGCGGGGGCCGACGTCGGGGTCCGGTCGCGGAGGAGCAGCGCCAGCCACGGCAGCACGGCGACGGTGGCGAGCAGCGCCCACACCCCGAGGCCGAGCCGCCAGCCGCCGCCCAGGGCGTCGGTGACGGGCACGGTCACGGCGGCGGCGAGGGAGGTGCCGAGCGCCAGGGCCATGGAGTAGAGCCCGGTCATCGGGCCGACACGGTCGGGGAAGTACCGCTTGACGATCACGGGCATCAGGACGTTGCCGACGGCGATGCCCATCAGGGCGAGCGCGCTGGCGGCGAGGAATCCGGCGGTGCCCCCGGCGAAGGGGCGCAGGGCCAGTCCCGCGGTGACGGCGGCCATGCCGCCGAGGACGACGGCGGCGGGGCCGAAGCGGCGGGCGAGCCGGGGCGCGGCGAGTCCGAAGACGGCGAAGCAGAGCGGGGGGACGGAGGTGAGGAGTCCGGCGACGGTCCCGCTCATGTGGAGGCCGTCGCGGACCTCCTCCAGCAGGGCGCCGAGGCTGGTGATGGCCGGGCGGAGGTTGAGCGCGGCCAGGACGATGCCCGCGAGGACGAGACGGGTGGTCCAGCCGCCCGGCCCCGCCGCCGCGCGGGACGCGAACCGGGACGCGAGCCGCCGGGACGGGCGCTGCCGGGGCGGGTACGCGAGCGGTCCGGAGCGGCCACCGGTGTCGGCGCCGTCGCCGTCGCCGGAGCGGGCACCGGAGCGGTCGCCGCCGGTGCGGATGGGGCCCGGGGCCGACGCGCCGGGCCGTATCTCGGGCCGTATCTCGGAAGGCATGGAGCCCATCATAGAATCATTGGATGATTATCTCTCCAGGGTCGGGAGCCAGGAGAGCCGGAGACAGGAGAGCGATGCCGCTGACCTCCCCCCGCCGTTCGGGGCTGACCGATCAGGTGATCGCCCAGCTCAGGAATCAGATCACCGCGGGCGCATGGCCCGTGGGCTCACGCATCCCGACCGAACCGGAGCTGGTGGAGCAGCTCGGTGTGGCACGGAACACGGTCCGTGAGGCGGTCCGCGCCCTCGCCCACAACGGTCTGCTCGACATCCGCCAGGGCTCCGGCACCTATGTAAGGGCCACCAGTGAGCTGGCCGGGGTGATGCACCGGCGCTTCGCGGACGCCGCTCCCCGCGATGTGGCCGAGGTCCGCTCCACCCTGGAGTCCTCCGCCGCCCGGCTCGCGGCCGAGCGGCGCACGGAACGGGATCTGCGCCAGCTCGACACGCTGCTCGCACGGCGGGAGGAGTCCTGGGCGACAGGCGACGCGGAGCGGTTCGTCGCCGCCGACGCGGCCTTCCACCAGGCCGTGGTGGCGGCTTCGCACAACGAGGTGCTGATCGAGCTGTACGCGGACCTCGGCGATCTGCTGCGTGAGTGGCTGCGGGGCGACGTGGGCGGCGAGCTGCGCCCGGAGCACCACATGGACCACGCGCGGCTGGTGGCGGCGATCCGCGCGGGGGACGGGGACACCGCGGCGACGGAGGCGGCGGGCTACCCGTTCGCCTGTCCGCGCGGACGGCTGTCCGGGGCCGGGAGGGACGACGAGGCGGAGGGCGCGAGGGACGACGCAAAGGACACAGGGGGCCCGGACGGCACGGGCGAGGACGCGGCGGAGCCCGGCAGCGGCTGATGGCTGACCCAGACCGCCCGGATCTCCTTCCAGCAGCGGTCCGTGAGGGTCACCTCGTCCGCCGGGTGGACATCGGCGGGCGGACCGTCGACGTCGATGTCCCACCAGCGCTCGCACTCGATGTGCAGCCGCACCCGGTCGATGGCCGGAAAGGGGTTGTGGCAGTGCGCGCTGGCGCTCGACCCCTCGATCTCCGTCCAGCACTCGGCCTCGTACCGCGGGGGCTCCGGTTCCTGCGAGACGGCCTGCGGGGTGCCCCACCACAGCACCGTCGCCGCCGCCAGCACCGGGGCCGAACGCCGGATCATCACCATGAGCAGGTACCTCCTCGGCCGTACTGCGGCGGGCGAGCGCGCCGCGGCTGCACCACAAGGGGGGGTTGCCCCTCCAGCCTGGCCGGGCCGGACGCCGTCCGCGCGCCCGGGGGGCCGAAAAGGTGAACGCCCCGCACCCGGCCGAGCCGGGTGCGGGGCGTTTCCCTCGTTCGTCCCACCGCGTACGGCGGATCACCGCCTCCGGTGGATCACCGTGCGCGGCGGGCAGGTGCGCGGCGGGGAAGTACGGGTGTCAGCTGCCCATCATGTGGACGCCGCCGTCCACATGGACGATCTCACCGGTCGTCCGCGGGAAGAAGTCGGAGAGCAGGCCGACCACACCGCGGCCCGTGGGCTCCGGGTCGGACTGGTCCCAGCCGATCGGGGCGCGGTGGTTCCACACGTCCGACAGGTCCTCGAAGCCGGGGATGGACTTGGCGGCCATCGACTTCAGCGGCCCCGCCGAGATCAGGTTGCAGCGGATGCCCTTCGGGCCGAGGTCGCGCGCCAGATAGCGGTTGGTGCTCTCCAGCGCGGCCTTGGCCACGCCCATCCAGTCGTACTTCGGCCAGGCGAGCTGGGCGTCGAAGGTGAGCCCGACGATCGAGCCGCCGCGCTCCTCCATCAGCGGCAGACAGGCCGTCGCGAGCGACTTGTACGAGTACGCGGAGACATGCACCGCGGTCGACACGTCCTCCCACTCCGCCTTCAGGAAGGTGAAGGCGCCCTGGGGGCCGAAGGCGATCGAGTGGACGATGCCGTCGAGGCCGGTGTCGTCGCTGGAGTGCTCCCGGATACGGTCCGCGAGCGTGTCCAGATGCTCCTGGTTGGTGACGTCCAGCTCGATGACGGGCGCGGGCTTCGGCAGCCGCTTGGCGATCCGCTCGACGAGGGAGAGCCGGCCGAAGCCGGTGAGGATGACCTCGGCGCCCTCCTCCTGCGCCACCTTGGCGGCGTGGAACGCGATGGACGCGTCGGTGATGACGCCCGTGATCAGAATGCGCTTGCCGGCGAGGATTCCGCTCATATCGATCAGTGACCCATGCCCAATCCGCCGTCAACGGGAATGACGGCTCCAGTGATGTACGAGGCGTCGTCGGAGGCGAGGAAGCGCACGGTGGCGGCGATCTCCTCCGGCTGCGCATAGCGGCCGAGCGGCACCTGGGAGACGATCCCGGCGCGCTGCTCGTCGCTGAGCACCTTGGTCATATCGGTGTCGACAAAGCCGGGCGCGACGACATTGAAGGTGATGTTCCGTGAGCCGAGTTCACGGGCGAGGGACCGGGCGAAGCCGACCAGACCCGCCTTGGAGGCCGCGTAGTTGGCCTGGCCCGCCGAGCCCAGCAGGCCCACGACGGAGGAGATCAGGACGACACGGCCCTTCTTGGCGCGCAGCATCCCGCGGTTGGCCCGCTTGACGACGCGGAAGGTGCCGGTGAGGTTGGTGTCGAGGACGGAGACGAAGTCCTCCTCGGACATGCGCATCAGCAACTGGTCGCGGGTGACACCGGCGTTGGCGACCAGCACCTCCACCGGGCCGTGCGTCTCCTCGATCTCCTTGTACGCCTGCTCCACCTGCTCGGCGTCGGTGATGTCGCACCGTACGGCGAGGAAGCCCGCGGGGGGCTCACCGGAGCGGTAGGTGACGGCGACCTTGTCGCCGGCGTCGGCGAACGCGCGGGCGATGGCGAGGCCGATGCCCCGGTTTCCTCCGGTGACGAGAACCGAGCGGCTCAACGGATCACCCTTTCGATAGCAACGGTGGTACTACCGAAACTAGCGGTCGAGCCGGGTTCCGGGGGAATCGGGCACTGACAGCAGCGTCAGCGCGTCACTGTGGGGTCTCTACAGAAAGCGAGGTCCCGGCACAGGGGTGGCCGAAGTCGCCCGCCCGGGGGTCGCGGCCCCGGAGACGGGGGGCGGCGGCGCCGCCGCGGACCGGCACGCGCATGATTCACTGCGGATCTGTAGTCGCGCCCGGCCGGAAGGGGAGGGCCCTGTGCCCCATGACATCGATCAGACATTCCTCGCGCTGCCGTTGCGCGCACTCGCCGACGCCGCGCTGGCCCGGGCCCGGGCGCTCGGCGCCGACCACGCCGACTTCCGGTTCGAACGGGTGCGCAGCGCGTCCTGGCGGCTGCGGGACGCCAAGCCCGCGGGGTCCTCGGACACCACGGACCTCGGTTACGCGGTACGGGTCGTGCACGGCGGGGCGTGGGGCTTCGCGTCCGGTGTCGATCTGACCATGGACGCGGCGGCCCGGGTCGCGGGCCAGGCCGTCGCCATGGCCAGGCTCTCCGCGAAGGTGATCGCCGCGGCGGGCTCCGACGAGCGGGTGGAGCTGGCGGACGAGCCCGTGCACGCGGACCGGACCTGGGTCTCCTCGTACCGGATCAACCCGTTCGACGTGGCCGACGAGGAGAAGTCCGCGCTGCTCGCCGAGTGGAGCGCGGGGCTGCTGGCGGCGGACGGGGTCGCGCATGTGGACGCCTCGCTGCTGACGGTGCAGGAGAACAAGTTCTACGCCGACACGGCGGGGACCGTCACCACCCAGCAGCGGGTGCGGCTGCATCCGGAGCTGACCGCGGTGGCGGTGGACGAGACGACGGGCGAGTTCGACTCCATGCGCACGCTGGCGCCGCCCGCGGGCCGGGGCTGGGAGTATCTGACCGGCACCGGCTGGGACTGGGCGGGCGAGCTGGAGCGGATTCCGCAGCTGCTGGCCGAGAAGATGCGCGCGCCGAGTGTGGAGGCGGGCCTCTACGACCTGGTGGTGGACCCGTCGAACCTCTGGCTCACCATCCATGAGTCGATCGGCCACGCCACGGAGCTGGACCGGGCGCTGGGCTACGAGGCGGCGTACGCGGGCACCTCGTTCGCCACGTTCGACAAGCTGGGGACGTTGGAGTACGGCTCCCCGGTGATGAATGTGACCGGGGACCGCACCGCCGAGCACGGTCTCGCGACGATCGGCTACGACGACGAGGGGGTCGAGGCGCAGTCCTGGGACCTGGTGAAGGACGGGGTGCTGGTCGGCTATCAGCTCGACCGGCGGATCGCGCGGCTGACGGATCTGGGCCGGTCGAACGGGTGCGCCTACGCGGACTCCCCCGCCCATGTGCCGGTGCAGCGGATGGCGAACGTCTCGCTCCAGCCGGCTCCCGGGGGGCTGTCGACGGAGGATCTGATCGGCGGTGTCGAGCGCGGGATCTATGTGGTCGGGGACCGTTCCTGGTCCATCGACATGCAGCGGTACAACTTCCAGTTCACCGGGCAGCGGTTCTTCCGGATCGAGAACGGGCGGCTGGCGGGCCAGCTCCGGGATGTGGCCTACCAGGCGACGACGACGGAGTTCTGGGGCTCGATGGAGCAGGTGGGCGGCCCGCAGACCTATGTCCTGGGCGGCGCGTTCAACTGCGGCAAGGCCCAGCCGGGCCAGGTCGCGGCGGTCTCGCACGGCTGCCCGTCCGCGCTCTTCCGGGGCGTGAACATCCTCAACACGACGCAGGAGGCGGGTCGATGAGCACCGCGCAGCGCAGGGCCGCCGGGCAGCACGGGACCACCGGGGAGGCCGGTCGATGAGCCGCAGCAGCAAGCCCCACGAGATCGTCGAGCGCGCGCTCGGGCTCTCGTCGGCCGACGGCTGTGTCGTCATCGCCGACGAGCACTCCTCCGCCAACCTCCGCTGGGCGGGCAACGCGCTGACCACCAACGGGGTGACCCGGGGGCGCACCCTCACGGTCATCGCGACGGTCGACGGGGCCGAGGGCACGGCCTCGGGTGTGGTGTCCCGTTCGGGGGTGACGTCCGACGAGCTGGAGACGCTGGTACGGGCCGCCGAGCACGCGGCGCGGACCTCGCACCCGGCGGAGGACGCCCAGCCGCTGGTGGCCGGGCGGGCGGCCGACCCCGGTTTCACCGAGGGCCCGGCGGAGACCTCGTCGTCGGTCTTCGCGGAGTTCGCCCCGGCGCTGGGCGAGGCGTTCGCCCGGGCCCGGTCCGGGGGGCGGGAGCTGTACGGCTTCGCCAACCACGAGATGACCTCCACCTATCTCGGCACCTCCACGGGGCTGCGGCTGCGGCACGACCAGCCGAACGGGACGCTGGAGCTGAACGCCAAATCGCCGGACATGTCGCGTTCGGCCTGGACCGGGCGGACCACCCGGGACTTCCGGGACGTGGACCCCGGGGCCCTGGACACGGAGCTGGCGCAGCGGCTGGCCTGGGCGAAGCGGCGGGTGGAGCTGCCCGCGGGGCGCTATGAGACGCTGCTGCCGCCGACCGCCGTGGCCGATCTGCTGATCTACCAGCTCTGGTCGTCGACGGCGCGGGACGCGGCCGAGGGCCGTACGGTCTTCTCCCGCCCCGGCGGCGGCACCCGGGTCGGCGAGACGCTCTCCCCGCTGCCGCTGACGCTCCGCAGCGATCCGCACGAGCCCGGTCTGGAGTCCGCGCCCTTCGTGATCGCGCACTCCTCGGGCGACTCCGCCTCCGTCTTCGACAACGGTCTGCCGCTGCCGCGGACGGACTGGGTCCGGGACGGGAAGCTGGAGCACCTGGTGACCACGCGGCACAGCGCGGGTCTGACCGGGCTGCCAGTGGCCCCCGGGACGGGGAATCTGATCCTGGACGGCGGGGACGGGCGCTCCCTGGCGGAGATGGTCGCGGCGACGGAGCGCGGGCTGCTGCTGACCTGCCTCTGGTACATCCGGGAGGTCGACCCGGCGACCCTGCTGCTGACGGGGCTGACCAGGGACGGTGTCTATCTGGTGGAGAACGGGGAGGTGACGGGGGCGGTGAACAACTTCCGCTTCAACGAGTCACCGGTGGATCTGCTCTCCCGGGCCGCGGAGGCGGGCCGTACCGAGCGGACCCTGCCCCGGGAGTGGGGCGACTGGTTCACCCGGGCCGCGATGCCCGCGCTGCGGGTGCCCGATTTCAATATGAGTTCGATCAGCCAGGGCGTATAACCTCGGGGGTGTACGAAACCCGTACACCCCGTTCGACCCGCCGATACCACCGGCCGGTCCCTCCGACACCACCGAGGAGCATGAGAGACGTGACGGACATCGTCGATGAGTTGCAGTGGCGCGGGCTGATCGCCCAGTCCACTGACGAGGACGCACTGCGCAAGGCGTTCGCGGACGGTCCGGTCACCTTCTATTGCGGCTTCGACCCGACCGCGCCCAGTCTGCATCTCGGCAATCTGGTGCAGATCCTCACCATGCGCCGGATTCAGCTCGCGGGCAACCGTCCGCTGGGCCTCGTCGGCGGGGCGACCGGCCTGATCGGCGACCCCAAGCCGAACGCCGAGCGCACCCTGAACGCGCCGGAGACGGTCGCGGAGTGGGTGGGCCGGCTGCGGGCGCAGATCGAGCGGTTCCTCGACTTCGAGGGCCCGTACGCGGCGCGGATGGTCAACAACCTGGACTGGACCTCCGGTCTCTCGGCGATCGACTTCCTCCGGGACGTCGGCAAGTACTTCCGGGTCAACAAGATGATCGCGAAGGAGGCGGTCGCCCGGCGGCTGAACTCGGACGCGGGCATCAGCTACACCGAGTTCAGCTACCAGATCCTCCAGGGCATGGACTACCTGGAGCTGTACCGGCGCCATGGCTGCACCCTCCAGACCGGCGGCAGCGACCAGTGGGGCAATCTCACCGCGGGCACCGATCTGATCCACCGGGTCGAGCCGGAGGCCGGGGTGCACGCGCTGGCGACGCCGCTGATCACCAAGGCGGACGGCACCAAGTTCGGCAAGACCGAGTCGGGCACGGTGTGGCTGGACGCCGAGCGGACCTCGCCGTACGCGTTCTACCAGTTCTGGCTGAACGCGGACGACCGGGATGTCGCGAAGTTCCTGCGGATCTTCAGCTTCCGGTCCCGCGCGGAGATCGAGGAGCTGGAGCGGCAGACCGAGGAGCGTCCGCAGGCGCGGGCCGCCCAGCGGGCGCTGGCCCAGGAGCTGACCACGCTGGTGCACGGCGCCGAGCAGTGCGCGGCGGCGGAGTACGCCGCGAAGGCGCTGTTCGGGCAGGGCGAGCTGGGCGAGCTGGAC
The DNA here is from genome assembly GCF_005519465.1 of Streptomyces clavuligerus. NCBI lineage: Bacteria > Bacillati > Actinomycetota > Actinomycetes > Kitasatosporales > Streptomycetaceae > Streptomyces > Streptomyces clavuligerus. The sequence goes on along the minus strand of NZ_CP027858.1, from coordinate 5,474,370 downwards.
GAGCCCACGCTGCGGGCGGCGCTCGGTGAGCTGCCGCGGGCCTCGGTCGAGGAGCTGGCCCCGGTGGTGGACCTCTTCGCCGAGGCGGGTCTCGCGGCGAGCAAGTCCGCGGCCCGCCGCACGGTGAAGGAGGGCGGCGCCTACGTGAACAACGTCAAGGTCACCACAGAGGACGCGGTCCCCTCCCCCGGTGATCTGCTGCACGGGCGCTGGCTGGTGCTGCGCCGCGGCAAGAAGAACCTGGCCGCGATCGAGGTCACGGGCGCCGCGGGCACCACGGGAGGCTGAGCACGACCGGCGCCCCCGGAACGCCGTCGCGGTGCCGGGCCTCATGCCGAGGCCCGGCACCGTGCGAGACCGGGCGCCGTGGCAGGCCGGGGCGGGGTGGTCGATGCGACCGCCCCGCCCCGGCCGTCCGCCCGCTGTCCGCCGGACGCGCCCGCCGTCACCGCGCGGGCGCGCCGCCCGCCCCGGGCGTCCACTCAGGCGCGCTGTCTACCCTTCATCGCGATCCAGGCACGGTCGCCGAGGAAGACCAGGATGACCGCGGCGACGAGCTGGAAGGCGTGGCGGCTCCAGTCGATGCCCGGGGTCTCGGCGACCCCGAGGCCCGCCGCGAGCCAGTTGCCGAGGACCGCGCCACCGATACCGCAGATGGTGGCGAGCCACAGGGGAAGGTGCTGCTTTCCGGGCAGAATCAACTTCGCGATCAGGCCCAGCACAAATCCCACGATGATCGCCCACAACCAGCCCATGGCTGCCTCCTCGTACGGCTCCGTGAGAGCGGTTACGCCGTCAGTGTCGGCCCATCCGCCATACGGCGCATGTCGGACGCGTCCGTACGCGTATCGGCCGACTCGACAGAAGCGGTCCGCGACGGCCCCCGGCCTCGTCGGCCGCCGGTGCGCGGCGTACCGTGGACCCTGTCAGGACCGGGAGTGTCCGGCGGAACAAGCAGGTGGTGGAGTGATGCGGAAGCTGGCCAAACCGGAGGTCTTCCGGATCACCGGAGCCCGTCAGGGGCTGGCCGAGGACGTACGCGGACGACAGCGCCGCTATGTGATCTCGATGCTGGTCCGGACCCTGTCCGTGGTGCTCGCCGCCGCACTGTGGAACGTGGAGCGCCATGTGGCGGTCGTCGCCCTGGTGCTCGGGGTGCTGCTCCCCTATATCGCGGTGGTCATCGCCAACGCGGGCCGGGAGACGACTCCTTCACTGCCGTCGACGTATGTGTCGGCACCGGTCCGGCCGATGATCGAGCCCTTGGAGGAGGAGCCGGGGACGGCCCGGACGGATCAGCCGGACCGCGAAAAAGCCGAGACGCAATACTGACGTTCCGGTGCACCGCACACCGTGACCCATGACATACTTCGTACGCGCTCCGCATCCCCCGTCGGAGCTGTGGACCGACGCCGGGCAGCTCCCCCCGTGGCTGCCCGGCGTCGTCTTGTACCGCCTTGTACGGCCTTGTGGCGCGCTCTCGCGCGCAGTGGAGCACTGACACCGTGAACCCCGAGTCCCCGATCTGTTCCGCCAAGGGCTGCCGTGCGGCGGCGATTTGGGTTCTGGCCTGGAACAACCCCAAGGTGCACACGCCGGAGCGGCGGAAGACCTGGCTCGCCTGCGAGGAACACCGGGCGTCCCTCTCCGACTTCCTCGACATCCGCGGTTTCCTGAAGGACGTCGTGACGCTGGAGGAGTGGCAGGCGCGGCCGTAGGCTCCGCCCCGCGCACCCCGGGCCCGGACGCCCCGGCCGTCAGCCGCCGATCGCCGACATCGGCCGGTCCGGCTGGAGGAACGACGGGTCGTCCAGGCCCGAGCCCGGCTTCTTGCCCCGCATCGCCGCCCGCCACAGCTCGGCGATCTCCTCGTCGTCGGCGCCGGAGCGCAGCGCCGTCCGCAGATCCGTCTCCTCCCGGGCGAACAGGCAGTTGCGTATCTGGCCGTCGGCGGTGAGCCGGGTGCGGTCGCAGGCGGCGCAGAACGGCCGGGTGACGGAGGCGATCACGCCGACCCGGTGGGGCCCGCCGTCGACGAGCCAGCGCTCGGCGGGGGCCGCTCCACGGGCCTCTGCGCCCTCGGGGGTGAGGGTGAAACGGGTGCGCAGGGACCGCAGCACATCCGCCGCGGTGATCATTCCCTCGCGCCGCCAGCCGTGCTGGGCGTCCAGCGGCATCTGCTCGATGAAGCGCAGCTCGTACCCCCCGTCGATGGCCCAGGACAGCAGCTCGGGGGCCTCGTCCTCGTTGAGCCCGGGCATCAGCACGGTATTGATCTTGACGGGGGTCAGCCCGGCGGCGCGGGCGGCTTCGAGGCCGCGCAGCACGTCGTGATGGCGGTCCCGGCGGGTGAGCCGCTGGAAGACCTCGGGCCGCAGGGTGTCGAGGGAGACATTGACGCGGTCGAGCCCGGCGGCGCGCAGCGCGGCGGCGGTGCGGGCGAGCCCGATGGCGTTGGTGGTGAGGGAGAGCCGGGGGCGGGGGGTGAGCGCGGCACAGCGCTCCACGATGCCGGTGAGGCCGGGGCGGAGCAGCGGCTCCCCGCCGGTGAAGCGGACCTCGGTGACGCCGAGACGGGTGACGGCCAGCCCGATCAGCCGGACGATCTCGTCGTCGGTGAGCAGCTCGGGCCTGGTGAGCCACTGGAGCCCTTCTTCGGGCATGCAGTAGGAGCAGCGGAGATTGCACCGGTCGGTGAGCGAGACACGCAGGTCTGTGGCGACCCGGCCGTAGGTGTCGACGAGCACCGCGGCCCCCTTCCCCTCGTCACCCGGCGGGCTGCTTCCCGGCCGGGGATCTTTGCTTCGAGCCTACGCCAGCCCACTGACAGCCCGGGTCGCGGCGGTACCGCCGGTGGCCCGGAAGGAGCGGTGCCGGCAGACCGGGCGAACCGGGAAGGCGCGGGAGCGGGAGGACGGGCGGGGAAGGGGGAGGGGGCCGTCGGTCAGTGGACGGCGGTGCTGCCGCCGGTGCCGACGCCGGTGAGGGACTTGACCTCCAGCTCCGCGTACTTGCCCCGGTCCGGCTTCTCCTTGGAGAGGACGGAGCCGAGCCAGCCGAGGAAGAAGCCCAGCGGGATGGAGACAAGGCCGGGGTTCTCCAGCGGGAACCAGTAGAAGTCGAGGTCCTTGAACATCGAGGTGGGCTTCCCGGAGACGACCGGGGAGAAGAGGACCAGGACCACGGAGGCCGTCAGACCGCCGTAGATGGACCAGAGCGCGCCCTGGGTGGTGAAGCGCTTCCAGAAGAGGCTGTAGAGGATGGTGGGCAGATTGGCGGACGCGGCGACGGCGAAGGCCAGGGCGACGAGTCCGGCGACATTCAGATCGCGGGCGAGCGCGCCGAGGGCGATGGATACGACACCGATGGCGACGGTGGCCCAGCGGGCGGCCCGCATCTCCTCCTTCTCGGTGGCCTTCCCCCTTCTGATGACATTGGCGTAGATGTCATGCGCGAAGGACGAGGACGAGGCGAGGGTGAGGCCCGCGACCACCGCGAGGATGGTGGCGAAGGCGACGGCGGAGATCACCGCGAGCAGGATCGCGCCACCCGTGGAATCAGTCCCTCCGATGTGCAGGGCGAGCAGGGGCGCCGCGGTGTTGCCCGCCTTGTTGGACGCGGTGATCTCCTCGGGTCCGACCACGGCCGCGGCGCCGAAGCCGAGGGCGATCGTCATGAGGTAGAACGCGCCGATGATGCCGATGGCCCAGTTGACGGACTTCCGGGCGGCCTTGGCGGTGGGCACGGTGTAGAAGCGGATCAGGATGTGCGGGAGGCCCGCGGTGCCGAGCACCAGGGCGATGCCGAGCGAGATGAAGTCCAGCTTGGAGGTCTCGGTGGCGCCGTACTTGAGCCCGGGCTCCAGGAAGGCCGCGCCCTTGCCGCTCTTCTCGGCCGCGGTGCCGAGCAGCTCCGAGATATTGAAGTTGAACTTCAGCAGCACCATGAAGGTGATGAGGAGGGTACCGGCGATGAGCAGCACCGCCTTGACCATCTGCACCCAGGTGGTGCCCTTCATCCCGCCGATGGTGACGTAGAGGATCATCAGCACGCCGACCAGGGCGACGATGAGGACCTTGCCGCTGTCGCTGGTGATGCCGAGGAGGAGGGAGACCAGCACACCGGCGCCCGCCATCTGCGCCAGCAGATAGAAGATGGAGACGACGATGGTGGAGGTCCCGGCGGCGGTGCGGACGGGCCGCTGGCGCATCCGGTAGGCGAGGACGTCGCCCATGGTGAACCGGCCGGAGTTGCGAAGGGGTTCGGCGACCAGCAGCAGCGCCACCAGCCAGGCGACGAGGAAGCCGATGGAGTAGAGGAAGCCGTCGTAGCCGAAGATGGCGATGGCTCCGGCGATGCCGAGGAAGGACGCCGCCGACATGTAGTCGCCCGAGATCGCCAGACCGTTCTGGAAGCCGGTGAACTGGCCTCCACCCGCGTAGAAGTCGGCGGCGCTCTTGGTCTGCCGGCCCGCCCAGATCGTGATGCCGAGGGTGGCCACGACAAAGGCCGCGAACAGGGTGATGATCAGGGGCCGGTGCTCCGTGGTGGCGCTCTCGGCGGCGAGGTGCCCGGCGGCCTCCCAAGCCGCCGGGAGGTCCGTCGCCGTCAGGTGCTCCGCCGCGAACTGGAGGGTGGTGCTCACTGGTTCGCCTCCATCCGGGCCTTGATGGCCTCACCCTTGGGGTCGAGCTCGACCGCCGCGTGCCGTGAGTAGAACCAGGCGATGAGGAAGGTCGTGGCGAACTGTGCGAGACCGAGGACGAGGGCCACGTTGATGTTGCCGGCGACCTGGGTCCCCATGAACGCGCCGGCGTAGTTCGAGAGCAGGACGTACAGCAGGTACCAGGCGATGAACGCGACGGTCAGCGGGAACGCGAAGGATCGGTAGGCGCGGCGCAGTTCGCCGAACTCCGCGCTCTGCTGCACCGCCATGAACTCTTCGGTCGTGGGGTGCGCGCGATGGGTGTCCGCCTCCCTCAGGGGCGGCGGCGGTGCTTCGGAAGCCACGGAATCTCCTCGTGACGCGGGAGCGGAGGGGATGGACAAGTCGGGACCTCGTTTGGCTGGTTTCAGTGGGGCGGATTGATGTTGCTCCACCTCCTGACAACGGCACGGGGAGCACGCCGGGTCGGTTCAACATCAGCCTTTTTTCTTCACGGCCGACGGATCTTGTTCAGATTTTCCGTTCGTACACATTGCCGATGATCACGATGGCCGCTAGCTTCGCTGGTCATGTACGCGCTACGCGCCACACGCGCGCGAGCGGCAAGCACCGATGATGTGGAGATCCCATGGCTCTTGCGGGAACCGGACGGCAGCGCGCACTCGCTCTGCCTGTCGGTCTGGCGCTGACCGCCTCGCTCGGCTTCCTCACCCCGGCGGCGGCGACCGCGGCGCCCGCCGAGGCCGTAGCCGCCCCGGTGACATCCACCGTGGGACCGAAGCTGTCCTATGTGGTGAATGTGAAGGGTGGGCCGTATACCGCGAAGACGGTGAAGAAGGCGATAGCCAACGCCGGCGGCTCCATCGTGATCGCCTACGACCAGATAGGCGTGATCGTCGTCCACTCGCAGAACCCGGATTTCGCCACGGCGATCCGCCGGGTCGACGGTGTCGTCTCCGCCGGTGCCACGCGGACGGCGCCGATCGCCCCGGCCGCCGACACCGCCATCGACTCGCAGCGCCCGCTGACCTCCGCGGAGGCCGAGGCCGCCGCCGCGCGGGCCGGTGAGGGCGAGGACCCGCTGGCCCCGCTGCTGTGGGGACTTCCGGCGATCAAGGCCGACCAGGCCCACAAGAAGACCCTGGGCAGCAAGAGGGTCACGGTCGCCGTGATCGACACCGGTGTCGACGACACCCACCCCGACCTCCAGGCCAACTTCGACCGGCGGTCCTCGGCGAACTGCGTCAGCGGCAAGCCGGACACCACCGAGGGGGCCTGGCGCCCCGCCCCGGGCGAGAGCCCCCACGGCACGCATGTCGCGGGCACCATCGCCGCCGCGAAGAACGACATCGGCGTCGTCGGCGTCGCCCCGGGCGTCAAGGTCTCCGGCATCAAGGTCTCCACCCCGGCCGGCTTCTTCTACACGGAGGCGGTCGTCTGCGCCTTCATCTGGGCCGCCGAGAAGGGCGCCGAGGTCACCAACAGCAGCTTCTACGTGGACCCGTGGCTGTTCAACTGCAAGAACGACCCGGACCAGCTCGCCCTGGTGGAGGCCGTGCAGCGGGCCACCCGCTACGCCGAGCGCAAGGGCTCGGTCAATGTCGCGGCGGCCGGCAACAGCTCCATGGACCTGGCGTCCGCGCAGCTGACCGACGTCAGCAGCCCGAACGACTCCACCCCCGGCACCCGCTCCATCGACCCCAGTGAGTGCCTGGACATCCCGACCCAGCTCCCCGGTGTCGTCACCACCTCCTCGCTGGGCGCGAAGGGGCTGAAGTCCTCGTTCTCCAACCACGGCAACGGCGTGGTCGACATCTCCGCGCCGGGCGGCGACCGCACGGCCTTCCAGAAGCCGGACGCCCCGGCGGCCGACGGCCGGATTCTCTCCACCGGCATGAACGGCGAGTACATCTACATGGCCGGCACCTCGATGGCGTCGCCGCACGTCGCGGGCGTCGCCGCGCTCGTCAAGTCGAAGCACCCGTACGCCTCCCCGGCCGCGGTGAAGGCCCTGCTGTACGCACAGGCCGACGACCGTGAGTGCACCAACCCGTACGACATCAACAACGACGGCAAGATCGACGCCGTCTGCGAGGGCGACAAGGCCAAGAACGGCTTCTACGGCACCGGTGTCGTGGACGCGCTGGACGCGGTGCGGCGCTGAACCGGCGGCCGCCCGAGCGGTGGCACCGGTCCGGTGAACACCTGACCGGTGGCGGCCGGAACGGCGGACGCTGAACGAGAACAGGACGAAGGGGGCCGGGCACTCGCCCGGCCCCCTTCGCCGTCCGTGTCACCCGGTACGGGCGGCCCCCGCGGCGGTGTCGGCGCGGGCCAGCACCCCGAGGGTGAGCAGCAGTTGGCCCACCCCGTACAGCAGCATGATCCAGACATCCGGGACCGGCGGCTGCGACCAGTCGGCCACCTCGGTGGCGATGATCAGGTCCGAGACCAGAAACAGCCCCCCGCCCACCGCCGCCAGTCGTCCGACACCGCAGGAGCGCCATGCCATGGCGGTGAGGAGCAATGCATATCCGGCCACCGGGATACGGAGGTCCGCGGGGAGGTCGGGCCAGAGCAGCACCACGGCCGTGCCGAGGGCGAGCGCGTACAGCGGGGAGGACGGCCGGGGCGTGCGGCAGCGCCCGAACAGCGTCAGGTAGCAGAGGTGCCCCAGGGCGAACGAGCCCATGCCGACCAGGAAGGCCCACTCGGCCTCCGAGAGCAGGAAGAGATCGCCGCCCCAGCCGAAGAGCAGCGCGGCGACCAGCAGCCGGGGCCCGCCCCTGACCACCGTGTAAGCCACGAGCAGCGGCATCAGCAGCGGCTTGAAGAGCAGATGGCCCGTCCCGGAGCCCGCGGCGAGCGATCCGAGGTCGGCGAGGAGGGCGAGGCCGAAGGCGGCGAGCAGCGCCCGGCTCGGGGTGTCCCGGGGGAGGGCGATCCGCCAGGGGGCGCGGGTGCCGGTGCCGGTGTCGGGTGCGGCGGTCATATGGAATGTCCTGTTTCCGTGGTGGGGACGGGGAGGGCACGCGGCGGGGGTGCGGAGTCCGGGGGCGGCGGCTGCGGCTGCGGCTGCGGCTGCGGCGCGGCGGAACGTTCCGTCAGGGGGGTGGCGCGCGGCTGCCGTCCGGGGCCCCGGAACAGATGTCCCGCGCACTCGCGCCAGTTGTCCGCGGCCCGCAGATCGCGGGCGATGGCCAGGTACTCATGGGTGGCGACCCGCAGCGGGTTGTAGGTGTCGATGTTCTTGGTGAGGCCGAAGACGGGCCGCTCGGCCTCGGCCGCGAAGGTGCCGAAGAGCCGGTCCCAGACGATGAGGACACCGCCGAAGTTGCGGTCCAGGTAGCCGCCCTGGGAGGCGTGGTGGACCCGGTGGTGGGAGGGGGTGTTCAGCAGGTACTCGACGGGGCGCGGCAGCCTGCCGATCCGTTCGGTGTGCACCCAGAACTGGTAGACGAGGTTGACGGACACACAGAAGGCCACGGCCGCCGGGTGGACCCCGAGGGCGACCATCGGCAGATAGAAGAACCCGGAGGTGACACCGGTCCAGGGCTGGCGCAGCGCGGTGGTGAGGTTGAACCTCCGGCTGGAGTGGTGGACCACGTGGGAGGCCCAGAGGAGCCGTACGACGTGGTGGGAGCGGTGGTACCAGTAGTAGAGGAAGTCCTGCGCGAGCAGCATCGGCACAACGGTCCACCACAGGAAGGGGACCCGGGCCGGGGTGAGCTGATGGACCGCCGTGCAGGAGGCGACGACGGGGATCTTCCACAGCAGGTCGAAGCCGAGGCTGCCGACGCCCATCGCGATGCTCGTGGCCGCGTCCTTGGCCTCGTAGCCCGCGGCGCGGTCGTCGGGACGGAGCCGGGAGACGGTCCACTCCACCAGGGTGAGCAGGGCGAAAGCAGGTATCGACCACAGCACGACATCGGGGGGATTCGGCATGGGGGCACGGTAAGGGCGGCGGTCGGGGCGGGGCTAGACGGTGTTACTTACAAGTATGCGAGACGGGTTGTCAGCAAGTCTTGGCGACTTCCTCCAACACCGCGGGCCGGGGCTAGACCCCGACGTTGCCGAGGAGGGAGCCCGCCGCGTAGGTCACCCCCATCGCCACCGCTCCCCCGCCCACGGTGCGGGCCACGGCCCGCCCGGCGGGCGCCGCTCCCAGCCGGGAGCTCCACCAGCCGGTGCAGGCGAGGGCGAGCAGCACCGATCCGACGGTGACCGCGAGCCGGGCCGGGGCGGGCGGCAGCACGATCGCCAGCAGCGGCAGCAGCGCGCCCGCCGTGAAGGCGAGGAAGCTGGCGCCCGCCGCGTGCCAGGGCTCGGCGAGGGCGTCGGGGTCGATCCCCAGCTCGACCCGGGCATGGGCGCGCAGGGCGTCCCGCTCGCTGAGCTGGACGGCGGCCTCCCGGGCGACGTCCCGGCTGAGCCCCCGTCCGGTCAGTAGGTCGGTCAGCTCGTCGAGTTCGGCGTCGGGCTGCTCCCGCAGTTCCCGCTTCTCCAGGGCGAGCGCCGCCCGTTCCGTGTCGCGCTGGGTGGAGACGGAGACATACTCACCGGCCGCCATGGACAGGGAGCCCGCGAGCAGTCCGCTCAGCCCGGCGGTGAGCAGGGCGAAGCGGTCGTCGGTTGCCCCGGCGACGCCGACGACCAGGCCCGCCGTGGAGACGATGCCGTCGTTGGCGCCGAGGACGGCCGCGCGGAGCCAGTTGAGCCGGGCGCCGAGGGCGGCGCCATGGGCTGCGTCGGACGCATGGGTCACCCGGGGGGGGTCCCATCCCGCGGGCCGCCCGCGGCGGAGCGACCCGCCCGGAGGAACCCGCGGAAGCTGACGCCGGGTCGGTGGCGGGCGCATCGGGACCGGCCCGCCGACCGCCGGGCACACCGGCGCGCAAAGGGCGTACGGGGCGGGCGGATCGGGTGCTGTCAGTGAGGGGCCGTATTCTCTGTGACCATGCCCGACGACAGCACGACAGCAGCGACGACGTGGCCGTCCGCCTATCCGCGGGGGTACGCGGTCGTCGACGTGGAGACCACCGGCCTCGCCCGCGACGACCGGATAGTCTCCGCTGCCGTGTACCGGCTGGACGCCCGGGGCGAGGTGGAGGACCACTGGTACACGCTGGTCAACCCGGAGCGGGATCCGGGCCCGGTGTGGATACACGGTCTGACGTCCGACGTCCTCGCGGGGGCGCCGCTCTTCCAGGACATCGCCGACGAGTTCTCGCAGCGCCTCGACGGCCGGGTACTCGTCGCGCACAACGCCATGTTCGACTGGTCCATGATCGCCAGGGAGTACGCACGGGCCCGCCGCACCGCGCCCACCCGGCAGCGGCTGTGCACCATCGCGCTCGCCAAGGAGCTGCGGCTGCCGCTGCCCAACCACAAGCTGGAGTCCCTGGCCGCGCACTTCGGTGTGGTCCAGCGGCAGGCGCACCACGCGCTGGACGACGCCCGGGTGCTGGCGGAGGCGTTCCGGCCCAGTCTGCACACGGCGGCGCGGGACGGGGTGCGGCTGCCGCTGCTGGAGTGTCTGCCGCTGACGGAGTGGTCGGACTCCCCCGCCGTGGCCCGGATCGGCTATCAGCCGGGTCACGGCCGGACGGGGGCGGGCTCCTCCTACGGCCGGTACGGGGCGGGCTCCTGGCGCCCCTCGCGCAAACGCCCCCCGTGCCCCTATCCCAACCCGGGGCGGTACGAGCCGGGGAAGCCGCTGAAGCAGGGGATGCGGGTGGCGTTCTCGGGGGACACCTCCGTCGACCGGGAGCTGCTGGAGGACCGGGCGTTCGAGGCGGGGCTGCACATCTCCACCAGCGTCTCCCGGCTGACGAGCCTGCTGGTCACCAACGATCCGCACGCCCCGACCTCCAAGACCGGCCGGGCGACCGCGTACGGCACCCCGATCGTGGACGAGGCCGCCTTCACCCAGCTCCTGCGGGACGTGGCGGCGGCCGACTGAGCGCCGGGCCGGGACGGTGCGCAGGGGCCTCCGGGCCCGGTGGACGGCCGGTCGGCGCAGACGGGTGACGGGCGGGCGTGCCGTCCGCCGGTTCCGCGGCCCCGCGCCGCACGCTGAGGCGCATGGCACTTTGCGAGGTCTGCGGAAACGACTACAGCATGTCGTTCGAGGTGCACGCCCAGGGCGCGGTGCATGTCTTCGACTGCTTCGCCTGCGCGATCCACTGCATGGCGCCGGTCTGCGAGCACTGCGAGGTCCAGGTGATCGGCCAGGGCGTCGAGGTCCAGGGGCACTGGTACTGCGGTGCCCACTGCGCCCGCGCGGAGGGACGGGTGGGAGTCGTCGACCGGGCCTGAGCCCGCCGGTCCGACCCGTCCGGGTCCGGTCCCGCCCGGCGGACCCCGCAGCCGGGGCGGACGGCCCGGGGACGCGGTGGGCGGGCCCCGCCACCGGCCGCGCCGGGGGCAGGAGGTACGGTCGACGCCGTGTACCGCTTTCTGTTGACCCGCCAGTGGGTGATCCTCACCCTCGTCGGCCTCGCGCTCGTCCCGACCATGATCGAGCTGGGCTTCTGGCAGTACCACCGCCATGAGCGCCGGGTGGAGCAGAACGGGCTGATCCAGCGGAACCTGGAGGCGGAGCCGGTCCCGGTGACGGAGCTGACCTCCCCGGGGCACTCCGTCCCCCGCTCCGACTACTGGCGCAAGGTCACCGCCACCGGTACGTACGACACCCGGGGCGAGGTCGTCGTCCGCCGCCGTACCAATGTGGACGACAAGGTCGGCGTCCATGTCCTGACCCCGCTGGTCCTCCCCGACGGCCGCGCGGTCCTCGTCAACCGGGGCTGGGTCCCGGCCCCCACGGACCAGCACGCGTACCCCGCCGTACCGCCCCCGCCGAAGGGCGAGGTCACGATCACGGGCCGGCTGAAGGCGGACGAGACGACCGGCAGCAGCGGCATCAAGGACCTCTCCGGGCTGCCGCCCCGCCAGATCATGCTGATCAACAGCGAGCAGCGGGCCGAGGCGCTGGACCGCGCGGTCCTGGGCGGCTATGTGGAGCTGATCCCCGCGAAGACCTCGGCGACCCTGCCCGAGCCGATCCCGAAGCCGGACCACGACTCGATCGGCGCGCACATGGCGTACGCGGTCCAGTGGTGGCTCTTCACCGCCGGTGTCCCGATCGGCTGGGTCATCCTCGTCCGCCGCGAGGTGCGCGACCGGCGCGCCGCCCGCGCGGCCGAGGCCGCGGCCGGCGGGAGCGGCGGACCCGGCGGGAGCAGCGAGGACAGCGGGGACAGCGAGGACAGCGGGAGCACGGAGCGGGCCTCGCAGGAGCCCGCGACCGCCTGACGCGTCGCGGCCCCAGCGGTCCGGCGGGCCGCCCGGGGAACTGCGCGCGCGACGGCCGGGCCCCGATCGTCCGACGGCCCTGATCGTCTGACAGGGGGACCCGGCTGATATTCCCCCACCCGCCCCGGGAATGCGCCACAGCATGACCCTGCGCATCGAGGACTACGCCCTCATCGGCGATCTCCAGACGGCGGCCCTGGTCGGCCGGGACGGCTCCGTCGACTGGCTCTGCCTGCCCCGTTTCGACTCGGCGGCCTGCTTCGCCGCGATCCTCGGCGACCACGAGAACGGGCACTGGCGGATCGCCCCGAAGGGCGCGGGCGTGTGCACCCGGCGGGCGTACATCGGGGACTCCCTCGTCCTGGAGTCGGTGTGGGAGACCCCCGACGGCACGGTCAAGGTCATCGACTTCATGCCGCAGCGCGACGAGGCCCCCGACGTGATGCGGATCGTGGAGGGCGTCACCGGCACCGTCCAGGTGGAGAGTGTGCTGCGGCTGCGCTTCGACTACGGCTCGGTGGTGCCCTGGATGCGCCGCACCAACGGCCACCGGGTGGCGGTCGCCGGGCCCGACGCGGTGTGGCTGCGCAGCGAACCCCGGGTCAAGACCTGGGGCCAGGACTTCAGCACCGTGTCCTCCTTCCCGGTCGGCCCCGGCGAGCGGGTGGCGTTCACCCTCACCTGGTATCTCTCGCACCACCACCGGCCCACCCTCGTCGACCCGTACGAGGCGCTGGAGTGCAGTCTGCGGGACTGGTCCGCGTGGGCGAACCGGTGCAGCACCTCGGGCCCGTACCGGGACGCCGTCGTCCGCTCGCTCATCACCCTGAAGGCCCTCACCTTCAAACCCACCGGCGGCATCGTCGCCGCGCCCACCACCTCGCTGCCCGAGGCGCTGGGCGGGGTACGGAACTGGGACTACCGCTTCTGCTGGCTGCGGGACTCGACGCTCACCCTGGACGCCCTGCTGGACGCCGGGTACCAGGACGAGGCGACGGCCTGGCGGAACTGGCTGCTGCGCGCGGTGGCGGGCGACCCGGCGGACCTCCAGATCATGTACGGGCTCGGCGGGGAGCGGCGGCTCCCGGAGACCGTGCTCCCCTGGCTCTCCGGATACGCCGACTCCTCCCCCGTGCGCACCGGGAACGCGGCCGTCGACCAGCTCCAGCTCGATGTCTACGGCGAGGTCGTCGACTCCTTCTTCCTGGCCCGGCAGGCGGGTATCCCCTCCGAGCGGCACGCCTGGTTCCTCCAGCTCAGCCTGCTCGGCTTCCTGGAGACGAAGTGGCGGGAGCCGGACGAGGGGCTGTGGGAGGTCCGGGGACAGCGGCGGCACTTCGTCCACTCCAAGGTGATGGCGTGGGTGGCGGCGGACCGCGCCGTCCGCACCCTGGAGGGCGACCCCTCGCTCCGCGGCGACGTGGACCGCTGGCGGACCATGCGGGACGCCGTCCACGAGGACGTCTGCGAGAAGGGGTACGACCCCGTGCGCAATACGTTCACCCAGTACTACGGCTCCGCCGAACTGGACGCGGCGACCCTGCTGATCCCCCGGACCGGGTTCCTGCCGCCGGACGACCCCCGGGTGGTCGGCACGGTCGACGCGGTCCGGGAGGGGCTCGGCACACCGGGCGGGCTCATCCGCCGCTACAGCACCGGGGGCGGGACGGTGGACGGTCTGCCGGGGGACGAGGGCGCCTTTCTCGCCTGCTCGTTCTGGCTGGCGGACGCGTTGCGGATGACCGGCAGGAGCGAGGAGGCCCGGGATCTGTTCGAGCGGCTGCTGACCCTCCGCAACGATGTGGGGCTGCTCGCCGAGGAGTACGACACGACGGCCGGGCGCCAGCTCGGCAACTTCCCCCAGGCGTTCAGCCATATCGCCCTCGTCACGACGGCCCTCGCGCTGGGACGGGAGATGCGGGCAGGATAAGTCCATGGATCTTGGACTGAAGGACCGCGTCCTCGTGGTGACGGGCGCCTCGCGGGGGCTGGGCAACGCCTCGGCGCGGGCGCTGGTCGCCGAGGGCGCGAAGGTCGTCATCACCGGGCGCGACGAGCGGACCGTGCTGGACGCGGCGGCGGAACTGGGCCCGGACGCCGTGGGCATCGCGCTGGACAACGCCGACCCGGAGGGCGCGGAGCGGCTCGTCAACGCCGCCCGGGCGCACTTCGGGCGGTTCGACGGGGTGCTGATCAGCGTGGGCGGGCCCCCGCCCGGGTCCGCCGCGGACAACACGGACGAGCAGTGGCGGGCCGCGTTCGACTCGGTGTTCCTGGGCGCGGTGCGCACGGCCCGCACGGCCGCCGCGGCGCTCGGCGAGGGCGGGGTGATCGGATTCGTGCTCTCCAGCTCGGTCCATGAGCCCGTCCCCGGGCTGACGATCTCCAACGGGCTGCGCCCGGGGCTCGCGGGCTTCGCCAAGTCGCTCGCGGACGAGCTGGGGCCGCGGGGCATCCGGGTGGTGGGGCTGCTGCCCGCCCGGATCGACACCGACCGGGTACGGGAACTCGACGCGCTCTCGGGGGACGCGGAGGCGGCCCGGGCGGCGAACGAGGCGCGCATCCCGCTGCGGCGGTACGGCACCCCGGAGGAGTTCGGCCGGGTGGCGGCGTTCGTCCTGTCGCCCGCCGCGTCCTATCTGACGGGTGTGATGCTGCCGGTCGACGGGGGGACGCGGCGCGGCTTCTGAGCCGGTGCCGCCGCCGGGCCCGGCGGAGGGGCGTGCCGGGGGTCAGTTCACCCGGCGGGCGCCGTGCCGGGCGGCGCGCAGCCGTGCCTCGGCGGGCAGTTCGACGAGCCCGGCCGAGGCGCGGGCGTGCTCCACCGCCCCGGAGGCGAGCCGGGTCAGGGTCTCCTCCGGTGAGGCGTGGGGCTCCAGGAGGAGTCCGACCCCGGCCCGCGGCTCCCGGCGGCGGCCGGTGAGCCGGACCCGGGCCCGGGCGACCCCCGGCAGCGACTCCGCCTCCGCCTGGAGCACCCGCTCCAGCGCCCGGCCCCGGATCAGTCCGTCCCCGCCGTCGTCGCCCGCCACCCGGAGTTCGGCGAGTCGGCCCCGCCGGAGCTGCGCGAGCAGCAGCCAGAGCGCCAGCAGCACGAGCACCGCGAGAACGGCGGCGACGGTGGGCCACCACCAGCTCTCGTCGCGCCACCGCTCCCGGTCCGCCGTGGAGAGCGGCACATCGCGGGGGCCGTGCCAGGGCCACCAGGACGGGACGTCGAGGCCCGCGCCCGCGGCGAGCGCCGCGCCCGCGCCGCAGACCAGCACCGCGCCCGCCAGGCCGAGCACCACACGGTTGACGGCTCTCAGCATCGTGCCTCTCCCCGCACTCGTGTCACCTCAGGTCTTCCGCACGGGCGGCCGGGAGACCCGTACGGACCGCGACAACTCCTTGACCAGGCCGAGTTCGGCGACGGCCGCGTCAAGGGCGCTGTCGAGGTCGGCGCGGACCTCGTCGAGGTCACGGAAGTGGGCCAGGGCCCGGACCCTGGCCCGGGACCGGCCCACCCGGACCCGTACCGACCGCACTCCGGGCACCTCCATCGCACGGTCCCGCAGCACCAGGGCGGCGGCCGTCCGCTCCAGGCCCGCCCGGACGGGGCCGCCGTCGCGCCGCATGGTGAGCAGCCGGCGCAACCCGGGGGTGACGGCGAGGACGATCAGCCAGAGCCCGACGGCGGCGAGGACCGCCGCGCCCGTCAGCACCCAGGGTTCGTCGAGCCGCCGCCGGGCGAGCTGGGCCACGGCCACGCGCCGCCACTCCATCGCCGGGCGGCCCGCCCGGACGGCGGCGATGTCGTACAGCAGCACTCCCGCGCCGCCGAGGACGACGGCGGCGAGCAGCGCGGCGGGGAGGCGGCGCACCGACCAGAATCTGCCGGTTCCGGTCCGGCGGTTGCGGACGAGGAAGGGGTCGGGCCGCTCGGTGCTGGGCGGTGGCGGCGCGGTCGGCGCCCCGGGCTGTGCCGTCGGCCGCTGCTGCGGGGTCATCGGGTCCTCCGCCGCGCGGTGCCGCGGGTCTCGGCCGAGTGCAGCCGTTCCACCAGGACGGAGACCTCCGGGACGGTCATCCCGGCCAGGGTCTCGACGCGTTCGGTGACACGGCGGCGGACGGCGCCGCACTGGAGGCCGATGTCGGACGGGTAGTCGAGTTCGAGGCTGACCCGGACCCGGGCGGCGCCCCGCCGTACGGCCACGGAGGCATGCGGGGACCGGCCGCCCTCGGGCACGGCGCCGATCGCCTCCCGGGCCGCCTGTGCGGCGATCTTCGCGACGACGCGGTCCGCGATGACGGTCGCGCCCCGGTCGCCCGCGCCGATCCGCCCGCCGGTGGTGCCGCCGTCCGGACCGCCGTCGACGATGCCGCCGTACCCGCCGTCCGGACCGCCGTCGGCGGTGGCGGCTCCCGCCCCCGGGGTCACCGGGGCCGGTCGCCGCGCTCGCGGGTCCGGAAGAACTCTCCGGGCGCGAGATCGCCGTCGAGGAAGCGGCCTGCCACGAAGCCGACCGCTCCCAGGGCGGCGACCAGCAGAAAGGCGCCGAAGCCACCGAAGTACCCGGCGAAGCCGAGGCCCATTCCGGCCAGTAGTCCGGCCACAGCCATGTTCATCTCAGCTCAGCTCCTCACTCCCTGGGCCGCCGGTCACTGAAGTCGTGGTTCCGGTTCGTCGTCCTCCTCGTCGGGCAGCTTCACATCGGTGACCGCGATGTTCACCTCGACGACCTCCAGGCCGGTCATCCGCTCCACGGCGGAGACCACGTTCTCGCGCACCGCGCGGGCCACCTCGGAGATCGAGACGCCGTAGTCGACGACGATCTCCAGGTCCAGCGCGGTCTGTACCTCGCCGACCTCGGCCTTGACGCCCCGGGTGACGCTCGTCCGGCCGCCGGGGACGCGGTCGCGGACGGCCCCCAGGGTGCGGGAGAGTCCGCTGCCCATGGTGTGGACGCCGACGACATCGCGGGCGGCGAGCCCGGCGATCTTCTCGACGACCCCGTCGGAGATGGTCGTACGGCCCCGGACGCCGGGGTCCTTGCCCCCGGACCTGCCGCCCGTGCCCTGGAGTTCCCTACCGGTGCTGTCCGTCATCCCGTCGATCCTTTCGGCCGTCGCCCGCCGTTTGGAAAACACCCCCTTGCCCACATTAAGCGCGGTTGTCCGCTTGCGCGCCGGGGATGCGGCAGGCTGGGGCCATGACCACTGCTGACGCGGTACGGAGATGGCTCGGCCCCGGCAGACTGCTGGCGCTGGGCGGGGCGGAGGACGGGGTCTGGATCACCGAGCGGGCGGCCCGGGCCGTGCTGGAGCGGGCGGGCGCGGGGGTCACCGGGGTGGTGCCGGGTCCGCTGCGGCTGGATCTGGCGGACCCGGAGGCGGCGGCCCGCCCCCGGGTGCCGCCCCCGCCGGGCGCACTGCCGCCCGGTCCGCTGCGGATCACGGCGGAGTGCACAGCGACGACCTGGTCACGGCCGCTGCCGGAGCTGGCGGCCGGACTGCGCGAGGCGCTGCTGACCGCCGCGACGGACGTGCTCGATCTGCCCGTGACGGATACGGATATCCGGGTGACGGGGCTGGCCGACCCGGCCCCGGCCGGGGGGACCGGGCCGGTGCGCGCCCCTGTGGAGCCGTCCGTTCCACGGACGGAGCCGGACGGTCCGGCGGCCCGTGCCGCGGCCGCCGTCCCCGGCGTGGACGGTCTGACCGCCACCCTGGGCCCCGCCGTCACGATCGCCCCGGACCGGGCCCGGCTGGAGATCGCCGTCGCCCGGGGCCACCGCCCCCTCACCGTGGCCCGTGCGGTCCGCTCGGCCGTCTCGCCGGAACTGCCCGGGGACCTCCCGGTGGCGGTCCTGATCACCGCCGTCACCGTCTGAGAGCGCTCCGGCGCGCGACACCTCGCGGAGAACACGGCGGACCGGGTCCCCCGGGTCGGCTGTCGGCCCCGGGGGGACGCGCTGGACGAAGGTCGGCGGTGGTGGCCCTCCCGGCAGACGCGGTGGACCAGGTCCTGAGGTGGCCACGCGGTACGTCGCGGTGGAGGCAGGTCCGGCCGCGGCTGTGCGGCACGCCCCGAGCCGCCGCCGTCCCCGTCCCCGGAGGACCCGACCGCCCTCGCAGCCCGCCAGATCCGCGCGGTGGCCGTGCGACGGCGCCCCGGGGTCCGGAGAAGGCGACGGACCGCGCGGGGCCGTGCGGCGTGCTCCGGCGACGCACCGGATCCGGCGGTGAGCGCGGGGCTCGTCGGCGGCGGGGCGGCCGGATCGGGGCGCGGCACCGGGTCCGGGGGACGTGACCGGCGGGTGGGTCAGTCGCCGAGGCCCGCGAGGTCCCGGAGGCGGCGGGTCTGGGACGCGCGTTCGGCCGCGCGCTGGTCCTCGTAGGAACGGGTCGCCGCGCCGCGCAGCAGGGTCTTGGTCTCGACGACCGCGTCCCGGGGTGCGACGAGCAGCGCGGCGACGAGGTCACGTACCGCCGCGTCCAGTTCCGCCCCGGGAACCACGAGCTGGGCGAGGCCGATCCGTTCGGCCTCGTCGGCGTGGACGGAGCGTCCCGTCGCGCAGATCTCCAGCGCCCGGGCGTAACCGGCCAGCGAGACCAGTGGATGGGTACCGGTCAGATCGGGGACGAGGCCGAGCGCGGTCTCGCGCATGGCGAACTGCGCGTCCTGCGCCACGATCCGCAGATCGCAGGCGAGCGCGAGTTGGAAACCGGCGCCGATGGCATGTCCCTGGACGGCCGCGACACTGATGATGTCGTTCCGCCGCCACCAGGTGAACGCCTCCTGGTACTCGGAGATCACGGCGTCGAGCGCCGTGTCGGACATCCGTGCCAGTTCCAGGAAGGACGGCTCGCCCGTAAAGCCCTCGGGCGTGAAAGCCTGCCGGTCGAGCCCGGCGGAGAAGGACATGCCCTCCGCGCGCAGCACGACCACCCGTACGCTGCCCGGCAGCGACCGACCCGCCTGCGTCAGCGCCCGCCACAGGGCGGGGGACTGCGCATTGCGCTTGGCCGGGTTGGTCAGGGTCACCGTGGCGACCATGTCCTCCACGGTGAGCCGTACGCCGTCCTGGTCCAGCACGACATCGTGCGCGGAGCCGGGCGAAGTCATGGGGCGCCTCCGGTTCGGGGGTGATCGGTGCAGTCGCAGACTAGCTAAGCGACTGCACAGTAACCACCCGTCCCCGGGGACTTGTCCGCCATGGCCGAGCCCCCGCCACCGTACGGCGAGGTCCACAGGACCCGCACCGCCGGAAGCGGCGACTGCCGGAGCGTCCACCCGGCCCGCTGTCGGGCCGGCCGGGTGAGCACTCGACAACCGGACAGAGCCCGGCCGCCGGCCGCTCAGGCCGAGGCGGCCTTCTTGCCCCGTGTGGCTCCACCGCGTCCTCGCAGTGTGACTCCGGACTCACTCAGCATCCGATGGACGAACCCGTAGGACCGGCCGGTTTCCTCGGCCAGCGCCCGGATGCTCGCACCGGAGTCATATTTCTTCTTCAGGTCTGCCGCGAGCTTGTCGCGCGCGGCGCCGGTCACCCGGCTGCCCTTCTTCAGAGTCTCGGCCACCCGTGCCTCCTCATGGGAAGTGCGCTCTGGACTTCTCATGATCACCCCTTGCGCCCTTCCTGGCCACCCATTCGGCAAGGTCCATAAGACGACCTTCATCAGTCCCTATACGGCCCGGGCACCCCGAAAGGTTCATTCCGTGTTCGAGACGTCCGTCACAGAAGCGGGTCGTCCCGACAAGTGGGCAGGTCAGAGTAGGTACGTTCCGAAGCATGCCGACGGGGGCACCACCGGGAGCGCCCGGTGGCCCGCGGGCGGCGCCCCGACGGATGGATGAGACACGCTCACTCAGATGATGGATCACCCGTGAGCCGAATGATCCATAGGCAGTGGATCAGTGCGCTGGCCGGGGTCGGCACCCCGCGTCCCGGGCCCGTACGGGCTCCGGTGCCGGTCCCGGACCGGCACCGGAACGGCGTCCGGTCAGGCCAGGGCCACCAGGTCCGCGTAGTCCGCGCCCCACAGGTCCTCGACGCCGTCCGGCAGCAGAATGATCCGCTCCGGTTCCAGCGCCTCCACCGCGCCCTCGTCATGGGTGACCAGGATGACCGCGCCCTTGTAGGTGCGCAGCGCGCCCAGGATCTCCTCGCGGCTGGCGGGGTCGAGGTTGTTGGTGGGCTCGTCGAGCAGCAGCACATTGGCCGAGGAGACGACCAGGGTGGCCAGGGCGAGCCGGGTCTTCTCGCCGCCGGAGAGCACACCGGCGGGCTTGTCGACGTCGTCGCCGGAGAACAGGAACGAGCCGAGCGTCTTGCGGATCTCCACCAGGTCCAGGTCCGGGGCGGAGGAGCGCATGTTCTCCAGGACCGTGCGGCCCGGGTCCAGGGTCTCGTGCTCCTGGGCGTAGTAGCCGAGCTTGAGGCCGTGGCCGGGGGCGACCTCGCCGGTGTCGGGCTGCTCCACGCCCGCGAGCAGCCGCAGCAGGGTGGTCTTGCCCGCGCCGTTCAGACCGAGGATGACGACCCGGGAGCCCTTGTCGATGGCGAGGTCGACATCGGTGAAGATCTCCAGCGAGCCGTAGGACTTGGACAGGCCCTCCGCGCGCAGCGGGGTCCGGCCGCAGGGCGCGGGCTCGGGGAAGCGCAGCTTGGCGACCTTGTCGGAGGCGCGCTCGGCCTCCAGCCCGGCGAGCAGCCGCTCGGCGCGGCGGGCCATGTTCTGCGCGGCGACGGTCTTGGTGGCCTTGGCCCGCATCTTGTCGGCCTGGGCGTTGAGCGCGGCGGCCTTCTTCTCGGCGTTCTGCCGCTCCCGCTTGCGGCGCTTCTCGTCGGCCTCGCGCTGCTGCTGGTAGAGCTTCCAGCCCATGTTGTAGATGTCGATGGTGGAGCGGTTGGCGTCCAGGTAGAAGACCTTGTTGACGACGGTCTCGACGAGGTCGACGTCGTGGGAGATGACGATGAAGCCGCCGCGGTAGGTCTTGAGGTAGTCGCGCAGCCAGACGATCGAGTCGGCGTCGAGGTGGTTGGTGGGCTCGTCCAGGAGGAGGGTGTCGGCGTCCGAGAAGAGGATGCGCGCCAGCTCGACCCGGCGGCGCTGGCCGCCGGAGAGCGTGTGCAGGGGCTGGCCGAGCACGCGGTCGGGGAGTCCGAGCGCGGCGGCGATGGTGGCGGCCTCGGCCTCGGCGGCGTATCCGCCCTTGGTGAGGAACTCCGTCTCCAGGCGCTCGTACTTCTTCATCGCCTTCTCGCGGGTGGCGCCCTGGCCGTTCGCCATCCGGTCCTCGTTCTCCCGCATCTTGCGGAGGACGCTGTCGAGTCCGCGGGCGGAGAGGATGCGGTCGCGCGCGAGGGTGTCGAGGTCGCCGGTGCGCGGGTCCTGCGGGAGGTAGCCCACCTCGCCGGAGCGGGCGATGGTGCCGGAGGCGGGGATGCCCTCACCCGCGAGGCACTTGGTGAGGGTGGTCTTGCCCGCGCCGTTGCGGCCGACGAGGCCGATGCGGTCGCCCTTGGCGACACGGAAGGACGCGGACTCGATGAGGATGCGGGCACCGGCACGCAGCTCGATACCGGAAGCGGTGATCACGGACAGACTCCAGGGCGGATCGGACGGCGGAGGGACGGGCGGAGGGGGCGTCGACGCCGTCTAATGCACAGGGAGAAAGGCCATACGGCCAGTCTAACGGGGGGCTGCAAGTGCTTTTGCGGGCTCGGTGGCGCGGCCCGGGGGCCGGCGGGCGGCCGAAACCGCCGCGGCCTGCGCGGACGGTGCGCGGGGAGGCGTCGCCGGGGGCGGACGCCCAAAGGAGACGCGGGTCACATCGGAGGAACGGGCTCCGGGGTACGGCCCGGTCCGGCGGGGGTGCGGCGCGGCCCCGCCGGGCCGGGTGGCGGGGGTCGGCGCTACGCGCCTCCCGTGTGGACCTGGAAGGCGGCGCGGCGGACGGCCTTCGCGAGGGCCGGATCGGGATGCGCGGCGGCCAGGGCCACCAGGACCTGGACCGTACGGGGGTGACCGCCGGACCGGACCTCTTCGAGGAGGGCCGGGACGGTGCCCTGGACCGCGGAGTCGAGGTGGCGCAGCAGCAGTTGGGGCTCGCCGTGGTCGGCGACGGCCGCCGCGGTGTCCACCCAGAGCCAGGTGGCGTCCTCCCGGCTGAGGACATCGGGCGCGTCCTCGGGGTCCATGCCCTCGTACTCGGCGAGCCAGAGCAGGGCGTAGGGGCGCAGCGACGCCTCGGCGGCGGCGGAGCGGACCTCGGCCTCGGCGGGGGCGCCGACGACGCGCAGCGCCTCGAAGGCGAGCCCGCGCAGCAGGGCGTCCTCGCCCCGGGCCACGGTCAGCAGTTCGGTCACCGCACTGGAGACCGGGCGCGCCGCGAGCCAGGCCCGGTACTCGGCCCTGGCGGGCCCCGGGGTGAGCCGGGCACAGCCGCGGAGCATGTCCTCGGCCGACTGCTCGATATTGCCCGCGGGGCTCTGCGCGGCCACGCAGATCTGCTCCAGCTTGACCCAGACCGCCCAGTTGCCGAGCGGGGTGAGCGTGGCGGAGCGGCCCTTGTCCAGGGTGAGCGCGCCCACGGCGGCGAGCCCGTCGAGGGCCCAGTCGAGCAGCGGGGAGACGGAGGGCAGACCGTGCAGGACGGGCGCCCCGCCCTCGCCCCCGGGGCGGGGTGCCGTGTCCTGGCCGGGGGGCGTTCCGCCGTCCGGCACCGGTTCCGACGATGATTGCGGCGATTGCGGCGTTCCGCCGGGGCCCCCGGCCGCGGGTCGGTGGCCGGGGCCGTAGGGGACCTCGCAGCGCTCCTCGCGCAGCTCCTGGACCCGCTGCTCCAGCAGGTCCAGCAGGGCGGGCACCAGGACGGGCCCGGCCGAGAGCTGAAGGAGGGAGAGCAGTTGCGGAACGGCTTCCACCACTTCCGCCACGGCGGTCGGGGGGACCTCGGTGGGCGCCGGGTGCGCCAGCGACCAGGCGTCGAAGAGGGCGACCCAGCCGCGCAGCACGGCCATGTCGTCCCGGTCCCAGGCGCGCAGCCGCCAGCCGGGGCGGGCGGTGCCGCCGTGCAGCTCCACCAGTCCGGCGAGGCGGGCGCGGTCCCAGCCCGCGCGCACCTGGAGGGGGGTCATACGGAGTGCGGCGGCGGCCCGGTCCCGGGCCGGGGCGGCCAGGGGCACGGGCCCGGGGTCGCGCTCCACGGCCGCCCAGCGGGCGATGCGCACGGCGTCGGCGAGGACCTCTCTGGCCTGGCGGGCCAGCTCGGCGGGGGGTGGGGTGCCCTCGGGTGGCCTGGCGGCCGACCGGGTGCGCCGGGTCGTCACCGCCCTCCGGGCGGTGGCCAGGGGTCGCGGGCGGACAAGACGGAGTCTGGAGTTGCGCGCCAATTGCTCATCAGGCTTTCGGGACGTCACAAGGAGCAGTGTTCCCGCTGACGGCCCGAAAGCCCAA
Organism: Streptomyces clavuligerus; assembly: GCF_005519465.1. Taxonomy (NCBI): domain Bacteria; kingdom Bacillati; phylum Actinomycetota; class Actinomycetes; order Kitasatosporales; family Streptomycetaceae; genus Streptomyces; species Streptomyces clavuligerus. The sequence goes on along the minus strand of NZ_CP027858.1, from coordinate 5,450,945 downwards.
ACGGAACCCGGTGGGCACGGGCCGGGACGGGCCGGCAGGAGCACACCGCCGGGGGTCGCCGCGGACCGTGCTGGTGGCGGTGTGCCGCCCGTGTTCCGACGGGGCGTCAGATCAAGGGGGTGAGGAAGCGGCGCAGCGCCTCCTCGTACCGCTCCGGGTCGGCGTTCCACATGGCGGCGTGCGGGGCGCCCCGGACGGTGGTCAGCCCGACCAGGTCGGGGCGGCGGGCCGCCAGCTCGCGCGAGGGCTCCCACGGGGCGACGGTGTCGTCCGGGCCGTGGAGGATCAGCGTGGGGACCCGGAGCGTCTGCGCGTCCGCGACCGGGGCCGGGAGCTGCCGGCCGTCGTAGAGCCCGGCCCGGCTGCGGGCCGCCCGGACCGCGAGCGGCACCAGCGGGGCGGGGGTGTGCCGGGCGGCGGCGAGGGCGTGCAGGGTCGCGTCCTTGTCGAGCACCGGCGAGTCGAGGACCAGTCCGCTGATCCGGTCGCGCAGCGCGGAGTCCGCGGCGGTGTGCAGCGCCATGGTGGCGCCGGTGGACCAGCCGTACAGGACGACCCTGCGGGCGCCGCCCCGGACTGCGAAGCGGAGAGCGGCGTCGAGGTCGCGCCACTCGGTGTCGCCGAGGTGTCCCATGCCGTCGGGGGAGCGAGGGGCGTCGGGGTCGCCGCGGTAGCCGACGCCCAGCACCGGAATGCGGCGGCGGTGCAGGAACGGAAGGAGGTTCAGAGGGTGCTCGCGGGTGGTGCCCAGGCCGTGGACCGCGATGACCCAGGTCTCCCGGGCGCCGGGGACGGACCACGCGGGGAGCGGGCCCAGCTCGCCGGGGACGGTGACGTCGGCGTACTCGATACCGAGGGCTGCCGCCGGGTCGCCCCGGTGGAGCTGCGGGGTGAGCCGGACCCGGGCGCCCGGTTCCAGGACGCCGTGGACGACGCGCTCCACTCTGCGGACGAGGGTGTCCGCGGAACGGGTCACCTCCTCCAGGACCGGGCCGACCACGGCGTGGACCCCGGGCCCGCGCAGCCCGTAGACGCCGGGGCGGCCCGCGGCGAGGGTGCGGCTGAGGGTGACGCGGTCCTCGTCGAGGGCGTGGACCGTGAGGCGGGGGTCGCCGGGGAAGGGGCGGTCGGGGGTGGGGCGGAGGATGGCGTCGCTGGTGTGGCGGCCGACGGCGAAGGTGGCTGCGCCGAGGCCCAACAGGGTGGTGGCAGCCGCTGCCGCCGCGGTGACCGGTCGCACTGTTCCAGTGTCGGTGCCGGGTCCGTCCGCTGCCAGTGGACACCCCGGGTGGGGGGCAAGTCGACCCCTTGGGGGTGTGTGGTCCCCTCCGGGGGGGGCGGTGTGGGGCCTGAGGTTGCAGCCTCGTGGGGGTGCCCGAAATTCAGCCTCGCCGACGATTGAGGCGCGGGGGTTCGGGGGCTGGCCCCCGACAACGGGGCCGCGCGGGGGTCCGTCGGCTTGCGCATCAGCCTTGCGTTGGACGCGGGTCCGTCCTCAATCGCCGGACGGGCTTGTTGTGCTCGGGTCGGCCGTATTGGTGCGGGATGTGGGGGCCTCCGGGCTCGACTCCTCAGGGCCGGCAGACCGGACGTCCGACGCAGAGTGCGGGCGGTTCTCCGCCGGTCCCTTCCGGGGACGACCCTGCACCCCCCACCACGGGCAGACGGCCCACTCGGTGCGGGACGTGGGCACACTCCCGCCCGGTGGGAAGGGGGAGCCGCAGGCCCCTCCCGCACGCAGGGGGCACACCCCCGCCCCGGGGGGAGACAGACGGCCCCTTCGGGTCCCGCCAGGGGGATGACCCTGCCCCCACCACGGGGCCGGGCCGTCTCGGTGCCGGCAGCGGGCACACCCCCGCCCGGTGGGAGACGGACGGCCTCGGGTCCCGTCACAGGGGCCAGGCCGCCCGGTGCGGGAAGTGGGCACCGTCCCGCCGGGGGGAGAGTGCCCTGCGCCGCCGTCCCGCGGGACGGCGGCGTCCCGCCCCGGGGGGAGCGCGCGGCCCCTCTGGGGCCGGAGGTCAGCCCGGCTGGCCGTATGTCGAGAGTTTGGACGCGGTCTCCGCGAGCTGCGCGGAGGTGAGGAGCGTCGGGGTGCGGCCCGGGAGGGAGGAGGCGAGGAGCCAGAGGTGGCACATCCATTCGAGCTGGGCCGTGTGGTCGTAGGCCCGGTCGAGGGTGTCGGCGTACACGACCGTCCCGTGATTCCTCAGCAGCGCGGCCGTCCGCCCCTCCAGCGCCCCCGCCAGGTTCCGCGCCAGCTCCTCCGTCCCGTAGAGCGCGTACTCCGCCACCCGCACCGGCCCGCCGAGCGCGGCGGTCATGTAGTGGATCGCGGGCAGCTCCCGCACCAGCGTGGAGACGGCCGTGGCGTGCACGGCGTGGGTGTGGACGACGGCGCGCGCCCCGGTGTGGCGGTAGACCTCCAGATGGAGCGGCAGCTCACTCGTGGGTCCGAGCGTGCCGAGCACCTGCCGTCCGTCGAGGTCGACGCCCACGACGTCGTCCGGGGAGAGCCGGTCGTAGGGCACCCCGCTGGGGGTGACCAGGATCAGTTCGCCGAGCCGGGCCGAGACATTGCCCGATGTGCCCACCACCAGGCCCTCGGCGGCGGTCCTGCGGGCGGTGTCCACCACGGCCCGCCAGGTCGTGTCGATCGCGTCCTGCCGCACGTAATCGGTCATGTGAACGATCCTGTCAGCATCGGGCGCCCGACTACAGAGGGCGACCATCGGGAGACGCGAAACGGCTCACCCGGCAAAGCGGTCAGATCCTTGGAAAAGGTGATGAAAGCCACTTTGATCGGCGTCCATCCCGTCACAGAGGCCCATCCAGCCCCCCGAGAACGGAAGCGGAACCATGATCCTCAGTTGGATCAACCGGGATGCCCGCCTGAGTTCACCTTCCGTTCACTCAGGTTACCTACGTTCGCCGAGCCACTGACGTCCAAAGATTGCCTGGGTAAATGGAACACATCACGCTGCTGCTCGCGATTGTGATCGTGACGGCTCTCGTGTTCGATTTCACGAACGGTTTCCACGACACCGCCAACGCGATGGCGACGACCATCTCGACCGGCGCGATGAAGCCCAAAGCCGCGGTGGCCATGTCCGCCGTGCTCAACCTCGTCGGCGCGTTCATGTCCGTGGAGGTCGCCAAGACGATCTCCAGCGGCATGGTCGACGAGTCAGGCATCACACCAGAAGTGATCTTCGCGGCGCTCGTCGGCGCCATCCTCTGGAATCTCCTGACGTGGCTGGTCGGCCTGCCGTCCAGCTCCTCGCACGCCCTCATGGGCGGTCTGATCGGCGCGACCATAGCCTCGGTCGGCATCAGCGGCGTCAACGGCGGCACCGTCGTCACCAAGGTGCTGATCCCCGCCCTCGCGGCCCCCCTGGTGGCCGGTATCGGCGGTTACCTCGCCGCGAAGCTGACCTACAAGCTCGGCAAGAACATCGACGACAAGACCAGCGCCAAGGGCTACCGCGCGGGGCAGATCGCCTCGGCCGGCCTGGTCTCGCTCGCCCACGGCACCAACGACGCCCAGAAGACGATGGGCATCATCACGCTGGCCCTGGTCGCCGGCGATGTCCTCGCCCCCGGCTCCAACCCGCCCATGTGGGTCATCGTCTCCGCCGGTGTCGCGATCGCCCTCGGCACCTACCTCGGTGGCTGGCGCATCATCCGCACCATGGGCAAGGGCCTGACCGACCTCCAGCCGCAGCAGGGCTTCGCCGCCCAGACCAGCGCCGCGAGCGTCATCCTGGCCTCCTCGAACCTGGGCTTCTCGCTCTCCACCACCCACTCCTGCTCCGGCGCCGTCATGGGCTCGGGCCTCGGCCGCAAGGGCGGTGTGGTCCGCTGGTCCACCGCCACCCGGATGTTCGTCGCCTGGGGTCTGACCCTGCCGGCCGCCGGTCTGGTCGCCGCCCTCTCCGAGCTGGTCACCAAGCAGGGCCCCTGGGGCGTCGGTGTCGTCCTCGCCTTCCTGATCGGCTCCTCCGTCGCGATCTGGGTCTACTCCCGCCGCCAGGTCGTCGACCACACCAACGTGAACGAGGCCGAGACCGCCGAGGAGACGGACGCTCCCGGTGTGGTCACCACCGCCATGGCCGCCGTCACCCCGCCGCCCGCCGGTGTCGTCACCGGTCAGGACGGGTTCCAGAAGACCCCGGCCACCCCGGCCACCGCCCCCGACTCCGGCCCGGCCAGCCCGGCCGCGGTGTAAGGACAAGATCAGCATGAACATCGACTGGGTAGCCCTCGGCTCCGTCTTCGGCGTGAGCCTCCTGGCCACCGTGACCATCGCGGGCCTCTTCGTCCTCGGTCTCGTCGGCCTCAGCAAGCAGGAGATCGCCTCCGCGCAGGGCGGCTCGGCCGTCCTCGCCCGCACCAGCGCCTACCTCTGCTTCGCGCTCTGCGCCGTCGCGGTCAGCTTCGGGATCTACCTGATCGTCACCTGACGAGCGGCGCGACAGCCGAACGAAAAGGGCCGGGCATCCCCCAGGGACGCCCGGCCCTTCCGTGTGCCCGCGCACCCCGCCGTCGCAGGTCAACGGCAGGTTGACGGCTGTTCTCACAGCGTGGTGGACTGCCGGGGCCAATGGGCGGCAGCAGAGGAAGCCGGTGCGAATCCGGCGCGGTCCCGCCACTGTCACCGGGAACCCCCGGAAGCCAGGAACTCTCGCCGCCGATCACGTCGAACCAGGGCGCGGACACCCTGAGTGAGGACATATCGCCATGCCCGGCCCCGACCCCACCCCCGTCGCCCCGGCGGCCCTCTCGTGCGCCCCCGGAACCGGTGGCTGAGCCGGTGCGGGCCGAACGGATCTTCGTCTGCGGCGCCGCCGCGGGCATCGCCGCCGATCTGCTGCTGGGCGACCCCCGCCGGGGCCACCCCGTCGCCGCCTTCGGGCGGGCCGCCGGGGCCGTCGAGCGGGTGCTCTGGCGCGACCACCGCGGCTGGGGCGCCCTGCACACCGCCGTCTGCGCCGGGGGCACCGCCGCGGGCGCCGCGCTGCTGGCCCGGGGCGCGCGCCGCAGCCCGGCGCTCTCGCTGGCGCTGACCGCCGCCGTGACCTGGTCCGTCGTCGGCGGCACCACCCTGGGCCGGGAGGCCGGGACCATCGGTGCCGCGCTGGCCGAAGGGGACACCGAACGCGCCCGGGCGCGGCTGCCGCATCTGTGCGGCCGTGATCCGCAGGCCCTGGACGAGCGGGGGATGGCCCGCGCCGTGGTGGAGTCCGTGGCCGAGAACACCTCCGACGCCGTCGTCGGCGCGCTGGTGTGGGGCGCGCTCGGGGGTGTGCCCGGACTCGCCGCGTTCCGCGCGGTCAACACCCTGGACGCGATGGTCGGCCACCGCTCCCCCCGCTACCAGCGCTTCGGCTGGGCCTCGGCCCGGCTGGACGATCTCGCGGGCTGGCCGGGGGCCCGGCTGACGGCCGCCCTCGCGGTGCTCGCGGGCGACGACCCGAAGGGCGCCGTACGGGCCTGGCGGGCCGACGCCCACCGGCACCCCAGCCCCAACGCCGGACCGGTCGAGGCGGCCTTCGCGGGCGCCCTCGGCGTACGGCTCGGCGGGACCCTCGCGTACGGCGGGCGGGTGGAGCACCGCCCGGTGCTCAACGGCGGCGCGGGCCGCCCGGTGGAGATCGCGGACATCGAGCGCGCGGCCCGGCTCTCCCGGCGGGTGGGGCTGCTGGCGCTGGGGGTCAGCGCGGTGGGGCGGCTCGCCGCCGGACACATGCTGCGGACAGCGCGCGGGGGACGGGGAGGGACACGATGACCGGAGGCGGACTGCTCGTCGCGGGCACCACGTCCGACGCGGGCAAGAGCGTCGTCACCGCGGGGATCTGCCGCTGGCTGGTGCGCCAGGGGCTGAAGGTGGCCCCCTTCAAGGGGCAGAACATGTCGCTCAACTCCTATGTGACCCGGGACGGCGCGGAGATCGGCCGGGCGCAGGCGATGCAGGCGCGGGCCGCCCGGGTGGAGCCGACCGCGCTGATGAACCCGGTCCTGCTCAAGCCCGGCGGGGACCGCACCAGCCAGGTCGTGCTGCTGGGCCGCCCGGTGGGCGAGATGGGCGCCCGGGGCTACTTCGGCTCCCCCCAGGCCCCCGGGGACTCCCCCGGACCGCTGCGCGGGGGCGGCCGGGAGGCCCTGTTCGGCACCGTCATGGAGTGCCTGGAGGAGTTGCGCGCCACCCATGACGCGGTGATCTGCGAGGGCGCGGGCAGCCCCGCCGAGATCAATCTGCGGCGTACGGACATCGTGAACATGGGCGTCGCCCGGGCCGCGCAACTGCCGGTGCTCGTCGTCGGCGACATCGACCGGGGCGGCGTCTTCGCCTCGTTCTTCGGCACCACGGCCCTGCTCACGGCCGAGGACCAGCGGCTGGTCTCCGGCTATCTCGTCAACAAGTTCCGCGGCGACGTGTCCCTCCTCGAACCGGGGCTCGACATGCTCCGGGGGCTGACCGGGCGGCCGACGTACGGGGTGCTGCCGTACGCGCACGGCCTCGGCATCGACGAGGAGGACGGGCTCCGGGTCTCGCTGCGGGGCGCGGTCCGCGAGTCCCGGCCGACCCCGCCGGCGGGCGAGGACGTGCTCCGGGTCGCGGTCTGCGCGGTGCCGCTGATGTCGAACTTCACCGACGTCGACGCGCTGGCCGCCGAGCCGGGCGTCGTCGTCCGCTTCGTCGACCGCCCGGAGGAGCTGGCCGACGCCGATCTGGTCGTCGTCCCCGGCACCCGGGGCACCGTCGGCGCCCTGCGGTGGCTGCGGGAGCGCGGACTCGCCCGGGAGCTGGCCCGCCGGGCCGCCGCGGGCCGTCCCGTGCTCGGCATCTGCGGCGGGTTCCAGCTCCTGGGCGAGCACATCGAGGACGGGATCGAGTCCCGCGCCGGGTCCGTGCCCGGTCTGGGGCTGCTGCCCGTACGGGTGCGCTTCCACGCCGGCAAGACGCTGGCCCGGCCGGTGGGCACCGCGCTCGGTGAGCGGGTGGAGGGGTACGAGATCCATCACGGTGTCGCCGACGTCCTGGGCGGCGAACCCTTCCTGGACGGCTGCCGGGTCGGCGCGGTGTGGGGCACCCACTGGCACGGCTCGCTGGAGAGCGACGGCTTCCGCCGGGAGTTCCTGCGGCGGGTCGCGGCGGACGCGGGGCGGCGTTTCGTCCCCGCGCCGGACACCTCGTTCGACGCGCTGCGCGAGGAACAGCTCGACCGGCTCGGCGATCTGATCGAAGAACACACGGACACGGACGCGCTGCTGCGGCTGATCGAGCAGGGCGCGCCCGCCGGACTTCCCTTTGTCGCGCCCGGAGCGCCCGAACTGGTCGAGGAGACCGCATGAGCACCCCGTACCCGTTCACCGCCGTCGTCGGCCAGGACGATCTGCGGCTGGCACTGCTGCTGAACGCCGTCTCCCCACGGGTCGGCGGGGTGCTGGTGCGCGGCGAGAAGGGAACGGCCAAGTCCACCGCCGTACGGGCCCTGGCGGCGCTGCTGCCGCCGGTGGAGACGGTGGCGGCGTGCCGGTTCTCCTGCGACCCCGCCGGGCCCGACCCGCTCTGTCCGGACGGTCCGCACGGCGCGGCCGACGGGGCCGGGGCACGGCCCGCGCGGATGGTGGAGCTGCCCGTCGGCGCCTCCGAGGACCGGCTGGTGGGCGCGCTGGACATCGAACGGGCGCTCGCGGAGGGCGTGAAGGCGTTCGAGCCGGGTCTGCTGGCCGACGCGCACCGGGGCATCCTCTATGTCGACGAGGTCAATCTGCTCCACGACCATCTCGTGGACGTCCTCCTGGACGCCGCCGCGATGGGGGCGTCCCATGTGGAGCGCGAAGGGGTATCCGTCCGGCACGCGGCGCGTTTTCTGCTGGTGGGGACGATGAACCCGGAGGAGGGCGAGCTGCGCCCGCAGCTCCTGGACCGGTTCGGGCTGACCGTCGAGGTCGCGGCCTCCCGGGAGCCCGATCAGCGGGTCGAGGTGGTGCGGCGGCGGATCGCGTACGAGGACGACCCGGCGGCGTTCGCCGAGCGCTGGGCCGGTGCCGAGGAGGAGTTGCGGGGCCGGATCACGGCCGCGCGGGAGCTGCTGCCCCGGGTGGTGCTGGGGGACGCGGTGCTGCGGCAGATCGCCGCGACCTGCGCCGCGTTCGAGGTGGACGGGATGCGCGCGGACATCGTGATGGCGCGGACCGCGACCGCGCTGGCCGCCTGGGCGGGGCGCACGGACGTGCTCCCCGAGGATGTCCGGCAGGCCGCGCTGCTGGCGCTCCCCCACCGGCGGCGGCGCAATCCGTTCGACGCGCCCGGCCTGGACGAGGAGAAGCTCGACCGGACGCTGGACGAGTTCGGCCCGCAGGAGTCAGAGGAGTCGCAGGACTCGCAGGAGCCGCAGGAGCCGCAGGACGACCCCGATCCCGACCCCGATCCCGATGGGGACGGTCCGGGTGACGGCGGCCCCGGCGGGGGCGGCGGCGGGGTGCCTCCGCAGGGCGGACCGGAGCAGCGGCAGGAGGCCCCGGAGCCGGAGCGGCCCGCCGGCGGCGGCGCCGACGGCGGCGGCGCCGACGGCGAGGAGAGCGGAGCGGTGGCGGGCGGCGGTGGACGCGAGCAGCGGCCCGTGGCGGCGGCCGAGCCCTTCCGTGCCCGGACGCTGAGCGTCCCCGGCATCGGCGAGGGCGCGGCGGGCCGCAGGTCCCGTTCCCGCTCCGAGCACGGGCGGACGACCGGGTCCCGGCGGCCCCGGGGCGCGCTGACCCGGCTGCATCTGGCGGCGACGGTACGGGCCGCCGCCCCGCACCAGCGGGCGCGCGGGCGCGGCGGCCCCGGGCTCGTGGTGCGGCGGGACGATCTGCGGCAGGCCGCCCGGGAGGGCCGCGAGTCCAATCTGGTGCTCTTCGTGGTGGACGCCTCCGGTTCGATGGCGGCCCGGCGGCGGATGAGCGCGGTCAAGGGCGCGGTGCTGTCGCTGCTCCTCGACGCGTATCAGCGCCGGGACAAGGTCGGTCTGGTCACCTTCCGGGGCCGGGAGGCGGAGGTGGCGCTGCCGCCGACCTCGTCGGTGGACGCGGCGGCGGCCCGGCTGGAGCGGCTGCCCACCGGCGGGCGCACCCCGCTGGCCGCCGGGCTGCTGAAGGCCCATGACGTGCTGCGGGTGGAGCGGATGCGCGACCCCTCGCGCCGGGCGCTGCTCGTGGTGGTCACGGACGGCCGGGCGACGGGCGGACCGGATCCGCTCGGGCTCGCGGCCCGCGCGGCACGGCTGCACGCCGCCGAGGGCACCGCCGCGATCGTGGTGGACTGCGAGTCGGGCCCGGTGCGGCTGGGGCTCGCGGGCGAGCTGGCCACGGAGCTGCGCGGCACGGCCGTCACCCTGGACGAGCTGCGCGCGGACGCCATCACCGGGCTGGTGCACGGCGCCCGTGCCGCGTCCACGGGCGGCCGGGCCGCGCCCGCCGCCCGGCCGCACCGCGACACCGGGCTCCCGGGCCGCACCGCGTCCGCATCCGCATCCGCGTCCACGTCCGCCGACCGCGCCGAGAGAAGGGTCGCGTAATGCCACAGGGAAAGCCGTCCGTCGTCCCCGAGGACGGGCTCACCACACGTCAGCGCCGCAACCGTCCGCTGGTGTTCGTCCACACGGGCACCGGCAAGGGCAAGTCGACGGCCGCCTTCGGGCTGGCGCTGCGCGCCTGGAACCAGGGCTGGCCCATCGGGGTGTTCCAGTTCGTCAAGTCCGCCAAGTGGAAGGTCGGCGAGGAGAACGCCCTCCGGGTGCTGGGCGCGTCCGGTGAGGGCGGCCGGGTGGACTGGTTCAAGATGGGCTCCGGCTGGTCCTGGGTGCAGCGGGACGCGCAGTTCAGCAACGAGGACGCGGCCCGGGAGGGCTGGGAGCAGGTCAAGCGGGATCTGGCCGCCGAGACCTATCAGCTCTACGTCCTCGACGAGTTCGCCTATCCCCTGCACTGGGGGTGGGTGGACACCGCCGAGGTGATCTCCGTGCTGCGGGACCGCCCGGGGAACCAGCATGTCGTGATCACCGGCCGCAACGCCCCGGCCGAGCTGGTGGACTTCGCCGATCTGGTGACCGACATGACCAAGGTGAAGCACCCGATGGACACCGGGCAGAAGGGCCAGCGGGGCATCGAGTGGTAGCACGACTCGTCATCGCCGCGCCCGCGTCCGGCAGCGGCAAGACCACGGTGGCGACGGGCCTGATGGCCGCCTTCGCCGCGACGGGGCTGAAGGTCTCCCCGCACAAGGTGGGCCCCGACTACATCGACCCGGGGTACCACGCGCTCGCCACCGGGCGCCCCGGGCGCAATCTCGACGCGTATCTGTGCGGTACGGAGCTGATGGCGCCGCTGTTCGCCCATGGCGCCGCCGGGTGCGACCTGGCCGTGGTCGAGGGCGTCATGGGGATGTTCGACGGCGCGTCGGGCGCGGGTGAGCTGGCGTCCACGGCGCAGCTCGCGAAGGTGCTGCGGGCGCCGGTGGTGCTGGTCGTGGACGCGTCCTCGCAGTCCCGTTCGGTGGCGGCGCTGGTGCACGGCTTCGTCTCGTTCGACCCGGAGGTCCGGATCGGCGGGGTGATCCTCAACAAGGTGGCGACCGACCGTCATGAGCTGCTGCTGCGCCAGGCTCTGGAGGAGGTGGGCATGCCGGTGCTGGGTGTGGTGCGGCGCCGGGCGGCGGTGGCGACGCCCTCGCGCCATCTGGGTCTGGTGCCGGTGGCCGAGCGGACGGCGGACGCGGTCGGGTCGGTGGCCGCGATGGCGGAGCTGGTGCGCGAGGGCTGCGATCTGGAGGCGCTGCTCGCGCTCGCGCGCTCCGCCCCCGGGCCGGTCGGCCCGGCCTGGAGCCCGCAGAGCCCGCAGAGCCCCGGCGGTAGCCCGGCCGCCGTGGCGGCCGGGCGACCGCCGGGGAGCGGGGAACGGCCGGTGGCCGGGGGGCGGCCGGTGGTCGCGGTGGCCGGGGGGCCCGCGTTCACCTTCTCCTACGCCGAGCACCCGGAGCTCCTCGCCGCGTGCGGCGCCGAGGTCGTCACCTTCGATCCGCTGCGGGACGAACGGCTGCCCGAGGGCACGGCGGGGATCGTCATCGGCGGCGGCTTCCCCGAGGTGTACGCGCCGGAGCTGTCCGCCAACAAGGAGCTGCGGGCCGAGGTCGCCGCGTTCGCCCTGGCGGGCGGAGCGGTGGCGGCGGAGTGCGCGGGGCTGCTCTATCTGGCGCGCTCGCTGGACGGGCTGCCCATGTGCGGGGTGCTGGAGGCGGACGCGCGGATGGAGAAGCGGCTCACCCTCGGCTACCGGGAGGCCGTGGCGCTCACCGACAGCTGTCTCGCGCCCGCCGGAACCCGGATGCGGGGGCACGAGTTCCACCGGACGGTGATCGAGCCCGGGGCCGGGCCCGCGCCCGCGTGGGGCATGCACCGCCCCGAACGGCGGGTCGAGGGTTTCGTCCGGCAGGGGGTGCACGCCAGCTATCTGCACACGCACTGGGCCGCGGAGCCGGGGGTGGCCCGCCGGTTCGTGGACCGGTGCGCGCGGCCGGGCCCGTGGTGACACACGGAGTCCGGGGCGTCCGGTCCGCGGTCCCCGCAGCCGGGCACCCGGGGGTGGCCTGGGCGCACACCCCCGGAAGAATCGTTTCCTCAGCGCCCTCGGAGCCCGTGGCCCGGCGGGCGCCCCGGCCCGGCCCTCAGTCAGAGGAGACGCCGACCACCAGCCAGATGAAGCCCGCGCCCGCCGCCGTGCAGAGCAGGGTCGAGCGGGCCGGGTGGGTGTGATGGGCCTCCGGCAGGATCTCCGCCGCCGCGAGATAGAGCAGCGCCCCGCCGAAGAAGCCGAGGTAGCTGCCGAGCGCCTCCGGCGGGATCGTCACCAGCAGGGTGGACGCGGCCCCGACCACCGGGGCGCACGCGTCCGCCACCAGCATCGCGACCGCCTTCGTCCGGGTGTTCCCGTACAGGCTGGTGAGCGTGTACGTGTTGAAGCCGTCCGCGAAGTCATGGGCGATGACGGCCAGCGCCACCGTGAGCCCCATGGCCTCCCCCACCTGGAAGGCGGCGCCGATCGCGACACCGTCGAGCAGGCTGTGGCCGACCATGGCCGCGGCGGCCGTCAGCCCCACCTGGGGCACCCGCTCCTCGGCGGCGCCGTGCGCCGCCTGGCGCACCGCCAGCAGCCGCTCGACCATATGGGCCAGCAGAAAGCCGCCCACGAAGAGCAGCAGCGCCTGCGGAACGCCGAAGACTCGGGTGCCGGCCGCCTCCAGTGCCTCGGGCAGGAGATCGAGACCGACGACGCCGAGCATCAGCCCGCCCGCCAGACCGAGCACGAGATGCCTGCGGTCGGTGACGCGCTGCGCCGTCCAACCGCCGACCAGCGTCATCACCAACGCGCCGAGCGCGACAAACACCGCCATGCGCCTTTGTAGCGGATTCGTCCGCCGCTGACCGGCCACACGGTGAAGAGCCGCCCGAATCCGCCTGAATCACCCGTTCGGCGCGCCCGCGCGCCCCTCGTCCGCCATCCGCCCCGCTGTCCGCGCACCCGCCGTCCGCCGTCCGCCGTCCGCCGTCCGCCGTCGGAACCCCTCCCCGTCGACCGCACTTCCCGCAGAGAGGCCGGGCACCGTCCATGCCAGCGCACAGGGACCCCGGAGCACCCCGGGTCACGGACCGTGTCGTCCCCTTCGGCCGCCGGGACGCGGTGCTGCGTCCGCCGTCGCTGGTGGCCGGGGTGGGCGCGGCGCGCGGGGTGGACGCGGACGAGATCGTGGAGCTGGTGACGGCGGCGCTCGGGGCGGCCGGGCTCTCGGTGCTGAGCCTCGCGGAGCTGGCCACGGTCGCCGCGAGGGCGGCGGAGCCGGGGGTCGTGGCGGCGGCCCGGCGGCTGGCCGTGCCCGTGGTGGCCCACGGCGCCGACCGGCTCGCCCGGGTCCGGGTGCCCCATCCGTCGGAGCGGGTGCTGCGGGCCCTGGGCACGGCCTCGGTCGCGGAGGCCGCCGCGCTGGCGGCGGGCGGGGAACTCCTCGTCCCCAAGCGGGTGTCCCGCCCCCGGGGCCGGGCGGCCCGTGCCACCTGCGCGGTCGTCCGCCGTCCCGGCTTGGGTCCGCCGCCGTCCGGGAGGGTTCCGGCAGCGGAGGTCTGGGTCGGTCTCTGCGATGGTTTTCCGCCATGGGAGCTTCTGCGGGAGCGGCTGGGGGACCGAGTGGACTCCGGGGCGGCCGTGACCCTGCTCAACAGTGGTGAGCAGGGAGAAAGCCAGCGACTTGGCGCGATTCTGGCGTGGTTCACCCAGCGGTGGGGATCTCGGACGCCGGTGAAAATCGTATGGAACGAGTCTCGAACGGATGAATCAAGCCGTGTGACCACCCTGGCCGGAGTGGATGCCGCACGGGTGGACATGATGTCCGTCGTGACGGTCGGCAACTCAGCCACCCTCGCCATCGCCGGTCCTGCGGCGACCCCGCGCGGCTATCGGTGGCAGGCGTGATTCCGCGCGCCCCCACGCCCGGAGCCGCGCGGCGCGCGGGGGCCCTTCCGCTGAGCGGTGGGGTCGGCTCCGTGCTGCCCGTGCCCGGAGCCGCGCGGGCGGCGGCCGTCCGACCCGCGTCCGTCTCCGGGTATCCGCCCGGTTCTCCGGCCCACCGCCGGGGGGTCCGTCCGCCGCACGGACCCCCGTACCCCCTCCCGCCGTCCCCGTGTCCGGCCGCCGCCGGGCCGCGGCGGTGCGGGGGGTGCGCGGGCGGGCGGCGGGCCCGGCACCGTCCCCGGCACGGCCGGAACCGCTCCGGCGCACCCGGGTGCGGACCGGGTACCGGTGATTCCCGGGACCCGTGCGGGCATCACACGGGCCAGGGCACCGGGGCGAGGAGGACGCGCCCCGCCCGTCCCATGGCGTACTCCCCGGCCGTCCGGTACCCCGGGCGCCCACGCCGGGCGGAGCGCCGATCCGTTCCGCTCTTCGACGGCCTCTTCCCCGTGACCGTTTCCGCCCCCTTCGTCCTCGCTTCTGTCCCCCACCCCCCTAGGAGAACGCTGATGAACGTCGGCCATGCCACCCGCAGCGGCACGGCGAGACCGGACGGCGCACCCGCCGTCCCCGTGAAGAGACGATCCGCCTCCCTGCCGCGGACAACCCCCGGCAGCTGCGGCACGTCCCCCGCGCGGCCCGTGGTGCCCACCGGTCCCGCCGGGCATCCCGGCCCCGTCCGACCCGACCGACCCGGACGGCCCGACGGACCCCGGTCCGGCCGGGTCGCCGGTCCGCACCAGCACGGGCGCCACGCACATGTATACGCACACTGACGGCCCCCACGACCTGCGCCACCACGGCGACGCCGAGATACGCGACTCCGGTGCCCTGCTGACCGATCTCGCGGTCAACGTCCGTACGGGCACTCCCCCCGAGTGGCTGCGCGAGTGCATCGCGGGCTCCCTGCGTTCCCTGGCGGCCTACCCCGACGGGCGGGCCGCGCGCGGGGCCGTCGCGGCCCGGCACGGTGTCGCCGCCGAGCGGGTGCTGCTGACGGCGGGCGCGGCGGAGGCGTTCGTCCTGCTGGCGCGGGCGCTGCCGGTCCGCCATCCGCTGGTGGTGCATCCGCAGTTCACCGAGCCCGAGGCGGCGCTGCGGGACGCGGGCCACACCGTGGACCGGCTGCTGCTGCGGGAGGAGCAGGGCTTCCGGCTCGACCCCGACTCCGTTCCGGAGGAGGCGGACCTGGTCGTGGTCGGGAACCCCACCAACCCCACGTCGGTGCTGCATCCCGCCGCGGATGTCGCCGCGCTGGCCAGGCCCGGCCGGGTCCTGGTCGTGGACGAGGCGTTCATGGACTCCGTGCCGGACGAGGCGGAGTCCCTGGCGGAACGTACCGACGTACCGGGTCTGGTGGTGCTGCGGAGCCTCACCAAGACCTGGGGGCTCGCGGGGCTGCGGATCGGCTATGTGCTGGCCGATCCGGAGCTGATCCGGACCCTGGAACGGGCCCAGCCGCTGTGGCCGGTGTCGACACCGGCGCTGGCGGCGGCGGAGGCGTGCATGACCCCCGCCGCGCTGAAGGAGGCCGAGCAGGCCGCCCGGCAGATCGCGGTGGAGCGTGCCCATCTCCTCGCCGGTCTCTCCGAGTTCGACGAGGTCCGGGTGGTGGCGACCGCGGAGGCGTCGTTCGTCCTGGCGCATGTGCGGGAGGGCGCCCGGGTGCGGGAGCGGCTGCGGCTGCTGGGGTTCGCGGTGCGGCGCGGCGACACGTTCCCGGGGCTGGGTCCCGACTGGCTGCGGATAGCGGTCCGGGACCGGGTCACGACCAACCGTTTCCTCCAGGCGCTGGACCAGGCACTCGCCATGGTCTGCGGCTGAGCACGGCACGGCCCCGGGGCGGGTGGGAGCCGCTCCGGGGCCGTGTTCCTCACTCGGCCGCCGCCGACCGCGGGTCAGCCCCGGGCACGGGCCCGGGCGCGGTTGCGGGCCACCAGGACGGTTCCGCCGCCCAGGGCCAGCAGCACGGCGGCGCCGCCCGCGATATAGGCGGTCGCGGAGGTGCCGCCGGTCTCGGCGAGGTTCTCGTTCGGCCCCTGCGGCTCGATGCCCGGCTTCTGGGGGGTCTCGGGCTTCGCCGGGCCGGTGGGCTGTTCCGTGGGCCGTTCCGTGGGCTGCTCGGTGGGCTGCTCCGCCGGGGGCTTCACGGCCGCCCGGGGCGCCTCGCAGGTCGCCTTGGCGAGGGTGACGGTGCCGTTCACCTCGGCGACGTTCAGCTTGAGCGGGTTGACCGCGACCCTCAGCTCCAGCGCCGTGGCCGCCGCGGTGGTGGAGGCGATCTGCTTGCGGGCCAGGTCGAGGGTGACCTCGCCGACGCCCGCCGCGGTGACCCGGGTGGTCCCCGCCGCGGTGAGGGTGACCTCCTTGCCGAGCACCTTCACCGGGCCCAGCAGGACCGACTCGGCCACCGGCCGCGCCCCCGCGGCGCAGACGGCCCGGGAGGTGGCCTTCCCGATCTCGACGAGCGGGATCAGCGGCAGCCCCGGAAGCTGCACCCGGGCCCCCGCGAGCCGGGCGTACCCCTCGGTCCGCCCCTGTTCCGTGGTGGCGCGCGCGGTGGCCACGTCCGCGCGGGCGAGCTGGACGGGACGGCCCCCGTCGACCCCGTCGAGCCGTACGGTGAGCGCGGTGCGGGAGGCCGACGCGGGTGCGGTGACCTCGTTGAGCGAGGTGTTCACCGGCACCTGGACGGTCTTGTCGAGCAGCGAGACATCGAGTCCGGCGCGGAGGACGACCGCGCTCGCCCGCCCCTGGGCCCCGCTCCCGGTGGCCGCAGCCGGACCGGCCAGGGCCACGGGCCCCGCGAGCAGCGCGACGGCGGCCGTGGCGGCGGCGCAGCGGCGTGCGGGCATGCGGAAGGTGTTGCTGTTCACGGTTGGTGGAACCCCCACAGAAGTCATGACGTCGCCCGCCGACGGGAGAGGACCCGGGAGGCGGCGACAGGGACACCGGAATACTTACGCACTGAGAGTGAACTGACAGACACCTGGCGTCAGTTCATCCCAACGGGTGGTTTCCGAGTCCGCGTTCGAATCCTGCGGTACGGCTGTTCCCACCGGCCCCGGCCGAGGGGGCTGAGCACCGTGTGGTCAACGACCCGGACCGGCACGGCGTCACGCGCCGTCAACCGCGTTCGGCCGAACCCGGCCGGTGCGGCGGCACACATACCGACCGGGCCGGACCGGTGCGGCGGCGCACCTGGCCGGCCGGGCCCGGCCGGCGGGGCGGGCGCGGCGTCGACCGGTGCGGCGGCACGCGCCGTCGTACGGACCCGGCCCGACCGGCCGGCGAGCGCGGCGGCACCCGGCACCGGACGGGCTCAGCCGACCACCCTGCCGCGCAGGACGATCCGCAGCGGGGCGGCCAGTACCCGGACGTCGGCGCGCGGATCTTCCTCGTAGACCACCAGGTCGGCGGGGGCGCCCTCGTCCAGGCCCGGCCTGCCGAGCCAGGCGCGGGCGCCCCAGGTGGTGGCCGAGAGCGCCGCGAGCGGCGGAAGGCCCGCCGTGACGAGTTCGGCCACCTCGGCGGCGACCAGGCCGTGGGGCAGCGAGCCGCCCGCGTCGGTGCCGACGAAGACCGGGATGCCCGCGTCGTACGCGGAGCGGACGGTGTCGTGGCGCCGCGCGTGCAGTCGGCGCATATGGGCCGACCAGGCGGGGAACTTGGCCTCGCCGCCGTCCGCGAGGGCCGGGAAGGTGGCGATGTTGACCAGGGTGGGCACGATCGCGACCCCGCGTTCGGCGAAGAGCGGAATGGTGTCCTCGGTGAGTCCGGTGGCGTGCTCGACGCAGTCGATGCCCGCCTCCACCAGGTCCCGCAGGGAGTCCTCGGCGAAGCAGTGCGCGGTGACCCGGGCGCCCAGCCGGTGGGCCTCGGCGATGGCCGCCTCGACCGCGCCGCGCGGCCAGCAGGCGGTGAGGTCCCCCACCTCCCGGTCGATCCAGTCGCCGACGAGCTTCACCCAGCCGTCGCCGCGCCGCGCCTCCCGGGCCACATACGCGACCAGGTCGTCCGGTTCGATCTCATGGGCGTAGTTGCGGATGTAGCGGCGGGTGCGGGCGATGTGCCGGCCCGCGCGGATGATCTTCGGCAGGTCCTCGCGGTCGTCGATCCAGCGGGTGTCGGAGGGCGAGCCCGCGTCCCGGATCAGCAGCGTGCCCGCGTCCCGGTCGAAGCGCGCCTGCCGCTCGCTGGTGGCGTCGTCCACCGGGCCGTGCGCGTCGAGTCCCACATGGCAGTGGGCGTCGACCAGGCCGGGCAGCGCCCAGCCGGTGACCGTGGGCGCCGTGTCGGCGCCGGCCGGGCGCCGGTAGGTGATCCGGCCGCCGACGACCCACAGTTCGTCCCGCACCTCCTCCGGGCCGACGAGCACCCGCCCCTTCACATGCAGTTCCACGCGATCGCTCATGCCCGCACTGTACGAGCAGCCACACGGGGCGGGACCGCCCCGGGGGCGCCCGGGCCCGGGCCGGGGAGGCCGGGGCCGGGTGCGGACGGGCGGCTACTCTCGTCCCGGAGACCGGACAAGGCCGGTCGAGCGCACTCAATTCCGAAGAAGGCACCGCCGTGACTCATCCGCTTCTGGACCTGCCCCCGCTCACCGCCGAGCACTTCGCGCGCATCGCGGCGCGGGTCGCCGCCCTGCTCGACACGGAGCAGGACGTGGTGATCACCCAGGGTGAGGCGCTGCTGCCGCTGGAGGGCTGCATCCGCTCCGGGGCCCGCGCCGGGTCGACCGCGCTGAACGTCGTGACCGGCCCGTACGGCCAGACCTTCGGCAACTGGCTGCGCGACTGCGGCGCCCGGGTCGTCGATCTGGAGGTCCCCTTCCACACGGCGGTCACCGCCGAGCAGGTGGAGCGGGCGCTCGCGGCCCACCCCGAGATCGACTTCGTCTCGCTGGTGCACGCGGAGGCCGCCACCGGCAACACCAACCCGGTCGCGGAGATCGGTGAGGCGGTCCGCCGCCACGGGGCCCTGTTCATGCTGGACGCGGTGGCCTCGGTGGCCGCCGAGCCGCTGCTGCCGGACGCGTGGGGCGT
Organism: Streptomyces clavuligerus; assembly: GCF_005519465.1. Taxonomy (NCBI): domain Bacteria; kingdom Bacillati; phylum Actinomycetota; class Actinomycetes; order Kitasatosporales; family Streptomycetaceae; genus Streptomyces; species Streptomyces clavuligerus. Next base: position 5,432,349 of record NZ_CP027858.1, on the reverse strand, counting down.
GGACCTGTGCGTGATCGGCGCCCAGAAGGCGATGGGCGGCCCGGCGGGTGTGTCGGCGGTGTCGGTGAGCCCCCGCGCCTGGGAGCGGTTCGCGGCCAACCCGGCCGCGCCCCGGCGCTCGTACCTCTCGCTGCTCGACTGGAAGGAGCGGTGGATCGACGGCGGTCGCACGGCGCTGCTGCACGCCCCCGCCCAGTTGGAGATGCTGGCGCTGGAGGCGTGCGTCGAGCGGATCGAGTCGGAGGGGCTGACGGCCGTCATGGAGCGGCACGCGCACGCGGCGGCGGCGACCCGGGCGGGGGCGCTGGCCCTCGGCGGCGGTCTTGAGCCGTATGTGTACGAGGCGAAGGACGCCGCCCCGGTGGCCACCACGCTGCGCGCGCCCGCCGGGATGGACGCCTCCGCGCTGGTGACGAAGGCGCTGGCGGCGGACCCCTCGCTGCCGCTGATCGCGGGCGGCGGGGCGCTCGCCAAGGAGATGATCCGGGTCAACCACTACGGGGTGGACGCCACCCGGGGCGCGGTGCGCTCCTCGCTGGCGGCCCTGGGGGTCGCCCTCGCCGAGGCGGGCGCGACGGTGGACCCGGTGGCGGCGGGCCGCGCGGTCTCCGAGGTCTGGGCCTGACCGCTTTCCGGTCCGCCTCTTCGCGGTCCGTCTCTTTCTGGCCCACCGCTTTCCGGTCCGCCGCTTTCCTGAGAAGTCAATCCATACGGGCAGTCGCTTTTCTGGCGGCTGCCCGTATTTTTCTTTCCCTCTTTTTCCCCGCCTTTCGAGCGGTAAACGCAAAGATTCCAACAAGATCCGAACGGATGTGACCGACCCCACATCGCGCCCTTTTTGCGGTATATATGCCGGACAAAAGCCTCCATACTTCTGAGCTGCCGGCCAGGGATTCACGCCCGCGCGATAACACGGGCCGACCATCGGTCCAAGCGTTCACGACCAGGAATATTCCCTTTCCGATCGGTAAGTTGCGAGGTCATGACCACCGTGCAAGAACCTCGCCCCCAAGCCGACCGCACCGAAAGCAGCGGATTCACCGAGAACGCCGGAAGCACCGGAAGCACCGGGGAATTCACCACGGTCGAGAGCCCGCGGGTGACGGACGGGGCGGCGCTCTGGCGGCTCGCCCGGGACACCCGGACCCTGGACCTCAACTCCCCCTACAGCTATCTGCTCTGGTGCCGGGACTTCGCCGCCACCTCGCTGGTGGCGCGGGACGCGGCGGGCGCGCCGATCGCCTTCGTCACCGGCTATCTCCGGCCCGGTCGGCCACATGCGCTGGTGGTCTGGCAGATCGCCGTCGACCGCGCGCACCGGGGGCGGGGGCTGGCCGGGACCCTGCTCGACACACTGACCGCCCGGGTGACCGCCGGGCAGGGGGTGCGCGAGGTCGAGGCGACCGTCACCCCCGACAACACCGCGTCCGACCGGCTCTTCACCTCGTACGCGCGGCGCCACGGGGTCCGGCTCGAACGCGAAGTGCTCTTCGACGGGCCGCTGTTCCCCCGGGAGCCGGACGGGGCGGCAGGCACCCCGGCGCACCAGCCCGAGGTGCTGTACCGGATGGGCCCCTTCCGGGACTGAGACCCCGCCCGCTCGGCCCCCGTTCCCCCGGCCCCCCGTTCCCTCAGCCCTCCCCGCCCTCTGCGCTCCCTCTCCGCTCCCTCTGTTCGCTCCGCACGACCGACCACCCCCTCAGGAGACCGCCGTGACCATCACCCCGCCCGCCCTGAGCGTCTTCGAGACCCTGGAGTCCGAGGTCCGCAGCTACTGCCGCGGCTGGCCCGCCGTCTTCGACCATGCCCGGGGCTGCCGCGTCCACGACGAGGACGGCCACAGCTATCTCGACTTCTTCGCCGGGGCGGGATCGCTCAACTACGGCCACAACAACCCAGTCCTGAAACGGGCCCTCCTCGACTACATCGAGCGCGACGGCATCGTCCACGGCCTGGACATGGCCACCACCGCCAAGCGGGCCTTCCTGGAGTCCTTCCAGAACATCGTGCTGCGTCCGCGCGATCTGCCGTACAAGGTGATGTTCCCCGGGCCGACGGGGACCAACGCCGTGGAGGCGGCGCTCAAGCTGGCCCGCAAGGTCAAGGGCCGGGAGTCGGTGGTCTCGTTCACCAACGCCTTCCACGGCATGTCGCTGGGCTCGCTCGCCGTCACCGGCAACGCCTTCAAACGGGCGGGGGCCGGGATTCCGCTGGTGCACGGCACCCCGATGCCGTTCGACCACTACTTCGACGGCACCGTGCCGGACTTCCTCTGGTTCGAACGGCTGCTGGAGGACCGCGGTTCCGGCCTCAACCAGCCCGCCGCCGTGATCGTGGAGACGGTCCAGGGCGAGGGCGGGATCAACGTCGCCCGCGCCGAGTGGCTGCGCGCGCTCCAGTCGCTGTGCGAACGCCGGGACATGCTGCTGATCGTGGACGACATCCAGATGGGGTGCGGCCGGACCGGCGGCTTCTTCTCCTTCGAGGAGGCGGGCATCACCCCGGACATCGTCACCCTGTCCAAGTCCATCAGCGGCTACGGACTGCCCATGTCGCTCTGTCTGTTCAAGCCGGAGCTGGACATCTGGGAGCCCGGCGAGCACAACGGCACCTTCCGGGGCCACAACCCGGCCTTCGTCACCGCCGCCGCCGCGCTCGACACCTACTGGGCGGACGGGCAGATGGAGAAGCAGACCCTCGTCCGGGGCGAACAGGTCCAGGAGGCGCTGCTCGCGATCGCGGCGGAGAGCGGCGATCCGGGAGTGTGCTTCCGGGGCCGGGGCCTGGTGTGGGGGCTGGAGTTCACCGACCCCCGGCGGGCCGGAGCGGTCTGCTCCCGCGCCTTCGAACGGGGGCTGCTGCTGGAGACCTCCGGGCCGCGCGGCGAGGTGGTGAAGCTGCTGCCGCCGCTGACGATCACCCCCGAGGAGCTGGACGAGGGGCTGCGCGTCCTGGCCCGTTCCGTCCGCGAGACCGCCTGACACCGCCACCAGCAACCGCAAGCGACCGCAAGCGACCGCAAGCGACCGCAAGCAGCCGTCAGCAGCCGTCAGCAGCCACAAGCAGCAGAAAGTACCCGTAGCCAGAAAGGCCGTGCACCCGTGATCGTCCGATCGCTGAAGGACATCGAGAACACCGAGCGCCATGTGAGGTCCGCGTCGGGCACCTGGGAGAGCAAACGGCTCGTCCTCGCCCGGGAGAAGGCGGGTTTCTCGTTCCACGAGACCGTGCTCTACGCCGGGACACAGACGTCGATGTGGTACGCGCACCACGTCGAGGCCGTCCTGTGTGTGGCGGGCGAGGCCGAGCTGACCGACGAGGAGACCGGCGAGACCCACTGGATCGAGCCGGGAACGATGTATCTCCTGGACGGGCACGAGCGCCACACGCTCCGCCCGAAGACCGACTTCCGCTGTGTCTGTGTCTTCAACCCGCCGGTCACCGGCCGGGAGGACCACGACGAGAACGGCGCCTACCCTCCCCCGGACCCTTCGGCCTGGGAGGACTCCCGGACCGAGGAGGGATGATCATGACCGCTTCCGTACCGGCCGATGCCTACCCGACCCGCGGCGCGCGGGAGGCGGCCGTCCCCCGCCGGGACCCGGTGGTCTGGTCGGCCCCGGGCGCCCCAGGCCCGGCGACCGCCGCTGAACTGCTGGCGTACGAGCGGGACGGTTTCCTCCCCGTCGCGGACATGATCTCGGACGCCGAGGTCGCCCTGTACCGGTCCGAGCTGGAGCGGCTGGTCGCCGATCCCGCCGTGCGCGCCGACGAGCGCGCGATCGTGGAGCCGAACTCCCGTGAGGTGCGCTCGATCTTCGAGGTGCACCGGATCAGCGAGGTGTTCGCCGCCCTGGTCCGCGACGAGCGGGTGGTGGGGCGGGCCCGGCAGATCCTCGGCTCGGACGTCTATGTCCATCAGTCCCGGATCAATGTGAAGCCCGGCTTCGGCGCCTCCGGCTTCTACTGGCACTCGGACTTCGAGACCTGGCACGCGGAGGACGGGCTGCCCGGGATGCGCGCGGTCTCCGTCTCCATCGCGCTCACCGAGAACCACGACACCAACGGCGGGCTGATGATCATGCCCGGGTCGCACCGGACCTTCCTGGGGTGCGCGGGGGCCACACCCGAGGAGAACTACCGGACCTCGCTGCGGATGCAGCAGGTGGGCACCCCGTCGGACGCCGCCCTGACCCGGCTCGCCGACGCGCACGGCATCCGGCTGCTCACCGGGCGGGCGGGGTCGGCGACCTGGTTCGACTGCAACTGCATGCACGGTTCGGGGGACAACATCACCCCGTTCCCCCGGAGCAATGTGTTCATCGTCTTCAACAGTGTGGAGAACGCGGCCGTAGGGCCGTACGCGGCTCCGGCGCCCCGGCCGGAGTTCATCGGCGCGCGGGACTTCACACCGGTGCGCTGACCCCGTCGGGCCGCTGCCGCGCGGACCGCGCGCCCGGTGGGCGGCGGTGGGGCCGGGACCACCCCCGTGTGTCCCGGCCCCGCCGCGTCCGGCGGCCCGGTGGCCGGGGGTCAGACGGCCGTCGTCTCCAGCGCGGGGTAGTCGGTGTACCCCGTCCCGCCCCCGCCGTAGAAGGTGGTCAGGTCGGGGGTGTTGTACGGGCCGAGGCCGCGCAGCCGCGCGGGCAGGTCGGGGTTGGCGAGGAAGAGCGCGCCGAAGGAGAGGAGATCGGCCAGGCCCTCCTCGATCAGCGGGAGCGCCCGGTGGTCGGTCGGCCCCTCGGTGACCGGGTTGAGCACGACGGTCCCGCCGTACTGCGCGCGCAGCGCCCGGGTGATCTCCCGGGCCTCGGCCGATGTCTCGGTGATGTGGAGATAGGCCAGGTCCAGCGGTTCCAGCTCCCGGACGAGGGCGGGGTAGAGCGTGTGCGGGTCGCTCTCCGAGATGTCGTTGAACGTATTGGCCGGGGAGATCCGGATGGCGGTGCGGTGCCCGCCGATCCGGGCCGCGACGGCCCGGGTCACCTCCACGGCGAAGCGGATGCGGCCCTCGGTGGAACCGCCCCACCCATCGGTGCGCAGATTGGTGTTGGAGGCGAGGAACTGGCTGATGAGATAGCCGTTCGCGCCATGCAGCTCCACCCCGTCGAAACCGGCCTCGACGGCGTTCGCCGCGGCCTGGGCGAACTCCTCGATCACCCCGGGGATCTCCTCGGCGGTCAGGGCGTGCGGCTCGGTGAAGTCCTTCATGCCCTCGCCGGTGTAGAGCTGTCCCGCGGCGGTGACCGCGGACGGGGCCACGCTCGCGCGGCCGTCCGGGAAGAGCGACGGGTGGCCGGTGCGGCCGGTGTGCATGAGCTGGGCGAAGATCCTTCCGCCCCGCTCGTGGACGGCGTCGGTGACCGTGCGCCAGGCCGCGATCTGCTCGGCGCTGTGCAGACCGGGGGTGTGGGGGTAGCCCTGTCCGGTGACGGACGGCTGGATGCCCTCGGTGACGATCAGCCCCGCCCCGGCGCGCTGGGCGTAGTAGCGGACGGTCTCGGCGGTCGGGGTGAGGCCGGGGCCGTGGGCGCGGCTGCGGGTCATGGGGGCCATGGCGATGCGGTTCGTGAGCGGGACGCCGGCGAGGTCGAAGGTGTCGAACGCGGTGGGCATGGGATCTCCAAGGATAAGTGGTCGACCAAATAATTATGTGGTCGGCCAATCATGTGCGCCGCGAGCCACTGTAGCGCATTCACTTGGTCGACCAAGGTAAAATTTCCGGAACCGGATGCCCGACAGTGGACACCAGCGGTCGAGGGGGACTGCGCCGACCACCGCCACCCGACCACGTCACCCCGAGGAGGCCCCATGACACCCGAGGCCATGACATCCGAGGCCACGGCATCCAAGGCTGCGGCACCCGAGGCCGGGCCGGCTCCGGCCGGGGAGTGCACCACCGGCCCGCAGCGGCTGGAGTGCCTGCTCGACGGGCCCGCGAGCCGTGAGATCGCCAGGATCAGCAGACTGCACCGGCTGGCCGCGGCGAAGCTGCTGCGCGGGCTCGGCCTCTACCCGGGGCAGGAGATCCTGATGACCCTGCTGTGGGAGCGCGGACCGGTGCGCCAGTCGGAGCTGATCAGGAAACTGGAGCTGGACCCGTCCACCGTGACGAAGATGCTCCAGCGGCTCGAACAATCCGGCCAGGTGCGCCGCAGCCCCGACCCCGCCGACCGCAGGGCCGCGCTGGTGGAGGCGACGGAACGGGGCCATGAGCTGCGGGAGGAAGTGGAACGGGCCTGGGCGCGGCTGGAGGAGCAGACCCTCGCGGGGCTCGCGGACGAGGAGCGGGCCGAGCTGATACGGCTGCTGGGGAAGGTGTCCGAAAACCTCTGCGCGCAGACGTCGGAGTGCTCCGCGGAGGCGCGCAACGAGGTCTGCTGAGCGCGGCGCGGGCCCTCCCGGGGCGCCCGCCCTGTCCGTTCCGGCGGGGGGGGCGCCACTCCGGGTGCGCGCGGCGCCGTCGTCCGGCGGGCGTCCCCGTCCGGCCTGCGCCGTCACCGGATCGGCGCCGTCACCGGGTCGATGCCGTCAGTCGGCCCGCGCCGTCATCCGGTCAGTGCCGCGAGCGCGTCGAGTGCCCGGTCCACGTCGGCGGCGGAGTTGTAGAGGTGGAAGGCGGCCCGCAGATTCCCGGCGCGGGCCGAGACGGCCACCCCGCCGCGCGCCAGTCCGGCGGCCTGCCCGCCGAGCCCCGGTACGGCGACGATCGCCGAGTCGCCGGGCAGCGGCCGGTGCCCGAGCGCCGTCAGCCCCTCGCGGAACCGCCGGGCGAGCCCCGTGGCGTGCGCGTGGACGGCGTCGATCCCGATCTCCTCCAGCAGGGCCAGCGCGGGCCCGGCGGCGTGGTACGGGAGGGTGGCCGGGGTCTCGTCGTAGCGCCGGGCGGACGGGGCGAGGTCCTCGACCGGCCCGTAGAACGTCCACTGCCGCTCCCCCGCCGAAGGACCGGCGTGGATGGGGACGAGGGAGTCCTGGGCGTCCTCGCCGACGGTGAGGAACGAGACCCCGCGCGGGCAGAGCAGGAACTTGTAGGCGGCGGTGACGGTGTAGTCCCAGTCGCCCGCCGCCAGCGGCAGCCATCCGGCGGACTGGCTGGCGTCGGCGAGCGTGCGCGCCCCGTGGGCGGCGGCGGCCTCGCGGACGGCGGCGGAGTCGGCGATCCGGCCGTCGGCGGACTGGACGGTGGAGAACGCCACCAGCGCCGTGCCGGGGCGGACGGCGTCGGCCAGGGCCTCCAGGGGCGCGTAACGGACCCGGAGGTCGCCGCGGACGGTGAAGGGGGTGACGACGGAGCTGTACTCGCCCTCGGGGAAGAGGACTTCCGCGCCCGGCGGCAGGGCCTGGGCGACGAGTGCGACATGGACCGCGACCGAGCTGCCGATGGCGACGCGGTCCTCGGGCACATGGGCGATCCCGGCGAAGGACCGGCGGGCGGCGGTGATGGCGGACCCGTTGTCCGGGCCGCCGTGCCGCCCCGTGGTCAGTGCCCGGGTCAGCACGCCGACCGCCGCGGCGGCGCGGGCGGGCAGCAACCCGCTGACCGAGGTGTTCAGATAGGTGCCCTCCGGCGTGAACTCTCCCTCACCGAGCGTCTTCTCCATGGCGTCCACCCTGGCGCCCGGCGCCCGTCCGGTCAATCGCGCCGGTGGTCACGCGCCGGGGCGCGCGTCCGGAATCCGCGCCCCCGCCGCGCGCGGGCCGCCGCCCGGCTGCGGGCCCGGGGCGGCGGTTCAGGAGCCGTCGCGCAGCCCGGCCGGGGCGTACGGGCGGTAGGTGATCCGGTCGAAGCGCACCGCGCACCCCTCCCCCGTCGGGGACTGCGCCATGAAGCCGGCCAGGGCCGTCCGCGCCTGCCGGTCCGTGCCGAGGGTGAAGGTGCGGACGAAGGTCCACCGCTCGCCGTCGGCGGAGGCGTGGCAGGCGAAGGCCCGCCCGGTGCGGCTGATCCGCAGCCAGGCCGTGTCGCCTTCGACCTCCCAGGCGTTGGCGTCGTCCGAGTGGCCCCGGGTGACGACGGTGCAGATGGTGGGCCGCCGGGGGGACAGCTCCAGACAGAGTTTCGCCCACTCCCGCTCCCCCGCCTGCACGGTGAGCACCCCGGCGTCGAAGGGCGCGGCGAAGCCGACCGTGACCCGGGCGGCGAGCTGGAAGTCCCCCGTCGGCGCGGCCAGCAGCCGGGGCGCGTCGGACGCGGGGTCGAGCGCGTCCCCGGCGGGCGGGACGAAGCGGTCCTGGCGGGCACCGGCCCGCCCGGTGAGCACGCCGTCCTCGTAGGACCAGCCGCCGCCGGGTCCGTGGGGCCGCAGCGGGAAGGGGAGTTCGGGCAGGTGGAGCGTCGCGTCGTCGTCCGTCACGGGCTCAGCCTGCCCCGGGCCGCGGCCTCCCGTCCACCCTGCGCGGCAGCCCCAGGGGGTTGTCCTCGCGCAGCTCGGGCGGGAGCAGCGGGTCCGGGGTGGACTGGTAGGTGACGGGCCGCAGCCAGCGCTCGACGGCGGTGGCGCCGACGGAGGTGCCCGTGGAGGTGGTGGCCGGGTAGGGCCCGCCGTGGTGCTGGGCGGGGGCGACGGCGACCCCGGTGGGCCAGCCGTCGACGAGAATCCGCCCGGCGAGCGGGGTGAGCCGGGCGAGCAGCCCGGCGGCCGTGCCCCCGCCGCCGTCCGCCGTGCCCCCGCCGTCCGCCGCGTCCGCGTCCCGTCCCGCCCCGGCATCCCTTCCCGTCTCCGGGGGCGTCTCCCCGCCCCGCGCCTCTTCCGTGGAGAGTTGAAGAGTCGCGGTGAGGTTGCCGGGGAGCCGGTCGAGCACGGCGGCGGCCTCCTCGTCGGAGGTGTAGCGGGCGACGACGGTGACGGGGCCGAAGCACTCGTCGAGCAGCAGATCGTGCGGCCCCCCGGCGGTCAGCAGCCGGGCGGGGACGGTGAGGAAGCCCGCCGTGACGGTGTGCTCGCCGTCGCCCGGTCCGGGGGCGGCGGGCGCCGTGACCGAGGGCAGCCGCAGCCGCTCCGCCACCCCGTCGAGGAACGCGGTCCGCATCCGGTGGTCGAGCAGCACCCCGGGGGCCCGGTCGGCGACGCCCTCGGTCAGCGCGGTCAGCAGCCGGTCGCCGCCGGGGCCCTCCGGGACGAGCACCAGACCGGGCTTGGTGCAGAACTGCCCCTCGCCCAGGGTCATCGAGCCCGCGAGCCCCGCGCCGATGCACTCGGCGCGCTCGGCCGCCGCCGCCCCGGTGACGACGACGGGGTTGAGGGAGCCCAGCTCGCCGTGGAAGGGGATGGGCACGGGCCGGGCGGCGGCGAGGTCGTGCAGCGCGCGTCCGCCCCGTACCGACCCGGTGAACCCGGCGGCGGCCACGAGCGGATGGCGGATCAGCCCGACGCCCGCGTCGAAGCCGTGCAGCAGGGTGACGGCGTCCTCGTCGACCCCCGCCGCGCGGGCGGCGCCGCGCAGCAGCCCGGCGCACAGCTCCGAGGTGGCGGGGTGGCCGGGGTGGGCCTTGACGACGACGGGGCAGCCCGCGGCGAGCGCGCTGGCGGTGTCGCCGCCGGGGACGGAGAAGGCCAGCGGGAAGTTGCTCGCGGCGTAGACGGCGACGACGCCGAGCGGCACCCGGTAGCGCCGCAGATCCGGCCAGGGCGGGGTGCGGCTGCCGTCGGCGTGGTCGATCCGGATGTCGAGGAAGGCCCCCTCGGCCACGGCCTCGGCGAAGGCCCGCAACTGGGCGGTGGTGCGGGCCAGTTCCCCGGTGAGCCGGGCCGCCCCGAGCGCGGTCTCGGCGTCGGCGGTGGCGACGATCCGCTCCCGCGCGCCGTCGAGCGCGTCGGCGGCGGCGGTCAGCAGCCGGATGCGCGGGGCCCGGTCGGCGAGGGCGCCCCGGGCCGCGTGGGCCGCGCGCACGGCCCGGTCGACGTCCTCGGCCGTGGACTCGACGGTGACCTGCTCACGCCTGTCCCCGGTACGGGGATCGACGCTCCAGACCGGTGCTGCTGCCACTGCGGCTTCCTTCCTGGATTTTCTTCCCTCTGAGGTCCGCCCGCACCAGGCTGCATTCGGTATGGTGAACGCCGTTCCTGGTGATGAATGGCAAGGGGACTCTATTTCCGGGCGTTCAGCACGGTCAAGAAGTCGTCCACGAAGGCAGGTCGAGGGAGCCCGCGCGGTCTTGAGAGCCCGCGCGGCCGGTTCCGCGCGGTCGGCAGTACCGCGCGGTCGAGAAGGGGCGTAGAGCGATGCCGACGGTCGATTCCGGTGGGTCCGGTGGATCACAGGTCAAGTCCGCAGTGCGCACGGTGGAGTTGCTGGAGTACTTCGCCGGACGCCCCGGTATGCACTCCCTCGCCGCCGTCCAGGAGGCAGTGGGCTACCCCAAATCCAGCCTCTACATGCTGCTGCGCACCCTGGTGGAGCTGGGCTGGGTGGAGACCGACGCGACCGGCACCCGGTACGGCATCGGGGTGCGCGCCCTGCTCGTCGGCACGTCCTACATCGACGGCGACGAGGTCGTCGCGGCGGCCCGCCCCACCCTGGACCGGCTCTCCGACGACACCACCGAGACCATCCACCTCGCCCGGCTCGACGGCACCAATGTGGTCTATCTGGCCACCCGTCAGTCCCAGCACTATCTGCGCCCGTTCACCCGGGTGGGCCGCAGACTGCCCGCGCACTCCACCTCCCTCGGCAAGGCGCTGCTCGCCACCTACAGCGACGAGCAGGTGCGCGCGATGCTGCCGCCGACGCTGTCCTCGCTGACCGAGCACACCACCACCGACCGGGAGAAGCTCATCCGCGAGCTGCACACCGTCCGGGAGCAGGGCTACGCGGTGGACCGCGAGGAGAACACGCTCGGGCTGCGCTGCTTCGGCGTGGCGATCCCCTACCGGACCCCGGCGCGCGACGCCATCAGTTGCTCGGTTCCGGTGGCCCGGCTCACCCCGGCCCATGAGCAGCTCATCAAGGACGCGCTGTTCGACGCGCGGGACCGGCTGGCGCTGGCGACCCGCAGACTCTGACCACCCCCGCGATGGGCCGACCGCCCCGTTCCGCCCCGTTCCCCCGTTTACGCTGATCCGATGACGATCGGTCCATCGGGGGAACGGCGCACGGGCAAAGGGCCGGCCGTCCGGTCCTTACCGGCCCGGTCCGTGCGGGTCCTGCCCTTCCTGGCCCGGTCCCTGGGGGCCCTGTGCGGCCGGACCGCCCGGCTGCGCTGGCTCCATCTGCTGCTGGGCGGGGCGCTGCTGATGCCGTACTGGCTGCTGGCGTCCGTGCTGCTCGCCCCGGTGACCACGGACGTCACACCGCTCTCGGGGTCGCTGCGGAGCCAGTTCCAGGTGTACGCGTTCACGGTGCCGATCGCGGCGGTGAGCGCGTGCGCCCCGGTCGCCCGGCCGCTGTCGGTGGCGGCGGCCCGGGCGCTGTGCGGGGTCCCGGCCGGGGCTCTGGTGGACGGGCCCGCCAGGACCTGGGGGGCCCGGCTGCGCACGGCGGCCTGGTTCGCGCTGCACTCCGGGCTCGGGGCGCTGGTCAGCGGGGCGTCGCTGGCGATCCCTCCGGCGGCCGGGACCATGATCGTGGTGCCGTTCCTCCCCTCGCTGCGGCGGGCCCTGCGGGTGCCCGACTTCCCGGACTGGGTGTTCGTCGTCCTCCCCCTGGGCGGTACGGCCATGCTGCTGGCCCTCGCCGGGTGCGCGGCGGCGGCCGGACGGCTGCTGTCCTGGTCGGCGCCCCGGCTGCTCGGCCCCTCCCCCGCCGACCGGCTCGCCGCCGCCGAGGAACGCGCCGCCCGGCTCGCCGAGCGCAATCGCATCGCCCGTGAGCTGCACGACTCGGTGGGGCACGCGCTCAGCGCGGTCACCCTCCAGGCGGGCGCGGCGCTGCGGGTGCTGGAGCGGAACCCCCCGTTCGTCCAGGAGGCGCTGACCGCCATCGAGGAGACCGCCCGGCGCACGGTGGGCGAGCTGGACGCGGTCCTCGGACTGCTGCGGGAGGACGGGATGAACGGGGCGGACGGGGTGGACAGGGCGAGTGTGGTGGACGGGACGGGCGGGGCGGGGCCCGGACTGGAGTCGCTGGCGGGGCTGGTGTCCCGCAGCGGGCTGACGGTGGCGGTGACGGGCGACGACGACTTCTCCGCCGTCCCCCGCCGGGTCTCCCGCGAGGCGTACCGGATCGTCCAGGAGGGGCTGACCAACGCCCTGCGCCACGGCGGGGGCGCGCCGGTGGCGCTGTGGATCGGTCGCCGCGACGGCGGCAGCGGCACCGGCGGCCCGGCGGTGGAGATCCGGATGGACAACCCGGTGCCGGGCGCCCGCCGGGAGGCGCGGCCGGGCGGCGGCCGGGGGCTGCGCGGAGTCAGCGAGCGGGCCTCGCTGCTCGGCGGCCGCTCCGGGGCCGGGACGGTGGGGGCGGGCCCCGGGGGCGCGGTCTGGCGCCTCTGGGTCCGGCTGCCGCTGGACGGCGGCCCCGGCGCCCGGGAGGACGGCCCGCCCGCGCGACCGGAGCGGCCGGGACGGCGGACATGACAGGGACGACGAAGGGGGCTCGGGTGACCGAGGGGGCCGGGACGACGACCGCGGTACGCGTGGTGCTCGCCGACGACGAACGGATGGTGCGGACCGCGCTGCGGGTGATCCTTGAGGCCGAGCCCGACCTCACGGTGGTCGGCGAGGCGTCGACGGGCGCGGAGGCGGTCTCCGTCACGGCGGAGGCGGGGCCCGACGTCGTCCTGATGGACGTCCGGATGCCGGAGCTGAACGGCATCCGGGCCACCGAGCGGATCGTGGCCGGACCGGGCCGGCCGCCCAAGGTGCTCGTCGTGACCACCTTCGAGAACGACGCGTACGTGTACGACGCGCTGCGCGCGGGCGCGGCCGGTTTTCTGCTGAAGCGGGTCGCCGCCGACGAACTGATACAGGCGGTGCGGCTGATGGCCCGCAGCGACTCGCTGCTCTTCCCGGCCGCCGTGCGCTCGCTGGCCGCGGAGCACGGGGCGCGCCGCACGGCCCCCGTCCCGCCGTGGGCGCGGAAGCTGACCGAGCGGGAGGCGGACACCCTGCGGCTGATGGCCGCGGGGCTGACCAACGGGGAGATCGCCGAGCGGATGGGGGTGGGTCCGGCGACGGTGAAGTCGCATGTGGCGGCGGTGCTGGCGAAGACGGGGGCGCGGCACCGCACCCAGGCGGTGATCCTCGCGTACGAGTCGGGCTTCATCACCCCGCGATAGCCCACACCGCCCTGACCAGCCGCTGACCAGCGGCTGACCGGCCCCGCCCGCCCTGGTGGATCATCACATTGCGCCCCGGTAGATGAGGAATGTCTGAGAATTCCCCGGAACCGGAACGGAATGCCTCACTCCGTTCGTCTTCCCATGGGATGAACAGAACGATCAGGCACATCGCCGTCTTCAGTCTGCTGATGGTGCTGGCCCTGCTGGTCCGGGCCACCTGGCTCCAGGGCTACCAGGCCGACGCCCTCGCCGACAACGACCGCAACCAGCGCAAGAAGATCGCCCAGTACGCGCAGCCGCTGGGCGACATCGTCGTGGCCGGGGCGCCCGTCACCGGCTCCACCCGTTCCGAGAGCGGTGATCTCGCCTATCAGCGCACCTACCCCGACGGGGGTCTGTACGCGCCGGTGACCGGCTACAGCTCCCAGCTCTACGGCTCCACCCAGTTGGAGGGCATCTACAGCGAGGTGCTGGACGGCACCGACGACCGGCTGAAGAACCCCGCCGACGCGCTCACCCGCAAGCAGCAGGAGCCGGGCACCGTGCTGACCACCATCGACCCCGAGGTCCAGAAGGCGGGCTACCGGGCGCTGGGCGACACCAAGGGCGCTGCCGTGGCCGTCGACCCGGCGACCGGGAAGATCCTCTCCCTGGTCAGCACCCCCTCGTACGATCCGTCCGCCATCGCGGGCATGGACGGCGCGGACGCGTGGCAGGCGCTGCTCGCGGACGAGGACAAGCCGATGGTCAACCGCGCGATCCGGCAGCCGCTGCCCCCGGGCTCCACCTTCAAGCTGGTGGTCGCCGCCGCCGCGCTGGAGGAGGGGCGCTACGGCTCGGTCGACGAGCCGACCGACAGCCCCATGCCGTATGTCCTGCCCGGCACCGTGCGGGAGCTGCCCAACGACATCGCCTCCGCCCCCTGCGAGAACGCCTCGATCCGCACCGCCATGCGCTGGTCGTGCAACAACGTCTTCGCGAAGCTCGCCGTCGACCTGGGGCAGGACACGGTCCGCGCGATGGCCGAGAAGTTCGGTTTCAACGACAAGGAACTGGATGTCCCGGTGCGCGCGTACGCCAGCGTCTACCCCTCCGGGATGGACCGGGCCCAGACGGCGCTGACCGGTATCGGGCAGTTCGATGTGACGGCGACCCCGCTCCAGATGGCGATGGTCTCGGCCGCCATCGCCAACGACGGGGTGCTCAAGGCGCCGCACATGGTGTCCGAGGTCGTCGACGGCGACGGGGAGACGCTGGAGTCGTACGAGGACGCCCCGGCGGAGCGGATCATGTCGGAGCGGACGGCGGAACAGTTGCGCAGCGCGATGGTCACCGTCGTGGAGGACGGCACCGGCTCCAACGCCCGGGTCGCGGGCGCCGAGGTCGGCGGCAAGACGGGCACCGCGCAGCACGGCGAGAACAACGCCAGGACGCCGTACGCCTGGTTCACCTCGTACGCGAAGGACCCGGCGAGCGGCAAGGAGGTCGCCGTCGCCGTGCTGATCGAGGACGCGGGCGGCCCGCGCTCGGAGGTCAGCGGCAACGGTCTGGCGGCGCCCGTCGCCCAGAAGATGATGGCCGCCGCGCTGAAGTGAGCCGCCGCGCCGAGGGGGGCCGCCGCCCCGGCGCAGGGGGCCGGTGCGGCTATCCGGCGCAGGGGTCGGGGGTGCGCCCCGGGCGGGCGAGGAAGCCGAAGTCGCAGCCGGTGTCGGCCTGGGTGATGTGCTCGGTGTACAGGGCCCCGTACCCCCGTTCGTACCGCCGCGGGGGCGGGGTCCACGCGGCCCGGCGGCGGGCCAGCTCCGCGTCGGGGATCTCCAGGCGCAGGGTGCGCGCGGGGACGTCCAGGGTGACGAGGTCCCCGTTCCGCACCAGCGCCAGCGGTCCGCCGACGGCGGACTCGGGCGCGATGTGCAGCACACAGGCGCCGTAGCTGGTGCCGCTCATCCGGGCGTCGGAGATCCGGACCATGTCCCGTACGCCCTGTTTCAGGAGGTACGCGGGGAGCGGCAGCATCCCGTACTCGGGCATCCCCGGACCGCCGACGGGGCCCGCGTTCTGGAGCACCAGGACATGGCCGGGGGTGATACCGAGGGCGGGGTCGTCGATGGTGCGTTGCAGGGTGCGGTAGTCGGGGAAGACGACGGCGGGCCCGGTGTGCCGCAGCAGCCGGGGCTCGGCGGCGATGTGTTTGATGACCGCGCCGTCGGGGCAGAGGTTGCCGCGCAGGACCGCCACCCCGCCCTCGTCGGCGAGCGGTCGCTCCCGTGGCCGGATCACGTCGGCGTTGTGGACGAGCGCCCCCGCCAGTTGTTCGCGCAGGGTGGGGTGGGCGACCGTGGGCCGGTCCCGGTGGAGCAGATCGGCGATCCGGGTGAGGAAGCCGGGCAGCCCGCCCGCGAAGTGGAAGTCCTCCATCAGATATCGGCCACCGGGCCGCAGATCCGCGAGCACGGGTACGGTCCGGGCGATCCGGTCGAAGTCGTCCAGGGTGAGCCGGACGCCGGAGCGGCCCGCGAGGGCGATCAGATGGATCACGGCGTTGGTGGAGCCGCCGAGCGCGAGCACGGCGGTGACGGCGTCCTCGTACGCCTCGCGGGTGAGCACGGACGACAGCCGCAGATCGCGGTGGACGAGGTCGACACAGAGCCGCCCGGAGGCGGCGGCCATCCGCTCGTGCCCGGAGTCGACGGCGGGGATGGACGAGGCGCCGGGGAGGGTGACGCCGAGCGCCTCCGCGGCGGCGGTCAGCGTGGACGCGGTGCCCATGGTCATACAGGTGCCGGGCGAGCGGGCGAGGCCGGTCTCCAGCTCGGCCAGTTCGCGGTCGCCGATCAGCCCGGCGCGGCGGTCGTCCCAGTACTTCCACATATCGGTGCCCGAGCCCAGCACCTGGTCGCGCCAGTGGCCGGGGAGCATCGGCCCGGCGGGGACGAAGACGGCGGGCAGGTCCGCGCTGGCGGCGCCCATCAGCAGGGCGGGGGTGGATTTGTCGCAGCCGCCGAGCAGCACCGCGCCGTCGACCGGGTAGGAGCGCAGCAGTTCCTCGGTCTCCAGGGCGAGCAGGTTGCGGTAGAGCATCGGGGTCGGCTTCTGGAAGGTCTCCGAGAGGGTGGCGACGGGGAACTCCAGCGGGAAGCCGCCCGCCTGCCAGACCCCGCGTTTGACGGCCTGGGCCCGGTCGCGGAGGTGGACATGGCAGGGGTTGATGTCGGACCAGGTGTTGAGGACGGCGATCACGGGTTTGCCGAGGTGTTCCTCGGGAAGGTAGCCGAGCTGGCGGGTGCGGGCGCGATGGCTGAAGGAGCGCAGACCGCCGGTGCCGTACCACTGGTGGCTGCGCAGCCGCTCCCCCGTACGCGGCTCCCCGGCGCGCTCCGCCGTCGGCCCGGTGGCGGCGCCCCCGGCGGGTCCGGCCGGTCCGGCGGCGGATACGGGCCCGGACGCGGCGGACGCGGACGCGGCGGCGGATACGGATGCGGCAGCAGACGCGGCGGCGGGTCCAGCCGGTCCGGCGTGTCCGGCGTGCCGTTCCCCGGCTCCGTCGGCGGGCCCCGCGGCCTGGCCGGTCATGCGTCCCAGCTCCGGACCAGGGCCGCGACCCGGGCGCGCCGGTCCTCGGGGAGCACCCGGCCGGGCGGGCGCACCTCCCGGCGGCAGCGCCCGAGCGCGGCCAGCGCCTCCTTGACGACGCTCACGTTGTCGGCGGACCGGTCGCGGGCCCGCAGCTCCTCGAAGGGCCTGACGCGCTCCCACAGCTCCATGGCGTCCGCGTACCGGCCCGCGCGCAGCGCGTCCCGCAGCGCGAGCGGGATCGCGGGGGCCACATTGACCAGCCCGGAGGTGAAGCCGGTCGCGCCGGCCGCCCAGTAGGAGGGCGCGTACAGCTCGGCGAGGCCCGCGACCCAGACGAAGCGGTCGAGCCCGGCGTCCCGGGCGAAGGCGGCGAAGGTCACCGCGTCCGGTACCGCGTACTTCACCCCCGTCACATTGGGGCAGTGCCGTCCCAGCTCGGCGAGGACCGCGCCCGGGAGCAGCGGATCGCGGACGTACGGGACGACTCCCAGCTCGGGGACGGCGTCCGCGACGGCGCGGTGGTAGTCCACCCAGCCCGCGTGGGAGACGTACGGATGCACCGGCTGATGGATCATCACCAGCCGTGCCCCGGCCGCCGCCGCGTGCCGCGCGGCGGCGACGGCGGCCGGGACCTCGTGTCCGACCCCGGCGACGACGGTCGCGGCACCGGCGGCCTCCTCGACGGTGACCTCGACGGCACGGCGGCGCTCGCCGGGGGTGAGGGCGTAGAACTCCCCGGTGTTGCCGTTGGGGGTGAGCGTGGTGACGCCGCTGTCGACGAGCAGCCGCAGCAGCGCGCGCTGGGCGGGCTCGTCCACGGTGCCGTCGGCGGCGAAGGGGGTGACGGGGATGGCCACGACATCGGCGAGCGCGGCGCGGAGTGCCTCGTTCATGTGCTCTCCTCGGCGTTTCTCGGTACTTCTCGACGCGCCGCCCGGCCGGGCCCGGGAGACGGTGCCCCGCCGGGCGCCCCGGACGCCCGAAGGCGCGGACGGACGGCGGGCCACAGGGGACAGCCGCGTACGGACACCCGGCGGGCACGGTAGGGCCCCGGGGCGCGCGCAGGCGGACGGGCAGGCGGACGGGCGAGGGCCTGTACGCGGCGGCCCGGAGGACGGGCGCCGGTGTCCCGGACCGCCCGCGCGGCGGCGGCCCGGAGGACGGGCGCCGGTGTCCCGGACCGCCCGCGCGGCGGCGGCCCGGAGGACGGGCGTCCGCGTGCCGGGCCGTGCGCGTGGTCACGGCAGCCGGGACAGCGCCGCTCTCACCGCCCGCAGATCCTGGTCGGACGCCAGCCCCGCGTGGTAGAGCCGCAGCTCCGTGGCGCCGAGCCCGACGGCTCTGCGGGCGTCCGCCTCCAGGGTGCCGGGGCTGCCGCCCATCCCGGAGACCACCGTCAGATTCGCCGCGAGCACCGAGTGGTCGGCCGCGTGCCCGGCGAACGGCTTCAGCGCCTGGGCGCCGCCCGTGCAGGGGACGACCACGCCGTCCGCGACGGACAGGATGTGCGCCGGGTCCACACCCGCGTTGGCCCCGCAGTGGTGGACGGCCGGATCGGCGTGCAGCAGCACCTGGAAGTCCTCGGGGGCCGCCGCGCGCACCGCCGCGACCATGTCCTCCTGGAAGGTGCGTGCCGTGCGGGCCCTGAAGTCGAGGGTCGCGGCGGCCGGTTCGTCGCCGAGCAGCCGCTCGATGCCCGCGTCGGCGGGGGCCGCGCTCCAGGAGCCCTCCCACACCGGCCGCAGCGCCTCGCGCACCGCCCCGGCCAGCCGGGCGGGGTCCAGGCCCTGTTCCGCGTACCCCTGTCGGCAGCTCCCGCAGAAGCAGAGGGACATCAGATACTGCGCCGCGTCCCCCAGGCCGACCCCGGCGGTCTTGTCGTGGGCGTGCAGATGCGCGAGCCCGTACCAGCCGCAGGACTCCAGCTCGGTGCCGTGTGCGCCGGGCCGGGTCGCCGCCTCGGCGGCCAGGCACGCGAGGTGGGCCCGGACCTCGGGCCTGGCGATGCAGGGGGCCCAGGGGTAGCGGTCGCCGTAGGCGTTGACCACGCTGCTGTCGGGGTGCTCGGCGCCCAGCCGGGAGTTGTGGGCGAGGACCACCCAGGAGTGGACGGAGAGCCCGGCGGCGGCGAGCGTCCGCGCCGCCGTGCCGAAGGCGTCGCCGGGGGCCCACTCCCCCGCCGGGTACGGGCGCAGCCGCCGCCCCGCCCAGCGTTCCGGGTCCGGTTCGTAGAGCACGGACGCGTACTCGGCGGTGACGATCCGGTGCCGGGGGTGACGGGGGGTCAGGGCCCGGGTCGAGTGGTAGGCGGCGGCCAGGGTGACCTGCTGGACACCGAGGGCGGCGATCCGGGAGGCGGCCCCGGGGTCCCCGTTGACGTCCCAGGGGTAGAGGAAGACGGAGGCCCTCACGCCGTTCCCTCCAGCAGCGCGCGGCCCCGTTCGATCAGCGCCGCGAGCCGGCGCACATGGTCGGCGGACGGCTCGCTCAGCGGTGGCCTCACCCCGCCGACGTCGAGCCCTTCGAGCCGTACCCCCGCCTTGACGAGCGAGACGGCGTAGCCGCGCCCCTGGTTGCGCAGGGCGACCAGCGGTGCGAAGAAGCCGTCGATCAGCCGTGCCGCGGTCTTGTCGTCCCCCTGGGCGAGCGCGCGGTGGAAGGCCATGGCGATGTCGGGGGCGAAGGCGAAGGCGGCGGAGGAGTAGAGGGTGACGCCGATGCCCCGGTAGGCGAGTCCGGTGAGTTCGGCGGTGGGCAGCCCGTTGAAGTAGAGGAAGTCCCGGTCGGGGACGTCCCGGCGGACGGCGCTGAGGATGCGCTGCATCAGATCGAGGTCGCCCAGGCCGTCCTTGAGCCCGGCGATCGACTCGTCGCGGGCGAGTTCGACGACGGTCTCGGGGGTGAAGACGGCGTTGTCGCGCTGGTAGACCACGACCTCCAGGGAGGTGGCGGCGGCCAGCTCGGTGTAGTGGCGCAGCAGTCCCGCCTGGTCGGCGAGGACGAGGTAGGGCGGCATGGCGAGCAGTCCGTCGGCGCCCGCCGCCTCGGCGAGCCGCGCGTAGTGGACGGCGAGCGCGGTGCCGTAGCCCGCACCGGCGATCACGGGCACCTCGCCCGCGGTGGCGTCGACGGCGGCGGCGACGCAGTCGGCGAACTCGTCCGGGGTCAGCGCGTGGAACTCCCCGGTGCCGCAGCAGGCGAAGACGGCGGCGGCACCGGCGTCCACCCCCGCCCTGACATGGGTGCGGTAGGTGTCGAGGTCGATGGAGCCGTCTCTGCCGAAGGCGGTGACGGGGAAGAAGAGCGGTCCCTGGACCCGGGTGAGCCGGGCGGTGAGCGGGGCTGTGGTCACGGGCGCTCCCTGGCCGTGCGGCGAGCCCTCAGGCTCGTGCATCAATATGATCGATGTCCACACTTCTGAACGCCGTCACGCTAAGACAGCCGCCGGGGACGGGTCAAGACGGAACGCATGAACCTTGGGGCGGATTCGGCTGCCCCGCGCCAGACTTGACGACGCCTGGGGCACTCCCTAGCGTGTCCATGAATGTGAATGGTGTCCATGGACATGAGCTGAAACAGCAAGGAGACGCATCGTATGACCGCTCCCCGCACGGTTCTGCTCACCGGCGCAGCAGGCGGACTCGGCACCCTGATGCGGGAGCTGCTGCCCGCGTACGGCTACGAGCTGCGCTGTCTGGACGTCCGACCGGTGGAGGGCGAGCCGGACGCGGTCGTCGCGGACCTCTCCGACCGGCGGGCGCTGCGCGAGGCGGTCCGGGGCGTCGACGCGATCCTGCATCTGGCGGCGATCTCGCTGGAGGCGTCGTTCGAGAAGATCCTGCGCGCGAACATCGAGGGGACGTACCACCTCTACGAGGCCGCCCGCGAGGAGGGCGTGAAACGGGTCGTCTTCGCCTCCAGCAATCACGCGGTCGGCTTCACCCCCCGGCCGCCGGGGGAGCCACCGATCGCGCCCGGCGCGCTGATCCCGGTCGACACCCCGCGCCGCCCGGACACGTACTACGGGCTCTCCAAGTGCTTCGGCGAGGATCTGGCGCAGCTCTACTGGGACCAGCACGGCATCGAGACGGTGTCGGTGCGGATCGGCTCCTGCTTCCGGAGGCCGTCGACGGTGCGCATGCTGTCGGTGTGGATGAGCCCCGAGGACGGCGCCCGGCTCTTCCACGCGGCGCTGACCGCCGGGGACGTCGGCCATACGGTGGTCTACGGGTCCTCCGCGAACACCCGGATCTGGTGGGACCTGGGTTCCGCGCGGGCCCTCGGGTACGAGCCGCGGGACGACTCGGAGCGGTTCGCGGCGGAGCTGATCGCGGAGCAGGGCGAGCTGGACGAGGGGAACCCGGACCACCGCTGCCTCGGCGGGCACTTCGTCACCCGTCCGCCGATCTGGCCGCACTGAGCCGGGCCGGACCGGACCGAACAGCGCCGAGCCGGGTTGGGCCAGGCCGAGCAGGGTTGGGACGAGCGGGAGCGGTAGCGCACGCCGGGGGCGCGGGCCCGGCACGGACGCGCCGGTATCACCCGATCAGGCGATACCGGCGAGAACCGTAAGGGAACGGCAAAGCGGGGTCGCTCGTTGTCCGGGGTATGACAGCTATGACCCCCGGCTCGAACCTTCCCCTCCCGGCCGCGCGTGTCGCGGTGGACGTCGCCGCCCCGGTGCGGCTCGACGTGTCGGGCCTGCTGCTCACGGCCCAGGGCAAGGTGCGCTCCGACGACGACTTCATCTTCTACAACCAGCCCACGGGCCCCGGGGTGAGCCACCGCCCGGGCGGCGGGGCCGCGCCGGACGCGATCATCGTGGACACGGCGGCGCTGCCGCCCGGCATCGAGAAGGTCGTCGTCACGGCCAGCCCGGACGCCGCCGGGCAGACCTTCCAGGGCATCGAGCCCACCGCCACCGTGCGGGACGCGGAGAGCGGAGCGGCGCTGGCCACCTTCACCCCGCCCCGGCTGGGGAGCGAGACGGCGCTGGTCGTGGTCGAGATCTATCTGCGCAACGGGGCCTGGAAGGTCCGCGCCGTGGGCCAGGGGTACGCCGACGGGCTGGCGGGCATCGCGACGGACTTCGGCGTCTCCGTGGACGAGCCCGCCGCACCGGCGGCCCCGGTCGCTCCGCCCGCGCCCGCCGCCCCCGCGCCACCGGCGGCGCCCGCCGCCCGGTCCCGTGCGACGACGGCCCCCGCCGCCGCACCGGCACCCCAGGCCCCGGCCGCGCCGTCCGCCCCCGCGGCGCCTCCCGTCGGGACCGGGAAGATCAATCTGGACAAGGGCCGGGTCAGCCTGCGGAAGAACGAGACGGTCTCGCTGGTCAAGGGCGGCCGTCCGCTGCTCTCCCAGGTCCGGATGGGCCTCGGCTGGGAGCCCGCCTACCGGAGCCGGGACATCGACCTCGACGCCTCGGTGATCGCCTACGGGCCCAACCGCAACGCGATCGACGCCTGCTACTTCGGCAAGCTGGTGATCCTCAACGGCGCGGTCCAGCACTCCGGGGACAATCTCACCGGCGAGGGCGCGGGCGACGACGAGACGATCACCGTCGACCTGGGCCGGCTCCCCGCCGAGGTCACCGGCCTGGTCTTCACGGTGAACTCCTACTCGGGCCAGAAGTTCACGGAGGTCGCCAAGGCGTACTGCCGACTGCTCGACGCCGCGTCCGGAGAGGAGCTGGTCCGGTTCGAGCTGACCACGGCGGAGCCCCGCACCGGCGTGATGATGGCGAAGCTGATCCGCCAGTATTCGGGCGAGTGGGAGATGACGGCCATGGGTGAGTTCGTCAAGGCACGGACCGTGCGCGACATGGTGCGGCCCGCCGGTCAGGCCCTCTGAGCCCGGCGGCCTCCGAGGGGCCCGCCGGGGCAAGGGCCCGGCGGGGCCCGGTGGCGGCGGGCCCGGCGGCCGGGCCGGACCGGGCCGGACCCGCCGGGCGGCGGCCCCGGGGCGGGACAGCCCCGGCCCTGGCCCTGACTCCGGCTCCAGCTCCGGCTCCGGCTCCGGCTCCGGGGTCAGAAGAGCGCGCTGTAGGCGTTGAGCGCGGGCTGTCCGCCGAGGTGGGCGTAGAGCACGGTCGAGTCCGCGCCGATCTCGCCCCGGCCGACGAGGTCGATCAGCCCGGCCATCGACTTCCCCTCGTAGACGGGGTCGGTGATCATGCCCTCGGTGCGGGCCGCGAGCCGCATCGCCTCCAGGGTGGTCTCGTCGGGGATGCCGTAGACGCCCGCGTGGTAGCGCTCGTCCAGCTCGATCTCGGCGTCGCGCACCACCCGTTCGACCCCGATGAGGGAGCCGGTGGTCCGGGCGATCCGGCCGATCTGCTCCCGGGTGCGCCGCGGTGCCGCCGAGGCGTCGATGCCGAGGACCCGGCGGGGCCTGCCGCCCGCCTCCTCCAGCGCGGCGAAGCCCGCGACCATGCCCGCCTGGGTGCTTCCGGTGACCGAGCAGACCACGACCGTGTCGAAGAAGACGCCGAGTTCCTCCTCCTGTCCGGCCAGCTCATAGGCCCAGTTGGCGAAGCCGAGACCGCCCAGCGGATGGTCGGAGGCCCCGGCGGGGATCGCGTAGGGCCGGCCGCCGGCCGCCTCGACCTCGCGCAGCGCCCGTTCCCAGCTCTCCTTGACGCCGATCCCGAAGTCCGCGCGCACCAGCCGGACCTCGGCGCCCGCGAGTCTGCTGACCAGGATGTTGCCGACCTTGTCGTAGACGGAGTCCGGCCACTCCACCCAGCTCTCCTGGACGAGGACACAGCGGAGCCCGGCGCGGGCCGCGACGGCGGCGACCTGACGGGTGTGGTTGGACTGCACCCCGCCGATGGAGACCAGGGTGTCGCAGCCCTGCGCGAGGGCGTCGGCCACCAGGTACTCCAGCTTGCGGGTCTTGTTGCCGCCGTAGGCGATGGGCGAGTTGCAGTCCTCGCGCTTGGCCCACAGCTCGGCGCCGCCCAGCCGCTCCGTCAGCCGCTCCAGCGGATGCACCGGGGAGGGGCCGAACAGCAGGGGGTACCGCTCGTACGAGGAGATCGCAGCGGGCGGGGCGGCGGGGGAGGAAGAAGGGGACGGGGGGGTCGACACACTCGGCTCCTTGGGGCTCGGGGTCGGTTGCCACGGCCCGGCGGACCGGGCCGGAGTCTCAGGGGGCGGTGCCGGTACTCCTCGGCCCGCCCGGGGCGGCAGGCCCGTCGGTGCCCGCTCCTTCGGGGTCCGGACGCCCGCCGTCCGGCCTGCCGACAGCCACCGGTCCGCCGACGACCACCGGTCCGCCGCCGCCCGGCGCCCGGCCGCTCAGCTCCTCGTCGGCCGACTCCTCGTCGGCGAACTCCTCGTCGGCCAGTTCGTCGAGCGTCCGCCAGATGTCGGCGGTGATCCGGGCGGCTTCCTCGGCGTCGCGCTCCGCGCAGGCCGCGATGAGCCGCTCGTGCAGAACGGCGGAGTCCAGGGCGCTCGCGGTGGCGAACCGCCGCCACTCCAGCCGCCGGATCAGCGGGGTGTACCGGGCGATGGTGGCGGCGACCGCGTGGTTGCCCGCGACCCGCACCAGCACCCCGTGCAGGGCGTCGTCGGCGCTCAGCGCCACAGCGACGGCACCGTCCCGGGTCGCCCGGACGAAGCGGTCGTTGGCCCGGCCCATCGCGGCGACGTCCCCGTCCGTGAGCAGCGGCACGGCCGTCCGCGCGGCCAGCTCGTGCATCGCCCGCACCACGACGGCGGCCTCCCGCACGGCGCGCGGCTCCAGCCGGGTGACCCGGGTCCAGCTCTGCGGCTTGGTCTCGATGAGCCCTTCCTCGGCGAGCCGGGCCAGCGCGTCCCGCACCGGCGCCCGGGAGAGCCCCAGCGCCTGGGCGAGATCGGCCTCGCGCACCGGTCCCCCCGGCGGCAGCTCGCCCCGGACGATCGCGTCCTGAATGGCCGCGTACGCGGTGTCCCGCAACAGGGTCCGCCCCACGGGCCGCAGTGATCCCATGGACTGAAATGTTAGATGTCAGCCGCCCGGTGGGCAACGGCCCCGCCGCCACCGGGCGACCGAAGGGGGCCGGACGGCCGAAGGGGATCGGACGGCCGTCGGGGCCGACCGGGGCCGGCGGTGTGCCCGTATCACCGCAGAGCGGTCGGCAGGGGCACACCACCGGCCACCGGATCAGCCGTGGTGGTGCTGGCGCCGCCACGGCCCGGTGATCGCGAACATGACCCCGGGGTTCTGCGCATGGGCGAAGAGGGTCCGCCCGTCCGGCGAGAAGCAGACCCCGGCGAACTCGCTGTACTCGGGCGCTTCCTCGGTGCCGAGGTTCCGCTCGCTGCGGGCGATGGGGTACGTGCGCCCCCGCTCGGTCGCGCCGAACAGATGCTGGGCGCCGTCGCCGTCCTCCGCGATGACGAGCCCCCCGTACGGCGAGACGGTGATGTTGTCCGGGCCGTCGTAGCCGTCGGCCACGCCGAGGAGCACCTTCAGGGTGAGGGTGCGCCGCCGCGGGTTGTAGAACCAGACCTGGCCGTTGTGCGCGCCGCCGGGGCTGTCCGCGCGGGCGTACGAGGAGACGAAGTAGGCGCCGCCGTCGCCCCACCACATGCCTTCCAGCTTGCGGCCCCGGGTGATCTCCCCGTCCGCGAACTGCCGCCGCACCGAGGTGGTACGGGCGTCCCGGTCGGGTACGTCGGTCCAGTCCACGCCGTAGACCGTGCCGATGCGGGTGGCACGGGAGAGGTCGTCGACGAACTGTCCGTGGGAGTCGAAGCAGCGGGGCGCCTGGAACAGCCCGGCGTCGTCCGCGAGGGTGCGCAGCCTGCCCCGGCCGTGGCGGAAGCCCTGCGGGGGCACCCAGCGGTAGAGGAGGCCGTGCGGACCGCTCGCGTCCTCGGTCAGATACGCGTGGCCGCGCGCGGGGTCGATGACGACGGCCTCGTGGGGGAAGCGGCCGAACGCCTTGATGGGCCTGGGGTCCCGGTTGGCCCTGCGGTCGTGGGGATCGACCTCGAAGACATAGCCGTGGTCCTTGGTCATGCCGTTCACCCCGGCGAGGTCCTCGTTCTCCTCGCAGGTGAGCCAGGTGCCCCAGGGGGTGCTGCCGCCCGCGCAGTTGGTGGAGGTGCCCGCGACACCGACCCACTGGGCGACGGCGCCGTCGGGCCGGGACTCCACGACGGTACAGCCGCCGGACGCCGCCGGGTCGTAGACGAGACCTTCGGTGAGCGGTACGGGGAAGGGCCAGCGGTCGCGGGTGCCGCGCAGCTCGTGGTTGACGACCAGGAGGGTCACTCCGCGCCGCCCGGGGAAGGCGGCGGTGCCGTCGTGGCTGGCGGGGGTGGGCTCGCCGGTCTCCAGCCGGGTCACCCCGGCGTGGGTGAGCACCCGGTACGAGAATCCCGCGGGGAGCGCGAGCAGTCCGGCCGGGTCCGGTATCAGCGGCCCGTAGCCGAGCGTCCTGCCTCCGGTGCGGTCCTGGTGCGCGGGCTCATCGGCAGCCAGCGCACCGGGCGCGGTGGCCAGTGCCCCGACGGCACCGGTGAGGGCGAGTCCCGCGCCGGTGAGGGCGGATTGTCTGCTGAAATCCCTGCGGGTGAGCGGCATGTGGTGTCTCCTGGGGTGAGGGGGGAACCCGAGGCGTTCTGCCCGGTCCCTTTCCGCGCCCGCGTCCCTGGCTGAGAGGCGAGCAAACGATTTCTCCCTCGTGCGAACGGCGTTTGAACACCCCGCGACACGGGGGAGTTGGAATCAGCCACTCACTTGGCCTGTACTTTTCGTTTTACCGGCGCCTTACGCGTTTCAGACCGACGCGTTACCCGCGCGGGCCGTCCGGACGGTCCTCTTTGAGCCGCCTCCGGGCCTCCCTGACGGACGGGGGCTCAGCCCGCCGAGGCGTCCGGGAGCGGGGCGGGGCACCGGCCGCCCGGCTCGGTCCGCAGCTCGAAATGCCACATCTCATTCGCGTACACCTGGCACAGACCGAAAGCGGCGCCCTTCCGGATGAGCCAGTCGTCGGCGTCGGTCGGACCGATATCGACGGCCTTCCCGGTGACATGGGCGGAAGTCTCGGGCGTGCCCACCCATTTCCGCGCCTTTTCCCTGCTGCCGTGTTTCCGTATCGCGTCATCGAGCAGCCGCTGCTGATACTCCTTGCTGCGCCAGCCCGAGGTGACGGAGAACTCGATTCCGTCCTCCCGCGCCTTCCGCGCCGCCCGCTGGAGTGCCGTGCGGAGTTCTTCGTCGAGTCCGGCGACGGCGGGGTGTTCCGTGTCGAACGGGGTGATCCTGGCCCCGCTCCCGACCGCGCCGCTCTCCGCGCCCGCCGTGCTCCCCGCGCTCCCGGAGGGGCGGCCCCGCGCCGTGTCGAGCAGTCCCTCGGCCCGGGCGGCGGGACCGGCGCCCTGCCCGGCGACCGCCCAGACCGCCGCCCCGGCCAGCACCAGCACCGCGCCGACCCCGGCCAGCTCCCTGCGCCAGGACCGCCGCCGGGAGGCCGGGGAGACCGCGCCCCCGATCTCGTGCTCGCCGGGCCGGCCGTGCTCGCCGTGCGGGTCGGTGTGCGGTCGCGTGTCCATGGTCGCCTCCGGGTCGTCGCTGTCGCTGGGGAACGGGGAAGGGGGTAACGGGGAAGGGGTAACGGGTAACGGCGACGAGTCAAGGACAGGGCGTGTTGTGGGGCCGTCTCGTTTTCCCGATACGTTCTCGATATCCCTCCTGTGGTCTCATGGACGGCGGAACAGCGAGCCGGGCCGGGGTCCGACCCGGAATCCGGAAGCACCGGTCAAGAAGCACCGGAAACGCGGGAAAGGGCGGCAGTGAATCCGGGAGGGACCGCATGCGGGTACTGATCGTCGAGGACGAGCCCTATCTCGCCGAGGCCGTCCAGGCGGGACTGCGGCTCGAAGCGATCGCCTCGGACATCGCGGGCGACGGCGACACGGCGCTGGAGCGGCTGGACGTCCACCCCTATGACGCGGTCGTGCTGGACCGGGACATTCCCGGCACCCACGGCGACGAGGTCTGCCGGTTGATCGTCGAGCGCGGCCACGGCTGCCGGGTCCTGATGCTGACGGCCGCGAGCCGCCTCCAGGAGAAGGTGAGCGGCTTCGAGCTGGGCGCGGACGACTACCTCACCAAGCCGTTCGAGATGGCGGAGCTGGTGGTCCGGCTGCGTTCGCTCGCCCGCCGTCCCAAGGAGAGCGCTCCGCCGGTCCTGGAGTACGCGGGCATCCGGCTCGACCCGTTCCGGCGGGAGGTCTTCCGCTCCGGCCGCTATGTCGGACTCACCCGCAAGCAGTTCGCCGTCCTCGAAGTGCTCATGGCCGCGCGCGGCGGGGTCGTCAGCGCCGAGACCCTGCTGGAGCGGGCGTGGGACGAGAACGCGGACCCGTTCACCAACGCCGTCCGCATCACCATCTCCGCCCTGCGCAAGCGGCTGGGCGAGCCCTGGGCGATCCTGACCGTGCCGGGTGTGGGCTACCGCCTGGACGAGGAGGCGGACGCATGACCTCCGCCCTGATCCGTCCGCGCCCCCGTGCGGACGAGGACGGCGGCCCGGCGGACGGGACCGGCCCACTGCTCGACCGGCGGCCCCGCCGGCTGACCGCACGCGCCCGGCTCACCCTCAGCTACGCGTTCTTCACGGTGGTGGCCGGGGCGGCGACGCTCGCGGTCGTCCTGCTGGCGATGCGGTTCATCCCGAACTATCCGCTGACGGCGTCCAACCCCCGGGACCGGCCCCACGCGCCCACCCGGAACGAGATCATGAACGCGCTGATCGAGGCGTCCGGCATCGCGCTGCTGCTGCTGGGAGTCATCGGTCTCGCGGGCGGCTGGCTGATCGCGGGCCGGGTGCTGCGGCCCCTCCAGCACATCACCGCCGCCGCGCACCGGGCGGCCACGGGCTCGCTGGACCACCGGATCGGGCTGCGGGGGCCCCGGGACGAGTTCACGGACCTCTCCGACGCGTTCGACCATATGCTGGACCGGCTCCAGCGCTCCTTCGAGACCCGGCAGCGCTTCGCCGCCAACGCCTCCCACGAGCTGCGCACCCCGCTGACGGTGACCCGCGCCATGCTCGACGTCGCCCGCGCCGACCCGGCGGGCCAGGACTGGGACCGGCTGGTGGGGCGGCTGCGCGAGACCAACGAGCGCGGCATCGAGATCGTCGAGGCGCTGCTCCAGCTCTCGTCCCTCGGGCACACCCCGCTCGCGCTGCGCCCGATCGACCTGTCCGAGGTCGCGTCCGACGCGCTGACGGCGGTCGGCGAGGAGGCGGCGGAGCGCGGGATCGCGCTCGGCGTGGCCGTCCGGCCGGTGACCGTCATGGGCGACGCGGTGCTGTTGCGCCAGCTCATGGTGAACCTGCTCCAGAACGCCGTACGGCACAACCTCCCGGCGGACGGCTCCCTGACGCTGGAGGCGGGCCCCGACCCCGAGGCCCCGGGCGGCGCGGTGCTGACGGTCGTCAACACCGGCCCGCCGCTGAGCCCGGAGGCGGTGGCCACCTTCGCCGAACCCTTCCTGCGCGGCCAGGGCCGCACGACCACGGCGGGCCGCCGGGGCCACGGCCTCGGCCTGGCCATCGCCACCACGATCGCCGACCGCCACCACGCGGCCCTGACCCTGACCCCGAACCCGACGGGCGGCCTCACGACCCGCCTCGCGCTCCCCCCGATACCGACGACCGCCTGACGACCACCTGACGGCGCCGCACGCCGTGGCGCGGCGGGACCGACGACGGCTCCCCGACCGGACCACCGAACCGGAACGAGGCCACACCGGCGGCACCGAGGCCCGCCTCCCGGGCGAGCCGGGCCCACGGCCACCCCGCCGCCCGAGGGGCACCACCCCACCCCGACCCGGGAGCAACGGGTGCCACGGCGGCCGGGCACAAGGCACCGGCCCAGGGCGAGGGCGCGCCCGGCGACAGGGCGCCCGGCGTTCTCCCCAAGGGAATCCCCGGCCGCCCCAGGCACCCGCGTTCTCCTGCGACCCCGGAGACCTCGGCCGCCGGATCGGGCCCCGGGCAGCCGGGGATCAGGCACCGGCCCACGGCAGGGGCACACCCGGCGACCGCCGGACACACCGGCACAGGTGGCGGAGACGGCACACCACCCCGGCGTTCCCGGCGGAACACCCGCGTCCTCCCGAAGAGCCGCAGGCCCGGCCGCCGGAGGCCGCCCCGCGCAGCCGGGCACGAGGCCCCGGGCACACCCGGCGGCAGGCCGCTCCCGGGGCAGGCGGGTGCGCCGAGCGCCGCGCCCGGCGTGCTCCCCGGCGCGGCCGGTCTCCCGCTCAGTCCCGGACGGCGGCGGCGGACGAGGACGAAGCGCGCGAGCGGGCGCGGAAGGCGGCCTTGCGGGCCGCCTTGGCCGCGTGCTTGTCCGGGTGGAGGCGGCCCATCGCCTCCAGGACATCGCCGGTGGCCGGGTGGTCCACCCGCCACGCCGCGTCGAAGAAGCCGCTGTGCTGCCCGGTCAGCCCCTCGATCAGCGCGCACAGCTCGGCGGACTCGCCCTCCGCGTCGAGCTGCGCGGCGAGCGTGTCCACGGCGAGCCAGAAGATCAGCGCCTCCGGCGGCGCGGGCACATCGGCCGCGCCGCGCTCCGCGAGCCAGACCCGGGCCAGGCCGCCCAGCTCCCGGTCGTCGAGGACGGCCCGCACCTCCGGCTCGGCGTCCGCGTCGACCAGCGCGAGCGCCTGCTGACAGCGGAGCCTGCGCAGCGGCGCGCCCTCGTCGGCGCCGCGCGCCGCCGCCAGCAGCTCCTGCGCGGCGACGGCGGAGCCCCGCCGGGCGAGCCACTGCTCGGTCTCGGCGCGGGCGGCCCGCTCCGGGTAGTGGGCAAGGCCGTCCAGCAGCACATCGGCGCCCTTGTCCGCCAGCTCCCCCACCGCCGGGGCGTCCACACCGGCCTCCAGCATCCGGGCCCGTACGCCGTAGAGGCCGAGCGGCGTGAGCCGCACCAGCCCGTACCGGGAGACGTCCTCGTCGACGAGCGGCCCGGACTCGCCGTCGTCCTCGCCCATCAGCGCCTCGTCCACGGGCTGGTACTCGACCAGGCCGATCGGCTCCAGCAGCCGGAACTGGTCGTCGAGCCGCATCATCGCGTCCGAGACCTGCTCCAGCACATCGTTGGTGGGCTCGCCCATGTCATCCGGAACGATCATGGACGCGGCGAGCGCCGGAAGCGGCACGGGCTCGTCCGCCGCGCCCTTGTCGGAGACGGTCAGCAGATAGAGGTTGCCGAGGACCCCGTCGAGGAAGTCGGCCTCGGCGTCCGGGTCCCAGTCCAGCCGCGCGTAGTCGATCTCGCCGTCCTCGCCGATGACGTCGGCCAGGTCGTCGAGGAGCGGCGCGATGGCGTCCGCGTGCACGGCCTCCAGCGCCTCCAGCCAGACGGCGAGGACGTCCCGGGGGCTGCCGCCGGTGAGCAGCCCGAGGTTCTCGCCGGGACCGGCGGTGCCCCAGGAGGCGTCGTCCGGGCCCGCCCCGGAGTCCTCGGTGCCGTCGGCGTCCTCGGGGTCGGTGACCTCGATCAGCCCGGCGTCGACGGCGATCCGCCACGCCTCGCTCGCGTACGCGGGCCCGTCCCCGTCGGTGTCGGTGTCGAGCCCCAGCACTGCGGCTGCGGCGGGGAGCTGCTCCTCGGCCAGCTCGCCGCCCGCGCCCACGCGGGTCTCCGGACCCGCCCAGCGGGCGAGCCGCACGGCCCGGGTCAGCAGGGGGGTCGCGAGCGCGGCCCGCGCCAGCTCCGCGTCCGGGGACAGCCGTACGGGCGGCAGGGTGGGACCGTCGTGGGACATCGCGCTGTATCTCCTCGGGGGGATGCGGTTCCGGGCAGGGCACCGGGCTGGCTCCGGGCTCCGGGGGCCGGCTCCGGACGGGCTCCAGCGTAGACGTATTGCACCGGTTTTCGCCGCGCGGGCGGCGTTCTCCGGACACCCTCCGCACACCTCTGCGAGCACCCGGGTGACCTGCGCGCCCCCCGTCGGCGGGCCCGGCTGCGGCGGAGTGGCTTCCGCTTGTGGGCGGGCCCTTGACAAGTCCGGGGGGAACCACGGAAATTGACGCGCGTAGAGCCGTTGATCCGGTGTGCCGTCACCTCGACGCCGCACCAGGGCGGTTCCGCCACTCGCTCCCGCCACGACCCGGAGTTCTTCCATGGTGTCCTCGCACTCCCCGTCCCCGTTCTCCTCCGCCGTACCGAGACCCGCCGCCCTCTCGGCCGCCGTCGCCACCGCGCTCGCCGCCGGACTGCTCGCCGGTGCCCCGGCGGTGGCCGGACCCGCCGAGCGGACCGAGCGGGCCGCCGCTGTGAGCATCCACGACATCCAGGGGTCCACCCGGATCTCGCCGCTGGCCGGGCAGCCGGTCGCGGGCGTCCCCGGCATCGTCACCGGGGTGCGCGGCTACGGCTCCGCGCGGGGCTTCTGGATTCAGGAGCGCGTGCCGGACGCCGACCCCGCGACCAGCGAGGGCGTGTTCGTGTTCACCGGCTCCACCACCCCGTCGGTGAAGGCCGGTGACGAGGTCACCGTCTCCGGCACGGTGACGGAGTACATCCCGGGCGGCACCTCGTCCGGCAACCAGTCGCTGACGCAGATCACCCGTCCCACGGTCACCGTGGTCTCCTCCGGCAACGCGCTGCCCGAGCCGGTCACCGTCTCGGCCCGTACGGTGCCGGACGCGTACGCCCCGCAGGGCGACCCGGCCGCCGGGGGCAGCGTCAACGGGCTGCCGCTGAACCCTGGCGCCTACGCCCTGGACTACTACGAGTCCCTGGAGGGCACCAGCGTCCGCATAGGTACCTCCCGGGTCGTCGGGGCGAGCGACCCGTACTCCGAGCTGTGGGTGACGGTGAAGCCGTACGAGAACCGCACCCCGCGCGGCGGCGCGCTCTACGGCTCGTACACCTCGCAGAACAGCGGCCGTCTGAAGATCCAGTCGCTGGTGCCGCTGGCGGAGCAGCCCTTCCCGACCGCGAACGTGGGTGACGTGCTCACCGGCACCACCGAGGGCGTGCTCGACTTCAACCAGTTCGGCGGCTACACGCTGGCCGCGCGCGCCCTGGGCGAGGTCCGCGACCGGGGCCTGAAGCGCGAGCAGGCCCGCCCGCACCGCTCCGGCGAGCTGGCGGTGGCCACGTACAACGTGGAGAACCTGGACCCGACCGACCCGCAGACGAAGTTCGACTCGCTGGCGAAGGCCGTGGTGGAGAACCTGGCCTCGCCCGACATCGTGGCCCTGGAGGAGATCCAGGACAACAACGGCAAGAAGAACGACGGCGTCGTGGCCGCCGATGAGACTGTCCGAAAGTTTACGGACGCGATCGTCGCGGCGGGCGGTCCCGCGTACGAGTGGCGCAGTATCTCCCCGGAGAACAACAAGGACGGCGGCGAGCCCGGCGGCAACATCCGCCAGGTGTTCCTGTTCAACCCGGAGCGGGTCTCCTTCACCGACCGTGCGGGCGGCGACGCGACCACCCCGACCGATGTGACGTCCACCCGGCGCGGCGGCGCGGCCCTCACCCTGTCCCCGGGCCGGGTCGACCCGGCGAACCCCGCGTGGGAGTCGAGCCGCAAGCCGCTCGCGGCGGAGTTCTCCTTCCGGGGCGAGACGGTCTTCGTCATCGCCAACCACTTCGGCTCCAAGGGCGGCGACGAGGGCCTGACCGCCCACCGCCAGCCGCCGAACCGTTCCTCCGAGGTCAAGCGCCTCCAGCAGGCCCAGTCCGTGAACGCCTTCGTGAAGAAGATCCTCAAGGCCGACCGCCGCGCGGACGTCCTCGTCGTCGGCGACATCAACGACTTCGAGTTCTCGGCGACGACCCAGGCCCTGACGGACGGCGGCGCCCTGTACCCGGCCGTGAAGTCCCTCCCCCGGAAGGATCGTTACTCTTACGTCTTCCAGGGCAACAGCCAGGTCCTCGACCAGATCCTGACGAGCCCGTCGATCCGGAACTTCAGCTACGACAGCGTCCACATCAACGCGGAGTTCTCGGACCAGAACAGCGACCACGACCCGCAGCTCCTGCGCTTCCGCCCGTAGGCGCCGCCGGAACGAACGGACGGCCCCGTCCCCTCACGAAGAGGGGGCGGGGCCGCGCCGTGCGCGGGGCGCCGTCGGCACTTCCCGCGATCTCCATCAAGGCCCGCGCCGAGAAACGGCAGACAGCAAGATGTACTCGATGCGCAAGCAGACACATCAGGGGGCGCGGATGGGCCGCACAGTGATCGACCTGGACGACGAACCGCTGGCCGACGTGGCGCTGGTACTGGGCACCAGCGCCAAGAAGGAGACCGTCAACACCGCCCTCCGGGAGGTGCTGGAGTACCGGCGCCAGGCACTCGCACTCGCCCGGCTCCTTCGCGGTGACGCCGAACAGTAGGGCTGGGGCCAGGCGGCAGCGGCCGGGCTCAGCGCAAACTCCCCGAACCGGCGCTGTCCACAGCTTGTGCTGCCCATGACGAAGCGCCCGGCCGGGAGGTCCCGGCCGGGCGCTGTGCCCGCGCATCTGTCAGAGGGTGGCGCTGCGCGCGAGGGCGACGAGGCCCACGAAGGCAGGGGCCGAGACCATCAGGACCGGGCCATCGGCCCGCTTACTGTCACGCACCGGGACCACACCGGTCGCGGACGCGTGCCCGGGCGCCCACTCCACGCAAGTGCCGCCGTTGTCGGTGCTGTAGGAGGACTTGACCCAACGAAGGCAGTCGGTCACAGCTCGGCCCCCCGGGCGAAGTCGACGAGACCTGCGAACGCGGCGGCAGACACCATCAGTACCGGGCCGGTGCTCTGCTTGCTGTCCCGGACGGGAACCACACCGGTCGCGGACGCGTACGCCGGAGCCCACTCCACGCAGACGCCGCCGTTCTCGCTGTAGGAGGACTTGATCCAGCGGAGGGAATCGGTCGTGATCGTCACGGGGTGCCCTTTCGTAACTGCTCAATCATGGCTACGGATGCCGCCTGTGAGAGCGCGTCGGCTTGGAGCTGATGGTATGCGGTCAACAGCGGTACCACGAAGGAGCTTTCCCGTTCGAGAAAGCCACGATGCGCAGACTCCGTGTAGGAGATCAGCGAACGACTCTCCATGGTCAGGACATACAGCGGCAGGCTGAGCGGGCGGCGGTCGCCCATCTCGAACGGGGCGACCTGAAGCACGGTATTCGGCAGCCGAGCGAACTCGATCAGCCGGGCGAACTGCGCGTCCATGAGGGCGGCGCTGCCGACGGGCCTTCTGAGACAGCTCTCGTCCAGCACCACGAACAGCAGAGGTGGCGGCGTCCGCTGTAGCACTGTCTGACGCGTCGCGACGATTCCGTTCCGCTCCTCGCCCTGCTCGGGCGTGATCGCGCCTCGCTCGACGGCGCGATCGTTCAGTACCGCCGCGTACTCGGGGATTTGCAGTATGCCCGGGATGACACCGACGTCGTAGAGCCTGATCTCTGTCGCGCGAGCCTCGAAGTCGACGTAGTCCGAGAGCCCGTCGATCATGGCGGTGTACCGCACCGCAAGGCTCTGGCGTTCGAGCCTGTCCCCGGTGCCGAGAGCCCTGTCGGCCTTCTTCGCGAACCGGGGAGTCGGCGGACGC
This sequence comes from Streptomyces clavuligerus, assembly GCF_005519465.1. Classification (NCBI taxonomy): domain Bacteria; kingdom Bacillati; phylum Actinomycetota; class Actinomycetes; order Kitasatosporales; family Streptomycetaceae; genus Streptomyces; species Streptomyces clavuligerus. The sequence goes on along the minus strand of NZ_CP027858.1, from coordinate 5,396,983 downwards.
CGACCAGTTTCGATGGCGGAGATATGCGTCGCAGAGCAACCGATGCGCTGCGCCAGCTCCTCCTGTGTCCAGCCGCGCTCATCGCGCAACGTGCGCAAACGCGCTCCGAAGGCGGCCCTCGGGGACTTCTCGGGGTCCAGTTCTTTTCTGTGCATGCCGCAACCACCCAACCGGCTAAGCAGAAAACGCAAGTTGAAGGAGTGCTCACGCTAGTCCACGCTGATGCCACCCGGTAGCGACGTAGCTACAGAGAGGAAGCGTCATGCCTGGTCACAGCGGCAAACTCCGCGTAGGGGAAATTGCGTTCGACCCCACGCGGCAGATCCTCGGCGAGGTCATGGAGGTCTACGAGACCCACTACGCGCTGCGCCCCCTGCGCGGCGGCATCGAATGGGACGCGGACCTCACAGCCACCCGCCGCCCCACCACGGCCGAACAGCTCACCCCGGCCCTCGCCACCCGCAACGCCCTCAGCCGACAGTCGACGGTCAGCGGCCTGACCACATGAACCGCCGCCTCCGCCACTGCGCCGTCCTCATACTCCTCGGTCTCGGCTACCTCTGCGTCGCCTGGGACCCGCCCCCGCTCCAGCCCCCCACCGTCTGAAAGGACCCACACAGACCCCTCCCGGCCCGCACCGGGAGGAAGAGGGAGCGCGCGCAACGCACCCACCGCGCTCCCCGGCCCCGGGCCGGCCGGACACACCCCGCACCCGGCCGCCCGGGGCCACCCACACTTCCGCGCCCCGGAGCCCGGACAGGGGTGAACTCGCCCTCGGCGCAGTACTGTTCGAGCCGATCACGCGACACACGGCGAGAAGGAAACAGTGCTGTTCCTCATACTCCTCCTACCGACCGCATGGTTCGCCTGGAACGTCTGGAACGTCGTCCAGCTCTTCAAGGCGCTGGGGGAAAGGTTCTGGACCCAACCGATGTGGTGGGTCCGCGCCCTGTCCGTCTCCCTCTTCCTCGGCGCCGCCGCCTGGCTGTTCGGCGCCGTGCCCGGAGGGCTCGACGTCGCGGAGACCTGTGTGCTCAACCACCACCAGGCGTACGACTCCGCCTACCGCTCGGCCCACTCCGAGGATTTCGACCGCCTGTTTCCCCTGAGCAACAAGTGCAACGCCTCGTACGACCTCGTCCCCGCATGGGTCAATCCGACGGTCGCGGCCTGCTTCGCCATCGCGGTGCTCAGCGTCATCGCGCTCGGCTGCCTCGGCGTCTCCCGCGCATCGGCGGCGATGCGCGGGGAGCCTCGTTCATGACGAGCCCGCGTCGGGCTCACGCGCCGGGGACAAGCGTGATCCCCGGCGTATAGCGCCGCACCCCGCCCCCCTGCACCCCCGGGAAGGTGTGCACCCGGTCCCACTCCGGGGTGCCGGAACCGACGCCCGCGCCCGGCGCGGCCAGCGCCCGCTCATGGGCGTCGGCGCTCTCCCACTCGGCGTAGTTCAGCACCCGGTCGCCCTCGGTGCCGACATGGAACCAGCCCGAGATGCCGCCGGACCTGGCCCTGTTGTCCGCGTCCGACGCCAGTGCCGTGAGGACCGTGTCCACCCACTCCCGCTGGCGCTTCGCGTCCGGCCCCGCGAACTCGACCTCGACGATCACGATCGAGCCGGGGTCCCGGGCGGCGTCGCCCGCGCCCCGGTACAGCTCGTAGAAGTCCAGCCGGACGCGCTCGATACCGGGGACCGCCGCGTCGATCTCGGCGTTGCGTTCGTCGCGGAAGGTACGGACGAAGCGGTCGTACGCCTCCTTGTCCGGCCACTGCGAGTAGTGCAGCAGGGTGCGGCCGTCGTCGCCGAGATGGACGGTGTAGGAGAGCGGGCCGCCCTCGGGCCAGGGGCGGCCGAGCCAGGCCCGTTCGATGGCGGCCAGGGTGGCGCGCTGGCGTTCGGAGGTCCCGACGTCCCAGGTGGAGACACCCACCAGGCCCACTCCGGGGCGCTCGAAGTCGGGGCGGGGCCGCGGACGGCTGAGGGCGGGCACGGACATGACGGGCTCCTTCCGGCGCGCGCTCCCCTGCGGTGCGCGGCGATTGCCATCGTTCAAGCTCAAGCGAGATTGAGGTCAAGGGCCCGAGGGGTGCCGCACTCAGGCGTGCCCGGCTCCGCACCGCCCGGCCCGGCCCGGGAGCGCCCGGCTCCGCACTGTTCAGCCGCGCTAAACCGACGAGCCAAGCCGATCTAAGTGGACCGTGACCGCCGGAGGCCCGCAGACTGCCGTCATGATCACCTCACCCCCCTTCGGCCGAGCGCTCTGCGCGATGATCACCCCGTTCACCGAGGACGGGGAGCGACTGGACCTGGACGCGGCGGGCGCCCTCGCCGCCCGGCTGATCGCCGACGGCTGCGACGGGCTCGTCCTCAGCGGCACCACCGGCGAGTCCCCGACGACCTCCGACGCCGAGAAGACCGCGCTGATCACAGCGGTACGGCAGGCCGTGGGCCCGGACGTCCCGCTGATCGCGGGGGTGGGATCGGCCGACACCCGGCACACGGCCGGCCTGGCCCGCGCCGCCGAGGACGCGGGCGCCGACGGGCTGCTCGTCGTCACGCCGTACTACAGCAGGCCCCCGCAGACCGCCGTCGAAACGCACTTCCGCAGGGTCGCGGACGCGGTCGGCGTACCGGTGATGCTGTACGACATCCCGGGGCGCACCGGCACCCGGATCGAGGTGGAGACGGTACTCCGGCTGGCCGAGCACCCCCGGATCACGGCCGTGAAGGACTGCTCGGGCGATCTGCTCGGGGCCACCCGGGTGATCGCCCGGACCGGTCTCGCGTACTACTCCGGCAACGAGGAGCTGAACCTCCCCCTGTACGCGGTGGGCGGGGCCGGCTATGTGAGCACCGTGGCCAATGTGGCGCCTGCCGCGCTGCGGGCGGTGCTCGACGCGTTCGACCGGGGGGACACCGCACGGGCGGCGCGGCTCAACGCGCGGGTGATGGAGCTGGCGGAGCGGATGATGCACGGGGGGCTGCCCGGCACGGTCACCGCGAAGGCGCTGCTCGGCGCGGGTCCGGTGCGCGAGCCCCTGTGGTCCGCCGACGCGGAGACGACCGGCGAACTGCGCGAGCTGTACACGGCGCTGCTGAACGGCGTCTAGATCGTCCCGTTACTCCGGAATATTTCCTTCCGTCAAACTTCAAGCCAACTGTCTGCTTCGTCCGGCCATCTTCATGCGCCCGGCCTCACAACGAGCCCCCGAGTGGGATACAACCCCCGTCATTGAGACGGCTCTTCCCCAGGAGGCACAGTGAAGCCGGAAACGTACTCGTTACAGACCGCACAAACGTCACGAAGATCGCGGGTGAAGCGGTCGCTGACCACCGTTCTGCTGGGCGCGGCCCTGTCGCTGCTCGCTCCGGCCCTGGCCGAGGCCGCGCCGCCGGCTCCCGCCGAGTCGGTGGCCGCCGAGGGCTACACCTCGTTCGGAACGGTCGACTGGGACCGCGACGGCTTCCGGGATGTCGTCACCCGCGAGGACACCAACGGAAACCTCTGGCTCTACCCCGGCAAAGGCGGACGCGGCCCCAACTGGGACGCCCGCATCCTGATCGGAACCGGCTGGACCGCCTACACACCCTTCGGCCTCACCGACTGGGACCGCGACGGCTTCCAAGACGTCCTCACCCGCGAGGACACCAACGGAAACCTCTGGCTCTACCCCGGCAAAGGCGGACGCGGCCCCAACTGGGACGCCCGCATCCTGATCGGAACCGGCTGGACCGCCTACACACCCTTCGGCCTCACCGACTGGGACCGCGACGGCTTCCAAGACGTCCTCACCCGCGAGGACACCAACGGAAACCTCTGGCTCTACCCCGGCAAAGGCGGACGCGGCCCCAACTGGGACGCCCGCATCCTGATCGGAACCGGCTGGACCGCCTACACACCCTTCGGCCTCACCGACTGGGACCGCGACGGCTTCCAAGACGTCCTCACCCGCGAGAACGCCAACGGAAACCTCTGGCTCTACCCCGGCAAAGGCGGACGCGGCCCCAACTGGGACGCCCGCATCCTGATCGGAACCGGCTGGACCGCCTACACACCCTTCGGCCTCACCGACTGGGACCGCGACGGCTTCCAAGACGTCCTCACCCGCGAGGACACCAGCAGAATCCTCTGGCTCTACCCCGGCAAAGGCGGACGCGGCCCCAACTGGGACCCCCGTGTCCTGATCGGAACCGGCTGGTAGACGCGGTTCGCGCACGGGCCGCCCGGCCGGGTGGCCCGCCATGACCCGGGACCGGACCGGCACGCTGTCAGCGGGCCGGTCCGGTCCCCCAGGGCGGGATGCTCAGTTGTGGCTGTGGAGCACGTCGTTCAGCCCGCCCCACACCGCGTTGTTCGGGCGCGCCTCGACCGCTCCGGTCACCGAGTTGCGGCGGAAGAGGATATTGCTCGCGCCGGACAGCTCACGGGCCTTGACGATCTCTCCGTCCGGCATCGTGACCCGGGTCCCGGCGGTGACATACAGACCGGCCTCGACGACGCACTCGTCACCGAGCGGAATGCCGACACCCGCCTCCGCGCCGATCAGGCAGCGCTCGCCGATGGAGATGATGACGTTGCCGCCGCCGGAGAGGGTGCCCATGGTGGAGGCGCCGCCGCCGATGTCGGAGCCGTCGCCGACGACCACACCGGCGGAGATCCGGCCCTCGACCATGGAGGTGCCGAGCGTTCCGGCGTTGAAGTTGACGAAGCCCTCGTGCATCACGGTGGTGCCCTCGGCGAGGTGCGCGCCGAGGCGGACGCGGTCGGCGTCACCGATGCGCACGCCCTTGGGGGCGACGTAGTCCGTCATCCGGGGGAACTTGTCGATGCTGGTCACCTGGAGGTGCAGGCCCTCGGCGCGGGCGTTCAGCCGGACCGTCTCGATGTCGTCGACGGCGACGGGGCCGAGCGAGGTCCAGGCGACATTGGTGAGCAGCCCGAAGAGGCCGTCCAGGCTCTGGCCGTGCGGCTTGACCAGCCGGTGGGAGAGCAGGTGCAGCCGCAGGTACGCGTCGTGTGCGTCGAGCGGCTTGTCGTCCAGCGAGGAGATGACCGTCCGCACGGCGACGACCTCGACGCCTCGGCGGGCGTCGGGGCCGAGTGCCTTGACGGCTCCCGCGCCGAGGAGTTCCCCGGCCTGCTCGGCGGTCAGCCGCTCGGTCCCGGCGGGGCCGGGGGCCTCCGCCAGCTCCGGGGCGGGGAACCAGGTGTCGAGCACGGTGCCGTCGGCGGTCAGGGTGGCGAGACCGGCGGCGACGGCGCCGGTGGTGCGGGGGGTGGTGGTATCGGTCATGGGGAAAACCTAACCTCCGGCGCGCCACCCGGGCGAACCGGTCCCACGCTTCGGCCCGGACCGGAAATTCCGGGATGGAACCTCCCACCGGACATTCCGGAACGGGACCCCCACCGGGCATTCCGGAGCAAGGCCGGGACCGGACATCCCGGAACGAGGCCCGCGCCGGTACTTCCCGGACGAGGCCCGCGCCGATACTTCCGGAACGGGGTCCGCGCCCCGCACGAAGACGGCCGCGCCCCCAGGGGACGCGGCCGTCTCACCGTACGCGGCGACGGGACCGGGGCTCAGACGTTGAAGCCCAGCGCCCGGAGCTGCTCCCGGCCGTCGTCCGTGATCTTGTCAGGACCCCACGGCGGCATCCAGACCCAGTTGATCTTCAGCTCGTTGACGATGCCGTCGGTGGCCGACTTCGCCTGGTCCTCGATCACATCGGTGAGCGGGCAGGCGGCCGAGGTCAGCGTCATGTCCAGGGTCGCGATATTGGACTCGTCGACATGGATGCCGTAGATCAGCCCGAGGTTGACCACGTCGATCCCCAGCTCGGGGTCGACCACGTCGTACAGCGCCTCGCGGACCTCTTCCTCAGTGGCGAGCGTCAGCCCGGTGACCGCAGGGGTCCCTTCGGCCACAGCGGCCCCGTCAGTCCCGGCAGCCTCAGGGGCCTCAGGGGTCTCAGAAACCTCGGGCGCCTTCTCGACCTCAGGGGTCTCGATGGCAGCCTCGGCGGCCTCGGTGTTCTCCGTCATACCGTCTTCCTCCCGGCGCTCTCGCCCAGGGCCTGGGCGGTCGCGTCCTTCCATGCCATCCAGCTCAGCAGCGCGCACTTCACCCGAGCCGGGTACTTGGAGACACCGGCGAACGCGACCGCGTCCTCCAGCACCTCCTCCATCGCGTCGTCGGGCTCGACCTGTCCCTTGGACTGCATCAGCTCCAGGAAGGTCTCCTGGATCTTCTGCGCCTCGGCCAGCTCCTTGCCCACCAGCAGTTCGTTCAGGACGGACGCGCTGGCCTGGCTGATGGAGCAGCCCTGACCGTCGTACGACACGTCCGCGACGCGCGAGCCGTCGTACCTCACCCGCAGAGTGATCTCGTCACCGCAGGTGGGATTGACATGGTGCACCTCGGCATCGCCGTCCCGCAGACCGCGCCCATGAGGGTGCTTGTAGTGGTCCAGGATGACGTCCTGGTACATCGAATCCAGCTTCACTGACGACCCCGCTCTACCCGAAGAACTGACGGACGTGCTCCAGCCCGTCGACCAGCGCGTCCACCTCGGCGGGCGTGGAGTACAGATAGAACGACGCCCGGGTGGTCGCGGGAATTCCGTACCGCAGACAGACCGGCCGCGCGCAGTGGTGGCCGACCCGGACCGCGATGCCCTGCTCGTCCAGGACCTGGCCCACGTCGTGGGGGTGGATGTCCCCCAGCGTGAAGGAGATCGCCGCGCCCCGGTCCTCGGCCGAGACCGGGCCGATGATCCGCAGGTCGGGGACCTCCTGGAGCCGTCGGACCGCGTACTCGGTGATCGCGTGCTCATGCGCGGCGATCTTGTCCATGCCGATGGCGGTGAGGTAGTCCACCGCCGCGCCGAGACCCACGGCCTGGGCGATCGGCGGCGTACCGGCCTCGAACTTGTGCGGCGCCGGGGCGTAGGTGGAGGAGTTCATCGAGACGGTCTCGATCATCTCGCCGCCGCCGAGGAACGGCGGCAGGTCCTCCAGCAGCTCCTGCCGTCCCCACAGCACGCCTATGCCCGTCGGACCGCACATCTTGTGACCGGTGAAGGCCACGAAGTCCGCGCCGAGCGCCTGGACGTCCAGCGGGGAGTGCGGGGCCGCCTGGGAGGCGTCGATCAGCACCAGGGCGCCGACCTCCTGGGCGCGGCGGACGATCGCCTCGACCGGGTTGACCGTGCCCAGGATGTTGGAGACCAGCACAAAGGAGACGATCTTCGTCTTCTCGGTGATGATCTCGTCGATGTGCGAGAGGTCGAGACGGCCGTCGTCGGTCAGCCCGAACCACTTCAGCTTCGCCCCGGTGCGCTGCGCCAGCAGCTGCCACGGAACGATGTTGGAGTGGTGCTCCATCTCGGTGATCACGATCTCGGTGTCGCGGTCCACCCGGTAGGGCTCGTCCGCCCAGCCGAGCATGTTCGCCACCAGGTTCAGCGACTCCGAGGCGTTCTTGGTGAAGATCACCTCATCGCGGCTGGGCGCGTTGATGAAGGCCGCCACCTTGTCCCGGGCACCCTCGTACAGCGCGGTGGCCTCGTCCGCGAGCACATGGATGCCCCGGTGGACATTGGCGTGGTGACGCTCGTAGTACTCGTTGACCGCGTCGATCACCTGGCGCGGCTTCTGCGAGCTGGCCGCGCTGTCGAGGTAGACGAGCTTCTTGTCCCCATGGATCACCCGGTCGAGGATCGGGAAGTCCTTGCGGATCGCCTCGGTGTCGAGGAGGCCCGGCAGCAGTGTCACGAAGATGCGCCGCCCTTCACATACGCCTCGTAGCCCTCCGCCTCCAGCTTGTCCGCCAGCTCGGGGCCGCCGGACTCGGCGATCCGCCCGTTGGCGAAGACATGCACGTGGTCGGGCTTGATGTAACGGAGGATACGCGTGTAGTGCGTGATCAGGAGAGTGCCGACCTCGCCGGTCTCGCGGACCCGGTTGACGCCCTCGGAGACGATCCGCAGCGCGTCGACGTCCAGACCGGAGTCGGTCTCGTCCAGGATGGCGACCTTCGGCTTCAGCAGTTCGAGCTGAAGGATCTCGTGGCGCTTCTTCTCACCGCCGGAGAAGCCCTCGTTGACATTGCGCTCGGCGAAGGCGGGGTCCATGCTCAGCCGCTCCATGGCCTCCCGGACCTCCTTCACCCAGGTGCGCAGCTTGGGCGCCTCGCCGCGGACGGCGGTGGCGGAGGTGCGCAGGAAGTTGGAGACGGAGACGCCGGGGACCTCGACCGGGTACTGCATGGCCAGGAAGAGGCCGGCGCGGGCGCGCTCGTCGACGCTCATCTCCAGCACGTCCTCGCCGTCCAGGGTGACCTGACCGCCGGTGATCGTGTACTTGGGGTGACCGGCGAGGGAGTACGCCAGGGTGGACTTGCCGGAGCCGTTGGGGCCCATGATGGCGTGGGTCTCGCCCTGCTTCACGGTCAGGTCGACGCCCTTGAGGATCTCCCGGGGGCCGTTCTCGGCTTCGACGGAGACATGCAGGTCGCGGATTTCAAGCGTTGCCATGGGTGACTCAGGACTCCTGGGTGATGGAGACGAGCACATCGTCCCCTTCGATCTTGACGGGGTATACGGGGACGGGGCGCGTCGCGGGCAGTCCGGACGGCTTGCCGGTGCGGAGGTCGAAGGCGGAGCCGTGGAGCCAGCACTCGATCCGGCAGTCCTCGACCTCCCCCTCGGAGAGGGAGACGTTCGCGTGCGAGCAGATGTCGTGGATCGCGAAGACCTCGCCCTCCGTGCGGACGAGCGAGACGGGGGTGCCGTCCAGCTCCACCCGCTTGGGGGTGTCCTCCTCCAGCTCACTCAGGCCGCAGACACGGACGAAGCTCATGCGACCGCCGCCTCCAGCTCTTCCTCGATCTTGGCGAGCAGCCGCTCCTCGACGTCGGGCAGGCCGATCTGCTGGACCAGCTCGGCGAAGAAGCCGCGGACCACCAGGCGGCGGGCCTCGTGCTCCGGGATGCCGCGGGCCATCAGATAGAAGAGCTGCTCGTCGTCGAAGCGGCCGGTGGCCGACGCGTGCCCGGCCCCGGCGATCTCACCGGTCTCGATCTCCAGATTGGGCACGGAGTCGACCCGCGCGCCGTCCGTGAGGACGAGGTTCCGGTTCATCTCGTAGGTGTCGGTGCCCTCGGCGGCGGCCCGGATCAGCACATCGCCGATCCACACCGCGTGCGCGTCCTCGCCCTGGAGCGCGCCCTTGTACACGGCGTTCGACCGGTTGTGGGGCTTGTTGTGGTCGACGAGGAGACGGTGCTCCTGGTGCTGGCCCCGGTCGGTGAAGTAGAGGCCGAACAGCTCGGCCTCGCCGCCGGTGGCCGCGTAGGAGACCCGGGGGTGGAGCCGGACCAGGTCGCCGCCGAAGGTGACGACCACGGACTTGAAGCTCGCGTCCCGGCCGACGAGCGCGTCGTGCTGCGCGACGTGGACGGCCTTGTCGTCCCAGTCCTGGACGGAGATCACGGTGAGCTTGGCGCCGTCGCCGATGACGTACTCGACATTGGCGGCGAGCACCGCGTCACCGGTGTGGTCGATGACGACGACGGCCTCGGCGAACGGGCCCAGCTCGATCACCTGGTGGGCGAAGGCGACCCCGCCCTCCCCGTGGACCGCGATCCGCACCGGCTCGGTGAGCACGGTCTCCTTGGGCACAGTCACGACCGACGCCAGCTCGAAGGAGGTGTACGCCTGGGCCGCGACCCGGTCGACGGGGGTGCCGGCCCGGCCGAGGCGGGCGTCGTCCCGGCCGACGGTCTCGACGGTGACGCCCTCGGGCGCCTCGACCGCGACCTTGACACCGGTGCCGGTGGCGACGGCGGTGCCGTCGTGGAGCCCGGCGAGCCGCTCCAGCGGGGTGAAGCGCCACTCCTCCTCCCGGCCGTGCGGCACCGGGAAGTCCGCCACGTCGAAGGACGGGGGCGCGCTCATACGGGTGGCGACGGTCGACTCGGCGGCCACCGCGATCGCGCCGGACGTGGTAGATCCGGCCGGAATGTTCTGAGCCTCAGCCATGGCTGTCGTCGTGCTCTCTCTCTGCCTTCTGGGTCACGAAAATCTCATCCGAGGGGGCGGGCCGTCCGGGCCCGCCCCGCCGCTGCGGCCGGGTCAGCCGACCGAGCCCTCCATCTGGAGCTCGATCAGCCGGTTCAGCTCCAGCGCGTACTCCATCGGCAGTTCCTTGGCGATCGGCTCGACAAAGCCGCGCACGATCATCGCCATCGCCTCGAACTCGGTCAGACCCCGGCTCATCAGGTAGAAGAGCTGGTCCTCGGAGACCTTGGAGACCGTGGCCTCATGGCCCATCGAGACGTCGTCCTCGCGGACGTCGACATAGGGGTAGGTGTCCGAGCGGGAGATGGTGTCCACCAGCAGCGCGTCACAGAGCACATTGGACTTGGCGCCCGGGGCGCCCTCGCCGATCTCGATCAGACCGCGGTAGGAGGTGCGGCCGCCGCCCCGCGCCACCGACTTGGAGACGATGTTCGACGAGGTGTTGGGGGCCATGTGGACCATCTTGGCGCCCGCGTCCTGGTGCTGGCCCTCGCCCGCGAAGGCGATGGACAGGGTCTCGCCCCTGGCGTGCTCGCCCATGAGGTAGACGGCCGGGTACTTCATCGTCACCTTGGAGCCGATGTTGCCGTCGACCCACTCCATGGTCGCGCCCTCGTAGGCCACGGCGCGCTTGGTGACCAGGTTGTAGACGTTGTTCGACCAGTTCTGGATCGTCGTGTAGCGGCAGCGGCCGCCCTTCTTCACGATGATCTCGACGACGGCGCTGTGCAGCGAGTCCGAGGAGTAGATCGGGGCGGTGCAGCCCTCGACGTAGTGGACGTAGGCGTCCTCGTCGACGATGATCAGCGTCCGCTCGAACTGGCCCATGTTCTCCGTGTTGATCCGGAAGTAGGCCTGGAGCGGGATGTCGACGTGCACGCCCTTGGGGACGTAGATGAACGAGCCGCCGGACCACACGGCGGTGTTCAGCGAGGCGAACTTGTTGTCGCCGACCGGGATGACGGTGCCGAAGTACTCCTGGAAGAGCTCCGGGTGCTCCTTCAGCGCGGTGTCCGTGTCCAGGAAGATGACGCCCTGCTCCTCCAGGTCCTCACGGATCTGGTGATAGACCACCTCGGACTCGTACTGGGCGGCGACACCGGCGACCAGGCGCTGCTTCTCCGCCTCCGGGATGCCCAGCTTGTCGTAGGTGTTCTTGATGTCCTCGGGCAGGTCCTCCCAGGACGCCGCCTGCTTCTCCGTGGAGCGGACGAAGTACTTGATGTTGTCGAAGTCGATGCCGGAGAGGTCCGAGCCCCAGCTCGGCATGGGCTTCTTGTCGAACAGCCGCAGCCCCTTCAGGCGCAGCTTCAGCATCCACTCGGGCTCGTTCTTCTTCGCCGAGATGTCACGAACGACCTCTTCGGACAGGCCGCGTTTGGCGACGGAACCTGCCTCATCGGAGTCGGCCCAGCCGAATTCGTACGTACCCAGCCCTTCGAGTTCGGGGTGGGCAGTCTCCGTGGGGAGAGTCATGCGGGGTTCCTCCCGGCCGTGCTTCCAGATGCTGATGGGGTTGTGGTGCTGCGCGGAATGTACGTCGTGCACACACCGTCGCCGTGGGCGATGGTGGCGAGACGCTGCACATGGGTCCCGAGCAGACGGGAGAAGAGCTCGGTCTCCGCCTCGCACAGCTGCGGGTACTGCTCGGCGACATGCGCGACCGGACAGTGGTGCTGGCAGAGCTGCTCGCCCTGCTGGGGGGTGGGGGCGCTACGCGCTGTAGCAGCGTACCCGTCGTCGCTCAAGGCTTTCGCCAGAGCCTGGGTGCGCTCCCCGGGGGCCGCCCGGGCGATCGCCTCGCGGTACGGCGCGGCCTGGGCCTCCGCCCGGGCCCGGGCGAAGGCGGCGACGGCCGCCTCTCCCCCGGCGTTCCGCTCGATCCAGCGGAGGGCGTCCACCGCGAGCGAGTCGTAGGACTGGTCGAAGGCGTCCCGTCCGCAGGCGGTGAGCGCGAAGACCCGGGCAGGTCTGCCACGGGTACGCGCCCCGTAAACCCGCTGCTCACGGGCCTCTACCATGGTCTCGGCCACCAGGGTGTCGAGATGGCGGCGGACGGCCGCCTGGGTGAGGCCGAGGCGGGCGGAGAGGTCCGCGACGGTGGACGGGCCGTGGTCCAGGATGGAGCGCGCGACCCGGTTGCGTGTCGGATGATCCGCACGCGCACCGGCCGCGAAGTCCTCCCGGGGAGCCTCGCCGACGTTTTTCACAACGCCATTGTTGCGTAATTCGCTGGAACGTGACAACAGGCGAAAGCCCCTCGTCTGGTGCGCTTCGTCACTTAGGGTCACCTAACGAAGGCTCCCCTCACCCGGCCTCACCAGGTGGTTTCCCGGCGGACCCGAGGGGCGCGCGGACCCGTCGAGCCGGATGGAATCTAGGGTTCCGCCAGCATGGGAACACCGGGGGAGCAACAGGGGAGCGACCGGAGGCACCGGCTCCGGGGGGCGTGGAAGGCATCCCGGGGGCGCGGCCCGGGCCCCTCGGGCGCCCGCCTAGACTTCCCGGCATGCGCAGCGAGTCCGTCGTCCGGATCAAGGGCCTGGTCAAGCGGTACGGAACCAAGACCGCCGTCGACGGGCTCGACCTCGACGTCGCCCAGGGCCGGGTCACGGCCGTCCTCGGCCCCAACGGAGCCGGGAAGACCACCACCATCGAGACCTGTGAGGGCTACCGCCGCCCCGACGCGGGCACGGTACGCGTCCTCGGGCTCGACCCCGTCGCCGACGCGCCGCGGCTGCGCGCCCGGGTCGGGGTGATGCTCCAGTCGGGCGGCGTGTACTCCACCGCCCGCGCGGGCGACATGCTCCGCCATATGGCGAAGCTGCACGCCCACCCGCTGGACGTCGACTCCCTGATCGAACGGCTCGGCCTCGGCGGCTGCGGCCGTACCCCCTACCGCCGGCTCTCCGGCGGCCAGCAGCAGCGGCTCTCCCTGGCGATGGCCGTCGTCGGCCGTCCCGAGCTGGTCTTCCTGGACGAGCCCAGCGCCGGGCTCGACCCGCAGGCCCGCCGCGCCACCTGGGAGCTGGTCCGGGAGCTGCGCGCCGACGGGGTCTCCACCGTCCTCACCACCCACGCCATGGACGAGGCCGAACAGCTCGCGGACGACGTCGCCGTCATCGACGCCGGACGGGTGATCGCCCAGGGCACCCCGGAGGAGCTGTGCCGGGGCGGCGCCGAGAACACCCTGCGTTTCACCGGCCGCCCGGGGCTGGACCTGGCCTCCCTGCTCAAGGCGCTGCCGGAGGGCACCGCCGCCGTCGAGCAGGCCCCCGGCGGCTACCGCATCACCGGCAGCGTCGACCCCCAGCTCCTGGCGACGGTCACCTCGTGGTGCGCCCAGCACGGCGTCCTGCCGGACCGCATCTCGGTGGAGCGGCACACGCTGGAGGACGTCTTTCTTGAACTGACGGGCAAGGAGCTGCGCGGATGAGCGCCGGTACGTTTACGCCGAAGCCGGGCGCCGCCCCGATCGGCCGGATGATCGCGGCGCAGACCGCGTTCGAGACGAAGATGCTGCTGCGCAACGGCGAACAGCTGCTGCTCACCATCGTCATCCCCTCGCTGCTGCTCGTGCTCTTCTCCACCGTCGACATCGTCGACACGGGCACCGAGGACCCCGTCGACTTCCTCGCCCCCGGGGTGCTCGCGCTCGCCGTGATGTCCACCGCCTTCACCGGCCAGGCCATCGCCACCGGCTTCGAACGGCGCTACGGGGTGCTCAAGCGGCTCGGCGCCTCGCCGCTGCCGCGCTGGGGCCTGATGTGCGCCAAGACCCTGTCGGTCCTGGTCACCGAGGTGCTCCAGATCGCGCTGCTGACCGGGATCGCGCTGGCGCTCGGCTGGTCACCGGCGGGCGACCCCTTCTCCGTGCTGCTGCTGCTCGTCCTCGGGACGGCCGCCTTCAGCGGGCTGGGCCTGCTGATGGCGGGCACCCTGCGGGCCGAGGCCACCCTCGCGGCGGCGAATCTGGTCTTTCTGCTGCTGCTGATGGGCGGCGGGGTGGTCGTGCCGCTGGACCGCTTCCCGGACGGGGTGGAGTCCGCGCTCTCCCTGCTGCCGATATCGGCGCTCTCGGACGGGCTGCGCGACGTGCTCCAGCACGGGCAGTCGCTGCCGTGGGGCGCGCTGGGCGTGCTCGCGCTCTGGGCTGCGGCCGGGCTCGCCGCGGCGGGCCGCTTCTTCCGCTGGGAGTAGCCGCCGGTCCCGCCGGGAGGAGCCGCCGGGAGGAGTCGGCGCCCGGCCCGCGAGCACGGGGCACACCGGCGGACGACGGGGTTCCGGGCGCTCCCGGACCCGGGCGGGTGGTCGGGCCCCGGCCACCCGTGCCCCCGCGGGTGCTCCCCGAGTCTTCCCCGAACACCCGCCCCGGGGTGACTATGACCCTGCGCAAGATCGGCCACGGTGGGCGCGGTCCGGTCGGCGTGCTCGCGCAGGGAGGGCTCATGGAGCGCACCGCCGTACTGCGGCTGGACGCGGAGTGGACCAAGGTCAGGGCGGGCCGTGCGGCGGTCCCGCCCGGTGAGCGCGAACGGATGCTGCTGGACCTGATATCCGCGCTCGCCCCGCACGCCGCGAACGACCTCCCCCTCACCGCGCGGCTCAGCCTGCGGTACGCGGACCTCGCCCGGCACCACTTCGACGCGGGCCGCCGGGTCAAGGCGCTGCGCGCGGTCGCCGAGGCGGTCCGGCACTGCGCCGAGCCCGCCCGCCACGACGAGGAGCACGCCCGCTGGTACGCCAGGGCGCTGCTCAGCCAGTCCGTCTATCTCGCCGAGCCGCTCAGCGACGAGCTGGGGCTGCCCCGGTACGCGTTCCCCGCGCGGGGCGAGCGTCCGCCCGCCGCCGCCCGCGCGGACGGGATCGCGGCCCTGGAGGCGACCCGGCGGGCCATGGCGGTCTGGGAGGGGCTGCCCGGGGGCGACCCGCGCAACCGCGAAGGGCTCGCCCAGTCGCGGGCCTTCCTCGGGGACCGGCTCGAAGAGCTGGGCGACCCGGTGGAGGCGGTGGTCTGGGCGGTCCGCGCGGAGCAGGAGTTCCACGCGCTGGGCGAGCGGCCCGGCGCCCCGCACGGCACGGCCCTCGAACACCTCGGCGACCAGCTCGTCCGGCGGCTGCGCCGGTGCGGTTTCCAGGGCGGGCTGACCCGGCTGCGGGCCGAGGGGCTGCTGCCCGGCCGGCTGCTGCCGCTGGCGGTGGTCGCCGCCCGGGTGGAGGGGGTGGAGCCGGAGGCGATAGCGCGGGGGCTGCGGCTCGCCCCGGAGGAGGTGCGGCGGGTCCTGCGGGCGCGCTGCTGGCGGGCGGTGTGGCGGTTCGACGTCCGGGAGCGCGACGGCGCGCCCTGGACCCCGATGCCCTACCCCTGGCGGGGGATGGACGCGGTCACCGACCGCAGCGCGGCCGAGGTGGCGGCGGAGCTGACGGACGCCCTGCTCACCGGGGAGGACCGGCCGCCGGACACGGCGCACTGGCGGATCGCCGTCTGGTGGGAGGACGAGGGGCGGCTCGAAGGCGCGTGCTTCCGCCGGACGCACGCGCCCCGGCGGGGGCGGGCCCCGCGCCCCGGGAACCACCCGGACGGCGGCCTGACCCCCCGGGGCACACCGCAATCGCCCCCCTAGTGAAAACATGCACAAGGCCCGCCCTACGATGGAGCCCGTGCAGACCCCCCTCGCCCATATCGCCCAGCGCTGGACACCCGACCCGCGAACGGTCCGGCGTGCCGCGCTCTCCGCGGTCGTGATGACCGTCGTGATCATCGTCACCGGTGGCGCGGTCCGGCTGACCGGCTCCGGTCTCGGCTGCGACACCTGGCCCAAGTGCACGGACGACAGCCTCTTCGCCACGCCCGAACAGGGGATGCACGGGGCGATCGAGTTCGGCAACCGGATGCTGACGTACGTCCTGTCGGCGGCCGTGGGCTGGGCGATCGTCGCCGCCCGCGCGGCGAAGCCGCGCCGCCGCTCGCTGACCCGGCTGGGCTGGGCCCAGTTCTGGATCGTGCTGAGCAACGCGATCGTCGGCGGCATCACGGTCTGGGCGGGGCTCAACCCCTGGACGGTCGCGGGCCACTTCCTGCTGGCGAACGCGCTGCTCACGGTGGCCGTGCTGACCTGGCACCGCACCGGTGAGGGCGATGGGGCCCCGCGGCCCCGGGTGCCGCGCCCGGTCCTGCGCCTCGGCTGGGCGATCGTCCTCGTCTCCGGGCTGCTCGTCGTCCTCGGGACGGCGGTGACCGGCGCGGGCAAGCACGCCGGTGACTCCAGCGACGTCCCCCGGATGCCGTGGGACTGGGTCGACGCGGCCCGGCTGCACTCCGCGTCCGCGTGGGCGGTGTGCGCGCTCGCCCTCGCGATGTGGCTGGTGCTGCGGGTGGTGGACGCGCCGGACGACATCCGGGCGCGCGCCCGCGACCTGCTGGTCGTGCTGCTCGTGCAGGGCGGCCTCGGCTATGTCCAGTACTTCACCGGGGTGCCCGAGCTGCTGGTGGGCGTGCACATGCTCGGCTCGGCGCTGATGTGGATCGTGGTGCTGCGGCTGCTGCTGAGCCTGCGGGAGCGTCCGGGCGTCGACGCCGCGGCGGAGACGGCGGAGCCCGTGGCGGGCGCCCCCGCGGACCCGGAGCTGTCCCGCGCCTGACCCCTCGTACGTCCGACAGCGCCCCGGAGCCGGTCCCCGGGGCGCTGTTCGTGTACCGGGGGGGGGGAGCCGCGGGAACGGGCGGGTTCAGGCCAGGCCGTAGACCCGGCGGGCGTTGGCGCCGGCGAGCATCGTGGCGACCCGGTCGGCGTCCCGGCGGGCCCACGCGCCGTCGCCGACCCAGCCGCCGAGGACCCGGCCCAGGGCCTCGTGGAACAGCCGGGCGCCCACGACATGCAGCTCGGGCAGTCCGCGCGCGCCGCTGGAGTAGAGGAGCTTGCCGAAGGGCGCCAGCTCCAGCGTCTCGGCGAGCACGGCGGCGGCACGGGCCCCGGTGGTGGCGAGCGCGGTGCCCAGATCGGCGTACACATGGGAGAAGAGACCGGTGAGCCGGGCCGCGCTGCGGTGGTGGGGGTAGCCGTGCAGCAGCACCAGCGAGGTGCCGAGCCCGGAGGTGGCGGCGGCGAAGTCCCCGAGCGGCATGGGGTCGTCGTCGCCGAGGTGGAGCTGGAGGGGCAGCCCGGTGCCGACCGCCGTCCACAGCGCGTGGCGTAACAGGACGGGGGCGGCGGGCAGCTCGCCCGGCCGCCGGATGGCGAGCCAGTGGCTCACGGCCCGGCGCACCTCACCGGGGCCGGGCGCCCCGGGCTCCAGGGCGAGCCCCCCGCGCACGGCGGCGGCGGAGGCGAAGGCGACGGCGGTACGGGCGGCCCCGTACACGGCCCCGGCGAGCGAGGAGAGGAACTCCTCGACGGTGCCGCAGGCGTCGGCGACCCGTCCCGCGAGCGGTTCGAGACGGACGATCTCATGCGCCTCGGCCCCCGCGGAGGTGGCCATCTCACCGGGCGGGGTGAGGTCCCCGGGCACCCCGGTGTCGACCAGATAGACGGCGGTGCCGCTGCCGCGCAGCAGCCGTCGGCCCGCCTCGGCCGCGCCCAGCTCCCGGCGGCGGGCCAGATAGCGGGCGGGCGGGCAGTGGGGTTCCAGGCCGAGCAGCGGCGGGCACCAGCGCCGGATCGCGAACCCGGCCTGGGTGTCGAAGAAGGTGGTGCCGGGAGCGGGCCGGGCGGCCCGGGGCCCCAGCTCGGCCTCGAAGGTGCCGAGGCCCAGCTCGGTGCGGAGCACCCCGTGGCAGTGCTGGTCCACGAGGGGCGGTGTCTCGGTCATCGGGGCTCCCGGTCGGCGACGGCGCGTGCGCGATCGTCACCAGTGGTACCCCGGTGTCGGCGGCGATACCCCGGTGAGGTGTCACCCGGGCCCTGTGGTTCCGGTCTCACCGGGCTCGGGTGCCGTGGCGGCGCGGCTAGCCGTTGGAGGGGCCGCCGAGCTGGATTCCGGCCATCCGGGTCCACTCGTAGGGGCCGGTGCGGACCCGGGCGGCCAGCTCCCCGTCGAAGGTCTCGTGGAGGGTGAGCCCGGCCCGCTCCGCCGCGGCGGCGGCGATCTCGTGGGTCGGGGCGACGAGGTCCCCCCAGCCGCCGTCCGTGCCGACGAGGACGATCCGGGTGCCCGCCTGCCCTATGTACGCGAGCTGTCCCTCGGCCCCGCCGTGCGCCCGGGAGAACGCGGTGATCTCCCGCGCCAGCCGGGCCGCCTTGCGCTCGGCGCGCTTGGCCCGCGCGTCCTTGGCCCCGGCCGTCCCGGGGGCCGGGGGCATGGTGTCGTCCGCGTGCGTGGTGTCTGCCATGGGCGCGATGCTACTCGCGGGTATGCGCCGTGGACCATGGTCCACGGGGGTGACGGGAGCCACGCCCGGCGGCCCGGGTACCGGCCCGGCGGGCGTCAGCGCAGGAAGGGGTCGACCGCGACGGCCACGAAGAGCAGCGAGACATAGGTGATGGACCAGTGGAAGAGGCGCATCTCCTTGAGCTTGCCGCCCGTGACGCCCGCCCTGGCGCGCGTCTGGAGGGCGTGCGCCTCCCACAGCCACCAGCCGCCGGCGGCCAGCGCGACCGCGGTGTAGAACCAGCCGGTGTACCCCATCGGGGTGAGCAGCAGCGAGACGCCGACCATCACCCAGCTGTAGAGGACGATCTGGCGGGCCACGACCTTGTTGGAGGCGACCACCGGCAGCATCGGCACACCGACGCGGGCGTAGTCCTCCTTGACCTTCATGGAGAGCGGCCAGTAGTGCGGCGGCGTCCAGAAGAAGATGACGAGGAAGAGGACGACGGCGGCCCAGGAGAGCGAGTTCGTCACCGAGGACCAGCCGATGAGGACCGGCATACAGCCCGCGATGCCGCCCCAGACGATGTTCTGCGCGGTGCGGCGCTTGAGGATCATCGTGTAGACGACGACGTAGAAGAGGAGCGCGCCGAGCGCCAGCCAGGCCGAGAGCCAGTTGACGAGCAGCCCGAACCAGAGGGTGGAGACCACGGCGAGCGTGATGCCGAAGACCAGCGCCTCACGCGGTGAGACCATGCCCGTGACCAGCGGCCGTCCGGAGGTGCGGTCCATCAGCGCGTCGATGTCGCGGTCGATGTACATGTTGAGCGCGTTGGCGCCGCCCGCGGAGAGATAGCCGCCGAAGCAGGTGGCCAGAACCAGCCACAGGTCGGGCACCCCTTGCGCGGCGAGGAACATCACCGGCACTGTGGTGATGAGCAGCAACTCGATGATCCGCGGCTTGGTCAGCGCCACGAAGGCCATGACCCGGGCCCCGAACGGCCGGTGGCCGGGGCTCGTACCGAGCTCCCCCAGTGTCCCGCGGGCAGGGGAGGTCTCCCCACTCGCCGGACGGGATTCGACGGCCGTCACGCACACCCCTGACAGAGACTCCCAGCAAGCCCCGGCCGCATGCGGACATACATGAAGGCCCGGTAAAGACTTGCGCGTACGACGCCACTGTAGAGGCTGCCCCCGCGTCGCCCCGCACGGGGGTGGTGTCGTGTTGAGCGGCCCTCCCCGCCCGTGGGCGCCCCCCGTCACGACGGGCCGCGGGCGCTCGCGCGGGTAGGCTCGACACCGCCCGGTGCGTCCCTTGTCGCCGGGAGTACGACATGGAGCATGTGGAGAGGAGCCCTGACCCAGGGTGAGCACCAAGCCGACCACCACAGACCTTGAGTGGACCGATCTGGACCAGCGGGCAGTCGACACCGGTCGCGTCCTGGCCATGGATTCCGTACAGAAGGTCGGCAACGGCCACCCCGGTACGGCCATGAGCCTGGCGCCCGCCGCGTACGTGCTGTTCCAGAAGCTGATGCGGCACGACCCCGCCGACGCGGACTGGACCGGCCGGGACCGGTTCGTCCTGTCCGCGGGCCACTCCTCGCTGACCCTCTACATCCAGCTCTACCTGGCCGGGTACGGACTGGAGCTGGACGACCTGAAGGCGTTCCGCACCTGGGGTTCGAAGACCCCCGGCCACCCCGAGTACGGCCACACCACCGGCGTGGAGACGACCACCGGCCCGCTGGGGCAGGGCGTCGCCAACGCGGTGGGCATGGCGATGGCCGCCCGCTACGAGCGCGGTCTGTTCGACCCGGACGCCCCCGCGGGCGCCTCCCCGTTCGACCACACCGTCTGGTGCATCGCGGGTGACGGCTGCCTCCAGGAGGGCATCTCCGCCGAGGCGTCCTCGCTCGCCGGGCACCAGAAGCTGGGCAATCTGGTGCTGCTGTGGGACGACAACCACATCTCGATCGAGGGCGACACGGAGACGGCCGTCTCCGAGGACACCCTCAAGCGGTACGAGGCGTACGGCTGGCACGTCCAGCGGGTGGAGCAGCTTCCCAACGGCGATCTGGACCCGGCGGGCCTGTACCGGGCGCTGAAGGCGGCGCGGGAGGAGACGGAGCGCCCCTCGTTCATCGCGGCCCGCTCCATCATCGCCTGGCCCGCCCCGCACGCGCAGAACACCGAGGCCGCGCACGGCTCGGCGCTGGGCGAGGAGGAGGTCGCGGCCACCAAGCGGGTGCTGGGCTTCGACCCGGAGCAGAGCTTCGAGGTCTCGGACGAGGTCATCGGGCACACCCGCAAGGCGCTGGACCGGGGCCGCGACGCGCGCGCCCGGTGGGAGAAGACCTTCGCCGCCTGGCGCACCGCGCACCCGGAGCGCGCCGCCTCGTTCGACCGCATCCGCGCGACCGAGCTGCCCGCGGGCTGGGAGGGGCACCTGCCGGAGTTCGAGACCGGCACGAGCGTCGCCACCCGCGCCGCCTCGGGCAAGGTGCTCCAGGCGCTCGGCGGGGTGCTGCCGGAGCTGTGGGGCGGCTCCGCCGACCTGGCCGGCTCCAACAACACCACCATCGACAAGACGTCCTCGTTCCTGCCGGTGGGCAACCCGCTGCCGGAGGCCGACCCGTACGGCCGCACGGTGCACTTCGGCATCCGCGAGCACTCCATGGCCGCCGTGATGAACGGCATCGCGCTGCACGGCAACACCCGTATCTACGGCGGCACCTTCCTGGTCTTCTCCGACTACATGCGCAACGCGGTGCGGCTGTCGGCCCTGATGCACCTGCCGGTGACGTATGTGTGGACGCACGACTCGATCGGTCTGGGCGAGGACGGCCCGACCCACCAGCCGGTGGAGCACCTGGCCTCGCTGCGCGCCATCCCCGGGCTGAACGTCGTCCGTCCGGCCGACGCCAACGAGACGGCGATCGCCTGGCGTGAAATCCTCAAGCGGTACACGAAGAAGTTCGGCGTGGGCGCCCCGCACGGTCTGGCGCTGACCCGTCAGGGCGTGCCGACCTACCCGCGCAACGAGGACGCGGCCCGTGGCGGCTATGTCCTGTTCGAGGCCGAGGAGGCCGACGGCCGGCCCGCGGCGCCGCGGGTCGTGCTGATCGGCACCGGGTCCGAGGTGCAGCTCGCCGTGGAGGCGCGGGAGCAGCTCCAGGCGGCCGGGGTGCCGACCCGGGTGGTCTCCATGCCGTCGGTGGAGTGGTTCGAGGAGCAGGACCAGGAGTACCGGGACGCGGTGCTGCCGCCGTCGGTGCGGGCCCGGGTCGCCGTCGAGGCGGGCATCGGGCTGACCTGGCACCGCTATGTCGGTGACGCGGGCCGCATCGTCTCGCTGGAGCACTTCGGTGCCTCCGCCGACGGAAAGGTCCTGTTCCGCGAGTTCGGCTTCACCGCCGACGCGGTCGCCGCCGCCGCGCGGGAATCTCTGACGGCCGTCGCACGCTGACGCCGGTACACGTACTACGCAGGAGATGCAGACTCATATGACAGACGCACTCAAGCGCCTCTCCGACGAAGGCGTCGCGATCTGGCTCGACGACCTGTCGCGCAAGCGGATCACCTCGGGCAACCTGGCCGAGCTGCTGGACCAGCAGCACGTGGTGGGCGTGACGACCAACCCGTCGATCTTCCAGAAGGCGATCTCCGGGGGTGACGGCTACGAGCAGCAGCTCACCGAGCTGGCGGCGCGCGGCGTCACCGTCGACGAGGCCATTCGCATGATCACCACCGCGGACGTCCGGGACGCGGCCGACATCCTCCGGCCGGTCTTCGACGCCACGGAGGGGCAGGACGGCCGGGTCTCGATCGAGGTCGACCCCCGGCTGGCCCACGAGACGGCGGCCACCGTGGCCGAGGCCAAGCAGCTCGCCTGGCTGGTGGACCGCCCCAACACCCTGATCAAGATCCCCGCCACCCGGGCGGGCCTCCCGGCGATCACCGAGGTCATCGGCCTCGGCATCAGCGTAAATGTCACGCTGATCTTCTCGCTGGAGCGCTACCGCGAGGTGATGGACGCCTACCTGGCCGGTCTGGAGAAGGCCAGGGCCCGCGGGCTCGACCTCTCGGCGATCCACTCGGTGGCGTCGTTCTTCGTCTCCCGGGTCGACGCCGAGATCGACAAGCGCCTCGACGCGCTGGGCACCGACGAGGCGAAGGCCGCGCGCGGCAAGGCCGCTCTCGCCAACGCCCGGCTGGCCTACGAGGCGTACGAGGAGGTGTTCGGCTCGGAGCGCTGGGCGGAGCTGGACCGGGCGCGCGCCAACAAGCAGCGTCCGCTGTGGGCCTCGACGGGCGTGAAGGACCCGGCGTACAAGGACACCCTGTACGTCGACGAGCTGGTGGCGCCGGGCACCGTCAACACCATGCCGGAGGCCACCCTGGAGGCCACCGCCGACCACGGCCAAATCACCGGCGACACCGTGCGGGGCACCTACGCGCAGTCGCGTGCGGAGCTGGCCGCCGTGGCGGCGCTCGGCATCTCGTACGACGAGGTCGTGGGGCTCCTGGAGGACGAGGGCGTCGAGAAGTTCGCGTCGTCCTGGAACGACCTGCTCACCTCGACCGAGGCGCAGCTCAAGCGTCTCGCCCCGTCGAAGGGCTGACCACCGTGTCCGGTATTGGCGAGGCCAATCCGCTGCGTGACACCGCCGACCGACGGCTCCCGCGTATCGCGGGGCCGTCGGGCCTGGTCATCTTCGGTGTCACGGGCGATCTCTCCCGCAAGAAGCTCATGCCCGCGGTCTACGACCTGGCCAACCGCGGGCTGCTGCCACCAGGTTTCTCGCTCATCGGGTTCGCCCGCCGTGAGTGGCAGGACGAGGACTTCGCGCAGGAGGTCCACGACGCCGTCAAGGAGCACGCCCGCACTCCCTTCCGGGAGGAGGTCTGGCAGCAGCTCAACCAGGGGATGCGGTTCGTCCAGGGCGACTTCGACGACGACGAGGCGTTCGAGCACCTGAAGAAGACCATCGCCGAGCTGGACCAGGCACAGGGCACCGGCGGCAACTTCGCCTTCTATCTCTCGGTGCCGCCGAAGTTCTTCCCCAAGGTCGTCCAGCAGCTCAAGAAGCACGGTCTGGCCGAGAAGGAGGGCTCCTGGCGCCGGGCGGTCATCGAGAAGCCGTTCGGGCACGACCTGGAGTCGGCGGAGGAGCTGAACCAGGTCGTCCATGAGGTCTTCCCCTCGAACGAGGTCTTCCGGATCGACCACTACCTGGGCAAGGAGACCGTCCAGAACATCCTGGCGCTGCGGTTCGCGAACACGCTCTTCGAGCCGATCTGGAACCGGTCGTATGTCGACCATGTCCAGATCACCATGGCCGAGGACATCGGCATCGGCGGCCGGGCCGGGTACTACGACGGCATCGGCGCCGCGCGGGACGTCATCCAGAACCATCTGCTCCAGTTGCTGGCGCTGACCGCGATGGAGGAGCCCGCCTCCTTTGACGCGGACGCGCTCGCGGCGGAGAAGGTCAAGGTGCTGGGCGCGGTGCGGCTCCCGAAGGACCTGGGCGAGTCCACCGTGCGCGCCCAGTACGCGGCCGGGTGGCAGGGCGGCGAGAAGGCCGTCGGCTATCTCCAGGAGGACGGGATCGACCCCTCGTCCACCACGGACACCTATGCCGCGATCAAGCTGGCGATCGACAACCGCCGCTGGGCGGGCGTGCCCTTCTATCTGCGGACGGGCAAGCGGCTCGGCCGCCGGGTCACCGAGATCGCGGTGGTCTTCCAGCGGGCCCCGCACTCCCCGTTCGACCACACGGCGACCGAGGAATTGGGGCAGAACGCCCTGGTCATCCGGGTACAGCCGGACGAGGGCGTGACCCTGCGCTTCGGTTCCAAGGTCCCGGGCACCTCGATGGAGGTCCGGGACGTGTCGATGGACTTCGCCTATGGCGAGTCCTTCACGGAGTCCAGCCCGGAGGCGTACGAGCGGCTCATCCTCGATGTGCTGCTCGGCGACTCGAACCTCTTCCCCCGGGTGGAAGAGGTGGAGCTGTCCTGGAAGATCCTCGACCCGATCGAGGAGTACTGGGAGCAGAACGGCAGGCCCGCGCAGTACGCGGCGGGGACCTGGGGTCCGGTCGAGGCGGACGAGATGCTCGCACGAGACGGACGGAGCTGGCGGCGGCCATGAAGATCGACCTTACGGACACCACCTCCAGCAAGATCAACAAGGCGCTGGTGCAGGGCCGCCGGGCGATCGGCACCCCGGCCGTCGGCATGGTCCTCACCCTGGTCATCGTCACGGACGAGGAGAACGCGTACGACGCGCTCAAGGCGGCGAACGACGCCTCCCGCGAGCACCCCTCGCGCACCCTCGTCGTCATCAAGCGGGTCTCCCGCACCCCGCGGGCGCGGGCCCAGGCCCGGCTGGACGCCGAGGTGCGGGTGGGCGCGGAGGCGGGCACCGGCGAGACGGTGATCCTGCGGCTGTACGGCGAGGTCAGCGAGCACGCCCAGTCCGTGGTGCTGCCGCTGCTGCTGCCGGACGCCCCGGTCGTCGTCTGGTGGCCGGTGAACGCCCCGCTGGACCCGGCCAAGGACCCGCTGGGCGCGCTGGCCCAGCGCCGGGTCACCGACACCTACGCCTCCGAGCAGCCGATCCGGGAGCTGTCGGCGCGCGCCGACGCCTACACCCCCGGTGACACGGATCTGTCGTGGACCCGGATCACCCCCTGGCGTTCCATGCTCGCCGCCGCGCTGGACCAGGTGGCCTGCAAGGTCACCGGCGTCGAGGTGGAGGGCGAGGAGTTCAACCCCAGTGTGGAACTCCTCGCGATGTGGCTGGCGGACCGGCTGGCCGTGCCGGTGAGGCGGGCGCTGTCCGCCGGGCCCGGGCTGACCGCGGTACGGATGGAGACCGACTGCGGCGCGATCGTGCTCGACCGGGCGGACGGTTCGCTGGCGAACCTGTCCATCCAGGGGCAGCCCGACCGCGCGGTGGCGCTGAAGCGGCGGGAGACCGCCGAACTGATCGCCGAGGAGCTGCGGCGGCTCGACCCGGACGACACCTACGCCTCGGCGCTGCGCTACGGCGTGGACCGGCTGGGTGACGCGGACCCGGTGGCTCCGGCGCCCGCCGCCGAGCCGGTGGCCGCGTCCGGGGCGGACGGCGCGGGCTCCCCCGCCGCGTCCGCCTCCACCGCCGCCGCCCCGGCGAAGAAGGCCGCGAAGAAGGCCCCGGCCAAGAAGGCGGCGGCCGAGTGAGCACCCCCCAGCTCGTGGTCCACCGGGACAAGGAGCTGATGGCCCAGGCCGCGGCGGCCCGGCTGATCACCCGGATCGTGGACGCCCAGTCCGCCAGGGGCGCCGCCTCGGTGGTCCTGACGGGCGGACGCAACGGCAACGCCGTCCTGGCCGCCCTCGGCTCCGCCCCGGCCCGGGACGCCGTCGACTGGCAGCGGCTCGATCTGTGGTGGGGCGACGAGCGGTTCCTGCCCGAGGGCGACCCGGAGCGCAATGTGACGCAGGCCCGCGCGGCACTGCTGGACAGCGTTCCGGTGGACCCGGCGCGGGTGCACGCCATGCCCGCCTCGGACGGCCCCTGCGGCGGTGACGCCGACGCGGCGGCAGCCGCGTACGCCGCCGAGCTGGCAGCGGCGGCGGGACCCGAGGACCACGGCCCGGTGCCGGTCTTCGACGTCCTGATGCTGGGCGTCGGCCCGGACACCCATGTGGCCTCGCTCTTCCCCGAGCTGCCCGCGGTCCGGGAGACCGAGCGCACGGTGGTCGGGGTGCACGGCGCGCCCAAGCCGCCGCCCACCCGGATCTCGCTGACGCTGCCCGCGATCCGCGCGGCACGCGAGGTCTGGCTGCTGGCGGCCGGTGAGGACAAGGCCAAGGCGGTGGCCATGGCCCTGTCGGGCGCGGGCGAGGTCCAGGCCCCCGCGGCGGGCGCCCACGGCCGCAGCCGCACCCTCTGGCTGCTGGACGCGGCCGCGGCGGCCGAGCTGCCGCGCGACCTCTACCCTCCGGCGCTCGCCTGAGCGACACCATGGCGAAGGGCCCGGTACTCCTGTACCGGGCCCTTCGCCATGGCGGGCCGGGCCGGGGTGGGCCACCGGGCGCTCCCGCCGGGCCGCAGCCCGGCGACGGGCGTGGCGGGCGTGCGGCGGGGCGCGGGATGCCGGTGGGCCGTCCGCCCGGCCGGATCTGCCCGGCAGGAACGGGCTCTCGCACCCGGTACGCCAGTTCCGGTTCCGGTCGCCCCCTCGCACCGCACGGCGCGGCTGCTCGCGTTGCGCGGCCCTCGGACATCCCACGGCCGGGAACGGGCTCTCACACGCACCTGTGCATCGGCTCCGGTCGACCACCCGTACGCGGCACGGTGCGGTGCGGTCGCGGGGTGGTCAGTGCCGACGACGACCGAGCACGCCAGGGTGGTGGGACGGGCGTCCCGGACGTCCTGCACCGTGCGGCCGTGCGCCGGGAGCGTCGAAGCCGCAGGCGGTGGACGTGATACGCGGCTCGAAGTGGCCGCTCGCACCGCGCGGCCCTCAGGCGGCGCCTTGCCGGGGCGGGGCGGGCGTCGGCGACGCCCTCCCGGCCTCGGTGCCGCCGCCGTGAAACACGCGGGGGTCCCGGCGGGGCGGCCTTCGCCAGGAGATCCCTGCCGCCTGAGGCCCCTCCGGAGGTCGGCACAGGAGGCGTACGGGGGGTGCCACGTCACCCACCGGGGTCGGAACGGACGGCGTGGCGGCAGCCTGCCCGGCCGCCGCCGAGCACGGCACCGGCCCGTGCGGTCGGGACGGTACGCCGTCCGGCGGTCGTCATGCCGTCCCACCGGGTCCCACGGCCCGGGAGGAGGTCGGTGAGACCTGCCGGATCGACCCGACGCGACATCCCTGAGCCCACGGAATCCGGACCGCCCGCAGGGGCAGCCGGGCCCGGCGGGACCGATGCGCCGTCCGGTCGTCGCCGCGCCTCCTCCCCGTCACCCCGGGGCCGAAGCCCGTCCCCTGAGCCGGTGACAACCGGGCACCGCCCGGCCCCAGTGCCTTCTTGGGAGTCAGCGAGACCCGCCGAACGGGTCCGAGGGAAGCCCCTCAGCCGGCGGAATCCGCACCGACCGCGGCGAGCGCTGCCCGGGAAGGCCCGCCGGGCACCCCGGGCAGCGGCTCCAGGAAGGGTTCCAGCAGACCCGGTACCGCCTGGGCCGCGAAGGTCAGCCCCTCGACCGCGTCGGCGTCGCGGACCGCGTACCCCCCGGTCCCCGCGGCCGTCGTCGCGGTCAGGGTCAGCAGCCCGGCCCGGCGCTGGAAGGGGGACTGCCGCACCACCCAGCCGATGACCCCGGCACGCTGGAGCGCCACGGTGGAGCGGCGCACCGAGCCGGAGCGGACCACCAGGAACTCCCCGCTGATCCCGTGCCCCAGGGCCCGGTACGCGTCCAGACCGAGCAGCGCCGCCGCCGGGACGGCCACCGCCGCGACCGCCGCCGCGATCCACAGCAGCACGGGCGTGAGCCAGAGCCCCAGCACGGCCACCACCCCGAGCGGGACGAGGACGGCGCCCAGCGCCCGGCGCAGCCTGCGGGCGCGGGCGGCCCGGGGGTGCCCGGTCAGCGGGGCGTCCGTCGGCGGGTCGGGCACCCGCAGCACCCGGGCGACGACCTCCCCGGCGACGCCCCGGGGCGCGGCGGGCAGCAGCACCTCCAGATCGTCGCCCTGGGCGTCGGCGTCCTGCCCCATCCCGGTGGCGACGGCGTCCACCCGGGCGGCGCCCGCCAGCCGGACCCCCAGCGGCTCGACCAGCTCGACCCCGCGCAGCCGCCGTTCCTCCAGCGATATGGAGCGGACGGTGAACAGCCCGCGGCGCACCCGGAGCGTGCCGCCGGGCTCCCGCTCCAGCCGGTGGTTCCACCACATCTCGGTCCACAGGCCGAGCGAGCCGACCACCCCGGCGAGCAGGGCCGCCGACACGAGGACGGCCACCGTCACGGCGACGGTGGTGTCCCGGAACAGCTCGCCGACACGGTGGACGACCTCGCCCTGGAGCCCGAGCCAGTCGCTGACCTGGAGCACCGCCCCGACGGCCGCCCCGCCGAGCGTGGGCGCGACGAAGGACAGCGGGGCATAGCGGATCCAGCCCCGCTCCAGGGCGGCCAGCGGCCCGTCCGCCGACAGGCCGCCGGTGTCCTCGGCCGTCCGGTCCAGCAGTTCCCGGCGGAGCCGTTCGCCCTCGGCGCGGGAGACCGGGTTCAGCTCCAGGGTGGGGGCGCCGCTCCCGGCCCGTTCCCCGGTGCCGATGCGGACCTTCACCAGGCCGAGCAGCCGCAGCAGCGGATGGGCGGTGAGATCGACCGCGCGGATGCGCTCCCGGGCCAGGGAGCGCCGGTTGACCAGCAGGATTCCGCTGTGCAGCTCGACCGTGTCGGGCCCGGTGCGATAACGGGTGCGCCGCAGCCGCAGCCACTCCAGACCGGCCGCTCCGGCGGTCACCAGTACCGCCCCGGCCACCAGCAGGGCGGCTCGGGGCCGCAGGTCGCCGAGGAACTCCGGGAGGGCGGTGAGACCGAGCAGCACGGGCAGGGTGACGCCACCGGCCGCACCGGCCATGAGGGCGGCGGCGACCAGGGGCGCCCGGCGGTCCAGCCGCCGCCAGCCCGTGTGGACCCGGACGCCCGTGCCGCCGCCGGCCGGTCCCTCCGGGCCGGGGCCGGTGCCGCTCATGTGGCGTCGCCCGGGGTGGCCCGGGTCATCGCGGTGAGCCGCCGCGCCAGGTCGGCGGCGTGCTCGTGGTCGAGTCCCTCCAGGGTGAGCGCGCCCTTGGACGAGGCCGTGGTGACGACGACCGTCGCCAGCCGGAACCGGCGCTCCAGCGGGCCCTGCCGGGTGTCCACGGTCTGGATCCGGGACATGGGGGCGATCCGCCACTCCTGCCAGAACGCGCCCGTCCGGACATGGACGGCCTCGTCGGTGACCTCCCAGCGGTGCACGCGGTACCGCCAGCGGGGCACGGTCAGGGCCTCCAGGGCCCCCAGGACGAGCGCCAGGGCCGCGGCGGCGAGCAGCCAGGGCCGCGCCGGTCCGACGAACCACCCCAGGACGGCGAGCACCCCGGTGATCAGCGCCGTGGCGAGCGCCGACCGCGCCCGCCACCAGCCCACGGCCCGTTCGCTGAGCGCGTGGGCGGGTGGCCGCAGCCGTACCCGGACGACCGGTGCCGCCGCCCCCGGTACCGCCGCCCCCGGTGCGGCCGTTCCCGGTGACGCCGTTCCCGGTGCCCCCGCGAGCGCGTCCGGTATGTCCCCGGACCCCTCCCCCGTGGTCATCGGCTCAGCGCCCGCGCAGGGTGCGGTACGCGGCGGTGAGCGCGGCCGTGGAGCTGTCCAGGCCCTCGGTGCCCGTGCCCCCGGTGAGCACCGGCTCGATCCGCCTGGCCAGGACCTTGCCCAGCTCGACGCCCCACTGGTCGAAGGAGTCGATGTTCCAGACCGCGCCCTGGACGAAGACCTTGTGCTCGTAGAGGGCGATGAGCTGGCCGAGCACCGAGGGCGTCAGCTCGTCGGCGAGGATCGTGGTGGTGGGGTGGTCGCCCCGGAAGGTCTTGTGCGGGACCAGCTCCTCCGGCACGCCCTCGGCGCGTACCTCGTCGGCGGTCCTGCCGAAGGCCAGCGCCTGCGTCTGGGCGAAGAAGTTGGCCATCAGCAGATCGTGCTGCCCGGCCAGCCGGGGCGGCAGCTCCGGCAGCGGGCGGGCGAAGCCGATGAAGTCGGCGGGGATGACCTTGGTGCCCTGGTGGATCAACTGGTAGTACGCGTGCTGCCCGTTGGTGCCGGGCGTGCCCCACACCACCGGACCGGTCTGCCAGGAGACCGGCTCCCCGTCCCGGGTCACGGACTTGCCGTTCGACTCCATGTCGAGCTGCTGGAGATAGGCGGTGAACCGGCTCAGATAGTGCGAGTACGGCAACACCGCGTGCGACTGCGCGTCGAAGAACCCGCCGTACCAGACGCCCAGCAGGCCCAGCAGCAGCGGTGCGTTGGCCTCGGGGGGCGCGGTGCGGAAGTGCTCGTCGACGAGGTGGAACCCGTTCAGCAGCTCCCGGAAGTGCTCCGGTCCGATCGCGATCATCAACGAGAGACCGATGGCGGAGTCGAACGAGTAGCGCCCGCCGACCCAGTCCCAGAACTCGAACATGTTCGCCGTGTCGATGCCGAACGCGGCGACCTTCTCCGCGTTGGTCGACAGCGCCACGAAGTGCCGGGCGACGGCGTCCTGACCCGCGTTCAACCCGTCGAGCAGCCACTCCCGCGCGGAGGTCGCGTTGGTGACGGTCTCGATGGTGGTGAAGGTCTTGGAGGCGACGATGAACAGCGTCTCCGCCGGGTCCAGCCCGTGCAGCGCCTCGTACAGGTCGGCGCCGTCCACATTGGAGACGAAGCGGAAGGTCAGCTCGCGGTCCGTGAAGGGGCGCAGCGCCTCGTACGCCATCGCCGGACCGAGGTCGGAGCCGCCGATGCCGATGTTGACGACGTTCCGGATCGGCCTGCCGGTGTGTCCGGTCCACTCGCCGGTGCGGATCTTCTCGGCGAAGGCGTCCATGCGGTCGAGGACCCGGTGCACCCCGGGAACCACGTTCTCGCCGTCGACCTCGATCACGGCGCCCCGGGGGGCCCGGAGGGCGACATGGAGGACGGCGCGGTCCTCGGTGGTGTTGATCTTCTCGCCGCGGAACATGGCGTCCCGCAGCCCGGCCACGCCGGTCGCCGCCGCCAGCTCGCGCAGCAGGCCCAGGGTCTCGCCGGTGACCAGGTTCTTCGAGTAGTCGATCCACAGATCGCCGACGCGCAGGCCGTAGCCGCTCCCGCGGTCCGGGTCGGCGGCGAACAGCTCACGCAGGGTGGTCCCGCGCAGCCGCTCGCGGTGGTCGCCCAGGGCGGTCCACTCCGGCAACCGGTCGAGCCTGGTTCGGCCGCTTGTGTTCACTCGGACATCAGCTCACTTCTTGTCGTCACTGCCCTGCCGTCCCGTCGTTCCCAACCTAATTGATCAGGATGGCCCCTACGGGGAGGGGAGGGCGGCGTCGGCCAGGAGCGAAGCGGGGAACAGATCCGGAAGCCCGCGGAACGCGATCCGGCCGGACACCAGGGTGCCCGGCCGGATCGTCCGTTCTAGATCTCGCCCCGCAGTTTGGCGAGCGCCTCGGCGAGAATCGCCTCACCGTCGGCGTCGCTGCGCCGCTCCCGCACATACGCGAGATGCGTCTTGTACGGCTCGGTACGCGGCGGGTCCGGCGGATTGTCCCGGTCCTGTCCGGCCGGGAATCCGCAGCGCGGGCAGTCCCAGGTGTCCGGGACCTGTGCATCGCTGGCGAAGCTCGGCTGTGTCTCGTGCCCGTTGGAGCACCAGAAGGAGATGCGCAGACGTGGCGCGGACTCGCCGCGCTCGGCCTCGCCCATCGGCCCCGCCCCGACCCGGCTTCCCCGGATCGCGTTGCCACTTGCCACGGTCGTAACTCCCTGCGTGATGGTGCTGTACGGCGTATCACAGCGGCTGCGCCGCGGTGCCCCAGTCTACGTAAGGCCCAACGCTCGTCCAGGGATTGGAGTTACCTGCCCGCCCCGGACAGGAAGCCTGTGGGTGACGTGGGTGGCTCAGTCCAGCTTCATGATCAGGCCAAGAACGACAATGCAGGCGAACCAGAGGACACCGACCACGACGGTGATCCGGTCGAGGTTGCGCTCGGCGACCGAGGAGCCGCCGACGGACGACTGCATACCGCCGCCGAACATGTCGGAGAGGCCGCCGCCCTTCCCCTTGTGCATCAGCACCAGCAGCATCAGCAGCAGGCTGAAGACGATCAGGGCGATCGAGAACCCCATAACCACGGCTGGACCCTACTTCCTGGCAAATCTCTCGGAACATCTACGGACTGCGGGGGCCGGGTGGTGACACCACCCCGGCCCCCGCAAGGGTACGACGGATCAGCCCTACCGCATACTCACTGGTCGCGGAAGCGGACGATCTTGACGAACTCGTCGGTGTCCAGCGAGGCACCGCCGACCAGGGCGCCGTCCACATCGGGCTGGGACATGATCGCGGCGACATTCCCGGACTTGACCGAGCCGCCGTACTGGATGCGGACCTTGTCGGCCACGTCCTGCGAGTACAGCTCGGCGAGCCGGGCGCGGATCGCCCCGCAGACCTCCTGGGCGTCCTCGGGGGTGGCGACCTCGCCGGTGCCGATCGCCCAGACCGGCTCGTACGCGATCACCACGGTCTCGGCCTGCTCGGCCGGGACGTCCTTCAGACCGCCGTCGAGCTGGCTGAGGGTGTGCGGCACCTGCTCGCCCGCCTTGCGGACGTCCAGGCCCTCCCCGATGCAGAGGATCGGGGTGACACCGTGCCGGAAGGCCGCCTTCACCTTGGCGTTGCACAGCTCGTCGGTCTCGCCGTGGTACTGGCGGCGCTCGGAGTGGCCGACGGCCACGTAGGCGCACTTCAGCTTGGCGAGCATCGACCCGGAGATCTCCCCGGTGTACGCGCCGGAGTCCTGCGCGGAGAGGTCCTGGGCGCCGTACTTCAGCTTGTACTTGTCGCCCTCGACCAGGGTCTGGACGGACCGCAGATCGGTGAAGGGGACGAGCACGGCGACCTCGACGGCCGCGTAGTCCTTGTCGGTGAGGGCGAAGGCGATCTTCTGGGCGTGGGCGATGGCCTCAAGGTGGTTGAGGTTCATCTTCCAGTTGCCCGCCATCAGCGGGGTGCGAGTGGTCATGGAATGTCAGTCCTCCAGTGCGGCGAGCCCGGGAAGCGTCTTGCCTTCGAGGTATTCGAGGCTGGCGCCGCCGCCGGTCGAGATATGGCCGAATGCGTTCTCGTCGAAGCCCAGGATGCGCACCGCGGCGGCGGAGTCCCCGCCGCCCACGACGGTGAAGGCCGGGGAGTCGACGAGCGCCTGGGCCACGGCCTTGGTGCCCTCGGCGAAGTCGGGGTGCTCGAAGACGCCCATCGGACCGTTCCAGAAGACGGTGGCCGAGTCGGCGATCTTCGAGGCGAAGAGCTTGCGGCTCTCGGGGCCGATGTCCAGGCCCTCCTGGTCGGCCGGGATGGCGTCCGCAGAGACGGTGGTGGGGTGCGCCGGGGCCTTGGTCCTGAGGTCCGGGAAGGCGGGCGAGACCAGGACGTCGACCGGCAGGACCAGCTCCACGCCCCGCTCCCGGGCCCGCTCCAGATAGCCCTGGACCGTCGGGACCTGCTCCTCCTGGAGCAGCGAGATACCGACCTCGTGGCCCTGGGCCTTGAGGAAGGTGTAGGCCATGCCGCCGCCGATGAGGATGCGGTCGGCCTTCTCCAGCAGATGGTCGATCACCCCGAGCTTGTCGGAGACCTTGGCCCCGCCGAGCACGACGGTGTACGGGCGGCGCACGTCATCGGTGAGCTGCTTGAGGACGCCGACCTCGGTGGCGATCAGCTCCCCGGCCGCGTGCGGCAGCCGGGCGGGCAGGTCGTAGACGGAGGCGTGCTTGCGGTGCACGGCCCCGAAGCCGTCGCCGACATAGAGGTCGGCGAGGGAGGCGAGCCGGTCGGCGAAGGCGCCGCGCTCGGCGTCGTCCTTGCTGGTCTCGCCCGGGTTGAAGCGCAGGTTCTCCACCACGGCGACCTGGCCGTCCGCGAGGGAGGCGACCACGGCGCGGGCCGAGTCGCCGACGGTGTCGGTGGCGAAGGCGACATCCGTCCCCAGCAGTTCGCCCAGCCGCCGCGCGGCGGGGGCGAGCGAGAAGGCCGGGTCCGGGGCGCCCTGGGGACGGCCCAGATGGGAGGCGACGATCACGCGCGCGCCCGCGGCCGCGAGCCTGGCCACGGTCGGCGCGACGGCGCGGATGCGGCCGTCGTCGGTGATGGTGGTGCCGTCGAGCGGCACATTGAGGTCGGCGCGGACGAATACGCGCTTGCCCGCGACCCCAGCGGCAAGAAGCTGGTCGATCGTCTTCATGGACGGGACTCCTCGGAGGGCTGAGCCGAAATACGCGCGAGGGGGCCCGGGGGGCGCTGCGGTGCGCCACCCGGGCCCCGTCGCTCACTTCACTGAGCTGATCAGAACCGTACTGTGTTGATAGGTGCTGGTCAGAGCCGTGTCCCTCAGAGCTGCTCGCCGACGAAGACCGTGAGGTCGACGAGGCGGTTGGAGTAGCCCCACTCGTTGTCGTACCAGCCGAGGATCTTCACCGAGTTGCCCTCCTGGACCATGGTCAGGGAGGAGTCGAAGGTGCAGGAGGCCGGGTCGCCGACGATGTCCGAGGAGACGATCGGGTCCTCGGTGTAGCTCAGGATGCCCTGGAGCTCGCCCTCGGCGGCCTTCTTGAACGCGGCGTTGACCTCGTCCTTGGTGACCTCGCGGCTCAGCTCGACGACCAGGTCGGTCGCGGAGCCGGTGGGGACCGGGACGCGCATGGCGATGCCGTCCAGCTTGCCCTTGAGCTGCGGGAGGACCAGCGCGGTGGCCTTGGCGGCACCCGTGGTGGTCGGGATGATGTTCTCCGCGGCGGCGCGGGCGCGGCGCAGGTCCGAGTGCGGGAAGTCCAGGATGCGCTGGTCGTTGGTGTAGGCGTGGACCGTCGTCATCAGACCGCGGACGATGCCGAAGTTCTCGTCGAGCACCTTCGCCATCGGCGCCACACAGTTGGTGGTGCAGGAGGCGTTGGAGATGACGTGGTGCTGCGCCGGGTCGTAGGTGTCCTGGTTGACACCCATCACCAGGGTGATGTCCTCGTCCTTGGCCGGAGCCGAGATCAGGACCTTCTTGGCGCCGCCGGCGAGGTGCTTCTCGGCGTCGGCCTTCTTGGTGAAGATGCCCGTCGACTCGATCACGATGTCGACGCCCAGCTCGCCCCACGGGATGTCGGCGGGGTTGCGCTCGGAGAGCACCTTGATCGTGTGGCCGTCGACGGTGATGGTGTCGGCGGTGTGGGTGACCTCGGCCTTGAGGCGTCCCAGAATGGTGTCGTACTTCAGCAGGTGAGCCGTGGTCGCGGTGTCACCCAGGTCGTTGACAGCCACGATCTCGATGTCTGCACCCTGCTCCAGCAGCGCGCGGAAGTAGTTACGACCGATGCGGCCAAAGCCGTTGATGCCTACGCGGATCGTCACGAACCGATCTCCTCGTTGGTACGCCGGGTGATCAAAACCTCCCGGCGAGTTGTATTGGGATGTCCCCGACCGCTTACGACCCTACCTCCCTGAAGGGCCCGAAGTGACATCGGAGGGCCCGTACGTGGCGATGGCGGCCCCTAACCCTCGACAGAGGGCAAGGACCGCCAATCACCTGGGCTGGGGCCCCTTCGGATGAGCGGTTTCGAGGGGCTCGGAGTCAGCGTTTGAGCGCCCCCAGCGCCCGTCCGAGCACCCTTGCGCGAGCCCCCTCATCGGTCAGGTGTTCGAGACCGAAGCCCAACAGGACAGTGTCACGCGTAGTAACCGCTCCAGCGGTCGGGAACAGCTCCTGGCTGCGCGTCCACCACCCCTGCGGAGCGGGGCTGCCGGCCGGCGACTCCGTCGCCGACCACGCGCCGAGCGAGGTCTCGAACCCCTCGGCGGCGGCGGTGCCGCCCCGAGTCACCAGCCGGGTGTCGTCGAGGAAGACGCCATGGCCGCCCGTGACCGAGTCGGTGACATACGCGACGGAGATCTCGACCCGCTTGCCCGCCCAGGCGCTCAGATCGAACGAGGTCGCCCGCCAGCCGTTGGTCGAGCCCGTGATCGAGTTCCAGGAGCCGCTGGTGCCGGTCGGGGCGCAGCCGCTGCCCGAGACCGTCAGATAGCGCTGGAGGAAGGGGTGCTCCCGGGCGAAGAACCCGGCCTCGCACTCCTCGGGCACCGCCGTACCGGTGGCGCCGTTCCGGTCGGGCAGGGTGGTCCAGTCGTCCCCGCCCACGGTGTGCGCCTCGATCAGCGCGTGGTCGTACCCGTTCTCGGTCTCGGCGCTGAGCCGCAGATCGAGCCGGGGCGCGTCCGCCGCGGTGACACCGGTCAGGTCGAACTGCCGCGACAGCCGCTGCCAGGAGGAGCCGCGGTGCCGGGCCGCCGCGTACCACTGGCCCTCGTACGGGGTGAAGGGCAGCCGCACCCCCGGGTAGTCGCCCGCCGCCGCGCCGCGGAACCGGGGGAACAGGGCGGGCGGCAGGGTGTGCGAGGTGACGGTGTACACCCCGGCGGCGTCCAGCGGGTTGCCCGGCGCGTCGCCGAGGGGCCCCGAGGCTCCCGCGAGCCCGCCCGCGCCCCGGAAGGACGTGACCCCGGTGAGCGGGATACGGCTGGAGGCCCCCTGGTAGTACTGGGCGAAGTCGTCGCTCACCCCGTTGCCGAGGCTGACGCCGCCGCCCGCGCGCTCACCGGCGTTGACGAGCCTGCCGCCCTCGTTGAGATAGGCGCGCACGGCCCGGGTGGTGGGCCAGGACGGCGTCACGGCGCCGGTGTACCAGACGACGGAACGGAAGTGGCCGAGCACCCCGAGCGGATGCGGAACGCCCTGGGTGGCGACGTCCCAGACCGCGCCGGACCGCTGGTTCGCGGCGAGGGCGCGGGTGTACACGGACGGGTGGCGCGCCGGGGCGGTGCCGCCCTCCTCCGCGAGCACCAGGGTGGCCGCACGGGGCCGGGGCGCGACCCGGTAGGTGAAGGAGTCACTGGTGACGGCCGTGCCCCGGGCGGTCTTCCCGGTGAACCACACCCGCACCGAGGCCCCGGTACGGGCGCCCTTCACCGGGGCGCGGTACTCGTCGAGGACGAGGTTGTCCTCGCCGCCGAAGGTCTCGCCGCCCCGCCAGGCGGTCAGCGGGGCGCTGTGCGTCCGTCCCCCGTCGACGCGGTACCTGACCCGCTTGTCCCGCAGGGACTTCCGGGCGACGACGGAGACCGGCTGGTCGGCGCCCGCGGCGTAGGAGACCGTGAACGGGTCGGGGGTGAAGGGGGCCGCGCTCGCGCCCACCGGGGAGGAGACCCGGTCCCGGTCCTTCGCCGTCTCGGCGACGGCGAGGGCGAACGGGATGTTCTTCTCGAACTCCTGCCGGATCAGCTTCTCGTCGTCCGGGAAGGTGAAGACGGAGGCGCAGTCGGCCGGTTCCCACGCGTCGTCCGGGTCCACCCGGGAGGCGCCGGCGCAGGTGGACATCTCCGGGGTGAACGTCACCGTGCCGTTGACGTTGGCCGCGTGGCCGTCGGTCTCGCCGTTGGTGGTGTACAGATCGGAGGCGATCTGCGGGCGGTAGCCGGGGATCGCCGGTTTCGCGGGGGTGCCCGCGAGTGCCCGGTGCAGTACGTCGTCGGGGGACGGGGTGCCGACCTGCCAGCCCACGCCGTAGAGGATCAGACTGGCGGCGGAGTGGTAGTTGACGCCCATCTCGAAGCCGATCCGCTTCATGAAGGCGTCCATGGCCCTGGTCTCGGGCTCGGACGAGGGGCGGGGGCCGCGGTAGGTCTCCTCACCCGGGTCGGGGGACGAGCCCTCGTTGTCGTAGGCCCACTTGTAGGAGAAGTTGCGGTTGAGGTCGACCCCGTCGGTGGGCTCGATCACGCCGTCGCCGTCGTGGTCGCGCAGATTCTTGCGCCACTGGCGCTCCACGGGGCCCCGGAAGGTGTGGTCGTATCCGTCCGGGTTGGCGGAGAGGACGAACCACAGCTCGGTGGTGTCGACGATCCGGGTGATGCGGGGGTCCTTGCCGTACCCGTTCAGATAGTGGTGCATCAGCCGCCGGGTCATCTCCGGGGTGATCCACTCACGGGCGTGCTGGTTGGACAGGTAGAGCGTGGCGGGCCTGGCCCCGTCCCGGGTGCTCCGGGCGCCCTTGCTGACCTTGAGGGCGAGGATGTCCTGGCCCTTGACCGTGCGGCCGATACTGACCGCCTTGGTGAGCGCGGGATGGGCCCGCGCGGTGTCCAGGATCTCCTGCCCGAGCCCCCGGGCCCCGCCGTAGGGACGGAAGACGCCATCGCCCGCGGCCTCGACCCGGTCGCGCGCCGCGGCCGAGAGGCGGTGCTCCGTGACGGTGACGCCCTGCTCGCGCAGCTCACCCGCCTGGCGGTCGGTGAGATGCAGCTCCACGGTCGCCGAGCCCCGCTCCGGCACCCGTGAGCCGAGTTCGTGCCCGTCCGCGCCCGCTGCGATGACCAGCGGGACCTGCGCCCTGGACACCTGCGCGTGCCATACCGACAGGCCCCCGCCGCCGTCGTGGCCCGGCTGCTCGGCCCGGGCCGTGGGAGCCACCGCGAGTGCGGTGGTCACCAGGGAAACCGCGGCGAGAATCGCTCCCGCTCTGCGTTTCATGTACCCCCCTGCGTCTGTCGGCGCCGACGCCCGCCGACGCCCGCTGTGTCCGCCGGGACAGTGGACAGACGCCAGACTCATCAGCGCCCCCGGCCGCGTCAAGAACAAACGCGGCCTCATCGGGGAGTCCGATGGCGGGAGTCCGCCGGGCGGCGGAGCACCCGGCGGAGGGCGGCCCGGGGGACCTGGGGGCGGGGGCCGTCCGGGCGGGGCGGGGGCGTGCCCCGGCGGAGCGGGACGGACAGGAAGGGCGGGACGGACGGGCGGGGCGTGCCCCGGCCGGGCGGGGGTCGTCCGGGCGGGGGCGCCGTCGTCGGCGCGGGGGCGGGGCTCAGGGCTCAGACGGCGAGGCCGTCGGCCATCTCCTCCGTGAGGTTGGACTCGGTGCCCGGGATGCCCAGATCCTGTGCCCGCTTGTCCGCCATGGCGAGCAGCCGCCGGATACGGCCCGCGACGGCGTCCTTCGTCAGCGGCGGATCGGCCAGCGCGCCCAGCTCCTCCAGCGACGCCTGCTTGTGCTCCATCCGCAGCCGCCCCGCAGCCGCCAGATGCTCCGGCACCTCCTCGCCGAGGATCTCCAGCGCCCGCTGCACCCGGGCCCCGGCGGCCACCGCCGCCCGTGCGGACCGGCGCAGATTCGCGTCGTCGAAGTTGGCCAGCCGGTTCGCCGTGGCCCGGACCTCGCGCCGCATCCGGCGCTCCTCCCAGGCCAGCACCGACTCATGGGCCCCGAGCCGGGTCAGCAGCGCGCCGATGGCGTCGCCGTCGCGCACCACGACCCGGTCCACCCCGCGGACCTCCCGTGCCTTGGCCGCGATGGAGAGTCTGCGGGCCGCGCCCACCAGGGCGAGCGCCGCCTCGGGGCCGGGGCAGGTGACCTCCAGGGAGGAGGAGCGGCCCGGCTCGGTCAGCGAGCCGTGGGCGAGGAAGGCGCCGCGCCAGGCGGCCTCCGCGTCACAGGTGGCCCCGGAGACGACCTGCGGGGGCAGCCCCCGGATCGGGCGGCCCCTGCCGTCGACCAGACCGGTCTGCCGGGCGAGCTGGTCACCGCCCGCGACCACGCGGACCACATAGCGCGAGCCCCGGCGCAGCCCGCCGGGCGCCATGACCATCAGCTCGGACGTATGGCCGAAGATCTCCAGGATGTCCCGCTTCAGCCGCCGGGCGGCGATGCCGGTGTCCAGCTCCGCCTCGATCACGATCCGACCGCTCACCAGGTGCAGTCCGCCCGCGAACCGCAGGATCGCCGAGACCTCCGCCTTCCTGCAGCAGGTCCGGGTGACGGGAAGCCGGGAGATCTCATCCTTCACCGCTGCCGTCATCGCCATGGGCCGATCCTTCCATGCATCCGAAAAATACGGTCGTACGCGGCGGCCAACAGCTCCGGATCATGCTTGGCGGCGCTGTCGGGCGAGGCCACGGGGGCCAGCTCGACCGCCGCGCCCAGGTGTCGTGCGGCGTCGGCGAGGCAGTCGCGGTCGGGCACGGCAGCCTCGTCGGCGAGCACCACGTCCAGGGCGAGTTTAGGCGCGTGTCGTCCCAAAACCTCCACATGACGCTGCGGGGAAAAACCTTCTGTCTCACCGGGCTGCGGCGCGAGATTCAGCGAGAGCACCCGCCGGGCCTTGGTCTTCACCAGTGCGTCCAGCAGTTCGGGCACCAGCAGATGCGGCATGACCGAGGAGAACCAGGAGCCGGGCCCGAGAACCACCCAGTCGGCGTCAAGCACCGCGGCGACCGCCTCCGGCACCGCCGGAGGGTCGTTCGGCACCAGATGGACCGACTGCACCTCGCCGGGAGTCAGGGCCACGGTCGCCTGCCCCCGGACGGTGTCCACGTCGTCGGGGCGGGCCGGGTCGTGCCCCCGGACCAGCGCCTGGAGCTCCAGCGGCACCGCCGACATCGGCAGCACCCGGCCCTGGGCGCCGAGCAGCCTGCCCACCAGGTCCAGGGCCTGGACATGGTCGCCGAGCTGCTCCCACAGGGCCACGATCAGCAGATTGCCGACGGCGTGCTCATGCAGCTCGCCGTGGGACTGGAAGCGGTGCTGGATCACCCGCGCCCAGGTCTGGCCCCAGTCGTCGTCCCCGCAGAGCGCGGCGAGCGCCTTGCGCAGATCGCCGGGGGGCAGTACGCCCAGTTCCTTGCGGAGACGGCCGCTGGAGCCGCCGTCGTCGGCGACGGTGACGACGGCGGTGAGGTCACCGGTGATCCGGCGGAGCGCCGCCAGGGAGGCGGAGAGCCCCCGGCCGCCGCCGAGGGCGACCACCTTGGGCTGGGCACCGCCCCGGCGGCTCAGCGGGGTCAGCGCGGACCTGCGCAGACGGCGCAGCCGCAGGGAGCGAGTCGTCACTCGCGCCCCATGTCCCGGTGGACGACGACGGTCTCGACGCCCGCCGACGCCAGCCGTGCGGCCAGCCGCTCGGAGGTGGCCACGGAGCGGTGCTTGCCGCCGGTGCAGCCGACGGCGATGGTCACATACCGCTTGCCCTCGCGCCGGTAACCGGCGGCGATCAACTGGAGCAGCTCCGTATAGCGGTCCAGGAACTCCTTGGCCCCGGGCTGGTTGAAGACATAGTTCGCCACCTCTTCGTTCAGCCCGCTGAACGGGCGCAGCTCCGGCACCCAGTGGGGGTTGGGGAGAAAGCGCATGTCGACGACGAGGTCGGCGTCGACGGGCAGTCCGTACTTGAAGCCGAAGGACATCACCGTGGCCCGCAGCTCGGGCTCCTCCTCCCCCGCGAACTGCGCGTCCATCTTGGCCCGCAGCTCGTGGACGTTGAGGCTGGAGGTGTCGATGACCAGGTCGGCGTCGCCGCGCAGCTCCCGCAGCAGATCGCGCTCGGCGGCGATGCCGTCGACGATCCGCCCGTCGCCCTGGAGCGGATGCGGGCGGCGGACCGACTCGAACCGCCGCACCAGGGCGTCGTCGGAGGACTCCAGGAAGACGATCCGGCGGGTGACCTGCTTGGCGTCGAGGTCGGCCAGCGACTCGCGGAGATTGTCGAAGAACCGGCGTCCGCGGACGTCCACGACCACGGCGATCCGGGCGACGTTCCCCTGCGAGCGGGCGCCCAGCTCCACCATGGTGGGGATCAGCGCGGGCGGCAGGTTGTCGACCACGAACCAGCCGAGGTCCTCAAGACATTTGGCGGCCGTGCTGCGGCCCGCGCCGGACATGCCGGAGATGATCACCAGCTCGGGGATGGCCGACTCCGCGGCTCCGCCGGGCTCGGTGGTGCTGCCCGTACTCATGTCTGCTGCTCCGTCTGTGTCGAACTCGTTCATGTGCTGCCCCCGTCGTTCTCTTCCATGATCTCTCCTGTCGCGGTGTTCACGGCAGGAGCGGCCGGTGCCGCCCGGGCCAGGGCCGCCGCCACGGACTCCGCGGTCTTGCGGCCCATCCCCGGTACCTCGCAGATCTGCTCGATTGTGGCCTGCCGCAGGCGCTTCACCGAGCCGAAATGCTTGATGAGGGCCTGTTTGCGGACCGTGCCGAGGCCGGGGACGTCATCGAGGGGGCTGGTCCGGATGCGGTGGGTCCGCTTGGAGCGCTGATAGCGGATGGCGAAGTCATGGGCCGTGTCGCGGACCCGCTGGAGGAGGTACAGGCCCTCGCTGGCGCGCGGCAGGACCACCGGGTCGCTCTCGCCGGGCAGCCAGACCTCCTCCAGCCGCTTGGCCAGCCCGCACACGGCGACATCGTCGATGCCCAGCTCGTCGAGGGCGCGCCGGGCGGCGGCCACCTGGGGCGCCCCGCCGTCGACCACGACGAGCTGGGGCGGGTAGGCGAAGCGCCGGGGCCTGCCGTCGTCGGCCGCGCCGGGGCCCGGAAGCCCGGCTTCCAGGTCTGCGGGGAGCCCGGGGGCTCCCGGGTGACCGGCCTCCGCCGTCCCGGGGCGGCCGGGGGCCCCGGCGCCGCCGCGGCTCCCGGGGCTCCCCTGGCTCTCGGCGCTGCCCGCGCTGCCGGGGCCGCCCGTGCTGTCAGGGCCGCCGGGGCTGTCGGTGCCGCCGGGGCAGCCCGCGCTGTCAGGGCCGCCGGGGGTGTCGGGGCTGTCGGCGCCGATCCACTCCCCCGTCCGGTCCTTCTCCGCGAGATAGCGGCGGAACCGGCGGCCGACCACCTCGTGCATGGAGCGGACGTCGTCCTGCCCCGGGAAACCCTTGATCTGGAAGCGGCGGTACTCACTCTTGCGCGGCAGCCCGTCCTCGAAGACCACCATCGACGCCACCACGTCCTCGCCCTGGAGGTGGGAGATGTCGAAGCACTCGATCCGCAGCGGCGCCGAGTCCAGCCCCAGCGCCTCGGCGATCTCCTCCAGCGCCCGGGAGCGCGTGGTGAGATCGCTGGCCCGCTTGGTCTTGTGCAGGGCCAGCGCCTGCTGGGCATTGCGCTGCACGGTCTCCATCAGCGCCTTCTTGTCCCCGCGCCGGGGCACCCGCAGCGAGACCTGTGCGCCCCGCCGCCCGCTCAGCCACTCGCCGACCGCGCCGCTGTCCTCGGGCAGGGCCGGGACCAGGACCTCCTTGGGGACGGCGTCGCCGCTCTCCTCCCCGTACAACTGCTGGAGGGCGTGCTCGACCAGCCCGGAGAGATCGACGGCCTCGACCTTGTCGGTGACCCAGCCCCGCTGGCCGCGCACCCGGCCGCCCCGGACGTGGAAGATCTGGACGGCCGCCTCCAGCTCGTCCTCGGCGACGGCGATCAGATCGGCGTCGGTGGCGTCGGCGAGCACGACGGCGCTCTTCTCCAGGGCGCGCCGCAGGGCCGTGATGTCGTCGCGGAGCCGGGCCGCCCGCTCGTACTCCAGTTCCTCGGCGGCCTCCGCCATCCGCTGTTCGAGCCGGCGGATGTAGGCGCCGGTGCGGCCCGCCATGAAGTCGCAGAACTCCTCGGCGAGTTCGCGGTGCTCCTCGGGGGTGACCCGGCCGACGCAGGGGGCCGAGCACTTGCCGATGTAGCCGAGGAGGCAGGGGCGGCCCTTGGCCCGGTGGTTCTTGAACACCCCGGCGGAGCAGGTGCGCACCGGGAAGACCCGGAGCATCAGATCGACGGTCTCCCGGATCGCCCAGGCGTGCCCGTAGGGGCCGAAGTAGCGCACGCCCTTGCGTTTGGCCCCGCGCATCACCTGGACCCGGGGGAACTCCTCGTTCAGCGTCACCGCGAGATAGGGATAGCTCTTGTCGTCCCGGTACTTGACGTTGAACCGGGGGTCGTACTCCTTGATCCAGGAGTATTCGAGCTGAAGCGCCTCGACCTCGGTGGCGACGACCGTCCACTCGACCGAGGCGGCCGAGGTGACCATGGTGGCGGTGCGCGGGTGCATACCGGCCAGGTCCTGGAAGTAGTTCGCCAGGCGCTGGCGCAGGCTCTTGGCCTTCCCGACGTAGATCACCCGGCGGTGCTCGTCACGGAACCGGTAGACCCCCGGGGAGTCGGGGATCTCTCCCGGCCTGGGACGGTAGCTGGAGGGGTCTGCCATGTCGTCCACCCTACTGGCGGGGACTGACACTCCGGTCGCCGCCGCCCCCGCCCCGGGCCGGACGCCCGCCCTCCGCCGAGTGGCGGAAGACGGGCGTCCGGTGTGCTGCCGCAGACGCCCCGCTGCGGGGCCCGCGCTGTGGGGGCAGTACGGCTCAGGCGCGGCGGCGCAACCGGGTCACCAGGAGTCCGCCCAGGGCCAGGGCGAGGACGGCCCCGGTGCCGGAGGCGACGGACGCCGCCGTCAGCGCGCCGGGGTCGCGGCCCTCGCCGGACGCCGTGCTTCCGGCGGCTGCGGGGACGGCGGCGGCCGGGGCACCGGCACCCGGGGCGGGAGCACCCGCGACCGGGCCGCCGACGGCCGGAGCCGGGGCGCCGTCCGTGCCGTAACCGCCCGCGACACCCTTCTTCGCGTACGCCGAACCGGGCAGCTTGTCGCCGTAGGCGGCCCGTAC
Source organism: Streptomyces clavuligerus (assembly GCF_005519465.1). Lineage (NCBI taxonomy): Bacteria > Bacillati > Actinomycetota > Actinomycetes > Kitasatosporales > Streptomycetaceae > Streptomyces > Streptomyces clavuligerus. The sequence goes on along the minus strand of NZ_CP027858.1, from coordinate 5,352,366 downwards.
CCGGTCCCGGTACGCGTCGAGGCCGGTGCCCCGGGCGCCGATGGCGCGGGTCGCGTCCTCGTCGAGGGGGAGCACCTTCGTCCCCCTGGTCACATACCAGCCGTCGATCTGCGGCTCGCGGAAGACCGTGCCGCCCGGCAGTCTGCGCTCGCCGAGCCGGGCGTAGCGGAACTCGTCGTCACCGGTGGCTATGTTGACCACCTGCCAGGCACCGGCCTGCCGCGCGGTCCACACCGACGCCCGCTGTCCGTCGGACGCCACCGCCGGGGTCGCGACGACCTCGGTACGGGCCACGGGCGCGCCCGCCTTCCCGGCGACGAAATCCGGGCTGAGGACATGGACCGGCACGCTCTTCCCCTCGGTGCGGGGCGCGGCGGCCGACCGGGCCGACTTGCCGTCGCGGGCGAAGAAGCGGGCGAGCGTGTCCCGGGTCGCGGGCGCCGTGGCCGCGTCCCGCGCCGCCGCCAGTTCGGCCGCCGACGGGGCGGGCACGGTCGCGGGGGCGGCCGGGGGCGCGGTGTCCGCGACGGCGGTACCGGCGCCGAGCGCTCCGGCCGCGAGGCAGAGAGCGGCGACGCAGGCCATGGAGTTCCGCTTCATCGCGCTCACGCCCCGATCCGGTAGAGCGAGTGGGTCCAGGAGAAGGAGTTGTTGTTCACGTACCAGGCGTGGGAGGCCCAGTTGTAACGGGTGCTGGTCTGCCAGGGGTCGCCCCAATAGACCATGCTGTTGGCGTCGTCGTAGCCGTAGATGACATGCATGTGACCGCCGCCGCTCGACCACTGGATCCGGGTCTCCACCGGCCGGTCGGCGTTGATCTCGGTCTGCACGGCGGAGTAGCGCAGCCAGTTGTTGATGTACGAGCCGGGGCTGATCCCCGCCCAGCGCAGCCCGGTCTGCACATTTCCGAGCGTGGCCTGGTTGTTGGGGCATTCGGTGCCCTGCTGCCGGTTGAAGGCGGCGTTGCAGAACTGGTTCTGGGAGTACGTGCGGCCGTAGTAGGTGGCGATGGTGTTGCCCGCCGCCGACCAGCACCAATTGGTCTTGAGCTGGGCTTGCATGGCGATGTCAAGCCGCTTCCAGGCCAGGGCGCCCCGGTCGGCTGCGGAACCGTCGTGAGCCGCGGGCGTCCCCGGGGAGAGGGACGGCCGGGCGGTGGGGCCGTCCGCCGGGGCGGCGGTGGCGGCGGTGGCGGAGAAGGGGAGTGTGAGGGCTGCGGCGAGTACGGCCACCGTTGGGGCGAGCCGTCTCCTGGTCTTGCGCATCGCGTTCCTCCCTGAGGGATGGGGGGTGGAGGACCGCGTCCGGACGCTGCTGCTTGAGCATCAATCCTTGTCGGGAGCAGGTCAACAGGCTTCAATGCGAGGAACACGGAGCTGTGAACACGGCAGCCGGAGTGTGAACCTGGCCGTCCCGCGCTGCCTAGGGCGGTCCGCACCACCCCGCCCGGCGGGCCCGTCCCCGTCGTGAACGTTCACCGCGACCGTGCGGCGTTCACGTGCACGAGGGTTCGACCCGCTGGAGGATGATCCCCATGGACCACACCGAGGCCGATCTGGCACAGGTGCTCCACACCGGCCCGTTCCATCTGGCGCTGCGGACGGCGATCGCCGTGCGCGGGCTGCCGCTCCAACGGGTCCGGCACCATCTCACCCACCGGGGGATCACGGTCGGTGTGACCAGCCTCAGCTACTGGCAGCAGGGCGCGCGCCGGCCCCAGCGCCCCGAGTCGCTCCGGGCCGTACGGGCGCTGGAGGAGCTGCTGGAACTGCCCGGGAACTCGCTGATCCGGCTGTTGGGGACCGGCGACGGGGGCGCGGGGCGCCGGGAGGTGGACCGTCCGGCCTCCCGCGCGTACAGCTTCCTGATGGAGGTCTCGGGGACGGTCGAGCGGCTGCTCGCGGATCTGGAGGTCCCGGCGGACGGCGGGCTGCACACGGTGGGCCACCACGAGCGGATACGGATCGGGGCGGGCCGGGAGCTGCTGGGCCGGGAATCCCGGCAGGTGGTCCGCGCCCACCGGGACGGCATCGACCGCTATGTCGCCATCCACCACGGCGACCCGGGCTGCGAGCCGGAGCGGGTACGGGTGACCGCGCTGGAGAACTGCCGGACGGGCCGGGTGCGGCGACACCGGGAGACCGGGCTCGTGGTGGCGGAGCTGCTGTTCGACGCCCGGCTGCGCGCCGGGGAGACCCATGTCCTCGGCTACGGCTTCGAGGACGGGACCGGCGGGCCGAGCACCGAGTACGTCCGGGGCTTCACCCACGCGGGCGGGCAGTACGTCCTCCAGATCCACTTCGACGAGGGGGCGCTGCCGGCCAGGTGCCGCCGGTTCGCGCAGGCCACCACGGGGGCGCCGCGCGGCGGCCGGACGGATCTGACGCTGAGCGGGCGGCACCGGACGGTCCATCTGGTCGAGCAGGGCGTACGGCCGGGGATTCTCGGCATCGACTGGGACTGGGAGTAGGGCCGCCCGGAGAACGCGGGCGGGCCGGGCGCCCACCGCGTGGGTGCGGGGTGCCGGGCCCCTGCGGGCGGGCCCGGGCGCCCACCGCCGGGCCGAGCCCGCGGGCGCTCTCCCGCAGGTGGGCGGGCCTGCCGGGGCCGGGCTCAGGCGAGGGCAAGCGGTCCGGCATCCGGGGCGGGACTCCGGCGGGGGGCGGGCCTGCCCGGGGCCGGACTCAGGCAGCCGGACGGCCGGGCTCGGGGCTCCGGGCGTCCGGGGCACGGCGGCCGGGCTCGGGACATCCAGCGCGGCGGCCGGACTCAGGCAGCCGGAAGGCCGAACGACCGGGCTCGGGGCTCGGGCCGAACGGCCGGGCTCAGGGCTGCGGGCATCCGGGGCGCGGGTCCCGGGCGCGGCGGCCGGCTCAGGCATCAGGCGTCGGGACATCCAGCGCGGCGGCCGGACTCAGGCGTCGGGGCCCGCGATGAGGCTGCCGCCCTCCGCCTTGATCGCGACCTCGGGCAGCGGCACGGTCGCCGGGCCCACCAGTGCCTTGCCGGTGGTGACGTCGAAGCGGCTGCCGTGGCAGGGGCAGTTGCCCTCATTGCCGACGATCTTGTCGAGCGCGCAGCCCGCGTGGGTGCACTGGGCGCTGAACGCCTTGTACTCGCCCTCCTTGGGGCAGCTCACGATCAGCCGCTGATCGCGGTAGAGCTTGGCGCCGCCGACCGGAACCGCGTCCGCCGGTCCCAGGTCGACGGGTTCGGTCGGCGTCGGCACCTGGGCGCGCCCCAGCTTGGAGTCGGTGGAGCAGGCGGCGGCCCCGAGCCCGGCCGCCCCCGCGAGGGCGGCACCTTTCAGCACGGTACGGCGGGCGGCTGGGGAGGGGCCGGGCATGTGAGGACTCCATCTGCTCGATGCCGCCGACGGGAGAGACGGGACCGGACGGAACGGGGTCCCGGATGGCGGCAGACCCGACAATACCGACGGCGCCCGCCACTCCGACGAGCGGGCTCCGGTCCCGGCGCCTTCCCCGGACCGGACGCCTCCACCGCTCCGGAACGGTTCTCGCAGCAGAGTCCCTTCCGCGATCCGGCAGGCAGTCACCCTGCCGGGACGCTCTTCGCACCCGGCAGGACCGGCAGGACCCGACAAGGACGAGAACGCGCTGCGGCCGGGCCGAGGACGACCCCGGCGCCCAGGGCCGGACGGGACCAGGGCCAGGATCGCGGTCGGGGGCGGACCCGGGACGGAGGTACCCGACAGGCCGGACGGCTTCCCCACTCCAGAGCAGGGCAACCCGGCCGTACCCGACCGGGCGCGACGCTCCCCGCACGGCCGACAGCACCGCCCCGGCCCTCTTCCCCCGTCCGGGAATACCCTGCGGCGGACGCCCGGGGCAGCGGGACCGACGGCCTCCCCGCGCGGCGGGGCTCTGTATTCAGCCGATGCCGCCCCCGGCACCCCACCCCGCGCCCGGCTCCCGTCCGGCAGCGGCCGTGCCCGGCGGGTACGCCCGGGAGAGCGGTACGAGGCCCCCGGGCGCACCGGACAGAGGGGTGCCGGGGACCGGGACCACCCGGGACCGGAGCCGGACAGACCGGGCGGAGCCGGGTGCGACGCTCCCCGCACGGCCGACAGCACCGCCCCGGCCCTCTTCCCCCGTCCGGGAATACCCTGCGGCGGACGCCCGGCCGACGCCCGGGGCACCGGGGGCCGCCTCCCCGCGCGGCGCACCCTGTATCACCCGGTGCCGCCTCCGGCCCGGCTCCCGGCGCCCGACTCCCGGCCGTGGAGACCGGGCCCGAGGGCCCCGGGACACCGGGCCGGGGCCGTCCCGGGGGCTCCCCCGCCCGGAGGCGATCGGCTACCTTCGGGCAGGTGATCGTCGTCGCCGGAGAATCCCTGATCGATCTGGTCCCGCAGCGGGACCCCACGGCACCGCGGAACGACGGACCCGCCGCGCCACCACCGCCCCCGCCGGGACCGTCCGGCCCGCCTCCGGCCCCCGCGCTGCCGCCGCTGCTGCCCCGGCCGGGGGGCGGCCCGTACAACACCGCCGTCGCCCTGGGGCGGCTCGGCGCGCGGGCCGCCTTCTGCTCCCGGGTCTCCGGGGACGGCTTCGGTGAGGCGCTGCTCGCCGGGCTGCTGACGGCCGGTGTCGATGTCTCGCTCGTCGAACGCGGCCCGGAGCCGACGACACTGGCGGTCGCCTCCGTCGGCGCCGATGGCTCGGCCGGATACGGCTTCTACGCGGAGGGCACCGCGGACCGGCTCTTCGAGCTGCCGCCGCCGCTGCCGGACGAGGCGCGCGCGGTGGCGTTCGGCACCTGCTCACTGGTGCTGGAGCCGGGGGCGAGCGCCTATGAACAACTGCTGCGGCGCGAGGCCGGGCGCGGCCTTCTCACCCTGCTCGACCCCAATGTCCGCCCGGGGCTGATCCCCGATCCGGACGCCTACCGCCGGAGGTTCTCCGGCTGGCTGCCGGACGTCTCGCTGCTGAAACTCTCGGACGACGACGCCCGCTGGCTCGGCGGAGTCCCGTCGGGCCCGGCCGCCGTCGTGGTCACCCATGGTGCGGGCGGACTGACGGTACGGGCCCGGGGCGGTCTTGAGGTGTCCGTCCCGGCGGTCCCGGTGCGGGTCGTGGACACGATCGGCGCGGGCGACACCGTGAACGCCGCGCTGCTCCACGGTCTGGCCGCCCTCGACGCGCTCTCCCCCGACGCCCTGCCGGGGCTGGACGAGGACGCCTGGCGCGGCGTCCTCACCCTCGCCGCCCGGGCCGCCGCGCTCACCTGCTCCCGCCCGGGTGCCGAACCCCCGTACGCGGCGGAGCTGGACCCGCTGCCCGGCCCGGCCCGCACCTGAGCGGACCGGCCCCGGGCGGCCGGGACGGGGCCCGGCCCGGGTCAGGACGCCCGGCCGCGGGCGGTGCTCTTCTTCGGGGCGGCGGTCTTCGCCGCCGACGCCGCGCCCTTCCGCGCCGTCGCCTTCCTGGGCGCCGCCTTCTTCGCAGCGGCGGCCGGGGTGGCGGCCTCCTCCTTCGCCGTGGCGCTCTTCTTGGCCGCGGTCCGCTTCACCGCGGTCTTCCTGGCCCTGCCGCCATTGGCCCCGGCGCGCGGGGCCCGCTCCTCCGCGTCGCTGATCCGCTCGGGGTCCAGGATGTCGCGGAGGAACTTGCCGGTGTGGCTCGCCGCCACCCCGGCGACCCGCTCGGGCGTGCCCTCGGCGATCACCAGACCGCCGCCGCTGCCGCCCTCGGGGCCCATGTCGACGACCCAGTCGGCGGTCTTGATCACATCGAGGTTGTGCTCGATGACGATCACTGTGTTGCCCTTGTCGACCAGTCCGGACAGCACCGTGATCAGTTTGCTGATGTCCTCGAAGTGGAGCCCGGTCGTGGGCTCGTCCAGGACATAGACCGTCCGTCCGGTGGAGCGCTTCTGGAGCTCCGACGCCAGCTTCACCCGCTGGGCCTCACCGCCGGACAGCGTCGGCGCCGACTGCCCGAGCCGCACATAGCCGAGCCCCACCTCGTTCAGGGTCCGCAGATGGCGGGCGATGGTCGGCACGGCCTCGAAGAAGTCCAGCGCCTCCTCGATCGGCATGTCCAGTACCTCGGCGATGGACTTGCCCTTGTAGTGGACCTCCAGCGTCTCCCGGTTGTAGCGGGCGCCGTGGCAGACCTCGCAGGGGACGTACACGTCCGGCAGGAAGTTCATCTCGATCTTGATGGTGCCGTCGCCGGAGCAGTTCTCGCAGCGTCCGCCCTTGACGTTGAAGGAGAACCGGCCGGGGAGATAGCCCCGCACCTTGGCCTCCGCCGTCTCCGCGAAGAGCCTGCGGACATGGTCGAAGACGCCGGTGTAGGTGGCCGGGTTGGACCGGGGGGTGCGGCCGATGGGCGACTGGTCGACATGGACGACCTTGTCGACCAGGTCGTCCCCGGCGACCCGGGTGTGGCGGCCCGGCACCGACCTGGCGCCGTTCAGCTCACGCGCGAGATGCGTGTACAGGATGTCGTTGACCAGGGTCGACTTCCCAGACCCGGAGACACCGGTGACGGCGGTGAGCACGCCGAGCGGGAAGGAGACGTCGATGTCCTGGAGGTTGTTCTCCCGGGCGCCGTGGACGGTGAGCGTCCGGGACGGGTCCGCGGGACGGCGGATGTCGGGGGTCGCGATCGCCTTCCGGCCGGAGAGGTACTGCCCCGTCATCGACTCCTTGTTGGACAGGAGCTGCTTCAACGGGCCGGAGTGCACGACCTTGCCGCCGTGCTCACCGGCGCCGGGGCCGATGTCGACCACCCAGTCGGCCACCTTGATGGTGTCCTCGTCGTGCTCCACCACGATCAAGGTGTTGCCCATGTCCCGCAGCCGGACGAGGGTCTCGATCAGCCGGTGGTTGTCCCGCTGGTGGAGGCCGATGGAGGGCTCGTCCAGCACATAGAGCACGCCGACGAGGCCGGATCCGATCTGGGTGGCGAGCCGGATGCGCTGGGCCTCACCGCCGGAGAGCGTCCCGGCGGCGCGGTTGAGCGAGAGATAGTCCAGACCGACGTCGACCAGGAAGCGCAGCCGTTCGTTGACCTCCTTGAGGACCCGCTCGGCGATCTTCTTGTCCCGGGCGTTCAGCCTCAGCCGGCCGAGGAAGTCCGCGCACTCGCTGATCGACATCGCGGAGACCTCGGCGATGGACTTCTCCATCACCGTGACGGCGAGCACGATCGGCTTCAGCCGGGTGCCCTCGCAGGTGGGGCAGGGCACCTCGCGCATATAGCCCTCGAAGCGCTCCCTGCTGGCGTCGCTCTCGGCCTCCTGGTGCCGCCTGCGGACGAACTGCACCGCGCCCTCGAAGGCGGGCGTGGTGTAGGCCCGCTCCCTGCCGTAGCGATTGCGGTAGCGGACCTCGACCTGGGTCTTGTGGCCGTAGAGCAGGGCCTTCCTGGCCCGCTGCGGCAGCCCCGCCCAGGGCATGTCGGTGGCGAAGCCGAGGGCCTGGGCGAGCCCCCCGATCAGCCGCCCGAAGTACTCCTTGGTGTGGCCGTGGGACCAGGGGTGGATCGCCCCCTCGTCGAGGGACTTCTCCTCGTCCGGGACGAGCAGCTCGGGGTCCACCTCCATCCGGGTGCCGATGCCGGTGCAGTCCGGGCAGGCCCCGAAGGGGGAGTTGAAGGAGAAGGAGCGCGGCTCCAGCTCCTCGAAGGACAGGTCGTCGTAGGGGCAGTACAGATGCTCCGAGTACATCCGCTCGCGCTCGGGGTCGTCCTCGGGGAGGTCGACGAAGTCGAGCACGACCATGCCGCCGGAGAGTCCCAGCGCGGTCTCGACCGAGTCGGTCAGCCGCCGCTTGGCGCCCTCCTTGACGGTCAGGCGGTCCACGACCACCTCGATGGTGTGCTTCTCCTGCTTCTTGAGCACCGGCGGCTCGGCGAGCTGGACGGTCTTCCCGTCCACCCGGGCGCGGCTGTACCCCTTGGTCTGGAGGTCGGCGAAGAGGTCGACGAACTCCCCCTTGCGCTCGCGCACCAGCGGGGAGAGCACCTGGAAGCGGCTGCCCTCGGGCAGCTCCAGCACCTTGTCGACGATGGCCTGCGGCGACTGCCGGGAGATGGGACGGCCGCACTCGGGGCAGTGCGGCTTGCCGATCCGGGCGAAGAGGAGCCGGAGGTAGTCGTAGACCTCGGTGATCGTGCCGACCGTCGAGCGCGGGTTGCGCGAGGTCGACTTCTGGTCGATGGAGACCGCCGGGGAGAGCCCCTCGATGAAGTCGACGTCGGGCTTGTCCATCTGCCCCAGGAACTGGCGGGCGTACGACGACAGCGACTCCACATAGCGGCGCTGTCCCTCGGCGAAGATCGTGTCGAAGGCCAGCGAGGACTTGCCCGACCCGGAGAGCCCCGTGAAGACGATGAGCGAGTCACGGGGGAGGTCGAGCGAGACGTTCTTGAGGTTGTGCTCGCGAGCGCCACGGACGATGAGACGGTCGGCCACGCCGGGTCCGCACCTTTCTTGAGGAGTCCTGAAGGTCCTGGAGGTCCTGGAGGTCTTGAGGGTGGTGTGAGGGTGCTGAAGGGGTCCTGAGCGGTCGGAAGCCACCGGAGGGTCCGGGGCGACAGGGGCACGCGCCCCGGGTCCCGGACCTTCCAGCCTAGGTCGTGCGGCGGGTACCACCGGATCGGTGGACGCCGGGCAGCCGGTCGACCGCTCGACGGGGACGGCCCGACATCCAAGGATGCACCGCTCCAGGCTATAGCACGCACATTCGAATTACGGCGACCGGCAGCCTCCTTCACCCGATCGGGTGGCGGAGCTATCGTCAGGCGCATGATCGATCCCGTGCGCGACCTGGACTCTGTACGCGAGGCGACCGAACGACTGCTCACCGCGGTGGACACGCTGGACAGGACCCGGCTGTCCGGACCGTCCCGATTGCCCGGCTGGTCACGCGGCCATGTACTGGCCCACCTCGCCCGTAACGCCGACGCCCTCGTGAACGTCCTCGAAGGCCGGCCCATGTATCCGAGCGCCGCCGCGCGCGAGACCGACATCGAACGGGATTCCGGCCGCCCCCTCGATGTCCAGCTCGCCGACGTACGCGACAGCGCCGCCCAGTTCGAGGCCGTGGCCCGGCTGCCCGCGGAGTGGAACCGTACGGTCGCCCTCCGCAACGGCGTCACCGACCGGGCGGCCCGGGTGCCCTTCCGCAGACTGGTCGAGGTCGAGCTGCACCACGTCGACCTGGATGTCGGCCACGAGCTGGAGGATCTGCCCCGGGAGTTCGTCCTGCGGGAGATCGCCTTCCTCGCGGAGCGCTTCACCGGGAGCCCCCAGGTGCCGCCGGTCGCCCTGAGCGCGGCCTCGGGGGAGTCGTGGACCACCGGGGGCACGGCGGGCGCCCGGGTGAGTGTCGAGGGCCCGGCTCCGGAGCTGCTGGGCTGGCTCGCCGGGCGCCGGGCCGTCCGCGCGTCCGGGCTCACGACCGGCGGCGGCCCGCTGCCCGTCCTGCCGCCGCTCTGACCGCCCGCCGTGCCGCCGGGGCGGGCCCGCGCGCCCCCGGGCCCCGGGCCCGTTCCCTCACCCGCCGGTGCCCTGTCGCCCCGCTATAGGCTGCCGCCATGACGTACAGCGGAGCAGTGAAGGTCGGCGGCCCCGCCGACGTGCACGAGCTGACGGACCTGATGATCTCCAAGGTCGCGGTCGGACCCATGGACAACAACAGCTATCTGCTGCGCTGCCGGGCCACCGGCGAGCAGCTCCTGATCGACGCCGCCGCCGAGCCGGCGACCCTGCTGCGGCTCATCGGCGACGACTCCATCGCCTCGGTGGTGACCACCCACCGCCACGGCGACCACTGGCAGGCCCTCGCGGAGGTGGTCGCGGCGACCGGCGCGCGCACCTACGCCGGCGCCGAGGACGTCGAGGGCATCCCCGTCCCCACCGATGTGGCGGTCCATGACGGCGATGTGATCCGGGTCGGCCGGGTCGCGCTGACCGCGCGCCACCTCGTGGGGCACACAGCCGGGTCGATCGCGCTGGTCTTCGACGATCCGCACGGCCACCCCCATCTGTTCACGGGCGACTGCCTCTTCCCGGGGGGCGTCGGCAACACCCGCGACGACCCGGCGGCCTTCGCGAGCCTCCTGCACGACGTGGAGACCAAGCTCTTCGCCGTGCTGCCGGACGAGACCTGGGTCTACCCGGGACACGGCAGGGACACCACCCTGGGCGCCGAGCGTCCGCACCTCGCGGAGTGGCGCCGCCGCGGCTGGTGACCCCCGCGCAGACGGCGGAGGGGGCGGACGGCGACTGCCGTCCGCCCCCTCCTGGAGCCGCTGTCAGGACCGTCAGGCCTCGACGCTGTCCTTGTCCTTGCTGCCGTCGGCGCCCTCGTCGCCGCCCTTCGCGGCGGCCTCGGCCGCCTCGCGCTCCGCCTGCTTCTTCGAGGCGATGAGGCTGGTGATCGTGGTGATGATCAGCACGCCGCAGATGACGGAGAGGGAGAACGGGATCGAGATCTCCGGGACGTCGACACCGCTCTCGTGGAGCGCGTGCAGGATCAGCTTGACGCCGATGAATCCGAGGATCACCGAGAGGCCGTAGCTCAGGTGGACCAGCTTCTTCAGCAGGCCGCCGATGAGGAAGTAGAGCTGCCGCAGACCCATCAGGGCGAAGGCGTTGGCCGTGAAGACGATGTACGGGTCCTGGGTCAGACCGAAGATCGCCGGGATGGAGTCCAGCGCGAAGAGGATGTCCGTGGTACCGATCGCGAGCATGACCACCATCAGCGGGGTCATGATGCGCTTGCCGTTCTTCTGGATGAACAGCTTGGTGCCGTGGTACTGGTCGGCGACGCCGAACTTCTTCTCGACGGACTTCAGCAGGCGGTTCTCGTCCCAGTCGTCCTCCTCCTCGTCGGAGCGCGCCTCCTGGATGAGCTTCCAGGCGGTGTAGATCAGGAACGCGCCGAAGATGTAGAAGACCCAGGAGAAGCTGGCGATGATCGCCGCGCCCGCCGCGATGAAGATGCCGCGCAGGACCAGCGCGATGAGCACACCGATGAGCAGCACCCGCTGCTGGAGGTGGGAGGGCACCGAGAACTTCGCCATGATCAGGACGAAGACGAAGAGGTTGTCGACGCTCAGCGACTTCTCGGTGATGAAGCCGGCGAAGAACTCCCCGGACGCCTGGCTCGTGCCCCAGACCGCGAGGCCGATGCCGAAGAGCACCGCCAGCACGATCCAGACGATCGTCCAGATTCCGGCTTCCTTGATCGACACATCATGGGGCTTGCGCCCGATGAAGAAGTCGACCGCGATGAGGGCGGACAGACCAAGAATGGTCAACACCCACGTGGTAGTAGAAACGTCCACTGTGCCTCCGGCTTCGTACGGCTACTGATCAGCGTCGTCGCTGCCGGAGGTCTCTTCCACCCGAGTGGTCCTTGCCGCTCGGGCCGACGCCCCGGGACTCATCGGAGATCCGTACTGACGGGAACGTCGCAGGCCGGGAATACTCCCCTCCGCTCAGAGGAGCGTACAGGAGCCGCCAAGCGGCGGTAAAGAGCATGGTAAAGAAACATTCAAAATGCCAGCTCAGCAGGTTCTTTATTGGTCTACACCGGTTGACGCGGAGAGGTCGCGCAAGGGCTTTTCACGCCTCGTCGTCCCCGGTGTACCCGGCTGTCATGACCCGGTCGAGCACCTGCTCCAGGACCGCGCTGCCCGGCGGGACCGTCAGCGGGCCGTAGGTCCAGGCGTGGCGGACCCAGGGGTCGGCCAGATGGTCGTCAGGGACCGGGGTGATCCGCAGCAGGGAGCGCCAGAGGCGGTCCAGCTCGGGCCCGTAGGCGGCGGCGTCCTCGCGGTCCGCCACCATCAGCAGATGGACTCCGGCCGCCGGGCCCTCGTCCGCGAGATAGCGCAACCGGGTGACGGACCGGTCGTCGAAGCCGTGCGGGAAGTCGTTGACGATCAGCAGCTGCCCGGCCGTGGCCGGACCGGGCGGCAGCGCGTCGGCGGCGCCGCCGCGCAGCGCCATCGTGATCAGGTCGACCCGCTCGGTGAGCCGGGCGAGCGTCCCGGCCACCCCCTGGGCCCCGGTGGCGGGCAGCGCCGTCACCCCTGCGGACACCAGCGGGGCCAGCGCCGCGGCGGCGGTGCCCGCGGGGTCGACGACCTGCACGGAGAAGGCGCCGGGCGGGTGGACCGCGAGCAGCCGGGCCGCGTGGGCGACGGCGGTGTCCAGGGCGAGGCGCTTGACCCGGTCGGGACCGGACACCGCCCCGGGGCCCGTGTGCCCGCTGTCCACCCAGAGGCCGCGCTCCAGCGGGAGCCGGACGAGGAAGGGGATGACAAGACCGGGGGCCTCGGGCAGGGTCAGATCGCCCAGCCGCACCGCGAGCGGGCGCTCCCGGGGGGCGCGGTGGGCATGCCAGACCGGGTTGTCCCAGCGGGCGCAGGACGGCGGCAGCGCCGGTTCGACGACGTCGGACTCGGCGGCGAGCTGGGCCAGGTCCCGGTCGAGGACGGCGCGGGCCTCGGCGGTCAGCCGCTCGCACTTGTCCCGCGCGGCCTCGCGGGCGGCGTCCGCCGCGCCGCCGACGCGGGCGCGCGGGTCGGCGAGGAGGTCGTCCAACTCGCGGTCCATCCGGGACTCGGCGAAGTCGACGGCGCCGCGGTAGGCGGCGACGCTGCGGGCCAGATCCTCGAACATGCCCCAGACCTGGTTGTACAGCCGCTCCTCCAGCGACCAGCCGGTGGCGTCCCCGGCGACGGGTCCGGACGGCCGGACGGGGGCGGCGGACGGTGCCGCCGGGGGTGACGGGGGCGGGGTGGAGCGGCGCCCCGGGTGCGCATAGTCGATGGGCGCGGACGGCACGGGGGCGGCGGCCGACGGGGCCAGGGGCGGCGGCGCGGGCGTGCCCGTGCGCGGCGCCGCAGCGCCCGCGGTGTCCCCGGGGCCGCCCGTGGGCGGCCGGGCCGCGTCCACGGTGTCCCCGCGGTCGCGGGAGCCGGAGGCAGCGGGAGGCACGGCGTCCGCGGGAGTCCCGGGACCCGCCGGGCCGCCCGCCGGACCCGGGGCGGCGGCCCCGGCGGAACTCCCCGTCCCCAGCCGCGCGGGCGCGGCGCGCGGGGCCGTCGGCGCCGCGGCCCGCTGGATCTCCGCCGCCGCTTCCCGCGCCCGCGGATGCCCCTCGTCGGCGAGCAGCCGGGCGAGTCCGCCCGCGTACCCCTGGCCGACGGCGCGCACCTTCCAGGCGCCCCGGCGGCGGTACAGCTCGACGGCGATCAGCGCGGTCTCGGTGTCCAGGCCGGTGACGGTGAAGGCGGCCAGCGCGGTGCCACCGGGGCCCGCGAGCGCGAGGTGCGGGCCGGCCGTGGCGCCGAAGCGCCCGGGGGCCCCGGGCCCCTCGGGGAGCGCGAGGACGAGCGCGACCCGGTGCACCGTGTCCGGCAGCGCGTCCAGGTCGAAGGCGCAGCGGAGCACGGCCGCGGCCTGCCGGGGCACCTGGACGCCGGGGAGCCCCGGTGCGCCGGGGCGGGCGGGGGAGTCTCCGACGGCGGTGCCCCGCTCATCGGTGCCGAGGGCACAGGCCAGCAGCGGGTGACCGCCCGCCACCCGGATCTCCAGCCGGGTGGCGCTCAGTGGATGGTTCTGTCCCCGGGCCAGCTCGGCCGTCATCGCCGTGTCCCCCCTCGCTGCCGCTGTTCGGTGGTGCGTACCGGCCCCGCCCGGCCGAGGCCGGTACAGGGCCCGGTGTCCGGTGTCCACAGTCCGTGTGCCGGTGGCGCCGGATGATTGGCGTCCACCGATGGGGCGTCTACAGATGGGGCAGGATGGCCGGGATCAGGTCCTGGAAGGTCCGCCCGTTGGCCGGGTTGCCCAGGGCGGTCATCGTCCAGCCCCCCGGCGTGGGCTCCTTGGAGTAGCCCTGCGGCGGACCGCTCCTGGCGCGGTGCACCTTGGCCATGATCTGCGCGGTGTAGTGGCCGCCGCCGTCGAGGGTGTAGCGGGCCATCTCCTCGCCGTTGGTCTCGTCGACGATGCGGCAGAAGGCGTTCTGCACCTCCTGGAAGGTCTGGCCGGTGAAGGAGTTGACCGTGAAGACGATCTGGTCGACATGGACGGGGACCCGGCCGAGGTCCACCAGGATCGCCTCGTCGTCGCCCCCGGAGCCCGCGCCGCCGACCAGGTTGTCGCCGGTGTGCCGGACGGAGCCGTCGTCGCTGACGAGGTGGCGGAAGAAGACCACGTCGACCGGCTGCTTGTCGGCGAAGAGCACGGCGGAGGCATCCAGGTCGATCTCCTTGGTGCGCGAGCCGAACAGTCCGCGTCGGGGAGCCGCCTGCCAGCCGAGTCCCATCCGCACCGCGGTCAGGGTGGCCCCGTCGCTCTTCCGCAGGCTGATGGCCTGGCCCTTGGTCATATTGACCGTCACGCGCTTGTCCCCTTTTCGCTCGGTTCTGCCCTGGGGCAGTCGCCTCCGCGGGCGGATGCCCAGCACCCTACGCAGTCGTATGAACTGCACGGCAGAATTGGCCAGTTATTGTGTCGCTCTTGCAACACAGCCCACGGCGTGAGTGGAATAGTGCCTTCCCGGCTCGCTGCGGTGCCGCGCGGGCACCGCACCGGGACGGGAGCGGCGGGGTGTCCCCCCTCCCCCGCCGGTCGGACCGGCTCCCGCACCGGTCAGGCCAGCCCCGCCTCCTTCATCTGGCGCAGCTCCTTCTTCAGCTCACCGACCTCGTCGCGCAGCCGGGCGGCGATCTCGAACTGGAGATCCGCCGCCGCCGCCCGCATCCGCTCGGTCATCTCCTCGATGATTCCGGCCAGCTCGGTGGCGGGACGGCCACTCGTGTCCGCGCCGGTCCCGGCCCTCTCCCCCTTGCCCCCGGCCCTGCCCCTGCCCTGGGCCGCGCCCTTGCCGCCCAGCGCGGGCACCGGGGCCTTGCCCGCCTTGCCGGACCTCTCCTTCGGCTTGCGGTAGTCGGAGCCGAGCAGCTCCTCCGTGTCGACCTCCTCACGCGCGATGGTCGCGACGATGTCGTTGATCTTCTTGCGGAGCGGCTGGGGGTCGATGCCCTTCTCGGTGTTGTACGCGATCTGCTTCTCTCGGCGGCGGTTGGTCTCATCGATGGCCTTCTCCATCGCCGGAGTGATCTTGTCCGCGTACATATGGACCTGGCCGGACACATTGCGGGCGGCCCGGCCGATGGTCTGGATCAACGAGGTGCCCGAGCGGAGGAAGCCCTCCTTGTCGGCGTCGAGGATGGCCACCAGGGACACCTCGGGGAGGTCGAGACCCTCCCGCAGCAGATTGATGCCGACCAGGACGTCGTACTCACCGGCGCGCAGCTCGCGCAGCAGCTCGACCCGGCGCAGGGTGTCGACGTCGCTGTGCAGATAGCGCACCCGGATGCCGAGTTCGAGGAAGTAGTCGGTCAGGTCCTCGGCCATCTTCTTGGTGAGCGTGGTGACCAGCACCCGCTCGTCGCGCTCGGTGCGCACCCGGATCTCGTGCACCAGATCGTCGATCTGGCCCTCGGTGGGTTTGACGACGACCTCCGGGTCGACCAGCCCGGTCGGCCGGATGATCTGCTCCACGAAGCCGTCGCCCCGCGACAGCTCATAGGCCCCGGGCGTGGCCGAGAGATAGACCGTCTGACCGATCCGCTCGGTGAACTCCTCCCACTTCAGGGGGCGGTTGTCCAGGGCGGAGGGCAGCCGGAAGCCGTGGTCGACCAGGGTCCGCTTGCGTGAGGCGTCCCCCTCGTACATGGCGCCGATCTGCGGAACGGTCACATGGGACTCGTCGATGACCAGCAGGAAGTCCTCGGGGAAGTAGTCGAGGAGGGTGTTCGGCGGGGAGCCTGGCTCCCGGCCGTCGAAGTGCATCGAGTAGTTCTCGATGCCGGAGCAGGAGCCGATCTGGCGCATCATCTCGATGTCGTAGGTGGTCCGCATCCGCAGCCGCTGCGACTCCAGCAGCTTGCCCTGCTTGTCCAGCTCGGCGAGGCGCTGCTCCAGCTCGGCCTCGATGCCGTCGACCGCCTTCTCCAGGCGTTCGGGGCCCGCCACATAGTGGCTCGCGGGGAAGACGTGCAGGGACTGGTCCTCGCTCAGGATCTCTCCGGTGAGGGGGTGGAGCGTGGACAGGGCCTCGATCTCGTCACCGAACATCTCGATGCGGACGGCCAGCTCCTCGTAGACCGGGAAGATCTCGATGGTGTCGCCGCGGACCCGGAAGGTGCCCCGGGTGAAGGCCACGTCGTTCCGTGTGTACTGGATGTCCACGAAGCGGCGGAGCAGCTCGTCCCGGTCGATCTCCTCGCCGACCCTGAGCGGCACCATCCGGTCGACGTACTCCTGCGGGGTGCCGAGGCCGTAGATGCAGGACACGGAGGCGACCACGATCACATCGCGCCGGGTCAGCAGGGAGTTGGTCGCGGAGTGGCGCAGCCGCTCCACCTCCTCGTTGATCGAGGAGTCCTTCTCGATATAGGTGTCCGACTGCGGGACGTACGCCTCGGGCTGGTAGTAGTCGTAGTACGAGACGAAGTACTCGACGGCGTTGTGGGGCAGCAGCTCGCGGAACTCGTTCGCGAGCTGGGCGGCCAGCGTCTTGTTCGGCGCCATGACCAGGGTGGGGCGCTGGAGGCGCTCGATCATCCAGGCGGTGGTCGCCGACTTGCCGGTGCCGGTCGCACCGAGGAGGACCACGTCCTTCTCCCCCGCGCGGATGCGCCGCTCCAGGTCGGCGATGGCCGTGGGCTGGTCGCCGCTGGGCTGGAAGGGACTGACGACCTCGAAGGGCGCCACCGTACGTTCGATCTGGGAAACGGGCCGCATGAATCCACCGTACGGCCCCCCACTGACAACGGGGTCCCGGTGCGCTCCCGCCCCAGGGAGCCGGGCGTTCCGGCGACCGCCGCCCGGCTCCGGTCGTCACGTGATGTCACCCTCGATCACCGAGTGTCATCCACTGCTCTGCGCTGTCATCAGATGTCGTCAGATCTCATCGGGCCTCATCAGGTGCCATCAGGTGCCATCGGATATCACCAGCTGTCGGAGTAGGGCTGCTCGCGGCGCTGGGGCTGAGGCTGAACCTGGGGCTGGTGGGGCCACTCGCCGGGCCGGTTCACCGGCCAGGCGTCCTCCGGCCGCGCCGCGGCGGGCTGGTGGGGCCACGGCTGCGGGGCCGCCTGCACGGGCCGGGCCGGGACGCCGGGCAGCGGGGCCGCCCCGCGGGCGGGCTTCTCCCACTCGGGTTCGCCCATCACCAGCAGCGGATCGAACATCACGACGACCGCGGCGAGCAGCAGGAAGACACCGGGGCCGACCAGCATCGGCAGCAGCAGCGAGGTGGGCGAGTCGCCACCGGCCTGCGCGGTCAGGGTGCCGTGCAGATGGACGCTGACCGAGGCCATGCCGGTGTAGTGCATTCCGGAGACCGCCACTCCCATCACCAGACTGGCGAGCAGGCTGGCCCGGAAGCCGTGGATCGACACGGCGGCCCACAGCGCGGCGGTCGCGGCGACCACCGCGATCACCACCGAGAGGGCCACGACCGGGATGCTGTACTCGACCCGCCCCTGGAACCGCATTCCGGCCATGCCGAGGTAGTGCATCGAGGCCACTCCGAGCCCCATGATGGTGCCCCCGGTGACGAGGGCCATCACGGTGGCGCCCCGGTAGCCGACAATGAAGATGCCGATGCCGACCATGACGATCGCGAGCGCGAGGCTCGCGTAGGTGATCGGCCGGTCATAGGTGATCGGGGTCTCCGCGATGCTGAAGCCCATCATGGCGATGAAGTGCATCGTCCAGATGCCGGAGCCGATGGAGACGGCTCCCAGCGCCAGCCAGCCGGGTTTGAAGGCACCCTCGGTCCGCACGGATCTCGTGGTGCAGCGCAGTCCCAGCGCCCCGCCCAGACAGGCCATCACAAAGGCCGCCACCGGTGTGACCAACCCATAGGTGAAACCGTCGAGAGTTCCTTGCATGCCGTGTGCCCTTCGCTCCGTATGTGATCGCGGCGGTCCCCTGGCGGTGGCCCCCTTGACCCGCTGGTGGAACGTCTTTCCCGGGGGTGAGGGTATGGCCTGACCATCGCTTGGCAAACATTTGGGTAGAGATTTATCTCCGCAGAAACAGGTACGTGGGGTGGTCTGGGTAGGTCTGTTCGCTTTTTTGGCCACACTTCGCCTGTTCGTGACCCGCCGCCGGATGTCACGCTCACCCGGTCGCCCGTCGAACGCCGTGAGGAGTCGAGGTGCACACACGAACCGTCGCAGCAACCACCGCCGCCGCACTGGGGGCGGGTGTCCTCCTGCTGTCCGGGCCGGTGGTGCCCGCCCGGGCCGATACCGGGGCCCCGGCCGGGCACCTGTCAGGACCGCCCGCCCCGGAGCGCGGGGAGCCGCTGGTGATCGCCCACCGGGGAGCCTCCGCCCACGCCCCCGAGAACACCCTGGCCGCCGTGGACCACGCCGCCCGGCTGGGGTTCCGCTGGGTGGAGAACGATGTCCAGCGCACCCGGGACGGCGAGCTGGTGGTGGTCCACGACGAGACCCTGGCCCGCACCACCGACGTGGAGGAACGATTCCCCGGACGCGCCCCCTGGCGGGTGCGGGACTTCACCGCCGCCGAGATCGCCGGCCTGGACGCGGGGAGCTGGTTCGGTCCCGCCTGGGCGGGGTCCCGGGTACCCACCCTGACGGCTTATCTGCGACGGGTCGACCGCAACCGGCAGAGCCTGCTGCTGGAGGTCAAACGACCGGAGCTGTACCCGGGCATCGAACGCGACATCCTGCGGGAGCTGGGCGCGCGGGGCTGGCTGGACCGTGCGCATGTACGGCACAGGCTCGTCGTCCAGAGCTTCGGGGCGCAGAGCCTGCGGGCCGTGCGCGAGCAGCACCCGGGGGTGGTGACCGGTTTCCTCGGTACACCGCCGCTGACGGAGCTGCCCGTATACGCCGCCTTCACCGACCAGATCAACCCGCCGCACACCGCGGTCACCCCGGAGTACGTCGCCGCCGTGCAACGGCTCAAGGGCCCGCACGGCAAACGCCTCAGGGTCAGCACCTGGACGGTGAACGACGCGGCCGGGGCGCGGCGGGTCGCCGCCGCCGGTGTGGACGGGATCATCACGGACCGGCCGGATGTCGTCCGGGACGCGCTGGAGGAGGGCGGCGCGGGCGGCCCCGGCCACCGGGCCGCCCCCGCCGGGTCCTGAGCCTCCGCGCGCCTGCCGCCCGGCCGCCCTGGCCCGGCCCGTTGTCAGTGGCGGGTCGTACCGTGGACGCATGAACAGCTTCGAGTGGGCCGTCGTGGACACCGACATCGGGCCGCTGCTGCTCGCCGCGACCGCCGAGGGCGTGGTCAGCGTGGTCTTCCACGCCACTCCGGCCGTCCGGGACCGGGCCCTGGGCCACCTGGCCGACCGGCTCGGGGCCCGCCCCGTGGCCGAGGGGGCGGGGCTGCTGGCCGAGCCCATACGTCAGCTCGCCGCCTACTTCCGCGGCGAGCTGACGGACTTCGACCTGCCCCTGGACTGGACGCTGTCGGCGGGGTTCAACCGTGCGGTGCTGCGCGAGCTGACCGCCGTCCCCTACGGCACGGTCGTGGGGTACGGAGACCTCGCCGCCCGGGTCGGCAGCCCGGGCGGGGCCCAGGCGGTGGGCGCCGCCATGGGGTCCAACCCCCTGCCTGTGCTGGTGCCCTGCCACCGCGTCGTGGAAGCCGACGGTGAGCTGGGCGGATTCGGCGGCGGACGGGAGACCAAGCGACAGCTCCTGGCACTGGAGGGCGTGCTGCCGCAGCCGCTCTTCTGACCCGGGGCCCAGCCGGCCGGCCGTCCGCCCACCCGGCGCGGCACCCGGGGACACCGCACCGGCCGGAGAGAAAAGAGCGCGCCACCCCACCGGGGGCGGCGGTGTCGTCCTCGCGCACGGGCTGGCACACTGCGCGCGTGAGCATCGGCCCTGACACATCTGGCATATCCGACGGCACCGGACCGGGCAGCCGTTCCGTTCCCGTGGACGGCACCACGGACGGCACGAGGGACAGCACGGCGGGCAGAACGGGAGCGGAGGGCACAGGGGACGGGGGAGCGGCAACGAGAACGGGACAGGGGACGGGGCCGGGCTCCGGGGCGGACCGTCCCGAGGGGGCCGGGACCGCATCCGCTCCCCCGGGCCGGGCCGACGCCGGACCGCCGGTCGGCACCACCGGGACCGGGGCGGACACGGAAGCGCTGTCAGGCGGCACCCGGGCGGGCATCGGCACGGTGGCCGCGGAGGCGCTGCCCGCGCTCCGGCGGCGCGTCACCACCGTCCTGGTCGTCAGTCAGATCCTCGGCGGGCTCGGCGTCGCCACGGGCATCGCGCTCGCCGCCGTCCTGGCGGAGCGGATCAGCGGCTCCGCCGCGCTGTCGGGGCTGGCCCCGACAGCGACCGTGGCCGGTACGGCCCTGTTCTCCATGCCGCTGGCCGCGCTCATGACCGCACGGGGGCGGCGCCCCGGCCTGGTACTGGCCTACGCCGTCGGCTCGCTGGGCGCGGGCGTGGTGGTACTCGCCGCCGCCGTGGAGAACTTCCCGCTGCTCCTCCTCGGGATGGCCGTGTTCGGCGCGGGGTCGTCGGCGAACCTCCAGGCCCGGTTCGCCGCGGCCGACCTCGCCCTGCCCGAACGGCGCGGGCAGGCCATTTCCCAGGTGGTCTGGGCGACCACGATCGGCGCCGTGCTCGGCCCCAATATCGCCGCTCCGGCGGGGCGCAGCGTCTCCGGGCTCGGCATCCCCACCGAGGCGGGCCCCTTCGTCTGGGCGGCCGGTGTGTTCCTCGTGGCGGCGGTGGTGGTGCAGACGCTGCTGCGGCCCGATCCCCTGCTCACAGCCCGCGCCCTGACGCCCGGAGACCACTCCCCCCAGGGCCGTTCGCTGCGCGCGGGGCTTCTCGCGGTACGGGAGTCGCCGGCGGCCCGGCTCGCCCTCGCCACGATCGCCGTCTCGCACACCGCCATGGTCGCGATCATGGCGATGACCCCGCTGGCCCTCACCCACCACGGCGCGGACATCGAGCTGGTCGGTCTGGTGATCAGCGGTCATATCGCAGGCATGTACGCCTTCTCGCCGGTCATGGGAAGACTGGCTGATCGTTTCGGCAGACTCACGGTGATCGGTCTGGCGGTGGCGCTGCTCGCGTCGGCCGCGCTGCTGGCGGGGACGGCGGGCCCGAGCCACGGCCAGGTGGCCGTCGGGCTCTTCGTGCTCGGCCTCGGCTGGTCGGCGGGGATCGTGGCGGGTTCCGCGCTGCTCACGGACTCCGTACCGCAGCCGGTGCGCGCGGCCGTGCAGGGACTCTCGGATCTCGCCATGAACACAGCGGCGGGCGTGGGCGGGGTCCTGGCCGGGCTGATCGTCGCGTACCAGGGATACGGCCTGCTCAATCTGATCGGCGCCCTGCTGGTGCTGGGGCTGGGATGGGCCGTGTTCCGCGGGGCGGTCCGCCGCCCGGGGCGGAAGGCGGGCCCGGACACCACCGGCTGACGGGCCCTCGGACGGGCCGGCTCCGTCGCACCGCGGGCCCGGGTCCGTCTCCGTCCCGGGGCAGGATGGGCGAAGGGCGGGTTTGCGGGGGCGTTCCCCGTGCCAGGGATGGGACATGCTGCTCACCGAGGTGACCGAGGAAGTACGGGAAGCACTCGACGCCCGGCGGCCCGTGGTGGCCCTGGAGTCGACGATCATCGCCCATGGTCTGCCCCGCCCGCGCAATCTGGCGGTGGCGGCGGAGCTGGAGGAGATCGTCCGGTCCGCCGGTGCCGTCCCCGCGGGGATCGCGGTACTGGACGGCCGGGTCCATATCGGTCTCGACCGGGCGCGTTGGGAGCGGATCTCGCAGGACGACGGGGTCCGCAAGCTCGGCCGACGGGATCTGGCGCCCGCGCTGGCGACCGGGACGAGCGGGGCGACGACCGTGTCGGCGACGGCCTTTCTGGCGGCCCGGGCCGGAATCCGGGTGTTCGCGACCGGCGGCCTCGGCGGCGTCCACCGGGACTGGACCCATGAACAGGACGAGTCGGCGGATCTGCGGGTCCTCGCGGAGACCGATCTGACGGTCGTGTGCGCGGGCGTGAAGTCGGTCCTGGACGTCCCGGCGACCCTCCAGCGGCTGGAGACGCTGGGCGTCGGGGTCGTGGGATACGGCACGGACCGCTTCCCCGGCTTCTATCTGACCTCGTCGGGGGAGCCCGTGGACTGGACGGTCCACTCGCCCGACGAGGTCGCCGCGGTGGTCCGCGCGCGGGAGGCCCTGGGCGGGAGCCCCGCCGCGCTCGTCGTCGCCAACCCCGTCCCGGAGTCCGAACAGCTCGATCCCGCCCTGCACGACCGGGTACTCGGCGAGGCCCTGGACGCCTGCCGCGAACGGGGCATCGCGGGACAGGCCGTCACCCCCTTCCTGCTGGACTTCCTCACCCGGCGCACCGGAGGGGCCTCCCTGGAGGCGAACGTGGCCGCCGTGCGCGGCAATGTCCGGCTGGCCGCGCTCATCGCGGCGGCCCTGTGAACAGCGGTCCGGTGAACGGCGGCGCCACGGACGACGGTGCCACCGGCGGCGGTTCCGCGGGGGGCGGCCGGGCCGGACCGGCGGCCCTCCTCGTCGTCGGCGATGTGATGAACGACGTCGTCGCCCGGCACTCGGCCCCCCTCGCCCGGGGCACCGACACCGCCGCCCGGATACGGGTGCTGCCCGGCGGCGCGGGTGCCAACACCGCCTGCTGGGCCGCGCGCCGGGGACGGGCGGACGTACGGCTGCTCGGCCGGGTCGGACGGTCCGACCTCGCCTGGCACGAGGAGCGATTACGGGCCGCCGGGGTGCGTCCGCTGCTCGTCGCCGACGACACGGCGCCGACCGGAACCGTGGTCGCGCTGGTGGACGACGGCACCGAGCGCACCTTCCTCACGGACAGCGGGGCGGTCCCTCTCATCTCCCCCGCCGACTGGTCGGCCTCGCTGCTGGACGGTGTCGGACGACTCCATCTCTCGGGCTATCTGTTCTTCTCCGGGTCCGGTCGGGCGCTGGCCCGCGTGGCGATCGGCGCGGCGCGTTCCCGGGGTGTCCCGGTGAGCGTCGATCCCGCGTCCGAGGGTTTTCTGCGCACGCTGGGTGCGGAGCGCGCGCTCACCGCCTACGACGGAGTGAGCGCGCTGCTGCCCAACGCCGACGAGGCCCGGTTCCTCACCGGTCGTTCCGATCCGGCCGAGGCCGCTGTCGCGCTGAGCCGGCGGGTGCCCCTGGCCGTGGTCACCCTGGGCCGGGGCGGGGCGCTGGTGGCCGAGTCCGGCGTGCTCAGGGCGCCGATTCCCGCGCCCCCGGTACGGCCGCTGGACCCGACGGGCGCGGGTGACGCCTTCACGGGGACGTTCCTCGCCGCCCTGCTGGCGGGTGCCGGGGTGTCCGCCGCCGCGGCGGAGGGCTGCCGGGCGGGAGCGGAGGCGGTCACCGTGGTCGGGGGCCGTCCCCCGCCGCCGGTTCCGCCCGGCGCCTGCGGATCACCGTCCGCCTCCTCGGGCTCCCCGCCGGGCCGGGCCCCCCGGCCCGCTCACTGAGGGGCGCGGACCCCCGGGCCGAGCGGCCCGGCCCCGCTCATCCACCCAGACAGGACGGCGCGTCCGCGTCCTCGGCCAGCCGACTGCCCAGGGGCAGGACATAAGTGGCGTACAGAACCACGGGTTCGGTCCCGAGGTTGCGTCCGATATGGCGGTGTTCCACACCGGACGGCTCGGTGAAGGCCGACCCGGCGGGCATCACCTCGACCGAGCAGTCGTGCAGGGTCCGGGTGAGCGTCCCGGACTTGACCACGACGAGCAGCGGACCGTCGTGGTAGTGCCAGCCCGTGGAACCGCCCGGGTCGATGGTGATCGTCCGGACCACTACATTGGCCGGTCCGTTGGCCTTCAGGATCAGCCGTTTCTCCGAGACGCCCTGGGCGAGCAGGTTTCCCGTGACACCGCCGCCGGGTGCGGCGTTCGCGGCGGCGGGCGGCACGGTGGCGATCATTCCGAGACAGCCAGCCAGCACCATGGCCCCTTGTGCACGCCCCTGGCGTCCCGCACTTCCCAACCTTCCTTTGAACCTCATGGAAGCCCTCCAACTCATCTGCACCATAACGGTGTTGCCGTCCGAACGTCCGGCCGCAGCCTGCCGTCAAAATCCAGATCACGCCACCGAAGCGGAAAAGGTGAGAGAGAAGAGAGAAACGAAGGGGTTCGACGGGCAAACGAACAGCATCGAAGAGCCAGCCGGACACACAGGGGCCCAAGGACGTGACCACCTCCGCCGTCCGGGCTGCCACCGCACCCGTCAAGCGCATACGACCTGCTCAGGAGTTCGAACGAGCCATCGGGACCCTGATCGACAGCACACATCAGGCCGACGGCACCAGGGAACAACCGTCGTTTCACCCCAACGAGTGGACGCGCCCTGCGGATACGCCACCGGAGCCGGGGCCATCCGGCCGAAACCCGATGCTCCCTCCGGGTTTACGGGCTTCATCGCCGCCGAAGAGGGCGCGCCCCGGCACATCGCCCCGGCCTGAGCACAAGCGGCCCTCCAGGGGAAGAACCGCTGATCGCCTCCCTGGTGAAGCAGCGTCGGCCGATCCCGGTGAGCCGCCCGGGGGTTCGGATCAGTAGCGCACGGGAAGGGCGATCAATCCCCGGGCCCGGGTCGACGGCCTGCGGCGCAGCTCCTCCGGCGGGACATCGAGGGCCAGTCGGGGAAAGCGCTCCAGCAGCGCGCCGATCGCCACCTCGGTCTCCAGCCGGGCCAGGGGCGCACCCAGGCAGTAGTGGATGCCGTGCCCCAGGGCGACATGGCCGCTCGCGTCCCGGCGGAGGTCGAGCCGTTCCGGGTGCGGGAAGCGGTCGGGGTCGCGGTTGGCCGCGCCCAGACAGAGCATGACGGTCTCGCCCACCGGGACGGTCGTCCCGCCGATGGTCACGTCCTCCACGGGAAAGCGGCGGATGGCGAGTTGCGCCGGACTCTCGAAGCGGACGAACTCCTCCGCCGCCGCGGGGAGGAGACCCGGGTCGGCCCGCAGCGCGGCCCACCACTCCGGGTGGGTGAGCAGGGCGTGCACCGCGTTCCCGATGACCTGGACCATGTTCTCGTACCCGGCGAGGAGGATCAGGAAGACGAGGGACATCAGCTCGTCCTCGCTGAGCCGGTCGGCGCCCCGGCCGGTGCCCCGGGCCGTGTCCTCCCCGCGCACCGCGATCAGGGCCGAGGTGAGATCGTCGCCGGGGCGCTCACGCTTGTGCGCGAGCAGCCCGGAGAAGAACGCGACCAGGCTGCCCGCCGCCTCCTTGGCCCGCTCCGGGTGGTCGGGGTCGGGCAGCAGCACGGCGTCGGTCCACTCACGGAAGTCCCGCCGGGACGGCTCGGGCACCCCCAGCAGTTCGGAGATGACGATGACCGGCAGCGGGCCCGCGTACGCGGCGACCAGGTCCGCCCGGTCCCGTTCGGCCATGGTGTCCAGCAGTCCGTCGGCGATCCGCCGGACCGGCTTCCGCAGCTCCTCGATCCGGCGGGTGGTGAAGGCCCGGGTCACCAGTTTCCGGATACGGGTGTGGTCCGGGGGGTCCATGTTGAGCAGATGGGCGTCCAGCACGGGCGGCAGCCGGAATCCCCGGTAGTTGCCCGCCAGGGCGTTCCGCTTGTCCAGGGAGAGCCGCGGGTCGGCCAGTCCCTGCCGTACGTCGTCGTACCGGGTGACGATCCAGACGGGCAGCCCTTCCGGGCCGATGATGCGGTGGACGGGGGCGGTCGCGCGCAGCTCGTCGTACACGGCGTAGGGGTCGGCCAGCAGGGCGCGCGTCGGGTCCTGGAGGGTCATGGGATCACCCTAGACAGGGCAAACCGTCCCGATCACCCTTCCCCCGGCGAGCGGGTGACGGCTCGTCCGTTCTTCCGGGAACCCTCGGGAACGGTCCGCGCCCGCTCCGGGAGGCCGCTCCGGGCGGAGCGCCGTCTCCGGACCGACGCCGAGCGTACGGCGTCGCACGGCCCGGGGTCAGCGGCCGCCCCCGAGGTGGATGTCGCCGATGGTGCCCGTCTGGACGACGGTCCCGTGCTGGGTGCCGCCGGTGATGGAGTTCCGGACGACGACGGCGGGGGCCGTACCGGGGTCCGGGACGATCTCGTCCAGCAGCGCGCGCAGCTCGGCGGCGGCGCCGGGGTCCGCCTGGAGGGTGCGCCGCATCCTGATCCGCCACTCGGCCAGCACATCGGCGGCGATGTCCTCGTCCTGCGTCTCCCGGGCTTCGAGCAGCTCGGCCCGGGAGGTCTCCAGCTCGGCGGTGACCGCGCCGGGCTCCCCCGTCCCCCGGGAGAAGAACCGTGCCAACCGGTCCCGTGCCGGGCCCCAGCTCTCCTGGATCATCTGCTGGACCAGCGCCGTCGCACCGGCTGTCGCCAGTGCCACCAACTCGGCTTCCACTCCGCCTCCCCCTGGCCGGACGTCGTCCTCCCCGAGGGTAGCGGTCATCGGTCCCGCAGGGCCCTGAGCACGCCCACCGGATCGGCGTCCGGGGTGCCGCGCGGCCACCAGTCCTCGGCTCCGGGGTCGGACTCGTAGCCGTACCAGAGTCCGTCCCGGCCGAGACGGAGCTGGAACGAGCTGCCGGAGAGACGGTTGCGCCAGGGGCGGAAGGCGGGCAGGCCGGGCGGCGTGGCGGCGGCCAGCGCGGGCCGGGCCCGGTCGAAGGGCCCGGCGGGCGGGTCCCAGGGCTCCTCCAGGACGGCCAGGGCGGCCCTGCCGCCCTGGCGCCAGGCCGCGACCGCGCGGGCCAGCTCGGTGGGGGTGCGGCCGGTGGCCCCGGCGAGGTCCCGGTAGAGGGCCCGGGTGGACGCGGTGAGCCCGGAGCCCGGGTGGGCGGCGGCGAGCCGGACCGCGTCCTGTCCCCGGGTGAGCCCCGCGACCGGGTCGGCGCCGTCGGTGAGCAGGGCGTGGGCACGGACGGCGGACTCGGAGGCCAGCAGGTCCAGCGCCATCGGGTCGGGCGCCCCCGGCGCCTGCGGATAGGCGGGCGGACGGCCGGGGTGCGCGGGCGGGGCGAACGGCGGCGGCAGGGCCGGCAGTCTGCGCGGCGCGAGGGCCGCCCGCGCGGGAACCGCGGCCGGGGGCACCGGAGGGCGCCCGTCCGTGGGCCGCTCCGTTCCCCGGCGCGCGAGATCGGCGAGGATGTCGCGCTCTCCCCTGCCACGCAGCAGGAACAGGACGAACGGGTCCTCGTCGAGGAGCGCCGCCGTCCGGTAGCAGAGCGCCGCCGCATGCTTGCAGGGGTAGCCGTCGTCGGGGCAGGAACAGTCGGGGACGAGGTCCCCCGCCGACGGGAGCAGTCCGGCCGTCCCCGCCAGCTCCTGGGGGACGTCCTGGTCGAGCAGGGCCGCGATGTGCTCGGGGCGGGCGGCGGCAGCGGCCAGGATCTCCTCCCACTCCTCGTCGGAGAGGGTCCGCAGACGGATCTCGGTGCGGTACGGCCGCACCCGGGTGCCCCGGACGTACGCGGTGACCCGGCCGGGGGTGACGGTGATCGCCTCCACCCGGCCCCGGCCCGCGTAGCTCCGCCCCCGGGCGAGCCTGGCCGGGTCGAGCGCGGTGTCTTCCAGGGCCTCCACCCACGCGTGCCCCCACCAGGTGACGGCCGCGCGGTCCCCCACGAGGGGTTCGAGCGCGGGGAAGGTGCGGCGCCGGTCGTCGTGCCGGGGCGCGGCGGCCGGGCGGCGCCGGCGGCGGGGCGCCGAGCCGGTCCGCACCGGCGGTGTGCCCTCGTCGGCGCGGCCCTGCCACGGGGTCATCGGTGCCTCCTCAGGGAGACCAGATCGGCGAGTTCCCGATCGGTCAGCTCGGTCAGGGCCGTCTCCCCGGAGCCGAGCACCGCGTCGGCGAGCGCCCGCTTCGCGGCCAGCATCCCGGCGATCCGGTCCTCCACGGTGCCCTCCGTGATCAGCCGGTGGACCTGGACCGGCCGGGTCTGGCCGATGCGGTACGCGCGGTCCGTCGCCTGCTCCTCGACGGCGGGGTTCCACCAGCGGTCGTAGTGGATGACATGGCCCGCCCTGGTCAGATTGAGTCCGGTGCCCGCGGCCTTGAGGGAGAGGACGAAGACGGGGATCTCACCCGACTGGAACCGGTCCACCATCCGCTGGCGCTCCGCCACCGGGGTGCCGCCGTGCAGGAGCTGGGCGGGGACGGAGCGGGCGGACAGATGCTCCAGGAGCAGCCGGGCCATGGTGACGTACTGGGTGAAGATCAGGACCGCGCCCTCCTCGGCCAGGATCGTCTCCAGCAACTCGTCGAGCAGGGCGAGCTTGCCCGAGCGCCCGGCGA
This sequence comes from Streptomyces clavuligerus, assembly GCF_005519465.1. Taxonomy (NCBI): domain Bacteria; kingdom Bacillati; phylum Actinomycetota; class Actinomycetes; order Kitasatosporales; family Streptomycetaceae; genus Streptomyces; species Streptomyces clavuligerus. The sequence continues at coordinate 5,324,019 of NZ_CP027858.1, read as the reverse complement.
GCCGGGTCCCCGGTCCGCGGCCGGGGCTCCCGCGGTGGCCGGGTCCGGTGCGGCCCGGCTCCTTCAGGAACTGCGCGGGATGGTTGCAGATCTGTTTGAGGTCGGTCAGCAGCTTCATCACCATCCCGCGGCGTGCCATGCCCTCCGCGCCCTCGATGGCGGCCATCGCCTCGCGGACCGCCGCCTCGTAGAGCACCGCCTGCTCACGGGTGAGGGGGACCGGGTGGTCGGACTCGGTCTTCGGCGGCAGCTCGGGCACGATGCCGGGGTCCGACTTGCGGCGCCGCAGCAGGAAGGGGCGCACCAGCCGGGCCAGCCGCTCGGCCGCCTCCGTGTCCTCCCCCTGCTCCACCGCGCGCGCGTGCCGGGCCCGGAAGGACTTCAGGGGCCCCAGCAGCCCGGGGGTCGTCCAGTCCAGCAGCGCCCACAGCTCGGAGAGGTTGTTCTCGACGGGGGTGCCCGTCAGCGCGACCCGGGCGGGCGCCGGCAGTCCGCGCAGTGCCTTGGCGGTGGCGGAGAAGGGGTTCTTCACCTGCTGGGCCTCGTCGGCGACGACCATGCCCCAGCGCTCCCGGGCCAACCGCTCCGCCCGGCCCCGCAGGGTGCCGTAGGTGGTGAGGACGAAGCCGCCCGTATCACCGGGGCCGCCCGCCGCGCCGCCGGGGCCGCTCGCCGCGCCGGGGCCGTCCGTGTCGCCGGGGAGGCTGCGGTCGCCGCCGTGGAAACGGCGCACGGGCACACCGGGGGCGAACCGGGCGATCTCCCGTTCCCAGTTGCCCAGCAGCGAGGCGGGGCAGATCACCAGGGTGGGTTCGGGGCGGGCGCGGTGGAGGTGGAGGGCGATCACCGTCACCGTCTTGCCGAGCCCCATGTCGTCGGCGAGGCAGCCGCCGAGGCCCAGCGAGGTCATCAGGTCCAGCCAGCCCAGTCCGCGCTGCTGGTAGTCGCGGAGCGTCGTGGCGAGCCCCGGGGGTGCCGCCACCGGCCGCGCACCGGCGGTGAGCCGGTCGCGCAGCGCGGCGAGCGCGCCCAGGGGCACGACGTCGACGGTCTCGCCGTCGACCTCGGCGGAGCCGCTGAGGGCCGCGGAGAGCGCGTCGACGGGGCTGAGCAGCCCCAGCTCGCGTTTGCGGGCCTTGCGCACCAGGTCGGGATCGACCACGACCCAGCGGTCCCGCAGCCGCACGATCGGACGGTGGGACTCCGCGAGGGTGTCCATCTCCGCCTCGGTCAGCGGGTCGCCGTCGAGCGCGAGCCGCCAGTGGAAGGACAGCAGCTCCTGGCTGTCGAAGAAGGGCGTGCCGTCGGTGGCGGAGCCCGGCGCGCCCCGGGCGGGGCGGACGACCACGTCGGCCGAGAGGGAACGCGCCAGCTCACGGGGCCAGTGCACGCTCACCCCCGCGTCGGCGAGCCGGGCCGCGCCGGGGCCCAGCAGCTCGTACAGCTCGGGTTCGGTGAGGGCGAGCGCGTCGGGCACCTCCCGCTCCAGCAGTCCGGTGAGCGGCGGCCAGACCCGGGCGGCGCGGCGCAGGGCGAGCACGGTGTCGATCCTGGCGCGCGGACCGAAGCCGTCCGCTCCCCCGTCCCAGAGCACGGCGGCGTCGACGACCAGGGTCGGATCGGCGAGGCTGTGCACCTGGACGACGGCGGCCCCCGCGTCCCGGACGTCCGCCGCGGCCCCGTCGGCGGCGGTGTCGAAGAGACGGGCTGCGGAGAGGTCGAGCCGCAGGGAGACCCGTACGCCCGCGTCCATCCCGGCCGCCGCCTCGGCCGCCCACTCCCGTGCGTGGGGCAGTCGCAGCGGGGCGGTGGCCGCGAAGGGCGCGCCCACCGCGTCGGCCGCCGCCGGGGTGCGGGGCAGGCTGTCGGCGACCGCGTCGAAGAGGGCCCGCACCAGTGCCTCCGGCTCGGGCAGCAGCAGCGGGGGCGGCCCGGCCAGGGGCGCGGCGTACGCCTCGTACGGCATGGCCGCCGCGATGCCCCGGAGCTGGGCGATGTCCTCGGCGTCGAGCGGTCCGGCACGCCAGGTGTCGTGGTCGGAGTCGGTCAGTCCGGGCAGGAGTCTGCCGCGGGCGACGAGATGGAGCGCGTGCAGGGCGGCGGCGGCCCAGCAGGCCGTCGCGGGGTGTGCCGCCGGATGGTGTCTGGCGCGGATCAGCAGGGGCAGGGCCTCGACGACGGGCAGGACGACGGCGGGGACGGTCCCGCTGTCGGCGTCGGGCGGCGGGACGGCGGCGGATGCTCCGGGTCCCGGGGCCGGGGGACGCGGCGGATCGGACGGGACGACGACGGTGATCTCGTCCGCCGCTCCGGCCGGACGGGTGCCGTCCGGGTTCCAGAAGGCGAATCTGCCCCGGCGGGGCGGGTCGGCGGGGAGGAAGACGGCCGCGCAGGCGTACGGCACCTGCGTGATCTCGGCTGGCATACGGGTCGCCTCCCATCCGGTCCGTCGGGTCACACGCCACCACCACCCGGCACGGCGGTGGTGTCGTCCTGCTTCACGACGATACGGCGGGGGTCTGACAACGCGGCCCGTGCCTGGCGTCTCCCCTGCTCAGGGCCGTGGGACCGCCCTTCGACCCCACGGAGGAGGGGCCGGGAGACACGGCGTCGCAGGAGCGGCGGAGGGCGCCCCGTGGCGGCTCAGGCCGACGGGGAGATCCGCCGGGTCCGCCCCGGGTTGGCGAGGTCGGCGGCCACGGGGTCCGGCGGCGGCTCCGGCTCCGGGGCGGTGTCGGTCCCCGCCTCCGCGCCCGGTTCCGTTCTCGGTTCCTTCTGCCCCTCCGCGTCTGTTTCGGCTTCCGCGTCCGTCCCGGCCCCGGATGCCGATACGGGGCCGCGGGTCCCGGCGCTCCCGGGGGTGGTACCGGTGTCCTCGGGAGACTCGGCGGGGACGTGCCCCGGGAGCGCGCCGACGGCACCCGGCCCCGGCGGTGGGCCCTGTCCCGGCGGCTGCGCCCGTTCCAGGAAACGCAGCAGCTCCACCGGGAAGGGCAGCACCAGGGTGGAGTTCTTCTCGGCGGCGACGGCGACGACGGTCTGCAACAGCCGCAACTGGAGGGCCGCCGGTTCCTTCGACATCGCACCGGCCGCCTCGGCGAGCTTCTTGGACGCCTGGAGTTCCGCGTCCGCGTTGATCACCCGGGCCCGGCGCTCCCGGTCGGCCTCCGCCTGCCGGGCCATGGACCGTTTCATGGTCTCCGGCAGGGAGACATCCTTGATCTCCACCCGGTCGATCTGCACACCCCAACCCATGGCCGGGCTGTCGATCATGAGTTCCAGCCCCTGGTTGAGCTTCTCCCGGTTGGAGAGCAGATCGTCCAGATCGCTCTTGCCGATGATGGAGCGCAGCGAGGTCTGCGCCATCTGGGAGACCGCGAAACGGTAGTCCTCGACCGCGATGATCGCTTCGGCCGGTTCGACCACGCGGAAGTAGACGACGGCGTCGACCCGTACGGTGACATTGTCCCGGGTGATGCCCTCCTGGGCGGGCACGGGCATCGTCACGATCTGCATATTGACCTTGCGAATCCGGTCGAGCACCGGAACGATCATGGTGAATCCCGGATTCCGGAGCCCGCCGTGCAGCCGCCCGAGGCGGAAGACGACACCCCGTTCGTACTGTTTGACGACCCTGGCGGCTGCCATGGCGTACGCAAGGAAACCGGCCACCACGGCGATGGCTGCCACTACCAGCCCTTCGAGCATCAGGGCACCCCCTTCTGTCCGAGCTGGTGACTCTCTTCCACGGTATGCCCGAGACAGGAGGTACGACCAGATTCCGGCAGATTCTGGGGATTCAGTGGTCAGCCGTCAGCGGCGGAACCAGCCGTGGCCGACGTACCAGTGCCCGCCCGACCGCAGATGGTCACCGATGGCCCGCTCCAGCGCGGTGCGGCGCGGCAGGGCGTCCGGCGGCAGATCGGGGTCGCCGAAGACAAAGCCGATGACGGAGCTGTCCGCCGGCCTGTCCCAGGTCCCGTGGATGTCGAACCGTTCCTGGAAGCGGAGGATGTTCGACGTCTTGGGCAGCCGGTCGGCGAACTGCGGGTCGAGCAGCCAGGAGTGACAGGTCGCGATCGGATAGGGCTCGTCGGGGAAACAACGGTCGAAGAAGGTCCCGGCGGCGGTGAGCGCCCGGTCGCAGGCGTCCGGGGCGAGCGGTCCGAGGAAGTCGGGTATGTGCAGATCCAGGGTGGGATCGCCGGGTCCGTAGGGCTCCCCCAGCGCCCGCAGCCCCTCCCCGGTGAGCCGGTCGAGACGGCCGCGCTGGAACTGGAGCCGCCCCAGATGGAACAGCTCGCCCCGGAAGTGCAGTGCGAGCCACCCCGGATGGGCCACTCCCCCCGTGCCGTGGCGGCGGCGGTGCAGTGCCATCTGCCGGCCGAGATCGGCCAGCGTACGGCGGGACACCTGGTCGGGGACGCCGCGCTCCCGGTGGTACGCGCGGATGTGGGGAAGGACCGCGAGCAGGACGAAGACGACGAAGGAGCGGGCGACCGGGGTGCCGGGGCCGTGGGCCTCCAGCCGGGGTTCCGGCTCCCAGCGGCCGTCGACCCGTCCGATGGCCTCCACCATCCGCCCGGCCGCCTCCATCAACGGATCGCGAAGTTCCGGATCGTCCGTCATCCGTGGGCGCAGAGCGAGGAGTGCGCCGATGTCCTCATGGGGCACGGCCAGGTCGAGCAGCGCGTCCGCGAGCTCGTCGCCCTCCGGCGGGCTGAGGTCCGTACTGGTCATCCGAGTCCCCCTTCGGGCCGCGCCGGTGCCCGTCGTCCATGGCACGGGCCGCCCGGGCGGCCGCCCGACCGCCCCCGGGGAGGCATCCTGGAAGAGGAGGCGAGACCATGCGCACCGGGAGTGAGCCCGTCACCGCGCGCAGTGCCCTGCGGATGCGGTTCTGGCTGAGTGTATGGGGTGTGCTCTGGACGAGCGCGGGCACAGCCCTCTTCGCACTCGCGGACCATCCGGGGTGGGCGGCGCTCTGCGGGGCGTTGTTGCTGGTCGTGCTGGTGGACCTGGTGATCGTCGTCCGCCATCTCCGCCAGGGTCCGCACTTCCAGCCGGGCCGTGATATCCCGCCGTACGAGCCGGTCCACGACCGGCCGCTGCCACCGCGCCCCCCGGAATCCGGTGCGCCGCCACCCTAGCTCTCCGGTCCGGCTTTCCGGCCACAGCTCTGTGGCCCAGGCTTCCTGCGGCTCTGTGGCCTAGCCTTCCCGGCCGCCGACCACCGCGAGCGCCAGCGCGGCCACCACCAGGACACAGCCCACGATCATGAAACCCCGGTCGGTCGCGGTGCGCTCCCGGCCGTCGACGACCACCTCCCGGGGATCAGCGGGATCGTACCGGAGCCGGACACTGCTCCCGGACGGCAGGGATACGGGAGAGACCGTCTCGACGATCCGGCCGTCATGGGTCTCGTACATCAGAACCGGACGTTCCGCTCCCGGCGGTGGTGGTTTGACCAGAGCGATCGCATACCGCCCCGAACGGGTGATGTGGCGGGTGCGGTGCAGGCCATAGGCGCCCGCGAGCACGGCGACCACTCCGGCCAGCGCGGCGAAAGCGGCGAAAACGATCTGCACCGCCGCGATGCTAGTGCCGACCGGGAGGGCGCGACGGCGGCTTGACGGAAGCCTGACGCCGCTGCGGGGCTATCCGGCCGCCCGGCGGGCCAGCTCCGCCCACACCGACTCGACCTGGGCCGCCAGCTGTTCCCGTGAACCGTCGTTGTCGATGACCACATCGGCGATGGCGCGCCGCTGCTCCCGGGTGGCCTGCGCCGCCATCCGCGCCCGCGCTTCGGACTCGTCCATCCCCCGCAGTTCGACCAGCCGCTCAAGCTGGGTCTCCGGTGCGGCGTCGACCACGATGACCAGGTCGTAACGGGGCGCCAGACCGTTCTCGGTGAGCAGAGGGACGTCGTGCACCACGACCGCGTCCGCCGCCGCCGACCGCTCCAGTTCCCGGGAGCGCTCCCCGACCAGCGGATGCACGATCGCGTTGAGCGCCGCCAGCCGCTCGGGGTCGGCGAAGACGATCGAGCCGAGGCGCGCCCGGTCGAGAACGCCCTCCGGGGTGAGCACCCCGGCTCCGAAACTCTCCACAACGGCCGCGAGCCCGGGGGTACCGGGCTCCACGACCTCTCGGGCGATCTTGTCGGCGTCGATCACGACCGCGCCGTACGACTCCAGCAACCGGGAGACTTCACTCTTACCGGCACCGATTCCACCGGTCAGACCTACGGACACCATGGGCGCAGCCTAGCTCCCGCCTCCGGCGCACCGTCCCGGAGCCTCCCCCGCGGTCTCAGGACTCCCCCTCCCGCTCGGCGAGAAAGCGCTCGAACTCGCGGCCGATCTCATCGGCGGAGGGAAGGTCGGCCGGTTCGGCGACGAGATTGCCCCGGGTTTCGGCCCCCGCCACCGCGTCGTACTGGTGCTCAAGTCCCTGGACCAGCGCGACCAGTTCGGCGTCGCCCTCGCCGATCTGGCGCTCGATCTCGTTCTGCGTCCGGTGGGCCTCGGTGCGCAGCGCGTGCGCGACGCCGGGGAGCACCAGACCGGTGGCGCCGGTGATGGCCTCCAGCGCGGTCAGCGCCGCGTCCGGGTAGGCGGAGCGGGCGACATAGTGCGGCACATGGGCCGCGACGCCCAGGACGTCATGACCCGCTTCCATCAGCCGGTACTCGACCAGGGACTCCGCGCTTCCCGGCACCTGGGCCTCGTCGAAGGGGCTGCGGTGCCCGGGGGTGAGGTCGGTGCGGTTGCCGTGCGGGGTGAGCCCGACGGGGCGGGTGTGCGGGACACCCATGGGGATGCCGTGGAAGTTGACCGAGAGGCGCACCCCCAGGCGCTCCACGATCTGGCTGACGGCGGCGGTGAACCGCTCCCACTCCACGTCCGGTTCGGGCCCGGAGAGCAGCAGGAAGGGCGCGCCGGTCGCGTCCTGGACCAGCCGCACCTCGATCCCCGGGGTCTCGTACGCCGTCCAGCGGTCACGGCGGAAGGTCAGCAGCGGGCGGCGGGCGCGGTAGTCCACCAGCCTGTCGTGGTCGAAGCGGGCGACCACCTGGTGAGGGAGGGTCTCCAGGAGACCGCGGACGATCTGCTCCCCGGTCTCTCCCGCGTCGATGTATCCGTCGAAGTGGTACAGCATGACCAGGCCGGCGGATTCCTGCGCGAGCGCCATATCGACGACCGCGAGTCCCTTCGGCTCCCATTCGTACAATCCCTGCGGATCATCCAGCACGATTACCGTTCCTCCTCGTGTTCACCACGTGACAACGCGCGGTAGCGGACGGGCATTCCCCGTCGGCGCACACGGAACGCCCCTGGAACGGTTGGGCTCCCCCGTTCACCGCGTGATGACGGGCGGGGAGGAGACGAGCCGCGATGGGCGGGGACGAGTACGGCGGGGCGTGACCCCGTTCCCGTTGTGCCTGTGTCCCCGGAAGTGTGGCGCAGCGGACCGAAGCCCGCCGGGAGAAGCCCCGGAGAAAGGATGAGGCCCGCTCCCCCGGAGGGGAGCGGGCCTCATCGTCGGCTGTCCGTCAGCCGCTGGTGGCTTCGAGCGTCAGCTCTGGCCGCCGGCGAGCTTCTCACGGAGCGCGGCGAGCGCCTCGTCCGACGCCAGGGCGCCGGAGTTGTCGTCCGACTCCGAGGAGTAGGAACCGCTGGCGGGCGCGGCGGCCGGAGCGGCGGCGTCACCCTCGGCAGCGGCGGCCTCGTCGGCCTCGCGGGACTTGATGACCTGGGCCTGGTGCTGCTCGAAGCGCTGCTGCGCCTCGGCGTACTGGGTCTCCCACGCCTCGCGCTGGGTCTCGTAGCCCTCGAGCCAGTCGTTGGTCTCGGGGTCGAAGCCCTCGGGGTAGATGTAGTTGCCCTGGTCGTCGTAGGACGCGGCCATGCCGTAGAGGGTCGGGTCGAACTCGACCGAGGCCGGGTCGGCGCCGAAGGACTCGTTGGCCTGCTTCAGCGAGAGGCTGATGCGGCGACGCTCCAGGTCGATGTCGATGACCTTGACGAAGATCTCGTCGTTGACCTGGACGACCTGCTCCGGGATCTCCACGTGGCGCTCGGCCAGCTCGGAGATGTGGACCAGACCCTCGATGCCCTCGTCCACGCGGACGAACGCACCGAACGGAACCAGCTTGGTGACCTTGCCGGGGACGACCTGGCCGATCTGGTGGGTCCGGGCGAACTGCTGCCACGGGTCTTCCTGGGTCGCCTTCAGCGACAGGGAGACACGCTCGCGGTCCATGTCGACGTCGAGAACCTCGACGGTGACCTCCTGGCCGACCTCGACAACCTCGGACGGGTGGTCGATGTGCTTCCAGGACAGCTCGGAGACGTGGACCAGACCGTCGACGCCACCCAGGTCCACGAAGGCACCGAAGTTGACGATCGAGGACACGACGCCGGAGCGGACCTGACCCTTCTGGAGGGTCGTGAGGAAGGTCTGGCGGACCTCGGACTGGGTCTGCTCCAGCCAGGCACGGCGGGACAGGACCACGTTGTTGCGGTTCTTGTCCAGCTCGATGATCTTGGCCTCGAGCTCCTTGCCCACGTAGGGCTGGAGGTCGCGGACACGGCGCATCTCGACGAGGGACGCGGGCAGGAAGCCCCGCAGGCCGATGTCGAGGATGAGGCCGCCCTTGACGACCTCGATGACGGTACCGGTGACGATGCCGTCCTCTTCCTTGATCTTCTCGATGGTGCCCCAGGCACGCTCGTACTGGGCGCGCTTCTTCGAGAGGATCAGGCGGCCTTCCTTGTCCTCCTTCTGGAGAACCAGGGCCTCGATCTCGTCGCCGACCTTGACGACCTCGTTCGGGTCGACGTCGTGCTTGATCGAGAGCTCGCGGCTCGGAATGACACCTTCGGTCTTGTAACCGATGTCGAGCAGGACCTCGTCCCGGTCGACCTTCACGATGACGCCGTCGACGATGTCGCCGTCGTTGAAGTACTTGATCGTCTCGTCGATCGCGGCGAGGAAGGCTTCCTCGTTACCGATGTCGTTGACCGCTACCTGCGGAGTGGCGGTGGTCTCGGTGCTGCTCGTCATGTGGGAAAGGGCTCCGGTACGGACATTGAAGTCGTAGGTACTGCTACGCCGTGAGCCCGTAATCGCAGCTGCAAGAAGCCGGACAGCCTTGGAGGCACTACCTGGCCGATACCTCCGGTGAACCGGAAGCAATCCCGCCAAAAAGCGCCTCGTGAACCGAGGGGACATACATACAGATGCGAGCGCGACCTGCTCCGTCTGAGGCGCGCAGGCCCGCAGCGCAACTTGTAGCATACGGGGGCAGCCGGAGACGGTCAATGCGCGAAGACGCACACCCGGGGCGGATCGTTCCATATCCGGCGCAACCCATGGGCGCGGAGGGCCTTCTGAGCCTCTGACCGCACCGATTCGGCCGACGCGCACACGACAACGACGGTGAAGATGAGCCAATACATCAAGGATGCCGCAGACACTCCGGAAGCCGCCGACGCCGAGCCGGAGGCGACCCGCCGTCACGCGGGAGACACGGAGAGCAGCCGGGCCAGCCGGGGCTGGTGGGACCGGAACGCCGACGACTACCAGCGGGAGCACGGGTCCTTCCTGGGGGACGACCGCTTCGTCTGGGGGCCCGAGGGGCTGGACGAGGCCGACGCGGAGCTGCTGGGCCCGGCCGGGTCGCTGAAGGGACTGGACGTCCTGGAGATCGGCGCGGGCGCCGCACAGTGTTCGCGCTGGCTGGCCGCGCAGGGGGCGCGCCCGGTGGCGCTGGACCTCTCCCACCGGCAGCTCCAGCACGCGCTGCGGATCGGGGGCGGCCTTCCGCTGGTGGAGTCCGACGCCACGGCGCTGCCGTTCCGGGACGGCTCCTTCGACCTCGCCTGTTCCGCGTACGGCGCGGTGCCGTTCGTGGCGGACCCGGTGCGGGTCTTCTCCGAGGTGCACCGGGTGCTGCGGCCGGGCGGGCGCTGGGTCTTCTCGGTCACCCATCCGCTGCGCTGGGCCTTCCCCGACGAGCCGGGCCCCGAGGGGCTGAGCGTGTCGGGTTCCTATTTCGACCGCACTCCTTATGTGGAGCAGGACGAGCGGGGGCGCGCGGTCTATGTGGAGCACCACCGGACCCTGGGCGACCGGGTGCGGGACGTGGTCGCGGGCGGCTTCCGGCTGGTGGACCTGGTCGAGCCGGAGTGGCCGGCGTGGAACGGTCAGGAGTGGGGCGGCTGGTCCCCGCTGCGGGGGAATCTGATCCCCGGCACGGCGATCTTCGTCTGTGTGAAGGAATCGTCGGCCGCGTAGAGGGTGTGGGGGCGTAGGGGCCGGGGTGCCCGCGGACTGTCCACAGCCCCGATCATTTGTCATACAAGCCGATGATCAGACCGTGACTGTGGACAGGGCGGCGCAGGCCCCGGCCGGACGTACCAGACTGAACGCATGATCCGAACCGACGCACTCGACCGGCTCCCGGTCCGTGACGCCCTGCCCGAGCTGTTCACCGCGCTCGACGGGCGGGGGACGGCGGTGCTCTCCGCGCCGCCCGGCACCGGCAAGACCACGCTGGTCCCGCTGGCCCTGGCCGGTCTGATCGGTGGGCGCCCCGCCGCACGGGTCCTGGTGGCCGAGCCCCGGCGGATGGCCGTCCGGGCGGCGGCCCGCCGGATGGCGTGGCTGCTGGGCGAGGAGGTGGGCGGGGCGGTCGGCTACACCGTCCGGGGCGAGCGCCGCGCGAGCCCGGCGACCCGGGTGGAAGTGGTGACCACCGGGGTTCTTCTCCAGCGTCTCCAGCGCGACCCCGAGCTGCCCGGGATAGACGTGGTGCTGCTCGACGAGTGCCACGAACGCCATCTGGACGCGGACACCGCGATGGCCTTCCTCCTGGACGTACGGGCGACGCTCCGGCCGGACCTCCGGCTGATCGCCGCCTCGGCGACCGGGGACACCGGGACCTGGGCCCGGCTGCTGACATCCCTGGAGGACGGCGCGGACCCGGCGCCGGTGGTCGTGGGCCGGGGCGAGGGGCACGGCGCGGACGCCGTCCACGCACCGCCGCCGCCCGGACTCCGGCCCGCGCACGGCACCTGGGTGGATCCCGGGCTGCTGCGGCATGTGGCGGCGACGGTGCGGCAGGCCCTCGACCGCCACGAGGGGGACGTGCTGTGTTTTCTGCCGGGCACCGGGGAGATCGCGCGGACGGCCGGGCTGCTCGACGGTGTGGACGCCGAGGTGCTGCAACTCCACGGGCGGGCTGCGGCGGCCGTGCAGGAGGCGGTGCTGCGCGGCGGGGAGGGCCGGCGGCGGGTGGTGCTCGCGACCTCGGTCGCCGAGTCCAGCCTGACCGTGCCCGGGGTGCGTGTCGTCGTGGACTCGGGGCTGACCCGGGAGCCCCGGGTCGACCACGCCCGGGGGCTCGGGTCGCTGGCCACGGTCCCGGTGTCGGCCGCGGCGGCGGTCCAGCGCCTCGGCCGGGCGGGGCGCGAGGCCCGGGGCACGGTGTACCGCTGCTGGTCGGCGGGGGACGACGTCCGGCGGCAGCCGTTCCCCTCCCCCGAGATCAGGATCGCGGACCTGGCCTCGTTCGCCCTGCGGGCGGCCTGCTGGGGCGACCCCTCGGCGGCCGGGCTCGCGCTGCCGGACGCCCCGCCCCCGGGAGCGATGGCGGCGGCACGGTCGGTGCTGACCGCGATCGGCGCGGTGGACGAGGAGGGCCGGGCCACCGAGCGGGGCATACGGATGTCCCGCATGGGGGTCCACCCCCGGCTGGCCCGGGCACTGATCGACGCGGCACCCGAGGCGGGCGCGGACCGGGCCGCCGAGGTCGTGGCACTGATCGGCGAGGAACCGCCGCGGGAGTACGGCGACGATCTCGTGGAGGCGTGGCGCCGGGCACGGCGCGGCGGCGACGCCTACGCGGCCCGCTGGCGGGCGGAGACCCGACGGCTGACCGCGGCGCTCCCGGGCCCGGGCGGCGGAACCGCCCCGCGCGGCCCGTCCGGCGGGCGCGGGGACGACGCGGTGGCCGGGCTCGTCACCGCTCTCGCCTTCCCGGAACGGGTGGCCCGCGCCCGTGGGGAGGGTGCGTTCCTCATGGTCTCCGGAACCGGGGCCGAGGTGGCGGCGGGGTCCGGGCTGCGCGGGGCCCGCTGGCTCGCGATCGCGGTCGCGGACCGTCCGGCGGCGTCGGCCTCGGCGCGGGTGCGGCTCGCCGCCGTGGTGGACGAGGGGACGGCGAGCACGGCGGCGGCCCATCTCGGCCGGGCGGGTGAGGAGGTCCGCTGGGAGGACGGGGACGTGGTCGCGCGGGAGGTGCGGCGGCTGGGCGCGGTGGAACTGTCCGCCCGTGCGCTGAAGGACCCCGACCCCGGAGCGGTACGGGCGGCGCTGCTGGCGGGGCTGCGCACCGAGGGGCCGGGGCTGCTGCGCTGGCCGGCGGAGGCGCGGGGACTGCGGGAACGGCTGGCCTTCCTCCACCGGGAGCTGGGGGCGCCCTGGCCGGACGTCTCGGACGAAGGACTGCTCGGGCGCGTGGACGACTGGCTCGAACCCGAGCTGTCGCGGGCCCGCCGACGGGCCGATCTGGAACGTGTCCCGGTGCTGGAGGCCCTGCGGCGGCTGCTGCCGTGGGCGGGCGGGGAGGCGGCCCGGCTGGACGAGCTGGCACCGGAGCGGATCGAGGTCCCCAGCGGCTCCCGCATACGGGTGGAGTACGGCGGGGAGCGGCCAGTGCTGGCGGTGAAGCTCCAGGAGATGTTCGGACTGCGGGAGACCCCGGAGGTGGCGGGGGTGCCCGTGCAGGTGCATCTGCTCTCCCCCGCCCGTCGGCCGGTGGCGGTCACCGCCGATCTGGCGTCGTTCTGGGCGGAGGGGTACCACTCGGTGCGGGCGGAGCTGCGGGGGCGCTATCCGAAGCACCCGTGGCCGAAGGACCCGTCGGCCGCCGAGCCCACCCGCCACACCAAGGCCCGCCAGGCGGCGCGGGGTGCGTCGGGGGATTCCTGACCCGGCGCCGGGTCCGCCCCGGCGCACCGCCGGGACGCCCTGCCCGTGGGCAGGGACCGCAGGGCCCCTGCCCACGGGCGCGGCGGGGCTCGCGGTGGCGCGGTCAGGCGGATGAGGGGTGGTGGTCGGCAGGGGTGGGGGGAGCGGGGGCGGGGAGGGGGAGGGGGGAGGGGCGGGCCCAGGCTTCCAGGAAGAGCGCGAGCACCAGCAGCCCCCCGCCCGCCCCCAGCGCCCCCCACGGACCGTACGAAGTGAGCAGCAGGACCAGCAGCCGTTGGGAGGTGACCAGGTCGACGGTGTGGTCGAGGTAGTCGGGGCGCATCTTCACATGGCCGGCGAAGACGGTGACCCGGTCGCGTCCGCCCAGCAGGGTGCCGCCGCGCAGTTCTTCGCGGTGGATCTCCTCGCCGTTGACGGGGGCGCCGGTGACGGGTTCCACCCAGAACATACGGCGGGTGGTGTACCAGCGGGTGGTGCCGGTCTGCTGTTCCAGGGTGGCCGCCCGCACCCCGGGGATGGGCATCGTGCGGGGGTAGGGGACCTTGGTCCAGGGGATCGTCTGTTCGAAGTAGTAGACCTCCAGGCCCCGGAAGGTGCGGGTGCCCCGGTAGTGGATGGGGGCGGCGGTCCGGGTCTGGGCGTCGAAGTAGCGGTAGTCGCGTTTCTCGGTGAGGAAGGGCCATTTGAAGGCGAGGCCCTCGCGGCAGACGGGGGTGCCGTCGACCATCTCACCGGGGGCGTGGACGGGGTCCTGGGTGTGGGCGTCGAAGACATAGCGTTCGGGGATCTGCGAGATCATCGCGCCGTCGGGGCCCTGGACATGGGCGAGGGTGTCCCAGACGACGACGTCGCGGCCGGTACCGCGTTCGATGCGTTCGGACTCCTCCACATTGCCCTTCAGGGTCTGGACGATGGTGACCTTCTCGACCTGCCGGGCGCGGAGGGTGCCGTAGTCGAGGAGGGTGGCGGGCCTCGCCTCCATCACGACCTCCTGGTACTGGCCGGGCGGGACCTTGGCGAGGCGGGGGAAGGCGTACCAGCGCAGCAGCGGGGCGAGTGCGGCGCAGAAGGCGGCGAGGGCGAGGAGTACGAGTCCGGCGCGGCGGCGCATGGGCCCTCCCTACTTCTTGGGGCCCGGGACGGTGGTCAGCAGCGGTTCGGGAGAGGTGCCGTCCTGGGGCGGGCCGATGGCGGTGGCGGTGAGGACGAGGGCGACGGCGGCGGCCAGCCCGAGGGCGGCGGCGGCGAGGGGGCGCATGATCGGCCTCCCGGGGCTGTGGAGATCCCAAAGGGTCTGATGGCGCGTCAGGGACAGGGCACCGTAGCAATCGGACCGTGAGATGAGAACAGAGCGGACCGCCCCGCTGCCGAGGGGCTGCGGGGCGGTCCGGGAGTGGTGGCCGGGTGCGGGGTCAGCGCGCGGACGGCGACGGGCTCGGGGAGATGCCGGGGAGGGTGGGGAGGACGGGGATGGTGGTGATCTCCTCGGTCACCGTGAGGGGCACGGAGACGGTCCCCCCACCGGTGGTGGCGGTGATTCGGAGGTCAAAGGTGCCGATCTCGCCGTCGGTGTAGATCTTCGGCAGCACCAGGGCGCCCTTGGCGTCGGTGACGAGGGCGAGCGTCCGCAGCGGCTTGCCGTCGACGTCCTTGAAGTAGGGACCGGTGACGGCCGGTACCACGTCCGGGCCGGCCGTGAAGAGGCTGACGGTGACGGCGACGCCGGAGGCGACAGTGCCGCGGTGGGTGGCCCGGATCTCCACGGGCTCCGTGAACTCGGAGTCGACGGGCGCTGTCAGGGGCGTGTCGCCCACCCACTCCAGGAGGTCGGCGGCGCGCGGGGTCACCTTGGCGGCGACCTCGACACCGGGCGCCGGATGGCCGACCACGGTGGCACGGACGATGAACGACCCGGTCTTCTCCCCCGCCGTGAGCACCGGGGCGACGACCCGGCCGTCGGCGGCGGTGGTGAGGACGGCGCTCGTCCGGCCGCCGGGGAAGCGGGTGTCCGTGGCTCCGACGATCTGGAAGCGCACCGCCTGCTCGGCGACCCCGCGACCCTGGGCGTTCTCGACGCGGACGGCGACCTTCGTGGTGAACTCGCGGCCCGCCATGGCGGTCACGGTGGCGGCGCCCACGTTCTCGATGCGGGAGACGGGGGACACCGGCGGCTTCGTGGGCGGCTTGGGCTTCGGCGGGGTCGGTGGCTTCGCGGGCGGCCGGTTGCCGGGCTTGTCCTTGTCGCCGGGCTTGGGCAGATCGGTGTCGACGGGGGGCTTCTTCGGCGGCTTGGGCTTCGGGGTGGAGCCGCCCGAGAAGCCGCTGCCGGGGCTGTCGGGGGCGCCGGCTCCGGGCAGCGGGCCCGTTCCGTCCGGGACGGAGTGGGTGCCCTTCTTGTAGTACTCGAACCAGGAGAGCACGGTCCGCAGATAGACGCGGGACTGGTTGTAGCCGAGGATCGCCTCGTCGAGGTCGACCTGATCGCGCAGGTCCCGGTCGCCCGCGCAGAGGTAACGGCCCGCCGCGAGGGCGGCGTCATGGATGTTGTTGGGGTCCTTGCGCCCGTCGGCGTTGGCGTCCTGTCCCCAGGTGGCCCAGGTGGAGGGGATGAACTGCATGGGCCCGACGGCACGGTCGTAGGTCGTGTCGCCGTCGTAGGCGCCGTTGTCGGTGTCGGAGATATTGGCGAAGCCGACGCCGTTGAGCACCGGGCCGAGGATGGGCGTACGGGTGGTGCCCTGGGCGTCGACCTGGCCGCCACGGGCCTGCCCGGACTCCACCTTGCCGATCGCGGCCAGCAGTTGCCAGGGCACATGGCAGCCGGGGTCCGAGGCCGAGATGGTCTTCTCGGCGTTCTTGTAGGCGGCGAGAACGGTCGCCGGGATGCCCGCCTCGGTGGGCGTGGTGCTGCCCTGCTCCTCGGCCGGGAGGTCGACGGAGGTCCCGGGCTTGTCCGGGGTGACCAGGGGCGGAAGGTCCGTGTAGTAGGGCGAGTTGCCGGTGACCGGCGAGTCGTTGCCGGGGTCCGTGTCGGCGGCGCCCTGTCCGGGGCTGCCCTCACCGCCGCCGAGGGTCGTGTGCGTGACGCCGGGTGCCTGCGAGGCGGAGAGAGCCGCCACGGCGGCGGCGGCCACGGCGGTGGTCGTCGCTCCCCTGCGCAGCCGTCGACCGAATTCCGCTGCCATACGTCTGTTTCCCTCCCCGAAAGCGGCTGCCCGCGCTCCCCTGTGCGATAACGGAGACATCCCCGGCGACCCTACGTCAACCACCGGCGTCGGCATACCGTGCCCTGGCTGCTTTTCACCAGTTCGTCACCTGGGCGGCGAAGCGGCGGCCCGCTGTCTCCGGGGCGGGGCGTGCGCGAGCCCTCGGGCCGGATGGCGGCACCACCCGGCCCGAGCTGGGGTCCTCGGCTCAGTGGGCGGCCGACTCCCAGTCCGCGCCCACGCCGACCGAGACGTCCAGCGGTGCGCTCAGCTCCACAGCGGAGGACATCTCGCGGCGCACGATCGTCTCGACTTCGTCGCGCTCGCCCGGGGAGATCTCCAGCACGATCTCGTCGTGGACCTGGAGCAGCAGCCGGGAGGAGAGGCCGGCCTCGCGGAGCGCCCGGTCCACCCGGAGCATCGCGATCTTGACGATGTCGGCCGCCGTGCCCTGGATCGGGGCGTTGAGCGCCATGCGTTCGGCGGCCTCGCGGCGCTGGCGGTTGTCGCTGTTGAGGTCGGGCAGGTAGCGGCGGCGGCCGAGCATCGTCGCGGTGTAGCCGGTGGCCCTGGCCTCGTCCACGACATGGCGGAGGTAGTCCCGGACCCCGCCGAACCGCTCGAAGTAGGTGTCCATCAGGGCCCGGGCCTCGCCCGCCTCGATGTTGAGCTGCTGGGAGAGACCGAACGCCGACAGGCCGTAGGCCAGCCCGTAGGACATCGCCTTGATCTTCCGGCGCATCTCCGCGTCGACCTCGGAGGTCGCCACGCCGAACACCTGGGAGGCGACCGTGTTGTGCAGGTCCTCGCCGGAGGTGAAGGCCCGGATCAGCCCCTCGTCCTGGGAGAGGTGCGCCATCACCCGCAGTTCGATCTGGCTGTAGTCGGCGGTCATCAGGGACTCGAAGCCCTCGCCGACGACGAAGCCCCGGCGGATGGCCCGGCCCTCGTCGGTGCGCACCGGGACGTTCTGGAGGTTCGGGTCCGTGGAGGAGAGACGGCCCGTCGCCGCGACGGTCTGGCTGAAGGTGGTGTGAATCCTGCCGTCGGCGGCGACGGTCTTGATCAGGCCCTCGACGGTGGAGCGCAGCCGGGCCTGCTCCCGGTGGCGCAGCATGATCACCGGCAGTTCGTGCTCGGTCTGGCCGGCGAGCCAGGCGAGCGCGTCCGCGTCGGTGGTGTAGCCGGTCTTGGTCTTCTTCGTCTTGGGGAGGTTCAGCTCGCCGAAGAAGACCTCCTGGAGCTGTTTGGGCGAGCCGAGGTTGAACTCGTGGCCGACGGTGGCGTGGGCCTCCTTCACGGCCTGCTGCACGGCGCCCGCGAAGAGGTGTTCCATCGATTCCAGATGGGCCCGGTCGGCGGCGATGCCGTG
Source organism: Streptomyces clavuligerus (assembly GCF_005519465.1). Taxonomy (NCBI): domain Bacteria; kingdom Bacillati; phylum Actinomycetota; class Actinomycetes; order Kitasatosporales; family Streptomycetaceae; genus Streptomyces; species Streptomyces clavuligerus. The sequence continues at coordinate 5,306,442 of NZ_CP027858.1, read as the reverse complement.
GCGCTCCATCCGGGCCAGCAGTTCGGAGGTGGGCAGCTCCATGTCGTGCAGCAGCTCGGTGGCGCCGACCTCTTCCAGCCGCGCGGTGAAGGCGTCGCCGAGGTCGAGCACGGCACGGGCCTGGGCCATGAGGGCGTCGGCCTCGGCGTGCTCGTCGGTGCCGAAGGCGAGCTGTCCGTCGGCGGCGGCCGGGACCAGTTCGCGGTGGAGGTATTCGACGGAGAGGGCGTCGAGGGCGAAGGAGCGGCGGCCGGGCTTGACGAGGTAGGCGGCGAGGGCGGTGTCCATGGTGATGCCGTCGACGCGCCAGCCGTGCTCGGGGAAGACCCGCAGGGCGTCCTTGGCGTTGTGCATCACCTTGGGGCGGGCGGGGTCCGCGATCCAGGCGGCGAAGGCGCGCTCGTCGGCCTCGTCCAGCCGGGTGGTGTCGAACCAGGCCGCCTTGCCGTCGGCGGCGGCGAGGGCGATCTCGGAGACCTGGCCGGTGCCCAGGGACCAGCTCGTCACGGTGGCCACGCCGAGCGGCTGCGCCCCGTGGCTCTCCAGCCAGGGCGCCAGCTCCCCGGTGGCCAGTACCGAGCCGTCCAGCTCGATGCCCGCCTCGGGGGCGGGGGCCTCGTCCTCGGTGGCGCCGGGGTCGACCGCCAGCAGCCGCTCGCGCAGGCTGGGGTTGCGGATCTCCAGGATCTCCAGGAAGTTCTTCAGCGCGGAGCGGTCGTAGGGGGCGCGCTCCAGCCCGGCGACCGGCTTCGCCAGTTCGACGTCGCGGACCAGCTCGGTCAGGTGGCGGTTGAGCTTGACGGCCTCCAGGTGGTCGCGGAACGACTGGCCGACCTTGCCCTTGACCTCGTCGGCCCGTTCGACCAGCTCGGCGAAGGAGCCGAACTGGTTGATCCACTTGGCGGCGGTCTTCTCGCCGACGCCGGGGATGCCGGGGAGGTTGTCGGAGGGGTCGCCGCGCAGGGCGGCGAAGTCGGGGTACTGGCTCGGGGTGAGCCCGTACTTCTCCTGGACCTTCTCCGGGGTGAAGCGGGTCAGCTCGGAGACCCCCTTGGTGGGGTAGAGCACGGTGGTGTGCTCGCTGACGAGCTGGAAGGAGTCCCGGTCCCCGGTGACGATCAGGACGTCGAAGCCCTCGGCCTCGGCCTGGGTGGCGAGGGTGGCGATGATGTCGTCCGCCTCGAAGCCGTCGACCGCGAAGCGCACCGCGTTCATGGTGTCGAGCAGCTCGCCGATCAGCTCGACCTGGCCCTTGAACTCGTCGGGGGTCGCGGAGCGGTTCGCCTTGTACTCGGGGTAGTCCTTCGAGCGCCAGGTCTTGCGGGAGACGTCGAACGCCACGGCGAAGTGGGTCGGCGCCTCGTCACGCAGGGTGTTCGCCAGCATCGACGCGAAGCCGTAGATGGCGTTGGTCGTCTGGCCGCTCGCGGTCGAGAAGTTCTCCGCGGGCAGCGCGAAGAACGCCCGGTACGCCAGGGAGTGCCCGTCCATGAGGAGCAGCCGGGGGCGGTTGTCGTCTGGGGTCTTCTTCGATGCTGTCCGATCCACGGACACGATCCTGCCACGGACCACTGACATCGCCGTCCACGCCGGCCGCCGGGGCGCCGTTGTCGGTGGGGCGTGACAGGATCGGAAGGGCCGGGGGAGACCGGAGGAGCCGGCACCCGGCAGCATCCGCAGGACCTGTACGGCCCGCAGATTCCGCGCTCAAGGGGGAGCACGATGGCCCGTAAACCACCCGTAGGCGATCCGGTCCAGGACGCCCCCGAGGTCGGCGCGCCCGAGCACGCCGCGGCCGGTCTGCCCGCGATCGGGCACACCCTGAGGGCCGCCCGGCGCCAGATGGGGGTGCGGCGGACGGCCGCGACCCTGCTCAAGGTCAACCAGAAGGACGGTTTCGACTGTCCGGGGTGCGCCTGGCCCGAGGGGGACCGCCGCCATGTGGCGGAGTTCTGCGAGAACGGCGCGAAGGCGGTGGCCGAGGAGGCGACGCTGCGCCGGGTGACGCCGGAGTTCTTCGCCGCGCATCCGGTCGCGGAGCTGGCCGGGCGCAGCGGGTACTGGCTGGGCCAGCAGGGCCGGATCACCCATCCCATGTATCTCCCGGCGGGGGCCGCGCACTATGAGCCGGTGAGCTGGGAGCGGGCCTTCGCGATGATCGCGGAGGAGCTGACGGCGCTGTCCTCGCCGGACGAGGCGGTCTTCTACACCTCGGGGCGTACGAGCAACGAGGCCGCGTTCCTGCTCCAGCTCTTCGCCCGGGAGTTCGGTACGAACAATCTCCCTGATTGTTCGAACATGTGCCATGAGTCCTCGGGGTCGGCGCTCACGGAGACCCTGGGGGTCGGCAAGGGCAGTGTCTCGCTGGAGGATCTGCACCAGGCCGATCTGATCATCGTCGCCGGGCAGAACCCGGGGACCAACCATCCCCGGATGCTCTCCGCGCTGGAGCGGGCCAAGTCCGCCGGGGCGAGGATCATCTCGGTGAATCCGCTGCCCGAGGCGGGCATGGAGCGGTTCAAGAACCCGCAGACCGCCCGGGGCATGCTCCGGGGGACTCCGCTCAACGACCTCTTCCTCCAGATCCGCATCGGCGGCGACCAGGCGCTGTTCCGGATGTTGAACCGGCTGGTCATCGAGGCGGACGGCGGGGTGGACGAGGAGTTCGTGCGGACGTACACCCATGGGTACGAGGCGTTCCGCGGGGCCGCGCTGACGGCGGGCTGGGACGAGACGCTGGCGGCGACGGGGCTGGAGCGCGCGGAGGTGGAGCGGGCGCTGGCGATGGTCCTGGAGTCGCGCCGTACGGTGGTGTGCTGGGCGATGGGTCTGACCCAGCACAAGCATGCCGTGGCCACCATCCGTGAGCTGGTCAATTTCCTGCTGCTGCGGGGCGCGGTCGGCCGTCCGGGGGCGGGTGTCTGCCCCGTGCGCGGGCACTCCAATGTCCAGGGCGACCGCACGATGGGCATCTTCGAGCGTCCGGCGGCGGCGTTCCTGGACGCGCTGGAGAAGGAGTTCGGTTTCGCCCCGCCGCGCCATCACGGCCTCGACGTGGTCCGCTCGATCCGGGCGCTGCGCGACGGCGGGGCGAAGGTGTTCTTCGCGATGGGCGGGAACTTCGTGGCGGCGAGTCCCGACACCGGGGTGACCGAGGCGGCGATGCGCCGGGCGCGGCTGACCGTCCAGGTCTCCACCAAGCTGAACCGTTCCCATGTGGTCACCGGCGCGCGGGCGCTGATCCTGCCCACGCTGGGGCGTACCGACCGGGATGTGCAGCGGGGCGGGCGGCAGGTGGTTACGGTGGAGGACTCCATGGGGATGGTGCACGCGTCCCGCGGGAATCTGCCCCCGGCCTCTGCGGAGCTGCTCTCGGAGCCCGCGATCGTGGCTCGGCTGGCGCGGGCGGTGCTCGGCCCGGGATCGGCGACTCCGTGGGAGGGGTTCGAGGCGGACTACGGGACGATCCGCGACCGGATCGCGCGGGTGATCCCCGGCTTCGAGGACTTCAACGAGAAGATCGCCCGGCCGGGCGGGTTCACGCTGCCGCACGCCCCGCGTGACGAGCGCCGCTTCCCGACGGCCACGGGGAAGGCCAATTTCACCGCGGCCCCGGTGGAGTATCCGCGGGTGCCCGAGGGGCGGTTGCTGCTTCAGACGCTGCGCTCGCACGACCAGTACAACACCACGATCTACGGTCTGGACGACCGCTATCGGGGGATCAGGGGCGGGCGCCGGGTGGTGCTGGTGCATCCGGAGGACGCGGCGGGGCTGGGGCTCGCCGACGGCGCGTACACCGATCTGGTCAGTGAGTGGACGGACGGCGTGGAGCGGCGGGCCCCCGGCTTCCGGGTGGTGCACTATCCGACGGCGCGGGGGTGTGCCGCGGCGTACTACCCGGAGACGAATGTGCTGGTGCCGTTGGACTCGACGGCGGACACGAGCAACACCCCGGTGAGCAAGTCCGTGGTGGTGCGGTTCGAGAACCCCGGGACGGAGAACCCCGGGGCGGTGGGACTCGGAACGGAGGGACTCGGGACGGAGATCCCCGGAACGGAGGGCCCGGGGACGGGGAGCCCTGCGACGGAGAACCCCTGAGCGGAAGCCGCTGAGCGGAAGCCCCGGGCGGCGAGCGGAAGGGGACGCTCCTACCCCGGGGGAGGGGCCCTCGCACGTCCACGGGGGTGTGATCTTCGCCCCGGCGGGAAATCCCCGCCGGGGCTAAGCGTTCGCTCATCCCGTTTGCTAGAACGGTGCGCACAGCATGCGACCACACCCAGAACGGAGCCGTGCCATGGGCGACGAGTCACCCGTGAAGTTCCCGCAAGAGGTCATCGACGAGTACACGGCGCTCGGGGTGGATCTGCCCACGCTGTTCTCCGCCGGCAGCATCGGCAACCGTATGGGCATCCGGGTGCAGGAGGTGTCGGCGGAGCGGGTGGTGGGGACCATGCCGGTGGAGGGCAACACCCAGCCGTACGGTCTGCTGCACGGCGGCGCCTCGGCGGTGCTCGCGGAGACCCTGGGCTCGCTCGGCGCGATGCTGCACGGCGGCAGCTCCCGGATGGCGGTGGGGGTGGACCTCAACTGCACCCACCATCGCGGCGCGCGGTCCGGGCTGGTCACCGGGGTGGCGACGGCGCTGCACCGGGGGCGTTCGACGGCCACGTACGAGATCGCCATCACCGACGACCAGGGGCGGCGGGTGTGCAGCGCCCGGCTGACCTGCATGATCCGGGATATGCCCGCGCCGGGTGTCGCGCGGCGTGACGACGCGGGCTGAGGCCCTCCCCCACCGCTCGACCGCGGCCCTGTCGCCCGCCCGGACACCCCGGGCCCGGCGGCAGGGCCGCCGCCGTGCTCTCGCCCGCCACACCCCCGTCGACATCACTCTCCGTAGCCGGAATCCGGATGTGGACATCCGGATTCCCCGCCCCTCCCCGCACCCCTCGGGGCCGCAACCGGACATCCGCGCACCATGGCCCCTGTCAGTACCAAGATCCCCTCAAGGGCCTGAGCAGAACTGCCTGTTCTGGAGTTTTGGACGCCCGTTTCCTGCGGCGGATCGCCCCTTCTGTCCCACTCCCTGCACCGGATGTTGGCCAGGTCATAACAAGAACGTCACATCCTGCTGTCGTTAGTGACCCTCCCCATCGCCTACGCCTAGAGTCACGGCCAGTTACCGCGCCGCCGGGCGCAGTCAGCACGGCCCGTGTACCTCCATGTACGGCCCGGCGACTCCACGGCACCTCAGGGGGAGGGGCCGCGCCAGGGAAAGGACTCATCGTGCGCAACCGTTCCTTGCTCATACTCACCGCCGTGGTCACCACGGGGGCGCTCTCGCTCACCGCCTGCGGATCGCGCGACGACAACAAGAAGTCCGAAGGCGGCAGCAGCAGTAAGACCACGGTGATCATCGGCGTCGACGCCCCGCTGACGGGCTCGCTGACCGCCCTCGGCCAGGGCATCAAGAACTCCGTGGATCTCGCGGTCAAGACCGCGAACAAGAACAACGAAGTACCGGGCGTCGAATTCAAGACGGTCGCCTACGACGACCAGGCCGTGCCCGCGTCCGGTCAGGCCAACGCCCAGAAGCTGGTGGGCGACGGAAAGGTCCTCGGTGTGGTGGGACCGCTGAACTCCGGAGTGGCCCAGTCCATGCAGGGCGACTTCGCCAAGGCCAATCTGACCCAGGTCTCCCCGGCCAACACCAACCCGGCGCTCTCGCAGGGCAACAAGTGGGGTGAGGGCAAGAAAGAACGTCCCTTCAAGACCTACTTCCGCACCGCCACCACGGATGTGGTCCAGGGCAAGTTCGCCGCCCAGTACCTCTTCAACGACGCCAAGAAGAAGAAGGTCTACGTCGTCGACGACAAGCAGACCTACGGCGCCGGGCTCGCCCAGATCTTCTCCGCCGAGTTCAAGCGCCTCGGCGGCAAGGTCGTCGGCGAGGACCACGTCACGGTGAAGGAGACCGACTTCTCCAGCACCGCCGACAAGGTCAAGGCGTCGGGCGCGGACTCGGTCTACTTCGGCGGGCAGTACCCCGAGGGCGGTCTTCTCTCCGACCAGATCAAGAAGGTCGGGGCGAAGATCCCCACCATGGGCGGTGACGCGCTCTACGACCCCGCGTTCATCAGCGCCTCCGGCGAGCCCAACGAAGGCGACATCGCCACCTCCGTCGGCTACCCGATCGAGAAGCTGGACACGGCGAAGAAGTTCATCGCGGACTACAGCGCCGGCGGGTACAAGGACCCCTACGCGGCGTACGGCGGCTACTCGTACGACGCGGCCTGGGCGATCGTCCAGGCGGTCAAGACCGTGGTGGCCGCCAACGGCAACAAGGTGCCGGACGACGCCCGCGCCAAGGTCACCGAGGCCATGTCCAAGGTCTCCTTCGCCGGTGTGACCGGGCAGGTCGCCTTCGACGAGTACGGCGACACCACCAACAAGCAGCTCACCGTCTACACCGTCAAGAACGGCAAGTGGACCGACCTGAAGAGCTCCACGTTCCAGGACTGACCAGGCCCTTCGAACCCCGCTTTCCCTGAACCAGCCGCGCGAGGGTGCAGACCGCGCCCTCGCGCGGAGTCATATCCGACACGCTCATCGGAGGCTCTGCGGTGAACGAACTGCCGCAACAGCTGGCGAACGGCCTCGCTCTGGGTGCCCTCTACGGTCTCATCGCCATCGGGTACACCATGGTCTACGGCATCGTGCAGCTCATCAACTTCGCCCATGGCGAGATCTTCATGATCGGGGGCTTCGGCGCCCTCACCATCTATGTCTGGCTTCCCAGCGGCGTGTCGCTGGCAGTAGCGATACCCCTGATGATCATAGGTGGCGCCATCGCCGCCGTCGGCGTCGCGACCGCCGCCGAGCGGTTCGCCTACCGCCCTCTGCGCGGGGCTCCCCGACTCGCGCCGCTGATCACCGCGATCGGTCTCTCCATCGCCCTTCAGCAGCTCGTCTGGGGTTTCTACCCGGACGCCAAGAAGCACAAGAGCTTCCCCGAGTTCACCGGTGACGCCTTCCGGATCACCGACGACCTGCTCATCCAGCGGGCCGACGCCTTCGTCCTGATCCTGGCGCCGCTGTGCATGCTCGCCCTGGGGCTGTTCGTCTCCAAGAGCCGCAGCGGACGCGCCATGCAGGCCACCGCGCAGGACCCGGACACCGCGAAGCTCATGGGCATCAACACCGACCGGATCATCGTCATGGCCTTCGCCGTCGGCGCCGCGTTCGCCGCCGTCGCCGCCGTCGCCTACGGCCTGGACAAGGGCCAGATCAACTTTGAGATGGGCTTCATCCTCGGACTCAAGGCCTTCACCGCCGCGGTCCTCGGCGGCATCGGCAATATCTACGGCGCGATGGTCGGCGGGGTCGTCCTCGGCCTCGCCGAGTCGCTGTCGATCGCGTACATCGAGGACATCCCGGGCATGAGCCAGCTCGGCGGCGGCGCCTGGTCCAATGTCTGGGCCTTTGTCCTGCTCATTCTCGTGCTGCTCGTCAGGCCGCAGGGTCTGCTCGGTGAGCGCGTCGCGGATCGGGCGTGAGAACCATGACCACAGAAGACACCACCACCCAGGCCACCGGCGCGCAGACCGCGGCGGACGACTCCCGTAACCGCGCGCTCCGCACGACCGTCGCGGCGGGCGGCCTCGCCACCGTCGCGAGCACCTTCCTCGCCTGGACCTGGACCGACGCGTTCCCCGGCGATCTCACCGTCTACGGCTACCCGGGCGGCCTCCAGGTCCTGTCCCTGGTGGCGGGCATGCTCGTCGCCCTCGGGGCGCTCGCCGCCCTCGGCGTCAAGGGGCTCGGCTGGCTGGTGCCTGCGGGCAGCAGCCAGGCCCTGCGGATGTACGCCCTCGGGGCGTTCGGCACCACCTGGTTCACCGTCGTCGCCATCGCCGTCCAGCTCGACGGCCTGGTCAACCTCGAACCGGGCGGCTACGCCGCCGCCGTGGCCTCGGCGGTCCCGCTGGCCGCGTTCGCGCTGCCGGACGACAGCCGCAAGGCGGCCCGGCCCCGGGAACTGCCCTCCTGGGCCGAGATCCTGATCATCGTCGCCGTCTTCGGCCTCGGGCTGTTCGTGATCACCTATGGCATCGACACCGAGGGCGCCGAGCTGTTCACCGGCTATCTCCTCTCCGTCGGCTTCGCCGTCGCCGGTCTGATCAAGGCCGGGGTGTTCGTCCGGCTCTCCGCGCTCACCGCCAAGTACCGCCAGGTGACGATGATCGCGGCGTTCACCGCCGCCGCGGCCTTCCCGTTCACCCAGAACACCGACACCTACACCCTGATCGCCGTCAACATCCTCATCTTCGCGACGGTCGCCCTCGGTCTGAACATCGTGGTGGGGCTGGCCGGTCTGCTGGACCTCGGCTATGTGGCCTTCCTCGGCGTGGGCGCGTACACCGCCGCGCTGGTCTCCGGCTCGACGGCGTCGGCGTTCGACGTGCAGTTCCCGTTCTGGGCGTCCGTCCTCACCGGCGCGGTGGTCTCACTGATCTTCGGCGTGATCATCGGCGCCCCCACCCTGCGGCTGCGCGGCGACTATCTCGCCATCGTCACCCTGGGCTTCGGCGAGATCTTCCGGATCGCGATGGGCAACCTCGACGGGGTGTCGGGCCCGCACATCACCAATGGCCCCAACGGCATTCCCAACATCCCCGACCTGGAGTTCTTCGGCTACAACTTCGGTGAGCCGCATACGGTCCTCGGGGTCGAGCTGGGCAGCTACGCCAACTACTACCTGCTGATGCTGCTGGCGATGGTGCTGGTCGTCGTGGTCTTCACCCGGGCGGAGAACTCCCGGATCGGGCGTGCCTGGGTGGCCATCCGGGAGGACGAGACCGCCGCCACCGCCATGGGCATCAACGGCTTCCGGGTCAAGCTGATCGCCTTCGCCCTCGGTGCGACCCTCGCCGGGGTCGCCGGAACCGTACAGGCCCATGTCCAGCACACCGTGGTGCCCGAGATGTATCAGTTCGCCGGTCCGGTGCCGCCCAACTCCGCCTTCTTGCTCGCCGCCGTGATCCTCGGCGGCATGGGAACGGTCAGCGGTCCGCTGCTCGGCGCCACGCTGCTGTACATGATCCCGGCGAAGCTCCAGTTCCTCCAGGACTACCAGCTCCTCGGCTTCGGCATCGCGCTGATCGTCCTGATGCGCTTCCGCCCCGAGGGACTGATCGCCAACCGCCGGGCCCAGCTCGAATACCACGAGCCCCAGCAGGCCGACCAGACGGACCAGGCCGATCTGCCCGAACGACCGCTGGGCGGCGCGGGCACCGGCGCCACCAAGGCGGGGGCGTGAACGCCATGACGACGACCACCATCGATATGCCGACCACTCCGGTCCTGGAGGCCAGCGGGGTCACCATGCGGTTCGGCGGTCTCACCGCCGTGCGCTCGGTCGACCTCACCGTCGGGGCGGGCGAGATCGTCGGCCTCATCGGCCCCAACGGAGCCGGGAAAACCACCTTCTTCAACTGTCTCACCGGCCTCTATGTCCCCACCGAGGGCCAAGTCCGCTACAAGGGCACCCTGCTGCCGCCCAAGCCGCACCTCGTCACCACGGCGGGAGTGGCGCGGACCTTCCAGAACATCCGGCTGTTCGCCAATATGACCGTTCTGGAGAATGTCCTCGTGGGGCGGCACACCCGCACCAAGGAGGGGCTGTGGTCGGCGCTGCTGCGCGGCCCCGGCTTCAAGAAGGCCGAGGCGGCCTCGCACGAACGGGCCATGGAGCTGCTGGAGTTCGTCGGTCTGAGCCACAAGGCCGACCATGTCTCGCGCAACCTCCCCTATGGCGAGCAGCGCAAGCTGGAGATCGCGCGGGCGCTGGCCAGCGACCCCGGGCTGCTGCTGCTCGACGAGCCGACGGCCGGGATGAACCCGCAGGAGACCCGGGCGGCCGAAGAGCTGATCTTCGGCATCCGGGACCAGGGGGTGGCGATCCTCGTCATCGAGCACGACATGCGTTTCATCTTCAACCTCTGTGACCGGGTGGCCTGTCTGGTCCAGGGAGAGAAGCTGATCGAGGGGACCGCCGAGACGGTCCAGGGCGACGAGCGGGTCATCGCGGCCTATCTCGGGACGCCGTTCGAGGGCGCGCCGGGCGCGGAGGAGCTCGCGGAGGTGGAGGCGGCCGAGGCCCACAGCGCCGAAGCCCACCGCGACGGCACGGACAGCACCACCCGCCCGGAAGGGGAAGCCCAGTGACCGCACTCCTTGAGGTCGAGGACCTGCGGGTCTCCTACGGCAAGATCGAGGCCGTGAAGGGGATCTCCTTCACCGTCGAGGCCGGGCAGGTGGTGACCCTGATCGGCACCAACGGCGCGGGCAAGACCACCACGCTGCGCACCCTGTCGGGGCTGCTGAAGCCGACGTCGGGGCGGATCGTCTTCAACGGGCAGCCGCTCGGCCAGATCCCCGCGCACAAGATCGTGGCGCTGGGGCTGGCCCACTCCCCCGAGGGGCGGCATATCTTCCCCCGGCTGACCATCGCCGAGAATCTCCAGCTCGGCGCGTTCCTCCGGTCCGACAAGGCGGGTATCGCACGGGACATCCAGCGGGCTTACGAGCTGTTCCCCATTCTCGGGGAGCGCAGCAGGCAGGCGGCGGGCACCCTCTCCGGAGGGGAGCAGCAGATGCTCGCGATGGGGCGGGCGCTGATGTCCCAGCCGAAGCTGCTGATGCTGGACGAGCCCTCCATGGGGCTCTCGCCGATCATGATGCAGAAGATCATGGCGACCATCACCGAGCTGAAGGCCCAGGGCACCACGATTCTGCTGGTGGAGCAGAACGCGCAGGCCGCGCTCTCGCTCGCCGATCAGGGGCATGTGATGGAGGTGGGTTCCATCGTGCTCTCGGGCACGGGCCGGGATCTGCTGGTGGACGAGTCGGTCCGGAAGGCGTATCTGGGCGAGGACTGAGCGGCGTCGCCGCGACTGATCGGCGTCATCGCTCGGAATACGGAGTACGGGTGAGGGCCCGCTCCCCGGTCCGGGGTGCGGGCCCTCGTCCATGGCGCGGGGCCGGGAGCGGGCGCGGGGAGCCGCGGGGGGCTACTGCCCCTTGGCCGCCTTCTTCTCCTCGGAGTCCTGGATGACCGCTTCGGCGACCTGCTGCATGGAGAGCCTGCGGTCCATCGAGGTCTTCTGGATCCAGCGGAACGCGGCCGGTTCGTTCAGCCCGTACTCGGTCATCAGGACGCTCTTGGCCCGGTCGACCAGCTTGCGGGTCTCCAGCCGCAGGGAGAGGTCGGCGACCTCCTTCTCCAGGGCCTTCAGCTCGGTGAAGCGGGAGACGGCCATCTCGATGGCGGGGACGACATCGCTCTTGCTGAACGGCTTGACCAGGTAGGCCATCGCCCCGGCGTCCCGGGCCCGCTCGACCAGGTCGCGCTGGGAGAAGGCGGTCAGCATCAGCACGGGGGCGATGGACTCGGCGGCGATCTGCTCGGCGGCGGAGATCCCGTCCAGAACGGGCATCTTCACATCGAGGATGACCAGGTCGGGGCGGTGCTCACGGGCCAGCTCGACCGCGCGTTGGCCGTCTCCGGCCTCGCCCACGACCGCGTACCCCTCTTCCTCCAGCATCTCTTTGAGGTCGAGCCGGATCAGCGCCTCGTCCTCCGCGATCACCACACGGGTCGTCAGCGGGGGAATGTGCGATACGTCGTCGTCGGCGACAGGCTGGGGTGAGTCGGGGGCGGTCACGGGACTCCTCATTCCAAGGCAGGGTGCTCACCACGAGCCTACCCAGCTCCTGTAAGGTGGGGACACGAAGGGTGTCCCCAGCCCTTTGTTTCTAAGGGCGCCCCGGTAGCCCAGCGGTAGAGGCAGTGGTCTCAAACACCATCCAGCGTGGGTTCGAATCCCACCCGGGGTACATTACCTAGCTTTCCAAGGTCACGACTGAGGCCCCTGATCGAGGGGCCTCAGTGCTTTCTCAGCGGAGCGAATCGCTCTCCCCGATGCGATGGACCCGGACCAGATTGGTGGAACCGGGCACTCCGGGCGGCGACCCCGCCGTGATCACCACCAGGTCCCCGCGGCGGCAGCGGCCGATCCTCAGCAGCTCCTCGTCGACCTGGGCGACCATGGCATCGGTCGACTCCACGCGGGGGCCGAGGAAGCTCTCCACCCCCCAGGTCAGATTGAGCTGGGAGCGGGTGGCCGGATCGGGGGTGAAGGCCAGCAGCGGGATCGGCGACCGGTAGCGGGAGAGCCGCCTGACCGTGTCCCCGGACTGGGTGAACGCCACCAGGAACGCGGCGCCGAGGAAGTCGCCGATCTCCGCCGCCGCGCGGGCCACCGCGCCGCCCTGGGTCCGGGGCTTGTTCCGCACGGTCAGCGGCGGCAGCCCCTGCGCGAGCACGTCCTCCTCGGCCGCCGTCACGATCCGGCCCATCGTCCGCACCGTCTCGACGGGGTACTTGCCCACACTGGTCTCACCGGACAGCATCACCGCGTCGGTGCCGTCGATCACGGCATTGGCCACGTCGGACGCCTCGGCACGGGTGGGGCGGGAATTGTCGATCATCGAGTCCAGCATCTGGGTGGCGACGATGACCGGCTTGGCGTTCCGCTTGGCCAGCTTGATCGCCCGTTTCTGGACGATCGGCACCTGCTCCAGCGGCATTTCGACCCCGAGGTCCCCGCGGGCCACCATGATGCCGTCGAAGGCGGCGACGATGTCCTCGATATGCGTGACCGCCTGCGGCTTCTCGATCTTGGCAATGACCGGAACGCGCCGTCCCGCCTCGTCCATCACCCGGTGGACGTCCTCGATGTCCTTGCCGCTGCGGACGAAGGACAGGGCGATCACATCCGCGCCGGTCTCCAGCGCCCAGCGCAGATCCTGGATGTCCTTCTCGGAGAGGGCGGGGACGGAGACCGCGACACCGGGCAGATTCAGCCCCTTGTGGTCCGAGACCATCCCGCCCTCGATGACGGTGGTGCGCACCCGGGGACCGTCGACGGCGGTCACCTCCAGGGTGACCCTGCCGTCGTCCACGAGGATGCGCTCACCCGCGGTGACATCGGCGGCGAGCCCGGCGTACGTCGTCCCGCAGCTGTCGCGGTCGCCCTCCCGCTCCTCGACGGTGATGACGAACGTGTCGCCGCGTTCAAGGAGTACGGGGCCCTCGCGGAAGCGCCCCAGCCTGATCTTCGGACCTTGAAGATCGGCCAGGACGCCGACGCTCCGTCCGAGTTCCTCGGACGCCTTGCGGACCCGGTGGTACCGCGCCTCGTGATCGGCGTACGAACCATGGCTGAGATTGAAGCGGGCCACATCCATTCCGGCCTCGACCAATGCCTTGATCTGGTCGTAGGAGTCGGTGGCCGGCCCGAGGGTACAGACGATTTTCGCTCGGCGCATGGGGCGACCCTATGCCTTACCGATCGGTAGAGCGGCGGTATCGGATGAGTCCCCAATAACCTTTGGTGAAAAGGATATTCATGGATATCGACCACCTGTTGAACGGCGCCCGGGCCCGCTCGGACAAGCGCCCGGCGGGCCCGGACGGTGGGCTCAGAGCCGGGGCGGTGTCATCAGGAAGCGGGCGGTGACCTGGGCCTCGACCGTCAGCCTGCGCGGTTCCAGCTCGACGTCCGGAGCGGACTCCGCGCCCGCGAGGGCGGCGTAGGGGGCCACCCGCACCACGGAGTCCGCCCCACCGTAGGGAGTGGCCTGCTCCGCGCCCTGGTCGGAGAGTTCCAGCAGCGCCGTCAGCCGGGCGCCCAGGGCCTCGGCGTACTCCCGGGCCCGCCGCACCGCCTCCCGGACCGCCGTACGACGGGCCTCCGCGTACGCGGGCGAGCTGGGGCGCAGCCGCCACTGGGGGCCCTCGACCTGGGTCAGCTCCAGATCGGCGATCCGGGTCATCAGCTCGCCCGCCACGGTGAAGTCGCCCACCTCGGCACTGATGTACACCGCGCCGTGGTAGGCGCGGACGCGTTCGCCGCGCCCCGAGCGGGTCAGTTCGGGGCTGACGGAGAACGCGCCCGTCTCCACCCGTTCCACGGCCTCGCCGTAGGACCTGATGACCTCCAGGACGGCGGTGTTGCGGCGGGCGAGGTCGTCGAGCGCGGCCCGCCGGTCGGTGCCGCGCACGGTGACGGTGACACCGATCCGGGCGATCTCCGGATCGACGTCGATACGGGCTTCGCCGACCACGGCGACCCGGGGGGCGTCGGGGGTGCCGTAGGGGGCGAACGGCTGGTGCGCGGCGGGGGAAGGGGCGGCGGGAGTGGCGGAGGTGGCGGCGGGGGTGGTCGCGTCGGCGGTCAACGGAAGGGCTCCCTCGTACAGCGGCACGGACAGCGGTACGGAGCGCGGGCGGCGGGGCCGGTGCCGCGCGGGCCCGGCCCGTGTTCCCACCCTAGAGGGCCCCGGGCCGGGCGGGTCTAGAAGCCTCCGGCGAGGGGGGTCAGCCGCGTGGGCCGGTCCGGGACCCCGGGGGCGGGGGCGCGTTCCAGGCCGAAGCTGGTGAACGCGGTGCGCCGGGGCATCGGATACGGCTCCTTGCCGGTGAGCGCGTTGAGGATGGAGGCGCTGCGCCAGGCGGCCAGTCCGAGGTCGGGGGCGCCGATGCCGTGGGTGTGCGTCTCCGCGTTCTGGACGAAGACCGAACCGGTCACGGAGGAGTCCAGCACCAGCCGGAACTCGCGGTCGATCCGGGGCCGTCCGGAGGAGTCGTGGCGCAGATACGGTTCGAGTCCGGCGAGCATCACCCCCACCGAGCGCTCGCGGTAGCCCGTGGCGAGGACGACGGCCTCGGTGGTCAGCCGGGAGCGGGTGCCCTGCTGGGCGTGTTCCAGATGGAGTTCGACCTTGGTGGTGGCGAGCCGGCCCGCGGTGCGGACGGTGACGCCGGGGGTGAGGACGGTCTGCGGCCAGCCCCCGTCCAGGGTGCGGCGGTACAGCTCCTCGTGGACGGCGGCGATGGTACGGGCGTCGATGCCCTTGTGGAGCTGCCACTGCCGCGGGATCAGCCGGTCCCGGGTCTGCTCCGGGAGGGAGTGGAAGTAGTGCGTGTAGTCGGGGGTGAAGTGCTCCAGGCCGAGCTTGGAGTACTCCATCGGCGCGAAGGACTCGCTGCGGGAGATCCAGTGGATTCCCTCGGCCCCGGCGGGCCGGTGGCGCAGCAGGTCGAGGAAGACCTCGGCGCCCGACTGGCCCGAGCCGACGACGGTGATGTGCCCGGCGGCGAGCAGCCGGTCCCGGTGGGCGAGGTAGTCGGCGGAGTGGAGCACCGGGGCGCCGGGTGCGGCGGTGAGCGGGCGCAGCGCGTCGGGGACATACGGTTCGGTGCCCACGCCGAGGACGATGTGCCGGGCGTGGGTGCGGCCCGGGGCCTGTGCCTCGCCCTCGGGGCCGAAGCGGGTGAAGTCCACCTCGAACAGGGCGCGTTCCGGGTTCCAGCGGACGGCGTCGACCCGGTGGCCGAAGTGGAGTCCGGGGAGGCTGTCGCTGACCCAGCGGCAGTACGCGTCGTACTCGCTCCGGTGTACGTGGAAGGTCTGGGCGAAGTAGAACGGGAACAGGCGCTCGCGTCCGCGGAGGTAGTTGAGGAAGGTCCAGGGGCTCGCGGGGTCGGCGAGGGTGACCAGGTCGGCGAGGAAGGGCACCTGGAGCACGGCTCCGTCGATGAGCAGCCCGGGGTGCCAGCCGAACCGGGGGCTCTGCTCGAAGAAGGCGGTGGCGAGGCCGCCGGGGACGCCGTGGGCGAGCGCGGCGAGGGAGAGGTTGGACGGGCCGATACCGATGCCCACCAGGTCGTGGGGCTGATCGGGGGCGGCTGTGGGCAGGGCGCTCATCGGGGGGTGCTGCCTTCCACGAGGTCGATCAGGCGGTCCAGGTCTTCGGGGGTGGTGTGGGGGTTGAGCAGGGTCGCCTTCAGCCAGAGCCGGCCGTCGGCGCGGGCGCGTCCCAGGACGCAGCGGCCCTCGGTGAGCAGGGTGCGGCGGATGGCGGCGATCTGCCCGTCGTCGGCGCCTATGGGGCGGAAGAGGACCGTGGTGAGGGCGGGGCGGTCCCACAGCTCCATCCGGGGGTGCGCGGCGACCCGGTCCGCGAAGCTCCGGGCGGTGTTCACGCTGTCGTCGACTAGCCGGGCGAGGCCCTCGCGGCCGAGGGCGGCGAGGGTGACGGCGACCTTGAGGATGTCGGGCCTGCGGGTGGTGCGCAGCGAGCGGCCCAGCAGATCGGGGAGACCGGCCCCGGTGTCATCCGGTGCGTTGAGGTAGTCGGCGGTGAGCGCGAGGGGGGCGAGCCGTTCGCGGTCGGCGACCGCGAAGAGTCCGGCGGCGACCGGCTGCCAGCCCATCTTGTGCAGATCGAGGGAGACGGAGTCGGCGCGGTCGAGTCCGTCGACGAGGGCGCGGTGGCGGTCAGAGAAGATCAGGCCACCGCCGTAGGCCGCGTCGACGTGGAGCTGGGCGCGGTGGTGGGCGCAGAGGTCGGCGAGGTCGGCGAGGGGGTCGACCTGGCCGGTGTCGGTGGTGCCCGCGGTGGCGACAACGAGATGGGGGCCGGGCAGCTCGGTGAGGGCGCCGTCGAGCGCCGCCGGGTCGAGTCCGCCGCCGGTGCCGGGGACGGCGAACGGTTCGGGCAGGCCGAGGAGCCAGGCGGCGCGGCGCACGGAGTGGTGGGCCGCGGCCCCGCAGACGACCTGGAGGGGGGCGGGGCCGGGGCGGTGCGGGCGGTGGGCGTGGTGTTCACGGGCGAGCAGCAGGGCGAGCTGGTTGGACTCGGTGCCGCCGGTGGTGACGAGGAGGTCGGGGGCGGGGGCGCCGGGGTAGACCACCGCCGCGAGGACGGCGGTGACGGCCGCTTCCAGGGCGGAGGCCGCGGGGGCCTGGTCCCAGGAGTCCAGGGACGGGTTGAGGGCGGACGCGGCGAGGTCCGCGGCGGTGGCGAGCGCGAGGGGCGGGGTGTGGAGGTGGGCCGCGCAGCGGGGGTCCGCGGGGTCGGCGGAGCCGCGGGCCACCGCGTGGACGATGCGGTGCAGCGCCTCGGCGGCGCCCGCGCCCCGCTCCGGGAACACCTCCCCGAGCGCCTGCCGCACCCCGGCCGCGACGTCTTCCGGACCGCCCGCCGGGAAGGGCCCGTCCCGGTCGGCCGCGCCGCCGCGGAGGGCGTCGAGGACGGTGTCGAGGAGGGGGCGCAGAGCGTCGGCGCCGGTGGGACCGCCGGCGAGCGGGGGGTGGGGTGAGCGCATGAGGGGTCCTTTGGCGGGGCGACGTGTGCTCAACGAGTGGGGGGCGCAGGGGTTTTGGGCCGTGGGGGGTTTCGGGTGCGGGGGGTGTTTCTCGGGGGTGGTCCTGGCGACCGCCGTGTGGGGATTCGCCCTTGGGGGTGCCAAATTCAGCCTCTTGAGGGTGCCCCCTCTGGGGGAGATTGAGGCGCGGGGGGCAAAATCAGCCTCGCCGGCGATTGAGACGCGGGGGTTCGGGGGCTGGCCCCCCGACGATGGGGCCGCACATTTCAGCCTCTCCGGCGATTGAGGAGCAGGGGTTCGGGGGCTGGCCCCCGACAACGGGGCCGCGCGGGGGGCCGTCGGCTTGCGCGTGAGGTTTTCCGTTGGGTGCGGGGTCCGTCCTCAAACGCCGGACGGGCTGGTTTTGCTCGGGTCGGTCGTCGGGTGCGGGGGTGGGGGCCTCCGGGCTCGACTCCTCAGGGCCGGCAGACCGGGCGTCCGATGTCTGGACGCGGGTCAACGTCCGCCGGTCCCTTCCGGGGACGACCCTGCACCCCCCACCACGGGCAGACGGCCCACTCGGTGCGGGACGTGGGCACAGCTCCGCCCGGTGGGAGACGGACGGCCCCGGGTCCCGGCCAGGGGCCCCACCACGGGGAGACGGCCCACTCGGTGCGGGGAGTGGGTATCGTCCCGCCCGGTGGGGGGAGAGAGAGTGCCCCGCGCCCCGTCCAGGGGGGAAGCGAGCGCGGGCACGGCCCCGCACCGGGCCGCGTCACCCGCGCGAGGGCCGCCCCGCAGGAAAGGGCGGCCGGGCGCGTGGCGGTCAGGCGGCGGTGCGGACCTTCAGGGCGCGGCGGAGGTCGTCGAGCTGGTCGGCGAGTTTGCGGCGGAGGGCCGGGAGCATGTCCGGGTCGGCCAGCGCCTCCTCGCCCGCGCGGAGGGTCTCCGCGTCGACGGCGTGGAGCGGGAAGGCGTACCGCCCCGCGGCCTCCGCGATCGCCGGACCGCGCCGGGCCGCGAGCGCGGTGACGTCCGGCCAGAAGCGGCCGAGGTACTCCTCCAGCACCTCGGACTGCTCGGGCTGCCAGAAGCCCTGCGCGGTCGCGGTGAAGAGGTAGTTGGTGAGCGTGTCCGAGGCGAACAGCGCCTCCCACGCCGCGGCCTTGGCCTCCGCCGTCGGCAGCGCCGCCCGGCAGCGGGCCGCGCCCTCGCGCCCGGTGGCGCTCGGGTCGAGCTCCAGTTCGGCGGCGACGGCGCGCTCGTCGACGGCGCCGAGGACGGCGAGCCGGTAGAGAATCCGCCAGCGCAGCTCGGGGTCGAGTTCCGGGCCCCCGGTGACGCTGCCGTCGGACAGCCACTCCTGGATGGTCTCGGGCTGCGCGGCGGCGGTGATGCAGTGGCGTACGGCGATCAGCCGCAGCCCGGGGTCGCTGCCGTCCTCGGTGCGGCGCATCAGGGCGCGGCAGATGTCGCGGACGGCGGCGAGGGCGGCGGGCCGCTGCCCGGCGGGGAGGTAGCAGTCGGCGATCTGCCCGGCGGCGAAGCCGAGGACGCCCTGCACGATCGCGAGGTCGCTCTCGCGCGGGAGGTGGGCGCGGGCGGTCTCCAGGTACTCCATGGGGGCGAGTTCGCCGTCGCGGACCATGTCCCGGGCGGCGTTCCAGATCACGGCGCGGGTCAGCGGCTCCGGGATACGGGAGAGGATCTTCCCGACGGTGCCCCAGGAACCGGCGTCGAAGCGGATCTTCGCGTAGGTGGTGTCGTTCTCGTTGAGGACGACGAGGGCGGGGCGGCGGCCGGGGTGCGGTCCGGCGGGTCCGGCCTGCGGGACGTCCACCTCGAAGCGGCTGCGGACGACGACCCGGTCGGGGTCGACGGGGTCGAGGTCGTAGGCGCCGACGGTGATCCGGTGCGGGCGGCTGCCGTCCTGCTCGACGGTGAGGGACCAGGTGCCCCCGTTCTCGGTGACGGTGGGCCGCAGGGTGTCCACGCCGGTGGTGCGCAGCCAGGACTCGGCCCAGGCGGGCACATCGCGGTCGGTGGCGCGGGCGAGGGAGTCGATGAAGTCGGCGAGGGTGGCGTTGCCGAACCTGTGGCGGGCGAAGTGGTCGTTGATCCCGGCGAGGAAGTCCTTCTCGCCCATCCAGGTCACGAGCTGCCGCAGCGCGGACGCGCCCTTGGCGTAGGAGATGCCGTCGAAGTTGAGCATCGCGGACGCGGTGTCGGGGACGGCCTCGGGGGCGGGGGCGACGGGGTGGGTGGAGGGCCGCTGGTCGGCGTCGTATCCCCAGCCCTTGCGGTTGACGGCGAAGTCGACCCAGGTGTCGGTGAAGCGGGTGGCCTCGGTGAGGATCTGGAAGCCCATGTACTCGGCGAAGGACTCGTTGAGCCAGAGGTCGTCCCACCAGACCATGGTGACGAGGTCGCCGAACCACATATGGGCCATCTCATGGGCGATGACCATGGCCCGGGTCTGCCGCTCGGTGTCGGTGACGGCGGAGCGGAAGACAAACTCGTCCCGGAAGGTCACGAGTCCGGGGTTCTCCATGGCGCCCGCGTTGAACTCGGGGACGAACGCCTGGTCGTAGGAGTCGAAGGGGTAGGGCTCCTCGAACTTCTCGTGGTAGCGGTCGAAGCACCGCCGGGTGACTTCGAGGAGTTCTTCGGCGTCGGTGTCGAGGTGTTCGGCGAGGGAGCGGCGGCAGTGCAGGCCGAAGGGGAGTCCGGCGTGCTCGGTGCGGACGGAGTGCCAGGGTCCGGCGGCGACGGCGACGAAGTAGGTGGAGAGCGGAGGGGTGGGGGCGCAGGTCCACACGCCGCCGCCCTGGTGGGTGGCGATGCCGTTGCCGAGGACGGTCCATGCCTCGGGGGCGGTCACGGTCAGCTCGAAGACGGCCTTGAGGTCGGGCTGGTCGAAGGCCGCGAAGACGGGCTGGACGTCCTCCATGAAGAGCTGGGTGTAGACGTACACCTCCCCGTCGCTGGGGTCGGTGAAGCGGTGCATGCCCTCGCCGGTGCGCGAGTAGCGCATCTCGGCCTCGACGGCCAGCTCGTGCGCGCCCGCGCCCAGCCCGGTGAGGGGGAAGCGGTTCCCGTCGAGCAGTGCGGGGTCGAGGGGCTGTCCGTCCAGCGTGACCGAGTGCAGTACGACCGGCTTCAGTTCGAAGAAGGTGTCCCCGTCCGCGCGGGCGGTGAAGTGTATGACGGAGCGGGAACCGAAGCTCTGCTCGTCTGCGGTCCCGGTATCGGGAGGGGTTCCGGCTCCCCCGGACAGATCGAGGGCGATCGTGTACCGGTGGACGTCGAGAAGCCGGGCGCGGGTCTGCGCTTCATCGCGCGTGAGTACGGACATGAGGGCCATGCTGCCTGATGGGGACGGTCGAGCACACGAAAAATCGCTTGCGCTGTGAGCGCGGCCACGCGGCTCCGGGGCGGAGGCCCGGAGCCGTGCGGTGCGCTGTGGGCTCCGCCGTGGTGCGGATTCAGGTGTTGGGGACCTTGAGGCGGTCCCAGGAGGTCTTGCCGGGGATGCCGTCGGCCGCCGCTCCGGAGTAGCCGAGTTTGCGCTGCCAGGCGGCGTACGACCGGCGGTCGGCCTCGCTCCAGGCGGGTCCGGGGCCGATCTCGTACCGTCCGCAGCCCTCGGCGACGAGCCGTCTGCCCATGGCGGTGACGATCGGGCTGCGGCGGCCGGGCACGAAGAACCCCGGGCCGGGGAACGGCTCGTAGCGGGGTGCGGCCGGCGGCTTCGGCCTGCTGGGCTGGTCGCCGGGTTTCCCGGGGGCGGCGGGGCGGGGGGCGCCCCGTTTGACCCAGGCGTACAGCTCGGGACCGGGGCAGGTGGTGGCGAAGCCGTCGCGGTGGCCCTTGATCTCGGTACCGGCGGCGCCCCGCTCGCGCAGGTACTCGATGGCGTCCCGGATGCCGTGGAGCATCGCCGGGGTGGGTTTGGTGAGGCCGGAGGAGCCGAGGAGGGCGCAGACGGCGTAGTGGGCGGAGTTCAGCGTCGAGCTGCCGTTGGCGCCGGTGCGGCGCCCGGCGCCCCGGCCCTCGTACACATAGCCGTGCTCGCACACGAGCAGGTTGTACGCGATGTCGCTGTAGTCCTCGGTCGGGTGGTTGAGGTGCGAGCTGCGGATGTCGCGGACCTTGTCGTCGCACGTGCCGTGCGCGCGGGAAGCGTAGGCGGTGCCGAGGTAGTGCACCTTCACACCGCGGGTCCGGGATATCGGCGACGCGGCGGAGGTGGCGGGCGCGCCCCACTGGGCGCGGCGGACCAGCTTCATGGTGATCCATCCCTTCGGAGGAGTCGGACAGGCGGTGGCCTGTCCGAATTCCTTACCTCCGGCGGCTTGTCCGCACCAGACGGCACACCTGGAAAAGGGGGACTTTGTGATCGATCCGACCCGAGATCTGAACGGTAAGTTCTTTATGGCCTTTTTGTGACCTGGTGGTGGCGCTGGGAACCGGCCCGTCAGAAGGCCGTCAGAAGGCGTCGTGGTGGGCGGCGAGGGTCTCGTGGTGCCGGATGACTTCGGCGATGATGAAGTTGAGGAGTTTCTCCGCGAAGGCCGGATCGAGCTTCGCGCTCTCCGCGAGCTGGCGCAGCCGCTCGATCTGGCGGGCCTCCCGCTCGGGGTCGGCGGGCGGGAGCTGGTGGCGGGCCTTGAGCCGGCCGACCTGCTGGGTGCATTTGAAGCGCTCGGCCAGCATGTGCACGACGGCCGCGTCGATGTTGTCGATGCTGCCGCGCAGCCGGTCCAGCTCGGCCCGTACGCTCTCGTCGATGTCCCTGGTGCTCATGGTCGCCGAGCTTACGTGGACCGGGTGGGGATCGTCGGCGGGTGATCAGGGTGCGGAACGCGGTCGCTCCAGCCGCCGGGCACCGTACGTCCCTGCTGCTCACGGAAGCGGACGGGGGCGGTGCCGACCCGGCGGGTGAAGAGCCGGGAGAAGTAGGCGGGGTCCTCGTAGCCGACCCGGCGGGCCACCGCCGCGACGGGCAGCTCGGTGGCGGCCAGCAGTTCCTTGGCCCGGCCGAGCCGGATGGAGAGCAGATAGTCCTTGGGGGAGCAGCCCGCGCCCCGGCGGACGGCGGTGCGCAGCTCGGCGGGGGTCATGCCGTGGCGGGCGGCGTGCTCGGCGACGGAGAGCTGGAGGAAGGCGTCGCGGGCGAGGGCGGTGAGGACGGGGTCCCCGGCGGGGTTGGTGTCGGCGCGGGCCCGGCGCAGCGCGACGAGGAGTTCATGGACGGCCGCCGAGGTCTCCACCTCCAGGAGCGGGTTGCCCCGGCGGGCGGCGCGGGCGATCCGGCCGATGACGGCCCGGGGCCCGGCGGCGTCGCCGAGCGGGACGACGGTCCGCTCGGTGTCGATGTAGCCCAGCTCGGTGTAGGTGGCGACGGCGGGGCCCGTGAAGTCGACGAAGCTCTCGTCCCAGCCGCCCGGGTCGGGTCCGTAGTGGTGCGGCTCCCCGGGCCTGAGCCAGATCAGGGCGGGCGCGGCGACCGGTGTGCGCACCCCCTCGGGGCTGCGGAACCAGCCGCCGCCCGCGCTGATCACCACGGCGACGTGGTGGCCGAGGACCCGGGGTCCGACGGTGGGCAGCGCGCCGTGCTGGAGTCCCACGCCGAGGCAGACCAGTCCCAGCCGGTGGTGGACGGGCCCGGGGGTGAAGTAACGCATCCAGGTGTGGTACATCCGTCGTGGCCCCGCTCCCGCACTCGGCAGATCCGCCCGCCCGCTCCGGCGGTCGCCGGGAGCGCGCTTGCGTCCAAACAGCGCCGATCTTTGTCCATGGACCGGTTCGCCGCCAGAGCCCGATGGTGGGGCCATGGCGGAATTCAGCGTGGGTGAGAGGGACTTTCTGCTGGACGGGCGGCCGGTGCGGCTGCTCTCGGGAGCGCTGCACTACTTCCGGGTCCACGAGGCGCAGTGGGGCCATCGGCTGGCGATGCTGCGCGCGATGGGGCTGAACTGCGTCGAGACCTATGTCCCCTGGAATCTGCACGAGCCGGAGCCGGGCCGGTACGAGGACCCGGAGGCGCTGGGCCGCTTCCTGGACGCGGCGCGGGCGGCGGGGCTGTGGGCGATCGTCCGCCCCGGCCCCTATATCTGCGCCGAGTGGGAGAACGGGGGGCTGCCGCACTGGCTGACGGGCCCGCTGGGGCGGCGGACGCGCACGGCGGACGAGGAGTTCCTCGTTCCGGTGGAACGGTGGTTCGCCCGGCTGCTGCCGCAGGTGGTGGAGCGGCAGATCGACCGGGGCGGCCCGGTGCTGATGGTGCAGATCGAGAACGAGTACGGGAGCTGGGGCAGCGACGCCCGCTATCTGCGCCGGATCGAGCGGGCGCTGCGGGCCTCGGGTCTGGTGGTGCCGCTGTTCACGTCGGACGGGCCCGAGGACCACATGCTGACGGGCGGCTCGGTGCCGGGGGCGCTCGCGACGGTGAACTTCGGCTCCGGGGCGCGCGCCGCGTTCGGGACACTGCGCGGGCACCGGCCGTCGGGGCCCCTGATGTGCATGGAGTTCTGGTGCGGCTGGTTCGACCACTGGGGCGACGAGCACGCGGTCCGGGACGCGGACGAGGCGGCGGACGCGCTGCGGGAGATCCTGGAGTGCGGGGCGTCCGTCAATGTGTACATGGCGCACGGGGGCTCCAACTTCGGCGGCTGGGCGGGGGCGAACCGCTCGGGCGAGGTGCAGGACGGGGCCCTGGAGCCGACGGCGACCTCGTACGACTACGACGCCCCCATCGACGAGGCGGGCCGTCCGACCGCGAAGTTCCTGGCCTTCCGCGAGGTGCTGGCCCGGTATGCCGGGGGTCCGCTGCCGGAGGTGCCGCCCGCGCCCGCCCCGCTGGCCGCTCCGGTGCGGGGCCTGCTCACCGCGTGGGCGCCGGCGCGGACGGTGCTCGACGTCCTGGGCGGCGAGGAGCGCGAGGGCCGCACCCCGCCCACCTTCGAGGAGTTGGGCGTCGACCGCGGTCTGGTGCGCTACCGGGTCCGGATACCCGGGCCCCGGCGGCCGTACCCGCTGCGCGCGCCCGGGCTGCGGGACCGGGCCGTGGTGTATGTGGACGGGGTGCGCGCCGGGGTGCTGAGCGAGGAGTACGACACCCTCCCGGAGCCGGTCGCGGGCCCGGCCGAGGTGGAGCTGTGGGCGGAGTCGCTGGGACGGGTCAACTACGGGCCCCGGACGGGTGAGCCGAAGGGGCTCACCGGCGGGGTCCTCCATGAGCGGCAGTTTCTGCACGGGGTGCGCGCCCGGGGGCTGCGGCTGTCCTCGTTCACCCCGGACGGGGTCTCCCGGATCGCCTTCGGCGAGACGCGCGAGGACGCGCCGCCCGGTCTGTACCGGGGGGAGCTGACGGTGACGGGCCCCGGTGACGCCCGGCTGCGGCTGCCGGGGTGGGGGCGGGGCTTCGTCTGGGTGAACGGCTTCTGTCTGGGCCGGTACTGGTGGATCGGGGCGCAGGAGGCGCTCTTCGTCCCGGGGCCGGTGCTGCGGGAGGGAGGGAACGAGATCTGGGTGCTGGAGCTGGAGGAGGGCGGCGGGGCGCTGTTCCTGGACCCCGTCTGAGGGTCCGCGCCCCGGTGCCCGTCCACGGCCGGGGGCGGGCCCGCCCGCCTGGGGGCACGGACACGGCGGCGGGCGGGCCCGGTCCCTCCGCCCCGGGGGGAAGCGGCGGAGGGACCGGGCGGCACAGCGGGGACGACCCGACGGCGGAGGGCCGTCCCCGGTATCGGCGGGCGGTCAGACCTCCCGGACCTCGAAGGAGTCGAGGACGAACTCCGCGCCCCACGCTCCCCCGGTCTTGCGCAGCCCCACCCAGCTCTCGCCCTCGGCGGGTGCGGTGAACTCGTGGGTCCAGAGCGTCGGCGAGGTCGCCACCGGCAGCGGCACCCGGTCCTGTTCGCGGTCGTCGACGCCGGTGACCCAGGCGTACTGGTCGGCCCGTTCGTTCTGGTAGCGGAAGGCGACCCGGTAGCGCCGCCCCGGCTCGAAGCGGACCAGGTGCTGGACGGTCCGGTAGACCAGTCCCTCGTTCTCACCGCGTGATTTGAGGGATTCGGTGCCGTCGACGACATCGTCGATCGCCTTCCCGTTCCAGCCGCGCTGGGTGTACGGGGCGTTCCGCTGGGCGATGTGGGTGCGCGGGTCGGTGACGCCGCCCGCGTCGCCCTTGACGAAGACGCCCCAGCCCTGGGGGACGTTCTCGAAGTCCTCGTGGGCGACGGTGCCGGGGGCGGGCGTGCGGGTGCCGGGGACGACGCGGACGTTGTCGAAGCGGACCCGGGCGCCGCCCGCCTCCGCCCGCAGGGTGAGGACGACGGGGCCGCCGCCCTCGGGGACGGTGAACCAGGTGAACATCCGCTGGAAGCGGGTGCCGTGCTTGCGGTCGGCCGCCACCTGGTTGACGGCGGTGGAGATGTCCGTCCAGTTGACGGCCCGTACCCCGTCGGCGGTGCGCACCTCCAGGCTCGCGCGGCGCCGCTCGCCCGCCCGCTCCCCCACCTCGACCTGGACGGAGGCCGCGTAGCCGCCGGGGGCGAGCCTGCGCAGCCGCTGTCCGGCCGTGCCGGCGGCGCCCGCGGCCATCACCAGCTCGTGGTCGCCGATCGCGCTGCGGACGACCGAGACCGGGCCGCTGGTGTGCCAGCCGTCGAGGGAGCCGGAGGAGAAGCCGGGGTCGTGCAGCGGGGTGCCCTGGCCCCACCGGGGGTCGGGCAGGGGCGCCGGGCGGGAGCGGTACAGGACGTACGGCTGATCGGCCGCCGCGTCGACGGTGATCCGGCCGGAGCGGACCGGCAGGGTCCGTTCGAAGACCCGGCCCTGGTCGGTGAGGCGGTACAGGGCGACCGCCGGGCGGCCCGCCCAGCCCCGGGGCAGCCGCCAGGTGGTGGCGCCGCCCTCCGGGTTGTAGTGGTAGAGCTTGGGCGGGTCCAGCGCCCGGCGGGGCTCCCAGGGCAGCAGATACCGGCCGCCCTCGTAGACCGTGCGGCCGTCGGTGACGATCGTGCGCACCCCGTCCGTGTCGGTGACCGAGGTCGCGCCGGGCCCGAAGAAGGCGATCTCGTGGTCGGTCCACCGCTTGACGGGGTGGGCCTGGAGGTACTTCGCGGGCAGCGACTCGGTCCAGATCAGCCGGTAGAAGACGGTCCAGTCGGTCTTGCCGACCCAGCCCTCGAAGTTCCCCGTGCGCGGGATGCCGAGCAGGGTGGGCCACTTGTCGGCGAAGACGTCCTTCTGGTGGTTGCGGATGAAGCGGATCAGCCGGGAGTTGACGCCCCGGGAGGAGTCGGGCCCGTAGTCGGTCTCCGTGGCCCAGTGCGCCCACAGCGCCGAGCGCTCCAGGCCGTGGCCCCACTCGGTGGTGATCTGCCAGCCCTGCTCGCGCAGCGCCCGCTGGAGCCGGTCGGAGGTCCAGCCCGACTCCCGGAAGACATCGATGTAGAGCGTGTTCAGGGCGGGGTCGGTCTCCGCCCGCAGCGCGGCGAAGCGCCGGATCACCTCACCGCTGACCAGGTCGCGGCGCTGGTCGATGCGGTACGACTGGTCGAGCCAGTCCCACTGCTCGTTGTCCTTGTCGACGAGGGTCTCGGAGAAGGCGTTCGCGACGGGGTAGGACTCGGTGCAGTTGACATGGACGCCGAAGTCGCTGTTCCACTTCCGGCCCTCGCGCAGCAGGGTGTTGAGGTCGTCGAGTCCGCCCGCGCGCCGGTTGTGGTTGCCCGCGTAGTCGGGGTGGGCCGAGTCGTGCCCCTCGGACTGGTACCCCTTGAGCAGGGTGTACTGCCGCAGTCCGTCGGTCGCCAGGGAGATCCGTTTGACCTGGTCGAGGGTGGCGAGGAAGGGATTGGTCGCCTGGGAGGCGAAGTTGAACGGGATGTGCGGCACGACCCGCAGATGCTGCTCGTCCGCGCCCAGCGGCTCGACCATGATGTCCCGGAAGGCGATGGCGGCGTCCTGCCAGTCCACGACGCCGTCGCCGTTGCGGTCGCCGGTGACGACGACGGTGGCGTACGGCAGCGGCTCGGTCTGCTCCACGGGGGCGGTGGCGGCGCGGTGGGTCCACTGGCCGGGGACCAGCCGGGCCGTGACCACCCCGTCCCGGACCGTGACCTGCCGCCAGAGCCTGCCGTTCTCCCAGGTGGTACCGGCGGCGGCGGAGGGCTTGTCCCAGACGGTGTTGGTCTCGATCGCGCCGCCGAGCCCGTCGTGGGCGACGACGGCGTACGCGCAGCCGGTGGGCCGCTCCTCGACGGGGGTCGCGGGGCCCACCTCGATGAGGGTGTCGCCGTCGCCCGCCTTGTCCAGGTGGACGCGGGCCCCGTACAGGACCGCGCCGGGCTGGTCGGCGCGGACGGAGAGCAGGGCGAGCGAGGGTATCTCCAGGGTGCCGATCCGCAGGGCGGCGGTGTCGGCGATCCGGGTGACCCGCCAGTGGACGGTGGCTCCCGTCACCCGTATCTCGACGTCGATCTCGGTGGGGCCGAAGCCGAGGGTGTAACGGGCGCGGTCGCGGCGGGTCCGCAGCGCGACCCGGTCGGGGACGTGGGCGACCGCGTCGATCAGTACGGAGGTGACGGGCTCGTCCTGCCCGTGCAGGACCGCCCCGGTGGCGCGGTCGGTGTACGAGACGACGCTGGGGAAGGCCCGGTCCACCTGGACGTCGAGGGCGGCGGAGCGGAGCAGGGCCCGGGGGCCGGGGGCGGCGGCGGCCTGCCCGCCGGTGGCGAGCGCGGTACCCGCCCCGGCCAGGGCGGTCGCCGCCACGACGGTCCTGCGGCTGGGGCCGCCGTCTGCTGGGTGCACGCTCGTCCTCCTCCGGGCTCCGGTCGGCCGACGGGCGTCACGTGTCATGGGTCGTCCGTCGCATGTCACGCGGGTCGCCGACCGCGTAGGGACAATCTGCGGCCGGAGCGCGGGCCCGCCCATGGACAAAGCAGGGGCAGGTGTTGGACTAAAGGAGTCCGGCACCTGCCCCTGCCCGTCATGGATGGGTCTGTCCGCCGACGGAGCGGACCCCCGCCGTTCAGAGGGTCGCGGCAGCGGCCTTGATCTCGGCGGCGAAGGTGGAGACCTCGGTGTAGACACCGGGGTAGTTCGGCCGGGCGCAGCCGGCGCCCCAGCTCACGACGCCGACCTGGATCCAGGCACCGGCGTTGTCCCGGCGGAACATCGGGCCGCCGGAGTCACCCTGGCAGGTGTCGACGCCGCCCTGGGGCAGGCCCGCGCAGATCTCCTCACTGGCGACCAGCTCCGGGTAGGAGGAGCCGCAGGACTCGTCCGAGACGAACGGGACGGTGGCCTTGAGCAGGTAGCGCTGCTGCGCGCCGCCCTCACGCGCCGCGCCCCAGCCGGCGACGGTGAACGTGCCGCTGTTGTAGTCGGCGGTCTCGGCGATGTTGAGGGTGGGCAGGTTGATCGGCTGGGCGAGCTTGATCAGGGCCCAGTCCTTGCCGGTGCCGTTGTAGCCCGGGGCCCGGTAGATCTTGGTCGAGCGGACCTTGATCGCGCTCGGGCTGTTGAGGTCGACCACCCCGGCGGTGGCGGTGATGCTGGTGTTGTTGCCGGTGGCGGGGACGCAGTGGGCGGCGGTCAGCACGACCTGCTGGGTGAGCAGGGAGCCGCCACAGCCCATGGAGAGCCGGACCATGAAGGGGAACTCACCCTGGGCCGCCCGGGTCCCGCCGACGACGGGCGGCGTCGGCGAGGAGGCGGCGGCGGTGGCGGAGGCGGGCTGGAGGCTGACGGCCGCGAGAACGACGGCACCGGCGGCGGCGGCCCTCTTGAGCGTACGCAGAAGCTTCAACGGTCTGCCCTTCGTGGGGGTGCGGGGGAAACACCGAGATGGCGGAGGCATGACAGTTGGTGGGGCAACTGACATGAGCCCGACAATCTGATGATCGGGATTATGGGGAGTGGGTGACCCGCGCCACAAGCATTGTTTTTCGGCCAGGGCGCTGTCGGCCGGGCCTCTCGGCACCGCCGTCCCACCCCCGCCGCCACCGCTTTCGCCCCGGTCACCACGGGGTTGGGTCCCCTCGTCGCCGTAGAGTTGAGGCGGACCGGGCCGTCGTTCGAGGGGGTACGGAAAGATGGCGTCGAGAGCGAACGGAGTGATCCGCGGCTATCCGCACCTCGGCACCGTGCGCGCCGCCATCACCGCCCTCTACCGCAGGCTCTCGCCCGACGGAGTGCTCTCGTACACGTCGAGCGTGCCGCCCGCCGACGCCGCGTTCGGCGACGGGGACGATCTCCATCTGGGCGCCCAGCGGGTGGCCCGTGTGCTGGTGGAGCATCTGCGGCTGCCCCAGGCGCGGATGATCGTGAGCTTCCGCGAGATGGAGCACGCGGCGAGTGTGGAACTGACGGCGGGGCCCGAGTACTTCATCGAACTGAACAACCGCTTCCGCGGCCATCGGCGGGACATCGGCGCGGCGCTGGCCCATGAGATCACCCATGTGCTGCTGCACCGGCTCGATCTGTCGTTCCCCGGCACACGCGACAACGAAATCCTGACAGACACCGCGACGACCTATCTGGGCGCGGGCTGGCTGCTGCTCGACGCCTTCCGCGAGTCCCGGCTGACCAGCCAGAAGCTGGGATATCTGACGCCGGAGGAGTTCGGTTACGTCCTCGCGAAACGGGCGCTGGTGTTCGGCGAGGACCCCTCCGTGTGGTTCACCAGCCCGCAGGCGTACACCGCGTACACCAAGGGGCGTGCGCTGGCCCTGCGCGATGTACGGCAACCGCCCCTGGCCGCGGCGGGCTGGACGGCCCGGAACCGCTACGCCAGGGACCGGCGGCACGCGGCGGAGCGCGGCGGGCGCGTGCCGGAACCGGGGCGCGCACGCCCCGGGAGCGGTGGCACGGCGGGGGCCGGGGACGGCGGGGACAGCGGGTACGCGTTCGAGACCGGCGCGGACGGGCTGCGGGTCTCCTTCCCCTGTCCGACGTGTCAGCAGCGCATCCGGGTGCCGGTACGGGGGCGGGTGCGGGCGCGGTGCGGACTGTGCCGGTCGGTCCTGGAGTGCGACACCTGACGACCGGCGGGCGGGCGCACGGGAGGCCCGCCGGGGGCGCCGGGGCGCGGGTGCGGGCGGCTGCTTCGGCGCGGGGCGTGCGCGGGCGGGCCCGGGTCGGCGCGGGTCAGGGCGTGGGCGGGCGGGCGCCGTAGACCGGTCCGGGGGGCTCGGCCCGGGCGAGCAGGGCACGGGCCGCCGCGCCCACGGCCCCGGGGGTCCAGCGCGCGCCCCCGGGGGCGGTCGCGGTGGGGCCCGGACGCCAGCCCTCCATGACGGTGACCCGGCCCGCCTCGGCCTCGAAGACCCGGCCGGTGACCCCCGGGCAGTCGGCGGAACCGAGCCAGACGACGAGCGGGGAGACCTCCTCGGGGAGCGCGGTGAGATCGGCGAAGGCCCCTTCGGTCATCCGGGTGCGCGCCGCCGGGGCCAGGGCGTTGACCTGGACCCCGTACGGCGCCAGTTCGGCGGCGGCGACGAGGGTGAGGGCGACGACGGCGGCCTTCGCGGCGGCGTAGTTGCCCTGTCCCACGCTGCCGAGCAGCCCCGCGCCCGAGGTGGTGTTGACGACCCGGGCGACGGGCGGGCGGCCCGCCTTGGCCTCCGCGCGCCAGTGGGCGGCGGCGTGGCGCAGCGCCAGGAAGTGCCCCGTGGCATGGACCCGGAGCACGGCGTCCCAGTCGTCGGCGGGGAGGTTGACAAGCATCCGGTCGCGGAGGAAGCCCGCGTTGTTGACCAGGGTGTCCAGCCGTCCGAAGCGCTCCAGGGCGGTGGCGACGAGCGAGGAGGCGCCGTCGGCGGTGGCGATGTCGCCGGTGTGCGCGACCGCCTCGCCGCCCGCCGCGCGGATCTCGGCCACGACGGTGTGCGCCGGGCCCTCCGACGCGCCCGCGCCGTCGAGCCCCGTGCCGAGGTCGTTGACGACGACCCGGGCGCCGTCGGCGGCGAACGCCAGCGCGTGGGCACGGCCGAGGCCCCGGCCCGCGCCCGTCACCGCGACCACCCTGCCGCGGCAGAGGCCCGGCCCGGCCGCGCCCGTCGTCCCTGCGCCTGTCCCGGTGGTCATGAGGGTTCTCCCTGCTGCCGGTGGGCTGTCGCCGCGTCGAGGAAGGCGGGGCGTTCCCCGCCGCCGTGCAGATGGAGCGCCGCGCCGCTGATGTAGGCGGCGCCCGGGGAGGCGAGGAAGAGGGCGGCCCCGCCCACGTCGGACGGCTCGGCGAGGCGCCCCAGCGGAACGGTGCGGCCGACGGCCGCGACGCCCTCCTCGTCCCCGTAGTGCAGGAAGGAGAGTTCGGTACGGACCATCCCGAGCACCAGGGTGTTGACGCGGATCTCGGGCGCCCACTCCACGGCCATGGACCGGGCGAGGCTCGCCAGCCCCGCCTTGGCCGCTCCGTAGGCCGCCGTACCCGGTGAGGGCCGGTCCCCGCTGACGCTCCCGACCATCACGATCGAGCCGTGCGCGCGCTTGAGGAGGGGGTACGCGGCGAGGGACGCGGTCAGCGGTGCGAGCAGGTTCAGCTCGACCACCCGCGTGTGCCGGGCCGCCCCGCCGTCGGCGAGCAGCCGGTAGGGGGTGCCGCCCGCGTTGTTGACGAGGGTGTCCAGCCGCCCGTACCGCCGGGCGACCAGCGCGAAGAACGCCTCGACGGCGCCGGGGTCACGCAGGTCGACGGGGTGGAAGTACGGCCCGGCGCACCCCCGGGCGGCCTCCCGTGCCGAACGGGCCGCCGTGGACGCGTCCCCCGGCGCGCGCGGGTCCGGGGGTCTGCGGGCGCAGACGAGCACCGTGGCGCCCGCGCGCAGGAAGGCGTCGGCGATGCCCGCGCCGACGCCCCGGGTGCCGCCGGTGACGACGACGACCCTCCCGTCCAGCTCCATCGGCTGCTACCTTCCACCTAACAAACGTTTGGTGGAAAGGTAGCTGATCCGCTCATGGGTGTCTCCACCACGGACCCGGCCGACGGAGTCCGCCTCGTCACCGCCGACTACCCGCCCGTCAACGCCCTCCCGGTACGGGGCTGGCACGCGCTCGCCGACGCGGTACGGGCCGCGGGCCGCGACCCGGGGGCCCGCTGTGTGGTCCTCGCCGCCTCCGGCCGGGGCTTCAACGCCGGGGTGGACCTCAAGGAGATCCAGCGGGACCCCGGCCACGGGGCGCTGCTGGGGGCCAACCGGGGCTGCGCGGACGCCTTCGCCGCCGTGTACGAGTGCGAGGTGCCGGTGGTCGCGGCGGTCCAGGGGCACTGCCTCGGCGGCGGGATCGGACTCGCGGGAAACGCGGACGCGGTCGTCGCCGCCGACGACGCCGTCTTCGGGCTGCCGGAGCTGGACCGGGGCGCGCTGGGCGCGGCCACCCACCTCGCCCGGCTGGTCCCGCCCGCGCTGATGCGGGCGCTGTACTACACCTCGCGCACCGTCACCGCCGCCGAACTGCACCGCCACGGCTCGGTCTGGCGGGTGGTGCCGCGCACCGGGCTGCTGGCCGCAGCGGTGGAGCTGGCGGCCGAGATCGCCCGCAAGGACGGCACGCTGATCCGGCTCGCGAAGGCGGCCATCAACGGCATCGACCCGGTGGACGTCCGCCGCAGCTACCGCTTCGAACAGGGCTTCACCTTCGAGGCCGCGCTCAGCGGGGCCGCCGGGCGGGTCCGTGACACCTTCGGCGCCGGGGACGCCCCGCCGCGGGGGACCGGCACGGCGGACGGGACCACGCCATGAGCGACCGGAGCACCGGGGGCGCCGGGAGCACGGGGGGCGACCGGGGCGACGGGCTCTCCGGCACCGGCGGAAGAGCCCCGGGCGACAAGACCCTGACCGCCGACGCGGTCGTCGGCCGGCTGCGCAGCGGCATGACCCTCGGCATCGGCGGCTGGGGCGCCCGCCGCAAACCCATGGCCCTGGTGCGGGCCCTGCTCCGCTCCGAGGTCACCGATCTCACCGTGGTCTCCTGCGGCGGCCCGGACGTCGGCCTCCTCGCGGCGGCGGGCCGGATCAGCCATCTGGTCACCCCCTTCGTCACCCTCGACTCCGTGCCGTTGGAGCCCCACTACCGCGCGGCCCGCGAGCGCGGCGACTTCACGCTCACCGAGATCGACGAGGCGATGTTCCTGTGGGGGCTGACCGCCGCCGCCAACCGGCTGCCGTTCCTCCCGGTGCGCGCCGGGATCGGCTCGGACGTGATGCGGATCAACCCCGGGCTGCGCACGGTGACCTCGCCCTACGCGGACGGCGAGGAGTTCGTCGCCTCGCCCGCGCTGCGGATGGACGCGGCCCTCGTCCATCTCAACCGCGCCGACCGGCGGGGCAACGCCCAGTACCTGGGCCCCGACCCGTACTTCGACGACCTCTTCTGCGAGGCCGCCGACACCGCCTACGTCTCCTGCGAACGGCTGGTGGACGGGTTCGCGGGCGCGGTGCCGCAGACCCTCCTGGTCGGCAGGCACACGGTGGGCGGCGTGGTGGAGACCCCCGGCGGGGCGCACTTCACCTCCTGCGTCCCGGACCACGGTCGGGACGAGGCGTTTCTGCGGATGTACGCGGCCACCCCCTGGGACCGGTTCGCGGAGCGCTTCCTCCACGGGGACGAGGACGACTACCGGTCGGCCGTCGCGGCCTGGCACAAGGAGCAGGGGCGATGAGCGGCGCACCGGCCCACGGGCCCGCCTCACGGGCCGAGTACTGCGTCATCGCCTGCGCCGAGACCTGGCGCGGCGCGGGCGAGGTGCTGGCCGGCCCCATGGGCCTCGTACCGGCCCTCGGGGCCCGGCTCGCCCGGCACACCTTCGCGCCCGAGCTGCTGCTCACCGACGGCGAGGCGCTGCTCGTCGGGCCGGACGGGGAGGTCGAGGGCTGGCTCCCGTACCGCCGTCATCTGACGCTGGTCACCGGCGGGCGGCGGCTGGTGATGATGGGCGCGTCGCAGATCGACCGCTACGGCAATCAGAACATCTCCTGCGTCGGCGACTGGGCCCGGCCGCGGCGGCAGCTCCTCGGCGTCCGGGGCGCCCCCGTGAACACCCTCAACAACCCGGTCGGCTACTGGGTCCCCCGGCACTCGCGGCGGGTCTTCGTCCCCCGGGTCGACCTGGTGTGCGGCGTCGGCCACGACAGCGCGCGGGCGGCGGGGCCCGCCGCCACCCGCTTCCACGACCTCCGCCGGGTCGTCTCCGACCTCGGCGTCCTCGACTTCGCCACGCCCGACGGCTCGATGCGGCTGGCCTCGCTGCACCCCGGGGTCACCGTCGAGCAGGTGCGGGAGGCGACCGGCTTCCCCCTCGCCGTCCCCGCGGAGGTCCCGTACACCCGGGAGCCCGACGCCGCCGAACTGCGGCTGATCCGCGAGGTGCTCGACCCGGACGGGCTGCGCGACCGCGAGATCGGGCCCCGCTGATGGAGACGGCCCTCACCCGGCTCACCGGGGTACGGCACCCCATCGTCCAGACCGGCATGGGCTGGGTGGCCGGGCCCCGGCTCGTCACCGCCACCGCCCGGGCGGGCGCGCTCGGCATCCTCGCCTCGGCCACGATGTCCGTACCGGAGCTGCGCCGGGCGGTGCGCGAGGTCCGTTCCCGTACCGACGCCCCCTTCGGCGTCAATCTGCGCGCGGACGCCGCCGACGCCCGCGACCGGGTGCGGATCATCGTCGAGGAAGGGGTGCGGGTGGCCTCGTTCGCCCTCGCCCCGTCCCGGGAGCTGATCGCCGAACTCAAGGACGCGGGCGTCGTGGTGATCCCCTCGGTGGGGGCCAGACGGCACGCCGAGAAGGTCGCCGCGTGGGGCGCGGACGCCGTCGTCGTGCAGGGCTCCGAGGGCGGCGGCCACACCGGCGAGGTGGCGACGAGCGTACTGCTGCCGCAGGTCGTGGACGCCGTGCCGCTCCCGGTGATCGCCGCCGGGGGGTTCCGGGACGGCCGCGGACTGGTCGCGGCGCTCGCGCTGGGTGCCGCCGGGGTCGCCATGGGGACGCGGTTCCTGCTCACGTCCGACTCGACGGTCCCGGCCCCGGTGAAGGCCCGCTATCTGGCGGCGGGCGTCCGGGACGTGACCGTGACGACGGCCGTCGACGGGCTGCCGCACCGGATGCTCCGGACCGACCTGGTCCGCTCGCTGGAGGCCCGGGGCGGACTCCGCGCCCTGCTCGGGGCGGTGCGCCACGCCGCCGCCTTCCGCGGGCTGTCGGGGACGTCCTGGCCCGCCCTGGTGCGCGAGGGCCGGGCGCTGCGCCGCGGCAGGGAGCTGACCTGGCGGCAGGTCCTGCTCGCCGCCCGGACGCCGATGCTGCTGCGCGCGGCGATGGTGGAGGGGCGCACGGATCTGGGGGTGATGGCCTCGGGGCAGGTGGCGGGGGTGATCGAGGATCTGCCGAGCTGCGCCGAGCTGATCGCGTCGATCATGACGGAGGCGGAACGGGTGATCCGGGAGCTGCCGGGCCGCTGACCGGTCTCCGGGACGTCCGGGCCGTCAGGTCGCCGCCGGATCGAAGGATCGACGGGGATCGTGCGGGCGCCCGCCGGACCACCAGGTCGCCGCCGGGCCGGGTTCACCGGGTGCGCGCGTCGGCCACCCGTCCGGGGACCGGCAGGGCGAGGAAGCCCAGGGTCACCACCCGTACGATCAGGCCACCGAGCAGAACCGACGCCAGGCTCGCCGCCTCCAGCCCGTACCCCACCTGGCCGGCGATCCAGTGGATGCCCCAGAGGATCAGCGCGTCCTGGACGACCCCGGCCGCGCCGAGCGCCAGCAGCCTCGGCGGCGGTGTGCGGCGCACATCGGCGGGCAGGGTGACGACGAGCTGGTTGACCACAACGAACAGCACCACGGAGGCGAGAACCGGCCATACCGCGGCGGTCTCCCCGACCGTCGAGACCCCCGGGAGCAGCATGACCGCCGAGGACACTCCGGCGCACGTTCCCAGCAATGTTCTGTTCTTGTTGGCCTCACTTTTGTCCATGGAAGAGATCTTCGCACCATATCGGCACCGCTGTGACCGAAGCTGTGCCACTGATCACTGATTTCGGCACAATGCCTGTCATGACAACTACCGCCGACGCTACGGCAGTCACCCCCCGTGAGCTGTGGACCCTGTTCGAACCGATCCACGCCGTCACGTACTTCTCGCCCGAGGCCGTGACCGCCTTCGAGGACGCCGGTCTGCGCGGCTTCTGGCGCGGCTACTTCGCCGGCCGGTCAGCGCCGCTCGGCGCGGCGGGGCCGGAGCCGGTCACCGCGGTCTTCTGCTCGTTCGCCCCGTCGATGGTGGCCCAGGCGCTCCCCGCGGTCTGGGGCGTCGTCACCCCCGAACAGACCCTGGAGATCCGCCGGGCGGGCGCGCGCGCGGCGCTCGCCCGGCTCCTCGCCGACCAGGGGGACGAGGTGGAGGAGGCGGCCGAGCTGCTGGCGGTGGCGGTGGACGCGGCCGACATGACCGGCCGGCCGCTGGCAGCGGCGAACGCGGCCCTGGGCGCGCCCAAGGACGCCCTGGACCTGCTGTGGCACGCGGCCACGGTGCTGCGGGAGCACCGGGGGGACGGCCATGTGGCGGCGCAGGTGGCGGCCGATCTGGACGGCTGCGAGATCCTGGCGCTGCGGGTGGGCATCGATCTGCCGCGCAGCGAGCTCCAGCCGTACCGGGGCTGGACGGACGGGGAGTGGGACGCGGCCGTGGAGCGGCTGACCGGCCGGGGGCTGCTGACCGTGGACGGGGAGGCGACGGACGCGGGGCGGGCCCTCCTGGAGGGGATCGAGGAGGCCACGGACCGGGCGGCGGCGCGCCCCTGGGCCGCGGTGGACACCGGGCGGCTGCACCGGGCGCTGGACCCGCTGGCCCGGGCGGTGGCCCGGACCCTGCGCTTCCCCAATCCGATCGGGCTGCCGGAGCGCGACGAGGACTGACCCGGGGCCGCCGGTGCCCCGGGCGGTCCCGGTCCCGCCGGACGCCGGACCGGGCGGGCGGCGCGGGGCGGGGCCGGGGCTCAGAGCCGTTCGACGATCGTGACGTTGGCCTGGCCGCCGCCCTCGCACATCGTCTGGAGTCCGAACCGGCCGCCGGTGCGCTCCAGTTCGTGCAGGAGTGTCGTCATCAGCCGCGCCCCGGTGGCGCCCAGCGGATGGCCGAGGGCGATGGCCCCTCCGTTGACGTTCACCCGGTCCGGGTCGGCGCCGGTCTCTTTCAGCCAGGCCAGGACGACCGGCGCGAACGCCTCGTTGATCTCGACAAGGTCGATGTCGTCCAGCCGCATCCCCGTCTTCCGCAGAGCGTGCGCCGTCGCCGGGATGGGGGCCGAGAGCATCCGGATCGGGTCCTCGCCCCGGACGGACAGATGGTGGACACGGGCCCTCGGGGTCAGCCCGTGCTCCCGGACCGCCCGGTCGCTCGCGAGGAGCAGCGCCGCGGCGCCGTCGGATATCTGCGAGGAGGAGGCGGCGGTGACGGTGCCGCCGGGGAGCAGCGGGGCGAGGGCGGCCATCTTCTCCGCCGTGGTGTCCCTGCGCGGCCCCTCGTCCGCGGTGACCTCGCCGTACGCCACCGTCTCCCGGGCGAACCGGCCCTCGTCCAGGGCGCGGACGGCGCGGTGGTGCGAGCTCAGCGCGAACTCCTCCTGGTCCTGCCGGGTGATGCCCCACCGGGCGGCGATCAGCTCGGCGCCGCGGAACTGGTCGACCGGCTGGTCCCCGTAGCGGGCGCGCCAGCCCTCGCTGCCCGCGAAGGGGCCCTCGGTCAGTCCGAGCGGTTCGCCCGCCCCGAGGGCGGAGAAGGCGATGGGGACCATGGACATGTTCTGGGTGCCGCCCGCGACCACCAGGTCCTGGGTGCCCGAGAGCACGGCCTGGGCGGCGAAGTGGACCGCCTGCTGGGACGAGCCGCACTGGCGGTCGACGGTCACGCCGGGCACCTCCTCGGGCAGCCCGGCGGCGAGCCAGGAGGTCCGGGCGATGTCGCCCGCCTGCGGGCCCACCGCGTCCACACAGCCGAAGACGACGTCGTCGACGGCGGCCGGGTCGAGGCCCGCGCGGGCGATGAGTTCGCTGAGCACCCGTGCGCCGAGATCGGCGGGGTGGACGGCCGCGAGACCGCCCCGCCGCCTGCCCACGGGGGTCCGTACCGCTTCGACGATGTAGACCTCACCCATGACGACTCCCCTCGTCCCTGTGCGTCCCGGTACATCCTTGTGCGTGCCGGTGCGTCCCTGTGGTGCTCGCGCGTCCCGCGTCTCCGGTCAGCGCGGTCCGTACTGTGCGCCGCGCTCCGGCCGGACGGCGATCCCGTCCAGCACCATCGACAGATACTGACGGGCGATCTCCTCCGGGCCGTGCCGGCCGCGCGGCCGGTACCAGGAGGCGGCCACCCACACGGTGTCCCGGAGGAACCGGTAGGTGAGCCGGGCGTCGAGATCGGCGCGGAAGACGCCCTCGGCCACCCCGCGCTCCAGCGTGCCCAGCCAGACGTCCTCGAACCGCTCCTGGGAGGTCCTGAGATAGCGGAACCGGGGCTGGTCGGTGAGGTGCCGGGACTCCTTCTGGTAGATCGCGACGGCGGCGCGGTGCCGGTCGATCTCCCGGAAGGACTCCGTGACCAGCGCTTCGATCGTCTCCCTGGGGCCGAGCCCGGCGGCGAGCACGGTGTCGTACCCGTCCCACAGCTCGGTCAGGAAGGTGGAGAGGATCTCGTCGAGCATCGACTCCTTGGAGTCGAAGTGGTAGTAGAGGCTCCCCGCGAGCATGCCCGCCTCGTCCGCGATCCGGCGGACGGTGGTCGCGTTGTAGCCGTGGTCCGCGAACACCTCGGCGGCGAGCCGGAGCAGCTCGCGCCGCCGTTCGTTCCGCTGCGCGTCCCGTTCCCCGGCCCGCTGTTCGTCCCGCCGCTCCTCGTCCCGCCGCTGTCCGTCCCGTTCCCTGGTGCGCTGTCCGTCCCGCTGTCCGGTCCGCTGTCGTTCCGCCCGCTCGGGGTCTTCGGTCTGTCGCTGTGGCACGCCGTCCATTGTCCGCCCGCCGCCGGGTCATGGATGCCGGCTGCTGACCGAGATCACCTCGCCGGTGAGGTAGGAGGAGTAGTCGCTCGCCAGGAAGACGATGGCGTTGGCGACCTCCCAGGGCTCGGCGCAGCGGCCGTACGCCTCCCGCGCGGTCAGCTCCGCGAGGACTCCGGCGGAGGTGACCTTCACCAGATGGGGGTGCAGGGCGAGGCTGGGGGCGACCGCGTTCACCCGTACGCCGTACGCGGCGGCCTCGACGGCGGCGCACCGGGTGAGCGCCATGACCCCGGCCTTGGCGGCGGCGTAGTGGGCCTGGCCCGCCTGGGCGCGCCAGCCGACGACGGAGGAGTTGTTGACGACCACGCCGCCCCGGCCGCTCGCCCGGAAGGCGCGCAGGGCGGCGCGCGTACAGCGGAAGGTGCCGTTCAGGGTGACGTCGAGGACGCGTTCCCACTGTTCGTCGGCCATGTCGACGAGGGCGGCGGTGCCGCCGAGACCGGCGTTGTTGACGACGATGTCCAGTCCGCCGTGTTCGGCCGCCGCCCGGTCGAAGAGGGCCCGCACCTGGGTCTCGTCGGTGACGTCGCAGGGCTGCGCGCGGACGGCGTCCGGGCCGAACTCCTCGGCGAGGGCGGCCTCGGTCTCCCGGAGGCGGCGGACGTGGGTGTCGCTGAGGAGCACCCGGGCGCCCTCCTGGAGGAATCCGCGGGCGGTGGCGCCTCCGATGCCCGCTCCGGCGGCGGCGGTGAGCACGGCGGTGCGGCCGTGCAGCAGCCCGTGTCCGGGGACGGGCCGGGGGGCGGTCCGGTCGTCCGTCACCGCGCCGTCCGGTACGGGGGTGTCCGCCGCGCGCCTGCCCCTGTCCTCCGTCACAGCGGCACGTTAACCTACCAAACACTTGTTAGGGAAGGAGGGGCATGGATCTGCACCACTCCCCCGAGGACGAGACCTTCCGGCGTACGGCCCGGGACTGGCTCGCCGCGCATGTGCCCCGGACGCCGCTGCCGTCCCTGGAGACCCGGGAGGGGTTCGCGGCGCACCGCGCGTGGGAGGCCGAGCTGTACGCGGACCGCTGGTCGGCGGTCTCCTGGCCCGAGGAGTACGGGGGCCGGGCGGCGGGTCTCACCCGTTGGCTGATCTTCGAGGAGGAGTACTGGGCGGCGGGCGCCCCCGGACGGGTCTCGCAGAACGGCGTCAGTCTGCTGGCGCCCACCCTCTTCGCGTACGGGACCGCGGAGCAGCGGGCGCGGGTGCTGCCGCCGATGGCGGGCGGCGAGGTGGTCTGGGCGCAGGCGTGGTCGGAGCCGGAGGCGGGCTCGGATCTCGCCGCGCTGCGGTCCCGGGCGGAGCGGACCACGGGCGGCTGGCTGCTGAGCGGGCAGAAGACATGGTCCTCGCGGGCCGCGTTCGCCGACCAGGCGTTCGGGATCTTCCGCAGCGACCCCGGCGCCGGACGGCCGCACCGGGGGCTGACCTATCTGATGTTCGACCTGGCGGCCCCCGGGGTGACGGTCCGTCCCGTCGGGCGGCTGGACGGGAAGCCCGCGTTCGCGGAGATCTTCCTCGACCGGGTCTTCGTCCCCGACGAGGACGTGATCGGCGAACCGGGGCAGGGGTGGCGGATCGCGATGTCGACGACGGGGAACGAACGGGGGCTCACGCTGCGCTCCCCCGGGCGCTACCGGGCGGCGGCCGACCGGCTGACCCGGCGGTGGCGGGCCGCGTCCGCACCGGTGGAGCTGCGGGACCGGGTGGCCGACGCGGTCATCGGGGCCCGCGCGTACGAGCTGTACACCTGGGCGGCGGCGGCCCGGCTCGCGGCGGGCGGGACACTCGGCGCGGAGTCCAGCCTCAACAAGGTCTTCTGGTCGGAGCTGGATCTCGCGCTGCACGAGACGGCGCTCGATCTGCTGGGCGGGGAGGGCGAGTTCTCCGACACGGAGTGGGCGGAGGGGTATGTCTTCGCGCTGGCGGGTCCGATCTACGCCGGGACCAACGAGATCCAGCGCGATGTCATCGCCGAGCGGCTGCTCGGACTGGCGGGGGACCGCCGCTGATGCGTTTTCTGCCGACGGACGAGCAGCGGGCGTTCGGGCGTTCGCTGGAGGCGATGCTGAACGCGGCGGACACCCCGGCCGCCGCGCGGGCCTGGGCCGCGGGGGACCCGGCCCCGGGGCTCGCGCTGCTGCGGCGGCTGGCCGGGGCGGGGGTGTTCGCGCTGACCGTCCCGGAGTCCCGGGGCGGCGCGGGGCCGCACCCGGTGGAACTGGTCACGGCCTTCGTCGCGCTGGGCCGGTTCGCGGTCCCGGGCCCGGTGGTGGAGACGGCCGCGGCGGGGGTCCTCCTCGCGGCCGTGGACGCCGCCCGCCCGGAGCCGCCGGACGGCGCCGCCGCCCGCCCCGGGGCCACAGGCCCCCCGGCGCCGGGGCCGTGCGCGCCGCCCGCCACGGCGGCCATGACGCGGGAGGCCCCCGTCGGCACCGGGAGCGTCCCGCGCCCCGCGAGGCCGGAACACGATTCCCCCACAGCGCCCGGGCCCTCCGCCGAGGCGGACACCGCGTACCCGGCAGCCCGCACGGACCGGCCCCCGGCGGAACCGACCCCCGACGGAACCGGGAGCGCCCCGCGCCCCGCCGCGCCGCCACCCGAAACCCCCACAGCACCCGGACCACCCACCGGAGCAGACACCGCGTACCCGGGAGCCCGCACGGAACCGACCCCCGACGGAACCGGGAGCACCCCGCACCCCGCGAGGCCGGAACACGATTCCGCCACAGCGCCCGAACCACCCACCGAGGCGAACACCCCGCACCCACCGGACCGCGCCCACCGCCCCCCGGCAGAACCGGACCCCGCCGACACCGGGAACACACCGGGCCGGGGCGGGCCGTCGGCCGGAACCGGGGCGGCCGCGCGCCGCAGCGGGCGGGACGGCGCGCACACGGGGGCCGGGGCGGACACCTCGTGTCCGGCGGGCCGGACGGGTCGCTCCCCGGAGGCGCGGGGGACCCGCCCGGCGGAGCGCGAGGCCCCGGAGGCCGCCGGGCCGGTCGCCGGAGGGGGAGCGTCCGGCGCCCGGGGGGACAGCCCGTCCCCGGCGTCCGGCCGAGCGGGCGCGGAGGCCGGCGTCCCGTGGCTGCTCGGCCGGGTCCTCGGCGGGGAGCCGGTCTCCCTGGTGCTGCCCGGGGGCAGCGGGTACGCGCTGGACGCGGACACGGCGGGCGCGGTGCTCGTGGTGGAGGAACGGGACGGCGGGGGCGGGGTGCTGCGGCTGGCGCCCGGGGCCGGGCCGTCGCGGCTCTCCGCCGATCCGGTGCGGCGGGCGGCCGTCCCCGCACCGGGCGGGCCCGTGCTGGCCGAGGGGCCGCGGGTCCTGGAGGCCGCGGCCCGCGCCGGGGAGCTGGCCCGGCTGCTCTGCGCCGCCCAGGCGCTCGGCGTGGGGCTGACCCTGCTGGAGCGGACGGTGGCGTATGTGGCGGGACGCCGGCAGTTCGGCCGTCCGATCGCCGCCTTCCAGGCGGTACGGCACCGGCTCGCCGACACCCTCGTGGCGCTGGAGTTCGCCCGGCCCCTGGTGTTCGGCGCGGCCGTCACCGGCGCGCGGAGGGACATCGCGGCGGCGAAGACGGCCGCGGGCGAGGCCGCGTACACCGCCGCGCGCACCGCCCTCCAACTGCACGGCGCCATCGGCTACACGGACGAGCTGGACCTGTCGCTGTGGCTGCGCAAGGCCCGGCCGCTGCGGGACGCGTGGGGGACGCCGTCCGTGTGCCGGGCGGCGGTCCTCGACGGGAACGGCTGACGGCCGCCGTGCCGGAGGGCGCGCGCAACGGGACGGGAGGGGCCGAGGAGGCGGAAGGGGCACGGGACGGGGCGGTACCGGGAGCAGACGGGACGCCGATCCAGGCGGTACCGAGGGCAGACAGGACACCCGTCCAGGCCGTACCGGGAGCGCGCGGAGCCCAGGAACCGACCGGGTTCAGCGAAAACTTGACCTCAAGCAAGGTTGAGAGCCGACTGTGGAGGGCATGACCTCACCACGCGGCTCCCGCAGGTTCCGCCCGTCCCGCCCCGCCCTCGCCCTGCTCGTCGTCCTCCTCGGCTATCTCGTGCTGCCCATGAGCATGACGGGCACCACCGTCGCCCTGCCCGGGATCGGGCGGGACCTCGACGCCTCGGGGGCGGCCCTCCAGTGGGTGGTCACCGGCTACATCCTGGCCGCCACCTCCGTGATGCTGATCGCGGGCTCGCTCGGCGACCTCTTCGGCCGCCGGAAGGTGTACACCGCCGGGATCGCGCTCTACACCGCGGGCACGCTCGCCGCCGCGGGCGCCCAGGGCATCCTGTTCCTCGACGCGGCGCGGACCCTCGCCGGAATCGGTGCCGCCGGGGTGATGACGAGCGGAGTCGCGATCCTGTCCGGGATGTACGAGGGACCCGCGCGGGCACGGGTCTTCGCGACCGTGGGCACGACGGCCGGATTCGGCATCGCGATCGGCCCGACCCTCTCCGGCCAGCTCGTGGCGGCCTTCGGCTGGCGGGCCTCGTTCCTCCTCTTCGGCGCCGTCGCGGTGGTGATACTGCCGCTCACCCGGCTGATGCCGGAGTCCCGGGCCGCCGAGCGCCCGAAGGTCGACCGGCCCGGTATCGCCTCCTTCGTCGCCGGTCTCGCGCTGCTGATGTACGCGGTGACCCGGGGCGGGGAGTCCGGCTGGGGCAGCCCCTCGGTACTCGGGCCGCTGGCGGGCGGGGCGGCGCTGCTCGCCGTGTTCGTGGCCGTCGAGCGGCGCGGCGACCACCCGGTCCTCGATCTCTCCCTGGTCCGGGACCGGACCTTCACGGGGTGGCTGCTCGGCGCCACCTTCGTCGTCCTCGGCTCGACGGGTGTCACGGTCTACCTGCCGACGTATCTCCAGGGCACGGGGGGCCACTCGGCGGCGGCAGCGGGGGCGTTCATGCTGCTGATGACCGTTCCGGTCTTCGTCCTGCCCTCGTTCGCGGGCTGGCTGGTCTCCTCCCGGGAGGTCCCCGCGAGACGGCTGCTGCTGACCTCGCTGTTGCTGTCCGCGGCCGGCAATCTCTGGCTGGCGCTGGCGCTCGCCCCGGACGCCTCCCCCGCCCGGCTCGCCGCGCCGCTGGTGCTGATCGGGATCGCCAACGGTCTGGGCCTCGGCCAGATCGACGCGCAGGCGCTCGGCACGGTGGCGCCCGACCGGGTGGGCATGGCGTCGGGGCTGCTCAGCACGGCCCGGGGCGGGGCGGGTGCGCTGGCACTGGCCGGTTTCGGCGCGGCGCTGCTCTCGCTGGTGGAGTCCCGGGTGGGCGACGCGGGGCTCGCGGACCGGGTGGCCTCGGGCCGGACGGCGGAGGTGGCGGGCGAGTTCACCGACGCCTGGCGGACGCTGGTGGGTTCGGTCGCGGTGGTACTGGCCCTGGCGGCGGTGCTGGTGCACCG
The DNA here is from genome assembly GCF_005519465.1 of Streptomyces clavuligerus. NCBI lineage: Bacteria > Bacillati > Actinomycetota > Actinomycetes > Kitasatosporales > Streptomycetaceae > Streptomyces > Streptomyces clavuligerus. The sequence continues at coordinate 5,261,763 of NZ_CP027858.1, read as the reverse complement.
GCTGCTGCGGGACCGCCCGGTGCCCGGTCCGGGGTCCACGGGCGGCTCGGGCGGTCCGGGCACGGCGGAGTCCCCCGCCGGGACCCGTGCGCCGGCGTCGGCGCGCTGAGGAGCCGGAAGGACCGGAGGAGCCAGAGGAACCTCACCGGTCCGGCCCGGCTCCCCTCCCCTCGACCGGACGCAACAGCTCCAGATCGCTGCCCCAGGCGTCGAGGACAGGGCCGTGTCCGGCGGCCCGCGCCGCCCGTTCGATGTCGCCGAAGAGGGCCCGCTGCGTCGCGGGATCGCCGTCGGCCAGGATCTGGCGCACGGTGCGCAGCAGCCGCCGCGCCGCCCACTGCGGCGGGCCGAGCGGTGCTCGTTCCACCTCCCAGACCAGGTACTTGTTGTAGGGGCGCACCCGTTCGTGCAGGGCGAAGAGAACTTCGAGGGCGGGGCCGACGCTCTCGGCGGCGTCGAGGTGGCCGAGCACGTCCCGGCCGTCCCGGAAGCTCTTCAGGGACCGATGGACCTGGTTGATGTAGGCGTCCAGATGATCGGCCACGAGGGCGCGCGCCTCGCCGGGCCGCCGGACCCGCTTGGCGTCGAGGACCCGGGCGATCCCGCCGTCGAGCCCGTCGTACACCACCCGGGCGTGGACATAGGCGTAGCGCAGCCAGGCGTACGCGTCACCGGGCAGGGCACGGCGGCGGAACTCTCCGAGGGTCATGACGAGGAGGTCGAGCCGGGCGGAGCGGCGGGCGGAGAGGGCGCCCTGCGGGCGAGGTCCGTGGTCGTCCCGGAGGATGACGTGGACGTCGTGGTCGGAGCGGTCCGTGACCATGCCGCTGTGCACCCGGGAGCCGCTGAGGACGAGCCCCACCACTTCGGGATCGGCGGCGGCGAGGTCGATCAGCCCGGACAGGGTCTCGTCCACACCGGAATCGGAACCGGAATCAGTGCTGTCGGCAGGGGGCGGGCATGGATCGGACACCGGGGTGATCTCTCCCTGGAACGTGGGGGAACAGGGCGCGGTGCGCCATGGCTGTTCACGGGCCGCGTCGGTGGCACCGGGCTGCCGGGCGGACCGGCGGCGGGCACCACGGGGAGATCACTTCACCCGACCCACGGTAGGGCGCCGGAGCCGTACGGCCAAGGGATTTACCTCGTACAGAGGCGTTACGGAGAAAGGCGTACGGCGCCTGCCCGACCGGGTCGGGGACGGGGCAGGCGCCGTACTCAGTTCCGTACGCCGTTGTACGGGACGGTTGCGGGCTCGGGCCGGGCGGACGGACCGCCGGGCCCGAGCGGGGTGGTGCGGTGTGGTGCGGTCAGACGGTCAGGGCGCGGTCCGTCGGACGGATCGGGGCGGGCAGGTCGCTCGCTCCGGTGAGGTAGCGGTCCACCGCGCGGGCGGCGGAGCGGCCCTCGGCGATGGCCCAGACGATGAGCGACTGGCCGCGGCCCGCGTCACCGGCGACATAGACACCGTCGACGTTGGTGGCGAACTCGTCGTCCCGCGCGACGTTCCCGCGGGCGTCCAGCTCCAGGCCGAACTGCTCGACCAGACCGTTGGACCGGTCCGTTCCGGTGAAGCCCATCGCGAGGGTGACGAGCTGGGCGGGGATACGGCGCTCGGTGCCCGGCTTCTGCTCCAGCCTGCCGTCCTTGAACTCGACCTCGATCAGGTTGAGCGCCTGGACACGGCCTTCCGCATCGCCTTCGAAACTGGTGGTGGAGACGGAGTAGACCCGCTCACCACCCTCCTCATGGGCCGAGGTGACCTTGTAGAGCATGGGGAACGTGGGCCAAGGCTGGTGGGCGGCGCGCTCCTCGCCCGGCTGGGGCATGATCTCCAGCTGGGTGACGGAGGCCGCGCCCTGGCGGTGGGCGGTGCCCACGCAGTCGGCGCCGGTGTCGCCGCCGCCGATGACGACGACGTGCTTGCCCTCGGCGGTGATCGGCGGGGCGATGAAGTCGCCCTCCTGCACCTTGTTGGCGAGCGGCAGATACTCCATCGCGAAGTGGATACCGCTCAGCTCCCGGCCCGGGACGGGCAGATCGCGGGAGACGGTGGCCCCGGCGGCGATGACGACGGCGTCATAGCGGCGGCGGAGCTGGGCCGCGTCGATGTCCCGGCCGATCTCCACCTCCGTACGGAACTTGGTGCCCTCCGCGCGCATCTGCTCGATACGGCGGTTGATGTGCACCTTCTCCATCTTGAACTCGGGGATGCCGTAGCGCAGCAGCCCGCCGATGCGGTCGGCGCGTTCGAAGACCGCGACGGTGTGTCCGGCCCGGGTGAGCTGCTGGGCGGCGGCGAGGCCCGCGGGCCCCGAGCCGATGACGGCGACGGTCTTGCCGGACAGGCGCTCCGGGGGCTGCGGGGTGACGTCCCCGGACTCCCACGCCTGGTCGATGATGGAGACCTCGACGTTCTTGATGGTGACGGCCGGCTGGTTGATGCCGAGGACACAGGCCGCCTCGCAGGGCGCGGGGCAGAGCCGGCCGGTGAACTCCGGGAAGTTGTTGGTGGCGTGCAGACGCTCGGACGCGGCGGCCCAGTCCTCGCGGTAGGCGTAGTCGTTCCACTCGGGGATGAGGTTCCCGAGCGGGCAGCCGTTGTGACAGAACGGGATGCCGCAGTCCATGCAGCGGCCCGCCTGCTTGCTGATGATCGGCAGCAGGGAGCCGGGGACGTAGACCTCGTTCCAGTCCTTGACGCGCTCGGCGGCCGGACGGGTCTTCGCGACCTCGCGCCCTGTGGTCAGGAAGCCCTTGGGGTCAGCCATTGATCGCCGCCTCCATCATCTTCTCGTGCGTCTCCTGCTCGGAGAGGCCGGCCAGCTCAGCGGCGTCCTTGGCGGCGAGCACTGCCTTGTACGTGGTCGGAATGATCTTGCTGAAACGCGCGGCGGCCACAGGCCAGTCGGCGAGGAGGGTGCGGGCGACGGTGGAGCCCGTCTCCTCGTGGTGGCGGCGCACGACGTCGTGCAGCCACTCCCGGTCGGCGTCGTTCAGAGGTTCGACCGCCCCCAGGTTACCCGAGTTGACGTTGTCGCGGTCGAGGTCGATGACATAGGCGACACCGCCCGACATGCCCGCGGCGAAGTTGCGCCCGGTCTCGCCGAGGACGACGGCGTGACCGCCGGTCATGTACTCGCAGCCGTGGTCGCCGACGCCCTCCGCGACGACGGTGGCGCCGGAGTTGCGGACGCAGAAGCGCTCGCCGGTCCGGCCGCGGAGGAACAGCTCACCGCCGGTGGCACCGTACGCGATGGTGTTGCCCGCGATGGTGGAGTACTCGGCCAGGTGCTCGGCGGCGCGGTCCGGGCGGACCACCACCCGGCCGCCGGAGAGGCCCTTGCCGACGTAGTCGTTGGCGTCGCCCTCCAGCCGGAGGGTGACACCGCGCGGCAGGAAGGCGCCGAAGGACTGGCCCGCCGAGCCGGTGAAGGTGATGTCGATGGTGTCGGTGGGCAGTCCCGCCCCGCCGAACCGCCGGGTCACCTCGTGGCCGAGCATGGTGCCGACCGTGCGGTTGATGTTGCGGATGGGCACCTGGGCGCGGACCGGCCGTGCCTCCTCGGCCGAGGAGGCGGCCAGCGCGTCGGCGGCCAGCTCGATCAGCTCGTTGTCGAGCGCCTTGGCCAGCCCGTGGTCCTGCTCGATCAGGGCGTGCCGGACGGCGCCCCGGGGCAGCTCGGGGACGTGGAAGAGCGGGGCCAGGTCCAGGCCCTGGGCCTTGTAGTGGCTCACGGCCCGCTCGGTCTCCAGCAGCTCGGCGTGGCCGACGGCCTCCTGGAGGGTGCGGAAGCCCAGCTCGGCGAGGAGCTCGCGGACCTCCTCGGCGATGAACTCGAAGAAGTTGACGACGTACTCGGCCTTGCCGGAGAAGCGGTCGCGCAGCACCGGGTTCTGCGTGGCGATGCCCACCGGGCAGGTGTCGAGGTGGCAGACGCGCATCATGACGCAGCCGGAGACGACGAGCGGCGCGGTCGCGAAGCCGAACTCCTCGGCGCCCAGGAGGGCGGCGATGACGACATCGCGGCCGGTCTTGAGCTGGCCGTCGGTCTGGACGACGATCCGGTCCCGCAGACCGTTGAGCAGCAGGGTCTGCTGGGTCTCGGCGAGACCCAGCTCCCAGGGGCCGCCCGCGTGCTTGAGGGAGGTCAGCGGGGAGGCGCCGGTGCCGCCGTCGTGGCCGGAGATCAGGACCACGTCGGCGTGCGCCTTGGAGACACCCGCGGCGACCGTGCCGACGCCGACCTCGGAGACCAGCTTGACGTGGATACGGGCCTTCGGGTTGGCGTTCTTCAGGTCGTGGATCAGCTGGGCCAGATCCTCGATCGAGTAGATGTCGTGGTGCGGCGGCGGGGAGATCAGCCCCACACCGGGGGTGGAGTGCCGGGTCCTGGCCACCCACGGGTAGACCTTGTGGCCGGGGAGCTGGCCGCCCTCGCCGGGCTTGGCGCCCTGGGCCATCTTGATCTGGATGTCGTCGGCGTTGACGAGGTACTCGCTGGTGACGCCGAAGCGGCCGGAGGCCACCTGCTTGATGCTGGAGCGGCGCTCCGGGTCGTACAGGCGCTCCGGGTCCTCGCCGCCCTCACCGGTGTTGGACTTGCCGCCCAGCCGGTTCATGGCGATGGCCAGGGTCTCGTGCGCCTCGCGGGAGATCGAGCCGTACGACATGGCACCGGTGGAGAACCGCTTGACGATCTCGCTGACCGGCTCGACCTCCTCCAGCGGCACCGCCGGGCGGTCGGAGCTGAAGCCGAAGAGCCCGCGGAGGGTCATCAGCCGCTCGGACTGCTCGTTCACCCGGTCGGTGTACTGCTTGAAGATGTCGTAGCGGCGGCTGCGGGTGGAGTGCTGGAGGCGGAAGACCGTATCCGGGTCGAACAGGTGCGGCTCGCCCTCACGGCGCCACTGGTACTCGCCGCCGATCTCCAGCGCGCGGTGCGCCGGGGCGATCCCGGAGGCGGGGTACGCCTTGGCGTGGCGGGCGGCGACCTCACCGGCGACGACCGCGAGGTCCGCGCCGCCGATCTTGCTGGCGGTGCCGTTGAAGTAGGTCTCGACGAAGGCGTCGGCCAGGCCGATGGCCTCGAAGACCTGGGCGCCGCGGTAGGAGGCGACGGTGGAGATGCCCATCTTGGACATGACCTTGAGGACGCCCTTGCCGAGGGCGTGGATCAGGTTGCGGATGGCCTGCTCGGGCTCGATGTCCTGGATGAACGTTCCGGCGCGGACCAGGTCCTCGACGGACTCCATCGCCAGGTAGGGGTTGACCGCGGCGGCGCCGTACCCGATCAGCAGCGCGACATGGTGCACCTCGCGGACGTCGCCCGCCTCGACCAGCAGACCCACCTGGGTGCGCTGCTTGGTGCGGATGAGGTGGTGGTGGACGGCCGAGGTGAGCAGCAGCGAGGGGATCGGGGCGTGCTCGGCGTCGGAGTGCCGGTCGGAGAGGACGATCAGCCGGGCGCCGTCCTCGATGGCGGCGTCGGCCTCGGCGCAGACGGCCTCGATCCGGTCCGCGAGGGCGTCGCCGCCGCCGCTGACGCGGTACAGACCGGAGAGGGTGACCGCCTTCATCCCGGGCATGTCGCCGTCGGCGTTGATGTGGATGAGCTTGGCCAGCTCATCGTTGTCGATCACCGGGAACGGGAGCGTGACGCTGCGGCAGGACGCCGCGGTGGGGTCCAGCAGATTGCCCTGCGGGCCGAGCGAGGAGTGCAGGGAGGTGACCAGCTCCTCCCGGATGGCGTCCAGCGGCGGGTTGGTGACCTGCGCGAAGAGCTGCGTGAAGTAGTCGAAGAGCAGCCGGGGGCGCGCCGACAGGGCCGCGATCGGGGAGTCGGTGCCCATGGAGCCCAGGGGCTCGCCGCCGGTCCTCGCCATCGGCGCGAGGATGACGCGCAGCTCCTCCTCCGTGTAGCCGAAGGTCTGCTGGCGGCGGGTGACCGAGGCGTGGGTGTGCACGATGTGCTCGCGCTCGGGCAGGGCCCCCAGCTCGATGGTCCCGGCCTGGAGCCACTCCTCGTAGGGGTGCTCGGCGGCGAGCGCGGCCTTGATCTCGTCGTCCTCGATGATCCGGTGCTCGGCGGTGTCCACCAGGAACATCCGGCCCGGCTGGAGACGGCCCTTGCGGACCACCCTGGCGGGGTCGATGTCGAGCACGCCGACCTCGGAGGAGAGGACGACCAGGCCCTCGTCGGTGACCCAGTAGCGGCCGGGGCGCAGACCGTTGCGGTCCAGGACCGCGCCGACCTGGACGCCGTCGGTGAAGGTGACGCAGGCCGGGCCGTCCCAGGGCTCCATCATCGTGGAGTGGTAGCGGTAGAAGGCCCGCCGGGCCGGGTCCATGCTCTCGTGGTTCTCCCACGCCTCCGGGACCATCATCAGCACGGCGTGCGGCAGCGAGCGGCCACCGAGGTGCAGCAGCTCCAGGACCTCGTCGAAGGAGGCGGAGTCGGAGGCGTCGGGGGTGCAGACCGGGAAGATCCGCTCCAGCTCGCCGGCCCCGAAGACCTCCGTGAGGAGCTGGGACTCGCGGGCGCGCATCCAGTTGCGGTTGCCCTTGACGGTGTTGATCTCACCGTTGTGGGCGACGAAGCGGTACGGGTGGGCCAGCGGCCAGCTCGGGAAGGTGTTCGTCGAGAAGCGGGAGTGGACCAGGGCGACGGCGCTGGCGTAGCGGCGGTCGGAGAGGTCGGGGAAGAAGGGTTCGAGCTGGCCGGTGGTCAGCATGCCCTTGTAGACGATGGTGCGCGCGGAGAGCGACGGGAAGTAGACGCCGGCCTCGCGCTCGGCGCGCTTGCGCAGGACGAAGGACTTGCGGTCGAGGTCGAGACCGGTGGCGGGGCCGCCCTCCGCGTCCGTCTCCGCATCCGCGACGAAGATCTGGCGGAAAATCGGCATCGTGGCGCGGGCGCCGTTGCCGAGGAGATCGGGGGTGACGGGGACCTCACGCCAGCCGAGGACCCGCAGGCCCTCACTCTCCGCGATCGTCTCGATCCGCGAGACCGCCTCGTCCGCGCCGTCCTCCGGGAGGAAGGCGACACCGACGGCGTAGGCGCCGGGACCGGGCAGGTCGAGACCGCTCACGGCCCGCAGGAAAGCGTCCGGGACCTGGGTCAGGATGCCCGCGCCGTCGCCCGAGTCGGGCTCGGAGCCGGTGGCGCCGCGGTGCTCCAGGTTGCGGAGCACGGTGAGCGCCTGTTCCACCAGCTCATGGCTGGCAACACCGGTGAGGGTGGCCACGAACCCGACGCCGCACGCGTCGTGTTCGTTACGGGGGTCGTACATCCCCTGCGGGGCGGGGCGACCGTCCATGGGCGACCAGGCGTCGGAACGCATCGGCTCTCCCGTCGTCGTCGTGGCATGTTGCAGTGCCGAGGGACGACGTTGGCCCTCCGCGGAAAGTTTGTGCAGGTTACATGATGGGGGCAATCTCGAAAAGCGGATGGGCCATTCCAGAATGCGGACACTCTGGGTGACGGTGCGTAGCGTCCTTCGGACGGAGCTATGACCACTGGGTCCCACTGGATCTGCGCAGAGCCGGCTTCTTTGCCCGCGGCGCCCTCGGCTCATGCCCCGTACTCGGACCGCCGAAACCGGCGACTTACGGCTAGCTTTGCGACCTGCCGCATAGTCTCTCACCCTCGACCCGAAACCGCGCGCCGAGCGCCTGGCTGTGCGGATGCGGGGTCGTGCGGCAGGGACCGTGTCCACCCCCTCCCGCCGAGCGAGGCCCTGCGGCGGGGTCTCATCCGGCGCGAACCGTGGCCGCCCCTTCCCGCGGGGCGGAGGTGTGGGGCCCTGTCGCGGGGGCCGGGTCCTCCCCTCCGCGAGAGGGGACTGTGCCCACGCCGCGCGGCAGGGACCGTGTCCACCCCCTCCCACCGGGCGGAGCTGTGCCCACGTCCCGCACCGGGTGGGCCGTCTGCCCGTGGTGGGGTCCCTGGCCGGGACCCGGGGCTGTCCGTCTCCCACCGGGCGGGGGTGTGCCCACTCCCCGCACCCGGGTGGCCGTCTGCCCGTGGTGGGGGGTGCAGGGTCGTCCCCGGAAGGGACCGGCGGAGAATGGCCCGCGCCTGGACGTCGGACGTCCGGTCTGCCGGCCCTGAGGAGTCGAGCCCGGAGGCCCCCACATCCCGCACCTGACGGGTGACCCGAGCAAAACAAGCCCGTCCGGCGTTTGAGGACGGACCCCGCACCCAACGGAAAACCTCACGCGCAAGCCGACGGCCCCCGCGTGGCCCCGTTGTCGGGGGCCAGCCCCCGAACCCCCGCGCCTCAATCGCCGGCGAGGCTGATTTTGCCCCCCGCTCCTCAAACTCCCCCAGAGGGGGCACCCCCACGAGGCTTAATCCCGGGCACCCCCACGTGGCCGAGCCAAGGCACAACCCCCCAGCCGACCGCAGGTCAGAGCGCCGCCCCGAACACCGCCCCCAACCCATACGTCACCGCCGCCGCCAGCCCACCCAGCCCAAGCTGACGGAACCCGCTGTACCACCACGACCTCGCGGTCACCCTGGCCACCAGCGCGCCGCAGGCGAAGAGCCCCAGCAGGGCCAGCAGCACCGCGGGCCACAGCGCGGTGGCGCCCAGCAGATACGGCAGCACCGGCAGCAGCGCGCCCACCGCGAAGGACCCGAAGGACGACACCGCGGCCACCGCGGGCGACGGCAGGTCGTCCGGGTCGATCCCCAGTTCCTCCCGCGCGTGGATCTCCAGCGCCTGGTCCGGGTCGCGGGACAACTGCATCGCCACCTCACGGGCGAGCGCGGGCTCCACTCCCCGGGAGACGTACAGCGCCGCCAGCTCCTCCATCTCGTCGACGGGGTGCTTGCGCAACTCGCTCCGCTCGACCTCCAGTTCCGCGAGAACCAGCTCCCGCTGGGACGCGACCGAGGTGTACTCGCCCGCCGCCATCGAGAACGCGCCCGCCGCGAGCCCGGCGAGCCCGGTGATCACCATGGTCTGCTGGGAGACCGCGCTGCCCGCGACACCGGTCATCAGCGCGAGGTTGGAGACGAGTCCGTCCATCGCGCCGAACACCGCGGGCCGCAGCCAACCACCGTTGACGTCGCGGTGCGTGTGGTTGTCGCGGTGCGCCTCGTGCAGCGGCGCGGCGGTTTCGATGATGGACACAGCTCTCCCCTTCCCCGACGCCGGAACCAACCGTTCCGACGACCTTCTCGACTTCGAAAATACGCACGACGTAAGGGGCCCGCCAGCAAGGCAGGCCGTACTTACCTGGCATCGAGCGGGTGACAGAAACGTTTCTTTGAGTCAGTTCGGGCCACCCGGGGCACAGATCACCCGACGGGGCTCGCGCGCGAAAGGGGCCGGCCATGGCGTTGGTCGCAGACACTCCGGCCGATCCGCCCGGCCCCGCGCCGCACACACCACACGCCCCACCGGCATCGCGCGCCGTATCGACACCGCACGCACCGTACGAACCACACACACCACACCCACCGAGTACGCCGCGTCCGCCGACGCTCCGGGAGCGCGCCCGCGGCGCGCTGCTGGGCCTCGCGGTGGGGGACGCGCTCGGCGCGCCCGCCGAGAATCTGCGGCCCTCGGAGATCCGCCGCCGCTGGGGCCGTATCGAGGGCTTCGTGACGGACGACCCGGCGGGCACGGACGACACCGAGTACGCCATCCTCTCGGGCCTGCTGCTGGCCCGGCACGGCTCCGCCCTGACCGTCGCCCACGTCGAACGCGCCTGGCACCACTGGATCGCGGACCTGGACGAGGGCCCCTTCCGGGGCGCGGGGTTCAGCGAGCGCGGCACGCTGGAGAACCTCCGCCGGGGGCTGGCCGCCCCCATCTCGGCGCAGCACCGGCACGCCTGGAGCGACGGGCTGGCGATGCGGGCGGCCCCGTTCGGCGTCCACGCGGCGGGCCGCCCCGAGGAGGCGGCGCGGCTGGTCGCCGTCGACGGCACGGTCAGCCATGAGGGCGAGGGGATCTACGGCGGCCAGGCGGTCGCCGCCGGGGTCGCGGCGGCGATGGCGGGGGCGGGTCCCGCCGGGGTGATCGGCGCGGCGCTCTCGGTCATCCCGATGGACTCCTGGACGGCCCGCTCGCTGCGGCGCGGGGTGATCGCCGCCCAGCGCCCCCGGGGCGACGCCCTCGCCACCGAACGGGCGTTGCGCTCCGCGGTGGTGATCGGCGGCTACCCCTGGACGGATCTGGCCCCGGAGGCGGTGGGCCTGGCCTTCGGCGCGTTCGCCGTGGCGCGCGGCGACTTCCGCACCGCGGTGCTCACCGCCGTCAACATGGGCCGCGACGCCGACACCACCGCGGCGGTCGCGGGCGCGCTGGCGGGCGCCGCCGCGGGCTGCTCCGCGATCCCCGCCGCGTGGGCCTCGGCGATCGGCCCGGTCCGGGGGAGCTGTCTCCCCGCGATGCGGGGCCGCCATGTCCTGGACGTCGCGGACCTGCTGGTCCCCGGCCCCGAGAACCCGAAAAGCCCGGGAAGCCCGGGAACGGTGTCATGAGCGCACCAGCCGACACCCGCCCGGACCCCGCCGCCCCGCCCCCCGGGTCCGTCCCGGCGCCGCCTCCCGGACCCCCGACGGACCTCCGCCGGGACACGGACGGAACGGTGGCGCGCGCCGCCGTCCGGGCCACCGCGACGCGCGACCGGCCCGACCGGGAACCGCCGTCCCGGGCCGTACGGGCCGCGCCCTCCCGCACGACGCCCGGCCCCGGCTCCCCCACCGGGCCTCGTACCGGCACGGCGGGCGAGCCGGTACGGGGTTCGGTGCGGATCGTCACCCGGCCGCCGGTCGGGGTCCGAGGCGCGGAGGGGACGCGGACCACCGCCGGTCAGGGGCGCGGCGCGACGGTGGTGCGGCCCGTCGAGGGGCTGCTGCTGGGGCTCGCGGCCGGGGACGCCGCGGGCTGGCCCGCCGCGCGGCACCGGGCCGCCCGGATGCCCGAGTGGACCCGGCGGCTCACCCGCGAGCTGGACACCTTCGCCGAGCAGAACGCCACCACCACCCTGCCGGTGCCGATCGCCCTCAACCAGCCCCCGGAGCCGCTGCGGCTCGGCCCCTCCGACGACGCCGAGTGGGCCGCGTTCGCCGCCGAGTGCGTGCTCGCCGCCGCCGGGCCGCTCTGCGCGGGGCTCTCCCCCGGCCGCAGGCTGCGCACCGCCGTCGACCTGGCGTGGAACTCGCTGGCCGCCGAGGTCGCCGCGGCCGCCGAACGCGCCCCCGAGGTGGAGTCCGCCGTTCTGCCGCTGCGCGCCCGGATCTCCGTGCGGGCCGGGCTCGGCAATCTCGCCGCGGGGCTGCGTCCGCCCGCGACCGGGCACGACAACCCGCACTACTTCGACGACGCCGCGTGTGTGCGGGCGGCCGTCCTCGCCGTCGCCCATCCGGGGGACCCCGCCGCGGCGGCCGGGCTGGCCGAGTTCGACGCCCGTTACACCCAGGACGGCGACGGGGTCCACGGCGCCCGGGCCATGGCCGCCGCCGTGGCCGCCGCGCTCGGCGGCGCCGGGGTCGACGAGGCCGTGGAGGCCGCGCTCGACCGGCTCCCCTGCGCCACGGAGATCGGGCGCAACGCCCGGCACGCCGTGGCCCTGGCCCGGGAGGCGGACGCCGCCTTCGCCCTCGTCCCCCTGCTGGAGCACCAGATCGTGGACCATGTCTACAGCTACGGCATCGCGGCGGCGGAGACCGTTCCGGTGGCGCTCGCCGTGGCCACGGCCGCCCGTGGCCGGGTCGGCGAGGCGGTGCCGACCGCCGCGTGCCTGTCCCGGGTCGCCGACTCGGCCCCCGCCCTCGCGGGGGCGCTGACCGGCGCGCTCGGCGGCGGCGGGGCCGTTCCGGCCAGTTGGCGCGAGGCGTGCCGCACTCTGCCGGGGTGTGCGCTGCCCCGGTTCGCCGGGGTGGATCTGGTGGAACTCGCCGGGCGGCTCGCAGACACGGAACTGGGCACCCCGGGTGGACAATTCCGGCATGGCGATGACAACACCAGCGAACCCGGCACTCGATGACCGGATCACGGGCAGTCTGGTCGGCGCGGCCGTCGGCGACGCCCTCGGCGGCCCGGTCGAGGGCTGGTCCCCCGAGCAGATCACGGAGCGTCACGGCGGCCCGGTCCAGGGGTTCGTGGGCCCCTGGCACGGCGAGGAGTGGCGGACGGCCCGCCCGGCCGCCCCGTACCGCAAGGGCGACGGCCGGGTCACCGACGACACCCTGATGACGCATGCGCTGATCCGGGTGTACACGGCGGTGCGCGACCATCTCGACGCGTACGCCGTGGCCGGGCACCTGGTACCGGAGCTGATGGCCGAACCCCGCTGGATTCCCGACCTCGACCGCGCCGACCTGCCGCTGCACCGGCTCTTCCTCGCCGAGAAATGGCTGGTCGCCCGGCTCCACCACGGTCATCACGACCCGCGTGAGGCGGGCGTCGGCAATATCGTCAACTGCGGTGCCGCGATGTACATGGCCCCGGTGGGGCTGGTCAACGCGGCGCATCCCGAGGCCGCCTACGCCGAGGCCCTGGACCTCACCGGGGCGCATCAGTCCTCGTACGGGCGGGAGGCGGCGGGCGTCTTCGCCGCGGCGGTCGCCGCCGCCTGCGCCCCGGGCGCCACACCGGCGTCGGTGGTGGGGACGGCGCTCGCCCTCGCCAAGGACGGGACCCGGGCGGCGATCGCCGCGGTGGCCGACGCCGCCGCCGGGCACACCGACACCGAGGCCGCCCGTCCGGCGCTGCGGGCGGCGGTCGCCCCGTTCGACTCGGTCGGCCCCGACTACCGCGCCCCGGCGCCGGACGCCCGCAGACCCTCCCGGACCCGCTCCGTCGAGGAGGTGCCCATCGCGCTGGGCATGCTGCTGGTGGGCGGCGGCGACTTCCGCCGTACGGTGCTGGGCGCGGTCAACTACGGCCGTGACTGCGACTCCACCGCCTCCATGGCGGGCGCGCTCGTGGGCGCGCTGGGCGGCGCGGACGCGGTGCCCCGGGAGTGGGCGAAGACGGTGGCGGAGGCGAGCAGGACCGATCTGCACGCCCCCGCCCGCGAACTGGCCGCCGTCGCCCGTGAGATCTTCCGCCGCGACCGGGAGCGCCGCCGCGCCCACGAGGCGGCCTTCCTCGCGCTCACGGCGGGTGGGCGATGACCGGACCGGCCGAGCCGCTGCGGCTCACCTGGGTGCAGCCCGAGGATCTGATCGGCCATGAGCTGCGGCAGGCGGCGGAGGACGGCCGGGACGCGGCAGCCGTCGCGGCGGCCTGGCGGGCGGAGGGCGGCCCGCCCCCGCCGCCGCTGGCGGGCGCGTCGCCCGCGCCCGCGCCCCCGGCCCTGCGCGCGCTCGCCCTGCGGCTCCTGGACGAACTGGCCGCCCTGCCCTCCCCGCTGGCCCCGCTGGAGCCGACCGAGCTGTCCGCCGTCCGCGCGCTCTGCCCCGACTGGCCCGCCCCGGCCCGGCGGACGGCGGAAGGCACCACGGCCCCGCAGCCCGGACCGCACCGGACCGCACCCGCCGGGAACGGCTCCGGCCCCGGCCCCGGGGCGCCGACGCAGGCCATGGAGCGGCCCGGGGCGGGGGACTCCGCTCCGGCGCCGGGCCCCGGAGCGGCCCCACGACCCGCCCCCCGGACGACGGAGGACGGCACGGCCCCACAGCCCGGACCGCACCGGCCCGCACCCACCGGGAACGGCTCCGGCCCCGCGAGCGACCCCGCGAACGGCTCCGCGCACAGCCCCGGGGGCACGGCGGCGGACGCCCCCGGCGAACGGCCCCTCCCGGCGCGCGCCCTGGCCTCCTCCCTGCCACCGGGCACGGCCTCCGGCGGCCGACAGGTCCCGGCCCCCGCCGGAGAGGTGGCCGGGGCCGGCGGCCACGTCCCGCCGGAGGGACCCGGCGCGGTACCCCCGCGCGGCGGCGGGGACACCTCGACCCCGCCCCACGGCCACCCCGTCCCCGCCGGGACGGCCACCGCCCCCGGCCCCTCGGCGCACTCCCGCACCGGAACCGCCCGGGAGGCCCACGACACCACGACCCCGCCCCATGGACACCCCGTCCCGGCCGGAGCCGATGCCCCCGGCGGGCCGGGGAACCGGGAGCACGGGCACGCGCCACCCCCGTGGGAGGGCGTCCGCGCCCCCCGCCGGACCACCACCGCCCCCCTGCCGGAACCGACCGTTCCAGGCCCGGGGCAGGTCGGCCCCCCACTCCCGGAGCAGCCACAGCCGCACCCCGGCGGCCCGCCGGGCGACCGGCCGGGCCACCGGACGGACGACGGGCCGGACGACGGGTGCGCGGGCGCCGACGGCACGGGGTGCGCGCACGGCGGCGCCGGGTACACCGCGGCCCTGCACGCCGCCTGGCTCGGCCGCGCTGTGGGCTGCCTGCTGGGCAAACCGGTGGAGAAACTGCCGCTCCAGGGCATCCGGGCGATCGGCCGGGCCACCGGGAACTGGCCCCTCACCACCTGGTTCACCGCACGCGGCCTCCCGGCGGACGTGGCGCGCGCCCACCCGTTCAACCGGCGCTCGGCCCCCACCTCGCTCGCCGAGAACATCGACGGCATGCCCGAGGACGACGACCTCGACTACCCGCTGCTGAACCTCCTTCTGCTCCAGCGGCACGGACAGGACTTCCACACCACCGACGTGGCCCGGCTCTGGCTGGACGAGCTGCCGGCGGGCCGCACCTTCACCGCCGAGCGCATCGCCTACCGCAACCTCCTCTCCGGGGTCGAACCCCCGCTGACCGCCCGGGTCCACAACCCCTTCCGGGAGTGGATCGGCGCCGCCATCCGCGCCGACGTGCACGGCTGGACCCACCCCGGCGACCCCGGCGCCGCCGCCGCGCAGGCGCACCGGGACGCCGTCCTCAGCCACACCGCGAGCGGCGTCCACGGCGCGATGTTCCTGGCCGCCGTGATCGCCTCGGCGGCGGGCGGCGGCCACGATGTGCACCGGGCCCTGGCCGAGGGCCTGCGGGTGGTGCCGCCCGGCTCACGTCTGGCCCGCGCCGTCCGCTTCGGCGTCGGCCAGGCCCGCGCCGAGACCTGCTTCGACACCGTCGTGGACCGGCTGCACACCGCCTACGGCCACTACCACTGGGTGCACACTGTCCCCAACGCCGCGCTACTGGCCGCCGCGCTCACCCATGCCGACGGGGACTTCTCCGGCTCCATCTGCCGGGCCGTCTCCGGCGGCTGGGACACCGACTCCAACGGCGCGACCGCGGGCTCGATCGCGGGGCTGCTGGCCCGGCGGCCCGACGCCCTGCCCGAACGCTGGACCGCCCCGCTGAAGAACCGCCTCGCCACCTCCGTCGCCGGATTCAGTGGAGTCGGTGGAGTCGGCTTCGACACCCTCGCCCGTCTCACCCACCGGGAGGCATGCCGCCCATGACCGCCATCGTGGTGCTCGGCAGCACCAATATGGATCTCGTCGCCCATGTCGCCCGGCCGCCCCGGCGGGGCGAGACCGTCACCGGACGGGACTTCGCCATGGTCCCCGGCGGCAAGGGCGCCAACCAGGCCGTCGCCGCCGCCCGCGCGGGCGGGGACGTCGCCATGATCGGAGCCGTCGGGTCCGACGCCTTCGGCCCGGCGCTCCGGCACACCCTGGCCGCCTCCGGCGTGGACATCGATCTGCTGCGCACGGCCGAGGGCCCCTCGGGCACCGCGCACATCGTCGTGGACGACGACGGCGGCAACGCGATCGTCGTCGTTCCCGGCGCCAACGCCACCGTCACCTCTCTCGTCCCCGGGGACGAGACCCTGATCGCCACCGCGACCACCCTTCTGCTCCAGCTCGAAATCCCGCTCCCCGCCGTCCTCGACGGGGCGCGGGCCGCGCACCGCCACGGCGTACGGACCGTGCTCACCCCCGCCCCCGCCCGTCCGCTGCCGCCCGACCTCCTCGCCGCCACCGATCTGCTCGTGCCCAACGAGCACGAGGCGGCGATCCTCACCGGGGTCGCTGAGCCCCGCGCCGCCGCCGAGACCCTGCTGCGCCAGGTCCCCGAGGTGGTGATCACCCTGGGCGCCGCGGGCTGCCTCCACGCCGTACGGGGTGCCGGGCCCCGCTCCTTCCCCGCGCCCGAGGTCACCGCCGTGGACACGACGGCGGCCGGTGACACCTTCGTCGGGGCCCTCGCCGTCGCCCTCGGCGAGGGCCTGCCCATGGACCGGGCCATCCCCTGGGCCTCGGCGGCCGCCGCGCTCAGCGTCCAGCGCCCCGGTGCCTCCACCTCCATGCCCTACCGCCCGGAGATCGACAGCGCCTCATGACTTCTCCTCCCGCCACGGCCCCCCTCCCGCCGGACCCCTCCGGGCCCGCCGCCGCCCCGGCCGCCTCGCCCCCTTCCACCGCCTCGGCCTCTTCGGCACCGTTCACCGCTCCCGCTCCCGCCGCCCTGAGCGGGCTGCGGGTCCTCGATCTGGCCACGCTCTTCGCCGGTCCGCTCGCGGCCACCCTCCTCGGCGACTTCGGCGCCGACGTCGTCAAGGTCGAGCACCCCGACCGGCCGGACCCCTCCCGGGGCCACGGTCCCGACCGGGACGGCGTCGGCCTCTGGTGGAAGCTCCTCGGCCGCAACAAGCGGACCGTCACGCTGGACCTCTCCGCCCCCGGTGGCCGGGACATCCTGCTCCGGCTGGCCGCCGGAGCCGATGTGGTGATCGAGAACTTCCGCCCCGGCACCCTGGAGCGCTGGGGGCTCGGCTGGGCCGAGCTGAGCGCCGTCAACCCCCGGCTGGTGCTGACCCGGGTCACCGGCTTCGGACAGTTCGGCCCCTACGCCCACCGGCCCGGCTTCGGCACCCTCGCCGAGGCCATGAGCGGCTTCGCCGCCGTCACCGGGGAACCCGACGGACCACCGACCCTGCCTCCCTTCGGGCTCGCCGACTCGATCGCCGCGCTCGCCACCTCCTACGCCGTCCTGACCGCCCTGGCCGCCCGCGCCGCCACCGGCCGGGGCCAGGTCGTGGACATGGCGATCATCGAGCCGATCCTCACCGTCCTCGGCCCCCAGCCGATCTGGTACGATCAGCTCGGCTATGTCCAGCCCCGCACCGGCAACCGCTCCCGCAACAACGCCCCGCGCAACACCTACCGGACCGCCGACGGCCAGTGGCTGGCCGTCTCCACCTCAGCGCAGTCCGTCGCCGAACGGGTGCTGCGACTGGTGGGACGGCCGGAGCTGGCCGAGGAGCCCTGGTTCGCCAGCGGAGCCGGGCGGGCCCGGCACACGGAGGAGCTGGACGCGGCCGTCGGCGGCTGGATTGCCCGGCGCACCCGCGCCGAGGTACTGACCGCCTTCGAGAAGGCCGAGGCCGCGGTGGCGCCCGTCTACGACATCCGCGAGGTGATGGACGATCCGCAGTACCGCGCGCTGGACACCATCACCGAGGTCGACGACCCCGAACTCGGCCCGCTCCGGATGCAGAACGTCCTCTTCCGCCTCTCCGAGACACCCGGCGCGATCCGCTGGGCGGGCCGCCCGCACGGCGCCGACACGGACGAAGTCCTGGGCGAACTCGGCCTGACCGGGGCCGATATCGCCGAACTCCGCGCCCAGGGCGCGCTGTGAACGCCCCGCTCACCTATCTCTATGCCCCCGGCGACCGGCCGGACGTGGTACTCAAAGCCCTCGCCGCGCCCGCCGACGCCGTGATCGTCGATCTGGAGGACGCCGTCGCCCCCGCCCGCCGGGCCTACGCGCTCGCGGCGACAGCCGAACTCCTCGCATCCCGCCACCGTGTACCGGTCCATGTCCGCATCAACTCCCCCGGGGACATCGCGGCGCTGACCGGTCTGCCCGGCCTCGGCGCCCTGCGTGTTCCCAAGGTCGCACACGCCACTGACATTCGCCGGATCGCCCGGCTCGCCCCCGGGGTCCCCCTCCATCCACTGCTGGAATCCGCGCTGGCCATCGAGCACGCGTACACCATCGCCACCGCGCACCCCGCCGTTCGCGGGATCTCGATCGGGGAGGCCGACCTCCGCGCCGAACTCGGTGTCCGGGACGGCTCGGCGCTGGACTGGCCGCGCTCCCGGGTGGTGGTCGCCGCCCGGGCGGCCGGGCTCCCGGCCCCGCCCCAGTCCGTCTTCCCGGACATCCGGGACCTGGACGCCCTCTTCGCCTCCTGCGCCCACGGCCGGGCCCAGGGCTTCTTCGGCCGGGCGGCCATCCACCCCCGGCAGCTCCCGGTCATCGAACGGGCCTTCCGGCCGACACCGCGGGAGATCGAGGCGGCGGAGGAGATCGTCAAGGCCGCCGCGGCGGAGGAGGGGGCGCTCGCCCTGCCCGACGGCCGTTTCGTGGACGCGGCGATCGTGGCCGCCGCCGAACACACCCTCACCCTCGCCCGCCGCGCCCCCTTCCCCTGACCCGCGCCCGGCCCGGTCCGGTCCGGTCCGCAGGGCAGCGTCCTGACTGCGCCCCCTTGCCCGTCCGATGCCCGTCCGGACGGACGACTCACCGCCTCCGGCGGCCCCATGGCGCCCGGGGCAGGACCCGCGTACCGCCGCTCACGGCCCCGGAGACGCACGAAGGCCGCCCGACCCCTGGAGAGGGGCCCGGCGGCCTTCGGCGCGTCCGCGGGAGGGCTCAGCCCTTCTGGGCCGGGCCCGCGCCGGACGGTGCGCCGACGTCGGTGCCCGTGTCGGAGGCGGAGGCGGAGGCGGCCTCGGTGGCGGAGTCCCCCGCCTTCCCGGTGGTGGCCTTCTCCGTCGCGGCGGCGCCGGCGGCACCCTCCGCCGGGGTCGCGCCCGGGCGCTCCGGCTCCACGGTCTCCTCCCGGCCCGGCCGCAGCCGCGCGGAGACGACGATGTAGATGACGGCGAGGACGAAGACGACGATCGAGGTCCAGACGTTGAGCCGCAGCCCCAGCACCTCGTGGGCCTCGTCCACCCGCATGTACTCGATCCAGCCGCGGCCCGCGCAGTAGCCCGCGACATAGAGCGCGAAGGCCCGGCCGTGGCCCAGCCGGAAGCGGCGGTCGGCCCAGATCACCAGCAGGGCCACGCCGACGCACCACAGCGACTCGTACAGGAAGGTCGGGTGGTAGAGCCCGGCCTCCCGGTTCGGGCCCTCGCTGATCTCCAGCGCCCAGGGCAGATCCGTCGGCTTGCCGTACAGCTCCTGGTTGAACCAGTTGCCCCAGCGGCCGATGGCCTGGGCGATGGCGATGCCCGGCGCCACGGCGTCCGCCCACGCGGGCAGCGGGATGCCCCGGCGGCGGCAGCCGATCCACGCCCCGAGCGCGCCGAAGGCGATGGCGCCCCAGATGCCCAGGCCGCCCTCCCAGATCTTGAAGGCGTCGACCCAGTTCTCACCCTCGCTGAAGTACAGCTGATAGTCGGTGATCACGTGGTAGAGCCGACCGCCGACCAGGCCGAAGGGCACCGCCCAGACGGCGATGTCGGCCACGGTGCCGGCCTTGCCGCCACGAGCGACCCAGCGCTTGTTGCCGTACCAGACGGCTACGAAGACACCGATGATGATGCAGAACGCGTAGCCGCGCAGCGGAAGCGGTCCAAGATGGATCACTCCGGTCGACGGGCTGGGAATGTAGGCAATATCCATGGCACCGTCGACGCTACCCTGCCGCACGGCGGACCGGGCAACCCACCCGCGCAACGTCTGGGTAACGGGCCCCGCCGCCCGGCGGACTCCGGAAGCGGTCCGAGCGGCAGGAGCGGACCGGAGGCTACGGCGCTCCGGGGTCCATGAGCGCCGCCGGGGCGGATGCCGTACCCGCGCCGGGAACCGGAGCCGTACCGGGGGCCGGGGCCGAGGAGGGCGCCGAGGCCGACGGGGGTGCCGACGCCGCGGACGGCGGCACGGCCGCCGCGGCGGGCGGGGCCGGGGAGGCGGAACCGGGCGGGGCGGCCGCCGGGGAACGGGTGCCGGGCTTCTTGCCCTGGTTGGCCTCGGTCACCCACTTCTTCAGGTTCTCGACGGAGATCTGCTCACCGCCCTTGTCGGGGAAGATCGACTGGCCGTTGAGCAGAACCGTGGGCGTGCCCCGGAAGCCTCCCTCGGAGAACGCCTTGTTCGACTCGGTGACCCAGGAGTCGTGCTTGCCGTCCTCCACACAGCCGCGGAACGCCGGGGTGTCCAGCCCGGGCACCTTGCCCGCCAGCTCGATCAGCCTGCCGTTGTTGCCGAAGGCGTCGTCCGTCTCCGCCGGCTGGTTCTGGAAGAGCACATCGTGGTACGGGTCGAACTTCCCGGCGTCCTGGGCGCACGCCGCCGCGTTGGCCGCGCGCAGCGAGCCGCTGCCGCCCATGTTCCCGTCGATGATCGTGGCGAGGCGGTACTCGGCCCGGATGTCGCCGCTCTTCTCCAGGTCGTGGATGGTGTCCCGGAAGATGTTCTCGAACTGGGCGCAGACCGGGCAGCGGAAGTCCTCCCAGATGGTGAGGGTGGAGGGCGCGTCCTCGGTGCCGACCGGGATGGCCAGCTCCTTCTCCCCCACGGCGCCGACGGGCGGCACGGTGGGACCGGACTGCGCGGTCTTGTCCTTCGAGGAGTCCGTGTTCGCGGCGATCACGCCGACGATCGCCGCGAGCCCGAGGACCGCCACCACCGCCGAGGAGATGATCAGCACCCTGCGGCGGCGTTCCTGGGCCTTCTCCCGCTCGCGCTCCCGCTGAATCCGCTCCCGGGCGGTCCCCTTCCGGGGCTGCCCCGGAGACGGCTGCGGGGTGCTGTTGCTCTCGTTGCTGTCGTTCCTGTCGTTCACACCCCGCAAACGAACCGGGGAGGCGCCAGCGCGCCTCCCCGGTCCCACTTCCACCCGTACGAGCGATCAGGGTGCGATCGCGCGCGGACGGCGCACGGCGGGGCGCCCGCGCGCCCCTCAAGCGGCCCGGCGGCCGCCTCCCGGCAATCGTCCGCGCGTCAGCCGTCCGTCAGCCGTCCGCGCGGCGGCCGGAACCGGCGCGGACCCCGGCGGCCAGCTCGGCGGCCAGCTCACGCACGGCCGTGACCCCCGCTGCGGCGTCGGGGGCGTCCAGGATGCGCTTGACGAAGGCGGAGCCGACGATCACCCCGTCGGCGAAGGAGGCGACCTGGGCCGCCTGCCCGGCGTTGGACACCCCGAGCCCTACGCAGACCGGCAGCCCGGTGGTGGTGCGGGTGCGTTCGACGAGGTCCTGGGCCTGGGCGCCGACGCTCTCCCGGGTGCCGGTGACGCCCATCAGCGAGGCGGCGTAGACAAAGCCGGAGCCCGCGGCGGCGATGGTGCCGATCCGCTCGGTCCTGCTGCTGGGCGCGACGACGAAGACGGTCGCCAGACCGTGCTTCTCCGCGTGCTCACGCCAGCTGGCGGACTCCTCGACCGGCAGGTCGGGCAGGATGCACCCGGCGCCGCCCGCCTCGGCCAGCTCGGCCGTGAACCGCTCGACGCCATAGCGGTCGATGGGGTTCCAGTACGTCATCACCAGCACCGGCTTGCCGGTGGCGGCGTGCGCCTCGCGGACCGTGCGCATGACGTCGGCGATCCGCACCCCGCCCCGCAGGGCGATGTCGTCGGCGGTCTGGATGACCGGCCCGTCGAGAACCGGATCGCTGTGCGGCAGCCCGACCTCGACGATGTCGGCGCCGCCCGCCAGGACCGCCGTGATCGCCTCGATCCCGCCGTCGACCGTGGGGAACCCGGCCGGGAGATAGGCGATGAGCGCGGCGCGCCCCTCGGCCTTCGCCGCCGCGAGGGTCTCGTTCAGCAGGGCCAGCTTCCCGCTCACTTGGCGTCCTCCCCGTCGTACAGCCCGAAGTAGCGGGCGGCGGTGTCCATGTCCTTGTCGCCCCGGCCGGACAGATTGACGACGATCAGGCCGTCCTTGCCCAGCTCCCGGCCCAGTTCCAGGGCCCCGGCGAGCGCGTGCGCCGACTCGATCGCCGGAATGATGCCCTCCGTGCGCGAGAGCAGCCGCAGCGCCTGCATGGCCGCCTCATCGGTGACCGCGCGGTACTCGGCCCGTCCGATGTCCTTGAGGTACGAGTGCTCCGGGCCGATGCCGGGGTAGTCGAGCCCGGCGGAGATCGAGTACGGCTCGGTGATCTGGCCCTCGTCGTCCTGGAGGACGTACGAGCGCGAACCGTGCAGCACGCCGGGCTCCCCCGCGGTCAGGGTGGCCGCGTGCTCGCCCGTCTCCAGGCCGTGGCCGCCGGGCTCGCAGCCGACGAGCCGCACGGAGGTGTCCGGCAGGAAGGCGTGGAAGAGTCCGATGGCGTTGGAGCCGCCGCCGACACAGGCGACGGCCGCGTCCGGCAGCCGTCCGGCCCGCTCCAGGAGCTGGCGGCGCGCCTCGACCCCGATGACCCGGTGGAAGTCGCGGACCATGGCCGGGAAGGGGTGCGGACCGGCGACGGTGCCGAAGAGGTAGTGGGTGTGGTCGACGTTGGCGACCCAGTCGCGGAACGCCTCGTTGATGGCGTCCTTGAGGGTGCGGCTGCCGGACTTCACGGGGATGACCTCGGCGCCGAGCATCCGCATCCGGGCGACGTTGAGCGCCTGCCGCTGGGTGTCGACCTCCCCCATGTAGATGGTGCAGTCGAGTCCGAAGAGGGCGCAGGCGGTCGCGGTGGCGACGCCGTGCTGGCCCGCGCCGGTCTCGGCGATCACCCGGGTCTTGCCCATGCGCCGGGTGAGCAGCGCCTGGCCCAGCACGTTGTTGATCTTGTGCGAGCCGGTGTGGTTGAGGTCCTCCCGCTTGAGGAAGATCCGCGCCATGCCCGCGTGCTCGGCGAACCGGGGCACCTCGGTCAGGGCGCTGGGCCTGCCGGTGTAGTTGACCAGCAGATCCGTCAGCTCGGCGGTGAAGGCGGGGTCGGCCTTGGCCTTGTCGTACTCGACGGCGACCTCGTCGACCGCGGCGACCAGCGCCTCGGGGATGAACTTGCCGCCGTAGTCACCGAAGTAACCCGCGGCGCTGGGCACCGCGCCCTCGGGGTCCGGGATGAAGAAGTCGAAAGACATCCGTTGTACTCCTCGCAGGGGCTCGGCGGCCCCTGAACGTTCCGTTGTGCACAGGACGGGACGAATGGCGAACGCGTACAGCGGGCCCGCGCCGTCCGCGCCACCGCCCGCCGACCGGCGGAGGCACCCGTACGGCGGGAACGCCGGGGGCACCCCCGTACGGCACCCACGGGGGACAGACACGGAAGACAGGGCTCCGGTCGCGGCCGGACCACCGTTCCGCGGGGAGACGGGGTGCCGGGCGCGCGCGGGGCGGCGGCAGCGGCGCCCGCTCAGGGGAGCGGCGCCGGCCGGGGCCTCAGCGGTACGCGGAGCCGGGCCGCCATCGCATGCCGTTGACCTGGCCGGGCTCCGAGCCGATCACATAGCGGACGCGCCGCCCGTGCACCCGGCGGGCGGGCGCGCGGCAGCCGCGGGGGCGGCAGCCACGGGCCAGCCCCGCATACGCGTCACCGGAGGCCGGGCGCGTACGGCGCGGGGAGGGGGCGGCGGCGGTCACAGCGGCTCAGTTCCGTCCGTGGCGCAGCGCCGGGTGGGCCCCGGCGGCGACCAGGTCGGCCACGGCCGTCCTGGGGTCACGCCCGGTGACCAGGGACTCTCCGACGAGGACCGCGTCGGCGCCCGCGTTGGCGTAGGCGATCAGATCGTGCGGGCCGCGCACCCCGGATTCGGCGATCTTGACGATCCCGGCGGGGATGTCCTCGGCGACCCGTTCAAAGGTGGAACGGTCCACCTCCAGGGTCTTGAGGTTGCGCGCGTTCACCCCGATGATCCGGGCGCCCGCGGCCACGGCGCGCTCGATCTCCTCCTCGTCGTGGACCTCGACCAGGGGCGTGAGACCGATCGACTCGGCCCGCTCGATCAGCGAGACCAGGGCCTCCTGCTCCAGGGCGGCGACGATCAGCAGCACCAGGTCGGCGCCGTACGCGCGGGCCTCCCAGAGCTGGTACGCGGTGACGATGAAGTCCTTGCGCAGCACGGGGATGTCCACCCGGGCGCGCACGGCCTCCAGGTCGGCGAGCGAGCCGCCGAAGCGGCGCTCCTCGGTCAGGACGGAGATGACGGCCGCGCCGCCCGCCTCGTAGTCGGCCGCGAGACCGGCCGGGTCGGCGATCGCGGCGAGCGCGCCCTTGGAGGGGCTGGAGCGCTTCACCTCGCAGATCACCTGAACGCCTTCGCCCCGGAGCGCTGCCGCACCGTCCTTGGCCGCGGGGGCCTTGGCGGCGCGCTCCTTGAGCTCGTCGAGGCTGACGCGTGCCTGCCGTTCCGCGAGGTCGGCGCGCACGCCTTCGATGATCTCGTCGAGCACACTCACCCGAGCGGCCCCCTTTCGGCACGTTTGGTGGTTCAGGATCAACCAAGGTCGATGGTATCCGGAGCCGGTCCCGGGCTCCGCATCCGGTCGGCGGCCGTCCCACGGAATGGACCACTCCGTGGACGGTCCGTCGCTCTGGGCCCACCTGGAATGGCCTGCTCAGGGAGCCAGCGCGGCGCCGGAGGGCAGATTGCGCACCACCGAGAACACCAGCATCACCCCGCCGAGCGACCACCACCACACCGGCGCGAGGGGCCGCGGCGGCGGCCGGTCCCGTACGGCCCGCGTCAGCCATGCCGTCCAGACGGCGGCGAGGACGGCGTAGGCGAGGACGGCCAGCGCGTTGGCGCCGAGGGCGGCGGACAGATCGCCGTGGACGACGGCGTGGGCGCTGCGCAGCCCGCCGCAGCCCGGACAGTACAGACCGGTGAGGTTCAGCAGCGGGCAGACGGGGTAGTGGCCCGGCTCGTTCGGGTCGACGGCGCCGACGTAGGCGAAGGCGGCGGTCGCGGCGGCGAGGGCGCCCAGGGGCGCGGCGAGCCGCCGGGCGAGGGGCCGCGGCGCGGCGGCGGCTGAGGGGGTCGGGGCGTCCACGCGGCGATTCTCCCCCGGGAACGCGAAGAGGCGCAGCCCGGCCGTGCCGGTCCCGCGCCTCGTGTCCGCTGCCGCCCGGGGCCGGGCGGAGGGGTTCAGGACCGCGCCGCCAGGGTTTCCGCGGTCTTGGCGCGGGCCGCCTCCGTGGCCTTCTCGCGGGCTTCGAGCTGCTCAGCCGACTGCTTGGGCACCCCGAGCCCGGCGGCCTTCATACCGAGGCCGACGACCCCGCCGAGGAGGACGACCGCGATACCGGCCCAGAAGCCGGGGGGGTTGGCGGCGACCATGAAGACGCCGGCGATGCAGAAGCCGACGAAGGAGATGCAGACGCCGGTCCAGGCGGCCGGGGTGTGTCCGTGGGCGGAGGCCGACATGAGTTGCTCCTCGTTGATGATGCTCTGCTGGTGCTCGGTGGCGGGTACGGCTCCGCACGGGAGGCCGTGGACCCGGGTGAGCCCCGGCGTGGACCCGGGCTCTGATCCATTGTTCCGTACGCGGTCGGCCCGCACGCGTCCGGGGGCACGGCGAACGTCTCCGGCATGTCGGCCCCGCCGGGTCCGCGGCGGGGGCTCTTCCGCCGCCGGTCGGCCGGTGGCGGAAGGGGCCGGGGCTCAGCCCGTGGGGTCCTCGCCCCGGTCCAGCGCCTTCCACAGGTCCTCGGGCCGGTCCGGGTCGACGGGGGCGGGGCGGCGGGCGCGCGGGGTGCCGTCACGCTCGTAGCGGCCGGACATGGCGGGCCAGTACTTGCCGTGGCGCAGCGCGAGCAGACCGGCGAGCAGGAGCAGCAGGGCGCCCGCCGCGCTCACATAGGGCCAGGCCGTATGGGTGAGCCCGGCGACCTCGGCGGAGAGGTCGCCGGTGGTCCGGGCGGCCTTCTCGTCCAGGGTGCCGCCACCGGCGGTGGCGAGGAGGGCGGCGGCACCCGCTCCGGCGCCGCTCAGGGCGAGCACGGCGGAGACGAGGACCCGGCCGGTACCCCGGACCGCGAAGACGGCGACGAGCGCGGCGAGGGAGACGACCGCGAGGGCGGTGGGCAGACCGGTGACCTCGCTGCCGTCGGCTTCGAGCGGCAGGGCGCCGCCGACGACGGCGGCCTTGCCCTCCGCCCAGGTCTGCTTGGCGGTGAGCAGGACGACGGCGGCGCCGGCGGCGCCGAGCAGCAGGGCCGCGGCGAGGCTCCGGCGCGCGCTCGTCACGGCCGCCGCCGGGGCCTCGGCGTCGGTGGCACGGGGCTGGGGTACGGGTACGGCACTCACGCACCCCACTATCCCCTACCGGGGTGGGGCACCGGTCGGCCGCCCCGCCCCGGGGCCCTCGGGGCGCGGCGGGCCGGGCCCTCAGAGCGCGGCGAGCCGGTTCGCGGTGTGGACGGCCCGGAGCACCGCCGCGGCTTTGTTGCGGCACTCGGTGTCCTCGGACACGGGGTCGGAGTCGGCCACCACACCCGCTCCGGCCTGCACAAACGCCGTTCCGTCGCGGAGCAGCGCGGTCCGGATGGCGATCGCGGTGTCGGAGTTCCCCGCGAAGTCGAGATAGCCGACGCAGCCGCCGTACAGCCCGCGGCGGGCGGGCTCCAGCTCGTCGATGATCTGCATGGCGCGGGGCTTGGGCGCCCCGGAGAGGGTCCCGGCGGGGAAGCAGGCGGTGAGCACGTCGAAGGCCGTGCGTCCGGGGGCGACCCGGCCCGTGACAGTGGAGACGATGTGCATCACATGGGAGTAGCGCTCGACGGACATGAAGTCGACCACTTCCACGCTGCCGGGCTCGCAGACCCGGCCGAGGTCGTTGCGGCCGAGGTCGACGAGCATCAGATGCTCGGCGCGCTCCTTGGGGTCGGCGAGGAGTTCGTCGGCGAGGGCCTGGTCCTGCTGCGGGGTGGCACCGCGGGGGCGGGTCCCGGCGATGGGGTGGACCATGGCCCGGCCGTCCTCGACCTTGACCAGGGCCTCGGGGCTGGAGCCGACGACGTCGAAGCCGTCGAAGCGGAAGAGGTACATGTAGGGGCTGGGGTTGGTGGCCCGCAGCACCCGGTAGACGTCCAGGGCGCTCGCCGTGCAGTCGGTCTCGAACCGCTGCGAGGGCACCACCTGGAAGGCTTCCCCGGCCCTGATCCGCTCCTTGATGTCCTCGACGGCCTCCTGGTACTGCTCGCCGCCCCAGCGGGCGGTGAACGCGGGCAGTTCGGAGGCGGGCAGGGCGGTCGGCGCGGAGTGCAGGGGGCGGCCGAGGTCGGCCTCCATGGCGTCGAGGCGGGCGACGGCGTCGGCCCAGGCGTCGTCGACGCCGGTGGCGAGGTCGTTGTGGTTGATCGCGTTGGCGATCAGCAGCACGGTGCCGTCCCAGTGGTCGAGCACCGCGAGATCCGAGGTCAGCAGCATGGTCAGCTCGGGCAGCCGCAGGTCGTCGCGGTCGCCGGGGCCGATCTTCTCCAGCCTGCGGACGATGTCGTAGCCGAGGTAGCCGACCATGCCGCCGGTGAAGGGCGGCAGGCCGTGCGCCGGGTGGTCGCCCTCGGCCGCGGGGACGGGGGTGTGCAGGGCCTCCACGGTGGCGCGCAGCGCGGCGAGCGGGTCGCCCTCGGTGGGCACGCCGACGGGCGGGGTGCCCAGCCAGTGCGCCCGGCCGTCCCGCTCGGTGAGGGTCGCGGCGCTGCGTACGCCGATGAAGGAGTACCGGGACCACGAGCGCCCGTTCTCCGCCGACTCCAGGAGGAAGGTGCCGGGGCGTTCCGCCGCGAGCCTGCGGTAGAGCGCGACCGGGGTGTCGCCGTCGGCGAGCAGCCTGCGGGTGACGGGGATGACGCGGCGGTCGGCGGCGAGCGCGCGGAAGGTCTCCAGGTCCATGGCGCCCGACCCTACTGGGCGAGCGGGAGGGTGCCCGCGTCGAAGCAGGTGCGGTCCCCGGTGTGACAGGCGGCGCCGACCTGGTCGACGCGGACCAGCACGGTGTCGTCGTCGCAGTCGAGCGCGACGGACTTCACGTGCTGGACATGGCCGGAGGTGTCGCCCTTGACCCAGTACTCCTGGCGGCTGCGCGACCAGTAGGTGCAGCGGCCGGTGGTGAGGGTGCGGTGCAGGGCCTCGTCGTCCATCCAGCCCAGCATCAGCACCTCACCGGTGTCGTACTGCTGTGCGATGGCGGGGAAGAGCCCGTCGGCGCCGCGCTTGAGGCGGGCGGCGATCTCGGGGTCCAGCCCGCTCGCGGGCGGGGGGACGGGTGCGGAACCACTGGTCATGCCGCCCATTGTGCCGCGCCCGGCGGGAGGGCCGGGCGGGCGTCCGGCAGGCGGACCGCGGAGCCCTCCCCCCGGTGGACCGGGCAGGCGTCCGGCGGGCCCGCGGTGGACGGCCCGGCGGGCCTCCGGTGGGCGGACCGGGCGCGCTCGCCGTAGGCTGGCCGCATGTCGACCCATGCCAAGCGCGAACGGCTGCTGCTCGCCGATCTGTTGGAGGCGTCCGGGCCCGAGGCGCCCACGCTCTGCGAGGGCTGGACGGCCCGGGACCTCGCGGCCCATGTGGTGGTGCGCGAGCGCCGCGCGGACGCGGCGGGCGGACTGCTGATCGGGGCGCTGCGCACCCGGCTGGAGCGGGTGCAGTCGGAGTTCGCGGCGAAGCCGTACGAGGAGCTGATCGAGCTGATCCGCACCGGGCCGCCGCGGCTGTCCCCGTACGCGATCAAGCAGGTGGACGAGGCGGCGAACACGGTCGAGTTCTTCGTCCACGCCGAGGACGTGCGGCGGGCCCAGCCGGACTGGACGCCCCGCCCGCTGGACCGGGTCTTCGAGGACGCGCTCTGGGCCCGGCTGGAGAAGGGCGCCCGGCTGCTGGGGCGCAGATCACCGGCGGGGCTGGTACTGCGGACCCCGGACGGCCGGACGGCGGTCGCGCACCGGGGGACGCCGGTGGTGACGGTGACGGGCGGGCCGGGCGAGCTGACGCTCTTCGCCTTCGGGCGGCAGGACGCGGCGCAGGTGGACCTGGAGGGCGAGCAGGACGCGGTGGACCGGGTGCGGACGGCCCGGCTCGGCGTCTGACCCCCGGCAAACGGCCCACCCGGTGCGCGGACCCGGCGGAACGGGTCCGCGCCCGGCGATGTCACCGGTGGTGGCGTCACCAGCGCACCGGAAGCTCCTTGACCCCCCGGATCAGCATGCCCTCGGCCCAGGGCAGCTCCCGGTCCTTCTTGATCACTTCCAGCCGGGGGCAGCGCTCCAGCAGACTGCGGAAGGCGATCCGCGCCTCCAGCCGGGCCAGCGGCGCCCCCAGGCAGTGGTGGATGC
Source organism: Streptomyces clavuligerus (assembly GCF_005519465.1). Lineage (NCBI taxonomy): Bacteria > Bacillati > Actinomycetota > Actinomycetes > Kitasatosporales > Streptomycetaceae > Streptomyces > Streptomyces clavuligerus. The sequence goes on along the minus strand of NZ_CP027858.1, from coordinate 5,232,607 downwards.
CGTGTCCGAAGGCGATGTGCCCCCGGGAGTCCCGGTGGATGTCGAAGGTGTCCGGGGCGTCGAAGCGCTCGGGGTCGCGGTCGGCGTCCGCCTGGGCGATCAGGACGGCCGACCCCTTGGGTATCGTCACCCCGCTCAGCTCCACGTCCTCCAGGACCACCCGGATCGTGCTGTTCTCCACGGGCCCGTCGTAGCGCAGTATCTCCTCGACGGCCCCGTCCAGGAGGCTCCAGTCGGCCCGCAGCTCGGCGAGCTGCTCGGGGTGGGCGTGCAGCGCGCGGACACCGTTCCCGATGAGGTTGACAGTGGTCTCGTGGCCCGCGACCAGGAGGACCGCGCACATCCCGACCAGCTCCTGGGGCGAGAGCCGGTCACCCCCCTCGTCCACGGTGTGGATCAGCCCGCTGAGCAGGTCCTCCCCGGGGTCGGCCCGCTTGGCCGCGATCAGCTCCAGCAGATAGACGCCCATCTGCTCGTAGGCCGCCTTCTCCGCCGCCGGGTCCATGGGCGCGACGATCTCGCGGGACCAGGAGCTGAACAGGGTGCGGTCCAGCGCGGGCACGCCCAGCAGCTCGCAGATGACGGCCATCGGCAGCGGGAAGGCGAAGGACGGGACGAGGTCCGCCTCCCGCTTCCCGTCGGCGAGCATGGCGTCCAGGAGGTCATCGGTGATCCGCTGGACCCGGGGGGCCAGGGCCTCGATCCGGCGGGGGGTGAACTCCCGGGTCACCAGCCGCCGCAGCCGGGTGTGGACCGGCGGGTCGGTCAGCAGCATATGGGTCAGCACCGGCTGGTCCGGGTCGACCTCCGAGATCGTGGAGAGATGGCCGGACCCCACCCAGTCCCTGCTGAACCGCGGTTCGGTGTACGCGGCACGGCATGCCTCGTGGCCGACGATGAGGTACAGATCCATCCCCCTGGGCACCCGCACCCGGTGGACCTGCCCCTGGGCGCGGAGCGCCGCGTACACGGGAAAGGGGTCGCGTTCGAAGTCGGGGCTGAGCTGGAGCAGATCGACGGCAGGCGGGGTGGACATGCGGTTCTCCCTGGTGAGGACAGAGGTCGAACGCACGTGATACCCGGCCCGGGCGGCCGGGGAACGCCGCTTCTCGGACGATCCGCGCGGGCGGAGCCCGCCGCCGGTGGCGTGTTCCCGGCGCCGCCGCGCGCGGACCACCCGGCCCCGGACACACGCGGACCACCCGGCCCCGGATACACGCGGGCCGTCCGGCTCCGGACACACGGGGACCCCGGCGGGTGCCGCCGGGGTCCTTCCGCAGGGGTCCAGCCGATCAGCGGACGGGGTGGCCCGCCTCCCGCAGTACCTCCTTGACCTGCGGAATCCGCAGATCCCCAAAGTGGAAGACGGAGGCGGCGAGCACCGCGTCGGCGCCCGCGTCGACGGCCGGGGGGAAGTCCGCGAGCCGGCCCGCGCCCCCACTGGCGATCACCGGCACGGTCACATGGCGGCGCACCGCCCGGATCATCTCGGTGTCGTAGCCGTCCTTGGTGCCGTCGGCGTCCATCGAGTTGAGCAGGATCTCCCCGGCGCCCAGCTCGGCGGCGCGGTGGGCCCACTCGACGGCGTCGATGCCGGTGCCCCGGCGTCCGCCGTGCGTGGTGACCTCGAACGACCCGGAGGGGGTGCGCCGGGCGTCCACGGAGAGCACCAGCACCTGACGGCCGAACCGCTCGGCGATCTCGCGGATCAGCTCGGGCCGGGCGATGGCCGCCGTGTTGACGCCCACCTTGTCGGCGCCCGCGCGCAGCAGCCGGTCCACATCGTCGGCGGCGCGGACCCCGCCGCCGACGGTCAGCGGGATGAAGACCTGCTCGGCGGTGCGGCGCACCACGTCATAGGTGGTCTCGCGGTCGCTGGAGGACGCGGTGATGTCGAGGAAGGTCAGCTCGTCGGCGCCTTCGGCGTCGTACAGCTTCGCCATCTCGACGGGGTCGCCCGCGTCCCGGAGGTTCTGGAAGTTGACGCCCTTGACGACCCGGCCGTTGTCGACGTCCAGACAGGGGATGACCCTGACGGCCAGTGTCATACGGACGCACCTCGATACGCTTCGAGTTCCACTTCGACCAGGATGCGCGGGTCGACGAAGCCCGAGACCACCGAGAGGGTCATCACCGGACGGACGGAGCCGAAGACCTCGTGGTGGGCGCGGCCCGCCGCGTCGGCGTCCCGGGCGTGGGTGAGGATCAGCCGGGTGAGGACCACGGACTCGGGGCCCAGGCCGAACGAGGAGATCGCCGCGAGCGCGTTCCCGATGGCGACCCGGGTCTGCTCGTACGGGTCGCCCTCGCCGTGCAGCACGGACCCCTTGAACGAGGTCGTGCCGCCGACGACGACCCGGTCACCGGCGGCCACGGCGCGGGCGAAGCCGAAGGCGTCCTCCCAGGGAGATCCGCTCTGCACCCGCTGGATGGCGCCGGAACCGCCGATGGCGTTGCCTTCGGTCATTCCGCCACCACGGCCAGCGCCTCTTCCAGGGTGAACGCCTTGGCGTAGAGCGCCTTGCCCACGATCGCGCCCTCCACGCCCTGGGGGACCAGGGAGGCGATGGCGCGCAGGTCGTCGAGCGAGGAGACGCCGCCGGAGGCGACGACGGGCCGGTCGGTGCGGGCGCAGACACTGGCCAGCAGCTCCAGGTTGGGGCCCTGGAGGGTGCCGTCCTTGGCGATGTCGGTGACGACGTAACGGGCGCAGCCCTCGGCGTCGAGGCGGGCCAGGGTCTCGTAGAGGTCGCCGCCGTCGCGGGTCCAGCCCCGGCCGCGCAGGGTGGTGCCGCGCACGTCCAGGCCGACGGCGATGCGGTCGCCGTGCTCGGCGATGACCTTGGCGACCCACTCGGGGGTCTCCAGCGCGGCGGTGCCCAGGTTGACCCGGGTGCAGCCGGTGGCCAGGGCGGCGGCGAGGGAGGCGTCGTCGCGGATGCCGCCGGACAGCTCGACCTTGATGTCCATGGCGCGGGTGACCTCGGAGATCAGCTCGCGGTTGTCGCCGGTGCCGAAGGCCGCGTCGAGGTCGACCAGGTGCAGCCACTCGGCGCCCGCGCGCTGCCAGGCCAGAGCGGCGTCGAGCGGGGAGCCGTAGGAGGTCTCGGTGCCGGACTCGCCGTGCACCAGCCGGACGGCCTGGCCGTCGCGGACGTCGACGGCGGGGAGGAGTTCGAGCTTGCTCACAGTGTTCCGATCCAGTTGGTCAGCAGCTGGGCACCGGCGTCGCCGGACTTCTCGGGGTGGAACTGGGTCGCCCACAGGGCGCGGTTCTCCACGGCGGCGACGAAGCGCTCGCCATGGGTGGCCCAGGTGACGCGGGGGGCGCGGATGGCCCGGTTGGTGACCTCCAGCTCCCAGTCGTGCACGGCGTACGAGTGCACGAAGTAGAAGCGGGCGTCGGCGTCGAGCCCGGCGAACAGCTCGCTGTCCTCGGGAGTCTCGACGGTGTTCCAGCCCATGTGGGGGACGACGGGTGCCTTGAGCGGGCCGACGGTGCCGGGCCACTCGTCCAGGCCGTCCGTCTCGACGCCGTGCTCGATGCCGCGCGCGAAGAGGATCTGCATCCCGACGCAGATGCCCATCACCGGGCGCCCCCCGGAGAGCCGACGGCCGATGATCCAGTCACCGCGGACGGCGCGCAGCCCCTCCATGCACGCGGAGAACGCGCCGACGCCGGGGACGAGCAGCCCGTCGGCGTTCATGGCGGTGTCGAAGTCGCGCGTTATCTCGACCTCGGCGCCGACCCGGACGAGGGCCCGCTCGGCGGAGCGGATGTTGCCGAAGCCGTAGTCGAGGACGACGACCTTCCTCCGTGCGCCGCTCATGCCCACACATCCAGCCGCATGACCCCGGCGACCAGGCACATCGCCGCGCCGAACGCGAGCAGCCCGATCACGCCGCGGGGCAGCTTCTGCTGCGCGAAGGAGTACACGCCGCCGAGGAGGAAGAGTCCGACGACGATGAGGATCGTGGAGAGCCCGGTCATCGCGCTTCTCCATTCGCCGTGCCACCCGCGCGGCACACCCGCGCGGCCCTCGTCCGGGGCCCGGAGGCCGCGCGTGCGCCGCTCACAGCGCCCCCTTGGTGGACGGGAGGATTCCGGCAGCGCGCGGGTCGCGTTCGCTGGCGTAGCGCAGGGCGCGGGCGAGCGCCTTGAACTGGCACTCGACGATGTGGTGGGCGTTGCGGCCGTACGGGACGTGGATGTGCAGCGCGATCTGCGCCTGCGCGACGAACGACTCGAAGATGTGCCGCGTCATGGTGGTGTCGTACGAGCCGATCATCGGCGCCATGTTCTCGGGCTCGCTGTGCACCAGGTAGGGGCGGCCGGAGAGGTCCACGGTGACCTGGGCCAGCGCCTCGTCCAGCGGCACGGTGCAGTTGCCGAAGCGGTAGATGCCGACCTTGTCGCCGAGGGCCTGCCGGAAGGCGGCGCCCAGCGCGAGGGCGGTGTCCTCGATGGTGTGGTGCGTGTCGATGTGCAGATCGCCCTCGGTCTTGACGGTGAGGTCGAAGAGGCCGTGGCGGCCGAGCTGGTCGAGCATGTGGTCGTAGAAGCCGACCCCGGTCGACACCTCGACCTGTCCGGTGCCGTCGAGATCGATCTCGACGACGACGGATGTCTCCTTGGTGGTGCGCTCCACCCTGCCCACGCGGTTCATGCGCGCTGCTCCTTCTTCAACTCACGGACCGCGTCGAGGAACGCGTCGTTTTCGGCCGGGGTCCCCGCGGTGACCCGCAGCCATCCGGGGACGCCGTTGTCACGGACGAGGACGCCCCGGTCGAGGATCTTCCGCCACGCCTCGTGCGCGTCGGGGAACCGGCCGAACTGGACGAAGTTGGCGTCCGATTCGGTCACCTCGAAGCCGAGGGCGCGCAGCTCGGCGACGAGCCGGTCGCGCTCGTCCTTCAGCTGCTCCACATACCCCAGCAAGGTATCAGTGTGCTCCAGCGCCGCCAGCGCGGTGGCCTGGGTGACGGCCGACAGGTGGTACGGGAGCCGCACCAGCTGGACGGCCTCCACCACGGCGGGGTGCGCGGCGAGATAGCCCAGGCGCAGCCCGGCGGCGCCGAACGCCTTCGACATGGTGCGGGAGACCACCAGCTCGGGGCGGCCCTCGATCAGCGGCAGCAGCGAGGGCCGGTGGCTGAATTCCACATATGCCTCGTCCACCACGACCAGGGTCGGTCCGACCGCCTGGGCGGCCTCGTACAGCGCGAGGACGGTGTCCGCGTCGACGGCGGTGCCGGTGGGGTTGTTGGGCGAGGTGATGAAGACGACATCGGGCCGGTGCTCGGCGACGGCGCGGGCGGCGGCGCCGGGGTCGATGGTGAAGTCCTCGGCGCGCGGGCCGGAGATCCAGTGGGTGCCGGTGCCCCGGGAGATCAGACCGTGCATCGAGTACGAGGGCTCGAAGCCGATCGCGGTGCGGCCGGGGCCGCCGAAGGTCTGGAGGAGCTGCTGGATGACCTCGTTGGAGCCGTTGGCGGCCCAGACCTGGTCGGTGGTGACGGGGTGGCCGGTGGTACGGGTGAGATACCCGGCCAGCGCGGTGCGCAGCTCGACGGCGTCCCGGTCGGGGTAGCGGTTGAGGCCGCGCGCGGCCTCCCGGACCCGCTCGGCGATCCGCTCGACCAGCGGCTCCGGCAGCGGATAGGGGTTCTCGTTGGTGTTGAGCTGGACGGGGACGTCGAGCTGGGGGGCGCCGTAGGCGGACTTGCCGCGCAGCTCCTCCCGGATGGGGAGGTCGTCGGGGTGCAGCCCGTCGCCCCGGGCGGGGGTCTCGCTCACTTGCCGGGCACCTTCCATCCGAACCTCGCCTTGATCGCCGCGCCGTGCGCGGGCAGGTCCTCCGCCTCCGCCAGGGTGACGACATGGTGGGCGACGTCGGCCAGCGCCTCGCGGCTGTAGTCCACGATGTGGATGCCGCGCAGGAAGGACTGGACGGAGAGCCCGGAGGAGTGGCAGGCGCAGCCGCCGGTGGGCAGGACATGGTTGGAGCCCGCGCAGTAGTCGCCGAGGGAGACCGGCGCCCACGGGCCGACGAAGATCGCTCCGGCGTTGCGCACCCGGGCGGCGAGCGCGGCGGCGTCGGCGGTCTGGATCTCCAGGTGCTCGGCGCCGTAGGCGTCGACGACCGTGAGTCCGTCCTCGACGCTGTCGACCAGCACGATGGCGGACTGCCTGCCGCCGAGGGCGGGCACGATCCGGTCGTCGATGTGCTTGCTGGCCGCGACCTGCGGCTTCAGCTCGCGCTCGACGGCGTCGGCCAGCTCGGCGGAGTCGGTGACCAGGACGGCGGCGGCCATCGGGTCGTGCTCGGCCTGGCTGATCAGGTCGGCGGCGACATGGACCGGGTCGGCCCCGGCGTCGGCGAGGACCGCGATCTCGGTCGGGCCCGCCTCCGTGTCGATGCCGATCCTTCCGGTGAAGTAGCGCTTCGCGGCGGCGACCCAGATGTTGCCGGGGCCGGTGACCATGTTGGCGGGGGCGCACTCCTCGGTGCCGTACGCGAACATCGCGACGGCCTGGGCGCCGCCCGCCGCGTACACCTCGTCCACGCCGAGCAGGGCGCAGGCCGCGAGGATGGTCGGGTGCGGCAGGCCGCCGTGCTCCCGCTGCGGCGGCGAGGCGAGGGCGATGGACTCGACCCCGGCCTCCTGCGCGGGCACCGCGTTCATGATCACGGAGGACGGGTAGACGGAGCGCCCGCCGGGCGCGTACAGGCCGACCCGCTCGACCGGCACCCACTTCTCGGTGACGGTGCCGCCGGGGACCACCTGGGTGGTGTGCGGGGCGCGGCGCTGGGCGCGGTGGACGATCCTGGCCCGCCGGATGGACTCCTCCAGGGCGGCCCTGACCTCGGGGTCGAGCCCTGCCAGGGCCTCCGCGAGGGCCGCGGCGGGCACCCGGACGCGCTCCAGCGTCACCCCGTCGAACTTCTCCGCGTACTCGATCAGCGCCGCGGTGCCGCGATGATGCACGTCCTCGCAGATGGGCCGCACCTTTTCCAGGGCGGCGGCCACATCGAACTCGGCACGGGGCAGCAGCGCGCGCAGGGCGGCACCCTCGGGGAGGGCGTCACCGCGCAGATCGATTCGGGAAATCACAGGGTCAATTCTCGCAGACCCGATTCGGCTGGCGTTCTCCGTATCACTGGCTGATACACGCCCCAGGACTCCCCCCGGCGGCGATGACCACTAGCGTTCATCCGGTCACCCAGCGGGAAGAACGCCAGTAGGGGTGGTCGCGCACGCTGCGCCACCATCCGATGACACCGAGGAAGCGGAGGAGCGTCATTGACCGAGCCGCCGGACGACGAGGGGCCGCCGCAGGATCTGACCCCGACCGAGCAGCGCATGTGGAACGCGTTCCGCAACGGCAGCACCTTCGATCTGAGCGATCCCGACCCGCTGCTGAACGATCCCTTCTCGCCGCGCCCCTGGGGCCCGGAGCGCAGGGTGCGCGCCGGTGTCGTCGCCCGGCTGCTGCTGAGCGGGCCGTCGCCGCAGCCGGGCCGGGTCACGGCGTTCAAGCTGCGCGGCGGGCAGATCACCGGCACCCTGAAGCTCGCGGGCGGCAGCGTCTCGCCCTATGTGGAGCTGTACAACTGCCGTTTCGAGAACGAGGTCTGGTTCCCGGAGGCGCACTTCACCACCGTCCGCATGGTCGGCTGCGCGATACCCCGGATCGAGGCGGCCCGGCTGCGCACCGAGGGTGACCTCCATCTGCCGCGCTGCCGGGTCGAGCACGGGATACGGCTGACGGACGCGCAGATCGGCACGGATCTGCTGATCAACCAGATCCATGTACGGCCCGACCGGCGGGGCCGGGCGATCACCGCCGACGGTCTCTCGGTGGCGCAGGACCTCCAGGCGGAGCTGATCGAGAGCTATGGCGAGGTGAGTCTGCGCGGCGCCAAGGTGGGCGTGTCGCTGAGTCTGCGCGGCAGCAGGCTCAGAGCGGCGGGCCAGCGCCGCGCGCTGAACGCGCCGCAGCTCACCGTCGAGCGCACGCTCTACATGACGGGCGCGTGGGTCAGCGAGCTGACCGGCAACCAGAACCCCACCCCCCCGTTCGGCATCCCGGTCGGCGCCGCGTCGGGGCGCAGCAGCAGGCTTCAGCCCTTCGAGTGCTACGGCGGGGTGCGGCTGGACGACGGCCGGTTCGGGGACGCGGTGGATCTGCACCGGGCCCGGTTCGTGCTGGGCCAGGGCGAGGAGCTGTCGCTGCGCCGGATCGTCAGCCCGGAGCTGCGGTTCAACGCCCAGCGCCCGGAGGAGGGGCGGGTGGTGCTGAACGGGGCGAAGGTGGTGACGCTGGTCGACCAGGCGGCGAGCTGGCCGGGGCCCGGCGGGCTCGCCATGGGCGGCTTCGTCTACGAGAACCTGGTGCCGTACGAGGAGTTCCCGCTCGCCCGGCGGCTGGAGTGGGTGGCGTCGGCGACCCCCGAGTACTCCCCCGAGCCCTATGAGCGGCTGGCGACGGTGCTGCGCAACAGCGGGGAGGACGCGGACGCCCGGGAGGTGCTGCTGGCGAAGCAGCGCCGGCGCCGGGAGACGCTGCCGCTGGCGGCGAAGCTCTGGGGGTTCCTCCAGGACTGGACGGTGGCGTACGGCTATCGGCCGGGCCGGGCGGCGCTGTGGATGGCGGTGCTGTGGGCGGCGGGCGCGCTGGCGTTCGCGCAGGTCGATCCGGCCCCGATCAAGAAGGACGAGCATCCGGAGTGGAGCGCGCCGCTGTACGCGCTCGATCTGCTGATCCCGGTGATCAATCTCGGCCAGGACGGGCACTGGAAGCTGGAGGGGCCCTGGCAGTGGGTGGCGGCGGTGCTGGTGATGCTGGGGTGGATTCTCGCGACGACGGTGGCGGCGGGGGCGTCACGGCTGCTGAGCCGGGGCTGAGCGCGGGGCCGGGCGGACGGCCGGAGCCGACGGGGAGCCGGGTGGTCGCCGTCCCGGAGCCGGGTGGGGACCGAGGACTTTCAGCCGTTCCCCGGCAGAAGCGGGGGCCCTGGGACACGAGGTACGTATGCTCGCTCTGATTTTCATGTGACCTGTGAGACTGGTGTGTTGAGAGTTTCTTCAGGGGCGGAGACCCCGGCACTCCCGGCCCATCCGCCGCACCTCCGCCTCTTTCTTTACCGTCTCTTGGCCTTCGCCAGAACAACCTTCCTGCCGCCACCAAAGCTTCACAGCCACCCTCTGGCGCCGCCCCCACCTGCGCCTTTCAATGGTCCGCACCATGTCATTGCTTCGCGCGCTGCTGCGCACCTCGCGCATGATCCGCCACGCCCCCCGGCTGGCCGACGGTCTGCCGCCGGATGACGCGGTGCTCCTCGACGCGCCCGACGACCGGGTCGGCCCGGCTCTCGTGGCGGCGGCCCTCGGGGAGTACGAACCCGCGGCGAAGCTGCTGGCGACCACCCGGGACGCGGCCGAGTGGGAGAACCGCGACCGCTATGTGATGCGCCTGGCCTACTTCGCCCACTCCCGCGGCGAGTGGCTCTCCTCCTGGCTGACCGCCGCGCCCCGCGACCCGGACGCGCTGACGGTCAAGGCGGAGCTGGCGGTGCGCAGGGCCTGGGACTCGCCGGTGCGCACGGAGCGGCTGCGGGAGATCGGTCCGCTCATCGACGCGGCGGCGGAGGCCACCCCCCGCGACCCGGTGCCCTGGCGCATCGCCCTGGACCACGCCCGCGGAATCCACGCGCGTCACTCCGACTTCGAGACCCTGTGGGAAGAGGCCCTGAGCCGCTCCCCGCACCACTACGGCTGCCATGTGGCGGCCCTGCGCTATCTCTCCGCGCAGTGGTACGGCTCGCACCGCGAGTGCTTCGACTTCGCCGAGCAGGCGGCGGCGGACGCGCTGCCCGGCTCGCTGGTGCAGGCGCTGCCCACGCGGGCGGTGTTCGCCCGGATGGAGGACACGGCGCTGACCGGCGCCTACCCCTGCGGCCCGCTGGAACGGGAACGGACGGACGCGGCGGCCGACCGCGCCGTCGCGCTGTCGGCGGCCTACCCCGCGGGGGACCCCTGGCCGGCCGAGGTCCGCAATCTGACGGCGTACGTCCTGGTGCGCCAGGGGCGCTGGGAGGAGGCTCTGGAACAGTTCCGGCTGATCGGGCCCTGCGCCACCTCGTTCCCGTGGAACCGGCTCTCCGACGATCCGCTCGGACAGTTCCTCGACACCCGGGGCGGGGTACGCATCCAGGTGGCCTCCATGACACCCCTGCGGACCAGGACCACGGGAGGCCGTCGCCCGGCCCATTAGGCTTGTCGGTCGTGACCACCGCACGGCTGCCCCTCTTCCCGCTGAACACGGTGCTGTTCCCGGGCCTCGTCCTGCCCTTGAACGTCTTCGAGGAGCGCTATCGCGCCATGATGCGCGAGCTCCTCAAGAAAGACGGGTCCGAGCCACGCCTCTTCGCCGTCGTCGCCATCCGCGACGGCCACGAGGTGGCGCCCACCGCGCCGGGCCTGCCCGACCCGACGGCGCTGCCCGAGCGGGGACCCGCGGCGGGCTTCGGCGAGGACCCGATCCGGGTCTTCCACCCCGTGGGCTGTGTCGCCGACGCGGCCACGATCCGGGAGCGCGAGGACGGCGGCTTCGAGGTGATCGCCACCGGCACCACCCGGGTGCGGCTGCTCTCGGTCGACTCCTCCGGCCCCTATCTGACGGCGGAGGTCGAGGAGATCCCGGAGCAGACCGGCGAGGGCGCGGGCGCCCTGGCGGAAGGGGTGCTGCGGGCCTTCCGCGACTATCAGAAACGGCTGGCCGGGGCGCGTGAGCGGACCCTCACCACCGGCGCCGAGCTGCCGGACGAGCCCTCCGTGGTCTCGTATCTGGTGGCCTCCGCCGCGGTGCTGGACACCCCCTGCAAACAGCGGCTGCTCGAAGCCCCGGACACGGCGGCGCGGCTCCGCGAGGAGCTGCGCGTCCTGCGTACCGAGACGGCGGTGCTGCGGCACCTTCCGTCGGTGCCGATGGTCCATCTCACCCAGACCCCGATGAACCCCAACTGACGGCCCCGGGACGCCGCCCCGGTCCCGGCCCGGACGGGACGCGCACCGCGCCGCCGCCGGGCGGGCCCGGGGCCGACCGGATCAGGAACCCGTGGAACCCCTGGAGCGCGCGTGGCGAAGAAGGCGAAGAGGCAGAGCGGCGGCACCCCGGCGACGGTGGCCCTGACGGCGGCGGGCACGGCGTACACCGTGCACGCCTACGAGCACGACCCGGCGTCCCCCTCGTACGGCGAGGAGGCGGCCGAGGCGCTGGGGGTCTCCCCGGACCGGGTCTTCAAGACCCTGGTCGCCGACGTGGACGGGGAGCTGACGGTCGCGGTGGTCCCGGTGGCGGGGCAGCTCGACCTGAAGGCGCTGGCGGCGGCGGTCGGCGGCAAGAAGGCGGCGATGGCCGACCCGGCGGCGGCCGAGCGGACCACCGGGTACGTCCGGGGCGGCATCTCGCCGCTGGGGCAGCGCAAGCGGCTGCGGACGGTACTGGACCGGTCCGCGTCGGGGCACGCCACGATCTGTGTCTCCGCCGGACGGCGCGGCCTTGAGGTGGAGCTGGCCCCCGGGGACCTGGCGGAGCTGACGGGGGCGGTGCTGGCGCCGATCGGCCGCGTCTAGGGAGGGCCGCCCCGGCCGGTCCGCGCCGCGACGCCGCGCTCCTCCCGCGCCCGGCGGCCCGGGCGGGGTGCCCGGCGCGGTGAAGCACCCCGCCGCCTGGGCTCTCCCCCTGGGCCCGGGGCCCTGGAGGTGCCTCCACACCTGGGCCGGGAGGCCGGGGGAGGCGCCCCCGCACCTGGGCCGGGAGACCCTGGAAGGTCCCCACCCACACCTGGACCGGGAGGCCCTGGAAGGTCCCCACCCATACCTGGACCGGGAGACCCGGGGCGGTACCCCACACCTGGGCCGAGAGACCCTGGAAGGCCCCGCCCACCCTTGGGCCGGGAGACCCCAAGAGATGCCCCACCCCCTGGGTCCGGCGACCCCGAAGCCCCCCACCCCTGGGCCCAGAGGCCCGGGAGATGCCCCACACCTGGACCGGGAGACCCAGGAAGTCCCCCGCCCACACCTGGGCCGAGAGGCCCGGAGAGGTGCCCCCACACCTGGGCCGAGAGACCCTGGAAGGCCCCGCCCACCCTTGGGCCGGGAGGCCCCAAGAGGTGCCCCCACCCCTGGGTCCGGCGACCCCGAAGCCCCCCACCCCTGGGCCCAGAGGCCCGGGAGATGCCCCACACCTGGACCGGGAGACCCAGGCAGGTATCCGCCCACACCTGGACCGGAAGGACCCAAGAGGTGTGCCCACACCTGGGTCCGGAGCCCTGGAAGGTCCCCGCATTCTCCCGCGCCCGGCGGCCCGGGCGGGGTATCCCCGGCGGAGCGAGGGTGGATACCCGCCATCCTTCGCCGTGCGTCCGCGCGCAATCCTGCGCCGCGACACCCGCCCTCCGGGGCGGAACCCGGCTCCGGGACCGTTCAGCGCGCCGGAGGGCGGTCACTCCGCGGAGGGCCGAAGCCCTGGCGGGGAATGCGTCCCCGGGGCTCGACGGGGCGGGTTTCCTCCGCTACGACCGTGGAGAGGGCTCTTCGGACCGGGGAGGCGGCAGTCCATGTCCAAACGCACCCGCAAGCGCAAGTGGCGCACCCGCAAGGCCAACCACGGCCGCAGGCCCGCCTGACGCGCCGCCCGCGACGGCGGCCGGGGCGGGGCCGCCGGTCCGGGCAGGACCCGACGCAGCCGGATATATCAGGATCGGGGCTGTGCTCAGGTCCGTGGGGGCCAGGCGGCGGGAGCGGGCGGCAGCGGCTCCGGGTCCCTCGGCGCGAAGAGGGCCGTGAGCAGCAGATGGGTGACCATCGCCGCGATCGGCCAGGCCAGCAGCATGCCCTTCGCGGTGAGCTTGAGCGGGGCGTCGAACGGGACACCCCGGCCCACCGAGCGGGCGTGCGCGGCGACATCGGGGTCCGGTCCCAGCCAGACGCCGAGCCGCCAGGCGAGCACGGAGGCCAGAATGCCGCCGAGCGCCAGACCGACCACCAGCGGCACACCCCCGCGGCGGCGGTAGAGAAAGGCTCCGACCGCGGTCAGCACCCCGAAGCCGAGCGCGAGCAGCGCGAAGACGCCGTCGGCGCCCACGGCCTCCTCGCCCTCGGAGTTCTCCAGGAAGACGGCCTTGCCGTCGGAGATCAGCGGCACCCGGGGCGCAAGCCACAGCCACAGCAGCCCCAGCGCCACCCCCGTGACCGTCACGGCCAGCAGCACCAGGACCCCCTCGCGCACCTCCGTGGCGCGGTCCGGGGCCGCGGCGGACCCGTCGTCCTCGGGCGGCGGGGCCTGCCAGGGGTCGTCGTTCGGCGGCGGCGAAAGCGGTACGGTCACCCGGACATCGTGCCAGGCGGGCGCGGGCCACGCCTCATCGGACCGCCGCGCGCCGATACGCCCAGGTGGCCGCCGCGAGCGAGACCAGGCCGACGGCCGCGCAGACGGTGAGATCGAGCGCGACGGACGCCCAGTCGGGCCGGGCGCCGAAGGTCTCGGCGAGGGCCTCGACCCCGTAGGTGGACGGCAGCAGATCACGCGCGTACGCGATCGGCTCCGGCATCCGGGCCTCCGGGAGGACACCGAGCAGCAGCGCCGCCGACATCCCGAGCTGTCCGAGCAGGGTGGCGAGTTCCTGGCGGGGCGCGAGCAGCCCGAGGGCCGCGCCGAGCCCCGCGAGCGCCGCCCCGGCGAGCGGGATCACCGCCACCAGGACCCAGAGATGGGTGAGCGGCAGGGAGAAGAGCACGCTGCCCGCGACCGCCGTGACGACGGTACCGGGCACGGTGAAGGAGGCGTAGGCGCCCGCCGCGCCGAGGACCACCGCGGCGGGCGGCACCGGCAGGGTGGCGTAGTGGTCGAGACCGCCGCTCGCCCGGAGCTGTCCGAAGTACTGGGCGAGGAGGTTGAGCGCGACGAAGGCGACGACCAGCACGGAGGAGCCCGCGACCACGGCCCGGGCCTCGTCCCCGCCGTCGACGACGCCCCGCATCAGGACCATGATCCCGACCGATTGGAAGGTCGCCACGAAGAGCAGCGGAATCCGGGCGACCCGGGCGCGGGAGAGCTGGGCGCGGTAGACGGCGCCGAGCGCGGGCAGCAGCCGCGCCCGGGGGGCGAGCGGCGCGGCGGCGCGGGCCTCCGCGCCCCGGGCCCCGGTCCCCTCGCTCAGCGTCCGGTCGGACACCACCTCAGCGGGCACGATGCTCACGCCTTGACCAGCCCCTTCATCGCGTTCCCCCCGAGCGCCAAGTACACGTCCTCCAGGCTGGGCGTCGCCAGCGTGAAGTCGTCGAGCGCGGCGAACGCCGCGCCCCCCGTCACCGCGGCGACGGCCGCGCGCGCCTCGTCCGGCGCGAGTCTGAGCACCCAGCGGCGCCCGGACTCCTGTGCCGATCCGCGCAGCGCGGCCACCTCGGGCACCTCCAGCGGCGCCCGTTCGCGCCACACCAGTTCCACGCGTACCTCGCCCGCGATCCGTTCCTTCAGCCCGCCGGGGGTGTCGCAGGCGATCACCCGGCCCCGTTCCAGGACCGCGACCCGGTCGAGCACCGTCTCGGCCTCGATCACATTGTGGGTGACGAGGACGACGGTGGTGCCGTGTTCGGCGCGGCGGCGGTCGACCGCCGCCCAGACGGCACGCCGGGCCACCGGGTCCATACCGGTGGTGGGTTCGTCCAGGACGAGCAGCGGACGCCGCCCGACCAGGGTGGCGGCGAAGCAGGCGAGCCGCCGCTGACCGCCGGAGAGCTTCTTGAGCGGCCGTCCGGCCAGTTCGTCGAGGCCGAGTTCGCCGAGGACGCCGTCCCGCTCGGCACGGGCGTCCCGGGTGGTGAGCCCGCGCAGCCGTCCGGTGGTCTCGGCGGCCAGTGCGACGGTCAGCTCGTCGAGGGCGGTGGACTCCTGGCCGAGGTAGCCGATGAGCCGCGCCGCCCGCTCGGGGTGGCGCACAAGGTCGTGGCCCAGCACCTCGACACTGCCCGCGTCGGGCCGCATCAGACCGGTGAGCTGGCGGACGAGCGTGGACTTCCCGGCGCCGTTCGGGCCGAGGAGACCGAAGATCTCACCGCCCCGGACCTCCAGGCTGACCCCGTCCGTCGCCCGTACCTCGGGCGTCGCCGGGACTCCCCGGCGTGCGCGCGCGGCAGGGTAGGTCTTGACCAGCCGCCGCACCACACACACCGTACTCACGAGGTACGAGAGTACGGGGTCCTCCGCGCCGCTCCCCGTCGGGGGCGTGCTCACTTCGTGGCGCGGGCCGTGGCGGCGGTGGGCTCACTCCCCCGCGGAGGTGTGGTCGCCGGCGGTGCGGACGTCGATCTCGCGCCAGAAACCGGCCCGGATGGCATAGCGGTCGTGCTCGTCGATCTGGTCGTCCTTGTGGGCGAGGAGGCCGAAGCGCGCGGCGTAGCGGAGCAGTTCCCCGTCGATCCGGTGCGGAATCCGGGGGTACATGACGGAGAGTTTCTGTACATGTCCGGCTTCGGGCAGCCGTTCCATCCAGCGGCGGGCGAACACCTGGCCGACCTCGAAGGGGTCGCCGCCGACGGTGGTGATGTCCTCCTCCCGGTCGGCCCAGCGCTGCTCGGCGCTGGTGAGCTGGGCGAGGGTGGGCAGGGAGGCGCTCTCCGGCGGTTCGCCGGGCGCCCCGCCCCCGGGGCGTTCGATCCAGCCCTTGTCGGACGACCAGCGCAGGGTCGCGGTCGCCGGGTGCTGCGGGGGCTGGCTGCCGGGGGCGCGCAGTCCCGCCAGGTCCTTGGGGGTGGGGACGCCCTTGGACGCGGGGGGCGCGGTCGCCGTGGTGCTCCCGGCGACGGGCCGGGAGCCGTTGCGGGCGGTCTCGGGGGCCGATGCGGGGGCCGCGGTCGCGGCGGCGAGGGCCGCCTCGGGCAGTGGGGCGGAGAGGATGGCGGCGATCTCCGGCCGGGGCACCGGCTGCGGGGCGCAGACGCCGGTCAGCTCCTTGGCGCGGACGGCGGTGGTGATCCAGGCGCGGTCCAGCACCCGGCGCTCATCGGCCTCGGCGACCAGGTCCTCGGACTGGTTGTAGTCGCCGTCGGCGGCCTGGACGGCCCACAGATGCACGGCGACGCCGTGTTCCTTGGCGGACATCAGTCCGGGCAGCAGATCGCCGTCGCCGGTCACCAGCACCACGTCCGAGCAGGCCCGGTTGCGCGCCAGCTCGGTCAGCTCGGCGTGCATGGCGGCGTCGACGCCCTTCTGCGCCCAGCGGCCGTCGCTGCGGGTCAGGGCGCCGAGCCGGACGGTGACCCGGGGCATCACCCGCAGCCGCCGGTGCTCCGGCTGGGGCACCCGGTCGGGCGCGCCGTCGAACCAGTAGATGCGCAGCAGGGGCCGTTCCGTGTCCCGTTCGGCGAGTTCTCTCAGGCCCTGGATGAGGGCGGTGTGGTCGACGGTGATCCGGGAACGCGCGGGTTCCCCGGCCAGCAGGCTCGCGGCGGCGCCGAGCAGATAACCGGCGTCCACCAGCACAACGCAGCGGTCCACACGCTCCACCCTCTTTCCGGTACTCGGGTATCAGAGGTCTTCGGGACTGAAACATCAAGGAAATCTTGAAGATCTTGAAAATTACGTGAATAGATCTTGAAAGACGGTTTGCCCACCGGCTTGTCCGCCGGCCGCCCACCGGTCGATCGCTGTGGCTCTGGAGGGGTCGGGAAGGAGTGCGGGCCGGATGTCCCGGACGAGAGCACGGCCCGCGGGTATCCCTCCGGACCGGGGATTGTTCCGGGTTTTCCTTGAGTCTGCCCGACGGTCCAGTGGTTAACGGCCGGAACTCGATCATCGGCGTGGCGGAAGCCGCCCGTTCGACAGCAAGGGCCCTTTACCCAGGGCAATGATCCAAAATGCGGCCTATCGTCCCATATGTGAGTCTGGTCGCGGCCGCAGCCCCGCGACCCCCTCTGGAGGCATCCCATGGCCAAGAACAAGAACCGCAAGGGCACCCATCAGCAGCGCGCCGCGGCGGCGGAGCGCTCGAAGGAGGAATCCCGTTCCACCGCCTTCGAGGAGCGGGCCCAGCCGCAGTCGCAGGCCCAGGGCAGCCCGGCCGACGTCGCCCGCAAGCACCAGCGGCGTTTTGGCCACAACTGACGATCACCGCTGACGAACGACGAAGACGGGGAGGGGGCGCGTCCACGGTCGTGGACGCGCCCCCTCCCCGTCGGTCGGCCGCTCCCCGTGCGGTACGGGGACGGCCTCCCCCGCGGCGCGGGGACCGGGCCTCCCCCGCGGCGCGGGGACCGCCGGTCAGCCGGCCAGGCAGGCCGGGCCGAGCAGCACCTTCAGATCGCCGTAGAGCGCCGGGTCCGCCTGCACCCGGTGCCGGTCCAGCCGGAGCACGGTCGTCGTGCGCGGCCCCTGGAGCTTGATCCGCACCTCGGTGTTGCCCCGGTGGTGGCTGAGGATCTCCCCCAGCCTGGTGACCATCGGCGGGGTCACCTTCACGGTGGGAATGGTGACGACCACGGGCGCGTTGGTCCCGGCCGAGGAGAGGTCGGGGACCATCAGCTCCATCGCGACCAGCCGCGGTACGTCCTCGCGCTTGTCCAGCCGCCCCTTGACGAAGACCACCGTGTCCTCGACGAGCTGGGTGGAGACGAGCTGATAGGTAGCGGGGAAGAACATGCACTCGATGGAGCCCGCCAGGTCCTCCACGGTGGCGATGGCCCACGCGTTGCCCTGCTTGGTCATCTTGCGCTGGAGCCCGGAGATGATGCCGCCGATGGTCACCACCGCGCCGTCCGCGTGCTCACCCCCGGTGAGCTGGGAGATCGACGCGTCCGACTTGTCGGACAGCACATGCTCGATGCCGAAGAGCGGATGGTCGGACACATAGAGCCCGAGCATCTCCCGCTCCTGGGCCAGCAGATAGGACTTCTCCCACTCGACGTCGGAGAACTCCACGTCCAGCCCGAAGCCGGGCTCGTCGGCGCTGTCGTCGCCCATGCCGCCGAAGAGGTCGAACTGTCCCTCGGCCTCCTTGCGCTTGACCGCGACCACGTTGTCGATCATCGGCTCATGGTGGGCGACGAGGCCCTTGCGGGTGTGGCCCAGCTCGTCGAAGGCCCCGGCCTTGATCAGCGATTCGACGGTCCGCTTGTTGCAGACGACGACCTCGACCTTGTCCAGGAAGTCGGGGAACGATGAGTACTTCCCCTTGGACTTGCGGCAGCGGATGATCGACTCCACCACATTGGTGCCGACGTTCCGGACGGCCGAGAGGCCGAAGAGAATGACGTCGTCACCCTGGGCGGCGAAGTTCGACTGCGATTCATTGACATTCGGCGGGAGCACCTTGATGCCCATGCGACGGCATTCGTTCAGATAGACCGCCGACTTGTCCTTGTCGTCCTTGACCGAGGTCAGAAGGGCCGCCATGTATTCGGCCGGGTGATTCGCCTTGAGATAGGCGGTCCAGTAGGTGACCAGGCCGTACGCGGAGGAGTGCGCCTTGTTGAAGGCGTATCCGGCGAAGGGCACCAGGACGTCCCAGAGCGCCTGGACGGCCTCGTCGGAATAGCCGTTCTTCCGGGCGCCCGCCTGGAAGATCGTGAAGTTCTTCGCCAGCTCCTCGGGCTTCTTCTTGCCCATGACGCGGCGGAGGATGTCGGCCTCGCCCAGGCTGTACCCGGCGATGATCTGGGCGGCCTTCTGCACCTGCTCCTGGTAGACGATCAGGCCGTAGGTGACGTCCAGGACCTCCTTGAGCGGCTCCTCCAGCTCCGGGTGGATCGGGGTGATCTCCTGCTGCTTGTTCTTGCGCAGCGCGTAGTTCGTATGGGAGTTCATTCCCATCGGGCCCGGGCGGTACAGGGCCGACACGGCGGAGATGTCCTCGAAGTTGTCGGGCTTCATCAGCCGCAGCAGCGAGCGCATCGGACCGCCGTCGAACTGGAAGACACCGAGGGTGTCGCCCCGGCACAGCAGCTCATAGGTGGTGGGGTCGTCCAGCGGGATGGAGAGCATCTCCAGCTCGATGCCCTTGTTCGCCTTCACCATCTTGACGGCGTCGTCCATGATGGTGAGGTTCCGCAGGCCCAGGAAGTCCATCTTCAGCAGGCCGAGCGACTCACAGCTCGGATAGTCCCACTGGGTGATGGTGACGCCGTCGGAGTGCCGGACCCAGACCGGGGCGTGGTCGGTGATCGGCTCGCTGGACATGATCACGCCCGCGGCGTGCACACCCATCTGACGGACCAGGCCCTCGACGCCCCGGGCGGTGTCGATGACCTTCTTGACGTCCGGTTCGTTCTCGTACATGCCCCGGATCTCGCCCGCCTCGCTGTAGCGGGGGTGCGCGGGGTCGAGGATGCCGGAGAGCGGGATGCCCTTGCCGAGGACGTCCGCGGGCATGGCCTTGGTGAGCCGGTCGCCCATCGCGTAGGGGTAGCCCAGCACCCGGGCCGAGTCCTTGATCGCGTTCTTGGCCTTGATGGTGCCGTAGGTGCCGATCATGGCGACCTTGTCGGCGCCGTACTTCTCGGTCACATAGCGGATGACCTCCACGCGCCGACGCTCGTCGAAGTCGATGTCGACATCGGGCATGGAGATGCGCTCGGGGTTGAGGAACCGCTCGAAGATCAGACCGTGCTCGATCGGGTCGAGGTCGGTGATCCCCATCGCGTACGCGACGATCGAGCCCGCCGCGGAGCCGCGGCCGGGGCCGACCGCGATGCCGTTCTTCTTCGCCCACATGATGAAGTCGGCGACGACGAGGAAGTACCCCGGGAACCCCATCGAGACGATGACGTCCATCTCGTACTCGGCCTGCCGCTGGCGGTCCTCGGGGACGCCGCCCGGGTAGCGGCGGGCCATCCCGGTCCTGACCTCCTCCTGGAACCAGGTGACCTCGGTGAAGCCCGCCGGGATCTCGAACTTCGGCATGAGGTTCTTCGCCTCGAACATGCCGCTGGTGTCGATCTGCTCGGCGACCAGGAGGGTGTTGCGGCACCCCTCCTGCCAGGCGTCCGAGGAGTCGATGGCGTACATCTGGTCCGTGGACTTCAGGTAGTAGCCCGTGCCGTCGAAGCGGAAGCGGTCCGGGTCGGAGAGGTTCTTGCCGGTCTGGATGCACAGCAGGGCGTCGTGCGCCCCCGCCTCGTGGTCGAAGGTGTAGTGGGAGTCATTGGTGACCAGCGGGGGGATGTCCAGCTTCTTCCCGATCTCCAGCAGCCCGTCCCGGACCCGGCGCTCGATCTCGATGCCGTGGTCCATCAGCTCCAGGAAGTAGCGGCCCTTGCCGAAGATGTCCTGGTACTCGGAGGCCGCCTTCAGGGCCTCGTCGAACTGGCCGAGGCGCAGCCTGGTCTGGAGCTCGCCGGAGGGGCAGCCGGTGGAGGCGATCAGCCCCTCGGACCACTGGGCGATGGTCTCCTTGTCCATCCGGGGCCACTTCTGGAGCCAGCCCTCGGCATACGCGTCCGAGGAGAGGCGGAAGAGGTTGTGCAGACCCGTCCGGTTGGCCGCCCAGATCGTCTTGTGCGTATAACCACCGGAACCGGAGACATCGTCCCGTTTCTGATGCGGCTGCCCCCACTGGATCTTCCGCTTGTTCCGCCGGGACTCGGGGGCGACATACGCCTCGATGCCGATGATCGGGGTGATCCCCGCGCCCTTGGCCTGGTGGAAGAAGTCGTAGGCGCCGTGGAGATTGCCGTGGTCGGTCATCGCGATGTGCGACATGCCCATGTCTTTGCACGCGGAAAACATGTCCTTCAGCCGCGCCGCACCGTCCAGCAGTGAGTACTGCGTGTGCACATGCAGATGCGTAAAGGGCGGTTTGCTCACGGCGGGGGCCTCCAGAGGAACGGGCGACGGCAGGCGGCGGAGTGTCTGGGGGGACAGCGTGGAAGTCTACGACTTGGCTCGGACAGCCGTCGGCCCACCGGGGAAGCGGAGGGGGCCGCGGGGGATGGCCGTGCGGGCGCGCCGGGACCGGCCGCGCCCCGGGGCACTTCCGGGGCCCGCCGGGCGTTGGAGTGGCTGAGGCACGGCATCCGGCCGGGCCCGGCCGGCGGCGGACTCCCGTCCTCCTCCGGCCTGCTCCCCCACCGGCTCCCCTCGCCCTCTTCTCCCTGCCTTATCCAGACATTTCCCGTCACGATCCAGATATTTCCCTGCACCAGGAGGCACCCAGCGATGTCGGTACCGCACCCCGCCGAGATCACTCCCGAAGAGCGCGGCGAGCAGATCCTCGGTGAGTTCGACGCCGCTTTCGGTGCGCTCCTGGCCGCCGACCCGGACGCCTTCCGGGTCAAGTTCCGCAAGATGGCCTCCTCGGCGTTCGCGTTCTACCGGGGGGCCGCCTGCCTCTTCTACGCCGACCTGGAACGGGGTCACACGGCGCGCGGCGACGGCGCGATCGCCACCGGCCCCTATCTGGACGAGCGCACCAGCCGGGTGTGGATACACGGCGATCTCCACGCGGAGAACTTCGGCACGTACATGAATGCGAACGGCCGTCTGATCTTCAATGTGAACGACTTCGACGAGGCGTATGTGGGCCCCTTCACCTGGGACCTGAAGCGGCTGGCCGCCTCGCTGGCGCTGATCGGGCACTCCAAGGCGCTCAGCGACGGGCAGATCACCGAGCTGGTGCGGATCTGCGCCGCCGCCTACCGGGAGCGCATCCACACCCTCGCGGCCGGGGCGCAGGACGCGGAGGTGCCGCCGTTCACCCTGGACACCGCCGAGGGCCCGCTGCTCGAAGCGCTGCGGCACGCCCGCTCGCGCACCCGGTTCGCGCTGCTGGACTCGATGACCGAGATCCGCGAGGCCGAGCGGCGCTTCAGCTCCGGCGCGGGCTCCGTCGAGCTGGACGCCGCCGCGCGGTACAAGGTGCTCGCGGCCTTCGACGGCTATCTGGAGACCCTGCCCGAGTCCAGCCTCGCCCGCCCCGACTCCTACCGGGTGAAGGATGTCGTCGGCCGCCGCGGCATCGGGATCGGCTCCGCCGGCCTCCCCTCGTACAACATCCTCCTGGAGGGCACCAGCGACGCCCTGGAGAACGATGTCGTGATCTATATGAAGCAGGCGCAGACCCCGGCGGTCTCCCGCCATGTCGGCGACCGGGCGGTACGGGAGTACTTCCGGCACGAGGGCCACCGCACGGTGATCTCGCAGCGGGCGCTCCAGGACCACGCGGACCCCTGGCTGGGCTGGACCG
Source organism: Streptomyces clavuligerus (assembly GCF_005519465.1). NCBI lineage: Bacteria > Bacillati > Actinomycetota > Actinomycetes > Kitasatosporales > Streptomycetaceae > Streptomyces > Streptomyces clavuligerus. The sequence continues at coordinate 5,210,363 of NZ_CP027858.1, read as the reverse complement.
AGCTGGACGGCGCGGGGCAGCTCGTGGCCGAGGTCTCCCCCTACGCGGTGGATCTGGACTGGGGCGATCTCGACGACCCCGGGCGGATCGCCGCCGTCGTCGCGGACCTGGGCCGGGCGGCGGCCACCATGCACGGCGCGGCGGACGACGGGAGCGGGCACTCGCTGGTGCCGTTCTCCACGGAACGGGCGATCGACGCGGCGATCGCGGCGGACGAGGAGGGCTTCGCGGGCCTGCTGGTGGACTTCGCGCACGACTACGGCGCCCGGGCCCGGGCCGATCACCAGATCTTCGTGGATCTCTTCCGCAACGGCCGGATACCGGGGCTGTGAGCGGCGCACCGGCCGCCGCGGGCCGCCGGGCGGGGGCCCCGGGGCCGGGCGCCGCGATGGCCTCGGCGATGTCCTCGGCGGTGGCCGGTGGCGGCCCCGGTGATGGCCCCGGCGGTGCCCTTAAGACTCCTCTCACCCGGACATGGCACACTCGCGGGTGATGGACGTATCGGGAGTTCGGCTCAGGACGGTGCGGGCGGCGGTCTTCACGGCACTGGTCGTGACGCTGTCCGCCGCCTCCCATGTGCTGCTCTCCCGGGCCCCGCTGCCGTGGACCGCCGTCGCCGGGGTCTCGGCGCTCGTCTTCGCGGTGGCCTGGGCCCTCGCGGGCCGGGAGCGCGGGTACTGGCGGATCGCGGGTCTGCTGATCCCGCTGGAGCTGGCGGCCGACACGATCTTCACCAGCGGCCAGGAGCTGTGCTACGGCCCCGGCGGCGGACCGGTCACCGGTGCGCTGCGGTCCCTCGGCTTCGACTCCCTGTGCGGCGGGGCCGCCGGGGCGCGGCTTCCCGGGGTGGGGACCGCCGGACAGGGCGCCGCCGGGCTGCTCGGGTCCTCCCACCCCGCGCTGCCCTGGCTGCTGCTGGCCGCCCATATCGGGGTCGGACTGCTTGCCTCCGCCTGGCTCTGGCACGGTGAGGCGGCGCTCGCCGGACTGCTGCGGGCGCTGGGCGCGCTCGCCTTCGGCCCGCTGCTGCTGGCGTTCGCGCTGGTGATCGGGGTGTTCCGGGCGCCGTCGGGGCTGTCGCGCGCGGCTGCCGCGCGCATCGTCCGGCGCGCCCGGCTGCTGGTGCACTCCGTCGGGCGGCGCGGCCCGCCCGTTCCCCTCTGCGGCTGACCCGGCCCGGCGCCCGGACCTCCCGGTCCGCCCGGTGCTCTGCCCGGTCCGGCCCGATGGCGGGGGCCTCTCCCCCCTCCCCCCTTCGCACGCCCTGACTTTCCCCTGACTTTCGTATCGCCCGATACGACGCATTTCTCGGAGTGAATCGGTATGAGCGCACGCAACAGCAAGGCCAACAAGGCTGCGGCCCGGGAGCGAATCCGCCAGCAGCAGGAGGCCCAGGCCAAGAAGGACCGCACCCGCCGTCAGCTGATCGTCGTCGGCTCGACCCTCGGCGGGCTCGCGCTGGTGGGCGGTATCGCCTTCGGGGTGAAGAAGGCCAGTGAGCCCAGCGCCTGGGACGCGGCCAAGAACGCCAAGTCCGTCACGGCCCCCGCGAACACCACCGGCACCAACGGCACCGAGCTGATCATCGGCAAGCCGGAGGCGAAGAAGACCCTGGAGCTGTACGAGGACTCCCGCTGCCCCTCCTGCGCCGTCTTCGAGCAGCAGGTGGGCAAGGTCCTGGAGAAGGACGTCGAGGACGGCAAGTACAAGATCAAGTACATCGGCGCCACCTTCATCGACAACCTCGACAACGGCGAGGGCTCCAAGAACGCGCTGAGCGCGCTGGGCGCGGCGGTCAACGTCAGCCCCGAGGCGTTCCTCGGCTTCAAGGCCGCCCTCTACTCCGCCGAGATGCATCCGAAGGAGAGCAAGGACTCGTTCGCCGAGGACTCCTACCTGCTGAAGGTCGCCGACAAGGTCCCGGCCCTGAAGGACAACGCCCAGTTCGAGAAGGACGTCAAGGAGGGCACCTTCGACGCCTGGGCGATGAAGATGTCGGCCACCTTCGAGAAGAGCGGGATCGAGGGCACCCCGTCGCTGCGCATGGACGGCAAGCTGGTCACCACCGAGGGCTCGAAGAACGCCCCGCAGACGCCGGAGCAGTTCCGGGCGGCGGTGGACAAGGCGCTCAAGGGCTGATCCGCCCGCCGGGCCTGCCGAGGGCTCCCGAGGGGAGGGAGGGTGACATCCGGTTCACCCTCCCTCCCCTTTCTGTTAACTCGTCAGTAATATGACGGGCCGTGACCAGTCGATTCCCCTCGATCCCCAGCCGCCGCGCGCTCGTCAGGGCCGCCGCCGCCACCGCCACCACGGCAGCCGCCCTGGCCGCCGCGCCCGCCGCCGCCTCCCCCGCGACCGACCCCGACCCCGGTGCCGGCTCCGGCTCCGCTTCAGGCTCTCCCGGCTTTCTGCACGGCGTCGCCTCCGGTGACCCCCTGCCCGACGGCATCCTGCTCTGGACCCGGGTGACCCCCGCACCGGAGGCGATACCCGGCTCGGGCCTCGGCCCCGACACCCCGGTGACCTGGGAGGTCGCCGAGGACTCCGGCTTCACCCGGATCGTCGCCCGGGGCGCCGTCACCGCCCGCGCCGCATCCGACCACACCGTCCGCGCCGATGTCCGGGGACTGCGCCCGCAGACCGCGTACCACTTCCGCTTCTCCTCGGGCGAGGCCGTCTCCCCCGTGGGCCGCACCCGCACCGCGCCCGCCGCGGACACCGCCGCCGACCGGCTCACCCTCGGCGTCGTCTCCTGCGCCAACTGGGAGTCCGGCCACTTCTCCGCCTACCGCCATCTCGCGGAGCGCACCGACCTCGACGCCGTGCTCCACCTCGGCGACTACATCTACGAGTACGGAACGGGCAGCTACCCCGGCCCCGACCGGGTGGTCCGCCCCCACTCCCCCGCGCACGAGATCGTCACCCTGGCCGACTACCGGCTGCGCCACGGCACCTACAAGACCGATCCGCAGCTCCAGACGATGCACGCCGCGCATCCGGTGATCGCGATCTGGGACGACCACGAGTTCGCCAACGACGCCTGGTCGGGCGGGGCCGAGAACCACACCCCGGCCACGGAGGGCGAGTACGCGGCCCGCGCGGCGGCGGCCCGGCAGGCGTACTTCGAGTGGATGCCGGTCCGCGCGGCCACCGAGGGCACCGTCTACCGGCGGCTGGGCTTCGGCTCCCTCGTCGATCTGCATCTGCTGGATCTGCGCAGCTTCCGCTCCCAGCAGTCGTCCATCGGCAACGGCGCCGTGGACGACCCGGAGCGCACCATCACCGGCCGCGCCCAGCTCGACTGGCTCAAGGGGCGGCTCAGCACCTCACAGGCGGCCTGGAAGCTGGTCGGCACCTCGGTGATGATCTCCCCGGTCGCCTTCGGGGCGCTGCCCGCGCATCTGCTGGCGCCGCTCGCGGAGCTGCTGGGGCTGCCCAAGGAGGGCATCGCGATCAGCGTCGACCAGTGGGACGGCTACACCGACGACCGCCGGGAGCTGCTCGCCCATCTGACCGGACAGTCCATCGGCAACACCGTCTTCCTCACCGGGGACATCCATATGGCCTGGGCGAACGACGTCCCGGTGCGGGCGGCCACCTATCCGCTGTCCCGTTCCGCCGCGACCGAGTTCGTCGTGTCCTCGGTGACCTCCGACAATCTGGACGATCTGCTGAAGGTGCCGCCGGGGACCGCGTCCACCGCCGCCGCGACCGCGATCCACGCGGCCAACCGCCATGTGCACTGGGTCGACATGGACGAGCACGGCTACGGCGTCCTCGACGTGACCGCCGAGCGGGCGCAGATGGACTACTACGTCGTCTCCGACCGGCGGGACCCGGCGGCGACCTCGCGCTGGGTTCGCTCGTACCGCACCCGCAGCGGCACCCAGCGGGTGGAGCGCGTCCACCAGCCGGTGCGCTGAGCCCGGACCGGGCCCGCAAGCCCGCGGTCCGTTCCGCGGGCTACCCCTCCAGCGACTCCAGGAAGCCGAGCGCGACCCGCCAGGTCCGCTCGGCGGCCTCCGCGTCATAGTCCGGAAGGTCCGGGTCGGTGTAGAGATGCCCCGCACCGGGGTAGCGGTGGATCTCCACATCCGCCCCGGCCCGGCCCATCCCCAGATACCAGGCCGTCAGCCAGTCGTGCGGCTCAAAGGCGTCCGGGTCGGCGACATGCAGTTGAACGGGCAGCTCGTCCACCGCCGTGTCGGGGGCGATGTCCGACGTGCCGTGCAGCAGAAGCAGCCCGCGGGCCTTCTCGTCGCCCAGCGCCAGATTCTGGGCCACGGCCGCGCCGAGCGAGAACCCCGCGTACACCAGCCCCCGGCCGGAGTGGGGCGCGGCGGCGGCGATGGCCCGCCTCAGCAGTTCGTCCATGCCGATCTCGTCCCGGCGGGCGCTCCCCTCCTCCACGGTGTCGAAGGTCGTTCCGTCGTACAGGTCGGGCGTCCACACCTCGTGACCCGCGGCCCGCAGCCGGTCGGCGGCGGCACTCACGGCGGGACGGAGCCCCTGGGCGGAATGGAAAAGCATGATGTGCATGCGGTCAGGTTACGTGCGGGACATGGAGAACGTGCTGCGCCCGCTGATCGTCATCGGTGGTTCGGCCGTCCTCACGCTCTGCGTGGGGTGGCTGGCCGATCTGCTGCTCCGCCGTGCCGACGCCCGGCACCCCGAGACCCCGCTGTGGGGGCTGCTGCGCCGCTGCCGCCTCCCGCTGCGGCTGGTGCTCGGCACCGCGCTACTGAGAACGGCCTGGCCACAGAGCCGGATCGGTGCCCTGGCGGACCACCGGGCCGGGGTGGACCGGCTGCTCTCCCTGGTCCTGATCGGCGCCTCGGCCTGGCTGGTCGTCACCATCGCCACCGCCGTCGTGGAATCGGTCTACGCCCGCTACGCAGCGGCCACCCGGGACCCCGCCCGGGTACGCCGGGTGCGGACCCAGATCACCCTGATCCGGCGGGTGGTCATAGCGGTGGTGGGGGTGGTGGCCCTCGCCGCGATGCTGCTGACCTTCCCGGCGATGAAGACGGTCGGCACCTCGATGCTGGCCTCGGCCGGTGTGCTCGGGATCGTCGCCGGTGTCGCCGCCCAGTCCACCCTCGGCAATCTCTTCGCCGGTCTCCAGATCGCCTTCGGGGACATGGTGCGGATCGGCGACACCGTGGTGGTGGACGGGGAGTGGGGCACGGTCGAGGAGATCACACTCACCTTTCTCGCCGTCCGGACCTGGGACGAGCGCCGGATCACCATGCCGGTCTCGTACTTCACCGGCAGGCCCTTCGAGAACTGGTCGCGCGGCGGGGCCCAGCTCACCGGGACGGTCCTGTTCCATCTGGACCACTCGGCCCCGGTCCCGGCGCTGCGGAAACGGGTGGGCGAGCTGGTACGGGAGTGCCCCGCGTGGGACGGCCGGGACTGGTCGCTGGCCGTCACGGACACCACGCCCAGCACCATCCAGGTACGGGCGGTGGTCACCGCGAAGGACGCCGACGATCTGTGGACGGTGCGGTGCGCGGTCCGGGAGGGGCTGATCGCCTGGGTGCACACGCACCATCCGTACGCCCTGCCGAAGATCGCGACGGGACCGGCGGCGGGGCCCGGCGGCCCGGTGCTCCCGGGCCCGCGCCGGTCTCCCGACGACCGGCCGCCGCGCGCCTGAGCCGCCCGGCGTGCGGCGTCCGGCGTGGGCGTCCGGCGTGCGGCGTCCGCTCAGTGGCCCCGTTCCGCTCCGCCGTTGACCTGGATCACCTGGGCGGTGATGTGCCCGGCCGCCGGGGAGGCCAGCCAGCGGAGGGTCTCGGCGACATCCCCCGGGCGGCCGATCCGCCCGGTCGCGGTCTCGGCGATCCGCTCCCGCAGCCGGTCCTCGGGGAACGGCTCCCCGCCGAAGAAGTCGGTCTCCTCGACCAGCCCCGGCGCCACCACGTTCACGGTCACCCCGCGCGGGCCCAGCTCCCGGGCGAGCCGGAAGGCGTACGGGTGGAGCGCGGCCTTCGCCGCCGCGTACCCGGCCCGGCTGCCGGTGCCCCGGTAGGCGGCGATGGAGCCGAGGAAGAGCACCCGGCCGCCGGGGGTGGCGAGCCGGTCCCGCAGCGCCTCGGTGAGCAGGACGGCGGTGAGCACGTTGAGCCGGAACGCGTGGGACCACTCCTCGGCGACGGCCGCCAGCGGCTCCGTGTGCTCCGCCGGGGGTTCCAGCTCCCCGCTGCCCCCGGCGCTGTGGACGAGGACGTCGACCGCGCCCTGATCGCGTCCGATGGTGTCGGCCACCCGGCGGACGTCCTCGGGGCGGCTCAGGTCCGCCGCGTACCAGGCGGCCCCCGGAATCCGCTCGGCGGCCCGCTCCAGCACCGTCCCCCGGCGGCCGAGCAGGACGACCCGGGCGCCGCTGTCCGCGAAGGCGTGCGCGGCGGCACGTCCGATACCGGTACCCCCGCCGCTGATCACCACGGTGCGTGCCATGGTCGCATCGTAGAGGCGGCGGGCGGGCCCTGACAGGGCGCACACGCGGGCCGCCCGGCGACATCGCGGATACGGCGGAAACGGACCGGGGCTGGCGAAAACGGACCGGGCGCAGACGAGTGGGACGGGCCGCCGAAGGACCGGGCGCGGGGGCTCAGCGCAGGCTGCGGACGTCGATCCGGCGCAGCACCCGGTCCACGATCTCGGGGTTCGTGCCCGGTTCGCTGCGGGCGGCCAGCACCTCGTGGCGGGCCGCCGACAGCATCTCCCGCTGGACCCGGCGGAAGATCCGCGCCCGTTCGGCCCGGTGGGAGTACCACTCGCGCCGCTCCTCGTCGACGATGTCCGGGCTGATCCGCGCCCCGACCTCGTAGGCGCCCCGCAGCAGCCGCTCGGCGAGGTCGTCGGGCAACTCCTCGACCTCCTCGATCTCCCGGAGCCGGTGCCGGGCGGCGCGGGCGGCCCGCAGCGCGAGGCTGTGCTCCAGTTCGTGCTCGGCCTCGGCGTCGGGGCGCACCCCGAGCCGTCTCACCAGCCAGGGCAGGGTCAGCCCCTGGAGCACCAGGGTGGCCAGGATCACCACGAAGGCGATGAAGACGATCTCGTCACGGGCGGGGAAGGGCGCTCCGCTGTCGGTGAGCAGCGGGATCGCGAGGGCGAGCGCGACCGAGGCGACCCCGCGCATCCCGGACCACCACATGACGACCGTCTCGCGCCAGCTCATCGGGATGTCCTCGGCGTAGTCCCGGCGGGTGTGCAGCCGCTGGGCGAGCCAGGTGGCGGGCAGCAGCCAGCACAGCCGCACCCCCACGACCACCGCCGTGATCAGCGCTCCCCAGCCGAGCAGGGTGAGGAAGCGGCCGTCGACGGTGGCGAGGACGGTCCGCAGCTCCAGTCCGATGAGACCGAAGGCGACACCGGTGACCAGGGTGTCGACGATCTGCCAGAACGTGCTTCCGGCGAGGCGGCCCATCACGTCGTCGGGGTCGGCGGCGCGCTCGGCGAGGAAGAGCGCGGTGGTGAGCACCGCGAGGACGCCGGAGCCGTACAGCTCCTCCGCGAGGACATAGCTGACATAGGGGACCATCAGCGAGAGGCCGACCTGGAGGGTGGCGTCGCCGAGACGGCTCATGAGCTGGTTGGAGAGCCAGCCGAGGGCCAGCCCGACGACGACCGCGACGGCGGCGGAGAGCACGAACTGCGCCGCGGCGGCCGGCCAGGAGAAGACGCCGCTGACCACGGCGGCGATGGCGATGTGGTAGACGACGATCGCGGTGACGTCGTTGAAGAGCCCCTCACCCTCCAGGATGGAGACCAGGCGGCGGGGCAGCCCGAGCCGTCCGGCCACGGCGGTGGCGGCGATCGGGTCGGGCGGCGCGACCAGCGCGCCGAGGGCGATCGCGGCGGCGACCGGCAGTCCGGGGACGACGGCGTGGGCAACGGAGGCGACCGCCACGGTCGTGACGAGGACGAGGGCGACCGCGAGCAGCAGGATGGGCCGGACGTTCGCGGCGAACTGCCGCCACGAGGTGCGCTGGACCGCCGCGTACAGCAGCGGCGGCAGCACCAGCGGGAGGATGAACTCGGGCGGGATGTCGACGGCCGGCACGAAGGGCAGAAAGGCGACGGCGGCCCCGGCCAGGGTCATCAGCACGGGCGCGGGCAGATCGAGCCGGTCGGCCAGGGGCACCGTCAGAACGGCGCCGAAGAGCAGCGCGAGCAGCAGCGCCAACTGGTCCACGGGCGCCCTCCGGGTTGCCGAGCCACCACTCTCCGTGGTTCAGCCTGCCACGCGGGGCGGGAAACGGGCCGGAGGATACGACCGAATGATCACCAGGGCCCGGTGCGCCGACCGCCGTGCGAGCCGGCCCCGACGACCCGGCGGCTCAGCGACCCCGTGGCCCGGCGGTCCGGCGGTCCGGCGGCTCAGCGCCTCCGTGCTCCCGGCGGCTCACGCGTCGGCAGGCTTCAGCGGCTCTCTTCGGCGATCTTGTCCAGGGCCAGCCGGAGGTCGTCGGGGTAGCCGCTCTCGTACTCCACCCAGCGCCCGTCCGAGGGGTGCTCGAAGCCGAGGCGCACCGCGTGCAGCCACTGCCGGGTCAGCCCGAGCCGCTTGGCCATCGTGGGGTCGGCGCCGTAGGTCAGGTCGCCCACGCAGGGGTGGCGGTGCGCCGACATGTGCACCCGGATCTGATGGGTGCGCCCGGTCTCCAGCTTGATGTCCAGCAGCGAGGCCGCGCGGAAGGCTTCCAGCAGGTCGTAGTGGGTGACCGAGGGCTTGCCCTCCGCCGTCACCGCCCACTTGTAGTCGTGGTTGGGGTGGCGGCCGATGGGGGCGTCGATGGTCCCGCTCATCGGGTCCGGGTGGCCCTGCACCAGCGCGTGGTAGCGCTTGTCCACCGTACGGTCCCGGAACTGCTGCTTCAGCAGGGTGTAGGCCCGCTCGGACTTGGCGACGACCATCAGCCCGGACGTGCCCACGTCCAGCCGGTGCACGATCCCCTGGCGCTCGGCCGCGCCGGAGGTGGAGATCCGGTAGCCCGCGGCGGCGAGACCGCCGATCACGGTGGTGCCGGTCCAGCCGGGGCTGGGATGCGCGGCGACTCCGACGGGCTTGACGATCACCACGATGTCGTCGTCGTCGTGGACGATCTCCATGCCCTCGACCGGCTCCGCCACGATCTGGACCGGGGCGGGCGCCTGAGGCATCTCGACCTCCAGCCAGGCACCGCCGTGGACCCGCTCGGACTTCCCCACCGCGGCGCCGTCGACCAGCACTTTCCCGGCGGCGGCCAGCTCGGCCGCCTTGGTGCGGGAGAACCCGAACATCCGGGAGATGGCGGCGTCGACACGCTCGCCCTCCAGGCCGTCGGGTACGGGAAGGGTGCGGATCTCGGGAAGGGTGCTCACCCGTCGAGTATGCCCTGTCCCGGCCCCCTCCCGGCGCCGGGCCTCAGTCCTTGTGGACGGTCCCGTCGGGGTCCAGGCCCTTGAAGGAGAGGATCACGATCAGCACACCGCCGGAGACGATCGCGGTGTCCGCGAGGTTGAAGACCGCGAAGTGGGCGGGGGCGATGAAGTCGACGACCGCCCCTTCGAAGACCCCGGGGGCCCGGAAGATCCGGTCGGTGAGATTGCCGAGCGCCCCGCCCAGCAGCAGCCCGAGGGCGACGGCCCAGGGCAGGCTGTAGAGCTTGCGGGCGAGCCGGATGATCACCAGGATCACGGTGGAGGCGATGACGGTGAAGACCGCGGTGTACGCCTCGCCGATGCCGAAGGCCGCGCCGGAGTTCCGTACCGCCTCGAAGCGGAGCAGATCACCGATGACCTCGATCGACGGCTGGCCCTCCAGCTTCTTCACCACGATCGTCTTGGTGACGAGATCGATCAGATACGCCACGATCGCGATCGAGAGCAGCACGGCGACGCGATGCCTGCCCCGGGGCCGGTCGGCCGAGGCCGCCGCCTCGTCGCCGACATCCGGCATATCCGGCGTACCGATGACCCGCTCCGCCTCTGCCACGTGAGTCCCTCAACAACCTAGGTGCCTGACTGTCCACGAGGGTACGGCACACCTCCGTGGGCTCAGCCCCGGCGTTCCTGCTTCTGCTTGCACTCCACACAGAGCGTGGCCCGGGGAAATGCCTGCATACGCGCCTTTCCGATGGGCTTGCCGCAGTTCTCGCAGAGGCCGTAGGTGCCCGCGTCCAGCCGCTGGAGGGCCCGCTCGGTCTGCTCCAGCATCTCCCGGGCGTTGGCGGCGAGGGCCAGCTCGTGCTCGCGGGTGATGTTCTTGCTGCCGGTGTCGGCGTCGTCACCGCTGGAGCCTCCGCCGGAGTCCCGCATCAGCCCGGCGAGGGCCGCCTCGGAGGCCGCCAGCTCGGCGTTGAGCCTGGCCACATCCGAGGTCAGCTCGGTACGGGCCGCGGCGACCTCCTCGGGGGTCCAGGGCTCCTCGCCCGGCCGGACCGCCAGTCCGCCCGGGCCCGGCGCCGCCGCCGTGCGGGCCGTGGGCACGGCCGCCGCGCCGTCGTCGGCGGCCACAGAGTTCTTTGTTCCCACCGTCCGTGCTCCTGTCTGCTTCGCGGCCTTCGCCGCCCCCTCGGCCGCGGGCGCGGCCCCGTGCGCGGCCGGGTCGGCCGCGGCTCTGACCTCGGCCGACGTCCCGGCCGACGTGCTGTCGTCGGGCACCGGACCGGCCGGTGCCCCTGCTGCCGTCTTCGTCCCCGCCGCTTTCCTCGCGGCCTTCTTCGCCGGGGCCCTCTTCGCGGGCGCCGCCCTCGCGCTCTTCTTCGCCGCCTTCTTCGCGGGCGCGGAAGCCCCGGCCGCCGCCGTCTTCTTCGCGGGGGGCGCCTTCTTCGCGGCGGCCCGCCCCGCGGGGGCCGCACGAGCACTCCCCTCGGCGCTCTCCCCGGTCGCGGGAGCCCCCGCCGCCGCCTTCCGCGCGGTCACCGCCTTCGCGGTCCCCACGGCCTTCGCGGCCTTCTCCGGAGCGGTCTCCTTCTGAGCGGCCTTCTTCGGGGCGGCCTTCCTCGCCACGGTCTTCTTCGCCCCGGACCCCGCGGCGGCGGCCTTCCCGGCAGCGGTCCTCCCCGCGGCGGCCTTCTTCGCGGCAGGGCCCGTGCCCGCGCTCTTCTTCCCGGGCACAGCCTGGTCAGCGGCGGATTCCGTGGACGCCCGAGCACTCTCGGCGGTCTTCTTCGCCACCATGGCCGCGGCCCCTTCACATATTGTGATCTCGCTCGCGAATCGTGCTGGGACGATAAATCGACCCCAGCCCCGCGGCAAACGGGGCACGCCGCCGCTGCGGCCCCGCCCCGGCCTCGGGGAAACGGACCTGCAACCGTTGTGCCCAGCTCGCCGCCCGGTAATCCGTCCTTCGCCGGGCCCCGGGACCGCACCGGCGCGCATCTGGCCATTCGGGTCATGGGGCCGGCCCGCCCGCCGCCCCGGGCGCGATCCGCCGGACCACCGCGTACGCCCCCGCCCCGGCCCCCCGGAATATGCGGTCGGAAGACAGCCGTCCGGGCCCTTACACTGGGCGGAGCGAAAGGCTTGGATGGGGACGAGTAGCGTCGTACGCAGCCATGAGCGACCTGGGGACGGTGCGAGCCCGGGGGCGAGCGCGGTGCGAAGGATCACCCCGGAGCCGTCGGAAGAAAGCCACCAGGCGAGTAGAACCGGCTTCGCGACCCCAATGAGGGGGCGGCGCGCCCAGCGCCGCCAAGGAGGGTGGTACCGCGGGAGCCGGAGGCTCTCGTCCCTCCGACGGAAGAAACACTGTCCGCCGGAGGAGTTTCCATGACACCCCCGCAGTACCGTCAGGTGCCCGCCCAGGTCGACCTGCCCGCCCTTGAGCACGCGGTGCTCGACTTCTGGCGCGAGAACAAGGTCTTCGCCCAGAGCGTCGCGCAGTCCGAGGGCCGCCCCGAGTGGGTGTTCTACGAGGGCCCGCCGACCGCCAACGGCATGCCCGGCGCCCACCACATCGAGGCCCGGGTCTTCAAGGACGTCTTCCCCCGCTTCCGCACCATGCGCGGCTACCACGTGGCCCGCAAGGCGGGCTGGGACTGCCACGGCCTCCCCGTCGAGCTGGCCGTCGAGAAGGAACTGGGCTTCTCCGGCAAGAAGGACATCGAGGCGTACGGCATCGCCGAGTTCAACGCCAGGTGCCGCGAGTCGGTGACCCGGCACACGGACGCGTTCGCCGAGCTGACCACGCGGATGGGCTACTGGGTCGACCTGGACGACGCCTACCGCACCATGGAGCCCGAGTACATCGACTCCGTCTGGTGGTCCCTGAAGCAGATCTTCGACAAGGGGCTGCTCGTCCAGGACCACCGGGTCTCCCCCTGGTGCCCCCGCTGCGGCACCGGCCTCTCCGACCACGAGCTGGCCCAGGGGTACGAGACCGTCGTCGACCCCTCCGTCTATGTCCGCTTCCCGCTGACCTCCGGCCCGCTCGCGGGCGAGGCCGCGCTGGTGGTGTGGACGACGACCCCGTGGACCCTGGTGTCCAACACCGCGGTCGCCGCCCACCCGGACGTCACCTATGTGGTCGCGACCGACGGCACCGAGCAGCTCGTCGTGGCCGAGCCGCTGCTGGAGAAGGCGCTCGGCGAGGGCTGGGAGTCCACCGGCCGCACCTTCACCGGCGCCGAGATGGAGCGCTGGAGCTATCGGCGCCCCTTCGACCTGGTGGAGTTCCCGGCACCGGCGCACTACGTCGTCAACGCCGAGTACGTCACCACCGAGGACGGCACCGGTCTGGTCCACCAGTCCCCCGCCTTCGGTGAGGACGACCTCAAGGTCTGCCGCTCCTACGGCCTCCCGGTGGTCAACCCGATCCGCCCGGACGGCACCTTCGAGGAGGAGATCCCGCTCGTCGGCGGCGTCTTCTTCAAGAAGGCGGACGAGCAGCTCACCGCCGACCTGGACGCGCGCGGCCTGCTCTTCCGGCACATCCCGTACGAGCACAGCTATCCGCACTGCTGGCGCTGCCACACGGCGCTGCTGTACTACGCCCAGCCGTCCTGGTACATCCGGACCACCGTGATCAAGGACCGGCTGATCGAGGAGAACGAGCGGACCAACTGGTTCCCGGACTCCGTCAAGCACGGCCGCTTCGGCGACTGGCTCAACAACAACGTGGACTGGGCCCTCTCCCGCAACCGCTACTGGGGCACCCCGCTGCCGGTCTGGCGCTGCGAGGAGAACCACCTCACCTGCGTCGGCTCGCGCGCCGAGCTGTCGGAGCTGACCGGGCGGGACCAGTCGGCGCTCGACCCGCACCGGCCGTTCATCGACGACGTCACCTTCGCCTGCCCGCACGAGGGCTGCGCGCTCACGGCGGTCCGGGTCCCGGAGGTCATCGACGCCTGGTACGACTCGGGCTCGATGCCGTTCGCGCAGTACGGCTACCCGTACAAGAACAAGGAGCTGTTCGAGAAGCGCTACCCGGCGCAGTTCATCTCCGAGGCCATCGACCAGACCCGCGGCTGGTTCTACACCCTGATGGCGGTCGGCACCCTGGTGTTCGACAAGTCCTCCTACGAGAACGTCGTCTGTCTGGGGCACATCCTCGCCGAGGACGGCCGGAAGATGTCCAAGCACCTGGGCAACATCCTCCAGCCGATCCCCCTGATGGACCAGCACGGCGCGGACGCGGTGCGCTGGTTCATGGCCGCGGGCGGCTCCCCGTGGTCGGCGCGCCGGGTGGGCCACGGCACCATCCAGGAGGTCGTCCGCAAGACGCTGCTGACCTACTGGAACACGGTGGCCTTCCAGGCGCTGTACGCCCGGACCTCCGGCTGGGCCCCGTCACCGGCCGACCCGGCCCCGGCGGACCGCACCGTTTCGGACCGCTGGCTGCTGAGCGAGCTGAACGCGCTGGTGGACCAGGTCACGCAGGCGATGGAGGCGTACGACACCCAGCGCGCCGGAAAGCTGCTGTCCTCGTTCGTCGACGATCTGTCCAACTGGTACGTCCGCCGCTCGCGGCGCCGGTTCTGGCAGGGCGACAAGGCGGCGCTGCGCACGCTGCACGAGGTCGTCGAGACCGTGACCCGGCTGATGGCCCCGCTCACCCCGTTCATCACCGAACGGGTCTGGCAGGACCTGGTGGTGCCGGTGACGCCGGACGCGCCCCCGTCGGTGCATCTGGCCGGCTGGCCCGAGGCGGATCTGTCGGCGATCGACCCGGTGCTGTCCCAGCAGATGGTGCTCGTGCGCCGACTGGTGGAGCTGGGCCGCGCGACCCGGGCCGAGTCCGGGGTCAAGACGCGTCAGCCGCTGTCCCGCGCGCTGGTCGCGGCGAGCGGTTTCGACGCCCTCTCCCCCGAGCTGCGCCTCCAGATCACCGAGGAGCTGAACGTCTCCTCGCTGGCCTCGCTCTCGGAGGTGGGCGGCTCACTGGTCGACACCACCGCGAAGGCCAACTTCCGCGCGCTCGGCAAGCGGTTCGGCAAGCGGGTGCAGGCGGTGGCGAAGGCCGTCGCCGATGCGGACGCCGCCGCGCTCTCGCTGGCGCTGCGCGAGGGCACGGCCTCGGTGGAGGTCGAGGGTGAGACCGTCACCCTCGCCCCGGACGAGGTGATCATCACGGAGACCCCGCGCGAGGGCTGGTCGGTGGCCTCGGACTCGGGCGCCACGGTCGCCCTGGATCTGGAGATCACCCCCGAGCTGCGGCTCGCGGGGCTGGCGCGGGACGCGATCCGGCTGATCCAGGAGGCCCGTAAGAACAGCGGTCTGGATGTGGCGGACCGGATCGCCGTGGTGTGGGAGGCCGGGGAGGCCGCCACCGCCGAGGCCCTGGCGGAGCACTCCGGTCTGATCGCCGATGAGGTTCTGGCGACGGAGTTCACCCGTTCGGCTCCGGACGGCACGTTCGGACCGGCCTTCACGGACGAGTCGCTGGCGCTCACCTTCCATCTGCGCAAGGTCTGAGCGAGCCGATCCCCGAAGGGGGCCGGGCCCGGTGCCCGGCCCCCTTCGCCGTTCCCGCTCGTCCGGTGCCGTACCCTCCTCGCCGGCCAAGGGCGGATATTCCCGGACACAACGCAAGGGCCGGGCCCAGGACACGAAGTCCTGGGCCCGGCCCTTGCGAGCTGCCGACGGCTACGCGCTCATCGCGCGCCGCGGCTCAGTTGTCGTCCTCGTCGATGAGGAAACCACGCATCGGCGCGGGCGCCTGCTGCATCGGCTGCGGCGCCTGGGGCCGCACCGGCGCCATCGGCTGGGTCATCGCCGGGGACATCTGCTGCTGGCCACCGTACGAAGGAGCGCCGCCCATCGGCGGGTTGCCGCCCATCGGCTGGCCCATCGGCGGGTTGCCGCCCATGGAGTGGCCCATCGCCGGGGCACCGGCCGACGCCATCGACGGCGACGGCGGCAGCGAGGCGGCCGACGGGGTCCGCGGCGGGGCCAGCGAGTCGTCGGCCTGGGTCTCCAGCTGACGGAGCTGGCTCTCCAGGTAGGACTTCAGACGGGTGCGGTACTCACGCTCAAAGCCGCGGAGGTCTTCGACCTTGCGCTCCAGCGTCGCCCGCGCGGACTCCAGGGAGCCCATGGCCACGCGGTGCTTCTCCTGCGCGTCCCGCTCCAGCGCGTCGGCCTTGGCGCGGGCGTCCCGCTCCAGGCCCTCGGCGCGCGAACGGGCCTCGCCGACAATCTTGTTGGCCTCGGAACGGGCCTCCGCGATCGCCTGGTCGGCGGTCTGCTGGGCCAGCGAGAGCACACGGGCCGCGCTGTCGCCGCCGGGGCCCTGACCGGGCGGCGGCATCTGCGGGCCACCATGGCCGCCCATGGGACCGGGGCCACCCATCGGACCGCCCATCGGGCCGCCCTGCATGGGGCCGCCGGGGCCCATCGGACCACCGTGGCTGGGACCGGCCGGCAGCTGAGGCGCTCCACCCGGCAGTTGGGGGGGACCCATCTGCGGAGGCTGCTGCTGGACCGGCGGACCCGATATGGCAGCGGGTACCGGGGCCCCCGGGGCACCCCGTCCGTCCTGGGGCTCCGGAGCCTTGCGCATCGCCTGCTGCTGCTGGTGCTGCTGCTGCTGATTCTGCGCGGCGGCACGAGTCGCCGCGGCCAGCTTGGCGCGCAGGTCCTCGTTCTCCCGGAGCAACCGGGTCAATTCGGATTCGACCTCGTCGAGGAAGGCATCGACCTCGTCCTCGTCATAGCCTTCTCGGAGGCGGACGGTCGTGAACTGCTTGTTCCGCACGTCCTCGGGGGTCAGCGGCATCTCTTCTTCACCTCTACGTAGTCGTCGGCAGTCGGCAAGACCGTATCGTCCACTCCTACCCTTCTCCTCACGCGAAACGACCCACGATGCTGAGAAGGACCCAAACGATGATCATCAGAACGAAGAAGGACAGGTCGAGTGCCACGCCCCCGAGACGCAACGGCGGGATGAACCGCCGAAGAAGCTTGAGCGGTGGGTCGGTGACAGTGTAGGTGGCCTCCAGGAGGACCACCATCGCCTTGCCGGGTTGCCATGAACGGGCGAACTGGAAGACGTAGTCCATGACCAAACGGAAGAACAGGACGACGAGGAAACACAACAGCGCGATATAGACCACCTGTAGTGCGACGCTCATCCTGCGCTTCCCTCTCCCCTGTGCGTCCGTGGCCCGGCCCCGGTGGGCCGGCCAGGTCCTGCCTCATCTCAGCTCTGGTTGAAGAAACCGCCCTCTGCGATACGGGCTTTGTCCTCCGCCGTGACATCGACGTTAGCAGGAGACAGCAGGAACACCTTCTGTGTCACCCGCTCAATGCTGCCATGGAGACCGAAGACCAGTCCCGCAGCGAAGTCGACGAGTCGCTTCGCGTCGGTGTCGTCCATCTCCGTGAGATTCATGATCACTGGAGTGCCCTCGCGGAAGTGTTCCCCGATGGTACGGGCCTCGTTGTAGGTCCGCGGGTGCAGTGTGGTGATGCGGTAGGGCTCCCGCTCGGACACGACCTTGGGCATGATCACCGGCGCGTTCTTCTCCAGGTTGGGGCGTTCGGGTGTGATGGATGCCACGGGGGCAATTCGCGCCGGACGCCCGTTTTCTGCGGGTAGCGAAGTCGGCAGCGGCATCGGGTCGCGCGGGGGCGGAGGCTGGACGGCGCGCACCGGTTCCTCGCGCTCCACCGGATGCGCGGGCGGGTGCCGACGGTGTTCCCGTTCCGGCTCCGGCTCGGGCTCGAAGTCGTCGTCGGGGTCGAAGCCCCTGCCGTCGTACCCATCGTCCTCCACGAGGCCGAGGTAGACCGCCATCTTGCGCATCGCGCCGGCCATGCTCTGAGTCCTCCGCTCTGTGGTGGATCGCTTTGTTCGCAAATGTCGCACTGCCGCCAAGTGCCCGCGATCCACTGGGTCTGCCCGCTTTACCGCGGGAATGACCATATTTTCTGCTGTGGTCCGACTCTTGGCGACGTTACCCGAGCCGGGGACGGACTCCGAGTACCGCCGTACCGACGCGTACATGTGTCGCACCGGCGGCGACGGCCTCTTCGAGGTCCGTACTCATCCCCGCCGAGACCATGTTCGCAGCAGGATGCCCCACGCGCAGGTCCGCCGAGATTTCCATCAGCCGGTCGAACGCGGCCCGTTGCCGTCCCGCATAGGGTCCGACCAGCGGTGCGACCGTCATCAGACCGTCGAACCGAAGTCCGGCGGACCCCTCGATCGCGGTGGCGAGTTCCTCGGTCCCGCCCGGCGCGACCCCGCCGCGCTCCCCGCGTGCGCCGGTCTCCGCGTCCAGCGCCACCTGGATCAGACACCCCACTTCACGCCCCGCGCGGACCGCCGCGGAGGAGAGCGCCGTGACCAGCTTCATACGATCGACCGACTGCACCACATCGGAATATCCCAGTACAGAACGGACCTTGTTCGTCTGCAACTGACCGACAAAGTGCCATTGGAGATCGAGATCGGCGCACGCGGCGGCCTTGGGGGCGGCGTCCTGATCGCGGTTCTCGGCGACGTTTCTCACACCGAGTTCATACAGAAGGCGGACATCGCTCGCGGGATAGGTCTTGGTGACCACGACGAGGGTCACCTCCTCCCGCTTCCGCCCGGCGGCGGCGCAGGCGGCGGCGATACGTTCCTCCACCTTCGCCAGATTTTCGGCGAGTTCGTCCCGGCGCGCCGGGTCCGGAAGCTCGTGTCGTTCCGTCATGCTGCTGTCTCTCCTGCCGGGGAAGCGGCGCCCGCCCCCTCGGAGAACGGCTCCAACCAGACATATCCGGCGAGCCGCCCGGTGGTGCGGTCGCGGCGGTACGAGTAGTGGTCCTGTGATTCCCGGGTGCACACCGGCGATGCCTGCCGGTCCCGCACCCCGACCGCCGCGAGCTGGGCGTGGACCCCGGCGACGACATCGATGCCCGGGGTGCCCCAGGCGGTCTCGGCCCAGGCGGCCGGCTCCGCTGCGGCGACCTCCGCGCGCATTGCGGCGGGCACCTCATAGCACCGGCCGCAGATCGCGGGCCCGGTGCGGGCGACGATCCGCTCGGGCCGCGCGCCCAGTTCCGCCATCGCCCCGACGGTGGCGGCGACCACCCCGAGGGCCATCCCGATCCGGCCCGCGTGGGCGGCGCCCGCCACCCCGGCCACCGGATCGGCCAGCAGAACGGGGACGCAGTCGGCGGTCAGCACGGCGAGGGCCAGGCCGCGCCGGGTGGTGACCACCCCGTCCACCGCCGGAACCGGCCCCGTGCCCCAGGGCGCGTCGGCCCGTACGACCTCCCGGCCGTGCACCTGGTTCATCCAGACCACCCGGCCCGGGTCGAACCCGAGCGCCTTGGCGGCGGTCTCCCGGTTGGTCCGTACGGCCCCGGGGTCGTCGCCGACCGCTCCGCCGAGGTTCAGCTCCTCGTACGGAACGGCGCTCACCCCGCCCCACCGGGTGGTGAAGGCGAAGTGGGCGCCGTTCGCGTGTATCGCGTCGTGCCGCACGGTCACTTCAGGAAGTCCGGGACATCCAGTTCCTCGGCCGAGGTGTCCGGGTAGGGACGGGCCGGCGGGACCTGCGGGGTGATGGCCGGGCCGCGGTCGGCCTGGACCGGGGCGGGCTCGGCCGGAGGCTCCTCGCGCACCGGTACCGAGCCGAGGCCGATCGGGCGGGACGAGGGCTCGGGGCGCTGCGCGGGCGGCTGCGCCTCCTCGCGCTTGGCGCCCGCGGAGCCGAGGACGGTGTCCCGGCGGACCGGCGGCTGACCGCCGTCGAAGCCCGCGGCGATGACCGTGACCCGGACCTCGTCGCCGAGGGCGTCGTCGATGACCGCGCCGAAGATGATGTTGGCCTCGGGGTGGGCCGCCTCGCTCACCAGCTGGGCCGCCTCGTTGATCTCGAAGAGACCGAGGTCGGAGCCGCCGGAGATGGACAGCAGCACCCCGCGGGCGCCGTCGATGGACGCCTCCAGGAGCGGCGAGGAGATCGCCATCTCGGCCGCCGCCACCGCACGGTCGTCGCCCCGGGCCGAGCCGATGCCCATGAGGGCGGACCCGGCCTCGGACATCACGGACTTGACGTCGGCGAAGTCGAGGTTGATCAGACCGGGCGTGGTGATGAGGTCGGTGATGCCCTGGACGCCCGAGAGCAGTACCTGGTCGGCGGACTTGAACGCGTCGAGCACGCTGACCTGGCGGTCCGAGATGGACAGCAGCCGGTCGTTGGGGATGACGATGAGGGTGTCGACCTCTTCGCGGAGCTCGGCGATGCCGTCCTCCGCCTGGTTGGCGCGGCGGCGGCCCTCGAAGGTGAAGGGCCGGGTGACCACACCGATCGTCAGGGCGCCCAGGGAGCGCGCGATGTTGGCCACGACGGGCGCGCCGCCGGTGCCGGTGCCGCCGCCCTCACCAGCGGTGACGAAGACCATGTCGGCCCCCTTGAGGACCTCCTCGATCTCCTCGCGGTGGTCCTCGGCGGCCTTGCGGCCGACGGCCGGGTTGGCGCCCGCGCCGAGTCCCCGGGTGAGTTCGCGGCCGACGTCGAGCTTGACGTCGGCGTCGCTCATCAACAACGCCTGAGCGTCGGTGTTGATGGCGATGAACTCGACGCCCTTGAGACCGACCTCGATCATTCGGTTGATGGCATTGACACCACCGCCGCCGACACCGATGACCTTGATGACTGCGAGGTAGTTCTGCGGTGCTGCCACGTCGAAGGCCTCTCGCCTCGAAATACGTGCCGCCCCCGCGCTGTACCCGCGCGGCGGCGGCTGATGCCGATGGGGCGGTCCGACCGCGCCGACCCGAACCCTAACGTTGAAGTTTAGGGTTACCCGTGTGTCTGTTCGCTGGACTCCCCGAACAGGACACTAAGTCGACAAGCGGCGCGCGTTCAATGAACACGCCGAACCTCCCGTTTTTCTTTTCACCCTATGTGATCAGCCGTTGCGCTGACCACCCAGGGGGCCGGGAGAGGTGCTCCGGCGTCAACTCCCGGACACCGCCGGGGTGGTGGGAGCACTCACATCGAAGTGCCGGGCCCGGGGTGCGGCTTTCAGAAGCGCGGTGAGGGCGCGCGCCTTCGCCTCACCCTCTTCGGGGCTCCCCCACACCACCGTGCGCCCCCCGGTCAACTCCAGGACCATGTCGTCATATGAACGCACTACCAGGGTACGCAGCTCGTCGGCGACCTTTCCCGGCAGTTCGCCCCTGACCCGTACCGCCTCCTCGGTCAGCCGGGAGAGCGGGAAGCGGCGCAGGCCCGGGGAGCGCTCGGCGGCGAGTTCGAGCCGGGGTACCCCCTTGACCGGCCGGTGCGCGGTCGCGAACCGGACCCCTTCGCGGTCCACCTCGACAAAGCGCTTCCCCTGGACGAGCAGCAGCACGGGCTGACGTTCGGTCACCTCCAGGGTGACGCCCCGGGGCCAGTCACGGGAGACCTCCACGGAGCCGACGCGCGGCAGCCGCTCACGGACGCGCTCCCCGATGGCGTCGGTGTCCAGGGAGACGACCGGCTCGCCCAGGGGCACCCGGGCCGCCTCGACCACCTGCGCGGGTGTCAGCACCCGGGTCCCGGTGGCCTCGACCCGCTCGACGCGCAGCCAGGAGGAGCCGTGGAGCAGCCAGCCGAGGCCCGCGGTGAGCGCCACGGCCGCCAGGGCGACCAGCACTCCCCTGCGGCCGGGCCGCAGCCTGCCCCGGGCCGGGGCGCCGGAGGGCGGGCCGGGCTCCGGCCGGGGGCGGCGCGGGGGTCTCTTCGCACCGCGCTCGGCGGTGGTGGGTCCGGCCACGCTCCGGTCTCCTTCCTGCCGGCGCCCGGGGCCCTGCGCCCCGGGCCGGGCGGCCTCACGCCTGACGGCGTGCGGCGATCGCCTCGTACACCATGCCGACAAGCAGATTGTCGGCGTCCCGGCGGCCGAACTCGGCGGCGGCGCGGGACATCTCGTACAGCCGATGCGGATCGGCCAGTACCGGGAGGACATGGCCCTGGACCCACTCGGCGGTCAGCTCGGAGTCGTCGACGAGGAGTCCGCCGCCCGCCTTGACGACCGGCTGGGCGTTGAGCCGCTGTTCGCCGTTGCCGATCGGCAGCGGGACATAGGCGGCGGGGAGCCCGACGGCCGACAGCTCGGCGACGGTCATCGCTCCGGCGCGGCAGAGCATCATGTCGGCGGCGGCGTAGGCGAGATCCATCCGGTCCACATACGGTACCGGGACATATGGCGGCATTCCCGGCATGTTGTCCGCGTGCGGCAGCTCGTTCTTCGGGCCGACCGCGTGCAGGATCTGGATGCCGGAGCGCTGGAGGACGGGCGCGGCCTGCTGGATGACCTCGTTGAGCCGCCGGGCGCCCTGGGAGCCGCCGGAGACCAGCAGGGTGGGCAGATGGGGGTCGAGGCCGAAGACCTCGCGCGCCTCGGGGCGCACCCGGGCCCGGTCCAGGGTGGCGATGGTGTACCGCAGCGGGATGCCGATGTAGCGGGCCCCGCGCAGCTTGTTGTCGGGGGTGGCGACGGCCACCCCGGCGGCGTACCGGGAGCCGATCTTGTTGGCGAGCCCGGGGCGCGCGTTGGCCTCGTGGACCACGATCGGCACCCCGAGCCGTTTGGCGGCAAGATAGCCGGGGAGGGCCACATAGCCGCCGAAGCCGACGACACAGTCGGCCTTGGTGCGCTCCAGGACCTGCTCGGCGGCCTTGATGGTGCCGCGCAGCCGCCCGGGGACGGTGATCAGCTCCGGGGTCGGCCTCCGGGGCAGCGGGACGGCGGGGATCAGCGCCAGCTCATAGCCCCGCTCCGGCACCAGCCGGGTCTCCAGTCCGCGCTCCGTGCCCAGGGCGGTGATGCCCACGGTCGGGTCCTGCCTGCGCAGGGCGTCCGCGAGGGCCAGCGCGGGCTCGATATGGCCGGCGGTCCCACCGCCGGCGAGGACGACATGCACCGAAATTCACCGCTCTCCGGACGGACGCCCCGTAGCGCGCCGTCTCATCGTTTTCCATCTCCCCCCTGGCCTCCGCATGGCCAGGGCCGCCTTCGCGGCGGGCTCCTCCCGCGCGAACGCGATGAGCAACCCGACGGCGAACATGGTCGGCAGCAGGGCCGACCCTCCGTAGGAGAACAGCGGCAGGGGAACACCGGCGATCGGCAGCAGTCCGAGCACCGCGCCGATGTTGACCATGGCCTGGGCCATGATCCAGGTGGTCACACCTCCCGCCGCGTACCTGACGAAGTGGTCCTCCGTGCGTCCGGCCACGCGGATACCCGCATAGCCTAGAGCCGCGAACAGACCGAGCACCGACAGCGTCCCCGCCAGACCCAGTTCCTCCCCGGCGATGGCGAAGATGAAGTCGGTATGCGATTCAGGCAGTTGACCCCATTTTTCCACACTTGCCCCGAGACCGGAACCAAACCATCCGCCGGAGGCGAGCGCATAGAGTCCGTGCACGGCCTGCCAGCACTCCCCCTGGGGGCCGAGGTCCTTCGCCCCCACACAGAAAAGCCGGGACATCCGGTTCTCACTGGTGCGGATCAGCATGAAGCCGACCAGACCGGCGACGGCCAGCACCCCCACGAAGAGCCGGGTGGGCGCGCCCGCCAGCCAGAGCAGCCCGAAGAGGATGGCGGTGAGGATCATCGCCGTCCCCATGTCCCCGCCGAGCATGATCAGCCCAAGCAGGACAAAGCCCACCGGAACCAGCGGAACCAGTATGTGCTTCCACTGGTTCAGCAGCCGCTTCTCCTGTTTGCGGGCGAGCAGGTCCGCGCCCCACAGGATCAGCGCCAGCTTGCCGAACTCACTGGGCTGGAGCTGGAACGGGCCGCCGAGCGAGAGCCAGTTCTGATTGCCGCCGACCGACTCGCCTATCCCCGGGACCTGCACCAGCGCCATCAGGAAGACGGTCACGAGCAGCAGCGGATAGGCCAGCGCCCGGTGCAGCCGGGAGGGCGTCCGGGAGGCGATCACCAGCAGCACGGTGCCGATGACCGCGGCGAGGAACTGTTTGCGGAAGAAATAGGTGCCCGGCAGCGAGAGCGAGAGCGCCTTGATCATCGAGGCCGAGTAGACCATCACCAGACCGAGCACGGTGATCAGCAGCGCGCTGCCCATGATGACGTAGTACGCCGTGAGCGGACGGTCCCAGGCCCGGCGGACCCGCTCGTACAGCCGGCGCGGGGCACCGCCGCGCGGCGGGCGGGAGCCGGTGGCGGCGGAGCGCCGGAGCGCGGACGAGCCGGTACGGGGCGCCGGGGCCCTGCCCTCGCGGGAACGGGCACCTCCCCGTGGGACGGCCTGGCCGGTGGAGCGGCGGGGCCCCGTGGTGGTGTCGTCGGCGGGCATGGACGCTGTCCCCTCCAGTCGTGCCTGGCGCGCCGCGCCGCGCGCCCCGGACGGTCCCCGGGGCGCGGTCGGCAGCGCGGAGGTCGGGCGGGTCAGGCGCGCTCGGCGGCGAGTGCGCGGACCGCGTCGGCGAACGCCTCGCCTCGCTTGGTGTAGTTGACGAACATGTCCATCGAGGCACAGGCGGGGGCGAGGAGAACCGTGTCCCCCGGCCGGGCGAGCCGCGCCGCCTCCCGGACCGCCGCCGCCATCGCCCCAGTGTCGGTCCGGTCGAGGTCCACGACCGGGACCTCGGGGGCGTGTCGTGCCAGGGCTTCCCGAATCAGCGCGCGATCGGCCCCCATGAGCACGACGGCGCGCAGCCGGTCGGCCGATTGTCCGACCAGTTCGTCGAAGACCGCTCCCTTGGCCAGTCCCCCCGCGATCCATACGATCGGTTCATAGGCCGCCAGGGAGGCCGCCGCGGCATGGGTGTTGGTGGCCTTGGAGTCGTCCACATAGGCCACGCCCGCCACGTCCGCGACCTTCTCGATCCGGTGCGGATCGGGGCGGAAGGAGCGCAGCCCCTCCCGTACCGCCGTGGCCGGGACGCCGAAGGCGCGGGCCAGCGCGGCGGCGGCGAGGGCGTTGGCGATGTTGTGCGGGGCGGGCGGGTCGATGTCGGCGACCTCCGCCAGCTCCTGGGCCTGCTGGTGACGGTTGGCCACGAAGGCGCGGTCGACCAGGATTCCGTCGACCACGCCGAGCTGGGAGGGGCCGGGGGTGCCGAGGGTGAAGCCGATCGCCCGGCAGCCCTCCTCGACGTCCGCCTCGCGCACCAGGTCCTCGGTGGCGGGGTCGGCCGCGTTGTAGACGCAGGCGACGGTGTTGCCCTCGTAGATCCGGCCCTTGTCGGCGGCGTACGCCTCCATCGAGCCGTGCCAGTCGAGGTGGTCCGGGGCGAGGTTGAGCACGGCGGCCGAGTGGGCGCGCAGCGAGGGGGCCCAGTGGAGCTGGTAGCTGGACAGTTCGACGGCGAGGACGTCGTACGCGTTGGCGTCCGCGCCCTCCCCGCCGT
This sequence comes from Streptomyces clavuligerus, assembly GCF_005519465.1. Lineage (NCBI taxonomy): Bacteria > Bacillati > Actinomycetota > Actinomycetes > Kitasatosporales > Streptomycetaceae > Streptomyces > Streptomyces clavuligerus. The sequence continues at coordinate 5,185,563 of NZ_CP027858.1, read as the reverse complement.
CCCGGCCTGCGTCCTGGCCTGCGTTCTCGCCGGTGTTCTCGCCGAGGACGGCGTCCAGGAGGGAGACGCCGATGTTGCCGACGGCGGCCGTGCGCAGTCCGGCCGCTTCGAGGATCGCGGCGAGCATGCGCACGGTCGTGGTCTTGCCGTTGGTGCCGGTGACCGCGAGCCAGGGGGCGGCGTCGGGTCCGCGCAGCCGCCAGGCCAGCTCCACATCGCCCCAGATCTCCACGCCCGCCTCGGCGGCGGCGGTGAAGAGGGGCTTGTCGGGGCGCCAGCCGGGGGTGGTGACGACCAGCTCCGTGCCCTCGGGGAGGGTGTCCCCGTCCCCGAGGCGCACCGTGATCCCGAGGGCTTCGAGATCCGCGGCCTGGGCCCGGGAGCGCTCGTCGGCGCCGTCGTTGACGACCGTGACGACCGCTCCCAGCCGGTGCAGGACCCGGGCCGCCGGGACCCCGGAGATCCCGAGTCCGGCGACCGTGACCCGCTTGCCCTGCCACTGCTCCGTGCTCACTTGGCGGCTGCCCACCCTGTGTAGAAGATGCCGAGGCCCACGATCACGCACATGCCCTGGATGATCCAGAAGCGGACCACCACCAGGACCTCGGACCACCCCTTGAGTTCGAAGTGGTGCTGGAGCGGGGCCATTCTGAAGACGCGCTTCCCGGTGAGCCGGAAGGAGCCCACCTGGATCACCACGGACATGGTGATCAGGACGAAGAGGCCGCCGAGGACGGCGAGCAGCAGCTCGGTGCGGGAGCAGATGGCGAGACCCGCGAGCGCGCCGCCGAGGGCGAGCGAGCCGGTGTCCCCCATGAAGATCTTGGCGGGCGAGGTGTTCCACCACAGGAAGCCGAAGCACGCGCCCATCAGCGCGGCGGCGACCACCGCGAGATCGAGCGGGTCTCTCACCTCGAAACACGCCGACGGGTTGATCAGGTCGTCCGCGCTGGCGCAGGACTCCTGGAACTGCCAGAGCCCGATGAACGTGTACGCGCCGAACACCATCACCGAGGCGCCGGTGGCCAAACCGTCCAGACCGTCCGTGAGGTTCACGCCGTTGGACATGGCCAGGGTCATGAACAGCGCCCAGATCACGAAGAGCACCGGGCCGATGGTCCAGCCGAAGTCCGTGACGAACGAGAGCCTCATGGACGCCGGGGTACTGCCGCGCTGGTCGGCGAATTGGAGCGCGAGGACCGCGAAGGTGATGCCGACGATCAGCTGTCCGGCCATCTTCGCCTTGGCCCGCAGACCCAGCGAACGCTGCTTGACGATCTTGATGTAGTCGTCGAGGAAGCCGACCATGCCCATGCCGGTCATCAGGAAGAGCACCAGCAGGCCCGACGCGGTGGGCGAGGCGCCGGTGATCAGCTTGGCGCTGGCGTAGGCGATCAGCGTGGCCAGGATGAAGGAGATACCGCCCATGGTGGGCGTCCCCTTCTTGCTGCCGTGGGTGCGCGGACCGTCGTCCCGGATGAACTGCCCGTATCCCTTGCGCGCCAGCAGCTTGATCAGCAGCGGGGTGCCGATGAGCGTCAGGAAGAGCCCGATGGCCCCCGCGAAGAGGATCTGCCTCATCGACCGGCACCCTGCCCATCGGAGAGCACGGCGGACGGGTCGAGCAGCGCCTGGGCGACCCGTTCGAGCCCGACCGATCTGGACGCCTTCACCAGCACGACGTCTCCCGGACGCAGTTCACTGCGCAACAGGTCGACCGCCGCCTGCGCGTCGGACACGTGCACCGACTCCTCACCCCACGAACCCTCGTTATATGCGCCCAGTTGCAGCCAGGAGGCTTCCCTGCCCCCCACCGCGACGAGCTTGCTGACGTTGAGCCGGACGGCGAGCCGTCCGACGGCGTCGTGCTCGGCGAGCGCTTCGTCACCGAGTTCGGCCATCAGGCCGAGCACCGCCCACGTCCGTCCCCCCCGGGACTGTGCTCCTTGTCCCATGGCGGCCAGCGCGCGCAGCGCCGCCCGCATGGACTCGGGGTTCGCGTTGTAGGCGTCGTTGACGATCGTCACGCCGTCCGGGCGCTCGGTGACCTCCATGCGCCAGCGGGAGAGGGTACCGGCCTCGGAGAGCGCGAGGGCGATCTCGTCGGCGGACAGACCCAGCTCATGGGCGACGGCGGCCGCGGCGAGCGCGTTCGACACGTGGTGCTCACCGTACAGCCGCATCGTCACATCGCTGCACCCGGTGGGGGTGTGAAGCGTGAAGGCGGGCCGACCTTGCCGGGTGAGCCGGACATTCGCGGCACGGATGTCGGCGGAGGAGTGCTCGCCGAAGAGGACCACCCGGGCGCGGGTGCGCTCCGCCATCGCGCGCACGAGCGGGTCGTCGGCGTTGAGGACGGCCACCCCGCCCTCCTCGCCGGAGGGCAGCGACTCCACCATCTCGCCCTTGGCCTCGGCGATGCGCTCCCGGCTGCCGAACTCCCCGAGGTGGGCGGTGCCGACGTTGAGGACCAGGCCGATCCGGGGCGGCACCAGGCCGGTGAGATAGCGGATGTCCCCGATGTACCGGGCACCCATCTCCAGGACGAGGTGCTCGGTGGACTCGTCCGCCCGCAGCGCGGTGAGCGGCAGTCCGATCTCGTTGTTGAGGTTCCCCTCCGGGTAGACGGTGGGGCCCTTGCGCTCCAGGAGCTGCGCGATCAGGTCCTTGGTGCTGGTCTTCCCGGCGGAGCCGGTGAGCGCGACGGTGGTGGTGCCGAGGCGCTCGACGACATGGCGGGCGAGCGCGCCGAGGGCCGCGGTGACATCGTCCACGACGATGGCGGGCACCCCGACGGGGCGGGTGGCGAGCACGGCCACCGCGCCGTCGGCGACGGCGCGCTCGGCGAAGTCGTGCCCGTCGGCGCGTTCTCCGGCGAAGGCGGTGAAGAGGGAGCCGGGCCCCACCCGGCGGGAGTCGGTGACGACCGGTCCGGTGACGAGGCGGTCCGCGTCCGGTATGTCGTACGACTGCCCGCCGACGATGGCGGCGATCTCGGCGAGGGAGAGGGCGATCACTTGGTCATCCCCGGGGTGTCTGGTGGAGGGCTGCGCGGGAGGCTCGGATGGCCTCCCGCAGTACCTGGCGGTCGTCGAAGGGGCGGACGACTCCGGCGATGTCCTGTCCCTGCTCATGGCCCTTCCCGGCGATGAGCACGGTGTCGCCGGGCTCCGCGCGGGCGACGGCGGCGGCGACGGCCGCGGCCCGGTCGGCGTCGACCAGGACCTGGCCGCGCTCGTGGGCCGGGACCTCGGCCGCTCCGGCGAGCATGGCGGCGAGGATCGCGAGCGGATCCTCGGAGCGCGGGTTGTCGGAGGTCAGCACGGCGGTGTCGGCGAGCCGGGCCGCCGCGGCGCCCATGGGGCCGCGCTTGGTCTCGTCGCGGTCGCCGCCGCAGCCGAGGACGATGTGCAGCCGTCCCTCGGTGACCTTGCGCAGGGAGCGCAGCACGGAGTCGACGGCGTCGGTCTTGTGGGCGTAGTCGACCACGGCGAGGTAGGGCTGGCCCTCGTCCACGCGCTCCAGGCGGCCCGGGACCCCGGGGACGGCGGCCACGCCGTCGGCGGCGGTCTGCGGGTCGACCCCGGCGGTGGCCAGGGCGACGACGGCGGCGACGGTGTTGGCGACGTTGAACGGGCCGGGCAGCGGGGCGCGGGCGCTCACCCGGACCCCGCCGGGGCCGACGAGGGTCAGGGTGGAGCCGAGCGGGCCCACCTCGACGTCCTCGGCGCGCCAGTCGGCGTCCGGGTGGCCCTCGGCGGAGAAGGTGGTGACCGGAACGGTCGCCTCCGCGGCGAGTCTGCGGCCGTACGCGTCGTCCAGGTTGACCACGCCGCGCCTGCTGCGGGCGGGCGTGAAGAGCTGCGCCTTCGCCTGGAAGTAGTCCTCCATGCCGGAGTGGAACTCCATGTGCTCCGGGCTCAGGTTGTTGAAGACGGCGACGTCGAAGACGCAGCCGTCGACCCGGCCGAGCACCAGGGCGTGGCTGGAGACCTCCATGGCGACGGCCTCGACCCCGCGCTCGCGCATCACCGCGAAGAGGGCCTGGAGGTCGGTGGCCTCCGGGGTGGTGCGCTCCGACTTGATGCGCTCCTCGCCGATCCGGGTCTCGACGGTGCCCACCAGGCCGGTGGCGCGGCCCGCGGCCCGCAGCCCGCCCTCCATCAGATAGACGGTGGTGGTCTTGCCGGAGGTACCGGTGATGCCGATCTGGAGCAGCCCCTCACCGGGGTGTCCGTAGACCTCGGCGGCCAGCTCGCCCATGCGGGCCCGGGGGTTCTCCGTGACCAGGACGGGCAGCCCGGTGGCCGCGGCGCGGTCGGCGCCCGCGGGGTCGGTGAGGACCGCGGCGGCGCCGAGCCCGGCGGCCTGGGCGGCGAAGTCGGCACCGTGCAGCCGGGCCCCGGGGAGGGCCGCGTAGACGTCGCCGGGGCGCACGGCCCGGGAGTCGTGGGTGATGCCGGTGACCGTGACCTCGTCCGCCGCCGGGTCGCTCACCCCCAGGCGGGCGGCCAGCTCCCCGAGGGAGACCGGGTGCGGCCGGGTCGGCCGGGGGGCTCCCGGCTGTCGCTCGGGGGCGTCCTGCTGGGTGGTTCGGTACTGATCAGCGTGTGGCACGGCGGTGAGCGTACCGGGCGCACCCTCCGCGGGGCGAAATGAGGCCGGGGTGGTGCTGTGGTTCCCGGAATCGGGAGTGATGGTGGTCACTGGTGGTTCCTCGGGTCGTGCGCGGGGACGGCACGGCCGTGTGCCGGCGCCGCACGGCCGTGTGCCGGGACCTCGTGGTCGGGTACGGGGGACTCGTGGTCATGGACGCGTGGTCAGGTACTGGGGTCGAAGGTGACGGGGAGCCGGGCGGGTTCCTTGCCGGTGGGCGGGACCCGCAGAGTCTTCAGCGCGAACCGCATGACCTGCTGGTAGACGGGTCCGCAGAGCCGACCGCCGGAGTAGCTGCCCACGGTCGGGTTCTGGATGGCGCAGTAGACGGCGACCCGGGGCTGGTCGGAGGGGGCGAATCCGGCGAAGGACGCGGTGAAGCCCTTGTAGCGGCCCAGCTCGGGGTCGACCCTGTCGGACGTGCCGGTCTTGCCCGCGACCCGGTAGCCGGGGATACGGGCCCGGATGCCGGTGCCCTCGTCGCTGCCGACGGTGGTCTCCAGCATCTCGGAGAGGGTACGGGCGGTCTCCTCGCTGACGACCCGGGTCTTCCTGGGCGCCTGCGCCGGGGTGAACCGGCCGTCGGGGCCCTTGGCGCCCCGGACCAGGGTCGGCTGGATGCGCACCCCGCCGTTGGCGACCGTCTGATAGACGGAGGTGGCGTGCATCGCGTTGATGGACAGCCCCTGGCCGAAGGGGATCGTGTACTGCTGGGACGTGGACCACTCCTGCGGCGGGGCGAGGATGCCGGGGCTCTCGCCCGGGTAGCCGAGGCCGGTGGTGCTGCCGACGCCGAATTTCCGGAAGTAGGAGTGGAGGACCTTATTGGCCTCGGGCTGGGTCTTCCCCAACTGCCCGGTGGCCAGGATTGTTCCGATATTACTGGATTTGGCCATGACCCCGGCGAGCGTCAGATACCAGGTGGGGTGGTCGTCGTCGTCCTTGAAGAGACGGTCGCCCCGGTGCAGCCGGTTGGGGACGACGACCCGGGTGCCGACATGCGCGGCCTTCTCCTCCAGGACGGCGGCGAGCGAGATCACCTTCGCGGTGGAGCCCGGCTCGTAGACGTCCTGCACCGCCGCGTTGCCGAGGGCGGTGGCGTCGGCGCGGGAGATGTCGTTCGGGTCGAACCCGGGGGCGTTGGCCATGGCCAGGATCTCGCCGGTCCGGGTGTCCTGGGCGATCACATAGCCGCGGTCGGCCTTCGAGGCGGCCACCTGCTCGCTGATCGCGCGCTGGGCGGCCCACTGGAGGTCGCGGTCGATGGTCAGCTCGATGTCGGAGCCGGGGACGGCGGGGGTCTCCCGGGTGCCGTCCGCGGTGGGGACCCGGCGGCCGCCGGACTGGGCGTAGGTGATCTCGCCGTCCTTGCCCGCGAGCGTCCGGTCGAGCATGGACTCGATACCGCCGCCGCCCCGGCCGTCGGCCCGGACATAGCCGAGTATCCCGGCGGCGAGGTCACCGTTCGGGTAGACGCGTCTGCTGCTGGGCTCGCTCAGGACCCCGGCGAGCACATTCGCGCCGGGGCCGCCCCGGGCCCGGTCGGCCCGGGCCTTCTCCGCGAAGACCTTCTTGACGTCCTTGATCTGGTTCCAGACCTGGGGGGTCTGGCGGCGGGCCAGCACCGTGTAGCGGGAGCCCGGGGCCCTGAGCTTCTTCGCCAGCTCGCCCGCGTCCTTGCCGAGGATGGGGGCGAGCAGCGCGGCGGCCTGTTCGGGCGCGTTGGGCGCCTTGCTCTCCTTCGGGGTGAAGAGTTTGGGGTCGGCGGTGATGTCGTACGCGTCGACGCTGGTGGCGAGGAGGGTGCCCGCGCGGTCGGTGATCTCGCCGCGCTCGGCGGCGAGCACCACGCTGAGATAGCGCTGCTCCTCGGCCCGGGCGGCGTACGCGTCGGCCTCCACCGCCTGGACCTGGAGCAGCCGGACGACGAAGACCAGCATCACCAGCGCGAGTCCCAGGCTGACCAGGCGCAGCCGGGGGCGGGGGCTGCCGAGCCGGAGGGGCTTGGCGGCGGGTGACGTGGTCCGGGGCGCCGGACGGGCGGGGGCACGGCGCGCGGGCGCGGGGACCCGGCGTCCGGCCGGGGCGGGCCGCGCCGCGGCGCGCGGGGGGTGAGCGGGGTGGTCCTTGGGCGGCACTGCGTCACCTGCCGGTGGGCGTCGAGGGCTGACCGGGCGGGGGTACGGCGGGCCGCGGGGCGCCGGGCGGCGGGGAGGAACCGGCGGACTGCGGCGTTCCGGTGGTCGGGAGGGCGTCCTGCGTCTGCGGGGGGACGGCGGGCTGGGCGGACGTCCGGGACCCGGGTGTCCGCGGGGACGCGAGGGGCTCGGGGGACCCCAGGGTCTGGGGTCCCGCGGCGGCCGTGCCCGGAGCCCCGGTCCCGGGGGCGGCCGGGGACGCGGACCCGGTGTCGGCGGGCGCCGGGTCGGCCTGGCCGCGCACGGTGCCGTCGGGGGCGAGGAAGGCGGGGTTGCCGCCGGGGACCATGCCCAGCTCACGGGCGCGCCGCTCCAGCGCGTCGGGGGCGAGGAAGCTGTCGACGTCCCGTTGCAGCGCCTGCTGCTCGTCGGTGAGCGCGGTGGTCTCGCGCCGCAGCTCGCTCAGTTCGAACGACTCCTCGCTGAGGGCGGAGTTCAGCAGCAGCAGGGCGATCAGACCGCCGCCGAGCAGCACGACGACCAGCAGGACGAACGGGGTGCGGGCGGCGGAGGACGGGCCGTCCGGCATCATCCGGGCGAGCCGGGCGGCGCGCCCCTTGAGCTGCTGGGCCGCTGGGCTCACCGTGGCCTCCCGATCGTCTCCCGGCCTCCCGCGGGCGGTGTCCGCGGGCCACTGCCCGCCCCGCGGCTCACCGCACGTCCTCCCGGATGCGCTGTGCTCCCCTCAGACGCGCGGGGGCGGCCCGCCGGTTCTCGGCCACCTCGTCGTCGGTGGGCAGTTCGGCGCCGCGGGTGAGCAGTCTCAGCCGCGGCTGGTACTCCTCCGGCACGACGGGCAGCCCCGGCGGCGCCGTGGTGGCGGCACCGGCGGCGAAGACCTGCTTCACCAGGCGGTCCTCCAGGGAGTGGTAGGAGAGCACCGCGATCCGGCCCTCCACGGCGAGCGCCGCGACCGCCGCGGGCACGGCCCGCTCCAGCACGCTCAGTTCACCGTTCACCTCGATGCGCAGCGCCTGGAAGGTGCGCTTCGCGGGGTTGCCGCCGGTGCGCTTGGCGGCCTGGGGCAGCGCGTCGCGGATCAGCTCGACCAGCCGGGCGCTGGTGCTGAACGGCTCGTTCACGCGTTCCCGGACGATCGCGGAGACGATCCGCTTGGCCTGCTTCTCCTCGCCGTAGGCGCGCAGGATGCGGACCAGCTCGCCCGGGGGGTAGGTGTTGAGGACCTCGGCCGCGCTCATACCGGTGGTCTGGTCCATCCGCATGTCGAGCGGGGCGTCCTGGGCGTAGGCGAAGCCCCGGTCGGCCTCGTCGAGCTGCATGGAGGAGACGCCGAGGTCGAAGAGGACGCCCTGCACCCGGGGGACGCCCAGCCGGGCCAGAACGGCGGGCAGCTCGTCGTAGACCGCGTGGACCAGGGTGGCGCGCTCGCCGTAGGGGGCCAGCCGCTCGGCCGAAAGGCGCAGTGCCTCGGGGTCCCGGTCGAGGGCGATCAGCCGGACGCCGGGGAAGCGGGAGAGCAGGGCCTCGCTGTGGCCGCCGAGTCCGAGGGTGCAGTCGACGACGACCGCTCCCGGGGACTCCAGGGCCGGGGCCAACAGGTCCAGGCACCGCTGGAGCATCACCGGGACATGTCGGGTATTGCTCACAGAGCCCTCTCAGGTCCGGCGCGGGGCCATACCGGGGCCCTTGGCCGTGCGGACGCCGCACACGCGGTACGCACCGCCGTACACGCGGGGAAGATCGTTGTCGGGAACACTCATGGGGCATGGGACACAGGACATGCGCATGACCCATGGGTTCCGCGCCACTCTAGTCCACCGGCCAGTGCGGTCAATCAACCGGCCGACGGCGTGGCGACGGGGTGCGCCTCAGGGGTGAATCACCCGCACGGGCTATGGACTGTCGCTCATGTGGGGTACCTCACAACAATGGATGTTGATGTTCTTTGTGCGGCTTCACAGCAGGCCGATCCGGGTCCCGCCCACTAACGTCGTCGCCATGACGACTTCCGCGCACCACCCTGCCGACGCCGACACCGCGGCTCCCGGCAGTACGGTCATCGACCGCCTCGTCGAGGCGAACCAGCGCTACGCCGCCGGCTTCCAGGACCCGGGGATGGACGCGCGGCCCGTGCTGCGGGTGGCCGTGGTCGCCTGTATGGACGCCCGGCTCGACCTGCACGCGGCGCTCGGCCTGGAGCTGGGCGACTGCCACACCATCCGCAACGCGGGCGGAGTGGTCACCGACGACGTGATCCGCTCGCTGACCATCAGCCAGCGCGCCCTGGGCACCCGCAGCGTGATCCTCATCCACCACACCGGCTGCGGCCTGGAGTCGCTGACGGAGGACTTCCGGCACGAGCTGGAGGACGAGGTCGGACAGCGTCCGCCGTGGGCGGTGGAGGCGTTCCGCGATGTGGACCAGGACGTACGGCAGTCCATGCAGCGGGTGCGGACCTCCCCGTTCCTGCTGCACACCGACCATGTGCGCGGCTTTGTCTTCGATGTGAAGCGCGGCGTGCTGAGAGAGATCGACCCGGCCGGGTGAACCCGTTCACCCCATGAGAGCGTTCACCGTGTGAGCCGTCCCGCCGACGTCGGCGGGACGGCTCACACGGTCATGTGTCGACATGTACGGCCATATGCGGATGCCATCACAGGTCATCCGCACCTGGCCGCGCGGGTCGTCCGCAACCTGGTCGCGCGGCAACCCCCGAGGGCCGCGCCACCGCCCGTGATGACCGTCGAACAACCGGATAAGGTCCGGCAAAACCGGCATTCCTCCGGGGGTTGTCCACAGGCGAGTGACACGACACCGCCGGGCCAACAACAATGCGGGGAGCGGTACGGGGGAGACGGTGCGGGGGACCGTGCGGGCGACACAGCGAGGAAGAGCGGCATGGCGGGGGCACGCGCCCCGCTCCGGAACTCCCCGGCACCGGTGTTCGTGTTTCGGGTGGGCCGGTCCTTCGGCCCGCGAATGGGCCGAGGAGGGCCGGGTGACGACCTATGACGACCGAGCGAGCCTCACAGATCTGACCACCACTGCGGATCGGGTCCGCAGATCGGTGGAGGCAGTGATCGAGGGCAAGCCCGAGATCGTACGTCTCTCGCTGACCGTGCTCCTCGCCGAGGGACATCTGCTCATCGAGGACGTTCCGGGTGTCGGCAAGACCATGCTGGCCAAGGCCCTGGCGCAGTCCATCGACTGCTCCGTGCGGCGCATCCAGTTCACCCCGGACCTGCTGCCGTCCGACATCACCGGTGTCTCGGTCTTCGACCAGCAGCAGCGCGACTTCGAGTTCAAGCCGGGCGCCGTCTTCGCCCAGATCGTCATAGGCGACGAGATCAACCGCGCCTCGCCCAAGACCCAGTCGGCGCTGCTGGAGTCCATGGCGGAGCGCCAGGTCACCGTCGACGGCCGGACCTATGAGCTGCCCAGCCCGTTCATGGTGGTCGCCACGCAGAACCCGTTGGAGATGGAGGGCACCTATCCGCTGCCCGAGGCCCAGCGCGACCGCTTCATGGCCCGGGTCTCCATCGGCTATCCGAGCCCCGACGCCGAACTCCGGATGCTCGACGTGCACGGCGCCGTCTCCCCGCTCGACGACCTCCAGCCGGTCGCCCACGCGCACGACGTGCTCAAACTCATCGACACCGTGCGCCAGGTCCATGTGGCCGAGCCCGTGCGGCGGTACGCGGTGGAGCTGGTCTCCGCCACCCGCAACCACCCCGACATCCGGCTGGGCGCCTCCCCCCGCGCCACCCTGCACCTGCTGCGCGCCGCCAAGGCGACGGCCGCGCTCTCGGGACGGGAGTACGCCCTTCCCGACGATGTGCGGTCGCTGGCGGTGCCGGTGCTGGCACACCGGCTGCTGCCCACCGCCCAGGCCCAGCTCAACCGGCGTACGGCGGATCAGGTGGTGCTGGAGATCCTGCACCGGACCCCGGTGCCCGCCGCCGGGCCCGGGCAGCCCGCCCCCTCGCTCCACGGCAGGCAGCCGGGGGCGCGGCGGCTGTGATGTCCCAGGGGGAGCCCGCCGGAGCGGGGGAACAGGACGGCGGTGAGCCCTCCGGGCTGCGGACCGCGCTCAGCGGCCTCACCACCCGCGGCCGGTCCTTCCTGGCCGCCGGGGTGGCCGCCGCCGTCTGCGCCTACGTCCTCGGGCAGAGCGATCTGCTGCGGGTGGGACTGCTGCTCGCGGTGCTGCCGCTGCTCTGCGCCCTCACCCTCCACCGCACCCGCTACCGGGTGACGGGCAGCAGGCGGCTGACGCCCCACCGGGTGCCGGCGGGCGCGGAGGCCCGGGTGCATCTGCGGCTGGACAACGTCTCCCGGCTGCCCACGGGGCTGCTGATGCTCCAGGACCATGTGCCCTACGTCCTCGGGCCGCGGCCCCGGTTCGTGCTGGACCGGGTGGAGGCCGCGGGCCGCCGGGAGGTGTCCTACCGGGTCCGCTCCGATCTGCGCGGGCGCTACCCCCTGGGGCCGCTCCAGCTCCGGCTGAGCGACCCGTTCGGCATGTGCGAGCTGACGCGCTCGTTCAGCGCCTACGACACGCTGACCGTGACCCCCCGGACCGAGGCGCTGCCGCCGGTGCGGCTGACCGGCGGGTCCCCCGGGCAGGGGGAGGGCCGTCAGCGCTCCCTGGCGCTCGCCGGGGACGACGACATCATCCCGCGCGCCTACCGCCACGGCGACGATCTGCGCCGGGTGCACTGGCGTTCCACGGCACGGTTCGGGGAGCTGATGGTCCGCCGGGAGGAGCAGCCCCAGCGGCCCCGGTGCACGGTGCTGCTCGACACCCGGGCCGTCGGCTACCAAAGCACGGGCCCCGACGCCGCCTTCGAGTGGGCGGTCTCCGGGGCCGCCTCCGTCCTGCTGCACATACTGGAGCGGGGTCTCGCCGTACGGCTGGTGACGGACGCCGGGGACGCGGTCCCCGGCGCGGCGGACGACACCTCCGCCGGTTCCGGCACCGGCTCGGCGGACCTCGCGGGGCTGCTGCTGGACACACTCGCCGTGGTCGACCACTCCGGCGGGGAGGGGTTCTCCGCCGCGGGCGGCGCGCTGCGCCGCGGGAGCGACGGACTGGTGGTCGCCTTCCTGGGCGATCTGGACGAGGGCCGGGCGGCGGAGGTGGCACGGCTGCGCCCCCGCACCGGGGCGGCGGTGGCCTTCGTCATGGACACAGCGCTCTGGGCGGGAGCCACCGCCCCGCGCGGCGCCGGGGACCGGCTGCGGCGGCTGCGCGAGGCCGGCTGGACGGTGCTCCCGGTGGGGCCGGGTGCCTCGCTGCCCGCGCTGTGGCGGCAGGCCGGGCAGCAGGGTACCGAGAGCTTCGGCTCCGGCACCGGGGCCTGGTCATGAGGCATCGGGGCCTGGTCATGAACGGCATGGAAAGCGGCACGGAGAAGGCATGAACAGGGGGACGACGTCATGAGCAGTCGGGTGCGGCTGGCCCTGTCCGCGTACACGGCCACCCTGCTGGCGGCGGGTGCGCTGCTGCCGCTGCTGGAGGGCGTGGGCTGGCTGGCGCAGGCCGCGCTGCTGCTGGGCGTCCAGAGCGGGGCGGGGGAGCTGGCCCGGCGCGCGACCCTGGCCCGCCCGCTGACGGCCCTGATCCAGACCGTTGTCGGGCTGACCGTCCTGACCTGGGTCTTCGCTCCTGAGTACGCGCTGCTCGGCCTGGTGCCCGGGCCGGGGTCGCTCCAGTACTTCGGGGAGCTGCTGACCTCGGGCGGCCAGGACATCAGCCGCTACGCGATACCCGCCCCGTCGACCGACGGCATCGAGCTGATGGTGATCGGCGGAGTGCTGGTGATCGGTCTGCTGGTGGACACGATCGCGGTCACCTTCCGCAGCGCCGCCGCGGCCGGGCTGCCGCTGCTCGCGCTCTACTCGATCGCGGCCGGTCTCGCGGGCGGCGGGGCCAGCGCGCTGTGGTTCCTGCTCGCCGCCTCCGGCTATCTGCTGCTCCTGCTGGCCGAGGGCCGGGAGCAGCTCTCCCGGTGGGGACGGATCTTCACCGCGCCCGACCCGGCGGCCCGGGGCCGCAAGGCGCTCGACCCGGGCGGCCGGGCCCCGGCCCCCGCGCTCCGCACCGGCGGCCGGATCGGGGTGCTGGCACTCGGCGTGGCACTGGCGGTGCCCGCCGCGCTCCCCGCGCTGGACGGCGGCGTCCTCTCCGGCATCGGCACCGGGGACGGCTCCGGGGGCGGCGGCGCGGGCGGCACCATCTCGGCGGTCAATCCGCTGGTCTCGCTCCAGGACAACCTCAACCAGCCCACCAACCGCGAGGTGCTGCGCTACCGCACCGAGGCGGGCAGCACCGACGGCCTCTATCTGCGGATCGTGGCGCTGGACCAGTTCGACGGGACGAGCTGGCGCTCCTCCAAGCGCCGGGTCGTGGACGTGCCCGCACCGCTGCCGGAGCCGCAGGGGCTGAACCCGGCGGTGGAGCGGAAGGAGATCCGCACGAGCATCTCGGCCGCCGAGTACTACCAGCAGAGCTGGCTGCCCATGCCCTACCCGGCGACCCGGGTGGAGGTCAACGGCGGCTGGCGCTTCGAGCCGGAGGGGCGGACCGTCGTCGCCGACCCGGGCGAGGACACCGGGGGCGCCCGGTACTCCGTCACCAGCCTGCTGGTGAACCCGACGCCGCAACAGCTCGCCGAGGCGCCGCGCCCGCCGGAGGCACTGCGGCGCGAGTACACCAAGGTGCCCCAAAACCTGCCCGCCGAGGTCGAGGAGACGGCCCGCCGGGTCACCCGGGGCGCCGCCAACGACCACGAGCGCGCGGTGCGGCTCCAGGAGTGGTTCACCCAGGACGGCGGCTTCGTCTACGACACCCAGGTGCGTTCCGGCACGGGCGTCAACGCGATCACCCGCTTCCTCCGGCAGAAGCAGGGCTTCTGCATCCACTTCTCGTTCTCGATGGCCACGATGGCCCGGACGCTGGGCATACCGGCGCGGGTCGCCGTGGGCTTCACATCGGGCACCCCGCGCTCCGACAACACCGTGTCGGTGGGGCAGCGGGACGCGCACGCCTGGCCGGAGCTGTACTTCGAGGGGGTGGGCTGGACCCGTTTCGAGCCGACCCCCAGCCGGGGCAGCCAGCCGCCCTACACCCTCGACGACACCGCGCCCGGCGGCCCGAGCGCCCCGTCCGCGCAGCCGTCGGCCGCGTCCCAGGCGCCCGCGGCGGCCCCGTCCGCGTCGGACACCTGCCCGCCGGAGCTGCGGCGGCTGGGCGAGTGCTCCGCCTCCGCCGCGACCGGCACCGGCGGCTCCGTGGACGCGGGCGGCTCGTGGGCGGCCGTTCCACTGATCGTCCTGGGGGCGTCGGCCGTCGTCGTGCTGCCCCTGCTGCCGCTGCTCTGGCGGCTGCGCACCACCGCCCGCAGGCTGAGGTCCAGAGGATCCGGAGCACAGGACCCGGCGGCGCGCACCCTGGCGGCCTGGCTGGAGATCTCCGATCTCGCCTGGGACCACGGCATCCTCCCGGACGCCTCACTGACGCCCCGGGGAACCGCCGAGCGCGTCGTACGCCTGGGGAAGCTGGAGGGCGCGGCGGCCGAGGCGGTGCACCGGGTCGCCACCGCGGTCGAACAGGTGCTGTACGCGCCGCTGCCGGGGCCCGCCGGGGACCTCGCCGAGGACGTCCGGCGGATACGGGACGGGCTTCGCGCCGCGGCGGGCCGGGGCACCCGGCTGCGGGCCCTGCTGCTGCCGCGCTCGGCCGTACGGGTGGTGTGGGCCGCGTCGGCCGCGTACACCTCGCTCGCGGAGCGCTGGGGCGGCCGGTGGAGCCACTGGAGCGCGACGCTGCGGCGGCGGCCGTTCCACCCGTTCCGGCAGCGGGGCTGAGGCCGCCGCGCGCTCGGGCCCCGGCCCGGAGCCGCCCGGCACGCACGGTCACCCACGGGGCGCGCTCCGTGCGGGCGGACCGTGCCTCGGGCGCGGCCGCGGAGGGCACTCCCGGCCGGAGCCGGACGGGCCACGCCGGGCACGCGCGGCCGGCCCGGACGGGCCGACGCCGAGCGGCCCGGTGCGGTGCGGGCGTACCGGGGCGGCGGGCCCGCCGGGAGCACCGGCGGCCGGGACCCGGACACGGTGGGCCGGTGGACGGGGCCGGAGGGATCACACCGGACGGGGACGCGGCTCCGTCGCGCCGCGGTCACAGCGGACGCGGAGCCGGCGGGCGGGGCTCGGTGGACGGCCGGGCCGGACGTGCACGGCGGAGAGGGTCACGGAGAGCGACGAGGGAGGGGTGGTCTCCGGGGGAACGCCCGGAGGACAGCGCGTACGGCAACGCGGGAGAACGGGGACGGGGACGCTCACGGGTACAGGGACGCCCGGGGGACCGGATACGGAGCAGCGTGCGGATCTGCGCGGGAACCGCGACAGACGCGGCAAACGCGGGAAGCGCGGGAAGCACGGGAAACCGAAGCGCCCGGCGGCAGGAGCGTCCGGGACGGCCGGAGACTCCCGCACCCGCCGGGCGCGAGGCTTCAGAGTGCTTCAGGGGCTTGCCGGAGGGGCCTCAGTGGCCCTGCTCATCACGGCGGCGCTGCCACCGCTGCTCGATCCGGTCCATCACGGACCGGCGCTGGCGGGACTGCCGGGGCTGGGAACGGACGCCCGCCGGATCTCCCGCGGGCTGGCTCTCACCCGGCTTCGGCGCCTTGCGCCAGCCGGTGACCGCGAGGACCGCGCAGCCCAGCATGACCAGGAAACCCACCACACTGACCCAGACCAGCTGCGAGACCATTCCGGCCATCAGGAGCGCGATACCCACCAGGAAACCGGCGATCGCCTGGTAGACCCGTCGCCGGGTGTACGTACGCAGCCCGCTTCCCTCAAGCGCTGTCGCGAATTTGGGATCTTCGGCGTACAGCGCTCGCTCCATCTGCTCAAGCATTCGCTGCTCGTGCTCCGAGAGCGGCACGGAGTCCTCCTAGTCGTCGGCCGCGGAGGCGACCGTATGCGGCCCTTTCAGGATAGGCAGGGAATCGCCCCCGTGAAACCCGCCCTCTACGCCAGTTTCGCCACTCCCGGCCGCCACGGCGGCTTGGTTGCTGAGGCGTAGATTCCCCAACCTCCGATCCGTCATGCCGGATGCTCCCTCGATCATACGGGGCGAACGACCCGATCGGGTGGTCTGTGGCGTACTCCATCCGCGGCTGCGCCGCTGATCAGGCGCGCTTCTCACCGAGAAGGTGCAGCCTGCTGGCGACGGAGCGGAAAGCGGGCAGCTCGGCCACCGCGGCCTCCAGTCCGAGCAGGGCGTCCAGCGCCCCCGGCTCGGTGTCCACCAGGGCCCCGGGGACCAGGTCGGCGAAGACCCGGACGTTGTGGACGGCGCCGACCTCGGCACCGGCGTCGGTGAGCAGCCCGGTGAGCTGTTCGGCCGTGAAACGGCGGGGGACGGGGTCCCCGTCGCCCCAGCGTCCGGCCGGGTCGGCGAGCGCTTGCCGGGCCTCGTTGAAGTGTCCGGCGAGCGCCCGTGCGAGCACCGCGCCCCCGAGCCCGGCCGCGAGCAGGCTGAGGGAGCCACCGGGGCGCAGCGCCGCCAGGGCGTTGGCGACGCCCTCGGCGGGGTCGTCCACGTACTCCAGGACCCCGTGGCAGAGCACCACGTCGAAGCCGCCGCGCTCCACCACGTCGAAGAGGCCGTGGACATCGCCCTGGACCCCGCGGACCCGGTCGGCGACGGCTGCCTCGGCGGCCCGGCGCTCCAGCGCGAAGAGCGCGTTGGGGCTGGGGTCGACCACGGTCACCCGGTGGCCGAGCTGGGCGACGGGCACGGCGAAGGAGCCGCTGCCGCCCCCGGTGTCGAGGATGTCCAGGGAGTCCCTCCCGGTCGCCTCGACCCGGCGGTCGAGGGCTCCCCGGAGGACCTCCCAGACCACGGAGGTGCGCAGGGAGGCGCGGGGCGGGCGCGGCGGGGTTGCCCCGTGGGGGGACGGGTCCGGCACGGCGGTTGACTCCTCGGGCGGGCCGCCCCGGCCGCGTGGGCGGACGGGACGGGCGGTGGGGCGGCGGCCGGAGAACTGCGCCGCCGGTCCGCCAGGGGGTCCACCCACCCTATTGCCTGCGTCTGCGATCCCCGTGACCCCTCTCCCCCGGCCCGCCCGGCGCTCCGCACGCCCATGACCGGCCATGGACCGCACGGCTCGCCCCGGAGCCACCTCCCGGCCCGCCCCGGAGGGCGCCGGGCGGGGAGCGGCGCCCCGGGGGCACCCGCCGCTACACGGCGTCCTCCGTCTCCGGGCGGTCGGCCCTGGGGGCGGGCAGGACGGGCTGGAGCAGGAGCATGCGCTCCACCAGACGGAGGAACATCGCGGCGTCCCGCAGCAGCTCCTCCGCGTCGCGGCTGCTCGCCGCACCGGCTATACCGGCCTGGGCGCGGGCCCTGCGGGGAGCGCCGGAGGCGAAGTGGGCGCTCCACTCGGCCAGTTCGGGCGCGCTCTCGGGCAGCAGCTCCCAGGCGCTGCGGATCCCGGCCCGGCGGCCCCGGCGCACGGGGCCCCGCACGGCGCGGCCCGGGGGCGGCGGGGCCTCGGGGTATCCCCGGGCGGCGAGCACGGCGGCGGCCGTGCGGATGGCCGCCAAGTGGGCGGTGGCGTAGCGCTCGTTGGGCGTTTCGAGGCCCGCGGCCTCCTCCAGGCCCCTGCGGGCCTGGCCGAGCAGGTCGAGGGCGGCGGGCGGCGCCGACGCGCGCCGCAGGACGGGGTGGACGTCCCCCGCCGGCCCGGTCAGTGAGGGGACAGGGCCGTTCGCACGGCGCCGGTGGGCGGCGGCCGTGTTCTCGCTGGCCATGACGAACCTCCTGTCGTCGTGTGACGGCACTGTGGCCGTATGTGTCCATCGTGAGGCCCCCCACTGACAATCGGCCCTGACCTGCGGTTTTGCCACAACAGCCGCACACTGGCTACCTTTTGAACTGACTGGTCAGTTCAAAAGGGGAGGGGAACGTGGACAGCCCGCACGGGGCAGCCGTCGTCACCGAGGGGTTCGGGCTCAAGGGCCCCCGGGGCTGGGCCTTCCGAGCCATCGACATCGACGCCGCCCCCGGCTCACTCATCGCGGTCGAGGGGGCGTCGGGCTCCGGCCGGACCTGCCTGCTGCTCGCACTCACCGGCCGGATGCGCCCCAGTGAGGGGCGGTGCGAGGTCGGCGGACTGCCGCTGCCGCGCCGGATGGCCGCCGTCCGGAAGATCAGCGCCCTGGGGCCCGTACCGTCGGTCAGCGAGCTGGACCCGGCCCTGACCGTCGCTGAACACCTGCGGGAACGGGCCCTCCTCCAGCGCCGGTTCGGGGTCTCCGTACGGCGGCTGCTGCGCCCCCGCCCGGGCCGTGCCGCCGAGGCGGGCGCCCTGGTCCGGGAGGCCCTCGCCACCGCCGGGTTCGACCCCGCCGCGCTGCCCAAGGGGGACCGCACCCCGGTGCGCGCGCTGGAGCGGATGGAGTGCCTGCGGCTCTCCCTCGCCCTCGCCCTCATCGGCAGGCCCCGGCTGATCGCGATCGACGACGCCGATCTGAAGCTCTCCGACACGGAACGCGCCGAGGCCTGGCGGCTGCTGCGCTCCATCGCCGACACCACCGGCACCACCGTCCTGGCCGTGTGCAGCCAGGCCCCCGGGGGAACCGTCGTCGTCCGCACCGGAGCCCTGGCCCCCGGGGCCCGGGGACCCGCCGCCGGACCGGACGCGCAGAGCCCGTCCGCCCCGCACGGCACGGACACCGCCGACGGCCGGCCCACCGACCACAGCACCACCGACCACGGCACCACCGACCACGAGGGGAAGAAGGCCGATGCGTTCGCCGAGACTGGCCGCGCTTGAGCTGAAGCGGTTCGGCAGGGGCCGGCTGCCCCGCGCCGCCGTCGTCGCCATCGTGCTGCTGCCGCTGCTGTACGGCGCGCTGTATCTGTGGTCCTTCTGGGACCCCTACGGTCGGCTGGACCGCATCCCCGTCGCACTCGTCAACGACGACAAGGGGGCCAACGCCGACGGCGAGAAGGTGACCGCGGGCGCCGAGATCGCCGAGAACCTGCGCGAGAGCGATGTCTTCGACTGGCACGAGGTGAGCGCGGCACAGGCGCGCAAGGGCGTCGAGAACGGCACGTACTACCTCTCGCTGACCATGCCCCGGGACTTCAGCGAGCGGATCGCCTCCAGTTCGGGCGCGTCGCCCGAGACCGGCGCGCTCCAGGTGCGGACCAACGACGCCAACAACTACATCGTCGGCCAGGTCTCCCGCACGGTCTTCGCCGAGGTGCGCACGGCGGCCTCCACCAAGACGTCCCGTTCGTTCCTGGACCGGATCTTCATCTCGTTCTCCGACATCCACGACGCCACCGAGAAGGCGGCCAAGGGCGCCGACGACCTCAAGGGCGGCATCGGGGAGGCCAAGGCGGGGTCCAAGGACCTCGCGGAGGGGCTGAGGAACGCCAAGGACAGCACCGGCAGACTCGCGGGCGGGCTGGCCCGGCTCACCGACGCGGCGGGCTCCGTGGAGAGCGGCGCCCGTCAGGTCGCGGACGGCACCCAGTACGCCACCGGCAAGCTCAACGGGTACTCCGAGCGGATCTCCCCCTACCTCAAGAAGTACGGGGAGCCCGTCGCCGGGATCTCCGAGGCGCTCCGGGACCGGCTGGAGGGACAGGCGGCTTCCGCGCCCGCCGCGTCGGAGAAAACGCGGGCGGCGGCCGATGAACTGACGAAGCTCCACGCGGAGCGCTGCGCGGCGGGCGCCACGGGAACGGAGGGGGCCGCCGGGGCCCCGGCGGCGGCAGATCCCCTCTGCCCCGCGCTGGAGCGGGCACGGGCCGCTGTGGACGGCGCCGCGGTGGCCGCCGCCGGGGCCGCCGCGGTGGCCCGGGAGAACATCGCGAGCCTCGACGGGATCGACGGCCGTCTCGCCGAGCACCGGAAGAACGCCCAGTGGCTCGCCGAGCGCGCGCCCACCCTGGAGCAGGACCTCACGTCCGCCGTCGAGCGGATGAACGCGCTCAACTCGGGCGCGCAGCAGGTCGCCCGGGGCGCCTCCCAGGTGCACACCGGGCTGTCCGGGGCGAAGTCGGGCTCCACGGAGATCGACACCGGTGTGGCCAGGCTGAAGAAGGGCGCCGGGGACCTGGACGGCGGGCTGTTCAAGCTCGTCGACGGCTCCGCGGAGCTGGCGGGCGGGCTGCACGACGGCGTCGCCAAGATCCCCGACTACGACGAGAAGGACCGCGACCGGCGCACGGAGGTCATGGCCGACCCGGTGCAGCTCGCCAGCAAGACCCTGAACCAGGCCGCCAACTACGGCACCGGATTCGCCCCGTACTTCATCCCGCTCTCCCTCTGGGTCGGCGCGATGGTCGCGTACATGATCATCCAGCCGATGAACCGGAGGGCGCTCGCCGCGGGCGCATCGGCCTGGCGGATCGCGCTGGCGGGCTGGCTGCCGGTGGTCGCCATCGGGCTGGTGCAGGTCGGCGCGCTGATGGCGGTGCTGCACTGGTCACTGGGGCTCCAGCTCGCGCACGCGGCCGGCACGGTCGGCTTCCTCGCCCTGACCATCGGCTGTTTCGCCGCCATCATCCAGTGGCTGAACGCCCGCTTCGGGGCCGCCGGACGGATTCTGGTGCTGGCGGTGCTGATGCTCCAGCTCACGTCGGCGGGCGGCACCTATCCGGTCCAGACCAGCCCCGGTTTCTTCAACGCGATCCATCCGTTCCTCCCCATGACCTATGTCGTGGAGGCGCTGCGGAGACTGATCAGCGGCGGCGGGCTCGACCCCGTGTGGCAGGGGAGCGCGGTCCTGCTGGCCTTCACCGCGGGAGCGCTGGCCCTCACCGCGCTCACCGCACGGCGCAAGCAGGTGTGGACCTTCGACCGCCTCCACCCCGAACTGAGCCTCTGAGACACCTCAGCCGTGGGCCAGGGCGGCCCGGTTCGGTGCGGACGTGCTCCGTGAGCCGAACCGGGCCCGCCAAACCCCCGACACCTGTGAGAATCGACACCATGGACGTGACGGACAGCAGCAGTACCAGACGCAGGGCGACCCGGGCCAAGCTCTACGAGGCGGCGGTGACGCTGATCGCGGAACAGGGTTTCTCGGCGACCACCGTCGACGAGATCGCCGAGCGCGCGGGTGTCGCCAAGGGCACGGTCTACTACAACTTCAAGAGCAAGACCGAACTGTTCGAGGAGTTGCTGCGGTACGGCGTCGGTCTGCTGACCTCGTCGTTGCAGAGCGCCGCCGACGAGACGGCGGAGCGCGGCGGCACCAAGGTCGAGGCCCTGGACGCGATGATCCGGGCGGGCCTGGTCTTCATCGACAGCTACCCCGCCTTCACCCAGCTCTACGTCGCCGAGCTGTGGCGGACCAACCGGGCCTGGCAGTCCACCCTCCTGGTGGTGCGCCAGCAGGCGGTCGCGGTGGTCGAGACGGTGCTGCGGGAGGCGGTCGAGAGCGGTGAGCTGAACGAGGAGATCGACATTCCGCTCACCGCGGCCGCCTTGGTGGGCATGGTGCTGGTGGCGGCGCTGGACTGGCAGTCCTTCCAGCGGG
This sequence comes from Streptomyces clavuligerus, assembly GCF_005519465.1. Lineage (NCBI taxonomy): Bacteria > Bacillati > Actinomycetota > Actinomycetes > Kitasatosporales > Streptomycetaceae > Streptomyces > Streptomyces clavuligerus. The sequence continues at coordinate 5,164,180 of NZ_CP027858.1, read as the reverse complement.
AACGGTCCCTCGACGATGTGCACGCGGCGCTCTCCCGGCTGCTGCACGGCCGGGTGAGCAGCCGCTGACGCATCCCGGCACTGCCGAAGCACGGCACCGGCGGAACGCGGCACCGGTGTTCCGCCGCGCGGCGGAACGCGGCGGGCGGGCGGCGGCAGCCGTACAACGGAAAGGCGCCGGTCCGGCAGGACTCGATCCCCCCGAGTCATCGCCGGACCGGCGCCTTCCTTCCCCCCGTTCCCCCTGTTTTCCCCCGGTTTCCCCCGTGCGGTCGTTCCCCCGATACCCCGGGGTTCCCCGGATACTCCGGTTCTCCCCGGTTCTTCCCCCGGTCACCTCGGGGGAGCCGCGCCGTTCCGCCGCCCCGTGTCGGCGGTGTCGGCGCCGCGGCCCCTTCGGTGAACTCCACTTTCCCCTCCGGGCGGCCGGGCTCCCATCCGCACGGGTACTCATCTCGCCACCTGGGTACAGGTACTCAGCCATGGGCCCGCGTGCCCACACCCCGTGTGCCCACATGGTTACGATCGCGTCCGTGTCGGTACTCCCCCTCGTCTTCACCAGCGGCTGGGCCAGTGGAATCAATGCGTACGCCGTCGTGCTGCTGCTCGGCGTGTTCGGAGCCACCGGGGTGACCGACGAGGTGCCGCAGGCGCTCCAGCGCACCGATGTGCTGATCGTCGCCGGGGTGCTCTTCCTGTGCGAGGCGGTCGCGGACAAGATTCCGTATGTGGACTCGGCATGGGACGCGGTCCATACGGTGATCCGTCCGGTCGCGGGAGCCGTCGTGGCCGCGCTGCTGGCCGGGGAGTCCGGTTCGCTGCCGGAGCTCGCGGCGGGCGCCGTGGGCGGCTCCACCGCGCTGATGAGCCATCTCGTCAAGGCCGGGACCCGGATGGCGGTGAACACCTCACCGGAGCCCTTCAGCAACATCGGGGTGAGCACGGCCGAGGACCTGGGGGTCGCCGGGGTCCTCACGTTCGCGATGTTCCACCCGGTCGCCGCGGCGATCGTCGCCGCGGTCCTGCTGGCGCTGGGTGTGGTCGCGGTGGTGCTGCTCGCGGCGCGCATCCGCAGGTTCCGGCGGCGCAGGGCGCAGCGCCGCGAGGAGCGACGGCTCGCGGCGTCGGTCCGAGCGGCCCGACCGGTCCGCCCGCCCGACTGACGGACCGCGCCGGAACCGCCTGATCCGGCAGGCGCCTCCGTGCGCGGGCCGGGGCGCCCGCCGGGGCCGGTCCGCGCGATGACTGTCAGTGGCGGTCGCTAGAGTTTTCGGCATGGCACGGATTGCGGTGATCGGCGCCGGGATGGGCGCGATGGCGGCTGCCGCCCGGCTGGCCGTGGCAGGCCACCGGGTGACGGTGTACGAGCGCACGGCGACCTACGGGGGCGCGGTGGGCGCCGTCGAGCACGCCGGTTTCACGTTCGACAGCGGGCCGGGGCTGCTGCATCTGCCCGCCGTCTGGCGGGACCTGTTCCTGAAGACCGGCCGGGAGCCGCTGGAGAAGTGCGTCGGCCTGGTCCAGGTGGACCCGGCGAGCCGTCATCTCTTCGCCGACGGCACCGAGGCCGTGCTGCCCGATGCCTCGCGGGCGGGGATCGTCTCCGCACTGGAGTCGGCGCTCGGCCGGGGCGCGGGCGAGCGCTGGGGCGAGTTCCTCGGCCGGGCCGGGGACACCTGGGACCGCTCGCGGCGGCCCCTGCTGGAGGAGCCGCTCTGGCCCGACTGGCGGGTCCTGGAGCGCGACCCCTACCCGGCCCCCCGGCAGCGGCGGCTGCTGCGCGCCCGGCAGGCGGCCACGGTCGCCGAGGTCGGCGCGTGGGAGCTGGCGGACCCCCGGCTGGCCGCCCTCTTCGAGGGCTGTGTCCTCGGCTACGGGCTCGACCCCCGGCAGGCCCCGGCGAGCGCCGCGCTGCTGCCGTACATGGAGCAGACCTTCGGCAGTTGGTATGTCGAGGGCGGGCTGCGGGAGCTGGCCCGCGCGGTGTACGAGCGGTGCGCGGCGCGGCGGGTGGAGTTCGTCTTCGGGGCCGAGGTGGTCTCGATCGTGGAGAAGGACGGCCGGGCGGCCGGGGTGGAGCTGCGCGGCGGCGAGATCGCGGCGGCGGACCATGTGGTCGCGGGCGCCGCCGACGCGGCCCGGCTGACCGGCCGGGAGCTGTGGGCGGAGGGGGACGTCCGGCCCCCGGCGGCCGGGCAGCCGCTGCCCGGCCGGCTCACGGTGCTGCTGGCGCTGCGGGGCGCGCGCCCGGCGTCGGCGGTCCATCGCACGGTGGTCCACTCCCCCGACACCGGGGCGGAGGCCGCGGCCGTCTTCGGCGGTGGGCCGACCGCCCGGCCCACCGTCACGGTGCTGCGCCCGGACGACCCCCGTACCCGGCCCGACGAGGGGCACGAGGCCGTCACCGTCTCGGCGACGGTCGCGGGCCACGGCGGCGGGGTCGACTGGACGGACGAGGCGTTGCGGGAGCGGTGTGCCGGGGCGCTGGTGGACGCGGCGGCCCGGGCCCTGGGCGAGCGCCCGGCGGCGCTGCGGGAGCGGCTGGTGTGGCACAAGGTGCTGACGCCCGCGGAGACGGGCGGTATACCCGCTCCGGCGCTCGCCGGTCCCGGCGGCCGTCATCTCCACCCGGCGAACACCACCCGGCTGCCGGGGCTGCTGCTGGCCGGTGGCCACGCCCACCCGGGCGGGGGGCTCGCCCACGCGGGGATGTCGGGCGCCCTGGTCGCGGGGCTCATCGTGGAGGGGGCGGACTTCCGCGGCTCCCAGTGAACCCCGGGGCACGGTGTCTCCCGGCGCTTCCCGCGCACACCCCTCCCACGCGGGCCCGCCGACCGGCCCGGCGGCCCGTCAGCCGCTGGTGCACGACGGGCGGATGACGGAACGCCGGGGCAGCGCCCGGGCGCGCGGCACGGTCGGATCATCTCCCGCTTCGCGGGGAGCCCCCACGACACGGACCCTCCCCGGCCGCGCGGCCACCACCGGGAGGTTGCCACCCGGCCGACGGCGACACAGCGCCGAAGCACTCCCCCCTCGCACCGCCGGACCCGGAGGGTGCGGCCGGGCAGCACCGACCGGGCGGGACGGCGACGACCCGCCCCGGCTCCCGCCGTCGGCGGAACGGACCTGTCCCATGAGCGAAGCCCCATCGGGCCTCCGTACCCCTGGGCAGAACGGAACCGTGGCACACGGCCCCTGCCCACCGAGCACAGGCGCCGCCGAAGTGTGAGGCCCTCGCACCGCCGGGCCCGGGGAAGGCGCCACGGCGCGCGGCACGGCCGGGCCTCTCCCGCTCGCGGGGAGCCCCTGCGGCGCGGCCTTCCCCAGGCGCACGGCCGACCCTGGGGGTGGCCGCGCGGCCGGTGGCGACATGGCGCGGGAGCCCCCCCTTCGCACCACAGGACCCGCAGGACGCACCCGGGCACCACCAACCGGGCAGGACGGCGAGGCGCCACCGGCGGAACGGGCCGGATCCGCGCCGGGCGCGGGCCGGGGGCATCCGGCGGCCAGGGCCGGGGAAACGCGCAGGGCCGCCGGGGCGGCGGCACAGGGCGGGGGGCTCAGTAGCGGTACGGCTGTCCGGGGGCGCCGGGGTCGTGGTCGAAGGGGGAGGGCTGGTCCTGGTGCTGCTGCGGAAGGTCGGTGTCCCGCTGCTGGGGCACCCAGATGCCGCCCGGAGGCGTGTCCGTGTCATAGGACTGCTGGGCGTAGTACGGATCGGCCGGATAGGGGTGGTGGGTACCGCCGAAGCCGTCGGCGCCGTCGAACGGGGTCTGGTACGGCTGCTGGCCGGTGCCGTAGGAGTCCGTGTACGCGGGGAACTGCTGGGTCTGTCCGGGGACCCCGAAGGCCGGGTCCGGCTGCGGTACACCCGGCTGCTGCCCGTTCCCATAGGGGTCGTACGGGGGGAAGTCCGCGAACTCGCCGCCCTGGTGCGGGTGGCCGCCCTGCCCGGCGGCGGGGGCGTCGAAGTCCCCGGAGTAGATGCCGTAGCCGTTGGTGTCGTCCGGCATCGGCTGCGGCTGGTAGATCGGCTCCTGACCCGGGTCCGGGTCGAACCCGGCCATCGCCGCGGGGATCTCCTCCTCCAGCTGCGAGACCTCCAGCGCCGGCTCACGCGGGCCTTCGACGGCCGCCGGCCCGTCGGCGCGCCCGCCCCTGCCCGCCCTGCGGCGACGGCTCGGGCCGCCGCCCGCGGCACCGGCGCCGTCCGCCGCGTCCTCGGCACCGGAGCGCGCGCCGAGCGCCCAGCCCTTGGCGAAGCCCTTCCGGAAGGAGAGCGTCACATAGGTCTGTCCGATCGCGAAGGCGATCGCGCCGAGCCCGATCACCACCACGGAGGAGAGCAGCACACCGACGACCACACCCAGGAACCCGCCGAAGGCGAGCAGTCTCCATCGCAGCCGTGCCTTGTACTGCAACAGCACCTCACTGAGCAGCCACAGCGCGACGGCGCCGAACGCGATGTAGAGGACCGTCCAGCCCATGCCCGCCCCTCTCCTTCGGCCGTCGCCCCGACCGAGGCGGATATGGCCGGTCAGGGCTGCTTGTGCAGCCCGAGATTCTCGTATATCTCCAGTGTCGCGGTGGAGTTGTTGAGCGTGATGAAGTGCAGCCCGGGAACACCCTCGGAGAGCAGTTCCGCACAGAACTCGGTCGCGAACTCGATTCCCAACGAGCGTACAGCGGCCGCGTCGTCCTTGACGCGGAGGATGCGCTCTTTCAGCTCTGCCGGGACCTGGGCATTGCTGAGCTGGGCGAATCGTTCGAGCTGCTTGACGCTGGTGATCGGCATGATCTCGGGGATGATCGGGGTCTCGCACCCCGCCGCCGCCACCCGGTCCCGCAGCCGGACGTAGTCCTGGGGCTGGAAGAACATCTGGGTGATGGCGTAGTCGGCCCCGGCCCGGCATTTGGCGACGAAGTGCCGGACGTCGGTGTCCCAGTCCGTGGAACGCGGATGCATTTCCGGGAAGGCGGCGACACCCACACAGAAGTCCCCGGACTCCTTGATGAGACGCACCAGTTCGGCCGCGTACCGCACCCCCTCGGGGTGCTCGACCCACTCCCCCATCGGGTCGCCGGGCGGGTCGCCCCGGACGGCGAGGATATTGCGGATTCCGGCGTCGGCGTACTGGCCGATCATATTCCGCAGTTCGGCGATGGAGTGGTTGACGGCCGTGAGGTGGGCGACGGGCGTCAGGGTGGTGTCGGAGGCGATCTGCTCGGTGGCCCTGACCGTGCCCTCGCGGGTGGAGCCGCCGGCTCCGTAGGTCACCGAGACAAAGCTCGGGGCGACCGCCTCGACCCGGCGCAGCGCGTTCCAGAGGTTGCGCTCGCCCTTCTCCGTCTTGGGGGCCCAGAACTCGAACGAGTAGGTCGTTCTCCCGGTCGCGAGCATCCCGCGGACCGTTCGCGCACGATCTGTCCTGGTCGAGGGGGTTCCTAGGGCCATGGACGCAGGCTATCCAGGCTCGGGGGGCCACCCAACCGGAGTCCACCCTTCGGACACCGGGTGTTCAGCACCGGAACGCCTCTCACGCCGCGGAGCCGTCCGGCAGCGGAAGGGCACGGATACGGGCGGCCAGCTCGGCGGTGGCGGCGGCCGGGTCGTCGGCCTCGGTGATGGCCCGGACGACGACGATCCGGCGGGCTCCGGCGTCCAGCACCTCGTCGAGGTTCTGGTGGTCGATGCCGCCGATGGCGAACCAGGGGCGGTCCGTGCCGAGCGCGGCGGTGGCGCGCACCAGCTCCAGACCGGGCGCGTGGCGGCCGGGCTTGGTGGGGGTGGGCCAGCAGGGTCCGGTGCAGAAGTAGTCCACACCCGGCTGGACGGCGGCTGCCGCCGCCTCGGCGGTGCTGTGGGTGGAGCGCCCGATGAGCGGGGCCTCGCCGATGACGGCGCGGGCCGCCGGGACGGGGAGGTCGCCCTGCCCCAGATGGAGCACATCGGCGCCGATGGCGTGGGCGATGTCCGCCCGGTCGTTCACCGACAGCAGGGTCCCGTGGCGGCGGCAGGCGTCGGCGAAAACCCGCAGGTGCTCCAGCTCCTCGGCGGCCTCCAGGCCCTTGTCCCGGAGCTGCACGACGTCGACCCCGGCGCCGAGGACCGCGTCCAGGAACTCGGGGAGGTCCCCCTGCTGTCTGCGGGCGTCCGTGCAGAGGTAGAGCCGGGCGTCGAGGAGCGCGGCGCGGGCCGTGGACATGATGGTGTATCCCCCGGTTCGGTGGTGCGGCGACCGGAGCCGTGGACCCGGTCCGGTCTTCGCATCGTGCGAGGTGGTGGCCCCACCTCAGGGCTTGCCGCGCGGCGCGCCGCCCGCCCGTGCCCCGGCCCGGGAACGGACCGGGGCGGACGGACGGGCGGACGCCATCATTCCGCGGACGGCTCGGCTGTTCGGACGGATCAGAAGGCGAGGGCCTGTGCCCGGCGCTTCACTTCCGTGCCGCGATTCTCACCGAGTGCCTGCACCGGAGTGCCGGGCAAGGTCGGGTCGGGTGTGAAGAGCCACTCCAGCATCTCTTCATCGGTGAATCCGTCGTCCCTCAGCAGCGTCAGGGTCCCGGAGAGACCCTTGACGACCTTCTCGCCGCTGATGAAGGCGGCGGGCACCATGAGCACCCTGTTCTCCCCCCGGCGCACGGCGATGAGCTGGCCCTCCTTCACCAGCTGCCTCACACGTGTCACCTCGACCTGGAGATGCTCCGCGATATCGGGGAGCGTCAACCACGCGGGGACGAGAGCATCGATCTTTGCGTCAATCTCGGTCACAGGACAAGCGTGCCATCCAGGACTGACAGCCGGTACCCGGGGGTCTCCCCCAGCTCGTCGACGAGATACGAGCGGGCCGGGGTCTTCCCAGCTCAGGGCGGTACCCCCGGGGAAGCGGCGGTTCAGATGGACGCGGCCTTCAGGGGTACGGAGGGGTCGGAGGCCCGCCGCGGGTCGAGCCGGGCGCCCGCGAGCGCGAGCTTGCGGCCCTGCGCCAGGTCCCGGGGCCGGTCCACGCTCACCATCGCGACCAGGACCCCTTCGCGCAGCCACAGCACCGTCCAGGCGGGCCCGTCCTCGGGGCGGCCCCGCCACAGCAGGGTGTCGGCCCCGCTGTGGTCCCCGGCGTACTGCACAAAACGCCCGAACTGCTCGGACCAGAAGTAGGGCACGGGGTCATAGCGCTGCGGCGGCGGCTCCGGGGCCGCTCCCCCGGCCCCGGCGGCGGCCTCCGTCGCGATCACGTTGGCCGCGACGGCCCTCGGCCCCTGGAGGGCGTTGTCCCAGTGGTGGACGAGCAGCCGCCGCCCGTAGCGCGCGGAGGGGAAGGAGGCGCAGTCCCCCACGGCGTACACCTCCGGGAGCGAGGTCCGCAGATACGCGTCGGCGGTGATCGAGCCGTCCGGCCCGGTCTCGATGCCGGAACCGGCCAGCCAGCCGGTGGCGGGGCGGGCCCCGACGCCGACGACGACCGCCCCGGCGGGGAGCCGGCGGCCGTCCGCGAGGAGCACGGCGCCCGACTCGACGGCCGCCACCCGGGCCCCGGTGATCAGCTCGACGCCGTGCTCGGCGTACCAGTCGGCCATGGGGGCGGTGACCTCGGTGGGCAGTGCCCCGGCGAGCGGGCGGTCGGCGGCCTCCACGACGGTGACCGCGCACCCGGCCGCCCGGGCGGCGGTGGCGAACTCGGCGCCGATCCAGCCCGCGCCGACGACCACGATGTCGTGCTTCCGCTCCAGCACGGGCCGCAGCCGGGCGGCGTCGTCGAGGGTGCGCAGCAGATGGACGCCCGGCACGTCCCCGGTGCCCGGCAGGGTCAGCGGCTCCGCCCCGGTGGCGATGACGAGGACGTCGTACGGGACGGGCCCCGCCTCGGTGTCGAGCTCCCGCGCGGCGGCGCGGACGCCGGTCACGGCGAGGCCGAGCCGCAGCTCCACGTCGAGGGCGTCGAAGTCGATCGGGAACGCGGAGCCCTCGGCCGCGCCGAGCAGCACCGCCTTGGAGAGCGGCGGCCGGTCGTACGGCTGGTGCGGCTCGGCCCCGATGAGGGTGACCGGCCCGGTGAAGCCCTGCTCGCGCAGGGCGACGGCGGTCTGCACGCCCGCCATGCCCGCGCCGACGACGACCACGTGCCGCCGCCCGCTCCGCCCCGGGCGGGCCGGGCGCTCCGTCTGCTCTGGCTGCTCGCTCACGCGTCAACCTTACGCACTCGGGGATGACCGTACGTCAGTGCTCCGGAGCGCCGGAGCGCCCTCCTCCCCGAACCGCCCGGGAACGGGAACACGGACAGGAACGCGGACAGGAACGCGAACGGGAACGGGGCGCTCCGAACGGGTCCTGCGGGGTCAGCGGAGCTGCTCGACCACGCTGGTGCCGCTGCCGTCGGCGGACTCCCACGCCCAGGTCTCGTCCAGCCGCACCCGGCCGTCGGGCAGTTCGGTCACGGACGAGACGCAGTGCCCCGAGGCGGTGGTGCCGTCGGTCCGCAACTGCACATAGCGGAAGTCGAGGCGGTCGCCCTCGCGGGTCCCGACCAGATGGCCGCGGACCACGTCGCCCCCGCTGTACTCGGCCCAGATCCGGCCGTCCTGTTCGTGGTACGAGAAACGGGTGCCCGTCCCCACCTGTCCCGGGGCCTGGTCCACCACCGGCGCGAGAACGAGTCCATCGAGCGACCGTGCCATGTTCCGTGATCCTTCGCTTCCGTGCTCCCGCGCTTCCCTGGACCGGTGCGGCCGGCGCGGCCGGTGCGGACCGGCACCTTGCGGCAATTCCGCCGAATCCACTGAATCCGCGCCATCCGTCCGGCACACCGGAAGGCCCGTCGCGCTTCCCGGTGAACCCTCCGGCACCATCGGGCACTTACCGCCGGTGGAACCCTGGGGTTAGGGTGGCCACCGTAAAGCACTCGCGGGAGCCCGGACGCACCGGGCTGAGAGGGAGGCTGGCCGGCCTCCGACCGTACGAACCTGATCCGGGTCATACCGGCGAAGGGAGGAGCCGAACACCCATGCCAGCGATCCACGGCACCCGGGCCGAACCGCCCGGCCCGCGCTCCACGGCGGACACCGCCTCCGCGCCCGGCCCGTCCACGAGGCCCCCGGCCCCCTCCGGCGCGCTCTCCGACGTACTGATCGTCGGCGGCGGGCTCATCGGCCTGGTCACGGCCTGGCGCGCGGCGCGGCACGGTCTGTCCGTGACCGTCGCCGACCCCGACCCGGGCGGCGGGGCGGCACAGGTCGCCGCCGGGATGCTCGCCGCCGTCACCGAGCTGCACTACGGCGAGGAGACCCTGCTCGCCCTCAACCTCGCCTCCGCCCGCCGCTACCCCGCCTTCGTCGCCGAGCTGGAGGAGGCGAGCGGCGAGCGCGTCGGCTACCGCGCCTGCGGCACGCTCGCGGTGGCCCTCGACGCCGACGACCGCGCCCACCTCCGTGAGCTGCACGCGCTCCAGCAGCGGTGCGGTCTGGAGTCGGAGTGGCTGACGGGCCGGGAGTGCCGCCGTCTCGAACCCATGCTGGCGCCGGGCGTCCGCGGCGGACTGCGGGTCGACGGCGACCACCAGGTGGACCCCCGGCGGCTGATCGCCGCCCTCCGCACCGCCTGCGAACGCGCGGGGGTGGCCTTCCGGCGCGCCCGCGCCGAACGGCTGACGGTCGTCCGGGGACGCGCGACCGGAGCGGTGCTCTCCGACGGCACCGCGGCCACCGCGGGGCAGGTGGTGCTCGCCGCGGGCAGCCTGAGCGGCGGGCTCGACGGGGTACCGCCGGAGGTGGCGGTACCGATCCGTCCGGTCAAGGGCCAGGTGCTGCGGCTCGCCCTCTCCGCCTCGCCCGCGCACCCTCCCCTGCTCTCCCGGACCGTGCGCGCCGTGGTGCGGGGCGGTCAGGTCTATCTCGTCCCCCGGGCCAGCGGCGAACTCGTCGTCGGCGCGACCAGCGAGGAGATGGGCTGGGACACCACCGTCACCGCGGGCGGGGTGTACGAACTCCTCCGGGACGCCCATGAACTCGTGCCCGGCATCACCGAGCTGCCGCTGACGGAGACCCGCGCCGGGCTGCGCCCCTGCTCGCCCGACAACGCGCCGCTGCTCGGCCCGACCGAGCTGCCGGGGCTGCTGCTGGCCACCGGCCACCACCGCAACGGGGTCCTGCTGGCCCCGGTGACCGGTGACGCCCTGCTGGCCGCGCTGACCCTCGGGTCCCTTCCCGAGGAGGCCCGCCCCTTCACCCCCCGCCGTTTCTCCGGCGCGGGCGCCCCCGCGCACTCCGGCCTCCGCACCGCCCCTCCCGCCGACTCTCCCTCCGCAGCCCCTCATTCCGCAGCCCGTCAGGAGCAGCCCGTATGAGTACTTTCCCGGTGGCCGTCTCGGTCAATGGCGAATGGCGACAAGTCGCCAGGGGAACCACCCTCGATCTGCTGGTGGCGGAGCTGACCCGGGCGGGCGGCGGTGTCGCGGCGGCGGTCAACGAGACGGTCGTGCCGCGCGGCAACTGGGCGCGGACCCCGCTCGGCGAGGGGGACCGGGTGGAAGTCCTCACCGCGGTGCAGGGGGGCTGATCCACCATGTCCGACGACCGGTTCACCCTCGGCGGTACGACGTTCGACTCCCGTCTGATCACGGGTACGGGCGGCGCGCCCAGCCTCGACGTGCTGGAGCAGGCCCTCGTCGCCAGTGGCACGGAGATGACCACCGTGGCCATGCGGCGCATCGACCCCTCGGTGCACGGCTCGGTCCTCTCCCTGCTGGAGAAGTTGTCCATCCGGGTGCTGCCGAACACGGCGGGGTGCTTCACCGCCGGTGAGGCCGTGCTGACCGCCCGGCTGGCGCGGGAGGCGCTGGGCACGGAGTGGATCAAGGTGGAGGTGATCGCGGACGAGCGGACCCTGCTGCCCGATCCGATCGAGCTGCTGGACGCGGCCGAGACGCTGGTGGACGACGGGTTCGTCGTCCTGCCGTACACCAATGACGATCCGGTGCTGGCCCGCAAGCTCCAGGACGTGGGGTGCGCGGCGGTCATGCCGCTGGGCTCGCCGATCGGCTCCGGGCTCGGCATCCGCAATCCGCACAACTTCCAGCTCATCGTGGAGCAGGCCCAGGTGCCGGTGATCCTGGACGCGGGGGCGGGCACGGCGTCCGACGTGGCGCTCGCGATGGAGCTGGGGTGCTCGGCGGTCATGCTGGCGTCGGCCGTCACCCGGGCCCAGGAGCCCGCGCTCATGGCGGAGGCGATGCGGCACGCGGTGGAGGCGGGCAGGCTCGCGCACCGGGCGGGCCGTATTCCGCGCCGGCACTTCGCCGAGGCGTCCTCCCCGGTCGCGGGGATGCCGGTGCTGGACCCGGAGCGCCCGGCGTTCTGACGGGCTTCCGTGCCGGGATGCCCGGCGTGCCGACCGGCCGGGCGGGATCCCGTACGGCGGGTCGCGCTGTCACAGCTCGGCACCGGTACGGCCCGCCGCCCGCCCGGCGGCGCGGGCCGTACCGTCCCGGCTCGTAGAATCGCGGGGTGGACACGACCCTCCAGGACCCCCTCGTCGGGCAGGTGCTCGACGGCCGCTACCGCGTCGACGCGCGGATCGCGGTCGGCGGCATGGCGACGGTCTACCGGGCCGTCGACACCCGTCTCGACCGCGAGCTGGCGCTCAAGGTCATGCACCCGTCCCTCGCCACCGACGCCGGATTCGTCCAGCGCTTCATCCGCGAGGCCAAGTCGGTCGCCCGGCTCTCCCACCCCAATGTGGTGGGGGTCTTCGACCAGGGCACGGACGGCGCGTACGTCTATCTGGCGATGGAGTATGTCGCCGGGTGCACCCTGCGGGACGTTCTGCGGGAACGGGGCGCGCTCCGGCCGAGGGCCGCGCTGGACGTCCTGGAGCCGGTGCTCGCCGCGCTCGGGGCGGCGCACCGGGCGGGCTTCGTCCATCGTGACATCAAGCCCGAGAACGTCCTGATCGGCGACGACGGCCGGGTCAAGGTCGCGGACTTCGGGCTGGTCCGGGCCGTGGGCTCGCACACCAGCACCTCCGGGGCGCTGCTGGGCACGGTCTCCTATCTCGCGCCCGAGCAGATCGAGGACGGCGCCTGCGGGACCCGTACGGACGTCTACGCCTGCGGTGTGGTGCTGTACGAGATGCTGACGGGCGCCAAGCCGCACTCCGGCGACACCGCGGCCCAGGTGCTCTACCGGCATCTGCACGAGGACGTCCCGGCCCCGTCGGCCGCCGTGCCGCGGCTCGCCGTGGAGCTGGACGAGCTGGTCGCGACGGCGACCGCCCGGAATCCGCTGCTCCGGCCGCACGACGCGGTGGCCATGCTGGGGCTGACCCGGCAGGCGCGGGCCGCGCTCGACGACGAACAGCTCGATCTGCTGCCGCCGGGTGCCCGGGGCGGCGCCGTCCCGTCCCGGCCGGGCCCGGTGCCCGGTGCCGACGAGCCCACGGACGTGATCGCCCGGCCGCTGCCCGCGGCGGAGCCGCTGCCCGGGCACACGGCCCGGCTGACCCTGCCGCCCGACCCGCCGGAGCCGCCCCGGACCGTCTTCCGCCCCGGGCTGCCCCGGCGCGGTGTGCTGTCCGCCCTGGTGGCGGTGCTGCTGGTCCTCGGGGTCGGCACCGGGGTCTGGTACATCAACTCCGGGCAGTTCACCCGGGTCCCGGCCGTCATCGGCAAGAGCGAGAGCGAGGCCCGTGCGGCACTGGAGCGGGCCGGGCTCGACGTCCGTTCGGTACGGAGGCAGTTCAGCGAGACGGTCGACCACGGTGCGGTGGTCTCCACCGACCCGGGGACGGGTGAACGCATCCGGGGCAACGGCTCGGTGACCCTCGTGGTCTCGCGCGGCCCGGAGGTGGTCCGGGTGCCCCCGGTGAAGGGCAGGACGCTCGCCGACGCGGAACGCGAGCTGGAACGGGTGGGACTGGCGCCGGGGATGGTCACCCGGGAGTTCAACGCGACGGTTCCGCAGGGTTCGGTGGTACGGACCGAGCCGGAGGCCGGGGTGCGGCGCGGTCCGGAGTCGGCGGTGGCCCTGGTCGTCAGCAAGGGCGCGCCGGTCGAGGTGCCCGGGGTGACCGGCTCCGCCCTCCAGGAGGCGCGGGACGAGCTGGAGGGCGCGGGCTTCACCGTCGAGGTGGCGTCCGGACGGGTCCACTCCGCGCAGGAGCCCGGGACCGTGGCCCGCCAGTCGGCGCCCGCCGGGACGGAGCTGGCCACCGGTGACACGGTGACGCTGACCGTGTCGAAGGGGCCGCGCACGGCCACCGTTCCCGATGTCACCGGGCAGGGCGCCGGGGCGGCCCGGGACACGCTGGAGTCCGCCGGGTTCCGGGTGAAGACCGAGAAGAACTTCCCGTACCTCGGGGACACGGTGGAGAGCCAGTCCCCCGGCGGGGGCGACCGGGCCCCCGAGGGCAGCACCGTCACCATCAAGATCAAGGGACTGTAGAACCACTCATGCGCAACCCCGTCGGCGGACATGTACCCGTGGCGGGCGGCCTCGCCACGACCGGGCTGGACTACGCCCGGCAGCTCGGCGCGGAAGCCGTCCAGGTCTTTGTGGCCAACCCCCGGGGCTGGGCCACTCCCCCGGGCAGCCCGGCGCAGGACGAGGCGTTCCTCGCCGGGTGCGCCGAGGCCGGTCTCTCCGCCTGGGTGCACGCCCCGTATCTGATCAACTTCGGCTCGCACTCCGAGGCGACGGCGGAGCGCTCCGTGGAGTCGATGCGGCACTCGCTGCGGCGGGCGCGGGAGATCGGCGCCCGGGGCGTGGTGGTGCACACGGGTTCGGCGACAGGCGGCCGGGCGCGGTCGGTGGCGCTGGCGCAGGTCCATGAGCTGGTGCTGCCGCTGCTCGACGAGCTGACCCGGGACGACGATCCGTCGCTGCTGCTGGAGCCCACGGCCGGGCAGGGCGCCTCGCTCTGCTCCCGGGTGGAGGATCTCGGTCCGTATTTCGCGGCGCTGGAGAGCCACCCCCGGCTCGGGGTCTGTCTGGACACCTGCCATGTGCACGCCGCGGGCCATGACCTCGCGGAGCCCGAGGGCGTGGCGAAGACGCTCGATCTGCTGGTCACAACGGTCGGCGCGGGACGGCTCAGGCTGATCCACGCCAATGACTCGAAGGAAGCCGTCGGCTCGCACAAGGACCGGCACGCCAATATCGGCGCGGGTCACATCGGCGCGGACCCCTTCGGGGAGCTGATGCGCCACCCGGCCACCGAGGGGGTGCCGCTGATCATCGAGACCCCCGGGGGGACGGCGGGGCACATCGCCGATGTGGAGCGGCTGAAGAGCCTGCGGGGCTGAGCCCACAGCCGGGCGGGCTCCCGTCGTTACCCGCGGTGGCCTGCGGCGACGGCGACCGCCACCGCGGCCGGACGGCAGGTCTCACAGCTCCGGGCCGTCGCCCGGTTCCTCCTGGTACGAGTAGCGCTGTTCCCGCCAGGGGTCACCGAGGTTGTGATAGCCGCGCTCCTCCCAGAAGCCACGGCGGTCGGCGGTCATGTACTCGACACCGCGGACCCATTTGGGCCCCTTCCAGGCGTAGAGCGTGGGCACGATCAGCCGGAGCGGAAAGCCGTGCTCCGCGGTGAGCAGTTCGCCGTCCTTGTGGGTGGCGAAGACCGTGTGCTCCCCCAGGAAGTCGGCGAGCCGCATATTCGCGCTGTAGCCGTACTCGGCCCACACCATGACATGGGTGACCTGCGGCGCGGGCGGCGCGAGCGCCCCGATCACCCGGGCGGGCACCCCGCCCCACTCGGCCCCCCGCATGCTGAACTTCGTCACACAGTGCAGATCGGCCACGACCGTGGAGAAGGGGAGCGCGGAGAACTCCTCATGGGTCCAGCAGTGCTTCTCGCCGTCCGCCGTGGCCCCGAAGACGCGGAACTCCCAGCGCTCGGGCCGGAACTTGGGCACCGGGCCGTAGTGGGTGACGGGCCAGCCGCGTTGCACCCGCTGTCCCGGGGGAAGCGCGGACTCCTCTGGTGCGCGGTGTCCCCGGCTCTCCGCCTGACCCATGTCTCCATGGTGACAGACCGGGAGGGGTGGTCATGACCAGGTCTGGCCCGATTCGGGCAACTCCTACTAAGGGGGCACTTACTGGACGGCTTCCGGTGGCGGTGCGAGGATGCGCGCACCTGCCCCACCGCTGATCGACACGTGGAAGGAGTGCGCCATGCAGGGCGACCCCGAGGTCATCGAATTCCTCAATGAGCAGCTGACCGGCGAGCTGACCGCGATCAACCAGTACTGGCTCCACTACCGCATCCAGGAGAACAAGGGCTGGACCAAGCTGGCCGCGTACACCCGTGCGGAGTCCATCGACGAGATGAAGCACGCGGATGTGCTCACCGAGCGGATTCTCTTCCTGGACGGGCTGCCGAACTACCAGCGGCTGTTCCATGTCCGGGTGGGACAGACGGTGACGGAGATGTTCCAGGCGGACCGGCAGGTCGAGGTCGAGGCGATCGACCGGCTCAAGCGCGGGATCGAGGTCATGCGCGCCAAGGGCGATGTCACCTCGGCGAACATCTTCGAGTCCATCCTGGCGGACGAGGAGCACCACATCGACTACCTGGACACCCAGCTCGAACTGATCGAGTCGCTGGGTGAGCCGCTGTATCTGGCCCAGCAGATCGAGCAGCCCAGCGGCTGACCGACCGGACCCACGGGAGCGGGAGGCGCCCGGGGAGCCTCAGGCGGCCTCGCGCAGCTCCAGCGGCGCGGGAACGGCGGCGGTGAGCGCGGGCTCGCCCTGGTCGGCCAGCTCCCGGCGGGGGCAGTTGCCCCGGCCCAGCAGCGCCTGGATCGTCCGGACGCAGGAACCGCAGTCCGTGCCCGCCTTGCAGGCGGAGGCTATCTGGCGGGGGGTGCAGGCTCCGGCCTTCGCGTGCGCCTTCACCTGCTGCTCCGTGACACCGAAGCAAGAGCAGACGTACACGCGGTTCACCTCCCGGAAAGGTCCTCGTTCGAGCCTTTCCCGTGAATCGGTGAGGCTAACCTAACCTTACCTGGCTCCTGGGTTCCGACAAAAGTGGGCAGAGCGCGGAAGGGGCATGGATCACAACGATCCATGCCCCTTCCGTCGTGCCCCGGGCGGCCCGCAACAGTGCCGCGGGCCGGTCCGGCCTACTGGTTCCGGTACATCTCCGCGACCAGGAAGGCCAGGTCCAGCGACTGGCTGCGGTTGAGCCGCGGGTCACAGGCGGTCTCGTAGCGCTGGTGCAGATCGTCGACGAAGATCTCGTCGCCGCCGCCCACGCACTCGGTGACGTCGTCGCCGGTCAGCTCGACATGGATGCCGCCGGGGTGGGTGCCGAGCGCCTTGTGCACCTCGAAGAAGCCCTTGACCTCGTCCAGGACGTCGTCGAAACGCCGGGTCTTGTGGCCGGACGCCGCCTCGAAGGTGTTGCCGTGCATCGGGTCGGTGACCCAGGCCACGGTGGCACCGGAGGCGGTGACCTTCTCTACCAGCTCGGGGAGCTTGTCGCGAACCTTGTCGGCGCCCATCCGGACGATGAAGGTCAGCCGGCCGGGCTCGCGCTCCGGGTCCAGCCGGTCGATGTAGGTCAGGGCCTCGTCCACGGTGGTCGTGGGGCCGAGCTTGATCCCGATCGGGTTGCGGATCTTCGAGGCGAACTCGATGTGTGCCCCGTCGAGCTGCCGGGTGCGCTCGCCGATCCAGACCATGTGGCCGGAGACGTCGTAGAGATGACCGGTGCGGGAGTCGACCCGGGTCAGCGCCGACTCGTAGTCGAGCAGCAGCGCCTCGTGGGAGGCGAAGAACTCGACCGTGCGGAACTCCGCCGGGTCGGTGCCGCACGCCTCCATGAAGTTCAGCGCGTTGTCGATCTCGCGGGCGAGCTGCTCGTAGCGCTGGCCGGAGGGCGACGACTTCACGAAGTCCTGGTTCCAGGCGTGCACCTGGCGCAGGTCGGCGTAGCCGCCGGTGGTGAAGGCGCGGACCAGGTTGAGCGTGGCCGCGGACGCGTTGTACATCCGCTTCAGCCGCTGCGGGTCCGGGATGCGGGCCTCCTCGGTGAACGCGAAACCGTTCACCGAGTCGCCGCGGTAGGTGGGCAGGGTCACGCCGTCGCGCGTCTCGGTCGGCTTGGAGCGCGGCTTCGAGTACTGACCGGCGATACGGCCGACCTTGACGACGGGCACGGAGGCGGCGTAGGTGAGCACCGCCCCCATCTGGAGCAGGGTCTTGAGCTTGGCCCGGATGTCGTCGGCCCCGACCGCGTCGAAGGACTCGGCGCAGTCTCCGCCCTGGAGCAGGAACGCCTCGCCTCTGGCGACGGCTCCCATCCGGGCGCGCAGCTGGTCGCACTCGCCCGCGAAGACGAGCGGCGGATACGATTCGAGGTCCGCGATCACATCGCGCAGAGCCTCGGCATCGGGGTACTCGGGCTGCTGCGCCGCGGGAAGGTCTCGCCAGGTGTTGCCACCGGTAGCGGTGGTCTTAGCGTTCACGGTCACACCGTCAACAGTACGGGGTCACGGCGGGTGCCCCGTGAGCCGCCCACCACGTGAGACACGCCACCCCGTGATCCCGCGTTCCCGCAGCGTGACGGCGTGGCGGAGTCGGCCGCTGCGGTAGGGTTCGCCGCATGTTCGCGCTCGGGAGTCAGCAGCAGCTGAACCAGGACTGGTGGTGGACCGCACATCCGGCGGCCCGCTGATCCGAACGCGCACACGACTCGCGAAGGCCGCCCAGGGGGCGGCCTTCAGTGTTTTCCCGGGACACCCGGCCGTTCCCCTCGGGGCTTCTTCGCTCCCCGTCACCGGAACGACCGGAAGGAACCCACCGGATGTCCGACCCAGGCACCACCGCCGCCACGACCACCGCCTCCGAAGGCGCCGCCCCCGACGCGGCTGCCGCCGTCGCGCGGCTGCTCGCGGACGACCGCCCCTTCGCCCTGCTGCACCGCCGCACCCCGGGCCGCGCCCCGGGCGCCGCCGACACCGTCGACCTGCTGACCGGGCCGGTCCACACCTACGGGACCCTCGCCGGGCTGCCCGTCCGCGACACCCCCGTGCTCGCCCTCGTCCCGTTCCGGCAGATCCGGGAGCGGGGCTTCCAGGTCCGCGACGACGGGACCCCGCTGAGCGCGCTGCTCGCCGAGGAGTCCGCCGCGCTGCCGCTCGCCGATGTGCTCGACGCCCTGCCCGCACACCCGGTGCGGGTGGCGGACGGCGCCTTCGACGTGCCCGACGAGGAGTACGCGGAGATCGTCCGACGGGTGATCACGGAGGAGATCGGCCGGGGCGAGGGGGCCAACTTCGTCATCCGCCGCACCTTCACCGGCCGGATCGACGGCTTCGGACGGGCGGACGCGCTGGCCCTGTTCCGGCGGCTGCTCGCGGGGGAACGGGGGGCGTACTGGACCTTCGTGGTGCACACGGGCGAGCGCACGCTGGTGGGCGCGAGCCCCGAGGTGCATGTGCGGATGAGCGGCGGCACGGTGGTGATGAACCCGATCAGCGGCACCTTCCGCTATCCGCCCGGCGGCCCGGACGCCGAGTCGCTGCTGCGCTTCCTCGACGACCCCAAGGAGCGGGACGAGCTGTCGATGGTGGTGGACGAGGAACTGAAGATGATGTGCACGGTCGGCGACCGGGGCGGGGTCGTGGTCGGGCCCCGGCTCAAGGAGATGGCCCACCTCGCGCACACCGAGTACGAGCTGCGCGGCCGTACCTCGCTCGATGTCCGGGAGGTGCTGCGGGAGACGATGTTCGCGGCCACCGTCACCGGCTCGCCGGTGCAGAACGCCTGCCGGGTCATCGAGCGCCACGAGACGGGCGGACGCGGCTACTACGCGGGCGCGCTGGCGCTGATCGAGCGGGACGCGGACGGCGGGCAGCGGCTGGACTCGCCGATTCTGATCCGTACCGCCGACATCGACCCCTCCGGCGGGGTACGGGTGCCGGTGGGGGCGACGCTCGTCCGGCACTCCGACCCGGCGGGCGAGGTCGCCGAGACCCACGCCAAGGCGGCGGCCGTGCTGGCGGCCCTGGGCGTGGTCCCCGGACGCCCGGCGCGGCGGGCCGAGCCGGTGCGGCTCGCGGACGACCCCCGGGTGCGGGCCGCGCTGGAGGGGCGCAGGGCCTCGCTGGCTCCGTTCTGGCTGCGGCTGCGGGAGCCGCTCGCGGCGCCGCCGCACGCCCGGGCGCTGATGATCGACGCGGAGGACACCTTCACCGCGATGCTGGCGCATCTGCTGCGCTCGACGGGGCTCGAAGTGAGTGTCCGCCGGTACGACGAGCCGGGGCTGCGGGAGGCGGCGCTGGAGCACCCCGGTCCGGTGGTGCTGGGGCCCGGCCCCGGCGACCCCTGCGAGGCGGGAGATCCGAAGATGCGGCTGCTGCGGGGGCTCACGGCCGAGCTGCTGCGCGGCCATCGGCACGGGGTGCTGGGGGTCTGTCTCGGCCATGAGCTGATCGCGGCCGAACTGGGGCTGCCGCTGGTCCGCAAGCGGGTGCCCCACCAGGGGGCGCAGGAGCGGATCGAGCTGTTCGGCCGGGCGGAGACGGTGGGCTTCTACAACAGCTTCACGGCGCGCTGCGACGACGCGGCGGCGCGGCGGCTCGCGGGGCGCGGGGTGGAGGTGGCCCGCGATCCGGCCCTGGGCGAGGTCCACGCGCTGCGGGCGGCGCATGTCGCCTCGGTGCAGTTCCACCCGGAGTCGGTGCTCACCCTGGACGGTCCCCGGCTGGTCGCGGGGCTGCTGTCCGGGTCGGTACTGCCCCGGGTCTGAGGAGCGCCGGTACGGGGCGACGCGGCGGCGCGCGTGGCGCGGCCGGTCGGGCGGGCCCTCGCTCTGCGGGGCGGGGGCGGCGTTCGACCGGCCGGTCGGACCGTGTGCCGCGGGACGGCGCGGCGCGGCGCGGTGGGATCACCGCGGGATCGCGGGGGGGGCGCGGCAGGTCGCCACCTGCCGCGGGGCGCTCCGGCCGGAGCTGAGGCCGGTCGGGGCCGGCCGTCGGCCGGTCAGGGGACGATCACGGCGCGATCGGAGGCCACCGGGGGTCTGGGAGACCCGAATGCTCGGTGCTCGGTGCTCGGGGCCCTGTGTCCGGTGGCCCCGAGACCGGAGGCCAGAGGCCAAGTCCAGAGGCCCGATGACCGGGAGACCCGGAGGCCGGGGGGCCGGGGAGCCGGAGGCCGAAAGTCCCGAAGGCCCGGGCACCGGAAACCCGGAGACCGGTGGCCGGGGCCGGTGGCCCGGAGACCCGGAAGCCGAAAGCTCGGAGGCCAGCGGCCGATGATCCGGAGGCCCGGAGACCGAGGGCCCGGGAGCCAGAGGCTCGGAGACCGGAAGCCGGACACCCGGAGGCCGGAAGCCCGATGACCAGGGACCGGGCACCCGAACGCCAGAGACCCGGTGGCCGGTGGCCCAGAGGCCGAAGGGCCGGAAGCCAGAGGCTCGGAGACAGGTGGCCGACGAAAGCCGGGCACACCCGAAGGTCAGAGGCCGGTGGCTCAGAGCCCCGGAGACCGAAGGCCCGGTGAACAAAAGCCCGAGGCCGGGAAGCCGAAAGGCCCGGAGACCGGAAGCCAGAGGCCGGAGGCCCGATGACCGGAAGCCGGGTACCCGGAGGCCAGAGGCTCGGGGACCGGTGGCCGGAACCTTGAAGGCCCGGGGACCGGGAACCCGAAGGCCGGTGGCCGAAAGCCGGGTACCCGAAGGTCAGAGGCCGGTGGCCCAGAGACCCGGAGACCGAAGGCCCGGTGAACAAAAGCCCGAGGCCGAAAGTCCCGAAGGCCCGGGCACCGGTGGCCTGGAGACCTGGAGACCCGAAGCCAGGGCCCGGAGGCCAGAGGTCCGTCGGGGCCTCGGCCGGGAGGCCCGTGGGCGGCGGGTGTCTCAGCCGAAGAAGACGCCGACCTCACGGTAGAGCCCGGGGTCGACGGTCTTCAGCCGGGCGGTGGCCTCGGCGATCGGTACCCGGACCACATCGGTCCCTCTGAGCGAGACCATCGCGCCGAAGTCGCCCTCCCGCACCGCGTCGATGGCGTGCAGCCCGAAGCGGGTGGCGAGCCAGCGGTCGAACGCGGTCGGCGTGCCGCCGCGCTGCACATGGCCGAGGACGGTCGTACGGGCCTCCTTCCCGGTGCGTGCCTCGATCTCCTTGGCCAGCCACTCGCCGACGCCGGAGAGCCGGACATGGCCGAAGGAGTCCTTCGTCCCGTCCTTGAGCACCGCCTCGCCGTCCTTCGGCATCGCGCCCTCGGCGATCACCACGATCGGGGCGTAGCTGGCCTGGAACCGCGAGGTCACCCAGGAGCACACCTGGTCGATGTCGAAGCGCTGCTCAGGGATGAGGATGACGTTCGCGCCGCCCGCGAGCCCGGAGTGGAGCGCGATCCAGCCCGCGTGCCGGCCCATGACCTCCACCACCAGGACGCGCATGTGCGACTCGGCGGTGGTGTGGAGACGGTCGATGGCCTCGGTGGCGATGGAGACGGCGGTGTCGAAGCCGAAGGTGTAGTCGGTCGCGGAGAGGTCGTTGTCGATGGTCTTCGGGACGCCGACGCAGTTGACCCCGTAGGAGCCGTGGAGTTCGGCGGCGACCCCGAGGGTGTCCTCGCCGCCGATCACGATCAACGCGTCGACCTCGGCCTTGGCCAGGTTGTCCTTGATCCGGCGGACGCCGTCCCGGCTCTTGAGGGGGTTGGTCCGGGAGGAGCCGAGGATGGTGCCGCCGCGGGGCAGGATGCCCCGGACGTTGGGGATGGCCAGCGGGAGGGTGTCGCCCTCCAGCGGGCCGCGCCAGCCGTCGCGGTAGCCGATGAACTCGTACCCGTACTCCTGGACGCCCTTGCGGACGGCACCCCGGATGACGGCGTTGAGGCCGGGGCAGTCGCCGCCCCCGGTCAGTACTCCGACGCGCATGGATCCTTCCCTTCGCCTGGTGAGTTCCTGGACACCGTCACGCTAATGGTGATCCACGTCACTCCGAGATGGCCGGGAAGGGCTATTTCTGTCCGTTACCAAGGGGTTTGTACGAATGGGGGTCGTGCAACCCGCTCCGCTCCGGGCCCGAGCGCTCGTACGGCGGTGAACCGGGCGCACCCGGTTTCACCCGCGCGGGCGAGCCCGGCCGGGAGTGTGCGGGGGGGGGCGCACAGGCCCGGCGGGTCAGTCCCCGGTGGAGTCGGAGAGGTCGTCGAGACCGCGCTCGATGGCGTAGCGCACCAGTTCCACCCGGTTGTGCAGTTGCAGCTTCCCCAGGGTGTTCTGGACATGGTTCTGCACGGTCCGGTGGGAGATCACGAGCCGTTCGGCGATCTGCTTGTACGAGAGGCCCTTGGCCACCAGCCGCAGCACCTCGGTCTCCCGGTCGGTGAGCCGGGGCGCCTTGGGTTCGGGTCCGCCGGGGGTGGGCGCGGGCTCACCGGCGAGCCTGCGGTACTCGCCGAGGACGAGTCCGGCGAGGCCGGGCGTGAAGACCGCGTCGCCGTCGGCCGTCCGCCGGACCGCGTCGATCAGCTCCTCCGTACTCGCCGACTTGAGGAGATAGCCGGTCGCGCCCGACTTCACCGCCTCCAGCACATCGGCGTGCTCGCCGCTCGCGGAGAGCACCAGCACCCGCAGCCCCGGCAGCGAGCCGATCAGTTCCTTGCAGACCCGGGCGCCCGGCAGTTCGGGGAGGTTGAGGTCGAGGACGAGCACATCGGGCGCGGCGGCCTGGGCGCGGCGGACCGCCTGCGCGCCGTCGCCCGCGGTGGCCACCACGTCGAAGCCCGCCTCGGCCAGATCGCGGGCGACCGCGTCCCGCCACATCGGATGGTCGTCCACGACCATGACCTTCACCGGCGCCGGGTCCTTCTGTCCGTCCGTCACGCGCTCTCCGCCTTCCCCCGCCGGTCCCTCGGCTCGTTCTCTGCGTCTCTGGAATCTCTGCTTCTCCGGGGCGCTGGGTCTCCGGGGCTCCGTCCCCGCCGCCCGGCGGCACCCCGGGCTCAGGCCCTCGGGGCCCGGCCCGGTGGCTCCGGTGCGGACCTCGGCACCCGCAGCTCGACCTCGGTGCCCTGCCCCGGGACGGAGACCAGCTCGGCGGTGCCGCCCAGCTCCCGCAGCCTGCCCCGGATCGAGAGGGCGACACCGAGCCGCCCCTCCCCCTCCGCCTGCGCGAGGCGGCCCTCAGGGATGCCGGGCCCGTCGTCGCGGACGGTCACGATCACGTCGTCCGTCCAGTCCTCGACGAGTATCCAGGCGCGGGCCCCGGGGCCCGCGTGCCGTTCGACGTTGTCCAGGGCGGCGCCGACGGCGGCGGCCAGCTCCCGGGCGGCGGCCGGGGGCAGCGGCACCGGGGCGCCCGGCCCGGAGAGGGTCACCCGGGGTCCCGCGTACCGTGCGAGCAGCGGACGGAGATCGCACGGCCCCTGGTCCGCCCCGTCCTCCTCCGGCCCGGACCCCGGCTCGGGGGAGCCGTCCGCCCGGGAGGCCCCGGCGGACGCGGGCACCGGACCGCTGGAGACCAGGGCGCGCAGGGCGATCTCCTGTTCGCCCGCCATCCGGCCCAGCTCGGCCGCCTCACCGCCCAGCGCGGTACCGCGCCGCTGCACCATCGCCAGCACCTGGAGGACGCTGTCGTGGATGTCGCGGGCCAGCCGCTCCCGTTCCCGGGTCGCGGCCTCGATCTCCAGGGCGCGGGCGAGGGTGCGCTCGGAGGCGCGGGCCACCTCCACGACATAGCCGATGGCGATCGAGGCGATCCAGACCAGCAGCACATTGTGGATGGTGTCCCCGCTGGGCTCGCCGCGCTGGACCAGGTTGGCGGCGGCGACCAGCGAGGACGCGAACGCCGCCCAGCGCCAGCCGCCGCGCAGCGCGAAGGCCAGCACCGCGCCCGCGGTCCAGATCGACGGCAGGGTGGGGCTGTCGATCCGCTGCGCGTCCGCGTCGGCGACCAGGGTGAGCATGATCCCGGCGAGCGCGACCGTCAGATCCGCGCCGAGGAAGCGCTTGGTGCAGCGGGCCGCCGCGCCCAGCACCCGGGGCAGGGTGGCCAGCGTCCACACGGCGAGCACCGCCAGATAGCAGCCCGCGACCCAGGGGCGCTCGTACCGCTCCATGTTGTAGACGAAGATCAGTACCGCGTAGGCCATCGTCAGGACGCGGTAACCGGCGAGCGCGCGCCACAGCGGCAGCTCGACCGACATCCGTACGACCCGCTCGCGCCCGGCCGTTCTCCCCACCCGTTCCCCCCGTGTGTGTGCGCTTCCCCCGTGCCCCCCCCGGCGCTCCGCGCGTGTGCCGCGGCTCCCCTGCGGGTGCGGCGCGGGGCGGCCGGGCGCGCGCTAGGCGGCCGGGCGGTCCTGTGCCCCCGGACCTGAGGACCCGGCTCCCGGGGTCCCCGGTTCCACGGCCCCGTCCGGCGCCTTGGCCGGTGCCTCGCCGGAGCGGTCCTTCGCGGCCTTCTCCGCGGCCTTGGCCGCCGCCTTCTCCGCCTTCTCCGCCTCGGCGATCTGCCGCTTGGCGACCGTGGCGTAGATGTCCACGTACTCCTGGCCGGAGAGCTTCATGATCTCGTACATGACCTCGTCGGTCACCGAGCGGAGGATGTAGCGGTCCTCCTCCATGCCCTGGTAGCGGCTGAAGTCCAGGGGCTTGCCGATGCGGATGCCCGGACGCAGCAGCTTGGGCACCACCTTGCCGGGCGGCTGGACCTTCTCCGTGTCGATCATGGCGATCGGGATCACGGGAGCGCCGGTGGCGAGCGCCACCCGGCCGAGGCCGCCGGGCTTGCCCCGGTAGAGCCGTCCGTCCGGGGAGCGGGTGCCCTCGGGGTAGATCCCGAAGAGCCCGCCGCCCTGCACGACCTCGATACCGGCCTTGATCGCCGCCTCGGCCGCCCCGCGCCCGCCGGAGCGGTCCACCGGGAGCTGTCCCACGCCCTTGAAGAAGGCGGCGGTGAGCCTGCCCTTGACCCCGGGAGAGGTGAAGTACTCGGCCTTCGCGACGAAGGTGACCTTGCGGTCGAGCACGGCGGGCAGGAAGAAGGAGTCGGAGAACGAGAGGTGGTTGCTCGCGAGGATCGCCGGCCCGGAGGCGGGAATGTTCTCCAGACCCTCCACCCAGGGCCTGAAGGCCAGCTTCAGGCCGCTCCCGATCGAGAGCTTCATTGCGCCGTAGATCAACTCGAATGCCTCCTATTGCTGTCGAACAGACCTTATCCCGAGCCGACCGGGGAACTCCTCGTCGGAGGGCCGGTTGGACCTGGCCGGTGTCAGTCCCGTCGCGTACCGTGAGGTGGATTCTCCCGTCACGGTTCCCGCGTCCGTCCGTACGTCCCGTCCCTCCGCGATCACTTCCGCACTCCCTTCCGTGCGTTCCGTCCCGCGCGCCCCGTCCACAACCGCTGTCGCCACCGCCGTCCCCATTCCCATCCCCATCGCCACCGTCGTCGCCATCGACACCGTCGTCGTCACCGTCGTCGTCACAGAACAGGAGACCCTGGTGCCGGTCCTTCCCGGAGCCGAGCCGTACCGCCACGAGGGCGGAGAGGTCGGCGTCCTCCTCTGCCATGGATTCACGGGCTCCCCGCAGTCGCTGCGGCCATGGGCCGAGTACCTGGCGGAGCGGGGGCTCACCGTGTCCCTGCCGCTGCTGCCCGGGCACGGCACCCGCTGGCAGGACATGCAGATCACCGGCTGGCAGGACTGGTACGCGGAGGTGGACCGGGCGCTGAGCGAGCTGACCGCGCGCTGCTCCCAGGTCTTCGTCTTCGGGCTGTCCATGGGCGGCGCGCTCGCGCTGCGGCTCGCGGCCCGGCACGGGGATGCCGTGGCGGGTCTGGTCCTGGTCAACCCCGCCAACAAGGTGCACGGCGCGTCCGCCGCGGTGCTGCCGGTGGCGCGCCATCTGGTGCCGAGCATCCCCGGGATCTCCAGCGACATCGCCAAGCCCGGGGTGCGGGAGATCGCCTACGACCGGGTGCCGCTGCACGCCGCGTACGCGCTGCGGAATCTGCTGCGGGTGGTCGACGGCGAGCTGCCCCAGGTCACCCAGCCGCTGGTGCTGCTGCACAGCACCGTCGACCATGTGGTGCCGCCCGTCGACTCCGCGCGCATCCTCGGCCGGGTCTCCTCCACGGACGTCACGGAGATCCTGCTGGAACAGAGCTACCACGTCGCGACGTTGGACCACGATGCGGAGCGGATTTTCAAGGAGAGTCACGCGTTTGTCTGCCGGTTCGCTCCACACATCGGAGAGAAGGGGAGCAGCACCGGTGGCTGATCAGCACGACGCCGACAGAGAGCCGCAGCCCATCGACGAGGAGGCCGCGTGGGCCGCCATCGTCGCCGGGTACGGCACGGAACCGGCCGACCCGCCGGGCGCCAGGCCCTTCAAGTCGGTGGAGGACATGGCCGGGCTGGAGGCGGACGAACCGCCGAAGCGGCCCGAGCCGCCCGCCGAGCCGGAGGAGCGGCCCGCGCTCGGCAGTTCGATCACTTTCGCGCCGGGGGTCGGCGGGGCGGGGCCGCGGGACTACCGGATCGCCGAGCCGAAGGACGGCGACCTCGACGCGAGCGACGAGGGCCACTTCGTGCCGCCGGAGCCGCCGCCGCTGCCGGAGGCGGACACCACGGCCAAGTTCGCCTGGCTGGGGGTGATCGGCGGGCCGGTGCTGATGCTGCTGGCGGTGGTGTTCCGCTGGGACATGACCTGGTGGCTGACGACGCTCTGCGTGGGCGGTTTCCTGGGCGGCTTCATCACGCTGGTGGCCCGGATGTCGACCGACGACGACGAGGACCGCGAGGACCCGGGCCGGGGCGCGGTGGTCTGAGCGCGGTCCCGCCGGGGTCTCAGGGCCCGGCGGGGAGCCTGAGCGCGGCCAGGACCGGGAGGTGGTCGCTGGCCGCGCGGAGGTCGGCGGCGGTGACCCCGGGGAGGTCCAGGGGGACCCCGCAGCCCAGCACCTCGACCTCCGCGCTCGCGAAGACCGCGTCGATGCGGCGGCGGGGCGCCGTGGACGGGAAGGTGTGCTCACCGCCCCGGGGGGCGAGGGCCCGGCAGTCCTGGAGCCGGCCCGCGAGCCGCCGGAAGGCGCGGCCCGGCGGCGGCTCGTTGACGTCGCCCGCGGCGAGGGTGTGCGGTGCCCCGAGGGCCGTGAGCCGTTCCAGCACCAGCCCCGCCTGGGTGTGGCGCTCCCGTGCCTGGAGGCTCAGATGGAAGCCGACCACCCCGAGCCGGGCCGCGCCGAAGCGGACGACCGCGGTGGCCAGACCCCGGCGGTGCAGCCCGGGGGTCCGGGGCAGCAGCACGTCCTCCGTGCGCTCGACGGCCGCCCGCAGCGAGCAGAGCAGCAGCGACCCCGTCGCCCCCGCCCCGCCGCCGAGGACGACCAGCCCGGCCCCGGCGGCGAGGCGCGCGGCGTGCTTGCGCCAGCCCAGGAAACGGGGGGCCTCCTGCACCAGAACGAGATCGGGCGCGGCGGCCCGGACCACCCGGATCAGGGCGTCCTCGTCGTCCCTCAGCGAGCGGACGTTGTAGCTCAGCACACGGACGACGACGGAACCGTCCCCCTCGGTCCGGGAGTCGGGCAGCGGCTCGACGACCATGCGCCCCACCCTAGGCCGCGCCGCGACGCCCCGCGCTCCGGGAGTGCTCGGCGCTGGTGGGGCCCTCCGCCGTCGTCCCGGCCGCCGGGCCCGGGACCCTGCCGTCCGGATCGAACGGGAGCAGCGAACGGGGTCCGACCGCAGGTGACTCCCGCTACCGGGCCACCACGAAACGGCGGAAGCACACGCCCCTCAACCCCACCCGGGGCGCCGACCGGACAGGGCACCGGCGGCCGTACCGCACCGGGCCGCCCAACCCAGCAGGAGACCCGCGGCGGCGCGGACCGGGGTCGGCCAGGAGCACTCGCCCCGCGCGGAGCCGAGGGCCCCCATCTGTGCCGCGGGGCACGAGCGGCACGGACCGGCCGGACGGGCGTCCCGCCCGGGTCGCCGGACCCGAACGGGAGCAGCGAACGGGGTCCGACCGCAGGTGACTCCCGCTACCGGGCCACCACGGAACGGCGGAAGCACTCGCCCCTCATCCCACCCGGGCCGCCGACCGGACGGGGCCCCGGCCCAGCGGCGCGAACCGCCCGGACGGAGGCGCGGAACGGGCGTACCGCACCGGGCGCCTCGCTGACATGGCTGCCTCCGATGCCCTCGGGGGTGCCGTCACCGAGGCCGGGAAGGACGTCCGCGGCCTCGGGCGCGCGCGGCGGAGCCGGGGCGCGGGGCGGGTCAGCCCTGGCGGGCGAGGTCGGCGGCGCCCACGAGGCCCGCGCGGTTGCCGAGTCGGGCGGCGACCACCTGGGCGTGGGGGCGCCACTGGGCGCCGATCAGCCAGCGGCGGAAGGACTTGCGGATGGGTTCGAGGACGAGTTCGCCCTCGTCGGAGACGCCGCCGCCGATGATGAACGCGGAGGGGTCGAAGAGCGAGGCCAGATCGGCGAGACCGGCGCCCGCCCAGCGGGCCAGCTCGCGGAAGGAGTCGACGGCGACCGGGTCGCCCTGTCGCGCCGCCTCGCTGACATGCCTGCCCTCGATGCCCTCGGGGGTGCCGTCACCGAGGCCGAGAAGGACGGCCGCGGCCTCGGGCGCGGCGGCGGCGCGCTGCCGCGCGTAGCGGACGAGGGCGCGCCCTGAGGCGTACTGCTCCCAGCAGCCCTGGCTGCCGCAGCCGCACAGCAGACCGTCCGGGACCACCCGGATGTGGCCGAATTCCGCCGCCACACCGAAGCGTCCCCGGCGGAGCTTGTTGCCGATGATGATGCCGCCGCCGAGGCCGGTGCCGAGGGTGATGACGATGACGTCCTCGTGGCCCTGGCCCGCGCCGAAGCGGAACTCGCCCCAGGCCGCCGCGTTCGCGTCGTTCTCGACGACGACCGGGAGTCCGACCCGCTGCTCGACCTTGTCCTTGAGCGGTTCGTGGCGCCAGTCGATGTTGGGGGCGAAGAGAACCGTGGCGCGCTTGTCGTCCACATAGCCCGCGGCGCCGATGCCGACCGCCTCGATCCGGTGTCCCTCACCGGCTCCGGCGACGGCGGAGCAGATCGCGTCGACGATGCCGCCGGGGGTCGACGGCGTGGCGACGGTGTGCGTTTCGATGATGGCGCCCGCTTCGTCGACCACACCGGCCGCGATCTTGGTGCCGCCGATGTCCACGCCGATGGTGAGTCCCATGCATCCCTCAGTTCCGGTCGAGCCCCGCCAGGGCCCAACCGTACCGGAGGGCGAAGGATGCCCTGGTCGGCGATGGTTTCCGGCCGTGTCGGGCAGTGCCGAGCAGGACAGGGCGGAGCCGGGCCGAGCAGGACGGAGCGGGGCCGGGCCCGCGACCGGGGCGGATCAGTCGAGGTCGATCTGCTCGCCGGGGCCGGGGTCCTGGTCGCGCCGCTCGGTGCGCGGGGGCCGCTCGGTGGAGGCGTCGTCGCCGTCGGTGCCGCTCCCGGAGGGGCGCCCGGCGTCGGAGGGGCGCTGGGTCCAGCGGCTCTCCTGGCCCGCGACGGCGGAGCGATAGGCGGCGAGCAGCTCCCCGCCCGCGGCGGCGAGGTGGTCGAAGACCTGGGGGTTGCGCTCGATGACCGGCTCCACCGCCGATTTCGCCTGCTGGACGAAGTGGGAGACGGCGCTCTGCGCGGCCATCCCGGGCAGTGAGCCCTGGAACTCGGAGACCTTGTCGGCGACCGCCCCGAACAGCTTGCGCAGCTCGTCGGCGGCCGAGCCCGGCGGCGGACCGTACCGGTCCCGGCGGCGGGCCTGCTCGGCCTTGAGGTCCTCGGCGCACGCCTCGGCCCAGGGGTCCGTGCCTGCCTCCGGCCGCTCGGTGGCGTCACTCATGGCGTACTCCTGCACTCGGGGCTCTCGTACCGTCGACGGTACCCGAACGGACGCGGCCCGTTCGGCGCCCCTGGCCGGAGTCGGCCGCACCGGGGGTCAGGAGGTACGCGGCCACAGCTCCGGGTCGGGGGTGAAGCGGACGGTCAGCGTCCCGTCGGTGAGCGCGGCGCCCGAGACGGTGCAGCGGCGCAGGGCGGACGGCAGGGGAACGATCCTGCGGAACCGTCCGGCGCGCAGCAGCAGTTCATCGCCCCGGCGGACCAGGCCGAAGTCCTTCTTGTCGGCGCCGGGCAGCTCGAAGGTCCATACGAGGGTGCCGTCCTCGGCCCTGCGGTCCACCACGGCGGACGGGCCGGGCGGGGCGGGTTCCGGCACCGGCCCTGCGGTCGGCGCGGCGGAGCCGGGACCGCTGAGCGCGGCGGCGAGGAGCGCCAGGTCCTCGGCGTCCCGGGGGTCGCGCCCCAGGTGCGGAACCTCCCGTACCGCCGTCCCCGGCGCCCCGTCCCCGTTCCGCTCCTGCCACTCCTGCCACTCCTGTACGGCCTTCTCCTGCTGGGCGGCGAGCGCCGCGAGCCAGGTGTCGGCGGAGTGGCGGGGCAGGACGCGGTTGGCGATCAGCGCGTCGGTCCGCAGCCCGTGGAGGGCGAGTCCGGTACGGGCGGCGCGCAGGGCGTCGGTGGCGGTGGGGCCCG
Source organism: Streptomyces clavuligerus (assembly GCF_005519465.1). Taxonomy (NCBI): domain Bacteria; kingdom Bacillati; phylum Actinomycetota; class Actinomycetes; order Kitasatosporales; family Streptomycetaceae; genus Streptomyces; species Streptomyces clavuligerus. The sequence continues at coordinate 5,133,648 of NZ_CP027858.1, read as the reverse complement.
GTTCGGCGACGATCCGCAGCAGGGTCCCCGGGGAGTCGATCGTCTCCTGGACGGCGGCCAGCTCGCGGTCCCAGCGGGCGGCCGTCTCGTACAGCCACCGCGCGGGCATCGGGACCCCGGCGAGCTGGGCGAGGACGGGGCGCAGCGCGCGGGCGGCCTGGCGCTCCGGTGGCAGCAGTCGGCGCAGATAGCGGCGCAGCCGCTCGGGCAGGGCGAGCAGGTCGACGGCCTCGGGCAGCGGGGGCAGATCGGCGACGACGAGCCCCCAGTCGCCCCGTTCCGCCTCGGTCACGGCCCTGAGCAGGGCGAACTGCGCACTGCCGGGGAGTTCGACGATCTCTTCCCCGGCGAGGGGGACGGCGCCGAGGAGGTCGAGCACGGCGGTCGCGCGCTCTTGGAGGGCCAGGAACTCGTCCCGGAGGGCGGCGGTGGGGTCGATCCGGGCGGCCCACAGGTCCGCGGCGGCACCGGCCCCGGCACCGGCGGGCGCGACGGCGGGAGCCCCGGTGATCCGCCGCGGTTCGGTCCCGAGCGGGGTGCCGAGCAGGGTGTCCCGGTCGGCGGTGAGCAGCAGCACCCGCCGGCCGTCGCCCGCCGCCGCGAGCGCGGTCGCGGCGGCGACGGTGGTACGGCCCGCGCCGCCGAGTCCGGTGACGAGGACCGTGCGCATCAGGCCGCGGGGCCGTTCTCGACGCGCTTCTTCAGTCCGTCGAGGGCGCGGTCGATGATGACCTTCTCGGCCTTGCGCTTGATCATCCCGAGCATGGGGATCTTGACGTCGACGGTGAGGGTGTAGGTGACCTCGGTCCGGTCCCCGCCGCCGACGGGGGCGAGGGTGTACGAACCGTCCAGGGCGCGGAGCATCTGCGACTTCACCAGGGTCCAGCTGACCGTGTCCGCGCCCTCCCAGGAGTAGGCGAGGGTGTGGTCGTCCTTGATCGCCCCGGCGTCCAGGACCAGGCGGACCTGCTCGGCGCGGCCCTGCTCGTCCCGGGAGAGCACCTCGGCCTGCTTGACCTCGCCGGTCCACTCCGGGTAGCGGTCGAAGTCGGAGATCACTCCCATGACGTCGGCCGGTGCCGCCTCGATGGTGATGCTTGAGCTGGTGTGTTCCGCCATCGCTGCGGCTCCTCAAACAGTGCGGTACGGACTGCGGGGTACGGACCGGGTGATTGTGTGGTGTGCAGGCTATCGCGCTCCGCCGGCTCGCCCCGCCCAGGGCCGGAGTTCAGCGCGCGGGGGCGGCGGGGCGGTCCGGGGCCGCCCGGCGGAGGGTCCGGGCGCTCACCACTGGAGGGTCCAGGGGCGGCCCGTGGAGGCGAAGTGGCCGACGTTCACGCACTCGGTGGCGCCGATCCGCATCCGGGCGGCGAGCGGCTGGTGGACATGGCCGAAGAGGGCGTACCGGGGCCGGGTGCGGCGGATCGCGTCGAGCAGGGCGCGGCTGCCGCGCTCGAAGCGGCGGGCGACGGTGTCGTAGACGAGTTCGGGCACGTCCGGCGGGATGTGCGAGCAGAGGACGTCGACCTCGCCGATGGCCTCGACCTTGGCGGCGTACTCCTCCTCGGAGATCTCGTACGGGGTCCGTGAGGGCGAGTGCAGCCCGCCGCCGACGAAGCCGAAGACCCGGCCGCCGATGACGGCGCGCTCCCCGTCGAGGACGGTGGTGCCCTCCCGCGCGTACTCGGGCCACAGGGCGGGGATGTCGACGTTCCCGTAGGTGGCGTAGGTCGGCGCGGGGAAGGCGGCGAACAGCTCGGCGTACTGCTTGCGCACGGCCGACTCGATGGCGGTGTCCCGGTCCAGGCCCAGCTCGCTCCAGAGCCGCCGCCCCAGCTCGCGGGCCTCGGCGAAGCGGCGGGCGGTGCGCAGCTCCACGATCCGGTCGGCGTTCTCGACGCCGAAGAGTTCGGGGAAGATGCCGCGGGAGTGGTCGGCGTAGTCCAGGAAGAGCACCAGGTCGCCGAGGCAGATCAGGGCGTCGGCGCCCTCCTTGGCCCGGGCGAGGTCCCGCACGTTCCCATGGACGTCGCTGACCACGTTGATCCGGGTGACGCCTGCTGCGGTGGGTGTGTCCGCTGTGGTTCTGCCTCGCATGACGGTCACCCTAGGGCGCCGTCCCGGCGGGGGACAGGGGGTCTCGCGGCGGCCGGGCCCAGCGCCGGCGGTCATTCCCTTTTATCAGCCCTCATCAGCCTTTATCAGTCTGTTCGCCGAGTGCTCGGCGCTTCCGCCGCCCTGGTCCGGACCTGGCGGACGAATGGGGCCGGACCGGTCGTTCTTTCTCCGGACCGGGCGTGTGGACTACCCTGCGCGAAGTACTGTCATATACGTGTGACGCAACGAACATCTGGTCGGGACCCCCTATCGGAACTGAATACTGGTGGGTAACGTCCGGGCAGTCCTGTCGTGCTCAGCCCCCGGTGAGCACCTGCCCGACCGAGGACCGCAGCCGGTGCATCACACAGAGCCGTGGCGCCGGCGCCCGATGAGGAGCAGCAGTCTTGCGCGAGTTCAGCCTTCCGGCCCTGTATGAGGTCCCCACGGACGGCAACCTGACGGACCTGATCCGCCGCAACGCCTCCCAGCATCCCGATGTCGCGGTCATGGGCAGAAAGGTCGGGGACTCCTGGACCGACGTCACCTCGACGCAGTTCCTCGCGGAGGTGCTCGCGGCGGCCAAGGGCCTGATCGCGGCCGGGATCGAGCCCGGCGACCGGGTGGCCCTGATGTCCCGTACCCGTTATGAGTGGGTCCTGCTGGACTTCGCCATCTGGAGCGCGGGCGGGGTGACCGTCCCCGTGTACGAGACCAGCTCGGCCGAGCAAGTCTCGTGGATTCTCTCCGACTCGGGCGCGGTCGCCGCGATCGTGGAGAACGGGGCCCACGCGGCGGCCGTGGAGTCGGTCCGGGACCGGCTGCCCGCGCTGCGCGAGCTGTGGCAGATCGAGGCGGGCGCGCTGGACGCGCTGGTGGCGGCCGGGGCGGAGATCTCCGACGCGACGCTGGACGAGCGCAGCGCGAGCGCCAGGGCGGACGACCCGGCGACCATCGTCTACACCTCCGGGACCACGGGCCGCCCCAAGGGCTGTGTGCTGACCCACCGCAACTTCTTCGCGGAGTGCGGCAACGCGGTCGAGCGGCTGAAGCCCCTGTTCCGTACGGGCGAGTGCTCGGTGCTGCTCTTCCTGCCCGCCGCGCATGTCTTCGGACGGCTGGTCGAGGTGGGCGCGATCATGGCCCCGATCAAGCTGGGCTGTGTCCCCGACATCCGCAATCTCACCGAGGATCTGGCCGGATTCCAGCCCACGCTGGTGCTCGGTGTGCCCAGGGTCTTCGAGAAGGTCTACAACGGCGCCCGGGCGAAGGCCCAGGCCGACGGCAAGGGCAGGATCTTCGACAAGGCGGCGAAGACCGCGATCGACTGGAGCCGGGCGCTGGACACCGCGCGCGGCCCCTCGCTGGGGCTCCGGCTCAAGCACACCGTCTTCGACGCCCTCGTCTACGGCAAGCTGCGGACGGCGCTCGGCGGCCGGATCGAGCACGCGATCTCCGGCGGCGCCCCGCTGGGCGAGCGGCTCGGGCACTTCTTCCGGGGGGTCGGGCTCACCGTCCTGGAGGGGTACGGGCTGACCGAGTCCTGCGGCGCGACCGCGTTCAACCCCCCGGACCGGCAGAAGATCGGCACCGTGGGGCAGCCGCTGCCGGGGTCCGTGGTGCGGATCTCGGACGACGGGGAGGTGCTGCTCCACGGCGAGCATCTGTTCTCGGGGTACTGGAACAACCCGGAGGCGACCGCCGAGGCGCTGGCCGACGGCTGGTTCCGCACCGGGGACATCGGCGCCCTGGACGAGGACGGCTATCTGGCGATCACCGGCCGGAAGAAGGAGATCCTGGTCACCGCGGGCGGCAAGAACGTCGCCCCGGCGGTGATCGAGGACCGTATCCGGGCGCACGCGCTGGTCGCGGAGTGCATGGTGGTCGGCGACGGACGGCCCTTCGTGGGTGCGCTGATCACCCTGGACGAGGAGTTCCTGGGCCGCTGGGCGGCGGAGCGCGGCCGGACGGGCGGGACGGCCGCGGCGCTGCGCGAGGACCCCGAACTGCTGGCGGAGATCCAGCGGGCGGTGGACGACGGCAACGCGGCGGTGTCGAAGGCCGAGTCGGTGCGGAAGTTCCGGGTGCTGCCGGGGCAGTTCACGGAGGAGGCCGGCCACATCACGCCCTCGCTGAAGCTCAAGCGCAATGTGGTGGCCAAGGACTTCGCCGACGAGATCGAGGCGATCTACCGGGGGTGACCCGCCCCGTCGGCGGGCCCGCCGGGGCTCCGGCGACGGCCGGGGTCACCCGAGGATGTCCTCCTGGACGATCCGTTCCATATTGCGCTCGGCGAGCGCGGTGATGGTGACGAAGGGGTTGACCCCGATCGAGCCGGGCACGAGGGAGCCGTCGACGACATACAGCCCCGGGTGCCCCTTGGCCCGGCCGTAGCCGTCGGTGGCCCGGCCCAGCACACAGCCGCCGAGCGGGTGGTACGTGAAGTCGTCGGCGAACTTCCGGTTGCCGCCGAAGAGGTCGTAGCGGTGGATCGTCCCGTTGGCCCGGTTGATCCGGTCGAAGAGGGAGCGGGCGGCGGCGACGGACGGTTCGTTCTGGTCCCGGGTCCAGCGCAGCCGGGCGGAGTCGGTGGCGGCGTCGTAGGTGAAGTGGCCGCGCTCCGGGTTCTTGGTGATGGCCAGATAGAGGCTGATCCAGTGTTCGAGGCCCATCGGCAGCGGGGCTATCTCCGCGAAGACGGGGTGGGTGGGGTTGTTCCAGTCGTCGATGCCCAGCACCGGCATGGTGGACTGCTGCGCGCCGACGGTGTCCCAGAGGTGGTTGGCGCGGGCCGTCATCACATTGCCGTTGTGGCCCCAGCCGCGGCCGACCTCGGGGTCGAGGTCGGGCAGCGCCCCGGTCTCCCGGGCCCGCAGCAGGAGTTCGGTGGTGCCGAGGCTGCCCGCGCCGAGGAAGAGCCGGCCGGTGGTGATCTCGTCCACGGCGGTGACCCGGCCGGAGAGGTCCAGCCGCTCCACGGTGAGGACGTATCCCCCGGCGCCTCCCGTGCCCCCGGTGTTCGCGGGGCGGAGGGCACGCACCCGGCTCATGGTCTCGACGGTCACCCGGCCGGTGGCGAGCGCGGCGGCCAGATAGGTGCGGTCGAGGCTGCGCTTGCCGTGGTTGTTGCCGTAGATGACCTCGCCCGCCAGCGCCGACCTGGGCACCTCGCCCGCCGCCTCGCGCCGCATGTAGTCGAAGTCGTAGACGTTGGGGACGAAGACGGTGCCGAGGCCCGCGCGGGCGGCGTGGGTGCGGGAGACCCGGGAGAAGCGGTACCAGGGGGTGGACTCGAACCAGCTCCGGTCGACCTCGTTCACCCCCAGCATCCGGCGGGCGCGCGGGAAGTAGGTGCCGTACATCGCTTCGGCGTCGACCCCGGGGAGCACCTCGGAGAAGTACGGGCGGGGCGGTGTGACCGCCATACCGCCGTTGACGAGGGAGCCGCCCCCGACACCCCGACCCACATAGACGGACATGTCACCGTAGTTGACCCGGTCCAGAACGCCCGGGTACGGGTCGATGCGGCGGTTGACCACATCGAGCCAGAGGAAGGTCGAGAGCGGGGCCTCGGTCCGGGTGCGGAACCACATGGAACGGCGGTCCGGGGTGATGGTGGGACAGAAGACCTTGCCGTCGGGGCCCGCCGTGTCCCAGAGCCGGCCCATCTCCAGGACCAGGGTCGGGACACCCGCGAGGCCCAGCCGCAGCGCGGCGACCGCCGCGCCGTAGCCGGAGCCGATGACGACGGCGGGGGCGTGCGGCGCGGCGGGCGGCTCCACGGCGTGGGCCGAGGAGAGGCCGACCCGGGTGAAGCCGAGCACGGCGGCGGTCTGGAGGGCTGCTGCGCCCATGAGTTGACGTCGCGTCAGATGTGGGGTCATATGCTGATCATCAACGAGAACCGGCCGTATGCCCAGGGCCATCACGGCATACGGTTGGATTTCCGTCAATAAATCGCGGTACGCGGCCCGGCCCGACCCGGTGCCGACCGGCGGAAGCGGCGGGCGGCGGGCGGCGGGCCAGGGTCGGGGGCGGGCCCCGGGTCAGAGCAGCTCGCGCAGCGTCCCCGCCAGCAGGTCCCAGCGCCACTTCTCCTCGACCCAGCGCCGCCCCCGCTCCCCCATCCGGCGCCGCAGCTCGGGGTCCTGGAGCAGGGCCACGATCCGGTCGGCCGACTCCTCGGGGGAACCGCCCCGGACCACCCAGCCCGTCTCGCCGTCGAGGACCGCGTCCGGGGCGCCGCCGGAGTCGCCCGCGACGACCGGGAGCCCGGTGGCGGACGCCTCCAGATAGACGATCCCGAGCCCTTCGACGTCGAGACCGCCCCGGCGGGTGCGGCAGGGCATGGCGAAGACGTCGCCCGCGCCGTAGTGGGCGGGCAGCTCCGCCCAGGGGACCGCGCCGGTGAAGCGGACGGACGCGGCGACGCCGGTGTTGTCGGCGAGGGCGCGCAGCTCCTTCTCGTACGGCCCGCCGCCGACGATCAGCAGGACGGTGTCCGGGACCTTCGCCAGGATGGCGGGCAGGGCCCGGATCAGGGTGTCCTGGCCCTTGCGCGGCACCAGCCGGGAGACGCAGACCACCACCGGACGGTCGCTGAGCCCGAGCCGCTCACGGACGAGCGCGCCGCCGGAGCCGGGGTGGAAGGTCTTCTCGTCCACGCCCGGCGGGAGCTGGACCATCCGGGCGGCGGCCTGCGGGGTGAGGGCGGCGGCGATCCGGGAACGGGTGTACTCGCCGAGATAGGTGATCGTGTCCGTGCCCTCCCCGATCCGGCGCAGCGTCCCGCGCGCCGCCGGGAGCTGGGCCCAGCCCGCCTCGTGCCCGTGCGAGGTCGCGACCAGTCTGCGGGCACCGGCCCGGCGCAGCGCCGGGGCCATCAGCCCGAGGGGGGCCGCCGCGCCGAACCAGACCGACTCGCAGCCGTGCTCCCGCAGCAGTCCGGCGGCGCGGCGGGTGACCCGGGGCGTGGGCAGCAGCATCGTCGTGCGGTCGCGGACGACGGTGAAGGGCTGCTCCGCGTCGAACGCGGCGGTCGCCTCCCGGCCCTCACGGCCGTGCTTCCAGGTGGAGGCGTAGACGACGAGCCGGTCCGGGTCCAGGCGCAGCGCCATGTTGTGCAGAAAAGCCTGGATGCCACCGGGGCGGGGCGGGAAGTCGTTGGTCACGATCAGGGTCTTGTGCATCGTTCGCCGACAGTACCGAAGTCCGGACGGGGCGCCGAACGGACCCGTCCGGGGGGATGTCCTCCAGTCGCGGGGCGGGGACGCGGACGGCATCATGAGTGCCGAAACGGGGTGAAACGGCGGGATTTGGTCGGTCATGAGAGGCGTGCTCGGCTCCACCGGGCTCACGGTGTGGATTCTCAGCAGGGCGGTACTGCTGGCGTGCGTCTTCGGGGTGGTCGACTTCCCGGGGCCGGACGTGACCGCCGATGTCTCGGTGATCTACCGGGGGTGGTACGAGACCCTGCGCTCCGGTTCCTTCCCGGTCGGCGACGTGACCTGGCAGTACCCGCCGGGCGCCGGGCCGGTGCTGCTCGCCCCCGCCGTCCTGCCGTTCCTGGACTACGCGGCGGCCTTCTTCGTTCTGGTGTTCCTGTGCGACGGGGTGGTCCAGGCGCTGCTGGGGTACGCGGGACGGCGGCCCGGCGGGTCCGTGCGCGGTGTGTGGGTGTGGGTCGTGGGCGTGCCGCTGCTCGGGCCGACCGCGTACGCCCGGTACGACCTGATGGTCACGGCGGTCGCGGTGGCCGCGCTGGTGCTCGGCGCGGGACGGCCGCGGGTGCTGGGGGCGCTGGCGGGGCTCGGGGCGCTGCTCAAGGTCTGGCCGCTGCTGTTGCTGACGGGGGTGGAACGGGGACGGGCCACCCGCCTGGCCCTCGGCGCGGCGGCGGCCGTCGCGGCGGGGGTGGCGCTGCCGCTGCTGGCGCTGCCCGGGGGCTGGGCCTTCCTGACGGCGCAGCGCGACCGAGGGACGGAGATCGAGTCGCTGGGCGGGCTCGTCTTCCACGGGGCGCGGTATCTCGGCTGGGACGGGCGGGTACTGCTGCACTACGGCTCGGTCGAGTTCCTGGGCCCCGGTGTGCCGCTGGTGTCGGCCCTGGCGCTGGGCCTCGCGGGGGCGGCGCTCGGCTGGCTGCTGCTGTGGCGGCGGCGGGCGCGGGCGTGGCCGGTGGAGGACGCGGCCTTCGCCGCGGTGCTGCTCTTCACGACGACCAGCCGGGTGATCAGCCCGCAGTACATGCTGTGGCTGGTCGGGCTGGCCGCGATGTGTCTGTGCGCCGGGGCGAGCCGGATGGGCCGCGCGGCGGGGCTCGTCCTCGTCGCGACGGGCGTGACGGTGCTGGAGTTCCCCGTCTTCTTCGCGGAGGTCACCGCGAGTACGCCCTGGGGGGTCGGTCTGCTGTTCCTGCGGAACGGGCTGCTCGTCGCGGCGACGCTGTACGCGGCGGGCGCGCTGCGGCGCGCCGGAGCGGAGTCCCGCGCCCCGCGCACCGCCGTCGGCCGAGCATGACGGCGCACGAACATCGGCCGGGCCGCCCGGCCCCGCCGACGCGGCGGAACGGGAAGGCCGAACCGTCGACCCTCCCGCAGCCCTACGGCACCACAGAGTTCGGCACCGCCGGACACCACCGTCACGGCCCCCGCCGACGCGGCGGGAAGAGAAGGGCACGCCCCCTCTCACACCCGCGCCGCCCCACGAGGTGCGGGCATCGGCCAAGCCCGCCCGGCACCGCCGAACACCACCATCATCGACCCCGCCGTCGCGGCGGAACGGGAAGGCCGAACCGTCGGCCCTCCCGCAGCCCTACGGCACCACAGAGTTTGGCACCGCCGGACACCGCCATCACAGCCCCCGCCATCGCGGCGGGAAGAGAAGGGCCCGCCCCCTCTCACACCCGCGCCGCCCCACGAGGTGCGGGCATCGGCCAGGCCCGCTCGGCACCGCCGAACACCACCGTCGCGGCCCCCGCCGACGCGGCGGGAAGAGAAGGGCACGCCCCCTCTCACACCCGCACCACTGCGGCCAAGCCCACCCGGCACCGCCGGACACCACCATCATCGACCCCGCCGACGCGGCGGAAAAAGGGCCCGCCCCCTCTCACGCCCGCGCCGTCGCGGCGCGGCGGGGTGGGCCGCCCTCCTCGGGGCTCGCGGTCAGGCGGTGAGGCGCGTGGTGAGGTAGGTGCGCCAGGTGGTGGTGAAGGTGGTGGGGGTGGTGGCGAGGACGTGGGAGAGGGCCGTGGGGAGGGGGGTGCGGGCGGATTCGCGGTAGAGGGCGAGCAGTTTGTCCGTGCCCCAGCGTTCGGTGATCAGTTCGCACGCGAGCCAGCCCCCCTCGTACGCCCGCGCGAGCGCATCCGCGTCGCCCGTGAAGGAGAAGTCCTCGTTCGCGGGCAGCTCCCCCGGCACCTCGCCCCGCAGCACCGCGCTCCGCAGCTCGGGGGCGATCCGGCCCGCCGGGCGTCCGCTGGCGCGGTAGGCCACCCAGTCGGCGAAGCCCTCGGAGAGCCACATCGGCGTGGACGCCGACGTCTGCGCCCGGGTGGCGACATGCGTGGTCTCGTGCGTCAGCACGATCTCCTTGCCGAACTCGCCGAGCGCCCCGTACGCCTCCGGGTTGACGATCACCCGGTCCGCCGGGACCCCGCCCTGTTCGCCGGTCGCCCCCGTGGTGACGGCCGCGATCCCCCGGTAGCCCGCCGCGGGCGCCCCCAGCAGCGCGCCCATGTCGTCCAGCGAGGCGGGGACCAGGACGACGACCCGGCCCGCCCAGGGGGACGGCCAGGAGCGGGAGACGGCGGGCACCGAGCGGTCGGCGGTCCGGGCGATCGAGCGGAGCCGGTCCCTGCTCTGCCCGACGCCGAGCACCAGACTGTGGTCGCCCCGGACCGCCCGGACCTCGCCCTGGTCCCAGAGGTGTGCGGCCGCTCCGTCGGCCGGACGGTCCGCGGTGATCCGCCACCCTTCGCCGTGGCGGGCCAGCTCCAGCGTGCGGGCGGCGGTGACGGGGCCGGTGTCGTAGCCGTCGAACCGGAAGCCGAGTTCGGCCTCGGCGACGGCACCGCGCCCGCCGTCGCGCCGTTCGACCGTGCCGATCCGGTAGGTCCAGCCACCGAGCGGCACCTCCGCCAGCCCGCGGAACCGGCGCCGCTCCGCCTGCCGCAGCCCCGTGGCCCCCGGGGCCAGCACGGACAGATAGGCGGACTCGTCCCGGGCGAGCAGGGCCGCCGCCCGGGTGTCGAGCAGCCGCTGGATGTCGGCCGTCGCCGTGTCGGGCGGCGCGGGCGCGGCGCATCCGGGGAGGAGGGCCAGAGGCAGCACGGCCGCGGCGGCGAGCAGCCCCGCCGCCGTTCGTCGTCTCGCACGCGCCGCGCGCCGGTGAAGGGCCACCCTGCCGATCGTACGGAACGCCGTGCCCGCCGGGTGCCGCTCGCGGACGGTCCCCCCGTACGGGCTCCTCCGGGCCGACGGGCGCCGGACCCGCCCCCGTACCCCTGTACGGAAACCGGCGGCGGGTCCGTCACCGGCCGGGGTGATGCCGTCAGACCCGGGTCACGGCGGTGATGGGCATCATGCCCACGGGGTCGTACCGCACCGCCGCCCCCGGGTAGGGCGCGTGGAGGACCCGGCCGTTGCCCGCGTACAGGCCGATGTGGCTGGCGTCGGCCCGGTAGGTGATCAGGTCTCCGGGCTGGGCCTGGGAGAGCGGGACGGGGCGCCCGGCGAAGCGCTGGGCCTGGGAGGTGCGGGGCAGGGCCACGCCCGCCTGGGCGTAGGACCACTGGACGAGCCCGGAGCAGTCGAAACCGGCGGGCCCGGTGGCGCCCCAGATGTAGGGGCGGCCGAGCGCCCCCTGCGCGGCGCGCAGCGCGACCCCCGCCCTGCCGGACGCGGGGACCGCTCCGGGGAGGTCGGGCAGCTCGGTCCGCCCGCTGCGGGAGGCCCGGTCGTACGCGTCCCGTTCCGGCGCGGAGAGCGAGTTGAGGAGGGTGCGGGCGGCGGCGAGCTTCCGTTCGACCACCCGCTTGTTCCGGGCGAGGTCGCGCCGTCCGCGTTCCAGCTCGGCGAGGTCCCGTACGGCCTCGACGCGGGTCTGCCGCAGCTCGCGCTGGAGATGGCGGAGGTCGTGGAGCACGGAGTGCTGGCGTTCACCGAGCCGTTCCAGCATCTCCGCCCCGGCGAGATAACTCTCGGGGTCCGCGGAGAAGAGCAGGTCGAGGGTGGGGTCCATGCTGCCGGAGCGGTACTGCGCCATCGCGACCGCGCCCAGCGCCTGCCGCATCCGGTTGACGCGTTCCTGGCCGCGCGCCACGCCGTCCCGGGCGCGCGCCACCGCCGTGCGTAGCCGGGCGACCCGTTCGCCCGCCTCGTTGTAGCGCTCGGTGGCGCGCTCGGCGTCGGCGAACAGCCGGTCCACGGCGGCACGGGCGCTCCTCGGGGAGTCGCCCGGGTCCGCGCCCGCCGGGGTGGTCCCGAGGGCCACGGCGGCCGTGGCCGCGGCGGCGGACAGCACGGCGGCACGGTGGGTGGGCGGTGAGGGCCGTCGATGGGACGCCACGGATAGCGCTCCCTTCCGCGAGGACGAGGGGCCGGTCTGGTGCGCGGCAGACAGTAGCCGGGCGACCACGGAGCGGCCAAAGACCTCGGGGGGCACGCGCGACCGCGCCCCACCGGTGAGACCACAGGTCACCGGTGGGGCGCGGCATCAGGGCGCGGGACGCGAATTCGCCCGATCGGACGGCTGGTCGGACCGTCAGCCGACCGGTCGGAGCGTCGGCCGACCGGTCGGAGCGTCGGCCGGCCGGTCGGAGCGTCGGTCGGTCGACGGCGCGGGCGGGTCAGGCGGTAGGGGCGGGCGCGGGCGCGCCGCCGTACGGAGCGAACGCGGGGCGGTACCGCGTCAGACCCGCACCCCGAACTGGTACGGCATGTTGTCGATGGACTCGTACCGCACCACCGCGCCGGTGCGCGGGGAGTGCAGGATCTGGCCGTCGCCCGCGTAGAAGCCGACGTGGTGCAGATCGGAGTAGAAGAACACCAGGTCGCCGACGCGGAGATCGGCCTGCGAGCTGATCCGGGTGCCGATCTGGGCCTGCGCCTGGGAGGTGCGCGGGATGGCGACGTCGGCCTGGGCGAAGGCCCAGGAGGTGAAGCCGGAGCAGTCGAACGAGTTGGGGCCGGACGCGCCGTAGACATACGGCGATCCGATCTTGCTCTGGGCGGCGCCGTACGCGGACGAGACCCGGCCGGACGCGGGCTTGGCCGCCCCCGTCGGCCGACCGGCGCTCTCCCGTCCCGAGCTGTCCCCGCCGCTGCCCTTCGCGGCCAGCTCGGCCCGGGCCTGGGCGCGGTCGGCGCGCTCCTGCTCGACCCGCTTCAGCTCGGCCCGCTCCTGCGCGGTGAGGGTGTTGAGGAGCTGCTGCGCCTCGGCCAGCTTCCCCTGCACCTCGCGCTTCTTGGAACCCAGCTCCTTGCGGGTGTCGGCGAGGTCGCCCAGCTTCTCCTGGGCCTCCTCGCGCTGCTGGGCCAGGGTGCGCTGCTTGGCCTGGATGTCGCTGATCGCCTCGGTCTGCTTGGCGCCGAGCTGGTCCAGCGCGGACGCCTGGTCGAGGTAGTCGTCCGGGTCGGAGGAGAGGAAGAGCTGGAGCGCCGGGTCCATGCCGCCGGAGCGGTACTGGGCGCTGGCCACCGAACCGAGGGCGTCCCGCAGCTCGTTCAGCTCGTCCTGGCCGCGGGCGACCCGGTCCTGGAGCGCGTCGACCTGCTTCTGGAGCTTGCCCTGCTGCTCCTTGGCGCCGTTGAGCTTCTCGGTGGCGCGCTCGGCCTCCGTGTAGAGCTTGTCGACCTTCTCCTTGACCGCGTCCTTGCCGGGCTTGGGGTCGGCCTGGGCGGTCTGGGAGGTCAGGGCCACGGCGGCGGCAGCGGTCGCGGTGAGCACGGTGACCCGGGCGCGGCTCGGCTGCTTGGGACGACGGTGGGACGCCACGGAGGACGGCTCCTTCTTCCTCTGAGCCGCCTACCGGGGAGCCCGGTCCTTGCGGCTCCGGCTCCGCGCGCCCTCGCATCCCGCACTCGGCCGGTGTGCGCGCACGGACTCGGCGGCCCTTCGCTGCCATCCCGGATGGATGATCGACCGCGCGAAGGTTCGACGCCTGACCTTAGTGACGTTCTTGTGATCACTTCAAATCCCGCCGGGAAAAAATCCGGCCGGGAGACCATTCTTTACCCGCGCCCCACGGACAACGGCACTGCCGCCGCGAGGACTTCACTCCGCGTCCACCACAAGTCCACGATCGGCGACGGGCGCTGACGCGCGGTCGCACGGCCGGACGCGTCGTGCGGTCCGCCCCGGCGGCCCGGCGGCCGGGTCTCAGACCCTGGAGAGCCGTTTCAGCAGCATCACCGAGGCGACCGGCCGGGCCCCGGCCCTGGCCACCCCGTCGGCCACCTCGCGGTCGGTCGACACCACGACCACGGGCCGCCCGGGAGGCTCCGCCCGGACGAGCTGGCGGATCAGCTCGTCGGCGGTGACGCCCGGCTTCGAGAAGAGCACCCGCACCCCGCGCGGCGGGGCGAGCAGCACCGGGGCCGCCAGCTCCGCCCCGTCGAAGACACAGGTGATCTCCGCCCCGCTCTGCGCGGCCAGCACCGAGAGCCCGCCGAGGAGACGCAGTCGCTGCTTCTCCAGCGGCATGGTGGGGTAGCCGGTCTTGGTGACGTTGTAGCCGTCCACCACGAGATGGGTCTGCGGCAGCGCGAGAAGCTGGTCGAGGAGGGCCGGGTCGGTCTCCGAGAGCGCGCGGGCGGCGATGTCCTTGGGGGACATCCGGCCCGGCGCGACCGCGTCGACGGTGTCGGCCGGATGTATGGAGGCCGGTGGCAGCGCCAGTTCGCGGCGGAGGCCCTGGGCGGACTCCAGCACGGTGTCGAGCAGCAGCCGCAGCCGCATGTCCTCGACGGAGCGCCCCTCGCGGGCGGCCCTGCGCCCGGCCTCCACGGCGGCCTCCGCCTCGCCGAGGCGGGCCTTGAGCCGGCGGTTCTCGCTCTCCGCCGCGGAGAGCTGGGCCGCGCCCTCGGCCCGGACGGTGTCGACCTCGGCCAGGGCCCGGCGCAGGGCCGCCTCGCCGCGCTTGAGGTCGCTCTGGGCGCCGCGCATCCTGCGGCGCAGCGCCTCGGCCTCCTTGCGGACGGTGTCCAGCTCGCCGCGGAGCCGCTCGGTCTCGCCCCGGGCGTGGTCACGGGCCTCGGCCAGCTCCTCGCGCAGCCGCTCCAGCTCGCGCCGCCCGGCCTCGTCGGCGCGCTCGGCGTCGGCGCGCTCGGCCTCCTCGCCCGCGGCCTCCACCAGCTTCACCCAGCCCGGCGGGCGGAGCACATAGGCGGTGGCGGCGACGTCGAGGGGGTCGGCGGCGGCGGGCGGCGCCCCGGCGACCAGCGCGGAGCACAGCTCGGGCTGGGTCCGGGACAGCCGCTCGCCGATGCGCTGCCGGAAGACGGGGTCGCTCTCCAGCGCGGCGGCCATGGCGTTGCCCGCGAACCGGGCGCGCCGGGAGGGGGTGAAACGGGCGTACTGCCGGAGCTGGGCGGGCAGCTCCGGGACGGTGAGCCCGCCGAAGGCGTCCGCGACCAGCGCGACGACCCTGCGCCGTACGCCGTCCGGCAACGGCCGGTCGAGCGCCTCCGCGGCGTCCCCGGCCCCTCCGGCCGGCTCCACGCCGCTGTCGGCCTGCTCCACGATCCGTCACCCCACTACCCTGTGGCCGGCTCCGTCAGGAGTCCGTATCCGGCCTGTCCACCAATTCGATCTTGTCCTGTGCGTTGCACCAGCGACAGCGCACGGACTCGATGGTCTCACTGAGCACCTGGCGCTCCTCGACCCTGGGTTCCCCCGCGAGGTCCAGATGGACGTACTCGACGACCCGGGAGGAGCGGGTGACGTCGAATCGGGTGAGGTTGCCGCAGAGCGTGCAGCGCCAGCGGGTCTCGGTCGTCGGTGTCGGGACCGTCGTCATCAGTGCCGTCCTCTTTCCTTCGCCCAGCCCGCCGCCCGGTCTGTACGGCGTCTGCGGCCCGTGCCGTCCGTACGGCCGTGCCCGGCCCGGTGCGCCCCGGTGCATCCCGGTACGTCCCGTGCGGGGCGCGACGGGCGCGCCCCGGGTCGGATGGGCCCGGGTACGCCCGGTGTGCCCCACCCGTCCGATACGCCGATCGGACCACGCGGTACGCCTGTACGCCTGGTGCGTCTGGTGCGTTCTCTGGTGTGTCCTACGCTCCTCCGCGCCACCGCCGTACGCCGGCTCTCGCCGGGCGCACGGCCGCCGCGCGGGGTGCGGGGTCCGCGGTGCGCCGTCGAACTGCGGGTGTACTCCCTGTAACTCTATGGCCTCAGGGGTCCTGAGGGCACGGCGAGGCGCTCTGTACCCTTCTCCTCCGCTACGCCATGATCTGTCCATGATCGACTGGCGGGACGTGGCCCGGGGGGCGGTCCGCGGTGCCGTGTCGGGCCCGGCCGTGACCTCCGCGACGATCGCCGTCTGCTGCGCGCTCTTCGTGGTCAGCCCGGTGTCGGGGCTGAATCCGCCGCACGGCGGCCGGGACGCGGCGGCGGTGCGGGCGGCGCAGAGCGCGTACTTCGAACGGTGGGGGGTGATCCCGGCCGAACTGATGAGCGGCGATCCCGGCGCGCTGCTGACCCCGTTCACCGCTCTGTTCCTCCATGGGAACTGGCTGCATCTGCTCGGGAACATGCTCTTTCTCTACGTCTTCGGCGCGATGGCCGAGGAGCGTCTGGGCCGCGTGGAGTTCGTCCTCTTCTACGCGGTCACGGGCTATCTGGCGCTGGCGGCGTACGCCGCGGCCAACGCGGGGTCGCAGCAGACTCTGGTGGGGGCGTCGGGGGCGATCTCCGGGGTGCTGGGGGCCTTTCTCTTTCTCTTCCCCAGGGCCAGGGTCACCAGTCTCTTTCCCTTCCTCTTCTTCCTGCCGCTCCGCTTCCCCGCGTGGATCGTGCTGATCTTCTGGTTCGTCCTCCAGGGAATGGCGGCTTCCGGCACGGCGAGCGGTGGCGCGGGAGTGGCCTATCTGGCCCATCTCGTCGGCTTCGCCCTGGGGTTTCTCTATGCCTGGGGACGGTACGGACGGGGGGCTAGAGTGAAGGTCCACACAGCGGCCACCGAGGGAGAAAGCAAGCCGTGATCACCGCGATCGTGCTCATCAAGACCAGCGTGGACCGCATCCCCGAGATCGCCGAGTCCATCGCGGCGCTGGACAGTGTCAGCGAGGTCTTCTCGGTCACCGGCACCTACGATCTGATCGCCATGGTCCGGGTGGCCCGCCACGACGACCTCGCCGATGTGATCCCCGGCCGGATCAGCAGGATCGCGGGCGTCGAGGCCACCGACACGCATGTGGCCTTCCGCACCTACTCCCAGCACGACCTGGAGGCGGCGTTCGCCATCGGTCTGGACTCCTGACCCGGCCGCACCCCCCGCACGGCGCCCCCCGTACGTCCCACCCGACCCGTACCGTGTCAAGAACCTTCACCAAGATGAAGAATTCCTCATCCCGGTCTCATCTCCGCCCTTCGCCTGCCTGGTCACCATCGAACACATGGTCTTCTCTCATCGCATAGCGGCCCTGGCCGCGGTCGTCGCGATCCCGCTCGGGATCGCGGTGACGAGCTACGCCCTCACCGACAGCCCCGACGACCGCAAGGTCCCGCCGAAGGTGCAGATCGGCCAGAGCACGTCCCCCGGCGGCGGCGCCCCGACCGGCGCGCCGGAGCAGCCGGAGTCCTCCGACCCGCAGGACTCCACCTCGCCGTCCCGGCTCCCCGAGCCCTCCCCCAGCGATGAGACCGTCCGGCCCCCGTCCCCCCGCCGGACCCCCTCCCAGCCGGTGGACGAGACCGTGGCCCCGCCCCCGGTGAAGGAGAACCCGCCCGGCGGCGACGACAACGACGACGACGGCCCGGGTGGTGACGACGGCGGCGTGGGCGGCGACGACTCCGGTGACGACGGCTGACCCGGTACGCCGCTGGGTGTCCGCACGGCTGCGCATCATGCTCTGGCTGCTGCTGGTGATGGCGGTGGCCCTGGGCGCGGTCGCGACGGCCACCCGCTCCGTACTCCTCCGCGATGTGGACCATCGGATCAACGGGCTCCTGGTGCAGGAGGCCGCGGAGTTCGCCAACTTCGTCGAGCAGGGCGTGGACCCCCGTACCGGCGGCCGGTTCACCGACCCCGGCGAACTGCTGAAGCTGTTCCTCGTCCGGCAGTACGCCGACCCCGACGAGGAACTCCTCGGCCTCGTGGGGCGGACCGGCATGCACCCCGCGACGCTGGAGCAGCACCGCGAGGTGCAGGCGTACGAGCCGCTGGCCAAGGACCGCATGGCGCTGATCGAGGTCTTCGGCTCACCACAGGCCACCGGCACCGTGCACCGCGCCTTCGGCGACATCCACTGGGCGAAGACCGAGATCGACGCGGGCCCCGGCCAGCCCCCGGCCGCGTTCGTCGTCGCCATCCACCCGGAGGCCGAACAGGGCAAGGCGAACGATGTCTTCACCATGCTGCTCGCGATATCCGGCGTGGCCCTGCTGATGACCACCGGCATCGGCTGGGCCGTCGCCGGACGGATCCTCCAGCCCGTACGGCTGGTGCGCACCACCGCCGCCCAGCTCACCGAGCAGGACCTGACCCGGCGCATCCCCGTCCAGGGCCGCGACGACATAGCCGCGCTCGCCGAGACCTTCAACGCCATGCTGGACCGGCTGGAACGCGCCTTCGCCGCCCAGCGGGAGTTCGTCGACGACGCGGGCCACGAGCTGCGCACCCCCATCACCATCGTCCGCGGCCATCTGGAGCTGATGGGCGACGATCCGGCCGAACGGGAGGAGACCGTACGGATCGTGATGGAGGAGCTGGACCGGATGAGCCGGATCGTCGAGGACCTGCTGCTGCTGGCCAAGGCCGAGCGGCCCGACTTCGTCACCCCCGAACCCGTCCAGCTCGGGGAGTTGACCGCCGATGTCTTCGTCAAGGCGCGGGCGCTCGGCGACCGCACCTGGCAGCTCGCCGAGACCGTCGACGACGAGGCCCGGCTCGACCCCCAGCGGATCACCCAGGCGATGGTCCAGCTCGCGCAGAACGCCGTCCAGCACACCGTCCCCGGGCAGCGGGTCTCCATCGGCTCCCGCAGCCTGGAGGACGGCATCGAGCTGTATGTCGCCGACAGCGGGCCCGGGGTGCAGCCCCAGGACGCCGAGGTGATCTTCGAGCGGTTCCGGCGCGGCACCGCGCGGCGGGGCGCCCGCGCCACCGGGGCGGGACTCGGCCTCGCCATCGTGAAGGCCATAGCGGAGGGCCACGGCGGACGCGTCGAGCTGCGGCCCACCGAGGGCGGCGGCGCCACCTTCGTCCTCGTCCTCCAGCAGGACCTGGCCCAGCGCGACCTCGTACCCCCGCGAGACCCGAGAGAACCGAGAGACCCGAGAGAGGCGACCCTGTGAACCGGATACTCATCGTCGAGGACGAGGAGCGCATCGCCTCGTTCGTCGAGAAGGGGCTGCGGGCCAACGGTTTCACCACCACCGTCGTCGGGGACGGCGACTCCGCCTTCGACTACGCCGTCACCGGCGGCTTCGATCTGATCGTGCTGGACATCGGGCTGCCGGGGCGGGACGGCTTCACCGTGCTGCGGCAGTTGCGCGAGGCCCGGGTCTCCGTACCGGTGATCATCCTGACCGCGCGGGACTCCGTGCGGGACACCGTCGCCGGTCTCGAAGGCGGCGCGGACGACTGGATGACCAAACCGTTCCGCTTCGAGGAACTGCTGGCGCGGGTCCGGTTGCGGCTGCGCACCGCCGCCCGCGCGCCCGAGGTGACGGTGTTGCGCAACGGGGAGCTGTCGCTCGATCTCCGTACCCGCAGGGCCCGTTCGGGCGAGCGGACCGTCGATCTGACGGCACGCGAGTTCGTACTGCTCGAACTCTTTCTGCGCCACCCCGGCCAGGTGCTCTCCCGGGAGCAGATCCTCTCCCATGTCTGGGGGTACGACTTCGACCCGGGCTCCAACATCGTCGACGTCTATGTCCGCGCCCTGCGCAAGAAGCTGGGCGCGGGCCGGGTGGAGACGGTGCGGGGCATGGGATACCGGCTCCCCGACTGACCGGCTCACCGCCCGGTGCCCCGGCCGACCGGCTTCCCCGGACCGGCCGGGGAAGCCAACTGCCTGTGACGGGTGGGCCGTACGGGGGACAGTGGGTGAAGTTTCCTTCATGAAGGGCTCATGGAGCACTCACCGCCCGGGTGAAGGCTCTCTCATGTGACCTTGAACCTGCGACAAGCGACCACCCTGTGCGTGGCCCTGAGCATCTGCGCGCTGCTCGTGGTCCCCGGCAACTTCCCGGGGCTGAGCGGCGACGCCCGGCTCACCCTGGCGATCTTCGCCATCGCGACCTGTGCCTGGATCGGCACCCCGATCGACGACACCTATATCGCGCTCGGCGCGGGGCTCGCGCTCACCGCCACCGGGGTCATCAGCAGCGACGAGTTGTTCGGCACCCTCGGCGACGACACGGTGTGGCTGCTGATCTGCGCCTTCGTCCTGGCCGCCGCCGTGGCGAAGACCGGGCTCGCCGGGCGGGCCGCGGCCTTCCTCGTCGGCGGGGCACGCACCGTGCGCCAGCTCGTCCATCTGACGACCGCGGCGCTCGTGGTCACCGCCTTCGCGGTACCGGCCACCTCCGGACGGGCCGCGCTCGCGATGCCCGTCTTCCTGGCGCTGGCCAAGGCACTCGCCGACCGGAAGCGCCTGGTGGTGATGTTGGCGCTGCTCTTCCCCACCGTCATCCTGCTGTCGGCGGTGGCCACACTGATCGGCGCGGGCGCCCATCTCATCACCGTCTCCGTGCTCTGGGAGGCGGTCGGGGAGCGCATCGGCTTCACCGAGTGGCTGCTCATCGGGCTCCCGCTGGCCGTCGTCTCCTCCCATCTCGCCGCCGAGGTGGTGCTGTTCACCACCACGAGCCGCGCGGACCGCAAGGGGCCCGTGCACATCACCGCCGAGGAGATCCAGGCGCACAGCGACCGGCCGGTGACCGGTCCGTGGGAGCCCGCCGAGACCCGATGCGCCCTGCTGCTGGCCACCGTCGTCGTACTGTGGTGCAGCGAGCCCCTGCACCGGGTGCCGCCGGCCGTGGTCGCGCTGATCGGCGCCATAGTCGCCGCCTCGCCCGCGCTGGGCACCGTGCGGCTCAAGGACGCGCTGAAGACCGTTCCCTGGTCGCTGCTGCTCTTCATGGCCGCGACGATGGCGATGGGCGTGGCGCTCGCCGACTCCGGGGCGGCCGACTGGATGGTGGGCGGGATACCGCTGGACCTGCCGCCGTGGGCCTTCCTCTCGGTGGTGGTCCTGATCTCCACCGTGGCGCATCTGGTGCTCCAGTCCCGCTCGGCGAGATCCTCGGTGCTGGTGCCGCTGGTCGTGGCGGCGGCGGCCGGAGCCGGGGTGAACCCGGTGGCCGCGGCGCTCGCCTCGACCGCCGCCGCGGGCTTCTGCCACACCCTGCCCGCCTCCGCGAAACCGGTCACGCTCTTCGCGGAGATCCCGGGCGTGCCCACCTACACCCCACGCGACCTGCTGCGGCTCTCGGCCGTCCTGGCCCCGCTGAGCGCGCTGCTGGTGCTGCTCTTCGCGGTGGCGGTCTGGCCGCTGCTCGGCGTGCCGCTCCGCTGAGCCCCACGACTTCTTCCCCGTGTTTCCCTCCGTCCGTCAGGAGTTCGTACGATGCTGACCCGTTTCGCCGTCGCGCCCAGCGGCTTCAAGGAGTCCCTGTCCGCCCAGTCCGCGGCCGAGGCCATCGCCGAAGGTGTGCGCAGGGTGGTGCCGGAGGCCGAGATCGATCTGATCCCGCTGGTGGACGGCGGGGAGGGCACGGCCCACGCGCTGGCCGCCGCGTCCGGCGGGCGGCTGGTGCCGCTGCGGGCCACCGGCCCCACCGGGGAACGCATCGGGACGCACTTCGCGCTGCTCGGCGCGGACGAGGAGACCGCGGTGGTGGAGATGGCCGCCGTCGCCGGACTCTCGCTGGTGCCGCGCGATCTGCGCGACCCGGGCGCCACCACGACCTACGGCGTCGGCGAGCTGATCCGCGCCGCGCTGGACACGGGCGTCCGCAGAATCCTCGTCGGCTGCGGCGACTCCGGCACCTCGGACGGCGGGGCCGGCGCACTCCAGGCGCTGGGGGCCCGGCTGCTCGACGCCGACGGGCGGGAACTCCCGTTCGGGGGGCGCGAGCTGACCCGGGTCGACCGGATCGACGCCTCCGGGCTCGACCCCCGGCTCGCCGGGACGGAGATCCGCGTGGCCTGCAATCCGTTCAACGTGCTCTGCGGGGAACGCGGTGTCGCCCGGGTCTTCGGCCCGCAGAAGGGGGCGACCCCGGCGCAGGTGGAACAGCTCGCGGCCGGTCTGGAGCGCTGGGCGGCCGTCCTCACCCGCGATCTGCGGGTGGGCGCCGATCTGTACGGCGGACCCGGAACGGGCGCCTCCGGCGGTCTCGGCGCGGGACTCGCGGCGCTCGGCGCCCAGTTGCTGCCCCGCTTCGACGTCCTCCTCGACCATCTCGACCTGGACGAGCGGCTGGCCCGGGCCGATCTGGTGGTCACCGCGGAGGGCGCGCTCGACCACCAGACCCCGCGCGGCAAGGTTCCCGCCGAGGTGGCCCGCCGGGCCAAGCGGTACGACCGCCCGGTCCTCGCCCTCGCCGGGACCATCGGCGAGGGGGCGCAGCAGGTGCGGTCGGCGGGTGTCGACGCGTACAGCTCGATCCTGCCCGCGCCGGTCTCGCTGACGGAGGCGCTGGGCCGGGGCGGGGAGTTCCTGGCCGACGCCACCGAGCGGGCCCTGCGGATGATCCTGATCGGGACCCGGCTGCCCGCGCCTCAGCCCGTGGTGTCGGGGACGCAGCGGCCGTCCTCGGTGCGGTAGGTCCAGCGCGCGCCCTGGGCGACCAACTCCCGCACGGCGTCCAGGAACCGTTCGACGTGCTCGTCCGGGGTGCCCGCGCCGAAGCTGACCCGGATGGCGTTGAGGGACTTCTCGCCCGGCGCGGCCTCGGGCGCGCCGCACTCCCCCGGGTCCTGCGGGTCGCTGCCGAGCAGGGTCCGCACCAGCGGGTGGGCGCAGAAGAGCCCGTCGCGGACGCCGATGCCGTATTCGGCGGAGAGGGCGGCGGCGAAGTGGGAGCTGTTCCAGCCCTGGACGACGAAGGAGATCACGCCGACGCGGGGGGCCTCGTCGCCGAACAGCGAGAGCACCGTGACCTCGGGGATCGCGGCGAGGCCGGTACGGACGGCGGAGACGAGGGACTGCTCGCGGGCGACGAGGGAGTCGAAGCCCGCCTCGGTGAGGGCCTTGCAGGCGGAGGCGATGGCGTAGACGCCGATGACGTTGGGGGAACCGGCCTCGTGGCGGGCGGCGGTGGTGTGCCACTCGACGTCGACAGCGCCGTCGGGGCGGCGGGCGACGGTGCGGGAGGCGCCGCCGCCCGCGAGGTAGGGCTTCGCGGCCCGGAGCCAGTCGGCGCGGCCCGCGAGCACGCCCGAGCCGAACGGCGCGTACAGCTTGTGCCCGGAGAACGCGACCCAGTCCACGTCCAACTCCTGCACGGAGACCGGGTGGTGGGGCGCGAGCTGGGCGGCGTCCAGCACGATCCGCGCGCCGTGGGCGTGGGCGGCGGCGGCCAGCTCCCGCACCGGCCACAGCTCACCGGTCACATTGGACGCGCCCGTCACACAGACCAGGGCGGGCCCGTAGGGGTCGCGGTCGGCGAGCGCCCGCTCCAGGGTGGTGACGGCCTGCTCGGGGGTGCGGGGCGCGTCCAGACAGGTCACCCGGGCGCCGTCACCCCAGGGCAGCAGCGAGGCGTGGTGCTCGGTCTCGAAGACGAAGACCTGGCAGCCCTCGGGGAGCGCGGAGGCCAGCAGATTCAGCGAGTCGGTGGTGGACCGGGTGAAGACCACCTGGTCATCGGCGCGGCAGTCGAGGAACTCCGCGACGGTGGCGCGGCTGTTCTCGAAGAGGTCCGTGGAGAGCTGCGAGAGATAGCCCGCGCCGCGGTGGACGCTGCCGTAGTACGGGGCGTACGCGGCGACGTCGTCCCAGACCCGCTGGAGGGCGGGGGCGCTCGCGGCGTAGTCGAGCGCGGCGTAGGTGACCTCGCCCCCGGTGACGAGGGGGACGGTCACATCCCGGCCGAGGACGGGGAGCGGGGCGCAGACGGCGGTGTCGATGAGGGTGTTCGGGCATGCGGACATGGCGGTATCTCCCGGTGGGACAAGGCGGAATGACGTCGTGGGCCCGTACGGGTACGCCGCGGGGCGCCGTGCGGCGGCGCGGGTTCCGGGTACGGGTGTCCCTCGGGTACGCGGGCGCGGAGGCCGCGCGGCGATTCGAGGGAGGGTGGAGAAGGGGCGATTCGCCCTAACGCATTCGCTTGCTCACGAGACTGCTCCCTTGAGGACCAGGACCCCAGGGCTTGCAGGGGTCCGCGCTTGCCGCGGACCTCGCTGCCCACGGCCTGGTCTTCACCCGGGGCACCCCGCCACGGACGGAGGGTTGCCGGACAGCGGGCCGGGGCCGTAGTCGCTGTCGCTCATGACCTGCGCAGACGGTATGCCAGCAGCTCCCCCGCACGCAACCTCGTCCCGCATCCCGGACCGCGCGCCTCCCGCGGGGTTCACCGGAAACGAAGAGGCTGCCCGCCTCTTCCCTCCGCCACCGGCTGGTACGAAAGGCAGCACGGACCGGCCCTTCATCCCGCCGCGACGGCCCCCAGGGGGCCATGAAGGGGCAGCTCAGACGGCCTCTTCAACCCGCCGCAACGGCGAGCAACCACGCGACAGCGGTCCGGCGGTGCCGAAACACCACCGACCACGCCCGCTCGGCACCGCCGACAACCGCCGTGAGACGTCCCGCCGTCGCGGCGGAAAAGAGACGCCATGCCCGGCACCGCTCAGGGGACCATGAAAGGGGCAGCCAGCCCCTTCAACCCGCCGCGACGGTGGGCAACCGCGCGACAGCGACCCGGCGGTGCCGAAACACCATCAGCCATGCCCGCCCGGCACCGCCGAACACCACCGCGGAACATCCCACCATCGCGGCGGAAAAGAGACGCCATGCCCGGCACCGCCGACAACCACCGCGAAACGACCCGCCATCGCGGCGGAGAAGACAAGGCGCGGCGGAGAAGAACTCAATGGCCGGGGTCAGGGCGATGCGTCGCCGTGATCCAGCGGGTCAGGGCCTCCTGCGCGGCGCCCGAGTCGAGGGACTCCGCCGCGCGGGCGATCTGCGCGGCGATCTGCTCGGTGAGCGGCGCGTCCCCCGGATCGAGCGCCACCAGCGCTGCCGCGGAATTCAGGAGGACCGCGTCCCGCACCGGCCCCTCCTCACCCGCGAGCAGCCTCCGCGCCACCTCCGCGTTGTACGACGCGTCAGCGCCCCGCAGCGCCTCCACGGGCACCAGCGGAATCCCCACGTCGCGCGGGTCGAAGGGCTCCTCCCGCACGGAGCCGTCCCGTACCACCCACACCCGCGAGGTCGCCGTCGTCGTCAGCTCGTCCAGCCCGTCGTCCCCCCGGAACACCAGCGCCGACGCGCCGCGCCCCGCGAGCACCCCCGCCAGGATGGGCGCCATCCGCGCGTCGGCGACGCCGGTCGCCTGCGCGCGCACCCGCGCGGGGTTGGTCAGGGGCCCCAGGAAGTTGAACGTGGTCCGGATGCCCAGCTCCTTGCGCGCGGCGGCCACATGCCGCAGCGCCGGGTGGAACTTCACCGCGAAGCAGAAGGTGATCCCCGCCTCCTCCGCGACCTCGGCGACCCGCCGCGGGCTCAGCTCCAGATCGACGCCCAGCTTCTCCAGCACATCGGAGGCGCCGGACGCGCTCGACGCGGCCCGGTTCCCGTGCTTGACCACCTTCGCCCCGGTGCCGGCCACCACGATCGCCGACATCGTGGAGATGTTCACGGTCTTGGCCCCGTCGCCGCCCGTGCCGACGATGTCGACGCTCGGCCCCGGCACCTCGATCAGATGGGCGTGCTCGTACATGGTGCGGACGAGCCCGGAGATCTCGTCCACCGTCTCGCCCTTGGCCCGCAGCGCCACCGCGAACCCGGCGATCTGCGCGTTCGTCGCCTCGCCGCTGAGGATGCGGTCCATCGCCCACGCCGTGGCGTCCGCGCTCAGGTCGTCGTTGTCCAGCAGGGCGTTCAGTACGCGGGGCCAGGAGAGGTCCGCCACGCTGTCGCCGCCGACCGGGGTCACAACGTTCATGGTCCACTCCAGGGGTACAAGGGGGTACATCGGATACAGCGGCCGATACAGCGGTACGCGGAGTCCTCCGCCCACCCTATCCACCCCCGGGGACGGCGAAGAGCCCCGTCCATGCAATGGACGGGGCTCTTCGCTGTGGCGATCGCGACGATCAGATCAGGTGATCAGTGGTGGCCGTGGCCGCTGGTGATCTCCTTGTACTCCTCAGCCGTCGGCTTCGGGATCTGGTTGCCCTCACCGTAGAAGCCCTGGCTCAGCTTGGCCTGGGCCTTCTTGGTGAGCGAGACCTTGCGGCGGACGCCGTTCTCGTCGACCTCGGGGCCCAGCTCGATCGGCTGGTGCTGCTCGTGCGAGGTCAGCGTGTACAGCTCGCCCTGCGGCAGCGGCTCGTGCACCTCGATGAACTCGCCGTGCGGCAGCCGCTTGATGATGCCGGTCTCCCGGCCGTGCAGCACCTTGTCCCGGTCACGGCGCTGGAGACCGAGGCAGATCCGCTTGGTGATGATGAAGGCGATGACCGGTCCGGCGAAGAAGAAGATCCGGACGAACCAGGTGATCGCGTTGATCGACAGATGGAAGTGTGTGGCGACGATGTCGTTGCCACCGCCGATCAGCATGATGAAGTACGCGGTCAGCCAGGCCACACCGAAGGCGGTGCGCGTCGGGGCGTTGCGCGGACGGTCCAGGATGTGGTGCTCGCGCTTGTCGCCGGTGACCCAGGACTCGATGAACGGCCAGACCGCGATCGCGCCCAGGACCAGCGGGAAGATCACCAGCGGGATGAACACACCCAGGGCGAGTGTGTGACCCCAGAAGTTGATCTCCCAGCCGGGCATCACGCGGATCAGACCCTCGGCGAAGCCCATGTACCAGTCCGGCTGGGCGCCTGTGGACACCTGGTCCACCCGGTAGGGGCCGAGTGCCCAGATCGGGTTGAGGGTGGCCACCGCGGCGATCACCGAGATGATGCCGAAGACCAGGAAGAAGAAGCCGCCCGCCTTGGCCATGTAGACCGGCATCAGCGGCATGCCGACGACGTTCTTCTCGGTGCGGCCGGGGCCCGCGTACTGCGTGTGCTTGTGGTAGATGACCAGGATCAGGTGACCCACGAGCAGCGCCATCATGATGCCGGGCAGCAGCAGGATGTGGATCGAGTAGAACCGGGGCACGAAGTCGTGGCCGGGGAACTCGCCGCCGAACAGGAACATCGAGATGTACGTACCGACGATCGGCACGGACAGGATCGCGCCCTGCATGAAGCGGACACCGGTGCCGGAGAGCAGGTCGTCCGGGAGCGAGTAACCGGTGAAACCGGTGAACATGCCCAGGACGAGCAGCAGGAAGCCGAACAGCCAGTTGATCTCGCGCGGCTTGCGGAAGGCGCCCGTGAAGAAGACGCGCATCATGTGGACCATCATCGCCGCGACGAAGATCAGGGCGGCCCAGTGGTGGATCTGGCGGATGAGCAGACCACCGCGGACGTCGAAGCTGATCTCCAGCGTCGACGCGTACGCCTCGGACATGCGCACACCCTGGAGCGGGATGTAGCTGCCGTGGTACGTGATCTCGTTCATCGACGGGGTGAAGAACAGCGTCAGATACACACCCGTGAGGATGATGATGATGAAGCTGTAGAGGCAGATCTCACCCAGCATGAAGGACCAGTGGTCCGGGAAGATCTTCCGCATGTTGGCCTTGGCGAGGGAGTAGATCCCCAGCCGGCCGTCCGCCCAGTCGGCGACCCGCTCACCGGCGGGTGCCTTGCGCTCGGTGCGCTTGTCGTCTGTTGCTGTCGCTGTACTCATCCGCGCTCCCAGAAGGACGCACCGACCGGCTCCTCGAAGTCGCCGAGCGCTTCGAGGTTGCCCTGCGCGTTCACACCGATCCGCAGCTGCGGAAGGGGGTGACCGGCGGGCCCGAAGATGACACGGGCTCCGTCGGAGAGGTCGAAGGTGGACTGATGACACGGGCAGAGCACGTGGTGGGTCTGCTGCTCGTAGAGGCTGATCGGGCAGCCGACGTGGGTGCAGACCTTGGAGAAGGCGACGACACCCTCGTGCGACCACTCCAGCTCGCGCTTGTCCTTGATGTCGTCCGGCTGGATGCGGACGAGCATCAGGGCGGCCTTGCCGATCTCGATCTGGAAGTTGTGGTCGTCTTCCTTCAGCCCCTCGGGCATCGCGAAGACGAGGGAGCCGACCGTGATGTCCTCGGGACGCAGCGGCTCATGCGTGTTCATGTTGATGAGCTGCTTGCCCTTGGCCCAGAGCGTCTTGCGCAGCTTCTTCTCCGGCAGCGGACCGAGGTCGCGCAGCAGGACCACACCGGTCAGCGGGACGAGCGCCAGCGCACCGAACATGGTGTTGCGGATGAGCTTGCGGCGGCCCATGCCCGACTCTTCGGCACCCTGTCGGAAGTCGGCCATGACCTTGGCCTTGACCTCGGGCGACGCCTCGATCGGGTGACGGTCGTCGGCGATCTCCTCGTCGGACATCAGGGTGCGGGCCCAGTGGACCGCGCCCGCGCCGATGAAGAAGAGGGCCGCGCCGAGCGTCCAGCCCAGCGAGAAGTTGAGCGCGCTCACCCGGCCGAAGGGCCAGATGTAGACGAGCTTGTCGATCGGGAAGATCACGAAGCAGGCGATGAACGCGACCGTGGCCAGCATCGACAGCATGAACAGCACGGCGACCGTGCGCTCGGACCGCTTGGCGGCCTTCTCGTCGATGTCCTGGATGCGCGGCTTGTGGGCCGGCAGACCGGGGTCGTGGAACGGGTTGTCGTCCGCGTGCTTCGTCACGGTGGCCGTGCCGCCGTGCCCTGCCGCGCCGTGCGCGGCGGCCTGCTCTTCGGGCAGGTTCTCTTCTGGAATGTCTTGGCTACTCATGACTTCTTGGCCTTAGCAGTGTGGGCCGCGACCCAGACGGCGGCGGCGATCAGCGCACCGAGACCGGCCACCCAGGCGAACAGACCCTCGCTGACGGGACCGAGCCCGCCCAGCGTGATCCCGCCGGGGCTGGAGGCGACCTTCGGGTCGTTCATGGTCTCGACGTACGCGATGATGTCTCGCTTCTCCTGCTCGGGCATGACGCCGTCGGGGAAGGAGGGCATGTTCTGCGGGCCGGTCTGCATGGCCTCGTAGAGGTGCTTGGCGCTGACGCCCTCCAGCGTGGGGGCGTACTTGCCATTGGTCAGCGCGCCGCCCTTGCCGGTGAAGTTGTGGCACTGGGCGCAGTTGGTGCGGAAGAGTTCGCCACCCTTGGCGACATCGGCGCCGGTGGGGCTGTACTGCTGCTCGGTCGGCGTGATCGGACCGGCGCCCAGCGAGGCGACGTACGCCGCGAGCTGGTCGATCTCCGCCTGGGTGTAGATGTTCTTCTTCTTCGGCACCTGGGCGCCGGGCTGCTGGGCGGGCATACGTCCCGTGCCGACCTGGAAGTCGACGGCGGCGGACCCGACACCCACCAGCGACGGACCGTCGGTGGTTCCCTCACCGTCGGTACCGTGGCAGCTGGCGCAGCCGACGGTGTAGAGCTTCTTGCCCTCCTCGATGGCGAGGGACTGGGCGGTTTGATCGGCCTGTGCCGTGTCCGCAGGCGCGAACGCGGCGTACAGCCCCCCGGTGGCCGCCAGCGCGAGGAGTAGGACGACGACCGCCGCCAGCGGATGGCGTCGTCGTGCGGAGAGCTTTTTCACGGATTACCCCGGTGTCAGGATTTTCTGCGTCGATGCTTCTGGACTGTGTCTGCTCGGGCCGGTGGCCCGCGCCCGTTACTTGATCAAGTAGATCGTGGCGAAGAGGCCGATCCAGACGACATCGACGAAGTGCCAGTAGTAGGACACGACGATGGCGGAGGTTGCCTGCTCATGGGTGAATCTCCTGGCCGCGTAGGTCCGGCCCAGGACCAGCAGGAAGGCGATCAGGCCGCCCGTCACATGCAGTCCGTGGAAGCCGGTGGTCAGGTAGAACACCGAGCCGTACGGGTCGGAGGAGAGGGTGACCCCGTGCTGGACCAGCTCGGTGTACTCGTACACCTGACCGCCAACGAAGATCGCGCCCATGACGAACGTGATGATGAACCACGTACGCAGCTTCTTCACATCGCCGCGCTCGGCGGCGAAAACGCCGAGCTGGCAGGTGAGGGAGGAGAGCACCAGGATCGTGGTGTTCGTCATCGAGAACGGGAAGTTCAGAAGGTCGGCCCTTGAGGACCAGTACTCGGCACCCGTCACCGAGCGCAGAGTGAAGTACATCGCGAAGAGGGCCGCGAAGAACATCAGCTCGGAACTCAACCAGATGATGGTTCCGACGCTGACGAGGTTCGGCCGATTGACCGACGGGTGCGCGTGCCCGGTTTCTACTGTCGTTGCTGTCGCCACGACCGACATTATGTCGGTCGCTTATCCCGCCCTCACTCCGGGGGGTGCCGTTCGGTGTGTCCATGGGCCCGGCGCTGCCCGAACGGCCCATCGAGCGACAGTCCGAACGGCTGTTTACCGGCAGTTGGAACGAGTACCATCCGGCCCATCGGTACCTGATCCCCCCAGGGATCTCCCAGGTGTCCAACGACGCGGAGGAACGATGCAGCCGACCGCCACCGTGCTGGTCTACAGCGATGATGCCACCACCCGCGAACAGGTACGGCTGGCGGCCGGCCGCAGGCCCGCCCCGGATGTCCCGGCCGTCGAGTTCATCGAGTGCGCGACGCTGCCCGCGGTCCTGGCGGAGCTGGAGCGGGGCGGGGTCGACGTCTGTGTGCTGGACGGGGAGACGGCGCCCGCGGGCGGCATGGGGGTCTGCCGCCAGATCAAGGACGAGGTCTTCCAGTGCCCTCCGGTCCTGCTGCTGATCGGCCGTCCGCAGGACGCCTGGCTGGCCACCTGGAGCCGCGCCGAGGCCGCTGTGACGCTTCCGGTGGACCCGGTGGAGCTGGCCGGGGCCCTGGCCTCGCTGCTGCGCCGGCGGCAGGCCATAGGGGCCTGACGAGGGCCCGCCGCCGCCCGCCGGGGGTTGTCTCCCTCCCGGGCGGCGGAACAGGCCCTGACCGGCCGCTGAACGGCCCTGACGGGCTCAGAGACGGGGCCGCAGCCGGGCGGCGTCGGACGGGCTGCTGCCGTCCCTGACACCGGAGACCAGCGCGCTGCCCTCGCGCCACTCGTCCCAGTCCAGGTTCCAGTCGCCGTAGCCGTTCCCGAACGGGTCCATGTCGTCGCCGATGCTGTTGACGACCTGGACGATGTCGCCCTCCTTGAACGTCTCGTAGAACCACGCGGCGTTCGATGTGGACATCCCGGTGCAGCCGTGGCTGACGTTGGCGTAGCCGTGCGAGTCGATGGACCAGGGCGCCGCGTGGACGTACTCGCCGCTCCAGGTGACCCGGGTGGCGTAGTAGACCGGCAGGTTGTACGCCTCGGAGCCGCCGATGCCGACGCTGGAGCCGCGCATCCGGACGAAGTACTCCTTGCCGAGCACCACCTTGATGCCGTTGCGGGTGGCGAAGCCGGGTTTGCCGGTGGTGATGGGGATGCTGGTCAGCTCCTCACCGTTGCGGAAGACCGTCATCCAGTGCGAGGAGGCGTCGGTGATGGCCTCCATCCGGTCCCCGATGGTGATCGACGCCCCCTTGGAGGTGCCGCCGTAGAGCTGGTTGGAGATCTTGACACCCTTGAGGTTGTTCACGATCTTGACCTTGGCTCCGGCGGGCCAGTACTCCTTGGGCCGGTAGTGCAGGGCGTCGTCGTTCAGCCAGTGCCAGGCGCCCTCCACCGACGGGGTGGACTGCACCTTCAGGGCCCGTTCGACCACCGCCCGGCCGGCCCGGTCGGGCACCGGATGGCTCAGCTCGACCACCAGGGGCTGGCCGACGCCGAAGGTGCCCTCCTCCGGGAGGAAGGCCATCTTGAGCAGGCGCTTCGCCGGGGAGGTCGCGAAGGTGACCCGACGGGCCCCCACGGTGCCTTCCTTGCTCTCGGTGGTCACCCGGGCGGTGTAGCGCGCCCCGGCCGACAGCGCGGCCGTGGAGCGCCAGCGGCTGCCGTCGGCCGCCAGTTCCCCGGCGAGGTGGTGGCCCGCGTGGTCCACGACGGTGACATCGGTGATCCGGGCCTCCTCCACCTTGGCGGTGACCTCGAAGGGTTTGTCCGGATCGGCCTTGGCGCCGTTCCTGGGGGTGTTGAAGACGACCTGGCCGGCGGCGTCGAAGGGTTTGCCCGCCAGCGGGTGAGGGCCTTCCTTCTCACCGCAGGCGGTGATGAAGGCCCCCAGCGAGAGCACCAGCACGGTACAGCGGAGGACGGCGCTGAGGTGCGGCTTACGGTTCATGGTCACCACCGTAGGGAGACCGGCCGCGGGCCGCGCGCTGAGCGCGTGCAAACGGCGGACCCGGGCCCCTCGCGAGGAGGGACCCGGGTCCGACGCGGTGTCAGTGGAGCGGGGCTACCGCCGGATCACTGGTTCTGGTTCGCACCGCGGTAGTACTCGAACACCCAGCCGAAGATGCCGATGAAGATGACCGGCAGGGAGAAGTAGAGCAGCCACCAGCCGACGGCCACGGCGAGGAAGGCGAGCGCACTGCCGACTCCCAGCGCGAGCGGCTGCCAGCTGTGCGGGGAGAAGAATCCCAGCTCACCGGCCTCGTCGGCCACGTCGGCCTCGGTGTTGTCCTGTGCCATCTCGTCGACCCGCCGGGCCGTGAAGGCCAGGTAGTAGCCGACCATGACACAGAGGCCGAACGCCAGGAACAGCGCGGTCGTACCGGCCGGCTCCTTGGACCAGACGCCGTAGAGGATGGCCACGGCGAGGACGAAGACACTCAGCCAGAGGAACATCTTTCCCTGGATCTTCACTTGGCCGCCTCCTTCCCAGCGGTCAGGGCCTTGTCGACCTCACCACGGTTTTCGAGCTGGTCGACAACCGCGATTTCGGGGTGGTGCAGATCGAAGGCCGGAGATTCCGAACGGATACGCGGCAGCGTGAGGAAGTTGTGCCGCGGCGGCGGGCAGGACGTCGCCCATTCGAGCGAGCGGCCATAACCCCAGGGGTCGTCCACCTCGATCTTCTTTCCGTACTTCGCGGTCTTCCAGACGTTGTAGAAGAACGGCAGGATCGACGCGCCCAGAACGAACGAGGCAATGGTGGAGATGGTGTTCAGCGCGGTGAATCCATCGGCGGCGAGATAGTCCGCGTAACGCCGCGGCATTCCCTCCGCGCCCAGCCAGTGCTGGACCAGGAACGTACCGTGGAATCCGAGGAACAGCGTCCAGAAGGTGATCTTGCCCAGACGCTCGTCCAGCATCTTGCCCGTGAACTTCGGCCACCAGAAGTGGAAGCCGGCGAACATCGCGAAGACCACGGTGCCGAAGACGACGTAGTGGAAGTGCGCGACGACGAAGTACGAGTCGGAGACGTGGAAGTCCAGCGGCGGCGAGGCCAGGATGACGCCGGTCAGACCACCGAAGGTGAAGGTGATCAGGAAGCCGATCGTCCAGAGCATCGGTGTCTCGAAGGACAGCGAGCCCTTCCACATGGTGCCGATCCAGTTGAAGAACTTCACACCGGTCGGTACCGCGATCAGGAACGTCATGAAGGAGAAGAACGGCAGCAGCACACCGCCGGTGACATACATGTGGTGGGCCCACACGGTCACGGAGAGACCGGCGATCGCGATGGTCGCGCCCACCAGACCCATGTAGCCGAACATCGGCTTACGGCTGAAGACCGGGATGATCTCCGAGACGATGCCGAAGAACGGCAGGGCGATGATGTACACCTCTGGATGGCCGAAGAACCAGAAGAGGTGTTGCCAGAGCAGGGCACCGCCGTTGGCCGAGTCAAAGATATGGGCGCCGAACTTGCGGTCCGCCTCCAGCGCGAAGAGCGCCGCGGCCAGCACCGGGAAGGCGAGCAGGACCAGCACACCGGTCAGCAGCACGTTCCAGGTGAAGATCGGCATACGGAACATCGTCATGCCGGGCGCGCGCATGCAGATGATCGTGGTGATGAAGTTGACCGAGCCGAGGATCGTACCGAAGCCGGAGAGGGCCAGGCCCATGATCCACATGTCGGCGCCGATGCCCGGCGAGCGGACGGCGTCCGACAGCGGGGAGTAGGCGAACCAGCCGAAGTCGGCCGCGCCCTGCGGGGTCAGGAAGCCGCCCACCGCGATGAGCGAGCCGAAGAGGTAGAGCCAGTAGGCGAACATGTTCAGCCGCGGGAACGCCACATCGGGCGCGCCGATCTGGAGCGGCATGATCCAGTTCGCGAACCCGGCGAACAGCGGCGTCGCGAACATCAGCAGCATGATCGTGCCATGCATCGTGAACGCCTGGTTGAACTGCTCGTTCGACATGATCTGCGTACCCGGACGGGCCAGCTCGGCGCGCATGAAGAGCGCCATGAGGCCGCCGATGCAGAAGAAGACGAACGACGTGACCAGGTAGAGCGTACCGATGGTCTTGTGGTCGGTGGTGGTCAGCCACTTCACCACCACATTGCCCGGCTGCTTGCGCCGTACCGGCAGCTCGTTCTCGTATGAGTCGTCAGCTGCTTCGGCGGCACCCTGGGATTCGTTGAGGATGCTCACAGTTGCTTCTTCTCCGCGTTTTTGGCCGGGTCCGTCTGCTCAATGCCAGACGGGATGTAGCCGGTCTGCCCCTTGTCGGCAAGCTCCTTCAGGTGCTTCTGGTAACGCTCCGGGGAGACGACCTTGACGTTGAAGAGCATCCGGGAGTGGTCCACACCGCAGAGCTCGGCGCACTTGCCCATGAAGGTGCCCTCCTGAGTGGGGGTCACCTCGAAGGCGTTGGTGTGGCCGGGGATCACGTCCTGCTTGAAGAGGAAGGGAACCACCCAGAAGGAGTGGATCACGTCTCGGGAGGTCAGGATGAAGCGGACCTTCTCCCCCTTCGGCAGCCACAGCGTGGGGCCGGGGTTGCCGTTCTGCGGATTCCGGGTGCCGGGGATGCCGGCGTCGTAGACGCCGCCCGCGTTCTCCGGCAGGGCCTTCAGGTACTTGTCCGGAATGGCCTTGAGGTTCTTGTCCGTCTTCGCGTCCCCGGTCACACCGGGAACGTTCTCGATGTAGTTGAAGCCCCAGCTCCACTGGTAGCCGACCACATTGATGGTGTGGGCGGGCTTCTTGGACAGGGAGAGCAGCCGGGACTCGTCACGCGCGGTGAAGTAGAAGAACACCGAGACGATGATGAGCGGGACCACGGTGTACAGCGCCTCGATGGGCAGGTTGTACCGGGTCTGCGGAGGAACCTCGACCTTGGTGCGGGTACGCCGGTGGAAGAAGACGCTCCACAGGATCAGACCCCACACCAGCACACCCGTGACGAGCGCAGCCGCCCACGAGCCCTGCCAGAGGGAGAGGATGATCGGCGCCTCTTCCGTGACCGGCGTTGGCATACCGAGGCGGGGGAAGTCCTTGTATGTGTATTCGCAACCGGTGGCGGTCACCAGGATCAGGCCCGCAGTCAGCACCTGCGGCAGCTTCCGCCGCATCGGGCGCCGCGACGAGCGGTCGGAGCCGTTGGGACTCACGTAGCGCCTTCCCGAGAGTCTCGGCCCGCGCGACGGGCTGCGGCCGTCTCGCTGGTCGGTCGCCGGCCCTGACGCGGGCAGGGGGTTTGGATGTTTATGCGGACCAAACCCTACTGGACGCTATTTGGGGTCGCGCGGGGAGGGTGCCCAACGCGCCGTCCGACACCCCGAAGGGATGGAATTCCGCTGGACAGGACCGGGTTTTCCGGTGGAATCGCCCTGGTGTGCGGTGGGGTGTCACCCCGGTGGGCGACCCCGGAGCGAGGCGGTCCACGACCCCGGAACCCGACGCTCCGCCAGGGTGCGGCGGTTGGCCCGGAGGGTATTAGCGTGGCGGCGTGTCCTACTTCGATGTCGCCTCCTCCGCCCCCCTGCACCCCGTGGCCCGGCAGGCCCTGCTGGCCGCCCTGGACGAGGGGTGGGCCGATCCCGCCCGGCTCCACCGCGAGGGGCGGCGGGCCCGGCTGCTCCTGGACGCCGCCCGGGAGACGGCGGCGGACGCCGTGGGCTGCCGCCCCGACGAACTCGTCTTCACCTCTTCGGGGACGCGTGCGGTGCATCTGGGAGTGCGGGGCGCGCGGGCCGGGCGGCGGCGGATCGGCGGCCGGGTGGTGGTCTCGGCGGTCGAGCACTCCTCGGTGCTGTACGCGGCGGGCGAGGACGCGGCCGAGGTCCCGGTGGACCGCACGGGCCGGGTGGACCCCGAGGTCTTCGCCGCCGCGCTGACCGGGGACACCGCGCTGGCCTGCCTCCAGTCGGCCAATCACGAGGTGGGCACGGAGCAGCCGGTGGCCGAGGCCGCCGAGCTGTGCCGGGCGGCCGGGGTGCCGCTGCTGGTGGACGCGGCGCAGTCGCTGGCGTGGGGTCCGGTGGACGGGGACTGGTCGCTGCTGACGGCGAGCGCCCACAAGTGGGGCGGGCCCGCCGGGGTGGGGCTGCTGGCCGTCCGCAAGGGGGTGCGCTTCGCTCCCGGGGAACCGGCGGACGAGCGGGAGTCGGGACGTTCCCCCGGCTTCGAGAACATTCCGGCGATCGTGGCCGCGGCGGCCTCGCTGCGGGCGGTCCGGGCGGAGGCGGCCGGGGGCGCGGCCCGGCTGCGGGCGCTGGTGGACCTGATCAGGACCCGGGTGCCGGAGCTGGTCCCGGATGTGGAGGTGGTGGGCGACCCGGTGCGGCGGCTCCCGCACCTCGTCACGTTCTCCTGTCTCTATGTCGACGGCGAGGCGCTGCTGCACGCGCTGGACCGGGAGGGCTTCTCCGTGTCCTCGGGCTCCTCGTGCACCTCCGGCACGCTGACGCCGAGCCATGTGCTGCGGGCGATGGGGGTGCTGAGCGAGGGCAATGTCCGGATCTCGCTGGGCGCGGGGGCCTCCGGCGACGAGGTGGAGCGCTTCCTCGCGGTGCTGCCCGGGGTGGTCGCCTCGGTACGGGAGCGGCTGGGCGCGCCGACGGCTCCGGCGGCGGGCCCGGCGGCGCGGACCGCCGGGCTGGTGCTGGACACGCTGGGCAAGCGGTGCCCGATCCCGGTGATCGAGCTGGCGAAGGTGATCGGGGACGTCCCGGTCGGGGAGACGGTGACGGTGCTGTCGGACGACGAGGCGGCCCGGCTGGACATCCCGGCGTGGTGCGGGATGCGGGGGCAGGGGTATGCCGGGGAGGAGAAGCGGGAGCGGGGCTCGGCGTATGTGGTGCGGCGTCTGATCTGACCCGGGGGCCGGTCCGGGAACGGCGGTGGGGGCCCGCACCGGGTGCGGGCCCCCACCGTGTTCGCGCGCGTCC
Source organism: Streptomyces clavuligerus (assembly GCF_005519465.1). Lineage (NCBI taxonomy): Bacteria > Bacillati > Actinomycetota > Actinomycetes > Kitasatosporales > Streptomycetaceae > Streptomyces > Streptomyces clavuligerus. The sequence continues at coordinate 5,096,888 of NZ_CP027858.1, read as the reverse complement.
GGCCGGACGGAGCTGTCGGGTGCTCAGGCCAGGAACTGCTGGACCTCGGCGCCCGCGTCCGGGCCGTACGCCTTGACGAAGCGCTCCATGAAGTGGGCGCGGCGCAGGGTGTACTCCTGGGTTCCCAGGGTCTCGATGACCAGCGTGGCGAGCATGCAGCCGACCTGGGCCGCCCGTTCCAGGCCCACACCCCAGGAGAGGCCGGACAGGAAGCCCGCGCGGAAGGCGTCGCCGACACCGGTCGGGTCGACCTTGGCCTCCTCCTCCGCGCAGCCGATCTCGATCGGGTCCTCGCCCGCGCGCTCGATGCGCACGCCCCGCGAGCCGAGGGTGGTGACCCGGTGGCCGACGCGGGAGAGGATCTCCGCGTCGCTCCAGCCGGTCTTGTTCTCGATGAGCCCCTTCTCGTACTCGTTCGAGAAGAGATAGGCGGCGCCGTCCAGCAGTATCCGGATCTCGTCCCCGCTCATCCGGGCGATCTGCTGGGAGAAGTCGGCGGCGAACGGGATGTTCCGGGAGCGGCACTCCTCGGTGTGGCGGAGCATCGCCTCGGGGTCGTCGGCGCCGATGAGGACCAGGTCGAGTCCGCCGACCCGCTCGGCGACCGACTGGAGCTCGATCAGCCGAGCCTCGCTCATGGCGCCGGTGTAGAAGGAGCCGATCTGGTTGTGGTCGGTGTCCGTGGTGCAGACGAAGCGGGCGGTGTGCAGCACCTCGGAGATACGGACCGAGCCGGTGTCCACGCCATGGCGGTCCAGCCAGGCGCGGTACTCGTCGAAGTCGGCACCGGCGGCGCCGACCAGGACCGGGCGGGTGCCGAGCTGGCCCATGCCGAAGCAGATATTGGCTCCGACCCCGCCCCGGCGCACATCGAGCGTGTCGACCAGGAAGGAGAGCGACACCGTGTGCAGCTGGTCGGCGACCAACTGGTCCGCGAAGCGGCCGGGGAAGGTCATGAGGTGGTCGGTGGCGATGGAGCCGGTGACTGCGATGCGCACGGGTGGGTGCTCCCGGTAAGGCGGTATAGCTGTATAAAGGACACTCCACGCTACCTGGTCCCAGACGTGGAGCAGTATCCGAAACTACCCGATAGTAGGGGTTTCTGCTGCACCGCCTGGTGCGTACGGTGCGGATATGAGCAGTTCCGCCCCTTCTCTCCCGTCCGGCCCGTCTGTCTGGCCCCGCTCCGCATTGGACCCCCGTCCCTCGCGGAACGCCCATCACTCGCGGAACACCCGTCCCTCGCAGGACGCCGAGCCGACCCTGGAACGGCTGCGGAGCGACTGCGTCCGGATGGCCCCGCACTGGGTGGTGCCCCCGGAGCCCGCCGCGGCCCCGGTCTCCCCGTCCCGCATCCGCGGGGTGACCGTGCCCGCCGCCTCCGCCCGGCTGATCGGCTCGATGCCCGAGTACGGCGGCTGAGCCCGGGTCCGTACGCCGGTCCGCGTCCGCGTCCGCCCTGCCGTTGTGCGCGAGGTCCCGTGCGAGGTCCCTCGCGTGCGAGGCCCGTTCCCGTTCCGCGGCTTCCGGCCGTGCGGAACCGTCCGCGCCTCCGTTCCGTCCCATCGGTGCCCACGCGCCGCGGGGGCGGGAGGGAAGGAGCGTTCCGGTGAACAGCGACAGCGAGAGGACGACGACACACCCGGGCGGCGGCGGACGGAGCGGTGGCAGGCGGCGGCGTGCGCCGCTCGTCGTCTCCGTGGTGGCGGTGGTCCTCGCCGTGAGCGGGGCGGGGACCTATATCGCCGCGTCCGGCCCGAACGCCGGGAGCGCCGGGACGGAGCAGCGGGCCCGCGGCGGCGCGGACGGGACGGACGGGACGGACGGGACGGACGGGACAGGCAGGACACAGACGGAATCCACCGCTCCGCCGCCCGCGCTCTCGGTGCCCCCGGCCCCCGGTTCCGGGGTGGCGCCGGGTGAGCCGGCCCCTTCGGGAGGAACGGTTTACCAGGTCCGGGGCGAGTTGCCGAAGGGCCCGGACCGGTCCGCCCCGTACCGCGCCGAGGGGTCCGTGACGGACGAGCGGGTGGCCCGGCTCGCGCATCTGCTGGGGATGGCCGACACGGCGCCCCGTTCCTCGGGGGACGAGTGGGTGATCGGCGCGGGCAAGGACGGCGCGGAACCGACCCTGCGGGTGCAGAAGGCGGCCCCGGGGAGCTGGTGGTACAGCTCCTTCGGCGCCGCGACCGGCCCCGACGACTGCCGCAAGGGCGCGAGCTGCGGCGGATCGGCGGACGGCCCGTCCGGGACGGCGGCGACGGGCGGCGGGGACGGTGCGGTCGCGCCGGGCGAACGGGTGGCGAAGGAGGCGGCCCTGCGGGTGCTGAAGGGGTTCGGCCTGGAGCGGTCGGCCCTGTCCGCGCGGCAGGTGGTCGGCTCGACCCGGATCGTCACCGCCGACCCGGTGGTGGGCGGTCTGCCGACGCACGGCTGGTCGACGGTGCTCGGGATCGGCCCGGACGGCACGGTGCTCAGCGGGTCGGGCATGCTGGCCGCCCCGGTGAAGGGCGCCGAGGAGAAGGTGGTCGGCGCCGCGACGGCGCTGGCACGGCTGAACGCGGCGTCCCTCGTCATCGCCCCGTCCGGGTGCGCCACCGATCTGCCGCGGGAGAACGGGCGGCCCGCGCAGACGGCACCGAAGGCGAAGACGGTCCCCTGCGGGGTCTGCGCCACCGATCTCCCGCTGACCGGTCAGGGGGAGAAGCCCGGGGAGCCGGAGGTGGTCTGCGCCAGGGAGCGGCCCCCGGCCGCGCCCCGGACGGTGACGGTGGACTCGGTGGAGTTCGGCCTGTCGCTCCAGTATCCGCGGGGCACGGCCGCCCTGGTGCCGTCCTGGCTGTTCCGGGTGGAGCCGACGGCGGCGGGGGCCGCGCCGTACACCGTGGCGCAGCCCGCTTCGGAGTCCTGGCCGGGGCAGCCCGCCGCCGCGCCCGTGCCGGCTCCGCCCGTGGAGCGGCCCGTCGAGCCGCCGGCCGCGCGGGAGCCGGAGCAGCCCGCCACCGCGGCCCATCCCTCGTACCGCGCGTCGGGACGGACGCTGACGGTGGGCTTCTGGGGCGGGGTCTGCGGCGAGCCGGAGGTCACCGCGCGGGAGAGCGGCGACCGGGTGCTGGTGCGGATCGAGGAGCCGGAGCCCGCCCCGGGAACGGCCTGTGTCGCCCTGGCGAAGGACCACCGGGTGCCGGTGACGCTCCGGCAGCCGCTGGGTGACCGGAAGGTCGTGGACGCCGCGACGGGGAAGGCGCTCGCCCGGAGCTGAGCGCCCGCCCGCCCGCGCAACGGCTGAAGGCGGCGACCCGGTCGTCGGGTCGCCGCCTTCACCGTGCGCTCAGGGCGCGGAAACCAGCGGTGCGGGGGGCCGGCCGTACGGGGTCGGCCGCGCGTGGCTCAGTTGAAGGAGTCGCCGCAGGCGCAGGAACCCGTGGCGTTCGGGTTGTCGATGGTGAAGCCCTGCTTCTCGATGGTGTCCACGAAGTCGATGGAGGCGCCGCCCAGGTAGGGCGCGCTCATCCGGTCGGTGACGACCTTGACGCCGTCGAAGTCCTTGACGACATCGCCGTCGAGGGAGCGCTCGTCGAAGAAGAGCTGGTAGCGCAGGCCGGAGCAGCCACCGGGCTGAACCGCGACGCGCAGCGCCAGATCGTCCCGGCCCTCCTGGTCGAGCAGGGCCTTGACCTTGGCGGCCGCGGCGTCGGAGAGGAGGATGCCGTCGTTCACCGTGGTGGTCTCGTCCGATACGGACATCTGCTTCATCACTCCCGGGATGGGTCTCCCCACCAGAGGCAGGGGGAGGTACGGAGACTGCTTGCCGACCCGTGCAACCAGTGTCGCCGCGGTTTCATTCCGGGCCGTGGCGTTCTTTCCTCTTCATGCTCGCACACCGCCCGGTCGGCGGGACACGACCGGGCGGGCGGGGATGCGTCACATCGACGCTATGGCCATCGTCAAAGTGACGTGAAGCCGTTATGATAATAGCGTCAAATAGACGAAAAGTCTGCGTCGCAAGAGTTGCAAGAGAAAGGGTGTGGTGTGGTGACCGCCGCCCAGCCCCGTACGGAGCCGCTGGACGTCCAGCCGACCCCGCTGGCCCTGCTGCTGCTCGGCCGGGAGGCCGACCCCCGCAGTGAGCGCGGAGTGGAGTGTCCCGGCGATCTGCCCTCCCCGTCCGATCCGGACCTGGTGGCGCGCGCCCGTGCGGCGAAGGAGAGGCTGGGGGAGAAGGTCTTCATCCTCGGCCACCACTACCAGCGTGACGAGGTCATCCAGTTCGCCGATGTCACCGGCGACTCCTTCAAGCTGGCGCGGGACGCCGCCGCCCGGCCGCAGGCCGAGTACATCGTCTTCTGCGGCGTGCACTTCATGGCCGAGTCCGCGGACATCCTGACCTCCGACGACCAGAAGGTCGTGCTGCCGGACCTCGCCGCGGGCTGCTCCATGGCCGACATGGCCACCGCCGAGCAGGTGGCGGAGTGCTGGGACGTGCTGACCGACGCGGGCATAGCCGAGCAGGTCGTGCCCGTCTCGTACATGAACTCCTCGGCCGACATCAAGGCGTTCACCGGCAAGCACGGCGGCACGATCTGCACCTCCTCCAATGCGAAGCGGGCGCTGGACTGGGCGTTCGAGCAGGGCCAGAAAGTGCTCTTCCTGCCCGATCAGCACCTCGGGCGCAACACCGCCGTCCGGGACCTGGGGATGTCCCTCGACGACTGCGTGGTCTACAACCCCCACAAGCCGGGCGGCGGGCTCACCGTGGAGCAGCTCCGCGCGGCGAAGATGATCCTGTGGCGCGGGCACTGCTCGGTGCACGGCCGCTTCTCGCTGGACTCCGTGAACGATGTACGGGCCCGGATTCCCGGTGTCCAGGTGCTGGTGCACCCCGAGTGCAAGCACGAGGTCGTGGCGGCGGCGGACCAGGTGGGTTCGACGGAGTACATCATCAAGGCGCTGGACGCGGCGCCCGCGGGCTCCACGTGGGCCATCGGCACCGAGCTGAACCTGGTGCGCCGACTGGCGAACGCCCACCCGGACAAGGAGATCGTCTTCCTCGACCGGACGGTCTGCTTCTGCTCCACGATGAACCGGATCGACCTGCCGCACCTCGTCTGGACGCTGGAGTCGCTGGCCGACGGCGCGCTGGTCAACCGTATCCAGGTGGACCCGGAGACGGAGAGCTTCGCCAAGCTGGCGCTGGAGCGGATGCTCGCGCTGCCGTAGCGCGCGCCGCTGCCGCCGCGGGTCGGCAGAGGGGCGCCCCTCTGCCGACCCGCGGGCGGTCTCCCTAGGCCGTGCGCGGTGCGCAGAGGCGGTCCGCCAGCTCCACGGGACGGCTCAGGGCGGGCAGATGGCCGCCGGGGATCTCCTCCACCGCGAGGCCCAGCCGGTCCCGGACCACCCGGCGCTGGAAGGCAAGCGGGAAGAACCGGTCCTCGCGCCCCTGGAGGAAGCGGGTGGGGACGTCCGGCCAGGAGAGCAGCGGCCAGGGGTCCGCGAACAGGGCGTCCGACGGGCCGCTCGCCGGGGCGGCCAGGGCCTCGGCCGTGATCTCCTCGGGCACATCGTGGAAGAAGTCCGTCCGGAGGTCGAAGGGCGCGTCCGGGTCCCGTCCCTGCGCCACGGCGAAGGCCCGGCGGGCGGCGGGCTGACCGGTGTCGTCCCACCACTCCCCCGCTGTCTCCCCGGGCTCCGGCACCATCGCGTTGACGAGGACGATCCCGTCCACCGGCAGCAGCTCCGCGACCAGCGGGGCGAAGAACCCGGCCAGCGACTGGGCCACCAGGACAAGACCGCCGGGGTACGGGGGGCTGCCGACGGCTCCGACGACCAGTTCCGCGTACGCCCCCAGGCCCGCGTGCGGGTCCTCGGGCAGATCCATGGTGACGGCGCGATGGCCCCGGGCCGTCAGCTCGGGCACCACCCGGTGCCAGTACCGGGCGCGGCCGTCGGCGCCGGGGATCAGGGCGAAAGTCGTCATGGGCCCATCGTGGCGGAAAGGGCCCCCGGCCCGGGCCCGTACACACGGGGCCGGGCCGGGGATGCCCGGTACCGGGGGAAGCCCGCGGTACCGGGGCGGATGCCTCGGGCCGGGCGGGTCCGAGGCCGGGGCGGACGCCTCGGGCCCGGCGGGCCCGGTACTGGGGTCCGGGGGTCAGGCTCCGGCGGGCCCGGCTTCCCCGGAAACCCTCTCCGGCGTCTCCCCGGGCGCCTCCCCGGCGGCCCGCTTCGCCGCCTTCCTCGCGGCGCGCCGCTCCTTGCGCAGCTCGACCATCGCGTACAGCGTCGGCACGAGCAGCAGGGTGAGCAGCGTGGAGGTGAGCAGACCGCCGATCACGACGACCGCGAGCGGTTTGGCGATGAAGCCGCCCTCGCCGGTGACGCCGAGGGCCATCGGCAGCAGGGCGAAGATCGTCGCCAGCGCGGTCATGAGAATCGGGCGCAGCCGGTGCCGACCGCCCTCGATCACGGCGTCGACCACGCCGTGCCCCTGGGCCCGATACTGGTTGATCAGGTCGATCAGCACGATCGCGTTGGTGACCACGATGCCGATCAGCATCAGCATGCCGATCAGCGCGGGGACGCCCAGCGCGGTGTCGGTGACCAGCAGGCCCCCGATCGCGCCGGTCGCGGCGAAGGGGATGGAGACCAGCAGGATCAGCGGCTGGACCAGGGAGCGGAAGGCCGCGACGAGCAGCATGAAGACGATCGCGATCGCCGCCAGCATCGCGATGCCGAGCGCGGTGAACGCCTCCTCCTGGTCCTCGGAGACCCCGCCGATGGACGCCTCGGCGCCCTTGGGCAGGTCCAGGGAGGCGATCGCGGACTGGAGCCTGCTGCTGACGGCGCCGGTGTTGTCCCCGGTGGGCCGGGCGGTGACGGTGGCGGCGCGGGAGCCGTCGATCCGGGTCCGGGAGACCGGTCCGGGCTTCAGCTCCACGGTGGCGATGTCGCTGAGCCGCGCCGGTCCGATCCGCAGGTTCCGCAGCTCCTGGAGGGTGCGGGCGGGCTTCGCCGAGGTGATCACGACATCGCGTTCGGTGTCGTCGAGGACCGCCTTGCCGGAGGGGGTGCCCCGGACGGCCTGGGCGACCGCCATACCGAGGGTGGCCTCCGTGAATCCGGCCCCGGCGGCGCGGGCGGTGCCGCGGACCGCGATCCGGGGGACGCTCTGCGCGAGGTCGCTCTCCACGTCGTCGACGTCGTCGAGCCCGGCGACCTCCTGGCGCACCGCTTCGGTCGCCCGCTCCAGGGTGGCGGGGTCGGCGGCCTTCACCACGACCTTCAGATCCTGGTTGGCGAGGCCGTCGCCCATCGAGACGGTGGTGTCGCCGATGCCGTCGAGCTTCGTCAGCCCGTCCTCGATCCGGTCGCGGACCCGCTCGTACTCCCCGGCGTCCTTGAGCGTCATCTGGTACGAGGCCCGGTTGGTGCCCGTGCTCGCGCCGAAGGCGGCCATCAGACCGGAGGAGCCGACGGTGACCTGGTAGGTCTCGATCTCGTCGATGCCGTCGAGGACCTTCTCGACCTTCCGGGCGGCGGCGTCGGAGGCGTCGAGGCCGGTGCCCGGCGGGAGCTGCTGCCTGATCGACATCACCTCCTGCTCGCCGGGGTCGAAGAAGTTCGTCCGCAGCAGCCCGCCGAGGCCGAAGGTGCCGATCAGGATCGCGAAGGCGATCAGCAGACTGGTGACCCGGCGGCGGGTCGCGAAGCGCAGCACCGGGATGTAGCCGCGCTGGAGCCTGCTGCGGCCCTCCTTCTCCTCCGCGATCCGGCGGGCCTCCTCCGGGTCCTTGCCCCGGACGTCCTTGGGGGCGCGCAGGAACCAGAACGACAGCACCGGCACCACGGTCAGCGACACCAGCAGGGAGGCGAGCAGCGCGGCGGTGACGGTGAGCGAGAAGCCTCCGAACAGCTCGCCGACGATGCCGCCGACCAGTCCGATCGGGAGGAAGACGGCGACGGTGGTGAGGGTGGACGCGGTGACCGCTCCGGCGACCTCCTTCACGGCGGTGACGATGGCGCTCTGCCGTTCCTCGCCGTAGCCGAGATGGCGCTTGATGTTCTCCAGGACCACGATCGAGTCGTCGACGACCCGTCCGATCGCGATGGTCAGCGCGCCCAGGGTGAGCATGTTGAGCGAGAGGTCGCGGGTCCACAGCACGATCAGCGCGAGGACGATCGAGAGGGGGATGGAGACCGCGGTGACCAGGGTGGAGCGGAGCGAGACCAGGAAGACGAGGATCACGACCACGGCGAAGAGCAGGCCGAGGCCGCCCTCGGTGGTCAGTCCGGAGATCGCCTTCGAGACGGCGGGCCCCTGGTCGGAGACGACGGACAGCTCGGCGCCCGCGCCCAGGTCCCGGCGGAGGGAGGGCAGTTCCTCCGCGACGGCGTCGGAGATGGCGACGGCGCTGCCGTTGTTGTCCATGGTGACGAGGAGAGCGAGGCTGGCCCTGCCGTTGGTGCGGGTGAGGGCGACCGCGGGGGCGGGCTCCTGCCGCACGGTGGCGATGTCGCCGAGGCGTACCGGGCCGCCCTTGGCGGGCGGTGCGGGGGCGATCCGCAGCTCCTCGATCTGCCGCAGCTCCGTCCAGCCGCCGCCGACCTGGACGGTGCGGTTCCTGCCGTCCTCGCTGAAGCCTCCGGCGGGGACGGTGGCGCCGCCCGCGCGCAGCGCCTCGGCGAGGGCCGCGGTGGTGAGTCCGGCGCGGGCGAGCCGGGTCCCGTCGGGGGTGACGGAGACCTGGAGTTCGCGTTCCCCGTCGATGGTGACCCGGCCGACGCCGTCGATGTCCTCCAGGACGGGGACGACCACGCGTTCCAGCCGGTCGGCGAGGGTCTGCGGGTCCTGGTCCGAGGAGGCGGCGAGGACGACGGTCGGGATGTCGTCCGTGGAGCCCGCGAAGACCTGCGGGTCGACGGTGTCGGGGAGCTGGGCGCGGGCCCGGTTCACGGCCTGCTGCACATCGGCGACGAGCTGTTTGGTGCTGACGTTCCCATAGTCGAAACCGGCCATGATCACGGCGTTGCCCTCGCTCGCCGTGGCGGTGACGCTCTTGAGGCCGTCGACGGCTTCCAGGCTGCTTTCGAGGGGTTCGACGACCTGCTTCTCGACCACCTCGGGGGAGGCGCCCTCGTACGGGGCGACGATCGAGACGACGGGCAGCTCGATGGAGGGCAGGAGCTGCTGTTTGAGCTGGGGTATCGCGATCGCGCCGAAGACGATCGCCACGATCGACATCAGCCCGACGAGCGTTCTGTGTAACAGGCTGAACTTCGACAGCCAGGACATGGGTTCTCTCTTCTGTGGCTTGTGCGGCAGGGCGGGTACGGTGCCCGCCTATACGATCAGCCATCCGAAGAGGAAGCCCGTCGCCCCCAGGTCTCGTTTCCTTACGCGGTCCATACCGCGTCTGGAGTACATCACGCGGTACGGCGCCCACCCGGGGCGTACCGGGCCGGTGGAGAGGTCACTCCGCGCGGGGTCGCACCAGGCCCGACTCATAGGCGGTGACGACGAGCTGGGCGCGGTCGCGGGCACCCAGTTTGGCCATCGCGCGGTTCACATGGGTCTTGACGGTGAGCGGGCTGACATCGAGGCGCTCGCCGATCTCGTCGTTGGAGAGACCGCCCGCGACCAGGACGAGGACCTCGCGCTCCCGCCCGGTGAGCGCGTTCAGCCGCTCGCCGTAGGCGGCGGCCCGCTGCTCGTCGGCGCCGTCGCCGCCCTGGGCGAGGAATCGGGCGATCAGGCCCTTGGTGGCGGTCGGGGAGAGCAGGGCCTCGCCCGCGGCGACGATCCGGATGGCGTTCAGCAGCTCCTCCGGTTCGGCGCCCTTGCCGAGGAAGCCGGAGGCCCCGGCGCGCAGCGCCCCGACCACGTACTCGTCGACCTCGAAGGTGGTCAGCATGATCACGCGCACGGCGGCGAGCGCGGGGTCGGCGGTGATGGTGCGGGTGGCGGCGAGTCCGTCCGTGCCGGGCATCCGGATGTCCATGAGGACCACGTCGGCGCGTTCGGAACGGGTGAGGGTGACGGCCTGGGCCCCGTCGGCGGCCTCCCCGACCACCTCCATGTCGGGTTCGGAGTCCACCAGGATGCGGAACGCGCTGCGCAGCAGTGTCTGGTCGTCGGCGAGCAGCACCCTGATCGTCATATGTCCTCCCCCGTACGTGCCGTGAGGGGCAGTATCGCCTGCACCCGGAAACCGCCTCCGTACCGGGGTCCGGCGCTGAGCCGCCCGCCGAGGGCGGCGACCCGTTCCCGCATGCCGATGAGGCCGTGGCCGCCCTCGGGGGCGTCGGGGTCCCGGGGCCCGGCCGGTGCCGGGACGCGGCCGGAGGGTCCGTCGTCCAGGACGGTGACCTCCAGGGTCAGTCCCACGCGGACCACGCTGACCTCGGCGCGGGCCTGGTCACCGGCGTGTTTGCGGACGTTGGTCAGGGCCTCCTGGATGATCCGGTAGGCGGCGAGGTCGACGGCGGACGGCGGGGCGGCGCCCTCGTCGGCGCGGGCCACCTCGACGGGGAGCCCCGCCTGCCGGAAGGTGGTGACGAGGTCGTCGAGGACGGCGAGGCCGGGGGCGGGCTCGGTGGGGGCCTCGGGGTCGCCGGACTGGCGCAGCAGCCCGACGGTGGCGCGCAGTTCGTTGAGCGCGGAGCGGCTGGCCTCCCGGACATGGGCCAGGGCTTCCTTCGCCTGGTCGGGGCGCCGGTCCATGACATGGGCGGCGACTCCGGCCTGCACGTTGACGAGCGCGATGTGGTGGGCGACGACATCGTGGAGATCGCGGGCGATCCGCAGCCGCTCCTCGGCGACCCGGCGGCGGGCCTCCTCCTCCCGGGTGCGCTCGGCCCGTTCGGCGCGTTCCCTGATGGCGTCGACGAAGTCCCGGCGGCTGCGGACGGCGTCCCCCGCGGCCGAGGCCATCCCGGTCCAGGCGAATATGGCGATGTTCTCCTGCGTGTACCAGGGGGTGGAGCCGAAGAACATGGCGGTGCCGGTGAGCCCGGCCATGGTGATCAGGCCGACCCGCCAGGTGGTGGGGCGGTCGGTGCGCGAGGCGACGGTGTAGAGGGCGATCACGGCGGACATCGCGACCGGAGCCGAGGGGTCGCCGAAGCCCAGCTCGATCACCGACAGCAGGCTGGTGAAGACGAGGACGCCGCGGGGGTGGCTGCGCCGGTACAGCAGCGCGGCGGCGACCAGGACCATGAGCACCACACTGCGCGCGGCGGGGGTGCGGGTCCCGAACTCGGGTCCGTGCACCCCGTTGACGGCGAAGGAGCCGACGACCATGGCGGCCAGGGAGAGGACGGCGAGCACGCCGTCGAAGGCGAGCGGGCGGGCGCCGAACCAGCACCGGGTGCGGGCGAAGCCGCGGGCGAAGCGATTCACGACGGAAGACGTTACGGCGTGGAGCCGGGCGGGGCGACGGTGCGGGCACACCGGGACGGCCCGGGGCCCGGGCGGGACGCGGTGGGCAGGGAGGCCCGGGGCGCTCCCGGGGCCCATGGGGCGGGCGGTCAGCCGGGCAGGCCCGGGATCAGCCCCTCGTCACCCAGCATCGCCTTGACCTCCGCCAGGGTCGCGTCCGGCCCGGGGAGAATCAGCTCGGACGGCTCCAGTACGTCGTCCGGCAGCGGCTCACCGACCTCGCGGACCCGGGCGAGGAGCGCGGCGAGGGTCCGCCGGAACCCCGGTTCGTCGCCCTGCTCCAGCTCGGCCAGCAGCTCGTCGTCGAGCCTGTTCAATTCGGCGAAGTGGCTGTCCGCCAGCTTCACCTGTCCCTCCCCCATGATCCGTACGATCATGACGAGCCCCTGTCGCTCGGACGGCGGCGCCGGGTGGGCGCCTGTCCGTCGGTCTCGCTCCCGGTCCGGGCCCCTGCGCCCGGTCCGATTCCGCTTCCACTTCTGGCCCGGTGACGGGGCCGGTCCCGGTTTCCGTTCCCGGTTGCCGCTTCCGGCCCGGTGGCGGGCCGGTCCCGGCGGGTGGGTCAGCGGGTCACTGCTTGTCGAAGTTGGGCCGACCCGTCTGCTGCCGGTGGGCGGCGTCCTGCTCGGTGCCGCCCTCGATGGCCTGCTGGCTCGCGCCGCTGCCGCCCGCCAGCTCGGCCTTCATCCGCTGGAGCTCCAGCTCGACGTCCGTGCCGCCGGAGATCCGGTCCAGCTCGGCCGCGATGTCGTCCTTCGCCATCCCCGACGGGTCGTCGAGCGCGCCGGAGGCCAGCAGCTCGTCGATGGCGCCCGCCCGCGCCTGGAGCTGGGCGGTCTTGTCCTCGGCCCGCTGGATCGCCAGGCCCACATCGCCCATCTCCTCCGAGATCCCGGAGAACGCCTCGCCGATCCGGGTCTGCGCCTGGGCGGCGGTGTAGGTGGCCTTGATCGTCTCCTTCTTCGTCCGGAAGGCGTCGACCTTGGCCTGGAGGCGCTGGGCGGCGAGCGTGAGCTTCTCCTCCTCGCCCTGGAGGGTCTGGTGCTGCGTCTCCAGATCGCTGACCTGCTGCTGGAGCGCGGCCCTGCGGGACAGCGCCTCCCGCGCCAGGTCCTCGCGGCCGAGCGCCAGCGCCTTGCGGCCCTGGTCCTCCAGCTTGGCGGACTGGCCCTGGAGCTGGTTGAGCTGGAGCTCCAGCCGCTTGCGGGAGGTGGCCACGTCGGCGACGCCCCTGCGGACCTTCTGGAGCAGCTCCAGCTGCTTCTGGTACGAGTAATCGAGAGTCTCGCGCGGGTCCTCGGCCCGGTCCAGGGCCTTGTTGGCCTTCGCGCGGAAGATCATCCCCATACGCTTCATGACACCGCTCATGGGCTTCGCGCGCCCCCTTCTGACGGACTCCGGCTCCAGCTCTTCAACAAGACCCACAGTACGGGCCCTGCATCCATTACCGCACTGTTCGAGCGCGGATGCGCTCATCCCCAAGAACGACTGCTCACCGCCATTGATCCGGCGCAAGGAGTAGACGGCACTGAGGGTCGTCCGGGGCAGGCCGGGCGATACCACCCTTTCCGCCCCGGAAAACATGGGTTCTGTGCAGAAAGACGCAGGGTGTTGCCGGATCGTTCCCGTCCGGCGTTGGGTCCCCGCCGGTCACCCCGTACCCTTGGGCTTTGTGTTCCGTAGCCGTGCCAAGACCGAGAAGGCGGCGCCCACCGAGAAGGTGACGGCGGCCGACCCCCGCGACCCCCAGGCCCCCAAGGGTCGGCCCACCCCCAAGCGCAGCGAGGCCGAGAGCCAGCGCCGCCGGGCCGCCACCCAGCCGCTCGACCGCAAGGAGGCGATCCGCCGACAGCGGGACGCCCGCCGTGCCGACCTGGCACGGCAGCGGGAGGCGCTGGCGAGCGGTGACGAGCGCTATCTGCCCGCCCGTGACCGTGGTCCGGTGCGCCGTTTCGCCCGGGACTTCGTGGACTCCCGCTTCTGTGTCGCGGAGTTCTTCCTTCCGCTGGCCGTCCTGATCCTCATCATGAGCATGATCCAGGCCGCCCAGCTCCAGAACATCGCCCTGCTGATCTGGCTCGGCGTGATCGTCCTGATCGTCGTGGACTCGATCGGCCTCGGCCTGCGGCTGCGCAAGCAGCTCAACGAGCGCTTCCCCGACGAGCCCAAGCGCGGCGCCGTCGCCTACGCCCTGATGCGCACCCTCCAGCTCCGCCGACTGCGGCTGCCCAAGCCGCAGGTCAAGCGCGGAGAGCGGCCCTGAGTACCGAGGCGGTCGACCGGCCGGGCCCACCGCACGGCGGGCCGTCGGCCGGCGGGGGGCTCCAGGAGACCGTCCGCCAGGAGCTGGTGGCACGTCGTCTCGACGAGCAGATAGCGGCCCGCTACCCGGTCGGGCAGCGGCTGCGCATCCTCGACGTCGGCATGGGCCGCGGCGCCCAGGCGCTGCGGCTGGCCCGCGCGGGCCACGAGATCACCGCCCTGGAGTCGGACCCGGCGTTACTCCGCCGGGTCCAGGAGGCACTGGCGACGGAGCCCGCCGGGATCCGCGAACGGTTCCGGCTGGTCCAGGGGGAGTTCCGGGAGACCGGGGTGCACTTCCTCCCCGGCAGCTTCGACGTCGTCCTCTGCCACGGGGTGCTGACGACCTCGGAGGAGCCCGACGCCCTGCTCGCCGGTCTCGCCCGGATGCTGGCGCCCGGCGGTCTGCTCTCCCTGCTGGTGCGGAACGCGGGTGCGCTCGCCATGGGCCCCGGCCTGGCCGGGGACTGGACGGGCGCGCTGACCACGCTGGACGCCCCCGCCGCCACCGACCGCGAAGGCCGCCCGGTGCGCGCCGACCGGCTGGACGCGCTCACCAGCACCCTCGCGGGGATCGCGGCCCCGCTGCACGCCTGGTACGGCGTCCAGGTCTTCACCCCCTGGGGCCCCGACTCCGGCCTCCCCGCCGCCGAGGAACTGGAACGGCTCCTCGCGGCGGAGGACCGGGCCGGGCGCACCGACCCGTACCGGGGGATCGCGGCGATGCTGCATCTGTGCGGAGCGCGCGCCGCCTGATCCTTCCGTGGCCCGGTCCGCCGCCCGGACGAGCGGCCCGGTTCGTTTCCCCGGACGCAGGGAACGTCCGGGTTCGTTTCCCGGATACAGGGAGCGGCCGGGCCGGGAGAAAATCACGGGCCCCGTGTCAGGCGAGGGGCGGGATTTCGCGTCCCTGTCCGAGTGAGCACTCCCGAGACCACCGCAGCCAAGGACACCCCCGCCGTCAGGCTCCCCGCCGGGGAGACCTGGCGAGCGCTCTACACGCACTTCCGCCCGCACCGGGGGCGGGTCGCGCTCGGCGCGTTCTTCGCGCTCGTCGGGACCGTCACGGCGCTGCTCCAGCCACTGGCCGCCAAGAGACTGGTGGAGCAGCTCGGCGAGGACGAGTCGATCACCGGCGTCCTGATCGGGCTGACCGCGCTCGTGGTCCTCGGTACCGCCATCGAGGCGCTCGGCGGCTACATCATGGCCCGCTCCGCCGAGTCCGTCGTCCTCGCCGCGCGCCGCAGCCTCATCGGACGGCTGCTGCGGCTGCGGCTGCCCGCGATGGAGCGCACCCAGCCCGGTGACCTCATGTCCCGGATCACCTCGGACACCACACTGCTGCGTGCCGTGACCACCCAGGCGATCGTCTCGGCGGCGACCGGGCTCGTCGGCCTCGTCGCCACCCTGGTGATGCTGGCCCTGATGGATCTGACGCTGCTCGGGGTGACCCTCGGGGTACTGGTCACGATCGGCGGCGCGGTCGCCGTGATCATGCCGCAGATCTCCCGGGCCACCCAGCGCTCCCAGGAGGCGGTGGCGCAGATCTCCACCCGGCTGGAACGGGCCTTCGGCGCGTTCCGCACCCTCAAGGCGTCCGGCGCGGAGGAGCGGGAGACGAAGATCATCGCGGCGGCGGCCGAGGAGGCGTGGCGACAGGGCGTGCACGCCGCGAAGTGGGAGTCCGTGGCCTGGTCGTCGGTGGGGCTCGCGGTGCAGGTGTCGTTCCTCGCGGTGCTCGGCATCGGCGGGGCGCGCGTCGCGTCCGGCGCGATCGACGTGGCCACGCTGATCGCGTTCCTGCTCTTCCTCTTCTATCTCTTCGAGCCGGTGAACAAGCTGGTGGAAGCGGCGACCCAGTACCAGGAGGGCTCGGCGGCGATCGCCCGCATCGTGGAGGCGGAGCGGCTGGAGACCGAGGATCTGGAGACCGGGGAGCCGGGGGCCGGGGAGCCGGGAGCCGGGGAGCCGGGGGCCGGAGCGGACGTCCCGGGGGCCGCCGCCGGGCCGGTGGTCCCCGCCGTGCGGGACGGCCGGGACGGCGCGGAGCGGGGCGCGTCGGTCACGTTCGAGAACGTCGGCTTCCGCTACCGCGAGGATCTGCCGCCGGTCCACCACGGGGTCTCCTTCGAGGTGCCGGGCGCGGGCATGACCGCGTTCGTGGGCCCCTCCGGAGCGGGCAAGACCACCGTGTTCGGACTGATCGAACGGTTCTACGAGGTCACGAGCGGCCGAATCCTGGTGGACGGCCGGGATGTCCGCGACTGGCCCGTCAACGGACTCCGCGCCGCCATCGGCTATGTCGAGCAGGACTCCCCCGTCCTCGCGGGCACCCTCCGCGAGAACCTCGTCTTCGCGGCACCCGGCGCCACCGACGAGGAGATCGCTGCGGTCCTGGTCCGGGCCCGGCTCGACACCCTCGTGGAACGGCTGCCCGAAGGACTCGACACCGTCGTCGGCCACCGCGGCTCCCAACTCTCCGGCGGCGAGCGCCAGCGGGTGGCCATCGCCCGCGCGCTGCTGCGCAAACCCCGGCTGCTGCTGATGGACGAGGCCACCTCACAGCTCGACGCCGTCAACGAACTGGCGCTCAGGGATGTGGTCGCGGAGATCGCCCGCGAGGTGACCGTGCTGGTCGTCGCCCACCGGCTGTCCACGGTCACCCTCGCCGACCGGATCGTGGTCATGGACGCGGGCCGGGTCCGCGCGGTGGGCACCCACGCCGAACTGGTGGCGGCGGACCCGCTGTACGGGGAGCTGGCGGCGACGCAGTTCCTCGCGGCGGGCGGGTAGCGCCTTCGGCGGCGGCCGTCGGGCCGGGACCGGGAGGGGCGCCCGGGCCCGGGGCCGGGCCACCTGTTCGGGTGCTCCCGGCATGCCGCCCCACCGACCGGCGGTCAGACTCCGAACATGGAGATATCGCCACGCCGACTGCTGCCGCCGCTCGCCGCTCTGCTGGTGGCCGGCCTGGCCGCCGGATGCTCCGGCACCCCCGTCGGGGAGTCCTCCTCCTGGGAGCAGTCCCGCAACTCGACCCGCGCCGTCCCACCGCCGCAGGCCGTGAACGACCTCCAGTCCGACTACGAGACGGTGATCAAGAACGTTCTGCCGTCGGTGGTGCAGATCGAGTCCGGGAACAGCCTCGGCTCGGGGGTCGTGTACGACAGCAAGGGCCACATCATCACCAACGCCCATGTGGTGGGCGGCGGACGTTCGTTCCTCGTCACCGTCGCCACCGGCGAGGAGCCCGTCACCGCGAAGCTGGTCTCCTCGTACCCCGAACAGGATCTCGCCGTCATCAAGCTGGACCAGGTCCCGGTGGGTCTGAAACCCGCGAGGTTCGGGGACTCGTCCACAGTCGCGGTCGGCCAGATCGTGCTCGCGATGGGCTCGCCGCTCGGGCTCTCCAGCAGCGTCACCCAGGGCATCGTCTCCGGCATCGGCCGTACCGTGACGGAGAGCGCCGCCGACGGCGGCACCGGCGCGACCATCGGGAACATGGTGCAGACCTCGGCGGCGATCAACCCCGGCAACAGCGGGGGCGCGCTGGTCAACCTGGACAGCGAGGTGATCGGCATCCCCACCCTGGCGGCGACCGACCCCGGCCTCGGGGACGCCGCCGCGCCGGGCATCGGCTTCGCGATCCCCGTCTCCATGGTGAAGACCGTCGCCGACCAGATCATCGCCACCGGCAAGGTCACCGACTCGGGCCGGGCGGCCCTGGAGATCACCGGCCGTACCGTCCTGGACGACAACTACCAGCCCGCCGGGGTGGCGATCGTCGAGGTCGTCCCGAACGGCTCGGCGGACAAGGCGGGCCTGCGCGCCGGGGACATCATCACCAGGGTGGGCCCCGACGAGATCACCACCATCACCTCCCTGGCGGAGGCGCTGGCCCCGGACAAGCCGGGTGACCAGGTCGTGGTGGGCTACCTCCGCGATGGGCGGGCGGGCACGGCGCGGGTGACGCTGGGGGAGATCTGAAGGCGGGTCAGAGGCGGGAGGGGAGGTCGCAGCCGGCGTGTTGGTGGGCGTAGGCGGCGGCTTTGCGGACGAGGAGTTCGAGGGCAGATTTTGTTTCTTGGTGGTTGGCGCGGGAGCCTTTCTTGAGGTCGCCCCGGACGGTCAGATTGACGAGGCCGCTTCTATGTTCCTTAAAGCAGGGAACATAGATCGCCGCCCCTCGGGAAGAGGAGATCGCCCGATAACCGGCCTGGAATTCACCGGCTAGAGGAGCCTCCTTGATGACACCCTCGACTTCACTCTTCATCCACACCTCAGGAGGATCTCCGACGATGAGGTCGGTAAGTACACTGAAAAGCAATTTCTTTCCACCGTCGACAAAGCAGGCCGTAGCGTAACCAGAACGCGCATCGGCTTTTGAGCCACGCTCCACGACAGAGAAATCGAAAGAATACTGGCTTCGCTCGGGAAGGATCCCCCTCAGACTTCTCACCACTTCACCATCGGGGTCGAGATTGCTACAGACATCCCGGCCTTCAATGGCGCCGACCTCTTCATCAAAAACACCAGCAGCATACGCCGATACACCGACGACGAGAAATCCACCGGCGACTGCACCGATCAATTTTTTATTCATGGAAAATCTCAGCCCTTCGAGTCGAGTTGCCCGGGGAGACCCTGCCCCTCAAGAGCATCTCTGACCCTCCTCGCAGCATTGGTGAATCCCGTCTCGGCCTCAATCGCCACATCCACATTGATGGCGTCTCGCCGGACAGACTCCTTCCTGGCCTCCCCATAAGCGGTCTCAAGCAAGATGTAGGTCGACTCGCGAGTGCTGTCCCACGCCTTACCGTTTCGGTAAATAACCTCGTCCGCACTGTCCTTCTTGTATCCGTCTGTGATCGCTCCGATGATCTCTCCGGCGACCGTCCCCCCAAGCTCCCCTGCGGCAATTGCGCCGGGGCCTGCGGTCGGTGCAACAAAAAATGCGATTCCGGCTTCGACCAAGGAACTCCCCCAGGCATTGGCCGTGTCGAGAGCCTTGTTGAACTTGGCTTCTGATGCCCCTTTGGTCTCCTCGGCCTCAGATGCTCGGCCACCACCAAGGATTCCCTGAATATCACCGGCACTTCTCGCTGCCGCAGCAATCGCGTCGTTGACCGTAGCACCATGCGGACCCCCCGCCGGATTTCTGCAATGGGACTCGATGAGCTGTGCC
Source organism: Streptomyces clavuligerus (assembly GCF_005519465.1). NCBI lineage: Bacteria > Bacillati > Actinomycetota > Actinomycetes > Kitasatosporales > Streptomycetaceae > Streptomyces > Streptomyces clavuligerus. The sequence goes on along the minus strand of NZ_CP027858.1, from coordinate 5,077,968 downwards.
GTGTAATTGTTTTGTCCAAGATTCACCGCAGCATAACCATCTGGACTCTTACCCAGCTCGTAAAGAAATCGGGTTGTATCCACTGGCGCCAACTCGGCGACTGCACCGGGTGCCGGGTAGTAATAGTCCTCCCGGTGCCGCCCGCCCCCAAGGGCTCGGTGAATATCCGGCATGTACTCAGCCGTAATCCTGCCCAGACTCTCCCCCAGCGCCCCATTCCCCCCCAACCGCTCCGGCTTCTCCGACACCGACCCCACAATCCCCTCGAACAACGCCGCCTGCTCCGGCGAATGCGTGAGGTCCCCCGGTCTCGGGCCCGTGCCCGACGGGTGGCCCGTTGTCGCGGATTCCAGGGCGTGGCCCAGGGATTCCCTGCCGATGTCGGTCTCCTTGCCCTTGGAGTCGACGTCCTTGGGCCAGTCCCGCTCCTCGAAGAAGTAGTCGAAGTTGCTCAGCTCCCGGCGTTCGCGGTTGCCGTCGCCGTCCTTGTCCTCGTAGAACTCGTGGTCCTCGTACCGGGTCACGAAGGTCTCGCCGAAGAAGGCCGTGGACGCCTCCGGGCTCTGCGACAGGGCCATGAGGAAGCCGACGGCGGGGTCGGTGCCGGAGTCGGTGCCCGTGCGGTTCAGTTCGGGGTTCATAGGGGAGGACGGCCAGGCGCCCTGTCGGCCGTTGCCGGTGAAGTGCTTCTCCGTCTCCATGAGCCGGGCGCCGTAGTCCAGCAGGAACCGGTCGTCGAAGTTCCCCCAGCGCATCAGGTTGCTCATGACCTGGACGCCGAGGGCGCTCCCGCCGCCCCCGCCGACCGTTCTGCCCGCCGTGTCCAGGACCTCGGACTTCCAGCGGTCCATCTCCCATGCGTCGCTGCGGCTCGCCGTGGCCAGGGTGAGGCCGAGATGCTTCTGGAGGTCGTCGTACCTGCCGTGGCGTTCGCGCAGCAGATCGCCGGTCTGGCGGGGGTCGGTGATGTCGGCCCAGAAGTCCAGGGTGCCCCGGCCGCCGAGTGTTCCGGCGAAGCGGGCGGCGAAGAGTTCGTCGCCCGCGTACTTCCTCAGTCCGGAGGTGAGGGCGTCGAACTCCTTGGCCGTGAGGTCGCGGGGGTCCTTCCCGGCCAGGGCCGCGAGCCGGTCCGCCGCGCCGAGGGCGCCGGCCGCCGCGTCGCGGTCGGCGTAGCGGGCGCCGGAGAAGCCGTACTCGGCCTGTTCCACGAGGGTCACCAGGACTTCGGCGGCGGAGCTGTCGATCTCGGTGGCACGGTTCAGGATTGTCTGGATCTCATCCCTGACGGTATGAAGTTCGCCCTGTTCCGGTCCGGATTCGGGGGTGGGTGGCCCGCCGGTGCCGGTGTGGGCGGCCCTGACCGTGAAGCCGCCGCCTCCGCCGCCGTCGACCCGGATGCCCCGGGCCTCGGCACGCTGGACGGCTTCGTTCAGCAGCCGCTGCTGGGTCCTCAGCTCGTCATGGGTGTCCCGGAGGATGCCGTGGACGGATCCGGCCTGGGTGGCGGCGTCGTCGAACTCGCCCGCGGTCCTGGCGATGAACCGGCGGGAGACCTGGGAGTTCAGCCCGCTCCAGTCGGCGCGGTCGGCCCGGCCGCGCAGGCCCTGCCGGGCCTCCTGCTCCAGGTCCGCCAGCCGGTCGGCCATGGTCCTCCAGTCCGTGACCGTGGCGGCGAGCAGACCGAGACGGGCCTGCCGCAGAGCGTCGAAGTCCATGGTCAGCCCCCGCTCCCCGGGCCCGCGGCGCCCCGGCCCGGCGGTGCGGGTGCCGGGCCGTAGGTGTCGTCGAAGCCCTCGTCGAGGGTGCGGATGGTGCTCATGTGCCGCTTGATGAACTCGTCGTCCCCGCGGTGCTGCTGGTTCGAGAACTCCATATGGTTGGAGATCTTGGCGCAGGCGTCGCGCAGCGAGGTGAGCTGTTCCTCCCAGCGGTCGGTCACGGTCCGCAGCGCCCCGCCGAGGGCGAATCCCTGGCCGCTGAGGTCGTTCGCCGCTCTGCTTCCGGACGACGCGGCCAGCCGGCCGTCGCGTGCCAGCCGCTGGTGGAGGCCGAACGCCGCGTCGCCGATGGCGGCGAGATCCTTCTGGTCGACCCGCAGGTCACCGACGTGGACCAGGGGGTCGCCGCCGCCCCCGCCCGGGTCGGCGGCCTCGTTGAGCCGCATCCCGGTGGTCCTGCGTTCGACGGCCTCCGCCTTCAGCCGTTCCCATTCGGCCCATGCCATGGTCCAGACTCCTCCCCCTGGGAGACCGGCCCCGGAGTCCGTCGAGGCCGACGTTCCATCAGATCATCCGGGGCGGGGCGGAATCCGTGATCCGGCCAGGGGCCCGCCACGGGACCGCGTGGGACACGCGACCACGCGACCACGGGACGCCAGGAGGGCCGGGGAAGCGGGCCCCGGTATCGACCGGGGCCCGGACCTGCCGCTATTCGGGCGCGTGCAGGCTCATCGGCCCATAGACCGCCGTCGTGTCCTCGAAGAGGTGGATCTGATCCGCTCCCCCGTCACGGAGTTCCTTCCAGTGCTCCCCGAGCCAGGTCTCGGCGTCCCCCTGTGTGGAGAACTCCTCCGGCTCCACCGCAGGCCGGACCTCCGTCCCGTCGGACTTCTCGAACCGCCACGTCCATGTCATGTCCGCCTCCCTGGGTCCTGAAGTGATCTCTGTCCTGCCCGCAGCGTAGCCGGGCGCGCACGGCACGCGGCGGCGCGGGAGGATCTGGGTGTGGAAGTGACATTGCTCGGCACCGGCGCACCCGCCGGTCTCCCCCGGCCCGACTGTCCCTGCGCGGTCTGCGCCACCGCCCGCGGCCCGCTGGCCCGCGCGGCCACCGCGCTGCTCGTGGACGGTGCGCTGCTGCTCGACCTGACCCCGGGCGCGGCGCTGGCCGCCGCGCGGGCGGGGCATTCGCTGGTGGGGGTGCGGCAGGTGCTGCTCACGCATCCGCACGACGGGCCCGCCCTGGATGTCCCGGCGGGGCTGCCCCCGGCGGGACGGGTGCCCGACGGCCGGGTGCTGACGCTGATCAGCGGGCACCGGGTGCGGGCGGTCCCGATGGACACCCCGGGGACGGGGTACGAGGTGGCCTCCCCGGACGGCGAGCGGCTGCTGTATCTGCCGCCGGGGGGTGCGCCCGCCGGGCTCACGGACGGGGCCGCCCCGTACGACATGGTGCTCGCCGACGTGGTGGCGCGGCCCGACGCGATCGCGCGGCTGCGGGCGACGGGCGGGATCGGGGCGACGACCGATGTGATCGCCGTCCATCTCGACCACGAAGTGCCCGGCGGCGGTGAGCTGGAGCGGCGGCTCGCGGCGGCGGGTGCGCGGGCGGTGCCGGACGGGACGACGCTGATCGTGGGCGAGTACCACGCCGTTCCCGACGTTCCGCGCCGCACGCTGGTCACCGGCGGGGCGCGTTCGGGGAAGTCGGTGGAGGCGGAGCGGCGGCTCGAAACGTTCCCTGGGGTGTTGTACGTGGCCACGGGCGGCGGCCGCGGCGGCGACACCGAGTGGGCGGACCGGGTGGCGCTGCACCGGGAGCGCCGTCCGAACTCCTGGCGCACGGAGGAGACCTGCGAGCTGGTTCCGCTGCTGTCCGGCGACGGTCCCCCGCTGCTGCTGGACTGTCTGTCGCTGTGGCTGACGGACGCGATGGACCGGGTGGGCGCCTGGGACGACGAGCGGTGGCGGCAGGGCGGTGAACGGGAGCTGCGGAAACGGGTCGGTGAGCTGGTCACGGCGGTGCGGACGACCGGGCGGACGGTGGTGGCGGTGACGAACGAGGTGGGTTCGGGGGTGGTGCCCGCGACCGCGTCCGGCCGTCGTTTCCGCGATGAGCTGGGACGGCTGAACGCGGCGTTCGCGGCCGAGTGCGAGCAGGTCGTCCTGGTGGTGGCGGGGCAGGCGCTGGTACTGCGGAACTGAGCGGGTGCCACCCGGTACTGTTCGGCGAATGAGCAGGCTGAATCTCGATGACTTCTCCGAACTGATCGAGCGTCCCGACAGCGGCGTCCGGCGCGACGCCGAGGAGCGCCGGGAGCGCCTGGTGGTCCCGGGCGGGGCGCTGGGGCGCCTGGACGAGCTGGGTGAATGGCTGGCGGCCGCTCAGGGCTCGGTGCCGGTGCGGCCGATCGAGCGGCCCAAGGCGGTGCTGTTCGCCGGGGACCACGGGGTGGCGTCCCTGGAGGTCTCGGGCCGTGCGGCGGGCACCGCGCACCGGCTGGTGCGGGCGGCGCTGGAGGGCGGGACCCCGGTCGCGGTGCTGGCGCGCCGGGCGGGGGTGCCGCTGCGGATCGTGGACGCGGGGCTGGACTGCGATCCGGCGCTGCTGCCGGACGAGGTGGTGCGCCACCGGGTGCGGCGCGGCAGCGGGCGCATCGACGTGGAGGACGCGCTGACGGCCGAGGAGGCCGAGCGCGCGGTCCGGCTCGGGATGGCGATCGCGGACGAGGAGGCCGACTCGGGCACCGACGCGGTGGTCCTCGGCGATCTGAGCGTGGGCGGGACGACGCCCGCGTCCACGCTGATCGCGGCCCTGTGCGGGACGGACGCCTCGCTGGTGACGGGGCGCGGCGGCGCGGGCATCGACGATCTGGCGTGGATGCGCAAGTGCGCGGCGATCCGGGACGCGCTGCGCCGGGCCCGGCCGGTCCTCGGGGACCAGTTGGAGCTGCTGGCGGCGGTGGGGGGCGCGGATCTGGCCGCGATGACGGGTTTTCTGCTCCAGAGCGCGGTGCGCCGGATGCCGGTGATCCTGGACGGGGTGGTGTCGGCGGCGTGTGCGCTGGTGGCACAGCGGGCCGCGTTCCGGGCGCCGGACTGGTGGCTGGCGGGTCAGCTGAGCGGGGAGCCGGCGCAGGCGAAGGCGCTGGACCGGATGGCGCTCACCCCGCTCCTGGACCACGGTGTCACGGTCGGGGAGGGGGCGGGGGCGCTGCTCGCGCTTCCGTTCGTCCAGGCGGCTGCCGCGCTGGCGGCCGAGTTGCCGGAGCGGTCGTCCGACACGGATGACACAGATGACGCAGATGACGCAGATGGCACGGATGGCGCGGATGAGCCGGACGGCTCCAAGGAGCCCGAGAAGCCCGACGGGGCGGACGGCGCGGGTCGGGTCGCCGCGGGCTGACCGGCCCGGCGGCGCGACCGGTGCGACAGCCGCGCCGAGTCCCCCGTTCCCGTTCAGCGCTGTTCGGGCGGGCGGCCGGGCGCGCCGCCGATGAAGTCCTGGAAGCGGCGGCGGGGGCGGTCCCAGCGCCGGTCGTGGCGGTAGGAGCGGAGCCGGGCCCGCGCCCGGGCCCGGGGCCTGCGGCGGTAGAGGCGCCGGGCCCAGGGCGACCCGGGCCGGGCCAGCCGTACCGCGCCGACGATCGCGACGAAGGGGACCAGGGTCCCGATGATCGCCATCCGGGCCTTGCCCTTGGCGAGCGTGATCAGGGCGAGGAGGAAGTTCAGCAGCAGGGTGACGACGAAGGCAGCCCGGTTCTGGCGTTCGCCGGGGCTGATCGAGGCGACGTCGAGGGGTGAGAAACCGCCGATGACCAGCGCGGCGAGGGCGGTGGCGAGCACGACGGCCTCCACGCTCTGCCGTCCCTCCTCGGTCCAGTAGACATCGTCGATATGGACGATGAGGGCGAACTCGTCGAGGACGAGCCCCGCGCCGATGCCGAAGACGACCGCGCAGAGGGAGGCTCCCAGCCCGTGGCGCCCGGCGCCGACCGCGCCGAAGCCGCCGACGAGGGTGAGGACCACCCCGGGCACCACATGGTGGATGTGCGTTCCCCCGGCGGTGATGTTCCGGAAGGGGCCGCGTCCCGCCCTGATCAGCCGGGTGACGGTCCGGGTGAGCAGAAAGGTGAGGACGAACGAGGCAAGGGCGAGCACCATCGGGAGCTTGCCCGGTTCCACGATGTTGCGGGTGAACCAGCCGCCCATGCCGTTCCCTTCAGGGCGCTCTCTATCCCTGATCGCTATATCCCTATATCCCTTATCGCTGCATTTGAACGGGAATCTACCGTGCTGGGGGAGGGCGAGCGGGCTACCCTGCGCCGGTGAACGACATGAGCGGGACGGACCACACCGGCGGCACGGACGGAACAGGCGGTACGAGCGCGCGGGCGGGGATGGGGACGGGCGTCCGCTTCGCGTTCGGCACCCTGACCGCGCTGCCCGTCCGGGTGACCCGCTGGGACCGGGGCGCGGCCCGCGCCGGCATGCTCTGCGCGCCGCTGGCCGGAGCGGTGGTGGGGCTGTGCGCGGGCGCGCTGGGCGCGGCGTCCGCCCTGCTCGGCTCGGGTCCGCTGGTCGCGGCGGTCGCCACGGCGGCCGTCCCCGCCGCGCTGACCCGGGGGCTCCATCTGGACGGGCTCGCCGACACGGCGGACGGTCTCGGCAGCGCGCGGCCCGCCGCCGGGGCGCTGGCGGTCATGAAGCGGTCCGACATCGGGCCGTTCGGAGTGATCACCCTGCTGTTCACGCTGTTCGCGCAGGTCGCGGCCTTGGCCGAGCTGTATGGGAGGGGGTGGGCCCACGGCGCGCTCGGCGCGCTCCTCGCGGCGGTGACCGCGCGGCTCGCCCTCACCGTCGCCTCCCGTACGGGGGTCCCCGCGGCCCGCCCCGAGGGCCTGGGCGCGGCGGTCGCCGAGGTGCTGCCCGTCCGGACGGCCTGGTCGGCCGCCGCCCTGGTGGTCCTCGCCGGGGCGGGGCTCGGCACGGCCCCCGGCGGCCCCGGGGCGCTGCGGTACGGGCTCGCCGCGGTCCTCGGGCTCATCGCGGCCGGGCTGCTGCTGCGGCACTGCGTCCGCCGCTTCGGCGGGGTGACCGGCGATGTCTACGGCGCGCTGGCGGAGACGGCGGCGACGGCCTGTCTGCTGGCGCTGGTCCTCGGCTGACCCGCCCCGCCCCCGCTCGCCGCTGTCCAGCGGGGTGCCGGGCGGGCGTACGCCGGGGGCTCACAGAGTGATTTCCCCGGGTCCGTGCGAACCCCCGGACCCCCGGGTACGTCTTCCTGGTGCCTGAGCGGGCACACGGGTACCCGTCCGGGTCACACCCGCCCACCGTGCGCCGTCCGGCACCCCGGCGGGCAACACCACTCCCGTACAGGCCAGTTGCCCGGTGGACGGACAGCCGTGCGGACATCCCACGCACGGGTGAACGAACGCCGCCGTCAGCGGCCCGCACGGTCGCGCGTACGCTGTGCCGCGCGGGATGTCGACCTGTCCCCACAACGGCCGTTTGGCCCCGGAACTCAACGGAAGCGAGATTTCACCACCGTGACTGCTCTCACTCTCAGCACTGCCGGCGCTGCGACGTTGCGCGCCGACGCCCTTGTCGTCGGGGTCGCGAAGGGCGCCAAGGGCCCGGTGGTCGCACCGGGCGCGGAGACCGTGGACAACGCGTTCGGCGGAAAGCTCGCCGCGGTGCTGGAGACCCTCGGGGCCACCGGTGCCGAGGGCGAGGTGACCAAGCTGCCGTCGCCCGAGGGGATCAAGGCCCCGGTGGTGCTGGCGGTCGGCCTCGGTGCCGCGCCGGAGGAGGGCGAGGCGTTCGAGGCCGAGGTCCTGCGCCGCGCCGCGGGCACCGCCGCCCGGGTCCTGCACGGCTCCAAGAAGGCCGCGTTCGCGCTGCCGATCGAGGCCGCCGAGGACACCGGCGCGATCGCCGAGGGCGCGCTGATGGGCGCGTACGCCTTCACGGCCTACCAGGGCATGGGCAAGAAGGACGCCCGCGGCGCCAAGCAGCCGCTGGCCGAGGTCGCCCTGCTGGGCGCCAAGCCGCGCGACAAGGCCCACAAGGCCGCCGCCGAGCGCGCGCAGATCGTCGTCGAGGAGCTGAACCGCTGCCGCGACCTGATCAACACCCCCGGCAATGAGCTGACCCCCGAGGCGTTCGCCGCCGTGGCGTCCGCCGCGGGCAAGGAGCACGGCCTCAAGGTCCAGATCCTGGACGAGAAGGCGCTGCTCAAGGGCGGCTACGGCGGCCTGATCGGCGTCGGCCAGGGCTCCGCCAACCCGCCGCGCCTGGTGAAGCTCACCTACACCCACGCCAAGGACGCCAGGACGCTGGCGCTGGTCGGCAAGGGCATCACCTACGACTCGGGCGGCATCTCGCTGAAGCCGGCCGGTCACAACGAGACGATGAAGTGCGACATGAGCGGCGCCGCCGCGGTCTTCGCCGCCGTCGTCGCCGCCGCGCGGCTCGGCCTCGCGGTCAACGTCACCGGCTGGCTCGCGCTCGCCGAGAACATGCCGTCCGGTTCGGCCACCCGCCCCGGCGACGTCCTGCGGATGTACAGCGGCAAGACGGTCGAGGTGCTGAACACCGACGCCGAGGGCCGGCTGGTGCTCGCGGACGCGCTGTGGAAGGCGTCCGAGGAGAAGCCGGACGCCATGGTGGACGTCGCCACGCTGACCGGCGCGATGGTGCTGGCGCTCGGCAACCGCACCTTCGGTGTGATGGCCAACGACGACGCCTTCCGCACCGCGGTCCACGAGACCGCCGAGGAGGCCGGTGAGCAGTCCTGGCCGATGCCGCTCCCCGCCGAGCTGCGCAAGGGCATGGACTCCCAGGTCGCGGACATGGCCAACATGGGCGAGCGGATGGGCGGCGGCCTGGTCGCCGGTCTCTTCCTCCAGGAGTTCGTGGGCGAGGGCATCAGCTGGGCGCACCTGGACATCGCGGGCCCGGCCTTCCACGAGAGTGCCCCGTACGGGTACACCCCCAAGGGCGGCACCGGCTCCTCGGTGCGCACCCTGGTCCGTCTCGCGGAGCGGATCGCCGACGGCGAGCTGGGCTGACGCCCCGGCCGGGCGCGCGGGCACCCCGCGCGGGCGCCCGGCCACCCGTCCCCGCGGCCCGTACGGCACCCCCGTACGGGCCGCGGGCCGCTGCCCGTGCGATCGGCCGGATCCCCCGCGTTCGCTCTGGACGAACGGCGGGGCGCCCGGCCCCGGGAATCGACGGACGGCGCACCGCGTTGCTACTCACCGGTAGCCACAAGGGTGATCGATCAGACGCCCGCAGAGGCCCGCCCCGCGTCCCGTCTTTCCGCAACAAGTGCAAAGATGGGTCCTCGGCAGGACAGGGCCCCGACCTAAGGGCCGACGAGACATCGGCCGCACACCAGCCGAAGGGCCGGACTCCCCTGGGTGAGGGGACCCCGGCGACCGGCGCGCATGCATGGAGGACGTGACGTGGCGAACGACGCCAGCACCGTTTTCGACCTAGTGATCCTCGGCGGCGGTAGCGGCGGTTACGCTGCGGCGCTGCGCGGAGCCCAGCTCGGCCTGAGCGTCGCCCTGATCGAGAAGGACAAGCTCGGCGGCACCTGCCTGCACTACGGCTGCATCCCCACCAAGGCGCTGCTGCACGCGGGCGAGGTCGCCGACCAGTCCCGCGAGTCGGAGCAGTTCGGTGTCCGTACCGCGTTCGAGGGCATCGACATCGCCGCGGTGCACAAGTACAAGGACGACGTGATCGCGGGCCTCTACAAGGGCCTGACGGGGCTGATCGCCTCCCGCAAGATCACCGTCATCGAGGGCGCCGGCCGCCTCTCCTCGCCCACCTCGGTCGACGTCAACGGCCAGCGCGTCGAGGGCCGCCACATCCTGCTGGCGACCGGCTCCGTGCCGAAGTCGCTGCCCGGTCTGGAGATCGACGGCAACCGGATCATCTCCTCCGACCACGCGCTGAAGCTGGACCGTGTGCCGTCCTCCGCGATCGTGCTCGGCGGCGGCGTCATCGGTGTCGAGTTCGCGTCCGTGTGGAAGTCCTTCGGCGCCGAGGTCACCGTGGTCGAGGGCCTGAAGCACCTGGTCCCGGTCGAGGACGAGAACAGCTCCAAGCTGCTGGAGCGCGCCTTCCGCAAGCGCGGCATCAAGTTCAGCCTCGGCACCTTCTTCCAGAAGGCCGAGTACACGCAGGACGGCGTCCGTGTCACCCTCGCGGACGGCAAGACCTTCGAGGCCGAGGTGCTGCTGGTCGCCGTCGGCCGCGGCCCGGTCTCGGCCGGTCTCGGCTACGAGGAGCAGGGCGTCGCGATGGACCGCGGCTATGTCCTCGTCGACGAGTACATGCGGACCAGCGTCCCCACCATCTCCGCGGTCGGCGACCTGGTCCCGACCCTCCAGCTCGCGCACGTCGGCTTCGCCGAGGGCATCCTGGTGGCAGAGCGGCTCGCCGGTCTGAACACCGTCCCGGTGAACTACGACGGCGTGCCCCGGGTGACGTACTGCCACCCGGAGGTCGCCTCCGTGGGCATCACCGAGGCCAAGGCCAAGGAGATCTACGGCGCGGACAAGGTCGTCACCCTCAAGTACAACCTCGGGGGCAACGGGAAGAGCAGGATCCTGAAGACCCAGGGCGAGATCAAGCTCGTCCAGGTCAAGGACGGTGCCGTGGTCGGCGTCCACATGGTCGGTGACCGGATGGGCGAGCAGATCGGCGAGGCACAGCTCATCTACAACTGGGAGGCTCTGCCGGCCGAGGTCGCGCAGCTCATCCACGCGCACCCGACGCAGAACGAGGCGCTGGGCGAGGCGCACCTGGCCCTCGCGGGCAAGCCGCTGCACGCCCACGACTGAGCCCTCGGGCCGACGACCACTACCGCACCCCTCCCCGGGCTCGCGCTTCCGCCGGAGCCGGGGAGACCCCATCGTTAGGAGCAAGTGAAACCATGGCGGTTTCCGTAACCCTTCCGGCGCTCGGCGAGAGCGTCACCGAGGGCACTGTCACCCGCTGGCTGAAGGCCGAGGGCGAGCGCGTCGAGGCCGATGAGCCGTTGCTGGAGGTCTCGACCGACAAGGTCGACACCGAGATCCCCGCCCCGGCGTCCGGGATCCTCACCTCCATCAAGGTCGCCGAGGACGAGACGGTGGAGGTCGGCGCCGAGCTGGCCCTCATCGACGACGGCACCGGTGCCCCGGCCGCCGCCCCGGCGCCCGCAGCCGCCGCTGCCCCCGCCCCGGTCCAGGAGGCCCCCGTCGCCCCCGCGCCGGTGGCCGAGGCCCCGGCCGCGCCCGCGCCGGTCCAGGAGGCTCCGGCCCCCGCCCCGGCCGCCGGTGGCGCCACCGGCACCGACGTGGTCCTCCCCGCGCTCGGCGAGAGCGTCACCGAGGGCACCGTCACCCGCTGGCTGAAGTCGGTCGGCGAGAGCGTCGAGGCCGACGAGCCGCTGCTGGAGGTCTCGACCGACAAGGTCGACACCGAGATCCCCGCCCCCGCCTCGGGTGTGCTGCTGGAGATCGTGGTCGGCGAGGACGAGACCGCCGAGGTCGGCGCCAAGCTGGCCGTGATCGGTGCTCCGGGTGCGGCTCCGGCCGCCCCCGCCGCGCCTGCGGCCCCGGCCCCGGCCGCCGCTCCGGCGCCCGCCCCGGTCGCTGCCCCGGCTCCGGCTCCGGTCCAGGAGGCTCCGGCCCCCGCCCCGGTGCCCGCCCCGGCTCCGGCGCCCGCGCCGGTCGCTGCCCCGGCACCGGCTCCGGCAGCCGCCCCGGCCGCGCCCGCGCCCGCCGCCGCTCCGGTCTCCGGCAGCGATGTCTACGTCACCCCGCTGGTGCGCAAGCTGGCCGCCGAGAACAGCGTGGACCTCGCCTCGGTGTCCGGCTCCGGCGTCGGTGGCCGCATCCGCAAGCAGGACGTCCTCGACGCCGCCGCCGCGAAGGCCCCGGCCGCCGCTCCGGCTCCGGCCGCCCCGGCCGCCGCCGCCCCCGCGGCGAAGGCCCCGGCCCTCGCGGTCTCCCCGCTGCGCGGCCAGACCGTCAAGATGACCCGCATGCGCAAGGTCATCGGCGACAACATGATGAAGGCGCTGCACAGCCAGGCCCAGCTGACCTCGGTCGTCGAGGTCGACGTCACCAAGCTGATGAAGCTGCGCGCCCAGGCGAAGGACGGCTTCGCGGCCCGTGAGGGCGTCAAGCTCTCCCCGATGCCGTTCTACGTCAAGGCCGCGGCCCAGGCGCTGAAGGCCCACCCGGTCGTCAACGCCCGGATCAACGAGGACGAGGGCACCATCACGTACTTCGACTCGGAGAACGTCGGCATCGCCGTCGACTCCGAGAAGGGTCTGATGACGCCGGTCATCAAGGGCGCGGGCGACCTCAACATCGCCGGTATCGCCAAGAAGACGGCCGAGCTGGCCGGCAAGGTCCGCGGCAACAAGATCACGCCGGACGACCTGGCGGGCGCGACCTTCACGATCAGCAACACCGGCTCGCGCGGCGCGCTGTTCGACACGGTGATCGTGCCGCCGAACCAGGTCGCCATCCTGGGCATCGGTGCCACGGTCAAGCGCCCGGCGGTCATCGAGACCGCCGAGGGCACGGTCATCGGCATCCGTGACATGACGTACCTGTCGCTCTCCTACGACCACCGTCTGGTGGACGGCGCGGACGCCGCCCGTTACCTGACGGCCGTCAAGGCGATCCTCGAAGCCGGTGAGTTCGAGGTGGAGCTGGGTCTCTGAGCCCGGCGACAGTGCAGTGCGAGGCGCCCCGCCCGGCGAGTCCGGGCGGGGCGCCTCGTCGTCCCCTCACTGTGTCCACCGCCCCCGGAGGGGATAATCGGTGGGCCTCGTCCCCCTGAAGGAGCCCCCACATGACCCCGCCCGTCGTCCAGTCGCTGCGGGAACAGATCCGTGCCCACATCGTGGAGGGCATCGTCAGTGGACGCTGGAAGCCGGGCGAGCGGATCGTGGAGCGCGGCATCGCGAGTGAGCTCCAGGTCTCCCAGACCCCGGTCCGGGAGGCGCTGCGGGAGCTGGAGAGCCTGCGGCTGATCGAGTCCGCGCCGAACAAGGGCGCCCGGGTGCGCAATCTCACCGCCGCGGACCTGGAGGAGAGCTATCCGGTGCGGGCCGGTCTGGAGCAGATCGCCGCCGAGCTGGCCGCCGAGCGGCTGGCGGAGGACTGCTCGGCCCTGGAGCCCGAGGTGGCGGCCCTGTACGAGGCCGACCGCGCCGGGGACTCGGCGGGCCAGGTCCGCCATACCGTGGCCTTCCACCGCGAGCTGGTGCGCGCGGCGGGCAACGGGGTGCTGCTGCACACCTGGGAGGGCCTGGGCATCGAGGTCTTCACCGCGCTCTCCATCCGCTGGCTGGGCACGGTGCAGCAGTCCTACGCGGAGGAGCACCAGGCGCTCGTGGAGGCGTTCCAGCGGCGCGATCCGCAGATCGGGGCCCTGGTGAAGGCCCATGTCCTGGGCTGTGCGCCGAGGGCCTAGGCTGCCTCACGACGATGTCGAACGACCACCGCCGCTCCCGCCGCCCCCAGGGGTGCCCCGGGCACCGTCCCGGACCCCTGTCCGGGCGTCACCCCGGGCTCTCGCGCACACCCCCGTACGGGTGCCCAGCCGCGAGCGGCCCCGCGCAGATGAGCGCCGTAGAAGCGGAATTTTTGGCACCGCGTGCCCTATTTCACGGCACGGAATGCCAATTTCGCCCTACGGAGAACTTTTATGTGCGAATACTTTGATCGATCATCGATCAGCGGCTTACAGTCGCCTTCGGGTTCACCCGCCCGTCGCCCTGTCCTGCCACGACATGGGCAACCCCCACTCCCTATCCCCCATCCCCACTCCACTCCGGAAGGCGGCGACATGTCCGACCCCGTAGCCAAGCTTCCGAGCGAGCTGGACCAGCTCCCGGACCGCGACGCCGAAGAGACCGCCGAGTGGGCGGCCTCCGTCGACGCCGTCGCCCACCACGCCGGCCCGCACCGTGCCGCGTACCTGATGCGCCGCACGCTCCAGCACGCCGAAGCCGCCGGGGTCCCCGTGCCCCGGCTGCTGGAGACGGACTACGTCAACACCATCCCCACCGCCGCCGAGCCCGTCTGCGACGGCGATGTGGAGATGGAAGCCCGGATCACCGCCTGGAACCGGTGGAACGCCGCCGCCATGGTGACGCGCGGCTCCAAGCTGGGTGTCGGTGGCCACATCGCCACCTTCGCCTCGGCCGCCTGGCTCTACGAGACCGGCTTCAACCACTTCTTCCGGGGCAAGGAGGGCGACGGCAGCGGCGACCAGCTCTACATCCAGGGCCACGCCGCGCCGGGCATCTACGCCCGCGCCTTCCTCGACGGCCGGCTCACCGAGGCCCACCTCGACAACTTCCGCCAGGAGGCGGGCGGCGCCGGGCTGCCCTCGTACCCGCACCCGCGGCGGCTGCCCTGGCTGTGGGAGTTCCCCACCGTCTCCATGGGCCTCGGCCCGCTCTCCGCGATCTACCAGGCGCGGTTCAACCGCTATCTGCACAACCGCGGGATCAAGGACACCTCCCGGTCGCATGTGTGGGCCTTCCTCGGCGACGGCGAGATGGACGAGCCCGAGTCGACGGCGGCCCTGGCCCTCGCCTCCCGTGAGCGCCTGGACAACCTGACCTTCGTCATCAACTGCAACCTCCAGCGCCTCGACGGCCCGGTCCGCGCGAACTTCAAGATCGTGCAGGAGTTGGAGGCCCAGTTCCGCGGCGCGGGCTGGAACGTGGTCAAGACCCTGTGGGGCTCCGCCTGGGACGAGGTCTTCCGGCTCGACACCGCCGGCGCCCTGGTGCGCAGGCTGCGCGAGGTCCCGGACGCCCAGTTCCAGACCTACGCCACCCGTGACGTCGCCTACATCCGCGAGCACTTCTTCGGCGCCGAACCCGCCCTCGTCGAGCTGGGCCGGCTGCTGAGCGACGACAAGATCGCCGAGTGCTTCTACACCTCGCGCGGCGGCCACGAGGCGCACAAGGTGTACGCGGCGTACCGCGCGGCCCTCGCCCACCGGGGCGCGCCGACGGTGATCCTGGCGCAGACGGTCAAGGGCCACACCCTGGGCAAGGGCTTCGCGTCCAAGAACGCCAACCACCAGATGAAGAAGCTGACGGTCGACGAGTTCAAGGGCATGCGCGACCTGCTCGGGCTCCCGATCGCCGACAGCGCCTTCGACGGCGGTGTGGTGCCCTACGGCCACCCGGGCGCCGACTCCCCCGAGGTCCGCTACCTCCAGGAGCGCCGCGCGGCCCTCGGCGGCCCCGCACCGGCCCGCCGGGTGCACCAGGTGGCGCTGCCCGACCCGGCGGTCACCTCGCCGCGTGCCTTCCAGGCCCTGGAGAAGGGCTCCGGCAAGCAGGAGATGGCCACCACCATGGCCTTCGTCCGGCTGATGAAGGACCTCATGCGGGACAAGGAGACCGGCCGCCGCTGGGTCCCGATCGTCCCCGACGAGGCCCGGACCTTCGGCATGGAGTCCCTGTTCCCGTCGGCGGGCATCTACTCGCCGCTGGGCCAGACGTACGAGCCGGTCGACCGCGACCAGCTCATGTACTACAAGGAGGCCACGGACGGCCAGATCCTCAACGAGGGGATCACCGAGGCCGGGTCCATGGCCGACTTCATCGCCGCCGCCTCGTCGTACGCGACGCACGGCGAGCCGATGATCCCGTTCTACATCTTCTACTCGATGTTCGGCTGGCAGCGCACCGGCGACCAGATGTGGCAGCTCGCCGACCAGCTCGGCAAGGGCTTCATCGTCGGCGCCACGGCGGGCCGCACCACCCTGACCGGTGAGGGCCTCCAGCACGCGGACGGCCACTCGCACCTGATCGCGTCCACGAACCCGGCGTCGCTCAACTACGACCCGGCGTTCGCGTACGAGATCTCGGTGATCGTCAAGGACGGTCTGCGCCGGATGTACGGCGAAGCACGCCCTGGCGAGGACTCGGACGTCTTCTACTACCTCACCGTCTACAACGAGCCGAAGCCGCAGCCCGCGATGCCCGAGGGCGTCGAGGAGGGCATCGTCAAGGGCCTGTACCGGTTCAACGAGGGCGTGCCCGCCTCGGCCGGTGCCCCCAGGATTCAGCTCCTCGGCTCCGGCACCGCGATCCACTGGGCCCTCGAAGCGCAGCGGATCCTGGCCGCCGAGTGGGGTGTCACGGCCGATGTCTGGTCCGCGACCTCCTGGGGCGAGCTGCGCCGGGACGCGCTGGAGGCCGACGCGGCCCTGCTGCGCGGCGAGGAGCGCGTCCCGTACGTCCGGCAGGCGCTCGCGGGCGCCCCGGGCCCGGTCCTCGCGGTCAGCGACTGGATGCGTCAGGTCCCGGACCAGATCAGCCAGTGGGTGGAGCAGGACTGGTCCTCGCTGGGCACGGACGGCTTCGGCCTCTCCGACACCCGTGAGGCGGCCCGCCGCCACTTCGGCGTGGACCCGCAGTCGATCGTCGTCGCGGCGCTGGCGCAGCTCGCGCGGCGCGGCGAGGTCCCGGCGACGGCCGTGAAGGAGGCCCGGGAGCGCTACGGCCTCTGAGCCTCCGATCCCCTGGGCCCCTTGAGCCCCGAACGCCCCCGGTGGCGGCCCGAACGGGCCCGTCGCCGGGGGCGTCCGCGCACCCGGGCACCGCTGCCGGCCCCCGCCCCGGGGCGGGGGCTTGACCTTGACACCGTGTGAGGCCGTCGACTGGGGGGACCATGTTCACCATCGGAGACTTCGCCCGGCACGGCCGGGTATCGGCTCGTATGCTGCGGCACTACGACGCCCTCGGACTGCTGCGCCCCGCCCGTACCGACCCCTGCACCGGCTACCGCCACTACGCGGCCGACCAGCTCTCCCGGCTCAACCGGATCATCGCCCTCAAGGATCTCGGTCTCACCCTCGAACAGGTGGGCCGCATCCTGGAGGACCGGGTGGGCCCGGAGGAGCTGCGCGGGATGCTCGTCCTGCGCCGGGCGGAGCTGGAGGAGGCGATGGCCCGGGCGGCGGAGCGGCTGGGGCAGGTCGAGGCGAGGCTCCGTTCGATCGAGAGTGAGGGGCGCATGCCCATCGACGAGGTCATCGTGAAGTCCCTTCCGGCCGTGCGGGTGGCACAGCTGTCCGGCGTGGCGGAGAGCTATGCGCCGAAGGACATCGGGCCGGTCATCAAGCCGCTGTACGACCGGCTGTGCGCGGCGCTGGAGAGAGCGGGGATCGTGCCCGCCGGGCCTCCGGTCGCGTACTACGAGGAGGCCCCGGGCGGCGACGGCCGGGTGGTGGTGCACGCCGCCCTCACCGTCGGCCCGGCGGTGGCGCTGCGGCCGGAGGACGGCCCCTCGGGCTTCGAGGTGGTGGAGCTGCCCGCGGTGGAGCGGGCGGCGACGGTCGTGCACCGGGGTCCGATGACGACGGTCGTCGAGACGGAGCAGGTCCTCGCCCGCTGGGTCGAGGCGGGCGGCCACCGGTCGACGGGGTTCGCCCGCGAGGTGTACCTGGAGGCGCCGGAGGACCGTGCGGCCTGGGTGACCGAGTTGCAGGAGCCGCTGGTGTAGGGCCTCTCCCGGGCGGGTGCCGGCGGCGGCACCGCGCGCGGGCCGTCACCTCCGCGCCGGGCCGGGCCGTCCCGGCCCGGCCCGGCCCGGCGTCCCGTCCGTGCTGCCGTTCCGGCCGCGACGGCCTCTCGGCCTCTCGGCCATGATGGAGGGATGCGCGCTGCCCGGCTGATCAAGATGGTGCTCCTGCTCCAGAACAGGCCCTCGATGACGGGGGCGGAGCTGGCCCGGGAGCTGGAGGTCTCGGAGCGGACGGTGACCCGGGACGCCCTCGCCCTGTCCGAGGCGGGCGTCCCGGTCCACGCCGACCGGGGCCGGGCGGGCGGCTACCGGCTCCTCGGCGGCTACCGCACCCGGCTGACCGGGCTGGGCCGCAGCGAGGCGGAGGCACTGTTCCTCTCGGGGCTGCCGCAGGCGCTGCGGGAGATGGGCCTCGGGGACGCGGCGTCGGCGGCCCGGCTGAAGGTGTCGGCGGCGCTGCTGCCCTCGCTCAGCGACGCCCCCCGCACCGCCGCCCAGCGCTTCCATCTGGACGCGCCCGCCTGGTACCAGGAGCCGGAGACGCCGCCGCTGCTGCCCGTCGTCGCGGAGGCGGTCCGGGAGGACCGGCGGCTGCGGGCGGAGTACCGGGGCCGGGGCGGCGAGGAGGTCCGGCGCGAGCTGGAGCCGTACGGGCTCGTGCTGAAGGCGGGCGTCTGGTATCTGTGCGCCCGGGTGGCGGACTCGTTCCGGGTCTACCGGCTGGACCGCTTCACCTCGGCCGCCCTCGTCACCCCCGTTGACGGGGGCGCGTGCTTCGACCGGGACGAGACGTTCGACCTCCCGGCCTTCTGGGCGGAGCGCGCGGAGCAGTTCGGCCGCTCGCTGCTCCGTTCCGAGGTGGTGATCCGCGTCACCGAGGAGGGCGCGCGACGGCTGCCGTACGTCACCGAGCGGTCCGCCGCCCGCGAGGCGCTGGCGGCGGCGCAGCCGCCCGACGAGCGGGGCCGGGTGACGCTGACCCTGCCCGTCGAGTCCCCCGAGGTGGCGTACGCACAGCTCTTCGCCCTCGCCCCGGAGCTGGAGGTTCTGGCCCCCGCCGAGCTGCGGACGCGTTTCGCGGAGGCGGCGGAACGGGCGGCCCGTCCGTACCGCTGAGGAGCGGACACGGCCCGTACCGCCGCCGGGGCCCGCCCACGACCGGGGCGGGCGGGGCGGCGCACCGCCGACCGGCCGGGGGCCGCGCGGGCGGGCCCGGGTGGCGGCACGGAGGCGTGCGGCACGGAGGCGTTCAGCGGTAGTCCTCCGGGGCGGGCCGCCCGCCCGCCTTCTCCGCCAGGATGTAGCCCCAGACATCGGGGCGGCTGCCGTCGAGGTCCGTGACGCCGTACTCGCGGGCCAGTTCCCCGCTGTCCAGCGACTGCCCGTTCCAGCGGTGCCGCCCCGGGTCGGCGGCGAGGGCGGCGAGGCCCCGCCCCAGATAGACGGGGCTCTCCGAGAGGGACCAGTGCGGCTGCGCCTCGGTCCCCTCGCGCCAGTTCTCCTCCGTGAGGCCGAAGTGGTCGAGCATCTCCTCGGAGCGCAGGAAGCCGGGGGTGACGGCGACCGCCGTGCAGCCCAGCTCCATCAGCTCCTCGCCGAGGAGGCGGGCCATCCGGATGGGGGCGTTCTTGGCGAGGTCGTAGTAGAAGTTCTCCCGGGGCTCCCGGTTGGTGCGCTCGGTGCCGTCCGTGACCTCCACCACCAGCCCGCCGGGCCTGCGGATCAGCAGCGGCAGGGCGATGCTGCTGGTGATGATGTGGGTCCGCACCCCGAGGTCGAGCATCCGCAGCCCCCGGTCCAGGTCGACGTCCCACATCCGGGTGCCGAAGTCGAGCAGGCCGTTCCCGCCCCACACATCGTTGACGAGGATGTCGAGCCGCCCGTGGTTGCGGTCGATCCGGGCGACCACCTCCCGTACCCGCTCCGGCTCCAGATGGTCGGCGGCGATGGCGATGCCCGTCCCGCCCGCCGCGTCGACCAGCTCGGCCGTCCCCTCGATGGTCTCCCCCGCCCGGCCCAGTTCGCTGACCCGGTCCCGGGTGGTCCTGCCGGTCGCGTAGACCGTGGCGCCCGCCGCCCCGAGCTGGACGGCGATGGCGCGGCCCGCGCCCCGGGTCGCCCCGGCCACCAGCGCCACCCGCCCGGCCAGCGGCGCGTCCGCCCGTGCGCCGCAACCCGCCGTACCGCCCCTCGTCGTACCGTCCGCCGTCATGCCGTCCGCCGTCGTCGTCCTGTCCTCTGCTGTCATGCGGACGACGCTCGCACGGATACCGGACACCTGCTGTCCGGCTTCTGACGGTGTCCGGGGAGTCAGCCTGTTCGGCGGCTCCGCGTGCGCGGCTCCGCTCCGGCCGTGATGCTGGACCCGTGATGGACGAGACGGAGTTCTGGGAGATCGTGGACCGCACCCGCGAGGCCGCCGACGGCGACCCCGAGGACCACGCCGATCTGCTGGTCGAACGGCTGGCCCAGCTCGACCCCGACTCCGTGCTGGACTTCGCCCGGCACTTCGAGGCCCGGTACAACCGCGCGTACACCTGGGATCTGTGGGGCGCGGCGGCCGTGCTGCTCGACGGGGCGAGCGA
This sequence comes from Streptomyces clavuligerus, assembly GCF_005519465.1. Classification (NCBI taxonomy): domain Bacteria; kingdom Bacillati; phylum Actinomycetota; class Actinomycetes; order Kitasatosporales; family Streptomycetaceae; genus Streptomyces; species Streptomyces clavuligerus. Next base: position 5,058,093 of record NZ_CP027858.1, on the reverse strand, counting down.
CGACGTCTTCGACTACTTCCGCTGCTGGCTCATCGGCCAGGGCAGGGAGGTCTTCGAGGGGGCGGTGCACGAGCCGGACGCGCTCGCGGAGCTGCTGGACGAGTTCGACCCCGAGATCGACGGGGACGGGGAGGACCTGGGGTACGCGGCGGACGAGGCGTATGAACGGCTCACCGGGGCCGTGGCACCGGAGCTGGGCATTCCGCCGCAGCCCGCGGAACCGGCGGGCACCCCGTTCGACTTCGACGACGAGGAGACGCTGGCGGAACGGTTTCCCCGGCTGTGGGAGCGCTTCGGCGACGGCCGGGACCTGCTCTGACGGGACCCGGGCCGGGGCTAGGGCAGCGAGCGGCCCATCAGGACGTCGTCGACGTACTCCCCGTCGAGCAGGAACTCCCCGGGCAGCACCCCCTCGACCGCGAAGCCCTCCGATGTGTACAGGGCACGGGCCGGGGCGTTGTGGCCGAGCACCCGCAGGGTGAGCCGGACCGCGCCCCGGCGGCGCGCCTCCGTACCGGCCGCGCGGAGGAGCGCCCGGCCGACCCCGCGCCCGCGTGCCGCGTCCGCGACCACGAGCCCCTGGATCTGGAGGACATGGCGGTTGCAGGCGAGCGGGGTGGGCGCGGCGAGCTTGATGTAGCCGAGGAGCCCGCCGCCGTCCTCGGCGACGAGAAGGTCCCCGGGGCGGTTGCGCTCGTCGAAGAAGGGGGCGAAGGGCTGCGTCCGCCGGGGGGAGACCGCGTGCAGCGTCGACCAGGCGTCGTGGTCGAGACGGTTCAGCGCGTCGCCGTCGTCGGCGCGCGCCGGGCGGATGTGCGACTCATGCATGGGGAAACTGTGTCATGGGAGGGGCCGGGGGCAGACTGGTTTTCATGCGAATCGCGATCGCCGGTGCCTCCGGACTCATCGGTACGGCGCTCACGCGCTCCCTGCGCCTGGACGGGCACGAGGTGGTGCGCCTGGTGCGGCGCCCCGCCCGGAGGGGGGACGAGGTGGAGTGGGACCCGGTGCGGCAGTACGTGGACACGGCGGGCCTGGTGGGCTGTGACGCCGTGGTCAACCTCGCCGGGGCGGGCGTCGGCGACCACCGCTGGACCGAGGCGTACCGCAGGGAGATCCGCGACAGCCGGGTGCTGGGCACGGCGGCGCTCGCGGAGGCGGTCACCACCCTGGACACCCCGCCGGACGTCTTCCTCTGCGGCAGCGCGATCGGCTGGTACGGGGAGACCGGGGACCGCGCGGTGGACGAGGAGGCCCCGCCCGGGGACGGTTTTCTGCCGGATGTGTGCGTGGAGTGGGAGGAGGCGGCGGCCCCGGCCGAGGAGGCGGGCATCAGGACCGCGTACGCGCGCACCGGTCTGGTGGTGGCGCGCGAGGGGGCATGGGGGCGGATGTTCCCCCTGTTCCGGGCGGGGCTCGGGGGGCGGCTGGGGGACGGCCGCCAGTACTGGAGCTTCATCGCGCTGCACGACGAGGTGGCCGCGTTGCGGCACATCCTGGACACGCCCCTCGCGGGGCCGGTGAATCTGACGGCCCCGGCGCCCGTGACCAACCGGGAGGTCACGGCGGCGATGGGCAGGGTGCTGCGCAGGCCGACGCCGTTCCCGGTCCCGGGGTTCGCCCTGCGGGCGGTGCTCGGGGGGCTGGCGGGGGATGTGCTGGGCAGCCAGCGGGTGGTGCCCGCGAGACTCCTCGACTCGGGGTTCGTGTTCGCGTTCCCGGGCATCGACGAGGCGATCGCGGCGGCGCTGGACCCCCGGGGCGTCCCGGCCCGGTAGCCTCCCGGCCCGGGGCGGCGTCCCGGCCCGTGCTGTCCCCGCCCGCCGGAACGGGGCTCCTCCCGGCCGTCCCGGCGGGCTCCCCGTACCCAGCCGGAACACCCCTCCCAGGGCCTCCTCCGGGCCCCGGAAGCCGTTCCCGAGGGCCCGTACCGGCAGTGCGCCCCCGCGCTCCGGTGCCCCGCCGCGTGCGCGCGTCGCCAATCGGCCACGCCTCCCTACCCTCGATGCGAACTCGGGCATTCCAGGGGCCCGTCGGGGGCATGTCCCCCTCACAGCGGAGCGCCGACCTCGGGGAGGGGCACGTGCTCATCAGCACCGGCCACAGCGCGGACCACGCGGACGTCATCGTCGTCGGAGCCGGTATCTCCGGCCTCTCGGTGGCACATCGGCTGACCAGGGCGGGCCTCAGCGTCAGCGTTCTGGAGGCCGCCGACCGGCCCGGCGGCAGACTCTCGACGGAGGAGATCGACGGGTTCCGCCTGGACCGGGTGGGCCAGTTGCTCAGCACCTCGTACACGGAACTGCGGCGCACCGCGAGCCTGGTGGACGTGCCGCTGCGGCCCTTCGCGCCGGGCGTGCTGGTCCACTGCGGCGGACGGCTCCAGCGGACCGGGGAGACCGTGCGCCGCGCCTGGGACGCCGGGAGCACGAGGGGCGCACTGACCATGGCACGCGCCCTGGCAAGCGCCCCCAGGCCGCTCGACGAGGCGCGGCTGAGCGCGTCCCTGGCCCGGCTCGCGGGGACCTCGGTGGAGCGGCTGATGGCCCGCCCCGAACGGACCGCCGCCGAGACGCTGTCGGGGCGGGGGCTGCCCTCGCGCACGACACAGGGCGTGCTGCGCCCGCTGCTGTCCGCGCTGCTCTGCGACCCGGAGCTGACCACGTCGAGCCGGTGCGCGGACCTCGCCCTGCGGGGCTTCGCCCGGGGGCGGCTCTGCGTCCCCGCCGGGGGCGCGGCGCTGCTCCCGGAGCGGCTGGCGGCGGCGCTGCCGGAGGGAACGGTGACCACGGGAGTGCGGGTGCGGGACGCGTCGATCAACCGGGTCAGCACGGAGGAGTACGGGGAGCTGTCCTGCCGGGCGCTGGTGCTGGCGACGGGGGCGCGGGAGGCGGCCGAGGTACTGCCGGGGCTGCGGGTGCCCCGTTTCCACCCGGTGACGGTGGTGCACCACAGCGCACCGGAGGCGCCGCCGACGGGGGCCTCGCTGGTACTGGACGCGGACGGCGGCGGGCCGGTCTCGCACACGGCGGTGATGAGCGAGGTGGATCCGGCGCGGGCCCCGCGGGGCGGGGTCCTGATCTCCTCGACGGTCCTCGGCCCGCCGGTGCCCGGCCTCGACGGGGCGGTACGGCGGCAGCTCGCGCGGCTGTACGGGGTGGCGACGGACGCGTGGGAACCGCTCGCGGTCCACCACGACCCGTACGCCGTTCCCGCGATGGACGCCCCGCACGACGTGCACCGCCCGGTGCGGGTGCTCGCGGGCCTCTACGTCTGCGGCGACCACCGCTCCACGAGCACGGTCCAGGGCGCCCTCCTCTCGGCCCGCCGTACCGCGTCGGCGATCCTCCGCGACTTCTCCGTCCGCCCGCCGGAATCCCGCCCCACCCGCCAGGCGGCCTGACCCGGGGAGACCGCGAGCACCCCCGCGCGGGCGGCCGCCGGCCCCGGGCACGGCCGGACGGCCCGGGGCAGGCGCCCATGCCGCCGCGCCGGGCCCGGGGGCCGGGTCCGGCGCGGCGGGTGCGGGCGGGTGGGTGGGTCAGCCGAGGGGGGCCACGCGGTCGCGGTAGCCGCGGACGGCCGCCGCGTCGCGGTAGGGCTCCAGGCGGCGTTCGAAGTCCTGGACGTACTCCAGGGCCCGCGCGGAACGCATCTCCGCCGCCTGGAGCGCGGCCTCCGCGCCCAGGGTGCACGCCTGGTCCAGCTCGCCGAGGGCGAGCCGGGAGGAGGCGAGCACCACCCGGCAGAAGAGCCTGCTGCGGGCCATGCCCACCGGGCGGAGCTGGAGGGAGCGCTCGGCGTACTGGACGGCCTGCCGGTACTGCTGGAGGTCCCGGTAGCAGTGGCCGAACTCGTCCGTCATCTGCGCCTCGTCGAAGGCGCGCCCCCATACCGGCGCCTCGTCGCCGGGGCGGGCGGCGCCGAGGGCCCGTTCCGCGCGCAGCAGGGACGCGGTGCAGGCGCGGGCCTCGCCCAGGACGCCGTGGCCCCGGGCCTCCACCGCGTGCAGCAGCGCCTGGACGACGGGGGGCGCGCCGGGCCCCACGCCCTGCTGGGCGACGCGGGCGAGCTGCACGGCCTCCCGTCCGTGCCCGAGGTAGACGGCCTGGCGGGCCATGGTGACGAGGACGTAGGAGCCGTAGGCCCGGTCCCCCGCCGCCTGCGCCAGCCGCAGCGCCTGGACGAAGTACCGCTGCGCGAGCCCGTGCGCGGCGATGTCGTACGAGGTCCAGCCCGCGAGGCGGGTGAGGTCGGCGACGGCCGCGAAGAGGCGGCGGCCGACGGCCTCGCCGTAGCTGCCCCGGAGCATCGGCTCGGCCTCGTGCTCCAGATAGCGCACGAGGGCCTGGCGGGCGTGGCCGCCGCCGTAGGCGTGGTCGAGGGTGCGGAAGAGTTCGCCGACCGAGCGGAGGGCGGCGATGTCGCCGCTGGTGACCCGCTGGCCGGGCCCGCGGTCGGGGCCGCGCTCCGGCATCGGCACCGGGCCGCGCTCGCGCTGCCGGGGGACGCCGCCCCCGCCCTGGGTGGGCACCCGCCCGAGGGCGCCGACGACGGGGTGCGCTTCCCGTACGTCCCGCGCCTCCCTCCCGTAACGGTGCTCATAGCGGTCGTCGCCCCGGCCGACCCGGTCGTCGGCCCGTCCGATGAGCCAGTCCCGGCTGGGCACCACCAGCCCCGCCGGGGTGAAGGCGATCTTGCGCAGCTCCGTGTGGCTGCCGGAGTCCTTGCGCCACAGCCCGCTGACGATGTCCACCGCCTCCTCGGGTGTCGCGGCGAACTCCAGGCCCGCGTAGACGGGCGCGCAGGCGTCGAGCCCCAGGTCCTGGGCCGAGAGCCGCCTGCCGAGGCGTCGGGTGAAGACCTCGGCGATCAGCGCCGGTGTGGTTCCGCGCGGCTGCTGGCCCCGCAGCCACCGCGTCACTGATGTCTTGTCGTAGCGCAGGTCCAGGCCATGTTCAAGACCGAGCTGATCCACCCTCCGGGCCAGGCCCGCATTGGAGAATCCGGCTTCCTGGATGAGTGCCGCCAGTTGGCGATTGGGCATGCGCGGCGAGGGTCGTTCCGTCATCAGCTATGCGGTCTCCTGCCTTCCGGGCCGGTCACAGCCCTGGTGGCCCTCAAGGAACGGCGCGAATTTAGCCGCCCTTACCGCGAGTACCGCCACCATGGGCCCACTTTCATCCGATCGTGTGAGGATCAGGGGCGGCACTGACGGTTCCGGCCCCTCCTGCGGGGGAACGGGCCGCCCTTCGGTGACGAGCCCTACCTCGCCCGTCACCTGCGGGCCGACGGCCGTACAGTGGCGGGGGCGCGACGCGCGCACGATGAAGGTTCGAGGGAGGCAGTGCCGTGAGTGAGCTGCGGTTCGTCCGGCTGGGCTTCGGCGGGGAAGCGGTCGAGTACCAGGAGGCGTGGCAGAAGCAGCGCGAGGTGCACGCCGCCCGGTTCGCGGACGAGGTCCCGGACACCTGTCTGCTGCTGGAGCACCCGCCGGTGTACACGGCGGGGCGGCGCACGGCCGACAGCGAGCGCCCGCTCGACGGCACGCCGGTCGTCGACGTGGACCGGGGCGGCAAGATCACCTGGCACGGCCCGGGGCAGCTCGTCGGCTACCCGATCATCAAGCTGCCGCGCCCGGTGGACGTCGTGGCGCACGTGCGCAGGCTGGAGGAGGCCCTGATCCTCGCCTGCGCCGACTTCGGTCTGGAGACCAGCCGGGTGGAGGGCCGCAGCGGGGTCTGGGTGCTGGGCGACCCGGTCGAGGAGCGCCCGGCGATCGGCGGCCTCTCGCTGGACTTCGACCCGAGGCTCCAGGACGAGGAGTTCGACCCCCGGCTGAACGGCCCCGAGTACGCCCCGTCCAACGCGGGGCAGCGCCGCGAGGACCGCAAGCTGGCCGCGATCGGCATCCGGATCGCGAAGGGGGTCTCGATGCACGGCTTCGCGCTCAATGTGAATCCGGACAACACCTGGTTCGACCGGATCGTGCCCTGCGGCATCCGCGACGCGGGTGTGACCTCGCTCTCGGCCGAGCTGGGCCGGGAGATCACGATCGCCGACGCGCTGCCGGTGGTGGAGCGGCGGCTCCGGGAGGTCCTGGAGACGGCCGAGCTGCGGCCGAGACCCGTGGGCACGCCCGCGTAGGTCCCGCCCGGGGCCCGGAGCGCCCCGGACCCGGTCCGGACCCGGTCCGCGGCCGTGCGGAACCGTTCCTGGCCCGCTGGGGGAATGCGCCCCGCCGTCCACGGGTTGGCCGGACGTAGGGCCGCACAAATGACGGGCGTACCCTGGTGGGCGCCGCAGATTCGAATGCCGCGAGCGCAGAAATGCCGCGATAGCAGAAAGGGGCGCCGACGTGTCCGCTGTCGCACCCGACGGACGCAAGATGCTGCGCCTGGAGGTCCGGAACAGCCAGACCCCCATCGAGCGCAAGCCCGAGTGGATCAAGACCCGGGCGAAGATGGGCCCCGAGTACACCAAGATGCAGAACCTCGTGAAGAGCGAGGGTCTGCACACGGTGTGCCAGGAGGCGGGCTGTCCCAACATCTACGAGTGCTGGGAGGACCGCGAGGCCACCTTCCTCATCGGCGGCGACCAGTGCACCCGGCGCTGCGACTTCTGCCAGATCGACACGGGCAAGCCCCAGGCGCTCGACCGCGACGAGCCCCGCCGGGTCGGCGAGTCGGTCGTCACCATGGACCTGAACTACGCCACCGTGACCGGCGTGGCCCGGGACGACCTGGCGGACGGCGGCGCCTGGCTGTACGCGGAGACGGTGCGGCAGATCCATCAGCAGACCGCCGGACGTGAGGGCGGCCACACCAAGGTGGAGCTGCTGGCCCCCGACTTCAATGCGGTCCCCGCACTCCTTGAGGAAGTCTTCGAGTCCCGTCCCGAGGTCTTCGCGCACAACGTCGAGACCGTGCCGCGGATCTTCAAGCGCATCCGCCCCGGTTTCCGTTACGAGCGCTCGCTCGACGTCATCACCCGGGCCCGTGCCGCGGGCCTGGTGACCAAGTCCAATCTGATCCTGGGCATGGGCGAGGAGCGCGCGGAGATCAGCGAGGCGCTGCTCCAGCTCCACGAGGCGGGTTGCGAGCTGATCACGATCACGCAGTATCTGCGTCCCTCGGTGCGCCACCACCCGGTGGAGCGGTGGGTGAAGCCCCAGGAGTTCGTGGAGCTGAAGGAGGAGGCCGAGGAGATCGGCTTCTCCGGTGTGATGTCGGGCCCGCTGGTGCGGTCCTCGTACCGCGCGGGGCGGCTCTACGCCCAGGCGATCGAGCGGCGCGCGGTGGAGTCCGCGGGCCCGGTGGCGGCGCAGGCGGTCTGAGCCGGGGCCGCCCCGGACGGCGAGGCTGCCCCGGACGGCGGGGCTGTCCGGCGGCACGGTCCGGCCGGGCGGCCTGTGAATTGAAGCACAAGCGACTACCGATCGGTAACTCGCAGTCGTGGGCGCGGCCCGCGCACTCCCCGCAGGTCGACGGGGTGCGTACGGGTCGCGTCAGGCTTTAGTGGGCGCGCGTATAGGTTTCATAGGCGTTTGACCCCCGTGTCACCCGCTGGTAACACCGACGCGTAACGCTGTTCCCCGGACCGTTGCACCGACCATCGACGCCGGCCCCGACGCCGGCCGTCGACCACCGATCCGGCCGATCCGTCGGCCGGCTTCCCCGAGGGGGCCACCGCCATGCAGGCGTCGCCGGTACGCCCGATCCGTCCCGCCCCGTTCACCCCGTCCGCCGGGTCCGCCCGGCTGGTGCGCGCGCACGCCCTCCCGGCCGTCACGGACGCGCTGCGGGCGATGGAGTCGCTGCTGCTCGGCGTCGGGCAGCGCACCGCCCGCCGCAACGCCTGGACCGCGGTCCTGGAGGACCGGCGCCGCGCCAAGGACCGGGTGGAGGCGCAGCACGTACTGGAGGCCGTGGCGGGCCGGGGTCCGGCGGCCACGTAAACTTCCTTGTATGGCGAGGAAGGCTAACTCTGACAGCGCTGAGGCTGCTGCGAATCCGGGGCGACTCAAGCAGATCGCTCTGACGTACAAGATGACGCGGAAGGCCGACCCCAAGGTCGGGCTGATCCTCGCGGCTGTGGGAATCGTCACCTTCGGTGCCTTCCTCGGGCTGGGCTTCTGGATCGGTTACCCCGTCTACCTGGGAATCCTGGGCTTCCTGGTGGCCTTCCTCGCGACGGCGATCGTCTTCGGCCGCCGTGCCGAGCGGGCGGCCTTCGGACAGATGGAGGGCCAGCCCGGCGCCGCCGCGGCGGTGCTCCAGAACGTGGGCCGGGGCTGGACCACCACCCCGGCGGTCGCGATGAACCGCAGCCAGGACGTGATCCACCGGGCCGTCGGCCGCGCGGGCATCGTGCTGGTCGCCGAGGGCAACCCCAACCGGCTGAAGCCGATGCTGGCGGCCGAGAAGAAGAAGATGGCGCGCGTCGTGTACGACGTACCGGTGCACGACATCCTGGTGGGCACGGGCGAGGACCAGGTGCCGCTGAAGAAGGTCCGTACGACGATGCTCAAGCTGCCGCGGATTCTCTCCGGCGCGCAGGTGGCCTCGGCGAACGACCGGCTGCGGGCGCTCGGGGACCTCATGAGCAATATGCCCCTGCCGAAGGGGCCCATGCCCAAGGGCATGCGGATGCCGCGCGGCGGAAAGATGCGCTGACCCGGGCCGTCCCATTGGATACGGAAAGGGCCCTGGCACCTCGGACGAGGTGCCAGGGCCCTTTCGCGTACCCGTTTCCTTCTCTGCGTCCTGCTCGGCTGTCGGCTGTCGGCTGTCGGCTACATCCTGACCTGGACGGCCTTGGAGAAGCGGTCGTGGAGCCCCCGGCCGTCCCGGTCCCAGATCAGCGCCGGAAGGGCGAGGACCAGCAGGACGCTCCGCAGCACGGCCCGGCCGAAGCCCAGCCGTCCGCCGTCGGCGGAGACCACCCAGATGCCCAGCAGCCGCTTGCCGGGGGTGAAGCCCACCGTGCCGACGGTGAGGATGTGCAGAACGAGGAAGACACCCAGCGCCCAGTTGGACACGGTCTGCGAAGGTTCGCCCCGGGCCAGCAGCCCGTACGAGATCAGGAAGCAGAGCCCCCAGTCGATGAAGAGGGCGCCGAAACGCCGTCCGAGGGGGGCCATGGAGCCCGGTCCTGCCTCCGGCAGGCCGAGCCGCTTGCCCCGGTGTCCGAAGTCGACGCCCATGTCCTCGGCCGCCGCGCGCGGCCCGGAGAGCCACGATCCGATTGCTTGCCTGTTGTCCACCCGTCCACGGTACTGTGCCCGGTTTCGATCTCTCCGTCGCACCCCTCACCCGGCCGGTCGCGGCCCCCGCCCCCTCCCACCTCCCGGTTAACGTGTGCGAAACAAACGGGTCATGCTGGAGAAATCCCATCTGCCTAAGGTCGGTCACGCGTGTGCCACCGCACTGGCCGCGACAGCCGCAAGCCCGCCCCACCGACCCGGGGACGGGAGTAGGAGGAGTTGGATGTTCCAGAACGCCGACGACGCGAAGAAGTACATCGCCGACGAGGACGTCAAGTTCATCGACGTCCGATTCTGCGACCTGCCGGGTGTCATGCAGCACTTCACGATCCCGGCGGCGGCGTTCGACCCGGACGAGGAGCTGGCCTTCGACGGCTCGTCCATCCGTGGTTTCCAGGCGATCCACGAGTCCGACATGGCGCTGCGCGCCGACCTGTCGACCGCCCGTCTGGACCCGTTCCGCCGGGACAAGACCGTCAACATCAACTTCTTCATCCACGACCCGATCACCGGCGAGCAGTACAGCCGTGACCCGCGCAACATCGCCAAGAAGGCGGAGGCGTACCTCACCTCCACCGGCATCGCGGACACCGCGTACTTCGGCCCCGAGGCCGAGTTCTACGTCTTCGACTCGGTGCGCTTCGCGACCTCCGCGAACGAGGGCTTCTACCACATCGACTCCGAGGCGGGCGCCTGGAACACCGGTGCGGTCGAGGACAACCGCGGCTACAAGGTCCGCTACAAGGGCGGCTACTTCCCGGCTCCCCCGGTCGACCACTTCGCCGACCTGCGCGCCGAGATCTCCCTGGAGCTGGACCGGGCCGGGCTCCAGGTCGAGCGCCAGCACCACGAGGTGGGCACGGCCGGCCAGGCGGAGATCAACTACAAGTTCAACACGCTGCTCGCCGCCGCCGACGACCTGATGCTCTTCAAGTACATCGTGAAGAACGTCGCCTGGCGCAACGGCAAGACCGCCACCTTCATGCCGAAGCCGATCTTCGGTGACAACGGCTCGGGCATGCACGTCCACCAGTCGCTGTGGTCGGGCGGCTCCCCGCTCTTCTACGACGAGCAGGGCTACGCGGGCCTCTCGGACACCGCCCGCTACTACATCGGCGGCATCCTCAAGCACGCGCCCTCGCTGCTGGCCTTCACCAACCCGACGGTGAACTCCTACCACCGTCTGGTCCCGGGCTTCGAGGCACCGGTGAACCTGGTCTACTCGCAGCGCAACCGCTCCGCCGCGATGCGCATCCCGATCACGGGCTCCAACCCCAAGGCCAAGCGCGTCGAGTTCCGCGCCCCCGACCCGTCCTCCAACCCGTACCTGGCCTTCTCGGCCCTCCTCCTCGCGGGCCTCGACGGCGTCAAGAACAAGATCGAGCCGGCCGAGCCGATCGACAAGGACCTCTACGAGCTGGCCCCCGAGGAGCACGCGGGCGTCCCCCAGGTCCCGACCTCCCTCCCGGCCGTCCTGGACGCCCTGGAGGCGGACAACGAGTACCTCCAGGCCGGTGGCGTCTTCACCGCCGACCTGATCGAGACCTGGATCGACTACAAGCGCACCAACGAGATCGCGCCGATCCAGCTCCGTCCGCACCCGCACGAGTTCGAGCTGTACTTCGACCTCTAAACCGCGGACTGGGCCCATCTGCGTCTGAGGCTCAGAGACATACTGTGAGCTGGGAAACACCGCTCGCTGTTTCCCACTGTTCCCGGCCGTTTTCCAGGCCCTTGTGCACCCGATATGCACCGGCCGCTGGATAGCTGAGGGGCGCCACCTCCTCTTGGAGGTGGCGCCCCTCGGTCGTGCGGTCAGCCGCGTGGGGCGTCTGTCAGAAGGACAACGCTTTCCCCAGGAGTTCCTTGGCGGCGTCGCTGTGCAGAGCCGCTCCACGTATCCCGCCGAACGCCTTGCGAGAGGGCGGTCTCGTCCGGTTCGGTGACGGTCACGCCCGAGGAGACCGGTTCGACGTGAACCTCGTCGTCGTACATGTTGAAGGCATGGACAGGGTGCATGTTCACGCGCGCCGAGGTGGGAACGACGCCAAGCGTGAGCGAGGGCAGTCGATGCCGCGGAGCAGGCGGTCGATCTCTTCCTGTATGGCCGCAGGACCGCCGGGTCGCGAGCCGATGGGACGACACTTCCTCCAGATCACTCACATCCGACCCAGCCGTGGCTACAGTACTGGCGGATACCGGTATACGAGGGCCCGCATGCCAGCAAAAGTATGTGAGCCCGGAACTCACAGAAGCTGCGCAAAGGTGTGGTGCACCTCTTCGTGACGCAACAGAGTGAGCTTGGCCTCACACAGCATGTACCCCCTGATGCGCTGACCGGGCGGCGGTGAGGTGGAACATGCCCGAAAGTCGACGCAAAGCGGTGGCCCGCACTCGCGCGCTGTACACAGGTGAGAAGCTGGTAGCGGCTCGGGCCGGAATCGCCCGTGACCACTCCATGGGACTGGACACTTGCCGCCCTGAGCAGCATGAATTGCGCGCGCTGCTGGGGCTTGGCTATCTCAATCACGGGTTCGGCCACAACGGCCCGGCCGTATGGGGCCTTGCCGCCCTCTCCTCCTATACCCTCACCGTTTCTCCGCGCTTCGATCGCCTGGTGTTGATCACCAAAGCACCCGACAATGTAGCCCTTCGCCTACTGCGCGGCCCGACAGGAGGGAGCGCACTGCCCGGGCTGCGTATCGAGGAGTGCCGCGGCCACGGTAGCTACGTCCTACGGCACCTGCCCACCACCGCGCAACTCGTGATCACGAACAATCCATCCGGCGCACCTGTCGGCGCCCGGAGAGATGCCTACTTCGACAGCCCCACCACCGAAACGCCACTCACCGCCGAGGAACAGCGGCACCTGGACCGTACAGCCGATATCGCTTCGGATGCTCGCCGCCTCCTCTCCGGCATCTTCTGCCGGATCACCATCATCGACCCTGACGGCACATGGGCCATCGGCAATTGGTACTGCGATCCCCTGATGCGTCCGGGCCGGCGCGAAAGCTTCTCCCTCTCGGGGCACCGTAGACTCCGGGGCGCGAAGAACACCTGGGAGCTGGAGTGGGCATCGCATCCCCATCCGGATGATCTGATTTCGGCATTGACCGATCCAGTCATCGGAATCCCGGGGGCCAGGCAGGTATCAGTATCCGGCTCTCCCGCGATCACCCTGGGAAACGCCACACTGCGCCTTCACTCGCGACACGGTTAGCCAGCCGCACAGCATCCACCTCTGCACTCGCGCACAGAAAGCTCGCGTCGTGATCGAAATCCTTGATGCCCCAGGCAGCAGCACGCCCTGGTGGGCAGCGCTTCTGGCCATCGCCGTCAGCGGCGTTTTCCTGTTCTTCCTCCGGGTCCTCCGGCTGCTTGTTCCGGACAAATCCTCTGATCGATTGGCATGGTGGATCGCCATCCTGGAACACCGGCGCGGTAACGGCCGTCGCGGTAACGCAACGGCGACGCAGCGCCGAAGAGCGTCCCCGGAGAATGCAGCGCCGAAGCAAGGGGAGCACCACAGCGAGCCCTGAAAAACATGGAATCAGGAGCGGCGCATCCGACAAACCCAGCGAAGGGCCCTGTATCAGCCTTCGATGGGTTCAGGGATCCTCCAGGTGAGCAGGAAGCGCTGTCCCGGCGGGAGCCCTGGACGGCCCACGGTCCTGCCTTCCTTGATGAGATAGCCGAAAACCATGTGGTGTGCTTCCTCGGAGACTTCGTGCCAGGTCTCCGGAGTCACCGTCATGACCTCGCGCATCAGGGCCGGATCAGATTCATGGCGAAGCATCTCGGCGCGATCCTCGCGATCCATGGTCTCGTCAGTGCGCATCGCCGCGATCGATCGCTGAAGGAGATTCGGTTCGGCTCGCAGGCGTCGGAGGATCTGCTCACACCCGTACTGGAAGGCCTCGTAGGCCTCGACGGCCTCGTAGTCGGGATCCCGGTAACCATAGGGCGCCCCGGATTCAGCCCCGACATAGTCGCCCTTGAGGGTGCGGAGCAGCGCACGCAGAAAGAACTCGGCACCGTTTGTCTCAATCATCCGCACGTTGACCTGCACCCACTCCTCTTCCGTGAGCAACGGTTCATGCGGGAGGGTCAGCGATGGGTCGATACGGATGGCACTGTGTGGATTGATCATGATCCCGGCAACCTGCTCGGGGGTCCACTCACCGTTCTCTCCGCCCCAGCCCTCCGACAGAGTCAGCTCCCGGCCGGACTTCAGGGCGCCGGACTCTCCTTCCCGGATCGTCCGCCAGAGCGACAGCAAGCGCGCGACCTCGGTCGACGGGTCACGAGGCGGGCTGCACTGGAGAGCCAGCACGGAGGCGATCGAACGCACTGTCTCCCAGCGCGGCACGCGCAAGCCCTTGAGTGTCGTACGGACACCCTCATGACTGACCGTCGTGGGCTGACTGTCGTCCTCGGTGATGAGCGCGCTCACAGTCCGCGCGCTGGGTCGGCCCGCCGCCCGGTGCAACTCGTCCAGAGCATTCACCAGGCTTCGCAGTGCTTCCGATCCCTGTTTCTGAGGTGAGGAGGTCATGGACACGGCACGGAAATCCTCTCGCCATCCAGGCGGTCAACCTGCTGTCAGATGTTCCAGCATCTTAGAAGCCGCAGGCCAGGGCCGTGTCAGCTTCCGCCAGATTTCCCATCCACCCCGCCAGACAGTGACACGCGGCCATTGACGGAAGAGAGCATGGGAAACAGCGCCGCTCGCGTCGGCGCTTCACTCAAGGAGTCCTCTCACCATGCACCTTCCGCCCTACTCCCGTGCCACGATCCGGGCAGCCCCGCCGTCGATGCCTACGTCACGCCACGTCGGTCGAGTGGACTACTGTCTCTGCGACCAGCCTTTCGGTGACCAGGTGGCCATTCCGCTCGGCCCGACCGAGACCTCCGGCCTCTTCGGGTGCCGTCCCTGCCTGAAGCGCTTGGTGGCTCAGGCGCGACGCACGAGCTACGCCGCTCTCACCCAGGATGCCGAGGAAGCCCGCGCCGCTTCAGTCGCGTGGATGCAAGCACGTGACAAGCACATGGCAGAACTCGACGATGTCCGCAGGGCGGCTGAAGCTGTCACCCTGCTTGCCGCGGACAGTGAAGCCGAACCGTTGCGGATCGCCTGGCTTCTCATCTCGCTGGAATCGGCGTACACGTGGGCCACGGACAATGCCCCAGAACCACCGGCACCAGCGGACGAATCGGACAGTGAGCTGAAGGACAGCGACTTCCACCTCTCTCTGGAGATGATCTCGGCAAGAGAGGCGGTGGCCAACCGTCTCGCCTATCACCTGATCAACGAAGCCACGCCTGCCGACCCGGACATGTGCGGGGAGTTCGAGTGCCCGGAGGACTGCACCGGCCGACACGACTGCGACCACATCGACTGTGGCCCGGACGCCATCTTTGAAGACCTTCGGGAGCGTGGCATCGTCGTAGAGCGCACGGAGACCGGATCGTCACTCCGCCGTATGCCGCCACCCGGCACATCCATGGACCCTGAGTTTTCACGGATGAGCGAGGAACTGCCTGCCCTGCTCACTCACCTGGGCGTGGATCTTGAAGATCCGGAAGCCCTCCTCAGTGCGGCAGCTGTCGGTCTGGTCGCCGAGGCGTGGCGCGACGGGCCGCTGGACGCGATCCACGCTTCTGGCAACGGTCCGAGCGACGGAGAGATCTTCGCGCAGAGCGTCGATCTCTACCGCCGGGCCAGAGCGGCCCTGCTCGCAGCCAAGGAGGACGGTCCCGACGCGCTGTTTGCCTTTCAAGCCGTCGCAGCAGATTTGGACCTTCCCTGGGCAGGTGGCTCCCACTTCACCCTGCGGGCCTGTGGTGAGCCCACGGATGACTTCGTCCAGCATCTCGATGGTCGAGTCTGGTACACCTCGAAAATCGTGAAGGAGCACGGCTGGCAGACAGCTCTGCTGTACCGAGCCGTACCCGGAGTACTCAAAGGAGGGACGCACTTCGGCATGCCGCGCTGGCCCGAGGTCGTGGCCACCGCGCTGGAACGCCTCGCAGAACTGGACCGTTCTGACGCACCGACAGCGCTGACCGATCTCGCAGCGGTGGAGACCGCCCTGCTCGAAGCACCCGACCGGCTGGGGGCGAACACCCTCGACTGGCTCTGTCACAAGGTTCTGTAGAAGCAGGAATCCGCACCACCTCACCGGGATTCCGTGCACTACGGACACCGGTAGGTACCATTGGTGCTCCGGCTCGCGGAGAGCCGGGAAGCGGTATTTTCTTCGGGCCCCGGCACCCGAGGTCACTGCGTATGGGCGTGGTTCGCCCAGCTCCGCACATCGCCAAGTCGATGGATCCATCTGGTATGCGGTCCAGGATGCCAGCCGGGGTGGCACAAGGAAATCGACATGTCCAGAAGCACCAACAAGGCCAGAGCTCGTATCCGTGCACAATTCCTGGGTGAGCCACGGCAGGCCGCTCTTGGCTCCGCAGCTCGTGACGGCTCGCTCGGACTCGACCACTGCTCACCATCACAGATCCGCCTGCGAGCGTTGCTGGCACTCGGCTTCTTCAACCATCCAGGGAGATGGAACCGATACAGCGGTGCCACCGCGTGGGGAGTGCACACCCTCGTTTCGTACAGGATCGTGCCGTCGCCCCAATTCAATCGGATCGTCCTCATCGCGGACGCCCCGCACAATGTGGCCCCGTATCTGCTGCCGAGAGGGAGACGAACCGCTCTCCCCGGCCTCCGGCTGGAGAGCTTCCAAGGCCGGCACACCTATCTGGCCCGCCATCTGCCCACAGGCGCACAGCTCGTCGTGACAGGCAACGCGTCGGGCACCTGGGGCGGCGCACGGCGTTCGGCCCCGCGGCGGTTCCGCACGACCGACGACTGTCTGACAGCTCAGGAACACGCCGAGCTGGATCTGGTGCCCGAGATCAGTGACGCGGCCGCCCGGCTGCTCGCCGGCCTCATCTGCCGGATCACCGCCAAGGATCCGCACGGCGACTGGGCGGTCGGCTGGTTCGTCGACCCACTGGACCGCGACGGATGGAACTGCTCCGATGAGGTGCCGTTCGAGAAGAAACTCAGTGGCTCCCAGGATCTGTGGACACTCCGCTGGAACGGGCTCCCCTACGCCGATGACGTGGCCACCGCGCTGACCCACGACCCCATCGGTATTCCCGGAGCCGTTGTCCACGACACCGGAGACCAGGTCGAGGTACGGCTCGGTCCGGCGGTCCTGCGTCTGTCGGCGCGTCGCGACCCGATCCGGCGGAGCATGGGAGCAGCGCTGTGACATGGGACGACATTGCGTTGGTCATCCTCGCGGGATTCGGCTGCCTCACCCTGCTGCTCACCCAGGTCAGCGAGATCCTTTCGCGGGTTCCGCAACTGATCCGCGCTGGGCGGCAGGTACGGCAGGAGTGGCGGGGAGCGGCAGGGAACGGATCCCCTGACAGCTCCGTGGACGAGGGGGAACAGGAGAGCCGCGCCATCGGCCGGGCTCCGGCAGGGGAACCACCCCCCAGATCCGGGACGAGCTGATTCGCCTCGGCCCCCTGCGGCTGTTCTGCCGGGGCCGCGGCGGTGGGGTCCGGCCGTCGGTGCGGCGGGGGTGCGAGGAGGGCACCCGGGCCAGGCTCTAGGGTGTGCGGCATGGTTGAGACCGAAGTGATGCGGATCGTCTCCCGTTCCTCCCCCATGGCGCTCGCCCAGGTCGAGCGCGTCCGGGCCGAGTTGGCCGTGGCGCGGCCCGGGGTCAGGACCGAGGTGGTGCCGGTGACGACGTCCGGGGACCGCTGGATGGGGGACCTCGCCGCGCTGGGCGGGAAGGGGGCGTTCACCAAGGAGGTGGACGCGGCGCTGCTGGCCGGTGAGGCCGATCTCGCGGTGCACTGCATGAAGGACGTACCGGCGGACCGGCCGCTGCCCGCGGGGACCACGTTCGCGGCGTTCCTGCGGCGGGACGACATCCGGGACGCGCTGGTGCACCCCGGTGGGCTGACGCTGGACGAGCTGCCGGACGGGACCCGGATCGGGACCTCGTCGGTACGCAGGATCGCGCAGCTCGCGTCGTCCCACCCGCAGTTGGAGTGCGTGCCGATGCGGGGGAACGCCAACCGGCGGCTGGAGAAGCTGGCCGCCGGGGACGCGGACGCGCTGCTGCTCGCCGTCTCGGGGCTGGAGCGGATCGGGCGGACCGATGTGATCAGCGAGGTGCTGTCGGCCGACGTGATGTGCCCGCCGATCGGGGCGGGGGTCCTGGCGCTCCAGTGCCGGGAGGAGGACGAGGAGACGATCGACGCGGTGAGCGGGCTCGGCGATCCGGCCACGCACCGGGAGGTCACGGCCGAGCGGATGCTGCTGCATGTGCTCCAGGGGCACTGCAACTCGCCCATCGCGGGGTACGCGCGGGCGGAGCGGGGCGGTGAGCTGTCGCTGCGGGCGAAGGTGTTCACGCCGGACGGGAAGCGGGTGCTGAACGCCCATGAGTGGGCGGGCCCGCTCGATCCGGCGACGCTCGGGACCTCGGTCGCCGTCGCACTGCTGCGGCAGGGGGCCCGTGAGCTGATCGACGGGATTCCGCACTGAGGAGGGCCTTCCGAGGTATTTGTATTAGTGCGAATGTATTTGCACCTAGCACATAGGGGCGGTTAGCGTCTGCGGTATGTCCGCGAAAACTCCCGCACCCATCACCCTGACCGGACGTCATATCCGGCTGGAACCCCTCAGTCCGGCGCATGTGCCCGACCTGTTCGCCGCGGGCGGCGGGGACGGGGAGGTCTGGCGCTGGCTCGGCACCCCGGCGCCGACGACCGAGGAGGAACTGGCCGGGACCGTCCGGGAGCTGCTGGCGGAGGCGGAGCACGGCATCTGCCTCCCCTTCGCCGTCGTGTCGCTGGAGACCGGCCGGGCCATCGGCTGGACGTCCTTCCTCGACATCGAACCGGAGCACGAGCGGCTGGAGATCGGCTGGACCTGGTACGGCCGCGCCCACTGGCGCACCGCCGTCAACACCGAGGCCAAGCTGCTGCTGCTCACGCACGCGTTCGACGATCTCGGCATGGGCCGGGTCCAGTTGAAGACCGACCATCTCAACGAGCGCTCCCAGGCGGCCATCGCCCGTCTCGGCGCCCGCCGCGAGGGAGTGCTGCGGCGGCACCGGGCCCGGCCCGACGGCACCTGGCGGGACACCGTGTACTTCTCGATCCTCGCCGACGAGTGGCCCGCCGTGAGGGAGCGCCTCCATGCCGCACGATGAGAACGGGAACGGGAACGAGGCCGGGGGCGTGATCACCGTTCAGCGGCTGACCCACTACCCCGTCAAGGGCTGCGCCGGGACGGACGTCCGCTCCGCCCGGGTCGGGGAGACCGGTCTCGAACACGACCGCACCTTCATGGTCGTCGACCCCGCCGACGGCACCTTCCACAGTCAGCGGACCCTGCCCGCGCTGGCCGCCGTACGGCCCGAGGTACTGGACGGCGGCGCGGGGCTGCGGCTGTCCGCCGACGGTGCGGAACCGCTGCTCCTGGAGATCGTCCCGGAGGGCCCGCGGCGGCGGGTGAGCCTGTTCGGCAAACCGGTCGGGGAGGCCGTGGACCAGGGCGACGAGGTGGCCGAGTGGTTCTCCGGGGTGCTCGGGGCCGCCGCCCGGCTGGTGCGGGTGCCGCCGGGCTTCGACCGGGACGGCTGGGGCGCGACCCCCGGGAAGGTCGCCTTCGCCGACGCCCACGCGCTGCTGATCGCCTCGCAGTCCTCACTCGACGGACTCAACGCCCGTATCGGGGCGAACGGCGGCCGGCCGGTACCGATGGACCGCTTCCGCGCCAATGTCGTCCTCGACGGCTGCGCCGAGCCGCACGACGAGGACCTGATGGACCTGATGGAGATCGGGACGGCGGCCTTCGCCCACGCGACGCCCGCGGCCCGCTGTGCCGTACCGATGGTGGATCAGCGCACGGGGCTGCGGGACGGCCCCGAGCCGATCCGGACCCTCTCCCAGTACCGTCGTGAGCCCTCCCTGCACAACAAGATCACCTTTGGGCTGAAGGCGGCGGTCGTCCGGCACGGGACGCTCTCCGTCGGCGACCCGGTGACCACCACCTGGCGCGCCGAGCCGTACCGCCCGCCGGAGCGCCGGACGACGTGAGGCGGTGGCCCGCCGTCCCGCGCCGCGGCGGGGCGGGACGGCGGGCCACCCCGGTGGGCTCAGCGGCCGTAACGGATCAGCGCGCGCACCATGCGGCAGGTGGTGTCGGACGGCCGGTGCACCCCGATCCGGTCGGCCGTCGCGCGTATGCGGCCGTTGTCCGCGGTCTGCGGGTGGTGGACCCCCGTGTCGAGCAGGGCGATGGCGAGCCGCATCGCCTTCAGCCTGCGGTTGTGCGTGACGTACCACTCGCGGGGGCGGCCCGCCGGGAGCGGTGACTTCAGCAGGGGCGCGCAGGCGGTGACGACCTGCTCCGCGGAGCGCTTCGCCGCGGACGGCCGGGGGGTGGACGGTCGGGTCGTGGTGGGCGTCGTCGTGAGTCTGGCAGCGGCCATCGGCAACCTCCTGGCACGGTGGCGGAACCTTCTCGAACTGTTGTCCATTCTAGATTCCGGCACTGACAATCGGCCCTGGCCAGGCCGTATTTACGGGCTCCTGGCCGGAGCGGCGCGGGGGTACGGTGGGGAGCATGGAGATCTGGATCAACCCCGCCTGTTCGAAGTCCCGCGGCGCGCTGGAGCTGCTCGACGCGGAGGGCGCCGAGTACACCGTCCGGCGCTATCTGGAGGACGTCCCGGGCGCGGACGAGATCCGGGGCGTGCTCGGGCGTCTCGGGCTCGAACCGTGGGACATCACCCGCACCGGCGAGGCCGCGGCCCGGGAACTCGGGCTCCAGGAGTGGCCGCGCGACGCGGACGCGCGCGAGCGCTGGATCGAGGCGCTGGCCGCGCACCCGGTGCTCATCCAGCGGCCGATCATCACCGCCGCCGACGGGACGGCCGTGGTGGCGCGGACGGACGAGGCGGTACGGGACGCGCTCGGCCGGACCCTGCCCCCGGGGCGCTGACGCTCCGCGGCCGGACCTGCCGGACGGGCGCCCCGCGTCGGCGGTGGGAGTCCGCCCTTGCGGCAGGGGAACGGTGGCCGCCCGGCGCCGGACGGGCACCGGGACCGGGACACGTGTCCTCGGCGCACTCGCCCATCGGTCCGGCGGCCACGTCGGCGACGGCCCACGGGGACAGCGCAGCCGGACGCACGACAGCGGCGAGCGCGCGGGGCCGGTACGAGCGGCTGCGCACGGTCCGCCGTCGCGACGCGCTTCCGGGCCCCGCACCGCAGAGGCCGCCGCATCCCGCACCCCCGTGGGCACTTCTCGCACCCGGCCGGACCCGGGAGCGGACACGTCCCGGCCGGACCGCCGCCGGTCGGCCGGGGCACCGCCGACGGCCCGCAGGCGGCGGCGAGCAGCGCATGGCGAGCGGCTGGACATGCTCGGCCCTCAGCGCACGGCGCCCCGAAACGGACCGCAGCACAAGGACCGCCGCATCCCGCACCCCTGCGGGCACTTCTCGCACCGGGCGCACGCCCGGGAGCGGACACCTCCCGGCGGGCCCGCCGCCCGGTCGGCCGCGGCACCCGCGACGGCGCGCCACTGTGCGTCGGCCCCGGTGGCCCGGCAGGCGTTTCCCGGGAGCGGACCCACGTCCCGGCACCCCACCGCGGTACGGACGCATTCCGGCGCCGCGGCCCGGGACGGGCGCGTCCTGGCAGACCCGTCCCCGCCGCCGGGCCGTTCGGGCCGGCGGCCGGTTCCCCGGGGGCGGCTCAGGACAGTTGGGACTCCGCCTCCGCCAGGAGTTCCGTCAGACGCAGGCCGAAGCGGATGTCGCACGGGTGGGGGCGGTCGGTGCGGATGGCGGCGCGGAGTTCGTCGATCGCGCCGCGGAAGGCGGTGACCGGGTCGTTCCACTTCGGCATCACGGACTTGCCGTGGTCGCCGAGGAGTTCGACGCGGGTGCCCGCCGCGCCCGCCGGGGCGCTCAGGCCGAGGGTGAGCGCGCTGGAGGCGCCGGAGGAGTGCCGCAGGGTCAGATGGACGGTGTCGGCGGGGCCGGGGACGGCCGAGAGGGAGGTCACGTCGCCGAGGATCGGGATCAGCACGGAGAGCGCGTGCGGGCCGACGTCCCAGAGGCCGCCCCGTTCCCGCCGCCAGGGCGAGGGCGGGCTGACGCTGTCGACGCCGTGGGCGTACCGCGCGCCGAGCCAGCGGGCCTGGGCGGTGAACCAGCCGCCCAGCGCCGACTGTTCCTCGATCCAGGTCTCGGTGTCGGGCGCGAACCGCAGGGTGCAGAAGACCACGGAGGCCACCCCGGCGCCGAGGGCGGCGTCGACGGCCTCCCGCGCCGCCGCCACATCGGTGGCGACCGGCTTGTCCAGCAGCAGATGGCGTCCGGCCGCGGCGGCGCGCGCCGCGAGCGGGGCCTGGGCGTCCGGGGGCAGCGCGAAGGCGACGGCCTCGCAGTCGGCGAGCAGCGCGTCGATCCCCTCCTCCCCGGAGTACGCGGCGACGCCGTGCTCGGTGGCCAGCTCCGCCGCCGCCTCGGGCCGTCGGGCCCAGACGCCGGTGAAGGCCACGCCGCCATGGGCGCTCAGCGCGGGCGCCTGGGTCTGGTGCGCCCACGGTCCGGCACCGATGAGTCCACAGCGCAGTTGCGGGGGCGGGGTGTGGTTCATGGCCCCAGTGTGCAGCCCGCCGGGCCGCCGGGGGAGGAATCCGGGGAACCCCTACTCGACCGGGTGTTGTTTTCTTCCGGCAGGCCGCGGGAGTCCGGCGCGGCTTGCAGGACGTGCCTGCAAGCAACCGATGCCGCTGTTCGCGCTCCCCTTCCCCGGCCGGCTCCGACCGTTCCGGGGGACCGTATGCGCACCGGGGGCCCAGTGCACCGGGCAGCCCGCCGGGGCCGGGCCCTCGACCGGCCCCGCGACCGGGTCCACCACCGGGTCCGCAGTCGACCGCACGGCCGCCGAGGGCGTACCGCTCCTCGTCACCGCCACCGCCACCGCCACCGCCACCGCCACCGCCACCGCCACCGGGCAGCGGGCAGCGGGCAGCGGGAGCCCCGCTCCGGCGCGGGCGAGCAGCGGCTGTCCCCCGCCCTTCCGCACGAGTATGTCCGGGTCGAGCACCGCCGGGTGCACGCGGCGGACGCGCTCACGGCAGTGTTCGCCATGCCGCGCCCGGAGGGCCACCGGGCGGGCGCTGCACACGACGCCGATCGCGGATCTGTACGGCGATCCGGTCCCTCAGTACGCGCTGTCCGGGCGTCCGGTGGCGGAGTCCGGGGCGGCGCCGGGCGAGGCCGGCGGATCCGCTCCCCGGCGGATCCGCGGGCGGCGGCCCGGGGGCGGAGTGGGCCTGGCGCGGAGCGGGCCTGGCGCGAGGGGCACCACGCCCGGACGGCGGGGCGTCTGCCCGGCCCTTCGTATGCGTTCCGCCGGGTGCACACCCCGGACTCGTTCACGCTGTGGCGCTCTCTGCCGTCCTTCCGGCGCGGGGAGACGGGCGGCGGCACAGACAGCGGGCGTCCCACAAGCACCGCAGGCACCTCGTAACACAGGGTTCACATTAGGGCAACGGTCGGGAAATGGGGCATTGCGACGCTGCGGGGGTACCGCACGAGCCGCAAAGGATGAGTCCCGTGACCTACAAGGCTGAATACATCTGGATCGACGGCACCGAGCCGACGGCGAAGCTGCGTTCCAAGACGCGGATTCTGGCCGAGGGCGAGGAGCTGCCGCTCTGGGGCTTCGACGGGTCCAGCACCAACCAGGCCAAGGGCAGCTCGTCGGACTGTGTGCTCAAGCCGGTCTTCTCCTGCCCCGACCCGATCCGCGGCGGCGCGGGCGACCTCCTGGTCCTGTGCGAGGTGCTGAACACGGACCTGACCCCGCACGAGTCCAACACCCGTGCCGAGCTGGCCGAGGTCGCGGAGCGGTTCGCCGCGCAGGAGCCGGTCTTCGGCATCGAGCAGGAGTACACCTTCTTCGAGGGCGGCCGGCCGCTCGGCTTCCCGGTCGGCGGCTTCCCCGCGCCCCAGGGCGGCTACTACTGCGGTGTCGGCGTGGACGAGATCCACGGCCGCGACGTGGTCGAGGCGCACCTGGAGAACTGCCTCAGGGCGGGGCTGGGCATCTCCGGCATCAACGCCGAGGTCATGCCGGGCCAGTGGGAGTTCCAGGTCGGCCCGCTCGCCCCGCTGGAGGTCGCCGACCAGCTCTGGATCGCGCGCTGGCTGCTCTACCGCACCGCCGAGGACTTCGGCGTCTCCGCGACGCTGGACCCGAAGCCGGTGAAGGGCGACTGGAACGGCGCGGGCGCGCACACCAACTTCTCCACCCGGGCCATGCGCGAGCGGTACGACGCGATCATCACCGCGTGCGAGTCGCTGGGCGAGGGCTCCAAGCCGCTGGACCACGTCAAGAACTACGGCGCCGGCATCGACGACCGGCTCACCGGGCTGCACGAGACCGCGCCGTGGAACGAGTACAGCTACGGCGTCTCCGACCGGGGCGCGTCGGTCCGTATCCCGTGGCAGGTGGAGAAGGACGGCAAGGGCTACATCGAGGACCGCCGTCCCAACGCGAACGTCGACCCGTATGTCGTGACGCGGCTGCTGGTGGACACGTGCTGCACCGCGCTGGAGAAGGCCGGTCAGGTCTGACGCGCACTCAGCCGTCCCGCGCCCGGGGGCGTCCGCCGATCACACGGCGGGCGCCCCCGGGCGTGTGTCCGGCCCCGGCACCCCGACTGTGGGGTGAGATCACCGTCTCACTCCGTGAGAGGAAGGCTCGTTCGGGCCGGGTACATCTGCTTCAATGAGGCCATGGTCGGCTACGAGAACCCCGCGACAGGTCGCTGTGACCTTGAGCCGTTCTGGCCTTCCCGTCAGCACCATGATTTCGACCGTGAGTGTTGTCGCGCGCTGAGCGCGCGGGCCCACTGAAAGCCGGTCACCCACCGGCCTCCGGCCCGGCGCGCACGACGTACGTCCGTTTCTTCGGCTCGACGACTCCTCCGCGCGAAAGAGAGCTGACCTCTCATGGCGAACTCCCGTCCCTTCTCCGCCGTACCCGCCGCCGTACCAACCGTGGTCCCCGCCGCCGTGTCCGCCGCCGCCCCGGGGCCGGGGTCCACGAGCCGGGTGCGGCATCGGCTGCGAGCCATAGACCGCGACGAGGTGGTGCCGCCGAGCGGCCTCGCCGACGTGGTCGAACTGCTGCCGCCGGGCGCCACCTGGGTACCCGCGCCGCAGCACATCGTGCCCAGCCTGCCGGGGCGTCCGCCGATGCTCGGCTATCTCCTCCTCGTCCCGGCGGCCCGCCAGGGCGGCCAGGGTGTCCAGGGTGTCGGCCGGGTCACCGGGCCGCCGCAGCACGGCGGACCGGCGGAGTACAGCGGACCGGCGGAGCACGGCGGCCCCGGGGAGCACGAGGAGCCCCGGCCGGGCGGCGCGCCGGGACCGGTGCGCGTCGACACCGCCGAGCGGGTGGCGCTGATCGAGGACCGGGCGCTGGATCTCACCTATCTGGAATTCGAGCTGCTGGCGCATCTGGTGGCGCATCCGCACCGGGTCCACACCCGTGACCATCTGGTCACGACGGTGTGGGGGTACGGGCATGTCGGCGACGGCCGGACGGTCGACGTCCATGTCGCCCGGCTCCGCCGGAAGATGGGCGAGCGGTACCGGCACACCATCCAGACCGTGCGGCGGGTCGGCTACAAGTACACGCCCTGACCCCGCGCGTACCCGTAGGCGCGGATGTCCCCGCGGCGCCGTGGCCCGGTCCCACCCGTGTGGGGCCGGGCCACGGTCCGTCGTCCCGCGGGATCAGCTCCCGGCGGCGGCCCGGGCGCGCAGGCGGGCCACCGCGCCGAGGGCCAGATCCAGCACCAGGAAGGCCAGCAGCGACAGCCCGAGCAGCGGGACGAACCAGCCCGCGAACGCGGTCAGCGCGGCCAGCGGCAGCAGCGCGGTCACCGGGAGCCGCCGCCAGGCGCCGCGCGGCACCGGACGGCCGCCGATGCCACGCCCCTTGGTGGGCCTGCGCAGCCACCACATGCGGTAGCCGGAGACGATCAGCACGATGAGCGCGGCGGCGAGCGCCGCGAGGGCGAGCTGGTTGGCCAGGCCCAGGAAGACGCCCGTGTGCGCGTCGATGCCGAAGCGGGTGAGCTTCGCCAGCACCGGGTAGTCCGAGAAGCGCAGCTCGTCGAGGACCGAACCGTTCGACGGGTCGACGGCGACGGAGTCGAGCTGCACCGGGAAGAAGGTGTCCGTCTCCTTGACGACATAGCCGGTGCCCTCGGCGGGGAGGGTGATCGCGAGGCGGTCGCTGTCGATCCCGGCCGCGCGCGCGGACTCCAGCGCCTTGTCGATGCCGACGTCCGCGCCCTGGTGGGCTCCCCCGTGACCGGCGCCGTGCTCGGAGTGGTCCCCGCCGCCGCCGGAGCCCGCGGGCGCGTCGGCGAGTGTCGCGGAGACCGCCGGGGTGGCGCCGCCGAGCTGGTCCTGGACCGCGCCGATGTTCTCGCCCGCGTACCGGGACCAGGTGAGCCCGGTGGCGGAGAGCAGTACCAGTCCGGTCACCGCCCACAGGCCGATCGAGCCGTGCCAGGACAGGGTGCGGCGGCGGCCCTTGGGGAGGGAACGGTCCGGGAGGACGAGGGCGCGGCGGGCGGCCCGGCGGCGGCCGAGCCAGAGCAGCAGCCCGCCGAGGGCGACGACCCAGAGCCAGCTCGCGGCCAGCTCGCTGTAGTTGCGGCCGAGGTCCCCGAGGTGGAGGTCCCGGTGCAGCTCGTCCAGCCAGGTCCGCAGCGGGAGGGCGCCGGAGCTGCCGTAGGAGGGCAGCTCCCCGCGTATCTCGGCGGTGTACGGGTCGACGAAGACGGCGAGGGACTTGCCCTCGTCGACGCCGGGGGCGCTCATCAGCACGCGGGTGCTCGCGTCGTCCTCGGCGGCGGGCCACACGGCGGTGACGGTGCCGTCGGGCCGGGCCGCGCGGGCGGCGTCGACCTGGGCGGAGAGCGGCAGGGCGCGTTCGCCGACGGGGACGGTCAGCTCCTGCCGGTAGACGAACTTCTCGGCCTGGAAGGAGAGGGCGTACAGCAGCCCGCTGACCGCGGCGATCAGCAGCAGGGGGCCGACCAGCAGGCCGGCGTAGAAGTGGACGCGGAGCGCGAGGGGGCGCAGGCCGCTCCAGAGGCTGGTCGAGGAGGCGCCGTCGGCGGTCTCCCGTTCGGTCTCGGTCGTGGTACCGGTCTCGGCTCTGCTCTCGGCAGGCGCGTCAAGGGACATGGTGATCCTGAGGTTGTCGTCGGCACGGGGAGGCACGGCAAGGCGGCCCCGGGTCGGACACATCAGGTCGGACACATCAGGTCAGAGGCGTGCTCCGGGGGCCGCGGCGGGGACGGGGACGCGGCCGGGCGGCCCCCGCCGTACCAGGGTGTGGCCGAGGAGGGCCCCGGGGCGCGGCCGGGCACGGGTCCGGTGCCGTACGGGCACCCCTCGGGGGGCGTCCTGCGGCAGCGGTACGGCCGTGGCGGGTGCCCGCAGCGGGGCGAAGGCGAGGGCGCCCACGGCGTGGGCGAGCCGGAGGAAGGCGGTCTCGCCCCGGGCCAGCCAGAACGCGCAGAAGGCGGCGGCCAGCAGATGGGCGAGGGCCATGGCGCCGGGGGACGGCCCCAGCAGACCGGCGTCGAGCGCGGCGGCGGCGCCCGGCTCGGGGAGCCCGGCTCCGGCGGGGCCGGTGTGGTGGACGGCCCCGGGCGGCGGGCCGCCGTGGAGCTGGGCGCGCGCGAAGACGAAGTGCAGCCCGCCCTGCGCGGCGAGCAGCCCGAGCCCGATGGTCACGGGACCCCGGCGGCGGCGGGCGGCCACCCAGGCGAGGGCTGTGGTCACCGGAAAGGCGGGCAGCAGCACGGAGAGCGGGAGGTCATGGCCAGATGCCCATGAATGCCCCATCGCAGCCAAAGCGATGCAGATCGCCGCGAAGAGTGCGGCTCGCAGGGCGCGCAGGGGCGACCGGGCATCTGTCATGGTGGGGTCATGCTGCCATCCCGCGCCCCGCGACGGCAGGGGGTGCCCGGATCTCGGACCTGCGGTCGGTGCGGGTGGGGCGCCCGCGGGGGCCTCCCGGCCGGGGGCGGTCCCGGCTCGGGGACGGCACCGGGGTCGGGCCCCGGGGCCGGTTTCCTCGGGGACGGCACCGGACCGGTCTCCGGCGCGGGTCCGCCGGGCCGCCCGATCGCCGGATCGCCGGATCGCCGGATCGCCGGATCGCCGGACGGGCACGACCGGGACGGCCGTCCGCGCGGGGCCACGCGGGTGAGGAGCGGTGGCGACGCGATGGGGGCCGCCGGGCCGCCCGATCGCCGGACGGGCACGACCGGGACAGGCCGGGGCCGCCCGGTGAGCGGCCCCGCCCGGGGAGGCCGTCGAAGCGCCTGGGCGGGGCCCGACCGCAACGGGCCGCAGCCCCGCGGGCCGCGTCCACCCGTACGGTCGACGGGTGCGCCGGGGCCGGGCCGCGTCAGCGGCGGAGACAGGTCGTCAGTTCCTCCACGAACGCGTCGGTGCGGGGAGGTCTCGGGCCCCGTCTCGTGGCGCAGTACCAGGTGCGGGTCAGCGGGGTGGGGCCGATGCGGACCCGGGTGAGGTCGCGGGTGCGGGTGTAGGGGGTCGCGACGCGGTCGGGGAGGACCGTCACGCCCTGACCGGCCGCGACCATCTCGATCACCAGGTCGGTGGTCACCGGCATGGTGGTGATCCGGGCGGGGCGGGCCGCCCTCGGGAGCGGGAGCGGGACCGGGGGGATGCGGCTGCGGTCGTAGAGGTCCGGGAGCAGGAGGTGGGCCGTGCCGAAGTCCTCGGCGCGCAGATGCGGCAGCGCGGCCCAGGGGTGGCTGCCGGGGACCACCGCGACCAGCTCGTCCGCGAAGAGGCGGGTGAGGCTGATCCGCCCGTCCCCGGTGTCCGGGTCGCCCACCAGGGCGACGTCCACCCGGTCCGCCAGCAGCGCGGGCACGGGGGCGTCGTCGGGCAGGGTCTCGATGCGCACCTCGGCGTCCGGGTGGCGGCCCCGGAAGGCGCGGATGACCGGCGGCAGCCAGTGGCAGGGGCTGCCGTGCTGCGCGGCGAACCGCACCCGCCGCTCACGCGCCTCGCGCAGCTCCCGCAGATCCTGCCGGGCCGAGCCCAGTTCCCGCAGGACATGGTGGGCGGCCACCAGCATGCGCCGCCCGGCGGCGGTGGGGACGAGCCGTCGGCCCACCCGGTCGAAGAGCGGTGTGCCGAGCCGGTCCTCCAGCCGGGCGAGCCGCTGGCTGAGCGCGGGCTGGGTCACATGGAGCCGTTCGGCGGCGGCGGAGAGGGTGCCGAACTCGGCCGTCGCGGCGAGCAGTTCGAGATCGCGCAGATCCACGGTCATGAGCGGGGATTATCACAGGATTCGATCTTCGTCGCGGTGACGCGGGCGCCGCCCGGGAAGGATGGGCCGAGCAGCGGGAACGCACACGGCGAAGAGGAGCGGTGGACGATGCGGGACTTCACGGACTCGACGGTGATCGTCACGGGCGCGTCGAGCGGCATCGGCCTCGGGATCGCCCGGGGCTTTCTGGACGGCGGGGCCCGGGTGGTGCTCAACGGGCGCGACCCCGGGAAGCTGGACGGGGCGGCGCGCGCCCTGGGCCGGCCGGAGCGGGTCGCCGAGGTCGCGGGCGACATCGGCGCGGCGACGACGGGCGAGGCGCTGGTGCGGACCGCCGTCGAGCGCTTCGGCGGGGTGGACGTCCTGGTGAACAACGCGGGCGCGTTCGTCTCCACCCCGTTCACGGAGGTCACCGAGGAGGAGCTGGACGGCTTTCTGCTGGGCGGGCTGAAGGGGACCTATCTGACCACCCAGGCGGCGGTGCGCCGGATGCGGGAGCAGGGGCGCGGCGGCAGCGTCGTCGTCATCGGCTCCGCGCTGGCGTCGCACTCCGTCGGCGCGCTGCCGTGTTCCGCGCCGTCCGCGGGCAAGGGCGGCGTGTACGCCCTCACCACCGCGCTCGCCGCCGAGCTGGCGCCGGACGGCATCCGCGTCAACATGGTGGCCCCCGGGGTGATCAGGACGCGGACGCTCGGCCGCGGGGCCGAGGAGCGGTACGCCTCGGTGGGGCTGCTCGGCCGGCTGGGCGAGGTCGGGGAGGTGGCGGAGGCGGTGCTGTACATCGCGGGCGCGGAGTTCGTCACCGGGCAGGTTCTGCGGGTGGACGGCGGTCACACCACCGGCCGGACCGGCTGAGCGGAACAACACCACCGGCCGGACCGGCCGAGGGGAACAACACCAGTCGCCACAGCACCGGTCGTACCACTGGGTATCGGGCACAGCACCGGCCGTCCCGCTGGGCGCCCTTCGCGCCGGAGGCCGGGCCGCCCGTCCGGAGTTCCCGAGTTCCCGTTTCCGCTGCGGGCGGAGCCCTTCACCCCGGAGCGGAAATAGCTGGTCGGCAAGGGGCTCCGGGACGCAGAGTCGGACGCATGAGACTACTGGTGCTGGGTGGAACGGAGTTCGCGGGACGGGCCGTCGTGGCGGCGGCCCTCGCGCGCGGCTGGGACGTCACGGTCTTCAACCGGGGGACGCGGCCCGTCCCCGAGGGGGTGCGCTCCCTCGTCGGCGACCGGACCGCGGCGGGCGGCCTCGCCGCGCTGGAGACCGGCGGGACGGACAGGACGGACAGGACGGACAGGACGGACAGGACGGACAGGACGGCCGGGACCGGCAGGACGGACGGGGCGGACGGGGCGGCAGAGCGGTGGGACGTCGTCGTGGACACCTGGGCGGCGGCGCCCCGGGCGGTCCGGGACACGGCCCGGCTGCTGCGGGACCGCGTGGACCGGTACGTCTATGTGTCGAGCTGTTCGGTGTACGCCGGGCCGCCCGCGCCCGGGTACGACGAGAGCGCCCCCCTGGTGGAGGGCGACCCGGACGCGGACGACGTCCCCTATCCGCAGGCCAAGCGGGGCGGGGAGCTGGCCGTCCTGGACGCGTTCGGCGCGGAGCGCTCGCTGTTCGTCCGGGCGGGGCTGCTGCTGGGCCCGTGGGAGAACGTGGACCGGCTGCCGTGGTGGCTGCGGCGGATCGACGAGGGCGGCCCGGTGCTCGCCCCCGGCCCCCGGGACACCCCGCTCCAGTACCTCGACATCCGCGATCTCGCCGCGTGGACGCTCGACGCGGCCGGGGCGGGGCTGAGCGGCCCGTACAACCTGGCGGGCGCAACGGGCCACGCGACCATGGAGGAGTTCCTGACCGCCTGCGCCCGGGTGACGGGTTCCGACGCGGAGCTGCGCTGGACGGACGCGCGGACGGTGCTGGACGCGGGCATCGAGCCCTGGACCGAGCTGCCGGTGTGGGTCCCCCGCGAGGAGCTGCCGGAGCTGTACCACACCGTCTACGGGCTGTCCGTGGACCGGGCGCTGGCGGCGGGGCTGCGCTGCCGTCCGGTCGCGGAGACGGTCGCGGACACCTGGGAGTGGATGCGGACCGAGGACCCGGCCCGGCCCCGGCGGGCCCCGCGCCGGACGCGCGGTCTCGAACGGGGGAAGGAGGCCCGGGTCCTGGGGCTGTGACCCGGCGGGGCCCGCCCCGGGGAGCGCGGGCCCGCACGGCGGACGCGGTCAGACCAGGGCCGCCGGTCCCCGGGTCCCCTCCGTGCCGTGCGCCCCGGCGGTACCGCCGCCGTCGCCGTCACGGCCTCCGGCGTGGCCCTCGTCGCGGTCGTCGCCCTCGTCGCCGTGCTCCAGCGCGGGCAGTCGGCGCAGCAGCCGCGGGGTGTGCCAGTTGCGCTCCCCGAGCAGGGCCATCACGGAGGGCAGCAGCACCATCCGGACGACGGTCGCGTCCAGCAGGACCGCGACCCCGAGGCCCACTCCCATCTGCTTCATGTCCTGCATGGACAGCGTCCCGAAGACCGCGAAGACCGCGACCATGATCGCCGCCGCTCCGGTGACCGCGCCCGCCGTGCGGCGCACGCCCTCATGGATCGCCTCCCGGTTGGCGGCGCCCCGGTCGCGGGCCTCGCGTATCCGGGAGACGACGAAGACGTGGTAGTCCATGGAGAGTCCGAACAGGACCACCAGGACGAACAGCGGCAGCCAGCTCTGGACCGCGCCCACCGCCTGGGTCCCGAGCAGTGAGGCGCCCCAGCCGTGCTGGAAGACGGCGACCATCACCCCGTACGCGGCGGCCACGGAGAGCAGGTTGAGCACGATGGAGGTCAGGGCGACGGCGTAGGAGCGGAAGCAGAACAGCATCAGCAGGAAGGTCACGCCGGTGATGAAGGCGAGGACCGGGACGATGCCGCTCCGCAGCCGCTCGTCGAAGTCGACGGAACCGGCGAGCTGTCCGGTCACCCGCACCTCTGCGCCGGTGGAGCCGAAGGCGGCGGGCAGGGTCTCCTCGCGGAGTTCGGCGAGCGCCTCCCGGGAGAGCCGGTCGGTGCCGTCCCCGGCGAGCGGGACGGCGATCTCGGCGATGTTCTCGTCCCGGTGGACGGTGACCTTCTCGAAGCGGGCCAGGGCCGTGCGCACCGGCGCCGCGGTGATGTCGTCGGCCTTGACGACGACCCGCGCGGGCTCGGGGCCGCCGGGGAAGGACGCGGCGATCCTGCCGTACGCCACCGAGAGCGGGGCGTCCGGGCCGAACTGCTTCTGCCAGCCGAGCTGTTCCGTCCGCATCCCGAGGGCGGGCGCGGCGAGCGCCAGCAGGACGGCGGCGCCGAGGGCGGCGAACAGCTTGGGGCGGGCCAGCACCGGGCCGAGGACGGCTCCGGCGACGGCGCCGCTCTCCCGGCCGGAGCCGCCGGAACGGCCCCGGCGCCCGGCGCCCCGGGACCGGCTCGCCGAGCCCTCGCGGGAACGCCGCCGCGCCCGGGTGCCGTGCGACGGGGCCCGGGTGCCGCGCGGGCGGCCCAGGAAGGGAATCCGCCCGGCCTCCACCCGGTCGCCCAGCCAGGAGAGCAGCGCGGGCAGCACGGTCACCGAGCCGAGCATCGCGATGAACACGACGAGGATGGTGGCGAGCGCGAAGCCCTCGAAGATCGCCAGACCGGAGAGAAACATCCCGGCCATGGCAACCATGACGGTCACCCCGGAGACGAGGACGGTCCGGCCGCTGGTGGCGGCGGCGATCCGGAGCGCGGTCTCCGGGTCCCGTCCGGCGGCTCGTTCGTCCCGCTCCCGGCGCAGATAGAACAGGCAGTAGTCGACGCCGACGGCCAGCCCCATCAGGAACATCACGGAGTAGGCGGTCGGGAGGAGGGCGAACTGGTGGCTGACGAGCGCGAGCAGCCCGTAGGCGGCGGCGCAGGCGGTGAGCGCGAGCACGACCGGCAGCAGCGCGGCGACGACCGCGCCGAAGACGGCCAGCAGAATGCCGAGGGCGAGCGGGACGGCGGTCAGCTCGGCCTTGACGAAGTCGTCCGCGAGCAGGTCGTTCAGCCAGCGCTCGGAGCTGGCGTCGCCGAACTGGTGGAGTTCGACGCCGTCGTGGGCGCGGTCCACGGAGCGGACGGCGTCCAGCAGCGGGCCCACCCGGTCGGCGGCGGAGTCGCGGTCCCCGGCCAGGGTCAGGCTGAGCAGCGCCTCCCGGCCGTCGGCGGAGGGGACGGGCGGGGGTGTTCCCCGTACCGGCAGGCCGGTGGCGCCGGCGGCGGCGATCAGGTCGGCCGCCGCGCGCTTCCAGCCGTCGGGGCGGTCGGCGGCGATCAGGACGAGTTCGCCCGCGGGCCGCTCCAGACCGGCGTCCGCGAGGATCGCGTCGGCGCGGGCCGACTCGCCCGCGCCCGACGCGGACGGACTCAGTCCGACGGAGCCTGCGGCGGCGCCGAGTCCCGCCGTGAGCAGGACGAACAGCAGCCAGCCGAGGACTGCGGCCTTCCGGTGGTGTGCGCTCCACACACCGATGCGGGCCGCGGGATTTCGTCTCATGGTCGCCCCCAGGGTCGGTCCGGGCGGGGCCCGGTCGGTTACGAGGACGACCGTAGGAAGCGGCGGCGGCACGCCCCAGCCGACCAGCCCCCCTCCCCGGAGCCGTAGGGCGAGCCCCGGACGGTGGTGCCAGGTACACCCCCGTCCGGTGCCGGGGCCCCGTGCCCGCGGCCGGGGCCGCGATGGAGACTGGTCCCGGCCGGCGGGCACGACCGTCGGCGACGAGGCCGGTGTACGCGACACGGTGTACGGGAACGAGGGGTGGACGGAATGAGGGTACGCAGGGCCGCGGTGGCCGGGGCCCAGGGACTGGCGCTGGCGCTGATGGGGCTGACCGGCTCGGTCGTCCTGCTGTCGCTGACGCTCGTCTCCCTCGCCCTGATCCCGATCGGCCTCGGGGTGTTCACCACCCCGGCCGTGCTGCGGCTGGTGCGGACGCACGCGCTGCACCGGCGGGCCCTGGCCGAGCGGTGGCAGGGAATCCGGATACCGGTGTCCTACCGGCCCTTCCCCCACGATGTGCGCGGCGGGCCCACCGGGCAGGTCGAGCGCTGCACACTGATGCTGAAGGACCCCGCGACCTGGCGGGACGTCCGGTGGCTGCTGGTGGACGCGACCGGGGCACCCGTCGTCGCGATGCTCGCACCGGCGCTCGTCGTCGAGGGGGTGTTCGGGCTGCTGCTCGCCGGAGGGCTCTGGAAGCCGATCGTCCGGGCCGAGGGCGGAGCGTACTGGTACACCTTCGTCCCGGTGGAGAACGGGACCGGGGCGGGGTTCGCCGGGCTGGTGGGGCTCGCCCTCCTCGCCGTCGCGCTGTGGTGGAACCCGGCGCTGATCGGCGCCCACTTCCGGCTCACCGCCGCCGTGCTGCGCCC
Organism: Streptomyces clavuligerus; assembly: GCF_005519465.1. Classification (NCBI taxonomy): domain Bacteria; kingdom Bacillati; phylum Actinomycetota; class Actinomycetes; order Kitasatosporales; family Streptomycetaceae; genus Streptomyces; species Streptomyces clavuligerus. Next base: position 5,023,948 of record NZ_CP027858.1, on the reverse strand, counting down.
CGACCGCGAGACCGAGCTGGTGGAACGGATCGACCGGCTCACCGAGACCCGGCACACCGCGCTGGACACCTCGGCGGCCGAGCTGCGGCGGATCGAACGGGATCTGCACGACGGGGCGCAGGCCCGGCTGGTCGCGGTGGGGATGAGCCTCGGCACGGTCGAGGCGCTGCTGGAGAAGGACCCGGCGCAGGCGCGGAAGCTGCTGGCGATGGCGCGGGAGTCCTCGGCGGAGGCCCTGACCGAACTGCGGGACCTGGTCCGGGGCATCCACCCGCCGGTGCTGGCGGAACGGGGCCTCGGGGACGCGGTGCGGGCGCTGGCGCTGCGGCTGCCGGTCGGCTGCGAGGTGGACGTGGAGCTGCCGGGGCGGGCGGCGGCACCGGTGGAGTCGGCGGCGTACTTCGCGGTGAGCGAGGTGCTGACCAACGCGGTCCGGCACGGGGGCGGGGACCGGATCTGGGTGGACGTCTCGTACGCGGACGGGGCGCTGCGGATCGCGGTGACCGACAACGGGCGGGGCGGGGCGGTCGCCGGGCCCGCCGCGCGGGCGGACGGTTCCGGTACCGGGCTGAGCGGGGTCGAACGCAGGCTCGGTACATTCGACGGCGTCCTGGCCGTCAGCTCTCCCGTCGGCGGTCCCACCATGGTCACCATGGAGATCCCTTGCGCGTTGTCCTAGCCGAAGATCTGTTCCTGCTCCGCGACGGCCTGGTGCGGCTGCTGGAGGCGTACGGCTGCGAGATCCTGGCCGCGGTCGAGAGCGGGCCGGAGCTGAGCAGGGCGCTCGCGGAGCTGGAGCCCGACGTTGCCGTGGTGGACGTGCGGCTGCCGCCGTCCCACACCGACGAGGGGCTCCAGTGCGCGCTGACGGCGCGGCGGGCGCGGCCGGGGCTGCCGGTGCTGGTGCTCTCGCAGCATGTGGAGCAGTTGTACGCGCGGGAGCTGCTGGCCGACGGCGCGGGCGGGGTGGGGTATCTGCTCAAGGACCGGGTCTTCGACGCGGAGCAGTTCATCGACGCGGTACGGCGGGTGGCGGCGGGCGGTACGGCGATGGACCCGCAGGTCATCTCGCAGTTGCTGACCCGGCGCTCCCAGGACCGGCCGATGGGCGGGCTGACGCCGCGGGAGCGGGAGGTGATGGAGCTGATGGCGCAGGGCCGGTCGAACGCGGCGATCGCGGACCGGCTGGTGGTGACGGAGCGGGCCGTCGCGAAGCACACGTCGAACATCTTCGCCAAGCTGGGCCTGCCGGTCTCCGAGGACGACAACCGCCGGGTGCTGGCGGTCCTGGCCTACCTCGACCACGGCTGACGCTGCCACGGCGGCTCGGATGGGCGGGCCCCTCCAAGCACCCCCAGGCCGCACGGCCGTATGCGGTTGCCCACCGCCGCGGCGGGCTGGACGGGTCGGCCCCGCCACCCCTCCCAACCGCCCCGGAGGCGAAGGGGCGCCTCCGCACCACCACAGCGGACAACGTGGGGCCACCACGCCCCGGAGGCAAAGGAGCACCGCTCCTTCCTTCCGCCGCAACGGCGGGACGCACCGCCAAGGCACCCGGCGGTGCCCGACCACCACCGGCCCCGGGAACGGCACCGCCGCGGCGGAAGGGAGGGGACCGTCACCCCGGGGGCGAAGGGCCACCGCCGGAGCAGCCGCAGGCGGTCACGCGTCTCCGGAGGTGCGGAGGCGAGGTGGTGGCTGGAATGAGTAGGTATGGCCGGAAAGCGTAGGGGCGTTATCGGTCACCTCTGCGGGGTGGGGGTTCGGGGCGGGGCGACAGGGGGGACATGCGTCACCGTGGGGGCGGGGTGCTATCTGCCCCCGGTCGGGGCGCAGTTCGGGCGGCGCGCCACGCCGACCGGGGGCCCCGGCGACGGAAGGCCCGGCGGAGGGCCCCGGGCGCGCAACTCGCCCTCCTCCGACGGCAGTACGAACCACCCCGGTGTCCACATTCGTCCGCATCCGGCCACCGCGCCCGCGCGACGTGGTTCGACGGGGGCGCCCGACGGGTAACCTGCGCCACGCATACACCGGCTGTGACGTGGGTAACACGGAGGCGCTGATGTACGAGCCGTCGAGACGCAGAATGCTGGGCACGGCAGGGGCGATCGGCGTGGGCACCGCCCTCGTCGGCCACGCCCACCCGGCCGTGGCCGCCCCGGCCGGACCGCCGGGCAGGGCACCGGAGGCCCGGGCCACCCCCTTCGACACCGCTCCCGCAGCCTCCGCGCTGCGGCGGCTGCTCCCCCGGCACGCGGGCCAGTTCCGGCTGCGGGCGCTCGACGGCGCCGAGCGGTTCCGGGTCACCGGCTCCAGCGGCCGGATCGAGGTCGCCGGGACCTCGCCCGCCGTGCTCCTCACCGGGGCCCACTGGTACCTCAAGTACGTCTGCCACGCGATGATCTCCTGGTCCGGCAGCCAGCTCGACCTGCCGGACCGCCTCCCCGCCCCCGCCGCGCCCCTGGAGCGCTCCGCGACCGTTCCGCACCGTTTCGCGTACAACGACACCCACGACGGGTACACCGGCCCCTACGCCGACTGGGCCCGCTGGGAGCGGCTGCTCGACGTCCTGGCCCTGCACGGCTGCAACGAGGTCCTCGTCACCCCCGGTCAGGAGGCCGTCTACCACCGGCTGCTGCTGGACTTCGGCTACACCGACTCCGAGGCCCGCACCTGGCTGCCCGCCCCCTCCCACCAGCCCTGGTGGCTGCTCCAGAACATGAGCGAATACGGCGGCCCCGTCTCCCCCGCGCTGCTGGACCGGCGGATCGAGCTGGGGCAGCGGATCGTGACCCGGATGCGCCGCCTCGGGATGCGGCCGGTGGTGCCGGGCTACTTCGGCACCGTCCCCGACGGCTTCGTCGCCCGCAACCCGGGCGCCCGGGTGATCCCCCAGGGCGTCTGGAACGGGCTCCCCCGCCCCGACTGGCTCGACCCCCGCACCCCCGTCTTCGCGGAAATCGCCGCCGCCTACTACCGCCACCAGGAAGAGCTGTTCGGCGAGATCGACCACTTCAAGATGGATCTGCTGCACGAGGGCGGCACCCCGGGCGACGTCCCGGTGCCCGACGCGGCCCGCGCGGTCGAGACCGCGCTGCGCGCCGCCCGCCCCGCGGCGACCTGGGTGATCCTCGGCTGGCAGTCCAACCCCCGCCCGGCGCTGCTGGACGCGATCGACACCAGCAAGGTGCTCATCGTGGACGGCCTCTCCGACCTGGACACGGTCCGGGACCGGGAGGCCGAGTGGGGCGGCGCCCCGTACGCCTTCGGCACCATCCCCAACTTCGGCGGGCGCACCACCATCGGCGCCAACACCGACCGCTGGACGGAGAAGTTCACCGCCTGGCGGGACAAGCCGAACAGCGCCCTGGTCGGCACCGCCTACATGCCGGAGGCCGCCGACCGCGACCCGGCGGCGCTGGAGCTCTTCACCGAGCTGGCCTGGCGCCGGGAGAAGATCGACCGTTCGGCCTGGTTCGCCGGGTACGCACAGTTCCGCTACGGCGCGAAGGACCCGGCGGCCGAGGAGGCGTTCGCCGCCCTCGCCGGTACCGCGTACCAGCTCACCACCACCGACGGCCGCCCCATCGACTCGCTCTTCCTACGCCGCCCGAGCATGTCCTCATCCGTCGCGACCGCCTTCGACCAGGCCGCCTTCGACCGGGGATTCGCCGCGCTGCTGCGGGTGAACGAGGAGCTGCGCGGCTCCGACGCCTACCGCTACGACCTGACCGACCTGGCCCGGCAGGCGCTGGCGCTGCGCTCGCGCACCCTGCAACTGGCGCTGCGGGCCGCGTACGCGACGAAGGACGTGACCGCCTTCCGCGGGGTCGCGGCGCTGTGGCTGCGGCTGATGCGGCTCGCCGACACCGTCGCGGGCTGCCACAAGGCGTTCCTCCTCGGCCCCTGGCTGGAGGAGGCCAAGCGCTTCGCGACCAGCACCGAGGAGGCGGTGGAGCTGGAGCGCACCGCCCGGGTGCTGATCACCACCTGGGGCGACCGGGCCGCGGCGGTCGAGCTGAGCAACTACGCCAACCGGGACTGGCAGGGCCTCATCGGCGATGTCCACGTCCCGCAGTGGGAGCAGTACTTCACCGAGGTCGCCACCGCGCTGGCGGAGGGCCGGGCGCCGAAGGCCATCGACTGGTACCCCGGCGAGGAGACCTGGACGAAGGACCGCCGCCCCTATCCCGTCCGGCCCACGGGCGATGTGCACAAGGTGGCGCAGCGGGTGCACGACACCCTGGCCGCCGCCCCGTACCAGGGGCTCACCACGGTCGCGGTGGACCCGCCCGCCCTGCGGCCCGGGGGCGGCGCCACGGTCACGGCCACGTTCCGGAACCTCAACGGGCTGCGGGGCACCGGCCGGGTCGGGTTCGCGCTGACCGCCGACGAGGTCGCTCCCGAGCCCTCGGGGCCCGCCGCGCTCCCCGCCGTACCGGCGGGCGGCTCCGGTTCGGTCTCCTGGCGGGTGACCGCCCCGGCGGGCACGCTGACGGAGCCGCTGCGGGCGCTGCCGTACCGGCTGGCGGTGGAGTACGGGCCGAGCGGCGCGGCCCCGGTCACGGTGGCGCAGCCGGGTTCGCTGTATCTGACGGCGCCGCTGGAGCCCGGCTGGCTCACGTACACCAACAACGCGGCCGTCTTCGGCCAGCTCGGGGAGAAGTTCGCGGTCAACGGCGCGGGCAACGACCTGTGGCGGGGCACGGCGCACTTCGGGACGGTGTACCGCAAGGGCGCGCTGACCCCGGGAAGCGCGGTGGTGGTGCGGGTGGACGCCCAGGACAACACGGGCACCTGGGCGCGGTGCGGGATCGTGGTCCGCAATGATCTGTCGGCGCCGGGTGGCGCGGGCTTCGTCAATCTGGCGGTGACGCCGGGTCAGGGAGTGGTGCTGTCGTACGACTCCAACGGCGACGGCTCCCTGGACACCTACCGCCGGGTGACGGGGGTGCGCGCCCCGGTGACGCTGCGGCTGCGGCGCGGCGCGGGCACCGCGTTCAGCGGGGAGTTCTCCCTCGACGACGGGCTCACCTGGCGTTCCGTGGGGACGGTGACGGCGCCCGGCGCGGCGGCGGTGGCCGATGTGGGCCTGTTCATGACGGCCACGAACGGGGGCAGCGGGGCGCGCGGCACGGTGCTCTTCAGCCGCTGGTCCGCCGACGGGGCACGGACAGGCCGAGGAGAAGGTGAGAACAAGTGAGCGAAAACCAGTCGATAGGCTGATGCCATGACGACCGGGGTACGCCGCAGGATGGGCGTCGAGGAGCGCAGACAGCAGCTGATCGGTGTGGCGCTGGACCTGTTCAGCGCCCGCTCCCCTGACGAGGTGTCGATCGACGAGATCGCGACGGCGGCCGGGATCTCCCGGCCGCTGGTCTACCACTACTTCCCCGGCAAGCAGAGCCTGTACGAGGCGGCGCTGCGGCGGGCGGCGGAGGAGCTGGCCACCCGTTTCGAGGAGCCGCGCGAGGGCCCGCTCGGGGCCCGGCTGCTCCGGGTGATGGGGCGGTACTTCGACTTCGTCGACGATCACGGGCCCGGTTTCTCCGCGCTGATGCGGGGCGGGCCCGCCGTCGGCTCGTCCACCGCCAACGCGATGATCGACGAGGTACGGCAGGCCGCGTACGAGCAGATCCTGTCGCATCTCGGCATCGACGAGCCACCGGTGCGGCTGTCGCTGGTGGTGCGCTCGTGGGTGTCGCTGGCCGAGTCGACCGCGCTGCTGTGGCTGGACGGGCGCCGCATCCCCCGGGCCGAGCTGGAGTTGCAGCTCGTGCACGACTTGGCGGCGCTGTGCGCGGTGAGTGCCGCGTACGACGACGAGATGGCCGCCGTCGTCGCGGGGATGCTGGAGCACGAGCCGCTGAACGGCCCGCTGGGGCGGCTGGTGACCCGGCTGACGGCGGTCGCGCCGACCGTGATGGCCCGGGTGCCGCTGCCGCGCTCCGGCTCCGGCTCCTGACGCGGGGCGGGAAACGGTACGAGGGCCCTCCCGCCGTGATCGGATCACGGCGGGCGGGCCCTCGTCGCACCGGAACGTTCCCGTGGGGCTCCGGAAGGCCCCCGGGGGCTCCGGAGCGCCCGTGGCGCCGTCAGCCGCGCCGGAAGACGGCCACCGTCCGCGCGGGCACCTCGAAGGCGCCCTTCTCGTACGACGCGGTCCGCGTCACCGCGTCGGAGCCGCGCGCCTGCGCCGGGTGGAGCCGGTAGCCGCGGTCCGCGAGCGCGTCGATCCGCTGGGTCTGCCGCTGGGGCGTGGCGTTGAAGACCACCACCAGGTCACCGGCGCGCATGGTGATCACACCGGGGGTCTCCTCCGGCCCGGAGAGCGGGAAGGACACCTCGGACTGCACCTGTTCCCCCGTGCTCAGCGAGAACGCCCGTTCCGTGCCGCGGATCGTCAGCAGATCGCGGTGGGCCGCGGCGGCGCCGTCGATCTGCGCGCACCCGGGCGTCAGCCCCGGCGCGGTCAGCAGCGGCCGGGCGTGGCCCCACTTGTCCCGGTTGTCGGCGGCGGGCGGCAGCCCCCGGCCGAAGCCGTTCCCGGCCCGGCAGTCCCAGTGGATCGCGTTGTACCAGTCGCCGCTGTCGTAGGAGTTGCGGTCGAGCGACTTGGAACGCAGCAGGTCCGTGCCCGCCTGGGAGAGCGCGGGGCCCTGGGAGAGGGTCGCCGTCGCCATGGCCAGGACCTGCATCCGGGCCCGGTCGGCCACCGAGGTGTCCTTCGGGAGCTTGAAGGCGAGCGCGTCGTACAGCGTCTCGTTGTCGTGGGCGTCGGCGTAGGCGAGCGCGTCGCCCGGGTCCTTCGCGTATCCGGCGGGCGCCCCGTTGTAGTCGACCTCGGAGCCCTTGACGGTGCGGCCCTTGGTGTCGGTGAAGGTGTACCCGGCGAGGTTGCCGGTCAGACCGACCTTGATCAGGTCCTGGTAGTGCAGCAGCCGGGCCTTCTGCTCGGCCGGGGTGCCGTTGTCGGCCGCCGGGTTGGGGTCGGTGTGGAGGCCGGAGGCGAAGCCCTGCACCCCGGGGTCCCGGTCGAAGGGCCCGCCGCCGCGCACCGCGTCCCGGGCCCGGTCGGAGAAGGTGGCGATCCCCGTTCCGGCCATATGTTTCTGGGTGGCCTGGACGAAGCGGGCGTCGTCGGCGATCTCGCCGAAGTTCCAGCCCTCGCCGTAGAGGAGGATCTTCTTCCCGTCGACGCCGTCCTCGGCGGGGGTCAGCCCGTCCAGCGCCTCGCGGACGGCGAGCATGTTCGCCTTGGGGTGGTGGCCCATCAGGTCGAAGCGGAAGCCGTCGACCTTGTACTCCCTGGCCCAGGTGACGACGGAGTCGACGACCAGCTTGCCCATCATCGCGTTCTCCGGCGCGGTGTTGGCGCAGCAGGTGGAGGTGGCGACGGAGCCGTCGGCGAGCAGCCGCTGGTAGTAGCCGGGGACGATCCGGTCGAGCACCGATTTCTCGGACTGTCCGGCGGCGACGGTGTGGTTGTAGACGACGTCCATCACGGTGCGCAGCCCGGTGGCGTTGAGGCCCGCGACCATCTCGCGGAACTCGACGGTGCGGCGGGTGCCCTCCGGGTCGGAGGCGTAGGAGCCCTCCGGGACGGTGTAGTGCAGCGGGTCGTAGCCCCAGTTGTAGCCGTCCTTCGCCGCCGTCTTCGCCACGCACTCCTGCTGCCGCTCGGAGTCGGGCGCGTAAAAGGCGAGGTCGCAGCCGGGCCGCTGCTGGTCGCGGCGGCGCTCGGGGACGGTGCCGATGTCGAACGCGGGCAGCAGATGGACGTAGGACGCCCCGGCGTCGGCGAGCTTGCGCAGATGCCTCATGCCGTCGGACGTACGGTCGGTGAAGGCGCGGTACTGCCCGGGGTGCTTCGCCGTGCGGTCGGCGATGGAGAAGTCCCGGATGTGCAGTTCCTGGATCTGGGCGTCCCGCAGCGGGGTCGCGGCGGGCTTCCGCAGCGTCTTCCACCCCTGGGGGGCGAGCTTCGGATCGCGCAGGTCGACGGCGAGGCTCTGGACCGAGTCGGTGGTCAGGGCGGTGGAGTAGGGGTCGGTGACCCGGTTGACGACGGTCTTGCGCACGCTGGGCGCCCAGACGGTGACCCGGTAGCGGTACGGCTGGTTCTGCCAGCTCCTCGGCCCGGTGGCGGACCAGATGCCGCTGTCGCCGTCACGGCGCAGGGGGACCGTGCGGCCGTCCAGCTCCAGGGCGACGGTGCGGGCGGTGGGCGCCCACACGGAGAGGGTGACTCCGCGCCGGTCGAAGACGGGGCCGAGGGCGGCCTTCGACGCCTTCGCCGCGTACAGGTCGTCCAGGACCCCGGGGATCTGCACCCCGGTGGCGGCCAGCAGCGCCCCGTTCGCGGCCCGCTGGGTGGCGAGGAGCTGTCCGCGCAGGGCGTCCTTCACCCGGTCGCGGTCGCGGACGTCGACGGTGAACGCCGGATACTCCTTGAGGTGCGGGAACTTCTCCCGCTGCGCCCCGGTGAGGGTGCCGGGGGTCAGCCGCAGCCAGTGGCCCTCGTCGCTGAGGGCGCCGCCCACGACCTCGATGCCGCCCTCGGGGGCGTACACGAGCTGCTGGCTGGTGGCGTCGGTGGCCTTGACCTTCCAGACGACGGTGTTCCGGTCGATCCACTGGGCCTCGGCCTTGCCGAGGTCGAGCGCGGGGACGGCCCCGGCCTGCGGCAGCAGATACTTCGGCTGCCCGGCCAGCAGCCAGACCTCGTTGCCGTGGGTGGCGAGGTCGAGGGACTGATCGCCGGGCAGGTCCTTCTCGTCGCCCTTGTGGAGGATGTAGCTGAGCGAGGTGGCGCCGGGCGCGAGCGGGACCTCGAAGGTCGCGCCGTAGGCGTCGGTGCGGACCGGCATCAGCGGCTTCGACCAGTCGGTGGGGTTCGCGGCGCCGGTCCAGGTGTGCAGGCCCCAGCCCTCGTAGTCCCCCGCGGGCCGGTGGTAGCGCAGGATCGCCCTGCCCTTGTCCTGCGGCGGGTAGACCCCGTCGGGCGCCCGGTCGGCCTGGCCGTCCTTGCCCTGCTCGACCCAGACCTGCCCGGTACGGGAGAGGTCCATGGTGCGTTCGGGGCCGTCGGCGGTGCCGTCCTTCTCGACGGTGTACGGAACGGTCGACGCGCCCTCGGGCAGCTTCACCCAGGCGAACGCGCCGTAGGCGTCCCGCCCGGCGAAGGGCGCGGTGCCGTACGGGGTGCGCAGCCGGGCGCCCTCGTACGCGCCGTCGGCACGGCGGTAGTGGACGACGGCCCGGTCCCGTTCGACGGCCACCGGCTTCCGCGGCGGCGGGGTCGCTCCGGCGGTGGTGGAGCCGGTCGCGGAGGCGGTGCGTCCGGCGGCGTCGACGACGACGGCCTTGTACCGCAGCGGCGTTCCGGCCTTCACCTCGGGTCCGAGGTGCTGCGTGACCCGGTAGGGGGCGTGGTCGGCGGAGCCGAGCACCCGCCAGGGGCCGGTGCCGACCTGGGCGGCGAAGACCACCCGGCCGAGCCGGCCGCCGTCGGTGTCCGCGCCGATCTCGACGGTGCCGGTGGCCCCGGCGGCCGGGACCCGCAGATCGATCACCGGCCGCCCGGTGGGCAGCGGCTGCCGCCGGTCCGCCTGGAGCACCACGGTGGACAGCGCGGGAACGGTGACGGTGATCCGGCGGTCGGCTCCGCTGCGGACGGTGGCGTCACCGCCGTACAGGGTGCGGAAGGCCGCGTTCGCGGTGCCGGTGGTCAGCTCCACCGTGCGGGGCGCGGTGGCGTTGTTGACGGCGACGACGTACTCGGTGCGCCGCTTCGCGTCGGTGCGGGAGTGGGCGTAGAGGGGGCCCTCGGCGTACCGCTGCTGCTGGACGCCGTCCCGCAGCGCCGGGTGCGCCTTCGTGAGCTCCGCCAGCGCGGCGATCGAACGGTACAGGGGGTGGCCGGTGTCGTAGGCGTCGGCGGCGTGGGTGCGGTCGGTGCCGATCTGGTCGTCGTCCAGATAGTCGGGGGTCGTGGACGCGAACAGCGGCTGCCGGGCGTCCTTGTCGCCGCCCGCCCCGGTGAAGCCCTGCTCGTCGCCGTAGTAGACCACCGGGTTACCGCGTGAGAGGAACATCAGCTCGTTGGCGAGCCGGGCGCGCTTCAGCAGTTCGGCGTCGTCGGCCTTCGGGTTGTCCTGCTTCAGGAAGGTCCCGATCCGGCCCATGTCGTGGTTGCCGAGGAAGGTCACCTGCTCATAGGCGTTGGCCTTGTCGGTGGTGTAGCGGTAGTCCTGGGCGAAGACCTTGGCGAGCCGCTCGGCGGACGCCCCCTGCGAGGCGACGGCGCGGGCCGCGTCCTGGAAGGGGAAGTCGAGGGTCGAGTCCAGCCGGCCCCGGGTGACATAGGGCGCCGTCTGCGCCGGGTCCGCCGAGTAGACCTCGCCGAACATGAAGAAGTCGTCCCGGCCGCGCTGCGCCGCGTAGGCGTCGAGGGCGGTGGCCCACTGGGTCCAGAACTCCATGTCGACATGTTTGACGGTGTCCACCCGGAAGCCGTCGATGTCGAACTCCTCGACCCACTTCTGGTAGATCCGCTCCATGCCCCGGACGACCTCGGGCCGCTCGGTCCACAGATCGTCCAGCCCGGAGAAGTCGCCGTGTTCGGCGCTCTCCCCGGCGAAGGTGGAGTCACCCCGGTTGTGGTACATCGTCGGGTCGTTGAGCCAGCCGGGCACCTTGCCCTCGTCCCGGGGGCGCGGGGTGTACGGGAAGGAGTCCCGGTCCACCGGGCGCATGCCCGCGCTGTCGTCGAAGGGGCGGCCCGCGCGGTCCAGATAGGGGAACGCGCCCTTCGGCTTGTAGCCGTACGTCTTCTCCGCGTAGTCGACGGTGTCGGCGGTGTGGTTGGTGATGACGTCGAAGAAGACCTTCATGCCCTTGGCATGCGCCTTGTCGATCAGCCGCGTCAGCTCCGCGTTGGTGCCGAAGTGGGGGTCGACCTGGGTGAAGTCGGTGATCCAGTAGCCGTGGTACCCGGCGGACACATCCTTGCCGGTGCCCTGGACGGGCCGGTTCTTGAAGATCGGGGCGAGCCAGATGGCGGTGGTGCCGAGGCCCTTGATGTAGTCCAGCCGCTCGGTGAGCCCCTTGAGGTCACCGCCCTGGTAGAAGCCCTTGTCGGCGGGGTCGTACCCGGTGCTGAGCCGGTCGCCGGGCAGTCCGCCCCGGTCGTTGCGGCGGTCGCCGTTCGCGAACCGGTCCGGCAGGACGAAGTAGAACTGCTCCCTGGTCAGATCGTGCCGGGCCGCCTCGGCGGCGAGTCTCCCGTCCGACGGCGGCCGGGGCGCCGCGCCCTGCGGGGCACCCGCGACGGCGGGCGCGCCGGGCAGCAGCGTGGCGCAGAGGGCGGCGGTCAGCGCGACCGCCGCCGTTCTGGGGCGTATCAAGATGTCTCCCACGTGAGGGTTGCTTCATGGGGCGCCCGGCCCGGAGCGGGCGGGGCGGAGGAGGGGCAGGCCCGGGGTCAGGCGCAGGAACGTTTGGCCGTGTGCAGCGCCAGCGCCGTGTTCGGCGCGAGGCTCGCCGTGAAGCGGCCCGCCGTGTCGACGGTGACGGACCGGCGCGACTGGACGTCGCAGTACACACCGGCGGCCAGCCCGGTCTGGAACTCCCGGTTCAGGGGCTGTGCCTCGCGGTTGATCGCGACATACGCCTTTGTTCCGCGCCCGAACGCGATCCGGTCGTCGCCGTTGTCCCACCAGTGGGTGACGGGCTCGCCCCGCGCGGCGTTGCGGAACCCGACCATGGACGCGATCTCCGGCCAGGCGTGCTGGCACTTCCAGCCGTCCTGCCAGCAGGCGTCGACCCGGCCGCCGTTCGGCGGGCCCGCGTCCTTGTCGGTCCACTCGTAGCCGGAGTGGACATCGGGCGCGCCGTAGGGCCAGGCCAGCATGAAGACGTTCGCGAGGGTGTAGAGGGCGCCGTCCTGGTAATTCAGGGTGTCGCCCAGGCGTTCGGTGTCGTGGTTGTCGACGAAGACCCCGGCCCGGTCCGAGGGCAGATACCCCCAGCCCTCGCCGTAGTTCCGCAGATACGCCAGCTTCTCGCCGTGGAAGACCCGTTTGAGGTCCCGTGCGTACCGGAACTCCTGGACATCGCCGGTCCCCAGGTACTCGCCGGGGGCTATCGGCTCGCCCTCGCCGTGGATGGCTTCCTGCTTCCAGTAGGCATCGGGCCGGGTCAGCCGGGACTTGATGTTCGCCAGGTCGGCGGCGGGCATATGTTTGGCGGCGTCGACGCGGAAGCCGTCCACGCCGAGCGAGAGCAGATCGTTCAGATAGGCGGCGATCCGGCCGCGGACGTACTCCTCGCCGGTGTCGAGGTCGGCGAGCCCGACCAGCTCGCAGTGCTGGACATGCCAGCGGTCCTGGTAGTTGACGATGCCGCTGCGGCAGTCGTCCAGGTCGAAGCCGGAGTAGATCCCGGGGTAGCCGTACTTGGTGTACGGGGAGCCGCCGGTGCCGACCCCGTCCCCGGCGGCCATGTGGTTGATCACCGCGTCGGCGACGACCTTGACCCCGGCCCCATGACAGGTGTTCACCATCGCGGCGAAGTCGGCCCGGTTCCCGAGCCGCCCCGCGATCTTGTAGCTGACGGGCTGGTAGGAGGTCCACCACTGGGGACCCTGGATGTGCTCCTGGGGCGGGGAGACCTGGACATAGCCGTAGCCGTCCGGTCCCAGGCGCTCGGTGCAGGCACGCGCCACCGAGGCGAACTTCCACTCGAACAGGACGGCGGTGACGTCCTTCGCTCCCGGCGGGGCCGCCTGCGCGGTGCCCGCGGGCGCCATGACGGCAGCCGCGGCGCCCGCCACGAGGGCGAGCGCGGCTGCCAGAGGTCTGCTGGCCATATCTCCTCCTGCACAACGCTGTGCACGGGTGGGGGATGTGTGCGGGTGCCCCCGGCGTCCGGCCGGGGACCAACAGCCTCGTAAGACAACGCGCCATGCCCTGAAAGGCTCTTGAAGTTTCCTGAAGGTTCTTGCGGCGAAACCGTCGGCCGCCTGGCAGCAGACCGTAAAAGAGCGTCGACGGGAGGTCAACCCCTACGACATCCAGAGGACACAAGGAGGTCACAACCTCGAAATCTTGCCGTTTTTATTCTGCAAGGTCTTTCGCAAAGTCTTGCAAGGCTGTTAACTTCACGCCGCAGCCCGGCCCGAGGGACAGGCCAGGGCCTGACCTCAATGAGGAGTTCACATGCGCAGGGGCATCACCGTTGCCGCGATAGCCGGCGTGCTGGCGCTGACCGCCACCGCCTGCGGCGGCAACGACGGCGGCAGCGGCGACAGCAGCGGCAAGAAGGCCGCCGAGGACCCGCAGAGCGTCTCGGGTTCCATCACCTGGTGGGACACGTCCAACGAGGCCGAGGGCCCCACGTACGACAAGCTCGTCGCCGCGTTCCAGAAGGAATACCCCAAGATCAAGGTCGACCGGACCTCGGTCTCGTTCGACCAGGCGGAGCAGAAGTTCAAGACGGCGGCACAGTCGGGCAAGGGCGCCCCTGATGTCATCCGTACCGATGTGGGCTGGTCCGCCGGGTTCGCCAACCTGGGCTACCTCCAGCCGCTGGACGGCACCCCCGCCCTGGACAACGTCGGGGACTTCCTGCCCGGCCCGCTCTCCACCGCCAAGTGGAACGGCGAGACGGTCGGTGTCCCGCAGGTCACCGACACTCTGGGGCTGCTCTACAACAAGGAGGTCTTCCAGGAGGCCGGGATCGCGAAGCCCCCGGCGACCTGGGACGAGTTCATCGCCACGGCGAAGAAGATCAAGCAGAAGACCGGTGTCACCGGGACCATGCTCAACCCCGAGGGCTACTTCTCGCTGCCGTTCCTGTACGGCGAGGGCGCCGACATGCTCGACGTCGAGGGCAAGAAGATCACGGTCGCCTCGCCCGAGGGCGTGAAGGCCATGGAGACCGCGCTTCAGCTCACCGAGTCCGACGTGGCGCTGAAGCCCGCGACGACCGACGGGTATGTCGCGGCCCAGACCGCCTTCAAGGACGGCAAGGTCGCCATGATCGTCAACGGTCCGTGGTCGGTCTCCGACAGCTACGGCGGCAAGGCGTTCAAGAACAAGGACAACCTGGGCATCGCCAATATCCCGGCCGGTTCCACCGGCAAGGCGGCGGCCCCCATCGGCGGCCACAACTACTCCGTCTACCGGGGCTCCGGCAACAAGGACGCCGCCTACCTCTTCGTGAAGTTCATGTCCTCCGCGAAGAGCCAGGAGCTGACCGCGAAGGAGATCAACACCCTTCCGACGCGCACCTCCGCGTACACGGCGGCGGTCACGGCCGACCCGGCGAAGAAGGCGTTCCAGCAGGCGCTGAGCGTCTCCAGGTCCCGCCCGGTCATCCCCGGCGTGGGCGATCTGTTCGTCGCGTTCGACCAGCACTACGTCAAGATCCTGCGCGGGGACGTCTCCCCCGAGGACGGGCTGAAGGCGCTGGCGAAGGAGTGGAACACCAAGCTCCTGAAGGACTACACGGTCGGCTGAGCCCCCGGCGCCTCCCGTACGGCCACCCGCTGTGTGCCCGGTGACCGCGCGGGAGGCGCCCCAGACCCCGGTCCGGCCGGCTGAGGGAGCCGCCCCGCCACCGCGTGGGACGGATTCCCACGCGCCCAGCCGGCCGGACCGGTCCGCCCCGCCCCAAGACGCTCCACCCGCACATCGGAGAGTGATGAGCACCCTCATAGCCAGGACCAGACGGTCCTTCGCCACCCACTGGTACGCGTGGGCCATGGTCCTGCCCGTGGTGGTCGTCCTCGCCGTGCTGGTCGGCTATCCGCTGGGCCGGGGCGTCTACCTCTCCTTCACCGACGCCAACGAGGCCAACATCGGCCGGGTGATCGGTGACTTCGAGGTCCCGGCGAGCTACTCGTTCGTCGGTCTCGACAACTACTGGCACATCCTCTCCGGGCAGGAGGGCTCCTTCTACCCCCGGCTCGGCTGGACCCTCGCCTGGACCGCGAGCTGTGTCTTCCTGCACTACACCATCGGCCTCGGCCTCGCGCTGATGCTCAACCGCAGACTGAAGGGCCGCTCGGTCTACCGGGTGCTGCTGATCCTGCCCTGGGCGGTCCCGGCGTTCGTCGCCGCGTTCGCCTGGAAGCTGATGTACAACACCAACAACGGTGTGCTGAACGCCCTGCTGGGCAAGGTCGGCGTGGGACCGGTGGACTGGCTGGGCGACCCCTTCGTCCAGAAGCTCTCCGTCATCGCCGTGAACACCTGGCTCGGGGTGCCGTTCATGATGGTCGCCATCCTCGGCGGTCTCCAGTCCATCCCGCGCGAGCTGTACGAGGCGGCCGAGATGGACGGGGCCTCCCCCTGGCAGCGGTTCCGGAACGTGACCCTCCCGGGGCTGCGGCCCGTCAGCTCCACCATCGTCCTGCTCGGCACCATCTGGACGTTCAACATGTTCCCGATCATCTTCCTGGTGATCGGCCAGGCCGGCGGCACCGAGAGCGAGATCCTGGTGACCTACGCGTACCGCCTCGCCTTCCAGGGCGTACGGGACTACGCGGGCTCCGCCACCTACGGCATCGTGATCCTCTCCCTGCTCCTGGTGTTCTCCGTGTTCTACCGAGGGATGCTCAAGCGTCAGGAGGCCGCCCAGTGACCACCCCCCAGGCTCCGGACCGGGCCGCGACCCCCCGCCGCGCCGGGACCACCGGCGCGAGCGCCGCCCCGCGCCGGCCGCGCGGCCGTGAGGAGCGCTCCCGCGCCGCCTCGCTCGCCCTGCACTCCGCCCTGATCGCCGCCACGGTGATCGCGCTCTTCCCGATCGTCTTCATCGTGCTGGTGTCGATCCGGGGCGAGAACGGCTGGACCCACCCCATGGAGATGGAGGGCTTTACGCTCTCCAACTACACCCATGTACTGGGCGGGACCGAGTTCCTCACCTGGATGCTCAACTCCGTCGTCATCGCGGGCGGCACCATGCTGGTGGGCGTGCTGATCTCGGCGAGCGCGGGCTACGCCCTGTCCCGGATGCGGTTCCCCGGGCACGCGCCGCTGATGTGGACCTTCCTGGTCTGCCAGATGTTCCCGGTGGCCGTGCTCATCGTGCCGCTCTACAACATCCTGGGCGCGCTGGGGCTGCTGGACAGCTACGGCGGTCTGATCATCACCTACTGCTCGGTGTCCGTGCCGTTCTGCGCCTGGATGCTGAAGGGGTACTTCGACACCATCCCCACCGAGATCGACGAGTCGGGACGGGTCGACGGGCTCAGCCCCTTCGGCACCTTCTGGCGGCTGGTCGTGCCGCTGGCCCGGCCGGGCCTCGCGGTGACCGCGTTCTACACCTTCCTCACCGCGTGGGGCGAGGTCGCCTTCGCCACCCAGTTCATGAGCAGCGAGACCAAGTACACGCTGGCCGTCGGCCTCCAGACCTTCGTCGGCCCGCACCGGGCCGAGTGGGGTCTGATGACGGCGTCCTCGGTGCTGATCATGGTGCCCGCCGCACTGCTCTTCTTCTTCGCCCAGAGACACCTCGTCGCCGGGTTGACCGCGGGCGGCACCAAGGGCTGAGAGCCCGCTCACGCGCCCCGGTCGCGCTTCCGGTCGGACAGCCCGGACGTGCCCGGGACGCGTCGACCAGGAGCACACCGGGGAGAACGTCCCCGTACCGGGAAAACATCCCGTACGCAGACATCTCCTCCACAGGCGGTATCACGGGGATCACTCCCGACAGATGCCAGCATGACAACGTATTTGATGACTTTCAGGGGAACGTACATGACCCAGGAGCTCGCTCCCACTCTCCGTGACCAGTCCGCCGCCCACTCGGCCGGCTGGTGGCGGGACGCCGTCATCTATCAGGTGTACGTACGCTCCTTCGCCGACAGCGACGGCGACGGCATCGGCGATCTGCGCGGCATCCGCCGCCGGCTGCCCTATCTGGCGGAGCTGGGCGTGGACGCCGTCTGGCTCACCCCGTTCTACGCCTCGCCGCAGGCCGACGGGGGCTACGACGTGGCGGACTACCGGGCCGTCGACCCGCTGTTCGGCGATCTGTCCGACGCCGACGACCTGGTGCGCGAGGCCCATCGGCTGGGGCTGCGGATCATCGTCGACATCGTGCCCAACCACACCTCCGACCAGCACGCCTGGTTCCGGGCGGCGCTCGCCGGGGGCGAGGAGCGCGCGCTGTACCACTTCCGGCCGGGCCGCGGGACCGACGGCGAACTGCCGCCCAACGACTGGGAGTCCGTCTTCGGCGGCCCGGCGTGGACCCGTACCGAGGCGGGCGACTGGTACCTCCACCTCTTCGCCTCCGAGCAGCCCGACCTCGACTGGAACCACCCCAAGGTCCGCGAGGAGTTCGACTCGATCCTCCGCTTCTGGCTGGACCTGGGCGTCGACGGCTTCCGTATCGACGTCGCCCACGGCATGGTGAAGGCCGAGGGGCTGCCGGACATCGGGCTCAGCGAGCAGGCCAAGCTGATCGGCGCCCAGGTGCTGCCCTTCTTCGACCAGGACGGCGTCCACGAGATCCACCGCTCCTGGCGGACGCTGCTCGACTCGTACGAGGGCGAGCGCATCGGCGTCGCCGAGGCATGGGCCCCCAGCTCCGAGCGGCTCGCGCTCTACGTCCGCCCCGACGAGCTGCACCAGGCGTTCAACTTCCAGTTCCTGACCTGCGACTGGGACGCGACGGCCATGCGCCGGGTCATCGACGGTTCGCTGGCGGCGACGGCCTCCGTGGGCGCGCCCACCACCTGGGTGCTCTCCAACCACGACGTGGTCCGCCACACCACCCGTTACGGCGGCGGCGAGCAGGGGCTGCGCCGGGCCCGCGCGGCGGCGCTGCTGACGCTGGCGCTGCCCGGCTCGGCCTATGTCTACCAGGGCGAGGAGCTGGGGCTGCCCGAGGTGCAGGATCTGCCGGACACGGTCCGCCAGGACCCGGCCTTCTTCCGGGGCGACGGCCAGGACGGTATGCGGGACGGCTGCCGGGTGCCGATGCCGTGGTCCGGCACCGAGGCCCCGTACGGCTTCGGGCCCGGCGGGAGCTGGCTGCCGCAGCCGGAGTCCTGGGGCCGTCTCTCGGTGGCCGCGCAGAGCGGGGACCCGCGTTCCACTCTGGAGCTGTACCGCTCGGCGCTGGCGCTGCGCAAGGAGCTGCCGGGCCTCGGCGACGGGGAGATGGAGTGGCTGGCGACGCCCGAGGGGGTGCTGTCCTTCGGCCGCCCGGGGCTCGTCTGCACCCTGAACACCCTGGCGACCGAGGCCGAGCTGCCCGTGCCGGGCCGTCCGGTGCTGTCCTCTGCGGCGCTGGAGTTCTCCGGCGCGGCGGTCCGTATCCCCGGCGAGACCTGCGTCTGGTGGGCAGTCTGACATGCGGCGGGTACAGTCCACCCCTGTGACCGCACCCGCACGACTGGCAGACATAGCGGCCCAGGCGGGGGTCAGCGAAGCGACGGTGAGCCGCGTGCTCAACGGCAAGCCCGGTGTCGCCGCGACCACCCGCCAGTCCGTACTCGCCGCACTGGACGTCCTCGGCTATGAGCGACCGGTGCGGCTGCGCCAGCGCAGCGCGGGCCTGGTGGGGCTGATCACCCCGGAGCTGGACAATCCGATATTCCCCGCGCTGACGCAGGTGATCCAGCAGGCGCTGACCCGGCAGGACTACACCCCGATCCTGGCGACGCAGACGCCGGGCGGGGCCACCGAGGACCAGCTCACGGAGATGCTGGTGGACCGGGGGGTCTCCGGGATCATCTTTGTCTCGGGGCTGCACGCGGACACCAGCGCCGACATGCGCCGCTATGAGCAGCTCCGGGCCCAGGGCATGCCCTTCGTGCTGGTCGACGGCTACTCGCCGAAGGTCCGGGCGCCGTTCATATCGCCCGACGACCGGGCGGCGATGCGGCTGGCGGTGACCCATCTGGTGGCGCTCGGGCACACCCGGATCGGGCTGGCGCTGGGGCCGCGGCGCTTCGTCCCGGTGATCCGGAAGATCGAGGGCTTCGTCCAGGTGGTGCGGGAGCAGCTCGGGCTCGCCCCCGAGGTCATCGAGACGGAGCTGATCCAGCACTCCCTGTACTCCCTGGAGGGCGGGCAGGCGGCGGCGTCGGCCCTGCTCGACCGGGGGTGCACGGCGGTGGTGTGCGCGAGCGACATGATGGCGCTGGGGGCGATACGGGCGGCGCGGCAGCGCGGTTTCGAGGTCCCGGACGACATCTCCGTGGTGGGGTTCGACGACTCCCCGCTGATCGCCTTCACGGACCCGCCGCTGACGACGGTGCGCAAGCCGGTGCCCGCGATGGGGCAGGCGGCGGTGCGGACCCTCCTGGAGGAGGTCCGGTCGGCGTCCGCGGCACCGGGCGCGGCGCGGGCGGACGCGGGGACGTACGGGGAGTTCGTCTTCATGCCGGAGCTGGTGGTGCGGGGGTCGACGGCGTCGGGCCCGGGGGTGGGGGCCCGGCCGTGAGGCCGTTTCCGTGCGGCGGTTTCCGTGCGGCCGCTTCCGGGCGGCGGGGACCGGGGCCGGGCGGGGCGGCGGGTGGCCGGTTTGCCACTGGTCGCCCTGTGCCAACCCTTGTAAACCGTCCGTAAGCGGAGGCCGTATCCTCCATGGGGAGGAGAGGTCACGGCGGTTCCGGGACCGGGGGATGATCGGTGGGTGCGTGTGCGTCTGGCAGACTTTCGTCCTATGGGTGAAACGACTGTGAAGAGCAAGGACGGCCGCACGGCCCATGTCCCGTCACCCACACCGGACGGCCCGTCCGGGGCTCGCAGAGCCCGTTTCCTCGGATATTTCCAGGGGCTGCGGTCGCCGCGCCGCCCGCGTATCTGGTTCGAGATCCTGCTGATCGCGATCAGCTACTGGACCTATTCCCTCATCCGTAACGCGGTGCCCGAGCAGAAGGCCCAGGCACTGCGCAACGCGAACTGGATCTGGGAATTCGAGAAATCGCTGGGACTGGCCTTCGAGTATTCGGTCAACCATGCCGTGAATTCCGTGACATGGCTGATCGTGACCATGAACTACTACTACGCCACCCTGCACTTCGTCGTCACCATCGGCGTTCTCGTCTGGCTCTACCGCTGGCATCCGGGCCGCTACGCGGCGGGGCGCCTGGTGCTCTTCGCCACCACCGCCGTGGCACTGGTCGGCTACTACCTGTATCCGCTCGCGCCGCCCCGGCTGATGGACGGCGTCGATTTCATCGACACGGTGCTGGTGCACGAGACCTGGGGCTCCATGGCCTCCGGCGACCTCAAGAACATGTCGAACCAGTACGCCGCGATGCCGTCGATGCACATCGGCTGGTCGCTGTGGTCCGGCGTGATCGTCTTCGCCCTGGCGAAGGCTCCCTGGGCGAAGATTCTGGGATTGCTGTACCCGGTGGCGACCCTGGTCGTCATCGTGGCCACCGCGAATCATTTCTGGCTGGACGCCGTGGGCGGAATTCTCTGCCTCGGATTCGGCTTCGGGCTCTCGTACGCGTGGTACCGGGCCCTGCCGCACCGGCTGCCGAAGGTTCCCGAACGGGAGAGCGTGCGGAGCGGGCCCGCGCGCGAGCGGGAGCCGGAGCACGCGGGCGCCCACGGCTGAGCAGCCGGGGCGCGGGCGCCCGCGCGGTGGGGTGAGACGGGTCAGCGCAGCGGAACGCGCCGCTCGGTGCTGTCGCTGGTGCTGGTGCCGCAGAACTCGGCGTCGACGACGCTCACCTGGCTCAGCCTGCTCACCTGGTCGTCGTTGACGTTGTAGGTGAGCGTATGACGCCCGTCACGGGTGGTGACGGCCTCGGTCCCGGCGCCGACCACGCCGCCGCTGTGGCTCCACAGCTCGGCGCCGCAGGCGTTGCGGACGGTGTAGATGCCGAGCCCGTAGCCGCTGTACAGGGGGTGGCTGGAGGAGGGCACGGCCGTCAGCATCGCGTCGAGCTGCCGCTGCGGAAGGAGTCTGCCCCGCATCAGCGCGCCGAAGAAGCGGTTGAGGTCGGTGGTGGTGGAGATCATGTCTCCGGCCGCCCAGCCCCAGGTCATATTGTGCTCGGTCACATCGTGGACGGCGGGCGCCGCCGGGTCGGGGGTCAGCGAGGAGTAGTTGCGGGCGCTCGGCGCGGGCAGTCGCGGGTTCGTCCCGGGGAGGATGGTGGCGCGCAGCTTGAGCGGCTTGATGATCCGTTCGCGTATCTCGTGCTCATAGCTGTTTCCGCCGGCCTTCTCGATGATCATCCCGGCCAGGATGTAGCCGGTGTTGGAGTACGAGTGACCGGCCCCGGGGGCGAAGTCCGGCCGGTGCTTGAGGGCGACCCGTACGAGGTCGCGGGGGGTGTGGGTGTCGTAGCGGCGCTCGAAGAAACCGGGGGCGAAGAGGTTCCGCTGCGCGAACTCCGGGTCGCTGGTGTAGTTGAAGAGCCCGCTGGTGTGGTTGAGGAGCTGGCGTACGGTGATCTTGCGGCCGTCGTTGCCGTTGCCCCGGACCAGGCCGGGGAGGTGCTTCTCGACGGTGTCGTCGAGATCGAGCCGCCCTTCCGCCTCCATCTGGAGCAGCACCGTGGCGACGAAGGTCTTGGTGACGCTGCCGATCCGGAAGCGGTCGTTCGCTCCGCGCGGGGTGGATGTCGCGGTGTCGCCGAGTCCGGCGGTCCCCTTCCAGACACCGTCCCGGTCGGTGACGGCGGCGGTGACTCCGGTGGCCCCGGCCCGCACGAGGGCGTCGAGGGCCTGCTGGGTCCTGTCGTGCGCCGTGGAGGTCTGCGCCGTCCGTGTCTGCTGCTGCGCGGTCCCGGCCTGTCCGGTACCGGCCTGCGCGGGTGCGGCCTGCGCGGGTGCGGTGAAGGCGGTGGCGGCGACCGCCGTCGCGACCAGTCCGACCGTACCCAGGCGCCGTATTCGACGTGCCGTCGTCATCTCTGTGCTCCCTGATGCTGGTGCTTCCGGTGTGAGCATCTGCTGTCAGAGAGGACCGCGAGGAGGTCAGGGGGAGTTGACCAGGGCTCTGACCTTGGCCGGTAACCGACGGTACGAACGGGGAGCTGGGTAGCTCTCGTTGAGGCCGTGCGTCGGGGCCGCGCGGGGTCCGTCGGCTTGCGCGTGAGGTTTTCCGTTGGGTGCGGGGTCCGTCCTCAAGCGCCGGACGGGCTTGTTGTGCTCGGGTCGTCCGTCGGGTGCGGGGGTGGGGGCCTCCGGGCTCGACTCCTCAGGGCCGGCAGACCGGGCGTCCGACGTCTGGACGCGGGTGATTCTCCGCCGGTCCCTTCCGGGGACGACCCTGCACCCCCCACCACGGGCAGACGGCCACCCCGGTGCGGGGGAAGTATCCGAGTCGTGCGGGTGCGCCTGCGTGGTTGGCCGCCCTCGAAGCTCAAGGCGTCAGCTGATGCAGGGCTCTGTCGACCGAAGCCCGTGATCGATCCGCGTCCGTAGCGCCGGATGGATCGGATACTCGTCCAGTACGGACGGGTCCACCCACCGCACCTCTGCCGCCTCCGACGGCTCCGGCATGATTCGGCCGCCGGTCACCCGGGCACGCAAGCAGATATTGATCGGCTGCCGCACTTCGTCGACACGGTCGCCATGCAGGTAGACGATGACGTGATCCGGCGTCGAGAACACGCCCACGAGGCCCGTCACCTCCACCTCAA
Source organism: Streptomyces clavuligerus (assembly GCF_005519465.1). NCBI lineage: Bacteria > Bacillati > Actinomycetota > Actinomycetes > Kitasatosporales > Streptomycetaceae > Streptomyces > Streptomyces clavuligerus. The sequence goes on along the minus strand of NZ_CP027858.1, from coordinate 5,001,318 downwards.
GGCCCGTCTCCTCACGGCATTCCCGGACACCGGCCTCACCGACCGTTTCACCTTTCTTCACACCGCCGGTCGGGATGGTCCACAAGCCGTTGTCCACGCGCCGCAGGAGCAGCAAGCGGCCTGCCTCATCGCGGACGAACACCGACGCGGACGTCTTACGGCTCGTCGGCTCGGGGGCCTCCGGGTCCTTCCAGTAGTCGATCCTCCGCGTCCGCTTGGCACCCATATCAGTTATCCACCGGCGTGGCCCCGTGGGCTGCGGCGATGGCATCGATACGGCGGGCGAGATCGAAGTCCGCGCCGGTGAGCTTGTAACCGACATCGTGTGTGGTGATACCGAATCGAATACTCCCCCATCGGAGGTCGATGTCGGCATGGTGCCCGATGAGCCGTTCAATATCCGCGACATGGACAATCATGGCAATACCACCGTGATACCTGATGCTGTAGGCACGGGTGATTTCCTTCCCCACGCGATTCCACCCCGGCGCCGCACACAATGCCACCTCGATCTCCTCTTCGCCGAGTGGCACCTTGTCCGACACAGTCAACTCCCTTCGACCACAGCGGTGGCTACTTGGGTCCTCGCATCTGGTGGAGCATGAGCAGCGCTGCGGCGGTGTTCGCCGATCGGATCTCCCCGCGCAGCACCAGCTCCGGTACCCGGGTCAGTGGCATCCATTCCCGACCTGCCGACTCGAACGCGTCCCTGGGCTCGCTCACCCGCTCAGCGCCCTCCGCCCAGTAGATCCGGTGATGGGAGGTGGAGATCCCGGGCATCGGATCGACCGCCATCAGCAGCCGCATCGCACCAGGCCGCCACCCGGTCTCCTCCTCGAACTCCCGGGCCGCTGCCGCCGCCGGGTCCTCGCCCTCACCGGTTCCACCGGAGGGCAGCTCCCATCCCCACGCCCCGGTGATGAACCGGTGCCGCCACAGCAGCAGCACCTCATTCGCATCGTTGACGACAGCGGCGACGGCGACTGGCCTGAGCCGGATCACAGTGTGGTCGAGGTGCCGCCCATCGGGCAGTTCCACGTCCGCCATCGCGACCCGCACCCAACGGTTCTCGTACACCATCCGCTCACCGTGGTTGATCCACTCGGACACCGCCGTCGACCTCTCCATGGGGAATCCCGGCTCCCGAAACACCGAAAGTGTCCCTGCGTCAGCGGAAGCGCTTCGTCGGTTTCCCTCTCAGGGGAGGGAGTACGTTCTGAGTGTCCAAGTCAGAACGGAGAGCGACATTATGCCTTCTTACGACGCTGACCACATCGGCACGCGTGTGCGCATCGCTCGTACCGCCGCCGGATTTTCGCAGGTGCAGCTCGCCGACTTCCTCGGCCGCACGGAGTCCTGGATGGCCAACGTGGAGAGTGGCCGCCAGCCCCTGGATCGGTACTCGGTCATCACGGCCATCGCTGATCAGTGCGACGTGGATGTCGTCTGGCTGCTCGGACAGCCGTACCGTCTCCAGCACAACGGGGCGATCGCCCACGCGCACATCCCCGCGCTGCGCTCCGCGCTCCGCGCTCCGCCGGGCCGGGCTGATCCTTTCGGGTCATCCGGGTCTCAGGCCCCAGGGGCAGCCGCCTGCCGCAGATGCTCTCCATACCGCTTCGTGGGAGGCCAACCGGGCCCGGCAGGCAGCGAACCTCCCACGTCTCGCCACCCTTCTGCCCTCGATGATCGAGGACCTGAACACCGCCGTCCTCGTTACCGACGGACCGGCACGCGCGGAAGCGCTGAGGCTGATGGTCGATGCCGCACGCACAGCCCGCATGTGCCTGAACTGCTTGGGCTACCCAGACCTGGCATGGTCCGCTGCCGAAGTGGCGGCCGGGGCGGCAGCCGCCCTGGACGACCCCCTCGCGAAAGCGGCTGTCGCGTGGGACCGATGCGGCGCTCTGCTGCACCAAGCGTCCCTCGGCGAGGCCTTGGTGGTCGCGGACGCGGCACTCCGCGACCTGGAGCCGCTGGCCACAGTCCGGCGGCCGATGGCCCAAGCCGTCTCCCTCCGGGGCGCGCTGCACCTTCGGTGCGCCGTCGCCCACGCCCGGGCCAGCCAGGGCCCGGACGCCTGGGCGCGGATCGCCGCCGCGCTGGAGGACGCCGACCGCCTCGGACCGGCCTTCTACGACGTGGACTCGCAGACCGTCTTCGGCCGGGGCACGGTCGCCGTGCACGCCGCCGAGGTGGGCGTGGAGGTCGACCAGCCGGACACCGGACTGAACAGTGTGCCCGACGTCGACATCCCCGCCGTCCCCAGCAGGGAGCGGCGGACTCACTACGCGATCGACGAGGCACGGGCGCTGCGCCGGATGGGACGGGCCGCGTCCGCCGTCACCAAGCTCCGCGCCGCCGCAGCGGACGCGCCCCATTACGTATTCGGAGACCCCATGGCGCGCGCGACGGTCGCCGATCTCGCGCGCACGGGTGTTCCATCTCAGGCATCCGCTCTGTCCTACCTGGTCAGGGGCATGGAACTGGTGCGCTGACAGGTGTCTACGTGATCACCGGTCAACTGATCGCGCGGATTCGGCCCGTCTACCGAACTCGGATCGAATCTACTGCGGCATCGCCGTCTTCGACGGAAAGGGAGCCGCGCGACTGAGAGACGTACTGAACGGCTGATCCCCAATAAGCCCCACCAGCCTCCTCTGTCCGGGGCGGTCGGTGGGGCATTCTGCGTTCACAAGACCCTGTCTCGCTCGTTCGGGTGGACCAGGCGCTGAAGAACCGTTCGGGCCCCCGAGGGGGCAGTAGACGTACGACCATGCCACTTGGGGACAAGCACCCGAAGAAGGACGTTGAAGCGGCGCTGAAGCGCGCGGAGAAAGTCGGACTCAAAGTGACGCGGAAGCAGAACGGCCACAACTGGGGCGCCTTGGTCTGCTGCCCCTGCACCCAGTTCGTACGTATCTCATGCACCCCCCGAAGCAACGGAGACGAGGCGAACAAGATTGACAAATTCACCAACACCCACCGCACCTGTGCCTGACCACCCGGCCTGGCACTTCGACCTCGTGCTGAGCGCCCCCCTCACCGAGGAGCAGTCCAACACCCTGGACCACCTCGACCGCTTCCACGAAGGGGGCCTGGGCCTGGTCGAGGGGCCAGGCTACGCAGGCTTCCTCTGCGTCGTCCGCGCCGAAACCCTCACCGCAGCCATCGCGGACACCCTGGAACGCTTCGAGGAGCTGCCCGGCGTCCTCGTCCGCAGCGTCAAACTGGACCACATCGCACTGGACGAGAACGGCATGTGGACCCCCGCTGTCGTCCCCCCGCCGCCACCGCTGGAGGACGACCCGGCCTTCTGACAGCAGCAGACAGCCCCGCTCCCTGCCCGTCGAGGGAAGCGGGGCCGCTGTGCGGCTACGGCTGTAGTGCGTCCCTCACGGCATTCCCGGACATCGGCCTCACCGACCGTTTCGCCTCTCGTCACACCGCCGGCCGGAATGGTCCACAGGTCGTTGTCCACACGCCGCAGGAGTAGCAAGCGGCCTGCCTCATCGCGGGCGAACACCGACGCGGAGGTCCTACGGCTCGTCGGCTCGGGGGCCTCCGGGTCCTTCCAGTAGCCGATCCTCCGCGTCCGCTTGGCACCCATATCAGTTATCCACCGGCGTGGCCCCGTGGGCTGCGGCGATGGCGTCGATACGGCGGGCGAGATCGAAGTCCGCGCCGGTGAGCTTATGACCGACATCGTGTGTGGTGATACCGAATCGAATACTCCCCCATCGGAGGTCGATGTCGGCATGGTGCCCGATGAGCCGTTCAATATCCGCGACATGGACAATCATGGCAATACCACCGTGATACCTGATGCTGTAGGTACGGGTGATTTCCTTCCCCACGCGATTCCACCCTGGCGCCTCACGCAATGCCACCTCGATCTCCTCTTCGCCGAGTGGCACCTTGTCCGACACAGTCAGCTCCCTTCGACCATGGCCACAGGAGTGAGCACTTCGATCAGCTCCCGGCCGATCGTGGCATCGTGCCACGGTCGCATCACGCGTTCCAGAGTGCTCAGTTCGCGAATCATGCGCGCCGACCGAGTTTCCGCCGCGATCACCGTGACCTGTCGCGCGATCTCCAGGGCCTGGTCCGGCTCCCCCGCTACGGCTGCGGCCGTAGCGTGCCGGGCAAGGTACACCCCACGATCACGCCGGGCCGCCTGCGGCACAACAGCGAGTACCTGATTCCACAAGCCCATGGCCTCGGCCCCCAGCCCCAGCTGGCCATAGCACGTGGCACGCTGAACCTCCAGGTAAGCAGGCGTTCTGCGGCACGCATTACCCCATGGCAGATCATCGTCCACCCGAGGAAGAATCCTGTCCGCCTCGTCGATGAGACGGTCCACGGCTGACCGGTCACCCATCAGGCTCGCGCCGTGAGCACACTGCTGTATGGCCATGACGCGAACCTTTGGAGTCAGCCGATCCGCATTTTCGAGCGCGGCCTCACACAAATCAACTGCGGCCTGACCATCCTTCAAATCTGTGCGCACCTGAGCCTGATTCACCAATGAGTAGCCGATCAGGTGGAGGTCCCTGGAACGTATAGCCATCTCCTGAGTCACTCCCCTCCAGAACGAGGCACCCGCCATGTCCCCGGCGTCCTGATAGAGCCACCCCACCAAGGCGGCGTATGCGGCTCCGACACGGAGAAGACCACTGCGGATCTCGCCTTTCGCTGACCGCACCAGCTTGTCGATGAGCTGGTACTGCGCAGAGACAGTGCCGATGAGGTCATGAGGACCCAGCAACATGTCTGCCCGGTAGTGGCCCTCCAACTGTTCCTGGAAGTAAGTGACCAGAGCAGGATCAACATGCTGGGAAACAACAGGTCCGGGAATGAGCGCGGCAGCGGTGACAGACATGAAGGAACGGCGTCTCACATCGTGCTCCTGGTGGTGCTCGGGCCTGGTCCAACCGGACGGTGTGGTGAAACCGAGATCTTCAGGCCAGTGCCCCAGCGCATCATGAAGAACTATCGCGGTCTCTTCCGGTGGCCACCCCGGGCGGTCGCCCTCCCACCTCCGCCAGGTGCGAGCGGACACAGTGAAGTGCGGATCGTCCAAGAGCCTCTGGCCATGCTCTTGGAGTGCCCTGGCAGCAGCTTCGACGGTGCGCCAGCCGCGTCGAAGCCGTGCGGCGCGGAGAGCGTCGTTACGGCTCATGCGATCAGTCTGGCGCCTTCCGCCACCTGTTCCCCTCCGTGGCCGCCACATGGCCACCCGTGACCGCTGCATGGCCTGGCACGACAAGGGCGTGCGCTTTCATCATCGTTGCGTGACCGGTAAATACATGGAAAGCACCGCCAACATGACGAAGCAGCACACCACGATCCCTTTCGGAGCAGCCGACATCAGCCCGGCGCTCACGCCTGTGGAGGGTGCGCCCACTGTCCGGGTGGTCGAGTGCACCGAGTGCGAGGAGCAGTCGCCGCTCGGGCCGCCGCTCGCGGAGTTCGCCGCCTGGGCCCTCGGTCACGCGGCGGCCACGGGGCACCACAGCTTCCAGCAGGTCACCACCAAACTGCTCCACACGGGCGCCACCAGTCCGGCGGAGCCGGGCATCTCGTGAAAGCCCTCGCCGAACGGCCCCGCAAACGGCTGCGCGTCACCCTCGCGTGCCGGATGGACGCCTGCGAACTCTGCGAGACCACCCCACCGCCGTCCGACCAGACCGGTGAAGAACCCCCACCACCCTGCGCCTGCCGCTGCCACCGGCCCGAACACGGCTGACCCGAACCCCCGCCCACCCGCAAGGGCGGGAAGGGCCCGCCCCGACCCCCGCACCAGGACGGGCCAAAGAGCCGCCCGGGTGCCCCAGCACCGGCACCCGGGCGGCCACCCCACCACAACCCCCAACCAGGAACACACCCATGCACCGCCGGAAGGACCCGATGCACCGCCGGAGCAAGAAAACCCCCCTGCTCGCCACCGTCATCATCCTCTCCCTGTGGGCCATATCCATAGGGATGATCGCCTCCGGAGTCGTCGGCGACCTCAAAACACTCCACCTCCCCGCCTGACAGGGAGACGGCCCCGGAACAACCACCCAGGCGCACCCGCACGACTCGGATACGTCCCCCGCACCCGGGCGGCCGTCTCCCCGTGGTGGGGGGTGCAGGGTCGTCCCCGGAAGGGACCGGCGGAGAATCACCCGCGTCCAGACGTCGGACGCCCGGTCTGCCGGCCCTGAGGAGTCGAGCCCGGAGGCCCCCACATCCCGCACCCGACGGGTGACCCGAGCAAAATTAAGCCCGTCCGGCGTTTGAGGACGGACCCCGCACCCCACGGAAAACCTCACGCGCAAGCCGACGAACCCCCGGCTACCCCCCACCCCCCGACGTCACCCGGCCGGAGGCCACCGTCAGGACGACCGGCGCGTCCGCGATCTCGTCCGACGGGGCCTCGGCCGGGTCGACCGCGAGCGCGGTGAGGTCGGCGCGGAAGCCGGGGGCGATGCGGCCCGCGGTCCGTTCCTCGGCCGCCGCGAGGGCCGCGTGGGAGGTGACGCCCTCCAGGGCCATCAGGCCGGTGAGGCCGGGGGCGGGGGAGGCGCCCCGGGGGCTGCGGGCCGTCGCCAGTACCTGGCGGGCGTCGTAGTGGGCGATGGGCCAGTCCGAGCCCAGGGCCAGCACCGCGCCCGCGTCCCGCAGGGCGCGGCAGCGCCAGGCCCGCCCGGCGCGCTCGCCGCCCAGCCGGCGGGACCACTCGTCGCCATGGTCGGCCCGGGTGTACGCGGCGTGCGGCGGCTGCATCGAGGCCACGACCCCGAGCGCGGCGAACCGTCCGACGAGGCCGTCCGGCACCGTCTCGATGTGTTCGATCCGGTGGCGCGGGCCGTCCGCGCGGCCCGGCAGGGACTCCACCGTGTCCAGGACATGCCGCACGGCGGCGTCCCCGATCGCATGGGTCGCCGTCGGGACGCCCGCCCGGTGCAGCACCCGTACGGCCGCGCTGTACGCCTCGGGGTCCGGCCAGAACGCCTCGGTGCCCTGGCCGTGGCAGTCGGGGTGGTCCAGCCACGCGGTGCCGCCCTCGACGGTGCCGTCCATGAAGAACTTCACCCCGCCGATGTACCAGTCGCGCCCCCGCACCCGCTGAAGGGCGATCAGCTCCGCCAGCTCCTCGGCGTCGGCGCCCGGCATGCACCAGGGCGAGAGCCGCAGCCGCAGCGGCAGGGCGCCCCCGTCCTCGATCGCCGGGAGCAGCCGCAGCGCGTCCCCGCCGAGGTCCATGACCTGGGCGGAGGTCAGCCCGGTCGCCGCCATGTCCGTCAGCAGCCCGGCGAGGCGGCCCGCGCGTTCCGCGTCCGGGGTGCGCGGCAGCACCGCCGTGACCAGATCCATCGCGGCGTGCTCGACGAGATGCCCGGTGGGGCGGCCGTCCGGGTCGCACACCACGCTCGCCCGCTGCGTGAAGGCGCGCGGCCCGTCGATTCCGGCGAGGCGCAGCGCCCGTTCACTGGCGAGCGCGGAGTGCCCGTCGTACAGCCGGACGAAGACGGGGACGCCCGGTGCCGCCTCCTCGATCAGGGCGTGGTGGACGGGCCGGCCGCCGAAGGCGTTGTGGTCGAGGCCGTGGGCGAGGATCCAGCCCTCGCGCCGGTCGGCGGTGCGCAGGGCGGCCCGCAGCCCCGCCAGGTCGGTGACGCCGGAGAGGTCCGTTCCGTCGGCGATGTCGAGTCCCCAGACGGGGTGGCTGTGGGCGTCGGCCCACCCGGGGGTGAGCGTGGCGCCGCCGAGGTCGAGGACCCGGGTGCGGGGGCCCTGCCACGCGGGTGCGTCGCGGTCCTCGCCGACCGTCGCGATCAGGCCGTCCCGGACGGCGACGGCGGTGGCGTACGGGCGGCCGGGGTCCAGGGTGCGGACCTTCGCTCCGGTCAGGACGATGTCGGCTGCGGACACGCTTCGCTCCTCGGGTGGGGGTCGGTGGGCCGGTCTCCCCCGGGGCCCCGGGGGGTGTCGTGGTCATCGTGGCCGCCCGGGGAACCGGAAGCACCCGGCTCGGCGGCGAAGTTCGCGTAGACCTCGGGACGGTGCCGGCGCAGCCACAGCGCCAGGACGGCCCCGAGCGCGAAGACGGCGGGCACCAGCGCCAGCAGCACGGTGTTGACCAGGTCGGACGCCCCGGTGAAGAGATGCACCTTGGTGGCGATCAGGAGGATCGCGACCGCGAGCAGCACCGCCGAGACCAGCGGCGCCACCACGGTCCGCAGCACCCCTTCGCGGTGCCGCACCCGACGGAAGTAGCAGGGGACCGCGAGCGCGGCGAGCAGCATCAGCGCCATCAGCCCGATCATTCCGGGGGTGTTCACCCAGAGCAGGAGCTGGGTGTACGGGTCGGCCCCGGCGATCCCGAAGCCGAGCACGACCACCGCGCCGAGGGCGGTCTGGGCGATTCCGGCGAGGTACGGGGAGCCGTGCCGGGGGTGAATCCGGCCGAGGGCCCGGGGCAGGACACCTCCCTCGGAGAGCGCCAGCGTGTAGCGGTTGATCGCGTTGTGGAAGGCGAGCAGCGAGGCGAGGACGCTCGTGACGATGAGGAGGTGCATCAGATCGGCGGCCCAGGCGCCGACGTAGGTGGTGATGGCGGCGAAGAAGAGTCCGCCGGGGTCGTCGGTGGCGGCCTTGACCACGGCGTCGTCCCCGAACGCCTGGATGACGGTCCAGACGATGAAGGCGTAGAACGTGCCGAGGAAGGCGACGGCGGCGTAGGTGGCGCGGGGGACGGTGCGGACGGGGTCGCGGGCCTCGCGGCGGTAGATCACGGTGGACTCGAAGCCGGTGAACGCGGCGAAGGCGAAGGCGAGGACGGCGGCGGTGCCGGGGACCAGGACGTGTTCCGGGGCGAAGGAGGCGAGGCCGAGTCCGTCGGCGCCGCCCTGGACCAGGACGCCTCCGGCGAGCAGGACGAGGATGCCGGTCTCGGCGACGAGCAGGACCGCGAGGATCTTGGCGCCGAAGTCGATGGAGCGGTAGCCGCAGTACCAGATGAGGAGGAGTCCGGCGAGGGAGACGGGCAGCCAGGGGATGTCCAGGCCCCACAGCGCCCGCCCGGTGTCGCCGGTGGCGGAGCCGAGGAGTCCGTAGATGCCGATCTCCATGCCGTTGTAGCCGATCAGGGCGAGGAGGGCCGCCCCGATCCCGGCGACGGGGCCGAGGCCCCGGGCGATGTACGCGTAGAAGGCGCCGCCGCTCGTGACATGGCGGCTCATGGTGGTGAAGCCGACGGCGAAGACGGCGAGGGTGATCCCGGCGAGGAGGTAGCCGGCGGGGGCTCCGACGCCGCCGAGGGCGAGGGCGATGGGGGCGACGCCCGCCATCACGGTGAGCGGGGCGGCGGCGGAGACCACGAAGAAGGCGATGTCGGCGCTGCCGAGGGTGCCGGTTCTCAGTCCTGGCCCGGAGCCGGGGGAGGCGTCAGACATATGCGGATAAACCCTTCCACGGCGAAACAGCGGACGACGGACGGCAGGGTGGGGGGTACGCACGGGGCGCGGGCGCCGCGACGATGCGTGGCGGGGCCCGCAGGGCAGAGCGGGGACACAACGGGGGACACAACGGGGCCGAGAAACCTAAAGGCTTTCGGTTCTGGCAATGTAACCTCCGCACAACGCGACAGGGAAGACTTGGCGGGGAGAAAGCGACACATGGGACGGCCGCGTACACCACTGATCGACCGGGACCGGATCACCGCCACGGCGCTGCGACTGGTCGACGCCCAGGGCGAGTTCAGCGTTCCGCAGATAGCGCGGGAGCTGGGGGTGCGGACCGCGTCGCTGTATCACCATGTGGACGGGCGGGACGGCATCGTCGAGCTGCTGCGGGAACGGGTCTGCCAGGCGATCGACGCCTCCATGCTGGGCGCCCTGCCCTGGGACGCGGCCCTCGCCGGGTGGGCCCGCTCCTACCGGGCCGCGTTCGCCGCGCACCCCCGGGTGATCCCGCTGCTGATGGCCGCGCCGGTGCGGGCGCCGAGGGTGCTCGACCAGTACGAGGCGGCCGTGGGGGTCCTGCTGGACGCGGGGTTCGCCCCGGCGGACGTGATGCGGGTGATCATCGCGCTGGAGAATCTGATCCTGGGCTCGGCGCTGGACCTGGCGGCGCCGGAGACGATGTGGGAGCTGGGCGACGGCGCCGACGACACGCCGCTGCTGGCGCGGGCGCTCGCGGCCCAGCCGGAGGGCCGCGCGGACGCCGCCTTCGAGCTGGCGCTCGACGCCTGCCTGGACCGCTTCCGGACACTGCTCGACGAGACCCCCTGACCCCGGAGGGGCACCCCCGAGGCGCTGATTCCCTTCGGGCGGCCCGAGCAGATCCAGCCCGTGGGTGCACCCCCTCCGGGGGAGGTCGAGGACGGACCCCGCGCCCAACGGAAAGGCTCGTGCGTCAGCCGAACGTCCACGTCTCCCGCTCCGTGCGGGCCGCAGGCCGCTACGCGTCGTAGAACAGCGTCTCCATCACCGCGCGCGCCCGCCGCGTCGTCCTGCGGTAGTCGTCCAGCATGTCCCCGACATGTCCCGGCCCGTAGCCCAGATAGCGCCCCACCGCCGCCAGCTCCCGGCCGTCGGAGGGGAAGGTGTCCCCCGCCCGGCCCCGGACCAGCATCACCGCGTTGCGCACCCGGGAGGCCAGCACCCATGCCTCGTCCAGGGTCTGCGCGTCCTCCGTGCCGATCAGCCCGGCGCCGTGCGCGGCGGCCAGCGCCTGGCGGGTCCGGGTGGTGCGCAGCCCCGGCTCGGCCCAGCCGTGCCGCATCTGGAGGAGCTGGACGGTCCACTCGACGTCGCTCAGCCCGCCCCGGCCCAGCTTGGTGTGGAGCGTGGGGTCCGCGCCGCGCGGCAGCCGTTCGGCCTCCATCCGGGCCTTGAGCCGCCGGATCTCGCGCACCGCCCCCTCCCCCAGGCCCTCCATGGGGTAGCGCAGCGGGTCGACCAGCTCGATGAAGCGGGCCCCCAGCTCCGGATCGCCCGCCATCGGCTCCGCCCGCAGCAGCGCCTGGCTCTCCCACACCAGCGACCAGCGCCGGTAGTACGCCTCGTACGAGGAGAGCGAGCGCACCAGCGGGCCGTTCTTGCCCTCGGGGCGCAGATCCACGTCGATCAGCAGCGGCGGGTCGGCGGTCGGGAGCTGGAGCAGCCGCCGCATCTCCGCGACGACGGTGTTCGCGGCGCGGGCGGCCTCCTGCTCGTCCACGCCTTCGCGGGGCTCGTGGACGAAGAGCACATCGGCGTCGGAGCCGTAGTTCAGCTCGTGGCCGCCGAAGCGGCCCATGCCGATGACCGCGAACCGGGTCGGCAGCTCGTCCCCCCACTGCTCGCGCACGGCGGCGCGCAGCGCGCCCGCGAGGGTGGCGGCGTTGAGGTCGGTCAGCGCCTGGCCGACCTGTTCGAGGAGGGCGCCCGCGTCGTCCTCGGCCGGGCTGTCCTCCGTTCCGTACGAGCCGATGAGGTCGGCGGCGGCGGTGCGGAACAGTTCGCGGCGGCGTACGCCACGGGCCACCGCCACCGCGTCCTCGGCGGACTGGGCCCGGCCGACGGCGGCCAGGATCTCCGGCTCCAGATGGTCGCGGCCCCGGGGTTTCAGCCCGCCGGGGTCGCCCAGGATGGCGACCGCCTCCGGGGCCCGCAGCAGCAGATCGGGGGCGAAGCGGCCCGCCGACAGCACCCGGGCCAGATTCTCCGCCGCCGCGCCCTCGTCCCGCAGCAGCCGCAGATACCAGGGCGTCTTGCCGAGCGCGTCGGAGACCTTGCGGAAGCCGAGGAGCCCGGCGTCCGGGTCGGCGGAGTCCGCGAACCAGCCGAGGAGGACGGGCAGCAGGGTCCGCTGGATGGCGGACTTGCGGGTGACACCGGACGCCAGCGCCTCCAGATGGCGCAGCGCGGCGGCGGGGTCCGCGTAGCCGAGGGCTTCGAGCCGCTGGCCCGCCGCGCGGGCGCTGAGCCGGGTCTCGCCGGGGGCGAGCTGGGCCACCGCGTCGAGCAGCGGCCGGTAGAACAGCTTCTCGTGCAGCCGCCGCACGACCGCCGCGTGCCGCCGCCACTCCCGGTTCAGCTCGAAGACGGGGTCCATCCGCAGCCCGAGCGAGCGGCCGAGCCTGCGCAGGTCGTCGGAGTCCTCGGGGACGAGATGGGTGCGCCGCAGCCGGTAGAGCTGGATGCGGTGCTCCATGGAGCGCAGGAAGCGGTACGCGTCGTCGAGCTGGGCCGCGTCCACCCGGCCCACATAGCCGCCCCGGGCGAGGGCCCCCAGGGCCTCCAGGGTCGACCCGCTGCGCAGGGTGGAGTCGCTGCGGCCGTGCACGAGCTGGAGGAGCTGGACGGCGAACTCGACGTCCCGCAGCCCGCCGGGGCCGAGCTTCAGCTCCCGTTCCACCTCGTCGGCGGGGATGTTGTCGACGACCCGGCGGCGCATCCGCTGCACGTCGGCGACGAAGTTCTCCCGTTCGGCGGCCTGCCACACCAGCGGTGAGACGGCGTCGACATAGCTCTGGCCGAGCGCCGGGTCACCGGCCACCGCGCGCGCCTTGAGCAGGGCCTGGAACTCCCAGGTCTTGGCCCAGCGCTGGTAGTAGGCGAGATGGCTGGAGAGGGTGCGCACCAGCGGGCCGTTGCGTCCCTCGGGGCGCAGATTGGCGTCCACCGGCCAGATGGTGCCCTCGACGGTGGTGTCGGAGCAGATCCGCATCATGTGGGAGGCCAGCCGGGTCGCGGCCCGCAGCGCCACGTCCTCGTCGGCCCCGCCCGCCGGTTCGGCGACGAAGACGACATCGACGTCGGAGACGTAGTTCAGCTCGTGGCCGCCGCACTTGCCGAGCGCGATGACGGCGAGCCGGCAGCTCGCGGCGTCCTCGGGGGCCTCGGTCCGGGCGATGGTGAGCGCGGCCCGCAGGGTCGCGGTGGCCAGGTCCGCCAGTTCGGCGGCGGTCTCGGCGAGGTCGATCGTGCCGCACACGTCGCGGGCGGCGATGGAGAGCAGGCAGCGCCGGTAGGCGACCCGCAGGGCGACCGGGTCGGCCACTCCGCCCAGGCACTCCTCGAACTCCTCCACCCCGGGGTGGAGGTCCGCCGCCTCATAGGTGACCAGCGCGCGCCAGTCGCCCGGATGGCGGGCGAGGTGGTCCCCGAGCGCCTCGGAGGCGCCGAGCACCCCGAGGAGGCGGTCCCGCAGCGGCTTGGCGGCGATCAGCGTGTCGAGCAGGGCCCGCCGGTCGGGCTCCGGCTGCGCCTCGACCAGCCGGACCAGGCTCCGCAGCGCCAGATCGGGGTCGGCGACCGCGCCGAGGGCGTCGAGCAGCACGGAGTCCGCCCGTGCGGGGGCCATGTCGGGCAGTTCGAGCAGCCGCTCGGCGTCACCCGGGTCGGTGAATCCGTGCCGCAGCAGCCTGGTGAAGGTACTGCTTCTGCGCCCCGGCACCGCCGTCATCCCGCCGTCTCCTCGTTCCGCGATCAGTCCGCGATCGGTCCGCGCTGTGGCGGGCCCGTGCCGCCGTCACCGCCGTCACCGCCTCCGCCGCCGTCCGTCGACTCCGGTACGCGCGGCCGAGCGCCGCCGCCGGTCCGCCGCGGCGCCCGTCCTGCTGGTCCCGCTGGTCCTGTCTGTACAGCCGGTGCTGCTGCTGGTGGTGCCTGTGGGGCTCGTGGTGGCTCCGCGATGCTCCTGCGATCAAGGCCCGTCGGATCGAGACTAGCCCCACGGGCAGCCTACGGGCCCACTCCGGGCGGCCCGGACCGACGGGTGCCGGACGTCCGGACCGTCAACCCCCGCTGACCGGCCCGGGTGTCCCGCGATACCCGGGCCCATGGACGAGGAGAGACCATGCCGACGCCGCCCCTTCCCGAGACCCGGCTCGACCCCCGCTACAGCGCGCCGGATGCGGGCGCCGCCGACTGGGCGCGGGCGGTGGCCCTGCTGACGGAGGCCGAGCTGTTCTGGCTGTCGACGGTACGGCCGGACGGACGGCCGCATGTCACCCCGCTGCTCGCGGTCTGGCAGGACGGCGGGCTCCACTTCTGCACCGGACCCGAGGAGCGCAAGGCGCTCAATCTGCGGGAGAACCCGGAGGTGGCGCTGGTGACGGGCGTCAACGCGCTGCGCACGGGATTCGACCTGGTGGTCGAGGGTACGGCCGTTCCGCTCACCGACGGGGTGCGGCTGCGGGCGCTGGCGCGCGCGTACACGGAGAAGTACGGGGACGAGTGGACCTTCGCGGTCCGGGACGGGGCCTTCGTGGGCGACGGCGGGCGGGCGCCGGTGTTCCGGGTGGAGCCGCGGACGGCCTTCGGCTTCGCCAAGGCGCCGTACGCGCAGACCCGCTGGCGGTTCACGGACGTCTGACGGCGGACGACGGGGCGCTCCCGGGCGGACGCGGCGGTGGCGGCGGGCACGACGGCCGCGACCGGCCGTCCGCACGGGAGCGCGTACGAAAGCATGTCCGCGGACGGACCCGTGCGGACAGCACGTTGACGTTCCGGCACCCCCGCGGCGCAGGAGAACGCCGGGGAACGGCGAGGAACACCGGAGAACGGCGGGGGCCGGCGGGGAAGCCAGCGGAAGCAGCGGCCCGCCACGCCGGAGGAAGCAGCGCCCCGCGGCGTCCACGAAGGCGGCGCCCGGCGCACCGGGCGCACCCGCTCCCGGGGCGCCGTCCCTTGTCACGGATCGGCGGCGGCCCGGGAGCGGAGAACGATCAGGGGCGGCCCGGGAGCGGAGAACACGGCCGGGCGCGGGGGGCACTGCTCCGGGCGGGGGACGCGGACCGCGCCCGCCTCCCCGGGCACCCGGCTCAGCTCGCGGGCGGCGGGGGCGGCGGCGGCTGGCTCTGGCCGCCCGCGTCCGGCCCGTCGGCGCTCCGGCTGCCGCCCGTGCCGAACTGGTCCTTCAGCTTCTGCTGGGCGGTGTCGACATGGCCGGCGTACTTGCCCTTGGTCTTGGCGTCGAACGCGTCGCCCGCCTTCTCGACCCCCTGGTCGACCTTGGACTCATGGCCCTTGAGCATCTGCTTGAGCTTGTCCAGCACGGACATGGGGTCCTTCCCTTCACCCTGGGTCCCCCACCCCTCCAGGGTCGCCGGACACCGGACGCTCCGCATCCCGGCGCGGCGGGCGCGGCCCCGGGAGCGCCGGGGCCGCACGGACCCCGGCCCCCGGCGCGCCCGGCGGGCTCAGAGCACCGGCAGATTCTTCCGCAGCTCGAACGCGGTGACCTCGGAGCGGTACTCCTCCCACTCCTGCTTCTTGTTGCGCAGGAAGAAGTCGAAGACATGCTCGCCCAGCGTCTCGGCGACCAGCTCGCTCCGCTCCATCAGGGAGATCGCCTCGCCCAGGTTCTGCGGCAGCGGCTCGATGCCCATGGCCCGGCGCTCGGCGTCGGAGAGCGCCCAGACGTCGTCGTCGGCGCCCGCGGGCAGCTCGTACCCCTGCTCGATGCCCTTGAGACCGGCGGCCAGCAGGACCGCGTACGTCAGATAGGGGTTGGCGCCGGAGTCGATGGAGCGCATCTCCACCCGCGAGGAGCCGGTCTTGCCCGGCTTGTACATCGGTACCCGGATCAGCGCGGAGCGGTTGTTGTGGCCCCAGCAGATGTACGAAGGTGCCTCACCGCCCGCGCCCGCGCTGCGGGCGGAGCCGCCCCAGATCCGCTTGTACGAGTTGACCCACTGGTTGGTGACGGCGGAGATCTCGGCGGCGTGCCGCAGCAGCCCGGCGATGAAGGACCGTCCCACCTTGGAGAGCTGGTACTCGGCCCCGGACTCGTAGAACGCGTTGCGGTCGCCCTCGAAGAGCGAGAGATGGGTGTGCATCCCGGAGCCGGGGTACTCGCTGAACGGTTTCGGCATGAAGGTGGCCTGTACGCCCTGCTCCAGCGCGACCTGCTTCATCACCAGCCGGAAGGTCATGATGTTGTCGGCGGTGGAGAGGGCGTCCGCGTACCGGAGGTCGATCTCCTGCTGGCCCGGCGCGCCCTCGTGGTGGCTGAACTCCACCGAGATGCCCATGGATTCGAGCATGGTGATCGCCTGCCGCCGGAAGTCCATGCCGACGTTCTGCGGGGTGTGGTCGAAGTAGCCGGAGTTGTCGGCGGGCACCGGGCGGGAGCCGTCGAGCGGCTTGTCCTTCAGCAGGAAGAACTCGATCTCGGGGTGGGTGTAGAAGGTGAAGCCGAGGTCCGACGCCTTCGCGAGGCCCCGCTTGAGGACATAGCGCGGGTCGGCGAAGGAGGGCGAGCCGTCCGGCATCAGGATGTCGCAGAACATCCGCGCGGTGCCGGGGGCCTCGGCCCGCCAGGGGAGGATCTGGAAAGTCCCGGGGTCCGGCTTGGCGATCATGTCGGACTCGTAGACGCGGGCGAAGCCCTCGATGGCCGAGCCGTCGAAGCCGATCCCTTCGTCGAACGCCTGTTCGAGTTCAGCGGGGGCCACCGCGACCGACTTCAGAAAGCCGAGCACATCCGTGAACCACAGGCGCACGAACCGGATGTCACGCTCCTCCAGCGTGCGGAGCACGAATTCCTGCTGCTTATCCATTTCCACCCATCCTTGCCGGTCAAGCCGCCTGCTCCGCCGAGCATCCCATCCACGGGTTTCCAGCACATTGCGAACCCGGCGCCGAGCCCCATTGTGGGTCAGCCGACCCCCGGGAAACGAGTCCGGAGGGCACCGGACCCGGGCCGTACGGCCGCCGGGGCGCCCCGTATGCGGTGCGGAACGGCGCCGCTCGCTACGATCTGCGGACATGGGGGGTAAGCCGTCCGGCCTCGGCGCGCAGATCCAGCGTCCCATGGCACTGCTGAGTGCCGTGGCGACGCTGCTCGGCGCGCTCTTCCTCTGTCTCGATCCGCCGGACGAGCACCATCGCCCCGGGATCACGCTGGACCCCGCCCGGCACTCCGCGCCCGCCTTCTCCTGTCCCAACGACAGGGGCGCCTGCGGACTGCTGCCGACGGTCTCCGCCGCGGTCCTGACCGCGCCGCCGCCGGACTCCCCCGCCGACCCGGGACACCGGCTGCCCCGGCTCGACCGGGACCCGGTGACCGGCGCGCCCACGGCCACACCCGCCCGGCCGCGCGCTCCCGATCTGCACGTCCTTCAGGTGCTGCGGACTTAAGGGCCCTGTCGTCCGGATGCCCCGCGGGGCCTCTTGCCGGACATCCGCGGGACGGGCCCGGTACCACCCGCGCCCTTGCCCCGCTCCGCCCGCCCTCCCGATCATTTGATCATTTCTTGGTCACCCCACGACGAAGGACGACACGATGGCTTCCCGTAAGACCAGCGACGACCGCCGCGCCCGTATCGAGGCCATGCGCAAGGCCGAGGCGTCCCGCGAGCGCCGCAACCGCCTGCTGACCATCTCCATCAGCGGTGTGATCGTGGCCGGGCTCGTCGGCTTCGGCGTCTATGTGCTGAACGAGGAGAACGAGGAGGACAAGCGCGAGGAGAAGCTGCTCGCGCAGCCGATATCCGGGATCAAGACCTGGGACGAGAAGAAGCTCGGCAACAACCACGTCGACCCGAAGCCCGTCACGTACGAGCAGACGCCCCCGGTCGGCGGCGACCACCACACCCGCTGGCTGAACTGCGACCGCAGCGTCTACAAGGAGCCGGTGCCGAACGAGAACGCGGTGCACTCGCTGGAGCACGGCGCGGTGTGGGTCACGTACAACGACAAGGCTCCCAAGGGCGATGTCGAGAAGCTGGAGAAGAAGGTCAAGGAGACCTCGTACTCCATGATCAGCCCGATCAAGGAGCAGCAGGGCGCGATCATGCTCTCGGCGTGGGGCAAGCAGCTCACCGTGGACAGCGCCGATGACGAGCGGGTCGAGCTGTTCTTCAAGAAGTACGTCCAGGGCCCGCAGACGCAGGAGCCCGGCGCCGCGTGCGCCGGTGGCGTGACGGCGAAGTGATGGCGATGACCCGGACCCACTGGGCCTCCATCGCGGCCGTCGTCCTGGCGCTGCTCTTCGCGGGCACCGCGACGGTGGTCGCGGCGGGCGGGGACGGCGAATCCGCGCACCCCGTGACCCCGGCGGCCGACTCCGCCGACGCCGGGTTCGCGCGGGACATGGCCATCCACCACCAGCAGGCGGTGGAGATGTCGTTCATCGTGCGCGACCTCACCGACGACGAGGACGTCCGCACACTGGCGTACGACATCGCCAACACCCAGGCCAACCAGCGCGGCATGATGCACGGCTGGCTGAGCCTGTGGGAGCTGCCGAAGGTCGACCCCGGCCAGAAGCCGATGGCGTGGATGGCGGAGGCGGGCGGCGCGCACGCGGGGCACGCGCGGGGGGCCGGGGACGGCGCCCTGATGGCGGGCATGGCGACGCCCGAGCAGATGGAGCGGCTGAAGAAGCTCAAGGGCAGGGCCGCGGAGACCGAGTTCCTCCAGCTCATGATCGTCCACCACAACGCCGGTGCCGACATGGCCCAGGGCTGTGTGGATCTGTGCGAGGTCGACACCCAGAAGTCGCTGGCGCAGACCATGGTCAACGGGCAGCGCTCCGAGGTCGAGCTGATGGTGGGCATGCTCAAGGAGCGCGGGGCCCAGGTCCGCACCTGAGGCCCGTGCGCCCTTGGGCCCCCGGCCCGCTCAGCCGTCCGCCCCGGTCAGCCGTCAGGCTCCGGGGCGGACGGCTGTCCGGGGGCGGTCACGGACGGGTGTCCAGGGGTGGTTTCGGGGAGCGTCTCCGGAGTGGGGTGCACGAGGCCGGTGGGGCAGGTGGGGTTTGGGGCGCGGCGGTCGCGGTACTCCGGAGAACGCGGGACCCATCGGGTCGCGCGCCGACCGCCGACGGCCGAGGAGGTTCGACCGACCATGACCACCGCCAAGGACATCATGCACGCCGGGGCCCAGTGGATCCCCGCGCACGAGACGCTCGACCGGGCCGCGCAGCTCATGCGCGAGCTGGGGGTGGGCGCACTGCCGATCGCCGACTCGAACGAGCGGCTGTGCGGCATCCTCACCGACCGGGACATCGTGGTGGGCTGTGTCGCCGTGGGCCACGACCCGTCGAAGGTCACGGCCGGGGATCTGGCCCGGGGGACACCGCGCTGGATCGACGCGGGCTCCGGGGTCGAGGACGTGCTCCAGGAGATGGAGGGGCACCAGATCCGGCGGCTGCCGGTGATCGAGAACAAGCGGCTGGTGGGGATGATCAGCGAGGCCGATCTGGCCCGGCATCTCTCGGACGAGCAGCTTGCGGGGTGGGTGGAGCGGGTGTACGCGGCGAGGTGACCGGGGCGGGCGGCACGGTTCGGCGCGGCCGGGCGCCGAGCACCGCGCCGGCCACCGCGTCCGGCCGGTCCGGCATCAGCGGATGGACCGCCGGGGCGATCTCGTCGAACCGCGCGCCCGGTTCAGGGCGGGCGCCCGCCGCCGGGCGGTCCACCGCCGTCCGCCCTCGGTCGCGGCGAGGACCGTGACCGGCACGCCGGGCAGCGGCCGGTCCTGGCGCAGCGCCAGAACCTCGGCGGCGAGGGCCCGGTGGCGGGCGTTCTCCAGGAGTGCGCCGCGGGCCACCCGTGGGGTGGTGCGACAGCGGCGGACGAGCGCGGCGGGCGCCGGGCCCCGCCCCCGGGCACGGGAGGACCGGAGGGCCGCGCGCCGGACGCCGGGCCCCATCCCGGGCACGGGAGGACCGGAGGGCCGCGCGCCGGACGCCGGGCCCCATCCCGGGCACGGCAGGACCGGAGGGCCGCACACCGGACGGACGGGCCGAGCGCGGCGGACAGCGCCAGGCGCGACGGGCCGAGCGCGGCGGACAGCGCCAGGCGCGGAGCGCCCGGCCGAGGGCGCGGGCCGCGGCGGTGCGCAGGGCGCCCGTTCCGCCGGTGACTCCTGCGCCGCCATCAGCCCGCCGCCCTCGCTGTCCGCCTCCGCCGCCGTGCCGGGGACCCGCGCGGGCGCTCCCCGTCAGCCTGACGACGAAGACCGCCAAAGCCCCGGGCGGCGGCCGTGCCCGGACGGTGCGCACCCCTCGCACGCATACCCGGTGGGGGTAGTATGCGGATCATGATGTGGGGCCGGAGCGGACGCGCGGGGCAGTTGCTGCTGCTCGTCGCGCTGCTGTTCGGCCTCGGCACGATGCACACGGTGGGCCATCCGTCCCCGGACCGCGTCCAGGGGCACCACGGCAGCGTCCCGGCGCCCGGCGCGCACGCCCCCGGCGGGATCGCGGCGTCCACGGCGGCGCGGACGGACGGCCCGGAACCGGGGGCCGGGCACGGCATGGACCCGGCGCTGGTCTGTCTCGCCGTGCTCGGCGCGTACGGCGTCGCGCTGCTCGTCGTCGGCCTGCGGCGGCGGGCACGGGCCCTGGCGGCCCGGGTGCGGCGGGTCCGGCCCACCGGCGCGGAGGGCCCCCGGGCGCCGCCGCCGCGCGAGGTGCTCACCCGCCTGTCGGTCCTGCGGATCTAGGAGCCGTGCCCCGTCCCGGGGCGCACGGCCGATCAGATCCGTCCACGACCACCCGAAGGTGCACTTCGTCATGCGCACGCACATCACTCGCCGCTCCCTCGTGGGAGCCTCCCTCGCCCTCGCCGGGACCGGGGCCCTCGCCGCCTGCTCCGGATCGGACTCCGGGGGCGGCGGCCACGCGGGCCACGGCTCCCCCGGCGGGAAGTCCGCCGCCCCGGACGCCAAGGGCGCCCGGGACCCGGGGCGGCTCAAGGACTTCGTCTCCCCCGGCGGCCCGGAGGTCCGGGCCGCCGAGGCGAAGCGGGCCGGTGGCCCCGAGCGCAGGGTGCGGCTGACCGCCACCCCCGCCACGCTGGAGCTGGGCGGCGGCCTGACGGTCCGCTCCTGGGCGTACGGGGACCGGCTCCCCGGCCGGGAGGTCCGGGCCACCGCCGGGGACACCCTCGCCCTCACCCTCGCCAACAACCTGCCCGAGTCGACCTCCCTGCACTGGCACGGCCTGGCGCTGCGCAATGACATGGACGGCGTCCCCGGCCTCACCCAGCGGCCCATCGCGGCGGGCGCGGAGTTCACCTACCGCTTCGCCCTGTCCGACCCGGGCACCTACTGGTTCCACCCCCACTCCGGCGTCCAGCAGGACCGGGGGCTGTACGCGCCGCTGATCGTCGAGGACCCGAAGGAACCCCTGGCGTACGACAAGGAGTGGGTGATCGTCCTGGACGACTGGGTCGACGGTGTCGACGGCTCCACCCCCGACGCGGTCCTCGCCGAGCTGAGCGAGGGTATGGGCATGGGCATGGGCGAGGGCGAGGGCACGGGCGGCGGCGGGCACGAGGGCCACGGCGGCATGGCCCCGATGTCCGCGCGGGAGAACCCCGGCGACCCGAAGGGCCCGTCCCGGATGATGATGGGCGCGCGGAGCGATCTGCTCGGCGGGGACGCCGGTGACGTCGCCTATCCGCACTACCTCGTCAACGGCCGCACGCCGAAGGACCCGGAGGTCTTCACCGCGAGGCCCGGCGACCGCATCCGGCTGCGGATCGTCAACGCGGGCGGCGATACCGCCTTCCGGGTCGCCCTCGGCGGCCATGAGCTGACCGTCACCCACACGGACGGGTTCCCGGTGCGGCACGCGCGCACCGACGCCCTGCTGCTGGGCATGGGCGAGCGCTACGACGTCCTCGTGACGGCGGGCGACGGGGTCTTCCCGTTCACCGCTGTCGCCGAGGGCAAGGGCGCGTCCGCGCTCGCAGTGCTCCGCACCGGCGGCGGCTCCCCGCCCGGCGCGCGGACCCGGCCCCGGGAGCTGTCCCGGCGGCTGCTGACCGCCGACCGGCTGCGCGCCGACGACTCCGTGGCCCTGCCCCGCCGCACGCCGGACCGCACCGTCGGGATCGAGCTGACGGGCGGGATGGCGGCGTACGACTGGGCCTTCGACGGCACGCCCTGGGCCGGCGGCGCGCCCCGGTACGAGGTCCGCTCCGGGGAGCGGGTGCGGCTGGTCTTCCGCAATACGACCACCATGTGGCACCCGCTCCATCTGCACGGGCACACCTTCGCCCTGGGGGACACCCCGGGAGGGGCCCGCAAGGACACGGCGGTGATCCTGCCGAACGGCCGGCTGACCGCCGACTTCGACGCCGACAACCCGGGCCTGTGGATGATCCACTGCCACAACGTCTACCACGCGGAGGCGGGGATGATGACGGCCTTCGGCTACCGGCGGGAGCGCGGCGCCTGAGCCGCGGCCCCGCGCCCGCGCCGCCCCGGGGCGGCGCGGGCGCGGGGCGCCTCTCGGCGGCCGGACGGGGCGTCCCGCTCCCCCGCCCCGGGCCCGGACGTGGGGCGCCCCACATCGCCGCACGGCACATCGCGTCAGAGAGACGATTAGACTGGGGGCCGTGCCTCAACTACGTCTCGCCCTGAATCAGATCGACTCGACCGTCGGCGATCTCTCCGGCAACGCCGAGTCGATCGTGCGCCGGACCCGGCACTCCGCCGAGCAGGGTGCCCACCTCGTCGCCTTCCCCGAGATGGCGCTGACCGGCTACCCCGTGGAGGACCTGGCCCTGCGCGCCTCCTTCGTGGCGGCGTCCCGGGCCGCGCTGCTGGCGCTGGCCGTCCGCCTCGCGGACGAGGATCTGGGCGAGCTGCCGGTGATCGTCGGCTATCTCGACCGCTCCGAGGCCGCCCAGCCCACGTACGGCCAGCCCGCCGGAGCCCCGCGCAACGCCGCCGCCGTGCTGCACCGGGGCGAGGTGGTGCTCAGCTTCGCCAAGCACCATCTGCCCAACTACGGCGTCTTCGACGAGTTCCGCTACTTCGTCCCCGGGGACACCCTCCCGGTGATCCGGGTGCACGGCGTCGACGTGGCCCTCGCCATCTGCGAGGACCTGTGGCAGGACGGCGGCCGGGTGCCCGCCGCCCGCTCCGCCGGGGCCGGGCTGCTGATCTCCATCAACGCCTCGCCCTATGAGCAGAACAAGGACGACACCCGGCTGGAGCTGGTCCGCAAGCGGGCCCAGGAGGCCGGGTGCACCACCGCCTATCTGGCGATGATCGGGGGCCAGGACGAGCTGGTCTTCGACGGGGACTCGATCGTGGTCGACGCGTCCGGCGAGGTCGTCGCGCGGGCCCCGCAGTTCTCCGAGGGCTGTGTCGTCCTCGATCTGGAGCTGCCCGCCGCCGCCCCCGGGATCCCCTCCGGGATCGTGGACGACGGGCTGCGCATCGACCACGTGGTCGTCTCCGCCGACCCGCTGCCCTCCTACGACCCGGAGCTGACCGGGGGCTACGCCGAGCGCCTCGACGACGACGAGGAGGTGTACTCGGCCCTCGTCGTGGGACTGCGCGCCTACGCCGCGAAGAACGGCTTCCGCTCGGTCCTCATCGGGCTCTCCGGCGGCATCGACTCCGCGCTGGTCGCGGCCATCGCCTGCGACGCGGTCGGCGCGCAGAACGTGTACGGCGTCTCCATGCCGTCCAAGTACTCGTCCGAGCACTCCAAGGACGACGCCGCCGAGCTGGCCCGGCGCACCGGGCTCCACTTCCGTACCGTGTCGATCGAGCCCCTGTTCGACGCGTACATGGGCTCGCTCGCGCTGACGGGGCTCGCCGAGGAGAACCTCCAGTCGCGGCTGCGCGGCACCCTGCTGATGGCCGTCTCCAACCAGGAGGGGCACATCGTGCTCGCGCCGGGCAACAAGTCCGAGCTGGCCGTGGGCTACTCCACGCTGTACGGGGACTCGGTGGGCGCGTACGGGCCGATCAAGGACGTCTACAAGACGACGGTGTTCCGGCTGGCGCACTGGCGCAACCGGGCCGCCGAGGAGCGCGGCCAGACCCCGCCCATCCCCGAGGCGTCGATCACCAAGCCGCCGAGCGCGGAGCTGCGCCCGGGGCAGATGGACACGGACTCGCTGCCCGACTACGACGTCCTCGACCGGATTCTGGAGCTGTACGTCGACCGCGACCAGGGCAAGGAGGCGATCGTCGCCGCCGGGTTCGACGAGGAGCTGGTGACGAGGACGCTGCGGCTGGTCGACACCGCCGAGTACAAGCGGCGGCAGTACCCGCCGGGGACGAAGATCTCGGCGAAGGGCTTCGGCAAGGACCGCAGGCTGCCGATCACCAACCGCTGGCGGGAGACGACCGGCCACTGAGCCGCCCCGGCGCGGCGTGCGCCGACCGCCGATCGGCCGGCTGCCCGTGCCCGAAGTCCCCGGTGCTCCCCTGCGGAGCCCGGGGACTTCCCCGTTCCCGAGGACCGGTCCACCGGAGCCGTCGACGAGGACCGTTCGCGAAGGAACGTTCCCGGAGAAACGTTCACGAGCGACCGTTCGGCAGAGCTGTGCGGGAGCGGTTCGCGCCGGTCAGAGACCGATCCGTGCCGCTATCGGCAGATGGTCGCTCCCGGTGCGCGGCAGGGTCCACGAGGAGACCGGCTCGACGCCCTTGACCATGATCTGGTCGATCCGCGCCATCGGGAAGGACGCGGGCCAGCTGAAGCCGAAGCCGTCGCCCGCCGCGCCCTGCGTGGAGCGCATCTGGGAGGTGACGGCGCCGAGCGCGCGGTCGTTCATGGTGCCGTTGAGGTCCCCGAGCAGCACCACCCGCTCCACGCCCTCCCGGGAGATCGCCTTCCCCAGCGCGTCGGCGCTCTGGTCCCGCTGGCCCGCCGTGAAGCCCGCCCGCAGTTTCACCCGCACCGACGGCATATGGGCCACATAGACGGCGACCTCGCCCTTCGGTGTGAGGACGGTGGAGCGCATGGCCCGGGTCCAGCCCAGGCCGATGTTCACGGGCCTGGTGTCCCGCAGCGGGTACTTGCTCCACAGGCCGACGGTGCCCTGTACCGAGTGGTACTTGTAGGTGGCGGAGAGGGCCTTCGCGTAGACACGGCCCTGCCCCTGGGCGACCTCCTGGAGCGCCAGCACGTCCGCGCCGGACGCGGCGACGTCGCGGGCGGTCTTCACCGGGTCCGGGTTCTGCGCGTTCACATTGTGGGAGGCGACCGTCAGATCGCCGCCGCCCGACGACTTGTCGAAGAGCAGCCCGCCGAAGAGGTCGAGCCACACGGCGAAGGGCAGCACCAGCGCGAGCAGCGCGGTGGCGGAGCGCCGCCAGAGCGCGGCGGCGAGCAGCAGGGGCAGGAGGACCAGGCCGAACCAGGGCAGGAAGGTCTCGTTCAGCGAGCCCACGTTGCCGTAGCGGTTGGGGATCTGTCCATGAAGCCCCATCACCAGGGCGAGGAGCACGGCGCACAGGGCGAGGACGGCGCCCCGCCGCCAGACGCCCCGGTCCGTGCGGAGCCGGGTGAGCAGACGGCTGAACCGGGAGCCGGTGGCGGGGGCCTCCACATCGCTGGTCCCGGTCTCCGTCGTGAACGTCTGTGCCATGGAGCTGTCCCTTACACCTTGCTGCCGTCACACAAGCCTCGCGGAAGACCCTAGGCGATGACGGTACTTGCCGTGCCGCCCCGGGGGGGCGGTCGTTCTGTGCCCATGACGAGAGGATGACGTGCACGGTTCCTCGCATCAGACCATGTGGGGAAGGTGTGATCAAATGCGCACGACCGGGACGCGGGCGGGACGCCGCCGCTCCCCGGCCCCGTGCGGCGGCGGCACGGCCCGGCACAGCGTGCCGTGTCCGCCCGGGAACCCTCGGTCACCGCGGAGGGCCCCTTCCCCGTAGTCGGCACGAAGTGCCACCATGGAAGCAAGTCCGGGGACGCCGTCAGGGCGCCACGAGATGATCATAAGGAGCCGTTAGCCATGACGCTTCAGGCTGCCCGAAAGCCCGCCGACAGCAGCAAGGCGCTGTACGGCGGTAAGGGCACCCGCCGCATCACCGTCCATGACATCGCCGCCGCCAAGGAGCGCGGCGAGAAGTGGCCGATGCTCACCGCGTACGACGCCATGACCGCATCCGTGTTCGACGAGGCCGGGATCCCGGTGATGCTCGTCGGCGACTCCATGGGGAACACCCACCTCGGCTACGACACCACCGTGCCGGTCACCATGGACGAGATGACCCTGCTCTCCGCCGCCGTGGTCCGGGGCACCCAGCGGGCGCTCGTCGTCGGGGACCTCCCCTTCGGTTCGTACCAGGAGGGCCCCGTACAGGCCCTGCGCAACGCTACCCGGCTGGTCAAGGAGGCCGGGGTGGGCGCGGTCAAGCTGGAGGGCGGCGAGCGCTCGCTGCCGCAGACCGAGCTGCTCGTCGAGGCCGGGATTCCGGTCATGAGCCATCTGGGGCTGACCCCGCAGTCCGTGAACACCATGGGCTACCGGGTCCAGGGCCGCAGCGACGAGGCCGCGCACCGGCTGCTGCGGGACGCCAAGGCGGCCCAGGAGGCGGGTGCCTTCGCGGTCGTCCTGGAGCTGGTCCCGGCGGAGCTGGCCGCCGAGGTCACCCGCTCGCTGCACATCCCCACCATCGGCATCGGGGCCGGTCCCGGCACCGACGCCCAGGTACTGGTCTGGACCGATATGGCGGGCCTGACCGGCGGCCGGGTGCCGCGCTTCACCAAGCAGTACGCCGATCTGCGGCGGGCCCTGGGCGACGCGGCGAAGGCGTTCGCCGACGATGTCGTCGGCGGGGCGTTCCCGCAGGAGGAGCACACCTTCCACTGACGGGTCCCTCCGGTCCGGGCGACCCGCCCGGACCGGGCATCCGTCCACCGGGCCGGACACCCCGAGCGGACCCGGCCCGGCCGGTACCACCGCCGCACCACGGCAGCCCGCCGACACTCCCCCCATCGGCGGGCTGTCGGCCGTCCCCGGCCGCCGTACCGCGCCTGTCGGCGGGACGTCGGCGAGCTGTCGGCGGCACCCCCCAAGGTGGGGGCATGACACACCACGGGAACAGGCCCGGCGGGGGCGGCCCTCCCGCCATCCGGGTACGGGGCATCGTCAAACGCTATGGCTCGACCACCGCTCTGGACGGCGTCGACCTCGACGTCCACGAGGGCACCGTCCTCGGAGTACTCGGCCCCAACGGCGCCGGGAAGACCACTCTGGTCCGCACGCTCGCCACCCTGATCGAACCGGACGAGGGCTCCGCGACGGTCGCCGGGTACGACGTGCTCCGCCAGCCCCGGGAGCTGCGCCGGGTGATCGGGCTCACCGGCCAGTACGCGTCGGTGGACGAGAAGCTGTCCGGCTGGGAGAACCTCTACATGATCGGGCGGCTGCTCGATCTCTCCCGCCGGGACGCGCGCCGCCGCGCCGACGAGATGCTGGAGCGCTTCTCCCTCACCGAGGCCGCCAAGCGGCCCCCCATGACCTACTCGGGCGGTATGCGCCGCCGTCTCGACCTGGCCGCGTCGATGGTCGGCCGGCCCTCCGTGCTCTATCTGGACGAGCCGACGACCGGGCTCGACCCCCGGACCCGCAACGAGGTCTGGGACGAGGTCGGCCGCATGGTCGGGGAAGGCGTGACCGTGCTGCTCACCACGCAGTACATGGAGGAGGCGGAACGGCTCGCGGACGAACTGACCGTGATCGACCGGGGCCGGGTGATCGCGGGCGGCAGGGTGGACGAGCTGAAGGCGAGGGTCGGCGGCCGGACCCTCCAGATCCGCCCCAGCGACCGGGCGGAACTCCCCGCGATGGCACGGGCCCTGAGGGAGTCGGGCCTCGACGGGGCGGCCGGGGTCGGCGTCGACGAGAAGGAGGGGCAGCTCTCCGTCACCATCCTCGCCGATGTCCAGCTCACCGCCGTGGTGGGGCTGCTGGCCGACCACGGCTTCGAGATAGCGCACATCGCCACCGAACTGCCCAGCCTGGACGAGGTGTTCCTGGCGATCACCGGGGCACCGGCGGACGGTCCGAAGGTCCAGGAGGCCGCGGTATGAGCATCCACACCGACACCCGCACGGCGCCGCCCTCGGGCCCGGCCGAGGGCGGGGGCGCGGGCACGCGCGAGACGCGAGGGGCGGTTGTCCCGGCGGGCGAGGGCCGCATCCGGCCGCGCGCCCATCTGCGGCACATCGGCGCGCTGGTGCGCCGCAACACGCTCCAGATCAAGCGCAACCCCGAGTCGATGGCCGACGCCCTGCTGATGCCGATCGTCTTCACCCTGCTCTTCGTCTTCGTCTTCGGCGGCGCGATCTCCGGCCAGGGGAACCGGGACGCCTATGTGAACTACGTCGTCCCCGGGCTGATGGCGATGATGGGCCTCTCCATCGCGATGGCGGTGGGCGCCGGGATCAACGACGATGTCGGCAAGGGGGTCATGGACCGCTTCCGGTCCATGCCGATCGCCCGCTCCTCGGTGCTGATCGCCAAGGTGGTGGTCGAGCTGGCGCGGATGGCGGTCGCGATGGTCATCCTGCTGGCGATGGGCTTCGCGCTGGGGCTGGACGTCAAGACCTCCGCGCTGCATCTGCTCGCGGCGATGGGGCTCTCGCTGCTCTTCGGGGCGTCCCTGGTGTGGATCTTCATTCTGCTGGGGCTCTCGGTGAAGACCCCGCAGGAGGTCCAGGGGCTGGGTGTCCTGGTGGTGCTGCCGCTCCAGTTCGGCTCGTCGATCTTCGCCCCGCCGTCGACCATGCCCGGCTGGCTGGAGACCTTCACCGAGTACAACCCGCTCTCGAATCTCGCGGACGCGGCCCGCGCCCTGGTCAACGGCGGGGAGCTGGCCGGTCCCGTCACCTGGACGCTCGGCTGGGCGGTGGCGATCACCGTGATCACGGCCCCACTGGCGGTCGCCCGTTTCTGCCGCAAGAGCTGAAGGCTGCTTCTTTGTGGCTCGGTTCGCCTCCGGGACGCTGAAGCGTCTGCCGACGGTCGACCGTGCTCGCCCGCTCGTTCCTCACGGGCTCCGCGCGCTCTCCACTTTCGGCAGCCACGCGCCCCTTCGGCTCACTCGCCCCGGGGTGCGGGCAAACGCCCGGCTCAGGGACGGGGTGCGGAGCCATCGTCCGGCCCGGGAGAGAGGCGGAGGCGTACCCCCTTCGGCTCACGCGCCCCGGGACGAGGGGGGAGGACCGTTCGGTGGGAGAGGGCTCCGTGCTCTCTCCCCCGGGCGAGCGGGTCGCAGGGGACCAGGATCAAATGAGGTCGGCGGCCTCCTCGGCGGAGAGGGCACGGCCCTCCGTGTACGCGCGGTCGTACGCCGCGTCGTCGAGGACCGCCCGTACCTCCGCCTCGCTCGCCTCCCGGGCGGCGCACTCGTACGAGGTGGCGAGGTGCTCCTCGGGCAGCCGGGCGTCGGACGCCCCCAGCAGCCGGGCCGCGTCCATGGCCCGCTCGGGCCGCATCCTGGTCATCGTCTGGGCGATCGTCACCAGATGGACCGAGGCGAGCTGGGGGGCGACCATGGTGGCCAGCGGGCCCCGGGCCAGGTCCAGCGCCTCCCGGCCCCGCGCGAGCGAGTCCTCCAGCTCTCCGTCGAGGAAGTCCAGCCAGGCGAGAAAGCCCTTCACCATGCCCTCGAAGATCGCCAGACTGCTGGACCCGAACTGGTCGAGCAGCGGAACGATCATGGCGCGGGCCTCGGCGACGCGGTCGGTGCGGCCGAGCCAGAGGGCGAGGAAGATCCGGGCCACGGCGGTGCACTCGTTGGCCGTGCCCTCGTACTCGGCCAGCGCCCCGCGCAGCAGTGCCTCGCCGCGCTCCTCCTCGCCGAGTTCGAGCAGCAGCCCGCCGAGCCGGGCGCGGAGCACCCCCGCCTGGAAGTCGGCGCCGATCTCCTCGGCGTATCCGATGGCCACGGTGAAGTCGTCGGCGGCCTGCCGGTGCCGCCCGGCCCGCTCATGTCCCTCGCCGCGCGCGGACAGGGACTCGGCCACCCCCCAGAGGTCGCCGATCCGGGTGAACGCGGCCAGCGCCTCGTCGGCGTCCCGGGCCGCGTCCCCGGCCCAGTGGCTGCGGTTGGCGAGCACATTGGCCCGCATCTGGAGCGCGTACGCCAGCTCCCACTCGTTCCCGAACCGGCGGCAGGCGCCAACGGTCTCGTCGAGCATCTCCAGCAGGGCGTCGCCGTCGCCCGACACGACAAGGGCGAAGAACCAGAAGAAGCCCGGGGGGCGGCAGGTCTGCGGCAGTCCCGGGCGGTACACCTGGGCCACCCGGGTCAGCCGGACGAGGTGTTCGTCGTCGGTCCACTGGCCGACGACGACGTTCATATAGACGAGCTGGAGCAGACCGACCCCCCGGCGGGCCTCCGCCAGCAGTTCGGGGCTCATGGGCGGGGGCGCGTCCAGGAGCCGTTCGTGCACGGGCGGCGCGACGGTGAGGGGCAGCGCGAAGGGGTCCGGGCCGAGCGTCGTGACCTGGGAGGTCCAGTACCTGCCCTCGGCCCGCAGATCGCGTATGTGCCAGTACCAGGCGAGGCCGAGCACCATGCACAGGGCCTCCTGCTCGTCCCGCGCGGCGACCGCCCGGCGCAGGGCCGTGCGCAGGTTCTCGTACTCGGTGCCCAGCACCTCGATGGCGGCGAGCTGTCCGGCGCCGCGCAGCAGCGGGTCCGTGGTGCGGGCGAGTTCGCGGTAGTGGACGAGGTGGCGGCGTTCGGTGGCCGGGCGGTCCCCGGCCTCGTCGAGCCGGGTGGACGCGTACTCGGCGACGGTTTCGAGGAGGCGGTAGCGCATGGCGCCGCCGGGGCCCACGGGGGCGGCGAGGACGAGGGACCTGTCGACGAGGGAGCCGAGCAGTTCGGCGATGTCCTGGGCGCCGGGGGCGCCGTCCGGGGCGGTCTCCGCGCAGACGGCCTCGGCCGCCGTGAGGTCGCAGCCGCCCGCGAAGACGGAGAGCCTGCGCAGGACGGCCCGTTCGGGCCCGTCCAGCAGTTCCCAGGACCAGTCGACGACCGCGCGGAGGGTCTGCTGCCGGGGCAGTGCGGTGCGGCTGCCGCTCGTCAGCAGCCGGAACCGGTCGTCGAGACGGTCGGCTATCTGGCGCGGGGCGAGCATCCTCAGCCGGGCGGCGGCCAGTTCGATGGCGAGCGGCAGTCCGTCGAGCCTGCGGCAGATCTCGGCGCAGGCGTCGGGGTCGTCCTCGACGCGGAAGCCGGGACGGGCCTGGGCGCCGCGTTCGGCGAGCAGCCGCAGCGCGGTGGGCGCGGGCAGCGGTTCGACGGGCCGCACCAGCTCGCCGGGGATGCCGAGGGGTTCCCTGCTGGTGGCGAGGACGGTGAGCCCGGGGCAGCTTTCGAGCAGCCGCTCGGCGAGGGTGGCCGCCGCGGCCACGAGGTGTTCGCAGTTGTCGAGGACGAGCAGCATCCGGCGCCGGGCGCAGTACTCGGTGAGCAGGTCGAGCGGGTCGTCGGAGTGCCGTTCGGCGGCGCGCAGCTCCTCGGAACCGGCGCCGCGCAGCCGGGTCTGGCGGGCGCCTAGGGCGGTGAGCACGGCCTCGGCGACGGCGTCGGGGTCGTCGACGGGGGCGAGTTCGGCCATCCACACGCCGTCCGGGGTACGGTCGGCGAGCCGGTCGGCGACCTCCACGGAGAGCCGGGTCTTGCCGGAGCCGCCGGGGCCGAGCAGGGTGACGAGCCGCGCCCCGCGCAGATCGGCCCGCAGGGTCTCCATGTCGGCCTCCCTGCCGACGAACGAGGTGAGCCGGGCCCGCAGATTGCCCCGCGCGGCCTGCCGCGCGGGCACCGGCCCGGCGGCGGGGTCCCGGCCGTGCTCGCCCGGCCCGCCCGCGCCACCGTCCGCGGGGGCGGCCGGGCCGCCGGACATCCGGCCGTACCCGCCGTGGGCGTCCCCGGCGGCAGACCGCCCGTACCAACCGTCCGAGCCGGACACGCCGCCCCGCGCACCCCCGTCCGGACCCCCGGCAGCCGACGGGCCACCCGACACCGGGCCGTACCCACCGCCGTGGGCGTCCCCGGCGGCAGACCGCCCGTACGAGCCCTCCGGACCGGACACACCGTCCCGCTGCCGGGCGGACCCATCGGGTCCACGCCCGTGCTCGCCGGGGAACACCGCACCGTGCGGACCGCCGTGCGCGGTGCCGGGGCCGGGCGCGGTACCCGGGGGCACGGCCCCGGACAGCGCGCCGGGCGCGGGGGCGCCCCGCTCGTGGCCCGGGCCGCCGGGCCCGCGGCCCGGTCCGCCGTAGGCGTCCGCGACGCCCGGGACAGCGCCCCGCGGGCCGCCGGGGCCGGGCGGGGGTCCGGCGGGCGGCGGGGCGGGCGCGGTCAGCAGGGTGCGGTGGAGGGTCTGGAGCGGGGCCGAGGGGCCGGTGCCCAGTTCGTCGGCGAGCCGGCGGCGGAAGTCCTCGTAGGCGGCCAGCGCCTCGGCCGGGCGGCCCAGCGCGCGCAGGGCGGTGAGGCGCAGGGCCTGGAGCGACTCGTCGATCGGGCGGTCCGCGCAGAGCGCCGTCAGCTCCGGCAGCGCCTCCTCGGCCCGGCCCAGGGCGAGGGCCGCCGCCAGCCGGGTGCGCCGGGCGTCGAGGCGCCGGGACTCCCAGCGGGCCGCCGGTGCCGCCCGGTCCGGCAGATCCGCGAGGACGGGCCCGCGCCACAGCTCCAGCGCCTCGTCCAGGAGGTCCGCCGCCTTGGCCGCGTCCCCGGCCTCGAAGGCCCGTACGCCCTCGCCCGCCAGCCGGTCGAAGCGGTGCAGATCCACGTCGTCGGCGTCGGCCCGCAGCCGGTACCCGCCCGCGACGGACTCCACCGCCTCCCGTCCGATGGCCCGGCGCAACCGCCCCACCAGCGCCTGCACCGCGCCCGGTGTGTCCTCCGGCGGTTCCTCGTCCCAGATCTCGGCCGCGATCAGGCCGACCGTGACGGGCCGGCCGGGCCGCAGCGCCAGTACGGTCAGCAGCGCGCGCAGCCGGGCGCCCCCGGGCGCGGTCGCGGTGCCGTCGTCGTGGACGACCTGTGTGGTGCCGATCAAGGAGAAGCGCACCCCGCCATTGTCCCCTCATCGCGCCCCGGCCCCGGGCGCGGTCCGCGGGCCGGAACGGGCGCGCACCGTGCCCGCCGGGCCCGTACCGCCCCCTGTACGGTCGTTCCGCACGCCCTTCCGGCCCTCAGGAGTCGCCGCCATGCCCACCACCTCCCGTTCCGGCGACCGGCGCGTCAGCCCGGTCTTCCTCGGCATCGTCGCCGTCATGGCGGTCACGGGCTGGGCGGTGTGGAGCGACT
Source organism: Streptomyces clavuligerus (assembly GCF_005519465.1). Classification (NCBI taxonomy): domain Bacteria; kingdom Bacillati; phylum Actinomycetota; class Actinomycetes; order Kitasatosporales; family Streptomycetaceae; genus Streptomyces; species Streptomyces clavuligerus. Next base: position 4,968,289 of record NZ_CP027858.1, on the reverse strand, counting down.
TCGCCGCGTCGCCGGGGCTCGCGGTCTTCCTCTTCGTCACCTCGGCCTGGATCGTCTCGCTCTGTCTGCACGAGTACGCGCACGCCCGCACGGCGCTGCACAGCGGTGATCTGTCCATCGCCGACAAGGGGTATCTGACGCTCAACCCGCTGCGCTACACGCACACCCTGCTGAGCTTCGTGCTGCCGGTGCTCTTCGTGATCCTCGGCGGTATCGGTCTGCCCGGCGGCGCGGTCTTCATCGACCACGGCCGGATTCGGGGCCGCTGGCGGCACAGTCTGATCGCGGCGGCGGGCCCGCTGACGAACGTGCTCTTCGCGGTGGTGTGCACGGCGCCGTTCTGGCTGGGCGCGCTGGACGGCGTACCGAATCTCTTCCGGTACGCGCTGGCGTTCCTCGCCCTGCTCCAGGTGACGGCGGCGCTGCTGAACCTGCTGCCGGTGCCGGGCCTGGACGGGTACGCGGTGATCGAGCCCTGGCTGTCGTACCGGATCCGCCGCCAGGTCGAGCCGATCGCCCCGTTCGGTCTGCTGCTGGTCATCGCGGTGCTGTTCATCCCGGAGGTGAACGGGGCCTTCTTCGGGGTGGTGGACGATCTGCTGCGCGCGCTGGGCGTGGAGCCGGGCGACCGCGCCTGCGGTGAGGAGTTCTACCGTTTCTGGGCGGGAACGGACCCGCTCTGCACCGCGCTGACGACCTTCTGAGCCACCGCTGACGACCTTCTGGACCGCCGGGGACCGGTCGGGCCGGTCCCGGGGGGGCGGGGGCCTCAGCCCGCGGCCCGCTCCAGCTTGGCCTTGCGGTAGTAGTACCAGGCCATGTTGGAGGAGAGACCGGCGACCAGCACCCAGACGATCCCGATCCACATGCCCTGGGTGAAGGAGAGCACGGCGGCCACGACGGCGAGCGCGCAGACGGCGATGGCGAAGAGAGCGAGGCGGGGCATGGGGTGTGGCTCCTGTCGGGGGGTTTGTCCGTCCCGTTCAGTGTCCCCCATGCCCCGGCCGCCCGGACATCCGGCTCGCACGTTCCCGCGGGGCGCCCCGCAGGCGCGGGCCACCGGGGCGGGGCCGCTCAGATGTCGGTGACGCGCAGCCCGGCGTGCGCCTTGTGGCGGCGGTTCACCGAGATCAGATTCGCCACCAGCGACTCGACCTGGTGGGCGTTGCGCAGCCGCCCGGCGAAGACGCCCCGCATCCCGGGGATACGCCCCGCCAGCGCCTGCACGAGGTCGGTGTCGGCGCGGGACTCGCCCAGCACCATCACATCGGTGTCGATCTCGTCGATCGACGCGTCCTGGAGCAGCACCGCCGACAGATGGTGGAACGCGGCGGTGACCCGGGAGTCCGGCAGCAGCGCCGCGGCCTGCTCGGCGGCGCTCCCCTCCGCGGGCTTGAGCGCGTAGGCCCCCTTCTTGTCGAACCCGAGCGGGTTGACGCAGTCGACGACCAGCTTGCCGGTCAGCTCCTCGCGCAGCGCTTCGAGGGTCTTGGCGTGGCCGTCCCAGGGCACGGCCACGATGACGATGTCGCTGCGGCGCGCGCACTCGGCGTTGTCCGCGCCCTCGACGCCGAGACCCAGCTCCGCCGCCGCGCCCTCGGCGCGCTCCGCGGCCCGCGAGCCGATGATCACCTTCTGTCCGGCCCGGGCCAGCCGGTAGGCGAGGCCGCGCCCCTGGTCCCCGGTGCCGCCGAGCACGCCGACGACGAGCTGTGACACATCGGGCAGGTCCCACGGGTCCCTGGCCGCGGGCCTCGTCGTCGCCGCCGTGCTCGTGGGGTCGTTCTCAGTGGAAGTCATGGGCCGACCCTACTCGCTGGTAGAGGCGCCGGTCCGGGGGGTACCGGGAGCCGGTCCGGGGCGGCGGGGCGACGGTGGGCCGCATGCCCCGTACGGGTGAGCGGACGCCGACCGCCCGGCGCGCGGAGCGCCCGTACGGGAGAATCCGCGCCATGGATGCCGTACGGGTGGCGTTGCTGCGCGAGGTCCTGGCGGATACGGAATGGCCCGCGGCGACCCGGCGGTTCGCGGGGGTGCTGCGGTCGTCGGTGCTCCCGCAGGGCGGCGGTCTGCTGCTGGTGGGGACCGAGGAGTACGAGCCCTGGCATCTGGCCGCCCATCTGGTGGACGAGGCCGCGTGGTCGGGGCAGCCGGAGCTGGCCCCCACGCTGGTGCGCCACCGGGCCCGGGACGGGGACCCGGCCCATCTGTCGGTCGGCCTCTCCCGGCTGGAGACGGTGCGGCGTCGCGACACCCTGCTGGTGGTGGCCCCGGAACGGCCCGAGGACGCGCTCCTGGAGCGGATCTGCGACGCCCGCAGGGCGGGGGCGACGGTGCTGGCGCTCGGCGGCGGGGACCGGGTGCTGCCGGAGCTGGCGCACGAGGCGCTGACGGTGGCGTCCCCCAGCCCCCCGATCGATCTGGACATGGTGCAGCACCTGGTCAGCGCGGCGGCCGGGGAGAACAGCGTGCCGGGTGCCCGGGGGCGGCGCAGCTTCCGGGACCGGCTCTCCCGGCTGGTCGACCAGCTGACCTCGCCGCCCCCGCCGCGCTGGTAGCCCCGGGCCGGGCGGCCCCGCACCGGCGCCGACTCGCTTGCCCGGCCCCGCACCGGCGCTAATTCGCTTGCCCGGCCCCGCGGCCGGAACAGAGCATGGCCCGTTGTGACATCCAAGCTCTCCGCCGTGCTGCCCGACCTCTCCCCCTGGCGTTCGTCCCGCGACTTCCGGCTGTTGTGGGTGCAGGGGCTGATCGCCTACTTCGGCAGCTTCATGGCCATGATCGCGCTGCCGCTCCAGATCAAGGATCTGACGGAGTCGCCGCTCGCGGTCGGCGCCATGGGCGCGGTGGAGCTGGTGCCGCTGATCGTCTTCGGTCTGTACGGGGGAGCGCTCGCCGACGCGGGCGACCGGCGCAAGCTGATCGTCCGTACCGAGCTGGGCCTCGCGGTCCTGGCGGGGCTGCTGCTGGTGAACGCGATGCTGCCGGAGCCGATGCTGTGGCCGCTGTACGTGGTCGCGGCGGGCGTCTCGGCCATGGCCGGGCTCCAGCGCCCCGCGATCGACTCCCTCATGGCGCGGATCGTCCCGCACGACCAGCTCACCGCGGCGGCGGCGCTGAACAATCTGCGCTGGCAGTTCGGCGGTCTCGCGGGCCCCGCCGCGGCGGGCCTGGTGGTGGCCTGGTCGGGCCATGCCACGGCGTACGCGATGACGATCGTCACCTTCGGTGTCTCGGCGCTGCTGTGTCTGCGGCTGGCCCCGGCGCCCGCCGTCGAGGGTGCGGAGAAGCCCTCGCTGCGGGGCATCGTGGAGGGCGCGCGGTACGCCTGGTCACGGCCGGTGCTGCTGGGGACGTACGCGATCGACCTGGTGGCGATGTTCTTCGCCTTCCCGGTCGCGATATTCCCCTTCCTCGCCGACGACCTCGACGCCGAGTGGTCGCTCGGGCTGATGTTCTCGGCGATCGCGGGCGGCTCGCTGCTGCTGAGCCTGATGAGCGGCTGGACCTCCCGGGTGCGGCGGCACGGGCTGCTGGTGGTCTTCGGCGCGGGGATCTGGGGGCTCGCGATCGCGGCGGCGGGCTGGTTCGACAGCATCTGGCTGGTACTGCTCGCCCTGGCGGTGGCGGGCGCGGGCGACACGCTCAGCGGCCTGGGCCGGATGACCATCTGGAACCAGACGATCCCGGAGGAGCTGCGGGGCCGGCTGGCCGGGATAGAGGTGCTGTCGTACAGCGTCGGACCGCAGCTCGGGCAGGTCCGTTCGGGCGCGATGGCGGGGTGGACGGGCACCCGCGCGGCGATCTGGAGCGGCGGTGTGCTCTGTGTGGCGGGTGTGGCGCTGCTGGCGGCCGCGCTGCCCAGGCTGCTGCGGTACGACTCCGCCACGGACGAAGACGCGCTGCGCCGCAAGGCCCAGCAGGAGGCGGCCCTGGCGAAGGCGGCGGACGGGGGCGCGGCCGGTGCGGCGCCCGGCCCGGCGGCGGCCGGACGGCCCGCCGCCGGATGACCCACCGGGCGGGTCCGGCCCGGCGCCGCCGGGCGCCCCGGGTGTCAGGCGTCCGGCGGGTCCTCGCCCCGGGGGGCGTCCTTCCACCGGGGGTCGTTCTCCCACTCCTCGTTCCGCTCCCGCGCGGTCTCCATCGCGTGCGCGGCCTCCTCACGGGTCGCGTAAGGACCCAGCCGGTCGGCCGCCCGGCATTCCGGGCCCTCCTCCACCGTGCCGTGCTTCAGGCAGTAGTACCACTCGCCCGGCTTGCCCGCCTCGCGCCTCTTGAACAGGGCCATCGGGTGCTCCCTTCGTCTTCAGCCATGCTGCCCCACACCCCCTGGTTAGACTCGCTGGCATGTCTGGCCAGTCACTGCTCGTCCCGGGGACACTCTCCCCCGCCCGCTCCGTCCCCGCCGCCATCCGGCGCCCCGAATACGTCGGCAAGCCCGCCCCGACCCCGTACGCCGGGCCGGAGGTGCAGGACTCCGACACCATCGAGCGGATGCGGGTCGCGGGCCGTATCGCCGCCCAGGCGATGGAGGAGGCCGCCCGGCGCATCGCCCCCGGGGTGACCACGGACGAACTCGACCGGGTCGCCCATGAGTTCATGTGCGACCACGGGGCGTACCCCTCCACGCTGGGCTACCGGGGCTTCCCCAAGTCGCTCTGCGCCTCGGTCAACGAGGTCATCTGTCACGGCATCCCCGACTCCACGGTGCTGCGCGACGGCGACATCGTGAACCTCGACGTCACCGCGTACATCGACGGGGTGCACGGGGACAACAACGCCACCTACCTCTGCGGCGACGTGGACGAGGAGTCCCGCCTCCTGGTGGAGCGGACCAGGGAGTCCCTCGGCCGCGCCATCAAGGCCGTGAAGCCGGGCCGCCAGATCAATGTGATCGGACGGGTGATCGAGTCGTACGCCAAGCGGTTCGGCTACGGCGTGGTGCGCGACTTCACCGGGCACGGGATCAACTCCTCCTTCCACTCCGGTCTGATCATCCCGCACTACGACTCGCCGCACGCGACCACGGTGATCCAGCCGGGGATGACGTTCACCATCGAGCCCATGCTCACGCTCGGTACCCATGAGTACGACATGTGGGAGGACGGCTGGACGGTGGTCACGAAGGACCGCAGGCGCACCGCGCAGTTCGAGCACACGCTGGTGGTGACGGAGACCGGGGCCGAGATCCTGACCCTCCCCTGAGCCCCACCGGTTTTACCGACAAGGCGTCGACAAACCATTGACTTAGGTAAGCCTAAGTAGGATGATCGACGGCGGTACAGCCCTGCGCTGCCGCCGCCGTCGCACATCCGCCTGGTCCCGGAGGTCACCGCCTTGGACGCCACCACCGCCACCGTCGACACGTCGTTCTCCACCCTCCTGCGGGCCGCCTCCCTGGAGGAACACAAAAGGGTGAGCACCTCGCCCTTCATGAACGACCTGCTCGGCGGCCGACACGGCGTCGACGCGTTCGCGCGCTACACGGAGCAGCTCTGGTACGTGTACCGGGCGCTGGAGGAGACCGCCGAGACCCTGAAGGACTCCCCGGCGACCGGGCCGTTCATCCAGCCCCGGCTCTTCCGCACCGAGAGCCTGGAGCGGGATCTCGCCCATCTGCTGGGCGAGGAGTGGCGCGAGCGGTCGGCCCCGCTGCCCGAGACCCGCGCGTACGCGGAGCGGATACAGGAGTGCGCGCGCACCTGGGCGGGCGGCTACATCGCCCACCACTACACCCGCTACCTCGGCGACCTCGCCGGTGGCCAGGCCGTCCGCAGCCGCGCGGAACGGAACTGGGGCATCACCCACAAGGGTGACGGTGTGCGCTTCTACATCTTCGACGGGATAGCCAGCCCGCCCGTCTTCCGCCGTGAGTACCGGGAGCTGCTGGACGCGGTGACCGCCGACGAACTGGAGCAGCAGCGGGTCGTGGCGGAGTGCGTCCGGGCGTACGGCTTCAACGAGGCGATCCTTGTGGCGCTGGCGGCGGAGTTCCCGCTCAGCTCCGTGTGAGACGCGCGGCGGGCCCGGTCCGGGCCCGGGTCCTGACCTGATCGGGGCCGGGCTCGGGGCCGGGCCCGGTCCGGGCCCGGGTCCTGACCTGATCGGGGCCGGGCTCGGGGCCGGGCCGGGGCCGGGCTCGCGGCCGTACGCCCCGATCGGCGCGTCGGCCCCGTGACGCCTCAGCCCATCAGCCGCAGCGCGTCCGCGACGCTGAGCCTGCGGGCGGGGACGGGGGCCGGACCCTCCATCGCGCGTGCCGGGGCGGCGGCGGACGACGTGAGCCGTACCCGTCCGCCGATCTCCACCGTGCCGTCGGGGCCGGGGGCCGTCAGGATCTGCGACCCCCGGCCCTGAGTGATGTTCAGGGCCCGGCCCAGCCGCTCGGTGAGCAGCAGCGCGGCGGCGCCCGTCGCCTCGTCCTCGACGACCCCACCGGGGCGCCGGGGGAAGGCGCGCGCCCTGATCCGCCCCGCGGGCTCGTCCTCCCAGGCCCAGGCGTAGAGCCAGCCGTCCCCCGGCGGGGGCGAGGGCAGCGCGTCCACGGCCGCGGGGGTCGGGAAGCGCTCCAGGTTCCGGGGCGGCGCCCACTCGGGGCGCGCGGTGATCCAGGTGAACTCGCCGTCGCCACGGGCCCAGACGGTGCCCGCCGGAGGGTTCAGCTCCGCCAGGTCGAGCAGCCAGGCGGCGCCGACGAGGGGGTGTCCGGCGAAGGGCAGCCGGGCCCCGGGGGTGTAGATGTCCACGGTGCCGCGCTCGGGATCGTCGACGAACACGGTCTCACTGAAGCCGAGTTCGTCGGCGAGGGCCTGGCGCGCGGCCGGATCGGGGCAGGCCCGGGGGTCGCGGACGACGCCGAGGGCGTTGCCGTGCCGCCCGTCGGCGTCGCAGAAGACATGGAGTACGTCGAGGGACTGGCGCGGATCGCGTGCGTTCACGGGGGCATTGAAGCATCCGTTCCCCCGGTGACGTGCGCGCTTTTCCCGAACCTCGACGGGCCGCGGCCGTGTGCTCCCCGCGGGCGCGGCCCGATTCCGCCGTGGCGGACCCCGGACGTCCCGGCTCAGCCGCGGGTGGCCGTCCCCCGCCGCCGGACGAGGAGGACGGTCCCGGCACCGGCCGCGACGACGGCGGCCGAGGCGCCGATCAGGGCACCGGCGGGCAGGCCGGAGCCGGTGGCGGCCAGGGAGCCGGAGCCGGCCGCCGCGCCGTCGCCCGTCCCTCCGCCGACCGTGCCGCCGCCGACCGTGCCTCCGCCGGTGGTACCGCCCGTTCCGCCACCGCCGACCGCGCCGCCGGTGCCGTTCGTTCCGCCAGTACCGTTCGTTCCGCCGCTTCCGCCGGTGGTCCCGGTGCCGGAACCGGGCGGCAGCTCGGCGTCCTTGTCGAGCGAGACGGCGAGGTCGATCCGGTCCAGGGGCTCGTTCACCTGGTACATGCCCTCGAAGGGCCGGGTGGCCGCCTCGGTCAGCCTCGCCTGCGCGCCGGTCATCCGGACCACCCGGTCCTTGACGGCGAGCCCCCCGGCGGGGACCGTCACCGTACCGAGGGGGATGTCCCGGTGGTGCACCGTCTCCCCCGAGGTGCGGCTCTTGGTGGTGATGTCGGCGGACACCGTGCCCCGGGCTCCGTCGATCTTGATCTCGAAGCCGCTCATCCGCAGGTCGAGGGCCCAGACCCCGGTCTTGGGGTCCTGGTGGCCGCGGAAGCGCAGGCTGCCCCGGAAGGCGGCGTCGAGTGTGTTCCGCCTGGCGTCGAAGGTGCCCGTGGCCGTGGGGAAGCGGAAGCCCTCGCCGAGCTTCACCGCCCCGCCCGCCGGGTCGATCCGGCCCTGGGCGATGGGTCCGGTGACGTACTCCCGGAACCGCTTCAGCACACCCCAGTCGAGACGGCCGTCGGCGATCTGCCCGGTGGCCCGCGCGCGGGTCCCGCCCTGCTCGCGGGTCCCGCCCTGTTCGCCGGAGGACTCCGGTGACCCGTTTCCGGCGCCGGTGCCGTTTCCGGTGCCGGAAACGGAATCGGAGCCCTGGGAGGAGTCCGGGTCCCGCCCGGCGTCCGGTTCCGGCTTCGGGTCAGGGTCAGGAGCAGGCTCGGGGTCAGGCTTCGGCTTCGGGTCAGGGGCGGGCTCGGGGTCAGGAGCGGGGTCGGGGTCAGGGGCGGGCTCGGGGTCGATGGGGCCCGGCTCCGGGGGCCGGACCTCCCCCGCCCTGACGCTGAACGTCAACGGGTCGACCGCCTCGCCCGCCGGGTAACGGAACGCCGCCGCCCCCTCCGCCGTCAGCTTCGCCGGGAGCGCCGTGAAGACCATCGCCCCTCCCTCGCCCCCCGTGGGCCGGGAGGCGCCGGTCAGATCCACTTCGGCCACCGGAATGTCGTTCCGCTTCTCGCCGTCCACGGTGACATCGGCCTCGACGGTGCCGCGTGTCCCCGCCGTGCTCACCCTCACATCGGCGAGGACGAGCGAGAGCCGCGGGGTCCGGAACTCGACCTCCCCCGTGAACGCGGTACGGGTGCTGTGGTCGGCCAGGGTGTAGGTCCCCGTACCGCCGGTGAAGGTGAACGTTCCGTTCCGTGCCGCCTGGGTGGCGCCGTCCCGGGCCGTGATCGTGCCGCTCCTCGCCACATACGTCCGGAACGACTCCTTGAAGCCCCACTCCAGCACGCCGTCCCGGAGGCCGATGGCGGCCCCGGCGGGCGGCCCGCCCGTCCCACCCCGCACGTTCTGGGTGGCCGCACCGGCGGCGAACGCGGGGAGGGCGAGGGCACCGGCGCCGAGGGCGACGGCGGTGGCCGCCACCACGAGAGCGGCCGGGCGGCGTGAGGCGGGGGCTGACATGGGGGTACTCCTTGTGTCGATCAGTTGGGGGTCGTACGGCGGCGGCGTACGACGAGGAGGGCGGCGGCAGCGGCAGCGGCGAGGAGGGCCGCGCCCGCGGCGGCGAACACCCAGGTGCGGGAGGAGCCGTCGGCGGAGTCCGCCCGCTCCGCCGCGCCCGGGGACCCGGCGGTGGCGGCGGACCGCTGCCCGGCGGGCGCGGAGGGCGCGGCCGTCACGGGCCCGGCGGAGCTGTCGCTGCCCAGGTCGGGCAGTGCGGGCAGACGCACCCCCTCGTCCACCGCGACGGCGAGGGAGACCGGGTCCATCGCGGTGCCCGCCCGGTACATCGAGCCGAAGGCGCGGGCACCCGGCCCGGTGAGGGTGGCCGGGGCCTCGGTCAGGGCGATCAGACCGTTCTCCGGTGTGAAGTCGTCGGCCCGGAAGGTCACCAGCGGCACGGCCCGCTGGGTGCGGCCCGCCGAGGTGACGTCGGCGCTCAGCGTGCCCCGGCCCGAGCGCACGGCCGCGGTGACCTTGCCGAGGGTGAGGTCGAGATGGGCACCGGTGAAGCGCACGGAACCCGCGAACGAGGCCGTCAGGGTCCGCTTCCCCGCGTCGTAGGTGCCCGTCCCCTCCGGGAAGCGGAAGAGGGCTCCCCCGTCCTGTGCGCCGTCGTTCAGGGTCCACTCGCCCTGCGCGATCGAGCCGGTGACGTACTCGCGGAAGGTGCGCCGCACACCCCAGTCGACGGCGGCGTCGCGCACCGCGCCCGCCCCCGCCCCGGGCTTCGTCTGCTTCGGCGTCGCGGACGGCCGGGGCTCCGGCGGCGTGGACGGCCCGGGCTCCCGCTGCCGCGGGGCGCCCGCCGCCACGTCCACGCTGAGGCTGACCGGGTCGAGCGGGGTGCCCGCCGGGTAGAAGCCCGCGAAGGCCGTGGCCCCCTGCGCGGTGAGGGTGGCGGGGACCCGGGTGAGCGCGACGGGACTGGTGCCGCCCCGCATGTCGATGCCGGAGAGGTCGAGCGAGGCGAACGCCACCTGCCGGGCGGTGGTGACCTTCCCGGTGCCCCGGGCCTTGCTCACCATGTCGGCGTGGAGAGTGCCCTTCCCGCCGGAGATCCTGACGGTGGGACGGCTCAGCGAGAGGTCCAGCTCATGGCTGCCGTCGGGCGTGCGATGGCCGGTGAAGTGCACCCCGCCGCTGAACCGGGCCTCGAACGCGCCGCTGTCCGGGTCGTACGCCCCCTGCGCCGAGTGGAAGCGGAAGAGGCTCTGCCCGACCGTCGCGGACCCGCCCGTCAACCGGTAACCGCCGTTCGCGATCGGCCCGGTGACGTACTTCTGGAACGAGGACTTGAGCCCCCAGTCGAGCCGCCCGCCCTGGACCGTGCGATCGGCCGCCCAGACGGACGGGGCGGGGAGCGCCAGCGCTCCGAACAGGGCCGCGAGCAGCGCCGCGACCAACGCGCGGGCCGGTCTGAACGGCAGCATGGGGAATCCCTTCCAAGGGTGCGGCTGTGCTGGGCCGCAATACGGCGGAGGACAGCGGGATACGGCGGGAGACAGCGGGACATGGTGCGGCCGGGGCGGGGCGCGACGGGGGCGAGCAGCCCGGAGCGCACCCCCGACACCCTGGAAAAGCAAGGTAAGGCTAACCTAAGCTATACCTGGTCGATGCCGGTAGCCCCCTGCGTCCCGGTTCGCGTTCCCGAGTGCCGGTTCAGGCCAGGAACCCGAACTCCGGGACCCGATGGGAGAGTCCGGGGGCCAGGAGGTCCGGGGGCCAGGAGGTCCGGGAAGGTCCGGGGCGGTCCGGGCCCCTCCGGAAGCGGGCCGCCCCCGTCGGGCGGCTCGGCACAGACCGGGGGAACGCCCCCCAGCGCCTTCCGCATCCGGCGGGCGGCGGAACGGACAGGACGGTACTTCTGGTGCTTTCTCAGGGCCCGGCGCGCCGTGTGCGCGGATTCCGCCCGGTGGGCACGGTGTTGACCGTGCTCGCCCTCACCCTGGCGGCGAGCGGCTGCGGCGGCGGTGACTCCGCTCCGACCGCCGGGGCGGGGCAGCCGAAGACCTCCGCCGCGCCGGACCGGGTGGAGCCGCTGGGCCCCGCGCCCACCCCAGGACTGCCCGTCACGGTGGAGTCGGCGGACGGCCGGAAGACCACCGTCACCTCCACCGAACGGGTCGTTCCGCTCACCGGCTCGCTCAGCGAGATCGTCTTCACCCTCGGTCTCGGCGAGCGGGTCGTGGCCCGCGATGTCACGGCCACCTTCGAACAGGCCGCGAGCCTGCCCGTCGTGACGCGCGGCCACGACGTCTCCGCCGAGAGCGTGCTGTCGCTGCGGCCGACCCTGGTCCTGGCCGAGACGGTCTCCGGCCCTGCCGAGTCCCTGCGGCAGATCCGCGACGCGGGCATCCCGCTGCTCGTGGTGAAGGCCGCGAAGAGCCTCGCCGACGTCGGACCCCGGATCGACGCGGTGGCCCGGGCGCTCGGCGTACCCTCGGCGGGCGCGGAGCTGAAGAAGCGCACCGGGGACCGGATCGCGGCGGTCCAGAGGGACATCCCCGGGCCCGCCGGCGGCGAGAAGCCCCGGGTGGCCTTCCTCTATCTGCGGGGCACGGCCTCGGTGTACCTCCTCGGCGGGGCCGACTCCGGCGCCTCCTCGCTCCTGGAGGCGGCGGGCGCCGTCGACGCGGGCAAGGAGTCCGGGCTGACGAAGGACTTCACCGCGATCACCAGCGAGGCCCTGGCGAAGGCGGCGCCGGACGCGATCCTCGTCATGTCCAAGGGCCTGGACTCGGTGGGCGGCGTGGACGGCCTGGTGAAGATCCCGGGCGTGGCCCAGACCCCGGCGGGCATGGACCGCCGGGTGGTGTCCGTTCCGGACGGGGTGCTGCTGAACTACGGCCCGCGCACGGACCAGGTGCTCAGCTCCCTGGTGGAGCAGTTGTACGCGGACGGCCGCTGAGATGGCGACCGGGACGGACCCCCTGACCTCCTCCCCCGACCGGCCGGAACCGACACCGTCACCGTCACCGTCCCCATCCCCGGAACCGACACCGACACCGACACCGGAACCGATGCCGTCACCGTCCCCGGCACCGGCACGCGCGCGGGTCACGGGTCGCACCACCGCGTTCCTGCTCACCGCCGGGCTCCTCGTGGCGCTCGCCGCCGTCACGCTCGTCTCCGCCGGACACGGCGCGTACGACATCCCGCTCGGCGATGTCGTCGCCTCCGCCCGGCACCGCCTGGGCCTCGGCGGCACCCCGCTGGACCGTGTCGGCGAGAGCGTCCTGTGGAACGTCCGGCTGCCGCGCGTCGTCCTCGCCCTCCTCATCGGGGCGTCCCTCGGCTGCGCCGGGGCCCTGATGCAGGGCGTCTTCGGCAATCCGCTCGCCGAGCCCGGGATCATCGGCATCTCCGCCGGAGCCGCCGTGGGCGCGGTCGCGTCCATCGCGCTCGGGCTGACCTTCCTCGGCAACTGGACCGTGACGGTCTGCGCCTTCGCCGCCGGACTGGTGACCGTCGGCCTCGTCTACGCCCTCTCCCGCTCGGACGGCCGCAGCGAGATCGTCACCCTGATCCTCACCGGAATCGCGGTCAACGCCTTCGGCGGCGCCCTGATCGGACTCTTCATCTTCTTCGCCGACAACGCGCAGATCACACAGATCACCTTCTGGCAGCTCGGTTCGCTCTCCCAGGCGACCTGGCCCAAGGTGCTCGCGGTACTGCCCTGCACGGCGATCGGCCTGCTGATCGCCCCGTGCTACGCCCGCAGGCTGGATCTGCTCTCCCTCGGGGAGCGCCCCGCCCGCCATCTCGGTGTGGACGTGGAACGGATGCGGATCGTCCTCATCCTGGTGGTGGCGCTGCTCACGGCGGCGGCGGTCGCCGTCGCGGGCGTCATCACCTTCGTCGGACTGCTGGTGCCGCATCTGCTCCGGCTGGTGAACGGGCCGGGCCACCGCTTCCTCGTCCCCGGTTCCGCGCTCGGCGGCGCGCTGGTGCTCGCGGCGGGCGATCTGCTCGCCCGGACCGTCGCGGAACCGGCGGAGCTGCCCCTCGGAGTGCTCACCGCGCTCATCGGCAGCCCGTTCTTCTTCTGGCTGCTGCGCAGGACCCGTCGCAAACAAGGTGGTTGGGCATGAACGCCCTCGTCCGGACCCTTCTCGGCATCCGCCGCCGCACCCTGCCCGAGCGGCCCGCGCCCGGCGCCGAGCTGGCGGGCGCGACCGGGCTCCAGGTCCGCCTCGGCGGCCGTGCGGTGCTGACGGGGATCGATCTGACCGCCCGCGCGGGCGAGATCCTGGCGCTCGTCGGCCCCAACGGCGCCGGGAAGTCGACCCTCTTCGGCGCGCTCTCCGGCGATCTGCCCGCCCACCGGGGCTCGGTACGGATCGCGGGCCGCGCGGCCGGTGCGTGGACCCCCGCCGAACTCGCCCTGCGCCGGGCCGTGCTGCCGCAGACCGCCGTCCTCTCCTTCCCCTTCCCGGTGGCGGAGGTCGTCCGGATGGGACGAGCGCCCTGGGCGGGGACCGAACGGGAGGACGAGGACGAAGCGGCCGTCGCCGAGGCGCTGGCCGCGACCGGGACGGCCCCGTTCGCCGACCGTCCCTTCTCCGCCCTCTCCGGCGGGGAGCGCGCCCGGGTCGCGCTGGCCCGGGTGCTGGCCCAGCGCACCCCGCTGCTGCTGCTCGACGAGCCGACCGCCGCGCTGGACCTGCGCCACCAGGAACTCGTGCTGCGGGTCTGCCGCGAGCGCGCGGCGGCGGGGGACGGGGTGGTGGTCGTCCTGCACGATCTGGGGCTGGCCGCCGCCTACGCGGACCGGGTCGCCGTTCTGCACGAGGGGCGGATCGCCGCCGACGGCGACCCCGCCGATGTTCTGGGGGACGCGTTGCTGAGCCGGGTCTACCGGCAGCCCGTCGAGGTCTTCCCGCACCCCCGCTCGGGCGCGCCGGTGATCCTGCCGCGCCGCACACCTCGTACACCCCGCACCTTCCGCCGGCCGTGACGGCACCGGCCGTTCCGGCGGGCCGGACACTCCGGCCCGCCGGGAGCCCCGTCGCGAACCCCCCGCCCGCGTGGTCTGATCGTGGCCCGGCCGTCCGGCGGCCGGTCGTCCGGCGGTGTGCCGGACGGGTGACCACGGGGGCGGGGGTTCCACGAGGTGTTCGACAACTACCTCTTCGGGCTGTATCAGGGGCTCGTGGCGGGGACGGTGCTCGCCCTGCTCACCGCGCTCGCGGCGGCCCGGGGCCCTCGGCCGGGGCCCGGGGCGGTCCACCCGGTGTCGCGGGGCGCGGCGGTGGCGGCGGCGGTCGCCCTCCTCGTCGCACTGCTCCTGGAGTTCGCGTCGGCGGGCCCGACCCCCACGGCGCGGCAGGCGCTCACCGGCGCCCTGTCATCGGCCGCCGGGGCGGTGCTGCTGTGGACCGCGTTCCGGACGGGGCGGGCGGGGGCGGTGCCGTCCGCCCCCGGGCTGCTCGGCGCCGGGGCGCTGCTGGCCGTGGGGCAGCAGGGCCCGGAGCCCGCGCTCTACTTCTGGTCGGCGGTGCGCTCGGCGGCCGACCCGGCGGGCTCGGCGCTGCCGCTGGTGCTGACGCTGCTGGGGCTCGGCACGGCCGTCGGGCTCTGCGGGCTGTTCCTGATGGGGCTGCGGCGGCTGCCGCCTGCGGTCTTCCCCCGCGTGGCGGGGGCCGCGCTCGCCGTCCTCGCGGCGGGTCTGCTCGCCCGGGGCGCGGCGGCGCTCCAGGACGCGGGGCTGCTCGGCACCGGCATGGGCGCCGCGCCCGTGTTCGACCTCGGTCCGGTGCTGCCGCCGGACCGCCTGTACGGGACGGTCGTCACCGGTGTCCTCGGCCCGCCGACGGCTCCGGCGGCGCTCCCGTTCGCCCTCTGGTCACTGGGGCTGCTGGCCGCGCTCGCGCTCGCCCTGGCACCCGTGATCCGTTCCGCACTCCTCCGGTGTCGACCGGGCCCTACCGAAAGCGGCTGACCCCGGCTCGTACATCCGTGCCTTTGGCCATCCGCCGATTCAGCGACGCCCCATGGGCCGGGCGCCGCCCTGCGCGGCCTTTCCGGCGTAGGCACCGCTCCCGGAACCTCCGCCGCCGTCGGCTCCCGGAGCGTACTCGGCGTACTCCCCGTGGGCCGCGTACTCACCGTCCTCGGCGTACTCGGCGTACTCACCGGCCCGGACCTCGCCCGCGTACCGGGCGCAGGCGTCCGTCAGCGTCTCCAGCAGGGTCAGCGGGTCGGGCAGCGGGTGCTCGGGGCCCCGTACCCAGTGCACACCGTGGTCCCCGGGCAGCCGCGCGGGCGGTACGAGCACATAGCTGCCCCGGCAGTGCCAGCGCAGCCCGGGGTGCTCGTCCATGGTCTCCGGACGGCAGTCCAGCTCACAGGGCCACCATTCGTCCTCGTCCTCGGGCGTGCCCCGGGTCGCGGTGAAGAAGAGCACCCGGCCCTCCTCGCCCTCCCCGGTGGACTCGGCGACCGGGCCGATCTCGACCCCCTGGTCGAGCAGCCGCTCCAGCGCCTCCCGCCCCGCCTCCAGCGGCACGTCGAGCACATCGTGGACCATGCCCGTCGCGGTGATGAAGTTGGCCTGCGGCTGGGTGCCGGCCCAGCGCAGAATCTGTGCGCGGTCGGTCGTGGACTGGGTCTGCCAGGCGAAGGAGACGGGGTGCCGGCCCGGGATCGGACAGCCGATCCGCTCACAGGAACACCGGTACGCCACGGGGTACGCGGCGGGCGCCAGCGGCATTCCGGCCTCGGCGACGGCGAGCAGCATCTGTTCGCGACGGGAGTCGTCGGCAGCGGTGTCCTTGGGGCGTCTGCGCAGCCATCGGGGCAGGCGCAGCTCCCAGGCCGGTCTGTCCTCGGAGCCGATGTACCGGCTTTTACCGTCGCCCATCTATCCCCTCACAGCTCACGCTCGCCCCACGTGGTCCCTACCATCGTCCCACCATCCTGCGCCGTGGGCGTCCACCCTTCCCCACCGGGGGGTGGACGGCGTGGCCCGGCCGGGGGCCGGGGCCGGGGCTCCGTGTCCCCGTACGCCCCCGGTACGCCCCTGGCGCGCCACCTGTGGGTACGCCCCTCCTACGGTTCCGGCCCGGCGCCGGTTCAAGCCGTTCCCGATTCCGGCCCCGATCCGGCCCCGATCCGGCCCCGATCCGGTCCGGTCCCATTCGTCCCGTTCTCCTCCGTCCCGTTTCCATTCGTCCCGCCCGAGGTCAGTCGCGGGGCGCGAGGCCGTACAGGGCGTAGTCGACGAGTGTGTCCGCGTATGCGTGCGTCAGCGGCAGGGTGCGCAGCAGCCAGCGGTGGGTGATCGGGCCGACGAGGAGTTCGAGGGCCGTGCGGTGGTCGAGCCCGGGGCGGATGTCACCGGCCTCCTCGGCGGCGCGCAGCCGCCGCACATAGAGCTGGAGCTGCGGTTCGAGCAGCTTCTCGACGAACTGCGCGCCGAGCCCGGCGTCGATGACCCCCTCGGCGGCCAGGGCGCGGGCGGGCGCGTCGAAGACCGGGTTGTTCATCTCGTCGACGGTGGCGCGCAGCACCAGCCGGAGATCGGCGGCGAGGTCACCGGTGTCGGGGATCTCCGGCTCCGCACCCTCGGGGACGCCCTCCGCCGTCTGCTCGGCCAGGTCGAGGAACGCCTCCATCAGCACGGCGGCCTTCGAGGGCCACCAGCGGTAGATCGTCTGCTTGCCGACCCCGGCGCGGGAGGCGATGCCCTCGATGGTGGTGCGGCCGTAGCCGATCTCGGTGACGAGCGCGAGCGCGGCCTCGTGGATGGCCCGGCGGGACCGCTCGCTGCGGCGGCGGGAATCGGGGGATCTGGTGTCGTTCACACCAGTCAATCTAGCAATGCGGAAACCGAGACGTATCGTCTCTATTCGGGCGGCGGCGGAACGGCGGCGACCAGGTCGGCCGGGCCCGTGGCGGACCACCGGAGCCCTCCCCGGCGCCCCGGGTCATCACGGGGTGAACCGTTGCGATGTCGCCGCCGTTCCGTGAGGTGCCCCCGTCCCGGCGGGCCCCACCATGACTCCACGCACGCAGACCGCGTGCCCGCTGTCGCAGTCGTCGCAGTCGTAAGTGAGGGGAGCCCTCATTGCGCTCATCGCTCCGTGACTCGTCGCCGCGTCACTATCTGATGTGCCCACCCACGCACTTCGGAGTGACGTACTCCATCAACCCATGGATGGACCCGGCGAAACCCGTCGATCTGCCCCTGGCCATGAACCAGTGGAAGGATCTGCGGAACCGTTACCGCGCGCTCGGCCACACCGTCGAGCTGCTCGAACCCCGTTCGGACCTGCCCGACATGGTCTTCGCCGCGAACGGCGCGACCGTGGTCGACGGCAGGGTACTCCTCGCCCGTTTCGCCCACCGGGAACGCGCGGGCGAGGCCGCCGCCCATCTCGACTGGTTCCGGACGAACGGCTGGGCCACGATCCACGAGCCCTCCCACATCAACGAGGGCGAGGGCGACTTCGCCGTCACCGCCTCCTGGGTGCTGGCCGGGCGGGGCTTCCGCTCCAGCCCGCTCTCGCACGGGGAGGCTCAGGAGTTCTTCGGACGGCCGGTGATCGGCCTCGATCTGGTGGACCCGCGCTACTACCACCTCGACACGGCGCTGTGCGTCCTCGACGACGCGGCGGACGAGATCATGTACTACCCGGACGCCTTCTCCCCCGGCAGCCGCGCCGCCCTGCGCCGGATCTTCCCCGGCGCCCTGATCGCCCGCGAGGCGGACGCGGCGGCCTTCGGCCTGAACGCGGTGAGCGACGGCCGCCATGTGCTGCTGCCCCCGGCGGCGGTAGGGCTGTACGGGCCGCTGCGGGAACGGGGGTACGAGCCGATCGGTGTGGATCTCGGCGAGCTGCTGAAGGGGGGCGGCAGCGTGAAGTGCTGCACACAGGAACTGCGGCGGTGAGCCGGGCGCGCCGGGCGGGGGCCGCCCCTCCGCCCGGCGCGTCCCCGGAAAGGCTCTCCCCACGGGCCCGGTGTCCGGCGGTATCTGTCGGGGTCAGTCGGTGTCAGTCAGGTCAGTCGGTGTCTGTCGGGGTCAGTCGGTGGGCAGGGGCCAGGGGTCGCCCCACTCGGCGTCGCGGGCGGCCTTGTACAGCGGACCCTGGCGCTTGGTCACGGTGGTGCGGGAGAGGGTCTCGTCCGCCGAGCAGAGGTCGAGGAGGACCAGGCCCTTGCGGATCTGGGGCTTGCGGGTGACCCGGTCCGTCGCGGGCGTCACGGGGAAGCGGGTCGCGGCCACATAGCTGAACTTCTCGTCCTCGTACGGCAACGAACCGCCCTTGACCTGCCGGTGCAGCGAGGAACGGCTGACCCGGGCCGAGAAGTGGCACCAGTCCGAACCGGGGACGATGGGGCACGCGGAGCTGTGCGGGCAGGGCGCGGCGACGGTCATCCCGGCGGCGATGAGCTGATCGCGGGCGGCGATGATCCGTGCGTAGCCGTCGGGGGTGCCGGGCTCGACGATCACGACGGCCCGCGCGGCGCGGGCGGCCTCGGCGACGACGGCGGCACGGTCGCCCTCGGTCAGCTCCTTGAGCACATAGGACACCGTCACCAGATCGGTGTCCTCGATGCTGATCGACGCGCTGATCCGGGCGCGCTCCCAGCGGGCGGCGCGCAGCGCGGGCACGCCGGACGCCCGGGCCAGCTCCTGTCCCAGCGCGAGCGCGGGCTGCGCCCAGTCGAGCACGGCGGTCTGCGGCACGGGCCCCTGCCCGGTGGACTCGTCCTCCCACGCCTCGGCCACGGCCCAGCTCGCGGCGCCCGTCCCGCCGCCGATGTCGGTGTGCGTCGCGGGAACCCACCCGGGCGCGGCCTCCCGCAGCTCCCCGAGCGCGGCCCGCACCGCCTCGAACGTCGCGGGCATCCGGTAGGCGGCGTACGCGGCGACATCGGAACGGTCCCGCAGCACGGGCGCGTCGGTCGGGGTCGTCCCCCGATAGTTCGCGATCAGCCGCTCGACGGCCTGCGCCGCCTGGGTGGGCGGCAGCCCGTCGAGCAGTCCGGCGAGAGCGGCGCGCAGTGTTTCGGCGGCGGAAAGGGTGGAGGACACCGACTGATTCTAGGCACCCGACCCGGGCGAATCGGGCACACCCTTCCCCCGCACCCCGAGGGCATGACCCGCCTCCCCTTTCCCGACCCCCCGAAGGCCGACGAACCGGCATGAACCGCCACGCCCCGAAACCGGACCGGGCCACGGAAGTACGAAAGTGTGGAAGTGCGGGAGTACGGACGCCGACCCCGCGACCCGGCCGGAAGACGTCCCGGCACCGGACCCACCGGACCCACGGGACCTGCCGGAGCCGCCGGAGCGAAGACGTACCGGCACCGGCCCGGGGCGGAGCACCCGGGCTGCCGGGCTTCTGGACGTCCAGGCTTCTGGACGTCCGGGCTTCCGGCTTCCGGGCTCCCGCGCTTCCGGAGGTGCGGGACCGGTGTGAAGTGCCTCTGCAGTCAAGGTCATTGCTACGCTGCCGAGGGGGGCGCACACGGAAGGTGAGGGATGGTCCGGGTGCGGCGGGTGGCCCCTCATCCGTATCGCCGGAAGTCCGTATCGCCGGGGGCGGCGACCGACGAGGGCCGAGGGGGGCCATGACACTGCGGCGCGTCCTGCGCATGGTCCTGGTGGCCGGGGTCGTCGTCCTGGCGCTGGTGCTTCTGCTGTCCCTCGGCGGCAAGGGGAACAGCGGCGGGGGCGAGAGCCGCGACCCGGCGCGGACCCACGGCGACCGGCGGGAGGCCGGGCCGCTCGCGCGGCCGACGCCGCCGCCCGGCTACGCCGCCGCGCACCGCTGGGAGACCGGCGCCGTCTCCCTTGAGTACGCGCTCGCCCCGTCCACCGGCCGGATCGCCCATCTGGAACGGGTGCCCGGCGGCGACGGCGACCGGTTCCGGGTGCGCGCACGTGATCTGGCCACCGGGCGGACGAGCTGGACCGGCGCGGTCCTCCGCCCGGTGGGCGCCGCCGGGGACCCCGGCGCGACGGCGGACAGCGACGCAGCGGACGGCACCGCCGGGGAGGCCGCCGTCCCCTATCCCCGGCTGCTCCCCGTCGCCAAGGAGGGACGGGAGTACTTCGCCGTCTGGTCCTTCGGCCGCACCAACCCCTTCGGTGACGCCGACCGTGCCGGTCCCGGGGGAACCGGCGTCGTCCTGGAGCTGTACGCCGCCGCCGACGGCCGTCACCGGCAGGTCGAACTGCCCTGGCCCGACGCCCCCGCCGTCTCCGGCGACGGCCCCGGGGTCCTGGTCACCGACGGCGGCACCCGCAGCGCGGTCGTGGACCCGGCCTCCGGTGAGGTGTCGGAGATCCGGGGGAAGGCGCTCGGCTACCCCCGGGGCTGCGCGGGCTGCCGCAGACTGACCGAGGTGCGCGGGCTCACCGCGCGGGGCCTGCTGGTGGGCGGCGAGTCCGGCTTCTGGGTACGGGGCGGCTGGTACAGCGCCCGGGTGGCCCCGCCCGGCGCCGCGCCCTCCTCCGGGGTCGCGGCCGCCGTGGCCCCCGGGCATCTGCTGGCGAAGTGGCGCCCGGCGCCGGGACGGCCGGACGCCCGGACCCATGAGATCTGGGCGGTGCACGACACCCGGACCGGCCGGGTGCTGGCGAGCACGCGCTGCCACCGCCCGGAGATCGAACCCGGCGAGCACCCCCGGGCGGCGCTCGCCCCCGGCGGCGGCCATCTCGTCGCCGGGCATCTCGCCTTCGACCTCCGGCGGAAGAAGGGCTACTGCTTCGACCAGTCCGACGGCGCCCCGCCCCTGGTGCTGACCACGGTCACCGACACCGGCACGGCGTACGGCGCGGTCAACGCGCGGGGCCCGGTGGACGCCCTCGCGGGCGGCGGCTCCCCCGTCGAACTCGCCCTCCCGCAGGGCTCCGGCCCCCGCCCGCTCCCGCCCCAGCTGCGGCTCCCGGCGGCGGAGGCCGCCGGTCTCGCCCTGCTGACCTGGACGGACTCCGCCGACAACGTCCGTATGACGGCGTTCCCCCGCACGCCCCGCTGAGCCCGCCCCGGGCCCGGCAGCGGGGCACGCGCCGCGCGGCGGGCCAGGCACCGGACGACAGACGGCACCGGCGGGCGGCACGCGGCAGACAACGGGCGACAGACGGCAGACGGCAGACGGCAGACGGCAAGCAGCAGGCCACCCGGCGCACAGCGGGCACCAGGCGGCGGGCAGCACACGCCGGGCACCGGGCACCGGCCAGCACGCGGCAGCGGCGGCAGCGGCAGCGGCAGCGGCAAGCAGCGGGTACCAGGCCGCAAACCGGTACCCGCCCGCCCGTTACGGCTGCCGCGCCCCGGCACCCCGGCCCCAGGGACGGCACAGCACCAGCAGACATCCGACCGCCGCCAGCCCGCACCCGAGCTGCACCACCGCCATCGGTACGGCCGTCTTCTCCCCCGCTATGCCGACGAGGGGCGCCGCCAGCGCCCCGGTCAGGAAGGACGCCGTCCCCATCAGCGCCGACGCGGTCCCGGCCGCGTGCGGGGCGCGGCCCAGCGCGCGGGCGGTGATGTTCGGGGACACCAGGCCGAGGGAGGCCATCAGGGCGAAGAGCCCGGCGGAGACCCCGAACAGACCGGGCTCCCCGAAGACCCCGGCGGTCATCAGCAGCAGCGCGAGCGCGGACAGTGTGAGGACCGCGAGCCCGACGGCGAGCGCGGTGTCCAGGTCCACCCGGCCGACCAGCACCCGCCCGTTGAGCTGGGCGACGGCGGTCAGCCCGATCGAGTTGACCGCGAAGAGCAGGCTGAACGTCTGCGCGGACGCGCCGTAGATGTCCTGCACCACGAACGGCGACGCCGATATGTACGCGAACAGCGCGGCGAACGCGAACCCGCCGACGAGGACGTACCCGGTGAAGGTCCGGTCCGCGAGCAGCCCGCGCATCGTGCGCAGCGCCGTGCCGACCCCTCCGCCGTGCCGCTGTTCCGCCGGCAGGGTCTCCGGCAGCCAGCGCACCACCACCAGGGTCAGCAGCACCCCGACGACGGCGAGCACGGCGAAGATCCCTCGCCAGTCGGTGAACCGCAACACCTGCGCCCCGATCACGGGCGCGATCACCGGCGCGACACCGGATATCAGCATGAGCGTGGAGAAGAAACGGGCCATCTCCTCGCCCTCGTACAGATCGCGTACGACGGCGCGGGCGATGACGATGCCCGCCGCGCCCGCGAGGCCCTGGAGCAGCCGGAAGCCGATGAGCAGCCCGGCGGAGGGGGCCAGCGCGCACAGGGCGGTGGCGACGACGTAGACCGCCATCCCGGCGAGCAGCGGGCGGCGGCGTCCCCACCGGTCGCTCATGGGTCCGACGACGAGCTGTCCCAGGGCCATGCCGAGGAGGCAGGCCGTGAGGGTGAGCTGAAGGGTGGCGGCGGGGGCGGAGAGGGATTCGGTGACGGCGGGAAGCGCCGGGAGGTACATGTCCATGGAGAGCGGCGGGAGCGCGGTGAGCCCGCCGAGGACAAGGGTGACGAGCAGCCCGGCCCGCCGGGCCGTGGCCGGTGCGACGGCCGGGGCGGCGGGTCCGGTGCCCCGGCGCGTGCCGGGGCGCTGTCCCGGGACGGTCCGGCCGGTGCCGCCCGGGGCGCCGGCGGGGCCGGTCCCTCCGGTCGCGCCGGCCGTACCGGACGGGTCGGTCGCACTGGTCGGCGTGTTGGTCTTCATGCTGGTCGTGCCTGTCTGTTCGGCTCCGTCGGCTCCGCCGCCGCCACCCATCGGTTCTCCAGTCGTTGAATCCTTTATCGAATCCTTGGCCGAATCCTCTCAGTCGCCCGGAGCGCTCCGCGAGCCCCTTTACGCGGGGTGGAAGCCGGGGTTCCCCTCCTCTGTCACCAGTGAGGCGGCCGTGGTCACAGGTGCTCCGGGCACGGTGACGGCGGCGACGGCCCGGTAGTCCACGCGGGCCTGTCTCTCGCCCAGGGTGATCCGGGCGTAGCCCCGGCGGCCGTGGAGGAGCCGGATGTGCGGGTTGGCGGCGGTGAGGTCGGCGTGGTTGGCGGGCCGGTCGGCGCCGTTGCGCCCGCTGCTGATGGAGGTGGCGGCGATCTCCGTGCCGACGGTCCGGGAGTCGGGGTCGTCCCAGTCCTCCTTGAGGTCGAAGCCGTAGGAGACATGCACGTCCCCGGTGAGCACCATGAGATTGCGCACCCCGGCCGCCTCCGCGCCCGCGAGGAACCGGCGCCGCGCGGCCGGACAGCCGTCCCAGGCGTCCATGGAGAGCCGGTAAGCGTCGACGGGCGCGTCCCGCCGCCGGGCCAGGACGACCTGTTGCGGTACGACGTTCCAGAGTGCGGCCGACTGCCGCCAGCCGTCCAGCAGCCACCGTTCCTGAGGGGCGCCGGTCATGGTGCGGGCGGGGTCCTCCAGTTCCGGCCCCGGACGCTGCCAGCCGTCCCCGTAGAGCTGGTCCGAGCGGTACTGGCGGGTGTCGAGCACGTCGAACTGGGCCAGCCGGCCGAAGCGGAGTCTTCGGTACAGCCGCATGTCCGGGCCGTCGGGCCGCTGGGGCGGGCGCAGCGGCTGGTTCTCCCAGTAGGCGCGGTAGGCGGCGGCCCGCCGCAGCAGGAACTCGTCGGTCGGTCCTCCGTCCTCCGGGGTGCCGCCCGCGTAGTTGTTCTCGGTCTCGTGGTCGTCCCAGGTGAGGACGAAGGCATGGGCGGCGTGCGCGGCCTGGAGATCGGGGTCGGAGCGGTAGAGCCCGTAGCGCAGCCGGTAGTCCTCCAGGGTGACTGTCTCGCGGTTGAAGTGGGCGGGCAGGGTGCGGTCGGTGTAGGCGCGGGCTCCCCCGGCGGCGTCGACGGGGTACTCGTAGAGGTAGTCGCCCAGGTGGAAGACGACGTCGAGGTCTTCACCGGCGAGGTGCCGGTGGGCGGTGTAGTACCCCTCGTGGTACGCCTGGCAGGAGACGGCCGCGAGTCTCAGCTCACGGATGCGGGCGGTACGGGCGGGGGCGGTGCGGGTGCGCCCGGTGGGGCTGATCCAGGGCCCGGCGCGGAAGCGGTAGTAGTGGACGCGGTCGTGGTCCAGGCCGTGCGCCTCGATATGGAGGCTGTGGTCCAGCTCGGGGTGGGCGACGGCGGTGCCGCGCCGGGCGACCCGGCGGAACCGCTCGTCGTGGGCGATCTCCCAGCCCACGGAGATGGGCACCCGGGGCATCCCGCTGCCCGGTTCATAGGGGCGGGGCGCGAGCCTCGTCCACAGCAGGACGCTCGCGGGGCCGGGGTCGCCGGAGGCCACGCCGAGGGTGAAGGGGTCGTCGGGGAGGTGTCCGCCGCCGGGCGCGGTGGCGGCGTGGGCGGTGGAGCGGGGCAGCCCGGTCCCGAAGGCGAGCACGGCCATGGCGGCGGGGACGGCGGAGCGCAGAAGTCTGCGTCTTCCGGGGCTGCCCTGGGGGGCGGCACTGTCGATACGGCGGGCGATACGGCGGGCCGCGACGCGGAGTTCGGGTGTGTGGAGCTGGTACATGGTCCTCTTCCCCTCTCCCGTGAGACAGGTGTCCTCTGCATGGGAGAGGTGGCGGACGACCAGGACTTGTCGAGTACACGACATTGACATGGCGGTGGGATGACGTCCCTGTACGGAAACGCGCACCTTCGCCCCGGTGGGCTCAGGTCTACGCTGCGGCCCCATGGATTCCCCGAGCCCTCCCCCTGTTTCCACCCCGTCCGCTCCTTCCATCGCTTCCACCCCTTCCAGCTCGTTCACTGCTGCCGCCCCTGCCGCCGCTTCCTCCGTTCCCCCGAAGGTCGCCGTCGTGACCGGCGCGGGCTCCGGTATCGGCCGGAGCGTGGCCCTGGCCCTGGTGGGCGCGGGCTGGTCCGTCGTCGCGGCGGGACGCAGGCCCGGCCCGCTGGCGGAGACGGCCGCCCTGGCGGAGGCGGCGGCCCCGACGGCGGGCCCCACCCCGGCGGCGGAGGGCCGGGGCCGGGTCCTGGCGGTCCCCACGGATGTGACCTCGGCGGCGGAGGTGGACGCGCTCTTCGCCGCCGCCTGCCGGGACTTCGGCCGGGTCGATCTGCTCTTCAACAACGCGGGGGTGTCCGGGCCGCCCGGTGTCCCCTTCGAGGAGATCGCGCCGGAGCAGTGGCGCCGGGTCGTCGACACCAACCTCACCGGGACGTTCCTCTGCGCCCAGGCCGCGTTCCGTGTGATGAGGCGTCAGTCGCCGCAGGGCGGGCGGATCATCAACAACGGGTCAATCTCGGCCCATGTGCCGCGCCCGCACTCGGCCCCGTACACCGCGACGAAGCACGCCGTCACCGGGCTGACCAAGTCCCTGTCGCTGGACGGCCGCGCCTTCGGTATCGCCTGTGGTCAGATCGACATCGGCAACGCGGCCACCGATATGACCCGCCGTATGGAGGCCGGAGTCCCGCAGGCCGACGGCACCGTCGCCGCCGAGCCGGTCATGGACGTGGCCGACGTCGCGCGGACGGTGCTCCACATGGCGGAGCTGCCGCTGGAGGCGAACATCCCCTTCGTGACCGTCATGGCCACGAACATGCCCTACATCGGGCGGGGGTAACCGTTCAGACATCGTGGGATCACCAGTTCGAGTGATCCTGGCCGACCCCCTGCCGCCGGGGGGTGTCGCCGTGGCACTCTGAGCCGTATGGACCAGCACTCCACGCTCGACCCCATCTGGGACGCCGTACCCCGACTCCGCACCCGGCCCGACGACCACAGCAGCCGCCTTCGCGAGGACCGGGCGGAGGTGGTGGCCGCGCCGGCCGCGGCGGCCTGACCTCCGCTCCCTTCCCCTTCCGGGCTTCGGAAGGGACGTTGCGGAAAGCACGTACGAAAGTACTTGCCACATCTGTTCCCCAGCCCGCAGCATTCCCCTCATGCATCACGCACAGCACACGATTCCGGTCTCGGGCGGCGACACCCTCTGGGCCGAGGACACCGGGGGCGACGGTCCCCCGGTCGTCCTTCTTCACCCCGGAGTCGGCGACTCCCGGATCTGGGACCACGTGGTGGAGCGGCTCGTCCCCGACCACCGGGTGATCCGGTACGACGTCCGGGGCTACGGCCGCTCCCCCTCCCCGACCGGGCCGTACTCCCTCCTTCCCGATCTCGTCGCCGTACTGGACCACTTCGGTCTCGACCGTGCCGCGCTCGTCGGGTGCAGCATGGGCGGCGGGGCGGCCCTCACCCTCGCGGTGGAGGCGCCGGAGCGGGTCCGGTCACTGGTACTGCTGTGCCCCGCCGTCGGCGGCTTCCCCTGGTCCGAGGACACCGAGTACGACGATCTGATCCACGCGAGCGATGTCGCCGGGCTGACCGAGTACGGACTGCGGGAGTCGGCGCGCGCCGGAGCGGACCCCGTCGTGGTGGAGCTGATGCGCTCGGCCGCCAAGTCCTGGATCAACGAGAGCGTGTACGAGCAGGAGGACCCGCCGGTCTTCGACCGCCTCGGCGAGATCACCGCCCCGTCGGTGCTCCTCGTCGGCGATCTGGACGACCCCGAGATCATCGAGTGCGACGAGGCCATCGCCGAGCGCGTCCCCGGCTGCCGTCTCGTCCGGCTGCCCGGCGTGGACCATCTGCCGTCCCTGCGCGTCCCCGACCTGGTCGCCGAGACCATACGGACCCACTGCGCCGCCTGAGCCCCCGCCTCACACCCGGCACAACGGACCGGTGGCCCCCGTTCCGCGGAACGGGGGCCACCGGCGTCAGAACCATGGGTCGCGCGGACCTCAGAAGATGGTCAGGCCGTACTGGGTGAGCGGCCTCAGCACCGGCTCGTAGAAGGTGGTACCGCCGACCGTGCAGTTGCCACTGCCACCGGAGAGCAGACCGTGGGCGGTGTTCCCGCTGAAGAGCGGACCGCCGCTGTCACCGGGCTGGCCACAGACGTTGGTCTGGATCAGACCGTAGACAAGCTGGCCGCCGCCGTAGTTGACCGTGGCGTTCAGGCCCGTCACCCGGCCGGTGTGGTAGCCGGTGGTGCTGCCGCTGCGCTCCACGAACTGGCCGATGAGCGGGGTGCTCGCGTTGACCATGTCACGGTAGGTGCCGTTGTGGAGGTACACCCGGCCGTCCGCGTTGGCGGGGATCGCGTGCTGGATCACCCCGTGGTCGGAGCCCGGGAACACCGAGGCGAAGCGGTTGCCGAGCGGCCCGACCGCCGTGGTCCACGACGGGCCTATGTTGGTGCAGTGCCCGGCGGTGAGCGCGTAGAAGACGCCCGCCCGCACCACGTTGAAGCCGAGGGTGCACCGGGCTCCGGCCGTGTAGATGGCCTCGCCGCCCGCGATCATCTTGCTGAAGGTACCCGGGGTCCGATTGATCTTCAGCGCCCCGGACTCCGCCCCCGCCTGCTTCTTGATCCTGTCGATCTCGGCGGCGGAGACCGTCGAGTCCGCGGTGACGACGACCTTGCCGGACTTCGCGTCCGTGTACCAGGCGGTGCCGCTGATATCGGCGTCGAGAACAGCGTCACTGACCTGGGCGAGCTGGGCCGCGCCGGGCTTCGGCGCGGATTCGGCGGCCACCGCGGTGGGAGCGATGAGCGCCGAGACCGTGACCAGACCGGCCACGACGGCAACCATACGAGCGCGCTGGGACAGGGAGACCTTGTGGATCTTCACAAATCCTCCGAGGATCTGGGGCCCGTTCGGTGTCCGGGCCCTCGGTCACGCCTCGGACAGCCCCATGGACAATGCGGCAGTCATGGGCCCGCCAACTGGCGTGCTAGGGATACTCGACCTGAGCGACCCACCCGTACAGCGCGGCTTCAAGCCGCACTCCGCGCGTTCTCGTCGACACCTGGGGCCATGGCGCGAACTGCCCCTTGCCCGAACTTGCGCGCGAAACACGTCGGCGACATATGCGAAGATCGCCAGAGATGCCCCCGACACCCCCTCCAGATTCCGGACAACGACCGGATCGCCGTCACAAGCGCCCGTCACGTGAAGATCCCCTGGAGGGAGCCGGGTGCCACTCCAGGCCGCGTCGGCTGACCAACGCCCCCTTGACACACCATCAGACATAACCCAGAGTGACCGCCCGCCATGCCATGTTCACTTCGGCGGCGTCCGCTTCACGCCATTCCGGTACCGGAACCGCCCGGGGGCCATCGGCCGTGACACGCATCCCACGAGCGAGCCACGGGGTACACCGTCGAGGCGGGCGTGCGATTCACGCCGACAGCCCGCGTGTACGGAATGCTTCCCTGCACTTCCCCCGAGGGGTACCGCTATGGGGGATTCGACCGGATTCCTCGGGTTCGGCGCGTGTCCGGTTCTGTGCCGTCGCCCAACATTTTCCGCCGAGGTAAGGGCGGGCCATCTGACTCCGCATCAGTCGCGCCCCTGAGGCCCGCCCTTGCCCCCTTACACGCGCCACGGCGCGGCGGGGTTCACACCCCGGGCCAAACGGCCTCGGGCCGCCCCGTCACGGCGACGGAGCGGCCCGGCAACGAGAAGGGTCCGGACTCGGTCCCTACAGGGCACCCGCCTTGAGCGAGTCGACGAAGCCCGTCCACGCGGGCCCCTCGAAGACGAAGGCGGGGCCGTCGGGGTTCTTGGAGTCACGGACGGCTATCGCCCCGGGGAGGACGGCGGCCTCGACGCACTGCCCGCCCTGGTCGTTGCTGTAGGTGGACGTGAACCAGTCGGCCTCCTTCATGTGGGCGACCTCGACGCACTGCCCGCCCTGGTTGTTGCTGTAAGTAGACGTGAACCAGCTCACTCCCTCCAATCGGGCCACCTCAACACACTGCCCGCCTTGACCATTGCTGTAGCTGGAGGTGAACCAACGGGCTCCGGCAAGCAGTTCATGGTTCATTCGGGTCACAGCTCCTTCATCGCTTCTCTGATCACACCCAGGGACTCCTTCGCCCCCAAGGCATCGGCCTGTAGGTCCGCGAACGCTTCCTCGTGGTGACCCACCTCCGCAACGCTGCGGATCACCGACGCGTCCACCAGCCCCTCCAGGTAGACGATCGGCTTGAGGGAGTCCCCGTCGCGGAAGCGCAGCAGAGTGAAAGCGCCATCCATGCAGGCATGTGCGCCACTCCGGAAGGGAATCACCTGCACCCGAACCGAGGGCAGCGATGAGGCGACCTCAGCGATGTGCTCCAACTGCGCCCGCATCACCGCAGGGCCACCTACCTGACGGCGGAGCACCGCCTCGTTGATGACAGCTGTGAAGCGCAGGGGCAACTCGGCACGGCGCAGCACCTCCTGCCGGGTCATGCGCACGGCGACACGACGCTCGATCTCCTCGTCGTCGTGTCCCTTGAACATCAACTGATGCAGCGTGCGGACGTACGCGTCGGTCTGGAGCAAGCCCGGGACGAATTCCGCCTCGTAGTTGTACATCGAGGTGGCAGTCGCCTCCAGCCCCAGATACGCCTTGAACGTGGGGCTTATGGCTGGCCGATGCTCAGGGCTCTGCCACCAGTCGCGCTTGGTCTTCGTGACGACGGCGTAGGACGTGAGCAGCGCCCGCTTCTCCGGGTCCGCGCCGTACATGTCACAGAGCGCGATGACGTCCGACGGCTCGACCGTGGCGTTCTCGCCGGTCTCCAGCCTCGTCAGCTTGGACGGGCTCCAGATCAGCCGTCGGACGACCTGGTTGGCCTTGAGCCCGGCGGCCTGGCGTAGCTGCCTTAACTCGGTTCCCAGGTGCAGACGGCACAGAGCGGGCGTAGCCGACTCGATGTCCGTGATCATCTGCTGTCCTTCCTGCACTTGTTGTCCAGTGTGTCGGCGAAGGTTCCGCCCGTGCAAGAAACGTTCTGCGCCACAGCGGGAGGTTCTGCTCTGCCGTGAACGTTCCTCGAAACAGAAGGAGTTCACGCAGAAACTTGTTTTCAGAACCCCCTTGAAGTGGGTCCCCAGAGTAGCGGTTCCGGTGCCACTCTGAGGTCAGATTCTCACGGACCGCAGCGAATCCAACGCTGTGTGCGAGTGTTGCGGATCTTCATTCGATCACCGCACTCCACCCCCACCGGTCCAACGAGACACCCATCAAAAGGACTCGCATGTCAGCCAACCCTGACGCCGCCGCCAACTGCTTTTCGGTCATGGACCGTTGCCGCCCGCAGCGACTCGACACAGTCGCCGTAGCCGTTCCGCCGCAGCCGGGTATTCAGCGGGCGGAGGTATCGTTCCGCCCTGATCCGAAATGTGTTTCCCGGCTCCGCGCGCTCAGCGCGGACCTGCTGAATCTCAGCGGTGTACTGGACGGCGACGTCATTGACACCGTTCAGCTCCTCGTGAGTGAAATCGCCACCAATGCGCTGACGCACGGAAATGGTAAGTGCGTCACCTTTCGGCTGGAGTGCGATCCGATCGGCTTTATTCGTATCGAAGTGGACGACCATTCCAACCCGGCGGCCGGAACCCCTGCGGTGCGCTGTGCCGGGCCCGAGGACGAGAACGGCCGGGGAATGCGTTTGGTCACGGTGCTGTCCCGGGACTGGGGCAGGGAAGGAACGTGTACCTGGTGCACCGTTCCTTCCGTATCGCAAACCCGGGAATTTCTTCGGTAGCTCGGAATAGAGCATCGTACGCACGTCGGAAAAGAGACCGGCCGCGTACTCTCCCGCTGATCGGACCCGAGGAACCAAGAGCGAGGAGAGCGCATCATGGCTACGGCACCGCTGGTCATCAGGGCTGAAGGCGGTCCGCGCGAGCGCGGGGCGCGGTACGGGGCCGCCGCGCGGGACAAGGTCCGGATGTCACTGGGCAGCTATGAGCGGGTGTACGCCAAGTTCGCCGGGATGAGCTGGACGGAAGCGACCACGCTCGCCGGGGAGTTCGTCCCGGTCCTCTCGGGCTGGCGGCCGGAGTACCTGGAGGAGATACGGGGCATCGCGGAGGGCGCGGGGGTGTCCTTCGAGGATGTCCTGGCGCTGAATCTGCGGACCGAGATCATGTTCTCGGGCAAGGCGCGCCGGCTGGCCGAGGAGACGGGCATACGGCCGCCCGCCGAGTGCACGGCCTTCTGCGATCTGCGCGGGCCGGAGCCGCTGGCGGGGCAGAACTGGGACTGGATTCCGTTCGCGCACGACACGGTGGTGGTGCTGGAGACCGCGCCGGAGCGGGGTCCCCGATGGGTGTCGGTGGTCGAGGCGGGGCTGCTCGCGAAGTTCGGGATGAACTCCGCCGGGATCGCCGTGGTGACCAATGCGCTGGTCACCTCGTTGGACGTGGGCGCGCCGGGAGTCCCGTACCACATGCTGCTGCGGGCGCTGCTGGAGTCGGAGTCGATGGCGGCGGCCGAGGAGGTGCTGCGGGGCGCCGATCGGGCGTCGTCGGCGAACTATCTGCT
This sequence comes from Streptomyces clavuligerus, assembly GCF_005519465.1. Lineage (NCBI taxonomy): Bacteria > Bacillati > Actinomycetota > Actinomycetes > Kitasatosporales > Streptomycetaceae > Streptomyces > Streptomyces clavuligerus. The sequence goes on along the minus strand of NZ_CP027858.1, from coordinate 4,937,133 downwards.
GGTGGGCGAGGGCCGGGGAGTGGACGCGGAGGCCCGTCCCGGTGGCGTGGGCGATCTCGGCTGGCGGCGGACGGGTGCGGAGGCGGTCCTCGTCCACTGCAATCACTTCGTCTGCGCCGAAGCGGAGTTCAGCTCATCGGGTACGGATCACGGACCGGAGATCATGCCGGATTCGCTCCTCCGGCGGGAGCGGGCGCTGTCGCTGGCGGGGCGGATGCCCGAACCGTCGGTCGACGGGTGGCACGAGGTGCTGACCGATCACGAGAACTTCCCGGCGGCGGTGTGCTGCCATCCGCATCCGGAGCGGACCGCGCTGGAGCAGGGGTCGACGGTGGCGAGTGTGGTGATGGAACCCGAGCGGCGGCTGATGCATCTGGTGCTGGGGAGACCGTGTGAGGCGCCGAGAGTGACGTACGACTATGGAACGTTTCTCGCCGGCTGAGTCGACGCCCCGTGCGCAACGGCTACCTCGGGTTTCTGCGGAGGAAGCCGAGCAGGGTGGGGTTGAAGAGGTCGGACCGCTCCCAATGGGCGTTGTGTCCGCACTCGTCGAGGACGGCGGTCCTGACGCGGGCGCGGGTGAGGTGCCCGGCGAGCACCCGTTGCACGGGCGGTGGTGTGAAGAGATCGCCGTCGCCCCAGATCAGCAGCGTGGGCACGGTGAGCGCTTCGAGGTGGGCCCAGGTGGCGGGGACGGCGTAGGGCTGGCCGACCCGGCCGGTGGCGGCCCGTTGGGCGATCTCCGCCCAACGGGCGGTGCCGTCCGGGTCGGCCGCCCGGTAGGCGGGTCCCAGCTCCCGGAACTGCACGGGCCAACTGCCCCAGGCGGGCGGGCGGAGGGAGGCCAGGAGATTCTCGTACTCCTGCTCCTGGATGCCGCCGAGGGTGCAGGACAGGGTCAGGGAGCGCAGGCGTTCCGGGTGCTGGAGGGCGTGGTCGAGGGCGATGCCGCCGCCCGCCGCGACGCCGACGGCGTGGAAGCGGCCGAGTCCGAGGGCGTCGGCCAGGGTGTGGAGATCGCCGGAGCCGGTCCCGGGGCGGGTCGTGTCCCCGGGTTCGGCGCCGCCGACGCCGCGCCGCGAGTACCCGATCACGCGGTATCCGGCGCGGGCGAGGAACGGCTGCTGGTAGGGCCAGGTCTCGGCGCTCGAACTGGCGGGGTGGAGCAGGACGACGGGGGCGCCGTCCCCTCCGGTGTCCCAGTAGGCGAGCCGGGCGCCGCCGTCGACCTCCACGGTCCCTTCGCGGGCCGGGGCCTGCGCGGGGACGGGGATCGGCCGGATCGGCCGACGGACGTCCGCTCCCCCGGCCACGGCTCCGGCGCCCCTCCCCCTGCCTGCGGCGTTCGCCGTTCCGGCCAGGATCGTTCCGCCGACCGCCGCCCCGGCTCCGCCGCGCAGCAGGGCCCGCCGCCAGAGCCCGGCCTCCGCCGCCCTGCCGTGCGTTCCCTCCGTTCCGGCCGTTCCGTCCCTGCTGCCTCCGCCGCCCATGTGTGTCTCCCTGTCGTCCGGTCGTACCGGGGCCGGGTGGCCTCCAGGCGCCTTGAGTCTCGCGGAGGGAGCGGCGGAACTCCTGGAGAGCGAACGTATTCACAGGGGATTGCCAGGGGTTGCCAGCCGCTTCTCAGGTCAGGGCCGCATCAGAGCCGGGTCGGCACCGGTCGGCGCCGGGTCATGGCGTGACCAGGATTTTGCGGCCCTGGCCGGATCTGAACCGTTCGAGGGCGGTGGCGTACTCCGTCAGCGGCAGCCGGTCACTGATGAAGACGGAGGGGTCGAGGACGCCCGTCGCGAAGAGGTCGGCGGCGCGTTCGTAGCTGTGCAGCACGGCCATCGACCCGGTGATGGTGATCTCCTCGTGGTAGATCCGGTACGGCTCGATCGTGGTCCGGGCCGCGTAGTCGGCGACGCCGAACTGAAGATACGTTCCGCCGCGTCCGACCCGGCCGATGGCGTCCTGGATGGCCCGTTCGCTGCCGGTCGCGTCGATGACGACGTCCCAGCCCCGGGGCCGTTCGAGCGCCTCGGCGGTCTCCACGGCGGAGGTGCAGCCGAGTTGCCGGGCCGTGGCCAGGCGTTCGGGATTGATGTCGACGACGTCGACGGCGACGGCTCCGGTGCGCTTGGCGAGTTCCAGAAGGATCAGCCCCATCGTTCCGGAGCCGTAGATCAGGACGCTCTCGGCGAGTCGGCTGCGCAGGACGTCGTAACCGCGTACGGCGCAGGACAGCGGCTCGATCAGCGCCGCGTCCGCCAGGCCGATGTGCTCGGGCAGGCGGACACAGTTCGCGACCGGGGCGGCGACGTACTCGGCGGCGGCGCCGGGGACGGTGACGCCGATCGCGGCGTACCGCTCGCAGAGGTTGTTGCGGCCCCGGCGGCAGTAGTGGCATTCGTTGCAGTAGAGGCAGGGGTCGACGGCGACCCGGTCACCGACGGCGAGTTCGCTGACGGCGGTACCGGTGGCGACAATCGTCCCCGCGAACTCATGTCCGGGGACGATGGGGAGGGATGGCGCGAACTCGCCCTGAAGGATATGGAGATCGGTCCCGCACAGGCCGCAGGAAGCGACCTTGACCACCACCTCACGGGGGCCGGGCGCCGGGTCGTCGAGTCTTTCCACCGAGACGACCCCGGGGGCGCTGATGACGGCTGCTTTCACTTGACGGCTCCGAGTGACAGGCCCTGGACGAGTTTGTCCTGGGCAGCGAATCCAGCGGCGAGGACGGGGAGGGAGACGATGACGGCGGCGGCACAGACCTTGGCCAGAAAAAGTCCCTGGCTGGTGACGAAGCCGGTGAGGTGGACCGGCGCGGTTCCGGCCACGACGCCGGTCAGCACCCGGGCGAGCAGCAGCTCGTTCCAACTGAAGATGAAGGAGATCAGCGCGGTGGCGGCGATACCGGGCGCGGCGACGGGGGCGACGATCCGGGTGAGGACGGTCGGCAGCCGCGCTCCGTCGATGGCGGCTGCCTCCAGGATCTCGTGGGGGATCTCGGCGAGGAAGGAGCGCATCATCCAGACCGCGATCGGCAGGTTCATCGCGGTGTAGAGGACGATCAGCAGCCAGATGTTGTCCAGCAGCCGGGCGTTGCGGGCGAAGAGGTAGAGGGGCAGCAGGGCAGCGACGGAGGGCAGCATCTTCGTGGAGAGGAAGAAGAAGAGGACGTCCTTCGTCCGGCGTACGGGCTTCACGGCGAGCGCGTAGGCGGCGGGGACGGCGAGCAGGAGAACGAGGAGGGTGGCGGCGAGGCTCGCCGCGAGGGAGTTGGCGAGGGCGGGCCAGGGGCCCGTCTCCCATCCGCCGCCGAAGAACTCCCGGTAGCCCTGGAGGGTCAGGTCCGCCGCGATCCGGGGCGGGTTGGCGGCGGCGTCCGTCTCGTGGTGGAACGAGGTGAGGACCAGCCACGCGAACGGGAGGAAGAAGAGCAGACCGCAGAGCCAGGCGAGCACGCCCCGGGCGCTGCGGCGGGCCACTGAGGGCGTCATGGCCTCTCCTCACGGAGCAGGGACGAGACGGTGCGCAGTGCGAGGCTCGCGACCGCCAGCGAGCAGGCGAGGACGATGACGCCCTGCGCGGAGGCGAGTCCGTAGTCGTGGGCCTGGTAGAAGGTGTCGTAGACGCTGTAGGGGAGGTTGGCGGAGCCCACACCTCCGGAGGTCAGGGTGAAGACGGCGTCGAAGTTCTGGACCACGTAGACGCTGCCGAGGAGGACCGCCAGCTCCAGATGGCGGCGCAGATGCGGCAGGGTCAGATGGCGGAAGATCTGCCAGGGGCCCGCGCCGTCGACGCGGGCGGCCTCGACGGTGTCGGAGGCACGGCTCTGGAGCCCGGCGAGCAGGATCAGCATCATGAACGGCGTCCACTGCCAGACGAGGGAGATCGCCACCGCCGTCAGGGGGTCGGTGGAAAGCCAGTCGGTCCGGGGCGGGTCGTCGCTGCCGAAGAGCCGCCAGAGCGCGGTGAGACCGCCGTTGATCAGTCCGTACGAGGCGTTGTAGAGGGCGTGTTTCCACAGCAGCGCGGCGGCGACGGGGACGACGAGGAAGGGGGTGATGAGGAGGGTGCGGACGATGCCCCGGCCGAGGAACCGGCCGTCCAGGAGGAGGGCGAGGCCGAGTCCGAACAGCAGGCTCACCAGGACGACGGAGGCGGTGAGCTGCACCGTGGTGAGCATGGCGGAGCGCAGGTCGGGGTCGGTGAGGGCGGTGCGGTAGTTGTCGAGGCCGCTGAAGCCCCGGTCGTCGGGGGCGAGCGCGTTCCAGCGCATGAACGAGATCGCCACGGTGCCGACGAAGGGGAGCTGGGTGACGACGACCAGGAGGACGAGGGCGGGCAGCAGGGGTGCCCGGCGGGCCCAGGCGGCGGCTCGTTCTCCGCGCGGAGGTTTATTCCTCGGCGGGTCACTGATAAGGCGCGTCACTCTTGTGGCACGTATCGCTCTTGTGGCGCGCGTCGGGCTCGTCGCGGGGTTCATCGTTTCGCGTACTCCGCCCCGACCTCGGCCGCCAGCGACTGGCCCCGTTCGATGGCGCGGTCGATGTCGACGCGGCCCGCGATGGCGGCGCTGATCTGCCGGGAGACCTCGGTGCCGAGGTCGGTGAACTCGGGGATGCCGACGAACTGGATGCCGGGCGCGGGCCGTTCCTGCACGCCGGGGTCGAGCGGGTCGGCGCGGGTCAGCGCGGAGCGGGTGGCCTCGGCGAAGGGCCGGGCGGCGGCGGTGTAGCGGGGGTTGGTGTAGGTGGAGGCCCGTTTGCCGGCGGGTACCCGGGACCAGCCGAGCTGTTCGCCGACGAGGTTCTCGTACCCCTTGCCGGAGGCCCAGGAGATGAACTTCCACGCGGCGTCATGGTTCCGGCTCTCCTTCTGGAGGCCCCAGGCCCAGGTGTAGAGCCAGCCGGAGCTTTCCGTCCGTTCCACCGGGGCGGGCGCGTAGCCGATCCTCCCGGCGACCGGGGAGCCCTCCCGTTCCAGCGAACCGGCGGCGGACGTGGCGTCGTACCACATGGCCGCTCCGCCCTGTTCCATGGTGTTGAGGCATTCGGTGTAGCCCGCCTGGGCGGCGCCCGGTTCGCCGTGGGAGCGGACGAGGCCGACGTAGAAGCGGACGGCGCGGGTGAACTCGGGGCTGTCGACGCGGGCGGTCCAGTCCTTGTCGAACCAGGTGCCGCCCATGGTGTTGACGACGGTCGTCAGCGGGGAGGCGAGCTGGCCCCAGCCGGGCTGGCCGCGCAGGCAGATGCCCTTCATCCCGGGGCGGGCGCCGTCCACCGCTGCGGCGAGCCGCGCGATCTGCGTCCAGGTGGGGCGGGCGGGCATGGTCAGCTTCCGTTCGGCGAAGACGTCCTTCCGGTACATGAGGAAGCTGGACTCGCCGTAGAAGGGCTGGGCGTAGATCTCCCCGTCGGCGGTCAGGGACTGGCGGACGGTGGGCAGGACGTCCCGCTGGTCGAACCCGGTGTCGGCGGTGGCGTAGGCGGTGAGCGGGGCCAGCCAGCCGTTCCGTGCGTAGATCGGGGTCTCGTAGTTGCTGATGGTGGCCACGTCGTACTGGCCCGCCTGGGCGCTGAAGTCCTGGCTGATCTTGTCGCGGACGTCGTTCTCGGGGAGGACGGTGAAGTCGACCTCGATGCCGGTGGCGTGGGTGAAGTGGGCGGCGGTGAGCTTCTGGAGGTCCACCATCTGCGGGTTGTTGACCATGAGGACCCGGAGGGAGGCGGTGCCGCCCGCGCCGCCGCCGAAGCCTGCCGGGCCGGTGCAGGCGGTCAGCGACAGGGCCAGGGCGAGCAGGGCCGGTGCCGTACGGACTCGTGTCAGCCGGGGTCGTGTCATCCGGGGGCGCGCCTCCCGCGTCGTCCGGCGATCGGGGCGCCGAACGGAATGGAACGGAACGGATGGGTGGACGGGTCGATGGATGGGCGGGGTGGTGGAGGGCGGACGGGCAGCGGCGGGCGGGGACGTGGTGAGCGTGCGCCTGCCATGGCCGTGCGCCTGCCATGGACCGGGGAGCGCGGGACGGCCGGACGGCGTCCCGGGTGGGCGTCCGGGTGGCCCTCGGTGCCCCGGCGGTCCACCGGACGGGGCACCGGGCCGGATCACACCCGGACGACCTGCGGGCCGAGCAGGGAGTAGCGGTGCGCCTCCGCGCTCGACAGCCCCGTGTCCGTGATGATCGCTTCAAAATCGGTGACATCGGCGAAGCGGCAGAAACTGCCCGCGCCGAACTTCCCGTGGTGCCCCATGAACACCCGGCGCCGCGACACCTTGATCGCCTTGGCCTTCACATCGGCCACCACCGAGTCGGGCGTGGTGAGCCCGTGCTCCCGCGAGATGCCGTTGGCACCGATGTACGCCAGGTCGATCACGAAGCCGTCCAGCATCTGGCAGGCCCACGCGCCCACGGTGGCCAGGGTCCGGGCCCGGACCCGGCCGCCGAGCAGCAGCACCGTGATGTTCGCCGACTCGGCGACGGCGGCGGCCGTCGGGAGTGACGCCGTCACCACCGTCAGCGGACGGTCCGTGGGCAGAAGCGCGGCGAGGAGCTGCGGGGTGTAGCCCTCGTCGATGAAGACCGTCTCCGCGCCGCCGAGATGTTTCACGGCCTCGGCGGCGATCCGGCGTTTGTTCTCGACGTGCATGGTGACGCGTTGCGCGAGGGAGGTCTCAAAACCGGCGCTCTCGACCGGGTACGCACCGCCGTGCGTGCGCCGCACGAGCCCCCGGCGTTCGAGCTCGCTCAGGTCCCGGCGGATCGTCTCCGGCGCGACTCCGAAGTCCGAGGCCAGGGCGGTGACTTCGACGCGGCCCCGGCGGCGCGCCTCGGCGAGGAGTCGCTGATGCCGTTCCTCCGAACGTATCAACTGGCTTTCCCTTCATGACCGTTCGGACACCCGGGCCCGGAGCGGGCCCACCAGAGCTTTATACCGCCGTCGGCGGGTCCGACACCGATCCGTTCCGGACGGTATGACGCCCGACTCTGCCCGGGGCGGTGTGGCGACATCCCAGGTCAGAGGGCAGTTGAGGGGGGTGCGGGAGTGATGGATGCCTGTTTGCGGGGAAAACGGGCCCCGCTTTGCCCATCGGGTCGGGGACACGCGGGATTCGGCCGCCGGGGCCGGGCGGCGGGGGTGGGTGCGGGCCCGTTCCGACCGGAACGGGCATCAAACGGGCGCCATATGGGGCGGTGACGGGGAAGCGGACCGTCCGGTGTGGCCCGTCCGGGGCACGGTGGGCTCCGGGAACGGGCCCGGGGGCCCGGACGGACTCGGTCGTCTTGCGTGCGGCGACGGGCCCGGTCGGGCGGCGGCTCAGGCGGTACACAGTTCAACAGAAGTACCGAACGGCGGCACCGGAGGCGAGCCCATGCCACCTGTCGAGGAGTTCCCGCGTCCGCCCGGCGTGGATTTCGCGCACTCGTCCGGGGCGGAGTCGCCACGTCCGCCCAGCGCGGAGTCGCCGCGTCCATCCAGGGCGGAGTCGCCGCGTCCGTCCGGCGCGGAGTTTCTGCGTCCGCCCGGCGAGGAGTTTCTGCGCGCCCTCTACGCCCATCACGGCTCGGTCATGCTGCGCTTCGCGGCCCGGCTCCTCGGCGGCGACTGGCACCGGGCCGAGGACGTCTTCCAGGAGGCCGCCCTCCGCGCCTGGCAGCACGCGGGCGAGCTGGACCCCACGACCGTGACCCTGCGGCCCTGGCTGTTCACCGTCATCCGCAATCTGGTGATCGACGACCATCGGGTGCGCCGCGCACGCCCGCCGGAGGAGGGCGCTCCGCCGCTCGCGGGCCTGCCCGTGTCCGACGGGGTCGATCACACGCTCACCTCGCATGTGGTGGTCGACGCCCTGCGGGACCTCGCGCCCTATCAGCAGGAGGTGCTGCTCCACGTGTACTACCTGGGGCGCAGCGTCCGGCAGACGGCGCTGGCCCTCGGGGTGCCGCCGGGGACGGTCAAGTCGCGGACGCACTATGCGATCCGGGCGCTGCGCGCGGGGCTGACGAACCGTGGGCTGACAGCCGTCTGAGCGGTGCCCGAACCGTCACACACGGTCGGTTCCTCCGGATTCGGTGGCGTCCGCACCGGTGCCGTCGTCCTGACCGCGCCATGGGTCGGGGACGAACCGGAGGGAGCCGCCGATGGCCGCGAAGAGTTCGTGGAACTCCTCCGTCAGGCTCAGATTGGGTGTGGCGCTGGAGATCACCAGGAACTCCCGGCTGTGCGGTACGGGCACCACCGTGTGCATCAGCGCCATGGGGATGGATTCACCGAGGCCGCAGTCGGCGTCCGGGCAGCCGAGCTGGACGTCCTCGATGCCGATGACCCTGCCGACGGGCCCCAGCCCCGGGAGGACGGGGGTCGCGATACGGGTCACGCGGCGGTCCGCCCCGGGGTCCTCGTGCGCACCGTCGTGCTCGTTCCGCCGCAGTACCGGCAGCAGCAGCTCGGCGAGGTCCGCCGAGGGGTCCGCCGGGGGCGCGACCCGGGTCACCACGGTGGTCGCGAAGAGGAGGGACCCCTCGGGGAGGAACATCACGAGCCCCGCCGCCCGCAGCGCCCGGCGCGCGGCGGCGTCCCGCACGGCTCCGTGTGCCATCCGGACCACCCGGTCGAGCAGCGCACGGCCGACGGGCCGCCCACGTGCCTGCTCCTCCACATACCGGCGGACCGACGCGTCCCGCGTTCCCGGGTCGAGGTCGAATGTCCACCAGGCGTCCGGTAAGTCCATCGTGAAATGCCGGGGCGCGGCGGCTGCCGCCGTGCCGACCGTATGGCTCATCATGCGTACATTCCGTCCCTTCCTGCGTACGTCCCCGTCATGCGGGCGTCCGCCGCACCCGGCTTACGGAGCCATCCGGAAAACGGTTCACGGAGGGGACGCCCTCTGTTCGAGCGGGGCACCGGACGACGTCGAGCGGGGCACCGGGCAGACGTGGACTGCTGAGGGAACGCGGGCGGGCGGCGGGGAGTTCCGGGCGTGGGGACGGGACCGGGGTGGCGCTCATGGCCACCGTGATCGGGCTGCTGGCCGGGCCGGTGATCGCCGCTTCCGTCCGCTGTTTTCCCAGCCGCCCCGGCGCAGTGGCGGCGCGACTTGGTCCATAAACCAGAAAAAAGCCTTTGACCTGCGATTTCGCTGGTCAAAGGCCCTTGAGGGGCAGACGAGCCGGGACATACGCCGGGTTCTGTACCCCGGGACCTCGCGGTCGTCGGGGTGACGGCCATCCATCTAGGACCGGTGTTGCCACCGGCCTCGTGCGGTCTACCCGCGAACTCGGGCGGGCAGCCCTCGAACGTTCGCGCAGGGCCGCTCGCGCGGCCCCTCTTGACCTTGCTCCGGGTGGGGTTTACCTAGCTGCCCAGGTCACCCTGGGCACTGGTGGTCTCTTACACCACCGTTTCACCCTTACCGAGGACCGAGGTCCCCGGCGGTCTGTTCTCTGTGGCACTGTCCCGCGGGTCACCCCGGGTGGGCGTTACCCACCACCCTGCCCTGTGGAGCCCGGACGTTCCTCGGGAGGATCACAGGGATCCCCACGCGGCCGTCCGCCCGGCTCGTCTGCCGTGTCGACCATGGTACCTGGCGGGCCGGGACGGATGAGACGTTGACCTTGTCGCGACGTCATGGTTTCCACTGGACTCATGAGGATCGGAGAGCTCGCGGAGCTGGCCGGGGTGACGCCCCGGACCGTACGCCATTACCACCGTCTCGGGCTGCTGCCCGAGCCCGTCCGCCTGGCCAACGGCTATCGGGACTACGGGCTGCGGCATGCCATGACACTGGCCCGGATCCGCAGGCTGACCGCGTTGGGGCTCGGGCTCGCGGAGGTGCGGGACGTCCTGGCGGACGAGTCCGGGCGGGAGCTGGTGGAGGTGTTGGAGGAGCTGGACGCGGATCTGGAGCGGCAGCAGACGGCGATCGCCGTCGGGCGGGAGCGGCTGGCGGTGCTGTTGGAGCAGGCCCGGGCGGGGTTGCTGCCCGTCGAGGGGCCGGTGTCGGAGGAGCTGGCGGGGCTGCTCAGAGCGCTCGGGCCGACGGAGTCGCCGATCGCGGCCAAGGACCGCGCCCATCTGGTCCTGTTCGACGCACTGCTGCCGGAGGAGGAGCGGACGCGGATCTTCGCGGGGTTGCAGCCCCTCGCCGACGACCCCGGGACAGCGGCCCGGGTGGAGGCCCTGTACCGGAGGCTGGACGCGCTCGCGGACGCCGGGACGGGCGATCCGCGGATCGAGTGGCTGGCGCGGGAGCTGGCGGACGCGATGCCGGACGAGATGCTGCGGCTGCTGGCCGAGAGCGGCCGGGAGCCACCAGAGGAAGGGGAGGAGGGAGAGGAAGAAGAGGAGAGGGAGGAGAGGGGGAAGGGAAAGGAGCGGGCCCAGGGGCTCGGCGAGAGCTTCGCCGAGTTCTTCGGCGAAAGTGTCGGGGAGGCGTTCCTCGCGGACTTCGCTCCCGCACAGGCGATGGTGGTCCGGCGGATGGTGCAACTTCTGGCGGAGCGTGCGCGGGGGTCGTTGTGAGGCGGGGGGCGCGGCGGCTGCTCGTCCATGAGCTGCGGGCCCTGCGCAGTCTGGGGCTCTGGGTGGCCCGGCGGCGGCACGGCGTCGGGCCGGGGGCGCACCCGGCGGCGTACACCGGTCCGCAGACGGCGATGGTGTGGGGCCTCATCGCGGTGTCGGTGGTCGAGGGGGTGGTGTTCGCCGTGCTCGTCCCCTGGCCGTTCGTCCATCGATTGCTGGTGGTCGTCCATGTGTACGGGGTGGTGATGATGGTCGGGCTGCACGCGGCCTGTGTCGTACGGCCGCATGTGGCCGAGGCCGACGGGGGGCTGCGCATCCGGTACGGCGCGCTGTTCGATCTGCGGCTGTCGGCGGAGGAGGTCCGGGAGATACGGGTGGACCGGCGGTATCCCGAGGGGAAGCTGATACAGCCGCGGGAGGACGGCTCGCTAGAGCTGATCGTCGGCGGGCAGACGACGGTGACGGTGGAGCTGGCCGCGCCGGTCCCCTACATACGGCCGCTGGGGAGACGCGGCACGGCGACCACGGTCCGATTCCACGCGGACGACCCTGCGGCGCTGGTGGCGGCCGTCGGGCCGGCCCGGGCGCGGAAGGGATGAGTCCACGGGCGGGCGCGGGGCCGGGCGGGGCTCGGAAAGGATGAGTCCACGGGTGGGGGTGCGCGGGGCCGGGCTGGGCTCAGACGGTTGCGAACGGGTCTCAGACGGTGGTGAAGAGGACCTTCGCCTGCTGCGGGTCCGCCGGTTCCACCGGGCCCGCCCGGGTGAGACGGACCCGGACGCGCTCCCCCAACGGCAGGGGGCGGTCGCTCTCGACCGCGCCGACCACGGCGGGGTCCTCCAGATGGACGGTCCCGGCGGCGGGGTCGCGCTCGTGGACGTCGATGACGCAGGCGTCGAAGAGTTCGCCGACCCGGTCCTGGAGCACGGCCGTCTCGACGAGGTCGACGCAGGCGCGCTCGACGGCGTTCGCCCGGCGGGCGCCGCCCGCCATCTCCTCCGGGAGGTCGTCGAGCGCGGCGAGGACCCACTCGGGGATACCCGCTCCGGCGCAGGCGACGACGCACAGCTCGGAGGCGTAGCGGTCGACGAGGCGGCGCAGCGGCGCGGTGCAGTGGGTGTACTCCGCCGCCACCGCCGCGTGGACGGAGGGGGTGGGGATACGGCCGCCGGTGAAGACGGTGTAGCCCGCGCCCCGCAGCAGTCCGGTGCACTCCTGGAGAAAGGCGGCGTGGCGGGGGTCCCGCGGGTTGAGGGAGCGGACGACGTCCGCGTAGGCGACATGGTGGGGCCAGTTGATACGGAGGGCTTTCGCGGCGTGGCGCAGCCGGGTCACGGCGCCGTCGGGGGCGAGCGGCAGGGTGCGCAGGATGCCGGTTCCGGTGGCCGTCATGATTTCGGCGGCGGTCATCCCGGTGAGCAGGGAGATCTGGGCGTTCCAGCCGTCGACGGGCCGGAGCGCGCGGTAGGCGGGGCGGTAGCCGCCGTCCTCCTCGACGATCTCCTGTTCGGGGACCTGGAGGGAGATCCCGCCGCGCTCCCGCTCCAGGGCCTGGCGGAGCAGTCCGACGGTGCGGAGCAGGGCCAGCGGCTTTTCGGCGGTGCTGGTGTCGATGAGCCCCTGGGCGGTCTCGTAGTCGAGCCGGGCCCTGCTGCGGACGAGGGCGCGGCGTACATCGGCGGCGACGGTGCGTCCCTCGGCGTCGAGGTCGATGCGCCACAGGAGAGCGGGGACGGTGCGGCCGGGGAGGAGGCTCGCGGCGTTCTCGGAGAGGACGGGCGGATGCAGGGGGACGGTGGTGTCGGGGAAGTAGAGGGTCTGGACCCGGCGGTGGGCCTCGGTGTCGACGGCGCCGCCGGGGGTGACGAAGGCGGCGATGTCGGCGATGGCGTAGTGGACGCGGTAGCCGGAGTCGTGGCGGGCGAGGTGCATGGCCTGGTCGAGGTCGGTGGACTCGGGCGGGTCGACGGTGAAGAAGGGGAGGTCGGTGACGTCCGTCTCCGGGAGGCGCGGGTGGTCCGCCGCCGCGGTGGCCTCGGCGAGCACGGCGTCCGGGAAGCCACCGGGCACCTGGAGGTCCGACCGCAGGGCCCGCAGGGCCGCGGTCAGCGGGGCCTCGGCTGCGCCGGTGGTGCGGATCGGGCGGCGGGGCATGGCACCGAGCGTAGGTCCGGCGGGGGTGCCGGGCACTCCGGGGCTCCGGACGGGGTGGGGAGGGCGGTGCCCCGGGATCTCTGGCGGGAGGGCATCTCCGCGCTGTGGCCGGGGGAAAGGGGGTGGAGCCATCCGTTCCGGACGTGATGTGCGCGGTTCACCCGCACGGGTGGCCGCGGGGGCGCCCGTCACCGCGCGCCGTGGCGCGGGGCAGGGACACGGCACGGGCAGGGCAGAAGCGGGGCGGGGCCGCGACCGGGGTGGGCCGCGTACCCTGGCGCGGGACGGAACCGCACGTACCGGAAGCGTACGGGCGGAGAAACCGTCGCCCCGTTCCCCGCCCGCGCCCCACCTCCCCCGGCGCCGGGCGCCCGCCATGAGGAGAGTCCGTGCTCGTACTGTTGCCGCCGTCCGAGGGCAAGGCCGCGTCGGGGCGGGGGGCCCCGCTGAAGCCGGAGTCGCTGTCGCTGCCCGCGCTGGCGAAGGCACGGGCGGCGGTGCTGGACGAGCTGGTGGAGCTGTGCGCCGCCGACACGGAGAAGGCGCGGACGGTGCTCGGGCTGAGCGAAGGGCTGAGCGGCGAGATTGCGAAGAACGCCGGGCTGCGGACGGCGGGGGCCCGCCCCGCCGGTGACATCTACACGGGGGTGCTCTACGACGCCCTCGGCCTCGCCACCCTGGAGCCCGGCGCCCGGCGGCGGGCGCGCGCCTCGCTGCTGGTGTTCTCGGGGCTGTGGGGCGCGGTGCGCATCGGTGACCGGATTCCGTCGTACCGCTGCTCGATGGGGGTGAAGCTGCCCGGTCTCGGCGCGCTCGGGGCGCACTGGCGGGCGCCGATGGCCGCGGCCCTGCCGGAGGCGGCGGGCAGCGGGCTGGTGCTGGATCTGCGGTCGTCCGCGTATGCGGCGGCGTGGAAGCCGAAGGGGGAGCTGGCGGGACGGACGGCGACCGTGCGGGTGCTGCACGCACAGATCGTCGACGGGGTGGAGAAGCGCTCGGTCGTCAGCCACTTCAACAAGGCGACCAAGGGCCGGATCGTCCGGGATCTGCTGGTCTCCGGTGCCCGGCCCCGGCGCCCCGCCGAACTGGTCGGGGCGCTGCGGGATCTGGGCCATGTCGTGGAGGCGGAGGCACCGGCGCGGGCCGGGCAGCCGTGGGCGCTGGATGTGGTGGTGAAGGAGATCCACTGACGGGAGCCGGGCCGCCGGCGACGCCCGGTAGGCGACCGCGTCGGGCGCGCCGCGCGGCCGTTCCGGCGGTGCCCGACCGGTGGGCCCGGACCCACCGGTCGGGGCCCACGGACCAGGGCCCGGGGTGGACGCTCCCGATCGAGGGGCTCCGGGCCACCCGGAGGGCGGGTCCGGCGGGGTGCCTCCCCCTTGCGAGGGGCGTCGCGCGGTGGAGGAGGGAGTCCCCGCAGTGGGGACACTCCCCTCGCCGCGCCGGGTCCTCCCGGTGGATGCCGGCGGCCGACGACAACGCCGGGTGGTCGTACCACCCGGGCCGCCGGGCCCACGGGGAGTGCCGCGGCCGGGCGCGGCGGCAGACGGAAGGGCGACGACACCGACCGGGTGCCCCGGGCCGCCCGGTCGTCGAGGCAGTCGGTCGGCGGGGGTCGCCCGGGGTGCGTCGCGGGGTGCGTCGTCGAGCGTGTTGCAGGGGGCGCAACGGTCGTTGCGGAGGATGTGGGGGCACGGCAGGATGAGCGCATGACCTCCGTTCTTGATCTCGCGCCCGTCGTCCCCGTCGTCGTCATCAAGGACGCCGACGACGCCGTACCGCTCGCCCGGGCCCTGGTCGCGGGCGGGCTGACCGCGATCGAGGTGACGCTGCGGACCCCGGCGGCGCTGGACGCGATCCGGGCCATCGCCACCGAGGTGCCGGAGGCGGTCGTCGGCGCGGGCACGGTCGTCGCGGCGGAGCACGCGGAGGCGGCGGTGAGCGCGGGGGCGCGCTTCCTGGTGAGCCCCGGGTGGACGGAGCGGCTACTCGGGGCGATGCGGGGGACCGGCGTCCCGTTCCTGCCCGGTGTCTCCACCACCTCGGAGGTGGTGGCGCTGCTGGAGCGCGGGGTGGAGGAGATGAAGTTCTTCCCGGCGGAGGCGGCGGGCGGCACCGCCTATCTGAAGTCCCTCGCGGGGCCCCTCCCCCAGGCCCGTTTCTGCCCGACCGGCGGCATCTCGCTCGCCTCGGCCCCCGCGTATCTGGCCCTGCCGAACGTGGGCTGCGTCGGCGGCACCTGGATGCTCCCGGCGGACGCCCTCGCGGCGAAGAACTGGGACCGGGTCCGCACCCTGGCGGCGGAGGCCGCGTCGCTCCGCGCCTGACCCGCGTGTCCGCGGACGCTTGCCCTCGCCCCCGGCGGGACCCCGCGCTCCAGTGGTCGTCGCAACACCCCAGCTCAGGGGATGCGATGGACTTCGAGATCCCGTCTATTTCTGCGACCCGGCCAGCCCCTGGCAGCGCGGCTCGAACCGAGAACACCGACGGACTGCTCCGGCAGTACTTCCCCAAGGGCACCGACCTGGCGGTCCACGCGCCCGAGGACCTGGCCGCCGTCGCAGCCGAACTCAACGGCCGCCCACGCAAAACGCTCGACCGGGAAACCCAGCCGAGCGTCTCGCCAAGCCCCTGGCGACAGCCAGTCGATCACTGTGTTGCCACGACCCCTGGAATTCGCCGACCGCCGACCGCCGGGGGCAAGGGGCGTCAGGCGCGGAGGTGGGAGGTGTCGTTGAAGAGACGGACCGAGGTGTTGCCGTCGCCGTAGTAGGCGACGGCGGAGACCGAGGCCGCGGCGAGTTCCATGCGGAAGAGGGACTCGGGCGGGGCGCCGAGGGCGAGGCGGACCAGGGTCTTGATCGGGGTCACATGGGTGACCAGCAGGACGGTGCGGCCCGGTGAGGCGGCGAGCAGCCGGTCACGGGCGGCCGAGACCCGGCGGGCGACCGTGGCGAAGCTTTCGCCGCCGCCGGTCGGGGCGGCCTTCGGGGAGGTCAGCCATGCGGCGAGGTCGTCGGCGTAGCGTTCCTGGACCTCCGCGAAGGTCAGACCCTCCCAGGCGCCGAAGTCGGTCTCCCGCAGGCCGTCCTCGATCCGGACGTCCAGCCCCAGCCGGGCGGCCACGGCCTCCGCCGTCTGGCGGCAGCGGCGCAGCGGGGAGCTGACGATCTCCTGGACGGTGCCGCGCGCCGCGAGGGCCGAGGCCACGGCCTCGGCCTGGCGGCGGCCCGCGGGCGAGAGTTCGGGGTCGGCGGAGCCACCGCTGCCGGAGAAGCGTTTCTCGGGGGTGAGGGCGGTCTCGCCGTGCCGCAGCAGGACGAAGGTCGTGGGGGTCCCCAGATCGGCGGGGGCGGCCCAGCCCTGCGGGGGTGCGGCCGTACGGGTCGCCGGGGTGTCCCCCGCCGCGGCCTCGGGAGCGGCGGGATCACCAGCCCCACCAGCCCCGAAGGACCCACCGAACTCGGCAGTCCCGGCGGACTCGACAGCCCCAGCGGTCCCAGCACTCCCAACGGGTACACCGGACGCACCGGACGCACCGGACGCACCGGGCAACCCAACGGACCCGGCAGTCCGGCCCGCCCCGCCAGACCCGACGGCATCGCCAGACCGACCGGCGCCGACAGCCCCAGCGGACACACCTGCGCCCGCGCGCGTCCCGGTGCCGGTACCGGGACCGGTACCCGCGAGGGCCGCGCGGGCCTTCGCGGCGCCCGCCGCGGCGTCGCCGACCACGCGGGCGGCTTCCGCGTCGCGCGCCGCGAGCGCGGCGGCGGAGCGCGAGGGCTCCCACTGCCGCCCCTGGCGGCCCGCGTCCATCGCCTCGTTGGCGAGCCGGTCCGCGTGCTTGTTCCGCTCGCGCGGAATCCACTCGTAGCTGACCGACGCGGCGGGGAAGACCCGTCCGGCCTCGGCCGCGAGCGGCTTCATGTCCGGGTGCTTGATCTTCCAGCGGCCGGACATCTGCTCCACGACCAGCTTGGAGTCCATCCGGACGCGGACCATCGCGTCCGGGTCCAGGGCGTGAGCGGCCTTCAACCCGGCCACCAGCCCCTTGTACTCGGCGACGTTGTTCGTCGCGACGCCGATGTACTCCGCCGTCTCGGCGAGCGTCTCGCCGCTCGCCGCGTCGATCACCACCGCGCCGTAGCCCGCGGGCCCGGGGTTGCCCCGGGAACCGCCGTCCGCCTCGACGACGAAGCTGCGCATCAGAGGCCGGACTCGGCGGTACGGACCAGAATCCGGCGGCAGTTCTCGCAGCGCAGCACGGCGTCGGCGGACGCGGTGCGCACCTCGTTCAGCTCGGTGATGTTCAGTTCGAGCCGGCAGCCCTCGCAGCGGCGCTGGTAGAGGCGGGCCGCGCCCACGCCGCCCTGCTGGACGCGGAGCTTCTCGTAGAGCGCGAGCAGATCGGCCGGGACGGCCCCGGCGAGGGCCTCGCGGTCACGGGTGACGGCACTGGACTCGGTGTCCAGCTCCCGCTGGGCGGCGTCCCGGCGGCCGGTGGCGTCGTCAACCTTGGCCTGAACGGCGGATACCCGCTCGGTCAGTTCGTTGACGCGCTCCTGTGCGGCCTCGCGGCGCTCCATCACATCGAGGACGACGTCCTCCAGATCGCCCTGGCGCCTGGCCAGCGAGACGATCTCGCGCTGGAGGCTCTCCAGGTCCTTGGGCGAGGTGATGGCGCCGGAGTCGAGACGCTGCTGGTCACGCACGGCGCGCTGGCGCACCTGGTCCACGTCCTGCTCGGCCTTGGTCTGCTCGCGGGCGGTGTCGCTCTCCTGGGTCTGCGCGGCGACGAGCAGATCGCGGAGCTGGGTGAGGTCCTTGGTCAGGGAGTCGATCTCGGCGTGCTCGGGGAGCGACTTGCGCTTGTGGGCGAGCTGGGCGAGGCGCAGGTCGAGGGCCTGGACTTCGAGGAGTCGGTTCTGGTCGGCGGGCGCGGCGTTCAGTTGGGGGCTCCAGGAGAAGAGAATCGGGATGACCAGGGATCGGTGACCGTGTGCGAGACATGGACCCGGAGGTTCCAGCCGTGCCGGTCGGAAATCTCGTCGAGCTGGGCGGCGGCCAGCTCGCACCAGGGCCACTCGGTGGCCCAGTGCGCGGCGTCGACCAGACCGAGCGGTGACTGCTGGGTGGCCTCGGAGACGGGGTGGTGGCGCAGGTCGGCGGTGAGGAAGGCGTCCACACCCGCCGCCCGGACGGTGTCGAAGAGGCTGTCGCCGGAGCCGCCGCTCACGGCGACCCGGCGGACGACGGCGTCGGGGTCCCCGGCCAGCCGGATGCCCTGCGCGGTCGCGGGCAGCCGCTGCGCGGCCCGCTCGGCGAACGCGGCCAGGGTCTCGGGGTGCTCCAGCTCGCAGATGCGGCCGAGGCCCCGGCGGCCCGACGGGTCGCTCGGGTCGGGCACCAGCGGGCCCGTGACCCGCAGGTCGAGCGCGCCCGCGAGGGCGTCGGAGACCCCGGGGTCGGCGGTGTCGGCGTTGGTGTGCGCGACGTGCAGGGCGATGTCGTTCTTGATCAGGTCGTGCACGACCCGGCCCTTGAAGTGGTCGGCGGCGACCGTGGTCGTCCCCCGCAGATAGAGCGGGTGATGGGCGACGATCAACTGCGCGCCGAGTTCGATCGCCTCGTCGGCGATCTCCCGCACGGGGTCGACGGCGAACAGCACCCGCCGGATCTCGGCGCCGGGGTCGCCGCAGACGGTGCCGACCGCGTCCCACTGCTCGGCCCGGGAAGGGGGCCAGAGGGCGTCGAGGGCGGCGATGACTTCGGAGAGACGGGGCACGGAAACAGGTTACCCGCGCCGGGGGCCGCGCCCGGTCTGGGCCTCCGGGGCGGGGCCCGCACCGCGCGCCCGCTCCGGCCCGGTGCGCCCGCCGCCCCACGGGCTCCACGGACTCCACGACCGGCCCCTCACCGGTCGCACCGGCCGCGTACGGATCACAAGTCGCTCCCTTTTTCCGGTGAATCCCCCCATGACAACCCTTATGTGTGAACGAGCTGGTCCCGTGTTGTTCGGCAGGAAGTACGAAATCTAGCTTCGTGGCTGGAGGTGACTGTCCGATGACAGCCTGTGTTATTGAGACCAGGGGATCGAGGGAGTCCGGCGAGCCCGCCAGAACCGCCGCCCCGCACACGCCCCACACATCCCACACGCCGCACACGCCGCACGGTGCGGGTGCGGGGGCGAGCGGACCCGGCCGCGGGAGCGCACCGGGCCGGGCGACGGCCATGGCGGCGGACCCGATCGGCGTCGGCGGCCAGGGCCGGATCGCCATGACGGCCGACGGCGCCTACGCGGCACGGCTCGCGGGGGACGGCGAGGCGCTGTTCGCGGAGCGGTGGACGCTGGGCGGGCCCGAGCCCTACGCCGTCCCGCTGCCGCTGGGCCGGCCCGAGGAGCGGAACACGGGCGTACTGCCGCTCGGCGACGGCCGGGTGCTGATCCGCCGCCGGGAGGCGGGCCGCCATATGTTCTCGCTGGTGTACCCCGTCGGGCCGGGGACGGGCGAGCTGTCCCTCGGCGGGATCGAGACCCCCTGGCCCGCCCTGCTGCTGCCGCCGTCCCCGGACGGGGCCCGGGCGTACGTGGTCGTCCCCGGGCCGAGGACCAGCACGATCTGGCTGGTGGCCGGGGGCGGGTACGGCCCCGAGCCGGTGGCCGAGGTACCGGGCCACTGCTCCGGCGGCGTCTGGCTGGACCGCACGGGCCGGATGCTGGCGCTGGACCGGCGGGAGGCCGACGGCGGCCCGGTGAAGACGGTCGCCGTGGACCTGGCCCGGGGCGGCGAGGCCACCCCGTTGCTCCAGATCACGGCGGACAGCCAGGACCGGCTGCTGCTCGCGGACCCCGACAGCGGTCTGCTGCTGATCCGCTCGGACGCCGCGGGCCATGAGCGGGTGGGGTGGGGCGTCCTGGGGAGCGACCGCCCGGTGCGCTTCCCCGAGTGCCTGCGGCTGCCGCAGTGCGCGGTGACGCCGTTCGCGGTGCAGCCGGGGCAGGCGCTGGTGCCCGAGAGTTCCGGTGTCGCCCTGCGGATCGAGGGCCCGGCGGGAAGCTGGCTCGGGGTGTGGCGGCCCTCGGGGCGCAGGCTGCACCAGTTGGCGGCGCCGCAGGGGTGGCTGACGGGGACGGGGCTGTGGAGCGGTGAGGGGGTGCTGCGGCTGCCGTACGCCACGGGGGCGGAAGGGTGTGGGATGGCGCGCGTGGACGCGGCGGCCATCTTCGCCCGGGAGGCCGCCGCGCACCGCGAGGCCGCCCTGCGCCGGGAGGCGGCCATGTATCCGTACCCGTCCGCGCGGTACCCGGCCCCGGCGCCTTCGGTGCCGGTACCGGGGGTCTCCGTACCGGCGCCGCCGGTGTCCGTGCCCGCCCCGGTCGGACCCGGGTCCATGCCCGTACCCGGGCCCGTGCCCGGGTACATGTTCGTACCCGGGTCCGCTCCGGCGGTTTCCGCGCCCCCTCAGGCGCAGATCCCGGCCGCGGTGCCGCCCGCGCGGCCCGTGACGCGGCCCGCCGGGGGTGTGCCGCAGTCCCGGGGGGTGACGATGACCAAGCGCCGGGAGGCGGTGCCACCGCCCATGGCCCCGGACCCGGGGGTGCCCCTGCCGCCCATGGTGGCCATGGACACCGGAGGCCCCCTGGGGCCCGTGACCTCGATGGCTCCCCTGACCCCCATGGACCCCGGGGTCCCCGTGCCGCCGACGAGTCCCTACGCGACCGCACCCGGTCCGTACGCCGCGGCGACCGCTCCCTACGCGGCGGCGGGCCCGCTGCCGCAGCCGGTGCCCGGTTCACCCATCGCGCGCAAGCCGGTACCGCTGCAACAGGCGCCCCTCGTAGGGCGGCAGGGGCTTCGTTAAACTCTGCGGCCTGTGTTTCTGATCAGCAGCGACCACGCACGCACATGACGGGGGAAGCTCCATATGTCTGAAGGCCGGACCGAAACCACTGAGGCCCGACCGAACGAGGAGATGATCGAGGAGGGCGCGGGCAAGCACCGGGGAATCGCCGCGGCAGCGGAGGAGACCCAGGGCGAACCGCACGGCAGACACCGCCGCCCGGGTACCGCGAACAGGGCGGTCTGACACCCGAGGCACCCAGGGCACCCGGAGCGCGGGACACCGGGACACCGGGACAGCCGGGTCAGGGCCCCCGGAGCCGTCATGGCTCCGGGGGCCCGACGCCTTTCCGGGCCCGACGCCTTTCCGGACCGGCGCCCTTCCGGACCCGCCGTCTCCCGGCCCGACACCTTTCCGGACCGGCGCCCTTCCAGCCCGGCGTCCCGTGCGCGCGCCGCTCAGTCCCGCCGCAGCCCCAGGAACTCCAGCGCCGCGAAACCCTCGCCGCGCGGCAGTCCGGCGAAGTACGGCGTCAGCAGCGCGTCCAGTTCCTCATGGCCGAACACCTCCTTCTCGGCCGCGAACTTCGCCGAGATCCGGGGGCGTTCCACCACCGCCACCATGCCGCCGTGCACCACCAGCACCTGTCCGCTGACCCCCGCCGCCGCGGGAGACGCCAGATACCCCACCAGTGGGGCGACATGCTCCGCGGAGAGCGGATCCACCGTGCCGTCCGCCGGGGGCGCGTACCCGGCGAAGACGTCCTCGGTCATCCGGGTGCGCGCCCGGGGGCAGATCGCGTTCACCGTCACGCCGTACTTCGCGAGCGCGTGCGCCGTGGAGGTGGTGAGTCCGACGATGCCGCCCTTGGCCGCCGCGTAGTTGGGCTGCCCCGCCGACCCGGCGAGAAAGGACTCGGACGACGTGTTCACGATCCGGCCGTGGACGGGGGCACCCGCCGCCTTGGAACGCTCGCGCCAGTGCTCCGCCGCGAACCGCGTGGTCGCGAAGTGGCCCTTGAGATGGACCCGGATCACCGAGTCCCACTCGCTCTCGCTCATCGAGAAGACCATCCGGTCGCGGAGGATGCCCGCGTTGTTGACCAGGATGTCGAGCTGTCCGTACGTGTCCACGGCGAGACCGATCAGCTCCCGGGCCTGTTCGTGGTCCGCGACATCGCCGTGGTGGGCGAGGGCCGAGCCGCCCCGGGCGCGGATCTCCGCGACCACCTCGTCCGCCGGGGCCGACGAGGACTCGCCCGAACCGTCCCGGCCCGGCCTGCCGTAGTCGTTGACGACGACGTGCGCGCCCAGACGGGCCAGTTCCAGCGCTTCGGCGCGGCCGAGACCGCGGCCCGCGCCCGTGACGACCGCGGTGAGTCCGTCGAGTGGCTGAGACATCGGAGTCCTGGAGTCCCTTCGGTGGATACGGCGGAACGGGGTTTACCGGAGCGGGGGACACCCATACGGGTAACCCGCCGCGGGGAGCGCCGCGGCCCGGACACGGAAACGGCTGCGGCTGCGGCTGCGGCTGCGGCTGCGGCTGCGGCTGCGGCTGCGAACAGGATCGTGGTCGTGGTCGTGGACAGGGGCTCGGCCGCGGTCGTCAGATCTCGATGCAGGTGCGCAGCGCGGTCCCGGTCCGCATCTGCTCCAGTGCCTCGTTGACCCCGGACAGCGGCACCCGGTGGGTGATCATGCCCGCCAGGTCGAGACGGCCCGCCCGCCACAGCCTGATGATCCGTTCGTACGAGGCCCGGGTGTCGCCGCCGCCGTAGAGGGAGGGCAGAATCCGCTTCTCGTCGAAGAACAGCTCGAACATGTTGAGCTGGAGGAAGTCGTCCATCGCGCCCGCGCCGACGATGCAGAGCGTGCCGCCGCGCCGGGTGGCCTCGTAGGCGGCCCGGGCGGTGACCGACCTGCCGACCACCTCGAAGACGTAGTCGAAGCCCTCGCCGCCGGTGAGGCGCTTCTTGGCGTCGCCGACGGCGTCGGGGTCGACGGCCTCCGTGGCGCCGAAGCGGAGGGCGGCCTCCCGGCGGGAGGCGACCGGGTCGACGGCGACGATCGTGGCAGCGCCCTGGACGCGCGCGCCCTGGATCGCGGCGATGCCGACACCGCCGCAGCCGATGACCGCGACCGAGGAGCCGGCGGCGACGGCGGCGGTGTTGACGGCGGCGCCGACGCCGGTGGTCACCGCGCAGCCGATGAGCGCGGCGACGTCGAACGGGACGTCGTCGGGGATCGGCACGGCGCAGGCCGCGTTCATGACGACCTCCTCGGTGAACGTGCCGACGCCCGCGAAGCCGAAGACGTCGCCGCCGGGGCGCCGGAAGTTGGGCGTGCCCGCGCCGTAGAGGCCGGAGAGACAGAGGTGGGGCTGGGCGCGGCGGCAGCTCGGGCAGGTTCCGCACGGGGGCAGCCAGCCGATGAGGACGCGGTCGCCCGGCCGCACCGCCGTCACCCCGTCGCCGACGTCGACGATCTCGCCGGAGCCCTCGTGGCCGGGGACGAGGGGGGCGGGCTGCGGCAGCACCCCGCTCATCGCGGAGATGTCGGAGTGACAGAGTCCGGTGGCCCGGATGCGGACCTTCACCTTGCCCGGACCACATCCCACGGTCTCGACGTCGTCGTGGACTTCGAGTGTGCTCCGGCCTGTCTCGTGCAGTACGGCTGCGCGCACGGCGCGGCTCCTCTCGGCGTTGCTGTCGGCGCTGCTGTCGGCGTTGCTCTGCGGACCTGCGGGAGGCGGACGTACGGGGTACGGGTACGGGCGGCTGCGGGACGGGGCGGGGGTGCGGGGCAGGGGTGCGGGACGGGGCAGGGGCGGGCGGCTCAGTCGTGCTCGACGACCGTGTCCGAGAGCACGGGGGCGCCGTCGCGCTCGACCGCGCCCACCGTCACCCGTACCGTCCCGTCGCCGGCCCACATCCGCATCCGCAGGGTCTCGCCCGGGAACACCACCCCGGAGAACCGGGCACTGTACGCGCGGACCCGGGCGGCGTCGCCGTCCAGCAGGGTGTCGACGACGGCCTTGAGGGTCATGCCGTACGAGCAGAGCCCGTGCAGGATGGGCCGGTCGAACCCGGCGAGCGCGGCGAACTCCGGGTCGGCGTGGAGCGGGTTGAGGTCGCCGGAGAGACGGTAGAGGAGCGCCTGGTCCTCGCGTACGGGCTTCTCGACGGTCCTGTCGGGGTCCCCGGCGGGGGGTTCGGCGCGGCCGGAGGGGCCGCGTTCGCCGCCGAAGCCGCCCTCGCCCCGGACGAAGATCTGGGAGTCGCTCGTCCACAGCGGGCCGTCGCCGTCGGCGGCCTCGGTGCGCAGGACGAGGACCGCCGCCTTGCCCTTGTCGTAGACGGCGGCGGTCTTCGAGGTGGAGACGGCGGTGCCACGGGGCGGGATGGGCCGGTGCACCCGGACGGACTGGCCGCCGTGGAGGACGGAGGCGAGGTCGACGTCGATCCCGGGGGCACCGAGTCCGCCCATGAGGTCCTTGCCCGCGCCAGCGACGGTGGCGAAGCTCGGCAGCACCTGGAGCCGGGACTCCAGGGTGTAACGCAGTTCACCGGGGTCGGCCGCGGGCACTCCGGCGCCGATCCCGAGGTGGTAGAGCTGGACGTCCTTGTGCTCCCAGCCGATCTCGGTACGGCGAGGGGGTGCCGCGAGGGCCTTGACGGGGTCGATGGGCATGGCGGTGGACGGCTCCCTTGCTCGCTCCGGCGGCCACCCGCTCCGGCAGCCGTTCACTCCGACAGCCACGCACCCCGACGGCCGATCGGTCCGACGGCGGACGAACGGGACCGGCCGGCCGACGGCGGACGACGCCGGACGGACGGAGCCGAACGGCCGACGGACGAGGCCGAACGGCGGACGGGAGGACCCCGGCGCGGCCGTCCGCACCGTCGACCGCGCCGAGGCCGCGCGTGACCGGCCCGGACGCCCGTTCTAGAACGCGTTCTAGGCTCGGCTGGGCCTATGTATAACGCAGCCGTCAGCACTTGTGAAGGCCGCCGACCGCACCCCGCCGCCGGGCGCCGGACCGGGGGCGGCCCCGCACCGGCGGCGGTCGACCCGTTCGCCCGACATGTCGTCACCGGCCCCGGGGCGGGCCGGACCTACGATGACGGCGTGGAGGAGATCCCCCGGGACCACCGCGCGGGAGCCGGCGTCCGGCTGCTGCTCGCCGAGGACGGCGGCGCCCTGCGGGGAGCGCTCGCGGTACGGCTGGAGCTGACGGCCGGTTTCTCGGTGGTGGCGCAGGTGGGCCGGGGCGACGAGGTGGCCCGTACGGCGTTGGAGGTACGGCCCGACATCGCGCTGCTCGACGTCGAACTGCCGGGGCGCGGCGGTCTCGACGCCGCCGCCGAGCTGCGGGACGAGGTGCCCGAGTGCCGGGTGGTGCTGCTGACACGCAGCGCCCGGCCCGGCTATCTGCCCCGCGCGCTGGCGGCCGGGGCGGCGGGACTGCTGGTGAAGGACGGCCCCGTGGAGGAGCTTGCGGTGGCGGTACGGAGGGTCCTCACCGGCGAGACGGTGATCGATCCGGTGCTCGCCGCCGCCGCGCGGGACGCCGTTCCGTGTCCGCTGTCGGCGCGGGAACGGGACGTGCTCGCCGCGGCGGCGGACGGACGGTCCGCGACGGCCGTCGCGGTCGGCCTGGGCCTGCCGGAGCCGGAGGTGCGCGCCGTACTGGCCGCGGCCGTCGCGAGAACGGCCGCCCGCACCCCCGCGGACGCGTTCCGCACGGCCCGCGACCACGGCTGGCTCTGACGGTCCCCGGGGGCCGCCGCTCCCCGGGGGGCGGGACGCGGACCCACCCGGGAAGCCCCCCCGGCCCGCGCGGCCTGCCACCCGACCGGCGCGACGGCCGGACCCGCGCACGGAGCCCCGGCCCCGGTCGCGTGGGCAGCACCGCGTGCCCTCGCTGGGCGGGCCCGCCGCAGCCACACCATGCCCCGGGAGCCGGGACACCGGGGAGGACCCGGCCCGCACACGGTCACCTCACCGCCACGGCCCACCGCGCACGGAACCCCACCCCCGACCGCACGCACAGCACCACACCCCCTCGCGCGGCAACCCCCGCCAGGACCACAAGCCACCGCATGCCCGGGACACCGGGAAGCCCCCGGCCCGCGCCGCCCGGCACCCGGCCCCACGACAGCCGGACCCCCGTACAAGATCCCACCCCGCCACGGCCCACCGCGCACGGAACCCCGCCCCCGGCCACGCGCACAGCACCACACCCCCTCGCGCGGCAACCCCCGCCGGGCCCCGTCGCAGAGTGCCGCCGGGGCGACGGGACGCCGGAACGCCGGGAAGGCAGCCCGGGCCCCGGGCCCCGGTCCTCCTCCCGCACCGGTCCGGCCGGCCGCGGACAGCGCCGGGGAGGTGTCAGGGGCGTGACCGGCGCGGGAGCCAGAGGAGGCTCAGGACCGCCGCGGTCAGCATCAGACAGGCGCCGATCCGGAAGGCGAGCGCGTAGCCCGCCGCGATCTCGGAGGCGAGGCCGCTGTCACCGGTGCGGGCAGCCGCGACGGTGGAGAGCGCGGCCAGGCCGAGGGCGCCGCCCATGGTGCGGGCGGTGGTGATGAGACCCGTGAGGAGGCCCGACTCGCCGGGGGCCGCGCCCTCCGTGGCGACGGCGGCCAGCGGGGTCACGGCGAGCCCGACGCCGGTCATCATCAGGATGCCGGGGCCGAGGATCGTCCCCAGGAACGTTCCGTCCTCGGTCATCGTCGACTGCCAGGCGTAGCCGCACGCGGAGAGCAGCAGTCCGCCCGCCGCGACCGTGCCCGACCCGGCCCGCGCCATCAGCCCGGGTGCGAGGGCGGAGCCCGCGACGACCGCGACGGAGCTGGGGATCAGCGCGAGCCCCGCCTCCAGCGGGGTGAAGCCGAGCGCGTTCTGCGCGTACATCATCACGAAGAACCACATGGGCAGCGAGGCCGAGCCGCAGAGCGCCATCGTCACATTGGCGGAGACCACGGCCCGGGAGCGGAACAGCCCGAGCGGCACGAGCGGGTTCCGGGTCCGCGCCTCGACCAGGACGAAGAGCGCCAGCGCGGCGAGCCCGCCGAGGACCGGCGCCAGGGTGGCGGGGGCACCCCAGCCGGACTCCTCGGTCTGGACGACGCCGTACGCGACGAGCGCGAGCCCGGAGGTGACGAGGACGGCGCCGGGGAGATCCAGCCTGCGTCCGCCGGACTCGCCGCCCTCGGTGATCCAGAGCAGCGCGGCGAGCAACAGCAGCGCCCCGGCCGGAACGTTGATCAGCATCACCCAGCGCCAGGAGGAGAGTTCGAGGAGGACCCCGCCGACCAGGCCGCCCGCGGCGCCGCCCGCCGCGCCCACCGCCGACCAGGTGCCGATCGCCCGGGTGCGGGCGGGCCCCGGCGCCACGGAGGTGGTCACCAGGGTGAGGGTCGCCGGGCCGAGCACCGCGGCGCCCAGCCCCTGGACCGTGCGCGCGAGCAGCAGTTGCCAGCCCTCCTGGGCGAGCCCGGCGGCGAGCGACGCGGCGGTGAAGAGCGCGAGTCCGACGAAGAAGGCCCGTCTCCGGCCGATGAGATCGGCGGTCCGGCCGCCGAGGAGCATGAAACCCGCGAAGGCGATCGAGAAGGTGTTGACCACCCATTGCAGCCCCGACGGGGAGAGTCCGAGGTCCGCCCGCATCGCGGGAAGGGCCACGTTGACGACGGAGACATCGAGGACGACAAGAAAATGGCCCGCGCAGGCGGTGAGGAGCACCGGCCAGACACGGGCGGGAGGGGAGGACCGACCCGGTCTGCGGGCCGAGCGCGACAAGCCGGGTATGCGTGCCTTCCGGCCACCGTGGGCATCTGACGGAGCGTGGGCCATGAGCACCATGTTCCAGGAGGGGTGCCGCCCGCGCACCGGGGTGTCCGTGTGCCGGAACGGAGCGGCCGAACGGGGCGGCGGAACGGGCGGGGCGGCCGAACGGTCGAGTCACCCGGGACGGCTGAGGCTGCCGGAGGCCCGGGGGCCGGGACGGCTCAGGCGACCCGGGGCCGGGACGGCTCAGGCGGCCGGGGGGGCCGGGGCGGCTCAGGACGTCCGCAGCAGGGTCACCACCGCGGCCCCGCCCAGCCCGATGTTGTGCGCGAGGCCGACCCGCGCGCCCGCCACCTGCCGCGCCCCGGCCTCGCCCCGCAACTGCCAGACCAGCTCGGCGGCCTGGGCGAGACCCGTGGCGCCCAGGGGGTGCCCCTTGGAGATCAGCCCGCCCGAGGGGTTGACCACCCAGCGGCCCCCGTAGGTCGTCGCCCCGCTCTCCACCAGCTCCCCGGAGGCCCCCTCCGCGCACATCCCCAGGGCCTCGTAGGTCAGCAGCTCGTTGATGGAGAAGCAGTCGTGCAACTCGACGACGTCGACGTCCTCGATGCCCAGCCCCGCGCTGTCGCAGGCGCGCCGGGCGGCGGCCCGGGACATCGGCAGCCCCACCACGTCGATGCACGAGCCGGAGGCGAACGAGTCCCCGGTGTCGGTCGCCATGGCCTGCCCGGCGATCTCGACCGCCCGGTTCCGCAGCCCGCGCCGGGCGGCGAACCGCTCGGAGACGACCACCACCGCCGCCGCGCCGTCCGAGGTGGGCGAGCACTGGAGCTTGGTCAGCGGCCGGTGGACGGTGCGCGCGGCCAGGATCTCCTCGACGGTCCACACCTCGCGGAACTGGGCGCGGGGGTTGGCCGCCGAGTGCCGGTGGTTCTTGGCGGCGACGGCGGCGAGCTGCGCCTCCGTGGTCCCGTGGCGCTCCATGTGCTCCCGGGCGGCGTTGCCGAAGATCTGCGCCGTGGGCGGGGTGGCCTCGAAGCCGTGGGCGGCGGCCATGATCCCGTAGTGGCGGGCGACGGGCGAGGCCGCGAAGTCGCCGCCGTCCATTCCGGCGCCGAGCGCGCCCCTGCGCATCTTCTCGAAGCCGAGGGCGAGGACGCAGTCGGCGGCGCCGCCCTCGACGAGCTGGCGGGCGAGCATCAGGGCGGTGGCGCCCGTGGCGCAGTTGTTGTTGACGTTGTAGACGGGGATGCCGGTCAGCCCGAGCGCGTAGACCGCGCGCTGTCCTGCGGTCGAGGGCTGGAGGCAGTGGCCGACGGGGACCTGTTCCACGTCCTCGTAGGAGATCCCGGCGTCGGCCAGGGCCTGGGCACCGGCTTCCGCGGCCATGTCCCAGTACGGCCGGTCACCGGTCTCGGGCTTCTCGAACGCCGTCATGCCGACGCCTGCGATGAGGCTCTGTGCCATGGCGCGAACTCTCCTTCGGTCACCGGGACGGGCGGGACGCACAGGGGCCGGTCGCACGCGCACCGGCCGCACACCGGGCGAAGAGTAGAACACGTTCCATTGCGAGGACAGGGGCGGGAACGGGTCCGTGCGAACCGGCCGGGCCCGGCTCCGGCGGTACGGGTGGGGCCGGGGTCGGCCGGGGCCGGGCCGTGGGGCACGATGGGCGCCCCGGCCGTCCCGGACCGTCGAAACTGCTCCCCCACCCCGATGACCTGGAGGAATCCCATGACAGCCAGCACCGAGACACCCGGGCCCGAGATCCTTGCCGCGTTCGGGAACGCCAAGGGCTTCATGCCGCTTCGCGAAGGGCTCGCGCTGTACGCGGCGGCGGTGGAGGCGGCGGCGCTGGGGCTGCCGCTGCTGGAGGTGGGGACGTACTGCGGACGTTCGACCATCCTGCTCGCGGACGCGGCGCGAGCCGCCGGGGTCACGGCCGTGACGGTCGATCACCACCGGGGCAGCGAGGAGCAGCAGGAGGGCTGGGAGTACCACGATCCCTCGCTCGTGGACCCGGAGGCCGGCCGGATGGACACCCTGCCGAGCTTCCGGCGCACGCTGCACCGGGCCGGTCTGGAGGACCACGTGGTCGCGGTGGTCGGCCGTTCCCCGCAGATCGCCCGGCTGTGGCAGACCCCGCTGGGGCTCGTCTTCATCGACGGGGGCCACACCGACGAGCACGCGAACGGGGACTACGAGGGCTGGGCGCCCCGGGTCGCCGACGGCGGACTCCTGGTGATCCACGACGTCTTCCCCGACCCGGCGGACGGCGGGCAGGCGCCGTACCGTGTCCATCGGCGGGCGCTCGCCTCGGGCGCGTTCACGGAGGTGTCGGTGACGGATTCGCTCCGGGTGCTGCGCCGCACGGGCCCGGGAATCTGAACGGAAACCCGAACGGGCACCGGAACGGGGATCTGCACGGAAATCCGCACGAGAACCGGAACGGGGGCCGGAACGGAAATCCGCATCGGGATCCGGACCTGCCGGGGGGCCGGGCGGGCGCCGGGTCCGTGTCCACCCGTCGCCGGGCGGGCCGCGGGGCGCGGGACGGATGAGCGAGCCGGTCGCACATCCCGGTGAGATCGCCCCGTGATACCGGGCAGACGAGGGTATCGGGCAGACGATAGATTCGTCATCACGCGCACGACGGGGGCCTCCCCGGCTCCGTGCCTGTTCACCGCCGCCTGCGGCACAGCGAACACCGCCCCGATGAGACGACCTGCGAAGGACTTCATACGTGAACATCCGCTCCCTCACGAGAGGCGACGGCGTGGTGATCGGAGCAGCGGTCGTGCTGTTCATCGCCTCGTTCCTGGATACGTGGGACATCCCCTGCGAGCGTGACCAGATCTGCGTCGGCTCCCCGACCGGCTGGGACAGCGGCTCCCTGCTGCTCGGCGTCCATCTGGCCGGTCTCGTCGGCGCGGCCCTGATCGTGCTCGCCCGGATGCGGCCCCAGGGCCCCAAGCTCCTCGGGATCGACGCGGGTCAGCTCGGCACGGCGCTGGCGCTCTTCACCGCCTGGTCCTCGCTCGGCGCGATCTTCGACCCGGGTGGCCTCCAGTTCGAGGAGATCCCGGCCCCGGACGCGGGCGCCGGTCTGATCCTCGGCTTCATCGCCGCGCTGGCGCTGGCCGTGGGCGCGGTCTGCGCCCAGCTCGTCCCCGCGCTCAAGGCGCCGCTGCTCGGCGCTCCGCGTCCGGCGGCCCCGGCTCCGTACGGGCAGCCGCAGGGCGGTTACGGCTATCCGCTCCCGGGTCAGCAGTCCTTCGGCGGGCAGCCCGGCGCCGGGGGCCAGGCCGCGCAGCCGTCGTTCGGGGGCCAGCAGCAGGCGGCGGGCGCGGCGCAGGAGTTCGCCCCGTTCTGGTTCGCGGTGCCGGTGGCCCGTCCGCTGTACGCGGAGGACGGTTCCTCGGGTCCGGTCGCCGAGCTGACCCCGGGCACCTGGTACCTCGCGGTCGAGCAGCGCGGCCCCGGTCTGGTCGCCCAGACGCAGGACGGCAGGCGCGGTGTCCTCCAGGACACCTCCGGAATTCAGCGCGGCTGACCCCTCGTCCCGCTTTTCGGGACCGCGTTCCGGGACCGTGTTCCGGGACCGCCCTCCGCGTTCCGTTTTCCGTTCGGACGGCCCGCGTACGGACCGCTTACGGACCGCTTACGGACCGCGTGCGGACTGCTTACGGACCGCTGGAATTCTCGTACGGAAGAGACCCCCGCCACTGTCGGCGGGGGTCTCTCCCTTTTCCTGGGCCCTGCTCCGCGCCCGCCGGATTCACGGACCGGTGACGGCCGGGGATTACCGGTCGGTGGACGGGCGTGGGCTCAGCGGCCCAGGCGCTTGGCCACCTTCGCGCCCTCGGGGGACTCGTACAGCGTCTTCCACAGCTTGGCGGAGCTGAGCGAGACATAGACGCCGGGGGCGCCCTGCGCGGCGCAGCCGTCGCCGCGGGAGACCACGCCGATCTGGATCGGCGCCTCCCGGCCCTTGAGCTTGCGGAAGAGCGGGCCGCCGCTGTCGCCCTGGCAGGAGTCCTTGCCCTCGACCCCGGCGCAGAGGTCGACGCCCTTCTCGTACGGCGAGTTGCTGATCTCGCACTCGGCGTGCGACAGGATCGGCACATCGACCTCCCGCAGCCGGTCCGGGAAGTTCGGCAGCTCGGTGTCGGTGTTGCCCCAGCCGGTGACGGTCGCCTTGGCGCCCGGCTTGATCAGGGCGTCCGTGCCCGTGGTGGGGAGCTTGACCGGGGCTATGCCGGTGATCGGCTTCTTCCAGTCGATGTCGATGAAGGCGAGGTCGTACGCGTAGTTCTTGGCGTAGCGCGGGTGGACGGTGATCCCCATGACGTCGCGGACCTGGCCCTGCTGGGTGTTGCTCAGCACGGTCCGGCCGGCGACGACCTGGATGTCCTTCGGGTCCGTGTGGTCGACACAGTGCGCGGCGGTCACGACGGTGTAGGCGTCGAGGAGGCTGCCGCCGCAGAACTGCCGGTCGACGGGGCTGCCCTTGCCCTTCATCAGCAGCGCGACCATGAACGGGTACTTGTCGTTGGGTACGGCTCCGCCGCCGATGATGAAGGCGCCGGGGTCCTTCGGGGCCTGGGTCGCCTGCGGCTGGGGGCCGGGGTCGGCGGGCCCGGCCTGGGCGGGGGCGGCCGTCGCGAGGAGGGCGGCGGTGGCGGCGGACGCCACACCGGCGGCTGCGATACGGGCGGTGCGGCCTCTGAAGGAACCGATGCGCATGGGAGAACTCCGTTTCCTGAGCACGATGGACAAAGCGCCGAGGGCACGGAAAAGGAGAAGGGAAAACGGGTGGTCAGCCCGGAATTCACCCCGTATCGGCGCCCTGCGGAAAATCCGTCAGCGAAGCTAGCAGCGGCTCTTGATTCTCGTCAAAGGGTGGTTTCGGGCCTTCATTTGCCTGCCCGATCCGTTTTCCTCCGCGAGAATTTCCCGAGCCGCTGTGAAAGATGACGGACGTGGTGAACGGGTTCGGTTCACCCGGCATTGATTTTCGGCCATCCTGGAAACGGGTCCCGAGGGATTGTGGCGACCCCCGGACCCCCGTAATCTGACACCTCGTCATATCGACCTCTCCCCCTGCTGATCTGCGGAGGCGTGGACATGCGACTGGGACTCGCGCTCGGCTACTGGGGCCGCGGCCCCACGCCCGGCCATCTCGACCTCGCCCGGGAGGCCGAACGGCTCGGCTATGCCTCGGTCTGGACGGCCGAAGCCTGGGGATCGGATGCCTTCACCCCGCTGACCTGGATCGCCGCCCATACCTCCCGGATCCGACTGGGCACCGCCGTGGCCCAGATGGCGGCCCGCTCCCCCACCGCCACCGCCATGCAGGCCCTCACCCTGGACCATCTCTCCGGTGGCCGGATGATGTTGGGTCTGGGGCTCTCCGGACCCCAGGTGGTCGAGGGCTGGTACGGCCGTCCGTTCCCCCGCAGCCCGCTCACCGCCACCCGGGAGTACGTGGAGGTGATCCGCCAAGTGCTGCGCCGCGAGGGGCCGGTGGCCCTGGCGGGGCGCTTCCACTCCCACCCCTACCGGGGCGCGGACGGCACCGGACTCGGCCGCGCGCTCAAGCCGATCACCCATCCGCTGCGCGCCGGTCTGCCGCTGCTCCTCGGCGCGGAGGGCCCGAAGAACGTGGCGCAGACGCTGGAGATCGCGGACGGCTGGCTGCCGCTGTACTGGTCGCCCCGGCGGACGGACGCCTATGGGCTCTCCCCGGCGGCGGTGCCCGCCGGTTTCGTGATCGCGCCCCTGGTCCGCGCCCAGGTCTGCGACGACCTCGCCGAGGGGCTGCTGCCGGTGAAGGCGATGCTGGGCTTCTACATCGGCGGCATGGGCCACGCCACCCGGAACTTCCACGCCGACCTGATGGCACGGATGGGGTACGAGGAGGCCGCCCGCCGGGTCCAGCGGCTCTTCGCCGAGGGGCGGCGCAACGAGGCGGTCCAGGCCGTGCCCGACGCCTTCGCCGACGAGATCTCCCTCGTCGGGCCCCGGGAGCGGATCGCCGAACGGCTGGCGCTGTGGCGCGCCGGGCCGGTCACCGACCTGCTGGTGACCGCGCCCGACCCGGCGACCCTGCGCACCCTGGCCGAGCTGGCGCTGTAGGCCCGGCGGGGCGCCCCGGGCCCGGGGCGCCGCGGCGCTCAGTCGGTGCCGCAGCAGTCCGGGTCGAGCCCCCGGGGCAGCCGCTCCCCGCCGAACACCGCGGTCGTCGCCTCGTCGCCGCCGAGCGCGGCCACCGCCAGCAGCAGCGCCCCCGCCGTCCAGGTCGTCTGCTCCTGCGGCCAGACCGCCCGGTTGCCCTCGAAGACATACCCCGTCCAGTACAGCCCGCCGGGCGCCCGCAGATGCCCGATGGACTGAAGGATCTCCAGGGCCCGGTCGGACTCCCCCATCGCCCAGAGCGTCAGCGCCAGCTCACAGCTCTCGCCGCCGGTCACCCAGGGGTTGGGCAGCACACAGCGCGCGCCGAGCCCGGGGACGACGAACTCCCCCCAGCGCGCCTCGATCCGGGCACCGGCCTCGGCCCCGGTCAGCGCGCCGCCGAGGACCGGGTAGTACCAGTCCATCGAGTAGCGGCCCTTGTCGAGGAAGCGCTCCGGATGGCGGCGGATGGCGTGCGCGAGCGCGCCCGTGGCCAGCTCCCAGTCGGGCTGGGGCTCCTCGCGCTCCTCGGCGATCGCGAGCGCGCAGCGCAGGGCGTGGTGGATGGAGGAACTGCCGGTCAGCAGCGCGTCGGTGACGGGCCTGGCACCGTCCTCGGGGGACTCGCGCTTCCAGCCGATCTGTCCTCCGGGCTGCTGGAGGCCGAGCACGAACTCCACCGCCGCATACACCACCGGCCACATCCGGTCGAGGAAGGCGTCGTCCCCGGTGGCGAGATAGTGGTGCCAGACGCCGACGGCGGCATAGGCGACGAAGTTGCTCTCCCGGCCCCGGTCGGTGGGCCGGTCCGCGTCGCCGTCCTGGTACGCCGCGTACCAGGAGCCGTCGCCGTTCTGGTGCTCGCGCAGCCAGGCGTACGCCGCGGCCGCCGCCTCGTGCTCGCCCGCAGCGTCGAGGGCCATGGCGGCCTCGGTGTGGTCCCAGGGGTCGAGATGGTGGCCGCGGAACCAGGGGATCGCGCCGTCCGCGCGCTGGACGGCGCGGAGCGCGGCGACGGTCTCGGCGGCCTCCTCGGCCGTGAGGACCCCGGGCAGCACCAGATGTTCGGTGCGGGGAGTCGTCACGCCGCGGTCCGGGGAAGCTGGGGCTTGGTCGCGTACGCCACGAAGCTCTTGCCGATGAGGGGGTTGAGCGCCTGCTCGGCGAGCCGGGTGGCCAGCGGCTTCCTCATGATGTCCCAGACGAGCAGCCGGTGGTACGCCTTGACCGGCAGGACCTGGTCGTTGTCCACGCCGAAGGCGCACTTGAGCCACCAGTACGGGCTGTGCAGGGCGTGCGCGTGATGGGTGCCGTAGGGGACGAGCCCGGCCTCCTCGATCCGCGCCAGCAGTTCGTCGGCCTTGTAGATACGGATATGGCCGCCCTCGACCTCGTGGTACGCGTCGCTCAGCGCCCAGCAGATCCGCTCGGGGCCGTGGCGCGGCACGGTGACGGCGATCCGGCCGCCCGGCTTGAGCACGCGGACCATCTCGGCGAGCACGCCCTTGTCGTCGTGGATGTGCTCCAGCACCTCGGAGATGATCACGACATCGAAGGAGTCGTCGGGGAAGGGGAGATTGAGCGCGTCGCCCTCCATGGCGGTGGCGGTGGCGCCCTCGGGGGCCTCACCCGCCTCCTTCATGGCGGCGAACCACGTGGCGACCTCGCGTATCTCGTCGCCGTTGCGGTCCAGGGCCACGACCCGCGCGCCGCGCCGGTAGCACTCGAAGGCGTGCCGGCCCGCGCCGCAGCCGAGATCGAGCACACGGTCTCCCGCGGCCAGCGGGAAGCGGGAGAAGTCGACGGTCAGCACAGGGTCCCGCTCTCTCGGTCGGTATCGGTCAGCATCGGTCGGTATCGTCGTTATCAGTCAGTATCAGCCGGTCCAGCCGGTGTCGTTCGCTTCGCGCCGGCGGATGTCGTGGGGGTGGCCCGGGCGCGGCGGACCCGTTCGGGTGCGGCGGTGGTCCGGGCCGGTCGGGCCCTACGGTACAGACGCGTCAACGCCTCGCCCCGGCCAGGGCCGCGCGGTACAGCTCCACCGTCCCCTGGGCCGCCTTCGCCCAGGTGAACCGTTCCAGCACCCGCCGCCGCCCCGCCGTGCCCAGCCGGGCGCGCAGCTCCGGGTCGGCCAGGAGTCTGCCGAGCGCGCCCGCCAGCGCGCCCGCGTCGCCCGGGGGTACGGCGAGACAGCTCTCCCCGTCCGCCCCCGCGACCTCCGGTATCGCCCCGCCGGTGGTGGCGACCAGCGGCGTGCCGGTGGCCATCGCCTCCGCCGCGGGCAGGGAGAACCCCTCGTACAGCGAGGGCACACAGGCGATCTGCGCGCTCCGCACCAGATCGACCAGTTCGCTGTCGGATATCCCCTTGACGAACTCCACGGCGCCGCCGAGGCCATAGCGCTCGATGAGCCGGGCGACGGGGCCGTCCTCGGCACGCTTGCCGACGACCACGAGGTGGGCGCCGGGGTGCTCGGTACGGAGCTTGGCCAGCGCCTCCACCAGATGGACGAGGCCCTTGAGCGGGACGTCCGCGCTGGAGGTGGTGACGATCCTGCCGGGGACCTCGGGGACGGCGGGGTCGGGCGCGAACAGTCCGGTGTCGGCGCCGATGGGCACGACATGGACGCGCTCGCCCCGGACGCCGAGGTGGTCCACGATCTCCTGGCGGGAGGAGCCGGAGACGGTGAGGACGGAGGGCAGCCGCCGGGCCACCCGCTTCTGCATCCGGGTGAAGCCGTACCAGCGGCGCACGGACGCGCGGCGCTTCCAGTCGGCCGCCGCGGCGAGGTCCAGCGCGCGGTCGACGGTGATGGGGTGGTGGACGGTGGTGACGAGGGGCGCGCCCAGGTCGCCGAGGAGGCCGTAGCCCAGCGTCTGGTTGTCGTGGATGACGTCGAACTCGCCGCGCCGCGCGCGCAGATGGCGGCGGGCCCGCAGGGAGAACGTCAGCGGCTCGGGGAAGCCGCCGGTCCACATGGTGCCGACCTCCAGGGCGTCGATCCAGTCGCGGTACTCGTCCCGCGCGGGGGTGCGGAAGGGGTCGGGCTGCCGGTACAGATCGAGGCTGGGCAGCTCGGTGAGGGGGACGCCCCCGTCGAGCACGGGGTAGGGCTGGGCGCCGATGACCTCCACACGGTGGCCGAGGAGGGCCAGTTCACGGGAGAGATGGCGGACATAGACGCCCTGGCCGCCGCAGAAGGGGTTGCCCTTGTAGGTGAGGAGGGCGATCCGCAGGGGGGCGCCGTCGCCGCCGTCCGCGGCGGGCGCGGGGCCTGCGTGAGAGCCGGTGTCGATGGCCTCGGCGGTCACGCGCGGCCCCCTTCTCACTGGGTTTCGGCGGAGCGTAACCGCTCACGCTAATCTAGAACAAGTTTCAGCCTTGGTCGTTCAAACGGCTCTGAATCTACCGGCAGGTAGTCCCGCTGTAAGGGCGGGAACAGGTGATTCGCACCACGGCGGGTGTGCTGTGGTGCCGCGCGACCGCTCCGTGGCCGATACTCGCCCCGTAGCCGCACCGGACCCGCGTCGAACGGGACGACCCACCTCGTGAGGGAACGGGACATATGACAGCCGAAGCCACGCCACGGATGCCCGCCTCACCCTCGCTGACGGAGCGCCAGGAGGAACGTCGTCGGCGCATTCTGCACGCCAGCGCGCGGCTCGCCTGCCGGGGCGGCTTCGACGCCGTGCAGATGCGGGAGGTCGCGGAGTCCTCCGGCGTGGCGCTCGGCACCCTCTACCGCTACTTCCCCTCCAAGATCCATCTGCTGGTCGCCACGATGCAGGACCAGCTCCAGCGGATGCATCTGACCCTGCGGAAGCGGCCCCCGGGCGGGGACGGCGCGGCGGAACGGGTCGCGGAGACCCTGATGCGGGCGTTCCGCGCGCTCCAGCGCGAGCCGCACCTCGCGGACGCGATGGTGCGGGCGCTGACCTTCGCCGACCGGAGCGTCAGCCCCGAGGTGGACACCGTCTCCCGGCAGACGACCGTGATCATCCTGGACGCGATGGGGCTCGACCGGCCGACGCCCGAACAGCTCTCGGCGGTGCGGGTCATCGAGCACACCTGGCACTCGGCGCTGATCACCTGGCTCTCCGGGAGGGCGTCGATCGCGCAGGTGAAGATCGACATCGAGACGGTCTGCCGTCTGATCGACCTGACGACGCCCCCGGTCCCGGTGCCGGACGGCCCCCCGCCGCGGCCCGCCGCCCACGGCGGCTGAGCACGCGCGGCGCCCGGGTCCGGACCGGACGGCGGGGCACGGCCGGACGGCGGGGCAAGGGCCACGGGCCACGGGCCACGGCGACCGGCCACCCGCGCGGTACGGGACCGCCGGGCGGGAGCGGTCGGTCAGTCCTCCGGGGGGAAGACCGGTTCGCCGGTGGCCGCCAGGGTGATGGTGATGGCCTCCACCGGGCAGTTCTCCGCCGCTTCGAGCAGGGGCTCGCCCGCGTCCGCCTCCTCCGTCGCGGGGTGCGCCTGCCGGGCCGCGTCCAGGCGGAAGCCCTCCGGCGCGGAGCCGACGCACATGCCCGAGCCGACACAGACCCCCCGGTCGACCTCGATCCGCCAGCGATCACCCATCCGTCGGCTCCACCGTCCCCGTTGTCCCCGTTGTCCCCGTTGTCTCCGCGTCCTCCGCGCCGCCGGACCCGGCGGGCAGATGGATCGTCTTGAGCTCAAGGTAGGCGGCGTACCCCTCGACACCCATCTCCCGCCCCAGACCGGAGTTCTTGTATCCCCCGAACGGCGCCCCCAGGTCCACGCCGAATGTGTTGACCGAGTACGTCCCCGTCCTGATCCGGCGGGCGAAGTCGAGCCCGCGATCGGTGTCGGCGGTCCAGACGCTGCCGCTGAGCCCGAAGTCGGAGTCGTTCGCGATCCGCGCGGCCTCCTCCTCGTCCCCGTACGGCAGCAGACAGATCACCGGTCCGAAGATCTCCTCGCGGGCGATCCGCATACCGTTGTCGACCTCGCCGAAGAGGGTGGGTTCGACATACCAGCCGCGGTCCCGCGCGGCCGGGCGCCCGCCGCCGGTGAGCAGCTTCGCCCCGGCCGTGCGGCCCAGTTCGATGTAGTCGAACGAGCGCTGCTGCTGGCGCTGCGCGACGAGCGGGCCGACCTGGGTCGCCGGGTCCAGCGGGTCGCCGACGACCAGCGCCTCGGCCGCCGCCGTCAGGGCCTCGGCGATCTCGTCGTACCGGCTGCGGGGGGCGAGCACCCGGGTCTGGGCCACACACGCCTGTCCGTTGTTGAGCCAGGCGGCGGGGGTGATCCCGGCCACCGAGGCCGCGATGTCGGCGTCGGGCAGGATCACCGCGGCGGACTTGCCGCCCAGTTCGAGGGTGACGCGGGTGAGATGGCGGGAGGCGACCTCCATCACCCGTTTGCCCGCGGCCACCGAGCCGGTGAAGGAGACCTTGTCGACACCGGGGTGGCCCACGAGGTACTCGCTGACCTCGCGGTCCGCCGGAAGGATCGAGAGCACGCCCGCCGGGAGCCCCGCCTCCTGGATGATCTCCGCGAGGAGATAGGAGTCGAGGGGCGCCTCGGGGGACGGCTTGAGGATCGCCGTGCAGCCCGCGAGCAGCGCGGGGGCCAGCTTGGACGCCGCCGTGAACTGCGGCACGTTCCACGGCATCACCGCCGCGACGACGCCGACGGGCTCCCGCCGCACCACGAGCGGGCCGAGCATCCCGGCGCGCCGCTCCTCGTGGACGGTGGCGCGGGCGGCGGTGATGGCCGCGTCCCAGATCATCACGGGCCCGAGCGCCTGGGCGAAGACGCTCCAGGAGTACGGGGAGCCGTTCTGGGAGCTGACCAGCCGGGCCAGCTCCTCGTGGCGGGCGGCGACCCCGTCCTTGATCCGGGTGACGACGGCTATGCGTTCGTCGAGGGTCATCCGGGGCCAGGGGCCCTCGTCGAACGCCTTGCGGGCGGTGGCGACCGCCGCGTCGACGTCGGCGCGGGAGGCGTGCGGGACGCGGCCGATGATCTCCTCGCTGTGGGGCGAGACCACATCGATGGTCCCGGTGCCCAACGGGTCGGTCAGCGCGCCGCCGATGAACAGCTTTCCGTGTTCCACGAAGTCGGTCATGGCTACTGCCTCCTGCACCGGGGAAACGGTCTTCTGACAGTCTTTCAGAACTGATATCAGTTCTCGTTACCATGGGCAACGTTCCGGCTGTACGGGGAAGTACGTGACGGAAGGGGCGGGCGGTATGACGGAGGCGGCCGAGCCGGGGGACGGAGAGGCGGCGGGCCGCGGCCCCGCCGAGGGGGCGGCGGACCACCGGGGGAACGGGGCGGTGGTGACCGATCACGGGGGCGGTGTCCAGTCGATCCGGGTCCCGATCCCGGACAGTCCCCTCGGCCACACCCGCGTCCATGTCCTCGACACCGACCGGGGCCCGGTGCTCATCGACACCGGCTGGGACGACCCGGCCTCCTGGGACGTCCTCACCAGCGGGCTCCGCGCGGCCGGGACGGCGGTCGAGGAGGTCACCGGGGTGGTCATCACCCACCACCACCCGGACCACCACGGCCTCTCCGGGCGGGTCCGGGAGGCGTCGGGGGCATGGCTGGCGATGCACCCCGCCGACACGGAGATCGTGCGCGGGAGCCGGCGGACCTCCCCGGCGGACTGGTACGGCTATCTGACCGACCGGCTCGGACAGGCCGGAGCGCCCGAGGAGCATCTGGCCCGGCTGCGGGCCGCCGCGCGGCCGGCCCCGTCCGGCCCCCCGCCGCCGCAGTACCGGGCGGCCCTGCCGGACCGGGAGATCGTCCCCGACGAGCTGCTGGACCTCCCCGGGCGGCGGCTGCGCGCGATCTGGACGCCGGGCCACACCCCCGGGCACGTCTGTCTCCATCTGGAGGAGAACCACCCGGCCCGGCTGCCGGGGCGCGGGCGGCTCTTCTCGGGCGACCATCTGCTGCCGGGGATCAGTCCGCACATCGGGCTGTACGAGGAGTTGCTGGGTCCGGCGGACGGCGGCGCCTCCCACGGCGCCGCCGGTTCCGACGCGGGGGCGGACCCGCTCGGGGACTATCTCCGTTCGCTGGAACGGGTCGCGCGGCTGGCACCCGCCGAGGTGCTGCCCGCGCACGAGCACACCTTCACGGGGGCGGCCGGGCGGGTACGGGAGCTGCTGGACCACCACGCGCGCAGGCTGCGCGGGCTGCTCGTCCTGCTGGGGGAGCCGCTGACCGTCTGGGAGACGGCGGAGCGGATGGAGTGGAACCGGCCCTGGGAGCGGATTCCGTTCGACTCCCGGAACATCGCCGTCGCGGAGGCGGCGGCGCATCTGCGGAGGCTGATACGGCTGGGGCTCGTCGAGACCGTGCCGGGGGAACCGGTGCGGTACGCGGGGATGGCGGTGTGAGGCGGGCCACCCGTGCCGGGTGGGCGGAAGCGGGGGCTCATGTTCCAGTTACTCAGTGGACCCCCGTAGAGTAGACAGGTCGTCATCACGCCCGCATGGGGGGAAGCCGGTGGAATTCCGGCACTGACCCGCAACCGTGAGCCGCCCATCGGACCCCCGGGGCCCGGGAGCGGCGAGTCGGAATGCCCCGTGC
Source organism: Streptomyces clavuligerus (assembly GCF_005519465.1). Classification (NCBI taxonomy): domain Bacteria; kingdom Bacillati; phylum Actinomycetota; class Actinomycetes; order Kitasatosporales; family Streptomycetaceae; genus Streptomyces; species Streptomyces clavuligerus. The sequence continues at coordinate 4,896,071 of NZ_CP027858.1, read as the reverse complement.
GCGCCATGGACGGCTCATGCCGTCGGCGGACCGCCGGCGGCCGGCACCGTCGAGGAATACGGAGCCGGAGCGCGGGCTCCCGTATCGGCCCGGGTCCGGCCCCCGCAGGAGAGGCCCGCCCGCTCATGACCACCGCATACCGTCGCAGCGCCGCCGCGCTCGCCGTGTCCGCCGTACTGGGCGTCGCCATCGCCTCCGCCGCCGCGCCCACCGCGCTCGCGGCACCGGCCCCCGCGCCGTCGGCGGCGCTCCCCACCGGTCTGTACGGGACCGGCGACCCGACGTACGACGGTGTCTGGCGGCAGTCGCTGGCGCTGCTCGCGCAGGACACCGCCGGGGTGCGCCCCGCGCGGGCGGCCGTGGCCTGGCTCACCGGGCAGCAGTGCGACAGCGGCGCGTACCCCTCGTACCGCGCCGACACCCGGCGCGACTGCGACCCGAAGACGCTGCCCGACTCGAACGCCACCGCCGCCGCCGTGCAGGCGCTGGCCGCGCTCGGCGGGCAGGACGCGACCGTGCGGAAGTCCGTGGACTGGCTGAAGTCCGTGCAGAACGCCGACGGCGGCTGGAGCTACAACCCGGGCGGCGCCAGCGACGCGAACTCGACCTCCCTGGTGATCGGCGCGCTCGCGGCGGCGGGCGGGCAGCCGGAGCAGACGCGCTCGAAGGACGGGAAGTCGCCCCAGGACGCGCTGCTCGGCTTCGCGCGGCCGTGCGGGGAGAAGGAGAACGGCGGGGCCTTCGTCTACCAGCCGAAGCAGCCGGGGCTCGTCGCGGACTCGACCGCCGCGGCCGTGACCGCCGCGCGCGGCGCGGGTCTGGCCGGTCCCGCGCAGGCGCCGAAGGACACGGAGCCGGTGGCCTGCGCCCCGGCGCGGACCGTCGAGGACGCCGCCCGCAACGGCGCCGGGTATCTCACGAAGGAGCTGGCGGAGAAGGGGCATCTGCTCCAGCCGCCCATGCCGGGCTCGGCCGACCCGGAGCCGAAGCCCGACGTCGGCAACACGGCGGACGCGGTGGTCGCGCTCGCCGCGCTGGGCCTGGCCGAGCAGGCGGAGAAGCCGCTCGCCTGGCTGGAGCAGAACGCCGCCGGCTGGGCGAAGGAGTCGGGCCCGGCCGCGTACGCGCAGCTCGTGTTCGCGGCGCACGCGACGGGCGGGGACCCGCGCGACTTCGGCGGGACGGACCTGGTCGCGGCGTTGAACGCGACCGGGCCCGAGCCGGAGCAGGCGTCCCCGAAGGGCGCCGAGGCCGCTGAGGCCGCCGAAGCCGCCGAAGCCGCCAAGGACACGGACGGGGATTCCGGTTCCGGGACGTGGTGGTTCGTCGGCGCGTTCTTCGCGGCGAGCGCCGGTGTGGGCGTCCTGTTCGCGGGCCGCCGCAGGTCCCGCTCGTGAGGCGCGCCGCCGCCGCGGGGGCCGCGCGCGCACTCGCGGCCGTCCTCGCGCTGACGGCGGCGGTGACCCTGGCGGGAACGGGGACGGCGCAGGCCGCCGGGTACCGCTACTGGTCGTTCTGGCAGACGGACGGGGCGGCGTGGGTCTACGCCGTGGAGGGCCCCGCGACGCACCGGCCCGCCGACGGGTCCGTCGCCGGATTCCGTTTCGCCGTGAGCGAGAACAGCTCGGACGCGGCGCGCCCGCGCCGGGCGCCCGACTTCGCGGACGTCTGCGGGTCGACCCCGGCGCGCCCGGACACCAAGCGCGTCGCCCTCGTCGTCGACCCGGGCACCCGTGCCGACGCCCCCTCCGGCGAGACCCCGCCGCCCCTGCGCACGGCCTGCGCCCGGGTGCCCGGGGCCGCGACGACCGCCGACGCCCTCGCGGCGGTGGCCAAGCCGCTGCGCTACAACGGTCAGGCGCTGCTCTGCGCCATCTCGGGTTATCCGCGGACGGGCTGCGGCGAGCAGCTCTCCGGTGAGTCCGGTGCCGCCGCGAAGACGTCCGCCGCGGACGACACCACGGCCTCCGACGGCGGCCCCTCCCTGGGCGCCCTCGCCGGAGCCGCCGCCGTCGCGGCCCTGGGGGCGGCGGCCCTGTGGCAGTCCCGCCGCCGCCGTCGATGACTCCGGCCGCCCCGGACTCGTCCCCCGGCGCCACCAGGCCGCCGGGGGGCCTTCCCATGCCCGGCGACGGGGACACCCCGTCCGGGCCCACCGCCACCGCCCGGGACACCGTTCCCCCCGCACCGGTCCACGAACAGCGGCCGACGACCACACCCCATACCGAAGGACCCCGCCCCACACCTCCGCCCACGTCCCCGTCCACCCGGCACCCCCGGCCCGAGGACGCACCCACGCATGGCGCCGGAGCGGTGGACCGCGGGCTTCCAGTACCCGTGCGCGCCCCGTCCGACGGGGCCGCCGGCACCCCGACTGCCGGGCGGCCGACGCGGCTGGAGCGGCTGGCGGGCCGGGGCGCCGATGGGTGTCCGGGGACGTCCGGGCAGCCGCGCGGAGGCCGGACAGCCACCGGGGCGCCCGGCCGCCACCCGATCGGCACCACCGGCACCACCACCGCGGCACCGCCGAAACGGCCGACAGCCACCGGCCCGACCGGCGCGGCCGACCGCACGCCCCCGCTCCGCGACGACACCCCGTCCGCGCCCGCGCGCCGGGGCGGCGGCGCCGCCTGGTGGCGGGCCCCCGTCGCGGGGCGGGGGAACGCCGTGCATCCGGGGGCCTGGTGGCTGTGGGCCGTCGGGCTCGCCGTCGCCGCGTCGCGGACCACGAATCCGCTGCTGCTGGGGGCGCTCGTGGGCGTCGCGGGCCATGTCGTGGCGGCGCGGCGGACCGACGCGCCCTGGGCCCGTTCGTACACCGCGTTCCTCAAGCTGGGTCTGGCGGTCGTCGCGATCAGGGTCGTCTTCTCCGTGCTGCTCGGCTCGCCGCTGCCCGGGACGCACACCCTCTTCACCCTGCCCGAGCTGCCCCTGCCCGACTGGGCGCGCGGCATCCGCGTCGGCGGACGGGTCACCGCCGAGCAGGTCGTGTTCGCGCTGTACGACGGCGCGAAACTCGCCACCCTGCTGATCTGCGTCGGCGCCGCCAACGCGCTCGCGAGCCCCGCCCGGCTGCTGCGCGCCCTGCCCGGCGCGCTGTACGAGGCGGGCGTCGCGGTCGTCGTCGCCATGACGTTCGCGCCGAACCTGGTCGCGGACATCGCCCGGCTCCGTACCGCCCGCAGGCTGCGCGGCCGGAGCGCGGGCGGGCTCCGGGCCGTCGCCCGGATCGGACTGCCCGTGCTGGAGAGCGCGCTGGAACGTTCCGTCGCCGTCGCCGCCTCCATGGACGCCCGGGGGTACGGCCGTACCGCGCGGGTCCCCGCCGCCGTCCGCCGGACGACCGCCGTGTGCACCCTCGGCGGGCTCATCGGCGTCTGCGCGGGCACCTACGGTCTGCTGGCGGCCGAGGGGTCCGCGTACGGGCTGCCGCTGCTCGCCGCGGGGCTCGCCGCCGCCGTCGCCGGGCTGCGGCTCGGGGGACGGCGTTCGCCGCGCACCCGCTACCGTCCCGACCGCTTCGGCGCGCGCTCCTGGCTCGTGGCCGGTTCCGGCGCGGCGGTGGCCGCGCTGATGATCGCCGCGAACGGGTGGGCACCCGGCGCGCTGCACCCCTCGCTCGTTCCGCTGACCGCTCCCGAACTGCCGCTGTGGCCCGCGCTCGCGATCCTCGTCGGACTGGTTCCCGCCGTGGTCGCACCCGTTCCCCCACGCACCACCCCCGAGGAGTCCCCGTGATCCGGTTCGAGGAGGTGTCGGTGCGCTACGACGGCGCGCCGGGCCCCGCCCTGAGCGGCCTCGACCTCACCGTTCCCGAGGGCGAGCTGGTGCTGCTCGTCGGCCCCTCGGGGGTCGGCAAGTCGACCCTGCTCGGCACCGTCTCCGGGCTCGTGCCGCACTTCACCGGCGGCACCCTGCGCGGCCGGGTGACGGTCGACGGGCGGGACACCCGCACCCACCGCCCGCGCGAGCTGGCCGATGTCGTCGGCACGGTCGGACAGGACCCGCTGGCCCACTTCGTCACGGACACCGTGGAGGACGAACTCGCCTACGGCATGGAGTCCCTGGGGCTCGCGCCCGCCGCGATGCGCCGCCGGGTCGAGGAGACCCTCGACCTGCTGGGCCTCGCCGAGCTGCGGGACCGGTCGATCGCGACCCTGTCCGGCGGGCAGCGGCAGCGGGTCGCGATCGGCTCCGTGCTGACCCCGCACCCCCGAGTGCTCGTCCTCGACGAGCCCACGTCCGCGCTGGACCCGGGCGCCGCGGAGGAAGTGCTCGCCGTGCTGCAACGGCTGGTGCACGACCTGGGGACGACGGTGCTGCTCGCGGAGCACCGGCTGGAACGCGTCGTGCACTACGCGGACCGGGTCATCCTGCTGCCCGGGCGCGGCGAGGCCCCGGTGCTCGGGACACCCGCCGAGGTGATGGCGGTCTCACCGGTCCGCCCACCGGTCGTGGACCTCGGGCGGCTCGCGGGCTGGGACCCGCTGCCGCTGACCGTGCGGGACGCCCGCCGCCGCTCCGGCGAGCTGCGCGACCGCCTCCCGGAGCGGCCCGTTCCGTCCCCCGGCCGGGACACCGCCGTACCCGGCGCCCCGGAGGCTCAGGAAGCTCCGGAAGCAGCTCCGGAACGTGGCCGCGCGCGCCGTCCGTCCCGCTTCGGCCGGGTACGGCCCGGACGCCGCGCACCGGACGCCGGGGAGCCCTCCTCCGCCACCGCCGTCGTGACGGGGCTGACCGTGCGCCGGGGCCGGGTCGAGGCCCTGCGCGGGGTCGGGCTCGCCTTCGCCCCCGGGGAGACCGTCGCGCTCATGGGCCGCAACGGCGCGGGCAAGTCGACGCTGCTCTCCGCCCTCGTCGGACTGGTGGAACCGGCCTCGGGAACGGTCCGTACCGGCGGGCTGACCCCGCACCGGACCAGGCCCGCCGAGCTGATCCGCCGGGTCGGCCTGGTGCCGCAGGAGCCGCGCGACCTGCTGTACGCGGAGACCGTGGCCGCCGAGTGCTCGGCCGCCGACGAGGACGCGGGCGCTGCGCCCGGGAGCTGCCGGGCGCTCGTGAGCGAGCTGCTGCCGGGGCTCGACGACTCGGCCCACCCCCGTGATCTCTCCGAGGGGCAGCGGCTCGCGCTGGCCCTGGCCGTCGTCCTCACCGCGCGTCCGCCGCTGCTGCTGCTCGACGAGCCCACCCGGGGCCTGGACTACGCCGCGAAGGCGCGGCTCGTGAAGGTGCTGCGGGAGCTCGCCGCCGCCGGGCACACCGTCGTCCTGGCCACGCACGACGTGGAGCTGGCGGCCGAGCTGGCCCACCGGGTGGTGATCCTCGCGGAGGGCGAGGTGCTCGCGGACGGCCCCACCGCCGAGGTCGTGGTCTCCTCCCCCGCCTTCGCCCCCCAGGTCGCCAAGGTGCTCGCGCCCCGCCCCTGGCTCACCGTCGCCCAGGTCGGGGACGCGCTGTGAGCCACCGCACCCCGGACACACCCGCCCGCGCGGGCGGGGGCCCGACCGGCCCGGAGGCACCCGCGACGGCGGCCGGTCACCCGGACACCGCCCCCGACGGGACCGCCACCGGCCACCCGGGCGCCGCGCCCCCCGCCCCCGGCACGGCCGGTCACACGGCCCCCGCGTCCCGCCGGAACGCCGCCACCGGCCCGGACGCGGCCGTCGGCGGCGGTGACGGCACCCCCCGTCACCGGACCGGCACCCCCCGGGGCGCGGGCGGTCGCCCGCGCCAGGCCCGGGCGGGCCGACCCGTGCGGCTCGGGCCCCGCGCCGCCGCCGTGCTCGTGCTCGTCAGCGCGTTCGGGGTGGCCGCCTTCGGCTGGCCGCTGCTCGCGGCGGGCGGCTCCCAGGTCGCCGCGCACCACACCGACGCGCCGTGGCTCTTCGCCGCGCTGCTGCCGCTGCTGGTCGCGGTCGTGGTGGCGACGATCGCGGACTCCGGGCTCGAAGCCAAGGCGGTGGCCATGGTCGGGGTGCTCGCGGCGGTGGGGGCCGCGCTGCGGCCGCTCGGCGCCGGAACGGCCGGTCTGGAGCCGATGTTCTTCCTGATGGTGCTGAGCGGACGGGTGCTCGGACCGGGCCTCGGCTTCGTCCTCGGCTCCGTGACGATGTTCGCGTCCGCGCTGCTGACCGGCGGGGTCGGCCCCTGGATGCCGTTCCAGATGCTCGCCATGGGCTGGTTCACGCTGGGCGCGGGGCTGCTGCCGGGCCCCGGCCGTATCCGGGGCCGGGCCGAGCTGTGGCTGCTCGGGGCGTACGGCACGGTCGCCTCGTTCGCGTACGGCACCGCCATGAACCTCCAGGGGTGGACCTATCTCGGCGGGCTGTCCTCGGGGATCTCCTTCCAGCCGGGCGATCCGCTCGCCGACAACCTGGCCCGTTTCCTCGCCTACTGTCTGGCGACCTCCCTCGGCTGGGACCTGGGCCGGGCGGCGATGACGCTGGTGCTCACGCTCACCCTCGGCACCGCCGTCCTGCGGGCGCTGCGCCGGGCCACCCGGCGCGCCGCCTTCGAGGCGCAGATCACATTTGAGCCATCGCGGAGGGCCGCCCCGGGTGAGGAGACCCACAGGGCCCGAACCGTCCACGAAGCGGCCTCGTAGCCCCGGCGGGGGTCGGCGAAAGGCCCCCGTCCACCCACTGAGCTGCCCGGACGGGGCCGTCAAGGGGCCAGGTCACAGCGGGCCGACTGCGAGGCCCGCTAGTAATCCGCACCGTTGCGGCCCCGGTCCGCGGCCCGCTACAACTGTCTGGTCGCCCGGCGCGGCCCGCCCCCCGCGGTCCGCTCGCGCCGTCCGGTGGCCGGAATCCCCACCGCTATCCGCGTGGGTCCGGTACGCCCCGGTGACCGTTCTGTCCCCGACGTAAGGTGTCCCGCTTTGTCCCGCGCCGCTCTCACCCGTCTCAGCCGTATCGCCACCCCGAAGGCCGTCCTGGCCGGTTCCGCGCTCGCGGTGACCTCCGCCGCCATGGTCCTCGGTGTGAACGCGCCCGCCGCCTCGGCCGCCCCCGCGGCTCCCGCGGCTCCCACGGTCGCGTCCACGCAGGCGATCGCCCAGAAGGTGCTCGCGGACGACGCCCAGTACCAGTGCTTCAACAAGATCGTTGACCACGAGAGCGACTGGAAGGTGACCGCCACCAACCCGTCGAGCGGTGCCTACGGTCTGGTGCAGGCCCTGCCGGGCAACAAGATGGCCACCCACGGTTCCGACTGGCGCACCAACCCCGAGACGCAGATCAAGTGGGGTGTGGACTATATGAAGGACCGCTACGGCAGCCCGTGCGCCGCCTGGTCCGCCTGGCAGACCCAGGGCTGGTACTGACAGCCTGGGACCGGCACTGACCGGTACCGCCCGGTGCTGGCCGGCGCCGGCGGACCGCTGACCCTCCGGAGCCCCTGAGGCCCGAAGACCGGTACACCCTGTGGGGCCGGGGCACATCGCCCCGGCCCCACAGCCGTCCCCCCGCCGCGGCCGGGCCCTCCCCCCGCCCGGCCTACAGCCGCTGAAGGATGGTGCCCGTCGCGAGGCCGCCGCCCGCGCACATCGTCACCAGCGCGAACTCCTGGTCCCGGCGCTCCAGCTCGTACAGGGCCGTGGTGATCAGCCGGGCGCCCGTCGCCCCCACGGGGTGGCCGAGCGCGATCGCGCCACCGTTCACGTTCACCTTCGTCAGGTCCTGCTCGAAGACCTGCGCCCAGCTCAGCACCACCGAGGCGAAGGCTTCGTTGATCTCCACCAGGTCGATGTCCTTGAGCGACATCCCCGCCTTCCCCAGGACCGCGCGGGTCGCGTCGATCGGCCCGTCGAGGTGGAAGTGCGGATCGGAGCCGACCAGCGCCTGCGCCACAATGCGGGCCCGGGGGCGCAGCCGCAGCGCCCGCGCCATCCGCTTGGAGGCCCACATCAGCGCGGCGGCGCCGTCGGAGATCTGGGAGGAGTTGCCCGCCGTGTGCACGGCGGTGGGCATCACCGGCTTCAGCGCCGCCAGCGCCGCCATGCTGGTGTCGCGCAGCCCCTCGTCCCGGTCGACCAGCCGCCACATCCCCTGGCCCGCGGCCTGCTCCTCGTCCGTGGTGGGCACCTGGACGCCGAAGGTCTCGCGCTTGAAGCGCTCCTCGGCCCACGCGGTCGCCGCGCGCTCCTGGGAGAGCAGCCCGAGCGCGTCGACCCGCTCCCGGTCCAGTCCCCGGCGGCGGGCGATCCGCTCGGCCGCCTCGAACTGGTTGGGCAGGTCCACGTTCCACTCGTCAGGGAAGGGCTTGCCGGGGCCGTGTTTGGTGGCGCTGCCGATCGGGACCCGGGACATCGATTCGAGGCCGCAGCTCACGCCGACGTCGATGACGCCCGACGCGATCATGTTGGCCACCAGGTGGCTCGCCTGCTGCGAGGACCCGCACTGGCAGTCCACGGTGGTCGCGGCGGTCTCGTACGGGAGCCCCATCGCCAGCCAGGCGGTGCGCGCCGGGTTCATGGACTGCTCGCCCGCGTGGGTGACGGTGCCGCCGACGATCTGTTCCACGCAGTCCGGCTGGATTCCGGTGCGGGCGAGGAGTTCGCGGTAGGTCTCGCCCAGGAGGTAGGCGGGGTGGAGATTGGCGAGCGACCCTCCGCGCTTGCCGATGGGGGTGCGTACGGCCTCCACGATGACGGGTTCCGCGGCCATGACTCGTCCTCTCCGGGTCTGAGGAAGGCGCGGGCGTCCCGGCGCACCACGCAAAAACTAGTACGCGTTCTAGTTGCCTCCGCTCAGTCTTATGAGAGTTACCCTCGGTACGCAAGGGGTGTGCACCGGTCTCACACCCTTCCCGCACCGGCGTCCCGCGTGCCCGTCACACCCCGCCTCCCGGTCGGCCGCCATCGCGCTCTTGCGTGTTGTAGAACTCGTTACTAGCTTTCGGACAGCACCTGATGGGACGTCAGCGATATTGCGCCAGAACAAGGCGGTGTCCCTGACGCCGACGCCTGGCCAGGAGTTGATCGATGCGCTGCCCTCGTCTGCCCGGTCTTCCCGGAATCGCCGGAATCCCGCACGGCTTCGACTTCACCGACCCCGATCTGCTGAGCGCCCGAGTGCCGCACCCGGAGTTCGCGCTGGCCCGCCGGACCGCCCCGGTCTGCTGGGTGCCCCAGCGGCCCGGCACCACGGGCTTCGACGACGGGGGCTACTGGGCGGTTACCCGCCACGCCGACGTCAAATACGTCTCGACCCGTCCGGATCTCTTCTCGTCGTACCTCAATACGGCGGTCATCCGTTTCCATGAGTCGATCCAGCGCGACCAGATCGACGTCCAGCGGCTGATCATGCTCAATATGGACCCGCCGGAGCACACCCGGATACGGCAGATCGTGCAGCGCGGGTTCACCCCGCGGGCGGTGAACTCCCTGGAGGGCGTGTTGCGGGAGCGCGCCCGCGCGATCGTCGACGCCGCGGTGGCCCGTTCCCGTACCGGCGGCTCGTTCGACTTCGTCAGCACCCTCGCCGTCGAACTGCCGCTCCAGACGATCGCCGAGCTGATCGGCATACCGCAGCGGGACCGGGCCAGGATCTTCCACTGGTCCAACAGGATGGCCTCGTACGACGACCCCGAGTTCGCGATCACCGAGGAGGTGGGGCTGGAGGCGACGATGGAGTTCATGGCGTACGCGATGAATCTCGCCGCCGCCCGCAAGGAGTGCCCCGCCGACGACATCGTCAGCCGGCTGGTGGCGGCGGAGGGTTCGGGCAACCTCTCGTCGGACGAGTTCGGCTTCTTCGTCATCCTGCTGGCCGTGGCCGGGAACGAGACCACGCGCAACGCCCTCACCCATGGGATGCACGCCTTCCTCACCCATCCCGAGCAGTGGGAGCTGTACCAGAGGGAGCGGCCCGCGACAACGGCGGAGGAGATCGTGCGCTGGGCCTCCCCGATCGTCTCGTTCCAGCGCACGGCGACCGAGGATCTGGTGCTCGGCGGACAGGAGATCGCCCGGGGGGAGCGGGTGGGGCTCTTCTACTCCTCGGCCAACAACGACCCCGAGGTCTTCACGGACCCGGAGAGCTTCGACATCACCCGGGACCCCAATCCGCATCTGGGCTTCGGCGGCGGGGGTCCGCACTTCTGTCTGGGGAAGTCGCTGGCGGTGATGGAGATCGATCTGATGTTCGACGCGCTGGCGGACGCGCTGCCGGATCTGCGGCTGGCGGGTGAGCCCCGCAGACTGCGGTCGGCGTGGCTGAACGGGGTGAAGGAACTCCAGGTCACCGTGGACCGCTGACCCCGGGCCGAAACCCCCGGCCCGGCGGGCCGTGCGCCGGGCCGCCCCCGGGGGTACGGGATCGGACTCCCTGCCCCCGGGGGCGGCGGCCGGGACTACTGGGGCGCGGCCGACTCCTTCGCGCCCCGCGCCGTCACCCCCGGCGCCTTGCCGCCCTGCGCCGCCACGCCCGGTGCCGTCACACCCTGCGCCGCCGCGCCCGGGGTGTCCGCTGTCCGGGCGCCCGGCTCGGGCTCGGGCTCCCGGGCCGCCGGGACCAGCACCGGGGCGGTGGGCGCGGCGGCGGTGTCCGGGCCACCGGCCGCGGGGGCGGTGTCCTGGGGCAGGATCACCCGGCGGGGGCCCGCCAGCAGATGGGTGAGGCCGAACCCGGCGGCGACGACCGCCGCGCCGCCCACCGCGTCCAGAATCCAGTGGTTCGCCGTACCGACGATCACCGCGAACGTGATCAGCGGATGGAGCAGCCCCAGCGCCTTCATCCACAGCTTCGGCGCGAGCATCACGACCACCACACCGCACCACAGCGACCAGCCGAAGTGGAGCGAGGGCATCGCCGCGTACTGGTTGGTGACCGCCGTCATCGCCCCGAAGTCGGGGTTGGCCAGGTCCACGGTCCCGTGGACCGTGTCGACGAAGCCCATGCCCGGCATCAGCCGCGGCGGCGCGAGCGGATAGAGCCAGAAGCCGACCAGCGCCAGCAGCGTGGCGAAGGCGAGCGCCGACCGGGCCCAGCGGTAGTCCCCGGGGCTGCGGACGAAGAGCAGCCCGAGGATGAGCAGCGGCACCGGGAAGTGGAACGACGTGTAGTAGAAGTTGAAGAAGCTCTCCAGCCACGCCGAGTCGACCACGACATGGTTGAACCAGTGCTCGATGTCGATGCCGATGGCCTGCTCGATCGCGTTGATCTGCCGGCCGTGGGCGCGGGCCTCGTCCACCCCGGCGGTCGCGGCGAGCCGGATCTGCGAGTAGATCGAGTAGCCGACCCGGATCGCGATCAGTTCGAGCAGCAGATTCGGCCTGCTGACCACCCGCCGCCAGAAGGGCAGCAGCGGCACCCGGCTCCACCTCGACGGCGCCGGGGTGACGTACACGGTGGGGACCGGCTGCCGGAAGTGCGGCGAGGAGCGGTCGAGGAAGGGCACGGCGCAGGCGGCGGCCACCGCCATGAGCAGCACCGCGTTCTCCCGGATCGGCGCCATCACCGAGAGGTTCGGCAGCAGCATCTTGGCGGGCAGGGTGACCGCGGCCACCGTCAGGAACGGCCACAGCATCCGGTCCCGTTCCCGCTTGCCGACCCGGCCGACGACCGCGAGCAGCAGCCACAGGGTCTGGTGCTGCCAGGTGGTGGGGGCGACGGCGACGGCGACACAGCCGGTCAGCGCGACGGCGAGGAGGAGCTGTCCGTCCCGGGCGCAGTGGACCGCGCGGCGCAGTCCGAACCAGGTGACGGCGGCGGCGAGCACCAGGTAGAGCGCGATCTCCAGCGGCCCCTCCAGGCCGAAGCGGAGCAGCATGCCGTGGAGGGACTGGTTCGCGAGCCCGTCGGAGTGGCTGCCGAGCCCGGCGCCCGCCGCGTGGTCGAGCCAGTATGTCCGGGAGTCCCCGGGCAGCGCCGCCCAGGCGAGGGCGGAGCAGACGGCGAAGGTGAGCACGGAGCCCGCGGCGGCCCGTCTGCGGCCGGTGAACCAGAGCAGCGGGGCGAAGAGCAGCACCGTGGGCTGGAGGGCGGCGGCGAGGCCGATGAGGGCTCCGGAGGCGCGTTCCCCCCGGACGGCGAAACAGCCGAGGAGGACGAGCAGCACCGGGATGATGCTGGTCTGGCCGAGGTGGAAGCTGTTGCGCACGGGGAGCGAGAGCATCAGCAGGCTGATCGCGACCGGGGCGGCCAGCAGGGAGCTGCGGCGGGACACCGGCCCCGGCAGCGCGCGGGCGGCCACCACGCCGACACCGGCGACGAGCAGCAGGGTGCCGAGGGTCCAGGCGACACCGAGGGTCTGCTCGGCGGCGTGGGTCAGCGGTGTGAGCACCAGCCCCGCGAAGGGGGTGCCGGTGAACCCGCCGTCCTCGTACAGCGGTCCCCCGGCGCGCAGGACGCCGTTGTCGCCGAGCCAGGTCTCCAGGTCCGGGAACCGTTCGCCCGGCGGCTGTCCCAGGACCGCCACCGTCTGCCGTAGGGCGAGGACGGCGGCCACGAGCCACAGCGCGATTCTCGCCCTGCCCGTCCTCGTGTCCGTCGTCGCACTCCCGCGCACGCTGTGCTCCGCGTTCGCCACGTCGCGCCGCGCCTCCCCTGCGTTCCGTCTTGCGTTCCGTCTTGTCCGGTCTTCGCTGGCCTTGTCCGCTTCAGAGGGTCGCATCACCCGGTCATAAGGACTCGGGCGGCCCCCTCTTCGCCTGACCGGTCACCGTCGCGTGATGATCCGACCGGACAGCCGCCGGCGCGCACCGGCGAGCACCGCCAGGCACCGGCAGGCGCCGTGACGACAGCGGACCGTCCCGCGTACGGAACGGTCCCGGGTTTCCCCGCTGGCATAAGTTTGACGCATGAGCGAACAGAGCCCGCATCCCCATCAGGAAGAACGACCCGAAGAGCGGTGGCAGGCGGTGGACCGCTATCTGACCGATCTGCTCGCGCCCGACGACGAGGCGCTCACGGCGGCCCTCGACGCCAGTACGGCGGCGGGCCTCCCGCAGATCGCCGTGGCGGGCAACCAGGGCAAGCTGCTCCATCTCCTGGCGCGGATCCAGGGGGCGCGCTCGGTGCTGGAGATCGGCACGCTGGGCGGCTACAGCACGATCTGGCTGGCGCGGGCGCTGCCCGCGGGCGGGCGGCTGATCTCGCTGGAGTACAGCGAGGCCCACGCGGAGGTGGCGCGGGCGAACCTGGAGCGCGCGGGGCTCGGCGCGGTGGCCGAGGTCAGGACCGGGGCGGCCCTGGAGACCCTGCCGGAGCTGGCGGCGGAGCCGGGCGTCGGCCCGTTCGACTTCTTCTTCATCGACGCGGACAAGGTGAACAACCCCCGCTATGTGGAGTGGGCGCTGCGGCTGTCCCGGCCGGGCAGTGTGATCGTCGTCGACAACGTGGTGCGCGGCGGGGCGATCCTGAACGAGAACGCCGAGAACGCCGGACCTGCGGACGCGGCCGTGCGGGGCACCCGCGAGATGTTCGAGCTGATCGCCCGGGAGCCGCGGCTGGAGGCGACGGCCGTGCAGACGGTGGGGGCGAAGGGGCACGACGGGTTCCTGCTGGCCCGTGTCGTCTCCTGACCGGTCAGGCGGCGGCCCCCCGGCGGGGCTGACGGGCTTCCGACAGCGCGCGGCCGGATCGCGGGGCTCCTCCGCGATCCCCGGGCCGGGGGCGGTACGGTCGGGATCGATCCCTGCGATGTGCTCGATGTGAAGGATGTCCTGTGGCCAGTGTGGTGAAGATCAATGTTCTGACCGTCCCCGCGGAACAGCGCGAGGTGCTGGAGAAGCGCTTCGCCTCCCGCGCCGGGCTGGTGGAGAGCGCCGACGGGTTCGAGTGGTTCGAGCTGCTGCGCCCGCTGGAGGGTACGGACCAGTACCTGGTCTACACCCGCTGGCGCAGCGAGGCGGACTTCGAGACATGGATGGCGACCTCGATGCGCGACGCCCACGCCCCCCGGGGCGGCGGCGAGGGCGGCGAGCAGCAGAAGCCCGCCGCGAGTGGGGCGACGCTGTGGTCGTTCGAGGTCGTCCAGTCGGCCGCGCCGAAGTCCTGACCCGGCGCCGGTCCGGTTCCGGCCCTGTCCCGGCCCTTCGCGGACGGGGCGCCCGGGGCGCCGCCGCACCGGGCGCCCCGGGGGCCCCGTTCGCGCTCAGGGGGCCCGGTGGTCACGGGCCGGAAGGTGTCCGTCCGGCCGTTCCTGGTCCGAGCCGCACAACTCGCCGGTCAGCTCCTCCACCAGTTGGACGAGGTCGGTGGGCCGGTCCGGCCCCCACCAGTCGCCCAGCAGCTCCGCCAGTGACTCCTCGCGCGCCTTGGCCAGCCGTACGGCGGTCTCCAGACCCCGGTCGGTGAGCAGGAGCTGCACCCCTTCCCTGCGTACGAGCGCGCGTTCCTCCAGTTGCCGGGCGGCGTCCGTGATCGCCCGCAGCGGTACGGGGGTGGTGTCGGCGAGCAGCGCCGGTTCCACCGTTCCATGGCGGCGCACGCGCAGCAGCAGCCAGCTCGCGGCGGGCAGCAGGTCGTACCCCGCCCGGTCGGTGATCTTCACATAGATCTCGCGCCGTCCCTCGCGGGAGCCGAGGACGGACAGCGCGCGGGCGCACTCCTCGTGGGAGGAGCGCTCCACCGGGTTGGAGGCGAGCGTCTGGGTGGGCTCGGGCGCGGTGACCGAGCCGCGCAGCGGGTCCTCCTTGAGGAACCAGGCCACCACGAAGGCGAGCAGCACCACCGGGACGGCGTCCAGGAAGACATTGGTGATGGCCTCGGCGAAGGCGTGTTTCACCGGCATCCGGAGCCCGGGGGGCAGCTTGGCGATGGCCTTCGGGTCGGCGGCGATCTCGGCGGCGGCCCCGGCCGGTACCGGCCGCCCGGCGAGCGCGTCGGCGAGCAGCCCGCGCAGCCCGTTGGAGAAGATCGTGCCGAAGACGGCGACCCCGAAGGCGGCCCCGATGGAGCGGAAGAAGGTCGCGCCGGAGGTGGCGACGCCGAGGTCCTCGTACCGCACCGAGTTCTGCACCACCAGCACCAGGACCTGCATCACCAGGCCGAGCCCGGTGCCGAAGACGAAGAGATAGACGCTCATCTCCCAGGTGGTGCTGTACTCGGTGAGCCGGTGGAGGAGGAGCAGTCCGATCGCGGTGATCCCGGTGCCCAGGATGGGGAAGACCTTCCAGCGGCCGGTGCGGCTGACGATCTGCCCGGAGGCCGTGGACGCGAGCAGCAGTCCGGCCACCATGGGCAGCATGTGCACCCCGGAGAGGGTCGGGGTGATGCCGTGGACCACCTGGAGGAAGGTCGGCAGATAGGTCATCGCGCCGAACATCGCGAAGCCGACGATGAAGCTGATCACCGCCACCAGGGTGAAGGTGCGGATACGGAAGAGCCGCAGCGGCAGCACGGGCTCGGCGGCCCGCCGTTCGACCGGGATGAAGACCGCGAGCAGGATCAGGCCGAGCAGGGTGAGCCCGATGATCTGCGGCGAGTCCCAGGCCCAGGTGGTGCCGCCGAGCGAGGCGACCAGCACCAGACAGGTGGCGACGGCGGCGATGAGGAAGGTGCCGAGGTAGTCGATGGTGTGGGGGGTGGAGCGGACCGGGATGTGCAGCACGGCCGCGATGACGAGCAGCGCCACCGCACCGATCGGCAGATTGATGTAGAAGACCCAGCGCCAGCTCAGATTGTCGGTGAAGAAGCCGCCGAGCAGCGGGCCGAGGACGCTGGAGGCGCCGAAGACGCCGCCGAAGAGCCCCTGGTACTTGCCGCGCTCCCGGGGCGAGACGATGTCGCCGACGATCGCCATGGAGAGCACCATGAGTCCGCCGCCGCCGAGGCCCTGGAGCGCGCGGAAGCCGATGAGCTGGGGCATGTCCTGCGCGATGCCGCAGAGGGCCGAGCCGATGAGGAAGATGACGATGGCCGTCTGGAAGAGCTTCTTGCGGCCGTACTGGTCGCCGAGCTTGCCCCACAGCGGGGTGGCCGCCGTCGAGGCGAGCAGATAGGCGGTGACCACCCAGGAGAGGTGTTCCAGTCCGCCGAGGTCGCTGACGATGGTGGGCAGGGCGGTGGAGACGATCGTCTGATCGAGCGCGGCGAGCAGCATGCCGAGCAGCAGCGCGCCGATGGAGACCATGACGGCCCGTCGGCTGCGGCCCTCGCCGGGGGCCGTGACCACCGGCGCGGGGCCGGTCGTTTCCTCCGCCATGCGCCTCTCCTCGGGGGCCCTGCGCCGCTCCTCGCCCCGGGGGTCCGTGTCCGCCCGGGGCGCGTTCCCTCCATCCTGTGCGGTACGGGCGGGTCCGGCCTGCTGAGCGGTGGCGCGGACGGCCCGTGCGCGAGGGCTCGACGACCGGGTGCGGCGGCTCCGCCACCGGGTGGAGGTGGCGGCTGGACCTGCGGTTTTGTATCGTTGGGAAACAAAGCCCCGTCCGCTCCCCTGACCGGCGGACGGGGCTGTTCTGCCTCTGGGACCCCCGTGTGCGTCCCGGAGCCCTCGGGAGTACGGAGCACCACATGCCGAACACCACCGCCCAGCCGGACACCACCACTCAGCCGGACACCGCCGCCGTCCTCGTCGGCCGCGCGCTGCTGCTCGACATGGACGGCACGCTCGTCAACTCGGACGCGGTGGTGGAACGGCTCTGGCGGGAGTGGGCGACGGAGCAGGGGCTCGACCCCGACGAGGCCCTGAAGGTCGTCCACGGCCGCCAGGGGTGGGCGACGATGGCCGCGCTGCTGCCGGAGCGGCCGATGGAGCGCAACCACGCGGAGAACGCGGTGATGCTGGCGCGCGAGACGGCCGATGTGGCCGGAGTGGTGCCGATACCGGGCGCGCCGGAGTTCCTTGCGGCGGTCGCCCGGGTGCCGCACGCCCTGGTGACCTCGGCGGACGAGGCGCTGGCCCGGGCCCGGATGGGGGCCGCCGGGCTGCCGCTGCCCCTCGTGCGGATCACGGCGGAGTCGGTGGGCGCGAGCAAGCCGGACCCGGAGGGCTTCCTCAAGGGCGCGGCCGAGCTGGGCTTCGCCCCGGCGGAGTGCGTCGCCTTCGAGGACTCGGAGGCCGGCCTCGCGGCGGCGCGTGCCGCCGGGTGCCTCACCGTGGGCATCGGGCCCCGGGCCGCCGGTCTCTCGCCCGACCTCGCCGTCCCGGACCTGGACGCGCTCGACGTGGCCGTGACTCCGGACGGACACGTCCGGCTGAGCCGCCGCCGGAGCGCCGCCGCCGTCTGACGGTCCGCGCCACCGCCGTCCGGCGGTCCGCACCGTCGTCGCCCGGCAGTCCGCGCGGGCCCGCCCGGCGGTCCGCGCCGCCCGGCCCCCTCGACGGGACCGGGCGGCGACGGCGGTCCGCCGGACTCAGCCCGTGATCGCCTCGTACAGGCTGAATCCGGCCAGGGCCAGCATCAGACCGGCCGCGACCTTGGTGATCAGCTTCAGCGGCACGTACTTCATCAGCGTCTTGCCGCCGAGGATGCCGATGCCCGCGACCGCCCACAGCGCCAGCACCGCGCCGAGGCCCACGGAGATCGGGTTGTCGTAGCGGGCGGCCAGGTTCGCGGTCATGATCTGGGTGAGATCGCCGAACTCGGCGACCAGGATCAGCATGAAGCCCGCCCCGGAGACCTTCCAGAACGACTGGTCCTCGGGCGCCTTGATGTTCCCGCCGTCGTCGTCGTGCTTGCGGAGGAGCAGGACGAGCGCGCCCGCGAGGAAGAGCACGCCCACGACCGCCTGCACCAGCCGGTGCGGCAGCAGGGTGAGCACACTGCCCGCCGCGATCGCCAGTGCCACATGCACCGCGAAGGCGGCGGCGACACCGGCGAAGACATAGGACGCCCGGTAGCGGGTGCCCAGCATCAGACCGGCGAGCGCGGTCTTGTCGGGGAGCTCGGCGAGAAAGACGACGCCGAAGGTGATCGCCATGACGGTGAAGCTGATCACGTGTGGATTCCTCTATCGGTCGGGCTGCCCGCACCGAGAGACCTGCGAAAAAAGGGGTCGCTTCGGCACGGCAGCGTCGATGGACACTGCGGCCGAAGGTCTCGCTGGCGGCTTCGGACGGGTCAGGACCCGATCCGAGGCAGCCTCCGGGCGCCGGCCGGGCACGGGCCCGGCAGTATGTCGACGTTCCGGCGAAGAGCTACTCCCCTTCTGCTCCGTCCAGGGTACGGTACGGGCGCCCGGCCCACGGTGCCCGCGCCCGGACGGGGACGCGCGCGGAAGCACGGGGGCGCGCGGGGATGCGCGGAGGTACCGGCGGGGCGGCGACGGCGGGTACGGGGGCGCGCCCGGCCGCGCGGGGGTACCGGCAGGGCGGCGACAGCGGGTACGGGGACGCGCCCGGCCGCGCGGGGGTCTCACTCCCCGCGGCGGTGCAGCCGCCCCCGGGCCACCAGCTCCAGCGTCACCGCGACCGCGACCACCTGCACCGCCATCAGCCCCACCAGAACGAAGAGCTGCACCGCGCCCGCCCGCAGCGGTGAGGCACCGCCGAGCAGCATGCCGACGAACGCCCCCGGCAGGGTGACGAGCCCCACGGTCCTGGTCTGGTCGAGCCCGGGGAGCAGCGCGTCCGACGCCGAGACGCGGGCGACCTCCAGCCGGGCGTCGCGGTCGAGCAGCCCGAGGGCGAGCCCCGCCTCCACCTCTCCGTGCCGGGTCCGCAGTTCGTCGAGGGCCCGCCGCCCGGCGAGCACGGTCGCGGTGAGCGCCCCGCCGATGAAGATCCCGGCGACCGGGACCAGCGCGATCCCCGTCGGCGGGACGATCCCGGTCAGCAGCACGACCGCCAGCACGGGAAGCACCCCCGCCGCGATGGGCACCCCCGCCCACCACCACGGGCCCCGGGGGGTGATCCGGCGCCCGGCCGTCCACACCGCCACCGCGTACATCAGCAGGACGAAGCCGACGAGCGCGGGCAGATAGCGGACCACCCACCCGATGACCAGGGAGACCGCGCCGAGCTGCGCCGCCGCGCGCACGCCGGCGACCAGGATCTCCCGTCCCCGTCCGAGATGGGTGAGGGCCGCCGTCACGGCCGCCGCGAGCAGCAGTACGGCGAGCACCACCCCGAACGCGACGTTCACCGTGAGGAGCACCCGGCAACCCTACGCCGCGCGTGCGCCGGAGTTCACTACGCCGAACGGTCACGCGAAGGTGTCGATCCCTCAGAACACTTGCCCTGTCGTGTTCATGACGTCACGCTGGTTCCGGCCGACATCGCCGCGCCGCCGTGTCGTCACCCTCGCGGGAGCCGACGGCACCACCGCGCCTCCGCACCACCGCCGAACGGCGCCCGTGGGCCTGTCGGCCCGTCAGCTCACCCCTCCCCCCACCCCCGAGGAGTTCGCATGCCCGGCCGCCCCGCGCGCCCCAGCCGTCGAACCGCCGCCGCGACCACCACCGCCGCCCTCGCCACCGCCCTCGCCGTCACCGGGCTGCTCGCCACCGCGCCCGCCGCCCAGGCGGCCCCACCCACCCCGGTCGACGCGGCCACCGCACGCGCCTATCTCGGACAGCTCACCGTGGCGGCCGAGGGCTCCTCCAGCGGCTACAGCCGTGATCTCTTCCCGCACTGGAGCACCCAGTACGGC
This sequence comes from Streptomyces clavuligerus, assembly GCF_005519465.1. NCBI lineage: Bacteria > Bacillati > Actinomycetota > Actinomycetes > Kitasatosporales > Streptomycetaceae > Streptomyces > Streptomyces clavuligerus. The sequence continues at coordinate 4,876,534 of NZ_CP027858.1, read as the reverse complement.
GCCTGCAACACCCGTGAGGTCGTTCTCAAGCGGGACGGCGTCGACGTCGTCCAGAACTCCAGTTGCGCCGCCGTCAGCGGCCGTTGGTTCTCCGAGTACGACGGAGCCACCTGGACCGCCGCGTCCGACCTGGACATCGACCACCTCGTCCCGCTGGCCGAGGCGTGGCGCTCCGGCGCCAACCGCTGGACCACCGCCCAGCGGCAGGGTTTCGCCAACGATCTCACCCGCCCCCAGCTCATCGCCGTCACCGACAACGTCAACCAGGCCAAGGGCGACAAGGACCCGGCCGAGTGGCTGCCGTCACGCACCTCGTACATCTGCACCTATGTCCGGATGTGGGTGCACACGAAGCACTACTACGGGCTGACCGTCGACAGCGCCGAGAAGAACACCCTGCAAAGCACCCTGAACGGCTGCTGACCCGCCCCCGTCCGGCCCCGGCGCACGCCCCCCGGAGGGGCGGGCGCCACGCCGACGCGCCGCGGGTACCCGTACCGCCCCCGTGTCGTCCGTACGGTACGGAACGACGGAGGGCGAGACCTCCCGGAACGACGGGACCCCCCAGACCTTCCGGAACGGAACGGGACCGTACGGAACGGGACCGGACAGGGCGGGGCGGGCCGGGGGGACGGGGAGGAGCACACGGAATGAGAGCCGCCACGGCCGGACTGCGCCTGGGGCCGCTGCTGCGCCACATCGACTGGGAGACCGGGACCACGGCGACCGTCTGGGTCGAGACCGACCGGCACTGCACCGTCGAGATCCCCTGCGCGAACGGCGCCCACGGCTCCGCCACCACCTTCCGGATCGCGGCCCGCCACTATGCCGTCGTCCCGGTCGGCGGACTGCGTCCCGGCAGCACAACGACGTACGAGGTACTGCTCGACGGCCATCGGGTCTGGCCGCCACCCGACTTCCGCTTCCCACCATCCACGATCACCGCACCCCCCGTGCCCGCGCCCGGCGTCACGGTCGCCTTCGGCTCCTGCCGCCAGGCCCCGCACCCGGTCGGCGACGGGCGCGACGGGCAGGACGCCCTCGGCCCCGACGCCCTCGGCGCCCTCGCGCTCCGCCTCGCCGCCGACCCCGGCGCCGCCCGCCCCGATGTCCTGCTGCTCCTCGGCGACCAGGTGTACGCGGACGAGGTCTCCCCCGCCACCCGCTCCTGGCTGGCCGCCCGCCGCGATCTGCGCGAGCCGCCGGGCCCCCAGGTACGGGACTACGAGGAGTACACCCGGCTGTACGAGGAGTCCTGGGGGGAGCCGGGGGTGCGCTGGCTGCTGTCGACCGTGCCGAGCGTCATGATCTTCGACGATCACGACGTGATCGACGACTGGAACACCAGCGCGTCCTGGGTGGCCGGGATGCGGGCCACCCCCTGGTGGCACAAGCGGGCGGTGGGCGCGCTGATGTCGTACTGGGTCCACCAGCACCTCGGCAACCTCTCCCCCGCCGAACTGGGGACGGACCCGCTCCTCGCCGCCGTGCGCGCCGCCCCCGACGGCACGGCGGCGCTGCGCACCTTCGCCGAACGGGCCGAGACCGACCCGGACTCCGTGCGCTGGAGCTTCCGCCGCGACTTCGGCCGCACCCGGCTGCTGATGCTCGACACCCGGGCGGGCCGCTCCCTGGCCGACGAGCGCCGCCGCTCGATCCTGGGCCCGGCCCAGTCCCGCTGGCTGGACGAGCAGACCCCGGCGGCACGCGGCGCGTACGACCATCTCCTCGTCGCCACCTCGCTGCCCTGGCTGCTGCCGCCCCTCGCCCATGAGCTGGAGAGCTGGGACGCGGCCCTCTGCCGGGGCGAGCGCGGGGGCCCCGGCGGACCCTGGGCCCGGCTGGGCGAGCGGCTGCGGCGGCGGTTCGACCTGGAGCACTGGCCCGCCTTCCCCCGCTCCTTCGACGGGCTGGCCCGGCTGATCGCCCGGGCGGGCGGCGGCCCCGGCGCGCCCGCCACGGTCTGCGTCCTCTCCGGCGATGTGCACCACGGCTATATCGCCGAGCCCCGGTGGCCGGAGGGCACCGGCCCCGAGGCCCGGGTGGTCCAGCTCACCTGCTCCCCGCTGCACAACACCCTCTCCCGCACCCTCCGGTGGGCCTTCCGCCTCGGCTGGAGCCCGGCGGCCAGGCTCGCGGGGCGGGCCCTGGCCCGGCACGGCCGTACCGGGAGACCACCGGTGCGCTGGGAGCGCACGGGAGGTCCATGGTTCGGGAACCAGCTCATGACGCTGACGCTGCGGGGGCGCTCCGCGCGGCTGCGGCTGGAGCAGGTGGGGCCGCCGGGCACGGGACTGGTGACGGTGGACGAACGAACGCTCACCCCGCCCCCGGACGGCTCAGGGACAAGGGGCGGCCCCGGCCGGTGATTTGCCCGGGATTAGCTGCCATACCCCCGGGAGGACGATGAGATTCCGCTGAGAAACCCCTGTGAATCAAATGTTGAACTTGCAAGTAACACTCGGAGCCTCCTAGCGTGAAGTCGCGGGAAGCCCCACGCTTCCCGCACTTTCTCGGTTCCCCCCACGACCCCCTGGAGTCCCGTCATGGCCAACACCTCCCTGCCCGGCAGACTGGATCAGGCGCAGCCCTATGTGATCGGGCTCTTCCGTATCGTCATCGGCTTCCTCTTCGCCTGTCATGGCGCGGCCTCGCTCTTCGGCGTCCTCGGCGGCATGGCCGGCACCGGCGCCACCGTCGACGCGGGCACCTGGCCCGGCTGGTACGCGGCGGTGATCCAGCTCGTCGGCGGCGGTCTGGTGATGCTGGGCGTGGGCACCCGCAGCGCCGCGTTCATCGCCTCGGGCTCCATGGCGTACGCGTACTTCGTGGAGCACCAGGCCGACGGCCTCTTCCCGCTGGAGAACCACGGCGAGGCGTCCGCGATCTTCTGCTGGGCCTTCCTGCTGCTGGTCTTCACCGGCCCCGGCGGGCTCTCGCTGGACCGGCTCTTCTCCCGGAGCCAGGAGACCACCCGGCCGCGGCGGACCTCGGTCCCTGCCTGACCCCCGGACCCGTTCCGTCCCCCCACGCAAGTGCCCGGCCCCTCCGCGGGGGCCGGGCACTTCCCGTTCCCTCGCGCCCCCGTTCCCTCTCCCCGCCCTCTTCCCGCCCTCTCCTCCTCCCTTCTTCTCCCTTCTTCTCCTCCCTTGTTCTCCGCTTCCCTCCCTCTCCTCTTCCTCTTCCTCTTCGCCCGTCTCCCCCGTCCAGCGGCTCAAGCGGGAATTCAGCGACTGAAGTGATGATCACAACATCACTGGCCCCCGAGCGATCGATCGAAGGCGTTCCGCGTACGCTGTACAGCTGATACTGCCGCCACACCGACCGTCTCCTGACGTCGCGGCAAAGCCACGAAACGGGGAGAAACAAAGGTGCTGGAGACTCTGGGGTCGCTGACCAGCAGCCCCTGGATCTATGCGGTGGTCGCCGTCTCCGTACTGCTCGACGTCTTTCTGCCGGTGCTGCCCAGCGGCGTTCTGGTGATCACCGCTGCCACCGCGGCGGCGGCCGGGACGGCCACGGCCGGAACGGTGGCGGTCGCGGGCGCGGCGGGCAAGGTGCCGGTGGCGCAGGAAGTGCCGTCGCTGCTGATCCTGGTCCTGTGCGCGGCGACCGCGTCGGTCGTCGGCGATCTCGTGGCCTACCGGCTGGCACGGCGCGGCGGGGACCGGTTCGACCGCGCCATCGCGCGCTCGCGCAGACTCACCCGCGCCCAGGCCAAGCTGGGGACGACCCTCAGCCGGGGCGGTGGCGCGCTGGTGGTGATCGCCCGTTTCGCACCGGCCGGGCGCTCGGTGGTCTCCCTGGGGGCGGGCGCCGCCCATCGCACGGTACGGGAGTTCCTGCCGTGGTCCGCCGTGGCCGGTGTGGTCTGGGCCTGTTACAGCGTGGGGCTCGGCTACTTCGGCGGCCAGTGGCTCGGCGCGAGCTGGACGGGCGCGGCGGTGTCGGTGCTGGCGCTGTTCGCCGCGGGGGCGCTGGCCGCGTATGTGATGCGCCGCCGCCAGGTGCCCGCGGGCGCCGCGTCCGTGCCCGGTCAGCCGGTGTCCCCGGCGGGGTCCGCGGGAGCGCCCCGCCCGGCCTGCGCCGACGCCTGACGTTCGCCCGGCGCCCGCTCGTCGGGCCCGGCGCTCATTCCGTGGGCCCGACGGTCATCCGGCAGGGCCCAGCGCTCATTCGGTGAGGGTGACGCTCATTCCGCGGGGGTGACCGAGGCGGCCCGGTGGGCGCCCCGTACCTCCAGACCGTCGAGGAGCCGACGGGTCGCCTCGGCGATGTCGTCCACGGCCCGGTCGAAGACCTCGCGGTTGTGCGCGGCGGGCGCGCGGAAACCGGACACCTTGCGGACGTACTGGAGCGCGGCGGCCCGGATGTCGTCCTCGGTGGCCTCTTCGGGGAGGACGGGCGGGCGGAGCGTCTTGATGCTGCGGCACATGTGTTCAGTGTGCCTCCGGGGACGGGGGCGGTTCCAGGCCCTCCGTGATACCCGGGGCGTCCGAGGGGGACGCCGGGTACCGGGCACCCGGTGCCGGGCTCAGTGGATCACCAGTCCGCCCACGTCGAGGGCTTCGGCCATGTCCCGTTCCCCGAGCCGGCCGGGGTCGGCGAGCACCACCGCGATCACGGTGTCCGCTCCGGACGCGGCGGGGTCGTACCAGACGACCGCCCGGTCACCGGGGCGCGGCAGCTCGGTCCGGGGGAAGAGCGCGGTCTTGGTGACGGAGCGGGGCGACCCCGTCTCGTCGATGAACCGCACCACGAAGTGGGCGCGCGGCCGGTCCCGGGTCACCATGCCGGTCTCCCGTGCCTCGATGACCACGCCCTTGGTACGGCGTCCCGTGGTGACGACGGCCCGTGCCCGCGCGACGCGGAGCCGTTCGGCCCGCTCGTAGCGGAGGCTCGCCAGGACCCGCAGGGCGACGAGGATCAGCAGGGTGAGGGGCAGCCAGTACTGCGAGGTCCAGGCGAGCCAGGCGCCCATGCCCCAGGCGTCGCCCCGCCCGCCGCTCTCGTCCGTCAGATACCCCAGGTGGGGCGGGGTCTCCCAGAGGACGCGGGCGCCGAGGAGGAACCCCGCCGCGAGCCCCGCGTTCACGAGCGCCGAGGACAGCGCGGACTGGAGGTTGAGCCCGAGCCGGTCGATGAGCCCCGCGCGCAGCGCGACGCCGAGCAGCGAACCGGCGATCAGGACGGCGACGAGGCACCAGAGCAGCCAGGGCGGCGACTGCGGAGGGCCGGTGCCACCGGCGGGGCACAGCTCGGCGACACGGGGCCGGGCCAGGGCGGCGATCCCGGCACCGAGCAGTGTCCAGATTCCGCCGTACACGACCAGCCCGATCACGGTACGGGCGCCCGGTCGGCGCCCGTGACCGCTCCGGGCCGGTCGCTGCCGACTTCGGCCGGCGGCTGGATCGACCGTGGACATCGGCACCCCCCACACGGAGAACGGGTTGGGAAACACCCGCACTGTAAGCAGCGTCGGTGCCGGGCGATAGCCCTGTCACAGGCCGTTTCCGCCAAACCGGCCGCCGGGGCGGCGCCGGCGCGGGGGCCGGTCCGGCGGCCGGCCGGAGCCCCGGCGGGCCCGGACGGGGGTCGCGACGGGCCCGGACGGGCCGGTGCGACCCGTCGGGACCTGCCCTGATCCATCCGGCTCCAGGGGGGCTACCAGGGGTCGGTCACTGCGCCCAGCGGGTCACATAGGCGACCTCGCAGGTGACCGTCCCCTCGACGGCCTGCTGGCCGCGCACGGAGTGGTCGGCGGACTGCCCCTGGTCCACACCGTCGACCTTGGCGACGCCCTTGGTGACGCTCTTGCCCTCCTCGTCCACGAAGACGACGTCGACGGCGTAGTTGCTGGTGGAACTGGAGTTGTTGGTGATGTTCACAACGGCGGTGGGGATCTTGGTCGACTCGTCGACCGAACAGCCCTTGAGCGTCGCGTCCTTCTTCGCGGGACGGCCCGGCTCCGTGGTCGTCTCGGTCACGGTGGTGGGTTCGGAGTCGCCGGAGTCCATCACGTACACCACCAGACCCCCGGCTATCGCGAGTCCGGCTATGACGCTGAGCGTGACGATCAGACCGCCGCGGGACTTCTTCCGCGGCGGCTGTGGGGGCGGCGGCGCGGCGGGGAAGACCGGGGGCTGCTGCCCCGTGCTCCAGTCGTCGGCCTGCTGGGCCCAGTGGGCGTGGGGAGGCCGCTGACCCGGCGAAGGCTGGGGAGATGAGTCGTACACGGGACCGTCCAGGATGCGCACAGTTAAGGGAGCGTCACCCTAGGGCAGATTAGGGAGATATATGAGATGGTCATCCGAACTGTTACCAAATGGCCTATACCACTTGGCCAACTCCCCTGATCAGAAAGGGAGTTCACGGAACGTACTCTTGTGGGCCTTCCTCCCGACTGCTGCTATAGCAATGGATTCGTTATGCCCGGAGGGGGTGCGGTGGAGGGTTTGAGGGTCACCTCGTGGAAGCGGTTCGGGCACGACCGGCTCTATGTGGACCTGCCGGACGGCACCTCCGTGGGCTGGGCGGACCGCCGCTCGGGCGATGTCGTCTGTCTGCGGCCCAGCTATCGGGACGCCGTTCTCGACGCGATCGCCCGGCACACGCCGACGGCTGCGCCCCCGTCGGTGCCCCGGTCCTCGCCCCGCCGGGAGCTGCCGCCCCTCACCCCGGAGAACGACCTCGCCCGCCGCCGCCCGGGCGCCACCCTCCACGACCGCCTCACCCGCCGCGCCCCGGGCCCCCTGGCCCACGCCCGCCTCCGCCTCTCCCGCCGCCCCTCCCCCCGGGCCCTGGCGGCGGAGCGCCGCGTGGGCGCGGAGCTGCACCGGCTGGGCCGCTACGGCTGGCGCGTGCTGCACTCGGTGCCGCTGCCGCGCGAGCCGGACATCGCGCATCTGCTGATCGGCCCGGGCGGGGTCTTCACCGTCACCACGAAGCACCACCCGGGCCAAGCGGTCCATGTCACCCCCACGACAGCCACCATCGGCCAGGGCCCACCCCGCCCCTACCCCCTCACCAGCCTCACGGAGTCCACCCGCGCCCGCACCACGCTGGAACACTTCTGCGCCTTCCCCGTTTCCGTGCACCCGGTCCTGGTCTTCGTCGCCGCGTCCGCCGTCGACGTGGCTCCGGCGCAGCGGGCCGTGCGGGTGTACCAGGACCGGCAGGTGTCCGGGCTGGGGTCGCTGACGGGGGTGCTGACACCGGCGCAGGTGGAGGAGGTCTACAGAGTGGCGAGGGACCGGCGGGCGTGGCTGGGGGTGTGACCGGCGGCAGCCGGCCGATGGGCCGGGGCGGCCGGACGGATCAGCCGCGCCGCGTGCCCATGGCCGCGTGCAGCCAGTCGAGCGGGGCCTGCGCCAGGAGTTGGTCGGCGAGCGCCCGGCCGGAGACGGTGACGATCCGGGCCCGGCTGTTGTCGACCCATCGCCGGGCGGCCTCGTACCCCTGCGCCGTGTACTCCAACCCTTGAAGCATGCACTCCAGCTTGTCCGCGTCCCGCGCGCAGACGGCCTCGGGGGTCTCGCGCGCCTCGTACTCGGCGACGACCGCACGGATCGCGGATCGCAGGATCTCGGGCATACCGGCCGTCTGATCCGCTGTCACCGCGACGGGGTCGCCCGGAGCCGCGTACTTCTTCCCCAGATGGTTCACATCGCCCGTCCGCGTCTCCTGCGAGTCGTGCCACACCGCCAGGTGCGCGGCCCGCGCGGCGTCGGCGCCCTCCAGGGTGGCGATGACCGAGGCGATGACGGACGTGCGCCACGCGTGCTCCGCGACACTCTCGGGGTCACGGACACCCGCCATCCACCAGCCCGTGCGCCGGGCCGCCTTCAATGTCCCCGCCTCCCAGAGGAAGTGGGCCACGTCCGCCAGGTCCTGGTCACTCACGGGTGTCCCCTTTCACGCCTCGGCGAGGCGGATCGCGTAGCGGATACCATCCAGCTCCCGCCGGGCCTGTGGCAGGAGCCGAGGCTCATCCAACAGCACCGGCAGCCGCTCCCGCAGGGTCCGACCGGCCGCCGACCGCGCGTGCAGCAGGTTCGGTCGGGCGGCGAACAGCATCCAGAGGGTGTGGACGTTGAGGTCGAAGAAGCCGTGGCACGGGACGAGTCCGCGAATCAGGTGGGCCATGAGCCGGTCGCCGTGCCAAGGCCCGGGCGCCTCGCCGATGAAGTCGTCCGAAAGTTGCACGTGTGAGGACTCACCGATCCAGTACGCCCAGTAGTTCAAGTTCGCCGTTTCGGCCCGGTCACCGTCGCCCAGGGTGTGGCTGATGAAGTGGACCATGCGGTCCCGGTCTCCTTGGCGCGCGGCCACGGCGGCGACGGAACGGGAGTTGAGCCATCGGGTCAGCCAGTCATCCGGACGCTCGGTCCCCTGCTGGTGTGCCAGCCACCTGGAGGTGTCGGTGCCCTCATCGAATCCGGCGAGGTAGAGAGCTTGCCTACCCAGCAGGAAGTCACGGCACCCCTGCGTTCGCTCGGCGGTCTCCCGCATACGGCCGAAGAAGCGGCGCCGCTCGGCCGTGGGCAGTTCCGGCACCATGGGCACCGGCCCACGACGCGGCCGGGAAGGCGCCGGAAGATCACGTACCGAACTGGGCGGGACTCCAGTGAAGGGCCAGGTCAGGAACTCTACGAGGTCGCGTTGCAGGACCCAGGCGCCGAGCGGGTCGACCCCTGGGGCCGGTCTGTCCTCCAGCGCGCCGGCCAGCACGATGTCGGCTTCCATCGCGCGTCCGAGAGCGGCCAGCAGAGCGGGTGCTGTACCCATCCGCAGAAGCCGATGTCGGTGCACCAGCGTCTGCCCCACCGGCAGGGAAGTCAGCGGTCGGCGTCCGGTCTCCCACCCTGCGACTGTGTCCGGCGCCACCCCGAACCGCTCGGCGAGGCTGTCCTGTGTGTGCCCCACCTGCTCGCGTATGACACGGAAGACATAGCCCGAGATGATGCCCGCGCGACCTCGGCCGGATGTTCCCTGACCACCGGTCGGGGTTCTTCCGTTCACCTGCTTGCCCATGGCGTCCCCTTGTCCGCTCACAGCGGGCAGTCACCCGTACTCACGGTCACTCCAAGCGGATGTCACACCCGCCTACCGTCATGGGTGACAACCTGGCCACTCAGCGTAGTGGGACTGATGTCGCCATAACCACTCATCGAAAGATGCCCGAGTGTGCTCGGGTACCTCTCGCTGCCCTTTCACATCACCGAGGACCGATGATGAGAACGAATAGTCAGGCTGCTGTGCTCAGGCCCGTAGAAGGTGCACCCGCAGCCCGACTGGTCCAGTGCACCGAGTGCGAGGAGCGGTCGCCGCTCGGGCCACCCTTGGCGGAGTTCGCTGCCTGGGTTCTCGGTCATGCGGCGGCCACCGGGCACCACAGCTTCCAGCAGGTCACCACCGAGCCGCTGTACACGGGTGCCACCAGTCCGGCTGAGCCCGCCGTTACACGGTGATCCACCAGCCCTCCATGGAGATTGACGGTGCACCAACCACCGAGCAGACACTCGGATTTCAACCCCTTGGAATTCGGCCCCTGCGCCTGTCCCCGCCCCGATTGCCGACTGAAGAAAAAGGCTCCCGTCGACGGCCTCGGCCTCCCCGCACGGCGTCGAACAGGGCAGCGAGCCACCGAAAGCGACTCGTGCGAAATCGAAAAGTATCCACCGTTGGCGTGGTGATGATGTTGTCGTTGTGGGTCATATCCCTGGGAGTCATCGCCTCGGGCATCGCCCACGAGTTGGAAACTCTCCACCTCTCGGCATAACGAACGGCCGCCTCAATCTCCCTCCGGCCACAGCACCACGGCTGAGGCCACGCCGATCCGCTGGACCATGAGAGGAGGTGACGACCATGGATTCCCCGACCCCGCGCAGCGACGATTGCGACCACGACTGGGTGGGCTGGAGCGGCAAGATCCGGTGCCGCAAGTGCGGCGCCACGCAGCAGTGACAGACCGACGAGCCGAGGTCGCCCCTGCCACGGGGCGGCCCCGGGCCGAGCAGGCGAGGACGGTATGAGCAAACGTGTGGAGTGGGCGGATCTGCCTGCCGGGGTACGGGCCGCGGTGGAGGGCCGGACGGGCCCCGTCACGGACACCACCACCGTCGCGGAGGGGCTGAACTGTCGACTCGCGGCGGTGATCCGTACCGAAAGGCATGGCCGGCTCTTCCTGAAGGGCGTCCGCGACACCGACATCGCGGAGGCCGCCGCGCTCCAGTGGGAGCTGGCGCTGGGGCCCGTCGTCGGCGGAATCGCGCCCGTCGTCCGGCACAGTGTCCGGGCCGACGGCTGGGCCCTGCTCGTCTTCGACCACATCGACGGTCGGCACGCCGACCTCGCCCCCGGCACCGGCGACCTGCCCTCGATCGCCCGCGCACTCACCCGGATGACCCGGCTCCGCACTCCGGCGCACCTCACCGTCCCCGCCTTCACCGACGGCTACGGCGAACACCTCACACCTGGCGACGCGGAACTCCTCGCGGGAGACACCCTCCTGCACACCGACACCAACCCGCACAACATCCTGATCGGCCACGCAGACGGCGACGCCCACGTCATCGACTGGGCCATGCCCGCCACCGGCCCCGCCTGGATCGACGCCGCGTACACCGCCGTGCGGCTCATGGAGTGCGAGCAGCCCCCCGACGACGCGCTCGCCTGGCTCACCGCCGTACCCGCCTGGCGACGCGCCGACCCCCGCGCGGTCGAGAGCTTCGTGAACGTGGTGTCCCGCCACTGGACCGCCCGCGTCGGACACCGGGGCGCCGAGCCCAGCAACAGCCGCTTCCGGTGGCTGCTCCAAGCACGCTGAACACGCCACTCCGGCGGCGCCCCCGACACGTCAAAGGCCCCCCGTCATGATCGGCGGGGGCCTTTGTGCTGGTGGGCGCGGACGGTTTCGAACCGCCGACATCTGCTTTGTAAGTTCGATCACGACGCCGCACCCCATGTCCGCCTGGAGGTTCGGCGGCTGTGCAAAGTCGCTCGCGGATGGGGCTGTCCCCCACCGTTGATGTCAGCCATAGATGTCAGGACCAGAGGAGTTTGGATACGGACAGACCTCTAGCGGATCGTCCTCTCGGTCCGCCCACCTCCACCAGACGTGCCGATCGGGACACCGCCACAGCGCCTGGCAGGTTCGCGCGCCGTCGTCCTCCCGCCCAGACAGGACAAGGCCGCCGGCCTTCATCGTCTGGGCACAGTCGGGGCACGTCGGCGGGGCTGCGGGCATGCGGTGAACATACCTTGACCTGATCGTTTACGACGTGAGATTGGGAATCAGCGACTCCCAGCCGCAGTGGGCGTTGAACAGCGGCAAACAGGTGCCAGGGGGTCCCGGTCACTCCAAGGCCCTGAGAGCCACTGAGGTTCAGGGACGGTTGCTGTGGTTGCGGTAGGGAGCTGCTGCAAGGGGTGGCGGCGGTCCAGTCCCGCGCCTCGGGCTTCGTCCGGTTACCCATGCCCTGGCTGCCTTCAGTGCTGAGGTTCAGGGCACCCAACTCGACACTGGCTACGCAGGATCCAGCCCGGAGGATCGCAAGCACCAGAAAGACTCCAGACGGAACTTGCGGCGGCTACCCTAGGTAGCCACAGAATAGCACCGGGGCATAGGGGGTGACGGGGGTGAGTCAATCGTTCTTCAGGTATCTCGAAATGGCCCGAGGCCGTCTATTTAGCGGTAGAGGCCAGTCAGAAGTGCCAGACATCATAAACTTTGCCGACATAAATTCATCCTGGGTTGACATACAGGCAGGGATAGTCACATCAATAAGAAGTGGCCACGTCGGCCCAGACTATGTCGAGATCCTAAACATTCCGAAGAATTCGGTGGCTGTTCGCCCCATAGCCCGCCTATCAGTGCAAGACCGCCTAGTATATGACACGCTTGTTTTCTCAATCGCCAATCTAATCGATTCTGAACTGCATGAGAGCGTTTACAGTGCGCGCTGGAGCAAGAAAGGAAAAAGCTTCTGGAGCCCCGTAAACTCGTGGGTATCTATGCAAAAGCGTGGAGTTGCGATCATCAACACCGCCCCTTTTCAGTTGGCTCGCACCGACATCACTTCCTTCTACGAGCATATAGATGTGAGCACCCTCGGGATCGACATCGAGTCCGTCGGGGCTGACCGATACATCGTCGAGCGACTCATTACGTACCTCCGAATGTTCCAAACTTCCAGTCACGCATGGGGAATACCCCAAGGCCCCGACGCCTCAGCGATTCTCGCAAATCTCTACCTCCTCCCCGTCGATGAGTTTATTCGTCGATCCGGAATGCACTATCTGCGCTACTCAGACGACATGATGCTCTTCGATACAGAAAGTGAAACACTGAGAGACGCACTTCTCGAAATCAACTCAATACTCCGCTCCCGGCGCTTGTCGATGTCCTCAACCAAGACTGGGATATACAATCACAGCCAATCCCTATCTCAGCTCGAAGACCTGGAAAAGGATGCAATAAATTACAGCATCAAGATCAGGGAATCCGGGGCAACGGAGAGGCTATACAAGCTATTTACGGAATCCACCGAGGAACCCCAAAGGGATCGCGATGTGAAGTTTTCTTTGTTCAGAATGGGGCGACTGAAGGACGATCGAGCAATTCATTGGGTGATTCGAAATCTCAAAGACAGCCACCACTTGGCCAGCAACCTTCTTCACTACCTGGAGTGCTTCCCGGAGCGCTACACAGCCGTCGGGCGGTCCTACGAATCAACCATGCGCATGGCCGCCGGCCACAAGTATGACCACCTAGAACAGCGAGTATTGCAGGCCGCCACCCGACAAAAAATATCCTCGAAAGAGATTCGCGATCTCGCTTGGGATATTCTAAACAATAAGAATAAGTCAAACTTGCCCAGAGAGTTTGCCGCTAGGTATCTGGGGAGGGTTAGCACAGTCGCCGATGGGCAACTGCTGCGCAGAGAGTTTGAAGACGAGTCAAATACCAACGTGCGACGCGCATTGCTAGTTGCCATGTATGAGGCTAGGTCTATCTCGAGACCCCTCCTCAAGAGTCTCGCCAATTCCGACTCTCAACTCTCATGGGTAAGCAGGTATCTCCTCACGGATCCACTCATCCCACTTCCACGATAGGGGCAACATCAGTGTCTCGGCTTTTTGCCTACCTAATCTTGATGCTCACCGCAGGAACCACGAGTTTCTTCATAGGAAATCCAGTAGCCGTCAACATGACGGCGGGGCTCAGCGTCGGGCTACTCATACCACTCATTGACGAATTCGCGCAGAACCGAAGCCAAATTCGACACATTTGGTACTCGATCCGTTACAGGAGAAAGGCAATAAGGGTTTCAACGTCTTACCTTTTCCGCATAACCATAGACGGAAAGTACCTGCTCATTCGTGGATCCCGATATGCGCAGCAGTTTCAGCCCGTTGGAGGGGTGCATAAAGTTTCCCCTCAGGGGAGTAGCGCCCTCTCTGCCATGGGTGTGACCAATGACGATCTAATCCCCGTCGACCCTGCCAGTTATGGAGATATCCGAGTCCGCGTACCGGGCAACATGATCGCTAGATTTTTTCGATGGTTCGAATCCAGAGAAGGTCGCGAAGACTCTCCTTGGAGGGAATTTCAGGAAGAGTTGATAGCCACGGGTCTCGTGTCAAGTGAAAACTTTCCACACATAATGCACAATTATCTCCGCAGAGAAGTCGATCCAATCCGATACAGCGAGTATGCGGACTCTCTCGAGATTCTCGTTGCCGATATCTATGAACTGATCCCTAACCGGGATCAGGAAAATGAACTACGTCAACTAGCAGCCTCGGGGCATCCCGACCTAGCTTGGGTTTCTGGTCAGCAGATTCGACGACGCGGCGCTATTCCTGGGGAGCCCCAAACTATCGAAATCGCGGCTCACGCTCGCCGAGTCCTGTAGAGCGTAGGTCGGTGGAACGGCTTTGGCCGGTGGCCTGTCTGGTTTGGGATCGAGCATGATCAGGGGGCCGTCGCGCTCCCCGCCAACTCGAGCAGGCTGTGATCTTGCCCGGAATTTGAACGAGTGGCCCCCTGGTCTTGCTTGACGCGGGCCCCGGACCGGGGAGGTGGCTAGAGCCGTGGAGCCGACCGCCCCGGCCACAGAGGGTTTCTCCCCGCTCCGGCATGCTGCCGCTCCGCGCGGCTGGCGGCGCCGGGCCGCGCGCGGCGATGCGGAGCGAGGCGCCTTGAACCAGTAGGGAAAGTTTGAATCACGCCTCATGGCGCCTGGGTGGCTGGTCGGGCGGGTGCTCGTGGCGGCGTGGTGTAGAACCCTGGGTATGGGGAGTGAGCGGCAGAAGAGGCTGACGGCGCTGGGAGTGCGCCTTCGGGAGCTGCGTGCTGCGGCCGGACTGACCGGTGCCGCGCTGGCGCAGCGAGCCGGGGTTGGACAGCCGACCGTGTCCAAGATCGAGAACGGGCGCATGGTCCCCAGCGTCGATGTCCTCGACCGTCTCTCCGGCGCCCTCGACCTGGACGCTCCGACCCGTGCCGAAGTGCGTGAGCTGCTGGCCGCTGTGGAGGCTGCGCCCGGCTCCGGACGGGACTCGGTCCCTGGGTCGGATCTGGACGAGATGATCCGGGGCGCTCGGCTCGTCCGCTCGTTCCAGTGCGTGGTTCTGCCCGCCATGCTCCAGACCGCCGAGTACGCCCGGCATGTCTTCGAGAGTCGGCCCGGGGTGGACCCCGAAGCCGTCGGCCGCGCCGTCGCCGCCCGGGTCGAGCGTCAGAGCGTGATCTACGAACGGGGGCGGGAGTCCGTCTTCGTCATGACGGAGGGTGCTCTCCGTACCTGGCCGGGAACGCCCGCGCTGATGCTGGCCCAGTTCGACCGGCTGCTGGCTGTCGAGAGTCTGAGCACGGTACGGCTCGGTGTGATCCCCTGGCGGCACCGGGTTCCGCTTCTTCCCCGCCACGGGTTCACCCTGTGCGACCGGCGAGCCGTGGTGGTGGAGGAGTTCAGGGAGGAACGTGTCCTGGAAAGCCAGGATGACCTCGCCTTCTATGAGGATCACTTCGCCCGGTTCGAGGATGCCGCTGTCTTCGGGGCGGAAGCGCGTGAGCTTGCACTCCGGCTGATGGACGAGTTCCGCAATCTGACAGGAACCACCACTCCTTAGAGGAATAATTCCTCTTGATGCCTAGCTTGCCCTTAGATGCAGGCATACCCTGTCGGCCTGTGGTGTCTAGACCTCTAGACGGGGAGTCTTCTTGTGTCCACCAAGTGGTCCCGCGCTTTCCCTGGCCTTCTTGAGCAGGTGCCCGAAGCGCGTTACTTCGTCGCCGCGCTGCTCCAGGGGTGGAGTGGTGTCGATGACGCCCAGCTCGTCGTCGGCGAGCTCGCCGCCAACGCCGTGAAGCACACACGCAGCGGTGCGCCCGGCGGCTCGTTCCACGTCACCGTGGTCTTCAGGGACGGGCGGGTGCGTGTCGTCGTCGCCGACCAGGGCGGCGGGGGCGGCCCCCGGTCTGCGCCGTCGGCAACCAGGACGAGGGCAGCCGGGGGCTCCTCCTCGTGGAGCGGTATTCCAAGGAGTGGGGCGCCTCCGTGTCCATGAACGGGAACGGGAACTGGGTGCGAGCCGACTTCGTCTGGGACGAAACGTGACTGCACCACCTGTCGGACCGTGCGGCCACCCAGGTCCAGGCAGCGGCGAGTGAGCCCAAGGGGCGTCCCCCGCAGACGAGCGGGATTCTTCGTTGTGAATGCTCGATCTGGTCTTCGCCTCTCACCCCTACCGTCTAGAGCCCTAGGCTCCTGGGTGAAACGGAGAGGCGGGCTGATGTCTGACGAGATGCGGCGGATCGCGGCAATCGACGACCCCTATCTACTGCTGCGCGAAGTCACCAACCGGCTCGCCCTCGCTCAGCAGGAGGTGACGGAACTCGCCCGGCTGCGCCGACGCGTCGTCCAGGATCTCCACGCCCAGGGGCTGTCGTACGCCCAGATCGCCGATAAGGCGGGACTCAGCCGTGGACGCATCCATCAGATCCGGCACACCGGACCGGCCCCCGAGGGTGCGCTCTCGGGACAGGTGCGGTCGTCATCGCGACGCCTCTCCGGCGGGCGGAGGACCGAGGACGCACGGTGGTCGCCGTCGACGACGTCAGCTCGGGCAAACGCCTGGAGAACCTGGCCCGGTCCTACAGCCTCGATGTCACGTCCGAGCACGTACCGGTGGGCGGGGACATCGACCTGGACCGTGACGGTCTGATCGTCGTCTGCGGTCCGGGCATGTCCGAGACCATAAGGCACCTGTACGCCCAGGACCCGGTACTGAACTGGGAGCTCGGGGCCGACGAGACGTGGACCATCAGCGACCGGCGTACCGGTGTTGTGCACCGGTCCGGCAGGGACGGCGACCCGACTCGTCCGCACGATGTGGGCTACCTCGCCCGCCTCCCCCGCCCGGACGGCAGGGGCTCGCTCCTGGCCATCGGCGGCATCTACACACAGGGTTCGCTCGGTGTCGTGCACCTGCTCGCCTCCGGCCTCGGAGCCCTGTGGGGGCAGGTCGGCACCGGGAAGTTCTCCACCCTCGTGGGAGTCGAGTACGACCCCGAGACCAGCGAACCGAAGTCCGTCGAACTCCTCTGTCCCCTCTACCGGCACGAGGAAGACGCTCCGGCGTGAACGTGACCCTCGCGTCCTGACCCTCGCGTCCTGACCCTCGACCGTCGGCGAAGAGAACGAGGACTTCGCGACGGCGGGGACCGGCGCGGCCGTCCTGCTCGACGGAGCCGGGGCCGCGGGCGCCTCGACGGGCTGCTCACACGGGGTCGCCTGGTTCTCCTCGACGTTGGGCGCGCTCCTGCTCCGTCAGGTCGTCGCCCGCCCTGACGCACCGCTCGCCGACTGCTTGGGGCTCTTTGGCCGAGGTCCGTTCGCTCCACTCCGGCACGTGTGACCTGGGCCATCCCGCGAGTCCGACCAGTACGGTCGTCGCCATCCGCGTCCGTGACGAAGCGGTCGAGTATCTGGCGCTCGGCGATTCGACGGTGGTCCTGGCCGAACGGGACCGGGGGTGCACAGCCGTCACGGACAGGCGCCTCGACGACGCGGGCCGCGAACTGCGCCGGTCCATGGATGAGCTGCCGACCGGATCGGCCGAACACGCCGCTGCCCTCGCCCAGTACCGGGCGGCGCTGACGAATCTGCGCAACCGGCCGGGCGGCTTCTGGATCGCGGGCTCCGACCCTGAAGCGGCCCGACACGCGCTCACCGGTGCGGTACCGCTCGCCTCGCTCGCCTCCGTGACCCTGCTGAGCGATGGGGCGTCGCGCCTGGTCGACCGCTTCGCCCTCGCCACCTGGGCGGATCTGGTCTCCCTCCTCAACTCGTCCGGCCCCGACGCGCTGATCCGCCGCGTCCAGGAAACGGAATCCCAAGACCCCGCGGGCAAACGCTGGCCACGGGTCGCAAGGAACGCCGACCTCCGCGTCATCCGGCTGCACGACGCCCGGCACGGTACGGCGACGCTGCTGACCGCGGCCGGGGTTCCGCCCCGGGTCGTGATGGAGATCCTTGGCCACAGCCAGATCGCTGTCACGATGAATGTCTACGCCCATGTCGTGCAGGAGACTCAGCGTGAGGCCGTGAGTCACATGGACCGGCTGCTCAGAAGGCGTCCCGCCCGGGAGTGATCCTGGGCGTTGATGTCAGAAGTGGATGTCAAAGGCCCCCCGCCATGATCGGCGGGGGGCCTTTGTGCTGGTGGGCGCGGACGGTTTCGAACCGCCGACATCTGCTTTGTAAGAGCAGCGCTCTACCCCTGAGCTACGCACCCGTGGACGAGAGGACAGCGTACATGCCTCCGGGGTCGGCCCCGCAAACCCGTTCCCCTCCCGCCGTGGCGCCCGTCCGGGGGGGGTAACCCCACCCCGGGACGGTGGCGCACCCGATCGTGCCGGAGGCGCGGCGTCCCTAGCGTGGAGGGGGCAGCGGAGGGCGCGGTGGAAGGGCGTGGAGGCGTGGGCGGCAGGGGTGGGGAGCGGGTGCGGCGGAGGGTCGTGGCGGTCGGTGGGGGTGGGGTGCTTCTGGTCGGGCTGGTGGGGTGCGGGGGCGTCGACGCGGGGGCGGTGGACGCGGAGCGGAGAGTGTTCGCGTTCTCCGGGAGCGCACTCACCGTCGACAGCGACAACACCTCGGTACGCGTCGTTCCCGCCGATGTGACGCGGGTGGAGGTGAGCCGTCAGGTCGACGGATGGGGGGTGGTCGGGAGCGGCCCGCGGAAGTCCTGGGGGCTCACCGACGGACGGCTCACGCTGCGGGTCGACTGCTCCGGCGTCGTCAAGCACTGCGAGGCCCGGCACACCGTGAAGGTGCCCCGCGGGGTCGCGGTGACCGTACGGAACGACAACGGCACGGTGACCGCGTCCGGGTTCACCACCCCGCTGGCCGTCGTGTCCGACAACGGGAACGTGATCGTCCGGGACACCGAGGGCCCCCTCGACCTCCGCAGCGACAACGGCGCGATCGTCACCAAGGGTGTTCGCGCCACCACGCTGAAGGCCAGGACCGACAACGGGCGGGTACGCATCCGGCTGGGCGCCGGTGCCGTTCCTGAGCGCATGGATCTCGCCAGCCACAACGGAAGCATCCGCGTCGACCTGCCCCGCGCGGGCGCGCCCTACGCCGTGGACGCCCGCAGCGGGAACGGGCCGGTGGTCGTGGACGTCCCGCAGGACCCGGACGGCGCCCGGACGGTCCGGGCCCGCAGCGACAACGGCGCGATCACCGTGCGCGGAGTGTGAACGGCACGGAGGGTGAACGGGCACGGAGTGTGAGCGGGAGAACTTTTCCGCCCGTGTGTTCGTCGTTCCTGGTGGGAAAATGAACCGGATACGGCGGATCGGCACGGGAGAGGGATGTGACGGCGAGACACACGCAGCCGCAGACCACAGCGACGGCGGGTGGCGCCCGGGACCTTCTCGCGCTGGTGCTGCTGCCCCTGCCCCTGCTCGCCGCCGCGACGGCCCTCTCCTTCACCGGCGGCGGGACGAGACGCTGGTTCGGCGGCGGTCGGGCGAGCAACCGGGCCGAGGCCCAGGCCGCGAAGGACGCCGCCGCCGCTGCCTTCTACGAGCTGGACAGCGCCCAGCGCGAGCTGCGGATCTCCCTGGAGACGATCACGGCCGTGGACAGCTCCCCCGAGGCCGGACGGGCGGCGGACGGCTTCGCCGGGCTGGAGCGGCGGATCGACGAGGTGAGCCACCGCTATATCGAGGCCGTGGACTCCTACGACCTGGACCGGGAGGATCTCGACCCCTCGCTCGCCGCGCAGGCCCGCACCCTGCTGACCCGGGCGCGGGAGGAGCTGACCGGCGCGAAGGCCGAGCTGGACCGGTTCGCGGAGAGCCTGGGACCGCTGCTGGAGCGGGCCGAGACCCGGCTGGCCCGGCTGGCGCCCGCCGTGGAACGGGCGCGAGCGGCGCTCCTCGCCGCGAGCAACGCGCTGGACGCGGTGCGGGGCTCCGGCCTGAAGGCGGACCACCTGGCCGCCCGGCTCGCCGCCCTCGCCCCCGAGCTGACCCTCCTCAACCAGGGCGCCGCCCGCCATGGCGTGACCGAGACGCTGCACCGCGCCGACCGCGTCCTGCGGGACGCCGAAGCCGTCCGGGCCGAGGCCGAGCGGCTGCCGGAGCTGGCGGCCGAGACGGATCGGCGGCTGGTCTCCCTCCGTACCCGCGCGGAGGCCCTCACCACCCGGGCCGGGGCCGTCGAACCGGTCCTGAGCGAGCTGCGGCGGCGGTTCTCCGCCGCCTGCTGGCAGGATCTCCAGCAGGTGCCGGAGGAGGCCGCCGCGAGCGTCCGGCAGGCCGAGGAGAAGCTGCGGGAGGCAGCCTCGGCCCGCGAGGAGCAGCGCTGGCCGGACGCCACCGCCCTGCTCGCCACCGTACGGGCGCTGCTGAACCGGACCGAGGAGGCCGTGTCCGCCGCCGGGGAGCGGCTGCGGCAGCTCGACGCCGTCGCCGCCGACCCGCAGCAGGAGATCGACCGCACCCGCTTCGCCGTGCGCGACGCCCAGCGGCTCGCCATGACCGGGCGGCAGAGCCCCGACCCCCGGCACGCCCGCCCGCTGGACGAGGCCGCCGCCCGGCTGGACCGGGCCGTCGCGTCGCTCGCGGGCCGCCACCCCGACTACTGGCACTTCCTCAACGAGACGGACGCGGTGCGCCGCGCTGCCGCGCGGGTGGTCGACCGGATCAGGGAGGAGCGCGGCGGCCCCTCCTGACCTCCGCCCTCCCCGGGGTCTGTCCGCTGTGCGCCCGGCCCCTCCTGCTGCGGCCGGTCCCGGCGGGTGACCGTCACAGCTGTCGCGGGGAGGTCCAGGCGGGCCGGGGGCCGGGGCCTCCGGGAGCGGGCCGGGCCACGGGCGGCCCCGGCCTTCTGCGGCGCGCGCACGCGGCGGGGTGGCCGCCGCGGCCGTCCACACCCTCTGCTCCCGGGCCCGCGCACCGCGTAGCCTTGGCCCATGCCTCGATACGAATTCCGCTGCCGCGGCTGCGGCGACACCTTCGAAGTCAGCCGGCCGATGGCCCAGTCCTCGGACCCCGCCGTCTGCCCGGCCGGGCACGAGGACACCGTGAAGCTGCTGTCGACGGTCGCCGTCGGCGGCACGCGGCAGGCCCCCGCGAGCACCCCGGGCGGCGGGGCCGGTGGCGGCGGAGGCGGTTGCTGCGGCGGAGGCTGCTGCGGCTGAGGCCCGTCCGGCCACGGCGGGCCGCCCGTCCCGATCCACAGCGGGCCCGCAGGCCGTGGACCCGACGGCCGGGCCCGCCATCCGCAGGCCGGGCCGCGACAGCCCCCGGCCCCGCACACACAGGCCGAACCACCCGGGCGGCCGCTCACGGGCCCCGCACACCACGCGACCCGACGGCCGGGCCCCACCTGGGCCGCTCACGACGGCGCCAACGGCACCGGAGCGCTCGACGACACGTGACGACACCGGTGACGGCCCCGGAGGCGACGGAGGGTGACAGCCTCGGGGACGACGGAGTACGCCACGGTCGCCACCGGCCGGGCGGGCGGGCGGACCGGGCACCGTACAGCGGGCGGCGCCGGAGGCCGGGAGCCGCAGGCCGTACCAGCGCTCCGGCCGCCGCCGCTCGATCCGGTCCGGCCGTCCGGCGAGCACGCCCGGCGGACGCGGCAGGGACGCGGCAGGGACGCGGCAGGGGCACGGCAACAGAGGTGCCGGGAACAGCAACACCAGCACACGGGCCGCCCCGAGGAGCACGGTGAGCGCTCCGATGGCCGGTCCGACGGTCCCCCGTACGGCTCGTGCCGTGCTCAGCGGCTCATGTACCGTACGGGGACGACCGGTTCCCCCCGTCATCGCACGGCCCCACGGGGTCACGCGGGCGGATCAAGCGGTTCCGCCAGGGTCCTCCCTCGGGGGTCCCACAGGTCTTTGTGCATGATCGACAACGGTGGTCGTCGGTCGGGTACCGCACACTGGGGTAAACCACAGAACCCTCTGAGGCCGTCTTCAGACCATCTTCAGCTGCGGTTTTCTACCGTGAAAGGTATGGACCCAATGATCGTGACCAGCGCGGCGGGTGCGGCGAGCGGTGCCCCTGGCTGGGTCACCAGCATGATGGAGACGCTCGGCGCCCCGGGTGCGGGCATAGCCATCGCGCTGGAGAACCTCTTCCCGCCCCTGCCGAGCGAGGTCATTCTGCCGCTGGCCGGTTTCACGGCCAGCCAGGGCAAGATGGATCTTTATGCCGCGCTGATCTGGACGACCATCGGTTCGGTGGTCGGCGCGCTCGCCCTCTACGGCGTGGGCGCGCTGCTCGGCCGCGAGCGAACGATCGCCATCGCGTCGAAGCTGCCGCTGGTGAAGATATCCGACATCGAGAAGACCGAGGCGTGGTTCGCCAAGCACGGCACCAAGGCCGTCTTCTTCGGCCGGATGATTCCGATCTTCCGCTCGATGATCTCCGTTCCCGCCGGGGTGGAACGGATGCCGATCGGCACGTTCCTCCTGCTCACCACGGTGGGCAGTGCGATCTGGAACACGATCTTCGTGATGGCGGGCTATCTGCTCGGGGAGAACTGGGAACAGGTCACCGAGTATGTCTCGACCTACTCCAAGGTGGTCCTGGGCCTCGCGGGCCTCGCGGTCCTCGTCTTCATCGGGATGCGGGTCATGAAGCCGGGCGCGGGCAGCCGCCGCAAGTAACGCGCCGCACGGACGGACGGGAGTGGCCCGGCAGCAGACACAGACGCTGCCGGGCCACTCCCGTATCCGTTACGCCGTATCCGTTACGCCGTGTCCGCTGCGCCGTGTCCGCTGCGCGTCGCCCCGCGCGCCCGCCAGGAAGCGGCGCGCGATCTCCTCGCCCGCCGCGACACCCCGTTCCGCCAGGGCCTCCACATGCGGCGCGGTCCAGCCCTCGTCGGCGAGTTCACCGTGGCCGGGGCGGAATCCCCGGTCGGCGGCGAGCAGCAGATCGGCGTCGAGGAGGGAGTCCCCCGCCGCGAACACCCGACGCGCCCCCACCCGTTCGGCGATCTCCCGCATGGCCGCGCTCTTGGTGAGCGGGCGCGGCACGGCGTACAGCTTGCGGCCCTGGAGGGAGACGGACCAGCCCCGGGAGGCGGCCCACGCGGTGAGTTCCGCGACCCAGCCGTCCGGCAACAGCGGACGTTCGACGACCAGATAGGCGAACAGGTCGTCGGCGGTACGCGCCTTGAGCAGCCAGGCGGGGTCCGCGGTCGCGGTCAGCCGGGCACCGACCTCGGCGAGGGGCGCGCATTCCGCGGCGATCCGCGCCTCGACGGCCCGCCGCCAGCCGCGGTCCCGCTCGCCGTCCACGACGATGTCGCCGCCGTTGGCGCAGACCGCGTACGCGGGCGGGGGGCCGGGGAGGCGGACCCGGTCGTACTGCTCGCGGGTACGGGTCGTGACCGGGACGAGGACGGCCTCGGCGGCGAGGGCGGCGAGCAGCCCGGCGGCGGTCTCGGTGACATAGGACAAGGGTCTGCCCTGGTAGACCTCGACGCAGAGCAGCCGGGGCGACTCGGCGTCCGGTGTGGTGAGCCGGAGCGCCCCGGCGGAGTAGATCAGCGTCCGGTCGAGGTCGCTGGCGATCAGTGTCCGGCCGGTGGACTCCTGGGTGACGGGCCCGTTCACAGCGAGATCACCGCCTTTCCATCGGCGCCGGTCGCGCCCTTGGTGTAACGGGGGTGGACGATGCCGACGCAGTTGTACGGCAGTTCGCCGACCTCCTCGACGGGCACTCCGCGCTGGGCCGCGAGCAGCCGTACATGGTCGAGTTCGGCCCCGGCCCCGGCACGGGCGAGGATCTTCCACGGGACCCGGCGCAGCAGCACCCGGGTGGTCTCGCCGACTCCGGGCTTGACCAGGTTCGGATCGTCGATGCCGTATTCCGCGCAGATCCGTTCGACGGCCGCCCACCCCGCCCAGGTGGGGGTGCGGTCGGCGGCGAGCAGCGCGGTGACGTCGGCGGCCACGTCCGGCGCCGCCGCCTCGAACCGGGCGGTGACGGTGTCCAGGAAGAGCCCGGAGACATCGGCGGCGGCCAGCTCCCGGTAGAACTTGGCACCGTGGTAGTCCCCGGGTCCGACCAGGTCGGCGCGGAGGACGGTGCGCGATATCAGCCCGGAGACGGTGGAGTTGAGGCACGCGGAGGGGATGAGGAAGTCGTCGCGGGTGCCGTAGGTGCGGACGCAGCCGCCGGGGTCGGCGAGGACGGCGATCTCGGGGTGGAAGCCGTCGAACGCGCTCAGGGCGGCAGTCAGTTCGCGGGTGATGGCGCCCTTGCCCGTCCAGCCGTCGACGAAGACGACGTCGGCCGGGTCGTGGTGATGGCGCAGCCAGCGCAGGGCGTTGGCGTCGATGCCCCGGCCCCGGACGATGGAGACCGCGTAGTGTGGCAGGTCCAGGCCGTGGCGCCACTGGGCCCAGCGGCGCATCAGCACGCCGACGGGGGTGCCCGCGCGGGCGAGCGAGACGAGCACCGGGCGGGGCGAGCGCTCGGCGAGGACGGTCTCCGTGACGGTGCCGACGGCCCGCGCGATCCGGGTGGCGGAGCCGTCCAGCGCGGCACGGAAGAGCCGCTGGTACTCCTGGGACGGCTGGTACTCCACCGGCAGCGACTCGGCGTAGTGCGCGCCGCCGCTCTGGATGGCCTCCTCGCGTTCCTCCGTGGGTGCCTCCAGTTCGACGTGGGAGAGGTCCTGGAGCAGCCAGCCGACGTCCTCGGGCAGGTAGGACGAGAAGCCCGGCCCGCGCAGGGGCGCGGCCGGCACGCCCGGCGACGGCTCGGGCGCGGACAGGGAGTCCCGGTCCCCGGCCGCGAGCCCGGAACCCGGCACCCCGGGCGGCGCCGAAACGGGCCCGGGCGAAGAGCCCGGCTCCCCCGGCACAGGCAGAGGCCGCCCCGCCACAGGCTCGGGCAGCCGCTGCCCCGGCGGCGCCGAAACGGGCTCGGGAACGGACACGGAGCCCCGCTCCTCCAGCGCAGACAGCGGCACCCCGGGCGACGCCGGCACGGGCCCGGGAACGGAACCCGGCTCCCCCGGCACCGGCAGAGGCTGCTCCGGGGACGGCCGCGCGGACACGGACACGGACGCGGAGTCCCGGGCCCCGGCCGCAGGCCCGGGCGACGGCCGCCCCGGTGACGGCGCGGGCACCGACACAGGCGCGGCCCCGGACCCAGGCGCACGGCCGGAGCCCGCCTTCCCCGACGCGGACACCGGCTCCCCCGGCGACACGGCCCCGGGCACGGGCACCGGCCCCCCCGACGCGGACAGCGGCATCCCGGGCGACGCCGACACCGGCACGGGCGCAGACCCCGGCCCCCCGCCCCCCGGCTCGGGCAACGGCTCACCCGACACGGGTACGGGCACGGGCGGCGGTGGCGCGAGCGGCATGGTGGTCCTCTCCGCCCCGGGGGCGAGCGCGGCGGCCGGACGGGGCACATGACTGGGGACGACGGCCAGCAGCAGCCGCGGGGCATGGGCGGCGAGCCGGTCGAGCAGACCGCCGGGGGCGTGCAGCGCGGGGGTGTCCGCGGCCGAGTCGACCACCGCCACGACGGCGTCGAACCCCGCGCCCGCGACGTTGTAGGCGTACCGCTCGCCGGGCCCGTCGGCCGGGTCGTCATGGGCCGGGAAGACGATACGGGTCCGTATCGCGTACCCCGGGTCGTCCACCGCGAGGACGGGCGAGCGGGTGGTGGTCGAGTAGCGCACCTCGGCGCCGGTCAGCGGCTCCAGGGCGATGGCCAGCCGCAGCGGCGCGTACATCAGTTCCTCGCAGCCGAGGACGAGCACCCGGCGGGGGCGCGCCCCGGGTGTTCCGGGGCCGGGGGCGTCCGTGTCCAGCGCCCGGGCGAGCCGCCGCGCCATCCCCGGCAGCGCGGCGTCGAGTGCGGCGCGATGGGCGGGGAGGAAGCCATGGCGTCCGCCGTCGGGCAGCCCCTCCGGCCAGCCCAGGTCGACCCGGCGGGCCGCCGGGGCGAGCGGGGGCGCCGCCCCGTCGCCGGGCTCGGCCGGGGCGGTGCCGTGCCGGGCCACCAGCGCCCGCCCGGCCTCCAGCACCCCGTCCGGGAGGACCGTCGTCCCCGAGGCCAGGGCGACAAGATCGATCCGGGCGCCGATCTCCGCCGCGAAGGCGTCGAGACGTTCCCGGTCGGCCGGGGAGCGCATGTCGACCAGCGCGACGATGACATAGCGCTCACGGCGCCGGTGGCGGTGCAGCTCCGCCAGGGTGTTGAGCACGGTGTTCCCGGTGGAGAACTCGTCGTCCACCAGGATCAGCGGGCCCGGCCGGGAGAGCAGCGCGGGGTCCTCGGGCAGCAGCAGATGCGAGGTGGCGTGGGAGTGGGACTCCTCGAAGCCGCCCGCCCGTGGCACCCCCGCGACCGGGCGGCGGGTCGAGTGGAGATAGGGCGCGAGGGCCACCCCGTCCGCGACCGCGTGACCGAGCCCGGTCGCCGTCTCCGCGTAGCCGACGACGAGCGCGCGGCCCGCCTCCGCGTCCCCCAGCAGGGCGCGGACGCGCTCGCCGAGGCCGTGTCCCGCCCCGTACACCACCGCCGGGGACTGCGGCACATGTTTGCCCAGGACGTTGGAGACCAGCAGATGGGCCCGCTTGGGGTTGCGGCGCAGGGCCAGGCCCAGCAGCCCGTGCAGCCGTTCGTCTCCGTCGATGCGGACGCCGAGCCGTTCGGCGACCCAGGTTCCGGACCACACCACCGTGGTTGTCTCTTCTCTCTCGGGGACTGAGGGCACTGAAGTAGATGAGGGCACTGAAGTAGATGAGGGCACTGAAGTAAGTGAAGGGGCTGAGGGGAGCGGAGAGGCCGGAGGGGCCGGCGGAAGCCGGGAAACGGGGAGCGCGGGCCGTCATCCGGCAGGCCCCCGGCCCGCCGTCAGCAGCTCCACGAACCCGACCTCCTCCCGCGCCACGCCGAAGACCTCGGCGCGCAGCAGGGTCCGTTCGGCCCAGGCCCGGTGGGGCTTCACCTCGTTCATCTTGTTCGTATACGCGGAACGCATCACTCCGCCCCCGCCGCGCTCCGGCCGCAGGATGTCCCGCGCGTCGCTGTACTCCTCGTGGCTGACGACGGAGAGCGCGTGCACGGGCAGCACATGCGAGGGGTGGATGCAGGTCTTGCCGGTGAGGCCGTTGGCCCGGTCCAGCTCGATCTCGCGCAGCAGCCCGTCGATGTCGTCCTCGATGAGGGAGTTGCGCAGATCCTCGGCGCGGAGCTGCATGAACGGGCTGCGGCGCAGCTGGGGCTTGAACATCCGCTGCTGGAGCCGGAAGTACTCCCAGACCGGTCCGGTGACGGTGTAGCCGGTGCCGTCGGAGCGGCCGAGGACATTGACGACGTCGCCGATGACGGAGGCGACGATCTGCACGTCGTACGCGGTCATGTCGGGCGTACGGCGCAGCCCGTAGGCGGAGCAGAAGTCGGTGACGCCCAGCCGGAGGGCGAGGACCCGGTGGCGGTACTTGTCGACGGTACGGGCGATCTTGGCCAGGGTCTCGGTCCGCGTCTCCCGGTGCAGCAGCTCAGGCGACTCCAGGACGGGCATGGCGAAGAGGCGCTGCCCGGTGGCGGACTCGGCCGCGGTGAGCGCCTCCAGAAAGGCGATACCGCGTTCCTCGGTGAATTTGGGAAGTACAAAACCGGACAGTCTGCTGACGGCGGGGCCGAGCCGGGTGGCCAGGTCCAGGATCTGGGCGGGCTCCCGGACCCGGACGAAGAGCAGCGGATGCTCGGCCGGCTGCCCGGCCAGCTCGGCGAAGTGCCGCAGCAGATTCTCCTCGCCCAGCGCGACCTCGCAGTCGTCGATGGAATCCTCCAGGCAGAGGACCATCGAGACCACTCCGCTCGCCGCCTGCTTGAGGATGTCGGCCGCGAGTCTGGGCCGGGTGGCGGGGCTGTAGAGCGTGGCCCCGAGCGCCGCCGCGAGCACCCGGGCCGGGGACTCGGCGGTGAACTCGACGGGCTCCCGGTGGAAGAGATGCTCACGGGTGGCAGGCGAAAGGTGACCGAAATGACGCATGTGTCTCCCCCGTGTCCCGGAGTGGCCCGCCACTCTGACGTGGCCGGTAATAGTACGTACGGATATCGGTCGATGGTTCCCGGCGTCCATGAACCCGAGGTGACGACCGGGTGCGCGCCGAGGGCGTACCGGGGTCGCGACGGGCGGGTCCGCGTTGTCCGGCCGGGCCCCGGGAAGGCAGGATGACGGGCATGACGCACGCGATGATGAAGGGCTCGAACGTCCCGCTGAACGCCACGGCCGTCCGGGCCGTGCTGCGCTGGACGCCGGGGCCCGGAGTCCCGGACGTGGACGCGTCCGCGCTGCTGCTCGGCCCCGACGCCCGGGTGCGCTCGGACGAGGACTTCGTCTTCTACAACCAGCCGCGTCACCCCTCCGGGCTGGTGCGGCGGCTCTCCAAGAAACGGGTGGGCGAGCTGCTGACCGACGCGGTGGAGGCGGACCTCGCCGCGCTGGACGCCTCCGTCGACCAAGTGGTCCTGGCCGCGTCCTCCGACGGGGACACCTTCCGCCACGTCCGCGATCTGCGGATCATGCTCTTCGATGTCTCGGCCGCCGACGGTGAGCCGCTCGCGGTCTTCGATGTGACGCCCGAGACGGGCGAGGAGACGGCGATCATCTGCGGAGAGCTGTACCGGCGGCGGGACACCTGGAAATTCCGCGCGGTGGGGCAGGGCTATCCGACCGGTCTGGTAGGGCTCGCGACCGAGTTCGGGATCTCGGTGGACGAGTCCGGGACGGAGGAGGCGGACGGGGCGGCGACGGCGGCCGGGGCCACGGGGCAGCCCGCCACCGAACCCGTCCCCGCACAGGGCGCCGCCCCGCCGCCCCTGGCACCGGCACCCGCGTACGGCTATCCGCAGGGCGCTCCGGAGCCCCCCGCCCATCCGCCCGCCCAGGGGCCCGGTCCGGGGGCCGGGCCCGCGCAGCAGCGGCCCGGATACGGCTATCCGCAGCCCGCCCCGGTCTTCGTGCCCGATCCGGAATTCCGGCTGCCGCCGATGGGGCCGCAGTTCATACGGCCCTGAGCGCCCTAGGCACGGGTCTTGTAACCACGGCCCCACTGGAGGCCCCAGCCGTAGAGTCGGTCCAGCTCCGCCTGGAAGCCGTAGACGTACCGCACCTCACGGCGCACGACCAGCTCGCCCTTCTCGTTGTCCAGGGTGAACACGGCGCAGGACCGGGCCTGCGGCTCCCGCTCGTCCAGCTCTATCTCGACGCGGGGGCCGCTGCTGGGGTAGAGCGTCAGCAGGGCGTGGGTGCGGTCGAAGGCCGGGGTCTGGTCATAGATATAAACGAAGAACAGCAGCCGCTTGATCTCTTCATGGTGGTCCAGGTTCACATAGGCGGTCTCGCCGGAGCCGGAGCCGAAGCGGTCGTCACCGCTGATCCGGACGAAGGGCGCCTCGGTGGTGGAGCCGAGGAAGTTGCCCAGCGGCTGGACCACGCCCTTGGCGCCGTTGGACAGCTCATAGAGACAGCCGAGGTCGAGGTCGACATTGACCAGGCTCTGGGTGTGGGCCTGGACCACCTCGGGCTTGAAGAGCTTGAGCGGATGGCGCAGCAGTTGCCCGCTCTGCCGGGAGCGGCCCTCGATGTCGGAGGTCCGCATCCGCCAGGAGAGGTTGACCCGCAGATGGCCCGTCGCCGCTCCCTGTTTGGCGAGGGACACCATCGGGCGCCTGCGGGTGAGTGAGATGGTGTTGGCGGCGCCGCCGCCCATGTCGAACTGTGCCGGCCCGCGCTGCCACAGCCTGTCCCAGACGGCCATGCCCGCCCCCAATCGTCGTGTCCGCTCATCGTGCCCCGCCCGTGCCGCGCCGGCCCTTGTGCCAGAAGAGCCGGCTCCGCGTCACCGTGCCCCCACTGCCCCGCTGTCCCGTCGCCGTGCGGCCGGATTCCTCCGCCCGGCGGGGCGGCGCCGGGGACCCGCCCCGGAACCGCCCCGCTGTGAGCGTTCCTCAATCAGGCCACGGTCACACCCCGGCCCCGGAGTGTGGCTCAGCCTTTTCCCCGAGGGCCTGCTCCTCGGCGGCGAGGGCGCGATTGCGCCGCACCGAGGACCAGAAGGACCAGCCGATCAGCGCCACGCCGATGAAACCGGTGATCAGCTCATGGATCTCGTACTGGATGGTGATCAGCAGGATGATCGAGAGCGCGCCGATGGCGTAGTGGGCGCCGTGCTCCAGATAGACGTACTCGTCCAGGGTGCCCTGGCGGACCAGATAGACGGTGAGGGACCGCACATACATGGCGCCGATGCCGAGGCCGAGGGCCATCAGGACGATGTCATTGGTGATCGCGAAGGCGCCGATGACCCCGTCGAAGGAGAAGGAGGCGTCGAGGACTTCGAGGTAGAGGAACATGAAGAACGCCGCCTTGCCGCCGATGGCGACGGCGGAGACCTTCTTTCCGCTCCGGCGGGCGTTCTCCTCCGCCTCGTGCTCGCGCTCCTCCTCCGCCTCCAGCCTGCCTTCGAAGAAGCCCGAGAGGCCGCCGACGATGAGGTAGGTGATCAGACCGGCGACACCGGAGAGCAGGACCGTCTCCGCCTTGTCGGCGTGTCCGCCGCCGTGCTGATGGGCGTTCTTGGCGAAGGTCATCGAGCTGATCAGCAGTATCACCAGGGCGATGCAGACCGACAGCATGTCGACCTTGCCCAGCTTGGCGAGCGGCCGCTCCAGCCACCCGAGCCACTTGATCTCCCGGTCCTCGAAGACGAAGTCCAGGAAGATCATCAGCAGGAACATGCCACCGAACGCGGCGATCGACGGATGGGCGTCGGTCACCAGCTGCTGGTACTTGTCCTTGTCGTTGAGGGCGAGGTCGACGGCCTCGATCAGACCGAGGTTCGCGCTGACGGCGACGATGACGACGGGGAAGACCAGCCGCATGCCGAAGACGGCGATCAGAATGCCGATCGTGAGGAAGATCTTCTGCCAGAAGGCATTCATCTTCTTCAGGATTCCGGCGTTGACCACCGCGTTGTCGAACGAGAGCGAGATCTCCAGGACGGACAGGATCGCGACGACCCCGAACGCGGTCCATCCGCCGTAGAGGACCGCCGCGACCAGTCCGAGCGCGGTGACCGCGAACGACCAGCCGAAGGTTTTCAGAACCACTGGCACCCAATCGTGTCATGGGGGTCCCCGGGCGGAGCCTGAGGGAGGGTCTCCCCCGTACCAGAGGCCGGATTCCCCGTACTGTGCGCGGAATGCGGATCGTGAACAACAACAGATCGTGAACAGACAACAGACTGAAGCAACAGACGCGGCTGAATCAGCGGAATCGCCAGAAACAGCCGGAACGAGAGGTGCGGAAGAGGCGGACGGAACGGGAGCGGCGACAGGACGGCGACGGAGCGGGTCGGAACGGGGCGGTGCGGTGCGGAGAACGGAACGAAGGGCCGGATCGCGGGCGGGCGCCGCGGCGGGGCGGCGCCCGGCCCGGGTCCGGGCCGAAGTGCGGCGCGGGCCGCTACGAGACGCCGACCCCGAAGTCGAGCGCGATACCGCGCAGACCCGAGGCATAGCCCTGGCCGACCGCGCGGAACTTCCACTCGCCGTGGTAGCGGTACAGCTCGCCGAAGATCATCGCGGTCTCCGTCGATGCGTCCTCGCTCAGGTCGTAACGGGCCAGCTCCTGGCCGTCCGCCTGGTTCACCACCCGGATGAACGCGTTGGCGACCTGGCCGAAGGTCTGGCGGCGGTTGTCCGCCTCATGGATGGAGACCGGAAAGACGATCTTGTCCACCCGCTCCGGGACCAGGGTGAGATCGACGACGAGCGATTCGTCGTCCCCGTCGCCCGCGCCGGTGAGGTTGTCACCGGTGTGCTCGACGGAGCCCTCGGGGCTCTTCAGATTGTTGTAGAAGACGAAGAAGTCGTCGCCCAGCACTCGCCCGCTCTCGCAGAGCAGAGCGCTCGCGTCCAGGTCGAAGTCCGTACCGGTGGTGGTGCGGACGTCCCAGCCCAGACCGATCAGCACCTGCGTCAGATTCGGCGCGGCCTTGGACAGGGAGACATTGCCCCCCCTTGGCGAGTGTGACACCCATGTTCTGGTCCTCCCCAGCGAACAGATGGTTCTCGGCGTCCGCGGCACCGGCCGGCCCGGGGCCGGGCGCGGCGGACGGTCCCGCCGGGGCCGGACCCACGCTCCTCCGGCCCACGTACGGATGTCCGGCCCGTGTACGGATGTCCGCGCAGGCGCGTCCGGCGCCGCACACCACGGGGGTGTGCGGCGCCGGACGCGCGGGCCCGGACGGCCCGGACGGGCGGACGGCGGCCAAGCCCCGTGGACCCGGCCCCGCCCGTCCGGGCGGCAGGGCTGTGCTCAGACGTTGACGCCGAAGTCCTGCGCGATGCCGCGCAGACCCGAGGCGTAGCCCTGGCCGATGGCCCGGAACTTCCACTCGGCGCCGTTGCGGTACAGCTCGCCGAAGACCATGGCGGTCTCCGTCGATGCGTCCTCGCTCAGGTCGTAACGGGCCAGCTCCTGGCCGTCCGCCTGGTTCACCACGCGGATGAACGCGTTGCGCACCTGGCCGAAGGACTGCTGGCGGCCGTCCGCCTCGTAGATCGAGACCGGGAAGACGATCTTGTCCACATCGGCGGGCACCGTCGCCAGGTTGACCTTGATCTGCTCGTCGTCACCCTCGCCCGCACCGGTGAGGTTGTCACCGGTGTGCTCGACAGAGCCCTCGGGGCTCTTCAGGTTGTTGAAGAAGACGAAGTTACCGTCGCCGGTGACCTTGCCCTCGGCGTTGGCCAGCAGCGCGCTCGCGTCCAGGTCGAAGTCCGTACCGGTGGTGGTACGGACGTCCCAGCCCAGACCCACGATGACGGCGGTCAGACCGGGCGCGGCCTTGGTCAGCGAGACGTTGCCGCCCTTGCTGAGGCTGACTCCCACGAGTCCCTCCAGTGATGTTTCAGGGGCAGCGCCCCGTCGTGCGTTCTTGTACCGGATCAACGAATGGATCCTAGTGACCGGTTCCCGGACGGGACAGGCTTTGACGCGAGACGACACCCCAACACCGCCGGACGGCCGTCACAAAGCCCCGTCCGCACCCCTCCGAGCCACTGAAACCACCCCTCTGAGCTGCTGGAACACCGCTCTCGGAGACATCAGAGCGCCCGCAGCGCGGTGAGGTAGTCCGTGGTGTCCCGCGCGTCGGACAGGGCGTTGACGACGGTCCAGCGGACCGTGCCCGCCCTGTCGATCACGAAGGTCCCGCGCACCGCGCACCCCTTCTCCTCGTCGAACACGCCGTACGCCCGCGAGACCTCGCCGTGCGGCCAGAAGTCCGACAGCAGCGGAAGGTCCAGGCCCTCCTGCTCCCCGTAGACCCGCAGGGTGTGGATGGAGTCGTTGGAGACGGCCAGCACCTCGGCGCCGGCGGCGGCGAACGACGGCAGCGCGTCCTGGAGCGCCCGCAGCTCACCGGTGCAGACCCCGGTGAAGGCGAACGGATAGAAGACGAGCACGACGTTCCGCTCACCGCGGAGGTCGGCGAGGCGCACGGTCCGGCCGTGGTTGTCCCGCAGCGCGAACTCCGGAGCCCTGGTACCGGCCTCGATCGCCATGGCGTGTGGTTCCCTTCCGCGCGGCCGCGCCCCATGCGCCGCCGCACCGCCGGGCCCCTGCGGCCGGCGGCTCCACCCTAGGCCGTCCGCGACCTCGTGCGGAACGCGCGAAGGCCCCCTCAGGCGGTACCGGAGGGGGCCTGGGCACATGGGCCTTTCGGCGCACGGCCCGGGGCATACGGTCCGGGGCTGGTGGCTCCCGGAGCGAGCCAGGTCTTATCGCCCGGGTGTCACAACGACCCGGGTCTCACTCTCTGTGACGGTTTAGCGCCTGGGGGCCGCCAGCTTGGTGCCGGACCAGTCCTGCGCCACGCTGATGCTGCGGGCCTGTGAGAGACCCGCCGTCTGCGCGGCGTCCTGGATGTCGCTGGGCTCGATGTAGCCGTCCCGGCCGGTCTTCGGGGTCAGCAGCCAGATGGTGCCGCCGTCCTCCAGCAGACCGATGGCGTCCACCAGGGCGTCCGTCAGGTCGCCGTCCTCGTCACGGAACCAGAGGACGACGACGTCGGCGACGTCGTCGTAATCCTCGTCCACGAGGTCCTGGCCGATCACGGACTCGATGCCATCACGGAGATCCTGGTCGACGTCGTCGTCGTAGCCGATCTCCTGGACCACCTGTCCGGGCTCGAACCCCAGCCTCGCTGCCGGGTTGGTCCGCTCCTCCGCGTGGTCCGCGGTCGCGCTCACGGCTTGCCTCCTGATCATGTTCGGTAAATGCTGCGGCCTCGCGCGTACGCGTGGCGTTGGCCGTAGTCCACACGGGCGGGACGGATCGCGCAAGTACCCGGCCGTCCGGACCGCCGAAACGGTGACGTTTGCGCCCGTCTCGACGCAACTCCAGACACGTTCGGCCACGATCCGTGCAATCTGTCACGCGATTCAGCCGCGTTTGCCACTTTACGTCGCCCGAAGGTGTCCCCCCGAACCGAACACCCGCTCGCGCCCGGTCCCGGGACCAGGCGTAAGGTGGCACTTTTGCCCTTGAGGTTCGCGCTCCGCGCCCGCGCGCCGGTCCTGTCGCCGCCGCCTGGACGGACAGGATGTCCAGGATGACACCGGAAGCGTTCGGGATCACGGGTTACCCCTCGGTAAAGATGACGTTTAGCGCCCCGGGGTACACGATGGGAGGCGGTACGGCACCGCCTGACATCTCTGCGGGAGCTCCCGACGGTCCTTCCGGCAGACCACTCCGAGCAGCGAAGGATTAGCGTGGCTTCCGGATCAGATGGCAACCCGATCATCATTGGCGGCCTCCCCAGCCAGGTCCCGGACTTCGACCCGGAGGAGACCCGGGAGTGGCTGGACTCACTCGACGCGGCCGTGGACCAGCGGGGCCGGGAGCGGGCCCGCTATCTGATGCTCCGGCTGATCGAGCGCGCCCGGGAGAAGCGGGTCGCCGTACCGGAGATGCGCAGCACGGACTATGTGAACACCATCGCGACCCGGGACGAGCCGTTCTTCCCCGGCAACGAGGAGATCGAACGGCGGGTCCTCAACGCCACCCGGTGGAACGCGGCGGTGATGGTGTCCCGGGCGCAGCGCCCCGGGATCGGTGTCGGCGGGCACATCGCGACCTTCGCCTCCTCCGCCTCCCTCTACGACGTGGGTTTCAACCACTTCTTCCGGGGCAAGGACGAGGGCGACGGCGGTGACCAGATCTTCTTCCAGGGCCATGCCTCGCCCGGTATCTACGCCCGCGCGTTTCTGCTCGACCGGCTGACGGAGGCGCAGCTCGACGCGTTCCGCCAGGAGAAGTCGAAGGCGCCGGACGGTCTCTCCAGCTATCCGCACCCCCGGCTGATGCCGGACTTCTGGGAGTTCCCCACGGTCTCCATGGGGCTGGGTCCGCTCGGCGCGATCTACCAGGCGCGGATGAACCGCTATCTCCAGGCCCGGGGCATCGCCGACACCTCGCGCTCCCATGTCTGGGCCTTCCTCGGCGACGGCGAGATGGACGAGCCGGAGTCGCTGGGGCAGCTCACCATCGCCGCGCGGGAGGGGCTGGACAATCTGACCTTCGTGGTCAACTGCAACCTCCAGCGCCTCGACGGCCCGGTCCGCGGCAACGGAAAGATCATCCAGGAGCTGGAGTCCGTCTTCCGGGGCGCGGGCTGGAATGTGATCAAGCTGGTCTGGGACCGCTCCTGGGACCCGCTGCTGGCGCAGGACCGCGACGGGGTCCTCGTCAACAAGTTGAACACCACCCCCGACGGCCAGTTCCAGACCTACGCGACCGAGACCGGCGCGTACATCCGGGAGCACTTCTTCGGCGGTGACCACCGGCTGCGCGCGATGGTCGGGGGCATGACCGACGAGCAGATCCTGCACCTGGGGCGCGGCGGCCACGACCACCGCAAGGTCTTCGCGGCGTTCCAGGCGGCCAAGGAGCACCGGGGCCAGCCGACGGTGGTGCTCGCCCAGACGGTCAAGGGGTGGACGCTCGGCCCCAACTTCGAGGGCCGCAACGCCACCCATCAGATGAAGAAACTGACGGTCGACGATCTGAAGGGCTTCAGGGACCGGCTGCATCTGCCGATCACCGACGCCCGGCTGGAGAGCGGCCCGCCGCCGTACTACCACCCGGGCCGGGGCTCGGAGGAGATCCAGTACATGCACGACCGCCGCCGGGCGCTGGGCGGCTATGTGCCCACCCGGGTGGTGCGGGCCCGGCCGCTGACGCTGCCGGGGGACACGGCGTACGCGGCGGTGCGCAAGGGCTCAGGGCAGCAGTCGATCGCCACGACCATGGCCTTTGTGCGGCTGCTGAAGGACCTGATGCGGGACAAGGGGATCGGCAGGCGGTTCGTCCTGATCGCGCCGGACGAGTACCGCACGTTCGGCATGGACTCCTTCTTTCCCAGCGCGAAGATCTACAACCCGCTGGGCCAGCAGTACGAGGCGGTGGACCGGGATCTGCTGCTCGCGTACAAGGAGTCCCCGACCGGGCAGATGCTGCACGACGGCATCTCCGAGGCCGGGTGCACGGCCTCGCTGATCGCGGCGGGCTCGTCGTACGCGACCCACGGCGAACATCTGATCCCGGTGTACGTCTTCTACTCGATGTTCGGTTTCCAGCGCACCGGTGACCA
Organism: Streptomyces clavuligerus; assembly: GCF_005519465.1. Classification (NCBI taxonomy): domain Bacteria; kingdom Bacillati; phylum Actinomycetota; class Actinomycetes; order Kitasatosporales; family Streptomycetaceae; genus Streptomyces; species Streptomyces clavuligerus. Next base: position 4,840,294 of record NZ_CP027858.1, on the reverse strand, counting down.
GTTCTGGCAGATGGCCGACCAGCTCGCGCGCGGGTTCGTCCTCGGGGCGACGGCGGGGCGGACCACGCTGACCGGGGAGGGGCTCCAGCACGCGGACGGCCACTCGCAGCTCCTGGCGTCGACCAACCCGGGGTGTGTCGCCTACGACCCGGCGTTCGGCTTCGAGATCGCGCACATCGTCAAGGACGGGCTGCGCCGGATGTACGGCGAGGCCCCGGAGGACGTCTTCTACTATCTGACGGTCTACAACGAGCCGATCCAGCACCCGGCCGAGCCGGCGGACGTGGACGTCGAGGGCATCCTCCGGGGCGTCCACCGCTTCCGCGCCGGGACGGCGGGCGCGGTGCCCGCGCAGATCCTGGCCTCGGGGGTGGCGGTGCCGTGGGCGCTGGAGGCGCAGCGGCTGCTCGCCGAGGAGTGGGACGTCCGGGCCGATGTCTGGTCGGCGACCTCGTGGAACGAGCTGCGGCGGGAGGCGGTGGCGGCCGAGGAGCACAATCTGCTCCACCCGGAGGAGGAGCAGCGCGTTCCGTATGTCACCCGGAAGCTCTCGGGGGCCGAGGGCCCGTTCGTCGCGGTGTCGGACTGGATGCGGTCGGTGCCGGACCAGATCTCCCGCTGGGTGCCGGGCCGCTGGACCTCGCTGGGCGCGGACGGCTTCGGGTTCGCGGACACCCGGGGGGCGGCCCGGCGCTTCTTCCACATCGACGCGCAGTCGATCGTGCTCGCGGTCCTCACCGAGCTGGCGCGGGACGGCAAGGTCGACCGTTCGGCGCTGAAGCAGGCGGTGGACCGCTACCGGCTGCTCGATGTGCGGGCGGCGGACCCGGGGGCGGCGGGCGGCGACGCCTGAGATGCGTCCGCGGCCCGGGCCGTGCTCTTCCGGCGCCGGGCCCCGAGGCTGTGGGCCGGGCGGGCCGGGTCCACCCGCGGCCCGGCGGTTCACCTGACGGAGTGGGCGGTGGGGCAGCGGCCCCGCCGCCCCCCGCGCGCTCCCTACGATGCCCGCCATGACGGAACGCACACGACTGACCCGCTGGGAGTCCCGGACCCAGACACCGCTGCTGCTGCTCGCGGTGGCCTTCGCGGTGGCGTACGCGGTCCCGATCGTCTCCCCCGGGGCGCGGGGCTGGGTGCTCCGGCTCTGCGCGGTCACGGAGTGGGCGGTCTGGGGCGTGTTCGCGGTGGACTATCTCGTACGGCTGGCGCTGGCCCGGGAGCGGTGGGAGTTCGTCCGGCGGCATCCGCTGGATCTGCTGGCGGTGACCCTGCCGCTGCTCGCCCCGCTGCGGCTGCTGCGGGTGGTCTCGCTCCTGCTGCTGGTGGGCCGCAGGGCCCGGATGGCCTCCCAGCTCACACTGACCGTGTATGTCGGCGGTTCGGTGATCGGGCTGATGATGTTCGGCTCGCTGGCGGTGCTGGAGGTGGAGCGGAACGCGCCCGGCGGCAATATCCGCACCCTCGATGACGCCGTGTGGTGGTCCTTCACCACGATGACGACGGTCGGGTACGGGGACCACGCCCCGACGACCGGCCTGGGGCGGGTGCTCGCGGTGGGGCTGATGCTGTCGGGGATCGCGCTGCTGGGTGTGGTGACCGCGAACATCGCGGCCTGGTTCATCTCCCGTTTCGAACGGGAGGACGCGGCGGGGCGGCGGCAGACGGAGCTGCTGGAGGCGCTGACGGCGGAGGTCCGGGCGCTGCGGGAGCAGGTGGCGGTGCTGTCGGGTCCGGCACCGGCACCGGGCGCCCCGGCCGCGCCCCCGGGTGCGGCGGCGCCGGGCACCGCGACCCCGGCCCCGGGTGCCGCGGCTGCGGGGGCGCGGCTGCCGCGGCAGGGGGCCGGGGGCGCGGATTCCGTCAGCTCTCCCAGAGCTTGAACGCCCGGATCAGATACGGGGAACGGGGCACCCAGGTGCCCGAGCCGGGGTAGGTCTCGAACTCTCCCGTCTCCTCGCACTCCCCGGACTGGTATGTGGTGACCGGGCGTCCGGCGCGGTTGGCGAGCGAACCGGCCGTGGTGCCCGGCGGCAGCGGCACACAGCTGTCGATCTCCGTCGTGTACAGCTCGTGCGTCTGCCGCGCGCCCCGGAAGCCCTCCCGCTCCCAGAGGCAGAGCGCCCCCGTGGCGCACTCCCCGCGCCACAGCGGCGGCAGGGGGGACGCGGGCGCGGGCGCGGCGGTGAGGGCGAGCAGCAGGGCGGCGACGGGGACGGCGGTCGCGGCGGCGGCGGATGGGCGCATGACTTCCCCCGGGATGTCGTTCGGATGGTACGACCGCACCCTGTCCCGCCGGGTCGGCGCCCGCCCCCGGATCCCGTCGGCGCCACCCGGACGGGGGACACCCTCAGGGGTGGTGTCCGGCGCGGCGGGTTGACGTCCGTACCCGGCGCCCGGCCGGGGCGGCGGGCACCCGGCCGACCCGGGGCGACGGCGGCCCGCAGCGGCGCCCTTTCCCCTGTACGCGGCGTTTCACACGTGATCTGCCTCACGGTTCGTCCGAGTTCGGGGCACGTTCTCCTAGGGTGTCCCGCAGTGATTTCCTTCGGCCCCTCCCCCGCGCCCGCCGTCTGCCGTACCGCGCTGGCGCTCGTCGTGGTGCTGCTGATGCTGGCGACCACCGGCTGGACCGCCGTACGGCACAGCGGCACCCCGCGCGACCCTCGGGCGGCCCAGCTCGCGCAGTGGCGCACGGCACGGGTGCTGGGGCGGCCGCTGCCGGACGCCGACGGTCCGCCCGCGCGGACGGCGGCGTTCCTCGCCTCGGTGGGCCCGGCCGGGCGCCAGGGGCTGGCGCGGCGGTTCCCCCTGGTCGTGGGCAACCTCAACGGCGCGCCCGCGGCCCTGCGCTACCGCGCCAACCGGATCGCGCTGGGCCGTGCGCTGGGGCAGGAGCGCGCCCGGCTGGCGACCGCCCCGCTCAGCCCCCATGGACGCCGGCTCGCCCTGCGGCGGGTGCACCGGCTGGAGGCCCTGATGCGGCCCGGGCGGCAGATCCTCGCCTTCGACCCGGCGGGCCGGGGCCGGGTCGCCGAAGTCCTCGGCGACCTCGACCGGGCGGAGCGGATCTCCGTGATCGTCCCCGGTGTCGACACCCATCTCCTCACCTTCCAGCGCACCTCCCGCCGGTACTCCGCGCCGGTCGGGATGGCCGAGTCGCTGTACGCGGCGGAGCGGGCCGCCGCCCCCGGCACCCGTACCGCCGTCATCGCCTGGGCCGACTACACCGCGCCCGTCGGCCTCGGCATGGACTCGGTGACCGGGCGGCTCGCCGAGGAGGGCGCCCTGCGGCTGACGGCGCTGGCCGACGCGCTGCCCCGGCGGGCCGGTGTCGCGCTGTTCTGCCACAGCTACGGCTCGGTGGTCTGCGGGCTCGCCGCGCGCGGACTGCCCGCCCGGGTGACCGACATCGCGGTCGCGGGCAGCCCCGGTATGCGCGCGTCCCATGTCACCGAGCTGGGGGCCCGGGCCCGGGTGTGGGCGACCCGGGACGGCGACGACTGGATCGGGGCCGTCCCCCATCTGGAGGTCGGCGGACTCGGCCACGGCGAGGACCCCGTCGCACCCGAGTTCGGGGCACGGGTGGTGTCGGCCGCGGGAGCTATCGGCCACAGCGGCTATTTCGAGCCGGGTACGGAAAGTGTGGTGAACTTCGCCGCGATAGGGGTCGGTGCCTACCACGGAGTGAGCTGCGCGGGCGCCGACGACACCTGCCGCAGTGATATTCACGGCGAAGCAGCGGCCTGACGCGCGTAGAGCATCGTGAACGGCAGGTTGCGCGCAAGGGGCGACGCGCGGCCCCGCGACGCCTACGATGAGGCGTATGGGTGATGTACTGGCGGGAATTCAAGCCACTTGGGAGTTCGAGACCGACTCCGTGCACATCCGCTTTGAACGGGGACACCGCACGCCGAAGCTGTTCCAGGCGCTCCGCGAACGCCGCATCCCCCACGAGGCGTTGGCGTCGGTGGTTCTCTCCCCGGGCAAGCGGGGGACCGTGGTCCTGCGGCTGGCCCCCCGGCCGGGCGCGGACCCGCTGATGGAGGCGGCGGCGGGTCAGCTCAGGGAGGAGAACGACCCCTATCGGCTGGTGCTCCCGGCCGACAAGGAGGCGCTGGCCGGGTTCTGGGCGCAGGAGCTGCGCGCGGTGCTGTCCGCCGACGCGGACCGGCCCGCCGAGCGGTACGCGGTGGCGGCCCCCAGCGCCCCGCTGCACTTCAAGGCGTATGACGCCCGTGCCTCCTTCGACGGGGAGAACGTCGGCTTCCGCTGGTCGTGGACGGGCGCCTCGTCCACGAAGTGGAAGGCGGGCGACCAGAGTTTCGCGGTGAGCGAGCTGACCGGGGTCGAGTGGCGTTCGCCGGACGCCCCCGACGGCTATCTGCGGCTGCTGCCCCGGGCGGAGCCCAGCCGTCCCGCGCAGGTCGACAAGGACCCCGCCGCGGTGGTGTTCGGCGCGCGCAACGGCCCGGTGCACGAGTCGCTGCCGTTCGCGGCGGCCGTCCTGGCGTCCGTGCAGAAGTCGGGCCGCTCCCCGGTGCCCGCCATCGGCTCCGCGCGCCGCGACCCCGCGGACATCGCCGAGCGCATCCGGCACCTCGGGGAGCTGCACCACGCCGGTCTGGTCACGGACGACGAGTTCCACTGCAAGAAGGCGGAGCTGCTCGCGGAGTTGTGACCGCCGCGCCCGCGCGCACCGCCGGGGCCCCGCTCCCGTCCTCCCGCCGTGCCCGGTCCACCGCGGACCGGGCCGGGGGACGGCGGGCCGCACCCGGCGGACACACGGGGCGGAACGACGGGACAGCGGGCCGGAGGGACTGGTGCCATCGGGCGGAAGCGCGGGGCGGGACAGGCGGGGGCCACCGCGTGATACCCGGGTACGACGCGGAGATGACGACCCGGGTATGACGACCCGGTCCCCGGGGCCTGCCTAGGCTGGCGGAGCCATGAACCAGCCGACCCAGCCCCCGCTGTGGCGTTCCGCGTATCAGCAGTCCCGGCTGCTGATACGCGCGCTCGCCACCCCCACCCACGCCCCCACTCCGCTCGCCGCCTCCGCCGGACCACTGGCGCGACGGCTGCCGTATGTGGTCACGTCCGTGATCGTCGCCCTGCTGGTGCCGATCGGAATGTTCCAGTTCTCCGACTTCCACCGGATGAACGACTCGGTCGCCCTGCTGCTGTCCGCCGCGCAGGCCCTGCCGCTGCTGCTGGCGGTGACCCGGCCGCTCCAGGCGTGGTGGATCGTCGGCGCCGCCGATGTCCTCGGCGCGGTCGTCGTGCTTCTCGCCCCCGGGCTGAACGACGACGGCGGCACCTGGCCCTGGTCGATGCCCGGCATCGTGGGCTATCTGGTGCTGATGGTCTTCCTCGGGCTGCGCGAGACCCGGCGGACCCTGCTCGCCGTCTGGCTGGCCACCGCGGCGGTGGGGATGGCCTTCGAGCTGGTGTCGCAGACCCGGAGCGAAGGCACCCATGTGCTGCTGACCGTCCTCAGCGGTGTGGTGCTGCTGTTCACGGGCGCGCTGCGGGAGCGCGGCGAGGCGCAGCGGCGGCTCGCGGCCCAGGAGACCATCAGCGAGCAGGAGCGCACCCGGCGGACGCTGCTGGAGGAGCGGGCCCGGATCGCGCGGGAGCTGCACGACGTGGTCGCCCACCACATGTCGGTGATCACGGTCCAGGCGGACTCGGCCCCGTACCGGATCGAGGGGCTTCCGCCGCAGGCGCGGGAGGAGTTCACGGCGATCGCGTCGGGGGCGCGCGAGTCCCTGACGGAGATGCGGCGGCTCCTCGCGGTGCTCCGCAGCGAGAGCGCCGGTGGTGAGCTGGCCCCGCAGCCGGGGCTGTCCCGGCTCCAGCAGCTCGTGGAGGCGACGGTACGGGCGGGAGTGCCCGCGCGGCTCGCGCTGGGGGTGGCCCCGGAGGGGGTGCCGTCCGCGGTGGACCTGTCGGCGTACCGGATCGTCCAGGAGGCGCTGGCGAACGTCGTCCGGCACGCCCCGGGGGCCGAGACCCGGGTGTCGGTGACGTCGGACGGCACCGATCTGGTGGTCCTGGTCGTCAATGGCGCGGCCGGGGCGCCCGTCTCCCCGCTGGAGGGGGCGGGCACGGGCCACGGCCTGGTGGGGATGCGGGAGCGCGTACGGTTGACCGGCGGCACGCTGGACACCGGTCCGCTGCCGGACGGCGGTTTCCGGGTGGCCGCGCGTCTGCCGCTGACAGCGCCCGGGACCACCCCGGGGGACGGATCAGAGCCATGACCATCCGAGTGCTCATCGTGGACGACCAGGCCATGGTGCGGGCGGGCTTCGCCGCGCTGCTGTCGGCGCAGCCGGACATCGAGGTGGTCGGTGAGGCGGCGGACGGCCGCGCCGGGGTCGCGGCGGCCCGCACGGCCCGCCCGGACGTGGTGCTGATGGATGTGCGGATGCCGGAGCTGGACGGCCTCGCGGCCACCCGGGAGATCCTGGCCGCCCGGCCCCCTGCTTCCGAACCAGCCCCGAGCTCCGGCCCGGAGGGCGTGAGCGGACCCCGGGTCCTCATGCTGACCACCTTCGACGTGGACGACTATGTGTACGAGGCACTGCGCTCGGGTGCCTCGGGCTTTCTGCTGAAGGACGCGCCGCCCGCCGATCTGATCGCGGCGGTCCGGGTGGTCGCGGCGGGCGAGGCGCTGCTCGCGCCCTCCGTGACCCGCCGTCTGATCGCCGATTTCGCGGCCCGGCACCCGGCGCCGCGCAAGGGCACCGGGCACCGGCCGAAGGAGCTGACGCCCCGGGAGACCGAGGTACTGGAGCTGATCGCGCAGGGCCTCTCCAATCTGGAGATCGCCGAACGGCTGGTGGTGGCCGAGCAGACCGTCAAGACCCATATCGGCCGCATCCTCGCCAAACTCCGGCTCCGGGACCGGGCCCAGGCCGTGATCTTCGCCTATGAGTCGGGCCTGGTCCGACCGGGCGCGGTCTGAGCCCCGCGGCGGGGCGCTACTCGCGGGCCGCCGAGGTGAAGGTCATGTCCGGGTAGCGGTCGCCCGCGACCCGGCCGGCGATCGGTTCCAGTGCGGCGAGGTCGGCGGCGGTGAGCCGCAGCCGGGTCGCGGCGGTGTTCTCACGGAGCCGGGACGCCTTGCGGGTGCCGGGGATGGGGACGACGGGCAGCCCGTGCGCCTCGGACCGCTGCTGCACCCAGGCGAGCGCGACCTGCCCGGTCGTGGCGCCGTGCGCCTCGGCGATCCTGCGGACGGGGGCGAGCAGTTCGGCGTTGGCCCGCGCGTTCCCGCCGGTGAAACGGGGCAGATGACTCCGGTAGTCGCCGGCGGACAGGGTGGCGCCGGGGCCGCTGAACGCGCCGGTGAGGAAGCCCCGTCCGAGCGGGGAGTACGGCACCATCGCGATGCCCAGCTCGGCGGCGGCGGGCACCGCGGTGCGCTCCACGTCCCGGCTGAAGAGCGACCACTCGGACTGGAGCGCGGCGATCGGATGGACGGCGTGCGCCTCGCGCAGCTCCGCCCCGGTGACCTCGCTCAGCCCCAGATGGCGCACCAGCCCCCGTTCCACCAGCTCGGCCATGGCGCCCACCGACTCGGCGAGTGGCACGGCGGGGTCCCTGCGGTGCATGTAGTAGAGGTCGATGACCTCGATGCCCAGCCGCCGCAGGCTCCTCTCGACGGCCTCGCGGACATAGCCGGGGTCGTTGCGCACCCCCCGGTACGCCGGGTCGTCGGTCCGCTCGACCCCGAACTTGGTGGCGATGACGACCTCGTCCCGGTGGTCCGCGAGGAACGGGGCCAGGAACTCCTCGTTGGCCCCCCGGCCGTAGATGTCCGCCGTGTCGAAGAGGGTGACCCCGGCGTCCAGCGCCGCCGCGAGGGTCTCGCGGGCGGCGGTGTCGTCCGTCGCGCCGTAGAACTCGCTCATGCCCATGCAGCCCAGGCCCTGCACCCCGACCAGGGGTCCTTCGGCACCGAGGCGTATCCGTTCGATCTGCTGTCCGCTCTGCTGCTCGCTCATCGGAGGTTCAGTCCTTGTCGTCTGCGTGATCGGGGGCGGCCGGGGCCGCGGAGAGGCGCCGCGCTCCCGGGTCCCCCGGGAAAGCGGCCGGGTCCCCCGGGAAGCCGGTGGCACACCCGTCGGGCCCCCGCAGGGCGCCGCCATAGAAGTCGATCTTGTAGTCGAGCACGGCGAGCGTGCCCTGGAGCTCGTCGATGCGGTCCTGGACGTCCTTCCTGGTCCGCATCAGCAGTTCGCGCCGCTCGCGCACGGTGTGCTCGCCCTCGCGGGTCAGCTCCGCGAAGCGGACCATGTCGGCGACCGGCATCCCGGTCAGCCGCAGCTTGCCCACGAAGGCGAGCCACTGGAGATCACTCGTTGTGAACCGGCGCTGACCGGTGTGCGACCGGTCGACGTGGGGCAACAGCTTGATCCGCTCGTACCAGCGCAGTGTGTACGCGCTGAGCCCCGTCAGCGCCGCGACCTCGCTGATCGTGTACCGCTCCCCCGCCCCGGACCGCGTCTGCGCCGGGCTGCTGCTGTCCATCAGCGTCATACCTCCACGCTAGAACCCTGGAGCCCACTCCAAGCAAGCGGAAAAGTCCCCCGGCACCGGAACCCGCCCCTGGGGGCCGCCGCCGCCAGGGCTTAGGCTCATGACCATGCAGAGCCTGGCGACGATCGAGAACTGGCCGGTACCGACGGCCGCCGCTGCCGTGGTCCGCGCGGACGGCACGGTCGCCGGTGCGCACGGCCCGCAGCACCACCGTTTCCCCCTGGCCTCGGTCACCAAGCCGCTGGCCGCGTACGCGGTGCTCGTCGCCTACGAGGAGGGCGCCGTCGAGCTGGACGAGCCCGCGGGCCCCGAGGGCTCGACGGTCCGCCATCTGCTGGCGCACACCTCGGGCCTCGCGCACGACGAGCACCGGGCGACCTCCGCCCCCGGCGAGCGCCGCACCTACTCCAACGCCGGGTTCGAGGCCCTGGCGGACCATGTCGCCAAGGTGACGGACATCCCCTTCGACCGCTATCTGCACCAGGCGGTACTGGAGCCGCTGGGGATGACGTCGACGGCGCTGGAGGGGTCCGCCGCCAAGGACGGGGTCTCGACCGTCGCCGATCTGACGCGGTTCGCGGCCGAGGTGCAGCGGCCCCGGCTGCTCGACCCGCGGACGGTCCTGTCGGCGATGACGGTGGCCTGGCCCGGTCTGGACGGGCTGCTGCCCGGCTACGGCCGCCAGCGGCCCAACGACTGGGGCCTCGGCTTCGAGATCCGCGACGGCAAGTCGCCGCACTGGACGGGCCGTTCCTCCTCGCCCCGCACCTTCGGACACTTCGGACAGTCGGGGACGTTCCTCTGGGTCGACCCGGACGCGGGCGCCGCGTGCGTGGCCCTCACCGACCGGCCCTTCGGCCCCTGGGCGATCGAGGCGTGGCCGCCGTTCACGGACGCCGTCCTCGCCGAACTGGGCGCGGCGCGCGGCTGAGGCGCACCGCCACCGGGCTCAGCGGGGCGTACCGGGCGCGGCCGATCCGGGGCCAGGCGCATCCGCCGCGGCGGCTCAGCGGGGCGTACCGGGCGCGCCCATCTCCCAGACCAGCACCTCCGCCGGGCCCGCCGTCCCCACCAGCTCCACGGGCTCCCCGCCGCTGATCCGGGCCGCGTCCCCGGGCCCGAGCACCGCCCCGCCGACACCGTCGGACCGGTCGGCCCCGCCCGTCCCGTCGAGCCGCACCGCACCCCGTACCACCTGCACATGGACGGCGGGAGCGAGCGGCAGCGGCGCCCGTTCCCCGGGGGCCGGGCGGTGCACCCGGAGCACCGCGCCCGCCCGGGGCACGGGGTACCCGGTGCCGTCGGCCGTGTCGCCGAGTCCGCGCACCACCTCGTACCGGGGCTCCCCGCCGGGCTCCAGCGGGGCGAGCCACATCTGGACGAAGACCAGCGGGCGGTCCCCGTCGTTGCGTTCGGTGTGCCGCACCCCCGAGGCCGCGCTGAGGTACTGGAGGTCCCCGGGGCGTACGACGGTGGCGGTGCCGGTCGAGTCGCGGTGGGTCAGCTCGCCCTCGGCGACCCAGGTGACGATCTCGGTGTGGCTGTGCGGATGCTCGGCGAAGCCCGCGCCGGGGGCCAGCGACTCCTCGTTGCAGGCGATGAGCGCGCCGAAGCGGAGGTTGTCGGGGTCGTAGTGGGCCCCGAAGGAGAAGGAGTGCCGGGTGCCGATGCCCCGGTCCGGCTCCCCGCCCCGGTGGCGGTCCCCCGCGCGGCGTACGTCGATCACGCCCCCACGGTAGGCCACGGCGGGCCCCGGCCGTACTCCCATCGGGCCTTCCGCCACCGCCCGCGCGGTATTCCGGTCCCGGCCCGGCGGGTCCGATGGCCCCCGGCACTCAACTCCGCCGTCCTGATAAGGCACTCTTGTCCCCGTGCCCGAACCCGCAACGAACAACGCCCACCCGCACTCCGCGACTCTGCGCCGCCTGGAGCAGTCATCCGGCCGGCTCGCCGCCAACGCCATCGCGCGCATGGACGAGACGCTGCCCTGGTACCGGGCGATGCCCCCGGAGAACCGGTCGTGGATCGGCCTGGTCGCCCAGGCCGGTATCGCCGCGTTCACCGAGTGGTTCCGGCGCCCGGACGCCCCTCAGGCGATCTCCACCGATGTCTTCGGCACGGCTCCGCGCGAGCTGACCCGCGCGATCACCCTGCGGCAGACCGTCGAGATGGTCCGCACCACGATCGAGGTCATGGAGTCGGCGATCGAGGAGGTCGCCGCGCCCGGTGACGAATCGGTGCTGCGCGAGGCGCTGCTCGTCTACGCCCGGGAGATCGCCTTCGCGACGGCCCAGGTGTACGCGCAGGCCGCCGAGGCACGCGGGGCCTGGGACGCCCGGCTGGAGTCGCTGGTCGTCAACGCCGTCCTGTCGGGCGAGGCCGACGAGGGCGCCGTCTCCCGGGCCGCCGCGCTCGGCTGGAACTCCCCGGACCGGGTCTGCGTCATCCTCGGCACCGCCCCCGACGGCGACAGCGAGCTGACGGTGGAGGCGATCCGGCGGGCCGCCCGGCACGCCAAGCTCCAGGTGCTCACGGGGGTGCTCGGGGACCGTCTGGTGGTGATCGCGGGCGGCAGCGACAGCCCGCTCCAGGTCGCGAAGTCGCTGATCGGTCCGTTCGCGGCGGGTCCCGTGGTGGCCGGTCCCGTGGTGCAGGACCTGCTGGCCGCGACCCGCTCCGCGCAGGCGGCGGCGGCCGGGCTGCGGGCCTGCGCCGCCTGGCAGGACGCCCCCCGTCCGGTTCTGGCGGACGATCTCCTGCCGGAGCGGGCCATCGCCGCCGACCCTGCCGCGCGCGAGCAGTTGGTGGAGGAGATCTACAGACCGCTGGAGGAGGCGGGTTCCGCTCTGCTGGAGACGCTGAGCGTCTACCTGGAGCAGGCGAGCAGCCTGGAGGGCGCGGCGCGGATGCTCTTCGTCCATCCCAACACCGTGCGCTACCGGCTGCGACGTGTGACTGACGTCACCGGCTGGTCACCCTCCGATGTACGCTCGGCCTTCACGCTGCGGATCGCCCTCATCCTCGGACGCTTGGCCGACGGAGATTCCCCGCTCTGACGTTTTGTGGGACACCAACAAAGTCACTGACGGTTCTTCGTCCCTGTCCCCACGGGCGGCCGGACCCGTGGTCGAGAGAGAGTGTGAGAGTGCTCGTACTCGTAGCTCCCGGCCAGGGCGCCCAGACGCCCGGCTTCCTGACTCCCTGGCTCGACCTCCCCGGCGCGGAAGACTCCCTGCGGGAGTGGTCCACCGCCCTTGACCTGGACCTCGTCCACTACGGCACCAAGGCCGACGCGGACGAGATCCGTGACACGGCCGTGGCGCAGCCGCTGCTGGTCGCGGCCGGTCTGCTGGCCGCGCGCGCGCTCGGCGAGGTGTCCCCGGGCGCCGTCGCCGGACACAGCGTCGGCGAGATCACCGCCGCCGTGCTCGCGGGCGTGCTGGACGAGCGGGCCGCGCTCGGTTTCGTCCGCACCCGGGGGCTGGCGATGGCCGAGGCCGCCGCCGTCACCGAGACGGGCATGTCGGCGCTCCTCGGGGGCGTCCCCGAGACGGTGCTCCCGCATCTGGAACGGCTCGGTCTCACCCCGGCGAATGTGAACGGCGCGGGACAGATCGTGGCCGCGGGCACGATGGAACAGCTCGCGGCGCTCGCGGGCGATCTGCCCGAGGGCACCCGCCGGGCCGTGGCACTGAAGGTGGCCGGCGCCTTCCACACCGTCCATATGGCGCCGGCCGTCGCCGTTCTCTCCGCGGCCGCGGCGGGGCTGACCCCGTCCGACCCCGTACTGTCGTATGTCTCCAACAAGGACGGGCAGACCGTCCCCACGGGTGCCGAGGTCGTCGAGCGGCTGGTGGGACAGGTGGCCAACCCGGTCCGCTGGGATCTCTGCATGGAGACCTTCGCGGCACTCGGTGCCACCGCGCTGATCGAGATGTGCCCCGGTGGCACCCTCACCGGGCTGGCCAAACGCGCGCTGCCGGGGGTGCGGACGCTCGCGCTGAAGACCCCGGACGACCTCGACGCGGCCCGCGCACTCGCCGCCGAGCACACAGCGGCCTGACCGGGCCCGTACCGCCCGACCAGGCCACGCAGTCAGACAAGGAGAGCCCCTCACATGGCGAAGATCAAGCCCAGCAAGGGTGCCCCGTACGCGCGGATCATGGGCGTGGGCGGCTACCGCCCCACCCGGGTCGTGCCGAACGAGGTGATCCTGGAGAAGATCGACTCCTCCGACGAGTGGATTCGCTCCCGCTCGGGCATCGCCACCCGGCACTGGGCCTCCCCCGAGGAGACCGTCTGCGCGATGTCCCTGGAGGCGGCGGGCAAGGCGATCGCCGACTCCGGGATCACCCCGGAGCAGATCGACGGCGTCATCGTGGCCACCGTCTCGCACTTCAAGCAGACCCCGGCGGTCGCCACCGAGATCGCCGACAAGATCGGCGCGGGGAAGCCCGCGGCCTTCGACATCTCGGCGGGCTGTGCCGGTTTCGGCTATGCGCTGACCCTCGCCCGGGGCATGATCACCGACGGCTCCGCCGACCATGTGCTGGTCATCGGCGTGGAGCGGCTGAGCGATCTGACCGACCCCGAGGACCGGGCGACGGCGTTCCTCTTCGGCGACGGCGCGGGTGCCGTGGTCGTCGGCCCCGCCAAGGAGCCGATGATCGGCCCCACGGTCTGGGGTTCGGAGGGCGACAAGTCCGACACCATCATGCAGACCGTGCCGTGGACGGAGTACCGCGACGGCACGGTGGAGCGGTTCCCCGCCATCACGCAGGAGGGCCAGGCGGTGTTCCGCTGGGCCGTCTTCGAGATGGCGAAGGTGGCCCAACAGGCGCTGGACGCCGCCGGGATCACCGCCGACGAACTGGACGTCTTCATCCCGCACCAGGCCAATATGCGGATCATCGACTCGATGGTGAAGACCCTCAAACTGCCGGAGCACGTCATGGTCGCGCGTGACGTGGAGACCACCGGCAACACATCGGCCGCCTCGATCCCGCTCGCCATGGAGCGGCTTCTGGCGACCGGTCAGGCCAAGAGCGGCGACACGGCGCTCGTCATCGGCTTCGGGGCGGGTCTCGTCTACGCGGCGACGGTCGTTACCCTCCCCTAGGCAACCGGATCTCTCCCGGACCGGTTCCCCGACCGGACCCGGGCCGGTGTCCCCGGACGTGGTGACTGGAATATCCGGACATCACACCCTCTTATACGAATCGAAGGAGCGCCACTATGGCCGCCACGCAGGAAGAGATCGTTGCCGGTCTCGCGGAGATCGTGAACGAGATCGCCGGTATCCCGGTCGAGGACGTCCAGCTGGACAAGTCCTTCACCGATGACCTGGACGTGGACTCGCTGTCCATGGTCGAGGTCGTCGTCGCCGCCGAGGAGCGCTTCGACGTGAAGATCCCGGACGACGACGTCAAGAACCTGAAGACGGTCGGCGACGCCGCGGACTACATCGCGAAGCACCAGGCCTGATCCTGTCCGTCCCGGGTTGAACGCGCTGGTCGCCGCCTTGCGGTGACGCCGTAGACATTCAGTGCACCACCCCCTACACGTGGAGAATGAATTCCTGTGAACGCGACCAATCGCACCGTGGTCGTCACCGGTATCGGCGCAACCACACCGTTGGGTGGCGACAGCGCGTCAACCTGGGAGGGTCTGCTCGCCGGACGCTCCGGGGCCAGGCTCCTGGACGACGAGCGCTTCGCCGAGCTGCCGGTCCGTATCGCCGCGACCGCGGCCGTGGACCCCTCCGAGGTACTGCCCCGGCCGCTCGCCCGCAAGCTGGACCGTTCGGCGCAGTTCGCGCTGATCGCGGCCCGGGAAGCCTGGGCGGACGCCGGTTTCACCGGCCCCGCCGCCGAGGACGGTGAGATCGACCCGAGCCGTCTCGGCGCGGTGATCTCCTCCGGTATCGGCGGGGTGAACACCCTGCTCGACCAGTACGACGTCCTGCGGGAGAAGGGCGCGCGGCGGGTCTCCCCGCACACCGTGCCCATGCTGATGCCGAACAGCCCCTCGGCCAATGTGGGCCTGGAGGTGAACGCCCGGGCGGGCGTGCACTCCGTGGTCTCCGCGTGTGCCTCGGGCGCCGAGGCGATCGGCTACGCCATGGAGATGATCCGCAGCGGCCGTGCCGATGTCGTCATCACCGGCGGCACGGAGGCGGCGATCCACCCGCTGCCCGTGGCGGCCTTCGCCAGCATGATGGCGATGTCCAAGAACAACGAGGAGCCCGAGAAGGCGTCCCGCCCGTACGACAAGGGCCGCGACGGCTTCGTCCTCGGCGAGGGCGCGGGCGTGGTCGTCCTGGAGTCGGCGGAGTCCGCCGCCCGCCGGGGTGCCCGGGTCTACTGCGAGGTGCTGGGTCAGGGCCTGTCGGCCGACAGCCACCACATCGCGCAGCCGGAGCCGGAGGGCCGCGGCATCGCCGCCGCCATGCGGAACCTGCTGGACAGCTCCGACCTCAAGCCGCAGGAGATCGTCCATCTGAACGCGCACGCGACGTCCACCCCGCAGGGTGACGTGGCGGAGGTCAAGGCCCTGCGCCAGGTGCTCGGCGAGGACCTCGACCATGTCGCGGTCTCGGCGACCAAGTCGATGACCGGGCATCTGCTCGGTGGCGCGGGCGGCGTCGAGACGGTGGCCACCGTCCTGGCGCTGTACCACCGGACGGCTCCGCCGACCATCAACGTGGACGACCTGGACCCGGAGGTCGACGCCGACATCGTGCGCGGTGAGCCGCGGGCGCTGCCGGAGGGCACGATCGCCGCGATCAACAACTCGTTCGGCTTCGGCGGCCACAACGTGGTGCTGGCGTTCCGTTCGGTCTGACCCCGGTGCCGCCGATCACCGGGTGATCGTCGTACAGATCCATGAACGAACGAGGCCCGTGCCCCGAAAGGGGGTACGGGCCTCGACGCGTTCCCGGGGGCGGCGGGCCGCCCGGCCGGAGAACCGGAGAAACGACGGGCCGCCCGGCCGGAGAACCGGAAAGCCAAAGAAGCGGCGGGCCGGGGCGGCGGGCGGGGTCAGACGACCTGGTGGAGCCAGCGGACCGGCGCGCCCTCACCCGCGTACCGGAACGGCTCCAGCTCGTCGTCCCAGGGCTTCCCCAGCAGTTTCTCGATCTCCGCCGCCAGCTCGGTCTCGCCCCGCGCGGCCCGCTGGAGCGCGGCCCGCAGCCGGTCCTCAGGGATCAGGATGTCCCCGTGCATCCCGGTGACGGCGTGGAAGATGCCCAGTTCGGGGGTGGCGCTGTAGCGCTCGCCCTCGGCCGTGGCGCAGGGCTCGGCGGTGACCTCGAAGCGCAGCAGATGCCAGCCGCGCAGCGCGGACGCCAGCTTGGACGCGGTGCCCGGCCGCCCCTGCCAGGAGAACTCCGCGCGCCAGGTGCCGGGGGCGGCCGGCTGGCGGATCCAGTCGAGCTGGACCCGGACACCGAGCACACCCGCGACCGCCCATTCGACATGCGGACAGAGCGCGCTCGGTGCGGAGTGAACGTACAGAACGCCACGCGTCGTCACCGGGACCTCCAGTACGGGACGAGGATCGCCTTCCCAGCGGCCTCAGTAAACAGCATCGGGAGTTAATCTCCACAAATGGGACAGCATGTGACGTGATGTAATTTACCGAAACGCCGGGCCGCCGGGCGCGAAACCTCTGGGCCGACGGGGAAAAGCTACCCTGCGTGGCTCTCCCCGGGGTGACGTAATCTCGGTCCCCGGACATACGCACGACGCTTTCACTCGGCAGGACCTCGGGGGCTTCGAATCGGAGGGGAGACCGGGATGGACGAGACGCAGGGGGCCCCAGGGGCCCGCGGCACAGGCCGGGGCACGGGCAGACGCCCGGGTGCCCGGACGGCACACGGCACGGCGCGGACCGGGGCGGCGGCCCCGGCGGCCGGGCCGGAATCCGGGCGCCCGCGCAGGGGCCGGGCCGCCGCCGGGGCGTCCCTCGCCGTCGCCGCGCTGCTCACCGCCGGGGCGCTCACGGCATGTGACAGTTCGTCGGAGACCCGGACCCATGGCGCGCCCGCCAAGAAGCGCCCCGCCCCGGTCTGGAACCGCAGCCCGGACACCCTGGCCGCCGTGGGCGACTCCATCACCCGCGCCTTCGACGCCTGTCTGGTGCTCTCGGACTGCCCCGAGGCGTCCTGGGCCACCGGCACCGACAAGGAGGTGCGCAGCCTGGCGATGCGGCTGATCGGCGGTGAGCCCGCCGACCTCGCCGACCGGACCTGGAACTACGCCAGGACCGGCGCCCGGATCACCGACCTCCCCCGGCAGATGACCCAGGCGGGGGCGCGGCAGCCCGAGCTGGTGACCGTGATGGTCGGCGCCAACGACGCCTGCCGGGACTCGGCCGAGGCGATGACCCCGGTGGCGGACTTCCGCGCCTCCTTCACGAGCGCCCTGCGGGAGCTGCGGCGCACCGCCCCCAAGGCCCAGGTGTACGTCTCCAGCGTGCCGGACCTCAAGCGGCTGTGGGCCACCGGCAAGGACAACCCGCTGGGGCGGGCGGTGTGGAAGCTGGGGATCTGTGCCTCGATGCTCGGGGACGCGGAGGACGTGAGCAGCCGGGCCGAGCAGCGGCGGACCGCCGTGCAGCAGCGGGTGAAGGACTACAACGGCGTCCTGAGGGACGTGTGCGCCAAGGACACCCGCTGCCGTTACGACGGCGGGGAGGTCTTCGACTACCGCTTCGGCGACGAGATGCTGAGCCGCTGGGACTGGTTCCATCCGAGCAAGGACGGGCAGAGCGCCCTGGCGGAGATCGCCTACCGGAACATCACGGCGGAACGCCCGCCGCGCTGAGCCCGGCGTGCGCGGTGCGCGCGTGCGAGGTGCGCGCGTGCGCGGTACGTCCGGTGGGTGCGGTACATCCAGTGGGTGCGGTGGGTCCGACAGCACGGCGTGCCCGGCAGGACGGCGTGCTGCCCGGCGTACCGGTGTGTCCGGTCGCCGGGACCGGGCACGGGAGCCCCGGGGGCGGACGCGGAAGCCCCCGGGACCGGGCGCGGGCGGGCCACGGCGCGGGGGACGGGCGGACCACGGCGCCGGGTGCGGGAACCGCACGGGCCGAACCGGCCTCCTTCTGACCGGAGTCGGGGCTGGTCAAGGACGGGATCATGACGTGATACTTCCGCCACCCCTTGACGGAAGGATGACTGGATGTCCCCCATACGCGCCCGTGCCACCGTGGTCGTCGGCACCGCGTTCGCCGCCGCCCTGACGCTCGCCGTCCCCACGGCGGCCTCCTCCACGACCGGGCCCGCCGCGCCCGCACCCGCCGGGGCGGCCGTGACGGCCGTGGCGGCCCCCACCGTGGAGGAGGCCCGCCTCGACCGGGCCGTCCCCCAGGAGATCCTGCGGCGCGGCGGATTCGCCGCCGTGGCCCCGGAGTTCGCCCGCGCGCTGGACCGGGCCGGCTCGTATCAGGCGGCGCGCCGGACCGTGGACCGCCACGCGTCCGCCCTCTGGGAGCGCGCCGTGGACCGGGCGCAGGGGCGCGGCCCCGCGCTGGGGGACCTGAGCCGGGACGACGACCGCCCGCTGTACTGGGCGCGCCTGGGAATGACCCGGGAGCTGCGCCAGTGGCAGCCCGCGTTCCCGCTGTCCGAGCAGCGGCGGGCGGCCCTGCTGGGTTCCCTGGAACGGGCCTCGCGCGGCCATGACTCGATGGACTTCCCTGGCGCCGACCGGGCCACCCACCGGGGCAAGCCGCTGAAGCGGGTCGTGGTGACCGGTTTCGACCCGTTCACCCTGGACCGGGACATCCGGATCAGCAACCCGTCCGGCGCGAACGCGCTGGCGCTCGACGGCACGGTGATCCGTACGGCGGCGGGGTACGCGCGGATCGAGACGGCGGTGTTCCCCGTCCGCTGGCAGGACTTCGCGGACGGGATGGTCGAACGGGCGCTGCGCGAGCGGCTGCCGGAGGCCGATCTCTTCACGACGGTGAGCCAGGGCCGCCCGGAGCGGTTCGACATCGAACGGACCAACGGCGCCTGGCGCGGCGGCAGCCTGGACAACGACAACATCTCCCGGCGGGAGACGGTCCCGGTGAGCGATCCGGCCACGCAGCCGCAGTGGACCTCGTCCACGCTTCCGGCGGCGGCGATCACCGCCGTGCCCACGGGCCGTTTCCCGGTGTACGACAACGCCCAGGTGACGGAGATCCCGGCGGGCGGCACGGCGCCGGTGGTCCGCCCGGACGGGCCGACGCCGGGGTCCACGGCCGTGGTGGGCGCGGGCGGTGACTATCTGTCGAACGAGATCGCCTACCGGGCGACGCTGCTGCGGGACCGGCTGGGACTCGACGTTCCGGGCGGCCATGTGCACACGCCGGTGCTGCGGTTCGGCGCGGGCAACACGGCGGAGATCACGGACCCGGAGTTCCTGAGGAACCGGCAGGACATCCTGGCCCAGGTGCGGGAGATCATCCGGGTCGCGGTCGGGTCCTGACCGCCGAAGGACCCGGGTACCGGAGGGGGTCCGGCGGCGCGCCGGACCCTCCTGGACCGCGACGACCTGCTGAAACGAATCGGCTGACCTCCGTCCCGCCCAAGGGCCCGATCATGGTTCCCCGGTGTCCGGCCAGGGGTAGCGTTCTGGTGCCACGGCAGAACGGAGACCAGTCATGCCCCGGTACACGGGTGAAGGGCGGCGCCGATGAGCGGCGGAGGTCCGCACGAGGCCCGGCTGCTGCCCTGGTCGACCCCCGAGGGGAAACCCTGCTATCTGGACAGCGACGGCAGTGGCTATATCTCGCGGGTCGCCGACACCATCGAGAGTGTGCAGCTCGGTCTCGCGGGTGATCTGCTCGACCACGCGGACGAACTGCTCGCGGAGGACGAGGTGCCGCCGGATCAGCTCCGGCAGACGCTCGCCCAGGTGACCGAGGCGCTGCGGAACGTCCACCGGATCGCCCAGAGCCGGGGCGCCCGGCTCCCGCTGGACCCGGACGGATACGCCTGACGGACCCGGACCTGGACCTGGACCCGGACCCGACCGGCGGTGGCCCGGCGGACCCGTGGCCCGACGGTCCGGCGCCGAGCACCCCGGGCTTGAGCGGCCAGCGCCGAGCGGCCCGGGCTTGAGTGGAACGGCCCTTGAGCGGCCCGGGATCGAGCGACCGGCCCTTGAGTGGCCCGGGATCGAGCCACCCGCCCCCGAGGGGCCCGGCGCGGCCCCGGGGACCCCCGGTCGGCCGCCGTCAGCCTCCGGCGTACGGGTTGCCCGCCACGGGGCCGTGCCCGGAGCCGTGTCCCCGACCGTGGCCGTGATCGTGTCCCTTGCCGTGGTCGCCGGACGCGTACGGGGAGCCCGGCGCCGATCCCAGGGCCTCGGGCGGATTGCCGCCCGGGACCGGTGCCCCCGGACCGCGCACCTCCTCGTCCGGCACCAGCTCGCGCGCCATCATCGTCGCCCCGGCCACCGCGCCGGGCATCAGGAGCACCGCGACGAACGGGATCAGGAAGGCGCCCGCCAGCGGCACCCCGAAGCCGAGCGTCAGCAGCCGCCGCCCGCGCAGCAGCCGCAGCCGCTCCTTCAGGTCCACCCCGCGCCGCTGGAGCGCGATGGCGGCCAGTTCCTCGGTGAGGAAGTAGCCGGTGACACAGAAACCGAGCACGGGGACGACGGTCTGCCCGACCACCGGAATGAATCCGGCCGCGAAGAGCAGCACACCGTAGAGGCCGACCCGGATCACGATCCGCAGCGAGTCCCGCGCGGAGATCCACAGATCGGTCCAGAACGGACGGCCCGACTCGGGGGCGTGGCCGCTCTCGCTCCGGTCGACCTGCTCGGAGAGCGACTCGTAGAACGGCTGCCCCACCAGCAGGGTCACCGCCGTGAAGGTGATCACCGAGAGGAAGAGCGCCAGTATCCACAGGAGTGCGAGGAGAAAGCCCCGGAAGAGCCCGAGCCAGGGCGAGGACCAGTCGTCGGCGAAACCGGTGGACCAGGCCACCAGATCGGTGCCGCCGTGGAGCAGCCCGAGGAGGACCGCCCCGTACAGGACCAGGGTCACCAGGCCCGGCAGCAGACCGAAACCGAACCAGCGGCCATGGGTGCCGACCCAGCGCTGGCCCTTCATCACATAGCCGAAACCCACCCCTAGATCACGCATGGGCTCACCCTATCGGGTGGCCCGATCGGCATCCCTGGACTCGTGTCACCACGGTGTCGCAAAAAAGCAACCCCTTGATTCCTGGTGATCCGGCCAGGTAAACCCTGCCTCAGCGATCGGCGTGATTCCGCTCCCGGACTCTGTGGTTCCGTGCTTCCGGGCGGGGGCGGAGTCCCGGCGGTCCGACCCCGACGCCCCCGGAGGTTTTCACGCATGGGCATACCCAGATCCACTCTGGTCGCCACCGCCGCACTCGCGACGGCCGTACTGCTGGCACCGGCTCCCGCGACCGCCGTCCCCGGCTCCATCCCCGGCACCGACCACAAGAACGCGAAGGAGAAGAGCCCGCACCCGGTACGCGACCGGGGCAACGCGGACTCCGTCCTCACCCGGGCCCCGCTGTCCGCCGCCACCGAGGCGCTGAGCGGACGGTCCCACTCCGGCGGCCGGGACGACGCCGCCTACCCCCGGCGCACCGCCCTCACGGTCCCGCCCGTCAACGCCGCCGACAAGTCCATCAAGCTCGGCCTGGTCCCGTACCACTCCATCGCGCCCCGGCTCAACGCCCTCCAGAAGCTGGGCGACCGGGTCAGTGTGGAGATCGCCGGAAAGTCCGCCAGTGGGCGGGAGCTGTATCTCGTCACCGTCACCGCGCCGGAGAGCGCGTCCACGGTGCGCGAGCAGGAGCGGATGCGGGAGCGGATCGAGAACTCCCCTGCGTCGGCGGCGCGCGACCGCCGGATCGCCTCCTCGTACAAGACGCCGATCTTCATCAACAACAACATCCACGGGAACGAGTGGGAGGGCACGGACGCCGCCCTCAAGCTCATCGAGGAGCTGGCGCGCGCCAACGACGCCAGGACCAGGGATCTGCTGGCGAAGAACCGGATCTATCTGAATGTGACCGCCAACCCGGACGGCCGGGTGGCGGGCACGCGGGCCAACGCCAACGGCTTCGACCTCAACCGGGACTTCATCACGGCGACCCAGCCGGAGAGCCGGGCGATCCGGAAGCTCGCCATCGACAAGCAGCCCGCCGTGATGCTCGATCTGCACGGCTATGTCAACGGCACGCTGATCGAGCCGACGACCCCGCCGCACGGCGAGAACTACGAGTACGACCTGTTCCTGAAGAACGCCTACGCCAACGCGCTGGGCATGGAGAAGGCCGTCAACGCCCTCGGCTACACGGAGGCGAAGGACGGTGTGCTCCCGGCGGAGATCCCGTTCCGGGACTGGGAGGAGGGCTGGGACGACTGGCCACCGATCTTCACCCCGCAGTACATGCCGTTCCAGGGCGCGGTGGCCTCGCACACCATCGAGTTCCCGATGACGGTCAACAACCGGGCCTACGACACGCTGCCCGAGGCGGAGCTGCGCCGCCGGGCCGTGATCAACACCGATATCGCGGGCGCCACCATGCGGGCGGCCCTCGACTACACCCGGACGCACCGTTCCTCCGTGATCGCCGACCAGATCGAGACCTTCCGGCGCGGCGCGGCCGGTGAGGCGCAGCGGCCGGTCTCCCCGGAGACGGTGCCCGGTGTGCCGGGGATCGGCCCCGAGGACGTCTACACGGCGACCTTCCCGCGCGCGTATGTGATTCCCTCCGGCACGGGCCAGCGCAGCGCGGTGGCGGCGGCCCGGCTCGTGGACCACTTGATCGCGAACGATGTCCGGGTGGAGCGGGCCCTGACCCCGTTCCGGCTGGACGGCCGGACGTATCCCGCCGGTTCGTATGTGGTGGACATGCGTCAGCCCAAGCGCGGCATCGCCAATGTGATGCTCGCGGACGGCCGGGACATCAGCGCCGACGTATCGACGATGTACGACATATCCGGCTGGAGTCTCGGCCGGCTGTGGGGCGCCACGGTGGCCCGCGCCGAGCGCGGCGAGCTGCGGGTGCCGAGCCGTACGGTGAGCGCCGCCGCCCCCACCGGCCAGGTCGCCCCGCGCGGGGTGCCGATGCGGCTGGAGCTGTCCGACCCCAAGGAGCTGGAGGCGGTGAACGCCCTGCTCAAGGAGGGTGTCGCGGTCCGGCGCACGGCTGACGGCGCGGCCGTCGTCCCGGCGTCCGCGCACCGGCGGGCGGCGGCGCTGGCGCAGCGGCTCGGGGTGCGGTTCTCGGCGACGTGGGAGCGGGGCACCGCCCCGCTGGAGCGGACCCGGGTGGCGGCGGCCGTCACGGCGGGCGAGCTGTTCGCGCTGCGGGAGATGGGCTTCGACGTGGTGCCCGTGTCGACGGCGGTCCTCAACGCGGGCTTCGACTGGGGCTCCGTGGACGCCCTGATGGTCTCGACGGGTCTGAGCCACGCGTCCCTGACGCCCGCCGCGCGCGCGGCCTTCGCGGCGAGCGGCGTCGGCGTGGTCGGCCTGGGCGCGGGCGGCTCCGCGTTCACCTCGGCGGCGGGTCTGCTCCAGGCCACGGCCGTGCCCGGCAACGCGGACGCCAACGGCGTGGTGCGGGTCGTGAACGCGGGCGGCGCGATCACCGGTGGCGCGCAGGCGCACTCGTTCGTGTACGCCCCGATGTGGTTCACCGGCCTGGGTGCGGGGGTGCGGGTCGACCAGTCCTACGCGGGCGGCAATCCGCTGCTCTCGGGCCACTGGCGGCCGAACGCGGACGGCACCGGCGGCCCGGCGGACGCGGCGGGCAGGCCGTCGGTCGTCAGCGGCACGTCGGCGAGCGGTGTCCCGGTGACGCTGTTCGGCACGCAGCCGCTCTTCCGGGATCACCCGAAGGGCGCGTTCTCGCAGGTGGGCCGGGCCTTGCTGGCAGGCTGACGCGGTAGCGGAAGAGGCCCGTTCCCCTCACCGGTGGTGGGGGGAACGGGCCTCTTCCCGCGCCTCGGACGTCTCAGGCTTTGACGGTGTCTCAGACCTTGACGACCATCTTGCCGGTGTTCTGGCCCTTCATCATGTCGAGGAACGCGCCGAAGCCGTGCTCGATGCCCTCGACGACGGTCTCGCCGTAGGTCAGCTCACCGGAGGCGATCCACCCGGCGACCTCCCGCACGAACTGCGGCTGGAGGCCCTGGTGGTCGCCGACGAGCACGCCCTCCAGGCGCAGCCGCTTCCCGATGACCTGCATCAGGTTGCTCGGTCCCGGCTGCGGCTCGGTCTCGTTGTAGAGCGAGATCATGCCGCAGAGGACGGCCCGGCCGAAGGGCTTGAGCGAGTTGATCGCGGCTTCGAGGTGCTCGCCGCCGACGTTGTCGAAGTAGACGTCGATGCCGCCGGGGGCGGCCTGCTGGAGCTGCTCGCCGACCGGGCCGTTCTTGTAGTTGAACGCGGCGTCGAAGCCGTACTCCTCGACGAGGCGCTTGACCTTGTCGTCGGAGCCCGCCGAGCCGATGACGCGCGAGGCGCCCTTGATCCGGGCCATCTGGCCGACGAGGCTGCCGACCGCGCCCGCCGCGCCGGAGACGAAGACGGCGTCGCCCTCCTTGAAGCCGCCGACCTCGAAGAGGCCCGCGTACGCGGTGAGGCCGGGCATGCCGAGCACACCGAGATAGGCGGAGAGCGGCGCCAGCGAGGGGTCGACCTTGGTCGCCTGCGCGGCCGGGACCTGGGCGTATTCGCGCCAGCCATGGAAGGTGAGGACGTGGTCGCCGACGGCGATGCCCTCGGCGGCGGAGGCGATGACCTCACCGACGGCGCCGCCCTCCATGGGCCGGTCGATCTGGAACGGCGGGATGTAGGACTTCACGTCGTTCATCCGGCCGCGCATGTACGGGTCGACCGAGAAGTACTGGTTGCGCACCAGGACCGTGCCTTCGGCGGGCTCGGTCACCGGAACCTCGCGCAGGGCGGCGTCCTCCGCTGTGGGCCAGCCGTGGGGACGGGCGACGAGATGCCATTCACGACCGGTCGCGGGAAGTGCGGACATGACGGTGTGGCCTCCTCAAATTGCTTCACTACCTGAAACAACCATGCGCCTAGATATTTCATGTTGTCAAGTAACGGAGTACGCTGAGTGTCATGGCCAGCAGCCCACGCCCGGACACCCCCTCGGCCCCCCGCCCGGGCCCGGGGGCCCGTCCCGATCAGCTCACCCTCGACGTCATCGACCTCATCGGCACGGTCGTGTCCCGCTACACGGCGGAGTACGACCAGGCGGCGGCCGGGTACGCGCTCACGGGCGCCCAGGCGAAGGTGCTGGGTCTGCTCACGATGGAGCCGATGCCCATGCGCCGGATCGCCCAGCGGATGAAGTGCGAGCCGTCCAACATCACCGGCATCGTCGACCGGCTGGAGCTGCGCGGCCTGGTGGAGCGCCGCCCCGACCCGGGCGACCGCCGGGTCAAGCTCGCCGCCGCGACGGAGGCGGGCGCGAGCACGGTGAGCGGCCTGCGGGAGTCGCTGGACTTCGCGCGGGAGCCCCTGGGCCGCCTCTCGGAGGAGGAGCGGAGGACCCTGCGGGACCTGCTGCTGCGGATGCTCGGCGAGGAGCCGCCGCCGAGAGGGAACGGGGCCGGCTGACGCCCCCGGGCCCCAGGTACCGGGCACGGTGGAAGGCCGCCGCCCTTGCCGCTTGGGGCAGCGGCACTGACGGACGGCCCCGGGCCGCTTGGGGCACCGGACACGGCGGAGGGGCCCGGCCCAGGGCGCCCGAGGGCCACCGCCGCCGGGGGAACCGGGCCGACCGACGCCCCCGGGAACCGGGCACGGGTCAAGGGCCCCGGGCGCGCCCCGCAGCGCCGAAAGCCGGTGCCGCAGCCGCAGGCCGAGCGACGAGCCGTCCGCGCCGACCGAGGAACGGATCGCCGCCGGGCGGCGGACACCCGGCGGCCCACCCCGCGCGGAGCCGCACCCCAGCGGCCGATGCCGGGCACGGCCGACCGGGCGCCGGGCACGGCGGAGGGCAGCGGCCCTGACCGATGGCCCCGGCCGCCGGAAACGGAGCGCCGGGCCCCGTCGCGGCGGCAGGATGGCAGCCATGGCGACGACCACCCCTTTCGGGCCACTCGACTTCCAGCTCGTGCTGCTCCGCCGGATGGCCGATTTCCATCCCGGGCTGGTGGAGGACGCCCGCCGTGAGCTGGGGGCGTCCGCCGCCCGGATGCGGGAGGCGAACCGCCGCTGGCAGGCGATGGCACACGCGTCCGGGGGCCGCAGCCCGCTCGGCCGCTACCGCGCCGCGCTGGGCGAACCGGAGCACCGGGAACGCCGCCGCACCGGCGACCTGGAGTACGAGGCACTGCGCTGGCCGGTGCCGCTCTGGCCGGATCTGCGCTTCGAGGTGCTGTCCGCGACGCGCGGCGGCGGCGTGTGGAACGCCTGGCTGATTCGGGCCCCCGGCGCCCCCGGCCCCGGACTGCGCACCGCCGCCGATCTGACTCCGTGGAGCTGCACGGTCGACGAGGCGGCCCGCGCCTTTCCGCCCGCGACCCCGATGCAGGGCTCCGCCCCGACCCGTTCCCAGCTCGCGCTGACGCTGCCGGAGGGCGGCGGCCGGGCGGTCGCGGAGTTCACCTGGGGCCTGTTCCAGCGGCTCGTCTGACCCGGACGGCCACACCGCCGCCCGGGACAGGAGGCCACGGCCGTCCGGGCCACGACGGCACCACCGTCCGGGGCACGGCGCCACCGCCGCCAGGGGACACGACGGCACCGCCGCCCAGTACCCGACCGCACCACCGTCCGGTACCCGACCGCACCGCCATCCGGGCGACGACGGCACCGCGCCGAGGGGCCACGGACCCGCGCCGGGTCAAGCGACACACCGTCATCTGGCGGAATGTCAGCCGTCCACCCGCCCCCGCACCCCCCGTGCGGCCCACTCAGCGCGCGCCGCCGCACCCCCCGCCGGACGATGCCTTCAGGGACCGCACCCGGGAGGACCGCCGTGACCGTCAGTCTTGACCAGCTCCGCCGCTGCCATATCGCCGTCGATCTGGGCGCGGCCCGTACCAGGGTCTATGTCAAGGGCGTGGGGCTCGTCGTGGACGAGCCGAGCGTCGCCGCCGTGAACATCCGCAGCGGCGCGCTGATCGCCGTCGGCGCGCTCGCCGAGAAGATGACCGGCCGCACCCCCGAGTACATCCGGGTGGTCCGCCCCATCTCCGGCGGCACCGTCGTCGACATCGAGATGGCGCAGCGGATGATCCGCCACCTCCTCGGCGAGAAGCTGCGCCGCCAGCTCCGCCGCAAGCCCCGGCTGCGGGCCGCCGCCTGCACCCCCCATCTGAGCGACCCGCTCGCGCAGCGCGCGTCCGTGGAGACGCTGGTGGGCCTGGGGGCCCGCCGGGTGGAGCTGGTGGACACGCTGATCGCCGCCGCCGTCGGCTGCGGACTCCCCGTGGAGCAGCCCACCGCCACCATGATCGTCGTCTCCGGCGCGGCCACGACACAGCTCGCGGTCCTCTCCCTGGGTTCGATCGTCACCGCCGAGCGCATCCCCGTCGGCGGCAACGCGATCGACAACGCGGTGATCCAGCATCTGCGCACCCAGCACGAGCTGCTGCTGCCGAGCCAGTCGGTCCGTCCGCTCCAGCTCGCGCTGCACGGGAACGGGCTGCACTCGCACGGTCCGGAGTCGACGGAGATCCACGGCCGGGACGTGGCCACCGGACTGGCCCGTTCCGTACAGGTGGACACCGCCGCCGTGCGCAACGCCATCCACACGCCACTCACCTCCGTCATCGACGGCATCGGGAAGGTGCTCCGGGACTGCCCGCCGGATCTGGTCGCGGACCTCGCGGACCGGGGGATCACCATGGTCGGCGGAAGCGCGCTGCTCCCCGGTTTCGACCAGATGCTGCGGGACGCGACGGGGATGCCCGTGCGGATCGCGGACCGGCCGGACGTGTGCGCGGTGCTGGGGCTGGGCGCGATGCTGGAGGGGAACGTCAAGCCGCTGGCCTTCGACCCGCTGACGGAGGTCGAGGAGTGAGCCGCCGCCGGTCCCCGGCCGGGTGACCCGCCCCGAGCACGGGCACGGGAGCGGGAACGGGCACGGGAACGAAAGCGGGGACGGGAACGGGCACGAAAGCGGGAACGAAAGCGGGCACGGGAATGACCGTGGGGAGCCCCGTTTCCCCCGGCTCCTGGAGGCCGTGCTCGGCGCCGGGAACGGCCTCGGCCTCGCGGCCACGCTCCAGCGGCTCGTCGACACCGCCACCGGGCTGACCGGCGCCCGGCACGGCGCGCTCGGCGTGATCGACCCGGAGCGCGGCACGCTCAGCCGGCTCTTCACCTCCGGCGCGGGCACCGCCGCCGCCCCCGCTGGTCAGCTCGCCCGCGCCATGGCGGCGGCCGGTGCCCATGTCCCCTCCGGCCGCCCGGGGAGCCGGGATGCGATCGGCGTCCCGGTCCACGCGGAGAACGGGGTGATCGGCGCGCTCTGCCTCTCCGGGAAACGGGACGGCACGTTCACGGAGGACGATCTCGCGGTGGTGCGGGTGCTCGGTTCCCAGGCGGGGATCGCGATCGGCAACGCGCGTCTGTACGAGACCGCGCGGCAGCGGGAGCGGTGGATCGCGGGCGCGGCGGCGGTGACGAACGCGCTGCTGACGGGGGTCAGCCCGCAGGACGCGCTGACGACCGTCGCCGAGCAGGCGCGGATGCTCGCGGACGCGGCGGCGGGGGTGGTGCTCCAGCCGACCGCCGACGGCGGGATGGAGATCGTGGTGGCGTCCGGCCCCGAGGACCCGGAGGCCATCGTCGGAACGGTGATCGCGCCCGGTTCGCCGGTCCTGGCGCAGCTCCTGGGCGGGGAGCCGGTGTTCGTCGAGGACTCGGCGACCGACCCCCGGATGACGACCCCGGTCCGCGGCCGCTTCGGCCCGTCGATGATGCTCCCGCTCCAGAGCGGCGGCCGTCTGCTCGGCACCCTCGCCCTCCCCCGCGTCCGCCACGGCCGCCCGTACACGGCCGTCGAACGCCGGCTGGCGACGACGTTCGCCTCCCAGGCGGCGTTGGCGCTGGTGCTCGCGGACGCCCAGCAGGACCGGGAACGGCTCGCGGTGTACGAGGACCGCGACCGGATCGCCCGCGATCTGCACGACCTGGTGGTGCAGCGGCTGTTCGCGACGGAGATGATGCTGGAGTCGACCCGCCGCCGCGCCGCCGACCCCGGCGCCGATGAACTCCTGGCGCGCGCCGTCGACGAACTGGACTCCACGATCCAGGAGGTCCGCACGGCGATCATCGCGCTCCAACAGCCCCCGTGCGAGGCCCCGGTGGGCCTCCGCGCCCGCGTCCTGCGCGAGACATCGGCCATGGCGGCGGTGCTCGGCCTGCGCCCCTCGGTCCGCTTCCGGGGCGCGGTGGACACCCTCGTCGGCGAGAGCGCCGCGCGGGGCCTGCTGGCGGCCCTGCGGGACGCGCTGGGGGCGGTACGGGGGCGGAGCGGGGTGTCCTCGGTGGTCGTCGAGATCGACGCGACCGGAACGGACGGAACGGTCCGGCTCACCGTGACCGACGACGCCCGCCATGAGGACGGCATCCCGGGGACCGTCTTCGGCTGGGCGTCGCCCCGTTAGCGCGGAAGTTGCGTAGGTATTCCGTAGGACAATCGGTTCGCCTGCGGGACCGGTGCGCGGAAAGTATCGTCCCGAACGACATGGGCGGCCCGCCCTTGAGCGGGCCCGCATTCCCGCGCGACACACTGCGAAGGGACACCGACATGAGCAAGGCTGGATCAGCCAGACACCTCGTGATGACGGTCGGCGTGACGCTGGCCATGACGGTCGGCGGGCTGCTGACCGCCCCCGCCGCGCAGGCCGACGAGTCCACCCCCATGACCTCCACACCGGCCCAGACCGCCCCTCCGGCCCAGACGGGTGAGGGTATGGCGCCGACGACCCAGACGTTCGACGGGGAGTACGTGGTGGAGGGAGGTGCGAGCATGTTCGCGGGCAACTGCTTCAACGCGCGGAGCCTCAACGTCGCCAGTCGGCAGTACTGGGACTGCGGAGTCGAACGTGCCGCCCTCAACATCAGCGGCGAGACGTTCGCCGACTATCAGGCGGAGCATCTGTACCTCGGCAACACCTTCAACGTCCGCGGCGGCACCATCAATCTGGCCGGTGGCGTCTACGAGGGCAACCGCTTCATCGCGAACACGATCATCATCAGGGGCAACGCGCTGTTCGTGGGCCGCAACTCGTTCGAGGGGCAGGTCGTCGTCAAGGACCCGGAGCAGGTGGCGGGGGAGATCTACACCGGCGAGATCACACCCAGGGACGCCGACCGGATCAGCCACGAGGTCGACGAGCTGGTGAACTGCACCGGCATGATGCTCGCTCCGTTCGCGTTCGGACGGCTCGACACCGCCGGGGAGTTCGCCAACGTGACACCGAACGGCGAGATCGCCATCCACAACCTGATGGCCGCCGGGAACGACCACGACCCGCTCGGCAGGTGCGCCGACGATCTCAGGCGCGATGAGTTCGCGCAGTTCAGCGCGATCGCCACCGTGGACGGCCCACGGGACGCCGCGACGTCGTCCGCCTCGTTCACCCACTCCGAGCTGCTGCTCTTCCACCTGTCCCTGATGGATTGCCGGGACCGGATGAACGCGGCGCGCCCCGAAGGTCCGGGCGCGACGCTGGCGGCCCTGCTCGAATGCGGGGAGTCCAAGACGGTGACGGCCAAGCCGTCGGACTCACCGGCCCCGTAGCCCCTCCCGTACACGACCGGGCCCGGCGGGAACTCCCCCGCCGGGCCCGGTCGCGTGCAGCCGTCGGAAACGGCCTAGAGGCCGGTCCCGCGGGCGATCCGGACGAGCCCCGCGAACGCGTCGACGGAGACCATCAGCACCGGACCGGTGCGCTGCTTGCTGTCCCGGACGGGGACCACACCGGTCGCGGACGCGTACCCGGGCGCCCACTCCACACAGGTACCACCGTTGTTGCTGTACGAGGACTTGACCCACCGCAGGATGGGGGATTCGGTCGTGATCATCACAAGACGCCCTTTCGCACCTGGTCGATCGTGTCTACGGAGTCCGCCTGGGAGAGCGCTTCGGCCTGCAACTGATGGTAGGCCCTCACCAGCGGCACCACAGTAGTGATCTCCCGGTCCAGATGTCCTTGAGTCTGCGATTCGACGTACGAGAGCACGGATCGATCGGACATGGTCAGCAGATTGACCGATCGGTCGAACGGACGGCGTTCCCCTATGGCGTAGGGGGCCATGTGCAACACGGTGTTGGGCCGCTGGGCGAACTCGACGAGGTGGGCCAACTGCCGGTCCATCACCCCGGACTCGCCGACCGGCCGCCGGATACAGCTCTCGTCCAGCACCGCGATCAGCATCGGCGGCATGGTGCGCACCAGCGCGGCCTGCCGCTTTATCAAGAACTCCACTCGCTCGGCGGCCTTCTCGGGCGTGACCTCCCCGCGCTGCACGGCGGATTCGGCGAGCACCCGCGCGTACTCCTCGGTCTGAAGCACTCCGGGAATCAGTCCCACCTCGAACAGCCGGACCTCCGCCGCCCGGGCCTCCTGCTTCAGATAGTCCTCGAAGCCCTCCATCAGGACTCCGTGTTTCATCTCGTGGTACTGACGCTCGAACGATTCGGGCGTACCTGCGAATCCGAAGGCGACATCGGCCCTTCGCGCAAAACGCAAGGTAGCCATCTTGCGACCAGTTTCCACGGTCGAGATCTGCGGTGCCGAGAACTTCATTCGCACGGCGAGATCTTCCTGCCGCCAGCCCCTCGCCTCGCGCGAGATGCGAATTCGCCAGCCGAAGGCTGCTTGTGGACTGGCGTTGGGGTTGAGTTCTTTTCGATTGGCCATGGCCCCCACCAACTTATGTAGCGGTCCTACTAAGTTGAAAGCTCTTCCGACTCTAGTCCACGCTGATGCCACCCGGTAGCGACGTAGCTACAGAGAGGAAGCGTCATGCCTGGTCACAGCGGCAAACTCCGCGTAGGGGAAATTGCGTTCGACCCCACGCGGCAGATCCTCGGCGAGGTCATGGAGGTCTACGAGACCCACTACGCCCTGCGCCCCCTGCGCGGCGGCATCGAATGGGACGCGGACCTCACAGCCACCCGCCGCCCCACCACGGCCGAACAGCTCACCCCGGCCCTCGCCACCCGCAACGCCCTCAGCCGACAGTCGACGGTCAGCGGCCTGACCCCATGAACCGCCGCCTCCGCCACTGCGCCGCCCTCATACTCCTCGGTCTCGGCTACCTCTGCGTCGCCTGGGACCCACCCCCACTCCAGCCCCCCACCACCTGAAAGGACCGACACACCCAGACCCCTCCCGGCCGCACCGGGAGGAAGAGGGAGCGCGCGCAACGCACCCGCCACGCTCCCCGGCCCCGGCCGGCCGGACACACCCCGCACCCGGCCGCCCGGGGCCACCCACCCCCTGCGGATGTCCGTGAGGAGCCTGACGCGTGACTCGATGCCTGCCTGACTCCGACTTCCTGAATCTCATCCGGCCCTTCACGGGGCCCATCGCACGGATGCGGCCCACTGAGCGCGGGTTCAGCTCCGATGCCCTCGCACTGATCGACAGCGGCTTCGGCCGCTTCTTCGTCAAGGGGGTCCGGAACCGGCCCGGCGGGCGCCGGGATTCGCTCGTCCGTGAGCGGCTGATCAACGACGCCGTCCGGTCGGTCTCGCCCCGGCTGCGCTGGCACACCGAGAACGGCCGCTGGATGGCCCTCGGCTTCGAGCAACTTCAGGCGCAGCCGAGCCGTTTCGAGCCGGGCTCGCCGGACCTCCCGGCCGTGGTCGACCTGCTCGTCCGGATCCAGGAGATCCCCGTACCCGCCCTGGCCGAGGAGTGGCACGAGACACGGTGGGACGCCTTCGCCGCCGACACGGCGGAGGCCCGGCTCTTCCAGGGCGACACCCTCATCCACGGAGACGTGGCGCCCGGCAACTTCCTCGTGGGCGCGGACGGCGCATGGGCCGTCGACTGGTCCTGGCCGACCCGCGGCGCCGCCTTCGTCGACCCCTCAATCCTGGCGCTCCAGCTCATCGCCGCCGGGCACACCCCGGCAGCGGCGGAAGACCTCGTCTCGGCGTGCCCGTCCTGGGCAAAAGCAGACCCCCGGCACATCGACGCCTTCGCCAGAGCCAACCTCCGCATGTTCCGCCACCGCGCGGACAATTACCCCGACCAGACCTGGCTCCAGGCCATGGCCGACACCGCCCAGGATTGGATCGACCACCGCTCACCCCACCCCGGCTGAGCCCCGCACCCGGCCGCCCAGGGCCACCCCCTGCCGCATCGAGCCGGGCTCGCCGGACCTCCCGGCCGTGGTCGATCTGCTCGTCCGAATCCAGGAGATCCCCTTGTACAAGCCGGGTGGGGATTCCCGCAGCGGCGGAGCTGTGCGGAACGTGCCTCCCGCACAGCCCCGTCAACAGGTGTTCACTCAGTCGGCCGCGGGCCGCCATTGGTCGGCCTCGCGCGCTGCCGTGCGGGCGCCGAGGAGGCCCACCGCCAACGAGACCACGGCACAGACCATGACACCTACTGCCAGAACATTCCAGGACACCGAGCCCTCCTGCACCAAGGCGATGAAGAACACCGAGTGCCAAGCGGTCACGGCCCCCGTGACCACCGTGGCGACAAGCAGAGGGACAGTCAGGTGCCATGAGGCCACGGAGCGGAACACACGGCGGCGGCCGGTCAGGACGGAGAGCGGGGCGAGGGCATGGCGGACCCGGACGAACTCAGCGGCTGCGCTCACCGCACCCGCCACGACGATGAAGAGGATGCCAACGATGCCGAACATCTGAATCCAGTTCGGTATCCGGGACCGCGAAGATTCCAACCAGGCCCCGCCGAGTGCCTGGACCTGCACCGAAGGATTGGGGAGGGCGAACGCGGCCTGCTTCACCTCAGCGGCTCGCCCCGGCTCGGATGTCACCACGAGAAGGGATTGTGAGCTGTCCGGCTTCACGGTGATCCGGGGGCTCTGCGCGAACCTGACATCACCGTACCAGCGGCTCATCTCCTCCACCGCGGCCGACCGCGCACCACTCTTCGCCGTCGCCTCCCCGTCGCCGCGGCAGACGACCTTCAGCGCGCGCAGATCATGACAGGACCCCCCGATGGAAACCCAGGGTTCCTTGGGCGCTCCCGGATCGTGGAAGGTACGGGTCAGGAGCAGCGAACCGGGCGGAAGGGACGCCCGGAAGCGGTCCGCCTGCGGGGCGGTCATACCGCCGGTCGTCACCTCGATCACCGTGTCCTTGATCCGCTCATACGTGGTGGCAGCCGCCTGCGACTGCGTTCCGAGCCTGCTGGTCCACACCTGCATCTGGGCGACGATTCCGATCCCGATCACCATGGCCAGGGCGAGGCGCACGATGACACCCGGATGCGCGTGCGTCCACCGTCCACCGATCAGACGGCCCGCATGCCCCGTGCGCTTGCCGTGGCCGGCCAGCCAGCCGCCCAGGTGGCGGGTGAGGAGTGCCACGACGGAGGAGAGGAATGCCCACATCACGACGGTCCCGAGCGTGAACACGAAAAGCTGCGCTTTCCGGGGCAGGTACTGGCTCCCCAGCACCAGCGCGACACCTGCGCCGCAGACGACCAGCCGCCAGGCGGGGACATGGGACGTATAGGTGGCGGGACGGGTGGACCTGCCGTCGCGATGGACGCGGTGGGTTCCCACGACAATGCCCAGTACGGCCACCAGGGACGCCACCGCGGCGGCGCCCGCGACAGGCCATGCCGCCCACACATCGCGGTGGTCGAGGAGATATCCCGTGGGCACGAGGCGAATGTCCCGTACGGAGGCATAGGCGTACGGGAGGAAGGCGGTGATGCTCCCCAGAGCTGCCGGGACAACGGCCTCACCGAGGTTGACGACTGTACGGTGCCGCCAGGTTCCGCCCAACGCCTGCAACAGACCGCTGCGCCGGTCCCGGGTGCCCGAGCCGACCCGCGCGGACACGACGGCCAGCGCGAGCGCGGGCAGTCCGGCCAAGGCCCACAGTGCCGTCAGTGGGGAGCTCGCCGGCCGTTGGTCGATCATCTCTCCGGTCGATCCACCCCCGCCACCGCCGAACGCGGCCACCCCCATCCACCGGGGGTCGTCCTTCGGTGGGGCGCCCGCCACCCGGACATAGGCGATCCGCTCGGAAGGTGTGACCAGGCCATCGGTGGTGACCGTTCCGGCGTATCGCCCGTACCGGGTCAGGACGCCCTCGTCCTTTCCCTGGCGGATGAGTTCAGGGGAGAGAAGCACCTCGCCCGGCTCCGGCCAGCGGGTCACCCCGGCGGGGACGGGAGCCTCAGGGGTGAGAGGGTGGACGAACACGATGGACGCCGGCCTCTTGCCGACCGTATCCACGCCCTCCCGGTACAGCAGCGCGGGATTCTTGGAGAAAGTGACCGCCGGCCCTCGGGCGTCCGCCCTGGTCTCCCGGCCCTGATAAGTGGCGAGTGTGGCCACGGTCGCGAGGGTGACGAAGGCGACGGTGGCCGCGGCGCCGAACAGACCCCACCAGCGCAGCCGGTCGCCCGGTGTGGAACGGCCGGCGGCCAGACCGATCCGGAACAGTGTGGCCGTCGTGCGCATGGCCCGACCCATCAGACGGCTCCCGCTTCGGCCAGAACCCCACCGCGGAGCTGATGATGCCGGTCTGCCCGGCCGGCAACCGTCGGATCGTGCGTGACCAGCAGTAGTGCACAGCCCCGGTCGCGGGCACTGGTGAAGAGCAGCCGGGCCATCCCCTCCTTGGCTTCAGGGTCGAGAGCAC
Organism: Streptomyces clavuligerus; assembly: GCF_005519465.1. NCBI lineage: Bacteria > Bacillati > Actinomycetota > Actinomycetes > Kitasatosporales > Streptomycetaceae > Streptomyces > Streptomyces clavuligerus. The sequence goes on along the minus strand of NZ_CP027858.1, from coordinate 4,804,920 downwards.
CGGTGGGCTCGTCGGCGAGGAGGACATCGGGCTCGGTGATCAGGGCACGGGCGACGGCGGTGCGCTGGCGTTCGCCTCCGGAGAGCATCCCGGTGGGGGTCGAACCGACGGGGACGCCCAGCTCGTCGAGGAGTTCCTCCGCACGCCGGTACGCGGCCCGGTGGTCACCTCCGTCGAGCAGTACCGGTAACGCCACGTTCTCCACCGGGCTCAGCTCGGGAAGGAGTTCACCGAATTGGAACACCATGCCCAGGGTCTCCCGCCGCACCTTCGCGAGCTGCGCGGACCCCAGGCCGGTGATCTCCCGGCCTCCGGCGACGATGGTGCCCGCCTGCGGCTTGACCAGCCCGAGAATGCACATGAGCAGGGTCGACTTCCCGGACCCGCTGGGTCCGGTCACCGCTACCGACTCCCCCGGGGCCACGGACAGGTCCACCTCGTCGAGGAGCGTCCGCTCCCCGACCCGGTAACACAGACCGCTCACGCGGAGCCCTGACGAACCACTTTGTTTCATGGAATCTGGCCTCTTGTCCGACTCAATGGGAACGCCGCACCAGCCCGGGACGGGCTGGTGCGGCACATGTGACGTGGAGAGCAGGCTTACGGGATGACCCGACCCGAGCAGTCGTCCGGGTTGCCGTAGTTCTCGTCGCACGCCTTGAACTTGTAGATTCTGCTTCCGTCAGCGGAGGTTGACGTGGTCCCCGGGCCACTGTGGTTCCACAGGGTCCGCTTGTCGTCCGGCTGAGAGGTCCGGTGGTACTCGGCCTTCACCGGATCGCCGTCACTGCTGTTGTCCTTGACCGATGTTTTCCCGTTACCCCGGTCGCCGAAGGTATCCGAGTATCGGTCCCGGGCCCGCTGAGCCGTGTCCCGCACGGCATAGGCTGCACAGTCGCGAGGACATGATCCAGAACGGCTCCACCGAGCCCTGCGAGGGAGAACAGCCCGTGAGCGATCTCTTCCCCACCCTGTACACCGCGCCCGAGCGGCCCGCGCTGCGATTCGACGGGCGGGGGCTGAGCTACGGGGAGCTGGCGGCGGCTGCCACCGGGCTCGCCCGGCGGATGCGGGAGGGCGGGGCCGCGCGGGTGGCGCTGTGGGCGACGCCGACGGTGGAGACCGCCGTCGGGGTGGTCGCCGGGCTGCTCGCCGGGGTGCCCGTCGTGCCGTTGAACCCCCGGACCGGGGAACGCGAGCTGGCGCACATCCTCGCCGACAGCGATCCGGACCTCGTCCTCGTCACCCCCGGCGCACCGCTGCCGGACGTACTCGGCGGACGGACCACCCTGGAAGTGGGCGAGGTGAGCGAGGCAGCGGCGCCCCTGGAACGGGACGGGCTGCCCGTGACGCACGACCCCCTTTCCCCCGCGCTCGTCGTCTACACCTCCGGCACCACCGGACCGCCCAAGGGCGCGGTGCTGCCCCGGCGGGCCATCGCCGCGAACCTTGACGCGCTCGCGGAAGCCTGGAAGTGGACCGGGGCCGACGTCCTCGTCCACGCGCTGCCGCTGTTCCATGTGCACGGGCTGATCCTGGGGGTGCTCGGACCGCTGCGCCTCGGCGGTGAGCTGCGGCATCTCGGCCGGTTCTCGGTGGCGGGCGTGGCCCGGGAGCTGGCGGGCGGCGGCACCGTTCTCTTCGGTGTGCCGACGATGTACCACCGGCTCGCGGAGGCCGTCGACGGGGACCCGGAGCTGCGCGCCGCGCTCACGGATGCCCGGCTGCTGGTCTCCGGCTCGGCCGCGCTGCCCCTGCCCGTCCTCCGCCGGATCGAAACCGCGACCGGCCGCCGGATCGTCGAGCGGTACGGCATGACCGAGACCCTGATCAGCACCAGTGTGCGGCCCGGCGGCGGCTCCGCGCCCGGCACGGTGGGGCTGCCGCTGCACGGCGTCGGCGTACGGCTGGTGGACGAGGACGGCACCGCGTTCGACATCCGCGACGGGCAGACCATCGGCGAGGTCCAGGTACGCGGCGAGCAGTTGTTCACGGAGTATCTGAACCGGCCCGACGCGACCGCCGCCGCGCACGACGGCGACTGGTTCCGCACCGGCGACATGGCCGTACGGGAGTCGGACGGCTCCGTCCGGATCGTCGGCAGGCGCGCCACCGACCTCATCAAGAGCGGCGGCTACAAGATCGGCGCCGGCGAGATCGAGAACGTCCTCCTCGACCACCCCGGGGTCCGCGAGGCCGCCGTCACCGGCGAACCGGACGCCGACCTCGGCGAGCGGGTCGTCGCCTGGATCGTGCCCGCCGGGAACGGGGAGCCGCCGTCGGCGCGGGAACTGGCGGACCATGTCGCCGCCCAGCTCGCCCCGCACAAACGGCCCCGGGACGTCCGCTTTCTCACCGCCCTGCCCCGCAACGACATGGGCAAGGTCATGAAGCGCGCCCTGACCGCCGACCCGACGGCCTGACGGGCCTGGCAACCCGACGACCCGACGACCCGACGGCCTGGCGCCCCGGCGAGCGTCGGTCCACCCGCGCTGACCTGCGCAGATGTCGTCCCGGCGCGCGCCGTCACCCGCCCGCGCCTAGCGTGGACGTGCGGGGGCCAGACCCATGGGCCCCTCGTGACGGACCCACGGAAGGCGGTAGCGCCATGGGCATACGAGCGGAAGGCACCCCGTGCTGGGCGGACGCGATGTTCGCCGACCTGGAGGCCGCCAAGTCCTTCTACGGTGAGCTGCTGGGCTGGAGCTTCGGCGAGAGCGCCGCCGAGTACGGCGGCTACACCCAGGCCCGGGTCGGCGACCTGGCCGTGGCCGCGCTCTCCCCGAAGCCGCCGGGGATGGAGGACGCGCCGACCGCGTGGAATCTCTACTTCGCCACCCCGGACGCGCAGGCGACCGCCGCGAAGGTCCGCGAGCACGGCGGCACCCTGGTGAAGGAGCCCATGCAGGTCGGGTCCTTCGGCACCATGCTCATCGCCGTCGACCCCAGCGGCGTCCCGTTCAGCGCCTGGCAGGCGAACGAGCACCACGGCTTCGGCCTGGTCGGCGAGCCGGGCTCGTTCGGCTGGGCGGAGGTCTGCACCCGGGAGGCGCGCAAGGCTGACGCCTTCTTCCCGCTGGTCTTCCCGTTCGAGGTGCAGAAGATGGAGAGCGACGAGGTCGACTTCCACATCTGGAAGGTGGACGGGCAGCCGGTCGCCGGGCGGCTGAAGATGTCCGAACACTTCCCCGCCGAGGTCCATCCGTTCATCAACGTCTACTTCTGTGTCACCGGCATGGACGACACCGTCGCCACAGCGGTACGGCTGGGCGGGAAACTCCTCTACGGGCCGATGCCCAGCCCCTTCGGCCGGTTCGCGCCGCTGATGGACCCGCAGGGCGCGATGTTCACCGTCATCGACACGGCGGACACCGAGGGCCGGATGCCCTCCTTCGACTGAGCCGGCCGGCTTTGTGCTGGGCGGGGTGGGGCGCCCCGGCGTCACAGCCCGCTGAGCCGCACCCCCGTCGCCTCGACCCCCGCCCAGACACGCGTACCGTCCCTGAGGTCCAGCTCCGCCACCGCCTGCGGGGTCATCTCCGCGATCAGGTCGGGGACGTGCGACGAGGTGATCAGTACCCGCATCCGGCTGCCGCTCGCGGTGACCTCCCGCACGGAGCCCGGCCACACATTGCGCGGGCTGCCCCCCGGCCGTTCGCGGTGGACGGAGACGGCCTCCGGCGGGATCACCGCGAGCGCGGGCGTCCCGGCGGGCAGCGGCAGCGGTTCGGCGGCGGTCAGGGTGCCGCCGCCCGGCAGCGCGAGACCTCGTCCGTCCACGGTGCCCACCCAGGCGTTGCGGCCGAGCATCCGGGCCACCCACGGGGAGCGCGGCGCCCGGGTGACCTCGGCGGGCGGGGCGTCCTGGAGGGCGCGCCCCTCGTCGAGGACGAGCACCCGATCGGCGAGGGACACCGCCTCCACGGGGTCGTGGGTGACGATCAGACAGACGCCGGTGAAGTCCTTGAGGTGGGCGCGCAGGGTGTGGCGGACCCGCGCCCGCGTCGTCTGGTCGAGCGCGGCCAGCGGCTCGTCCAGCAGCAGCAGCCGGGGGCGGGCGGCGAGCGCGCGGGCGAGCGCCACCCGCTGGGCCTGGCCCCCGGAGAGCCGGTCCGGTCGGCGGTGCGCGAGCGCGCCGACGCCGAGCCGGTCCAGCCACTCCCGCGCCCGGCGCCGCGCCTCGGCACGCGGCACGCCCTGGGCGCGCGGCCCGTACGCGGTGTTCGCGAGGGCGCTCAGATGCGGGAAGAGGGCACCGTCCTGCGGGACCCAGGCGACACCCCGCAGATGCGGGGGGTGCCGGGTGACCTCCTCGTCACCGAGGCGCAGGGCGGCGTGGGCGCGGGGCGTGAGACCGAGCAGCGCGCGCAGCAGCGTCGTCTTCCCGGCGCCGTTGGGGCCGACGACGGCGATGGTGGTGCCGGGGGCGGCGTCCAGTACGAAGTGGGTGAAACCGGTTAGTTCGGCGTGGAGGGAGGTGGGCTCACCGGGGTCGGGCGCGGGCGGGTCCACCTCCCGAGGCACGGGCGGGACTGCCTCCCCGGACTCGCGGGGCGCGGGCGTCCGCATGCCCATGGGCACCCTGCCCAAGGGCCCCGGCACATTGCTCTTGAGGTCGCCGGGCTCGGGCACCCCCCGTCCGGACTCGCCCGGCTCCGTACGGACCGTCCGGGGCGCCCACCGCCCGCGCAGCGCGATCAGCACCGCCATGGCGATGACGAGCAGCAGCAGCGAAACGGAGGTCGCCGCCTCCGGATCGTCCTGGAGCAGCAGATACACCTGGAGCGGAAGGGTCTGCGTGGCGCCCGGCAGATTCCCGGCGAATGTGATCGTCGCCCCGAACTCCCCCAGCGCGCGCGCCCAGGTGAGCGCCGCCCCCGCGAGCAGCCCGGGGGCGACCATGGGCAGGGTAACGGTCAGGAACACCCGTACCGGCGAGGCCCCGAGGGACGCGGCCGTCTCCTCGTACCGGGGGCGCAGCCCGCGCAGCGCGCCCTCCAGGCTGATGACGAGGAACGGCATCGCCACGAAGGTCGCGGCGACGACCGCACCGGCGGTGTGGAACGGGAGGACGATCCCGAAGGTGTCCTCCAGGAAGGGACCGGCGACCCCCCGGCGGCCGAGTCCGAGGAGGAGGGCGACACCGCCGACGGTGGGCGGCAGCACCATCGGCAGCAGGACGAGGGAGCGGACGAGCACCTTCCCCCGGAAGGGGACCCGCGCGAGCACCCACGCCAGCGGCACCCCGAGCAGCAGCGAGAGGAGCAGCGCCCAGCAGGAGACATACAGCGACAGCCGCAGCGCCTCGACGACCGCCGGATCGGTGAGATGTCCGGCGAGCCCGCCCCAGTCGGTGCGCAGCAGAATCCCGGCGAGCGGCAGCAGCAGGAACCCGACCGCGAGCAGGGCGGGGAGGGCGAGCAGCAGCGGTACGCGGGGGCGGGGGGCGGCGGGGGGTCTCATGCGGGGTGGCGTTCCGGTGGTTGCTGTCGCGGCTCGGGGGCTTGAGGGCTCAGGGGCTTGAGGGCTCAGGGCTCAGGGCCGTTCGAAACCGGCGTCCCGGAGGATCTTCTGCGCCTGCGGTCCGCTGAGCCAGGAGACGAACGCGGCAGCCGCGTCGGCGTTCCGGGACTCCTTGAGCGTGGCCGCCGGGTAGCGGGCGATGGCGTTCTGGGCGTCGGGGATGGTCACGGCGTCGACCTTGTCGTCGGCGGCGGTCGCGTCGGTCCGGTAGACGAGTCCGGCGTCCGCCTCGCCCAGCTCGACCTTGCTGAGGACGGCGCGCACGTTGGGCTCCTGGGAGACCGGCTCGACCTCGGTCTTCTGCGCGTCGAGGATCTGCCGGCTGTAGCGGCCGACGGGGACCTCGGGCGCGGCCAGCACCACCTTGAGCCGGGGGTCGGCGAGGTCACGCAGCTCGTCGACCCGGTGGGGGTTGCCCTCGGTGGTGGCGATGACGAGACGGTTGCGGGCGATGACGGTGGACGTCCCGGTGTCGCCGCGCAGCCCGTCCATGGTCTTGGTGTCGGCGGTGACGAGGGCGTCGGCGGGGGCGCCCTGGCGGACCTGGGCGGCGAGTTCCTGCGATCCGGCGAAGGAGAACGTGACCTTCGTGCCGGGGTTCTCCTTCTCGTAGACGGCTCCGGCCTCGGTGAAGACGTCGGTGAGGGAGGCGGCGGCGAGGACGGTCAGCCGGGCGCCGTTCCCCTTCCCACCCCCGTCCCCGTTCCCCTTCCCGTTCTCGCTCTCGTTCCCGCTCTCGCCGGAGCCGCAGGCGGTGAGGGACACCACCAGGACTGCGGCCGGTATGACGGCGGCGAGACGGCGGCGGGTGACGGACCTCATGACACTCCTCGGAGGGGCGGTGAAGAACGGAAGAAGAAGCAGGGGAGCGGGAGCACGGGGCGCGGTCCCGGACGGCCCGGTGGGGGCGTCACACCCGGTCGATATGGACGTTGGTCGACTTGACCCGGGCGGTGGCCCGCATGCCGACTTCGAGCCCCAGTTCCTCGACCGCCTCCCGGGTGAGCAGCGAGACCAGCCGGTGCGGTCCTGCCTGGATCTCCACCTGGGCGGCCACGTCGCCGAGCTTCACGGCGGTGACGATGCCGGGGAAGGCGTTGCGCGCGGAGGTGTAGGGGGCGTCGTCCTCCCCGGCGGCACCGGCACCGGTCCCGCCCTGGCCCACCTCGACGGCGAACGCGGCCAGGTCGCGGCCGTCGATGAGCCGTCGGCCGCTCTCGTCGCGGTGGGTCGTGACCCGTCCGGCGTCCGCCCAGCGGCGCACGGTGTCGGGGCTGACGCCGAGCAGACGGGCGGCCTGGCCGATGCTGTAGGACTGCATATGCGCCACGCTAGGTCGTTCGGCCACGCATCTGCAAGGAGATAGCCGGGTACTGCCTTGCAGATGCATGGCCGCATCCGTTCCGCCATCCCGTCGGCACCCGTTCCGCCACCCCATCGACACCCGCCCCGTCACCCCATCGGCACCACCCGCCCCGTGGCTCCATCGGCACCCGCTCCGCGATCCCACCGGCGGCCGTTCCGTGGCCCACCGGCGGCCCCGCTCCCGGAGGAGGGCGTCACCGCCGGGGGCGCTCCGCCGAATCGGTGACCTTTTCTTCGTACACGCATTCCCACGCCGCCCGGCCGAGTGATCCCCTCCGACACGGGGAAACACCCCGCCGACCGCCCCGATACGGTGACGGCGCCGGGCGCGTACCGCCGTCGCGAACGGAGATCCATTCCATCGGCGGCGCACCGGCGAACAGCGAATGACACCGGCGCACCGCCCGGAAATCCACATCCACCGAGCCCCTGCACGGATTCTTTTCCGTACGCAACCGGAGAGAGTCCGGACGAGTTAATTCCATCCACCCAATGGAGTCGCGGAGTAATTCCACAGGGGTCGGACGGGGTCCGATTCCCGCACGTCAGACCCTGCCGCGCGACCGTCCGACGCCACCCGGCGGCAATTCTCGCCGCCCGAATCCTTCACTCCGGCGGCGGCACCACACGCACCAGCAGAGCCCGGTTTCCCCACTCCCCCCACCAGCCAACCGGACCTAGAAAACTTGCACGCCAGACCACCCACACGCACGTGCTTCTCCCCCACTCGTCACCCTGCCCACCGTCTCGGGGTCACTCTGTTTCACTCCATAGCAGATATGGAATAGCCCCTTCGTCCAGAGCAATTCCACAGCAGAAAGGAATTATCATGTCTGTGGAAAATATGACCGTCGAGTCGGCTGTCACGAACGAAGTCCGGGCCCTGATCGCGGCGGAGGGCGAGGCATCACGCAGCTTCGGCCCCGGCTCGATCAAGGGGGTGGGGGCCATCGCCCTTCTCCTGCTGCTGTCAGCCAACCCCCGCCGTAACGAACCGATCGAAGACGCCTTCGGCGGCTCAGTGCAGAACCTGGCCTGCGCGGCGGCGTTCTGAGGGATTGGTCGATGACGACTCCGCATCAGCCGTCGCCGGGTTCGGTCGAGACGGCCACGTGTGTACTGGCGGGCGCGCTCACCCGGGCGCTCCAGGAGGACGGTGACGCCTTCGGTGTCAGCCGTTCCCTCGGCGCCTGGGGCGACCGCACGGGCGGCCTGGCCGCCGTGCGCGTACTGGGCGCGGACGTGCTCACCCCGTTCGTCCTCACAGGACGTCCTCTGCCGGCCGAGGACGCGGCGCTGGTGCGGACCGCGGTGCGGGCACACCCCGCACCGCGGCATCAGCCCTTGGAGGCGGCGCTGTGGGGGGCGCGGGACGCGGCGCTGGTGCGCGCGCTCGCCGCCCTGGGGGTGGACGGGGCCGACTGGGAGGGCCTGGCCCCCGCGTCACCGTCCCCGGACGGCCTGGCGGCCGACTGGATGTCCCTGACCGCGGTCCTCGTACCCCTGGCGTCGGCCGCGCACCCGTTCACCGACACGGCGCTGCGCACCCAGCTCGCGGGGCGGCGGCTCGACCTCAGCCGGGGCCTGGTGCGCGCCCTGCTCCGCCGCGACCTGCTCAGCGCGGCCAGGATGGCCCGCTGGCTGGTCCTCGACGCCTCGGCCACCGTGCCGGACCTGGTCGGCCCCGCGCTGGAGCATCTGGCGACCCTGGGCGCGGACGACCCCCGGGTGCAGCTCGAAGTGGCCGTGGCCCGCCGTCTGACGGCGCGTGCACGGTGCTGACGGATCACGAAGGAGAGGGCGGAAAGGGCATGGACGCCGAAGCGGTACGCCTGGCCCGGCAGGTCAGCGAGGGTGCGGTGGAGTGGCTGGGGCGGATGCGCGGCGCGTTCGCCCTCTGTCGTGACGTACCCGACTACGAGATCGACGCGAACCAGCTCAAGGCGCTGAGCGAGCTGGCCCTCGCCGCGGGCACGGTGCACCGGGAGGCCGTCGCGGGACACCGGTGCGCGGCGACGGCCGAATCGCTCCTGGAGTACGCCTGGAGACAGTTCGACGAGGGGGAGCTGCTGTACCGGCTCCAGGTCTACACCCCCGCCGCCACCCACCCCATGGAGATCTACGGGCTCTTCGCCGCCGTCGACCTGCGCCATCAGCGCATGGACGACCTGTCGGCACATCTGATGGGGCTGCGCGCGGCCCGGTCGACGGAGCATCTGCCGAACCGGCGGCTCGCGGTCGCCGCGTCCGCCCGCAGGATCGGCGTCCCGATCCAGGACGACATCAAGGCGCTCACCGACCAGACCTGGCTGGGCGGCACCCCCGAGCCCTGGATGATGGACACCAACAACGCCTACGGCGTCACCCACACCGTCTTCCACCTCACCGACTACGGCAACGACCCCGACGGCCTGGCGGAACCGCTCCAGGACTATCTGCACCTGTGGCTGCCGGTGTGGGTGGAGGTGTTCGCGGAGACCCGCTTCTGGGATCTGCTGCTCGAATTCCTCATCGTGGGGACGTGTCTGAAGCGCCCGCTGTTCTTCCCCGAGGTGTGGCGGCAGGTCGCGCTCGCCCAGCAGAACGACGGCATGATGCCCAACGGGCTGACCGTCCCGCCGGCCGAGGCGCATCTGGCCTGGGTCAACCACCACCACCCCACCATCGTCGCCGCCGTCGCGGGCACCCTCACGGTCTCCCGCGCCCTCACCCTGACCACCGCGGCGGCCACGGCGGGGGCGGGAAGCGCATGATGCGTGCCGACACGGCCGGGTTCCTGCTCACCGGCCATGTCCGACGGCTCGTCGACGAGGGGGCCGCCACGGCGGCGGCGGGCGCGGTGATCCGCGGCCCGGACCGGGCGGCGGCGGTCTTCGGCCACCGCGCCCGGCCCACCGCCGACGATGTGCCGCCCGCCGGTCCCGACACCCTCTTCGCGCTGGGCTCCGTCACCAAGACCTTCACCGCGCTGCTGCTGGCCGAGATGGCCGCCGCCGGGGTGGTGTCGTACGACGACCCCATCGAGAACCATCTGCCGCCGGAGGCCGGGCCCCGGGCGGGGGCCGACCCCATCACCCTGGGCGAGCTGGCGAGCCACGGCGGGGGACTGCCCCGGCTGCCGGGCAACCTCTACCGCCGGGCGTGGAAACGGTGGCTCAGCGACCCCTACGCCTGCTACGGCACGGCGGACCTCTACCGGGCGACGGCCCGGCTGCGCCCGCGCCCGGCGCCGCGGCCCGTGCGGTACTCGACGTTCGGCGCCGGACTCCTCGGCCAGCTCCTCGCCAACGCCGCCCGCACCCCCTATCCGGAGCTGCTGACGCGCCGCGTCCTCGCCCCGCTGGGCCTGCGCCGCACCACCGTCCCCGACGAGGAGACCCTCACCGCCCACGCGGCCACCGGCCACCGCGGGCGCCGCCCCGTGGGCCACTGGCGCTTCGACGCCCTCGCGGGCGCGGGCGCGCTCTACTCGTCCCCCACCGATCTGCTGCGCTACCTCCACGCCCTGCTCGAACCGGCCACCGCGCCACCTCCGCTGACCGCCGCCCTCACCGCCGTCCGCGAACCCCGCCGCCCCACCGGCCCCGGCCCCACCCACAAGACCCTCGGCTGGGACCTCCGCGAGGTCCACGGCCGCACCCTCCTCTGGCACACCGGCGGCACCGGCGGATTCACCTGCTACACCGCCTTCTGCCCGGACGCGGGCACCGCGGTCGCCGTCCTCGCCAACACCACCCCGACCCGCCGCGAGACGACGCTGCGGGCGGGGCGGCGGCTGTTCCGTGAGGTGACCTTCGACTGAGGCCGTACCTGCCGCTGTCCCCACGCCCCTCGTCATCGATGACCTGCGCGGCGTGCACGGGGCCGCGCTCATGGGTACGGTTTTCCCGACACCCCGGCAGGACATGTCGCGAGTCACCTGTCAGGGCAAGGGTGGGCACAGACCGCAGAGGCGGAATCCGGATGCGGCGGGCGCCCACCCCGACCATGGACGGTGCGGTTTCCCGAAACTCCAATTCGGGAAACCGCACCTTTTTCTGCTACGCCCCGTGCGGGATCAGCAGCTCGCCAGACCCTCGAACCTCGATGCGAAGTTCGGGCGCTCGTGGTGTGCCTGGTAACCGGGCCTCAGAGTGACACAGTCACTGTCGGGCGCGAGCGACCACTTGAACCTGAGGCTGTGGCTGCCAGAGCAGTTGTTCCTCGCGTAGGCGTAGTTTGTCGTCGACCATCGCCTCACACACTCCGGCACCGCGAGGACTTCCGCATTCTGCTGGGACACCTTGGTACGAGTGTCTGCCCCCGCACCAACGGAGTTCGCCGACGCGACAGCCATGGAACTGGCGGAGAGAAGCACAACGATCCCTCCTGCCATGACCGTTCTCGCTAATTTACGCATTACCCTTTCCTTTCTTTTCGGGCTGACGAAAGATCAGACTATGAATGAGAAAGAAGTGATGCAAGGGCAAGGAAACGCAACGCGTGGTCCATCACGTAATACGGAAGGCAACGGCTACACGAGAAACCCTCGCCGGTCCGGAGTCAATCGGGAAACACCCTCTCCGCACGTGAGGCGAGACATGAACACCCCTCGGACCGACAACACGGAAGAGCAGCCAAAGGTGATCAAGCGGAACCGGCAGGCCGCCACCGAAGGGGAGTTGATGTGAGCCATGTCACACAACCTGTGTGAACCGCGCGCCCGCGTCGCCCCGACGAAGGGGTGTGATTCCGGCGATGGACGAGAAACCCGATGACGAACTCCTGGCAGCCATGGCCGAGTCCGACCGCGATGCGTTCGAAGCCCTGTACCGCCGTTACGCGCCCTGGCTGAGGGCTCGTCTGGGCTACCGGTGCGCGGACATCACCCAGCTCGACGACGCTGTTCAGGAAGCGTTCCTCTCCGTCTGGCGCATATGCGCCCGGGGGCACCCGCCCGAGGTCCGGGACTGTGCCGGCTGGCTCTGGCGGATAGCCGAACGGCGACTCATCGACGCTGCTCGCACCCACCGGAGTCAGGGGCGCTTGCACCAGTTACTCGCCGGGCTGCGACGGCCGGGTGTCCCCTCGGCCGAGGAACAGGCCCTCGAAGCGGGCGAGTTCAGCGGTGCGCACACGGCTCTGCGGCGGCTCCCCGAGGAGCTGCGTGCCGTCGTCCAGGCCACGGTGATCGATGGGCTGACCACACGGCAGGCCGCGGACCGGCTCGGACTGCCCGTCGGAACGGTCAAGACCCGGGCCATGCGGGCCCGTGGACGCCTGCGTGAGGAACTGGCTCACGGTGAGGGAACGGGACAGGTCCCGGAGAGCGGGATCGCGCCGGGCGGCCGCCGCCGGGAGAGCGGCGACCGGTTGCGACGCGGATTCCGCCCCGGTCCGGCGAAGCGAACGAGCGGGGAGCGTGAGACGTGACCAGAGACAGCACAGGGGGACGGCACCCCCTCCCGGATGCCCTGAGGCGTTACGCCCTCGGGACCCTCGGCGCCGTGGAGATCCGCTCCGTGGAACCCCACATCGACGCGTGCGCCGACTGCCGAGCACAGATCGCGGTGGTCTCCGACCCCGTCCCGATCGAGCGGGGGTGGCAGCGCCTCGACCACGCGCTCGACACACCGGTACCCGGCCGGTGCGAACGGCTGCTGCTCACGGTCGGGGTGTCCGACCACACGGCACGGCTGTTGGCCGCCACGGCGATGCTGCGGTCGAGTTGGCTCTGCGGCACGGCGCTGACACTGGTCCTGACCGTCCTGCTGGCACGGTCCGCGGCAGCGGCGGCGCCGGTGTCCTTCCTCGCCGTGGCACCCCTGCTGCCTGCCGCCGGGATCGCGGTCTCCATCGGCAGACACAGCGATCCGGCGTACGAACTGGGGAAGGTCGCCGCCCCGAGTGGGTTCCGGCTCGTTCTGCTGCGGATGACAGCCGTACTCGCCGCCACCCTGCCACTGACGGCACTGGCGGCGCTCTCCCTCCCCGTCTCCGGGTTCCGCGCGTTCTGCTGGGTCCTGCCCTCTCTCCTCGTCACCGTCCTCTGTCTGCTGCTGCTGCCGCGGACCGGTGCGATGCCCGCCGCCACCGTGAGTGTCGGTGTCTGGCTCACGGCGGTATTCCTGACCCGCCACTCCGACCTGCTGTTCTCACCGGCCGCCCAGGCCGTGCTCGCGGGGATGCTGCTTGCCGCGCTCCTGCTGCTGCTGCTGCTGCGAGCCGACTTCGACTTCGACAAGGAGATCCGTGTATGACCATTCGACCCGGCGCCGGGGACGGCACCTCCGTGGACCGGTTAACGGTCCGTTACCGCAAGGCTCACGCACTCGACGGGATCTCCTTGAGCCTGGGCTCCGGTGTCACCGGACTGCTCGGCCCCAACGGTGCGGGGAAAACAACGCTGATGCGCGTGCTGGCCACCGCTTCGATCCCCTCCGAGGGGGAAGTGACGGTCCTGGGGCGGGACCCGCGCGTGCCCGCCCAGCGGCAGGACATCCGCCGCCGCCTCGGCTACCTGCCGCAGACACCGGGATTCCACCATCACTTCACCGCGTTCGAGTTCGTGGACTACGTGGCGATCCTCAAGGAGCACACCGACCGCCGCGGCCGTCATGACGAGGTACGGCGGGTTCTGGAAGCCGTCGGCCTGAGCCAGGACCGCAGCAAGAAGATCAAGGCTCTCTCCGGCGGGATGCGCCAGCGCGTCGCCCTGGCGGCGGCTCTGATCGGCGATCCCGAACTGCTCATCCTCGACGAACCCACGGTCGGGCTCGACCCCGAACAGCGGCTGAGGTTCCGCGAACTGATCGCCGACATCGCCGCCCGCCGTCCGGTCCTCCTGTCCACGCACCAGACCGAGGACGTGGCCGCTCTCTGCCACCGCGTCATCGTCATGGGGCGGGGCCGGGTGCGCCATGACTCCAGCCCTCGTGAACTCAGCGAAGTCGCCCGGGGAGCCGTCTGGTTCAGCGGGGAGCGCGACCCCCGGGCCCTCGCGGGCTGGCGTACCGGCACAGGCGCGTTCCGCAACATCGGCAGCCCTCCGCCCGGCGCCGAGCTCGCCGAGCCCACCCTTGAGGACGCCTACCTGCTGCTCAACGCGGACCTGCCCGCCCACACCCAGGAAGGCAGCACCCCGTGAGCGCCATCCGCCAGGAGGCGCCGCCCGCCTCCGCGCACCGGGCAACCGGTTCGCGACCCGTACGGTCCCTCGCCGTGGTGGAGGCGAGCCGTCTGATCCGGCACCCGCTCGTACTCGGCACCATGGCTCTGTGCTGTGTGCTGTGGATCTACCAGACCGCGGTCACCCACGACACCGCCTTCCCGGTCCTGCACGACCAGGACAGGTATCTCCAGACGCAGTTACTGATACTGGCCGCCGGTGTCTTCCTCGGTACCCACATCGCCGTTCTGCGCTCCGCCCGGGACGAGACGGAGCCGTGGTTCGCCCTCATGGTCCTCACGCCCTGGCAGCGAACCGCCGCCCACCTGCTGGCCGTGCTGCCCGTCGCCGGGCTCGCCGCCCTGCTGGTCACCGTACGGATCGTCTGGCTGGCGCTGCTGCCCGGAGCCATTGGCTCCCCCTCCCCCGCCGAGCTCGCGACGAGCCCGGCCGTGGTCCTGCTCGCCGGCACGCTGGCCGTGCTGACCGGCACCCTCGTCCGCGCGGTCGCCGCAGGCCCGCTGATCCTGGGTGTGGCGGCGATCGCCACCGTCGCGGGCGGCATCGCCGACTCCTCCTCCTGGCGGTGGCTCCTGCCCACCGCCGAGGAGGACGACATGCGGACCGCGCTGCCCGCCCATCTGCTGGACCGTCCGGCGGGGCCCCATCTCGTCTACGTCCTTCTCCTGGTGGCCGTCTGCGCCGTGGGCGCCCTGCTGCGGGCCGGTATGGCATCCGCCGCCGTCCGTACGGCCGGGGTACTCGCCCTCGTCGGCGCGGTCTCTGTCGGCGCTCTTCAGCTCCAGCACGCCCGGGACGGTGCGGCGGAAGCACAGGCCCTGGACTCGCCCTCGCGGCAGCAGCGGTGCGCCGAAGAGGGAGGGGTGCGCTACTGCGCCTATCCGGACTTCACCGACCGCCGGGAGCAGTGGGCCCCCGTCGCCCGTGCGATCCTCGCTCCGCTGCCCGTGGAGGCCCGGAACGCACGGTATGTCGTACGCCAGCACATCTCACCGGACACCGGCCCTCTCGTCGTCCTCGACGTCGCCGGGATGCTGCGGAAATGGGCGCTGGACGACCGGCGCGCGGGTACCCCGGGCGCCGTCGTGGTGGGAACCCACTGGGGCGACCACAGCGATCAGGGCAGCGACGCGACAGCGGGCTTCGCCACGGAGTTCGCCCACCGCGCTGTCGCCGGGGAGGGCGCCGCCCTCGACGCGGCCTCCCCCAGCGGCACGGTCCGCGCGTGCGGCGCCCGCGCCGTGGTCTCCGTATGGCTCGCCGGCCAGGCCGCCCCCATGACCGAGCGAGCCCTGCGCTCCGTACTCGGGCGCAGCGGCGGCGACGTCGTCGGCTTCGCCGGGACGCTCAGCACCACCGAGTTCGGACGGATGGAGACGGACCTGGGCATGGCGCTGCTCGACCGGCCCCGGGACGACGTGGCCCGAGGCGTCCGGAGGTCGTGGGACGAACTCACGGCGGCGGCCACCACCGCCCGGCGCGCGGCTGAGCTCCTCGGCGTGCCCGTACCCGCCGGCTCCGGAAAGGGGTGCGCATCGTGATCGCTCCTCGAACAGCACCGGCGGCAGGGCCCGTTCCACGGAAGCGGAAGAAGGCTGTATCGGGACGGCGGTACGCGGCACAGGTCCGCGCCCTCCTCCCCTTCGAACGCCGGGCGGCACGGACCGGGCCGCTGCTGTGGGGCGCGGCCGTGGGCATCGTCTCCTGCGCCGTACCCGCGGTCTTCGGCCTGTCGCTCGTGCCCGGCGCGGCAGCCGCACTGCTGTTCCTGTCGGCGGTGGTGGGCGCGGTCGGCACCGTCTTCGCCCTGGAGGACCGGGCCGCGCCGACCACCGGCCTGTGCCCGTCCCCCTGGTGGCTGCGGCGTTCTCTGCGGACCGCATCCGCTCTGCTGCTCCTCACGGTCGCCTGGTGCGCCGGTGCCGCGCTGGTGCACCAGGCGCTCCCGCCCGCGGAACGTCCCGTCTTCCCCTACGCGGACGCGGCCGTCGCCGCACTGGCGCTCAGCCTCCTCGCGATGGCGCTCGCCCTTCTCACGGCCCGCTTCACCCAGGGCCGCGGCAATGGTGCGGCAGCAGCCTCCGCGTTCGCCCTCTGCGTCCTCGTCCTGCTGTTCCTCCCCTCCGGCATCGAGTTGTTCAGCAGTCCGGAGGACCTGCCCCGCTGGGAGGCGGCGGCTGCACGCTGGGACGTGTTCGCGCTCCTGCTCGCCCCGGTCACCGCCCTCCTGCACCGGCAGCCCCCGCCTCGGGAGGGCGGCAACGGAAAACGACGGGGCGTTTCTCCGGCATTGGGGCGAGGCCCGGGAGCGCGGGATCTCCGACGGAGTCAGCACGATCACCAGTGATCGGCTTCACAGGATGAAGCCCTGTCGGCGCGGGTCCGCGCCCTGATCGCCCGGACGCCTTCCCGTCTCGGCCCCTGTACGGCCCCTGGGCCGGGGAAGGCGTCGACCGGGCCGTCAAGATGCCTTCCACCGGCTGGCTTGATTCAGCAGAACTGCTGGTCAGACCGTTTTTTCTGGGGTGGGGCGGGTGGGACTCGAACCCACGGCCGACGGATTATGAGTCCGCTGCTCTAACCGGCTGAGCTACCGCCCCCAACGGCGCGTCGCGCACATTTGTGCGCGCCGTCTGCCGCAGCATAGCCGCTCATACGATCTCCTGCTCCGGATGGTCGGCAACGCTTGAGGGAGAAGACCTCGGGGAGGCCCGCCCGGTTCCCGAACTCCTGCAGAACATACGAAAAAGGACCCTCTAGGGGCCCTCTTCCATATCGCTCCCCCGGCTGGACTCGAACCAGCAACCCTCCGGTTAACAGCCGAATGCTCTGCCAATTGAGCTACAGGGGATCGCGCTCCCCCGACTGGACTCGAACCAGTAACCTGCCGGTTAACAGCCGGCTGCTCTGCCAATTGAGCTACAGGGGATTGCCTCGCGTGCACCGAACGTACCTCCTCGGGATGCTCCCGGAGGGCGTGCGTTCGCTGCGACACATACATTAGCGCAAGCAGGGGGGTGCTCCGCCAATCGGTAGGGTCCAGAACGATCACGGACCCGCCGGAGCGGGCGGGCGGGCACCTGTGGACGCAAGCGAAGGGTGGCAGCGCCATGCGGTACAGGCTCACGTTCGTCGCCGGGCTCGCTCTCGGGTACGTGCTGGGAACACGCGCCGGACGCGAGCGGTACGAACAGCTCAGGAAGAGCGTCCGGCAGATCTCGCAGAACCCGGCGGTGCGCAACGCCGCCGAGTCCGCCGCGCTGGAGGGCAGGCAGCTCGCCGGGCGGGCCTTCCACGCCGTGAGCGACAAGATCGGCGACCGGGTCCCCGAATCCGTCGCGGAGCGGGTCCGCTCCCTGCGGGAACGGGGCACGAACGGCGAGGACGACTGGGGAACCAGCAACACCTGACACCGGCGGCCCGCCCGTGGGGCAGAATCTCCCTCCATGGGGATAGTCGCCGGCTTGGACAGTTCATCTGCGTTCACCCAGATCGTCGTCTGTGACGCCGACACGGGCGCGGTGCTGCGGCAGGGCTACGCGCCGCACGCCGTGGACCCCAAAGCCGTGGAGGCCGATCCGCAGACCTGGCTGCTCTCGCTGGGCGAGGCGGCGACCGGGGGCCTGCTCGAAGGGGTCCAGGCCATCGGGGTCTGCGCGCAGCAGGGCCTCGTCCCGCTCGACCAGCAGGGCACGCTCGTCCGGCCCGCGCTCCTCGGCAACGACAAACGGGCACAGGTCGCCGCCGCCGATCTGATCGACGGGCTGGGCGGGCGCGAGTACTGGGCGCACGCCGTGGGCTCCGTGCCGCAGGCCACCCACCCCGTCGCCAAGCTGCGCTGGCTGGCCCGGACCGAGCCCCAGGCAGCCCGCCGCGTCGCCGCCGTGCTCCAGCCGCACGACTGGCTGGTGTGGCAGCTCCTCGGCCGCCCGCCGCGCAGGACCACCGACCGGGGCAGCGCCTCCGGGACCGGGTACTGGTCCGCGGGGACCGGCGGCTACCGGCCCGACCTCGTCGAACTGGCCCTCGGCCACCAGTGCGCCCTGCCGGAGGTGCTCGGCCCCGCCGACGCCGCCGGCACCACCCCCGAAGGACTGCTGATCTCCGCCGGGACCGGCGAGACCATGGCGGCCGCCCTCGGGCTCGGCGTACGCCCCGGGGACGCGGTGATCTCCCTCGGCGCCACCGGCTCCGTCATGGCCGTCCACCACGAGGCACTCGCCGACCCCCACGGGATGATCACCTCGTACGCCGACGCCACCGGGCTCCACCTGCCCGTCGTCCACACACTGAACGCGGTACGGGTGCTGCGCGGCACCGCCGAGATGCTGGGCGTCGACGATCTGGACACCCTCTCCGGCCTCGCGCTGAAGTCCACCCCCGGCTCCTGCGGACTGGTGCTCCTGCCCTATCTGGAGGGCGAGCGCACCCCCCGGCTGCCGCACACCGCGGGCACCCTCAGCGGGCTGCGCCGGGAGTCGATGAAGCCCGAGCACCTGGCGCGGGCCGCCTTCGAGGGGATGCTCTGCTCGCTCGCCGACGCGCTCGACGTGCTGCGCGGACGCGGCGTCGACGTCCGCCGGGTCTTCCTGCTCGGCGCGAGCGCCGGACTGCCCGCCGTGCAGGCCGTCGCACCCGGGATCTTCGGCACCCAGGTCGTGGTGCCACAGCCCGCCGACTACACCGCCCTCGGCGCCGCCCGCCAGGCCGCTTGGGCGCTCGGCGTCGCCCACGGAACCCTGTCCCCCGCCGCCCCGCCCCACTGGCCGGAACCCGCCCTCCAGATCCTCGACCCCGGCGACACCGCCGCCGTGGGCCACGCCATCCGCCAGCAGTACGCCGCCACCCGCGACCAGCTCCACCCCGGCGCCTTCGGCTACTGATACTGATCTTTTTGTGGCTCGGTTCTCTGTCTTTTGTGGCTCGGTTCGCCTCCGGGGTGCCAGAGCGTGCGCCGACGGTCGCCCCCTTTTTTTGTGGCTCGGTTCGCCTCCGGGTGCCAGAGCGTGCGCCGACGGTCGACCGTGCTCGGCCGCTCGTTCCTCACGGCCTGCGCGCGCTCTCCGCTTTCGGCACCCGCGGCACCCCTTCGGCTCACTCGCCCGCAGGGTCGAGGCAAACGCCCGGCCCAAGAGGCGGGGGCCCGCGCTCCGCTCCCGGCAGCCACACGCCCCCGCCGGAACCGTCCCGGGCCAAGGCGACCGTCCGCGCCGGGACGGGGTGCGGGTGGTGTGGCTCACTCGCCCGGTGGGGCGGGTGCCGGAGCCCCCGTTCTTGACCACCCCTTGTAACAAATCCTTGGGGCTCGGTGGCCCGCGTGACGCAAGATGGGATGTCCCCCTCGTCCATCCCCCCTCTTCGTCGAGCCCGAGAGACAGCGCGTGCTGATACAACTCCTGCGGAGCCATCTCGCCCCGTACAGACAACCGATCACCCTGCTGGTCGTCCTCCAGCTCCTCCAGACCAGCGCCACGCTCTACCTGCCCAATCTGAACGCCGACATCATCGACAAGGGTGTGGTCCGGGGCGACACCGGCGAGATCATGCGGCTGGGTGCCGTCATGATCGGCATCAGTCTGGTGCAGGTGGTCTGCAACATCGGCGCCGTCTACTACGGCGCCCGCACCGCCGCCGCCCTCGGCCGGGACGTCCGGACCGCCGTCTTCGACCGGGTGCAGAGCTTCTCCGCCCGGGAGGTCGGGCACTTCGGGGCGCCGTCGCTGATCACCCGTACCACCAATGACGTGCTCCAGGTCCAGACGCTGGTCCTGATGTCCTTCACCCTGATGGTCTCCGCGCCGATCATGTGCGTCGGCGGCATCGTGATGGCGCTCGGGCAGGACGTGGCGCTCTCCACCGTGCTGCTCGCCGTGGTCCCGGTGCTGGGCATCGCGGTCACGCTCCTCGTGCTCAGGATGCGGCCCCTCTTCCGCGCCATGCAGGAACGTCTCGACACCGTGAACCGGGTGCTCCGGGAGCAGATCACCGGTAACCGGGTCATCCGGGCCTTCGTCCGCGACGGCTACGAGCAGGAGCGTTTCCGCGCGGCCAACACCGATCTGACCGAGGTGGCGCTCGGCACCGGGCGGCTGACCGCGCTGATGTTCCCGACCGTGCTGACGGTGGTGAACGTCTCCTCCGTGGCCGTCGTGTGGTTCGGCGCGCACCGGATCGACAGCGGGGCGATCGAGATCGGTCAGCTCACCGCGTTCCTCGCCTATCTGATGCAGATCGTGATGGCCGTGATGATGGCCACGTTCATGTTCATGATGGTGCCGCGCGCCGAGGTCTGCGCCGAGCGCATCCAGGAGGTGCTGGACACCCCGTCCAGCGTGGCGCCGCCCGCGGAGCCGGTGCGCGAGCTGTCGCGCCACGGGCACCTGGAGATCCGGGACGTCGACTTCAGCTACCCGGGGGCCGAGGAGTCCGTCCTGCGCTCCATCGGCCTGGTGGCCCGCCCCGGGGAGACCACCGCGGTTATCGGCTCCACCGGAAGCGGGAAGTCCACCCTGCTGGGGCTCGTGCCCCGGCTCTTCGACGTCACGGACGGCGCCGTCCTCGTCGACGGGGCGGATGTCCGCGACCTCGATCCGGATCTGCTGGCGCGGACCGTGGGGCTCGTCCCGCAGAAGCCGTACCTCTTCTCCGGAACCGTGGCCACCAACCTCCGCTACGGCCGTCCCGACGCCGACGACGAGGAGCTGTGGCACGCCCTGGAGGTCGCGCAGGCGGCCGACTTCGTCCGGGAGCTGGACGCCGGGCTGAACGCGCCGATCGCCCAGGGCGGGACCAATGTCTCCGGCGGTCAGCGGCAGCGGCTCGCGATCGCGCGGACGCTGGTGCAGCGGCCGGAGATCTATCTCTTCGACGACTCCTTCTCGGCGCTCGACTACGCCACGGACGCGGCGCTGCGCTCCGCCCTCGCCGCGGAGACCGCCGAGGCGACCGTGGTGATCGTCGCCCAGCGGGTGTCCACCATCCGGGAGGCGGACCGGATCGTCGTCCTGGACGAGGGACGGGTGGTGGGCACCGGCACCCACCGTGAACTGATGGCCGGGAACGAGACCTACCGCGAGATCGTGCTCTCGCAGCTGACGGAGGCCGAGGCCGCATGAGCAGCCCACGCGTGATGATGGGCGGCTCGGCCGAGCGGTCCATGGACTTCAAGGGGTCCGGCAAGCGGCTGCTGAAGCAGCTCGCGCCGGACCGGGCGCTGCTGTGGGTGATGCTCGCGGCGGCGGTGCTGAGCGTCGGCCTCTCGGTGGCCGGTCCGATGGTGCTGGGCTGGGCGACCGACCGGGTCTTCGCCGGTGTGGTGGGCCGGGAGCTGCCCGAGGGCACCACCAAGGAGGAGACGGTCGAACGGCTGCGCTCCGAGGGCGACGGCTCGCTCGCCGACATGCTCTCCGGGGTGGACTTCGTGCCCGGCCGGGGCATCGACTTCGGCGCCGTCGGCGAGGTGCTGCTGATCGCGCTGGCGCTCTTCGTGGTCTCCGGGCTGCTGGCGCTGGTCTCCACCCGGCTGGCCATCGTGGTGATCAACCGCTCGATGCACCGGATGCGCGCGGAGGTGCAGGCGAAGCTCTCCCGGCTGCCGCTGTCGTACTTCGACCGGGCCAAGCGCGGCGAGGTGCTGAGCCGGGTCACCAACGACATCGACAACATCTCCCAGACCCTCCAGCAGACGATGGGCCAGTTGATCAACTCGCTGCTGACCATCGTGGGCGTGCTCGGGATGATGTTCTGGGTCTCGCCGCTGCTGGCGCTGGTCGCGCTGGTGACGGTGCCGGTGTCGGTCGTCGTGGCGGCCCGGGTGGGCAAGCGCTCCCAGCCCCACTTCGTCCAGCAGTGGAAGTCGACGGGGAAGCTCAACGCCCATATCGAGGAGATGTACACCGGCCATACGCTGGTGAAGGTCTTCGGGCGGCAGCGGGAGTCGGCCGGGCAGTTCGCCGAGCAGAACGAGGCGCTGTACGAGGCCGGGTTCAAGGCGCAGTTCCACAGCGGGGTCATGCAGCCGCTGATGTTCTTCGTCTCCAATCTGAACTATGTGCTGGTCGCGGTGGTCGGCGGGCTCCGGGTGGCCTCGGGCTCGCTGTCGATCGGCGAGGTGCAGGCGTTCATCCAGTACTCGCGCCAGTTCTCGATGCCGCTGACACAGGTGGCGTCGATGGCGAATCTGGTGCAGTCGGGCGTGGCCTCGGCAGAGCGCGTCTTCGAGCTGCTGGACGCCGAGGAGCAGGAGGCGGACGGCCCGTCCGTGGAGCGCCCCGAGCGGCCCGCCGGACAGGTCTCGCTGGAGAAGGTCTCGTTCCGCTACGAGCCGGACAGGCCGCTGATCGAGGATCTCTCGCTGCGGGTCGAGCCGGGGCAGACGGTCGCGATCGTGGGCCCCACCGGCGCGGGCAAGACCACGCTGGTGAATCTGCTGATGCGGTTCTACGAGGTCACCGGCGGCCGGATCGGTCTCGACGGGGTGGACGTGGCCAAGATGTCGCGGGACGAGCTGCGTTCGTCGATCGGCATGGTCCTCCAGGACACCTGGCTGTTCGGCGGGACGATCGCGGACAACATCGCGTACGGCGCGGCACCGGGCCGGAAGGTCACCCGGGCCGAGATCGAGGAGGCGGCGCGGGCCGCGCACGCGCACCGGTTCATCCGGACGCTGCCGGACGGCTACGACACCGTGCTCGCCGACGACGGTGCCGAGGGGGCCGGGGTCAGCGCGGGCGAGAAGCAGCTCATCACCATCGCGCGGGCGTTCCTGTCCGACCCGGTGATCCTGGTGCTCGACGAGGCGACCAGCTCGGTCGACACCCGTACGGAGGTGCTGATCCAGAAGGCGATGGCCCGGCTCGCGCACGGCCGGACCAGCTTTGTCATCGCGCACCGGCTCTCCACCATCCGGGACGCGGACGTGATCCTGGTGATGGAGAACGGCTCGATCGTCGAACAGGGCACCCATGACGAGCTGCTGACGGCGGGCGGCGCCTACGCCCGGCTGTACTCGGCGCAGTTCGCGGAGGCGGTGGCGGAGGTCGACTGAGTCCCGGGGCCGCCCGGGACCCAGCCGGGCGGTTCAGTCGAGATAGCCGCGGAGCTGGTCGGCGAAGGCGTGGTCGCGCAGCTTGTTGAGGGTCTTGGACTCGATCTGGCGAATCCGCTCCCGGGTCACGCCGAAGATCCGTCCGATCTCCTCCAGGGTGCGCGGCCTGCCGTCGGCCAGGCCGTAGCGGAGCTGGACCACCTTGCGCTCGCGCTCGCCGAGCGTGGAGAGCACGGCCTCCAGATGCTCCCGCAGCAGCAGGAAGGCGGCGGACTCGACGGGGGACGCGGCGTCGCCGTCCTCGATGAGGTCGCCGAGGGCGACATCCTCCTCCTCCCCGACCGGCGCGTGCAGCGAGACCGGCTCCTGGGCGAGCCGCAGTACCTCGCTGACCCGCTCCGGGGGCAGGTCGAGCTGGGCGGCGACCTCCTCGGGGGTGGGCTCGCTGCCCTGCTCCTGGAGCATCCGGCGCTGCACCCGGACCACCCGGTTGATCAGTTCGACCACATGGACGGGGACCCTTATGGTGCGCGCCTGGTCGGCGAGAGCCCGGGACATGGCCTGGCGAATCCACCAGGTGGCGTACGTGGAGAACTTGTAGCCGCGGGTGTAGTCGAACTTCTCGACCGCGCGGATCAGCCCGAGATTGCCCTCCTGGACCAGGTCGAGCATGGTCAGTCCGCGGCCGACATAGCGCTTGGCGACGGAGACCACGAGCCGCAGATTGGCCTCGATCAGCCGGCGCTTGGCCATCCGGCCCATGACGACGAGCCGGTCGAGGTCGGCCGCGAGCCGGGAGCTGTTGAGGTCGGGGGTCGCGGCCAGCTTCTCCTCGGCGAAGAGCCCGGCCTCGACCCGGCGGGCCAGCTCCACCTCCTCGGCGGCGGTGAGCAGCGGAATCCTGCCGATCTCCCGCAGATACTGACGGAAGAGGTCGGAGGAGGGGCCGCTGCTCTCGGACCGGGCGGTACGGGCGGACCCCGGTCGTGGCGCGCTCTCCTCGGCGCCCGTCCCACCGATCGCCTCGGCACTCTCCTCGGCGTTCTCCTCGGCGCCCGCCCCGTCCTGAAGGGCCTCGGCCGCCGGGGCCTCGGGGTGGTGCGGCGACGGGCTCTGCGCGGGAACGGCCGGGAGGGGATCGGGCCGGGCAGAACGTTCCGCCGGGGTCTCGGTCAGGGTCCGGGTCTGCACGGGGGCGACCTCCAGGGTGATCGCTGCCGGGTCTGGGGGCGTACGGCAGCGGGACGGGGCGACCGGGGCGCCGCGTCCCGTACACGATGAACGATCCACGGGGGTGGGGAGGCCCACCGGAGGTGGACCGGCCGCCCTCCGGGGCTCGGGCACCGAATCCCAGTGTGGGGTACGACACACAGCCGCCACGAGGGGCGTGCGGAGAATTTTTGTCCTCGCTGTGACCCGGCGGTTACCCAGCGATCCGTTCTCCGGTGCGCACCGGGCCCGGCGCGGGGGCTCAGAGCGCCGCCGCGCCGTGGGTGCGCAGGGACTGGGCGTACTGCTGGAGCACCCACAGCTCGTTCTGGACGGCGGAGAACCGCTCGGGGTCCGCGTGCTGCCCGAGACGGGTCAGGGTGCCCTGGATCTCCAGCACCCGGCGGTCCACGGCGCGCAGCCGGACCTGGACGAGCTGCACTCCCGCGTAGATCTCGTCGACGGTCCGTGCGTGGATCGCCT
Organism: Streptomyces clavuligerus; assembly: GCF_005519465.1. NCBI lineage: Bacteria > Bacillati > Actinomycetota > Actinomycetes > Kitasatosporales > Streptomycetaceae > Streptomyces > Streptomyces clavuligerus. The sequence goes on along the minus strand of NZ_CP027858.1, from coordinate 4,780,126 downwards.
CCACCGCCAGCTCGGTGACGAGCGCGCGGACGGTGTCGTTGGGCGCGGCCTCGCGCACCCGGGCGAGATAGCCGGGGCCGTCGCTGAGCCCCTGCTCGGTGCCGCCCGCGTCCGCGACGGTCTGCCGGACGGCCGCGTAGGGCGCCGCCGTGAACTCGTCCATCCCGTACGCGTCGAAGGCGGGAGAGACCAACTCGGGGTGCTGGAGCGCGAGTTTCAGCAGCTCGCGCTCGGTGCGGTGGGCGGGGCTGCGCAGATGGAGGGCGGGGCCGCCCGCCGGGGCGGGGGCGGTGGCCTGCTGCGGGGGCTGGGGGCCGCGCCGCCGGGTGTCGCCGGGGGCGGGGCCGCGTCCGCCCCGGTCCCGGGCCCAGCGGGCGAGCTGGGCCACCCGCTTGACCACGAATTGGGTGTCGAGGATGCCGATCATGCCCGCGAGCTGTACGGCGGACCCGTGCTGGATGGCCGGGTTCTTGATCTTGGCGACCACGGGGGCCGCCTCGTCGAGCGCCCCCGCCTGCCCCGCCGGGTTCTCCAGATTGTGCCGCTGGACGATCTGCCGCATGGCGAACTCGAACAGCGGGGTCCGGGAGCCCACCAGCGCCTCCACGGCCGCGTCGCCCTCGGCGAGCCGCAGATCACAGGGGTCCATCCCGCCCGGGGTGATCGCGATGGAGGTCTCGGCGGCGAACTTCTGATCGTCCTCGAAGGCCCGCAGCGCGGCCTTCTGCCCGGCGGCGTCACCGTCGAAGGTGAAGATCACCTCGGCGGTGGCATGGTCCATCAGCAGCCGTCGGAGGATCTTGATGTGGTCGCCGCCGAAGGCCGTGCCACAGGTGGCGATCGCGGTCGTCACCCCGGCCAGATGGCAGGCCATGACGTCGGTGTACCCCTCGACGACCACGGCCGTACTGGTCCGGACGATCTCCTTCTTGGCCAGATCGATCCCGTACAGCACCTGCGACTTCTTGTAAATCGCCGTCTCGGGGGTGTTCAGGTACTTGGGGCCGTTGTCGCTCTCGTGGAGCTTGCGGGCGCCGAAGCCGACGACATCGCCGGAGATATCGCGGATCGGCCACATCAGCCGGCCCCGGAAGCGGTCGATGGGGCCCCGGCGGCCCTCCTGGGAGAGGCCGGAGAGGGTCAGCTCCTTGTCGCTGAAGCCCTTGCCGCGCAGAAAACGGGTGAGGTGGTCCCAGCCCTGGGGGCTGTAGCCGACGCCGAAGTGCAGGGCCGCCGCCTGGTCGAAGCCGCGCTCGGCGAGGAAGGTGCGCCCGGCCGCCGCCTCGGGGCTGTTCTCCAGTTGCTCCGCGTAGTACTGGGCGGCGACCTTGTGGGCCTCGACCAGCCGGATGCGCTCGCCCCGCTGATGGCTGGGGTTGTAGCCGCCCTCCTCGTAGCGGAGGGTGATCCCGGCGGTGCCCGCCAGCCGCTCGACCGCCTCGGAGAAGGTGAGGTGGTCGATCTTCATCACGAAGGCGATCGTGTCGCCGCCTTCCTGGCAGCCGAAGCAGTGGAAGAGCCCCTTGCCCGGGCTGACCTGGAAGGACGGGGACTTCTCGTCATGGAAGGGGCAGAGCCCCTTCAGATTGCCGCCTCCCGCGTTGCGCAGCTGGAGGTACTCGGACACGACGGCATCGATCGGAACCGCGTCCCGTACCGCCTTGATGTCGTCATCGTTGATCCTGCCTGCCACGGGTGAATTCTACGGTGGACGGCCGACATCCCCGCCCGGCCGCGGACCCGGCCCCGGAGGGCTTCGGCGATCACGGCCGGGCGGGGGTGGCTCACCCCTGCCCGGACAGGGAGTCCAGCGGGACGGAGGGGTCGGCGAGCGCGTCCGCGTCCACGGCTCCGCCCGAACGGATCAGCTGCTGGATCGGGGCCGTGACGTCCCACACATTCACATTCATCCCCGCGAGCACCCGGCCCTCCTTCAGCCAGAACGCGATGAACTCCCGCTTCCCGGCGTCGCCGCGCACCACGACCTGGTCGTACGACCCGGCCGGGGCCCAGCCCGAGTACTCCATGCCCAGGTCGTACTGGTCGGAGAAGAAGTAGGGCACCCGGTCGTAGGCGACCTCCTGGCCGAGCATGGCGCGCGCGGCGGCCGGGCCGCCGTTGAGGGCGTTGGCCCAGTGCTCGACCCGCAGCCGGGCGCCGATCCCGGGGTGCTCGGCCGCGGCCACGTCGCCCGCCGCGTAGATGTCCGGGTCGGAGGTGCGCAGCGAGGCGTCGACGGCGATGCCGCCGCCGTGGGCCCGGTCGGCGAGGGTGAGCCCGGCGGCCTCGGCGAGGGCGGTGCGGGGGGCCGCCCCGATGGCGGCGAGGACGTCGTGCGCGGGGTGCTCGTCGCCGTCGTCGGTGCGGACGCCGAGCACCATGCCGTCCTGTCCGGTGATCTCGGTGAGCCGGGCGCCGAAGTGGAAGCGGACGCCGTGCTCCGTGTGCAGATCGGCGAAGAACTGCCCCAGCTCGGGGCCGATGGCCTGGTGCAACGGGGTGGGCTCGGGCTCGATGACGGTGACCTCGGCGCCGTAGGAACGGGCCGCGGCGGCGACCTCCAGACCGATCCACCCGGCTCCGGCGATCACGAGCTGCCCATTGTCCCGGCCGAGCGAGGCCAGTACCTGGCGGAGCCGTTCGGCGTGGGCGAGGCGGCGCAGATGGTGGACCCCGGCGAGAGACGTGCCGGGGATGTCCAGCCTGCGGGGCTCGGCCCCGGTGGCGAGCAGCAGCTTGTCGTAGCCGAGGACGGTGCCGTCGCTGAGCCGGACGGTCCTGGCCGCCCGGTCGACGGCGACGACACTCTGGCCGAGGTGGAGTTCCACATCGGCCTGGGCGTACCAGGAGGGCTCGTGGACGAAGACGCTGTCCCGCTCGTCCTTGCCCAGCAGATAGCCCTTGGACAGGGGCGGGCGCTCATAGGGATGGTCGCGTTCGTCGCCGACGAGGATCACCCGTCCGGTGAACCCCTCTTGGCGGAGGGTTTCGGCTGCCTTGGCCCCGGCGAGACCACCCCCGACGATGACGAAGGTCTGGTGTCCGTCGACCACTTCGTGCCTCCATGGTGTTCCGGCTGCTGTACTGATCGGCCTTCAGCGAGCCTCCCGCACCCGGCGGGATGGCGGAAGAGGGAGTGGTCCGGCGTGTCTCACCGGCGGCCGGGACCCGTCCGCGCCCCGGCGGACCCACCCGCGCCGCCGGGGCGCGGGGAGGCCGGGGCCGTACGGGGTCAGGGCCGCGCGGTGAGCCGGGCGTGCAGCGCGCGGGCGGCGGCGTCCGTGAGGGAGGCGAGCTGGTCCACGATCACCCTGCCCCGCTCGCGGTCGTCGTCCGCCGCCGTGAACAGGGCGTGGAACTGGGGCTCCAGGCCCTCGGGCGCGCGGGCGGCGAGCGCGTCGGCCAGCTCGGTGAGGAGGACGCGCTGCTCGGCGCGGATCGCCTCCTGGTCGGCGCGGCGCATCACATAGCGGTCGGCGACCGCCTTGAGGACGGCGCACTCCAGCCGGGTCTCCGCGGGGACGACCAGCTCGGCGCCGTACCGGGTGAGCCGTCCGGTGCCGTGGGCCAGCCGGGTGGCCTCCTCGGCGGCGAGACAGAACCGTCCGATGAGCTGGCTGGTGGCGTCCTTCAGCCGGGCCTGGGCGAGGGCCGATCCGTCGTACTCGTGCGGCCACCACTCCTGGGCGAGCAGCCTCTCCAGGGCGGCGGACAGCTCCTCGGGGTCGGTGTCCGCCGGGGTGTAGCGGCTGATCGCGACCTCCAGGACCGCCTTCCGCTCCGCCGCGGAGAGCAGCGCGCGGGGGTCGACATGTCCGGCGTGGAGGGCATCCTCCAGATCGTGGACGGAGTAGGCGACATCGTCGGACCAGTCCATGACCTGGGCCTCGAAGCAGGTGCGGCCCTCGGGGGCGCCTTCGCGGACCCAGGCGAAGACCGGCAGGTCGTCCTCGTACACCCCGAATTTGGCCGAGCCGGGGTCGGTGGGCCGGCCGCCGCGCGGCCAGGGGTACTTGGTGGCGGCGTCAAGGGCAGCGCGGGTGAGGTTGAGGCCGACGCTGACCACGTCCCCTCCGGGGGTGTGGACGAAGCGCTTGGGCTCGATCCGGGTGAGCAGCCGCAGGGACTGGGCGTTGCCCTCGAAGCCCCCGATGTCCTTCGCGATCTCGTTGAGCACGCTCTCGCCGTTGTGGCCGAACGGGGGGTGGCCCATGTCGTGGGAGAGACAGGCGGCCTCGACGAGGTCCGGGTCGCAGCCGAGGGCGGCGCCCAGCTCCCGGCCGACCTGGGCGCATTCGAGGGAGTGGGTGAGCCGGGTGCGGGGGCTGGCGTCCCAGGCGGGGTGGCGGGTGCCGGGGGTGACGACCTGGGTCTTGCCCGCGAGGCGGCGCAGCGCGGAGGAGTGGAGGACCCGGGCCCGGTCCCGCTGGAAGGCGGTCCGGCCGGGCCGTTTGTCGGGCTCGGGGGCGAAGCGGGCGGTGGCGGCCCCGTCGTAGGGGCCGGAGGCGCCGTGGCCGCCTTCGGCCCCGGTGCCGGGGCCGGGGGTGCCGTGGCGCGTGTCGGTGCGGCGGGGCTGGTCGGGGTGGTGGGTGGTACCGGTGGTGCCTGCCATGCTCCGACGGTAACCGGACGGTCTGACAAACGGCGTCGGCACCCGGCCCGCACGGTTGAACCAAATCCCCTGAATGCCGCGTCTGACCAGGCATGACGCAAACCGGTACCCCTTCTCGTCCGCTCCCCCGGCTCAGGCTGCCCCGCACCCGGCGGGGCAAGCGGTGGCTGGTGCGGGGGGCGATGTTCGTCTGCGTGCTCGCCCTGCTCCCCGCGACCTGGACCCACCGGGTGGCCGACCGCCATGTCCACGCGGCGGAGGACGTGCCCGCGCAGGACGTGGCCCTGGTCTTCGGCGCGGGGCTGTGGCAGGGCAGACCCACGCCGTATCTCGCCCACCGGCTGGACACGGCGGCGGATCTGTACCGCCGGGGCAAGGTCAAGGTCATCCTGGTCACCGGGGACAACAGCCGCGAGGAGTACGACGAGCCCGACGCGATGCGGACCTATCTGGTCGGGCGCGGGGTGCCGGAGCGGCGGATCGTCAGCGACCACGCGGGCTTCGACAGCTGGGACTCGTGTGTCCGGGCGAAGGAGATCTTCGGTGTGGACCGGGCCGTCCTGGTGAGCCAGGGGTTCCATATCCGGCGGGCCGTCGCGCTGTGCCGGACGGCGGGGATCGAGTCGTACGGGGTCGGGGTCGCGGAGCCGTTCGACTCGCACCGTATCCACGGCGCGGTGCGCGAGCTGGGGGCGGCGGGCAAGGCCGCGCTGGACGCGGCGCTCCGGCCGGACCCCCGGTTCCTCGGGGAGCGGGAGCGGGGGGTGCGGGAGGCGCTGGCCGACGCGCGCGGCTGAGCGGGGGCTGAGCACGGGGCTGAGCGGGCGCGCCAGGCAGGCCGGGGGCGGGTCCGGCAGGCGCGCGGACGAGGCCGTCGGGGGTGGACGAGGGCACAAGCCCGGACGATCCGGCAGACACGGACGAAACCACGGGCACGGGCCGGACCCGCGGACACCGACAGCCCGGCAGACGGAGACAGAGACCACCCCACAGCCACGGACACGATCGTCAGGAGCGGACGAGGGCACAAGCCCGGACGGTCCGGCAGACGCGGACAAACCACAGGCACGCGCCGGACCCACGGACACCGACAGCCCGGCGGACAGAGACAGAGACCACCCCACAGCCACGGACACGATCGTCAGGAGCGGACGAGGGCACAAGCCCGGACGGTCCGGCAGACGCGGACAAACCACAGGCACGCGCCGGACCCACGGACACCGACAGCCCGGCGGACAGAGACAGAGGCCACCCCACAGCCGCAGACGAGGCCGGCCGGCGAAGACCGGCCCGCGGGTACGGCAGCGACCGCCGGGGTGCCGGGCGGGCGCGGACAGCCCGGCGGCCGGAGACGGCCCGGCGGGCGCGGGCACGCGCCGGGCGGTCCGGGCGGCGGGGCGTTCGGCCACACACCCGGCGACGCACCCGGGCACGGCGGACACGGGCAGCCCGGCGGACGGAGACGGTCCGGCGGGCGCGGGCACGCGGCGCGCGGTCCGGGCGGTGGGGCTCCGGCCGGAGCCGCCCGGCGCGGCACCCGGGCGACGCACCCGGGCGGCGGCTCGCGCGGCCCACCGCCGCGCGCGACAGTGGCTCCATGGGAATCAACGACACGGGCGGCACCCGGGACGCCACGGCCCTGCTGGCCCGGCACGCCGAGGCACTCGCGCTCTTCGGCGACCGGGTGCACGCCGTACGGGCCGATCAGTGGGACGAGGCGACGCCCTGTACGGAGTGGTCGGTGCGGGATCTCGTCAACCATCTGACCGCCGAGCAGCTCTGGGTGCCGGACCTGGTGACGGAGGGGTCCACGGTCACGGAGGTGGGCGGCGTCCACGACGGCGATGTGCTCGGTACCCGTCCGAAGACCTCGTGGGACTCGGCCGCCCGCGCGGCCCGCAAGGCGTTCGCGGCGCCGGGGGCGCTGGAGCGGACGGTGTGGCTGTCGTACGGGCAGACCCCGGCGGTGGCGTACTGCGCGCAGATGATCACGGACGCCGTGGTGCACGCGTGGGATCTCTCCCGGGCGATCGGGGCGGACGAGCGGCTGCCGGAGGCGCTGGTGGCGTTCGCCCTGGAGGAGGTCACCCCGTACGCGGCCGGGCTGTCGGACTCGGGGCTCTTCGCCCCGCCGATCGAGCCGCCGCCGGGGGACGGGCACCAGACCCGGCTGCTGGCGCTGCTGGGCCGCCGGGCCTGAGGGGCGGCGCGCGGAGGGCCGAAGGGCCGGCGGCGGGTCAGCGCGGGTGGCGGGTGAGCCAGTCGCCGCCGGGTATCGGGACGCCGTTCGCGCGGAGCCCGGCGGCGGGTCCCGCGGCGGTGAGATACACCCAGGCGGCCACCGGGGTGCCGTCCGCGCGGGTCACCTCGCGGACGGTCCGCTCGTACAGATTGCGGGGGTGGCCGGGGCCGAAGTACTCCTCCAGCTCGTCGAGGTCGGCGAGGAGCCGCCGGTACCGCCCGGGAGCGGCGGTCACCAGCGTGCCGGTGACACCGGCGGACACGGACGCGTGCCCGCCGGGCCCCGGCTCCAGGGCCCAGGGCCAGCCGGGTCCGTCGTACAGCAGCCCGCCCGGCCAGTGCGCCGGTTCCTCGGCGGCGGTGCGGCCACGGAGGTGGCGGGTGTGGTTCGCCTCCCCGGGCCGCAGCGTGCCGTAGACGAAGAAGGGCAGCTCGGATATGCCGTCCTGCGGCCCGCTCACCGGGGTCCGGTCCCGTCCGCCCCGGCCCGGGGCCCCGGCGTGCCGGGCCGCGCGGCCCGTTCCGCCCGCGCGGCGCGTTCCGCCCGTTCCGACGGCTCCGTGGTCTCCTCGCGGATCCACTCCAGATAGGCGGCGCCGCCCAGGACCACCTCGGTCGCGATGATCTCGGGCGTGGCGTAGGGGTGCGCGGCGCTGAGATACGCCTCCAGCTCGGCGTAGCGCCGCCGGGTGGTCTTGAAGAGGATCTGCCACTCCTGGTCGGTCCGCACCTCGCCCCGCCAGTGGTAGACGGAGGTGACGGGCGCGCCGATCTGGGCACAGGCGGCGAAGCGCGCCCCGACCGCGCCCCGGGCCAGCTCCTCGGCTCCCTCGGCGCTGTCGATCGTGGTCAGGACGGTGAGCGCGGTGGCCGCCTCGTCGGCGGCGGACCCGCCGCGGACCGGTTCCGGCGCGGGTCCGGCCGGGCGCCGATCGGTTCTCGGGTGCTCCCCCATGGGTGGTTCCTTCCTGCTGCGTACGGGTGGGCAGGGGCCACGGTACGGGTGCGAGGGCCCCGCCCGCGCCACCCCGTACGCCCCGCGCACACCCCGCCCGGCCGTACGCGCCCCGGCGTCACCCGCTGTACGGCCGCGCCTGTTTCGCGTCCCGCAGCGCGTGCCCCCACCAGGCGAGCTGGTCGAGCATGCCCAGGGCCGCCCCGTCGCAGCCCGTGGGGTCCCGGTGCCGCCCCCGCTCGTCGAACTGGGTGTGGGCGTTGTGGAACGCGACCGTGTCCCGGATGGTCACCGCGTGCATCTCGGCGAAGACCTGCCGGAGCTGCTCGACGGCCCGCAGCCCGCTGGACATTCCCCCGTACGACACAAAGCCGACCGGCTTGGCGCGCCACTCGGTGAAGTGCCAGTCGACGAGGGCCTTGAGGGAGGCGGGGAAGGAGTGGTTGTACTCGGGCGTGACGACGACGAACGCGTCGGCGGCGGCGAGCCGGGGCGAGATCCGCTCCAGCGTCGCCCCGGCGGCGGGCCCCGGATCGGGGCTGAGTCCGGTGGGCAGATCGGCGTCGCCGAGGTCGATCAGCTCCACGGCGAAGTCGTCATGGGCGTGCGCGTGTTCGAGGAACCAGTCCCCGATGACGGGCGCGAAGCGCCCCTTCCGATTGCTGGCGAGGATCACCGCGAGGCGGAGAGCGGTCCGAGGGGCGTCCGTGCCGGGCTGCGGGTTCTCCCGCGTACTGAGGTCCATGACCCGGAAGGTTTCTCCCTCAAGCGCGCTTGAGGTCAAGCCGGTCCGGGCCGGGATCCGCGGCCCGGTCGGGGGTCCCGTACGGACGCGATCCGGCGCGGACCGGCGGGCTCCGTACGGAGCCGGGGTCCCGGCGCTGATCGGGGGATGGGGTCACCCGATCGATGCGATCGGGTGCTGAATGATCGTCACCCGCGCTGACCTGCGGAAATGCCAGGCACCCAGGGCGACACGCCGATCAAGGAGAGTAGATCTGACGGTTCATCAGTATGCGTGACCGGTGCGGGGCGCCTTACCTCTGAGGTGTCGTTGACAAGCACTGTGTTTTCCGGAGGGATGCCATGCGCACCACCGTCCGCCTGCTGTCCTCAACCGTAGTGGTGGTCGCCACCATAGGCTTCGGGGCCCCCGGGGCGTATGCCGCGCCGGGGGCGTACACCGCTGCGGCGACGGGACAGGTCGAGGACGTCCCGGACCCGTACAGCAACAAGAACGACATCGAGTCCGACTCCCGCTACGGCGAAAACGAAGGGCGTGGCGAGGGTCAGGGCCAGGGCCAGGGTGAGGGCGAAGGCCGGAACCAGGGCCAGGGACAGATCAACCAGGGGCAGCACCACCAGCAGCCCAGCGGTCATGTCCGTACCGGGATCGGGGGCAGTGTCGGCCCCGACTCCGGGCAGGTCGCGGCGGGGGTGGCCGTCCTGGCCGCTGCCGCCGCCGGCGGGACCCTGCTGCTGCGACGCCGGGCGAGCGGCGCGCAGAGCGGCTGACGGATGCGGCCCCGGGGCCATGTGTCCGTGCCCGCCCGTCCCCCGTTTCCCGGCCGGCCCGCCGGGGAACGGGGGACTTCCCCTCGTCCGGACCGCCCGCCCCGTCCGCTCCGGAAAACCTCCGGCCGGGGAGCTTCCGGCCCGGGAGCCTCCGATCCGGGAGCCTCCGATCCGGAGGGCTGCCGACCGGAAGGGCCGCCGATCCGGAGAGCTGAGGACCGATGAACGACAAGGCCATGGGCTGGTGTCTCGTCATCGCCGTCTGCACGGGCGGGTGGCTGGTGCAGAACGGCGCACGGGACATCACCCCGCCGGTCCCGTCCGCCGACCAGTCCTTCGCCTCGGGCCCCCTCGGCTCCGCAGCGGCCGCCGCCGACCCGCTCCCCCCGTCCGCGCCGCAGCGGCTGCGCATCCCCTACATCGACGTCGACACCCCCCTCATGGGCCTGGGGCTCGCCCGGGACGGCAGTCTGGAGGTGCCGCCCGCCGCCGAGCGCAATCTCGCGGGCTGGTACCGGGGCGGCCCCGCGCCGGGGGCGTCCGGCACCGCCGTCGTCGCCGGACATGTGGACAACGCCCGGGGCCCCGCCGTCTTCTACGGCCTCGGCGCCCTGCACAAGGGCAACCGGATCGAGATCTCCCGCCGCGACGGCCGCACCGCCGTGTTCACGATCGACGCGATCGAGGTGTACGAGGCGGAGGAGTTCCCGGACGACCGGGTGTACGGGTCCCGGGGCCGGGCCGAGCTACGGGTGATCACCTGCGGCGGGGGGTTCAGCCGGAAGGGCGGCTACCGGGGGAACGTAGTCGCCTACGCCCATCTCACCGGCGTGCGGTGAGCCGTTCGCACAGGGCCGGTGGGACGGATGGGACCGCCCGGTGGGACGAATGGGCCCGGTGGGCCGGGCAGTGCCGGTATGAGCTGCCCGGACCGGTGAGCTGCTCAGGTGCCAGTGGGACATCCAGTGCCTGTGGGACATCCGGTGCCGGTGGGCTGCCCGATGCCGGTGGGCCCCGGCCACGACGCCCACCGGCTCACGACACCCACCCGCGCTCACGACACCCACCCGCGCTCACGACGCCCACTGGTCGAACGCCAGCCTCGCCACCAGCGCCAGGACCACCGTCAGCAGCACCCCCCGGACGAACCCGCTCCCCCGCTTCAGCGCCATCCGCGCCCCGACCGTCGCGCCCAGCAGGTTGAACACCGCGAGCACGGCGGCGAGCTGCCAGAGCACCGAGCCCTGGAAGGCGAACATCGCCAGCGCCCCGGCGTTGGTGCAGACATTGACGATCTTCGCGGTGGCCGAGGCCGTCACCAGGTCGAGGTGGAGGACGGCGGTGAGCGCCAGCACCAGGAAGGTGCCGGTGCCCGGCCCGAAGAGGCCGTCGTAGAAGCCGATGCCACCGCCCACCACGACGATGGCGAACACCGTCCGGGCCCGGGTCACGGCACGCCGCCGCTCCTGCGGCACCGCACCGAAACCGGGGCGCAGCAGCACAAAGGCCGCTACGCCCAGCAGTACCGCCATGATCACCGGCCGGAGTACCTCGCTGCTGATGCCCGCCGCGAAGAACGCCCCGGCCGTCGACCCGGCGAGCGCGGCCAGCCCGATCCGTGCCGCCGTGCGGACGTCGACGCGGGCCTTCCGCAGAAAGGTCACGGCGGCGCCCGTCGTTCCCACGATGGCCACCGCCTTGTTGGTGCCGAGGACATGGGCGGCCGGTGCCTGCGGGAGGCCGAGGAGCAGCGCGGGGAGGAGGAGCAGCCCGCCGCCTCCCACGACCGCGTCGATCCAGCCTGCCGCCGCGGCGGCGAGTACGAGCAGAAACAGCGTGGTCAGCGATATGTCGGGCACGGACCGACCCTAAGGAGCGGCGGGCGCTGCGTCCATCGATCTTGGTTCCCGGCCCGGTCCCCCGCGGCCGTGCGGCCCGTCAGCTGGCCGCTCACCCCGCCCGGCCCCGCGTCCCGCCAGTGGGCCGCGCCCGCTCACCACCGTCCCGGTCACCACCGTCGCGGACCACTCCTCGGAACGGGCCACCCGCGCCGCCAGCCCGGCCCGCCGGACGATCCGTGCCGCCCGCGCCGACTGCCGTTCCCCCGTCTCGAAGAGCAGGGAGCCTCCGGGGGCGAGCCAGCGGCCCGCCTCCGCCGCCACCCGGCGCAGGACGTCGAGGCCGTCCGTTCCGCCGTCGAGGGCGATGGCCGCCTCGTGGACGCGGGCCTCGGCCGGCAGCAGGGCGATCTCCCCGGTGGGGACATAGGGCACATTGGCCAGCAGGACGTCGACCCGGCCGCGCAGCCGGTCCGGGAGCGGTGCGCAGAGGTCGCCCTCGTACACCGTTCCGCCCAGGGCGCGGACATTGCGGCGGGCGCAGCGCACGGCCGCCGGGTCGATGTCCGCGGCGTGCAGTTCGGCGCCGCCCAGCTCCGCCGTCAGCGCCGCGCCCAGCGCTCCGGAGCCGCAGCACAGATCGACGACGACGGCGCCCGCCCCGGGGGCCAGCGCCAGCGCCCGTTCGACGAGGAAGGCGCTGCGCGGACGGGGGACGAAGACGCCGGGGTCCACCGCGAACCGTCCGCCCCGGAAGGCGGCCCAGCCGAGGACGTGTTCCAGGGGTTCGCCGGAGCCCCGCCGGGCGACCAGCTCGGTCAGACCGGCGGGGGACGGCGCCCCGGCGAGCAGCAGCGCGGCCTCGTCCTCGGCGAAGACGCAGCCCGCCGCGCGGAGCACGGCGACGATCCCGTCGCGGGAGGGGGCTGGCGCACAAGGGGTGGAGACAGGGGAGAAGACGGGAGGGAACGACATGGACGAGACCTTTCGGGAGCACTCCGCCGGTACCAACGGTTCACCGGTCCCACCTCCTCCAGGTTCACCACGCGTTCAACGCGGGAGGGCCACCCTAGGTCGTGCCCGGCGGCCCCGCCTCTCGCTTTCGGCGCGCGAGCCGTACGCGAGCCGTACGGGCGGCGGCGGTCGGCGTGGGCGGCGTGGGCCGCACCGGCCGCAGGAGCCGCACCGGCCGCAGGGCCCGTACCGGCGGCACCGCCCGCACCGGCCGCTGCCGCCGGCGATCCGGCCGTCCGTACCGTTCTCCGCACGCGCGGAGTGGAACCCGGGGCCCGCGCCTCCTAACGTGTGCGTCCGGACCGGCCGCCGGGCCGGGCGTCCGGACACTTCCCGAAGGGCGGGGCGATGGCCGATCGGCGCGGCAGCGACATGGGGGACCAGCGGGGACGTACGGCGGTGGTCACCGGGGCCAACAGCGGCATCGGTCTGATCACCGCCCGTGAACTGGCCCGCGGGGGCGCACGGGTGGTGCTCGCCTGCCGCAGCCCGGAGCGCGGCCGGGAGGCCGCGGCACGGATCAGGGCCGCGCTGCCGGGCGCCGACGCGGAGTTCCGGCGGCTGGACCTGGCCGACCTCGCGTCGGTACGGGCGTTCGCCGACGGGCTCCCCGGTGAACGGCTCGATCTGCTCGTCGACAACGCCGGGGTGATGGCCCTGCCCCGCGGCCGTACCACCGACGGCTTCGAGACCCAGATGGGCGTCAACCACCTGGGGCACTTCGCGCTCACCGGGCTGCTGCTGCCCCGGCTGCTCGGTACCCCGGGCGCACGGGTGGTCACCGTCTCCAGCCTGCTGCACGGCCTGGCCCGGCCGGACCCGGCCGATCTCAACAGCGAGCGCCGCTACGGCCGCTGGACCGCCTACGGCCGCTCCAAGGCGGCGAACCTCCTCTTCACCCATGAGCTGGCCCGGCGGCTCGCCGCGGCGGGCTCCGGCCTCGTGGCGGCCTCCGCGCACCCCGGGTACGCCGACACCGGGCTCCAGACGACGGCCCCCCGGATGGAGGGGCGGCGGTTCGCGACGGGCCTGGCCCGGCTCGTCAACGCGGCGGTGGCGCAGTCCGCGTCGGCGGGAGCGCTGCCCGTCCTGCACGCGGCGACGGCACCGGGCGTCCGGCCCGACTCCTTCACCGGCCCCTCCCTGCTGGGCTGGCGCGGCACCCCCGCCCCCTCCTGGCGCGCGGCGTGGACCCTCGACGACGCGGCGGGCGAACGGCTGTGGGCGGCGTCCGAACGGTTGACGGGCGTGGTGTACGAGGGTCTCGCACCGGTCGGCGGCGGCCACCGGCCGACCGGGACCGACAGGCGCTGACGGCCGACGGGCCCGGCGCACCCCTCAGCGCAGCCCCGACGCGTCGAAGACCGCGCGGGCCGCGTCCGACTCCAGCCGGGCGACCCGGTCCGCGAGCCGCTGGAGCACCGCGGACCCGGTGCCCAGCAGCCCGCTCTGCCGCGCCTTGCGCGCCCCGAGGTCGAGTTCGTGCCAGAGCAGCGGATTGCCGGTGAGGGTGGTCGGGTCCAGTTCGACCCGGCCGCCCCGGGCGTCCCGCAGCACGATCCGCTGGGACACGCCCTCCCGCCGGGCGACCTGGGTGAGCAGATCGGTGCTCACCCGGCGTTCGCGGAACAGCCCGCGGACACAGAGCCAGTTGCGGCCCGCCGTCACCCGGGGCGGGAAGAGGACGACGAAGAGGGTCAGGGAGAGGGCGGTCCACAGGGCGGAGCGCCCCGCGCCCAGTTCACCCGCGCAGAGGTCGACCACATGGAGGAGGACGAAGAGGTTCAGCGCGCAGAACGCGGCGGCCCACAGATCGTGCACCCACCGCTGGTCCTCGGCGAGCACCGGCCCGCCCGGGGCGCCTGTGTCCCCGGCGCCGCCGCAGCCGTTCTCGTTCCCGTTCCCGCTGCCGTTTCTCGCGCTCTCCATGAGGAGGAACGCTAGGCCCCGGCGCCCTCCGCTGTCCGCGACACCGGCAAGTGCTGACGGGATTTCTACACCTCGCGTCAACGTCGTGTGAAGACCCGCCCCTTTGGCGCAAGGGACACGACAAGAGGGCACGTACGGCGAAACGGGCGCCCGCACGCTGGGGCTGCCCACACACAGGAACACAGCCCGACCCGCCGGACCGCGCCCCGGGTCTTCCCCACCGGAGGTCACCGCACGATGACGACTCTCTCCACGCCTCCCGGAGCGCCCGGCACCCCGGGGGCCCGGGGCGGCGGCCGTCGGGGCGCCCAGGGACTTCCGCGGAGCCGCCCGCTCCGGGCCGAGGGCGCGTCCCCGTCCCGGAGCGGGCCCCCGGACCGGGCCCCGGTCCCGCCGGTCCCCCCGGGCGAGCGGCACCGGCTCACCTCGTTGCAGGGGCTCGCGGCCCTGTCCCTGGACGCGATGGCGTCGGTCGCGTACGGCCCGGAGGCGATCGTCCTCGTCCTGGCCGCGGCGGGCGGCGCCGGGCTCGGCTGGACCCTGCCGGTGACGCTCGCCATCGCGGTGCTGCTGGCCGTCCTGGTGGCCTCGTACCGTCAGGTCATCGCCGCCTTCCCGGGCGGCGGCGGCGCGTACGCGGTCGCCCGGACCCATCTGGGGCGGCGCACCGGGCTGGTGGCCGCAGCCTCCCTGGTCCTGGACTATGTCCTGAACGTGGCGGTCTCCGTGACGGCGGGCGTCGCCGCGCTCACCTCCGCCTTCCCCTCCCTCTACGACGACCGGCTGTGGCTGTGCCTCGGGGTGCTGCTGCTGGTGACCGGGGTGAACCTGCGGGGGATCGTCGACTCGGCGAAGGCGTTCATCCTGCCCACGGCGGTCTTCGTGGGGTCGATCCTCACCCTCGTCGCCGTCGGTCTCCTCCGGGACGGGCCGGTGTCCACCGAGACGGCGGCGGGCCACGCCGCCGTCCTCGGGGGCGACGCCACCACCGTCGGCGCGCTGCTGCTGCTCAAGGCGTTCGCCTCCGGCTGCTCCGCGCTGACCGGGGTGGAGGCGGTCGCCAACGCCGTCCCGTCGTTCCGCGCCCCGGCCGTCCGGCGGGCCCAGCGGACGGAGGTCGCGCTCGGCGCGCTGCTCGGAGTGATGCTGATCGGTCTGTCGATCCTGATCGCGCGCTTCCAGATCCAGCCGGTGGCGGGTGTCACGGTTCTGGCCCAGCTCGCGGACGCCTCACTCGGCCACAACTGGGGCTTCTATGTGGTGCAGTTCGCCACGGTCGTGCTGCTGGCGCTCGCCGCGAACACCTCCTTCGGCGCGCTGCCGGTGCTGATGTCGCTGCTGGCCCGGGACAACTTCCTGCCGCATGTCTTCCGGCTGAAGGCCGACCGCGAGGTGCACCGGCACGGAGTGCTCGCCCTGGCGGCCGTCGCCCTGCTGCTCCTCCTCTTCTCCGGCGGCGACACCAACACCCTGGTGCCGCTCTTCGCGATCGGCGTCTTCGTCGGCTTCACCGTCTGCCAGGCGGGCATGGTGATCCACTGGCGCACCCACCGCACCCCGGGGTGGCGGCCCCGGGCGCTGCTCAACGGGCTGGGCGCGCTGCTGACGGGGGTCAGCGCGGTGGTCGTCACCGCGACCAAGTTCACCGAGGGCGCCTGGCTGGTCGTGGTGGCGCTGCCCGCGCTCGTCCTGCTCTTCGAACGGGTGCACCGGGCGTACGGGCGGATCGACGAGCGGATCGCGCTGGGCCGGGTGCCGAAGGCCCCGCGCCGGGACCGCTCGCTGGTGATCGTGCCCGTGTCGCATCTGTCCCGGCTGACGAGCGAGGCGCTGAACGCCGCCGTCTCGCTGGGGGACGAGGTGCGCGCGGTGACCGTCACCCATCAGCAGGACCAGGAGGACCGGGAGGCGTCGCAGGCGCTGCGCCGGGACTGGGAGCGGTGGAACCCGGGGGTGGAGCTGGTGGAGCTGCACTCGGAGCACCGGACGATAGGGCGCCCGGTGTCGGAGTACGTCCGGCGGATCTACAAGTACCACCCGAACACCCGGGTGACGGTGCTGATACCGGAGGTGGAGCCGGAGCGGCTGTGGCAGCGGCTGCTCCAGAACCAGCGCGGCGCGGTGCTGGCGCACGCGGTGCGGCGGGACACGGAGGCGGTGATCTGCCGGCTGCGCTTCCGGCTGGGCGTCGGCGACGGAGCGGGGAGCGGAGCCGGGAACGGAGCGGGGAACGGCCCCGGAGGCGGTTCCGGGGCCGGGGCCGCCCGCCGGGACCGCCGCTCCTGAGGCGGTCGCCGGGCCGCGGGCTCCGGCGGCGGGACACGGGATACTGGGGGCGCGCCGAATCCCCTCGGCCCGGCGGAGCCTCCCAGCAGCGGCGGAGCGCCCTCCGGGGCCTGGGCGGACACCGAGTCCTCCCGGCCCCGACCGGTGCCCGTCACCGCGATGTGACGTTCCGTCAATCATCCGCCGCTAGGTTCCCTCGTCGCGCGACCCGTGCCGCCGCCCGGTGGCACGGGTGGTCACCAGCCTCCTGGAGCGATGCGTGGAACCTCAGGAAAACCATGGCCTCCCCCGTCCTGGACTGCACCGGCGGAGCCTGCTCCGCACAGCGGTCGTCGGCGTTTCGGCCGCCGCGTTCGGCGGCTCCCTCTGGCGCGGGGCGGCCCACGCCTCCCCCGCGCAGCCCGGCCCCGGGCCCTATGGCGCCCTCGGCGCGGCCGACGCGCAGGGGCTGCAACTCCCGCGCGGCTTCACGGGCAGAGTGATCGCCCGCTCGGGGCAGCGGGTCGCGAACTCCTCGTACACCTGGCACAGCGCACCGGACGGCGGGGCCTGTTTCGTCGACGGGCGCGGCTGGATCTATGTCTCCAACTCGGAGATCGACCCCGCGGGCGGCGCGGGCGCGGTCCGCTTCGACTCCTCGGGAACGGTCACCGGCGCCTATCGCATCCTGTCGGACACCCGGCTGAACTGCGCGGGCGGGGCGACCCCCTGGCAGACCTGGCTCTCCTGCGAGGAGATCAGCCGGGGGTATGTCTACGAGACCGACCCCTTCGGGGTGCGGGCGGCGGTGCGGCGGGACGCCATGGGCCGCTTCAAGCACGAGGCGGCGGCGGCCGACCCGGTGCGGCGGACGGTCTATCTGACGGAGGACGAGTCCAACGGCTGCCTGTACCGCTTCACCCCCACCACCTGGGGGGACCTCTCCTCCGGCAGGCTCCAGGTGCTCACCGCGGGCAGCGCCGCCTCCGGCTCGTTCACCTGGACGGACATCCCCGACCCCGACGGCTCGCCGACGGCGACCCGTTCCCAGGTGGCGGGGGCGAAGCGGTTCAACGGCGGCGAGGGCTGCCACTACGCGGACGACACCGTGTGGTTCACCACCAAGGGCGACAACCGGGTCTGGCAGTTGAACCTGCTGTCCGCCACCTATGAGCTGGCCTATGACGACTCGCTGATCGGCGGCGGTGGCGCCCCGCTGACCGGGGTCGACAATGTGACGGGCAGCGCCTCGGGCGATCTGTATGTCGCGGAGGACGGCGGCAGCATGGACATCTGTGTGATCACGCCGGGCGGTGTGGTGGCGCCGTTCCTGCGGCTCCAGGGGCAGTCCGGCTCGGAGATCACCGGCCCGGCCTTCTCACCGGACGGCTCCCGGCTGTACTTCTCCAGCCAGCGCGGTACGAGCGGTTCCGCGTCGGGCGGGATCACCTACGAGGTGACGGGCCCGTTCCGTACCTGACGGCCTGGGCCATCTGGCGGATCGGCCGCGCGGGTGACGGGCCGGGGGCACGGGGCGCCCTGCCGCGCGTCCCCGTGCCCCCGTGGTGTCCGCCGCCCCGTCACCCCGTGACCTCCGCCGGGGCGCCGCCCCTGAGCAGGGCGGCGCCCAGCGGGGTCAGCGTGTGCAGCACGGAGTTCCCGTGGCGCAGCGTCAGCACCAGGCCCGCCTCGCGCAGCACGGCGGCGTGCTGGCTGGCGGACGCGAGCGAGACCCCGGCCCTGCGGGCCAGTTCGCTGGTGGTGCAGCCGTAGCGGATCGCCTGGAGGACGGCGGAGCGGGTGTGGCCCACGAGGCGGCCGAGGGAGGGGCCGAGGGCCGTGCCCGCGCCCTCGCCGAAGGCCGGGTCGGGGGTGTGGGCGACGGGGTAGACCAGCACGGGCGGCAGCGTCGCGTCCCGGTAGACGACCGGGGTGCCCCGGCAGAAGAACGAGGGCTGGAGCAGCAGCCCCCGCCCGTCCAGCCGCAGTTCGCGCTCGACGGGGTAGTCGGCTTCGAGGACGGGGGCCCGCCAGCGCAGCACCGGGGGCAGGGTGCCGAGCAGTTCCGCCGCGCCTCCGTCGAGCAGGGCCCGGCCGCGTACCGCCCGGTCGGCCTCCACCCGGGCCTGGACATGGCCCCAGTACGGCTCGACGGCCGCGCGGTGGTAGCCGCGGAGCACGGAGACGAGCCGGGCCAGCGCCCCGGGGGCCCCTCCGGCGAGCCGGGCGAGCCGTCCGGCCCGCTCCCCGCCGCGGTCCGGGCCGGACTCGGCGGGGGCGCTGCCGGTATTGCGGCCCGCCGACACCAGGTCCAGTTCGGCGCGGAGCCGCTCGGGCGCGGTGGCCCGGATCGCCTCAAGTCCGGCTTCCAGCCCGCCACCGGCTCCGGGCGGAGTGAGAAAGTCCGGGAAATAGCCGCGCGGTGGGACCAGAGCCGACAGCAGGCTTGTTTCACCATTCAACCGCGCCCGGGCTTCCGATCGCCATTCGCCGAACATCTGAGCGCGCCGCCGCTCCCTCAATCGGTGAAAACTGAGAATCGTTTCCCACAAGGCGTCAGGCTTGACGGCCATTCGCACCCTGGCGAGGTCGTCGCCGGTGAAATGGATACGCAGCACGGAACCCCCACTGTTGCACCCGCAATTGCCCCCGATCATCGAGTATGCACCCCATCACAGCCGGTTACCACGGGGTTTCAGCCAGAGTTGAAATGTCTCGCCCGGGTTGGGTGCGAACCGAAAGGCTGTACGGCGTCGGGCAGGTTCCTTCTGTCTCCGATGGATGCACGAAGACCGTGGGGGGCTTCGCACATCCGGCGGCGGGTGACAGACGGTGCGGCTCCCTGTCCGGCTGGGGTAATGGGGCGCGGCCGTGGATGGGGATCTACGGCCGCGCTCCGCCCTGCATATTCCCCCGCTTCCCGCCCCCGTTCAGCGGGTCGAACGGTGTGAATTGGCGCACGTGCGGCCCGTGCCCGTTCCCGGATGTGTTCGGTCTCACAGCCCACCCACTTCGGTGGTACTTCGACGCCACTTCGGTACCACTTCCGCGGCCCACGAGCCGATAAATCGACAGGGTCTTTACAGAAACCACCGCCGGAACGGGCAGCCCCGGAGGAAGATCCGCGGGAAGTCCCGGGACACCGCGGGACGCCCCGGCGAGAAGACGATCAGCGGCCCCCGCCGTGCCGGGAGAGAAGCGCCGCACGGCCCGCCTCCAGCCGCGCCACCGGGATGCGGAACGGCGAGCAGGAGACATAGTCCAGGCCCACCTCGTGGAAGAAGTGCACCGACTCCGGATCGCCGCCGTGCTCCCCGCAGACCCCCAGCTTCAGCCCGGGCCGGGTGGCCCGCCCGGCCGCCGCCGCGCTGCGCACCAGCGAGCCCACGCCGTCCCGGTCGATGGTCTCGAAGGGCGAGACCCCGAAGATCCCCTTCTCCAGATACGCGGTGAAGAAGCTGGCCTCGACATCGTCCCGGGAGAAGCCCCACACCGTCTGGGTGAGGTCGTTGGTGCCGAAGCTGAAGAACTCGGCCGCCTCGGCGATCTGCGCCGCCGTCAGCGCGGCGCGCGGCAGCTCGATCATGGTGCCGAGCGCGAGCCGCAGCCCGACCCCGGTGGCCCGCTCCACCTCGGCGATGACCTGCTCGGCCTCGTCGCGGACGATCTCCAGCTCCTGGACGGTGCCCACCAGCGGGATCATGATCTCGGCGCGCGGGTCGCCCTTGGCGTTCTTCCGGGCCGCCGCGGCCTCGGCGACGGCCCGTACCTGCATGGTGAAGAGACCGGGGATGACCAGGCCGAGCCGGACCCCGCGCAGCCCCAGCATCGGGTTCTGCTCATGCAGCCGGTGCACCGCCTGGAGCAGCCGCAGATCGTTCTCGTTGTGGTCCTCGCGGGCCTCGGCCAGCGCGACCCGTACCGACAGCTCGGTGATGTCGGGCAGGAACTCGTGGAGCGGCGGGTCGAGCAGCCGTACCGTCACCGGCAGCCCGTCCATCGCCTCGAACAGCTCGACGAAGTCCTGCCGCTGGAGCGGGAGCAACTGCTCCAGGGCCTCGGTGCGTTCGCCCTCGGTGTCGGCGAGGATCAGCTTCTCCACCATGGAGCGCCGCTCGCCGAGGAACATGTGCTCGGTGCGGCACAGGCCGATGCCCTGGGCGCCGAAGCGCCGGGCGCGCAGGGCGTCCTCGGCGTTGTCGGCGTTGGCGCGCACCCGCAGTCGGCGGACCCGGTCCGCGTAGGCCATCATCCGGTGCACGGCGACGACGAGTTCGTCGGCGTCCTCGGCCCCGGCGTGCATCCGGCCCTCGAAGTACTCGACCACCGGGGAGGGCACGACGGGCACCTCGCCCAGGTAGACCTTGCCGGTGGAGCCGTCGACAGAGACGACGTCGCCCTCCTCGACCACCGTGCCGCCCACGGTCATCCGGCGCCGCTTGGTGTCGACGTCCAGCTCCTCGGCCCCGCAGACACAGGTCTTGCCCATGCCGCGGGCGACGACGGCGGCGTGGGAGGTCTTGCCGCCGCGCGAGGTGAGGATGCCCTCGGCGGCGATCATTCCGTCGAGGTCGTCGGGGTTGGTCTCCCGGCGGATCAGGATGACCCGCTCACCCGAGCGGGACCACTTGACGGCGGTGTACGAGTCGAAGACGGCCTTGCCGACGGCGGCGCCGGGGGAGGCGGCGATGCCCCGGCCCAGCAGCTCGACCGTGGCCTCCTCGTCGAACCGGGGGAACATGAGCTGGGCGAGCTGGGCGCCGTTGACCCGCCGCAGCGCCTCGGCCTCGTCGATGAGTCCCTGGTCGACGAGTTGGGTGGCGATCCGGAAGGCGGCCCCGGCGGTCCGCTTGCCGACCCGGGTCTGGAGCATCCAGAGCTGTCCGCGCTCGATGGTGAACTCGATGTCGCAGAGGTCCTTGTAGTGGTTCTCCAGCGTCTCCATGATCTGCATCAGCCGGTCGTACGACGTCTTGTCGAGGGTTTCCAGCTCGGCGAGCGGGACGGTGTTCCGGATACCGGCGACGACGTCCTCGCCCTGGGCGTTCTGGAGGTAGTCGCCGTAGACGCCCTGCTGGCCGCCGGCCGGGTCGCGGGTGAAGGCGACGCCCGTGCCGGAGTCGGGGCCGAGGTTGCCGAAGACCATGGAGCAGATGTTGACGGCGGTGCCGAGGTCGTGGGGGATGCGCTCCTGGCGGCGGTAGAGCTTGGCCCGGTCGCCGTTCCACGAGTCGAAGACCGCCATGACCGCGAGGTCCATCTGCTCCCGGGGGTCCTGCGGGAACTCCCGCCCGGCCCGCGCCTTGACGATCTTCTTGAACGCCTTGACGAGTTTCCGCAGCTCGTCCGGGCCGAGATCGGTGTCGACGGTGGCCCCCTTGGCGGTCTTGGCCGCCTCCAGCGCCTCCTCGAAGAGGTCGCCGTCGATGCCGAGCACCGTCTTGCCGAACATCTGGATGAGCCGCCGGTACGAGTCCCACGCGAAGCGCTCGTCCCCCGCCTGCCGGGCGAGACCGGCCACGGACGCGTCGGACAGACCGATGTTGAGGACGGTGTCCATCATGCCCGGCATGGAGAACTTGGCGCCCGAGCGCACCGAGACCAGGAGGGGGTCGTCCGCCTGGCCGAGCCGCTTGCCCATGCGCCGCTCCAGGGCGTCGAGGTGCGCACTCACCTCGTCGCGCAGGGCGGGCGGCTCCTGTCCGCTGTCGAGATAGACCTTGCACGCCTCCGTGGTGATGGTGAAGCCCGGCGGAACGGGCAGCCGGAGGTTGGTCATCTCAGCGAGGTTGGCGCCCTTGCCGCCGAGCAGGTCCTTCATGTCCCGGTTGCCTTCGGTGAAGTCATAAACGAACTTCTGGGCCGGGTGATCTTCGCGTTCCGACACGGCTCTCGACCTTTCGAGGCTCGGTGGCTGCCCTGACGGCGAGGAACATACCCAGATCGAAGGCGTCTGGGTACGTCCACTTGGTCGTCATACGGCTGCAACCACCCGTCCGCCAGCGGATCGAAAGGTGAGGCTCCATCGAGGGACGGAGCATGCTTTCGTTCAAGCCTTGAAGCCATCCCCACGGAAGGCGACCCGCTGCCCGCGTAGAGCTGACACAGAGTGCCGTTCAAGTGGAAGGGTGAAGCCGGAAGGGGTGGCACTGGGTGCCACCCCTTCAGAAAGATGCCGCCCCTCACAAAGTGCTCATCTGAGCGAGACCTCTATCAAGGGTGGCGAGAATCACGTATGGACGGAGGGCCCGCACCCGGGACCGCGGCCGTAGCTCAGCCGCCCGAGGTGTCCAGTTCGGCGTCGGCGCTGACGGCGGAGCAGTCGTAGGGGTCCTTCAGCCAGCCGTCGGGCAGCACCACGCGGTTGTTGCCCGAGGTACGGCCGCGCGGGCCGTCCGCCCCGAGCGGCCAGGGCTGGTCCAGGTCCAGCAGGGCGAGCTGCTCGTCCAGCTCGGCGAGGGAGGAGGTGATCGCCAGTCGCTTGCGCATCTCGGAGCCGACCGAGAAGCCCTTCAGATACCAGGCCACATGCTTACGGAAGTCGATCACTCCGCGCGCCTCGTCGCCGATCCACTCCCCCAGCAGCTCCGCGTGGCGCCGCATCACGGCGGCGACCTCCCGCAGGGTGGGGGCGGCGGCCGAGCCGTCGCCCTCGAACGCCGAGACCAGATCGCCGAAGAGCCAGGGCCGCCCCAGACAGCCGCGCCCGACCACCACGCCGTCGCAGCCCGTCTCGCGCACCATCCGCAGCGCGTCCTCCGCCGACCAGATGTCCCCGTTGCCCAGCACCGGGATCTCCGGCACATGCTCCTTCAGCCGGGCGATGGCCTCCCAGTCCGCCGTGCCGCCGTAGTGCTGGGCCGCCGTGCGCCCGTGCAGGGCGATCGCCGTGACCCCCTCGTCGACCGCGATCCGGCCCGCGTCGAGGAAGGTGAGGTGGTCGTCGTCGATGCCCTTGCGCATCTTCATCGTGACCGGGAGCTGCCCGGCGTTCGACACCGCCTCGCGCAGGATCGCCCGCAGCAGGGGGCGCTTGTAGGGGAGCGCCGAGCCGCCGCCCTTGCGGGTGACCTTGGGGACCGGGCAGCCGAAGTTGAGGTCGATGTGGTCGGCCAGGCCCTCGTCCACGATCATCCGCACCGCCTTGCCGACGGTGACCGGGTCCACCCCGTAGAGCTGGATCGACCGCGGTGTCTCGCTCGCGTCGAAGTGGATCAGCTGCATGGTCTTCTCATTGCGCTCGACCAGGGCGCGGGTGGTGATCATCTCGCTGACGAACAGCCCCTTGCCACCCGAGGCGCCACGCACCGGGGGCCGTCCCCCGAACGCCCGGGAGCCCTCGGCGAACTCCCGGCACAGGGTCCGGAAGGGCGCGTTGGTGATCCCGGCCATGGGGGCGAGCACCACCGGGGGCGACACGGTGTGGGGTCCGATGGCCAGCGCGGGCACGGCCGGCGCCGGGGTCGGCGACCCGGCCGCCGGGGCGGCGGTCGGCGCGGGCGTCGGAACGGGGGCGAGCGTGGTCATCCGTCCATTGTCGCGTATGGTCCGCGCTTCACCGGGCACATGTGATTAGTTAGTCGTACTATCGACAGCATGCCCGAGCTGACTTCCCGACGGCGGCTTCTGGTGCTGGCGATCTGCTGTATGAGTCTGCTGATCGTCAGTCTCGACAACACCATTCTGAATGTGGCGCTGCCCTCCATCGGCAGGGAGCTGAACGCCTCGGTCACCGGGCTCCAGTGGACGATCGACGCCTACACCCTGGTCCTGGCCTCGCTGCTGATGCTCTCCGGCTCCACGGCCGACCGGATCGGACGGCGCAGGGTCTTCGTCGCCGGACTGGCCCTCTTCACCCTCGGCTCACTGCTCTGCTCGCTCGCGCCCAGCCTGGAGACGCTGGTCGTGTTCCGCATGGTCCAGGCGGTCGGCGGCTCGATGCTCAACCCCGTCGCCATGTCGATCATCACCAACACCTTCACCGACCCGGCCGAGCGGGCCCGTGCCATCGGGGTCTGGGGCGGGGTCGTGGGCATCTCCATGGCCGCCGGGCCCCTGGTCGGCGGCCTGCTGGTGGACACCGTCGGCTGGCGCTCGATCTTCTGGGTCAATCTGCCGGTGGGCATCGCCGCCCTGCTGCTGACCCTGCGCTATGTGCCGGAGTCCCGCGCGCCCCGGCCCCGGCGGCCCGACCCGGTGGGACAGGTGCTGATCATCGCCCTGCTCGGCTCGCTCACCTACGCGATCATCGAGACCGACGCCGTCTTCGCGGGGATCGCGGTCCTCGCCCTCGCCGGGGTCCTGTACTACGAGCCCCGGCGCCGGGAACCCCTGATCGACCTGCGCTTCTTCCGCAGCGCCCCGTTCAGCGGGGCCACCGTCATCGCCGTGTGCGCCTTCGCCTCGCTCGGCGGCTTCCTCTTCCTGAACACCCTCTACCTCCAGGACGTGCGGGGGTACACGGCCCTCCACGCCGGGCTCTACATGCTCCCCATGGCGGGACTCACCCTGATCTGCTCCCCGCTGTCGGGGCGGCTGGTGGGCAGCCGGGGGCCGCGGCTGCCCCTGCTGATCGCGGGGACCACGATGGGGGCGTGCGGGGTGCTGTTCGCCGCGTTCGAGGCCGAGACCTCGAACGCGCTGCTCTTCCTCGGCTTCGCGCTCTTCGGTATCGGCTTCGGCCTGGTGAACACGCCCATCACCAATACGGCGGTCTCCGGGATGCCGCGCGCCCAGGCGGGCGTGGCCGCCGCCGTCGCCTCCACCAGCCGCCAGATCGGCCAGACCCTCGGCGTCGCCGTGATCGGCACGGTGCTCGCGGCGGGCGTCACCGTCGGCGCGCACGGCCCCGGCTACGCGGCGGCCTTCGTGGCCGCCAGCCGCCCGGCCTGGTGGATCATCGCCACCGCCGGGCTGGTCATCCTGGTGGTGGGCGCGGTGACGAGCGGACGGTGGGCCATGGGCACGGCGCTGCGGTGCGCCGACCGCCTCGACCGCCCCGAACAGCGGGGGGCGCCGGAACACGCCCGGACGCAGGGGCCCTGACCCCGAGGGCCCCGGCCGCCGGGGCGTCCGGCCCGGCACGCCCCGGCCCGGGACATGCCGGGCCGGGCACGGCGGCCGGGGCGGAGTCGACCGCGCGGTCCGGGCGGCGTCCGGGCCGTTCCGGGCGGGAGTCCCCGGGCCTGACCGGGCCGGGCGTCCGGCCCGGTCAGGGAGGAAAAGAGGAAAAGGGGTGGGGAGGAAGGGGCGGGGACGTGCTCCGGACCGGGTGGGACGGCCGTCCGCGCGGCCACCGCACGCCGTCGCGCCGTCCCTCCGTACCGTCGTCCGTCGGCCCACCGGCGCCGCCACGGCACAGGAATCTCTCATGAGACCCACATGAGTCTCTGTGGTTCTCCACAGCGGGCTCCGCCAGGATGCGGCGGATGAGGGTCGACCGAAGGTGCGAGATATGCGGGACCGGTCTGCCGGGCCGGGGCAGCCGCGGGGGCCGGCCGGCCCGGTACTGCTCCGGTGTCTGCCGACAGCGGGCCTTCCGCCGCCGGACCACCACCCCTGTCAACGCCCCCGCCGCCAAGGGCGTCACCACCGCTGTCACCGGCACCGCCGCTGTCACCGCCGCGGACCGTACCGCGGGGCACGGCCGCTCCGGGGCCGAGCGGCACCCCGCCGCCGTCCGGGGCAGAGCGGACGGCACCGCTCCGGCCGTCCGGACCGGCACGCCCCGGGGGCCCGCCGACACCCGCCCCCCGCATGCCCCCTCCGGCGGGGAGACGATCCTCCCCGGACCCGGCGGAGCCTCCGGCGACCGCTCCGGTGGCACCCGGGACGCCCCTCCCGGGAGCGAACCTCCGCGCCCCCTGGACCCGTTCGTCGGCCGCCGCCGCGAACTCGACCGGCTGCGCACCCTGCTGCGGACCTCCCGGCTGGTGACGGTCACCGGCCCCGGCGGCGTCGGCAAGACCCGGCTCGCCCTGGAGTACGCCGCGGCGCGCCGGGGACCCACCCGGCTGGCCGAACTGGCCCCGCCCACCGGGCCCGTCGGGGCCGACGGGCTGTCCCGCGCCGTGGCCGCCGCGCTCGGCGGCGCCGCGACCGTCCCGGGCGGACCCGGCGGGGTCGGCCCCCTCGCCCGCGCCCTCGACGGCCACCGGCTCCTCCTCGTCCTCGACAACTGCGAGCACCTGGCCGACGCCTGCGCCCGGCTGGCGGCGGAGCTGCTGGGCCGCTGCCCCCGGCTGCGCATTCTCGCCACCAGCCGCGAGGGGCTGCGGGTCCCAGGCGAAGTGGTGTTCCGGCTGGACGAGCTGCCCCTCCTGCCCGCCGGGCCCGGTCGGCCGTCCGACGCCGTACGGCTGTTCATGGAACGCGCCGCCGCCACGGTCCCCGGCGCGGTCCCCGGCGCGGGAGCGGCGGTGTACCCGCGCGGGAGCGGGGACGGAAGCCGGGACGGGAGCCCGCACGGCGGCGCGCGGCGGGACCTGGCCGTGATCGCCGAGATCTGCCGTCGGCTCGACGGACTGCCGCTCGCCATCGAACTGGCCGCCCGCCGCGCCGCCGTCCTGCCGCCGGGCGAGATCCTGGCCGGGCTCGACGAGGGTCTGACCCTGCTCTCCGACGGCAGCAGATCCGGCCCGGGGCGCCACCGCGACCTGTCCGCCGCGATCGACTGGAGCCATCGGCTGCTCACGCCCCGGGAGCGGGAGGTGCTGCGGAAGCTCTCCGTCCTGCCGGGCGGCTTCGACGCGGACGCGGTCGCCGCCGTCTGCGCGGCGGACAGCCGTGCGGAGGTGCTGCGGACCCTGTGCGCGCTGGAGGCGAAGTCCCTCGTCGTCCGGGTCCCCGGGCCCGGCGGCCACGAGCGCGCCCGGTTCCGCCAGCTCGGCACCGTCCGGGCGTACGGCCTGGCCCGGCTCACCGCGTCCGGCGAACTGCACGACACCTGGCGCCGGGCCGTCGAGCGGCTGACCCGGCTGGTGACCGCCGAGGACCCGGCAGGGACAGTGAACCCTGCGGGGACGGCAGGGACGGCAGGGACGGCGGACGCCCCGTGCGCGGCGGACCCGGCGGACACCACACGCATCGGGACCACCGGGAGCACCGAAGGCACCGGGAGCGGACCGGCGAGGCCAGGGGAACGGGGCACCGTACCGGCCGCCCCGGGGCCCCGGCGGCGCACCTTCCCCGACCACACCCCCGCCCCCTGGGACCACGAACGGAAGAATCTGGCCGCCGCCGTCGCGTACACCGTCACCCGGAACGGCACTCCGTCACCGCGGCTCGCGCTGGAGCTGGCCCGGACGCGCTTCCGGCAGGAGGAGCCCGCCGCCGCGTACGCCCTGCTGGCCGACGCCGGGCTGCTCGCACCGCACGCCTCACACCGGAGCCACGGCGGTCACGAAGGTGACGACAGCGCGGCGACGGCCCTCGCCGCCCGGGCCCTCCACCGGGCCGGAGACCCCGCGACCGCGTTCCGCCTCGCCGCGCGCGCGGTGGCGGCGGCGCGCGCCGGCGGTGACCCGGCGCTGCTCGCCAACGCCCTGGACGCGCGGGCGGAGGTCCGGTCCCACGCGGGGGCCCCCGCCGAGGCCGTCACCGATCTGACCGAGTGCCTGGCCCTCGTCGCCGCGCTCGGCCGCCCCGTCGACACGGCCCGGTGCGAACAGCGCCTCGCCTGGGCGCTGCTGCACACCGGCGCCGCTGCCGAGGCGGAGGCATGGATCGTCCGCTGTCTTCCGGTACTGCGCCCTCAGCCCTTCCGCCACGGACGGTCGGCGGCGCTCCGCACAGCCGGGGCGATCCGGCTGGAACTGAACGATCCGGAAGGGGCTCGGGAGCTGTTCGCCGAGTCTCTGCGACACGCCGGGGAGCCGGACCGGGAGGCCCTGTACGCCCTGGAGGGGCTGGCGGCGACCGCCGTGGAACAGGGCGCGGCACACCGGGCGTTACGGCTCTTCGCCGCCGCGTCGGCGGTGCGCGGACGGCTGGGCGCCGAGGCGGACGCCCCCTGGCGGCGGCGGACCGCCGGCGCGGCGGCCCGCGCGGAGGCGGCGCTGCTGCCCGCGGCACGGGAGCGGGCCCGTGCCGCGGGCCGGGGGCCGCGCTGGCCGCGGCTGTGTGCGTATGCGCTGGCCGACGGTTCCGCCCCGGGCCCGAGCGGCGGTTCCGCTTCCTTGTCTGCGGCCGTTCCGTTCGGGGTTGACTCCCGGTCCTCGGCCGACCTTCCCGGGGCTCTTGAGGGCGGTCTCACCGGTCGGGAGACGGAGGTCGCCCTGCTGCTCGCGGAGGGGCTGACCAACCGGGAGATCGCGGTCCGGCTCCGGCTCTCCCCGAGCACCGTCGCCACCCATCTCAATCACATCCGCGACAAGCTCAACATCCGTTCCCGCACCCGCATAGCCCTCTGGGTCACCAAAAATCACTCTGCAACTCTCGCACCTCTCTCGTCACGCTGGTGACCCCTCAGACGCTCTCCCCTGTCCGGTAATGGCTGTGGCTGGAACCCAACTCGACAAGCGGGGGTGGTGCGGTCACGCTGCTGCTCTAGCGGCAGTCAGGGGGCTGCCCAAGGGGGAGACCATGCCCCAGGGGGGTGCCGTCGTGCACGGCGGATGTCCCCAGGGGTGCCGGGGGGACATCACGTTCCACTTCTCGGCTCAGTGAGGTCAGTGAGAAACCGGCGCCCGGAGCAGCCGCTGTCCGCTCCGGGCCCGTGAGTTCCCGTTCTTACCTTCTCGAACCGGAAAGCAGGGCACGCTGTGCGCACACCACACCCACGTATCACGGGACGGACCGGCCCATGGAGAAGTCTGCGGGACCGGCTGCGGTTACGGCTGCTGGCACTCGCCGCCGCCTCCGCCGTCCTGGTCGTGTCACCGGGGCTGACGGCGACGGCCGGGGCGGCTGAGGCGACCGGCGCGCCGCCCGCCGCCGCGTCCGGCCCGGCGGCCGGAACCGCGCGGGACACCGGCACCCGGGCCGTACCGCTGTGGGGCTCGTCCATCGCGGTCGCCCGCAACGCCGACGGACGGCTCCAAATCTTCGGCACCAACAGCTCCGACCACGTCTACACCCGTGCGCAGAGCTCGCCGGGCGGCCCCCTGTCCGGCTGGGTCCGGTTGGACGGCGCCCTGCGGGCGGTCGCCGCCGAGACCAACGCCGACGGCCGGGTCGAGCTGTTCGGCGTGAACGGCGCCGGGGACATCTACCACCGCTGGCAGACCTCACCGGGCGGGGCCTGGTCGGGCTGGTCGCGGATGGACGGCAACCTCACCTCGATCGCGGCGGCCCGCAACGCCGACGGACGGCTCCAGATCTTCGGCGCCAACAGCGCCGGGGACATCTACACCCGCTGGCAGGTCGCCGCGGGCAGCGGCTGGAGCGGCTGGACCCAACTCGACGGCGGACTGACCCAGGTGGCGGCCGAGACCAACCTCGACGGCCGCATCCAGCTCTACGGGGTGAACAGCTCGGGTCAGATCTGGCACCGCTACCAGCTCTGGCCGGGCGGCCCGTGGGGCGGCTGGGACCAGATCCCCGGTTCGCTGGACTCGATCGCGGCGGCCCGCAACGCCGACGGCCGACTGGAGATCTTCGGCAGCAACGCGAGCGACGCGATCTACCAGAACTACCAGCAGTGGCGGGGCGGGCCCCTGGTCGGCTGGAGCCAGATGGACGGCCGGCTCACCCAGGTGGCCTCCGAGGTCAACGCCGACGGCCGGATCGAGCTGTTCGGCGTGAACCGCGCCGGGGACATCTACCACCGCTCCCAGACCGTGCCCAACAACGGCTGGGGCCCGTGGGTCCGCACGGACGGCTCCCTCAGGCCCTGACCACCGGCCCGGACACCACCCACCGGGCCCGTACCGGCGGGGTCCCGCGCCGTCCCGGACGACCCGGACGGCCCCCGTCCGGCGAGCACCCGGCGAACAGCCGGTGGGCATCCGGCACGCACCCGGTGAGCACCCCGTAGGCACCCGCGCCACGAAGACCTCCGGCACGACGACGGCCCACCGTCACCGTGCCGGAGGTCTTCCGCGTGCCCGCCACACATCTCCCCCGCCCTCCCCCGTTGCTCCGGTCCTCCGGTCCTCCGGTCCTCCGGTCCTCCGGTCCTCCGGTTTCGTAACGCGGTGGCGTCACCGGCACACCCGGCCGACCAGGTGACCGATCCCCGGCTCCGCCCCGGCGGCCACGCTGGACAGGCGGGGCACCTCATACAACACGTTCGTGGGTCCCCGGGGGTGCCCCGCCTCTGTTCGGCGTTCACCCGCGCTCACCATCCCCCCACCGCCCCCGGACGAACGAGGAGAGAAGACCCCCATGCACGACGACCACCCCGGCCGCCAGACCGGACAGGACCCGGGCGCCGACGGCACCACCCGGCCCGGCTCCCGCAGATCCTTCATCAGGACCGGTTCGCTCACGGTGACCGCCGCCGCCATCGGCGCGGCGGGAGCCTCGGCGCTCACCCCCTCGGCCGCCGCCGCGCCGACGACCTCGGTGGAGGAGGCCCGCCGGGCCGGGCGCCCGGTGCCCCTGACCCCCGCGTGCGGCGGCCACGAGACGCCCTCCGCGGTAGAGGGGCCGCTCTTCAAGCCGGAGTCCCCCGCGCGGACCGATGTGGTGACCCCCGGTACCCGGGGCGTCGAACTCGTGCTGACCGGAACGGTCTACGACACCGCGTGCCGCCCGCTGCCCGGCACGCTGATCGAATTCTGGCAGTGCGACCAGAACGGCGACTACGACACCTCCGGCTTCTCCCTCCGCAGCCATCAGTACGCCACCGGACGGGGCACCTACCGGCTGCGGACGATCGTCCCCCGGGACTACACGGGCCGCTGGGGCACCCGCACCCCGCACATCCATGTCCGGGTCCAGACCCCCGGCGGACCGCTGCTGATCACCCAGATCTACTTCCCGGACACCACCCGGGCGTACGGGCGCGACTTCGCCGCCCTCAACGCGGCCGACCAATTCTTCAACCGCTCCTGCCTCATCGCCCTCGCAGGCCCCACGGGCGGCGCGTACACCGGCGCCTTCGACTTCGTCGTCAAGACCACCGCCCCGTGACCGGCCCCCGTCCCACACCCCGCGGAGAGGAAGAGAGCAGAGCCGTGCTGACCCAGAGGACCCCGACGACACAGACGACGGGCAGAAAGGCGAAGGGCCTGCGGTGGCCCGTGCTGACGGCGGTGCTGACAGCCGGGGCCATAGCCTCCGGCGGTCTGCTCACCGCGGACATCGGCGCCGACCGCCCGGCGTCCACCGCGCCGGTGGCCGCCGCCGCCCCGCTCGCGGCCGACGGCCCGTGGCGTGCCACGGCGGTCCCGGTCAAGAAGGGCGATCTGACCGCCGTGGACGGCCTGGACGCCGCGAACGTCTGGGCCGTCGGCTATCGGCTGATCGGTCTCTCCGGCGGCGAGCCGGTGGCCCTGCGCTGGAACGGCACCTCCTGGCGGGAGGAGTCGAAGCTGCCCACCGGCCTCTGGCCGCAGGCGCTGTCGGTGCGTTCCGCGAACGACATCTGGGCGGCGGGGGCCCAGACCGCGCACTGGAACGGGACCTCCTGGACGCACCACACCCTGGCCGCCGACCCCGCGGGCCAGGTCACCCCCGACGCGCTGGACACCGCGCCGGACGGCTCCGTCTGGGTGGCAGGCCGGGCGATAACCAGCCCGGGCAGCATCAAGGTGGCCGCACCCGCGGTCCAGCGGTGGAACGGCACAGCCTGGCAGCGCCAGCCCCTGCCGGACGTCGGCGCGGGTGAGCTGTCGGCGGTGAAGGCCGTCGCGGCCGACAACGTCTGGGCCGTGGGCGCCTCCTTCGCCCCCGAGGGAGGCAAGCAGTCCGCCCTCGCCCTGCACTGGAACGGCAGCTCCTGGAAGCGGGCGACGCTCCCGGCCGCACGGGCGGGCGAGCACCGCTGGTTCAACGGTGTCACCGCGACCCGGTCCGGTGAGATCTGGGCGGTCGGCGCCACGGTGGCCGCCGACGGCACCGAGCGCCCGTACACCGCCCGCTGGGACGGCCGGACGTGGACCGAGCCGAAGACGCCCGCGGTCGCGGACGGCAGGCTGCGGTCCGTGACCGAGACCTCCGACGGCGCCCTGTGGGCGGGCGGCGGCAAGGGCGCGGCCTCGCTGCTGCTGCGCTGGGACGCCGCGAACCGCCGCTGGGAGAAGGCCGCCGACCCCGGTCTGACCGTCCGGTCGATCACCTCGGTACCGGGGAGCCGGACCCTGTGGACCGTGGGCGTCGCCACGTCCGGCGACATGCTGCCGACGGCGGCCCGACTGCCGCGCTGACCTGTCCCGTCCCCGCTGATGGACCAACTGTTGGACCAACTGATGGACCGGCCGGTGGACCGGTTGTCGTGTGCTGCCCCGCGAGGCCCCGCCCGGTAGGACCGTACGACCGTACGCATGTGTGAAGAACGACGGGCCCCCGGACCGGGATCGGTCCGGGGGCCCGTCGGTACGGGGCTGCCTCAGCCGTTCGCGCCGCCGTCGGCGGCGGGGCCGGAGGCACCCGTGGAGCCGTCGGTACCGGCCGCGGCGGCCGTGCCCCCGCTCCGCTCACGCATCCGGCGCAGCAGCTCCGCCTTCTGGTCCGCGGCGTTCTTGCGGTCGGTCTGGCCCGAGGGGCCGTTGCCCTGCTGATCGGCTCGGGACAGCTTCTTGCGCTGTCCGCCCACGCCGAGCAGGTTGTTGCGGCTCTTGGCCATGGGGCTCTCCCATCGTGGTGAGAAGTGGCTGGGACTTTCGTCGGACGCTGATGAGGACGGACCCGGTCCGCCGCTCTCTCACTCGTAGATCTGGAAGAGAAGCATGCGGGTGAGCGTACGCGCACCGCCGCCCCGCCCGCATCCGCGTTTCGCCGTGGCGCCCGCGGTACACCGGGAAACACCGCAGGCCGGCCGGGCGATACGGCCCGGCCGGCCTGCGGCGGCGTACGGGATTCAGCCGGCGGGACCGGCCCTCCGGTGCGGGACTAGCAGCCGAGGAGCCGCGCGCCCAGGTACGCCTGGATCTGGTCCAGGGAGACCCGCTCCTGCTGCATGGTGTCGCGCTCGCGCACGGTCACCGCGTTGTCGTCGAGGGTGTCGAAGTCGACGGTGACGCAGAACGGCGTGCCGATCTCGTCCTGGCGGCGGTAGCGGCGGCCGATGGCACCGGCGTCGTCGAACTCGATGTTCCAGTGCTGGCGCAGGTCCGCCGCGAGGCCCTTGGCCTTCGGGGAGAGCTGCGCGTTCCGCGACAGCGGCAGCACCGCGACCTTGACCGGCGCGAGGCGCGGGTCGAGGCGCATGACGGTGCGCTTCTCCATGACGCCCTTGGCGTTGGGGGCCTCGTCCTCGTTGTACGCGTCGAGCATGAACGCCAGCATGGCGCGGCCGACACCCGCCGCGGGCTCGATGACGTACGGCGTCCAGCGCTCGCCGGCCTCCTGGTCGAAGTACGACAGGTCCTGGCCGGACGCCTTGGAGTGGGCGCCCAGGTCGTAGTCGGTGCGGTTGGCGACGCCTTCCAGCTCGCCCCACTCGTTGCCGCCGAACTGGAAGCGGTACTCGATGTCAGCGGTCCGCTTGGAGTAGTGGGACAGCTTCTCCTTGGGGTGCTCGTACCAGCGCATGTTCTCTTCGCGCATGCCAAGGCCGGTGTACCAGTTCCAGCGCTGGTCCATCCAGTACTGCTGCCAGTGCTCGTCCTCGCCCGGCTTGACGAAGAACTCCATCTCCATCTGCTCGAACTCGCGGGTGCGGAAGATGAAGTTGCCGGGCGTGATCTCGTTGCGGAACGACTTGCCCATCTGCG
The DNA here is from genome assembly GCF_005519465.1 of Streptomyces clavuligerus. Classification (NCBI taxonomy): domain Bacteria; kingdom Bacillati; phylum Actinomycetota; class Actinomycetes; order Kitasatosporales; family Streptomycetaceae; genus Streptomyces; species Streptomyces clavuligerus. The sequence goes on along the minus strand of NZ_CP027858.1, from coordinate 4,745,938 downwards.
CGATGCCGAACGGCGGCTTGCGGCGCGAAGTGTTCTGCACCAGGCCGAAGTTGGTGAAGATGCCCTGCGCGGTCTCGGGCCGCAGATAGGCGACGGAGCCGGAGTCGGCGGTCGGGCCGAGGTGGGTCGAGAGCAGACCGGAGAACTGCTTCGGGTCGGTGAACGTGCCCTTGTTGCCGCAGTTGGGGCAGTTCAGGTCCGCGAGGCCGTTCTCGGGGGCGCGGCCGTTGTGCTTCTCCTCGTACGCCTCGATCAGGTGGTCCGCACGGTAGCGCTTGTGGCAGGAGGTGCACTCGGTGAGCGGGTCGGTGAAGGTGGCGACATGGCCGGACGCCTCCCAGACCTCGCTGGCCAGGATGACCGACGAGTCGATTCCGACGACGTCCTCACGCGAGGTGACCATGTAGCGCCACCACTGACGCTTGAGGTTCTCCTTCAGCTCCACGCCCAGCGGCCCGTAGTCCCAGGCGGCACGCTGACCGCCGTAGATCTCACTGCACGGGTAGACGAAGCCACGGCGCTTGCTGAGGCTGACGATGGTCTCGATCTTGTCGGCGGCCACGGTGCTCTCTTCATTGATGACGACGGCGAACGGCGATTGATTCAGGTTACCGGCGCCCGTACCCCTCGGACCAAATCGATTGCCCGGGCAAAGGACGGTGTTTGCCCTGCTGGCGGGAGCCCCTGGACGACCGGTCCGGCCAGGGACCCCCCACCCCGCTTGTTGACAATCGTTTCCACTTTTGTTGAAAATGACTGTCATGAACGTACGACGCCACATACGCACCACCGCCATCGCCGGGGCCCTCGCCCTCGGGCTGATGGCGGTGTCGGCCTGTTCCCTCACCGACGGCGGGGACGGGCGGGAGGGCGGAAAGCTGAAGGTGACGGCGTCGTTCTATCCGATGACCTTCCTCGCCGAGCGGGTCGGCGGGGCGCATGTGACCGTCTCCACCCTGACCAAGCCGGGTGTCGAGCCGCACGATCTTGAACTCACCCCGCGCCAGACCGCCCAACTCGGCGAGGCGGGCTGGATTCTCCACCTCAAGGGCATCCAGCCCGCCGTGGACAAGGCCATCGAGCAGGCGGACGTGGCGCACAAGACGGACGCCGCCACGCTCACCGCGAGCGACCCGGGGGCTCCGGAGCGCACCGGGTCCGCCGCCGGGAAGTCGGCGGCGCCCGCCCCGGCCACGGAGCCCGCCACCCCTTCCGCGGAGCCGGAGAGGAAGTCCGCGGAGCCGCGGAAGCAGGATGGGCACGGCGACCACCCGGGGCACGAGGACCACACGGACCACGGCGGGTCCGGCCATGAGGCCCACGGCGCCCAGGGCGCCCAGGGGGAGTCCGACCACACCGACCACACCGATCACGGCGACCACGGTGACCACGGCGGTCACAGCGGCCAGGACGACCACGGCGATCACGGCGACCACGGAACCGGGTCCGACGGCGCCACGCACGGCGGGACCGGCACCGCAACCGACGGCACCGATGGCAGCGACAGCACCGGGGCCACCGGCGGCGGCGACCACGACGGCCACAGCCACGACCACGCGGGCGGCGGCGATCCGCACCTCTGGCTCGACCCGGTGAAGTACGCGGAGATGGCCCGGGGCGTCGGCACGGCGCTCGCGAAGGCCGACCCCGAGCACGCCGACACCTACCGCGCCAACGCGGACACGCTGGCGGACGAGCTGACCGAGCTGGACACCGCCTTCCGCGAGGGCCTGCGGACCGTCGAGTCGAAGACCTTCATCACCACCCACTCCGCCTTCGGCCATCTCGCCGGGCGCTATGGACTGATCCAGGAGGGCATCTCGGGCATCAGCCCGGAGGCCGAGCCCAGCCCCGCCCGGATCAAGCAGCTCCAGACCATCGCGGAGCAGGACGGGGTGACCACGGTCTTCTTCGAGACCCTGGCCAGCGACCGGACGGCGAAGACACTCGCCGCCGACACCGGGATGCGCACGGCCGTCCTCGACCCCCTCGAAGGGATCACGGACAAGTCCCCCGGCTCGGACTATCTGGAGGTCATGCGGGCCAACCTGGCCGCGCTCCAGAAGGCGCTGGGGGCGAAGTGACCGCGCCCGCCCCGGCCGCCCCCGGCACCACCACCGGCCCGGCCGGACCCGACAGGACCCAGCGGAGATCGGAGACCACGGTGGGTGACAGGACCGCGCACGACCCCGCCATACCCGTCCTCTCCCTCCGGGGGGCGCGGGCCTCGCTCGGCTCCCGCCCCGTGCTGCGCGGCGTGGATCTGGCCGTGGCCCCCGGCGAGGTCGTGGCCCTGCTCGGCGCCAACGGCTCCGGCAAGTCCACCGCCGTGCGCGCCGCGATCGGGCAGGTCCCCCTCTCCGAGGGCGAGATCTCCCTCTTCGGCACCCCGCTGCGCCGCTTCCGCCAGTGGCACCGGGTCGGCTACGTCCCCCAGCGCACCACCGCCGCGAGCGGAGTGCCCGCGACCATCCGCGAGGTCGTCTCCTCGGGGCGGCTCTCGCGCGCCCGCTTCGGCCTGCTCTCCCGCGCCGACCGGGCCGCCGTGGACCGGGCCATCGACCTGGTGGGCCTCGGCGACCGGGCCCGGGACTCCGTCGCCGCCCTCTCCGGCGGCCAGCACCAGCGGGTGCTGATCGCCCGCGCGCTCGCCGCCGAACCCGAGCTGCTGATCATGGACGAGCCGATGGCGGGCGTCGACCTGGCCAGCCAGGAGGTCCTGGCCGAGACCCTGCGCGACCAGGTGGCCGCCGGGACCACCGTCCTCCTCGTCCTCCATGAGCTGGGGGCCGTCGAGCCGCTGATCGACCGGGCCGTGGTCCTCCGCGACGGCTGCGTGGTCCACGACGGACCGCCCCCGGAGGCCGTCGGGCAGCACGCCCTCCCCGGCCACGACCACGTACATCCGCACGCGGCCCATGAGCCGCTCCGCACGGGACTGCTGACCTGACGGACATGGAAATCCTCGAAACCGCCTTCATGCAGCGCGCGCTGCTCGCCGCCCTGCTGGTCGGCGTGACCGCGCCCGCCATCGGCATCTATCTGGTGCAGCGCCGCCAGGCGCTGATGGGCGACGGCATCGGCCATGTGGCGATGACCGGCGTCGGCCTCGGCTTCCTGCTCTCCACCAACCCGATCTGGACGGCCGCCCTGGTCTCCGTGGCCGGTGCGGTGATCATGGAGCTGATCAGGATCTACGGGCGCACGCGCGGCGACATCGCGCTGTCGATGCTCTTCTACGGCGGCATGGCGGGCGGTGTGCTGCTGGTCAATGTCTCGGACACCGGCTCCACCGGCGACCTCGGCTCCTTCCTCTTCGGTTCGCTCTCCACCGTCTCCGACGCCGATCTGCTGGCGATCACGCTGCTGGCCTTCTTCGTGCTGCTGGTCTGCGTCGGGCTGCGCAAGCAGCTCTTCGCGGTCAGCCAGGACGAGGAGTTCGCCCGGGTCACCGGGCTGCCGGTGCGGGCGCTGAATCTGCTGATCGCGGTCACGGCCGCGGTCACGATCTCGGTCGCCATGCGGGTCGTGGGGCTGCTGCTGGTCAGCGCCCTGATGGTGGTTCCCGTCGCGGCGGCGCAGCAGATCTCCCGCTCGTTCCGCGCCACGTTCGCCCTGGCGGTCGGCATCGGTGTCGCCGTGACGCTCGCGGGCACCACCACCTCGTACTACCAGGACGTGCCCCCCGGCGCGACGATCGTGCTGCTCGCGATCGGGATCTTCGTGGTGCTGGCCGCGCTGGCCGGGCCGCTGGCGAGGTACCGGGCCCGGCGGGCCGAGCCGCCGGGGGCCGGGGGCGCACGGGCCGGGGCCCGGGCGTGCACGGCCGCCGACTCCGCGACGGTGCCGCCCGCCCGCGCGCCCCGGCGGGAAACGGAAGCGGACGACGTACGGATCTGAGCCGCCCGCCACCGCGGTCCCGCCCCGCCGGTGGGCGGGCCACCAGCGGGAAAAGGAGGCGCGGAGAGGGAGGACGTACGATCCGGAGAGGCCGGCCTGGCAGAATTGGCCCCGACAGGAATGGGTGGGGCTAAGCGAGGAGGCACCTGTGGCCACGGCGCCAAGCGGAGGTAACACCGTCCCTGTGCGAGGCCGGTCGACCCGGCAGCGCGCCGCGGTGGCGGCGGCGCTCGACGAGGTGGACGAGTTCCGCAGCGCACAGGAGCTGCACGACATGCTCAAGCACCGGGGCGACTCGGTGGGACTGACCACGGTCTACCGCACGCTCCAGTCGCTGGCCGAGGCCGGCGAGGTCGATGTGCTGCGCACGAGCGACGGCGAGTCCGTCTACCGCCGCTGCTCGACCGACGACCACCATCACCACCTCGTGTGCCGTCTGTGCGGCAAGGCCGTCGAGGTCGAGGGCCCGGCCGTGGAGCAGTGGGCGGAGACGGTGGCCGCCGCCCACGGCTTTGTGAACGTCGCCCACACGGTGGAGATCTTCGGTACCTGCGCGGAGTGCGCCGCGAAGTCCTGACCCGGGCACCGCCTCAGGGGCGGGTCACTGCGGCTGGTCGATCTGGTTGGGGATGGCCCCGCCGAACCGCCGGTCCCGCTTGGCGTACTCCAGGCACGCCCGCCACAGGTCACGGCGGTCGAAGTCGGGCCAGAGCACGTCCTGGAAGACCATCTCGGCATAGCTGCTCTGCCAGATCAGATAGTTCGACGTGCGCTGCTCACCGCTGGGGCGCAGAAAGAGGTCCACATCCGGCATGTCCGGGTAGTAGAGGTACTTCTGGAAGGTCCGCTCATTGACCTTGCCCGGGTCCAGCCTCCCGGCCGCCACATCCTGGGCGATCTTCTGCGCGGCGTCCGCGATCTCCGCCCGGCCGCCGTAGTTGACGCAGAAGTACAGCGTCATGGCGTCGTTGTCCTTGGTCATCTCCTGCGCGACCTGGAGTTCCTGGACGACGGACTTCCACAGCCTGGGCATCCGGCCGACCCAGCGGATGCGGATGCCCATCTCGTTCATCTCGTCCCGGCGGGCCCGGATGACATCCCGGTTGAAGCCCATCAGAAAGCGGACCTCGTCGGGGGAGCGCTTCCAGTTCTCGGTGGAGAAGGCGTACAGGGAGAGATTCTGGACGCCCAGTTCCAGACAGCCCTTGAGCACGTCGAGGACGACGGCCTCGCCCCGCTTGTGCCCCTCGGTGCGGGGCAGGCCGCGCTCCTTGGCCCAGCGGCCGTTGCCGTCCATGACACAGGCGACATGGTTCGGGACGAGTTCGCCGGGGATCTTCGGGGGCTGCTCACCGGAGGGGTGCGGGTCGGGGGCCCGGTAGTCGCGGCGGGGTCGGCCGAGCATTCCGCGTCGTGCCATGCGGCTCACATCTCCTAGCTGATTCTTTACTTCTCGACGTACCGGAGCGATCGCAGGCCACGCTCCAGATGCCAGTGCAGATACGCGGACACCAGCCCGCTGCCCTCTCTGACATGACGCGCCTCGCACGCTTCCGCCGCGGGCCAGTCGCCCGTCAGCAGCGCGCTGAGCAGTCCTATGGCCTCGGCTGAGGGTACGACGCTACCGGGGACCCGGCAGTCCCCGCAGATGACTCCCCCGGCTGCGACGGAGAAGAAACGGTTGGGGCCGGGCAGACCGCAACGGGCGCAGGCGTCGAAGCTGGGCGCGTAGCCGTTCACGGCGAGGGAGCGGAGGAGGAACGCGTCCAGCACCAGATGGGGCGCGTGCTCCCCCCGGGAGAGTGCCCGCAGGCCGCCGACCAGCAGCAGATACTGCTGCACCGCGGGCTCGCCCTCGTGGTCGGTGAACCGCTCGGCGGTCTCCAGCATGGCCGTGCCCGCGGTGTAGCGGGCGTAGTCGGTGACGATGCCGCCGCCGTAGGGGGCGATCGTCTCGCTCTGGGTGCAGAGCGGCAGCCCGCGGCCCACCAGCTCGCTGCCGCGGGCGAAGAACTGCACGTCGACATGGGAGAACGGCTCCAGCCTGGCGCCGAACCTGGACTTGGTGCGGCGCACCCCGCGGGCGACGGCGCGGACCCGGCCGTGGCCCCGGGTGAGCAGCGTGATGATGCGGTCGGCCTCGCCCAGCTTCTGGGTGCGCAGGACGACGCCGTCATCACGGAACAGGCTCATGGCCCCATTCTCCCGTACCCGGGCGCGCTCCCGTACGCGATGGCCCGGCCGCCGCGGCCCGGTACCCGGAGGAACGGGCCCGAAGGCGACGGCGACCGTCGGAAACACCCGTCACCGGCGGGGAAGTTGAGTAGCGCATGTCACATAACTCTCGACACGGGGCCTCCGGGGACGCCACAGTCCGTACGGGCGTACGCCGAAGATCAAGGGGAGGACGAACATGCGGAGAACGCTGATAGCGGCCGTGTCGCTGGCGCTGCTCACGGGCACCGTGTCGACGGCGGGGGCGACGGCCGCCGAAGCGCCGGAGGCGGCGGAGACGGTGGTCCGCGCCGGGGCGGACACCCGGGCGGACATCAGGGAGCGACTGCTCGCGATCCCGGGTATGGCACTCGTCAGTGAGGAGCAGGTCGGTCGGCACCGCTTCTTCATCCTCACCTATGAGCAGCCCGTCGATCACGAGGACCCGTCGAAGGGCACCTTCCGGCAGCGGCTGTCCCTGCTGCACAAGGACACCGGCCGCCCGTCCGTCTTCCACACCACGGGCTACCACCTGTGGCCGAACCCGGAGCGCTCCGAGCCCGCCCGGATCATCGACGGCAACGAGGTCTCGCTGGAGCACCGCTACTTCGCCCCGTCGATCCCCGCGCCCGAGGACTGGACCGAGCTGAACATCCGGCAGGCCGCCGCCGATCAGCACCGGCTGTTCACGGAGCTGAAGAAGGTCTACCCACAGAAGTGGATCTCCACGGGCGCCTCCAAGGGCGGCATGACGGCGGCGTACTACGAGCGCTTCCACCCGGGCGACATGGACGCCGTGGTCGTCTATGTCGCCCCCGCCGACGTCCACGACAAGGAGGACTCGGCCTATGACCGCTTCTTCCGCCGGGTCGGGACCACGGAGTGCCGCGACCGGGTCAACGCCCTTCAGCGCGAGGGGCTGATCCGGCGCGCGCCCCTGGTGCGGGCGCTGACGGAGGCGGCGGCGCGGGACGAGGTCACCTTCCGGCAGATCGGCGGGGTCGACCGGGCCTACGAGAGCGCCGTGACGGGGTGGTCCTGGGGCTTCTGGCAGAACTACGGCCTCGACTACTGCGGGGAGCTGCCCGCCGAGCCCGCGAAGGCGGCCGACGGGGAGCTGTTCGCCGCCTTCCGGCAGTTCGGGGGCTTCTACGGGGGCAGCGACGACAGCCTCGCGACCTACCGCCCGTACTACTACCAGGCGGGCACCGAGCTGGGCTCCCCGTCCACGCGGACACCCCGGCATCTCAGGGGGCTGGTGCGATACCCGGAGCAGGGTCCGCGCGACTATGTGCCGAGCGAGATCCCGATGGCGTTCCAGCCGAAGGCGATGAAGGACATCGACCGCTGGGTTCGGCGCAACGCCGACCGGATGCTCTTTGTGAACGGCGCGTGGGACCCGTGGTCGGCGGAGCCGTTCCGCCTCGGCGGGGGCGCGCGGGACAGCCATGTCCTCACCGCGCCGGGCACCGGCCACTGGGCGGACGTCTCCTGGCTGCCGGAGCGGGAGCGGGCGTTCGCGACCGCCCGGATCCAGCGGTGGGCCGGGGTCGCGCCCGCCGTGGTGCGCGCGGACCCGTCGAAGGCGAGGCCGCTGGCGCGCCATGACGCACGGCTGGACGGGAAGGACCGCGAGCGGCAGCAGCGGAGGCTGGGGGCGCTGCCGCGCTGACCCGGGGCGGCAGCGGTACCAGTGGGGGGCGGGCCCTCGGCGGCCCGTCTCCCCGCGTTCCTCCGCGCTTCTTCCGCCGCTTCTTCCGCCGCCCGGCCCGGAAGGTCCGAAGCGCCCGAAGGGCAGGGGGCTCAGGGGCTCAGGGGCTCAGGGGCTCAGGGGCTCAGGGGCTCAGGGGCTCAGGGGCTCAGGGGCTGAGCGTACGGGCCGTCGACAGCAGCCGGTCCGTGTCGTCCGGGTGGAGCTGGAGGGCGGCGCCCACCGTGGCCAGCACCTCGCGCTCGGCCGGGCTGTAGGGGCCGTCGGCCAGCGCGATCCGCGCGCCCTGGAGCAGGATCGATTCACGTCCGGCGGGAGCGAGGTGCGGGGAGAGCGGCTCCAGGGCCTCGTGCAGCTCGATGGCGAGGGCCGCGCCGTAGGGGCCGACATCGGTGACGAAGCGCCCGGTGTCCGCCGCCAGCGCCTCGATGAGCCCGGTGAGCTGGTCCTCGGTGCAGTCGTGGAGCCCGGCCGCGCGAACGGTGGCCACGGCCGTCTCCCGCACCGGACGGGAGGAGGTGCCGCCGGAGGCGAGCACCGCGAGGGCGACGGTGTGCACCGCGTCACGGAGCATCGCCGAGAAGCGGGCAGTGGTCGGATGATCGAGGGCGTCCATACCGAAGTGGCCCTGACAGGCCGCGCACTCGACGACCGGCCCGGCCGAACCCCGGGGCATCAGCGGGACACCGAGCAGGGTGAAGCGCCGACGGCCCGTGCGGCGGCGGTAGTTGCGGTCGCCGCCGCAGCCGGGACAGAAGAACTCGCCGTCCCCCACTGTGTTCCATGACGTATGAATGCCGCAGACCATCAGCTTTCGGCCAAACATACCCCGGTCTGCGCGCACCGCGACCTCCGTGACGCTCCAGCAACCTGCAACCAACCCCGCGTTGACGTGATGTTAGCCACATGCTCACGGTGTCGTCAGCACCCCGGCGGCCGGACGCCCGCACATGGCCGATTCCGCGCCCTGGCCGAAGGGCCCCGGAAACCGGCCCGCCCCCGGTCGCGTCTTCCGTGGAAGGCGCCGGGGGCGGGGTGGTTGAAGGTGAACCCGAATCAGCGAGCCGCGCGGTTGACGGCCGAGACAACCGCCTTCAGCGAGGCCCGGGTGGTGTTGGCGTCGATGCCGACGCCCCACAGCACCTGGCCGTCGATGGCGCACTCGATGTACGAGGCGGCCTGGGCCGAAGCGCCCTCGCTCATGGTGTGCTCGGTGTAGTCGAGCAGCCGGACATCCACTCCGACCGCGTTCAGCGCGTCGAAGAAGGCGGAGATCGGACCATTGCCCGTACCCGTCAGTACGGTGGTGGCGCCGTCGACGACCGCCTCGACGGTCAGCGTGTCGACGCCGTCGGTGTCCGCCGTCGACTGTCCGGAACGCAGTTGGATCCGGCCCCAGGGGTTCTCCGGGTTCGGCAGATACTCGTCCCGGAAGACGTCCCAGATGGCCGCCGGGGTGACCTCGCCGCCCTCGCTGTCCGTCTTCGCCTGGATGATCCGCGAGAACTCGATCTGCATCCGCCGCGGCAGATCCAGCTTGTGGTCGTTCTTCAGCACATAGGCGATACCGCCCTTGCCGGACTGCGAGTTGACCCGGATCACCGCCTCGTAGGAGCGGCCCACGTCCTTCGGGTCGATCGGCAGATACGGAACATTCCACTCGATCTCGTCGACCGGCTTCCCGGCCGCCGCGGCGTCCGCCTCCAGCGCCTCGAACCCCTTCTTGATCGCGTCCTGGTGCGAACCGGAGAACGCCGTGTAGACCAGGTCGCCCACATAGGGGTGGCGCGGGTGGACCTCCATCTGGTTGCAGTACTCGCTGGTCCGGCGGATCTCGTCGATCTGCGAGAAGTCGATCTGCGGATCGACGCCCTGCGAGAACAGATTCATCCCCAGGGTCACCAGGTCGACATTGCCGGTCCGCTCGCCCTGCCCGAACAGGCACCCCTCGATCCGGTCCGCCCCGGCCATGATCGCCAGCTCGGCGGCGGCCACGGCCGTGCCCCGGTCGTTGTGCGGATGGACCGACAGACACACGAACTCACGGCGGGACAGATTCCGCGACATCCACTCGAACCGGTCCGCGTGCGTCGACGGCGTGGAACGCTCCACCGTCGCCGGCAGATTCAGGATGATCTCGCGGCCCGGCTCCGGCTGCCAGACGTCCATCACGCCCTCGCAGACCTCCAGCGCGAAGTCCAGCTCGGTGTCCGTGAAGATCTCCGGGCTGTACTGGTAGCCGAAGACCGTCTCGGGGCCCAGCAGCTTCTCGGCGTACTCCATGACCAGCCGGGTGCCGTCCACCGCGATCTGCCGCACCTGCTCCTTCGAGCCGCGGAAGACGACCCGGCGGAAGGTGGGGGCGGTGGCGTTGTACAGGTGCACGGTGGCGCGGTGCGCACCGCGCAGCGACTCCACGGTGCGCTCGATCAGCTCCTCGCGCGCCTGGGTGAGGACGGAGATCGTCACATCCTCGGGGATCAGCCCCTCCTCGATGATCGAGCGGACGAAGCCGAAGTCCGTCTCGCCCGACGCCGGGAAACCGACCTCGATCTCCTTGTATCCCATCCGCACCAGCAGCTCGAACATCTCGCGCTTGCGGGCCGGGGACATCGGGTCGATCAGCGACTGGTTGCCGTCCCGCAGATCCGTGGACAGCCAGCGCGGCGCCTTCGTGATCCGCCGCTCAGGCCAGGTGCGGTCCGGGATCTCCACGGCCTCGTACCGGCGGTACCGGTGGATCGGCATCCCCGACGGCTTCTGGGCGTGCGTGGCATTGGTGACGGGCGTGGCCCGGCCGACGGAGATCTCCGACGGCGCGGACGGATCGGACGGCACGGAAGGGGGTACGGACTGGGTCACGACAGGGCTCCTCGGATGAAGCTGCGGTTCCGGCGGAATCCCCCGCCTCGTCCAGGGCCATGGCGGATGGCGGGAGGCTGGGGGTCGAGGCCGACGGAGTCGAAGCAGCACGCGATCCCGCGGGGAGGGGGTCGGCCTACGACTACAGGCCCTCGCCGCGGCAGCTAAGAAGAAGCAGCCCGAAGTGCATGATGCGCCGAAGCCTAACCGAGGACGCCGCCGCACGCGCCCCACGTTTCACTATGCGGGACAGCGCATGACGACACACCGCGCCCACGCCCTCACGGTGCGGATTCTCCGCCCGTCAATCAGCCAACCCGCATGTCACTCTATTTCCGTAATCGCCATTACTTCTCGCGACAACACCATCACGTGATGCGACATTGCGGGCATGGCGAACTCGCACCCCACGTTCTGCACGATCATTCCGCCCCATGTCCTCGACAAGGTCGCGACCTCCGGTGACCCCGATCTCGCGCCCGTCGCCCGCCACACCCTGGAGACGGACGCCAAGCAGCGCACCCGGAGGCAGCTGAACATCGCCCTCGGCGTCCCGGACGAGGTCGGCATCATCCGGGGCAGCGGCCCCACGGAGCACCCGACCCGCACCCTCCACGACTGCGGCAACAGCACCCGGCTGCCCGGCGCCAAGGTCCGCGACGAGGGCCAGGACCCCGGCCAGGACGCCACCGTCAACCGGGTCTACGCGGGCCTCGGCTCCACCTTCGAGCTGCTGCTGTCCGGCTACGGCCGCAGCTCGCTCGACGGCGAGGGGCTGCCGCTGGTGGCGAGCGTCCACTACGGCCGCGGCTACGCCAACGCCTTCTGGAACGGCCAGCAGATGGTGTTCGGCGACGGGGACGGGGAGGTCTTCCTCGACTTCTCCCAGTCCGTCGACGTCATCGCGCACGAGCTGACGCACGGCCTGACGCAGTACACCGCCAACCTCACCTACTTCGGTCAGCCGGGCGCGCTCAACGAGTCCGTCTCGGACGTCATCGGCTCCCTCGTCAAGCAGTACGTCCTCGACCAGACCGCCGACCGGGCGGACTGGCTGCTCGGCGCGGAGATCCTCGGCCCCCGGGTGAACGGGGCCGCGCTGCGCTCGCTGAAAGCGCCGGGGACCGCGTACGACGACGAGATCCTGGGCAAGGACCCGCAGCCCGCCACGATGGACGGCTATGTCCGCACCGGACGGGACAACGGCGGGGTGCACATCAACTCCGGCATCCCCAACCACGCGTTCTACCTGGCCGCCACCGAACTCGGCGGCAAGGCGTGGGAGCGGGCGGGGCAGATCTGGTTCGACACCCTCACCGGGGGCGCGCTCCACGAGGACGCCACCTTCCGGGACTTCGCGGGCGCCACCCTGGACGCGGCGCGGGAGCGCTACGGTGACGGCGAGGAGCTTCAGGCCGTCACGAAGGCGTGGGCCACCGTGAAGGTGCCGACCGGCTGACGGCGACGATCACCGCTCCGGCCCCGGACCGCGCGGACGGGGGCGGACGGATCAACCGGACCGGACGGGCCCGGGGCGGCGGTCCAGATCCTGACGCCCCGGGCCCGTCCTTGAGAAGGGGAGCCATGCGCATCCAGGTGACACGGACGGGCGGATTCGCCGGCATCGAACGGCAGGCGGAGATCGACACCGACGCCCTGCCCGAGGACGTGTCCGAGGGCGTGTCCGACGCCGCGGGCTGGCGGGACCTGGCCTCCCGCGCGCTCGCCGAGGCACAGGGCAGCCCGCACACCGGGGTGCCGGACGGCTTCAGCTACGAGATCACCGTGGACGGCCGCACCGTCCACTGCTCCGACCCGGAGCTGGGCGAGGCCCAGCGCGAACTGATCTCCCGGGTCCTCCGCACGGGCGCCTGAGCCCCGGCCGCCGTCGCTGCGCGGACGTCTGCCTCCGCCCTGCGGGCGAGTGAGCCGAAGGGGTGCCGCGGGTGCCGAAAGCGGAGAGCGCGCGGAGGTTCCGAGGAACGAGGAACCGAGCACGGTCGACCGTCGGCGCACGCTCTGGCACCCCGGAGGCGAACCGAGCCGCAAAAGGATTCAGAAGCCGAGGCGGCGGAGCTGCTTGGGGTCGCGCTGCCAGTCCTTCGCGACCTTCACATGCAGATCGAGGAAGACCGGCGTCCCGAGCAGTGCCTCGATCTGCTTGCGGGACTTCACCCCGACCTCCTTCAGGCGCTTGCCCTTGGGGCCGATGATGATCCCCTTCTGGCTGGGGCGCTCGATGTACACGTTCGCGTGGATGTCGAGCAGCGGCTTGTCCGCCGGGCGGTCCTCGCGCGGCAGCATCTCCTCGACCACGACGGCGATGGAGTGCGGCAGCTCGTCGCGGACCCCTTCCAGCGCGGCCTCGCGGATCAGCTCGGCCACCATGACCTGTTCGGGCTCATCGGTGAGATCGCCCTCCGGGTAGAGCGCGGGGCCCTCGGGCAGCAGCGGGATCAGCAGGTCGGCGACGAGCTGGACCTGCTGGTCGCCGACGACCGAGACCGGGATGATCTCGGCCCACTCGATGCCCAGCTCCTCGCCGAGCCGGCTCACGGCGAGAAGCTGTTCGGCGAGGGTCCGGGAGTCGACTAGGTCGGTCTTGGTGACGATCGCCACCTTGGGGGTCTTCTTGATCCCGGCCAGTTCCTTGGCGATGAAGCGGTCACCGGGGCCGAGCTTCTGGTCGGCGGGCAGACAGAAGCCGATGACGTCGACCTCGGCCCAGGTGGTGCGGACCACGTCGTTCAGCCGCTCGCCGAGGAGGGTGCGCGGCTTGTGCAGACCGGGGGTGTCGACCAGGATCAGCTGCGCCTCGGGCCGGTGGACGATGCCGCGGACGGTGTGCCGGGTGGTCTGGGGGCGGTTGGAGGTGATCGCCACCTTCTGGCCGACGAGAGCGTTCGTCAGGGTGGACTTGCCCGCGTTGGGGCGGCCGACGAAGCAGGCGAAGCCCGACCGGTGGGGGACGGACTCGGAGGACTGGGTACGAACGCTCATGCCGCCCATTCTCCCTGATGCCGGGGGCGCCGGTGCGCGCGAGGGCCGCGTTCGGGCCGCCGGGTGCGCCGAGCGGCGGTCATCGGCAGGTCAGAGGGGTGATGGTTTCGGCTGCGGGGCCCGGGTTCCGTCGGGGCGGCGGGCCGCCCGCCGCCGGAGGGCCGCGCGGGCGGCGAGGAGCGCCGCAGCCACCGCGAGCAGCCCGGCGGGCAGCCAGGGCACGGCGAGGAAGGAGATCGCGGCGGAGTCCCGGGCCGCTGCGGCCTCGGCGGTGACACGGACCTCGCCCCGGTCCGCCCAGGGCGCGCCGGGCCATCGTTCGGTGAGCCGGACGCGCTGGCGGGGCAGGAGTTCGGAGGGGACCCCGGTCGCCCCCCGGTCCAGCAGTCGCCGTCCGAAGAGTCCCCCGGCGGTGATCCGGACCCGGGGGCTCAGGGTGACATTGCCCCGGTTGTGGAGGGTGTACGAGACCAGAGCACTGCTCTCGCCGGTGCCGGGCACCAGCGGCCGGTCCTGGTCGATCCGCAGGTCCTCGACGGTGAGCGCGGGGACGGCGGGACCGTTCACCCGGAGATAGATCCGGGCGCCGACGGCCTGGCGCACCCCCAGACCGGTCCCGGTCCCGGCCGCCGCGACCCGCTCGTCGAGCGCGACCAGCGCTCCGGGGTGATCGCCGGGCGGGGCCTCGTCCGGGACGGTGATCGTGTACGGGACGGTGACCGAGCCGCGCGCCGGTACGGTGACCCGTTCGCGCTCGGGCCGGGCCCAGGCGCCGACACCCCGTCGCCGCTCCTCCGGGGCGCGGACCGCGAACCCTCCGTCGCGGGCGGTGTTGTGGGCGTCGGCCGCGTACAGCCGGAGGGTGAGCGGCGCGGCGGTCCGGTTGGTGACGGTGACCTCGTCCCGCAGGGTCTGCCCGGGGTCGGCGGAGAGATGGAAGTACGGCCTGCTGCCGGGCTGGGATGCGGCCGGGAAGACGGACCAGTGGCCGTTGTCGGCCGCGCGGGCCGGGGGCGCGAGCAGGAGGGCGACGGCGGCGAGGGCGGCGGCGAGCGGCGCGGGGAGCGTCCGGCAGCGCCGGAGCCGGTGCCGGGCCGCCGCGGCGGAACGGGGGTGGGGGTGCGGTAGGGGCATGGGGTCGTGGGCGTCCCCTCGGGTCGGACCGGACGGGCGGACCGGGCGCGGGCCCGGTCCGCCCCTGTGCGACAGCCGTTGCGGGCGGTTCAGGTGAGCGTCAGGGTGAGCACCCCGGCGTAGGCACCGGGCGGGGTGAAGGCGGGGACCTTCAGCGAGAGCCCCGCGTCCACGGTGAACTCGCCGCCCGTGAGAGCTCCGTCGGGCGCCGACGCGAGGGTGGCGCCGGAGCTGCCGACCGGCCCTTCGGACCCGGCGGCACAGGTGCTCGGGCTGCCGGGCGCGGTGGTGCAGGCCGGGGCCCAGTGGAACCGGTCGGCGCCGATGGTGCTGCCGCCGGGCCCGGCGAAGTCGCTGACCCTGCCGGTGAGGGACCACCCGGCCGGGCCGCCCCGGAAGTCCTTCACCGTCACCGTCCGCAGCGCGCCGTCGGCGCCCCCGCCGGTGCCGAAGTCGACCTTCGAGAGCTGGACGGTGTCCCCCGCCTGGGACATGGACAGGGTGCCGTTGGCGACCAGGGCATGGATCTTCTGGGTGTTCTTCGGCAGCGGGCTGTCGTCCTTGACCGTGTACGGGGCCGGGCCCGCGCCCTTGGCCCCGGTCCAGGAGGCGCCCTCGTACGCCACGATCCCCGTGGTCGCCGTGTCGTTGACCTTGAGCCGGGCGGTGAAGCCGCCACCGGAGTCGGTCGTGAGCGTCATCCTGTCGGCGGTCTGGGCCGCGCCCGCCCGTCCGGCGACGGTGACCGCGGTGAGCGGCGCGAACTTCGTCCCGGTGACGGTGACCCGCTCGCCCGGCTTCCCGGACGCGGCGCCGAGCGTCACGGCGCGCTGGTTCGCGACCGGCCCGCCGCTCGCGGTGATCGTCAGGGAGACCGGCGCGGGCGGCCGGGAGACGGCGCAGGGGGTGTCCAGCTCCATGATGTAGCTGGTGTGGATGGTGTAGTCGCCCGGCGACAGGGTGATCGACCCGGCGGCGGTGACCTTGAACGTGCCCGTCATCGAGAAGCCGGGGAACGCGCCCTTCCCGGGGACCGGTGGGTTCTTCTTCGGCCCCTTGACGGCGATCTGCCCGGTCTGCGCGCCGCCGAGGACCACTTTCCCGGACGGGGTCATGATGTCGGCGGGGAGGGCGATGTCCACCGGGTTGCTCGCGGCGGGCTTGGTCACCCGGTAGGTGACGGTCACCGTGTCGCCGACCTTCGGAGCGGTCCTGTCGACGGAGATCTCGGCGGTGGTGGTGCCGTTGATGGGCGGGAGACCGGCGACCGGCGGCGGTACACAGCGGGTCGCGAAGTTCACCGGTACGGGTGGAGCGGCGCGCGCGGTGGCGGGTGCGGTGAGCGCCGCGCCGGTGGCGGCGAGGGTGAGCGCGCCGAGGCCCGCCGCCCAGCGCCACCGGGCCGGGCCTGCTGCTCTTCGGGCGGTGGGCGGTCGGGTGGCCAAGGCCATGGGATGCCCCCTTCGACGATGTGCAGGGGGCCATTGACGGGTGGGGGCCATGAGAAGTCAATGGCGCCGGGGGTGTTGGCTGACGGTTCGTCAGCCCTGGCGCCGCGCGCCCGGAGCCGGTGCCGTCGGGGTGCGGCACCGGCTCCGGGAACCTCGGGAACGGCCCGGACGGCCGTCGGTCAGCTGTAGACGAAGGGGCCCGGTGTCTGCGAGGTGACCGCGTCGCAGTTCACCGGGAAGCCCAGGACGTTCATGGTGAGAGCGGGCCCGGCGAAGAAGGAGTTCAGGCTCGCGCCGGAGGTCACCGTCCCGGTCAGGGGGCCGATCCGCACCGCGCCGCCCGCGGGGAGCGCCGGATTCTTCCGCCCGGTGAACTTGACCGTGCCGCCGCCCGCCTTCGCCAGGGTCAGCGTCGCGTTGATGGTGTCCCTGGCGACCGCGATGGGGGTGGTCACCGCCGAGGTGATGGTGATGGTGGCCGATGTGCCGTTCTGGGTGGCGGCGAGCGTGGCCGCGCCGCCGCCCCAGGAGCCGCAGTCGTATCCGGCCTGGGCCGTGCCGGGGGTGACGGCCGCCGCGGCGGGGGCGAAGACGAGGGCGCCCGCGGCGAGTGCTCCCGCCGCCAGGGCCGTGCCGATGAGTGGTCTGCTGCCTCGCATGGGGGTTCCCTCTCCCGTTCGGCGCAGGGGTGCGCTGGGGTCATCGATACGGTGGAGAGCCGTGGGCGGGGTGCGCACGCCGCACGGACGGGCGGTGCGGCCGACGGAGTACGGGACGGCGGCTCGGTCCCGGCCGAGCCGTCCCGCGGAAACTGACGGTCCGTCGGTGGAACTGCTGTTCATTGAGACGCACCCGGGCGGCGATTGCAAGACAGAGTCGGGTGATTCTTCCGCCGGACAGCGCGGGTGCGCCGGACTGCGCCGGGGCTCATCGGGTTACGCGCTCGCGCGCCGTCGCGACGGCGCGCGAGCGGTGACGCCGGGGTGGACGCGGGCGCGGGCCGCGCGGGCTCCCCGGCGGGCGGGGAGCCCGAAGGCGGAGGGACGGGCCCGGAGCGCGGCGGGCCGAAGAGTGGGCGGGGGCCGGGGAGCCCGAAGGGCGGGCGGGGCGCGGCGGCCCGGGGCTCAGCCCGCGGCGACGGTGGAGCGCAGGGCGCCGTCCGGCCCCGCGAGCAGGACCGGCGTACCGGCGCCGCCCAGATCCGCCACCGCCGCGCGGTCGGCGTCGGTGACGGCGTCCGCGTCGGCGACCACCGCGGCGGCCTCCAGCGACTTCGCGCCACTGGCGACGGCCATCGCCACGGCGGTGCGCAGCGCGCTCAGCTCCAGCGAGGGCAGCGAGACTGTGCCCGCGACATAGGTACGGCCGGTCTCGTCCCGCACGGCCGCGCCCTCGGGCACTCCATTGCGGGCCCGGGCGCTGCGCGCCAGGGTGATGATCTTGCGGTCCTCGGGGTCGAGTTCGCCGGTGCCGGTGGTCTGCGTCATGGCCCGAGCATAGTTCGGCCCCGTCCCGGCCCTGGTGCGGGCCCGGGGCGGCGCGGGGTCAGCCGCGGACGCCCGCGACGAACTTGTCCCCGGCGCGCCGCGCGAGATCGGCGAACTTCTTCTTGTCGGCCTCCTGGCCCGGGACATGGGTGAGGCGGGTCATCCCGGTGCCCTCGCTCGCCACCAGCACCTGGATGTCGAACGTCATCTGGAGCTGCTTGATCTCGGTGGTGAGGTTGAGGCTGTGGGACTCCTCCCCGACCTCGGGGCCGTCGATCTTCCGGACGCCTATGGTCATCTTCTCGCCCGCCACGGAGGCGCCGAAGTCCGTGCACCGCTCCAGCGCGGCGCCGATCCCCCGGACGAAGCCGGCGGCCTCTCCGCCGGGGAAGGTGAACACCTGCTGGGAGAGTTGGGTACCGCCGCCGGGGCCCTCGAAGTCGACGGACCCGCCCTTGGCCGCGCCCTTGATGGTGTCGTTCAGGAAGACCGCGATCGGCTCGCACTCCGGCTTGTCCGCCGTGGTGGCCGGGCCACCGCTCGGCCCCGGCTGACCGGCCTGGTACCCGGACGGCAGATCCTCGGCCGTCAGCAGGGCCGCCTTCATCGTCGCGGCGCTCAGCTCACCGTTCTTGCCCGCCTTGTCGCCCTGGTCGTCGCCGGAGCCGCAGGCGGCGGTGAGCAGCAGGCCGGAGACGGCGAGTACGGCGGCGGCGCCACGGCGGATACGGTGCGGCATGTGGGTGACACTTCCCTGAGAACGTGGTGCGCTGGGGAGTCTCCCCCCTCCCCGCCGGACTGTTCGAGAATAGAGGAAGGCGATCGTCCGCTCATGGACGGGGCGGATCGGGTCGCCCGCCCCGGGCAGGGGCGCCCGTCCGGCCCGGGGTTCAGGAGAGACGCAGTCTGACCGCGCGGGGAAGGCCCGCGACCACCAGGTCGTAGGAGTCCTCGATCAGCTCCTCGACCATCCGCGCGGGCAGCTCCGGGACCGTCACCGTGTTCCAGTGGCGCTTGTTCATGTGCCAGCCGGGGACGATCGCCGGATACTCCGCGCGCAGCCGGAGGGCGATCTCCGGCTCGCACTTCAGATTCAGCCTCAGCGGCGCCGCGTCCAGCGCCCCGAGCGCGAACATCTTTCCGGCGACCTTGAACACCGAGGTCTCGGGGCCGAAGGGGAACTCCTCCACCGCGTCGTTGAAGTCCAGGCAGAACGCCCTGATCCCGGACGCCGAGGCGCGTCCCGGCGGTCGGCCCTGCCCGGCCGTTCTCCCTCTCGGCACCCGTGGCACCCCTTCGGCTCACTCGCCCCGGAGCCCGGGGCGATCGGCTACACAGACATGGGCCCGGACTCGGACTCGGGCTCGACCAGCACGGTCACGATCTTGTTCCGGCGGCCCGCGGGGGACTCCGCGGTCAGCCGCAGCGCACGGCCGTCCGGGAGGTCGACCACCGCGGTCGCGCCCGCGATCGGGACCCGGCCCAGGGACTTGGCCAGCAGACCGCCCACGGTCTCCACGTCCTCGTCGTCCAGCGCGTCCACGCCGTAGAGCTCGCCCAGATCGCCGATGTCGAGCCGGGCCGTGACCCGGCGGCGGTCCCCGCCCAGCTCCTCGACCGGCGGCAGCTCACGGTCGTACTCGTCGGTGATCTCCCCGACGATCTCCTCCAGGATGTCCTCGATGGTGACGATCCCGGCCGTGCCGCCGTACTCGTCGATGACGACGGCGACATGGTTCCGCTTCTGCTGCATCTCCTTCAGCAGATCCCCGGCGTTCTTGGTGTCGGGGACGAAGACCGCCGGGCGCATCGCCGTGGCGACCAGATCGGCCTCGGCGTCCCGGTTGATGTGCGTCTTGCGCACCAGGTCCTTGAGGTAGACGACACCGACGATGTCGTCCTCGTTCTCCCCGGTGACGGGAATCCGGGAGAAGCCGGAGCGCAGCGCGAGCGTCAGCGCCTGGCGGACCGTCTTGTACCGCTCGATGCAGATCAGATCGGTGCGCGGGACCATCACCTCCCGGACGAGGGTGTCGCCCAGCTCGAAGACGGAGTGCACCATCCGGCGCTCGTCGTCCTCGATCAGCGACTCCTGCTCGGCCAGGTCCACCAGCGCCCGCAGCTCGGCCTCACTGGCGAAGGGGCCCTTGCGGAAGCCCTTGCCGGGGGTGAGGGCGTTGCCGATCAGGATCAGCAACTGGGGGACGGGGCCCATGATCCGGGCCAGCGGCAGCAGCACATAGGCCGCGGCCGTCGCCGTGTTCAGCGGGTGCTGGCGGCCGATCGTACGCGGGGAGACACCGACGGCGACATAGGAGACCAGGACCATCACCGCGATGGCGACGGTCAGCGCCTCCCAGGTCTCGGCGAACTCCTGGAGGCAGACATAGGTGACCAGCACCCCGGCCGCCATCTCGCAGGCGACCCGCACCAGGAGGGCGACATTGAGATAGCGGGTGGGGTCGGCGGCGACCTGTTCCAGCCGGGCGGCGCCGCGCCGCCCGGAGCGGACGGCCTCGGCGGCGCGGAAGCTGGAGATCCGGGCGATGCCCGCCTCGGCGCACGCCGCCAGCCAGGCGACGACGACCAGCGCGACCGCGCCCAGGACGAGGGGGGCCGTCATGAGACGGTCGGGGCCGGGGAGGGACCCGTCAGCCCCTGCTCGGCGCGCCAGCCGTCGACGATCGCCGCCTGGAGCCCGAACATCTCGGCCTTCTCGTCGGGCTCCTCGTGGTCGTACCCCAGCAGATGGAGCACCCCGTGGACGGTGAGGAGCTGGAGCTCCTCGTCCATGGAGTGCCCGGTGGGCGCCTCGGCGCCCTGCCGGGTGGCGACCTCGGGGCACAGCACGATGTCCCCGAGGAGGCCCTGCGGGGGCTCCTCGTCGTCCTTGGCCGGGGGACGCAGCTCGTCCATCGGGAAGGACATGACATCGGTCGGACCCGGCAGGTCCATCCACTGGATGTGCAGCTGCTCCATGGCCTCGGCGTCCACGACGATCACCGACAGTTCGGAGAGCGGGTGGATGCGCATCCGGGCCAGGGCGTAGCGGGCGATATCGAGGATCGCCCGCTCGTCGACCTCGGTTCCGGACTCGTTGTTGACGTCGATCGACATGGTGTGCTGTACCGCTGCTTCCCGTTTACTTGCCGCTGCCGCCGCGTCCGTGGCGGGCGGAGTCCTGTCCGCCGCTCCGGCCGCCCTGGTGGTGGCCGCCGCCGTTGACGCGCACGTCGTACTTCTCGTACGCGTCGACAATACGGCCGACGAGCTTGTGCCGTAC
Organism: Streptomyces clavuligerus; assembly: GCF_005519465.1. Lineage (NCBI taxonomy): Bacteria > Bacillati > Actinomycetota > Actinomycetes > Kitasatosporales > Streptomycetaceae > Streptomyces > Streptomyces clavuligerus. The sequence continues at coordinate 4,724,896 of NZ_CP027858.1, read as the reverse complement.
GACGTCGTGGGACGTCAGCCGGGAGAAGTGGACGTCGTCCACCCCGTCCAGGATGTCCTGGACCTGGCGCAGACCGCTCTTGGTGCCGCCGGGCAGGTCGACCTGGGTGACGTCACCGGTGATGACGATCTTCGAGTCGAAGCCGAGCCGGGTCAGGAACATCTTCATCTGCTCGGGGCTGGTGTTCTGGGCCTCGTCCAGGATGATGAAGGCGTCGTTGAGCGTCCGGCCGCGCATGTACGCCAGGGGCGCGACCTCGATGGTCCCGGCGGCCATCAGCCGGGGGATCGAGTCGGGGTCGAGCATGTCGTGCAGCGCGTCGTACAGCGGGCGCAGATAGGGGTCGATCTTCTCGTACAGGGTGCCGGGGAGGAAGCCGAGCCGCTCCCCCGCCTCGACGGCGGGCCGGGTCAGGATGATCCTGTTGACCTGCTTGGACTGGAGGGCCTGGACCGCCTTGGCCATGGCGAGATAGGTCTTGCCGGTGCCCGCGGGGCCGATGCCGAAGACGATCGTGTGCTTGTCGATCGCGTCGACGTACCGCTTCTGGTTGAGCGTCTTGGGGCGGATGGTCCGGCCGCGGCTGGAGAGGATGTTCTGGGTGAGCACTTCGGCGGGGGTCTCGGGGCCGTCCCCACTGCCGTTCTCGCTCGCCCTGAGCATGGCGATCGAGCGTTCCACTGCGTCCTCCGTCATCGGCTGCCCGGTGCGGAGCACGAGCATCATCTCGTCGAAGAGCCGCTGGACGAGGCGGACTTCCGCCGCGTCCCCGACGGCACTGATCTCATTGCCCCGGACATGGATGTCGGCCGCCGGGAAAGCCTTCTCGATCACACGCAACAGGGAGTCGCCCGAACCGAGGACCGTCACCATGGGGTGCTTGGCGGGAACGGCGAACTCGGCTCGTGCCTGCGGGGGCGCGGTCTTCTCCCCCGGGCCCTCGGAGCGTCGGGACCTGGACTGGGCTGTGGGTGTCTGAGTCATGGGCCGGCTCTGTGGCCTGCGCATACCTCCCGTTGCAGGGTTCTCGCCGCTCGACAACCTCTGGACACCAAGCGTACGACGCCACACTGACAAGGGCCGAGGGCTTTTCCGGTACGCGGCGGGAGTGCCGCGCCGGGTACCCGGGGAACCTCGCCGGGTACCCGGGGAGCCGTGCCGCCCACCCGGGGGGCCGTGCCGGGACCGCTCAGACCGGGGGGCGGAAGCCGATGGTGGGGACGGCCCGGCGCAGCGGCCAGGGGCGGGCGTCCGCGGGCAGCAGCTCGTCCAGGAAGGCGTAGCGGCGCAGCGCGTCCGGTGGCTGCCCGGTCAGCGACCGGACCTGCCGCCACCAGCCCGCGATCTCCAGCCAGCCGGGCGCGGAGAGCGAGCCGCCGAACTCCTGCACGGAGAGCGCGGCGGTGAGGCCCGCGAAGGCCAGCCGGTCCGCCAGCGGCCACCCGGCGAGGGTCCCGGTGACGAACCCGGCGACGAAGACGTCACCCGCCCCCGTCGGGTCCAGCGCCTCCACCGCGATGGCCGGGACCTGGGCGCTCTCGCCGGTCGCCCCGTCCACCGCGTACGCGCCCCGCGACCCGAGGGTGACGACGGCGACGGGCACCCGCCCGGCCAGCGCGTGGGCGGCGGCCAGCGGGCAGTCGGTGCGGGTGTAGCGCATCGCCTCCTCCGCGTTGGGCAGGAACGCCTCGCAGTGCTCCAGGTCCGCGAGGTCGGCGGGGTCCCAGCGGCCCGACTCGTCCCAGCCCACGTCGGCGAAGATCCGTGTGCCCGAGCGGGCGCCCTGCCCGATCCAGGTCTCGCGGCGGCCCGGGGTGAGCGAGGCGACGGCGGCGCGCGCGGGCGGCGGGCAGTCGGGGGCGGGCCCCGGCGGCGGGGCCTCGTGGCCGTGGGAGACCATGGTGCGCTCGCCCTCGTACGCCATCGAGACGGTGACGGGCGAGTGCCAGCCGGGGACCGTGCGTGACAGCGAGAGGTCGATCCCCTCGCCCTGCTCCAGGGCGTCCCAGCAGTAGTCCCCGTAGTGGTCGTCGCCGAAGGCCGCCGCGAGGGAGGTGCGCAGCCCCAGCCGGGCGAGGGCGGTGGCCATGTTGGCGACGCCGCCGGGGCTCGATCCCATGCCGCGGGCCCAGGACTCCGTACCGCGCACGGGGGCGGAGTCGAGGCCGGTGAGGATGATGTCCAGGAAGACCGTGCCGGTGAGATAGACGTCCCGGTCCGGGTCGCCGGGGGCGCGCAGCCGCGCGAGCGGATCCAGGCACGGGGGCCGGTCACCGGTCGCCGGGGTGCCGTGGTGGGTGCCGTGGGTGCCGTGCCGAGTGCTCACTGTGCCGCCGCTCCTGCGCTGCGCTGCGCCTGTGCTGGTGCCTGTGCCGCCGGTGTCCGCCGTGTGCCGCTGCCGCCGGTGCCGTCCGTGCCGCCGCTGCCGCTCTGTCGTCCGGGGGCTGTCCGTGCCGCCGCCGCCGTCCGTGTCACCGGTGTCCCCCGGTGACACGGACCGCACCGGTGCGATCCGTCTGCCGCCCGGACGCGGTGCCGCCACCGGTACGTCTGCCCCGGTGTCCGGGGCCGACGCCGCCCGCCCCGCTACTCCGGCAGCTCCACCGTGAAGTCGTAGGCGTCGACCTCCGCGATCAGCCGGGCCCGCCGCTCCTCGTCGTCCTCCAGGAAGGAGGCGAGGAACGAGTTCCGCGCCAGCTCGCGCAGCCGCTCCTCGTCCAGGGCCAGGGCCTCCCGCACCGCGTGGAAGGTGTCGCCCACATAGCCGCCGAAGTAGGCGGGGTCGTCGGAGTTGACGGTGCAGAGCAGCCCCGCGTCCATCATCCGGGGCAGCGGATGGTCCTCCAGGACGCCGATGGCGCGCAGCCGGACATTGGACAGCGGGCACAGCGTCAGCGGAATCCGCTCCCTGGCCAGCCGCTCCACCAGCGCCTCGTCCTCCATGCAGCGCAGCCCGTGGTCGACGCGTTCCACACCGAGGACGTCCAGCGCCTCCGTGATGTAGGAGGGCGGGCCCTCCTCGCCCGCGTGGGCGACCTTGCGCAGCCCGAGGGCTCCGGCCGCCTCGTACACCTCGCGGAACTTCGACGGCGGATGGCCGACCTCGGCGGAGTCCAGGCCGACGGCGGTGATCCGGCGCAGATACGGCTTGGCCTCCTCCAGTGTCCGCAGGGCGGACTCGGCGGACTCGTCGCGCAGGAAGCACATGATGAGCCGGGTGGAGACGCCGTGGCGGCGCTCGCTCGCGTCGAGCGCGCGGGCCAGGCCCTCGATCACGGTGCCGATGGGGACGCCGCGGGCGGTGTGCGCCTGCGGGTCGAAGAAGATCTCGGCGTGGCGCACGCCCTGGGCGGCGGCGCGCTCCAGATAGGCGTCGGCCAGCTCGGCGAAGTCGTCCTCGGTGCGCAGGACGGCCATCAGCCGGTAGTAGAGGTCGAGGAAGGACTGGAGGTCCTCGAAGAGATAGGCGCGGCGCAGCGCCTCGGTGTCCGGGAAGGGCAGCTCGACGGCGTTGCGCCGGGCCAGCGCGAAGGCCAGCTCGGGTTCGAGGGTGCCTTCGATGTGGACGTGCAGTTCGGCTTTGGGGAGGGACACGGATCCAGCTTCGCTCATGGGTGACGTGGGGGCACAGGGACGCGCAGAAGGTCGGACGCGACGGTGAGACCGCCGGTGAACCCGGCCGCGCGCGCCTGCTGTTCAAAGACGGCGGGGTCGCCGTAGCGCTGCGAGAAGTGGGTGAGGACGAGATGCCGTACGCCCGCGTCGCGCGCGACCCGGGCGGCCTGTCCCGCGGTCAGATGGCCGTGCTCGGCGGCCAGCCGCTCGTCCTCGTCGAGGAAGGTCGACTCGATGACGAGCAGGTCGCAGCCGTCGGCGAGGGCGTGGACGCCGTCGCAGAGACGGGTGTCCATGACGAACGCGAACCGCTGGCCCCTGCGGGTCTCGCTGACCTCGTCCAGGGTGACGCCGCCGAGCGCTCCCTCGCGCTGGATCCGGCCGATGTCGGGGCCCTCGATGCCGTGGGCGGCGAGCCGTTCGGGCAGCATCCGGCGGCCGTCGGGTTCGACGAGGCGGTAGCCGAAGGACTCGACGGGGTGGGAGAGCCTGGCGGTCTCCAGCGTGTACGAGGGGGTGCGCGCGAGCACGCCGTCCGCGGCGACGGGGGCCTCGGTGAGACGGACGGTCTCGCGGTAGGCGGTGGCGTACCGCAGCCGGTCGAAGAAGCGCTGTCCGCTCTCCGGGTAGTGGGCGGTGACCTCGTGGGGGACCCGGTCCAGATTGATGCGCTGGATGACTCCGGCGAGACCGAGGGAGTGGTCCCCATGGAAGTGGGTGACGCAGATCCGGTTCAGGTCGTGGGCGGCGACCCCGGCGCGCAGCATCTGGCGCTGGGTGCCTTCGCCGGGGTCGAAGAGCAGCCCCTCCCCGTCCCAGCGCAGCACATAGCCGTTGTGGTTGCGGTGGCGGGTGGGCACCTGACTGGCGGTGCCGAGGACGACGAGTTCACGTACGGACACGGGGAGCCTGCTCGTTCCAGTGGTGGTGCCGGTGGTGCCCACCGGATGTGGACCGGCCGCGGGCCGCGCGGGGTGCTCCGCGCGGCCCCGGGGCGGTTATCCGGGGGGCCATTCCAGGCCACGGCCGCCGAGCACATGGGCGTGCGCGTGGAACACGGTCTGCCCGGCCCCGGAGCCGGTGTTGAAGACGACCCGGTAGCCGGTGCCGTCGGTCTCCTCCTGCTTGGCGACCTCGCCCGCCTCCCGCAGCACGTCGGCCGCGATCGTGGGCTCGGCGGCGGCGAGGGAGGCGGCGTCCGGGTAGTGCGCCTTCGGGATCACCAGCACATGGGACGGCGCCTGCGGGTTGATGTCGCGGAACGCGACCACCGTGTCGGTCTGCCGTACCACCGTCGCGGGTACGTCACCGGCCACGATCTTGCAGAACAGGCAGCCTGCCTGGGGTTCTCCCGCCATACCGGGGTTCCTCCTCGCGTGGTTCGTCTCGTCGGCCCCGAGCGGGCCCGGCCGCGGCGCGTGGTCCCCGGTGCCCGGTCCTCGATCAGTCGGCCGAATACCGGGCCATGCTAGCGAGCCCCGCTCTCGGCCCGGCCTCCGCGCCCGGGACTGACCCGGGCGCGGAGGCGGCGGAGGCCGAAGCAGGCGTACCGCTCAGAGCAGGGTGGGCGGGATCGCGGCCGGGGTGGCCGCGAGGGCGTCCAGGGCGATCGAGACGGACCTGTCGAGCTGGGGGTCGCGGCCCGCGACATGGTCCTGCGGGGTGACGACCACCTCGACGTCCGGGTCGACGCCGTGGTTCTCCACGGACCACTCGTACCCTTCGAGCCAGAACGCGTACTTCGGCTGGGTCACCAGCGTCCCGTCCACCAGGGTGTACCGGCTGTCGATCCCGATCACCCCGCCCCAGGTCCGGGTCCCCACGACCGGGCCGATCCCCAGGGCCTTGATGGCCGCGTTGACGATGTCCCCGTCCGAGCCGGAGAACTCGTTCGCCACGACGACGACGGGGCCGCGCGGCGCGTCCTGCGGATAGCTGTACGGGCGGCGGTCGCGGGGGAAGTCCCAGCCCACGATCCGGCGGGCCAGCTTCTCCACCACCAGTTGCGAGGTGTGGCCGCCGCGGTTCTCCCGGACGTCCACGATCAGGCCCTCGCGCGCCACCTCGCACCGCAGATCGCGGTGGATCTGCGCCCAGCCAGCGCCCTGCATGTCCGGAACATGGAGATAGCCGAGCCGTCCGCCCGAGCGCTCGTGCACATAGGCCCGGCGGTCGGCGACCCAGGCGTGGTAGCGCAGCGGCTCCTCGTCCGCGAGCGGCACCACGACGGCGTGCCGGGGGTCGCCGCCGCCCGCCGGGGCGACGGTCAGCTCGACCGGTTTGCCCGCGGCGCCCATGAGCAGCGGGCCGGGTCCGGCGACCGGGTCGACGGGGCGGCCGTCCACGGCGAGGATCGCGTCCCCCGCGCGCACGGCGACACCGGGGGCGGCGAGCGGGGAGTGGGCCTCCGGGTCGGAGGTCTCCGAGGGCAGCACCCGGTCGATGCGCCAGGCGCCGTCCTCGGCGCGGGAGATGTCCGCGCCGAGCAGCCCCTGCCGGGTGGAGCGGTTCCCGTACCAGCCCCGGGGGGTGACATAGGCGTGCGAGGTGCCCAGTTCGCCCTGGACCTCCCAGAGCAGGTCCACCAGGTCGTCGTGGGTGGCCACCCGGGACAGCAGCGGACGGTAGCGGGCGAGGACGCCGTCCCAGTCGACGCCGCCGAGGTCGGCCCGCCAGAAGTTGTCCCGCATCAGCCGGCCGGCCTCGTCGTACATCTGGCGCCACTCGGCCCCCGGGTCCAGCGGCTGCCGCACCCGGGAGAGGTCGACGGTGATGTTGGTGTCGCTGTCCTCGTCGCGCGAGGCCCGGCGGTCGCTGGGGACGACCTTCAGCGCGCCGTCCAGCCGCAGCAGCACCCTCTTGCCGTCGCCGCTGACGGAGTATCCGCCGACATCGGCCGCCAACTCCTCGCCCTGCCGCTGGACGAGGTCGTAGCGCTCCAGGGCGGTCCGCGGGCCGGGGGCGTCCGGCGTGGCCTTGGTGGCGCCCAGCACCCCCCGTACGGGGTGGCGCAGCCACAGCACCCCGTCCTTGGCGGCCCGCAGCGTGGAGTAGCTGCCGGCCTCCACGGGGAACGGCACTATCCGGTCGGCGAGCCCGTCGAGGTCGATCCGGGTGACGGGGGTCCCGTCCCCGCCGCCCTCGCCGCCGGTGCCCTCGCCCGCGGGGTCCTTGTCCGCCTCGAAGGGGCGTCCGTGGCGCTGTGGCCCGAACGGGGACGGCGTGGTCGCGGCGAGCGTGATCAGGTGCGGGCGGCAGCCGCCGACGAACGCCAGGTCGAAGACATGGGCGTCGTACACCGGGTCGAATGCGCGCTCGGAGAGGAACGCGAGGTGCTTGCCGTCGAGGGTGAACGCGGGCTGGTAGTCGCGGAAGCGCAGCGGGGTGGCCTCGGACACCGACAGATCGGCGGTGTTGGCCAGTTTGAGCTGGCGCAGCGGGGTGGGGCCCGCGTGCGACCAGGCGAGCCACCCGGAGTCGGGCGAGAAGGTCAGCCCGGTGGCCTCGCCGTGCTCGCCCCGGTCGACCTCCCGGATCTCACCGGACTCGCGCTCCACGAGCAGGACACGGCCGTCGTGGGAGGCGACGGCGGCCCTGCTGCCGTCGGGGGCGACGGCGAGGCCCAGCACCCGGCCGAGCCGTCCGGCGCCCAGCCTGCGGGGCGCCGCCCCGGCCGTGGCGCCGGTGGCGGGCGCGAACTCCAGCGCGTCCTCGCCCTCCGCGTCGGTCACCCAGACGACGTGCTCCTCGCCGTCGGCCCGGAAGACGCGCGGAATCCTGGCCCGTACCCCGGGTTCCACGGCGAGCGCCCGCGCCGGGCCCTCGCGGTGGGTGACCCAGTGGACGCCGCCGCGGATCTCGACGGCGCTGCCCCGGCCGGTGTGGTCGGGGGCGGCGGAGCCCACGAAGTGGTCGGCGTGGATGATCCGGGGGCGCAGATCGGTGCGCTGGCCGCCGAGGCGGACGGGGACGGGGCGGGGTTCGCTGTCCTCGCCGAGGCCGTCGACGATCCACAGCTCACCGGCGCTCGCGTAGACGACGCGGGTGCCGTCGGTGGCGGCGTGGCGGGCGTAGAAGCCGTCGACGGGGGTGTGGCGGCGCAGCCCGGAGCCGTCGGGGAGGGAGGAGTAGAGCGCGCCGACGCCCTCGTGGTCGGAGAGGAAGGCGATCCGCTCCCCCACCCACAGCGGATACTCGATGTTTCCGTCGAGGTCCTCGTGGATACGTGTGAACTCCCCGGCGCCCTCCCGGTCGATCCAGAGTTTGCCCGCCGTGCCGCCGCGGTAGCGCTTCCAGCCCGCGGCCTCGCGGCCCATGGTGGCGGAGAGCAGCAGGACGCCCGCCGCGCTGTGGGCCACGTCCCCGACCGGGCCGTACGGCAGGGTCGCGGCGGGGCCGCCGTCCAGCGGCACGGCCCGCGCCAGGGTGCGGCGCAGGGATGCCTGGCCCTGGGCGGAGACGGCGAGGATCTCGCCCCCGGGCGTCCAGCCGCGGACGCCGGTACGGGCGCTGCCCCAGTGGGTGAGCCGGGTGGTGGGGCCGCCGTCCAGGGGTCCGACATGCACCTCGGGGGCCCCGTCGCGGCGCGAGGTCCAGGCGACATGGGTGCCGTCGGGGGAGATACGGGGGTGGTCGACCGGGATGTCGTCGGAGCTGACCCGCCAGGCGCGGCCACCGTCAAGCGGAGCGGCCCAGACGTCGTCCTCGGCCGTGAATGCGATCAACTCGCCATGAATATGCGGATACCGAAGGTAGGCATGCTGCGTCACACCGTCACCCTAGGCAGGTCAGGGCGGCCCGGTCAGAGGTTTTCCGGATCAGACCCTCCGGGGTGGACCCCAGTACACGCGGACGGTACGGGAGCCCGCCCCGAGGGCGCGGAACGGAACGCGGGCGGCGCGCGCCGGGGCGCGGACGCGCGGGCGGCGCCGTGAGCCGCGCTCTGTCCCCGCGGCCCGTGCGCTGTGCCCCGGGGGCCGCCGGCGGTGTCCGCCGCCCCGGCGACCGGTCGTCAGGTACGCGGCACGGCCGTGACGGTCTCGGTCACGGTGACCGTCACGGTGGGCCGGGGCCGGGGCTCGCCGCCGGGCGTGTAGGGGGTGTGACGTGGCGTCACCGCGCTCGGCCGGGCCGAGCAGTCCCCCAGATAGGTCGCGTCGAAGGCGGTCCGGCCGCTGATCCGCACGGTGAGGTCGCCCCGGACGCAGACACCGCCCCGCTCCTCCGTGACCCGGCCGGTGAGTGTGATCTTCTGGCCGGAGTCGGTCTCGCCCCTGCAGTCGACGGTCGCGTGGGCGGGCGGGGCGGAGGCGCCCTCTCCGGCGACATCCGCATCACAGGTGAACCAGTTGACCGCGACACCGAGCCGTTCCAGGGTCTTCGTGGTCATGCGGTCGGTGGTGAGCGCGACGGAGCCGGAGCGCAGCCGCTCGCCCGATCTGGGCTCGCAGGCGGCCGTCCCGGCGGCGATCGCCCCGGCGACGGCGATCGCGACGAGCCCCCGGGAGCGGCGGCGCCCGCGCGCCGTGCCGTGGATGGTCATGCCGTTCATGGACGGCAGAGTGACACCGGGCGGCGCTCAGTGAAAGAGCGGTTGCGGCCACAGATGACCCGTACGGGGGATGTACGGGAGATACCGGAGACTGCCTTCCGGCTATTTTCGGCCATTTCCGGCGACCACCCCGGCCGCGCGCCCCGCGAGCACCCCGGTGAGGAGCCGGGACGGGAACGGCGCCCGCCCCGGACGGTCCCCCGATCGCGGCCGGGGACGGTCCGGGGGCGGTCGGCGGCGTCCGGCGCGGGGCTACGACCAGCGGCCGGTGCGGCCCAGCAGCAGGGCGACGCCCGCCGTGCCCGCCGTGGAGGTCCGCAGCACACTGTGGCCCAGCCGGAACGGGCGCGCCCCGGCCGCGGCGAAGGCGTCCAACTCCTCCGGCGACACGCCCCCTTCGGGGCCGACCACCAGCACGATCGAGCCCTCGGCGGGGAGTTCGGCGGTGGCCAGCGCCTCGGCGCCCTCCTCGTGCAGCACGGCGGCGAAGTCGGCCTCCGCGAGCAGCGCGGCGACCTGCTTCGTGGTCGCCGCGTCGGCGACCTCGGGGAAGCGGAGCCGCCGGGACTGCTTGCCCGCCTCGCGGGCGGTGGCCCGCCACTTGGCGAGGGACTTGGCGCCCCGTTCCCCCCGCCACTGGGTGATGCAGCGGGCGGCGGACCAGGGCACGATCGTGTCGACACCGGTCTCCGTCATGGTCTCGACGGCGAGTTCGCCCCGGTCGCCCTTGGGGAGCGCCTGGACGACGGTGATCCGGGGCCGGGGCGCGGGCTCGTCGCGCAGCTCGCGCACCTCCACGACCAGGGTGTCCTTGCCCTCGGTCCGCAGCACCGCACCGGCGGCGCCCCGGCCCTGCCCGTCCGTGAGGACGATCTCCTCGCCGCTGGTGAGCCTGCGGACGGAGACGGCGTGGCGGCCCTCGGGGCCGTCGAGGGTGAACGGGGTGCCGGGAGCGGCACCGTCCAGGGAGCCGACGACGAAGACGGGGGCGGTCATGACGGGACCCCCGGCAGCCGGGTGGACGGAGCCTCGGGGGCCCGGCCGGGCCTCCGGGGCTCCGGGGGCTCCCCCGGTGCCCGCGCGGCGCCCGGCGCGGCGGTCCCGGCCGCCGTGTCCCCGGCGGCTCCGGGGCCGCCGGGAGCGGCAGGGCCCTCTGCGACAGCACGGGCGGCGGGGGCGAACTCCGCCCGCGCCGCGGCCAGCTCGGCGGCCAGCGCCTCCACCAGTTCCCCGGCGGGCAGCTCGCGCGCCAGCCGGTGCCCCTGCCCGGCCCACAGCGACATGCCCTGCGCGTCGCCCACCTTGGCGGCGGCCTTCCGCAGACCGCTCGTCAGATGGTGCACCTGCGGGTAGGCGGCGGGCGCGTACGGCCCGTGCTCCCGCATGAACCGGTTGACCAGGCCCCGCGCGGGCCGCCCCGAGAACGCCCGGGTCAGCTCCGTCCGGACGAAGAGCGGATCGGTCATCGCCTGCTTGTGCAGGGTGTGGGCGCCCGACTCGGGGCAGACGAGGAAGGCGGTGCCGAGCTGCGCGGCGCTCGCCCCGGCCGCGAGCACGGCGGCGATCTGGTCGCCCCGCATCAGCCCACCGGTGGCGATCACGGGCAGCCGGACCGCCTCCCGGATCAGCGTGATCAGGGTGAGCAGCCCGATCCCGGCGCCGTCCGTCGCGGGGTCGTCCCGGTGGGTGCCCTGGTGGCCGCCCGCCTCGACACCCTGCACACACAGGGCGTCGGCCCCGGCACGCTCGGCCGCCAGCGCCTCGTCGGGGGTGGTCACGGTGACCACGGTGGCCGTCCCGGCCCGCGCGAAGGACGCCAGTACCTCGGGCTCGGGACACCCGAAGGTGAACGAGACCACGGGCACAGGGTCGTCGCGGAGAATGGCCAGTTTCGCCTCGTACCCGTCGTCGCCGCCGGACTCGGGATCGCCGAGCGGGGTCTCGTACCAGGAGACCTCACCGGCGAGCTGCTGGCTGTAGACCTCCACGGCGCTCGGATCGGCGGTCGCGGGCTGCGGCATGAAGAGATTGACGCCGAAGGGACGGTCCGTCAGTCCCCGGATCTGCTTGATCTCCTGGTACATCCCGCCCGCCGTCTTGTATCCGGCGGCGAGGAACCCGAGCCCGCCCGCCTCGCCGACGGCGGCGGCGAGCTGCGGGCACGAGGCCCCGCCGGCCATGGGGGCCTGCACGATCGGATACCTGGAGAGATCGGTCAGTACGGAGGACATGCCTGCATCGTCGCATGCCGCTCGCACACCACCGAACCGGGCGCCCCCGGGCACGCGTCCCGGTGCGACCGCGCGGAAACCGGGGCCGAAGAACGCAGAGAACGCAAAGAACACAGAGAACGCGGCGGGACCGCCGTTCCGAAGGGGTCCGGGGAAAGCGGCGGGGCCGCCGTTCCGAAGGGGTCCGGGGAAAGCGGCGGGGCCGCCGTTCCGGAGGTTCCGGAGCGACGGCCCCATCGACACGGGGGTACGGGCGTCGGAGCCCGTCCCGCGCCTGGTGGCTAACGGCCGTTGAACGCGTCCTTCAGCCGGGAGAACAACCCCTGCTGCCCGGGCTGGAACTGCCCCATCGGGCGCTCCTCGCCCCGCAGCTTCGCCAGCTCGCGCAGCAGCCGCTCCTGCTCGGTGTCCAGCTTGGTCGGGGTCATGACCTCGACATGGACGATCAGATCGCCGCGTCCGCCGCCCCGCAGATGGGTGACGCCCCGGCCGTGCAGCGGGATCGACTGCCCGGACTGGGTGCCCGGCCGGATGTCGACCTCCTCCAGCCCGTCCAGGGTCTCCAGCGGCACCTTCGTCCCGAGCGCGCCCGCTGTCATCGGGATCGTCACCGTGCAGTGGAGATCGTCGCCGCGCCGCTGGAAGACCGGGTGGGGCAGCTCATGGATCTCGACATAGAGATCACCGGCCGGGCCGCCGCCGGGGCCGACCTCGCCCTCTCCCGCGAGCTGGATCCGGGTGCCGTTGTCGACACCCGCCGGGATCTTCACCGTCAGTGTGCGGCGCGAGCGGACCCGTCCGTCACCCGCGCACTCCGGGCACGGCGTCGGGACTACGGTCCCGAAGCCCTGGCACTGGGGGCAGGGGCGGGAGGTCATGACCTGGCCCAGGAAGGACCGTGTGACCTGCGAGACCTCACCACGGCCCCGGCACATGTCACAGGTCTGCGCCGAGGTGCCCGGCGCCGCGCCCTCACCCGAGCAGGTGGTGCAGACGACGGCCGTGTCGACCTGGATGTCCTTGGTGGTGCCGAAGGCCGCCTCGTTGAGCTCGATCTCCAGCCGGATCATCGCGTCCTGGCCGCGCCGGGTCCGCGAGCGCGGTCCCCGCTGCGACGCCGTTCCGAAGAACGCGTCCATGATGTCCGAGAAGTTCCCGAAGCCACCGGCGCCGAAGCCACCCGCGCCCGCACCGCCCGACTGGGAGAGCGGATCGCCGCCGAGGTCGTAGACCTGCTTCTTCTGCGGGTCCGACAGCACCTCGTAGGCGGCGTTGATCTCCTTGAACCGCTCCTGGGTCTTCGGATCGGGGTTGACATCCGGGTGCAGCTCGCGGGCGAGCCGCCGGAATGCCTTCTTGATCTCGTCCTGGGAAGCGTCGCGGCGCACGCCGAGTACGGCGTAGTAGTCCGTGGCCACTTACGACTCCGCCAGGATCTGTCCGACGTAACGTGCCACTGCGCGTACTGCTCCCATCGTTCCGGGGTAGTCCATGCGGGTCGGTCCGACCACGCCGAGTTTGGCGACTGCCTCGTCGCCCGAACCGTAGCCGACCGAGACCACGGACGTTGCGTTGAGCCCTTCATGGGCGTTCTCGTGACCAATGCGGACGGTCATGCCCATACCGCCCGACTCCTTGGCCTCTCCGAGCAGCTTGAGCAGCACCACATGCTCCTCCAGCGCCTCCAGGACGGGCCGGATCGTCAGCGGGAAGTCATGACCGAAACGGGTGAGGTTCGCCGTGCCGCCGATCATCAGCCGCTCCTCCTTCTCCTCCACCAGGGTCTCCAGCAGAGTGGAGAGAACGGTGGAGACGGCCCCCCGGTCCTCGGGCTCGAAGGAGTCGCCGAGGTCCTGCACCAGATGGGGCACGTCCGTGAAGCGACGGCCCACGACCCGGCTGTTGAGCCGCGCCCGCAGATCGGCGAGGAGATTCTCCCCGACCGGCGCCGGGCAGTCGACCAGGCGCTGCTCGACCCGTCCGGTGTCCGTGATCAGTACCAGCATCAGCCGCGCGGGAGCCAGGGACAGCAGCTCCACATGCCGGACGGTGGAACGGGTGAGCGAGGGGTACTGCACGACCGCGACCTGACGGGTGAGCTGCGCCAGCAGCCGCACCGTACGGCCCACGACGTCGTCGAGGTCCACGGCGCCGTCGAGGAAGCTCTGGATCGCCCGGCGCTCGGCCGCCGACAGCGGCTTGACCCCGGCGAGCTTGTCCACGAACAGGCGGTAGCCCTTGTCCGTGGGGATCCGTCCCGCGCTGGTGTGGGGCTGGGCGATGAAGCCCTCGTCCTCCAGAACGGCCATGTCGTTGCGCACGGTCGCCGGGGAGACCCCGAGCTGATGACGCTCGGTGAGCGCCTTGGAGCCCACCGGCTCCTCCGTGCCCACATAGTCCTGGACGATGGCACGCAACACTTCGAGCCTGCGTTCACTGAGCATCGCGCGCACCTCCAGTGGTGTTCCCTCGGTCGTGCTTCGGTCACTGTCTGGCACTCACAGGTGGCGAGTGCCAGTTTTCCCCGTGCCAGTGTACGGCCGTGGGGTACACCCCTAGCAAGGGCGACCGACCACGCTACCGCGCGCCCGCGCTGGTCGTTGCCAGTAGCGTCGCGGTATGAACGTGAGTTGGGAAGACCTCGGCTGGGAGCGGCTGGCCGCGGGGGTGGGACGGCGCAGGCTCCCCGGCTGGGACGCGACCTGTGGATTGATCGTCGGCACGGAGGGCGTCCTCCTGTACGACACGGGCTCCACCCTCACCGAGGGCACGGAGCTGAGGGTCCAGGTGGAGACCCTGCTCGCGGGGAGGCACGTGACACATATCGCACTGAGCCATCCCCATTTCGACCATGTGATGGGCACCGCCGCGTTCCCGGGGGCGGAGGTCTTCGGCGCCGTGGGCCTGGACGCCCTGCTGCGGCGCGAACGGGAGGAGCTGCGGTCGGACGCCGTGCGCCACGGCGTGGACGGCGCGGAGGCGGCGCGCTCCGCGGAGCTGCTGGTGGCGCCGGGCCACCTGGTCACCGGGGAACGGATGCTGGACCTGGGGGGCGGACGGCGGGTGCTGCTCGCGAACGTGGGTCCCGGGCACACCGGCCACGATCTCGCCGTGCTGGTGCCGGGCGAGCCCGAGGTGGTGTTCTGCGGCGATCTGGTGGAGGAGTCCGGCGAGCCGCAGGCCGGTCCGGACGCCATCGGCGCGCGCTGGCCCGCCGCGCTGGACCGGCTGCTGGCGCTGGGCGGCGAGGACGCGGCCTATGTCCCCGGGCACGGCGCGGTGGTGGACGCGGCCTTCGTCCGGGCCCAGCGCGCGGCGCTGGCGGAGCGGTTCGCGGTGTCGTAGCGTCGGCCGGATGCGCAGCTACAGCCCCGATCTGACGCCCCCGTGGAAGCGGCCCGGCCGCCAGGCCGTCCCCGAGGTGCCCGCCGAACCCGATCTCGTGGTGGAGGAGGTGGCCACCGGGTACTGCGGGGCGGTGATCGGCTGCGAGGCCGGGACGGTGACCCTGGAGGACCGCTTCGGCAAGCGGCGGGTCTTCCCGCTCGCCCCGCGGGGCTTTCTGCTGGAGGGGAGCGTCGTCACCCTGGTCCGCCCGGCACGGTCGCCCGCCGCCCCGGCGCGCACCGCGTCGGGCTCGGTGGCCGTCCCCGGGACACGGGCCAGGGTGGCGCGGGCGGGCCGTATCTATGTCGAGGGCCGCCACGACGCCGAGCTGGTCGAACGGGTCTGGGGCGACGATCTGCGGATCGAGGGGGTGGTCGTCGAGTATCTGGAGGGCGTCGACGACCTGCCCGCCGTGGTCGCGGAGTTCGCGCCGGGGCCCGACGCCCGGCTGGGGGTGCTCGTGGACCATCTGGTGCCGGGGTCCAAGGAGTCCCGGATCGCCGCGTCGGTGACGGGGCCGGACGTCCTGGTCGTGGGGCACCCCTACATCGACGTCTGGGCGGCGGTGAAGCCGTCCTCGCTGGGCATCGGTGCCTGGCCGGCGGTCCCGCGCGGCCAGGACTGGAAGACGGGCGTCTGCCGGGCCCTGGGCTGGCCCGAGCGGACAGGCGCGGCCTGGCAGCACATCCTGTCGCGGGTCCACTCGTACAGGGACCTGGAGCCCGCGCTGCTGGGACGGGTGGAGGAGCTGATCGACTTCGTGACCGCGCCCCCGGGGGACGGGAACGGCTGACGGGGCCGGGCGCCCCCCCCCCCCGGTGGACGGGGAACGGCCGGCCCCCGGTGGGCAGGAGAACGGCCGGGGCTCAGTCGACGAGGTCGCGTACCACCGCGTCCGCCAGCAGGCGCCCCCTCAGGGTGAGCACGGCACGTCCCCCGTCGTACGCGGACGCTTCGAGCAGTCCGTCGGCGAGCGCGCGGCGCGCCGCTTCGAGCCCGGCGGGCCGCAGCAGCGACAGCGGCACCCCGTCGACGAGCCGCAGCTCCAGCAGGACCCGTTCGACCCGGCGGTCCTCGTCCGACAGCAGCTCCCGGCCCGCGCCCGGCGACCGGCCCTCGGCGAGCGCGGCGGCATAGGCGCCCGGGTGTTTCACGTTCCACCAGCGCACCCCGCCGACATGGCTGTGGGCCCCGGGTCCCGCGCCCCACCAGTCCGCGCCCCGCCAGTACAGCTCGTTGTGGAGGCAGCGCCCGGCCTCGGAGGTGGCCCAGTTGGACACCTCGTACCAGGAGTAGCCCGCTTCCGCGAGGACGGATTCGGCGATCAGATAGCGGTCGGCGTGCACGTCGTCGTCGGTCATCGGCACCTCGCCCCGGCGGATGCGCCGCGCGAGCTGGGTGCCCTCCTCCACGATCAGGGCGTACGCGGAGATGTGGTCGGGGCCCGCGCCGACCGCCGCCGTCAGGGACGCGCGCCAGTCCTCGTCGCTCTCGCCGGGGGTGCCGTAGATCAGGTCCAGGTTCACATGGCCGAAGCCCGCCGCACGCGCCTCGGCCACGCAGGCTTCGGGCCTGCCGGGGGTGTGGGTGCGGTCGAGCACCTTCAGGACATGCCGCCGGGCGCTCTGCATCCCGAACGAGATCCGGTTGAAGCCCCCGGCCCGCAGCTCCTCCAGATACTCCGGACCGACGGACTCCGGATTGGCCTCGGTGGTGATCTCCGCGTCCTCGGCGAGGCCGAACTCCTTCCGGACGGTCTCCACCATCGCCACCAGGTCCCGCGCGGGCAGCAGGGTGGGCGTACCGCCGCCGACGAAGACCGTGCGCACCGGGCGGGGGTCGTCGCCGAGCACCGTACGGGCGTGGCGGACCTCCTCCGCGACCGTCGCCGCGTAGTTGTCCCGGGAGGCGAGCACACCACCGGAACCGCGCAGCTCACTGGCGGTGTAGGTATTGAAGTCGCAGTAGCCGCAGCGGGTGGCGCAGTACGGCACGTGCAGATAGAAGGCGAGCGGCCGGTCGGCGGCGCCGTCGAGCGCGGCGGCCGGGAGCGACCCGTCCGGGGGCATGGGCTCACCGTCGGGCAGTACGGAAGGCATGCCCCCATTGTCCGTCACCCGGCCCGTGCCCCCGCCCCGGCCGGGCGGCCGGGGCGGATCAGCGCGGTCCGCGGGGGCGGCGGGAGGCCGTCAGCTCTCCCGGGCGCCCTGGTACATCTCGTCGATCAGGTGCTGGAACTCACGCTCGACCGCCGGGCGCTTCAGCTTGAGGCTCGGGGTGAGGTCGCCGTGCTCCACGTCGAGGTCCCGGGGCAGCAGCCGGAACTTCTTGATCGTCTGCCAGCGCTGGAGCCCCTCGTTCACCCGGGCCGCGTAGCCCTGGATCAGCTCCCGGGTGGCGGGCGCCGCCACCACCTCGGCGTAGGAGCGGCCGTCGAGCCCGTTCTCCTTCGCCCAGCCGAGCACCGTGGGCTCGTCGAGCGCGATCAGCGCGGTGCAGAAGTTCCGGTCCGCGCCGATGACCACGATGTTCGAGACGAAGGGGCAGGCGGCCTTGAACTGGATCTCGATCTCCGTCGGGGCGATGTACTTGCCGCCGGAGGTCTTGATCAGGTCCTTCTTGCGGTCGGTGATCCGCAGATAGCCGTCGGTGGAGAGTTCACCGATGTCGCCGGTGTGCAGCCAGCCGTCCGGCTCCAGCACCTCGGCGGTCTTCTCGGGCTGCCCGTGGTAGCCCTGCATGATGCCCGGGCCGCGCAGCAGGATCTCGCCGTCGTCGGCGATCCGCACCTCCGTGCCGGGCAGGGGTTTGCCGACCGTGCCGGTGCGGTAGGCCTCGCCCGGGTTGACGAAGGAGGCGGCGCTCGACTCGGTCAGCCCGTACCCCTCCAGGATGTGGATTCCGGCGCCCGCGAAGAAGTAGCCGATCTCCGGCGAGAGCGCGGCGGAGCCGGAGACGGCGGCGCGCAGCCTGCCGCCGAACGCCTCGCGCAGCTTGGAGTAGACGAGCGCGTCGGCGACCTTGTGCTTGGCGCTCAGCGCGAACGGGACGGAGCGGGTGCCCGTCCGGCGGAAGTTGTCCTGGCCGGCCTTGGCGTACTCGCGCGCGACCTCGGCGGCCCAGCGGAAGATCTTGTACTTGGCGGGTCCTCCGGCGCGCGCCTTGGCGGCGACGCCGTTGTAGACCTTCTCGAAGATCCGCGGCACGGCCGCCATATAGGTCGGCTGGACCACCGGCAGATTGTCGATGATCTTGTCGATGCGGCCGTCGACGGCGGTGACATGACCGACCTCGATCTGGCCGGAGGTCAGCACCTTGCCGAAGACATGCGCGAGCGGCAGCCAGAGGTACTGCACATCGTCCGCGTTGACCAGGCCGGAGGCCCCGATCGCCCGCGCCATGTACGACCAGTTGTCGTGCGGCAGGCGGACACCCTTGGGACGGCCGGTGGTGCCCGAGGTGTAGATCAGGGTCGCGAGCTGGTCGGAGGTGATCGCCCCGACGCGCTCCTTGACCGCTCCGGGGGTGGCCGCGAGGTACGCGGCGCCGCGCGCCTCCAGCTCGGCCAGGGTGAGCACCCATCCCTCGGGGTCGGCCGCGTCCGGCTCGACGCCCGTGGCGTCGATGACGACGACATGCCGCAGCCCCGGCAGCTCGGCGCGGCGCTCCCGCGCCTTGGCGAGCTGTACGGCGTCCTCCGCGATGAGGACCCGGCTCTCGGAGTCCGCGAGGATGTACGCCGACTCCTCGGCGTTGGTGGACGGGTAGATCGTCGTCGTGGCGCCGCCCGCGCACATCACCCCGAGGTCGGCGAGAATCCACTCGATCCGGGTGGCGGAGGCCAGCGCGACACGGTCCTCGGGCTCGACGCCGAGGCCGATGAGCCCCGCCGCGACGGCGTGCACCCGCTCGGCGGCCTCGCTCCAGCTCAGCGACTTCCACTCGTCAGGGCCCTGGCCCGACGCGGACGGCACCGGGTAGCGGAACGCCTCGGCGTCCGGAGTGGCCGCCACGCGCTCGGCGAAGAGGACCGCCACGGAGGGCGGCCGGTTCTCGATCAGGGTCTGTGTGTCGCTCACGACGTCCTCCGGGCCTGCGGCAGCACTGCACGACGGGCTGGTTTATAACTGGCGAGTAACCATCGAGCCGTGATCAGGGTAGAGCGCCCTGTCCCGGTGCGTAAGGGTCTACGGTCCCTCGCTTCAAAACCGCTTCAAAACGCTTCCCCACCGCTTCCCCGCCGCTTCAGGGCCGCTCCACCGCGGGGAGTGGTTTCCGGGCAGGCCCCGAAGGGCCCCGCGGCACCGGGCCCCGGATGATCCGGGGCCCGGCCTCCCGCCCACTTCCTGGTCCTGCTCCTGGTCCTGTCCCAGGTCCTGCTTCTCGGTCCTGTTCTTGGTCCTGCTTCTCGGTCCTGCCGTGCTACTTCTTGGTCTTGCCGCCGCTCTCGTCGCTGGACAGCACCGCGATGAAGGCTTCCTGCGGCACCTCCACGCTGCCGACCATCTTCATCCGCTTCTTGCCTTCCTTCTGCTTCTCCAGCAGCTTCCGCTTACGGGAGATGTCACCGCCGTAGCACTTGGCGAGGACGTCCTTGCGGATGGCGCGGATGGTCTCCCGGGCGATGACCCGGGAGCCGATGGCCGCCTGCACCGGCACCTCGAACGCCTGCCGCGGGATCAGCTCCTTCAGCTTGGCGACGAGCCGCACCCCGTAGGCGTACGCCTGGTCACGGTGGGTGATCGCTGAGAAGGCGTCGACCTTGTCGCCGTGGAGCAGGATGTCCACCTTCACGAGGTGGGCGGACTGCTCGCCCGTGGGCTCGTAGTCGAGCGAGGCGTATCCCCGGGTCTTCGACTTCAGCTGGTCGAAGAAGTCGAAGACGATCTCGGCGAGGGGCAGGGTGTAGCGGATCTCCACCCGGTCCTCGGAGAGGTAGTCCATGCCGAGCAGGGTGCCCCGGCGGTTCTGGCACAGCTCCATGATCGAGCCGATGAACTCGGTGGGCGCGAGGACGGTGGCGCGGACCACCGGCTCGTACACCTCCGCGATCTTCCCCTCGGGGAACTCGCTCGGGTTGGTGACCGTGTGCTCGACGCCGTCCTCCATGATCACGCGGTAGACCACATTGGGGGCCGTGGCGATCAGATCGAGGCCGAACTCGCGCTCCAGCCGCTCCCGGATCACATCCAGGTGCAGCAGACCGAGGAAGCCGACGCGGAAACCGAAGCCGAGGGCCGCCGAGGTCTCCGGCTCGTACACCAGCGCGGCATCGTTGAGCTGGAGCTTGTCGAGGGCGTCGCGCAGCTCGGGGTAGTCCGAGCCGTCCAGCGGGTAGAGGCCGGAGAACACCATCGGCTTGGGGTCCTTGTAGCCGCCCAGTGCCTCGGTGGCGCCCTTGTTCTGCTGGGTGATGGTGTCGCCGACCTTGGACTGGCGGACATCCTTCACACCGGTGATCAGGTAGCCCACCTCGCCCACGCCCAGACCGTCGGCGGACAGCATCTCGGGCGAGTTGGTGCCGATCTCCAGCAGCTCGTGCGTGGCCCCGGTGGACATCATCCGGATGCGCTCGCGCTTGCCGAGGGTGCCGTCGACGACCCGGACATAGGTCACGACGCCCCGGTAGGAGTCGTAGACCGAGTCGAAGATCATGGCGCGGGCGGGCGCGTCCTTGACCCCGACGGGGGCGGGGACGTCCCGGACCACGCGGTCGAGCAGCGCCTCCACTCCCAGACCGGTCTTCGCGGAGACCCGGAGCACATCGCCCGGCTCGCAGCCGACCAGGTTCGCCAGTTCCTCGGCGAACTTCTCCGGCTGGGCCGCCGGCAGGTCGATCTTGTTGAGGACGGGAACGATGGTGAGGTCGTTCTCCATCGCCAGATAGAGGTTGGCCAGGGTCTGCGCCTCGATCCCCTGGGCCGCGTCCACCAGCAGGACCGTGCCTTCGCAGGCCGCCAGGGAACGGGAGACCTCATAGGTGAAGTCCACGTGCCCCGGGGTGTCGATCATGTTCAGGATGTGGGTGCTGCCCTGGCCGGGGCCCTCGGTGGGGGCCCAGGGCAGCCGGACGGCCTGGGACTTGATCGTGATGCCGCGCTCACGCTCGATGTCCATCCGGTCGAGGTACTGCGCGCGCATCTGCCGCTGCTCGACCACCCCGGTGAGCTGGAGCATCCGGTCGGCAAGCGTCGACTTGCCGTGGTCGATGTGCGCGATGATGCAGAAATTGCGGATCAGCGCCGGGTCGGTACGGCTCGGCTCGGGCACGTTGAGAGGAGTCGCGGGCACGCAGGGTCCTGATTCTTGAGACGCCGGGCGTCTCGTCTCGGGCGATGGCGGATCGATACGTAGCCTCCATCGTCCCATGGGTGCGGGACTGCGACCGGTTTGGGCCGCCGGGAGAGCTGCTGGTAGCGTAGACAGCTGTGTCTCGTGTCATGGTGCATGCCAGGACCCACGGGACACACCTCAGAGATCATTCGAACCTGAAAAGGCTCTTTCGTGGCGAACATCAAGTCCCAGATCAAGCGGAACAAGACGAACGAGAAGGCGCGCCTGCGCAACAAGGCCGTCAAGTCCTCGCTCAAGACCGCGGTCCGCAAGGCCCGCGAGGCCGTCGCCTCCGGCGACCTCGAGAAGGCCACCGTGGCCGCTCGCGAGGCCGCCCGCAAGCTCGACAAGGCCGTCTCGAAGGGTGTCATCCACAAGAACGCCGCCGCCAACAAGAAGTCGGCGCTGGCGTCCAAGGTTGCCTCCCTCCAGGGCTGAGCCTCCGCGGTAGCTCCGGGGCCCGGCCCCGGACTTCCGGCAGCGGCCCTGGTGCCGATCCGTCGGACCACTTGATCGCCGAACGGACCCGAGCGGGCCCTCTCTCATCCGCTCCCCGTACGGCATCCCCCGGGCTCGCACTTGGACCTGCGTTCGCCACGCGGGTGCGAGCCCACCCGGCAATACGTTCCGAGGCCCCGGCCGCTTCCCTCCCCGCCCTTCCCCAGGGCGGACGGAAAGCGTCCGGGGCCTCGGCATATCCAGGCCCGGGGCAGCCGACCGGCCCGCCCGGCGACCGTGACGGGCCCGCGCGGACGGACGGACCACGGCCGAACAGCCGGAGCGTGACGCCGTCCCCGCCCCGGCACCGGGATCGGGATCGGTGACGGCATCGGTGACGGGACGGACGGCTCCGGCGGACAGAAGCCCGGGCCGACGGAGCGCGGCCGGAGCCCGGAGCCCGGAGCCCGGCGGGCGGAGCCAGAAGGGCCGAGCCAGAAGGGCCGAGCCAGGGGCGGGCGGCGCGCCGCCCGCCGGGGCGGTGGCGGGTCAGCGGCGGGAGCGGGCGGCGCGGGCGATGGTCACGACCGCCTTCTCCAGGGCGTACTCGGGGTCGTCCCCCCCGCCCTTCACCCCGGCGTCGGCCTCGGCGACCGCGCGGAGCGCGACCGCGACCCCGTCCGGGGTCCAGCCGCGCATCTGCTGCCGGACCCGGTCGATCTTCCACGGGGGCATCCCCAGTTCCCGGGCGAGATCGGCGGGCCGTCCTCCCCGCGCGGCGGACAGCTTCCCGATCGCCCGCACTCCCTGCGCCAGCGCGCTGGTGATCAGCACCGGCGCCACCCCGGTGGCCAGCGACCACCGCAACGCCTCCAGCGCCTCCGCCGCCCGGCCCTCCACCGCGCGGTCGGCGACCGTGAAACTGGACGCCTCGGCACGGCCCGTGTAGTACCGCCCGACGACGGCCTCGTCGATCGTGCCCTCGACATCGGCCGTGAGCTGCGAGGCCGCGCTCGCCAACTCCCGCAGATCGCTGCCGATCGCGTCCACGAGCGCCTGACACGCCTCCGGTGTCGCGGACCGGCCCAGCGTCCGGAACTCCGCCCGCACGAACGTCAGCCGCTCCGCGGGCTTCGTCGTCTTCGGACAGGCGACCTCCCGCGCCCCCGCCTTGCGGGCGGCGTCCAGCAGCCCCTTGCCCTTCGCACCGCCCGGGTGGACGAAGACCAGGGTGATCTCCTCCGCCGGTGCGGTGAGATAGCCCTTGATGTCCTTGATCGTGTCGGCGGACAGATCCTGGGCGTTGCGGACGACGACGACCTTGCGCTCGGCGAAGAGCGACGGGCTCGTCAGCTCGGCGAGGGTGCCGGGCTGGAGCTGGTCGGCCGTGAGGTCCCGGACGTCCGTGTCGGCGTCGGCGGCGCGCGCCGCCGCCACCACCTGCCGCACCGCGCGGTCGAGTAGCAGATCCTCCTGGCCCACGACGAGAGTGACGGGGGCGAGCGGATCGTCGGTCGAGTTCTTCCTGGTGGCCATCGCCTCCAGCATCCCACGGGCCACTGACACTCCCGCCCGTGCCGGAGAATGAACGGATGAGCGAAGGACGTCATGTACTGGTACTGCCCGACCGGGACACCGCCGAGGAGGTGGCGCGGGAGCTGGCGGACCGCTTCGGCGTGACCGACGAGCCCCAGCTCGTCCGGGACTCGCTGGCCGGTGAGGACGACGCCGAGGACGCCCAGTGGCTGGTCGTCGTGGAGGACCCCGGGGGACGGCTGGACCCCGACGCCCTGGACGACTTCGCCGCGGAGTTCGACGGCTGGCTGGAGGCTTCGTAACGGCCCTCCCCCGCCCCGGCGGCCGGAACCCGCGTACTCAGCCCCGCCCGCCGCGCGGATCGCGCGGCAGCCGGTCCAGACGCAGCCCGAAGTGGTCCCGGTAGGCGGCCAGCACGGCCGCCCCGTCCGCCAGCAACTCCTCGTGCCGCTCCCCGTCGGCGGTGACGACCAGCTTCCGGCCGCTGAGGGTGACCCGTCCCCCGGTGGTGACCAGGGAACAGACCAGGGACCGGGTGAAGGGGGACCCGGGGGACGTCCGGTGCCACCAGGCCCCCACCCGGAAGTCCGCCAGCTCCCGCGCCCCCGGCTCCAGCCGGTACTGGCGCCGGCCGTCCCGGGACACCTCCAGCACACCGCCCCCTGCCGCCTCGACCCGGAAGACACCCGCGGGGTCCCTCTGGTCCCCGCGCTCGTCCCAGGCCAGCGGCTGGTGGGAGTTGTCCCCGAAGCCCACATCCACCAGCCAGGGGCGGCCGTCCTCGGTCTCCACGCGCAGCGCGAGATGGTCATAGGGGATGCCGGGGCGGCCGTCGCCGCCATAGGCACGCGCCTGGAGCAGGGCCACCGTGAACCCGAGATGCCGCAGCAACGCCGCGAAGGCGCCGTTGAGTTCGTAGCAGAAGCCGCCGCGCCCCCGGTCGACGATCTTCGCGAGCAGGGCGTCCTCCTCCAGGACGATGTCCTCGTGGAGATGGATGGAGAGATTCTCGAACGGCACCGTCCGCACATGGCACAGCATGAGCGAGCGCAGCGCCGCGGGATCCGCCCGCTCCGGTCGCCGTGCTCCGATCCGGCGCAGATAGGCGTCCATGACGGATACGACGGTGTCGGCTGGTGCTTCCCTGGCGTCCATGGCAGCAGTCTGACCGCCACGACGATCACGGGCCATGCGTCTGCCGACCGGTAACAGCCGCCGACGGTCCTAGATCCTCCGCCCGATGCGGGCAGGGCCGCGGGCCGTCTACGGTACGCGGCGTGAACGAGACCCAGCCGACACCGGCACCGACGCCGACGAACCTCCAGCAGCCGGAGCGGGACCCCGCCCGGGGCCGGAGCACCGGGCCGGACCGGGGCGAACGGCCCGGCCCGCCGCCCGCCCGCGCGGCCGGGCAGCGCAAGCGGGACACCCTGGCGCGGCTCACGGACGACACCGACGCCTGGGTCGCCACCGCGTCCGCCGCCGGAAGGCCGACCCTGGTGCCCCTGTGGTTCCTCTGGGACCGCGACACCCTGCTGATGGCCACCCGGCGCACCAACCCGACCGCCCGCAACGTGACCCCCGCCGGGACCATGGTCGTCACTCTCGGCCACACTCGTGACGTCGTGCTGATCGAGGGCCCCGCCCGGGTCGTGGAGGGCGGGGCCCTGGAAGCGGACTCCGGCGACGCCTTCGCCGCGCGCTTCGACGGCTGGGACCCGCGCACCACCCCGTCGTGGGTGTTCCTCCGCTGCGCCCCGCAGGCCGTGAAGGCATGGCGGGGGGTGAACGAACAGGCCGGACGGGAGCTGATGCGGGATGGACGGTGGCTGGTCTGATCTGCGCCGCCCGGATCGCCCCAGGGCCGCACGCGGCGGACCGCCGTGTCCCGGCACCGGGGCGGCCGGGCGCGTGCTCCGGTCCACGGCGGCCCCTCGGCGGACATGCGCCCGCAGCCGGGGGCCCGTGCCCGTGACCGCGATCGCCCCGTGCCGGTCGGTACGGAGCACCAGGGCGCCCGCGTCGCGGAGTGCGCCGACGGTGCTCGGCGCCGGATGCCCGTAGAGGTTGTCCCGGCCCGCGGAGATCAGGGCGAGCCTCGGCCGCACCGCCCGCAGCAGACCGGGGTGCTGATGGGCGGAGCCGTGGTGCGCCACCTTCAGCACGTCCACCGGGGGCAGCGCCGGATGCGCCAGCAGCAGACCGCGCTGGGCCGGTGGTTCGAGATCTCCGGGCAGCAGCAGTGTGGGGCCGCCCGCGACACGCACCAGGAGGGTCACACTGGCGTCGTTGGCCCCGGACCCGGGCTCCTCGGCGTACCCGTCCGCCGTCGTGGCCGCCCACGGGGGTCCGGCCGGGGGCCAGAGGACCTGCCAGTCGAGCCGCCCCAATCTGCGGCGCTCGCCGGGCACCGCCCTGAGCAGGGGCACTCCCGCCGCTCCCGCCGTCCGGCGGACGAAGGCACTCTGCTCGGGCGGCTCGTCCAGCGTCGTCGTCTGCACGGCACCCACCTCGCGGCCCCGGAACACCCCGGGGAGCCCGCGGACATGGTCCGCGTGAAAGTGGGTCAGCACGACGAGGGGCACCCGGGTGACGCCCAGCTCCCGCAGACAGCGGTCGACCGGCCCGGGCTCGGGGCCCGCGTCCACGAGCACCCCGCGCCCCGTCCCGTCCCCCGCCGCCAGCACCGTGGCGTCTCCCTGCCCGACATCGCACACCGCGACGGCCCAGCCCGGCGGCGGCCATCCCGTGAGCACCCGGGTCAGCGGCGCCGGGCGGACCACCACGAGCAGGAGCAGCAGCGCGCAGACGGCGGCCGCCCAGGGACGGCGGCCCAGGGCCCGCAGGAGGAACAGCAGCGGCACGAGCGCACCGGCCAGGAGCAGCCCGCCGTCGAGGCCGTCGGGCCAGTCGAACCAGGCTCCCGGCAGCGAGGCCCCGAACCGGGCCACCGAGGCGACCCACCCGGTGGGCCACCCCGCCGCGCCGGCCAGCAACTCCGCCACCGGCATCGCCAGCGGAGCCGCCACGAGCGCCGCGAACCCGAGGACGGTGGCAGGAGCCACCGCCACCTCGGCGGCCAGATTGCACGGGATCGCCACCAGGCTGACCCGGCCCGCGAGGGCGACCACCACCGGCGCGCACACCACCTGCGCCGCCCCGGCCGCCGCCAGGGCCTCCGCGAGTCTCGGCGGCACCCCCCGCCGCCGCAGCGCCCCGCTCCAGCGGGGAGCGACGGTGAGCAGCGCGCCGGTGGCGAGAACGGAGAGCAGGAATCCGGGGCTCCGGGCGAGGCCGGGCAGGAGGAGCACCAGCAGCAGCACAGCGGCTGCCAGCGCGGGAAGGAGCGATCTGCGGCGGCCGGTGCCGATCGCGAGCAGGGCGATCGCCCCGCAGGCCGCGGCCCGCAGCACACTCGGCTCCGGTCGGCACACGACGACGAACGCCAGCGTCAGGGCTCCGCCGGTCAGGGCCGTCCCGCGCAGGGAGAGACCCAGCCGGGGCGCGAGACCGCCCCGCTCGGCCCGCACGGCCCTGCCCGGCGGCCCGATCAGCAGCATCAGGACCACCGTGAGATTGCTCCCGGAGACGGCCAGGAGATGGGTGAGGTCCGTGGCCTGGAAGACCTCCCGCAGCTCCGGGGTGATCCGTGAGGTGTCCCCGACGACCAGCCCGGGGAGCAGGGCGCGGGCGTCCGGGGCGAGCCCGTCCGACGCCTCGCGCAGTCCCGCCCGCAGCTCTCCCGCCCCGCGCTGCACCGCGGTCGGGCCTCCGACGACCTCCGGGGCGCCGCCCTGGACCCGCAGGTCGGCGGCGTACCGGTCGGCGCCGTGCAGGGGCGGGGCGAGGCGGCCCGTCAGCCGGAGCCGCGTCGAGGGCAGCAGCCCCTCCCACCGGTCCGGCGCGGCACGGGTGCCGGGCCGCACCACGACCCGTACCGGCGTCCGGGTCCGGGTGGCCGTGCCGTCCCCGGTGGTCACCCGGGTCGCTTCGGCATCGAACAGCAGGGCCGTCGGGGCCATGCGGTCCCCGCGCACCCGGGGTACCGTCCGCCGGGCGTCGGAGGTGAGGGTCAGCTCCACCGTGGCGGTGGCGTAGCGCTCGGCGAGCCCGGGCACCGGTCCCCGCCGCAGATCGGCACCGTGCAGCCCACCGGTGGCCGCGCCCGCCGCGAAGCACAGCAGCGCCCCGGCCACCGCGACACCGCCGTGCCGCGTCCTCCCCCACCGCCGGGACCGGGACCGGGCGGCCCGGACGGCGACGAACGCCACGACGGCCGGGGCCACCCCGGTGCAGAGCAGGACCACGGCGGCCGTCCACCGGCCCGGGGCGTCCAGGGCCAGCGCCGACCCGGCCCAGGCGGCCAGCGCCGGTGGCACCAGCCGCAGATCGGCCAGCCCCTCCCGGCGCCGGTCCGCCCCGTCCGGGGCCGACTCCGGCACCCGGTGCTCCGCACGGCTCCCCCCGGTGGTCACGGACGTCATGGGCGGACCAGCGGGCGGAGGTCCGCGAAGCGGCGGTCACCGATCCCCCGCACCTCACGGAGCTGGTCGACCGAGCGGAAGCCTCCGTGCCGGGTGCGGTGGTCGACGATGTGGCGGGCGAGCACCGGGCCGACACCCGGCAGCGCGTCGAGTTGCTCCACGGTGGCCGTGGCGAGGCTCAGCGGGGCCGTCGGCTGCGCGCCGCCCACGCCGCCCACCACCGGGCCGTGACCCGGTGGCTGGGGTGGCGGAGGCGGGGCGCCCACCACGACATGCTCACCGTCGGTGAGGACGCGCGCCCGGTTGAGCCCCGTCACATCCGTCCCGCGGACGACGCCTCCGGCCGCGGCGAGCGCGTCGGCGACCCGGGACCCGGTGGGCAGCCGCAGCACCCCCGGCCTTCTGACCTTGCCGCTGACATCGATGACGACCCGGGCTCCCGCCCGTTCCGCCGGGGGCAGCGGAGGAGGCAGGGGCCGCGGGGCCGGGACGGACGCACCCTGCCGGACGGTCTCCGGGGCGCGCACCTCCTCGGGGCGGCCGGTCAGGAAGTGGTGGGCGGCGAGAACGACAGCGGCCACCAGGACGACGGAGAGCGCGGCGAGGGTCCGGGGCGCGAGCCCGCAGCGGAGCCGGAACCACAACGGCAGCCGCTCCCCCGGCGCGGGCCCCGGCCGCCGCCGCACCCCGCCCGGGGCCGCTTCCCGGCCGTCCGGCTCCCGGGCCCCTCCCCCGCCCGGTAAGGGGCCGGTCCAGGCGGTCAGGCGTCCGGCCCGGGCCCGGGAGACCGCCGCCGCGTCCCGCACGGCGGCGTCGGTCTCCCGGGGCCGCCGTACCGGCCTCGCGACCGCCACGGCGGGCCGGTGCCCTCCCCGTACGCGTAGCGCCGGACGGGCCGGGGCACGGCTTCTCCCGGGACCCGGACCCGCGCCCCGCCGGACGCGGGAACGGCTGTCGGACACCGGGGCGCGGCCCGGCCCACTCGTTGCGGTACGTGTTCGTAGAGCCATGGACAGGACGGTAGGCACATCCGTCCGAACCCGCTGAGCCGCGTCGATTCCGGTGGACAACCGTCCCGTTGTGGATAACCCGGCCACTCGTACGGGTGGTGTTTCCGGGCCGTGGAGCACCCGCCCGCCCGCGTTCGGCGCACCAGGGGCAGGACGGGGACGCGACACAGGGACGCCGCGGGGCGCATCAGGGTGCCCGGCACGGGCGATCGGAGTCCCGGACCGGCGAGCGGCCGTCTCAGCGCGGGGAGATCACAGCCCCGAGCAGACCGGGCCCCGTGTGCGCGCCGATCACCGCGCCCACCTCGCTGACGTGCAGCTCGATCAGCCCGGGGACCCGCTGTCGCAGCCGGTCGGCGAGGGCGTCGGCCCGCTCGGCCGAGGCGAGATGGTGCACGGCGATGTCCACCGCGCTCGTACCCGCCCGCTCGGCGGCGATCTCCTCCAGCCGGGCGATGGCCCGGGACGCGGTGCGGACCTTCTCCAACAACTCGATCCGGCCGCCGTCCAGTTGCAGCAGGGGCTTGACCGCGAGCGCCGATCCGAGCAGGGCCCGCGCGGCACCGATCCTGCCGCCGCGCCGCAGATGCTCCAGAGTGTCGACATAGAAGTAGGCGGAGGTGTTCGCGGCGCGTTTCTCGGCCGCCGCGACCGCCTCGTCCAGGGTTCCGCCCGCGTCCGCGGTCTCCGCCGCCGCCAGGGCGCAGAAGCCGAGGGCCATGGCGACCATCCCGGTGTCCACCACCCGTACCGGCACGGGAGCCTCCCGGGCGGCCAGCACGGCGGCATCGTAGGTCCCGGAGATCTCCGCCGACAGATGCAGCGAGACGATGCCCGTCGCCCCCGCCTCCGCCCGGGCCCGGTAGACGGCGGCGAAGGTCTCGGGGCTGGGCCGGGAGGTCGTGACCGGCCGCCGCTTCTGCAGGGCCAGGGCCAGGGCACGGGAGGCCGTCTCCGTGCCGTCCTCCAGCGCCCGGTCACCGAGGACGACGGTCAGGGGCACCGCCTCGATGCCGTGGCGCTCCATCGCCGGCGGCGGCAGATAGGCCGTGGAATCGGTGACGATCGCGACATGGCGGGACATGAGCGGGAGGTTACCGGTCCCGGGCTCCGGACGGCAGCCCGCTCCCGACCTGTGGTCTTCCCTGGCCGGGAAACACCCGGAGGGCGGCTCTGACCTGCCCGGGAGCAACCGTCGTCATCTGCCCGCACACCGTGCGGGAGTCAGTTCGTGGTCTCCGGGCGGGTGGTCTTCCGGGTGGCCTTCTCCCAGGAGTAGGTCATCCGCTGCTGCGGGTCGGACGCGGTGATGGCACGCGGCTCCCCCGTACCGTCCGCCGCACCGGGCTCCGGCCGGTCCTGGCCCGCCGTGCCACCCGTTCCCGCCGCGGCCGGGCCGCCGTCCGCCGTACCGGCCGACCGGCCGGGCGGACCCTCCGCGGGGTCGGCACCGGTCTCCGCGGCGGACCAGTGCCGCAGCGCGCCCGCCTCCATGTCGATCTCCGCGCTGAGCAGGTCCAGCTCGTCGTCCGCGAACTTCTGTGCCCGGTCACGGGCCGCCCAGCGCAGGGACTCCGCCGAGTGCACGATCCGCTCGGTGCGCTCCTTCAGCTCGGGCAGCCGCGAGGAGACAGCCGCCCGGTCGGGCTCCCGCTCCAGCCGCTTCAGCTCCTCGTCCAGCTCGTGGCCGTGCGTGCTCAGCCGCTCGAAGAGGGCGATGGACTCGGAGAGCGAGGCGTCCTGCTCCGCCCCCGCGTGCAGGGCGTCCTGGGTGGCGCGCATCGACGTCCGCAGCTTCAGCCGGAGCTGGGCCAGCTCGGCGGCCGGGCCGCCCTGACCATAGCTCTTGGCCCGCAGGGCGGTGTCCTCGACGGTGCGCCGCGCCCGCTGCGCCTGGGTGACCGTCCGTTCCACGCCCCGCTTGGCGGCCTTGACGGCCTTGGAGGTGGCGTAGGCGCCCAGGGCCAGGAGGGCGAAGAGCAGCAGCACGACCAGCGTGATCACGACTTCCATGGGCGCCCCTTCGGCGTCGGCTGCTCCGGTCCGGCCCGCTCCGTCCGGCGGGGTGTCCGTCCCGCCGGTCTTCCCGGTGTTCTTCTCCACCGTAAACGGAGTGGGCGGGCCGAGGGTTCCATCGAGAACCCCCAACCTGCCTTTGAGGAATACTCCTCCGTGCTCTCCGGGTGCGGACGGCGGCGCCCGCACCCGGTGTCCGGCTAGGCCGGGACGATGTTCACCAGCTTCGGCGCCCGCACGATCACCTTGCGGATCCCGGCGCCACCGAGGGCCGCGACCACCGCCGGGTCGGCCAGCGCCAGCGCCTCCAGCTCCTCGTCGGAGATCGACGGGGCCACCTCGATCCGCGCCTTGATCTTGCCCTTGACCTGAACCACGCAGGTCACGGACTCGTCCACAACATAGGCAGGGTCGGCGACCGGGAAGGACCGGTGGACCACGGAGTCCTGGTGGCCCAGGCGGCGCCACAGCTCCTCGGCGATGTGCGGAGCCAGCGGGGCGATGAGCAGCACCAGCGGCTCGGCCACGGCCCGGGGGAGCGGGCCGCCAGTCTTGGTCAGGTGGTTGTTCAGCTCGGTGAGCTTGGCGATGGCGGTATTGAAGCGCAGGGCCGCCAGGTCCTGTCCGACGCCGTCGATCGCCTTGTGCAGGGCGCGCAGCGTGGCCTCGTCGGGCTCGCCGTCGACGACCGTGACCGCGCCGGTCGACTCGTCGACGACGTTGCGCCACAGCCGCTGGAGCAGTCGGTACTGGCCGACCACGGCACGGGTGTCCCAGGGCCGCGAGACGTCCAGGGGGCCCATGGCCATCTCGTACAGACGCAGGGTGTCCGCACCGTACTCGGCGGCGATCTCGTCGGGCGTGACGGCGTTCTTCAGGGACTTGCCCATCTTGCCCAGCTCGCGCTTGACCGGCTCACCGGCGTAGACGAACGTGCCGTCCTCGCGCTCCTCGACCTCGGCGGCGGGCACCGCGAAGCCTCGGCTGTCCCGGTAGACATACGCCTGGATCATGCCCTGGTTGAACAGCTTGTGGAACGGCTCCGGGGAGGAGATGTGCCCCAGGTCGAACAGCACCTTGGACCAGAACCGCGCGTACAGCAGATGCAGTACGGCGTGCTCCGCGCCGCCCACGTACAGGTCGACACCGCCGTGCGGCATGCCCTCGCGGGGGCCCATCCAGTACTGCTCGATGC
This sequence comes from Streptomyces clavuligerus, assembly GCF_005519465.1. Classification (NCBI taxonomy): domain Bacteria; kingdom Bacillati; phylum Actinomycetota; class Actinomycetes; order Kitasatosporales; family Streptomycetaceae; genus Streptomyces; species Streptomyces clavuligerus. The sequence continues at coordinate 4,693,100 of NZ_CP027858.1, read as the reverse complement.
CCGGGTCGACCAGCTTCTCGCTGTTGTGCGGGTCCAGGTAGCGCAGCTCGTACCAGCAGGACCCGGCCCAGTTGGGCATGGTGTTGGTCTCCCGCCGGTAGGTGCGGGGACCGTCGCCCAGGTCGAGGGTGACCTCGACCCACTCCTCGTTGCGGGAGAGCGGCGGCTCGGGGCGGCTGTCGGCGTCGTCGGGGTCGAAGGTGCGCGGCGAGTAGTCGTCGATGTCGGGCAGCTCCAGCGGAAGCATCGACTCCGGCAGGGCGTGCGCGATGCCGTCCTCGTCGTAGACGACCGGGAAGGGCTCGCCCCAGTACCGCTGGCGGCTGAACAGCCAGTCACGCAGCCGGTAGTTGATCGTGCCCTCGCCGATGCCGCGCTCGGTCATCCACCGGATGATGCGGGACTTGGCCTCGTCGACGCCCAGGCCGTCCAGGGAGATCTCGTCGTTGGAGGAGTTGATGGCCGGGCCCTGGCCGGTGTACGCCTCGCCCTCCCAGCCCTGGGGCGGCTGCACGGTGCGGACGATCGGCAGCCCGAACGCCTCGGCGAACTCCCAGTCGCGCTCGTCCTGGCCGGGGACGGCCATGATCGCGCCGGTGCCGTAGCCCATGAGGACGTAGTCGGCGACGAAGACCGGGATTCGAGTGCCGGTGACCGGGTTGACGGCGTACGCGCCGGTGAAGACACCGGTCTTGTTCTTGTGCTCGGTCTGCCGCTCGACGTCGCTCTTGGTCTGGGCCTGCTTGCGGTACGCGGAGACGGCCTCGGCGGGGGTGCCCGCGCCCGAGGTCCATGCCTCCTTGACGCCCTGGGGCCATTCGGCGGGCAGCACGGAGTCGATCAGGTCGTGCTCGGGGGCCAGGACCATGTAGGTCGCGCCGAACACGGTGTCGGGACGGGTGGTGAAGACGGTGATCCGGGCGTCGTCGTGGCCGTCGACCCGGAACTCGACCCGCGCGCCCTCGGAGCGGCCGATCCAGTTGCGCTGCTGGAGCTTGATGGCCTCGGGCCAGTCCAGGGCGTCCAGGTCCGCCAGCAGGCGGTCGGCGTAGGCGGTGATGCGCATGTTCCACTGGCGCAGGTTGGCCTTGAAGACCGGGAAGTTGCCGCGCTCGGACCGGCCGTCGGCGGTGACCTCCTCATTGGCCAGCACCGTGCCCAGGCCGGGGCACCAGTTGACGGGGGCGTCGGCGGCGTACGCCAGCCGGTACCCGCCCAGCACGTCGGCGCGCTCGACGGCGCTCAGTTCGCTCCAGGCGCGTCCGTCCGGGAGGGCCCGTTCGCTGCTCTCGAACTGCTCCACCAGCTCGGCGACGGGGCGCGCGCGGCCGGCCTCGGTGTCGTACCAGGAGTTGAAGATCTGGAGGAAGATCCACTGCGTCCAGCGGTAGTACTCGGGGTCGATCGTGGCGATCGAGCGGCGCTGGTCGTGGCCCAGGCCCAAGCGGCGGAGCTGGCGCTTCATGTTCGCCATGGCGTCCTCGGTGGACACCCGGGGGTGTACCCCGGTGGCGACGGCGTGCTGCTCCGCGGGCAGGCCGAAGGCGTCGAAGCCCAGCGTGTGGAGCACGTTGTGGCCGGTCATGCGCTGGTGGCGGGCGTAGACATCGGTGGCGATGTACCCCAGGGGGTGACCGACGTGCAGACCGGCGCCGGAGGGATAGGGGAACATGTCCATCACGAACTTCTTGGGACGGGCCGCCACGGCCGGGTCCCCGGCGAGATCGCCGCTCGGGTTCGGGGCCTCGTAGGTGCCGTCGGCCTCCCAGAAGTCCTGCCAGCGTGCCTCGATCTCGGCGGCCAGCGCGGCCGTGTAGCGGTGGGGCGCGGCCACCTCGGCAGCGGAGGCAGCGGAATTCGTCTCGCTCATGATCCTTAAGGCTCCATCGATCGTCTCTGCCAGCGGTTCACAGCGGCAGGGCCCACAAACAAAAGGACCCCTCGCACAGGAGGGGACGCCGCGCTGATTCCGACCGGACCGTCGTCCGTTCGTCGGGACTGATCAGCGCGGCTCGCTAAGCAGAAGGCGTACGGCACGCATGGCGCCAGGGTACCGCAGGGGCGGTTCCAGCGCTCAGGAACGGGCGCCGGGACGGCCCGGGGGGCGGACGGGGCGACGGGGCGCGGACGGGCCGGGAGCAGACAGAAGCGGCGGCTCACCCGATCGGGTGAGCCGCCGCCTGTTTCCTGTGGAGCTAAGGAGAATTGAACTCCTGACCTCTTGCATGCCATGCAAGCGCTCTACCAACTGAGCTATAGCCCCTTGCGAGATGTCCTCCGCCCCGGTTTTTCCTCCCCGTTGCGGCGACGTGGACAACATTAACCCTGCCCCCCGCGCTTCACCAAATCCGCTCCCCCGCCCCCGGGAGAGGGGTGAGCAGGCATACCCGTTCGGGTCGGTTTGCCATGGGATGCCCGTTAGCGAGCGGGCGAGTGTTCACGCGGTGGCGAAGGAGTAGAAGCGTTTGAGCGTGCAGTGCTCGTCCAGGAGGCGGCCGTAGATCGGCTCGCCCTCCAGTTCCCGATAGGTCTCGATCGGGTCGCCTTTTATGATCAGCGCCCGCGCGCACTCCTCGCACCAGTACTGGTACTCGGGGTTGAGAGGTTCCATGTCCCGGACGATGGGCGTGCCGCTGCCGCACCAGTCGCACTTACGCCTGTGTGCCCCCATCACTCAGCTCCAGCTGTGACCGCATGACGTGCACACGTAAGTAACCCCGCCGTTGTCGCCGAGGACCTGGGCGACATTCACCGAGCCGCAGGACGGGCAGCTCAGGAGGACGGTCATCACGCCCTCCCCCCGTCCTGGCCGGATGGTCCAGTCCGGCCGTCCGATTCTGCCACGGCAAGGGTCCGAGGTCAGCGGCGTTGACACGACATTCCCTCCTCAAACGCGAAATCCCGCCCTCTTGCGAGGACGGGATCGGCGTGATGCGTTCTGTGGAGCTAAGGAGAATTGAACTCCTGACCTCTTGCATGCCATGCAAGCGCTCTACCAACTGAGCTATAGCCCCTTGCGTTCTTCGCGCTCTGCGCTGCGAACAAGAAGAACTTTAGCCTGTGACCTGCCGAAAAGTGAAATCCGGCGGTCGGGGCGCCCGGACCGGGCCGCCGGGGTGGTGCCCGGCGGCCCCGCGGACCGTCACCGCACGGCCGCCCCCGGCACCCGGACGAGGGCCTGTGCTGCGTCCGGACGGGGGTCCGCCCTGGTCTGTGCGGTGCCCGACCGGGTCAGTCGTCGTCGCCGAGGACCGGCTCCGGGAGGGTGCCGGCGTTGTGCTCCAGGAGACGCCAGCCCCGCGCGCCCTCGCCCAGGACCGACCAGCAGCAGTTGGAGAGCCCGCCGAGGCTCTCCCAGTGCCGCGGTTCCAGACCGAGGAGCCGCCCGATCGTGGTGCGGATCGTGCCGCCATGGCTCGCCACCACCAGGGTGCCGTCCTCCGGGAGGCGCTCGATGTGGCGCAGCACCACCGGGGCGGCCCGGTCGGCGACCTCGGTCTCCAGCTCACCGCCGCCGCGCCGCACGGGCTCACCCCGCTTCCACGCGGTGTACTGCTCCTCGTACCGCTGCTTGATCTCCTCGTGGGTCAGCCCCTGCCAGACCCCCGCGTACGTCTCGCGCAGAGCCTCGTCGTAGACCACGGGCAGACCGGTCAGCTCGGACAGTTCGACGGCGGTGGCCGAGGCCCGCTTGAGGTCGGAGGCGATGATCGCGTCCGGCTTGAGGGAGGCGAGCAGCCGCGCGGCCCGGCGCGCCTGGGCCACGCCGCTCTCGGTCAGCGGGATGTCCGTGGTGCCCTGGAAACGGCGGTCCAGATTCCATGCGGTCTGCCCGTGCCGCCACAGGACGATGCGGCGGCCGGTGCGCTTGTACGCGTCCTCGTTCAGCTCAACTCACCGTCCGGGGAGCCGGTGCCGGTGCTGCCGGTGAGCTCGGCGTGTTCCTGGGCCTTGCCGCGGGTCTTCTGGGCGTCCTCGGGCAGCGGCAGCTCGGGGCAGTCCTTCCACAGCCGCTCCAGGGCGTAGAAGACCCGCTCCTCACTGTGCTGGACGTGGACCACGATGTCGACGTAGTCGAGCAGGATCCAGCGGGCGTCGCGGTCGCCTTCCCGGCGCACCGGCTTGGCGCCCAGCTCCTTGCTCAGCCGCTCCTCGATCTCGTCGACGATGGACTTGACCTGGCGGTCGTTGGGCGCGGATGCGAGCAGGAAGGCGTCGGTGATCGACAGCACATCACTCACGTCGTACGCGATGATGTCGTGCGCGAGCCGGTCGGCAGCCGCCTGGGCGGCGAGGTTGACAAGCTCGATGGAGCGGTCCGTAGCGGTCACAAGCAGGCTTTCGTCAGCGGTCCGATAGTCCCCTCCAGGGTCTCATGTACCGCCGACAGTCCTCTCCAGGATTCCTCACCCCCACTGATCGACATGCCGTTCTCCCTGTTCAGCGGGGGTGGGACAGGGTGTGGACCGCGCCCGCACACCGGCTCGGGACCCGGCCGGGAGCCCGGCGGCGGCCCCCGGTCCGAGCCGGGGGCCGCGCTTCGTCAGCCGGTGGGGAAGTCCTGGCCGAGCACCACGGCGACCGCGCTGCCCGCTGCCCGGTCCGTCTGCCGTACGGCGCTTTCCGGGAGTCCCAGGGTCTTGGCGACCTCCACGGCGTCCGCCCTGCGGGCCTCTTCGCCGTAGCTGACCTCGGAGGTGGCCGCGGGATCGGCCGTTTTGCTGTCGGTGACCGAATATCCGCCGTTGACCAGCAGAACCCGGGCGCGCTCGGAGACCGACGGCTGTCCGGTGGCGTTGCGGATCTCCACCCGGAGGGCCGCGTCCTTGTCCGGCGTGGCGACCGAGCCGCCGAGGACGTCCTTGACGACCGCGTCCACCGCGTCGGCGGTGAGGCCGCCGTCCTGCTGAACGGGAAGCAGCTCGGTGCGGTAGTCGCCGCCCTTGGCGTACTCGGAGAGCGTGGCGAGGGACGCGCCCAGGGCGCTCTCGGTGAGGGAGGGGTCGAGGATCTGGCCCAGGGTCTCGACGGTGACCGTGGCCGATTTCGCATCGCTCGGGAGCTTGCGCAGGACCGCCTGCATGATCTGGCCGAACCGCTGGAGCTGAGCGGTCTCTGCCTCGCCGGTGCCCCGGTGAGTGGCGTAGGCGACGGCGGCTCTCCCGTTGAGTGTCTGGTTCTCACCCTTGCGGACGAGGGGGTCACCGCCCTTGGGAGCCGGGACGGCCGTGTCGGTGGTGAGGTCGACACCGCCGACCAGTTCGACCAGGTTCTCCAGGAAGGGGGTGTCGAGCCGCCAGGTTCCGGTGATCTCGGCGCCGAGCAGGGCGCCGACGGCCTCACGGGTGCCGTCGGACCCGTCCTCGTCGACGGAGGCACCGAGAGTGGTGCCGGTGCCGTCGTCGCGGGTGACGGACAGGGCGTTGGGCAGCAGCACGGTGGCACCCTGACGGGTCGTGGAATTGGCCACGAGGAGCGCTGTCGACGTGCCCTTCTTCTTGGTGTTGTGCAGATGCACCACGATGAGGTCCCGCTTCTGCGGCCCGGCTGCGGCCGTACCCGCGGGGCTGTCCTCGGAACCGCCGGGCAGACCGCCCGAGTACCAGAGATAACCGGCGCCGCCCGCGAGCAGCAGGACGACGACGGCCACGAGGGCGATGACCCGGTTGCGCCCGCGGCGCCGGGCCTCCTCCCGCCGCTCGGAGCGGCTCTCGGTGAACTTCAGCCAGTCGATGACGTCTTCCGACGTCTCGTCCTGCTCCTCGATGAACGAGAACTGCCCGGTGCGGTACTCGCCGCCGTCCGCCGAGGGCCCGCGCTGGTCCGGCACGGTGAACACCTGCGGGGCGGGAGCCGGGGCCGGTGCTCCGCCGGTGCCCTCGGGGTACTGCGGGAACGGCGACGGCGGATGCGGATACGGCTGCTCGTACGGCACGGCCGGCTGCGGCTGCGGCTGCGGGGGGAACGACCCGCCCTGCTCATAGCTCTGGTACGCGTACGGGTCGTACTGCGGGGGCTGCTCGTAGACCGGCTGCCCGTACTCGTCGTAGCCGATGAGCCGCGGCTGCGGGTAATACGGGTCGTACGGGTTCTGCTGGTCGTTCACCGATGCCCCTCTCCACGGCTCATGTGCCGCGGTACAACTGGCGCTTGTCGATGTAGCGCACCACACCGTCGGGCACCAAATACCAGACGGGATCGTCCTTGGCGACCCGGGCGCGGCAATCGGTGGACGAGATCGCCAGCGCCGGGACCTCCACCAGCGACACCTTGCCCTCGGGCAGCCCGTCGTCCGTCAGGTCGTGACCCGGCCGGGTCACCCCGATGAAGTGGGCCAGGGAGAACAGCTCGGTCGCGTCACGCCAGCCGAGGATCTGCGAGAGCGCGTCCGCCCCGGTGATGAAGAACAGATCCGCGTCCTCGTTGAGGGCGTGCAGATCCCGCAGTGTGTCGATGGTGTACGTCGGCCCCGGACGGTCGATGTCGATCCGGCTGACCGAGAACTGCGGATTGGAGGCCGTGGCGATGACCGTCATCAGATAGCGGTCCTCGGCGGGCGACACGGCCTTGTGGGTCTTCTGCCACGGCTGCCCGGTGGGAACGAACACCACCTCGTCCAGATGGAACAGGGCGGCCACCTCGCTCGCGGCCACCAGGTGGCCGTGGTGGACCGGGTCGAACGTCCCGCCCATCACCCCGAGCCGCCGCCGGCCGCCGCCGGAACCCCTCGGCACTTCCTGCTCTCCCATGCGTGCAGAGCCTACTGACACAGTCGCGCGGTGCGCCCCGGCCGCCCCGTTCAGCGGTCGCGGTTGAAGCTCACGGTGATCCACAGCAGCAGGAGCAGCGCGATCAGCGCTCCACCGCCGGTGACCAGCGGCTCAAGGCTGGGGTGGTTGAGCGCCTTGTCGCCCTCGGCGAGAGTGACCAGGTTGGCTGAGGTGCTGGTGAGGCTCATCTTCGGCGGGCCCTTATCGAATCGGAGGAACAGAAGCGGAGAGACTTCGCCCACATCGTATGCGGCACCCTCGGGCACGCTCACGCCGACTCAGGCGTTGTGAGGATCAAGGCGCCGTTCCAGCGGTGCCGCACCGCCGGGCCAGGGGTGGGGACACCTCCCTTTCCAGGTTATCCACAGGCTCCGCGCCCGGCGATTCCACCACCTACGCTGAGATCCGTCAGGGGGCGACTCCGGATCGGATACGGATCGACAGCACCCACGCACGACGTATCAACCGGTTTACAGGGGGCATGAATGTCCGAAAGCAGCCAGATCAACGTGCCGAGCAGGCAGCGCAAGCGCTTCCCGGGCATCTCCTCACGGGCGTACGAGCACCCCGCGGACCGCTCCGCGCTGGTCGCCCTGCGCAAACTCACCGGCTTCGACACCGTCTTCAAGGCCATGAGCGGGCTGCTGCCCGAGCGCAGCCTGCGGCTGCTCTTCCTCTCCGACTCGGTGCGGGTGGGCGATGAGCAGTTCGCGCACCTCAACTCCATGCTGAGGGAGGCCTGCTACATCCTGGACCTGGAGAAGGTCCCCGCGATGTATGTCACGCAGGACCCCCGCCCCAACGCCATGTGCATCGGCCTCGACGAACCGATCATCGTGGTCACCACCGGTCTGGTGGAGCTGCTGGACGAGGAGGAGATGCGGGCGGTCGTGGGGCACGAGGTGGGCCACGCCCTCTCGGGTCACTCCGTCTACCGCACGATCCTGCTGTTCCTGACCAATCTGGCGCTGAAGGTCGCCTGGATTCCGCTGGGCAATGTGGCGATCATGGCGATCGTCACCGCGCTGCGGGAGTGGTTCCGCAAGTCGGAGCTGTCCGCGGACCGGGCGGGGCTGCTGGTGGGCCAGGATCTCCAGGCCTCGATGCGGGGGCTGATGAAGATAGCCGGGGGCAACCACCTCCATGAGATGAACGTCGACGCGTTCCTGCGCCAGGCCGACGAGTACGAGAAGGCGGGCGACCTCCGCGACTCCGTACTGAAGATCCTGAATGTGCTGCCGCGCTCGCACCCCTTCACCACGGTCCGCGCGGCGGAGCTGAAGAAGTGGGCCGAGAGCCGCGACTACCAGCGGATCATGGACGGTCACTACCCGCGGCGGTCGGAGGACCAGGACACCTCTGTCACCGACTCCTTCCGGGAGACGGCCTCGCACTACGCCGACACAGTGCGCACCAGCAAAGATCCGCTGATGAAACTGGTCGGTGACATAGCCGGTGGCGCGGGCGACCTGGGGGGACGGCTGCGCGACAAGTTCACGGGCGGCGGCAGCGGCGACGGCGCCAAGGGCGGGGAGGGCAAGGGAGGTACCGGCGGCGACGCCTGAGGCCCTGGGCCCCGGGAGCGACGGAGCCCCCGGCTCCGCCGGTCCCGTCCGTCCCTGCGGCCTCACGGGGGACGGCGCCCCGGCAGAGCCTGACAGCCGGAGCCACGCCGGGGCCCACCGGGGCGGTCATGGCCGTCAGGGGCGGGCCCCGGAGCCGGCCGGGGCACTCGGCTGGGCCGCGGGGGCGAGAGAGCCGCAGAGAGCTGCGGGAGCGCCCTCCGGGGCGTAGGGGTCGGTGACAGCCGGGAGACCCGTCACGGCACGCTGACCGGCCAGCAGCGGGCGCAGCACGCCGGACGTGTCGGTGGAGCAGTTGTGCGGCCCCGCCTGGACACGGCTGGAGAACAGTTCCGCACGGCGGCGGTCCAGGTCGTCCCGGTCGAAGCGGAAGTGCAGCTCCCGCCGGACGGTGAAGAGCGAGGCATCGTCGATCCGCCCCGCTCCACTCACTCCGGCGCCTGGCGGGACCAGCCGTCCCCCGGCCGCACCGGCGGCGCCGATGGCCGGGCCCGCGCCGGAAGCCGGACGGTCCGCGTCCCCGGACAGCCCCTGTCCGGTGCGGCCCTCCGGGCCCGCGGCCGCAGGGCGGAGGGCGTAGACGAAGGTGTGGTCGGACATCACCTCCAGGGCACCGGAGCCCGTCTCGGTGACGGTCAGTGTGCCGCGCACCCTGACCGCGGGATCGGCGAGGGAGACCCGGGCGGGGTCGTAGCGGACGAGCCATCCGGTGGCCGCGTGGCGGCCGTCGGGCACGGGGGCGGTCATGCTGCGGTCGAACTGCTGATGCTGCTCGGGATCGAGGAGCAGCCGTACGGGGCGGACCGCGCCGCCCGTGAGGACATCGGGGTTGAGTGAGGACTCCACCAGGTAGTCCTTGGCGATGGTGAGAGCGGCCAGCACCTGGCCGGTGGAGAAGTTCTCGGTGCGGCGGGCACCGGGCAGGCCGATGCCGGCCGCACCGGCACGGAAGTGCGCGGCGGGGCCGCGGGCGTGGAGATCGGCAGGGGCACCCCCGGGGACGGGGCCCTGCGGAGCGAGAGGGATCACGGTGATGCGCAGCGGGGCGGGCCGCACGGCCGGTCCGGGGGCGAGGGAGGGATGGATGCCGAGATAGACGGCGGTGCCGAAGACCAGGGCGATCAGCAGGGAGAGCAGCCCGACGACGAACAGGGTCGGCAGGGAGCCGGACCTCGGCGCACGGGAGGGGAGGGTGCGAACGGCACGGGTGTGCCCGTCGAGCCGTTCCAGGGCGGAGTACTCCTGGAGCCGTGCCGCCTGTACGAACGATTCATCGAAGACGATGGACCTGTACTCGTCCTCGCCGCCGTCGGGGAGACCGTCGGGGGTTCCTTCGGGCGGGTCTCTACGACCAGTCATACCTTGAGGGTTGGTTCTCCGGGGCCGCGATAAACGTGACGACCCAGGGCATATGGGGGAGCAAGGGGGTGTCAGGGGGCGCTCGGGTCGGCCGCTACCGGGGGTCCGGAGCGCACCGACGGGGCTGTGGGAGTGACCGGGTCGACGGGGGCCGCCCCCGGGGGCACGGTGGCGTCGACACCGGTGGGAGCGGGGGACGGCACCTGACTCTCACGGCTGCCGGAGGCCCCCCGGTAGACGGCGGCGAAGGCCAGAGCCACCATCCCGATGCCCATCAGCAGAGCCAGCACCCAGGCGACCGGCCGGTGCCAGCGGGCGCTGCTCCGATAGGGGCGCAGGGTCCCGCCGTGGGGGCCGTACGGGTCGAGGTCCGCCAAGTCGTCTTCGGCGCCGCCGAGAACCCGGTCACGGCCGTCGTAGATGTCGTCGTGGACCCCCATGGCCGCTCCGGCGGCACGGGCCTCGGCCTCGGCACGGGCCTGGGCGGCGGCGAGAAGGCGTTCCACCGCGGTGGGCTCGTGGATCGTGGCGGCCCTGACGAAGTCCTCGTCGAACACCACGGAGGCGAAGTCCTCGTCCGCGCCTCCGCGGTCGTCGTCGGGCTCCCAGCCGTCCGGGAACGGCCTGCCCCCCACGTCGTCCGGCACGGAATCAGAGTAGACCCGGCCGGGGGGTTTGGGCAGTGCGGGACGGAATCCGGCGGGGGTGGGGACGGGGTGGAGGGGTGCGGGTGGAGCGAGGTGGGCGGGGGCGGGGTGGGGGGCCGGGGGGGGAGGGGCCCCCTCCCCCCCGGCGCCTCTTTCCGGTGTCGGTGACCGGCCGCCCGGCCCCTGCCGGCCCCGGAGGCAGCGGGATCAGAGGGTCAGCGGGTGTGGCCGTCGCCCGTCACGATGTACTTGGTGGAGGTCAGCTCGGGCAGACCCATCGGACCCCGGGCGTGGAGCTTCTGGGTGGAGATGCCGATCTCGGCGCCGAAGCCGAACTGGCCGCCGTCCGTGAAGCGGGTGGAGGCGTTCACGGCGACGGTGGTGGAGTCGACCAGTTGGGTGAAGCGGCGGGCCGCGGCCTGGGAGGTGGTGACGATCGCCTCGGTGTGGCCCGAGGACCAGCGGCGGATGTGGGCGACGGCGTCGTCGAGCGAGTCGACGACGGCCGCGGCGATGTCGTACGACAGGTACTCGGTCTCCCAGTCCTCGGGGGTGGCCTCGACGACGGTCGCCTTGGTGGCCGTGGCGTGGGCGCGGACCCGGTCGTCGGCGTGGACGGTGACTCCGGCGTCCGCGAGGGCGTCCAGGGCCCGGGGGAGGAAGGCGTCGGCGATGTCCTGGTGGACGAGCAGGGTCTCGGCGGCGTTGCAGACGCTGGGGCGCTGGGCCTTGGAGTTGATCAGGATGTCGACGGCCATGTCGAGGTCGGCGCGGGCGTCGACGTAGACATGGCAGTTGCCGGTGCCGGTCTCGATGACGGGGACGGTGGACTGTTCGACCACGGTGCGGATGAGTCCGGCGCCGCCGCGGGGGATGAGGACGTCGACGAGTCCGCGGGCCCGCATCAGTTCCTGCACGGACTCGCGGGACTCGCCGGGGACGAGCTGGATCGCGTCGGCGGGAAGGCCCGCGGTGGCGACGGCGTCGCGCACCACGGCGACCAGGGCGGTGTTGGAGGAGTAGGCGGAGGACGAGCCCCGGAGCAGGACGGCGTTGCCGGACTTGAGGCAGAGGGCGGCGGCGTCGGCGGTGACGTTGGGGCGGGCCTCGTAGATGATGCCGACCACGCCGAGGGGGACCCGGATCTGCCGGAGGTCGATGCCGTTGGGGAGGGTGGAGCCCCGGACGACCTCGCCCACGGGGTCGGGCAGGGCGGCCACGTGGCGGACATCGGCGGCGATGGCGCCGATCCGCTCGGGGGTGAGGGTGAGCCGGTCGATGATCGACTCGCTGGTGCCCGCTTCCCTCGCACGGGTGACGTCCTCCGCGTTGGCGGCGAGGATCTCGTCGGCACGGGCCTCCAGGGCGTCGGCCATCGCCAGCAGCGCCGCGTCCTTCGCCGAGCGCGGCAGCGGTGCGATGTCGGCGGCGGCGGTGCGGGCCCGCCGGGCGGCCTCGGTGACCGGGGAGAGGGTGTCGTGCGGCGTGGGCGACGTGGCGCTGGTCATACCCCGCAGGGTAGTGCGCCTGCCGGGGAGCCCGGCCCCGATGGGCGGTCCGTCCCGTACTGCGAGACGGAATGCCCACGGAGCGGGCCCCGCCGGAGCCCGGGCCGCTCAGGGGCACCCGGAGCACCTGCGGCACCCGCCCTGGCACGGGCGGCCCCGGCCTTCCGGTCGGGTGCCGTTCGATCACCCGCCGTCCGGTCATGTGCCGTCCGGTCATGTGCCGTTCGATCACCGGCCGTCCGGTCACGTGCCGTCGCACGGTCACCCGGCCCGTGCCGTCCGCGACCACTCCGGTGGTGCGGTCGGCACGGGGCCGGGCGGGCGAAGGGTTCAGAAGGGTCAGAAAGGGTGGACTCCCACCGGGGACGCGGGTGGCGGGCCGTAGCCCTCCGCGATCCGCTGGTGGTAGGTCTGGCGGTCGATGACCTCCAGTCCCACGATCTTCCACGGCGGCAGCTTGGCGGTGGAGCGGTGCTCGCCCCAGAGCCGGAGCGCCACGGCCGCCGCGTCGTGCAGGTCCTGGGCCTCCTCCCAGTAGCGGATCTCTGCGTGGTCGTTGGCGTAGCGGCTGGTCAGCAGGAACGGGTGGTCGTGTGCCAGCTGTTCGAGGCCGCGCCGCACCTCCTTCAGCGGGGCTTCCTCCCCGGAGACGCTGAGGGTGATGTGCCACAGCTTCGACGGTGTCCGGTTCTCGTCGGTGGGGTCGGTCTCGTTCTGTGGGGTGCTCCGGGGCTCGCCCGTTCCCGGTCCGGCCGGCGGTTCCTGGCCCGTGTCCCGGCCCGCGGCCCGGAAGCCGCCTCCGCGCGGGCCGCTTCCACGCGGGCCGACGCCGCGCGGGCCGACGCCGCCGAGACCGTACGGACCGACGGGTTCCGCTCCGCCCGGGGCTTCGGCGCCCTCACCCGCCGTCCCGGACCCGCTGTCGATATCGATGACGTTGATGTCGTCGGCGACAGCGGCGGTGTCGTCGGCGCCGGTGACTGCTTCGACGGCCCTGAGCGTCCTCTCCTCGCCCGCTGCCCTGCGCACGGCCTCGGCCGCCGTTCTGCGGGGCTGTTCGCCCTTTGTCCTGCGGGTGTCCCCCGCGGTCCTGCGGGTGGTCTCCCCCGCCGGCCTGCGGATGTGCGGGACGACCCCGTTCCCTCGGGGCACATCCCCTGGGCGCGCTCGTCTCACCGGCGGCCTCCTGTTTGCATGGTCGTCGTGCTGTACCCCGTCATCCCCCCGCAACAAAGTTGACCAGCCCCGGACCGACCGTGGGGGGCTTTTGGTAAAGGTCCCTGTTGGTTGGCGGGACTTTCAGCCGTTTCAGGGGTGGAGAACGACCAGATCGTCCCTGTGTACGACTTCCCGCTCGTACGCCGGGCCGAGTTCCGCCGCGAGTTCGCGGGTGGAGCGGCCGAGGAGCTGGGGGATCTCCTTGGCGTCGAAGTTGACCAGACCGCGGGCGACGGCGGTGCCCGCCGCGTCCCGCAGCTCCACCGGGTCCCCGGCGGAGAAGTCGCCCTCGACGGCGGCGATACCGGCCGGAAGCAGCGACTTCCGGCCGTGCACCACGGCCTGGACGGCGCCGTCGTCCAGGACGAGCGCGCCCCGGGGCGTGGAGGCGTGCGCCAGCCAGAGCAGCCGGTTCGCGGAGCGCCGCCCGGTGCGGTGGAAGAGGGTGCCGGTGGGGCGGCCCGCCAGGGCGTCGGCGGCGTGGACGGCGGAGGTGAGGACGACGGGGACGCCCGCCGCCGCCGCGATCCGGGCCGCGTCGACCTTGGTGACCATGCCGCCGGTGCCGACGCCCGCCCGGCCCGCGCTGCCGATCTCGACATGGGCGATGTCGGCGGGGCCGCGTACCTCGGCGATCCGGGAGGTGCCGGGCCGGGCGGGGTCCCCGTCGTAGAGGCCGTCGACGTCGGACAGGAGCACCAGCAGATCTGCCTGGACCAGATGGGCGACGAGGGCGGCCAGCCGGTCGTTGTCGCCGAAGCGGATCTCGTCGGTCGCGACGGTGTCGTTCTCGTTGACGACGGGGACCGCGCCCATGGCGAGGAGCTGGTCCAGGGTGCGGAAGGCGTTGCGGTAGTGGGCGCGGCGGCTGGTGTCGTCGCCGGTCAGCAGTACCTGGCCGACGCGGACGCCGTAGCGCGCGAAGGAGGCGGTGTAGCGGGCGACCAGGAGGCCCTGGCCGACGCTGGCGGCGGCCTGCTGGCGGGCGAGGTCCTTGGGGCGGCGGGCCAGGCCGAGGGGGGCGAGTCCGGCGGCGATGGCTCCGGAGGAGACCAGCACGATCTCCTTCTCCCCGCCGCTGCGCACGGTGGCGAGGACGTCCACGAGCGCGTCCACCCGGTCGGCGTCGAGTCCGCCCGACGCGGTGGTCAGGGAGGAGGAGCCGACCTTGACGACGATTCGGCGGGCCTGGGTCACGAGCTGTCTTGCCTCTGTCACGGACCGAATCTATGCCAGAGGGCGGGTGCGGCGCGGGGCCATTTCAGCGGCTGGACAGCGCCGTGGGTCCTGTGCTGGTAAAGCCGCCGGGCAGCGCCCTGGGTGGTATGCCGGCACAGCGGCCGGAACGGCCGGGGGCCCGTACGGGATGTTCCGTACGGGCCCCCGGCAGCGGTCGGAGCGAACCGGTCGAAGCCGACCGACCGGAGCCGACCCGGTCGAAGCCGGGCGGACCGGCCAAAACCGACCGGGCGGAGCAGACCGGCTCAAGCGGCCCGGCGGACCGGCTCGGTACCGGCCGACGCGACACCGGTCGGCGCGACACCGGCTCGATGTCAGCGCGGCAGCGGTGCCTGGGCGTCGCCCGCGCCCGTGGAGCCGAACCGCCCCGAGCCGAGCGTGTCCGTGCCGAAGCCCTGCCGCGCCCCGAAGGACCCGGCGGCGCCGGGGCCGTCGCCCTCCCCGAGCGCCAGCTCCGCCAGCCGCTGTTCGACGCCCGCGTTCCGGGCCTCGGACTCGGCGGACAGGGCGCGCACGGCGTCGTTGAAACGGTCCATGGAGGTGGGCTCGTCGGGGCCGAGGAGGTACTCCTTCAGCTCCTTCCGCGCCTGCGCCAGGGTGTCGCGCTCCAGCGAGGAGACCGCCGCGAGCAGTTCGTCCAGCTCGGCCGCGCTGTTGGTGAGGATCACGGCGGCGCGGGCGGCGGTGTTCTGGAGCCGGAACTCGTCGGCGCCCAGTTCGGCGGAGTCGGTCAGGGCGTAGGGCTTGCCGCTCGCCATGAAGTCGGAGACGACGCTGGAGATGTCGGAGACCATGGCGTCGGACTCGTTGAAGCAGTCGTAGAGCCGGGGCTCGGGGCCCGTCACGACGAGGTGCTCCCACCAGCCGACGGAGCGCCAGTAGGCGTCGTTCCAGTCGGCGCGCAGGACCTTGATCCGGGCCAGGCGCTGGGGGTCGGCGAGGGAGTCGCGGGAGAGCTCGGCGCCGTCCCGGCCGGACTTGCCGGTGATGGCGAGTTCGGCCAGTTCGGCCTCGATGCGGACCATCTCGGCCTTGGCGGCTGCCTGGTCCTGCTTGGCGGCGACGGCCTGGGCGGCCCAGCGGGGGTCGGCGGCGCGGGCGGCGTTGGCCTCCGCGATCATCGTGGTGATGGTCGCGGAGACGATCTTCGCCTGCTTGTCGCGGATGCCGGTGAACGGGTGCGGCTTGAAGATGACGCGGACCGGGTTCTCGGCGTTGAGCAGCCTGCGGATGATGTTCTCGCCGGCGAGCAGGATCGAGGTGTTGCCCGGGTTGGTGTCCCAGCCCTCCCAGGTGGGGGCGTAGAGGACGGTCGGGACGGGGTTCTTCGGGGTGCCGTCCCAGGAGGTGATGGGCGCGAGCTGGGGCCGTCCGACCTCGACGATGTCGTCGTCGCGGACGCCGACGTCGGCGAGCGCGTAGCGGTCGCGTCCGGCGCGTCCGGCGGTCCAGACCTCGTCGTACACCTTGCTGTACGGGTTGACGCTGGCGAGCTTGTCGCTGTCGCCGTGGCCGATGAAGACGTGCTGGATGGTGGGGACGCGCAGCAGGTGGATGTTCTTGCCGACGTTGGCGGGGTAGAGGGCGACCCGGACGCTGGAGAGGTCCAGGTTCATCAGGTGGGTGGCGCCGGGGACGCAGATGACGGGGACGGTGGTCGGCTGGAGCTTTCCGACGAGGCCCCGTTCCCGCATGATGATCAGCGGGCGGCCCTCGATGTCCTCCATCGTCTCCAGCCACATGTTGCCCTGGTAGGCGGATTCGCTGGAGCCGGAGAAGTAGAGGACAGCGGTGGGCTGGTACTGGCGCAGCCACTCGCTGACGGCTTCCAGGACGACGGGGGCGGCCGGGACGCGCTTGTCGCGGCGGAGGTAGGGGGCGAGCGCGGCGATGTAGCCGAGGCCGAGGGCGACGCTGAGGGCGAGGCCCGCGTATCCGATGGCGGTGGTCCCGAGGGCGGCGGCGAGCAGGACGCCGAGCATGGCCGGGATGTCCATGTGGAGGATCTTCTCGGCGGCGCGGCGGCGCAGGAAGAGCGGGGCGGCGTCCGGGATACGGATCTGGAGGTCGACGTTCCGGGTGACGACGGGCATCGCGCGGCGCAGCCGGATGAGGGTGGTGAGCGCGCCGTGCGGGGCCTGGAGCGCGTAGAAGACGAGGAATCCGGCGACGGCGGAGTAGAAGAGGGGGTCTTCGGCGAGGCCCTCGCGGGCGAGCAGCAGGACCAGCAGCACCTGGCGGAGCAGGAAGCGGATGGTGAGGCCGACGCGGACCTTGGCCAGGCGGTTGATCAGGTAGCTGCCTTTGTGGTGCAGGTACCAGTCGGCCGCGTAGGTGACGGTCGCGAAGGCCGCGAACAGCCAGACGTTCGGCAGCAGCGCGGCGATCATGACGCATGGATAGCCGAGTCCGATGAGCGCCGCGGCGATCAGCTCGGATGGGCTGCCGACGCGCGCCAGACGAATGGCGGTGGAAATCACGAAGAACCTGCTCCAAAGGGTGCCGATGTGGTCCTTTTGCGAGAATTGCCGAGGACGGCGAATCCGGAACTTCGCGACCCGAAGACGGAGTCAGGACCTCTCACAGCACATGACCGGGCCTCCGCGGCCCCTGATCGTCCCCGGTGAAGGTGCACGTCGGGGTGGGTTCGCGGAGGCCCAAAACTGCTGTGGCAGCATTCATCGCTTTAACAGCGAATTATTGCATATCTTCGCCACGGGCCAGGACGGCGGCGAGTGCCTGCTCGAATCCGGACGCCTCGCTCGCGCCGCGGGTCGGGTCCTGCTGACGCACGTCGATCACATGTCCGGTCAGCTCGGAGAGGAGGACGTCGAGCGAGGTGCGGGCCACGGCCTCGGAGGAGAGCAGGGAGCCCGCGGGCTCGGTGCCGAACGCCTTGGTGCGCATGGGGGTGGCGGTGCGCTCGGGGTTCACGCAGTTCACCCGGATACCGTCGCCCGCCCACTCGTCGGACAGCGCCTGGGTCAGGTTCACCATGGCGGCCTTGGTGGACGAGTAGAGGCTGTACTCGGCGCGGCCCCGGGTGTAGCTGGAGGAGGTGTAGAGCAGCAGCTGGCCCTTGGTCTCGGCCAGGTACTTGTAGGAGGCGCGGGCGATGTGGACGGGCGCCAGGTAGTTGACGTTCAGCGCTTCCTGGATGGTGTTGTTGTCCGTCTCGGCCAGCTTGCCGATGCGCAGGACGCCCGCGGTGTTGATGACGTAGTCGATGCGGCCGGTCTCGGAGTACGCCTTGGAGAGGGCGTCGTCCACATGCTCCGGGTTCTCGACGTGGGTGCCGGTGGTGGAGCGGCCCAGGGCGTAGACCTTCGCCCCGTACTGCTCGGCCAGCGCGGCGATGTCGGCGCCGATGCCGTACGAGCCGCCGAAGACGACGAGGGTGCGGCCCTGGAGCAGCTCGCGGTAGGCGGCCTCGTCGGCCTGGGCGGGCGCGGCGGTGGAGCCGAGCTGGAAGAGCTTGTCGGCGATGAAGACGTCGACCGGCTGGGTCACCTTCATGTTGTACTCGTCGCCGGCGACCACGTGGATCGGGACGTCGGGCAGGTACTTCAGCACCACGGAGCAGTCGTCGGTGGCCTGGAAGTTGGGGTCGCCGGCGGCGACCTCGTAGGCCCGGCGGATGGTGGAGAGCTTGAACGCCTGCGGGGTCTGGCCGCGGCGCAGCCGGGAGCGGTCGGGGACGTCGGTGATGAACTCGCCGTCCTCGCCGTGGGTGCGGGTGACGATGATGGTGTCCGCGGAGGGGATGGCGACGTCGACGGCCTGGAAGCGGTCGAGGGCGTCCACACAGTCCTGGATCACTCGCTGTGACAGCAGCGGGCGGACGGCGTCGTGGAAGAGGACCTTGCGGTCCTCGCCCTCGGCCAGGCCCTCACCGAGGGCGGCGATGGCGCGCTCGGTGGTCTCATTGCGGGTGCTGCCGCCCTCGATCACCTTGACGACCTTGTTCAGGCCCGCCTTGGCGACGATCTTCTCCACGTCGGGGACATAGCCGGGGGCCATCAGGACGATCACGTCGTCGATGGAGTCGGCCTGCTGGAAGATGGTCAGGGTGTGCTCGATGACAGCCTTGCCGGCGATCTTCAGCAGCTGCTTCGGGATCGACAGACCCACGCGCTGACCGGTACCACCGGCCAGGACGACAGCCGTGGTACGGGGCTTGGCTTCGTGCGGCACAGACACAGAACGACCTACCTTCAGACGAATGAGACCGTGCGATGGTCGCACTCTGTGTGACCGTCTCGCAAGGTGGACAACGACCGCCCCTCCCCCGTCGGCCACCGGGTGTCCACCGTGGGAGCTGGGCGGTTGGCTCCGACGGTACGGCCCCGTGAGGTGACGGAAACCACAGTCTGACCCGGTTTGGCAGGCCCGGCCGCCGGAGCGGCCGGGCGGTGCGCGGCCGGGTCAGCGATCGGTCACCCGCACCAGGAGTTCGTTCTCTCCTCCGTAGATCAGCGAGATCTTCACGAGTCGCTGTTCACGGCGCTGGAGCTTGCGCAGGGCGCGGCGGGCGAGCAGCAGCGGGCGGGGCTTGTGGGTGAGGGCGTCGGGGTAGACGAAGACATCACCCTTCTGGATCACGTCGTCAAGGAGTCGGCCCACCCGTACCGGCTCGTGGCCGGAGGTGAAGCGGAGGCGGACGTCCCACAGGTCCTTCTCGCCGCTCTGGCGGCGGGCGAGCGCGGCGCCGGGGAGGGTGACCTGGAAGCCGCGGGTGCCCTCGCGGGTGCCGGGGAGGACGAGTTCGTCGGTGGCGTCGCCGCGGCGGCGGAGGACGAGCGCGGGCTCGCCGGAGGGTTCGACGGGGCCGAACACCCGGCCTTCGAGGATCATGTCGGGTCCGTTGCGGCGGATGCGTCCCGCTTCCACGTGCACGGGCCGTACCCAGGAGCGGAGCGCGAGGTGCTGCGCGGGGGCCTGGCGGTGGGCGACGAGATGGCGGACTCCGGCGTCGACGGCCATCCGGTCGGTGACTCTCAGTGAGCCGCGCTGGTCGACGGAGCGGCAGGAGAGGGGGGCGCGGCGGCCGGTCGCGGGGTGTTCGGCGCGGCAGGTCCAGCGGCCCTCGGCGAACTCGTCGTCCGCGGGGATGACGACGGTGCCCGCGCGGTTGAAGGGGTAGACGCGTTCGTCGGCGGTGCCGTCGGAGCGGGTGCGGGAGCAGACGAGCTGGAGCCCGGGGTAGGTGCGGAAGGCGTCTTCGGGCGCGGGCGAGACGACGGTGACGGTGAGGGAGCCGTCGGCCTCGGCGACGCAGTCGGCGACCGGGGCGAACTCCGCGGCGGCGGGGGCGGCCTTCGCGGCGCTGTCGGCGGGGGCGGCGGGGGCGCGGCGGCCCGTGGTGTCCTCGGCGCCCAGTTCGGCGAAGAGGTCCAGATAGCGCTGGGCGACGGCGCCGGGGTCGAAGCGGCGGGAGTTCTCGATCGCCGCCTTGCCCATGCGGCGGCGCAGTTCCTCGTCCTCGATGAGGGTGAGGAGGGCGCGGGCGACGGCGTCGGCCTTGCCGACCGGTACGAGGAGTCCGTCCTCGCCGGAGGTGATGATCTCGCGGGGGCCGTAGTTGCAGTCGGTGCTGACCACGGGAAGTCCATTGCGCATGGCTTCGACGAGGGTCATGCCGAAGGACTCGTGGCGGGAGGTGGAGACGGCGATGGCGCCCTTGACCCACTCGGGGTCGATCGGTGAACGGGGGCCCATCAGCTGTACCTGGTTGGCCAGTTTGTATTTGAGGATGTGCCGGCGGAGATTGTCCTTCTCGCCGCCCCAGCCGCACATACGCAGGGTCCAGTCCGGGTGCTTGGCCGCGACCTTGGCGAATGCCTTGATCAGAATCTCGTACTGCTTCTCGCGGGAGAGCCGTCCGGCGGCGACCACGAGATTGCCGCTGAGATCGGACGGGGCGACCGTCGGCTGGGGGACGCTGTTGGGGATGGAGAGGATACGGGTGTCCTCCAGCGGCATGTGCTCGCGCCAGACGGCGGCGTCGCCCTCGGAGACGGTGACGAACGCGTCGAGGTCGGCGAGGAAGGGGCGCATCTCCTCCCGCAGCGCCTTCTTGTGGTGGTTGTGGGTCATGTGTTCCTGACCGATGACCACCGCGCCGCCGGGGGCGAACTGGGAGACGTACGCGACCAGTCCGGGCCGGGTCCCGATGACGACGTCCGCGTCCGACGCGGCGTAGTGGTCCCGCACCCGCTGGTCGATGAGCTTGCTGTACTCCTTGTAACGGGCCTCGTTGCGGGGGAACGCCTCGGCGGGCTCCTTGTGGAGCGGGTTCTCCAGCTCGCAGCCGGGGGACTTCTTGTTGTTGTTGAAGAGCGGTACGAGGCTGATCCGCGGGTCTATGTCGAACGCGGAGTCGTCCCGGTGCTTGAAGATCGACACGATCTCGATCTCATGCCGGCCGACCAGTTCCTCCGCCAGATTCAGCGTGGTGCGGATCGTGCCACCGATCCCGTAGATCGTGTGGATGAGGAAAGAAATCTTCACCGGTGCTCCGCTCGTCTTCCGGGACCCGTCCTGCGTGCCCGAGTGATAGACGGACAACAGGGGTCGAGGGTTGTACGGAATTTCGAAAGGAATCTGAGACGAAAAACGCATCGGCGCGGGGTTGCCCACGGATGGTGGGGCGGCCCCGCGCCGATGCGGTCGGTCACTGGAAGGGGTCGAACTCGTCGTAGGCCTGCTGGGACTCGTCGCGCTCGGCGTCCCGGTCGCGGCGGCGCTGTGCCGCGGGCCGCGGGGCCTCCATCCGGTGGTCCTCGCCGCGGCGGCCGAGCATCTCGGCCCCGGCCGTCATGGTGGGCTCCCAGTCGAAGACCACGGCGTTGTCCTCGGGGCCGATGGCGACGCCGTCGCCCGCGCGGGCGCCCGCCTTCATCAGCTGGTCCTCGACGCCGAGGCGGTTGAGGCGGTCGGCGAGATAGCCGACGGCCTCGTCGTTGTTGAAGTCGGTCTGGCGGACCCAGCGCTCCGGCTTCTCGCCGCGCACCCGGAACAGCCCGTCGGCCTCGCGCACCACGGTGAAACCAGCGTCGTCGACGGCCTTGGGCCGGATCACGATCCGGGTGGCCTCCTGGACCGGCTTGGCCGCGCGGGCCTCGCCGACGATCCCGGCGAGCGCGAACGACAGCTCCTTGAGCCCGGTCCTGGCGACCGCCGACACCTCGAAGACGCGGTAGCCGCGGGCCTCCAGGTCGGGGCGGATCATCTCGGCGAGATCGCGGCCGTCGGGGATGTCGACCTTGTTGAGGACGACGATCCGGGGCCGGTCGCCGAGGCCGCCGTACTCCTTCAGCTCGGCCTCGATCACATCGAGGTCGGAGACGGGGTCCCGGTCGGACTCCAGTGTGGCCGTGTCCAGGACGTGCACCAGCACCGAGCAGCGCTCGACATGGCGCAGGAACTCCAGGCCGAGGCCCCTGCCCTGGCTGGCGCCGGGGATCAGCCCGGGGACGTCGGCGATGGTGTAGACGGTGGAGCCCGCGGTGACGACGCCGAGGTTCGGCACCAGGGTGGTGAAGGGGTAGTCCGCGATCTTCGGCTTGGCCGCGCTGAGGACCGAGATCAGCGAGGACTTGCCCGCGCTGGGGTAGCCGACCAGGGCCACGTCCGCGACGGTCTTCAGCTCCAGGACCACATCGCGGGCCTCGCCCGGCTCGCCGAGCAGCGCGAAGCCGGGGGCCTTGCGGCGGGCCGAGGCCAGGGCCGCGTTGCCGAGGCCGCCCCGGCCGCCCTGTCCGGCGACGAAGGTGGTGCCGTGGCCGACCAGGTCGGCGAGGACCTCGCCGTGCGCGTCGAGGACGACGGTGCCGTCCGGGACGGGGAGCACCAGGTCGGTGCCGTCGCGGCCGGAGCGGTTGCCGCCCTCGCCGGGCATGCCGTTGGTGGCCTTGCGGTGCGGGCTGTGGTGGTAGTCGAGCAGGGTGGTCACCGACTGGTCGACCACGAGGATCACATCGCCGCCCCGGCCGCCGTTGCCGCCGTCGGGGCCGCCGAGCGGCTTGAACTTCTCCCGGTGCACGGAGGCACAGCCGTGGCCTCCGTTACCCGCGGCGACATGCAGCTCGACGCGGTCCACGAAGGTGGTCATGGTGGTGCCTCCAGTACTGAGGGAATGGGTCTAGCTGTAACACAGCGAAGGCGGACCCGCTTCCCCGGGAGAGCCCCGGGGAAGTGTGGTCCGCCTCCGCAGAAAAAACGTCGTGGGGACGCCGTGATTACTCGGCGACCGGAACGATGTTCACGACCTTGCGGCCACGGTGACGGCCGAACTCGACCGCACCGGCGTTCAGCGCGAACAGGGTGTCGTCGCCGCCGCGGCCGACGCCCGTGCCCGGGTGGAAGTGGGTGCCGCGCTGGCGGACCAGGATCTCACCGGCGTTCACGACCTGACCGCCGAAGCGCTTCACGCCGAGCCGCTGAGCATTGGAATCGCGACCGTTCCGAGTGGACGATGCGCCCTTCTTATGTGCCATGTCTCCTC
Organism: Streptomyces clavuligerus; assembly: GCF_005519465.1. Classification (NCBI taxonomy): domain Bacteria; kingdom Bacillati; phylum Actinomycetota; class Actinomycetes; order Kitasatosporales; family Streptomycetaceae; genus Streptomyces; species Streptomyces clavuligerus. The sequence continues at coordinate 4,670,270 of NZ_CP027858.1, read as the reverse complement.
AGTCCCTTACTTCGCGGCGGCGGGGATGCCGGTGACCTTGATCGCCGTGTACTGCTGACGGTGACCCTGGCGGCGGCGGTAGCCGGTCTTGTTCTTGTAGCGCAGGATGTCGATCTTCGCGCCCTTGTGGTGGTCCACGACCTCGGCCGTGACCTTGATTCCGGCCAGCACCCACGGGTCGCTGGTCACGGCGTCGCCGTCGACCAGGAGCAGGGTAGAGAGCTCTACCGTGTCGCCGACCTGGGCGGTGGAAATCTTGTCAACCTCAACGATGTCGCCGACAGCAACCTTGTGCTGGCGACCACCGCTGCGCACGATGGCGTACACGCGGAACTCTCTCTCGCTCGGAACGGGACCTCTGATGCCAGCCGCCCGCACGGGCCGGGGCCCGTGACGATCCGGAAGGACGAACGGCCTCTCCCGGTCCGGCGCACCGGCCGCCGTGTCCGGCTGACGCACGGAGGGGACGGGGCCCGGCGGCACCGGTGGGAGGAAGGTGCTCAGGGGTGGGTGTGCAGGGAGACACACCGAGGGTCAAGGTTACGGTGACCGCTCCGGAGGGTCAAACCGGGCCCATGCCCGGCGCCCGGTGTCCGCGTACGGAGAGGGCGTCCCCGGGTGCGGTACAGGGTACGGCCCACCGCGCGGATGGACCCGGGTGCCGGGATCGGCGCGGGCGGCGGCGTCCGGGAACCGGCCCGGAACCGGGAGCAGAAGCGGAAGCGGAAGGGCGCGAACGGTCCGACGGCCCGGTCCGCCGCCGTCCCGGGTGCCGCGGCGGCCCCGGGCCCGCCCGCCCGCCGCACCGCAGGCGTACCGGTACCGCGCCGCGCCGGGGTGCACCGCGGCTCACCGGATGTGCGGCGGGCCCGGGCGGTCCGGCAGCAGCCGGGTGTAGAGCTGGTCCAGCACCCGCGCCTGCGCCTCCCAGGTCCAGCCGTCCAGCAGCCCCGGCCGCTCGTACGCCGCGCGGTAGCGCCCCGGGTCGGCCAGGACCGCCTTCGCCGCCCGGACGAAGTCCTCGGTGTCCCCCGCCCGGAAGACCTCCCCCTGCCCGGTGGAACGGACTGTCCTGGCCATCGTGCGGACGTCGCTCACCAGCAGCGGCAGCCCGGCCTGCGCGTACTCGAAGAACCTGTTGCTCAGGGCCAGCTCGTGGTTGGCCAGGTGCTGGAGCGGGCTGACGGCCGCGTCCGCCGCCGCGAGGAAGCCCGGCACCTGCCAGTGCGGGACGTACGGCAGGAAGTGCACCCGGTCGGCGACCCCGGCGGTCGCGGCGGCCCGGCGGGCCCCGTTCACCGCCTTCATCTTCCGCGGGGTCACCGACACCAGCGCCAGATGGACCCCCGGCAGCGCGGGCAGCGCGGCGACGACCGTGTCCACCCCGCGGACGGGGCTGATCCCGCCCGCGTACACCAGCAGCGGGACCCCGGGGCCGATGCCGCACAGCTTCCGCAGATCGGGCACCGGCGGGGCCTCCGCGACCTCGTCGGCGGCGGGCTCCATGACCGGGGCGTTCAGCACCACGGAGGGCAGCTCCCGCAGTCCGTGCCCGCGCTGGAGCATCCGGGCCAGCGGCGGCGAGACGGTGATCACCGCGTCGGCGAAGGCGGCGTGCTCCTTCTCCCAGGCGATGTGGCCCGGCAGCCAGCGGCCGTGCGGCGCGGGCAGCCCGGGCACATACTCATGGGCGTCCCAGACCAGTCTGACCGCGCGGCCCCCGGCCCGGCCCCGGACGGCGGCGCGCGCCCCGACCCCCAGCATCCGGACGTCGTGGGCGTGGATCAGATCGGGTTCGAAGGCGTCGATGTGGGCGGCGAAGGCCAGCTCGTAGTCCCAGAGGTTGGGCGTCAGCCGGCGCCAGGCCCGTTCGCCGAGGAGGAAGGACCACAGGGCGGTCGCGGCGCGGTCCACCGGGGCGGTCAGCGGGGCCCGGGTCTTCTGGAGCGCGGCGGTCTGGCGGGTCCGCAGCCGTACCCAGGAGTTCAGGGCGCGGGCCAGCAGCCGGGGCAGCAGCAGCCGCAGCGCGGAGCCGCCCGCGTGGTGGCCGGGGTGCCCGGCGCGGGCGGCGCGGGCGGCGGCCCGGCGGAAGGCGAGGTCGGAGCGCCATGCCTTGACCGACTGCACCCGGTAGCGGGCGAGCTGCTGGGAGCGGTACGCGAGCGGGCGGCGCAGCAGGGGGTGGCGCAGCTCGTGGCGGCGGGGCTCCAGATGGGCCGGTTTGGGCACCAGGCGGACCTGGGCGCCGCCGAGCCGGAAGGTCTGGATCTTCGCGGTGGGCGACACCCCGAAGAGGATGACGTCCCAGCCGGCGCGGGCGGCGGAGCGGGCGGCCTTCTGGACCCGGGAGTCGGCCTTGACGCCGTTGTCGACGAGCATCACCACCCGGCCCCGGGCCGCCGTCCGCGCCGCCGGGTCCGCCGCGTCCGCCGCCCCGTCCGGTGGTGCGTCCGCCGTGTCCGTGGCCGGTGTCGTCCCGTGGCTCATCCGCGCACCCTTCCGCCGCCGCTGTCGCCTGTCGCGCTCCCTGCCGGTGCGGGCGGTTCGGTGGCCGCCGGTGCGCCGGGCACCATCGTCCCGTTCCGACCTGGTTTCCGACACATTCGCCACGCGCCATGTGGCCCCGTTGTCCCCCCTGTCCCTCTGTCCGTAGATCCGTGCTCCGCGCGGACGGCCCCGGGAGAGCAGCCGGATGAAGGGCCTCCACGTCGTCGGTGCCCGGCCCCGGTCCGTGGAGCCGGTGCCCGGTCGCGGCGGCCCTCGCCACCACCGGGCACCGGCATGTGATCGTCCACACGGGCCGGTACGACGACCCCGGGCTGTCGGACGTCTGTCTTCTCCGGGCCGGCGATCCCGGCGCGGAGAGCCGTCCCGGGGGTGGGCTCGGGCCGTCACGGGGAGCAGCCGGGGCGGCACTCGCGGGGCTGGACCCGGTGGTGCGGGAGCGGCGCCCGGACTCGGTGCTGGTCCACGGCGACACGCGTGCGATGCCGGCGGGCGCGCCGGCGGCGGTGAAGCCGCGGCTGCCGCCGCCGCGCGGAACGTGCCGCCGGGCCCTCGGACACGCGTGCCCCCGCCCCGGGGTCGGGGCGGGGGCACAGTGCTCGGTGCGGCGCCGGGGTCAGCTCTCGGCGGACGCGGTGACCGAGGCGGGTGACTGGCGCTCGGCCGCGGCGGTCTTCTTCGCCGTGGCCTTCTTGGCGGTGGTCTTCGTCGCCGCCTTCTTCGCCGTCGTCTTCTTCGCCGCGGTCTTCTTGGCCGCCGTCTTCTTCGTGGCGGCCTTCTTCGCCGTGGCCTTCTTGGCGGTCTTGCGGGCCGCCTTCTTGGCCGGAGCGGGCGTCTCCTCGTCGGCCACCGGCTCGGACGGCGTGTCGACCACGACGACCGCGGCCTCCTCGGCGCCCGCCGGAGCCCCGGCGGGGGCGCTGGCCTTACGGGTCACCCGGCGACGGGCCCGCGGGGGCGCGGCCTCCGTGTCCGCGGGGGCCTCCGGCGCCTGGGGCGCCTCGGGCTCCACGACGGGCGCGACGGGCTCGGGGGACGGTGTCTCCTTCGCCTCGATCACGACCTCCGACCCGGTGGACCTGGGCGCACCGGCCGGAGCCGATGCCCTGCGGGTCGCCCGGCGGCGGCCACGGCCGCGGAACGCGGCGGCCTCCGCCTCGGCGGCGCTGCTGTACAGCTCCTCGTCCGGGACGAACGCGGGCTCCGGCAGCGCGACGGGCTCGGCCACCTCGGCCGCGACCTCCGCCACGGTCTGCGGCGCCTGCTCCGGCTCGGGGACCGGGGCGGCGGCCTGCTCGTGCTCGTGCGGGTGCTCGGCACCGCCGCGCCCGCGCTTGCGGGCCCGCTTGCCGCCGCCACCGCCGCCGCCGACGGCCTGCGGCTGCTCCATGTGCACGATCACACCGCGGCCGTTGCAGTGGACGCAGGTCTCGGAGAAGGACTCCAGCAGACCCTGGCCCACCCGCTTGCGGGTCATCTGCACCAGACCCAGCGAGGTGACCTCGGCGACCTGGTGCTTGGTCCGGTCCCGGCCCAGGCATTCCAGCAGCCGCCGCATCACCAGGTCCCGGTTGGACTCCAGGACCATGTCGATGAAGTCGACGACGACGATCCCGCCGAGGTCGCGCAGCCGGAGCTGACGCACGATCTCCTCAGCCGCCTCCAGGTTGTTCCTGGTGACGGTCTCCTCCAGGTTGCCGCCCTGGCCGGTGAACTTCCCGGTGTTGACATCGACCACGATCATGGCCTCGGTCTTGTCGATGACCAGGGAGCCGCCCGAGGGCAGCCAGACCTTGCGGTCCAGCGCCTTCATCAGCTGCTCGTCGATCCGGTACGTCGCGAAGACGTCGACCTCGCTGGTCCACCGCGTCAGACGGTCCGCCAGGTCCGGCGCGACATGCGAGACATAGCCGTGGATGGTCTCCCAGGCGTCGTCACCGCTGACGATGACCTTGGAGAAGTCCTCGTTGAAGATGTCGCGCACGACCCGGACGGTCATGTCGGGCTCGCCGTACAGCAGGGTCGGGGCGCTGCCGCTCTTCGCCTTCTGCTGGATGTCGGCCCACTGCGCCTGGAGCCGCTCCACATCGCGGCGCAGCTCCTCCTCGCTCGCGCCCTCCGCGGCGGTGCGGACGATGACGCCGGCGTCCTCGGGGACGATCTTCTTGAGGATGGTCTTGAGCCGGGCCCGCTCGGTGTCGGGCAGCTTGCGGCTGATCCCGGTCATGGAGCCCTCGGGCACATAGACCAGATAGCGGCCGGGCAGCGAGACCTGGCTGGTGAGCCGGGCGCCCTTGTGTCCGATGGGGTCCTTGGTGACCTGGACGAGCACGGACTGGCCGGACTTGAGCGCGGCCTCGATCCGGCGCGGGCCGTGGCCCATGCCGAGTGCCTCGAAGTTGACCTCGCCCGCGTACAGGACGGCGTTGCGGCCCTTGCCGATGTCGACGAACGCGGCCTCCATGGACGGCAGGACGTTCTGCACCTTGCCCAGGTAGACGTTGCCGACGTAGGAGGTGGCCTGCTCCTTGTTGACGTAGTGCTCGACGAGGACGTTGTCCTCCAGCACGCCGATCTGGGTGCGCTCGCCCGCCTGCCGGACGACCATGACCCGCTCGACGGCCTCACGGCGCGCCAGGAACTCGGCCTCGGTGATGATCGGCACCCGGCGGCGGCCCTGCTCGCGCCCCTCACGGCGGCGCTGCTTCTTGGCCTCCAGACGGGTGGAGCCCTTGATGGACTGCACACCGTCCTCGGTGGTCTCCTCGGCGCGGGCCCGGGCGGCACGCGGCTCGCGCACCTTGACGACGGTGCGCTCCGGGTCGCCCGCGGTGGCGGCCTCGTCGCCCAGCGCGTCACCGCTGCGGCGGCGACGGCGGCGACGGCGACGGCTGCTGGAGCTGCCGGCGGAGGCGGAGCCCTCGTCGGTCTCGTCGGCCTCCTCTAGCTCCTCGTCGGCCTCGTCGGCCGCGGAGTCCTGCGGCTCCTCGTGGGCCTCGGCGCCTTCGGCGTCCTCGGCGGACTCGCCACGGCGGCGGCGACGGCCACCGCGGCGACGGCGGCGGGAGGGACGCTCCTCGAACTCGTCCTGCTCGTACTCCTGCTCCTCGGAGACCTCGGCCTCGACGGCCTCTTCGGTCTCGTCCGTCTCCTCGGCCGCCTCAGCCTCTTCGGCGTCCTCGGCCTCCTCGGTGACGGGGTGCTCCGCGACGGGCGCGGGCGCCTCGGCGCTCTCGCCCCGGCGACGGCGGCGACGGCGGCCGGTGGGCTCGGCCGGGACCTCCCGGACCTGCTCCTGCTCCTGCTCCTCCTCCTGCTCGACGGCCTCCTCCTGGGCCTCCAGCGCGGCGGCGGCAGCGGCGGCGGCGGCAGCCGTCTCGGGGGTCTGGAACATCGGCTCGGTGAACACCGGCGCCTGGAAGACGGCGACGGCGGGCCGCGCGCCGCGGCGGGCGGGCGCGGCCTCGACGGGCTGCCCGGTGAACTCGGGCGAGACGACCCGGCGGCGGGCCCGGCCACCGCGGGTGGCGGTCGCCGTCGGCTCGGCGGTCTCGGCGGCGGGCGCGGTGGCCTTGCGGGTGGCACGACGGCGGGTACGCGGAGCCGGGGCCTCGACAGCCTCGGCGGCGGCTTCCCCGACGTTCTCAGCGGTCTCCACGTTCTCCGCGGACTCCACGGCGGGAGTGCTCACGGCACGCGTCGCACGACGACGCGCACGCGGCGCCGGAGCCTCGGCGGCCTCGGGCTCGGCTGCGGCGGGTTCGGCCACGGCCTCGGCGGCCGGAGCGGACTCGGCGGTACCGGCGGCGGTCACCGGGGCGCTCGCGGCACGCGTGGCGCGGCGGCGGGCACGGGGCGCGGGGGCCTCGGCCACCGGCTCGGCGGCGGGCTCGGCGACAACCTCAGAGGTCTCGACCGACTCCACCACCTCAGCGGCGGGCGCCGTCACCTTACGCGTGGCACGACGACGGGTACGCGGAGCCGGGGCCTCAGCGGCCTCGGCGGCGGCTTCCTCGACGACCTCAGTGGACTCCGCGGTCTCCACGACCGGAGTGCTCACCGCACGCGTCGCACGACGGCGCGCACGCGGCGCCGGAGCCTCGACAGCCTCGGCGGCGGGCTCGGCAGCGGCTTCCTCGACGACCTCGGCACCCTCCGCCACGGGCGCGCTCACCGCACGGGTCGCGCGGCGGCGGGCACGGGGCGCGGGGGCCTCGGCGGGCTCGGCCACCGGCTCGGCGACAACCTCAGAGGTCTCGACCGACTCCACCACCTCAGCGGCGGGCGCCGTCACCTTACGCGTCGCACGACGACGCGCACGCGGAGCCGGGGCCTCAGCGGCCTCGGCGGCGGGCTCGGCAGCGCCCTCCTCGACCGCCTCCACGACCGGAGTACTCACCGCACGCGTCGCACGACGACGCGCACGCGGAGCCGGAGCCTCGACGGCCTCGGCTGCGGCTTCCTCGACGACCTCGGCGGCGGGCGCCGTCGTCTTGCGCGTCGCACGGCGGCGCGTACGCGGGGCCGGGGCCTCAGCGGCCTCGGCGGCAGGTTCGGCAGCGGCACCCTCCGCGGCCGTCGGCTCGGCGGTCGTCACCGATCCGCCCGGCGGACCCGCGGGCCGCGACGCGGCCCGCCGCCGACGGCGCGGCGGCAGCGTGTCGCTGGGGGTGCTGTTGTCGATGGTGTTGTTGGTGTCGTCCCCGGTGGTGCCGGGTTCGTTGGGCTCGTGCATGCGGGCGGTTCTCCCGTCACGCTCCCGGGCGCCGCGCCGGTGTCCGGCCGACGGACCGCGCGGGGCGCGGCACGTCGCCCGGGGCGCGGGCGCCGCACGGGAGCTGCTCTGTCTGGCTCGCCGGTTCCGTACGCGAGCTGCGTACGGCCTGGCGAAAGTCTCCTGTGGTGGTGCGCGACCCGACCCAGGTGGCTCCCGAGTACCAGGGCCGCGCTGACAACGACTGCCTGTGGGCGCGGCGGGACCGGACATCCCGCCCGCGGGGGACCCCCTGCCGTGGCTAGGGGGAGGCGGTACCGGCGGCCATGGGTGATGCGGCCGGAACTGCCTCGCGGTCGAGCGCGAGCGGATCGGTCACCGTGCCGGACTCCTCGTCGAAGAGCCCCTGCGCCAGCCTGGTCACCGCTGCGGGGACCGGCGGCGCCAGGTCGGCCACAGCGCGGAGACCGGACAGGACGTCGTCGGGTCGTACGGCAGGTGTTACGTGCCGAACAACCAGCCGCAGTATCGCACAGGGGCCGTCCACGGGCCTATCAGGCTGTGGACGGACCACCTCCAGCTCCACCACGGCACCGCGCGCGTCGAAGCTCCGCATTCCGTTCTTGGTCCTGCGCTGGACCTCGACGGTCCCGGCGGCGAGGAACGCCGCGACGGCGTCCTTCGCCGCCTCCTCCGGGACACCGTCGAGCCGCAGCTCCCACTCCGACGCGGTGAGCCGGTCGGCGAAGGCGGACGTCCGCGCTTCGACGGCGTCCGTGATGTCGAGGCCGACGGGCAGCGACTCGTCGAGCAGTTCCCGCAGCGTGGCGGGGTCGCGCCGCTCGACCAGGGCGATCTCCAGGAACTCGGCCTCGCTGCCCGTGCCGGTGGGTGCGGCATTGGCGTACGACACCTTCGGGTGCGGGGTGAAGCCCGCCGAGTACGCCATGGGCACCTCGGCACGCCTCAGCGCCCGCTCGAAGGCGCGCTGGAAGTCACGGTGGCTGGTGAACCGGAGGCGGCCACGCTTGGTGTAACGCAGTCGGATGCGCTGCACCGCCGGTGCGGGCGGCGGGCCTTCGGGCTGTCGCTTGCCCAGTGGTTCTTCTCCTCGGTGCGGGACGGCGCGGGGAGCGCCGCCCTCGGAATGCGGGTGCCCCGCGCGGGCCCGCCCGGCTCACCCCCGGTAGGGAGGGATCTCGGGCCCGGCCGTCGCGCCGGGAGCAGTCGTTGTACCCCCAGAGTACGCGCCGCCGGGGCGCCGGGTTCCCGGGGACCGGCCCCGAGCGCCCCACCGGGCCCCGGGGGCGCTCCCCCGCGGGCGCTCGCGCACCCTCCGCCCCCCGGGTGCCACCCCGCCCGCCGCTTCCGGCACCCGCGCAGCACACCCCCCGCCTTTATCGCACACCAGTTTGGTTTGTCGGGGGCAGCACGTCGCCGCCCGCACCGGAACAGGCTCCCGGAGTGCACGAGGGCCCGGCCCGGGTCTCCCCGGCGCCGGGCCCTCGCCCCGCACGCGTACGGCCGCGCGGCGCGTACGCGCCGACGGACAGCTACTTGTTGACGACCGACAGCGGCAGCAGCTTCTTGCCCGTCGGGCCGATCTGGATCTCGGTGCCCATCTGGGGGCAGACACCGCAGTCGAAGCACGGCGTCCAGCGGCAATCCTCGACCTCGGTCTCGTCGAGGGCGTCCTGCCAGTCCTCCCAGAGCCAGTCCTTGTCCAGACCGGAGTCGAGGTGGTCCCAGGGGAGCACCTCCTCGTAGGTGCGCTCCCGGGTGGTGTACCAGTCGACGTCCACCCCGAAGCCGGGGAGCGTCTTGTCCGCGCAGTTCATCCAGCGGTCGTACGAGAAGTGCTCGCGCCAGCCGTCGAAGCGCCCGCCGTCCTCGTACACGGCGCGGATGACCGCGCCGATCCGGCGGTCGCCCCGGGAGAGCAGGCCCTCGACGATGCCCGGCTTGCCGTCGTGGTAGCGGAAGCCGATGGAGCGGCCGTACTTCTTGTCGCCGCGGATCTTGTCCCGGAGCTTGGCCAAGCGGGCGTCGGTGTCCTCGGCGCTGAGCTGCGGCGCCCACTGGAAGGGGGTGTGCGGCTTGGGGACGAAACCGCCGATGGAGACGGTGCAGCGGATGTCCTGGGAGCCGGAGACCTCACGGCCCTTGGCGATCACGTTGACCGCCATGTCGCCGATCTGGAGCACATCCTCGTCGGTCTCGGTCGGCAGACCGCACATGAAGTACAGCTTCACCTGCCGCCAGCCGTTGCCGTACGCGGTGGCGACGGTGCGGATCAGGTCCTCCTCCGACACCATCTTGTTGATGACCTTGCGCATCCGCTCGGAGCCGCCCTCGGGGGCGAAGGTCAGTCCGGAGCGGCGGCCGTTGCGCGTCAGCTCGTTGGCGAGGTCGACGTTGAAGGCGTCCACACGGGTGGAGGGCAGCGAGAGGCCGATCTTGTCCTCGGTGTACCGGTCCGCGAGACCCTTGGCGATCTCGCCGATCTCGGAGTGGTCGGCGCTGGACAGCGAGAGCAGGCCGACCTCCTCGAAGCCGGTGGCCTTGAGTCCCTTCTCCACCATCTCGCCGATGCCGGTGATGCTTCGCTCCCGCACGGGACGCGTGATCATGCCGGCCTGGCAGAAACGGCAGCCGCGGGTGCAGCCGCGGAAGATCTCGACGGACATCCGCTCGTGGACGGTCTCCGCGAGGGGGACCAGCGGCTGCTTGGGGTAGGGCCACTCGTCCAGGTCCATGACGGTGTGCTTGGAGACCCGCCACGGCACACCGGAACGGTTGGGCACGACGCGGCCGATCCGGCCGTCCGGCAGATACTCCACGTCGTAGAAGCCGGGAACGTAGATGTTGCCGGTCCGCGCGAGCCGGAACAGCACCTCCTCGCGTCCGCCGGGGCGGCCCGCGGCCTTCCACTCCCGGACGATCCGGGTCATGTCGAGGACGGCCTGCTCGCCGTCGCCGATGACGGCGCAGTCGATGAACTCCGCGATCGGCTCCGGGTTGAAGGCCGCGTGGCCGCCCGCGACCACGATCGGGTGGTCCACCGTGCGGTTCCGGGCCTCCAGCGGGATGCCCGCGAGGTCCAGCGCGGTGAGCATGTTGGTGTAGCCCAGCTCGGTGGAGAAGCTGAGGCCGAAGAGGTCGAACGCGCCGACGGGCCGGTGCGAGTCCACGGTGAACTGCGGGACGCCGTGCTCGCGCATCAGCTCTTCGAGGTCCGGCCAGACGCTGTAGGTGCGCTCGGCGAGGACGCCCTCCTGCTCGTTGAGCACCTCGTAGAGGATCATGACGCCCTGGTTGGGCAGACCGACCTCGTAGGCGTCCGGGTACATCAGCGCCCACCGCACATCGCACTCCGCCCAGGGCTTGACGGTGGAGTTCAGCTCACCGCCGACATACTGAATGGGCTTCTGCACATACGGGAGCAGCGCTTCGAGCTGAGGAAACACCGAAGCAGCGGCAGTACCGACAGCAGACTCAGCAGCAGACATCTCGGACCTTCGTGGGCGGGCAGGGGGTGATCCCCAAGCGTAACCCGCCGATGGGCCGCGCCGGGCCGTCCGGACCCGGCCCCGTACGGCCCGGCGCGGGTCCCCACCGGCCCGGCGCGGCACGGGTCAGCCGTCGAGCAGAGCCCGGATCTCGTCCGCCGACGCCTGCTCCCAGACCCCGGGCAGCTCCCGCTCGCGGTCGGACGCCGAGCGCTGCTCCTGGCCGTGGAGCAGCCCCCAGGTGAACGCGGACTCGCCCGCCTGGTGCGCCTGGACGGCGATGCTCCGCAGCGCGTCCCGGGCGACGACGCTGTCCTGGTGGTCGCCGAGCACGGTCTGTACGGCCTTCATCCGTCTGGCGAACCGTTTCGCGGGCCGTCCGAGCGCGGGGCCTGCGGCCTCTCCGGCGTAGCGGGCGCGCTTGGCGGCCTTGCGGGCGTCGTGCAGCGCGAGGTCGCGCTCGGGGCCCGGCTCCAGTGCCAGGGCGTGGCCGACGCGTTCCGCGAGCCGGTCCCAGTCCTTCAGCAGCGCCCGGGGGATCTCCCGCTCCGGGGCGCCCCCGGCGGCCTTCAGCAGCGGCGGATCGGCGAGCAGCGCGTCCAGGGAGTCCAGCAGGGCCAGATAGCGCTTGCTGTCGAGGGTGACGAGGGCCTTGCGGCGGGCGCCCGAGCCGTGGGAGCCGGACCAGATGCGCAGCCGGCCGCGGACGGGGCCGAGCAGCAGGGTGCGGGGCAGTTCGACGATCCGGCCGCGCAGCCGCTCGGTCAGCACCTCCTGGTCGCGGGCGTGGCCCAGCTCGGCGGCGAGCCACTTCAGCTCCTCGCCGACGGGGTCGGTGACGGTGCGGTCGAGGATGCGGCGGTAGGTGCGGAAGGCACTGCGCAGGCGGCGGGTGGCGACACGGGTCTGGTGGACGGCGTCGGGGAGGTCGCGGCGGACCCCGGGGTCGTGGGCGAGCAGGGCGTCGACCTGTTCCCGCAGATAGGCGAGGACGTAGTCGCCCGCGGTGTGCGGCGGGGCGTGTTCGCGGGGCGCGGGGACGGGCACCCCGGTCTCGGCCAGGGCGCGGGCCAGTTTGGAGGGGAGGTCGGCGGGGCGCAGCCCGGCCTTGCGGAGCTTCTTCGCGATCCGGTCGAGGAGCCGGGGGTCGGCGCCCTCGGCGAGTTCGACCTCGATCTCGTCCCAGGCGGCGCGGCCCTCCGCCGGGGTGCCGTCGGCGGGGGCCTGCGGGGTGTCGGAGCCGTTGGCCCGCGGGAGCCGTTCGGCGCGGACGGCGTCCCGGCTCAGCTCCGCGAGCGGGGTCCCTCCGGCGCCGGTCAGGAGGGTGAGCCGGCGGGTGGAGCGGAGCCGGATCACGGGGGTGAGCGGGGCGCCCCGGGTGCGGGCGCGGACCAGGCCCGCGAGGACCCGGGGGACGGTGCCGGAGAGCGGGGCGTGGATCTCGTCCCGTACCCCGGGGGCGACGGGCAGTTTGAGATGCCAGCCCGCGTCGTCGCCGCCCGTTCGCCGCCGGAGGGTGAGGGAGGCGGCGGCGAGCCGCAGATCCGGGGTGTCGTAGTAGACGGCGTCCAGTTCGGCCGTGCCGCGGTCCTCGGCCGCGGCGACTGCGGGCACCCGGGTCAGGTCCGGCAGCTCGGCGTCGGGGGTGGCTTCGTATTTCCGCTCGATCTCGCGCTTCGTCTCCGCCATGCACCGAATCTAGTCCGCTCCGCGCGCTCCCGGCAGACCCGGAGATCCTTCCGGTCCGGATACCGCCGCCCCGGAGCAGGGCCGGGGCGGCGGTATCCGCTGTCTGCCGCTATGCCGATATCGGCCGTTGCACCCGGATGGACTGGAGCAGTCCGATCGCCACCCAGACCGCGAACATCGAGGACCCGCCGTAGGAGACGAAGGGCAGCGGCAGCCCAGCGACCGGCATGATCCCGAGCGTCATCCCGATGTTCTCGAACGACTGGAACGCGAACCAGGCGACGATCCCGGTGGCCACGATCGTGCCGTACAGCTCGGTGGTGTCCCGGGCGATCCCGCAGGCGCGCCAGAGGACGACGCCGAGGAGGACGAGGATGAGCGCCCCGCCGACGAAGCCCAGCTCCTCGCCCGCGACGGTGAAGACGAAGTCGGTCTGCTGCTCGGGGACGAACTGTCCGGTGGTCTGGGAGCCCTTGAAGAGGCCGGTGCCCAGCAGTCCGCCGGAGCCGATGGCGATCCGGGCCTGGTTGGTGTTGTACCCGGCGCCCGTGGGGTCGAGCGAGGGGTTGGCGAAGGCCGCGAACCGGTTGATCTGGTACTGGTCCAGCAGTCCCAGCGCGGCGACCAGCACCGCTCCGGCGACCCCGCCGCCGATCAGTCCGAGAATCCAGCGGTTGGGCGCGCCGGAGGCCATCAGCACGCCGAGCACGATGACGACCATGACCATCACCGAGCCGAGGTCCGGCATCCGCATGACGATGAGCATCGGCAGCACGGCCAGGCCGAGGGCCTTGGCGACCGTGCGGTGGTCGGGATGCTCCTGGTCGCCCGCGTCGACGCGGGCGGCGAGCAGCATCGCCATCCCGAGAATGATGGTGATCTTGACGAACTCGGAGGGCTGGAGGGAGAAGCCGCCGCCGACCACGATCCAGGCGTGCGCCCCGTTGATGGTCGCGCCGAGCGGGGTGAGCACCAGCAGGATCAGCACGATCGAGATGCCGTAGAGCACCGGGACGGCGCCGCGCAGGGTGCGGTGGCCGAGCCAGATGGTGGCGATCATCAGGGTGATGCCGATGCCGGTGTTGAGCAGATGGCGCAGCAGGAAGTAGTAGGGGTCGCCCTGGTTCAGCTCGGTGCGGTTGCGGGTCGCCGACCAGACGAGCAGGGCGCCGATGCCGGAGAGGGCGAGCGCGCAGAGCAGCAGGGGCCAGTCGAGTCGGCGTACGACGGAGTCGCGGGCGGAGAGCCGCTGCCAGACGCCGCCGCGCCGCGGCCCGTATCCGGAGACGGAGAAGCCGCTGGTGTGTCCGGCCATGGGGTTCAGTCCCTCCCCACGGGCGGGCCCGCGAGCTGATTCCTCTGGGTGGTCCCCGGCTGCCGTCGGGTGTCCGGCGGGGTGGTGCGGGGCGGTGCGGTGGCGGGCGGTCTCACCGCGGGCGGGCTCACGACGGGCGGACTCGCGCCGGGCCGGGTGGTGCCCGGCCGGGTGGTGCCCGCGGGCTGTCCGTCCTCGCCCTCCGCCGGGGGTTTGGGCGGCTGGTAGGGGCGGACCTCGGGCGCGTCGATCGAGCCGTCGGGCTGGATCTTCGGCAGGGTCTTCTGCGGCACGGGCAGCAGCGCCCGGCCGAGGTCCTGGTTCCCCTTCTCGTCCAGCCCGTAGAGGGCCTCGTAGATCTTGCGCACGGCCGGTCCGGAGGCGCCCGATCCGGTGCCGCCCTGGGAGATCGTCATCACGATCGTGTAGTCCCGGGTGTAGGTGGCGAACCAGGACGTCGTCTGCTTGCCGTAGACCTCGGCGGTGCCGGTCTTGGCGTGCATGGGGATGCGGTCGTGCGGCCAGCCGCCGAAGCGCCAGGCCGCGGAGCCGACGGTGGCGACCCCGGCGAGCGCCTTGTCGATCTTCTTGGCGGTGGCGGGGTCCATGGGGAGCCTGCCGTGCGGCCGGGGCTTGATCTCCTCGACCGTCCTGCCGTCGGCGCTGACGACGGCCTTGCCCACGGTGGGGTCGTGGAGGGTGCCGCCGTTGGAGATCGCGGCGTAGATGGTGGCCATCTGCACCGGGGTGACGAGGATGTCGCCCTGCCCGATGGAGTAGTTGACGGCGTCACCGGCGCGCATACGGTTGCCTTCGAGGCAGTTCTCGTACGCGATCTGCTCCACGTAGTCGCCGCCCTTCTTCCCCTCCCGGCACCAGCTCTCCTTCATCTGCTCCCAGTAGCTCTGCTTCCACTGGCGGTCGGGGACCCGGCCGCGGATCTCGTTGGGGAGGTCGATGCCGGTCCGCTCGCCCAGGCCGAACTGGTGGGCGGTCCGGTAGAACCAGTCCCCCGGGTTCTTCTTCGGCTTGATGCCGCCGTCCTTCAGCCACTCCCGGTGGGCGAGCCCGTAGTAGACGGTGTCGCAGGAGACCTCAAGGGCCCGGCCGAGGCTGATGCTGCCGTAGCCGCGGGACTCGAAGTTCTTGAACTCCCGGCCGCCGAAGGAGAGGGAGGAGGGGCAGGGGTAGTTGCCGTCGAAGGGGTAGCCCGCGTTGACGGCGGCCGTCGACGAGACCACCTTGAAGATCGAGCCGGGCGCCGCGCCGCTCTGGATGGCCCGGTTGATCAGCGGGTAGTTGGACTTCTTGTCGGTGAGCCGCTGGTAGTCCCCGCCGGAGATGCCGCCGACCCAGACATTGGGGTCGTACGTGGGCAGCGAGGCCATCGCGACCACCCGGCCGGTACGGCTCTCCAGCACCACGACGGCCCCCGCGTCGGCCTTGTAGTTCACCCCGGTGACGTTCTTGTCGATCTCCTTGCGGGCCGCCTTCATCGCCGCGTCCAGCTCGTACTCGGCGACGGCCTGCACCCGGGCGTCGATGGAGGTGACGAGATGGGCCCCGGCCACCGCCTGGTCGTGCTCGGCCTCGCCGATGACCCGGCCGAGGTTGTCCACCTCGTAACGGGTGATCCCGGCCTTGCCGCGGAGCGCCTTGTCGTAGGTGCGCTCCAGACCGGAGCGGCCGACCTGGTCGGAGCGGAGGAAGGGCGACTCGGTCTCCTTCGCCTCCTCGATCTCCAGATCGGTGACGGGGGAGAGATAGCCGAGCACCTGCGCGGTCCTGGCCTTGCCGGGGGCGGTGTAGCGGCGGACGGCCGCCGGTTCGGCGGTGATGCCGGGGAAGTCCTCGGCCCGCTCGCGGATCTGGAGGGCCTGCTGGGTGGTGGCGTCGTCGGTGACGGGGATCGGCTGGTACGGGGAGCCGTTCCAGCAGGGCTTGGGGGTCTTGGCGTCGCAGAGCCGGACCTTGTCCCGTACCTCCTGGGCCTTCATCCCGAGGACGTCGGCGAGCCGCCCGAGCACCACCCGGCCGCCGTCGCCCATCTTCATCAGCCGGGTGCGGGAGGCGGAGACGACGAGCCGGGTCTCGTTGTCGGCGAGGGCCACGCCCCGGGCGTCGAGGATGGAGCCGCGCACGGCGGGCTGCACCACCCGCTGGACGCCGTTGTTCTTGGCCTGGTCGGAGTAGTCGTCGCCGTTGCGGACCTGGAGGTACCAGAGGCGTCCGCCGAGGGTGAGGAAGAGGGAGAAGATCAGTACCTGGAGGACGACAAGCCGGATCTGGACCCGTGGGGTGCGTCCGGTCTCCGGGATGGCGCTCACAGTCGCTTGGCTCCCCTGAGGCGTCCGGCGCGGGAGACCCGGCCGCGGGCGGACCTCATCCGCATACCGCCGCGCTGGCTGCCGATGCGCAGCCCGGTGCCGGAGGCGAGCCAGCCGGAGGAGACGTCGCCGGACGCGCCGCGGTCCTCGGTGAGCGGATCGCTGTCGGCCCGCCGGGCCAGCGCCATGATGAGGGGAACGGTGAAGGGCGCGAGCAGCAGGTCGTAGATGACGGCGGTGAGGAGCAGCGAGCCGACGCCGCCGGGGGCGGTGTCCCCGACCAGGGTCCCGACCAGCGCGTACAGCAGGGTGGAGCCGATGGCCGCCGCGACGACCACCAGCATGGGGACGGTGGCGGACTTCAGCCGTCCGCTCTCGGGGCGGGCGAGACCGGCGAGATAGCCGATGACGCAGAGGACCAGGGCGTAGCGGCCCACCGCGTGGTCGGCGGGGGGCGCGAGGTCGGAGAGGAGTCCCGCGCCGAAGCCGACGAGGGCGCCGGTGACATGGCCGTAGACGAGCGCCAGCCCGAGGACGGTGAGCAGCACCAGATCGGGGACGGCTCCGGGGAGCTGGAGGCGGGCGAGGACGGAGACCTGGAGGACGAGCGCGACCACGGCGAGGGTGGCGGAGAGAAGCATCCGGTTGAAGCGCATGGCGGCTCAGCTCCTAGTGCTGCTGCTGGGTGTTCTGGTCGTCGCTCCGGGGGGACGCGCTGCCCCGCGGGTCCGGGGAGAGGCGGGGCGCCGGGGAGTCCAGTGGGCGGCGGTCGCCCTGGACATCGGTGCCGTCGGTGCCGTCGGTGCTATCGGTGCCGTCGGTCTCCGTGGCTCCGTCGGTCCCGTCCGTGCCCTCGGCCCCGTCGGGCCCGCCGGTCGCGCCCGGGGTGACGGTCACCGTGACCGTCGGCGCGGGCCGGGGCTTCTCGGGCTTCGGCGGCAGTACGACGTCCCGGGGGTCGGTCCGCGGCGCCTGCACCACCACACCGACGACGTCGAGTTTGCTGAAACCGGCGTACGGCTCCACGTAGATGGTCCGGGTCAGATCGCCGCGGGAGGGGTCGACCCGGACGACCTCGCCGATCGGGACGCCGGGGACGAAGGGCCGGTCGGCCTGGGAGCCGAAGGTGACGAGCCGGTCGCCCTTCTTCACCTTGTGCTTGCCGTTGAGGAGCTGCACGGAGAGCGGGCGGTCGCCCTGGCCGTTGGCGAAGCCCAGCTCGTCGCTCTTCTCCAGCCGGGTGCCGACGGCGAAGTCGGGGTCGATGGCGAGCAGCACGGTCGCGGTGTGCGGGCCGACGGTGGTGATCCGGCCGACCAGTCCGTCCCCGTTGAGCACGGTCATGTCCCGCTTGACGCCGTCGCGGGAGCCGATGTCGATGGTGACGGTCCAGGAGAAGCCCTGGGCCGCTCCTATGGCGACGACCTCGGCCGCCTTGATGCCGTACTGGCCGGCCCCCGCGGTCCGCAGGATGCGGTCCAGCTCGCGGGCGCGGCTGCGGTTGCGGTCGTCGCTGCCGAGTCTGGTCCGCAGCTCGGCGTTCTCCCGTTCCAGGGTGCGGACACGGTCGTGGCGCTCGCCCGAGTCGCGGACGGCGGCGATGGCGTTGCCGACCGGGTCGACGGCCGTGGCGACCCCGTTCTGCACCGGTCCGAAGACCGTGGCGGCGGCCTGCCGGGCGCCGTCGAGCGGTGAGTCCTGTCCGCCGCGGATGTCCACCGTGATCAGTGCGAACGCGATGGCGATCAGCAGCACCAGGAGCAGACGGCTCTCTCGTGTGTCCC
Source organism: Streptomyces clavuligerus (assembly GCF_005519465.1). NCBI lineage: Bacteria > Bacillati > Actinomycetota > Actinomycetes > Kitasatosporales > Streptomycetaceae > Streptomyces > Streptomyces clavuligerus. The sequence continues at coordinate 4,652,427 of NZ_CP027858.1, read as the reverse complement.
TCACGTGCGGCGGCCGTGCCTTCCTCGTAGGAATGGAGATGTCTGTATATCAACGATCAGCTGCATGGACCGGCAGGCACCCATACAGGGGCTCCCCCCGGGACCCGAAGGGACCCAGGGGGACGGATCGCGCCCCCCGCTCTCGACCGGCCGCGGCGCCGTCAGCGGCGCGGCTGGGCGTCCAGCACCTGCTGGAGCGCCTCGAACTCCTCCACGCACTTGCCCGAGCCGAGGGCCACCGAGTCCAGCGGGTCCTCGGCGATATGGATCGGCATTCCGGTCTCCCGGCGCAGCCGCTCGTCCAGCCCGCGCAGCAGCGCGCCGCCGCCGGTGAGGACGATGCCCCGGTCCATCACATCGCCGGACAGCTCCGGCGGGCACTTGTCGAGGGTGGTCTTGACGGCGTCGACGATCGAATTGACGGGCTCCTCGATGGCCTTGCGGACCTCGGCCGCCGAGATGACCACGGTCTTGGGCAGTCCGGAGACCAGGTCACGGCCGCGGATCTCGGTGTGCTCGTCCTGGTCCAGGTCATAGGCCGAACCAATGGTGATCTTGATTTGCTCGGCGGTCCGCTCGCCGAGAAGAAGGGAGTACTCCTTCTTGATGTGCTGGATGATGGCGTTGTCCAGCTCGTCCCCGGCGACCCGGATGGACTGCGCGGTGACGATCCCGCCGAGCGAGATCACGGCGACCTCGGTGGTGCCGCCGCCGATGTCCACGACCATGTTGCCGGTGGCCTCGTGGACGGGGAGACCGGAGCCGATCGCCGCGGCCATCGGCTCCTCGATGATGTGCACCTGACGGGCTCCGGCCTGGGTCGACGCCTCGATGACCGCGCGGCGCTCCACTCCGGTGATCCCCGAGGGCACACAGACGACGACCCGCGGCCGGGCCAGATAGCGCCGCTTGTGGATCTTGAGGATGAAGTAGCGCAGCATCCGCTCGGTGATCTCGAAGTCGGCGATGACGCCGTCCTTCAGGGGCCGGACGGCCACGATGTTGCCCGGGGTCCGGCCGATCATCTTCTTCGCCTCGGAGCCGACGGCCAGGATGCCGCCGGTGTTGGTGTTGATGGCGACGACGGACGGCTCGTTGAGAACGATCCCGCGGCCCCTGACGTACACCAGCGTGTTGGCGGTCCCGAGGTCGACAGCCATATCACGGCCGATGAACGACATGTTGTTCCCCATGAGGATGCGTCTGGCCTTCCCAAATCGAGCGTTGACGGCTTTTCAGGATGGCGAGGTGGGTGCTCTGGCGTGAGGGTTCCATCGTAATGCCGCTTCCCTGCGCACGGCGCGGTGGTCCACCTCTGTACAGGTGACGAAGTGTTGCGTCGATCCGTTCCCGCATTGCGTTCGCATATACCGAAGGGCGACCGAATTCCTTCGGTCGCCCCAGGTCAAGAGCGCTGTTTGGCTGAGGGAAGGTCAGGAGAGTCCCGGAAAGAAAATCTTCAGTTCCCGAATGGCGGACTCCTCCGAGTCCGAGGCGTGGATCAGGTTCTCCCGGACGATGGTGCCGAAGTCGCCACGGACGGAGCCGGGGGCGGCGGCGATGGGGTCGGTCGGCCCGGCGAGCTGCCGGACGCCCTCGATGACCCGCTCGCCCTCGACGACCAGCGCGACCACCGGGCCGGAGGACATGAAGGCCATCAGCGGCTCGTAGAAGGGCTTGCCCCGGTGCTCCCCGTAGTGCTGCTCCAGGGTCTCAAGACCGAGAGTCCGCAGCTCCAGAGCGGCGATGGTCCAGCCGGCCTTGGCCTCGATGCGGCCGATGATCTCGCCGATCAGCCCGCGCCGGACGGCGTCGGGCTTGAGCAGGACGAGGGTGCGCTGGGTCATGTGGCAGCTCCTTGCAGACATACGTGTGCGGTGAGCCGAGGCTACAGGGGGCCGTCACAGGGGCAGGCGCGGCCCCCGTTCCGGTACGGACCTCTCCGGTACGGACTCGTTCCGGGAGGGACCTCGCCGGGAGGGAGTCGTTCCGGTGGGGCCCGTTCCGCCACCCGGTGCGCCCGCCACCCGGATGCGGGTACGCGCGCACCCGTGTACGAGGGGACGGCGCCCCTATCCCGCTGCCTGCTCCGCGCCCTGATCGGCGGCCTGCTGCTCCGCCCAGCGGGCCTTCGCCGCGTCGATCTTGCCGCCGTAGTGGACGGAGGCCCACCACAGACCGGCGAAGCAGGCGCCGAGGAAGAACATCACCGGGACCACGAAACCGCTCAGGACCAGGCCGATCTGGAGCACCCAGCCGAGCTGGACCCCGCCCGGCCGGGAGAGCGTCCCGCACAGCAGGACCGACAGGACCATGGCGACCCCGCAGACCGTCCAGACCGTGCCCATGGTCAGGTCCGGGTCCTTCATCGCGACCAGACCGGCGAAGCCGATCACGAAGAACTCACCGATCAGCGTGGAGGCGCAGAGCGTGCGCATATCCGTCCTCAGCCCTTCCCCAGCAGCAGCCGGGCCTCGCCGACCGTGATCACCGACCCGGTCACCAGCACCCCGGCACCCGCGTACTCGGCCTCCTCCTCGGCGAGCGTGACCGCCGCCTCCAGGGCCTCGTCCAGCCGGGGTTCGACCACCACCCGCTCCTCGCCGAAGACCTCCACGGCCAGCGCCGCCAGCGCGTCCACGTCCAGGGAGCGCTCGCTGGAGTTCCGGGTGACGACGATCTCCGCGAGGATCGGCTCGAACGCTTCGAGCAGCCCCCGGACATCCTTGTCGCCGCTGGCGGCGACGACGCCGATCAGCCGGGAGAAGTCGAACGCCTCGGTGACCGCCTCGGCGGCGGCCCGGGCGCCCGCCGGGTTGTGGGCCGCGTCCAGCACCACGGTGGGGCTGCAGCGGACCACCTCCAGACGGCCCGGGGAGGAGACCGACGCGAACGCGGTACGGACGACCTCCACGTCCAGCGTGCGGGCGTGCTGGGCGCCGATGCCGAAGAACGCCTCGACCGCGGCGAGCGCCACGACCGCGTTGTGCGCCTGGTGGGCCCCGTACAGCGGGAGGAAGATCCCCTCGTACTCGCCGCCGAGGCCGCGCAGGGTCAGGAGCTGGCCGCCGACCGCGACCTCCCGCGAGACGATGCCGAACTCCATGCCCTCACGGGCCACGGTGGCGTCGACCTCGACGGCCTTCTTCAGCAGCACCTGCGCCGCGTCCACCGGCTGCTGGGCCAGGATGACCGTCGCGTCCTGCTTGACGATCCCGGCCTTCTCGGAGGCGATCTCGGCGGGCGTGGCGCCCAGCCGGTCCGTGTGGTCCAGCGAGATGGGCGTGACCACCGCGACGGAGGCGTCGATGACATTGGTGGCGTCCCAGGCGCCGCCCATGCCGACCTCGACGACCGCGACATCGACCGGGGCGTCCGCGAACGCCGCGTACGCCATACCGGTCAGCACCTCGAAGAACGACAGCCGGTGCTCCTGCGCGGCGTCCACCATCTCGACATACGGCTTGATGTCCGCGTAGGTGGCGATGAACCGCTCGGCGTCGATCGGCGCGCCGTCCAGGCTGATCCGCTCGGTGACGGAGTGGATGTGCGGGGAGGTGTAGCGGCCGGTGCGCAGCTCGAACGCGGAGAGCAGGGCCTCGACCATGCGGGCCGTCGACGTCTTGCCGTTGGTGCCGGTGATGTGGATGGACGGGTACGAGCGCTGGGGCTCGCCCAGGACGTCCATCAGGGCCTCGATCCGGGCCAGCGAGGGGTCGAGCCTGGTCTCGCCCCAGCGGCCCGCGAGGTCGGCCTCGACCGCGCGCAGCGCCTTGTCCACCTCGGGGTCTGCGGGGCGGGACGGGACCGCGTCCGCCCCGGGCGCCCCGGTACGGGCGCGCAGGGTACGGCTTCCGGCCTCGATCACCGCCAGATCGGGGTCACGGTCGGTCTCGGCCGCCACGATCTCGTCGAACTCGTCGAACTCGTCGAAGGGGCCGGGCTCCGCGGGATGCTCACTCACGGGGTCCAGTCTAGGGTCCGGGCACTCCGCGGCCTCTTCGGGCTCACCCTCCCGGGCGAGCGGGGGGTTTCCCCGGGGTGCGGGGCGCCCCGGGGGCGGCGGGCGGCGGGGGCTCCGCGGCCCGCGGGCGCGGGTGTCCCAGGGGGTCGGGCGCCCCAGGGGTACGGGCAGCCCGGGGGGGCGCGGCACCTCAGGGGGTGCGGCACGTCGGGGGGTACGGGCACCCCAGGCAGTACCGGCGTCTCAGGGGGTGCGGGCCGCCGAGCCCTCCCCCATCCACCAGCGGCCGGGTTCGGGGCGCAGCCAGCCCGCGGGCAGCAGGGCGAGCACCTCGTAGCTCCCCGAGTCGGCGTCGGCGCGCGCCGTCAGGGTGCCGCCCATCGAGCGCACCCGTTCCCGCATGGAGAAGGTGCCGGTGCCGCTGGAGACGGGTTCGGTGGACGGCGCGGACTGCGGCAGCGCGTTCCGGGCGACGATCCGCAGCCGGGAGCCCTCCAGTCCGATGGCGACGGTGACCGGCTCCCCGGGGGCGTGCTTGGCCGCGTTGATCAGGCACTCCTGGACCACGCGGTAGACGGCCGTCTGGCGCAGCGGGGAGAGCCGGCTGGCGTCCGCGCCGATCCGCAGGGTCACCGGGCTGCCCAGCCGGCCGCTCTCCTCGGCCAGCGCGGGCAGGCCCTCCAGGCCGGGGGTGGCGGTGCGCTCGTCGGCGCGGTGCACGATCGTGTCGTTGAGCATGAGGTGGGCCCGCCGGGCGGTGTCCGCCAGCTCCTCGAAGTTCTTCTCCTGCGGGGTGCCCCGGGCCCGTACGGAGAGCACCTCGGCCCGGACCGCGAGGACGGTCAGCTCCCGTCCGACGAGGTCGTGGACGTCCCGCGCGACCGATATCCGTTCGTCGCGCACGGCCTGGAGGGCGGCGGTCTCGGCCCGGCGGGCCTCCAGTTCGCGGACGAGGTCGTGCCGGTAGGCGGCGACGCCGACGCCGGAGGCCAGCACCCCGACCGGGACGATCAGGCTGAGGAAGTCGCCGAGGGAGCCCGCGTGGTGCTCGGGCCAGCCCGGCAGATGGAAGAGGACGAAGGCGACGAGGACATAGCCCGCGGTCGAGAGCACACCCGCGCGGCGGCCCCGGAACCGGCCCAGGGAGTAGAGCGCGAACTGCGCCAGGGTCAGTTCGTGCAGCCAGGCCAGGAGCAGCAGGGCCACCCCGTAGGGCAGCCAGGGGGCCCGCCGCCGCACCAGCAGGGACGCGGCCCCGGCGGTGAGCACCAGGGTGGCGGTGAGGCTGGTGAGACGGTTGTCGCCGTCGGCGAGGCCGGGTACGTCGAGGACCATCAGCGCGAGACAGCCGATCGCCGTGATCACGTCGACCGCGCGCGGGGACGTGGTCCAGCGCTGCGCGTATCTGCGGCTCACCGCGACGAGGCGGCGCCGCCCGTACGACGCGGTCGTGAGCTGCATGCCCCCATCATCCAGGGCCGGTCCCCGGCCCCTCACAGGGGGTGGCGGGCCGGTCCCCGGGAGCGGCCGGGAACGGCCGAAGGCCCCGGCGGGTGCGCCGGGGCCTTCGGACAGGGTCAGCTCCCTCTCACGCCTCGGGGAGGCGGGAGAGCTGGGCGGTGATCCGGTCGATGTCCTCCTGGGCCCGCTCCAGCCGGGTGCGGATCTTCGCGACGACCGGCTCGGGCGCCTTGGCGAGGAAGGCTTCGTTCCCCAGCTTGGCCTCGGCCTGCTGGCGCTCCTTCTCGGCCGCCGCCAGGTCCTTCGCCAGCCGCTTGCGCTCGGCGGCGACATCGATGGTGCCGGAGAGGTCCAGCGCCACCGTGGCCCCGGCCACCGGCAGGGTCGCCGTGGCGCTGAAGCCCTCGCCCTCGGGCTGGAGCCGCAGGAGCTGGCGGATGGCCGCCTCGTGCGGGGCCAGGCCGGTGCCGTCGAGGCCGAGGCGGGCCGGGACCTTCTGGCCCGGCTGGAGCCCCTGGTCGCTGCGGAAGCGGCGGACCTCGGTGACGACCCGCTGGACCAGCTCGATCTCCCGCTCGGCGGCCTCGTCGCGGAAGCCGCTGTCCACCGGCCACTCGGCGGTGACCAGCGTCTCCTTGCCGGTGAGGGTGGTCCACAGGGTCTCGGTGACGAACGGGACCACGGGGTGCAGCAGTCGCAGCGTCACATCCAGGACCTCCCCGAGGACCCGCGCGGAGACCTGGGCCTGCTCGCCGCCCTCGAAGTACGTCGTCTTGGACAGCTCGACATACCAGTCGAAGACCTCGTCCCAGGCGAAGTGGTAGAGGGAGTCGGAGACCTTGGCGAACTGGTAGTCGTCGTAGAAGGCGTCGGCCTCGGCCACGGTCCGGTTCAGCCGGGACAGGATCCAGCGGTCGGCCGCCGACATCTTCTCGGCGGGCGGCAGCTCGCCCTCGACGGTCGCGCCGTTCATCAGCGCGAAGCGGGTGGCGTTCCAGATCTTGTTGGCGAAGTTGCGGGACGCCTGGACCCAGTCCTCGCCGATCGGGACGTCCGCGCCCGGGTTGGCGCCGCGCGCGAGGGTGAAGCGGACGGCGTCGGAGCCGTACGCGTCCATCCAGTCCAGCGGGTCCACCGAGTTCGGGTTGGACTTGGACATCTTCTTGCCGTGCTCGTCGCGGACGAGTCCGGTCAGGGCGATGGTGTGGAACGGCGGCTCGCCGTCCATCGCGTACAGACCGAACATCATCATCCGGGCGACCCAGAAGAAGATGATGTCGTGGCCGGTGAGCAGGACATCGGTGGCGTAGAACTTCTCCAGGTCCGGCGTCTGCTCGGGCCAGCCGAGGGTGGAGAAGGGCCACAGGCCGGAGGAGAACCAGGTGTCGAGGACGTCCTCGTCCTGGGTCCAGCCCTCGCCGGTGGGCGGCTGCTCGTCGGGGCCGACGCAGACGACCTCGCCGTTCGGCCCGTACCAGACGGGGATGCGGTGGCCCCACCAGAGCTGGCGCGAGATGCACCAGTCGTGCATGTTGTCGACCCAGTCGAAGTAGCGCTTCGACAGCTCGGCCGGGTGGATGGCGACCTTGCCGTCCCGGACGGCGTCGCCCGCGGCCCGGGCCAGCGGGCCGACCTTGACCCACCACTGGAGCGAGAGCCGGGGCTCGATGGTGGTGAAGCAGCGGGAGCAGTGGCCCACGGAGTGGACGTAGGGGCGCTTCTCGGCGACGACGCGGCCCTGCTCGCGCAGCGCCTCGACGATCGCGGAGCGCGCCTCGAAGCGGTCCAGACCCTGGAACGGGCCGGGGACGGTGATCACCCCGCGCTCGTCCATGATCGTGAGGGATTCCAGCTCGTGCCGCTGCCCGATGGCGAAGTCGTTCGGGTCGTGCGCCGGGGTCACCTTGACGGCGCCGGTGCCGAACTCGGGGTCGACATGGGCGTCCGCGACGACCGGGATGGTCCGGGCGGTCAGCGGGAGCTTGATCCGCTTGCCGATCAGATGGGCGTAGCGGGGGTCCTCCGGGTGGACGGCGACGGCGGTGTCGCCGAGCATCGTCTCCACCCGGGTGGTGGCGACGACGACGGTCTCGTCGCCCTCGCCGTACTTCAGCGAGACCAGCTCGCCGTTGTCGTCCTGGTACTCGACCTCGATGTCGGAGATCGCGGTGAGACAGCGCGGGCACCAGTTGATGATGCGCTCGGCGCGGTAGATCAGCTCGTCGTCGTAGAGGTTCTTGAAGATGGTCTGGACGGCCCGGGACAGGCCCTCGTCCATCGTGAAGCGCTCACGGCTCCAGTCGAGCCCGGCGCCGAGGCGGCGGAGCTGACCGAGAATCCGGCCGCCGTACTCGTCCTTCCACTGCCACACCCGCTCCGTGAAGGCGTCCCGGCCCAGGTCGTGGCGGGACTTGCCCTCCTCGGCGAGCTGCTGCTCGACCTTGTTCTGGGTGGCGATGCCCGCGTGGTCCATTCCGGGGAGCCACAGGGTCTCGAAGCCCTGCATCCGCTTCCGCCGGGTGAGGGCGTCCATCAGGGTGACCTGGAAGGCGTGTCCCAGGTGGAGGGCGCCGGTGACATTCGGCGGCGGGATGACGATGGTGTACGGCGGCTTCTCGCTCGTGGCGTCCGCCGTGAAGTAACCGCGCTCCACCCAGCGCTCGTACAGCTTCCCCTCTACCTCGGCCGGCGCGTACTGGGTCGGCAGTTCGGGGTTGCTGGCTGGCGTCTGCTGAGTTTTCTCGGTCACGCGCACATTTTAGAGGTGTCACGGCGCCGTACTGAAACAGGAAAGTTCCGTAACGGTGTGACCCCCACCGCTTCGACGGGCCCCGCCCTGGGTCAGGATGTTCGAACAAGATAAAGATCTGGAGGGGAACCCAGAAATGAGCCATAACGAGGCGGGCCCTTACGGCGGAGCGCACCAGCAGCCCGGCCCGTACGGCGGGCCGGGGCCCTATGGCCTGCCGCCTCAGACCCCCCAGCAGGGATACGGCCACTCCCCCCAGCCCGGTTACGGCCACTCCCCGCAGCAGCCGGAGCCGGGCTACGGCTATCCGCAGCAGATGCCCGGCCACGGGTATCCGCAGGGCGCCGGGGTCCAGTCCCCTCCGGGCGTGCCGCCCCAGCCGGGCGCCGGGCCCAACCCCTACGCCCAGCAACCGGGGCCGAACCCGTACGCCCAGGAGCCGGGGCAGCCGCAGCCGAACCCGTACGCCCAGCCGCAGCAGCCGGGCGGCTGGGGTCCGCCGCCGGGGCAGCCCGGGGTGTACTCGACGCCGCAGTACCCCGGCGAGGTGCCGTACCCGCCGTCGGGCGGCGGCAACCGGAAGAAGACCCTGGCGATCGTCGGCGCGGCCGTGGTCGCCCTCGCGGTGGTGGCCGCCGGTGCCTATCTGGTGCTGAACGGCGGCGACGGCGGCAGCGCGGTCTCGTCCGCCACCAAGGGGTACAGGCTGACCCCGCCCGCGACGGTGGCGGAGTTCGAGCGCAAGGAGCTGCGCGACGACAAGCGGATGGGCGACGCGGACCGCGAGGAGGCCAGGAAGATCGGCATCAGGAACCCCCAGGAGGTCCAGGCCGAGTACCAGGCGGGCTCCCCGGCCGAGCCGCTGAAGCAGCGCATACTGGTGGTGAACGGTGTCTGGGGCGAGATCGACGACCCCGAGCGGACCATCGACCGGCACTTCGCCCTCGCCGAGAACGACGTGGCCGAGACGGGGGGCACCAAGGTCAAGCTGACGGGCACGGCGAAGTCCGTCTCCCCCGCGGGGCTCGACGGCGCCGTGATGAAGTGTCAGAAGGCCATCTTCACCCCGGGCGGGGCCAACGCCTCCCTGTCGAAGAACTGGGAGGTCCCGATCTGTGCCTGGGCCGACCACAGCACCGTCGCCACGGTGATCGCCCTCGATCTGGCCACCATGATGGGCGGTCAGGGCGAGTTCACCGAGGAGTCGCTCGCCGCCCTGGCCGCCAAGCTGCACGCCACGGGCCGGACCAAGGTCTGACCACGGCCACCGCGCCCGTCCCGTGGGGACGGACGCGGTGGCCGGTACGGGACGGCCGGGACGACCGGCACAACGGAGAAGGGGCGCCCCCGAGCGGGGGCGCCCCTTCCGTGATCCGTCGCGGCTCAGGCCGACTTCTCGTGCCGTCCGTCGTTCTTGACGATCCTCGGCACCAGCGTCGGATTGACGTTGTTGCGCACCACGTCCGCTGTGATGACGACCCGGGCCACGTCCTTGCGGGAGGGCACCTCGTACATCACCGACTGGAGGACCTCCTCCATGATGGCGCGCAGTCCGCGGGCGCCCGTGCCGCGCAGGATCGCCTGGTCGGCGATGGCCTCCAGGGCGGGGCGGTCGAAGTCCAGCTCCACACCGTCGAGTTCGAAGAGCCGCTGGTACTGCTTCACCAGCGCGTTGCGCGGCTCCACAAGGATCTTCAGCAGTGCCTCGCGGTCCAGGTTGTGCACGGAGGTGATGACGGGCAGCCGCCCGATGAACTCGGGGATCATCCCGAACTTCACCAGGTCCTCCGGCATGACCTCCTGGAACTGGTCGCTGGCCTCGATCTCCCGCTTGGAGCGGATCGTGGCGCCGAAGCCGATGCCCTTGGCCCCCGCCCGGGACTCGATGATCTTCTCCAGACCCGCGAACGCGCCGCCCACGATGAACAGGACGTTGGTCGTGTCGATCTGGATGAACTCCTGGTGCGGGTGTTTCCGTCCGCCCTGCGGCGGCACCGAGGCGGTGGTGCCCTCCAGGATCTTCAGCAGCGCCTGCTGCACACCCTCGCCGGAGACATCACGGGTGATCGACGGGTTCTCGCTCTTGCGGGCGACCTTGTCGATCTCGTCGATGTAGATGATCCCGGTCTCGGCCTTCTTGACGTCGTAGTCGGCCGCCTGAATCAGCTTCAGCAGGATGTTCTCGACATCCTCGCCGACATAGCCCGCCTCGGTGAGCGCGGTCGCGTCGGCGATGGCGAACGGGACGTTGAGCATCCGGGCGAGGGTCTGCGCCAGCAGGGTCTTGCCGGAGCCGGTGGGGCCCAGCAGCAGGATGTTGGACTTCGCCAGCTCGATGGCGTCCTCACGGCCCTGCGCGCCGCCGGTCTCCCCCGCCTGGACCCGCTTGTAGTGGTTGTACACCGCGACGGAGAGAGCTTTCTTCGCGGGCTCCTGCCCGACCACATAGCCTTCGAGGAACTCGTAGATCTCACGGGGCTTGGGCAGTTCCTCCCAGCGCACCTCGGAGGACTCCGCCAACTCCTCCTCGATGATCTCGTTGCAGAGGTCGATGCACTCGTCGCAGATGTACACACCGGGGCCTGCGATGAGCTTCTTCACCTGCTTCTGGCTCTTTCCGCAGAACGAGCACTTGAGCAGGTCGCCGCCATCACCGATGCGTGCCACGAGGTGCTTCCCCTTCGCCTGGGAGCGGCTTGGTGCAGCCGACTCCTGGTGCCTCATATCCGACGGTACCTTGCCGGGGCCCGTGTTCGGGCCCCCCTTGGCGCGGTTCACAAGGTCGTGATCCGCGCCAAGGGCTGCGCGCCGGTCAGGCAGCCGCCGCGGCCGTGCTCTTGCGGGTGGAGACGATCTGGTCGATGAGACCGTACGCCAGCGCGTCCTCAGCGGTGAGGATCTTGTCGCGCTCGATGTCGTCGCGGACCTTCTCGATCGGCGTGGTGGAGTGCTTGGCCAGCATCTCCTCCAGCTGCACCCGCATCCGCAGGATCTCCTTGGCCGCGATCTCCAGGTCCGAGAGCTGCTCCCGGCCGGTCTGCGAGGAGGGCTGGTGGATCAGGACCCGCGCGTGCGGCAGGGCCATCCGCTTGCCCGGCGTACCGGCGGCGAGCAGGATCGCGGCGGCGGAGGCCGCCTGGCCCATGCAGACCGTCTGGATGTCGGGCTTGACGAACTGCATCGTGTCGTAGATGGCCGTCAGCGCGGTGAACGAGCCGCCCGGGCTGTTGATGTAGATCGAGATGTCCCGGTCGGGGTCCATCGACTCCAGGCAGAGGAGCTGCGCCATGACGTCGTTGGCGGAGGCGTCGTCGATCTGCACGCCGAGGAAGATCACGCGCTCTTCGAAGAGCTTCGCGTACGGGTCGTACTCGCGCACGCCCTGCGAGGTGCGCTCGACGAAGCGCGGGACGACATAGCGGCTGTCCGGCTGCGGGCCGGTGTAGAGACCGCTCGCGGAAAAGTTGCTCATGGTGGTGTTCTCTCGTCCCTTCGGTGTTCCGCGGGGAGCTTCAGCGGGCTTCCCGCGGAACTGGATGGCTGGAGGTCTGGGGCCGGGCAGCCGGGTCAGGCTCCGGTGCCGCCGCCGCCCGGAACGCCCGAAGCAGCCGTGATGATCTCGTCGATCAGGCCGTACTCACGGGCCTCCTCGGCGGTGAACCAGCGGTCGCGGTCACCGTCGCGGATGATCGCCTCCACGGTCTGGCCGGAGTGCCGGGCGGTGATCTCCGCCATGCGCTGCTTGGTACGGAGCAGATACTCGGCCTGGATCTTGATGTCGGAGGCGGTGCCGCCGAGTCCGGCCGAGCCCTGGTGCATCAGGATGTCGGTGTGGGGCAGCGCGAAGCGCTTGCCGGGGGTGCCGCCCGTGAGCAGGAACTGGCCCATCGAGGCCGCCATGCCCATACCGATCGTCACCACGTCGTTCGGGATGTACTGCATGGTGTCGTAGACCGCCATGCCCGCCGTCACCGAGCCGCCGGGGCTGTTGATGTACAGGAAGATGTCCTTCTCGGGGTCGGCGGCGAGAAGCAGCATCTGCGCGGTGATCTTGTTGGCGATGTCGTCGTCGACCTGCTGGCCGAGGAAGATGATGCGCTCGCCGAGCAGCCGGCTGTAGACCTGGTCACCGAGGCCACCGAGGGACGGCTCTCCGGCGAGGTAAGGCATCGGATTCGTCACGTATCCACCTGCTCGTCTCTGACGGCCTGCCTGCCGTCGTCAGCGTCTGTGTCGCCGGGGCTGTCTGCTCCCCGGGGCTGGGGCCGGGTACTCCCCCGCCCTCGTATCCATGGACCCTAACGCGCAGGTCGGACAACGCCATCCCGGTTCCCGAACTGTTCGCTCGGAGCGCAAGGTGCGCACGGGAGGGTTGAGCGGGGTGTCCGACGGGATCGCGGCGGGCCGCGGCGCGGTCGGGGAGGGCCCGGGGGCGCGCCCCCGGGGACGGGACAGGGCCCGGACGCGAGTGGCGTCCGGGCCCTGTGCGCACGGCTGCGCGGGTGGGAGAACGGCCGGGGCGAACGGGCCCCGGCCGGTCCGGCGGCTCAGGCCCCCGGCTTCTCCTCGCCCTTGGCCTCGTCGCCGTCGACCACGGACTCGACCGTCTCGGCGGCGGCCTCGACCGTCTCGTCCTCGTCGTCCGACATGTCGACGGTCTCACCGTTGGTGTCGACCACCTTGGCGGACTCGACGACCAGGGCCAGCGCCTTGCCGCGGGCGACCTCGCCCACGAGGACCTGGACCTGGTTGCCCTCGACGACCGCCTTGGCGAACTGGTCGGGGCTCATGCCGGAGGAGGCGGCACGGCGCATCAGGTGCTCCGTCAGCTCCTCCTGGTTGACGTTGAGCTGCTCCTTGGAGACCAGCTCGTCCAGGATGAACTGGGTCTTGATGCCCTTGACCGCGGCTTCCTGGGTCTCGGTGTCGAACTCCTCCTGGCTCTTGCCCTGGATCTCCAGGTACTTCGCCAGGTCGAGGCCCATCTGGCCGAGCTGGTGGTGCTCCAGGTTGTGCTTGCGGGTGTTGACCTCGTCCTCGAGCAGCTTCTCGGGCATCGGGATCTCGACCAGCTTCAGCAGCTCCTCCAGCACCCGCTCCTGCGCCTGGGTGGCCTGGTCGTACTGCTTCATGGTGGTGAGGCGCTTGCGGCTGTCCGCCTTCAGCTCCTCCAGCGTGTCGAACTCGCTCGCGAGCTGCGCGAAGTCGTCGTCCAGCTCGGGAAGCTCACGCTGGGCGACCGCGGTGACCTTCACGGTGACCTCGGCGTCCTTGCCGGCGGCGGAGCCGCCCTTGAGCTGGGAGGTGAAGGTGGCCTCGCCACCGGCCTCCAGGCCCTTCACGGCCTCGTCGATGCCGTCCAGCAGCTCACCGGAGCCGATGGTGTAGCTGACGCCCTCGGCGACGCCGTCCTGCAGCACCTCGCCGTCGACCTTGGCCTCCAGGTCCACGGTGATCACGTCACCGTCACCGGCGGCGCGCTCGACCGGGGTGGTGGACGCGAAGCGCCCGCGCAGCTCCTCGACGGCCTTCTCGACGTCCTCGTCGGTGACCTCGATGGCGTCGACGGTGATCTCGATGCCGGAGTAGTCCGGGATCTCGATCGTCGGGCGGATGTCGACCTCGGCGGTGAAGTTCAGCGTCTCGCCGTCCTTCAGCTCGGTGATGTCGACCTCCGGCTGGCCCAGCGGGCTGATCTCAGCCTCGTTGACCGCCTCGGTGTAGAGCTTGGGAAGGGCGTCGTTGACGGCCTCCTCCAGCACCGCACCGCGGCCGAACCGCTGGTCGATGACCCGGGCCGGGATCTTGCCCTTACGGAAGCCCTTGACCGTGACCTGCTGGTTGATCTTCTTGTACGCCGCGTCGAGGCTGTCCTTGAGCTCCTCGAAGGGCACCTCGACAGTGAGCCGAACCCGGGTCGGGTTCAGGGTCTCCACGGCGCTCTTCACGGTTCGGTCTCCTTGATGGCTGATTCCTGGGTTCTGCCGCGGGTCGCCGCAGAGACGGCGGCACAACGGCCGAGCGTGCCCGGACGTCGTCGTGGTCGTCTCACTCGGTCGGACGCATCGCCGAACACACGCGGGCACGTAGTTTGCATAGTAGCCGCATGCGGAAGGAGCCCCACAACGCGATCTTCGGCGGGGGCGTCAGAGGTGCTGGTCGGGGTGGCCGGATTCGAACCGACGACCTTCCGCTCCCAAAGCGGACGCGCTACCAAGCTGCGCCACACCCCGTCGGTGCGAGACGTAGGGTACATGCTCGGCGCGGTCCCGGCGGCCGGATTTCCGGGCGTACGGCGGTGGACCGCCCGAGCCCCGCCCACCGCGGGGCGCGCGGCGGGTGCCGGCGTGCGAAGGGGGTGTGCGACCGCCGCCCGCGACCCGCTACGATGCTCCTCGTACCGCGGTCGTGAGGGCCGTCGCCCCAGGGTCCGCGTGTACGAACCGTGCGGGCGTAGCTCAATGGTAGAGCCCTAGTCTTCCAAACTAGCTACGCGGGTTCGATTCCCGTCGCCCGCTCCATGTGTGGCCGTGGGCCCGATCGGTATCCCCGATCGGGCCCACGGTCTTTTTCTTCGGCCTGAGAAGTCCCAGAAGCCTCGGAAGCCTCAGAAGCTGATGTCGTTGATCGCCTGCGCTATCGAGTTGAGCGTGCGCTCGATGGGCGGGGCCAGGCCGGACGAGGCCAGGAAGAAACCGAACAGTATCGGGACGATCGACGTACCGCCCTTGATCTGCCCCGAGCGGATCATGATCACGAGGATGATGCCCAACAGCACCACGACTGACAGTGAAATGGCCACGACTGATCACACTCTCGCTCGGTCTCCACCGGCCGGGACCCCTGCCGCGCACACCCCGCCTCGCAGCAATCGTGCCACCAACCGGGGCCGCTCATTCCCCGTCGGACGATCCGTCACAGGCGGAATCACGCCATCCGGATGGCGTCCGCCGCCACCCGTCCACCGCGCCGCCACCCCGGGGACCGTCCCGCGGACCGGGCTGGGGGCCGGCCCGCGGACCGGCCCGGGGACCGGCGCGGGGAAATACAGCGACGGAATACGCGGAAAAAGTTTCCGGGTCACCACACCACGGTCACGAGAAATTCAAACACGGCGGCAGGGTCGATGACCCAGGGTGAATATCTCAATCAATATGCCCAATTTAAGATGGATTAATAGGAGCATAGCGGACAGTTCGGTATGGCTGAGCCTTGTC
Organism: Streptomyces clavuligerus; assembly: GCF_005519465.1. Taxonomy (NCBI): domain Bacteria; kingdom Bacillati; phylum Actinomycetota; class Actinomycetes; order Kitasatosporales; family Streptomycetaceae; genus Streptomyces; species Streptomyces clavuligerus. Next base: position 4,637,036 of record NZ_CP027858.1, on the reverse strand, counting down.
CTGTGAATTCACCGGCAGCGGGCCCGCACATTCCCTTCGGCGCGTTTACGCATTCCCTGGACGCGGCTAGGGTGCCTCGAATGTTCCACGCTCCGCTCGGATATCGCAGGGCACCGGGACCGAAGGCCCGGGAGCCCGCCGTCAGCCCTCCCCCGTCCCCGGGGCAACCACCCCCGGCGCAGCCGTCCGCCACCCCGCGGACGGGCCGCGACCCCTTCTTCGACAACGCGAAATACCTGGCGATCGTGCTGGTGGCGGTCGCCCACGCCTGGGAGCCGGTGATGGAGGGCAGCCGCGCCACCCGGGCGCTCTACCTCCTCGTCTACACCTTCCACATGCCCGCGTTCATCCTTGTCTCGGGCTATTTCTCCCGGAGTTGGACCGGCGACCCGCGCCAACTGCGGCGGCTGCTGACCACGGTGGCCCTGCCCTATGTGGTCTTCGAGACCGTCTACTCCCTCCTCCGCCGCTGGGCGGACGACACCCCCGAGCAGCCGATCTCCCTGCTGGACCCCTTCTATCTGACCTGGTTCCTGGCGGCGCTCTTCATCTGGCGGCTGCTGACCCCGCTGCTGCGGCAGCTCCGCCGTCCGCTGGCGGCCGCCCTCGCCGTCGCCGCGCTGGCCTCGGTCACCCCCGGGATCGGCGCCGATCTGAACCTTCAGCGGGTGCTCCAGTTCCTCCCGTTCTTCGTGCTCGGGCTGGTGCTGCGGCCCGAGCACTTCCAGCTCGTGCGCCGCCGGGAGACACGGATACTGGCGCTGCCGCTGTTCGCGGCGGCCCTGGGCCTCGCCTACTGGGTGGCGCCCCGGGTGCGGCTCGACTGGATCTACCGCTCGTCCAGCGCCCAGGAGGCGGGGGCGCCCTGGTGGGGCGGGGTGGTCGCGACCCTCGTCCTGTTCGTTCTGGGGACGCTGCTGACGGCCGGGTTCCTGGCCTGGGTGCCGCGGCGGCGGACCTGGCTGACGGCCCTCGGGGCCGGGACGGTCTGCGGCTATCTGCTGCACGGGCTGCCGCTGAAGGCCGCGGAGTACGGCGGGCTCTTCGAGGCCCTGCCGCAGCTCGGCGAGCCCGTCGGCCTGGTGCTCGTGAGTCTGCTGGCCGCCGCCGGGGTGACGCTGATGTGCACCCCGCCGGTGCGGCGGGCGCTGCGCTGGGCGACCGGGCCCGAGCTGCGCTGGGCCTTCCGCCGGGACGCCGCCGAGCTGGGGCCGGTCCCCGGTGCGGGGGACCGGCCCCGCACCGGGTACGGGTTCTAGGGAGTGTCGAGCTTCAGCAGTTCCCGGGTCCTCGCGTACTTCGCGGTGAGCCGGGCCCGGGTCACCTCGTCCAGCAGGGCGAGCCGGTCCGGGGCGCTGTTGCTCGCGAGGTCGGCCTCCTTCACGAGCCGTGCCCCGGGGGTCTCCAGGATGCGCCGCGTGTAGGACTCCAGGTCCTCGTCCTCACCCCGGGTGAGGGCGAGGACCATGTCCTTCACGGACTGCGGCAGCCGTACCTCCCGCAGCCACTCCAGGGAGAGCCGGTGGTCCTCGACGGTGTCGTGCAGCCAGCCCGCGGCGATCTGCTCGGCACTGCCGCCCCGGGCCCTGACCCCTTCGGCCACCTCGGCTATGTGCCGGGTGTAGGGCCGTCCCGCCTTGTCGAGCCGGCCGGAGTGCGCCCGCAGGGCGATGGCCTCGACCTCCGCCAGACTCCACGTCTGCCGCATATCCCCGACGGTAGATCCGAATCCGCCGGTCCGCCCGGTGCGGCCGTCGCCCCGGGGACGGTCGGCGACCACCCCGAGCCCGCTCTCCCGGGGGTGTCCGCGCCGTCCGCCGACCCGGGTCCTGCCGCCCGCGGCCAGCACCAGGACGGGCGCGACGCCCACCAGCAGCCCCGCCTTCCGGGCGGCCCCGAGGGCGGCCCTCACCCGGCTCAGCATCGGACCGACGACGCGGAGTCGCTCTCGGCCCGCGTCACGTTCACCCGGTACCCGTCGGGCATCGGGTGGGCGCCGCCGCCCTGGCCCATGTGCTCCCACCAGGTGCAGGTCCGGCCGGTGTCGTTGGACCAGGAGGACATCACGTCGTTGACGTCGTAGGCGACGGTGCCCAGGTCGACGAGGCTGTCACCGGCGCTGATGGCGCTGCCCCCGCCGATGGAGCCGAAGTCCCGGTACAGGCAGAGGGCGTCCTGGGGGCAGGCCCGGCCGGAGAAGATCCTGGCGTACGCGGCCGAGGGGTCCGGGCCCGCGGGTACGGCGACCCGGGCGGCCTCGGCGGCGTGGGCCGCGGCGATCGGGGTGGCGAGGGACAGGGCCACCGCCAGGGCGGCGAAACGGCGCACGGATACCTCCTGAGCATCCTGAGGAGACGGGGGACGAGCGGGCGCGGGCCCCGGCCGTCGGCGGCCGGGGCGGGTCCGTCGCTCATCCGCACGGACCACGGAGCGGGCCGGACGCGGTGACGATCCCCACAGGGCACGCCGTGAACCGGGGCCCCGGTCGGGCCGTGAGCGGGCGCGGCCCCCGTTCCGTCCCCTCCGGTGGGTCAGCCGGTGCGGCGCAGCCGGTAGAGCTGGCGCGATCCGCCCTCCGGGCCGGGGTCCGCCGCCGGTCCCGGGGTGAAGCCGAGACGTTCGTAGAAGACACGGGCGCCGCTGGTGACGGCGCCGGGGTGGTCGGCGCCGAAGGTGATGACCTCGACGGTGGCCGGGGCCGGGGCGAAGCGTTCCAGCGCCCGGGCCAGCAGGGCCCGGCCGACCCCGGTGCCGCGGGCCCGTTCGGAGATCACCAGCCAGTCGACATGGTGGACGGGGCCCTCGGCGGACTCGCGGTCGGGGGACGGCCGGTCGACGGGCACGGCCGGACCGCGGGCGCCGTCCGGGCCGGGGACGGCGGCAGGGCCCGGGACGGGGGCAGAGCCAGGGCCGGGGGCAGGGCCAGGGCCGGGGCTGTCGGCGGCCGGGGCGAAGAGCAGTCCGCCGACAAGGGCTCCGTCGGCCGTCTCCGCGACCAGGGCGGTGGAACGCCCGAGATGGGTGCGCAGGGCCCGGTGGAAGCCCGGTTCCGCCACCATCGGGCCGAACCAGTGCTCGACCTCGGCGGCCAGTTCCAGCAGCCCCGCGAAGTCGCTCTCCCCCGCCGTGCGGATTCTCGTACCGGTGATCATCCCGGCATGATGGCATCCGCCCCGCCGGGCGCCGGCGGGGCGGACGTGGTCCCGGGGGTCCGCGGGGGTGTGGCGCCTCAGACCCCGCCGGGGGCGGGGGTGCGGCCGGGCAGGGCGCGGGCGAGCAGTGAGGAGCGTCCGGCGCTCAGCGGTCCGAGGACCGCCAGCAGCAGGACGTATCCCGCGATGAACGGGGAGAGCCGGGCGTCGAGCCCCGCTCCCGCCGCCATGGTGGCGAGGATGAGCGCGAACTCGCCCCGTGCCAGCAGGGTGGTGGAGATATTGGCGGCGGGCCCGGGGCCGAAGCCGTAGATCCGCGCGGCGGCCAGCCCGGCGAGCACGTTCATCGCCAGGGTGAGGGCGACGGCGGCGAGCACCGGCCAGAGCACACCGGTCAGGTCGCCCGGGTCGATCGAGAGGCCGAAGGCGAAGAAGAAGATCGCGCCGAAGGCGTCCCGGAGCGGGTGGACCAGCTTGCGGATGCGCTCGCCCGACGTGGTGGAGCCGAGCATCAGACCGACCATGAAGGCGCCGATGGCGTCGGCGACGCCGAACCACTCGGAGACCCCGGCCATGAAGACGGCCGCGCCCAGGAAGGAGATGACGAGGAGTTCGTCGTCGCGGGTGGCGATGAGCCGTCCCACCAGCTTGGTGCCGTAGCGGGCGGCGAGCGCCAGCAGCAGCAGGAAGCCGAACGCCTTGCCGCCGTCCAGGACGGCCGCCGCGAGGCTGTCGGCGCCGGAGAGGATGGGCTGGAGCGCGGCGAGGTAGAGGGCGAGGAAGACGTCCTCGACGACGATGATGCCGAGGATCGGCTTGGTCTCGGGGTTGCCGATGCGGCCGAGGTCGACCAGGACCTTGGTGACGATGGCCGACGAGGAGATGCCGAGGACTCCGGCGAGCACCAGCGCCTCAGAGGTACCCCAGCCGAGCGCGAAGCCGAAGCCGAGTCCGGCGCCGACGTTGAGCAGGAGATAGGTCCCGCCCGCGAGGGCCATCCTCCTGCCGCCGGACTTCAGGTCGTCCAGATGGAACTCCAGGCCCAGGTAGAAGAGGAGCAGGACGAGGCCGAGGGCGGAGAGCATCTCCAGGTCGTGCGGGTCCGACAGGAGCACGATGCCGGGCGTGTGCGGGCCGAGGAGGATTCCGGCCAGGATGAACAGGGGGATCGTCGGCAGGCCGATCCGGCCGCCGACGCGGGCGAGCAGGGCGGCGGCGAGGAAGGCGCCGCCCATGGCGATGAGGGTGTCTGCGTGTCCGATGGGCTCGTCCTCACGTCTGTGGTGGTCACTGACAACGGGGGTGCGTCAAGAGGGCGTCAAAGAACCGTAAAGGAACCGTCAGTAATTAGGGTAACAAATAATTGACTGAGCAAGTAAGTGGGGGTGGAGGGCTTCCCTCCGGAACCTCTGCGGGACCTGCGGCCGGACCAGCGGCCGGGGTCGGTCGCCGGGGTCGGCGGCCGGAATCGGGGTCGGCGTACCCGGTCGCCGGCCCGGGAGAACGGGGCCCGGGCCGGCGGATGGAGGGGCGCGGCCCGGTCAGCGGACCGGGAAGGCGATCGCGCAGACCTCGTCCTCCGGAGCGGCCGGCGCCCAGTCGGCGAAGTAGATCTCGCGGCCCGGCCCCACACGTTCCAGACCCTGGTCGAGGGCCCACTGGGCCACGGCGTCGTAGACGGGGAGCATCCGGGGGTAGACCATCAGGGACTTGGTCACCCGGGCGGCGGCGAGCCGGCGGGGCGGTTCCGGCCGGGCGGACATGGCGCCCGCGTCCGGCTCGGCGGGGGCCGCGGTGGCGCGGTGGACGGCCGCCCGGGCCGACGGCACATCGGCGGCGACCGGGAGACAGACCTCGGCGGGGCTGTCGCTCTCCTCGGAGACCTCCCCGTGGTAGACGACGAACGGCGGGCCCGCCGCCCCTCCGCAGCTCTCCGCGAGGGCGTGCAGCCGCTCGCAGGAGCGCGGTATCCACCGTGGCAGCTCCCCCGCGAGCACCCTCCGGCGCTCGGTGAGCACGGTGTGCCCGGCGGTTTCGGTGAGGGTCACCTCGTACATGTCCTGGCTCCTTCCTGACAGTCGGTCCTGGAGGAGACCCGCCACCGCCCGCTGCGCGGCGAACCGCTCCTCGGCGGCCGACCAGTGGGCGGCGACCGCGTCGGCGGCCTCGGGCCCCGGCAGCTCGACGACCTCGGCGATCCGCGCCAGCGGCATGTCGAGCCTGCGGAGCAGCACCACCAGCCGGGCGCGGTCCACCTGGTCCGGGTCGTACCAGCGGTAGCCGGTGGCCTCGTCCACCCGGCGCGGGGTGAGCAGACCGAGCCGGTCGTACAGACGCAGCGCCTTGGGCGAGAGCCGGGCCCGCCGGGCGAAGGCGCCGATGGTGAGCTGTTCCACGGTGTCTTCCTCCGCCGCGCACTCTGGGGGCTGCCCCAGGGACAAGGTCAACGGGTCGCCGCCCCCGGCGGGGCCGGGCCCGGGGACGGTCAGGCGTCGCGGGTGAGGATCAGCAGCGCGCGGTCGTCGTTGACGTCCTTCGCGACGGCCTCGATCAGATGCCAGGCGGCTCCGGCGAACCCGGCCGGGACATAGCGGTCGGCCTCGCCGGTGAGCCGGTCCATGCCCTCGGTGAGATCGCGTTCCGGCGACTCCACCAGGCCGTCGGTGAACAGCATGAGGACATCGCCGGGGCGCAGCGCCCCCTTGACCGGGTCGAACGCGGCGCCGTCGTAGACGCCGAGCAGCGGTCCCTCCGCGCTCTTCTCCTCCCAGCAGCCGGTGCCGGCGTTGAGCTGGAGGGCGGGGAGATGGCCCGCGGAGAGGAGTTCGTAGTCGCCGGAGTCCAGGTCGAGGACGAGATGGATGGAGGTGGCGAAGCCCTCGTCCCAGTCCTGGCGGAGCAGATAGCCGTTGGCGGCGGGCAGGAAGCCGTGCGGCGGCAGCGAGCCCAGGAGGCCGCCGAAGGCGCCGGAGAGCAGCAGGGCGCGGGAGGCGGCGTCCATGCCCTTGCCGGAGACGTCGGTGAGGACGACCTCCAGGGTGCGTCCGCCGTTGGTCCGGGCGGCGACCACGAAGTCCCCGGAGAAGGACTGGCCGCCCGCGGGCCGCAGGGCCATCTCGTGGTGCCAGCCCTGGGGCAGCCCGGGCAGGGCGCTCTGTACCCGGATGCGTTCGCGCAGGTCGAAGAGCATGGTTCCGCCGCGCCGCCAGGGCACGCCGACCCGGGCCCGGAACTGGGCGATCAGCAGCCCGAAGAATCCGCAGGCGGCCACCACGAGCACCGTGCCGGGTGTGACCCGCGCGGGGCCGAGGGTATAGGGACCGAGGGCGACCGTCTCGACGATCAGCCCGGCGGCGCAGGTGGCGTAGAGGCCGAGCAGGCTCGCCGGGCGCAGCAGCAGGGCTCCCGCCACGATGGGCAGGACGAGCGCGGCCGGTGAGATCCACTCGGGGAGCACGATCGTCCCCAGGGTGAAGGCCGGGACGGTCAGCAGCAGTCCGGCGAGGGCGAGGGTGTCCGAGCCGTCGCCGCGGAAGTAGTCGACGGCGGACTTGCGCAGCGCGACACGGACCCGGTGTGCCGACTTCCGCCACCGTGCCTTGATCGAATCCACTCCGCCGCCATGACCCATTGTCGTGTGACCTTATCGATCCATCGCCCTTTCGTGCAGAGGGACCCCTGCGGCAGTGCGGTCAAAAGGGGATCACTGTATCGATGTATCGACTGATAGTCATGGCATATGACACATGCACGGGGCGCAGGGTTGCCTCTGTCGGACCGTGCCGGTCGGAGCCGGTCGGAGCTGGTCAGAGCTAGTCGGAGCCAGTCGGCAACGAGCGGACATCCGGCCGGAATCCGGCCGGGACCAGCCGGAGCCGCGCCCGCGGGGCCCGCGCCGGGTGTTGCGCGGGGCGGTCCCGACCGCCGTCCGGCGCGCCGTCCCTGACACCGGGTCACCGCCGTGCGCCCGCGCCCTGAATTCGCTCGCCCCGCCCGGTGGCGCCTGGTAGGGATGGCATATGACCACTGAACCGCGCGTTCTGCGCGCCACCGAATGGGACGACTGGTACGCCAGTCTGGAGCTGGCCTTCGGTGGGGTTCCGCTGCCCGCCGAGAAGCGTGAGCTGTACCGGGAGATCACCGATGTCGAGCGCTCGCTCGGCGTCTGGGACGGCGGGGAGCCGGTGGCCACCGCGGGGTCGCTGGGGTTCGAGGTCACCGTGCCCGGGGGCGGGCGCGCGCGGATGGCGGGCATCACGATGGTCAGCGTCGCCTCGACGCACCGCAGGCGGGGGCTGCTCACCGCGATGATGCGGCGCCAGCTCGACGACCTCCGCGCCTGGGGCGAGCCACTGGCGGCCCTCTACGCCTCCGAGCCGGGCATCTACGGGCGATTCGGCTACGGCGCGGCGACCCGGCTGCTGCGGGCCGAGATCGACACCGACCGGGTACGGCTGTCCACGCTGCCGGAGGGCACCGACGAGGTGCGGCTCCGCCGGGTGCCGGTGCCCGCCGACGCGCTGGCGGAGTGCGAGGCCGTCTACGCGGCGCACCTCCCCACCCGCCCGGGGATGATCGCCCGGCTCCCCCACTGGGACCGGCTGTTCGTGCTGGACCCGGCGGCGGAACGGGGCGACAGCTCACCGCTCCAGTGCGTCCTGGCCGAACGGGACGGCGCGGTCACCGGCTATGTCCGCTATCGCGTCCGGGCCGCCTGGGACGAGGCGGGCCCCAAGGGAAAGGTCGAGGTCCAGGACTTCTACGGCATGGACCCCGCCTCGTACGCGGCGCTGCTGCGCCACCTCTGCGGGATCGATCTCACGTCCACCGTGGTCCTGGACGACCGGCCGGTGGACGACCCCTGGCAGCATCTGGTCTCGGACATACGCCGCTGCCGGGTCCGGAGCAGCGACGGTCTGCACATCCGGCCGGTGGAGGTGGGCGCGGCGCTGGCGGCGCGTGCCTACAGCGCCCCCGTGGACGTGGTCCTGGAGGTGGCGGACGCCTTCTGTCCCTGGAACACGGGCCGCTGGCGGCTCTCCGGCGACAGCGGCGGCGCGGTCTGCGAGCGCACCGCCGACCCGGCCGACCTCTCCCTGTCGGTACGGGAGCTGGGCGCGGCCTGTCTGGGCGGGGTGCGGCTGGTCTCCCTCGCCGACGCGGGCCTGGTGCGGGAGGAGCGCGCGGGGGCCCTGGCGGCGGCGGACGCGGCGTTCGTGTCGGCGCGGGCCCCGTGGGGATCGCATATGTTCTGACGGTTCCCGGCCGCCGGACGGCGTGGTCAGCGCCGCTGGCAGGCGGGGCACCAGAAGAGGTTGCGGGCGGCCAGCCCGGCGGTACGGACCTCCGTGCCGCAGACATGGCACGGGCGCCGGTCCCGGCGGTAGACGTACACCTCGCCGCCGTGGTCGTCGACGCGCGGGGGACGGCCCATCGCCTCGGGCATGTGCTCGGGCCGGACGGTGTCGATCCGGTTGTTCCGGACGCCCTCGCGCATCAGCTCCACCAGGTCGGCCCAGATCGCGTCCCACTCGGCGCGGGTGATGTCGCGGCCCGCGCGATAGGGGTCGATACCCAGCCGGAACAGCACCTCGGCGCGGTACACATTGCCCACCCCCGCGATGATCTTCTGGTCCAGCAGCAGCGCCGCGACGGTCGTCCGGGAGCGGGAGAGCCGGGCCCAGACCCGGTCGGGGTCGTCGTCCGGGCGCAGCGGGTCGGGGCCGAGCCGCTCATGCACGGCGGTCTTCTCGCCGTCGGTGATCAGCGCGCAGGTGGTGGGGCCGCGCAGATCGACATGGGCCTTCGGGGTGGTGAGCCGGAGCCGGACGGTGTCCGTGGGCGGCGGCGCGGGGGCGTCGCCGAAGTCGACCTTGCCGAAGAGGCCGAGGTGGATATGGACCCAGCCGAGGGCGCCGAAGCCGAGGAAGAGATGTTTGCCGTGGGCCTCGGCGTCCGTCAGCGGCTGCCCGTCGAGGAGGGCGGCGGCGTCGGAGAACTTGCCCTGTGGGCTGCTCACCCGTACCGGCCGGTCCAGGAAGCGGGCGCGGTGGTCCTCGGCGAGGCGGTGGATCGTATGCCCTTCGGGCACGGCGGGCTCCCCATCGGACGAGAGGCGGACGGACGGCGGCGGGACGGCGGGACGGCGCCCGCTCGCCGCCCCGGTGGCGCACGGACGGCGGGGCAGCGGGACGGTGCCCACTCGCCGTCCGGGTGGCGGGCGGCGCGGCGACGGCAGACGACGACGGCCGCCCCGGTGGACGCGGGAGGCGCGCGGTGCCCCGGTGGCCCCGCGCGCCTCCCGTACCCGTTCCGGATCGGGCCGGATCAGCCCTGCGGGTGGTGGGCCGGGATCGGGGGCAGCTCGCCCGTCGTCTCGTACGCGGAGAGCATCGCGATCCGGCGGCTGTGCCGCTCCTCCTGCGAGTACGGCGTGTTGAGGAAGATCTCCACGAACTTCGTGGACTCCTCCGGCGTATGCATCCGGCCGCCGATGGCGATGACGTTGGCGTCGTTGTGCTCACGGCCGAGCGCCGCCGTCTGCTCGCTCCAGGCGAGGGCCGCGCGGACGCCCTTGACCTTGTTCGCGGCGATCTGCTCGCCGTTGCCGGAGCCGCCGATCACGATGCCCAGGCTGGTGGGGTCGGCGGCGGTCCGCTCTGCGGCGCGAAGGCAGAACGGCGGGTAGTCGTCCTGCGCGTCATAGATGTGGGGGCCGCAGTCGACGGGCTCGTGGCCATGGGCCGTCAGCCACTCGACGAGGTGGTTCTTCAGTTCGTAGCCCGCATGGTCGGAGCCGAGGTACACACGCATGTTCCGAGTGTGGCACGGGAGCGGCCGGGTATCAGTCAGCGGGGTCAGCCCCCGTCCGAGAACAACGCCGTTCCCGACCTAAGGAATCCACCATGACATCCCAGGACACCCTGTCAATGGAAGGTGGGCAGCCCGATGAACCGCCCAAGTCGCAGTCAGCGGAGTCCGGCGGTGACAGTCTGCGGGCGGGACTCAAGAACCGTCATCTCTCCATGATCGCGATCGGCGGGGTGATCGGGGCGGGGCTCTTCGTGGGCTCGGGCTCGGGCATCCACGCCGCCGGGCCCGCCATCCTGCTCTCCTACGCGCTGGTCGGCGTCATGGTCGTGCTGGTGATGCGGATGCTCGGGGAGATGGCGGCGGCGCACCCCGCGTCGGGTTCGTTCTCCGAGTACGCCGACCGCGGGCTGGGCCGCTGGGCCGGGTTCTCGATCGGCTGGCTCTACTGGTTCTTCTGGGTCGTGGTGCTGGCCGTCGAGGCCACGGCGGGCGCCGTGATCCTGGAGGGCTGGATTCCGTCGGTGCCGCAGTGGGCCTGGGCGCTGATCGTGATGGTGGTGCTGACCGCGACCAATCTGGCGTCGGTGGGGTCGTACGGGGAGTTCGAGTTCTGGTTCGCGGGGGTGAAGGTGGTGGCGATCGCCGCCTTCGTCGGCGTCGGGCTGCTGGCGGTCTTCGGGCTGCTGCCGGGCTCGGACAACCCGGGGAAGGGGCTCGCCCATCTCACCGACACCGGGGGCTTCTTCCCCGAGGGGTACGGGGCGGTCCTCACCGGGGTGCTGATGGTGGTCTTCTCGTTCATGGGGAGCGAGATCGTGACCCTGGCGGCGGGCGAGTCGGCCGATCCGCAGCGGGCCGTGACCAAGGCGGTCAACAGTGTGATCTGGCGGATCGCGGTCTTCTATCTGGGCTCGATCTTCGTGGTGCTGACCCTGCTGCCCTGGAACGACCCCGCGATCACCCAGGACGGCTCCTATGTGGCCGCGCTGAACTCCATCGGCATTCCGCACGCCGGGGAGATCATGAACGTCATCGTGCTGACGGCGGTGCTGTCCTGTCTGAACTCCGGGCTCTACACGGCCTCCCGGATGGCGTTCTCGCTGGGCAGGCGGGGTGACGCGCCGGCCGCCTTCGCCCGGACGGACTCCCGCGGGGTGCCGCGCGCGGCGATCTGGGCCTCGGTCCTCTTCGGCTTCGTCGCCGTCTTCTTCAACTACCGCTGGCCCGACACCGTCTTCGCCTTTCTGCTGAACTCCTCGGGCGCGGTCGCCCTCTTCGTCTGGCTGGTGATCTGCTGCACCCAGCTCAGGATGCGGGGCATCATCCTGCGCGAGACGCCGGAGCGGCTGGTGGTGCGGATGTGGCTGTTCCCGTATCTGACCTGGGCCACGATCGGGATGATCGTGTTTGTCCTCGTCTATATGCTCTTCGACGACACCGGGCGTGAGCAGGTGCTGCTGTCCCTGCTGGTGGCGGCCGTGGTGGTGGCGATCGCACTGCTGCGGCAACGGAGCAGGTCCCGCGCCGCCTCCTGACCCACGGCGAGCCTCCTGACCCACGCCGGCAGAGCGCGAGAAGAGGGGGGAGCAGCGTCCGGCCGGACGCTGCTCCCCCCTCTCCGTGCCGAGGGCCGGGTACGGGCTCAGCCCTTGCGGCCGATCAGCTTCCAGGCCGTGGGCAGCGCGCCCATGGCCAGGGCGGCCTTGACGGCGTCACCGATGAGGAACGGGGTGAGCCCGGCGGCGACCGCCTGCGACAGGCTCATCCCGGTGGCGAGGGCGAGGTAGGGGACACCGACCGCGTAGATGACCGCCGAGCCCAGGACCATCGTGGCCGCCATGCGCGGGACGGAGCGGTCGGCGCCGCGGCGGGCGAGCGCGCCGACGACGGTCGAGGCGAGCAGCATGCCGAGGACATAGCCGAAGGACGGCATCCCCCAGCCGGAGGCGCCCTCGGCGAACCACGGCATTCCGGCCATGCCCGCGACCGCGTAGAGCCCGAGGGAGAGGAAGCCGAGCCGGGCGCCGAGCGCGGTGCCGACGAGAAGGGCGGCGAAGGTCTGCCCGGAGACGGGGACCGGGGAGCCGGGGACGGGCACGGAGAGCTGGGCGGCGATGCCGGTGAGGACCGCGCCCGACACGACGAGGGCGATGTCCCGGGTACGGGTGGCGGGGAGCAGGTCCGCGAGGACCGCGCCCGGGCGGGAGAGGACAGTGGCAGTGCTCATCGGGGCTCCGCGGCGGTGAGGGAGGGACGGTGGCAGGGGACGGATCGTCGGCCGGTGGGTGCCGGACGCGTCGGGAACACAGCGACCGTAGTCCAGGGGCGGGAAGCGCACCATTGGGCCGATGACAAAGCCGGGGAGGGGGAGTTCATGGAGATCACACAAAGAGAGCGGATCACTCACGGGGCAAAGTGATGTCTATCACTAGGTGACCTCCGAGGAGGGCTGTAGAGTTCTCACAAACTCGACATATGCGCAGGCCGCCTCCGCTCCGCACCGCCGTGTGTACTTTGCGTAAGGCTTGTGATCGTTCCATGGACATCCGTTGCCCTGTGATCTGCGCTCATGCTCAGTTGGAGCCACCGCTCACCCTCAGCCAGAAGAAACAGGGCACCCCTATGTCCAAGACTTCAGCGCCCCCGCCGGCCGGGTCCCCGTCCGACGGCGGCCCCGGCGCGCCGGGCCTCTCGCACGGCCTGAAACAGCGCCATCTGTCGATGATCGCCCTGGGCGGCGTCATCGGCGCCGGACTCTTCGTCGGGTCCGGCGCCGGTATCTCCCAGGCGGGTCCGTCGATCATCATCGCCTATACCCTCTCCGGGCTTCTGGTGATGCTGGTGATGCGCATGCTCGGCGAGATGTCGGCGGCGAACCCCGCGTCCGGCACGTTCTCCGTCCACGCGGAGCGGGCCATCGGCCCCTGGGCCGGATTCGCCACCGGGTGGATCTTCTGGTTCCTCCTCTGTGTCGTCGTCGGCCTGGAAGGCATCGGCGCGGCGAAGATCATGACCGGCTGGCTGCCGGGGACCCCCGAGTGGATGTGGGTCGCCGTCTTCGTCGCCGTCTTCACCACGGCCAATCTGGCGGCGGTGAAGAACTTCGGCGAGTTCGAGTTCTGGTTCGCCGCGCTCAAGATCGTCGCGATTGTGACCTTCCTGGGGATCGGTCTGCTCGCGATCACCGGCGCGCTGCCGGACACGGACGCGCCCGGCCTCTCGAACCTCACCGGCGCGGGCGGCTTCCTCCCCAACGGCACCGAGGGGCTGATCTTCGGTCTGCTGGCCTCCGTCTTCGCGTACGGCGGCCTGGAGACGGTGACGATCGCGGCGGCCGAGTCCGAGCATCCCGTCCAGGGGGTCGCACGTGCGGTGCGCACCGCGATGTGGCGGATCGCGATCTTCTACATCGGCTCGATGGCCGTCGTCGTCACGCTGGTGCCGTGGAACGACCCCCGGGTGGTCGAGAAGGGCCCGTATGTCGCGACGCTGGACCACCTCGGGGTCCCGGCGGCCGGACAGATCATGAACGCGGTCATCTTCATCGCGCTGCTGTCCGCGATGAACGCCAACATCTACGCCGCGTCCCGGATGTCCCGCTCGCTGGTCGCCCGCGGCCAGGGCCCCGCCTTCCTCGGCCGCACCCGCAACGGGGTGCCGTGGACGGCCGTCCTCGTCTCGTCCGGCTTCGGTTTCCTGTGCGTGCTGCTGAGCTACTGGCGGCCGGACGACGTCTTCATGTGGCTGCTCAACATGATCGGCGCGATCATCCTGGTCGTCTGGTTCTTCGTCGCCGTCTCCCAGCTCATCCTGCGCCGCCGCACCGAGCGCGAGGCGCCGGAGAAGCTGGTGGTGAAGATGTGGCTGTTCCCCGGTCTGACCTATGCGGCGCTGGCCGCGATGGTCACGGTCTTCGTCCTGATGGCCCGGGAGCCGGACACCCGTACCCAGCTCTACTACTCGGGCGCGCTGACCCTGACGCTCTGTCTGGTGGGCTGGGTCCGCCAGCGGGCGGCGGCCCGCCGCCCGGCCCTGGCGGAGGCGACCGACGCCTGAGCCCGCGCCCGCACCCGGCCGAACGGCTCCGTCCGCACCCCGCGGGCGGAGCCGTTCGCCGTCCCCGGGGGCGGCGGGCCGGGTCAGCCGTCCGTCCCGGCCGGGGGCTCGACCGGGACGTTCAACGCGAGCAGCGCGGCCCGGGGCGGTGCCGCTCCCCGGCCGGGGGCGAGCCGGAGTTCGGTCACGGCCGCGTTGCGCAGCGCCGGGAAGACGCGGCGGTACTCGCCGAGCGGGATGCCGAGCAGTGCGCACAGGACGAGCCGGAAGAGGGTGTTGTGGGCGACGACGAGCACCCGCCCGCCGTCGTGGGCGGCGGCGATACGGGCCAGGGCCGCGGCGCCCCGGGCGGCTGCGGCGCGGGGGTCCTCGGCGCCGGGGAAGGGGTGTGCAGCCGGGTCGCGGGTGAAGGCCGCCGCGGCCTCGGGGCACTCGGCGGCGAACTCGGCGAGGGTACGGCCCTCGACCGTGCCGAAGTCGCACTCGCGCAGGTCGTGTTCGCGGTGCGGGGTCAGCCCGAGGGCGGCGCAGACGGGGGCGGCGGTCTCGATGGCGCGCGGGACGGTGGAGGTCCAGACCGCGTCGGGCCGGTGCGGCTGCCACACGGCCCACCCGGCGAGCCGGCCGGCCTGGGCGCGGCCCTCCGGGGTGAGGGCGACATCGCTGATCCCGGCGTAGCGGTTCTCGGCGTGCCAGACGGTCTGGCCGTGCCGGGCCAGCAACAGGGTGGCGGTCATGACATCTCCGGTGAGAGCGGCGGACGGTGAGGGTGGCGGACGGCGGGCCCGGCCGGACGGTGCGGGGCGCGGTGGGAGGGGCGCCCGGGACGGACTTCCCCGCGCGGGCCCGGCGTCCACGGCCTGCCGGGCAGAGCACAAGCACGGGGCACGGGCAGGGGGCAGAGGGGACGGGGCGCGACGGGCCGGGCGTTCCCCCGCGGGCCCGGTGTCCACGGCCCGCCCCGGGCAGGGCGGGAAGGGCGGGACGGGACAGGTGACGGGACACCGGCAGGGCACGGCGGGGCGGGCGCGCACCCCGCGCGGGCCTGGCATCCCCTGGCCCGTACCGGGCGGAACGCGGCGGGCAGAGCGGCAAGGGGCGGGACACCGACGGGGCACGGCGGACCAGGCGCGCACCCCGCACGGGCCCCCGCGTGTACCGGGCAGGGCGTGAGGACGGGACACCGGCAGGGCACGGCAGGCGGAGAGCAAGCCGGGCGGGGCACGGTGGGCCGGGCACGTTCCCCGCACCGGCCCGGTGCCCACCGCCCGCCCCGGGCAGGGCACGAAGGGCGGGACGCGACAGGTGACGGGACACAGGCAGAGCACGGTAGGCCGGGCACGTTCCCCGCGCGAGCCCCCGCGCGTACCGCGCAGAGCACAAGCACCGGGCACGAGCAGGACACGGCGGGCAGCGAGCACAGCAGGCAGAAGGGACCGGGCACGGCAGACCGGGCACATTCCCCCGCAGGTCCGACGTCCCCCGGCCCGTACCGGGCAGGGCGCGAAAAGCGGGACGAGGCGCGGCAGGTCGAGCACGTCCCCCGCACCGGCCCGGCGTCCACGGCCCGTCCGGGCCGAGCACAAGGGGCGGGACACCAGCAGAGCACACCAGGCAGCTGAGGACGGGGCGTTCCCGCCCCCTGGGCAGAGCACAAGCACCGGGCACGAGCAGGGCGCAGCGGGCAACGAGCACAGCAGGCAGAAGGGACCGGGCACGGCGGACCGGCACGTTCCCCCGTGGGCTTCGGCCTCCCGCCCGGAGGGGGCCGACCGGGCGCCGTGCGGACGCTGTGGTGAGCGGGCCGCTCGCCCCGGCGCGGGCATGCGGCCGGGGCCGGGGCTCACCGCGGGGTGTCCGCGCGGGTGCGGGCGTGGGCGGCGAGGTCCGACGGGAGCCAGGCGCGGCGTTCCAACGCGTCGACCAGGGCGAGGTACGGCTCCGTGAAGCGGCCCCGGTGTTCCGGACGGACGGTCTCCCGGAGACGGGTCATCCGTCCCGCCGCCGCCGCCAGCGTGGGCGCGGCGCCCGCGCCCAGCGCCGCGAGCACGGCCATGCCGAGGGCGGACTCGCTGACCTCGGGGACCCGGACCGGACGGCCCAGGACCTCCGCCCTCAGCCGGTTCCAGTACCCGCTGCGGGCCGCTCCCCCGGTGACGGTGACCGGCCCGTCGACGGGGGCGCCGATGAGGTCGAGCCGGTCGTAGCAGAGCCGTTCCACGAAGGCCACGCCCTGGAGCAGGGCGGCCCAGTGGTCGGCGTCCGACGCGGGGGTGCCGAGGAGGAACCCGCTCGCCCCCGGCGCGGCGAAGGGGAAGCGCTCGCCCTGCCCGGTGAGCGGATAGGCCACCGCGCCCGCCGGTTCACAGGCGGCGGCGAGGGCGTCGAGCGCGGCCGGGTCGGCGCCGGGGAAGGCCGCCGTCAGAGCCCCGCCGCCGACGTTGGAGGCGCCGCCGGGGAGCCAGTGGCCGTCGGGCGAGAGATGGCTGTAGACCACCCCGGCCGGGTCGCGGAGCGGGGTCGCGGTGACGCCCTTGAGCACCAGGGTGGTCCCGAGGACGGAGTTCCACGAGCCGACGGTGAGCGCGCCCGAGGCGATCTGGGCCGCGCAGCCGTCGGTCATCCCGGCGACGACGACGGTCCCCGCGGGGATGCCCGTCTCGTCCGCGGCCGCGCGGTCCACCGCGCCGAGCGGGGTCCCCGGGGGCACCACCTCG
The DNA here is from genome assembly GCF_005519465.1 of Streptomyces clavuligerus. Taxonomy (NCBI): domain Bacteria; kingdom Bacillati; phylum Actinomycetota; class Actinomycetes; order Kitasatosporales; family Streptomycetaceae; genus Streptomyces; species Streptomyces clavuligerus. The sequence goes on along the minus strand of NZ_CP027858.1, from coordinate 4,620,298 downwards.
GGCAGTCCGGGCACGTCCGGGCCGGTGAAGGCGCCGCGCTCGGGGTCCCAGCCGGTCTTCAGGGCGTGGCTGGAGTCCGTGGGGGGCAGCCGGCCCAACAGCCGGGCGGCGATCAGGTCCGCCTGGTGCAGGACGCGGCCGGGCCCGTACTCCCGCTGGAGCAGCAGGGCCCGCCCCGGGCCCCGGCCCGGGGCCCGGCCGTCGTCGTACATCACGGCGGGGGTGAGCGGGCGGCCCCGGTCGTCGCCGAGGAGCACGGTGCCGGAGGTGGAGCAGATCGCGAGGGCGCGGGGGCGGCCCCCGCCCGCGAGGGCGCCGCGGACGGCGGCCTTGACGGCCGTCCACCAGTCGGCGGGCGACTGTTCGTGGAGCGGTCCCTCGCGGCGGCCCGTCAGCGGGGCGGAGCCGCCGCCCCTGACGGTGCCGTCGTCGTCGGCGAGCAGGGCGCGCACGCTCTGGGTGCCCAGGTCGATCCCCAGCCACATGACGGTTGCCTCCCGGTGGTCCGGTGTCGTCTCGGACGTGACGTTCTCACGCGCCGGGGGGAGAAACCCCCTGCGCGGAGGATTGACGCTCCCCGGCCCCTGTCTCAAGCTCTGTTGCCATGCGCGGACCGCCGCCCGGCAGCAGGCGAACGCCGGGTATGTCCCCGTTCCGGGGCCCGGCGACGGCTACGATCCGCTGCGCTCCCCCTTTCCCGGGTGCCCCGAAGGGGCCCGTCCGCCGTGCGGCGCCCGCCGGTGTCCGCGCGGACCCGCGCACCAGCAGGAGCAGAAGGCCCCCACCGGCCCGGACCCCGGGCGTACGGGGGCACCCCCGCCGCCCGGGTCCGGGCGGGGACGACGACGACGCGGAGGTAACGCATGAAAGTCCTGGCCGCCGGTGACCATTTCGTCCGCAATTCCCTGATCTCCGCCGCCCTGCACCGGGCCCTGCCCGGCACCCCGCTGGAGCTGACCGAACTGACCCTGCCCTGGCCGCTGGAGCCGTTCGGTCCGGTGGCGGAGGTGACGGAGGCGAGCGACACCGAGGACGAGCTGATCAAGGCGTTGACGGGGGTGGAGGTGTGCGTCACCCAGATGGCCCCCTTCACCGAACGGGTCCTGGCCGCCTCCCCGGGGCTGCGGATGGTCGCGGTCTGCCGGGGCGGACCGGTCAACGTCAACGCGGCGGCGGCGCGCGCCCGGGGTGTGCGGGTGTGTTTCGCGCCGGGCCGGAACGCCGCGTCCACGGCCGAGTTCACGATCGGCCTGATCCTGTCGGCGCTGCGCCGTATCCCGCAGGCGCACGCCTCGCTGGCGTCGGACGGCGACTGGGACGGCTCGTACTACACCTATGAACACGCGGGTCTGGAGCTGGAGGACACCCCCGTCGGGCTGGTCGGCTACGGCGCGGTGGGCAGCCGGGTGGCCCGGGTGCTCAGCGCGTTCGGCGCGGAGGTGGAGGTGTACGACCCGTATGTGCGCGGCGATGTGCACGGGATGCGGGCGAAGTCGCTGGAGACGCTGCTCACCCGGTCCCGGGTGCTGACGCTGCACGCCCGGCTCACCCCGGAGAACACGGGGATGATCGGGGAACGCGAGCTGGCGCTGCTGCCGAAGGGCGCCGTGGTGGTGAACGCGGCGCGGGGCGGGCTGCTGGACACGGACGCGCTGTGCGACGCGCTGGACAGCGGGCATCTCGCGGCGGCGGCGCTCGACACCTACGCGGAGGAGCCCATTCCGGCGGATTCGCGGCTGCTGTCGACGCCCCGTCTGGTGCTCACCCCGCATATCGCGGGCGCCTCCCGGGCGGTGGCCCGCAAGGCCGCGGAGATCGCGGCGGCGGAGGTCGCCCGCTACGCCCGGAACGAGCCCCCGGCCCACGCCCTGCCCTGACCCGGCGCCCGCCCCCGGACCGGCCGGACGACGGCGGACCGGGGCCACCCGCACCACACGCACACACGCACGCACACGGACGGATCGATCCCGAGACGAGGAGTGCCGACAGTGACAGGGGCAGAGGCAGACACGAAGTCAGGGCCGGCGGCAGCGGCGGCCGGACGGAAGTACATCGGTATCGACGCCGGGACCTCGATGGTCAAGGCCGCGGTCTTCGACGCACGGGGACGGGCCCTGGCCACCGAGTCCCGGCCGGTCGCGCTCTCGCTCCAGGGCGGGCGGGCCGAGCAGGACATGGACGAGGTGTTCGGCGCGGTCACCGAGGTGCTGGCCGCGCTCGCGGCCGGGGTCCCGGGACCGTTCGAACTGATCGGGCTGACCGGCCAGGGGGACGGGGTCTGGCTGGTGGACGCCGAGGGCCGCCCGGTGCGGTCCGCGATCTCCTGGATGGACGGGCGGGCGAACGAACTCGTCGACGCCTGGCAGTCGTCGGGTGTGGTGGAGTCCGTCTTCCGGCGGACCGGGAGCGCCATGTTCCCCGGCTGCCCCGGGCCCGTGCTGGCCTGGCTCGACCGGCACGAGCCCGCCGCCCTGGACGCGGCCGAGGCGGCCGTCTACTGCAAGGACATGGTCTTCCAGCGGCTGACGGGCATCCGGGCGACCGATGTGTCGGACGCGTCGATGCCGTTCCTCGACCCCCGTTCCAGAACCTACGACGACGGGGTGGTCGAGGAGCTGGGGCTCGGCCACCGGCGCGGGCTGCTGCGCGGGATCAGCGACCCGATCGCCGTCGGCGAGCTGGGCCCGGACACCCCGCTCGCCGGGACGCGGATCTCCGGCGGCCCCTACGACCTCGCGGCCTGCGCGCTGGGCGCCGGGGTCACCGCCGAGGGCGACGGACTCCTGATCATCGGCACCTGTCTGGCCGCGCTGGTCTCCGTCCGCGCGGTGGACCTGGACGGGGAACCGGCCGGGCTGCACATCTCCACCGACCGGCCGGGGCACTGGCTGCGGGCCATGCCCGCGATGGTGGGCACCGCCGCCCTGGACTGGGTGCTGCGCACCACGGGCACACCGCTCGCGGAGGTCGACGGGCTGCTCGCGGCCACCCCGCCCGGCTCCCACGGGGTGCGGGTGCTGCCGTACTTCGCGTCCTCCGGGGAGCGGGCGCCCTTCGTCGAGCCCCGGCTGCGGGCCGAGCTGACGGGGGTCTCGCTGGAGACGACCCCCGCCGACCTGGTGCGCGCGACCTGCGAGGGGATCGGCTTCGCGGCCCGGCACTGCCTGGACGCGGCGGGGCTGACCGGGTCGCTGGCCATCTGCGGCGGCGGTACCCGCTCCGGCGCCTGGACCCGGCTGTTCGCGGATGTCCTGGGCCGGCCGCTGCGGATCACCGAGGGCGAGGTCGGGGCCCGGGGCGCGGTGCTGGCGGCGGCCGAGCGGTACGGGGTGGAGCTGGACACGGCCGCGTGGACCGAGCCCACGGCGGTCGTCGAACCCGATCCGGCGCGCGCGGAGTTCTACACGAAGGCGTACGCCGACCATCGGGAGCGGCTGGCGGCGGCCCGGGAACGGGCCCGCGCGAGCTGAGCCGCGCCACGGCACCGCGGCCCGCGCGAGCCGGGCCGCGGGACCGGGTCCGCCGCCCGGCCGCGGTGCGCGGTACGCGGGCACCTCCGCGGCCCCTCCGGGAAGGGGCAGCGGAGGTGTCTCTCCGTCCGGGACGGATTCCGAGGGCAGGGCAGGCTCCGGGAACGGACACCGGGGACAGATCCCGGGAACGGGCTCCGAGCGGGCTCCGGGCCGGTTCAGGACAGGGCTCAGGACAGGGCTTTGGACCGGCCGGGACCGGACCCGCGACCTAGGACCAATGCCTGATCACCCACCGCCCCCACCTGCTGCTAACGTGCACTTGCGAAGGATTCGCAATAAGCAGTCGGAGGGACCGGACCCATGGCCATCTACACGCTTCCTGATCTGCCGTACGACTACACCGCGCTCGAACCGGTCATCGACCCGCAGATCGTCGAGCTGCACCACGACAAGCACCACGCCGCCTATGTCAAGGGTGCCAACGACACCCTTGAGCAGCTCGCGGAGGCGCGGGACAAGGACCAGTGGGGGGCCATCAACGGCCTGGAGAAGAACCTCGCGTTCCACCTCTCCGGCCACATCCTCCACAGCATCTACTGGCACAACATGACCGGCGACGGCGGCGGGGAGCCGCTGGACAAGGACGGCGTGGGCGAGCTGGCGGACGCCATCGCCGAGTCGTTCGGCTCGTTCGCCAAGTTCCGGACGCAGCTCTCCAAGGCGTCCGCCACCACCCAGGGCTCCGGCTGGGGCGTTCTCGCCTATGAGCCGGTCAGCGGGCGGCTGATCGTCGAGCAGGTCTACGACCACCAGGGCAACGTCGGCCAGGGCTCCGTGCCGATCCTGGTCTTCGACGCCTGGGAGCACGCCTTCTACCTCCAGTACAAGAACCAGAAGGTGGACTTCATCGAGGCCATGTGGAAGGTCGTCAACTGGCAGGACGTGGCCAATCGCTACGCCCAGGCCAAGGAGCGCACCCCGCTCATCGCCCCGTGACGCGCCCCGCGCCGACCGCACCGTGACCGACGGGCCGCGCGCGCCGATGGCGTGCGGCCCCCCACGGTCGTCCGACTCGTGATCGTCTTCTCACCTTTCACGTGCGGACGGATGAAAGAAGGACCCCCGCGAGGACATGACTCGCGGGGGTCCTTCCCTGTTCGGGGACGTTCGGAGGCGTTCGGAGGCGTTCGGGGGCGTTCGGGGGCGCTTTCCCCCGGGCGTCAGGACGGCAGGTTCGAGAAGTCGGGGCCCGCGGTGCGGGTGCGCTTGATCTCGTAGAAGCCGGGGATCGAGGCCACCAGCAGGGTGCCGTCCCACAGCTTCGCCGCCGCCTCGCCCTGCGGGGCGGGGGTGACGACCGGCCCGAAGAACGCGATCTGCTCGCCGTCCGGGCCGGGGACCGCGATCACCGGAGTGCCGACCTCCTGGCCGACCTTGTCGATGCCCTCCTGGTGGGAGGCGCGCAGCTCGGTGTCGTAGGTGTCCCGGTCGGCGTGGTCGATCAGCTCGGCCGGGAGCCCGGCGTCCGCCAGCGCCCCCGCCAGCGCCTCGCGGGTGTTGCCCTCGCCCCGGTTGTGGAAGCGGGTGCCGAGCGCGGTGTAGAGGCGGCCCAGCGCCTCGCCGCCGTGCTCCTGCTCGGCGGCGATCGCGACCCGGACCGGCCCCCAGGCGCCCTTGAGCAGCTCCCGGTACTCCTCGGGCAGCTCGTCCAGCCGCTCCTCGTTCAGTACGGCGAGGCTCATCACATGCCAGCGGACCTCGATGTCGCGGACCTTCTCGACCTCCAGCACCCAGCGGGAGGTCATCCAGGCCCAGGGGCACAGCGGGTCGAACCAGAAGTCGACGGGGGTCTTGCCGTTCTCGGACATTTCGCTCCTCATCGCGGTCCTCCGGCCCCGACCGGGCCCGGCGGTTCTTCACCCGACGACAACGATGGCGTCACCCGGCCGATTCCCGGATACCGGCGCACGGGCGCACATGGGAGTATCGGGGCGTTTGTCGCTTCTGCTGAGGCGGTGCCGTTTCCGCGCTGCTGCACACGATATGAAGGAGTGCCCGTGTCCGGTGAGAATCTGACCCGCGACGAAGCCCGACTGCGGGCGGAGCTGCTGTCCGTCGACGGATACGAGGTCGCGCTCGACCTGCGCTCGGCCGTCGGGGACGACCCGGCCGGGGACGGCGACGGACCCCGCACCTTCCGTTCGCTCACCACGATCCGCTTCCGCTGCGCGCGGCCGGGCGCCTCGTCCTTCGCGGATCTGCTCGCCCCCTCGGTGACGGCCGTGACGCTGAACGGGGAGTCCCTGGACCCGGCGCGGGTCTTCGACGGCTCCCGGATCGCGCTGGAGGGCCTGGCCGCCGAGAATGTGCTGGTCGTGGACGCGCAGTGCGCCTACAGCCGGACGGGCGAGGGACTGCACCGCTTCGTCGACCCCGAGGACGGCGAGGTCTACCTCTACACCCACTACGAGCCCGCCGACGCCCGCCGGGTCTTCGCCGACTTCGAGCAGCCCGATCTGAAGGCGCCCTACCGTTTCACGGTGACCGCCCCGGAGGGCTGGCAGGTCTGGAGCAACAGCGCGGGCGAGCGGGGCGCGGACGGGGTCTGGGACTTCGCCGAGACGCTGCCGATCTCCACGTACATCACCGCCGTCGTGGCCGGTCCGTACCACCATGAGACGGATGTCTACCGGCGGACCGCCGAGGACGGCACGGTACGGGAGATCCCGCTCGGCGCGATGTGCCGCAAGAGCCTGGCCCGGCACTTCGACGCCGACGACATCTTCCTCGTCACCAAGCAGGGACTGGACTTCTTCCACGACCGCTTCGACTTCCCCTACCCGTTCGGCAAGTACGACCAGGCGTTCGTCCCCGAGTACAACATCGGCGCGATGGAGAACCCGGGGTGTGTCACCTTCAACGAGGACTTCGTCTTCCGGGGCAAGGTCACCCAGGCGTCCTACGAGCGCCGCGCCAATGTGATCCTGCACGAGATGGCGCACATGTGGTTCGGCGACCTGGTCACCATGGTGTGGTGGGACGACCTCTGGCTGAAGGAGTCCTTCGCCGACTTCATGGGCTCGTACGCGATGGTCGGCGCGACCCGCTTCGACAACGGCTGGATCACCTTCGCCAACAACCGCAAGGCGTGGGCGTACCGGGCCGACCAGCTCCCGTCCACCCACCCGGTCACGGCGGACATCCGGGACCTGGAGGACGCGAAGCTCAACTTCGACGGGATCACCTACGCCAAGGGCGCCAGCGTGCTCAAGCAGCTCGTCGCCTACGCCGGTGAGGACGCCTTCCTCGAAGGCGCGCGGCGCTACTTCAAGCGGCACGCGTACGGGAACACCCGCCTCGGCGATCTGCTGTCGGTCCTGGAGGAGACCTCGGGCCGGGACATGACCGCCTGGGCCCGCTCCTGGCTCCAGACCGCCGGGGTCAACACCCTCACCCCCGAGCTGCGCGGCGACGAGCGGGGCAGGATCACCGAGCTGGCGGTGGTCCAGGGCGGCGAGGAGCTGCGCCCGCACCGGGTCGCGGTCGGGCTCTACCGCCACGAGGGCGAGGCGCTGGTGCGCTACGCGCGGGCCGAGGTCGACATCACCGGCGGGCGGACCGTCATCGGCGAGCTGGCGGGGGCCGACCTGCCCGCGCTGGTGCTCGTGAACGACGAGGACCTGACCTACTGCAAGATCCGCTTCGACGCGGGCTCGCTGGCCACCCTGCGGACCGCGCTCGGCGACCTCCGCGATCCGCTGGCGCGGGCGCTGGCCTGGTCGGCGCTGTGGAACCTGACCCGGGACGCACTGCTCCCGGCGCGGGACTTCATCGATCTGGTGCTGCGCTTCGCGGGCCGCGAGACCGATATCGGTGTGCTCCAGACGCTGCACGCCTGGGCCGATTCCGCGCTCGTCCACTACGTGGCGCCCGAGTGGCGCGAGGAGGGCGGGCGGCTGCTCGCCGAGGGGGCGCTCGCCGAGCTGCGGGCGGCCGAGCCGGGCAGCCAGCACCAGCTCACCTGGGCGCGCTTCCTCGCCGCGCGGGCCTCGTCGGCGGCGGATCTGCGCCTCCTGGAGGGGCTGCTCGACGGCTCCGAGAAGATCGACGGCCTGGACGTGGACCAGGAGCTGCGCTGGGCGCTGCTGCTGCCGCTGGTGGCGCGGGGGGCCGCCGGTGAGGACGCCGTCGCGGCGGAGCTGGCGCGCGACGACACCGCGTCCGGCAAGCGCCATCAGACGCGGCTGCTGGCGGCCCGGCCGTCGGCGGCGGTGAAGGACCAGGCGTGGGCGGCGGTCGTGGAGTCGGACGCGCTCTCCAACGCGCTGGTGGGGGCGGTGATCTCCGGCTTCGCCCAGCCGGGGCAGCGGGAGCTGCTGGCGCCGTACACCGAGAAGTACTTCGCCGCCGTCGAGCGGGTGTGGGAGGAGCGCTCCATCCAGATCGGGATGGACGTGGTGGAGGGGCTCTTCCCCGTCTTCCAGGGGGAGTCCGCGCTGGCGGCCGCGGACGGCTGGCTGGCGGCGCACGAGAACGCCGCGCCCGCGCTGCGGCGGATCGTCCTGGAGCGCCGGGACGACCTCGCGCGGGCGCTGCGGGGCCGCCGGCGGGACGCGGAGGCGGCGGCCGGGGCAGCGGGGGCGGCAGCGGCTGAGGCAGCGGGGGCGGCCGTCGACGGCTGACGCCCCGGCCGGGCACCGGCACATTTCCTTCACGGGCACGCACCGCGCCATGCGCAGTGCGTGCCCGTGGCTGTTTTCCGCCCCTGAAAGTCCAGGATATGGACAGCGCTGTGCGCTGGGGCTGCTGCTCTTCAAGGGAAGCGGCGTGCCTAAAAGCCTGTTTTGTGGCCGGTGTTGCACTCCCTATCTCCCTTTATGTTCTCGATGGCACATCGTCCACGCTGGCGGATCTCTGCCATGGGCACATCAGCTCTTCGCTGGCTCTCCACAAACCCCTGTCCGATACGTAAGGCTGAGCGGTCATCCGGCACCGAATTCCGGACTGACACGCATCAACAGACGCGTCAACAGGGGACCCGTCTCCTTCACACCCAGGGATGCTGATGACCCTCGATTCCCCGCGCTCCATATCGGGGCGTTCCACGGCCGGCCGCGGGCGCGCCGCCCGTGTCGCGGCGGCTGCCTCGTTGGTGACCGCGCTGGTGGCCGGCGCCGCCGTACCGGCGTTCGCCTCGGGTACGGGTGAGGACCCGTGGCTCGACGCCGGTACCAAGGTGGCGCAGACCTCCGAGAAGCTCGGCGAGGCCGACGAGCAGTTGCTCGCCGAGGCCGAGGCCGCGGGCGAGAAGACCGTCACGGTCATGATCGCCACCAAGCCCGGTGAGACCGAGCAGGTCGCCCGGCAGCTCGACGCCGTCGAGGGCGCCTTCGTGGGCAAGGTCTACGACCGCCTCGGCTATGTCCGGGCCACGATCCCCACGAAGCGGGCCGAGGCCACCCTGCTGGCCGCGACCAAGCTCAGCACCGTGCAGGGGATCGACCTCAAGCACGAGATCGAGCGCGAGGACCCGACCCCGGGCGGCGACCGCTCGAAGGCGGCCCGCACCGCGGGCAAGCAGGCCGCGGCCTACCCGGCCCCCGGCAAGGACACCCCGGCGCGGAACCCCTACAACCCGTCCTTCGAGACGGGCGCGGTGGACTTCGTCAAGAAGAACCCCAAGGCCGACGGCCGGGGCATCACCATCGGCATCCTGGACTCGGGTGTGGACGTCGCCCACCCGGCGCTCCAGAAGACCACCACCGGCGAGCGCAAGATCGTCGACTCGGTCACCGCGACCGACCCGGTCGCCGACCGCGACCGCACCTGGCTGAGGATGGACCGCGCGGTCACCGGCCCGTCGTTCACCTTCAACGGGCGCGCCTACACCGCTCCCGCGGGCAACCACCGGGTGGCCCTCTTCGAGGAGAGCGCCACCGTCGGCGGCGACATGGCGGGCGACCTCAACCGCGACGGCGACCGCACCGACTCCTGGGCCGTGCTGTACGACGCCGAGACCCGGACCGCGCGCGTCGACCTCGGCAACAACGCCGACTTCCGCGACGACACCGTGATGAAGCCGTTCCGCAACGGCCACCAGATCGGCTACTTCGGCAAGGACGACCCGGCGACCCCGATCGCCGAGCGGATCCCCTTTGTCCTTGAGGTCCGCGAGGACGTCGTCGTGGACGACAAGGGCACCAAGGTCGACTACGTCAACATCGGTGTGATCGAGGGCTCCCACGGCTCCCATGTCGCGGGTATCGCCGCCGCCAACAGCCTCTTCGGCGGCGCGATGAACGGTGCCGCCCCCGGCGCCAAGATCGTCTCCTCGCGCGCCTGCACCTGGACCGGCGGCTGCACCAACATCGCCCTCACCGAGGGCGTGGCCGACCTGGTCATCGACCGCGGTGTGGACATCGTCAACATCTCCATCGGCGGTCTGCCGGCGCTGAACGACGGCAACAACGCCCGTGCGGCGATGTACAACCGGCTCATCGACCTCTACGGCGTCCAGCTGGTGATCTCGGCGGGCAACGAGGGCCCCGGTGTCAACACCATCGGCGACCCGTCCGTGGCCGACCGGGTCATCTCGGTCGGCGCGTCGATCACCAAGGAGACCTGGGCCTCCAACTACGGCTCCGTCGTGACGAAGAAGAACGCGATGATGCCGTTCTCCTCCCGGGGCCCGCGTGAGGACGGCGGCTTCACGCCGACCATCACCGCCCCCGGCGCCGCGATCAACACCACGCAGACCTGGCAGAAGGGCTCCCCGGTCGCCGAGGCGGGCTACCAGCTGCCGCCCGGCTACACGATGATGCAGGGCACCTCGATGTCCTCGCCGCAGGCGGCGGGCGCGAGCGCGCTGCTGCTGTCGGCGGCCAAGCAGCGCGGGATCGAGCTGACCCCGGCGAAGCTGCGCACGGCGCTGACCTCGACGGCCGACCGGATTCCCGGCGCCAAGGCCCATGAGCAGGGCTCCGGCCTGATCGACGTCGTCGGTGCCTGGGACGCGATCCGGAACGGCGCCAAGGCCCACGAGTACGGCGTCAAGGCCCCGGTCGACACCGCGATCGACCAGGCGCTGAAGACCCCCGGCTTCGGCACCGGCCTGTACGACCGCGAGGGCGGTCTCCAGGCGGGCAAGGCCAAGACGTACGACGTCACCATCACCCGCACCACCGGCCCCAAGGGTGCGCTGGCGCACACGCTGAGCTGGAAGTACAACGACGGCACCTTCCGGCTGCTCGGCGGTGACCTGGTGCGGCTGCCGCTGAACCAGCCGGTGACCGTCACCGTGCAGGCCCGGCCGAAGACCGCCGGTGTCCTCAGCGCGATCCTCCAGGTCGACGACCCGCGCACCGAGGGTGTCGACAAGCAGATCCTGTCGACCGTGGTGGTCTCCGCCCCGCTGGACGCCTCGACGAACCACGCCTTCTCGGCGCGGAACACGGTCCAGCGCAACAGCCACCAGTCCTACTTCGTCACCGTGCCGCAGGGCGCGAAGACGCTGGAGGTCGCGCTCGGCGGGCTGGACCAGGGCAGCCAGACGCGGTTCATCTCCATCCACCCGTACGGGGTGCAGATGGAGGACAGCGCCACGATCTTCTGCTACCCGAACTACACCAACCCGGCCAACACCTGCCGCCCGGACCTGCGCTCGTACGAGAACCCGGCGCCGGGCGTCTGGGAGATCGAGATCGAGTCGCGCCGTACCTCGCCGCTGCTCGACAACCCCTACGCGCTGGACGTCAACGTGCTCGGGGCCGAGTTCGACCCGGCCGTCCGTACGGTCCCCGAGGCCAAGGCGGGCACCCCGACCCCGGTCCAGTGGACCGTGAACAACAAGGGCGCCGCCGTCGACGGCAAGCTGGTGGGCGGCCCGCTGGGCTCCGCCCGGGTGGAGCGTCCCACGTTCACGAAGGGGCAGAGCACCCCGGTGGACCCGGCGCTGCTGGAGCGGAAGGTCGTCATCGGTGAGGGCGTCGAGCGGCTGGACGTCGCCGTCGGCAACACCTCCGACCCGAACGCCGACCTCGACCTGTATGTGTACCGGCAGGACGGCAGCCTCGCGGCCTCCTCGGCGGACGGCGACTCGGAGGAGTCCGTCAGCCTGACGAAGCCCGCGCCGGGCGAGTACAAGATCCAGGTCGCCCCGTACGCCGTGGCGGCCGGCACCACCTCGTTCGACTACCGCGATGTCTTCTACGCGCCCTCGCTGGGCCGGGTGACGGTCGGCGCCGATGCGTCGGTCAAGCTGGGTGCCGGTGAGTCCACGCAGGTCAGCGCGGAGATCGTGGCGGCCGGCACGGTCACCGAAGGCCGTCAGCTCTTCGGTGAGGCCCGGCTGGAGAACGCGCGCGGCACGGTCGCGGGCGCGGGTCGCGCGGTGATCGAGAAGGTCGTCCCGTAACGGACCGCGGGAACGGGACCGTGTGAACGGGCCCGCGTGAACAGGACCGCGCGAGCTGATCGCGTGAGCTATCGAAGGGGGCGTCCGCCGACCAGGCGGGCGCCCCCTTCCATTGGCTCCGGGCGCTCCTGCCCCGTCCCTTCGCCGCCTTCTCCGCATGGTCCAGGTCACACATTCCGCCCCTTGGACAATGGACTGGACAACCTGGCCGGGGACATACGCATGATGGGGCGGCACCCAGGCCAGTAAAATCAGTACAGACAGGCACAAAGGAGATGTCCGTGAGGGTCGGAATCGTCGGAGCGACCGGTCAGGTCGGCACAGTCATGCGCAAGATCCTCGCCGAGCGGAAATTCCCGGCCGATGAGCTGCGACTGTTCGCGTCGGCACGGTCCGCCGGGTCCACCGTCGTGTGGGAGGGCCGGGAGATCACCGTCGAGGACGCCGCCACGGCCGACTGGTCCGGACTGGACATCGTGCTGTTCTCGGCGGGCGGCGCGACCTCCCGCGCGCTGGCCGAGAAGGTCGCGGGGCAGGGCGCGGTCGTGATCGACAACTCCTCCGCCTGGCGGATGGACCCCGAGGTCCCGCTCGTCGTCTCCGAGGTCAACCCGCACGCGGTCAAGGACCGCCCCAAGGGGATCATCGCCAACCCGAACTGCACCACCATGGCCGCCATGCCGGTGCTGAAGCCGCTGGACCGGGAGGCCGGGCTCACCGCGCTGGTCGCCACCACCTACCAGGCCGTCTCCGGCTCGGGTCTGGCCGGTGTCGCCGAGCTGGACGGCCAGGTCAAGAAGACCGTCGAGGAGGCCGCCGCGCTCACCCACGACGGCTCGGCCGTGGCCTTCCCCGAGCCCTCCGTCTACGCGCGCACCATCGCGTTCAACGTGCTGCCGCTCGCGGGCAATCTGCTGGACGACGGCTCGTTCGAGACCGACGAGGAGCGCAAGCTCCGCAACGAGTCCCGCAAGATCCTGGAGCTGCCGGAGCTGAAGGTCTCCGGCACCTGTGTCCGCGTCCCGGTCTTCACCGGCCACTCCCTCCAGATCAACGCCCGCTTCGAGCGTCCGCTGAGCGTGGAGCGCGCCCATGAGCTGCTGGCCGGGGCGCCGGGCGTCGAGCTGTCCGACATCCCGACCCCGCTCCAGGCGGCGGGCCAGGACGCCTCGTACGTGGGCCGGATCCGGGCGGACGAGACCGTCGAGCACGGGCTCGCGCTCTTCATCTCCAACGACAACCTGCGCAAGGGCGCCGCGCTGAACGCGGTGCAGATCGCCGAGCTGGTGGCCGAGGAGCTGGCGGGCTGACGTCCCCGCCGCACGCGCACACAGGCCCCCGGGCGCCCTCCACGGGCACCCGGGGGCCTCGCGCGTCCGGGACATCCGGGACGTCCGGGGGTCCGCCCCGGCAGGCTTCACGGCCCCAGAGCCCCAGGGCTTCGGGGCTTCACGGCCTCAGGGCTTCGGGGCTTCGGGGCTTCAGGGGCGGCGCACCTCGAAGAGGAAGCAGCCGTACTCGACGGCCCGCAGATGCACCAGGGCCACCCCCGGATCGGCGAACGCCTCGTCCAGGGCGCGGTCCACGGCGGGCGCCGGGTCCTCGGGGAACTCCAGCAGCCGTCCGCCGGTGATCCGCCCGTCGGCGCCGTAGCGGCGCAGGGTGCGCAGGACCCCCGGGCGGACGAAGGGATACCCGCCCCCGGCGCCACCGGACTCCGGTGCGGCGGGGCCGCCGCACTCCCGGCCGTGGATGAAGACCGGCCCCTGTTCGTCGTAGGCCCCGGGCCGGACCCCGCGCTCCGCCGCCCAGCGCCGCAGCGGCGCGTAGGAGACCAGGGCGATCGACTCCCCCGCCCGGGCGGCCCGCAGACAGCAGCGCAGCGGAGCGCCGTCCTCGGTCACGGTGTACGGCCGGGCCGGGCGTCCGGCGTCGTCCGCGGTGCGGAGTGCGGCGAGGGTCTGCGGAGCGATGGGGCGGGCCGCTCGGCGCGGCGGGGTGAGGATCATGGGGCCAGCGTGCCGCGCGGGCCCGGCGGACGTCCGGCGGCTTTCGGACCTCGCGCTGCCGGGGCCGCGCCGGGCCCGGTACGGGGGCGGAGCCACCGGCACCGCCGGGCGCCACCGGCCGTTACCGCCGCGCGCCCCGGCGCCCTGGCGTGGAAGGATGGCGGCAAACCTCACGAAAACACGTCATGAACGAGGAGATGACCGCGTGCCTGGCACGAATCTGACCCGCGAAGAGGCCCAGGAGCGGGCACGGCTGCTCACCGTCCACGCGTACGAGATCGACCTCGATCTGAGCGGTGCGCAAGAGGGCGGTCTGTACCGTTCGGTGACCACCGTGCGCTTCGACTGCGCCGAGCCGAACGCGGAGTCGTTCCTCGACCTGGTCGCCCCGGCGGTGCACGAGGTCGTCCTGAACGGCAAGAGCATCGACGTCGCCGCCTACTTCCGCGACTCCCGGATCACCCTCCCCCATCTGCACCAGGGGCCGAACGAGGTGACGGTGGTCGCGGACTGCTCGTACACCAATACGGGTGAGGGCCTGCACCGCTTCGTCGATCCGGTGGACGACCAGGCGTATCTGTACACGCAGTTCGAGGTGCCGGACGCGCGCCGGGTGTTCGCCAACTTCGAGCAGCCGGACATGAAGGCGACCTTCCGGTTCACCGTGAAGGCGCCCGAGGGCTGGACGGTGATCTCGAACTCGCCGACGCCCGAGCCGCAGGACAACGTGTGGCGCTTCGAGGCCACGCCGCGCATCTCGACCTACATCACGGCCCTGATCGCCGGTCCGTACCACTCCGTGCACAGCTCCTACGAGCGGGAGGGGCAGTCGGTCCCGCTGGGCATCTACTGCCGTCCCTCGCTCGCCGAGCACCTGGACTCGGACGCGATCTTCGAGGTCACCCGGCAGGGCTTCGACTGGTTCCAGGAGAAGTTCGACTACGCGTACCCGTTCGCCAAGTACGACCAGCTCTTCGTGCCGGAGTTCAACGCGGGCGCGATGGAGAACGCGGGCGCGGTGACCATCCGTGACCAGTATGTCTTCCGCTCCAAGGTGACGGACGCCGCGTACGAGGTGCGCGCCGAGACCATCCTGCACGAGCTGGCCCACATGTGGTTCGGCGACCTGGTCACCATGGAGTGGTGGAACGACCTCTGGCTGAACGAGTCGTTCGCCACCTTCACCTCCATCGCCTGCCAGGCGTCCGCGCCCGGCTCCCGCTGGCCGCACGCGTGGACCACGTTCGCGAACTCCATGAAGACCTGGGCGTACCGGCAGGACCAGCTCCCGTCCACGCACCCGATCATGGCGGAGATCCGGGACATCGACGATGTGATCGTCAACTTCGACGGCATCACCTACGCCAAGGGCGCGTCCGTCCTCAAGCAGCTCGTGGCGTATGTGGGCGAGGACGCCTTCTTCCAGGGCGTGCGGGCGTACTTCAAGGAGCACGCCTTCGGGAACACCGTGCTCTCGGATCTGCTCGGCGCGCTGGAGACCACCTCAGGACGGGATCTGAAGACCTGGTCCGGGAAGTGGCTGGAGACGGCGGGCATCAATGTGCTGCGCCCGGAGATCGAGGTCTCGCCGGAGGGCGTCATCACCTCCTTCGCGGTGCGCCAGGAGGCCCCGGCGCTGCCGCCGGGGGCCAAGGGCGAGGCCACGCTGCGTCCGCACCGGATCGCGATCGGCTTCTACGACGCGGACGCCGCGGGGAAGCTGGTGCGGACCGAGCGCTTCGAGCTGGACGTGGACGGCGAGCTGACCGAGGTGCCCGTCCCGGCGGGCACCCGCCGTCCCGCCGTGGTCCTGCTCAACGACGACGATCTGTCGTACGCCAAGGTGCGCCTGGACGAGGAGTCGCTGAAGGTCGTCACCGAGCGCCTCGGCGACTTCGCGGACTCGCTGCCGCGCGCCCTGTGCTGGGCCTCCGCCTGGGACATGACGCGGGACGGCGAGCTGGCCGCCCGGGACTATCTGGAGCTGGTGCTCTCGGGCATCGGCAAGGAGTCGGACATCGGTGTGGTGCAGTCGCTGCACCGCCAGGTGAAGCTGGCGATCGACCAGTACGCGGCGCCCGAGTGGCGGGAGCTGGGGCTGACCCGCTGGACCGACGCCACGCTGGAGCGGCTGCGGGCGGCCGAGCCGGGCAGCGACCACCAGCTGGCGTGGGCGCGGGCCTTCGCGGCGACCGCGCGTACCCCGCTCCAGCTCGATCTGCTCCGGGCGCTGCTGGACGGCACCGAGACGATCGAGGGCCTGGCCGTCGACGCGGAGCTGCGCTGGACGTTCGTGGAGCGGCTGGCGGCGACCGGGGTCGTCGGCGAGGACGGGATCGCGGCGGAGTACGAGCGGGACCGCACGGCCGCCGGTGAGCGCCACGCGGAGACCGCGCGGGCGGCCCGGCCGGACGCCGGGGCCAAGGCGGCGGCGTGGACGGCGGTCGTGGAGAGCTCGGACCTGCCCAACGCCAAGCAGGAGGCCGTGATCGCGGGCTTCGTCCAGACGGACCAGCGCGAGCTGCTGGCCCCGTACGCGGAGAAGTACTTCGCGGTGGTCCAGGAGGTGTGGGCCGCGCGCAGCCCGGAGATGGCGCAGCAGATCGCGATCGGTCTCTACCCTTCGCTCCAGGTCTCGCGGGCCACGCTGGACGCGACGGACGCCTGGCTGGAGTCGGCGCGGCCGGTCCCGGCGCTGCGGCGGCTGGTGCTGGAGTCGCGTTCGGGTGTCGAGCGCGCCCTGAAGGCGCAGGCGGTGGACGCGGCGGCGCACTGACGCCCCACCGTCCGTCCTCCCCCGGTCGCCGACGGCGGCCGGGGGGTGCACGCGGGCCCGGTGCCGACAGCGGTCGGCGCCGGGCCCGCATGCGTCCGGGCCCCGGCACCGTTCTGTGGGGCGCGCGCCGCATCCGCCCGGGCCCGCGTGCCCCCCGTCCGACCCTCGGCACCGTCCGCCCCGGCCCCCGGCGCCGTTCGGTGGGGGCCACGCCGCATCCGCCCGGCCCCGGCGCCATCCGTCCGGGCCCGCGCCCGTCCGGGCCCTGGCACCGTCCGCCCCGGCCGCCGGGGCCCGCGAGCCGGGACCCGGCGGCCCCTCAGCCGCCCGCGCCGGTCAGCCACCCGCGGTCGGCACCGCCCCGGCCCGTTCCCCGGGGAGCCCCGGGTGCCCTCTCCAGGGGCCCGGGAGGCCGCCCGGCGCGGCCCCGGCACAGCCCCCGGCGCGGCCTGACCTCGACGGCCGGTCCAGGCCGCGGCGGGCCGGACAGCGGCGGCCCGCGCCCCTGGTCGGCGGTGCGGAGTTGGCCGATTCCCCTCCCCGGCGGCCACCGGGGCCCGCGCCGCCGACCCCGTTCACCAGCGCCGGAGCCGACCTCCGCCCCGACTCACCGCCAACCCCTCCCATTTGGCTGAAAATCGACGTTCCCTCGGGACCCTGCCTGGACCTGGGCTTCTTCGCCAATCCCAACCGTCTACTTCACGCCAAATTCACCATCTGACGCCAACTGTCCCAACCGGTCATGGATATGCTCGCCGACTGTCGTCATATGA
Organism: Streptomyces clavuligerus; assembly: GCF_005519465.1. Lineage (NCBI taxonomy): Bacteria > Bacillati > Actinomycetota > Actinomycetes > Kitasatosporales > Streptomycetaceae > Streptomyces > Streptomyces clavuligerus. Next base: position 4,602,854 of record NZ_CP027858.1, on the reverse strand, counting down.
TCATTCCCGTTCCGATGGTTTGAGGGTGCTGATGGTCCGACAGGAAGCGTCGACCGAAGAACCGCGGCCCGCGGCTTCCTTCGCGTGGCTGGTGCCCGTGGTCGTCACCGCCGTCGCCGCGGTCGTCCCGGCCGCCGTGGTGTCCGGATCGGCACGCACCGTCGTGATCTGGGTGGACATCATCGCCGTGCTGGCGATCGCCATCTCCTGCGCCGAGACCGTCCGCAGAGGACGCCGGGTCACCCTGCTCTCCGCGCGGCTGGCCGAGCGCGAGGCGGGCCTCGCCCGCGCCCAGGCCGAGAACAACCGGCTCGTCGCCGAGCTGCTGCCCGAGGTCGTGGAGCGGCTGCGCGCGGGCGAGTTCCCCGAGGACATCCTCGACTCCGTGGACGCGTCCCCCGAGCACCGGATCGTGCTCGGCTCCATCCTGGACGCGGTCTCCCGCGAGGAGGACCTGCGCGAGTCCGCCCAGCGCGCCTTCGTCAACATCGCCCGCCGCGTCCAGGCCATCGTGCACCAGCAGGCCCACCAGCTCCGGGAGATGGAGGACCGGCACGGCAAGAACCCCGAGGTCTTCGGCGATCTGCTCCGGATCGACCACGGCACCGCGCTGATCGGGCGGCTCGCCGACTCCATCGCCGTCCTCGGCGGCGCCCGCCCCGGCCGCCAGTGGAGCAGGGCCGTCCCCCTCTACAGCGTGATGCGCGGCGCCATGTCCCGGATCACCGACTACCAGCGGGTCGAGCTGCACTCCGTCTCCGAGGTCGCCGTCGTCGGCACCGCCGTCGAGCCGCTGATCCACGCGCTGGCCGAGCTGCTCGACAACGCCACCCGCTACTCGCCGCCCCAGACCAAGGTCCACATCACCGCCCTCGACGTGAACTCCGGCATCGCCGTCGAGATCGAGGACGGCGGTGTGAACATGAGCGAGGAGGCCCGCGACCGCGCCGAGCGCATGCTGCGCCAGGCCCAGCAGGGCATCGACGTCAACGACCTGGGCGAGACCCCCCGCCTCGGCCTCGCCGTGGTCGGCCGGCTCTCGCAGGCGTACGGCTTCCAGGTCTCCCTGCGCTCCTCGGCGTACGGCGGGGTGCGCGCCGTCCTCGTCGTCCCCATGAGCCTGATCACGACCGTCGCCTCGGCGACCGGTCTGGCGCACGGCATCGGCGTCGCCTCCGGCCCCCGGCCCGGCGAACCGCCCGCCGTCGACGGCGCCCACGGTCTGCCCGGCGAGGCGCGTCCGGCCCGGCTGCCGACGGGACCCACCGCCCCGGCCCCCCACCCGGAGGCCGACGACCATCTACCCGTGATCACCGAACGGACGGCGAACGGTCTGCCGCAGCGCCGCCGCAAGACCCCCGCCGCCCCGGCACCCGCCGCCGCCCCCGCCGTGCCGGCGCCGGACGACACCGCCCCCGCGGTGCAGCCCGGGATCTGGCTCACGGCGTTCCAGAACGGCCTGGCCGGTGAGGCACACCCGACGAGCAAGGGGAGTACGCAGCCATGATGCAGCAGTCCAACCAGACCAACATGGACTGGATGCTCAAGGACCTGGCGGAAGGCGTACCGCAGACGAGACACGTCATCGTGCTCTCGGCCGACGGTCTGCGCATCGCGCAGTACGGAGCGGACAACGACACCGCCGACCGGCTCGCCGCCGCCTGCGCCGGGCTCCAGAGCCTCGCGGGCGCCGTCGCCTCCGAACTGCCGGGCAGCGACGGCCGGATGCGGCTGGTCGTCATCGAGATGAGCGGCGGCTTCTTCTATCTGATGGCGGCGGGCGCGGGCGCGTTCCTCGCCGTCCTCGCCGACGAAGGGGTCGACGCCGGTCTCATGGGCCAGCGGATGCGGGACCTCGTCCTGCGCATCGGAGAGCATCTGTCCAGCCCGCCCCGGCAGGAGAGGCACCCGGCGTGAGTGACGCGGGGGACTGGGAGAACTCCAGCCCCGAGCGGCTCTACGTCATCACCGGCGGCCGGAGCGGGGCCTCGGTGCCCGCCGCCCTGGACCTCGTCACCCTGATCGTGGCCAAGTCCACCCCGCGCCACGGGATGCAGCCGGAGCACGCCGCCATCATCCGGCTCTGCCACCATCCCCTCTCGGTGGCGGAGATCTCCGCGTACATCGGTCTGCCGGTGAGCGTCGTCACCGTCCTCCTCAGCGATCTGCTGCTGGAGGACCAGGTGATCGCCCGCGCACCGGTCCAGCCCGCTCTCATCCCCGACCGCGCTTTGATTGAGGCAGTGATCGATGGACTTCAGAAACTCTGAGCCGCGCAGCGAGGACATGCTGCCGGAGACGGCCACCGCCGCCGTGAAGGTGGTCATCGTGGGCGGCTTCGGAGTGGGCAAGACGACCCTGGTGGGCTCGGTGAGCGAGATCAAGCCACTCACCACCGAGGAGACGATGACCCAGGCCGGGGTCGGTGTCGACGACGTCCACGGGGTGGAGCGCAAGACCGCGACCACGGTCGCCATGGACTTCGGCCGGATCAGCATCAACGAGGAGCTGGTGCTCTACCTCTTCGGCACCCCGGGGCAGCAGCGCTTCTGGTTTCTGTGGCGCGGGCTCTTCGAGGGCGCGCTCGGCGCGGTCGTGCTGGTGGACACCCGTCGGCTGGAGGTCAGCTTCGATGTCATCGGGCGGCTGGAGGAGCGCCGGGTGCCGTTCGTGGTGGCGATCAACACCTTCCCCGACGCCCCCGCGTATCCGATCGACGAGATCCGGGGCGCGCTCGACCTCCCGGCGACGGTGCCGATCGTGGAGTGCGACGCCCGGGTACGGGGGTCCAGCCGCGATGTCCTCATGACACTGATGCGGTATCTCCAGTCGCTGGCGGCGTCGGCGCGCGCCTCCTGACCGCCGCTCCCCCTGCCCGTCCCGACCGCCCGGCCCCTGCCGGCCGTCGCCTCCCCCTGCCCCGCCCGTTGTCCGGGACCGGGTCCGCCCCGGACCGGGGCGCCGGGCAGGGAGTCCGGACCTGGGCTCCGGGCATGGCGAAGGCACTCCGGGCGCGATCTGCGCACCCGGAGCGCCGGAAGGACTCAAGGGCGGGCCGGAAGCCCGGTGGATCAGACCTGGCCCTGCTTGTGGGACTTGTCGAGGACCATCACCAGGCCCGCGATCACCAGGAAGATCACCAGCGGTGCGGCCACGAACCAGCCGAGCGTCTCGGCCACGCTCAGCCCCTGGCCCGGGTCGTCGCCGTCGTCACGCGTGAGAGCGAACGCGGGCGACGAGAGGAGCAGCATCATCAGCGTCGTACCGGCCGCCACGCTGCCGGCGCGCAAAGTGTTCTTCTTGTCCACGGTCCCCAACGTAGCGAACGGCTGAACGGGTCGCTCGTCCGGGGTGCCGTATGGACGACAATCCGACGAGCGGCGGACGGACGGCACCGGCCTCGCACCGGGGCGGACGGGCCCGGGCCGGTGGCCGGACGGAGGTCGCACCGGCCTCGCACCAGCGGCGGACCGGCCTCGGACCGGTGGCCGGACGGACGCCGCGCCTGCCTCGGGCCGGTGGCGGACCGCCGGGGCCCGCTCAGCGCCCCTCGGCGTCCGCCCCGAACACCTCCATCAGCGCGCGCAGCCGGGGCGAGGCGGTCAGCCGTTCCAGGGAGAGGGGGCGGCCCTCGGCGTCCGCGATCGGCAGCCGCCAGTTCGGATGCTCCTGCCAGGTGCCGGGGAGGTTCTGCGGGCGGCGGTCCCCCACGGTGTCCGGCAGCCAGATCCCCACCAGCAGCGCGGGCGTCCGCAGCAGAAAGCGGTGGAACGCGCGAATCCGTTCCTCCTCCGCCTCCCCCGTGCCGTCCGCCACGCCGTCCCCCGCCCCGTCCGCCAGCAGCCCGAGGCCGGTGAGCACCCGCAGCCACTCCCGCAGCTCCGCCCGCTCCCGCCGCCGCTCCTCGTGGACGGGTCCGGCCAGCAGCCCCAGCCGGTGCCGCAGCTCCACATGGTCGCCGCCGAGCCGGGCGGCGAGCGGCGGCAGATCGTGGCCCGCCGCGGTCGCCGCGCAGCCGGCACGCCAGTGCTCGGGGGGCAGCGGGCGGCCGTCGCCCGCCCAGTCCCGCTCGAACCAGAGGACGGAGGTGCCGAGCACGCCCCGCCGCTCCAGCGTCTCGCGGACCCCCGGTTCGACCGTGCCCAGGTCCTCGCCGATGACGGTGGCCCCGGCCCGGTCGGCCTCCAGGACCAGCAGCGCGAGCAGCGCGTCCGCGTCGTACCGGACATAGGTCCCCTCGGTGGGGGGCCGCCCCTGGGGGACCCACCAGAGCCGGAAGAGCCCCATGACATGGTCGATCCGTACCGCTCCCGCGTGGGCGAAGAGGGCGCGCAGCAGTTCGCGGTAGGGGGCGTAGCCCTGCTCGGCGAGGATGTCGGGGCGCCAGGGGGGCAGTCCCCAGTCCTGGCCGAGCGGGCTGAAGGCGTCGGGGGGCGCGCCGGTGGACATGTCCCGCGCGTACAGCTCCGGCCGGGCCCAGGTGTCGGAGCCCTCGGGGTGCACGCCCACGGGGAGGTCGTGGACGACGCCGAGGTCCATCCCGGCGTCGGCGGCGGTGCGGGCGGCGTGGGCGAGCTGTCCGTCGGTGAGCCAGAGGGCCAGGGTGTGGACGTCGATCCGGTCCATCAGCCCGCCGCGGGCGCGGGCGACCCCGGGGGAACGGGGGTCGCGCAGCTCCTCGGGCCAGCTCCGCCAGTGGGGGCCGTGCAGCTCGGCGAGCGCGCACCAGGTGGCGTGGTCCTCCAGGGCGCGGCCCTGCCGGGCGAGGTAGGCGCAGTAGTCGGCGTGGCGGCCGGGGCCCAGCGGTACCCGGGCGAGCCGTTCCAGCGCCTCCCGTTTGAGGGCCCAGACGGCGTCCCGGTCGATCGGCTCGCCCTGGTCCAGGACGGCGGACCTGAGCCCGGCGGCGCGTTCGCGCAGCGCGTCCAGCCGGGCCCGGTCGGGGGCGGGGAGGTGGGCGTACTCGGGTACGGACTCGATCCGCAGATGGACGGGGTCGGGGAAGCGCCGGGACGAGGGGCGGTAGGGGGAGGGGTCGGAGCGGGAGCCGGGGGCGGCGGGCACGGCCGCGTGGACGGGGTTGATCTGGAGGAATCCGGCGCCGGTGGCGCGGCCCGCCCAGGAGGCGAGTTCGGCGAGGTCGCCGAGGTCGCCCATGCCCCAGGAGCGCTCGGAGAGCAGGGAGTAGAGCTGGACGAGGAAGCCGTGGGAGCGGCGCGCGGGGCGGGGGGCGCGCGCGGGGGCGACGACGAGGGCGCAGTGGGCGGCGCGGCCGTCGGGCGCCCGGGCCGCCAGCCGGTGGACCCCGGGGGGCGGCTCCCGCCAGTCGGCGCTCCGGCCGCCGTCCTCGTGGGTGACGGTCAGACAGGTGCCCTCGGGGAGCGCGGCCAGGGCGGGCGGGTCGGGGTCGCCGAGCCAGCGGACCACGACGGGCGGCAGCAGCCGTTCGGCGGCGGACCCGGCCTCCGTGAGCGCGCGTGCCACGGCCTCGGGTCCGGTGGCGTCCACGCCGAGCGCGCCGAGGACCGCGACGAGGGTGGCCTCGGGGACGGGGGTGGTCCGTCCGTCGGCCGTGGTGGTGGCGGTGGCGACGTGGTGCAGTTCGGCGAGCCCGACCAGGCTCATGGGTCTCCCTTCAGCGGCCCCCCGGGGCGGCCGGATCGCCCCACGGCGCGCGGGCGCCGGTGAGCGGGGGCTCTGCGGTGCACGGGGGTTCGCTGGTGAGCGGGGTGAGGTCGACGAGCGGCGGTTCGCTGGTGAGCGGCTCGGCCCGCAGCGGCGGCTCGCTCGTCAGCGGCCCGGCCGGGGGTGGCGCGAGCGGGGCGACGCGGGGCGGGGGGACGGCTGCGGCCATGTCGGGTACTCCCTGTGGACGGTACTGACGGTAGTGGCTTCTCCGAGCCCTACCCCGTGGACCGCACCGCAGACATACCCCCGCAATCGACGTGTTCCGCGTCACATTTCGTTCCCCGTACAGCGTTTGCCTCGAACGCAGCACCAATGGTTCGTCATGAACGGGACGCGACCGCGCCGGAAGGGGCGGGACGCGACGGAACGGGGGGAGCCCGGCGGCCCCTGGACCGCCCGGCTCCCGTGCCGCGTGCCCCGGACACCGCTCGGCACGCGCCCCAAACAAAAAAGAGGCCGGGTCTCAGGCCGATATGCCGTCGATCCGGGCCATGGCGTCCTCCGCCCCGTACGGTTGCAGATACGGCAGCCAGCGGGGGTCCCGATGGCCGGTGCCGATGATCCGCCAGGCCAGACCGCTCGGTGGCGCGGGCTGATGGCGCAGCCTCCACCCCAGCTCCCTGAGCTGGCGGTCGGCCTTGACGTGGTTGCAGTGGCGGCAGGCCGCCACCACGTTGTCCCAGGCGTGCTGGCCGCCGCGGCTGCGCGGAATGACATGGTCGACGCTGGTCGCCACACCCCCGCAGTACATACAGCGCCCGCCGTCGCGGGCGAAGAGGGCCTTGCGCGTCAGGGGGACGGGCCCTCGGTAGGGGACCCGGACGAACCTCTTCAGGCGGACGACGCTGGGTGCGGCGATGATCCGGGTGGCACTGTGCAGAAAGGCGCCGGACTCCTCAAGACACAGAGCCTTGTTCTCCAGGACGAGGACGAGCGCGCGGCGGAGCGGTACGACACCGAGGGGCTCGTACGACGCGTTGAGAACCAGGACGTGCGGCACGGCGGATGCCTCCTTGTACGCCGGCGGCGCGTGGCTCGCGCCGGGACGATCTGAGTTCAGTCTCTCCTCAGGCCAGGTCCGAGCGCCACCACGTGGCCGTAACGGGCTCGGAGTGTTTTCCACCACACCTCGGGCGGCATCCATCACAACGCCCGGCCTCCCGAATTCATCCCCGGGTGAGACTTGTCTCTCCCTCGAACAGGACATCGGGAACCGCGCTCCTGCCCCGTTACTGTGGTTGGCCAGCCGTACGCAATGCCTGGAGGTCATCCCCCCGTGACCCATGTCCCCCTGTCCTCCCCCCTCACCCGGCTGCTCGCCTCCGAGGACCCGAACGCCGCCGTGCCCGGGGTGGTCTCCCTGGACGACGCCGCCAAGCAGGCGACCGACGCAGCGGGCTGGGTGGAGCAGAACTGGTCCACCTGGCTGAACACCGGACTGCGGATCGCGCTGATCCTGGTGGTCGCCCTGGTCCTGCGGATGCTGGTGCGCCGGGCGCTGACCAAGCTGATCGAGCGCATGAACCGTTCCGCGCAGGCCGTGGAGGGCACCGCGCTCGGCGGACTCCTCGTCAACGCCGAACGGCGGCGGCAGCGCTCGGAGGCCATCGGCTCCGTACTGCGCTCGGTGGCGTCCTTCCTGATCCTCGGCACCGCGGGACTCATGATCCTCGGCGCCTTCGAGATCGATCTGGCCCCGCTGCTGGCCTCGGCCGGTGTCGCGGGTGTGGCCATCGGTTTCGGCGCCCGCAATCTGGTGACGGACTTCCTCTCCGGCGTCTTCATGATCCTGGAGGACCAGTACGGGGTCGGGGACTCGATCGACGCGGGGGTGGCGTCGGGCGAGGTGATCGAGGTCGGTCTGCGGGTGACCAAGCTGCGCGGCGACGACGGCGAGATCTGGTACGTCCGCAACGGCGAGATCAAGCGGATCGGCAACCTCAGCCAGGGCTGGGCGACCGCGGCGGTCGATGTCACGGTCCGCCCCTCGGAGGACCTGGACCGGGTCGGCGCGGTGATCGCCGAGGTCGGGGAGGAGCTGGCCAAGGCCGAGCCGTGGAACGAGCGGCTGTGGGGCCCGGTGGAGACGCTGGGGCTCACCGAGGTGCTGCTGGACTCGATGACCCTGCGGGTCGCGGCGAAGACGATGCCGGGCAAGGCGCTCGGGGTCGAGCGGGAGCTGCGCTGGCGGATCAAGCGGGCCTTCGACGCGGCGGGCATCCGCATCGTCGGCGGCCTCCCCCTGGCCGTCGAGGAGCCCGCGCCCACCGACCCGTCCGCCACGGTGGCGCCCCCGTCCGCCCTGGCCAGCCCCACGTCCCCGCAGTCCCTGGCCACCAACCCGATACCCCCGGGCCCGAGCCTGACCAAGTAGTCGGCGTAGTCGGCCTATTCGGCCTGTTCGGCCTCTTCGGCGTGGTCGGCACAGCCCGGCCGCCGATGGGGAAGGGCCCCGCGGACGCGCTGTCCGCGGGGCCCTTCCCGCTGTACCGGCCTCGCGTGCCGGTCAGGACTCAGCGCACCCAGTTCTTGAGCGGTTCCGTGTCCAGGGTGATGCCGATCGGGTCGGGGAGAGTGATCTCCTTGCCGAAGGGCACCGTGAGCACACTCTCGTAGCGGGTGCCGTCGGGGCCGCTGTGCACCTTGACCTCGCAGGTGTCCCGGTCGATCAGCAGACAGACGGGGATGCCGGTCTCGGCGTAGGACCGGGGCTTCTCCACCCGGTCGCGCCGGTCGGTGTCGGTGTCGGTGTCGTACGAGGTGATCTCCACCACCATGAGCACGGGCGCCGGGTCGGCCCACTCCCCCGCCCCCACGAACGCCTCCGCGTCCGCGAGTGTGCCGTCCGGGCGGGCGTGGCCCTTGCGACACGTCTCGACGAGCAGCCCCTGGCCGGTCGAGAGCCACAGCTCCGGGCGGTGCCGGAGACAGATCCGGATGAGCCACTGGATGATGCGCTCGTGATCGCCGTCGGGCACCGGCTTGATGCCCATCTTGCCGTGGATGAACTCCGGGCGGACGCCTTCGACCGCGCCGGTCAGGGCACGCGCGGCGGCCTCGAACTCCTCGGGCAGCATCTGCGGCCGATCGGTGGTCACGGTCACGGCCGCCTCCTGCTGCTCGCGCGGACTGCTCCGCCGGACCCGTCCTCGGGTCTCAGAGTCCCACAGAACGGGCGGCGCACGGCCTGGAACGGCGCATGGCCGCCGCCCCCGTCCGGGCGGCGGTTTCCCGCCCCGCAGGCATGGACCATTGACGCCAAGCCGACATGAGTCCTATTTTCCTCCTGGGTTAGGAAACTTTCCTAACAGTCCGGCTCCGGTGGACCCGGGCGGTGACACGATCGGAAGCCGGAAGGCAGGTGCGACATCCGTGGCCGGATCTCATCCCTCCCCAGGGACGACCCCCGGTACACCTCGTGTGCTCCGCGCCATGAACGACCGTGCCGCGCTCGATCTGCTGCTGGCCCACGGACCTCTGTCGCGCACCCGGATCGGCAAGCTGACCGGCCTCTCCAAGCCCACCGCCTCCCAGCTCCTGGCCCGGCTGGAGTCCGCCGGGCTGGTCGTCGCCACCGGGACCACCGAGGGACGGCCGGGGCCCAACGCGCAGCTCTACGCGGTGAACGGGCGGGCCGCCTTCGCCGCCGGGATCGATGTGACCCCGCTGCGCATCCGCGCCGCCGTCGCCGACCTCACCGGCCGCACCGTCGGCGAGTTCGAGCTGCCGACCCCGGGGCGGCGCGCCGAGAACGCCGTCCGCCGGGTCGTCGCCGCGCTGGAGGGCGCGGCGGAGGCCGCCGGGATCACCACGGCGGACGTGCACCGGCTGGTGATCGGGACCCCGGGCGCCTTCGACCCCTCGACGGGACGGCTCCGCTACGCCTCCCATCTGCCCGGCTGGCACTCCCCCGACCTCCTGGAGGAGCTGGACGCCGCCCTGCCGATGCCGGTCGGGTACGAGAACGACGTCAATCTCGTCGCCGTCGCCGAGCAGCGGCTCGGGGTCGCCCGTGACCACGAGAACTTCGTCCTGCTGTGGAACGAGGAAGGGCTCGGCGCCGCCGTCGTCATCGGCGGACGGCTGCACCGGGGCTCCACCGGCGGCGCGGGCGAGGTCGGCTTCCTGCCGGTCCCCGGCACCCCCCTCGTCCGCGGGGTGACGAAGGCCAACAGCGGCGGCTTCCAGGAGCTGGCGGGCGCCCAGGTGCTGCCCCGGCTCGCCCACGAGCTGGGGGTGGAGCCGGTGGGCCAGGGCCACTACGTGCAGGTCGCGGGCGCGCTCGTGGCCCGGGCCGCCGAGGCCGACTCGGGTCCGTACCGCGCCTTCCTCGACACCTACGCCACCGGGCTCGCCACCGGACTCGCCTCCCTCGTCGCCGTCCTCGACCCGGAGCTGGTGGTCCTCTCCGGGGAGGCGATCGCGGCCGGAGGGGAGCCCCTGCGCGCCCGGGTCCAGGCGGAGCTGGCCGAACTGGCCGCCTCCCGGCCCCGGCTCGTCATCGGCTCCGTGCGGGACCACCCGGTGCTGCGCGGGGCCCTGGAGAGCGCGCTCGCCGCCACCCGTGACGAGATCTTCGACACCACCGCCCAGCGCCGGGCCCCGTAGACCGGCGCCCCCCGCACCCCCGTCCCCATCCCCGTCCCCCATCCCCGTCCCGTCCTCGTCCCCCGCTCCCCGTTCCCGTCCTCGTACCGGCGCCACCCACGCCACCAACCCCCCACGGCACTTCCGACAGCACGACACGACCGGCATATCCCACCCCTTCAGCCCGCTTTCGCGAGGGAGACACCGCCATGTCCATACGCACCAGGAAATCCGCGGCAGCGCTCGCCACCACCGCCGCCCTGGCCCTCTTCGCCACCGCCTGCACCGGGTCGAACGAAGAGACCGCCAACGACGACCCCAAGGCCGAGACCACCCTGACCTTCTGGCACGGCTGGTCCGCCCCCAGCGAGGTCAAGGCGATCCAGAAGAACATCGAGCGCTTCGAGGCAGCGCACAAGAACATCAAGGTCAAGGTCGTCAGCAATATGACCGACGACAAGGTGAACCAGGCGTTGCGCGCGGGCGGTTCCAAGGCTCCGGACGTGGTCTCCTCCTTCTCCACCACCAATGTCGGAAAGTTCTGCGCGACGCGCGCCTTCACCGACCTCACGCCCTTCCTGGAGAAGTCGGGCATCGACCCGGCGAAGGTCTTCCACAAGCCCCTCCTCGACTACACCCGGTTCGACGGGAACCAGTGCTCGCTGCCGCTGCTGAGCGACGCCTACGGCCTCTACTACAACAAGGACGCCTTCGCGAAAGCGGGCATCAAGGCGCCGCCGAAGACCTGGAGCGAGTTCGAGAAGGTCGCCCAGCAGCTCACCGAGGCCAAGGGCGACAGCTATGAGCAGCTGGGCTTCATGCCCAACTACCACGGCTACGAGACGACCATCTCGCACTATGTCCCGCAGTGGTCCCCGACCTACTTCGACGCCGAGGGCAAGTCGAACATCGCCAAGGACCCGGCGTTCTCCCGGATGATGACGTTCCAGAAGAATCTGGTCGACAAGCTGGGCGGCTATGGAAAGCTGAAGAAGTACCGCAATACCTTCGGTGACGAATGGGGCGCGAAGCACCCGTTCCACACCGGTCAGGTCGCCATGCAGCTCGACGGCGAATGGCGGCTCGGCATGGCCAAGGACGCCGGGGTGAAGTTCGGTATCGGCACCGCCCCGCTGCCCGTTCCCGACGACCAGGTCGCCGACTACGGCAAGGGCTATCTCTCCGGCACCATCCTCGGTATCGCCTCCACCAGCAAGAAGCAGAACGCCGCGTGGGAGCTGGTGAAGTTCATGACCACGGACACCGACGCCGTGGTCGCGTTCTCCAACGACATCCGCAATGTGCCCTCCACGATCGAGGCGCTGAAGTCGCCGGGGCTGAAGCACGCGCCGGAGTTCCAGACCTTCATCGACATCGCGCAGCACCCGAAGTCCAACACCAGCCCGGCCAACGTCGACGGCGGCGCCTACCACACCACCCTCCAGGACGTCGGTCTGCGCTATGAGTCGGGCCAGCTCAAGGACCTCCAGGCGGGTCTGGAGAAGGCCGCGCGGCAGATCGACACCGACATCGCCAAGCTGAAGTGACCCAGCCGCCGCGATGACCACTCACACCCTGCGTTCGAAGCGCCGCCGGTCGGCGCTTCGGACCCTGGCCTTCCTCTCGCCCTGGTTGATCGGATTCAGCGTCTTCTTCGCCTATCCACTGATCTCCACCGTGTACTTCTCCTTCATGAAGTACGACGGTTTCCGTCCGCCCGAGTTCAACGGCCTGGACAACTGGACGTATGTCTTCAACGACTACCCCATGTTCTGGCCCGCCTTGCGCAACACCCTCTGGCTGGTGCTGGTCATGGTCACCTGCCGGGTGGCCTTCGGTCTCGGCATCGGCCTGCTGATCACCAAGGTCAAGACGGGGACCGGGATCTTCCGGACCCTCTTCTACCTGCCCTATCTCGCCCCGCCCGTCGCCGCCACGCTCTCCTTCGTCTTTCTGCTCAACCCCGGCACGGGCCCCGTCAACACGGCGCTGGAGTCGGTCGGACTCTCGCCCCCGACCTGGTTCACCGACCCCGCCTGGTCCAAACCCGCCCTCACCCTGCTCGCCATCTGGGGTATCGGCGATCTGATGGTGATCTTCATGGCGGCCCTGCTCGACGTGCCCAAGGAGCAGTACGAGGCGGCCCAGCTCGACGGCGCCTCGGCCTGGCAGCAGTTCCGTTTCGTCACGCTGCCGAACATCTCGCCGATCGTGCTGTTCGCCGTGGTGACCGGGGTCATCGCCACCATGCAGTACTACACACAGCCCCTGGTCGCGGCGAAGGTCGCCTCGGGGAACATGGGCGGCAGCGGCCAGATATTCGAGCCGGGGTATCCCGAGAAATCCACGCTGACCCTGCCCCAGACCATTTTCAACGCCGGTTTCCAGCGGTTCGACTACGGCGCGGCGGCGGTCGTCGCCCTGGTGCTCTTCGCACTCGCCATGGCCTTCACCTCCCTGCTGATGCGGCGGCGCGGCGGCCTCATCCGGATGGGGGACTGAGTCATGGCCCAGGTACTCGACAGGAAATCCGCGGCGAAGGAAGCCCCGCCGACTCCGGCGGCCCGGGCGGCCCGCCGGAGGGTGCTGCTCCACTGGATCGGCGTGCACTCGCTCGCGATCGCCGCCGCGCTCTTCTTCGTCCTGCCCTTCGTCTTCGTGGTACTGACCTCGCTGATGAACGGTCAGCAGACGCTCACCCGCGATCTCATTCCCACCACCTGGGAGTGGGGCAACTACACCAAGGTGCTCGACACGCCCGGCTTCCTCACCTGGTGGCGGAACACCCTGATCTACGCCGGTCTGGGCACGGTCCTCACGGTCGTCTCCTCGATCCCGGTGGCCTACGCGCTGGCGAAGTTCCGCTTCCGGGGCCAGCGGCTGGCGATGATGCTGGTCATCTCGATGATGATGCTGCCGCCCCAGGTGATCGTCGTCCCGATGTACCTCTTCTGGGCGAAGGAGCTGGACCTCACCGGCACGCTCTGGCCGCTGATCATCCCCATGGCCTTCGGCGACGCCTTCGCGATCTTCCTGCTGCGGCAGTTCCTGCTGACCATTCCGAACGAGTACATCGACTCGGCCCGGGTCGACGGCTGCGGCGAGGTGCGCACCCTGCTCAGGGTGGTCCTCCCGATGGCCAAGCCCGGTATCGCCGCGGTCGCGCTCTTCCAGTTCTTCTACGCCTGGAACGACTACTTCGGCCCGCAGATCTACACGTCCGAGAATCCGGCCGCGTGGACGCTCAGCTATGGACTGGAGTCGTTCAAGGGCGCGCACCACACCGACTGGAATCTGACCATGGCCGCGACCGTCCTGGTCATGGCCCCCGTGATCCTCGTCTTCTTCTTCGCCCAAAAGGCGTTCGTCGAGGGTGTCACACTGACCGGAGTGAAGGGCTAAGGAAAAGAAATGAAGCTCGCAGTCGTGGGTGGCGGCTCCACCTATACCCCCGAGTTGATCGACGGCTTCGCCCGATTGAGGGACACCCTCCCCATCAGCGAGCTGGTTCTCATCGACCCGGCGGCCGACCGGCTCGACCTGGTCGGCGGGCTGGCCCGGCGGATCTTCGCCAAGCAGGGCCACAGCGGCACCGTCGTCACCACCTCCGACGTGGACGCGGGGGTCGCCGACGCCGACGCGGTCCTGCTCCAGCTGCGGGTCGGCGGACAGGCCGCCCGGCTCCAGGACGAGACCTGGCCGCTGGAGTGCGGCTGCGTCGGCCAGGAGACCACCGGCGCGGGCGGGCTCGCCAAGGCGCTGCGCACCGTCCCCGTCGTCCTGGACATCGCCGAACGCGTCCGCCGGTCCAACCCGAACGCCTGGATCATCGACTTCACCAACCCGGTGGGGATCGTGACCCGGGCGCTGCTCCAGGCCGGGCACAAGGCCGTCGGGCTGTGCAATGTGGCCATCGGCTTCCAGCGGCGGTTCGCTCGGCTGCTCGACGTGGACCCGGCGCAGGTCCACCTCGACCATGTGGGGCTGAACCATCTCACCTGGGAGACCGGGGTCCGGATCGGCGGCCCCGAGGGCGCCGACCGCCTCCCCGGGCTGATCGCGGAGCACGGCGAGTCCCTCGCCTCGGACCTCGGGCTGCCGAGGCAGCTCCTCGACCGGCTCGGCGTGGTCCCCTCGTACTATCTGCGCTACTTCTACGCGCACGACGAGGTCGTCCGGGAGCTGCGGACCAAGCCGTCCCGGGCCGCCGAGGTCGCCGCGATGGAGAAGGAACTCCTCGCGATGTACGCAGACCCCACCCTGGACACCAAGCCGGAGCTGCTGGCCAAGCGGGGTGGCGCCTTCTACTCGGAGGCGGCCGTCGACCTCGCCGCCGCGCTGCTCGGCGGGGGCGGCAGCCCGTACCAGGTGGTCAACACCCGCAACGGCGGCACCCTGCCGTTCCTCCCCGACGACGCCGTCATCGAGGTCCAGGCGGCGGTGGGCAACGCGGGCGCGGCGCCGCTGCCCGTGGAGCGGGTCGACCCGCTGTTCGCGGGGCTGATCGCCCAGGTCACGGCGTACGAGGACCTGGCACTGGAGGCGGCCCTCAAGGGCGGGCGCGAGCGGGTCTTCGCGGCGCTGCTGTCGCATCCGCTGATCGGTCAGTACGAGTACGCCGAGGCACTGACCGACCAGCTCGTCGCGCACAACCGGGAGCATCTCGCGTGGGCCTGAGCGCTTCCGTCCTCGCCATCGACGCGGGCAACAGCAAGACCGACGTGGCCGTGGTCGGTCCCGACGGCTCCGTCCTCGCCGCCGTCCGGGGGCACCACGGCTTCCATCCGCCGAGGGAGGGCATCGAGCCGGCCGTCGACCGGCTCGCCGCCACCGTGGAGCAGGCGTTCGCCGCCGCCCGGGAACGCGGTGCCGCGACGGACTCCGTCGCCCATGTCTCCGCGTGTCTCGCCAACGCCGACCTCCCGGTGGAGGAGGAGGAGTTGAGCGCGGCCCTGGGCACCCGGGGCTGGGCCCGTTCGGTCACCGTCCGCAATGACACCTTCGCGGTGCTGCGGGCGGGTCTGGACGAGCCCCGCGGAGTGGCGGTGGTGTGCGGCGCGGGCATCAACTGCGCGGGCATGCTGCCGGACGGGCGGACGGCCCGGTTCCCCGCGATCGGGAAGATGTCCGGCGACTGGGGCGGCGGTCTGGGGATGGCCGAGGAGGCCCTCTGGTACGCGGCACGGGCCGAGGACGGCCGGGGCGAGCCGACGGCGCTCGCCCGGACGCTGCCGGAGCACTACGGCGTGGAGTCGATGCCCGCCCTGATCGAGGCCCTGCACCGGGGGCGCATCCCGGCCGAACGTACCCACGAGGCCACTCCGGTGCTCTTCGCGACCAGCGCGGCGGGGGACCCGGTCGCCCGCTATCTGGTGCGGCGGCTGGGGCAGGAGGTCGTGGCGATGGCCACCGTGGCGCTGACCCGGCTGGGGCTGCTGGACGAGGAGGTTCCGGTGCTCCTCGGCGGGAGTGTGCTGGCGGCCCGCCACCCGGAGCTGGACGGGCACATCACCACCCTGCTGGCGGCGAAGGCCCCGAAGGCGCTGCCCCAGGTGGTCACCGCTCCCCCGGTGCTCGGCGCCGCCCTGCTCGGCTTCGACCACACCGGCGCACCCGCCGAGGCACGCGCCCGGCTGCGGGAGCACTACACCTCCGGCGGACCGGGGAACTGACGGGGCGCCGCCGCTCCGTGGGCCGGGGCCACGACCTGTGCCCCGGCCCCGGAACGGCAGAAACAGCCCGCCCAGCCGCACGGGATGGACGGGGGCTCCACCCGCACAGGCGGACGGGCACGTGCCGGAAGACCCCGGCGACTGCGGCCCGTCGGCCGAGGCAGCCCCCGTGCCCGCACCGGGGCACGGGCCCGGCTGCGGCAGCGATACGCATCCGGCGCACCGGGGAACCGACAGAGCGCCGCCGCTCCGTGGGCCGGGGCCACAGGCCCCGGAACGGCAGAGACAGCCCGCCCGGCCGCACCAGGCGGGGGGCCGGGACGGGGCCCGAGCCGTGGAGTCGGGCCCGCCGGAATCCGCACCCCGCCCGCACCCGGCGCGCGGACCCGGCGGAGGCAGGGCACCCGGCCGCCTGCCGAGCCCGTACCGGACCGCTCGGGACGGACGGGGGGCTCCAACCGCACCGCCGGACGGGCGCGTGCCAAAAGACCCCCGCGGCTGCGGCCCGTCCACCCGTCCCGGCCGGATCAGCGCGGCACCCCGCCCGGCCCACGGAACCGACAGGGCGCCGCCGGTTCCGTGGGCCGGGGCCGGGGCCGGTGTCCTGGCCCGGCGCCCGCGCCTGCCTCGTGCCGGACCCGCGCCGGGCCGCACCAGGCGGACGAGGCTGGAACGCGGGCCCGAGCCGCGGAGTCGGGCCCGCCGGAATCCGCGCCCGGCGCGCGGACCCGGCGGAGGCAGCGCACCCGGCCGCCTGCCGGGCCCGTACCGGACCGCTCGGGACGGACGGGGGACTCCGGCCGCACGAGGCGTTCGGGCCGGACGGGTGCGTGCCGGAAGACCCCCCGCGGCCGGGGGCCGTCCACCCGTCCCCGGCCGGATCGTGGCCCCCGGCCCGCACCGGAGCACCCCGGGCACCGGCACGGACCGGGGCCCGGCAGGCGGTCGCGGACCGGGGCCGGGCCTGGTCCGGGGGCCGGAGTCGGGAAATCCGTTACGGGGCAACGGAGTCGGGCCCGCCGGGACACGCATCCGCGCGCGGAACCGGTGGCGTGGCCGGGAACCAGTCCGGGTGCCGGAACGTATTCATGAAGGGGACAGAACGGGGAGACGGCGGGGGGACTACGGGGAGGAACGGGGGAGGCGCGGCGCGGGGCCGCGGCATGCGGCGCCGCGCTCACGGCACGGCGGCGGTGCCGCACAGGTCCGGCGGTGTCCACGCCCGTTCAAGATCGTGGCAATCGGGCTGTGCGTTCCGGCCTTCTTGGCCATACTGCTGGCCAGGTGGCCACTCCCCCGACCCGCCGGGCAGTGGGCCGCCGTCAGCGACCGAGGGGGAGGTCAGATGACACGACTTCAGGAGGCCGTGCGCGGACGGCCCGCGTCCGCGGAGGGCCCTGCGGGCCGCCCGCCCGCCGGCCGCACCGCGCTCACCGAGGCCCGGGGGCGGCTGCGGGCCATGGCCACGACGGAGCCCGGACGGCTGCGGATCATCGGGGCCGCCCTCGCGGCGCTCGTGCTCGCGTTCGGCGCCGCGACCGCGCTGGACGTCACCGACCGGGCCCGGGCCGCCGACGACGTCGTCAGCCGCAGCCAGCCGCTGAGCGCGCGGGCGGGCGAGCTGTACCACTCCCTGGCCGCCGCCGACACCGCCGCCTCCAGCGCCTTCCTCGCCGAGTCGGACGAGGAACCCCCCACGGTGCGCAAGGAGTACGAGGACCGGATCGCGCACGCCTCCACCCTGCTGATCACGGCCGCGTCGCACATGGGGGATTCCGACGCGGCGGCCGCCCAGATCACCCGGCTCAACAGGGAACTGCCGCTGTACCGGGGCCGGATCGAGACCGCCCGCACCTACAACCGGCAGGGGCTGCCGCTCGGCGGGGCGTATCTGCGCTTCGCCAACGACCAGATGACGCGGATGCTGCTGCCCGCCGCCGAGCGGCTGTACCGGGAGGAGGCCGCCCGGCTCGGCGAGGACGACCGCGAGGCCCGGTTCTGGCCCGTGGTGGCGCTGACGGCCGGGGTGCTGGCGCTCGGGGCGCTCGGCTGGGCCCAGTGGCGGCTGCGCCACCGCACCAACCGCGTGGTCAACCCCGGTCTGCTCGCCTCGACCGCCGCCGCGGCGGCCCTGCTGCTCTGGCTGGCCGGCGCCCACGGCATGGCCGTCGCCGGGCTCGGGGAGGCCAAGGAGAAGGGCCAGGACTCCCTCCAGGTCCTCACCGACGCGCGCATACACGCGCTGAAGGCACGGGCCCAGGAGAATCTCGCCCTCGTGGCCCGGGGCGCCACCCTCACCGACGAGGAGGGACGGGACCAGTACGCGACGGAGTTCGACCGGGGGATGAGCCGGTTCAAGGAGCGGCTGAGCAGAGCGGTGGAGCTGGCCGACGACACCGCGGGCCGGACCCCGTTGAAGACCGCCGGGACGAACGCCGGCGCCTGGGAGGTCCGCCACGGCGAGGTGAGCCGGGCGGAGCAGGCCGGGGACTACAAGGGGGCACTGCGGAAGGTCATCGGCGGCGACGACACCAGCCAGGGGATCTTCGACCGGCTGGACAGGGCGCTGGAGGAAGCCATCGGCCATGAGCAGCGGGAGTTCACCCGGGCCGCCGAGTCCGGGCGGGACAGCCTGGACCCGCTGCCCGCGGGGGCCGCGCTCCTCGCCGTCCTGGGCGCGGCGGGTGCGGTCCTCGGCCTCAACCGCAGGCTGGCGGAGTACCGATGACGCCGCGGAACAGCGCGGGTCCTCAGCGGACGGCGGGGGCACGCGGACGGGCGGCGGCGAGCACGGGAGAGGGCGGGCGATGACAGCGAGGAACACCGGGGCCCCGCCCCGGTCCCGGAGGGATGCCGGGAGATGGGCGGCGGCACGCGGCTGGGGCGGACCGGCCCTGTCGGCCGCGGCGGCCGTCTGCGCGCTGACCTCGGCGGCCGTGCTGCTCCCGCTCACCCAGGGCGCGGGGTCCGGTGGCACCGGGGGCCGCGCCGGGGAGCGCCCCCCGGTGACGTCGGTCGCGGCGGACGACTGCACCGAGCCCGAGCGCTCCCTGACTCCCTCGGCCGCCGACGGCCCCTCGGTCCGGGAGATCCAGAAGCGCCGCAAGCTGATCGTCGGCGTGGATCAGAACAGCTACCGCTGGGGCTATCGCGACCCGGCGACCGGCGATCTCATGGGCTTCGACATCGACCTCGCCCGCGCCATCGCGGAGGATCTGCTCGACAAGGACGGCACGGTCGTCTTCCGTGCCGTCTCCACCGACCAGCGCGCGCCCCTGCTGCAGGAGGGCAAGCTCGACCTCGTCGTCCGCACCATGACGATCACCTGCAAACGGGCCAGGGAAGTGGCGTTCTCCACGGCATACTTCGAGACCGGGCAGCAGGTACTCGCGCCCCGGCAGTCGAAGATCACCGGCCATGACGCCTCCCTGAAGGGCAAGAAGGTGTGCACGGCGGAGGGCTCGACGGCCTTCGACGCGCTGGAGGAGAACGCGTACGGCGCGATCTTCCGGGACCCGGGCGACGGCACCGCCGCCGACGAGGACATCCTCACCGTCCCCAATCAGCTCGACTGTCTGGTGCGGGTCCAGGAGGGCCTGGCCGACGCGGTGGTCACGGACAGCGCGCTGGCGGCCGGGCAGGCCGCCCAAGACCCCACGGTCGAACTGAAGGGGCCGCGCTTCAAGAAGGTCGAGTACTACGGTGTGGCCGCCGCGCCCGGCAAGGACGACCTGGTGCGCCGGGTCAACAAGGTGCTGGAGGAGTACCGGGAGGACGGGCGCTGGCTGAAGGCGTACCAGGACTGGCTGGCCGAGGATCTGCCCGGGGTGACCGAGCCGCCCGAAGCCAAGTACCACCTACGGGAGAGGTGATCGATGGGCGTCGCGGAAGCGGCCTCCGGGTCCGGCGCGAAGGTCCCGGGGCGGACGATGGACCGGGACGAGGTGGATCGCGCGCTGGCCCGCCTCGGCGCGGAGCACGAGGCGGTCGAGACCTCGCTGCTCGCCCTCCAGGACCACGCGGGCCGCAGGCTGCTGGAGGGGGCCGAGCTGACCGGGGTCACCCGGGACCGCTGGGTCACCACGGAGGAGTCGGTCTCCCGGCTGTGGGACCTCTTCGACGCGTACACCGACGCGCTCACCGGGCTGCGCGAGGTCCGGGCGCGCCACCGCTGGCCCGGCCGGGACGACCTGGTGGAGCTGACGGACCGGCTGCTGGGCCGCCGGGTGGTGGTGGCGGCACCGCCGGGCCGTATCGGGCTCGCGGCCGGCGGACCGTCGCGGCTCACCGAGGAGTTCACCCTCCACGAGCTGGTGGAGCGGATGAACGAGCTGTACGCCGCCTCGCTGGACGTCGTGGTGACGGCGGACGCGGTCTGGTCGGCGCTGCCCGCGCGGATCGACCTGCTCGCGGCGGAGCTCCAGCGGACGCGGTCGCTGGCGCACGCGGCCGGGGTGCGGCCGGGGGAGCACCCCGCCGGGGACGAGCTGGAGGAGATCACCCGGGAGCTGACCGGTCTGCGCGCCCAGGTGATCTCCGATCCGCTGGCCTTCTGGCGTCCGGCGCCGGGCAGTTCGGCCCCCGGCGGCGGCCGTCCCGACACCGAGCGCTACGACATCGCGGCCCGGGCCCTGGACGAGATCCGGCGGGAGGTCGAGGCCGTGCTCCAGGTCCGGCAGGACTCCGAGCAGCGGCTGCTGCGGCTGCGGGACGTCCTCTCCCGCGCGGACCGCACCCTGGCGGAGGCGCGGAACGCGCGGGGCGAGGTGCTGGCGAAGATCGCCGCCTCGGAGGTGCCGGTGGTCAGCGGTCCGCCGACGGCGCTCCAGGAGCGGCTGGCGCTGGCGGCGGAGTACCGCAGAGGGGCCCGGTGGCACCGGCTCTCGCCGCTGTTGGAGGCGCTGGAGCAGGAGGCCGAGAGTGAGCTGCTGCGGGCCCGGGAGTCGCTGACGGCGGTGACCGCGCCGCTCGCCGTCCGGGCGGAGCTGCGGGGCCGGCTGGACGCGTACCGGGCGAAGGCGGTCCGCCACGGGTGCGACGGGGATCCGCTGCTGGTCGAGCGGTACGACCAGGCGCGCCGGATGCTGTGGAGCGCGCCGTGCGACCTGCGCGCGGCCGAGCAGGCGGTGCTGCGCTATCAGTGGGCGCTGGCCGACGTGCTGGGCGGCCGGGAACCCGGTCCCGGTCCGGTGGACGCGAGGGGGCGGCAGTGAGCGGCGAGCCCTGTCTGCGGCCCGGCTGCGAGGGGCGCTACGAAGACGTGGGGGCCATGGGGGCCGCGGGCGGCGGGCTCTACTGCGATGTCTGCGGGCTGGCGCCCGTGGCGGAGGCGGGCCCCCCGGAGCTGTCGGAGCCGACGGTGCGTTCGGCGCCGCCGGGGGCTTTGCCGGGCGCGGGGCGGCTGCCCCGGTCCCGGTCCGGTTCGGCCTCGGGCCGCGCGGTGTCCTCCCGGGGCTCGGGCTCGTCGTCCGGTCCGTCCGGCTCCTCCGGTCCGTCCGGGCGGGGCAGGCTGGGCGCGGGGCTGGTCTCCGTGCCCGGGGTGCCGCGCCCCGATCCGCGCGCGGCGGTGCTGGAGCACCCGGAGGTGCCCGAGCGCAGGCGGTTCTGCTCGCGGGGCGAGTGCGGCGCCCCCGTGGGGCGGGCGCGCGGTGGGCACGCGGGGCGCACGGAGGGGTTCTGCACCTCCTGCGGCCATCCGTACTCGTTCGCCCCCAAGCTGGCCGCCGGGGACGTGGTGCGCGATCAGTACGAGGTGGTGGGCTGTCTCGCCCACGGCGGTCTCGGCTGGATCTATCTCGCCGTGGACCACGCCGTGTCGGAGCGCTGGGTGGTGCTCAAGGGCCTGCTGGACCGGGGGGACGAGGACGCGATGGCGGCGGCGATCGCCGAGCGCCGCTTCCTCGCCGAGATCGAGCACGCCAACATCGTCCGCATATACAACTTCGTCGAGCACCTCGACGAGCGGACCGGCTCGCTCGACGGCTACATCGTCATGGAGTACGTCGGCGGCAAGTCCCTGAAGGAGCTGGCGGACGACCGGCGGGACGCCTCCGGGCGCCGCGATCCGCTGCCGGTGGAGCAGGCGTGCGCCTACGGCATCGAGGCGCTGGACGCGCTGGGCCATCTGCACAGCCGGGGCCTGGTGTACTGCGACTTCAAGATCGACAACGCCATCCAGCAGCAGGATCAGCTCAAACTCATCGACCTGGGCGCGGTCCGGCGGATGGACGACCAGGAGGGCGCGATCTACGGCACGGTGGGCTACCAGGCGCCGGAGGTCGCCGTGACCGGCCCGTCCGTCGCCTCGGACCTGTACACCGTCGCACGGACGCTGGCGGTGCTGACCTTCGACTTCCAGGGCTACACCACGGTGTTCGCGGACTCGCTGCCGTCCCCGGAGCACATCGCGGTGTTCCGGACGTACGAGTCGTTCTACCGGCTGCTGGTACGGGCCACGGACCCGGATCCGGCGCGGCGGTTCTCCTCGGCCGCGGAGATGGCGGAGCAGTTGACGGGGGTACTGCGGGAGGTCGTCGCGCTGCGGACGGGCACTCCGCGTCCGGCGCTGTCGACGCTCTTCGGCCCGGAGGTCCGGGTGGTCGGCACGGAGGTGTTCGACGCGCCGCCCGACGAGGTGTCACGGCTGGGTTCGCGCGCGGTCACCCGGCGGGAGCGGCGCACGGCACAGCTCCGGGCGGCGGAGGCCCGGAACGCGGCGGAGTCCCTGAGCACAGCGGCCCGGCTCGGCTCGGCGATCGCCCCGGTGGACGTCGGCGCGGCAGCGCTCGCCCTGCCCGTCCCCCGGGTCTCCCCGGACGACCCCCACGCGGGTTTTCTGGCGGGGCTGCCCGCGTCGGCACCCTCCGAACTGATCGCCGCACTGCGCTCGGTGCCCACGCCGTCCCCCGAGACCCGGCTGCGGGAGCTGCGCGCGCTGCTGGAGCTGGGCGATACGGCGGGGGCCGGGGCGGTGCTGATGGCGCTGGAGGCGCCCGGGTCCCCCATGAACGGCGGGACGGACGGGACCGGCGGAGCGGGCGGGACCGGCGGGGCCGATGGGACGGACGGGGCGGACGACTGGCGGACGGTCTGGTCGCGGGGGCTGGTCGCGCTGGTCGGCGGTGACCCCGGGACGGCGGCGCGGTCCTTCGACGCCGTGTACGACGTGTTCCCCGGGGAGCCCGCGCCCAAGCTGGCGCTCGGCCTGTGCGCGGAGGTGCTGGGCCACCCGGACGACGCGGACGCGTACTACCGGCTGGTGTGGACGACCGATCCCGGCCATGTGAGCGCGGCCTTCGGACTGGCCCGGGTGCGGCTCGCGGAGGGCGACCGCGCGGGGACGGTGCGCGTCCTGGAGTCGGTTCCGGAGCTGTCCGTCCACGCCACGGCCGCCCGGGTCGCCGCCGTCCGGGCGAGGTTGCGGCTGCGTGTCGCCGGTGAACCGGTTCTGGACGAACTGACCGCCGCGGCGGCCCAGGTCGCGGAGTTGGAGGCGGCGGGACTGGACCCGGTGCGCCGTGAACGACTGGCCACGGAGGTACTGGGGACGGCGCTGGACTGGGTACTCTCCGGAAGTCCCGGAGCCCAGCCGTCCGTATCGGCCCGGCCGAGCGCGCCGGGGCCCGGCGGTGCCCCCGCCGCGCCCAGCGCACTGCTCGGTCACGAGTTGGACGAACGTGGTCTGCGCTTCGGACTGGAACGCTCCTACCGGGCACTCGCCCGGCTCGCCCAGCGGGGCGAGGAGCGGATGAACCTGGTGGAGCGCGCCAACCGCTACCGCCCCCGGACGTGGGTGTGATTGATGTCGCCGCAGATGCACCGGCCCGACGCCGGCCCGATGTGCCCCGCCTGCGCGGAGCCGCTGGAGCAGAACGACCGCTACTGCGGGGCCTGCGGGCGGGAACTGTCGGGCTTCCCCGCCCCTCCCGACGGCCCCTGGCCCGATCAGCCCACCCTGATGATGGGCCACCACCCCGCGGTCGCGGCCCCGGGGCAGCCGTACGGCACTCCGCCGGGCGCGCCCGGACCGGACGCCGGGCACCACAGCACTCCGGCCGAACCACCGCAGTCGGGCGCCGCGCCGCCCCACGGCGCGCCCGGCACCGTGGGCGCCGTACCCGGCGGGCCGGAGGCGGATCACCACACCCTCTGGCCCACCGCCGGTGCCGTGACGACCGGTCAGCCCACGGCCCCGGCCGCGGCGCCGCAACCGGGGACGGTGCCCATGGCACAGACCGCGCACCCGGACGCCGGGCAGACCGGCGACCCCGGAGGCGCGGCGTCCGGAGCCGGCCCCGGCGGACCGGCCCCCGATCACCGGTCGGCCCCCGGCGGACCGCAGGCAGCGCGCCCCGCCCCGGGGCAGCCGTACGGCACCCCGCCGGGCGCCGGACCGCAGACCGCGCACCCGGACCCCGGGCGGACCACTCCCGGCGGTGATCCGCGGGACGGGGACGGGGTGCCCACGGCCCCGGTTCCGGTGGTGGGGCCCGTGTGCGTGCTGTGCCGGGCCGGGCGGGTCGGCGCCGACGGCTACTGCGGGAACTGCGGGCACGCCCGGCCCGCCGAGCGCGACCACCAGGAGCTGGAGTTGAGCTCGGTCGCGGCGGTCAGTGACCGCGGCCTGCGCCACCACCGCAACGAGGACGCCTTCGCCGTCTCCACCACGGCCCTCCCGGACGGCTCCCCCGCCGTCATCGCCATCGTCTGCGACGGGGTGTCCTCGGCGTCCCGCCCCGACGAGGCGTCCCGGGCCGCCGCCCGGGCGGCGGACGAACTCCTCGTGGAGCGGCTGCCGCGCGGGGTCCACCCGCAGCAGGCCATGCAGGACGCGATCGTCGCCGCCGCGGCGGCCGTCAGCGACCTCGCCGGGAACACCCCGGCGAACCCGCGCGCCCCCGAGGCGCACCACCAGTCGAACGCCCCGGCGTGCACCATCGTCGGCGCGATCTCCGCGGGCGGGCTCCTGGTGGTCGGCTGGGTCGGCGACAGCCGTGTCTACTGGGTGCCCGACGACCGCTCGCAGAACCCCGCCCGGCTCACCGACGACGACTCGTGGGCCGCCCAGATGGTGGCCGCGGGCCTGATGAGCGAGGCGGAGGCGTACGCGGACGAACGCGCCCACGCCATCACCGGCTGGCTCGGCGCCGACGCCTACGAACTCGACCCGCACACCGCCACGTTCGCCCCGGACCGGCCCGGTGTCGTCGTCGTCTGCACCGACGGGCTCTGGAACTACGCCGAGAGCCCCCGGGCGATGGCCCGCGCCGTCGCGCCCGACGCCGCGAACCGCCCGTTGCACAGTGCGCGCCTCCTGGTGGGCCACGCCCTCGACGGAGGCGGCCACGACAACATCACGGTGGCGGTGCTGCCGTTCCCCGTGGCGGTGCCGTCCGGGACGGTGTGACGGGAGAGCCGGAACAGCCCCGGGAAACCCAAGAAACCAGAGAAACCGGCGAGGCGGAACGAAGCGGAACGAGGCGGGGAGGAACGAGCAAGGCAAGCACCACGGGAGCCCGCGACGGGGCGGGCTCCCGGCACCAGGTACCGGCCGCGGGGCCCGGCCCCGGGCGGGGCCGCCGCCGTGCGGCCGTGCGTACCGCCCGATGTACGGACCACCCCGAGTGGAGCCCGCAAGGAGTCCAGCAGATGGCCAATTTCGCCAAGTCGCAGGTGCCGCAGTTCTCCGTCGACGTGTATCAGAACAAGTTCCTCCCCGAGGGCGGCCAGGAGGTGAACGCGATCGTCACGGTCACCTCCACCGGCGGCGGCACCACCGGCGGCGCCCCGCTGGGGACCGGCGCGGCCGGATCGCCGGAGGACGGCTCCGGCGGCCCGGGCGCCGCCGTGGTGATCATGGTGGACTGCTCCGGCTCCATGAACTACCCGGTGGCCAAGATGGACCACGCCCGGGAGGCCACCGCGGCGGCGATCGACAGCCTGCGCGACGGCGTGGAGTTCGCGGTGGTCGCCGGTACCCATCACGCCGTCGACGTCTTCCCCGGCGGCAGACGGCTCGCGACCGCCGACGCCACCAACCGCGCCCGCGCCAAGGCCGCGCTGCGGGAGCTGAGGCCCAACGGCGGCACCGCGATCGGCACCTGGCTCACGCTGGCGGACCGGCTCCTGTCCACCGCCCGCAGCGAGATCCGGCACGGCATCCTCCTCACCGACGGGCGCAACGAGCACGAGAGCCCCGAGGCGCTGCGGTCCGCGCTGGCCGCGGTGACGGGGCGCTTCACCTGTGACGCGCGGGGCGTCGGCACCGACTGGGAGGTCAAGGAGGTCGCCCAGATCGCCTCGGCGCTGCTCGGCACGCAGGACATCGTCGCCGATCCCGCCGGGCTCGCCGCCGACTTCACCGGGATGATCGAGAAGATCATGGGCAAGGGCGTCGCGGATGTGTCCCTGCGGCTGTGGACGCCGATGGGAGCGGAGATCCGTTTCGTCAAGCAGGTGGCGCCGACCGTGGAGGACCTGACCGCCCGGCGGTCCGAGGCGGCCGCCCGGACCGGGGACTACCCGACGGGCTCCTGGGGCGACGAGTCGCGCGACTACCACCTGTGCGTACGGGTCCCCGCGGCCGGGGTCGGCCGGGAGATGCTGGCGGCCCGGGTCTCGCTGGTCGTCCCGGCGCCGGGCGGGGGCGCCCCCGAGGTGCTGTCGCAGGGGCCGGTCCTGGCGGTCTGGACGGACGACCCGGCCAGGTCCACCACCATCGATCCGCAGGTGGCCCACTACACCGGGCAGGCGGAGCTGGCCCAGGTCATCCAGCTCGGCCTGGAGGCCCGCAAGCTGGGCGACGTGTCCGCCGCGACGGCCCGTCTGGGCCGTGCGGTGCAGCTCGCGGCGGCCTCCGGGAACGAGGACACTGCGAAACTGCTTTCGAAGGTGGTGGACGTGGTCGATGCCGCGACAGGTACTGTGCGACTGAAGGCCAAGGTCACCGAGGCCGACGAGATGACCCTCGAAACGCGCTCCACGAAGACCGTGCGCGTCACGGGGTAGTCCCGCCGGACGGTGCTCCGAGGCCGCGTGGGCGGTTCCGTGCGAGCGGTTCCGTGTGACGCGCTCCGCACCGGCGGACAGCAGGACCCAGCAGCACACGACGACGCACGAGACGCACGACACGACACGGCCCTCGGGCCGGACGAGGAGAGGGGGAAGCGCCTCCATGCCGACCTGCCCGAACGGACACCAGTCGGGAGCCGACGACTGGTGCGAGGTCTGCGGCCACCGCATGGCCGGTCCCGGCGCTCCGCGAACCGCCGAGGGCGGAGCCGTACCACCTCCCCCGCGGCCCGGCTACGGCCACCCGGCGGCGGGCGGCGGTCCGCACCCCACCGCGCAGGCGGAGCTGTGCCCCCAGTGCCGTACCCCGCGTGAGGCGATGGCGCCGTTCTGCGAGGAGTGCCGGTACAACTTCCTGACGCAGCGCGCCACCTCGTACACACCGATCGCGCCCGCCCCGCAGGCGCCGTCACCGGGATTGAATCTGCCGCCGGGCTTCACCCGGCCGCCGGGGCCGCAGGTGCCGCTCGCGCCTCCGCCGCCGGGGCCGCAGCGGCCGATGGCGCCGCCGCCCGGCCCGCAGGGTCCGGGGGCTCCCGGGGCGGCCCCGGGAGGCTTCGGGGACCCCATCGGCCAGGCGGGCCCCACGGGTCACACCGGTTACCCGGACCCCGTCGGCCACCCGGACCCCCTGAGCGGTCCGAACGCGCCCGGCGGTCCCGGCTCCGGCCCCACCGGGCCGGGCGGACCGGGCGCCGGTGCCGACCCGTTCGGCTACCACCCGTCCCGGCCCTCGCAGCTCAACCGGCCCGCCGAGGTGCTCGGCGAGGAACCGGGCCGGGCGCCCTTCCCGCCGGGTCCGGCCTCCCCGTTCCCGCAGGGCCCGGCGGCACCCTCGGGCGGTCCGGGCGCGCCGGACGGCCCCGGTGCCGCGCACGGCGCCTTCGCCCAGCAGCCCTCGTCCACCCCCACGCAGCAGCGGCAGCCGCCGTCCACGGACGACTGGATGCTGCCGCCGCCCGCGCAGTCCTCCTCGCCCTTCCCCCAGGGCCCGGGGCAGCCGGAGCCCGGACACCGGGACCCGGGGGCGGCGCCCGGCGGGCACCCGTCCCCCGGGTATCCGTCCCCCGGCACGTGGACCGCCGTCATCGGGCCGGACCGCGCGTACTTCACGGCGATGATGCAGCGCAGCGGCCCCGACGCGGACGGTCTCAACCTGCCCGCGTACGCCCCCGAGCAGAGTGTTCCGCTCTCCGGCGGCCAGCTCACCATCGGCCGCCGCAGGCAGTCCACGGGTGAGGCCCCCGACATCGACCTGTCGGTGCCGCCGGAGGACCCGGGGGTCTCGCACAAGCACGCCGTGCTGATGCGGCAGGCGGACGGGAGCTGGGCGGTCATCGACCAGAACTCCACCAACGGCACCACGCTCAACGGCGGTGAGGAACCGATCCAGCCCTATGTCCCGGTGCCGCTGAACGACGGCGACCGGGTGCATGTCGGCGCCTGGACGACGATCACGATCCGCCGCGACTGAGTCACCGCGCGCCCGGTGCGCGGGTCCGTACGGAACCCGCGCACCGGTCCGGGCCGGTCCGCGTCGGAGGCGGTCCGCGTCCGGTCACCGCGCTGCGTCCCGGCACGACCCGCCGCCGCCCCGGTCACAGCTCACCGCCCCGGTCACAGCTCGTCGTCCCGGTCACAGCCCACCGCACTGGTCACAGCTCGTCGTCCCGGTCACAGCTCGTCGTCCTGGCCGCCGAGCGGCCACACATACGGACCGGCGGGGTCGTCCAGCCAGGCCCACTGGCGGCGCCCGCGCACGGTGACCCCGAAGCGGTCCCGGTCCAAGCGGCGCTCCCGCCGCCACAGCGACAGCGCCTCATGCGGGTCGAGCCCGCCCGAACTGAGCTCCAGCAGGAAGCGGAAGAGATCGTTCTGCATCGCGCGCCGGGGCAGCGGCCCCCGCCGGGGCTCCGGCGCGGACGGCAGGCCCCGCAGCGGGACGAAGTACGCCGGGGTCCGCAGAAAACGCCCCTCCGCGGCGCGGCCCCCCGGTCCGCCGCGCACCCGCAGCACGACCAGCCCGGTGGAGAGCGGGGCGACGATCAGCGCGTCCGGGCGGCACTGCGGCAGCCACTCGTACGGGATGTACGGCACGGTGCAGGTGGCGATGATCCGGTCGAACGGGGCCCGCTCCGGGCAGCCCCGCGCGCCGTCGCCGACGACGGCCACCGGCCGGTAGCCCGCCCGGGCCAGATGGGCCCGCGCCGAGTCCACGATCTCCGGTTCGCTGTCGACCGTGGTGATCAGCGTCTCACCGAGGCGGTGGCAGAGCAGCGCGGCGTTGTAGCCGGTGCCGGTGCCGATCTCCAGCACGGTGTCCCCGTACCGCACCCGGAGCGCGTCGAGCATCAGCGCCATGAGCGAGGGCTGACTGCTGGAGGAGATCAGCTCCCCGTCGCGCACCCGGGTGGCGAGCGGACCGTCGTAGTACGCCCCTCTCAGCCAGCGCTCGCGCCGCACCGGGTCCGGGTCCTCGCCCCAGAGCCGTTCGTATCCCGGGGTCCGGCCCCCGGTCCGCGCCCCGCGCCGGTCACCGTCCTGGTCACCGCCCTGGTCAGCGCGCGGATCACCGTCCTGGTCACCGGTCCGGTCCAGGGTCTGCGGGACGAAGTAGTACGGGACGAAGAGATGCCGGGGCACCTCCTCGAAGGCGAGCCGCCAGAGCGGGTCGCCGAGCCCGCCGCCCGCCGCCATCAGCCGCACCAGGCCCCGCCGGGCCTCGGTGGCGGGCTCGGCGTACGGCTCCAGGTACGTCCCCATGCCTCCACTGTCCTGCACCGGCGGCCGCGCGGGCGAACACCCCACCGTGCCGGAATCCCGCGCCCGTGCCGGAATCCCGCGCCCGGCCCCGCTCCGCCGGGACCAGGGGCCCTTCACGGCGGGTCCTAGGGCCTCGGTCCTCGGCCGGGGCGTCTGAGACGATGGACGGGTGAATGAGATCCGGCGCGGCAGCCTTCAGGAGCAGACCTTCTACGAGCAGGTCGGCGGGGAGCCCACCTTCCGGCGGCTGGTGCACCGCTTCTACCAGGGGGTGGCCGGAGATCCACTGCTGCGGGCCATGTACCCCGAGGAGGACCTGGGACCGGCCGAGGAACGGTTCGCGCTCTTCCTGATGCAGTACTGGGGCGGGCCCCGCACCTACAGCGACGAGCGCGGCCACCCCCGGCTGCGGATGCGGCACGCGCCCTTCGCCGTCGACCGGGCCGCCCACGACGCCTGGCTGAAGCACATGCGGGACGCCGTCGACGAGCTGGAGCTGTCCCCGGAGCACGAGCAGCAGCTCTGGGACTATCTGGTCTACGCCGCCGCCTCGATGGTGAACACCCCGGGCTGAGCCCCGGCCCTCCGGCGGTCCCGCCGCCCTCAGGCGAGCATCCGGGTCACCCACGCGTGGAACTCCCCGATGTGGTGCTCGGCGGGGACGAGCACCCCGCCCGCCCGGTAGGCGCGGGACGCCATGCCCGGCTGGGTCCGCTCGCAGACGGCGAAGTCCTGCTCGTTGACCCGGTGGAACAGCTCCACGGAGTGCGAGAGATCGGCGCCGGACGCCACCACGTCGGGCGCGTACAGCCAGTCGCACTCGACGACCGTGCGGTCGTGCGCGTGCGGGAACATCCGGTGCAGGATCACATGGTCGGGCACCAGGTTGATGAAGACCTGGGGCCGGACGGTGATCGCGAAGTAGCGGCGGTCCTGCTCCTCGGCGAGGCCGGGAAGCCGCTCGAAGCCCGGACCGCCGTCGACCGTGAAGCCCCGCGCCGCCCCGGCGAAGGAGGCGCCCTGGCCGACCTTGGTCTGCGCCGCGTAGCCCCCGCCGAACTCCGGCAGCACGGCGACCAGTTCGGGGTGGATGGTCGAACAGTGGTAGCACTCCATGAAGTTCTCGACCAGCAGCTTCCAGTTGGCGCGCACGTCGTAGCGGACACGGTGGCCGAGCATCAGCCCCTCGGCGTCGTAGCGGTCGATCGCGGCGGGGTCGCCGAGCCGTTCGGTGGCCGCGCCCCGGACGTGCTCGTCGAAGGAGGGCGGCTCCTCGGCGAGACAGAGCCAGGTGTAGCCCAGCCACTCCCGCAGCGCGACCGGCCGCAGCCCGTAGGCGGTGCGGTCGAGGTCCGGCATTCTCGCCAGATTGGGGGCGGCGACGAGCGTCCCGTCGAGGTCGTAGCTCCACGCGTGGTACGAGCAGCGCAGCGTACGGCGGACCGTGCCCGACTCCCCGGCGCACAGCCGGGTGCCGCGATGGCTGCACACATTGAGGAAGGCGCGCAGCTCGCCCGCTGTGTTCCGGAGGACGAGGACGCTCTCCCGGCCGACGGTGACGGTGCGGAAGTCGCCGGGGGCGGCGAGTTCGGCGGAGCGCAGGACGCAGCACCAGAGGTTCTCGAAGACGGCCTCCTGTTCGCGGGCGAAGATCTCCGGGCTGCTGTAGGCGGCTCCGGGGAGGGTGGCGATCAGACTGCCGCCCGGGGTGGGTGCCGGAGCGCCGGGTGAAGCACCGGTGATACCGGAAGCGCTGGTGGTGCCGGGTCTCGACGGTTCTGCCATGGCGGTCTCCCTCAGGCGGGCGCGGGCGCGGCGAAGCGGCCGGGGTCGAAGAGCGCGATGGGGTGGCGGGTGGTGCCGTCCAGGGCGAGATCGGCCAGGATCTCGCCCACCACGGTGACGAACTTGAACCCATGGCCGGAGAAACCGCAGGCCACCGTGGTGTGCCCGGGGTGCTCCGGATGGCGGGCGATGACGAAGTGCTCATCGGGGGTGGTCGAGTACATGCAGGTGACGGCCTTGAGCAGGGTCCCGGGGAGGGTCGGCAGACAGCCGTCGAGCTGCCGGGCCATGGCCCGTACCTCGTGCTCGTGGACCGTGCGGTCGATCGTCTCGGGGGTGCAGGGGGTGCCGTTCCTCCGGAAGAACGCGGCCTTCGCGCCGCCGTCGGGTCCGTCGATGGCGGGGAAGCCGTAGACCTGGACCCCGGCGGCGTCCTCCCAGACATAGATCGGATGGCGGTCCGGCGCATACGGCCCGGTGCCACCGCGCGGCTGGAACCAGTACATGATCTGCCGTTCGATCCGGATCGGGACACCGAGGTCCGCGAGCAGCCGCGGGGCCCAGGCGCCGGGGCAGATCACCAGGTGTCCGGCGGTGTAGGTGTCCTCGGGGGTGTGGACCCGTACCCCGTCGCGGTACGGCTCCCAGCGGACGGCCGGTTCCTGGAAGTGCAGCTCGGCGCCGTGGCGGAGGGCGAGCTGGAGATGGGCGGCGACGGTGGACTCGGGCCGCAGCAGTCCGGCGCGGGCCTCGTAGAGGCCGATCTCGTTCTCGGCGGGGGTGAAGGTGGGGAAGCGGCGGCGGAGTTCACGGGCGTCGAGGAGTTCGTGCGGCAGCCCCCACGCCTCGGCGGAACGGCGTGCTCCGGCCACGGTGCGGGAGGCGGGCGTACCGACCATCACCCCGCCGCAGAGCAGCGCGATCTCGCGCCCGGTGTCCCGTTCGACCTGTTCGTACAGCTCATAGGCGCGCAGCAGCAGCGGTACATAGGCGGGGTCCTCGAAGTAGGACTGGCGGGTGACCCGGGAGCCGCCGTGGCTGGAGCCGTGGCGGTGCACCGGGCCGTGTTTCTCCAGGCCGAGGACGCGGGCGCCCCGGGCGGCGAGATGCGCGGCGGCGGCGCTGCCCATGCCGCCGAGCCCGAGCACGATCACATCGTGGGCGGCTTTCCGCCGGGCCGTCCGGGCCGCACCAGCCGTCCGGGCCGCGCCGGGTGTCCGGGCCGTCCTGGGCATCGGGGGCATCGCGGGGGTCCCTCCCGTCTCTCTCACCCCGCCGCGCTGCGGATACGGGTCATCTCGGGGTCGACGAGGGGTTCCTCGGCGACGGTCGCGGGGATCTTCTCGCCGAAGTACGCGATATGGACGGGGGTGCCGACGGGGAGCGCGGGCAGCCAGGCGTAGGCGACACAGCGGCCGATGGTGTAGCCGTACGCGGCGCTGGTGACATGCCCCGCCGGGGCGGGGGCGCCGAGGAGGTGGACGGGTTCCTTGCCGAGGACGACGGCGGCCGGGTCGTCCAGGGTGAGACAGGTGAGCCGGCGGGCGGGGTTCCGGGGGCCGAGCGCGTTCCGGCCGGTGAAGTCGCCCTTCTCGGGGCGGACCACAAAGCCGAGACCGGCCTCGTAGGGGGTGTCCTCGGTGGTCATGTCACGGCCCCAGGCCCGGTAGCCCTTCTCCAGCCGGAGCGATTCGAGGGCGCCGCGCCCGGCGGCGGTCAGCCCCAGGGCCGCTCCGGCCTCCCAGAGGGTGTCCCACAGCCGCAGCCCCAGGTCGGGGGTGGTGTACAGCTCCCAGCCCAGTTCGCCGACATAGCTCAGGCGCAGCGCGAGGACGGGCACGTCCCCGAGGTGGGTCCGCCGGGCCCTGAAGTAGCCGAAGCCGCGGTGCGAGAAGTCGTCCCGGGTCAGCGGCTGGATCAGGGCGCGGGCGCGCGGACCCCAGACGCCGATACAGCAGGTGCCGGAGGTGATGTCCCGGATCTGGACGGCGGCGGGGGCGTGCCGCAGCAGCCAGTCGAGGTCGGCGGGGGTGTTGGCGCCGAGCTGGAAGCGGTCCTCGCCGAGCCGGGTGACGGTCAGGTCGGAGCGGATGCCCGCGCGCTCGTCCAGGAGGAGGGTGTAGCTCACCGAGCCGACCGGGCGGGCGAGCTGATTGGTGGTCATCCGCTGGAGGAACGCGAGGGCTCCGGGGCCGGTGACCTCCAGCCGCCGCAGCGGGGTCATGTCGTGGAGCGCGACCCGCTCCCGGGTGGCGCGGGCCTCGGCGGCGACGACGGGCGACCAGTGGCGGGCGGCCCAGGTGTCGCGCGCGGGCGGGCGCTCCCCGCCGGGGAAGAGGTCCGGGTCGTCGAGGAGGGCCGCGTTCGCCCCGTACCACTGGGGCCGT
Organism: Streptomyces clavuligerus; assembly: GCF_005519465.1. Classification (NCBI taxonomy): domain Bacteria; kingdom Bacillati; phylum Actinomycetota; class Actinomycetes; order Kitasatosporales; family Streptomycetaceae; genus Streptomyces; species Streptomyces clavuligerus. The sequence continues at coordinate 4,568,902 of NZ_CP027858.1, read as the reverse complement.
TCCCAGCCGCCGCCCTCCAGGAAGTGGGCGCCGAGTTCGCGCTGACGCTGATGGAACGGGCTGATCCGCAGCGGGCGCGGCGCCTTGGGGGGATCGAGCGGATGGACGATGTCATAGACCTCGGCAAAGGCGCGCGCCCCGCGTTCGGCGGTGTAGGCGGGTGAGCGCTGGGCCTCGTCGAAGCGGGCGATGTCGCATTCATGGAGGTCGAGCGCGGGGTGGCCGTCGGTCATCCACTGGGCGAGGGCTTCGGCGGCACCGGCGGAGTGGGTGACCCACACGGCTTCGGCGAGCCAGAAGCCGCCCAGTTCGGGGGCCTCACCGAGCAGGGGCATGCCATCGGGGGTGAAGGAGAAGACCCCGTTGAAGGCGTCGGCGACGGCGGTACCGCCGAGCGCGGGCAGCAGGGAGACGGCCTCGTCCCAGCTCGGGGCCCAGTCCTCGGGGGTGAAGGGGAGCGACGAGGGCATGACGGGGGCCTCGTCGTACGCCGGGAGGGCGCGGGGGTCGACGGGCAGCACCCGGTGGGCGTACGAGCCGATCCCGAGGGTGTCGCCGTCGTGGGCGCGGACGTAGAGGTCCTTCTCCTGGTGGCGCAGGATGGGCAGCCCGCGCGGGAGGGGGCGGGGCAGCTGGCCGGTCCTGGCGTACTGGTGGGCCAGCGGCAGCAGCGGGACGGTCACGCCCGCCATCGCCCCGATGACCGGGCCCCATAACCCGGCGGCGGCGACGACCCGTCCGGCGGGAAGGCAGCCCCGGTCGGTGACGACCGCGCTGACGTGGCCGTTCTCCTGCTCGATGGCGGTGACGGTGTGCCGGTCGAGGAAGCGGGCGCCCCGGGCGGCGGCGCGTTCGCGGTGGCGGGTGGCGGCGGTGAGGGCGTCGGCGATCCCGTCGCCGGGGGTGTGCAGTCCACCGAGCACGGCACCGGGTGCGAGCAGCGGCCACAGCTCCCGGCACCGGGCGGGCGGCACCACCTCGGCGGGCAGCCCCCAGGAGGCGGCGAGTCCGGCACGGCGGTGGAGGTCGGCGAGACGTTCCTCCGTGGTGGCGATCTCCACGCCGCCGACCGGGTGGAAGGCTCCGAGGCCGCTGAACGCACGGACCGTGCGCGCCGCCAGACGGGCCATCGTCCGCGAGGCGTTGAGCTGGAAGACCAGCCCGGGCGCGTGCGAGGTCGAACCGCCGGGCGCGGGCAGCGGTCCCTGCTCGACGACGGTGACCGCGCTCCAGCCGCGCGCGGTCAGCTCATCGGCGAGCGCGCACCCGACGATCCCCGCGCCGATGATCACCACGGGCACCCTGCGGGGGTCGGGCGCGCCCGGCGGCACGTCCGCCCGGCGCGCCGGGGCCGGTGTCTCCGGCGCTCGGGACGCTCCGGGCCCCCCGGGTCTGCTGGCCATGCCTCAACCCCCGGTCGTCACGGTGTGCACGATGGGTGGTGCGCGATGGGAGCCATAGTGGGAACGCCTGTACGTCACCGTCAAGACCGACGGAACCCCGCCCACCGCCCCGCACCGGGCGAACGGCGGGAAAGCTCCCCCGGCGCGGTGCGGTCCTGCGGGCGGTCCGCGAGCCCGGCAGGGCCGGGGCGGGGCGGGGGCAGCCAGGCGCGGGGTGGGTCCACGAGCGAGCGGACCGGGGACGGCACAGGCCAGGAGACGGGGCCGGGCTCGCGGGCGGGGCGGTGGAGCCGGGCGGGGGCGGGTCGGGAGCGGGGTCTCCGACCGGGGCGCCCCGCCCGGGCCTCCGGGCCCGACAGCCGACGCCTCCCGCGCCCATGGACACCAAAGAAACAAGCCATGGGCACGGGCCCCGAGATTCATCGGGAGCCCGGCGCGGTCAGTGCTGGTGCGGCGGCCTGGTGGGGGTGACGCTCAGCGGGCCGAGGCCGCCCGTGCGCAGCGCGACGGAGCCGAAGGGGGTACGGAGCCGGAGCCAGGACCCGCTGGCGAGCAGCGCCGCCGGGACCCCGGGCCGCAGGAAGCCCAGCGACTGGGCGGCATGCACGGCCCGCAGCGGCAGGGGGGTGTCGCCGAGGGTCCGCGACCAGATCTCCCGGCCGACGCGGTCCCGCTCGGCGCGGGTCCGCCGCTCCTCGGGAAGCGCCTCGTCCCGGGCCCGGAACTCGGCCACGGCGGCGGCCACCGCCTCCCGCATCCGGTCGGCCCCGGGCAGACCCGCGAGATCGCGCCAGCCGCCCCGGGGCGGGAGCACCCCGGCCCACGGCGGGCCGGTGACCGGCCCCGGCACGGTGAAATCCGCCCCCTGGATCGCTTCGAGCAGTTCACCGGCGGAGACGGTGACATCGAGCCGGGCCGGTTCGGCGAGGCGCGCGGCACGGATCGCCAGCACCTCGAAGGACGGCGGCCGGCCGAAGACCGCGAGCTGCGGCAGGGCCCCGTCGGGGCCCCCCGCCTGAAGCCGTACCGCGGCGGCGCGGTCATAGCGGAGCAGCCGGGCGAGAAAGGCGGAGAGATCCTCCGCCTCTCTCGCGTCGGCGCAGCTCAGTCGCTGCACGGGCACGCTCATCCGACGAGAGCGTCCTCTTCCACCGGGGGCAGATACCGCTGGAGGTAGGACTTCTCCTCGGCGGAGATCCGGCGCGGCCGTCCGGCCTCCAGGTCGTACGGGACCACGATGGTGGAGGCCCGCGCATAGACCAGGTCGGCCCCCTCGGCGTCCTTCACCTCATAGGCGATGGTGAGGGCCGCCGCGCCGATCTTCGTCACCCAGGACTCGATGACCACCGGCTCGTGCCGGTGGACGAGGGGCCGCACATAGTCGATCTCGTGCCGCGCCACCACGGACCCGCCCGAGAAGGACGGGGAGCCGTCCGAGGGCCGGAGCCGGAACATGAAGTCGATCCGCGCCTCTTCCAGATAGCGCAGGAAGACCACGTTGTTGACGTGTCCAAAGGCGTCCATGTCCGACCAGCGGAGCGGACAGCGATAGATGTGCCGGGTCATGGGTGAGTCTCCGACCTCCTCAGCCCCGGGTGAGCTTCTTGTACGTGGCACGGTGCGGACGGGCCGCGTCCGGGCCGAGACGCTCGACCTTGTTCTTCTCGTACGACTCGAAGTTGCCCTCGAACCAGAACCACTTGGAGTCACCCTCGTAGGCGAGGATGTGGGTGGCGACCCGGTCCAGGAACCAGCGGTCGTGGGAGACGACCACGGCCGCGCCGGGGAACTCCAGCAGGGCGTTCTCCAGCGAGGACAGCGTCTCGACATCGAGGTCGTTGGTCGGCTCGTCGAGGAGCAGCAGGTTTCCGCCCTGCTTGAGGGTGAGCGCGAGGTTCAGCCGGTTGCGCTCACCGCCGGAGAGCACCCCGGCCGGCTTCTGCTGGTCCGGGCCCTTGAAGCCGAACGCCGAGACATAGGCGCGGGAGGGCATCTCCACCTGGCCGACGTTGATGTAGTCCAGCTCGTCGGAGACCACGGCCCACAGCGACTTCTTGGGGTCGATGTTGGCGCGGCTCTGGTCGACGTAGGAGATCTTGACGGTCTCGCCGACCTTGATCGAACCGGAGTCCGGCTGCTCCAGGCCCTGGATCATCTTGAACAGCGTGGTCTTGCCGGCACCGTTGGGGCCGATGACACCGACGATGCCGTTACGCGGCAGGGTGAAGCTGAGGTTGTCGATGAGGAGCTTGTCGCCGAAGCCCTTGGAGAGGTTCTCGACCTCGACCACGATGCTGCCCAGCCGGGGCCCCGGCGGGATCTGGATCTCCTCGAAGTCCAGCTTCCGCATCTTGTCCGCCTCGGCGGCCATCTCCTCGTACCGCGCGAGACGGGCCTTGGACTTGGCCTGGCGCCCCTTCGCGTTGGAGCGGACCCACTCCAGCTCTTCCCTGAGCCGCTTGGCGCGCTTGGCGTCCTTCTGGCCCTCGACCTTCAGACGGGTCTGCTTGGTCTCCAGGTAGGTGGAGTAGTTGCCCTCGTAGCCGATGGCACGGCCGCGGTCGAGTTCGAGAATCCAGCCCGCGACGTTGTCGAGGAAGTAGCGGTCGTGGGTGATCGCGACGACGGTGCCGGGGTACTTGGCGAGGTGCGCCTCCAGCCACTGGACGGACTCAGCGTCCAGGTGGTTGGTGGGCTCGTCGAGGAGGAGCAGGTCGGGCGCTTCGAGCAGCAGCTTGCAGAGGGCGACCCGGCGCTTCTCACCACCGGAGAGGTTGGTGACCGCCCAGTCCCCGGGGGGGCAGCCCAGGGCGTCCATGGCCTGCTCCAGCTGGGCGTCCAGGTCCCACGCGTTGGCGTGGTCCAGCTCCTCCTGGAGCTTGCCCATCTCGTCGAGCAGCGCGTCGGAGTAGTCGGTCGCCATCAGCTCGGCGATCTCGTTGAACCGGTCGAGCTTGCCCTTGATCTCGGCCACACCGCCCTGGACGTTCTCCAGCACGGTCTTGGACTCGTCCAGCGGCGGCTCCTGGAGCAGGATGCCGACCGTGTACCCGGGCGACAGGAAGGCGTCGCCGTTGGAGGGCTGCTCAAGACCGGCCATGATCTTGAGCACGGTGGACTTACCGGCGCCGTTCGGGCCGACCACACCGATCTTCGCGCCGGGCAGGAAGCTCAGCGTCACGTCATCGAGGATGACCTTGTCGCCGTGCGCCTTGCGCGTCTTGCGCATCGTGTAGATGTACTCAGCCAAGAGAAACCGTCCGGCAGCTAAGTGGGTGGGCAGAGATACACCCCATCTTGCCGTACGTCCATCCCCCGACGGAAACCGGTTGGCGGGCGACGGCACACCCGGGGGCCACGCGCCGTACGGGCCCGGTCACGGTGCGCCGTCCCGGCGGGCCCCGGCCGCTCCGGGGCGGCCGCGGTCCGCTCCGGCCGGGCGGACCGGGACGGACGGCCGAGGGGGACGGCCGGGGGGCGGCGGCCGAGGGGACAGCGGCTCACTCCCAGGTGGGGTCCCGGCGCTCGGCGCCCGCCGCCCGGGGCTCCTTGCGGCGCAGGGTGAAGAGGACACCGCCGCCGATCGCCATCAGCACGGCGGCCCCTCCGGCTATCAGCGGAGTGATGCCGGTGCTGCCGGTGGCGGCGAGATCCTCGTCGGGCAGGGCCGGCGCGGTGTCCGCCGACGCGGGCGCCAGCCGGGGGACGGTCATCGGCGAGGGGCCGCCGGTCCCCGGCTCCGCGGCGGACCCGGTACCGGAACCCGGCGCCGTGGCCGACGGCGCGGGCACCGCGGCACCGGCCGTACGGCAGTCGAGGACGCCCCGGAAGCTCTTCCGGAAGCCGTCGGCCCCGGTGATCGGCACCTCGTAGGGCTGGTCCTCCACCGCCGGGAGGCGGACCGTCCTGCTGCCCCGCGCGGGCACGGTGTGCTCGGCGTCGGCCAGTGTGAAGGTGAACGGCGCGGTGTCGGCGTTGGCCGCGGTGATCTCCACCTGGGACGCGGCGCAGTCGTGCCGCGCCGAGAGCGCCGGTATCGGGCCCTTCTCCGCCCAGACGGCCAGGGTCTGCGCGGTGACCGTGGACTCGCTGGAGTGGGCGAGGATCTGGGCCTGGCTCCCGGTGGCGGAGGTGAGGGCCCGGCCCACCGGCACGGAGGTGGCCGTCTGGGCGGTGAGCGCGGCCGAGCCGTCCCGGGCGCCGGACGGCACCCGGATGTACACCCGCGCGCCGTCCGCCACGGAGGTCACCGGCTTCCCGGCGGCGTCGGTGACCTCGACCCCGTCGGCGGCGGCGGCCGGAGCCGGGGCCAGGGAGACCCGTTCGGCCCCGGTCCGCACCGTCACCGGCCCGATCCGGGTCCCGGGCCTGCCCGCGACCGCGCTCGGCTCCAGGGCGACCGACGCCCGCGGCTCCGTGCCCGGGCGGGCCCGCCTCTCCAGCCAGTCCGCCAGCTTCTCCGCCGCGGGGTCGAGCGCGACGACGTCGGCCCCGTCGGAGTAGCGCCAGATGGCGACCTGGGTACCGGCCGCCGCCGTACGCGGGGTGAGCGGCCCGGTGCCCGCGGCCTCGGCGAGCCGGGTGAGGTCGTCGACCTGGGGGTAGGAGTTCCGGAGAATCCAGTGGATCCTCCCCGCCTCGCGCCGGGCGCCGAGCGCGGTCTGCCGCCAGGGGGTCTCCCGGTAGCGCGCCTGGTCCTGGGCGGGGTCGTGGAGGTCGACCCCGTAGGTCTTGAGCCGGCCGCCGCCCTCGACGGTCATCTCGAAGAGGCCCGCCGGAATGGAGTGGCTGCGGCCCTTGGCGCGGACCACGGCCCGGTCGAAGGTCTTCAGCCCGTCGAGCGTGGCGAGGGCCCCGTCCTGCGGGCGGACCCCGTCATCGGCGCGTGCCGTGCCCGCGCCCAGCCCTGTCAGCGCGCCCGCCAGAAGCAGACCCGACGTCAGGAACGCGGCCGTGGAACGGCGTAGCGATCGGCGCCCCCGTCCGTTCCCGTCTCCGGTCGGCGCGCAGAAGTTCGCACACACAGAATTCCCTCCAGGCGAGGCGGTATTCGCAGCGGACGCGCACTCGTGTGCACGGAGTACCCCTGTGCGTACCGCGTGTTCACAAGGGGCGCATGGGGTGGGTGCCTCGCCGGCAGACTCAAGTGACCCGTGAATACCGGGAAATCCTAGAGACGCGCACATGGCACAAGCTCCCGTCCTGCGGTCGGACGAGCATTCCGAATCAGAATCGTTATCCCCGTCGGCAGGACCATCGCCGTTCCCCCTTCAGCGGTCGACACATCTCCACATCCCGCCGTCGGCGGCCCGCCGACGGTTCCCGGCCGACCCGGTCGGATCGGATCACGCCGCGCCGGGCCATGCCGGGCCATGCTGGACCGGGCCGGGCCCGTGTCAGCCCCGGTCAGGCCGGGCCGGGTCACGGCCGGGCCGGGGCCGTGTCTGGCCCGGCCGGGGCCTCGCCGGGGCCCGGCCGGGGCCCGTCAGAAAGGCGGCACCACCGCCGTGGCGGGAACCCCGGGAGGCATCCCGGGACGCACCGTGGAAGGCAGCCCGGAATCCGCGTCCACCGGGTCCGCCGCGGCGCCGGGTACCGCTCGCCCTTTCTCGTCCCACTCATCGCACAAAGGGTCTTCCACGGCGTCACCGGCCGGGCCCGGAGCGGGTTTTCCCCGGGGGTCGCGCTCCGGGCCGAGGGAATCCGCCGGAGGCACGGCGGTGGGCGGCGGCGCGGCCGACAGCGGCGGAGCGGCCGTGGGCGGAGCGGCTTTCGGCGCGCGGCGGAATGCGGCCGTCCCCCGGCTGAGATCGTGGCCGACCGCGACCGCGTCGATCTCCACGGAAGTCCACCGCCGTACCGCGGACCGGTCCTCGCCCCCGCCGTCGTCGCCCCGGGTGTCCCGGTACCCCTCGGCGTCCCCCTCCCGTACCCGCAGCCGCCCGTGCACCAGCAGCGGCTCGCCCACCGCCACCGAACCCGCCAGGTTCCTGGCGAGACCGCGCCAGGCGAGGACCGTGTAGAAACTCGTACGGCCGTCCACCCAGGTCTCCCGCACGCGGTCCCAGCGGCGCGGGGTGACCGCGAGCCGGAATCTCGCCATCCCGCCCGTCGCCGTCTCCCGGTACTCCACCTGGGTGGCGGCATTGCCCACCAGCGTCACCGTCGGGTCGTTCACGACGGCCACCTCCCCGTCCGCTCCGGTCGGCCCCGTGCCGACCGATTCCCATGCTGGAGCGGACGGGCCGTTCCCGCCGGGCCCTGTGGACGGCGGCCCGGCTGTGGACAACTCCGTCACCCTCCGGGGGCACCCTGGCCCCGATGGACCCGGTGACCCCGATGCCCCCGGTGGACCCCGATGGACCCCGGTGAATCCTGACGGCCCCCGAGGCAGCGGCCCGTCAGCGGCCCCGCGCCCGCGAGCCCATCCGCGCGGACCGGGTACGGCGTCTGGCGGACCGGCCCACCAGCGTCGTGGCGTTCCGGCCCGCGACCGTGCCGTACCGCTCCCGCACTTCCCGGTACCGCATCAGCTCCCCCGCGACCGGATCGAGGACCATGGCCCGTCCGCACCCGGCGGCGGCCTCCCGCAGCCGTCGTCGCGCGTCCTGCCCGTACCGCCGCGCGGGCCCCCGTACCGCGGCGGTGCACGCCCACTCGACCAGCGGCCCGCCGATGACACCGGCGGCCATCAGCAGCGCGGGCACCGTCAGCCCGGGGGGCAGCACCCCCACGATCTGGCCCGTCAGCCAGAGCCCCCCGTACAACTGGAGCAGGGTCATCGACATCTGCGTCAGGACCGCGGCGGGCCACCAGGCGGGCCGCAGCGGCCGTTTCCCGGTCTCCGCCGCCTCCCGCGCGGCCAGTTCGTCCAGCGCCTCCGGCAGCCCCTCGGCGCCCCGTACCGCCGTCTCGCGCACCGCCTGGGCCCAGGGCGCGGGCAGTCCCGCCGCCGCCTCGTCCGCGACGGCGCGCACCGCCTGCTCCACCCGCTGGCGGGCGGTCGGCTCCTCCTCCACCGGCGCGACCGCCGACGGGGAGCCGCTCCCGGGTGTGCGGACCCGTCCGTACCAGCGCCACAGCCTCAGCCAGGGGGTCCGGCAGGCGCGGACGGCGTGTCTGCGCCACTCGCGTTCGGCGGCCTCGCCCGCGGCGCCCGCCCCGACAGCCTCGGCGAGCCGGGCGGCGAACTCGTCGCGGGCCCGCTCGTCCAGACCGGTCCGCCCCCCGGCGACATAGGCCGGACGCAGCTCCTCCGCTGCGGCGTCGACGTCGGCGGAGAGCCGGCGCGCGGCGGCGGTCCTGCTCCGGACGAAGTGGCCCAGCGCCTCGCGCAGCTCGCCGACGCCCTCCCCGGTGAGCGCCGAGAGCGCGAGCACGGTGGCGCCGGTCTCGCCGTGTTCGCCCAGCGCCATGCCGTCGTCGTCGAGGAGGCCGCGCAGATCGTCGAGGACCTGGTCGGCGGCGTCGGCGGTGAGCCGGTCGACCTGGTTGAGCACCACGAACATCACCTCGGCGTGGCCCGCGAGCGGACGCAGATAGCGCTCGTGGAGGGCGGCGTCGGCGTACTTCTCCGGGTCGACGACCCAGATCACGGCGTCGACCAGGGCCAGGACCCGGTCCACCTGCTCACGGTGGCGCACCAGGGCGGAGTCGTGGTCGGGCAGGTCGACGAGGACCAGGCCCGAGAGTGCCTCCTCGCCCCCTGCGAGCGGTCTGCGGCGCAGCCTCGGGGGGATGGCGAGCCGGTCGAGGAGTCCGGCCTCGCCCTCCGACCAGCTGCACGCGATCGGGGCCGAGGTGATGGGGCGGCGCAGTCCGGTCTCGGAGAGCGGGACCTGCGCGAGGGCGTTGAAGAGGGTGGACTTGCCGCTTCCGGTGGCTCCGGCGATCGCCACGACCGTGTGCCGCGAGGACAGCCGCTGCCGGGCGGACGCCTCGTCCAGGACCCGGCGGGCCTCGGCGAGAGCACTGCTCTCCAACCGGGTGCGGGAGAGTCCGATGAGTTCGCGCAGGGCGTCGAGACGGGCGCGGAGGGGGCCGTCGTAGGTGCCGCCGAAGGGGGGCGGCTCGTCGCCCCGGGGGCGGACGGCGGCGCCGGAGCCGCCGGGGTATCCGGTCAGGTCCTCGCTCCCGGGCCCGTCGCCCGGCCCGGCGCCCGCCGCGTTCTCCGGGGCGCCTCCCGGGCCGCTGTCCGCGCCGGGGCGGGGGGTGCCCGGCGCGTCGGCGCGGTCGCCCGGGTGGCTCCGGCCGTCGGGGCGGGCGCGGCGGGCGATGAGTCCGTCGTCCCAGCGGACGGCTTGTGGCCGGGAGCCCCGGGGGCGGCGCCCGGCACCGGTGTCCGGTTCCCGCTCCTTCCCTTCTCCGGGCCCGTCCGTGGTCTTCTCGTACGGATTCACACCCTCACAGTCCCCTTCTGTCCCGCGCTGAGACCCACCGACTGTCCCGCGCTGAGATTCGCCGACCGATCCGCTTCCCGTACTCCTTGTGCTTCGCATGCTCCTCTGTGGGCTGACCGTGGTGTCCGGGGCGATGTCGTCAAAGGCGGCGGCCACCGTTCTCACTTCACCCTCTGGAGCACGGACAGCGCGGCGATCAGCTCGGCCTGCGGCTCGGGGGAGACGTCCAGGGCGTCGAGGGGGGCGAGTCTGCGGTCGCGTTCCCCGCCGAGCAGGGTCCCGACACAGATGTGCAGCAGCTCACCGCCCCGTTCCCGCAGGCGCAGCGCGCCCGGCATCCCGATCCGTTCGGCGAGGCGCCCGCCCGCGCCCTTGGCCCGCCGCCCGCCGAGCAGGGCCGCGGCGAGCAGCGCGGCGACGGTCTCCGGGTCCGGCGCGGTGTTGAGGTCGGCCCCGCTCACCTCGTCCTCCGCCAGCTCCTCCAGCTCGCGCCGCCAGCGGCGGACGGTGATCCCGATCCGTTCGGCCGCTTCGGGGTCGAGCCGCCCGGCGGGGTCGAGGGCGCCCGCGCCCGGTTCCCACCGCCAGGAGTCGCACACCTGCTCGTCGGCGGCGGCGACCGCGCACTGCACCAGCGAGCAGAGGCTGCCGGTCAGCGAGTCGAGCACCTCCCCGGCGGAGCTGTCGCGCGGAAAGCCGCGCCAGCGGGTCCGGGCGTCCCCGGCGAGCACCGCTCCGGCCGCGAGCTGCCGGTTCAGCCGGGCGTGTTCCGCGTCGTACGCGTCCTCGACGACGCCCATGAGCCGGACGGCGGCGGCGTACTGCCCGGCCACGGCGGCGGCCAGCTCCGGCATCCGGGCCCGCAGCGAGTCGATCACCCCGGTGGCCGTGCGCCCCAGGGCCTGCTGACGGGCGGCGGGGTCCTCCACCCGGTGGGCGAGCCAGCCGAAGAGCGGCGCCACGGCGGTGGTGGGCAGCAGCCCGCTGCCGCCCCCGGCGGACTCGGGCAGCTCCGGAATCGTGAAACGGGGCACCTCGCCCAGTCCCGCCTTGGTGAGCAGGGCCGCGTACTGCCGGGAGACCTCGGTCACGACCTGGTGCGGAACCCGGTCGAGAACGATGACGAGCGTCGCGTCGTACTCCTTGGCGGTACGCAGCAGATGCCAGGGGACGGCGTCCGCGTACCGGGAGGCGGTGGTCACCATGACCCAGACGTCCGCCGCGCAGATCAGCTCCGCCGCGAGCAGCCGGTTCTCAACGACCAGGGAGTCGATGTCGGGAGCGTCGAGCAGCGCGAGCCCGCGCGGCAGGGAGGGTGCTGTCTCGATCCGTAGACGATTACCCCCTTCGGGGGTGTTTTCGCCGGGGTCTCCGCCTTCGTCACCGTCGTCGTCCTGGCGCGGCAGCCAGACCCGGGTGAGGTGGGGCAGCACCCGCATACCCTCGAACCAGTGAAGATCGTCGGGATGGCAGACGAGTACGGGCATCCGCGTGGTCGGCCGCAACACCCCGGCCTCGCTGACCCGCCGCCCCACCAGCGAGTTCACCAGCGTGGACTTCCCGGCTCCGGTCGATCCGCCCACGACGGCGAGCAGGGGCGCCCCGGGGTTCTTGAGCCGGGGGATCAGATAGTCGTCGAGCTGGGCCAGCAGCTCCCTGCGCGTCTGACGTGCCCGGGGCGCTCCGGGCAGGGGCAGCGGCAGACGCACGGCGGCGACCCGGTCGCGCAGGGCGGTTAGTGCGTTGATCAGCTGAGGCCGTGCATCCAAGGTCACCACATGCGAAGAATGCCCAATTTCGATGTGATTTTGAAGCGTATGGGACCCCCTGCGCGCCGATAGGACACTGGGAACAGAAGGGACGAGTAGGGCGCAGGCATAACGACTGCACAACACCCGGTACCGGAGACGCCAAAAGCGCTGCGGGAATCGCACCTGCCTGCGATTATCGGTTCGCTTCACCGAACCTCCACATCGTGCCACGGAGGTGAAGCAACCGGGGCAAGGCGTCTGGAGCCCTATCCTTGTCCCCGGCAAGGTCACGGACCCATGGGCTCCGGGCACCATGGCCACACCATCGGCCCCCGTAGCTCAGTGGATAGAGCAGGCGCCTTCTAAGCGCTTGGCCGCAGGTTCGAGTCCTGCCGGGGGCGCACATCGCCCGATCATGTAGACCTCCCCCCGGAGGGCCGCCCGTGACACTTGGCGGGCACCTCTGGCCTCGGCGGGTGCATTACCGTCGGGTCGCTGCGGGAGTGGCTGGCCGAATGCTCCGCGTACGTCATCCCGTCGTCATCAGCCCTGGTGGGTTCGCAACCAAGGCCGACCCGATCGCGGACGAGCTTGACCGGCTGGTCGTCATCAGCCCTGGTGGGTTCGCAACGCGTCGGCCTCATCGAGCCAGCGTCGGGTCTCCGCCGTCGTCATCAGCCCTGGTGGGTTCGCAACATGTGATTGCGTGGGACGGTGACCGTGCCGGTGCGGGTCGTCATCAGCCCCGGGGGGGTCGCAACATGACCATGCGGACGGCGGCGACCATGGCGTCGGGGCGTTGCCATCAGCCCTGGTGGGTTCGCAACAGTGGCTGGTGACCCGCGTGCAGATGGCTGATCTCAGTCGTCATTAGTCCCTGGTGGGTTCGTAACGGCCTGGAGAAGGAAGCAGGGACGGATCGCCTTGCCGTCGTCATCAGCCCCTGGGGGATTCGCAACATCCGTTCGGCCTGACCGGCGACTGCCCAATTCCCCCCTCCGTCAACGCGGACCCGGGATACAGCGACGGAGAGCATCAGGACCGTCTGCGCCCCGCCCCCTGTCAGGCAGGCCGGTGAGGATGATGCAGATTGCGGTGACCCCAGCGCTCACGTTCAACAGCCACGCATCAGACTTAGCCGCTTTCGCGGCAGCCCGGCCATTCACGTACACCACCAAGAGCCCCGCACCGCAAAAAATATGATTACTTCGTCGGCCAAATTTAGCCAGCGCGCATGCGCCGATGCAGCCCATTGATCTCCCCTACGGTCAGCCCCTCTCGGATGGAGTTGTAGTTCAGCTCTTTCCGAGCAAGACCGTTGGCATACGAGCGCCACGAATAATCGACCCGTTCAGCGCAGGGCCACTGGACAGGTGAGGCCGTCGGCCCTCACAGCCGACGGCCTCGCCCTCAACCCAACAGGGCTGATAACGAAAAACCTAACTGCAACTCCACCATTGAGATCCCACCAGGGCTACAGGCAAACCATCCGCCCCTCAAATCCGGCGAACCTTCCATGCTACCCCCCAAAAGACGGGGCAGAAGAATTGCTCATACTATTTACCCATCTTCGGAATGTCCGCTAAGAAACTCTGCGGCAACTCTTCGGTAGCGAACATCCGCAGGTCAGACGCTTTTGCGCAAGCTCACCCAAGGGCAGCAGACTGTCGTCAAATCCAGCACCGCCAGAACAAAGGTTCGCCCGCATGGAAATTCCCGGGAACCCGACTCACAGTCCGGCTCCGCTGACTACCGTGCAGCGCATGGCAATTGACTCCTCGGCGTGCGCCCACCTCAAACTCCTCGGCGGTCGCACATGCGCATAAGAGTGGACGTCGCGACCGACGCGCCCCACTTGACGTGGGCAGACGTGCATGGGCCCGCGCGAGCGGTCGTCTACCGCCTGTTGGAAGAGCACGATCCCGCCATCGCGCGTTCGCTGCATGACGACGGATGGAGGGGTCACCCTTTGAAACCGATCGGTGTGACCAGTCCTCAGTTCAAGGGGGCTCCCCAAAAGAATGGCGTCTACACCACATCGCCACACGGGGCCATCTGGTTCGGTTCACCCGTGCCAGAAATCGCGGCGGCTCTCGTGACGGCTCTGGCGAGGCGCACCGAGATCGTCTGGGGAAATGCTCGGCTCCGTGTGCGCGGGTTCAGCATTGAGGTGGCGGCGCCCGCTCCCGTCGAGGGGCTGGTCGAATTGGAGACCGCGACTCCGGTGGTCGTGCGTCATGAGCGGCGCGAGTTGCTGCCCGGGGACGAGCACTACATCGAGCGGTTGGCGCACAATCTCACACACAAGGCCGACGTACTCGGACTTCCCGCTCCGCGCTCGCTCCGGCTGCTGAAAGCCGGGCCCCGGCGGCGGTTTTCCGTGCGGGGGGCTCCCAGGATCGGGGCTCAGGTGCGGGTGTCCATGGAAGCCGACCCGCGGTTCGTGGACGCGATCCGTTCATGGGGGCTCGGGCTCGACACCGTGCAGGGTTTCGGGTGGATCAGATGAGTGCGCGGATGACCGCCCCGCATCCGGCCCCGACCCCGGACCCGGCGCCGCTCGCCCTGACCGGGCATCCCCTCCAGCGCGCCGGGGCCTGGGCCGTAACCGTCATGGCCGGGAGGAAGCACCCGGAAGAGGTGAGCGCGGACGATCTGAACCAGGTCATGGAGACCGTGCTCACCGATGCCGCTGGAGCCGGGGCCGCCGCGAAGACGGACAGCTCCTACGACTGGTGGAAAGTCCTGTTCGCGCTCTACCCGAACGCCAAGGTGACACACGCCGGCCGACCCCGCGACGCGGCGGCGCTGCGGGGCGCCCTCACACCGATGTTCGCACCGGACGGCACCGGTCCGGGACAGTTGCCCTGCACCTTCTGCGGCACCCCGGCGACTGCCGTCTGGGCCAAGTCCATGCTGCCCCTCTTCGACTCGAACACCGCGTTGAACACGCTCCCGCCAGGCGTCCCCGGCTGGCCGGTGTGCCGGGGCTGCCGGATCGCCATGTGGGCGCTGCCGTACGGCTCATGGGTCACCGCCGGTTCGGCGACCGTCCTGTCGTGCGAGACGACAGCCGCCGAGCGGGAATTCGCGCTGCGCAATGTGAGACGCGCGCAGCGGATCGTCCACGCCGGGTTCGAAGGGTCGGCCGCCGGTGTCCGGCCGGAGCTGGTCACCCTGCGGGCCCTGCGCGCGGTCGGGAGCGAGTTGTCGGCCACCACCCTGTGGAGCTTCAAGAACGACAACCAGGAGCCGTGGCTGCGGGTCACCCGGACCCGCCGGGCGGTACCCCGCTTCCTCGCGGCGGTGGAGGGGAACGCAGCCCTCCGCCGCGGTTGGCGCCTGCTGGAACTGGCCCTCACCCAGCGGGACACGGACGGCCGGGTCACGGCCCAGGGTTCCGTCGAGGCGGCCCGGCTGCTCTTCGAACCCGAGGACGGGCGCGGGCGCTATCTGCCGTCCCAACTGCACCAACTGCTGTCGGACACCGAGCGCTGGCCCCTCCGGGACCGCACCGCACTCACCCGGCTCGCCCTTCACTACGAGAAAGAGGTGTACGGCATGGCGCCCGACCTGGAAGGCGTGGCGACCCTCATCGTCGACTGGATCGAGCACGGCAGCGGCAGCCCTCGCGGGCGGCTCGCCGAGTACAAGTCGGCGGGGCTGAGCGACTACCGGCTCGGCCTCCTTCTCCACCAGGCATGTTTCCGGCTGTCCTTCGACGGCCGCCGGCCCGTCACCGGACCGGACGACTGGCGTCCGTTCCTGGAGAAGCGTCCCCGGGCGTGGGAGCACCGGATGCTGCTGACCGCCGAGGTCTTCCGGCTGCTGCACCAGCGCGGCATCGCGGTCGGCGATCCACCCGAGGACCCGAAGGAACGCGAGCAGGTCGAGCGGCAGGTGAACCAGCCGCTCCTGGACACAACACCCGAACCGGGCTACGACGACTACTTCGGAGGCGCGTGATGGCGTATCTGGCAGGCAGGATGCTGGTCTCGGTGGAGGCCGGGGCTCCGAACAACGGCCGGAGCGCGGACACCACAGCGCGCGTCAAGTACGCGACGGTACGGGGTCGGCGCCACCCGTATGTGTCGGCGCAGGCCGTGCGCCGGTGGATTCGCGACGGCATGGTGCGACAGGGCGTCCCCGCCTCTCCGGTGACCCGGGTCGGCAAGGCGCAGCAGCGCGCGCAGAAGGCCAACACCGACGCCGACCCGATCACCTACCCCGACGACGACCTCTTCGGGTACATGCGCGCGGGGGCGAAGAAGGACGACGACGCCACGACGCTCCGCGACAGCCCGTTCATGCTCGGAACCCTTCTCTCCGTCACCCCGGCCCACCCGACCGAGGACTTCGGCGTCATGGCGCGCGGGGTCAGTGAACCGGTGCTGCACGGGCACGAGTTCTACAGCGCCGACCTCGCGGCGCCGTTCCTTCTCGACCTCCCCAGGATCGGAACGTTCACACTGCCGAACGCCCACGGGGTGGGACGGCCGAACTACCTCTCCCAGGAGGCGGCCCTCCAGGTCGCCCGGGCGGCGGCGCTCGGAGCCGGTGCGGAGTCGTTCCGCGGACAGGACTCCGTCCGCCTGCCGGTGGCGGAACGCAGGCGCCGCGCCGCGCTGCTCCTGGAGTCCATCGCCCATCTGCACGGCGGGGCCAAGCAGGCGCTGCACTACGGCGATCGCGTCCCCCATGTGATCGTGCTGGTGCCCTTCCACGGCGGCGTCAACCCGCTCACCCATGTGATCACGGGTGACGAGGAAGGGCTCCGCATCCGCGGCGATGTCCTGCGCGGGGAGCTGGAGGCGTGGGCCGGGGAGTGGGAAGCCCCGGTCCGTATCGGCTGGCGGCCGGGCTTCCGTGACGACCTCCGGGAGCGCTTCGAGAAGGAGTGCGCGGCGGAGATCGCCGACCGCACCGTCGTCATCGGGCATCCCCGTACGATCCTGCTGGAGCTGGCGGCCGAGATGCGGGACGGCACCACCCTGGACCACTGGTTCGAGGACCCCGTCCGGGAGCCGGTCCGAGAGCCTGTCCGGTGACCGGCGGACCCCGCCCGGGAGCCCGTCCCCCGACCGGTGTCCCTGTGACCGAGCCCCTGTCCGCCTGGCGGGTGGTGTTCTACGCGCCGGTGGCGTCGTTCCGCGACCCGCTCTTCCCCGGGCTCACCCGCGGCCTTCCCGTGCCGCCCCCGTCGACCGTACGGGGGCTGCTCGCCGCCGCCACCGGGGAACCCTCCGAGTCCCTGGCCTTCGGCATGGCCGCCTGGTCCGAAGGCGGCGGCACGGACGACGAGACGTACCACCCGATCAGCGCCTCCGGGCTCAATCCTTCCGTGGCCGGTCGCGTACGGCCGGGCAAGGGCGGCATGACGATCCGGAGCCGCCCCTTCCTGACCGGTGTGCATCTGACCGTCTGGCTGCCGGGTCCGGACGGTGCCCGCATCGCCGACGCGCTGCGGCGGCCCCGCTGGCCCCTGCGGCTGGGCCGTTCCCAGGATCTCGTCCATGTCGGGGAGCGCACCCGGGTGACGCTGAACCCCGCGGAGGAGGCGGCCGTCGGCTCCGCCCTGGCGCCCCTCTCCGGGCACGACGTGCCGAGCGCCACCGTCCACCGCCTGGCGGCATCGGTGTCGACGGACCGCATGGCCTCGCGCTGGACCGACTATCTGTGGTGCGACATCCCCGCCGGTCGCCATCCCGTACGCGGTGCCTACGAGGACGCCACCTGTCGCGCACACCCCGGTGCGGAGAAGGGACAGGCCCTGTGGCTCCTGGAGCCCTGACGAACCCGCCGCCCCGGGCCTCCCTGAACGACGTCCGCGCCAAGTCCACCCCCGCCGAGGACCGGGAGCGGCTGACCACCCACTCCCGTACCGTTCACGCGGCGGTCGGCCTGATCGAGGACCGCATCGCGAACGCGGGCGTCCTCGCCGACTCCCCGGCCTTCTGGTCCCAGGTCCGCCGGGCCGCGCTCCTCCACGACGCGGGCAAGATCGCCGAGGGCTTCCAGCGGCAGGTGGAGCCCCGGGGCATCCCCTGGGGCGAACGCCACGAAGTGCTGTCCCTCGCCTATGCCGACCTTCTCGCGGGCGCCGCCGCCTGGAGCGAGGACGATCTGACCATGGTCGCCACCCTGGTGGCCACCCATCATCGGGCCCTGCACAACGACGGCGGCACCGGCCACGGAGGCAAGCCCGCCCTGAGCCGGATCTACAACAAGGAGACCGACTGGGAGGAGGCGTTCGGCACCAGCGTCGAGGACGTGGACGGCCGACCCGTCGTCCAGGTGCCGCGCTTTCTCCACCGGGAGCTGCTGGCCTGGTTCTGCGGCTTCCTGGCGGTGGACCCGCCCAGCACCCGGCCCGGAGACCCCTCACTGGCGCAACGGGCCCGCCACCTGCTGCAACGGCTCCTGGACACCTGGCACCACCCCGTCAGACCCCACCGGGGTCTGCTCGCGGTGCTCGCGCAGGGCGCCCTCACCCTGGCCGACCGCTCCGGCTCCGCCCACATCGGGCTCCAGACCCATATGCCGCTGCCGTACGACTACCTCGCCCGGCTGCCGTACCACCCGCACAGCCATCAACGGCAGGCTGCGGAAACCCTGGGTCATCTGACGTTGGTGGCTCCGACCGGCAGCGGCAAGACCGAGGCCGGGCTCGCCTGGGCGGCCACCCAGATCGGCACGATGCCCGGACGCCCCCGGGTGGTCTGGACACTTCCGTACCGCGCTTCCCTCAACGCGATCCGCCGCCGGCTCAGCGAGGATCTGATCCCCGTCCCCGGCGAACGGAAAGCCGACATCGGGCTGCTGCACGGCACCGTCGCCCAGACCCTGCTCGCCGACGGACTGGACGACGACTGCCCCGGACGCGAACCGAACACCCCGCCCACCGCCGACCAGGCCCGCAAGGCACGCGCGCAGGCGGGCGCCATGCGCCTCTTCACCCAGCGGGTCCGGGTGGCGACCCCGCACCAGCTCCTCAGCGGCGCCATCGCGGGACCCGCGTACTCCTCCGTCCTCCTCGAACAGGCGAACTGCGTCTTCGTCCTCGACGAGTTGCACGCCTACGAGCCCCGCACCTTCGGCCGGCTCTGCGCCGCCATGCGGCTGTGGGAACGGCTCGGCAGCCGGTTCGCCGTGCTCTCGGCCACGCTCGCCGAGGTGATGATCCGGATCATCGAGGAGAGCGTGGAGCAGCCGGTCACTGTGCACCGGTCGCCCGAGGGCTCCGGTCCCGTACGGCACCGGCTGACCCTGGACGAGCTGCCGATCGACGCGCCGGAGAGCGTCCAGCGCATCAGGGACTGGCTGAACGAGGGCCACAGCGTGCTGGCCGTCGTGAACACGGTCGCCCGCGCACAGGAGCTGTTCGGGCAGCTCGCCGACGACGCCCGCGCGGCCCGGCCCGGCGATCCGCACGCGGCGCTGCTGCTCCACTCCCGGTTCAGGAACGGCGACCGGGACACCATCGAGAGGGCGCTGCTGCGCCGCCATCCCGAACGGCGTCCCGGCGACGGCGCCCTGCGCGGCGGGCTCGTCGTCGCCACCCAGGCGGTGGAGGTCTCCCTCCAGCTCGACTTCGACCGCGCCGCCGTGGAGTGCGCTCCCGTGGAAGCCGTCGCCCAGCGGGCGGGACGGGTCAACCGACGGGGGCTGCATCCGGACGGCCCGGTCGAGTTCCGCGTCCACCGTGTGGACGGGCCCCGGCCGTACGACCCCGACGCCATGGACGCCGCCTGGGCCGCTCTGCGCGGTCTCGTCGCGGACGGCGCCACCGCGCTGAGCGAGCAGGACATCGACGAGCTGCTGCGACGGGCCTACGCGACGGAGTGGGGGAAGGGGTGGGAAGAGCAGGCACGGGCGGCGCGGGACGCGTTCGCCGCGCGCTTCCTCACCTTCACCGACCCCTTCCACGACCGGAGCGAGTTCGCGCGCGAGCTGAGCGAGGCGTTCGACAGCACCGAAGTGCTGCACCACGACGACGCGGAGGAGTACCGCGCCCTCACCCGAGGGAAGGCGGGGGACCCGCTGCTCGCCTCGCGTCTCCTCATCCCGCTTCGGCTCGGACAACTGAGGCAGTTCGACTGCTCGTTCGACCCCTATCTGAAGGTGAACATGACCGACAGCGCCTACGACCCCACTCTCGGCCTCCAGCCACCCGCCGCACGGGAGACCATCCTGTGAGCCCTTCCGCGGATCCACTGAGCGACGGAGCTGCCCCGGTGGGCGGCGTCCACATCACGTACCTCGTCCACTGCCCGCGCCAGCTCTGGCTGTACGCCCGGGGGTACCGTCCCGAGCAGCGCAGCGACCTCGTCGCCTTCGGTGAGGTGGTGAACGAGACGACCTTCCCCCGGCGGCGCGATGTCGATCTCGGCGAAGCGAAGATCGACTGGGTGACGACCGGAGCCGTCGTCCACGAGACGAAGTCCTCCCGGGCGCCCGCGCCCGCGCACTCCGCCCAGGTACGGCACTACTGCCTTCTCCTGGAGCGCCGGGGGGTCAACGTGCGCGGGGGCGTCGTCCACTACCCCCTCGTCCGCCGGACCGTCGATGTCCTCTGGGACGACGACGCCCGCACCCGGGCGGAGGACGCGGAGGCGGACGCCCAGGCCGTCATCGCCGCCGCCACCGCACCCGAGCGCCTCACCCGCGACCAGTGCCGTGGGTGCTCGTACCTCGACTACTGCTGGGGAGACTGATGCCCGCCGTCGGCCGTACCTACTGGCTGACCGAACCCTGTCGCATCCGCCGCGAGGACAACAGCGTCCGCGTCGAGCGCCAGGACGGCAGCCCGGTCCGCATTCCCATCACCGACATCCGCGACCTCGTCGTCTTCGACCATGTGGACGTGAACACCTCGGCCCTGTCGCTGCTCAGCCGCAGTGGCGTGACCCTGCATGTGCTGGACCACTACGGCAATCACGCGGGGCATTTCAGCCCGGCCGAGTCCATGGCCTCCGCCGCCGTGGTCCGCCGCCAGGTGGAGATCACGGCGGACGAGGAGCAGCGGCTCGCGATCGGACGTTCCCTGGTCCTCGCCTCGGCCCAGAACCTGCGCTGGTCGCTCGACACCGACCTGCTCGATCCGGCGCTCGACTCCCTGAACGCGGCGCTGCCCGGGTGCGGCAGCAGCGAGGCCATCATGGGCGAGGAGGGCAACTTCCGCCGCACCGCCTGGGCCGTTCTCGACCAGCGGCTCCCCCCGTGGCTCCGCCTCAACGGCCGCACCCGCCGCCCGCCCACCAACGCGGGCAACGCCTTCATCAGCTACCTCAACTCCATCGTGTACGCCCGTGTCCTCACCGCGCTGCGCAGCACCCCGCTGCACCCGGCCATCGGCTTCCTCCACGCGGACACCGACCGCCGCCGCAACACCCTCGCCCTGGACCTGGCGGAGCCCTTCAAGCCCCTCTTCGCGGAACGGCTGCTCCGCCGGACCGCCCATCAGAAGCATCTGAAGCAGAACGACTTCGAGACGGACGTCGGCCGCGCCTCACTCAGCAAGGACGGCCGCAAGAAGATCGCCGCGCTGGTCCGGGAGGAGCTGGCGACGACCGTTTACCACCGCTCCCTCAAGCGGAAGGTGAGCTACGAGGAGCTGATCCACCTGGAGGCCCTGAAGATCGTCCGCCTGTGTCTTGAGGGCCAGCCATACAAGCCGTTCCGGCCGTGGTGGTGAGGGGTTGTGTTCGTGATCCTCATCTATGACACGGCAGTGGAACGCAACCCCAGGGTGCTGAAGACCTGCCGGAAGTATCTGCACTGGACGCAGCGCAGCGTCTTCCAGGGCGAGCTGTCGGCGGCGCAGTACCGGGCGCTGATGGCCGCGCTCAGCGGTGCGATCGATCCGGGGTACGACAGCATCAGGACCTATACCGTGCGGTCTCCGGAGATGGTCGAGACGGATACGCTGGGCGTGGACCTCGGGGGGCCGGGGGACATCATCTGACCTGGGCGGATGCAGTACCGGCGGGTCGCCGCAGAAGCCGCCTCCAGCGAGGCTCGCGGATGGCCTCTGAGCTGCGATTTTACTCTCGGGTCGTCATCAGCCCTGGTGGGTTCGCAACACCCACGCCGAGTCGGGAGCGTCCTGGCGCAGTGTGGTCGTCATCAGCCCTGGTAGGTTCGCAACGAGATGGCCCAGTCGCCTTCTGCGGAGACGTGGAGGTCGTCATCAGCCCTGGTGGGTTCGCAACGTGATCCGGGCAGCGGGGTAGCCGAGAGCGCGCGCGTCGTCATCAGCCCTGGTGGGTTCGCAACAGGGTGAACGCCATGGGATGGCGTCGCCCGTCAAGGTCGTCATCAGCCCTGGTGGGTTCGCAACCGGTGGGTGAGCTGGACGTGGAGGCCGAGGGCCTGGGTGTCGTCATCAGCCCTGGTGGGTTCGCAACGACCCCTCCCCCGCCCCTTCCCGGGGCCCTCCCCAGTCGTCATCAACCCTGGTGGGTTCGCAACTCGCCGACGACGGCCAGGGGCTGGCCGAGCCAGTGCGCGCGTCGTCATCAGCCCCCGCAGGCTCCCACCCCCACCTGACAGAACGCCAATTCAGTCAACCTTCCCCCCACCCCAAGTCATTCTTTGCCGCTTCATAGCCTTCGCAAGGTTTTCGCTTGACCCTGTGCGGAAGGCGGGCCGCCCTCGGGCCCGTACAGATGATCCTCGCGGGTCACGCCTGACCCGTGAGGCCGGTGAGCAATGCTCATGGCCGAAGGAGCCTCGGCATGATCCGTTTTTCCAGGACGCTTTCCTCACCTTGGTCCGCCGCAGCGGTCGGCGCGGCCGTTCTGTTCGGTGTGGCGGCGCCCGCGCCCGCGGCCCACGCCGCGCCGCTCGCGTGTGGGCAGACCGTCACGGTCAGCGTCGTGCTCAGCGCGAATCTGCTCAACTGTCCCGGTGACGGTCTGATCGTCGGGGGCAACGGCATCACCATCGATCTCAACGGGCGTACCGTCGACGGCGTCGGGCTTGGGGTCGGTATCCGGAACAACGGGTTCGACAACGTCACGGTCACCAACAGCGGCAGCACCCCCGCCCGCGTACAGGAGTTCGACCACGGGGTGCAGCTCAATGCAGGGACCTTAGGCAATATCGTCGAGAAACTCACCGTTCAGAACAATGAATTCTCCGGGATCGGACTCAACAACGCCCACAGCGACAACCGCGTACGCAACAACCATATCGACCGGCAGGCCCACCGAGGTGTCGAGATCACCGCCGGGTCCAGTGGAAATCTGATCGCGGACAACAGGATCACCGGCAACCAGGGCGGAGGCGTCTTCGCGCAGAACGCCGTCGGGAATCGGGTGGAGCGGAATCAGATCTCCGGGAGCGGGGGCGCCGGGCTGGCCCTGGAGGGGTCGCGGACGAACACGTTGCTGGCGAACACCGTCGGGACCAGCAGCGACGGCGCGATCGTGCTGCGGCTCGGGTCGGACGGGAATCTCGTCCAGGGCAACTCGTCCAGCGGGAGCGCGGACGCCGGGCTGACCGTCTCCGGGTCGGCCGGGAACCGGATTCTGTCCAACACGCTCCACGGGAGCGGCGACAGCGGAATCGTCCTCGACTCGGCCCACGGCTCCACGGTCACCGGAAACGACGTCAGCAGGAATACCGGCGGTATCGAGCTGAGCTTCGCCAACAACAACACGATCGAGTCCAATATCGCGAGCAACACCACCGGGGACGGCATCAGCCTGAACGGCTCGCTCAACAATCAGCTGCGGCTCAACAAGGCCGAGAACAACGGGTCGAGCGGCATCTACGTGGTCGGGGACGCGGCGGCGGGGAGCGGCAACCAGTTGGTCGGCAATATCGCCAACGCCAACAAGGGCAGTGGCATCTTCGTCTCCAAGGCCGTGCACACCCTCCAGGGCAACACCGCGCGCGGCAACAACAGCTGGGGCATCTCCGCCGACCGGGGCAACGTCGACGGCGGGGCGAACCGGGCCGGTGGCAACGCGCAGAGCGGTCAGTGCACCGGCGTCGTCTGCGCTCCCTGAGGTCCGGACCGCCCGCCTCCACCGGCCGGGACGCCGATCGCGCGGCGTCCCGGCCCGCCGCCGGCGTCAGAGGGTGATGACCGCCTCCATCGGAACGCCGTCCAGCGTCGGGTGGAGGCGGTCACGGCCGCCGAGGAAGCCGAGTTCCATCAGCAGACCGACGGCGACGACCTGTGCGCCCGCGTCGCGGATCAGCCGGATCGACGCCTCCAGGGTGCCGCCCGTCGCGAGGACGTCGTCGACGACGAGGACCCGGCTGCCGGGGGCGAAGGCGTCCCGTTGGACCTCGATCTCGGCGGTGCCGTACTCCAGCGCGTACGACTGGGCCAGCGTCGGGCCCGGCAGCTTCCCCGCCTTGCGGACCGGGACGAAGCCCAGTCCGGCCTTGAGCGCGACCGGGGCGGCCAGGATGAAGCCGCGGGCCTCCAGACCGGCGACCGCGGTGGCCCCCTGGCGGACGGCGAGATCCGCGAGCGCGTCCACGAGGTCCGAGAAGGCCCCGGGGTCGGCCAGCAGCGGGGTGATGTCCTTGAAGACGATCCCCTCCTGGGGGAAGTCGGGAACATCACGTATGCGGCCGAGCAGTCGCTGTGACAGCGGGAGCGACTCGTCGGGAGCGATGCCGGTCTGATCCACGAGTGGGGTCCTTCCTGGGTGGGGCGATATCAACGGGGGAGTAAGCAGAGGCACGCGGTCGTCATGTCAGAACCACACACCCTCTCTGTTCGAGAGAGGACACCCACGCGGGCAGCGGATCGAGAGCGAGAGGGTTCCACCGCAGATCGAGCTTCTCCAGCCGGGGAAGTGCGGCCAGGGTGGGCGGAAGCTCATGGAGACGGTTGTTCCGCAGGTCCAGATGGGTCAGCCGGTCCAGCCGCCCGATCGCGTCGGGAACAGCGCGCAGCTCGTTGTTCCGCAGGTCCAGACGGGTCAGCCGGACGAGCCCGCCGATCGTGTCGGGCAGCGCCGTCACCCGGTTGTCCATCAGCCGCAGCTCCCGCAGATCGGCGAGGCCGCCGATCTCCTCCGGGAGGCCGGTGAGGCGATTGCCCATGAGATGGGCCTCCCTCAGCTCCCGGAGGGCGCCGATCGACCGGGGGAGCCCCGTCAGACGGTTGTGGTAGAGGCGCAGCTCCCGCAGGGAGGCCAGGTCCCCGAACCGTTCGGGGAGGGCGGTCAGCCGGTTGTCGGTGATGTTCAGATAGCGCAGATGTCCCAACCGGCAGAGCGAGTCCGGTACCGACGTGATTTTGTTGTCGCTCAGATAGAGATACCGGGAGAGCCCGGTCACATCGCCCAGGGACGGCGGAATATCGGTCAGTTCATTGTGTCCCAGGTCGAGCGTGTGCAGCCGGCTCAGTGCGCCGATTTCGGCGGGGACGGAGGAAAGGCGGTTCCCGGCGAGGTTGAGAACGCGGATCTCGCGGAGTCCGCCGAGTCCGGAAGGCACGTTCGACAGGCCGTTGCGGTACAGGCTCAGCACCTGGAGTCCGGTCAGCCCGAGGACGGCATCCGGAAAGCGGCTGAATTGATTGCTGTCCAGGCGGAGTTCGGTGAGGCGGTGGAGTCGTCCCAGGTCAGCGGGGAGATCGTCCAGCAGGTTGAAGGAGAGGTCGAGTGCCGCCAAATCCTCCAACCGCGCTATTTCCGGCAGGGCTTCGGGGAGGGACCGCATTCCCTGTTCCCGTGCGGAAAGGGATACGACCTTGCCTGTCATGTCATCCGTGACGGATGTCCATGTACAGGACGAGAGACCATGATCGGTCACAAAGACTGCCCCTCGGGAGGTACTCGATGTTCCGGCACCGGACAAGAACCGACGTACTGTACCACCGTGAACATCCGTGAATCCGCGTTGTGTTGGCGCGGCGGAACACGCCATCACCTACCAGGTGGGGGCCGAGGAAACCCCGCCGTCCACGACGAGATCGTGGCCGGTGATCCAGGACGCCAGCCCGGAGGCGAGGAAGACGCAGGCGTTCCCCACGTCCTGCCCCGTGCCGAGCCGCCCCAGGGGTGCGGCCTGCTTCCAGCGCCGGACCCCTTCGGGCCACTCCCCGTCGAGTCCCGGCCGGTCGATCAGCCCGGGTGACACGGTGTTCACCCGGACCCCCAGCGGCCCGTACTCCAGCGCGGCGGAGCGGGCGTGCATGATGAGGGCGGCCTTCGAGGCGCAGTAGTGCGCGTGCTGGAAGGCCGGGTGGCTGCCCTCGATGGAGGCGATATGGGTGACGCTGCCGCCGCCGTGGGCGGCCAGGACGGGGACCGCCGCCTGGGTGCAGGTGAAGGCGCCCGCCAGATTGGTGTCCACCACCTGCCGCCACTCGGCCGTGGTCATCTCCGCGAGCTGCCGCACCGGCTGGACGCCCGCGCAGTTGACGAGCCCGGTGAGCCGCCCCGACCAGGCCGCGCTGTCCGCCACCAGGCGGCGGCAGGCGGCCTCGTCGGTGAGGTCGGCCGTGAGGGCGACGGCCCGGCACTCCCGCGCCGTCAGTTCGGCGGCGAGCCGTTCGGCCTGCTCCCTGCCGTGGTGGCCATGGACGACCACGGCCGCGCCCGCGTCGGCGAACCGGCGGGCGACGGCGCTGCCGATACCGCCGCTGGCGCCGGTGACCAGGACGGTCTGCCCGGTCAGATCGGGCAGGTCGGAACGGGTCACCTCAGCCCTCCGAGCCGGTCGCGGACGATCCGCCGGGCCCGTCGAGCGCGCCCTCGGAACCGGCCGGGTGGCGCAGCGGGACACCGGGGCGGCACAGCGCCTCGATACGGCCCGCCACTTCGGGGTACCGGGCGGCGAGCGCCCCGGCGTCGCCCCCCTCGTAGTCCTCCGAGCTGAATCCGGGCGCCATGGTGCAGCCGAAGAGCGCCCACTCGCCCCCGGCGGCGACCCCGCCGCCCATCCAGGTCCCGGCGGTGACCGTGAACTGGACGAGCTGCCCGCCCAGGACGTCCGGGCCGAGGACGACCACCCGGCTGGTGCCGTCCGCTTCGAGCAGCAGCAGTTCGACCGGGTCGCCGAGGTAGAAGTGCCAGACCTCGTCGGTGGGGAGCCGGTGCATGGCCGAGAACTGGTCGTCCTCGGTGGAGAGCAGCACGACGATCGCCGAGCCGACGGGGTGTCCGTCGGGGCCGGGCGGCCCCGCCCACGTGCGCCGGAACCGTCCTCCCTCCAGCGGCATGGGTTCGAGGCCGTAGAGGGCGGTCAGGTCGGCGACCGTGGGTCGAGGGGCGCGCATGGCTTCCTTTCCGGTGTTCCCGGTCTTTCCGGTCTTCCCGGTCATCAGGCGGTCCGGCTCCGGCCTTCCGGCGGTCCGGTCATCCGGCGGTCCGGTCCCGGCTCCCGGTGCCCCGGGTACTCCGGTGGTCCGGCGGTACGGTTCCGGCTCCCGGCCCCGGCGGTCCGGGGTCCGGACCGGCCGGGCGTCAGGTGGTGCGAAGCGCCGGCGGCAGATGGTCCCACAGATTGATGTGCACCACCCGCCAGCGCCCGTTGGCCCATTCGATCTCGTTGATACCGCAGTTGTACAGCTTGAGACAGAACGTGTCGGACTCGGCGATCGTCCGGACGACCGTCTTGATCAGCCCGCCGTGGGTGACCGCGAGCACCGGCTGCCCCGTCTCCTCGGCCCTGCGGGTGAGTTCCTCCAGGGCGGTCCGCGCCTGCGCCCGGAAGTCGCGGTAGCGCTCGGAGAGCGGTTCCGCGGGCCACGGGGCGAACGGCGCGGACGCCTTGGGGAGTTCGGAGACGACGTGGAACGCGGCCTCCTTGAGGGTGGGCTGCACCCCGGCGGTGACTCCGAGGGAGTCGCAGAGGTGACCGGCGGTCTCCCGGGCCCGCTTCAGCGGGCTGGTCACCACGCTGCCGACGGACAGCCGGGAGGTCCCGTCGAGGGGGGCGCCCTCGGCGAACCACTTGCCGAGGTGCCCGGCCTGCTCGTGTCCGAGCGGGCTGAGGCTGGTGTCCCAGTCCTCACTGGGGCTGACCTGCCACTGCGACTGGCCGTGGCGCACGAGATAGATCTTCACTGCTCCTCCTCCACAGGTGACCTCCGCGACTCGGGAAGACGCGACGGGACGGAGCCGGTCCCGGGCGGCCCGGACCGGCCGGGACCGCCCCGGACGGTCCGGCTCCGGACGGGTTCAGCGCCCGCCCATGCCCAGGGCCGTCGCCGAACGCTGGTACTTGATGTCGGAGGTGACCCGCGTGTCGAAGCGCGCGCACAGGTCCTCGGAGAGCACCTTGATCAGCTCGACCACCCGGGGGTCCTGGGCGATCTCGGGCTCGATGCGCGGGTAGATCGCCAGCTCGACCTCGGAGACGGGCCGCTCCACCCGCTCGGCCTCGGGCAGCCGCAGATTGGACACGGTGGCCCGGTCGATGCTGCACCGCAGCGCGTCCCGCTTGTCCAGCCAGACGAAGAAGGTGTAGCGGAGGTCGTCCAGCTTGACGGTCGGGATCAGCTCGGTGCGCGGAATGCCGTACGACTCCTCCAGGAACGTCCCCGGGTGCTGGATGTCCGTACGGGCCATCAGCCGCTGGACGACCGCGACCGCCTCCGGGGAGGAGGGCGCGGCCTGGATCGTGGCCTTCTCCTCGCCGTCGAAGACATGGCGGTGGTCGCGCCGGACGTGGTTCTCGTCCTGGGCCGCCTTGAAGGCGCAGAAGGCGTGCGTGATCTTGTTGCAGGAGGTGCGCAGCAGCGCGCCGGTGTGGAGGATGCGGAAGTCCTCCGTGTCGTAGTAGATCGCGGTGTTCAGCGGAGGCGTCTGGCGGGCGCCCTCCTTCTCCACGATCTTCGCGCCGGGGACGCGCTCGCCGATGGTGGCGATCATGTCGTCCAGCCAGCGGTAGTAGTCCTCGTTGCTGACCTCGTCCATCTCTATCTTCAGGGCGAGCTGGTTGAAGACCACGGAGTCGCCGCTGCGGCTGTAGACGGACTCGTTCTGCGGCATCTTGGGGCTGATCATGTGAAAACCCATCCTGTGAGAGGTGAACGGTAGGAACGGTGCGAACGGGAGGAACGGGGAGCCGGCGCTACCGGCCGGTGTTCCGTGTACCGGCGCGGGCCGACGCCGCGTCCTCGGATGTCGATGTCGATGTCGATGTCGATGTCGACGAGTCCGAGTCCGGGGCCGAGTCCGGGGCCGGAGCACCGGCGGCGGGCGGCATGAGCGGCTTGCCCTGGGCGACGACCCTGCCGAGCCAGGCGCCGGCGATCTGCGAGGAGATGATCGAGAGCAGGACCAGCGAGGTGAAGAAGCTCTCGTTGATGATGTGGGCGCCGAAGGCGACCGAGGCGAGCACGATCCCGGGGCCGCCGCGGGCGTTCATCGCGACCGCGAGGTTCATCGCCGCCGGGTGGGACTCCCCCGCCGCCCGGGCCCCCAGCCAGACGCTGAACGTCTTCACCAGGCAGGCCAGAACGAAGAACCAGAGGAAGAACAGCGGGTCGAAGTTCCGGATCAGATCGAGCTTGACGCCTACGATGGCAAAGTAGATCGGAACGAACAAGCCCATGGAGACATGTCGCAGGGTTTCCTGGGACTCCTTGGCCCGTTTCCCGGTGTCACCGGCGGTGCACATGCCCGCGACCAGGGCCCCGAAGATCGGGTCGATGCCCAGACCGGTGCAGGCGGCGCAGAGCAGGAAGACCACGACCAGCCGGAACGCCAGCGGGCTGCGCTGTTCCACCACATTGGCCCGGGACGCCGTCAGACCGCTGAACGAGCGCGGTCCCAGCCACAGCAGCAGACCGAGGAAGACCAGTGGGACGACGCTGAAGTAGCCGATGGCCACCGGGAGCGAGTCCACGTCGAGCCAGGCCCACAGTCCATAGGTCTCGTCGGCGTTGGCCTGGGCCACACCCAGGACCACGGCCAGGATGACATAGAGCAGGATGTCCTCGATCACGGCCACGGCGAGCACGATCCGCGCGAACAGCGACTGGAGGATACCCAGGTCCATCATGATCCGGGAGATCACGGGCACGCTGGTCACCGCCACGGCCATGCCGAAGACCAGGGCGAGGGTCGTGGGGGAGCCGTTGGGGCCGATCAGGTCCTCGGTGTCCGCGACGGAGGCGATGGCCAGGCCGAAGCCGAAGGGGAGGACGAGTCCCGAGACGGTGATGAAGCCGATGGCGCGCTGCCCCTTCTCCTGGCGGCTCGCCCGGAGTTCGGTGCCCGTCAGATAGACGAGCAGCAGCAGACCGATCTGGTAGAAGGCGCCCAGGACATGGCCGGTGGCTCCGTCGGTCGGGAGTAACCAGCGCTGGGCGTCGGGGGCGATCTCCCCCAGTACGGTCGGGCCGAGCATCAGCCCGCCCAGGATCTCTCCGATGACCTGGGGCTGGCGCATCCGCGCGAAGAGGTATCCGCCCAGGTGCGCGGCGACGAGGAGAGCGATCAGCGCGAGCAGGACATGGGCGACCTCAGCGGTTTCCAGGGACACTGCCCTGCCTCCTTTCCGTTCCACTGGCTGTCAGTACCGCGTCGACGAGTGTCAGAGCGGCGAGTCCGTCATCGAATCCGGGGGTCAGGCCGACCCGGGCGTGCGGGTCGTCGGCGAGACGGCGGTAGGGGTTCATGGGGTGGGCGCCGAAGACCTGCTGGGCCTCCCGCGCTCCGGTCGCGAGGGTGAGCAGCCCGGAGCCGTCGGCGGTGTCGACCCGGGTGTGCAGGACTCCTCGGTCGCCACGGACGGTGACGAGGAGCTGCGGCCGGGGCGCGGGGGTCCGTGACACGGTCACCCGGGCCCTGGCCGGGCGGACGACGGTGCGCAGTTCGGCCTGGGCGATGTCGTCGCCGCCGCGGTCCGGGCGGTCCGTCTCCCGGGCCGGGTACGGGGTGTCCTGAACGCGGTGGGTCCAGGCGGACGCCACCTCCCACAGGTCCGTCCCGGTCAGCCAGGGCACCAGGTCGAGGGCGTGCGTGCCCCGTTCCACGAGGACACCGGCGGCCCGGCGGCCCGGTGCGGTGCGGTCCGGTCCCGCGGCGCCGTCGTGCAGTTCGACATCGAGGGTGAGGAGGTCGCCGATCGCGCCTTCGGCCAGGGCCTTCCGGGCGTGCCGCAGTGCGGGGTTCTCCCGCAGCGGGAGGGCCACATGGGCACGTGCGGCCCGGGTGTGGGCCTCTTCGGCGAGCCGCAGCGCGGTGGAGCGGTCGCGGGCGAGCGGGGCCTCGCACATCACGAGGAGTCCGCGGGCCAGCGCCTCCGACACCAGCGTGTCGCGGGCGGGTCCGAGGCCGTGGCCGTCCGCCGGGCCGGTGAGGGCCACCGCGTCGATCCGTCCGTGCCGGATCAGGGCCAGGGCGTCCGCGGCGGGTTCGGCGTGTGGATGGTACGTCCGGACGGCGTCGAGAACGGCCCCGGCTCCGGTCCCGACGGCTCCCGATCCGGCGGTTCCGGATCCGGAGCGTCCGGATCCGACGGTCCCGGCCTCACCGGTCCCGGTCCCGAATCCGTCGGTCCCGGCTTCGGCTTCGGCTTCGGCGGCCCGGTCGCAGGCCACCGCCGTCACGGAGAACGCGGGACACTCGGAGATCCAGCGCGCGTGGACGCCGCTGTCCCGTCCGGTTCCGACTATCGCTATGTCCACGGGTGTTCCTTGTCTCGCTGTGCTGTTCGGTGTGCTGTCGTTCGCGGGGACGGCGGGGGCAACGGGGCCGGGGAGCCGGGTGCACAGTCGGACGCCTCGGCCAGCAGGGCTTCCAGCCGGTGCGCCACTCCGTCCTCGTCGTTGGAGAGGGTGGTCTCGTCCGCGGCGGCGAGCACGTCCGGATGGGCGTTGGCCATCGCCACGGAGCGGCCCGCCCAGCGGAGCATGGGCAGGTCGTTGGGCATGTCCCCGAAGGCGACCACCCGTTCGACGGGGATGGACAGCCGGCCGGCGAGCAGGTCCAGGGCCATGGCCTTGGTGACACCCCGGCGGGTGATCTCGCAGAACGCCGGGGTGGACACCGTCACCGTGGCCAGACCGGGGGGCAGGGCGTCGGCGGCGACCCGGTAGTAGTCGTGGGCCGACCCCTCCGTCTGGACGATGAGCTTGCCCAGACCGCGTCCGTCGATCTCCTCCTCCAGCGCGCGGACCCGGCGGGCCTCGGGGCTGAGGGCGGGGTCGAGCGCGAACCCGTCCTCCAGGAGGAGGTCCGGCCAGCGTTCGCAGCCCAGCCGGACGCCGGGGAACCGCCGCCGGAGCGCCGTGATCACCCCCATGGCGTCGGCCTGCTCCATGGGGTGGTGGTCCACGACGGTGTCGCGGGCGTAGTCGTAGGAGACGGCCCCGTTGCTGCACACCGCGATGGCCCGATGGCCGAGGGCCTCGGCGATGGGCCGTACATCGCGCACGGGCCGCGCGCTGGCCAGCACGAAGACATGACCGGCCCGGTGTGCCGCCCGGACCGCGGCCCGGGTGCGCTCCGATATCCCGCCCCGGGAGTCGAGCAGGGTGCCGTCGAGGTCGGAGACGATCATCAGGGGCCTCATGACGCGGCCTGCTTCCCGCTCAGGGCGGTGGGGCCGCCGAAGCCGCTTCGGCCCCGGCGGAAGAGCGCGGCCGTCGCGAACGCGACCGCTCCCGCCACCACGAGGACGAGGAAGGAGGCCCAGATGCCGACCTGCTGTTCGGCGGTGCCCGCGGTCGAGCTGCCCAGGGCGTTGCCCGCGAGGACGGCGGTGACCATCCAGGCGAACGCCTCGGTGACGGTGCCCTGCGGCGCGACCTCGCCGATGATGGCGAATCCGCAGGTCAGCGCGGGGGCCAGAAAGAGCCCCGAGCAGAAGACGAGGACCCCGACGACGATCGGGTGCGGGACCAGGACCAGCGGCAGATTGCACAGGAACATGCCCAGCAGCAGCACGGTCAGCCGCTGCGAGGTGTCGGCCCGCCACTCGCGGGCCCCGTAGTAGAGGCCGCCGATGAGGGCACCGGCCGCGTTGACGCCCAGCAGGATGCCGGAGAGTCCGTCGCTGCCGACGTGCTCCTGGTAGGCGACGGTCGCGATGTTGAGCGCGCCCAGGCCCGCGCCGACGAAGGCCAGGCTCACGAGCAACTGCCGCAGCCGCACGGAGCGCAGGGGCCCGGCCCAGTCGGGTGTCCTGGGCTCGGCCCGCCAGTGCCGCACGGGCTCGGGGACGATATAGGCGAGGGTCCCGACGAGCATGGCGACGGTGGTGACGACGAGCGCGACGGACGGATCGGCGACCGAGGTCAGCCCGACCACCAGCAGCGGCCCGGCCACGAAGACGACCTCCTGGAGCGAGGCGTCGAGCGCGTAGGCGGCGCTGATGTCGCGCGGGTCCTTGAGGACGCTGGGCCACAGGGTGCGCAGACAGGGCTCCAGGGGCGGCGAGAAGAGACCGGCGAGGACGGCCGCCGCCGAGGCCGCGGCCACACTGCCGTCGCCGGCCCCCACCAGCGCCAGGAAGCCGACGGCCGAGATCCCGGCGCTGACGGGCAGGACACGGACCTGGCCGAAGCGGTCCACCGCCCGTCCCAGCAGCGGGCCGCCCACGGCCATGGAGAGACCGTAGAGCGCGGTGACGGCTCCGACCGTCCCGAATCCCAGCCCCTGGGAGCGCAGGAACAGCGCGATGGCCAGCGGTGCCATGCCGTTGGGCAGTCGGCCGAGCAGATTGGAGATGAGCAGGTACTTGGAGTGCTGCGGGCTGAGGCAGCTCCGGTAGGCGGCCAGCATGGTCAACGACGGTCTCCGGGCATCGGTGCGGTGGTGGGGTCCGGGGCCGGTCCGGCCCCGGGGGGACGCGAGAGGGGCCCGGCCCCGGTGGCGGGGCGCGGAATCGGTCCGGTCCCGGTGGTGGGAGGCGGAGCCGGTTCCGCCTCGGCGGTGGGGCTCAGGGTCAGCTCGACCTCGGCAATTCTGCTGCCGTCGAGGGTGATACGGACGTGTGCCGTCCCGCGGAGCTGCTCCGCGGGCACACCGTCGGCGAGGTGGAGCCACAGCCACCCGGCGTCGGTGTCGAGGGCGATGCCGTCCTGCGGCGACCTCCGGACCGAGACGGCGTACCGGGCCAGGGCGTCCGCCACCCGGTCGGGCAGCGCCATGATGTCCACGTCGACGGCGCCGCCCTGCCCGTCGAGCACGACCCGGGCCGGCACGGAGACCTCCTCCTGCCGGGGGTGGTCACCGGCAGCCCCGTAGCCGACGAGGAGACGGCGGCGCGCGGCGTCCCAGTCGACGCCGGGCCGGGGGGTGGGACGGGTCATGACCACGGCGACCGCCCATAGGTCTCGCACCAGATCCAGGCGATCTCCTCGCACTGTTCCCGGGAGAGTCCGCGGACCCCCGGCGGGCGCGGGCCGCGGGCCAGCTCCCGGACGCACAGATACAGCTCGCAGCAGAGGAGGTCGTGCAGCCTGCCGACGATCCGTTCGTCGACATGGCTCGGGGCGCATCCGGTGAGCAGGTACAGCGGCTTGTCCTGGAACCGGCAGACGGCCAGGCCCTCGTTCCGTTCCACCCGGGTGAGCGCCCCGAAGGTGCCGTCCGGGTGCTGGTCCGGCGGGTGGAAGCCCTCCGTGACCACCACCGCGCCCGCCTTGAGCAGCCGCAGGGCGTCCCGGTCCGGGGGCAGGTCGCCCTGGAGGTCGACCACCACGTCAGCGCCGCCGAGCAGTTCGGCGCGGTCGGTGACCCGGTAGCCCGCGAGGACGGCGGCGCACGCGGCGAGGGAGTCCCGGTCGCACACGCTCACCTCGGCGCCGAGTGCGCGCAGGGCGGCGGCGACGGCCGCGTGCCGCCCCCCGAAACCGAGGACCGCCACCGTGCACTCGGAGAGGGAGCGGGCCAGGTCGTGGCGGAGCCGGTGCTCCAGGGTCTGGGCGATGGCGTGCCCGGCGGGGGCGTCGATCAGCGGGTCGAGCGCGCTGCCCGCGGTGGTGAAGACCGGCAGCCGCAGCCGGGACGGCTCCGTGGTCCGCCGGGGCACACCGCACTGCGCGCTCCACACGGCGCCGCGTGCCCCCTGCTCGGCGAGGAGTCCGGAGCCCTCGTCGGAGAGGAGGCAGCCCGGTCCCTGGACCACGACGGGCACCGAGGTGCGGCGGGTGAGCCGTCCCGTGTACTCGGCGACGGTGCGTACCAGGTCCTGGGGGTGATCGGGCGTCAGTACCAGGGCGCCGCCGAGGTGCGCCGCGCACTCCGCGCCGCCGGGCCCCGGCGGGGTGATCACTGCGCTGACGTCGAGGGCGTCGGCGAGCACCCGGAGGTAGGCGACGGTCCCGGGGGCGACGTCGCCCGTGACGACCAGGGACACCCCGTCGGCCGGGAAGGACTCCACGACCTTGCGCAGGGCGGGCAGCCGGGGCCGGCCCGTCCGTGGCCCCGGGCCCACGGCGGAACGGGTCCTGGCGGAGGTGGCCCGGGTCGCCCGCGAGGGCTTCCCCGGTGTGGCGGGTCGTCTCAGATAGAGGGCGGTCTCAGAGGCCGGACTCTGTGTCATGGGGTGTCCTTCCTCCCGTTCCCAGGTTCCCGGGCGCGTGGTTCGCCATCGCCGTCTCACACGTGCTGGAGGCGGGCGATACCGGAGATCTCGGGGTCGGGCAACTGGGCGGGACGGAGCTCGATATCGCCGATGACCAGGTCGGACGGCTGGTCCTGGACGAGGGCGCCGACACAGCGGGCGACGGACCCGGTGGCCATCTTGTACGGGGTGTCGTCCCCGTCCTCGTTGGCGATGGCGCCGGGGCTGACCAGGGTGGCGCGCACCCCGTGCACCCGTTCCTCCAGCAGCACCGTCTCCACCAGCGCCTTGAGGGCCGCCTTGGTGGCGCTGTAGGAGGCCCCGCCCTCGAAGAAGCGGGTGCCGGCGTGGCTGCCGAGGATCACATACAGGCCGCCCGCGGCGCGGACCGCCGGGAGTGAGGCCCGCACGATACGGAAGACGGAGGTGAGGTTGACCGCCAGGGAGCGGTCCCAGTCCGCGGGGTCCATCTCGGCGACGGGCGCGAAGACGCGGTCCACGGCGTTGGTGACACAGACGTCGATCCGTCCGAAGCGGGCGAGCACCGCGCCGACCGCGCCGTCCACGGCGTCCGGGTCGGCGAGGTCGCACGGGAACTCGTCCAGCCACTCCTCGTGGCGCAGGGTGCGGTTGAGGGCGGCCACCCGGTAGCCGCGGTCGTGCAGCTCCCGGGCGATGGCCAGCCCGGTCCCCCGGTTCGCCCCGCTGACGAGGGCGACCGGGGTACCGGCGGGGTCAGCCGATCTCATCGAGCAGCCTCTGCCACGCGGTGACCAGCTCCTCCGAGGAGGCGCCGTGCCGGAAGAGGTCCTTGTCGAGGGAGGAGCCGTCCGGGTGGCGCAGCCGCATGCAGTCGGGCGACACCTCGGAGATCAGCACGGGCTCGCCCTGCGGGTCGAGTCCGAGGATGATGCAGAAGTCCCAGACCTCCAGCGGGGCGAGCCAGGAGATCAGGGTGTCGTTCACGGCGAGGGCGATCCGCCGGAACTCCTCGACCGGGAGATCCAGGGCGCGCAGATAGTCCTCGCCGATGGGCTGGTCCTCGGGGTCGATCCGGTAGTCGAACTTCACCACGGGCTTGGGAAGTTCGGAGTTGGCCGGAAAGAGTCCAGGGTATTTCACCAGGGTCGAGCCGACGGCCCGGTTCTTCACGACGACCTCGAACGGCGGCGCCTCGTGGAACTCGGAGAGATAGACCGTCGGGGCCAGTCGGCGGACGAATCCGGTCCGGACGCCTCCCTTGGCGAGCCGGGCGGCGGCACGATCGTAGAATTCCAGCCGCAACGGGCCGGTCTCCTCGACGAGTTCATCCCGGCTGTAGGTGAAACTGCGCAGGCTGGGAATCATCTCCACCACACACAGTCCGCCGGAAAGCAGCCAGATGCGCTTGGAGCGCCCTTCGATGTCCGGCGTGCCCGCGTCGCGGACGGCGAGCAGTTCCGCGTCGCTCATGGCGAGGGTCGTGGCACGGTCAGCGGCTGACGCGTGCTGGGGGTGCTGCTCCATTGACGGTGCCTTTCGCGGTGGTGTTCTTCGTGGTGATGTTCTGGGCAGTGGGATTCTTCGGGGCGGCGCTCTTCGGGATGGCCGGAGGTCTTCCGGCCGGTTTCCGTCGGGTGGTTCAGCGGGCGCAGAGTCCCTGATTCCGGGCGTGCAGCAGCAGAAGCAGGGTCTTGGCGTCGGCGGCCTCTTCGTTCAGGACCCGTTCCAGGGCCTGTTCCAGCGGGAGTTCGAGAACGTGGATGTCCTCGCCCTCGTCCACTTCGCCGCCCCCGGGGCCCGGGCGGATCGCGGGGTCGTACTCACCGGTGAAGAGGTGGGTCCGCTCGCTGCTGAGCTGGGGGCAGAGATAGGTCGTGAACGCCCTGCGCAATCCGGTGACCGTGAATCCGGTCTCCTCCTCGGCCTCCCGCCGGACCGCTTCCTCCGCCCCGGACTCGTCGAGGAGTCCGCCGGGGGCCTCGGTCAGTCGGCCGTGCGGATCTCCGTGGAGAAAGACCGGTAGGCGGAACTGGCTGGTGAGGACCACCGTACCGGCGGCCGGCGCATGGAGGAGGACGGCCGCCCGGTCGCCGCGGCGGAGGTCGATCCGCGACAGCCGCTGGGTCGCGCCGTCGGTCCGGGTGACGTCGAGACGGTACTGGCGCAGGGCGAACCAGCCTTCGCTCAGGATCTCGGTGTCGTGCACCCGGACCGACGGCCGACGGATCGGTCCGTTCTCAGGCACCGTTGACGTTCGCGAGGATGCCCGCGAATTTCCCGGCCAGTTCCTCCCGGCTGAACATCACATTGCCGTTGGAGGTGTCGGTGTTGGGGTAGGCCGTGTTGTACACATTGGAGAAGTTGCGCTCCCGCGGCCCCCGCAGCACCAGGGTGCAGGTCATCGACTCCCGCGGGAGTACGACGCGGTGGATGCGGTGGTACTTGAGGTGGTAGGCGTTGCCCTGTTCCTCCACGGTCTCGCCCGTCACCTCCAGCTCGGTCTCCCCGATGAACTCGTAGAAGTTCGAGGTGGTGGAAGTGCCCTGCTTTTCCGGGACATACCGGTACTGCTGGAAGTCGACCCGCGGAAGCGTGGAGGACGCGTCCGCGTTCTCCCCCCGCGCGAAGTTCTGCGAGACCAGTCGTCCGGTGAGGATGGTGGACCAGAAGCTGAACCGGTGATCGTGGATCAGCTCGTCCTTGAGCTCCTTCTCGGTGTACGGCGGGCACCACGCGTGCAGTGTCAGCCGGTAGCCGAGCTGGGCGCCCGTGTCCACCAGAACGATTTTGTCAAAGTGATTGACATGACGGTAGGAACGGCCGGCGATTTCATCCATAAGGACGTCGTCCTGAAGAATCCCGCCGATCAGGCCAGAAATGCAAGGCGCTTCGCCAAGCCTTCTCACCAGATTCAGATTGTATTCACTCTGACGTTCGTCCACTTCATGCGGAAGACCGTTGAGCAACGTTATCAGATCGCTTGGACCCAGACCAGTCAAACTGTCACTCGACGTTGCGAGAGCAGTCATGAGTCCCCCCTTTTCTTTGATTTCCGAGTCGGATCGGCACTTCTGCGGGGCGCTTATCAAGAGCTCCCGCCGCGTTGCCTCATTCCTGTGTAAGGCAGCCCTCACAAGCAGATCAAGTACTCCAAAGTGGCGCCCGATGAGAGGTAGCCGATCGGTCACCTCCATCGGGGCGCACTCATGTGCACCTGTTTCGATCCGCCCCGCCACGGGAGGGTTGACCAGGAAAAAACCGCCGATGGCCGGCCGTGCGCACCCTCAGGACCGGGTGCGCGCACCGCAGTGGAACGGTTCGGCCGGCCGCGGTTCGAACGGACTGACGACACAGGGGGCGCACTTCGTGGCTACCGAGATCGAGCGAAAATTCGTCGTGGGAGACCTCGGTGCAGTTCTGCGGATTCCGGCGGTGACGGTGCGCCAGGGATACCTGGCGCGCAGCACCGACGAGGAGGTACGCGTCCGCCAGATAGGCGACGAGTACACGCTCACCGTGAAAAAGGGCAACGGACTCCAGCGGTCGGAGTTCGAGATCTTGATCGACGCTTCGCAATTCAATGCGCTCTGGCCTGCGACAGAAGGAAGCCGCATCGCCAAGACCCGCCGTGAGGTGGAGCTGCCGGAGAACCGTCTCGCCCATGTCGATGTCTTTGAGGGCCACCTCGAAGGGCTGGCCACCGTGGAGGTGGAGTTCGCCGATACCGGGGCCGCCGGGGCCTTCACCCCGCCCGCCTGGTTCGGGCGTGAGGTGACGGAGGACCGCCGTTACTCGAACAAGGTGCTCAGCTCGGAAGGGGCACCCGTATGACCCGCGTCGCGGTGCTGGGTCTCGGCGCCATGGGCCGGTCCGTGGTGACCCGGCTGCTGCTCGCCGGGCATGAGGTCCTGGTGTGGAACCGGGACCGCACGGCCTGCGAGCGGCTGTCCGCCGGGCCCGTCGTCCCGGTCGCCACCCCCGCCGAGGCGGCCCGCCGGGCCGAGGCCGTGATCCTGGTGGTCTCCGACGAGAACGCCGTGCGGGACGTGGTGTCGGGGCCGGACGGTGTCGCGGCGGGGGCCGCCGCATCGCCCGTCACACTGATCCAGATGTCCACCGTGGCACCGGCCACCCTGCACTGGCTCGCGGGCGCGCTGCCCGAGGGCTCCCCGGTGCTGGACGCCCCCGTCATGGCGGGCCCCGGAAAGCTCGCGGCGGGCAGGGGGACGGTGTACGTCGGGGGCTCCGAGGAGCTGGTGCGCCAGTGGACGCCCCTGCTGCGGGACATCGGGGAGATCTCGCACGTCGGCCCGGTGGGGGCGGCGTCCGCCGCGAAACTCGTC
The DNA here is from genome assembly GCF_005519465.1 of Streptomyces clavuligerus. Lineage (NCBI taxonomy): Bacteria > Bacillati > Actinomycetota > Actinomycetes > Kitasatosporales > Streptomycetaceae > Streptomyces > Streptomyces clavuligerus. The sequence continues at coordinate 4,529,528 of NZ_CP027858.1, read as the reverse complement.
GCGAACTCGGCGCTCTTCGGGATCGTGGCCCTGCTCGGGGAGTCCGTGGCCCTCGCGGAGGGCCTGGGCCTGGACCGGGACACGGCCTTCGAGGTGCTCGCGGCCACCCCGCTGGCCGCCCAGGCGGAGCGCCGCCGCGCCTCGATGGAGGCGGACGAGTACCCCACCCGGTTCTCGCTGCGGCTCGCGGCCAAGGACGCCCGGCTCATCCACGAGGCGGCCGAGGAGGGCGGTGTGGAGCTGCGGATCGGCGCCGCCACGCGTTCCTGGATCACCGGGGCCCAGGACTCGGGGTACGAAGAGGAGGACTACACGGTCATCCTCCGCGCGGCGGCGGCCGGGAAGCAGCAGACACCGGAACGGCCCTGACCCGGGGGTCAGTTCCGGTAGGTGGGCAGCAGACCGAGCTGGGTGACCTTCAGGGCCACCTCGGTGCGGTTGGAGCTGTCGAGCTTGATCAGCAGATTGGAGACATGCCGCTTGACCCCGTGGATGGAGATGCCGAGGGCGCGCGCGATCTGCTGATTGCTCAACCCCTGTGCCAGCAGCGACAGCACCGCGCGCTCCCGCTGGGTCACCCGGTTCAGGCCCCGTTCCAGCAGCGTTCCGGAGGAGTGGGGCGAGCGCTCCGCCCCGTCCGGGCCCGCGTTCGCGTCGACGAGTTGCTGGAGGACCCGCTGGATCACATGGCAGTCGATGCGCTGCTCCTGGAGCCAGGCGTCCGCTCCCCTCGCCCCGTCGGCCGTGTCACCGAAGGACGGCCGCCGGGCGTGCGGGCTGGTGAGGACCAGCCGGGCCCCGGTCTGCCCCACCCAGGTGGCCACGGGCGCCGAGTACGACTGCGAGGGCACCACACAGATGTCGAAACGTTCCTCCTGGAGCAGCCCGTGGAACGCCTCCACGGTCCGGCAGAGCCGGTAGAGCCGTACCAGGGTCAGCCGGGCCAGCAGAATGGGAAGTCCGTGGAAGGACACCTCGTCGTGCGCGAGCCACAGAACCCTCAGGCCCTCGGCTCCGTCCCCCTCTTCGTCCTCCACGCACCCTCCCTGTTCCGATGCGTCGTCCTGTCTCAGAGCAGCGGTGGCTCCACCGGCTTCCATCTCGTCCCCCCGCCAGATCACCCTGCCGAAGGGCAGGATTTCGTCATGAACCTGATTAACTTACTGGACCATTTGGGATGTGTGTCCGGGACATTCAGGCCAAGATCTCAGCCATATCAGGAGCTCTCGTGACCACTTCCCGACCCGACGAAACCACCCCCGCGGCGGCGGAGCGCACCCTGGTGCTCATCAAGCCGGACGCCCTGCTGCGCGGCCTGGCGGGCCGGGTGCTGACCCGCTTCGAGGAGGCCGCCCTCAAGGTCGTGGGGGTGAAGATGCGGACCATGGACGACGCCTTCATCCGGAGGCACTACTTCGACCTGGAGGACCGTCTCGGTCCGGCCGTCTACAACCGGTCCGCCGCATTCATGAAACAGAGTCCGATCATCGCCTTTGTCCTTGAGGGGTACGACGCGGTGGCCACCGTCCGGAAACTCATCGGCGCTTCATGCCCCAATGAGGCCGCTCCGGGAACGATACGCGGTGACTTCTCCCATTTCAGCAGCGCGGCGAGCAGCGCCACCGGCAAGGGCATGGCCAACGTCGTGCACGCCTCCGCGAATCGGCGGGAGGCCGCGTACGAGGTGGAGCTGTGGTTCGCCCCGGAGGAGCTGCACGACTACCGGACGCTCGCCGAGACACTGACCTACTGACGGACGCCCCGACCGGGGGTCCGTCCGCCGACGGGCGGGTGGGCGTACGCCGTCAGCGGGCCAGGCGGCCCATCAGGGCGGAGGCGCAGGCGATGCCCACGGCCGCGGCGAAGCAGAGCACGGCGAAGTCCAGCGGGAGATGGGCCGGGGTGCCGATGAGCAGCCCCCGCAGGGCGTCGACCTCGTAGCTCAGCGGGTTGACCTTCGCGACGGCCTGGAGCCAGCCCGGCATCAGGGCCAGCGGGTAGAGGGCGTTCGAGGCGAAGAAGAGCGGCATGGTGATCGCCTGGCCGATGCCCATCAGCCGGTCCCGGGTGAGGACGATGCCCGCGATGCTCATGGAGAGACAGGAGAAGAACGCCGACCCGAGGACGACGGCCACCACGACGCCCGCCAGCTTCAGGGGGTTCCAGGTGAGCGCCACGCCCAGCACGGCGGCGATGAGGACGACCACCGCCGCCTGGATCACCGCCTTCACCCCGGACGCGAACGCCTTGCCGGTGACGAGGGCGGCTCGCGGGGTGGGTGTCACCAGCAGTTTGCTGAGGACGCCCGCGTCCCGCTCCCAGATGATCTGGATGCCGTAGAAGATGGCGATGAACATCGCGGACTGGGCGATGATCCCGGGCGCGAGATAGTCGAGATACGGCACCGGGCCGGTGGGGATGGCCCGGATACGGGTGAAGGTCTCGCCGAAGATCAGCAGCCAGAGCGCGGGCTGCACCGCCCGGGTGTAGATCTCGGTGCGGTCGTGGCGCAGCTTCTGCAACTCCACGGTGCACAGGGCGGCGATCCGCGAGGGCAGCGCGGCCCAGCCGGGGCGGGCCCGGGGGGCCGAGAGCAGCAGACCGGGGGCGGGTGCGGGCTCCGGGGCGGCGGGCGCGGAGGCGCCGTCGGCGGAGGCCGGTGCCGGCCCGGGGGCCGGTGCCGTGGCGGCGTCGGACACCGGGGCGTCAGTGGCCGGTGGTGCGTCCGGGGCCGGTGGTGACCCGGGGGCCGGCCGTATACGGTCCGGGGCTCCCGGGGCGGGGCCGCCGCCGCCCGGGGCGACCGTCTCAGCCGAGCCGGGATGCCGTTCGGCGGGTGCTGCGCACATCGCGGAATCCACCTCCCGCGTGATCGTCGTCGAGGCCGCTGCCCGCGTGGTGGCGGAAGACGTCCTCCAGCGTGGCCGTCCCGGACGCCGCCGCGCCGGTGTGCCGCCGCAGCTCCCTCAGCTCCTCCTTGAGCTGTGCCGGTGTGCCGAGCGCCCGGATGCGGCCCAGGTGCATCAGGGCCACGCGGTCGCAGTACTGGTCCGCCTCGTCCATGTAGTGCGTGGTCACCAGCACGGTCATGCCGGTGGCCCGCCGTACGTCGGTCAGCCGGGCCCAGACGCTCGTCCGGGCGATGGGGTCGAGCCCGATGGTCGGCTCGTCCAGGATGAGCAGCCGAGGGGCGCTGACCAGGGCCTGGGCGAGTTCGAGACGGCGGACCATACCGCCGGAGTAGGTGCTGACCAGGCGGTCGGCCGCGTCCGTGAGACCCACGGCGGCCAGGGCCTCGTCCACCCGGGGGCGGCGTTCGCGGCGCGGTACGTCGTACACCTTGGCGAAGAGACCGACGTTCTCACGGCCGGTGAGCGAGCCGTCGGCGGAGAGCTGCTGGGGGACGTAGCCGAGCAGCCTGCGCACCGGCATCCGCTCCCGGGCGACGTCGTGGCCGAAGACCCGGATCATTCCGGCGGGCACCGGGAGCAGGGTGGTGATGGCCCGGATCGCGGTCGTCTTGCCCGCGCCGTTGGGGCCGAGGAGGCCGAAGACCTCGCCCGGTTCGACGGTGAAGTCGACGCCGTCGACGGCGCGGGTCTCGCCGAAGCGGTACGCGAGATCGGTGCACTCGATCGCGGCGGCGGTGCCGGTGGGGTCCGCGGTGCCGGTCGCTCCGGTGCCGTGGTCGGTACGGCGGGTCATCGGGCCGGTGCCTCCTCTCCTGTGGTCCGCGCGGAGGAGTCCGCTGCGGCGGCCTCCTCGTGGAGGTGCGCCGCCAGGGCGCGCAGGGCGGGCAGCGCCGCGGCGAGCGCCGTCCGGTCGGCCGGGCCGAGCCGGGCGAACTGCCGGGCGAAGAGCGCCGCCCTGCGGTCCTCCCAGACCGTGAGCCTGCGGTTCGCCTCGGGGGTCACGCTGAGCAGGACCGCCCGTCCGTCGCGTGGATCGGCGGCCCGTTCCAGCAGCCCGAGGGCGGTGAGCTGGTGGACGAGGGTGGAGACCGAGTTGCCCGCGAGACGCAGCTCCCGGGCGGCGGCGGAGACCCGTGTGCCGGGGCTGGCCCGCACCAGTCGCAGCAGTTCGACCTGGGCCCCGCGCAGCGGCGGCCCGGTCAGCCCGCCGCGCAGAATTCTGCGGGCCAGACGGTTGATCCCGACCAGCAGCATCCCCAGCTCCGCACTAGGCCCCATTTCAGCCATATGCCTATTTTAATGCCGTTTACCTCTCAGTGAGAGTCAAAGGGGGAAACCCCGTGCCGGGCGGCGCCCGACCGCCCGCGGCACGGCCCTCGCCGCCCCCGCGGCGGCGTGCCGTCATGCCCCGGAAGCATCCATGATCCAGAAGCGGCGCGCTCCCCGGGCGTTCCGGGACGCCTACCGCGCGGCGCTCGGGGTGCTGCCCGGGCAGAAGCTGGTCCTCCTCACCACCACCCGGGGCGAGGGCTCACTCCTCGGCGGCGCGCCCGACACCGTGCGGCGGATGGTCGCCGAGCTGCCGCGCGACGCGTACCGCTGTGCCGCCGCCGTCCATCCCAACGCCTGGTACCACCACGGCGGTCACCAGCTCAGATCCTGGCTGGAGCCGTGCACCCGCGGTGGGCTGGTGCTGCCGCACCCCGCCGGGGACACCTGGAAGGCGGCCCTCGTCGCCGCCGACGCCTTTGTCGGGGACCACGGTTCGCTGCCCCTGTACGCCGTCGCGCTGGGGCTGCCGGGGCTCCTCGCCTCGTTCGACTCCCCCGGGTCGCGGCGGACTCGCCGATGGCCGGGCTCGGCGCCGCCCTCCCCCGGCTGGTACCGCACCGGCCGCTGCTGCCCCAGCTCGAACGGGCCCTGCGGGAGCACCGCGCCCCCGGCGGCACGGATCTCGTCACCTCCTGCCCGGGTGAGGCGCTCGCCCGCTTCCGGCGGCTGTGCTACAGCAGACTCGGGCTGGCCGAGCCCGCCTGTCCGGCCGTGCCCCGCCCGGTCCCGCTGCCCGCCCCGCCCCGCCCCGCCCCGCCCCGCCCGCCACCGCAGTCCACCGCTCCCCGCTGACCGAACCGCTGATCGTCGACACGGAGATCGCCGCCGACCCGCAGTCCCCCGGGGACGTCCGGATCTCCGTACGGGGCTACCCGGTGCTGCGCCAGGAGGGCCCGGCGGGCTCCCCCGCGGACGACACCTGGCTGCGGGACCCGCATATGGTGGCCGACGAGGGGGAGCCGGACGGACGGCCGCGGAACGACGCCGATGTCCTCCTGGCCCGGAGCACCCCGGCGAAGGAACTCTTCGCCCGCCACCCCGGCTGCGCGACGGTGGCCGTCCCCCTCCAGGAGGGCGTCCGCGCCGTCCGGCGGCGGGACGGCACGGAGTACACCGCGACCTGGACCGGCGCCGCCCCGTGGGCCGACGCCCCGCTGGCGGCGTCCGCGGTCCACGCCTGGCTCACCCACCGGGAGACCCCGCCCGGGACCACCGGGCCCGTGGAGCTGCTGGTGGACACGGGCGCCGGGATCTCGGCCCTCACCGTCGGCCCCTCCGCCCCGGACCCGGCCGGGCCCCGGCCCCGGGGGACGAAATCTCAGTCCGCGGCGAGGAGTTCGGCGATCTCGTCGTGAAGGGCGACGGGCAGGGTGATGCCCCAGCGGGTGGCGGCGGCGGAGGCCAGTTCGCGGGTCCAGTGCCAGGAGGCGAGGCCCGCCGTGCGGATGCCGGCCGGGTGGGCGGGGGATGTGGTGGCGGTGTGGCGGGCGATGTCGGCGGGGGGCAGGTCGGTCTCCAGGGCGCGGCTCGGGGTGAGCCAGTGGGCGGTGCTGCCGCGCAGCAGCCTCAGCAGCCGGAGCTGTTCGGGGGCGACGACCGTGTGCAGCAGGGCGTGCGCGCGGGCGGTCTCGCCGCGGGCGCGGACGTGGGCGAACATCAGCGTCCAGTTGGTGAGTTCGTCGACGAGCTGCCGGGCGGTGGGCGCCGGGTCGGGCGGCGGGCAGTCGGCGAGGGCCCGGGCCGCGCGGGTGAGGCTGCCGGTGCGGTCCAGGAGGACGGCGCGTTCGGGCTCGGGGAAGTGGATCAGGCCCCGCCAGCCGGCGATCCCGGCGATGCCCCGCCCGGCGGGTTCGATGTGGAACTCGCCGCGCATCAGGTCGTCGAAGACCACGGAGAGAACGCCGTACATATTGGTGTACGCGAGTTTCAGCGGGGCGAGGCGGCCGAGGAAGGCGGGGCCGTCGAAGGCCGCGGGCCCGGCGTCGTCCGCCGTCCCGCCGGTGCCGTCCCCGGCGCGCGGGGACCCAGCGCGCGGGGACCCGTCGCCCAGAACCCCGTCACCCGGGGACCCGTCGTCCGGGGACCCGGCGCACGGGCCCTCGTCCCGTACATACAGATACGCCTCGATGTCGGAGTGCGCGTCGGCCTCGCCGAGGGTCCAGGAGCCGTACAGCAGGACGCCGTCCAGCCGGGGTTCGGCGGCGGCCAGCTCCCGCAGCCGGTCGATCCGGCGGTCCAGCGCCGGGGCGGAAGCGGCGGAGGGGACAGAGGGGACAGGGGGAAGCGTCATGAGGGGGCTCCAGCGGATGGCGGGCACACGGACATCGCCCGGTGGTCCGCACCGGGCGGCTCGGCGGTACTGCCCGCAGGCTCAGGAGACTCCCACGCCCCGCACCCTAGGGGCCGCTCCCCCGGGCGGCCACTTCTTTTCGCGTGCCGCCCCTTCTCAGAGCACCACGACCGCGCGCCCCAGGACGGTGCCGTCCCGCAGCCTCTCGTACGCGAGCGGGGCCTGCTCCAGGGTGAAGGTCTCGGTGAGGGTGGTGACCCTGCCCTCCCGGGCGAGGGCGAACACGTCCAGCAGATCCTGCCGGGTGCCCCAGTAGGGCGCGGTGACGGTCACCCCCGGCCGGGTCGCGCCGAAGGCGACGGGCACGCTCCCCCGGCCGATGCCGAGGAGGGCGATGTATCCGTCGGCCGCGGTGACGGCGGCGGCCAGGGCGGTCGTCTCCGGGGACGCGACGAGGTCGTAGACGGCGTCGGGCCCCTGCCCTCCGGTGAGTTCGTCGAGCGCCGCCCGGGCGCCGTCGTCGGCGACCAGGGTGTGGTGGGCGCCCGCGTTCCGGGCCAGGGCGAGCCGTTCGCCCGTCAGATCGAGGGCGACGATCCGGGCGGGGGTGAGCGCGCGCAGGATCTGCACGGCCAGATGGCCGAGCCCGCCGACGCCGATGACCACCGCCGTACTGCCCGGCGGCAGCTTGTGGCGGCTCGCGCGGATCGCGTGGTACGGGGTGAGCCCGGCGTCCGTCAGCGGCGCGGCCCGCACCGGGTCGAGGCCGCCGAGCGCGACCAGATGGCGGGTGTGGTCGACGAGCAGATACTCGGCCAGCGCCCCGGGGGCGCCAAGACCGGGCGGGTGGATCCCCTGCGCGGGCGCGTACGGGCAGTAGTTCTCCCGGCCTTCCGCGCAGGCCCGGCAGGCCCCGCAGCCCCAGGCGCCGTAGACGGCGACGGCGTCCCCGACGGCCGGCCAGCCCCCGTCCGCGCCCGGTCCCGTCCCGGGGCCCAGGGCCTCGACCACACCGGTCGCCTCATGGCCGAGGGTGACGGGCAGCCCGAACGACAGGGTCCCCGGCTCGGCGTCCATCAGGGTCAGGTCGGAGTGGCAGATGCCCGCGGCGGTGACCTTGAGCAGCACCTGTCCGGGGCCGGGTTCGGGGTCGGGCAGGGTGACCAGTTCGGGGCCCTTGCCCGGGGTGCGGTACTGAACGGCTCTCATGCGGTGTCTCCTCCTGTGGAGGGGCGGCGGGTACGGGTATGCGGGCGGACGTGTCCACGAGGCTCCGGCCCGGGTGCGGGCCGCTCGCGGCGGGGCCCCGGCGCGGGCCCGTCACGGCGCGGTGAGCATCGGCAGGTCCCCCAGGTGTTCCTCGGGCACGTCGAAGGCGTCGGCGATCACCCCGAGATGCGGGGTGAGACCGGCGGTCAGCCGGTCGACCGTATCGGGGATCGCCCGTACCTGTGCGGCGGTGAGATGGCCGTCGGCGAGAAGTTCGCCGGAGCGCGGAGCGAGCGCGTCCAGCAGAAAGAGGGCGCACAGGTCCCGCAGCAGGGAGCGTGTGGGGGCGTGGGGGACCGTGCCCGCGGCGGCGACGAAGGCGTCCGCGGCCAGCAGGGTGGCATGCGCCTCGACGAGTTCGAGCGCGGCGCCTGACGCGTTGTTCCAGCGGCCGAGCGAGTCGCCCGAAGGCCCCGATCTGAGGTTCAGCCGGGCCCGGTGGTGCCAGCGGCCCTCCACCACCGCGAGCAGGTCCCTCAGGAAGACCGGGTCCCCCAGGGCGTTGACACCCTGGGGGACCGCGGTGGAGCGGAGGGACGGTTCGGCAGGTGTATGGCCGAAGATCATCTCGGCTCCCGCCTTGCACCAGATGGCGAGGTTGTCGCCCTCGGCGGTGATGGCCCCGTCGGCGTTGGCGGGATACTCGGCGAGGCCGTTCACCGGGAAGAGGGCCCGCGCTCCGCACCGTTCCCTGGCCTCGATGGTGATCGCACGGGCGTTCCAGGTGATCCACCCTTTCGCGACCGCGACCAGCCGTTCGACGCGGTCCCGGTCGGCGGGTTCATGGTGGACCCAGGTGTCGACGACACTGCGGTGGAGGAAAGTCATCGCATAGGCGGTGGCCAGCGATTTCAGCAGTCTGCCGACATGGCTGCGGTGGGCGGCGAGCGGGATTCTGCTGCCCGCCGTCGGCCCCGAGATCCGGCGGGTATGGGCGTAGCGGACGGCGATGGACAGGGCCGCGCGGCAGCCGCCGAGGGTGCTGGCGCTCATGCAGAGCTTGCCGGTGGTGACCCGGCCGATGGCGTGCAGGAAACGTTTGCGCTGGCTGCCGACATCGGTGTGGAGGACGCCGTCGGGGAGCAGCCGCCCGTGCGGCCCCTGGATGAGGGCGGTGCGCGGGAGCCGTACCCGGTCGAACGAGGTGACGCAGTGGTCGACGGGGCTGCCGATCCGGTCGGGCAGCGGTTCGACGGTGACGCCCGGCAGGGTGCCGTCCGCGTCGGTCAGCGGGACGAGGAAGAGGAAGACGCCCCGGTCCTCGCCGTCCACGCGCAGCCGGGCGGCGACCACGGCCGACTTGGGGCCGCCCGCCGGGCTGGTGTTGGGCATGTACTTCTGCGCGCGTTCGTGCGGTGTGTGCAGGATGAATTCCTGGGCTCCGCGGTCATAGGTGACCGTGGTCTCCAGGGCGGCGGCGTCATTTCCGTGCCCGCGCTCCGTGCAGAGGAACGTTCCTGTACGCGAGAGCGTATGAAAGGGGACGAGATCCCGCTCCGTGGATTCGTCGTCCACCAGGCTGCCCAGGAAGAGGTTGTAGTGGATGCCGGCCACGGTGGCGAGGGCTCCGTCGACCACCGCCGCCCATTCGTGCAGCGCGGCGAGCCCCCGGGGATCACGGGCCAGCTCTTCGGGTGATTCGATTTCCTCATTGAACGCGCGGAGCCTGGCATAGGACAACTCCCAGCGTTCTTCGGTCCGCAGCCCGGAACGGAATCGAAAAGGCTCTGTCGAGATGGTTTTCCGCCACTTCCTATGAGCATCGGCGGAACCGTCCTTGAACAGGACGGCGGTCAGTTCACGTCGGGCAGGCGACGCCGATCCGGTGGCGTCGGCTGAGATGTCGGCACGGGCACAGGCGGGGGTGTCGGCATGGGTGAACACGGCGTTCTCAACGATCATGCGCCCTCGGGGTAATCGCCACCCCTGTCGCTCATTTGAGTGATGATCACCCGTCAGGTCCGTGGGAGTGCCTGGGTAACGGAGATAGCGGGCGAAACGGTCTTCCATGGGCGCTATAAAGACCGTTGCCGGATGGCGACTGCTTTCCACCCGTTCGTCATCACGTCGGATTGTATGACATATTCAGGGGATTGCCATGGCCGTGAAATCACCGGAGAAAATGGCCGGAAACTATATTCTGGGGGATCGTGAAGAGACGGCCCGGCGCCTTCTCGACGCCAGCGCCCGGCACAGCTTCGACCCGGACCGCGAGCTGGACTGGGACGCCCCCTTCGTGGAGGGAAAATGGTTCTGGCCGCCGGAGCTGATCTCCCTCTACGACACTCCGCTGTGGTGGGCGATGGACGAGGAACGACGACAGCGGCTGGCCCGGGTCGAAAGCGCGTCACTCGCCTCGATCGGTATCTGGTTCGAGATCGTGGTCATGCAGTTGCTGCTGCGGCATATCTATGACAAGCCGGTCACGAGCAAGCATGTCCGTTTCGCCCTGACGGAGATCGCCGACGAGTGCCGCCACTCCATGATGTTCGCCCGTTTCCTCGCCAAATCGGAGACGCCCGTCTATCCCGTGTCACCGTTCGTCCAGAATCTCACCCGGGTCTTCAAATCCTGTTCCACCACATCGTGTTCCCTTGTCTTCACGCTGCTGTGCGAGGAGGTCATCGACTGGATGCAGCGGCTGACCTTCCCCGACGACCGGGTGCAGCCGCTGGTGCGCGGCGTCACCCGTATCCATGTGGTGGAGGAGGCCCGGCATGTGCGGTACGCGCGGGAGGAGTTGCGGCGGCAGATGGAGCGCGCGGGACGGCTGGAGCTGCGGGTGACGCGGGCCGTGACCGGGGAGCTGGGCCGGGTCTTCGCCCGGTGCCTCGTCAACTCCCAGGTCTACCCGGACTGCGGACTCGACCGCAGACTGGCCGTGAAGCAGTCCCGCGGCAGCGAGCACCGGCGGGAGGTGCTCCGGGCGGGTGCGGCCCGGCTGAGCGGCTTCCTGGAGGACGTGGGGGCCTTCGACGAACGGGGGCGCAGACTCTGGCGGGCGGGCGGGCTGCTCTGACCGCTCCCCCGTCCGATGCCCCGGGCATCTCCCCGCGCCCTGCCGCTCCCCCGGTGCCCCGCCGTTTCCGCGGCTCCGGCCCGGCGGGCGTCCGCTCCGCCCGCGCGGAGCGACGAAGGCCGGGCGGAGCGGCGGAGGCCGGGCGACCCGGCCGCATTCCGGGTCGCCCGGCCGGTCCTCGCCGCCGGGGGCACCACCGCCGGGGCCTGCGGCCCGGGGCCCGTCTCCACCCCCGCACGGGCGGACGGCCGTACCGGCCCCCTCAGGCTAGTGGCCGAGGCCCTCGGCCACGCGGGAACCCCGCCCGGCGTGGCCGGTCCCGACCCGTCCTCCCGCCGGTCCTCCCGGCCGGCCCCTCGGCCCCCTCGGGCGTCCGGTCCCGTCCCCGGGAACGACGGCGGCCCGGAGTCCGCGGCGGGCTGCCGGGGCTCCGGGCCGGGGTGCGGGCCGCCCCCGGGTCAGGACACGATGTCCTTGCGGGAGAAGTGGCGGAAGGCCAACGCCGTGAACACCAGCGCGTAGGTGAGGGAGACCGAGGCCCCCTGCACCATCCCGCTCCACTCCGCCTGCGGCTGGAGCACGTCGATCCAGTCGAACTGCCAGTGGGTGGGGAGCACCTGGCGCCAGTCGCCGAGCGCCGTGACCGCGTCCAGCACATTGCCGACGATCGTCAGCCCGACCGCCCCGCCGACCGCGCCCAGCGGCGCGTCCGTCCTGGTGGAGAGCCAGAAGGCGAGCCCCGCCGTGGCCAGCAGGGAGACGAGGACATACAGCACGGCGAGGCCCAGCCGGGCCAGGGCGGTCCCGGCGGGGAGCGAACCCCCGGTGGGCAGCTCCAGCGGGCCCCAGCCGTAGGCGACCGTACCGGCCGCCAGGGCGACCAGCGGCAGCAGCAGCACGGCCGCCGCGCTGAAGCCCAGCGCCACCGCCAGCTTGGACCAGAGCAGCCGGGTCCGCGGCACCGGAGCGGCCAGCAGATAGCGCAGCGAGGACCAGTTGGCCTCCGAGGCGACGGTGTCCCCGTGGAACAGCGCCACCGGCACCACCAGCAGAAAGCCCGCCGAGACGAAGAGGCTGGTCGCGGCGAAGTTGGCGGCGGAGGCCGTGGCGGTGTCCATCAGCGTGATCCGGTCGTCGGGCCCGCCGTCGCCGGGCGTCCCGCCGACGGCGAAGGCGGCGATGAGCACCAGCGGCAGCGCCGCCAGCAGCCCGGCCATCACCATCGTCCGCCGCCGCTTGAGCTGCCGTACCGCCTCCACGCGCAGCGGCAGGGTGTGCCGGGCGCGGTAGCCGGGCGCGGCCTCGGTCAGGGTGCTCACGCGGAACCTCCGATCAGGGTGAGGAAGGCGTCTTCGAGACGGCGGTACGGGCCGACACCGGTCAGCGGCACGTCCAGCCGGACGAGTTCGCCGATCAGCGCCGTGGTGGTGGCCCCGTCGAGCCGGACGAGGAGCCCGTCCTCGGTCCGCCGGGCCGAGCCGACCCCCGGCAGCGCGGCGACCTTCTCGGCCAGCGGCTCGGAGATCTCCCCGGCGAGGGTGACGAGCACGGTGTCGCTCTCCCCGGTGATCTCGGCGACCGGCCCGGCCTGCACCAGCCGGCCGCGGTCCATGACGACCAGATGGGTGCAGGACTGCTCGACCTCGGAGAGGAGATGGCTGGAGACGATGACGGTGCGGCCCCCGGCCGCGTACCGGATCATCACGTCCCGCATCTCCCGGATCTGCGGCGGGTCGAGTCCATTGGTCGGCTCGTCGAGGATCAGCAGATCCGGCAGGCCGAGCATGGCCTGGGCGATGGCGAGCCGCTGCCGCATGCCCTGGGAGTAGGTGCGCACGGCACGGGCGAGCGCGTCGCCGAGTCCGGCTATCTCCAGGGCCTCCTCGGCATGGGCGTCGGCGGCGGGGCGGCCGGTGGCGCGCCAGTACAGGTCCAGGTTCTCCCGGCCGGACAGATGGGGGAGGAAACCGGCGCCCTCGACGAAGGCGCCGACCCGGGAGAGCACGGGCGCGCCCGGCCGGATCGCGTGCCCGAAGACGCGGATCTCGCCCTCGTCCGGCCGGATCAGCCCCATCAGCATCCGCAGCGTGGTCGTCTTGCCCGCGCCGTTGGGGCCGAGCAGTCCGAGGACCTGTCCCTTCTCGACGCGGAACGAGAGGTCCCGCACGGCGTAGCGGTCGCTGGCCCCGGCGTAGCGCTTGGCGAGGCCGGTGATCTCCAGCGGGACGTCCGCGCGGCCGGGGTCGGGCGCGGGGGCGGTGGCCCGGCGGCGGGCGGTGAGCAGCAGCGCGGCGGCGAGGGCCGCGCCCCCGGCCGGGAGGGCCCAGGTCCACCACGGCAGCCCGGTGTCCTGGGTGCGCACGGCGGGGGCGGTGGGGACGGCCAGTTCGCCCGCGCCGGTCAGACCCACGGTGTAGCGGGCGGGGGCCACGGGCGACGCGTAGCCGAGGTCGGTCGCGGAGAGCACGAGCCGGAGCCGGTGGCCCGCCTCGACCCGGTGGTCCACGGCGGGCAGGGTGAGTGTGACCTCCTTGCCCGTACGGGCCCCGGTGATCCTGACGGGGGCGACGAGCTGCGCGGGCAGCACCTGCGTCCGCCCGTCGGGGCCCACGTCGTACACCTTGGCGAAGAGCACCGCGTCGCCGGTGGTGGAGGCGACCTTGACCCGGACCCGCGGCGAGCCGGTGATCCGCAGATCGTCCGGCAGCGGACGGGAGTCGAAACGGGCGTGCCGCCCGGGGACGTCGGTGGCGAAGCCGACCCCGAGGGAGGAGAACTGCCCGAGCGCGCCGCTGATGCCGGGGACGGCGGAGACGGCGGGCGGGGCGGCCCCGGCGGGGTTGGAGAAGCGCTGCTCGCCCGCGGTGAGCGGGATGTTCCGCACCCCGCCGTGCAGACCGGGGTAGCGGTCGTCCCAGGCGCCGCGGAGCACGGCGTGGCCCTCGCCGGAGTCGAAGCCGCCGGTGCGGCTGACGCGGAACGCGGGGCCGGGGTCGGCGCCGCGGTCCCCGTTCAGATGGCGGTCGAACCAGGCCGTGACCCGGTTCTCGATCCGCCGCTGCTCCCGGTCGCCGCCGTCGTGGCCGCCGGAGATCCAGTCGACGGCGACGGGTGCGCCGTTGGCCTTGATCCGCTGGGCCATGGCGTCGGCGTGGGAGAGCGGGAAGAGGGAGTCGGACTGGCCCTGGACGATCAGGGTGGGGACGGCGATGCGGTCGCCGACGGCGGAGGGGCTGCGGCGTTCGAGGAGGGCGCGGGCGGCGGGGTCGGGCTCTCCGGCCACGGCGACCCGTTCGTACATCGCGCACAGTTCGGCCGAGAAACGGCCGCAGCCCTCGGGGTCGGCGGGGGCGTCCGCGCCGGTGGCCGGGGCGCCCGTCGCGGCGCGCGGCGCGCCCGGCGGGTCGGCGACACCGGGGGGCGGTCCGGTCGGGCCGGTGGGGCCCGCCGCGCCCGCGGTGAAGAAGAGGCCCGCCCAGAGTTTCTTGAAGACCCCTTCGGGGAAGAGCGCGTCGGCGAGGTTCCAGTAGGTGATCGACGGCGCGATGGCGTCGACGCGGCGGTCGTGCCCGGCGGCGAGCAGCGCGGCGGCTCCGCCGTAGGAGGCACCGGCGACGCCGACCCGGGGGTCGCCGTCGGCGTCGAGCCGTACCTCGGGGCGCCGGGCCAGCCAGTCGAGCAGCCGGGAGACGTCCTTGACCTCGTGGGCGGGGTCGTTGAGCCCGATCCGGCCGGTGGAGGCGCCGAAGCCGCGGGCGGACCAGGTGAGGACGGCGTAGCCGTCCCGGGCCAGCCGTTCGGCCTGCTCCCTGACGTCGTCCTTGCTGCCGCCGAAGCCGTGTCCGATGAGGACGGCGGGTCTGCGGCGGTCCGGGTCCCCCGAGGTGAAGAACGAGGTGTCGACACCGGCTCCCGGCATCTGGTGCACCCGGTCCTCGCGGTGCACCGCCGGGGCGTCGCCGTCGGCGACGGCGGTCCATGTGCCCGCTCCGGCGAGCACCGCGAACGCGGCCGTCCCGGCGAGCCATCGGCCCCGGCGGCGGGGCCGGGGGATTCGGATCTGCATGGGGGCAACCTTAAGCGGGGCGCCTGTGGGGGCGGTGGGCCCCGTGCCCGGGCCCCGTGGCCGTACCGCGCACGGGCCGGGCCGAGGGGACGGCTGCCGGGCCGCGGACGCCGGGCCGCGGGGCGGACGCCGGGCCACGGGCGTGGCCTCGTGCCGGGACACCCGCACCCGACAGCGGCCGTGGCTTCGCGGCGGACGCCGGGCGGCGGGCAGCGGGCAGCGGGCAGCGGGCAGCGGGCAGCGGCCGTAGCTTCGCGGCGGACGCCCGACAGCGGCGGCCACGGCCCCGCGGCGGACGCCCGGCACCGGGCGTGACCTCATGCCGGACGCCGGGCATGACCTCGCAGCGGACACCGGACGCCCGACAGCACCGGCCCGTGACCCCGCGGCGGACACCCCGCCCGCACCGGCCCGTGTACGGTCCGGGCGACAGCGGCGGCGCCCCACCGCGCGCGGGGCCGGGAGTGTGCGCCCGGGTGCGGAGCGCGGGGCGGCGGGGCACGGCGGGGCCGGACGCGGTCCGGCGCGGGCTGTGTGGCCAAAACGCCTCGGCCGGTGGCGTCGGTGACACGGTGTCCCCAGACAGACTCTTGTGTCATGTCTCATGTCAGGAGACAGTGTTCGACGCGTCCGGTCGCTCCGGGTATCCCGCACCACCGGTACGCCGAGGCACCGCGCGCCCCCGCGCGTCCATGTGCCCCGTTCACGCATGGCCCGGCACCCCGCACACCCCCGTACACCCGTGATTCCTTGCGATCCGGTCAACGAGAGGTCAGGTGCACGAGATGAGAACAACCACCCGCCGCTTAGGCGCCCTGCTGCCCGTGGTCACCCTCGCGGTCGGTCTACAGTTCGCCGTCTCCCCCTCGGCGCACGGCGCGACCGCGCCCGAACGGGGCGGAGACCTGCGTCTCGCTCCTTCGGCGACCGCCGTTCCCGGGAGCTGGATCGTGGTCCTGAAGGACGGCCGGACCCGCGCCGCCGACTTCGGGGTCACCCCCAAGTACACCTACCGCAGCGCCGTGCAGGGCTTCGCGGCGAAGATGTCCACGGCCAGGGCCGCCGAACTGGCGGCGGACCCCCGGGTCTCCTATGTGGAACAGGATTCCAAGGTCAGTCTCGCGGCCACCCAGACCAATGCCACCTGGGGCCTTGACCGGATCGACCAGCGGGATCTGCCGCTGTCGACGACGTACACGTACAACACCACCGCGGCCGGGGTGAACGCGTACATCATCGACACCGGTATCCGCACCTCCCACAGCGACTTCGGCGGCCGGGCGAGCGTCGGCACCGACACCGTGGGCGGCGGGCAGAACGGCCAGGACTGTCAGGGCCACGGCACCCATGTCGCCGGTACGGTCGGCGGCGGCACCTGGGGCGTCGCCAAGGGCGTCAACCTGATCGCCGTCCGCGTGCTCAACTGCCAGGGCTCCGGCACCAACGCCGGAGTCATCGCGGGCGTCGACTGGGTGACCGCCAACGCCCGCAAGCCCGCCGTCGCGAACATGAGCCTCGGCGGCGGCGCCAACGCCACCCTGGACAACGCGGTGACACGGTCCGTCGCCTCCGGCGTCAGCTACGCCATCGCCGCGGGCAACGGCAATATCTTCGGCCAGGCCGTGAACGCCTGCACCGTCTCGCCCGCCCGGGTCCCGACGGCGATCACGGTCGGCGCCACCGACCGCACCGACACCAAGGCGTCGTTCTCGAACTTCGGCACCTGCCTGGACATCTTCGCCCCGGGCGTCGGCATCACCTCGGCCTGGGCCACCAACGACACCGCCACCAACACCATCTCCGGCACCTCCATGGCCGCCCCGCACGTGGCGGGCGCCGCGGCGCTCTATCTGGCGGCCAACCCGACCGCACCGGCGGCCCAGGTCCGTGACGCCCTGGTGAACGGCGCGACCAACAACAAGGTCATCAACCCCGGGACCGGTTCACCGAACAAGCTCCTGTACACCCTCTACTGATCCCGTCACCCGCCACCGCGCGGACCGGACGCCGACGCCCGTCATCGCACGGGCGTCGGCGTCCGCGCGCCGGCCTCGGAGTCCGCGTCCGCATCAAGGAATGGGAGCGGGAACGAGACCGGCCCGTCACCGCCCCGCCCGGTGGCGAATCCGCTTGCCCCACGATCACGCGCACGGTGAGAATCCCCGTATCGCACCACGCGCCACAAGGGGGCCACGCGCTATGACGGAGCAGGTCAAGGGACCGGCCAGCTACTTTCCCGCCATCGAGAAGAAGTACGGCCGTCCGGTGACGGAGTGGAAGGAACTGATCCGTTCCTCCCCGCTGACCCGGCACATGGAACTGGTCGCCTGGCTCAAGAGCGAGCACGGACTCGGCCACGGCCACGCCAACGCGCTGGTCGCCCACACCCTCGCCGAGGGCGAGGCGTAACGGCCCTACGGGTGCGGGTCCCTGTGGACCCGCACCCGTAGGGGCGGGCCGCCCGCGCGGCTCAGTGGTTGCGCGGGAAGCCCAGATCGACACCCGCGTGCGGCTCCGACGGGTCGGGCCAGCGGGTCGTCACCACCTTGCCGCGGGTGTAGAAGCGCACCCCGTCGTTGCCGTAGATGTGGTGGTCGCCGAAGAGCGAGTCCTTCCAGCCACCGAAGGAGTGGTAGCCGACGGGCACCGGGATCGGGACATTCACCCCGACCATGCCCGCCTGGACCTCCAGCTGGAAGCGGCGCGCCGCGCCGCCGTCCCGGGTGAAGACCGCCGTGCCGTTGCCGAACGGCGAGGCGTTGATCAGCGCCAGGCCCTCCTCGTACGTCTCGGCGCGCAGCACGCACAGGACCGGGCCGAAAATCTCGTCCCGGTAGGCGTCGGAGTCCGGGGAGACCCGGTCCAGCAGCGAGATGCCGATCCAGTGGCCCTCCTCGTACCCCTCGACGGTGTAGCCGGTGCCGTCCAGCACCACATCCGCGCCCTGGGCCGCGGCGCCGGTGACATAACCGGCGACCTTGTCCCGGTGGGCCCGGGTGATCAGCGGACCCATCTCGGACGCGGGGTCGTCGCCCGGGCCGATCCTGATCTTCTCGGCCCGCTCACGGATCTTCTCCACCAGCGCGTCGCCGGTGGCACCGACCGCCACGACCGCCGAGATCGCCATGCAGCGCTCGCCCGCCGACCCGTACGCCGCCGAGACCGCCGCGTCGGCCGCCGCGTCCAGATCCGCGTCGGGGAGGACCAGCATGTGGTTCTTGGCCCCCCCGAGCGCCTGGACCCGCTTGCCGTGCGCGGAGGCGGTGGCGTGGATGTGACGGGCGATCGGGGTGGAGCCGACGAACGAGACCGCGGCGACGTCCGGGTGCGCGAGCAGCGCGTCCACCGCGACCTTGTCGCCGTGGACCACGTTGAGCACCCCGTCGGGGAGCCCCGCCTCCGCCGCCAGCACGGCCAGGAGGTTCGCCGCCGACGGGTCCTTCTCGCTGGGCTTGAGGACGAAGGTGTTCCCGCAGGCGATCGCCAGCGGGAACATCCACATCGGCACCATCGCGGGGAAGTTGAACGGGGTGATGCCCGCGACCACGCCCAGCGGCTGGCGGATCGACGCCACGTCCACCCGGCCGGCCACCTGTGTGGACAGCTCGCCCTTGAGCTGGGTGGTGATCCCGCAGGCCAGCTCCACGATCTCCAGTCCGCGCGCGACCTCGCCGAGCGCGTCGGAGTGCACCTTGCCGTGCTCGGCGGTGATCAGCGCGGCCAGCTCCTCCCGGCGGGCGTCGAGGAGGGCCCGGTAGCGGAAGAGGATCGCGGTGCGCTGCGCCAGCGAGGACGTGCCCCAGGCGGTGTACGCCTCGCGCGCGGCGGCCACGGCGGCGTCGACCTCGTCCGCCGAGGCCAGCGCGACCCGGGTGGTGACCGCGCCGGTCGCCGGGTCGGTGACCGGGCCCCACGCGCCGGACGCGCCCTCGACGCTCCTGCCACCGATCCAGTGGTTGACGGTCCTGGTCATGACGTATGGCTCCTTCGGAGATGCCGCTCCACCGGGTCACCGGGTCGTCCGTGGCGGTTCACGGCCGGCGCGGCTCGCGGGACTTCACGGCGGGCGGGGCTTTCACGGCTGACGGTTGCACGGGGGGCGGCTCATGGACGGCTCACAGCGGACGGCGGCGGGCCGCGCGCTGCCTCTCGTACTCCTCACGGGCCCCGACCGCGGCGGAACGGGTCGCGGTCTCGGCCACGGGTACATCCCACCACGCCTGGGCCGGGGGCGGGCCCGACACAGTGTCGGGCGTCGCGGTCTCCACATAGACACCTGTGGGGACGTCGGACGCGCGGGCGGCGGCGAGGGCCCGGCGCAGCTCGGCCACGGTCCCGGCGCGCAGGACGCGCAGCCCGAGCGCGGCGGCGTTGGCCGCGAGGTCCACCGGCAGCGGGTCGCCGCTGTAGGTGCCGTCCGGGGCGCGGTGGCGGTAGGCGGTGCCGAAGCGCTCGCCGCCGACGGAGGCGGAGAGCCCGCCGATGGAGGCGTATCCGTGGTTCTGCACGATGACCACCTTCACCGGGATGTTCTCCTGGACGGCGGTGACGATCTCGGTGGGGTTCATCAGATAGGTGCCGTCGCCGACGAGCGCCCAGACCGGCCGTCCGGGGGCGGCCATCGCCACGCCGATCGCCGCCGGGATCTCGTATCCCATGCAGGAGTAGCCGTACTCGACGTGGTACTGGTCGGCGGAGCGGGCGCGCCACAGCTTGTGCAGATCGCCGGGGAGCGAACCGGCGGCGTTGATGACGATGTCCTCGCCCGTGACCAGGGCGTCCAGCGCACCGAGCAGTTGGCTCTGGGTGGGGCGGGCCCCCGGGTCGGCGGCCGCGTACGCGGTGGAGACCCGGCTCTCCCAGCGCTCCTTGGCGGCGCCGTACTCCGCCGGGTACGCGGGAGGCACCGCCGGGGCGGCATCGGCCAGCTCGGTGAGGACGGCGCGCGCGTCGCCGACGAGGGAGAGTCCGGCCATCTTGTGCGCGTCGAACGGGGTGATGTTGACATTGAGGAAGCGGACGTCCGGGTTCTGGAAGAGCGTGCCGGACGCGGTGGTGAAGTCGGACCAGCGGGTGCCGACACCGATCACCAGATCGGCGGTCCGGGCCAGTTCGTCGGCGGTCGCCGTGCCGGTGTGGCCGATGCCGCCGACGTCGGCGGGGTGGTCGTACGGCAGCGAGCCCTTGCCCGCCTGGGTGGAGGCGACGGGGACGCCGGTGCGCTCGGCGAAGGCGCGCAGCGCGTCCTCGGCCTCGCTGTGGTGGACCCCGCCGCCCGCGACGACGAGGGGGCGGCGGGCCGTGGCCAGGGCCCGGCGGGCGGCGGCCAGGGCGTCGGTGTCCGGCCGGGGGCGGGCGACCCGCCAGATCCGCTCGGCGAAGAACTCCTCGGGCCAGTCGTACGCCTCCGCCTGGACGTCCTGCGGCAGGGCGAGGGTG
The DNA here is from genome assembly GCF_005519465.1 of Streptomyces clavuligerus. Taxonomy (NCBI): domain Bacteria; kingdom Bacillati; phylum Actinomycetota; class Actinomycetes; order Kitasatosporales; family Streptomycetaceae; genus Streptomyces; species Streptomyces clavuligerus. The sequence continues at coordinate 4,509,201 of NZ_CP027858.1, read as the reverse complement.
ACGGCACCGGTGTCGGCCGGGTCGGCGAGGGTGCGCACGGCCTGGAGCGCGGCGGGGATCAGCGCCTCGGGGCGGGTGATCCGGTCGAAGTAGCGGGAGACGGGGCGCAGCGTGTCGTTGACCGACACATCGCCCGCGTACGGGACTTCAAGCTGTTGGAGGACGGGGTCGGCGGGCCGGGTGGCGAAGGTGTCGCCGGGCAGCAGCAGCACCGGCAGCCGGTTGACCGTCGCGAGCGCCGCGCCCGTGACGAGGTTGGTGGCGCCGGGGCCGATGGAGGTGGTGACGGCGTGCGCGGAGAGCCGCCGGGACTGACGGGCGTATCCGACAGCCGCGTGGACCATGGCCTGTTCGTTGCGGCCCTGGTAGTACGGCATCGCGGCGTCGCGCCCGGTGCCCGACTCCAGCAGCGCCTGGCCGATCCCGGCGACGTTGCCATGGCCGAAGATGCCCCAGGTGGCGCCGATCAGCCGCCGCCGTCGGCCGTCCCGCTCGGTGTACTGGCGGCTGAGGAACATGATCAGGGCCTGGGCGACGGTGAGCCGCCGGGTACCACCGGTACCGGCTCCCGCCCTGCCGCGCGCCCGTACCTCCGCCGACCCGGTCGCCGCTGCCGTCCCTGCCGACTCCGTCGTCATGCGCCTTCCTCGGTCGTCTCCGGGCGCTCCCCGTCCCCGTCCCTGGCCGTGTCCGGGGCCGGGGAGCCGTCACCGGGCACCGCCGGGGAGCCGTTCCCGGACGCCGCCGGGGAGCCGCTGCCGGACGCCGCCGCCGGGGGGAGGTAGAGCGGCAGCCGGGGGTCGACGGGCTCCTGCGGCCAGGTGCCCCTGATCCAGGCGTGGTCGGGATGGTCGCAAATCAGCCACTCCCGGGTCGCTCCGGGGCCCGCCATCACATTGAGGTAGTACAGGGTGCGGCCGGGCGGGGCGATCGAGGGGCCGTGCCAGCCGTCGGGGATGAGCACCGCGTCCCCGCCGCGCACTTCGGCGAGGACGTCCGTACCGCCGTCCCGGGACGGCGAGACCCGCTGGTAGCCGAGCCCGTCCCGCTCGATCTCGAAGTAGTAGATCTCTTCGAGCACCGACTCGCTGCCGGGCCGGTGCTCGTCGTGCTTGTGCGGCGGGTACGAGGACCAGTTCCCGCCGGGGGTGAGCACCTCGACGGCGATCAGCCTGTCGCAGTCGAAGCTGTCGGCGGCGGCGAAGTTGTTGACCTGGCGGGAACAGGTGCCGGAGCCGCGCAGCTCCACCGGAACCTCCGGCGCGGGGCCGTAGCGGGCGGGGAGTCGTCGCCCGCACTTCGCCCCTGCCAGTGCGAAGCGGCCTCCCGCGCCGGAGGTGATCTGTGCCCGGGCGGAGCGCGGAAGATAGGCGAAGTCGGTGACTCCGCCGAAGACGCTCTCCCTGCCCAGGAGTTCAAAGGTGGTGCCGTCGACCTCGACGGCGCAGCCGCCGTTCAGCGGGAGCACGATCCACTCGCTGTCACCGGTGTCGAGGGTGTGCGTGCCGCCGGGCTCCAGCTCCAGGACGCGCAGGGACGAGTGGGTCCACCCCGCCCGCTCCGGGTCGACGCGGAGCGCGTAGGGGCCGTCGGCCGCGCTGCCCGCCGGGAGGTGCCGGTCGGGGCGGGCCGCCGTGGGGCCGCCGTGCGTGTGCTGCGTGCTCATGAGTTCTCGTATACCCCTCGTACCCCGTGTACCCCACGTCCTCTGACCGTCCGTACCGTCCTGGCCCGGGTACCGCCCCGGGCACCGGGTGCGCCCCGTACCGCCCGTGCGGCCCGGCGGTGCGCCGGCCGGGTCACAGCAGCCCCACCGCCGTGTCCACCGCCGCGGCCACGTCCCCGTCCGCCGGATAGAGCAGCGAACGGCCCACCACCAGCCCCTGGACGGTCGGCAGCCGCAGCGCGCCGCGCCATTTCTCGTACGCGCCGTCCTGGTCGCCGCCGATCTCGCCGCCGAGGATGACGGCGGGGAGGGTGGAGGTCTCCATCACGGCGGCCATGTCGTCGGGGTTCTCGGTGACGGGGACTTTCAGCCAGGTGTACGCGGAGGTCCCGGCGAGTCCGGACGCGATGGCGATGGAACGGGTGACCGCCTCCGCGCTCAGATCGGTCCGCAGCCGCCCGTCCACCCGGTGGCAGATGAACGGCTCGATGAAGACGGGCAGCCGGCGCTCGGCCATCTCGTCCACGACCCGCGCGGTGGAGTGCAGGGTCTCCACGGACGCCGGGTCCTGGTAGTCGATGCGCAGCAGCAGCTTCCCCGCGTCGAAGCCGAGCCGGTCGAGATCCTGCGCGCGGTGGCCGGTGAAGCGGTCGTCCAGTTCGAACGAGGCGCCCGCGAGGCCGCCCCGGTTCATCGAGCCCATCACGATCCGGTCGTCGAGCGCGCCGAGCAGCAGCAGGTCGTCGAGGATGTCGGCGGTGGCGAGCACCCCGTCGACACCGGGCCGGGAGAGGGCGAGACAGAGCCGTTCCAGCAGGTCGAGGCGGTTGGCCATGGCGAGTCTGCTGTCGCCGACGGCGAGCGCGCCGCGCGCCGGGTGGTCGGCGGCGATGATCATCAGCCGTCCGCTCGCGCCGATGGGTCCGGGCCGTCGGCGGCGGTGGGCCGCGGCCTCGGCGACGGCCTCGGGGTGGCGGGTGCGGATGCCGACCAGCTCGGCGATGTCGATCCGGGTCACGACGGCTCCCCGGGCCCGGCGGGCGGCTGCGGCGGCGCGGGCGGGACCCCGGGCCCGGCCGGGGGTCGCGCCGGTGCCATGGCCGGGGCCGATCCGGGAACGGCCGGTACGGGTCCGGCGGGAGGCTGCGGCGGTGGCGTGGGCGAGGGCGGCACCGGGCCGCCCGCGAGGACCTGCTCGACCTCGTCCGGGTACGGCATCGCCGTGGAGCAGGCGAGCCGGGCCGCCACGATCGCCCCGGCGGCGTTGGCGTACCGCATGACCGCGCCCGGCTCCCAGCCGGAGAGCAGCCCGTGGCAGAGCGCGCCGCCGAAGGCGTCGCCCGCGCCGAGGCCGTTGACCACCTCGACCGGGACGGGCGGCACCACCACCCGGGTCCCGTCGCGGTGGAGGGCCAGCACGCCCTCGGGGCCCTGCTTGACCACGGCCAGCTCCACCCCGGCGGCGAGCAGCGCGCGGGCCGCCGCGTCCGGTGCGCGCTCACCGGTGGCGATCTCGCACTCGTCCAGGTTGCCGACGGCGACGGTCGCGTGGGCGAGCGCCCGGCGGTAGTGGGGCCGCGCCTCCTCGGGGTCCTGCCAGAACATCGGCCGCCAGTCGAGGTCGAAGACGGTGATCCCGGCGCGGTCGCGGTGGGCGAGCGCGGCGAGGGTCGCGCCGCGGCTCGGCTCGGCGCACAGGCCGGTGCCGGTCATCCAGAAGACCCGGGCGGCGCGCACGGCGGCGAGGTCCAGCTCCTGGGGCAGGATCTCCAGGTCGGGGGCCTTGGGCTGCCGGTAGAACCAGAGCGGGAAGTCGTCCGGGGGGAAGATCTCGCAGAAGGTGACGGGGGTGGGGTACGCGGGGACCGGGGTGACCCAGCGGTCGTCCACCCCGAAGCCGCGCAGGGCCTCGTGCGCGTACTCCCCGAAGGCGTCCTGCCCGGTGCGGGTGATCACGGCGGTGCGGCGGCCGAGCCGGGCGGCGCCGACGGCGACATTGGTGGCGGAGCCGCCGAGGAACTTCCCGAACACGTCGACGCGCGCCAGCGGAACACCCGTCCGCAGCGGATAGAGGTCGACCCCGATCCGGCCCATGGTGATCACGTCGTACGGCTCGGGGCCGTCCGACCTGTCCGCCCCGCCCGGCCGAGAGCCGTCCGCCAGCGTCATCCGCGCCCCTTCACTCCTGGCTCCTGTCCGCCCGTCCCGGTCCGGTCCCATTGCCGGTCCGGTCCCGTTGCCGTCCCGTTCCGGCTGCCCCGTCCGCGCGTACGGTCCCTCCAGGTCTAGTCGCCGGGACCGAGCCCTGTCAACATTTTGTCCTTACATTCGGACGTAGCCTTGACACCCTTCCGAGATGGCCGGAAAGCTCTCTTCCATGACCTCCTCCGCCCGCTCCCTGCACCGCATCCGGGTCGGCTCCGCCCCCGACTCCTGGGGGGTGTGGTTCCCCGACGACCCGCGGCAGGTGCCCTGGCAGCGCTTCCTCGACGAGGTCGCCGAGGCCGGTTACGAGTGGATCGAGCTGGGTCCGTACGGCTATCTCCCCACCGACCCGGCGCGGCTGGCCGACGAGACCGCGCGGCGGGGGCTGCGGGTCTCGGCCGGAACGGTCTTCACCGGGCTGCACCACGGGCCCGCCGTCTGGGAGGAGACCTGGGCCCATGTCTCGGCCATCGCCGGGCTCACCCGGGCGATGGGCGCGGAGCACCTGGTGGTCATCCCCTCGTTCTGGCGGGACGACAAGACCGGGCAGGTACGGGAGAGCAGCACCCTGACGGCCCGCCAGTGGCGGGATCTGGCCGCTCAGACCGAGCGGCTGGGACGGGAGGTGCGCGAGCGGTACGGGCTGAGGATCGTCGTCCATCCGCACGCGGACACCCATATCGACACCGAGGAGAACGTCGCCCGCTTCCTCGACGCCACCGATCCCCGCGATGTCTCGCTCTGTCTGGACACGGGGCACTACGCGTACTGCGGCGGGGACAGCGTGAAGCTGATCGAGACCTACGGGGAGCGCATCGGCTATCTCCACCTCAAGCAGGTGGACCCGGAGGTCCTCGCCGGGGTGGTCGCCGAGGATCTGCCGTTCGGGCCCGCCGTGGGGCGCGGGGTGATGTGCGAGCCACCGTCCGGGGTGCCCGCCCTGGAGCCGGTGCTCGCGGCGGCACAGGCGCTGGACGTGGACCTCTTCGCCATCGTGGAGCAGGACATGTACCCCTGCCCGCCGGACCGGCCCCTTCCGATCGCCCGGCGGACCCGGCGTTTCCTGCGCTCCTGCGGCGCCTGACACCCATCCCGCGCAGCGCGGTCCGCAGCCCCCGCCGGGCCGTCCGGCGGGGGCGCCGCGCGCGGCCACGGCGGCACTGCGGGCCACCGCACGCGGGGCCCGTGGACAACAGCCGCCGTCCGGGTGAATTGTCGCCCGCTCATCACACGTGTCTCCGTTGCGCGGACCTTCCGTCACGAACGGTCGACATCCTTGCTCTCCCTCTCCACGCGGGGCCCTTCCGGGGCGCAGGCTCAGTGATCGATCGCCAGCGTTCGCGCGACAGGCCGATCGACGGTCCCCCGGCCGCCGCTGCCGCGCGTACAGGGAGGTGTCACACCGATGACGGAACGCGCGCTCTGGTCGTACAAGGACATCGCCACCCACATCCGGGTGCAGCCCGACACCGTCCGCACCTACCGCAAGCACGGTCTGCTCCCCCCGCCCGACGTGGTGGAGGGCGGCAGGCCGTTCTGGTACGTGGAGACCATTCATGTCTGGGTGGCCGGGCGGCCCGGATACCGGCGCGGCGCGAACCGGGGCGGCAGGGGCTGAACGTCCGCCGTGCGCACGGCTCCGCGCCCCGCCCGGGGCGCGGAGCCGCCCCCGGGACTCGCCATACCCCCTAGGGGTATTGTAGGGTGAGGGCCACAGGGAGGCGGGAGAGAGACCCGGCAGCCCCTGAACCGCCCATCCGTGCGCGCCATCCGCGCGCCGGACGTCCCGCGAGGAGAACGACATGACCGCGAAGACCGAGAACGAGATCGAGATCACCGCGACCGGCTCCGCCTCCGGCTGCTGCGGCGGCGGCTCCTGCGGCACGGGCGCGGCACCCGCGCAGACGGCCGGTGTCACCACCGTCTACCAGGTCTCCGGGATGACGTGCGGCCACTGCGAGGGGGCCGTCTCGGCCGAGGTCTCGGCCATCGCCGGGGTCTCCTCGGTGACCGCCGAAGCCGCGACCGGCAGGGTCACGGTCGTCTCCGAGGCGCCGCTGGACGAGGAGGCCGTGCGCGCCGCCGTGGACGAGGCCGGATACGAGCTGGTGGGCCCGGCCGCCTGAGCACCGGCGGCACCGCCGTCGGCGCCGGCAGCGCCGACACCTCGGACCTTCGGGGCCGTACCGATCAGCCGCACGACGGCCCGGTACGGCCCCGCTCCGCTTCCGGACACCGGCACCCCGGCCCGCCCCGGACCCCGCGCAGGTCACCCGGGCGTCCCGCGCCGGGTCGACAGGGCGTCGGCCGAGGCCACCGGAGCCCCTTGGAGAAATCTTTTCCGGCCACCCGCCGGGGCCACCGCACCAGAGGGCCCATCGGCGCCGAATGGCATCTGAGCAGGTCAAACCCATGATCCTAAAATCGGCCGACTCCGATTCGCCCGGTTTGCCCAGCGGCCGACACAGAGCCGTGACGCTTCGGTCGACTACATGTGACGCACAAGACCTTCACAAAGAGACCTAGATCACAGATATTTGGGGGTAACCATCGAGGCTCTTCATGAGTCTATGTGGGCGATGCCGAGAACGTCTTGGGGGACGTTCATGGGATGTCTTGGGGGACGTCCCAGGCAAGCGTTGGCCGGGGCACGTACCCGGGGAGCTATGAGCGGCCCTCCCGTGTGTGCGTACCCCGGCAGACCGCGCGGACACTCCGCGCCCCGAAACACCCGGCCGGGTCCCGTGGGGGGAATCCGCTCCGGGGATATGGGAAGCGCCCCGTTCGCCGACCCGTGGGGGGATCGGCAACGGGGCGCTTTCGTCTCTCCCGGGGCCGTACGGCCCCGCAGGGCCCCGGGCGGACACATCCCGGCCGCGGGGGCCGGACGGGGCCGTCCGGCCGGCACAGAGCCGTTCAGAGCGCCGCCCGCGCCGTGACCCCGAAGGGCGACGGCGCGGGCGGGCGGGGAACAGCGGGGGACGGCAGGCGTCAGCGGGCCTCGACCGGGACGAAGTCGCGCTCGACGACACCGGTGTAGATCTGGCGCGGACGGCCGATGCGGGAACCCGGCTCCTTGATCATCTCGTGCCACTGGGCGATCCAGCCGGGCAGCCGGCCGAGCGCGAAGAGCACGGTGAACATCTCGGTCGGGAAGCCCATGGCCCGGTAGATCAGACCGGTGTAGAAGTCCACGTTGGGGTAGAGCTTGCGCTCGACGAAGTAGTCGTCGGAGAGCGCGTGCTCCTCCAGCTTCAGGGCGATGTCCAGCAGCTCGTCGGACTTGCCGAGGGCCGAGAGGACATCGTGCGCCGCCGCCTTGATGATCTTCGCCCGGGGGTCGAAGTTCTTGTAGACGCGGTGCCCGAAGCCCATCAGGCGGACGCCGTCCTCCTTGTTCTTCACCTTGCGGATGAAGGTGTCGACATCGCCGCCACCGGCCTGGATGCCCTCCAGCATCTCCAGCACCGACTGGTTGGCGCCGCCGTGCAGCGGACCCCACAGGGCGGAGATGCCCGCGGAGATCGACGCGAACATATTGGCCTGCGAGGAGCCGACCAGCCGGACGGTGGAGGTCGAGCAGTTCTGCTCGTGGTCCGCGTGCAGGATGAGCAGCTTGTCCAGCGCCGCCACGACGACCGGGTCGAGGTCGTACTCCTGCGCCGGGACGGAGAACGTCATCCGCAGGAAGTTCTCCACGTAACCCAGGTCGTTGCGCGGATAGACGAAGGGGTGGCCGATCGACTTCTTGTAGGCGTACGCCGCGATCGTCGGCAGCTTGGCCAGCAGCCGGATCGTCGAGAGGTGGCGCTGCTTCTCGTCGAACGGGTTGTGGCTGTCCTGGTAGAACGTCGACAGCGCGCTGACCACCGAGGAGAGCATCGCCATCGGGTGGGCGTCGCGCGGGAAGCCGTCGAAGAACCGCTTGACGTCCTCGTGCAGCAGCGTGTGCTGGGTGATCTCGCCCTTGAAGGCGGCCAGCTCGTCCACGGTCGGAAGCTCGCCGTTGATGAGGAGGTAGGCCACCTCAAGGAAGGTGGAGCGCTCCGCCAGCTGCTCGATCGGGTAGCCCCGGTAGCGCAGGATGCCCCGCTCGCCGTCGAGATAGGTGATCGCGGATTTATAGGCGGCCGTGTTGCCGTAGCCGCTGTCCAGGGTCACCAGACCGGTCTGGGCTCGGAGCTTCCCGATGTCGAAGCCCTTGTCACCGACGGTGCTCTCGACCACCGGGTAGGTGTATTCACCGTCCGCGTACCGCAGTACTACAGAGTTGTCGCTCACGTCATCCCTCACCGACGTAGTGCCTCTTCTTCGAGGTGCCCTGACTGTCTCTACCATCCCCCATTTGGCCCAGCAGAGTGCACTCGGGGTCGACCGTTGGGCCTGTTGGCGGCACTCAGTGCCGTCAGCCTGCTCATCCTGCCCCGTTCGCCCTGATTCTGGAAGTCGGGGTGGCATTTCCCACCCCGGCACCGGGGGGCTTCCCCCGCCCGGCGCAGCCCCCGCCCTCAACGCCCCGCAAGCCGGTGATCGAGCGCGGTGAACCGTCTTCCTGCGGAAACGGTGCGCACGGCCTGCCCGATCGCCTTGCGTGAGCCGACCAGCACCACCAGCTTTCTGGCCCGGGTGACCGCCGTGTACAGCAGATTGCGCTGGAGCATCATCCAGGCACCTGTGGTGACCGGGATCACCACGGCGGGGTATTCGCTGCCCTGGGAGCGGTGGATGGTCACGGCGTAGGCATGGGCCAGCTCGTCCAGTTCGTCGAAGTCGTACGGCACCTCCTCGTCCTCGTCGGTCCGCACCGTCAGCCGCTGTTCCTCCAGGTGGAGGGCGGTGACCACGCCGACCGTGCCGTTGAAGACGCCATTGGCGCCCTTCTCGTAGTTGTTGCGGATCTGGGTGACCTTGTCGCCGACCCGGAAAATCCGGCCGCCGAAACGCTTCTCGGCCAGGTCCGGACGTGCGGGGGTAATGGCCTGCTGGAGCAGGCCATTGAGGACGCCCGCGCCCGCCGGACCCCGGTGCATGGGGGCCAGGACCTGGATGTCCCGTCGGGGGTCGAGACCGAATTTGGCCGGGATGCGATGGGCAGCCACTTCCACGGTGAGCCGTCCGGCGTCCTCCGTCTCCTCCTCGGCGAAGAGGAAGAAGTCCTTCAGCCCGGTGGTGAGGGGCGGCGCGCCGGAGTTGATGCGATGGGCGTTGGTCACCACGCCCGACTCCTGGGCCTGCCGGAAGATACGGGTGAGGCGCACCCTCGGAACCGGACCCTCCGCCGCCAGCAGGTCCCGCAGCACCTCCCCCGCGCCCACGCTCGGCAACTGGTCCACATCCCCGACGAGCAGCAGATGCGCCCCGGGGGCCACCGCCTTCACCAGCTTGTTGGCGAGCAGCAGATCGAGCATCGACGCCTCGTCGACGACGACGAGATCCGCGTCCAGCGGCCGGTCCCGGTCGTAGGCGGCGTCCCCGCCGGGCTTCAGCTCCAGCAGCCGGTGGACGGTGGACGCCTCCGCGCCGGTCAGCTCCGACAGCCGTTTCGCGGCCCGTCCGGTGGGCGCGGCGAGCACCACCTTGGCCTTCTTGGCGCGGGCCAGCTCGACCACGGAGCGGACGGTGAAGGACTTGCCGCAGCCGGGCCCGCCTGTCAGCACCGCCACCCTGCTGGTCAGCGCGAGCCGTACCGCCTGCTCCTGCTCGGGGGCCAGCTCGGCCCCCGTCCGCCGGGCGAGCCACTGAAGGGCCTTGCTCCAGTCCACGTCCTGGAAGGCGGGCATCCGGTCGCCGTCGGCGTGCAGCAGCCGCAGCACCTGGGCCGAGAGCGACAGCTCGGCACGGTGGAAGGGCACCAGATACACCGCCGTCACCGGCTCGCCGCCGTCCGGCGCCGGAACGGTCTCGCGGACGACCCCCTCCGCGTCCGCCGCCAGCTCCGCCAGGCAGTCGATGACCAGACCGGTGTCCACCTGAAGCAGTTTCACGGCGTCCGCGATCAGCCGCTCCTCGGGCAGGAAGCAGTGCCCCTGGTCGGTGGATTGCGACAGCGCGTACTGGAGCCCTGCCTTGACCCGCTCCGGGCTGTCGTGCGGAATCCCCACGGCCTGGGCGATCCGGTCGGCGGTGAGGAAGCCGATGCCCCAGACGTCCGCCGCCAGCCGGTAGGGCTGATTGCGGACCACCGAGATCGAGGCGTCCTCGTACTTCTTGTAGATGCGCACGGCGATCGAGGTGGAGACCCCGACCCCCTGGAGGAAGACCATGACCTCCTTGATGGCCTTCTGCTCCTCCCAGGCGGCGCCGATCAGCCGGGTCCGCTTGGGGCCGAGCCCGGGGACCTCGATCAGCCGCTTCGGCTCGCGCTCGATGACATCGAGCGTGTCCACACCGAAGTGGTCGACGATCCGCTCGGCGATCCTGGGCCCGATGCCCTTGATCAGGCCCGAGCCCAGATAGCGGCGTATGCCCTGGACGGTGGCGGGGAGGACCGTCGTGTAGTTCTCCACCGTGAACTGCTTGCCGTACTGCGTATGGGAGCCCCAGCGGCCCTCCATCCGCAGCGACTCCCCCACCTGGGCGCCGAGCAGCGACCCCACCACCGTGAGGAGATCGCCGGAGCCGCGGCCGGTGTCGACCCGGGCCACCGTCCAGCCGTTCTCCTCATTGGCGTAGGTGATGCGCTCCAGAACGCCTTCGAGCACTGCCAGATTGGACATGCCCCCGACGCTACCTCCGCCCTCGGACACCCGGCGGAGCCTGTGGAAAACTCCGGGCCGCGGGCCCCTCCCGCCGGGGCACGCGGACCCGCCCTCAGGCCCCGACCCCGGCGAGGGCACTCCCGTCGGGCCCGTACGCCACGGCCTTCACCCGCTGGCCGGAGCCCGGCTTCGGAGTCGAGTGGATGAATGTGTAGAAAGTACCCCAACCAGGGTAAGTGCCACGCAAACGGATAACGTTTGCCCGGTACTCCACCTTCCGGTACTCCACCACCACCCTCGTCGGCATGCGCTGGAGCCGGAACGTCCCGACGACGAGGCCCCCACCCCCGCCGGTGCGGAACACCTCGACGTCCAGACCTTCCGGGCCGACGCACCTGCCGCACCGGTAGCGGGCCCCGACCGGCCCGGTGACGAGGACATTCGGCTCCCGGTCCGCCCCCAGGACGGCGTGGAAGTCCGGTTCGATGACGACCCGTTCACCGGGCGCCACCTCGGTCGTCCCGTTCGCCACGGTCAGCGTGTCCGGCCTCGCCCCTGAGCGCGGTTTGGCGGCGTTGTCAGCGTTTCCGGACGAGGCCGGCCTCAAGTGGTGCAGGGCGCCCGTGCCCCAGAGCCCCAGCACCAGACAGAGCGCCAGGGTCACCGCCGCGTACGTCCGCCGCCGGACGGTCCGCGCGTACCGGGCCAGGCCCCCCATCCGCACCACCTGGTTCACGGGCGCCAGGGCGGTCGGCGGTTCGCCCGCCTCCCTCAGCAGGGCCGCCCGTACGGCGTTCTCCAGGCCCGTCAGATCGCCGGGCGCCGCCGTGAGCCGACACCGGCTCACCGGGGTGCCGTTGACGTGCCCGCCCCCGGCGCCACGGCCGGGAGCGGGTCGTCCTTCGCTCATGAGCGGGCCTCCTCGGCCTTCGGGCCGACCCCCGTGCGGTCCGCGCCGGGAGTACCCGCCCACTCCTGAAGCACCCCCGGCTGTTCCCGCAGCCGGTACAGGGCGCGCGCGGCGTGGCTGCGCACCGTACCGACGTGGGTGCCGAGGATATGGGCCACCTCCGATTCGCTGCGGTCCTCCAGATACCGCAGGACGATCACCGCCCGCTGACGGGCGGGCAGTCGGCGCAGGGCCTGGGCGACGGCCCCCGCCTCCGCGATGCCGTCCACGCGGTCCGGGGCCACGGTCTCCGGGAAGCAGGGCGTGAGCCATTCCCGGACCCGCTTCAACCGGGCCCGGTCCGCGTTCGTGTTGAGCAGAATGCGCCACACATAGGCGTCGGGTTCGTCGGCGCGCCGCACCCGTTCCCATTTCACATAGGTCTTGACCAGCGCCGATTGCACCAGGTCCTCCGCGTCGTGATGATTGCCCGTCAACAGGCGGGCGGTCCGTAACATCCGTGGCCACCGGCTCACCACGAAGGCCCGGAACTCGATCTCCGCGCTCGTCTTCACTCTGTCCGGTCCTCCGTGTCGGGGGCCGCTGTCCTCCGCACGGGCCGCGCGCCGCGTGCGGATGCGCCCGCCCCGTGGACCCGTACACCCTTCAGACGGCGTACGGGCCCTGCGGCTATGTCATCCCGCGCGAGATTTCCGCGGTCTGGCCGAAAATCACTGGTGGACGGTCAGAGCACCTGCTCCCGGAAGCGGGTGGCCGTCTCCGCCAGGAGCGACGCCCCGTCCCCGGCCCACAGGTCCTCGTTGAACAGCTCGACCTCGATCGGTCCGGTGTATCCGGCGGCGTCCATCAGCTCCCGCCAGTGGCGCAGCGGGATCGAGCCGTCGCCGAGCTGGCCGCGTCCGGTGAGGACCCCTTCGGGCAGCGGGGTGATCCAGTCGGCCAGTTGGAAGGCGGCGAGCCGGCCGTCGGCTCCGGCGCGGGCGAGGGCCGCGGGGGCCGTGTCGTCCCACCAGAGGTGGTAGGTGTCGACGACGACGCCCACATGCCCGGGCGGGAAGCGTCCGGCCAGCTCCAGGGCCTGGCCCAGGGTGGAGACCACCGAGCGGTCGGCGGCGTACATCGGGTGCAGCGGCTCGATCGCGAGCCGTACCGCGCGCTCGGCGGCGTAGGGGGCGAGCACGGTCAGGGCGTCGGCGATCCGCTCCCGGGCCCCGGTGAGGTCGCGGCTGCCCGGGGGCAGCCCGCCGCAGACCAGGACGAGGACGCCGGTGCCGAGCCCGGCCGCCTCGTCGATCGCCGCGCGGTTGTCGTCGAGGGCGCCCCGCCGGGCGTCCGGCTCCCGGGCGGTGAGGAAGCCGCCCCGGCACAGGCTGGTGACGGTGATCCCGGCGCCCCGGAGCAGCCGGGCGGTGGCCTCGACGCCGTGGGCGCGGACGGGTTCGCGCCAGAGTCCGACACCGGGGACACCGAGCCGCAGACACTCCTCGACAAGGGCGGGCAGCGGCAGTTGGCGGACGGTCATCTGATTGATGCTGAAGCGTTCCAGACCGCGCGCGGGGACCACCGGCGGCACCGGTGCGGCGGGGGTCACGCGCCGACCCCGTACACGGCGAGCAGGGAGCGCATCCGGGCCTCCGCGAGCGCCGGGTCGGGGAAGAGCCCCAGACCGTCGGCGAGTTCGTAGGCGCGGGCGAGGTGGGGCAGGGAGCGGGCGGACTGGAGGCCGCCGACCATCGCGAAGTGCGACTGGTGCCCGGCGAGCCAGGCCAGCAGCACCACACCGGTCTTGTAGTGGCGGGTCGGGGGGCCGAAGAGATGCCGCGCGAGCGGCACGGTCGGATCGAGCCGGGCCCGGAAGGCCGGGGTGTCGCCCCGGTCCAGGGCCCGTACGGCGTCGGCGGCGAGCGGACCCAGTGGGTCGAAGATCCCCAGCAGGGCATGGCTGAAATCGCTCTGATTGCCCGCGATCAGCTCGGGGTAGTGGAAGTCGTCCCCCGTGTAGCAGCGCACCCCGGCGGGGAGCCGCCGCCGCAGCTCCGTCTCGCGGCCCGCGTCGAGCAGGGAGATCTTGACCCCGTCGACCCGGTCCGGGTGGGCGGCGATCAGCTCCAGCAGGGTCCCGGTGGCCCGGTCCAGGTCGGGGCTGCCCCAGTAGCCGTGGAGCGCGGGGTCGAACATCGGGCCGAGCCAGTGCAGGATCACCGGTCCCGACGACTGCCGCAGCAGTTCGCCGTAGACGTCGAGATAGTCCTCCGGGCCCCGGGCGGCGGCGGCCAGCGCGCGGGACGCCATCAGGACCGGCCGCGCCCCCGCCTCCTCGACCAGCGCGAGCTGTTCGGTGTACGCGCGGCGCACGGCGGCGAGCGGCGCGGGGCCGCGGTCCCGGACGGCGGCGGGCGCGGGGCCGTGCCCGGCGGGCGGCACGCGGTCGTGGGCGGCGGCGGGCGCGGGGAGCTGATCGGTGCCGACCCCGCAGACCAGGGCCCCGCCCTCGGCCCTCGCCTCGGCGGCCGTCCGCCGGATCAGCTCCGCCGCCGTGGGCCAGTCGAGCCCCATGCCGCGCTGGGCGGTGTCCATGGCCTCCGCGACCCCGAGCCCGTACGACCACAGATGGCGGCGGAAGGCGAGGGTGGCGTCCCAGTCCACGGCGGGCGGTCCCGAGGGGTCCGCCCGGGGGTCGGCGACCACATGGGCCGCCGCGAGGACGGTACGGGAGCGGGGCGGCGGCCCCGGGGCGCACACCAGGGGGTCGGCGCGCGGGGTGTGGGCGCGCAGGCTCCCGTCCGCGCCGGGCAGCCGGAGGGTCACAGCGTCAGCTCCGGCACCTCGATACGGCGGCCCTCGGCGGAGGACCGCAGGCCCAGTTCGGCGAGGTGCACTCCGCGCGCGCCCGCCAGCAGGTCCCAGTGGTAGGGCTCGCCGAGGGCCACATGGCGCAGGAACAGCTCCCACTGCGCCTTGAAGCCGTTGTCGAAGTCCTCGTTGTCGGGGACCTCCTGCCACTGTTCGCGGAAGGGCTCCGTGGCGGGGAGGTCCGGGTTCCAGACCGGTTTGGGGGTCGCGGCGCGGTGCTGGGCCCGGCAGTGCCGCAGTCCGGCAACGGCGGAGCCATGGGTTCCGTCGACCTGGAACTCCACCAGCTCGTCGCGCATCACCCGGACCGCCCAGGAGGAGTTGATCTGCGCGACAGCCCCGCCCGGGAGCTGGAAGACGGCGTAGACGGCGTCGTCCGCCGTGGCGTCGTAGGGCTCGCCGCGCTCGTCCCAGCGGCGCGGGAGGTGGGTGGCGGTCTGCGCGTAGACGCTGGTGACCCCGCCGAACAACTCGCGCAGGAGATAGTCCCAGTGGGGGAGCATGTCGGCGGTGATGCCGCCGCCGTCGGCGGACCGGTAGTTCCAGGAGGGGCGCTGGGCGCTCTGCCAGTCCCCCTCGAAGACCCAGTAGCCGAACTCGCCCCGGACGGAGAGGATGCGGCCGAAGAACCCCCCGTCGATCAGGCGCTTCAACTTGCGCAGCCCCGGCAGGAAGATCTTGTCCTGGACCACTCCGTGCCGTACTCCTGCGGCCTCGGCGAGGCGGGCCAGCTCCAGGGCCTCCGCGAGGGAGGAGGCCGTCGGCTTCTCGACGTAGATGTGTTTCCCGGCGGCGACGGCCCGGCGGACGGCGGCGGCACGGGCGCTGGTCACCTGGGCGTCGAAGTAGACCTCCACGCCGTCCTCGCCCTCGGCGGCGAGCAGGGCGCCGAGGTCGGTGGTCCAGTGGTCGAGGCCATGGCGCCCGGCGATGGCGCTCAGCGCCTCGGGGCGGCGGCCGACGAGGACCGGTTCCGGCCAGAGGACATCGCCGCCGCCGAGGTCGAGACCGCCCTGTTCGCGGAGGGCCAGCAGGGAGCGTACGAGGTGCTGGCGGTAGCCCATGCGGCCGGTGACGCCGTTCATGGCGATCCGCACGGTTCTGCGTGTCATGACGTGCCTTTCTGGGCGTCGGCTCCCGGGTGCGGCCCGGGCCCGGACACGGGTGGGACGTGCGGCGCGCCGCCGCCGGACGGACGCGCACCGCCGCCGGACGGGACGCGCACCGCCGTCGGCCGGACGCGCGGCGGCCGCGGGACGCGGTGCGGGCGGCGGATACGGCGGGCGCGGCGATCCGGAGCGGTACGGCGGGACGCGGCGCTGTACGGCTGGATGCGGCGGGATATGGCGGGAGAGGGACGGTACGGCGGGATACGGCAGGTCGTGGTGCGGCGCGCCGCGAGGGGTCGGGGGCGTGCGGCGCGGGCGCTCGGGGACGCGGGGCACCGTGGGCACGGGGCGCCGGGCCGGGGTCGCTCGCGTCGGCGGTCGTGAGGACGGTGTCGTCGTGATGCGGTGTTACCGGGACAACGTCGCAGCAAGCGCTTTCTACGAGGTATGAACGCTAGCCTGCCGACAACGGCGCGGACAAGAGCCCCGGCCCATCTCCCCCGGAGGAAGCCATGACAGTCACCCTGGCGGATGTCGCGGCCCGCGCGCGGGTGTCCCCGGCGACCGTGTCCCGGGTGCTGAACGGGAACTACCCCGTCGCCGCCTCGACCCGGGAGCGGGTGCTCAGGGCGGTGGACGAGCTGGACTATGTCCTGAACGGCCCGGCCAGCGCGCTCGCCGCCGCCACCTCCGACCTGGTGGGCATCCTGGTCAACGACATCGCGGACCCCTTCTTCGGGATCATGGCCGGGGCCGCGCAGACGGAGATCGGCGGCGGGGACGGCCCACGGACGGCCGCCGGTGCGCCGGGGAGCGCCGATCCGGTCCGCGGGCAGGGCGGGCGCTCGGGGCGCGCCGGGGGCGAGAAGCTGGCCGTCGTCTGCAACACCGGGGGATCGCCGGAGCGCGAACTGACCTACCTCACCCTGCTCCAGCGGCAGCGGGCGGCGGCGGTGCTCATCACCGGGGGCGCGCTGGAGGACCCGGAGCACATCGCGGCGATGACCGCGAAGCTGGCCCGGCTCGCGCAGGCGGGCACCAGGGTGGTGCTGTGCGGCCGTCCGCCGCTGCCCGACGGGCTCCCGGCGGCGGAGAACGATCCGATACTCGCGGCGCTCACCTTCGACAACCGGGGCGGCGCCCGGCGGCTGACCGATCATCTGCTCGCTCTCGGCCACCGCCGGATCGGCTATGTCGCGGGGCCCACCGGGCGCACGACCACCCGGCACCGGCTCGAAGGCCACCGCCGGGCCCTCGCGGCGGCGGGGATCGCGTCCGGCCAGGACCGGCTCACCGTCCACGGCCCCTACACCCGTGCCTCCGGCTACGCGGCGACGCTGGAGCTGCTGCGGCGGGAGCCCCTGCTGACCGCCGTGGTGGCCGCGAACGACACGGTGGCCCTGGGGGTGTGCGCGGCGCTGCGGGAGCAGGGGCTGCGGATTCCGGACGATGTCTCCGTGGCCGGTTTCGACGATCTTCCGTTCGCCCTGGACGTGGGTCCGGCGCTGACCACGGTACGGCTGCCGCTGGTCGAGGCGGGGGCGCGGGCGGGCCGGATCGCCCTGGGCCGGGAGCCCGCGCCGGACGGGGGCATCGCCACCATGGGGGCCACCGTGCTGCCCCGGGCCTCCACGGCGCCGCCGCGCGGCTGAGCCGCCGCCCCGGCCGGGGGCCGTCGGTCCCCGGCCCGCTGTTTTCCGCCATGGACCGCGGCATCCGCCGACGGACGGACAGCGGCGCATGGGAACCGGCGACGCGGGAAGGTGCGGTGCATGAGGTTCGCGTTCTCCACCCTCGGGGTACCGGGCATGCCGATGGCCGACGTGGCCGCGCTCGCCGCCGACAGCGGTTATCAGGGCGTGGAGCTGAGAGCCGCCCCGGACGAGCCGGTGCACCCGGGGCTCAGCGGTCCGGAACGCCGTTCCGTGGCACGGGAGTTCGAACGGGCCGGGGTGAAGATCCTCGCCGTCTGCGGCTACACGGCGGTCGCGGCGGAGGGCGACGACGCCCGGGTGCTCCAGGAGATCGGGGAGCTGATCCGGCTGGCACGGGACCTGGGGGCGGCCGGTGTCCGGCTCTTCCCCGGCGGAACCGCCGACGCGCCCGTCGGCCCTCCCCTCGACGGAACGCCCGGCGACGTGTCCACGGACGGCACGACCGGCGGGGCGGCCGGGGACGGGACCGGGAGGCCGGGCGGCGGCCCCGACGCGATCGCCGCCCGCAGGCTCGGCCGGGCGGCCGGGGCCGCCGTCGGCGCGGGCGTCCGGCTGCTACTCGAAACCCATGACTCGCACCCGACGGGCGCCGCCGTCTCCCGTGTCCTGGGCCCGGTCGGCCACCAGGGCGCCGGGGCCGTCTGGGATGTGCTCCACCCCTGGCTGGGCGGCGAGGAACCGGCCGCGACCCATGCCGCGCTCGCGCCCTTCCTCGGCCATGTCCAGGTCAAGGATGTCGCGGGCCGGGACGACCTCGCCCCGCTCCCCCTCGGCGCGGGGGCGCTGCCGCTGGCGGAGTGTCTGGCGCGGCTCGCCCCCGGCACCTGGCTGAGCTGGGAGTACGAGAAACGCTGGCATCCGGGCGCCGAGGAGCTGCCCGGTCTGCTCGTACCGGGCCGCGTCCATCTGGAGGAACTGCTCGCGAGGAGGGACTGAGCGGCCCGTCAGAGATCCCTTCGAAGATCCCTCCAGAGATGCCTTCAGAGATCACTCCAGGGATGCCTTCAGAGACCCCTTCAGGGCTGCCTCCACCGCCGCCTCCAGGACTGCCCCGGGGCGCCCACGGGCGGGACCGGGGCACGGTCCGGCGCTGTCCCTGCCGTCCGTCCCCGTGGCGTGATCTCGTCCCCCTGCCACCGTCCCGGAACGCCGTCCCCGTGCCCGTCGTCCCCCGGAACGCCGCGACGGCCCTGCCGCACGGGGCGGCAGGGCCGGAACGGGCCGTTCGCCCGCCGGGGACCGGGGAACGGCCGGGAACGGGCGGGCCGCCCAACGGGAGGCCCCGCCCAGGTGCACGGACCGGCGGGGTGCTCCGGGCCGTGTCACGGAGAGTCGGCCCGGAGAATTGGCCCGGAGAGTCGGCCCGGATCGGTCCCGCCGGGTGGACCGGGTCGGTCCGGATGGCTCAGGGAGCGAGCGTCCACCGCTGGCTGGCGGTGCCGTCACAGCCCCAGACGCCGAGCGCGGCGTTGTGGCGGGAAGCCGTCAGACAGCCGCCGTCGTGCCCGACGACCTCGTACTGTCCCCCGGCGATCTGACGCAGGGTCCACTTCTGGTTCTCGCCGTTGCCCCAGCCCCAGATCTGGGCGAAGTGGGATGTGCCGTCGACCACCCGGGAGCGGTTCGTGTTGGCGTCGAGGACCTTGCTCGCGTCGAGCGCCGAGGTGACCCGGTAGCGGCCGTCGGAGAGCTGGTCCAGGTTCCAGCGCTGGGCCGGGTGGCTGCTGCTCAGCTCGGCCTTGACCTTGGTGCCGTTGGCGGTGCTGCCCATGTCCACGTCGGCGGACCAGCCGCCGACCGCGCTGCGGAGCTGGGCCTGGGTCGGCATCGGCTGGGAGCCGCCGCCACCGCGTATCAGGAAGCGGCTGTTGGCGATGTTCCAGTTGCGGGTGAGGTAGCTGCCGGGCTGCGGGTTCGGGTTGAAGTACATGTTGCGGTTGCAGTCGATGACAGCGCGCTGCGGGTAGTCACAGGGGACGAGCCGGCCCGGCGGGTTGGGGATGTTCCCGTCGTTGTAACACATCAGATCGCCGTCGACGTAGCAGTGGGCGCCGTTCGGACCGGTCGACTTGGGCGCGTTGCGCTGGACCGCTCCCATGGTGTGCAGCAGCTCGTGCACATCGACGTTGATGTCGCCGAAGCACCCGCCCTGGCCCATGCCGATCA
This sequence comes from Streptomyces clavuligerus, assembly GCF_005519465.1. NCBI lineage: Bacteria > Bacillati > Actinomycetota > Actinomycetes > Kitasatosporales > Streptomycetaceae > Streptomyces > Streptomyces clavuligerus. The sequence goes on along the minus strand of NZ_CP027858.1, from coordinate 4,489,879 downwards.
TCGGCCAGCCCACCTGGGTGTTGTTGAAGTTCTCCTGCCCGGGGCGCTCGTCGTTGTGGTAGCCGAAGCCGAGGCCGCAGACGCCGTTCTCGGCCCAGACCAGGTACTTGCGGTCGTTGCTGGTGTGCCCCTGGGCGGCTATGGCCTGCTGGGTGGTCTGGCCGCCGCCGTCGATGGCGGCCTGGGGGACGGTGACCCGCAGGACGGTGGGGGTGCAGCCCGCGTCATGGACGAAGCGGACCTCGCGGCGCTCGCCGCCCATCCGGGCCGACGCCTCGACGAACTTGGTGTTGAGGTTGACGGCGCGGGCCTGGAACTGCGTGCGGAACTGGTCGAAGCGGTCGGGCTGCCGGTCGCCGCGCACATACATGAGCTGGACCCGGGGGCCGCTGGTGCCGTTCCCGTCGCAGCGGGGCGCCGACGCGATACCGGCCCCGGAGCGGGCGGACTTCGACGACAGGGGCAGGCGCTTGTCCTCGATGGTCCGGGGCTTCGGGTCGGCGGCGGTGGCCGCGGCGGGCCGCGGCCCAGCGGCGGCCGATCCGACCGGGTCGGCCTGCGCCGCGGCCCCGGCGGCGACAAGGGTGGAGAGGGTGGCGGTGGCCAGCGCCAGGATGGCGGCACCCCGCACACGGGAGGCCGGCCGTGCGGACGTTCGTCGGAAAATCATGCGGCGGAGTCTGTCCGGTACGTGTCAACGTCCGCTCAACGCTGCCTGGAGCGGCACGACGGAATTGTTTATTCCGCACCCTGCCGCTCATAAAGTCCCCCCTTGCCCCCGTGTCACGGAACAAGGGAGTCCAGATCCTCATCACACCCCGCTGACCAGTTATCACCGCCACCGGGGAACCCTGCTCCGGGATTCTCCGTCTAACCTGCCGGTTCCGCCGGGTGGGTCCGCGGCGCGGTGCCGTCACGGGTTGTTCGGTGCAGCCCGTCACGGCGACCCCTCTCCAGCCGCCCGCGGTCGGCGGGCCACCGCCTGCCACCGGTGCGTTACCTCCCAACAGCGCCGGTGGCGGGCGCCGTCGGCACAGTGCCCCCGTCCGGGGCGGGACGGCCGCACCCCTCGTACACCGCCGTATCCCCCGCCTTATCGGTGGCCTTTTCCCCGGCCTGTGCGTTTTCCCTTGCCGGACCCGACACCCCTGGCTACTTTCCGACTGTCCGCCTGCTTTCGGGGTTTTCTTCAACTCATGTATCGAACAAGGCCAGAAGGGGAAACAATGGCCGATCGGAATCTTTCCCGACGTACTCTCCTCGCCGCCGCCACCGCCACCGCGTTCGCCGCCGGGGTCACCTCCTCATCCACCGCCGCCGGGCACACCGGCGCCACCGGCCCGCACGAGAGCGCCGCCGCCCGCGACCGCCGCCTCAGACGGATGATCTCGGCCATGTCCCTGGAGCAGAAGGTCGGGCAGGTCTTCTGCACCTGGGTCGCCGGCCGGGACGCCGACGAGCCGGGCGCCGAGGCGGCCGAGGTGAACCAGCGGCTGCTCGGGGTCCGCAGCGGCGCCGAGGCCGTCGCCCGCTGGCATCTCGGCGGGGTCATCTACTTCCTCTGGTCGGGCAATCTCGTGGAACCCCACCAGATCGCCGATCTCTCCAACGGCCTCCAGCGGGCCGCCGTGGACTCCTGTGGGGTGCCCCTGCTCATCTCCGTCGACCAGGAGCACGGAGCGATCGTCCGGATCGGCCCACCGGTCACCCAGCTCCCCGGCGCGATGGCGCTCGGTGCGGGCGGCTCCGTGCGCGACGCCAGGGACGCGGGCCGGATCGCCGGGGCGGAACTCGCCGCCCTGGGCATCCGGCAGAACTACGCCCCCGTCGCCGACGTCAATGTGAATCCGGCCAACCCCGTCATCAACGTCCGTTCCTTCGGCGCCGATCCGCGGGCCGCCTCCCGGATGGTCACGGCCCAGATCCACGGGTACGAGGACGCCGGGGTCGCCGCCTGCGCCAAGCACTTCCCCGGCCACGGCGACACCACCGTGGACAGCCACTACGGCCTGCCGGTGATCAACCACACCCGGCAGGAGTGGAGCACGCTGGACGCGCCGCCGTTCCGGGCCGCGATCGCGGCGGGCGTCGACGCCATCATGACCGCGCATCTCCAGGTCCCCGCGCTGGACCCGTCCGGCGACCCCGCGACCCTCTCCCGTCCCATCATCGACGGCGTCCTCCGCAAGGAGCTGGGATACGACGGTGTCATCGTGACCGACGCCCTCAATATGCGGGGCGTTCTGACCAAGTACGGGGAGGAACGGGTTCCGGTGCTCGCGCTGAAGGCGGGCGTGGACCAGCTCCTCTACCCGAACAATCTGCCGCTCGCCTGGAACGCGGTCCTCAAGGCGGTGCGGGAGGGCGAGATCACCGAGGCCCGGCTCGAAGAATCGATCCTCCGGCTGCTCCGCCTCAAGGACCGGCTGGGGCTGCTCCGCCGCCCCTATGTCACCCATGCCGGGGTCGACCGGACGGTGGGCGTCCGCCGCCATCTGGCCGCCGCCGACCGGATCGCCGAGAACACCACGACCCTGCTGGTCAACCGGGACGGGCTGCTGCCGCTCAGCCGCCGACGGCAGCGGAGACTGCTGGTGACGGGGGCGGACCAGCCCTTCCCCACGGACCGGACCCGCAGCTCCGTCCCCGCCCTGGGCGCCGCGCTCGGCGGGCTCGGCTTCACGGTGACGGCCCTGCCCACCGGGCTCTCCCCCGCTCCGGAGCGGATCGCGGAGGCGGTGGCCGCGGCCCGGGGCCAGGACGCCGTGGTGGTGCTCACGTACGACGTCGCCACGGCCGCCGCCGGGGGCCAGCGGACCCTCGTCGAGCGGCTGGCCGACTCCGGGGTGCCGGTGATCCAGCTCGCCGTGCGCAACCCGTACGACATCGCCCGGCTGAACGGGGTGGACGCGGCGCTCGCCCTCTACGGCTGGACCGATGTCGAACTGCGGGCCGCCGCCCGCACGATCGCGGGCCGCAACGAACCCGGCGGGGCGCTGCCCGTCCCCGTGCCCCGGGCCGACAACCCCACCCGGGTGCTGTTCCCCGTCGGCCACGGACTCTCGTACGACGACTGACGACCGACGGCTGACGACCGACGGCGGGGCCGGGGCCGGAGACGGACGGTGCCCGCCACTCCGGGTGGGGAGTGGCGGGCACCGTCCGTTCCCCGGCGGGCCGCCGGGGACACGCGGGTCCGTCAGGACAGGCAGGTCCCTCGGGTCACGCGGGGCGGAGGGTCAGCCGCGCAGACCGCGGTCCAGCCGGAGCTGACGCGCGTCGACCTTGTCCAGCCTGCTGTCCGGGCGGGCCAGCGGCTTCGCCGCCGACTCGTCCTTCTGGACCGCCGCCGGGGCGACGCCCGCCCAGCGCAGGATGGTGGCGGTGGCGGCGGTCCGCTCCGCCTCCGGCAGGGCCGAGATCCGGGCCCCGTGGTTGCCGCCCGGCTGGGTGTAGACATAGCTGTCGCGGCTGCCCCGGTCGAGGCGGAAGGGCTCCGCGCTCCACGGGTCGTTCGCACCGTTGACGAACATCATCCGGTGGGCGTTGCCGCGCACCCAGCGGTCGATGTCCGCCATCGCGTGCTTCTGGAACTTCATCGGGATCTCCCGCGGCACGAAGTTCCGCGGCGGCTGGTACCCGTACCGGCTCAGCCCCTTGAGGTGCGGCTGCTCGATGTCGGGCGAGCCCAGCTCCACCCCGGCCTGGTAGTAGTACGGGACATACGGCTCAAGGCCCTGGTCGGTGTAGGACTTCCAGCCGCCGATCTCGTCCACGATGTCGTAGAGCTGCTGGTCGGTCAGGTCCTTGGCGACCGGGATACCGGCGCAGGCGGACTCCATCTGGTACTGCCAGAAGCCCCAGGTGAAGTCGAGCACCACGGCTTCGAACGCCTTGTCCAGGCTGCCGATCGTGTTGAACGTGAGCTGGTTCTTCTCGGCGTAGGAGCGGTACAGGTCCTGCATCGGCCCGCGCCGGATCAGCGACTCGCGCTGGATGTTGTTGAGCTTGGTGCGGCACTCCGCGGTGCCGACGTTCTCGAAGAACCGGTCGTACGCCGCGTCCTTGTCGTTCACGACGTCGTTCGGGGCGACGTAGGCGACCACGGCGTCCATGTCACGCGGGTAGAAGCGCTCGTAGTAGGTGGCGGTCATGCCGCCCTTGGAGCCACCCGTGGACAGCCACTTCTCGCCGTAGATCCGCTTCAGCGCGGTGAAGATGCGGTGCTGGTCGCTGGCCGCCTGCCAGATGGTGAGCTTGGACCAGTCGGCGGGCTGCGGCCGGGACGGAGTGAAGAATCGATACTCCATGGAGACCTGATTGCCGTCGACAATCGTGGTCGGCTCACTGCGGGACGGAGTGGTCCGCAGGCCGTAGCCGCTGGTCTGGAAGACCGTGGGGCGCTCCGTGTCCTTGTGCAGCAGGCTGATCCGCTGCTGGAAGGTTCCCTTCCAGGGCTTGCGGTGGTCCACCGGCTGCTCGAAGTTGAGCAGGAAGAAACGATACCCCGGATAGGGCTTCTCCTCGATGAGGCTCATGCCGGGTATCGCGAGAATCCGGTCCTTGATGTCCTGCTCGGCCTGTTCGCCGATGGACCGGCCCGCCCGCTCGTCGACCGCGACCGCCGTACCCGTGGCGGCGGTCACCGTACCGATGAGCATGGCGAGCGACACAACCCCTGTGAGCGCCTTGCGCATGAAGCCTCCCCTGATTCTTCCATGGGTCCCGGTGAACCTAGCGGTGCGGACACGGGACCCGCCAGACCCGATTAGCTGCAAATGGCATCGGTTGGGGCGACAGAAGGGGACCTATGGGTTCAAGCCAGTCAACAGAGAATCCAGCCAGTGGAAACGGTCGAGCCGGAGATCTTGCCCACGGCGCGGACGCAGCGGTTCTTGGCGTACACCCTGACCGGTCCGGCGGAACGGGTGAAGTACCCCTGGTCGACGGCGGCCCGGCCGCCGCGCGGCTGGAGGGAGACCAGCATGAACCGGCGCGGTCCTGGCCGGGCGGCGACGGTGACGGCGCAGGCGTGCTGCGGGCCCCCGTGGACCCTCAGCTCACCGGCGGCGAGGCGGAGCACCTTCTTCGGCCGCCCGGGGCAGGCCGAGGGGGACGCGTCGGCGGACGGCACCACGGGGCCGAGGACGGTCAGACCCGTCATGGCCAGCAGGATGACGAGCAGCCGCGCCAGCAGCCGGGGCCCCAGGGCCCCGCGCCGGGCGGCCCCCGGGCGGCCCGGGGCACGGTGCGGGAACACCCCCGGTGGAGCGGCCGGATCGCCCGCCCCCGCCGACGCGGCCGGGCGCGCCGGACCCGCCGGGACCGCCCACCCGGTCGGCCGCTCCACCGGCTCCGGCTCCCTGCAACTGAGTGCCACTGGCGCTCCTCACCACTCGTCTCGTCCTGCCGCTTCCTCGGATGTCCGCGCGCTCGCGCCGTACGGCCCCGGCCGCGCCCCGCGCCTCGTTCCCGCGCGCCCGCATCCGTCGCTCCGTACTCGCCCCGTACTCGCGTACGACGCCTACGACGCGTCCGCACACCGATTTGGTTGTCGGGGGCCTCGATCGCTCACACCACCGGCGCACTGCGACCCTTGGAGCACGTGTCACCACGGAATGATCGGACCAGCCGGTGATAACCCGCCCCGGTGTTAGGCTCCGGACGAAACGGGCATGGGGGGCCCGGAACGCGTGGACCGGGGGGTCCGTCGCGGCCTCTCCGCCCGACACCGCCGGTCCCGCGGCGGCGGGCGTCCGTGCGACAGCCCCCCGCGGGACGGCCGCACCCGAGGGGGGAACGGCTGTGTCGCCGTCAGAGCATTCCCATACATCCCGACCGTCTCCACGGTCCCTTGCGCCCAGCACCTCCCGGACCGCCCCGAGATCCGGCGTCCCCCGGGAGAGAGCCGGGGAGCGCCCCGCGCCGATGTCCCGCACGGTGCTCGGCACGGCGCTCGCCGCCGGAATCGCGCTGACCGCCGGGGCGTTGGCCGCACCGGCGGGCGCGGCGCCCGAGCCCGGTCCCCGGCCCGCCGCCGTGGAGGCGTCGAAGCCGGGAGAACCCGGGCGGGCGGCGACGGCGGGGAAGCCGGGCGGGCCCGGGCAGGCGGACAGGAGCGGCGCGCGGTCGGCGTGGCTCCCGCCCGGCTCCGAGGTGGTCAGTTCCAGCGCCAACGGCTATGTCACCGCCGACGCCCGGGGCAGGCACCACTGGCACGGCGACGGCGGGGCGCCCGTGCCCCTCGAAGCCGGATACGCGCCCGCGCCGCTCTCCGACTCGGCGGTGTCGGTCCAGGGCAGCGTCGTCCGACTGCGCGACATGGCCCGGGACGCCGGGACGGTCACCGTCGACCTCGCGGCGGACGGCCGGGACTACACCTACATCGGCGTGGCCTCCAACACGGTGATCGCGCGCCAGGGGACGGTGATCCGGCTGCTGTCGCACTCCGGCGGCGTGCTCACGGACACCCCCGTCACCGGGCTTCCCGCCGATGCCGGATCGTTCCGTCTGGTGTCCGCGACCGACAGCAATGCGCTGCTCCAGTACGCGACCGGCCCCGCCGACGCCCCGCGGTGGCATCTCGCGGTGATCAGCCGTGACTTGGGCGCCCTGACCGACACCTTCCCGGTGGCCGCCCCGCAGGGCCCGCGGGCGGCAGCGGTGTCGGGCGGCCATGTCGCCTGGATGGAGCCCGGCGCCACCGCTGACGCGATGACACTCGTCATCGCCGAGCGCGGCTCCACCGCCGCGCCGCAGCGGCAGGCGCTGACGGGAATCCCGTCCCCGCTCCTCGGACTCGCCGGGGAACAGGTGGTGTACGCCAACAGCACCCCGCTGGACCAGGGCGCGGCGGACGCGCCGCACACCGCGCTCACCGTCCGTTCGATCAGTACCGGCCAGATCTGGAAGTCACTGGAGCACGCCACCACCCTCGTCCCCGGGATCGACGACGCCCTCCTGGTGATGGGCGGACGGCAGGACCGGCAGAACCCCGACTACAGCGGCGAGGGCGTCTACGCGGTCTACGGGACCCGTGACGGCAGCGAGCCCACCACACAGCTGCGGAGGTCCACGGGGGAGCCCACCGAGGTGCGCTCCCCCGACCACTCCGTCCCGCCCCGGCCCGAACTCGACCGGAACAACGGCCGGGTGCGCCTGGAGTGGCACCTCACCCGGACCAACGTGGACGCGACGCTCACGATCCGCGACGACCGCGTCCCCGGCGCCACCCCGGCCGGGGAGTGGACCGTGCGGCTCGATCCGCAGAGCGGGGACAGCTCGGGCCCGGGGCGGCTCACCCACACCTGGGACGGGCTGCTGCGGGACACGAGCGGACGGGAGTTCGCGCCCGCGGCCGGAATTCACTCCTGGACCCTCACCGTCCGCCCGGACAACGGGGTCGGCGAACCCCTGACGGTGACGGGCTCCTTCACCGTCGGCTACCGCGACGACCCGCGCAGCCTCTTCGTCCCCAACGGCTCCCCTGACCTCCTGGCGTACGACGGCAGCGGCGGACTCTGGTACGAGGACACCTACCACGACCCCCGGAAGTCCACCTTCGAGGGACGGGGGCGCCAGTCGGTCGGCGGGGACTGGAAGGGGTACGACCGGGTGGTGCCCGCCGGTGACCTCAACGGCGGGGACGGCCGTCCTGAGCTGCTGACCCGGGACACCGCAGGGGTGCTCTGGCTCCACCCGGGCACCGGCACGCCCGGCGCCTTCGCGCCGCGGACGCGCGTCGGCGGCGGCTGGAACATCTTCGAGCGGCTCTCCGGCGGCCGGGACCTGACCGGTGACGGCAGACCCGATCTGGTGGCGCTCGACAAGGCCGGTGGGGTGTGGCTCTACCGGGGCACCGGCAGCCCGACCGCGCCCTTCGGACCCCGGGTCGAGGTGATCGGCGGCGCGCAGCCGTACGACCGGCTCGTCTCCGCGGGCGATCTCGACGGTGACACGGCGGGCGATCTGCTGACCCGGGACACCGCAGGGGTGCTCTGGCTGCACCGGGGCACCGGCACGGGCGCCTTCACGGCCCGCGTCCGGGTCGGCGGCGGCTGGAACGCCTTCACCCATCTCGTCGCCATCGGCGACGGCAACCGGGACGGCAGGCCGGATCTGTATGCCTTCGGACCGGCCCCGGCGGGCTCCTCGGCCACGGCGGGCTGGTTCTACGAGGGAACGGGCAACGCCTCGGCCCCGTTCACCCCGCGCAGGAGCACCCCGGTGCTGAACGAGGCGCCGAACGGCTACCGGGACGTGGGCTGAGCCGGCGGGCGGCTGCCGGGTGGGGCCGGGACCAGGGCACCGGGCGGCGGCCCGGACAGCGGCCGGGCCCGCCGGGTGGGCCCGGGCCGGGGGCGTTGTCCCCGCCCGGCTCCGGCCCGGCCCCGGCCCGTCCCGGCCCGTTCCGGGGTGCTCAGCGGGCGACGGCGGCGGCTTCCTCGCGCCCCGGGTCCCCGGGCCCGTGGGAGCCGATGAAGGTGTGCCACAGCGTGGCGTACCGGCCCTTCCTGGCGAGCAGTTCCTCATGGGTGCCGTCCTCGGCGACCCGGCCGTCCGCCATGACGACCACCCGGTCCGCGCGGGCGGCCGTGGTCAGCCGGTGCGCCACCACCAGTGTGGTGCGCCGACCGCTCAGCCGCTCCGTCGCCTGGTTGACCTGGGCCTCGGTGGCCAGGTCGAGGGCGGCGGTCGCCTCGTCGAGGAGCAGGATGTCCGGGTCCACCAGTTCGGCGCGGGCCAGGGCGATCAACTGCCGCTGTCCGGCGGAGAGGTTGCGTCCGCGCTCCGCCACCTCATGCAGATAGCCGCTGTCGAGGGTGGCGATCATGTCATGGGCGCCGACCGCGCGGGCGGCGGCCTCCACCTCGGCGTCGCTCGCGCCGGGGCGGCCGTAGGCGATGGCGTCCCGGACCGTCCCCGGGAAGAGATACGCCTCCTGCGGGACGACGCCGAGCCGGTGCCGGTAGGCGGTCAGATCCAGCTCGCGCAGATCCGCGCCGTCGGCGGTGACCCGGCCGCCCGTCGGGTCGTAGAACCGTGCCACCAGCTTGACCAGCGTGGACTTGCCCGCGCCGGTCTCGCCGACGAACGCGACGGTCTGTCCGGCCGGTATCCGCAGCTCGATCCCGCTGAGCGCCTCCTCCTCGTCCCCGTAGGAGAAGTCCACGCCCTCGAAGGCGATGTCGCCCTTGAGCGCGCGGACCCGGGCGGGGCGGGGGGCCGGGACCGTGGAGGGACGTTCCTCCAGCAGCTCCTGGATACGGCGGACGGAGACAGCGGCCTGCTGATAGCCGTCGAAGACCTGGGAGAGCTGCTGCACGGGGGCGAAGAACAGCTCGATGTAGAGGAGATAGGCGACGAGGGCGCCGGTGGTGAGGGTGCCCGCCTCGATCCGGTGGGCGCCCACGACCAGGACGGCGGCTGCGGCCACCGTCGACAGGAGCTGCACGAAGGGGAAGTAGATGGAAATCAGCCACTGGCCGCGCACCCTGGCGCGGCGGTAGCTGTCGCTGCCCGCCCGGTAGCGCTCCCGGCCCGTCTCCTCCCGGCCGAACGCCTGGACGACCCGCAGCCCGGAGACGGTCTCCTGGAGGTCGGAGTTGACGGTGCTGACACGGTCGCGGGCCAGTTCGTACGCCTTCACGCTCTGCCTGCGGAAGTAGTACGTGCCCACGATCAGCACCGGCAGGGTCGCGAAGACCACGAGCGCCAGCGAGGCGTCGATCACGATCAGGGCGACCAGGATGCCGAAGAAGGTCACCACCGAGACGAACGCGGTGACCAGGCCGGTCTGGAGGAATGTCGAGAGCGCGTCGACGTCGGTCGTCATCCGCGTCATGATCCGGCCGGTCAGCTCGCGCTCGTAGTAGTCGAGCCCCAGCCGCTGGAGCTGGGCGAAGATCCGCAGCCGGACGGAGTACAGCACCCGTTCACCGGTACGGCCGGTCATCCGGATCTCGCCGGTCTGGGCGATCCACTGGACGGCCACGGTCAGCAGCGCGAGACCGGAGGCCACCCAGACGGCGGCGAGCGCCGCCTGTTCCACGCCCTGGTCGATGCCGTGCCGGATCAGGACCGGCAGCAGCAGCCCCATGCCCGCGTCGACGGCGACCAGCAGCAGGCTGAGGAGCAGCGGGAGACCGAAGCCGCGCAGCAGCAGCCGCAGCCCCCGGCTCCGGCGCCCGGGGTGTCCGGCGGGTGGGCCGTCGGCGCGGGTGGCGCGGTCCTCGTCGATGTCGGGGGTGTCGTCGGCGGGCGGCAGGGCGGCGACCTGGGCGAGGAGTTCGGGGGTCGCGCCGGGGGCGACGGACTCGTTGGCCGAAACCGTGTCCTCCCGGACCCACAGCCGGGGGGTGATCCCGCGTTCGGCGTCGAACTCGGCGTCGAGTTCGGCCCGTACGGTCCGGCCCTCGTCCTCGGCCGGGGCGGCCGGGCCGGGCGGGATGTGGCCCGGGGAGACGCCGCCCAGCTCCTCGGGGTCGGTCAGCAGCCTGCGGTAGAGGGGCGATCGGGCGGTGAGTTCCTCGTGGGTGCCGATGTCGGCGAGGCGTCCGCCGTCGAGGACGGCGATCCGGTCCGCGAGGTTCAGGGTGGAGCGGCGGTGGGCGATCAGCAGCGTGGTGCGGCCCGCCATCACCGAGCGCAACGCCTCGTGGATCTCGTGCTCGACCCGGGCGTCGACGGCCGATGTGGCGTCGTCGAGGAGGAGGAGCCGGGGGTTCGCGAGGATCGCGCGGGCGAGGGCGATCCGCTGGCGCTGGCCGCCGGAGAGGGTGAGGCCGTGTTCGCCGACCTCGGTGTCGTACCCGCGGGGCAGCTCATCGATGAAACGATCCGCCTGAGCGGCGCGGACGGCGGCCTCGATCTCCGCGTCGGTGGCGTCCGGCCTGCCGTAGACGATATTGGCGCGGACGGTGTCGGAGAAGAGGAAGCTGTCCTCGGGGACGAGGCCGATCGCGGAGCGCAGCGAGGCCGTCGTCAGCTCGCGCACATCGTGGCCGCCGACGAGGACGGCGCCCGAGGTGACGTCGTAGAAGCGGGGCAGCAGCAGCGAGACGGTGGACTTGCCGCTGCCGGAGGCGCCGACGACGGCGACCGTCTCGCCCTCGCGGATCTCCAGCGAGAAGCCGTCGAGCACGGGCCGCCCGGGGTCGTAGCCGAAGGTGACGTCGTCGAACTCGACGGTGGCGGGGGCGTCGGCGGGCAGTTCCCTGGTGCCGTCGCGCAGGGTGGGCTCGGTGTCGATCAGCTCCAGGACGCGTTCGGCTCCGGCGCGGGCCTGCTGGCCGACGGTGAGGACGAGGGCGAGCATCCGGACCGGGCCGATGAGCTGGGCGAGATACGCGGAGAAGGCGACGAAGGTCCCGAGGGTGATCTGGCCGCGGGTGGCGAGCCAGCCGCCGACGGCCAGCATGGCGACCTGGCCGAGCGCGGGAACGGCTTGGAGGGCGGGGGTGTAGCGGCTGTTCAGCTTGACGGTGCGCAGCCGTCCGGCGAAGAGTCTGCGGCCGACCGCGCGCAGTTTGGCGGCCTCCTGCTCCTCCTGGCCGAAGCCCTTGACCACGCGGACGCCGGAGACGGCGCCGTCCACGACCCCGGCGACGGCGGCGGCCTGGCTCTGGGCGTACCAGGTGGCGGGGTGGAGCCGGGTGCGGCTGCGGCGGGCGATCCACCACAGGGCGGGGCCGACGGCGAGCGCGATCAGGGTGAGCGGCAGCGAGAGCCAGGCCATGACCGCGACGGAGACGAGGAAGAGGAGGGCGTTCCCGATCGTCATCGGGAGCATGAACAGCAGGCCCTGGATGAGCTGGAGGTCGCTGGTGGCGCGGCCGACGACCTGTCCGGTGGAGAGTTCGTCCTGCCGCCGTCCGTCGAGGCGGGTGACGGTGTCGTACATCCCGGTCCGCAGATCGTGCTGGACGTCGAGGGCGAGCCGGCCGCCGTAGTAGCGGCGTATGTACGTCATGACGTAGACGACGACCGCGGCGGCTATGAGGAGGCCGGTCCAGACGGTGAGGGAGCGGGTGCGGTCGCCGATGACATCGTCGACGATCACCTTGGTGATCAGGGGGATGAGGGCCATGACGGCCATCCCGGCGAGGGAGGAGCCGAGGGCGAGGAGGACATTGCGCCGGTAGTGCCAGGCGTACCCCCACAGCCGCCGGGCCCAGCCGTCCGCCCCGGTCGCTCGTTCCTGTGCCGCTGGCTGTCGCTCTCCTGTCGCTGCGCTGGCCGCCGCCACGTCGGTGCCTCCCGGTCCATCGTTCCGCCGTAATCCGCCGGAAGACACCAACGCCGCGGTCGGTCGATTTCATCCCGCTGTCATGAAACGCCGCTGTGCGGCGGGTCAGCGCGGGGCGACGACCAGGTCCCGCGCGGCCCGCTCGGGGGTGGCCGGTACGGACTCGCGGGCCACGGCGGGCGGCACGAACGTGGTGCGCGCCGTCGGGGCGAGGGCCTTGTGGATGGCGCGGGAGACGGCCTGGATGCTGTTGATCCCGTCCCGCTGGGTCCGGTTGCCGTGGGTGAGGACGGAGATCTGGTAGTCGTCGCCCTTCTTGGTGAACGCGCCGACGCTGTGCACCCGCCAGCCGTGGGTCTTCCGTTCCAGCCAGCCGTTCTTGACCTGCACGGTGACGGTGGAGGGCGCGCCCGCGGGGGTGCCCCAGCGCTGGTCGCTGACGACCTGGCCCATGAGCTTGAGGGCGTAGGTGCGGGAGGCGTCGGTGAGCAGGGTGTTCCGGGTGGTCAGCCGCTCCAGGAGGCGCTGCTGGTCACGGACGGTTATCTGGGTGAGCCCCCAGTAGCCGTCCGCGCCGGGGACGGTCTGGGTCATCCCGGCGCCGCCGAGGAAGCGCTTGATCTTGGTCAGGCCGAGCTGCCGCCACAGGGTGGAGGTGGAGGCGTTGTCCGACTTGGTGATCATCGCCTTGGCGAGGGTCTGCTCGCGGGAGGTGAGGTTCCGCTTCTGCTGCTGCGCGTCCAGCAGCAGCGCGCCGAGCACGGTGACCTTGACGACGCTGGCCGAGTCGAACCTCGTCGCCGCCCGCAGCGAGCAGACGGTGCCGGTGGCCTTGTCGTCGACCTGTACCGCGATGGTCCCGGCGCGGCCCTTGAGCGCGGCGGTGATGTCCCGCTTCAGCCGGTCCGCCAGCCCGGCCTTCTTCGACGTGCAGACGACCTGCGGCGCCGCCGCGGCCACCGCCCCGGGCGCCACGACAGCGCCCGGCACGAGCACTGCCGCCGCGACACCCGCCACGAGGGCGGCGCGGCGCGCGGCTATTCGGTGGTGAGTCATGAAGGTTCCCGTCCCCTGAGGTGCTGTGCGGGCGCGCCGGGGTGGCGTGCCTGTCTCCGTTGACCTCTGGGAGGCGGGAAGGTTGTACGGGGTTGAGCGGGTCCGGGGAACGGTTACGAGGTGGTGACAGAGGTGGTGGCCCGGGGATCAGGTCGGGAACTCACCGACCCAGTCACGGGTGATCAAGTGGCGCGGGAGGTAGCCGGACTCGACCTCGATCGGAATCCCGCCGTCGTAGGCGAAGCAGGTCACCGCCAGCAGGCCGAGCGCGACATGCCCGGCGGGGTCGTCCTCCCGGTCCTCGTCCGCGGACCAGTACCTCTTGTGGAGCTCCAGCCCTTCCTCAAGGGCCTGGTTGAAGCCCTCCGGATCATTGGTCACAAATCGGTAGAAGAGGTTGATCGGCGGGTAGAGCACCTCTTGCAGCAGATCGACCGGGGCCTCGGTCACGGCGTCGGGCGCGGACATCTCCATGGTCCGGGTCAACTTCTCCACCAGCCCCGGACGTCGGAGCCAGTAGGTCTGGAGGGTGTCCACCCAGTGCAGCGCGTAGTCGTCGTAGCCGCGCCTGCTCAGACGGTCGAGCGGGATCTCGCACAGCTCCGTCATACGCTTCTTGTCCCGGCACGCCACGGCCAGCCAGAACGTGGTCAGCCAGTTCCCGAGGCCGGCGAACCCGGCGGGGCCCTCCAGGGGAAGGGTGCGCGTCTCCCTATTGATCACACACTGCACCGTGCCCTCGGTACCGGCCGTGGTGGCGAACATCGCCGAGCCCACCTGGAGGGCGTTGACCGCCGCTTCCCAGGTCTCCAGACGATCAGCCACAGGATCGATACCACAGCGCGCGCCGAAGTGGAGGAGTGCGTTATTGAAGACCGAGTCGATCATGTGGGGAAAGCGCTCAAGCTCTCCGATCGTCTTGGCCACCCTGTCACCGAGATGGCCCGCCCACTCCTCGTCCTTGGGCCCAGGAGAGTAGTGCCGGCTGACGGTGGCGGTCACGGAAGACTCCTCTTGCTGATGTCAAAGCGCTGGTACCTGTAGCCAGTGTACTGGGGTGATTTGGGCTCTCCCTTGACAACTGCATACTCAAGGTTTCCCCGAGCGAGCGCATCCTCCAGCGCGTCGGCGAGCAGCCTTTCGCTATCGATATCCTTGCCGCGTCGCCGCATCACCCGGATGATGTCCTCAAAGTATTCCCGGGTGCCCTGGGAGACCCGGCGGCCGTCCGGCAGGTTCCGGGCGCCCAGCCGTGTATCGACACTGCTCTTCGCCTCGACCACTACATATTTTCCATCAGGCAGCCGCCAGACCTGATCGAACTGGTGATTTCCGTTCTTCGGGCCGTGCAGGGTCTCCTTGACCGCACCGGGGTGGTTCTCGGGTATGTAGTGATGCTCCGCGACGTATTCACCGAACTGTCCGGCTTCCTTACCCATGGCGGTATGGGATTCCTTGTAGAGAATCTCCCCGTCCTTCAGGAGCGCTGCGGATTCTTCGCTCTTGACGACGCCATGGACTTCCCCGGCCGCGTCCTTGTAATACTTTACGATGTTGTCGAACTCAATCGCCATATAGCGCTTCCGGGCAGCCTCATCCAGACCCTCAAGGCGCTTCTGGTCGGTGACCGTATCCCGGCCGCGGCTGATGTAGTCGGGTTCGAGATAACTGGGAGGGGGAGGATCTGGAGCGTCCTTGGCACGAACCCAGGGCTCATTCGGACCGGAGCGGGTGAGCTGCGGCGGCGCGAGCTCACTCGCGTCCGTTCTGGAGAGCAGCCGACGGTCGCCGTTCTTCTTGTAGAACTCCTCGAAGTACCCGGGTTCGGTGTTCGCCCGGTACACCTGGATGCGCTCGATCTGCTCCAGCGTCAGGCTCCCGGGAGGGCCATACGGATTCTTGCCGTCCCGCATGTAGCTGGGGCGTTCCAGCGGATTGGGCGGGCCGTCGTCGCCCCCCGAGCCGCCCGGAGAGCCGTCGCCGCCACGACCACCGCCGGAGGTCACATCGTCCGCCGTGGAACCGCCACCGCCCGCGGGCGTGGTGTCCGGAGTGCTGTTGACCGCGCCGCCACCGCCGGGGGCGCCGTCGGACGTACCGCCCCGGCTCCCGGTCCCCGTGTTGTCGACCGTGTTCGACGGAACGTTGTCCGCCGCGCCACCGGAGACGTTGTCGCCGAGGGACGCCAGGGGCGGGTTGTTCACCGTTCCGCCCGGGAGGTGGTCCGCGACACCCCCCGGCGTCCCGTTCACCCCGTCGCCCAGCGTCGCGGACAGGTTCGGGACCACCGGGTCGCCGAGGTCCGAGCCGAGGCGGATGGGGTCGTCCGCCGTGCGGACGGAAGCGCCGACCAGGGCCGGTTCGCGGAGGGGGGACGGGGTGGTGGTGGTCGGGGCGGTCTCGCTGGGGGCGTCGGTGGCGCGCTGGTGGAGGGTGCCGTCCTCCTTGTAGAGGTTGCCGTCCTGGTCGATGTAGCGCACCGGGCCGTCCTCGAAGGGGAGCTTCGCGGTGCCCGGGGGGAGGACGACCGTGCCCTCCGGGAGGCGCACCGTGCCCTCGGGGGTGCGGGTGGCTCCCGGGGGGAGGTCCGCGCCCTCCGGGAGGCGGAGGGTGCCGTCCGGGAGCCGGAGCGTGCCCTCGGGGACGCTGTAGGCGCCGTCGGAGATCCGGGGGATCTCGATCCGCCCCAGGTTCCTCAGGCCCGCCATCACCTCACCGGCCTTGGAGAACCCCGCGCCCACCCCCTTGAAGAGATAGGTCGTCGGGTCGACCGCCCGCCCGGTCTTCCCCAGCGCCGACAGCACCTTCGCCGACGCGCCCGCCTTGCCCGCCCCGGCCACTCCCGCGCCCGCGCCACCGGTGAAGATCGTCGTCACCACGTTGAAGGTCACCGCGCCCGCCGCCCGCGAGGGGTTGGTGTCCCACTGGTCCCACGCGACGAGCGCCTTGCCCGTCTCCTTCATCGCGGTCCGCGAGTCCCGCAGCCAGGACGGCAGGTCCTCGTCCTTCGCCGTCCAGAACGACGGCCCCGCGACCACCGTCACCACCACACCGGTCGCGAGCTGCGCCAGCCCCTTCCACGCCTGCCCCGCCGCGTCCAGGCCCTCGAAGCCGACCAGGACGCTCAGGCCCTTGGCCGTCGCCCAGACCCCGTCGATGACGAAGCCCGTGACGAAGTCGGCGGCGTGCTCCCACACCTGCCACCACGGTGTCGACTCCGCGACCGCGTCGCCCCACGGGAGCGACTTCGACGCCTTCATCGCCTCGGCGTCGTACCCGTACATGTCGGCCGCGTTGGACCCGTCGTTGAGCCGCAGGGGCTTGCCGCCCACCAGCGCGACGATCGTGGCGTGGGCGGTCCGCTCCGCCTCCTGGAACCGGGCCCAGACCTCGGCGACCTCATTGCGGCGGCCGAGGTTCTCGTCGATCAGGTCGCCGTCCTCGCGCCACTTGTCGTCGTCCTTGATCTGCTCCCGGAACGACACGGCCTCGGCGCGCAGCACCTCGAAGCGGGCGATCAGCGGGCGGACCTCGTTCGCGTACGTACCGAGCGCGCCCGCGAGCACGCAGGTGTCCGAGCTGATCCGCCCGGCGGTGGCCGTCACCGGCTGGGTCGTCGCGAAGAGCTGTTCCGCCTCCGGGGCCCGGTAGAACGCCGAGAGCCCACCGAAGGACGTGTGGACGTCGTCCGCCGCGTCGACCACCTTCGTGCCGTGGCCCGCGAGCGCCTTCACCTGGCCGTCCAGCGCGGCGAGGTCGCCGGTGAAGACGGGGATCTCCGCCGGGTCGACCGGTGCGTTCCCGCTCACCTGCCGCCACCTCCCGGCAGCTCGCGGCGGAGCGCCTCCAGATTGAGCGAACGCGCGGCCTCCTGGGCCTCCCGCGCCGCCTCCAGATCGCCCTCGACGTACTCGTTGGTGGCCTTGGCGGCGCCGAGGACGCACGCCTCGATCCGTTCGGCCATGGCGTTGAAGTCCTTCTGGCGCCCGCTCAGATACTCGCCGAGTGCCGCGGCGACCGGCCCCATGGTGGTGCCGCCCCGCAGCGGTGCCCGCCCGGGGGCGACCGGGCCGTGCAACCGCGGCCCCGCCGCCGAGCCGGGGACCGCGGTGCCCGCCGCGCTGGCCGCGTCGGTCACCGTCCCCACCAGCCCTTCCAGCGCCTTCTGAAGATCGCCCGCGTGGCCACTGACGATCTTGAGCTGGCCCTGCACCCCCTGCGGCTGAATGTCCCAGCCCGTCATCCCTGCCCCCGTATCGCCCCGTGATACCGACCGGCCGTGCCGTCGTCGCCGACAGCGGTGCCCGGCTCCGCCGGCGCCGTCGATCAGCCGATGCCGTCGACCGCGCCCTTCGCCCGTGTGAGCGTCTGCTGCGCGGTGACGTCGTTCTTCTCCAGCGTCGTCCGCAGCAGTTGGATGATGGTGCGGACCTCCTGCGACGCGCTGTTCCAGCGCAGCTCCTTGGCGTGGTACTCCTCGGCCACCCCGTCCGCGGTGAAGTCGCTCATCGCGGCCTTCACCTGTGCGTCGCGATCGGAGATCACCTGCTCCAGCCGGCCGATCACGGCCTGGAGGTTCGTCTGCGCCTCACCGGACGCGCCCGTGTCGTACGAACGGCGGTCAGCGTTCGCTGCCATCACACATCACCCCTGGGGTCAGCGGCCGGAGAACCGGGCCGCGTCGAAGTTCGCCGTCGACATCTGCGTCTGCGCGTTGTCGCTCTGCTCCTGGACGCCCGTGCCGAAGGCGTTCTCCATGCCGGACTGGCCGCCGAGGATCGCCGACAGCGCCCCGTTGAGCGCGGCGGTGATCTCGTCGGAGCGGCCCTTGAAGGTGTCGAACGCGGCCTTGCCCGCCCCGTTGAACTTCCCTTCGAGCGGCTGGGCCGCCTGGATCAACTGCTGGATCAGCGCGCCGAGATCACCGCTCGACGACTGCGACTTCGAGATCAGGGACGACAGCGTCTGTGCGCCCATGTCGAATTTCATCGGACTCCCCCCGCAGGGCCTTTCGACGCGAACATGCGTGCCGCACGGCCGTTTCGCGCACACGCGAGCGGACCGGGCCTGCTCTCATGCCTATCAAGCCCCGCCCGCTCAGGCAATTCATTACCAGGCATCCACCATGAGGATATGACGAATCCTTACACATCCTTCAGATGCCGCATCAACCGCTCGAAGTCGGTCCAGCTCGACAGATCCGATGGATTCCCCGGAAAGCGGTAGTACAGCGCGGGCCGGGACGCCGGTCCCAGCTCCTCGGGCGCCGTGGGCAGCGGGGTGCGCCGCGCCCGGTCGCCCGGCAGGGACCGCACCTCCTCGGCGCCGAGGACGAACGCCAGCGGTACCCCCGGCCCCTCGAAGCGGGGCGGTACGGCGAGATCGCGCCGCGCCCTGCGGAGCTGTGCCAGCAGCGACTGGAGACGGTGCCGGGAGGCCAGCGCCCCGGCGGCGGCGGGGAGCGCGTCCAGCGGCGGCCGTTCGCCCCGGCCGTAGCCGAACGCGAGCGTGACCTCCTCCTCCACCCCCGCCTCGGTGCGCCGGACCCGGACCGTCGCAAGACCCGGCCGCCCGGGGGTGCCCACCACCACGAACCAGGTCGGCTCGGGTGCCCTCGCGTACGCGATGTCCGTCAGCCGCCGGGGCGACCAGGGCAGGTTGGCGGGCTCCGCGGTGCCCCAGCCGCCGGGCGCGGTGCCGGTCAGCTCCCGCCACACCGTCTCGACCGCGCCGCCCAGCACCAGCCGCTCGTCGGCGGGGTGGACGGTACGGAAGGTCAGCGCGAGCTGCCGCTCCCCGGTGTCGCCCGCGACGGGGCGGAAGGCGGCGGCCACCGGACCGTCCGGCGGCTCGGCGATCCTCGGGTCCACCGGGCCCGCCGCCGCCGCGTCGACGGGCGCGAACATGCCCTCCTGCCAGCGCAGCACGGCTCCCGTGAGCCCGTCGTAGTAGCCGTCCCGCTCGTCCTGGACCACCCAGCGGCTGGGCCAGGACGACAGGGGTTCGCGGACCGCCGGGGAGAGCGCCGTCCCGGTGGGGGTGACGATCTGGAGGCCGAGCCCGGCCCCGGCGGCGGCGCGGTACGCGTCCGCGAGCCAGGCCGTCATGGCGACCACGGGACGGTCCTGGATCACCACCGCGACCCGGTCGGTGAGGACGTCCACGGCGGGCGCGGCGGACGGCGGCACCGGGACGGCGCTGATGCCCCGGCCCCCGGCGGCTCCCCCGGCTTCCCCGGCTCCTTCCTCCCCGGCGGCTCCCCCGGCTCCTTCACCTCCCCCGGCTCCTTCACCTCCGCCAGCTCCTCCGGCGGCTCCTCCGGCGGCTCCGCTCCCGACCACCGCCAGCGAGGCCGCCGCCGCGCGCGGCCAGCCGGTGCCGCCCGCGATCTCGGCGACCCGGGCCGCGAAAGTGCCCGCCAGCCGTTCGGCCTCCGGCACCCCGGTGGTGGCGCGGGCCTCGGTCCACCAGTACGGCACCCGGGGCGGCTCTGCCCCCAGCAGCCGTTCCGCCTCGCCCTCCACCTGGATCAGCAACGGGGCCTCCACCGACACCAGGGGGCGGCCCTGGGCGTCGCAGAGCTGGATCACGGCCCCCTCCGCCCCGGTGCCGAGCAGCCGGTCCGGGCCGCCCGCGAGCAGCCCCGCGAGCACGGTCGCCGGGTCGGGCATCCGGGGGGTGAGAGCGATCATGTCCTTGGTCATGAGGGAAACGGTCCTTCGTCCGTCCGGGCCGTGGAAGTCGCCGGGGCGTCCGCCGTCACCACAACCGCCGCCCTCGTCGTCACCGCCACCGTCGCCATCATCGTCGTCACCGCCACCGTCGTCGTCACCGTCGTCGTCATCGCCGTCATCGTCATCGTCATCGGGCCGCCGTGTACACGGTCTGGATCAGCCGGTTCGGCCGTCCCCGGCGTACCAGCACCCCGCGCCCCGGCGGCTGGTGCGCGGCGTACACCCCCGGGAAGAGCTGCCCCTCGCTCCGGTCCCCCGCCATCACCAGCGCCGTGGCGCCCGACTCGCGCAACCCCTGCACCAGCGGCTCGTACACCCCGCGCGACGCCCCCGCGACCCGCCGGGTCACCACGAAGTGCAGCCCGATGTCGACGGCGGACGGCAGATACGGCAGGAAGGGCGCGAGCGGGTTCTGTCCGGCGGTGGTGAGGACGTCGTAGTCGTCGACGAGGACGACGATCCTCGGCCCGCTCCCCCAACTCCCGGGCTCCAGCGCCGCCAGGGAGGCGCTCTCGTCGGGGAGCCGCCGTTCCAGCTCGGTCGCGATCCCGGCGGAGAGCCCGGCGGCCAGCTTGGTGTTGTACGCGTAGCCGCCGAGGAACTCCTCGGGGACCGCGCCGCGCAGCCCGCGCCGGGGGTCCATCACGGCGAGGACGAGTTCCTCCTCCCGGTACCGCTCGACCAGCCCGTTCGCGAGGGTCCGCAGCAGGCTCGTCTTGCCGCACTCGCTGTCGCCCATGATCAGCAGATGCTGGTCGTGGGCGAACAGGTCCAGCAGCACCGGCTCCAGCGCCGACTGGTCCAGGCCGATCGGGACCCGGTGCGGCTCGGCCGCCGGACCCGGCAGCTCCTCCGCCTGGACGAGCTGCGGCAGCACCCGGACCGGCTGCGCCCGCTCCCCGCCCCAGGTGGCGCGGACCGTCCGGGCGGTGTGCTCCAGGAACGGGCCGAGGCCGTCGGGGTCGGGGCGGCCGTCCGTACGGGGCAGGGCGGCCTGCGCGAACAGCTTGCCGTCCGTCAGCACCCGGCCCGGTTCGTCCGGGGTCAGGGTCTCGGCGAGCCGCCGCTCCACACTGGACTCGGAGGGATCGTTGAGCCGCAGCTCGACCCGGGTGCCGAAGGCGGACTGGGTGGCGATGCGGACATCGTTCCAGCGGAACATGGCCGCGACGACATGGATGCCGTAGCCGCTGCCGCGCCGGAGGATGTCCACCACGGCGTCGTCCAGCTCTTCGAAGTCGTCGCGGAGCGCGCCGAAGCCGTCGACGACCAGCACGATGTCGGCGGAGGCCAGCTCGGGGAGGCCGCCCGCGGCGTGCCGGGCGCGCAGTTGCTCGACGGAGTCGATGCCGTGCACCCGGAACAGCTCCTCGCGCAGGGCCAGCATGGCGCGGACCTCCTCGACGGTCCGGGCGGCCCGCTCCCGGTCGGCGCGGCCCGCGACCCCGCCGACGTGCGGCAGTCCGCCGAGCGCCTGGAGGCCGCCGCCCGCGAGGTCGAGCCCGTAGATCCCGACCTCCCGCGGGGTGTGCGTGAGCGCCAGCGCGAGGACAAGGGTCCGCAGCAGGGTGGTCTTGCCGGACTGGGGCCCGCCGATGACGGCTGCGTGCCCGCCCGCGAGGGTGAGATCGAGGAACCACTGCCCCTGCCACTGCCGGGTGGGGTCGTCGAGCAGCCCCAGCGGGATCTGGAGCGGGCCGCGGCGGCGGGCGAGCTGGGTGCCGCGCTCCCCCACCTCCAGCGGTCCCGCGACGGCGTCGAGGGTGAGGGCCGCGGGCAGCGGCGGCAGCCAGATCTGCCGGACCGGCTCGACGGCGGCGCGCTCCAACTGCTCCACCATGACGCCCATCTCGGTGGGGCCGGTCTCCCGGCGGCGGGCGGCCGGTTCCGCCGGGCCCCGCTCCGGGCCGCCGAGGGTGTTGAACGCCGGGTACTCCAGGGCCAGCGGGCCGCTCTCCCCGTCGCCGCCGCCATCGCCGAGGGACCCGGAGGACCCGGAGCCGGACCGCCGGAC
The DNA here is from genome assembly GCF_005519465.1 of Streptomyces clavuligerus. NCBI lineage: Bacteria > Bacillati > Actinomycetota > Actinomycetes > Kitasatosporales > Streptomycetaceae > Streptomyces > Streptomyces clavuligerus. The sequence goes on along the minus strand of NZ_CP027858.1, from coordinate 4,467,828 downwards.
CGGGCCCCGGTAGCCGCCCGAGACATAGCCCGCCTTGAACCGCTCGTAGTGGCTGGTGTCCACCTTCAGATAGCCGAAGCCGGGCAGCGGCGGGAGCTGGAAGGCGTCGGCGGTGTCCAGCACGGTGCGGGACTCGTCGGCGGAGAAGGTCCGCAGCCCCAGCCGGTACGAGAGATAGGTGTCCAGGCCCTTGAGCCGCCCGCCCTCGATCCGCTGGCTGGAGAGGAGGAGATGGACGCCGATGGAGCGGCCGATCCGGCCGATGGAGAGGAAGAGGTCGATGAAGTCGGGTTTGGCGGTGAGCAGTTCGCCGAACTCGTCGATGACGACGAAGAGATGGGGCAACGGGGCGAGGTCGGGGCGGCGGTCGGCGCGCAGGGCCGCGTAGTCGCCGATGTCGGCGACGTTCCCGGCGTCCTTGAGGACCTGCTGGCGGCGTTTGACCTCGCCGGCGAGGGAGGCGTGGACGCGTTCCACCAGACCGGCCTGGTTCTCCAGGTTGGTGATGACCCCGGCGACGTGCGGCAGCCCCGCGAACGGCGCGAAGGTGGCGCCGCCCTTGTAGTCGACGAGGACCAGCGCCAGGTCCTGGGGCGGATGGGTCGCGGCCAGCGCGAGGACGAGGGTGCGCAGCAGCTCCGACTTGCCGGAGCCGGTGGCGCCCACGCAGAGCCCGTGCGGGCCCATGCCCAGCTCGGAGGATTCCTTGAGGTCGAGCAGGACGGGTTCGCGGGAGTCGCCGACACCGATCGGGACCCGCAGGAACGCGCGCTCCGCGCGGGGCGCCCACAGCCGGTCGAGGTCGAGCCGGGCGACGTCGTCGATGCCGAGGAGTTCGGCGAAGTCGACGGGGCCGGAGAGCGGGGCGTCGGCCAGGGACTCGGCGGACAGCCGCAGCGGGGCGAGCATCCGGGCCAGGCCCTCGGCGAACGGGGTCCCGGCGGCGTCGGTGGTGCCGTGGGCGCCGACCGGCTCGTCCCCCCGCAGATCCTCGATGTGCGTCCGGTCGCCGTCGACGGTGATCCGGACCGCGACCCGGCCGGGCTCCTGCACCCGCCGCTCCAGCAGATGGAGCACGGTGACGCCCATCTCGCGCAGCCCGACGGCCTCGTCGGGGAGCGGCAGCTCCACGGCGTCCGCGCCGTGCCCGTCGGCGATCACCAGCAGCCGGGAGGTCAGCCCGAGGGCGCCCGGGCCGGAGAGTCCGCGCCGCACCTCGGCCGCGTAGGAGGCCCGGCGCCGCAGCTCCGCGCCGAGGGCGCGGGCGAGCTGCGGCAGGGAGGGGGCGATCCGGCGGGCGGCCACGGGGCCGTCGAACCGTTCCTGGTCGAGGAGGTGGGGCAGCCACTTGGCCCACTCCCAGTCCGCCATCCGCTCGCCGGGGACGGCGAGGGCGACGGCGACGTCGTCGGGGGCGTGCGCGGCGGCGGTCTGCGTCAGCAGGGCGCGGACGAGCCGCAGGCAGTCCTCGCGGGGGCCGATGACGCTGACGTCGCCGACGCGGTCCAGGGGGACGGTGAGCGGGAGTTCGGTGCCGGTGCGGAACCGGTCCCGCAGCGCGGACGCCTCGTTGAGCATGAAGCGGTCCGGCGGGGTCAGCACCGTGGAGCCCGGGTCGGCGATCCGCAGCTCCCGTACGGGCGTCTCGCCGGTGCCGACCCGGACCCGCAGGAAGTCCTCGTCGCCGCGGCGGCGCTCCCACAGCCGGGCCGGGTCGCGGACGATGTCGTAGAGGGCGGACGGGGGCGGGTCGAGCACCCCGGCGCGCTCGCGGCGTTCGCGTTCCTCCGCGGACAGCTCCTCGCGCAGCTCCTCCAGATAGGCGAGGTACGCCTCGCGCTGGGTGCGGCGGGTGCGCTGGGCCTTCCCCCGCTGGGAGAAGACGAGGGCGAGCGAGCCGATGACGGTGACCAGCAGGATCAGCGCGCCGAGCGCGGCGAACTGGCTGTTGCGGACGACGGTCATCATCACGACCGAGGACATCACCCCGGCCACGGGCAGCAGGGACATGGCGATGCCGCCCGCCGTGCCCTCGGGCAGGTTGGGCGGGGCCTCGATGACGCGGTCGGTCGGCGCGGCCGGCGGCCGGGTGGTCCGGGCCGGGCGGTGTATCAGTCGGGTGCTCATCGTGGTGTCCGGTCGTCGGTTCGGTGGCGCGGGGCCGCTCGGTGCCGGTGGCGGTGGCAGTGGCAGTGGCGGAGTGTCGGCACCGGAGCGCCGCCCGCCCGGAGCGCGGGGCCGGCGGCGTCCGGTGCGTGCGGTACGTGCAGTGCGTGCGGTCGCGAGGCGGGGAACGGGGGTACTCCCCCTCGCTCCGCCGGGGCACCCCCGCCCCGGGCCGCCGGGCACGGGGGGACACCGGCGACCGGCGGCGGCGCGGCGGGCGCGCGGGTCCGGGGGGTGTCGACCGGACGGGATGCGGACTCCATGGCCTAGTGGCGTTTCAGGGAGAGCTGGAGGACGTCCGCCGCGAGCCGGGTGGCGGCCTGCCGGGTGGGCAGGGCCAGGCGTTCGGTGCGCAGGGCGCCGCCGCCCGCGAGATGCCGGTCGTAGGGCAGGAGGTGCACCCCGGCGCCGGTGGAGCGGAGCAGTTCGGCGGCCTCGTCCAGATCGAGCCCGCTGTGCGGGGACAGTTCGGTGAGGGTGACGACGGTGCCCGCGATGACATGCCGGGGCAGGCCCTGGAGCCACTGGAGGACGGCGTAGGCGCTGCTGACGCCCTCCAGGGTGGCGGGGGCGGCGAGCACCCTGGCCTGGGAGGCGGTCAGGGCGACCCGGGCGACCTCGGCGGGCAGGGTCTCGCAGTCGACGACGGTGACACCGAAGTAGCGGCGCAGCGCCACCATGACGCGTTCGTAGGAGCGCAGGTCGAGCATGGCGCCGATCTGGCCCTGGCTGCCGGGGAGCAGCCAGGCGTTGTCGGGGAGCTGGACCAGATAGCCGGTGATGTCGAGCAGGGACATCTGCGGTTCGACGATCGCGGCGAGGTCGCCGGTGGTCCAGCGGAGCGTCTCGGCGCCGAGGCGCAGCGGCAGGGACCCGAGGGCCGGGTCGGCCTCCACGAACAGGACGGGGTCCTGGCGGTAGTGCGCGTAGGTGAGCCCGAGCAGCGCGGCGAGGGTGCTCTTGCCGGAGCCGCCGCGGATGGAGGTGACGGCTATCTGACGGCCCGTGGTGACGGGCTGCTGGAGCGTTTCGGCGGTACGGGTGGCCTCGGCGACCTCCCGCGCGGTCGAGGACGAGACCGTCTGCCGCAGCGTCCGTCCCGCGCGGACGGCCGCGCTCTCGCCGTGCCGGGCGCGCTGCCCGATCCCGGCGAGCCCCCGGTCGAGCACGGGCCGCGACTCCGGCGCGGGCCGCCGGGCGGGCGTCCCGTACGCCGGGGGCGGCTGCCGGGTCTGCCCGGAGGGCATCCCCTGCTCCGGAACGGGCGCGGGCGGCCCGGGGAGGGACGCCGCGTGCGCCGCGCCGGAGCCGGACGGCCCATGCGCCGGCCAGGCCGGCAGGGCGCCTTCGTACGGCGCCGGGCCGGGCACGGCGGAGGTGCTGTCCGCGGCCCGGTGGGGCCCCGCCGACGACGGCCCCGGGGCGGCGGCTTCACCCGCGGCCCCCCGGGCCACCGGGCCCGCGGCGGGCTGCCCGACCCCGGGGAGGCCGGACTCCGGAGCGCCCTGCGCGGACCACCCGGACGGAGGGGCCACCGACCGGCCGGACGGCGACGCCGGGGGGACGGACGGCCCGGACACCGCCGACGACGGACCCGGCAGGCCGCCCTCGTCCGCGAGCCACCCGGACGGCGTCGCCACCGGCCCGGACGGAGGGGATCCGGCGGCGGACGGTCCGGGCGCGGAACGCTCATGGGGCGGCTGCGGAGACGGCGACTGCCCCGGTACGGCGGCTTCGTGCACCGGCCGCCGGGGCACCGGGTCCGCGGCGGTCTGCCCGGCTCCGGGGAGGCCGTGCTCCGGGGCGCTGTGCGCGGGCCGCCCGGACGGAGGGGGTCCGGCGGCGGACGGTCCGGGCGCGGGACGCTCGTGGGGCGGCTGCGGCACCGCGTCCTGGGGCGCGTCGTCCTCGGTCGGCGACTGCCCGGGGGCGGATGGCTCGGGCGCCGGGCCCGGCAGGGGCTCCCCCGGGGCCGACGGGTCGGGCGGCGTCGACCGGTCCGGCGCGTCGGCCGGGTCGGGCCGGGGGGCGCCGGGTCGGGCCGGGGCCGGTGGGCGGTGGGTGCCGCCGCGCAGGTCCTTCAACACATCGGCCTGCCAGTTGTCCCCGTTCGGCATGTCCGTCCTTCTTCTTCCTGCCGCTGTCTTCCGCTGCCTTCTGCTGCCGCCGTGGTGACGTCAGAACTTGTCGAGGAGCTGTCCGTACACGCCGAACACACCGACCGCGAGCGGGAACAGCGCCACCATGCCGATGGACTCGACCAGGTCGGCCGTGCGCCGCAACCGGACGCGGACGTGCTCGGGCGGCTCCACCGCGAGGACCACCAGCGGCACCACCGCGGCGGCGGCGAGCACCAGCAGCGGTCCGACGCCGCCGGAGTGGTCGAGCCAGACCACGACCAGCCGGACCACCAGCGCGGACGCCGCGGCCAGCAGCGCGACCACCTCGGCGACCAGCGGGAAGGCCCGGGCCCTGGAGAGCAGGACCACCGTGACCACGACCGGGAGGGTCGCCGTCCACACGGTCTGCTCCTCGGCCCGGGTGAGCAGCCAGCCGCCGACGGCCGCCGACGCGGCGGTGACGACGGTCGCGAGGGCGAGCCCCCGGTGGGTCGCGGCGAGCGCGTTGGTCACCTCGTGACGGCTCACCGAGGTGCCGCCGGAGCGGCGGTCGTCCAGCGCGGTGAGGCCGGAGGCCATCAGCGCGAGCCGGGGCAGCAGTCCCAGCAGCACCACGGAGACCAGCGCCAGCACGGTGCCGAGCCGGGCCGGGTCCTCCTGGACGGCGGCGACGGCCTCCCACGCGGCGGCGAGCGCGGCGGTGGCGCCCGCGCCCAGGAGTCCGCCACGGCCCAGCGGGGAGAAGTACCCGAGCAGCAGCAGGGTGAGGACCAGCGCGCCCGCGACCGCGGCGAGCCGCAGGGCGCCGGGCCAGCCGTGGGCGTCGGCGGCGGTCCAGGCGGTGAGCACCGCGAGGGCGCCGGAGGCCAGCAGCAGCGCGGTGGCCAGCCCCCGGTTCCCCCCGCTCTCCGCCCGGTCGCCGCCCCCGCCGCCGATCCGCGCGGCGAGCGCGCCGCCCGCCATCAGCAGCACGGCGAGGGCGCCGAGCACGGCGGCCAGGGTGTCGAGGGCGAACTCACGGCGGGCCAGCACGGCGGCGGCGACCCCGAAGCCGACGCTCGCGGCCCCGGCGCTCACCCGGCGGGCGGCGGGCCGCCAGCGCCAGGCACGCAGATCGAGGTCGTCGGCGACGAGGTCGGTGACGTCGTGGACCACGGGCGCGGGCGGCGCCGCGTGGGTGCGCACCAGCCGCAGCACGGCCCCGTCGGCGACCCCGGCGGACGCGAGGGTGCTGTCGTGCGGCAGCACCGAGCCGTCGGACGTGGTGAGCTGACGGGTCAGCGGACGGTCGGCGGCCCGGTCGTCCAGCAGCTGGAGGATGTCCGGGAGCAGCCGCCCGATCGGGGTGTCGGCGGGCAGGACGATATCGGCCCGGCGCCGCTCACCGACCAGGGTGACCCTGCTCAGTTGCGTCCGGGAAGTCGGTGCTGCGGCTACCACGTGCGGGAACCTATCATCGCGTGCTCCTCGGCCCTCCGGGCCGGTGCCCGGGGCGAACGGCGGCTCATGGGCGCGGACTCGGGCCCGCACCCGGGCCGGTGGCGGTGCCGGTGTCCGGGCCCGGCGGGGTCGGCAGGGCCCGCTGGAAGCGCTGCTCCTGCTTCCGCTTCTCCGCCTCCTGCCGGTCCAGGGTGTGCTGGAGAAAGGACCAGCCGACACAGCCCGCGCACAGGACGGCGGCGACGGCGATGCCCGCGAAGAGCTTCCCCAGCCGCTCGTCGGCGGTGCGCCGCACCCGCTGCGGGCCGAACAGCAGCGCGTCGCGTATCCGGCGGCGGCGCACCGCCACCGATTCCAGCAGTTGGCTGTCGTAGTCGCGTGCCATGTCCCGTTGTCGCCTCCCCCGCGCTTTGCCTCCGCAACATCCACGGCCCGGCGTCTGCGTCCGTCCGTACCTTACGCAGCCCGCGACCGGTCCGCACCCGCCTGGGGATATCTCCGGTTCCGGTGGTACGCGGCCGTTCTCGACGGGCTCCGGCGGCTCCCCCGACCGGCACGGTCCGACGGCCGGTGCCACCGGCGGGGGGAGCGGAGGGGTGCGCCGGGAGCACCGCCCGGGGCGCGCGGCGGGGGCGGGCGCGGGCGCTGTGGTCGCCGCGCTGGGCGCTGTGGTCGCCGCGCTGCGCGGAGAGCCGGGCCCGGGGACCCGGAGACCGGGCTCGGGGGCGCCGGAGAGCCGCGCTCGGGGACCCGGAGGCGGGGAGCCGGGCCCGCCCGTGTTCCTCCGGGCCGCCGGGGGCGCGTCTCGCGGCGGGGACGGGCCGGAGGAGCGGCTGCTCCCACGGGACGCGCGGGTCGCGGCCGGCGCCGGAGGCTCCCGCCTCCCGCCGTCCTGCGTCTCCCGCCGTCCCGCGCCGCCGGACATCCGTCCGCCCGTGTCCCGGGGCCCGCTGTCGGCGGCGCCGGAGGGCGGGCGCGGGTCCAGCCGCGGCTCCGGGCCCTGCCACCGCCGCCGGGCAGCGCGGTTCCGGGCGGCCGTCGGGGCCTCGGCCACGCCCGGCGGCCCGGCCGCGCGGCCCGCGGCGGGCCGGAACCGCCGAGCCGCCCCGCTGGTCGCCGCTCTCCAGCGGGGCGCCTGTTCCCGTTACGGCAGATGCGTCGGCTCGAACATCCGCAACAGTGCCGGGAGGACCACCACCGACGGGCCGGGCGCGGCCAGGGCCGCGGTGAGGTCGGCGGTCAGGTCCTCCGGGGTGGTGCGGACGGCCGGGACGCCGAAGGACTCGGCGAGGGCGACGAAGTCCGGGCGGGCCAGTTCGGTGCCGGTGGCCGCGCCGAAGGCGTCCGTCATGTACTCGCGGAGGATGCCGTAGCCGCCGTCGTCGACGATGAGCCAGGTGACGGAGGCGTCGTACTGGCGGGCGGTGGCCAGTTCGGCGATGGAGTACATCGCTCCCCCGTCGCCGGAGACGGCGAGCACGGGGCGGCCCGGGTCGGCCGCCGCCGCGCCGAGGGCGGCGGGGTAGGCGTAGCCGAGGCCGCCCGCGCCCTGCGCGGAGTGCATGGTGCCCGGGTGGCGGGGGTCGAACGCGGACCAGGCCCAGTAGGCCAGGATCGTCATGTCCCAGAAGCTGGGCGCCTCGTCGGGCAGGGCCGCGCGGACGGAGTCGAGGATCGACCGCTCCAGGGTGCGGCCCTGCGCGTCGATCCGTTCGCGCACCCGGTGAAGGACCGTCCGCACCCGTTCCGGGGCCTGCTCGTCGGGGCGTTCGGGCACGGTCTCCAGCAGGGCGGAGAGGGCGAGCCTGGCGTCCGCGTGGATGCCGATCCCGGCGTGGTTGGACTCCAGCTTCCCGGCGTCGGCCTCGATCTGGATCACCCGGCCGCGCGGGGCGAAGGTGTGGTAGTTCGAGGAGAGTTCGCCGAGCCCCGAGCCCACCACCAGGAGGACGTCCGCGTCCTCCAGGAAGTCGGTGGTGTGCCGGTCCTCCAGCCAGGACTGGAGGGAGAGGGGGTGCTCCCAGGGGAAGGCGCCCTTGCCGCCGAAGGTGGTGACGACGGGCGCGGCGATCCGCTCGGCGAGCGCGAGCAGCTTGCCGGAGGCGTCGGAGCGGACGACTCCGCCGCCCGCGATGATCGCCGGGCGTTCGGCGGTCGCCAGCAGATGGGCGGCGAGCGCGGTGAGTTCGACGCGCGGGACGAGGTCTTCGGGGGTGGCGTCGACGGCGGTGACGACGGGCAGCACCGTCCCGGCGAGCAGGACGTCCTGCGGGATCTCCACCCAGACCGGCCCGTGGGGCGCGCTGAGCGCGGAGCGCCAGGCGTCGGCGATCGCGGACGGGATCTGGGAGGCGGTCCGCGCGGTGTGCACGGACTTGACGATGTCCCGGAAGGACGCCTGCTGGTCGCGGAGTTCATGGAGATAGCCGCGGCGGCGGCCGCCGAGCCCGGCGGACGGGATCTGGCTGCCGATGGCGAGCACGGGCGCGGAGGCGGCGGCGGCCTCCTGGAGCGCGGCGAGCGACATCAGCGCGCCGGGCCCGGTGGACAGCAGCAGCGGGGCGGCCTCGCCGGTGATCCGGCCGTACGCGTCGGCGGCGAAGCCCGCGTTGTTCTCGACCCGCAGCCCCACATACGTCAGCGAGGAGCGGCGCAGCGCGTCGAACATGCCGAGGGCGTGCTGTCCGGGGAGGCCGAAGACGGTGGTGGCGCCGAGGCCCTGAAGGGTCTCGACGACGAGGTCGCCGCCGGTGCGCCCGGCGGGCGGGTTCAGCGCGGCCTCCGTCTGGGCGGCGGTGGGGCGCAGGACGAGGTCGTGGTCGTGGGTCATGGGGTCCCTCTGGGCATGCGTCGTGAGGCGGGTGCGGCCCGGTGGCCGGGGGTGTGCCCGTCCGTTCCGCGGCGCGGAAGGACCGGTCGTACCCCCGGCGGCGTCAGCGGCTCGCCGCGATCTGGCGGGACATGATGGTGGTCAGCTCGTACGCGGTGTGGGACGCGGCCACGGCGGTGATCTCGGCGTGGTCGTAGGCGGGGGCGACCTCGACGACGTCGGCGGAGACCAGGTTGCAGGAGGCGAGGCCGCGCAGGATCTCCAGGAGTTCGCGGGAGGTCATGCCGCCGGCCTCGGGGGTGCCGGTGCCGGGGGCGTGCGCCGGGTCGAGGCAGTCGATGTCGATGGAGATGTACAGGGGCCGGTCCCCGATGCGCTGCCGGAGCTGGTCGGCGACCTCGTCGGCGCCGCGCCGGTAGATGTCGGCGGAGGTGACGATGCCGAAGCCCATCTTCTCGTCGTCGGTGAGGTCCTGCTTGCCGTAGAGGGGGCCCCGGGTGCCGACGTGGGAGAGGGCGGAGGTGTCGAGGATGCCCTCCTCGACGGCCCGGCGGAAGGGGGTGCCGTGGGTGTACTCGGCGCCGAAGTAGGTGTCCCAGGTGTCGAGGTGGGCGTCGAAGTGGAGCAGCGCCACGGGGCCGTGCTTCTTGGCGACGGAGCGCAGCAGCGGCAGCGCGATGGTGTGGTCGCCGCCGAGGGTCATCATCCGGGCGCCGGTGGCGAGCAGGTCGTCGGCGGCGGCCTCGATGGTCTCGACGGCCTCGTCGATGTTGAACGGGTTGGCCGCGATGTCGCCCGCGTCGGCGACCTGGGCCAGCGCGAAGGGGGAGGCGTCCTGCGCGGGGTTGTACGGGCGCAGCAGCCGGGACGCCTCGCGGATGGCGTTGCCGCCGAAGCGGGCGCCGGGCCGGTAGGAGACACCCGCGTCGAAGGGGACGCCGACGACGGCGACATCGGCGGTGCCGACCTCGTCGAGCCGGGGCAGCCGGGCGAACGTGGCGGGTCCGGCGTACCGGGGAATCCGGGAGGAGTCGACCGGGCCGCGCGGCTGCTCGTTGCTGCTCATGGGGGATGCCTTCTTTCCTGCGGTGGGCCGCGGTGTCGCGGTTCGGGACTCTGGAACGGGTCAGGGCGCCGGGTGGGCGTCCCGTCCGTCCAGGGCCGGGGCGGTGGCGGGGGTGCCCGCCGGGGTGTTCCGGTCCGTCGCGGCCCCGTCCGTCGCGGCCCGGTCCGGAGTGCTTCCGTCCGTCGCGGTCCCGTCCGGAACGTTCCCGTCCGAAGCGTTCTCGTCCGGGGTGCCGCGACCGGCGAGCCGCTCCTGCCAGTGGGCGAGGACGGCGGCGTCGGTCGGCCGGGTGAGCAGGCTGACGGCGATGTAGACCACGAGCGAGGAGAGCAGTCCGTAGTAGACGGGCTCGTTGGCGAGGATGCCGTACGCGGCCATGAGGCCGATCACCGCGAGCCCGCCGACGGCGACGGCGGCGAGGGCCCCCTGAACCGTACCCCGCCGCCACAGCAGTCCGCCGAGGATGGGGACGAGGAGTCCACCGACGAGCAGGTTGTACGCCACGGTCAGGGCCTCGACGACATCGTTGAGCGCGATGGCGATGAGGATGACGGCCACGCCCATGGCGAGGATGAACAGCCGGTTGCCCTTGACCTCGTCGTGGTCCTCGTCGTGGGCCCGCGCGGCGGCGGTGCCGCCCCGGGCGGCGAGGGTGGCGCGCAGCCGGGACCAGATGTCGTGGTTGGCGACGGTGGCGCAGGCGATGAGGGCGCCGGAGGAGGTGGACATCACGGCGGCGAGGGCGGCGGCCAGCACCAGGCCCCGGACGCCCATGGGCAGCTCGTCCTTGACGATCAGCGCGAAGGCGTCGTCGGGGTTGTCCAGCTTGGGGTAGAGCACCTTGGCCGCCGTGCCGATCATCGCTCCGGCGACACCGTAGACGAGGCAGTAGACACCGGCGGCGGTGCCGCCCCAGCGGGCCGTGCGGTCGCTGCGGGCGGTGAAGACCCGCTGCCAGATGTCCTGCCCGATGAGCATGCCGAAGGTGTAGATCAGCACATAGGTGAAGATCGTCTCGCCGCCGATGCCGAGCGGGGCGAAGTACTCGGTCGGCAGCTCCGCCTTCATCTCGCTGAAGCCGCCCGCCTTGACGACCGCGACCGGCAGCAGGATCAGCAGCACACCGATGGTCTTGACGACGAACTGCACCATGTCGGTGAGGGTGATCGACCACATGCCGCCGAGGGTGGAGTAGGCGACGACGATCGCGCCGCCGAGGACGATCGAGACGGTCCGGTTCACATCGAAGAGGACGTCGAAGATCGTGGCGTAGGCGATGGTGGAGGTGACGGCGAGCATCAGGGTGTACGCCCACATCACGACGCCGGAGATCACCCCGGCCCGGCCGCCGTAGCGCAGGTCGAGCATCTCGGAGACGGTGTAGACCTTCAGCCGGGCGATCCGCGCGGAGAAGAGGATCGAGAGGGCGAGCAGCCCGAGGCCGATGGTGACGACCATCCAGCCGCCGGAGAGGCCGTACTTGTAGCCGAGGCCGACGCCGCCGATGGTGGAGGCGCCGCCGAGGACGATGGCGGCCATGGTGCCGGAGTACATCCAGGGGCCGAGCCGGCGGCCCGCGACCAGGAATTCGCTCTTCGAGCGGGCGCGCCGCATGCCCCACCAGCCCATGCCGAGCATGCCGGCCAGATAGACGGCGATCACCGCGTAGTCGACTGCCATCGGCGCTCCTCCCACCTCGTTCCGGGGCGGCGGGTCTCCTCCCGGTATCCGGGGCCCGTTCCCTGGCCCCTGACGGTAGGTGGCCGGAAAGCAACGCTGAAGTGTACGTTTCATCCATTGTTCGCCTCCTCGCTGGATGGACTGTCCATGGCGGAAACCACGGCACCCCCACCCACCCCGGCCGTCCCGCTGGCCGCGCTGCTGGCCCAGGGGGAGCTGGGGCTCCGGCAGATCGCGGGGCCGGAGCGGTCCGACGCGGTGGTGCACTGGGTGCACACCTCGGAGATGGCCGATCCCTATCCCTATCTCCTCGGCGGGGAGCTGCTGCTGAGCGCCGGGGTGCTGCTGGAGGACCCGGACACCTATGTGGCGCGCAGCGTGGCGGCGGGGGCGGCGGCGCTGGGCTTCGGGGTGACGCCGGTGTACGACACGGTCCCGGCGGGGCTGGTCGAGGCGTGCGACCGGCACGGGCTGCCGCTGCTGGAGGTGCCGCCATCGACCACGTTCACGGCGGTGGCCCGCGCGGTGTGGCGGCTGCTGGCGGAGGCCCGGCACCGGGAGCTGCGCCGGGTGAGCCGGGCCCAGCAGGGCCTGGCGACGGCGGCGGCGCGCCCCGACCCCGTACCGTCGGTTCTCGGCCAACTGGCGAGTCGACTGGGGGGACGGGCGGTGCTGCTCGCCGCCGACGGCCGGGAGCTGGCGGCGGCCGGACGACCGCCGTCGGCCGGGGCGCTGCGGGCGCTGGAGCGGCTGGTCCGGGTGGTGCGGGGCGCCGCGCCGACGGGCGCCGGGGGCCCGGGGGGCGCCCTGGACGCAGGCGACCCGGGGAGCGCCGGAACCGCGCCCTCCACCGCCAGTGACACCGCCGACGGGGTCCATCTGGCCGCGTACGCGATCGGCGGCGGCCGAGGGCTCACCCTGGGGCTGGCCACGCCCGCGCGCGAGCCCGGGGACCACACCGTCGCCGGGGTCGCCGTCGTCCTGCTCTCCCTGCTCACCGCCCCGCACCAGGGCGCCGACAGCGGGCGGCGCGGCTCCGCGCTGGTGCGGCTGCTGCTCGGGGCCGATCCCGCCGGGGTCGCCGCCCGGCTCGGCGGCGGGCGCTGGACGGTGGTCCGGGCCAGGGGCGGCGGACAGCGGCCGTTCGCGGCCTCGGCGCTGGGGGCGGCGCTCGGCAGCGCCCTGGTGGACCCCGTGGACGAACGGACCGTCCGCGTCCTGATCCCGTCCGACGCCGTGCCCGCGCCCCAGCCGGGCTGGGTGCTGGGGGTGAGCGGCCCGGTGCCCCCGGCGGAGCTGGCCACGGCGGACGCCCAGGCCGAACGGGCGCTGCGGCGCGCCCAGGAAAGCGGCCGGGAGCTGGTGCGGCACCGGGGCAGCGCGCTGAGCGAACTGCTCACCCCCGAGGAGGCCGCCGCCCACGCCCGGCTGCGGCTGGCCCCGCTCGCGGGCTCCCCCGCGCTGGTGGAGACCCTGCGCGCCTGGCTGGCGGCGCACGGCGGCTGGGACCGTACGGCCGGGGAGCTGGGGGTCCACCGCAACACCGTCCGGCAGCGGATCGCGCGCTGCGCAGCGCTGCTCGGGGAGGACCTGGACGACCCCGACGTCCGGATGGAGCTGTGGTTCGCCCTGCGCTCCCGCTGAGAACCCGATTCGCCCTGCGCTCCCGCCGAGGACCCGAATCGGGCACTCGCCCACACCCCTGTGCGGGTCAGCGCCCCACCCCGCCCCGCCCTGATCCGGCACGCCCGGCGAGTGGGCCGAAGGGGCGCGTGGCCGCCGAAAGCGGAGAGCGCCCCCGCCCCTTGGGCTGGACGTCTGCCTCCGCCCTGCGGCAAGTGAGCCGAAGGGGTGCCGCAGGCGCCGGGAACGGGGAGCGCGGGCCCTGTGCTTTTGGGCTGGGCGTCTGTCTTCGCCCCACGGCGAGTGGGCCGAAGGGATGCCGCAGGCGCCGAGAGCGAAGAACGCGCCCCCGCCTCTCTGGGCCGAGCGATGGCCCCCGCCCCGCGGCGGGTGAGCCGCAGAGGTGCCGCAGGTGCCGAAAGCGAAGAGCGTGCCCCCGCCTCTTTGGGCCGGGCGTTTGCCTCGGCCCGGGGCGAGTGAGCCGAAGGGGTGCCGCGGGTGCCGAAAGCGGAGAGCGCGCGCAGGCCGTGAGGAACGAGCGGCCGAGCACGGTCGACCGTCGGCGCACGCTCCAGCACCCCCGGAGGCGAACCGAGCCACAAAGAAAAGGGGGGTGTGACGTACCGGGCTCCGCCTGCTCTGGACAGCGTTCTACACCAGCCGGTAACTTCGAACGGAGTAGCCTGAGCAAGCGCTTAGCCATGCCCGGTCCGTGCGGACGCGCAGACGCACAGGGGTGCCACGCCCGGGCTCGTCCCGTCCCGTCCGTCTGTCAGCAGTCAGCAGTCAGCAGTCCGTACCCAGGATCGACCCCCAGGGAGGCGTCCGTGCGCCGCAGTGTTTACTCCGAGGACCACGAGGCGTTCCGGGAGACCCTCCGGGCCTTCATCGAGGCCGAGGTCGTCCCCGTCCACGACGAGTGGTACGCGGCGGGCCAGACGCCCCGCGACTTCTACCACAAGCTCGGCGAGCTGGGGATCTTCGGCATCGAGGTGCCGGAGGAGTACGGCGGTGCGGGCGAGCACTCGTTCAAGTACCAGGCCGTCCTCACGGAGGAGGTCGCCCGCGCCGGCGTCTCCTTCGGCGGCTCCGGGGTCCATGTCGCGCTGTGTCTGCCGTATCTGATGGCCTACGCCACCGAGGACCAGAAGAAGCGCTGGCTGCCCGATTTCGTCAGCGGCGCCTCGATGTACGCGATCGCCATGACGGAGCCCGGCACCGGCTCGGACCTGGCGGGCATGAAGACCACGGCGAAGCGCTCCGAGGACGGCACCCACTACGTCCTCAACGGCGCCAAGACCTTCATCACCGGCGGCGTCCACGCCGACAAGGTGATCGTCTGCGCCCGGACCGCCGCGCCCACCCCCGAGGACCGCCGCCACGGCATCTCCCTCTTCGTGGTGGACACCGGCCTTGAGGGGTACGCGGTCGGCCGCAAGCTGGACAAGCTGGGGCTGCGGACGTCCGACACCGCCGAACTGTCCTTCACCGATGTGCGGGTGTCCGCCGGGGATCTGCTCGGCGAGGAGCACAAGGGCTTCTCCTACCTCGGCCAGAACCTGCCGCAGGAGCGGCTGGCGATCGCCGTCGGCGCGTACGCGCAGGCGTCCGCCGCGATCCGGTTCACCCAGGAGTACGTGCGCGACCGCACGGTCTTCGGCCAGTCGGTGGCCTCGTTCCAGAACACCAAGTTCGAACTGGCCTCCTGCAAGGCCGAGGTCGACGCCGCCGAGGCGGTCGTGGACCGGGCGCTGGACGCCCATGACGCGGGCGAGCTGACGGCGGCGGAGGCGGCCTCCGCGAAGCTGTTCTGCACCGAGGTCGCCCACCGGGTCATCGACCGCTGTCTCCAGCTCCACGGCGGCTACGGCTATATGAACGAGTACCCGATCGCCCGGCTCTACGCCGACAACCGCGTCAACCGCATCTACGGCGGGACCAGCGAGGTCATGAAGTCGATCATCGCCAAGTCCATGGGCCTGTAGGGCGCGGCACCGCGATGGGTCCGGCACTCGACGGGCTGCTCGCCCTGCTCGACCTGGAGCAGATCGAGCGGGACATCTTCCGGGGGCGCTCCCGCGCCTCGGTCACCGGCCGGGTCTTCGGCGGCCAGGTCGCCGCCCAGGCGCTGGCGGCGGCGGGCCGCACGGTGCCCGGCGACCGCCCGGCGCACTCGCTGCACGCGTACTTCCTGCGCCCCGGCGACGCCGCCGCGCCCGTCGTCTACACCGTCGACCGCATCCGGGACGGGCGCTCCTTCACCAGCCGCCGGGTGGTGGCCGTCCAGCACGGGGAGCCCGTCTTCCATCTCTCGGCCTCCTTCCAGGTGCCGGAGGAGGGGTTGGAGCACCGGACGGGGATGCCGGACGCGCCCGACCCCGAGTCGCTGCCGACGGCCGCCGAGACCCTTCCCGCGTTCGCGGCGGACTTCGTCCGGCCGGGGGTGGTGGAGCGGCTGCTCCGCTCCCGGGAGGCCGTCGATCTGCGCTATGTGAACCCCCCGCCGTACGGGGCCGTCGGCACCCCCCGCCCGCCCCGCTCCCAGGTCTGGTTCCGCGCCCACGGGGAGCTGCCGGACACCCCGCTCCTCCACGCCTGCCTGGTCACCTATGTCTCCGACATGACCCTGCTCGACCCGGTCCTGCTGGCCCACGGCCGGGGCGGCTGGGCGGTGGGCGACGTGGTGGGCGCCTCCCTGGACCACGCGATGTGGTTCCACCGCCCGCTCCGCGCGGACGAGTGGCTGCTGTACGACCAGGAGTCCCCCGCCTCCGCGGGCGGCCGGGGCCTCGCCCAGGGCCGTGTCTGGACCCGCGACGGCGAACTGGCGGTCTCCGTCGTCCAGGAGGGC
Organism: Streptomyces clavuligerus; assembly: GCF_005519465.1. Classification (NCBI taxonomy): domain Bacteria; kingdom Bacillati; phylum Actinomycetota; class Actinomycetes; order Kitasatosporales; family Streptomycetaceae; genus Streptomyces; species Streptomyces clavuligerus. The sequence continues at coordinate 4,452,052 of NZ_CP027858.1, read as the reverse complement.
GTGATCCGCGTCCCCCGCTGAACCGGCCCGCGTCCGCCCGGCGCGAACCGCCCCGCGTCCTCCACCCCGCACGAACCGGCCCGGGGCCCGTCCCCGGGCAGCGGACGGTCCCCCGGCGGCCGGTGCTCCGCCGGGGGACGGCTTTTCACCGGGTGGCCCGGTCAGGCGGGGCCACCCGGTCGCCTCACCAGGTCACCCGCAGCTCCGCGAGACCGGCCACCAGCCGGTCGCCGCGCCAGGCGAGGGCGGTGAGGTCGGTGTCGACGGGGCGGAGGCCGGGGAAGCGGCGGTTGAGGGTGCCGATCGCCACCTCCAGTTCGATCCGGGCGAGGGCGGCGCCGAGGCAGGAGTGGGGGCCGTGGCCCAGACCGAGATGGCCGGTGTTCGCACGGCGGATGTCGAACCGGTGCGGGTCGGCGAAGCGGGCCGGGTCCCGGTTGGCGGCGTGCGGCAGCGGCATGACCGCCTCGCCCGCGCGGATCGTCACCCCGCCCAGCTCCAGCTCGCCCCGGGCGACCATCATGCTGAAGAAGAGCCCCATCGGCTGATGGCGCAGGATCTCCTCGACCGTGCCCCGCAGCAGCCCCCGATCCGCCCGCACCGCCGCGAGCTGCTCCGGGTGCTGGAACAGCCGCCACATGCCCGCGCCGATCGCGCTGACCGTCGTCTCGAAACCGGCGATGAGAACGGACTGCGCCAGGAGGTTCACCTCCTCGTCGCTGAGCCGGTCGCCGCCCTCCTGCGCCGTCAGCCAGCCGCTGAGCAGGTCGTCGCCCGGCCGGGCGCGGCGCTCCGCGATCAGCCCGTCCAGGTACGCGCGCATCGCGGCATGGGCGTCGTCGACCTCCTGCTCCGTGATGCCGAACAGCGTCACGATCCGGTCGGACCAGCGGACGAAGTCCTCCCGGTCCCGCTCGGGCACCGCGAACAGCTCCATGATCACGGCGATCGGCAGCGGCTGCGCCAGGGCGCCGAGGAGGTCGGCGGGCGGGCCGGACTCCTCCATCGCGTCGAGGCAGCCGTCGGTCAGCTCCTGCACCCGCCGCCGCAGCCCCTCGACCCGGCGCGGGGTGAACGGCCGGGCGGCCAGCCTCCGCAGCTCGCCGTGGGCCGCCCCGTCGTTCTGGAGGGTGCGCACGTCCCAGCGGGACGTGCCCATCGCCCCGCCCGTTCCGGCGCGGGGCCCGTGCTTGCCCACGTCCCGGGAGAGCAGGGGGTGCGCGAGCGCGATCCGTACCTCGTCGTATCCGCTCACCAGCCAGACGGTGTCACCGCTGGGCAGACGCACCTGGGCCACCGGCTCCTCGGGCAGTGGGACCGGGTCGCCCGTGAAGGCGGCGGAGGGATAGTCGGACACAGTGATCTGCTGCATGGGACCTCCTCGATTCTCTGCCCGCAGCCACGGGCCCGGAGCTCTCCCGGTTCACAGACCGGGAGATTGTTCACATACACGAACACCATCGGGAACGGGGACGGCCCGCCCCGGAGCGGTCCCGCCGCGTTCCGCAGCAGCCCACCGGCGCCCCACAGCAGCCCGGCCGTGTCCCGGCACGGCTCCGCCGGGCCTCAGAGCAGTCCCGCCGCGTCCAGCAGATACGCCGTCATCGGCTCGTAGAACCTCGGATCGGTCACATGGTCGTCCAGCGGCACCGTCACCTGGACGGTCCCCTCGGCCTCGCCGATGAAGAGCGCCGGGTCGTTGGAGTCGGCGTACCCCACCGCGTCCAGCCCGCGCTGCCCCGCGCAGCCCGCCCAGCCGTGATCGGCGACGACCAGGTGGGGCAGGGGCCGGCCGGCGCGCTCCAGCGCGTCGAGCACGGCGGCCATCGGGGCCGGGGAGTGGGTGTGCCAGAGGGTGGCGCCCCGCTCCAGCACGGCCACATCGCCGAACTGGAAGACCATCGCCTCGTCGGCGACGACGCCGCCGGGAGTCCGGACGATCTCGCAGCCCGCCGCGCGCAGGGCGTCCGCCGTCGCCCGGTGGACGTCGAGCAGCCCGCCGGGGTGCCCGGTGGCGAGCAGGACCCGCTCCCGCCCCTCGGCGGCCTTGCGGAGCCGCTGGGCCATCCGCTCCAGCGCGGCCACCGTCAGTTCGGGGTCGATGGTGTCCTGGCCGACGCGGTGCCCGGGGTCGTCGTTCACCCCGCAGCGCTCGGCCATCACGGCCAGGACGTCCTGCTCGTCGCTCCAGCGGTCGCCCAGCTCCAGGCCCAGCCAGTAGTGGCGGTTGCCGTTGGCCAGCTCGCGGTAGTGGGCGAGGTTGTTGTCGCGCGGGGTGGCGATGTCTCCGGCGATACGGGTGCGGACGAGATGGTCGATCAGGGCTGCACGGCTCGGTATCGGCATGGGGCCCATTGTGCCGTCACGGCCACGGACCGTGCCGCCGTTCCGCCTCAGCCCCCGCCCCGGCCCCGTCTCAGCCCCCGTCTCAGCCCCCTGTCCAGGCCCCCGCCTCGGCCCCGTCTCAGCCCCCGTTCCGCGCCAGCGACGCGAACGCCCCGTGCGCCAGCCTCCGCAGCAGTTCCTCCGTCGCGGCCCGCGCCGCCGCCGCGTCGGCGCCGTCCTCCCCCGTCCCCAGGTGCGGGGTGGAGTTCAGCAGCCCGAAGACCGCGTGCACGGCCGCCCGCGCCTCGGTCTCCGGGACCTCGGGGTGCACCCGCCGCACCGCCGTCACCCACAGCTCCGCGTACTGCCGCTGGAGCTGCCGCACCCGCTTGCGGTCGCTCTCCCGCAGCCGGTCCAGCTCCCGGTCGTGCAGGGTGATCAGCGGCCGGTCGTCCAGCGCGAAGTCGATGTGCCCGTCGATCAGCGAGGCGAGCAGCGCGGCCGGGTCGGCGGCCGACTCCTCCACCCGCAGCCTGCCGCCGCTGAGCAGCCGGTCGCTGATCCCCACCAGCAGCTCCGCCAGCATCGCGTCCTTGCCCGCGAAGTGCCGGTAGAGCCCGGGTCCGCTGATCCCGACGGCGGCCCCTATCTCGTCGACGCCGACCCCGTGGAATCCACGCTCGGCGAAGAGCCGGGCAGCCGCCTTGAGGATCTGTTCGCGTCGTGTGGGCGCGTCCGTCCTGGTGCTCATGGAATCCGATTCTAGACAAGCCTGTTAGCGATCGTTAACCTGAAGAGGCGCGTTAACGCTCATTAACAGGAGTGACCCACAGGAGTGACACGATGCAGCAGGCACCCGTGCTCACCAGCGCGGCGGACCCCGCGTCCCCGGCCTGGCGGGCCCATGAGGCCGCCCACCGGGAGCTGGCCGAAACCCTGCGCCGCAAGCTGGCCCGGGCCCGGCTCGGCGGCGGCGAGAAGGCCCGCGCCCGCCACACCGCCCGGGGCAAGCTCCTCCCCCGCGACCGGGTGGACGCCCTGCTCGACCCCGGCTCCCCCTTCCTGGAGCTGGCCCCGCTCGCCGCCGACGGGATGTACGAGGACCAGGCCCCGGCCGCCGGGGTGATCGCGGGCATCGGCCGGGTCAGCGGGCGCGAGACGGTGATCGTCGCCAATGACGCCACCGTCAAGGGCGGCACCTACTATCCGATGACGGTGAAGAAGCACCTCCGCGCCCAGGAGATCGCGCTGGAGAACCGTCTCCCCTGTCTCTATCTCGTCGACTCCGGCGGGGCCTTCCTGCCGATGCAGGACGAGGTCTTCCCCGACCGGGACCACTTCGGACGGATCTTCTACCACCAGGCCCGGCTCTCCGCCGCCGGTATCCCGCAGATCGCGGCCGTCCTCGGCTCCTGCACGGCGGGCGGCGCCTACGTCCCCGCGATGAGCGACGAGGCCGTGATCGTCCGCGGCCAGGGGACGATCTTCCTGGGCGGCCCGCCCCTGGTGAAGGCCGCGACCGGTGAGGTCGTCACCGCCGAGGAGCTGGGCGGCGGCGAGGTGCACTCCCGGGTCTCCGGCGTCACCGACCATCTCGCCGAGAACGACGCGCACGCGCTGCGGATCGTCCGGAACATCGTCGCCACCCTCCCCGCGCGCGGCCCGCTCCCGTGGACCGTGGAGCGGGCCGAGGAGCCGAAGGCCGACCCGGCGGGGCTGTACGGGGCGGTGCCGGTCGACTCCCGCACCCCCTACGACGCCCGCGAGATCATCGCGCGGATCACCGACGGCTCCCGATTCCAGGAGTTCAAGGCCGAGTTCGGGCAGACCCTGGTCACCGGCTTCGCCCGGCTGCACGGCCACCCCGTCGGGATCGTCGCCAACAACGGCATCCTGTTCGCCGAGTCCGCCCAGAAGGGCGCGCACTTCATCGAGGTGTGCGACCAGCGCGGCATCCCGCTGATCTTCCTCCAGAACATCTCCGGCTTCATGGTCGGCCGGGCCTACGAGGCGGGCGGCATCGCCAAGCACGGCGCCAAGATGGTCACCGCCGTCGCCTGCGCCCGGGTGCCCAAGCTGACCGTCGTCGTCGGCGGCTCCTACGGCGCGGGCAACTACTCCATGTGCGGCCGGGCCTACTCCCCCCGGTTCCTGTGGATGTGGCCCAACGCCAAGATCTCCGTCATGGGCGGTGAGCAGGCCGCCTCCGTCCTCGCCACCGTCAAACGGGACCAGATCGAGGCGCGCGGCGAGGAGTGGCCCGCCGAGGACGAGGAGGCGTTCAAGGCGCCCGTCCGCGAGCAGTACGCACGGCAGGGCAGCGCCTGGTACGCCACCGCCCGGCTCTGGGACGACGGGGTGATCGACCCGCTGGAGACCCGCCAGGTCCTGGGGCTGGCCCTGACCGCCTGTGCCAACGCCCCCCTGGGTGAACCCCGGTTCGGCGTCTTCCGGATGTGAGGGGCGTGAGGGGCGTGAAGGACATGAGTGATGTGAGAGGTGTGAGCGGTGTGAGGGGAGCGCCATGACGATGTTCGACACGGTCCTGGTGGCCAACCGGGGCGAGATCGCCGTCCGGGTCATCCGCACCCTGCGGGCCCTCGGGATTCGCTCGGTCGCCGTCCACAGCGACGCGGACGCCGGGGCCCGGCATGTCCGCGAGGCCGACACCGCCGTACGGATCGGCCCGCCGCCCGCCGCCGACAGCTATCTGCGCACCGATCGGATTCTCGCCGCCGCCGCCCGCACCGGCGCGCGGGCGGTCCACCCCGGCTACGGCTTCCTCGCGGAGAACGCCGCCTTCGCGCGCGCCTGCGAGGAGGCGGGACTCGTCTTCATCGGGCCGCCCGCCGGAGCCATCGCGCTGATGGGCGACAAGATCCGCGCCAAGGAGACCGTCCGCGCGGCCGGGGTCCCGGTCGTCCCCGGCTCCTCGGGCAGCGGTCTGAGCGACGCGGAACTCGCCGACGCGGCCCGGGAGACCGGGATGCCGGTGCTGCTCAAGCCCTCGGCGGGCGGCGGCGGCAAGGGCATGCGGCTCGTCCGTGACGCCGCCGCGCTCCCCGAGGAGATCGCCGCCGCCCGGCGCGAGGCCCGCGCCTCCTTCGGCGACGACACCCTGCTGGTCGAGCGGTGGATCGACCGCCCCCGCCATATCGAGATCCAGATCCTCGCCGACGGCCACGGGAACGTGGTCCACCTCGGCGAGCGCGAGTGCTCCCTCCAGCGCCGCCATCAGAAGATCGTCGAGGAGGCCCCGAGCGTGCTGCTGACACCGGGGCAGCGCGAACGGATGGGCGCGGCGGCCGTCGACGCGGCCCGCTCCTGCGGCTACCGGGGCGCGGGCACGGTCGAGTTCATCGTCCCCGGCGGCGCCCCGGACGACCACTTCTTCATGGAGATGAACACCCGGCTCCAGGTCGAGCACCCCGTCACCGAGCTGGTCACCGGGCTCGACCTGGTCGCCTGGCAGCTCCGGGTCGCGGCCGGGGAACGGCTCTCCTTCGGCCAGGACGACATCGTCCTGACCGGGCACGCCGTCGAGGCCCGGATCTGCGCCGAGGACCCCGCGCGCGGCTTCCTCCCCTCCGGCGGCACCGTCCTCGCCCTGGCCGAGCCCGGCGGTGAGGGGGTGCGCACCGACTCCGGCCTGAGCGAGGGCACCGAGGTCTCCAGCCTGTACGACCCGATGCTGGCCAAGGTCGTCGCGCACGGCCCCGACCGCGCCACCGCGCTGCGCCGGCTGCGGGCCGCGCTCGCCGGGACCCTCACCCTCGGCGTGCCCACGAACGCGGGCTTCCTGCGCCGTCTCCTCGACCTCCCGGAGGTCGTCTCCGGGGACCTGGACACCGGTCTGGTGGAGCGCGAGGCCGCCGGGCTCGTCCCGAGGGCCGTCCCGGACGAGGTCTACGCGGCGGCCGCCGCGCTCCGGCTGGCCGCGCTCGCCCCCGCGCCCGGCCCGGCGGGGTGGACGGACCCCTTCTCGGTCCCCTCCGGCTGGCGGCTGGGCGGCACCCCCGCGCCGCCCGCCTTCCCGCTGCGGGTCCCGGGCCACGAGCCGGTGACGGTCACCGCGCCCGCCGGGCACACCGTCGGCCCCACGTCGGTGAGCGTCGTCCTGGACGGGGTCACCCACACCTTCGCCCACGCCGGGCAGTGGCTCGGCCGGGACGGCGACTCCTGGCACGTCCAGGACCACGACCCGGTCGCCGCGCTGCTCGGCGGCGCGGCCCGCGCCGGGGCCGACACCCTCGCGGCGCCCATGCCGGGCACGGTCACCGTGGTCAAGGTGGCCGTCGGGGACACCGTCGCCGCCGGGCAGGGCCTGCTGGTGGTGGAGGCGATGAAGATGGAGCACGTCATCTCCGCCCCGCACGCGGGGACCGTGACCGAGCTGGACGTCACCGCCGGGACCACGGTCGCCATGGACCAGGTCCTCGCCGTGGTCACCCCCCGGGAGGAGGCGGCCGATGACTGAGACACCCGAGGAGAGGGCGCCCGCCGCCACGGGCCCCGCCGCGCTGCCGATGCGGGTCCCCGCCCCCGGGCTGCCGTCCCGGGTGCGCATCCACGAGGTCGGCCCCCGCGACGGCCTCCAGAACGAACGGGCCGTGGTCCCCACCGAGGTCAAGGCCGAGTTCGTGCACCGCCTCGCCGCCGCCGGACTCACCACCATCGAGGCGACGAGCCTGGTGCGCCCCGAGTGGGTGCCCCAGCTCGCCGACGCGGAGCGGCTCTATCCGCTGCTCGGCGACCTCACCGGCGTGGAACTCCCCGTCCTTGTCCCGAACGAACGGGGTCTGGACCGGGCCATCGCCCTCGGTGTGCGCCGGATCGCCGTCTTCGGCTCGGCCACCGAGTCCTTCGCCCGCCGCAACCTCAACCGGAGCGTGGACGAGTCGCTGGCCATGTTCGCCCCGGTGGTCGAGCGCGCCCGGGCCGAGGGGATCGCGGTGCGCGGCTATCTGTCGATGTGCTTCGGCGACCCCTGGGAGGGCCCGGTCCCGGCCGGACAGGTGGTCTCCGTCGCGCGCGGGCTGTACGGGCTGGGCTGTACGGAGCTGTCCCTCGGCGACACCATCGGGGTCGCCACCCCGGGCCAGGTGCGCGCCCTGCTGACCGCGCTCGGCGCGGCGGGGGTGCCCCTGTCCGCGCTCGCCGTGCACTTCCACGACACCTACGGCCAGGCGCTGGCCAACACCCTGGCCGCGCTGGAGCACGGCGTCACCACCGTGGACGCGTCGGCGGGCGGCCTGGGCGGCTGCCCGTACGCGAGGAGCGCCACCGGGAACCTCGCCACCGAGGACCTGGTGTGGATGCTCCGGGGCCTCGGCATCGAGACCGGTGTCGACCTGGCCGGGCTCGCCGCCACCAGCGTCTGGCTCGCGGGGCGGCTGGGCCGCCCCAGCCCCTCCCGTACCGTCCGCGCCCTGAACCCCGAGGACTGAATCGCCATGCCACTGGACCACCGGCTCACACCGGAGCACGAGGAACTGCGCCGCACCGTCGAGCAGTTCGCGCACGACGTGGTCGCCCCCGCCATCGGCGACCTCTACGAGCGCCATGAGTTCCCCTACGGCATCGTGGCCGAGATGGGCCGGATGGGGCTGTTCGGACTGCCCTTCCCGGAGGAGTACGGCGGGATGGGCGGCGACTTCCTCGCGCTCGGCATCGCCCTGGAGGAGCTGGCACGGGTGGACTCGTCCGTCGCCATCACCCTGGAGGCCGGGGTCTCGCTCGGCGCGATGCCCCTCTACCGCTTCGGCACGGAGGAGCAGAAGCGGCGGTGGCTGCCGAAGCTCTGCTCGGGCGAGATGCTCGGCGCCTTCGGGCTGACCGAGCCGGAGGGCGGCTCCGACGCGGGCGGTACCCGGACCACCGCCGTGCGCGACGAGGCGGCGGGCGAATGGGTGATCAACGGCTCCAAGTGCTTCATCACCAACGCCGGGACGGACATCACGGGGCTGGTGACCGTCACCGCCGTCACCGGCCGCACCCCCGAGGGCAAGCCGCTGATCTCCTCGATCATCATCCCGTCGGGCACCCCCGGCTTCACCGTGGCCCCCGCGTACTCCAAGGTCGGCTGGAACGCGTCCGACACCCGCGAGCTGGCCTTCGACGGGGTACGGGTACCGCTCGCGAACCTGGTCGGCGAGGAGGGCCGGGGGTACGCGCAGTTCCTGCGCATCCTGGACGAGGGCAGGATCGCCATCTCCGCGCTGGCGACGGGCCTGGCCCAGGGCTGTGTGGACGAGTCGGTGGCGTACGCGAGGCAGCGCCACGCCTTCGGCCGCCCGATCGGCGCCAACCAGTCCATCCAGTTCAAGATCGCCGACATGGAGATGCGGGCGCACATGGCCCGGGTCGGCTGGCGGGACGCGGCCTCCCGGCTGGTGCTGGGCGAGCCCTTCAAGAAGCAGGCGGCGCTGGCGAAGCTGTACTCGTCCACGGTCGCCGTCGACAACGCCCGGGACGCCACCCAGATCCACGGCGGCTACGGCTTCATGAACGAGTACCCCGTGGCCCGGATGTGGCGGGACTCCAAGATCCTGGAGATCGGCGAGGGGACGAGCGAGGTCCAGCGGATGCTGATCGCCCGCGAGTTGGGGCTCACGGGCTGACGGCACGGGGCGGCACCGTCCGGGGCCCGGCGGCACCGGCGGTATCCGCCCCCGGCCCCGGACCGCCTCAGGGGGACGGCCGGGGCCGTCCGCGCACCCGGGGGCGCACCCGGGCGGCGCGGACTCCGTCCCGCCCCCCTATAGAAGATCGAAATGAGGTTAGGCTAACCTATTTCCCATCCTGCTCCACGGGCTCCCGCCGCCCGTATGACAGAAGAAGGTCGCCTGCCCATGTCCACCACGGCCGAGCCCGCGATCCCGTTCCGCTACTTCTCCCTCCAGGTGGACCGGGCCGTGCGGCTCTCCCCCTCCCTGGTGCGCGTCACGTTCCACGGCTTCCCCGGCGACGACGAGCTGAAGGACTTCCACGCGGGCGGCCGGGACCAGTCCCTCTCGCTCTTCCTCCCGCACCCGGGCCAGGACGCGCCGGTGGTCCCGGTGGACCCGGCGGGCTACCGCGCCACCTTCGCCGCCTGGCGGGCGCTCCCCGCCGGCGTCCGGGCGGTCATGCGCTCGTACACCGTGCGCGAGCAGCGCCGCCCCGAGGGCGGGCCCGTCGAGGTGGACATCGACTTCGCGGTGCACGAGGACGGCGGCCCGGCCTGCCGCTGGGCGCTCGCCGCCGCGCCCGGCGACCGGGTGATGGTGCTCGGCCCGACCGCCGCCGACAACGGCTCGGTGCGCTGCCAACCCCCCGCGGACACCGACTGGCTGCTGATGTGGGGCGACGAGACCGCGCTGCCCGCCGTCGGCGGAATCCTCGACTGGCTGCCCGCCGGGACGCGGGCCAGGCTCTGGCTGGAGGTCCCGCACGCCGGTGACCGGCTGGAGTTCGCCACCGCGGGCGAGGTCGAGATCACCTGGCTGGTGCGGGACGAGGGGGCGCCGTCCGCGGTGGACGCGATCGCCGCCGCCGAACTGCCCGGCGGCACTCCGTACACCTGGCTCGCGGGCGAGTCCGGCACCATGAAGGCGCTCCGCCGCCATCTGGTGGGCGAGCGCGGCTTCGACCGCCGCCGGATCACCTTCGTCGGCTACTGGAAGCGCGGGGTGAGCGAGGACGGGCTGCGGGAGCGGCCCGCCACCGACGACGAGGGCTGAGCGGACGGGCCGCGCGAGCGGTCCGCCGACGGCGAGGGCCGCCCCGGGGCACCCGCGGCCCTCCCGTCCGGGCGCCCGGCTCCTCCCGGCCCAAGCGCCCGGGGCCTCCCCACCGCCCCCCCACATCAGCTCGTTCAGCCCCGCCGTCCGGCACGGGCGCTCTCTCCCCATGCCGTCCGACCGCCCCTGACCTGCCCTTCCACCGGCCCGGCCAGGAATTGCCCGACCGGGGACGCCCTCGGGGTGGCATTGGAAATTAGGTTAGGCTAACCTCAGTTGAGGTCGTTCCGCCCCATCCCCCTGTCCGCGGCGGACGGCCTGATCCCCCACACCCAGAAGGGCATCGCATGCGCTCGCAGCTCCTCAACGACGGCACGGCGGAGGTCTACCGGCGCGCCGTGACAGAAGGCGTCGAGCGGGTGGCGAATCGATTCGCCACGACCCGGCGGCCGTTCACCGGCATCACCCCGGAGGAACTCGCGCCCGAGATCTCGGCCGTCGACCTCGACCGGCCCCTCGGCGACACCTCCTCCGCCCTGGACGAGCTGGAACAGATCTATCTGCGGGACGCGGTCTACTTCCACCACCCGCGCTACCTGGCCCACCTCAACTGCCCGGTCGTCATCCCCGCCGTCCTCGGCGAGGCCGTGCTCGCCGCCGTCAACTCCTCGCTGGACACCTGGGACCAGAGCGCGGGCGGCACCCTGATCGAGCGCCGGCTGATCGACTGGACCGCCGGGCGGATCGGCCTCGGCGGCGCCGCCGACGGCGTCTTCACCTCCGGCGGCTCCCAGTCCAACCTCCAGGCGCTGCTGCTCGCCCGTGAGGAGGCCAGGGCCGCCGACCCGGGCAGACTGCGCATCTTCGCCTCCGAGTGCAGCCACTTCAGCGTCCAGAAGTCCGCGAAACTGCTGGGCCTCGGCCCCGACGCCGTCGTCTCGGTCCCCGTCGACCGGGACAAGCGGATGCAGACCGTCCTGCTCGCCGCCGAGCTGGAGCTGTGCGCCCGTGAGGGGCTGGTCCCGATGGCGATCGTCGCCACCGCGGGCACCACCGACTTCGGCTCCATCGACCCGCTGGAGGAGATCGCCGAGCTGGCGGAGCGCCACGGGACCTGGATGCACGTCGACGCCGCCTACGGCTGCGGACTGCTCGCCTCGCCCGCCCGCCGCCACCTCCTGGACGGCATCGAGCGCGCCGACTCCGTCACCGTCGACTACCACAAGTCCTTCTTCCAGCCGGTCAGTTCCTCCGCCCTGCTGGTGCGCGACAGCGCCACCCTGCGGCACGCCACCTACTACGCGGACTACCTCAACCCCCGGCGCACCGTCGAGGAGAAGATCCCCAACCAGGTCGACAAGTCCCTCCAGACCACCCGCCGCTTCGACGCCCTGAAGCTGTGGCTGACCCTGCGGGTGATGGGCGCGGACGGTGTCGGCGGACTCTTCGACGAGGTCTGCGACCTGGCCGCCGAGGGCTGGGAGCTGCTGGCCGCCGACCCCCGTTACGACGTCGTGGTCCGCCCCTCGCTGTCCACCCTGGTCTACCGCTACATCCCCGAGGCCGTCACCGACCCCGCCGAGATCGACCGGGCCAACCTCTACGCCCGCAAGGCGCTCTTCGCCTCCGGCGAGGCCGTGGTGGCCGGGACCAAGGTCGGCGGTCGCCAGTATCTGAAGTTCACCCTCCTCAACCCCGAGACGACGGTCTCCGACATCGCCGCCGTCCTCGATCTGATCGCCGGCCACGCCGAGCAGTACCTGGGAGAGAATCGCCTTGTCAGCGCCTAACGAGCCCTTCGACTTCATCGGTATCGGGCTCGGGCCCTTCAATCTCGGCCTCGCCTGCCTCACCGAGCCCATCGACGAACTGAACGGTGTCTTCCTGGAGTCCAAGCCGGACTTCGAGTGGCACTCGGGCATGTTCCTCGAAGGGGCCCACCTCCAGACCCCGTTCATGTCTGATCTGGTCACCCTCGCCGATCCGACCTCGCCGTACTCCTTCCTCAACTACCTCAAGGACCGGGGACGGCTCTACTCCTTCTACATCCGGGAAAACTTCTACCCGCTGCGGACGGAGTACAACGACTACTGCCGCTGGGCCGCCGCGCAGCTCTCGTCGATCCGCTTCAGCACCACCGTCACCCGGGTGGAGTACGACGAGGCCGCCGAGGTCTACACGGTGCGCACCGAGGCCGGTGAGGTCCTCACCGCCCGCCGGCTCGTGCTCGGCACCGGCACCCCGCCGCACCTCCCCGACGCCTGCCAGGGCCTCGGCGGCGACTTCCTCCACAACTCCCGCTACCTCGACCACAAGCAGGAGCTCCAGCGGAAGAAGTCGATCACCCTGATCGGCAGCGGCCAGAGCGCGGCGGAGATCTACTACGACCTGCTCTCCGAGATCGACGTCCACGGCTACCGGCTCAACTGGGTGACGCGCTCCCCGCGGTTCTTCCCGCTGGAGTACACCAAGCTGACGCTGGAGATGACCTCCCCGGAGTACATCGACTACTTCCACGCCCTGCCGGAGGAGACCCGCTACCGGCTGGAGAGCGGACAGAAGGGCCTCTTCAAGGGCATCGACGGCGATCTCATCGACGCCATCTTCGACCTGCTCTACCAGAAGAACATCGCGGCCCCCGTCCCGACCCGCCTGCTCACCAACTCGGCGCTGACCGGGGCCCGGTACGCGGACGGCGTGTACACCCTCGCGCTGCGCCAGGAGGAGCAGGGCAAGGCGTACGAGATCGAGACCGAGGGCCTGATCCTGGCCACCGGCTACAAGTACGCCGTCCCCGCCTTCCTGGAGCCGGTCCGCGACCGGCTCCGCTGGGACGGGCAGGGCCGCTTCGACGTGGCGCGCAACTATGCGATCGACACCACCGGGCGCGGGGTCTTCCTCCAGAACGCGGGGGTCCACACCCACTCGATCACCTCGCCCGACCTGGGCATGGGGCCCTACCGCAACGCCTACATCATCGGGGAGATGCTGGGCTCGCAGTACTACACCGTCGAGAAGTCCATCGCGTTCCAGGAGTTCGCCGTATGACCGCCCTCGTCGACCGCCTCACGGTACGGCCGCTCGACCCGGCCGCCGACGCGAGGCTGATCCATGGCTGGGTCACCCATCCGAAGGCCGCGTTCTGGATGATGCAGGACGCCCGCCTCCAGGACGTCGAGCGCGAGTACACGGCGATCACCGCCCATGAGCACCACCACGCGTTCGTCGGACTGCTCGACGGGGAGCCCGTCTTCCTGATGGAACGGTACGACCCGCACCATCTGGAGCTGGTCGGCCTGTACGAGCCCGAGCCCGGCGACGTCGGTATGCACTTCCTGGTGGCGCCCAGCGACACCCCCGTCCACGGCTTCACCCGCGCGGTGATCACCGCCGTCATGCGGGAGCTGTTCGCCGATCCCGCGACCCGCCGGGTCGTGGTGGAGCCGGACGTCCGCAACGCGGCCGTGCACGCCCTCAACGCGTATGTCGGGTTCACCGTGGTCGACACGATCGAGAAGCCGGAGAAGGACGCCTCGCTGAGCGTCTGCACCCGGGAGGACTTCGCGCACAGCGAGGCGATACGGGGGGCCGCGCGATGACCGCGTTCAACGGCAGCAACAGCAGCAACGGAACGGACGGAGCGAACGGAATGCAGGGCATGAGCGGCACGAACGCCGCCGAGGCCGTCACCCACCTCACGCCCGAGCTGTGGGAGCGTGCCGGCCGTCAGCTCATCCGCAAGGCGCTGGCCGAGTTCTCCCACGAGCGGCTCCTCACCCCCGAGGCCGTCGCCGACGGGGCGGCCGAGGCGGCCGGGTCCCGCGCGTACCGTGTGCTCAGCGACGACGGGACGGTCGAGTACCGCTTCACCGCCCGCCGCTTCGCCCTCGACCACTGGCAGGTCGACGCCGCCTCCGTCAGCAGGCACCGCGACGGCGCCCCGCTGCCGCTGGACGCGCTGGAGTTCTTCACCGAGCTGCGCACCTCCCTGGGGCTGAGCGAGCAGATCCTCCCGGTCTATCTGGAGGAGATCTCCTCCACCGTCTCCGGGACCGCCTACAAGCTCACCAAGAAGCCGGTGACCTCCGCCGAGCTGGCCCGCTCCGGCTTCCAGGCCATCGAGACCGGGATGACCGAGGGCCACCCCTGCTTCGTCGCCAACAACGGGCGGCTCGGCTTCGGGGTGCACGAGTACCACGCGTACGCCCCCGAGGCGGCGAACCCGATCCGGCTGATCTGGCTGGCGGCCCGGCGCGACCACGCCGCGTTCACCTCGGGCGAGGGCCTCGACTACGACACCCTCGTCGCCCAGGAGCTGAACGAGGCCACCCGCGAGCGCTTCACGGCCCGGCTCACGGCCCTGGAGCTGGACCCGGCCGAGTATCTGCTGCTGCCGGTGCACCCCTGGCAGTGGTGGAACAAACTCTCCATCACCTTCGCCGCCGAGGTGGCCCAGCAGCGCCTGGTCCTGCTCGGCGAGGGCGACGACGACTATCTCGCCCAGCAGTCCATCCGGACCTTCTTCAACACCAGCGCACCGGAGAAGCACTACGTCAAGACCGCGATGTCGGTCCTGAACATGGGCTTCATGCGCGGACTCTCGGCCGCCTACATGAAGGCCACCCCCGCCATCAACGACTGGCTGGCCCAGTTGATCGAGCGGGACGACATCCTCAAGGAGGCCCGTTTCTCGATCATCCGGGAGCGGGCGGCCATCGGCTACCACCACCGCGCGTACGAGGCCGCCACCGACCGCTACTCCCCGTACCGGAAGATGCTCGCCGCGCTCTGGCGGGAGAGCCCGGTGCCCACCCTGGCGGAGGGCGAGCGGCTGGCGACGATGGCCTCGCTGCTCCACACCGACCACGAGGGCGCCTCCTTCGCGGGCGCGCTGATCGACGAGTCGGGGCTGGACGCGGTGGAGTGGCTGCGGCCCTATCTGCACGCCTACCTCACCCCGGTGCTGCACAGCTTCTACGCGTACGACCTCGTCTACATGCCGCACGGGGAGAATGTGATCCTCGTGCTCGGCGCGGACGGCACGGTCAGCCGGGCGATCTTCAAGGACATCGCCGAGGAGATCGCGGTCATGGACCCGAACGCGGTGCTGCCGCCCACCGTGGACCGGATCCGCGTGGAGGTCCCCGAGGACATGAAGCTCCTGTCGATCTTCACGGATGTCTTCGACTGCTTCTTCCGCTTCCTCGCGGCGGCGCTCGTCGGTGAAGGGCGGCTGTCGGAGGAGGAGTTCTGGGGCGCGGTGGCCCAGTGCGTCCGGTCGTACCGGGAGTCCGTACCCCAGTTGGCGGACCGGTTCACCGAGTACGACCTGTTCGCCGAGGAGTTCCGGCTCTCCTGCCTCAACCGGCTCCAGCTCAGGAACAACGCCCAGATGGTGGATCTCGCCGACCCGGCCGGCGCCCTCCAGCTCGTCGGCACCCTCAAGAACCCCCTGGCGGGGCTCGCCTGAGACGGCGGGCGCGCGTGACAACGGTCCCTCACGCGCGCCCGTCCCCCCGCTCCCGGCTGTCCGGTGCTCCGGCCGTCCGGCGTTCCGGCGTTCCGGTGCCGGGAGCATCCCCCATCGGCCGATGGGGTGAAAGAATCACTTCATGGCAGAAATCATCCAGAAGGACGGCACCTGGACCTTCGACGGAGAGACGGTACGCATCGTGCCGGGCTCCGACAAAGGGGTGAGCCTGCTGCGCAAGACGCTCGGCGAGCTGGCCGTGCCGCTGGCTGCCGTCGCCGGGGTGTCGTTCGAGCCGGGGAAGAAGAGAGGGCGGCTGCGGCTGCGGCTGCGCAACGGCGCCGACCCGCTGCTCCAGATCACCGGGAGCAATCTGACCGACGGCTCGGACCCGTACCACCTGACCGTCGAGAACGACCGGACCGGGACCGCCGAGTACTTCGTGGACGCCGTGCGGAACGCGCTGATGCTGGAGCAGATCCCCGCCGACCCGGTGGACCGCTATCTGCTGCGGGGGCCCTCGCTGCCGATCACCGTGGGCGCCGGGGACGGCACGGTCTCCTTCGACGGGGAGCAGATCAGACTTTCGTGGAACTGGAAGACCCAGGAGTCCAAGGCGTCGGGCGGGCCCCGGACGATCCTGGTGGAGGACGTGGAGGCGGTCGAGTGGCTGCCGCCCTCCGGGCTCGACAACGGTTATCTGCGCTTCACCGTGACCCGGTCGGCGACGACCGCCCCGCCGAAGTACGACCCGCACGCCGTGGAGCTGTGGGGCTTCCGCAAGGACCCGCTGATGGCGCTGGTCGCCGCCGCCGTGGTGGCCCGGCTGCCGCATCCGTACGGGAGCGCCAAGGGCACGACGCCGGTCCTGCCCGCCGCCCAGGCCGCCGAGGCGGGCACCGGGGCCGACGCCGCCGATCATGACGTCCTGCTGCGGCGGCTGCGGGAGCTGGGGGAGCTGCACCGCAGCGGTGTGCTCACCGACGATGAGTTCGCCACGGCCAAACAGGCGATCCTCACCCGCCTCTAAGACGGAATCCTGCCCGGAATCGGGCAGAAATCTTGCACAACCCCCGATCCGGCCCGCAGTATCTACGAGTGCTCGAACAACACCGGCCCGGTCGTGTGCCACCCTCGACGCCGCCGACGGCGACGTCGCACGACGACCTCATAGACCATCTGGTCCGCAGTACCGCGCTCCGGCGCGGCGAGGCGGCCCGGGTGGTGCTGGATGTGCTGGCGTACTTCGACGAGCGCACGGAGGACTACGTACGCCGCCGCCACCGGGAGCTCCAGTCCGGCGGCCTGGCGAACGCGGAGATCTTCGAGCGGATCGCGGCCGAGCTGCCGCACCGCGCCGTGGCGCCTCCGGAGCTGTCGCTCCGGCAGTTGCGCCGCATCGTCTACGGCTGAGCCGGGCGGCCGGAAACGGCCCGGACGATCCGGCGGAACGGCGCGGGCCGCCCGGTGCGGCGCGGCTCGGGCGCTTCCGGCCATGGATCGGTCAGCGAGCTACGGATCATCCGGCGATGATCCACGGAGGGGCAGAATCTTATGTGCGGAATTGTCGGATATATCGGCAAGCGTGATGTGGCGCCGCTGCTGCTGGAAGGGCTCCAGCGGCTGGAGTACCGGGGGTACGACTCCGCCGGTCTGGTGATCACCGGCCCCCGGGGCGGCGGACTGCGGATGGTCAAGGCCAAGGGCCGGGTCCGCGACCTGGAGGCCCGGGTCCCCAAGCGCTTCGCCGGGACCACCGGCATCGCCCACACCCGCTGGGCCACCCACGGCGCCCCCAGCGACGAGAACGCCCACCCCCACCTCTCCACCGGCGGCGAGGTCGCCGTCGTCCACAACGGGATCATCGACAACGCCGCCGAGCTGCGCGCCCGGCTGGAGGCGGAGGGCGTCGTCTTCGCCTCCGAGACCGACACCGAGGTCCTGACCCATCTGATCGCCCGCTCCGCCGCCGAGACCCTGGAGGAGAAGGTCCGGCACGCGCTCAAGGTGGTCGAGGGCACCTACGGCATCGCCGTGATGCACGCCGACTTCAACGACCGCATCGTGGTCGCCCGCAATGGCTCCCCCGTGGTCCTGGGCATCGGCGAGAAGGAGATGTTCGTCGCCTCCGACGTCGCCGCGCTGGTCGCCCACACCCGCCAGATCGTCACCCTCGACGACGGCGAGATGGCCACCCTCAAGGCCGACGACTTCCGTACGTACACCACGGAGGGCTCGACCACGACCGCCACGCCGACCACCGTGGAGTGGGAGGCCGAGTCGTACGACATGGGCGGCCACGACACCTATATGCACAAGGAGATCTGCGAGCAGCCCGACGCTGTGGACCGGGTGCTGCGCGGCCGGATCGACGACCGCTTCTCCACCGTGCACCTGGGCGGGCTCAACCTGGACGCCCGCGAGGCCCGCTCCATCCGCCGGGTGAAGATCCTCGGCTGCGGCACCTCGTACCACGCCGGACTGATCGGCGCCGGACTGATCGAGTCGCTGGCCCGTATCCCGGCGGACGCCGAGCCCGCCTCCGAGTTCCGCTACCGCAACCCGGTCGTGGACCCCGACACCCTCTATGTCGCGGTCTCCCAGTCCGGCGAGACGTATGACGTGCTCGCCGCCGTCCAGGAGCTGAAGCGCAAGGGCGCCCGGGTGCTGGGCGTGGTCAACGTGGTCGGCTCCGCGATCGCCCGCGAGGCCGACGGCGGCACCTATGTGCACGCCGGGCCCGAGGTCTGCGTCGTCTCCACGAAGTGCTTCACCAACACGGTCGTCGCCTTCGCGCTGCTCGCACTGCACCTCGGCCGCGTCCGGGACCTCTCCGTCGCCGAGGGCAAGCGGATCATCGAGGGGCTGCGCAGGCTGCCGGAGCAGATCACCGAGATCCTCCAGGCCGAGGACGACATCAAGAAGCTGGCGGAGGAGTACGCCGGGGCCCAGTCGATGATGTTCATCGGCCGGGTGCGCGGCTACCCGGTGGCCCTTGAGGCGTCGCTGAAGCTGAAGGAGATCTCCTACATCCACGCCGAGGCGTACCCGGCGTCCGAGCTGAAGCACGGTCCGCTGGCGCTGATCGAGCCGGCGCTGCCGACGGTGGCGATCGTGCCGGACGACGATCTGCTGGAGAAGAACCGGGCGGCGCTGGAGGAGATCAAGGCGCGCAGCGGGCGCATCCTCGCGGTGGCCCACCGGGAGCAGGAGAAGGCGGACCACACCATCGTCGTGCCGAAGAACGAGAACGAGCTGGACCCGATCCTCATGGGCATCCCGCTCCAGCTCTTCGCGTACCACACGGCGCTGGCGATGGGCCGGGACATCGACAAGCCGCGCAATCTGGCGAAGTCGGTCACGGTCGAGTAGACCGGACGGGCCCGCTCGACTCCCCCCATCCGTGCGGGGCGGGGGGAGTTGACCGGGCGTCAGTCCGGGCCGGCGGGCGCACAGGAGCGGGGCCGAACGGGCTTCCGGGAGAGCCGGGCTCAACGGGCGGAAACGGGCCCGGGGGTGAACGGACTCAGAGGGTGAACGGGCTCAGGGGATGACGACGACGGGGCGCTGGGCGCGCCGGGCGAGCCGTCCCGCGACCGAGCCGAAGATCCGGCCCACGATGCCATGGGTGGAGCCGACCACGATCGCGTCGGCGGAGTACTCCCGGCCGACTTCCTCCAGTTCATGGCAGATGTCCCCGCCGCGCTCCACCAGGATCCACGGGACCTCGGCGAGATAGTCGGCGCAGGCCAGCTCCAGCCCCAGCACCTCGGTGCGGTGGTCGGGGACATCGACGAAGACGGGCGGCTCGCACCCCGCCCAGACCGTGGTGGGCAGCCGGTTGGCGACATGAACGATGATCAGACCGGAACCGGAACGCCGGGCCATGCCAATGGCGTAGGCCAATGCGCGCTCGCTGGAGGTCGAACCGTCGAATCCGACCACGACGCCGTGCCGGAAGGCGGGGTCGCAGGGATGGCGTGACTCTTCCGCCGCCCGCAGTTCCGCCGTGGGATCGGCGATCTGCTTGCGGTCCGCGGGTTCGGGGATCTCGTGACCTGCCATCGGTGTCTCGGCGAAGAAAGTCCTCGGTTGAGGGATCGACATGGCGACAGACTGTTGTGTCCGGGAATCATCTTCCCTGTCCCTTACCCGTAAGGGTACGGCGACACTCCTCTCCTGCCCAGGGCCGCTCGGCCCAATCGCGCGTCCCAGGGAGCATGCCTGAGGTCGTGCCGTATGGCAATGCCGCATGGCGTCTACAGCCGCCCGCGCACGGCGTCGACGGCGCTCCGGCGCGACCCCGGTGCCACTCCGGTGCGGCCCCCGGCCCGACTCCGGCGGCGCGACCGCGCTTTCACCACGACACACCGGACATCCAGGATTTCCTGGCCATCACCGGGCGCACCGGGACAGTGCGCCGACGGCGCCCGGACGGGGTGCGCCCGCCGGGCCGGTGCGCGGCCGGGCCCGGGGCGGGCGAGCGGCCACCGCCCGGGGCCGGGGCGGCGCGCCGTCGAGGGCATGGAGTCCCTGACCCCGGCTCCGGAAACGACACGCGACCCGGCCAGGACGGACACCGTACGGACACGAACGCACACACAGCGACACGGCGGGGCGCGGCCGGATTCCACGGCGGAGCGGCCGGGAAGGGGACGGGGAAAGGACGCGGCGGCTGGAAGCGGGCGGACGGAGAACGTCCGCATCCGGCCGGAGAAAGGATCACGGTGGCAAAGCCGCACACACCCGGAGGCGGGTCCGCACCCCTCCCGCCGGTCCGGGCCGGTGGACGGCGGCGGCCTGCGCGGCGGCGTCACGGTCCGGCCGTATTCGGCTCCCCCCGACGGCCCTCGCGCGGCACCCCGTGCCGCAGTGACCGGAAGGCTCCATTCCTCGTTGGCACCTCGGTCACCCCCGAGGCCCGAGGAGCCCGTGTGCCCGAACCAGCGTCCCACCGCCCCCGGGGCCGGGCCCGCGGTGCCCGCCCCGCCCCCGCGCGCCCGGCCGGGGACGCTCCGCCCGGGCCCTCCGCCACCGCCCGCCCCGGCCGCCGCGCCGCCCCCGGCGACCCCGTGGGCGAACTGGTGCGCTGGGCGGCCTTCGGCTGTCTGCTCGTCCCCGTCGCCCTTGTCGGATACGGATACCCGGCGGGCGACGCCATGACGGCGGCACTCGGGCTCGCCGCCCTGACCACCGCCTGCCGGGCGGCGCTGCGGTACGCGGAGCGCCGGGCCGGACGGGGCGCCCACGCGGCCCCGGGCGGCGCCGCTCCCCCGCCGGACCCCGGCCGAACGGGACGGACCGGACGGCGCACCGGGCCCGGTGGCCAC
The DNA here is from genome assembly GCF_005519465.1 of Streptomyces clavuligerus. Classification (NCBI taxonomy): domain Bacteria; kingdom Bacillati; phylum Actinomycetota; class Actinomycetes; order Kitasatosporales; family Streptomycetaceae; genus Streptomyces; species Streptomyces clavuligerus. The sequence goes on along the minus strand of NZ_CP027858.1, from coordinate 4,431,206 downwards.
CACCGCAGGACACGTGACACCCCGGCACGGCGCCGCACAGGCCGCCACGGAGGCGGGCGCACCCCGCGCGACTGACCCATTCGCACGCTCGCACCCGTATAATTTCAGCCAACTTCGCGCCGGTACCCATCCCTTGGGGAAATGACCGGACTACCCCCTTGTCACCTGGAAGGGAAGGGGCAAAGGCGTCCCCCGCACCCTATGGGGACGGGCCATGCGCGGGAGGCGGACTTCCCTGCGGGGCCCGCGAGTGGAACGCTTCGTGATCGAATGCTTCGCGCCAAGTTCTCATGGAGACATAGCGGGGCATGCCGAACTTGTCACGGCGGCGTCACGGGACACAGTAGATTCGATCTTGGGTATCGAAGGCTCGTAACTCGTGCAAAACCGAGGGGAAACGTGCAGGAGCGAAAGGCCCGAAACGAACGGGGAGACGCGAATACCGAGGGGGGCTTAGCGTCATGAGTCAGGACTCCGCCGCACCGGAGGCGGCACGGAAGCTCTCGGGGCGCCGGCGCCGGGAAGTCGTCGCCGTGCTGCTCTTCAGTGGCGGCCCCATTTTTGAGAGTTCCATCCCGCTCTCGGTGTTCGGAATCGACCGTCAGGACGCCGGAGTTCCTCGCTACCGACTGCTCGTGTGCGCGGGCGAGGAAGGGCCGCTGCGGACCACCGGCGGTCTCGAACTGACCGCACCGTACGGCCTGGAGGCCATCGGCAGAGCGGGCACGGTCGTCGTACCGGCATGGCGGTCCATCACATCGCCGCCACCGCCGGAAGCGCTCGACGCGCTGCGTCGCGCGCACGAGGAAGGAGCGCGGATAGTCGGACTGTGCACGGGGGCGTTCGTCCTCGCCGCCGCCGGACTGCTGGACGGCAGGCCCGCGACGACGCACTGGATGTACGCGCCGACGCTGGCCAAGCGGTATCCGTCCGTCCATGTCGATCCGCGGGAGCTGTTCGTCGACGACGGCGATGTGCTCACCTCGGCCGGCACGGCGGCGGGCATCGACCTCTGTCTGCACATCGTGCGCACCGACCACGGCACCGAGGCCGCCGGGGCGCTCGCCCGCAGGCTGGTCGTACCGCCCCGGCGCAGCGGCGGTCAGGAGCGCTACCTGGACAGGTCTTTACCAGAGGAAATCGGGTCGGACCCGCTGGCCGAGGTCGTCTCCTGGGCGCTGGAACATCTTCACGAGCAGTTCGACGTGGAGACGCTGGCGGCCAGGGCGTACATGAGCCGACGGACGTTCGACCGGCGATTCCGCTCACTCACCGGCAGTGCTCCGCTCCAGTGGCTGATCACTCAGCGGGTGCTCCAGGCGCAGCGGCTCCTGGAGACGTCGGACTACTCCGTGGACGAGGTCGCGGGGCGCTGCGGCTTCCGTTCGCCGGTGGCGCTGCGCGGACACTTCCGCAGGCAGCTCGGCTCGTCCCCGGCGGCCTACCGGGCGGCCTACCGGGTGCGCAGGCCCCAGGGCGACTCCGCCCCGGCGTCACTGGTGGACTCGGTGGTACCGGTCCAGGCGAGACGTACGGCGGCAGCCGCGGCAGGTCCGGGCGGGCCCTCGTCCGTCCCTCCTGAGCTGGGGAAGCCTCCGTCCGGCGCCTATGCGGCGGGCCACGGGCGTCCCAGCCTGCCCGGGCAGCGGAGCGCGCCATAAGGTAGTCGCATGAACGACCGCATGGTGTGGATCGACTGCGAGATGACCGGGCTCTCGCTGACGGACGACGCACTCATCGAGGTGGCCGCGCTGGTCACCGACTCGGAACTGAATGTGCTCGGCGAAGGGGTGGACATCGTGATCCGCCCCCCGGACGCGGCCCTCGCGACCATGCCCGAGGTGGTGCGGCAGATGCACACCGCCTCGGGCCTGCTCGACGAGCTGGCGGGCGGCACCACGCTCGCCGACGCCGAGGAGCGGGTGCTCGCCTACATCCGGGAGCATGTGAGGGAACCGGGGAAGGCTCCGCTGTGCGGGAACTCGGTGGGCACGGACCGCGGCTTCCTGTCGCGGGACATGCCCGCCCTGGAGAGCTGGCTCCACTACCGGATCGTGGACGTCTCCTCGGTGAAGGAGCTGGCCCGCCGCTGGTACCCGAGGGCCTACTTCAACAGTCCGGAGAAGTCCGGCAACCACCGGGCGCTCGCGGACATCCGCGAGTCGATCGCCGAGCTGCGGTACTACCGGGAGGCGGTCTTCGTACTGCAGCCCGGACCGGACTCGGAGACGGCGAGGACGATCGCGGCGAAGCACGTGCTCCCCGCGGAGTGACGCTCGTCGGGGACGGGAGGGGCGCCCGCGCGGGCCACCGGAAAAGAGTGGCGCGAGCACCCTCCCGGACCCTGTAGACTTCTTCTCGGCCGGTCGGGAAAACGACCGGACATGGTGGGTGTAGCTCAGCTGGTAGAGCACCTGGTTGTGGTCCAGGATGCCGCGGGTTCGAGTCCCGTCACTCACCCTGATGGACCAAGGGCCCCGGTCGGAAGACCGGGGCCCTTGGCATGTTACGGGGTCTGCGGTTCACCGGTTCACCGGTTCACCGCCGCGTGATCCGGCACGGAGACGGAAACAGCGCGTCCCGGTCGGATTGGGGCCGACCGGGACGCGCCGGTGGGGGGTGGGGATTCGCTCGGGTCCACCCGAGGGGGGCCGGGTACTGACCCTGCGAGGGGATACGCCAGCACCATACCCACGGGCATCCCGGCGAAAGAGACATAGGTCACTCGCCCCGGCGGATTTAGGGTGCGCTTAAGCCGCTCCTGCGCGGGGGTTAAGCAGAACCCCGGCGACAGCCCCGTACGCGAGCCGACGCCCCTCCGCCCCCGGAACGGCGCGCCGCCCGGGGCGGTTCCCCCGCGGCGAGTGGGCCATGGGGCGCGTGACCGCCGGGAGCGGAGAGCGGGCCCCTGTCTCCTGGGCCGGGCGTTTGCCTCGACCCTGCGGCGGGTGAGCCGAAGGGGTGCCGCGGGTGCCGAAAGCGAAGAGCGCGCCCCTGGCTCTTGGGCCGGGCGTTTGCCTTCGCCCCGCGGCGAGTGGGCCGAAGCGGTGCCGCGGGTGCCGGGAGCGGAGAGCGGGCCCCTGTCTCCTGGGCCGGGCGATGGCCCCCGCCCCGCGGCGAGTGAGCCAAAGGGGTGCCGCGGGTGCCGAAAGTGGAGAGCGCGCGGAGGTTCCGAGGAACGAGGAACCGAGCACGGTCGACCGTCGGCGCACGCTTCAGCGCCCCGGAGGCGAACCGAGCCACAAAAAAGCGGCGCCCCTCAGTTCAGGACCCGGGTGCGGTGGCCGCGGCGGCGGTCGGGGGTGGTGTCGGTGCGGAGGTCCAGGCCCAGCCAGACGCGGACTTCCGTGCCGCCGAGGACCGAGCGCCCTATGCGGACGTCTCCGCCGGTGGACTCCGCGACCCGGCGGACGATGTCCAGGCCGAGCCCGGTGGAGCCGTCCCGGCCGTTGCTCAGGCCGCGGGCCATCGCCGCCTCGGGGTCGGCGATCCCCTGCCCCGCGTCGGAGACCAGGATGATCACCGCATCGTCGCCGTTGTGGACGTCGACCGAGAAGGCGGTGCCCTCGGGGGTGTGCCGGAACACATTGCCGAGGAGCGCGTCGAGCGCGGCGACCAGTTCGGGGCGGGCCACCGGGATGCGGACGGGGCGGTCGACGCCCGCCACCCGGACCTTGCGGCCCTCGTCCTCCGCGAGCGCGGACCAGAAGTCCATGCGTTCGCGGACCACCTCGGAGACATCGCAGCCGGCCCCGGGGCCCGCGGCCGTGGTCTGCGGCTTGGCCTCGCGGGCGGTGCGGATGATGATGTCGACCTCGCGCTCCAGTTGTTCGACGGCCGCCCGGGTCTGTTCGGCCGCCGGGCTCTCGCCCAGGGACGCGGCGTTCAGCCGCAGCACGGTCAGCGGGGTGCGGAGCCGGTGGGAGAGGTCGGCGGCCAGTTCCCGTTCGTTGGCGAGGAGTTGGACCACCTGGTCGGCCATGGCGTTGAAGGCGATCGCGGCCGAGCGCAGCTCCGGCGGTCCCTCCTCGGGGACCCGTGCCCCGAGTCTGCCCTCGCCCAGTTCGTGCGCGGCGCCCGCGAGCCGCTGGGCGGGCTGGACCATCCGTATCCCGAGCCGGTCGGCGACGGCCACCGAGCCCACGATCAGGGCGACGCCGACGCCCGCGAGCACCAGCCAGGCGGTGGTGACGCCGCGGGAGACCTCGTCGTCGGGGATGAACACCTCGACGAGCGCGATCTGCCCGGTGCTGATGCCGGTGGGCTGGACCAGTGCCCAGCCGTCCTCCACCTCCAGGGTGGCGCCCTCGGAGGAGTGGCCCTGGACGCGGGCCAGGTCGGCGTCCGAGACCCGGGGGGAGCCGATCTCGATGGGGACGCCGTCCGGGACGACGGAAGGGATGTGCACCGCGAGCCGTCCGTGCACCCACGCCGGGGCGGACTTCACGGCCAGTTCCAGCTTGGCCCGGTCGTCGGTGATGGACAGGGCGGGGCCGATGGTGGCGGCGTGGCGTTCCGCGTTGGTGAAGGCGCGGTCCCGGGCCATCTCCTTGATGACCAGCCCCAGGGGTACGGCGAACGCCACCACGACCATCGCGGTGACGGCCAGGCAGACCTTGACCAGGGCCCATCTCATCGGTGCTGTCCTCGGGGGGGTCCGGTGGGGGAGCCGTCCGGCGGTTCGAGCTTGACGCCGACTCCGCGGAGGGTGTGCAGATAGCGCGGCCGGGCCGCCGTCTCACCGAGCTTCCGCCGCAGCCAGCTCAGATGGACGTCGATGGTCTGGTCGTCGCCGTAGCTCTGCTGCCAGACCTCCGCCAGCAGCTCCCGGCGGGCGACGACCACGCCGGGCCGCCCGGCGAGGAAGGTCAGCAGATCGAATTCACGCCGGGTCAGGTCCAGTGGCACGCCGTCGAGTTCGGCCTGCCGGCGCAGGGGGTCGATGGCGAGGCCGCCGACGCGCAGCACCCTGGGGGGCGGCGCCTGGCCGCCGTTGCCCCGGGAACGGCGCAGGACGGCCGCCATCCGGGCGGAGAGGTGTTCCACGGAGAAAGGTTTCGTGAGGTAGTCGTCGGCACCGTCGTTGAGCAGCCGGACGATCTCCGCCTCGTCGTCCCGGGCGGTCGCGATGATCACGGGGACATCGGTGATGCCCCGGAGCATCTTCAACGCCTCGGAGCCGTCCAGGTCGGGCAGCCCGAGATCGAGAATCACCACGTCGAACCGGAAATGAGCCACCTCCCGCAGCGCCTCCAGAGCCGTGCCGACGCTGCGGACCGTGTGGGACGCCTCCGTCAGATGCCGGATGAGGGCGGAGCGTACGAACTGATCGTCCTCAACCACGAGCACTCGTGCCATGGGCCGCACCGTACGCCATTCGGAGTACCCCGGTCGCCCCTTGACGGGACTCGACCGGAATCCGGAACTGCCCGATCCTGTCAGGGACAGATGAGGGGGGCGTGGTGCACTATGGGGCGGATGCGTAGAGGACTTGTACATGCTATGGCGTGGACGATGGCCACCGGAGCGGCGGTGACCCTGTCCTGGTGGGGTGTGCACACGGTCATGTCCGGGACCGCGTACGACCGTCCTCGGGCGCTGCCGTTCAACAGGGACACCGACGAGGACTCCGACGACGCGGGCGAGGACCGGCCCGAGCCGCAGGCGTCCTCGACGATGCGACCGCTGCCGAGTCCGCACCGGAAGCCGGTGCGGACCGATGCCACCGGGACCTCGGACGGCACAGGTACGGGTACGGGTACGGGGTCCTCGCGGGTGTCCGGGTCGGCGTCCGCGGCGGGCGGGCCGACGGGGAAGCCGACGGGCCCGACCCCGGCGGACGGCGGGCAGAGCCCGCTGGCGTCGGCGACCGCCCCGGCGTCCCCCGAGGAGGGCGGGCCCGGGGCGAAGGCGTACACCGTGGAGGGCGGGCGGGTGGTCTTCGACATGAAGGAGAGGTCGGCGGAGCTGGCGTTCGCGACGCCCAACCCGGGCTGGCGGATGCAGGTCTGGAAGCAGGAGTGGATGATCCGGGTGGCGTTCACCAAGGACGGCCGGGAGGAGTCGGTCTTCTGTAGCTGGCACCCGGATGTCGCGCCCACGGTGGAGTTCTACCGGCGCTGAGCGCTCCCCCCGCTCCCGTGGCCGCGCCCCGCGGCCGGGTGTCAGCCGCGGTCGAAGACGGCGGGCGGCGGGGCGGGCGAGGGCCGGGCGCTGTCGTCGGTGACGACGGCCGCGCCACCGGTGAAGTCGAGGAGCGCACGGCCGTGTTCGACCCGTCCGGGGTGTGGATCGCCCGCGACCCGCCGGGTCAGCTCGGCGAGCGGCAGCGGGGCGTCCGACGCCACCAGGACGGCGTTGCCGAACCGCTTGCCGCGCAGCACCGCCGGGTCGGCGGCGAGCGCGAGTTCGGGGAAGACGGTCGCCGCGGTGGCCACTTGGGCGCGCACATGGGCCAGCGGGGGGCCGTCGGCGAGATTGGCCAGGTACTGGCCGCCGGGTGCCAGGACCCGGCGGACCTCGGCCAGGAACTCCGCGCTGGTGAGATGGGCGGGGGTCCGGGCGCCGCTGAACACATCCGCGATGATCACGTCGGCCCAGCAGTCGGGGATCTTGGCGAGCCCGGCGCGGGCGTCGAGGGAACGGACCCGGATCCTGGCGTTCGGGTCGAGCGGCAGCCGCTCCCGGACCAGCCGTACCAGGGCCGCGTCCACCTCCACGATCTGCTGGGTGGAGCGGGGGCGGCCGGCCGCGATGTACCGGGCGAGGGTGAAGGCGCCGCCGCCGAGGTGCACCGCGTGCAGGGGGCGGCCCGCCGGGGCGGCGAGGTCGACGGCGTGGCCGATGCGGCGCTGGTAGGCGAAGGTGAGGCGGCCCGGGTCGTCGAGGTCCACGTGGGACTGCGGGGCGGAGTCGAGATACAGGGTCCAGCCCCGGGGGCGGTCGGGGTCGGGTATCAGCTCCGCCGTCCCGCCGTCCACGGGCGCGACGACGGGTTCGGGTCTGCCGCCGGACCCGTCGGAGTGCCGCCGCTTGCTCTTCGCCATGGGGCCATTATCGGCGGGGGTGGGGGTTGTGTGCCGGGTGGGGCGTATGTGACGGGCGGGGGCGCCCCCGGGCCGCCGGGGCGAGCGGCTGCGGGGCGCGTGCCGGGGTGGCCAGGGACGGTTGTCGACATGGCCTAGCGGTGGTTGTCGGCGGCCTCGATCAGACGGGCCGCCTCGCCCAGTGCCCTGCGGAGGACCACCGGGTCGGTGACGCGGCCCGCCTCGCCCTCGCCGGGCGGCAGCAGCCAGCCGCAGCCGCGCACCGGGGGCTCCGTGAGGGGCCGGGCGCCTCCGCCCCTGGTCCGGGTGCAGGCGCTGCCCGGCAGGTCCCAGGCGTCGGCGGTGCCGGGCGGCACCAGGAAGGCGAGGGTGTCGTGGGGACCGTCGTGGAGCACGGGGCCCATGGGCGCGGCGGTGGTGCGGCGCAGGATGTCGACGGCTTCGAGCCCTTGCCGGGTGGGGACGGTCACCAGGTCGCAGCGGCCCGGCCGCCACCCGGCCGGCGGGGCGCTGCTGTCCGGGGTGGGCAGTCTGCGCGCGGTGGTGGGCTGGGTGGCGGGCCGCGGCGCCGGAACGGAGAGCGCGGTGACAGCGGTGGTGCGCGGTGCCCTGGTCATGGCGCGTGCCGCGGGCGTCGTCCGGACGCCGCCGACGCTGGTCTCCATGCCGACCTCCATCACGGGAATCCTCTCGTCACTCGACAGGGAGCACGGTGCGCGTGCCCGAAGGGTTCAACGCCCGTCCCCGTCAAGGGCTACGGCCCGCCCCGCCCGGACGAAGGCATGTCCCGGCACCGCTCACCCCGACGGCGCACACCCCAGGGCCACCACCGGCCCCCGCCCCGCGCCCGCCCCCCCAGGACCCGACGGCGCACACCTCACCCCCGCCGCACCCCGCACCCCACCCGGCGGACCCACCGCGCACACCCCCGAGACCACCCGGCGGAACAGCTCACAACAACACCGCACACCTCACCGCCGCCACACCACCCGATGCCCCGACCACCGGTCCCACGTCGCCATCATCGCCTCCCACCCGTCGGGGGCCGTACCCGATCGCCGCCTCCGGCGGCACGCCGGACTCCGTCCGGCCCCACAGACCCGGACCCCGCCCCAGGCCGCCGCGCCCACAGCCCACCCACACCGGCGGACCCACCGCGCACACCTCCGAGACCACCCGGCGGAGCAGCCCACGACAACACCGCACACCTCACCGCCGCCACACCACCCGATGCCCCGACCACCGGTCCCACGTCGCCATCATCGCCTCCCACCCGTCGGGGAACTTGACGGTGACGCCGAGCTGGACCGGTTCGGTCGAGGGGTGGTCGTCGAGGAGGTCGGCGACGCCCGCGCGGCAGACGACGACGCAGGCGTTGCGGTGGCGGGAGGTCAGGACGCAGAGGCGGCCGGTCTCCAGGTGGAAGGCGGTGGCGTCGGGGCGGCCGGAGAGGGGGTGGAGGACGACGGTGACGTCGAACTCGCGGCCCTGGAGGCGGTTGGCGGTGTCCACCGTGACCCCGGTGACGCCCAGCTCCAGCAGGGCCGCGCGGACCGCCGCCGCCTGGTCGCGGTGGGCGGTGCCGACGGCGACCCGGTCGGCGGTGACGGGGGTCGGCGCGGAGTGCGCGGTGCTCGTCGCCGCTCCCCCGCGGTCGAGCAGCCGCCGGACGACCAGCGCGACCGCGCGGACCGCCTCGGGGTCGGTGCGCGGGGTGTGCCGGGGCGGCAGCTCCAGCAGGCCCCAGCCCGACTCCGCGGCCTCGTCCAGGACGCGGTCGTACGCGGACCCGTCCGACCCCACCCCGAAGCTCAGTCTCCGGTCCTCGGGCCCCGTGCCGCTGCGGAAGGGGGTGTACGGATAGAACGCGCTCGACACCAGGTCCGCCGCGGAGTGCGGCAGCCGCCAGGAGACCGGCAGCCGTAGCTGCGGCAGCTCCGGGTTGTGCGCCAGCAGCGTCGAGACCGCGCTCGCGGAGGGGTCGTACGACAGCCCCGCCCACTGCTCGGCGCCCACGATCGAGAACGGGTCGAGCTGCCCCGGGTCCCCCACGAACAGCGCCCGTTCGAAGAGGCCCGCGACCGCGAGGAGGGCGTCCGAGCGCATCTGGTACGCCTCGTCCACGATCGCGTGCCGCCAGGGTTCGACGCCCCGCACATGCGCCCACTTCGCGGCCGTCGAGACGACGACGTCCAGGTCCCCGAGGTCCGCCGCCTTCGCCGAGGTCCGCACCTGCGGCAGCGCGTCCAGCGCCTTGTCGTAGGGGTCGGCGTCGCTGCTGTGCAGCCGCCCCACCGGCAGCTCGGGCTCCTGCCGGGCGAGCCGGAGCACCAGATCGTCCACCTGGGCGTTGGTCTGGGCGACGATCATCAGTCGGCGGCCGGTCGCGGCCAGTTCCCGGGCCGCGCGCACCACCAGCGTCGACTTGCCCGCGCCGGGCGGCGAGTCGACGACCACCCCCCGGTGGTCCCCGTGCAGGGTGGCGGCGAGGATGCGCTCGGTGGCCTCGGCTGCTGCCGCCGCCGGGTCGAAGGCGGCCGGGCCGGAGGTGGCACGGCCGGAGTCGGCGGGATCGACGACGGTCTCGGTCACAGCAGGTCCTCCGGGGTCACCGGGTCCGGGCTCTCCGCCGCCGTGTCCGGCGGGCCGCCGTGGGTCCACGGCGTCTCCTCCGGCTCCGGCAGCTTCGGCCCGCCCCGCGCGTCGTGCTCGAACAGGGTCCAGACGATCCGGTCGCCCTTCTCGGGAACGGTGCCCTCCGCCGGGTCCCTGGCGCGGCCCATCCGGTCGAGGAGACGGAGGACGAGTACGGAGCCGTCGCTGTCGGCCTCCTGGCGTACCAGCTCCGCCGACTGCTGACGGCCGTCGAGGCAGCGGTACACCTTCAGTCCCTCGGCCGCCGGGACGGTGTCGTCGGTGCGGAGCGTCAGCAGCGGCCGGGGCGCGGGCCGCTTCGACTCCGTCCACGCCATCGCCACCTCGGTGACCTCCGCCGCGAACGCCTCCCCCGCCAGCCTGCGGCCCGCGAGCACCAGCGGGTCGTCCAGCGCCTCCTGCGCGTCCAGGCGGGCCTGCGCGCTCTCGCGCACGGCCAGTTTGCGTGCGGCGGTCACCGCGTCGTCCCGGCGGGGCTGGGGCGGCTCACCGGCCCGTACCCGGTCCCGGTGGGCCGTGAACGACCAGCGGTCACGGGTCCAGCGGTCGGCGACCCTGGCGCCCTCCGGCAGCTCCCGCAGCAGGTCCAGCGCGTGCCAGACCGCCCGCCAGGTGGGTTCGAGCTGGGAGCGGAGCACGGCCCCGATCTCCCGCTCGGCCGCGGTGAGCAGGCCGAGCCGCTCGTCGGCCGCCGCGCCGTCCTCGGCCGCCGCCAGTGCCTGCCGGGCACGGTCGTACGCCTCGACGGCCGGGGCCAGGACCTTGTTGTCGAACGCGGGGTCGGTCGCGGGTCCCGCGGGCGGGCACAGGAGCTGCCCATGCGCGTCCCGGGCCGTCTCCGCCCACAGCGCGGCCTCGGCACCGGAGCGGCCGTCCGGCGGGTCGATCCAGGCGAGCAGCGCGCCCAGGTGCTGGTCCTCCACCGAGGACTGGCCGGTGGCCCAGTGCCGCCCCAGCAGATCGGTCGCGGCGAGCAGCAGCGAGGAGCCGGGGACACGGGCGCGCTCACCGTAGTGGGTGAGCCAGCGGCCGAGCAGCGGGACGTACGGGGGCGCGGGGTAGGGCGCGTCGGGGTCCTGCTCGGCGGTGCGGCGGAACCGCATGGAGCGGCCGAGCAGTTGGACGAACCCGATCGCGGCCCGGCCGGGGACGACGATCTGGGGCGCGTCCGCGCACAGCTCCGTCTCGACCCGTGCGCGTCTGCCGGTGGCGGGGTCCGTCTCCATCCGTTCGACCGCTTCGACAGCGGCGGCGTGGCTCTCGATGTACGGGAGGACCGTGTCGGCCAGCGCCGCGAGGAAGGCGAAGCGGAGTTCGCGGTCGCGCGGCTGGGCCACGGTCAGCAGCACGGGCCGCTCCCGGTCGGTGCCGACGAGCGCGCCGAGCGGGGCGCCCGCCTCCCCGGCGGTGGTCAGCGGGACGAGCACCAGGGGCCGTTCGCCGATGTGGCGGTGGCGCACGGTGGCCAGCGGCTGCGCCCGGCCGGACTCGACGGCCTCCAGCCGTGCCAGTGTGGAGATCAACGACATGGTCCGGACTCTTCCTCGGCGGCGGCGGGGGCCGCGGGGTCCGCGGGGTCCGCGGCGTGAACGGGGTACGCGGCGCGCCGGACATCGTCCCGGGCGTGTCCGACGGGGCCCGTGTCCGCGACGTATCCGGGGCCACCGGTACGTCCGACGTCCGCCGTGCGCCCCGCGCCGTCCCTGGCGTGTTCGGCACGGCCGGCGTCACCAGTGCGTCCGGCGTCTCCGGCATGAACGGTATCCGCGACGCGTCCGACACCGTCCCGGGCACGGTCGGCGCCCTCCCGGGCATACCCGGCGTGCTCGGCGTATCCGGGGCCACCGGTGCGTCCGACGTCCACGGCGTGGCCGGTATCCACAGTGCGCCCCGCATCGTCCCGGGCACACCCGGCACGGTCGGCGTCCGCAGCGTGCCCGGGCTCAGCGGCACACCCGACGTCCACGGCACGCCCAACGTCCACCGTGCAGCCCGCGCCATCCCCGGCATGCTCGGCACAGCCGGTGTCCCCGGTGCGTCCGACATCCCCGCCGTGAACGGTATCCGCGACCTGTACGAGACCGTCCCGGGCACACCCGACGCAGTCGGCGTCCGCGACGTATCCGGGGCCACCGGTACGTCCGACGTCCACGGCATGGCCGACGTCCGCCGTGCGCCCCGCGCCGTCCCTGGCATGCTCGGCACAGCCGGGGTCACCGGTGCGTCCGGCGGCGTCTCCGGCGTCTCCGGCACACCCGACGTCCACGGCACGCCCAACGTCTACCGTGCGCCCCGCGTCGTCCCCGGCGTGCTCGGCACAGCCGGTGTCACCGGCACGGCCGGTGTCCCCGGCGTACCCGTGGGCGTCGCCCTCCGGGACGGCCTCCGCGCGGGCTCCGGGTGCCGCGGGGCGGCGGGCTCCCGGGAGGGTCGGGCGGGAGCGGTCCAGGGCCTCGGCGCGCAGTGCGGCGGCCCGGCGGAGGGCCACGACGGCGGGGTCGGCGGGGTCGCCGCTCTCGCCCCGGGCCGCCGCCAGCACCTCGCCGACGGTGGTGAGCCCGCCCAGCTCGCCCCGGACGGACCGGCCGAGCGCCGTCACACCGCCCTCGTCCCTGGCCCGTTCCCGGCAGTGGAAGGCGAGTTCGCAGGAGGCGAGGCAGTCGGGCGCGTAGACGGCGGTGACGGCCTCCACGGCGGCGGTCAGCTCTTCGGCGGGGCGCTCCGGGTCGAAGGTGCAGCCCTGGGGGAGCGCCGCCGCGATGTCCTCGATCCGGGTCAGCCTGCGGAGCTGCCGCGCGGTGACGGCACGCTGCTTGCGGACGTCCACCCAGGAGCCGGTGGGCAGGTTGGAGAAGTCCTTGGGGCAGACGAGCAGGACATCGGTGCCCGCCTCGGCGCCGGGGACGTGCGCGGCGACCCGTTCCAGCGCCAGCACGTAGACGGCGGCCTGCCGGGCGGCCGACCCCACCTTGGCGGGGTCGGCGGCACCGTCGATCATCGGGAAGGACTTGATCTCGACGACGGTCCACCGGCCGTCGGGGTGGACGACGACCGCGTCGGGTTCCAGATAGGCGGGCGAGCCCGCGACCTCCAGCATCAGCATGGGGTGGCGCAGCAGGCTCCAGCCGCCGTCGGCGACGGCCTCCCGCAGCGCCAGCGAGGTGCGCGCGGCCCGTCCCTCGGGGCCCGCCGCCGTCAGCTCGGGCACCCGGAACCGGCCGCTCTCCACCCCCAGCAGCCGCATCAGCTCGGCGCCGCCGTCGGAGGTCACCCGCGCCTCGAACGCGTTCCCCCGCATGAAGGCGAACTGCGACTGGCCGTGGGCCGCGGGCGAGCCGAGGGCCGCGGCCAGCGCCGCCTTGTCGATCCCGGCGCCGTCCAGCAGTGCCCGCCGGGAGCAGCCGGGGTTGGCCGCGAGGGCGGCCAGCGACCGGGCGTCCAGCGGGCGCGGGCGGACGGCGGGGCCGCGCAGTTCAGCGAGCCGCTGCCGGAGTGGTGTCGTCGGCGCCTGCGGAGGGGGTGCCTGCGGAGGTGGTCCGCTGTCCAGGGATTCGCTCACCCGGGGCAGTCTGGCATTCGGCACCGACAATCGGGGACTCCCCCGGGGTCTTCACCCCCGGCTCCCCGCCGCTCCGGTCGGCCGCCGAGGGGGCGACCACGTCGGAACGCGTTGTTCCGTTCACCGTCCGGCCCGTCGCGGCACCGGTCGCGCCGGCCGCCGCGCGCCCCGCCCCGACGCGCTGGAGCACCCGGTCGGCCAGCCGCGTCGCGGGCTTCGTCAGCAGCAGACCGATCCCCATCACGGCGGCTCCCGCCACCGCGTCGAGGAAGTAGTGGTTCGCGGTGCCCATGACCACGATCACGGTGAGCAGCGGATAGGCGACGGCGAGGGTGCGCATCACCGGGCCGCGCCCGTACTTCCACATGATCACGCCGCACCACAGCGCCCAGCCCACATGGAGGCTCGGCATCGCCGCGTACTGATTGGTGAGGTTCCCCATGCCGCGCGGCGCGCTGGCCTCGGCGCCCCACCAGCCGTACGAGCTGTACTGCGCCATGGTGTCGACGAATCCGTGCTTCGCGTCCAGCAGCCGGGGCGGACAGGTCGGCATCAGGGTGAAGCCCACCAGGCCCAGCAGGGTGGAGACCATCAACCAGGTGCGGGCGGCGCGATAGCGCACGGCGTGGCTGCGGAAGAGCCAGATCAGCACCACGGGGGTGACGGCGTAATGCAGTGAGGCGTAGAAGAAGTCGGCGGGTATGCCGATCGCCGGGGTCGAGGTGAAGAGGTCGTTGAGCGGGGTCTCGAAATCCAGGTAGAGGGCCCTTTCGGCCCTGAGTATCGCGAGTCCGTGGTCCACGGCGGTGGTCACGTCGCCGCGGGCGAGCAGCCGTCCCGCCGAGTAGGCGACGTAGACGACGGCTATGAGGGTCAGTTCGGTCCACCAGCGGGGCCGATGACCGGGTGCGAGGTGGGGCATCCGAGCGGTTTCTCCCCCTGGTTGTGTCTTGTGGTGGCGCGGTCTTCCGTCGGTCGGCGGCCACCGGTCAACCGTACGGTGTTTCGAGGCGCCGTCCCGCCAGGGGGCCCGACTCACCCGACGCAGGCTAGGGACGCAGAGAGCGTCCCACAGGTTGCCTGATCGGGGCCTGAGCGATGATGGACCGCGATCACCTGCACTGATTACCTACGGAGGCCGCGATATGGCACCGCGCATCCTGCTCGTCCGGCATGGACAGACCGCATGGTCCCTGCTGGGCAGGCACACCGGCAGGACGGACATCCCGCTCCTGGAGGAGGGGCGGCGCGGGGCCGGGCTGCTGGGCGAACGGCTGCGGCGGGCCCCCTGGTCGGGGCTGCCGGACGTGGAGGTGCGGACCAGCCCGCTGGCGCGGGCGGCACAGACCTGCGCGCTCGCCGGTTTCGGGGAGCGGGCGACGTCCTGGGACGCGCTGATGGAGTGGGACTACGGGGCGTACGAGGGGCTGACCCCGCCGGAGATCCGGAAGCAGGCGGGCCCCGACTGGCTGATCTGGCGGGACGGGGTGCGCGACGGGGAGGCGCTGGCCGAGGTGGGCGCGCGCGCCGACGAGGTCATCGCCTGGGCCAAGGAGGCCGACCGGGACGTCCTGGTCTTCGCGCACGGCCACATCCTGCGGGTGCTGGCGGCGCGCTGGCTCTCGTTCGACCCGTCCTTCGCGGCCCGGCTGAAGCTGAACCCGGCCTCGCTGTCGGTGCTGGGCTGGGCGTACGGGGAGCCCTCCGTCGACCACTGGAACGACGTCGCCCATCTGGAGGGCGGGGCGGAGCACTGACACCGGGTGCCGGACGCCGACGTCCTGTTCCCGATGTCCTGTTCCCGATGTCCGGCGGCCGGAACGTCCGGGGAGGGCGGCGGGGAGCGGACGCGGGTGACCGGGACGCGGGACCGCGTCCGGCGGGGTCCGGGCCTGGTGGGCGCAGCGGGCCGCGCCCCCTTGCGCGGGGCTGGACAATGGAGGGCGGTCCGGAAGAGCCGGTGGACCCCGTGCGAGGAGGAAGCAGCACATGGTGGAACCCCAGCAGCCCGCGCCCAGGATGCGGCCCGCGCCCCTGCTCTTCGAGCCCTCGGAGGCGGTGGCCGACCCCGAGCACTTCTTCGACCTGGAGTCGATGGAGGACCCCCGGGAGCTGCTGTCCCGGGCCACGGAGCTGACGCTCGCCTTCCGGGCCGCCGCGGACCGGGCCACGGAGTTCCAGGCGCTGGCGGCGGCACAGCTCGGTGATCCGCGCCGGTTCGACCGGCTGACGGCCCGCGACATCGCCGACCGGGCGGGGTGGACCGAGGACTACGCCCGGAAGATGATCGAGTTCGGGCGGGGCCTGATCCGGGACGGCGGCGTCCCGCAGTAGGAAGGGCCGCACGGCCCGGGCGCGCGGGCTGCGGGCTGCGGGCCGTGCTGCTCCGGCGCTGCGGCCCGCGACGCGACCACGCGGCCCACGGCGTGCCGGAACGAGCCCTACCGGCGACCACCGCCCGGCGCGGCGGCCCGCAGCAGCACCACGCGGCCCACAGCAGGACCATGGGCCCGAGCGCGGCCGCTCGCGGCAGGAAGGACCGCGCGGGCCCGGCGGGCCGGAACCGTACCGGCGACCGCCGCCGCCCCTCGGGACGCGGGCCAGGCCCCGCGAGGACCCGCCCGGCACGGCGGCCCGCAACAGGACCATGGGCCCGGCGCGGCATGCCCGGACCGTGCGGCGGCCCGGCCGCCGCGCTCGGGCCTGTGCACCGGCACCGCGACGGCCCCGCCCCGCCCCGCCCGGTCGCGGCGGGCCGGCCCGGCGCCCGTCGCGGCCGGGGGCCGCGCATGCCGCGCCCGTTTGCCACCCGTTTCCCGCCCCCGGCATATGCGGGGCGGGCACGATACCGGGTCCGGGGGGCCGCTGTCACGGAATTCCCCAACCCTGAGCTATCACGTGATCACTCACGGTAGATCTATGGGTATGAGCGCACCGAGAGCGATGAGCATCTGGGCCCCGGCGGGCAGCGGCACCCGGGGAGCGGGCGACGGCCGGGGAACGAGCGGCGGGGGACGGGACGCGGGCGGACGCGGCCCCGGCGGCCCCGGCAGGCGGCCCGGACGGGAGCCGCGGGCGGGCGAGCCGACCGGCCCTGGCATCCAGTGGCTGGCCTCGGCAGGAACGTATCCCCGTGCCCTGCTCGCCCTCTGGGAGGCCGACCCCGAGGCCCCCGCCGCGCTCCCCTGCGGCTCCGTCTTCGACGTCGTCAGCGTGGTCTCCGTCTTCGGCCGCCAGATGCTGGACCAGCTCTGGGCCGAGGGCCCCGGCTCGGGGCCCGTCGCCTGCCACCGCGGCCGGACGCTGGTCTTCGCCGCGCCGGGCACCGCCGCCCGGCTGCCCGCCCTGCTGGGCTGGGAGGAGTGGGGCCAGAGCGTGCCGCCGCTGCTGTGCCACGGGCCCGGTGACGCGATCACCGTGCCGCCGGTCTCCCCGGCGGACGCCGGCACCCCGGGCTCCCGCTGGCTGCTCGCGCCCGACGCCCGGCACCCCTGGCTCCCCGGCCCCGAGGTGCTGCTGTGGGCCTGTGTCCGGGCGGCCCGCGCCGCCGCCTCCCCGGAGGCCCGTGGATCGATTTTTCTCCATGCCGACCAGGGTGCTAATGTCTACGACGTCAGCAGGCGCCGCTAGCTCAGTTGGTTAGAGCAGCTGACTCTTAATCAGCGGGTCCGGGGTTCGAGTCCCTGGCGGCGCACCGACGGAAAAGGCCCCCTCGCCCAGGCGAGGGGGCCTTTTCGCGGTTCCGGCGAGGTCATCGCGGCGTGTCGTCGGCGCTGCGGATGCGCACCGTCCAGGCGCCGGAGGGGGTGCGATCGGTCACCTCCACCCGGACGCGCTCCTCGGCCAGGGTGACGGTCTCCCCCACCCCCAGGGGCGCGTCCGCCAGCTCCGGATAGACGGAGCGGTCCCAGCACGCCTCGCTCCCCGGGTGGGTGTCCACCACCTCCACGGGCCCGGAGCCCGACGCGGCGTCCGACCGTACGCGGTAGATCAGCACCCCCTCCGTGCACAGCCCGTCGTCGTTGCCGACCGCGCCGCGCGCCTCGACGGCGAGCGCGGAGCCGGGGCCGGTGCGGACGACGGCCAGCCGGGTCCCGAGGCCGCCGCCCGGGGCGGGCGCGGCGATCGGCTCCAGGGTGATCAGCTCCGGCCCGGTCACACAGCGCACGGCCCGCCCGTCCAGCCAGCCCAGCTTCCACTTGTGCCAGCCGAAGAGGTCGGGGGCCATGCCGAACTGGCTGCCCATGACGTCCCAGTCGCCGACATGGGTGTCCCAGTCGCCCCTGCCGTCGACGGGCCGGTGGTACAGGTCCGGCAGATCGAAGACATGCCCGGTCTCGTGGGCCAGGACATTGCGGTCGGGCGGATGGCGTTCGAAGACCGTCACGACCCGTCTGATCCCGACGCCGTCGACCCGGGGCGGGCGGTCGAAGTTGACGACCTTGGTGGCGTCGGAGTCCACACCGGGGGCGTCGGGGTCGGCCACGAGATAGACGATGTCGTAACGGGAGAAGTCGACGGCGGCGTCGGCGGCGGCGAAGGCGTCCCGCAGATAGGAACCGCGCCGCTCGGCGTCCCAGTCGCGGCTTATCCCGTACGCGGTGGACTCCTTCGGCATCTCCACCCAGCGGCGCAGCGGATGGGGCCGCAGCGAGAACCGCCCGTACGAGGAGCGTTCGAAGAAACCGCTGGTGGCGGGGAAGTGGTCGGCGGCGAGCCGCTCCGGGGTGTGGTGCGGCTCGGCGTCCGGGAAGGAGAGGAAGACCATGACCGCGTCGAGC
This sequence comes from Streptomyces clavuligerus, assembly GCF_005519465.1. Classification (NCBI taxonomy): domain Bacteria; kingdom Bacillati; phylum Actinomycetota; class Actinomycetes; order Kitasatosporales; family Streptomycetaceae; genus Streptomyces; species Streptomyces clavuligerus. Next base: position 4,413,165 of record NZ_CP027858.1, on the reverse strand, counting down.
GCGCGCACGGGACGGGGGTAGGCCGGGTTCCAGGTGTCCAGGCCCAGGGAGTGATGGGCCGAGGTCCGGGGCAGGGCGCAGGGGGAGACGGCGTCCTTGGCGACGGCGGGGCCCGCGACCAGGGAGGTGGCGACCAGCGCCATGAGGGAGGTGCAGGCGGCGGCGGCACTGCGCAGCCGCCCCCGCTCCCCGGGTCCGGACGGCCCGCCCCCCGGCCTGTCACCCGACCCGTCACCCGACCCGCCGGCGGAGCCCGCGCCGGGGCCGCCGCGCCGGGGCCGCCCGCCGCCGCCCTTGCCGCCGTCCGCGCCACCGCCGCCGTACCGGCCGCCGTCTTCGCAGCCGCAACCCCCCGGGTCGCCGTCGCACCGGGTCCCGCCGTCCACCCCCTCGGGTGTTCCCGAGGGTGACTGCTGACCCGCCACGTGGACCTCCGGCTCCGGTTGGGACGACATCGCAACCACTTTGTCGATGTTTGGTGATATACGCCCTGTTCCGGTGCCCCACTCGGGTGACCGATCCGGCCCTGTCCCCCGTTGCGCCGACACTCCGAAGAGTCACGGAATGTCACAACCGTTCATCTCGGAAACGACCTCGGCAAAGACCCGCGCAGAAACGATCGTCCGGGGACCCCGGACGGACCGCACCCAAGTGGCGGAGCTGGAACGCCCCTGGGGCAGCCCCTATGATCGGCACACTTTCCCGACCTCTTTGCCCAAGTCCCCGACCCTTCGCGACCACATCTGTACGCGCCTGTACGAGCTGTACAACCCTGTACGAGACCACTGCACTGCGGGAGTGAGCGGTGAGAGCAACCACCGATGGAGCAGGGCCCACGGACACCGAGGCCCCCGGCGGGACCCGGCAGGCGATAGCGGAGCGTGACGGCCGCCTCGCCCGAGCGGGCGGCCACCGCCGCTTTGGGCAGGTCGACTACCGGTCCGCGTTCGCCTCGGCCCCCGCCGCCCTGGCCCTCCTCGACCCCGAGGGCTCGGTCGTCCACGCCAACCCGGCCTTCGCCGCGCTGATCGGCGGAGAGCCCGCGGCCCTGCGCGCCCGGCCCGCCGCCGACCTGCTCGACCTGGCGTCCGACCGCCACGCCTGGCACGCGTACCGCGAGGTGCTGCGCGGGCGGCGGTCCCGGTTCCGCTGCACCCGGCGGCTCAAGCACTCCGACGGCAGCGTCCTGTGGGCGGAGGTGGCCGTGGCCCCGCTGAAGGGCGGCCCCGGCGCCGTGCTCTCCGTCACCGACGTCGGGGAGCGGCGCGAGCTGCGGGCCCGGCTGCGCCACCTCCAGATGCACGACGCGGTGACCCGGCTGCCCAACCGCGCGCTGTTCTTCGAACGGCTGACGGCGGCGCTGGAGTCCTCCGCGTACGACCACGGCTCCACCGGCCGGATCGGGCTCTGCTACCTCGATCTGGACGGCTTCAAGGCGATCAACGACACCCTGGGGCACCGGATCGGGGACCGGCTGCTGGTGGCGGTGGCCGAACGGCTGACGGAGTGCACCGGCGACGGCCATCTGGTGGCGCGGCTCGGCGGCGACGAGTTCGCCGTCCTGGTGGAGGAGTCCACCGGGACCGAGCAGGTCACCGAGGTCGCCCGGACCGTGCTCGACGCGCTCCAGCGGCCGTTCGACCTAGACGGGCAGCGGCTGTCGGTGTCGGCGTCGATCGGGGTGGTGGAGCGCGCCGTCGCGGGCACCACCGCCACCGGGCTGATGCAGGCGGCCGACACCACGCTCTACTGGGCCAAGGAGGACGGCAAGGCCCGCTGGACCCTCTTCGACCCGGAGCGCAACGCCCACCGGGTGACCCGGCAGGCCCTCTCCTCCACCCTGCGGCCCGCCGTGGAGCGCGGCGAGTTCGCGCTGGAGTACCAGCCGCTGGTGGGGCTCGCGGACGGGGTGACCCGGGGGGTCGAGGCGCTGGTGCGCTGGAACCACCCCGAGTTCGGCACCCTGACGCCGAATCGGTTCGTCGGTATCGCCGAGGAGGACGGCTCGATCGTCCAGCTCGGCCGCTGGGTGCTGCGCACCGCCTGCCGTCAGGCCCGGCAGTGGCAGCGGGACCATCCGCACGCGCCGCCGCTGTTCGTGAGCGTCAATGTCGCCGTCCGGCAGGTCTGGGACTCGGACCTGGTGGCGGACGTGGCGGAGATCCTGGCGGAGACCGGGCTCGCGCCGCGGCTGCTGCAACTGGAGCTGACCGAGTCGGCCGTCATGGGCTCGGCGGGCCGGCCGCTCCAGGCGCTCCAGGCCCTCAGTGACATGGGGGTCCAGATCGCCATCGACGACTTCGGGACCGGCTACTCCAACCTGGCGTATCTCAGCAGGCTGCCGGTGTCGGTGCTGAAGCTGGACGGGTCGTTCGTCCGCGGGTTCCAGGACGAGGCGCACCCCAACCCGGCGGACGAGACGATCGTCGAGGCGATGGTGCAGCTCGCGCACCGGCTGGGGCTGACGGTGACGGCCGAGTGCGTGGAGACCTCGGGGCAGGCCGCCCGGCTCCGGCGGATCGGCTGCGACACCGGTCAGGGCTGGCTGTACTCGCGGGCGGTGCCGCCGGACCGGATCGGGGAGCTGATCGACGCACCGCTGTCGGCCTGAGTCCGCCGCTCCCGTCCGGCGGGCGGCCTCCCGGTGGAATGGAGGCCGCCCCCGGGCGGAAGGGGTGGCTTCCGGCCGGGGGCGGCGGTGTGGGGGGTCACCTGGTCCCCGCCGGCCGTGTGGGGCCGGACCCGGCGGGGACCCGGTGCGCGGGTGAGTGGTTCAGTGGCGCGGCTGCCCGGTGGCGCAGCCGTGCGGTGCGGTCAGCAGGGACCCTGGTCGCGCCAGACGCCCCACTGTCCGGTGGTGCCGGGCTCCTCGCCCTGCGTCCACCAGCCGGCCTTCCAGACCCGGCCCTTGTGCGACACGAGCGCGTTGGTGTTGTACGTGCCGCTCGCCGCCCAGGCCGCCGCGGTGCAACCGGGGCTCGGCGTGGGAGTCGGGGTGGGGGTGGGAGTGGGGGTGGGAGTCGGGGTCGGCGTGGGGGTCGGCGTCGGGTTCGGACCCGGCTCCACCGGGGACGGTCCGACCGCCGCGACGATGTCGTTGAGCAGCGTCGTCCTGTCGTCCAGGCCGATCAGCGAGTACATCATCGCGCCGCCGAGGCCGCGCTGGTGGGCGTAGGAGGCACGGGCCTGGATGGCCCGCTTGTCCAGACCGGTGAAGAACTCGCCGTTCTTGTAGAAGTAGGCGGCCTTGGCCTCGTCGTCCCAGAACGTGGTCGCCGGGTTGTCGACGATCCCGCCCAGCTCCTTGTAGTTGGCGATGCCCGCCGCCTGGCTCAGCGGACGCGGGGCGCTGCCGCCGTTCGCGGACTGACCCAGTCCGTTCTTCGCTCCGGCCGGGACGTTCTTCCAGCCGCGGTAGTACATCTCGTACCCGAGCGTGATCTTCTTCGCCGGGAAGCCGCCCGCGATGTTGTAGGCGGGGCTGCCGTCGATCCACGCCTTGACCGCGTTGTCGATCGAGTACTTCTCGGTGCCCGGGGCGATCGGGTCGGTCGGGTCGGACGCCGGGGAGTACAGCGGCGACTGGTGGTACGTCGGGCCGGTGGTCCGCCAGGAGCCGTGCATGTCGTAGGTCATGATGTTCGCGTAGTCGAGGTACGCGCCCACCTTGTCCGTCTCGATGTGCTTGATCTTGTCCTGACCCGCCGGCATGGCCGCGGTCAGCAGGTACTTCTTGCCGCCGTTGGCCGCCCCGTACACATCGAGCTGCTTGCGGAACTCGGCGAGGAGCAGGGTGAAGTTGGCCTTGTCCTCGGGTCCGTAGTGGTTGCCGAGGTGGCCGCCGTTGGAGCCGGGGTACTCCCAGTCGATGTCGATGCCGTCGAAGACGCCCGCGGCCGAGCCGGGCCCGCCGAAGCCGTCGGCGACCGGCAGATCGCCCTTGAGGTACTGGTTGATACAGGAGGAGACGAACTTCTTCCGGCTGGCGTCGGTCTTCGCCGCGTCATGGAAGTACTTCGAGTAGGTCCAGCCGCCCAGCGAGATATTGATCTTCAGCTTGGGGTACTTGACCTTGAGCTTCCGGAACTGGTTGAAGAGACCGGCGATCGGCTGGTCCCAGCGGTCCGCGACGCCGTCGACGCTGGTCTCGGCGTTGAAGGTGCGCTGGTAGTCGGCGTACGAGTCGCCCGCGCCGTCACCGGCGTTGGGGTTGTTGTCGTCCCCCGCCGCCTTGTTCGCCTGGAAGCAGGTCAGCTCGGTCGGGTGGATGTTGCCGAACGAGTAGTTGATGATGTCCAGCTTCCCCGCGATGCCCCGGGTGTCCAGGTGCTTGGGGTAGAAGGCGTTCCCGTACACGCTCCACTGGTCGTAGTACGCGATCTTCACACCGCCGGTGGTGGGGGCGGCGGCGGCAGTGGTCTGCGGGGCCGAGGCGTTGGCCGTGCCGCTGGTGGCGGCGACTGAGGCCAGACCACCGGCGGCGAGCGCCGCGGTGGTCAGGGCCGCGATCAAGGTTCTGCGGGAGCTCACGAACAGCCTCCGTGTGGGGGAAACGGGGGTACTGCGACAGGAGTTGATGCAGTGGTGTAGCAACAGATAGCGATCCAGCCATGCTCGCGTCAATGGTCTCGACCAAACCAGGACTAGACCAATTCATTCGAGAAAGTGCTCGTCACCGCCGTGCGCACACCAGTAAGCCGCCTGCCACCAGCGGTGACAAGCGGCTTAAGGGCCGGTTAAGGGAATGTTGAACAAGCCATAGGAACCGTTCAGTCATAAACCACAGCGGATGCCTCATCCCTGGGCAGACCGCAGGCGTCGGCGATCAGCTCGTACGAGCGCAGCCGCGCCTCGTTCCCGTGCACGTTGGCCGTGAGCATGAGTTCGTCGGCGTCGGTCCGTTTGCGCAGGTCCTCCAGGCCGGACCGGACCTCGTCGGGGGTGCCGTGGACCACGTTCGCCAGCCAGTGGGCGACGAACTCCCGCTCGGCGGCGGTGTACGGGTACCGCTCCGCCTCCTCGGGGGTCGGGATCGGCCCGGGGCGGCCGGTGCGCAGCCGCAGCATGGAGAGCGCCCCTGTGCGGACCTGGCGGCGGGCCTCGCGTCCGCTGTCGGCGGCGAGCGCGGCCACGCCGATCAGGGCGTACGGGGAGTCCAGCACGGCCGAGGGACGGAACGACTCCCGGTAGAGGTCGAGCGCGGGCAGGGTGTTCTGCGCGGAGAAGTGGTGGGCGAAGGCGAAGGGCAGCCCGAGCGTCCCCGCGAGCCGGGCGCTGTAGCCGGAGGAGCCGAGCAGCCAGACGGGAGGCCGGGAGCCGGCGCCCTGGACGGGTCCGGGGACGGCGCGGACGCGGGCGAGCGGATGGCCGTCGGGGAAGTCGTCGTCCAGGAAGCGCACCAGCTCGGCGAGTTGGCGGGGGAAGTCCTCGGCGCCGTCCCCGGGTGCGCCGCGGCGCAGCGCGGCGGCGGTGGCACCGTCGGTACCGGGCGCCCGGCCGAGCCCGAGGTCGATCCGGCCCGGCGCCAGCGCCTCCAGGGTGCCGAACTGCTCGGCGACCACCAGGGGCGCGTGGTTGGGGAGCATCACACCGCCGGAGCCGAGCCGGATGCGGCGGGTGTGGGCGGCCAGATGGGCCAGGATCACGGCGGGGGACGAGGAGGCCACACCGGGCATGGAGTGGTGCTCGGCGAGCCAGTGGCGGTGGTAGCCGCGGGACTCGGCGAGGCGGGCGAGGCGCACGCTGGTGCGCAGGGCGTCGGCGGCGGTGCGGCCCGCGCCGACGGTGGCCAGGTCGAGGACGGACAGCGGTACGGGGCAGGCGCCCCGCGCCACTCCTCTGATCGCGCCGCCGCTGCTGCCGGTGCCGATCGCGCCGCCTGCTCCTGTCGCACCGCCGCCACCCGCGCCGACGGTGCCGAACGCGCCGGTACCGCCCGTGCCGCCGGTGCCGCCGGTACCGCCGGTTCCAGTCGCGCCGCCGTCACCCGCGCCGCCCGGTGGTCCCGCCGTACCGATCGCGCCGTGATCACGCGCACCGGACGGGCGGAAGGGCGCCCCGGGGGTGTCCCCGCCGCCGCTCCGCCCGTCGTCCCGTGTGCCGTACGCGCCCCTGCCGGCCGTCTCCGCCACGCTCCCCGACCTCCTCCTGCTCCGTCCGCGGACCCTGCACCCGGACTCAACAGGAGGCTGTCTCCGTTTTGTTCCCCGCCACCGCCCGGACGGGCACGGAAGCAGGCACGGAAGCGGGTACAGAAGCGGGTACGGGTCTCAGAGCCCCGGCCGGGCGAAGAGGGTGCCCAGATGGAAGGCCCAGGCCCGGCGGTCCGCGAGCCGCAGCCCCTCCCACACGGTGACCTGACTGGCGGTGAGCACCGGTTTGGCGAGCCGCTCCTCCAGCTCGTCCAGATGGGCCGCGGTGTGCAGGGCCGTGTCCGGCAGCAGCACCGCGTCGGCGGTGGGGTGGTCGGCGGAGACGGCCAGGCCGAGCACCTCCTCCCGGCCCCAGGACACGACCTCGGCCACCGGGGCCAAGGCGCCGCCCGTCGCCACCACCTCCACGCCCTCCGCCGCCAGGAACGCGGCGCAGTACGCCTGGATCTCCTCCGGCCAGGCCGCCGCCACCGCCACTCTGACCGCCTTCAGCCGCCGTGCCGCGTGCGCGAAGCCGAACGCCGTACTGGACGCGGGGAGCCCCGCCGCCAGCGCCAGCTCCCGGACCTGCCGGTGCGCGCCCTCGGGGCCGTGGACGAACCCTCCGGCCGCCGAGGCCCACACGACCGACTCCGCGCCCGCGAGCCGCAGCTCGTCCACGCCCGCCGCGAGCCGCTGCGGCGCGCTCATCTCCCGCAGCGCGTCCCCGTGGCGGCTGTCCTCGGTCCGGTCGGTGTGGACCAGTGGCAGCCTGATGTCGCTGTCGAGCAGCACCTCCAACCGGGGGAAGTCCTCCTCGGCCAGATGCCCGGGATAGAGAAGTCCGACCGTGGTCATCGTCCGGTCCAGCCTTTCTGTCGCTTCGCTCCGTCTGCTCGTGCCGTCCCCGCCCTCCCCGCCGTCCGCGCCGTCCCCCACCGGTCGGTGCGGCGCGGGCGTGGACGGACTGCGGCTCGCGGTCATCAGGTACCACCGGACCTCCCGGCCCAAGCATCCTTGGCGCCGTACGTGAGCCGCGCACCCGCGGGGTACGTCCCCCCTATGACTGCTGACCGCGCCGAACGGCCCGCACCGCACACCCCCGTCCCGCCCGGAACACCCGCCTCCGTCACCCCTCCGGCCCCCGTCGCCGCACCGGGCGGCCCGGCCGACCTGACCGCCTGTGAGCTGCTCGCCGGATACGCCCGCGGGGACCTCTCCCCCGTCGACGCGGTCCGCGCGGTGCTCGACCGGGCCGAGCAGATCCAGCCACAGGTCAACGCGTTCGTCCGGATCGACGCCGAGGCGGCGCTCACGGCGGCGGCGGAGTCGGCGGAGCGCTGGCGGCGGGGCGAGCCGCGCGGGCTGCTCGACGGGGTCCCGGCGACCGTGAAAGACCTGCTGCTCCAGCGCGGGGTCCCCGCCCTGCGCGGCTCGCTGACCACGGGCGACGGAGTGGTCTCGGCCGAGGACTCCCCCTCGGTGCAACGGCTGCGCGAGCACGGCGCGGTGCTGATCGGCCGGACCACGACCCCGGAGTTCGGCTGGAAGGGCGTGACCGACTCCCCCCGGCACGGGGTGACCCGCAACCCGTACGACCCCTCCCGGACCTCCGGCGGCTCCAGCGGCGGCAGCGCGGCGGCGGTGGCCCTGGGCGCGGGGCCGCTCTCCCTGGGCACCGACGGCGGTGGCTCGATCCGTATCCCGGCCGCCTTCTGCGGCGTCTTCGGGTTGAAACCCACCTACGGCCGGGTGCCGCTGTACCCCCCGAGCCCCTTCGGCACCCTCTCGCACGTCGGTCCGATGACCCGGGACGCCGCCGACGCGGCGCTGATGCTCGACGTCATCAGCGGCGCCGACTGGCGGGACTGGTCGCACCTGGGCCCCGCCGACGCGGTACGGGCCCGCCTCGGGGACGGGGTGCGGGGCCTGCGCATCGGCTACTCCCCCTCGTTCGGCGGACAGGTGCCCGTGGACCCGGCCGTGGCGGCGGCGGTCCGGGGCGCGGTCTGCGCGTTCGCCGCGCTGGGGGCCTATGTGGAGGAGGCCGACCCGGACTTCGCCGACCCGGCGGAACCCTTCCACACCCTGTGGTCGGCGGGGGCGGCCCGGCTGGTCCAGCCGCTGGGGCCCGCCCAGCGCAAACGGCTCGACCCGGGGCTGCGGGAGCTGGCCGCGGCCGGGGCGGGCGTCAGCGCGGTGGAGTATCTGGCGGCGGTCGACGCCCGGGCCGAGCTGGGGCGGCGCATGGGCCGCTTCCACACCGCGTACGACCTGCTGGTCACACCGGCCCTGCCGGTCACCGCGTTCGCGGCGGGGGCGCAGGCGCCGCTCGCCTTCCGGCACCGGCGCTGGGCCGCGTGGACCCCGTTCACCTACCCGTTCAACATGACCCAGCAGCCCGCCGCGAGCGTGCCCTGCGGGGTGGACGGGGACGGGCTGCCGATCGGGGTGCAGCTCGTCGGGGCCCGGCACGCCGACGCGCTCGTCCTGCGGGCCGCCCACGCGCTGTACGCGTCGGGGACCGCGGTCCTCCCCCGCCCGGCGCCGCCCGCCCCCGGCCCGGCCCCCGCCTGAGCACGGCCCCACCAGCCCCTCTGTCCACCCTGGCCCTGGCTGCTTCACTGGTCCCTATGCTCACCCGGGCCCCGGCTGCCCCACCGGTCACCGGAACCCCTCCGCATACCCGGGGACCGGCGGGGTAGCCGCGCGACCATGGCTCGCCCACGGAACAGCACATCCACCGGAACGAGAACGCGAGGAAACCCCGGCCCCGCGCCCACGGCCCCGGCCAAGACCGCCGCCGGGGCTCCCCGGCGGCGCGCCCTGCTGACCGGGGCCGCCGCCCTCGGCGCGGCGGCGGCCCTCGGCGCGGCCTCCGGGTGCAGCCGGGTGACCACCGCCGGGGACGGCGACGGCGGACAGCTCCTCGAACGGCTGCGCGCCCAGGGCCGCGTACGGCTCGGCCTCGCCGGGGAGCAGCCGTACGGCTACATCGGCAAGGACGGCCGGATGACCGGCTCCGCGCCCGCCGTCGCCCGCCGGATCTTCCGTGCGCTGGGCGTCGACGAGGTGGAGCCGTTCCCCACCGAGTTCGGCTCGCTGATCGCCGGGCTGAACTCGCTCCAGTTCGACGTGGTGGCCGCCGGGATGTACATCACCCCGGCCCGCTGCCGCCAGGTGATCTTCGCGGAACCCGAGTACCGGATGCTCAGCGCCTTCGTCGTCCCGAAGGGCAATCCGCGCGGACTGCGCTCCTACGAGGACGTCGCACGGTCCGGCGCCCGGCTGGCGACCGGGGTCGGCTACGCGGAGATCGCTTATGCCGAGGCGGCGGGCGTCCGGAGCGTCCGCGCCCTGCCCGACCAGCTCGCCGGGCTGCTCGCCGTGGAACAGGGCCGGGCCGATGTCTTCGCGGGCACCGCCGTCGCCGTCCGCAAGGTGGTGCGGGAGTCGGGCTCCACCCGTATCGAGGCGACCGACGAGGTCACCCCGTATGTCGACGGCGAACCGGTGGTGGACATGGGCGCCTTCGCCTTCCGCACCCCCGAGACCGGGCTCCGCGACGCCTTCAACCGGGAGCTGCGCGCGCTGAAGCGGAGCGGTGAGCTGCTGGAGATCATGCGGCCCTTCGGCTTCACGGAGAAGCAGATGACGACCGGGACCGCCGAGGAGAAGTGCCGCCCATGAGCGAGATCACGCCAGGGCTCTGGCAGCTCCTGCTCTCCGGTCTGTGGGTCACCGTCCAGCTCACCGTGGGCAGCGCCGCGCTCGGCGGGGCCGTCGCCCTCGTCGTCGGAGTGGCGAGGACGCATCGCCGGTGGATCGTCCGGTTCGCCGCCGGGTGCTACTTCGAGGTCTTCCGGGGGATGTCGGCGCTGATCCTGATGTTCTGGATCTTCTTTGTGCTGCCCCTCGGCCTCGGCTGGCAGCTCGTCCCGATGTGGGCGGCGGTGCTGGCCCTCGGCCTCACCTATGGCGCGTACGGCTCCGAGGTGGTGCGGGGCGCGCTCGCGGCCGTGCCCGCGGGACAGCGGGAGGCCGCCCTCGCCCTCGGTTTCGGCCCGGCGCGGACGACGGCGCGCGTCCTGCTGCCGCAGGCGTGGCCCGAGATGATCAGGCCCCTCAACAATCTGCTGGTCGAACTGGTGAAGGGCACCGCGCTGGTCTCGGTCATGGGCGTGTCCGACCTCGCGTTCGGCGCGGCGCTCGTCCGCAACGCGACGGGTCAGAGCGCGCCCGTCTACACGGTGATCCTGGTGGCGTACTTCCTGCTCGCCTTCGTCCTGACCCGGGGGATGCGGGCGCTGGAGCGGCGGGCCCGGCCGGGCGCTGTGCCCCCGGAGCCCGCTCCCGGTCCGGCCCCCGGCACGGTGCCGCCGCCCGCCGTGCGGACCCCGGCCACGGCCGCGCCCGGGGCGGGTGAACGGCGATGAGCTGGGACTGGTCCGCCGTCGACGCCTTCATGCCCCGGTTCTGGGACGGTCTGTGGGTCACCCTCCAGGCCCTGGCGCTGGGGGCGCTCCTCGCCTTCGGGCTCGGCCTGGTCTGGGCCCTCGCGCAGCATTCGGGCCCCGCCGCGGTGCGCCTGCCGGTGACGGCGGTGACGGAGTTCGTGCGCAACACCCCGCTGCTGGTGCAGCTCTTCTTCCTCTACTACGTCCTGCCGGAGTGGGGCATCACCCTTTCCGCGACGGCCACCGGAATCCTCGGGCTGGGACTGCACTATTCGACCTACACCGCCGAGGTCTACCGCGCGGGCATCGACGGCGTTCCGGAGGGCCAGTGGGAGGCGGCGACCGCGTTGAATCTGTCGCGCCGACGGACCTGGTCCGGGGTGATTCTCCCGCAGGCGCTCCGCAGGGTCGCCCCGGCACTCGGGAATTACGTCATCGCGATGCTGAAGGACACCCCGATGCTGTTTGTCATCGGGGTGATGGAAATGCTCGGCGCCGCCCGGCAGTTCTCGTCCGAGACGTTTCTGACCGTCGAGGCGTTCACGGTCGTCGGGGTCGCCTTCCTTGTTCTCTCCTGTCCGGCATCCCTTCTTCTGCGAGCACTGGAGCGTCGTCTTGTCCGCTGAGAACGAGCTGATCCGCTTCGACGGTGTCACCAAGCGCTTCGGCGACCGCACCGTCCTCGACTCCCTCGACCTCACCGTGCTGCCGCGCAGACATGTGACGCTGATCGGCCCTTCCGGCTCGGGCAAGACCACGATCCTGCGGCTGCTGATGACCCTGCTGAGGCCGGACGAGGGCACCATCCGGGTCGGCGGCGCGTATCTGAGCCACGAGGAGCGCGGCGGCCGGCTGGTGCCCGCCGGGGAGAAACATCTGCGCGCGGCGCGCAGGGACATCGGCATGGTGTTCCAGCACTTCCATCTCTTTCCGCACATGAGTGTGGAGCGCAATCTCACCGAGGCCCCGGTGCACGTCCTCGGCCTCTCCCCGGACGAGGCCGCCGAACGCGCCCGTGAGCTGCTGGAAATGGTCGGGCTCGGGGATCGCGCGAGCGCGTTTCCGGGCCATCTCTCCGGCGGCCAGCAGCAGCGGGTGGCCATCGCCCGCGCGCTGGCCATGCGCCCGAGGGTGCTGCTGCTGGACGAGGTGACGTCGGCGCTCGACCCGGAGCTGGTGGCCGGGGTGCTGGACCTGCTGCGGGACATCGCCCGCTCCACCGACATCACCCTGGTCTGCGTCACCCATGAGATGGGCTTCGCCCGGGACATCTCCGACTGCGTCATGATGTTCGACGAGGGCCGGGTGATCGAGTACGGCCCGCCGGAGCGGATCTTCGACGCCCCGGAGCGCGCCCGCACCCGCGCGTTCCTCGGCGCGGTGCTGTGAGACCGGTGCGGTGGGACCGTGCGGGGGCCACGGGTGCGTCGTACAAAAGGGTGGCGCCGGTAATTCTCGCCAACAGTCGCCCATTCGGTCGCCCCCGGCCGCTATCGTGATACGGATGCTGCTGTGCGGTGACCGACCTGCTAGGGGGAGACCGTGGCGCTGAAGCCGGAGCCGACCGCGCCGTTCCACTCGGTGCAGTACGTCCTGCGCGTGCTGGAGACGGTCTCACGGCACACCGGCGGGGTCACCGACGCGCAGATCGCCCGGGAGACCGGACTGCCCACCGGCCATCTCGCCCCGCTGCTCGCGATGCTCCTGCGGGAGGGATATGTCGAGCGGGTGTCGGACGGCGCGTATGTGATCGGCGACTCCCTGGTGCTGCTGGGATCGGGGGCCAGCAGACAGCAGGCCCTGGAGGCCAAGCTCCAGGAGACCCTGGCGGAGATCCGGGACTCGGTGGGCGCGGCGGTCTATCTCAGCCGCTATGTCGACGGCGAGGTCCGTATCACGCAGTACGCGGACGGCCCGCACACCCCGAAGGTGAACGAGTACGTGGACTTCCGCTCGGCGGCGCACGCCAGCGCGCTCGGCAAGTGCCTGCTGACCCAGCTCGACCGGAACGGCCGCCGGGACCATCTGGCCCGGCACAAGATCACCCGATTCACCTCGCGCACGATCACCAGCGAGAAGCTGCTCTTCTCCAAGCTGGACAGCCAGCCGCCCACGGTCCCGGTGCTCGATCTCCAGGAGTACGCGCTGGGCACGGTCTGCGCGGCGGTCCCGCTGACGGCGGGGGCGGCCGTGGGCTGTCTGGCCCTCTCCCTGCCGATCGAGCACGCCCACCGGCTGCGGTCGGCGGCCGACAAACTCAATCGCAAGGCGGCACCCGTGGTGCTCTCGCTGGTCCTCTAGGGAGTGCCGGGCCCGCCGGGGCACATGGTCGGGAGCACCCCCGGAAGCGGGTAATATTGATGCCGTCAGGCGCCGCTAGCTCAGTTGGTTAGAGCAGCTGACTCTTAATCAGCGGGTCCGGGGTTCGAGTCCCTGGCGGCGCACTTTCCGCCTCAAGGCGTTCTGGATTTCCAGGACGCCTTGAAGTGTTTCCCGAAGATGTTTTCCCTTTTCCGGGGCATGGGGACGTTTCCGGGGCATGGGGAAAGGGGCTGACGGACCCGGCTCCGGTCCATCAGCCCCTCATGTGCGAGGTCACCCCACCGTCAGAGCGACGTGCCGCCGCCGTTACCGGCGGCTTCCGTGCCCGGAGATCAGAACTTCACGTCCGAGCAGGCGTAGAACGCGTTGGGCGTGTCGTGGACGGTCCAGACGGCGAGGACCACGTGCTTGCCGGTACGGGTGGGCAGCTTGCCGGTGTGCGACAGGGTCTCCGGGGGCTGCTGGCCGTTGAAGGGAACGGTCAGGAAGGGCTGCGACTCCAGGGCGGAGCGCGTCAGCTTCTGGTTGGGGTTCCAGCCCTGCTTGGTGATGTAGTACTTGAAGTCGGTGGTGCGGTGCCGGGCGGTGAAGCGCCAGGTGAAGGTCTGGTTCTGGCCGGACGACACGGTGGTGGCGGGCCAGTTGCCGCCACGCGGGTCGTCGAGCTGGGAGAACTGGCCGTTGCCGCCGGCACAGATGGTGCCGTCGGACGGGCCCTGGGCCGGGAAGCCCTTGAGGCCCTCAACGCTCTGCGGCTCCCACTGGATGTTGCCACAGCCGGTCACAGCGCCATTGGCGCAGACCTTCTGACGGCTGGGCAGCGGGGAGTCGGTGTAACCGTGGCTGCTGGCGCTGCCGGTGGCGACGGCGGAGGCGCCGGCGACCAGCAGGCCGAGGGTGGCGGCGGTGAACTTCTTGCGCATGCTTCGCTCCAGGGAAACGTGGGGGTGTCCAACGAGCCGTGCTGCACGAACAGGGATTAGGTCTAGACCAAGCACCAATGTAGGGACGGAGGTTCACCATGTCCAGACCAATCCGCAAGCTCCCCTTGGCCCAACCGATCCTTCCCCTTTACCTGGATGCCGTTCCTCCGGATGCCGGAGGCACTGCGCTGACCTGATCGGACGGGCTTCCGGAGCAGCCGCGCCAGGCACCGGACACACCGGGGACAGACTCCGTTTGGCCTCGCGGCGGCAGACGGAAATCCCCGGGCGGTGAAGGTTTCCGGCACCGCCCGGGGATACCGGGGACCCTGTCGTCGCTGCCGCGCCCTAATCCTCCAGAGCGCCGGTACGACCGGCGTAGAAGGCCACCGTCAGATCCTTCACCAGCGCCTTGCGCTCGTAGTCGTCCAGTTCGACGAGACCGCGCGCGGTCAGCCGGGTCACCGTGTCATCGACCGCGTCGACCACCGAGGTCAGGACGGACTCACGGTGCCGGGCGTCGATCGCCGCGATCCGGCGGCGCTGCATCGCCGCCGCGACCTCCGGGGCGTACTCGATCACCACCGGCTGGGCCGAGAAGACCTCCAGCCCCACCGGGGCGCACTCCCCCGCCAGGGTCCGGGTGAGCGCGGCGCCGACCGACTCCGCGTCCCGCAGCGTCGGGGCGGACTCCCGGCCGGGCCCCTTCCCCAGGCCCGGCGCGTCGACGGGCAGTTGGGACACCACCCGGGCCAGCGCGGACTCGACCTGCTCGCTCAGATAGTCCTCGTGGTCCTCGATCCCGAGCACCGCCCGCGCGGTGTCCCGTACCCGCCACACCACCAGGACGATCACCCGCAGCGCGGTGCCGTCCGCGTCCACGGCGGGCATCGGCTCACTGCGCCAGTGCCGCAGCCGGACATCGACCCGGCGGCGCAGCAGCAGCGGGTTCACCCAGAAGAGCCCCGGGCGGCGCACGGTCCCCCGGTACTCGCCGAACAGGGTGAGCACCCAGGCGTGGCCGACCTGCCCCCGTCCGATACCGCCGAGCGCGAAGAGCGTGATCAGCACCCCGAGCGTCAGCAGACACCACAGCCCCAGCCCGAGCCCCTGGTACGGGTACGAGGCCAGCCCGAGCAGCCGGGTCACCATGCCGGGGAACACGCCCGCGCCCCAGAGCACGGTGCCCACCCCGGCGAGCGCCAGGGCCCCGGCGACCATGCCGGTCCAGCCGGGCAGCGCCCCCGGGGCGGGGCGCTCGATCAGTTCCGGGTCGGCGGCCGGGGCGGGCCGGGGCGGGGCCGGGACCACGGCGGCGGGGCGCGCGGGCAGCGGGTCCCGGCCGATCCTGGGCTGTTCGCCGGTGCCCCGGCGGCGGGCGACCACGGCGGGGCGCAGCGCCAGGGGCGGGCAGTCGTTGTCGCGGAAGAGGAGGTGCACGGGGATCTCGCAGGTCGTCTCCTGCGCGATCACCGGGGTGCGGCGGGAGGCGCCGGGGGGTGCGTCGCCGCCCTCGGGCTCCGATGTCGTCGTACTCATGGCCGTCCTCCGCCTCCGCGTCGCGCTCCGGTCCTGCCCGTGCCGTCCGCGCCCCGTACGGGCCCCGGTCTCCCGGCGGTCCGCGCCTTCTTCCCGGTCCGCTTCTGCTGCGCGGCCCGCTGCCCCGCGGCCCGCGTGCCCTCCGTGCTCTCCGGGGTGTCCGGGGAGGCGGCGGGCGGGGCCGGTGCGAAGAGCCGCCGCCAGGTGTGGGGGCCCGGGTAGCCGTCGGCCTCGGTGCCGCTCCAGCCCTGGGCCCGCTGGAACGCCTCCACATTGCGGCGGTCCGCCTCACCCCAGTCCGGCCCCGGCCCCGAGGTGTAGTGCCGTCCGTAGCCGAGCTGCCGCAGCCGCTCGCCGAGCCGGGTGACCGACGGGCTCACCGCGCCGGGCCGGAAGTGCCCGGGGCCCGGGTAGGCGGGGGGCGGGGCCGCGGTCCCGGCCCCCGCCGGGATGTCCTTGCCCCGGCCGCTGACCAGCAGCCGCCAGGTGTCCTTGCCGGGCACCCCGTCCGCCTCGCGGCCCTTCCAGCCCTGGGCCCGCTGGAAGGCGGCGGTCGCCCTGCGGTCCGCGTCGCCCCAGCGCGGCCCGGGGCCGTCCGCGTAGAAGCGCGCCGCGCCGCGCCGCACCAGCATCCGGCCGAGCACGGTGATGTACTCGTTGACCGCTCCGGGCGCGAACACCGAAGGGCCGGGGAACATCTCCGTGGCCCCCGCCGTCCCGGGGAGGGAGTCGACCACCCCGGCGTAGCGGTAGGCCAGGTAGCGGTCGGAGTTGTTCCAGTACGCCATGGGGGTGGACTGCCGCCGGGTGTGCGGCTTGGCCTGCTCATAGGCGATGTACCGGGTGCGGCTCCGGTCGGCCCAGCCGCCGAAGAGGGTGACGTGGGAGCCGGTGGTCGGATTGGCCGGGTTGTGGAAGAGCAGCATGTCCCCGGGCTGGAGCTCCGCCCGTTCGATCCGTACGGCGTAGCGGGCGAGGGAGCCCGTCCACTCGTTGCCGGGGAGGTTCCAGGCCATGGAGACATAGCCCGAGCAGTCCTGGCGGTAGCCGTCGTCCCAGTACCGCCGGGTGCTGTAGGGGACCTTCTCCGTCAGCCAGGTCCTGGCCCGCTCGATGATCTCCGCCCGGGTGATCGGCCCGCCGGGGAGGTGGACCAGGGGAACGGCGGGGACGCCGGGGAACGGGAGGGACGCGGCGGTCGACCCGGCCGGGACGGGCAGCCGCTCCGGTCCGGCGGCACCGCCGCCCGGCACCCCGCCGAAGGCCCCCGCGCCGGGCAGGGCCGAGCCGGGCAGCGGGCGCACGGGCGGCAGCGGCGGCGGTGGCCCGCCGTGCAGCGGCGCGCTGCCGCCCTGATCCTGTCCGTCCGTGTCCCGCACCGGGGGCGCCGCCCCGGGGCCGCCGAGCGCGTGCGCCGCCGGACCGCCGCCGAGCACCACGCCCGCCGCCGTGACCAGCACCAGCGCCCGACGGCAGCCCTGGGCCGCCGGATGGCCGCCGGCCGCGCGCACCCGGCGGCGCTCGACACAGCCCGGACAGCCGCAGTCGGCCGCCGGCTCGTACTCCTCGAACACGGGCGCAGCCATGGGTCTCCCCTCCGTACCTTCTCCGCTCGGCCCGGTCATGGGCGTCTTGATCCAGGGGGTCCTCCGCGGTTCCGCCCTGGGCCCGCTCTGTCTTCCGGCCCTATTTTGGGGGACTAAGTGGACAAAACGACCATTCGACAGGCCGTGGGCGGTCGGATAATGGTCAGGACCACCCCTCGGGGTCCGGTAGAGTTGTCGATGTCAGCAGGCGCCGCTAGCTCAGTTGGTTAGAGCAGCTGACTCTTAATCAGCGGGTCCGGGGTTCGAGTCCCTGGCGGCGCACGCGCAACAGAGGCCCCCTCGCCATGGCGAGGGGGCCTCTGTCATGCCCGTACGGGGAGCGCCCCGAAGGGCGCCCGGGGCACCCCTGGGAGAGGCCCGTACAACGACCCCGGCATCCACCTATCGGTTTTCGGCCAGGCCACCATATGCTTTCGGCATTTTCATAAGATCACTGCCGATCGCACGTATGACCGATTAGTGGCCCCTTGTCCGCAGGGCCCACACGGACGGCCCAGGACCCTATCCTGAATCCCGTCCAGGGGACAGAGGTCGTGCTCCAGCCCAGTTGAGAGGCGATGGACCCGGCCATTCCAGGCTGGCCGGAGGAGGGGGCCCCTGCTCGCCGCGGACGGGGGAAGAGGCATCATGCATCCGACAAGCGACTGTCCCGTGTCAACACGGGCACGCGCTCGTCACCCATCCGTTCAGGCCAGCGGGTCGAGGGGGCTCGCGGTCCGGACGCACCGACCTACCAACACCACACGCGCTCACCACGCGTGTCGGGGGGATGACTCATGACAACGCCCAGTGGCGCTGGGGAGTCCGGCGACCCCACCCGGACCACCCAGCTCAGAGTGCCCGCTCATCTGAGATCCGGCGGGCAGCGGCAACGGCAGCACCCGGCCAAGGCGCTGCCGAAATACGACTACGAGCACTACAGCAGGCTGGCCGGCCCCCTCACCCAACCGGAACCGGGGAAACCGTACCGGGTCCAGTACCGCTCGCTGATCTCGCAGGAGCCGCACCGCGTCCGCGCGGCCCTGCTGCTGGGCTCCGCCCCCCTGGTCTCCCTCGGGCTCTTCCTCTGGCTGATGCAGCCCGACCACTGGACCGAGCGCGACCCCAACCTCAACGACGACACCCTGCTCGTTCTTGACGTGATCATGCTGGTCTCGATCGGCCTGATCGAGCTGTTCCGCACCATGAACGTGCTCTCGAACGCCCATGCCACGCTCGTCGCGCGCGACCCCGTCCCCGTGGTGCCCGAGGAGGGCACCCGGGTCGCCTTCCTCACCTCCTTCGTCCCGGGCAAGGAGCCCCTGGAGATGGTGACGAAGACCCTGGAGGCCGCCGTCCGCATCCGCCACCGCGGGGTGATGCACGTCTGGCTGCTCGACGAGGGCAACGACCCCGAGGTCAAGGAGGTCTGCGCCCGGCTCGGCGTGCACCACTTCTCCCGCAAGGGCGTGCCCGAGTGGAACACCGAGAAGGGCCCGCACCGCGCGAAGACCAAGCACGGCAACTACAACGCCTGGCTCCAGGCCCACGGCGGCGGCTACGACTTCTTCGCCTCCGTGGACACCGACCACGTCCCGCTCCCCAACTATCTGGAGCGGATGCTCGGCTACTTCCGCGACCCCGACGTCGGCTTCGTCATCGGCCCGCAGGTCTACGGCAACTACGACACGTTCGTCACCAAGGCCGCCGAGTCCCAGCAGTTCCTCTTCCACGCCCTGATCCAGCGCGCGGGCAACCGCTACGGCGCCCCCATGTTCGTGGGCACGTCCAACGCGGTCCGCATCTCGGCGCTGAAGCAGATCGGCGGTCTGTACGACTCGATCACCGAGGACATGGCCACCGGCTTCGAGATGCACCGCGCGAAGAACCCGGCCAGCGGGAAGAAGTGGCGCTCGGTCTACACCCCCGACGTGCTGGCCGTGGGCGAGGGCCCCTCCGCCTGGACCGACTTCTTCACCCAGCAGCTCCGCTGGTCCCGCGGCACCTACGAGACGATCCTCAAGCAGTACTGGAAGGGCTACGGCTCACTGCCCGCGGGCAAGCTCTTCAACTACACCATGATGATCATCTTCTATCCGATGTCCGCCCTGAACTGGATTCTGGCCGCGCTGAGCTGCGCGCTCTTCCTGGGCATGGGGGCGTCGGGCGTCCAGATCGATCCGTTGATCTGGATGATGCTGTACGGGAACGCCTCCGCGCTCCAGATCGGTCTCTACATCTGGAACCGGCGGCACAATGTCTCCCCGCACGAGCCCGAGGGCTCCGGCGGCCTCGCGGGCATGGTGATGTCGGCGCTCTCCGCCCCCATCTACGCCCGTTCGCTGATGGACGCCGCCCTGCGCCGGAAGAGCAAGTTCGTGGTGACGCCCAAGGGCGACTCCTCCAGCCCCGACACCCTCTTCGGCACCTTCCGGATTCATCTGTTCTTCATCATGGTGTTCGGGGCCTCCCTCGGCTCGTCCTTCTTCTTCGGCCACGATCACCCGGCCATGATCACGTGGGCCACGCTGGCGCTGCTGATCACGGCGGCACCGATCTTCGTCTGGCGGCACACCCTCCACGAGGAGAAGAAGGAGCGGAGGCGGGGACGGCGCCGGCGGCGCGGCGGACCGGACGGCGGCCGGGGCACCCCGGCGCCCGCCGGTGGCCCGGCGATCGCGGGCAACCCCGAACAGACCATGCAGATCTCCCTGGGGGGACGTAGGAAATGAGCAGGCAGGCCGCCCGTGCCCAGCGGAGGGGACGGGTCAACCACCGCAAGCGGCGCGCCCGCCGGATAGCCATCGGGGTCACGGTGGTCGCCGCCGTCGCCGGGATGAACGGTCCGGCGATGTGGCGCTTCGGCAGCGCGAAGTACCACGAGTACAAGATCGACCAGCCGGAGTACAAGGCCGCCAACGGCCGGTGGGACTTTCTGGACATCCCCGCCGACAGCCGCGTCAACGGCATTCACGCGGCGCTGCTGCACACCGGCAAGGTGCTGCTGATCGCGGGCTCCGGCAACAACCAGAAGAACTTCGACGCCAAGAAGTTCGAGTCGGTGCTGTGGGACCCGAAGAACGGCACGTTCAAGAAGATCCCCACCCCCAACGACATGTTCTGCGCGGGACACACCCAGCTCCCCGGCGGCAATCTCCTGATCGCGGGCGGCACCAAGCGGTACGAGAAGCTGGAGGGCGATGTCACCAAGGCGGGCGGTCTGATGATTGTCCACAACGAGGACCCGGACGAGCCCAAGACCATCCCCGCCGGGACCGCGTTCACCGGCCGGGACAACGGCAAGACGTTCATCTCCAAGGACCCGGTCCTGGTGGAGAAGGCGAAGAAGATCTTCGATCCGGGGACCGGGCGGTTCCTGCGCACCGAGGCGGGGCTCGGCCGGATCTATGTGGAGGCCGAGAAGACCGGCAAGGCGTACGAGACCGGGACCGAGGACAACTACCGGATCGCGGGGCTCACCGGCGACGACGCCCGCAATGTCTATGGCATGGCCCAGAAGCTGGCCCTCGACAAGAAGGACTTCCAGGGCATCAAGGACGCCTATGAGTTCGACCCGGTGGCGGAGAAGTACATCCCCGTCGACCCGATGAACGAGGCCCGCTGGTACCCCACCCTCACCACCCTGGAGGACGGCAAGGTCCTCTCCGTCTCCGGTCTCGACGAGATCGGGGCGGTCGTCCCCGGCAAGAGCGAGGTCTACGACCCGAGGACCAAGTCCTGGGAGTACACGGGCAAGGTCCGCCGCTTCCCCACCTATCCGGCGCTCTTCCTGATGGACGACGGGAAGCTCTTCTACTCCGGCTCCAACTCCGGGTACGGGCCCGCCGACGTCGGCCGTGACCCGGGTGTCTGGGACATCGGCACCAATGAGTTCGACAAGATCCCCGGGCTGAGCGACCCCGACCAGATGGAGACCTCGGCCACGGTGATGCTGCCGCCCGCCCAGGACCAGCGGTTCATGGTGATCGGCGGCGGCGGGGTCGGCGAGTCCGAGAAGGCCAGCAAGAAGTCCCGGCTGGTCGACCTGAAGGAGGACGAGCCGCGCTTCCGCGACGGCGCGGCCCTGGAGAAGGGCACCCGCTACCCCAGCGCCTCCCTGCTGCCCGACGACACGGTGCTCGTCACCGGCGGCTCCGAGGACTACCGGGGCCGTGGCGGCTCCAATGTGCTCCAGGCCCGGACGTACGACCCGAAGACCGGCGAGTACCAGCGGGTCGCCGATCCCCGGGTCGGGCGGAACTACCACTCCGGTTCGGTGCTGCTGCCCGACGGCAGTGTGATGATCTTCGGTTCGGACTCGCTCTTCGCGGACAAGGCCAACACCCGGCCGGGCGTTTTCGAACAGCGGATCGAGATCTACAAGCCGCCCTATCTCTACCGGGACAGCCGCCCCGAGGTGAGCGGCGGACCGAAGAGCATCGAGCGCGGCGGGTCGGGGAGTTTCACCGTCGGCGGTGGGCGTCCTGCGGCCGGCGCGAAGCTGATCCGGCCCAGCGCCGTCACCCATGTGACCGATGTGGACCAGCGCTCCATCGCACTGGAGATGGAGCGGACCGCCGACGGGATCACCGTGAAGGTGCCGGAGAACCGGGCCCTGGTGCCGTCCGGGTGGTACATGCTCTTCGTGACGGACGATCAGGGGACGCCGTCGGAAGCGGTGTGGGTGGAGGTGCCGTAGCGGTACCTCCCCGGACGGGGAACGAACGGGAACGGGAACGGGGCGGGGGCCTTCGGGCACCCCGCCCCGTTCCCGTTCCCGTTCACGGCTGCTTGCTGTTGCGGGCCAGCTCCAGGGCGTACTCGGGCCACCACTCGCCCGCCTTCGGACCGCCCTTGCAGTCCCCGTCGGACTCCCCCGGACGTTTGATCCACAGATAGGCGTCGACGAGCGGGTCCCCCGTGGCGGTGGTCGGCACCTCGCCGAGCGCCCGCCCCGGGGGGTTGCACCAGTTCTCCCGGGGGTCGCCCCCGGTGTAGGGGCCGTTGCCGTTGCGGCTGGTGTCGATGACGAACGGCTTGCCGCCGACCTTCGCGGACAGCCGCTTGCCGAACTCGGTGCTCGCGTCGGTCGGATAGAAGTTGGAGACATTGAGCGAGAAGCCGTCCGCGCGGTCGATCCCGGCCCGGCGCAGCGGCTCGTGCAGCACATCGGGCCGGTACCAGCCCGCGTTGCCCGCGTCCAGGTAGACCGAGGTCCCGGGCTGCCGCTTCAGCCGCTCCACGGCGCCGCGCAGCAGCGCGTACCGCTCCTCGTGGAACTCCTTCGGGGTGCAGCTGTCCACGAGGTGGAGCACGGCGTCCGGCTCCAGGATCACGGTGGCCTTCCGGTCGCCGACGCCCCGGGCGACCCCGTCGATCCAGGAGCGGTAGGCACCGGCGTCGGCCGCGCCGCCCTTGGAGAACTGTCCGCAGTCGCGGTGCGGGATGTTGTAGAGGACGAGCAGCGCCTCCCGGTCGGCCGCCGCGGCCTGTTCGGTGAGGTCGCGGACGGCGCTCTCCGGGTCGTCGGCGCCGATCCAGTCGGCGGTCGGCTGACGGGCGATCCGGCCGATCAGCCCGGCCTTGGCGTCCTCGCCCTCGGCGTGGTACTCGGCGAGCTGACGGGCGGCGCTGCCGTCGGGGTTGACCCAGTAGGGGTCGGTCGCCTTGGGCTGCTGGCCCAGGTCCGGGCCCTTCTTCTGCTCGGAGGAGCAGCCGGAGAGCAGCAGCGCCACCACTCCCGCTCCCGCGACGGCCCGTCCGGTCCGCGTCCCGTACATGCGTTCCCGCTCCCCCTCCGGCCATGGTGCCGCGCTCGTTGTCAAGACCGCGTTGTACAAGACTCGTACAAGATCGCCCCTGGTCATCCTGGCATACGGGGATGCGGGCCCACGAGAGGGCCGTCCGCCGTTCCCGGGGCCGGACCGCGCGGGCGCCCGCCGGGGGGTGGCGGACCGCGCGGGCCCGCCGGGGGCGGTGGCGGGTCAGGAGGGCTTCAGTCCGGTCAGATACGCGGAGACGACCACGTTGGACGTGTAGCTGCCGCTCGCCCGGTCGAAGGTGCCGCCGCAGGTGATCAGCCGCAGCTCGGCCCGGCCGTCGCGGCGCGGCCCGTACACCTTCCGGGCGTCGAACCGCTTCCGTTCAAAGACCTGGACGTCGTCGACGGTGAACCGGGCGACCGAGCCGTCCGCGCGGGTCACCCGGACCTCGGCGCCGGGGCGGGCCGCGCTCAGCCCGTAGAAGACCGCCGGGCGGGTCTCGGTGTCCACATGGCCGACGAGCAGCGAGGCGCCGCGCGCGCCCGGCTGGGTACCGGCGCCGTACCAGCCCACGGTCCGCGCCAGCGCGTACGGCGGGGGGTCGACCGCGCCCGCCGCGTCCAGTCCCCGGGGGACGACGGGGGCGCTGATGCCCAGGGAGGGGATCTCCACCCGCTCCGGGCGGGCGGGGCTCACCGGGTCGAGGGCGGGCGGCAGCGGCACCCTCAGGGGGCGGCCGACGGCGGCGACGTCGCCGGTGGTGGGCGCGGTGCCGGGGTCCTGGGCGCCGCCCCGGCCCCAGAGCCACAGGCCGAGCAGGAGGACGGCCCAGGTGACACCGGTGAACAGCCGTCCCCGGCCGGCGGTGCCCGGCGCCCCGGGGGCCGCGGCGGGCCCGGTGCCGCTCGGGGGGCCCTCGGGGCCCGGTGCGGACGGCATCTCAGCCGGAGCCGGAGCCGGTGCGGCGGCGGCGTGAGGAGCGGAGGGCGACCACGACACCCGCGGCGCCCGCGAGCAGCAGCCCGATGACGGTCTGCGGGGTGCTGGGGCCGCCGACGGCCCGGTCCGCCTCGTCGTCGCCGGGTCGCTGCCGCCCGTCGCCCGCCGCGGCGAGCGACGTCCCCCCGCCGCCCGCCCGGACGGGGGCCACGGGCGAGGGTCCGTCCCGGCGCGGCTCGCCCCCGGTGACCCGGAGGGTTCCGGCGGCCCGGTGGTCGCGGCCGTCGCAGGTGACGGTGATGCGGTGGTTGCCCTGGGCCGCGCGGGAGCGGACGGCGGCGCTCCCGACGAGGGAACGGGTGCCGCTCCCGCCGCCGTCCCGCTCCTCCGCCTCGTCCGCCCGGGTCCCGTCGTCCGCCGCCCGGGGTCCGCCGCCGGTGAGCCGGGCGTCCGCCGTGAAGACCGGCGAGGACGCGGCTCCGGAGCGGCCCCGGCACCCCTGGACCCGGATCTCGACCTCGTCCCCGGCGCGGGCCTCGGCGGGGTGGACGGTGACGGTCACCGGGTCGTCGGCCTGCTCGGCGCGGGCGGCGGGGGCCCCGATGACCGGGGGACCCATGACCAGCGCGGCGGCCACACCCGCGGCACGGAGAGCGATGGAAGTGGAACGCATCGTGAACCTCCTGGTACGGAAAGATTCACGCGTCTGGCGCGTTTTCGCATCCGCAGCGGCGGTCAGTCGCCCGGTTCACCCGTCTGAGCTGCCCGGATACGGAAAGAGGAGGAAGCAAGCGGGTGGTGGCCGACCCGGATGGCCCAGCGGCCCGGGGCGCCCCGCTCCCCGTTCCCGGTCCCCGGTCCCGACCCCCGGTCCCGTTCCTCATCATTCCCTTCCGGCCGTTCCCCTTCCGGCCGTTCGCGATCCGGCCGTTCGCGATCCGGCCGTTCGCGTTCCCGCTGCGGCCGTTCGTGGTCTAGATGCGGTCCACCAGGTCGGCGATCGAGTCGACGACGGTGGAGGGGCGGAAGGGGTAGCGGTCGATGTCCGCGAGCCCGGTGAGCCCGGTGAGGACGAGGAAGGTCTCCATGCCCGCCTCCAGACCGGCGAGGACGTCCGTGTCCATCCGGTCGCCGATCATCGCGCTGGTCTCGGAGTGCGCGCCGATGGCGTTCAGCCCCGTCCGCATCATCAGCGGGTTCGGCTTGCCCGCGAAGTAGGGGTCCTTGCCGGTGGCCTTGGTGATCAGGGCGGCGACCGAGCCGGTGGCGGGCAGCGGGCCCTCCGTCGACGGGCCGGTCTCGTCCGGGTTGGTGCCGATGAACCGGGCCCCGCCGTTGATCAGCCGGATCGCCTTGGTCAGCGCCTCGAAGCTGTAGGTGCGGGTCTCGCCGAGGACCACGTAGTCGGGGTCGTGGTCGGTGAGGACATAGCCGATGTCGTGCAGCGCGGTGGTGAGCCCCGCCTCGCCGATGACATACGCGGTGCCGCCGGGGCGCTGGTCGTCCAGGAACTGCGCGGTCGCGAGCGCGGAGGTCCAGATGTTCTCCACCGGGACGTCCAGGCCCATCCGGGCGAGGCGGGCGTGCAGGTCACGGGCCGTGTAGATGGAGTTGTTGGTCAGTACCAGAAACGGCTTGCCGGTGTCCCGGAGCTTCCTGATGAACGCGTCGGCGCCCGGGATCGGCACGCCTTCGTGGATCAGGACACCGTCCATGTCGGTGAGCCAGGACTCGATGGGCTTGCGTTCTGCCATCAACGGGACTCCTGCCGTGCTGAGGCGTACGGGACGCGTGGTGCTCGTGTGCCGGAGTCACGGCTCTGTGGCACCCGACACCGACAGCCTAATGGCGTCACCCCATCGGCGGCCTGGTCAGCGCGGGGTTTCCGCCGCCGACGGGGGGCCGGGGGCCCGCTGACACCCGGTGGCGGTGGTTCAGCGGGCCGGGGGGCGGCGGCGCGCCGTGTCCCGGCGGGCGGCGCGGGCCGGCCGCCCGGAGACCAGGGCGGCGAGCACACAGCCGCCGAGCAGCAGCGAGCCGACGGCCACGGCGAGCCGGACGAGCGATCCGGTGCCGGTGGTGGCGAGTTCGTCGCGGGTGACCGCGGCGCCGTAGCCGGTGTCGTCGAGCACGGCGAAGCGGTAGTCGTCGGACTCGCCGACCCAGTCGCCGTCGTCGCCGTGCCGCTGGATCACGGCCGCGTTGACGGTGACCTGGTTGGGCGGGGTGTCCTCGGCGAGCGCCATCCGTACGCCGACCCGCGCCTCCTCCCGGCCGGGCACCGCGAAACCGCTGGTGGCGTCCGCGTCGAGGACCGCGAGCACCTCGCCCGCGCCGCTGGTCTCCAGCTCGGCGGGGCGCCAGCGCGCGGCGGCGGCGTCGAAGAACTCCAGGGTGACGCGGTCCTGGGTGAAACCCCGGTCGCGCGCGGAGAAGACCAGGACGGGGTGGATGTTGCGGCAGGGTTCGCGGGTGCGGTTGGCGAGTTCCACCGTCCACCCGGCGAAGCCGCCGCCGGGGTGGTGGACGGAGGGGCCGCCGCTCATCCGGGTGTCGATGGGGAAGTCCCGTGCGGAGGCGGCGGCGCAGCGGGGGGCCCGGACACCGGCGCCGAGGGGGTCGGTGGCGGCGCGGGCGGGCCCGGCGGCGCACAGGGAGAGCGCGGCGGCGAGGGCGGCGGCGGGCCGAAGGGCGCGGGCGGCGGAGGCGAGAAAGGTGCCGGGGGCGGGGCCGGGGGCCGGGGCGGGGCCGGGGGCGGGGCGCGGTCGCATGGGTGGGTGACCTTCGCTGATCGTGCGGTGGCCCGGTGAGGCGGGTCGACGGACCCCTTCCCCGAGGGCGTTCCCGGTCTGTGTTCCCGGCGGCGCACCGCCCCGAACAGCCGTGCAACTCCGCCCCATCAGCGTAGACCGGCACCCGCCGCCCCACGGTGTGCGCCGCGTTGTGACCGCGCGGCACCGGCTGCTTAAGTGGCCCCATGACTGGCACTGGCACGGCTACCGGCACCCGCCGCGCGCTGCGGGTCGCGCTCGTCGGCTACGGCACGGCGGGGGCCGTCTTCCACGCCCCGCTGATCGCGGCCACGGAGGATCTCGCGCTCGACACCGTCGTGACCGCGAACCCGGAGCGGCGGGAGCGGGCGGCCGAGGAGTTCCCGGGGGTGCGGTTCGCCGCCCGCCTTGAGGAGGTGTGGGAACGCCGGGACGCAGTGGACCTGGTGGTGCTCGCGTCCCCCAACCGGACCCATGTCCCGCTCGCCACGGCGGCCCTGCGGGCGGGGCTCCCGGTCGTCGTCGACAAGCCGATCGCCGCGACCGCCGCCGAGGCCCGCGCGCTCGCCGCCCTCGCCGCCGAACGCGGCCTCATGCTCTCCGTCTTCCAGAACCGCCGCTGGGACGGGGACTTCCTCACCCTGCGCCGGTTGCTGGCGGAGGGCGTCCTCGGCGACGTCCACCGTTTCGAGTCCCGTTTCGAACGGTGGCGGCCCCGGCTCAAGGGCGGCTGGCGGGAGTCCGGCGACCCGCGGGAGATCGGCGGACTCCTCTACGACCTGGGCAGCCATCTCGTCGATCAGGCGCTGACGCTGTTCGGCCCGGTGGTGCGCGTCTACGCGGAGGCGGACGTGCGCCGCTCGGGCGCGGAGGCGGACGACGACACGTTCATCGCCCTGACCCACGCGGGCGGTGTCCGTTCCCATCTGTATCTGAGCGCGACGGCGGCACAGCTCGGCCCGCGGTTCCGGGTGCTCGGCAGCAGCGCCGGGTTCGTGAAGTACGGGCTCGACCCGCAGGAGGCGGCGCTGCGCGCGGGGGCGCGGCCGGTCGCGGGCGAGCCGTGGGGGGTGGAGGAGGAGTCGTACTGGGGCGGGCTGGGCGCGGGCGAGTCCCCGCTGACGGGCGGCGGGGGTCCGGTGGAGACGGTCCCCGGGGACTATCCGGCGTACTACGCGGCGGTCGCGCGCTCGCTGCGGGAGGGCACGCCGCCGCCGGTGACGGCAGAGGAGGCGGCGGCGGCGCTGGATGTGCTGGAGGCGGCGCGGAGGTCGGCGGAGGCGGGGGTGACGGTGGCGGTGCCGGTGGCGTAGGCCCGGGCCTCGGCCGTCGCGGGCCCGTGGCTCCTGCGGCTCACCCGCCGCGGCCCGCCCGCCATGCACCTCCGACGTGGCTCATCTCCCGTGGCCCGCCCGCTGTGGACCTCCGACGCGGCTCACCGCCCGCGGCTCACCCGCCGTGGACCTCCGACGCGTCCCGGAACCGCTGGCGCTGCCGCCCCAGACCCTCCACCTCGACCTCGACCACGTCCCCGGCCCGCAGATAGGGCTTGGGCTCCGGCTGTCCGAGGGCCACCCCCGCCGGGGTGCCGGTGTTGATCACGTCCCCCGGGTACAGGGTCATGAACCGGCTCACGTACCGCACCAGCTCGGCGACCGGGAAGATCTGGGCGCCGGTCGTCCCGTTCTGCCGCAGCTCCCCGTTGACCCAGAGCCGCAGCGCCAGGGACTGGGGGTCCGGGACCTCGTCCGCGGTGACCAGCCAGGGCCCGAGCGGGTTGAACGTCTCGCAGTTCTTGCCCTTGTCCCAGGTGCCGCCGCGTTCGAGCTGGAACTCGCGTTCGGAGACATCGTGGGAGGTCGTGTACCCGGCGACATACGCGAGCGGGTCCTCGTCGTCGGCCACATACCGGGCCGTACGTCCGATGACCACGCCGAGTTCGACCTCCCAGTCGGTCCGCGCACTGCCCCGGGGCACCAGGACCGTGTCGTACGGGCCCACGACCGTGTCGGCGGCCTTGAGGAAGACCACGGGTTCGGCGGGCGGCTCCGCGCCGGTCTCGGCGGCGTGGTCGTGGTAGTTGAGCCCGATGCAGACGACCTTGCCGATCCGGGCGAGCGGCGGGCCGACCCGTACCCCGTCGGAGGGGATCACCGGCAGGTCACCGGCTTCGGCGGCGGCCCGTACCCGTTCCAGGGCGGCGGGGTCGGCGAGCAGGCCGCCGTCGATGTCCGGGACCAGCCCGGAGAGATCGCGCCAGGTCGTCCCGTCCTCATCGAGCAGGGCCGGTCGCTCCGCGCCCGCCGTACCGACACGCATCAGCTTCATGGTCCGTCTCCCTGACAGCACCGGCCGGTGATCGAGCGCCCGGCGAAGAGTCCGACGAAAGGTCCGACCGATCGTGACAACAGATCCGGCCGATCCGCAAGAGCGGCAGGGCCGTCGGGCAGATCGCACCGGCCGGGGCCGCCCGTCCGGGGTCGTCGGCGCGGGGCCGTCCGGGGCCGTCCGGGCGAGGCGGTCGGGGCGGGGCCGTCCGGACGGGGTCGTCGGCGCGGATGTCAGAGCGGACCGGCCAGGGCACCGGCCGCCGGGAGGTCCCGGTAGAGGACGATCCGTTCGACGGCGGACCAGGTGGTACTGGTGACGACGTACAGGGCGGCGGCGAGCGGCACCACCGCGACCGTGATCAGGGTGGCGAACGAGAGCAGCGGCAGGAACCTCATCATCGCCCCCATACCGGGCGCGGCGGTCTGAAGTTGGGGTCCGGCCGCCATCTGCTTCCGGGTGCGGCGGTAGTTGACGGCCGCGACGACGGTGACGATCGCGAAGAGCACCAGATAGACGGCGCCGGCGCCGTTCAGCACCTCGCCGCCGCCGACGGCGTCGGTCCAGCGGTCGCCGAGCGGGGCGGCGAGCAGGGTGTGGTGCAGCAGCTCATTGGGTTCGCCACCGATGTCGGCGCTGGAGAAGAGGTGGTAGAGGACGAAGAAGGCGGGGAGCTGGAGCAGGCTGGGCAGACAGCCCGCCACCGGCGAGGTCCTCTCCTTCGCGTACAGATCCGCCAGCTCCCGCCGCAGCCGCTCCGGGTTCCCGCCGTGCTTCTCGCGCAGCTCGGCGACGCGGGGCGCGAGCCGGGCGCTCGCCTTCTGGCCCCGGGCGGCGGCCCGGGAGAGCGGGTGGACGGCGAGACGTACCAGCGCCGTGAAGACGACGATGGCGGCGGCGGTCGCGGAGCCGAGGAAGAGGGGCTGGAGCAGCTCGGCGAGCCGTTCCACAAGGGTGGCGAAAACGGACATGGCGGGGTGAACCCTCCGAGGGGTCGTCGTGCCGGGTGGGAGAAGGACAGCGGCATGACGTGTCCGCGTGGGGAGCCGGTCCCTCGAAGGGGTCGTTCCGAGGGGTGGGAACCGGTGGCGCCGGGCACCCGGTTTCCCCGACGGGCACCCGGCGGTCCCGGCGCCCCGCGGGGCGGACCGGGCCCGACGTTCCCGTGGAGGCTCTGCTACGCGGCCGTCGGAAGAGGGCGGCCGGGCGCGCGCGGGCGGGTGCGGCCCCGGGCGTCGGGGTCGCGCTGCGGCAGGAACGCGGTGCGTTGCTCACGGTCGCGGATGGCCGTCCGGACCCGGGCGCGGGGCACCACGGGCACACAGCGGGCGCTGATGACGGCACAGACGAGGAGCGCGGTCGCGGCGGCGGCCGTGGTGGCGGTCGCGGTCGCGGTCAGCGCGAGGAGGGCGGTGAGACCGCTGCCGTCGAGGAGCAGCAGCTCCAGCGCGATCAGCAGGGCGAGGACGGCGGGCTTGAGCGCGCGAGCGAGCGGCTTCGGCTCCATGTCCCCTCCCCCCGGTCCGGTCTGTCGCCGGTCCGCACCCGTCCGGCATTCCGTCCATCCGTTATCCCCGACGACGACAGGAGGGGGCAGGCGCCAGGGATCCGTCGCGGCAGTACGGTGTCCCCCATGCGCCCCGACACGCCTGCCGACCACATCTCCGAAGCCGAGCGTCTGCTGCGCACCGCGACGCAGTACCCGGAGGACGGAGAGCCACTGCTGCTCCAGGCCGCGGCCCATCTCGAACTGGCCGGTGACCGCGAACGCGCCTCCACCCTCTACGACCGGCTGCTGGCCTCCGCTCCCGAACGCCCCTTCCTGGTGAAGGCCCTCCAGGCGGCGAACCTCTGGGAGTTCGGCCACGAGGCCGAGGCCCGCGCCCTGATCACCGGCATCCGCTCGGCGGCCCCGGCGGACCCCGCGCCCTGGGAGATCGTCGCGGAGACGCTGGAGGCCCATGACGAGCTGGACGCCTCCCACGAGTGCTTCACCGCCGCCGTCACCCTGCTGCTGCCGCCGGGGGACGAGGAGGTCCCGTACGAGGTGCAGCCCCTGCTCACCGGCCGGCACCGGGTCCGCCGGCTGCTCGGCCACGCCCACGACGGCTGGGACGGCCTGGCCGACCGGCTCCACTCCGCCCAGTCGGCCATCCCGCTGGACGAGCTGCACGATCCCAAGCGCCTGTGGGCCCTCGGCTCCGACAACCCGGCCGAACTCCGCGCCGAGATCGCCCGCCTCCGCTCCGAACTGGGCTCCTACCGCTCGGCCCTCTCCCGCCCCTTCCCGGTCGCGGTCCTCCACTGGCCCGAGCCCGAGCTGACCGAACTCCTCGCCGCCCACCCGGAACTCGAATCCGAGTACCCGACCCACGCGGCCCACCTCACCGACATCGAAGCATCCCTCCGCGACCTGGCCTCGACCGGCACGGCCAACCTCGGCATCGTCACCGCGGCGGTCCCGTCCTACGAGGCCTTCGCCGCCTCCGAGGGCTCCTCCCCCGCCGACGCCGACCTCCTCCCCCAATTCACCACCACCCTCGCCGCCCGGGGCCACGCGGTGGCGTGGCCACCGCACAGGACCGCGCCGTGCTGGTGCGGGTCGGGGACGGGGTACCGGGAGTGCCACGGGGGCGCCGACTTCTGATCGGAAGATGGCTTCATCTGATCATGTTTGTCAGTAGCCCCTGATATCACTGGAGGACGCCAACGGGGAGAGGGACGCGATGACAGACTCCGCCCAGGAACGTCAGCCGGAAATCGGGCTCTACGAGCGGCTGATCACCTTGCGCCTTGAACAGCAGCTCGCGTCTCTTAGCTCGCAGGATGGCTTGCGCGTCATCGACGGCGTCGTGGGGCAGGAGGCATCGCCCCAGGCCATCGCGCGCCACGTCGCGCACACAACGCAGCAGATTCTGGGGCAACTTCCCCCGGAAGAGCGCGTCGATGCGGCCAACCACATCCTGGAGTCGATGAGCAGCATCCAGGGGGCACAGGAGTTGATCGACCTCATCGCCAAGGGGCCTCGTCAACTGCTCGCCATCGCCAAGCAGGAGGCGCCCGGAGCCTACTCCCTACGACCTGCAACGCCTCTGTCGGAGACTGCCCTCATCACCAACTCCTCTGGGGACACCAGTCTGGGGTCTGAGCTGCGCACCGAACTCGCGACAGCCGACCGTGTCGATCTACTCTGCGCCTTCGTCAAATGGCATGGGCTGCGCGTGATCGAGCAAGCTCTAACAGCAGCAAACGCCCGGAATGTTCCCATCCGAGTCATTTCCACTACCTATATGGGTGCCACCGAGCAACGCGCGCTCGATAGGCTGGTTCAAGACTTCGGGGCCGAGGTGAAAATCAACTATGAAGTTCGATCGACGCGCCTCCATGCCAAAGCATGGCTCTTTCGGCGCCGCAGTGGCTGTGACACAGCTTATGTGGGCAGTTCCAACCTCTCCAAAGCCGCTCTCCTCGATGGCATCGAGTGGAACGTCCGCCTCTCGTCGATCGCAGCCCCTGACGCGATGCGAAAGGTTGAGGCAACCTTTGACTCGTATTGGAATGACTCAGCATTCGAGTCATACGACCCCATCCGGGATGGCGACCGCCTCTCGAAGGCACTAGATCTCGCTAGCCGCGATAACGAGAACTCATCGGAGCGCAGCACCTCACCGTCCGGGCCGGATATTCGCCCCTATCCTCATCAGCGTGACATGCTGGAGCGGCTTGAGGTAGAGCGCACCGTTCACGACCGTCATCGCAATCTGCTCGTCGCGGCAACAGGCACTGGCAAGACCGTGATGGCGGCTCTCGACTACAAGGCTCTGCGCCAGCAGCATGGACCGGATCTCACTCTGCTGTTTGTCGCTCATCGTCAAGAAATCCTGACGCAATCCCTCAAGACCTATCAGGATGTATTGGTTGAGGCAGACTTCGGCGAGGAGATGCATAGCGGTATCCGCCCAACGAAGGGCCAACATATATTCGCCAGCGTCCAGAGCCTCAATGCTCAGCCGCTAGACCGTTTCGCGCCTGATTACTTTGATGTCATTGTTATCGACGAGTTTCATCACGGCGTCTCACCTACCTATCGCAAGATCATAGATCACTTCACCCCGAAAGAACTTCTGGGCCTAACCGCCACACCCGAACGCATGGATGGGCAGAACGTTCAGGACGAGTTCTTCGAGGGGCGAATAGCGGCTGAAATGCGGCTGTGGGAAGCACTAGATAATGAGCTCCTCAGCCCTTTCCACTATTTTGGAATCGCCGACAGTACCGACATGAGATCCATCACTTGGAAACGAGGAACATACGATCCATCAGAGCTGAGCAACCTCTTCACTGGAAACAAGGCCAGAGCTCGCCTCATCCAACAGGCCGTACGGGATAAAGTGGTTAACCCAGACACTATGCGTGCTCTCGGATTCTGCGTCTCGGTACAGCATGCTCACTATATGGCCGAGGAATTCCGTCGCAACAACCTTAACGCTGTAGCGCTCTCCGGAGAGTCATCGAACTCCGATCGACGTAAAGCTCTCGACGATCTCAAGTCAGGTGCAGTGCAGATCATCTTCTCGGTCGATCTGTTCAATGAGGGCCTGGATATACCGGACGTCGACACCGTGCTCATGCTCCGCCCAACGTCG
Source organism: Streptomyces clavuligerus (assembly GCF_005519465.1). Lineage (NCBI taxonomy): Bacteria > Bacillati > Actinomycetota > Actinomycetes > Kitasatosporales > Streptomycetaceae > Streptomyces > Streptomyces clavuligerus. The sequence continues at coordinate 4,379,761 of NZ_CP027858.1, read as the reverse complement.
AGCGCAACGATTTTCCTTCAGCAACTCGGGCGCGGGCTGAGGCGAAGCGAAGGCAAGCCCTTCCTCACCGTTCTGGACTTCATTGGCAACCATCGGAAAGAGTTCCGATTTGAAGAGCAGTACCGCGCCCTCACCAATCTGACCCGCAATCGCCTGATCTCCGAAATCGAACACGACTTCCCCCAGCTACCTTCAGGCTGCAAGATCATCCTTGAACCCAAGGCCAAAGAAAGGATCATCGAGAATATACGCAGCCAGATCAGCGTCAATGTCACACAGCTAGCCCGAGAGGTAGCCCAGTACGGCGATCCGCGACTTGCGGAGTACCTGGAGAAGAGCAGTCGCGGCATCAGGGAAATCTATCGCGGCAGCGGAAATTCCTGGACGGGACTCTTGCGCCGAAGCAAGCTGCTCACATCCCCCACACCAGACGGCGAGACCGATCTCCTTAAGCGAGTACCGGCTTTCCTTCACGTGGACGACCCCGAGCGAATATCCACATACACCAAGATCGTCTCCGACGATGCCCCTCCATATGAAGAACTCTCGAAGCGGGAGCAAGGCTATGCTCGCATGCTCGCCTTCACCCTCTGGCCACTCGGTGGGTTTGCCACTTATACAGAGGCCATGGACAGGCTCCGTCCGCAAACCGCCTTCCGCCATGAAGTCCAACAGGTCCTGGCCCACGCCCTCCATCAGATTGACCACGTCCCCCTCTCCCTACCGAGCGCCCTCGCCCATCTCCCACTGACTGTGCACGCCTCATACAGCCGCGAAGAGATGCTTCCGGCCCTGGGGCAGTCTTCTATTGGCGGCCTCATGCCTGGCCACTTCCGCGAGGGAGTAAAGTGGTGTGAGAATATTCAGACAGATGCCTTGTTCGTCACCTTGGAGAAAGACGAGAAAGACTTCTCGCCGCAAACCCGCTATCGCGACTATGCCCTGACTGAGCTCCAATTTCATTGGGAGTCACAGAACCAAACATCTGAGACCTCACCTACAGGAGTTCGCTATCAGGAACACCAGAAAGCCGGGTCCCATGTGCTGCTCTTTGTTCGCCGGTTCAAAAAAACCGACATCGGCGGACCCCAGCCTTGGCTCCTTCTCGGCCCTGCTCGCTATGTAAGGCACACTGGCAGCAATCCGATGGCCATTGTCTGGGAACTGATGCAAAAAATCCCGGCAGACGTCTGCTCATACTCGCGCATCGCCAGCTAGCGTCCAAAGCTCAGAAGGGAGACGCCCCATTCCCGGTGACCCCCGCCGGCGGGGGATGTACGGCGTTCGGTCACCGGGAATGGGTAGGGCCGCAGCAGCCAGGGGGACAGTTCCGGCCGCCGCGGGTTCTTGGGGTGGGGCGGGGAGTGCGGGAGAGGGCGGGGTCAGGCGGGGGTGCGGATGAGGTTGCCGTCGGCGGCGAGGGTGAACCATTCGCCGTCGACGCCCTGGCCGTTGGTGTCTCCGGGGAGCGCGTCGCCGACGTAGTAGTAGAGCGGCCAGTCGCCGTAGACGGCCTGTTCCGCGCCGGTGGTGTGCGCGGTGCGGGTCAGCAGGGCGGGGCGGGTGCCGGGGCCGGCGGTGACGGGGCGGGTGGAGGTCAGGGCAGGCCAGGCGGCGACGCAGTCGGCGGCGCAGGTGCCGGTGCCGGGCCGGTCCTGGGTGAAGGCGTAGAGCGTACGGCCGGTGCCGTCCACGAGGATGCGGCCGAGGCCGGAGTCGGCGACCTTCACGGACGTGGCCGGGAAGGGCTTCGCCGCGGTGCTCCGGGGAGCGTCCTGCGCCTTCGGGGCGTCGCCGTCGGGGCCCGAGCAGGCGCCCGCCGCCAGCAGCGACAGCGTGGCCGCCGTCGCGGCGATCCAGGGCGTCGAACGGTTCCTGGGCATGGTCGTTACCCCCGAGTGGCGAAGTCGTGCGGTCTGCCAGATAGAACGGAGGCAGCCGACCCCCGGTTCAAACCGGGGAAAAGAAAATTTCTGCTGAACAGTGCTGAACACTTCGGGGCCGCCACCCGTACTTGTTGGCGACCGACCCAGACCATGTCGGCCTCTAGGGGAGGACCCAAACCATGCAGAAGCGAGTCATCGCGGCGATCGCCGGCACCCTGGTGCTCGGTGTCACGGGCGCCTCGCCCTCCGTCGCGCACGGGGGACACGGAACGCCCGGAGCGGCCGGGGGGCACAGCACAGCCGGAGGGCACCACGGACACGGCGGCACCGCCGCCCAGGGCGCGACGGGTTTCACCGCGCCGTCGCGCGGGCCCGCCGTCACCTTCGCCGTGGAGCTGTCCGGCGCCAACGAGGTGCCCACGCCCGGCGGGCCCATCGTGAACGACCCCGACGCGAAGGCCGCCGGCTATGTCCAGATCAAGGGCGACCGGGTGACCTACGCGTTGCGCTGGAACGGAGTGGTGCCCAGCCTCGGCCACATCCACCAGGGCCCGGCGGGCAAGAACGGCCCCCTGAAGGTGCTGATGTTCGGCGCGATGCCGGACTCCGTGGACCGGGCCGCCGGACATGTCTCCCTCACCGACGCCAAGCTCGCCGAGGACATCCGGAAGGACCCGGCCGGGTTCTATGTCAACCTGCACAGCGCCGAGTTCCCCGGCGGCGCCGTCCGCGGCCAGCTCAAGCCCACCAGCAGGCCCGTCAACCCGCTGGACATCCTCCGCGGCGGCAAGCTGACGGCGCTGTCCAACGGTGGCCAGGAGGTCCCCAAGACCGACGCCTCCAAGGTGGGCGACCCCGACGGGCACGCCGTGACCTTCCTCAACCCCAAGGGCACCCAGGTCGGTTACTCGATGGCGTGGGTCAACATCCAGAGCCCGTCCCTCGGCCATATCCACAAGGGTGCCTTCGGCAAGAACGGCGATGTCGTTCTCAACCTCTTCAACCGGCCCGTGCCCGAAGGGGTCTTCGCCGTCTCCGGCAGGCTGACCGGGCAGAACGCCGCCACCGTCGCCCGGGTGCGCGACTACTCCCGGGAGTACTACTCCAACATCCACACCCCCGAGTTCCCCGACGGGGCCGTCCGCGGCCAGCTCTTCGGCTGACCCCCAGACGGAGGTGTGGCGCCGCCGACCGCGGTGGGCGCACGGGCGGGTCGCTGAGGGGGCCGTCCTGCGCACCGGTGCCGTCGCGGGAGACGCGTCACACCTCCTTGCCCCGTGCCCGCGGCGGGCCCACCGGATCACACGGCCGGGCGGGCCCGCCCGGGCACGGGCACACTCAGGCACGGGCACACAGGCACAGGAGCACTCAGGCACGGGCCCGCCTCGGCCCGCGAACACCCCCGCCACCTCGCGCGCGCTCAGCCCCCGAACGCCCGCGCCACCGTGTAGATCAGCAGTCCCGCCAGCGCGCCCACCACCGTGCCGTTGATCCGGATGAACTGGAGATCCCGGCCGATGTGCGCCTCGATCTTCCGCGAGGTGTGCTCCGCGTCCCAGCCCGCGATCGTCTCCGAGATCAACGAGGTGATCTCGCCGCGATAGGTGGTGACCACATACACCGCGGCGTCCTCCACCCAGCCGTCCACCTTCCGCTGGAGCCGCTCGTCGGTGGCCAGCCGGGCGCCCAGGGAGAGCAGCGAGGCCCGGGCCCGCAGCCGCAGCTCGCTGCGGTCGTCCTCCGCCGCCGAGAGGATCATGGCGCGGACCGAGGACCACGCCGAGGCGATCACGTCCTGCACCTCCTCGCGGGAGAGCAGATCCGACTTCATGCGCTCCACCCGCGCCCTGGTCTCCGTGTCCGACTGGAGGTCGGACGCGAAGTCCGCCAGGAAACGGTCGATCGCGCCGCGCGCCGGATGCTCCGGCATGTCCCGCATCTCCGTGACGAAACGCAGCAGCTCGCGGTAGACCCGTTCGCCCACCTTCCGGTCGACGAACCGCGGCGTCCAGCCCGGCGCGCCGCCCTCCACCGCGTCCATCACCGACACCGCATGGGTGACCAGCCAGTCATGGGCGCGGGCGCAGATCAGATCGACCGCCCGGCGGTGCGCCCCGTCGGCGACCACCTTGTCCAGGGTCTTGCCGAGGCCGGGCGCGATCTCCGCGCTCTCCGCGCGCCGGGTGATGGCCTCGCCGACGACGGCCTGGACATCGGAGTCCCGCAGCACCGTGAGCGCCCCGCGCAGCGCGGTCGCCAGCTCGGCGGTGACCCGGTCGGCGTGGGCGGGCTCGGCGAGCCAGGCGCCCAGCCGGCCGCCGATGCCCAGCGCCCCCAGCCGGGCGCGCACCACCTCCTCGGAGAGGAAGTTCTCCCCGACGAAGGTGCCCAGCGAGGCGCCGAGCTGGTCCTTCTTGTTCGGGATGATCGCCGTGTGCGGGATCGGCAGGCCCAGCGGGTGCCGGAAGAGCGCCGTCACCGCGAACCAGTCGGCCAGCGCGCCGACCATGCCCGCCTCGGCCGCCGCCGCCACATACCCGGCCCAGGGCCCGGCGCCCGCGTTCTTCGCCCAGGTCGCGAGGGCGAAGACCACGGCGACGCCGATCAGCAGCCCGGTCGCGAAGAGCTTCATCCGGCGGACGCCGCGCTGCTTGGCCGCGTCCGCCTCGGTGTACGCGAACGAGGGCAGACCCGTCCGCCGCCGCGCCCCGCCGGTCCCCGTGCCCTCGGGGGAGTCCCCGGCGCCGCCCCGGTCCGCGGCACGATCCGCGCGATCCGGCCCGTCCGGCCCGCCCGCGCCGCCCGCGCCGTCCGTCTGATCTGTGCGTTTCATCCGCTCCACCCGTTCACACGCACCCCGTACGCATTTCCTTACCTGACGTACTCCCGGCGCGCATCCGGAGTTCCCGGGACGGCCTCGACGGCGTCAGCGCGGCTCCTCGCGGGCGCCGCCGCCCTCCTCGTCCGGGCCCGGTTCCCGGCCCCGGCCGCCCTCCAGCCGGTTCCGCTTCCGCTCGGCCCGCAGCCGCTGCTTCTCCTCCTTCAGCCGCTGCCGCTCGGCCCGGGTCTGCTTCCGGACCACGTTCACCCCGCCCATCAGCGCGAATCCCGTGATCCGCACCCGGGGCGCCGACGGGTCGGGGACCGCGTCCAGGCCGCTCTCCGAGAAGCCGCCCATGAAGCCGAAGCCCGTGACGTCCACCGTCATGTCCGGCGGAACGATCACCTGTATCCCACCCATGACCGTGAAACAGCGGATCACGACCTCACGGTCCTCGAAACGCGCCTCGCGCAGATCCAGCTCCCCACCGCCCATCACGGCGACGGCGTCGAAGCGGCGCGGCACCGTCCAGCCCCCGTGGCGGCTGAACCCTCCCCACATCGCGAACGCCATCCTCGACGTCCCGGGGCCGCCCACCCGCTCGGGCCAGCCGCCGCCCCCGGCGGTCGGAACCGGCGCCGTGCCGGACGCCGCCGCCGAGGGGGCCGGGAGATCCCGCACCAGCGGCTCCAGCTCGCCATGGGTCCGCGCCAGAAAGGCCGCCTCCAGGCGCTCCTCGAACTCCTCCATCGTGAGCCGGCCCTCCGCCACCGCGTCCCGCAGCCGCTCGGCGACCCGCTCACGCTCACTGTCGGAGGCCCGCATATCAGGGAGTTCACTCATACAGGCAAGAATAGTCAGCGGAAACAGGCCGACCGGGGGCCCGGCGGCGCCACCGGGCGGGTCTTCACTCCCCGGCCGGCCCCTCCGCGTACATCTTCGCGATCACCGCCTCGATGTCCGGCTCCCGTACCGACAGATCCACCACCGGATACTTCTCCGCCACCGCCGCCACCAGCGGAGCCGCCGACTGCGACGCGGGGAACGCCAGCCACTGCCGGGGCCCCTCCACCCTGACGGTCCTGGCCAACCCGGTCGTCAGCGGCGGCATCTCCCGTGCCAGATCCACCACGAGCGTGCGCTCGCTCTCCGCCACCCCGTGCAGCCCTCCGAGTTCACCGTCGTACATCAGCCGGCCGTGGTCGATGACCATCACCCGGCGGCAGAGCTGCTCGATATCGGTCAGATCGTGCGTGGTGAGCAGCACCGTCGTCCCCGCCTCCGCGTTGAGGTCCCGCAGAAAGCCCCGGACCTTCGCCTTGGAGACGACGTCCAGGCCGATCGTCGGCTCGTCGAGGTACAGCACCTCCGGGTCGTGCAGCAGCGCTGCCGCGATGTCGCCGCGCATCCGCTGGCCGAGGGAGAGCTGCCGTACGGGGACCTCCAGCAGCTCGGCCAGGTCGAGGAGTTCGACACAGCGGTCCAGGTTCTCCCGGAACCGCCGGTCGGGCACCCGGTACATCCGGTGCATCAGCCGGTACGAGTCCCGCAGCGGCAGATCCCACCACAGCGTGGTCCGCTGGCCGAAGACGACACCGATCCGCCGGGCCAGCCGGGTGCGCTCCCGGGCCGGGTCGATACCCGCGACCCGCAACCGGCCCGCGCTCGGCGTGAGAATGCCCGTCAGCATCTTGATGGTGGTGGACTTGCCCGCTCCGTTCGGCCCGATGTAGCCGACCATCTCCCCCGGCGCCACCCGGAAACTGATCCCGTCCACCGCCCTGACCCGGTGTTTCTCCCGGCGCATCCGACCGGCCCTGCGCCGTACGTCGAAGACCTTCTCGACGCCGTCCAGCTCGATCACATCCGTCGTGTCCGGCATGTCCATCCACCCGCCTCTCTGTTCCGCCCCGGTCAGCTTCCGGTACTTCGGTACGCCCGCAGCCCCGCGCGCCAGGCGATCCCCGACGCCCAGCCCGCCGCGACGGCGACCAGCGGCGGTGCGAACGCCAGCCACTGCGGCACCTCCACCGGATAGGGCCGCCCCAGCACATACAGCGCGGGCAGCCAGTTGACGAAGGCCAGCGGCACCACGAACGTCACCCCGCGCACCAGGTCCTTGGTGAAGACCGTGGGCGGATACTGGAGCAGCGTGTTGCCGCCGTACGTGAACGCGTTCTGCACCTGCGCCGCGTCCTGCGCCCAGAACTGGAACGCCGCGCCCACGACGAACACCGCACCGAAGATCACCGCGCCGGTCAGCACCATCGCCGGGACCATCAGCGCCTTCAGCGGCGTCCAGGCGACGTCCACGGTCAGCAGGCCGTAGCCGAGGACCAGGACCCCCTGGGCGACACGGCCCACTCTGCGCAGCGCGAAACGGTCGGCCGCGATCTGGGCCAGCACCGGCACCGGACGCACCAGCAGGGTGTCCAGCGTGCCGTCGCGGACCCTGCGGCCGAGGCGCTCCACCGACCCCAGCACCAGGTCACAGAGGCCGAAGGCGGTGCCCGTGACCCCGTACAGCACCGCGATCTCGGCGAGGGAGTAACCGCCGAGCGCGTCGATGTGCGAGAACATCAGCAGGATCGCCACGAAGTCGAAGGCCGTCGTCGCGAAGCTGGCGAGCGTGGTCATGACGAAGGAGGCGCGGTAGGTCATCGTGGAGCGCACCCACATGGCCACGATGAGGCCGTAGGCCCGCACCCCGTCCGTCAGCAGGGCGCGGCGCGCCCGCGCTCCACCGTCGGCCAGCGCCCCGGTGCCATGGGACCCGCCGCCCGCCACCGCCCCGGCGCCATGGGTCCCGCCGTCGGCCACCGCCCCGGCGCCATGGGACCCGCCGCCCGCCAGCGCCTCGGAACCAGCCACTCCGGTGTCCGTCCCGTACGCCGGTCCGACCCGCTCAGCCACCCTGCACCACCACCCTGCGCGTCGCCAGCCGCTGGAGCACCCGGCCCGCACCCAGCAGCGCCACCGCCCACCCCGCCTGGAAGGCGTACACGCCCGCCAGTTCCCACCCCGTGTACATACCCAGCAGCACATCCGCCGGGAGCTGGAGCAACGAGGACCAGGGCAGCGCCCGCGCCACCTCCCCCAGCACGCCCGGGAAGACATTCAGCGGCAGCAGCATCCCGGAGAAGAACATCCCCGTGAGCCAGCTGACATGGCTCACCCCCGCGCCGTCCATCAGCCAGAACGCCGACAGCGCCACCAGGAACCGCAGCGCGAAGCTGACCACCACGCCGAGCAGCACCGCCAGCAGAAAGGCGCCCCAGGTCAGCGCGGACCCGGGCAGCGCCAGATCGAAGGCGAGCGCGCCGCACGCCATCGGGACCACACCCCGGCCCAGGATGTGGAAGGCGGCCCGGCCCAGATCGCCGGAGAGCCAGAAGAGCTGGAGATCGGCCGGGCGGTAGAGGTCGACGGCGATGTCGCCGGTGCGGATGCGTTCGATCAGCTCGTCCTCGAAACCGCCGCCCATCAGCGCGACGGTCACCAGCAGCGCCTGTCCCACCCAGACATAGGTCACCGCCTGGCTGACGTCGTAGCCACCGAGGTGCGGGCGCTCGTCCCACAGGGCGATATACGTATGCGCGATGATGAAACCGAAGACCGTGTTGGTGAACACCCCCGCCACCGTGGCCAGCCGGTAGGTCGCGAAACGGCGGAACCCGCCCGCCACGACGACCGCGTAGAGCCGCACACCGCCTCCCTCCGTGTCCGCTGCGCCCGCCGTGACCGCCGTGTCCGCTGGCCCGCACGGCCGTTGGGCCGGTCGGCACAGCTCCAAAGGGCCCGAGGCTAGTGCGGCCCGGCGTGCCGCCGCGAGGTATTTATGGGTGACGGTACGGGGGATATCGCCGCCCAAAGTGCACTATGGGCGCATGAGCGAGGAGCCACAGCGCCAGGGCGGCCGACCGGTCGGCGACAAGACCGCAGCGGGGCACGCCTCCGGGAACGGCCCCGCGTCCAGGGCCGCCGACGGGTCCGGGTGCACGGACCGGGCCGAATCCACGGACGGGTCCGGGCCCGCCGACGGAACCGCGTCCGCCGGTGGGCCCGCCGGGCGGCGGCCGCGGGAGCGCCGCACCGGACCGCGCCGGCTTCTCCCCACCTGGCGCACCGCGCTCGGCGCCCTCGTCCTCCTCGTCCTGCTCCTCGTCGGCGGGTTCGCCGCCGGTTACGCCCTTGTCGGCATCCCGCCCGCCAACGCCGCCGCCGTCGCCCAGTCCACCCTCTATCTGTACGAGGACGGCAGCCTGCTCGCCCGCGACGGCGAGGTCAACCGGGAGAACGTCCGCATCTCCCGCGTCCCGCTCCCCGTCCGCCGGGCGGTGCTGGCCGCGGAGGACCGCGACTTCTACTCCGAACGGGCGGTGGACCCCCAGGGAATGATCCGCGCCGCCTGGAACACCCTCCTCGGCAAGGGCAAGCAGTCCGGCTCCACCATCACCCAGCAGTACGTCAAGAATTACTACCTCGGCCAGGAGCAGACGCTCAGCAGGAAGTGGAAGGAGTTCTTCATCTCGGTGAAGCTGAGCCGGGAGCAGAGCAAGGACGACATCCTGCTGGGCTATCTCAACACCAGCTACTTCGGCCGCAACGCCTACGGCGTCCAGGCCGCCGCCCAGGCGTACTACGGCAAGGACATCGAGGACATCGACCTCGCCGAGGGCGCCTATCTCGCCTCGGTCCTGAACGCGCCCAGCGCCTTCGACGTCACCCTGCACCCCGAGAACAAGGACGCGGCGGTCGCCCGCTGGAACTACACCCTCGACGGCATGGTGAAGCAGAAATGGCTCACTTCCGGCCAACGGGCCTCGCTGGCCTTCCCCATGCCCCAGCGGGCCAAACCCGCCACCGGCCTCTCCGGGCAGCGCGGCTATGTCGTCCAGGCCGTCGAGGAGTACCTCACCGGCCAGGGCATCCTCGACGAGAACACCCTCGCGGCAGGCGGCTACCGGATCACCACCACCCTGGAACGGGCCAAGCAGGACGCCTTCGTCCGCGCGGTGGACGACCAGGTGAACGCCCGCCTCGACCCGCGCAGGGCCGCCGACCGCAACGTCCGGGTGGGGGGCGCCTCGATCGAGCCGTCCACCGGGCGCGTCGTCGCCCTCTACGGCGGCGTCGACTACACCCGGCAGTACGTCAACAACGCCACCCGCCGCGACTACCAGGTCGGCTCCACCTTCAAACCCTTCGTCCTCACCGCCGCCGTCGAACACCGCTCCCGTACCCAGGACGGCCGGCGCATCACCCCCGGCACCCGCTACGACGGCACGGACGGCCGCACCGTCCAGGGGTGGGGCGGCAAACCGTACGCCCCCGGCAACGACGACGGCCTCTCCTACGGCCGGATCACCGTCACCGAGGCCACCGACAAGTCCGTGAACTCCGTGTACGCGCAGATGGCGATGGACGTCGGACCGGCCAAGGTGCGGCAGACCGCGCTGGACCTCGGCATCCCCGCGAACACCCCCGACCTGAGCGCGTCCCCGTCCATCGCCCTCGGGACGGCCACCGCCAGCGTCCTCGACATGGCGGAGGCGTACGCCACCCTCGCCAACCACGGGCGGCACGGTGCGTACACACTCGTCGCCCGGGTCACCAAGGACGGCAGGGAGGTGGCGCTGCCGGGGCGGGCCGTCCGGCAGACGGTCGACCGGGTCGCCGCCGACACCACGACCGCGATCCTCCAGAGCGTCGTCACCAGCGGCACGGGGACGGCGGCGCAGTCGGCGGGCCGCCCCGCGGCGGGCAAGACCGGCACCGCGGAGGAGGACCGGGCCGCCTGGTTCGCCGGGTACACCCCGGAGCTGGCGACAGTGGTGGCCCTGATGGGGCAGGACCCCGACTCCGGTGCGCAGCGGTCGCTGTACGGGGCGCTGGGGCTGCCGCGCGTCAGCGGCGGCGGGGTGCCCGCCCGGATCTGGGGCCGGTTCACCGCGCTGGCGCTCGGGAACACGGCGATCACGGAGTTCGATCTGTGGCTCCAGCCGGGGAACTGGCTGGAGCCCGCTCCCGAGCCGAGCGGTTCCGGTGCCGCCCGCTCCACCGCGTCCGGGAGCCCGGGGCCGACCCGTTCACCCGGGGACGGGGAACCCGAAGGGGACGGAGCCGACGACGGCGCGAACGACGGTCCCGCCGACGGCACCGGGACGGACCCGGGGGCCGGGACCGAGGACGGCGGTCCGGCGGGGGCGGGCGAGCCGCCGGGGACCGCCACCGGGGCCGGTTCCCCCGCCGGCGGCGGCCTCTACCCGGGGCTGGGGAACGGCGGCTACGGCAGGCTCGACACCCTCGACGGCTCCGGCCAGGGCGCGGGCGGCGGCCCCGGCCCCGGTACGGGCTCCGCCGGTACCGGAGGTCCCCGGCGCGGCGACGGCTTCACCGGCGGCCCGGGCGGGGGCGCGGGACCGGGCCTCGGCCCGGCCGTCGGGGGGACCCGGCCCGGACTGGGCGGCCCGCCGGCGGTGGGCGGCGGCCCGTTCGGCCGCACGGGCCGCTGAGGGCGTACGAGCCGCTGAGGGCGCACGGGCGCTAGAGGGTGCGGGCGCGGGGCATCCGGGTACGGGCGCGGGCCCCGGCCGCCCACGCGGAAAGAGCCCCGGCCCGGGAGGCGGCCACCCGGTCCGGGGACCGCGGGCGCCTCCCGGGCCGGGGCTCAGGAGCGAAGCTCAGACGAGGACGACGGGGCAGCCGCTGTCGGCTGCGCGTCCGGTCAGTGGCCGGAAGTCGCCTTCAGACCCACCACCGCGACCAGCAGCAGCGAGACGAAGAAGATGCGGGCCGCCGTCACCGGCTCGTTCAGCGCCACCATGCCCACGATCGCGGCACCGGCGGCACCGATGCCCACCCACACGCCGTACGCGGTACCGATCGGCAGCGTCTTGGCCGCCTGGGCCAGCAGAAACATACTGGCGACGATTCCGAGCCCGGTGAACACACTGGGCCAGAGCTTGGTGAACCCTTCGGTGAACTTCATACCGATCGACCAGCCGACCTCCAGCAGACCGGCGATGATCAGCAGAACCCAGGCCATGGCGGCACCTCCGAGACGCGTACTTCAACGGGGTGCGTCGTCTTTGCGAAAGCCCGGTACGGCGCGTCTCGTCGGGTGTCCCCACCGTAGCAAAGCGGGGGCGCGGGGGGTGGTGACCTCGGTCACCGGAGACCGCCGCGGGCCCACGGGGCCACCGCGGGCCACCGGGCGTCACCGCAGCCAGGGGGCCACCGGGGCCGGGACCACCGGGGCCTACAGATACAGGCCCGTGGTGTCCTCGGAGCCCTCGAAACGGTCCGCCGCCACCGCGTGCAGATCCCGCTCGCGCATCAGGACGTACGCCACCCCACGCACCTCCACCTCGGCACGGTCCTCGGGGTCGTACAGCACCCGGTCACCCGACTCGACCGTCCGCACGTTCTGCCCCACCGCGACCACCTCGGCCCACGCCAGCCGACGGCCCACCGCCGCCGTGGCCGGAATGACGATGCCCCCGCTGGAACGCCGCTCGCCCTCCGGGATGTCGGTCCGCACCAGCACACGGTCGTGCAGCATCCGGATGGGCAGCTTGTCGTGATGGCTGTTCTGTTCATGGCTGTTGGCGCTCACGCGTCGAACTTACCTGCCCCGGGGCGATCCGCATGCCCGCGGGGCCGCACCGGGGCCCCGGGGGCCGGGACCGGGCGCGCGCCGCGCCCCGGCCGTCACTCCCCGTGCTTGCGCGAGGACCGCGAGGAGAGAACGATCAGCCCCACGAGCACCACCGCCGCGGCGGCCGGGAGCACCCGGTCCATCCGGGGCTCGCCGTCCACCCCCACGAACCGCGCCCGGACACCGTCCACCGTCCGGTGCACCGCCGCGAAGGCGCGCCCGGCGGTCCGGTCCACCTTCTCGGCGACCCTCGCCCTGGCGTCGCCCACGATCGTGCTGGGGTGCACCCGCACCCCGATCTCGTCGAGCGTCTCGGCCAACTGCTCGCGCCTGCGGACGATGTCCGCCTCGATCTGCGCAGGGGTCCTCGCGTCCGACACCGCGCTGCCTCCGTCGTCTGTCATCTGCCCGTGTACCCGCGTACCCGTGTCAGCTACCCGGTGGTTCTCCAGCGACAGTCTGTCAGCTCCATCGCGCGCGCACCCCACGGCACCCCTATTACGCTCGACGGCGTACACCCGCACGGGGCGGCGCGTCACCGCGTCCCCCGGCGGCCCTGACCTGGCGCGACGAGGAGAACCGAGAACATGAGCGAGCGGCTCACGCCCGGCGACACCGCCCCCGACTTCACCCTGCCCGACGCGGACGGCAACGAGGTCTCGCTCGCGGCCCACCGGGGCCGGAAGGTCATCGTCTACTTCTACCCGGCGGCCCTCACCCCCGGCTGCACCAAGCAGGCGTGCGACTTCACGGACAACCTGGAGCTGCTCGCGGACGCGGGCTACGACGTGATCGGCGTCTCCCCGGACAAGCCGGAGAAGCTCGCGAAGTTCCGCGAGAAGGAGAACCTGAAGGTCGCGCTCGTGGGTGACCCGTCGAAGGAGACGCTGACGGCGTACGGCGCCTTCGGCGAGAAGAAGCTGTACGGGAAGACCGTGACCGGCGTCATCCGTACGACGGTGGTCGTGGACGAGGAGGGCAAGGTGGAGCGGGCGCTCTACAACGTGAAGGCGACCGGCCATGTCGCGAAGATCATCAAGGATCTGGGCATCTGACGGGTCCCGGACCCGGGGGCCCGGCTCGCCGGAGGGCCCGGCTTCCCTGAGTGGCCTGCTCCGCTTCGTCCGCACACACGAAGCGGGGCAGGCCATTCCGCATATCGGACGTAACGCTCCGGAGTGCGGTTCGTTGGTCCGTTCGGGTCGCGATGGGCGCGGCCGGACGGAGGGGAACATGAGCAGAAGTCCCTACACCCAGGAACGGCTGGCCGGGGCTGCGGCCTCGTCGCGCACCCTCTCGGAGGCCCTGACCAGGCTCGGGGTCGACCCGATGAGCCCGTCCCGGCGGTATCTCCACGACCGGATGAAACGGCTGGGGATAGCCACCGATCACTTTGAACGCGAAGGGGCCCGCTGGACACGGGAGGTCCTGGAGCCCGCGGTGGCGGCGTCGGCGAGCGTCTGCGAGGTGCTGCGACGGCTCGGTATCGAGGTCGTGGGCGGGCAGCACACCCACATCAGCCGCAGGATCACGGCGCTCGGGCTGGACACCTCGCACTTCCGGCCGCCCGGCACCCGCCGCGCACGGCAGCGGAGGAAACCCGAGGATCTGCTCACCGTCCTGCCCCCGGAGCGGCACGGCCGAGTCCCCGGCGATCGTCTCAAGAGGGCGCTGATGGCCCTGGGGGCGGCAGAGCGGTGCGCGCTGTGCGGCTTGAGCGCGGAGTGGCGCGACCGGCCGCTGCCTCTTGAGATCGATCACATCAACGGCGACTGGCGCGACAACCGCAGGGAGAATCTGCGTCTCCTCTGCCCCAACTGCCATGCCACGACGGACACCTACCGGGGACGGGGCAAGGCACGGCGCACGCAACGGAAGACAAAGCCATGAGCCGGAGCCAGCGGTACACCCGAGAATTGCTCACCGAGGCGGCTGAGCGCTGCCAGAGCCTCGACGAGGTCATCGAGTTCATCGGAGCAGAGCCCTACGCATATCTCGGGCGCTATCTGCTCCGCCGGTTCCAGCACTACGGCATCGACGTCGCGCACTTCCCCCGCCGGCCGTACCGCCGCGCCGTCCAGCCACCGGATACGGCGGAGCTGCGCGGAGCGATCACATCCTCCCGCTCCGTCTCGGAGACGCTGCGACGTCTGGGGAGGCCGGACAACTCCTGGCAGCGGGGCGCGCTGCGACGCTGGGCCGCCGAAGCGAACATCTCGATGAGTCACTTCCTGGGCCAGGCTCATCAGCGCGGAGGACCTGGGACGACTCCGCTCAGGCCCGCGGAGGAAATCCTTGTCAGGACGGAGAACGGCCGCCGCACCGGGAGCCATCTGCTGCGCCGGGCCCTGCGCGGCATCGGGATACCCGAGCAGTGCGCGGAATGCGGCACGGGTACCACCTGGCACGGCCGCCCCCTGACTCTTGAGGTGGACCACATCAACGCCGACTGGAGCGACAACAGGCCGGACAACCTCCGGCTGCTCTGCCCCAACTGTCATGCCGTCACCCGCACCTGGTGCCGGGGAAGGGCCCGGGCGAGACCCCGGTAACCACCACCCACCCGTATCCGCCTCAGCCGCCTGCCCGGTAACATGGCAGGCGGCTCGCGGCGGTGGCGCAGCCGGCGACGCAGCAGATTTAGGTTCTGTGGCCCGTATAGGGCTTGAGGGTTCGAATCCCTTCCGCCGCACCACTCACGGCCTGCGAATCGAAGTCTTCGGTTCGCAGGCCGTTTGTGTGTCAGCCCAGCAGCTCCCCGACCATCGGCACCAGCGCCCGGAACGCCTTCCCCCGGTGGCTGATCGCGTTCTTCTCCTCCGGGGACAGCTCCGCCGCCGTGCGGGCCTCGCCCTCCGGCTGGAGGATGGGGTCGTAGCCGAAGCCGCCCGTGCCGGTGGGGGTGGTCCGGAGGGTGCCGAGGAGGCGGCCCTCCGCCACGCGTTCGGTGCCGTCGGGGAGGGCGAGGGCGGCGGCGCAGAAGAATTGGGCGGCGCGGTGTTCGGGGGCGATGTCCGAGAGCTGGGCGAGCAGCAGGGCGAGGTTGGCGGCGTCGTCGCCGTGGGCTCCGGCCCAGCGGGCGGAGAAGATGCCGGGGGCGCCGCCGAGGACGTCGACGCAGAGGCCGGAGTCGTCGGCGATGGCGGGCAGTCCGGTGGCGCGGGCGAGGGTGTGGGCCTTGAGGAGGGCGTTCTCGGCGAAGGTGACGCCGGTTTCCTTGACGTCGGGGATGTCGGGGTAGGCGTCCGTGCCGACGAGTTCATGGGGGAGGCGGGCGTCCGCGAGGATCTGCCGGAGTTCGGTGATCTTTCCGGCGTTGCGGGTGGCGAGAACGATACGGGTCATGGCCCGATTATCCGTATCCGTATCCGCTGGTCGTGGTCGGGCGGGGGGCGGCCGTGCGCCAGGGACCCGGCGGGGCGGGTGCCTGGCGGGGCGGGTCAGGGGGAGCAGACCTTGCCGATCTCGCCGGCGGCGTCCTTGAGGGGGTTGAGGTCGGGGGTGGGGTCTCCGCCCTCGATGGCCTTGCGGACGCTGTCGACTCCGCTGTTGAGGTTGTCGACGGCCTTGCTGAGGTCGGCGTCGTCGGTCTTGTCGCCCAGGCTCTCCAGTTCCTTCTCTATGGTGTTGAGGGCCTCGCGGGTCTCGGTGGGGTTCTCCGCGGCGCCTGCGGCGGCGTCGGTGAGGCTGTCGACGCTCTTGGTGATGGCCTCGGCCGTCTCGACGCAGTCGAGTGCCTTGTCGATGGCGCTGCATCCCGTGGCGATGGGTACCACGAGGGCTGCGGTGGCGAGCGTGAGTGCGATACGGCGGCGCGCGGCCATGGGTCTTGTCCCTCCCCGGATATGGCCGGGCGCACGGTGGTGTCCGTGCGCCCGTGCCCAGAACGACGCCGGCTCCGGCGTCTTGGTTGCTTCTTTACCCACCCATGCCCGGGATGATCTGCACCGGGCGGTTCTTCACGCTGTGGAGACGGTGCGCGCGAGGGCGTCGTTCTGGAGGGCGGCGAGGTCGGCGCAGCCTCCGGCGGCGAGGTCGAGGAGGGCGTCGAGTTCGGCGCGGTCGAAGGGCTCGGCCTCGGCGGTGCCCTGGACCTCGACGAAGCGGCCGTCGCCGGTGCAGACGACGTTCATGTCGGTGTCGGCGCGGACGTCCTCCTCGTAGCAGAGGTCGAGGAGGGGGGTGCCGTCGACGATGCCGACGGAGACGGCGGCGACGGTTGTGGTGAGGGGCTGGCGTCCGGCGCGGACGAGTTTCTTCTCGCGGGCCCAGGTGATGGCGTCGGCGAGGGCGACGTAGGCGCCGGTGATGGCGGCGGTGCGGGTGCCGCCGTCGGCCTGGAGGACGTCGCAGTCGAGGACGATGGTGTTCTCGCCGAGGGCCTTGCAGTCGACGACGGCCCGCAGGGAGCGGCCGATGAGGCGGCTGATCTCGTGGGTGCGTCCGCCGATCTTGCCGCGGACGGATTCGCGGTCGCCCCGGGTGTTGGTGGAGCGGGGCAGCATCGAGTACTCGCCGGTGACCCAGCCTTCGCCGCTTCCCTTGCGCCAGCGCGGCACGCCTTCGGTGACGGAGGCGGTGCAGAAGACCTTCGTGTCGCCGAAGGAGATGAGGACGGAGCCCTCGGCGTGCTTGCTCCATCCGCGTTCGATGGTGACCGGGCGGAGCTGTTCGGGGGTGCGGCCGTCGATTCGAGACATGGCCATGAGCCTATCCGCTGTGGTGCGGGGCCCGGGGGGCCGCGGCCGGGCCCGGGGCTGTGCGGCCGGGGGTCCGGGGCGGGGCCGGTGGCTCAGGGGTGCGGAACCCCGGCCTCGGCCGGGGTTCCCGATCGCGGGGGCGCGACCGTCGTCACATCATGTCTTCGATCTCGCCCGCGATGGGGTCGGCGTCGGTGCCGATGACGACCTGGACCGCGGTGCCCATCTTGACGACTCCGTGGGCGCCGGCCGCCTTCAGCGCGGCCTCGTCGACGAGGTCGGCGTTCTCGACCTCGGTGCGGAGGCGGGTGATGCAGCCCTCGACCTCCACGATGTTGTCGATGCCGCCGAGCCCGGCGACGATCTTCTCAGCCTTGCTGGCCATGTTGTCTCCCTGCGTTGAGAACGGCGCCCGTGCGGGCGCTCAGTGCCGCGCCGGCCCACCGGCGTTCCGCTTTGTCACGGTAACCCACGGTTGGCCCACCTTCACGGGCGGGTGATAGCGATCTGCCCCATGATGTCGATCATCGGCACTCCCGGTCAAAGCAGGCAAAGCACCCCTGATTCGGCTGATCCGGCGCCGATCGCAGAACTGGTCTACACCAATTGAACGCACCCGCCAAAACGGCGCCGCAGGCGCCGGCGCCGGAGACCGGCCCGGGAGACGGCACCGCCTCCGGTGCCGGAAACGGCCCGGGGGACGGCCCGGGAGGCGGCCCGGCGGCGGCGCGCCCCGCGCGGAGAGGATGCCGATGAGTGCACAGGGCGCCATCGCGGCGCGGCCGAGCCGCTGGAACGTGCTCTTCCAGGGCCTCCAGAAGATGGGCCGCAGCCTTCAGCTCCCCATCGCGGTCCTCCCGGCGGCGGGCATCCTCAACCGGCTCGGCCAGGACGATGTCTTCGGCAAGAACGGGCTGGGCTGGAACGATGTCGCCAAGGTGATGGCCGGGGCGGGCGGCGCCCTGCTCGACCCCAATATCGGACTGCCGCTGCTGTTCTGCGTCGGCGTGGCGATCGGGATGGCGAAGAAGGCGGACGGCTCCACCGCGCTGGCCGCCGTCGCGGGCTTCCTCGTCTACTACAACGTGCTGCGGCAGTTCCCCGAGGTCTGTGTCCCGGGGACCAAGCCGGTGGGGGCGGGCTGCCAGGCCACGGACGGCACGGTGACGGTGTTCACCTACCAGAACCCGGGGGTCTTCGGCGGCATCGTGATGGGGCTCCTCGCCGCCTTCTTCTGGCAGCGCTACCACCGCACCCGGCTGGTGGACTGGCTCGGCTTCTTCAACGGCCGCCGACTGGTGCCGATCATCATGTCGTTCGTGGCGATCGGCTTCGCCGTGCTCTGTCTGTGGATCTGGCCGCCGATCGGGCGGGGGCTGGAGTCCTTCAGCGACTGGCTGGTGAGCCTCGGCGCCTGGGGCTCGGGGATCTTCGGGGTGGCCAACCGGGCGCTGCTGGTGATCGGTCTGCACCAGTTCCTCAATGTGCCCATCTGGTTCCAGCTCGGCAGTTACACCAAGCCGGACGGCACGGTGGTGCACGGCGACATCACCATGTTCCTCCAGGGGGACCCGGATGCCGGTCAGTTCACCACGGGCTTCTTCCCGATCATGATGTTCGCGCTGCCCGCCGCGGCGCTGGCGATCGCGCACTCGGCCCATCCGCACCGCCGCAAGGAGGTCGGCGGGCTGATGCTCTCGGTCGGCCTGACCTCGTTCGTGACCGGTATCACGGAGCCGATCGAGTACTCGTTCCTCTTCGTCGCCCCGGCGCTGTACGCGGTGCACGCACTGCTCACCGGGGTGTCGATGGCGCTGACCTGGGCACTCGGCGTGAAGGACGGATTCAGTTTCTCGGCCGGGCTGATCGACTATGTGATCAATTGGGGGCTGGCCACCAAACCCTGGCTGATCATTCCGATCGGGCTCGGTTTCGCCGCCGTCTATTACGTGATCTTCCGGGTGGCCATCAAGGTGTTCGATCTCCCGGTGCCGGGAAGGGAGCCCGAGCAGATCGAGGCGGAGCTGGAGCGGGACAACATCAAATAGCCGACGTTGGGCCAGGGGGCCGTTTTCGGGGGCCGGTCCGTGCCGGGGACGGGCCGCGGGGCCTGATGCGAACATTATGGAAGGACCCTGTAAATCTCACGCTATTCGCAGGTTCCTTATCTATCGCCCACATGTTACAAAGGTCTACACCACTCTAGGTGGTGTAGACCTCGCCGCTGTCTGCCGCGGCTTTCCCCCTCCCCCGTGCTCCCTGGAGATCGCGCATGTCCGTGACCACTGGCGCCGCCCCCGCGGCCGAGAAGAAGAAGGGCGCGGGTGCGATGGCTGTGATGCAGCGCATCGGCCGCAGCCTGATGCTGCCGGTGGCGGTCCTGCCGGCCGCCGCGCTCCTGGTCCGCCTCGGCAACGAGGACATGCTCGGCCGGGACTCGTTCCCGGAGTTCGTCACCCGGATCGCCGGTTATATGTACGCGGGCGGCAACGCGCTGCTCGACAACATGCCGCTGCTCTTCGCCGTCGGTATCGCGATCGGCTTCGCGAAGAAGGCCGACGGCTCCACCGCGCTGGCCGCCGTCACCGGCTACCTCGTCTTCAAGAGCGTGCTGGGCACCTTCACCGACAAGAATCTGCCGCAGGTGGCCAAGGTCATCGACGGCAAGATCGTGATGCAGGACGCCCCGGTGGACGCCAAGGTCCTCGGCGGTGTGGTGATGGGCATCGTGGTCGCCCTGCTCTACCAGCGGTTCTACCGCACCAAGCTGCCCGACTGGGCGGGCTTCTTCGGCGGGCGGCGGCTGGTGCCGATCCTCTCCGCCTTCGCCGGTCTGGTCATCGGTGTGCTCTTCGGCTTCATCTGGCCGGTCCTCGGCACCGGTCTGCACAACTTCGGTGAGTGGCTGGTCGGCTCCGGCGCCGTGGGCGCGGGCATCTTCGGTGTCGCCAACCGTGCGCTGATCCCGGTCGGCATGCACCATCTGCTGAACTCCTTCCCCTGGCTCCAGGCCGGTACCTACGAGGGCAAGAGCGGCGACATCGCCCGCTTCCTGGCGGGCGACCCGACCGCCGGACAGTTCATGACCGGCTTCTTCCCGATCATGATGTTCGCGCTGCCCGCCGCCTGTCTGGCGATCGTGCACTGCGCCCGGCCCGAGCGCCGCAAGGTCGTCGGCGGCATGATGCTCTCCCTCGCGCTGACCTCGTTCGTCACCGGTGTGACCGAGCCGATCGAGTTCACCTTCATGTTCATCGCCCCGGTGCTGTACGCGGTCCACGCGGTGCTCACCGGTGTGTCGATGGCGCTGACCTGGGCACTCGGCATGAAGGACGGCTTCGGCTTCTCCGCCGGAGCGGTGGACTTCCTGCTGAACCTCGGTATCGCGTCCAAGCCGCTGGGGCTGCTGCTCGTGGGGGTCTGCTTCGCGGTGGTGTACTACGTGGTCTTCCGGTTCGCGATCACCCGCTTCAATCTGCCGACGCCGGGCCGGGAGTCCGACGAGGAGCTGGCGGAGATCCTCAAGGCCGAGGGCAAGTAGCCCCGTCCCACCCGCCCCGCTGTGCGGGAGCCCCCTGCCGTACGGGAGCCCCCGGTGCCGTCCGCACCGGGGGCTCCCGCCGTTCCACCGGGCTCCCGCCGTTTTGGGGCCCGCCCTTCCGGGACCGCTCAGATGTCGTACTCCGCGCCGGACACCGCCAGCTCCGCCGGACCCCGGTAGACGGCGCGGGCGTCGGCGAGATTGCGGTCGGCGTCCGTCCACGGCGGCACATGGGTGAGCACCAGCCGTCCCGCACCGGCCCGCTCGGCGTGGGCCCCGGCCTCCCGGCCGTTGAGGTGCAGATCCGGGATGTCCTCCTTGCCGTAGGTGAAGGACGCCTCGCAGAGGAAGAGGTCCGCGCCGTCGGCCAGCTCGTGCAGCGGCTCGCACACCCCCGTGTCACCGGAGTACGCGAGGGTCCGGCCCTCGTGCTCCAGCCGGATGCCGTACGCCTCGACGGGGTGCGCGACACGCTCGGCGCGCACCGAGAACGGGCCGATGTCGAACGTGCCCGGCTTCAGGGTGCGGAAGTCGAAGACCTCGCTCATCGAGGTGGGCGAGGGGGTGTCCGCGTAGGCGGTGGTCAGCCGGTGTTCGGTGCCCTCGGGGCCGTACACGGGCAGGGCGTCGCAGCGACCGCCCTCGTGCCGGTAGTAGCGGGCGACGAAATAGCCGCACATGTCGATGCAGTGATCGGCGTGCAGATGGCTGAGGAAGATGGCGTCGAGGTCGTAGAGACCGATGTGGCGCTGCAACTCGCCGAGGGCGCCATTGCCCATGTCGAGAAGCAGCCGGAAGCCGTCGGCCTCGACGAGGTAGCTCGAACAAGCCGATTCCGCGGACGGGAACGACCCCGAGCAGCCGACGACGGTGAGCTTCATGGAGCTGGGACCTCCATTGACGGGGAGGACGGGGAGGAGGGCTGGGGGGTGGGTCTGGGTCGTGCGGTCCGTTGAGCGTAAAGCGCAAAAGGGGGTGCCGCCCCTTGGGGGCGGGGCGTTGTGGGGGAACTCACCTGCGCTGTCACCGATTCGGAGGGGGGCGGGGCCGACGCGGGAGCGACCGCCGGAAGAGATCACCGGGAGGGGCCGGACCGGCGGCCCCACCGGGGGCCCTGACCGGGGGAACCGCCGGAAAGCCCGGGGAGCCCCGGACCGGGGAACCACCGGGGTGCCCCGGAGACGGAACCGCCCGCGCCGGGCGGCTCTCCCGCTCGGTGTGAACGGGGGCCGCCCGGCGCGGGCGGGAGACAGCGGGTCGGGGACGATCCGGCGACCGGGCGGATCAGGCCCAGAGCTGGCCCTGAAGGGTCTCGATGGCCGCCTCGGTGGTGGGGGCGGTGTAGACCCCGGTGGAGAGGTACTTCCAGCCACCGTCGGCGACGACGAAGACGATGTCGGCCCGCTCCCCGGCCTTGACCGCCTTGCGGCCGACGCCGATGGCCGCGTGGAGCGCGGCCCCGGTGGAGACCCCGGCGAAGATGCCCTCCTGCTGGAGCAGCTCGCGGGTGCGGGTCACGGCGTCCGCGGAGCCGACGGAGAAGCGGGTGGTGAGCACGGAGGCGTCGTACAGCTCGGGGACGAAGCCCTCGTCGAGGTTGCGCAGCCCGTACACGAGGTCGTCGTAGCGGGGCTCCGCCGCCACGACGCTGATGCCGGGGACGTGTTCGCGCAGATAGCGGCCGACGCCCATGAGGGTGCCCGTGGTGCCGAGGCCCGCGACGAAGTGGGTGATGGAGGGGAGGTCGGCCAGGATCTCGGGGCCGGTGGTGGCGTAGTGCGCGCCCGCGTTGTCGGGGTTGCCGTACTGGTAGAGCATCACCCAGGAGGGGTTCTGCTCCGCCAGTTCCTTGGCGACGCGCACCGCCGTGTTCGACCCTCCCGCCGCGGGCGAGGAGATGATCTCCGCGCCCCACATGGCGAGCAGTTGCCTGCGCTCCTCGCTGGTGTTCTCCGGCATGACGCAGACGATGCGGTAGCCCTTGAGCCGGGCCGCCATCGCCAGCGAGATGCCGGTGTTGCCGGAGGTGGGCTCCAGGATCGTGCAGCCGGGGGTGAGGCGTCCGGCCTTCTCCGCCTGTTCGATCATATGGAGCGCGGGGCGGTCCTTGACCGAGCCGGTCGGGTTGCGGTCCTCCAGCTTGGCCCAGATGCGGACCTCGTCCGACGGGGAGAGCCGGGGGAGCCGGACCAGCGGGGTGTTGCCGACCGCCGCGAGCGGGGAGTCGTAACGCATCGGTCTCAGCGCATTCCGCCGGCGACGGCCGGCAGGATGGTGACGTTGTCACCGTCGCTCAGCTCGGTGGCGATACCCTGGAGGAAGCGGACGTCCTCGTCGTTCAGGTAGATGTTGACGAACCGGCGCAGGTCTCCGCTCTCGTCCACGATGCGGGCTTGGATGCCCGCATGGCGGGTCTCCAGGTCGGCGAGGAGGTCGGCGAGGGTGGTTCCGCTGCCTTCGACGGCCTTCTCCCCGTCGGTGTAGGTGCGGAGGATGGTCGGGATACGAACCTCGATGGCCATGGCGTGGACTCCCGTCGGGAACGGTGGAGAGGCGGCGTGCGCGCGGCTTCTTCCCCCGCGCGAAGGGTGGTGCGTCGGTGTTTCCGGGTCGATACTTCCGGGTCTTCCCGGGATTTTCCGGGCTTTTCCCCAGTGGTTCCTGGTGCCGACCGCGGTACCGGAACGCTCCCCGGGCGGGCCCGGGGCCGGGCTCAGGGACACATCGCGCTGGCGAGACGGCACAGGTCGACATGGAGCCGCGCCACGAGCAGCAGGGTGCCGCCCGGCGTCGTGTCGCTCATGTCGTGGAGAACCATGCGGTCATCGTATCGATTCCCGGTCCGTATCCCGGAAGACCATCTCGTATGTCGGATGGATGCCGCTCACCATGCGGGCGGGAGATAGGTGATCGAGGGTGATCCGGTGGCCGGGTGGACCGTTATGTCCGCCTCGACGCGGTAGACCTCGGCGAGCAGTTCGGGGGTGAACACCTCCTCGGGGGGACCGGCGGCGACGACCCGGCCGGCGGCGAGGACGACGATCCGGTCGCAGTAGTGGGCGGCGAGGTTGAGATCGTGCAGGGCGAGCACGGCCGTGGTGCCGAGCGACCGGACCAGGCCCAGGATCTCCATCTGGTAGCGGATGTCGAGATGGTTGGTCGGCTCGTCCAGGATCAGCAGCGCGGGGCGCTGCACCAGGGCGCGGGCGACCAGCGTGCGCTGGCGTTCGCCGCCGGAGAGGGAGGGGAAGGGCCGGTCGGCGAGGGTGTCGACGGCGAGCCTGGCCAGGGCCTCGTCGACCTGTGCGGCGTCGGCGGCGGTGTCGGGCTCCCAGAACCGCTTGTGCGGGGAGCGGCCCATGGCGACGATCTCCCGTACGGTCAGCTCGAACTCGGCGGGGCTGTCCTGGGGGACGCTCGCGATCCGCCGGGCGCGGGCCCGGGTGCCGAGGGCGAGCAGATCGTCCCCGTCGAGCAGGATCGTTCCGGCGGTGGGGCGCAGGGCGCCGTACACACAGCGCAGCAGGGTGGTCTTGCCGCTGCCGTTGGGGCCGACCAGGCCGACGGTCTCGCCGGGGGCGGCGGTGAGCGCGACGCCGTCGAGGAGGAGGCGGCCCCCGGTGCCGTAGCGCAGCCCGGTCACGTCGAGCGCGGCCCGCGCGGGTCCGGGCTCCGGGAAGGGCGCGGGCGCGGCCGGGGAAACGGGCCCGGTGGAGGGGGCGGCCCCGGCGGGGGAAGCAGGCCCGGTGGGGGAAGCGGACCCGGTGGAGGGCGGAAGGCTCACAGCGCTGCTCCTTGTGCGGTGCGGCTCCGCATCAGCCACAGGAAGAGCGGCCCGCCGATCAGCGCGGTGAGCACGCCGACGGGGATGTCCTGCGGGGACGCGACGGTACGGGCCGCCAGGTCGGCGACGATCAGCGCGGCGGCCCCCGCGAGCGCCGAGACCGGCAGCAGGGCCCGGTGGGTGGCGCCGACCAGCAGCCGGGCGGCGTGCGGCACCATCAGCCCGATGAAGCCGACGGCCCCGCTCGCGGCCACCAGCACGGCGGTGATCAGGGAGGCCAGGACGAACACGGCGGCGCGGAAGCGGGCCACGTCGAGGCCGAGCACGGTCGCGCTCTCCTCCCCCACCAGCATCAGGTCCAGCGGCCGGGAGAGCGCGAACAGCAGCGGCAGCGCGGCGCAGGTGACGGCCGCGGGCAGCCAGACGGTGTCCCAGCGGGCGCTGCCGAGTCCGCCGAGGGACCAGTACAGGGCCTCCCGGAAGTGCTCGGGCCGGGCGGAGGCCACCAGGACCAGGGTGGTCAGGGCGGTGAGGATGTAGGAGACGGTGACTCCCGCGAGCACCAGCCGGGTGCCGGTCATCCCGCCGCCCCTGCTGGCCAGCGCGTAGACGAGGACCAGTGCGCCGAGGGCGCCGAGGAAGGCGCCGACGGGCATGGCGACGGCGGTGGTGACGCCGATGCCGAGGGTGAGGACGAGGACGGCGCCGGTGGACGCCCCGGAGGAGATCCCCAGCAGGAAGGGGTCGGCGAGCCGGTTGCGCACCAGGGCCTGGAGGACGCAGCCGACGACGGCGAGTCCGGCCCCGACGACCGCCCCGAGCAGGACCCGGGGCAGCCGTACCTCGACCACGATGGTGCGGAAGGGGCTGGGCGCGGCGCCGGGCAGCAGGGCCCGGACGACCTCGCCGGGCGGGATGCGGACCGAGCCGAGCGCGAGCCCGGCCACGGCGGCGGCGACGAGGGCGAGCGTCAGCCCGGTGAGGACGGCGGCGCGGCGGAGCCAGGACGCGGCCGGGGCGCCCGGGGCCTTCGGCGACCCGGCGGGCACCGTCCGGAACAACCGCTTCCCCGTCTTCCCCGGCTGCTCGGTGCCCGCCGGTCCCGCCGTCCCCACCGCCTTCACCGGTCGGCTCACCGGTCGAACTGGGCGGACAGCTTGGCGATGGCGTCGGGCGCCCGTACCCCGAGGACCGCGTCCGACAGCGGCAGCACCGCGAAGCGCTTGTTCTTGATCGCGGGAACGTCGCGCAGGGCCGGGTCCCTGAGCAGCCGCTCCTTCTTCTGGGCGACGCTGACGGAGCCGTAGTCGAGGATGAGGACGACCTCCGGCTTGCGGGCCACGACCTCCTCCCAGGTGGCCTCGCCGAACGACTTGTCGATGTCGGCGAAGAGGTTGCGTCCGCCCGCGCGGGTGATCAGCTCATGGCCGATGCCCTTGCCGCCCACGGTGGTGGCGGTCTTGTCCCCGGCGTCGTAGACGAAGACGGGGACGGGCGGCTTCCCGTCGCGCCGCTGCTCGGTCCCGGCGACCGTGGCCCGGGCCTTCGTGATCCACCGCTCGGCGCGCTCGGGGACGCCGAAGGTGCCCCCGACCTCCTCGATCTCCTGGTAGAGATCGTCCATGGTGGTGCGCTTCTCGGTGCAGTACTCCACATTGAGCCTGCTGTCGATGCCGGAGTCCTTCAGGGCGTCGCGGGTGCGGCCGTCCTTGGCGTCGAAGGCGGTGGCGTATCCGCCGTAGACGAAGTCGGGGTTGGCGGCCAGCAGTTTCTCGCGGGAGGGGTACTCCTTGGCGATGACGGGGATGGCCTCGTACGCCTGGCGGTAGCGGGGCAGGACCGCGTCGTCGAGGTAGGCGGTGCCGACGACGGACTTCTCCAGCCCCAGTTCCAGCATGATCTCGGTGACGTGCTGGTTCATGGTGACGACCCGCTGCGGGGCGGCCTTGTAGGTGGTCTTCACCCCGCAGTTGTCGACGGTGTACGGGAAGGGACCGCCGGGGCGGGCGGCCTCGGTCCCTCCCTTCCCGCCGCTGTCGGAGCTGTCGGAGCCGCAGGCGGTGAGCGTGAGCAGCAGGGCGGTGGTCAGGGCGGCTGCGGTGGCAGCGGAACGGCGCCTGGACATGGCGGGGTACGGCCTCCTTGGGGATTTCCACGTCCCCTGTGATGGGAGAAGGGCGGCGGGTCAGTTCCTGACTGCCGGGCCGGGGCCCGGGTCACAGTGGCGGGACCGTGCCGGAGTCACACCGGCTTCCTGGGTCCCGCCGCCCTGCTGTGCAGTAGTGCGGTGCGGTGATCGTACGTGGTCAGTAGGCGTCCACGACCTTGACGTCCTCCTCGGTGACGGTGCCGTCCACGATCCGGAAGGAACGGAACTGGAAGGGCCCGGCGCCGTCGGTGTCCGCCGTGGAGACGAGGACGTAGTGGGCGCCCGGCTCATTGGCGTACGAGAGGTCGGTACGGGAGGGGTATGCCTCGGTGGCCGTGTGGGAGTGGTAGATGATCACGGGCTCTTCGTCCCGGTCGTCCATCTCGCGGTAGAGCGTGAGGAGGTCGGCCGAGTCGAATTCGTAGAACGTGGGCGAGCGGGCCGCGTTCAGCATGGGGATGAAACGCTCGGGGCGTCCGGTGCCCGCGGGGCCCGCGACGACGCCGCACGCCTCGTCGGGGTGGTCGGCGCGGGAGTGCGCCACGATCTGGTCGAAGAGGGCCTTCGTCAGCGTCAGCATGCGGATCAGCATAAGCAGACGAGCTGCGGAAACGTTCCGTCCGAGAGAACCGGGAGCAGGTGCTCCGAGCCTCCGCGGGAACGGGGGAAACGGGAGAGACAGAAGACAAGGGCGGGGCCGTACGGTGTCGTACCGTACGGCCCCGCCCTGGTGTGTCCGGTGCCCGCCCCTCGGGGCGGCCCCGGGGTCAGTCCTTCTTGCTGAAGGCGTCCCCCTGGGGGTTGCGCCGCTTGAGCACCAGATAGGCGACGCCGAGCAGCAGGGCCCAGACCGGGGCCACATAGAGCGAGATCCGGGCGTCCTTGTCGATGCCCATGAGCACGATCACCATGCCGATGAAGGCGAGCGCGAACCAGCTCGTCCAGGGGGCGCCGGGCGCCTTGAACGTGGAGTGCGGCAGCTCACCGCGGTCGGCCTTGGCGCGGTAGCGGATCTGGCAGACCAGGATCATGATCCAGGCCCACATGCCGGAGATGGTGGCGAAGGAGACGATCTTGTTGAACGCCTCGCCGGGCCACTGGTAGTTGATCCAGACACCGATCAGCATCAGACCGGCGGAGAACGTGGTGCCCAGCAGCGGGGTGCCGTTCCTGGTGAGCCGGGTGAAGATCCCCGGGCCCTGTCCGTTGAGCGCGAGGTCGCGCAGCATCCGGCCGGTGGAGTACATGCCGGAGTTGCAGGAGGAGAGCGCGGCGGTCAGCACGACGAAGTTGACGATGGCGGCGCCGACCTGGAGCCCCATCTCGTCGAAGGCGGCGACGAACGGCGAGACCCCGGGCTGGAACTTGGTCCAGGAGACCACCGACAGGATCATGATCAGGGCGCCGATGTAGAAGATCGCGATACGGACCGGGACGGTGTTGATCGCCTTCGGCAGGTTCTTCTCGGGGTCCTTGGACTCACCGGCGGTGACGCCGACCAGCTCGACGGCGAGGAAGGCGAACATCACGATCTGGAGGGTCATCAGGGTGCCGCCGATGCCCTTGGGGAAGAATCCGCCGTCGTCCCAGAGAAGGGTGACGGACGCGGTGTCCCCGGCGTCGGAGAAGCCGATCGTCAGAATGCCCGCACAGATGAGGATCATGCCGATGATCGCGGTGACCTTGACCATCGAGAACCAGAACTCCAGCTCGCCGAAGAGCTTCACGGAGATCAGGTTGGCGCCGTAGAGAATGATCGTGAAGGCGAGCGCGGAGATCCACTGGGGAATGTCCCACCAGTAGGTCATATAACTGGCCGCCGCGGTGACCTCGGTCATTCCGGTGACCACCCAGAAGAGCCAGTAGGTCCAGCCGGTGACGAAGCCCGCGAAGGGGCTGACGAACTCCCGCGCGTAGTCGGAGAACGAGCCCGCGACCGGGCGGTACATCAGCAGCTCGCCGAGCGCGCGCATGATGAAGAAGATGACCACGCCCGCCACGGCGTAGGCGAGGATCAGACTGGGGCCCGCCTTGGAGATGCCCTTGCCCGCACCGAGGAAGAGTCCGGTGCCGATCGCGCCGCCGATGGCGATCATCTGTATCTGCCGGGCGTTCAGCGCCCGGTGGTAGCCCTGGTTCTCGCCCTGGGCCGCGGCCTCGGGCGGTGGGGACCCGTCGGGTCCCGCGACACCCTTGCCGTCGTGCCCGTCTTCCTTGCCGACCTGCACTGAGGTCATGGTGATGCGCCCTTTCTCCATGCGGACCCGCTCCCGCTGCGATGCGTGCGCGCGGACGCGGATCAGGTCCTGATCCCCCCGGATACGGATGGAGTGCCACCGGCGATCCGCCGGCTCAAGCGCCTCCAGGAGCATGGGTGGCGCCCCTGGCGGAAGTGAAGGTTTATCACGGGTTTATGGGCCGTACAGATGGCCGAGTGTGGTTCACGCCACCCTGAAATCAGCACAAAAGACACGAAGACGGGCAAAGTATGCCCTTGTGGTAACAGGATCGTTATTCGGATTTGAGTGTCCGCTGAGGGTTCACCCCTCGTACGCTGTCCGAATGCCGGACATACACCCCCGCACAACGGTCATATGGGGCCGTGGAAAGGCCCCCGGACCCGGTGCGGGGCCGGGGGCCGGGGGGTGATCAGGGCAGCAGCGTCTCGACCAGCGTCTCCTGGAGGACGCCCAGCCAGAGGTAGGCCATCACCATCGGCTTGCGCGGATCGGAGTCCGGCAGCCGGTAGAGGGCGCTGGACTCGTCCTCGTCGGTGACCTCAAGCCGGGTGCCGATGGTCAGCCGGAGGTCGTTGAGCGCCCGCAGCCAGCGCACGCAGTCCTCGGGGGAGAGCTTCAGGACCGCCCCGCCCTCGGCGGCCGGGGCGAGGGAGTCCAGCGTCCGCACCACCGCGAGCGCGTCCTCGCGCTTGTGGGTGCGCAGATCGTTCTCGGTGAAGCGGCGGAACTCGGCGGACGCCTCCTGTGTCCCGCTGCCGGACCCGTCCGCCCCCGGACCCGCGTACGCGTCGGGGAAGAGCCGGGCCAGCGCCGGGTCGGACGGGGGCTCGCTCGGGCCCTCGGCGAACAGCGCCGCCAGCGGGTCCTCGCCCTCGACGGGGGTGTCCCCCGGCCCGATCAGCTCCAGGAGCTGCACGGCGAGCGAGCGCAGGATGGAGACCTCGACATCGTCCAGCGCCACCGCGGCGCCACCGCCGGGAACCGGCTCGAAGTGTCCCGGCATCAGCCGCGGTCCTGGGAGAGGGTCGCCCAGAGCCCATAGCCGTGCATCGCCTGCACGTCGCGCTCCATCTCCTCACGGCTGCCGCTGGAGACCACCGCGCGCCCCTTGTTGTGCACGTCGAGCATCAGCTTGCGCGCCTTGTCCTTGGAGTAACCGAAGTACGCCTGGAAGACGTAGGTCACATAGCTCATCAGATTGACCGGGTCGTTGTGGACGAGCGTCACCCACGGCACGTCCGGCTCGGGCACGGCGAAGGTCTCCTCCGCCGGTGCTGGGCGTTCGATCTCGGTGGGAGCAACACTCACCTGATCCATGCTGCCACCCGACCGGGCACGGCGCATAAACGGCCACCACATCTCGTCAGTTTGACGAGATGTGGGGTAGCATCCGGGCCATGGCCGAATCGCCCGGGGTCCGCGGCTGACACCGTGCCGCGCCACGGGCGGGACAGGGCCGCCACAGAGCCGCGACCAAGACGAAAGTACGAGGTGGAGTGACGTGAACACCGCTGACCTGGGGCTGCCGGTGGACGTCCCCTCGACGGCCCTCTTCACCGACCAGTACGAGTTCACCATGGTCCAGGCGGCCCTGCGCGGGGGCACCGCGGAGCGCCGCTCGGTGTTCGAGGTGTTCACCCGCCGCCTCCCCGAGGGCCGCCGCTACGGGGTCGTCGCGGGCACCGGGCGGCTGCTGGACGCCGTGGAGAACTTCCGCTTCGACGCCGGGGTGCTCGGCTTCCTGCGCGAGCGGCGGATCGTGGACGAGCCCACGCTGGCCTGGCTGTCCTCGTACCGCTTCAGCGGGGACATCTGGGGCTACCCGGAGGGCGAGGTCTACTTCCCCGGCTCGCCGCTGCTGCGCGTGGAGGGCTCCTTCGCCGAGTGCGTGCTGCTGGAGACCGTGATCCTGTCGATCCTCAACCACGACTCCGCGATCGCCGCCGCGGCCTCCCGGATGTCCTCGGCCGCGGGCGGCCGGCGGCTGATCGAGATGGGCGCCCGGCGCACCCACGAACTGGCGGCGGTGGCCTCGGCGCGCGCCGCGTACGTCGGCGGCTTCGACTCGACCTCCGATCTCGCGGCCGGGTTCCGCTACTCCATCCCGACCGTGGGCACCAGCGCGCACGCCTTCACCCTGCTGCACGACAGCGAGCGGGACGCCTTCCGGGCGCAGGTCGACTCGCTGGGGCGGGGCACCACCCTGCTCGTCGACACCTATGACGTGGCGGAGGCCGTCCGGACCGCCGTCGGGATCGCGGGGCCCGGCCTCGGCGCCGTCCGGATCGACTCCGGCGATCTGCTGCTCGTCGCCCACCGGGTGCGGCAGCAGCTCGACGAGCTGGGCGCCCGGGACACCCGGATCACGGTCACGTCCGACCTGGACGAGTACGCGATCGCCTCGCTGGCCGCCGCGCCGGTGGACGCGTACGGGGTCGGCACCCAGCTCGTCACCGGCAGCGGCCACCCCACCTGTTCCATGGTGTACAAGCTGGTCGCCCGCGCCACCTCGGCCTCGGGCCCGCTGGTGCCGGTGGCGAAGAAGTCGCTGGGCGCGAAGACCTCCCTGGGCGGCCGGAAGTGGGCCGCCCGGCGCGCCGACGCCGAGGGGGTCGCCGAGGCGGAGGTCGTGGGGACCGGGCCGGTACCGGAGGTCCTGGTGGCCCGGCAGCTCCTGGTGCCGCTGGTCCAGGGCGGGGAGATCGTCGCCAGGGAGCCGCTGGACGCGGCCCGGGACCGGCACATCGCGGCCCGGGCGGCACTGCCGCTGTCGGCCACCCAGCTCTCCCGGGGCGAGCCGGTACTGCCGACGGAGTACGTATAGGTGTGCGGCGCCCCGTCCCGGGGCGGACGGGGCCGGACAGGAGCGGGGCAGGCGGACGCGGGCGCGGCGCGCGGCGCGCGGACGGGCTCCGGGGCCCGCGCCCGCGGCGGGACCGCGTACTCTGCCATGCACATGAAGAGCCCCTGCGCGTCTTCCGGACTGCCTAGGCTGGGACTATGCGCCCGGCTCCGGGGCATCCGGGTACGGCCGCACTACTCACCGCTCACCGAAGGACAGCCGCCATGCACCGCGCCTTGATCGTCGTCGACGTTCAGAACGACTTCTGCGAGGGCGGCAGCCTCGCGGTGGCGGGGGGTGCCGAGGTCGCCGCCGCCATCACCGAGCTGATCGGCCAGGCCGTGCCCTCGGGCTACCGCCGGATCGTCGCCACCCGGGACTGCCACATCGACCCGGGCGACCACTTCTCGGACACGCCCGACTACGAGAAGAGCTGGCCCGCGCATTGCGTGGCGGGCACGGAGGGCGTGGGCTTCCACCCGAACTTCGCCCCCGCGGTGGCCTCCGGCGCGATCGACGAGGTCTTCGACAAGGGGGCCCACGCCGCCGCCTACAGCGGCTTCGAGGGCGCCAGCCAGAGCGGCCGGACGCTCGCGGAGTGGCTGCGCGAGCAGGAGGTGACCGAGGTCGACGTGGTCGGCATCGCCACCGACCACTGTGTGCGGGCGACGGCCCTGGACGCGGTCCGGGAGGGCTTCACCACCCGGGTGCTGCTGGATCTGACGGCGGGCGTGTCGAAGGAGCGCACCGGGCGGGTCCTGGAGGAGCTGCGGGCGGCCGGGGTCGAGCTGACCGGTGAGCCGGTGGTCTGACCCCTGGGGCGACCGGGCGGACCGGGCGGATCGGCTCAGCGGGTCCGGTCCCCCTGATCACTCTGGTCTCCCTGGTCCCCTTGATCCCTCTGGTCGAGTAAACGGGCGCGCTCCCGCAGCAGGGCCCGGAAGGGGCGCCACAGCTCCCCGGCCGACTGCGGCCGGTCCCGCCGCCACACCAGCCCGTCCGGGTGGTGCAGCACCGCCGTGATCTCGTCCGGGGTGGGCGGCTCCGCGTTCCCGCGCAGATACACCGCACGGAGCCCCAGATTCCGCAATCGGGTGAGCGCCCTCGCCCGATTCGCCGCGTGCACCAGGAAGCGCGCGGGGCGCCCGTCGTCCAGCCCGCTGGGCAGGCTGAGCGCGACCACCACACTGCCGTTCGGCAGTTTGCTGAATCCTCCGCCGGGCATATCGATCGACTCCCCGTGAGATGGTGTGTCAATAAGAGTCTGGCACCCCGCACCTAAACACGATCGGCCGCCGCCCGCCAGGGGGCAACGGCCGATCATGGTCTGACCTGCTTATTCACCAATTATTTGGTGGAAGGACCCACCTTTACGGTGATCGTCTCACCGCTTCGCGGCTCCTTGACGATCGAGATCTTCGTATTGGTGTCAGCAGTCTTCACACCCTGCGTGGGGTTCGCGGGGGACCAGTAGACGCCCTTGCGGTCGTCGAAGACGCTCACGCCCTTCTTGGCCGGGACCCGGGTCGGGACCCCGCCCTTGTGCAGCGTGAACCCGTCGTAGGGGCGGGTCGAGAAGGTCGAGTCGAACGCCTGGATACGGTTGCGGATCAAGGTGCCGTCCGACCACTTCAGCGGCGTCGGGTTGGCGTCGATCGGCAGGACCAGCCCCTCACCGGGGTGGGAGCCGACGTTGTTGTCGAGCTGGAAGGTGTCCCAGAGCCAGATCAGCAGGCCGTTCTGGTACGGGTACCGCTCCACCCACTGGTTCTTCGGCGCCTGGAAGCCGAAGTTGTACGGGCCGACCTGAAGCGTCTTGTCGTACGACACGTACTGCCGGTTCTCGGCGATGTAGTACTGCTCGTAGTCCTTCGTGTACGAGGCGCCGACCCGGCTGAAGCCCTTGCTGGTCCAGCCCGCCGCCTCGGTCTCGGCGCCGTCGCTGAACAGCGTGGCGCCGTCCGCCTTGATCACCACGTCGTCGGCGGTGAAGCCCTTGTCGGCGGTGGCCCCGTCGGTCCGGTAGTGGAAGCGGACGTCGATCTTCTTGCCCGCGTACCCGTTCAGCGGGTAGACGAGCGCCTTGTGTCCGCCGGAACGGCCGGTCAGTCCGGGCTTGCCGCCCCCGTCACGGGTGATGGGCGCGCCGTTCGCGGTGCCGTCGACCGGGGTCCAGGTGGCGCCGTTGTCGGCGGAGACCTCGGTGTAGAGGAAGTCGTAGTCCTTCTCGATCTGCCACCAGCCGGTCAGCTCCAGCGAGGCCGTCGACCTGCCGGTGAGGTCGACCGAGCGGGTCAGGGTGTTCTGGAGGTCGTCGCCCAGGTCGCTCCACCACTGCTTCTCACCGCTGCTGGGCTTCACCACCGGCCGGGTGCCCGGCTTCTTCGGCAGTTCGACCACGAGCGCCTGGGGGCGCTTGGTGTTGAACGCGGACACCCCGAGGGTGTGCGTGGAGGCGGTGGCCGCCTTGCCCTTGGTGTAGTTGAGCCAGCCGAGCTGGAGCTTGTCCCAGGCGGTCATGTCGCCCGGCATCTCGCCGATGGTGTCCTTGCCGTTGTTCAGCCAGGAACCGGCGGACATCAGGCTCCAGAACCCGGTGGAGTTCTCGCCCGTGTAGTCGTACAGGTCCGGCAGCCCGAGGTCGTGGCCGTACTCGTGGGCGAAGACGCCGAGTCCGCCGTTCTCCGGCTGGACGGTGTAGTCGCCGACCCAGACGCCGGTCCCGCCGATCTGCGTGCCGCCCGCCTTGTTGAACGCGGGGCCCGTCCTGCCGTTGTCCGAGCCGTACGCGTACCAGCGGTGCGCCCACAGCGCGTCGGTGCCCTGGGCGCCGCCGCCCGCGGACTCGTCCTCGCCCGCGTGGACGAACTGGAAGTGGTCGATGTAGC
Organism: Streptomyces clavuligerus; assembly: GCF_005519465.1. NCBI lineage: Bacteria > Bacillati > Actinomycetota > Actinomycetes > Kitasatosporales > Streptomycetaceae > Streptomyces > Streptomyces clavuligerus. Next base: position 4,345,250 of record NZ_CP027858.1, on the reverse strand, counting down.
CGTCGCGCTCGTTGAAGTTGCCGTCGCCGTCGTGGTCGTTGCGGTCCCAGACGTCGTACTCGGCGAGCGTGGCCTTGATCTGCTCGTCGGTGCGGCCCTTGGCCTTCTGGTCGGCCACCCAGGCGTTGACGCCGTCACGGACCGCGTCCCAGGCGTTGACGCAGTTGTTCTCGCCGCAGTAGTTGGACCCGTAACGGGCCTCGTTCCACTCGACCTTGACCCAGTCGGAGACGGCGCCGTCGACCGAGTAGCGGCCCGACGAAGCCTTCTCGAAGTAGGTCTTCACCGAGTGCTTGGGCTGCCCCGCGGCGTCCTTGCCGGTACCGAAGTACAGGTCCTCGAAGTGCTCGCGGTTGTAGTCCTTCTGCCAGATCGTGGAGTTGTTGACCTTGCGGTCGGGCTCCGCGATCCGGTTGTGCAGCGGGCCGGGGGTGCCGCCGTACTTCTTGACGGGCGGCTTCGGGCCCTCGGGCCCGTCCGGGTCGTGCAGGGTGGTGTCGTCGACCTTGTCGCCGAACTCCACCAGGATCGTGAAGATCTTGTCGGTCTTCTCCCGGCCCAGCTCGACGTACTTCCCCTCGTCGAGCTTGACGACCTTGGACGCGCCGCGCTTCTGCACGGTCGCGTCCCCGGATATGACCTGCTCCAGCGCGGCCTGGCGGTTGAGCTTCTGCTGCTTGCTGAACGGACCGTCGAGGTCGTGGTCGACATGGTCCTTCCGCGGCGCAGGGTCCACACGTGTCACCGGCGCGGCGCCGTCACCGGGCGCCCGGTCTCCCGCCTGGGCGGTGCTGAACGCCGAAGCCGCCGCGGTCGCCGCGGCGAGCGCGACGATGACGGCGGACGCTCTGGTCGTCCGTCTTCTCGTGGTCACTTGTCGGTGTCCTCCCCCGCGCCGCCGCTGCGGATTCCGGGGGTGGGAGGTCCGGCGTGTCGACGCGTCACAAGTGACGGCATTCGACCGTAACTGGCGAAGAAAAGACAACCCTTGACTAAGACGTTCCTACTGCACTATGCAAAATTTCCCTTCCGTTATCCGGACACCTCTTGGGGAAAATGCGTGGTATGAGGCCGTTGAATCAGACGGAAAGGGAGGGGAATTAGCCAGATGGTGATGGGTGGCACTGTGCACCCCGTTATGCACCGGGTTCATGGAACACACCGGACGTGTCCCGGTTCTCCCGGGACACGTCCGGCGGCAGCGGTGTCCGCCGGGCCGTCAGCCCGCCGGGGGCGGCTCGGCCCCCTCCGGGACGGCGACCACCACGGTCCGCCCCGCCTTGTCGTGCAGCCCCTGCTTGTAGGGCTTGTCGACGAGGATCGAGATGATGATGATCAGCCACCACAGACAGAGGCAGCACAGCAGCGCCGGGACCCAGAGCACCACCGCGCGCAGCAGTGCGGCGCGGGTCTCCGGGACGCTGCCGTCGTTGAGCATGGCGACCCGCAGCCGTAGCAGTTTCTTGCCCACGGTCTGGCCGTGCCGCTTCACCGTCAGCCAGGTGTCGTAGCCGACGTAGGCGACGATCGAGATCAGGGACCAGGCCCACTGGCGGCCCGTGTTCACGTCGTTGGCGATGTCGTTCAGGCTGTCGCCGCTGTCGGCGTTCACGTTCCAGCCGCCGAAGACCAGCGACAGCAGGAAGAGCGGGATGAAGACGATCACCAGGTCGATGACGCGGGCGGCGAAGCGCCTGCCGAAGTCGGCGAGCGGCGGCATGCCCGCGAGCGGGTCGGGGGCGCCGCCGTAGGGGCCGCCGCCGTAGCCGCCGCCGGACGGGGGCGGGCCGCCGGGGCTGCCGCCGCCGTAGGGGCCGCCCGTGCCGTACGGTCCGCCCGCGCCGCCCGCGCCCTGGTCGCCCGGCCAGGCTCCCCCGCCGCCGGCGGGCGGGGGTCCGGGCGGCTGCTGCCCCTGGCCGCCGGGGTCCGAGGGGCCCTGCGGGCGCTTGAGGAAGGGGTCGTCCTCGGGGCCCCCGGGGCCGGGGGGCGGCGGCTGATCGCTGCTCATGAGGGCAGTGCACCGCGGGGTACGGGCTCCCGCAATCGGGGGTACGCCGTTCGGAGGCACGGCCCGGGACGGGCCCCAAACGCCGGACGGGGCCCGGCGGAAGACGGCGCGGCGCGGGCCGGGCGGGGCGTGGCCTCGGGCCCGGGGCGGCGGTGGGCGGGGCGTGGCTTTCGGGCGCGGCACCGGGGCCGGGCGGGCCGCGGCTCGGTGCAGGCTGCGGCGTGAAACGGGCCACGGCCTCGGGCGGGCCGCGGCCTCAGATGCGGCGCGGGGCCGGGCGGGGCGCGGCTTCAGACCGGCGCCGGGGTCGGGTGGGGCGTGGCCTTCGGGCGCGGCGGCGAGGTCGGGCGGGCCGCAGCCTCGGGCGCGGCACCGGGGACAGGTGAGGCGTGGCCTTCGGGCGCGGCACCGGGGCCGGGTGGACCACTGCTACAGAACGGCACCGGGGACGGGCGCGACGCGGTGACGGGCACGCCGTGACTCCAGACGGACCGCGGGGCCGGGCGGGCCGCGGCTTCAGACCGGCGCCCGGGCCGGGCGGGGCTTTCGGGCGCGGCGCGGCGGCGGGCGACCCGCTGCCCCAGGCCCGGCACGACGGCAGCCGGACCGCACCCTCAGGCGGGCCCGGCCTCGGACACGGCACCACGGCGGACGGCCCGCTGCCCCGAGCCCGGCACGACGACGAGCGGACCGCCGCCTCAAGCCCCACGCGGCGACCGGCGGGCCACCACTTCAGGCAAGCCGCGACGTGAAACGGACCGCGCCCTCAGGCGGACCCCGGCCTCAGAAACGGCACCACGACGGACGACCCACAGCCCCGGACCCGGCACGACCACGGCCGGACCGCCGCCTCAAGCCCCACGCGGCGACGGGCGGCGGACGGCGACGAAGGTGCGGGCCGCCTTGTCGTGCCAGCACTGCCGCCACGGGTGGTCGAAGAGCGCCCACAGCACGCCGAGGGCCCCGATCGCGATCAGCCCCAGCAGGGTGTGCGTCAGCCAGCGGCGCAGCGAGGCCCCGAAGGAGGGGAGTCGCTGGGAGCCCATGTCGAGCACCGTGACCCCGCAGAGCTGTTTGCCGACGGTCCGGCCCCACCAGGCCGTCGGCAGCACCTCGTACACGAATCCGAAGATCAGCAGTGCGCCGAGGACGACGGCGAGGTGGGCGCCGGTGGTGCCGTCCACCAGCCAGACGGTGACGGTGCGGCCGGAGTGGCGGGCGGCCTCGATCTTGTGGTCGACGTGCTGGAGGGTGCGCAGCCCGACGGGGACCGCGACGGCGGCGACGAGCGCGCCCAGGAGGGCGCTGTCGACGAGCCGGGCCGTGAACCGGCGCCCGAGCCCGGCGGGGCGGACCCTGGCGCGCTCCCGGGCGGCCCGCGCGAACGGCTCCTCGGCCGGGGGCTGTTCGGGTTCGCCGCCCCGGGCGAGCCGGTGCACCTGCTGGGACCAGGAGGCGACCGCCTCGCCCGCCTCGTCGACGGCGGGCGGGCGGCGGAGCTGCGGCCGGGTCGGGGCGACCGGCGCGGGGGACCGTACGGCCGGTACGGGGCTGAGGGGACCGGCGGGCGCGAGACCGGGTGCGAGAGGGGGCGGGCGGTCCGCGGGATGCCGGTCGGCGGGCGGCGCGTCGCCCGGCGGCGGGTCGGCGGGGAGCCGGTCGGCGGGGGCGTGCTCCGCCCGCGGCCGTTCCGTCCGTTCCCGTTCGGCCTGTCCCTCGCGGGCGGCCCGGGACGCCGCCTCCGCGCGTTCCTGCTCCCGCTGGGCGCGGGCGCGCCGCAGGGCACGGATCGTCAGGGTGCTGTCGGTGGGCGGCTCGGCTCCGGTCCTCGGCCGCAGGGGCCGGATCGGCAGCGTCCCCTCGGGGCGCGGCCCGTCCCCCACCGCCGTCGTCCCCACCGGGCGGACGGCGGACTCACCACCGCTCTGGGCGGGCAGCCTGGGGGCCGTCTCACGGGGTCGTCCGGCGGTGGTGGACGGGGGCCGGAGCACCCGGAACGGGTCGGCGCCCGGGGGCCCGGCGGCCATGGGCGGCGAGCCCTCGCGGGGCCGGTCGGCGCTCGTGTTCCCGTGGCCGGCCGCGCCGCCGGGGCCCGGCCGGTCCTGGAGCGCACGGCTGTCCTGGACCGTGCGGCGCCCCTGCGGAGCAGGCGAACCGTGCGGACTGTGGGCGCTGTATCCGCCGTGCTCGCCGTCGGCCGGGCGGGCGCCGTGCCCGCCGTCCACGGCGCTCGCTCCGTACCCGTCGTGCACGGCGTTCGCCCCGTACCCGTCGTGTGCGCCGTACGGCGGCGGACCGCCGGACGTCACCGACCCGCCCTGACCCGCCCCGGCGCCGTGCGGGCCGCCGGAGGCTTCGAGGGCGCCGAGGCCACTGAGGCCGCCGGGGTTCCCGTGGTCCGCGTGGCCGCCGGTGCCTCCCGGGCCGTCCGCGCCCCGGGACCCGCCCGGCCCGGCCGTGCTGCCCGGGCCGTCGGGCGGCGGCCCGTCCACCGGGCCGGGAAACGGGGTCCGGCCCGCGTTGTGGGGGCTCCCGTTCCAGGAGACCCTGCGGTCGTGCTCGCCCCCGAAACCGGTCTGCCGGGAGGCGTCCGCGCGCCACGCGGTCGCCGGTTCATGGCGCTCCGGCCCTCCCGCCCCGTCCCGCCCGTCCAGCGGACCGAGCGGATCGGGCCGGTCCGGCGGCTCCTCGTCGAGGAAGACCGGTCCGGTCTCCTCGATCCGCCCCGGCCCGGCCGCCGCCGACGGCTCCGGCGCCCGATGCCCCCGCCCGGCGGCGGGCTGCCGTTGCTGGCCCCGGCCGCCGCGACCCGGCAGCGGCGGCGTCGACTCGCCCGCCTTGGGCGCGGGCCGACTGCTGCCGGGCACCCAGGCGGCGCCGTTCCAGTAACGGATGTAGTGCGGGATGGAGGGGTCCGGATAGTAGCCGGGGGTGGGGCTCTCGCCGTCTCCGGCCGGGGTTGGGGCGCTCATCACCGTGGTCCCGTATCTCCTCGGAGAGCCTTTCCAGGCTCTGCGTCTTTCCGGATCTCTCCGAATCTTTCGGACACTTGCGGCCGACTGGGCCCCGTCAGGCTGTAACGACCGGGGCTCCCTGAGGTTCCGTTCCCGACCGCGAAGCCTCCCTCGGCGCAACGACCCGGGCCCGTGCGACGGCACCCGAGCACCCCCTCCCGTGGGGCCGGTCGGGTGCGCCGGTCCACCCGAATGGCCCTCACCGGTCCGCCGGAGCGGGCGACGGCCCGGACGCGCGCCGCCCCCCGCCGCGCGCGGGCTGACAGGCTCCCCTGTATGCGGCTGACGAGTGTGCTCGCGAACGCCGGGCTGGTGCTCTGGGCGGGGTACGAGCTGCTGCTGCGCCACCGGGACCGCACCGCCGCCTCCTGGCGTGCCGGGGCGGCGGACCGGGGCAGCACGGCCCTGCTGCCCGCCGCCTTCGCGGGCGCGCTCCTCCTCGGGGCGCTGCTGCCGGGGGCGCTGCCCGCCGCGGCCCGCTGGGCCGGGGTCGGCGCCGTCGCCGCCGGGCTGCTGCTGCGGGCGTGGGGGATGCGGACGCTGGGCGCGTACTACACCCGGACGTTGCGGACGGCCCCGGGCCAGCGGGTGGTGCGCACGGGGCCGTACCGGCTGATCCGGCACCCCGGGTACGCGGGCAGTCTGCTGGTGTGGACCGGCTGGGCGCTGGGGCTGGGGAAGGGGCTCGCTGCGGTGGCGGTCGCCGTCCTGCTGGGCGCGGCGTACGGATGGCGGATCGCGGCGGAGGAACGGATACTGCTCGCGGTTTTCGGCGAGGAGTACGCGGAGTACCGGCGGCGGACGAAGCGCCTGCTCCCGTATGTGTACTGACGGCTGTGTACCGACGGCGCGCCCGGGTCCGTGCGGACAGGCGCACCGCACCGGGCCCCTGGGCACCGGACCACCCGGACCACCCGGACCACCCGGACGATCCAGTCACTCACCGCAGCGACAATGTCACGGAAAGTTTTTCGCGAAAGTCGCGTCATCGTGGACGGCGAGCCCGCTCTCACCGTGCAAGGGCCTGTCCCAGGCCCGGTACGCACAACGAAAGCGAGCCTGTCATGCACTCCGTGGTCGAGCGTGAACTGGAACTGCGGCTGGTGCTGTCGCCCGAGCGCAGCATCCCCGTACCCGCCCGGATGGTGTACCGCACCGACGACCCGTATGCCGTGCACATCACCTTCCACATCGGTTCGGCGTCCCCGGTGACCTGGACCTTCGCCCGGGAGTTGCTGGTGGAGGGGGTGTTCCGGCCCTGTGGTCAGGGGGATGTGCGGATCTGGCCGAGCAGGACGGACGGCAGGAGCGTGGTGCTGATGGCGCTGGCGTCGCCCGACGGCGAGGCGCTGCTGGAGGTCCCGTCGGTCGCGGTCTCGGCCTGGCTGGAGCGGACCCTGCGGGTGGTGCCGCCCGGCTCGGAGCGCGACCGGCTCGATCTGGAGGGCGAATTGGCGGAGTTGCTGTCGCCCGGCCGGGCCCAGCGGCTGTGGGCCCGGGGCCACTCCCCCGCCTGCGGCAAGGAGACCCCCCGGGCCACCGACGAGACGCCGGACGCGGACGAGGGCTAGACGGTCCCGTCCAGAGTCGGTGAACTACTCGATGACATAGGTATGCGTTATGAATTCCAGCCAGTGACCGTCCGGGTCGGCGAGGTAGAAGCCCCGGCCGCCGAAGTGGTGGTTGATCTCCTGGGGTTTCTCGGCGTGGGGGTCGGCGAAGTAGGGCAGCTCCCGTTCGACGACCTTCGCGAGCACCGTGTCGAACTCCTCGTCGGAGACGAGGAAGGCCAGGTGCTGGGAGGCGATCTCGCCCTCCACGTCGAGATAGTCCAAGGTCACCCCGCCCGCCAGCGCCAGGCTGGCGAAGGGGCCGAACTCCCGGGGCTCGGGCTCGCCGATCAGCTCGGCGAGGAAGCGGGCCCCGGCGAAGCGGTCATGACTGCGGACGACGGTGTGATCCAGTGTTGCGGGCATGGTTCCTCCTTCGGCGGTGGTGCGCCGATCCGACCGGGCGCGGTGCGCACCCGCTCTTTCACCGTAGAAGGGCGGACCGTGTCCGGGCATCGGGCTGTGGCCCTACTCCCTGGGCAGGAGCGAATATCGGAACGGAGGAGTCGATATCGGGCCGGGGTGGCTCAGAACAGCTTGCCGGGGTTGAGGATGTTCAGGGGGTCGAAGGCGGCCTTGATGCCCCGCTGCATCTCCAGACCCACCGGGCCCAGCTCTCTGGCCAGCCACTCCTTCTTCAGGACGCCCACACCGTGCTCGCCGGTGATCGTCCCGCCCAGCTCCAGCCCCAGGGCCATAATCGCGTCAAAGGACTCCCGCGCCCGCCGGGACTCCTCCGGGTCGTGCTGGTCGAAACAGACCACGGGGTGGGTGTTGCCGTCGCCCGCGTGGGCGCAGACCCCGATCGTCAGACCGTACTTCTCCGCGATCCGGGCGGTGCCCTCGATCATCTCGCCCAGCCGGGAACGCGGTACGCAGACGTCGTCGATCATCGTCGCCGTGCTCAGCGACTCCAGGGCGGGCAGCGCCGACCGCCGGGCCTGGAGCAGCAGTTCGGACTCGGCCGGGGTGTCCGCCGGGACGACCTCGGTCGCGCCCGCCGCCCGGCACAGCTCGCCCACGGCGGCGAGGTCGGCGGCCGGGTCGGGGGTGTCGAACGCGCACAGCAGCAGCGCCTCGGTGGTCTCCGGCAGCCCCATGCCGGTCGTGGCGTTGACCGCGCGCACCGTCGTACGGTCCATCAGTTCCAGCAGGGACGGGGTGTGTCCGCGCTCCATGACGGCGCAGATCGCCGCGCAGGCCGCGGCGGCCGAGGGGAACTCGGCCCCGAGCACGAGCTGCGCGGGCGGCTTGGGCCGCAGCGCGAGGACGGCCTTCACCACGATGCCGAGACTGCCCTCCGAGCCGACGAAGAGCCGGGTGAGGTCGTATCCGGCCACGCCCTTGGCGGTGCGGCGGCCGGTGTTCAGCAGCCGTCCGTCGGCGAGGACGACCTCCAGACCGAGGACGTACTCCGCCGTCACGCCGTACTTCACACAGCACAGCCCGCCCGACGCGGTGCCGATGTTCCCGCCGATCGTGCAGCTCTCCCAGCTCGATGGGTCCGGCGGATAGGCGAGGCCCAGCTCGCCGACGGCGCGGGACAGATCGGCGTTGACGACGCCGGGTTCGACCACGGCGATCCGGTCCACCGGGCTGATCTCCAGGATGCGGTCCATCCGGAGCAGGGAGAGCACGATACAGCCGTCCGAGGCGTTGGCCGCGCCGGACAGGCCCGTACGGGCGCCCTGCGGGACCACCGGGACCCGCAGCGCCGTCGCCGTGCGCATCACATGCCGGACCTGCTCGACCGTGCGCGGCAGCACCACGACCGCCGGGGTCCCCGCCGCGCAGAAGCCCGCCATGTCCCGTCCGTAGGAGACGGTCACATCCGGATCGGTGATCAGCGCCTCGGCGGGCAGCCCCGCACGCAGCCGTTCGATGAGATCGTCCATGGGGCCAGCCTGGCACCCGGGGCCATCGGTGTGAACCCGTCCGCCGTCCGTGTCACGGGCCCGGGCGGCATTCCTCGTATGGACTGATGATGGGCGCACAGTGGCGCCATGGGCACGGAACGTGTGAAGAACGCCGCCGTGGCGGCCCTGGTCGCCGCCACCCTGGCGGGCGGGGTGCTCATGCTGGTGACCGAGGAGCACGACGCTCCCCCGCCCGCGCCGGGGCCCGCCGCCCGGGCCAGGGCGGCGGCCGTCGCCGGGGCCCCCGCCTCCCGCGCCGAGCTGGACGCGCTGATCCGCGACCGGACGCGGTGGCTGCGCGCGCACCCGGGGGACGAGGAGTCCTGGGCGGCGCTCGGGACCGCGTACGCGGAACGGGGCGCCTGGTGGGCCGACTGGGCCGCGCTGGCCCGGGCCGAGAGCGCGCTCAACCGCTCGCTGCGGGAACGCCCCGCCGCCGCCGGGAACACCGAGGCGCTGCTGGGGCTCGCCGTACTCGCCGGGGCGCGGCAGGACTTCGCCACCGCCCGGGACGCGGCGGTACGGGCGCAGCAGCAGCGGCCCCGGCGGTGGACGGTGTACCGGGCGCTGATCGACGCGCAGAGCGGGGTCGGCGCGTACAAGGCGGTGCACGGGGCGCTGGACCGGCTCACCGCGCTGTACCAGGGCTCGCAGTCCCGGGCGCTGGCCGCGCAGGTCTACCGCGAACGGGGCTGGCGCGAGGACGCGTCGGCCAACGCGTACGACGCCGTCGCCGCCGCGGCCGGGACGACCGAGCGGGCGGTGGCGCTGCGCCGTCTCGGCGATCTCGCCTGGGAGCGCGGCGAGCCCCGTGAGGCGGTCGCCGGGTACGACGCGGCGCTGCGGCTCGCGCCCGAGCTGCACCCGGCGCGGGCGGGCCGGGCGCGGGCGCTGGCGGCCCTGGGGCGGACCGACGCGGCCCTCGCCGAGTACCGGGCGGCGCTGACCCGCTTCCCGCTGCCGGAGTACGCCCTGGAGGCCGGGGAGCTGTACGAGTCGCTGGGGCGGCACGAGGAGGCCGAGGAGAGCTACGCGGCGGTGCTGGAGACGGCGGACCGCGCCGAGCGGTACGGGGTCGACCAGACGTTGACGCGGGGGCGTTACGAGGCCGACCACGGCGATCCTGACGAGGCGGTGCGGCTGCTGACGGACGCGTGGGAGGCGGGGCGGCGCAGCACCCAGATCGCGGACGGGCTGGGGTGGGCGCTGTACCGGGCGGGCCGGGCGGACGAGGCGCTGCCGTACGCCAAGCGGGCGACGAAGGAGGGGTTGCGCAGTCCGCTGTTCGCGTACCACCGGGGGCAGATCGAACGGTCCCTGGGGCTGTACGGGTCGGCGCGCCGGAACATCGGCACGGCGCTGCGGGTCAATCCGTTCTTCTCGCCGCTGCTGGTCCCGCCCGCGCGGAGCGCGCTGGCCTCGCTGGGCGAGCCGCCCGGGGGCGGGCCGCGGCGGATGACCGGCCGGGAGGCCCTGTACCCCGCCGGGCGGGGCCGGCAGGGCGCGGCGGGCTCCCGGTGGTGGGGGTCGGGGGGCGCGCGCTGAGGCGCCCGTCAGCGGCGGGTGGCGTAGACGATCAGGTTGTCCACGGGGTGGCCCGCGGCGTCGAAGGCCCCGTCGCAGGTGATCAGCCGGAGTTCGCGGCCGTTGGTCGCCCCGTACACCCGCTGGGTGGGGAACGCCTTCTTGCTGACGGTCTCGCGGTGCGTGACGGTGAACCGGGCGGTGTCCCCTGACGCGTTGCGGACGGTGACCTCGGCGCCCTTGGCGATCTTCTTCAGATCGTGGAAGACGGCCTTCCCGTGGACGGTGCTGTTGTGCCCGATGATCACGGAGGCCCCGGGCTCCCCGGGGACGGCGCCCCCGGTGTACCACCCGGCCGTCATCCCCTTCGCGGGCGGCGGGACCTCGACCGTCCCGTCCTTGTTGAGCCCGAGCCGCATCAGGGCGCTGTCGACCCCGACCGACGGAATCGTCACCCGCACGGGCGCGGCGGGCTCCTCGGCGCCCCGCTCCGGCCGCCCTCGGGTCCCGCCCGGCTCCGCCCCGCCGTCGGGGGTCGCGGGCCCGTGGTCCACGACCCGCCCGGCCGTCTCCCCGCCACCCGCCGCACCACCGCTGCCGGACGAGCATCCGCCGGTGGCGACGGCCGCGGTGAGCACGACCGGGACCACCAGGGCGGCGGGACGGTGGCGGAGGACCCGCCGAAGTGTCTTCATTCGTCTGCTCCAGAGCTACGTCCGCCCTCGCCGGACCCGGGCCCGGCGAGGGCGGCCAGTCGTCATCGTTCACATTCCGGATCCACCGCCCCCGCCCCGGACCCGCATACGGAGGCCACAGGCCCGGGACGGCGCCGTCACCACCCGACCCGCGCCCGGGGCCACGGCGGCGGGTTCCGCCGACGCGGGCACAACGGACCGCGCGTCCGGCTCCGGCCGACGACCGGACCGAGGGCGGCCCGCCGACGGGCCCGCGTACCGCGGCCATCCGGGGACGAGCCCCGGTGCCGACGGTGCGCGACGCGACGGGCGCGAAACCGCCGACCGGACGGCACAGGACCACCGCGGCGGACCGCAGGCCCGGGACAGCCGCGCTCGGCGGCGGCCCGCGCCTTGGACGGGTCCGCCGGCCCGGGACAGACCGTGCGGCGACGCAGGCCACACCCCCGGCAGGACCGACGGCACCGTGTACCGCGGCCATCCGGGGACGAGCCCCGGTGCCGACGGTGCGCGACGCGACGGGCGCGGAACCACCGCCCGGACGGCACAGGACCACCGCGGCGGACCACAGGCCCGGAACGGCCGCGCCCGGCTCCGGCCGACGCGGCCGTCGACGGGCCCGTGTGCGGCGACCGCGCGGCGCCGTGCCCCGGGACGCGTCCGGATGGGGTGCGGCGGCCCTCAGCGGGCGTGGAGCCGCCGGGCGGACGGCACAGGCCCGGGACGGACGCGTCGGCGTGGGAGAGGCCCCGGCTCGGTGGTGGGCGTCTCGGTGTACCCCGTCGGGACGGGGTACACGGGGCTGGTGGGCGCTTTTCCCACGCCGTCCACAGACCGCCCGCGTGAAGCGCACGGCATCACGCGGGCCCACGCATCAGAGCTGGTGGGCTGCGCGGCGGCGGAGGAGGAGGCCGCCGGTGCCCGCGAGGACGGCGAAAGCGGCGACCGTGCCGCCGATGACGGCGGAGTCGGTGGCGCCGCCCGCGGTGGCGGGCTGTTCGCCCGCGGCGACCCCGCCGCGCGGCACGGTCACCGAGCCGGCGCCGGCGCCGGCGGGCGTCACCTTCAGCGCCGGTGCCGGGGCGGGCTTGTCACCGGCGGCCACACCGCCGCGCGGCAGCGACACCGTCCGCTCCGGCACGACGACCTTCCCCCCCTTGACCACCTCGGCGCGACGGAGGTCCATCGGCGCGGGCTTGTCACCGGCGGCCACGCCACCGCGCGGCAGCACCGACGGGCTGCGGGAGTCGAGGACGACGCGCTCCGGCGCGGGCGCAGCCGACGGGGTCGCCCGGTCGGAGCTGACGGAGGCCCAGAGGCCCGCCCCCGCGCCCTCGGCGGGCGCGGGGGTGTCCGGGCGTTCGTCGGCGAACCGCAGGCTCGGGGCGGGCGTGGAGTCGGCGAAGGCGGCGCTCGCCGGGACGATCACCGCGGCCGGGGCCGCCGTGATGACGGCGAGGGCACGCAGGGACAGTCGACGGATCATGGAGATGGCTCCCTTTCCAGCTTTCCGGGCTTGGCTCGGGCGGCACGGGCCCGGCGTAGCGATCGCCGCCCCGTTCCGCTCCGCCCACCAGGCTGGCCGGAAGGTGTGAAGAACCTGTCAGACCGCCGTGGTGTCCCTGTCAGCGCGGTCCGCCCCGGCCCCGTCGCCGGGCGGATCGAACGGCAGCAGCAGGGTGAAGACCGAACCCCGGCCGGGCTCGCTCTCCACCGTCACCGCCCCGCCGTGCGCCTCCGTCAGCTTCCGTACGATCGCGAGCCCGAGCCCGCTGCCCCCGGTGCGGCGGCTGCGGGACTTCTCCGCGCGCCAGAACCGGTCGAAGACATACGGCAGATCCTCCGCCGCGATGCCCTGCCCGGTGTCGGCGACCTCGATCGCGAGCCGTTCCCCGCGCACGGCGGCGCGCAGGGTGACGGAGCCTCCGCGCGGGGTGTGCCGTACCGCGTTGGAGAGCAGATTGCCGACCGCCTGCCGCAACCGCACCGGGTCGGCGCTCAGCACCGGAACCGGATGCGGAACCTCCACCCGGAGGTCGGTGCCCGCCTCGTCCGCGCGGGCCTGGTGCGCGGAGGCGACCTGTCCGAGCAGTTCGGCCGGGCGGACGGGCACGGGCCGCAGCCGCAGCGCGCCCGCGTCCGCCTCGGCCAGGTCCCTCAGGTCGTCGATGATGTGCTGGAGCTGGACGGCCTCCTCCAACAGCGAGTCCACGAAGGCCGCGTCGGGCTCGGCGACACCGTCCTGCGCCCCTTCCAGCCAGCCCCGGATATTGCTCAGCGGGGTCCGCAGCTCATGCGCGACATCGCTCACCATGGCCCGCCGCTGGGCCTCCAGCCGGGCCCGGTGGGCCGCCATGTCGTTGAACGCGGCGGCGAGCCGCCCTACCTCGTTGTCGGTGGTGACCGGTACGGGCTCGGTGCGTTCGCCGTCCTTCATCCGCTGGGCGGCTCCGGTGAGCGCGCGCAGCGGACGGACCAGCCGGGTCGCGGCGATCACGGTCGCGCCGACGGTCAGCGCGAGCACGCCGGCGGCGACCCCGGCGATCTTCGCGGTGTTCCGGGGCGAGAGGTCGAAGCCGGGCACGGTCGTCCCGTCGGTGTCCCCGATGTACAGCAGGGCGGGGGGCGACACATGGGCGGTGAGCTGTTCCTGGCGGGAGCTGTCCACGCAGGTGGCGATGGCCCGGTCGCGTTCGCTGTCCTCGGGGGTGAGGAACAGCGGGCGGCGTTTCTCCGCACCGGCGCCGCCGCCCTCGTCGAGGGGGGCGGGCGCGGGCAGGGGCACGGTGGCCCCGGGGCGCAGGACGCCCGGGTCCGGCGGCTCGTCGGGGGCCGGCCGGGCGGACGGGGTGACCGGTGAGAGAGACGTCCACGCGGGGTCGGGGGTGTGCCAGGTCAGCCCCAGGCCGAGCCGGACCCCGCGATGCCCCTTCCGCTGGAGACAGGCGTCGGAGAGGGTGTTGAGCGCCTTGAGCGCCTTCTGTTCCGTCCGGGTCGGCTCGGCGAGGGAGTCGAGGCCGCAGCGGGCGTTCTCCGCCACGTCGGTCTTGTCGCCGACGATCTGGACCCGGGGGCGCCCGCTGGGCGTGTAGACGATGTCGGAGGCGACGCCCCGGCTCGTCAGACAGGTCACGATCCGCCGCGCGGTCTGCCGGAGCACGGTCCGCTCCTCCCGGGGCAGCCGGAACGGCCCCACCGCGCGGGGGTCGATGGGGTCGGCCGCCCGGCCGCCGGTCTCCTGGCCGCCGGGGAGGAACGCCGCGTCGGAGGTGAGGGGGTCGACCCGGGCGGCGGGCCGGGACGGCAGCTCGGGCGGCGGCTCACCGGCCCCCAAAGCAGAACCGGAACCAGAACCGGAGCCAGGGCCGGTACCGGGCCCGGGGTCGGGGTCGGCGGCCGAGTCGGCGACGGTCCGCCCGTCGGGGGTGGTGAGCGCGATCCGGCGGTCGTAGGTACGGGCGAGTTCGCGCACGGTGCGCTGGACCCCGTCCCACCGGGGGTGGGTGGCGGCGTGTCCGCGCAGGGTGTTGTAGATCCTGGTGTCGTCGGTGAGGTTCCGGCCCTGCTGCTCGCGGATGGCGCCGGAGGTGGTCTGGACGGCGAGCCAGGCGGTCGCGACGACCGAACACGCGGCCACGAGCGCGGAGACGGCGAGCAGCCGCATCAGCAGACTCTTGCGGAGGGGCACCCCGGTACGGGTGCGCCCCCGTCCCGTACCCCGACCCGTACCCCGATCTCTCCCCCGGCGCCGCCCGCCGCCCGGCCTCTCGGCCCCGCCGCGGACCTCGCCCCCGTCCCCGTTCCCGTTACGCGTCCGCACGGCCGTCCCCCACGGGTCCGCCCGCCGCCGGGCGCGCCGGGGCCGTGGCGGCCGGTGGCGCCACGGGGGCCCGGGGAGCCGGTGGTGCCGTGGCCGCCGCCAGCTTGTAGCCGACGCCGAAGACCGTGAGCAGCCGGACCGGCTTCCGGGGCACCGGCTCGATCTTCTTGCGCAAATTCATGATGTGCACGTCCACGGTCCGGACGCCGATGTAGCGCGCGAAGCCGTGCAACTCCTCCAACAGCCGCTGTCTGCCGAAGACCCGGCCCGGTTCGGCGGCCATCGCCACGAGGATGCGGAACTCGCCGGGGGTGCACTCCACCCGTTCCCCGTCGACGGTGACCTCGTGCCGCACCGGGTCGACGACCAGACCGCCGACGCTGAGGACCGGCTCCCCGGCGGGATGGGACGGCGCGGCGGGCACGGCCGGGGCGGCGGCGGGTCTCGCGGTGCGGCGCAGCAGGGTGCGGACCCGGGCCATCAGCTCCCGGGGGCTGTACGGCTTGGTCATGTAGTCGTCGGCGCCGAGGTCCAGGCCGAGCAGCAGATCGTCCTCGGTGGTCCGCGCGGTCAGCATCAGCACCGGCAGCTCGTACCGCTCGGCGCGCAGCACGCGCAGCACGTCGAGCCCGTCGGTCCCGGGCATCATCACATCGAGGACGAGCAGTTCGGGCGGGCACCGGCGCACCGCTTCGATGGCGGAGCGCCCGTCCCGGACGAGGGTGACGCCGTGCCCCTCCCGTTCGAGGTAGCGGCGGACCAGTTCGGCCTGCTTCTCGTCGTCCTCGGCGATCATCACTTGTGCGCACACGCGTCCGATCGTAGGCAGTCGGACGACCGGACGGGTGGCGGAGAGGTGGCCGGGGCGGGCGTCAGAGGTTGCCGCGCCGCTCCTGTTCGCGCTCGATGGCCTGGAAGAGGGCCTTGAAGTTGCCCTTGCCGAAGCCCATCGAGCCGTGCCGCTCGATCAGTTCGAAGAAGACCGTGGGCCGGTCCTGCACCGGCTTGGTGAAGATCTGGAGCAGATAGCCGTCCTCGTCCCGGTCGACGAGGATCTTCAACTCCCGCAGGGTCTCCACCGGGACGCGGGTCTCGCCCGCCCACTCGCCGAGGGTGTCGTAGTACGTGTCGGGGGTGTCGAGGAAGGAGACACCGGCCGCGCGCAGGGTCCGCACGGTGGCGACGATGTCGTTGGTCGCGAGCGCGATGTGCTGGACTCCGGCGCCGCCGTAGAACTCCAGATACTCGTCGATCTGGGACTTCTTCTTCGCGATCGCGGGCTCGTTGATCGGGAACTTCACCTTGCGGGTGCCGTCCGCGACGACCTTCGACATCAGGGCGGAGTACTCGGTGGCGATGTCGTCGCCCACGAACTCCTTCATATTGGTGAAGCCCATGACCGCGTTGTAGAAGGAGACCCACTCGTTCATCCGGCCGAGTTCGACATTCCCGACACAGTGGTCGATGGCCTGGAACGTCCTCTTGGCGGGCGGCTCGACGAGCGGGGCGGCGGCGACGAACCCGGGCAGGTAGGGGCCGTCGTAGCCGGAGCGCTCGACCAGGGTGTGCCGGGTCTGTCCATAGGTCGCGATGGCGGCCAGCACCACCGTGCCGTGCTCGTCCTTCAGTTCGTACGGCTCGGTGATCCCGCGGGCGCCGTGCGCGGTGGCGTAGGCGTAGGCGGCGCGGGCGTCGGGCACCTCGATGGCGAGGTCGACGACGCCGTCCCCGTGCTCGGCGACATGCCCGGCGAGGAAGGCGCCCCACTCGGTGGACTGCTTGACGACCGAGGTGAGGACGAACCGCGCGGAGCCGTTCTCCAGGACATAACTGGCCGTCTCACGGCTGCCGTTCTCCGGTCCGGAGTAGGCCACGAGCTGCATGCCGAAGGCGGTCGAGTAGTAGTGCGCGGCCTGCTTGGCATTGCCGACGGCGAAGACGACCGCGTCCATCCCCTTCACCGGGAAGGGGTCGTCCTCACGCGCGGTTTCCAGGTGGTGATCAAGGATCTCAGTCATGCTCTCACCCTCCGCCGGTTCTGCAAGGTGCGCAATAGTTTGCGTTTTCGCTGGGCAATATGCATGGTGCCGACCCGGTCGGCAGCGGCGTTCTGTACATGATGACCATTGAGGAGGAGCTGTGGCGATCGATCATCTGGACAGCCGGCTGATCGTGCTGCTGGCACGGGAGCCACGGATCGGGGTGCTGGAGGCGTCCCGCAGACTGGGGGTCGCACGGGGCACGGTACAGGCGCGGCTGGACCGGCTCCAGTCGCAGGGGGTGATCCGGGGCTTCGGTCCCGACGTCGATCCGGCGGCTCTCGGCTACCCCGTGACGGCCTTCGCCACGCTGGAGATCAAACAGGGGCAGGGCGCGGATGTGCGGGCGCATCTGGCCACCGTTCCGGAGGTGCTGGAGCTGCACACGACCACGGGGCACGGGGACATGCTCTGCCGGCTGGTGGCCCGGTCCAACGCGGATCTCCAGCGGGTGATCGACCGGGTGGTGGGCTTCGAGGGGATCGTCCGGGCGTCGACCGCGATCGTGATGGAGAACGCGGTGCCCCTGCGGATCATCCCGCTGGTGGAGCAGGCGGCGCAGGACGTCTGAGCGCCCGGCGGGAGCGGCGCCCCGGCGGCAGCGGCGGGAGCGGTGGACCCGGCGGGACGGTGGCTCAGCAGGAGGGGACCTCGCCGCCCCGCTCCAGGGCGGTCAGCGAGTCCACGGCCCCCTGGAGGCTGGAGACGGGGATCAGCCGGAGCCCCTTCGCCCCGCCCGCGCGGGCGTCCGCGCACTCCCCCGCGGGCACCAGGAAGACGGTGGCGCCGTCGCGCTTGGCCGCCTGGGTCTTGAGGGAGACCCCGCCGACCGGGCCGACCTTGCCGTCCGGGGTGATCGTTCCCGTTCCGGCGATGCTGCGGCCCCCGGTGAGATCGCCGCCGGAGCCGTCGCCGCGCAGCTTGTCCACGATGCCGAGCGAGAAGAGGAGCCCGGCGCTGGGCCCGCCGACATCGGCGAGACGCAGGGTGACCTTGACCTTCTTCGGGTCCTCACCGAGGTAGGAGAGCGCGGCCCGGGTGGCGGAGTGCTGCGAGTCGGCCATGTCCTTGAGGTTGCGCTCGGCGACCTGCTCCACGGATTTGCCCGGGGGGTAGACGGAGTCGCGCGGCAGCACGGTGCGGTCGGTGCGGAACCAGCCGTCCGCCACGTCCCCGAGATCCACATCGGTGTCCGGCCCGGTGGCGAGGATCGTGGTCATCCGCAGGGCGCCGGACGTCTCACGGACGGGCGCGCCGCTGATCGAGATGATCGGGGTGCCCTTGTGCTCCGCGAGGACATCGGCGGTGGCCCCCGGCTGGGCGATCACATACGGGAGCGGGGCGAAGGCGGCGACGGCGAGCAGCGCGACGACGGGGACGGCGCTGAGCGCGACGGCGCGGGCACGGGTGAGACGGGAGAGCACCGGCCCAATCTATCGGGCCACCCGCCCGCCCGACGCCGACGCCCGCCCCGGGGCCGCCCTCCGGGGCCGCCCCGCCCCCCGTCGGAGGGTGCTCGCGGGCACCCGCCGGACGGACGGTGTGGCACCGCCCCGAGCGCTCCCGGCCTTCCCCGGAGCCCGCCCACGGACACCACCGGGACGCTCGCGGGGCACCCATGGGCCTCGGTACGGGGCACCGGCCACCGGCGCTTCCACCGGACCCCGCCGCCCCGGGGCCACCCCGGATCGTCCCGCGGCACCCGCGGGACACCCCCGGCAGCCGGACACGGGCCGGGCGACCGGACGCGATCCAGACGCCGCACGGGGACACCCCGACAACCGCACACGGACCCGGCGCCCCACGGGACCGACGGTCCCTGGGCGCGGGCCGGGCGTCGCGCGGGGCGGACGGACCAGGCCCCCGCCCCCTCAGCCCCCCGCAGGGGCTACCGCAGGGCCTCGACGACCTCGCGGGCCGCGTCCATGACCCGGGGGCCGACCCGTTCGGGTACGGAGTCGCTGAGCATCACGACGCCCACACTGCCCTCTATCCCGGTGAGCCCGAGCAGCGGAGCCGCCGCGCCGCTGGCGCCCGCCTCCAGTTCCCCGTGGGTGAGGGTGTAGCCGGGGTGGCCCCCTTCGCCCTGGCGGGCGGAGAGGATCGCGCGGCCCGCGGCGCCCCGGTCGAGGGGGTGCCGGAAGCCCGCGCGGTAGGCGACGTGGTAGTCGGTCCAGGTCGGCTCGACCACGGCGACGGCGAGCGCCTCGGCCCCGTCCACGAGGGTGAGGTGCGCCGTCGCGCCGATGTCCTCGGCGAGGGCGCGCAGCGCGGGCATCGCCGCCTCGCGCACCAGCGGGTGCACCTGGCGGCTGAGCCGGAGCACCCCGAGGCCCACCCGGGCCCGGCCGCCGAGGTCGCGGCGGACCAGGGCGTGCTGTTCCAGCGTGGCGAGCAGCCGGTAGACCACGGTGCGGTTGACACCGAGCCGCTGGGACAGCTCGGTGACGGTCAGCCCGTGGTCGGTGTCGGCGAGCAGTTTGAGGACACGCAGTCCCCGGTCGAGCGTCTGGGAGGTCTCCGCGGTCACGACGCCCCCTCCTCCGGAGTGAGTGACGGCAAAACCCACCCCCTGGTGTTCAGCGGCGCGGCGCCGGTCCCGTGGGCGCCGCCCTTTCCAGAGGCCCGTCGGCGGGCGAGCGCACACCGACGGGCTCCGCGGCCCAACTGCCGCGGGGCGTTTGCATTGTGTCGGGGACAGTAGCGAGCCGGTCCGCTCAGCGGAAGACCTCGTCCAGAATCCGGGCGCGGAACGGGGCCGCGCGCACCGCCGGGTGCGGGGCCGCCGCATCGGGGACGGGCGGCCCCAACTCACCGGGAACGGGGCGGGATCAGCGCATCCGGGTGGCCCACTCCTGGACCTTCTTGATCCGCTCCCGGAGCTGTCCCGCGGTGGCCTCCGCGCTCGGCGGGCCGCCGCAGACCCGGCGCAGCTCGGTGTGGATCACGCCGTGCGGCTTGCCGCTCTGATGGACATAGGCGCCGACCATCGTGTTCAACTGCTTGCGCAGTTCGAGGAGTTCCTTGTGGGAGACCACGGGCCGCCGCTCGGCGGGCAGCTCCAGCAGATCGGCCTCGGTGTCGGGCCGCTTGCGGCTGTGCGCGATCTGCCGCGCCTGCCGCTTCTGGAGCAGCATCTGCACCTGGTCGGGCTCCAGGAGGCCGGGGATGCCGAGGTAGTCCTGCTCCTCCTCGCTGCCCGGGTGGGCCTGCATGCCGAACTCGGCGCCGTTGTACATGACCCGGTCGAAGACGGCGTCGGACTCCAGCGCCTCGAAGGGCAGCATGTCCTGTTCGCCGGTCTCCTCGTCCTGCTCCCTGTTGGCCTCGTCCATCTCCTTCTCGGACTCGGCGTACGGGTCCTCGTCCTCCCCGTCCTTCTTCGGCCGGTCGAGGACATGGTCGCGCTCCACCTCCATCTCGTTGGCGAAGCCGAGCAGCATGGGAATGGTGGGCAGGAAGACGGACGCGGTCTCGCCACGTCTGCGCGAGCGGACGAAACGGCCCACGGCCTGGGCGAAGAAGAGCGGGGTCGAGATGGTGGTGGCGTACACACCGACCGCGAGCCGGGGCACGTCGACGCCTTCAGACACCATCCGGACGGCGACCATCCAGCGGTCGTCGCCCTCGCTGAACTCGTCGATCCGCTTCGACGCCCCGGTGTCGTCGGAGAGGACGACGGTCGCGCCATCGCCGGTGATCTCCCGGATCAGCTTGGCGTACGCGCGGGCGGAGTCCTGGTCGGAGGCGATCACCAGGCCACCGGCGTCCGGGATGGACTTCCTGACCTCGGTCAGCCGCTGGTCGGCGGCGCGCAGCACATTGGGCATCCACTCGCCGCGCGGGTCGAGCGCGGTCCGCCACGCCTGCGAGATCGCGTCCTTCGTCATCGGCTCGCCGAGCCGGGCGGCGACCTCGTCACCGGCCTTGGTGCGCCAGCGCATGTTGCCGCTGTAGCTGAGGAAGATCACCGGCCGGACGACGCCGTCGCCCAGCGCGTTGCCGTATCCGTAGGTGTAGTCGGCGGCCGAGCGGCGAATCCCGTCGTTGCCCTCCTCGTAGGTCACGAAGGGGATCGGGTTGGTGTCGGAACGGAACGGAGTGCCGGTGAGCGTGAGCCGGCGGGTGGCCGGGTCGAAGGCTTCCAGGCAGGCTTCGCCCCAGGACTTGGAGTCGCCCGCGTGGTGGATCTCGTCCAGGATGACGAGGGTCTTGCGCTGCTCGCAGCGGTTGCGGTGGAGCATGGGCCGCACGCCGACACCGGCGTAGGTCACGGCGACGCCGTGGTACTCGCGGCTGAGCGGGCCCGCGCTGTACTCCGGGTCCAGCCTGATCCCGATCCGCGCGGCGGCGGCGGCCCACTGCTTCTTCAGATGCTCGGTCGGGGCGACGACGGTCACCTGCTGGACCACGTGGTGGTGGAGCAGCCAGGAGGCGAGGGTGAGGGCGAAGGTGGTCTTGCCCGCGCCGGGGGTGGCGACGGCGAGGAAGTCGCGGGGCTGCTCCTGGATGTACTTGTCCATGGCCGCCTGCTGCCAGGCGCGCAGCTTGCCGGCGGTGCCCCAGGGGGCGCGGCCGGGGAAGGCGGGTGAGAGGTGGTGGGAGTGGGAGGCGGTAGTAGTCACGGTCTCCGGTTCGGCGCTGGTCCAGTCACGACGGATATGACGACGACGTATATGACAACCGGGCCACCCTACCGGTGCTCCCCCGGTGCCCCGGGCCGTTCTCCGGACCCCACCGGACGGGTGAGACCCGCCTCACAGCGGCCCGGCGGGGGCGCGCTCAGCGGGCGAAGCGCAGCAGCCCCGACGCGATCTTGGGGACGTCGAGTGCCCCCTGGCAGACGTCCAGAACAAACCGTTCCGCCTCGTCCACGTCGAATTCCGGGTCCAGCGGATGGCCGTTCACATGGAGAAAGACCCAGGTGGCATACCAGGCGATCCGCTTGTTGCCGTCGACCAGTCCGTGGTTGCGGGCCAGGGACTCCATCAGGGCGGCGGCCTTCTGCCAGACATCCGGGTAGGCGTCCTGGCCGAAGACGCTCGCCTGGGGGCGCGCGAGGGCGGAGTCCAGCAGACCGTAGTCGCGCACCTCGGCCGCCCGCAGCCGCTCCGCGAGGTTCAGCAGCTCGGGCAGGGTGAGGTAGTGCATCAGGCGAGCCTCCGGTTCAGCTCCTCGCTCGCCCTCAGCACATGCTCGGCGGCCTCGTTGAACAGCCGCGCGCGTTCGTTGATCGCTCTGATCACCGCGTCGTGCGCGAAGGACTGCATACTGCGGCCCTCCGCTTCGGCCCGCTCCCGCAGGGCGGTGAGCTCTTCCTCGGTGAATCGCACATTGAGACCAGCCATGGACCCGATGGTACCGCCCGGTACCACCCGGTGTCAGAGCTTTTCCGACGTCCGCAGCCGGGTCGCCACCCACGCGCCCGCGAGGGCCACCACCGCCATCGGGACGAAGACGACGGCGAAGGCCACGGGGTTCGCGGCGGACCCGCCCGACGCGGTGTGGCCCGCGATCGAGCCGCCGCCCAGGGCGGCGAAGGCGGCGCCGCCCGCGGCCAGCAGGAGGACGTTGGAGAGGCCGTCCGAGATCTGGAGGGCGGCCGAGTTCGAGCCCGCCTCCTCGGGGGCGGAGAGCTTCAGCAGCAGCACGCTGGTCGAGGCGATCACCATGCCCAGGCCGAAGCAGCCGGACGCCCACGCCACACCCACGATCCACACCGGGACCGCGTCGATCAGCACGGTCGGCAGGGTCGCGATCGCCGCCGTGTTCAGCAGCATGCCGATGACCATCAGCCGCTCCCGGTGCGGCTCCATCCGCGGCCTGGACTGGAGGAACGAGCCCATCGCCCAGGTCACCCCGCCGACGCCGATCGACAGCCCCGCCAGCGTCGGCGACAGCCCGCGCTGAGTGACCAGCATCAGCGGGACGAACGACTCCGCCGCGACGAAGGACCCGGCGGCCATACCGCGCAGCAGCACCACCGACGGCAGCCCCCGCGCGGCGCGCCAGGTGCCCTGGGGCAGCAGCCCCAGCACGACGGGCACCAGCAGGGCCGCGCCCGCCGCGGCGGGGAGCATCGACAGCCAGGCCAGGTCCTGGGCGGCGTACTGGAGCAGCCCCACGCCCACCGAGATGCCGAGGGCGAGCCGTATCCGCCGGGCGTCGAACGCCGTCCGGGGCGCGGTGGGGTCGGCGGGCCCGGAGGCCATGCGCCGGATCGCGGGCAGCGCGAGCGCCAGCGGGAGGGCCACCAGGACAGGGGTCCCGTTGAAGACCCAGCGCCAGCCCAGCTCCTGGGTCACCGCGCCGGAGATCAGCGGACCCACGATGGACGGGATGACCCAGCTCGCGGCGAACGCGGCCATGATCCCGGGCCGCAGCCGCTCCGGGTAGGCGCGTCCGATCACCACATAGAGGGAGACGATCACCAGCCCGCCGCCGAGGCCCTGGACCGCCCGCCCCAGGATGAACAGCCACATCGTCGTGGCCGTACCCGACAGCAGCAGCCCCGCGGCGAACGCCAGGATTCCCGCGGTCAGGGGCCGCAGCGGCCCGTCCCGGTCGGCCCACTGGCCCGCGAGCACCATCGCGAAGAGGCTGGTCGTGAAGTACGAGGAGAAGGCGAACGCGTACAGCCCGATGCCGTCCAGCTCCCGCGCGGCGACGGGCATCGCGGTCCCGACGGCGGTGGCCTCGAAGGCGATCAGCAGCACGACGGCGACGGTCCCGATGCTCAGCGCGCGATAAGTGCGCCCCAGGATGCCGCCCCCGGACTCCTCGTCGGGGCGGAGCGCGCGGGGAGCGGGCCGGGATATGGAGGGGTGCTCGGGGGTCGGGGACGGGGGTGAGGTGACGTCGGTGTCACGGGACTCGGGGGCACTCATGGCCCAAGAGTAAGGGGCATGGACGAATATGGGGCCTGTCGCTGGGCGGGGTACCGGCTGGTCCCTTGGTCGTACGACTGTGAACGGCGTATGGCGGGCGTATGTCAGTCGCATGGCACGCCCCGACGCTCCCTTGAACCGCCCGCCGCCCGCCGCCTACGGTCGGATCACTGCACAGCACACGGCCGTGTGCCCGAGTGGTTCAGGGACTCGCCTGCAAAGCGAGTTACACGAGTTCGATTCTCGTCACGGCCTCCACGGTCCACCGACCGGCCCCACCCCATGAGCCCCCGACCGGGGGTCCGGGGGTGGCCCCCCGGGTCAGCACAGCACGAGTCCGATTCTCGTCACGGCCTCCAGGGACGGGCGGGTGGCAGCTCTCCGGAGCCACCACCCGCCCGTTGTCCGTGCCCAGCCCCGCGTCCCCGCGTCCCCGCGCCCGCCCGCGTCCGCCCGCGTGCTCCCGGCCGGGGACCGGCCGGGGACCGGCCGGGGACCGGCCGCAGCCGGTCAGACGCGGGCCTCCGGCAGGCGCGCGAGGATCGTGTCCACCGTCTCCTCGGGGGTCCGGTACGAGGTGTCCAGCCAGAGGCCGACGCGCGGGGTCTCCTCGCGGAGGACGCGGTCCAGGTGGTCCACCGTCGTCGTCGCCGAGTAGCCCGTCTTGGCGCGGGCGGACTCCCGTGCGCGCACGGCCGACGCGGACGGCGCCAGGACGACCGCGTAACGCGGGCGGGTCCGCACCAGGGCGAGATACGCGGGCAGCTCGGCGCCGATCACGATGTCCTGGACCACCGCCGTCCAGCCCGCGGCGGCGTAGGTGTCGGCGGCGGACGCCGACAGCCGGTACCGCAGCCGTAGCTGGGCCAGTGCCTCCGCCTCGTCCGGGGAGCCCATCTCCACCCGGCCGGAGACCGTCATCCGGCGGAAGGCGTCCCCCCGGACATGCGCGGACCTCGGCAGGCGTTCGGCGAGGGCCTGCGCGACGGTCGACTTCCCCGCGGCCATGACGCCCGTGATCAGAACGACAGCGGGGCCCGGTCCGGCGGGGTTCGGTCCCACGAGCGCGCTCATGGGGCGACGCTACGGGCGAATGCCCCCTCGCGTCGCCCCGTTTCCCACCGGCGGGTGAACCCGCCCGGCGAACCGCCGCCGCGAACCGGCGCACGGCCGTCCGGCAGGACGCCCGCAGCTCAGACCGTCGGCGGCGCGACCGCCGCCTGCGGCCGGATCGGCAGCCGGTTGACCGGGCGCCCCGTCGCGGCCCGCACCGCCGACGCGACCGCCGCCGGGGACGTCACCACGGGCACGGCGCTCGCCGCCTTCGCGCCGAAGGGGGCGACGACGTCCCGCTCCTCCACCAGCTTCACGATGCGGATGTCGGGCGCGTCCAGCGCGGTCGGCAGGGCGTACCCGGTCAGGTCCGGGTGCCGGACCACTCCGCGCGCGGTCCGCAGGTTCTCCGTGAGCGCGGTGCCGACCCCGAGGGTGACGCCCGCCTCGATCCGCGCGGCGAGCTGCGCCGGGTTGAGCACCCGCCCCACGTCCTGGGCCACCGCCATCTCGACCACCCGGATCGACCCCAGCTCGATGTCCACGTCGACCACCGCGCGGACGGCGCAGAACGCCATCCCCACGAAGGCGTCGCCCTGGCCGTTCTCGTCCAGCGGCTCGGTGGGGTGCGGACGGCACTGTGCGGTCGCCCACAGCTCCTTGCCGTCCATCGCCTCCATGACGGTCGTGGAGAGCACCCCGTCATACGAGGTGATCTTGCCGTCGGTGATCTGGAGCAGCTCGGTCGACATCCCGAACTTGTGCGCCAGCGGCTGGAGCAGTTGCGTCCGGACCATCTTCGCGGCCCGTTCGACCGCGCCGCCGGAGACCCAGGTGTGCCGGCCGTGGGCGGCGGGCCCCGCCGGGGGCTGATCGGTGTCGACGGCGGCGACGTGCACCTCGTCGATGCCCAGGGTCTCCTGGACGATCTGCCGGGCGAGCGTCGTGAAGCCCTGGCCGGTCTCGACGGCCGCACAGATCACCGTGGCCATGCCGTCGTGGACCTTGACGGTGGCCGTGGAGACCTCGTCGGCCCCCTCGGCGCCGAGCATATGGACCATGCCCAGCGCGTAGCCGACGCCCCGGCGGACCGCGCCGGGCTCGCCCGCGCCCTCCGGGCCGCCCGGCAGCAGCCAGTCGTCCTCGGGCGAGTCCTTGGGCAGCGGCGGCAGCGGGAAGTCCCGTACAGCCTCCAGCAGTTCGGCCACCGGGGCGGGGCAGGTCACGGTCTGGCCGGTGGGGAGGATGTCCCCGGTCGCCAGCGCATTGCGCAGCCGCAGCTCCACGGGGTCGAGCCCCAGCTTCGCGGCGAGCTTGTCCATCTGGGCCTCGTACGCGGCGCACACCTGCATCGCGCCCTCGCCCCGCATATGGCCGGAGGGGGGGTTGTTGGTGCGGACCGCCCAGCCCTCGATGAAGGCGTGCGGGACCACATAGGGGCCGCAGGCGAAGGCGACGGCGGCGGCCAGCGACTCGGCGGAGGTGTCCGCGTACGCGCCCGCGTCCAGCAGGAGCTGTGCCTCGACCTTGAGCAGCCGGCCCTCGGTGTCCGCGTGGTGGCGGTAGCGCAGCAGCGCCGGATGGCGGTGCGAGTGGCCGAGAAAGGACTCCTCGCGGGTGGCGGTCAGCTTGACGGGGCAGCCGGTGCGCAGCGCCAGCAGCCCCAGGGGAAGGTGGAAGCCGTGCTCCTCGCGGTCGCCGGTGGCGCCGGGCACGCCGGTCACCACGACCTTCACCCGCTCGGGCTCCAGCCCGTAGCAGGCGGCGGCCAGATCGCGGTCGGTGTGCGGGTCGGTGGAGGCGACGTACAGCTCGACGCCGCCGTCCGGGCGGGGCACCGCGAGCCCGGCCTCGGCCCCGATGGGCGCGGGGTCCTGGCGGCCGACGCGGTACAGGCCCTCGACCACGACATCGCCGGTGAGGTCGGGGTCGCCGTAGCTCAGCGGGATATGGCGGACGAGGTTGCCGTCCGGGTGGAGCGGTTCGGCGGCGAAGGACTGCTCGGGGTCGGTGACCGGCTCCAGCACCTCGTACTCGACGGTGATGGCGGCGGCGGCGAGCCGGGCGGTGTCGGGGTGTTCGGCGGCGACGGCGGCGATCGCCTCGCCGTGGTGGCGCACCAGGTCGGAGGCGAAGACGGGCCGGTCGGCGATCCGCCTGCCGTAGCAGCGGTCGCCGGGGACGTCCTCGTGGGTGACGACCGCGCGGACCCCCGGCATCTCCAGCGCGCCGGAGGTGTCGATGGCGGTGATCCGGGCGTGGGGGTGCGGCGACCGCAGTATGGCGGCCCACAGCAGGCCCTCGGCCCACAGGTCGGAGGCGTACGGGAAGGTGCCCTCGGTCTTGGCCCGGGCGTCGGCCGCGGGGAGGGAGACCCCGAGTCCGTGGGCGGGCTCCTCCGGCAGGGGATGGGGGGGAGCCGTCCGGGTCGTCGCGGTGGTGGCCGCGTCGTTGGTCACGCCATGCCTCCGTCGTGCGGGTGGGGCTGCACACTACCGGCGCCGGGGGGCGCCTGGTGCGGAATGCGGGCATCCGGGAGGGGGGTGGCGGGGGCCCCGGCGCTTCCCTCCGCCGCCTCCGCCGCCGCTTCCGCCGTGGCGGCGGACGCCTCGCGCTCGGCGACGACCTGGCTGACGGCGTCGAGCACCCCGCGGTAGCCGGAGCAGCGGCAGAGGTTGCCGCAGAGGGCCTGGCGGGTCTCCAGCTCGGTGGGGCTGTGGTTGCCCTCCAGGAGGTCATGGACGGTCATCGCCATGCCGGGGACGCAGAAGCCGCACTGGACGGCTCCGCAGGCGGCCAGCGCCCGCTGGACGTCGGAGGGTTCGCCGCCCGCGGCGAGTCCCTCGACGGTGCGGACCTCGGAGCCCGCCGTGGTCGCGGCGGGCACCAGGCAGGAGGCGACGAGCCGCCCGTCGACCTGGACGTTGCAGGCGCCGCACTCGCCCTGCGAGCAGCCGTCCTTGGCACCGGCGAGGCCCAGGCGCTCCCGCAGGACATAGAGCAGGGACTCCCCGATCCAGGCGTCGGTGACGGAGCACTCGGCGCCGTTGACCCGCAGGACGTAGGAGGTCAGCGGGTGTTCCTGGGCCTGGGCGGAGGGCGGTCCCGCGACGGCCGCGGCCGGGTCGGGTGCCTGCGCCGGGACCTGGGGGCGGTCCGCGTCCGGGGCGGCCTCCGGGGGGACGGGGGCGACGGCCGCCGGGTCGCCGAAGTCCTCGGCCGCATCGGTCGCGTCGGGCACGGCGGACGCGTCGGGCGGCGCGACGGGACCGGGCTCGTGAGCGGCCTCGTACGGAGCGGGGTGCGGCCGGTGTGCCGGGACCTCTTCGGTGTCGGCCGTCCCGACGGCTTCCGCCTCGACGGCCTCAGGTGCCTCCAGGACCTCGGCGGTCCCGGTGGTGTCGCGTGCCTCGGCCGCCTCCGTCTGAGCGGACACGGCCTCCTGTTCCCGCCCGTGCTCGTACCCGTCGGGAACGGGAACGGGAACGGGAACGGCGGGGACGTGAACGGGGACGGGGACGGGCTCCGGCCCGGCGGCCACCGGGGCCTGTGCCTCCGGCTGGTTCTCCGGCTGGGTGTGGGGCTGTGCGTGGGGCTCCGGCAGGGGCTCCGGCGACGGCGGGACGGGCTCGTGCGCGACCGGCGTTCCGGGGTGCGCGGCGGGTGCCGCCGGGGCGGGTGCCGGGGCCGGGGCGGCGTGGGTCCGTGCCGGTTCCCCGGGCGGGGGCGCCACCGGTGCCACCGGGCTCGCCACAGCGGCCTCGACCGCCTCGACCGTCCCGTCGGGAGCGGTCGGCACGGCGGCGGCCGGGGGCGGCGGCACGGCGGCCGGTACCACGGGTGCGGGAGTCGGGCGCTCCACCGTCCAGGGGGCGGCGGCGCCCCCCGGCAGCGTGGTGGGCGCCGTGTTCCACTGCTCCTTCAGCATGGAGGTGGTGAACTCGCCGGTCTCGTCCGGGAGGTCACCGCGGGCCACGGGGATGGTCCACTGTCCGGTCATGTCCGCCGTGTCGGCGGCCTGCTGCTGCACCGCCTCGGGGAAGAGCCACTGCTCGGTGGCGTTCGGGTCCCCGGCCTCCGCCCCGGCGCCGTGCACCGGCGCACCGTGGCCGTCGGTGCCGTACGGAAGGGCCACCGGAACCCCGTTGACCCCGTTGACCCCGGGGGCCCCGTGGAGCGCCGTCCCCCGGCCGCCCGCGCCGTCGCCCCGCGGCCCGGGTCCGTCCGCGGCCGCATGCACCGGCAGACCGTGGCCGTCGGCCGTGTGCACCGAGAGCCCGTGGCCGTCGGTCGCGTGCGGGCCCACCCCGTGGACCTCCGCGCCGTGCTGCGCCATCGGGTGCGGCTCACCCGCGCGGTGGTGGTCGGCGGGCTCGGGCCAGCCCTGGCCCGGGTGGGCCGGGAGCTGCCCGGTGTCGTGCGGAACCCGCCACTCGGCGGGCACCTGCGGCTCGGCCGCCGGGGTCAGCGGCAGGATCATCGGCGGGACGAAGTCGTGCCCCGGTGCCTCCAGCGGCGCGGCGGCGCCCAGCAGTTCCTCGGGCGGCAACTGGACGAAGGCCGTGGCGTCGTAGTCGTACTCGCCCTGCGGGGTCGGCTGCCAGACGCCGTGCGGTGCCGGGTGCCCCTCCCCCTGGGGCTGCTGGGGGGCCTGCCGGGCCCCCTGCGGGTTGGTCTCGTCGCTCATGACAGCGCCCTCCCCAGCGCACGCCGGGCCAGCGCGGCGACCGTGCGCCGCAGATGCAGTACGGCCGGTGGGTGAACGGGCTGTTCCATCCCCGCCGGGGCGGGCGGCGGGTCCGGGATGCACGCGGCGGCGACGTACTCGCCGAAGGCCACCAGCGCCTCCCCCGCGAGCCCGCGCTCGCCGTCCCAGTCGATGTACGAGGCGATCCACTGCTCGGCCTCCAGGGGCCGCAGCGGCATCGGCGCGATCGCGCCCACCGCGCAGCGCACCCCGCGCCGCGCCGGGTCGAGCACGACGGCCACCGACGCGGTGGCCCGCCCGGGGCCGGTGCGCCCGGTGGCCTTGAGGAAGACCTGGGGCGCGTGCAGCAGCGGTACCCGGACGTAGCCGATCAGCTCGGCGGGCGCCAGCATGTCGCGCCCGGCGAGGAGCTGGGCGACGGGGATCTCGCGGCGCGCCCCGCCGGGTCCGGCGATGATGAGGTCGGCCTCCAGCGCGGCCAGCACCGGCAGCGTGTCGCCGGTCGGCGCGGAGGAGGCGATATTGCCGCCCAGGGTGCCCGCGTTGCGGATCTGCGGGGGTCCCGCGGCGCGCGCGGACGCGGCCAGCGCGGGGATGAGGGCGGCGAAGTCGGGGCGTCCCATGCGCGCGTGGGTGAGCCCGGCGCCGAGGAGGGCGTGGCCGTCCTGGTAACGCCAGCCGCGGATCTCACTGATCCGGCTCAGTCCGACGAGTCCGGCCGGGCGCAACCGGCCCTTGTTGACGGCCACCATGAGGTCCGTGCCGCCCGCGATGGGCACGGCGGCGGGCATGGCGGTCAGGGCCGCCACGGCCTCGTCCAGCGAGGTCGGCAGCGTCACCGACCGCGTCGTCTGCGGTGCGTGCGTGGTCACCCAGCGGCCCCTTCCCGGTGTCCGGCCATCCCGCCTGTGTTGCCGTACCGTACGTGCTCACAGGCCGGACGGGGCAACTCTGGCACATCTTCCGGACGCACCGGCGCGAGGGTCCGGCAAGGACGCATCCGCGTCGGATGCGTCCTTGCTGTAGTGACGACCCGTTTTGCCATCTCTTGGGCATGACAGGTGCAATGCCTGGCTTCAAGGGCGTTGACGGTGTTGTGCGGCTTGTTCCTCATGACCGGTCCACCGTCCCAGAGTCCGGGGCGGTGGACACGGCCTTGGCCACCGGCTCACACGTTCGGAGGCGCGCCCTCCCGTGGGAACCCGGCCACACCGGGCCGCTTCTGCCAGGGCAGGGGGCCGCCGGGGGGCCGGTAGTCGACACCCAGGGCGTCCAGCCGCCGGTAGTGGACGGCCATCCGCCGGGAGAAGTCCGCGTAGTCGCGTTCCCCGGACGGCGGCAGCGCGGACCAGGCGACTTCGGCGAAGGCGACGAGCCGCGGGAAGACCTGGTAGTCGACCCGGGAGCGGTCGTGCATGACCTCGGTCCAGACATTGGCCTGGGTGCCGAGGACATGGGCCGCCGCCTCGGGCGACAGACCGGGTGGAACCGGCTCGAACCGATAGACGTCCTCCAGGGTGCGGATGTACCCGATGGGCATCGGCTCGTCCGGGCCGCCGTCCTGACGGAAGTCCAGATAGACCTGCTGCTCGGGACACATCACCACATCGTGTCCCGCTTCGGCGGCGGCGATGCCGCCCGCGTAGCCGCGCCAGGAGGAGACGGTGGCGCCGGGGGCGAGCCCGCCCTCCAGGATCTCGTCCCAGCCGATCAGGCGACGGCCGCGCGCGGCGAGCCAGGTATCGAAGTGGCGGATGAACCAGGACTGGAGTTCGTCCTCGTCGGCCAGGCCGAGTTCGGCGATCCGGGCCTGGGCCGCCGGGGACGCCTTCCACTGGTCCTTGGGGCACTCGTCGCCCCCCATGTGGATGAACGGGGACGTCGCGGCGGGGAAGAGGTCGAGGACCTCTTCGAGCACGCCCTCGTAGAAGCGCAGGGTGTGCTCGGTGGGCGCCAGGACGTTCGGGGAGACCCCCCAGTTGTCCCAGGGGGTGAGCGACGCGGTGTCGACGACATCGGTGTTGCCCAGCTCCGGGTAGGCGGCGATGGCGGCCTGCGAGTGGCCGGGGAGATCGATCTCGGGGACGACCCGGATGTGCCGCTCGGCGGCGTAGGCGACGATCTCGCGGATGTCGTCCTGGGTGTAGTAGCCGCCGTGCGGCTTCTCGTCCCACAGTTCGGAGTAGCGGTGTCCCCACTTGCTCCGCGTCCGCCAGGCACCGACCTCGGTCAGTTTCGGATAGCGCTTGATCTCGATGCGCCAGCCCTGGTCGTCGGTGAGATGGAAGTGGAAGACATTGAGCTTGTGCGCGGCCATCAGATCGAGGAAGCGCAGCACGTCGGTCTTGTGGGTGAAGTGCCGGCCGACGTCGAGCATCACCCCGCGCCAGCCGAGGCGGGGGGCGTCCACGACGGTCCGCGCGGCGAGCGTCCGGGTGGCGCCGGGGGCGACCGGGGCGCGGCGGAACGCCTCCGGTCCGAGGAGCTGGCGCAGCGACTGGACGCCCCAGAACACGCCCGCGGGGCCGCCGCCGCGGATCTCGACGCCCCGGCCGGTGACCGTGAGGCGGTACGCCTCGGCGGCCTGCCCTCCCCCGTTCGCTGCGTTCTGGACGTTCTGGACGTCCTCGTCGATGAGCAGCGTGACGGAGTTCTCGCCGCCGGGCTCCGCGGCGGGCGCCAGCGGCAGCCCGAGCGCCGCCCCGACGGTGGAACGCAGCCAGCGCTCGGCCGTGCCGGTGCCCGCTCCCGCGTGGAGGGTGGTCCGGATGTCGGGGGTGAAACCGCCGTCCTCGTGGGCATCGGCGGAGAGCGGGGCCGGAATCAGCTCCGGAAGGCGATCCGGAGGGTTCCCGTCAGCAGTCATGGCAGCCACCCTTCATGGCGTTCTTTCGTGGTGTTCTTCATGTCGGTGATGCTCGATATGATCTCGGGTCGTTTTCCGGCGGGAGCGCGCGGGACCGTCTTTTCCCGGATTCCGGTGCTGCTCAGTCCTTGACGGCGCCGCCCAGGCCCGAGACGAGCCGCCGCTGCACGAGGACGAAGAAGACGAGCACGGGGATCGTCATGATGGTGGAGCCCGCCATGATTCCTCCCCAGTCGTTCTCATCGGGTTTGAAGAAGACCAACAGCGCCATCGGCAGGGTCTGCTGCGAGGTGTCGCTGATGATGAACGACTTGGCGAAGAGGAAGTCGTTCCAGGTCGAGATGAAGGAGAAGACGCTCGTCGCCACGAGACCGGGGAGGACCAGCGGGAAGAGGATCTGCCAGAGGAAACGGGTACGGCTCGCGCCGTCGATGTAGGCGGCTTCCTCCAGCGCCTCGGGAACCGCCTTCACAAATCCCCTGAGCATCCAGATGGCGAAGGGGAGCGAGAAGGCGATGTGCGGCAGGATGAGCGACCAGAGGGTATTGAGCTGTCCGGCGTCCCGCATCAGGAAGAAGAGCGGAATGGTCAGCGCCTCGATGGGCACCATCTGGGCCACGAGGAACATGATCAGCAGGGTCGTGCGGAACTTGAAACGGAATCGGGTGACGGCGGTGGCCGCCAGAAAGGCGATCAGCGCCGACGCCACCACGACCACCGTCGCGACGAACAGACTGTTGAGGAAATAGCGTCCGAAGTCCTGCTGCTCGAAGACGCGCCGGAAGGAATCCAGCGTCGGATTCAACGTCCAGGGGCGGGCCTCGGTCGACTGGATCTCACCCGCCGGTTTGACCGCGGAAAGCACCATCCAGTAGAGCGGGAAGGCCACCACGGCGGCGACGAGCAGGGCGGACGCCTCGGCCGCGAGCCGCCAGGGACGGCGGAGGCGGAGCGGACCGGTTCGGCCGGGACGGCTGGGGGTGCTCACAGTTCTTCTCCCTGGCGTCGCAGCAGGCGCAGATAGACGAGGGTGACGGCCAGCAGAATCAGCAGCATGACCACACCGATCGCGGACCCCAGGCTGTACTGGGAGGACGCGAACGCCTTCTGGTACGCGTACACATTGAGGACGAGGTTCTGTCCCGCGATGCCTCCGCCGTTGGTCATGACATAGATCTGGGTGAAGACCTTGAAGTCCCAGATGATCGACTGAATGGTGACGACGACGAGGATGGGCCGGAGCATCGGGGCGGTGATCGAGCGCCAGATGCGCCACTGGGACGCGCCGTCCAGCGCGGCGGCCTCCAGCACCTCGGCCGGGATGGCCCGGATGCCCGCGTACACCGTCACCATGACGAACGGGAACGAGCACCAGACGACCTCGAAGAGGACCAGGGCGAACGCGCTGAAGCGGTCATAGGTCCAGGAGTGGTCGCCGAGCCCCAGGAGCCGGTTGACCGGGCCGTAGTCGGGGTCGAAGAGAAAGACCCAGACGGTGGAGCCGGTGACGGCCGGGGTGGCCCAGGCGCCGAGCGCGGCCATCATCAGGGCGAGCCGGGGCACCGCCCTGATCCGGGTGAGCAGCACGGCGAGCGCGCACCCGACGGCGAGGGTGGCGATCACACAGGCCGCGGCGAACACCACCGTCGCCAGGAGGACCTGCCAGAACTGTTCGTCGGCGAACAGCGTCCGGTAGTTGTCCAGTCCCTTGAAGGTGGTGGGCTCGCCCCCGCTGACCTGGGCCTGGGTGTATTCGAGGAAGGAGATCAGGCCGAGCTGGTAGATCGGGTAGACCAGCAGTCCGGCGAGGACGACCAGGGCGGGCACCAGATAGAGCCAGGGGGTCCAGCGTCCGCCGCGCCGCGCGGAGCGGCGGTCCCCCGGGGAGGACGAGGAGGCCGAGGGCGACGAGGACGGCGTGGGTGCGGCGGGCGGCGGGGCGGCCCCGTCCGGCACGGTGTCCGTGCCGGACGGGCCGCCGGAT
Organism: Streptomyces clavuligerus; assembly: GCF_005519465.1. Lineage (NCBI taxonomy): Bacteria > Bacillati > Actinomycetota > Actinomycetes > Kitasatosporales > Streptomycetaceae > Streptomyces > Streptomyces clavuligerus. Next base: position 4,311,126 of record NZ_CP027858.1, on the reverse strand, counting down.
GCGCCGGGGCCGGTGTCTGTCGTGGAGTGCTTCATACCGTCAGCCCGCGTCGCGGAATGCCGTGTCCATCTTCTTCGCCGCGTCGGCGGACGCCTTCGCGACGTCCTTCTTGCCGCTGACGATCTCCTGGAACATGGTCGGGAGCACCTGGGAGGCGTCGATCTGGCCCCAGCCGGGCGAGGCGGGGACGAATTTGGCGCCCGCGCCGAGCGTCTGCACGAAGGGCCCGAGGAACGGCTCCTTCGCGGCGACCTCCTGGCGGACATCGCTGTAGGTGGGCAGGAAGCCCATGGCGTCGAAGAGCGCGCGCTGGTTCTCCTTGCCCGCGAGCCGCTGGAGCAGGTCGATGGCGAGGGTGCGGTGGGAGCTGCTCTTCAGCACGCCGAGATTGTTTCCGCCCGCGAAGGCCGGGGCGATCTCGCCCTTCTTGAGGCCGGGCAGCGGAACGACGGCGTACTTGCCCTTGACCGCGCCCGCCTCGACGGCCTGGTGGCTGAAGTCACCGCCGACGGCCATGGCCGCCTTGCCGGACGCGAAGGCGGTGACGACCGCGTTGCCGGTCATGGCCGCGCACTTGGCGGCCGGGCAGTTGTCGTCGCCGAAGAGCGAGGTGTAGGCGGCGACGCCCTTCTGTGCGGCCGGGCTGTCGATCGTCGCCCGGTAGGAGCCGGAGGCGCCCTCGGCCAGGTCGCCGCCGTGGGCCCAGACGAAGGGCATCGCGCCATAGGTGTAGGCGCCGCCGACGGCCATGCCGTACAGCTCGGGCTTCTCCTTGCGGATCTTCTTGGCGGTGGAGATCAGCTCGTCCTGGGTGCTGGGCGGTTTGAGGCCCAGTTCCTTGAAGACGTCGGTGCGGTAGTAGAGGGCACGGACCCCGACGAAGAGGGGCGCGCCGTAGATCTTGCCGTCGACGGTGACGCCCTGGACGGCGGTGGGGTCGGCGTTCTTCGCCTCGCCCCAGGCGTTGAACTCTCCGGTGATGTCGGCGAGTCCGCCGTCCTTCACATAGCCGGCGGTGTCGGTATTGCCGTACTCGACCAGGTCGGGCGCGCTCTTGGGGTCGTTGAAGGCGGCCTTGATGCGCTGGGCGCGGGTCTCGACCGGGATGTACTCGACCTCGACCCGGGCGTCCTTGTGCTGCTGGGTGAAGGCGGCCACGGCCGCGTCCACGGCCTTCTTCTTGGGGTCGTTGTTGACCTCCTGGAACAGCCAGACCCGCAGGGTTCCGGACTTCTCGTCCTTGTCGGCGCTGTTGTCCGAGGTCTGAGGGGCACACGCGGTGGCGGTGAGGCCCGCCAGCGCCAGTGCCGAGAGGGATGCGGCGATACGGGAGCTGAGCTTCATGCGAGGTCCCCTACGCGTAGCTGTTGCAGCATCTGCAACGAACGTTTCGTACTGCACAACAGGGAAGAAACTAGAGGTGCCACTCAGCCGCGACAAGAGATCTCAACCACTCTGTGACCGGGCGACGCATCCTGTGCAACGCTCACCGGTCCGGGGGAACCCCATGTGAGCGCACGGGTACGGAACGGGCGCGGAAAGCACGAAACGGCCCGGGACGCGCGATCGCGCGTCCCGGGCCGTCACCGGGGTACGGGGCCGGGCACTCCCGGCCGGGCAGGGCCTGGGGCCTAGCCGTCCTTGCCCTTGTCCTTGCCGCCGCCGGGACCCATCGAGTCGTAGATCTCCTTGCAGAGCGGGCAGACCGGGTACTTCTTGGGATCGCGCCCCGGCACCCAGACCTTTCCGCACAGGGCGACCACGGGAGTGCCGTCGAGGGCGCTCGCCATGATCTTGTCCTTCTGGACATAGTGGGCGAAGCGCTCGTGATCGCCGTCGCCGTGCGACACCTGCGGCGTCGGCTCTACGAGGGTTCCCGTCCCTGTCCCGCGCTCGGGCTCACCAAGAGTGCTCATGACCTCCAAGGGTACCCGGGCCGGAGGGCGGCTCGGCGGCAAGGGGGAGGGTCAGTTGAGGGACGGGTCGTCGGGGTAGGTCGCGAACATCGCCAGCTCGCTGCGCTGCCGCCGGAGCACCGCCCGCCACAGGTTCTCCGGCTTCGGCGAGGAGACATCACCGGGCTCGGAGTCCACGACGTACCAGGCGCCCTCCTCCAGTTCGGCTTCGAGCTGGCCCGGGCCCCAGCCCGCGTACCCGGCGAAGATGCGCAGCGAGCCGAGGGCCGCGCCCAGCAGTTCGGGCGGGGTCTCCAGATCCACCAGGCCGATCGCCCCGTACACCCGGCGCCAGCCGATCGGGCCCTCGTCACCGGGGATGACGGCGACGCCGAGCGCGGAGTCGAGCGAGACCGGTCCGCCCTGGAAGACCACACCGGGCTCCCCGGCGAGCGCCGCCCAGGACTCCAGGATGTCGGCGACCCCCACCGGCGTGGGTCTGTTGAGCACCACGCCGAGGGTGCCCTCGTCGTCGTGGTCGAGCAGCAGGACGACCGCGCGGTCGAAATTCGGGTCCGCGAGGGCGGGTGTGGCGACGAGCAGCCGCCCTGTGAGCGAGGACACCTCGGTCATGCGAGACATGATCCCGCATCTTCGCCCGCCGCGGGGGCCGACCGGCGGCCGTCCCCGCGGCGCAGCTCAACGGGGCCGCCGAGGCCATCCGGAAGGTGACACTCCGCAAACTGCCGTGAACCCAGCGTGCTGTAGCCGTTTCATGACGTCACACAGGCTCCTCGCCCTGTGAGGACAGGGCCTGCGGCCCTTTACCCTTTTCTCTGATCCCCTGCCCGACTCCCCCTCGCTCCGCTGGGGGGACACCCTCCGGAACGCGAGATTCATGACCGGCACAGACGATGTACTGCTTGTCCATGGCGGAACCCCGCTGGAGGGCGAGATCCGTGTTCGCGGCGCCAAGAACCTGGTCCCGAAGGCCATGGTCGCCGCTCTGCTCGGCAGCGAGCCCAGCAGGCTGCGCAATGTGCCCGACATCCGCGATGTGCGGGTCGTGCGCGGGCTGCTCCAGCTCCACGGTGTGACCGTCCGGCCGGGCGAGGAGCCGGGCGAGCTGGTGCTCGACCCGACCCATGTCGAGAGCGCCAACATCGCCGACATCGACGCCCACGCCGGTTCCTCGCGCATCCCGATCCTCTTCTGCGGCCCGCTGCTGCACCGGCTCGGCCACGCGTTCATCCCCGGGCTCGGCGGCTGCGACATCGGCGGCCGGCCGATCGACTTCCACTTCGATGTGCTGCGGCAGTTCGGCGCGCGCATCGAGAAGCGGGACGACGGCCAGTACCTGGAGGCCCCGCAGCGGCTGCGCGGCTGCAAGATCCGGCTGCCGTACCCCTCGGTCGGCTCGACCGAGCAGGTGCTGCTGACGGCGGTGCTCGCCGAGGGTGTCACCGAGCTGTCCAACGCCGCCGTGGAGCCGGAGATCGAGGATCTGATCTGCGTGCTCCAGAAGATGGGCGCGATCATCTCGATCCAGACGGACCGGACGATCCGGATCACCGGTGTCGACCGGCTCTCCGGCTACACCCACCGGGCGCTGCCGGACCGGCTGGAGGCGGCGTCCTGGGCCTCGGCCGCGCTGGCCACCGAGGGCAACATCTATGTGCGCGGCGCCCAGCAGCGCTCGATGATGACCTTCCTCAACACCTACCGCAAGGTCGGCGGCGCGTTCGAGATCGACGACGAGGGCATCCGCTTCTGGCACCCCGGCGGCTCGCTGAACGCGATAGCCCTGGAGACGGACGTCCACCCCGGTTTCCAGACCGACTGGCAGCAGCCGCTGGTGGTCGCGCTGACGCAGGCGGCGGGGCTCTCCATCGTCCATGAGACGGTCTACGAGTCCCGGCTCGGCTTCACCTCCGCGCTCAACCAGATGGGCGCGCACATCCAGCTCTACCGCGAGTGCCTGGGCGGCTCGGACTGCCGCTTCGGCCAGCGCAACTTCCTGCACTCGGCCGTCGTGTCGGGCCCGACGAAGCTCCAGGGCGCCGATCTGGTCATCCCGGACCTGCGGGGCGGCTTCTCGTATCTGATCGCGGCGCTGGCGGCGCAGGGCACCTCCCGGGTGCACGGCATCGACCTGATCAACCGCGGCTACGAGAACTTCATGGCGAAGCTGGTGGACCTGGGGGCCAAGGTAGAACTGCCCGGCTCCGGCCTCTGAGCCGCGCCTGAGCCGCCTCCCGGCCGCTGTCCCCGCCCCGGCCCGTTCCGACGGTCCGGGGCGGTGGCATGTCCACGGGCCTCAGGGGCGCGGCACGGCGGGGAGCCCCGGGCACGGCGAGGGCGGCCGTCCCGGTGGGGACGGCCGCCCTGGTGGTGCCGAGTGGAGAACCCGGGGGTGTCCCCGCGGGTCCGGCCGAGGAGCTTACTTGCCCTTCGCCGCTTCCTTCAGCTTCGACCCAGCGGAAACCTTCACGCTGTAGCCCGCCGGGATCTGGATCGGGTCGCCGGTCTGCGGGTTGCGCGCGGTGCGAGCGGCACGGTGGGTGCGCTCGAAGGTCAGGAAGCCGGGGATGGTGACCTTCTCGTCGCCCTTGGCGACGATCTCTCCGACGGTCTCGGCGAGGGCTGCCAGCACGGCGTCGGCGTCCTTGCGGGTCACCTCGGCGCGGTCGGCCAGCGCGGCCACCAGCTCACTGCGGTTCATGTTCTTACTCCCGTATTTCTACTTGCCTGTGAGGCGTGAGATCGAAGCCGATGCTGCCAGGGCCCTCTGACACTCCCCGGACCAGGGTCTGCATCAGATCCTCCTGGCCCGGTGGGGGATTCCCCCAGGACAGGTCCTCGGGTGAGCATCCTGCCCCCACCAACGGCGGGAAAGCCAATCCGGCACCCGCCTGGGTCACACGAAAAGCGCCACTACCACATCGTGGTGACACTCCGTTCACCGGGCGGGGCTCCTTCGAGCCGCAGGGCCATGGTCCGCCACCCTAGATCGGCGGCGGTGGACCGGCGACCCGCGACGCGCCGGAGCCCGGAGCAGGGGAACGGCGCTCCTGCCCCTCACGGGGCGGGGTCCGCGCCCCCGTGATCATTCCGGGGCCAAGGGCTACGGTACGTGACCGCCGGGGCGGCTGCGACCGGAGGGCCGCCCCCACGCCGTGGAACCCCCGGGGCGGCCCAGGGGCGGTCCAGGGCCCCCTGGGGCGCCGTGGAACCCCCGGGGCGCGGCGGCCGGTCCGTCAGCCCTCGACGGGCCCGGGGGCCGCCGCGGCGGCCTTCGCCGCCGTCCGCACGGCTCCGGCCACCGCACCGGCGACCTTGTCGTTGAAGACGGACGGGATGATGTAGTTCGGGTTCAGCTCGTCCTCGGTGACGACGTCCGCGAGGGCGCTCGCCGCGGCCAGCATCATCTCGGTGTTCACCGTGCGGGACTGGGCGTCCAGCAGGCCCCGGAAGACACCCGGGAAGACCAGCACGTTGTTGATCTGGTTGGGGAAGTCGGAGCGGCCGGTGGCGACCACGGCGGCGGTCTGCCGGGCGATCGCCGGGTCCACCTCGGGGTCGGGGTTCGCGAGCGCGAAGACGATGGCGCCATCGGCCATCGCGGCGACGTCCTCGGCCCCCAGCAGGTTCGGCGCCGAGACCCCGATGAACACGTCCGCGCCGACGACGGCCTCCCGGAGCGAGCCGGTGACGCCCTCCGGGTTGGTGTTGTCGGCGATCCAGCGCAGCGGGGAGCCGGGCGCGGCGTCGACCAGGTCGGCGCGGCCCGCGTGCACCACACCGTGGATGTCGGCGACGACGGCGTGCTTGACCCCGGCCGCCAGCAGCAGCTTCAGGATGGCCGTACCGGCGGCGCCCGCGCCGGACATGACGACCCGTACATCACCGATCGTCTTGCCGACCACGCGCAGCGCGTTGGTCAGCGCGGCGAGCACGACGATCGCGGTGCCGTGCTGGTCGTCGTGGAAGACCGGGATGTCCAGGGCCTCCCGCAGCCGCGCCTCGATCTCGAAGCAGCGGGGGGCGGAGATGTCCTCCAGATTGATCCCGGCGAAGCCCGGGGCGATCGCCTTGACGATCGAGACGATCTCGTCGGTGTCCTGGGTGTCCAGGCAGATCGGCCAGGCGTCGATGCCCGCGAAGCGCTTGAAGAGGGCGGCCTTGCCCTCCATCACCGGCAGCGACGCCTTGGGGCCGATGTTGCCGAGGCCGAGGACGGCGGAGCCGTCGGTGACCACGGCGACGGAGTTGCGCTTGATGGTGAGGCGGCGGGCGTCCTCGGGGTTCTCGGCGATGGCCATGCAGACCCGCGCCACACCCGGGGTGTAGATCATCGAGAGGTCGTCACGGTTGCGGATGGGGTGCTTGGACGCCATCTCGATCTTGCCGCCGAGGTGCATCAGGAAGGTGCGGTCGGAGACCTTCCCCAGCACCACGCCCTCGATGGAGCGCAGCCCCTCGACGATCTCTTCGGCGTGGGCGGTCGAGGTCGCGGCGATCGTCACATCGATCCGCAGCTTCTCGTGGCCGGACGCGGTGACGTCCAGACCGGTCACCGAGCCGCCGGAGGACTCCACGGCCGTGGTCAGCTGGGAGACCGCGGTTCCGCTCGCGGGCACCTCCAGCCGGACCGTCATCGAGTACGAGACGCTGGGCGCCGTTGCCATGACCGGGTTCCTCTGCTTTCCCTAGCTTCATTGCTACGCGCCCGCGCGGGGGCACCCCGGCGGACGCTCTCCCGATGGTCGCACCTACCTGCCAGTAGCAGGTAATAGTGGTCGTTTTGTTTCCGGAATAGCTTTTCCACCATACGAGATAACTCCATGTGATGGAACGGGTGTGCCCCGCCGGGGACCGAGCGGGGCACACCCGTTCCACCGCGGCCCGATCCCGCCCGGGGCGCCACCCCGGAAACCAGAACAGGTCCATGCCACGGATGGTGTGGCATGGACCTGAAGGAATGCTTGTAGTGACACCGACCCGCCATGCTCGCCTCGCGGCGGAAGGTCGCTCAAAGCGACAAAGGTTGGGCCCGGGGGCTTGGATCGGGCCGGTGCCACACCCAGGCTAACAAACCACCCCGGCAAGCGATTCCCCCGCGCCGGGTTGACAGCGTGTCAGCCCGGTGTTGACCCGGACGGCCCCCCGGGACCGCCGGGCCGGTCCCGGGGCCCGCCGCCGGGTCAGTCGCGGAGCAGCTCCGGCACCCCGTCCGCGTCCGGCGCGTCCCGCCCGTCCGAGATCACCGTCAGCTCCTGGGTGGCCCGGGTCAGCGCGACATAGAGCACCCGCAGCCCGACCGCCGTCCCGTCGGCGATCCCCGCCGGGCAGACCACCACCGTCGCGTCGTACTCCAGGCCCTTCGCCTCCAGCGAGCCGAGCGCCACCACCCGGTCGCCCAGCCCCGCGAGCCAGCGCGCGGCCTCGGCCCGGCGGTTCATGGCGACCACGACGCCCACGGTGCCGTCCACCCGGTCGAGCAGGCGCTCCGCCTCGGCCCGCACCGTCTCGCCGAGCGGACGGCCGACGGCACAGGCGAAGCGGGGCACCACCCCGGTGGAGCGGACCGCCACCGGGGACTCGGCCCCGGGCATCGCCCTGGCCAGCACCTTCGCCGCCAGTTCGGCGATCTCGGCGGGGTTGCGGTAGTTGACCGTGAGCTGGAAGCGGCGGCGGGGGCGGCTGCCCAGGGCCTCGTCCCGCAGTTCGGCGGCCTCCTCGGGCTCCGGCCAGGACGACTGGGCCGGATCGCCGACGACCGTCCAGGTGGCGTGCCGCCCGCGGCGGCCGATCATGCGCCACTGGAGGGGGGTCAGGTCCTGGGCCTCGTCCACGATCACATGGGCGTACTCGGTGCGCTCGGCCGCCAGCCGCTCCGCGCGCTCCCGCTGGGACTCCTCGCGCTGCGGCATCAGCTCCTCCAGACCGGTGAGCTGGTCCAGTGGATCGAGTTCCCGCTTGCGGCGGGGCCGGGCGGGGGCGCCGAGCAGCGCGTGCAGCTCGTCCAGCAGGGCCACGTCGTGGACGGAGAGCGGACCGGTGCCGTCCGGGCCGACCCGCTTGAGGGAGCGGGCGAGCCGCCGCACCTCACCGGGGTTGAGGACCCGGCGGGCCCAGCGGGAGAGCCGCCGTTCGTCGGCCATCGCCGCGAGCACCGCACGGGGGGTCAGCTCGGGCCACCACTCGTCCAGGAAGAGCCGGAAGCTGTCCTCGCCGGTCACGTCCTCGTCGAAGGAGGAGCGCAGCTCGGCGGCGAGTTCGGGGTCGGTGTGGCGGCCCGCGGCGCCGGAGCGGGACCACAGGGCGTCGAGCAGCAGCCTGCGGGCGCGCGGGCGGAGCAGGTTCACCGGGGCGGTGCCGCCGAGCGCGGTGTTGCGAATCCGCCGCAGCTCGTCGGTCTCCAGTTCCAGTCGGCGGCCGAAGGCGACGACGCGCAGCCGCTCGGGCGTGCCGGGGGTGTCCTCCCCCAGCGTGAGCTGTCCGTCCTGGACCGTCACGGTGGGCCGGGGCCGCTCCAGGGCGCCCCGGGCGGCCTTGCGCAGCACCTTCAGCATCCGGGCCGAGCCCTTGATCCGGGCGATGGCCTGCTCGTCGTAGACGGTGGCCTCGGCGCCGTCGACCAGATGGCCCACGGCGCGGATCGCGACCTGCCCCTCCTCGCCGAGCGAGGGCAGCACGCCCTCGGTGTAGGCGACGAGCAGCGGGGTCGGGGAGACGATCAGGATGCCGCCCGCGTACCGGCGCCGGTCCTGGTAGAGGAGGTACGCGGCCCGGTGCAGCGCCACCGCCGTCTTACCGGTGCCGGGGCCGCCCTCCACCTGGGTCACGGAGGCGGCGGGGGCGCGGATCACCAGGTCCTGTTCCGCCTGGATGGACGAGACGATGTCCCGCATGGTGTGGCTGCGGGCCCGGCCGAGCGCGGCCATCAGGGCGCCGTCGCCGATCACCGGGAGTTCCCGGCCGTCGAGGCGGGCGGTCAGCTCGGGGCGCATCAGATCGTCCTCGACGCCGAGGACCCGGCGGCCCTTGGAGCGGATCACCCGGCGGCGCACCACCCGGCCGGGCGCCACCGGCGTGGAGCGGTAGAAGGGCGCCGCCGCCGGGGCCCGCCAGTCGATGACCAGCGGGGCGTACTCGGCGTCGAGCACCCCGATCCGGCCGATGTGCAGGGTCTCGGCGATCTCGGCGCTGCCGTCGGGGCGCACGGCGTCCTCGGCGGGTTCCACCGAGGTGTAGGCGCCGTCGGGGCCCTTCTTGCCGTCCTGCCCGAGCAGCAGATCGATCCGGCCGAAGAGGAAGTCCTCGAATTCGTTGTTCAGCCGGGACAGATGGGCGCCCGCGCGGAAGACCTGGGCGTCGCGCTCGGCCAGGGCGCCGGGGGTGCCGACCTGGCCGAGTTTGGCGGCGTCCCGCATCAGGAACTCGGCGTCGCCGATCTTCTCTTCGAGACGGCGGTAGACCCGGTCGAGATGCGTCTGCTCGATGGCGATCTCCCGGTCCCGGACGGTGTCCCCGTCGGGCTCGGGGGCACGGCCCTCGGCCCCCTCTCGGGATCTGTCCTCCCGGACGGTCTCCTCCCGGGTCGGATCGGCGGAGTCGACAGCGTCGACAGCGGCTTCCTGCGCGGCCACCAGGGCCCCCTTCTGACGTGCACTGGGCAGCCGTCAACCGTACGCGAAGGGGGAGAATCTGTCAGGCGTGGAGCCCCGCGGGTGGCGCACCGTGCTCCCTCCGGGTGCCCCGCCGGGCCGGACGGGGCGCCGACGGCCGGGGGCGGGGGTGCGGGAGCGGCGCGCGGGACCCGGCGGCCGGGCCCGGCGCGCCCGGGGCGGGCGGGGCCCGGCGGGCTCAGGCGTCGACCTCCACGAGCTTCTTCCCGTCGGAGGTGCGGACCTCGAAGCGGTCGATGTCCGCGCGGGACATCGCGGTGCCGCCGTGCACATACAGCGGGTCCCGGGAGACGGCGCGGGGGCTGCCCTCGATGCCGTATCCCCACGTCGGCACCGCCCAGGAGGTCACGACCTCCTCCTCACCGCCGCGGGAGACGGCGATCAGGCTGCACTTCAGCGGGCCCTTGACATTGCGCAGCTCCAGGACGGCGTGGGTGCCCCACCCCTTCTTCTCGGTGCCGACGGTGGCGCGGACCCGGGTGGCCGTGTCGGTGGCGGCGGACTTGTCCTCCATGTCGTTGAAGAAGGCGTCCTTCGCGGGGGAGCCGGTGTGCGCGTGGCTCCGCCGGTCGCCGTCGCCGTCGCCGCCGGAGACCGCGACGACGGCCAGCGGACCGCCGATGATCAGTGCCGCCGCCGCGGCGACCAGATACATCCCGCGTCTGCGCCGGGCGGCCCGCTTGGCGGCGACCTCGTCCAGCAGCCCGTCCAGCAGCCCGGGGCCCGGGGTGACGGCCGTCGCCACCGGGGGCAGTCCGGCGGGAGCGGCGGCCGGGCGCGCCTCCGCGAGCGCCACCAGGCCCGGCGGCGGGACGGGCGGCGCCGGAGCGACCGCCGGAACGGGAGCCTCCGCCAGCAGCGCGAGCATGGGCTCCATCCCGGAGAATTCATCGAGGTGCGCCGCGCAGGTCTCGCACCCCGCGAGATGGTCCTCGAAGGCGGAGGCGTCCGCGTCGTCGAGAATCCCGAGCGCGTAGGCGCCCACCGCGTCATGCGCGGATTCCTGCTCGGGCATGGTCATGCGGTGACCCCCCTCTCCTCCAGTGCGAGCTTCATGGATCGGAGCGCGTAGAACACCCGGGAGCGCACCGTCCCACTGGGTATGCCGAGTGTCTCGGCCGCCTCGCTGACCGTACGCCCCTTGAAATACGTCTCGACAAGTACTTCCCGGTGGGCAGGGGTCAAATCATCGAGCGCGTCCGAGAGCGTCATCAACCACAGCGCCTTGTCGATCTCGTCCTCCGCGGGAATGACCTCCAGCGGCGACGGGTCGACCTCCTGCGGCCGGGCCTGCCGGCTGCGATGACCGTCGATGACGATACGGCGCGCGACCGTCACCAGCCAGGGTCTGACAGAGCCGGCAGCACGGTTGAGCTGACCGGCGTTCTTCCAGGCACGGATGAGCGTCTCCTGTACGACGTCCTCGGCGCGCTGGCGGTCGCCGGCGACGAGACGGAGCACATAGGCGAGCAGTGGACCCGCATGTTCGCGATACAGCGCTCGCATCAAATCCTCATCAGGTAACGAGGAATTGCTGCGTGGCTTCTCGCTGCGATGCCTGATCCCCTGCGGACGGTCATCGGCCACGGCGGCATCCTTGCGCACCTGAACCTCCCGGTCGAGACCCTGATGGCGGCCTTCTCTGCCACTTACCTGTCGCCCATCTCTACGGGGCGGACGGGGTCGTCGACTCAATCCGGGGGCGAAAAAGTTACGGATTCTTCGGGGTACCGCGCTGACCTGCAAGTCAGTAGTGGGGAGGGTGGAGTGACGGTGGGTCAGGCACGGGCCAGGGCGGCGGCGCGGCGCCGATGGCGGGCCACCCGCTCCCGGTTTCCGCACACCTCGCTGGAGCACCAGCGGCGCCTCCGGCCGCGGGACGTGTCCAGATACACCCGGTGGCAGCTCTCCCCCTGGCACTGCCGCAGCCGCCCCCGGGCGCCCGGGTCGGTCAGCAGCAGCACCGTGTCCCGGGCCACCGCCGCCAGCAGCGCCCCGCACTCGGGCGGCCGGGCCAGCACCCGGACGAACGCGCCGCTGTCGTCGCGTACCGCGCGGACGGCCGGGGGCGCGCCGGAGGCCAGGGCGTTGACCCGGTCCAGCGCGGCCCCGTCCGGGCAGCCGTCGAGCTGGGCCCGGACGAGCTGGTCGATCCAGCCGCGCAGCTCCACGAACCGGTCCACCCAGGCGGCCACCGCGGCCACCGGGGTGGACTCGGGCACCAGCCCGGCACCCGTCAGCCAGTGGCCGAGCCGACCGGGCCCGGCCAGCGGCTCGACCCCGGGCGGCCCCGCCGTGGCCATCAGGTCCAGGCACATCCGGCCCGAGTCGAACCGCCAGTCGTGGACCGCGGGACCGGTCGCCGTCGCCGTGCCGGTCGCGGTCGCCGTACCGGTCGCACCTGTCGCCATGCGCCTGTCACCGCCTTGAGGTCACTGCCCGAGAGCCACTGCCGGGTCGTGCGCGGGCCCACCCACCAGAGTGCCCGCGGCGGCGGACCGCCGGAACCCCCCGCCCCGCCGGGGCCCGCGCCGTACACCCGATCCGGTCAGCGTCCGGCCGCGGTCCCCGCCGCCTTCCGCTGCTTCTGCTCCGCGCCCCGGGGGGCCTTCTCCGCCCGGGCCGCCGGGCCGCAGAAGGCCGCCTCCAGGGTGCGCCCGAGCGTGCTGAGCACGGTGGCGTTGTTGGAGGTGTTGGTGAGGGCCGTGACGGAGCGCTTCCCGTCCGCGGACGTGAACGCGGAGGTGTAGTACCCCTGGACCGCCCCCGTGTGCCCGTACGCCGAGACCCCGCAGGACAGATCGCGGCGGCGCAGCCCGAGACCGTACGCCTGGGTGCTGTTCACCGGCGTCCACTTGCGCATCTCGGCGAGCCGCGCGGCGGAGGTCAGCCGCCCCTGGAGAACGGCCGAGTAGAACGTGTTCAGGTCACGGGTGCTGGAGATGATCGCGCCCGCGCTCTGCGCCCAGGACGCCGTCTGCGCGGTCGAGTCCACGAGCGGCGCCCCGGCCTCGTCGGGCCGCAGATAGCCCCGGGTGTGTCGGCCCGGCAGCGCGGTCGCGGGGTGGACGTAGGAGGTGCCGGCCAGCCCCAGCGGGGTGAAGATCCGCTCCCGGTACTCGGTGCCGACGGGACGCCCGGTGGCCTTCTCGATGAGCATGCCCGCGACGACGTAGTTGGTGTTGGAGTACGCGTACGAGGCCCCGGGCCGGTTGTTCAGCGGCCGGGCCACCGCGAGGTCCAGCAGCTCCTGGTTGGTGAAGACCTTGTTCCGCACCGCCTCGAAGCCGGGGACGGTACGCGCGAAGAGGGTGTTGGGGTAGTCGTACAGACCGCTGCGGTGGCTGAGCACATGGCGCACGGTGATCCGGGGGTCCACCGCGCCGGGCAGATAGTCGTTGACCGGGGCGTCGAGGGCGAGCTTCCCCTCGTCGACGAGTTGGAGCACCACCACCGCGGTGAAGGTCTTGGTGGTGCTGCCCGCCCGGAAGCGGTCCTCGTTGGTGATCGCCCGCCGTGTCGTGCGGTCCGCGACGCCCTCGGCCGCCTCGTACACCGTGGCCCCGTCGTCGATCCGGGCGATCGCGCCCGGCGCGCCCTGCGAGAGCGCGGCCCGCAGCGCGTCGCGCAGCGCCCCCGGGTCCGGCGGCGTCAGATTCCGCGCCCCGGCCGCCTGTTCCACGAGCGCCGCCCGCATCCGCTCCGCCGCCGTGGCGGCGTCCCCGGCGCCCTGTGGCCGCGCGCGCTGTGTTGTCTGAGGCTCCTGTGGTGTCTGCTGCTTCTGTGCCGTCTGAGGCGGCACCTTCGGCGCGAGGTCCGCGGTCCTGTCGTCCGCCTGCGCCGGAACCGCGAGCAGTGACACCAGGGCCGCGCCGAGCGCCGTGCCCCTGACCACCGTGCCTGAGACCATCTCTTTCTCCCGTACCTCTGAGCTGCCGCTGTCCTCCGGGCCCGCGAACGCGGGCACAGGCATCACCTATACGCGGGGAAGTGCCCGGCCAGTTGCATTCGGAAGGGTGAAATCCTGATCGGGACAGAATCCGGCCGGAAGTGTGCTGTCGCGGAGGCGCACCGGGAGCCGGACCGTCATTCCAGGGGCTTCCCGGCACCTCGTTCCAGCCACCCCTCCTCCCGCGCCAGCCCGGCCGCCGCCGCGCGCAGGGCGTCGAGGCCCGGGTGGCGCAGACCCGTGCGCCAGACCAGGGAGAGCGGGGCGAGCGGGACGGGGTCGGTGAGGGGCCGCAGAACGGTGTCCGGGACGGCGCGGAAGTCGACGACCGTGAGCACCGGGCGACGGGTCTTCGCCATCACCCGGCGGAACTCCTCCGCCCCGACGGCCATGGGCGCGGGCGGCGCGAGGGCGATGCCGTGCGCGGCGAAGAGACGGCGGGCCGACTCCGTCCACTCGGTGGTCCGGGGGTTGCCCGCGCCCGCGTAGACGCTCTCGCCCGCCAGCGCGGCCAGCGGCACCCGGTCCCGGGCGGCGAGCGGATGGTCGTACGGGAGGACCACGGCCAGCGGCTCGTACCGGACGAGCTGGTGGGAGAGGGGGGCCCGCAGCCGGGGGGCGAGGCCGCCGAAGAGTCCGAAGGAGACATCGAGACGGCCCGCGGCGAGGTCGGCGGCGGCGCCGGTGAGCCCGGACTCGTAGCGGGCCATCAGCTCCTGGCCCGGGGCCAGTTCCCGGGCCCGGGCCAGGACCCGGCCGGAGGCCATGCCCTCGGTGTTGAGATCCACGAGCAGCGGCCTGCCGGGGTCGGCGAAGGCGGCGGCCAGCTCCTCGTGGGCGGCGAGCACCCGCCGGGCGTACGGGAGCAGCCGCTCGCCGTCGGGGGTGAGGGCGACCCGCCGGGTGGTCCGCAGGAAGAGTTCGGCGCCCAGCTCCCGCTCCAGTCGGCGCACATCGCGGCTGAGCGCCTGCTGGGCGAGGTGGAGGCGGGCGGCGGCGCGGGTGAAGTGAAGTTCGTCGGCGACGGCCAGGAAGACGCGCAACAGCCGGGGGTCGACATCGTGGGCCACCGGCAGAACGTACAACACAGGCGCGTCAATGGGACGGGGGCAGGTGTTGGACCGCGCCCCGGGACCGGACCGAGGGTGGTTCCCATGCCGACGCCCTCCTTCGCCGCTCCGTCCGCCTCGCCTGCCCCGTCCGCCTCGTCCAGGTCGTCCAGATCGTCCGCCTCGCCTGCCTCGCCGATGGCGTCCGCCCGGTCCGCTCCGGTACTGGGCCTGACCGCCGAGGGACCGGTTTTCCTGCCCGGCTTTCCCGGCTTTCCCGGCCCGCCCGGAAACGGAGACAGGAACGGGAACCGGGACGGGGGAGGGCGCGGGAGAGGGAACGGGAACGGACCCGGGAAGGGGAACCGGCGACCGCGCCGCCCCCCGGGCCCGTACACCCGTCTTCTGGCCCCGCCCGGCGTCCGCGCCTTCGTCGCGGGCGGTCTGCTCGCCCGGCTCCCGATGGGCATGTTCGGCGTCAGCGCGGTCGTCATGATCGCCACGACGCGCGGCTCCTACGCGCTCGCCGGAGCCGTCGTCGCCACGGGACTCGCCGCCACCGCGCTGCTCGCCCCCTGGACGGCACGGCTGGTGGACCGGCACGGGCAGGCCAGGATCGCCGTCCCGGCCGCCGCGCTCGCGGTGCTCGGCTCGCTGGCGCTGGTGCTCTGCGTCCGGCTCGGCCTGCCCGACTGGACGCTCTTCGCCGCGCACGCCGCGACCGCCACCACCCCCAACACCGGGGGGATGTCCCGCGCCCGCTGGGTCCATCTCCACCGGGACGACCCGGCCGCCCGGCACACCGCGAACTCCTTCGAGCAGGTCGTCGACGAGCTGTGCTTCATGCTCGGCCCGGTACTGGCCGCGCTGCTCTGCTCGGCGCTCGCCCCGCACGCGGGCACCCTGGTCGCGGCGGGACTGCTGCTCACCGGCGTCCTCGTCTTCGCGGCGCAGCGCGCCACCGAGCCGCCGCCCGCCCCGCGCCGGGCCGGTGGGCGCGCCCCGCTGCGGACCGGGGGCATGCCCCCGCTGCTCGCGGTCTTCCTCACCACCGGAGTGATCTTCGGCTCGCTGGAGGTGTCCACGATCGCCCTGCTCGACGGCCCCGGCGCGGGGCTCGTCCTCGGTCTCCAGGCGGCCGGTTCGGCGGTCTGCGGACTGCTGTACGGGACGGTCCGCGCCGCCCGCGATCCGCACCGGCGGCTGGTGGTGTGCCTGGCCGCGCTGTGCGCCCTGCTGGTGCCGCCGCCGCTCGTGGCGCTCGGGGACGGGCCGGTCCCGGCCCTGGCGGCGGCGCTGCTCGCGGTGGGCGCGGCGACAGCCCCGACGATGGTCACCGGGCTGACGCTCGTCCAGCGGCTGACGCCCCCCGCGCGCCTGAACGAGGGGATGACGCTGGCCGTCACCGCCGTCCTCATCGGTATCGCGGCGGGGTCGGCGGCGGGCGGCTGGACGGCGGAGCACCTGGGGCCGGAGTACGGGTATGTGCTTCCGGCGCTCGCGGCGGCCCTGGGCTGTGCCGTGGCCCGGTTCGCCCCCACCCGAACTGCCGGAGCGGCGGCCGGGCGCGACCGAGGCCAGGCATGACAAAGGCCCGGCTGCCGTGGCAGCCGGGCCTTTGCCCACATGGGATGAGTGGAGATGGCGGGAATCGAACCCGCGTCCAACGGTGCGGAACCAGGACTTCTCCGAGCGCAGTCCGCTGTGATTTTCTCGGCCCCGGAGATCACACGGACAAGTCTCCGACGGGCTCAGTCACTGTTGGTTGTCCCCGCTAGCCCCCGTGACCGGGACTAGGGGTAAAGATCCCTAGCTGACGCCAGGGGCCGGGTCGGGATCGATCCCCGGGCTGACGCTCCATGAATGAAGGTTCGCTCTACTGCTTATCAGGCAGCGAGGGCGAAGGCTTCGGAGTTATCGCGCTTGGAATTGGCGATTATTGTTTGCGACATATGGTTTACGAGATCATTGCCGCTTCCTCGGCTCGCTTCCCCTGCCTCGACATCCGCTGTCGAAACCGATCATCCCCATGTTGATTTTTCAAACCGTGCCCCGTCGTGCGGGACGTTGCCATCGTACGTGACCGGCGGGGCCGCGTGCCAGCCATTTACTCCGGCACACCGATGGCGCTGCGGGCGGCCGGGAGACCGCCCCGGGCTAGGAGGCCGCCGCCCGCTGCCGCCTGCGGGCCGACGACATCGCCCGGTCCGCCTCGCGCCGGTCCTGCCGCTCCCGCAGGGTCTGCCGCTTGTCGTACTCCTTCTTGCCCTTCGCGAGCGCGATCTCGACCTTGGCCCGGCCGTTCGTGAAGTACAGCGACAGCGGCACGATCGTGTGGCCCGCGTCCTGGAGCTTGGCCTCCAGCTTGTCGATCTCCGCCCGGTGCAGCAGCAGCTTGCGCTTGCGCCGCGCGGCGTGGTTGGTCCAGGTCCCCTGGCTGTACTCGGGGATGTGCACGTTGTGCAGCCACGCCTCGTGGCCGTCGATCTGGATGAACCCGTCCACCAGCGACGCCCGTCCCTGGCGCAGCGACTTCACCTCGGTGCCGGTCAGCACCATGCCGCACTCATAGGTGTCGATGATGTGGTAGTCGTGCCGCGCCTTCTTGTTCTGCGCGACCAGCTTGCGACCCTGCTCCTTGGCCTTGCTCTTGGCCTTTGTGTTGTCCTTAGCCATAGTGCGTTTATTTTCGCACCCCGGCGCAAGAGGTTTACCGGGTCCGGCCGAGTCCGTCCAGAACGGTGCGCGCCCGGTCCTCGGCGGCGTCGCCCGCCGGGAGGTCGGGGGTGATCCCGGTGCCGTCGACGCTGCGGCCCGCCGGGGTGCGGTAGTGCCCCACGGTCAGCTCGGCCACCGAGCCGTCGGGCAGCTCGCTCGGCATCTGCACGGCCCCCTTGCCGAAGGTGCGCGAACCGACGGTGACCGCCCGGCCACGGTCCTGGAGGGCCCCGGTGACCAGCTCGGCGGCGCTCATCGTGCCCCCGTCGACAAGGGCGACCACGGGCCGCTCCGTGTCCCCGCCCGGCCGCGCGTAGAGGGAGCGCTCCTCCCCCTGGACGTCGTAGGTCGCCACCAGGCCGCCGTCGAGGAAGGCGGAGGCGGCGGCGACCGCCTCGTGGACCAGGCCGCCGCTGTTCCCCCGCAGATCCAGCAGGACCCCGGCACCCTCCGGGGCCCGGCGCACGGCCTCGCGCACCCGTTGACCGGTGCCCGTGGTGAAGGCCGCGACCTTGATCATCACGGCTCCGGGGTCGAGCCGGCGGACGGTGACGGTCTCGGCGGACAGCGTCGTCCGCGTGAGGGAACGGGTCAGGGCCCGGCCCGCGCGCTCCAGGGCCAGCTCGACACGGGTGCGGGCCTCGCCGCGCAGCAGCGCCACCACCTCGGCGGCCGTGCACCGGTCCACGGCCGTGCCGCCGACCGCCCGCAGCCGGTCCCCGGCCCGTACGCCCGCCCGGTCGGCGGGGCCGCCCGGCTGCACCCGGACCACCTCGATCCCCCCGGCGCGGGAGCGGCGCGGCCAGAGCCCGACGCCCGTGTACTCGCCGTCCAGCGCCCGGCGGAAACGCTCGTACTCCCGCTCGCCGTAGACCACGCCCCAGCGGTCGCCGCCGCGCCGGACGGCCTCCTGGGCCGCCTCCGTTCCCGATCGGCCGCCCGCCGCCGCCTCGGCCGCCGCACGGGCGACGGTGTCCCGGTCGACGGTGGTGCCCGCGGGGTGGACGGCGGGGGTGCGGGGCCCGGTCTCGCGGGGCAGCGCGTCGGCCGCCGCGCCGACGGCCAGCGCCATCGCGAACACCAGCGTCAGCACGGCCCCGCGACGGGCGCCGCTGGGCCGTGGGCGGTGGGAGTCCGGGCCCGGCATGGCGTCGAGTCTAGGACAAGCGAAAGGCGCCCCACGGGTGTTGACCGCAGGGCGCCCGGAGCGCTTGTCACATCGTCGGACGCGGTGGTGCGCCGTTCCCGTCCGGCCGTCCGCCGATGGCGTTCCGCCCGGCAGCATTCCGTCCGGCGGCTTTCCGTCCGGTGACGTTCCACGGGTGGCGTTCCACGGGTGGCGCGTCAGACCTTCAGATACTTGCGCAGCGCGATGGAGGCGGCGAGCGCGGGCATCAGCAGACCGATCGCCAGCACCAGCGGCAGCTTGGTGAGCACCGCGTCCCAGCCGATGAAGTTGACCAACTGCATCTTCTCGGCGAGCGCGAGCCCGTTGTCGATCAGGAAGTACCGGCCGAGCAGCAGGAACCCGCAGGCGACAGCGCCGCCGAGCAGCCCCGCGAAGGCGGCCTCCATGATGAACGGCATCTGGATGTAGAAGCTGGACGCGCCGACGAGCCGCATGATCCCCGTCTCACGCCTGCGGCTGAACGCCGAGACCCGCACCGTGTTGACGATCAGCATCATCGCGATCACCAGCATCAGCCCCATGACACAGAGCGCGGCGATCCGCATCCCGTTCATCAGCGAGAAGAGGTTCTCCAGGATGTCCCGCTGGTCCCGGACCTGGTGGACGCCGTCCCGCTGGGCGAACGCGGACGCCACCACCTGGTACTTCTCCGGGTCCTTGAGCTTGACCCGGTACGACTCCTGCATCTGGTCCGGGGTGATGGTGGCCGCGATGCCCGTGTCGCCGTACTGCTTCTTGTAGAGCTTGTACGCCTGCTCGGCCGACTCGTGGTGGACGGTCTCGACCACGTCCATCTTCTCCAGATCGGCCTTGATCTGGTGCTTCTGCTGATCCGTCACGGCTCCCTTGGCGCAGGAGCGGGAGGTCGTGGCGTCGTTCTTGTTGCAGAGGAAGATGGAGACGTTGACCTTGTCGTACCAGAAGTCCTTCATCGTGTTGACCTGCTGGCTCATCAGCAGCGCACCGCCGAAGAGCGCCAGCGACAGGGCCACCGAGACGATGACCGCGAAGGTCATGGTGAGATTGCGGCGGAGACCTACGCCGATCTCCGACAGTACGAACTGGGCGCGCATCGCGTGCGTTCAGCCTTTCCTTGCGCTTGCTGCTTGTGCCGCCGGGGCCCGGCGCCGACCGGGCCCCGGACCGGCCGGGGCGGCCGGGCCGGGCGCCGGGCCGGGCTCAGTGCTGATAGCCGTAGACGCCGCGGGCCTGGTCACGTACGAGACGGCCCTGCTCCAGCTCGATCACGCGCTTGCGCATCTGGTCGACGATGTTCTGGTCGTGGGTCGCCATCACCACGGTGGTGCCGGTCCGGTTGATCCGGTCGAGCAGCTTCATGATGCCGACGGAGGTCTGCGGGTCGAGGTTGCCGGTGGGCTCGTCGGCGATCAGCAGCATCGGCCGGTTGACGAAGGCGCGGGCGATGGCCACGCGCTGCTGCTCACCGCCGGACAGCTCGCCCGGCATCCGGTCCTCCTTGCCGCCGAGGCCGACGAGGTCGAGCACCTGGGGCACGGCCTTGCGGATCTCGCCCCGGGGCTTGCCGATGACCTCCTGGGCGAAGGCGACGTTCTCGGCGACGGTCTTGTTCGGCAGCAGCCGGAAGTCCTGGAAGACCGTGCCGAGCTGGCGGCGCATGTGCGGCACCTTCCAGTTGGAGAGCCGGGCGAGGTCCTTGCCGAGGACGTGCACCATGCCGGTGCTGGCGCGCTCCTCGCGCAGGATCAGCCGCAGGAAGGTCGACTTTCCGGAGCCGGACGACCCCACGAGGAAGACGAACTCCCCCTTCTCGATGTCCAGCGAGACATCGCGCAGGGCGGGCCGGTTCTGCTTCGGATAGCTCTTGGAGACATTGTCGAATCGGATCATGGATGCACCACGGTGAGCCGGGAGTAGATGGGCGTGACACTACGCGAACGAGGGTCGCGACCGCAGGCGCCGGTCGGGGTTGCGCGGTTTGTCCCACCGGGCCGGTCGCACGGGCCCGGACCACGGACCCTCGTACGGGCCCGGAACACCGCCCCTTGAACGGACCCCGGGCGAGCCCCGGGTGGAGCGTCCCGGGAGGGGGAGCCGAGTGGATCACCGTACGGGGTGGTGCCCCGGGAGGGGGCGCGCCGAAAAGCGCGGGAGCTGGCACAGTGGTAGGGGAACAGTCGCGTTTCCTTGAGCGTTGTCGGGAGAGAACTGTGCTGACGGTCCGCGTCTGCGGCTCCGGCGCGCGGGAGGAGGAGAGCGCATGACCTACGACCGACTGGTGTGCGCCAACTGCGCGGCCCCGGTATCCGAGGGCCGCTGTCCGGTCTGCCGGGCGAACCGCGCGCGGATGCAGCAGGAGGGCCCGTTCGGGGGGCTGAATCCGGTCACGCTGTTGACGTTGCTGATCGTACTGGTGGCGGCACTGGCGGTGCTCGCCGCGCGCACCGCGTAGGGAGACCGCGCGGGGCCGGTCCTGGGCCCGGGGTGCTGCCCCGGGCCTTTTTGCGGCCCTGCGGCCAGCACTCCGGGTGACCGGTCGGGTACGGTCGGGTACTCCCGGAGTCGCCGTGCTCCCGGACACGCCGACGGACGAGGTGCCGGGCCCGTGCGGGGCCCGGCACCTCGTCCGTCGTCCGTGGGTGGTACCGGGTGCGCCGGTCCGCGGGGACCGGCCGTCCGGACTACTTCTCCTGGCGCCTGCGCCAGCGGATGGCGGCCTCCAGGAAGCCGTCGATCTCGCCGTCGAGCACGGCCTGCGGATTGCCGACCTCGAACTCGGTCCGCAGGTCCTTGACCATCTGGTAGGGGTGCAGGACGTACGAACGCATCTGGTTGCCCCAGGAGTTGCCGCCGTCGCCCTTGAGCGCGTCCATCCTGGCCTGCTCCTCCTGGCGGCGCCGTTCGAGCAGCTTCGCCTGGAGGACGTTCATGGCGCTCGCCTTGTTCTGGATCTGGGAGCGCTCGTTCTGGCAGGAGACCACGATGCCGGTGGGGATGTGGGTGATCCGGACGGCGGAGTCGGTGGTGTTGACGCCCTGGCCGCCGGGGCCGGAGGCGCGGTAGACGTCCACCCGCAGCTCGGTCTCGTCGATCTCGACGTGATCGCTCTGCTCGACGACCGGAAGCACCTCGACACCCGCGAAGGAGGTCTGGCGGCGGCCCTGGTTGTCGAACGGCGAGATGCGCACGAGGCGGTGGGTGCCCTGCTCGACGGAGAGGGTGCCGTAGGCGTAGGGGGCCTTGACCACGAAGGTGGTCGACTTGATGCCCGCCTCCTCCGCGTAGGAGGTCTCGTAGATCTCCGTGGCGTAGCCGTGGCGCTCGGCCCAGCGCATGTACATCCGCTGGAGCCGCTCGGCGAAGTCGGACGCGTCCACGCCGCCCGCCTCGGCCCGGATGTTGACCAGCGCCTCGCGCTCGTCGTACTCGCCGGAGAGGAGGGTGCGCACCTCCATCTCGTCCAGCGCCTTGCGGACCGCGGCCAGCTCGGTCTCGGCCTCGGCGAGGGTGTCCGCGTCGTCCTCGGCCTCGGCCAGCTCGAAGAGCACACCCAGGTCGTCGATGCGGGCGCGCAGCGCCTCGGTCTTGCGCAGCTCTGCCTGGAGATGCGAGAGCCTGCTGGTGATCTTCTGCGCCGCCTCGGGGTCGTCCCACAGGGACGGGGCAGCGGCCTGCTCTTCGAGCACGGCGATGTCGGCCCTCATCCTGTCGAGGTCCAGGACGGACTCGATCGACCCCATGGTCGAGGAGAGGGACTTCAGCTCTTCGGATACATCGACGACTGCCACGGGTCCAGCGTAACGGCTCCCGCGACGGTTCCTGGCTGGTCCCTGTCATACGGGGCCCGCCGACCGGGCCGCACGGGGGTCGGGCGCCCGCCGTACGGGGCGTCCGCGCCCGGACGTACGGGGCTCCGGCGGCGGTCGTCCACGGCTTCGCGCCCGGACGTACGGGGTGCCTGCGGCGGTGCCGCCCGGTCGCGGGGAGAGCTGGGACGGGCGGCTCCCCGGGCCCGGCGGGCCACCGCCGCGCGGGGCCTGCACGCGCCCCCTCCCGGGCGCGTGCGGCGATCCGCGCGGGGCGCCACCACCGGGGGAAAGCGCCCGACGGGCGTCCGCCGCCGGGCGGCCCCCTCGGGAGCGGGACGGGCCCGGCCCGGGATTCCCCGGAGGGCACGACGCGTGCCACGCCGGGTGAAGCCCGGCGACGGGAATCACGGCACGGCGCCGCCCCGCGGCGGAGTCACGACGTCATGGCCGTCCACCGGACGGCCCCTCGGGAAGTGGGGCGGAAGCCCGCGCCGAAAGCCCCCGGCGGACATCCGCGCCGGGTGCACGGCGGACGCCACGGCACGGCGGCACCCACCGACGGGGAGGAGCCGACAGGCACCCGCCTGTGGAGCGGCGCGGACCCACCAGGGGACCCCGGCGGGCATCCGTCACCGGGCGTCCCCCCTGTGGGGTGTCGCTGTGGAGTGTCGCGGGCCTCCCTCCCGAGGGACACGGCAGGTGTCCACACCGAACGGAGCCCGGCGCGGTGCGACGACGCGAACCACAGCACGGCGGCACCCGGCGGTGGAGTCACGGCGGGACGGGCATCCGCCATCGGCGTCCCCTCGCGGAGCGGGGCGGAAGCCCGCGCCGAGAGACCCCCGGCAGGCATCCGCACCGGGTACGCGCCGGATGCCACGGCACAGCGGTACCCGGCGGTGGGTCACGGCCCGGTGGGCATCCGCCGCCGTGTCCCCCTGGAGCGGCGCGGGCCTCCCGGCCCGAGACCTCCCCGAGGGCACCACAGGCGCCCGCACCGAACGGAGCCCGCGCGGCCCGGCGACGGGAATCACGGCACGGCGCCGCCCCGTGGCGGGGGCACGGCGGGACGGGCATCCGCCATCGGACGTCCCCGGAGCGGGACGGAGCCCACCAGGAGAACCCGGCGGGCATCCGCCGCCGGGAGGTGTCTCAGGCCCCGGCGGGAACGGTGCCGGAGTGCGGTGTCACGGGCCCGTCGAGGTCGACTGGGTGTCCCGGGACGGGGGCTCGGCGTCGCCGTCGTTCGCCGCCAGCCAGCCGCCGACGCTCACCGCCGCGACGAGCGCGAGGCCCGCGACGCCGAGGGTGAGGCGGCGTCTGCGGATCATCGGGGAGACCTGGCCGGGGCGGGCGCCGCTCCGGTTGCGGGCGGAGCCGGGGCGGCGCTGGCCCGGCGAGCGCGGCGCGCGGGCGGTGCCGTGCGCCCCGCCCGCCAGCTCGTCCGGGGCGGGGACCCGCATCGAGGTGTGGGTGTCGCGCTGGGAGTCCGCGAGAGTCACACCCGGCACGAGCGGGACCGCCCCCCTCCGGCGCTCGTCGGGCCGGCCGCCGGGCAGGGTGTCCCGCCCGTCCCGCCCGCCGCGCTCGTCACGTTCCGTGTACGCGCCCTGCTCGCCGTACGGCTCCTGCCCGGACTCGGCGCCCGGTTCGTCCACGTCCAGCGGGGGCATGCCCGCGAGCAGCGGCAGCAGCTCCCGCAGCCGGGTGCCCAGCTCGGACGCGCGCAGCCGGGAGGCCGGAGCCTTGGCCAGGCACTGGACGATCAACTGCCACAGCTCGTCGGGAATCCCGGGGAGCGGCACCACCGTCTCGGTGACATGGCGGCGCAGCACCGCGCCGGGGTGGCCGCCGCCGAACGGGGTGAATCCCGCCAGCAGTTCGTACAGCACGGTGGCGAGCGCGTAGATGTCGACGGCCGCGCGCGGCGGCAGACCCTCCACTATCTCGGGGGCGAGATAGTCGGGTGTGCCGATGATCCGGCTGGACCGGGTGCGGCCGGCGGTGTCGATCAGTTTGGCGACGCCGAAGTCCGTGAGCAGCGCCGGGTGGGACCCGGCCGGGCCGAGCGGGCCCGCCATGTCCAGGAGGATGTTCTCCGGCTTCACATCGCGGTGGACGACACCGGCGGCGTGCGCGGCGGCGAGGCCGTCGGCCACGTCGGCGACGATCGCGACCGCCGCCTCGGGGGCGAGCCTGCGCTCCCGGTCGAGCCGGGTCCGCAGATCGGTGCCCCGGACGAGCTCCATCACCAGGGCGAGGTCGCTGCCGTCGACGACGAGGTCCCGGACGGCGACGATCCTCGGGTGGTCGAGTCCGAGCAGGGCGGTGCGCTCCTGGACGAAGCGCCCGACCAGCTCCTGGTCGGAGGCGAGGTCCTCGCGCAAGAGCTTGATGGCGACGGGTCCGTCGGGGCCTTCTCCGGCCCAGACCGTACCCGCGCTGCCCCGTCCGAGGATCTGGTGGGCCGTGTACCGGCTGCCGATATTCCGTGCCAAGACTGCTCCCTCAGCGGCTGGCGTTGCCCTAAACGTACGCGGGGTTCCGGCACGTGTGTGCGCCGGATGTCACCAACCTTCACTTCTCCGGGCGAAATCAACCCGCAGAAGTCGATAAATCGACTCAGTCGCCGCTCCGGAGATCACCCCCGGACGTCATCCCGGCCACCGTCGCCGTCACCCTGGCGGGTGGCGCCCTGGCGGCTGGCGCCGTGGCGGGTGGTCCGTGGCGGGTGGCGCCGTCGTCGCGGCGGGGTCCGGCCGGACCCCGCCGGAGCGCCGTCTACCGGCCGCCGGTGCCGGGGTCCGAGCCGCCCAGCTCGGAGATCCAGTCGGTCACGGTCGTGATGCCGTCGCCGATGACGTCCCAGTACCCCTTGCCCTGGGCGACCCAGTCCTGGAGCGGGGTCAGCTCCCACACCAGCCAGCCCGCGACGAACAGCATCAGCAGGGAGACGAAGCAGCCCTTGAGGCAGCCGAGGCCCGGGATGCGCATCGGATTGGCGCTGCGCTGACGCCGCTCACGGGGCTCGCGGGGCTCACGCCGGTCCGGCTGCTGCGGCTGCTGCGGCGCGGGCGGCTGCGGAGGCGCGTAGGGCTGCGGTGCGTACTGCTGCTGCTGAGGCGGCTGGGGCTGCGGCTGCCGGGGCGCCTGCCGTCGGGGCTGCGGACGCGGCTGCGGCTGCTGCGGCGGGGGCGCGTACTGCTGCTGCCCGTGCTGTCCGTGCTGTCCGTACGGCTGCTGCTGCGGCGGATACGGGCGCTGCGGGGGCTGCTGCCCATAGGGCTCGGGCCTCGGCGGGTACGGCTGCTGGGGCGGCTGCTGCGGGTGCCGCTGGGGAGCGCGGCGCAGCGGGTCCTGGCCCGGGTCCAGGTACTGGATCTGCGTCTGCTCGTTCCGGTCGCGCGCGGCCTGGAGCTGGGACTGCCAGGGGTGCGGGCCGTCGGGCTGCGGCGGCCCCCCGGGGCCCGGCGGCACGGGCGGCAGAACGGCCGTCGGGTCGGGGGCCCCGGTCCGGGGCAGCACGCTGGTCGGGTCGGCGGCACCCGCCGGACCACCCGTCTGCGGGAGCACGCTCGTCGCGTCCGAGGCCCCGGCCGGAGCACCGGTGTGCGGCAGCACGCTCGTGGGGTCGGCGGCGCCCGCCGGGGCACCGGAGGTGTGCGGGAACACGTTCGTCGGCGCGTTCGGGTCGTATCCCCCCGCCGCGCCGGGCGTCTCCGGCACCGGGGCCGGGGCCGGGTCGGGGGCGAGCAGCGCGGCGACGCCGAGGGCGGCGTCGATCTGGGTCGGCGTGGAGTGCATGCCGATCCCCGCCGCGACGGTGCGCAGCCCCCGCGCCAGGTTCTCCGCACTCGGGCGCTCCGCCGGCTCCTTGCGCAGACAGCGCTCTATGACCGTCCACAGCGGCTCGGGGACGGTGGAGGGGCGGCGGGGCTCCTCGCTGAGATGGCGCTGGAGCACTTCGAGCGCGTTGCCGCCCGCGAACGGCGGACGTCCGGTGACCAGCTCGTACAGCAGGATGCCCGCGCCGTAGATGTCCACGGCGGAGGTCTGCGGACGGCCCTCGGCGGACTCGGGGGCGACATACGCGGGGGTGCCGACGAACTCGTGGGTCCGGGTGAGGCCCGGGGAGTCGGCCAGACGGGCGATGCCGAAGTCCGTGAGCATCGGGTGCATCTGGCCGTCGGCGTCGGTCTTCAGCAGCACGTTCGCGGGCTTGAGGTCGCGGTGCACCACCCCGTCGGCGTGGCTCGCGGCGAGCGCGTCAGCGACCTGGGCGGTGAGCAGGGCGGCGGCGACCGGGGTGAAGGGGCCGTTCTCCCGGAGGTAGCGGTGCAGGTCGGGCCCGTCGACCAGATCCATGACCAGGGCGAGCAGATCGCCCTCGACCACCAGATCGCGGGTCCGGACGATATTGGGGTGGGTGAGGCGGAGCAGGACGGAGCGCTCCCGCAGGAAGCGCATCACGACATCCGCGTCGTTGGCCAGCTCCTCCTTGAGGACCTTGATCGCGACGGTCTCGCCGGGCTGGCCGGGCACGGCGGCCTCGGCGCCCGCCGTCTCCCGCTGCCGGGCGCGCCAGACGGTGCCGGTGGCGCCGCGTCCGAGCGGCTGCTCCAGGAGGTACTTGCTGCCTACAGGCCGCACGTCATCCGCTCCCTGCTGATCGTGGTCCTTGCGTGGTGCGGGCCGTGCGGGTCCGCCCAGGTGTCCGACCCACTGTAGTGCCGCGCGAGTGGATCGGACCGGTTGTCCACAGGCCGGGCCGCCACCCCGGCCGGGTGCGCTCCCCGTCGGCGCGCCCGCTCCGCCGCCGTTCCGTCCTGTTCCGTCCCGGCCGCGCGGACGGGGTTCCATTCGCACGCGTGTACGAGTGAGCACCCGGCCGCGTGTACGGAAGAAAGACGCCGAAAATCGGGCGACGGTTGCCGGACCGGGACGGGAAGCCCGGACCGGCACCCGGGGGCGGCCCGTCCGTTTTCCACCTCGACCAGGCATTTTTCCTCCCGGACCGGACCAATCAAGATCACTTCCCGCCATGGGGCGGGCGCGTTGTCCACGGCAGGTGCGAGGATGCCCCCAGCACGGAGTCACGGGGTGGGACCCGGTGGTCCGTGCCGACCTGTCGGGTGGGGGCGATCCGATGCGGCACCCTGCCGGGCACCCCGCGCAGAAGGGATTGCTGACGGCGATGCAGATCCGGCTGACCGTTCTCGCGCCGCGCGGTGGGCAGTCCGCGGCGGCGGGGCCCGCGGGCGGCCCCGGCGCCGCCGCGGGAGCCCGCGCGTGCTCCGGTCCGCGCGCGTGCGATGTGCTGATCACGGCGCCCGCCGGGACCGCGCTCGCCGCTGTCGCCTCCCCGCTGGCGAGCGCCGTCGCCGGTCCCTCGGACACCTCCGGGACGCCGGTGCTGTACGCGGGCGATGAGCGGCTGGACCCCGACCGCCGGGTCCTGGGCGAGCCGCCGCTGGTGGACGGGGCGGTTCTCTCGCTCCACCTCCCCGGTGCCGCCGGTCCCCGGGACCCGGGCGCCTCACCGCAGCTCCATGTCGTCGGGGGACCCGACGCGGGCGGTGTGCATCTGCTGCACGGGGGACGGGTCAGCGTCGGCCGCTCCGCCGACGCGGATGTGCCGCTGGACGATCCGGACGTCTCCCGGCTCCACTGCGAGATCACCGTCGCCGAGGACGGGATCACGGTCGCGGACCTCGGCTCCACGAACGGCACCGCGCTCGGCGGACGGGCGGTGGGCGGGCGTCCGCTGCCGCTGCACCCGGGGGCACTGCTGCGGATCGGCGAGTCGACGCTGCGGATCGTGCCCGGGGACGCGATGCCACAGCCGCTGGTGACCGCGGCGGACGGCGAGGGTCATCTGCGGGTCCCGGCACGGGCCGTCACCGTCACCGCCGACGGCACCGGCCCCTCCCTGAGCATCCCGGGGGCCCGGCCCGAAACCGATGCCCCGGCCGCCCGTATCCCCCGCCCCGCCGGTCCCTCCGACCCGGTGACGGGCCCCGCGGGGCATGACCCGTACCGCTCCGGCGCGGGCGGTACGGGCACCCGCGCCCCGTACGACGGGACAGGCGGCGCGCCGGACGCCTACCGCGCCTCCGGCTCCACCGGCCCGCAGCCGACGGCCGCCTCCGGTACCTACCGTTCCGCTGTCCACCGTTCCGGCACCGCGGAGGACGGCCGGACCGCGGCGGGGACGGCGGGTAGCGGTGACACCCGCGGAGCGAGCGCGGCGGGCACGTACCGTCCGGGCACCGACGGCCCGCGCGCCGCCGGGGACGGCCGGACCACGGCGGGGACGGCGGGCCCCACCGACTCCCACGCCGCCGACACCTCGACCACCGGCGGCGCCCACAGCCCGCGTTCCCGCGGCACCGGGAACCACGGAACGGGCGACACCCGCGGAGCGACCGCGACGGGCACGTACCGCCCCGCCTCCCGGCACAGCGCCGCCGACGACAGCCCGCACACGGCGGCCACCGCCGACATCCGTGGCACCGCCGACGCGCGCGGAGCGACCGCGGCGGACACCCACCGTCCCGCCACCGCCGCGGACAACCGGGCCGCTGCGGGGACGGCGAGCCCCGCCCGCACCCCGGCCACCGGCGGAAACCGGAGCACCGGCACGGCGGCGACCGGCAGCGCGCACGGCGCGAACAGCCCGCGTCCCCATGGCACCGGCGACCAGGGCCGTACCCCGTACGGCGGAACCGGCGGCCCGCACACAGCGGCCACCGCCGACGCGTACCGCCCGGCGGGCCCCGGTGGCACGGAGGCCCCGGACACCTACAGCTCGGCGGACGCGGCGGCGGTGACCCACGGGGCGGGCGTGTCCGGGCCCTGGGAGGGCTCCGACAGCGAGGACGAGGACGGCTGGGGCGCCCGGGGGCGCAAGGGGCGGCGGCTCGGGATAGGGGCGTGGGCCCGGCGGCTGGCCGGAGGGCGCGCGGAGGCCGCCGCCGAGGCGGACACCGAGAGCTTCCCGGTGCCGGGCGCCCCGGCGGTCCCCGAGCGCTGGCCCGACCCCGCCGCCGTGCTGCTCACCGCGCTCGGCCCCGGTCCCCGGCTGTGGGAACGCGGACCGGGCCACCCCGACGCGCTGGTCCTGCGGCTCGGCACCGGCGACCGGGGCGGCCTGCCCGCGGAGCCGGTCACCGTCGCCCTGCGCGAGACCGGTTCGCTGGGGCTCGCCGGACCCCGGGCCCGGCTCGCCGGTCTGGCCCGGGCGGCCGTGGCCCAGCTCGCCGCGCTGCACGCACCGGCCGATCTGGAACTCGTCCTGATCAGCGCCGACCGGAACCGTTCCGTCCATGAGCGGAAGGCGGAGTGGTCCTGGCTGGGCTGGCTGCCGCATCTGCGCCCGGCGCGCGGACAGGGCTGCCGACTGCTGCTCGCGTACGACCGGGACCAGGCCGCGGCCCGGCTGGCGGAGCTGACCCGGCGGCTGGACGGCGGCCCCCTGGGGCCCGGCTGGCCGAGCGCGGACCGCGCCACCGTCGACGCCGAGGCCGCCCGTTACACCGGCGCCCGCACGGTGCTCGTCGTCGACGGCGACCCCGGCAGCGCCGATCTGCGCGAGGCGACCGCCCGGCTGACGGCGGCGGGACGGGCGGCCGGAATCCATCCGATCGTGCTGGCCGAGACCCCCGCCGCGTCCTCGGCCTCCCCGATGGCCGCCACCTACGAGACCGCGTGCGCGGCCTCGGTCGCCTTCCGCGAGTGCGGCGCGGTCGCCCTGCTCAGCGGAGATGTGGCGACGACGCTGCGGGTGCTGGAGACCCCGGGCGGCCTGCCCCCGGCCCCGGGTTCCGCCGCGACCGTGGACGCGGTGTCGGCGGCGTGGGCCGAACGCTTCGGGCGGGCGCTCGCCCCGCTGCGGGCCGAGGGCACCGCCGCCGAGCGGGCCACGGCACTCCCCCGTTCCGCGCGGCTCCTGGACGAGCTGGGGCTCTCCCGGGCCACCCCCGCGTCGCTGATGGCCCGCTGGGCACAGGCCGACGACACCTCCGGCACGCTGGTCCTGGGCGCGGGCCCGGACGGCCCGCTCGCCGTCGATCTCACGGCCGAGTGCGCGCATCTGCTGATCGAGGGCCCGCCCGGCAGCGGCCGTACGGAGCTGCTGCGTTCGGCCGCCGCCGCGCTGGCCGCCGGGGCCCGGCCCGACCGGCTGGGTCTGCTGCTCGTCGACGGCGTGGGCGGCGAACCCGGCGCGGGGCTCGGGGTCTGCACCGACCTGCCGCACGTCACCGAGCATCTGGTGGCCAGCGACCCGGTGCGGATGCGGCAGTTCGCGACCGCGCTCGGCGCCGAGCTGAAGCGCCGGGACGGGCTGCTGGGCGGCGCGTCCTTCGCCGACGGGGCGGCCCGGCGGCGGGTCGGCGACCGGGTGGTGGCCCAGCGTCCGCCCACCGCCGCCGAGCAGCCCGGCACGGGCCCCGGCGGAGACCTGGAGTCCCCGCCGAGCGGCACCCTGCGGCTGCGCCCGGGGGGCCGCCACCGCGCCGCGGCCGGGACGGCGGACCGGCCGCTGCCCCGGCTGGTGGTCCTCGTCGACAACCTGGACGCGCTGGTCACGCCCGCGCTCGGCAGCACCGGCCGCCCCGCGGCGGGTTCGGTCGTCCGCGCGCTGGAGGCCGTGGCCCGCGACGGCGAGCGGCTGGGTGTGCATCTGGTGGCCGCGACGGCGCCGGACGGGCGCACATCCGCCACCGAGCTGGCACGGGCGGCCCGGCTGCGGGTGGCACTGGACGACCCGCCCCCCGCGACGGGTGCGGAGGGTCCGGCTCCGGGCCGGGGCGCGCTACGGCGGCCGGACGGCCGGGTGACCCCGTTCCAGGGCGGCCGGGTGACGGGCCGTATCCCCCGGACGGCGACCCTGCGGCCCTCCGTGGTGCCGCTGGAGTGGGAGCGCATGGGCGACCCGCCCGCCCGGCGCCCCATACGCGAGCTGGGCAACGGGCCGACGGATCTGGCGCTGCTGGCCAGCGCGCTGGACCGGGCCGCGCATCTGGTGGACGCCGCCCCGGTGCCCCCGCTGGCCCCCGCCCACCCCTGACGGACCCGGTGCGGCACCCACCGCCGCACCGGGCACCCCGCACACCGCCCCGCACCGACCCGCCGCCGTACCGGGCCACCGTCACCCGTCACCGGTCACCCATCACCCGTCGACGTACCGCTGTCCGCTGTCCGCTGTCCGCTGTCCGCTGTCCGCTGTCCGCTGTCCGCTGTCCGCTGTCCGCTGTCCGCACGCGTCCCTGTCCACCGCTCTCCGCCGTCAAACCGTCGTGAACGAGCCATTTCCGCAAGGCGCTCGGGCACGTATCCGCCGCCGCGCCCCAGCCACTCCGCGCGGCGGTGGAGAGATCACCTCACAGAGGCATCACGAAGGTTCCCGGGAGGCGTGGGCGGTATTGCGGCCCCCGCGGCCGGGCGTCAACCTGTCGGCACGCAGGAGACAGCGCACGGAAGAGACGGGGCACAGATGCGCACAACTCTTCGTACACATACGGCGTGCGGGACGAAACCCGACGGCACGACGGCCAAGGCCGCGGTGGCCCTCGCCGCCGTCACCGCGCTCGCCCTCACCGGCTGCGGAGGCGGGGACGGCAAACCGGCCCCCCTGGACGACAAGAGCGGGGCCCCCACGGTCTCCACGGTGGAACTCCCCCGCATCGAAGGGGAGAAGCTCCAGGTCACAGCGGTCTGGAGCGGCCCCGAGCAGGAGAACTTCGACAAGGTGCTGACCGAGTTCGAGAAGCGGACCGGTGCCGAGGTCACCTTCGTCCCCGCCCAGGACCCGATCGTCAACTTCATCGGCACGAAGATCGCGGGCGGCGCCCCGCCGGATGTGGCCCTGCTCCCCCAGCCCGGCGCCATCCGGCAGGCCGTCGAACGGAAATGGGCCAAGCCGGTCGGCGAGGCCGCCAGGGCACAGCTCGCCAAGAACTACTCCCCGGGCTGGCAGCGGACCGGCCAGGTCGACGGCGAGCAGTACGGCGTCTACTACAAGGCCGCCAACAAGTCGCTGATCTGGTACAACACCGCGGTCTTCGAGAACGCGGGCGCGGCCGAGCCGAAGACCTGGAAGGACTTCATGGCCACCGCGCAGACCGTCTCGGCCTCCGGTGTCCCGCCCGTCTCGGTCGCCGGGGCGGACGGCTGGACGCTCACCGACTGGTTCGAGAACGTCTATCTCTCCCAGGCGGGCCCGGAGAAGTACGACCGGCTGGCCCGGCACGAGATCCCGTGGACGGACCCCTCCGTGGCCGGGGCGCTGACCACGCTCGCCGAGCTGTTCGGCAAGCCGGAGCTGATCGCGGGCGGCGCGGACGGGGCGCTCCAGACCGAGTTCCCGGCGTCCGTCACCCAGACCTTCAGCGGCGGGGACCAGCCCAAGGGCGCCATGGTGTTCGAGGGTGACTTCGTCTCGGTGAACATCGGCCAGACCGACGCGGAGATCGGCACGGACGCCAAGGTGTTCCCCTTCCCCTCGGTGGGCGCCAAGCCGCCGGTGGTGACCGGCGGGGACGCGGCCGTCGCGCTGAAGGACGGCAAGGGCGCCCAGGCGCTGCTGACCTTCCTCGCCTCGCCCGACGCGGCGGCGATCCAGGCGGCCGAGGGCGGCTTCCTCTCCCCGAACAAGGCGCTGGACCTCGCCACCTACCCCAATGACGTGCTGCGTTCCATCGCGAAGGCGCTGATCGACGCGGGCGACGAGTTCCGGTTCGACATGTCGGACCAGATGCCGCAGTCATTCGGCGGCACCCCGGGGGCCGGTTTCTGGAAGACCCTCCAGGACTTCCTCAAGAACCCCGGGGATGTGGCCGGAACCCAGCGGAAGCTGGAGTCGGCCGCCGCCAAGGCGTACAAGAGCTGACGGATGGGGACCGCGACAGACGGGGCGGGCCCGGCCCGCCCGGGTCCCGGCACCGCCGGACCCCAGACGGAACACAAGAGCGCGCACGACCGCGGCACCGGCGGGGGCGGAGCGGGGCGACAGGGGCGCACGGCCATCGGCCGCGGGCTCGTCGCGGCCGGTTTCCTGCTCCCCGCGCTGGTGCTGCTGGGCGCGCTCGTGGTCTACCCGATCGGGTACTCGGTCCAGCGCTCGTTCTTCGACCGGTCCGGCGAGGGTTTCGCGGGCCTGGACAACTATGTCGAGATCTTCACCGACGACAGCATCTTCACCGCCGTGCGGAACAACGCGATCTGGGTGCTGGTCGCCCCCGTCGTCGCGACCGCGCTCGGTCTGATCTTCGCGGTACTGACGGAACGGGTCCGCTGGGGCACCGCGTTCAAGCTGATCGTCTTCATGCCCATGGCGATCTCGATGCTCGCCGCCGGGATCATCTTCCGGCTGGTGTACGAGCAGGACCCGGAGCGCGGTGTCGCGAACGCGGTCTGGGTCGGTGTCCATGACACCTTCGCCGAGTCCTCCGTCTTCCCCCGGGCCCATCCGCTGCCCGCGCATCCGCTGAAGGAGGGCGGGGGCGGCTCCTTCGTCACCGAGGAACCGGTCCGCGCGGGCCGCCCCGTTCTGCTGCCGCTGGTCGGGGTCGCGCCGGGGACGATGCCGTCGGACGCCGGGGCGGCCCGGCGGGCGGCACCTGAGACCGGCCGGATCACCGGCACCGCCTGGCTGGACTTCACCCGGGGCGGGGGCGGCACCGTCAACGCCGTCGATCCCCGGGAGCTGGGACTCAAGGGGCTGACGGTGGAGGCGGTGAAGGACGGCAGGGTCGTCGCCGAGACCCGGGCGGCGGCCGACGGGACCTTCTCGCTGCCCGCGGCGGCCGACGGGGCGCTGCTGCGGCTGCCCGCCGACAACTTCCGTGAGCAGTACAACGGGGTCGACTGGCTCGGCCCGGCGCTGGTGACCCCGGCGATCATCGGCAGCTATGTCTGGATGTGGGCGGGTTTCGCGATGGTGCTGATCGCCGCGGGGCTCGCGAGCGTTCCCCGGGAGCTGCTGGAGGCGGCCCGGATGGACGGGGCGAACGAGTGGCAGGTCTTCCGCCGGGTGACGGTGCCGCTGCTGGCGCCGGTCCTGGCGGTGGTCCTGGTCACCCTGATGATCAATGTGCTGAAGATCTTCGACCTCGTCTACATCATCGCCCCCGGCTCGGCGCAGGACGACGCCAACGTGCTGGCGCTCCAGCTCTACCGCTCGTCGTTCGGCACGGACGCGCACCTCGGGGTGGGGAGCGCGATCGCGGTGCTGCTGCTGTTGCTGGTGGTCCCGGTGATGTTCTTCAACATCCGGCGTATGCGAAGGGAGAGCCGCCGATGACACCGCGACCGCGGCAGACGCCGAGGCCCGGAGCACCGGATCCCGAAGCGTCGAAGACCGGGGCAGCAAAAACCGGAGCACCGCAGACCGGAGCACCGGAAACCGGAGCACCGGAAAGCGGGGCACCGCGGACCGGGGCGGCGAAGCCCGGGGCGGCGAAGGCGCGGCAGTCCCTCCCCGCACGGATCGCGGCCCGCGCCGGAGGCGGCGCGCTGCGGGTATTCCTGGTGCTGGTGGGGCTGTTCTGGCTGATGCCGACGTTCGGGCTGCTGATCTCCTCCCTGCGGAAGCCCGCCGACATCGCGGAGAGCGGCTGGTGGCGGGTGTTCTCCGAACCGGCCCGGCTGACCGGGGAGAACTACGAACGGCTGCTGGAGAACGAGGCCGTCACGGACTCCCTGTGGGCCAGTGTGGCGATCACCGTCCCGGCCACGGTCCTGGTCGTGGTGATCGGCGCTCTCGCCGGCTACGCCTTCGCCTGGCTGGACTTCCCCGGCCGGGACTGGTGGTTCATGCTGGTCGTCGGGCTGCTGGTGGTGCCCGTCCAGGTGGCCCTGGTCCCCGTCTCCCGACTCTTCGGCGAGATCGGGCTCTTCGAGACCACCCTCGGGGTGATCCTCTTCCATGTCGCCTTCGGACTGCCGTTCGCGATCTTCCTGCTGCGGAACTTCTTCGCCGAGATCCCCCGGGAGCTGCTGGAGGCGGCCCGGCTGGACGGCGCGGGCGAGATCCGGCTCTTCACCCGGGTGGTCATGCCGCTGGGCGGCCCGGCCATCGCCTCGCTGGGGATCTTCCAGTTCCTGTGGGTCTGGAACGACATGCTGGTCGCCCTGATCTTCGCGGACTCGGAGAGTTCCCCGATCACCGTGGCGCTCCAGCGGCAGGTGCGGCAGTTCGGAAACAACATCGACATCCTGGCCCCGGGGGCCTTTGTCTCGATGGTGATTCCGCTCGCGGTGTTCTTCGCCTTCCAGAAGCAGTTCGTGTCGGGGGTGATGGCGGGAGCGGTGAAGTAGCGGCAGCGCGGGGCGGTCATGATGACGCCGGACGATCAATCACCGGCAAAGCGTCTATCTCGGGCTAAAGTACCCGCCGATGACGACCCCTCGGACCGCCTCGCAGCCCCCCGCCCCCCATCTGCCGCCCGCGCTCTCCCCCGGCGCCGCCGCGCTGCGGCAGAGCGTGCCCATCGCCACCGTCTGGGCCGTGACCCGGCTGGGGATGCTCGTCCTGCTGCTGATCGACCGCCTCGGGGACTCGGGGGTCTCGGGCGAGGTCCACCGCCTCTACCGGGGCTGGTACGGACAGCTCGCCCACGGCGCCTTCCCCCTGGGGGACGCCACCTGGCAGTACCCGCCCGGCGCGGCCGTCGTCTTCCTCTCCCCTGCGGCCCTGCCCTGGCTCACCTACTTCCAGGCGTTCGTCGCCCTGGTCCTGCTCGCCGACGCGACCGTCACCCTGGTCCTCACCCGCGCCGGCCGCCAGGGAGCGTGGCTCTGGGTGTGCGGGCTGCCGCTGCTGCTGAACCTGCCGCTCGCCCGCTACGACGTCCCCGTCACCGCGATCGCCGTCGTCTCCCTGCTCGCCATGGCCTCCCGGCCGCATCTGAGCGGAGCGCTCGCCGGGATCGGCGCGATGATCAAGGTGTGGCCGCTGCTGACCGTGATCGGCTCACCGCCCGGACGGCGCACCCTCACCGTCTGGGGCTCTGCCGCCGCGTCCGCCGGAATTCTGCTCGGAGTCCTGCTCATGGGCTTCAGCCACCCCCTGGACTTTCTGCGGCAGCAGAGCGAACGCGGGGTGCAGATCGAGTCACTGGGCGGAACGGCGCTGCTGCTCGCCCGGGCGTGGGGCTGGTCGGGCGACACCGTCTTCCAGTACGGCGCCTACGAGTTCACCGGCCCCTATGTCTCCGGCGTCGTCCGGCTGTCGCTCGCGCTCAGCCTGGGCGCGCTCTGCTGGCTGGTGCTCTGGCGGGTCGGCGCCCGCCGCTGGAACCCGGCCGTCCCCTATGACGCCGCGTTCACCGCCGTCCTGCTCTTCACCGTCACCAGCCGGGTGATCAGCCCGCAGTATCTGATCTGGCTGCTGGGTCTCGCGGCGGTCTGCCTCACCTCCCGGCACACGGCGCTGCGCCCGGTGTGCCTGCTGATGGTGCCCGCCGCTGCCCTCAGCGCGCTGGTCTTCCCCCTGCTGTACGACGAGGTCGTCAGCGGGTCCGTACTCGGCTGTGTGCTGATGGTGCTGCGGAACGGGCTGCTGCTCGCCGCGGCCCTGCTCGCCTGCCGCAGACTGTGGACGGCGACCTCCTGACCGGTGGCGTACGACGGGGGAGGCGCCCAGCGGGCGACGGCGCGGCCGCCACGGGGCGAGCGCCCGCGGAAGACGGAAAACGGGGCGCCCGCCACCCCGGAGGGTGACGGGCGCTCCTACCCGGTCCTTGGTCGGGGACGGGTGTCAGGGGGCCGCGGCGCGGTTCAGCTGTGCGTCCGCAGCAGTTGCCGCATCGTCCGCATCGCGACCGACAGGTTCGCCAGGTCGAAGGTGTCCGAGCCCTGGATCTCCTCCAGCGTCGCCCGCGCACGGCCCAGGATGGAGGCGTTCTCCTTCTCCCAGGCGGTGAAGCGCTCCTCCGGCGTGGACGTCCCGTTGCCGACCGAGAGGACGTCCGCCGTCAGCATCGCGTGCGCCGCGTACAGGTCCTCCCGGATGGAGGCACGGGCCATCGACTGCCAGCGGTCCGCCCTCGGCAGCTCGATGATCCGGTCCATCAGCTGGGTGATCCCGAGCCGGTCGGCGAGGGCGTAGTAGACCTCGGCCACCGCCAGGGGCTCCTTCTTCGTCCGGTCGGCGATCGCGACGATGTCGAGCGTCGGGAAGGCGGAGGAGAACCCGGCCACCCGGACGGCCAGCTCCTCCGGGACGCCCACGGCGGTCAGCTCCCGGTACAGGGACTCGTACCACTCCCGGTCCGCGCCGCGCAGCATCTTCGGGAGCCGGCTCCAGACCTGCTCCACCCGCTCGGCGAAGAACTCGACGGTCTCGGCCAGCTCCAGCGGCTGCGGCCGGTTGCCGAGCAGCCAGCGCGTACCGCGCTCGACCAGCCGCCGGGAGTGCAGCCGCATCCGGGTCTGGACCTCGGCCGAGACCTGGTTGTCCAGCGCCTCGACCGCGTCCCACACCGCGCCCAGGTCGAAGATCGCCCGGGCTGCGGTCTGTGCCCGTACGACCTCCTCGATCGAGGCTCCGGTCTCCTCCCGCAGCCGGTGCAGGAAGGTGGAGCCACCGGTGTTGACGGTGTCGTTGACCAGGACGGTCGTGATGATCTCGCGGCGCAGCGCGTGGTGGTCGACGGCCTCCGGGTACCGCTCCAGGAGCGGCTTCGGGAAGTACGCGTGGAGCAGCCGCAGCAGATACGGATCGTCCGGCAGGCTGGTGCCGATCAGCTCGTCCGCCACCGTGATCTTGGTGTACGCGAGCAGTACGGCCAGCTCGGGCTGGCTCAGGCCCCTGCCGTTGTTGAGCAGGTCCCGGATCTGCCGGTCGGTGGGCAGGAACTCCAGGGAGCGGTCCAGCGCCCCGTCGCGGACCAGCTTGCGCAGATAGCGCTGGTGGGCGTGGACGAGGGAGGTGGACTGGCTGACGGCGTTGGCCAGGGCGACGTTCTGCGCGTAGTTGTTGCGCAGCACCAGCGCGCCGACCTCGTCGGTCATCTGCGCCAGCAGGATATTGCGCTGCTTGAGGGTGAGGTCGCCCTCGGTGACCAGCGCGTTCAGCAGGATCTTGATGTTGACCTCGTGGTCGGATGTGT
The DNA here is from genome assembly GCF_005519465.1 of Streptomyces clavuligerus. Lineage (NCBI taxonomy): Bacteria > Bacillati > Actinomycetota > Actinomycetes > Kitasatosporales > Streptomycetaceae > Streptomyces > Streptomyces clavuligerus. Next base: position 4,272,732 of record NZ_CP027858.1, on the reverse strand, counting down.
CCACACCGGCGCTGTTGTCGATCGCGTCGGTGTTGACCTTGCCGCCGTTGCGGTCGAACTCGATCCGGCCGAGCTGGGTCAGCCCCAGGTTGCCGCCCTCGCCGACGACCTTGACCCGCAGTTCGTCGCCGTTGACCCGGATGGGGTCGTTGGCCTTGTCGCCGACGTCCGCGTTGGACTCGGACGACGCCTTGACATACGTCCCGATGCCGCCGTTCCACAGCAGGTCGACGGGGGCCTTGAGGATCGCCCGCATCAGCTCGGCGGGGGTCATCTTGGTGATCCCGGCCTCGATCCCGAGCGCGGCCCGCACCTGCGCGTTGACGGGGATCGACTTGGCGGTACGGGGGTGGATGCCGCCGCCCGCGGACAGCAGTTCCTTGTTGTAGTCGGCCCAGCTCGAACGGGGCAGCTCGAAGAGCCGGCGGCGCTCGGCGTACGAGGTGGCCGCGTCCGGGGCGGGGTCGATGAAGATGTGCCGGTGGTCGAAGGCGGCGACCAGCCGGATGTGCTCGCTGAGCAGCATGCCGTTGCCGAAGACGTCGCCGGACATGTCGCCCACGCCGACGACGGTGAAGTCCTGGGTCTGGGTGTCGTGGCCCAGCTCGCGGAAGTGGCGCTCCACGGACTCCCAGGCGCCGCGGGCGGTGATGCCCATGCCCTTGTGGTCGTATCCGGCGGAGCCGCCGGAGGCGAAGGCGTCGCCGAGCCAGAAGCCGTAGGCGAGGGCGACCTCGTTGGCGATGTCGGAGAAGGACGCGGTGCCCTTGTCGGCGGCGACGACGAGATAGGTGTCGTCACCGTCGTGGCGTACGACGTCCGCCGGGGGCACCACCTCGCCGCCGACCATGTTGTCGGTGATGTCGAGCAGGGCGGAGATGAAGGTGCGGTAGCAGGCGATGCCCTCGGCGAGCCAGGCGTCACGGTCCACGGAGGGGTCCGGGAGCTGCTTGGCGACGAAGCCGCCCTTGGCGCCGACCGGCACGATCACCGTGTTCTTGACCATCTGCGCCTTGACCAGGCCGAGGATCTCCGTACGGAAGTCCTCGCGCCGGTCGGACCAGCGCAGACCGCCGCGCGCGACCTTGCCGAAGCGCAGATGCACGCCCTCGACCCGGGGGGAGTACACCCAGATCTCGTAGGCGGGGCGGGGCGCGGGCAGATCGGGGATCGCCTGCGGGTCGAACTTCATCGACACATAGCCGTGGCGGCCGTCCACCCCGTCACCCGTGGTGCCCTGGAAGAAGTTGGTCCGCAGAGTGGCCTTGATGACGGTGAGGAAGGAGCGCAGGATGCGGTCCTCGTCGAGACTGGCGACCTGGTCGAGCGCCCCGTCCAGCTCTTCGAGGAGCCCGTCCGTCAGCTCGGTGCCCGCACGCTGCCGCTCGGGCGCCATCCGGGCCTCGAAGAGGGAGACCAGCAGCCGGGTGGTGTGGACATTCGTCCGGAGTGTGTCCTCCATATAGTCCTGGCTGAACGGGGAACCGGCCTGCCGCAGATACTTGGCATAGGCGCGCAGCACCATCGCCTGCCGCCAGTTCAGGCCCGCTCCGAGCACCAGGGAGTTGAAGCCGTCGTTCTCGGCGGCACCGGTCCACACGGCCGCGAACGCGTCCTGGAACCGCTCCCGGGCGTCGTCGCCCAGGTACTCCCCGTTGCCGGAGCCGACCGGCATGCGCAGACCGAAGTCGTAGATCCAGGCCAGGGAGCGGTCGGCGCCGCGCAGCTCGTACGGGCGCTCGTCGACGACCTCGCAGCCCAGCCGCTGGAGCACCGGCAGCACCGCGGAGAGGGAGACCTGCTCGCCGGTGCGGTAGATCTTGAAGCGGCGCTCGCCGGGGCCCGCGCCGACGGGCTCGTAGAGGGAGAGCGCGAAGTCCCGGCCGGAGCCGGCGAGCGCCTCGATGTGGACCAGGTCGGCGACGGCGGCCCGCGGGGTGTGGTCGGCCTTGTACCCCTCGGGGAACGCGGCGCCGTAGCGGCGCAGCAGCTCCGCGGCGCGCTCCTCGCCCAGCTCGGCGTTGAGCGCGTCGGAGAAGCCGTCGGCCCAGGAGCGGGCGGCCTCGACCAGACGGGCCTCGATGCGCTCGGTGTCCGCGTCGGTGAGGTGCGGCAGCTCGGTGCCCGAGGGCACCCGGACGACGAAGTGAATCCTGGAGAGAATCGATTCCGTGTTCCACGCGGTGAAGTCGACGCTGGTGCCGCCCAGCTCCTCCTTGAGGATGTCGATCAGCCGCAGCCGCACCCCGGTGGTGTAGCGGTCGCGCGGCAGATAGACGAGGGCGGAGTAGTAGCGGCCGTACTCGTCCTGGCGCAGATAGAGCCGCAGCCGGCGCCGCTCCTGGAGGTAGAGCACGCTGGTGACGATGGAGCGGAGCTGGTCGACCGGGGTCTGGAACAGCTCGTCGCGCGGGTAGGTCTCCAGGATCTGGAGGAGGTCGCGGCCGTCGTGGCTGTTGGGCGAGAAGCCCGCGCCGTCCAGCACCTCCGCGACCTTGCGGCGGATCACGGGGACCCGGCGCACCGACTCGGTGTAGGCGGCCGAGGAGAAGAGGCCGAGGAAGCGGCGCTCGCCGATGACATTGCCGTCGGCGTCGAACTTCTTCACCCCGACGTAGTCGAGATAGCTGGGCCGGTGGACGGTGGCCCGGCTGTTCGCCTTGGTGAGAACGAGCAGCCGGTGCTCGCGGGCCTTGGCCCGGGCGTCCGCGGGGAGCCTGCTGAAGGAGGGGCTGACCGGGTGGTCCTCGTCCTCGCTGTGCAGCGGGTCGGAGCGGAGGATGCCGAGGCCGGTGCCGGGGACGGCCGCCAGGGCGTCGGACCCGGTCAGCTCGTACTCGCGGTAGCCGAGGAAGGTGAAGTGATCGGCGGCGAGCCAGCGCAGCAGCTCACGGGCCTCCTCGACCTCCTGGTCGGCCAGGTCGGAGGCGACGGGCTCCCGGGGCAGCTCCTCGGCGATGCGCAGCGCGGCCTCGCGCATCTTCTCCCAGTCCTCGACGGCCTCGCGCACATCGGACAGGACGCGCAGCAGATCGGCGGTGATCTGCTTGAGGTCGGCGCGGTCGGTCTCGCGGTCGATCTCGACGTGGATCCAGGACTCGACGAGCGCGTCGTGCGGGAGGGCGGAGCTCTTGACCGGGGTGTGCCGGTCGGTGTGCAGGACCTCGATCAGCTTGCCGGTCACATCGCGGCGGACGGTGACCTGCGGGTGGATCACGACATGGATGCCGCGGCCCTGCCGGGACAGCTCATTGGTGACGGAGTCCACGAGGAAGGGCATGTCGTCGGTGACGACCTCGACCACGGAGTGGCTGCACGTCCAGCCGTTCTCCTCGACGGTCGGCGTGTGGACCCGCACATTGGCCGTGCCCTGCGGCCGGTTCTCCGCCAGCCGGTAGTGCGAGTACGCCGCGCCGTAGATGTCGACGGGGTCGCGGTCGGTCAGGTCCTCGGGGGCGGTGTGCAGGTAGTACCGCTGGAGGTAGCCGAGCAGGGTGTCCTGGTCAGGACGCCGCCCGGACTCGGACCCCGTGGGAAGGTGCCCACCGCCCGGACTGTTCTCGGCTACACGGGCCGCCCGTGCGAGCAGCTCGGCCTTGGCTTCGTCCAGCTTGGTCTGCATGTCCTCTGGCTCCTGTCGCGCGCCGTTGCGTGACGTAGGGGGAAGATGCGACGCGACGCCACGGCTCGGGATATCCGGTCGGGGTCGACGTTATGCCGCGATGAGAGTCGCGCGGGCCGCGTCCGGGAGAGACCGGGGACGGGACCGGCGCAGGGGGAACAGCGATCGCCCGGCCGCTGTGGCGCTCCGGGCGCAGGCCGGGGGCTTCGCTGCCCCCTCGGCATATCGCGCTGATCACGGCTCCAGGCTATCGCCCCGCCCCGGGGGACCGTCATGAGCCTTATGTGTACAAAACCAGGGTGCGAAGTTTGACAGTCTGCACAGCGACATAGGCCCTCTTGGCAAACAGATCCGTACGGGGCAGGTTGGGGCGGTGTCGGCACCCGGCCGTCACGGCGCCCATGCGCCTCCTGCCGTATCCGGTGGCCTCCCGCCGTTTCCGGCGGCGGCGCACCCGCCCCTCTCCAGTCTCCCTCCAGCACGGCCCTGCCCGCCCCCCGGATCACACCCATTCCTTTTCCGCCGTCGTTCAGGTTATTTCCGGCCCTTCTCCGGGCCCTCTTCCTCCGTACGGGAGCAGCCATGACAGCCAAGGTCCTGATCGTCACCGGTGACGCCGCCGAGTCCCTCGAAGTCCTCTACCCGTACCAGCGGCTCCTGGAGGAGGGGTACGAGGTCCACATCGCCGCGCCCACGCGCAAGAAGCTCCAGTTCGTGGTGCACGACTTCGAGCCCGGTTTCGACACGTACACCGAGAAGCCCGGCTACACCTGGCCCGCCGACCTGGCCTTCTCCGAGGTCGATCCGGGGCAGTACACGGCGCTGGTCATCCCGGGCGGACGGGCCCCCGAGTACCTGCGCAACGACCCCGAGCTGCGCAAGATCATGAAGGCGTTCTTCGACGCGGACAAGCCGGTGGCCCAGATCTGCCACGGCCCGCTGCTGACGGCGGCGATCGGCTCCCTGGAGGGGCGCCGGGTGACCGCCTATCCGGCCCTGGAGCTGGACATGCAGGCGGCGGGCGCGACCTTCCAGGACAGTGAGGCCGTCGTGGACGGGGCCCTGGTCTCCTCCCGCGCCTGGCCGGACCACCCGGGCTGGATGCGGGAGTTCCTGAAGGTCCTGCGCGCGAAGGGCTGACACCTCCCCCGCTTCCCCGGCGCCGGTGCGTGAGGCGCCGGGGTGAGATGGGCCGTGGCGCGGTGGCGCCGTGGCGATGCCCGGTGACCGGTGGCCGGTGGCCGGTGACCGGCTCAGGCCACCAGACGTATCGCCTCCTCGACCGCCTCCCGCAGGGTGTCCACGACGGGCACCCCGGCCGCCCCCAGACTCTCCCTGCTGTGCGAGCCGCCCGTGTACAGCACGGCCCTGGCGCCGACGTGGGCCGCCGCGAGCGCGTCGTCCACCGCGTCCCCGATGACCACCGTGCGCTCCGGGGAGACCGTCCCGGGCAGGGCGGCGAGGTGCCGCTCCATGGAGAGTGCCTTCGAGCCTCCGGACGGCCCCGTCCGCCCCTCGACGCGGAGGAAGTGGCCCTCGATGCCGTAGCCCCGGACGAGCGGTATCAGCTCGTCGTGCACATACATACTCAGAAGTGACTGGCTGTGACCGGCCTGACGCCACTCCTTGAGCACCCGCTCGGCGCCCTCGGTGAGGCCGCAGGCCACCCGGCGCTCGCTGTAGTGACGGTGGAAGACCACGTCCATGGTCTCCCACTCCTCGTCCGTCGGCAGCCGGCCGAGCAGCCGCTCGTAGAACTTGGGGATCGGCACCGTGTAGAGCGCGCGATACCGCTCCAGGGTGATCGGCTCCAGCCCTATCTCGGCGAACGCGGCGTTGGTGGCCCCGATGACCGCCGTCACGTCGTCGAGCAGCGTGCCGTTCCAGTCCCAGATCAGATGCAGACCGTCGCCGGTGGTGGGACTCTCCACGGCCCCCAGATGATTCCCCATGCCGAAAACCGTACTCGCCGGGTCTGACAACGGGGTCCCGGGCCACGGCGAAAGGTCCCCCAGGCGTCCCCCGACGAACCCCGCGAGGAGCGTTCCCGCAGCTCAGCGGTTACTGCGGCGGAACGGTTGCTGCGGCGGAGCGGTTCCGGCGGCTCAGCGCAGGATGCCCGGGATCTCCTGGATGCCGAACCACAGCAGCTCGTGGTCCTCCGCGCCGTCCACCGTGAACTGCGCGTCGTTGTCGCCCTGGTCCGCCGCGCCCAGCGCGTCGGCGGCGGCGGACACGTCGGCCACGGCGTCGGCCGCGTCCACGTGCACCGCGGCGGCCTTGGCCAGCGGGACGGCGGCGGCGATCCGCACCTCGCCGAGCGAGGTGGCGTCGAGCGCCCGGTCGGGATCGGCCGACGCGTCCTGGTCACGGATGTCGACCGCGACGACCACCCGTCTGCGGGCCTCGCCGGGAGCACCGGCGATCATCCGCAGGGAGGCGGCGGCTGCCCGGCTGAGCGCCGCGTACTCCAGCTCCTCCAGGTCGTCGGAGACGTACCACTCCCGCAGTCCCGGGGTCACCCCGTACGCCGTCACCGGGCCGGGTCCCAGCTCGCCCTTGGTGTGCGCCTCCGCGAGAGCGGAGAGGGTCAGAGGGACGTAGACACGCATGGCTCAGCCGCTTTCGTCGTCGGAAAACGTCCCCAGGATACGTCCGGGGTTCCCTCTTTCGGGCTGCTCGTCCCGGCCCCCAGGGGGTCCGTCACCCACCGTCACCGGTGCGCCGACACCCCCTCTGGGCTGCACCCTTCACCCCAACGGGTGAATTTTCCGATGAGCGTGTCGGGCGCGGCGAGGCTGTTGCGGTCGCGGCCCCGGCGCCGTAGAAGATCCCCCACCAGAAGTTACCGCCCGGTAGGAACTCCTGCCGGGCCCGGCGGATCGGGGGATGCCGCATGGACAGGACAGGCAGGACAGGCAGGACGGAGGGAACGGGCCGGGCGGGCGGGACCGCCAGGACACGGCCCGCGGGGCGGCGCGACCAGCGGCGACCCGGCAGCGTGGCCGCATCGGCCGTGGCACGGGCCCGGCGGCAACGGCCGCACTACTGGTTCGCCGACCGGCTGCTCGCCGTGCTCAGCGGCCAGCGGCCGGTGCACTGGATGCTCGGCCACACCGTCGGCGACGCCTATGAGCAGTTGGTGCGGCTGGCCCCGGGGGCGCCGCTGCGACCGGCGGACCGGGTGACCCCGGTGGTCCGGGAGTGCGGGGAATACCAGCCCGGGCCGGGGGTGATCGAGGCGTTCGCCCGCATCCGCTCCGGCGAACGGGTCAGCGCGATGGCCTTCCGGCTGGAACGCGGCCCGGACCAGCGCTGGCGCTGCTCAGCCGTGGAACTCGGCGGCGAACGCGCCGCCCCGGCCCCGACGGCCTGACCGCGAGGCTGGACGGGGCCGGTACCCACCGGGCCCGAAGCGGGCCCCGACGGCCCCCGGAGGTCTCGTGGCGCACGGGGGATCGCCCGCCGAACCCCGCCCGAACCCCGGCGGCCCCAGAAGGGCCCTGTGGCCCCGTGAGCCGCCCTGACGGCCCCACCGAGCCGGGACAGGGCGGAACGGGCGCCCAGCACGGCGCTGACGGGCCTCCTGCCCCGGCCCGGCACCCCCTGCCTCTGCCCCTGCCCCGACCCGCCGCCACGGACACGGACGAACGGCTGAGGATGGCCGCCGAGGACGACGGCGGCGGGCAGACCACGACGGGACCGGCGGACCCGGCGGGATCGACGCGGGATCGACACGGGACCGACGCGGGCCATGAGGGACCGGGGAACCCTCCGGGCACCAGGACCTGACACGCGAGCAGGGGCGGGGACAGTGCGGGCAGCACAGCCCCCGTCCGGGCTGCGTCCCTGGCTCCGGCCAGGGGCGCAGCCCGTGGCAGGACACACCCGGGACCGGACCGGGGGACCCACAGCCCCGGGCGGGGCAGGGCCGAGGCGCGGTGTCACACAGACGGGTCGGTACGCATCGGCCGGGGCGGGACCGGCACGGTCCGGAAGCAGGAAGGAGCCGGAAACCACTCGAAGAGCAGGGACGTGCCCACGGTCCGGGCCGGGGCTCCCGTACCCGGGCGGGGACATACCCCCAGGCCGGACCGGGACGCACTCCGCCCGGGCAGGGCACAGCCTCGGGCGGACACGCCCGGCCGCGCCGGGGCAGCGGTGCGGGCACCCCTGCCGATGCCCCGGCGCGGCCAAAAACGGCAGGGCCCGAAAACGGCAGGGGCCGGACCCCGAAGGAGTCCGGCCCCTGCCACCGCCGTTCGCGCGGGGCGGGACCTCACGGCCCCGCTCCGCGCGAGCACCGCGGGTTACTTCTTGCGGCGGCGACCGCCGCCCTTCTGCGCCTTGCGCCGCTCGGCGCGGGTCATCCCGTCCGCAGCGGAGCGGGCGGGCCCGCCCTCGGTCTCGAAGTCGCCCTCGACGACCCCGCCCTCACCGTCGACGGTGGGCGCGGAGAAGTGCAGCCGGTCCGGGCGCTGCGGAGCCTCCAGGCCCTTGGCCCGGATCTCGGGACGCGCCGCCGGAACGGTGTCCTTCTTCTCCAGGGAGGGCGCGGCCTCGTCCACCGGGACCTCCTCGACCTGCTGCTCCACCTGGACCTCCAGGTTGAACAGATAGCCGACGGACTCCTCCTTGATGCCGTCCATCATCGCGGTGAACATGTCGAAGCCCTCACGCTGGTACTCCACCAGCGGGTCCTTCTGCGCCATCGCGCGCAGACCGATGCCCTCCTGGAGGTAGTCCATCTCGTACAGGTGCTCACGCCACTTGCGGTCCAGTACCGACAGGACCACACGCCGCTCCAGCTCCCGCATGATGTCCGAGCCCAGCTGCTTCTCCCGCGCCTCGTACTGCGCGTGGATGTCGTCCTTGACGGACTCGGCGATGAACTCCGCGGTGATCCCCGCGCGGTCGCCGGTCGCCTCCTCCAGCTCCTCGATGGCCGTCTTCACCGGGTAGAGCTGCTTGAAGGCGCCCCACAGCCGGTCGAGGTCCCACTCCTCGGCGAAGCCCTCGACGGTCTCGGCCTGGATATAGGCGTCGATGGTGTCGTCCATGAAGTGCTGGATCTGCTCGTGCAGGTCCTCGCCCTCCAGCACCCGGCGGCGCTCGGCGTAGATCACCTTGCGCTGGCGGTTGAGGACGTCGTCGTACTTGAGGACGTTCTTCCGGGTCTCGAAGTTCTGCTGCTCGACCTGGGACTGCGCGGAGGCGATCGCCCGCGTCACCATCTTGTTCTCGATGGGGACGTCGTCCGGCACATTCGCCATGGCCATCACCCGCTCGACCATCTGCGCCTTGAACAGCCGCATCAGGTCGTCGCCGAGCGAGAGGTAGAAGCGGGACTCACCCGGGTCGCCCTGACGGCCGGAACGGCCGCGGAGCTGGTTGTCGATCCGGCGGGACTCGTGCCGCTCGGTGCCGAGGACATAGAGCCCGCCGAGGGACTTGACCTCCTCGAACTCCGCCTTCACCGCCTGCTCGGCCTTCTCCAGGGCGGCAGGCAGCGCGGCGGCCCACTCCTCCACATGGTCCACCGGGTCCAGGCCGCGCTGGCGCAGCTCCGCCTCGGCGAGGTCGTCCGGGTTGCCGCCGAGCTTGATGTCGGTACCACGGCCGGCCATGTTGGTGGCGACCGTCACAGCGCCCTTGCGGCCCGCCTGGGCGACGATGACCGCCTCCCGGTCGTGCTGCTTGGCGTTGAGCACCTCGTGCTGGACGCCGCGCTTGCTGAGCTGCTGCGACAGATACTCCGACTTCTCGACGGAGGTGGTGCCGACGAGGACCGGCTGGCCCTTCTCGTGCTTCTCGGCGATGTCGTCGACCACGGCCGCGAACTTGGCGACCTCGGTGCGGTAGATCAGGTCGGACTGGTCCTTGCGGACCATCGGCCGGTTCGTCGGGATCGGCACGACGCCCAGCTTGTAGATCTGGTGGAACTCGGCGGCCTCGGTCATGGCCGTACCGGTCATTCCGGACAGCTTGTCGTAGAGGAGGAAGAAGTTCTGGAGGGTGATCGTGGCGAGCGTCTGGTTCTCGTCCTTGATGTCCACCCCTTCCTTCGCCTCGATCGCCTGGTGCATGCCCTCGTTGTAGCGGCGGCCGGCCAGGATACGGCCGGTGTGCTCGTCGACGATCATGACTTCGCCGTCGATGACGACGTAGTCCTTGTCCTTCTTGAAGAGTTCCTTCGCCTTGATGGCGTTGTTGAGGTAGCCCACGAGCGGGGTGTTCACCGACTCGTAGAGGTTGTCGATGCCGAGCCAGTCCTCGACCTTGGCGACACCGGCCTCATGGATGCCGACGGTCCGCTTCTTCTCGTCGACCTCGTAGTCGCCGGTCTCCTCGATGCCCTTGAGGTGGTTGCCCGGCTCGCCCCGGGTCAGCCGCTTGACCAGCTTGGCGAAGTCGCCGTACCACTTCGTCGCCTGGTCGGCGGGGCCGGAGATGATCAGCGGCGTACGGGCCTCGTCGACGAGGATCGAGTCGACCTCGTCCACCACGGCGAAATTGTGGCCGCGCTGGACCAGCTCCTCCTGCGACCACGCCATGTTGTCGCGCAGGTAGTCGAAGCCGAACTCGTTGTTGGTGCCGTAGGTGATGTCGCACCCGTACTGCTCACGGCGCTGCGCCGGCGTCATGTTCGCCAGGATGCAGCCGACGGAGAGGCCGAGGAACTTGTGGACGCGGCCCATCACCTCGGAGTCGCGCTGGGCCAGGTAGTCGTTCACCGTGATCAGGTGGACGCCCTTGCCGGAGAGCGCGTTGAGGTATGTGGGCAGGGTGCCGACGAGGGTCTTGCCCTCACCGGTCTTCATCTCGGCGACATAGCCGAGGTGCAGCGCGGCGCCACCCATGATCTGGACGTCGTAGGGACGCTGGCCGAGAACACGCTTGGCGGCCTCACGGACGGTGGCGAACGCCTCCGGGAGCAGGTCGTCGAGGGTGGCCCCCTCGGCCAGGCGCTCCCGGTACTCCTCCGTGAGCGCCCGCAACTCGGCGTCGGAGAGGCTGACGAAGTCCTCTTCGATGGAGTTGACCTGGTCCGCGATGCGGTGCAGTTTGCGCAGGATCTTGCCTTCGCCTGCACGCATGAGCTTGTTGAAGACGGACACTGAGGCTGGTCTCCTTGCCGATCGGGCCTGGCTGGGTCGTGATGGACACTGGCGCGGGCACGGCAGGCGGGCCCCACCGCAACGGCCATCGTAAGCGAGGACCCCCGCGAGCCGGGAGGTCCGCTCCCGGCCGGGCTCGCCGCCACCCGTTCTGGAGAACGCCCGGAGCCGCCGGAAGGTGCCGCCGCGACGCGAAAAGTGCTCGCACGGCCCCCGGCTCCCCCGCAGAATCCGTTCATGGAGCCGATCACTCTGACCACCGACCGCTTTCTGCTGCGGCCCTTCATCCCCGACGACGCGGAAGCCGTCTGTCGAATTTGTCAGGACCCCGACATTCAGCGCTGGACGACGGTGCCCTCGCCCTACCTCCGCGAGCACGCCGAGGAATTCACCGGGCACACCGTCCCCGAGGGCTGGCACAACGGGACGATGTACACCTTCGCGGTCCTGCCGCGCGAGGGCGGCCCGCTGATGGCCTCGGTCTCGGTCACGCTGCGTACCTACTCCGGCACCTGGGAAATCGGTTTCTGGACCGCCGCGGAGTTCCGCGGGCGCGGGATCATGACCGAGGTCGTGGGCGCCCTCGCGCACTGGGCCTTCACCCGGCTCCGCGCCACCCGGCTGGAGTGGCGGGCCGAGGTCGGGAACACGGCCTCACGGGCCGTCGCCGGGAAGGCGGGCTTCACCATGGAGGGCACGCTGCGGGCCGCGCTCCTGAACAACGGCACCCTGCGGGACACCTGGGTGGCCTCGATACTCCCCGCCGATCTCGGCCTGACCAGCGACTACGCCCATCTCCCCGCGTCTGTCGCCGCACCCGCCGAGTCCCGGGACAAGCACGGGAGGCCCGGTACGGGGCCCGGCCGGGATGTCAGTGCCGCCGTCTAAGGTGCGGATCATGACGACGCTGCCGCCTCCCGCCGCCGAACTCTCCGCCGACGAGGCCCGCCGGATCGCGCTGCGGGCCCAGGGGTTCCTGGGCGCGCCGGACCGCAGGGCGGGGGTGCGCGGCGTGCTGCGGCACCTGGGTGCCGTCCAGCTCGACACGATCTCGGTCCTGGCCCGCTCCCACGAGCTGATCCCGTACGCCCGGCTGGGCGCCGTGGGCCGCGGAAACGTCGAGGACGCCTACTGGACCGGGGGCCACAGCTTCGAGTACTGGTCGCACGCGGCGTGCATCCTCCCCGTCGAGGAGTGGCCGCACTTCGCCTTCCGCCGCCGCGCCTACCGCACCCGCCCGCAGTGGCACCACGACCTGCCGGACGGCGTGTACGACGAGGTGATCGCCCAGCTCCGCGCCGAGGGCCCGCTCACCGCGACCCAACTGGGCGGCGCGAAGAACGGCGGGGAGTGGTGGGACTGGTCCGCCACCAAGATCGCTGTCGAACGGGCGCTGATGTTCGGCGAGGTGGTCTGTGTCGAGCGCCGGGGCTGGAAGCGGGTGTACGACCTCGCCGAGCGGGCCGTCCCCGCGGCGCTGCTCCACGACGAACCGGACGACCAGGAGTGTCTGCGGCGGCTGGTGCGGCTGGCCGGGGAGGCGCTCGGCGTCGGCACCCGCGCCGACATCGCGGACTACCACCGGATCAGGGGGGAGCAGTTCGACGCGGTCGTGGCGGGCTCCGGACTGGTGCCGGTCGCCGTCGAGGGCTGGGGCAAGCCCGCGTGGGCGGACCCCCGGGCGCTGGAGAGCGTGCCGCGCGGCCGTCATCGCACGGCGCTGCTCTCCCCGTTCGACTCACTGATCTGGGAGCGGGCACGGACCGAGCGGATCTTCGGCTTCACCCACCGGCTGGAGGCGTACGTCCCCAAGCCGAAGCGGATACACGGCTACTTCGCGATGCCCCTGCTGTCCGGCGGCCGGCTGCTGGGCCGGGTGGACCCGGCCCGCGAGGGCACCACCCTCGTGGCCCGGCAGGTCTCGCTGGACACCCCCACGGCGGTGGCCCCCATGGCCCGGGCGCTGCGGGAGGCGGCGGAGTGGGTCGGCTGCGACACGGTACGGATCGAGCGCGTCGACCCGCCCGCCCTGGCGGGGCCTCTCGCCGCCGCCCTCTCCTGACCGGCCGATCCGGCGCGGGGCCCGGTCCCGGGTCCCGCCCGGCGCGGGGCCGTGCCGCCGCCGGATCTCCAGGAGCCGCTACCGGATCTCCAGGATCTTCTCCCGCATCGCGTAGACCACGGCCTCCATCCGGGAGTGCAGTTGCAGCTTCTCCAGGATGTTGCGGACGTGGTTCTTCACGGTGTTCTCGGAGATGAACAATTCCTTCGCGATATCGCGGTTGTTCATCCCGGTGGCGACCAGCTTGAGAACCTCCAGCTCGCGGTCGGTGAGCCGGGGCGCGGGGACGAGCCGCCGCTCGTCGGTGCGCTGGATCATGGATTTGAACTCGGTGAGCAGTTTGGACGCCATGGAGGGGCTGATCTGCGACTGCCCGTCGGCCACCGCGCGGATCGCCGTGGCCACCTCGTCGGTCGAGATCTCCTTGAGCAGATAGCCGGTGGCCCCCGCCTTGATCGCGTCGTAGAGGTCGGCCTCCTCGTCGCTGATCGTCAGCATGATGATCTTCGCGCTGGGGGCGACCTCCTTGATGGAGGTGCAGGCTTCGATGCCGCCCCGGCGGGGCATGCGCACATCCATCAGCACAATGTCCGGCAGCAGGTCGGCGGCCTTGTCCACGGCCTCGGCCCCGTCGCCCGCCTCCCCCACGACCTGGATGTCCTCCTCCTGGGCGAGAACGATCTCCAGCCCTCTGCGGAAGAGCGCGTGGTCGTCCACCACCAGGACCCTGATGGGCTCGGCACGGGAGCCGCCCAGGGCCGTGCCGGCCTCGGCGGCCGGGTCGCGGGCGTCGGCCGTGTCGTCGTGCACCGGCCCGAAGCTGTCCGCCATCGTTCCTCCCCCTGAAGGCATGGGCCTGAAGGGCATGTCATGTTCGCCAACACCCATGCACCCTGCACCGGTTGGCCTGAAGGGTCCATGCTTTCATGCCCGGCCGACCCGCGGGTGATCCCGCGGGTCGCACAGTGGTGCCCCCGAGGGCGCACAGGGCGCTCCGGGGGCACCTCGGTCACGGTTTCACCGGGGCTTCTCGCCGGGTGCGGGAGGCGGCGGGGTCAGCCGCCGAGCGCACCTCCGGCGCCCGCTCCCTCGGCTCCTGCCAGCGGGTCGGTCTCCAGATGGATGACGCCGTAGTCATAGGCGTGCCGCCGGTAGACGACACTGGGCTGCTTCGTCTCGGAGTCGACGAAGAGATAGAAGTCATGCCCGACCAGCTCCATCTCGTAGAGCGCCTGGTCGAGCGTCATCGGCGCCGCGGTGTGGATCTTCTCGCGGACGACCAGGGGCCCCTCGCCCTGCACTTCGAGCGAGCCGATCCTCGTGGTGGGAATGGCCGGGGGCTGCTGTTCCTCGACCACCGGCTGGCCGTTGGCGTTCAGCTCGGCGACCCCGGGGACCACGTCGGCGACCTCCGCCGCCGACAGCCGCCCGTTGCCCCGGCGGGTGTTGCGCTTGTCGTGCTGCTTGCGCAGCCGTGCCTCCAGCTTGCCCGTGGCGAGGTCGAGCGCTGCGTACGGATCGCCGGCCGCGGCCTCCGCCCGGATCACCGGGCCCCTGGAGTGGAGTGTGATCTCCACGCGGTCGGAACGGTCTGCCTGCCGCGGGTTGTGTTCCTTGGACACTTCAACGTCCAGGCTGATCACCTTGGCGTCGAGCTTCTGGATCTTGTCCAGCTTCAGCTTCTCGGCCACGTGCTTGCGGAACCGCTCGGGCACCTCGGTCTTGCGGCCCTTGACGACGATGTCCACGCAGAACTCCGTTCCCGGATTGCTCCGCCCGCTCACCGCGCGGAGCGTCTCCCTCTTGCACCAGGCCCCGGTGAGCACCGGAGCCTCGGACTACGCGACTTTCACGTCCTCCTCCCCAGTCGGCAAGATCTCCACCCCACCTGTCTTTCGAGGTTTTCCGCTGCCCCGATTGCCGTGGCCGGAAACACCGCGGTGCATTCGGTGAGGTACGGCATCCCTTTCGCGGATTCCTCACCACCGAACATAGCTCGATCCGCACGGTCTCGGCACCCGCTACCAGCGCGTACCTCCGTTCAGGGCTATTCACTCCCTTACTGGCTCTCCTACTGACTGCAACGTTCCGCCTTCCCCGTCAGTTCCTGTTTATGGGAGGGACATGGGCGGGACTGCGACTACGGCCGCCACACCCCGCCCGGATAGGGAAACACCTTCCGCCCCGGCCGCGCGCAGCGCCCGGGCCGCCTCGGTCAGCGAGGCGCCCGAGGTCATCAGATCGTCCACCAGCACCGTCCGCGCGCCCGTGAGGAACCGGCCCGCGCCGGGCACGGCGGCGAGGGCTCCGCCGAGGTTCGCGGGCCGCTCGGCGGCCGTGAGGGTGGCCTGGTCCGCCACCTCCCGGCACTGCCTCAGCACCGGCAGGACGCGGACCCGCTCCCCGGCGCGCCGCAGCTCGCCCGCCGCCGCCAGCGCGACCCGCCGTCCCGCGTCGTGCCCGCGCGCCCGCACCGCCCGCCGGGACGAGGGCACGGGCACCAGGAACACCGGGCCCGCCCCGGCGCCGTCCCGGGCGAGGGCCGCGCGCACCGCGCGCGCGAGCACCGCGCCGAGCGGCCCGGCCAGCCCGAGCGCGCCCCGCTCCTTGTGGGCGATGAGGACCGCCCGTACCGCGTCGGTGTAGGCCGCGCACGCGTACACCACCGGCAGTCCCGGCGGCTCCGGGGCCGGTCTCACCCGGCGCGCGGCCCCTTCCTCCAACGTCCGTCCGCACGTCACGCACAGCACCGGCCCAGGGGTGCCGCAGCCCGCGCAGGCGGTCGGCAGCACCAGACCGCGGATCTCCTGCCACCATCCCCGCATGACTCCACTGTGCCTGGGGGAACGGTCCCCCGCCACCCCTGTGGATACCGCTCTGACCTGCGCGTTCACTCAATCGTCGCAGGGTGGCGGGCTGATGCTTCCCCTGCCGTCGGCCCACGGAACCGGACCGGACGAGGCAGCGCGGACAGCCCGGGCCGGGACGGTGCGGTGCACGGCAGGGCGGCACAGGGCGCAGCAGGACAGCAGGACAGCACAGAACAACGCAGGGCAAGGCAGAACCGTGCAGGGCACGGCAGGACGGCACCGTGCGGCGGCAGGGCTCAGCGGAGCAGAGCCGGACGGCAGCGGCCCACGGCCCGGGGCTCAGCCGGGGTAGACCGGCGACGACCCCTCACTGACGACCTTCTGCCAGTTCGCCCCGGACGGAAGCCGCACGATGCCCTCGCCGTCGGAGTGCGCCACCAGAGGCAGCCGCTCGTCGTCGGACGCGGCGACGGCCTCCACATTGTTGAGCCCCGGCAGCACCGAGGCGGCGGAGGTGGAACCGTCGGTCTGGATATAGCGCATCTGCTGCACCTCGCCCGCCTCCTTGCCGACCACCACCAGCCTGCTCGGCCCGGCCCAGGAGACCGCCGTCACCGTCTCCATCTGCGGCGCGGCGGGCCGCAGGGCGGTCACCCTCACCTCCGGGTCGTCGCCGGGGCCCGTGCGCTCGACCCGTCCGATCTGGAGGGTGGTCCGCCCGTCCCGCTCCAGCAGCAGCGCGATCCTGACACCGTCCGCCGACAGCCGGACGGACTCGATCCGGGCGCCGTCCGGCTCCGGGACGATCCGCACCGGCCGGGGCTCACCCGTACCGCCCGCGAAGCGGAGCAGCCCACCGTGGCCGGGGTCCCGGTCGGCGACCCACAGATCACCCAGCCCGTCCCAGCTCGGCGCGGAGAGCCGCTGCTCCGGCCCGGCGCCTTTGCTCCGCACCAGGGGCGGCGGTATCTGCGTCCGCGCGGAGAAGATCGGCGCGACCCGCAGCTCCCGCCCGTCCGCGGAGACCACGGCCGCCGTCTTCTCGTCCCGCGCCACCGCGATCTGGCCCGTCGACTGCTGTTCCCTGCCCAGTGGCCCCAGCACCGGCGACGGTACGCCCTGGCCGTCCCTGGGCAGCACGGCCAGCCGTCCACCGCCGTCGACGATGTACTGATTGCCCGCCCGGGGCCAGAGGTGGTCCGGCGCGTACGCCTCCTCCTGGCCGCTGCTGAAGGCGCACAGCATGCCGCCGTTGGCCCGCTGGAGCTCGACCTGGTCGACCCGGCTGGACGAGAGGTCCTTCAGGGTGAAGAGGATCTGCGCGGCCATCTTGTCGCACTGGGCCCTGCTGACGCCGTTCGCCTTCTCGTTGAGAGGGACCTCCAGCGTGTTCCGGTCGTCGAAGGTGAGGGCCACGCCGTCCTTCAGCCGGGTGCCCCGGGGGAAGGACGACTCCACCACCGGCGCCAGCTCCGCCGTCGGCCCGTCGAGCAGCGAGCGCACCGACTGGGTCACGGGGTCCATCAGGGTGGACGGATCGAGCCGCTGGCGGATGAAGACGGGATCGGCCACCACCGTGTTCCGTCCGACGGCGAAGTAGTACTTGTTGACGGGGCGGTAGTTGCGCTGGAAGTCGGAAGCGCCGAGCACCAGCCCCGGCGGCAACTGGTCGATACGCCACTCCAGGGCGTCCGACCCGTCCTGCGACTTGCGCTGGGACAGATGGATCGTCCTGCTGTAGTCGGCGGGCGTGAACGCCTCGTAGGCGAGCTGCGAGTCCACCTGGGCGATCTTCCTGCCGTGCAGCGGGAAGTCCATGCCCGGATTGCTCGAACCGCCCTCGCGCGCCTGCCCGGTCTCGGGGGCCTCGGCCAGCACCGTCGTCCCCGCCTCCGGCTGCCACTTGTCCGACACCTCGGGCGCCAGATACTCGCGAGCCGTGGCGAAGTCGGCGTCGTCGCTGGTCATCGCCTCCAGGAAGCCCTCGACGACCTGGAGCGGCGTCGCTCCCTTCCGCGGCGGCACGGCCTCCACCCGGACCTGGGAGTCGGTTCGCGGGGACGCCTTGACCGCGCGGATCTCACCGCTGTCGGGCATGGACGCGCAACCCGCGAGCAGCAGCAGACCGCAGCCCGCCGACAGCGCCACGAGCCGCCGGACCGGGCCACCCCCACGGGTGCCGGTCCCGGCCCCGCCCCGGGAATCAGTTCCCACGCGTCCTGTCCTCCCCCTCCAGCGGCACCCGGACCACGGAACCCTCCTGCCGCTCCACCGGGCGCGCCACCACCCGGGCACCGCTGCCCGGCAGCGCCGCCGGATCGACCCCCGAGGGCGCCGCGAGAGGCGGCACCGGCAGCGGCGAACGCCCCGGCACCGGTTGAACGGGCACGGTGGCCAGCAAGTGCCCGGAGAGCTTCGTTCCGGCCGATCCGGCCCGGGTCCGCTCCCGGTTCTGCCGCGAGTCCTCCGGCTCCAGGGGTATCGGGGAGCCCCGCAGCGGCTCGTCGGCCGTCCGCGGCAGCGTCAGCCGGAACTGCGAACCGCCGCCCGGCTCGCCCCACGCCTGGAGCCAGCCCCCGTGCAGCCGGGCGTCCTCGACCGCGATGGACAGCCCCAGCCCGGTGCCGCCCGTGGTGCGCGCCCGCGCCGGGTCGGCCCGCCAGAAACGGTTGAAGACCCGGGTGGCCTCACCCGGCTTCAGCCCGACGCCGTAGTCGCGCACCGCGACCGCGACGGCTCCGCCCGCGGCGGCCAGCCGGACCACCACATCCCGGCCCTCCCCGTGCTCCACCGCGTTGACCACCAGATTCCGCAGCACCCGCTCGACCCGGCGGGCATCCGCCTCGGCCACCACCGGCTGCTCGTCACCGGCCACCCGTATCCGGGTGCCCTTGCGCTCCGCCAGCGGCTCGGCACCGCCGATCACCCGCCGGACCACCTCGCGCAGATCTATCGCCTCGGCCTCCAGCGCCGCGGCTCCCGCGTCGAAACGGCTGATCTCCAGCAGGTCCGAGAGCAGCGACTCGAAACGGTCGAGCTGGTCGCCCAGCAGCTCCGCCGAGCGCGCCGTCACCGGATCGAAGTCGACCCGCGCCTCATGGATGACGTCCGCCGCCATCCGTACGGTCGTCAACGGCGTCCGCAGCTCGTGGGAGACGTCCGAGACGAACCGCCGCTGCATCCGCGACAGCTCCTCCAGTTGCTGGATCTTCAGCTGGAGGCTCTGCGCCATCTTGTTGAACGCCTCACCCAGCCGGGCGATGTCGTCCTCGCCGGTGACCTTCATCCGCTCCTGGAGCCGCCCCGCCGACAGCCGCTCGGCGATCCCCGCCGCCATCCGCACCGGCGTGACGATCTGCCGCACCACCACCCAGGCGATGGCCCCCAACAGCACCACGAGAAACAGCCCGGCCGTGGCGAGGGTGCCGCGGACCAGATTGAGCGACTGCTGTTCCTCCGACAGCGGGAAGAGGTAGTACAGCTCGTACGGATTGCCGTCGGCGTCGTTGAGCCGGGTCCCGACGACCAGCCCGGGCTCGGACGCGTGCCCACCACCGCGATAGGTGATCTCGGTGAACGTGAGCTGCGCGCCCTGGTTCTCCGCCACCCGGGCCCGCAGGGCCTCGGGGACGGACGCGACGTCCACACCGCCCGACGTACGCGGCCCCCGGTTGGGGCCGGTGCCCTCGGGGTCGGCGCTCAGCGCCACCACATTGAAGGTCCCCTGGCCGCCGCCCACGAGCTGCTCCAGCAGATCCGTGCGCCAGGAGCCGGCCGCGGCGGACGGGTCGTCCGTCGCCGCGCCGTCCCGCCCCCGGGACTCCACCGGCTCGCTGGCGAGCTGCCTGGCGACCGCGAACCCCGCGACGGCCTGGCTCTCCACCGCCTGCTTCTTGGCGTCGACCAGTCCGTTGCGCACCTGGCCGACGACCACGAAACCGAGCACCACCACTACGCCGAGTGACATCAGCAGCGTGGTGACCACGATCCGGAGCTGAATGTTCCGACGCCACAGCCGCACCGCGGGCAGCAGCGGACGGCGCAGCGACCGCCGCAGCAGCCTCAGCGCGAGACGTCCCAGCCCGCGGTCGCGGCACGGCCGCCCGCCCCTCAGCAGACGTCCCACCCGTCCCTGGCCGGAGCCCCGCCCCCGACACAGGCTCGTACCCGGGGGAGAACCCCCGGCCCGGCACGGGTCCATGCCCGAGCCCGGCGGCCCGCCCCCGTTCGGCCCCCGAAACCCCGGGCCCTGGAGCAGCACCGCCGCGGGGCATCTCAGCTCGGTCCGGCCTTGTAACCGACACCACGGACGGTCACGACGATCTCAGGGCGCTCCGGGTCCTTCTCGACCTTGGAGCGCAGCCGCTGGACATGCACGTTGACCAGCCGCGTATCAGCCGCGTGCCGGTACCCCCACACCTGCTCCAGCAGCACCTCACGGGTGAAGACCTGCCACGGCTTGCGCGCCAGCGCGACCAGCAGATCGAACTCCAGCGGCGTCAGCGCGATGGACTGCCCGTCCCGCTTCACCGAGTGCCCGGCCACATCGATGACCAGGTCCCCGATCGTGAGCTGCTCCGGGGCCGGCTCCTCCGACCTCCGCAGCCGCGCCCGGATACGGGCCACCAGTTCCTTCGGCTTGAACGGCTTGATGATGTAGTCGTCGGCGCCCGACTCCAGGCCGACGACGACATCCACGGTGTCGCTCTTGGCCGTGAGCATCACGATGGGCACGCCGGACTCGGCCCGGATCAGCCTGCACACCTCGATGCCGTCCCGTCCGGGCAGCATCAGATCGAGCAACACAAGATCCGGCTTGGCCTCGCGGAACGCTGCGAGCGCCTTGTCGCCGTCCGCCACGAACGACGGCTCGAAACCCTCGCCACGCAGCACAATTCCGAGCATCTCGGCCAATGCGGTGTCGTCATCGACGACAAGGACTCGTCCCTTCATAATCGACATCATCCCATTTCCACATCGGCGACTGAGGTGCAGGTGAGATAGGTCACTGCGCGCCCTGCCGACCGGCGGCGGCCATCGCCGCACGCCAGACTCCATGGACCGTCGATCGCAGTGACGGAAGTCAGACGCTACCGGCTGCGGGGGCTCGGGAACCAGGGTCCCTACCCGCTCACCAGTGCGCTGTTTCCCCTCCCGTCACTCAGGGACGACCGCCCGACACCACGGGCCCGCTCAGCCCGACACCACCCGCCGCGCCTTCGCACACACCTCGGTGACCCCCTCCCGCGTCACCGGGGAGAGCACCCCCTCCTCGGTCACGATCGCCGTCACCAGCTCGGGCGGCGTGACATCGAAGGCCGGGTTGTACGCCTGCGTCCCCAGCGGAGCCGTCCGCCGCCCCCCGAAGGACGGCCCGTCCTGCCCCGCCGCCGATACGAGCACCGGGGCCGCCAGCTCGGTCACCTCGTCCGCCGACCGCTGCTCCACCACGATCGACGCACCGTCCGGGGTGCCCGGATCGATCGTCGTCGTGGGCGCGACCACCACAAAGGGCACCCGGTGGTACTTCGCCAACACCGCCAGCGGATAGCTGCCCACCTTGTTCGCCACGGCCCCGTCCGCCGCGATCCGGTCCGCGCCGATCAGCACCGCGTCCACCTCGCCCGCCGCGAACAGCGAACCCGCCGCGTTGTCCGTGAGCAACGTGTACGGAAGACCGTTGCGCGCCGCCTCGTACGCGGTCAGCCGGGCTCCCTGCAACAGCGGCCGGGTCTCATCCACCCACAGCCGCCGCAGCCGCCCCGCCCGATGCGCGCTCAGCGCCACCGCGAACGCGGTCCCCTCACCGCCCGAGACCAGCGCCCCCGTATTGCAGTGGGTGAGAACGCGATGCCCGCCACCGGGGAACAGCCCGTCCAGGAAGGCGAGCCCATGGGCCGCCATCCGCGCGCTGGCCTCCGCGTCCTGCCGGTGCAACTCCTTCGCCGCCATCAGCGCCGCCGCTGCCGCCTCCGCCTCGCCCCGTCCGGCCGCCGCCCGGTAGGCGTCCAGCGCCCGCCGCACCCCGTACCCCAGATTGACCGCCGTGGGCCGCGCCCGTTCCAGCAGCCCGGCCGACTCCTCGACGTCGTACCCCCGCGCCGCGGCCAGCGCCACCCCATAAGCACCCGTGATACCCAGCAGCGGCGCACCACGCACCGCCAGCGACTGGATCGCCCGTACCAGCGCCGGTACGTCCGTACAGACCAGCTCGACCTCGTCGGCGGGCAGCCGGGTCTGATCGAGCAGAACCACCACGGCCCCGTCCGGCGGCTCCTCCCAGCGCAGTACGGGAAGCATGCGCGGACTGTCATCGACCCCATCGCGTGCGTACTGATCAGCCATCCGCCCAGTGTGCCCGGTGATCGCTCCCGGATAAAGGCACAAAGGAGATACGGACACCCATACGCCAAGAGCCGCGTGCGACGATGGCTGGCAGCCTGCCGAACTGACACTCGGGCAGGTGAACAAACCCGCCGGTTCGACCAGGGCCGGCTCCCGGACAACTGATGAGGTGGACCACCGTGAACGACACTCCGGGCTGGGCATCGCCCGGATCGGCCGACGACCGGAACACCAACCCTCCCCGTCCCGCCGAACCCGCCGGTTCCTCTCAGTGGGCGGACAACCAGCCGCCCCCCGCCCCATGGTCCGGCCAGACCGGCGGCCACGGCGCCCCGACCCCGCCTCCCGCCCCCGGCTGGGGCGGCGGCCCCCACCACGGCTGGGGTGTACCCGTCGCCGCCAAGCCGGGCGTGATACCGCTGCGCCCACTCGGCGTCACCGAGATCCTCGAAGGCTCCGTGGCGACCCTGCGCGGCCACTGGCCGACCGTCCTCGGCATCACCTTGACCGTGTCCGTGTTCGCACAGCTCTGCATCACCGCGGCTGATCTCGCCTTCGGGATCGAGCCGGTGAAGCAGTCCGCCGAACCCGGCACGGACGAAGCGCTCCGGGAAGCCTTCGACAGCGCCCGCGTGGCACTCATCAACGCGCTTCCGACCATGTTCATCGGACTCATCGTCACCTTCCTTGTCACAGCGCTGCTCACCATGGTCGTGAGCCGCGCCGTGCTCGGCCGGAAGCTGTCGCTCACGGAAGCCTGGCAGGAGGCACGCCCCCGGCTGCCCCAACTGCTCGGCCTGACCTTCCTGCTGCCGCTCATCGCCGTGGCCATCGCCGCCACGGCGATGGCCCCCGGTCTGCTGCTGGGCGGGAACAGCGGAGCGCTGCTCCTCACCCTGGGCACCCTCGTCGGCATGCCGCTGATGATCTGGGTGATGGTCCGGTTCACGCTCGCCCCGACCGCGCTGATGCTGGAGCGCCAGGGCGTCATGGCCGCGCTGCGCCGCTCGGCCAGGCTTGTGGAGGGGGCCTGGTGGCGGACGTTCGGCATCATGCTGCTCACTATCCTGATCAGCTTTGTGATCCAGTTGATCGTCGGGATACCGTTCATCGCGCTCGGCTATCTGGCCGACAGCGGTGGAATGAGCGACCTCATGGCGGGCCGTACACCTGACAGCTGGCAGTTCCTGCTGGTGACCGGGATCGGCGCGGTCATCGGTTACGCCATCAGCTATCCGCTCTCCGCGGGTGTGACCGCTCTTCTCTACATCGACCAGCGCATCCGCCGTGAGTCGCTCGACCTCGAACTGGCCCGCGTGGCCGACCTCCCGGGCTCCGGCACCCCGTCGCCCACCAGCGGCTTCACAAGCTGATCCGAAAGCCTTCAGACAGCACAGAGGCCCCCTCGCCCAGTAGGCGGATTCTAGGGATCGTTGCAACACGTGGTCGGTTGATCAGGCCGTGAGCAGTTTAGACAGGCGCTCGGCTGGGGTTTCCCAGTCGAGCGTCTTGCGTGGGCGGCGGTTGAGCTGGGCGGCGACGGAGTCAAGGTGTTCGCGGGTGTGGACCGACAGATCGGTTCCCTTGGGGAAGTACTGCCGGAGCAGGCCGTTGGTGTTCTCGTTCGAGCCGCGCTGCCAGGGACTGCCGGGGTTGCAGAAGTAGACCGGGACATCGGTGGCGACGCTGAATGCGTGGTGGCCGGCCATCTCGCTGCCCTGGTCCCAGGTGAGAGAGCGTTTGAGGTGGGGCGGCAGTGTCCGCACGGTCTCGGCCAGGGCATCCCTGACGCTGGCAGCGGTATGGTCGGCGGGCAGGTGGAGGAGCATCACGTAGCGGGTGCTGCGTTCGACGAGTGTGCCGATCGCCGAGCCGTTGTTCTTCCCGATGATGAGATCGCCTTCCCAGTGGCCGGGCACGGCGCGGTCGTCCGCCTCGGCGGGGCGGTCACTGATCATGACCATGGGGTCGGTGAAGCGGGCCTGTCGGCAGTTGGCCTGGCGGTGGGGCCTGCGGCGGGCGCGTCCGGTCCGCAGGGCACCGGCGAGCTCCCGTCGCAGATGGCCGCGCCCTTGGACGTAGAGCGCCTGGTAGACCGTTTCGTGGACCACGTGCATCTCCGGCTGGTCGGGGAACTGTCTGCGCAGAGCGTGACAGATCTGCTCCGGGCTCCACTGCTCGTCCAGACCTCTCTGGACGGCGTCCCGCAGTTCGGAGTTGTGGGTGATCTTCCGTGGTTTCGGGCGAGGACGTCGGGCGTCGGCCCGGGCCTGGGCGGCGAAGGGGCGGTAGTGCCACTGGCCGCGGGTGCCCTCGGTGCGGTTGCGCCGGACCTCCCGGCTGATCGTCGAGGGACTGCGGCCCAGCTCAGCGGCTATCGAGCGGATGGGCGCCTTCTCCCGGAGCCGGTCAGCGATGTGGATGCGCTCGCGCTCCGACAGATAGCGGGACCGCGCCCGCGCGGGCAGGGGCACCCGCTCACGGGGAACGGGTGCCCGCTGGGTGTAGACGCCCTGGCCGGGGACGGCCGTCGTCCGGCTCACCGGCGGTCTGAACCGCTTCGGGTCCCACCGGCCGTTGCGCCACTCACGGCCGGTGCGCGCGTTCACGCCGACCAGCGCGGACGCTTCTTTGCAGCTGTACCCCGCCTTCACGAGCCGGAAGTATTCCTCCCGCTCAGCACGGAGCTTCCTCCGCCCCTGAGCCACAGTCCGCACCTTACGGATCTCGAAGTCCATCACACCCCTTGAACTGGGGTGTTGCAACAACCACTAGAACCTAAGGTACGGGCGAGGGGGCCTTTTCGTCTTCCCTCGTTCTCTCTGCCCCTCTGCCTCTCTTCCCCTCGCCCTTCCCCTGGTTCTCGTCCCCCTCGCGGCCTCTTGCAAGGCTCTGAGGAGGGTGGGCCTACACACGTGAGAAGGCGGGTCCTACGGGTCGCCAGAAGCCCCTGCTTCCCCGGCCACTACCGGGTGCGCCAGCGGGCACGAGGGCGGCAGGAAAGAGGAACGCGGGTTCCGGGGAGGGGTTGGCCTGGCCTGGCATGGCCTGGGAAAGGGCCGGAAAAAGGGTCTGGAAACGCGAAAGGCCCCGCACCATACGGTGCGGGGCCTTCCCCAAAAATTGTTCGGCGGCGTCCTACTCTCCCACAGGGTCCCCCCTGCAGTACCATCGGCGCTGAAAGGCTTAGCTTCCGGGTTCGGAATGTAACCGGGCGTTTCCCTAACGCTATAACCACCGAAACACTATGAAACAATCAACAAACCAGCAATAGGTTGTTCGTGGTTTCAGAACCAACACAGTGGACGCGAGCAACTGAGGACAAGCCCTCGGCCTATTAGTACCAGTCAACTCCACCGGTCACCCGGCTTCCATATCTGGCCTATCAACCCAGTCGTCTACTGGGAGCCTTACCCCATCAAGTGGGTGGGAGTCCTCATCTCGAAGCAGGCTTCCCGCTTAGATGCTTTCAGCGGTTATCCCTCCCGAACGTAGCCAACCAGCCATGCCCTTGGCAGGACAACTGGCACACCAGAGGTTCGTCCGTCCCGGTCCTCTCGTACTAGGGACAGCCCTTCTCAAGACTCCTACGCGCACAGCGGATAGGGACCGAACTGTCTCACGACGTTCTAAACCCAGCTCGCGTACCGCTTTAATGGGCGAACAGCCCAACCCTTGGGACCGACTCCAGCCCCAGGATGCGACGAGCCGACATCGAGGTGCCAAACCATCCCGTCGATATGGACTCTTGGGGAAGATCAGCCTGTTATCCCCGGGGTACCTTTTATCCGTTGAGCGACGGCGCTTCCACAAGCCACCGCCGGATCACTAGTCCCGACTTTCGTCCCTGCTCGACCCGTCGGTCTCACAGTCAAGCTCCCTTGTGCACTTACACTCAACACCTGATTGCCAACCAGGCTGAGGGAACCTTTGGGCGCCTCCGTTACTCTTTAGGAGGCAACCGCCCCAGTTAAACTACCCATCAGACACTGTCCCTGATCCGGATCACGGACCCAGGTTAGACATCCAGCACGACCAGAGTGGTATTTCAACAGCGACTCCACGAACACTGGCGTGCCCGTATCACAGTCTCCCACCTATCCTACACAAGCCGAACCGAACACCAATATCAAACTGTAGTAAAGGTCCCGGGGTCTTTCCGTCCTGCTGCGCGAAACGAGCATCTTTACTCGTAGTGCAATTTCACCGGGCCTATGGTTGAGACAGTCGAGAAGTCGTTACGCCATTCGTGCAGGTCGGAACTTACCCGACAAGGAATTTCGCTACCTTAGGATGGTTATAGTTACCACCGCCGTTTACTGGCGCTTAAGTTCTCAGCTTCGCCAGAACGAATCCTGGCTAACCGGTCCCCTTAACGTTCCAGCACCGGGCAGGCGTCAGTCCGTATACATCGCCTTACGGCTTCGCACGGACCTGTGTTTTTAGTAAACAGTCGCTTCTCGCTGGTCTCTGCGGCCACACCCAGCTCACCAAGCATGTTGGATCACCAGACATGGCCCCCCTTCTCCCGAAGTTACGGGGGCATTTTGCCGAGTTCCTTAACCATAGTTCACCCGAACGCCTCGGTATTCTCTACCTGACCACCTGAGTCGGTTTAGGGTACGGGCCGCCATGAAACTCGCTAGAGGCTTTTCTCGACAGCATAGGATCATCCACTTCACCACAATCGGCTCGGCATCAGGTCTCAGCCTTAATGTGTGACGGATTTGCCTGTCACACGGCCTACACCCTTACCCCGGGACAACCACCGCCCGGGCTGGACTACCTTCCTGCGTCACCCCATCGCTTACCTACTACCACCTCGGGTCGTCGGCTCCACCACTCCCCCTCACTCCGAAGAGATCAAGGGCGGCTTCACGGACTTAGCATCAGAGGATTCGATATTGGGCGTTTCAAAGCGGGTACCGGAATATCAACCGGTTGTCCATCGACTACGCCTGTCGGCCTCGCCTTAGGTCCCGACTTACCCTGGGCAGATCAGCTTGACCCAGGAACCCTTAGTCAATCGGCGCACACGTTTCCCACGTGTGTATCGCTACTCATGCCTGCATTCTCACTCGTGAACCGTCCACCACTGCCTTCCGGCGCGGCTTCACCCGGCACACGACGCTCCCCTACCCAACCCAGCACCCGTTGGGGCTATCTGCTGGATTGACACGACTTCGGCGGTACGCTTGAGCCCCGCTACATTGTCGGCGCGGAATCACTTGACCAGTGAGCTATTACGCACTCTTTCAAGGGTGGCTGCTTCTAAGCCAACCTCCTGGTTGTCTCTGCGACTCCACATCCTTTCCCACTTAGCGTACGCTTAGGGGCCTTAGTCGATGCTCTGGGCTGTTTCCCTCTCGACCATGGAGCTTATCCCCCACAGTCTCACTGCCGCGCTCTCACTTACCGGCATTCGGAGTTTGGCTAAGGTCAGTAACCCGGTAGGGCCCATCGCCTATCCAGTGCTCTACCTCCGGCAAGAAACACACGACGCTGCACCTAAATGCATTTCGGGGAGAACCAGCTATCACGGAGTTTGATTGGCCTTTCACCCCTAACCACAGGTCATCCCCCAGGTTTTCAACCCTGGTGGGTTCGGTCCTCCACGACCTCTTACAGCCGCTTCAACCTGCCCATGGCTAGATCACTCCGCTTCGGGTCTTGAGCGCGCTACTGAATCGCCCTGTTCGGACTCGCTTTCGCTACGGCTTCCCCACACGGGTTAACCTCGCAACACACCGCAAACTCGCAGGCTCATTCTTCAAAAGGCACGCAGTCACGAGGATACGAGTAAACTCGCATCCCGACGCTCCCACGGCTTGTAGGCACACGGTTTCAGGTACTATTTCACTCCGCTCCCGCGGTACTTTTCACCATTCCCTCACGGTACTATCCGCTATCGGTCACCAGGGAATATTTAGGCTTAACGGGTGGTCCCGCCAGATTCACACGGGATTTCTCGGGCCCCGTGCTACTTGGGTATCTCTCAAACAAGCCGCCACAATTTCAGCTACGGGGGTCTTACCCTCTACGCCGGGCCTTTCGCATGCCCTTCGCCTATCATGACGGTTTCTTACTTGTCTCACAGTCGGCAGACTGTGAAAGAGAGATCCCACAACCCCGCATGCGCAACCCCTGCCGGGTATCACACACATACGGTTTGGCCTCATCCGGTTTCGCTCGCCACTACTCCCGGAATCACGGTTGTTTTCTCTTCCTGAGGGTACTGAGATGTTTCACTTCCCCTCGTTCCCTCCACACTGCCTATGTGTTCAGCAGCGGGTGACAGCCCATGACGACTGCCGGGTTTCCCCATTCGGAAACCCCCGGATCAAAGTCTGGTTGACGACTCCCCGGGGACTATCGTGGCCTCCCACGTCCTTCATCGGTTCCTGGTGCCAAGGCATCCACCGTGCGCCCTTAAAAACTTGGCCACAGATGCTCGCGTCCACTGTGCAGTTCTCAAACAACGACCAACCACCCGCCACCCCACCACACGACATGGTGAGTACACCGGGGCCGGCAACCGAAGACACTGGCAAAAGCCCGTGCCCTCAGACACCCAACAGCGCGCCCGGCCCAGCAGACCCCACCCCATCCACGTTCCACGCCGAAGCAGTACTAGTGAAAGAAGCAGACCCTACTGTGCCGAATAGTCAACGTTCCACCCATGAGCAACCGTGCGAGACACTCGCTCGCATCCGGCCATGTGCTCCTTAGAAAGGAGGTGATCCAGCCGCACCTTCCGGTACGGCTACCTTGTTACGACTTCGTCCCAATCGCCAGTCCCACCTTCGACAGCTCCCTCCCACAAGGGGTTGGGCCACCGGCTTCGGGTGTTACCGACTTTCGTGACGTGACGGGCGGTGTGTACAAGGCCCGGGAACGTATTCACCGCAGCAATGCTGATCTGCGATTACTAGCAACTCCGACTTCATGGGGTCGAGTTGCAGACCCCAATCCGAACTGAGACCGGCTTTTTGAGATTCGCTCCACCTCACGGTTTCGCAGCTCTTTGTACCGGCCATTGTAGCACGTGTGCAGCCCAAGACATAAGGGGCATGATGACTTGACGTCGTCCCCACCTTCCTCCGAGTTGACCCCGGCGGTCTCCTGTGAGTCCCCATCACCCCGAAGGGCATGCTGGCAACACAGGACAAGGGTTGCGCTCGTTGCGGGACTTAACCCAACATCTCACGACACGAGCTGACGACAGCCATGCACCACCTGTACACCGACCACAAGGGGGGCACTATCTCTAATGCTTTCCGGTGTATGTCAAGCCTTGGTAAGGTTCTTCGCGTTGCGTCGAATTAAGCCACATGCTCCGCTGCTTGTGCGGGCCCCCGTCAATTCCTTTGAGTTTTAGCCTTGCGGCCGTACTCCCCAGGCGGGGAACTTAATGCGTTAGCTGCGGCACCGACGACGTGGAATGTCGCCAACACCTAGTTCCCAACGTTTACGGCGTGGACTACCAGGGTATCTAATCCTGTTCGCTCCCCACGCTTTCGCTCCTCAGCGTCAGTAATGGCCCAGAGATCCGCCTTCGCCACCGGTGTTCCTCCTGATATCTGCGCATTTCACCGCTACACCAGGAATTCCGATCTCCCCTACCACACTCTAGCCTGCCCGTATCGAATGCAGACCCGGGGTTAAGCCCCGGGCTTTCACACCCGACGTGACAAGCCGCCTACGAGCTCTTTACGCCCAATAATTCCGGACAACGCTTGCGCCCTACGTATTACCGCGGCTGCTGGCACGTAGTTAGCCGGCGCTTCTTCTGCAGGTACCGTCACTCTCGCTTCTTCCCTGCTGAAAGAGGTTTACAACCCGAAGGCCGTCATCCCTCACGCGGCGTCGCTGCATCAGGCTTTCGCCCATTGTGCAATATTCCCCACTGCTGCCTCCCGTAGGAGTCTGGGCCGTGTCTCAGTCCCAGTGTGGCCGGTCGCCCTCTCAGGCCGGCTACCCGTCGTCGCCTTGGTAGGCCATCACCCCACCAACAAGCTGATAGGCCGCGGGCTCATCCTGCACCGCCGGAGCTTTCAACCCAAGGGCATGCGCCCCCGGGTGGTATCCGGTATTAGACCCCGTTTCCAGGGCTTGTCCCAGAGTGCAGGGCAGATTGCCCACGTGTTACTCACCCGTTCGCCACTAATCCCCCACCGAAGCGGGTTCATCGTTCGACTTGCATGTGTTAAGCACGCCGCCAGCGTTCGTCCTGAGCCAGGATCAAACTCTCCGTGAATGCTTCCAGGTAATCCTGGTCGACACACACGGGAGCGGAACCAGGAGCAAGGAATAATCACTCCCGGTCCACAGCGTCCTCGCTGTGTGCGCCCCCGCCACCCCACACAATGGGGATGAAACGGAGGACTTTTTCAAAGGAACCTCATCCCGGAGCAGAAGCTCCCGGACGGGGTATCAACATATCTGGCGTTGACTTTTGGCACGCTGTTGAGTTCTCAAGGAACGGACGCTTCCTTCAGGCCCTTTTCACCAGGCCCTCCGGGCAGTTTCCCTTCGGTCTTTCTTGCCTTTCGGCGTTTCCAACTCTACCAGATCCTTTTCCCGCCCCCCGGTCTCCCGGGATTCGGACCTTCAGATCCAGCGGCCAGTTGGACCGGCCTTTCGCCTTTCGGCTGCTCCGACTTTATCAGAAGCGTTTCGGCTGAGCGAATCAGCGTGGCGATCCGGATAAAGGAATCGAAGCGGCTCCTCGGAAATTCTATTTCCTTCTGGAGCGAGATAGACACTAACGGTTGACCTTGACTGTGTCCAGTCCGAGGCAACCGTTCGAATCTACCTCCCCGCTCCACCCGTGTCAACGGGTTTTGCGAACGAGGAGGAGACTAGCAGCTCAGAGGAGTCGGATGCACATCGGACGATCAAGGGAAGACCGATGGCGGGGTCTCCAGGTCCTCCAGCTCGATGCCGGGGGCCGCGAGGACCACGTCTCCGGTGAGGTGGACGGTGTGCTGCTCACCCGTGTCCAGGGCGCTGACCTGGTACTCGTCCACTGTCAGGGGGCCGTTGTCAGTGGCGTGCGCTTCACTCTTCACCAGGGCCCAGGACTGGTCGATCGTCCGGGGCGCGAGGACGGGGTCCGTGAAGGCGACCAGTCGGACGCGGGTCGCCGGGGAGCCGGGGGTGAGACGGAGCAGTCGGGCCGTCGCGACGAGGAAGGCGGGGGATGTACCGGTGAAGGCGTGGGCGGGGGCGTTGCCCTCGGTGGCGTGTGTGCCCGTGGGGTCGGTGCGGACCCAGGTGACGCCGTCGAGGGCGGCTCCCCGGATCTGCCAGCTCAGGCTCTGCAAGGACAGCCGGATAGGGCGGCCGAGGGCGTCGAGGGAGAGATCGACCGAGCCGGCGTGATCGCCGGAGGGGGTGGTGACCCGGGAGACATAGCGCCAGCCGGAGGGGCCGGGGGCGCACTGGAAGCGTTCTTCGCCGAGAGGGGTGCGGTCGTGCGGATCATGGAGCGAATAGCGGCCACGGGGCATGGGGCGTGGTTCCTGTGCGGTCGGGCTCGGGGGATATGAGGGCCCGGACAGGCGGATGAGCGCCGCGGGCGCCCGCCCGCTCGGGACCACAAGGGACAGGCCCCCGTCACGGGGGTGCGGGGGCCTGTCCTGGGTTCGCCGGTGATCAGCGAGAAGAGGTGATCAGTAGCGGTAGTGGTCGGGCTTGTAGGGGCCCTCGACCGTGACACCGATGTACGCGGCCTGCTCCGGGCGCAGGGTGGTCAGCTTGACGCCGAGCGAGTCCAGGTGGAGGCGGGCGACCTTCTCGTCCAGGTGCTTGGGCAGGACGTAGACGTCGGTCGGGTACTCCTCGGGCTTGGTGAACAGCTCGATCTGCGCGAGCGTCTGGTCCGCGAAGCTGTTGGACATCACGAAGGAGGGGTGACCGGTCGCGTTGCCGAGGTTCAGCAGGCGGCCCTCGGAGAGCACGATGAGGACCTTGCCGTCGGGGAAGGTCCAGGTGTGGACCTGCGGCTTGACCTCGTCCTTGACGATGCCGGGGATCTGGGCGAGGCCGGCCATGTCGATCTCGTTGTCGAAGTGGCCGATGTTTCCGACGATCGCCTGGTGCTTCATCTTGGCCATGTCCGAGGCCATGATGATGTCCTTGTTGCCGGTGGTGGTGATGAAGATGTCGGCCTGGCCGACCACCTCGTCGAGGGTGGTCACCTGGTAGCCGTCCATCGCCGCCTGGAGCGCGCAGATCGGGTCGATCTCGGTGATGATCACGCGGGCGCCCTGGCCGCGCAGGGACTCGGCGCAGCCCTTGCCCACGTCGCCGTAGCCGCAGATCACGGCGACCTTGCCGCCGATCAGGACGTCGGTGGCGCGGTTGATGCCGTCGACGAGGGAGTGGCGGCAGCCGTACTTGTTGTCGAACTTCGACTTGGTGACGGCGTCATTGACGTTGATCGCCGGGAACAGGAGGGTGCCGTCGCGGTGCATCTCGTAGAGACGGTGGACACCGGTCGTGGTCTCCTCCGTGACACCGCGGATCTCGGACGCGAGGCGCGTCCACTTCTGCGGGTTCTCGGAGAGGGTGCGGTTGAGCAGGCGCAGGATGTAGCCGTACTCCTCGCTGTCCGCGGTGGCGGGGTCCGGGGCCTCGCCGGCCTTCTCGAACTCGACGCCCTTGTGGACCAGGAGGGTGGCGTCACCGCCGTCGTCCAGGATCATGTTCGGACCGCCGGTCGGCGAGTTCGGCCAGGTCAGGGCCTGCTCCGTGCACCACCAGTACTCCTCCAGCGTCTCGCCCTTCCAGGCGAAGACGGGGACGCCCTGAGGGTCCTCGGGGGTGCCGTTGGGGCCGACCGCGATGGCTGCGGCGGCGTGGTCCTGGGTGGAGAAGATGTTGCAGGAGGCCCAGCGGACCTCGGCGCCGAGCGCGACCAGCGTCTCGATCAGGACGGCGGTCTGCACGGTCATGTGGAGGGAGCCGGTGACCCGGGCCCCGGCGAGCGGCTGCTGCTCCGCGTACTCCTTGCGGATGGACATCAGGCCGGGCATCTCGTGCTCGGCGAGGGTGATCTCCTTGCGGCCGAAGGCGGCGAGGGAGAGATCGGCGACCTTGAAGTCCTGGCCGGCGGTGACGGTCGTCATAGGGGGCTGCTCCTCGTGGGAGGTCGAGGGTGGGTACGGATGGCGCTCTGCGGCGGGCGGGCACAGCAATGCCCGGGCCATACCGCAGTGCAGTCCGTCGGAGGCCCTCTCTCCCCTCGGCCGGTCACGCTCGACCGCCCGACTGCCATCAGCAACGACGCCTGACTCTGATGACGAATCTACACCGACGGGCATGTCCGGCCCCAGCCCGCCCGGTGGCGGAAACGAGCGGGGAGACGGGGTGGTGCAGGGCCGCGGTGTCGGGGATGCCTGCTGGGGACGGAGGTGGGGACGGAGGTCACCTGGGGTTTTGCGGAAGGAGGTGGGGTCAGTGGGGCGGGTTCGGGCCGCCGGGGGTTTTGGCCGGATTGATTCCGGCCGCATCAGCTGACTCGCGGTAGATGTCCGGTTCCAGATAGATGACCCGGGCGATGGGGCAGGCCGCGCGGATGCGCTCCTCGGCTGCGTTGATGGAGGCGGCGACCTCGGGTGCGGTGTCGTCGTTCGGTACCGAGATCTTGGCGGCGACGAGCAGTTCCTCGGGGCCGAGGTGGAGGGTGCGCATATGGATGATGCGGGTCACGCGGTCGCCGTCGACGATCGCCCGCTCGATCTTCCTGAGGTCCTCGGGGCCCGCGGACTCGCCGAGGAGGAGCGACTTGGTCTCGGCGGCGAGGACCAGGGCGATGAGGATGAGGAGGACGCCGATGCAGAGGGTGCCGATGCCGTCCCAGAGGCCGTCGCCGGTGGCCAGGGCGAGGCTGACGCCGATGAGGGCGAGGAAGAGACCGACGAGCGCGCCGAGGTCCTCCAGGAGGACCACCGGGAGTTCGGGCGCCTTGGCCCGGCGGACGAACTCCTTCCAGGAGAGCGTGCCGCGGACCGCGTTCGACTCCTTGATCGCCGTACGGAAGGAGAGGGACTCGGCGATGATCGCGAAGATCAGGACGCCGACCGGCCAGTACCAGCGCTCGATGGGGTGGGGGTGCTTGATCTTCTCGTAGCCCTCGTAGATCGCGAACATGCCGCCGACGGAGAAGAGGACGATGGAGACGAGGAAGGCGTAGATATAGCGCTCACGGCCGTAGCCGAAGGGGTGCTCGGGGGTGGCGGCGCGGCGGGCGCGGCGGCCGCCGAGCAGCAGCAGGCCCTGGTTGCCCGAGTCGGCCAGCGAGTGGACGCTCTCGGCGAGCATCGAGGACGAGCCGCTGAAGAGGAAGGCCACGAACTTGGCCACCGCGATAGCGAGGTTGGCGGCGAGCGCAGCGACGATCGCCTTGGTTCCGCCTGACGCACTCATGAGTGCCCGATGTCCCGTCGTCCGGCCGGATACGCACGCGCTCGCGTAATGCACCCGGATGACGGACGGACCCCCGGATGCGGTGGGAGCGGGCGGGGGCGCGGTGGTCAGTGGGCGACGGTGGCCCGGAAGAGGGTCGCGCTGCCGGAGGCGGACGCGCTCACGCGGGTCGGCTCCCCGGCCGGGACGAAGACGGAGGCGCCGGGGGTGAGGGTCTGGGCGCCCGCGGTGGCCTGTCCGGCGGTGCAGAGCAGGATCTGCGGGCCGGGGGTGGTGAGGTCGTGGGCGGCGGCGCCGGGGGCGAGGACGAAACGGGAGAGGCGGAACTCGTCGACGGGGGTCGCGTAGACCTCTTCGCCGGTCTCGGACGCCTCGGGGCGCAGGACGCCCGGGTCGTTGGCGGTGAAGCGGACGATCCGCAGCAGTTCGGGGACGTCGATGTGTTTGGGGGTGAGGCCGCAGCGGAGGACGTTGTCGGAGTTGGCCATGATCTCCACGCCCAGTCCGCTGAGGTAGGCGTGGGGGACTCCGGCGCCGAGGTAGAGGGCCTCGCCGGGCTGGAGCCGGACATGGTTGAGGAGCATCGCCGCGATGACGCCCGGGTCGCCCGGGAAGTGGTGGGCGAGACGGGCGTACGGGGCGTAAGGGCCGCCCAGGCGATCGGCGGCGGTCGCGGCCTCCGTGACGGTGGCGGCGATGCGGTCGGGGTCGGCGGTGAGGACCGCCGTCAGGACCTCACGGAGGGCGGCCTCCTCGGGGTGGGCGTGAAGCAGGTCCGCGTACGGCTTGAGGGAGTCGACACCGAGCCCGGCGAGGAGTTCGGCGGTGACGGGGACGGGGCGGAAGCCGCACAGCCCGTCGAAGGGGGTGAGCGCGCAGATCAGCTCGGGCTTGTGGTTGGCGTCCTTGTAGTTGCGGTGCGGGGCGTCGGCGGGGATTCCGGCGCGTTCCTCGGCGGCGAAGCCCGCGCGTGCCTGGTCGAGGTCGGGGTGGACCTGGAGGGAGAGGGGGGCGCCGGCCGCGAGGATCTTGAAGAGGAAGGGGAGCTGCGGGCCGAAGCGGTCGACGGCCGGGGCGCCCAGCTCGCGCACCGGGTCGGCGGCGATGACCTCGTCGAGTCCGCCCCGGTCCAGCCGGGAGGGGGCGCCGGGGTGGGCGCCCATCCACATCTCGGCCTGGGGTTCGCCGGTGGGGGCGGTGCCCAGCAGGTCCGGGATGGCGGTGGTGGAGCCCCAGGCGTAGGGGCGCACGGTGTTGACGAGGCGGTCCATGGTGGCTGCTTCCGAGTTCTTCTGTCGTCGTCCGCCCCGATGGCGTGCGGGAGGGCGGGGTGTGGTCACCGTAACGCCGACCGGGGAAGGGCGGGTGGACGGGACATGAAGAGGCGCTGAGGCGGCAGGGGGCCGCTTCTCCCGTGCCGGTCCGCTTCCGGTCGGCCGTTCGTTCCCGGCAGCCGTGCGCTATGAGGGGGTGGCCGGGGTCGCCAGGGCCAGATAGACGGCGGCGAAGTCGGTCACGGCGAGGAGTTCGGCGATCGACTCCAGCTCGGTTCCGCCCTCGGGTTCGAGTTCGCTGATCGGGGTGTCGTGGCCGAGGGCGAGTTCCCGGGCGGCGGGGGCGGCGGTCAGGCCGTCGATGGGGCGGTCGCGCAGCAGGACCACGCGGGCGCGGAGTGCCTGTGGCTCCTCGACGCGGTCGCGGAAGAAGTCGTCCGGGTCGGCCCCGGCGGCGAGGTCGCTCACCAGGAGGACACCGTGGGCAGGCAGCGCCTCGGGAAGTTCGGCGGCGAGGGCGGGGCGGCCGGCCAGCTCGGCGAGCACGGCGGCGAAGCGGCGGCCCGCGGGGGCCGCGCCCGGGCCCTCCGTCCAGATCAGGGGGAGGCTGTCGGCCAGCTCGGCGGCGAGGGTCTTGGCGGGGTTGCTGTAGGTGGCGATGGCCGGGCCGCAGCGCTCGGCGGTGCGGTCGAGCCGGTCCGCGACCTTGTCCAGGGTCTCCGGGGGAGCTTCCAGCAGGCCGACGCGGTCGAGCAGCGCGAGCAGCGGGGTGAACAGGGCCCAGAGCGCGCCGGGGCTGGCGGCCGGGGTCTCCTCGTACAGCTCGTACGGGGCGGTCGCCATGGGGACGACGAGTCCGTGGTGGCCGTCGACGGCCTCGGCGAGCGGTGAGCGCTGGGGGGCGACGGCGACGACGGCGCAGCCGCGGCGGTACGCCTGTTCGGCGAGGAGGGCGAGGCCGGGTTCGCTGCCGTCGGTGGTGACGACGAGCAGGAGATCGAGGGAGCCCGCCCAGCCGGGGAGGGCCCAGCGCAGGGCGCCGGGGGCGGGGGCGACGCCGGTGGGGGCGAGGCGGGTGACGGGGGCGCCCGCGCCCGCGAGTGCGCCGACCAGGTCGGCGACTCCGCCCGCGGCGGTGCCGGACCCGGCGATGAGGACGGCGCGGGGGCGGCCGTCCGGCTTCAGCTCGGCGATGCCCGCCTCGGCGGCGTGGCGGGCGGCGGTCCGGACGCGGGCGCCGGCCTCGGCGGCGCCCCGCAGAAGACCTCGGCGGTCGGCGCGGGAGAGGGCCTCCGGAGCGTCGAGGAGTGACTCATCGAGCATGGGTGGGGTCTCCGATCGCCGTGCGGTTCGCGGTGCGGGGCGTTCCCTCGGCCCGGGGTACGGGGCCGCCGAGTTCCCGGGCCCGGGGTCAGGCGGGGCGGCGGGCCTCGTCGACGAGGAGGACGGGGATCTCGTCGCGCACCGGGTAGGCGAGGCCGCACTCGGTGCCCGTGCAGATCAGCTCGGGGGTCTCGGACTCGGTCCGGTCGTCGAGCGGGGCGTGGCAGGCCGGGCAGGCGAGGATGTCGAGGAGGCCGGCTTCGATCGCCATGGGGTGGGTCCTTACCTTCTGGTGAGTGAGTGAGTGAGTGAGTGGGTGGGTGGGGTGGGTGTGGGCGGGCGGGCGACGTCAGCGTACCGCCGGTGGGGGTGCGGTGCCTGGTCGCCGTCCGGCGGGGGTGCGGGGGGTCTGCGCCGCGTTTTGCTGTGGCGCGCGGGGGTCGTCGGTCCTCGGGTCCTCCGCGGCGCGCGGGTTGTCGTCGGGGGCCGGCCCCCGAACCCCCGCTCCTCAATCTCCCCCAGACTCCGTCCGGGGGGACCCCCAAGAGGCTGATTTTGCGCCCCCCCGCTCCTTGATCCCCCTGGAAGAGGCACCCCCACGGGGCTGATTTTGGCCCCCCGCGTCTCCATCTCCCCGAGGGAGGAAACCCCCACAGGGCTGAATTGGCCCTCCGCTCCTCGGTCTCCCCGAGGGAGGACACCCCCACGGAACTGATTTTGCGCCCCCACTCCTCCATCGCCCCGGAACCGGAAGAGGCACCCTCACGGGGCTAGATTTTGGGCCCCCACTCCTCCATCTCCCCGGAACCGGAAGGGGCACCCTCGCAGGGCTGGATTTTGCGCCCCCACTCCTCCATCGCCGGAGGGGCTGATGTGGGAGATGGAGGCGCCCGCACCTCAGGCGGTGGTGCGGACCAGGGAGAGGACCTCGTCGCGGAGGGGGGCGAGGGTGGCCGGGTCGCGGGTTTCCACGTTGAGGCGGAGGAGGGGCTCGGTGTTGGAGGGGCGGAGGTTGAACCACCAGTCGGCGGAGGTGACGGTGAGGCCGTCCAGCTCGTCGATGGTGACGCCGGGGCGGGAGGCGAAGGCCGCGCGGACGGCGGCGAGGCGGGCGGCCTGGTCGTCGACGGTGGAGTTGATCTCGCCGGAGCCGTGGTAGCGGTCGTACTGGTGGACCAGCGCCGAGAGCGGGACGTCCGCGGAGCCGAGCGCGGCCAGGACGTGGAGCGCGGCGAGCATGCCCGTGTCGGCGTTCCAGAAGTCGCGGAAGTAGTAGTGCGCCGAGTGCTCACCGCCGAAGATCGCGCCGGACCGGGCCATCTCCTCCTTGATGAAGGAGTGGCCCACCCGGGTGCGGACGGGCGTACCGCCCATCTCGCGCACGACCTCCGGGACCGACCAGGAGGTGATCAGGTTGTGGATGACCGTGCCGCCGGGGTGCTTGGCCAGTTCGCGGGCGGCGACCAGGGCGGTGATCGCGGAGGGGGAGACGCCCTCGCCGCGCTCGTCCACGACGAAGCAGCGGTCGGCGTCGCCGTCGAAGGCGAGGCCCAGATCGGCCTGCTCCGCCAGGACGCGCTGCTGGAGGTCGACGATGTTGGCCGGGTCCAGCGGGTTGGCCTCGTGGTTG
Source organism: Streptomyces clavuligerus (assembly GCF_005519465.1). Classification (NCBI taxonomy): domain Bacteria; kingdom Bacillati; phylum Actinomycetota; class Actinomycetes; order Kitasatosporales; family Streptomycetaceae; genus Streptomyces; species Streptomyces clavuligerus. Next base: position 4,234,116 of record NZ_CP027858.1, on the reverse strand, counting down.
GGGAAGGTGCCGTCCAGCTCGAAGTACAGGGGGACGACGGTGAGCGGCAGCGGGGCGAGGACGGTGGGGACGGTGTGGCCGCCCATGCCGTTGCCCGCGTCGACGACGACCTTCAGGGGCCGCATGCCGGAGAGGTCGACGAGGGAGAGCAGATGGGCCGCGTACTCGTCCAGAGTGTCACGTTCCGTCACGGTGCCGGGCTCGGCCGCCGGTTCGGGCGCCCCCTCGTCGGACCAGCGTTCGACCAGGGCCCGGATGTCCGAGAGGCCCGTGTCCTGGCCCACCGGCGCCGCGCCCGCCCGGCACATCTTGATGCCGTTGTACTGGGCCGGGTTGTGCGAGGCGGTGAACATGGCGCCGGGCAGCCCGAGGTGCCCGGAGGCGAAGTAGAGCTGGTCCGTGGAGCAGAGGCCGATCAGGGTGACGTCCGCCCCGCGGGCGGTGGCGCCGCGGGCGAAGGCGGCGGCGAGCCCCGGGGACGAGGGCCGCATGTCATGGCCGATGACGATCGCACCGGCGTCGGTGACCTGGACGAAAGCCGCTCCGAAGAGTTCCGCGAGCCCCTCGTCCCACTGATCCGGCACCACTCCGCGCACGTCGTACGCCTTTACGATCTGCGACAGATCAGCAGCCACGGGCCCAACCCTCCTGGAAGTCTCTGCGGTCACCTCAAACTACCGGCACGCCTCACTCCTGGCCGTACCGCGGGTCCACCGACTCCGGGGAGAGCCCCAGCAACTCCGCGACCTGCTCCACCACGACCTCGTGCACCAGCAGCGCGCGTTCCTCGCGGTTCTTCGCCCGGATCTCCACCGGGCGGCGGTAGATCACGACGCGGGCGGGGCTGTCCCGTCCGGCCGGGGCGGAGCTGCCCAGCGGAACCGTATCTTCCGTCACATACGGCACATCCATGACGAGAAAGTCGACATCGGCGAGCTGCGGCCAGCGGCGCTCCAGCCGTTCCACCGAGTCCTGTACGAGGTCGCTGAACGCCTCGGCCCTGCTGGCCGCCAGCGGGACCTGGGGCGGGGTGACCGGTCCGCGCATACCTCGGCCGTGGCGGTCACGATGGCGCGGCCTCGGTTCGGCCGGGCCGTGCGGTGGGGGACTGTCCATCACTGACGCAGCGTAACTCTCCCGCACCCGCAGCGATCGACCCCCCGCGCCGGAAACGGGGCGGGGGCCGGGGCGGGGGTCGATATGTCGCCACATGAGCGTTCGATCGGCACCCGGGGCCGGTCCATCGACCGGGCGCGATCGGCGAGGGGAGCGCGAATGACCTGATTTACACCATGTCATGACTGAATCTACCGGGGTCGTTGTCCCGTACACCCCTTTCCGTGCAGGTCACAGCCCTCCTCCGGAGCCCCTCCGAACAGGCCCGCAGACCACGACACGGTGGGGTGACGCGGGGGAGAGTCGTCGCAGCCCGCTCAAGAGTGCGGTACCGTCCAACGTCGTGAGCCCTGTACGTCGCTGTTCGCGCACCGCGTGCGGTCGGCCTGCCGTCGCGACGCTGACGTACGTCTATGCCGACTCGACCGCGGTCCTCGGTCCGCTCGCCACCTACGCCGAGCCCCACTGCTACGACCTGTGCGCCGAGCACAGCGAACGCCTGACCGCCCCGCGCGGCTGGGAGGTCGTCCGGCTCACGGACGCCTCGGCTCCGGCCCGCCCCAGCGGTGACGACCTGGAGGCCCTGGCCAACGCCGTGCGGGAGGCCGCCCGTCCACAGGGACGGGCCGCCGAGGCACAGGGCGGACGGCGCGCGGCGGACCCCATGGAGGTCGCCCGCCGCGGGCATCTGCGCGTTCTGCGTTCCCCCGAGAGCTGAGCCGGAGCCGAGCCGACGCCGGGAGCCGAGGCTGAGCCGAAGCCGGAGCCGCGCGCGGCGAACGGAGCGGCTAGTCCTCCAGTACGGACATGTCGGGCTGTGCCTTCGGTACCGCCACGGTGCCCCGGTCGTCCTGGAGCGGCTGCACGGTGAACATCTCGACGCCGTTCTCCGGCAGCTCCAGCGTCCGCGCCGCATGGACCGGACCGCCGGACTCCGTCCGAACCGTCAGCGCGAACGAGCCCTTCACCCCCGCCGGTACGGGAACGGGGAACGCGAGGGTCGTCCGCGCCCGGACGGTGTAGGTCTTCGTCACCGGCGCGCCGCCCTCCGTGCCCGCCGACGCGGTCACCCGGACCCTGGCCTCCTTCTCGGGCGCGGTGAGGGACAGCGTCGAGCCCTTGGCCCGGTTGTCGGCGACGGTGGCCCGCTCCCCCACCGGCACCGTCGCCGGGATGAACGCGATCTCCCGCTCGTCGCCCTCGCCCCGGACGATGCGCAGCGCGGCGACCACCGGGGTCGCGCGGGCGCCCTCCTCGGGGCTGACGATCAGTGAGCCGGGTTCGCCCCGGGTGACGTCCCCCAGGTCGATGCTTGCCGTCATCCCCGCCTTGACGTGCAGTGACTCGCTTCCGGCGGGCACGATCCGGCCCTCTGGACCGGCCAGTTCGACCTTCAGTTCGGCGTCGTGGGCCCCGGGTGCGTAGGCGACGAGACGGACGGAGGTCGCGTCGGCCGGGATGCCGGGCAGGACGGCGGTCGCGGCGGGCCGGGCCGCCCCGGTGAGCCAGTCGCTCCCGGTCTCCGCCTCGCCCACGCGCACCGCGGCGCCGATCCGCCCCGAGCGCGTGCTGACGTGCACGGTGACATCGGGGGCCACATCCGCGGTGAGGGTGGAGAGCAGGATCGGCAGACCGGCGCGGGCGGGCACCGGGATGCCCTCGGTGAGGGTGGTCCTCAGCTCCCCGTTCGCGCCGAACATCTCGATGTCGACCACGGCCGGGGAGTCGTCGGGGTTGGTGAGATGGACGTAGTCCTGGCGCTCCTTGGCCGTCGAGGCCCCTGGAATCCACAGATCCGTCTCGGGTGGGGTGCAGCTCAGACCGAGCGCTCCCCGGGTGGCTCCGGCCGCGACGACGGTGGTCTGCTGCGCGGTCCAGCCGGGGGCGAGCCGGCCGGTCGCGGTGCCGACGAGGGCCGGGGCGTCGGGCGCGCTCTCCTCCGCGGAGACCGGGGTGCCGGGTTCCGTCAGCGGGACGACGGGCTTGCCCGCGGCGCGGGGGTCGGGGCGGGACTGTCCGGGCTCGACGCGGCGTTCCGACTGGCCCGAGACCGAGGGCCGCAGCCCGGCCGTCGGCCGTGCCCCACCGGACTCACCTGCCTTGCCCGTCTCACCAAGCTCACCCTTCTCGCCCGTCCCACCGGACTCGGTGGACCGTGAGCCGGGGCCGGAGAGGGCGGGCGGGGTGAAGGCCGTGTAGCGGGTCTCGGCCACGTCCGAACCGCTGGGGGCGGGGCAGAGCAGGCTGGACCGTTCGATCGGCAGCCGGGCCGGGGCCTTCGCCTCCGCCGTGGTCTCCGCGGCGCCGGGCGCGGTCAGGGAGGCGACCGCGGTGATCGCGGCGAGCGCGGTGGCGGTCGCGAGCAGGGAGATGGTCGTGCGCTTCACGCTCACTCGCCTCGGGTGGTGTGGGGGTCGGTGCCGGAGGGGTCGTACGGGCCGTACGCGCCCTGGCCGTCGCTGTCGTGGCCCGCCCGGCCGTCGGGGTTCGCACGGCGGTCGTACCCGGCGGTGCCGTACGGGTCGGCCTGGTCGTACCCCTGGTACGGGATGGGCGGCTCGTAGGGCGCGGCGGGGTCTCCGCCGCCGTGCGGGGCGCGGGGGCCGGGGAGGCCGCTCTGCGGAGCGGCGGACTCCGGGGCGCCGTGGGCGGTCCGGCCGTACGGGTCGGCTCCGCCGTACCCGCCCGGTGTCCCGTACCCGCCGCCCTCGCCGCCGCAGGGGCCCGGGGCCTGCGGCGGGAACGGTTCCGGATACCCGCCGGGCTGCGGCTGACCGTGCCGGTGCTGCGCGTGCTGTTGCTGATGCGACTGCGGCTGCGGCTGCGGCTGCGGCTGCGGCTGACCGTGCGCCTGCGGCCCGCTGTGCTCGTGCTGTTGCTGTTGCTGTTGCTGTTGCTGTTGCTGTTGCTGGGGGATGTCCCCGTACCCGTACGGATACGGGGGCTCCCCGGGCGCGGCGGCGGGGAACGGCCCGTCCGGTGCCACCGGGGCCGTCAGGTCGACCGCGTCCGCCGGGAGCAGTGCGTCCGCCGGGAGCGGCGGCGTCTGCGCGCGCAGCCTGCGGGCCCTGCGCCCGTCGGCGTCGGCGCCCCGCGCGGGCGGCGGTACGGCGGCCTCCGGCTCCTCCGGGAGGTCGTCGTCGTTGTCGACCCGGCGGCCCGGCAGAGCGAGGACGATCAGCACCAGGGCGAGCAGCCCCTGCGCCCAGACCCTGACCGTGTGGCCGGTCGGGTTCTCGTACGACAGGGTCAGCCGACCGCCCGCCGCGGGCAGTTCGAAGCCCTGCGCCCAGCCGTCGACGGTCTTCCCGGGCAGTTCGCGGCCGTCGAGCGTGGCCCGCCAGCCCTCGTCCGCCCGGTCGGCAATGCGCAGGATCCGGCCCGCGCCACCGGCGGGAATCCTGGTGTCCGCGCCGACCTCCGCCGTCTCCACAGGGAGCGGATCACCGTCCTCGCGGATGATCATCGCGCGGGCCACCTGGCGGTTCACCCGCCACAGCGCGCTGCCGTCGAGCTGGCTGAGCCGGTTGAGGCCGGGGGTCGAGTCGAGGACGCGGGAGAACTCGCGCGGCGCCCCGTCCCGGACGAGCACATAGCGGATGGCGTAGCCGCTGAGCTGCCCCGCCTGGTCGGCGCCGGAGCCCGCGACCAGGTTGGCGACCATGGTGTCGAACCGGGGGTCGGGATCGGCGGCAGCCGCGAGTTCGGCGTCGCCGAGCCGTCCGCCGGAGCCCCGGAGCAGGGTGTACGAGACCTCCGCCGCCGAGGTGCCGCCGAGGACGAGGGTGCGCGGCTGGTCCTCGGTGCCGCTCTCCTCGGCGACGAACGCGGGCACCTGGACGGGGTCGCGGCGCTCCAGCGGTCCGGCGGCGCCGCCGACCATCCACACGGCGGCACCGATCAGCGGGCCGAGCGCGGCGGCGAGCGCCACGAGCACGGCGGCGGGCTGCCGCCAGCCGAAGCTGCGCGCGCCCACACGGGTACGGCCCAGTTCGGCGCCGAGGACGGCGGCGGCCAGCAGCGCGGCCCCGTAGACGAGGGTCGCGGGCCCGGCCCAGGTGGAGCGGTTGGTGACGACGGCGAACAGCAGGCCGACGAGGGCGACGGCCCAGGCGGTGCGGATCGCGAACTTCCGGTCCTCGCGCAGCAGCGCGGTGAGGGCGGCCAGCACGACACCGATGAGCAGCAGACCGCCGACGGCCTTGGGGCCGCCGGGGCTCATGCCGAGCAGGTCGAGTGCGGAGGCGCCCGCTCCGCCGATGTCGACGCCGACTTCGCGCAGCAGCGCCGACGGGTCCGTCAGCACCGTGAACGACCAGGGCGCGAGCGCCAGTACGGGGGTAGCGGCGACGGCGAGGAAGCGCGGTCCCTGGACCTTGAGGGCCGAGCGGCGGACGGCGAGCGCGCCGAGGCCGAGCACGAGGGCCAGCGCCCAGACGACGGGGGTGAACGCGGTCGCGGTCGTGAGCAGCAGGGCGTAGGTCCAGGTGGCGCGCCAGCTTCCGCGCCCGGAGCGGCCGAAGCCGTGGGCGGCGACGGCGGCGCGGGCGATCAGCGGCAGCAGGATCGCGAGGACGGCGGTGCCGAGCCGTCCGGTGGCGAGCGCTCCGGTGACGGCGGGCAGGAAGGCGTACGCGACGCTCGCCCAGGCGCGCAGCAGCCGGGAGCCGACGAGCGGGCGGGAGGCGAAGTAGGCGCTGAGTCCGGCCAGCGGGACCGAGCAGACGAGCAGCACGGTGAGGGCGAGGCCGGTGGAGCCGAGGAAGAACGCGGAGAGGGTGGCCAGGATCGCGAGGTACGGCGGGGCGGTCTGGGTGCCGCCGGTACCGACGGGGTGCCAGGCGTCCGCGTGGCGCGACCACAGCTCGGCGAGTCCGTCGGGGGCGGCGAACAGGGCCCCGCCCGCGAGCGCTCCGGAGCCGAGCAGTCCGCGGCAGGCGACGAGGGAGACGAGGAACAGCAGGGCGAAGAGGACGGGCGCGGGCCTGCGCGCGATCTTCTTCAACCGGGCGAACTGCTCGATCTCCAGATAGTCGGCGTCCTCGCCGCCGGGCCCGGACTCGGTGGCGCCGATGGTCCCGCCGTGGCGGGAGCCCGCCGCGTCGGTGGAGCCGTCCGCGCCGAAGTGTCCGGCGACGCGTTCGGCGGTGACCCGGAGGGTGGCGCCGAACGGCGGGAACAGGGGGCGCAGCCCGCGGGTGTCGGCGGTGCGGGCGGCGGCCCGCCTGCGGCGTCCGGCGACGATCCGCTCGGGGCGCAGCAGGACGGCGGCCATGCCCATGACCTCGTCGACGGCCTGGACGGGCGCCTTGCCGACGAGGTAGGCGAGGGTGCGCAGCACGGTGCCGAGGACGACCCGGAGGAGGACGTACGGGAGGGCGGCGGCGCGGGCGTTGGTGAGGAGGGTGTAGACGGCGCCGGACTTGTCGACGCGGTGGGGGTTGACGACGGAGCGTCCGGCGCAGTCGACGGTGCGGCGTTCGCGGGCGGCGGCCTCGGCGTGGCGGAGCACGGCGTCGGGGGCGACGAGGACGCGGTGCCCGGCGGCGTGGGCGCGCCAGCACAGGTCGACGTCGTCGCGCATCAGCGGGAGTCTGCGGTCGAAGCCGCCGAGTCGTTCGAAGACGTCGCGGCGGATCAGCATCCCGGCGGACGAGACGGAGAGCACGGAGCGGATCTGGTCGTGCTGGCCCTGGTCCTGTTCGCGCCGGTCGAGGCCGGTCCAGCGGCGTCCGCTGTTGGCGATGGAGACGCCCGCTTCGAGGAGTTGGCGGCGGTCGTACCAGCCGCGGAGCTTGGGGCCGAGGACGGCCGCGTCGGCGTCGGAGTCGGCGACGCGCAGGAGTTCGGTGAGGGCGCCGGGTTCGGGGGCGCTGTCGTCGTGGAGGAGCCAGAGCCACTGCACCGGTTCGCCGTGGGGCAGGTCGGGCAGGTCGTAGGCGTCGTCCTGCCAGGTGCGGGTGACGGGGTCCCAGCCGCTGGGGCGTTTGAGGTAGGGCAGGTCCTCGGGGGTGAGGACGGGCGCGGTGCGGACGGCCTCGTCGACGGCGGCGCCGAAGCCGGTGCGCCGGGCGAGATGGAGCACGCGGTCGGGGCCGAACGCCTCGGTGAGCAGCCGCGCGGAGTCGTCGGCGCTGCCGGTGTCGGCGGCGATGACGTTCTGCACGGGGCGGTCCTGGCCGAGGAGCCCGGCGACGGCGTCGGGGAGCCAGCGTGCGCCGTCGTGCGCGACGAGGACGGCGGTGACGACATGCCGCGGGAACTCCGGCGGATGCGCGGGGGAGAACGCGGCGGTGGTGGCGGACATGGGGGTACGGGCCCTCCGGCCGTGGTCGCCCCGTCGGGGGCGCGAAAGCGTCTGGGACGGGGCCCCACACTAACGCCCGTGCACCGTCCAGGGGCGCGAAGCGGGTGACGGGTGGGGAGGGGGAGACGGGGCGTACAGGGGGTTCTGATGGAGATTCGTCCGGAAAACAGCGCTGGTGTCAACGGCGTGGTCAAGCGGGGGGAACGGGGTGCTCCGCACGGGCGGCGGCGGGCGGTGCGGAACGCCTCCCGGAGGGCCGCGGGGCCCTTCCCGGCGGAGCCCTTCCCCAAGGGGCGGGCGCGGTTCCCGGGCCGGTGTGCCGGGGCCGGTCCGGTGGGCGGGCCCGGGGCCCTCCGGGAGGGGCCGGGAGGCGGGACCGGCTCAAGCCCGGGGCCCGGGCCTGGCCCCGGGAACACAGAACGGTCCGCCGATCGCTCCGGCGTCTGCTGACGCCGCGACGGCGGACCGTGACAGGTTTTCCGTTGTCCGCCGCCGCCGTATGCGGAGTCGTCCGACGCGCGGCGGAGCGGGAATGAACGTGGTGGCGGTATCGGGGCTGTCGGCGGATTCGCCGGTATCCTCGGTATCCGCGGCCGGGTTACCGTTCCGGTTCGCGGGCCGCCCCGGATTCGGTTCCCGGATATTCGCTGGGTTTTCAGACGGCGGCCTTCTTCAGCCGACGCCGCTCACGCTCGCTCAGTCCGCCCCAGATTCCGAATCTTTCATCGTTGGCGAGCGCGTACTCAAGGCATTCGGCGCGGACTTCGCAGGCGAGGCAGACCTTTTTGGCCTCGCGTGTGGAACCGCCTTTTTCAGGGAAGAAGGACTCTGGATCGGTCTGGGCGCACAACGCACGCTCCTGCCAGCCGATTTCGTCGTCCGCGTCCTCGACCAGCAGTTGTTCGAACAGCTCGGTCATGTGCGCCCCTCGTCTGTCTTTGCGTCCCCGTGATGTTGCCGTGAGCGATTTCGGCCAAACGACACGAGTGAAATTACAAGTACGTGCTTCGCCCCAGTCAAGCGGGGATCTGCTATTGGGCCAGGTATTCACTCTGCGGAACCAAGGCTATGCGGAAAGTGTTCAAATCACCAAAAATCTGACACATGCCAGCGGCCAGTTCCGCCGCCCCGGGCACACCCTCCCCCCGCACGAGTGAAGACGGTGCGGCGATCGATCTTGTTGCGATCCGGCCACCGGGGCGACACGGATCACAGCGCGGTCACCGCCGTTCCGCGTGACACAAGTGACACGAGTGGCATTCGACGGAGCCCGACGGCGTTCGACGGGGTTCGACGGGGTTCGACGGGGTTCGACGGGGTTCACACGTACGGGGCCACAGCGGGCACGGGGCTGCTGCCCGTGTCTCCGCCCGGCGGAGCGAGCAAACCTTTCTGCGGATTCCGTGACCGCATGAGGTGAAACATTGCCGCCAAATCGGTCATTGAGTTGACATGTAAGACGCCCACCCGTCACCTTGGGTGCCATGCCAGCCACCTCAGCATCTTTCGCGACCCCCGTCCGCGGGTTCCGCAGTGCTGTCCAGGCGCGCTGTTGCTGTTCCAGCTGTTGTTGATCCCAGCTGTCGATGCCGCCGCTCGTGCCGGCACAGCCGATCCGGCTTTTCCCGCACGACTGCCGTCCTGACCGTATGACCGCGTGACGCAGGCGAACCGTGCCGACGCGGTCCGTGTCCCACGCTTTCGCCCCGCGCCGACGATGCCGCCGAGCCGCCGCCCCGTCGTGACGCGCCGCGCAGCTCATCGCACCTGTCCGCACGCATCCGCCGAGGAACCACCGCAGCCATGAACAGCGACAGCGACCTCCAGATCGCCGGCGACATCCTCGCCGTCCAGCATCTGCTCCAGCCCGCCGCCGAACACCCCAGCACCGTCGCCGACTTCGTCGGACTCGCCCGTTCCGTCGCCGCCGACCGGGCGCGGTGGGCGCCACTGGTGCGGTACGACGCCACCACCCGCTGGTACCACCGGCTGCGGACGGGCCCCGGCTACGAGGTGTGGCTGCTCTCCTGGCTGCCGGGGCAGAGCAGCGGGGCCCACGACCACGGACGCTCGTCCGGAGTGCTCACCGTCCTCCGGGGCACCCTCACCGAGCACACACGGCGGGGACCGCACACGCTGGCCGCGGGGGCGCAGCGGGTCTTCGCCCCCGGGCATGCGCACGATGTGGTCAACGACGCGCTGGAGCCCGCGGTCTCCCTCCATGTCTACTTCCCCGGGCTGACCGAGATGCCGATGCACGGCGCGGCCGGCCGTACGGCGGACACGGACGCGAACGTCACCGCCCCGCAGCCGACGGCCACCACCCGTACCGCGACGGACGTCCTCCGCCTGACAAACTGAGCGCATGCGCATTGTGGTTCTGGCCGGGGGCATCGGTGGTGCCCGTTTTCTGCGTGGTCTTCAGCGGGCCGCGCCCGACGCGGATGTCACGGTGATCGGGAACACCGGGGACGACATCCATCTGTTCGGACTCAAGGTCTGCCCCGACCTCGACACCGTGATGTACACCCTGGGCGGCGGCATCAACGAGGAGCAGGGCTGGGGGCGTCAGGACGAGAGCTTCAAGGTCAAGGAGGAGCTGGCGGCGTACGGCGTCGGCCCGGAGTGGTTCGGGCTCGGCGACCGTGACTTCGCCACCCATATCGTCCGGACGCAGATGATCGCGGCGGGCTATCCGCTCAGCGCGGTCACCGAGGCGCTCTGCGCCCGCTGGCAGCCCGGTGTACGGCTGCTGCCGATGTCCGACGACCGCGTCGAGACCCATGTGGCCGTGGAGCTGGACGGGGAGCGGAAGGTCATCCACTTCCAGGAGTACTGGGTGAGGCTGCGGGCCTCCGTGGCCGCCGAGGCCGTCGTCCCCGTCGGCGCCGAACAGGCCAAGCCCGCGCCGGGTGTGCTGGAGGCGGTCGCCGCCGCCGACGTGGTGCTCTTCCCGCCGTCGAACCCGGTCGTCAGCGTCGGCACCATCCTCGCCGTACCGGGCATCCGGGAGGCGGTCGCGGAGGCGGGCGTCCCGGTCGTGGGGCTCTCCCCCATCGTCGGGAACGCCCCCGTGCGCGGGATGGCCGACAAGGTGCTGGCCGCGGTCGGCGTCGAGGCCACCGCGGCGGCCGTGGCACGGCACTACGGGCCCGGGCTGCTGGACGGCTGGCTGGTGGACACCGTGGACACGGCGGCGGTGGCCGAGGTCGAGGCGGCGGGCATCCGCTGCCGGGCCGTGCCGCTGATGATGACGGACCTGGCGGCGACCGCGGAGATGGCGCGGCAGGCGCTCGCGCTCGCCGAGGAGGTGCGGGGATGACCGCCTTCCAGGAACCGGTCCGGGCAGCCGCGCAGACATCCGTCCAGGCATCCGCGCAGGCATCCGCCGAAGCGTCGGCTGAGGCGTCGGCTGAGGCCCGCGCGCAGGCGTCCGCTGAGGCCCGCGCGCGGGCGGCCGTGGAGCAGGCGTCCGGCGCGGGTGCGCCGCACCTCGCGGAGCCGGGGCGGCCCGCGCCGCTCGACGGAGCGCCGCCGTTCGGCACCCCGTCCGAAACCCCGTCCGTGCTCGGCGGGCCCGGGGCGGCCGTCGGCGAGGGGGACGCGCCCTCGTTCTCCGTACGGGCCCTGACCGGGTTCCCCGAGGTGCGGCCCGGTGACGACATCGCGGCGCTGATCGCCGCCGCCCGGCCCGGTCTCGCCGACGGCGACATCCTGATCGTCACCTCCAAGATCGTGAGCAAGGCCGAGGGCCGGGTGCTCGCCGCCGCCGACCGCGAGGCCGCCATCGACGCGGAGACCGTCCGGGTCGTCGCCCGGCGCGGCACCCTGCGGATCGTCGAGAACCGGCTGGGACTGGTGATGGCCGCCGCCGGGGTCGACGCGTCCAACACGCCCTCCGGGACCGTGCTGCTGCTGCCCACCGACCCCGACGCCTCCGCGCGCGCCATCCGCGCCGGGCTGCGCGCGGCGCTCGGCGTGGATGTGGGGGTCGTCGTCACCGACACCTCGGGGCGGCCGTGGCGCTCGGGTCTGACCGACATCGCGATCGGCGCCGACGGGGTCGCGGTCCTCGACGATCTGCGCGGCGGGACCGACGCGTACGGCAATCCGCTGACCGCGACCATCGTCGCCACCGCCGATGAGCTGGCCGCCGCCGGTGATCTCGTCAAGGGCAAGGCGGCGGGGCTGCCGGTGGCCGTGGTGCGCGGGCTCGGGCGGCTCGTGGGCGACCGCCCAGGAGACGACGGGGACGAGGGGACGGAGCGCGGGACAGGGGCCCGGGCGCTGGTGCGTTCCGCCGGGGGGGACCTGTTCCGGCTGGGCACCTCCGAGGCGGTGCGGGAGGCGGTCGCGCAGCGGCGCACCGTGCGGGAGTTCACGGACCGGCCGGTCGACCCCGGCGCGGTGCGGCGCGCGGTGGCCGCCGCGGTGACCGCGCCCGCTCCGCACCACACCACGCCCTGGCGGTTCGTCCTGCTCGAATCGGAGTCCTCGCGCACGGAGCTGCTGGACGCGATGCGGGACGCCTGGATCGCGGATCTGCGGCGGGACGGGAAGTCCGAGGAGTCGATCGCCAAACGGGTGCGGCGCGGCGAGGTGCTGCGCCGGGCCCCGTATCTCGTCGTCCCCTGTCTGGTGGCGGACGGTTCGCACCACTACGGCGACGCGCGGCGGGACACCGCCGAGCGCGAGATGTTCGTGGTGGCCATGGGCGCCGGGGTGCAGAACCTGCTGGTGGCGCTCGCGGGCGAGGGCCTGGGGTCGGCGTGGGTGTCGTCGACGATGTTCTGCCGGGACGTCGTACGGAGCGTGCTGGCGCTGCCGGAGCACTGGGACCCGATGGGGGCAGTGGCCGTGGGGCACGCGGCGGCGCCGCCGAAGGAACGGCCGGGGCGGGAGCCGGAGGCGTTCATCGAGGTGCGCTGACCGTCCGGTGTCCGGGCCGCGCCGGGCCCGTGCCGTGCGTGCCCCGACCGTCCCGTGTCCGGGCCGTTCCCCGTCGATCCGGGCCGTTCCCGTCGAAGGGGAACCGGTCGCGGCCCCGGCGGGGCCGTCAGAGCCGGCCGATGTGCACGCGCGGCATCTTCGGGGTGCGGCGCGGCGGGACCCTGCCGCTCAGCAGGATCAGCCGCGCCGCGCGATGGCGCTGGCCCGCGTAGGGCGCGAGCAGGTCGAGCATGGCCGTGTCGTCGGCGTCGCGGTTCCCGGTCAGGGCGTATCCGACGATCCCGGGGAGATGGAGATCGCCGACGGTGACGGCGTCGGGGGCGCCGTGGCTGCGCTGGACCGTCTCGGTCGAGGTCCACGGCCCGATGCCGGGGATCAGTTCCAGCCGGGCGCGGGCCTGCTCGGGCGGCAGCCCGGCCGTCTCCTCCAGCCGGTGGGCGACGCGGGCCGCGCGCAGGATCGTGGCGGCGCGCTTGTCGTCGACCCCGGCCCGGTGCCACTCCCAGGAGGGGACGAGCGACCAGGTGCGGGCGTCGGGCAGCACGAACAGACCGGGGGTGGGCCCGGGCGCGGCCTCCCCGTGCCTCCGGACGAGGAGCCGCCAGGCGCGGTACGCCTCGTCCGTGGTGACCTTCTGTTCCAGGATCGTGGGGATCAGCGTCTCCAGGACCAGGCCGGTACGGGTGAGGCGCAGACCGGGGCGGCGGCGCTGGGACAGCGCGACGAGCCGGTGCCGGGGGACGAGGGCGCCGGGGTCGTCGTCGGCGCCCAGCAGCGCGGGCAGCCCGTCCAGCAGCCAGGCGGCGCCCGGCCCCCAGGCGTGGGCCTCGACCTGGTCGCCGACGGCCGTGATCCGGAGGCTGCCGGGCCCCTCGGGGGTGCGGCTCGTCCGCCAGAAGGCGCCGTCGGGTGTGGCGCGGTAGGTGGGGTCCGCCGGTCCGCGCCGCAACGGGGTGAGGACCAGCCCCAGGTCCAGCGGTCCGGGCGGCGTCCAGCGGCGGGCCGGGGCGGACGGCTGCACCGGGCGCGCCGCGGCGGGCGCGGGGCGCGGGGCGGGCTGGAAACGGCCTGACACGGAATCCCTCGGAACGGGTCGCGCGCGACGACCGCGACGGCATGGACCGGGTTCGTCGCCCGGGTTCACCTCCGAGGGTAGGCGGTGCCCCCGGCTGGCCGGCGGCCCCGTCGCCGATGCCTGATCCCGTTCCCGACCCGCGGCCCCGATCCCGATTCCCGTTCCCGAGCCCCGACCCCCGATCCCGTTCCCGTTCCCTGATCCCGTTCCTGGTCCGCAGCCGGGCCGGGCCGGGCCGGGCGCTGGACGTGTACCGCCGCCGGGCCGGGAGGGCCCGGGCCACCGCCGTCGCCCCCGGGCAGATCCGCCCTGACACGGCCGGCACGGGCCCGCGCCGCCCCCGTCCGGGGCACCGGACCGGGCGTCGCCCGGGCACCACCCGGCCTGGGGCGCCTCGCTCCCCGGCCGGGGTTCGTCCGGCACCGCCTGGGCCGGGAAATCCGCCCGCCAGGGTCTGGGCGATGACCGCGCGGGCCCGGGATCACCCGTCCCGGGAGCGTTCAGGGGCCCGCGCTCCGGCCGGGAGGCGGCCCATCGGCACCGGAGAGCCACCCTGCCGGGACGCAGCCAGGGCCGGGCGGCCCCGGCCCGCCGCAGGATCGGCCGCAGGAGGCCCAGGAGGCCCCTACTGGTCCGACGAGAAGCGCAGGGAAGCCGCCGGGAGGACCGCGTCGCACCACACCCTGGCGCCGTCCCGCAGTTCGTTGTCGGGGCCGACGGTGGCTCCGTCGCCGATGACCGAGTGGGTGAGGATCGTCCGGGCGCCGATGCGGGCGTGGGCGCCGATCAGGGAGGACGAGATCCGGGCGCCCTCCTCGACGACCGCGCCCGCGAGGACGACGCTGCCGTCGACCCGGGCGCCCGGGGCCACCGTCGCCCCCTCGCAGACGACGGTGCCGCCGGTCAGCTTGGCGTCGGCGGCGACCCGGGCGGACGGCAGGACGAGCCGGTCGCCGCAGCGGCCGGGCACCGCCGGGGAGGGGGCGCGGCCCAGGACGAGGTCGGCGGAGCCGCGGACGAACGCCTGCGGGGTGCCGAGGTCGAGCCAGTAGGTCGAGTCGACCATGCCCTGGAGGTGGGCGCCCGCGGCGAGCAGCTCCGGGAAGGTCTCCCGTTCCACCGAGACGGGACGGCCCGCCGGGATGGTGTCGATGACCGACCGGCGGAACACATACGCGCCCGCGTTGATCTGGTCGGTGACGATCTCCTCCGGGGTCTGCGGCTTCTCCAGGAACGCCGTGACCCGGCCGGTCGCGTCCGTCGGGACCAGGCCGAAGGCGCGGGGGTCCGGCACCCGGGTCAGATGCAGGGAGACCTCGGCCCCGCTCGCCCGGTGCACCTCGACGAGGGCCGGGATGTCCAGGCCGGTCAGGATGTCCCCGTTGAAGATCAGGACGGGGTCGTCCGGGCCGGAGTGCAGCCGGTGGGCCACGTTCCGGATCGCCCCGCCCGTGCCCAGCGGCTCCTCCTCGGTGACGTACTCCAGGTGCAGGCCGAGGGAGGACCCGTCCCCGAAGTACGGCTCGAAGACCTCCGCCAGATAGGACGTCGCCAGCACGATGTGCTCGACGCCCGCCGCCCTCGCCCGCGCGAGCTGGTGCGTGAGGAAGGGGACACCCGCCGCCGGGACCATCGGCTTGGGGGTGTTCACGGTGAGCGGGCGCAGCCTGGTGCCCTTGCCGCCGACCAGGAGGATCGCTTCTGTCACCTTGTCGTCTCTGCTTCCTGTTTCCGGGCCGGAGGGGGCATGCGTAGAAGGGTCGTTCGTTCGAGATCGGTCAGAGATTGATCAGAGATCGGTCAGTTTATGCAGCGACGGCGGCTACCGTGGGCCGATCCGCCGGACACGTACGGACACGTACGGACACCGATGAACACCGATCGACGCCGGTGAACGCCGACGGGCACGGACGGGTACCGACGGGCACGGACCAGCACGGACCGGCACCTACAGGCACGTCCGGGCACCGAAGGGCACCGACCGGCACCGACCGGCGCCACCGCGGAGAGCCCGGCCCCGGGCCCGCCGGGGCGGCCCCGCCCGTCAGCGCCCCTGATAACCGGCCGCCGCCGTACGCGCCCCGCCGAGCTTCCCGTAGAGGCGGGCGCCCGGACAGTCCGTGTTGAAGCCGTCGCGGTGCCCGGAGATGACGTTGAACGTGACCTTCCGGCCCTTGGCGTACTTGCCGCTGCCCCCGGAGACCAGCGTGACCCTGCCCTTCGGGTTGCCCTGGAACAGCCCGAGCTTCCAGGCGGTGAGTTTCGCGATCCCGGTGACGGCCGCCGCGGGCGGGGTCGAGCGGCTGTACGAGCCCAGTACCGCGATGCCCATGCTGTTGGTGTTGAAGCCCAGCGTGTGCGCGCCCCGCACCGCCTTGGTGACGCCTCCCGCGCGGCCCTCGTAGATGTTTCCGCACTTGTCGACGGCGAAGTTGTAGCCGATGTCCCGCCAGCCGCTGCTCACGACGTGGTAGCGGTAGATACCGCGCAGCACGGAGGGCGCCTGCTTGCAGCTGTAGTTGTTGCCGGTGGCGCTGTGGTGGACGAACGCCGCCTTCACCGTCTTGGTGTACGCGAAACCCTTCTCCCGCAGCGACTCGCTGGCGCCCCAGCCCTGACGGGTGACGATCTTCGGCCGGGGGCCGATGTACGGCTTGGCGGCGGGGGCCGCGGGGATCGCCGCCGGGGCGTCCGGGGCGCGCGCCGGCTCGGGCCGGGCGGCGGCGGAGCCCGCGGGCGGGCGGCCCGGGTCGACCAGTTCGAGCCGGAGCCCGTGCGGCAGCGAGGGCGCGGGGAACGGTTCGGCGGCCCGGGGCCGGACCCGGACCTCCACGCCGTCGGACGGGCCCACCCACAGCGGGGCCGTGGCGCCGCGGGCCGCCCGGTGCTCGGCCGTGCCGGGGTCGGCGCCGTGCTCGTGGTGGTGGGTCTCCACGCTCTGCCAGCCCGTCCAGCGGGTGGCGCCGATGGGCCGGGTACGGACCTGGACGGTGCCGAGCAGTTCACTCGCCGGGTCCGCCCAGACGACTCCGAGCAGGGAGAAGGGCGTGACCTCGGGGCGGAGCAGGGAGCGTTCGAGGGCGGGGGCGACGGACCGGCTGGCGGGGGCGGGCGGGAGCAGCGCGAGGGACTGGGTCGTCCCGGGGATGCCGTCGGACGACCGGAGGTGTCCGGCGCCATCGGCCGTCGCGCCGGGCCCCGGGGCCCCCGAGGCCGCCGGGGTCCGCGAGGCCGCTGAGCCTGTCGAGGCCGCTGTGTCCGTCAAGGCCGTGGAGGCCGCCGGGAGGGAGAGGGAGAGCGGGAGGGCGAGCGCCGCGGAGACCGCGACGCCGATCGGGTTGACCAGATGTCCACGCATGCAGAAGATCCTGAGCCGTCGGCGCGGGACGCGCCCGCCGGGAACGTGACGGCGTGTCGGACCGACCGGGGTATCCGCTCACCGGGACGGCGGCCCCCGCGCACGGCGTGGCGCGTACCCTATCGCTGATGAACGCCAGCGACCGTACCCCTGCCGACCTGCTGCGATCCGCGCTCGCCGCGGACCCCGCGCGGCCCTTGGTCACGTTTTACGACGACGCCACCGGTGAGCGCGTCGAACTGTCCGTCGCCACCTTCGCCAATTGGGTGGCCAAGACGGCCAATCTGCTCCAGGACGAACTGGCGGCCGAGCCGGGCGACCGGCTCGCGCTGCTGCTGCCCGCCCACTGGCAGAGCGCGGTCTGGCTGATCGCCGCCGCCTCGGCGGGCGTGACGGTCGAGATCGGTGGCGATCCGGCCGACGCCGATCTGGTGGTCAGCGGCCCGGACACGCTGGACGCGGCGCGCGCCTGCGGCGGTGAGCGGGTGGCGCTGGCGCTGCGTCCGCTGGGCGGCCGGTTCCCCGAGCCCCCGGCCGGGTTCGCCGACTACGCGGTGGAGGTGCCCTCGCAGGGCGACCGGTTCGCCCCGTACGCGCCGGTCGACCCGGACGCCGCGGCCCTGGTGGTCGACGGTGTGGAGCTGAGCGGCGCGGAGCTGGTGGCGCGGGCCCGGGCCGACGCGGCGGAGCTGGGGCTCACGGCCGGGTCGCGGGTGCTGACGGGACGGTCCTTCGGCACCTGGGAGGGGCTGTCCACGGGCCTGTTCGCACCGCTGGCCGCCGGTGGCTCGGTGGTGCTCTGCCGCCATCTCGACCGGCTGCCCGAGGACGGGCTGCGCCGCAGGGTGGAGACGGAGCAGGTGACCCACACCCGCTGAGACGAGGACGGGCCGGGCCCCGCCGGACGCCGGTGGGGGCCGGTCCCGGCACATCCCGCGCACCCGGCGCACCGGATACCCTGCGCCCGGCCCGCGGCATCCGGCGCACCCGGCGGGCGCGGTGGGCGCGGTGGAACAGGCCCGCGGAACGGCTCTGGCCACGGCCCCGCCTCGCCCGGCCCCGCTCTCCCCGCCCGCCTCCCCTGCCCCTCCTCCGTCTCCCTCACTTCTCCCCCCTCTCCCCCCTCTGCCCGCTCTTCCTGACTCCTCCCCCTTCCGTTTCCTCATTCCTCCCGTCTGCCTCCCTTCCTTCCCTCCCTCCCCAGCCTTCTTTTCCTCTCTTTCTCTCCTCCTCCTTCCTCTCTGGTCTCTCCCTGCCCCGCACCCGGCCCCCGGCCCCTCACCTGGAGCGCCGCCACGGAACCCCCAACTCCCGTGGCCACTGGCCGAAAACGCATGCTTTAACGCACAACCAAGCTCCCTGTTCAGCCGTCTACCCCTGCAACCGGTGTCCGGCGTGCCGCCGGTGCCAAGAAGAATGGACACAGACGTGACCGACAGTGCCGGCACCCTGGCCGAGCCCGAGGTACGGGCCGAAGCCACGGGCGTGGGCGACAGCGCCCGGCGGACGGACGACGGCCCCGCGCCCGCCCGCCGCTGGCGCTGGCTGCGCTGGGCCGCTCTCGCCACCTCGTTCGTCCTGCTGGCAGCCGCCGCGACGACCTGGTGGTTCTACCGTCGGCTCGACGCCAACATCACCACCGACACCGCCACCACCGTCGAGCTGAGGAGCTACGAGCGGGAGCGGCCGAAGCCCGTCGTCCACGACGCCCGCAACATCCTGGTCCTGGGCTCCGACACCCGGGCCGGGAAGGGCAACGGCAAGTACGGCCGGGACGACGGCGGCAGCCAGCGCGCCGACACCACGATCCTGCTCCATCTGGCCGCCGACCGGCGCAGCGCGACCGCGATGTCCATACCGCGCGATCTGATGGTGGGGATACCGAGCTGCCGCCGTGCCGACGGCTCCCGCAGCACCGCGCAGTTCGCCCAGTTCAACTGGGCCTTCGAGTTCGGCGGGGCCGCCTGCACCATCCGTACGGTCGAGCGGATGACCGGCATCCGCGTCGACCACCACGTCATCGTGGACTTCCGGGGCTTCAAGAAGATGGTGGACGCGGTCGACGGGGTCGAGGTCTGCCTCGCGGAGCCGGTCGACGACCCGGACGCCCGTCTCACGCTGGACGCGGGCCGGCAGACGCTGGACGGCGAGCAGGCCCTCGGCTACGTCCGGGCGCGCAAGGGCATCGGCGACGGCAGCGACACCGGGCGGATGGACCGCCAGCAGCAGTTCCTCGGCTCCCTGGTGAAGAAGGTGCAGAGCAACGGGGTGCTGCTCAACCCCGGCAGGCTCTACCCGGTGCTCCAGGCCGCGACCACCTCGCTGACCACCGACCCGGGGCTGGACTCGTTGAAGGATCTGTACGATCTCACCCGCTCGGTGCAGGACATACCCACCGGCAAGGTGCAGTTCCTTACCGTGCCCCGGCAGCCCTACTCCGCCGACCGCAACCGGGACGAACTGATACAGCCCGCCGCCGATCTGCTGTTCCGGCAGCTCCGCGAGGACAGGCCCATCACGGTGCTCCCCCGGGACAGCCACCCGAACGAAACAGGCAGCGCGGGCAACACGGACACCACAGACGGTATGAGCAAGTCTCAAATGAGCCAGATCGGCGAGCGGAAGCCGGAAGTCGATCCATCCACTTCCCCTGTCCCCGATCCCTCTCCCACGTACACAGGAACCAATGCGGCGGTGGGCATGTGCAAGTAAAACGCAGACCAAGCTCTGGTTCACACCATACGGATTGGGCGTATTGCCCGCTTGTAAGCGACGTGGAATTTGTCACTGGCGTCGCTCGACTGTGAACTGGGCGGATAGTGTGACGCGATCCGGCTTTCCCGGTCCGTGTGACAGTACTGCTGGACCGGGAGGCCGAGCGCCCGTGGGGGAGGCGCTTCGCGTGGCAGCGACGGAGGATTCAGAAAACCGTGGATGCGCAGAGCCGTGGGCGGGACGATTTCGACCCCGCCGACCAGTGGGTATTCAACCCACAGACCGGCAACTACGAGCTGCGACTGGATCACTCCATTCCGCATCCGGCGCCCGCGCCGCAGCCCGGCCTCAGATCCGGTGCCCCGGCCGCCCCGCTGGACGCGACGGCGCCCCTGGAGCAGTTCGACCCCGCCGATCTGCCCAGCCCCGGCGGCGCCCCGGCCCGGCCCGAGGTGCCCCGGCAGGGCACCCCGCGGCCCGGCGGACGGGCGGCGGGGCGGCGGGAACAGCAGCGGTCCGCCGAAGTGCCCGCGCAGCGCTCCCGCCGCTCGGGCGGGCGGGCGGCGAACCGTCCCTCGGGACGTGACGGCGGCGGTCAGCAGTCCCCGCCCCCGAGCCGCCGCAAGCGCAAGCCCCCCGCGGCCCGCAAGAAGAAGGCCCTGGTGTGGACCGGCGGTGTCCTGGGCTTCGTCCTGGTCGCCGGATCGGCCGCCGCGTACTACGTCTACGAGCGGCTGAACTCCGGTCTGCACACGCTGGACGTCAAGGGCGCGGGCACGGGCGGCTTCCGGAAGGACCGGCCCATCAACATCCTGGTCCTCGGCACGGACAAGCGCACCGGCGCGGGCAACACGTCCTACGGCGACCGCAACAGCGCCGGGCACGCCGACACCACGATCCTCTTCCATGTCTCCCAGGACCGGACGAACGCGACAGCGCTGTCGATCCCGCGCGATCTGCTCACCACCATCCCCGACTGCGAGACGAAGACGGACAACGGGACGATGACGGTCCCCGGCTCGTTGAACACCCGTTTCAACGAGAGTCTGGGCCAGGAGGGGCGGGACCCGGGCTGCTCGATGCGCACGGTCACCGAACTGACCGGCGTCCCCATCGACCACTTCATGATGGCCGACTTCAACGCGGTCAAGACGATGTCGACGGCGGTGGGCGGGGTCGAGGTCTGCCTCGGCAAGGCCATCAACGACAAGGACTCCAAACTCAACCTCCCCGCCGGTACGCACAATCTGAAGGGCGAGGACGCGCTCGCCTTCGTGCGCACCCGGCACTCGGTGGGCTTCGGCGGCGATCTGAGCCGGATCGAGATCCAGCAGCAGTTCCTCAGCTCGATGATCCGCAAGATGAAGTCGGGCGACACCCTGACCAACCCCAGCAAGATGTTCGGTCTGGCGGAGGCGGTCATCGACGCGCTCACCGTCGACACCGGCATAGGAAGCATCAAGAAGCTCCAGGAACTGGCCCTGGAGCTGGCCGAAGTGAACCCGAAGAACATCGCCTTCGTGACCGTGCCCGTGGTGGACAACACCGACAAGGTGACCGTCCTGCTCGACGAGGCCAAGGCGAAGCCCCTCTTCTCGATGATCAGGAACGACACCTCGCTGACCGAGGTGAAGAAGAAGGAGAAGGACGCCAAGGCCGCGGCCAGGAAGAAGCAGGAGGCCCTGCTGAAGGGTCCGCGTGCCGAGGCGTCCGAGGTCAGGGTCCAGATCTTCAACGGCAGCGAGACCCAGGGAGCCGCCGGGGAGACCCTGACCTGGCTCCAGACCCAGCAGGGCGTGCTGAAGTCGAGCAACGAGGGCAACGGGCCCAAGCTCAAGAAGACCCGGCTGGAGTACGCGCCCAACCAGGCCGACCAGGCGCGCAAGCTGGCGGACCTGATGGGTCTGCCCGCGACGGCCATGGTCCAGGGCGCGCAGGACGCCCAGGCCATGGAGCCGATGAAGCTCACCCTCGGCGACGACTTCGAGGACGCGGGCGTCCCCATCGCCGGACCGGCGAAGGCGCCGGAGGGTGTGAAGCAGGTCGCCGCGGACCAGACGGTGTGCGCGAAGTGACGCCATGCGCCATGTGACACGACGGCAGCCGGTCGTCCGGCGGGCCCGACAGGGGGATTCAGGGTGGGACACAACAGCGTGCACCGGGAGGGGATACCCGACAGCCCGGCCCGCCCCGCGGACCCCGGGCACCCCCGGGAGCAGGGCACGGACCGGGAGCCCGGCGCACCCGTTCCGGCCCCGCGCGGCCGACGGGGCGGCACCCGGCAGCGCCCGCCGTCCCGCAGGCGGCGGACGGACGGACGAACAGCCGGACGCACGGACGGGCGGCCGGGCACGGCACGCGACGGCGGCACCCGGCGCGCCGGACAGAAGCGGCAGGGGAAGAACGGCGGAAAGGGCAGGCGCCGCGCCCTGCGCTGGACCGCGACCGTGCTGTCCCTGCTGATCCTCGCGACCGGCGCCGCCGGATACCTCTACTACGAGCACCTCAACAGCAGGATCAAGAAGGACCGGCTGACCCTCGGCCGGACGATGCCCGGCCACAAGGCGAACGCGGCGGGCCAGACCCCGTTGAACATCCTGGTCATCGGCTCGGACGCGCGGAACAGCAAGGAGAATCAGCAGCTCGGCGGGGCGAAGGAGACGTTCAACAGCGCGCCTCTCGCGGATGTGCAGATGCTGATCCACCTCTCGGCCGACCGCTCCAACATCTCCGTGGTCAGCATGCCGCGCGACACCATGCTGCGCATCCCCGAGTGCGCGGACCCCAAGACGGGGAAGGTCCACCCGGCGAGCGACTGGGTCCAGACCAATGAGTCCCTGGGCCGTGGCGGCGCCGGCTGCACGGTCGCGACCTGGTACGAGCTGACCGGGATCACCATCGACCACTTCATGATGATCGACTTCGCGGGTGTGGTCTCCATGGCGGACGCCATCGGCGGCGTCCCGGTCTGTGTGAAGCAGAACATCCACTCCCGCACCCCGACGGGCGAGGGCTCCGGGCTGCGGCTGGCGGCGGGCACCACCCCGATCCAGGGCGAGGACGCGCTCAAGTGGCTGCGGACCCGCTACGGCTTCGGCGACGGCACGGATCTGGCCCGCACCCGGGCCCAGCACATGTACATGAACTCGATGGTGCGCCAGCTCCGGAAGAACACCAAGCTCAGCGACCCCGTCAAGCTGCGCAAGCTGGCCGAGGCGGCCATCGACGCCCTCACCGTGGACGAGGGCATCGAGTCGGTGAAGAAGCTCCTGGACATCGGGAACGAGCTGAAGGACGTCGCGCCCGAACGGATCACGATGAGCCGGATACCGGTCGACTACTCGAAGCGGCCCGGGTTCACCGGCAAGGTGGAACCGATCCCCGGCGAGGCGGAGAACGTCTTCCGGATGATCCGCGAGGACATCGCCCTGGACGGCAAGGACGCGAAGGACGGGAAGAACGGGAAGGGCACGAAGGGCGGCAAGGACAGCGCCGGGGGGAAGGGCTCCGAGGACGGCAAGAAGCCCGGGGCCGCCGCCCAGGACCCGGCCGCCGCGCCCGCCGAGATCGGCGTCCTGGTGCGCAACGGCACCGGTGGCGACGGCGCGCTGCCGCAGCGGGGCCGGGCCTCCGAGGTCAGCGCCCTGCTCCAGGGCAAGGGCTTCACCCAGGCGGTGGCGGACACCGCCGTCGACCCCCGGAAGGCCACCCTGATCCGCTTCTCCAACGTGGAGCTGGAGGGCGACGCCCAGGCGGTCGCCAAGGCCCTCGGCATCCCGCTGACGTCGGTCCGGAAGTCCACCGACGTCACCGGGATCGAACTCACCGTGGGCGCGGACTGGCGGCTGGGCTCCGCCTTCCCCGAACCGCAGGTCAGCAATAAGACGCCGGAGTCGGCGAACGCGCTCCGCGGCGACCAGGGCGGCTGTATGGACGTACAGCCCGGCTTCACCTGGTAGCCGCGCGGACGGCGAACGGGAGGAGCCCCCGGCGACCGCGGTCGCCGGGGGCTCCTCCCGCGCACCCGTCACCGGGCGCGGGGGTCTCAGGCCGGTGCGGCGTCGGTCACGGCCGGGCGGCGGGAGGCGATGACCTTCCTCGCCAGCGCGCGCGGGCTGGTGAGGAAGCCGAAGCCCCAGGACATGTGCATGGTCGCCAGTGCCACGGGGATGCGCAGCCGGGCCGCGAGCGGCAGCCCGCGGCCCGCGGGGACGGAGCCCGCGACGATCGCCGCCAGATAGCCGCCGGGGATCACCAGCCCCCAGGGGGTGAGCACCGCGCCCACGACGGTGCCGCAGGCGATGGCGAGCAGCGCCACGGGCGGGGCGAGGTAGCGCAGATTGATCGAGCCCTGGTGGTAGCGGGCGACCACATGCCGCCAGCGGCCGTAGTCCTTGTACTGCTTGGCCAGGGCCCGTACCGAGGGCCGGGGCCGGTAGCTCACCCGCAGCTCGGGCGAGAACCAGATCAGCCCGCCCGCCTCGCGGATGCGGAAGTTCAGCTCCCAGTCCTGGGCGCGGATGAACTCCTCGTTGTAGCCGCCCTGCTGCTCCAGCGCCTCCCGGCGGAAGACCCCGAGGTAGACGGTCTCGGCCGGTCCGGCCGCCCCACCGGTGTGGAAGGCCGCGTTGCCCACGCCGACCTTGGAGGTCATCGCGGCGGCGACGGCGTGCTCCCAGTCGTTCTCGCCCTCGGCGTGCATGATGCCGCCGACGTTCTGCGCCCCGGTCTCCGCCAGGAGCCGTACGGCGGTGGCGATGTAGTTGGGTGACAGCATTCCGTGACCGTCAACGCGTACCACGATCGGGTGGTGCGAGGCGTTGATCGCGGCGTTGAGCGCGGCGGGCGTGCGCCCGGTGGGATTGGGCACGGTGTGGACGCGGGGATCCTCCCGCACCAGTTCGGCGGCGATCTCGTCGGTACGGTCCGTGGACGGCCCGAGCGCGATCACCACCTCCATCTCACCGTCGTACTCCTGCTCAAGGATGTGACGGACCGAGTTGCGCAGATGCCGTTCCTCATTGAGGACCGGCATGATCACGGAGACAGCGGGCGTGGCGTTCATCGTTCGCCACGTTACCGCGAATGGGGGAAAGGGACGCGCGGCGGCCACTGCGATGCGACGGACAGCAGATCGTATGGGCCTACGGTGTGCGGGTTCCCCCGTTCGCCGTCGTCCGCCTCCTTGGTGTCCCCGTCCTCTGCCCCCCCTTTTCCCCTGTCGTCCTCTGCCCCTCTTTCCCCCTGTCCTCTCTGCTCTCCCCGCCGTTGTTCGGCCGTCCGCCCGCGGAGGTGCCCCTCTTGCCCATGCCGCCCCCGTCCCGTTCCCCCCGGCACCGTCCGGTGCCCCGCCCCCGGCCGAATCCGGGGCCCAGGACGAGACAGCCGGTGGTCGTCGTCCGGCCGCGCTGGGGTCTGCGGCTGGCGACGGTGCTCTCGATGCTGGTGCTCGGCGCCGGGGCGATCGGGCATGCCGCGCTGACCAGCCTGGACACCCGGATCAACCGGGTGGACCCGTTCCGGGACATGAAGAACAGGCCTGCGGCGGGGCATGGGATGAACATCCTGGTCGTCGGCACCGACGGACGGGACCGGATCGGCGCGGAGGAGAAGGAGAAGTACCGGCTGGGCGGCGCGCCCTGCCACTGCACCGACACGATCATGCTGGTGCACCTCTCCGACGACAGCGGCCGGGCGAGTGTGGTGAGCCTGCCGCGCGACAGTTACGCGGAGGTCCCGGAGCACACGGACGAGAACACCGGGAAGCACCACGCGGCGCATCCGGTGAAGCTGAACGCCGCGTACGCGGAGGGCGGTCCTTCGCTGACCGTCCGCACGGTCGAGCACATGACCAAGGTGAAGATCGATCACTATCTGGAGGTCGACTTCACCAGCTTCATGAAGACCGTGGACGCGGTCGGCGGGGTGGAGATCTGCACGGCGCGGCCGATGGCGGACCGGTACACCGGGCTCGCCCTCACGGCGGGCAGGCACCGGCTGAACGGGGGGCAGGCGCTCCAGTACGTCCGTTCCCGGCATGTGGACGGGGCGGCCGACCTGGGCCGGATGGGGCGGCAGCAGCGATTCGTTGCGGCCCTGATCCAGCAGGCGAGCAGCAGCGGGGTGCTGCTCAACCCGGTGCGGTTCCGTGAGGTGGCCGCCACGATGCTGGGCTCGGTACGGGCGGATGAGGGGTTCGGCTCCGACGAGATGCTGGCGCTGGGGGCGGCGATGCGCGGGTTCTCGGCGGCGTCCTCGGAGTTCACGTCCGTCCCCATCGGCGCGATGGAGACCGTCCCGGGCATCGGCGCGACGGTGAAGTGGGACACCGCGAAGGCAGAGCGGCTGTTCCGGATGGTCCGGGAGGACAAGCCGCTCGCCGGGGCGCGGCCGGGGAAGAAGCGGGCGCGGCTGGTCGAGGTGTCGCCGCGGCAGATCCGCGTCCAGGTCTACAACGGCACCGGGCGGGACGGTCTGGGGCGCACGGTCGACGCGGCGCTGCGGTCGACCGGTTTCGCCACCACGCGGGCGCCGCTGAACGGGGCGGCCCCGGGGGTGGAGCGGACGTATGTGACGTACGACCCGCGCTGGGACCGCTCGGCGCGCACGCTGGCGACGGCGCTGCGCGGCTGTGAGCTGCGCGCGGCGCCGGGACAGGGGCCCACGCTGCGGGTGGTGGCGGGGGCGGACTACGCGGGGGTGGTGCCGGTGCGGGCGCAGGACGCGTATCAGGGGGAGCCCGGGGCGGTGACGGGGGACGAGGTGACGTGCCCATGAGGCACTTGCGGCGCCTCGGTCACCCCGGCCGTCTCAGTCTGCTCGGCCCGCTCAAGCGCCTCGGCCGTCCGCGGCGCGGCTCAGTCCTCGATGCCCTCGGCGGCGCGGCTCTCGCGCAGCTCCTTGATCGCGCGGCGGCGGGCGAGCCGGTGCGTGCGCCGGATCTGGGCCTCCTGGTAGCGCCGCTTGTCGCGCTCGCTCTCGGGGATCACGGGCGGCACCGGCCGGGGCCTGCCGTCCGCGTCCACGGCGGCGAAGACGAGATACGCGGAGCCGACCTGCTGTGCGGGGGTCGACTCGTTCCACCGCTCGGCCAGCACTCGGACGCCGACCTCCATCGAGGAGCGTCCGGTCCAGTTGACCTGTGCCTTCACATAAACGAGGTCTCCCACTCTGACCGGCTCCAGGAAGACCATCTCGTCCATGGAGGCGGTGACGGCGGGACCGCCGGAGTGCCGGCCCGCGACCGCGCCCGCCGCGTCGTCCACCAGCTTCATGATCACGCCGCCGTGC
Organism: Streptomyces clavuligerus; assembly: GCF_005519465.1. Taxonomy (NCBI): domain Bacteria; kingdom Bacillati; phylum Actinomycetota; class Actinomycetes; order Kitasatosporales; family Streptomycetaceae; genus Streptomyces; species Streptomyces clavuligerus. Next base: position 4,207,305 of record NZ_CP027858.1, on the reverse strand, counting down.
ACGGTACCCAGGAGGTTGGTGTCACTGCCGGTCATGATGGTGCTGAGGGTGGTGCGCGAGGCGGCTGTGGCCTTGCCCTCGATCGCCGGTTCCGGGCGCTGGACCTGTTCCGTCATGTCCCCACTGTAGGTGGATGACGGGTTTACTCATGACCCGATAGGGATATAAGCGGCGTTTTGCATCAGCTTCGCTACAGGCCCGGTCCGATTCCCCCTCTGCCCTGTCCGCGTCAGGCTCGGACCCGGCAGACTGAACGCCATGAACGATTGGCCCGATGGATACGGACGCGGCAACCAGGCTCACGAGCCCGAGGGTGCGCGCAGGATGCGCCATGTGCAGCGACCGGTCCCGCCGCAGCGACCGCCGGTCCCGCCGCAGTCGCAGCAGCCGCCGCACTCGGCGCAGGGCCGACCGTATCCGCCGCGTCAGCAGCAGCCGTACCCGCCGCACGGGCAGCAGGACCCGTACGGACAGCAGGCCCCGTACGGGCAGCAGCAGCCGTACGGACACCAGGGACAGCACGGACAGCAGGGGCACGGGCAGGACGACGGCTACGGCGAGGCCCCGTACGACAGCGGCTACAACACGGGCCAGGTCTACGGCGCGTCCGGCGGCCGTCAGGGGCACCCGCAGCGGCAGAACAGCCCCGGCGGCCCCGGCGGCCCCCGCCCGCCCGGGGCCCCGCCGCGCCCGGCCCCGGCCCCCGACTGGCGCCGCCGGATAAAGATCGGCTCGATCGTCGTCGCGAGCACCCTGGTGGTCGTCACCGTCGCCACCTACTTCTGGGCGGACGGCAAGGTCCGCCGGGAGGTCGATCTCTCCAAGGTCATCGAGCGGCCGAGGGAGGACGACTGCACCACGTATCTGATCGTCGGCTCGGACAGCCGCAAGGGCATGTCCGCCGCGGAGAAGCAGCGGCTGAGCACCGGTTCGGCGGGCGGCAAGCGCACCGACTCGATGATGATCCTCGCGGACTGCTCCGGCGGGACGACGATGATCTCGCTGCCGCGCGACTCGGACGTGGAGATCCCCTCGTACAAGGGCTCGGAGTCCGGGAAGCTCTTCCCGGCCCAGGGCCGGAGGGTCAAGCTGAACTCCGCGTACGCCGAGGACGGCCCCGAGCTGCTGGTGCGCACGGTCGAGCACAACACCCATCTGCGGATCGACCACTACGCCGAGATCGGTTTCGCGGGCTTCGCGAATGTCGTCGACGCGATCGGCGGGGTGGAGCTGGACATACCGAAGGCGTTCAAGGACAAGAAGTCGGGCGCCGACTTCCAGGCGGGCAAGCAGACGCTGGACGGCGAGGAGGCGCTGGCGTTCGTCCGGACCCGGTACGCCTTCGCCGAGTCGGACCTGGCCCGGACGAAGAACCAGCAGAAGTTCCTGGCCGCCCTGGCCAATCAGACGGCGACGCCGGGAACCATCCTCAACCCGTTCACGCTCTACCCGGTGATGGGCGCGGGCCTGGACACCCTGGTCGTGGACAAGGACATGTCGCTCTGGGACCTGAGCCAGATGTTCTTCGCGATGAAGGGCATCACCGGCGGTGACGGGACCTCCATGAACATGCCGACGGCGGGCACCCGGGGCTCCAATCTGGTCTGGGACAAGGCGAAGGTGGCGCAGATCGTGGACCAGATCCAGAACGACAAGAAGGTGACGGTCACCGGCGGCTGAGCCGCCCCCCCCCGTTCCCCGTTCGCCTCGCTCAACCATCCCGCCGGACGTCACCCATCCCGCCGGACGTGACTCACTCCGGGCGGCCGGCCCGGCGCAGGAACTCCCGTACCAGCGCGGCGATCTCCTCGCCGTGGCTCTCCAGCGCGAAGTGCCCGGCGTCGAGGAGATGGATCTCCGCGTCTGGCAGATCCCGGGCGAACGCCTCCGCCCCGGCCGGTCCGAAGATCCCGTCGTTCCGCCCCCAGACCGCGAGCAGCGGCGGCCGGTGGGTCCGGAAGTACTCCTGGAAGACGGGGTAGAGGTCGAGGTTGAGACGGTAGTCGCGGAAGAGCCCGAGCTGCACCGCGTCGTTCCCCGGCCGGTCGAGTCCGGCCTGGTCCAGCCGCCAGGCGTCGGGGGCGATCCGCTCCAGCCGGTCGGCGGGGGTGCCGTGGGTGTACTGCCAGCGGGTGCTGTCGGCGGTGAGCAGCTTCCGTACCTCGTCCTCGTGCGCGGCGGGGTCCGTCGCGTAGGCGAAGAGGAGGTCCCAGAACGGGGTGAAGCCCTCCGTGTACGCGTTGCCGTTCTGGGTGACGACCCCGGTGATCCGCTCGGGGTGGCGGGCGGCGATCCGCAGGCCGATGGGGGCGCCGTAGTCCTGTACATAGAGCGCGAAACGGTCGACGCCGATGCGGTCGAGCAGCGTGAGGGTGATCTCCGTCAGCTTCTCGAAGGTGTACGGGAAGGAGTCGGCGGGCGGGGCGGCGGAGGCGCCGAAGCCGATGTGGTCGGGGGCGACGAGGTGGTACTCGTCGGCCAGCTCGGCGATCAGGTTCCGGTACATGTGGCCGCTGGACGGGAAGCCGTGGAGCAGGACGAGGGTGGGGCGTGCGGGGTCGCCCGCCTCGCGGTAGGCGACCTCAAGTCCTTCGACGGTCTCGGTCCGGAAGCGGGTGGCGAACGTGGACATGGGACCTCCTCGGAGGCGTGGAGAACGGTCGTTCTCCATCTGCCCTGTAGAGTACAAGAACGCTGGTTCTCCCAGCAAGCGGAAGCGCAGGCGGAAGGAGAGGAGTGAGCGGTATGGACGCGGAGACGGCGGAGCTGCGGGTGCTGGAGGCGGCGCGGACGCTGTTCAACGAGCGCGGGGTCCAGGCGGTCGGCATGGACTCGATCCGCAGCGCGTCGGGCGTCTCGCTCAAACGCCTCTACCAGGTCTTTCCCTCGAAGGACGCCCTGCTGGACGCGGTGCTGCGACGCCGCGACGCCGAGGTCCGCGAGGCGATCGCGGCGCATGGCGCCGCCCGTGCCCGGACCCCGCACGAGAAGGTCCTCGCGGTCTTCGACTATCTCGGCGACTGGTTCGCGGAACCCGACTTCCGGGGCTGCGCCTTCATCAACGCGTACGGGGAGCTGGGCGCGGTCTCCCCGTCGGTCGCGGACATCGCCCGCACCCACAAGACGGCGGTCCGCGACTACTTCGCCACCCTGACCACCGCCCTGGGCGCCCCGCCCCTCCTGGCCGACCAGCTCGCCATCCTGGCCAACGGCGCGATGGCGACCGCCGCGCTCACGGCTTCCCCGGAGCCCGCCGTCCAGGCCCGGGAGGCGGCGCGGGTCCTGCTGGACGCGGCGGCGCGGGGCGACTGACGCCTGGGCCTTTTACGCCATGCCCCTGGGGAACACAAGACCTTCACCCCCTCCGGGGACCGTTGTCACGGAACGTGGCTACTGCGTGACGCTCGACCGCTAGCCTTCGGGGGAAACGGGGCCAAACGGTCTGGCGGGAGAGGTGATGGCAGCGTATGGAAAGTCATGACAATCCATACACCGAGCGGCCGAAGGACTTCATCGGGGAGGAGCTTCGACGGCGGCGCAAGGCGCACAAGCTCTCCCAACGGGAGCTGGCCGCCAGGATGTTCATCTCGGGTGGCTACATGGGCCAGATCGAGGTGGGCAAGCGCCGGCTGACGGAGGAGCTGGCGGAGCGGCTGGACAAGGAGCTGAAGGCCGACGGGTTCTTCAGCAGGCTGCTGGCCGCGATGAAGAGGAACACCGGGCTCACGGATTACTTCGCGGATGTGGCCGAGCTCCAACTGCTGGCCTCGGCCGTCTACCACTACGGGCAGGTGTTCGTGCCCGGGATACTCCAGACCGAGGCATACATCAGGGCTCAGTGCCTGGGCAGCACCGCACCTTCGCCTGGGGTGGTCGACACACTCGTCAAGCTGCGGACGGAGCGCGCCCGGAAGCTCCTCAAGGACCCGGAGAAGCCGTATCTCTGGGTGGTCCTGCACGAGAGTGTGCTCCGTACCGCGGTCGGGGGACCGTCGGTGATGGCGGAGCAACTGCGGACCCTGGCGGAGGTCATCCGCGCGGGACGCGTGCACATCCAAGTGGTCCCGTTCAGCGCGGGTATGCACGGGTGCACCGGTGGCATGGTGAGCATCATGACCTTCTCGGACGCCCCCGATCTCGTCTATACGGAGGGCGCCTTCACCGGACAGACGGTGGATGATCCGGATCTGGTCGCCAAGCATCGGCGGGCATACGATGTGGCGCGGTCGGTGGCGCTGTCACCAGAGAAGTCGCTGGCCTTCATCGAGACAGTCGTGGAGGAGTACGAGCGATGCGTGCACGACCCGACCTGACCACCGCCCGCTGGCGCAAGTCCACCTACAGCAACGGCGAGGCAGCGGACTGTGTGGAAGTCGCCGACGGCCTCCCCGGCCTCGTCCCCGTCCGCGACAGCAAAACCCCCACCGGCCCCGCCGTCACCTTCGGCGCACCCGCGTGGACAGCCTTCGTCGACGACCTGGTCACGTAGCCAGACCCTGGTCGCCACGTACCGGCGGACATACGATGTCGCCCGGTCGGTGACGCTGTCAGCACAGAGGTCACCGGCCTTCATCGAGACAGTCGCGGAGGAGTACCAGCAATGCGTACACGACCCGACCTGACCACCGCCCACTGGCGCAAGTCCACCTACAGCAACGGTGAAGAAGCGGACTGCGTGGAAGTCGGCGACGGCCTCCCCGGCCTCGTCCCCGTCCGCGACAGCAAAACCCCCACCGGCCCCGCCGTCACCTTCGGCGCACCCGCGTGGACAGCCTTCATCGACGACCTGGCCAGGTAAACGGACACACAGGCGACCCCGGGCGGGACCGCCCGGGGTCACCCGTGCGTGAGGGCTACGGCAGGTTGCGGGCCATCACGATGCGCTGGATCTGGTTGGTGCCCTCGTAGATCTGGGTGCTTTACAGTCCATCAGGCGCTGACCTGCACAGATACCCCCTTCACCGCACCCCTCCCCAGCATTTCCCCATGATCGCCTCGACTCGACGGGGCCTGCTCGGGTCGCTGCGGATCACGGTGAGCCGAGCAGGTGCCGGAAGCGTGCGTTCGTCGGGGCTGAGTCTTTCTCTCCCAAGCGCGCTGTGGCCTCGCGGCATGTGACCTCTACGAAGGTCTCCACGGCGGCGCGGTCCGCCTGTCGCCAACTGGTGAATCCGTTGAGCCATGCCATGGCGTCTTCCGGAGGCTGACCGAAGGCCATGAGCCATCGGGCCGTGTAGGCGACATCCACCCATGCGGGTCCCAGTGCGGGCATGGCCCAGTCCACGACGTACGCGGCTCCATCCCGCCCGATCATGACGTTGTGCGGATTGGTGTCCGTATGGAGAAGGTTCGTGCCGTGCAGCGCTGCCGCTTCCTCCCGCGTGAGTGGTCCGTCGAACCGGTCGGACAGTTGCGGAACGTGGACAGCTGGGGGGCCCAGGTGTTGCATCCGGCGAAGGGTCCGCGTGACGGCCTCCAGGTCGCCGGTTCCGGGCGCGTAGTCCACGTGCCGCCCGTCGATGTGGATGAACGCCAGAGCAAGCCACCCGCCCGCCTCAAACTGGTGGCAAATCGTCGGCCCGACATCGCCGACCACCTTGTTGAGCTGCTGTTCCCAGAGCAGACCGTCCATCCCTGCCGTGTCTGATACCCGTACTCCTTTGAGGAACAGGCGTCCACCCCTGCGGGTGTGCACCTTGAGTGCCAGGGTGCAGTTGAATCCGCTGGCCACAGTCTCAGCCGCGATCACCGGCCCGGTGCGCGCTTCGACGGCCGCGCGGAGTTCGACGGGCAACTCTTCCCACTGGACTCGTTCAGTCATCGATTCCCCATGTCAGCGCCAGGAGGGGCACCGGTGTCGCCCCGGCACCCCTCCGGCTTCTCGACTATCGCTGCGTGTGGCCGCACTTGATGCAGCGCTGCGCCCCACTCCACTGCTCGTACTGGTGGTCGCACTCGTTCAGAATCCACGGTTCCATAGCTGAACCTCTCTTCTGTCGGGTGGTGCGTTTCCCGGCCCGGTTGGGTCCGGGGTTCCCGCCGCCGCTCTGTGCTCTCCACGGGGGCGGAAGCTGATTGGGCTACCTCCCTCGACGCCGAGCCCTGCGGCGCTCCTCTGCGGGCCGCTGGCGCCACCATGCGATGGCTGCTTGTGAACGGGTCCGCATCGGAACGTTCCAGTCGCTGAAACGGTCGCGCAACCATTCAGGACGCACACCGTAGTCCCGCGCAATCGCGTTGACCGACGCTCCCGCGTGGTACCGCTCGACTACGTCGTTCCTTTCTTTGAGGACGCGTCCGCGTGCGGCGACTGTCTCCGGCGCGAGGTGTGCCACAGATGCCTCTCCTCGTGAGGGTGTAAGCCCGCCCCCGCCGCGACTCTGGCCGTGGGGGACACGGAAACGGGGGTTCGACGGGGGCGGAGTATCTAGGGGCTGTTTCTGGCGAGTGCGACGAGCAGGACGGCGGTGGCCGCGTAGGCGACGGCCATGCCGATGGCGACTGCCCACGAGCGGAGCTTGTTCACACGGCCCCCCACCCCGTCCGGCGCGCGTTGTCCTCACGGATGCGCGCCCGGAGCGCGGCGAGTACGGGACTGTCATCCGAGGGCTGGATGGGCTTGGCCTGCTCGACAGCTTCGGCTGATTCAGCAGGCGCCTGATCCGGGCAGGCGGGATTGGGGCACTGGCACGGAGGAAACCTCAACGGGTTGTCCATCCCGGCGCCCCCTTCCCCTCTGTAGCTCGACGGTCGGGGCACTGCCTGACGGCATCGTCACAGCACCACCCATTGATGGGAAGTGACTCAAGTTCCGGAACCTGGAGAGCAATAGCACTCACGGGTTCGTCGTCGCTCACCGCCGAATACCTCCAACGCCACTGGCGAAATCTGATGACACGTCAACTCGCTTCACCAGCAACGGTGATGCTGTCCGGTGTCTGGGTTTCCAGCCTGCATGGCGGGCCATTGCCGTGCAAGACTTCATTACAATGTCCCGCTGCTGGGGAGTCGAACTGATGCCCTGCGGCTCGGGACGAGCGTCAGAGCACTCTCATCGTGAGTGACGGAAGTCCGTCATACTGAGGCCAGAAGAAGGAGCAGAGATGACAGAGGGGCCGACAGGGTCAACAGTCCCCCGCCGACAACTGGGGCGGCACCTGAAGGAACTCCGCAGCCGCGCCCGGCTGACTGTCCGCGCGGCGGCGGTGAAGCTGGAGTGGTCCGAGGCAAAGATGTGGCGGATCGAGACGGGGCAGACGCCTCTGCGCGCCCTCGACGTCCAGGCGATGTGCACGGTCTACGGCGCTCCATCGGATCTGACCAAAGCCCTGATGGGCCTTGCCAAGGAGACGAAGGCCCGTGGCTGGTGGCACGCCTACGGTGACGTGATTCCCGAAGGCTTCGACGTGTATGTCGGTCTGGAGGAGGCCGCTACGGGTCTGTCCTCCTACGAGAGCGATGTAGTTCCGGGCCTGCTCCAGACCGATGGGTACGCTCGCGCGATCACCCGCATTCACTACCCGGACATGGATGAGGCGGGACTCGACGGTCGGGTACGGCTGCGCATCGAACGTCAAACCCTCCTCACTCGTGCGACTGACCCGCCCGTCGTGAAGGTGGCCCTGGCCGAGACTGTGCTGCGCAGGCCCATAGGAGACCACGCGGTCATGGCCGCCCAGCTTGCGCATCTCGTCTACGTGTCCGAATTGCCGAACCTCTCGATTCGGATCGTGCCGTTCAGCGCCGGTGCCCACATGGGAGTCGTCACAGGACCCTTCGTCATCCTCCGCTTCCCGGTGAACGGCGATGGGGTCGAGATGGAGCCGCCGACCGTCTATGCGGACGGGTACACCGGAGGGCTCTACCTCGACAAAGCGAAGGAAGTGGACCAGTACGAGGCCGCGTTCGAGGGAATCTGGAGCGCGGCACTCGATGAGCAGGCGTCAAGGCGCTTGATCTCCGAGGTGGCAGGGAGCTATAGGGAGCCATGAACAGGAAAGATCCACACAGCGCGCAGTGGCGGAAGTCCAGCTACAGCAACGGAAACGGGAACTGCGTTGAGGTGCGCCTCACCCCCGGCACAGTGGCCGCACGGGACAGCAAGGTCACGCGGGGGCCTGAAGTGACCGTAGGCGGGCGGACTTGGTCCACGTTCGTCCGCGCCCTCCAAGACGCGCAGTTCCCCGGCGCGTAGGTCTGGGACCGGCACAAAAGTGCCCCGGCCGGAGTGATCCGGCCGGGGCACTTCTTTTGTTTGTCAGAGGAGGGCTCGGAAGGGGTTGTCAGATACGGCGGGGGAAGGGGCCACTGGCCGCACCGGGGCGAGTGCCGGACGGTAGGCGTCCATGTGAACGACGGTGGTGCGGTTCTTCTCACGCTCCGCGCTCGCCGGCTGGGGCTCCAGGGCCTGTTTCGGCTGCTCTGCGTGAGCGGAAGTGTCACCGCGGAGGGTGAAGACGGTGGCCGGTCGGCCGGTCTTTCCGGACCGTTCGACCGTGACCGCGACATCCGGCAGGGCCTTGACCTCGGCGGCGGTCGCTCCGACGAACGGGAGTACCTGGGAGGAGGTGGCGCGTCCGCCGTGCATCTCAATGCGGGCGCGAACCTTGTCCGCGAGGCTCGGGGCCTGACGCCCCGGCTTCGGGGCGGTGGCTCCCTTACTAATCCTCACGGTGTCGTGGATGGATCGGCGTACGAGAGTGAGGGCCGCCGACAGCATGTCGTCCGTGATGGTCTCGGAGCACTCGGAGGCTGCGAGACAGGCCGCGACCCGCAGGGTCTGTTCGGCGGTCCGCTCGATGAACACAGCCTGCGATTCGGGAAGGGTCTCGCCCAGGATGCGGGCGTAGCGGCGGATGGTGCGCCAGCGGGGGCGGGCGTTGTCGGCGAGGGTGATGGTGCGGGGGCGGGCGGTGGCCCACCCGTAGGCGTCGGCGAGGTCGCCGCCGTCCACGGTGGGCAGGCTGATGCGGTCGTCGTCCAGCATCGGGACCGATCCGAGGAGGAAAGGGAGGATACGGTTGTACGAGCCTCCGGCCGCTTCCGCTTCCCCGATGTACTTGGTCCAGTCGGAGGGGGTGATGTGGGAGTGGAGGACCATGGCGGGGTTGCGGACTTCCTGCGCCTCTTCCTTGGTCGTGTTGCGCAGGGTGGCGCCGTCCCACGCGGCCCGGAGCTTGGTCGTGAACGACGGGTCACGCTTGACCCTCTTCAAGATCTCCGTCCATTCCTCTTCGACCACCAGGGCCCGGACATCCCGCCCGTGCTCTGTCTCCGCTGTCGCTTCCTGCTGCTGCCACAGGTGGTTGACCATGCTGGCGCCGGAGGTGATCCCGGATGTGGTGTGGGTGGCGAGGAAGCGGCCCAAGGGTCGGTCCAGGATGTGCTGGGCGGCTCGCAGTGCGGTTCCCTTTCCGCGTCCCGTTCCGGCGACGAGTGCGGACCACAGGAGAACGGGCCGGGCGTTGCCCCGGGAGGAGACGGTGACCGTTCCGCCGATCGCGGCGGACCACATCGAGAGAACGGCCACGTAGATCCCGAGCGGATCGGTTTCCGTGAACGGTGCGATCTTGCGGACCGCGCGGCCGATGGGACCGTAGAGAACGAGGGTGTTCATGCTGCTGCCGCTTCCTTGGTTCGTTCGTGGTGGGGGTGGGCGGGGCGCCAGCGGCCCCCGTCCTTGATCACTGCGTGGGGGTGGTTCTTCGTGGCCGGGCACAGCGGCAGGGCGTCGCCCCCGTCGGCCGGTAGCACCACGGCCTTGCAACGCGATTCCTTGGCCTGCCCCACCTGTGCCGACCGCCTCACGGTGGCCAGGGTGAACCGGTCATCACTGACGACGCCCATGCGCCGCTTCCCGTTCGGGGCCGTCCACGCCACCCAGCTACCGGGGGCGTAGTCGCGCTTGCTGGGCTTGGCCCCTGCCCCGTAGCCGGTCGCCTGCTTCCACACACTCAGGTCACAGGGTCCGGGGTGCCGACCGCCACGGGGAACGGTCGGCCCCGCCGGGGGTGCGGCACTCAGGCCGCTGCCGCTTTTCCCTCCGGGGCGTTCCGGTGAGCTGTCTCGTAGGCGTGCCGCACGCCCATCGGGATGCGCCCCTGGGAAGGAACGGTGTATCCCTGGCCACGGGCCCACGACCGGATCAGCCGGTTGCGCTCCCGCTCACTCATCCCCGACCGGTCCACCTTGGCAGGCTGCGGAAGCGGGTCACCGCCCGTGAACCGTCCAGCCCGTACCGCGTCACGGAACCGGCCCGGTGCCCGGACGTCCATGCACGGGATGCCGCGCTCCGCCGCGTCCCGCAGCTTGGTTCCGTTGCGCTCCCCACCCTCACCCAGGATGAGCAGAACCGTGCTGTCGTCCGCGCGCCCCACCACTTCGTACCCGAGGTTCCGCACGGCCTCACGGGCCGTGTCCCACTCGTACCCGGGTACCTCACCGGCGATCATCACGGACCGCACCGGTTCCGGTCCGGCACCATCGTCGGCGTCCGCCTCACAGGCTCTGTCCGCTTCCGGCTCCGTCTCGATGACGGGGTCCGGTTCTCCGGTTGTGTCGTCGTCTGGAACGTGGTCGTCGTCCGCCCCTGTCCCCAGGGCATCCGTCAGGTAGCGGCTGAACGTCGCCTGATGCTCCCCACACAGGTCCCACGCGCGCTCTCCCAGGGTCAGGGTCGCCGTGGCGTCTTCCTCGCTCCCGTCCCGCGCTATGTGAGCGTCGCACAGGGTCTTCAGAACGGGCACGAGAACGGTCCTACGCATGAATCTGCATTCCTTCGTTCGTGAGGGACAGGGAAGTCTCAGAAACAGGGCCGGAGCGATTCGCTCTGACGGCCGACCGCATTCGCTGCTGCGGTGCGAGATCAACCCTGCCGACGATCAATCACGAAATTATTACGCGCAGATAAATGATGCGTAACTCAAACGAATGCAAGAAGTGGGGGTAATGCGTGTTAGTAAGGAATGAGGACCCACCGGGGGTGCCTTCCTCGAACCGTGTACGGGTATCAAATTTTCAGGAATTCGCCATTTCCTTATTCAAATCCCTGAGGCGCGTTCCGCGGGTGACCCGAGAAAGGCCGCTGGGGTCGAATTTTGCATGAATAGCGGTGAGGCGCGTCACCCTTTGAGGTGGCGGCGTACCGGAATCGGCAGATCACACCTAGCGGCGTGTGGTCGCATCGATTTTTGTCACTCTGGGCCGGTGGCCGGCGCCCGTTAAGTTCGACGGAGAGTGAACGGGAACGGGCCCCGCCGGTCGGCGGGGCCCAAACAAATCAGCGGTCAGGCCGCCAGCACCCATTCCACGGAAGCCTTCACGATGCCCTTGGTGGGCTTGGACTCGTCAAAGGTACTGTCCGCCTTCTTCGTGTCCATACCGGGGTATCGGAGGATCTTGGCCCCGTACAGGTGAAGGTTGTCGATGACGTCTGCCCTGTATCGCTCACTCTGAAGGGTCCGGAATCCGGTGAACTGGCTTGCGTGAGTGCTGAAGTCAGAGTGACCGGCGACGATGTCCACCCCCTTCGGCATGGCGGTAGTGGACACGACGGTGAAGCCTGCCAGTCGAGCGATCAGACCGTTTGCGGTGACGCCGCCTTCGCCGTATGCCCCTGCGTTCGCAATGGCGGGATGCTCGATCAGATATCGCTTCACCCTGGGGGACACGACGACGTAGCGGCCCGTGGGAACATCGTTGTCGTCCAGGGCCAGCATCATGTCAAGAATTGTTCCGTAGAGCACCTGAGGTGCGTTCTGAGCCGTCGCCTTGGCGCTTGGCAGAGCCGTTGCACCGCTGGCGATAACGTTCCCTACGAAGGTGTCCGTCTCGCGGGCGAGGGCTTGAATCATGCGCTGATTGATCGGTGAATCGATCGTCCCCGCCACCTGTGCTCGCTCGGCATCCTCAACAAGAAGCTGAATATACTTGGCCTCGCTGACTTCCAGCTTCTGGTCAACCGTCTCGGGGCGCTGAAACGTCATGCCGTCCGGCAGTTTGTAATCCGCGACAGTGGGAGTCACAAGCGAGTTGATGTGAACAAGGTCGCCCTGCTTACTGATGTCGCCCTCGTACTTGCGGTTGCAGACAAGCGGCGAAGCCCAGACCAGCAGCGGATCATATTGGGTCAGGAGTGCGGAGTCCCATTCCTCACTGACAAATGTATGGGAAGAAGGGTTCTGGTATGCACGGGCCGTCATAGGCTTACCTCCGGGTTAGTGCCGCTCTCGGGCGTCAAGGGATACGTGTGCTGCCGGAGCATAGCTGGGGCCCTGGCGGCCGAGGCCGAGGTTTTGGATGAACTTGGGCTTCTTCAACTCCTGAAAGGGCTGGAGAGCCAGCCCGATGGCGTCGGCCGATGGCTCTCCGTCCTCGCCCAGCAGCTTGGAAAGGTCGAGGAGTTCGACAAACCCATCGGGAAGATCAATCCCCGCACGGGTGGCCTCGACCCTCAGTTCGGCATGAGCCAGCCTCACGGAGTAATCCCGCCGGATCTCGGCACGCAGGGCCTCGGCAGGATCGGGCTCAGGAACTACAACAGGATCTTCCTGGACAGGGTCGGCCACATCGGCCGGCGTGGGCATCAGAGAAGAGGAATGGTTTGGTTCGTCGCTCATGGCGACACCTCCTGAAGATCTAACTAAGACAGGAATCGAAGGGGAGGGAATGGGCCGCTCTAGGACGGCCCTACCCCCTCACAAGAGGACAACGTAAGAGAAGACACTGCCCCCCTTACCCCCCACTGAGATCAACAGCAGGAAGCAAGGGAGGAAGTGTTTCTCTACATTGCCCCTCTCACAGGGAGGTGTCCGCAGAGCCCCATGACGACTTGGGAACTGCCCGGCCCGCAGGCCGTGCCAGAGGCACACCGCCGAGTGTGCATGGCCCCGGAGGATCCGTTCCTCCACTGTTATGAATTAATGCGACACAGCAGGGAAGCCCCGGACGCGGTCTCCGGCGCATCATGATCCGGCGACGTTGACCCGGCCCCACAGCTCCCGGTAGCCCGATAGATCCTGCTCCTTCAGGCCGCCGAAGTCGTACACGAGGTTCCTGTTGCGCCCCACCTGAATCCCCGCATACCTCAAACGCCGCGTACGGGCCCTGGCAGGCTTCTGGTGAGCCTCGCAGTACCTCCGAGGGCGCCCCCGTTTCCGCGCCCCCTGCAAGGCGTACAGAGGCTCACGGCATTCAGTCCACCGGCACGAATCCAGAGGATAATTCCGGCGCTCAACTATGAAGCCGGTGCCGTGGTGCACGCCATCCCTCTCCGCTTCGGAGAGCAGAGAGAGCAGTTCGCCATAGCGGTCCGGCTCACACTCTCCGGGGCGCTGTTCCATGACGGATTGCACGTCCCGGTGACGCAACTCCGGATCGCAGGAAGGAAGCATCGCCACGATCGCGGTCCAGCCCAAAGGAACCATCCCGGTATGCGCTGCCACTATCCGCTCGAACTCCGTTTCCGCCTGCTTCGGCCAGAACCCCGGCCACCCCTCGGCCGCCTCTTCCCCGGCCGCCTCCAGCAGCGCATCCGCACGCCGCTCCCACTTGGCCCGCTTCGACTTGCCTGAGGGCGGGATCGTCTTGGCCACACAGTCCTCTCATCAAAGAAAAAGCCCCCGATCACCTCGGGGGCTCTGGCAGTCGCGCTGTTCAGTTCTGGTCGTCAACCCATTCTTCCAAGGCGGCCGGGCGGCAGCGGAGCGCCTGACCCACCTTCCGGAACGGAATACCCCTGGGCTTCCAGTTCGCGTATACCCACCCCTTGGGCTTACCCAAGTATTCGGCCACGTCGTCCACGGTCAGGAGCCTGCCTGTCACGGTGTTCCTCAATCCAGATTCCGCCCTTCCTCTTCCAGCACTTAGAAGGCAATGCGCTTAAGCACCTCCGTCGCTTTATCGGTCAGCTCGCCCCCGGCCTTGCCAGCCACGGTCGTGAGGTAGCCATCGCGTCGCGCTTGCTTGAGGTGCCCCTTAACCGTTTCGGTGCTGCGGTTGACTCGCCGCGCAAGCCAGGGAACCGGGGCTGCGGCGCCGGTATCGGACACGGCCTTGTAGACGGAGGCGAGAACCGCAAGATACGCGTCTGAGACTCCATCACGTTCGAGTAGCACTCCGGCTGTTTCGGCGCCCCGGTCTATGGCCCTTGCGAGTTCCTGCATGACCTCCTGCCCCTTCGGGGCGTGTTCTTCCGCCATCTTGATCGCCCCGGGCAGGTCCAGCCGCCGGAGCACGGTCGTGGAGATCCCTCGCGCCACATCACGTGCCGGGGCATCCTCCGCCGTCTCGATGGTGACCCGCTGCGGACCGCCTGTTACCGGGCCGCTGGGCCACCACAGGCGAATGGTCCAGGCCCCTTGCTGCTGGGTGATCTCGAACCCGCTCTCATCGCCTTCCATACCCGCACCGTACCACGCAGGGTTGCCCACCCCGTGTTGACAACCCTGGGGGGCCAGTGATCAAACTTGCGCCACAGGGCAGCGCACGGCGGCCCATCGGCAGCAGAGAAGACCAGGTCACATGGCAAAGGCATGGATAGCGCGCTCCACGGACGATCCGAAGAAGTGGACAACCTTCTGGTACGACCCGGACGGCAAGCAGCGGCAGAAGTCGTTCGGGACGAAGACACGCGCCGACGACCACCGGAAGAAGAAGGAGCGGGAGCTAGACGCCGGAACCTACCTGGACGACAGGCTTGGGAAGCAGCCAGTGACGGCGGTCTGGGAGCAGTGGACGAATCAAAGGAAGCTGGAGAACAGCACGAAGAAGCAGTACCGGTCGATCCAGAGGACGACTCTGGAACCGTTCTTCAAGGCCCGCACCATCGTGTCCCTGAAGGTGGCCGACATCGAGCAGTGGCTGTTGTGGATGGAGACGGACCGCAAGCTGTCAGCGCGGACCAGGCGCCAGCGGTTCTCCTTCTTCTCCGGGATGATGGAGTGGGCTGTCGTCAACGAGATCATCGGGCGCAACCCCTGCAAAAGAATCAAGCACGCAGGCAGTCGCGCCAAGGAGATTCGCGAGCACAAGAGCAAGGCTCGGCGGCTCACAACGCGTGAGGTCCTGGCAATGCTCAACGGGGCTCCGACCCGCTATCGGGCGATGCTGTGGCTGATGGCCGGGTGTGGGCTCCGGCTGGGGGAAGCCATGGCCGTCTCGCGGGATCAGATCGACTTCAAGGGCGAAGTCCTGCGCGTGGACTTCCAGATCGCGGAGGACGGCGAGAGTGAGTCCGGCAAGAACAGCGCGCTACAGCGGCGGCACGTCAAGGCCCGCGACAAGGAGGAGCCGGGACGTGTAGTCCCCCTACCGCCCAACGTCGCGTTCGAGCTGCGGCGGCACATCAAGAGCCACGGAGTGTGGGGACCGGAACGCCTGCTCTTCCCCAACGTCTCCCGCACGGGCTACCTCTACGCCTCGTACTTCTACCGGCAGATCTGGCTTGCAGCCCTGACGAAGGGGGATGTGGCGTACTGCAAGCCACACGCCATGCGGCATTACTACGGCTCGCGGCTGCTCTACGCGGGTGTCCCTGAGAACGACGTGGCCGACTGGATGGGTCACAGCTCCACGGACGTACTGCGGGAGCACTACCACTACATCTTCGAGGGGGCGGAACAGCGTGGACGGGCAGCCATCGCCACCATGCTGACGCCCGGCGCGGACGATCCCACCGAGCAGGCTGAAGCAGCCTGACCGAGCCCATACGGATGGCCCCCGGCATTGCGCCGGGGGCCATCACGTTTGCGCAGTTCAGAGCCTGTTTTCTGCCCAGCATCCGCCCAGGATTTCCCCAGCATGACGCCCAGGAACAGGCGGAAACGGAGCCGAACGGACGGAAGTCGATCCCTCGGTTCAGATACCCCTCAGAGTGCCGTTGACCTGCGAAAACCCTGCTACGGCAGGTTCCTCGCCATGACGATCCGCTGAACCTGATTCGTGCCTTCATAAATCTGGGTGATCTTGGCGTCGCGCATCATGCGCTCCACCGGGTAGTCACGGGTGTAGCCGTAGCCGCCGAGGAGCTGGACCGCGTCCGTAGTGATCTCCATGGCGGCGTCGGAGGCGAAGCACTTCGCGGCGGCGCCGAAGAAGGTCAGGTCGGAGTCGACACGCTCGGACTTCGCGGCGGCGGCGTAGGTGAGCTGGCGGGCGGCCTCCAGCTTCATCGCCATGTCGGCCAGCATGAACTGGACGCCCTGGAAGTCGGCGATGGGCTTGCCGAACTGCTTGCGCTCGCGGACATAGCCCTTGGCGTAGTCGAGCGCGCCCTGCGCGATGCCGAGCGCCTGCGCGGCGATCGTGATGCGGGTGTGGTCGAGGGTCTTCATCGCGGTGGCGAAGCCGGTGCCCTCCGCGCCGATCATGCGGTCGGCCGGGATGCGGACGTTGTCGAGGTAGACCTCGCGGGTCGGCGAGCCCTTGATGCCGAGCTTCTTCTCCGGGGCGCCGAAGGAGACGCCCGGGTCGGACTTCTCGACGACGAACGCGGAGATCCCCTTCGAGCGCTTCTCGGGGTCGGTCACGGCCATCACCGTGTAGTACTCGGAGACGCCCGCGTTGGTGATCCAGCGCTTCACCCCGTTGAGGACCCAGTGGTCGCCGTCGCGGACCGCCTTGGTCTTCATCCCGGCGGCGTCCGAGCCCGCGTCCGGCTCGGAGAGGCAGTACGAGAACATCGCCTCGCCCTTGGCCAGCGGGGTCAGATAGCGCTTCTTGAGGTCGTCGGAGCCGGAGAGGATCACCGGGAGCGAGCCCAGCTTGTTCACGGCGGGGATCAGCGAGGACGAGGCGCAGACCCGGGCCACCTCCTCGATCACGATGACCGTGGCGAGGGCGTCGGCCCCGGCGCCGCCGAACTCCTCGGGGACGTGGACGGCGTGCAGGTCGCCCGCGACCAGCGCGTTCAGGGCCTCCTGCGGGAAGCGCGCCTCCTCGTCGACCGCGGCGGCGTACGGCGCGATCTTCGCCTCGGCGAGGGAGCGGATGGCGTCCCGGAGCGCGTCGTGCTCCTCGGACGTGCGGTACAGGTCAAAGTCCGGCTTACCGGTCGATCCGGCCACGTCTCTCACTCCCCAGATGCGCTAACTACCGTTAAGTAACCAAGTTTAGGGCGCGGGGCCGGGACGGCATAGGTGACCTTGACGACAGCCCGGGGCCCCGGCGCGCACCCGCGCGACTATGCTCGGGGCCGCGCCCCGGCGCCCGACACCGTCCGTCCACGGCGCCCGACAGCGCCACCGTCTGGAGCTTCGTCATGGCCCTCAAGATCACTGTGATCGGTACCGGATACCTCGGTGCCACGCACGCGGCGGCCATGGCGGAGCTGGGCTTCGAAGTACTGGGCCTCGATGTCGTCCCCGAGAAGATCGCCATGCTCTCGGCGGGCCGGGTGCCGATGTACGAGCCCGGTCTCGAAGAGCTGCTGACCCGGCATGTCGCCGGTCTGCCCGGCTCCAGCGGGCGGCTGAGGTTCACCTCTTCGTGGGACGAGGTCGCCGCGTTCGGCGATGTCCACTTCGTCTGTGTGAACACCCCGCAGAAGCACGGCGAGTACGCCTGCGACATGTCGTACGTCGACGCCGCCTTCGCCTCGCTCGCCCCGCTGCTGACCCGGCCCGCGCTGGTCGTCGGCAAGTCGACCGTGCCGGTCGGCAGCGCGGACCGGCTGGCGCGGCTGCTCGCGGAGCAGGCCCCGGGCGACGGCGTGGAACTGGCCTGGAACCCGGAGTTCCTGCGGGAGGGCTTCGCGGTCGAGGACACCCTGCGTCCGGACCGGATCGTCGTCGGTGTGACGAGCGAACGCGCCGAGAAGCTGCTCCGCGAGGTCTATGCGACCCCGATCGCCGGGGGCTCCCCCCTCGTCGTCACCGACTATCCGACGGCGGAACTGGTGAAGACCTCCGCCAACTCCTTCCTGGCCACCAAGATCTCGTTCATCAACGCCATGGCCGAGGTCTGCGAGGCCGCGGGCGGCGATGTGCAGAAGCTCGCCGAGGCCCTCGGGCACGACGACCGCATCGGCGCGAAGTTCCTGCGCGCCGGGATCGGCTTCGGCGGCGGCTGTCTGCCGAAGGACATCCGCGCCTTCATGGCCCGCGCCGGTGAGCTGGGCGTCGACCAGGCGCTGACCTTCCTGCGCGAGGTCGACTCGATCAATATGCGGCGCCGCGGCCATATGGTCGAGCTGGCCCGCGAGGCCGTCGGCGGCTCCTTCCTCGGCAAGCGGGTCGCCGTCCTGGGCGCCGCCTTCAAGCCCGACTCGGACGATGTGCGCGACTCCCCCGCGCTGAACGTCGCCGGGCAGATCCACCTCCAGGGCGGCCAGGTGACGGTGTACGACCCGAAGGGCATGGCCAACGCCCGGCAGCTCTTCCCCACGCTCGGCTACGCGCCGTCCGCGCGGGAGGCCGTGCGCGGCGCCGATGTGGTGCTGCATCTGACCGAGTGGCGCGAGTTCCGCGAGCTGGACCCGGCGGAGCTGGGCCAGGAGGTCGCCGGACGGATCATGCTGGACGGCCGCAACGCCCTGGACCCGGCGCGCTGGCGCGAGGCGGGCTGGGTCTACCGCGCGATGGGGCGCCCGGGCGCCTGACGTCGGCAGGCGCCCGGCCGGTCGGCTTCCGTCGGCCGGGCCCCGTACCCGAGCCCGGCCATTCGGCATCTCTGCTCCCGCGCACCAGTAGTTCTGCGGATCTCAGGCCCGCCGCGCCCGGTACGTCCGCATCTTCGCGCGGGCGCCGCACACCGACATCGAGCACCAGCGGCGGCGGGCGGCCGGGCTGCGGTCGTAGTACGCCCAGCGGCAGGTCTCGGCCTCGCACGCCTTGAGGCGGGGCCAGGTGCCGTCGGCCGCCGCGGCGGCGATCGCTTCGGCGACGCGGGCGAGCAGGGTGCCGGGGGTCACCGCCGTCAGGGCCGCCGTGCCGTCGGCGGCGACGGCGAGGCGCAGCGGGGCGCCCGTCAGCAGCCGGTCCAGGTCGGCCGGGGTGGGGGCGCCGGGGGGCGGGGGGTGGCCCGCGTGGGCCAGGCAGGCCGCGCGCAGGGCCTCGCGCAGTTCGCGGGCGGCGGCGAGGCCGTCCCCGGTGAGGCCGAAGGGGGCGCGCCCGGTGGGGGTGTCCAGGGTGTCCGTGCCGCTCTCGACGTCCAGGGTGTTCACCAGCGACTCAACCAGCGCCAGTCCGCCGGGGGCGGCTGCCCGCCCGTTCATCGCCGCACCCGTCTCATTGCCGCGCCCGTCTCATGGTTCCGCCCGTTTCATGGTTGCGACCGTACCTCCCTTCGGGCACGATGCCGGAACACACCACCGTTACCCATTAACGGGATCTACTGGTAACACCGAGGGAAGAGGAACCCCATGGCCATAGCGACGCTGGAATCCGTCGTCCTCGACTGTCCCGACCCCCAGGCGCTCGCCGCGTTCTACCGGCGGCTGCTCGGCGGCGAGATCCACGTCGACGACAGCGGCTGGGTGGAGCTGGTGGGCCACGGGGGCACCTCGCTGGCCTTCCAGTCCGCCCCCGGGCACACCCCGCCCACCTGGCCCGCGGACGGCGTTCCGCAGCAGGCGCACCTCGATCTGCGGGTGCCCTCGCTGGACGCGGCCGAGCCCGAGGTGCTGGCCCTCGGGGCGAAGCCGCTGGACGCGGAGGCGCCCGGACGGACCTGGCGGGTCTACGCCGACCCGGCCGGGCACCCCTTCTGCCTCGTCGGCCGGCCCTGACCGAAGGGCGACCGAGGAGCACACGGCGACGCCCGAGCGCCCTTGCCGCCCGGGCGCCGCTGTCTCAGGCCCTGAGCCCGGCCCTGCCGTCGAGTACGGCGATCGTCGCGTTCGACGGGCCCCTGCGGGCGCGCTCCTCCCGGGCGACCGACTCCGCGTCCCGCAGCACACGGACCGCGTTCTGCCAGGTCAGCTTGGCCAGATCGGCCGTGGACCAGCCCCGGCGCAGCAGCTCCGCGATCAGGTTGGGGTAGCCGGAGACATCGTCCAGACCGGCCGGGGTGAAGGCCGTGCCGTCGAAGTCGCCGCCGATGCCGATGTGGTCGACGCCCGCGGCCTCCCGCATGTGGTCGAGGTGGTCGGCCACGGTCGCCACCGTCGCGACGGGACGCGGGTGCGCCTCCTCGAAGGCGGCGTGGAGCTTCATCGCCTCCGCGCTCATGTCCAGCGGGTGGTGGCCGTGGGAGCGCAGATTCTCGTCCGCGGCGAGGGTCCACTCGATCGCCGCCGGAAGGATGAACTTGGGGACGAACGTGGCCATCGCGACCCCGCCGTTCCCGGGCAGCCGCTCCAGCACGTCGTCGGGGATGTTCCGGACGTGGTCGCAGACCGCGCGCGCCGAGGAGTGCGAGAAGACCACCGGCGCCGTCGAGGTGTCCAGGGCGTGGCGCATGGTGCTCGCGGCCACATGGGAGAGATCCACCAGCATCCCGAGCCGGTTCATCTCGCGGACGACCTCGCGGCCGAACGCGGAGAGCCCGCCGACCCCGGGTTCGTCGGTGGCCGAGTCCGCCCAGGGGACGTTGCTGTTGTGGGTCAGCGTCAGATAGCGCACGCCCAGCGCGTACAGGGCCCGCAGGGTGGCCAGGGAGCTGTTGATGGAGTGGCCGCCCTCCGCCCCCATCAGCGAGGCGATCCGGCCCTGGGCGCGGGCCGCCTCCATGTCGTCGGCGGTGAGCGCGGGCGCGAGGTCGGCGGGGTAGCGGTCCAGCATCTGCCCCACGCCGTCGATCTGTTCCAGCGTGGCGCTGACCGCGTCGTCCCCGGCCATCCCGGCGCGGACGAACACCGACCAGAACTGGGCGCCGACGCCTCCGGCGCGCAGCCGGGGGATGTCGGTGTGCAGGCCGCCGCCGCAGTGGTTCGCGGCCAGGTCGAGGCGGTCCAGGTCGTAGCGGACGCGCTCGCGCAGCGCCCAGGGCAGGTCGTTGTGGCCGTCGACCACGGGGTGGGCCGCGAGCAGTTCCCGCGCCTGTTCGTCGAATCCGGGTTCGATGGGTTCCATACGGGGGCTACTTCCCGGTACGGCGGCGGGCCGCACCTCATGGCGGGCCGCCCGTACCGGCGGTGCGGTACGGGCGGCCGATACGGGGCTGTCGGCGGAGGCCCGCGCCGCGGAGGGGGCGCGGGCCGGGGCTACCGGAGCCGGGCTGCCGGAGCCGGGGCTACTGGGGCCGGGCTGCCGGAGCCAGGGCTACTGGGGCCGGGCTACAGGGGCCGGGGCTACTGGGGCCGGGCTACAGGGGCCGGGGCTACTGGGCGAAGCCGAAGGCTCCCGCGCCCTCGACCTTGGCGCGCAGCCGCTTGCCCTTCTCCGTGGCCAGCTCGTTCAGCTCCTGCTGGAACTCCTTCATCCGCGCCAGCAGCTCCGGGTCCTGCGTCGCGAGCATCCGCGCGGCCAGCAGTCCGGCGTTGCGCGCCCCGGCGACGGAGACGGTCGCGACGGGCACCCCGGCGGGCATCTGCACGATCGACAGCAGCGAGTCCATGCCGTCGAGGTACTTGAGCGGAACGGGGACGCCGATGACGGGCAGCGGGGTCACGGAGGCCAGCATGCCGGGCAGATGGGCCGCGCCCCCCGCCCCGGCGATCAGCACCTTCAGCCCGCGGGCGTCGGCTTCCTCCCCGTACGCGACCATCTCGCGCGGCATCCGGTGCGCGGAGAGGACGTTCACCTCGTACGGAATCTCGAACTCGGCCAGTGCCTGGGCGGCGGCCTCCATGACGGTCCAGTCGGAGTCGGAGCCCATGGCGATGCCCACGAGCGGGGTGGTGCTGCTCATTCGGTGATCGTCCCTCTGAGGTAGTCGGCCGCGTGGCGGGCGCGCTCGCGGACCTCCGCGAGATCGTCACCACAGGTGTTGACATGACCCACCTTGCGGCCCGGCTTGACGTCCTTGCCATACATATGGATCTTGAGCTGCGGGTCCCTGGCCATGCAGTGCAGATACGCCGCGTACATGTCCGGGTAGTCGCCGCCGAGGACATTGGACATCACGGTCCAGGGGGCGCGGGGCCGGGGGTCGCCCAGCGGGAGATCGAGCACGGCCCGCAGATGATTGGCGAACTGCGAGGTCACAGCCCCGTCCTGGGTCCAGTGACCCGAGTTGTGGGGCCGCATGGCGAGTTCGTTGACCAGGATGCGTCCGTCCGGGGTCTCGAACAGCTCGACGGCGAGATGGCCGACGACGCCGAGTTCGGCGGCGATGGTCAGGGCGAGCCGCTGGGCCTGGCCCGCCAGCTCCTCGTCCAGCCCGGGGGCGGGGGCGATCACCGTGTCGCAGACCCCGTCCACCTGCTGGGACTCGACCACCGGATAGGCGACGGCCTGTCCGTGCGGGGAGCGGACGACGTTCGCCGCCAGCTCCCGGGTGAACTCGACCTTCTCCTCCGCGAGGACGGGCACGCCCGCGCGGAACGGGTCGGCCGCCTCCGCCTCGGTCCGCACCACCCAGACGCCCTTGCCGTCGTAGCCGCCGCGCACGGTCTTGAGGACGACCGGATAGCCGCCGGCCTCCTCGGCGAACGCGGAGACATCGGCGGGGTCCGTCACGATGCGATGGCGGGGGCAGGGCACGCCAAGACCGGCCAGGCGGGCCCGCATCCGGCCCTTGTCCTGGGCGTGGAGCAGGGCGTCGGGGCCGGGGCGGACGGGGATGCCCTCCGCCTCCAGCGCCCGGAGATGATCGATGGGGACATGCTCGTGATCAAAGGTGATCACATCGCAATCGCGGGCGAACTCACGGAGCGTGTCCAGGTCGCGATGGTCGCCAATGACGACATCGCCGACCACCTGGGCCGCTGAGTCCTGCGGAGTGTCGCTGAGGAGCTTGAAACGGATGCCGAGGGGGATGCCCGCCTCGTGGGTCATACGGGCGAGCTGACCGCCACCGACCATGCCGACTACCGGGAACGTCACCCCCTTAGCGTATCCGCCGCCGTCCGCCCGGCCCCGGGACCTCGCCTCTGTGACCCACCGTCGCCACTTATGACCATGTGTGACGACCTCGCGCCACACCCTCGTTCAGGTGATCGGGCGGCGATCCGGGCGGCTGGTTAGCATGACGGGGTTGGCGATGTCGAGGTGATGGGGCTGGACTCTCACGATGGGTGAACGTGGCGGAACGCTGCGCATGCAGTTCGACCAGCTCATGCGCGAGGTCGCCAAGTTCGGGGCGGTGGGCGGCGCGGGTGTGGTGGTCAATCTCGCGGTCTTCAACCTCGTCCGCGCGACCACCGAGCTGCCCGTCGTACGGGCCTCCCTGATCGCCAACGCGGTCGCCATCCTCTTCAACTATGTGGGGTACCGCTACTTCACCTACCGCGACCGCGACAAGAGCGGGCGCACCCGCGAGATGTCGCTGTTCCTGCTCTTCAGCGTCATCGGCAGTGTGATCGAGAACGGAATCCTCTACCTGGCGACCTACGGGTTCGGCTGGGACGGTCCGCTCCAGAGCAACGTCTTCAAGTTCTTCGGCATCGGGGTCGCGACGCTGTTCCGCTTCTGGTCGTACCGGACCTGGGTGTTCCGGGCCCTGCCGCAGGAGCGGCGGGAGGCCGGGGGGACGGCGGAATCGTTCCTGGAGCCCCCGGGGCCCGCCACCGAGCAGGCCGTCCCCACCCAGCGCTGAGCCGCCGGGCGGGCGCTGGACCGGCGACCGGGGCTCCGGGGCGCTGGACCGGGGCGCTGAGCCGACGGTCGGGGCTCCGAGGGCGGTCAGCGGATCGTCGGCGGGGGCGGGCGGTCAGCGGATCGTCGGTGGCTCTTCCCGGTCCCTGGCCTTCTTCGCGACCCGGCTGAGGAAGAGCGCGAACACCGGCGGATGCTGTTGCAGCAGCTCCAGCCGCCCGCCGTCCGCCTCCGCGAGATCGCGGGCCACCGCGAGGCCGATACCCGTGGAGTTCCGTCCGCTGATCGCCCGCTCGAAGATCCGGGCGCCGAGGTCGGCGGGGACGCCGGGGCCCTCGTCGGTCACCTCGATCACCACCTGGTTGCCGGTGACCCGGGTGCGCAGCGCCACCGTGCCGCCGCCGTGCATCAGCGAGTTCTCGATCAGCGCCGCGAGGACCTGGGCGACCGCGCCGGGGGTGCCGATCGCGGTCAGGTCCTGCTTGCCGGAGCAGACCAGCGCACGGCCCGCGCTGCGGTAGGCGGAGCGCCACTCGGCCATCTGCTGCTGGACGACCTCGTCCAGGTCGAAGAGGATCGCGGAGCCGGTCCGCAGGTCGCGGGAGTTGGTCAGCAGCCGCTGCACCACGTCCGTCAACCGCTCGACCTGGGTGAGGGCGATACTCGCCTCCTCCTTCACGGTCGCCGGGTCGTCGGTCGCGAAGATCTCCTCCAGC
This sequence comes from Streptomyces clavuligerus, assembly GCF_005519465.1. Classification (NCBI taxonomy): domain Bacteria; kingdom Bacillati; phylum Actinomycetota; class Actinomycetes; order Kitasatosporales; family Streptomycetaceae; genus Streptomyces; species Streptomyces clavuligerus. The sequence continues at coordinate 4,182,956 of NZ_CP027858.1, read as the reverse complement.
CGCATGGAGAGCGCGGTCAGCGGGGTACGGAGCTGGTGCGAGGCGTCCGCCGCCAGTCTCCGTTCGGCGGTGAGCATCCGCGCGACCCGGTCCGCGCTGGCGTCCAGGACATCGGCGACCCGGTCCAGCTCCGGGACCCCGTAGCGGCGGTGCCGGGGCCGGGAGTCGCCCGAGCCGAGGCGCTCGGCGGTCTCGGCGAGGTCGGTGAGGGGGGCGGCGATGCGGTTGCCCATCCGGACGGCGAGGACGATGGCGGCGACGATCGCGATCACCGCGACCCCGCCGATGATGAAGAGGCTGCGGCCCACTTCGCCGGTGATGGTGGAACGGGGGGCCTCGACGGTGACCGTCTCGCCCTTCTCGCCGACCGCCCGGCCCACGATCGCGCCCTCGCCGGGGCGCTCGCCGATCTCGATGGGCGGCTGGCCGGGGATCTCGATCAGGGCGTACCGCTTGGTGCCGCTCTGTTCGGCGAGGATGTCGGGGTTGACGGGCTCGCCGCCGATGAGCCGCCCGTCGACGATGCTGGCCAGGCGGGTGGCCTCGGAGCGGACGTTCTGCTGGGCGCTGCTGGTGATGGTGCGGGTCTCGACGATGACGAGGGAGACGCCGAAGACGGCGATGACGACGAGGACGACGGCGAGGGTGGAGTGGATGAGTCGTCGACGCACAAAGCCCTCCGGGCGGGTGGGGTGTCTCTGGCGGTGGCCCTGCCGGGCTTGGTTCCATGCTTGGGGTGTCGGGCTGCCCGCACCGTGCAGGCCGTCGTCGGGGGCCAGCCCCCGAACCCCCGCGCCTCAAACGCCAGCGAGGCTTGATTTTGCGCGGGCCGATCTCCCTCCGGAGGGGCACCCCCAAGGGGCTTCAATTCAGGCCCCCGCTCCTCGCTCTCCCCCAGACTCCGTCCGTGGGAGGACCCCCAGGAGGCCGATTTTGTGCGGGTCAGCTCTTCTCGAAGCGGAAGCCGACGCCGCGGACCGTGGCGATGTAGCGGGGGTTCGCCGCGTCGTCGCCGAGCTTCTTGCGGAGCCAGGAGATGTGCATGTCGAGGGTCTTGGTGGAGGACCACCAGGTGGTGTCCCAGACCTCGCGCATGAGCTGGTCGCGGGTGACGACGCGGCCCGCGTCGCGGACGAGGACGCGCAGGAGGTCGAACTCCTTGGCGGTGAGCTGGAGCTCCTCCTCGCCCATCCAGGCCCGGTGGGACTCGACGTCGATGCGGACCCCATGGGTCGACGGCGCGGGCGCGGGCTCGGTCGCGCCGCGGCGGAGGAGGGCGCGGACCCGGGCCAGCAGCTCGGCGAGGCGGAAGGGCTTGGTGACGTAGTCGTCGGCCCCGGCGTCCAGGCCGACCACGGTGTCCACCTCGTCGGCGCGCGCGGTGAGCACCAGGATGGGTACGGTGTGGCCCTCGGAGCGCAGCCGTCTGGCGACCTCCAGGCCGTCCATTCCGGGCAGCCCCAGATCCAGCACCACGAGATCGACGCCGCCCGCGAGCCCGGCTTCGAGCGCGGCGGGGCCGTCCTCGCGCACTTCGACCTCGTACCCCTCGCGCCGCAGCGCGCGGGCCAGTGGCTCGGAGATGGATGCGTCGTCCTCGGCGAGCAGTACACGGGTCATGGCAGTGATGGTAGTCCGCGAGAGGGACCCATCGGGGCGTGATCCATAACCCCTGCGGGTCCCAGGGGTGATCACGAATGCGACCTTGGATTCAGGGCATACGGTTCCAGGGTCGCCTGTGATCCATATCTCAAGTCCTTCCATATCCGACACTGTCGTGTCGTATGGTGTCGTGTACGCCTGTAGCACTACACGAAGACCCTTGGGCCTGCCGCGCGAGCAGCCAGTAGGAGTACGTCGCGGCCGATTCCCAGGGGTCTCTTCATGTGCGCGGGGCCGGATGCTTCCGGGCCCGATGACAGTGAATGACCTGTGGGCCGGGCCCCGGGCGCAATGACGCTCCCGGGGCGTGGTTCCCGTTATGGAGATGTCCTTCCGTTCCCGGCCGGCCGGGGACCAGCCCCCGGGCGTGGGGTGGGGCGGATTCCGTATCGGTGCCGGCCACCCCCCACCGGGCGCGTCCCGCCGATCGAGCGGCGCGTCCCGACAGCAAGGAACGACCATGGCGTCAACCCTGACGAAGGATTCCGCGGCCCCGGCCGAGAAGACCTTCCTCGGCCACCCGCGCGGCCTGGCCAATCTCTTCATGACCGAGATGTGGGAGCGGTACAGCTTCTACGGCATGCGAGCGCTGCTCGTGCTCTACCTGTCCACGAACGTGGCCGACGGTGGACTCGGTATGAAGGACGCGACCGCGGTCGCGATCTACTCCGTCTACAACGCCATGGTCTACCTGCTCGCCCTCCCGGGCGGCTGGCTCGGTGACCGCGTCTGGGGCGCGCGCAAGGCGACGGCGATCGCCGGTGTGATCATCATGATCGGCCACTTCCTGCTGGCAGTGCCGGTCGACGCCTCGTTCTTCGTCGGTCTCGCGTTCATCGCGGCCGGTTCGGGTCTGCTGAAGTCCAACATCTCCACGATGGTGGGCCAGCTCTACACGGACAAGAACGACCCGCGCCGCGACGGCGGCTTCACGATCTTCTACATGGGCATCAACCTCGGTGCCTTCGTCGCCCCGCTGACGATCGGCTGGGTCGGCCAGAAGGTCGACTGGCACCTGGGCTTCGCCATGGCCGGTGTCGGTATGGCGATCGGTCTGCTCTTCTACTTCGTGGGCTTCCGCCACCTGGCCGAGGAGTCCTCCCGGGTGCCCGCGCCGCTGCCCGCCGAGGAGCGCGCGAAGCTGGTCAAGCGCGCCCTGATCTGGCTGGGTGTCGCGGTCGCCGCGTACGCGGTCGTCGGTCTCTCGGGCGTCTTCACCGTCGACTGGGTGCTGTGGCCGCTGACCATCCTGGGTCTGCTGCTGCCGACCTGGTACCTGTTCCGCATCAAGCGGGACAAGGACCTGACGGACGTCGAGCAGTCCCGGATGTCCGGCTTCATCTGGTTCTTCGTCGCCGCCGCCGCGTTCTGGGCGATCTACGACCAGAGCGGTTCGGTCCTCTCCCTGTTCGCGAAGAACGACACGCAGGACGCCCTCTTCGGCTTCGAGTTCCCGACCACCTGGTTCCAGTCGCTGAACCCGCTGTTCGTGATGGCGCTCGCGCCCCTCTTCGCGATGCTGTGGGTCGCGCTCTTCAAGCGCGACAAGGAGCCCAGCACAATCTCGAAGTTCGCCATGGCGCTGGTCCTGGTCGGCGGTTCCTTCGGTGTGATGATGGTGGCCCAGGGCATGGCCTCGGGCGACACCAAGATCTCCCCGATGTGGCTGGTCACGGTCTACTTCATGCAGACCGTCGGTGAGCTGTGCCTCTCCCCGGTGGGTCTGTCGCTGACCACCAAGCTGGCCCCCCAGAAGTACGCGTCCCAGATGATGGGCGTCTGGTTCCTCGCCATGACGGCGGGCAACTCCGTGATCGCCCTGCTCCAGCTCCTCGGCGCGCCGACGGACTCGCAGGTGTGGTTCGCGAGCCAGGGCATCATCGCCGCGCTCTCCGGTGTCGCGGTCTTCATGTGGCGCCGCAAGGTCAAGGCGCTCATGGGCGGCGTCAACTGACGTCCGCACCCGTCTGACAGCCGACGGACACGAGAAGGGCCGCCGCCCGGCGCACACCGGGCGGCGGCCCTTCTCGCTCTCTCCGGGCAGTGGCCGGCCCCGGGGCCGCGCGGCGGGTCGGCGGTGGATCAGGGCGGGGACCCGGCCGCGGGCGCCGCCGCCGTCCCCCCGGCCACGGGCGGGCGGACCTGGTCCACGACCGCCATGCCGAGCCGGAAGAGGACCGCCGGGACGACGAGCGCGAGCAGCACCCAGAAGGCCGTGACGCCCCAGGGCCGGGCGACCTCCCAGGGCTGGGTGGCGAGGGTCCTGCCGCCGTGCCGGACGGCGATCTCGTACGCCCCGTGGGCACCCGCCGCCAGCTCCACGTCCAGCTCGATCACGGCCTTCGCGCCCGGCGCCACGGTCCCGCGCCAGCGGCGCTCCTCCCACTGGGGGGCGAAGACGCCGCGGGAGGTGCCGAGCCGGAAGACCGGGTCCCTGACCGGGGTGGTGCCGAGGTTGCCGACGGTGAGGACGAGACGGCGGGCGGGCGGCGCGCCGAAGCGGACCAGGAGACCCGACTCCCCTTCGAGCCGGGCCGTGGTCAGGGCGGTGAGCCGGCCCGTTCCCCGGGGGCGGGGCAGCGGCGCGGTGGGGTGGCCCTCGACGGCCAGGACGGCGTCCTCGGCGGCGGCCCCACCGGTCACGGCGGCCACATGGACCACACAGGGGCAGGGCCGGGGCGGCGCGGCCACCGGCAGGGTCCGGCTGAAGGCGCCCCGGGCGTCGGTGGTGACGGCCCGTCCGTCGGCGTTGGCGCAGGTGTTGGTCCCGCCGATCATGTTCTGGCCGCAGATCAGCAGGGTGAGCAGGGCGCCGGGACGCCAGCCCGCGCCGCTGACGGTCAGCTCCGTGCCCGGGGCCGCCACCCGGTGGGAGAGCTGGATTCCGCGCGGTGTCCCGTCCCAACGCTCCACAGTCGCGGCGGACGCCATGGCCGGCAGGGCGACGAGCAGCAGCGCCACCGCCAGGGCCCGGACCGGGGAGAGCACACGGGTACGGACCGGGGGGAGCGCACGGGCCCGGCGGGGAAGCCCGTTCTCCGGTAACGCCGCTCCGGGCCCCCGGGCCCTCTCCCCGCTCATGTCCACGACCCTCCTCGGACGCGCCCGGTTCAGCCGGTGGCCCTCCGGCCGCGCCGGGTCAGCCAGAGCACGCCCGCCGCGCCCGCGAGCAGCACCGTCCCGCCGAGCGTGCCGAGCGCCGCCGCCGAGTCGAGCGGGCCGGTCCTGGGCAGCTCCCCGCCGCCGGAGCCGCCCGAAGCCCCCGTCCCGCCGGAGTCGGTGCCACCGGAATCCGTCCCGCCGGAGCCGGTGACATCGAGTTCGAGCGACGGCCCCGGGTCGTTCTTCGGCGTACACGTCGTCGTGGTCCCGAGGGCCTTGATCGTGAGCACCCCGGCGGTGAACGTGACCTTCCCGGTCGCTTTCGGGGTATAGGTCCCGGAGAGGTCGCTTATCCTGATCGGCGTATTGGCCGGGACGGCCTCCGTGTTCGCCGGGCCGCTCACCGCCACCGTGCCGGTCTCCGCCCCGCCCAGCTCGATCCGCGCGCTGGGCTTCATCGCCCCCTTGCCCAGCTCCACCGGGCTGGACGAGACGCCCTTCCGGAACGACATCGTCAGCCGGTACGCGTCACCGCTGCGCACCGCCTTGATGTCGATCGGCGACACCGCCGACTTGGGGCCGATCGGGGTGACGCATTGATAGTCGACGTCCACGACGACGGCGTGCGCGGCCGGGGCGGCGAGCAGCGCCGCCGGGGCCGCCAGCGCGGCCGAGAGTGCGAGAGCCGTCCGTTTCCGGTACCTCACCGCGAATCCCCTCCTGTCCCCGGGGCATCGGGTCACTGACGAACTGCTGACGGAACATCAGATGGGGGCTCAAGGTACGCCGGGGCACCCGGGGAGGGAAGACGCGGTGCGCGTCTTGTCGAATGCTCCACAACACCTTCGTACGGGGACGAACACCCCGCACCGGAACAGACGCGCGGGCACCGCCCGTCACGCCGGAACGGACGCGCGGGCGCCCTCCGTCACGCCGGGGCGGCCAGATCCGCCCAGACCGTCTTGCCGGGTGCCCCCGGTGTCCGCAACACGCCCCAGTCCAGACAGAGCCGCTGGACGATGAACATGCCGTGGCCGCCGGGCCGTCCGGCGCGGTGCGGGGTGCGGGGCGCGGGGTGGCCGGTGCCCCGGTCGGTGACTTCGAGGCGGAGCACCTTGCCGTCGCAGGCGACGGTCAGCTCCTCGGGGCCCTCGGCGTGCAGACAGGCGTTGGTGACCAGCTCGGAGACGACCAGCAGGACGTCCTCGGCGGCGGCCCTGCGGTCGGCGGTGGCGGCGGGCAGCCAGCCCCAGTCGTACAGCGCCTGCCGGGTGAAGTCACGGGCGAGCGGGACGATGCCGCTGGCGCTGCCCAGGGCGAGGCGGCGCGCGGGCCCCCCGTACGCCGGGCGGGCGGGCGGCGGCCCGTCGACACCGCCGCCGCTCTCGGCGGGTACGCCTGTGACGACCTGCGGCTCGTGGCCGCGGTCGCCCGGCTGTTGCGGCCGGGTGGTGCTCATCAGCGCTTCACCTCACCGAATCACCAGTACGCCATTGTTCTCTGTCGCCCTTGTCCCGCACTGAAGCGGAAGGGAACGCGCCCGGCCGCCATGGCCGGTCGTCGCGCGCCGGGACGCTCCGGCGCGCGGGGACCGGCGGGAGTTCTCCTGCCCTCGCGCGAGGTGACAACACTCACGAAACCGGGAGAAGTGCGGAAGGGACGACGGTGCGGTCCGGCCGGTCAGCCGGACAGGGCCTCACGGAGGGAGGGGTGGACGGTGAAGACCGCCTCCGCCCCGGTGATCTCCAGCACTCGTGCCACGACGGGCCGCAAGCCGGTCAAATGGACCCCTCCCCCGGCCGCTTCCGCCTTCAGCCGGGCGGAGAGCAGCACATTGAGTCCGGTGGAGTCGCAGAACTCCAGCCGTGAACAGTCGATGACCAGACGGGAACGCCCCTGCTCCAGGGCGGCGTCGAGCGGGGTGCTGAGCGCGTCGGCGGTGTGGTGGTCCAACTCTCCCGCCGGGGTCACCACTTCGCTGACACCTTCGGTCCGGACCTCGACCAGAAGCCGGCCCCGATGTGCGCTGCCGGCCGTCCCGCGGTCCATGTCCGTCCCTCTTCACCGTGTCGTCGTACGCCGCCTGGTGTGACGTCTCTGGTCCGTCGAACCCTACGCCTTTCTGACGGGGGTGGGCCAGTGGAACTTCCCAAGGAAAGCCTTATATCGGGCAAATGCTACTTGCCTCGGAGTGGGGCGAACCGGTAGGGCTGACAGGGAACGAAACGACACAGCCACCCCTCAACCGGCTTGGAGGCGCCGCTCACCGCAGCGCATGCACGGCTTCGGCAGCCATATGCCGAGAACCATGGAGGAGACCCATGTCACCCCGGCTGGACCCCACCACCCTCAGCACGACCCGCGCCGCCGACCGGACCGGCGCGGCCCCCGCCGCCGACGGGACCGGCACGATCGCCGAGACCAGCACGATCGCCGAGATCGATGGCATCGGCGGCATCGATCGCATCGGCGCGATCGGCGCCGTCGACGCGCGCGCCCTCTCGAAGACCCTGTTCGCCCGGCTCGCCCGGCTCGAAGAGGGCACCCATGAACACGCGTACGTCCGCAACACGCTGGTCGAGCTGAACCTCTCGCTCGTCCGGTTCGCCGCCGCCCGCTTCCGCTCCCGCAGCGAGCCGATGGACGACATCGTCCAGGTCGGCACCATCGGTCTGATCAAGGCGATCGACCGGTTCGAGCTGAGCCGGGGAGTGGAGTTCCCCACCTTCGCCATGCCGACCGTGATCGGCGAGATCAAACGCTTCTTCCGGGACACGAGCTGGTCGGTCCGGGTGCCCCGGCGCCTCCAGGAGCTGCGGCTCGACCTGGCCCGGGCCGGGGACGAGCTGACCGCGCGGCTCGACCGCTCCCCCACCGTCGCCGAGCTGGCCGAGTACCTGGGCATCGGCGCGGACGAGGTGGTCGAGGGCATGGTCGCGAGCAACGCGTACACCCCGAGTTCGCTGGACGCCCGGCCGCAGAACGAGGAGCACGACGGCACGCTGGCCGAGCGGATCGGCTACGAGGACGGCGGGCTCGAAGGCGTCGAGTACATCGAGTCGCTCAAACCGCTGATCGCCGGGCTGCCGGACCGGGACCGCCGGATTCTCTCGCTCCGCTTCGGTGCCGACATGACCCAGTCGGACATCGGCGAGGAGCTGGGGATCTCCCAGATGCAGGTCTCCCGGCTGCTCTCGCGCACCCTGGTCCGGCTGCGCCGCGGCCTCACGGCGGAGGACTGACCGCCCATGGGACCGGTGGCGCGCGGCAGAGCGGCGGCCCGCCCGCGGGGTTCCGCGCGGGCGCCCTCGGGTGGAGCCGTGCCGCCGTGACACGTGGCACCTAGCACGAAACGCGAACGAACGCAGCGACAATCTGATGTGACCTGCCCAACTCATATTCGAACACGGTCCGTTGATCGTAGGATTCGGACTGCTCTCGATTCTTACGCGGGAATCCGGCGCCCTGTCCGCTCCCCGGGCGCCCGGACCCCGTGCAAGTCCTCGTGAAAGGCTCGGTCTTCGTGGTCGTCGTTCACGTCGTGGTCACCCGGGGCGCCGCGGTCCTCCCGGACGGCCCGGCCCCCTCCCGCACGGGCCCCCGCTGCCCCGGGCACACCGCCCCCGTCCCCCGGGGGACGGACCCGACGGCCCGCGCGGGGCGGTCGCCGTGGTGAGCCCGCCACCCGGCGGCCCCGGCCACGCCGCCCGCCCGGTGCCGTGGTGGCCGCCCGCGGCCGTCCTCGCGGCCGTCGCATCGGGCGCCGTGCTCGCCGACCGGTACACGGCGGCGGGCAGCCTCCAGATCCTGGCCGCGGCCTGTGCCGCGCTGGCCGCCCTCACCCTGGTGTGGGCCCTGTCCCTGCTGCGGCTGCTGCGCGCCGAGCGCGCGCTGCGGACCGCCGACCGGCGCACCGCCGCCGCCCGGGGCGCCGAGGTGGAACGGCTCGCGGCGGTCCGGCTGCCCGCGATCGCCGAGCGGCTGCGCCCCGGCGGGCGACCCGTCGCGGTACCGGGCCCGCTGGCCCCCGCCGCCGAGACCGGCGAACGCTTCGCCCACGCGCTCGCCACCGTCGTCGACGCCCTCGCCTCCCAGGACGCCGTCCGCCGGGAACGGGCGCTGCGCGACTCCGTGCAGAACGCCTTCGAGTCCGTCGCCCGCAATGTGCACGCCATGGCCACGGTCCAGCAGCAGGTGCTCGACCGGGTCGAGCGCTCCATCGAGGACCCGGCGCTGATGGCCGAGGTGATGAAGGCCGACCACGCCGCCGCGCAGATGACCCGCAAGGCGCAGACCCTGCTGGTGATGTGCGGGGTCTGGCCCACCCGCCGGGAGGCCGCGCCGGTCTCGCTCTACGACTGCGTCCGGGGCGCGCAGTCCCGGATCGTCGAGTTCACCCGGATCGAGGTGCACGGCGGACAGAATCTGTACGCGGCGCCCCCGGCGGTCGAGGCCCTGATGCACGCCATCGCCGAACTCCTGGAGAACGCCACCGCGTTCTCCCCCGCCGGCACCCGGGTGGTCGTGACCGTCCGCGAGGTCGGCGCCGGGGCCGTGGTGGAGATCGACGACGCGGGTGTGGGCATGCCGCCGGACGTGCTGCGGCAGGCCACCGCCCGGCTGCGGGACGAACGGGATCTGGCGCGGCTCGGCTCGGTGCCCCGGCTGGGGCTCGCCTGTGTGGGCCGCTGGATGCGGCAGCTGGGCTTCAACGTCGAGCTGACCGGGGCGTCGGCGTACGGGGGCACCCGGGCGGTGACATTCGTTCCGCACCGGCTGCTGACCGAGGCCCCGGCGGGTGCCCCGGGGCCGGGGCTGCCCCGGCGGACCTCCCGGCGGCAGGCGGGTCCCGACGACCGTCCCGGCGCGGGCGCTCCGGTCCCGTACGGGGCAGCGGTCCCGTACGGCGGCGGCGCGGAGCCCTACGGCCCGGGCGGGGAGCCCTACGGTGTCCCCCCGGGGCACGGGGCGGCAACGATGTCGGCACCCGTGCCGGTGGCCGTGCCCGTGCCGCCGGACACACCCCAGCACGCGCCCGCGTACCAGGAGCCGTTCCCGGTGCGCGGCGGCGGCGACGGAAGACCGCCGCCGACCCGGCAGCCGCTGCCGCCCGAACAGCCGGGCCCGGCGGTCGTGGACGGGGTCCCGGGCGCGCTGCCGCGACGGCGCAGCCGCAGAGGGGCGGCCGTCGAGGCCGCCGCCCGGACGGCGCTGTCGCCCGAGCCGCCCGAGGCGCCCGCGGTGCCGGGCGGGCGGGCCGTGTGGACCCCCGAGGCGGCGCGGGCCTCGATCGCCAGCGTGGTGTCGGGCTCCCGGCGCGGCCGGGCGGCCGTGGCCGGGGAGTTCCACCCCGCCCCCGCTCCTTCCCTCCCTTCCTTCCCCCCGCTTCCTTCTTTCTCTTCCCCCGAACCCGATGCGCACCCTGGAGGTCGGCCATGACCGGGACCATCACCCGACTCCCCGATCTGGGCTGGATGCTGCGGCCCCTCACCGAGATCCCGGGCGTACGGCACGCGGTGGTGGTCTCCGAGGACGGTCTGCGGCTCGGCCATGCCTCGGCCGACCGTCTCACCGGCCCGGTCGCCTCGCTGAGCGTGGCCGAGGCGGAGGCGCTCTCCGCCGCCTGTGCGGCGATGAACATGACCGGGCGGTCCACCGCGGCGCTGCTCTTCGGCCGGGGGGCCGGAGTGCGCCAGCTCATGCTGGAGTCCGAGCACGGCTTCGTCCTCTTCACCCACGCGGGTGTGGGCGCGCACCTGGGCGTCGCCACGGACACCGAGGCGGATGTGGGGCTGGTCGCCCAGCAGATGCAGTTGCTGGTGGCGAAGATCGGCGCTCATCTGTCGACCCAGCCCCGGGAACCCGTGACCGAATCCTCATGACGGACCGTCCGGAGGAGCGGACGCCGTCGGCGGTACGCCCGTATGTGATCACCAGGGGGCGTTCCGGGACCGGCGGCGAGCCGCTGGCCTGGGAGACCCTGGTGATGGCGACCGACGCCGCGTTCCCCCCGTCCCTCCAGCCGGAACACCATCAGATACTGACGCACTGTCAGGGACTGTTGTCGGTCGCGGAGGTGGCGGCACACCTCGGGCACCCGCCTTCGGTGGTCCAGGTGCTCCTCGCCGACCTCGTCGAATGGGGGTTGATCGTGATCCGGCCACCCATCCCACCGGCCGAACGCACCGATGTGACCATGCTCAGAAAGGTCCTCCATGGCCTCGAAAGCCGTCTCTGACGCCCACGAGCGGGCGTCGGGACAACCGGGCCCGTACATACCGCCGGGTGCCCGGCCCGCGGGGCAGCACGGGAAGTACGTCAGCTCCAGCGTGGCGGGCGCGGCGAAGATCCTCGTCGTCGGGCCGCTCGGGGTCGGCAAGACCACCCTGATCGGCACCGTGTCGGAGATCAGACCGCTGTCGACCGAGGCGATGATGACCCAGGCGGGCGCCCGGTACGACACCCTCGTCGACAGCGGGAAGACCACGACCACCGTCGCCCTGGACTTCGGGCGGATCACCATCGACGGCGCGCTGGTGCTCTATCTCTTCGGCACCCCGGGGCAGCAGCGCTTCCTGCCCGCGTGGCGGGATCTCGCCCGGGGGGCGCTGGGGGCGCTGGCGCTCGTGGACACCCGGGATCTCGCCGCCTCCTTCGACGCGCTCGGCAATCTGGAGGAGCTGGGGCTCCCCTTCGCCGTCGCGGTGAACGTCTTCCCCGGCAGTCCTCACCACTCCGCCGATGAGTTGCGGTCCGCGCTGGACCTGCTGCCGGGGACGCCGCTGGTGGAGTGCGACGCGCGGGATCTGCGCTCCTCGGTCCGGGCGCTGATCTCCCTGCTCGGGCATCTCATCGACACCGCGCACCCGGCGGTCGGCACCGGCCCGGGCGCCGTGCCGCCGGCCGGGCGCCCGGGGGCCGCCGGGGGCGCCTCGCTGACCGAGTGGGCCTGACCCCGGCCACGGCGGGCGCTCCCGCGCGGCCGGGGCCCGGGGCCGAGGCCGGGTCTCCGACGGCCGGTGGCCGGTGGGCTGCCTCGCTGCGCTGTTTCTCGGACTGCCTCTCGGACTACTTCTCCTTGACGCCCCGCCGCCAGACGTCCGTCACCAGCGGCACCCCGGGCCGGTAGGCCAGGTGCACCGGGCTGGGCGCGTCCAGCAGCACCAGATCGGCGCGGGACCCGGGAGCGATCCGTCCCACGTCCGTACGGCGCAGGGCGCGCGCGCCGCCCGCGGTGGCCGCCCAGAGCGCCTCGTGGGGCGTCATGCCCATGTCCCGGACCGCGAGGGCGATGCAGAACGGCATCGAGGACGTGAACGAGGAGCCCGGGTTGCAGTCCGTGGAGAGGGCGACCGTCACCCCGGCGTCCAGCAGCCGCCGGGCGTCGGGCCAGGGGGCGCGGGTGGAGAACTCGGCGCCCGGCAGCAGGGTGGCCACGGTGTCCCCGCCCGCGAGCGCGTCGATGTCGGCGTCGGTCAGATGGGTGCAGTGGTCGGCGCTGGCCGCGCCCAGCTCCACGGCGAGCCGCACGCCCGGGCCGTGGCCGAGCTGGTTGGCGTGCACCCGGGGGGTGAGCCCCTTCGCGATCCCGGCGGTCAGCACGGCGCGGGCCTGGTCGCCGTCGAAGGCGCCGCGCTCGCAGAAGACGTCGACCCAGCGGGCGTGGGGCGCGCACGCGTCCAGCATCGGGCCGGTGACGAGGTCGACATAGCCGCCGGGGTCGTCCGCGTACTCGGGGGCGACGACATGCGCCCCCAGATAGGTCACCTCGTCGGTGTGGCGGGCGGCCAGCTCCAGCGCGCGGGCCTCGTCCGCGACGGTGAGCCCGTACCCGGACTTGGTCTCCATGACGGTGGTGCCCTGGCGCAGGGCCTCGTCCAGATAGCGGGTCAGTCCGGCTTCCAGCTCGGCGTCGGACGCGGCCCGGGTGGCGGCGACGGTGGTGCGGATGCCGCCCGCGCGGTAGGGCGCCCCGGACATCCGGGCGTTGAACTCGGCGGTGCGGTCCCCGGCGAAGACGAGATGGGAGTGCGAGTCCACGAAGCCGGGGACGGCGGCCCGTCCGGCGGCGTCGTGGACGGTGTCGGCGGCGGGGGCGTCCTGGGCCCGGCCGGTCCAGACGATGTGCTCGCCCTCGATGACGACGGCGGCGGACTCGACGGTCCCGAGGGGCGAGTCGCCTTCGCGGGCGGGGTCATTGGTGACCAGCGCGGAGATGTTGGTGATGAGGGTGGTGGTCATGGGGTCCTCTCGCACGGCTGCTGGGGGAGAGTCTGCCAAGCCGTCCCGCGCCACGGGCCCCGGGGCGCCAGGGCGTCAGAGCCCCGGGGCGTCAGGGCGTGAGCGTGATGACGGTCGCGTCGCCGAGCGAACCCTCCGTGGGGACGGTCCGGCTGCCGCCGTGCCGGTCGCCGATCAGCCGTTCCAGCGCCGCCGCCCCGGGCTGGTCGCGCCCCTTCTCGAAGAGGACGAGCCGCACCAGGGTGCCCGGCGGCGGGGACATCCGGCGGAACTGGCCGTAGGTGACCGCGTCGCACCCCGAGTACCAGCCCAGATCCGGTTCGTACCCGGTGACGAGGAGACAGGGCCGCCCGTCGTTCCGCAGCTCCAGCGCGACCGGGACGGTGGACTTCCGCTGCGCGTTGGGCGCGGCCATCGCGACGTCCGCGATCACCCGCGCGGTGCCGAGGACGGTGAGCACCGCCATCGCCGCGACCGCCGCGAGCAGCGCCGGTACCAGGGACCCGGCGAGGTCGGCGAGCCTGCCCACGCCGAGGATCGTGAGCAGGACGACGGGGACGTAGACGAAGCGCGGCTCGCCGTCGGTGGCCACGCCGAGGACCAGCGGGATGAGCAGGGCGCAGCAGCCGAGGAAGGCGGTGCGCCGGTCCTCGGCGGCGACCGGGACCGGCGGGGCCGCGCCGCGGTGGGCGCGCCACAGCCGCCGGGCGGCGCGGAACGCGGCGACGGCACCGGCGGCCATGACGATCGCGCCGAGGTCGCCCGCGAGCCGGTACGGGAAGATCGCGAGGTAGTAGAGGAACCCGTCGCCGACGAAGCCGCGTTCGGCCTGGTGGGTGGCCCAGGTGAGCAGCCCGACGGGCGACCCGGTGACCACGGTCGCGTGGACGAGGTGGGGCAGGAGTCCGACGAGGAGCACCGCGCCCGCGCGGGCGAGCCGACGGCTGTGGCGCAGCCAGGAGCGCGGCCCGTAGCAGAGCAGGGCGGCGACGGTGATCGCCAGCAGATTGCCGACGACGCCGTAGCGCAGATAGAAGGCGGCGAGCGTCACGAGGGGGACGGCGTCGAGGGCGCGTCCCGCCGGGTTCTCCTGGGCCCGCACCAGCAGGAGGAGCAGCCAGAGCAGCAGCGCGGTGACGCCGATATCGGTGAGGAACTCGGGCACCCGGCGCAGGAATCCGACCCCGCTGAGCAGGACGAGCACGACGACCACGGCGCGGCGGGGGGAGGCGAGCCAGCGGGCGGCGACGAGGTGGACGGTGAGGAGGGCGCCGAGGGTGAGGACGAGGGCGACGGCCCGCAGCGCTCCGACCCCGGGGTGGATCTCCAGCGCGATCCGCCCCAGCGCGGGCAGCCCGAGCGGCCGGTAGGGGCCCCAGCCCGCGTCGGGGGTGCCGTCGTACCAGGAGCGGGCCTTGTTGGCGTAGACGGCCTCCTCGTGGCCGATCCAGGGCTCCTTGTCCTGGAGCCAGGCCCAGACCCCGGCGGCGAGCGCCAGCGCGCCGAGGAGCCACAGCGCCACGGGCACCCGGCGCACGGCCCGCAGGACCCGGCGGACGGGGCCGGGGAGCGGCGGCGGCCCGTTCCCGGAGAACCGCCGCCGCAGAACGGGCCAGGCGAGGGCGGCGCCGAGCAGCAGGGGCCAGGGCTGCCCGCCGGGGAGGAGATCGCCGAATCCGGCGAGGACGAGTAAGTGCTGGAGGACGGCGAGGGCGCAGAGCGCGAGGGCCGCGCAGAGGGCGAGGCGGCTGCGGGATATGAGCCGCCGTCCGGGCGGTGTTCCGGGCGGCCCGGCGGCTTCGTTCTCCACGCGTATGCACGGCATTCCGGCGCCCTTCCCCCTGCTCTCGTCGTCCGCTCTCCCCGGGTGTGCACGGAGCTGACAACGCGGTGGGCTGGTCCGACGGAACGCGGAACGGCCCACCGGTGTCCCGGTCCGGGCGCGGGCCGGGACCGGGGTCGTTCACGGACCGGGGTCGTTCACGAACCGGGTGGGGGCCATCACCCTACCCCCGGCTATTTCCTGATTTTCGGACAGACCGGGCGATGGTCCGGCTCATCCGAGGAGCATCACGTGATATCCCCGGTGTCACCCGGTGCTGTGGCCGTGTCCGCTGTCGGGTCCGCCGTAGTGTCCGCCGTCGGGTCCGTCGCCGCGGCGATCAACTGCCGGTGGGACTCCTGGAGGCCGTCCGGGAGTTGGTCCGGGGCGCACCAGCGGGCCTCCAGGATCTCCAGGGGGTCGATCCGCAGCTCGCCGCCGATCAGGCGGGCCTCGTAGGCGACTTCCGCGCGCAGGCGGTAGCCGCTGGTGAGGCGGAGGAGGCGGCCGGTGGTGACGTCGAGGCCGGTCTCCTCCTTGACCTCACGGACGACGGTCGCGGCGAACTCCTCGCCCCTGTGGGCGTATCCCGTCGGCAGCCCCCAGGGCCGGTCCTCGGGCCAGAGGCGGTGGCGCAGCACCAGCACCCGGCCCCAGTCGTCGCGGACCAGACCGGTCACGCCGATCATGAACTTGGCGTTGGCCAGCCACATGACGCGCCACTGGACGGGGCCGCTGATGCCGCGCCACATCCGGGCGACGAGCCGTTTCACGCTGTGCGATGCCTCTCTGGGGGGCCGGTGCCGACGGTGGTGCCGGTGGTGCCGGTGGTGCCGGTGGTGCCGGTGGTCTCAGCGGGACGGGCGGACCGCCCGCGCGGCGGCGCGCAGCGCGGGCAGGAAACGCCGCATCAGACCCGGGCAGGAGGCGGGCTGCGGGACCGCCCAGGCGTGCCAGCAGCTCATGCAGCGGATCACCCGCGGGCCCTCCGGGTCGGGCAGGGCGTCGCCGCCGCACTCCGGACACTGCATGCGCTCTCCCTACGCCGGACCACACCGGAAGGCCGTACGGCTGCGTGCCGTACGGCCTCCAGGGTCGCACCACCGGCCGGTTCCGGTCCATCGCACCCCGCCCGGAGCGCGCGGCCCTACCCGCGCAGCTCCGCGACGGCCGCCGCGAGCGCCGCCGCCGGGTCGGGCACGGCCGTGTGCGTCCGGTCGCGGACCACCCGCCTGCCCGCGACCACCACGTCCGTGACGTCCGCCGCCGTCGCCGCGAAGACCACCGCCTCGGCGGCGAGCCCCGGCACGGGACCCGCCGTCCGGACGGAGTCCAGCGCGACGGCGGCGAAGTCGGCGGCCGAGCCCGGCTCCAGCCGCCCCGCCTCGGGCCAGCCGATCGAGGCGTGCCCGGCGGCGGTCGCGGCGTGCAGCAGCCCGGCGGCGGTCCAGTGGCCCCGGGTGCGGGTGCGCAGCCGCTCGTTCAGTTCGAGCGCGCGGGCCTCCTCCAGCAGGTCGATCACGGCGTGGCTGTCGCTGCCCAGCGAGAGGGGGCAGCCCGCGCGGCCGAGGGCGACGGCGGGTCCGATGCCGTCGGCGAGGTCCCGTTCGGTGGTGGGGCACATGCAGACCCCGGTGCCCGCGCCGCCCAGGAGACGGATGTCCTCCTCGGTGAGATGGGTGGCGTGGACGGCGGTGACGGTCGGCTTCCAGAAGCCCGCGTCGGCGAGGAGCCGCGCCGGGGTGCGGCCGTGGACCGCACGGCACGCCTCGTTCTCGGCGGGCTGCTCCGAGAGGTGGATGTGGACCGGGAAGCCGTCGGTGCGTTCCGCGAAACGGGTGTGGTCGTCGGCCCCGGAGAAGGCCCGCACGGAGTGGACGGCGGCGCCGATGCGGGCGAGCCCGGCGGGCTTCAGCCGGGACCAGCGCTCGAACCAGGCGTCGGCGTCGCCGTCCCCGAACCGGAGCTGCGGCCCCGCCAGGGGCTTGTACCCGTCCCGCCCGAGTCCGCCGTGCAGATAGACGGTGTCCAGCAGCGTGATCCGGATGCCCGCCTCCCCGGCCGCCGCGATCAGGGCCTCGCCCATGGCGTTGGGGTCGGCGTAGCGGACGCCGCCGGGGCCGTGGTGGAGATAGTGGAACTCGCCGACCGACGTGATGCCCGCGAGCGCCATCTCCGCGTACACGGCGCGCGCCAGCCGGTGGTAGGAGTCGGGGGTGAGCCGGGAGGCGACCTCGTACATCACCTCCCGCCAGGTCCAGAAGGTGCCCGTGCCGACCTGGACGGTGCCGCGCAGGGCCCGGTGGAACGCGTGCGAGTGGGCGTTCGCCAGGCCGGGGACGGTGAGTCCGCGCAGCGTCTCGGCGCCGGGCGGGGGTGCGGCGACCCCCGTGCGCACGGAGGTGACGACGCCGTCGCGGACGTCGAGCACGACACCGGCGACGACACCGGGGCCGGTACCCGGGCCGGCACCGGACGCGTCCCCGGTGGGCAGCCAGGCGTGTTCCGCCCAGTAGGTGGTGGTCAGCGGCATGCCAGGCCCTCCAGGACGTCGGTGAGCGCGTGGACCCCGGCCAGGCAGTCGTCCTCGGTGGCGGACTCGGCCGGGGAGTGCGAGACGCCGGTGGGGTTGCGGACGAAGATCATGGCGGTGGGGACGGACGCGGAGAGGATGCCCGCGTCGTGGCCCGCGCCGGTGCCGAGGACCGGCACGGCGCCGCCGAGGATACGGTTCAACTCGTCCCGCAGGGCGTGCTCGAACTCGACGACCGGGGTGAACGACTCACGGACGACGGCCAGGTCCACGCCGTCGCGGCGGGCGCGCTCCTCGGCGGCCCGCCGGATCGCGGCGACGACGGTGTCCAGGGTCTCCTGGTCGGCGGCGCGGGCGTCGAGCCAGCCCCGCACCAGGGAGGGGATCGCGTTGACCCCGCCCGGTTCGACGGCCACCTTGCCGAAGGTCGCGAGGGCGCCCGTGAGTTCCGCCTCGCGGCGGGCCGCGAGCACGGTCTCCGCGTAGCTCAGCATCGGGTCGCGGCGGTCGGCGATCCGCGTGGTGCCCGCGTGGTTGGCCTCGCCCGCGAAGTCGAACCGCCAGCGGCCGTGCGGCCAGATCGCGGACGCGATACCGACGGGGTGGCCGCCGAGGTCGAGGGCGCGGCCCTGCTCGACGTGCAGCTCGACGAAGGCGCCGATGCGGGCGAGGCGTTCGGGGTCGGGCCCGAGGTCCGTCGGGTCCTGGCCCGCCGCCTCCATCGCCTCGGGCAGCGTCACCCCGTCCGCGTCGGTGAGCGCGTACGCCTGCTCCCGGGTGAGGCGGCCCGCGCTGAGCCGTGACCCCACACAGGCGAGGCCGAAGCGGGCGCCCTCCTCGTCGCTGAAGTTGGCGATCCCCAGCGGCCGGGTGGGGCGCGCGCCCCGCGCCCGGAGCCCGTCGAGCGCGGCGAGCGCGGAGACGACGCCGAGGGGGCCGTCGAAGGCCCCGCCGTCGGGCACGGAGTCCAGGTGCGACCCGGTGACGACGGCGTCCCCGTCGGCCGGGTCGCCGAGCCAGGCCCACTGGTTGCCGTTGCGGTCGGTCTCGTAGCGCAGCCCCCGGGCGAGGGTCTGCTCCCGGAACCAGGCGCGGCAGTCGGTGTCGGCGCCGGTCCAGGCGTAGCGGCGGTAGCCGTTGGTGGGGGTGTGGCGGCCGATGGGGGTGAGGTCACGCCACATCTCGGTGAAGGTGGGCATGGGTCTCCTTGGGGGTGTTTGTGCGGGTCCGTTGTTGTGTTTCCGGTGCACCGGGGTGCGGGTCGGCTGTGCCCGGGTCCGTTGTTGTGCTTCCGGTGCACCGGGGTGCGGGTCGGCTGTGGCCGGGTCCGTTGTTGTGTTTCCGCTGCACCGGGGTGCGGGGTCCGTCCTCAAGCGCCGGACGGGCTGGTTTTGTGCGGGTGCGTCGGTACCCACCGGCTGGGGTGCGGGCGGCTGGATGGCTCGGGTGGCGTGGGCCTCCGGGCTCACCTCCTCGGGGCCGGCAGACCGAAGGCACACGTCGAGTGCGGGCGGTCGTCCGCCGGTCCCCTGCGGGGGCGACCCTGCACCCCCCGCCTCGCGGTCACCGCCCTCGCTCCAGGCCGTGGACCCACCCCCGCGAGGGGGAAGAGAAACCCCACCGCCCCCGGTGGACGGAGGGAACTCCACAGGCCACCGCCCCGCCTTGGGTCGTGGACCACCCCCGTCCGGCGGAAGGAGGAAAACCCCACGGGCAAGGAACGACGGCAGCCAGGCGTGCACACTCCACTTCTCTGCCCGCCCGGGTCCGACCTCTCGGCCCCGGCCTGCCGACGGTGTTCCGCCCTGCAAGCCCCGGGCAGCTTCTTCCTCCCACCGGGCGGGGGGTGCCCACCGGCGCCGGGCACCGGCCCCCGCACCCCATGGGCGTGGGGTGCAGGGTCGCCCCCGCAGGGGACCGGCGGAGGAGTGCCCGAGTCCGGACATCGGCGTTCGCTCTGCCGGCCCCGAGGAGGTGAGCCCGGAGGCCCACGCCACCCGAGGAGAACGACCGCCCGCACCCCGCCCGGTGGGCACCGACGCACCCGCACATCAAGCCCGTCCGGCGTTTGAGGACGGACCCCGCACCCCGGTGCACCCGAAAGGCCCGACGGACCCGGGCAAAACCGCCCCGCACCCCACCGCACCCGAGCCACAACGACGGACCCGCACCGCACCCCGGAACTACTCCACCGCCCCCTCAGAAATCATCGGCACCCGCACCCCCCGCTCCGCCGCCACCGCCTCCGCCGCCTCGTACCCCGCGTCCACATGCCGGATGACCCCCATCCCGGGGTCGTTGGTCAGCACCCGGCGGATCTTCTCGCCGCCGAGCTTCGTGCCGTCGGCGACGGTGACCTGTCCGGCGTGCAGGGAGCGCCCCATGCCGACGCCGCCGCCGTGGTGGATGGAGACCCAGGACGCGCCGGAGGCGACGTTCACCATCGCGTTCAGGAGCGGCCAGTCGGCGATCGCGTCGGACCCGTCGCGCATGGCCTCGGTCTCGCGGTACGGGGACGCCACCGACCCGCAGTCGAGGTGGTCGCGCCCGATCGCCAGCGGCGCCGTCAGCTCACCGCTCGCGACCATGTCGTTGAAGCGCTCGCCCGCGCGGTCGCGTTCGCCGTAGCCGAGCCAGCAGATCCGGGCGGGCAGCCCCTGGAAGTGGACCCGTTCGCCCGCGAGGGTGATCCAGCGGCGCAGGGACTCGTTCTCCGGGAAGAGGTCGAGGATCGCGCGGTCGGTGCGGGCGATGTCGGCGGGGTCGCCGGAGAGGGCGGCCCAGCGGAACGGGCCCTTCCCTTCGCAGAAGAGGGGACGGATGTACGCGGGGACGAAGCCGGGGAAGGCGAAGGCCCGCTCGTACCCCGCGAGCTTGGCCTCGCCCCGGATGGAGTTGCCGTAGTCGAAGACCTCGGCGCCCGCGTCCAGGAACCCCACCATCGCCTCGACGTGGCGGGCCATGGACTCGCGGGCCCGTTGGGTGAAGTCGGCGGGCTTCTCGGCGGCGTACGCGGCCATCTCGTCGAAGGGGACCCCGACGGGGAGGTAGGCGAGCGGGTCGTGGGCGGAGGTCTGGTCGGTGACGATGTCGATGGGCGCGCCCATCTCCAGGGCGCGCGGCAGCACCTCGGCGGCGTTGCCCAGGACACCGATCGACAGCGGGCGGCGGGCGTCGCGCGCCTCGGTGGCGAGCCGCAGCGCGTGGTCGAGGGAGTCGGCGCGGACGTCGAGATAGCGGTGCTCGATCCGGCGTTCGATGGCGCGCGGGTCGCAGTCGACGCAGATGACGACGCCGTCGTTCATGGTGACGGCGAGCGGCTGCGCGCCGCCCATGCCGCCGAGGCCCGCCGTGAGGGTGATCGTCCCGGCGAGGGTGCCGCCGAACCGTTTGGCGGCGACGGCGGCGAAGGTCTCGTAGGTGCCCTGGAGGATGCCCTGGGTGCCGATGTAGATCCAGGAACCGGCGGTCATCTGTCCGTACATGGTGAGTCCGAGGGCTTCGAGCCTGCGGAACTCCTCCCAGGTGGCCCAGTCGCCGACCAGGTTGCTGTTGGCGATCAGCACCCGGGGGGCCCACTCGTGGGTCTGCATGACGCCGACCGGACGGCCGGACTGGACGAGCATCGTCTCGTCCTGCTTCAGGGTGGTGAGGGTGCGGACCATCGCGTCGAACGAGCGCCAGTCGCGGGCCGCCTTGCCGGTGCCGCCGTAGACCACGAGCCGGTCGGGGTGTTCGGCGACCTCGGGGTCCAGGTTGTTCTGGAGCATCCGGAGAGCGGCTTCCTGCTGCCAGCCCAGGGCGGTCAGCTCCGTGCCGCGCGGGGCCCGTACCGGGCGGGGTCCTGACATGGGCGATGCCTCCCTTGTGAGATATCCATTCACATATTCATGAAGTGAATACTTCTAGTCAACAGTCGCGTGGGAGCCGCCCCGCGTGTTTGGCTGGCGCATATGACTCCAGAACGCCGGAACCGTGCCGTACGAGCCGCTGTTGAACAGGGTCTTCTCAGCGAGGAACGGCCGGTGGCCGCGCTGTTGGACGTGGCCGGGATCAAGGCGTCCGCGACCGCGCTGAAGGAGGCGTTCGCGGGCGTCACGGAGGCGCCCGTGCTGCACGCCTTCGCGGTGAAGGCCGCGCCGCTGGTCCCCGTCGTCGCGCTGCTGAACGGGGAGGGCATCGGCGCCGAGGTGGCGAGCCCCGGGGAACTGGCCATCGCCCGCGCCGCCGGGGTCCCCGCCGCCCGCACCGTGCTGGACTCCCCCGCGAAGACCGTCCGCGAACTGCGTGAGGCCCTGGACCTCGGGATCGCCCTCAACGCGGACAACCCGCAGGAGCTGTCGCGGATCGACGCGCTGCTGGCCGAAACCGATGGGGTCCGCTCCCCCGTCGGCGTCCGGATCAACGCGCAGGTGGGCGCCGGGGCGATCGGGGCACTGTCCACGGCCACCGCCACATCGAAGTTCGGCGTGGCCCTGCGCGACCCGGGCGCCCGCGCCGCCGTCGTCCGGATGTTCCTGGACCGCCCCTGGCTGACCCGGCTGCACACCCACTCCGGCTCGCAGGGCGTCCCGCTGGCCCGGATGACCGAGGGCGTACGGGAGCTGTACGCGCTCGCCGAGGAGATCAACGCGGCGGCGGGGCGACGGCAGATCGACACGCTCGACATCGGCGGCGGACTGCCCGTCAACTTCGCGTCGGACGAGACGACACCGACGTTCGCGGAGTACGCGGCGCTGCTGAAGCGGGAGGTCCCGGGCCTGCTGGACGGGCGCTACGCCCTGGTGACGGAGTACGGCCGGGCGCTGCTCGCGAAGCACGGCACGATCCTCGCGCGGGTGGAGTACACGAAGGTCTCCGGCGGACGCCCGATCGCGGTCACGCACGCGGGCGTGCAGGTGGCGACGCGAACGGTGTACGACCCGGTCTCCTGGCCCCTGCGGATCGCCGCGTACGGCCCGGACGGCCACCCGAAGACCGGCGCTCCGGTGCCACAGGACATCGCGGGCCCGGCCTGCTTCGCGGGCGACCTGCTGGCGGAGGCCCGGGAGCTGCCGCCGCTGGACCAGGGCGATGTGGTGGCGGCGCTGGACACGGGCGCGTACTGCTTCTCGAACCACTACGGGTACAACAGCCTGCCCCGCCCGGGCGTCTACGGATACACCGCCGACGCGACAGCCGTGGACTTCCGCCTGGTCCGGGCCCCGCAGACGGAAGCGGAACTGGTCGCGGAGTCGGGCGGAGCCCAGGCGTCCGCCTTGCTGTAAACGGGGCGCTGCGATCCGTCGCCCATTCGGATGGACCGGCCCCCGGAGGGCCGCCCGAGGCGGGAGGGCGGCAGTAGATGTACGACCATGCCCCAGGGAGACAAGCACCCGAAGAAGGACGCCGAAGCGGCGCTGAAGCGAGCGGAGGCACCGGAACTGTGCGTGACTGGCACTTCAACCTCGTTCTTGACGCCCCGCTGACCGAGGAGCAGCGGGACATCATGAACGGATCGGACCGCATCGCGGAGGGAGGCTTGGGGCTGGCCGAACGGCCGGGTTACTCCCGTTTCATCTGCGTCGTCCGGGCCGACACCCTCACGGCCGCCATCGCGGAAGCGCTGAGCCGGATCGGGGATGTGCCCGGCGCCTTCATCCGCAGTGTCGAGCTGGACGAAATCGCCCTGGACGAGAACGGCATGGCCACCCCGGCGGTGATCCCCGCCCCGCCCCGGCTGGAGGAAGACACCCCGGTGTCGTGACGACGGACGGCCCCGCGCCCTTCCACTGGGGAGGGGTGCGGGGCCGCGCCGTGTGTTCGCCTAGAGGGCGGCTTCGCGGGCCAGGACTACCAGGCCCGCGAACGCGTCAGCCGACACCATCAGGACGGGGCCATCGACCCGCTTGCTGTCCCGCACCGGAACAACACCCTTCACGGACGCGTACGAAGGGGACACCTCCACACACTGCCCACCCTGGCCGCTGTAGCTGGACTTGACCCAGCCGACACGAGAGGTGATACCTGCCATATGCGTATTCCTCCAGATCCTTACGAATGCGCGCCTGAGACCGATTCACAGAGAGGCACCGGGACTGTGCGTGAGTGGTACTTCGACCTCGTTCTTGATGCCCCGCTCACCGAGGAGCAGTCCAACACTCTGGCCCATCTCGACCGCTTCAACGACGGACGGATCGGCTTGACGGAGGGGCCTGGCCGTAGCTGGTTCATGTGCGCGTTCGAGGCCGAGACCCTGACCGAGGCCGTCGCGGAAGCGCTGGACTTCTTCGAGGACTTCCCGGAAGTCCTGGTCCGCAGTGTGGTGATGGACCACTTCGACCTCAACTGGAACGGGATGGCCACCCCAGCGGTGGTCCCCGTTCCGTCCCGTGTGGAGGGGCACTCACCGGTGCCGTAGCAGCGGACAGCCCTGTGCTCTTCCCTTGGGGAGAGCACAGGGGCCACGCTGTGTTCGCCCAGAAGAGATCGTCCGGCGTCGGCCTTCACAGAACATCGTCGAAGTCCGCTGGTCGGCAGGGAGTACTACGGCGTCGGATACGGCGATCTCGTTCGCGGTCGCTTCCACTTGGATCAGGCTGGCGCCTCTGGTGGAAGACTTCCCGAAGGGGAAGCAGCCCGTACCGACGCGGGTCCGCAGACCATCACGGAGGTGGGGCCGACGAAACGCCGCAGCGCGGTGAAGCTCGCCGGACTGGCCGTGGCCGCTCCGGCCGCCGCGGCGCGGGTCCTTGAGGAGGCCGCCGCCGAGGCCATGGAGTTCACCCGGCAGGCCGAGGCGACCTCGCTCGGCTCGGGGACCCTGGACCACCTTGACCTCGCGGTCACCGAGTTCAACCGCGCGTACTCCCTCAAGCCGCCTCAGGCCGTCTTCGACGCGGTGCTCGACTACCGGCGCAAGGTCGCCGCCCTCCTGGCGGGGCGGCATACCCACCGCCAGGAACGCGAACTGCTGGCGTTCGCGGGCTGGCTGTCCGAGCTTCTGGCCTGGCTCGCCCACGACCTCGGGGACGCCCGTACCGGTCTGGCGTTCGCCACCGACTCCTTCGTCCATGGTCAGCAGGCCGGACACGGCGAGTTGTGCGCGTGGGCGATGGACGCCGCCGCCTCCATCAACCTGTACGAGCAGCGGCCCGGCCAAGCGCGTGAAGCGGCCCTCAAGGGGCTCATCGAGGCCCCCGCCACCCACCCGCTGACCGTGAGGCTACATGCCCAGGCCGCGCGGGCCGCTGCCGCCGACGGCGACGCGGACGGCTTCACTGCCGCCTTCCGGGCCGCCGAGGACGCGCACCGGCTCCTGCCGCCCCGCTCACCCCGCCGCTTCGGCATGGATGTCCTGCCGCTCGCGGACTATGCCCTCACTTCCTATCCGGCGACCTCGTTCATCTGGCTGGGACAGGCCGAACAGGCCCGCCGACACGCCGAACAGGCACTGGCGACCTATGAGGCGGCCCCCGCCGCGTCGAGGTCCCCGAGCCGCGAGGCCATCGCCCGCATCGATCTGGCCCTGGCCCATGCCCTCCTCGGCGACCCCGACGACGCCATCGCCCTCGGCCACCAGGCACTCGGCTCCGCCCGCGTCGTCGACTCCGTCCGCCACCGCGCGAGCGACCTCGTCTCGTTCCTGAACCGCCGCTATCCCCGCCAGTCGGCCGTCGAGGGCCTGAGCGAACGACTGGCCGCCGCCCGCCAGGCGCTGCCCGCAGAATCCCCCGGAGCGTGAAGGACATCCTGATGACGAGCAACGGTCCCCGGCCCCGCGAGCACTCCCTCACCATCCGCAAGCCGTACTTGGACCTCATCGCCTCCGGCGCCAAGACCATCGAGGTCCGCGTCGGCTATCCCAAGATCCGCAGGTTCGCCCCCGGCGACATCCTCACGATCATCTGCGCGGACGAGTCCGTGACCACCCGCATCACGGCGGTGAGGGAGTACGAGTCCTTCGCGGCGATGGTCGACGCGGAGGACGCTGCCGCGATCGGCGGACCGGGCATGACCCATGACCAGCTCGTCGCCGCGATCCGGAGTATCTACCCGCCCGAGAAGGAAGCCCTCGGCGTCTTCGCCCTCCACCTCGCCCTCGTGCCGAGCAGGGCCTGAAACGAACGGCCCCGCACCGAGAGGGTGCGGGGCCGCGTCGTGTGTTCGCCTAGAGGGCGGCTTCGCGGGCCAGGACCACCAGGCCCGCGAACGCGTCAGCCGACACCATGAGGACGGAGCCGTCGGCCCGCTTGCTGTCCCGCACCGGAACGACACCCATCGCGGACGCGTACGAAGGCGCCCACTCCACGCATTCGCCGCCGTTGGGGCCGCTGTAGCTGGACTTGACCCAGTCGAGAGAAACGATCGCAGTCATCGAACGCACTCCTTCATGATCGAGCGGATCAGCCTGAACGAGTGGAGCTGTGCGGCGCGCTCACTTACAGGGACGCGTCACGGGCCATGGTCACGAGGCCCGCGAACGCACCGGCGGACACCATCAGGGCAGGGCCGTCGGCCCACTTGCTGTCCCGCACCGGAACGACACCCGTCGTGGACGCGTACGAAGGCGCCCACTCGACGCATTCGCCACCCTCGCCGTCGCTGTAGCTGGACTTGATCCAGTTGAGGGAATCGATCGTGGTCATCGAGCGTGCTCCTTCATGATCGAGTGAATCAGCCCGAGCGAGCGCGTCTCCGACTCCGCTGCCATACGCAGCCGATCGAAGGTGGACCCCCACGAGCTGACGACGGCCGGAGAGTCATTCATGTACCCGTGGCCGATGGTATCCGAGTACAGAATTCGCCCCTCCTGATTGCCCTGCGTCAGCAGCATGAAGGGCGACCCCGCTGCGGGCGCACCGGCCGAGAACGGGAGTACTTGCACCACCACGTTGGGGCTCTCCGCCATCTGCGCCAAGCGCTCAAGCTGCCCCACCATCACTTCAGAGCTGCCCACGACTGTACGCAGCGCTCCTTCGTGGATGATGAACCAGAGAAGCGGCGGATCGGTGCGCTCCAAGACCTCATGGCGGCGCATTCGAGCTGCCACACGAGTCTTGATGCGGGCGTCCGTCTCTCGCGGATGGGCCGCACGGAAGACCGCGTACGCGTACTCCGGGGTCTGGAGCAGGCCCATCATGAAGGAGTTGGCGTAGCCGTGGATCTCCACGACTTCCCGCTCCAGCGCCACGTACTTACGGAACCACCCCGGGTGGCCCATATCCAGCAGTCGACGCCGCAGCCGCGTGTAGACCCCGGATGTGCCAAAAATTCTGTCACACGCTTCCACGTAACGTTCGCTGGGGAAACGCGTTCCGGACTCCACGCGCGAAACGTAGGTCCGTTCGACTTGGCAATCGTCAGCAAGCGCCGATTGCGTCATACCCGCGTGATCACGCGCGTACATCAGCTCGGTTCCCAGCCAGGCCCCGGCGTCTTCGGGTTCCTCGGGGGCTTCATCCTTCGGTTCCTTTTCCTCGCTCACACGTCCACCTTTCGCGTGCCCGCATGGGTGCCAGCCCGCTTTGGCACGCCCATTTCGTTGGTTTCGGGTGCTTGACCAGGCCAGGGTGGATGTCGGCAGCGGCCAGAGCCCACCCCGCGCCTATGGCTACTGAGTTGATAGCACGTCAGCTCGTACGAACGGATGCGCTTTACGGATTTCTGGTCGCCGCCGGACCCCCACGTTCAAAATTCACCCTCGGAGGTTGACGTTGCGTCAGCCCTATCGCATGGACCCGGATTTCAACCCGTTCGATTTCGGGCCGTGCGGCTGCCCCGAACCGGACTGCCCCCTCAAGCCGCGCCCCATCCCCCAGGACCCGTCCCCACCAGCACCGAAAGGCTTTCCGTGCGACGAGCCCGAAAATCCAAGCACGTCATAGCCAACGCCCTGATGATCATCTCTCTGTGGGTCATCGCCCTGGCGATATTCGCCTCGGGAATCGCACAGGAACTCGACGCCCTCCGGCTCCCCGCATAACGGGGCCCCGCCGCAACCGAAAGGCATGCTCATGTCGATTCATGTCGAGGCGGGCCCCGACGGGCCCTTCGAGCTGCGCATGGTCCGGATCTACGACTGCGTCGTCCCGGAGCGCGTCATCGTCATCGCCCGGGTCGCGTTCACGGTGTTCGCGAACGATCTGCGTGCGGGCAGACTGGACCACCTGATGGCGTCCGACGAGGAGATGGCCGACGCGTCGGCGCTCGTGGACTGGTTCCGCGAGTCGGGGTCCGACCCCGGCGACAGCTAACGGCGGCGGCGGGCGCCGCCCGGAGCGGCGTCGCCCGCGCCGATGCCCGTGCTCCGGAACGCGGTCACGGGCTTGCCGACGGCCCCGGCGGATGACATCTCGTCCACGGAGACCCAGTACAGGGTCTCCGTGTCCTCCTCGCGGCGGCCGATGCGGACCGCCTTCAGCCAGAGGCCCGCGCCGATGCCCGCGAGCAGCAGACCGCCCGCGCCCGGCAGGGCGAAAGAAGAAACGACGGCGGCGAGGAAGGCCGACGGGTACACCCAGCGGCGGGCCCGGCGGCGGACCCGGAGGGTGACGCGGCGGTCCTGGAGGACGTCGTGGCGGCCCGCGCGGTCGGCGGCGGCCATGAGGGACGTGCAGCGGCCCCAGCGGGCCGACGCGGTGACGGCGGCGGCGATGAGCAGCAGCGCCGCTCCGGACAGCAGGCCGATGCGCCGGCCCGTCAGACCGGGCAGCAGCGCGCCGATGCCCGCCGCGAGCAGCCCCAGCCACCACAGGGGGGCCGCCCCGGCCCGTACCACCACGGCGACCCGCGCCAGCGACCGCGTCCCACGTGCCACGTGCGTTCACTCCCGTCCATGCTCAGGTGTCCGGTGTCCGGCCCGGCAGGTTAGCCCCGTTTTCTGAGGGACGTCTGAGAGAGCCGGGACCGGGGGGTCACTCCGCGAAGAGACCCCGCGCGGCGGCCCGCGCGTCGAATTCCTCCAGCCGGGCCTGCGCGTCCGGCAGCTCGTCGCACATCGCCTCCAGCAGCACCCGTCCCAGCAGCATCGGCGCGCACACGGTGTCGAAGGAGAGCCCGGTGCCGACCGCCGCCGGGAGCAGCAGGTCGCTGTGTCCGGCGACAGGCGCGAACGCGGAGTCCGCGACGGTGACGACGGTCAGCCCGGCCGAGCGGGCGTACTCCAGGGCCTCCACGACCTCCTTGGGGTGGCGCGGCAGCGCGAAGCAGAGGAGAGCGTCCGCGCCCGCGCGCCGGGCGGCGTCGACGCGGTCGGCGAGGAGGGTGCCGCCCTCGTCGAGGACCCGGACGTCGGGGTGCACCTTGGCGGCGAAGTAGGCGAAGCCGCGCGCCTGCGCTGCGGCGGCCCGCAGGCCGAGGACGGGCAGCGGGCGGGAGGCGGCGAGCAGCCGTCCGGCGCGTTCGACGGGTTCGGGGTCGGCGAGGAAGTCGGCGAGCCGCCGCAGATTCTCGATCTCGGCGTGCACCGCCTGCTGGTACTCGTTGGGCACGGCCTCGGCGGGGCCGCCGCCGCGCGGCGCGAACTCCCGCAGATGGCGGCGGAGCGCCGGGTAGCCGTCGAAGCCGAGGGCGACGGCGAACCGGGTGACGGACGGCTGGCTGACCCCGGCGACCTCGGCCAGCTCCACACTGGACAGGAACGGCACCTCCGCCGCGCGGCGGACCATGCTGTGGGCGATCCTGCGCTGGGTGGGGGTGAGCCGGTGCCCCTCGAAGAGCTGCTGAAGTCGTGCGGCAGCGCTGTCGCTCATGCCTTCCCTCTCGTCACGGTCACCGGCCGGTGCGCCGGTCGAGCGGCGTCGCCGCCGCTGTCACATCATCCGTCAGCGCTCGGTCGCGGGCTGCCGGAAAGGGGGGCCAGCCCCCCTGACGGGGGCGGTGCCCGCCCGTAGCGTGAAGGCATGGAAACCCGCGACCCGGAACTCAAGAAGGAGCTCGACGCCACCCTGCACGCCCGGCGCGAACTGGGCGAGGAGTACGAGTCGGCTCTGGTCGACTCGTTCCTGGACAAGGTCGAGCAGCGCATCGATGACACGGTCGACCGCAGGGTCCGCCGTCACCTCGCCGAACAGCAGATGGTCGCCGCCCGGGGCAGCGGTCCGGCGCGGCACTCCCCGGAGCCCGGCTTCGGCGAACGTTTCGGCTTCGGTGTCGTCTCGTTGCTCCTGGCCGTCCCGCTGTCCGCGATCGGCGTGGTGAACGCCGGTCTGCTGGGTCTGATCACCGCGTGGGCGGGGATCGTGGGGGTGAACGCCGTGCACGCGGCGGGTCCGTCGCTGCACCGGTGGCTGCGCCGGGGCGGAGGGGACCGGTCCGCGTCCGAGCGGGAGGACTGACCGGAGCGACTGACCGTTCCGGAGTGCCGGTACCGGCCCGGTCACCGGCTCCGCACAGGGGAGGGGACGGGAGAGGTCTGACGCGGGGGCCGCCGCACTCCCCGGCCGCCGGCCGGGTAGCGGGACGACGACGGCCCCCGCGTGAGACACGGTCCCGGGTCAGGGCCGGTCTCCGCGTCCAGGCGCAACCCGGGGCCCGGGAGCCGCTCCGGAGCCCAGGACACCGCCTGTGGCACCGGCGGATTCCCGTTTCCGGGGGTCCGCCGACACTCACCACTGTGCCCGCTCCGTGTTAAGGCGGTGCTGCGCGAACGTGACACGCGCGTACCGTTTCCGCGAACGGCGCGAAGGGGCGGAGCAGCGGTTTTCCGCCCAGGGCGCTCGTCCGTCACCGTGACCGGATCGGGCCACCGGGCCGGGACCCGGTGGCCCGGCGGGTCACTTCCCGTTGTCGGCGAGGAACGCCAGCAGGTCCTGGCGGCTCACCACCCCGGTGGGCTTGCCCTCCACCAGCACGATCGCCGCGTCCGCGCCCGGGACCGAGCTGAGGACGGTCATCAGGTCCTCGACCGGCTCGCCCGAGCCGACCTGCGGCAGCGGGGCGCTCATGTGCTTCTCCAGCGGGTCGACGAGGTGGGCGCGCCGGTGGAAGAGGGCGTTCAGCAGCTCCCGCTCGACGACCGAGCCGATGACCTCGGCGGCCATCACATCGGGGTGCCCGGCGCCCGGCTTGACGATCGGCATCTGGGAGACGCCGTACTCGCGCAGCACCTCGATGGCCTCGCCGACGGTCTCCTCCGGGTGCATGTGCACCAGGCTGGGGATCTTCCCGCCCTCCTTGTGGCGGAGCACATCGCCGACGGACGCGGACGGACCGGCCTCCTCCAGGAAGCCGTAGTCGGCCATCCACTCATCGTTGAAGATCTTGGAGAGGTAGCCGCGCCCGCTGTCCGGGAGCAGGACGACGACCACGTCGTCCGGGCCGAGCCGCTCGGCGACCCGCAGCGCGGCGACGACGGCCATCCCGCAGGAGCCGCCGACGAGCAGCCCCTCCTCGCGGGCCAGCCGCCGGGTCATCTGGAACGAGTCCTTGTCGGACACGGGGACGATCTCGTCCGCCACCGTCCGGTCGTACGCCGTCGGCCAGAAGTCCTCGCCGACGCCCTCGACGAGGTAGGGGCGGCCCGAGCCGCCGCTGTATACAGAGCCCTCGGGGTCGGCTCCGACGACCGTGACCGCCCCGTCGCTGACGTCCTTGAGGTAGCGCCCGGTGCCGCTGATGGTGCCGCCGGTGCCCACGCCCGCGACGAAGTGGGTGATCCTCCCCTCGGTCTGCTCCCACAGCTCGGGGCCGGTCGTCTCGTAGTGCGAACGGGGGTTGTTCGGGTTGGAGTACTGGTCCGGCTTCCAGGCCCCGGGGATCTCCTTGACCAGCCGGTCGGAGACGTTGTAGTACGAATCGGGGTGCTCGGGGTCCACGGCGGTGGGGCAGACGACCACCTCGGCGCCGTAGGCCCGCAGTACGTTGATCTTGTCCGTGGACACCTTGTCCGGGCAGACGAAGACGCATTTGTAGCCCTTGCGCTGGGCCACGATCGCCAGTCCGACGCCGGTGTTCCCACTGGTGGGCTCGACAATCGTGCCGCCCGGCCGCAGCTCGCCGCTCCGCTCGGCCGCCTCGATCATGCGCAGCGCGATACGGTCCTTGACCGAGCCTCCGGGGTTGAAGTACTCGACCTTCGCGAGCACGGTCGCCTGGATGCCCTCCGTGACGCCGTTCAGCCGCACGAGCGGGGTATTACCGACAAGATCGATCATCGAGTCGTGAATGCGCACAATGATTCTCCGGGGTCTCCGTAGTGAATGCGGTCAGCGTATGCGGACCGTGGCCGGGATTGGGCTACGGCGCCTTCGGGGCAGTCAGCTCATGACCGACTGGCATAACCGGCCGCTGCCGGGCCGGTCGGCCAGGGGCGGCCGGTCATGACCGGCCGGTCGGTCACCGGGAGAGGAGGCGGGGCGGTGTCGAGGGCGAGAGTGGCACGGCGGATCGCGGCGGGCGCGGCGTACGGAGGCGGCGGCATCGGGCTGCTCGGAGTGGCCACCGTCGGGGTGGTCCTCGCCGAGGTGCAGTTGGCCAAACGGTCGGTGGCCGGAGTGGCCGCCCCCGTGCCGCCCCGGGGCGAGGGGCTGTACGGGCTGGCCTTCGGCCGCAGGGACCCGCTGCTCCTGGGGATACTGGGCGACTCGACGGCGGCGGGGCAGGGGGTGCGCCGGGCCGGGCAGACCCCGGGCGCCCTGCTGGCCTCCGGGCTCGCGGCGGTCGTCGAACGGCCGGTGGAGGTCCGCAACGTGGCCCTGCCCGGGGCCCGCTCGGACGATCTGGACCGGCAGGTGCGGCTGCTGCTCGCGGACGCCTCCCGCCGTCCCGACATCTGCGTCCTCATGATCGGCGCGAACGACGTCACCCATCGGATGCCGCCGACCGAGTCGGTGCGCCATCTGGCGGCGGCGGTGCGGAGGCTGCGCACGGCGGGAGCCGAGGTCGTCGTGGGCACCTGCCCCGACCTGGGCACGATCGAGCCCGTGTACCAGCCGCTGCGCTGGCTGGCCCGGCGGGTCTCCCGGCAGCTCGCGGCGGCCCAGACGATCGTGGTGGTCGAGCAGGGCGGCCGGACCGTCTCGCTGGGGGATCTGCTGGGGCCCGAGTTCGCGGCGAACCCGAGGGAGATGTTCGGGGCGGACAGCTACCACCCCTCGGCGGAGGGGTACGCCACCGCCGCGATGGCGATGCTGCCGACGGTCTGCGCGGCGCTCGGCGTGTGGCCCGAGTCGGACCGCCCGGAGGCCGCGCGGGACGAGGGGGTGCTGCCGGTGGCGCAGGCGGCGGCCGAGGCGGCGCAGGAGGCGGGCACCGAGGTCACCGCCGCCCGCGCGCCATGGGCCCTGCTCAAGCGGAGACGCCGCAGGCGGCTGCCTGTCTGGGACGGGGAGGCGGTGGGTGAGGGCTCCTCCGGGGCGGCGGACGGCGGCGTACACCTCCCGCAGGACTGAGCGGTCGCTTAGAATTGAGGTCCGCATCACACCCGGCACCCCGTGACCCCGAGGCTACTTACAGGTAACTTCCCACCCAGTCCACCCTCTCCACCCCTGGAGCCGTGATGCCCGAAGCCGTCATCGTTTCCGCCGCCCGCTCCCCCATCGGACGGGCCTTCAAGGGCTCACTGAAGGAGTTGAGGGCGGACGAGCTGACCGCGACCATCATCCGGGCGGCACTCGACAAGATCCCCGCGCTCGACCCCGCCGACATCGACGACCTCATGCTGGGCTGCGGCCTGCCCGGCGGGGAGCAGGGGTACAACCTGGGCCGCATCGTGGCCGTGCGGATGGGCCTGGACCGGCTGCCCGGCTGCACGATCACGCGGTACTGCTCCTCCTCGCTCCAGACCTCGCGGATGGCGCTGCACGCGATCAAGGCGGGCGAGGGCGACGTCTTCATCTCGGCCGGTGTCGAGATGGTCTCCCGTTTCAACAAGGGCTCGTCCGACGGACTGCCCGACACCCAGAACCCGGTCTTCGCCGAGGCCCAGGCGCGCACCGCCAAGGTCGCCGAGGGCGGGGCGGACTCCTGGCACGACCCGCGCGAGGACGGGCAGCTCCCGGACGCGTACATCGCGATGGGGCAGACCGCCGAGAACCTGGCCCGGTTCAAGGGGGTCACCCGGCGCGAGATGGACGAGTTCGGCGTACGGTCGCAGAACCTCGCCGAGCAGGCCCTCGCGAACGGCTTCTGGGAGCGGGAGATCACCCCCGTCACCACCCCGGACGGCACGGTCGTCAGCAAGGACGACGGCCCCCGGGCCGGGGTCACCCTGGCGGGCGTCGAGGGGCTGAAGCCGGTGTTCCGGCCGGACGGCCTGATCACCGCCGGGAACTGCTGTCCGCTGAACGACGGCGCCGCCGCGCTCGTCATCATGAGCGACACCAAGGCCCGGGAGCTGGGGCTCACCCCGCTCGCCCGGATCGTCTCCACCGGGGTCTCCGCGCTCTCCCCCGAGATCATGGGCTACGGCCCGGTCGAGGCCAGCGAGCAGGCGCTCGCCCGCGCCGGGATGACCATCGGCGACATCGACCTCGTCGAGATCAACGAGGCGTTCGCCGCGCAGGTGATCCCCTCCTACCGCGATCTGGGCATCGACCTCGACCGGCTGAACGTGAACGGCGGCGCGATCGCCGTGGGCCACCCCTACGGCATGACCGGTGCCCGGATCACCGGCACCCTGATCAACAGCCTCCAGTTCCACGACAAGCAGTTCGGCCTGGAGACGATGTGCGTGGGCGGCGGCCAGGGCATGGCGATGGTCATCGAGCGGCTGAGCTGAGCGGTAGCGGAGGGTAGGGGTCGCCCGAGGGACGAGGGCGGGACCTGCCCACAGCGGAGGCGAAGCTCAGCGCGACCACAGACACGAGCGGCTGAGCTGAGCGGTAGCGGAGGGTAGGGGTCGCCCGAGGGACGAGGGCGGGACCTGCCCGCAGCGGAGGCGAAGCTCAGCGCGACCACAAACACGAGCGGCTGAGCTGAGCG
Source organism: Streptomyces clavuligerus (assembly GCF_005519465.1). Classification (NCBI taxonomy): domain Bacteria; kingdom Bacillati; phylum Actinomycetota; class Actinomycetes; order Kitasatosporales; family Streptomycetaceae; genus Streptomyces; species Streptomyces clavuligerus. The sequence goes on along the minus strand of NZ_CP027858.1, from coordinate 4,148,694 downwards.
GCAGCGGAGGCGAAGCTCGGCGCGACCACAGACACGAGCGGCTGAGCTGAGTCGCAGCGGAGGGCCGCAGACACGGGTGGCTGAGCCGGCAGGTCGGTTCATCACGTGGTGGCCATGACTCCCCCAGGGGTTCGATACCCCTGGGGGAGTGACGTTTCCCCTGGTCAAACCCCCTCATTGGTAAAGCCCAGGACAAAAGTCCTCCTGACCCGGTGACGTATTGCACTGACGGTGGGGTCCCCACACGCCTCAAGCTGAGGTAGGAAGTCGGGGTGTCGATCGAACCGGGAGTACGTCAGTGAGCGCTCTGTCTCTGGTCCTGCTGCTGACCACGGCCGCCGCCACCGTCGTCGGTGCCGCCGCTCTCCACGGTGCCCGCGGCCTCCGCGAGGAGCTGGCGGCGCTCCGCCGTGAACTCGGCCGGGCGACCGGGTCGGGCACACTGCCCCTCGTGCCCGCCGCACGGCAGACCCCCGTCGAGGAGATACGCGCGGCCGTCGCCGAGGCGCTCGCCGAGGAGCGCGAACGGGAGCTGGCCGAGGCGCGCGCCTTCTGGGCCGCGCAGGAGAGCCGGGACGCGGCGGAGTCGTCCGCCCGGTTCGGCGGGGAGCCGTCCGCCGCGCCGCTCGTCGGTGTCACGGACGACCTGTCCGGCGAGGAGCTGCCGTTCTATGTGCCCCGGCAGAGCGACTTCGTCGGTCTGGAGTCCCTGGACCCGGAGCCCGTCCAGGCCCTGGAGGAGCAGGCCGAGCTGGAGATCCAGCTCCGGGAGGAGCGCGCGGAGCTGGCGGCCGACCTCGCCGCCGATCTCGCCGCCGTGACGGAGTCCGCCGAGGACTCCCCCGAGCTGGCCGCCGCCCGGCGCCGCCACCCCTCGCACCCGGACTTCGTGCCGGACCGGTCCCCCGTCGTCAGCGATCACGAGCAGACGGTGGCCCGGCTGGAGGAGCTGGCGAGCGCCCGTACCGCGCTGGCCGATGTGCGGCCGGGGCCGCTGGGCACGCTCGATGTCTATGTCTTCGCGGACGGGACGACGCTCTGTGTGACCCCGGGCCACCGGGAGACCGCCGAGCAGCTCGCCGACGCCCTGCGGCTGGGTCGGACGCCCGCTCTGCTGGGCGGCTCCACGATCTCCGGCGCGTACGCCCTGACCTTCGTCTGCGGCGAGGACACCGTCTATCTCCTGGCGGACCGGGTCGTCGTCTCCCACTGAGGCCGCAGGGTCTCCGCCCGGGGTCCGGCCCTCCGCCCGAGGCCCGGCGCGCCCCCGCGCATCCGGCCGGACGCGCGCGCTCCGGCCTACAGCCCCGCGCGCTCCGCCGCCGCCCGTACCAGCTCGACCGCCTCGGCCAGTTCCGCCGCGCGCCGGGCGTCCCGGGCGCTCTCGGTGGCTTCCGCGCCCCCGAATGACGCCGTCCGCAGCGCCTCCGCCAAATCCATTCCGGCCACAGTCACTTGATCTGCCACAGCGAACATGCCCGCGTCGGGCATGATCAGCGGGATTTCGCCGGGGTTCTCGGCGAGCTGGGCACGGCGTGCCAACTCCCTGGCCAGCTCCAGTCCCTCCGTCGCGGCCCCCCGGGCGAGACGGCTCTGCGGGGCGGCCCGCAGCCGGTCGGCGAGGCGTTCGACGGCGGTCGTCAGATCGGTCGTATCCAGCACAGCACGACCCTATGCAACGGACGTGGAGTGTTGCCAATACGTCCGTGCTCGGGCACGGTGGCGGGAAGGAGCACACGCGCAACGCGTCCGGAGGCGCCGATGTCCCCAGTCTTCTCCGAAGAGACCCACCGCAACCTCCTCGCCCGCATCCCCCAATGCACCGGTCGTGAGATCTCCGACTGGCTGCGTGCCGTCGACGATGGGCCGTCCCTCACCCGCTTCGAGGAGAAGGTCAGCTGGCTCCGTGGCGAACACGACCTGTCGCACGGGTACGCCAAGGCGATCATCCACGAGCACGATCTGAGGCGAGCCGCCCGCAAGCTGCTGTAGCCATGGCCGCGCCCGGGCGGGCCCGACCGGGGCTCCGGAGACGGCGGAGGGCCCGCAGGCACTGTGCCTGCGGGCCCTCCCTCCGTTCGGTCGGCCGGACCGGCCTCGTCCAGGGGTCAGTCGTCGCCCTGGAGGATGGAGACCAGACGCAGCATCTCCAGGTAGATCCAGACCAGGGTCAGCGTGAGGCCGAAGGCGGCGAGCCAGGACTCCTCACGCGGGGCGCCGTAGGTCAGCCCGTCCTCGACCTGCTTGAAGTCCAGGGCGAGGAAGCAGGCGCCGAGGACGACACCGAGCACGCCGAAGAGGATGCCGAGGCCGCCGGAGCGCAGGCCCAGGCCGTCGCCGCCGCCGATGACGGCGACGAGCAGGTTGACCGCCATCAGCAGGACGAAGCCGATCGCGGCGGCGCTGACGAAGCCGGCGAAGCGCCGGTTCACCCGGATCCAGCGCATCTTGTAGGCGATGAGCACACCGGCGAAGACCGCCATCGTGCCGAGCACCGCCTGCGTGACCGCGCCGGGCGCGATGTGGGTGGACACCGTGTTGGACAGCACGCCGAGGAAGACGCCCTCGAAGGCCGCGTACGTCAGGATCAGCGCCGGGACCGGCTTGCTCTTGAAGGACTGGACGAGCGCCAGCACCATCGCGACCAGCGCGGCACCGATGGCGATGCCGTAGGACTGGCCGAGGTTGTCCTTGTCGACGGGCAGCAGGAACCACGCGAGCATCGCGGTGACGACGACCGTGCCGAGCGTCATCGCGGTACGCGCCACGACGTCGTCGATCGTCATCACCCGGTGGGCGGGGGCCTGGGCCGCGCCGAGCTGGGTGTCGGCAGGTGCGTACGGGTTGGTGGCGTACGGGTTGGCCGCGCCCTGGGCATAGGGGTTACCGGCGACAGGGCTCCCGGCCTGCTGCTGCGCGTTGAAGCCCGCAATGCCGTTGTCGCGGCTGAAACCCCGTCGCGAGAAGACCGGGTTACTGCTCCTCATCTCACTCCTCCATGGCCGCCGTGCGCGGCCTTGCGTCAAGAGTAATAGGGGCGCAAAGGAAGAAGCCTAGTGCTGAGGGAGGATCTTTCCCGATTGTGACCTGGCATACGTTTCCGGCCATGCCGCCTGCCCGGACGCGGGGCGCCGGTCGCGGACGGGTCCGGGTGGGGCGTGTCGCCGTTCGGCCGGACGGGCGGCCGGGGTGTCCGGGGCCGCGGGGAGCGGCCGGGGTGTCTCCTCGGATGCGTCACGAGGAGGGGGGCGGAGATCCCGGGGCGCGGGTCTCGGGGCCGGATCGGGGGTGGATCAGGGGTGGATCAGGGGGGATCGGGGGCTCGTCAGGGGTGGCGCGCGGGGGCCGCGGGGTGCGACGATGAGGCGATCTTGAATGTCAAGCATTCAACTACCCGGCGTCCCGCTCTCGTTACGGAGAGTGCCCGGAGCCGGACTCGAACCGGCACGGCCATGAAGGCCAGCGAGGTTTAAGCTCGCCGTGTCTGCATTCCACCATCCGGGCCAGGAGCGTGGCTCCGCGTAAGCACATGAGCCTATCCGGGGAGATCGACTCGCCCGGCGGCCCGTGGCCCGATGTTGTCTTATTTTATTGCCGCTTGAGGGTGCGTCAGCCCAGGTGGAAGAGGATCACAAGGCGTTCCATGGCGAACGCCGGGCGTCACGACCCCCGCACGCGAATGACGGAAACTCGTCGCAACCGAGTCGGCTTCGGACGCGTCCGCCCTCTCTCCGCACCCCGCACACGCGGTCGGCACCCGGCCTCCACCGAACAGCCACGCGACGCTCACCGGATCGAGGGCGGCGCCCGCGCCCCCGGACACCGCAGCGAAGAGTGACGACGCTCCGGAGCGCCCCGTCCCCTTTCCGCCCTCAGGGGCACCGTCATACCCAAGGAGGATGATCGCCGCTCCTGGTGCGACCAAAGGGGGCCCCGGGAACGGGCACGGGGGCTGACGATCCCCGCCCGGAACAAGGACAGGATGGTGTGTGTCCTCGGAGACGGCCTCCCGCAGTGGCCGCCCCCGGGTCCCCGGATCGACCCGCCCGAACAGGAGTGCCCCCGTGACCACCATGCCCATCGCACACCGCGCCACCGCCGTGGCCGCCCGCGCCACGGAACTGTCCAAGGTGTACGGGGAGGGCGAGACCCAGGTGGTGGCCCTGGACCGGGTCAGCGTCGACTTCCGGCAGGCCGAGTTCACCGCGATCATGGGGCCCTCGGGCTCCGGCAAGTCGACCCTGATGCACTGCGTCGCCGGGCTCGACAGCTTCAGCTCGGGCTCCGTCCGGATCGGCGAGACCGAGCTGGGCTCCCTCAAGGACAAGCAGCTCACCCAGCTCCGCCGGGACAAGATCGGCTTCATCTTCCAGGCGTTCAACCTGCTCCCCACGCTCACCGCGCTGGAGAACATCACGCTCCCGATGGACATAGCCGGCCGCAAGCCCGACCGCCGGTGGCTGAACTCCGTGATCGAGATGGTCGGGCTCTCCGGGCGGCTGAGCCACCGGCCCACGCAGCTCTCCGGCGGTCAGCAGCAGCGCGTCGCCGTCGCCCGCGCCCTCGCCTCCCAGCCGGAGATCATCTTCGGTGACGAGCCCACCGGAAACCTGGACTCCCGCTCCGGCGCCGAGGTCCTCGGCTTCCTCCGCAACTCGGTGCGCGAGCTGGGCCAGACCGTGGTGATGGTCACCCACGACCCCGTCGCCGCCTCCTACGCCGACCGGGTGGTCTTCCTGGCGGACGGCCGGATCGTCGACGAGATGGAGCACCCCACCGCCGACGCGGTGCTCGACCGCATGAAGGCGTTCGACGCCAAGGGCCGGACGAGCTGAGCCGACCCCGCCCAGCACCTCTCCGGACCCTCGGGGCCCGCCCGGCCCGGCACGACCGCCACCGACCCAGGACTTGAATCGACATGTTCCGTACCGCCCTGCGCAATGTGCTCGCGCACAAGGCCAGACTGCTGATGACCGTGCTCGCCGTGATGCTCGGCGTGGCCTTCGTCTCCGGCACCCTGGTCTTCACCGACACCCTCGGCAACGCCTTCAACAAGCAGTCCGCCAAGAGCTTCGACAACGTCGCCGTGGCGGTCACCAGCCCCAGCCGTGAGGACGGCGGCGAAACCGTCCGGGGCGGCCTCAGCGACGCCACCCTGAAGCGGATCGACGCGGTCGACGGCGTCGCCGAGGCCACCGGCCGCGTGGGCGGCTTCGCCGCCGTCGCCGACCAGGACGGCAAGCTGATCGGCAGCGACTGGGGCGCCAAGGGCTCCAACTACTTCCCGGGCACGGACGGCGAGGACGCCGCCTACGACTTCGTCCAGGGCACCGGCCCGGCGAAGGCGGGCCAGATCGCCCTGGACAAGGAGAGCGCGCGGAAGGGCGAGTACACGATCGGCGACACCGTGCGCGTCGCCACCAACGGCCCGGTGCGCGAGTACACCCTCTCCGGCGTCTTCACCACCGACGACGGCGCCGTGACCACGGGCGGCAGCCTGGTGCTCTTCGACACCGCCGAGGCCCAGAAGCTCTACCTCCAGCCCGGGGTCTTCGACGGGATCACCGTGGCCGGCGCCGCCGGGGCCGACCAGGAGAAGATCCTCGCCGGGGTCGAGAAGGTGCTGCCGAAGGGCGCCGACGCCAAGACCGCCCAGGTCCTCGCCGACGAGCAGGCCGAGATGATCGAACGCGAGATGAGCGGCATGAGCCAGATGCTGCTCGGCTTCGCCGCCATCGCGCTCTTCGTGGGGATCTTCCTGATCGCCAACACCTTCTCCATGCTCGTCGCCCAGCGCACCAAGGAACTGGCCCTGCTGCGCGCCGTCGGCGCCTCCCGCAGCCAGGTGCGGCGCTCGGTGATCCTGGAGGCCGCGGTCGTCGGCACGGTCGCCTCCGCCATCGGCTTCGTCCTCGGTCTCGGCCTCGCCACCGCGCTCCGCAGCGGCCTGGGCTCCTTCGGGGTGGAGATCCCGAACGGCCCGCTGATCATCTCCTCCGCCGCCGTCCTCGCCGCGCTCGCCGTCGGTGTGCTGATCACCGTGGTGGCCGCCTATCTGCCGGCCCGCCGCGCCGCGAAGATCGCCCCGGTCGCCGCCATGGGCAGCGCCCACCTCCCCGAGAACACCAAGTCCCTGGTCATCCGGAACTCCATCGGCGCCGTGCTCACGCTGGCGGGCCTCGTGGCGGTCCTCGCCGGAGCCGCGGCCGGTGCGTCCGACGGCCGGATGATGATCGGTCTCGGCGCCTTCCTCGCCCTCATCGGGGTGATCGTGCTGATCCCGCTGCTCTCCCGGCCGGTGATCGCGCTGCTCCGCCCGGTGCTGGACAAGCTGTTCGGCGTCTCGGGCAAGCTGGCCCGGCAGAACGCGGTCCGCAACCCGCGCCGCACCGGCGCCACCGCCTCCGCGCTGGCGATCGGCCTCACGCTGGTCACCGGTCTCACCGTCATCGGGGTCACCGTCGGCCAGGCCATCGACAAGGCGACCACGGAGAACATCCGTGCTGACTACATGGTCATGATGGCCAACAACGGCCCGCTGGACCGCTCGGCGGTCACCGCGCTGGAGAAGGCCCCCGGCGTCACCGCCGTCTCCCCGGCCCAGATGGCCGATCTGAAGATCGAGGGCTCGATGGAGGCCGCCGCGGCGGTCACCCCCGGCGCCATCGAGAAGGTCGCCGCCCTGAAGACCGTCTCCGGCTCCATCGGCTCCCTCGCCGACGGCCGGATCGCCATCTCTGAGGAGACCGCCGAGGACAAGGGGTGGAAGACCGGTGACGTCCTGCCGGTGACCTTCGAGAAGGACGGCGACGCCCGCACGGCCGAGACGAAGAAGCTCACCGTCGGCGCGGTCTACGAGAACAACGAGATGCTGTCGTCGATCCTGGTCTCGACCGACCTGGTCGCTCCCTACGAGTCAAAGCCGTACATCCAGAACATCCTGGTCGCCATGGACGGCGGCGAGACCTCCGCCAACGAGCAGGCCCTGGTCGACGCCCTCGGGAACAACCCCGGCATGAACGTGATGGGCAAGCAGGACATCCGCGACATGTTCGGCGGCATGATCAACACGATGCTGAACATCATGTACGGGCTGCTGGCGATGGCCCTGATCATCGCGGTGCTCGGGGTCGTCAACACCCTGGCGATGTCCGTCTTCGAGCGTCAGCGCGAGATCGGCATGCTGCGGGCCATCGGTCTGGACCGGGGCAAGGTCAAGCGCATGATCCGGCTGGAGGCCGTGGTGATCTCGCTCTTCGGAGCCACCATCGGCATCGCGCTCGGCAGCTTCCTCGGCTGGGCCATCGGCGAGACCATCAAGAGCGAGATCCCGGGGTACGCCCTGGTGATCCCGTGGGACCGGATCGGTATCTTCCTGCTGCTCGCCGGAGTCGTGGGCGTGCTCGCCTCGCTGTGGCCCGCCCGCAGCGCCGCCCGGCTGAACATGCTGACGGCGATCAAGACCGAGTAGTCACGGCCGGCCGGGACGGCGACCCGGGCGGACGCCGTCGCGCTCAGCGCCGTCCCCGCGGCTGGAGCCCCGTGGCAGGGAGCACGTCTCCCCGCCACGGGGCTCATCCCTTTTCCGGGAAGGGCTTCCGGTTTCCGAGACGGGCTTCCGGGAGGACTTCCCGGAGGGGCCGGTTCCCGGGAAGGGACCGGGCGCCCTTCCCGGGAAGGGTCCGGGTGCCTTTCCGGGGAGGGACCGGGCGCCTTTCCCCAAGAGGGCCGGGGCCGCGGCTCCCTCCCCGACGGGGACGGACGCCTCCCGGCCGGCGAGGGGCGGCGGACCGGACCGGCAGAGGGCGGCGGACGGGGCCCGGCTCAACCCGTCCAGGTGCGGGTGCGCAGCGGCAGGCCCGAGGCGCCGCCGGGCGGGGTGTTCACGGCCAGGACCTGGTTGACCCCGATCCGGCCGTGTTCGAAGGCGAGCGCGGACGCGGCCATGTAGAGCCGCCAGACCCTGGCCCGCCCGGGGGTGGCGAGGACGACGGCCCGCTCCCACCCGTCCTCCAGCCGGGCCACCCAGCGCCGCAGGGTGAGGGCGTAGTGCTCCCGGATCGACTCCACGTCGCGCACCTCGAAGCCCGCGCGCTCCAGGGCCGAGACGGTGCTGCCGAGCGGGGACAGCTCCCCGTCGGGGAAGACATAGCGGTCGATGAACTCGTCCACCTGGTAGACCGACCCCGCCCGCTCGGGGCGGCGCGCGATCTGGTGGTTGAGCAGCCGTCCGCCGGGCCGCAGCAGCGCGCGCAGCTGCCGGGCGTACTCCAGATAGGGGGCTGCGCCCACGTGTTCGGCCATGCCGATGGAGGAGACGGCGTCGTAGGGGCCGTCCCGGACGTCCCGGTAGTCCTGGACGCGGATCTCGACGCGGTCGGCGAGCCCGGCGTCGGCGACGCGTTTGCGGGCGTGGTCGGCCTGCTCGCGGGAGAGGGTGACCCCGGTGACGCGGACGCCGTACTCCCGGGCAGCGTGCAGGGCCATGGAGCCCCAGCCGCAGCCCACGTCGAGCAGCCGCATGCCCTGCTGGAGGTCGAGTTTGCGGCAGACCAGGTCCAGCTTGGCGCGCTGGGCGTCCTCCAGGGTGAAGCCGGTGCGGCTCCCGTCGGGGGCGGTGACGGTCGCGGTGTCCCAGTAGGCGCAGGAGTAGACCATGGACGGGCCGAGGACGAGCGCGTAGAACTCGTTGCCCACGTCGTAGTGGTGGCTGATGGCGGCCCGGTCGCGGCGCCGGGTGTGGGAGACGCCCGCGGAGCGGCGGACCTCCTCGGGGGGCGGGGGTGGCGGGGGCAGCAGACCGGCCAGGCCGATCAGGGCGCGCAGGGCGGCGCGTTGCCGGGGGTCGCGCGGGGAGAGGCCGATCGTTCCGCGCCGCCGCGCGGCGAAGGCGGTGAGCTGGTCGAGCGCGGTGTAGAGGTCGCCGTCGACGTCGAGTTCCCCGGCGACCCAGCCCCGGGCCAGGCCGACCTCCCCGGGCCGCCAGAGCAGCCGCCGCAGGGCCCGCCGGTGGCGGACCACGAGCACGGGGCCGCCGGGGGGTCCGGCCGTGGAGCCGTCCCAGGTCCGCAGCCGGAGCGGGAAGGGGGTACCGAACAGCTCTTCGACGAGGTTCGTCAACCGCGCTGCGGCGTCGGCCATGGGGCACACCTCCGGGTGGGGTCGGTCGATGCGGGTGTTCCGACCTGCCGGGGTCCGCCCAGGACACGTCGCGCACGGTGGGTACTTCCCCGCGTTCGCCCGTTACCGCACGGTTTGCTCCATGGTCCGCCCGCACGGCGGCGATCCCACCGGCCGAAGGGGCCCGCTCCCGGACGGTCCCGGAGCGGAGCCGGGTGCGCGGGAGGGCCGCCCCGGACGGTTCCGGACCGGGGCCCCGGACCCGGTCGCCACGCGGCCCCGGCGCACCCCCCGCCGGTCGCCGCCCGGCCGCAGCGCGCTCCCGCCCGGGCCCCGGGCACGCGGGAGGGCCGCCCCGGACCGGCCCCGGGTACGCCGAAGGGCCGCCCGCACCACGGATGGCGGGCGGCCCTTCGGACAGGCTGAGCCAGGGGTCAGGAAGCCTTGGCCTTCTCCGGCGCCGGGGCGGCGACGGCCGGGGCGGGCTTGGCGGCCTCGTAGAACTCCTCGCGCGGGGCGTGGATCGCGCCGAGCGAGACGACCTCGCGCTTGAGGAACATGCCGAGCGTCCAGTCGGCGAAGACCCGGATCTTACGGTTGAAGGTCGGCATGGCCATGCCGTGGTAGCCACGGTGCATGTACCAGGCGAGACGGCCGCGGACCTTGATCTTCATCTTGCCCATGACGATCATCGCGACGCCCTTGTGCAGACCGAGGCCCGCGACCGCGCCCTTGTTGGCGTGGCTGTACTCCGTCTGCGGGAAGCCCCGCATACCGGAGACGACGTTGTCGCCGAGGACCTTGGCCTGGCGCAGCGCGTGCTGGGCGTTCGGCGGGCACCAGGCGTTCTCGACACCGGCCTTGCGGGCGGCCACGTCCGGGATCTGGGCGTTGTCGCCCGCGGCCCAGATGTAGTCGCTGCCCTGCACCTGAAGCGTGGTCTGGGTGTCCACGTGGCCGCGCGGGCCGAGCGGCAGACCGAAGCGGGCGAGCGCCGGGTTCGGCTTCACACCGGCGGTCCAGACGACGGTGTTGGCGTCGACCTCCAGGCCGTTCTTGAGCACCACGTGCCCGTCGACGCAGGAGTCCATCGAGGTCTGGAGGTAGATCTCGATGCCGCGGCCCTCAAGGTGCTCCTTGCCGTACTGGCCGAGCTTGGGGCCCACCTCGGGAAGGATCTTGTCGGCGGCGTCGACCAGGATGAAGCGCATGTCCTCGCGCTTCACACTCCGGTAGTACTTCGCGGCGTCGCGCGCCAGGTCCTCCACCTCGCCGATGGTCTCCGCGCCGGCGAAGCCACCGCCCACGAAGACGAAGGTCAGCGCCTTGCGGCGGACCTCCTCATCGGTCGTGGAGTCGGCCTTGTCGAGCTGTTCGAGCACATGGTTGCGCAGCCCGATGGCCTCCTCGACGCCCTTCATACCGATGCCCTGCTCGGCGAGGCCGGGGATCGGGAAGGTACGGGAGACCGCGCCGAGGGCGATCACCAGGTAGTCGAAGGGCAGCTCGTACGCCTCGCCGACGAGCGGCGCGACGGTGGCGACCTTGCGGTCCTGGTCGATGGTGGTGACCCGGCCGGTGAGCACCTCCGCCTTGGGCAGCACGCGTCGCAGCGGGACGACGACATGCCGGGGCGAGATGCTGCCGGCGGCGGCTTCGGGGAGGAAGGGCTGGTACGTCATGTACGAGCGCGGGTCCACGACCGTGACGGTCGCTTCGCCGTACCGCATCTTCTTCAGAATGCGGCGCGCCGCGTACAGGCCTACGTACCCACCGCCTACTACGAGGATCCTGGGACGCTCCGTGGTGCTCATGCCATCGAGTATCCACCCCCCTGTGGAGGGGTGCTCGTGAGCCCCTTCACATGTTGTTGGGTGACCCGTGCTAAACTGCGCCGCTTTTGGCGCCGAAGAGGCGCCCGAGCGGGTGAACCACCACCCCCTCCAGCGCCCCGACATGGCCTGTGAGCTGGCACTTAACCGTTCTTTACATATGAACCACCGGCGCCGTTCACACGGCTGACATGTGCCGGTGACCGTCCCGCCCCCCACCCCTGGGGCCGAATGGCCCCCAGGAGCGGGCCTTTTGTCCTTTCGCGGCACCCATCAGGGGCCTTTTCCTTGTGAAGAACTTCACGAACTTGCTTCGCGGGGCTCTCCGAGGTGCCGTCCGGCGGGGGTTCAGTCCACCGGAGCGGGGTCCTCCGCGGCCCGGAGCGCGATGCCGTCCAGGATGTCGTTCTCGCTGACGATCACCTCGGCGGCACCGATCCGCTCCATGATCGTGAGGAGGATCAGCGCACCCGAGACAATGACGTCGACCCGCCCCGGATGCATCACGGAGATCGCGGCCCGCTCCTCGCGGGTGGCGCCCAGCAGCCGTCGGGTGACGGCCGCGACCTGCTCGTACGAGATCCGGGAGCGGTGGATGACCTGCCGGTCGTAGTGGTCCAGGCCAAGTGCGATCGCGGCCACGGTGGTCACCGAGCCGGCCAGGCCCACCAGGGTCCGCACCCCCCGGAGCGGCACGGTCTCCTCGACGGTGTCGAGCGCCGCCACCACATCGGCGCGGACCGCCGCCAGCTCCGCCTCGGCGGGCGGGTCGCTGCGCACATGGCGCTCGGTGAGCCGGACACAGCCGATGTTCACCGAACGGGACGCCTCGACGTGCTCCCGGCCGACGACGAACTCGGTGGAGCCGCCGCCGATGTCCACGACCAGCCGCTCCTCGGCCCCGGGCCCCTCGGCCAGCTCCAGGGTGGCGCCGGTGAAGGAGAACTCGGCCTCCAGCTCACCGCTGATCACCTCGGGGTCCACCCCGAGGATGCCGCGCACCCCGGCGACGAACTCGTCCCGGTTGGAGACGTCCCGGGAGGCGGACGTCGCCACGAAGAGCACCCGCTCCGCGCCCAGCTCCGCGATGACCGCCGCGTACTCCCGGCAGGCCGCGAAGGTGCGCTCCAGCGCCTCCGGGGCGAAGCGGCCGGTGCGGTCGACGCCCTGGCCGAGCCGGACGATGGTCATCCGGCGGTCCAGCTCGGCCAGCGTGCCCGCGTGCGGGTCCACATCGGCGACCAGCAGACGGATGGAGTTGGTACCGCAGTCGACGGCGGCGACCCGGGTCATGGCGTGGCTCCTGGGAGGGGGAGGACGGAAGGACGGGACGGGGTGCGCGTACGGGTCCGGAGCCCGGGGGCCGCACGGGCGACGGCCCGAAAAGCCCGAGAGCCCGAAAGCCCGGACGGCTGTGCGAGCGGCTACGCGGAGGGCTGCCCGGGCGACGGCTCGGACGGCTCGGACGGCTCAGCGGAGGACGGCTCGGCGGAAGACGGCTCGCAGGGCGTGACGCAGGGGCCCTTGCGCCACCACTCGGGGAGCATGGCGATGGTCTCGTCACCCAGCGGGTTGACCCCGGGGCCCGCGGCCAGCGAGTGGCCGACCAGCACATGGAGGCACTTCACCCGGTCCGGCATGCCGCCCGCGCTGGGGAAGCCCGCCAGCACCTCGATGGCGTCGCGGCGGGCGATGTAGTCCTCGTGCGCCGCCCGGTAGGCCGCGGCCAGCTCCGGATCGGACTCCAGCCGCTCCGACATCTCCTTCATCACCCCGTTCGCCTCCAGCGTGCCGATCGCGGACGCGGCCCGGGGGCAGGTCAGGTAGTAGAGCGTCGGGAACGGGGTGCCGTCGGGCAGCCGGGGCGCGGTCTCGACGACATCCGGCTGCCCGCAGGGGCAGCGGTGCGCGATCGCGCGCAGCCCGCGCGGCGGGCGGCCGAGCTGCTCCTTGAAGGCGGCGATGTCCGCTTCGGTCGGCTCGGTCGGTTCGGTGTGGGGAGGAGGGGTTTCCATGCCTGCCTTGGCTCTGCTCGTCTCGGTGGTTTCGCCGGGGCGGACGCCGGGGTGCCGCTCCGGCGGTCCGGCGGCGGGTCGGGGTGGTGGACCGGGGGGAGGTCCGGCTCAGCGGCGGTCCGCGCTGTCGACGCCGTCCCAGACCCTGGAGTACCAGGCCCGGCCGTCCACGTCGTCCCCGGGCCGCTCACGGGGCTCGGCGCCGGGGTCGATCATCGTGTATCCGGCCTCGCCCGGCAGCACATAGTGCAGATGCTCCCGTGCCAGCCGCCGGATATAACGGTCGTCCTGGAGCCGGGCCTTCTCGTCCCGGAGCTGTTCGACCGCGCGCTCGGCCTCCGCCATTCTCTCCCGCTGCTCGGCCATCTCGCCGCGCTGGGCGATGTACTGCCGCATCGGGTACGCGAGGGCGACCACCAGCGAGCAGACGACGAGCGCGAGGAAGGCGGCGCGGCCCGTGAGCCGGGAGCGGCGGGCCTGGCGCCGGTTCTGGGAGCGGTACACCCGGGCGGCGGTCTGCTCACCGATCAGCCGCAGCCTGGTCGCGGTGGAGAACCGGTCGCGGTTCTTCCCGGCCATTCGTATCCCGCCTCCCCTGTTCGCCGCTTCCGCCGCTTCCGCCGGTTTCGCCGCTTTGCTCGCTCGCGTTTGTTCGCTCGCACCGGGCGGCGTCCCCTGTCGTGTCCGGGGACGCGGACGCGGACGCGTCCCCGGACACGGTACGGGACCGCGGCCGGGGACGCCGGTACGACGGGCCAGGAGCCGGGCCGGGCGGCCCCGGGGATCTTCCCCGGTCCGTCCGGCCATCGGCTCCCGGGGCGGTCAGCCCTTGAAGCGGGGGAACGCGCTGCGGCCCGCGTAGACGGCCGCGTCGTCCAGGATCTCCTCGATGCGCAGGAGCTGGTTGTACTTGGCCACGCGCTCGGAGCGGGCCGGGGCGCCGGTCTTGATCTGGCCGCAGTTGGTGGCGACGGCCAGGTCGGCGATGGTGACGTCCTCGGTCTCGCCGGAGCGGTGGGACATCATGCACTTGAAGCCGTTGCGCTGGGCCAGCTCCACGGCGTCCAGGGTCTCGGTCAGCGAACCGATCTGGTTGACCTTGACGAGCAGGGCGTTCGCGGAGCCCTCCTCGATGCCGCGGGCCAGGCGCTCCGGGTTGGTGACGAAGAGGTCGTCGCCGACGATCTGGACCTTGGTGCCCAGCTTGTCGGTGAGGACCTTCCAGCCGGCCCAGTCGTCCTCGAAGAGCGGGTCCTCGATGGAGACGAGCGGGTAGGCCGCGACCAGCTCCTCGTAGTACTCGGTCAGCTCGGCCGCGGAGAGGGGCTTGCCCTCGAACTCGTAGACGCCGTCCTTGTAGAACTCGGAGGCGGCGACGTCGAGCGCCAGCGCGATGTCCTTGCCCGGGACGTAACCGGCCTCCTTGATCGCCTCAAGGATCAGGTCCAGGGCGGCGCGGTTGGAGTCCAGGTTCGGGGCGAAGCCGCCCTCGTCGCCGAGGCCGGTGGCCAGGCCCTTCTGCTTCAGGACCTTCTTGAGGGTGTGGTAGACCTCGGTGCCCCAGCGCAGGGCCTCGGAGAAGGACTCCGCGCCGATCGGGGCGATCATGAACTCCTGGATGTCGACGTTGGAGTCCGCGTGGGAGCCACCGTTGAGGATGTTCATCATCGGAACGGGCAGCAGGTGCGCGTTCGGGCCGCCGAGGTAGCGGAAGAGCGGCAGGTCGGACGCCTCGGAGGCGGCGTGGGCCACGGCGAGGGAGACACCCAGGATGGCGTTGGCGCCGAGGGAGCCCTTGTTCTCGGTGGCGTCCAGGTCGAACATCGCCTGGTCGATCAGGCGCTGCTCGGTGGCGTCGTAGCCGACCAGCTCCGGGCCGATCTGCTCGATGACGGCGAGGACGGCCTTCTCGACACCCTTGCCCTGGTAACGGTTCGGGTCACCGTCGCGGAGCTCGATGGCCTCGAAGGCACCGGTGGAGGCACCGGACGGAACGGCGGCACGACCCGTGCTGCCGTCGTCGAGGCCAACCTCGACCTCGACCGTGGGGTTGCCTCGGGAGTCCAGGATTTCCCGGGCTACGACGACGTCGATGGACGGCACGAGCATCTCCTTCTGGGATGTGACGCATGGGTGCAGGGCTCCGTTGGCCTTGCGACAAGAGCCTAACCGGCGGGCGGGGTCCATCCGGGCGGATGCCCGCCCGCTGGGACGAAAAAGGTAAAGAAGTAGAGCAGAGCGGGGCAGACCGCTGCATAGCTACTGCCGAGTAGCGATTCCCGGGAGCTGCGGCGCCGGGCCCCTGGCCGGGCCAGGGGCCCGGACATGACAGAGCCCCGGTCCGGCGCGCACGGGGGGAAGCGCACCGGACCGGGGCGGTCCGTCACCCGGGGCTTCCCGGGGCATCGGGGGAGGGCGGGGCTCAGCGCAGGTGGAGCTGCTGACCCACGTAGATCACGTCGGCGTTGTCGACGATGTCCTCGTTGAGCTGGAACAGCTTCTGCCAGCCGCCCTTGACCTTGTGGTCCTCGGCGATGGAGCTGAGGGTGTCACCGGCCTTGACCTCGTACTCGCCGTCACCCTTCAGGAAGCCCTTGGCCGGGGCCTGGGTCTGCGGGGCGGCCTGCTGCGGCGCCTGCTGGACCGGGGCCGGGGCGGTGCGCTCCACGGAACGGGTGGTCGGGGCCTCGGCGCGCTGCTGCGGCGCCGGGGCGGTCTGCTGCTTCGGGGCCTGCTGCACCTGCTTCGGCGCCTGCTGCTGCGGCTTGGGCTGGGCCGGGGCCGGGGCGGCGCTGCCGTACGGGGTGTTGGACAGGCCCACACCGCACTTCGGCCAGGCGCCCTTGCCCTGACCCGCGAGGGTCTTCTCGGCGATGGCGATCTGCTGCGCCTTGGTGGCCTTGTCGGCGGTCGGGGCGTAGGCGGTACCGCCGTACGCGGCCCAGGTGGAGGTCGAGAACTGGAGGCCGCCGTAGTAGCCGTTGCCGGTGTTGATGGACCAGTTGCCGCCGGACTCGCACTGGGCGACCTTGTCCCACTCGGCGGCGGTGGCGGCGGTGGCGGTGCTCGCACCGGCCAGCGGGGCGGCGACGGCGGCACCGGTCACACCGGCGAACGCGACGATACGGGTGGCACGGTTGAGGGCCGTGGGACGACGGTGCTTGCCCTTGCCGGAAAACAGCATGGAGGTCTCCTCACCGACGCCTACGAGGTGAGCTGTCGGGTTCGGGCCGTGTGAGTTGCCCGGCCGCGCGTCCTTGCGCGCGGCTCCACCCCAAGCCGGTCGGCCCACCGGCGTCCGGTTCCGGCGCACTCCTCGTGCACCGAACCGTCCGTCAGCGACCGGGACCGGCGCTTACCTTGGGTCCCCCGCTCCTGCCTTCGGCGCTCTGCGCGTCGACTGATGCCCCCCGACCGACGGCAGGATTCGGCGTGACGGTCGTTGGTGCCCGCTGTGGCGAGCGGTTCAGACCGAATCACAGCTCTTCCTGATGTTCAAAGGAGAACATCGAGGAAAAATCGCCCATCTCGCCACTCCGGATACCTTCGTTTCCGCAGGTGGGGGCTGGAATCCGAGATTCCGCTGCGCGGGGTTCGCCCGTTTTCGCAAAGAGACCCTTGTCTCATTTCTGCAAACCAGGACAAACCCCGACACAACTACTGCTGGGCGTTCTCCAGATCCAGGCTCTGACCAGGGTGGATGAGGTCCGGATCGGCACCGACGGTGTCCTTGTTCCGCTCGTACAGGGAGTTCCAGCCGCCGTCGACGTCCTTCTCCGCCGCGATGACGGAGAGGCTGTCGCCGGGCTGGACCGTGTACGAGGAGGGAGAGGTGTCCGCCGCACCGGCGGCCGTGGCCCTGTCGGCGGCGGTGGCGGCGGTGTCCGCCGTCAGCTCCGTACGGGCCTCACCGGCGCGCGAGGGGCGGTCGGCGGTGCCGGTGGCGCGGTCCTGGGGCGCCGCGCCGGTGTCGGCGGTCGCCGCCTCGGACGCGGTGGACCCGGCGGCCGGGGCGGACGCCGCGTCCTGCCCCGCCGTCCCGTCCCGGTCGGCCGTCCCCGCCGTCTTCTCCGCCCGCGCGGCGGACTCCTCGGCGGGCGCGCCCCGGTGCTTGCCGCCGCCGGTCGGAGCGGGCGTGCCCTTCCCCGCCGCCGGGGCGCTGTCGGTGCCGTTGCCCACGCCCTGGGTGCGGGCGGGAGCCGGGGACCCCTGCTCCGCGTTCCGGTCCGTGGCGCCCTTGTCCTTCCCGGCGGCGGCCGACGGGGCCGCGTCCCCCGCCCGCGCCTTCCCGGACGGCCCGCTGTCGGCGTCGGCGCCGCCGGAGCGCGCGCCGGACGGCGCGGCGTCCTCGGTGGCGCCCGTGGCCTTCTTCGGGGCGGCGTCGGCGCCCGGGACGGCCAGACCGGCCATCCCGGCGCACGAGGCCCACGCCTTGGCGCCCTCGGCCGCCAGGACCTTCTCGGCCACGGTTATCTGCTGCGAACGGCTCGCGAGGTCCGGGCCCGAGGCGTACTCCAGACCGCCGTACGCCTCCCAGGTCTGCTGCGACATCTGGAGGCCGCCGTAGTAGCCGTTGCCGGTGTCGGCGCTCCAGGCGCCCCCGCTCTCGCACTCGGCGACCCGGTCCCAGACGGCGGAGTCGGCCGCCGTCGCCGAACCCGCGCCCAGAAGCGGGAGCGCGATGGCCGAGCCCGTCACTCCTGCCGCGACGACGAGAGCCGGAGCCTGACGGGGTCGGCGATGTCGACCATTCCCGGAGAGCATGCGGTTGCCTTTCGCGAGACTGCTGAGACGGGGTGAACGTAGCGGCAGTCGAACATCAGTCACAAGTCGATGCAGCGGAGATCACGCGAATATCACGATCCTGACACGCCATCAATTTCCGCGTGGCGCGGGGCGGGAGAGAACGTGACGGGGAGGGTCCGAAGTCCCCTCATGATCAGGCCGCCGCGCCAGCGCAATTCGGACGGATCGACCGAGAGCCGCAGCTCGGGAAGGCGGGTGAAGAGGGTCGCCAGCGCGGTCTGCGCCTCCAGCCGGGCGAGCGGCGCGCCCAGGCAGTAGTGGATGCCGTGCCCGTAGCCGAGGTGCTGATTGTCACGCCGCGCAAGGTCCAGGACATCCGGTTCGCCGAACCGCTCCGGATCGCGGTCGGCGGCGGCGAGCACCACCAGCACCGGATCGCCCGCCGCTATCCGCTGCCCCCCGATCACCAGCGGTTCGGTGGCGAACCGCCAGGTCGCCATCTCCACCGGCCCGTCGTGGCGGAGCAGCTCCTCCACCCCGGTCTCCAGCAGCCCGCTCTCGCCCGCCGCGAGGGAGCGCTGGAGCCGCTCGCGCTGCTCCGGGTGGCGCAGCAGGGCGAAGGTGCCGTTGCCGATCAGATTGACGGTGGTCTCGAACCCCGCGAAGAGCAGGATGAAGGCCATGGCGGCGGCCTCGTTCTCGGTGAGGTGCTCGCCGTGGTCACTGGCCCGGATCAGACCCGAGATCAGGTCGTCGGCGCCCTCGTCGGTGAGGGAGGCGCGCTTGCGGTGGATCAGCTCCAGCAGATAGCCGCGCATCTTCTTGACGGAACGGGCGACACCGCCGCGCGGGCCGCCGCCGTGACGGATCATCATTCCGGCCCAGTCCCGGAATTGGTCCTGGTCCTCCGGGGGGACGCCGAGCAGATCGCAGATCGCGTAGATGGGCAGCGGGAACGCGAACTCATGGATGAGGTCGGCCTCGCCCCGTTCCGCGAAGCCGTCGATCAGCCGGTCCGTCAGCTCCTGCACCCGGGGGGCGAAGGCGGCGACCCGGCGCGGGGTGAACGCCTTGGAGACGAGACGGCGGAGGCGGGTGTGGTCCGGGGGGTCGATATTGAGCAGATGGGTCATCAGCTCGGCCTGACGTTCGCCCGGGATGCCGGTTTTGCCCTTGGCGTGCGCGGGCTCGTCATGGTGCGCCGGATTCTTGGACAGCCGCTGGTCGGCGAGGGCCTGGCGGGCGTCGTCGTAGCGGGTGACGAGCCATGCCTCGACCCCGCTCGGCAGCTTGGTCCAGTGGACCGGGGAGTTCTCCCTGAGCCAGGCGTAGGCGGGGTAGGGGTCGCTCGCGAACTCCCAGCTGAAGAGTTCCGGGGCGGGCCCCTGACCAGGTCCCTTGCCTGGTTCCTGGCCTGGTCCCCGGCCGGGGGCGGATGCGGATACGGGACAGTCACTCACCCTTCGACGGTAACCCGCGCCGTTCCCCCGGGCCGGGGGCAGGGGGCCGGGCAGGCCCGGGCTCGCCGTCGGGGGCCGGCCCCCGAACCCCCGCGCCTCAATCTCCCCCGGACTCCGTCCGGGGCCCCCAGAGGCTAGATCTTGCGCCGCGCCCCCGAACCGGCGGAGGGGATTTCAGGGGGCGTCCCCACCGGGATGAATGTGACGCGTGCCGCAAGCGGCGGCGGGGCTTACGCCGACTCCGACTCCGACTCCGCCTCCGTCGCGCGGATCGCGGAGCGGTAGGCGCGGGCCGTGGCGCGGAGGGCCGTTTCCGGGTCGATGCCGGAGGCTTCCGCACGCGCGGCGAGCGCCAGCAGTTCGGAGCCGACGGTGCCGTCCGCCGGGAGGGGGACGTCGAGACCCGCGAGGCGGACGCGGGAGGCGAGCTTTGTCGCGAGGGCCAGGGCGGGCTGGCCCTGGGGGATGCCGTCGGTGACGGAGGCGCGCCGCTTCTCCTCCGCCTTCGTCCGCAGCCAGTGCTCCCGCACCTCGTCCGGCGTCTCGGCCCGCTCCGCGCCGAACACATGCGGATGCCGGTGGATCAGCTTCTCCACCAGCGTCCCCGTGACGTCGTCCACGGAGAACGGCGCCTCCTCGTCCTCCTCGGCGATCCGCGCGTGCAGGACGACCTGGAGCAGCACGTCCCCCAGTTCCTCCCGCAGATCGTCCCGGTCCCCGTCCTCGATCGCGTCGACCAGCTCGTACGCCTCCTCGATGGCGTACTTGGCGAGCGCCCGGTGGGTCCGTCCGCCGGTCCACGGGCACTCGCTGCGGATGCGGTCCATGACCTGGACGAGGTCGAGGAACCGGCTGCCCGGCAGGTCGTACGAGCCGGGCAGCAGTTCGAGGTCGGGCATCCGCTCCCGGCCCGAGCCCGCGAGCCGGGCCAGGCCGTCGGTGAGGGCTCGGTCGCCCTCACCGCAGGCGAGGACCACCACGGTCGCGCCCCGGGCGCAGCCGTCGACCAGTTCCCGCGCGGTGGGCTCGGCGATCTCCACCGTCACGCCCGCCTCCCGGAGATAGGGGAGCTGCGGATGGCCGGGGTCCGCGCACAGCACCCGGTCGGCCGCGCGCAGCGTCTGCCAGGCGGGCCAGGACAGCAGCCCGGGCGCCACCCGGTGGCTGGCGGTGAGCAGGACGATACGGCCGGTGTCGGGGGGCGTGGTGGTGGTCACCCCTCGAACCTACCTCCCGTCACGCGCCGCCGGGCGGGACGGGCTGCGGCTGCGGCTGCTGGGTGACCTGCTTGATCCAGGGCGCCTGGTAGCCCTGGAGTTCCAGCTTCTGGTCGTCCCAGCGGCCGAAGCGCGGATTGACGTCGATGTCGAGCGCCTTGGACGCGGCGACGAACGCCTCCTGGAGCCGGTTCTGGTCGGCGGGGGTGCCGGTGCCGCCGAGGGACTGGGCCAGCTTGTTGATCAGGATCTCCCGCCGGACGGCGTCGTCGACCTGGTCGGGGGCGACGCCCCGGTCCTGGAGGTACGCGGCGGTGAGGGCCTGCTCCCCACCCGACTGCTGGGCGAGCGCGTCCTTGGTCTGCTGGAGCTCCTTGCGGGTCACGCTCACCTCCGCGTCCTCGGCCGCCCGGGCCACGACCCGGTCCACGATGAAGTCGTAGAGCTTGGCCCGGCTGAGCTGGCCGCTGTCCTTGATGAGCTGGGCGGCGTGCGGGGAGCGCGCCTGCGCGGCGCGGACGTCCTTCGCCGCTGCCTGCACGGTGGACACCTCGATCCGCTGTCCCCCGATGAGGGCGGCAGCGCCGGGGCGGGCCTCGTCGCCGCAGGCGGCGAGCAGGGGCGTGGCGAGAAGCAGCGCGGCGGATGCGGTGATGGCGGTGCGACGGCGGCGGTGCAAGGAATCCTCCCGACATGTGCGGTCCGACATTGTGCGGTGGTTCACAAGAGCCCTGAGGTGACGATGGTAGGGAGTGGGAGGTGCTCCGGCCACTACTTCCGCCGCACTGATTCCGATCAGGTGATCAGACGGGTACGGAACGGGGCTCCGGCTCGGGGTCCGCGCCGGTCCGCGCGTCCGGGCGCGGGTCCGGGCGCAGCATGATCGTCCGGGAGACGAGGAAGGTGACCGGGATGGCGGCGGCAGCGGCGATCAGGGGCGCGTAGCGGCTGCCGAAGTGCAGCACGTCGACGAGGAGATAGACACCGGTCGTCGTGATGACGAAGTTCGCCGCGTTGGTGAGCGGGAAGAGCAGGAACTTCCGCCAGGTGGGCCGGGTCCGGTAGGTGAAGTACGAGGTGAGGAAGAAGGAACCCACCATGCTCAGCGCGAACGCGGCCACATGCGCGGCGACATAGGGCAGCCGCAGCAGGAAGAGCAGATAGAGGCCGTAGTAGGTGCCGGTGTTCACCGCTCCCACCAGCGCGAAACGGAACAGCTGCCCCCGTACGGCCATCGTGGTGCCAACTCCCCCGTGCGCGGTCCCTGGGTCTGTGCGGTCCTCCTTAGCGTGACACATCCGCCCGCGTCCGCCGCTCCCCGGCGGCGATCGGCGGCGATCGGCGGCGACCGGCTGTCCCCCGGCGGCTCTCGACGGCTCTCGGCTGTCTCTCGATACGGGCACAACCCTTTCGATGTCCCACGGGTCACAGCAGTCACATCTGGCGGATTCCGCCGGAAGCGCGGACGCATATCGCTCCGCGCCTCTCCAGCCGTACATCCGAAAGGCTGACTCATGACCTCTCACCGACTGGCCCGGGGGCCCGTACTCGCCGCCGCCGTCATGGCCGCCGCGGCGCTGACCGCTCCCCTGGCGCTCGCCGCGCCCGCCGAATCCGTGCGGCCCGCCGCGCCCAAGAACGCGGTGGCGAAGCCGAACGACTTCAACGGCGACGGTGTTCTCGACCTGGCGGTCGCGGCGCCCGGCGGCACGGCGGGCACGACGGCGAAGGCCGGTCATGTCTCCGTGCTGTTCGGGTCGAAGACCCAGCCGCTGACCGCGCAGAAGCAGCTCTTCCACCAGGACAGCGCGGGTGTGCCCGGCACCGCGGCGGCCGATGAGCGGTTCGGTTCCGCCATCGCCAGCGCCGACCTCGACCGGGACGGCTACGCCGATCTGGTGGTGGGCGCCGACAGGGACCAGCTCGGCACCGGCCGGGCGTCCGCCGGTTCGCTGACCGTGCTGTGGGGCGGGCCGCAGGGCCTGTCCGGCGCGGCGACCCTGGCGGAGGGCACGGCCGCCCACGCCGGGCTCGGCGGCTCGGTCGCGGTGGGCGACTTCGACGGGGACGGCGACCACGATGTGGCCACCAGCGTCGACGAGGCCGATCTGCGGGTGCTGTCGGGCCCGTTCCAGCGGGACGGCTCGGCCGCCGGGTCGACGCTGATCGACGACATCGACCCCTACCGGATCACCGATCTCGCCGCCGGTGACGTGAACCGCGACGGCCGCGCCGACCTCGTCGCCGCGCGCTACAGCTCCGATCTGTACGAGTACCCGGAGACGGCCGTGTGGACGGGCACCGCCCAGGGGCCCGCCACCGCGCCGCAGCTCGTCAAGACGTCCGATCTCAATCTCCAGGGCGGCGAGAACGTCGACGTCGGGGATGTGAACAAGGACGGGTTCGCGGACATCGTCGTCGGCCGGGACGACTTCCGCGAGAACGACATGTCCGGTGGCAAGGGCGGCCGGGTCCTCTTCTACCCGGGTTCGGCGAAGGGCGCGGTCGGGGCGAAGGCCGTCGCGTTCACGCAGGACACCAACGGGGTGCCGGGCACCGCCGACTGGAAGGAGTACTTCGGCTCCGGTGTCTCGGTGGCCGATGTCGACGGCGACGGCTACGGGGACATCGCGACGGGCATCCCGGGCAAGGCCGTGGACAACGCGCAGAAGGCCGGTGCCGTGATGGTCCTGCGCGGCTCGGCGACGGGCCCGACCGCCACCGGGGCGAAGGTCTTCACCCAGAGCACCGCGGGCATCCCGGGCGCCACCGAGGCGAACGACGGCTTCGGCTCCGCCACGGGCCTGCTCGACCTCAACGGCGACAGCCGTCCCGAGCTGGTCGTCGGCGGCACCGGCGAGGACCAGGGCGCGGGCGCGGTCTGGGTCCTCAAGGGCTCCGCCACCGGCCCGCTCACCACCGGCGGGCTGCTGTTCGGCAACGGCACGGTCGGCGCCCCGGCGGCCCCGGGCACCGCGCTGGGCTCCGCGTTCGGCAACTTCACCACCTACACGCGGCCGTAGTCCGGTCCCGATACTCCCCCGGCGTCCGCCACCTCCCGTCGGACGCCGGGGGTCCACCGCCCGGCCGCGCCTCGCGCTAGGTCGTGTCGAACCGCTGCTGGTGGTCGAGGGCCCGGCGGAGTTCCCCCGCGAGCGGGTGGTAGGGCCCGTAGCCGCGTTCGGCGTCGTACAGCAGCGACTGGAGCTGGCTCCGGCCGCCGGTGTGGTCGCCGAGGGCGAGCAGCAGATTCCCGATCCGGTGCCGGATGTCGAAGGCACGGGCGGGGTCGGAGCCGTTCTGATGGAACGGGAGCAGCGCGCGGTACTCCGCGAGGGCCGCCGCGGGCTGGCCGAGCTGTTCCAGGCAGTGGGCGGCGTCGTAGCGGAACTGAAGGGTCTGCGGGTCGGCCGCGCCCGCCTCGGCGGCGCGTTCCTCGGCGAGCCGGCGCAACTCGGGCAGGGCCCTGCGGTACTGGCCGTCGTCCATCAGGGTGCTGGCGTACTGCTTGCGCAGAATCCGGACGACGGGGGAGCTCTCGCCGTGTTCGGCCGCCGCGGCAGGGAGGATGCCGCCGAGGAGGTCCACGGCCTGGGTGATGCCGCCCTCGCCGAGCAGGCGTTTGACCTCGTCCACGGCGGCGGCCACATCGAGCCGGGGCACCGGGGGCGGCTGCTCCGCGGGGACGGGCCGCACGGGCGCGGTCGCGGTCGCCGGGGCCCGGTCCGGCCAGGGGGCGAAGGGGCGGAGGAAGGGCCGCGCGGGGTCGAGCGGACGGCCCGGGGGCACCCCCGGATCGCGGGGGTCGCGGGGGTCGCCGACGGGCGCGCCGCGCGTGGGCAGCAGCGGCGCCAGCGCCTCGTACACCTCCGGCGCGCCGGACGGGCGGTGCTGGGGGTCCTTCGCGAGCAGCCGCAGCACCAGCGTCTCCAGCGCCTCGGGTATGCCGGGCCGGGCGCGGCGCACCGGCACCGGCGGCTCGTACAGATGGCGGTGGAGGACCCCGAGCGCGGTGGACCCGGCGAAGGGGACGGAGCCGCTGAGGAGTTCATGGAGCAGCACGCCGAGCGCGTACAGATCGGTGTAGGGGCCGACGGCGCCGCCCATGGCCTGTTCGGGGGCCATGTACGCGGGGCTGCCGATGGGGGACCCGGTGTGGGTGAGGCGGGTGGTGTCCCTGTCGATGACGGAGGCGACACCGAGGTCGAGCACGGTGATCGTGCCGTCGGGTTTGACCATCACATTGCGGGGTTTGAGGTCGCGGTGGACGATCGGCACCGCGTGGACGGCGGCGAGGACGGCGCAGAGCTGGGCGGCGACGGAGACCGCCCACGGCCAGGGGTAGGGCTCGTGTTCGGCGAGGTGGTCGGCGAGGTCGGCGCCCTCGACGTACTGCATGACGAGGTAGAGGTCGTCGCCGTCGCTGCCCGCGTCGTGGACGGTGACCAGGCCGGGGTGGCAGACCTGGGCGGTCACCCGGCACTCGCGGATGAAACGGCGGCGCATCTCGTCGGCGCCGGTGCCCGCGGCCATCCGGTCGGGGCGCAGGAGTTTGACGGCGACGCGGCGGTCGAGCCGGCCGTCGTATCCGGTCCACACCTGGCCCATGCCGCCCTGTCCGATGACGGTGGACAGTTCGTAGCGGCCCGCGACGACACGCCCGTTCACCGGCCCTGCTCTCTGCGGAGGTAGTCGCTCAGCTCGTCCAGCTCGGCCCGGACCTGGTCGATCCGGGGGGTCTCGGACGCGGGGACGGGCGGCGGCGGGGGCGTGTGCGGCGGCGCGGGCCGGGGGGCGGGCGCCGCCGCGGTGTACGGGGACGGGGCGGCGGGCGGCTGCCGGTGCGGGTAGCCGTAGCCGGGCGCGGGCGGCGGATATCCGTAGCCGGGCGCGGACGGCGGCGGGCCGTAGCCGTGGGCGGCGGGCGCGGTGGCGGTGTACGGCGGCAGGGGCGGCGTGCCCGGCAGCGGTCCGTGCCCGGGGGCCTGGTCGAACTGCTGGAAGTGCCGGATGTCGGCGAAGAGATAGTGCACGGGGGCGGCGATCGCCACGGCCACCATCGTGAGGATCAGGGCGAGTTCGAACCCGGTCGCCGTCTCCTGCTCCTGCTCCCCGCCCTCGGGCTGCCCGGTCTGCTCGCCGATCTCGGCGGCCATGACGAAGAAGGCGACCGCGAGGGCGAGGGAGATCCAGAAGAGCACCCAGTCCAGCCTGCGGCGGCGCAGGACGGCGACCCGCAGCATCGCGGCCCAGGAGAGGATGCCGAAGCTGACGACGGAGAGCAGCACGAGGAGGCCGCGCAGCACATAGAGCGTCGCGGTCGCCGGGCGGCGGCGGCCGGGGTGGGGCGGGGCGTGGCCGGGGCCGTGCATTCCTGCTCCTGATGGCCTGGGGACAGAGCTGACAAGCTGAACAGGGGATGAGCGTATACACCGACCGGCGTGGGGTCTTCCTGGTTGCACGGGATGGCGCGGGGCACCGTGGACCGCTCCGGTCCCGTCGCGGTCCGCGGGGCACCGCGCCGGGCGGCGGGACGGGGTGGAAGGGCGTCAGCCGGGGGGTACGGTGCCGTCCGTCAGACCGTCGAACAGGCCCTGCACCAGCCGTTCGCCGAGCCGTCCCGCGAGCCGCAGCGCGTCCTCGAACGCGGCGAGCGCGCGGAAGCGTTCCCCGTAGCGCCGCTGGTCGTCCAGGGGCAGCCGGGGCAGTTGCAGCCTGCGGACGTCGAGCCGGGTCGCGGTGGAGGCGTGGCTGCTGGCCTGCCGGGTGTTGGCGGTGCCCCGGAGGAAACCGGCGAGGAACCAGGGGTCGAGCGCGTCGGGCTCGGGGCGCAGCAGATGGAGGTTGCGGCCGAGCACGGCCCCGGCGGTGGACTCGTCGACGACCCGGACGACGGAGCCGCCGCCGAGCACGGGGACGACGACGTCACCCGCCGCGACCCGGACCAGACCGTCGTCGCCGCCCGTGCCGGTACCGGAGCCGGTGCCGGTACCGGTACCGGTACCGGTACCGGCCGCGAGGTCGCCGTCGCGGTCGCGGTCGGGCAGGGCGCCGGACGGGGGCGCTCCGGTGAGGACGTCCTGTTCGGTGAGGACGGTGTCCCCGGCCGTGCCGGGCCCGCCCGCGGGGACCGTTCCCGAGCCGGGCTGGGCGGTGCCGACGCGGAGCAGCAGCGCCCGGGCGCGGGCCAGTTCACCGACGGTGGTGAGGGGCCAGGGCGCGGGCCGGTCCGGGGCGGGGGGCACGGGGGTCAGCTCGGCGGTGAGCCGCAGCGTCTCGGCGAGGTGGTCGCGGACGGCGAGCAGATCGGCGGCGTCGCCCCCGGCGGCGGGCGGCGGGACATGGCGGGCGGGCGCGAGGTCCACGTCGTCGTCGAGGAGTTCGATGACGGGGACGCGGCGGCTGACGCCGGGCCCGGCGCCGGACCCGGTCTCCGCCGCCGGCCGGTCGTCGGTGTCGGCGGCGGCGAAGGGGCGCCAGGCGTCGAGGACCGCGTTCCGTACGGCGGTCCAGTCCAGCCGGTCCCGTCCGCCGCTCGCGCCGGACAGTTCGGCGGTGTCGACGAAGAGCACATCGGGCGCGGGGGTCCGGCCCGGCTCCGGTCTGCGCAGCACCCACAGATGGAGCGGGATGCCGTACGGCGGCGCGGCTCCGGCGGGCAGCGCGACGACGGCCCGCAGCGCGCCCCGGCGCAGCAGCCCGGCGCGGACCCGGCGGCCCGAGCGGCGGGAGGCGGCGGCGGGCGGCATGAGCACGACGGCGGTGCCGCCGGGCCGCAGCCGGGCCAGCGCGTGCTGCACCCAGGCGAGTTCGGACTCGGTACGGGCCGGGAGGCCGTACTCCCAGCGTGGGTCGTAGGCCAGTTCCTCGTGGCCCCAGTGGCGTTCGTTGAACGGGGGGTGGGTGAGGACGGCGTCGGCCTCGGCGCCGGGGAAGGCGTCGGCGCGCAGGGAGTCGCCGGAGCGGGCGCTCACGGCGGCGTCGGTGCCGAGGGCGAGCCGGAGCGCGGCGAGCGCGGTCAGATCGGGGTCGGTGTCCTGGGCGAGGAGGGCCCGGGGGGCGGGGACGGCGGCGAGCAGCCCGCCCGCCCCGGCGGCCGGGTCGAGCACGGTCGCGCCCTCGTCGGGCACGGCGATCGCGGCCATCAGGGCGGCGGGGCCGGGCGGGGTGAGCGTGTACTGCCGGAGGTTGGCGTCGAGGTGGCGGCCGTAGAGGAAGGCGTAGGCGTCGTGGGGGCCGATGTCGGCGGCGAGTTCGGCGGCGGAGCGCAGCAGCGGCATGGACCCGGGGGCGGGGCGCCCGCCGCCCGGGAACGCGGAGCGGAACAGCTCGGTGCGGTCCGCGCCGAAGCGTGCGGTGAGTGTCTGCTCCAGTGCGGTGGGGAGGAGTTCGGCCATCCGCTCGTCATCGGCGGCGGTCAGTTCGCGCCAGAGCGCGGGGCGGGCCTGGAGGAGGAGCAGGGCGCAGCCGGTGCGCATGAGCGCGGTGGCGGTGGTGTCGGGGGCGGTGGGTGCGGCGAGCTGCTGCCAGACCCGTTCGCGGAGCGGGACCTCGGCGAGCTTTCCCTGCTCGCGCAGCCAGCGTTCGATCTCGGCGAGGGCGAACGCGGGGCTGGTCTCGGTGCCGCCGACGGGTTTGGGGAAGTCGGCGTGGCGGCGGCGCCAGTTGCTGACGGCGGCCCGTCCGACGCCCGCCAGCCGCGCGATCCCGGCCGCGGTCACCTCGTTCGCGTTCTCCGGCACCTGCCCGCCTCCGTGGGTGTGTGTCCGTGGCCTGTGGCCTGTGTCCGTGGTCCCGTGCCGGTGGTGGCCGTGGCCCCGTGTCCGCGGCCGTCGGGCTGCCTGTCCGGCTGTCGGCGGTCCGGCTCTCCGGCCCTTGGGTGGTCCGGCCCTTGAGCGGTCCGTCCCTTGGGCGGTCCGCTGATGCCTGCTCGTCATCGCTGGTCGCCCGGTGGCCGAAACCGTCCGTGCCCGGTCGAGCATAGCGCGGCACGCGGCAGAGACCCTTTCACAGTGTGGATGAATCCAATCCCGTGAACTCGTGTTGACTCGGTTCACAGCTCATGCTCTTATTGACCCGTCACCACGGGGGGCTCCCAGCGGGTCCCGATCACACCGCATGTCCGGGAGGGCACCACTCATGTCCCACTCCACGCCGCAGCAGCCGTACGACCCCTACGGCAGCGGGACCCAGCAGACCCACGGGGCACAGCAGCCGTACGGGCAGCAGCCCGCCGGGCCGTCGTTCGGACAGCCCCCGGCGCCGCCCCGGCGGATGCGCAACGGGCTGGGGACCGCGGCTCTCGTCCTGGGACTGATCGGAGCGATCAGCGGGCTGATCCCGCTGTTGTTCTGGCTCGGCGGCACCCTGGGGCTGATCGCCCTGATCCTGGGGCTGAGCGGCCGGGCCCGGGCCAAGCGCGGCGAGGCGGACAACCGGAAGGTGGCCCTCGCCGGCGCGCTGCTCGGTCTGGTGGCGATGGTCGCGGGCGTGGCCGGGGCCGTGATCACGTTCAAGGCGGTGGACGACGCGGTGGACGACATCGACAAGATCACCACCGGTCAGTCGGCCTCCAAGGAGCCCGGCGCCGACTCCGGCCCCGGCGGCAAGGACGGCGCGGACGGCGCGGACGGCAAGGACAAAGCCAAGGGGACGGAGAAGAAGGGGGACTCCGCGCTCACGGCGGGCGACTCCGCCTCGTACCCGGACGGGCTCAAGGTCACCACCGCCAAGCCGCAGGACTTCACGCCGGACGAGTACGCCGCCGGGCACGCCGAAGGCAACAAGGCGTACAGGATCACCATCACCGTCGAGAACACCGGCACGAAGAAGTTCGACACCGCGCTGCTGATGGTGGAGGCCCGCGCGGGCGCCGAGGGGGTCACCGCCGAGCAGATCTTCGACGGCTCGGTCGGCAATGGCTTCAGCGGCACCCTGGCACCGGGCAAGAAGGCGACCGCGACCTTCGGCTTCTCGGCGCCCGGCGACGCCCGGGACCTCACCCTGGAGGTCACGCCCGGCTTCGACCACGACGCCTCGCAGTGGGAGCTGAAGCTCTAGCGGCAGGGAGAGAAAGAGGGGCGGCGGTCCGCGTCAGCACAGACGCGGACCGCCGCCCCTCGTCACCGCACGGCCGTCACCGCACCGTCGTCACCGCGACGCCGTCCCGGCCACGGCCGTCACGCACCGCCGCCGGGTACGGCGTCACCGCACCGCCGCCGGGTCCGGCCGTCATCGCACAGCACACCGTGCGGGCCCTCGTTCCCCCTTCGGGGCCCGCGTCACGACCCCAGGACCGTCGTCAGGAACTCACCGGTCCAGGCGAGCAGCTCCCGGCCCACCACCGGCTTGCCGCCGATCTTCCCCGTGGTGGGCCGGGGCACCAGCACCTGACCGGTCGCGGACTTGATCACCGTACGGGGGTACAGCCGCATGAGCCGCAGCTCCTGCGACTCCCGCAGCTCCACCGGGGCGAAGCGGATATTGCTCCCCTGGAGCACGATCTCGCCGACCCCGCAGGCCCGCGCCAGCATCCGCAGCCCCGCCACCAGCAGCAGATTCTCCACCGGCTCCGGCAGCTTGCCGTAACGGTCGGTCAGCTCCTCCCGTACCGCCTTGATGTCCTCCTCGGTGTTGGCCGAGGCGATCGAGCGGTACGCCTGGAGCCGCAGCCGCTCGCCGGGCGCGTAGTCGTGCGGCACATGGGCGTCCACCGGAAGCTCGATCTTGACCTCCAGCGGCGGCTCCTCCTCGGCCCCGCCTTCGAGGGAGGCCCGGTAGTCGGCGACCGCTTCCCCGACCATCCGGACGTACAGATCGAAACCGACCCCGGCGATATGCCCGGACTGCTCCCCGCCGAGCAGATTGCCCGCGCCCCGGATCTCCAGGTCCTTCATCGCGACATACATCCCCGCGCCCATCTCGGTGTGCTGGGCGATCGTCGCGAGCCGTTCGTGCGCGGTCTCCGTGAGCGGCTTCTCCGGCGGGTAGAGGAAGTAGGCGTAGCCGCGCTCACGGCCCCGGCCCACCCGGCCGCGCAACTGGTGGAGCTGGGACAGGCCGAAGTTGTCGCCGCGTTCCACGATCAGCGTGTTGGCGTTGGAGATGTCGATCCCGGACTCCACGATCGTCGTCGAGACCAGGACGTCGAACTTCTTCTCCCAGAAGTCCACGACGACCTGTTCGAGGACCGACTCCGACATCTGGCCGTGGGCGGTCGCGATCCGCGCCTCGGGGACGATCTCCCGCAGCCGGGCCGCCGCCCGGTCGATGGACTCGACCCGGTTGTGGATGTAGAAGACCTGGCCCTCCCGGAGCAGTTCGCGCCGGATGGCCGCGCCGATCTGCTTCTCCTCGTACGGGCCGACGAAGGTGAGCACCGGGTGGCGCTCCTCCGGCGGGGTGGTGATCGTCGACATCTCGCGGATGCCGGTCACCGCCATCTCCAGCGTGCGCGGGATCGGCGTCGCGGACATCGTCAGCACGTCGACGTTGGCGCGCAACTTCTTGAGCTGCTCCTTGTGCTCGACGCCGAAGCGCTGCTCCTCGTCGACGATGACCAGCCCGAGGTCCTTGAACTTGGTCTCGGAGGAGAAGAGGCGGTGGGTGCCGATGACGATGTCGACGGCGCCGTCCTTCAGCCCCTCCAGGGTCGCCTTCGCCTCGGTGTCCGTCTGGAAGCGGGAGAGCGCCCGGACGTTCACCGGGAACTGTCCGTACCGCTCGGAGAAGGTGCCGTAGTGCTGCTGCACCAGCAGGGTGGTCGGGACGAGGACAGCGACCTGCTTGCCGTCCTGGACCGCCTTGAACGCGGCCCGCACCGCGATCTCCGTCTTGCCGTAGCCGACGTCGCCGCAGATCAGACGGTCCATGGGGACGGTCTTCTCCATGTCCTCCTTGACCTCGGCGATGGTGGAGAGCTGGTCGGGCGTCTCCGCGTACGGGAAGGCGTCCTCCAGCTCCCGCTGCCAGGGGGTGTCCGGGCCGAAGGCGTGGCCCGGGGCCGCCATCCGGGCCGAGTAGAGCTTGATCAGATCGGCGGCGATCTCCTTGACCGCCTTCTTGGCGCGCGCCTTGGTCTTGGTCCAGTCGGCGCCGCCGAGGCGGTGCAGGGTCGGGGCCTCGCCGCCGACGTACTTGGTGATCTGCTCCAACTGGTCGGTGGGGATGTAGAGCCGGTCGCCGGGCTGGCCGCGCTTGGCCGGGGCGTACTCCACCACCAGATACTCGCGGGTCGCGCCCTGGACGGTGCGCTGCACCATCTCGATGTAGCGGCCCACGCCGTGCTGCTCGTGGACGATGTAGTCGCCGGTCTCCAGGGTGAGCGGGTCGATGGTCTTGCGGCGCCGGGTCGGCATCCGCTGGCCGTCCTTGCCCGCCGCCTTCTGCCCGGACAGGTCGGTCTCGGTGAGGACGGCGAGCCGCAGCCCGGGGGCGGTGAAGCCGTAGTCGATGGAGCCGCAGACCACCTGGACCACGGCGGCGGGGATCTCGCCGGTCCCGGCGTCCAGCCGGGCGGGCACGCCCTCGCCGCTCAGCACCTCCACGGTGCGGGCGGCCGGGCCGTGGGCCTCGGTGACGAAGACCGTGCGCCAGCCGTCGGCGAGCCAGCCCTTGGTGTCGGCGAGCGCGCGGGCGGTGTCGCCCCGGTAGGACTCGGGGGCGTTCAGGCCGAGGGTGAGCGTGTCCCGGCCGCCTTCCTCGTCGGCGGCGAACGGGGACACCGACCACCACATCATGCCCAGCTCACGGGCGCGGTCGCGGACGTCGGCGATGGACCGGAGGGAGGCCGCGCCCACATCGATCGGGGCCTCGCCGCCGCCCGCCGTGGCCGCCCAGGACGCCTGGAGGAACTCCTGGCTGGTGGCGACGAGGTCGGCGGCCCGGGTACGGACCCGCTCCGGGTCGCAGACCACGGCCATCGAGCCCGTGGGAAGCACGTCGAGCAGCAGCTCCATCTCGTCGACGAGCACGGGGGCCAGGGACTCCATGCCCTCGACGGCGATCCCCTCGGAGATCTTGCCGAGGAGTTCGCCCAGCTCGGGGTGGGCCTCGGCCAGCTCGGCGGCCCGGCGGCGCACCTCGTCCGTCAGCAGCAGCTCACGGCAGGGCGGGGCCCACAGCCCATGCTCGGCGACTTCGAGGGAACGCTGGTCGGCGATCTTGAAGTAGCGGATCTCCTCGATGTCGTCGCCCCAGAACTCGACCCGCAGGGGGTGTTCCTCGGTGGGCGGGAAGACATCCAGGATGCCGCCGCGCACGGCGAACTCGCCGCGCTTCTCGACCAGCTCCACCCGGGAGTACGCGGCGGCGGCCAGCGCGTCCACGACCTCGTCGAGATCGGCCTGCTGCCCGGTGCGCAGGGCGACGGGCACCAGCTCGCCCAACCCCTTGACCTGCGGTTGCAGTACGGAACGGATGGGCGCGACGACAACGGAGACGGGGCCCGCCGCCGGGTCGTCCGCCGCGGGGTGGGCCAGTCGGCGCAGCACCGCCAGGCGGCGGCCGACGGTGTCGGAGCGGGGGGAGAGCCGTTCGTGCGGCAGGGTCTCCCAGGCGGGGTACTCGGCCACGCCCTCCTCGGGCAGCAGCGAGCGCAGGGCCGCCGCCAGATCCTCGGCCTCCCGGCCGGTCGCGGTCACGGCGAGCACCGGGCGACCGGCCTCCCGGGCCAGCGCGGCCACCGCGAAGGGGCGGGCGGCGGGCGGTCCGACCAGGTCGACGTGGGTCCGGGTGCCGCCCCGGGCGGCTTCCACCGCCTCCGCGAGCGCGGGATCACGTACGACGGCATCGAGCAGACCGTGCAGGCTCATGAAAGGCTTTCCGTCCCGGGGAGTGGGTGGCACTGGCAACGCGATCGCGATCGCGCCGGATCGCACCGGGCAACGCGAACGGCCCGACACGTCTGACGGGCCGGGGGTTCCAGCGTACGCCCGGACGGCTCGGGGCCGCCTCCGCACCGGCGGGCCCGGCCGGGGCCGGACGGCCTTCGCGTCAACCCTGTGCGACGGTGTCGGGCGTACCCGGCGTGGGAGGGCGTACCGGGCGTACGGCAGGGTGGGGCACGGTACCTCCGGTATCCCGGGTATCTCCTTCACCTCGGACACCTCTGGTCACCTCGGATACCCAGCCCAGCCCAGCCAGGAGCCGCCGCCTTGACCGACGAGGAGTTCGAGGAGTTCTACACGCACTCCGTGAAACACCTGGTCGGTCAGGTGTATCTGATGACCGGCGATCTCCACGAGGCCCAGGACGTGGTCCAGGAGGCGTTCGTCCGGGGCTGGTCCCGGCGGGCCGCCCTGGAACGGGACGCGGGGCCCGAGGCATGGATTCGCACGGTCGCCTGGCGGCTCGCGGTGAGCCGCTGGCGGCGGCGCGGCCGGGCGGCTGCGGCCTGGCGGCTGCGGGACGGCGGGGCACCGGCCGCCTCGCCCGCGCCGGACCCCGGGACCGTGTCGCTGGTCTCGGCCCTGCGCACCCTGCCGGAACGCCAGCGGCGGATGGCCGTCCTCCACTATGTGTGCGACCTCAGTGTGGAACAGGTGGCCGCCGAGACCGGTATCTCGGCGGGCACCGTCAAGACCCATCTCTTCCGCGCCAGGGCCGCGCTGCGGCCCCACCTCGTCCCCGAGGAGGAACACGGTGTCTGAGGAACCGCGACCCACCGATTCCACCCGATCCACTGAATCCACCCGCTCCGCCCGATTCACCGGATCCGGCAGATCCGCCGGATCTGCCGGATCTGCCGGATGCACGGCACCGCTCGCACCCGCCGAGCCCTGGAGCCCGGACGACGAGGCGCTGGCCAGGGCACTGAAGCAGGCCGCGGCGGCGGGGGGCGCCCGGATCGTCCCACCGGCCGCGCCCCGGGTCAGGGAACGGGGCATCCGGCGGCGGCGCCTGCGCGCGGCGGGGACCGCCGGGGTGGTCTGCGCGCTCGCCGTGACGGGCGCGGTGGCCGCGTTCTCGCTGCGCGGGCCGGACGGGGCCGGGGTCCCGGCGTCCCCTCCGGCCGCCGTCTCCCCACCGGCCGTACCGTCGGGAGCACCGTCGGGGGACCCGCCGCCCGCGACGACCGGGCCGCGACAGCCCGCCGTCTCCCCGCCCCCGGAGCCCACCCCGCCCGCGCCCACCGGCACGGGTCCCGGGGCCCCGCCGACACCGACGATGCCGCCGACACCGTCCCCCTGAGCCCCGCCGGGGCGGCCCGGCGGGGCTCCGCGCGGGAACGGGGATGGCCCCGGGGGTCCCCGCAGAACCCCCGGGGCCACCCCCGTCTCCCCCGTCCCCCGCCCGTGCCGCGCGGCACGGGCGGGCCGTTCCTCCGGCCGGACGATCCCCCGTTCGGCCGGGCCCCTGGCCGGTGGGGCCCCGACCGCCGGTCAGTCCGTCGCGATGGCGTTCAGGACGTTCATCCGTCCGGCCCGGAAGGCGGGCACCAGCGCGGCGATCAGGCCCACGAACGCCGATCCGACGAAGACCGCGCTGATCGTCGGCCAGGGGATCTCCAGGACCTTGAGTCCTTCGAGCGCCAGGAGCTGCTGGGCCGCGGTGCCCCAGCCCAGGCCCAGCCCGAGACCGAGCAGAGCGCCGAAGAGCGCGATGACGACGGACTCCAGCCGGATCATGCGGCGCAGTTGGCGGCGGGAGAGCCCGATCGCCCGCAGCAGCCCGATCTCGCGGGTGCGCTCGACCACCGACAGGGCCAGGGTGTTCACCACACCGAGGACGGCGACGACGATCGCGAGCGCCAGCAGCCCGTAGACGATGTTGAGCAGGGTGTCGATCTGCGCCTGGAGGTCCTCCTTGAAGTCCGTCTGGTCGCGCACCTTGTACTGGGGGTACTCCGCGAGCGAGGTCTTCAGCGCCTCCTGCGCCCGCTTCTGCTGCCCGTCCTCGGCGGCGGCCAGGACCATGAAGCTCAGCGGGAACTTCTCCGCCGGTATGTGGCTCCGGGCGGTCTCGGTGCTGATGTACTTCGCGCCCTGGTCCATGGAGCTGTCGTCGGACGCGATACCGGTGACCTTCAGCCGGGCGGGCGCCCCGGCGCCCTCCGCGAAGTCGACGGTGAGGGTGTCGCCGACCTTCACCTTGTGCTTCTTGGCGTACTCGTCGCCGATGACGATCGCGTCCTTGCCGTAGGCGGAGGACTGGTCGCCCTCGGTCATCTCCCGGCGCAGGTCCTTCGGATAGGTCGGGTCGGTGGCGACCAGGGACTCCTTGGCCGTCCTGCCGTCCGGGGCGGTGATCTCCGCCTGCACCAGCCGGACGTCGGTGATGTGGCCGATGCCCTCGGCGCGCGCCAGAGCCTCGCGGGCCTGCGGCAGCACGGGCTGGCCGGTGCCGGTCTGGATGATGAAGTCCGCGCCGACGCTGCGGTCCACTTCCTTGTTGGCCGAGGCGACCATCGAGGCGCCGACCACGGAGAGGCAGGCCACCAGGGCCAGGCCGATCATCAGCGCGGTGCCGGTGGCACCGGTACGGCGCGGGTTGCGCAGGGCGTTGCGCTCGGCCATCCGGCCCACGGGGCCGAAGAACCGCAGGACGACGGCGCTGAGCGCCCGGACCACCACTCCGGCGAGCACGGGGCCGAAGACCACGAAGCCGAGCAGGGTGAGGAAGATCCCGACACCGAGGAAGAGCGAGCCGTCGGCCGCCTTCTCGACCTGGGTGGTGACGCTCAGCGCGGCGGCGCCGGCACCCGTCAGCAGCAGCCCGATCGAGGCCCGTACCCAGCCGGAGCGGCCGTCGGCGGGGGTGCCCGCGTCCCGCAGGGCCGCCATCGGGGAGACCTTCCCGGCCCGGCGGGCGGGGACATACGCGGCGACGACGGTGACGACGACGCCGAGGACGAGCCCGACGGCCGGGGTGGTCCACTTCACCGTCAGATCCTCGGTGGACAGACTCATGCCCACCGCGCCCATCATCTCCATCAGCCCGACGGCGAGCCCGACACCGGCGGCGACGCCCGCCACCGAGCCCACGATGCCGAGGAAGAGGGATTCGACCAGCACGGACCGGTTGACCTGCTGACGGCTGGAGCCGATGGCCCGCATCAGACCGATCTCCCGGGTGCGCTGGGCCACCAGCATGGAGAAGGTGTTGACGATCAGGAAGATGCCCACGAGGAAGGCGATCCCGGCGAAGCCGAGCATCGCGTACCGCATCACGTCCAGGAACTCCGCGACATCCGCACGGCCCTCGTCGGTCTGCTCCTTCGCGGTCAGGATCTTGAGGTCCCCGCCGAGGGCCCCGGCGACCCGCTTCTTGAGCTGCTCGTCGGTGACACCACCGGCGGCGGTGATGTCGATATAGGTGAACAGGCCCTCCGTGCCCAGCAGTTCGCGCTGCGCGGTGGGGGTGTCGTAGAAGAAGAGCGCGGCACCGGGGTTGGTCACCTTGATGTCGACGATGCCGGAGATCCGGGCGCGGTGGTCACCGACGGCGGAGATCGTGCGCAGTTCGTCGCCGATCCTCAGCTTCTGCTTGTCGGCGGTCTGCCGGTCGACCATCATCTCGGTGGGGCCGCGCGGGGCGTGGCCGGAGCCGATCTCCATGGCCCGCAGGTCGTTGCGGGTCCAGTTGCCCACGACGGTGGGGGCGCCGCCGGTGGGGCCGAGGCTCTTGTTCTCCTTGTCGACGACGGTGACGCTGTCCAGGGAGACGGCGCCCTCGGCGAACGCGACCCCCTCGACCTTGCGCACCTGCGCGAGGGTGGAGGCGGGCAGGGTGTCGGGCTTCCCCGTCTGCGAGGCGAAGCCGTCGTCCTCCTTCTCCTTCGGCGTGATCTTCACATCGGTCGAGGTGACGGCGAAGAGCTTGTCGAACGTGGTGTTCATGGTGTCGGTGAAGACGAGCGTCCCCGACACGAAGGCCACGGACAGCAGCACCGCCACCGCCGAGAGCGCCATTCTTCCCTTGTGCGCGAAGAAGTTACGCAGGGAGGTCTTGAGCACGGTCACGAGGTACGCCCCCGGGCGTCGAAGTCCTTCATCCGGTCGAGCACGGCCTCCGCGGTGGGCCGGAACATCTCGTCGACGATCCGTCCGTCCGCGAGGTAGAGCACGCGGTCCGCGTAGGAGGCGGCGACCGGGTCATGTGTGACCATGACGATGGTCTGCCCCAGCTCGTCCACCGACTGCCGCAGAAAGCCGAGTACTTCGGCGCCCGCGCGGGAGTCCAGGTTCCCCGTGGGCTCGTCCCCGAATATGATCTCCGGCCGCGCGGCGAGCGCCCGCGCGACGGCCACGCGCTGCTGCTGACCACCGGAGAGCTGCGTGGGCCGGTGCTTCAGCCGCTCCGCCAGGCCCACCGTCTCCACCACCCGGTTCAGCCAGGCGGCGTCCGGCTTGCGGCCGGCGATGTCCATCGGGAGCGTGATGTTCTCCAGCGCGTTGAGCGTCGGCAGCAGGTTGAACGCCTGGAAGATAAAGCCGATCCGGTCCCTGCGGAGCTGGGTGAGCCTCTTGTCCTTGAGGGTCGTGATCTCCGTGTCGTCCAGGTAGATCTTCCCGGAGGTCACCGTGTCCAGCCCGGCGAGGCAGTGCATCAGCGTCGATTTGCCGGACCCCGAGGGCCCCATGATCGCCGTGAACTGCCCCCGGTTGATGTCGACGTCGACATGGTCGAGCGCGACGACCCGGGTCTCCCCCGCCCCGTACGCCTTCACGACCTGCCGCCCACGCGCGGCGACGGCCGTCACTCCTCCTGCGCCCGCATGGCGGGGAATGGTCACAGCCGTTGTCACTGTCGTCTCCTAGATCGTCGTTCAGGCGCGGTCGGGGGCGTGCGGCCCACAAGGTCGACGCGCCCGGAAGGAAGCGCCCCGAGGGGGCGGCGCGGCCCGTCCGAGTCTGCCGCCGCGGGGGCACGGTCCGCGCTGGGGCGGGGCGCAGTCTTGGCCCGGGGGTTTTCCCCACCCCCGGCCTCCCGTGTCCCCCCGGTGTCCCGTCTCCCCATCCCTGTGCCATCAACGTACGGACCGGCCCGCCTCCCGCACGTCGTTCCCTGGGACGAACGGTCCCTGGATCTCGCTCGGGAGAAGCCCCTAGGGGACACAGCCCCCTCGGGCGACTCCATGTCAGGGGCGGTGTTCCGCACGCGGGGTTGCCCGGACGGCCGTGGGGCGGGAGGGTCTGGTGAGGAACACGGGCCGGACAGCGCGATACGCACATGACTCCACGGCGGACGAGGTGATGTGAATGGCGGACGACACCGGCACGCACACGGAGGCTGACGGCCCCCGGGGCGGCGGGGCATCCCGCCGGGGCGGCAAGCGGCGGGGCGTGGTGGCGACGGCGGTCGCGGTCGGCGCCGTCGGCGTGGTCGCGGCCCTGCTGTACGGGCAGCGCGAGAACGAGGACAGCGCGCCCGCCGCACCGCCACCGCCCGCCACCGCGGGCGCGGCCGTCTGCGCCCGGGTGATCGCCCAGGGCACCGTGGTCCGGACCGAGCCCCAGGGCGACCGTGCCCGGGTGACGCTCGCCGTGGACCGTTACCTCAAACCGTCCAAGGGCCCGCGGAACACCGCGTTCACCGTGGAGCGCGCGGAAGCGGGTTTCTTCACCCCGGGCGATCGGATGCTCGTGTCCGTCCCCGCTTCCGGCGCGGAGCCCGTGCAGTCGTACACGGGCGCGGAGGTGGCGCACGCCTGGAAAAGGCTCTCGGCGGAGCTGGACGCGGGGGGTGGGGCGGGGTGCCCGGGTTGAGCCTCGCCGGCGTTTGAGGCGCGGGGGTTCGGGGGCCGGCCCCCGACGACGGGGCCGCGCCTGGGGGGTGGGCCGGGGGGTCCGTCGGCTTACGCGTGAGCCTTGCGTTGGACGCGGGGTCCGTCCTCAAACGCCGGACGGGCTTGTTGTGCTCGGGTCGGTCGTCGGGTGCGGGGGTGGGGGCCTCCGGGCTCGACTCCTCAGGGCCGGCAGACCCAAGGGACGACGTCCAGGCGCGGGCGGTTCTCCGCCGGTCCCTTCCGGGGACGACCCTGCACCCCCCCACCGCGGGGAGACGGCCCACTCGGTGCGGGGAGGTGTTCCAAGTGCCCTTGCGGACATCTGAGTACGCCCACACGCTCTACCGAACGGACTCGTCATTCACTGATGTGAGACTTGCGGCATGGACATGGGACGTGAGTCACGGTGGGAAAAGGACGCAGTGACGGTGGAGATCGTTTTCGCCCTGGTGACCGCCGTCGCGCTGGCTGCGGCGGTTTTCGCCGGTGCTCTGGCTCTCGCACTGTCCTTCGACATCTCCGGTTCAGTGAGGCAGGGCGTGTTGACGGGGGGCGCGCTGCTCGGAGCGACGGCCGGAGTGTGGCGTCTGATACGGGTGCTGCTTCGGTTCGACAAGCAACGCCGGATGGGCCGCTGACTGCCGGGCTTCTCCTTGAGCCCGGTGGCCTGCCGACGCGGGAGCGAGGCTGCTTGCTGCCGTCCGCCAGGGCTTGCGTCGAGGTCGGGGCCTCCCACATGAGAGGGACGGCCGCGTGAATTCGGGATCTCCCCCGCATCCGGGCGGCCGTCTGCCCGTGGTGGGGAGTGCAGGGTCGTCCCCGGAAGGGACCGGCGGAGAACCGCCCGCGCCTGGACGTCGTCCCTTGGGTCTGCCGGCCCTGAGGAGTCGAGCCCGGAGGCCCCCACATCCCGCACCTGACGGCGTGACCCGAGCAAAACAAGCCTGTCCGGCGTTTGAGGACGGACCCCGCACCCAACGGAAAACCTCACGCGCAAGCCGACGAACCCCCGCGCGGCCCCGCGCCGACGCATCGCGCCCTCCCGCAGAGCCACCCCCGGGTGAGACAGTGACCCCGGCCTTCAGACTGTATGACGAAAGGATTTTGCGGTGGGGGAGAATCCGCAGGTGTCGGCGTCCGGTCACAGACCCGCCGGACCCCAGGGGGAGACCGGTCAACGAGGCTCTGTCGTCGCCGCGTTGATGCTGAGCATGGCGCTCGTCGCGCTGGACGGGACCATTCTCTCCACCTCCGTCCCGTCGATCGTCGCCGACCTCGGCGGGTTCTCCATCTTCTCCTGGCTCTTCGCCGGGTATCTGCTCGCGATCACCGTCTCGCTCCCCGTCTACGGGAAGCTCTGCGACACCGTCGGACGCAAACCCGTCCTCGTCTTCGGCATCGTCCTCTTCCTCCTCGGCTCCGTGCTGTGCGCGATGGCCTGGAACATGGGGTCGCTGATCGCCTTCCGGATCATCCAGGGGCTCGGCGGCGGCGCGCTCCAGGGGACCGTGCACACCATCGCGTCCGATCTCTACCCCTTGAAGGAACGTCCCCGCATCCAGTCCCGGCTGTCGATCGTGTGGGGTGTGTCCGCCGTGACCGGACCGGCGGTCGGCGGGGTCCTGGCGACGTACGCGGACTGGCGGTGGATCTTCCTGATCAACGTCCCGGTGGGGCTGGTGGCGCTCTGGCTGATCGTCCGGCAGCTGCGGGAGTCCGCCCCGGGCGTGCACGCGAACGGCCCCGGTGCGGGGGGAACACGCGGCATACGGGGCTTCCTCGGCGGCCGTACGGCAGACGGTTCCGAGCGCGCGCCCATCGACTGGCTCGGCGCGCTCACCGTCTTCGCCGCCGGTACCGCCCTGCTCGCCGCGCTCGTCCAGGGCGGAATCGCCTGGTCCTGGTTCTCGGCTCCCTCGCTCGCGCTGCTCGGCACGGGCGCCGTCCTGATCGTGGCGCTGGTGCTGATCGAGCGGCGGGCCGCCGAACCCATGCTCCCGGGCTGGGTCTGGCGGCGCCCCACCATCGCCGCCGTCAATCTCGCCCTCTGCGGACTCGGCGTCCTCATGACCGCGCCCGCCGTCTTCCTGCCGACGTACGCGCAGTCCGTCATGGGGCTCGACCCGATCGCCGCCGGGCTCGTGCTCTCCGTGATGACGCTGAGCTGGCCGGTGACCGCCGCCTGGTCCAACCGGATCTACAACCGCATCGGCTTCCGGCAGACCGCGATGATCGGTGTCGGCTGCGCGGCCCTGGTGCTCGCCGCGTTCCCGCTGCTGCCCTATCCGCCCTCGCCCTGGCAGCCCGCCCTGATGATGCTGCTCCTCGGCGCGGCCCTGGGCATCTTCCAGCTCCCGCTGATCGTGGGCGTGCAGTCCACCGTCGTCTGGTACGAGCGGGGTGTGACGACGGCGTCCGTGCTGTTCTACCGCCAGATCGGGCAGAGCGTGGGCGCCGCCGTCTTCGGCGCCGTGGGGAACGCGGTCCTCGCCTCCCGGCTCGGCGGCACGAGCGACCTCGACTCCGTCTCCCGCACCCTGGAGGACTCCGACTCGCTCTCCGAGGAGGCCGCCGACGGGCTGCGGCGCGCCGTGGACGCGGCCGTCGACCATGTCTTCGTCGGCGGCGCGGTCGCGGCGGTGCTGGCGCTGCTCGCCCTCCTGCTGCTGGCCCCCCGGCACTTCCCCGTCATCGACGACGAACCGGGCCCCGGACAGAACGCGGAGGGCACAGCGGACGACGGGCGCCCGAGGGAGAGAACGGAGGGCTGAGCGGAGTCAGTCCTCGGCCGCCGGGCGGCCCGTCAGCGCCGCCAGGCTGTTGCGGATGTGCGCCATGTGCCCGTGGATCTCGTCCCGGGACTCCTCGTGCTCCCGCAGCACCCGCTCGGTCTCGCGCACCGTGCGCTCCTCCTCCAGCCCGGCCTGCGCCAGGATCTCCGCCGCCTGTGCCTCCGCGTCCTCCTGGCCGTGCCGGGCGCTCTCCTCCGTCTCGGCCAGCCCCCGCTTCGCCTGGTCGAGCACCGCCTCCGCGCGGTCGATCAGCTCCGTGAGCCGGGCGTCGTGGTCGGCGGCGCGGGCGGCCAGTTCGCGGCCCTCGGACTCCCAGCGCTCCGCCTGCTGCGCCTCCAGCTCCGCGAGCAGCGCCTCCGCCCGCTGCCGGGTCTCCTGCCAGTCGTCCAGCGCCTTCGACCGGGTGCCCTGCGCCTCGGCACCCGCCGCCGCCAGCAGCTCGCCCGCCTCGGTGTTGGCCGCGAGCAGCGTCTCCTCGGCACGGGCGTCGGCCGCCGCGCGCGTCGCCTCGGCCGCCTCCCGGGTCTCCTCGCCCAGCCGCCACCCCGCGTTCTGCGCGCCCTCCCGGGCGCCCTGCGCGTCGGCGAGCGCCGTGGAGCGCACCTCGGCGGCCTCCTCCTCACTCAGCGAGAGCACCTGCCGGGCACGGGCGCTGAGCGTCTCGTACGTCGGCTGCTCCAGCGTGGCGACGGCCTCGCGCAGCCGCTCGGCCTCCGTCTCCAGCTCCTGCGCGAGCACGGTCAGCCGGGAGGCCCGCTCCCACGCCGCGTCCCGCTCCCGGGACAGATCGCCGACCCGGGCGTCGGCCGCGTCGGGGCGGTAGCCACGCCGTACGACGGTGAAACCGTGCGGCGACACGGATGCAGCGCTCATCCCTCAGCCCCTCATGTCCTGTGCTGTCCGGACCTCGGTGGTCCGGGCTCGATCCCGGTCGGCGGCTCCGCCCCGGTGGCCCCGGCGGCAGCGCATTACGCGATTGTGCTCATATCCTCTCGGATCTAAAGCAAACACTCCTAACGCCACACCATCCTCCTCGGCGAAAGAATCACGCCCAGACACGGACGACCCGTATGCCCCGTACGTCACAGCCTGTGGACCGGGGAGAACGGGGCTCCCCGGCCCGTCGGCCGTGCGGACATCCACCCCCAACCGCACCGGAACCGTGCGGCAGACGGGTTCGGCCTAGAGCAGCCCGTCCCACATCTGTTCGAGCAGAACCGACCACCAGTTCTCCGGTGAGGAGAGCGCGGCCGGATCGAGCGCCGTCAAATGCGCCTGGAAATCGACCGTCCAGCGCCCCGCCTGCTCCGGTGTGAGCCCGTAGCGGAACCGCCACATCCGGCCCAGCATCGCCATACAGCGGACGAACTCGGGCAGCCCGCTGTTCACGAACTGCGGCTGCGCGGGCGCCCCGTCCGGACCGGCCTCCAGCGGTACGGCGACGATGTGCGCGGTGCCGTACTGGACACAGATCTGGCGGCCGAAATCATTCCCCACCACCAGGTACGAGGCCGCGTCGGACGCGGACCGCACCTGGCGCTGGGCGGCCAGTTCGGCGAGGGTCAGGACGACGGGGTGCGCGG
Organism: Streptomyces clavuligerus; assembly: GCF_005519465.1. Lineage (NCBI taxonomy): Bacteria > Bacillati > Actinomycetota > Actinomycetes > Kitasatosporales > Streptomycetaceae > Streptomyces > Streptomyces clavuligerus. The sequence continues at coordinate 4,105,202 of NZ_CP027858.1, read as the reverse complement.
GCTGCGCCCAGAAGAACGGATTGAAATCGGCCGGGAGGCCCGCCCACGCCAGCGTCGCCGACACGGCCTCGGGCACCCCCTGGCGGGAGACGGCCCGCTGGTCGAACCGGCAGATGCCCTGCGGTCCGAACGCGGCGGCCAGCTCCTGCGCCAGCGCCTGCGGCGGCACCGGCGGGGCGGGCGGCAACTGCGGCAGCGGCGCCCGTGCCGGGGCGGGGCGCGCCGGGCCGTCGGCTACCTGGTGCAACTCCCCCTGATGAGTGAGAAGTTGGCTCATTCCCTGCTGTCGTGCGGCATGGTCCGTGCCGTAGGGGGCGATGCTGGTGATCCGGGCCTGGGGCCAGCTCTCGGCGATCATCCGGGCGCAGTAGCCGCCGGGCAGCCTGCACGACTCCAGCTCGGTGTGCAGCTCCAGCACCTGGTGCGGCGGCACGCCGAGGGCGCGCAGCTCGTACAGGAGCTGCCACTCCGGGTGCGGGGTGCCCGGCGCGGAGCGGCGGATGAGCCGGGCCTCGGAGCCGTCGGGCGCGCGGTAGCGCAGGACGGCCTGGTACCCGGGGCCGACGGTGGGTACACCGGTGGGCCGCAGCGGATATCCGTACGCGGCGGGGCCGGGCGGCCCGGGGGGCGACACGGGCGGCAGCGGCCCCGCACCCGCACCCCCCGCACCCGTACCGCCCAGACGGCCCGGCTCGGACAGCACCGTCGCCGCATGGTGCACCCCGCCCGGGGGCGTGCCCACCACCGGAGGCGAACCGGGCGGACCGGGGGGCGCGGGCGGCGACACGGGCGGCAGCGGCCCCGCACCCGCACCGCCCGCACCCGTACCGCCGAGACGGCCCGGCTCGGACAGCACCGTCGCCGCGTGATGCACCCCGTCCGCAGGCGTACCGACCGCCGGGGGCGGACCGGGCGGCGGGGTCTTCCCCTGCTCGGGCGGGAGCTGGGGGTTCTGCTGCGTGGGCCGGTAGCCGCTCGCGGGCGCGCCCGGCCCCCCGGGCCCTGCGGGCACAGCGGACGCGGCGGGCCGCGCCGACGGCGGAGGGGGCGTGGCACCGGAAGCCGAAACGGAACCTGAAGCGGAACCCGGGGCGGAAAGCGAACCGGCGTCCCCGACGGGCGCCTCCGGCCGCTCCCCGCTCTCCCTCTCGCTCCCCTTCCCGCGCAGCTCCCCGTTCGCCTTCTCCTGTCGTCCGTCGCCCGTCGGCCGCCCGTCCCGGCCGGGCGCCCCGATGCCCGCCGCGCGGAGCACCTTCTCCCGCGACTCCCGCACCGTCGGCGGCAGCTGGCTGCCCCCGGGGATCAGCGCCGTCGGAGCCTCGGCGTCCGCTTCCGCCGCCGCGGTCTCCGCCCCGCTCCGGCGGACCGGCGCCGAGTACACGGTGTCCGGCAGCGGCACGGAGGCGTCGTCCGTGCCGCCGTCGGCGTTCACATCCGTCCAGCGCGTCGGGGTCGCGGAACCCGCCGCGGCGGCACCCGTCCCCGAGGAGTCGTCCCATGCCCCGTCGCCGCCGAGCGAACGGCCGCCCGCCTGCGACGCGTTGGCCGCCGTCGGCCCGCCCGCCCACGCGCCGGTCGGGCCGGACCCGGGGACGGAGACCGAAGCCGTACCGGGAGCCGAAGCACTGCCGGTCCCCCCGGACACGGGAGCCTCACCAGTCCCACCAGCCCCACCGGACGCAGTACCCGGTCCGGTACCGGAGCCGGGGGTGTCCGCCCGCGCCCCGCCACCCGGGCCCGTGGCGTCGTCCCGCCCGGCCGCCGTCGTCCCGCCCTCGTCCTCGCCCTCGTCCTCCAGCCACTCCGGCGGGCTCAGCAGGAACGACGTCTGATGCTGGTCGATCCGCCGCTGCTGCTCCGGCACGGCGGCCGGGGCGGCGTCCCGTACGCCGTACTCCTCCTCGTACCGCCGGATCACCTCGCCCACCGGCAGCCCCGGCCACAGCGTCGCCTCGCCGCTGTCCCGGGCGATGACGAGCCGCTGCCCGCCGCCGTCGGCGCGCCCCCCGCCCTCGCGGTCCTCGGCCCAGACCACGAAGCCCAGCTCGAACTCCCGTACCCGCACCTCGCGCTGCTGGTACGGCGGCACATCGCCGTTGACCCACTCGTCGGCGCGCTCCTGCGCCTGCGCGAACGTCACCATCGGAGCGTCACCCCTCGTCCGGGACGGGTACCGCGCGCGCGAAGCCGCCGTCCACCATCAGCTTCGCCACGTTCTCCAGCTCGGGCGGGCTGCCCGCGAGCCGCTTCAGAAAGGCGTCGAAGTCGTCGCCGCACGGCAGCAGCAGCCGTTCCATCCGCTCCTGGACCGGGAGTCCGTCGCGGTCCCGGGCGTCGTCGTGCGCGCAGAACCAGACCGACCCGGTCGCCGTCCCCCGCGCCTTGACCGCGAGCAGACCGCCCTGGACGAATCCGACGCCCAGATAGTCCTTGGTCAGATGGTCGCGCAGACATTTGTTGACATACACGAGGTCGTTGAGGGACGCCTCGTCCCGCACGGTCAGGAAGGGCTGGTCGACGAGGAGGCCCAGCTCCGCGTCGAGCGCCACCCCGGCCGGTGCCGCGCCGCCCGCGGCCTTGAGGAAGGTGCGGTAGGCACCCGGCAGCCGGAAGCCCAGGTCCTCCTCGACACCGGCGATCTGCTGCTCGGTGACGGCGAGCGTCCCCTTCGGCAGCCTGAAGTGCGCGGGCCGGGTCTCCTGGAGCGGGCGGGTGCCGCGCTTGTCGTGGTCGACGGCGGCGGTCGCCAGCCCGCCGTGGTGCCTCAGCAGCGCCTTGACCTCGACAGGGATCAGTTCGAGCCGACGGGTGCCGCGGACGTGGTGCCAGGTCCAGCCGTGCGGGGTCGCGACGGCCGGGAGCGTGTTCCACAGCGGATGCCCGCTCGCGTGCAGCGCGGCGTTCGCGGAGACGTAGTCCGTGAGCCGCAGCTCGTCGACGCCGAAGCCCGCCGGGGGCTCGGCCACTTCGGCCGCCGCGCGCGCGTACGGGGAGAAGTCGGGGTAGCCGTCGGCGTCCACCCGGACGCCCCGGGGATGGCGGGAGGCCCGTACGGGGTCGGGGAAACGGACGAGCTGACCGGCGTAGACCGCGTTGGGCGCGCCGGGCGCACCCGGCCCGGCGGCACCGGCCGGGGCCGCGCCCGGCGCTCCCTGGGTCCCGGCACCGGGCGGGCCCCCCAGCCCCTGCCGATCTGTCGTCATGGCGATCTGCCCCCTGCTGGCTGCTGACTGTCCCGGACAGCCTAAGCGGTGGAACCACACCTTCCCCGGGCTCCGCCAGCGCACATCCGGCCACCCCGTACAGCACCGGCAGAAACGTCACGAACTGTCACAAGCGGGTGACCGAACGCCCACGGACCCGCACGCTTGATCGACCCAGCTTCCCCACGGAGCGTCGCATTTGGCACGCTGTTCCTTCACTTCGGGGGAGTGCGGGGAGGAAACGACAACACCATGCACACAGCGCGACCAGACAGTCCGGCGACAGCGGGGGACCCCCGGCTGAGTTGGAGTGCCACCGGGGAGGTCCGTCCGCCCGCTCTCAGCCACCGCCGCGACGGCATACTGCCCGCCGTGGCCGCGGCGCTCCTCGTCCGGGGGGAGACGCTGAAGTCCACGGCGGGCAAGGGCGATCAGCCACCGGTTCTGCACCCGCTGGTGCAGGACTTCCTCGACACCCTGCCCAGCGGGCAGCGGGAACGCTTCACCGGGCGCTGCGCCGAGGCGATCCTGCTCTCCCGGCATCTCGCCACCGCCGAGACCGAGCGCTCCAAACGGGCCCGGCGCCGCCCCCTCTCCCCCAGCGAGGCCAAACGCTCACTGAAGCAGGCCCGGCTGACGGCCCGCAGGATCCGGGAGGACGGCGACCCGCTGCACGGCAGCTATGCGCCGCCCTGCCGCTCCTGTACGGCGATGCTCGACCACTTCGGGGTCCGCGCCGTGGACCCGACCGCACCCGAGAACGGCTGAATCCCCACCGATGTCCGACAAACTCAGCACCACCCGGTTCCCGGTCGCCGTCGACGCGGCGCTGCGCGACGCGGGGTGGCAGCCCGGCCGCTGGGACATCAAGCTGGCCGAACACTGGGCCGACGCCCTGCGCGCGTACGAGTCGCCCGCGGGGCACCGGCACGCCGTCTCCCCCGCCGCCGTCGAGGCGTGGGCCGAGTTCGGCGGGCTGCGGATAGCCCCGCCGGGGCCCGGGCGGCAGACCGCGCCGCCGGTGGTGCTCATGGAGCCGCTGGCGGGTCTGCACCTGGCGCGCACCCTCGCGGACCTGGGGCGGGCGCTGGACACGGAGATATCCCCGCTGGGGGTGGAGGGAAACGATCAGGCGGTGCTGGCCATCGACGCGGAGGGCCGCGTCTACAGCGTGGACCACACCGGGGACTGGTATCTGGGCCCGGACCTCGACCAGGCGCTGACCACCCTGGTCACGGGGCTGCTGCCGCGCCGTCTCACCCTGACCTGACCCGACCCGACCTGCCCGCGCTCCGTCCCGTCCCGGCCCGAGCGGCGCGGCCCGTACGGGGCGGCGGTACATCGGCGGGTGCCGGGGAGCCGTACGGTGCCGGCCCCGGGACCCGCACGGCACGCGGACCCGCACGGGCGCCGGTCCCGAGGACCGCAGAGGCGGGGACCGCGGGGCACGGCGCAGGCCCCGGGACCCGGCACGGGCCCCACCGGCCGCGGGGCCACGGCTCCGAGGTCAGACGTCCGCCCGGTGCGGCAGCACCGCCGAGACCCGGAAGCCGCCCGCGTCCGTCGGCCCCGACACGAAGACGCCCCCGAGCGCGAGCACCCGTTCCCTCATCCCGACCAGCCCATTGCCGCCGCTGGGCAGATCCGCGTCGGCGGCGCTCCCCGCCGCGTCCGGCGCCCCGTTCTCGACCTGCATGGCGACCTCGCTCTCCCGGTGCGCGAGCCGCACCAGGACCTTCGCGCCCGCCGCGTGCTTGTGGACGTTGGTCAGCGCCTCCTGCACCACCCGGAACGCGGTCTGCTCGACCTCCGGGGCGTAGGCGCGGACCTCCCCCTGGACGGCCAGCTCGACGACCATCCCCGTCTGACGGGACTGCCCGACCAGGTCCTCCACGTCGGCGATGCGCGGTCCGCCGTCCTCGGCGGCGGCAGCGGCAGCCGCCGCGGCGGCGACGGCGACGGCGGCGAGCGGCACCTGCCCGGTGCGCCGCTGCCCCCCGTCGCCCGCGCGCAGCACGCCCAGCATCTCCCGCAGCTCGGTCAGGGCCTGCCGCCCCATGTCCCCCACCAGCGCCGCGTTCCTGACCGCCTTCTGCGGGTCCTTCAGCGCGATCGCCTGGAGCGCCGCCGCGTGCACCACCATCAGGCTCACCCGGTGCGCGACGACGTCGTGCATCTCCCGCGCGATCCGGGTCCGTTCCTCCGTGCGCGCCCACTCCGCCCGTTCCTCGGCGCGGTCGGCGAGCAGCGACAACTCCTGTTCCAGGCTGTCGGCGCGGTCCCGCAGACTCTCCATCAGCCGCCGCCGCGCCCCCACATAGAGACCGAGGAGCACGGGCGGCACGGTGAGGCCGACGGCTATGAATCCGGCCATGATCGGTACGTACCAGACGCCCGGGTCGTCGAGCTGTGAGGACTGCACATCATGACGGACCGCGACAAAGCTGATGATCAGGGTCGCGGTCAGCGACATCCCGCTGAGAATGCCGATGATCCGGCGCGGCACCTCGGACGCGGCGAGCGTATAGAGGCCGACCATGGTCATCCCGATGCCCATCTCGGCCGGGGTGATCGCGATCGAGACCAGGACGACGGCGAGCGGCCACTGTCTCCGCAGGACCAGGAGCGAGCCGATGAGCAGTCCGAAGACCGCTCCGAACGAGGTCGACGCCCCGATCTGGGCCGTGAACCGCACCGCCTCGGCCGAGCACTCCACCGCCGAGACCAGGGCGAGCCCGATGTCGAGCACCGCGCTGCGCCGCCGTCCCCACCACAGCCAGGTGCGGGGCGGCGTGCCCGTGGCGTCCTGGTGTGCCCCCGTTGTGGTCATGTCTCCCAGACTACGGGCGCGTGCCGGTGGTACTTGTAGTGGTTATCGCGCGGGCGCAGGCGCCGCGAACCGGGACCACTCGGAAAAACCGCAGGTCATAGCCGAGTCGATCAGATTTCGGCCGCTTCTCTTCTGTCCTGGACGTGTCCCGGACGTGTCCCGGACGTGCCCTGGGCGCGCACGGCGGACACCCGGGAGGCGCACCGGACCCGGGGGGCGTCGACCCGGTACGACTGCCCCGCGTCCGACCGTCGCGGCGAGGGGGCCGGGTACGGCATAGTAGGGGCTGCTGTCCCCGCCCGGCGTACAGAACGGTCGGGGCAGACGATCCATCCCAGGTCGTCTAATGGCAGGACAAATGGTTTTGGTCCATTGAATGAGGGTTCGATTCCTTCCCTGGGAGCCATGAGGGTGGGGCCCGGCCTGGTGCCGGGCCCCACCCATATTTCGCTGGTGAAACCCCCCGGTATCCTTCGGATGTCCACCTCCCGAAGCCGAAGGGCATTCCCGTGAGCGCCAACCGCCCGGCCGCCGTCGTCGTCCTCGCAGCGGGTGAGGGCACCCGTATGAAGTCGAAGACCCCCAAGGTTCTGCACGAGATCAGCGGGCGCTCGCTCGTCGGGCACGTCGTCAGCGCGGCCCGGGAACTGGACCCCCGCAACCTCGTCGTGGTCGTCGGCCACGCCGGCGAGCGGGTCACAGCCCATCTGGCGGAACGCTTCCCCGGCACCCGTACCGCCTTCCAGGCGGAGCAGAACGGCACCGGGCACGCGGTCCGCATCGCCCTCGGTGAGCTGGGCGGGGAGACCGACGGGACCGTGGTGGTCGTCTGCGGGGACACCCCGCTGCTGTCCGGCCGGACCCTGACCGCGCTGGCCGCCACGCACGCCGCCGACGGCAACGCCGTGACGGTGCTCACCGCCGAGGTCCCCGACTCGACCGGCTACGGCCGGATCGTGCGGGACGCGGACGGCGCGGTCACCGAGATCGTGGAGCACAAGGACGCCACCGCGGGGCAGCGGGAGATCCTTGAGATCAACTCCGGTGTCTTCGCCTTCGACGGCAAGCTGCTGGCGGAGGCGCTCGGCAAGGTGCGCACCGACAACAGCCAGGGCGAGGAGTATCTGACCGATGTCCTCGGCATCCTGCGGACGGCCGGTCACCGGGTCGGCGCCTGTGTCGCCGGTGACCACCGCGAGATCCTGGGGATCAACAACCGGGTCCAGCTCGCCGAGGCCCGGCGGCTGCTCAACGAGCGGCTGCTGGAACAGGCCATGCTCGCCGGGGTGACCGTCGTCGACCCGGCCTCCGTGCTCGTCGATGTCACCGTCACTTTTGAGCCGGACGCCGTCATCCACCCGGGCACCCAGCTCCTGGGCGCCAGCCACCTCGCCGAAGGCGCCGAGGTCGGCCCCAACACCCGGCTGAAGGACACCGTCGTGGGCGCGGGCGCCCGGGTCGACAACGCCGTGGCCGACTCCGCGGAGATCGGCCCCGGCGCCTCCGTCGGCCCGTTCGCCTATCTGCGTCCGGGCACCAGGCTCGGCACGAAGGCCAAGGCCGGGACCTATGTCGAGATGAAGAACGCGACGATCGGGGAAGGCACCAAGGTTCCCCATCTGTCGTATGTCGGTGACGCCACGATCGGCGAGTACACGAACATCGGCGCCGCCAGCGTCTTCGTGAACTACGACGGCGAGGCCAAGCACCACACCACGATCGGTTCCCACTGCAAGACCGGCTCCGACAATATGTTTGTGGCGCCTGTCACGGTCGGGGACGGCGCCTACACCGCGGCCGGGTCCGTCATCACCAAGGACGTACCGGCGGGCTCACTGGCCGTCGCCCGTGGCCAGCAGCGGAATATCGAGGGCTGGGTGGCCCGCAAGCGCCCCGGGAGCGCTGCCGCCCAGGCCGCCGCCACGGCGTCCGAACGAGCCACTGGCGAGAACTGACCGGAAACAACTACGCCGAACTCGGCGTACCGTGATACGTGCACACAAATTCGGCTGGCTCGCGCCCCCCAAGCATCCGCGGCCAGAGAACACCCCCGTCTGAGGAGACAGTGCTGTGACCGGGATCAAGACGACCGGCGAGAAGAAGCTGATGCTCTTCTCCGGCCGCGCCCACCCCGAGCTGGCCGAGGAAGTCGCACATCAACTGGGTGTCACCCTGGTGCCGACGAAGGCCTTCGACTTCGCGAACGGCGAGATCTACGTGCGGTTCCAGGAGTCCGCGCGCGGCGCCGACTGCTTCCTGATGCAGAGCCACACGGCACCCATCAATAAGTGGATCATGGAACAGCTGATCATGATCGACGCTCTGAAGCGGGCCTCCGCGCGGAGCATCACCGTGATCGTCCCGTTCTACGGCTACGCCCGCCAGGACAAGAAGCACCGCGGCCGGGAGCCGATCTCCGCCCGCCTGGTCGCCGATCTGATGAAGACGGCCGGTGCCGACCGGATTCTCACCGTGGATCTGCACACCGACCAGATCCAGGGCTTCTTCGACGGCCCGGTGGACCACCTCATGGCCCTCCCGGTGCTGGCCGACTACGTCGCCGCCAAGGTCGACCCGACCAAGCTCACCGTGGTCTCCCCCGACGCCGGCCGGGTCCGCGTCGCCGACCGCTGGTGCGACCGGCTCGGCGCCCCGCTGGCCATCGTCCACAAGCGCCGGGACAAGGACGTCGCCAACCAGGTGACCGTCCACGAGGTCGTCGGCAATGTCGAGGGCCGGGTCTGCGTCCTGGTCGACGACATGATCGACACCGGTGGCACCATCTGCGCCGCCGCCGACGCGCTCTTCGCCAACGGCGCCGAGGACGTCATCGTGACCGCCACCCACGGTGTGCTGTCCGGCCCCGCCGCCGACCGGCTGAAGAACTCCAAGGTCAGCGAGTTCGTCTTCACCAACACGCTGCCCGACCCGAGCGATCTGGAGCTGGACAAGATCACGGTGCTGTCGATGGCGCCGACGATCGCCCGCGCCGTGCGCGAGGTCTTCGAGGACGGCTCGGTCACCAGCCTCTTCGAGGAGCAGTAGGCGGCCGCGCCTGCCGCGCGGCCGTAGCGCACAGGGCCGTGTCCCCCGCCCGGGGACACGGCCCTGTCGCATGCCCCACTAGGGCCCGGGGAGATCGATTGGGGCCTGTCGGCGGCATTGCGTAGACTGGCGAGGTTGCTCGGCGAGGGAGGCCGCACTCCGGTGCGGCGGTCCGTTATCGACGCGCGCTCTTCGCAGCAGGCGTAGCAGGCCGTTCATGGCCGGGTGACCATTCGATCCGTCTGTTGTACGAGGAGTGCACATGTCCGAGGTGAAGATCGCCGCCGAGCTCCGTACCGAGTTCGGCAAGGGTGCCGCCCGCCGCGACCGCCGCGCCAACCTGGTTCCGGTCGTTCTCTACGGCCACGGCACCGACCCGGTCCACCTGACCCTGCCGGCCCACGAGCTGCTGCTCGCCCTGCGTACCCCGAACGTCCTGCTCTCCCTGGACATCGAGGGCCGCAACGAGCTGGCCATCCCGAAGGCCGTCCAGCGCGACGCCCTCAAGGGCTTCCTGGTCCACGTCGACCTGCTGCTGGTCAAGCGCGGCGAGAAGGTCACCGTCGAGGTTCCGGTGCAGACCGAGGGCGAGCTGGCCCCCGGCGGCAACCTGGCCGAGCACGTCCTCGTCGCCCTGCCGGTCGAGGCCGAGGCCACCCACATCCCCCAGGCGCTGACCGTCTCCGTGGCCGGCCTGACCGCCGGTGACGCCATCCACGCCAAGGACATCACGCTGCCCAAGGGCGTCGAGCTGGCCGTGGACGCCGACGCCGTCGTCATCCAGGTCCTGGCCGCCCAGGCCGAGGAGCCGGCCGCCGAGGGCGACGCGTCCGCCGAGGGCTGAGCCTTCCCCCTGTGAGGGCCCTCCCCCGGAGGGTCCTTGAGGACCCCTCTCCCCCGGGCCGCGTCCCGGAGGAGCCTTTCCCTGGCCGCCGTCCGTACCCCACCGGGTGCGGGCGGCGTCCGGGTTCCGGATGGAGACCGCAGCGATGACCACGCCCGACCCGAACGCCCCCTGGCTGATCGTGGGCCTCGGCAACCCCGGCCCCGGCTACGCGGCCAACCGGCACAACGTCGGCTTCATGGTCGCCGACCTGCTCGCGGAGCGCGTCGGCGGCGCCTTCAAGCGCGCCCCCAAGGCACAGGCGCAGGTGGTCGAGGGCCGTATCGGCCCGCCCGGACCCGCCTCCCGCCGGGTGGTGCTGGCCAAGCCGATGTCGTTCATGAACCTCTCCGGCGGGCCGGTCGTCGCGCTGCGCGACTTCTACAAGGTCCCCACCGAGCGGATCGTGGCCATCCATGACGAACTGGACATCGACTACGGCACCCTGCGGCTGAAGCTGGGCGGCGGCGACAACGGCCACAACGGGCTGAAGTCGATGACGAAGGCGATGGGGCCCGACTACCACCGGCTGCGGTTCGGCATCGGCCGTCCGCCGGGCCGGATGCAGGTCGCCGACTTTGTGCTGAAGGACTTCTCCGGCGCCGAACGCAAGGAGCTGGACTACTTCGTGGACCGGGCGGCCGACGCCGTCGAAGCCCTGGTCACCGAGGGCCTGGAGCGGGCGCAGAGCGCGTACAACTCCTGAGCAGCGCGCACACCCGCGGCACAGCGGCGCGGGGCGGGCCCGAGCGTCCCCGCACGCCCGCGGAGTTGACCGGAGCTGTCCGGATGCCGAAGGATCGCGCCCCATGAGTGGGATGCTCCTCTACCTCCGGCTGACGGCGATGGGCCTGGTCGCGCTGCTGGTGCTGGCGGCGGCCGGCTGGTCCTCCTGGGACACGGCCCGGCACATCATGTTCACCGACGACCGCGAACGCGGCACGATCGCCGTCTCCGGCTGCGGCGAGGAGACCTGTACGGGGCTGTACGACCCCGAGGGCCCGGCGGCGCCGCGGGCGGGGCTGCGGATCGACGAGTCGGTGACGGTCGACAAGGGCGACCGGATCGACGTCGTGGTCAAGCCCGAGAGCGACGAGGTCGTGCGCCGGGGGGTCGGCGGGGTCTTCTACGCCTGGCTGCCGCTGGGCGGCGCGCTGCTCCTCGCGTCGTTCCTGATCGCGGGGATGGGGCTGACGAAGGTCGCGATGGGCTCCGCGATCGCCGGTGCGGCCGTGATAGCGGGCACCTTCTTCACCGTCTGAGCCCTGCCTGCACCGTCTGAGCCCTGCCTGCACCGTGCGAGCCCTGCGGAGCCACCGGAGCCGCACGGAGCCATGGAGTGCCGTATGCCCCGGGGCCGCGCCGTACGCACGGCCCCGGGGCACATCGGCACAGGTCAGCCGGTGTTGCGCAGACCCGCGGCCACCCCGTTGACGGTGAGCAGCAGGGCACGGCCCAGCAGCGGGTCGGCGGGCTCACCGCGCTCCGCGGCACCGCGCTGGCGGGCCAGCAGGGAGACCTGGAGATAGGAGATCGGGTCCAGATAGGCGTCCCGGATGGCGAACGTCTGCTGGAGCACCGGGTTGGAGCCGAGCAGCCGCTCCCCGCCGGTGACCTTCAGGACCTCGCTCACGGTCAGCCGGTGCTCGGCCTCGATCGTGTCGAAGACATGCTTCAGCTCGTCCGGCACCAGGGTGTCGACGTAGTGCCGGGCGATCCGCAGATCCGTCTTCGCGAGCGTCATCTCCACGTTCGCGATGAAGTTGCGGAAGAAGTGCCACTGCTCGTGCATCTCCGACAGGACGGTGTCGAGTCCGGCCTCCCGCAGCGCCTTCAGCCCGGAGCCGACCCCGTACCAGCCGGGGACGATCTGCCGGGACTGGGTCCAGCCGAAGACCCACGGGATCGCCCGCAGCCCGTCGAGCCCGGCGCCGCTGTCGGGGCGGCGCGAGGGGCGCGAGCCCAGGTGCAGATCGGCGAGCTGGTCGACGGGGGTCGACGCGAAGAAGTACGCGGGCAGGTCCGGGTCCTCGACCAGGGCGCGGTACACGCGGTGCGCGGCGTCCGAGACGGTGTCCATCGCGGCGTCCCAGCGGGCCAGCGCCTCCACGGACTGGCGCGGCGCGGTGTGCAGGGCGGACGCCTGGAGCGTGGCGGAGACCGTCAGTTCCAGGTTCTCCCGGGCCAGGGACGGGATCAGATACTTGTCGGAGATGACCTCGCCCTGCTCGGTCACCTTGATCTCGCCCTCCAGCGTGCCCCAGGGCTGCGCCAGGATCGCGTCGTGGGTGGGGCCGCCGCCGCGGCCGACGGTGCCGCCGCGGCCGTGGAAGAGCCGCAGCCGCACCCCGTGGCGGTGGGCCACGTCGCGCAGTCGCCGCTGGGCCCGGTGGATCTCCCACTGCGAGGTGGTGATGCCGCCGAACTTGGAGGAGTCGGAGTAGCCGAGCATGACCTCCTGGACCTCGCCGCGGAGCGCGACGAGCCTGCGGTAGGAGGGGTCGGAGAGCATCCCGTCCAGGATCACATCGGCGGCGCGCAGCTCGTCCGTGGTCTCCAGGAGGGGCACGATGCCGATCTTCGCCCAGCCCGCGTGGAGGTCGATGAGTCCGGCCTCGCGGGCGAGGACGGCGGCGGCGAAGACATCGTCGGCGCCCTGGCACATCGAGATGATGTACGACTCGATGACCTCGGGCCCGAACCGCTCGAACGCCTCCTTGACGGTGTGGAAGACCCCGAGGGTCTTGGCACCGGCGGCGTCCAGCGGGGCGGGGGTGGGCGCGAGCGGGCGGCGCGAGCGCAGCTCCTTCGCGAGCAGCTTCTGCCGGTACTCGCGCGGCATGTCGGAGTACCGCCAGGACTCCTCGCCGAGCCGGTCGAAGAGCTGGCCGAGGGCGTGGTGGTGGGCGTCCGCGTGTTCGCGCACGTCCATGGTGGCGAGCTGGAGGCCGAACGCGGAGAGCGTGCGGATGGTGCGGTCGAGGCGGCCGTCGGCGAAGAGCCCGGCCCGGTGCTCGCGCAGCGAGGTCTGGATCAGGGTGAGGTCGGCGAGGAGTTCGGAGGTGCCGAGGTAGTCCCGTCCGGGCTGGTGCGGGGTGCCCTTGGCCAGGCGCTCGCGGGTGTTGACGAGCTTCTGCTGGATGCAGGTGGCCTTGAGGCGGTACGGCTCCTCCGCGTTGAGCCGCTTGTAGCGGGGGCTGATCTCCGGCAGCCGCTCCAGGTCGGTCTGGAGGGAGGCGAGGAGTTCGTCGGTGGCGCCGGTGTAGCGGATGGACTGGGAGAGCTGTCCGCGCAGCGCGTCGATGAGGGCGAGGGCGTCGGTGATGCCGTGCTCGTGCTGGAGGATCAGCACCTCGCGGGTGACGGCGGGGGTGACGTTGGGGTTGCCGTCGCGGTCGCCGCCGATCCAGGTGCCGAAGGTCAACGGGCGGGTGCCCGCGGGCAGCTCCAGGCCGACCCGCTCCAGCTCCGCCGCCAGGTCCTCCAGGACGTCGCCGACGGCGTCGGCGTGCAGCTCGTCCAGGTAGTAGATGGCGTTGCGGGCCTCGTCGGCCGGTTCGGGGCGGACGACCCGCAGCTCGTCGGTCTGCCAGATGAGGTCGATGTTCTCGGCGAGCCGCAGATCGATGCGGCGGCGGTCGGAGGGGACCGCGGGGGTGTCGAGGAGTTCGGCGATCCGGCGCAGCTTGTTGAGGACGGAGCGCCGGGCGGCCTCCGTGGGGTGCGCGGTGAAGACGGGCCGGACGTTGAGGTTCTTGACGGTCTCCCGCAGATGGGCGGGGTCGGCGTCCTTGAGCCGGTCGGCGGTACGGGCCAGCAGGCTGCCCTCGGCCGCGCGCAGTCGGCGCAGCTCATGGCCGCGGTGCACCTGTTCGGTGACGTTGGCGAGGTGGAAGTAGGTGGAGAAGGCGCGGACCAGCTTGGCCGCGGTCTCCAGGTCGGTGTCGCCCAGCAGATGGGCGGCGGCCTCCCCGTCGCTGCGGGTCAGGGCGCGTACCTGCTCGACGAGTTCGAGCAGTTCGGGGCCTTCCTGCCGGACGATCGTCTCCCCGAGGAGGTCGCCCAGTCGGCGGATGTCGGCACGGAGTTCGGCGCTGGCCGTGGGTGTCTGGTCGGCACTGCTCACAGGTGCGGCTCCTTGCAGTGTTTGAGCACGTCTGGAGGGGTACTGGAGGCTGCGGACCGCGCTGTCCGACGAGACCCAGGATAGGTCGCCGGGTCCCGGCGTCTGTCCACAGGGCCCTTGCCGCGCGGCCGGGCGCTGCCATACTGACGTCGCCGTTGGTCACCTGCCGGTGGCTCGGTGTGATCATCTTCCTCTCCCCAGGGACGCGAGGGACGCTCACCATGACAACCAGCCCGGATGTGGTCGACGCCGCGGACCCGGTCGGCGCGGCGGTCGACGGCCTTCCGTCCGCGACGCTCGGCGGCGACAAGAAGGGGTCGATCGAGCAGCTCGCACTGCTGTTCTTCATCGTGGTGCCGTTTCTCGCGCTGGCGGCCTCGGTGCCGCTGGCCTGGGGCTGGGGCGTGAGCTGGCTGGATCTGGGGCTGCTCGTGGGGATGTACTTCCTGGGCTGCCACGGGATCACGATCGGCTTCCACCGGTACTTCACCCATGGCGCCTTCAAGGCGCGCCGCCCGCTGCGGATCGCGCTGGCGGTGGCGGGTTCACTGGCGGTCGAGGGGCCGTTGGTGCGCTGGGTGGCCGACCACCGCAAGCACCACCGCTTCTCCGACGAGGAGGGTGATCCGCACTCCCCGTGGCGGTACGGGGAGAGCGTCCCGGCGCTGCTGAAGGGGCTCTGGTGGGCCCATATCGGCTGGATGTTCGACTCGGAGCGGACCTCGCAGCACAAGTACGCGCCGGATCTGATCAAGGACCCGGCGCTGCGGCGGATCTCCCGGGACTTCGTCTGGTGGACGGTGCTGTCGCTGGCGATCCCGCCGCTGGCCGGATGGGCAGTGACGGGGACGTGGCAGGGCGCCGCCACCGCGTTCTTCTGGGGCTCCCTGGTGCGGGTCGCGCTGCTGCACCATGTGACCTGGTCGATCAATTCGATCTGTCACGCGGTGGGCCGCCGTCCGTTCCGCTCCCGGGACCGCTCGGGGAATGTGTGGTGGCTGGCGGTGCTGTCCTGCGGGGAGTCCTGGCACAACCTGCACCACGCGGACCCGACGAGCGCCCGGCACGGGGTGCTCCGGGGGCAGCTCGACTCCAGCGCCCGGCTGATCCGCTGGTTCGAGCGGCTGGGGTGGGCATACGACGTGCGGTGGCCGAGCGCGGCACGCATCGACGCCCGGCGCAGTACCACAGCGCCCGACACGGCATGATGGAGGGCGTGGCGACGGACGGCAACAGCAATGGCACCGAGAAGAACCGGTCGGGACGGCGGGCGCGCCGGGTGCGGATGACCGGTGCGGAACGCCGTGAACAGTTGCTGGACATCGGCCGCACCCTCTTCGCCGACAAGGGGTTCGAGGGCACCTCGGTGGAGGAGATCGCCGCGAAGGCGGGGGTGTCCAAGCCGGTGGTGTACGAGCACTTCGGCGGCAAGGAAGGGCTGTACGCGGTCGTCGTCGACCGTGAGATGCGCCAGCTCCTCGACATGGTGACGGGCGCGCTGACCGCCGGGCACCCCAGGGAACTGCTCGAACAGGCGGCGTTCGCGCTGCTCGACTACATCGAGCGGTACACGGACGGCTTCCGCATCCTGGTGCGGGATTCGCCGGTGGCCCAGTCGACGGGCACGTTCGCCTCGCTGATCAGCGATATCGCCACACAGGTGGAAGACATCCTGGGGATGGAGTTCAAGAACCGGGGCTTCGATCCCAAGCTGGCGCCGCTGTACGCGCAGGCGCTGGTCGGGATGGTCGCGCTCACCGGCCAGTGGTGGCTGGACGCCCGCCGCCCGAAGAAGGCCGAGGTCGCCGCGCACCTGGTGAACCTGGCCTGGCACGGCCTGGACGGCCTGGAACCGAAGCCCCGCCTGATAGGCCACCGCAAGAATTAGGGGCCCCCTTTTTTTGTGGCTCGGTTCGCCTCCGGAGCGCTGAAGCGTCTGCCGACGGTCGACCGTGCTCGCCCGCTCGTTCCTCACGGGCTCCGCGCGCTCTCCACTTTCGGCAGCCACGCGCCCCTTCGGCTCACTCGCCGCAGGGTCGAGGCAAACGCCCGGCTCGGGGGCGGGGTGCGGGCCATCGCCCGGCCCGGGAGAGAGGCGGAGGTGCGCCCCTTCGGCTCACTCGCCGCAGGGTCAAGGCAAACGCCCGGCTCGGGGGCGGGGTGCGGGCAAACGCCCGGCCCAACAGACAGGCGGGCGCTCTCCGCATTCGGCACCCGCGGCACCCCTTCGATTCACGCGCCGCAGGGGCAGGGCAAACGCCCGGCTCGGGGGCGGGGTGCGGGCCATCGCCCGGCCCGGGAGAGAGGCGGAGGCGTACCCCCTTCGGCTCACTCGCCCCGGGGTGCGGGCAGTCAGGTCAGGCCCTCGCGACGGCGAAGACGCGGCGGAAGGGCAGGACCGTCCCCGCCGGGCCCGGTGGGTAGGCGGTGCGCAGACGGCCGGCCAGTTCGGTGAGGAAGGCGTCGGTCGCGGCGGGGTCGTCGGCCAGTTCGGTGAGGAGGGGGCGCAGCACCGTGCCCTTGATCCAGTCGAGTACCGGGTCCTCGCCGGTGAGGAGCTGGAGGTAGGTGGTCTCCCAGACGTCCGGGTCGAGCCCCAGCCCCACCAGCCGGGTCAGATACTCGGCGGGTTCATGGACGGAGGCGATGACGCCGTGCTCGCCGAGCCGGTCCCGCCAGCGGGGTTCGGCGACGAGTCCGGCGACCAGGGTGTGGCTGGGGGCGGCGAAGTTCGCGGGCACCTGGAAGGCGAGGACGCCGCCGGGGTTCAGCGCCTCGGCCCAGCGGCCGAGGAGCGCGCGGTGGCCGGGCACCCAGTGCAGGACGGCGTTGGAGACGATCAGGTCGTAGCCGCCCTCGGGGAGCCAGTCATGGGCGTCGCCCTCGGTGAAGTCCAGCCGTCCACCGCCCGCCGTGGGGCCGCCGTGCGCGGTGCGGGCGTGTTCGACCATCTCGGGGGAGTTGTCGAAACCGGTGATCAGGGCGTCGGGCCAGCGCTCGGCGAGCAGGGCGGTGACATTGCCCGCGCCGCAGCCGATGTCGGCGATCCGCAGCGGGGCGCGCGTCCCCCCGCCCCCGCCGCCGGGGCCGGGGCGCCCCGGCTCGGGAATCCGGGCGAGCAGGTCGAGGAAGGGGCGGGTGCGGTGGCCCGCGTGACGCAGATAGAGCCCGGGGTCCCAGGTGGGAGCGGCGGATGTCATGACGTACAGACCTCGCGTATCTGAAGAAATCGCCGGGGAGAGCGGCGGGGCGACGAGGAGCAGGGCGGAAAAAGAACGCAAAGGAACAGCAGGCCGCGAGGGGAGAAGTCGGTCGAAAGACCCCTCCCGCCCCGGTGATCCCATCCTGCGCCCGAAACTATCTTGACGTCAAGAGACTTCACATCGACAGACCAACTACACTGATCGTCATGGAGGACGAGGTCGATCGACTGGTCGCGGCATGGCGCCGGGAGCGCCCCGACCTCGACGTGGAACCGCTGGAGGTGCTGAGCCGCGTCTCACGGCTCGCCCGCCACCTCGACCGGGCCCGCAGGCTCGCGTTCTCCGAGCACCAGCTCGAACCGTGGGAGTTCGACGTCCTGACCTCGCTGCGCCGCGCGGGGGACCCGTATCAGCTCTCCCCCGGCCAGCTCCTCACCCAGACCCTGGTCACCTCGGGCACCATGACCAACCGCATCGACAGGCTCGCCAAGAAGGGCCTGGTCGAGCGGCTGCCCGACCCCAGCGACCGGCGCGGG
Organism: Streptomyces clavuligerus; assembly: GCF_005519465.1. Classification (NCBI taxonomy): domain Bacteria; kingdom Bacillati; phylum Actinomycetota; class Actinomycetes; order Kitasatosporales; family Streptomycetaceae; genus Streptomyces; species Streptomyces clavuligerus. The sequence continues at coordinate 4,087,376 of NZ_CP027858.1, read as the reverse complement.
GTGCTGGTGCGCCTGACCGCCGAGGGCCGGGACCGCGCGGACCAGGCCCTGGCCGGGCTGCTCGACCAGGAGCGCGCCATCCTCTCCCGGCTCTCCCACGCCCAGCGGGCCGAGCTGGCCGCGCTGCTACGCGAGCTGACCGCCCCGTTCGACAACATCCCCGGCTAGGTCCACCGGGCCCACGCCCGCCCGCCGGGCCAGCGCCACCGCCGCGAGCGTCGAGTGCACCCCCAGCTTGCCCAGCACGTTCTGCATATGGGTGCGGACCGTGTGCGGGGAGAGGAAGAGCCGCTCGGCGACCGCCTTGCGCCCCAGCCCCGCCACCATGCACCGCAGCACCTCCCGCTCGCGCGGGGTCAGCGACTCGACCAGCCGCTCGCTCTCGGTGCGGTGCTTGCGGGCGGCGGTCAGCTCCCGCAGCACCCCGGTGAGCAGCGCGGGCGGCAGATGGGTCTCATCCCGCAGCACCCCCCGGATCACCGCGAGCAGCCGCTGCAACGAGCAGTCCTTGGCGACCCAGCCGCACGCCCCCGCCTGGAGCGCGAGCGCGGCCCGGCGCGGGTCGTCCTTCTCGGCGAGGACGACCGTACGGACGGCGGGATGGACCGAACGGACCCCGGCGACCAGGGTGATCCCGTCCACCAGCCCCTCGTCCCCGTCGTCGGGGACCGCGCGGGCGACGGGCGCGCGCACGGCCTGCGGCCGTCCCCCGCCCGCGCCGAGATCGGCGTCGACGAGCATCACATCGAAGCCCCGCCCGTCGGCGAGGGCTCTTTCCAGACAGCGCAACGCCGCCGGGCCGCTCCCGGCCGCCGCCACTTCGACATCGGGCTCGGCCGCGAGAGCGGCGGCCAGGGACTCGGCGAAGATTCGGTGGTCGTCCACCACCAGGACCCGAATACGGATCACAGACACCCCCAGGCTCGGAGGACGGATGACGCGGGCACGGCGCCCGGGGGAACGGGGAGAACGCGCACGGCCGCCGCCGCGCACACTGCTACCCCGCCCCGGGCGTCGTACCCGACTGATCTCGCCCCCTGATACACACCGGCCCCCACCGGTGCTGAACATCAGAGTACGGCGGGGGAACGGCAGGGGAAGGCTATTTGCAGAACTGATTACCTGCGCTGTGCAAGATGTGCCGTAAGTTTTACCCCGGAAGGTGAACCCATGGCGTTCGACCGGTCGCACGCCTGGAAAAGCGGGCCCGGTCAGGAGATCCGGCGGGCCCCGCCGGCCGGGTCCGCCGCCCTGACGACAGGTTCGGTAAGGCTCGCCTCCGCAAACGCCCGCCGCACCGCGGCCGCCACCGCGCCCGCCGCCGCCGCGCGGGTGAGCACGATCGCCGAGCCCCCGAAACCGCCTCCGGTCATCCGCGCGCCCAGCGCCCCGGCGGCCAGCGCCGCGGACACCACGAGGTCCAGCTCCGGGCAGGAGACCCGGAAGTCGTCACGGAGCGAGACATGCCCCTCGGTGAGCACCGGCCCGACCGCGTGGACATCCCCGGTGAGCAGCGCGGACGTCACCCGTTCCACCCGGTGGTTCTCCGTCACCACATGCCGGACCAGACGGCGCTGCTCCGGGTCGGCGAGCCGGGCCAGGGCCGCGGGCAGCTCATCGGGCCCCACGTCCCGCAGGGCCGGGACCCCGAGCGCGGCTGCCGCCGCCTCGCACCCCGCGCGCCGTCTGCCGTACGCGCCGGTGCTGTGGGCGTGGGTCACCCGGGTGTCGACGAGCAGCAGCGCGAGCCCGTGCGCGGCCGGGTCGAACGGGATCTGCCGCAGCGACAGGTCCCGGGTGTCCAGGGCCAGGACATGGCCCTCCGTACAGCAGGCGGAGGCCATCTGGTCCATGATCCCGGTGGGCGCCCCGGCGTACGCGTTCTCGGCCCTGCGGGCGATCCGGGCCAGCTCCGGCAGGTCCGGCGCCGGGTCGAGGCCGTACAGCTCGCTCAGCGCCAGGGCGGTGACGACGCCGAGCGCGGCGGACGAGGAGAGCCCCGCGCCCTGCGGCAGGGTGGAGGTGAAGCGCAGTTGTGCGCCGCCGATCCGGTGTCCTGCCTCCCGCAGCGCCCAGAGCACCCCCGCGGGATAGTCGGTCCAGCCGCGCGGGCCGTGCCCGGGGGCGAGGTCGTCGACCCGCAGATCGACGGTGCGGCGGCCGGGCTCCGCGCCGTCGGAGCCGAGGCTGAGCACCCCGTCCTCGCGGCGCCGTCCCTCGGCGACGACCGTGAGCGGCAGGGCGAAGGGCGCCACCAGGCCGTCGTTGTAGTCGGTGTGCTCACCGATCAGATTGACCCGGCCCGGGGCCTGCCACACCCCCGCGTTCACGCGTGCCGGGCCCGGGCGAACTCCCAGGCGTCCGCGACGATCCCGGTGAGACCGGGCCGCGCGGGGCTCCAGCCGAGCCGTTCCCCGGCGGTCTCGGACGAGGCCACCAGGACCGCCGGGTCGCCCGCCCGGCGCGGGGCGGCCGTCTCGGGCACGGGGTGCCCGGTGACCCGGCGCACGGTGTCGACGACCTCGCGCACCGAGAAGCCGTTCCCGTTGCCGAGGTTGCAGATCAGATGCTCGCCCGGACGCGCCGCGCCCAGCGCGAGGAGATGCGCGTCGGCGAGGTCGGCGACATGGATGTAGTCCCGGACGCAGGTCCCGTCGGGCGTCGGATAGTCGTCCCCGTACACGGCGATCGACTCCCGGCGGCCGAGGGCCACGTCCAGGAGGAGCGGGATCAGATGGGTCTCGGGGTCATGGCGCTCGCCCTGGCCCCGGTGGGCGCCCGCGACGTTGAAGTAGCGCAGGGAGACCGCCGCGAGGCCGTGGGCGGCGGCCTCGCCGCCGATCATGTGGTCGACGGCGAGCTTGGAGGCGCCGTACGGATTGGTGGGGGCGGTGGGGTCGGACTCGGCGATGGGGGTGCGCACCGGCTCGCCGTAGGTCGCCGCCGTCGAGGAGAAGACCAGGGTGCGCACCCGCGCGGAGCGCATCGCGGACAGCAGCGCCATGGTGCCGCCGACGTTGTTCTCCCAGTACTTCTCGGGGTGCGCCACCGACTCCCCGACCTGGGAGAACGCGGCGAAGTGCAGCACCGCGTCATAGGAGGGGTCGAGCCACTTGGCCGCGTCCCGGATGTCGCCCTCGATGAATTCGGCGCCCTCGGGGACGCCCTCCCGGAAGCCGGTGGAGAGATTGTCGAGGACGGTGACCCGGTGCCCGGCCGCCAGCAGCCGCAGCGCCACCACGCCGCCCACATAGCCCGCCCCGCCCGTCACCAGGTACTTGTTCATACGCTCGCCGCCTCTCGCAACCGCCGTGCCGCCGTCTCCGGCAGGACGTCATTGATGAACACACTCATTCCCGACTCCGAACCCGCGAGGAACTTCAGCTTTCCGGGAGTGCGGCGGATGGTGAAGAGCTCCAGATGGAGGGCGAAGTCGGCGCGTCCCTCCGGGTGGAACGGGGCCTGGTGCCAGGCCGAGATGTACGGGGTCGGGGGCTGGCCGTCGCCGAAAACCCGGTCGAAGCGGCGCAGCAGCTCCAGATAGACCCCGGGGAACTCGGCGCGGGCCGCGTCGTCCAATGCGCGCAGGTCGGGGACGCGGCGCCGGGGGTAGAGGTGGATCTCGTACGGCCAGTGCGCGGCGTACGGGACGAAGGCGAGCCAGTGGGCGGTGGCGAGCACCACCCGTTCGCCCTCGGCGCCCTCCCGTTCCACGATGTCGTCGAAGAGATTGCGGCCGGTGCCGCGCCGGTGGGCGGCGGCCGAGGTCAGCATCTGCCGGGTGCGCGGGGTGACGAAGGGGTACGCGTAGATCTGGCCGTGCGGATGGCCGAGGGTGACGCCGATCTCGACGCCCCGGTTCTCGAAGCAGAAGACCTGTTCGACCTGGGGGAGCGCGGCGAGTTCGGCGGTGCGGTCGGTCCACGCGGCGAGGACCAGCGCGGTCTGCTCCTCGCCGAGGTCGGCGAAGGAGGCGTCGTGGTCGGAGGTGAAGCAGACCACCTCGCAGCGGCCCAGCTCCCCGGAGAGGGAGGGGAAGCGGTTCTCGAAGACGACGACGTCGTAGTCCTCGGCCGGGATCTCGCTGAGCCTGCCGCCGCGCGAGGGGCAGAGCGGGCACTGACCGGCGGGCGGCTGATAGGTGCGGTCCTGGCGGTGGGCGGCGATGGAGACCGCGTCCCCGAGCAGCGGATCGCGGCGGATCTCGGTACGGCTGGTGACGGGGGTGAGCGGTCTGCGGTCGACGCTGTCGCGGACGGCGTCGTCGCGGGAGTCGTAGTAGAGCAGTTCACGACCGTCGGCGAGCCGGGTCGACGTCTTCTTCACGGAGACTCCCTCACCGTTCCCAACATAACCGCACACAACAAACCATGAGCCAACAGTGCAGTCAATGGGCCGCCAGGAAGCGTGAGTTCATGACGAACCCCTGCACATCTACTCATAGTCCGGTCGGAAGACGACCGATGACGCGCGCGCCGCGCGGGGGTGGGAAGGAACCGGTCCGCAGGACCACCCGGCTCGGCCGGGGCTCGGCTCCACCAGGGCTCGGCTCCGCCGGGCCCCGCCCCGGCCCGGCCCGGCCGGGCTCAGCGCTCGTGGAGGCGGGAGACCGGGGCGATGGGGGCGGTGGCCGTGGTGGCCCGGTCGAGCAGCCCCGTGCGCGCGGCGAGCGCCGCCGCCTCCAGCCGGGAGCCCACGCCCAGCTTCATCAGCACCCGCTGCACATGCGTACGGGCGGTGCTGGGGGCGATCCCCATGCCCGCCGCGATCAGCCGGGTGTCCTCGCCCTCCGCGACCCGGACCAGGACCTCGATCTCCCTCGGGGTGAGCAGCCGCAGCAGCCGCTGCCCCTCGTCGTCGGGCTGGGCCACCGGGTTCAGCAGCTCCGCGAAGGCGCCCTGGAGCAGGGCGGGGGCGACGACCGCCTCACCCGCGCGGGCCTTCATCATGGCCCGTTCCACGCCCTCGATCCGCTCGTCGTGGCGGACATAGCCGGAGGCTCCCGCGGCGAACGCCGCCGCGATCCCCCGGGGGCTGGGCACGGGTCCCAGGACCACGACGGCCACCTGGGGCCGCTCCCGTTTGATCTTCACCACCGGATCAAAGGCACCCGGCTCGGCCGGCCCCGCCGTCCCCAGCAGACAGACCTCAGGCGCCCTGCTGACCACCAGGTCAGCGGCGCCCGCCGCCGGTGCCGCCGCCGCGAGCACCCGGTGCCCGCGCAGCTTCAAGGCCGACGCGAGCGCCTCCGCGAGCAGTCGGTGATCGTCGACCACCATGAGCCGCACGCCCATCGAGCAAACCCCCACTCCCCCGCAGCCCCGGCTCCCGGGCCTGACCCGGCAAGCTACACGCTTGTTCGACTGTGCGCGGCCACAACCCAACAGAAGTCCCCCATCGTGCGGAATCAGACGCCGCACGGGGATGGTTATGACCACACCATGACCAACACATGACCTGTGACCGACACATGGCGCCGATCGGTCTTGACCCTGGCCCAGTACACCGGAGTACCGATATACCGGGCCTGGGGTGCGACCGTAGCGAGAAAATCAGTCGGCGGTCGTGAAGGCCAGAATCAGTTGCCCGTCCTCCGTGGACGACGGGCTCATCAGGGTGGCGCTCAGATAGAGCCGTCCCCGGTCGTAGACGATGTCGTCGGAGGAGACCGGAAAACCGCTCTCCGCCCGACGGGTCCGCTCCTCGTCCGGGTTGCTCATCAGCACGGTCTGCTCGAAGCCCGCGCCGTCGACGCTGACCACCTGGCCGCCGGAGTCGTGCGACGGGGTGCGGTAGGCGATGACGTCGCCGCCGTCCATCCGCAGCGGGTAGATCATGTGGGAGCCGCCCGCCGCCAGCCGGCCGGGGGTGGGCCTGCCCGTGCGGAGGTCGTACGAGACCAGGTCGTTGGTGTTGCGGAAGCCGGACGCCCCCTCCCGTTCGGAGGTCGGCAGATAGACCCGGCCGTTGCCGACGGCGATCAGCCGGCAGCTCTCGGCCTCGGTACTGGCGCAGTCCGTCGCGAAGGCGTCGCCGGTGGCGGGAATCCGGGCGAGCTGACGTCCTTTCGCGTCGACCGAGAACAGGTCCGAGAAGCCCCCCGCCCCGGCGGTGTCGCCCACGTCGGCGGCGATCACCAGCGGATCGGCGGAGACGATGTTCGCGCTGTCGGTGGCCTCGGGGAGGCGGTACGAGAAGACGGGCCGACCGCTCAGGGGGTCGAGGCGCTGCACGGTCAGCCGGGGCCGGTCCGGGGTGCCGCACTGGCGGACGGCGACCAGGGCGGGGCCGCCGCCGTAGCCGCGGTCGCGGCAGCCGTCGGAGCCGACCGTGGGCTTCCACCGCACCCTGCCGCTGCCCAGGTCGAAGGCGGCACCGCCGGTGACACCGCCCGCGGCGACGGTCCGTCCGCTCTGGGTGACCTCGCTGAACGAGACCTTCTGATCGCCGCCGGTGGCGCTGGTGACGGAGGTCCGCCAGCGCAGTGCGCCGGTGCCCAGATCGACGACGCCGACCTCGGTGCAGGGCTGGAAGTGACGGGGGGCCGTGCGCCGGGCGGGCTCGAAGAGGAACGCGGCCCCGCCGTCCGCCGACTGGTGGCGGGACGCGGCGCAGATCTGGCCGGGGAGGTCCAGCGTCCAGGCGGCGGTGCCGTCCTTCGCGCGGTGGCCGACGACGGAGCGGATGCCGGGCTTGACGAAGAGCTGCTCGGTGGTCCAGGCGCCGCCGACGTCGGTGATGTCCTCGACGGGGGGCTCGGGGAGCCGGAAGGCCACCCGGGACCCGACCCGCTCGGGCACCTTCTCCCGGCCCGCTTCCTCCCGGCCTGCTTCCTCCCCGCCCCGACCGCCGCCGCCCCGGTCCGCCGCCGCGGCGGCGCCCCCGTCGTCGTCCCGGCTGTGGGAGTACCACACACCGCCGCCGACGATCAGCGCCATGGCGGCGAGGGCGGCGACGACGATCAGCGCACGGGTCCCGCGCCCGTCACCGCCGGAGGGCGGCGGCTGCGGGGGGAGGGGCGGCGGTGCGGGCGGCTGGTACGCGTACCCCGGCCAGGGGGGTCCCGGCTGCGGCTGCGGGGCGCCGAAACCGCCCGGCGGAGGCGGCTGCGGCGGCCCGAAACCCGGGGACTGAGGGGCGCCCGGCGGCGGGGGCTGTGTCATGGCGTGCGTACCTCGGGGGTTCGGCGGCTGCGGCGGGACGGGACGGCCGGGCCCGGCGCGGTCACCGGGCCCCGGCCCGGGTCACCGGGTGAAGGCCATCATGGTCGGGGTCCGGAGTTCCTCCGCGTCGTCACGGGCACTGACCCGGCCACTGGCGATGAAGAGGGTGCCGCCCCCGTACACCAGCCGCGGCGAGTAGAGAGAGGACTCGGTCCGCGCGGTGGCGGCCTGGAGCCGCAGCAGGGTGCGGGGCGCGCCGCCGCCGGGCGGGATGACCGTCAGGGCGCCGCCCCGGTCGTAGGTGGGCTCGCGGTAGGCGAGGACGTCCGTGCCCTCCATGCGCAGCGGCAGCAGGGTGCTCCCGCCGCCCGACGGGGTGCGCCATGTCTCGCGCCCGCTGTCGAGGTCGAAGGCGACGACCTCGTTGGCGCCGCCGGGGCGTTCGGGCTGGGTGGCGATGTAGAAGGCGTCGTCGTCGGCCGCGACGCCGGCGCAGCCCTCCAGATGCTCACCGAGCACCACGAAATTGCCGCCGCAACGTGGCTGGAACCGGTCCTTCCCGCCCTGGATCCGGGAGCGTTCGGTGCCCCGGTCCGTGAGGGCGACGACACCCCACTTCTTCTCCCGGCTCTGCTTGAGCGAGACGACGACCGGATCGGCGGAGAAGACCTTCTCGACCTCCCAGCCCTCGGGCGCGCTGTAGGTCCACTTCACCCGGCCGGTGGCCGCGTCCAGCTCCTGGAGCTGCTGTCTGGGCTTCTTCCAGTCCTTGGTGGGGCAGCTCACGGCGGCGAGCAGCCGGGGCCCGCCCGCGAAGGCGAACGGCTTGCAGCCGGTGGCGGGGCCCTCGAAGAGCGGGCGGCCGTCGCGCAGCGAGAGGCCGAAGGAGTTGCCGAGCCCGGCGGCGCCGAGGGTGTCACCGCTGATGGTGAGCGTGAACTCGGTGAGGGACCGGAAGCCGGAGCCGGTGCGGAGGGTCTTCTTCCAGCCCACGGTGCCGGTGCGGATGTCGACCATCCGCAGATCGAGGCACTTGGCCCGCTCCCCGGTGCCGTCCTTGACGCCGATGACGACCTTGCCGTCGGCGGACGCGTTGAACGTGGCGGAGCAGATGTCGGTGCCGACGGGGAGGGTCCACTTCTTGCGGCCGTCGGCGGTGGAGTAGCCGGTGATCTGCCGGTGCACCGCGCGGACGACGGTGTCGCCCGCGGTCCAGGGGCCGAAGGCGTCGACGCCGTTGCGGGGCAGGTCGACGTCGTTCTTCGTCACGAACGAGACTTTCGCCTCGCCGTCCTCGCGGCCCGCGTTGAGGGCGTCGTCCGCGCTCCGCCCGGAGCCGCCCGCCCGTTCCCCGTTCTCCCCCTTCTCTTCCTTCTCTTCCGTCTCTTCCTTCCCCTCCTGCTCCTGCTGTTCCTGCTGCTCCTCCGCCTGGCTCTCCCTCTGTTCCGGCGCTGTCTCCTTGTCCCCGGAGAGGGCGAGATACCCGCCGCCGCCGACCAGGAGCAGCACGGCGAGGCCCGCCGCGAGAACCGCGCCGGGCCTGCCGCGGAGGCCCTTCCGCCGGTGGCCGCCGGTGGTGTCCGGGGCGGGCGGGGCGGGGGTGCAGGGGTACGGCTGCTGCGGGGCGCCGCCGTACGCGACCACGCCGGTGGGGACGGGGCCGTAGGGGCCCTGCGGGCCGGGGCCCGGCTGCCCGTACGGCTGCTGCCCGCCGTACGGGGGCTGCCCGTAGGGGGACTGCCCGTACGGGGTGCCGGGCGGGGGTACGGGCGCCTGCGGGTACGCGGGACCCGGCGCGGGCGCGGGCGTCTGCGGGTGTACGGGCGGAAGGTGCCCCGTCCCGGGCACGGGCTCCTGGAGGAACGGCCCCGGCGGGGGCGCGGCGGAACGCGGGTCCTGGGGCGGGCCGGGCCGGAACTCCGGCGGATCGTGCGGGAAGGACCCCTGCCGGTCCTCCTGGTGAGGGGGCTCCTGGTACGGAGGCTCCGGCCGGTCCTGCGGGGACCACTGGCGCGGGTCCTGCGGAGCGCCGAAGCCTCCCTGCGGCGGCGGGCTGGGCGGCTGGGACATCGGCGCGTCCCCTTTCCCACGGTCCGCCGCCCGAACGCCGCTCCCGCTCCCGGTCCCCGTCTCCGGGGCTCCCGGTTGCGGAGGCTCCGGAGGCTCCGGAGGCTCCGGCGATTCCGGCGGGCGTGCAGCGTTTTCGGACAGCGGTTCCGCGTATTCATGTCAGGTGAAGCCGGATACTTTCTATCACCCGGACGGACGCGGGAAGGGGGCCGGTCGGCTCAGGCGTCCTCGGCAAGCTCCAGCCAGTGCAGCTCCAGTTCTTCCCGCTCACCGGCGAGTTCCCGCAGCTCGGCGTCGAGTTGGGCGACCTTCTCGAAGTCGGTGGCGTTCGCCGCGATGCGGTCGTGGAGCGCCGTCTCCTTCTCGGAGATCTTGTCCAGCCTGCGCTCGATACGGGCCAGCTCCTTCTGCGCGGCCCGGGCCTCTCCGGCGGACTTGGCCTTGGCCGGGGGCGCGACGGGCGCCGGGGCCGCGGCCTCGATCATCTTCTGGCGGCGCTCCAGATACTCGTCGATGCCGCGCGGCAGCATCCGCAGGGTGGCGTCGCCGAGCAGGGCGAAGGTCCGGTCGGTGGTGCGCTCCAGGAAGAACCGGTCGTGCGAGATCACGACCATCGAGCCGGGCCAGCCGTCGAGCAGGTCCTCCAGCTGGGTCAGGGTCTCGATGTCGAGGTCGTTGGTGGGCTCGTCGAGGAAGAGGACGTTCGGCTCGTCCATCAGCAGCCGCAGGAGCTGGAGGCGGCGGCGCTCACCGCCGGAGAGGTCGGCGACGGGTGTCCACTGCTTCTCCTTGCTGAAGCCGAAGCGCTCGCAGAGCTGGCCCGCGGTCATCTCCCGGCCCTTGCCGAGGTCGACCCGGTCCCGGATCTGCTGGACGGCCTCCAGCACCCGGAGGGCACCGGGCAGCTCGGTGACGTCCTGCGAGAGGTAGGCCAGCCGGACCGTCTTGCCGACGACGATCCGTCCGGCGTACGGCTGGGTCTCGCCCTCGGTGCGGGCGGCCTCGGCCAGGGCCCGCAGCAGCGAGGTCTTTCCGGCACCGTTGACGCCGACCAGGCCGATCCGGTCGCCGGGGCCGAGCTGCCAGGTCAGATGCTTCAGCAGCACCTTGGACCCGGCCTGGACACCGACGTCCTCCAGGTCGAAGACCGTCCTGCCGAGCCGTGCGTTGGCGAACTTCATCAGCTCGCTGGTGTCCCGGGGCGGCGGCACGTCCGCGATCAGCTCATTGGCCGCCTCGATCCGGTACCGGGGCTTGGAGGTCCGGGCGGGCGCGCCCCGGCGCAGCCAGGCCAGCTCCTTGCGGACCAGGTTCTGCCGCTTGGCCTCCTCCGTGGCGGCGATGCGCTCGCGCTCGGCGCGGGCGAAGACATAGTCGCTGTAGCCGCCCTCGTACTCGTACACCGAGCCGCGCTGGACGTCCCACATGCGGGTGCAGACCTGGTCGAGGAACCAGCGGTCGTGGGTGACGCAGACCAGGGCGGAGCGGCGGGTCTGGAGGTGGCGGGCGAGCCAGGCGATGCCCTCGACGTCGAGGTGGTTGGTGGGCTCGTCCAGGACGATGAGGTCCTGCTCGGCGATGAGCAGCTTGGCGAGCGCGACCCGGCGGCGCTCACCGCCGGAGAGCGGAGCGATGACGGTGTCCAGGCCCTGCGGGAACCCGGGGAGGTCGAGCCCGCCGAAGAGCCCGGTGAGCACGTCCCGGATCTTGGCGTTGCCCGCCCACTCGTGGTCCGCGAGATCACCGATGACCTCGTGCCGGACGGTGGCCTCCGGGTCCAGCGAGTCATGCTGGGTGAGCACCCCGATGCGCAGCCCGCCGCTCTGGGTGACCCGGCCGCTGTCCGGCTCCTCCAGCTTGGCGAGCATGCGGATCAGCGTGGTCTTGCCGTCTCCGTTGCGTCCGACGACACCGATACGGTCGCCTTCGGAGACGCCGAGGGACACGGTGTCGAGCAGGGCGCGGGTGCCGTACACCTTGCTGACGGCCTCGACATTGACCAGGTTGACGGCCATTTTTCTCCATGCTGGGGCGGGACGGGGTCGGCCTTCCAGGGTAGTCCGCCCCTGGACCCGTCCTCCCGGGGAGGCCGCCCCTGGGCCCCGCGCCCGGACAGGGGGCGTGGCGAGGTCACCGTCCGCACACGCTCCGTATGAGGAGGGGCGCTCGCGGACCGGGCGGGTCATCCCCTCCGGCACACGAGCAGACCTCCCAGGCAGGTGATGCGGAACGCCCCCTCCGCCCGGATGGTCTCCTCGACCCGTTCCCGGGCCCGTTCGACGGTCTCCCGGAACGGGACACCCATCCGGTCCGCCCAGGCTTCGTACGAGGCCAGGTGGGCGACGACCGGTGCGGAGTCCGTCACCGTGACCACTCCGGGCAGGGGGATCGTACGGATGTCGGCGAAGACCGCGCCCAGGGTCGCCGGAGCGTCCTCCAGGGTGAAACGGGCGGACAGCCGCACCCGGGCCGGGCCCTCCGGAACACCCAGGACATCACCGGCCGCCCGGCTCCAGAGGGTTTCCAGCTCCCGTTTGTCGCTCCGGCTGTTGGTGGAGACGACCGCCACCCCGCCGGGGGCCAGGACCCGGCCCAGCTCCCGCACGGCCCGGGCCCGGTCCTCCACGTGGTAGAGCATGTGCAGCGCGAGCACGGCGCCCAGGGTCCCATCGGCGACGGGGAGCCGCTGAGCATCCGCGACGACAGCTCCCGGCAGACCGGCGAGAATGCCGGGGGAGACATCCAGCGGCAGCACGGCCAGACCGGGCCGCTCCTCGCGCACCCGCCGCACGAACGTCCCGTTGCCACAGCCCACATCCGCGACCGGGCCCCGCACACCGGCCAGTTCGTTCACGACCAGACCCGGCATGTCGTGGCGCGGCGACTGCCACCGGTAGAGCGACTGTCGGGCAGCCAGATGCCGGTCCGTTCCATACGCCCTGGTCGAGAGAAGACCGCGGTCGGTGACCGAAAGATCGCGCGCGGGGTGGGCGGTCATCAGTGCTCCGTGGGGTGGTCGGCAGGCGGTGAATAACGCGAACAGGGGCTGGGCCCGTGTGATCCTATGCGCGGCAGCCCCACGGGCCGTCGGCACCAGGCCACCGCGGGATGTCGCACGATCGGGCGGTTCGTCCCTCGTCCGGCGTCTTCTCCCGTCGCCGAGGCGTAGGACGTGGTGGCATGCGCCTGGGGGACAAGCATTGGTGGGGTGCCGTCGTCTGTTGTCGCTGTACCGGAAGGATGCCGGTCTTCTGCACTCCCCGGGACGCAGGTGATCACGCGAAGAGGATCGATGAATTCATCAAGGACCACATCCGCTGTGCATAGCTGGCACTTTGTCATGCATACCCTGGAACCCTTCACGCCGGAGCAGTCCGACACCATCGACGGGCTCGACAGCTTCGCCGACGGATTCCTGGGCCCGGAAGAGGGGCCGGGGTACTCGAAGTTCGTCTGCTACTTCCCTGCGGAAAGCCTCCGGGACGCCATGGTTCAGGCGTTGGAACGCGTGGCAGAGGTGCCGGGCGTACTGATCCGCAGTATTGAGCTGACGCCGCATTCGCTCGACCACAACGGTATGGCAACCCCCGCCGTCGTCCCTGCCTTTGAGGACCCGGTGGTCTGACTCCTACAGCCCCGCAGGGACGGGTCCCGCGCAACCGTACGAGGCATCCCCACAAGCCCTCGTCACCACTACGCTGCCTCCGTGCCTTTTCACAAAATCTGGTACGACGTCAGCGCTCCGGGTACGGCGGCGGACAGCCGGGTCGAAGTGCTTGAGGACCCGGTCGGCACATGGATCGGCGCGACCGACGGGCCGCATATGCCGTCCGTGATCCGGACGATCAGGGACGGCCATCACCCGGCCTCCGCCACGATCACCGTCACGCGCATGGCTCCCGTGACCCGCTGGAGGCTCCGGTACGTCCTGGACACCGGCGACGGCATGCACGGCCTGGAGCCGGGCACCGAGCGGGTCCTCGACGTGGACGACCCCGCGCTGACCGTCGAGAAAGCGCACCGCATCGTCCACGAACACGCGGGCCACGGCGCCATGTTGCTCAAAGCTGAGGGATTCACCGCTCAGGAGTGAATCCGATGGGCAGCAGCCCTGTGAAAGGCCCTTCGCCGTCGTACCGTTCCTCGTGGGCGCCAGGAAGGAAAACCAGCATGCCGCAATGGAACGAGTACAGCGACGGCGAGCGCATCAAGATCCTCCGAGGCAAAGAGATCCGGCAGTCCGATCTCGCCGAAATGACCGGCCTCTCACTGCCGACCATCCAACAGGCTGAACAGGGACGTCGGCTGACTCTCCGCACACTCATGAAAATCGCGGTCGCCCTGGGGGTCGACACCTCCGTCGTCCTCGGCCAGCAGGCACCGCGCCGCAGCATGGACCGCGCCGACCGGACCACGCTCCGGGACCTGTCCCAGACCGTCCACGACACGGCCGCCGGAATCCTCCCCGACGCCATCGACGACGTCCCCTCCGTCGCGGAACTGCACGAGACCGCCGCGGCATGCTGGGACGTCTACTGGCAAGGCGCCTACATGGAGGCGGCGGCCCTCGCGCGCCCGCTCTTGGTGCAGGCCGCAGCCCGGCTTCGCGAGCAGTCGGCGGCCGGCCGGGGCGAGATGCACGGAATCCTCGCCGACGCCTTCCGGCTCGCCGCGTACGTGGCGAACCTGACCAGCAGCCGGGATCTCGCCTACGCGGCGATCGGGCACGCCCAGCACGCCGCCTCCCTGGCGGCCGACGACCTCCGTCAAGCCCTTGTCCTGTCCGGGCGCGCCTGGGTGTACCTACGGGACGCGCGGCTCTCCGACGCCCTCACCTTCGCCGAGCGCGCGGCGACGGACATCGAGCCGAAGTTCTCCACCGCGACCGTGGGGGAGTTGGTGGCCTACGGATCGCACATCAACTTCGCCGCCGTCGTCGCCTCCCGGCTGAACAACCGGGACCGGGCGGAGGACTATCTCTCCCAGTCGCACGCGGCCGGGGCCCGGATGGGCCGGGAGCACAGGGCCCACGGCACCGTGTTCGGACCGGTGTCGGCGACCACCCAGGCGGTCGGGATCAACGTGGCGCTGGGAGAGACGGGGAAGGCGCTCGCGCTGATCAGCGAGATCAAGCCCACGCACGAGGGGGCCCTTTCGACGGCCGCGCGGAACCGCTACGCGATGGACAAGGCGCTCGCCCAGGCCGACGCGCGGATGTGGGACGCGTCGCTGGAGACGCTGGAGACCGCGTTGCTCGCCGATCCGAAGTGGGCTCGGCACCAGGCGTTGCCGTCGGTGATCGTGCAACGGGTGACGCGGGGCTCCACGGCCCGCCTGAGGCGCGTGTCCAAACTGGTCGGCACGGCACCTCCGCCCGTGAGCGGCTTCCTTCCCGCCACCGCCCGTACCGCCCTCTGAGCCCTCTGGGTCGTACGACTCGTACGACCCAGGACTGCTGAGAGCAGACCGGCACCACGCCCCGTACGGGTCCCGGTCCCAGACATGCACGGCGGCGATACGGGGCGTCTCTTCATGTGCGCGGACAGTGACGAGACCCTGGTCGCATGCGCACTCCCCAGCAGCAGGACCGTCGCAGAGCCCTCGCCGACGCGGCGACCGGCCAGCACACCCCACGACGCGGAAGCCGATGATGCGCCAGCCCCTGAGCCAGAGGCTTGAGCTGAACCCGTTCGACTTCGGCCCCTGTGCCTGTCCCCGCCCCGACTGCAAGCTGAAGAAGAAGCCTCGCGCCGACGGCCCCAAGCCGCCCGTGCCCGTCGCTCTTGACGAGGGCGACGATCGCCGACCGGCGTCGCATGGGCCGTTGAGCGACGAAATACTCCGCCTCCCCCGTTTGACGGAAGCCCCGCACCCGGGTGGGCCGTCTGCCCGTGGTGGGGGGTGCAGGGTCGTCCCCGGAAGGGACCGGCGGAGAATCACCCGCGCCTGGACGTCGGACCTCGGTCTGCCGGCCCTGAGGAGTCGAGCCCGGAGGCCCCCACATCCCGCACCTGACGGGTGACCCGAGCACAACAAGCCCGTTGGGGGTACCCCCTCTGGGGGAGATTGAGGACGGACCCCGCACCCAACGGAAAACCTCACGCGCAAGCCAACGGACCCCCGCGCGGCCCCATCGTCGGGGGCCAGCCCCCGAACCCCCGCGCCTCAAACGCCGGAGGGGCTGAATGTGCGCGGAGCAACCTCCCCCAGAGGGGGCACCCCCACGAGGCTGATTTTTGCGGCCTCGGTCTCCCCCCAGAGGCTAAAGGACCGTCGCGCCCGCCGCAGGCGACGTCGCCGTGTGGGTCGCCACGCATGTACCCGAGGCCAGGAGGGCCCGAGCGATGGCCACCGCGGAGACGGCGTCAGACGCCAGGAAGGCCGTCGTGGGGCCCGAGCCCGAGACCAGGGCGGCGAGGGCGCCCGCCGCGCGGCCCGTGGTGAGGGTGGTCGCGAGGGAGGGGCGGAGGGAGAGGGCCGCGGGCTGGAGGTCGTTCGACAGGGCCGCGCCCAGAGCGGGGGCGTCGCCCGTGCGCAGGGCCGCCAGCAGCGGCTCCGACGCCTTCGGCGCGGGGACGCGCACGCCCTCGTTGAGGCGGTCGAACTCCCCGTACACCGCGGGCGTCGACAGACCCCCGTCCGCGACGGCGAACACCCAGTGGAACTCCCCGCCGACCTCCAGCGGCGTCAGCCGCTCGCCCCGGCCGACGCCCAGCGCCGCCCCGCCCACCAGGCTGAACGGCACATCGCTGCCGAGCCGCGCGCACAGCTCCAGCAGCTCGGCCCGCGAGGAGCCGAGGCCCCACAGCGTGTCGCACGCGAGCAGCGCCGCCGCGCCGTCCGCGCTGCCGCCCGCCATGCCCCCGGCGACGGGGATCTCCTTGGCGATGTGGAGGTGCACATCCGGGGCGATCCCGTGCCGCTCGGCGAGGAGCTTCGCGGCGCGGGCGGCGAGGTTGGTGCCGTCGAGGGGGACCTGCGCCGCGCCGGGGCCCTCGCAGGTGATCGTCAGCGTGTCCGCCGGGCGGGCGGTGACCCGGTCGTACAGCGACACCGCGAGGAAGACATTGGCGAGATCGTGGTAGCCGTCCGGGCGGGCGCCGCCCACCCCGAGCTGGATATTGACCTTGGCCGGGACACGGACCGTGACCGTGTCGGCGCCCCCGCCCCCGGCGGCCTCCGCCGCACCGCCCTCCCGTACGCCGCTCTCCGTCACGCCGTTCTCCGTCACGCTCACGCCTTCGCCTCCGCGATTCGTGCGAACTCCTCCACCGTCAGGGACTCGCCCCGCGCCTGCGGGGAGATCCCGGCGGCCACGAGGGCCGCCTCCGCCGCGGCGGGCGATCCCGCCCAGCCCGCGAGCGCCGCCCGCAGCGTCTTGCGCCGCTGGGCGAAGGCCGCGTCGACCACCGCGAAGACCTGCGCCTTGGTGGCGGTGGTGCGCGGCGGGTCCCGCCGGACCAGCGACACCAGGCCGGAGTCCACGTTCGGCGCGGGCCAGAAGACATTGCGCCCGATCGCGCCGGCGCGCTTGACGTCGGCGTACCAGTTCGCCTTGACCGAGGGCACCCCGTACACCTTGTTGCCGGGCGCGGCGGCCAGCCGGTCCGCGACCTCGGCCTGCACCATCACGAGGGTGCGTTCGATGGTCGGGAAGCGGTCGAGCATATGGAGCAGCACGGGCACGGCGACGTTGTACGGGAGGTTCGCGACGAGCGCGGTCGGCGGCGGTCCCGGCAGCTCCCGTACGAGCATCGCGTCGGAGTGGACGAGCGAGAAGCGGGGCGCGCGCTCCGGCATCCGGGCGAGGATCGTGGCAGGCAGCGCGCCCGCGAGCACGTCGTCGATCTCGACGGCGACGACGCTGTCGGCGGCTTCGAGCAGGGCGAGGGTCAGCGAGCCGAGCCCGGGGCCGACCTCGACGACGACATCGTCCGCGCGGACCTCGGCGGTCCGCACGATCCGGCGGACGGTGTTCGCGTCGATGACGAAGTTCTGCCCGCGCTGCTTGGTGGGGCGCACACCCAGCGCCGCCGCCAGTTCGCGGATGTCGGCGGGGCCGAGCAGCGCGGCGGTGTCGGTGCTCTCGGTGGTGCCGGTCGTCCCGGTCGCGTCGGTCGTCCCGGTCGCGTCGCCGGAAGGCTCGGAAGGCTCAGTGGTGCTCACCGATACAGCCTACGGGTGCCCACAGCCCACGGGCGCCCGGCGGAAGGACACGGCGGCTCGAAGGGCACGGCGACTCGAAGCACACAGCGGCTCACGGCACACGGCGGCTCACGGCACACGCGTCGGCTCAGCGGAAGAGCCGACGCCCGCAGTGCGGCCAGGGCGCGGCGCCCCGCCGCGCGTAGAGCCTCTTCGCGCGGTAGGTCTGCTCGGCGGCGGAGGCGTCCTGGGGCCGTCCGCTGCCGCCCGTCGAGTGCCAGGTGCCCTGGTCGAACTGGTAGAGCCCGCCGTGGGTGCCGGAGGAGTCCACCGCGCCCGCCCGGCCGCCGGACTCGCAGTGGGCGAGCGCCTGCCAGTCGAGCCCGTCCGAGCCGCCGGAACCCCCGGAGCCGGTGCCCGCCGTCCGCGCCCGCACGGGCGCGTTCCGGGTGCCGACGTGGACCCGGTGGGTGACCGGCGGCCGGACCACCACGTCCGCGATCCTGCGGGGCTCGCGGCGGACGCCGTCGACGGTGCGCAGCTCGTAGGTGACCCGGCGGACCCCGGGGACGCCCTGCTGGGCGACGGTCTCCGTCCCCGCCGCCAGCCCGGGGTCGGCGACCCTGACCACCTCGTAGGGGATGGACTCCTCACGGACCTCGCGGGCTCCGCTGATCCGCAGCACGCTCACGTTCTGCCCGTCGCGCGGGAAGGCGTCCAGGGGGACGGACGTGGTGTCCTCGTCGCGCAGGAGGATGCCCGCCTCGCTGAGCGCCTGGCCGACGGTGAGGGCGTGGGTGCGGACGCTGTGGGTGCGGCCGTCGGCGCGGAAGGTCACGGTCCGTTCGGTGCGGACGTCCAGCGCGAGGCCGGAGCGGGGGATGGGCCGGGAGCCGGGGGCGGAGAGCCGGGCGCCCGCCGTGGGGACGGCGAGCAGACGCAGGGCGTCCCCGACGGTGCGGGCGGTCGTCCACAGGGTGCGGCGGCGGCCGTCCAGGGTGAGCGAGAGGGGCCGACCATAGCGCACCTCGACGGCGTCTCCGCTGGTCAGCTCGGCGGTGGTGGCGGGGGACACCCGATCGTGCGCCCCGGTGCCGACGCCCGCGTCGGCCAGCAGCTCCCCCACGTCGTCGGCGAACGTGTGCAGGGTGCGGGTACGGCCGTCGACGGTGAGCCGGACGGCCTTGTCGCCCGCGACGAAGGCGGCGGTGCCCCCGGCGAGGACGGCGATCACCAGGGCCTGCGGGACGAGCCTGCGCAGCCCGGCGTCGGGCGCCCTGGTGGTGGACGGGGCGCGGCGGCGGCCCGAGGGCGCCCGGTGGGCGGGCTGCCGTCGGCGGGGCGGCGGGTCGGGCTCCCGCAGCGGACGGAAGGTGCCGAGGATCAGTTCGTCCGCCGCGCCCGCACCGGTCGCCTCGCTCAGCTCGTCCGGCTCGTGGCGGTCACGCGGGGGCGGGTGGGGCACCGGCGCGGGCGGAGGTGCCTGGGGCGGGTGGTACGGCGACTGCGGCGCGTACGGGGTTTGCGGCGCGTACGAGGGCTGCGGGGTGTACGCGGGCTGTGGGGTGTACGGCTCCTGCGGCGTGTACGCGGGCTGCGGAACGGTGGGGCCGTACCCCCAGCCGTACGCCTGCGGGTGGCCGTGGCCGTAGCCCTGGGGGCGCCCGTACCCGTACGCCTGCGGATGCCCGTAGCCGTGGCCGGGGGTGTACGCGGGCGGAGCGGTCTGCTGCGGCGGCACGGGCACGCCCCCGGGGCGCGGGTCGCCGACCGGGAAGGCCCGGACGAAGGGGTGTCCCCGGAGCGGACGGCCCTGACCGTCGGAGCGACCGGGGTGGTCCCGGTCGAGCAGGTGCTCCCCGGCGCCGTACCCGCCCTGCCCACCGCTGCCCACCTGGCTCAGATCGCTCACGACCACGCTCCGTAGGTCCGGGGTCCGGTGCCCTCGGAAGCGCTGCCGGACCCCGTGACGCTACCTGAGCGGCGGTCACTCTCCCAAGTGGTTCGACTACTCGGCGTTGCGAACGGTAGGCTCCAGCGGCCTTCGGGCCGGGCCCGGGGGCGCCGGAGCACGACCGGAGCACGGCCGCACCCGCCACCGGACCGGTCACCGGACCCGCCACCGGATCAGCGGTCCGGTCAGTGGCCGGATCAGTGGTCCGGTCAGTAGTCGAACGCCTCGGCCGTATTGGCCGCGACCGCCGCCGCGAGGGTGTCCTCGTCGAGCCCCTTCACCGCCGCCATCGCCCGCAGGGTCACCGGAATCAGATAGGGCGCGTTGGGCCGCCCCCGGTACGGAGCCGGGGTGAGAAAAGGGGCGTCCGTTTCCACCAGAACGAGTTCCTTCGGGGCGACGGCGAGAGCGTCCCGCAACGGCTGGGCATTCTTGAAGGTCACATTCCCGGCGAACGACATGTAGTACCCCGCGCCCGCGCACACCGCCGCCATTTCCGCGTCGCCGGAAAAACAGTGGAAGACCGTGCGCTCCGGCGCGCCTTCCTCCGCGAGAATGCGCAGGACGTCCGCGTGGGCGTCCCGGTCGTGGATGACGAGTGCCTTGCCCCGGCGTTTCGCGATCTCGATATGCGCGCGGAACGAGTGTTCCTGCGCGGCGATGCCCTCGGGACCGGTGCGGAAGTGGTCCAGGCCCGTCTCGCCGACCGCGCG
The DNA here is from genome assembly GCF_005519465.1 of Streptomyces clavuligerus. Taxonomy (NCBI): domain Bacteria; kingdom Bacillati; phylum Actinomycetota; class Actinomycetes; order Kitasatosporales; family Streptomycetaceae; genus Streptomyces; species Streptomyces clavuligerus. The sequence goes on along the minus strand of NZ_CP027858.1, from coordinate 4,067,331 downwards.
GACCTGCGGCAGGGCCGCCAGCGCGTCGATCTCCGCCAGCGCCTCGTCCAGCGCGCCGGGGCCCCCGGACGGCCGCTCGCCCCGGCGCGACCAGCCGTCCGGGTCGCCCAGCACGATCCGGGGCGCCTCGTTCGGGTGCAGCGCCACCGCCGCGTGCACGCCCTCGTGCTCGGCGGCCGTCCGCGCGGCCCAGTGGGAGCCCTTGAGGTCGCAGCCCACCTGCACCACGGTGGTCACCCCCACAGCCGCCGCCCGGGCGAGCGCCTCCTCCACGGTGCCCTCCTGCATGTCCAGGTGGGTGTGGGAGTCGGCGACGGCGACACGGAGCGGTTCGGGCAGCGGCGGCGGGGTGGACTTCGAGGTCATGACCGCGATCCTACGAGGCCCGCGCGCCGGGCCCCGGGGGCGAGGGGCGAGCCTCCGGGACCCGGACGGAGGGCCCGACGACGGCGGGGCCCGGCCCTCGGGGCTGCTCGGGCGGCGCCGCTCAGCGGCGGCGGCCGGGCAGCAGGTCCAAGAAGCGCCAGTGGCGCTGGGGCTTGGAGGCCCGCTCCTCCCGTGCCTGGGCCTGGGGCGGGGACTGCGGGTCGGGCGGGGACTGCGGGGGCAGGGGCTCGGTCAGCGCCTCGGCGCCGATCGGCCCGGCGATGGGCGCGGGGCCCGTCTCCCGGACGGAACGGGGTGCGCGGGAGCCGCCCGAGCCCCGCGCCATCAGGTCCAGCACGGAGGAGACCTGTCCGGAGCGCATGATCCGGACAACATGGCCACCGCAGCTCATGCAGGTGGGACTCGACAGCGGGGACGGCACCCGGGCGCCGTTCGCCTTGTACACGACGTACTCGTGTCCGGCGGCGTCGATGTGGTGCTCTATTTCATAAGCCTGTTCCCAGCCGTAACCACACCGCATACAGGCGAAGGCGTATGCCTCATGGACCTTGGCGGCGCCTGCGATCTCAGTCATGCCAGCTCCTCTCCACCTGATCCAGTGGACGCCCATTCCGGCGGGAGCGCATCAATGACTGCCGAATGTTGAAGCGCTCTTTGGCCTTCCCTGGCCTTCCCGTTCCGAATCCGCCCCGGAGCCGGTCTGTGCTTTGCCTTCCACGGTAGTCCTTTACCGTTTCCGGGGTCCTGTCAAGCGAACGGGACCCCTCGGACAGGGGCACCCGGGGCCGGGGCGCGGGGCGGGGCAGGCAGGCCGGGCGGACGGGCGGGGAGCCGTCAGGCGGGGCAGGCGGGGCGGACCGGACGGGGAGCCGTCAGGCGGGGCCCGCCGCCTTCTTCGCCGCCACGACGGCGTCGAACACCACCCGCTTGGGCACCCCCGTCTCGGCGGCCACGGCGGCGATGGCCTCCTTGCGGCGCTCGCCCGCCTCCTCGCGCGTCCGGACCAGGGCGGCCAGCTCTTCCGGGCCGAGGTCCTCGGGCCGGGGCGCGGGCGCGCCCTCGACCACGATCGTGATCTCGCCGCGCACCTCGCCGTCCGCCGCCCAGGCCGCCAGCTCGCCGAGGCCGCCCCGCTTGACCTCCTCGTAGGTCTTGGTCAGCTCCCGGCAGACGGCGGCCCGGCGCCCGGCGCCGAAGACCTCGGCCATCGCCGCGAGTGTGGCCGCCAGCCGGTGCCGGGACTCGAAGTAGACGAGGGTGCGGCGCTCGGCGGCGTTCTCCCGCAGCCGGGCCAGCAGCTCGCCCTGCTTGCGCGGCGGGAAGCCCTCGAAGCAGAAGCGGTCGACGGGGAGCCCGGAGAGGGCGAGCGCCGTGAGCACGGCGGAGGGGCCGGGGACGGCCGTGACCCGGATGCCGCGCTCCACGGCCGCCGCCACCAGCCGGTAGCCGGGGTCGGAGACGGAGGGCATCCCGGCGTCAGTGACCAGCAGCACCCGGTCCCCCGCCGTCAGCGCCTCGACGAGCTGCGGGGTCCGGGCCGACTCGTTGACCTCGTGGTACGAGACCACGCGCCCCGACGGGCGGACGCCGAGCGTCTGGGTCAGCCGGCGCAGCCTGCGGGTGTCCTCGGCGGCGACCACGTCCGCGTGGGCCAGTTCGACGGCGAGCCGGGGCGGGGCGTCGGCGGGGTCGCCGATCGGGGTTCCGGCGAGGACCAGCAGTCCGGCGCCGCGCGCCGGGATCGGCGCCAGGTCCGCCACGGGCCCCGGCGCGCGCCCGTCCCCGTCGCCGTCCGCATCCGCGCCCCCGTCAGCGCTCTCGTTCCCGTCCCCGTTCCCGTCCGGGTCCGCGCCCCCGCGCCCGTCGCCGTCCGGGTCCGGGCCCCCGTCCCCGACGTCGTCCGGGTGGCCGCCCCCGTACACGGGGGAGGCGTCCGGGGCGGAGCTGTCGGAAACGGACCCGGCGGGGTCGGCGGAGGCATGCGCAGTGGTCACGCGCCCCATTCTCCCAGGGGACCCGCCCCCGCTCAGCCGGGCCCGTGCCACGGCGGCGCACCGCGCACACGGACGTTCCCTACCATGGCGCGGTGACCAGTACCGCGCCACAGACCCTCCAGGGCGGAGATGCCGACCAGCGGCCCCCGGGCCGACAGCAGCGGCTGCGCCGTTACGGCTATGTCCCCCCGTCCGTGATCGGGCTGCGCGAACGCCTGGTCCCGCCCTTCACCCGGCCCTCCGACCGGCTGTGGCCGGTCTTCGGACTCGGCCCCGGCGCCGCGGACGCCGTCGTCCGGGCCTCCGCCTGGCTGGGCCCCCTGCTCGTCGCGCTGATCGCGGGCCTGCTGCGGTTCTGGAACCTCGGCAGGCCCGACGCGGTGATATTCGACGAGACGTACTACGCGAAGGACGCGTGGGCGCTCGTCAACCAGGGGTACGAGGGCCACTGGCCCAAGGACGTCGACCGGAAGATCCTCGGCGATCCCTCGGCCGTCGCCGTCCCCACCGACCCCGGCTATGTGGTGCATCCGCCGGTCGGCAAGTGGGTGATCGGCCTCGGCGAGAAGATGTTCGACTTCACGCCCTTCGGCTGGCGCTTCATGGTCGCGGTGCTCGGCACCCTCTCCGTGCTGATGCTCTGCCGGATCGGGCGGCGGCTCTTCCGCTCGACCTTCCTGGGCTGTCTGGCGGGGCTGCTGCTCGCCGTGGACGGGCTCCACTTCGTCATGAGCCGGACCGCCCTGCTCGACCTGGTGCTGATGTTCTTCGTGCTGGCCGCCTTCGGCGCGCTGCTGCTCGACCGGGACTGGTCCCGGGCGCGGCTCGCCGCCGCGCTCCCCGAGGACGGCAGTGGGGTGCTGCGGCCGGACGCACGGCTCGCCGAGTCCTTCCGCTTCGGCTGGCGGCCCTGGCGGATCACCGCCGGGGTGATGCTGGGCCTGGCCGCGGGGACCAAGTGGAACGGGCTCTATGTGATGGCCGCCTTCTGTGTGATGGCGGTCCTGTGGGACGCGGGCGCCCGGCGCACGGCGGGCGCGCACCGCCCGTACCGTGCGGTGCTGCGCCGGGATCTGCTGCCCGCGTTCGTCTCGACGGTGCCGGTCGCGCTCGTGACCTATCTGGCCACCTGGTCGGGGTGGTTCGCCACGAAGGGCGGCTACTTCCGGGACTGGGCGGACCACCGCTCCGGGCTCTCCCCCGACCATCTCACGCTGCCCCTGCTGGGCCGGATCGAGCTGCCGCAGTTCGGGATGGACTGGGTCCCGGCGGCGCTGCGCAGCTTCTGGCACTACGAGTCCGAGGTCTACAGCTTCCATGTGAATCTGAAGTCCGGGCACACCTATGAGTCGAACCCGTGGAGCTGGATCGTCCTCGGCCGTCCCGTCTCGTACTTCTACGAGGACCCGGCGCCGGGCACGGACGGCTGTCCCGCGGGCGCCAAGGAGAAGTGCGCGAGCGAGGTGCTGGCGCTGGGGACCCCGCTGCTGTGGTGGGCGGCGTGCTTCGCGATCGCCTATCTGCTGTGGCGCTGGTTCTTCCGCCGCGACTGGCGGGCGGGCGCGGTGCTGTGCGGGATCGCGGCGGGCTGGCTGCCGTGGTTCCTGTACCAGGAGCGGACGATCTTCCTGTTCTACGCGGTCGTCTTCGTGCCGTTCCTGTGTCTGGCGGTGGCGATGATGATCGGGGCGATGCTGGGGCCGCCGGGTTCGGACGAACGGCGGCGCGCGGTCGGGGCGGTCGGCGCGGGGGTGCTGGTGCTGCTGATCGTCTGGAACTTCATCTACTTCCATCCGCTGTACACGGGTGCGCCGATCCCGATGGAGGAGTGGCGCGACCGGATGTGGCTGGACACCTGGGTCTAGGTCGTGTCGTCAAAATCCCGTCTGCGTCGCGACGCCTTGCACGCACATCTGCTGCGTTGTCGTCAGTCGCCGATGCTCCGCATGGACTCCCTCCTCCGCCTTGCATCTGCACGCACCATGCGCCGCACCGCCCGTCCTCCGGACAGACGACGCTATTTCGACGACACTCCCTAGCCCGGCCTGTCCCACGGGTCCGGCCCCGGGCCGGGCCGTGGGACGGCCCGTCGGCGGATGGTCAGTCGGTGAGGTTGCTGAGCGCCACGGCCTTGCTGACCCGGACCCTGACGGTCAGCTCCCCGGGGGTGCCGTTGCGGCGGCCGAACTCCTCGGCCTGCTCCTCCCCCATGTAGCGGGCGGCGATCCGGGTCGCCCAGTGCAGGGCCTGTTCCGGGTCGTCGCTCAGCTCGGCCTGGCCGTGGAGCAGGACGAAGCCGAACGGCGGCTGCTCGTCGTCCACGCAGATCGCGACCCTGCTGTCCCGGGCCAGATTGCGGCCCTTGACCGTCCCGGCACCGGTGTTGAACACCACCTCGTCCCCGTCGAGCAGAAACCAGACCGGGGCGACGTGCGGACTGCCGTCGGCCCGTACGGTCGAGAGCTTCGCCGTGCGCGTGCCCTCGGAGACAAACCCGTGCCACTCACTCTTCATCATAGTTTTAGCCATATGACCATATTCCGATGGTTCGGGATGACGGCCGGTCAGACGCGCCGGTGCGCACCCTCCGTGACCCCGCGTGTATGCCTTCCATGACGACCGTCCCGGGTCCGTAACAAGGAGGTCCCGGGTCCATGACGCCCTCAACCGAGTCCCTTAGGGTTCAGCGCGTATGACCTGCATGAACGTGACCTGCACGGATACGGGGGCAGACGGGCCGGGCGGGTCGGACGCCGAGGAGGGATGGCAAGCAAGTGCGCAGCGGAGCGAAGGTCGCCGTGGCCGGCGGGGTGTTTCTGATCGTCGCCGGAGGTGTGGGCTACGGGGGGTACACCGTGTTCGCCGGGGCGTCCGGGGAGACCAGAAAGACCGGGCCGCTGAGCACCGAGGAGATCGATCAGGCCGCCGGGGACTTCCTCACCGCCTGGGCGGGCGGACGCGGCGGTGAGGCGGCCCGGCTGACCAATCGGCCGGTGGAGGCGGAACCGCTGCTCAACGGGTACCGCAAGGACGCCCGGGTGTCCCGGGCCGAGATCACCCCGGGGACGCCGACCGGCGCCACCGTCCCGTTCACGGTGAAGGCGACCGTGACCCACGAGGGCGTCAGCAAGCCCTGGACGTACACCTCGCGGCTCACCGTCGTCCGGGGCGAGTCCACCGGACGGCCGCTGGTCGACTGGAAGCCCGCCGTGGTCCACCCCGAGCTGAAGCCGCACTCCCGGCTGCGGACGGAGGTGTCGGCCGCCCCGCCGATCAAGGCCCTGGACCGCGAGGGGCGCGAGCTGAGCCGGGAGACCTACCCGTCCCTCGGTCCGCTCCTGGACGTCCTGCGGCAGAAGTACGGCAAGGAGGCGGGCGGCACGCCCGGCGTGGAGCTGGTCGTCACCGGCAGCGGGGAGACCGCCGACCGCACCCTGCTCACGCTGGGCAAGGGGACGCCGGGGACGCTGAGGACCACCCTGGACGCCGAGGTGCAGGCGGCGGCCGAACGGGCCGTGAAGAAGCACGAGCAGGCGGCGGCGGTGGCCATCAAGCCGAGCACGGGCGAGATCCAGGCGGTCGCCAACAACCCGGCGCACGGCTTCAACGCGGCCATGCTGGGCAAGCAGGCGCCCGGGTCCACGATGAAGATCGTGAGCGCGGCGATGCTGCTCGACCGGGGGATCGTGGACGGTCCCGGCGCGAAGGTGGAGTGCCCGCCGACGGTCCAGTGGGACGGCGCCACCTTCCAGAACCTGGAGAAGTTCGGGCTGACCGACCCCACCTTCCGGCAGGCGTTCGCCCGTTCCTGCAACACGACGTTCATCAAGGCCATACCGGAGCTGGGCGCCGAGTCGGGCTCGGCGCTGGGCGCCACGGCGAAGAAGTACTTCGGCATCGGGCTCGACTGGAAGACGGGCGTCCCGAGCTTCGACGGCGATGTGCCGGTGTCCGCCGGGACCGAGACGGCGGCCTCGTACATGGGCCAGGGCCGGATCACGATGAACGCGCTGAACGTGGCGTCCATCAGCGCCACCGCGAAGAACGGCGCGTTCAAGCAGCCGGTGCTGGTCCCCGCGGACCTCGACGGCCGGAAGCTGGCGACGGCCGAGCCGCTGCCCGCGCCGATCGCCGCCGCGCTGCGGGAGATGATGAGGGCCACCGCCGTGGAGGGCAGCGGGGCCGTCGTGATGGGGGACGTCTCCGGCGACAAGGGCGCGAAGACCGGCTCCGCCGAGGTCAACGGGCAGAAGTCCAACAGCTGGTTCACGGCGTACGCGGACGATCTGGCCGTGGCGGCGGTCGTCCAGGCGGGCGGCCGGGGCGGTGAGGCCGCGGGACCGGTGGTCACCGAACTCCTCAACGCCCGCTGAGGGCGGGCCGGACGGCCGTGCGCCGGGGTCCGGCCCGGGTACCGGCCCCCCGGCGGCACCCGGTCCGCACGGCTGCCGCCGGCCGCGGTGACCGGTCCGGGAGCGCGCTCGCGGACCGCGCGGGCTCCGGCGGGGACGCGGACCGCGCGAGTTCCGGCGGGGACGGAGATCGCGCATCCTCGTCGCCCGGTCCGCGCGGCTACCGCTAGCGTGGCCGGGCATGAGCAACCCTGACACTTCCGAAACTCCCGCATCCCAGAACCCCGTTGCCCCGCAGGACCCGGCCCCGCAGGGTTCGGACGCCCTTCAGGACTCCGGCGCCCACCCGCGTTTCGCCGAGGCGCTGCGCGCGCTGGGCCTGGAGGTCCCCGTGCGCCGCTTCCCGGACGCGACCCGTACCGCGGCCGAGGCCGCAGCGGCCCTCGGCTGCGACATCAGCGAGATCGTCAAGTCGCTGGTCTTCGCGGCGGACGGCGTCCCGGTGCTGGTGCTGATGGACGGCTCGTCCCGGGTGGACGTGGAACGGGTCCGCGCCGAACTGGGCGCGGGCGCCGTCACCCGCGCGGACGCCGCCCTGGTGCGGAGCACCACCGGGTACGCCATCGGGGGCGTGCCGCCCTTCGGCCATGTCACCCGGACCCGGGTCCTCGCCGACCGGGGCCTGTTGAACCACCCGGTGGTGTGGGCGGCTGCGGGCACCCCCCACACCGTCTTCCCGCTCGAACCGAAGGCGCTGATCACGTACGCGGGCGGCACGCTGGTGGACGTCCGGGAACGCGCCGACGGCGTCTGAACGACGGCTTCCGCGCGGCGGGAGCGACCACGGCGACCGCCGTGACGACCGCCGTGACGACGGCCGCGGTGACCGCTGCGGTGACCGCTGCGGTGGCCGTCGCGGCGGCGAGCGGCGGCGGCGAGCGGCGGCGGTGGCTGAAAGTCAATGCCCGAGCATGCCCGGACTATTACCGAGAAATATTCATGTTCAGCGCAACCATGGTCATCGGTCGCGAGTCTGGAGTGAATGAGTCAGCAGACTCACCCGAACTCGGGTTCCTGGAGACGCGTGCACTCACCGCGTCTCGGAGCCCCTTGCGAACGGACTCATATGCGCTTCCGTGTTTCCGCGGCCGTGCTGACCGGCGCCCTCGCCGCCACGGCGCTCGCCGTGCCCGCCGCCGCGCACGCCGACGACAAGTCGGCCTTCCGCGCGGACCTGAAGAAGTACGCCGCCCAGGGCAAGGCCCGTGACGTCGCCCAGGGCGACACCCGCATCCTCAGCGCCTCCATCAACGGCGGCAAGCCGATCGTCCTCGGCACCCACGGTGAGAAGAAAGTCGACATCGTCATCACCGCGAAGGACAACAAGGGCATCGCCCGGGGCTACGCGCAGCTCTGGCGCGGCACCGACTTCGACAACCCCCAGGGAATCTTCTTCACCGACCAGGAGGATGTCGCCTGCTCCAACAAGGGCACGACGGGCACCTGCAAGCTGACGATGACCCTCGACCCGGAGCTGGAGTACAACACCGCCGCGGGCGGCGGCTGGAAGCTCCTCGTGGCCGCGCTGTCCAAGGACAACACCGCCGCCGCCAAGTACGCCGTCACGACCACCAGCATCCAGCGTGACTCCCGGCTGACCGTGGACGCCGCCCCGGAGCCGGTCACCAAGAACACCAACCTGACCGTCACCGGCGCCCTCACCCGCGCCAACTGGGACACCGGCACGTATACGGGCTACTCCGCCCAGCCGGTCAAGCTCCAGTACCGCGCCAAGGACGCCAAGACCTACACCACCGTCAAGACGGTGACGACCGACAACGTCGGCAAGCTCAAGACCACCGTCAAGGCCACCGCCGACGGCTACTACCGCTACAGCTTCGCCGGCACCTCCACCACCAAGCCGGTCACCACCGCGGGCGACTACATCGACGTCCGCTGACCCACAGCACACCACCCCACGGCGGCAGCCCGCGCACCCAGCGCCGGACTGCCGCCGTCGGCGTTCCCCCCTGCCGACGGGCCCGCGCACTCCCCGAAAAGAAGTGTCCCGGGGCGTACAACCATGGGACCCTCTTGCAGGTCTGAACCGGTGAGTCAATAGACTTATCGGACTTTCGGGGTTCTCACAGACGCGTGCACCCACGCGTTGCGGAGCCCCCCTGCCCACACAAGGACTTGCATGCGCTTCCGTGTTTCCGTCGCCGTGGTGACCGGCGCCCTGGCCGCCACCGCTCTCGCCGCCCCCGTGGCCACCGCCGCCGACAGCGTGCCGGCTCTCCCCGCCCTGTCCGGCAAGGGGTACGCGTCGAAGGCCAAGTCGGACGACGTGCGTGACGGCGACACCCGCATCACCAGCGTCAGCGTCAACGGCGGCAAGCCGATCGTCCTGCACGCGACCGACACGAAGAAGGTCACCGTGACCTTCACCGCGAAGGACAACCGCGGCATCGCCGCGGGCGACGTCTGGCTGTGGCGCGGCACCGACCCGTACGCCGCCGAGGCCCTCATCCTCTCCGACGGTGAGAAGGCGTCCTGCACCAACAAGGGCACCACCGGCACCTGCAAGGCGAACTTCACGTTCGACCCGTGGGACCACACCAACGACCTGGCGGGCGGCGGCTGGCGGGTGGCCATCTACGCCGAGGGCAAGGACGGCGACGGCGAGGTGAGGTTCCGCTATGGGAGCACCAGCATCCAGCGTGACTCCCGGCTGACCGTGGACGCCGCCCCGGAGCCGGTGAAGAAGAACGCGAACCTCACCGTCACCGGCGCCCTCACCCGCGCCAACTGGGACGTCAACCGCTACACGGGCTACTCCGCCCAGCCGGTCAAGCTCCAGTACCGCGCCAAGGACGCCAAGACCTACACCACCGTCAAGACGGTCACCACCGACAGCGTCGGCAAGCTCAAGACCACCGTCAAGGCCACCGCCGACGGCTACTACCGCTACAGCTTCGCCGGCACCTCCACCACCAAGCCGGTCACCACCGCGGGCGACTTCATCGACGTCAACTGACGTCCGCTGACCCACAGCACACCACCCCACGGCGGCAGCCCGCGCACCCAGCGCCGGACTGCCGCCGTCGGCGTTCTCCCGCCACCTGACCCGTCACCCGCCCACGGGGTCACACGGTGTGGATGTCCCGGGGCAGGATCGCCCCGTGGGGGGCCGGGGGAAAGGTCAGCCCGCTCTCCAGCAGGGCGGTGAGCCTGCGCCGGGGGACCAGGCGGAAGTAGGCGTCGCGCAGGGGGCGGCGGATCGGGTTCTCGGCCTGTTCGAAGTCGCTCAGCGCACGGGAGGCGGCGACCATGGCCCGGGTGCGCTCGCGGCGTTCGTCCTCGTAGGCGCGGAGGGCGGCGGGGATGTCGTCGGCGCCGCGCAGATGCTGGGCGAGGACCACCGCGTCCTCGATGGCGAGGCCCGAGCCCTGGCCGAGGCTGGTGAGCATGGGGTGGGCGGCGTCGCCGAGGAGGGTGACGGGGCCGCGGCCCCAGCGGTCCAGGAAGGCGCGGTCCCGGGAGGGCACCGCGAGCAGGGCGGACTCGTCGGTGACGTCGATGGCGTGCCGGACCTCGTCGGCCCACCCCGCGAAGGCGCGCGCCACATCCGCCTTGGTCCCCTGCCAGCCGTGGGAGAGCCGCGTGGGCATGTTCTGCGTGCCCCACCAGTAGAGCAGTCCGCCGCCCATGTCGACGAGGCCGAAGCGCTTGCCGCTGCCCCAGTAGTGGATGACGGACCCGGGCGGGAAGCCGGGGTGGCTGTACGGGGTGAGGGCCAGCCAGCAGACATAGCCGCTGTCCCGCGACTCCTCGGGGCCCACGAGCCGCCGCCGGACCGCCGAGTTGAAGCCGTCGGCGCCGATGAGGACGTCGCCGGTGGCCTCGGTCCCGTCGTCGAAGCGGACGGTGACCCGCCCCGTCGCCTCGTCCTCGGTGAAGTCCTCCGCGGTGGCGCCCAGCGTGATCGGAATCCCGTCCGCCGCCTCCAGCAGCGCCTCCTGGAGGGCGGAACGGGTGATCAGCACACTCGGCACCCCCAGCCTGCCGGTGATCTCCGGGAACGGGAACTCCCGGATGGGCCTGCCCTTCGGGGTCCGTACATGGTACGAGCGCAGCACCTCGCCGCGCTCCTCCAGCCGGAGGTCGAGCCCCCCGGCGGACAGGGCGGCGATCGCGTTGCTCATCACCGAGAGCCCCGACCCGGCGGCCCGCAGCCGCCCCGCCCGCTCGTGGACCCGCACGTCCCAGCCCGCGTCCCGCAGCGCGGCGGCGGCGGTCAGCCCGCCGATGCCCGCTCCGACGACAAGGGCCCTGCGCCTGCTCATCTCACTCCCCGATCAGTTCGGTGACGACCCGGGCGACGGCCGCGACCTGCGGCTCCTCCATGATCGTCAGATGGTCGCCCGGTACCTCGACCACGGTCAGCTCCCCGCTGGTGTGCCCCCGCCAGCCGTTGGCCGGGTCGCGGTGCAGGGAGCGCGCCGCGGTGTGCATGGTGTCGAGGACGGCGGGCAGCGGCTCGCTCGCGCGCAGCAGCGTCATGTCCTGGTCCACGACCCCGGGCCGGTACCCGGCGGCGGCCCGCCAGTTCGCCTCGTACACCTGGAACAGCCGGTGCACCACCGCGCCGGTGGCGCCCTCGGGCAGGACGCCCTCGTCGATCGCGAGCCGGGCGATGAAGTCGAACTTCTCCTCCAGCGTGGTCAGTTCCGGCGGCAGCGCCTCCTGGGGCGAGGCGCCGCCGCGCTGGAGCCACAGCAGCTCCCAGAAGAACCAGCCGAGCAGGGCCTCGTCGTCGGTTTCGGGGCGGTCGCCCGGGTTGAGGGCGGTGGTGTCCAGCAGGATCAGCCGCTCCACCTCCTGGCCCGCCGCGCGGAGCTGCCGGGCCATCTCGAAGGCGACGAAGCCGCCGAAGGACCAGCCGCCGATCAGATACGGGCCCTCGGGCTGCACCTGGCGGACACGTTCCAGATAGCCCGCGGCGATGGCCTCCAGCGTGCGGCGGGGCTCGGTGCCCGCGTCGACCCCGGCGGCCTGGAGCGCGTAGAACGGCCGCCCCGGCGGCAGATGTGCCGCGAACCGCACATAGCAGAGCACGTTCCCGCCCATCGGGTGGACGAGGAACAGCGGCGTCCGTCCGTCGGCGGCCCCGTCGCCGGGGCGCATCGGCACCAGCGGATCGAAGCCCCGGACCGCGTCGCCGCCCCGCAGCCGCGCGGCCAGCGCGGCGACCGTGGGCGCGGCCACGAACTCCGACAGCGGCACCCCGACCCCGTACCGCTGCTCGATCAGGACCACCAGCCGCATCGCGGTCAGCGAGGTGGCGCCGAGGCCGAAGATGTTGTCGTGGACGCCCACGGAGGGCAGTCCCAGCAGCTCGCCCAGGATCTCCGCGAGGGCCCGCTCATAGGCGTCCCGGGGCGCGGCCTGCGCGCCGGAGGAGGCCCGGTCCCGGGCGGACACCAGCGGCAGTCCGCCGAGCGCCCTGTCGTCCCGTTTGCCGCTCGGGGTGAGCGGCAGCGCGTCCACCCACTGGAAGTGGGACGGCACCAGGTGCCCGGGGAGCACGGAACGGAGCTGCTTGGCGAGGAGGTCCAGGTCCGCCCGGTCCGGGTCGCCGACGAGGAAGGCGGCGAGGAAGGAGTCGTTGCCCTCCCGGCCGCGGGCGACGACCGCCGCCTCCGTGAGCCCCGGGTGGTCGGCCGCGAACCGGGTGATCGCGATCTCCACCTCGGCCGGTTCCACCCGGAAGCCGCGCACCTTGACCTGGGAGTCCACCCGGCCCGAGCAGACCACCGAGCCGTCCGGCAGCCGGAAGCCGAGGTCGCCGGTGCGGTACAGCCGCTCCCCCGGTACTCCCGAGGGGCGCGGGACGAACCGTTCCTCGGTGAGGTCGGGGCGGCCCGCGTAGCCGTGGGCGAGGCAGCTCCCGCCCAGATACAGCTCGCCCGTGACCCCGTCCGGCACCGGCCGCATCCGGCCGTCCAGGACGAGCACCTCCGCCCCGTCGACCGGGGTGCCGATCGGCGGCAGCGCCGGGAACGCGTCCGGGTCGCCGCTCATCGTGTACCGGGTGACGACATGGGACTCGGTGGGCCCGTACTGGTTCTCCAGGAGCACCCCCGGCAGCGCCGCGCAGAGCGCCCGGATCTCGTCCGTCACCCGGAGCTGCTCCCCGGAGGAGAGCACCGCCCGCAGATGGCGGGGGACGGTGCCGAGCGCCTGCGCGGTCTCGGCGAGCTGCTGGAGGGCGACGTACGGGAGGTACAGCCGTTCCACGCGGGCGCGGTCCAGCAGCCGCAGCAGGGCGGGCGGGTCGCGGCGCTCGGCCTCGGGGACGAGGAGCAGGGTGCCGCCGCCGCACAGCGTGGAGAAGATCTCCTGGAACGAGACGTCGAAGCTGAGCGGGGCGTACTGGAGGGTGACACCGCCGACGACACCGCTGGGGACGGCGTTCTGCCAGGCGACGAGGCCCGCCAGGGAGCGGTGGGGCATCTCGACGCCCTTGGGGACGCCGGTGGAGCCGGAGGTGAAGAGGAGGTAGGCGACGCCGTCCGGGTCGGCCCCGGGCAGCTCCCCGGCACCGTCGGACACCCCGGCGCCGTCGGGCGCACCGCCGCCACCGCCGCCGGAGCCGCTGTCGGAGCCGCCGGAGCCGCCGCCGTCGAGGAGTTCGGCGACCGTGATCCGGTCGGTGCCGCCGGGGACGCAGGTGTCCTGTGCCGACCGGGTGACCACCGTGACCGGGCGCGCCTGCCCGATCATCGCGGCGATCCGTTCGCAGGGGTACGAGATGTCCAGCGGCACCGTGGCCGCCCCGGCCCGCAGCGCCCCGAGGAGGACGGCGATCGTCTCCGGCGCGCGGTCCAGACAGACGCCGACCCGGCTGCCGGGGCCCGCGCCCAGGGCCCGCAGCCGCCGGGCGGCCCGGTCGGCGGCCCGGTCCAGTTCCGTGTAGCTCCACCGCCGGTCGCCGTGGACGAGGGCGGTGGCGCGCGGGGTGCGCGCGGCCTGCGCGGCGAAGGCCGTGACGACGTCCGGCGCGTCGGCTGCGGCCCCCGCCCCCGGCCGCCGCCGCGGCTCCGGGGCGAGGAAGGAGAAGTCCACCGCCTCCCCGGGGTGTTCGACGGTCCGGCGCAGGACCCGCAGGAAGGTGTCCCCGTACAGCTCGGCCTGGGCCGGGGTGAAGGTGCGCGCCGCGTGGTCCATGCGCAGCCAGATGCTCTGGTCGCCGGGGTCGGTGACGGCGTTCACCAGCAGCGCGAAGTTGGTCTCCTCCCAGGTGCGGAAGGACAGCACCCGGATGCCGGGCAGCGCGTACACCTCGGTGAGCTGCCGGAAGTGGATGTAGTTGAAGGCACTGTCCAGGACGGTGCGGCCCGACTCCTCCTGGATGGCGCTGAGCGGGTAGCGGCGGTACGGGTGGCTCTCCTGCTCCTGCCGGAACGCCTCGCGGACCACCGCGAGCCAGCTCCCCCCGCCTCCGTCCGTACCGGTCGCGGTGTCGACCCGGATCGGCAGGGTGTTGAGGAAGAGTCCCGTCATCCGCTCGGCCCCGGCCCGGTCCGGGCGGCCGTGCGTCACCAGACCGGTGACCACGTCGGCGCTCCCGGAGAACAGCCGCAGGGTGAGCACGTGCGCCGCGAACAGCACCGACTTCACCGGCAGGGTGTGGACGCGGGAGAACTCCCGTACGGCGGTGACGAGATCGGCCGGGAGGTCGACCCGGCGGGTGATCTGCTGGTCGCTCCCCGGCGTCTCGTGCGGACGGAAGCCGGTGGGCTGCACGAGCGGCGCCCCGTCCAGGCGGCGGCCCCAGTACTCCTTGGCCTCGGCGGAGCGCAGCGCCTCCCGTTCGGCCAGGATGTGGTGCGCGGCCCGGACGGGGGCGGCGTCGGACACGGCGGGGACGTCCTCGCCGAGCAGGTGCGTGTAGTCCTGGAGGAGTTCCTGGACGAGGGTGGCGACGCTGCCGCCGTCGAGGATGGCGTGGTGGAAGCTGAGCACCAGCTCCGCGCTCCCGGGCAGCAGATGGACCCGCAGGTGGTACAGCGGGGCCTGTTCGAAGGCGTAGGGGAAGAAGCGGCGCTCCTCGATGTGGGCGGCGATCCGGGTCTCCGCCTCCGGCACGGTCGCGGACCGCAGATCCACGACGGAGAGGGAGCGTTCCACCTCCGGGTGCACGATCTGGAGCGGTTCGGAGCAGCCGCCGAGGTCGAACGAGGAGCGCAGCGCCGGGTGCCGGGCGGTGAGCCGGTCGAACGCGGCGGTGAACTGCTGCTCGTCCCAGGGCAGGAGAAAGCTGTAGCGGAAGACGTCCCGGTAGACGGCTGAGCCCTGTTCCACGACGCTGTGGTAGAGCAGGCCGAGCTGGAGGCGGCTGACCGGGAAGGCGTCCTCACGGCCTTCGAGCCGGGCCCGGTCCACGCTGGAGACCAGGGCGAAAGGCCCCAGCTCCGCTCCTTGTTCCGCCTCGTCGCCGATGGCTTCGGTGAGCGGTGCGAGCGCGGCGACCGTGGGGTTGCGGACCAGGTCGCTCACCCCGAAGCGGAATCCGCGCCGCGCGGCCAGGGCGCGGATGCGGAGCATGAGGATCGAGTCGCCGCCGAGGGCGAAGTAGTCGTCGTGGACGCCGACCCGCTCCGTGCCGAGGACGGTGGCCCAGACGGCGGCCAGCGCCTCCTCGGTGGTGTCGCGGGGCGCGGTGTACGGGCGGGGGCCCGGGGCGGCGGCCGGGTCGGGGGCGGGCAGGGCGCGCCGGTCGGCCTTGCCGTTGGGGGTGAGCGGCACCGCGTCGATGCGGACGAAGTACGCCGGGATCATGTACTCGGGGAGGCTGCGGGAGAGTTCCGTCCGCAGCCGCAGCGGATCGATGACGGCGTCGGCGACGTAGTAGCCCGCGAGGCGGACGCCGCCGTCGCCGCCGTGGTGGTCGACGACGAGGGCGTCCCGGACGCCGGGCAGGGCGGCGAGGGCATTCTGCACCTCGCCCGGCTCGACCCGGTTGCCGCGGATCTTCACCTGGCCGTCGATGCGGCCCAGATACTCGACCGACCCGTCCGCGAGGAAGCGCGCGAGGTCGCCGGTGCGGTACATCCGGCCGCCGGGGCGGAAGGGGTCGCCGGTGAATTTCTCGGCGGTCAGCCCGGGCCGCTCCAGATAGCCGCGCGCCACCTGCACACCGCCGATGCACAGCTCGCCGGGGAGGCCGGTGGGCTGCGGTCTGCCGTGGGGGTCGAGGACGTACAGGCCGGTGTTGGCGACGGGGCGGCCGATGGGGACGCGGCGGACCGGCTGCCCGGGGACGGTCGGGCAGTCGTGGTAGGAGACGTCGACAGTGGCCTCCGTCGGCCCGTACAGATTGGTGAGCCGGGGCGCGGTGCCGCCGGGGGCGGCCGGGGTGCCGAGGACGCGGGCGAACTGCTCGACGCGCGCCGGGGGCAGCGCCTCGCCGCTACAGAAGACCTGCCGCAGGGTCGCCGCCTCGGCACCCAGCTCGGGCCGCTCCTCCAGGAGGTCGAGGAAGGGGCCGAGCATGGACGGGACGAAGTGCAGCACGGAGACGCCGTGTTCGGCGACGGCCCGCAGGATGGTGCGCGGGTCGCGTTCGCCGCCGGGCGGCAGCAGGGCCAGCCCGGCGCCCTCGACACCCCACCAGAACAGCTCCCAGACGGACACGTCGAACGAGACGGGTGTCTTCTGGAGCAGGGTGTCGGCGGCACCGATGGGGCAGTGCCGCTGCATCCAGGCGAGCCGGTTGACGACGGAGTGGTGTTCGACCAGGGCGCCCTTGGGGCGGCCGGTGGAGCCGGAGGTGTAGATGACGTACGCGAGGTCGCGCGGCCCGGCGGCCGGAGGCACGGGCCGGTCGGTGCCCCCGGAGGCGTCGGCGGCGAGCAGGTCGGCGCGCAGGACGGGGACGCCGTCCGGGATGTCGGGCGGCGCCTCGGTGCCGGGGCCGGTGAGGACGGCGCGGGCGCGGCTGTCGGCGAGGAGGAAGGCGATCCGGTCGGCGGGGTGGCCGGGGTCGACGGGGACGTAGGCGGCGCCGGACTTGAGGACGCCGAGCAGCGCGGGCAGGGTGTGCGGCCCCCGTTCCAGGAGGACCGCGACCCGGTCGCCGGGGCCGGTGCCGCGGGCGCGCAGGGCGTGGGCGATCCGGTTGGCGCGGACGTCGAGTTCCGCGAAGGTGAGCGCGGAGCCGTCGGCGGCGGTGACGGCGGTGCGGCCGGGGGTGCGGGCCGCCTGCTCCTCGATCAGGGCGTGCAGGGTGGTGTCGTCGCGGTAGGGGACGTCCGGGCCCTGCCCCGCGCGGACCGTTCGGGCCTCCTCGTCCGCGCTCATCAGCGGCAGCGTCACCGCCGCCCGTTCCGGTTGCGCGGCGCCCGCCCGGATCAGCGTGGCCAGATGGCCCGCGACGGCCTCGATGGGCAGGTCCGCGTCGAAGACGTCCGGCGCGTAGTAGAGGTCGATCCGCAGCTCGGAGTCGTCGTCGTAGGAGGTGATCCCGACCGTGAGGGCGCTCTGCGCGTGCAGCGGCGCGCTGATCAGGCTCTCGCGTTCGGCGTCCGGCAGCGGACCGGGGCGCGGGAAGCGCAGGTACGACAGGGTCACGTCGTAGAGCCGGCGTTCGCCCGAGCTGTCGGCGGGCAGATCGCGCAGGATGTCGCCGAGGGGGAAGCGCTCGTGTTCGCGGAGCGCGGCGACGCGGTCGCGGACGCCCGCCGCGAGGGTGTGCAGCGAGGCGTCCGCGGGCACCGGGACGCGCACCGGCAGACTGTTGGCGCAGTGCCCGGCGGTGCCGCGTTCGGCGGCGGAGGGCCGGTTGAGGAACGGGACGCCGATGACGACCTCGTCGCTGCGGTGCACCCGGGCGAGACAGGTGGCGAGGGCGGCGGTGAGGAACGCGAACGGGGAGCTGCCGCGGGCGCGGACGCCGCGCACCACGGACGCGTCGACGGTGAACGTGTGCAGCCCACTGCGGCGGGCGGCCCCGGCGGTCGTCGCCCCGGCGGCCCGGGGGAAGAGCGCGGGGGCGACCCCGGCGAACTCGGCGCGGTGGAAGGCGCGGTCGCGCTCGTACCGGGGGGACGCGCGGTAGGCGGTGTCGCGCTCCGCGAGGTCCCGGCAGGAGGGCGCGGGCTCCTCGGGCGCGGCGCCCCCCTCGGTGAGCCGGGCGTAGCCGTCCCACATCTCGTGGCTCAGCGCGTTGGCCGTCCAGCCGTCGGCGGTCAGGTGGTGCGCCTTCACATGGAGCCGCAGCACGGCCGGGCTCTCCCGCACCAGGGCGGCGGTGACCGCCGGGCCCCCGTCCAGTAATCGGAAGGGCTGCCAGAAGGAACGCTCCCGCCACGCCCGCCACGCCCCGGCCGGATCGTCCGCGCCGGACAGGTCGACCCACTCGACGGGCACGGCCTCCGGCTCCTCGGCCACCCACTGGTACGGAACGCCGTCCCGCTCCCCGAACCGCAGCCGGAACGTGTCCCGCCGCCGCAGCACCCGGGCCAGTGCCGTCCGCAGGGCCCCGGTGTCGACGGTGCCGTCGATCCTCTCGTCCAGGACGACGTTGTACTGCGGGTCGTCGGGGGTCCGGGACGCGGCGGCCCAGATGTCGCGCTGGTACGAGGTGAGCGGAAACGTGCGGCGAACGGCCACGGCCGGTCCTTCCGTCGTTCTCCGCCGGGCACCCGCGCGGGGCAGGGGACCCGGGGAAGCGAAGGGAGACTCACGCCCCGCCCGCGCCGGACGATCAGCGTCCGCCCGGCTCGGGCCGTGTGCGTGGGGGGAGCCGCCTTGGGGGTGGATCCGCAGGTCACCACCGTTTGCTAAAGCGGACATTGGGTACGGCGGGAGGCGTGCCCGGTATGAGCCAGGGCGAGGAACGCCCGCGCGCCGAAGGCCCGTCGGACCCCGGCCATCCAGGACACGCGATGCCTGTTCCGGACCGCCGGTGCGTACCGGCCACCGGCATCCGCGCAGCCCGCCACCTTGGCTTCTTCCTACCCGGCACGGGCCGGGCGGTGAACCGTCCCGGGGATATCCGGGTACGCCCGTGCGCGGAGGGCCGACGGCGCCGTGAACGGGGGACGGCGGGGGCTGGGCTCGGCGCACCCGCCCCCGTTCAGGTCCCGCCCCCAGCACCACGCTCCCCTGGGTCGGCGCGGAGGCACGGGAGACCCCCGCCCCGACTCCGGCAGGCACCGGTCCCGGTCCCGGTTCCGGTCAACGGCGAACAGCGAACGGCGAACAGCGAACAGCGAACGGCCCTGTTATCACCGGGCATTCACACTTCTCACGTCTATTTCACCACTGTATGTTCCCTGTCACAGCACTCATTCGAACGCACCCACCCACCCGAGACACGCGCCGCCTCCGGCGCTGTCACACACTTCTCGGCGAAGGGTCACGCAATGGCTGACGAGCTGGTCCGCAGGGCTCAGCGTTTCATCAACACGCAGTACGGCAACGGCGCGACGCTCGGGATTTCCAAGCTGGAGGAGGACGGCCGAACCGGCTGGACCACAATGTACGCCCTGACCCGGGCGCTCCAGTACGAGATGGGAATCTCGGCCCTGTCGAATTCGTTCGGCCCGACCACCCTGTCGACGCTTCAGGCGAGACATCCAAAACTCGACGACACGACTGTCCCCTCGGCGATCTTCTGCCGCATACTCCAGTCCGCCCTCTACTGCAAGGGTTACGACGGCGGCGAGATCGACGGACTCTACAACTCCCGGGTGAAGGCGGCCGTCACCCGACTCAAGCAGAACATGGGTGTCGACACCCTGTTCCCGGGCAGCTCCCTTGAACCAAAGGTCGTCAAGGGCCTGTTCAATATGGATGCCTATGTCACCGTCAACAGTGGCTCAGACGCCGTCCGTTCCGTCCAGCAGTGGCTGAACAGCCGTTATGTCCACCGCAGGGACTTCTTCATCATCCCCGCCGACGGTCATCACTCACGTGATGTCGCCAAGTCCTTGCTGCTGGCGATCCAGTACGAGCTGGGCATGGCGGATGGCACCGCGAACGGCGTGTTCGGGCCCGGCACCCAGAACGGGCTGCGGTCCCACACGCTCTCCGTCGGCTCCACCGGCACCTGGTCGATGCTGTTCACGGGCGCGATGATCCTCAATAAACGGAACGTCGCTTTCGGGAACTTCACCGCCGGGGTGAAGACCGCGGCGGAGCAGTTCCAGTCCTTCTCGAAGCTCCCCGTCACCGGACTCGGCGACTTCCAGACCTGGGCTTCGCTACTGGTCTCCTACGGCGATCAGTCCCGCAAAGGCACGGCATGCGACGGCGTGACGAAGATCACAACCGCCCGTGCGCAGACACTCAAGGACAACGGCTATCTGTACATCGGCCGGTATCTCTCCAACGCCTCCACCACGAGTCTGCCCGAGAAAATGATCCAGCCCGGCGAACTCGCCACGATCAAGGCGAACGGACTGCGCTGCTTCCCGATCTACCAGACATGGAGCCGTTCGGCGGACTATTTCAGTTACCCCCAGGGCACCGCGGACGCGTCCGCGGCGATCGAGTGGGCCAAGTACCACGGCTTCAAACCGGGGACCATCATCTATTTCGCGGTCGACTACGACGCGATGGATGGTGAGATCACCGATTTCATCCTTCCGCACTTCCGCGCGATCATGCATATGATCGGGGAGAACTCCGCCTACGGCGTGGGCGTCTACGGACCGCGCAATGTCTGCCAGCGGGTCGGGGACGCCGGGTACGCGGCGGCGAGTTTTGTGTCCGACATGTCGAGCGGGTTCTCCGGGAACCTCGGCTATCCCCTGCCGACCAACTGGGCGTTCGACCAGATCGCCACGATCACCATCGGCTCGGGCGCCGGGGCCATCGAAATCGACAACAACATCGCCTCGGGCCGCGACACCGGGCAGGGCGACTTCAACCCCGGGGAGGCGCCCCTCGCCGGTCTGGACGTCGGTCTCAAACCCGCCTACCGCGCGCCGATGCTCACGGACGTCAAGACCTATCTGACGTCCATCGGCGTCCCGGAGACCGGCGGTTCCGGCTGGACCGACTCCGACTGGGCCACGTACAAAGGGATCTCCACCACCGATGCGTTCGACAAGGTCCTGTCGATGGACGTGCTGTTCACGGAGTTGGCGCGGCAGCTCAGACTCCGCAAAGCGCTGATCCAGGCTCCGGTGCTCTGGGAACTCCGGAAGTGGAACCCGCTGGACTATTTCGCCGACAACGCCGTCAAGAACGGACTGAAGGACGACAGCAGCACCGGCTGGGGACAGATCTTCGCCTGGGTGACCATCGAAGCCCGCAACTACTGCGTCCAGCAGGGGATCTTCAACGGTCCGCTCCTGGCCGGCAGCGACAAGGGATGGGTCTGGAGAAGGAACCACGAGGAATCGGAGTACAACATCCGCTCGGTCGCCTATCTGACCATCTACAACGCGCACCAGATCAATCAGCCGAGGCCGAGCCTCACCACCAGCCAGGCCGACACCCAGGCCCTGCTCGCCCGGTACAACGGCACCGGCGGGGACGCGGAGCAGTACGGGCGGGAGCTGATCGGCCTGTACAACGTGCTGGAGAACTACAACAATCTGTCCCGCAGCCAGTGACGCCGGGCATGAGCGTGAACAATGGGGCGCATGCGAACGTGGTCACTGACAGCGGTGGGCGTGAATCTGCTTCTCGGTATCCCCGGGATCGTTCCGGTGTGGTTGCTCTGGTATTTCGCGTCGAACTGGCCACTGGCTGCTCTCGGGTTGACCCAGCGGGAGCCCACGGAGAACGACGGCGCACTTCCGGTGCTGATGGCCATGGTGCCGGTACTGGTGGTGTCCGCCCTGCTGTGGTGGCTCGCCAACCGTCCCCTGCGGCGCAGGACGGAGCTGGCTTCCCGGCTGTACTGGCCGTTGAGCCTGCTGGCCACCCTGCTGCCCTCGTTCGTGCTCATGGCCGTTCTGTGAGAAGGGAATCAAAGCCATGCAGAACGACATGACAAGGCGGAATGTGGTGCGGACCGCCGCGGCGGCCGGTGTCCTGGCCGCCGCGGGCTCTCTCGTACCGGGTACGGCATCGGCAGCTTCGCGAGCAGGGACGCGGCAACCGCGGAAGCTGCCGACGTCCGCGAACGGCTGGACGGTCGAGAAGGAGGCGAACCGCATCTCGACGGTGTGGACGCGCCCGGTCGCCGGTACCGGGCTCTCGGTCGACGTCCGGATCGGCGACGTGGAGGCGATCCTCGTCCATGTGATCCGCCGCTTCCACTACGAGATCGAGCAGCTCCACCGGGGCGATCTGGTCGGCTGGCAGCCGGCGCGCGGGCTCCGCGGACATCTGCCGGAATCCAATCTGGCGTCCGGCACGGCGGTACGTATCCGTCCGGGCTCCCGCGCGAAGGGCGGGTTCTTCGCCCCGCAGCTACTGGTGCTCCGGGACATCCTCGCGGAATGCGAGGGCGTCGTGCGCTGGAGCGGCGATGACAGGAATGTCGACGAGTCGCTGTTCTCCATCGCCGCCGGACCGGACGACGGGCGGGTACGCGTCCTCGGTGACAGGTTCCGCCGCTGGGGCGAGATGCCCGGTGAGGGCGCGGGCAGCCCGGTGGATGTGCGCGCACCGGCCCGGCTCCGCCGCGCGGAGGGCCTGGCCCGCGCCCAGAGCCAGAGCTGATGATCCGCACCCCGCGTACGGAACGTTCCCGTGTCGCTACCACCCGTCGGGGTTGCAGGACGAGCAGGGCACACTGAACGGCTGGAACGGCTCCCCGGCCTGCGGGTGGACCATCAGCACCACCCGCAGGCCGCCGCAGAGCCCGCAGGGAAGACCGCCCCGGCCGTGCTTCGTGGCGCGGACCTCGTCCATGAGGTGGTCGACGACATCGCGGTAACGGGGGTCGGCCCAGTGGCGGCGGGCCCCGTTCTCGTCCGTGCTCATGTCCTGCTGCCCCCTGTGCCGTCGTGGCCCGTGTCCCGGTGAACCCCGTCGGGGTCGATACCGGGTCCCATCCTGCCTGGTCGGTCCCGCCGGGGTCGGTCCCGCCGGGTCGGGTCCTGCCCGGTCAGTCCTGTCCACTGGAGCGCCGGTGCTCGCCGACGGGGGACTTCAGGTCCCGCTGGATGTCCGGCTCCTCCGCGAGCAGGGTGGCGATGGCCGAGGAGATCGACAGGCCGGTCCTCCGCTCCAGCCAGCAGAACGGGCCGTTCGGATCGCACCCCACGAAGTGCCAGGTCCCCTCCGGGCACACGGTGAAGTCGAGCACCGCGTAGTAGAGCCCGTACCACTCCATCAACCGGTACACGGCCCGGACGACCGCCCGGGGCACCGCCACCGGCTGGAACACCGCGTCCGGGTCCCGGCGCCAGTCCGGGAGGGCCGAGACGATCCGGCAGGGGAAGAGCCGCCCGCCGACGGCCGTGACCCGGAGGTCGTATTTCTTGCGGATGCGTTTCCCTCCGGCGAGCGCGAGCCCGCACTCGGCGGCGGCCTCGGACTGCTCCTCCGCCCGGCACGCCCGCTCCGTGCTGTCGGGGTGGTTGACCCACACCAGGTCGGGCAGGGCCCGTAACGACCCGATCAGCTCCCTGGCCCGCGCGGACTCGACGGGCCCCGCGCAGCGCCAGTAGACACTGCGGGGATTGGCCGTTGTGCGATGGGCGTCCTTGACGACGAGCTGCCCCGGGGTCGCGCTGAGGGTCACGTCGTCGTCGAGTGCGAACCGGTGGACCTTCCGGTGTCTCGCGGTGAGCCGCCGGACCACGAGGTCGGCGGTCGCGTCGTCCCGGTCGGCGAGGATCAACACGGTCATGGCTGGACCTGCCCCCCTACCTGCTTGTCTCCGCCCCTCGCGGCCCGCCTTCTCCCCCTGATGTCCGGGATCGTAGGTGCATTCCACCGCCCCGGCTGGCCGGTGGCGCATCTCCCCACGTACGAGTGATCAGGGTCGGTGCGCTTCCCCGGCAGCCCGGTGCGGACCGGGACACTGTGCCCGCCATGGCCCGCTTCGGCCGCACGGCGGACGAGGTCGTACAAGGGTGCCAGGCAGGTGCCGCCGACACCGGTCTCTTCGGTCAACTCCGCCACGCCCGGAAGACCGGAAGACACGAACACCACGGCGCGGATGGGTTTTTGCTCCCGCCACCGGGCTCCGGGATCATGCGTCCATGGTCTCCCAGAAACAGTTCGACCCCGCCTCCGGCACCCGCGACTTCCTCGCGGCCGAGCACGAGAGGCGCGAGCGCGCCTTCGCGACCATCCGCGAAGTGTTCGGACGGTACGGATTCCAGCCCCTGCAAACCCCCGCGTTCGAACGGCTGGAAGTCCTCACCGGGAAGTACGGTGACGAAGGCGACAAACTGATCTTCAAAATTCTCCGTCGGGGCGAGCACGAGGCCACCGGTGAGGCGGACCTCGCGCTCCGCTACGACCTCACCGTGCCTCTCGCCCGCACGGTCGCCGCGTACGGCAACCAGCTCCCCTCGCCGTACAAGCGCTACGCCATCGCCCCGGTATGGCGCGCCGACCGGCCGGGCAAGGGCCGTTTCCGCGAGTTCGTCCAGTGCGACCTGGACATCGTCGGCTCCTCCTCGCCGCTGTCCGACGCGGAAGTCGTCCTCGCGCTGCACGACGCGCTCGACGCCCTCGGTGTACCCGGGTTCCGCTTCCTGCTGAACTCGCGTCGGGTCCTGTTCGGGCTGCTGGAGGCGTACGGCGTCCCCGCCGACCTCGGCCCGGGGGCCCTGATCACTCTCGACAAGCTCGACAAGCTGGCGCCGGAGCAGGTCGTGGCCGAGCTGGTCACGGGACGCGGGCTGGCGGAGGAGGTCGCTCAGGGGCTGGTCGACGACCTGACCGCACCGGACGCCGTCGAACGAATCCGGGGCGAGCTGAAGGGCAGCGAGACGGGTCAGGCGGGTCTCGCCGAGATCGATCGGCTGCTCCGGCTCACCAAGGACACGATCCCCGCCGAGCGCATCGCCTTCACGCCAAACCTGGTCCGTGGGCTCGACTACTACACGGGGATCATTTTCGAGGTCTCCGCTCCCGGCATGCCGGGCAGCATCGCATCGGGCGGCCGGTACGACAACCTGATCGCCACCCTCGGCGGCAAGGACGCACCCGCCTGTGGGGGCTCCCTCGGTATCGAGCGCATCCTCCCCCTGCTGGACCACGGCGACGCCGACGGCTACGCGCAGATCGACGTCGCGGTCACGGTCATGGGCGAGGAACTGGCCGCCGACACCTTCCGGCTGGCGGCGGAAATCCGCCGCGCCGGCGTCCGCACAGGCGTCTACCTCGGAGCGAGCGGGAAGTTCCGTACCCAGATGAAGTGGGCCAACGATCAAGGAGCCCGCTTCTGCGTGATCTACGGCGCCGCCGAGCGCGACGCCGGCACGGTCACCGTACGGGACATGGAGAGCGGCGAGCAGACCCCGTTCCCGCTCGATCAGGCCGCCACGGAACTCGCGCGGCGGTGCGCACGACCCCACTGACGCGCAGCGGATCAGCTCCGCTGGCGGCTCGTCGCAAGGAGGAGCATTGGGAGCGCAAGGAGATCGCATCTTCGAGATCACCGCCGAACGTGGCTTCCCCGACCCCTGGTTGAGCTTCGGGGATTCACTCTGCGACGAAGCCGCCCTGAGCACGGAGCTGACCCGCGCCATCACCAAGGCGCGCAAGAATCCGTCCAGCCGGACACGCACCGAGGTCGACCGGGTCTTCGCCTCCAAGGAGGCGAACATCCGGCGGTGCGGAGGCATCCTCGACCAGGTACTGGACGACTACGACCGCTCAGGCATGTGGAGCGCCCTGGACGAGAAGGCCGAGCGGCTCAACATCGCGGACGTCCTGGAGACCTGGGGCCGCACCCAGGCTCTCCATCCGTTCCCTGTCGTCCTCAGGAGCCTGGAGTTCAACTGGGGCTACATGAAGCAGCACGGCGTACGGGCCTTCTACGCCATGACACGCGGCTACATCGAACGCCTCCAGGAGAACACCGCGCGCTGGCACATCGCATGGGACGCCGAGGTCGCGACCGGCGCGGTGGACCGCATCACCTCCATCGAGTGCGACCTCGCGAGCATCGAGGCGCCAATGCACTGCGACGTGTGCAAGAAGACGATCACGGCACTGCTCTATCTGGACGAGTGAACGACCGGCCTCTGGAAACGGAGACACCCGTGTTACTCATCTCCACGTCCCCCGGGGGCCGTTGGGACACCTGTACGAGGCCCAGGGCCCCCGGGGGTGCCGCTCCGGGCGGCGACCGATTCCGCAGCGGAGCGACAGGGGTGCCCCGACCGGCGGGGCGTGGTGGCCGGCCGGGGCGGGCCCGGGCCCGGGGGCCTGTCCCTTGCGGAGAGGACGGCCTACCGGCGGGACCGGGGGCTTTTTTAAACGGCGTTAAACGAGGTAGGGGACGGAGCCGTAGATGCTCGGGCGCAGGACGCCCGTGAGCAGTAAGGCGACCGAGCCCAGATAAACCACCGCGTAGAGCAGGACTATGCAGCGGCGGCGACGGCGGGAACGGATCACTCGTCCGGACCGTCGCCCGGCACCGCCTGGTTGCGGCGGAACTCGCGCGGCCTGCGGCGGCTCTCGTTCGCCGCGCGCAGGACCTCGATCAACTCCGAGGCCAGCGACTCCGCCTCGTGGGTCGCGAGATACAGGCCGGTGGGGCGACCCATACTGCCGTCCGACACCGTGAGCGGCAGATAGACCTGCGGGGCGTCGTCGGGGAAGTTCACCAGCTCGACGCGGCTGCCCAGCGTGCGGTTCACGGCCCAAGCGGCCAGGGCCTCGTGCCGGGTCGGCAGGGAAAAGATCTCGCGAGGGTTGTCCGTGGGGAGCACGAGATCCTCACCTCCTTCGGGGGGTGTTGTTGCGGAATGTGCCTACAGAGTGACGCTCGGCAGCTAGCCTCCGGAAGGGAAACGGGGTCATCAACCGACCTGACGTGAGAGGTACCCACAAACCATGGAAAATGAGGACAACCCGTACACGGGGAAAACAAGGGACTTCATGGGGGAAGAGCTACGGCGCCGCCGCAAGGCGCACGGGCTCTCCCAGCGGGAGTTGGGCGACCGGATGTTCCTCTCCGGTGGCTACGTCGGACAGATCGAGGTGGGCAAGCGGCGGATGACGGAGGACATCGCCGGTCGCCTGGACGTCGAGCTGAACACCGACGGCTTCTTCGGACGGCTGGTGAACGCCCTGGAGAACAGCCACCACGAGGACTACTTCGCCGATGCTGCTGAGTTGCAGACGCTGGCCAAGGCGATCTGCGAGTACTCCTGCACGTTCATTCCTGGGCTGTTCCAGACCGAGGACTACGCCCGGGTGGTCATTCGGTCCGGCCACCCGACCGCGCCGCAGGAGAAGATCGACGAGATCGTCAAGTGGCGATTGGAGCGACAGCAGCTCCTCAAGGGCCCCGAGCGGCCCGATACGTGGATCATCCTGCATGAGACCGCTCTCCGTATGGTCGTCGGGGGTCCAGCGGTGATAGGGGCACAGTTGCGGAAGATTGCGGAGATCATTCGCGCACACCACGCCGTGGTCCAGGTCGTTCCGTTCTCCGCCGGGCCGCATGGATGTGCCGGTGGCATGCTCACCCTCATGTCCTTCGTGGACGCCCCCGATGTCGCGTATGCCGAGAGCGCTCACTCGGGCCAACTGCTCGATAATCCAGCCCTGGTTGCCCGGCATCGAAGGGCCTACGATCACGCCAGGGCCGTCGCGCTCTCGCCGAAGGCGTCCCTGGAACTGATCGAGTCGGTGGCGGAGGAATTCGAACGATGCGCACAGAAACAGACCTGAACGGCGCCGTCTGGCGTAAGTCCAGCTACAGCAACTCCGAGAGCGCGAACTGCGTCGAAGTCGCCGACGGCTACCCCGGCCTCACCCCCGTACGAGACAGCAAAGTCCCCCACGGACCCGCCCTCCTCATCGGCACCGAAGCCTGGACCACCTTCGTCCACGGCCTCAGCACGTGACCCCGCGGACGACCTCCTGACAGGAGTGCAACGTGATCACTGCACGGGACCTGAACGGCGCCGTCTGGCGTAAGTCCAGCTACAGCAACTCCGAAAGCGCAAGCTGCGTCGAAGTCGCCGACGGCTACCCCGGCCTCACCCCCGTACGAGACAGCAAAGTCCCCCACGGACCCGCCCTCCTCATCGGCACCGAAGCCTGGACCACCTTCGTGCACCACCTCAGCACGTGATCTGTTGTGACCGGCCCCCGGCGAGCCTTCCGCTCCCCGGGGGCCGACTCGCGTCCGGCGCCTAACCCCCGATCGGCGAGCCCGGTATCGGTATCCGTCCCTTGCCGCCCGCGTCCGCCGCGCAGGTCACATCGGCCGACGGGTAACGCCCCTCCGCCAGATACGCGGTTGCCAGCTCATCCGCGCAGCGGTTGCGGCCCAGGGCGTAGATGCCATGGCCCTCGCCCCCTGCCACGACGGCCAGCCGGGAGTTCCTCAGGGCCGCGCGCAGCTCATGCGCGCCCGGGAGCGGGGTCGCGTGGTCCCACTCGTTCTGGAGGATCAGCGCCCGGGTGTCGTTCCGCACCTGCGTCGGCGGTTCGACCGGGGGCTTCCAGAAGGCGCAGGGCGTGATGTTGGAGGCGTAGTCGCCGAAGAACGGGTAGCGCTTCTTGTCCCGGGCGGCGTCCCTCGCGTACACCGACGGGTCCCGGGGCCAGGCGCTGTCATTGCAGTTGATCGTCCAGAACTTGGTCTGCTCGCCGTCCTCCCACGCCGCGTCGAAGCCCGGGAGGTCCCCGGACGGCTTGCCCTCCGCGCCCTTCTTCATCAGGACGACCGCCTCGGCCAGGCCCTGCGCCGAGTAGGTGTTCATCCGTGCCATCAGCCGGAGCTGATCGGCGTCGTACGTCCGGGAGCCGATCCGGATCGGCTCCCGCTCGGCCTGTTCGACGATCTTCCAGAAGGTCCGGGAGACCTCGGCGGGGGTGTCGCCCAGCCCGTAATCCGCCGAGCGCTCGGCCGTCCACCGCGCCCAGTGCGCCAGCGTCTTCTCGCCCTCCGGGCCGTAGCGGCGGATGTCCTCCCGCCAGACCCGGTTGGCGTCGACGGCGCTGTCCAGGACGAAGCGGTCGGCGCGCTGGGGGAACATCTGGGTGTAGACGGCGCCCAGATAGGTCCCGTACGAGAAGCCCAGGTAGCTGATCTTCCGCTCGCCGAGGGCGGAGCGGATCAGATCCATGTCCCGGGCGGTGTTGCGGGTGGTGAACTGCGCGATCGCGTCGCCGTACTTGGCCCGGCACTTCTCGGCGAAGCTGCGCGTCGCGGCCACGTCCGCCGCGAATCTCCCGGGCCGGTAGGGGCGCTCGGGCTCCAGCTCCGCGCCGGTCAGGCCACAGGCAAGGGAGTTGCTGCGGCCCATCCCCCGGGGGTCGAAGCCGATGACGTCGTACCGGGAGGTCACCGAGTCCGGGAGCTTCAGCCCGGGGTCGAACGGCATCTCCAGGCCGGGCCCGCCGGGGCCGCCCGGGTTGAGCAGCAGGACGCCCCGGCGGCGGTCGGGGTCGGTCGCCTGGCGGCGGGAGATCTCCACCTCGATGGTCCGGCCGCCGGGATCGCGGTAGTCCAACGGCACGGTGAGCGTGGCGCACCGGGCGGAGGCAGGCACACCAGGGATCTCGCACGGCTTCCACTCCGGCGTCTGGCGGGCGAGGGCCTGCGGCAGAGCACCGCCCGCCGCGCCTGACCCGTCTGACGCGGCTGTGGGGGCGGCGGACGCCGCAGCGGGGCCGACCGCCGGGGCGAGCGCCGCCAGCGCGCTCACGGCGAGCGCGGGGGCCAGCACCCGGCGGGTCCGGCGGGTCCGGCGGGCCCTGGGCGTGGGTGTGGGCGCCCCGCCGACTCCTCGTTGCTCCATGGGGCCGATCTCCTTGCCTTCGGTGGATCAGGACACCTACGACCTTGTCCTGTCCCACCGGCCCGGCGAATCAGCCCCCGGATGTCTCTTCCGTACCACCTTGGAGGTATGACGTGGTTCCGGCTACTACCGCCCGAGTCTGATCGACTTCCAGCCACCGGCCGCGTGCACCGCGTACACACTCACCGGCCCCACCAGCTCTGTTTCCCGGGCCCCAGCAAACGATCTGATGCGAGTGCCCCCGGAACGGAACGCCGCCGACTCCCCCGGGAACACCCCCTGGTTCACGCCTTCTTCGCCGCCTCCAGGATCGGCTGGAAGGACTGGTTCACGGCGAGAATCCCGCCGTCCACCCGCAGCGTCGTCCCCGTGATCCACGCCGCGTCCGACGAGGCCAGGAACGCCACCGCCGCCGCGATGTCCTCCGGCTCCCCGACCCGGCCCAAGGGGTAGAGGCGGCGGCCCAGTTCCGCGAGGCCCTCGTCCTCGCCCTCCCAGGCGCGGGTGCGGATCGTGCCCGGGTTGATCTGGTTGACGCGGACGCCGCGCGGGCCCGCGTCCCCCGCGAGCGTGCGGGTGAAGGACGCCAGGCCCGCCTTCGCGGCGCTGTAGGCGTGGCCGCCGAAGTCGACTTCCGCGTTCACGGAGCCGATGTTGACGATCGCGCCCCTGCCGGACGCCTCCAGGTGCGGCAGGGCCGCGCGGGCGCAGCGGAAGGCGCCGGTGAGGCAGATGTCGAGGACATGGGTCCAGGAGCCGTCCGGCTGGTCCTCCAGCCGCTCGGCGTCCTCGGTGTTGGCGAAGGCGTTGTTGACGAGGACGTCGAGGCGGCCGAAGCGTTCCACCGCGTACGCGACCGCCGCATCCACCCGTTCCGGGTCGGAGACATCGCACAGGACGAAGTCCGCGCCGGGGATCGTGGCGGCGGTCCGCTCCGCCGTCTCCGTGTCGATGTCGGCGATCAGCACGCGGGCGCCCTCGGACGCGAGCCGCCGCGCGGTGGCCTCGCCAACTCCCCTGGCACCGCCGGTGATCAGCGCCGCGTGTCCGTCAAATCGTTTCAGCGACTCACTCATAGGGCCGAACGTACAGCGCGGATCATGGCCTGACCACGGATATCCGCGGTGACTCCGCCGCGCAGACCGTTGGTGACATACCCGAAGGAGACACCGGACTCCGGGTCCGCGAAGCCGAGGGAGCCGCCGCGCCCGGGGTAGCCGAAGGAGCCGGGGCCGAGCAGCGGACAGGCCGCGCCGTGCAGCATGAAACCGAGGCTGAAACGCGTCGGCACCATCAGGACGCGGTCGGGGCCCGCCGACTCCTCCGTACGGGCCAGGGTGAGCGTCGCCGGGGCGAAGAGGCGGGGGCCGCCGTCGACGGGGCCGATGAGGGACGCGTAGAAGCGGGCGACGGCGCGCGCGGTGGAGATGCCGTTCGACGCGGGGAGTTCGGCGGCGCGGTAGGCGGAGCCGTTCTCGTCGGGCAGCGGGTCGATGACACCGAAGGCGCGGCGGGTGAGCGAGCCGGGGTCGCGGTACGCGTCGGCGACGGAGCGCTTGGGGCGCAGGGTGACACCGGGGTGGCCCTGGAGTTCGGGGAGTTTGCCGATACGGCCGACGCGGTGGGCCTCCTCGGGCGGCAGGCCGATCCAGAAGTCCAGGCCGAGCGGGCGGGCGATCTCCTCGGCGACCCAGCGGCCGATGGTGCGGCCGGTGACCCGGCGGACGAGTTCGGCGATGAGCCAACTGAAGCTCTGCGGGTGGTAGCCGTGGTCGGTGCCCGGCGCCCAGGCGGGCGCCTGCGCCGCCATCGCGGCGGGGCCGCTGACCCCGTCGAGCGCACGCTCCGGGGTGAGCGGGTGATCGAGCACGGGCAGCCCGCCCCGGTGGGAGAGCAGATGGCGCACCAGGACCCGGTCCTTGCCCGCCGCCTTGAACTCCGGCCAGTACGTGCCGACGGGCGCGTCCAGGTCGATCTGTCCGCGCTGGTGGAGCAGGAGGACGACGGCGGAGGCGACGCCCTTGGTGACGGAGCGGACGATCTGCGCGGTGTCCACGGCCCAGGGCTCGTGGCCGTCGACGTCCCGCGTCCCCGCCCACAGGTCGACGACCTTGTGCCCGTGGCGGTGGACGGCGACGGCGGCGCCGCGCTCGCCGCGTTCCCGGAAGTTGCGTACGAACGCGTCACGTACGGGCTCGAAGCCCTCCGCCACCGTGCCCTGGACGTCCACTGGGTGCCTCTCCCGCCGCTGTCGACCTGCCCCGCCGTTTCCCCCATGGTGCAACGGACGACAGGAGTCCTGGTTCAGCGGGGGCGGACGGTCCGCACGGCGGCGGCCGGATCGAAGCCGTACGGCAGCTCCAGCCGGTGCCGGTGCAGCAGCTCCGCGTCCGTCAGCAGCTCACGGGTGGGGCCGTCGGCGACGATCACCCCGCCGCTGAGGATCACGGAACGCGGGCACAGCTCCATCGCGTACGGCAGGTCGTGGGTCACCATCAGCACGGTGACCGGCAGGGACCTGAGGATGTCGGCCAGTTCGCGGCGCGCGGCCGGGTCGAGGTTGGAGGAGGGCTCGTCGAGCACCAGGATCTCCGGCTCCATGACGAGCACCGTGGCGAGCGCGACCCGGCGGCGCTGCCCGAAGGAGAGGTGGTGCGGCGGGCGGTCGGCGTATCCGGCCATCCCGACCCGGTCGAGCGCCGCCGTCACCCGGGCGTCGAGCGCGTCGCCCCGCAGCCCCGCGCCCGCCGGGCCGAAGGCCACGTCGTCGCGGACGGTCGGCATGAAGAGCTGGTCGTCGGGGTCCTGGAAGACGATGCCGACCCTGCGGCGGATCTCGGCGAGATGGGGGCGTCCGACGGGGAGACCGGCGATGTGGACCTCGCCCGCCCCGCCGCCCAGGATGCCGTTCAGATGGAGGACGAGGGTCGTCTTCCCGGCGCCGTTGGGGCCGAGGAGGGCGACGCGCTCACCGCGCGCGACGGTGAGGTCCACGCCGAAGAGCGCCTGATGCCCGTCGGGGTAGGCGAAGGCGAGCCGGCTGATGTGGAGTGATGCGGTGGCGGGGGTCATGCCGGCCCTTTCGGTCGTACGGTTGATCGCTGCGCGGGGCGGGTGCCCAAGGCGGGCGCGGGGCGGGTGCCCGGGGACGCGGGACGGGCACGGGTGCCCGGCCGGTCGCGCGGCCCGGTCCTTGCGTACGGCGTACTACGGTCCTTCCCTACGTCGTACGCCGTCTGTACGGCTGCCGCCGGGGCCTCGTTCACGGGATCACCGGGTCGTCCAGCCCATGAGACAGACGGCGAGGGCGGTCGCCGGGAGCGCCAGCGCGGACGACCACTGGGCCCGGGTCGCGGTGGTGTCGGCGAGCTGCGGCAGCGCCCCCGTACCGCCCCGGCTGATCATCGCGAAGTGGACGCGTTCCCCCCGTTCGTACGCCCGGACGAAGAGCGCGCCCGCCGACGCCGCGAGCACCCGCCAGTGCCGGGGGCCGCGCGCCGTGAAGCCCCGGGAGCGGCGGGCGACGGACATCCGTCGCATCTCCTCCGTGATGACGTCCGCGTACCGGATCATGAACGCGGTGATCTGCACCAGCGCCGGGGGCAGCCGCAGCCGCTGAAGGCCGAGGAGGAGCGCGGTCAGTTCGGTGGTGGCGGCGAGGATCACGGAGGCGGCGACGCCCAGCGTGCCCTTGGCGAGGATGTTCCAGGCACCCCACAGGCCGGGGACGCTCAGCTCCACCGCCCCCACCGGTGCGACCGTCTCGCCGGGCACCGTCAACGGCAGCAGCAGCGCGAACACCACGAACGGGGTTTCGATCAGCAGCCGCCGCAGGACGAGCCCGAACGGCAGCCGTGCCACCGCCACGACGGCGGCCAGCAGCAGCGCGTAGAGGCCGAAGGCCCACACCGCCTCGCGCGGGGTGCTGACGACGGCGAGGACGAAGCAGAGGACGGCGAGGAGTTTGCAGTGGGCGGGGAGGGTGTGGACGGGGGAGTCACCGGGGCGGTGGAGCCGGTGGGCGGCGTGGCCCGCGCCCATCTCAGGCGCCCTGTTCCGGGAGCCGGGTGCGGCGGGCCGCCCTGCGGCTGCGGACGCGGCTGCCGCTGCCTCTGTTGTTGCCCCTGTCTCGGTCGCTGCGGACGCGTTCCCGGCTGCGGACGCGGGTGCGGACGGGCCCGGGGCGGTGACGGCGTCTGCGGACGACCGGGTAGAGCACGGCGGCTCCGACGGCGGCGGTCGCGCCGACGCCGATGACGCCCGCGAGCCCGCCGGAGAGCCGGGCGTTCGCGATGGCGCCGATGCCGTAGTCGGCGAGCGGGGAGCCGTCGGCGGCGTGCTCCTTCGCCCGGGTGTCCATGCCGTGGTCGGCGGCGACCTTCTCCAGCCCGTCGGGGCTGGCCGACGCGTAGTACGAGACCCCTCCGGCGAGGACGAGCGCGACGGCGAGCCCGCCGAGGAGGACACGGCGCGAGGAAGGGGCCGTCCGGGAGCGCCCCGTCACCGGCACCGGCACCGGGGCGGGGGCGGAGGCGGGGCCACCGCCGCCATGCCCGGTCTCGTCACCGGTCCCGTCACCGGTCTCGCCCCGGGTCTTGCCCCGGGCCCTGTCACCGGCCCTGTGGCCGCCGCCGTCCCCGGTGCTGTGCCCGGTCTCGTCCCCGGCCCCGTCCGCGCCGCCGTGCCCGTTGCCGTGCCCGCCGCCGTTTCCGTGCCCGCCGTGCCCGTTGCCGTTCCCGTTCCCGCCGTCCTCGGTCTCGGCCCTGGTCTCGTCCCCGCTGTCGCCACGGAGCGTGAGCGGGCCGCGCAGCCCGCGCGCGCCATGGACGAGATCCGGCCGTACCGCGAGCACCGCCCCGACCGTGAGCATCGTGATCAGGGCTTCCCCGGTCCCGATGAGGACATGGACCCCGACCATCGCGCCGAGGACCGTCCCCACGGGTATGTCCGTCGTCCCGCCGACCGCGTAGAGGAGGGTGAACGCGGCGGCCGCCGCCGGTACGGAGACCAGCGCGGCGACGAACGTGGCGACGGAGACCGCGCGCCGCCCACGGGGCAGGACGGCGAGCAGGGCACGGAAGACCCCGTAGCCGACCAGGACCGTGATCACGCCCATGATCAGCACGTTCACCCCGAGCGCCGTCAGGCCGCCGTCCGCGAAGAGCAGGGACTGGACGAGCAGGACGACGGCCAGGCACAGAACGGCCGTGCACGGGCCGACGAGGATCGCGGCGAGCGTGCCACCGAGGAGATGTCCGCTGGTGCCGCCCGCGACGGGGAAGTTGAGCATCTGGGCGGCGAAGACGAAGGCGGCGACGAGCCCCGCGAGCGGGGCCAGCCGCTCGTTCCCCCCGGGGCCCGTGGGGGGAGAGGCGGCGGAGAGTTCCTGTCGGGCCCCCCGCAGGCAGACGCCGACGGCTGCCGCCGCCACGACGCCCGCCGCCAGGGACACGGGTGCGTTGATGAATCCGTCGGGTACATGCATGACCGGCTCCGCAGCGGAAAGACGCCTACAGGCGCAAGGGCGTACCTACAGAGGCAGGAGTGAGCAGCAGACAGGCACAGCAGACAGACAGGTACAGCGGACAGACAGCGGGCAGACAACGGCACAGCAGCAGACAGCCACCGAAAACGACAGAGCAGTATCGGACGACTACGGGGCGGTGACCCCTGGTCGCCCTCGATAGTGGGCCTGCTGCACAGCCCCCGCAAGAGCGCGCCGGTCGTAAAAACAGACCAATCGCGGTCCGCTCGCACGCATGACCGGGCAGGACTCGTCCCCGTTAGGCAAAATATGGGACATTAGAGGGCAAATAAGACGAGTGTGAGGAGCGTCCGATGTCCGCCACCGCCACCGTCGAAGAGCACGCCTGGGGCCGGATCGTCACGGACGCTCCGCAGTACCGGCCCGTGCGCGTGGCCCTCCGCTACGCGCCGTCCGAGGACCCCCGGGCGGTCCATCTCACCTTCCCCACCGGGACCGACTTCCCCAGCGGAACGGACTGGTCCCTGCCGCTCGACGTGCTGGAGAACGGGCTGCGCGCCCCCGCCCGCAGCGGCAATGTGGAGGTCTGGCCCTGCGGCCGGGTGCAGGCCGTGGTGGAGCACCACACGGCGGACGGCGTGGACGTCGTCCAGTTCGACAGCAGCGCCCTGAGCCGCTTCATCCGCCACACCTACGCGGCGGCGGCCGGAGCCACCCTGGAGTAGCCGCCCGCGCATGCGCGTGGCCGCGCCCGCCGCCCCCTTCGGGGCAGTGGACGCGGCCACGGTGTATCCTCCGGGACGCCCCGAGGGGGGCGCTTCGGGATCAGACGCCGACCAGGCGGCGCTCCCCGTCCGGGTCCTCCGGGGCGTCGGCGAGCTGCTTCGACAGCTTCTCGCCCTCGACGTCCACGTTGGGCAGGACACGGTCCAGCCAGGACGGCAGCCACCACGCCTTCTCGCCGAGCAGCGCCAGCACCGCCGGGACGATCGCCATCCGGACCACGAACGCGTCGAAGAGGACCGCGATCGCGAGGCCGAAGCCCATCATCGTGACCATCTGGTCGCCGGAGAAGATGAAGCCGGAGAAGACACCGATCATGATGACGGCGGCGGCGGTGACCACACGGGCACCGTGGTTGAAGCCGGTGACGACCGCGTCGCCCGGGCGCTCGCCGTGGACGAACGCCTCGCGCATCCGCGTCACGAGGAACACCTCGTAGTCCATGGCCAGACCGAAGACGACACCCACCATGAAGATCGGCATCATCGACATGATCGGGCCGGGCTGCTCCACGCTGAACAGGTCGGCCAGCCAGCCCCACTGGTAGACCGCGACGACCGCGCCCAGCGCCGCGAGGACGGAGAGCAGGAAGCCCAGCGCCGCCTTCAGCGGGACGAGGATGGAGCGGAAGACCAGCACCAGCAGGAGGAAGGCGAGGCCGACGACGAGGGCCAGATACGGCACCAGCGCGTCGTTCATCTTCTGCGAGAAGTCGATGTTCAGCGCGGGGGTGCCGGTGACCAGGATCGAGGCCCCGGTGTCCGCCTTGATCGAGGAGCCCGCGGCACGGATGTCGTGGACGAGGTCCTCGGTCGCCGGGGCTGCCGGGCGGTCCTTCGGGATCACGGTGATGATGCTCGCGTCGCCCGCCTTGTTCAACGGACCGGGGGCCACGAAGGCGACGTTGTCCAGCTTGCCCAGGCGCTCGGCGATCTCATCGGCGGCGGCCTTGGGGTCCTCGCTCCCCTTGAGGTCGGTGACGGTCATCAGCGGACCGTTGAAGCCCGGGCCGAAGCCCTCGGACAGCAGGTCGTACGCCTTGCGCGGGCTGGAGGACGGCGCGGAGGCGCCCTCGTCCGGCAGACCGAGCTGGAGCGAGGAGACCGGCAGCGCGACCACACCGAGGCCGACGACGGCGGCGACCAGGACGGCGACCGGGCGGCGCAGCACGAAGCGGGCCCAGCGGGTGCCGCCGTTGGGCTTGCCGTTCGCGGCCTGCGCGGCAGCGGCGGCGGGCTCGATGCCGGCCTTCATCGCCTTGCGGGTCTTGCGGCTGAACGCCATCTTCCCCGCGAAGCCGAGCAGCGCCGGGATCAGGGTCAGCGCGATGACCACCGCGATGACGACGGTCGCGGCGGCGGCGAAGCCCATCTTGGTGAGGATCGGGATATTGACGACGGCGAGGCCGCACAGGGCGATGACGACGGTCAGACCGGCGAAGACCACGGCGGAGCCCGCCGTACCGGTGGCGCGGCCGATCGCTTCCTCACGGCTGTAGCCCTCGGCCACCTCGGCGCGGTAGCGGGAGACGATGAAGAGCGCGTAGTCGATGCCGACCGCGAGACCGATCATCGTCGCCAGGGTGCCGGTGGTGGTGCCCAGGTCGAGGACGTTCGCGAGCGCGGTGATCGAGGAGATGCCGATACCGACACCGATGATCGCGGTGAGCAGCGGCAGACCGGCGGCGACCATCGAACCGAAGGTGATGACCAGGACGACGGCCGCGATACCGATACCGATCATCTCGGCGGACGAGGGGTCCATCTCGGCCATGGCGGCGTCGCCGCCGATCTCGACCTGCATCCCGGAGGCACGGGCCTTCTCGCCCGCCTCCTTCAGCGCCTCACGGCTGTCGTCGGTCAGCTCCATGGCGTTGGCCTTGTAGCTGACGGTGACATAGGCGGTGGAGCCGTCCTTGGAGACGGCACCGGTGGTGAACGGGTCGGCGGCGTCGGCGACCTGCTTCGAGCCGGACTTCAGCTCTTCGACGGTCTTGGTGATCTGCGCCTTGTTGTCGGCGGCGGTCACCTTCTGGCCGTCCGGTGCCTTGAAGACCATACGGCCGACCGCACCGTCGGCCTGGGCACCGGGGAAGCGCTCTTCCATCAGGTCGAACGCTTGCTGGGACTCGGTTCCGGGCAGGGCGAATCCGGGGTCCTTGGCCTTGGCGGCGGTGGAGGCGCCCACACCGGCGAGCAGCAGGAGCGCCACCCATGTCAGGAGGACGAGCCAGCGGCGGCGGAAGGATATCCGGCCGAGCTTGTAGAGGAACGTGGCCACGAGGGCTTTCTCCCGTTGAGTGAGACGTAACAGGGCATGGGGAGTCGGCCCGACGGACGAGAGCGGCGCGCGTCAGGTGCGGTACTGCGGATACTGCGCGGTTACTGCTGAGCGGGTCTCCCGGTGGGGACCGGGCGCTCCCGGCGGGGTGCCGGGCTGTCCGGCGGATGCCGGGGGTTCTTCCCGGTGGGGACCGGGAGGGGGAGTTCGAAGGGGAGCCGGTGGGGACGGCTCCGGAAGGCCGGGGCGGGCGTCAGCCGCTACACATAGGGCATCACGCCTCCAGCGCCGGCAGGACGACGGAGTCGATGTACCGGGTCAGGAACTCCCGGTCCGGGAACTGGTCATCGATGATCTCCCGGGTGAAGAACGCGCCGAGCAGCATGTGCGCGGCCAGCTCCCGGGCGGGGTTGTCGGAACGGACCTCGCCCCGGGCGACCGCCCGGTCGACGACCTCCGTCAGCCTGCTGATCTCCGGGCCGATGAACCTCTCCTGGAGGGCCTCGTAGAGATCGCGGTCCTCGTGGACGGCCTGGAACAGGCCACGGATCAACTCGGAGTCCTGCTTCATCTGAGCGTCGTCCGAGTGCGAGAGCAGCGCGTGGAAGTCGCCCCGGAGGCTTCCGGTGTCGATGTCGATGTCACCGTGCGGCGGACAGCGCTGGAGCGCGGTGGCGACCAACTGGGGCTTGCTGCCCCACTGGCGGTAGAGGGTCGCCTTGCTGGAACGGGTACGGGCGGCGACGGCGTCCATGGTCAGCGCGCTGTAGCCGACCTCGCGCAGCAGCGCGAGCACGGCGTCGAACAGCTCCACCTCGCGTTCGGGTGTCAGCCTGCTGCGTGCGGTCGTCATGGACGGTCCTCCCCCCGTGTTCCGTGCTCCGGTACCGCGTTCCGTCCACTGCCACTTGCCGAACGAAACGGTTTCGTACACCTAGACGCCAACGGTAACCGAGACGGTTGAGCGAAACTAAATCGTTTCGCTGTGGTGTCGGTCACTCGGGGCAAAAGGGGCGCTCCGCTCCGGTACGGCGCCTCCCGTGCGGCTCCGGCGGGGCTCACGCGGGGCTCCAGAAGTTGCCGGGGCCCCGGGGCCCGGAAAGCATTGAGGGGTGAGCGACAGCGACGACGACCCGGCGTATCTCCGCTTCCCTCATCTCCACGAGGATCTGCTGTGCTTCGCCGCCGAGGACGACCTCTGGGTCGCTCCGCTGGTCCCGGCGGGCCACCGCCCCGGGCGCGCCTGGCGGCTCACCGTGGACCGGACCCGGCTCGGCCACCCCCGCTTCTCCCCCGACGGCCGCCGGATCGCGTACACGAACTGGCGCAGCCTGGACCCCGAGATCCATCTGGTGCCGGTGGCGGGCGGACCGGCCCGGCGGCTCACCCACTGGGGCTCCGCCGACACCCGGGTCTGCGGCTGGGCCCCCGACGGGCACGTCCTCGCCGTCTCCTCGCGCGGACAGCCGTTCTCGTACTTCTCCTGGGCCTACAGCGTGCCCACGGACGGCGGCCCCGGCGGACGGCTGCCGTGGGGACCGGTCTCGGACATCGCCGTCGCCGACGTCGAGGGGGAGCACCGCACCCTGCTGCTGACGGGACGGCCGCCGCACGAGCCCGCCTCCTGGAAGCGGTACCGGGGCGGCGCGACGGGTCGGCTCTGGCTGCACGGGCGGCGGCTGCTCGCCGGTCTCGGCGGACAGCTCGACTGTCCGATGTTCGTCGCGGGCCGGATCGCGTTCCTCTCCGATCACGAGGGGATCGGCAATCTCTACTCCTGCCGGCCCGACGGCGGCGATCTGCGGCGCCACACCGACCACGACGCGTTCTACGCCCGCCATGCGTCGAGCGACGGGCGGCGGGTGGTGTACCAGTGCGCGGGCGAGCTGTGGATCGCCGAGGATCTGGCGTCGCCGGACGCGGTGCCGCGCCGTCTGGAGGTCCGGCTCGGCGGCCCGCGCACGGGGCGGCGCCCGTACCAGGTCCCGGCGGCCAGCCATGTCGACGCCGTCTCCGTGGACACGACGGGACGGGCCTGCGCCGTGTCCGTGCGCGGCAGTCTGTACTGGCTCACGCACCGCGACGGGCCCGCGCGGACGATCGCGGACACCCCGGGGGTACGGGTGCGGCTGCCGGTGATGCTGGGCGGCGGCGGCCGGGTGGCCTATGTGACGGACGCCGGGGGCGAGGACGCGGTGGAGATCGCGTATCTGCCCCGGGCGAGCGGGGAACGGGAGCCGAGGCGGCTGGCCCGGGGGCTGCTGGGGCACGTGCACGAGCTGGTGTCGGACCCGGCGGGCGAGCGGCTGGCAGTGGCCTCGCACGACGGGCGGCTGCTGCTGCTCGACACCGAGGAAGCAGAGGAAGCAGAGGAAGCAGAGGAAGGGGCGGAAGGGGAGGAAGGGGCAGGGGAAGGGGGTGTGAGCGGGACCGGGACCGGTGCGGCGGGTGGGGGCGCGGCGGCCCCGTCGACCACCTGGGCCACAACGGCCACGGCGGCCACGGCGGTCGACGCGGACATCGTCGCCGACGGTGTCGTCGAGCTGATCCGTTCCGTCAACGGCCCCGTGCGCGACCTCGCCTTCTCCCCCGACGGCTCCTGGCTCACCTGGTCGCACCCCGGTGTGGGCCGCTCCCTGCGCCGCGTCAAACTCGCCCGCATCCAGGACCGGACGATCGTCGACGTCACCGACGGCCGTTTCGAGGACGAGAACCCCGTCTTCACCGGCGACGGCCGCTACCTGGCCTTTCTCTCCTGGCGCGGCTTCGACCCGGTGTACGACGTCCACACCGGCGACCTCTCGTTCCCGCTGGGCTGCCGCCCCTATCTCGTCCCCCTGTCGTCCGCGACCCCCTCCCCCTTCGCGCTCTCGCCGGACGGACGGCCCGCCGCGGGGGGTCTCGATCCGCTGGAGGAGCCCGTTCCGGCCGATGAGGCCGAAACGGATACGGGGCCGCGGCCGACGCCGGTCATGGTGGAGGTGGCGGGGCTGGCGAGCCGGGTGACGCCGTTCCCCGTCGCGGCGTCGAAGTACTCCTCGCTGGAGCCGGTGAGCGGCGGCGGTCTGGTCTGGCTGCGCTGGCCGATCTCGGGGGCGCTCGGCGAGACCTTCGTCAACCCCGCGGACACCTCCGGCCGCCCCACCCTGGAGCACTTCGACATCTCCCGGGCCAGCCGCACGGAACTCATGTCGCACATCGACTGGTTCGACGTGAGCGGGGACGGCACCCGGCTGGTGGTCATGGACGAGGACGAGCTGAGCGCCGTGCCCGCGACCGAGCCCGGGGACGCGGAGTCGACCGTTCTCATCGATCTGCGGCGGATTCTGCACGAGGTCGACCCGCCGTCCGAGTGGCGGCAGTCCTTCGCGGAGGCGGGCCGGGCGGTGCGGGCGTACTTCTGGGACCCGGGTCTGAGCGGGGTCGACTGGGACGGGGTGCTCGCCCAGTACCGGCCGCTGGTGGAACGGGTCGCGGCGCCGGACGAGTTCGCGGATCTGCTCCGGGAGGTGCTGGGCGAGCTGGGCACCTCGCACGCCTATGTCGCCGCCGCCCGGCGGAACGAGGGCCCGCCGCACTATCAGCGGCCGATGGGGATGCTGGGTGCCGATCTGGTCCGCCGGGACGGCCGGTGGGTGGTCCGGCGCATCCTGCCGGGCGAGTCGTCCGACTCCAAGGCGCGGTCCCCGCTGGCCGGGACGGGCATCCCGGAGGGCGCGGTCATCACCCATGTCGACGGACGGCCGGTGGACCCGGTCGCCGGTCCCTTCCCCATGCTCGCGGGGGCCGGGGGCACCACCGTCGAGCTGACCTTCCGCACCGACGACGGGGGTGCCCGGCGGGTGGCGGTGATCCCGCTGGTGGACGAGCGGCCCCTGCGCTACCAGCACTGGGTGGCCAAGCGGCGGGCGGTGGTACGGGAGTTGAGCGGGGGCCGCTGCGGCTATCTCCACATCCCGGACCTGGGCGGCTCCGGCTGGGCGCAGTTCAACCGGGATCTGCGGCTCGAAGTCTCCCGCCCGGCGCTGATCGTCGACGTCCGGGGGAACGCGGGCGGCCACATCAGCGAGCTGGTGGTGGAGAAGCTGACCCGGCGCATCCTCGGCTGGGACCTGACCCGGGACGCCCAGCCGGTGTCGTACGCGTCGAACGCGCCGCGCGGCCCGGTGGTGGCGCTCGCGGACGAGGCGACCTCGTCCGACGGGGACATGATCACCGCCGCGTTCAAGCTGCTGGGGCTGGGGCCCGTGGTGGGGACGCGGACCTGGGGCGGGGTGGTCGGGATGACCGGGCGGCACCGGCTGGGGGACGGCACGGTGATCACGGTGCCGATGAACGCGGCCTGGTTCGACGCGTACGGCTGGTCCGTGGAGAACCACGGCGTCGAACCGGACGTGGAGGCCCTGCGGACCCCGCTCGACTGGGCCGAGGGCCGCCACGCCGGACTCGACGAGGCGGTGGCCCTGGCCCTCGCGGCCCTGGCCGACCACCCGCCCGCCCGCCCCCCGGGCTACGAACAGGTCCCGGACCGCGGCCGACCGCGGCTGCCACCGCGCTGAACGGGGCGGGGCGCCCGGGGCCGGGGGGCCTGGAGTCCTCGGGTCCGTCGGGCCCGAGGACCGGGTGCCCGGGGCGTCCCGTACCCGACATGCTCCGGGCACGGACGCCTGAGCGCCGGGGGCCGTACCCGGAACCGCTCAGGGCCCGGGCCCGGCACAGGACGGTGACCAGTAGCCCGGCACCCGGGGCGCCGGACGCCCGGGGCTACAGGCCGGAGCCGGGTACCGGACCTCTCGGACCGGGTACCGGAACGCACGGCCCCCTCGGTCCAGGGCCGGTGGCCCGGGCTCCGGAGCCGGAGACAGCCCGGCCGACGCCCGCCACCCAGGACCCCGGACCCGGCGGCGGGAGTCGGACACCCCGATCGCGGACCGACACCGGGCACCGCACGGAAGCGGGCGGGCGCCGGGTACCGAGGCAGTGGCCCGATGCCGGACCCCTCAGGCCGAGTACCGGAACCGGGCCGCAGCCGGATGCCAGGGCCCCGGGCCGGAGGCAGCCCACCCGAGGGGCGACCGGGCGCCGGACCCGGAACCACTCAGGGCCCGGGCCCGGCACAGAACGGTGACCAGTAGCCCGGCACCCGGATACCGGGCCGCAGACCGACACCGGGCACCACACGGAAACAGGCGGGCGCCGAGTACCGAGGGTGCCCGGTGGGGTCAGGCCGTGGTGCCCCGCGCCGCCTCGTCCGCCTCGCCGCCCGCGCCGACGAGGCGGCCCGGGTCAGGGCCCAGCTCCGCCAGCTTCGGGGCGAAGGACCGCATCTCCCGCCGTGAGGCACGGGCGACCAGTCCCGGCACCGCGCCCCGCAGCGGCTGCATCGCCCG
Organism: Streptomyces clavuligerus; assembly: GCF_005519465.1. Lineage (NCBI taxonomy): Bacteria > Bacillati > Actinomycetota > Actinomycetes > Kitasatosporales > Streptomycetaceae > Streptomyces > Streptomyces clavuligerus. The sequence continues at coordinate 4,023,747 of NZ_CP027858.1, read as the reverse complement.
CACCCACGGCTGCCCGTAGACATGCGCGGCACGCCGCTCTATCCCCGCGACCAGCCGGTCCGTGGTCGGCCCGATGGGATAGGTCCGGCCGATGGGCCAGGGCAGCCGCCGCCGCAGCTCGGCCAGGACCGCGTGCTGGTCGACTCCGCGCACCATGTCCGTGTCGGTCCAGGACAGATACGCCACACCGACCCGCACCCCTTGGTGGCCGACCTCCGCGCGCAGCCCGTGGGCGAACGCCTCGACACCCGACTTGGAGGCGCAGTAGGCCGTCATCAGCGGCATCGAGGAGATCGCGGCGAGCGAGGCGATCTGGAGCAGATAGCCCCGGCTCGCCGTGAGCGCCGGGAGGAAGGCGCGGGCCGTGACCGCGCTGCCGATGAGGTTGACCTCGATCACCCGCCGCCAGGCGACCGGGTCGGACCCGGCGAAGGCCCCGCCGGTCGCGACACCCGCGTTGGCGACGACGGTGTCGACCTTGCCGAACCGCTCCTTGACCTCCGCCGCGACCCGGGTCATCACCTCGTGATCGGTGACGTCGGCATGCCACCACTCGGCGTCGCCGTGCAGCCGGGCGGCGACCCGCTTCAGCTCGTCGGCCTCCAGCCCCACCAGCGCCAGCCGCGCGCCGCGCGCGGAGAGCTTGCGGGCCATCAGCTCCCCGAGGCCCCGCGCCGCGCCGGTGACCACGACGACCTGCCCGTCCAGACCCACCCTGCTCATACGGCCCTCTCCCGTTCGCCCGTGTCCGTGCCCATCCCGGTACCGATCTCCGCGCCGATCTCCGTGCCCGTGCCCAGGTCCGTACCGGTGTCCGCGGGCGCGCCCGTACCCGTGTCCCGGGGAACGGGAAGGTGGTCGCGGACGAGCCCCCGGACGAGGGAGCTGACGGTCAACGGTGTCTCCACCGGGGTCATATGGCCCGCCCCGGAGATCTCCACCAGCTCCACGCATTCGGGCAGCGTCGCGGCGAGCCGCCGGGCGTGCACCATCGGGGTGAGCCGGTCCTCCGTGCCCACCGCCACGACGGTGGGCACGTGCAGCGCGCGGACCTCCATGTCGAGGTCCAGCTCCGCCAGCACCCGGGCCCAGGCGGCCCGCACCCGGGGCGGGCACGCCCGCACGATCCGGGCGCACGCGGCGACCTGCTCCGGGGCCGAGGTCCGGGCCATCGTGGCGTAGCGGAGCAGCCGCCGGGAGACCGGGTTGACCGGCCCCATCGGGACCGTGGAGCCGAGGAGCGCGAGGGTGAGGCGCTCCCGCAGCGGTGTGCGCCGCCCCGGGAACACCAGGGCCTCCTCGACCAGACGGGAGCTGCCGGTGCTGAGCAGCAGCACGGCGGCGGCGTGGCCGTTGAACGCGGCCCGGCGGGAGGAGGCCATCACGGTCATCCCGCCCATGGAGTGCCCGGCGATCACGGCGGGTTCGCCGGGTTCGAGCACGGCGGTGAGCACGGCCTCCAGATCGTCGGCGAGGATGCCGGGCCCGGTGGGTCCGGCGGGGCTGCGGCCGTGACCGCGCTGGTCGTAGACGACGACCCGGCAGTCCGCCGACAGCTCCCGTATCTGCTCGCGCCAGAACTCCGTCGAGCAGGTCCAGCCATGGACCAGGACGACCGCGGGCGCGCCGTCGGGGCCGTAGACCTGCGTGTGTATCCGGGAGCCGTCGGCGGAGACGGCGTAGAGGGTGCGGTGGTCGAGCCCGCCCGCCGGGGACAGATCGTCCCGCCACTCCCGTCCCGCACGCCCTGCCTGCCCCATGAGCCCTGCCCGTTCCCGCTGTTCCATCTGCTCTGTCCGCTCTGTTCGCTCTGTCCGTCCCACCGGCCCGGCGCCCGTCCGGGCGCCCGTCCGAGGGCCCGGCCGGGGGCCTGTTTGGGCGCTCATCGCGCGGCCTCCACGGCCGGAACGGAGGCGTCCGCCCGGACGCGGGCGCGGAGGATGTCGTACTCGGCCAGATCGACCTCGCGGGTCAGCCTGCGGAACTCGCCGGTGCTGCCCGGCCAGATGGTGGTGTTGCGGCCCTGTGCGTCGAGGTACCAGCTCGTGCAGCCACCGCTGTTCCACACGGTGCGCTCCATCCTCGCCTGCACCTTCCGGTTCCAGGCGGCCTGGGCCGCCGGGCGCACGGCGAGCGCGGTGCCGCGGCCGAGCACGGTCAACTGCCGCAGATAGTCGGCCATGTAGTTCAGATGGGACTCGATCATGAGGATCATCGAGGAGTTCCCCAGGCCGGTGTTGGGGCCGATGACCGTCATCCAGTTGGGGAACCCGGCGGTGGTCGCCCCGCGCAGGGACTGCATCCCGTCCTTCTCCCAGGCTTCGGCGAGCGTGCGCCCGTCCCCGTCGACGACCCGTTCCGCGATGGGCACGTCGGTGACGCGGAAGCCCGTGCCGAAGACGAGCACGTCGGCCTCGCTCTGCGTGCCGTCCGCCGCGATCAGCGTCGAGCCCCTGACCTCGCTCAGGGCCGAGGACACCACGGTGACATTGGGCCGGGTGAGCGTGGGGTAGTAGTCGCTGGACAGCAGGATGCGCTTGCAGCCGATGCGGTACGAGGGGGTCAGCCTGGCGCGCAGCCCGGGGTCCTTGATGGACCTGGCCAGATGGAGACGGGCCAGCGCCTCGACCGGCACGAGCCGGGCGGGCTGCCTGGTGAAGGCGGAGACCTGGATTTCGCGCACGCCCCAGAGCAGACCGCGGCGCAGCGTCCCGGTGGCGGGGAACTGCCGGTGGAGCCAGCGCTCGGCGTCGCTGATCCGCCGGTCCATCCGGGGCATCACCCATGGCGGGGTCCGCTGGAAGAGGGTCAGCCGCTCGGCCCGCGGCTGGATCGCGGGGACGATCTGGATCGCGGAGGCGCCCGTGCCGACCACGGCGACCCGCTTGCCGCGCAGATCGAGGCCGTGGTTCCAACGGGAGGTGTGGAAGACCTCGCCCGGGAAGCCGTCGATACCGGGGATGTCGGGGACCTTGGGGTCGGAGAGCGGACCGGCCGCGGAGACGACCACGTCCGCCGTGAACACGCCCCCGCTGGTCTCGACGGTCCAGTGGAGCGCGTCGGGGTCCCAGGCCATCCGGCGCACCTCATGGCCCAGCCGCAGATGGGGGCGGACGCGGAAGACGTCCGTCACATGCTCCAGATAGGCGCGGATGTGCTCCTGGCCGGAGAAGGTGCGCGGCCAGTCGGGGTTGGGGGCGAAGGAGAAGGAGTAGAGGTGGGACGGCACATCGCAGGCGCAGCCGGGGTAGGTGTTGTCGCGCCAGGTGCCGCCCACGGAGTCGGCGCGCTCCAGGACGACGAAGTCGGTGATGCCCTCGCGGCGCAGCCGTACCGCCGCGCCGATGCCGCCGAAGCCGGCGCCGATGACGGCGACGCGGACATGGGTCCGTTGTGCGGACTCCCGTTCGTCCTCGTACTGCCGTTCCTGCTTCCGCTGGTGTTTCTGTCCGTGCTGTTGCTCATGTCGTTGCCGGCTCATGCCGCCTCCACCGAACGCCACCACTGAACGTCACAAACGGGACGTTCCCACGGAACGTCACAACCGGGTCCAGAACGCTGGACCATGCCAGCAATCACTGGCGCAATGGGAGGGTAGAGCAGCGGAGATACCCAGCGGTAGAGGGAGGACCCGCCAAGTTACCCACCCGACAACATAGGCTTTACCCGTGGCAGAAGGACGCGAATACCGCATGGAGGAGCTGGCCGACCGGGCCGGCGTCACGGTGCGCACCGTGCGCTTCTACCGCGAGCGCGGACTGCTGGCCCCGCCCCGCCGACAGGGCCGGATCGCCTGGTACGGCGACCACCATCTGGCCCGGCTGCGGACGATCTCCGCGCTGCTCGAACGGGGCCACACCCTGAACGGAATCGCCGATCTCGCCAAGGCGTTCGAGAGCGGGCGGGACGTGGGCGAGGTGCTGGGCCTGGGCGAGCCGAGCGAGGAGACCCCGGTCCGGCTCACCCCCGAGGACCTGGCCGACCACTTCGCGGGCGAGGTCACCCCGGAGAATCTGGCGACCGCGCTCGACCTCGGCTATCTGGCCACCGACGGCGGCGAGATCGTGCACATCAGCCGACGGCTGCTCGATGTGTCGGCGGCGCTGGTACGGGAAGGGGTGCCGCTGGCGACGGTGCTGGACGCCGGACGGCGGGTGCGGACGCACGCGGACGCGCTGGCGGAGCTGTTCGTCGGCGTGCTGCGGACCCATGTCCCGGACGGGGACGCGGACCGGCTGCGGCCCCTCGCGAGGAGCGTCGTCGAGGCGGAGCTGTCGATGGCGCTGGACCGGCGGCTGCGGCAGCCCCATGAACCGGCGGCGGAGTGCCGGGACGCCCGGGGGCGCCACGAGATGCCACGGGCCCGGGAGGTGTCGCGGCGACGGGACGTGCCGGGGCCGCGCGAGGTCCAGGACCACCGGCGCACCCCCTGAGCCGCGCGCCGCGCCACGGGGCGCGCACGCCGCATGCCGTGTGCCGCGACCGGGCTACAGCTCGTAGACGACGGTCACGGGCGCGTGGTCGCTCCAGCGCTCCTCATGGGTGGCCGCGCGCTCCACGTACCCCTTGACCGCGCGGGCCGCGAGGGACGGCGTCGCCGCCTGGAGGTCGATGCGCCAGCCGCTGTCGTTGTCGAAGGCGCGGCCCCGGTAGGACCACCAGGTGTAGGGGCCCTCCTGATCGGGGTGGAGCGCGCGCACGACATCCACATATCCGGCATATCCGGCACTGTCGCCGCCCTCGCCGCCCTGGTCGCCCTCGCCTCCGTCGCCGCCGTCGAGGACCCGGGAGAGCCAGGCGCGCTCCTCCGGCAGGAATCCGGCGTTCTTCTTGTTGCCGCGCCAGTTCTTGAGGTCGGCCTCGTGATGGGCGATGTTCCAGTCGCCGCAGACGACGACCTCCCGCCCGGCCGCCGCCGAGCGGGCCCGCAGCTCGCTCAGATACGGCAGAAAAGCGTCCATGAAGCGGTACTTCTCGTCCTGGCGCTCCGTCCCCACCTCACCGGAGGGAAGGTAGAGGCTGGCCACGGTCACCCCGGGCAGATCGGCCTCGATGTACCGGCCGCTGTGCGCGAACTCGGGGACGCCGAATCCGACGCGCACCTCGTCCGGCTCCCGGCGGGTGTAGAGGGAGACGCCCGCGCGGCCCTTGGCCCCGGCCGGGGCGTGCGCCGTGAACCACCCCTCGGGCCGCCGCACCCCCTCCGGAAGCTGCTCCGGCTCCGCCCGGACCTCCTGGAGGCAGATCACATCGGCGGCGGCGCCCGCGAGCCACTCCACGAAGCCCTTCTTCGCGGCGGCACGGAGCCCATTGACATTCACGGAGGTCACGGTGAGCATCCAGGCACTTTACCCGGGACGGCCCGCCCGGCCCTATTCCGTACCACCACATTTCGTGCACCCGTACCCTCTGACCATGGACACCCGTTCCCTGGACATACGCCCCACCTCCTTCGACCATCCGGACGCCGTCCTGCTCAACGAGCGGGTGCAGCGCGAGTACGACGAGCGGTACGAGGACGGCGGCGACGCGACCGTGATCCACCCCGCGCATTTCGCCCCGCCGACCGGGCTCTTCCTGCTGGTGTACGACGTGGAGGGCAGGCCCGTGGCCAGCGGCGGCTGGCGGACCCAGCGCGCGGGCGAGGAGGGGTACGCGGACGGCGACGCCGAGCTGAAGCGGATGTATGTGGTCCCCGAGGCCCGGGGGCGGGGGTACGCGCGGAAGCTGCTCACCCTGCTGGAGGAGGACGCCCGCGCGGCGGGCCGGGCCCGGATGGTCCTGGAGACCGGGGACCGGCAGCCCGAGGCGATCGCCCTGTACGCCTCCAGCGGCTACGCACCGGCGCTGCGGAAGTTCGGCCACTACCGGCACTACGACGCGAGCCGCTGCTATGTGAAACCGCTCACCTGATCGCCGCGGGCCAGCTCCCCCGCGCACGGCGGCACGGCCCAGGCGCAGCCCGGACGCGGTCCAGGCGAGGGCCAGGCGCGGCGGGCGGCCCGGACGGCGTCCGGGGTGCATCCGGGGTGTGCCCCGGCTTTCGCGGGGCTCCCCGGGGCCTCCCGGGCGGGTCCGGTCCCTGTCGCCCTAGAACGGCAGCGGGGTCACGGGCGCCGTCGTCACGGTGCACTCGAAGAGGCATGCGTCCCGCTGGAGGGCGACGACCCGGGTCCGGCTGTCGCCCCGGGCGTCCGGGGCGATCGGGACCGCCTCGATCCAGCAGTCGTCGTCCAGCTCCACATACCGGTGGAACACCGCCTCGGTCCCCACCGGCACGACCGGCACCGGCGGGCTGACCGCCAGCGCGGCCTGCCGGGCCGCCTCCAGCAGCAGCATCCCCGGGGCGTGGTCCTGCGGATGGTCGAAGAGAATCGGGTGGCTGGTGTCCGCGCGCAGTTGCCAGCGGTCCCTGACCCGGGTCGGGGCGAGGACGACGTCCTCGGGGCGCGAGCGCCCCACCAGCGCGGGCGGCACCGGCGGCGGCAGCGGCAGCGCCTTCGTGGCGCCCTTCCAGACCTCGGCGTGGGGGCCTCTGAGTCTGCGGTACACCGTTCTCGGGAGGGAGGTCACGCTGCTGACCGCGCTGCCGAGGTAGTGGCCGTCCCGGCGGCCCGTCACCTCCATCCGCATCCCGCGCAGCGCGCTCCCGCGCCGCTCCACGTCGGCGCAGCGGATGTCCAGCTCGATGGAGGCGGGGGTGTCCCCCACGAACAGCGCGTCCCGGTCGAGGTCGACGCTGAGGTGGCGCCAGATCTGGTGGTGGTCCATCGGCGCGGCGTAGACGGTGTGCGTGATCAGGTTCACGGCCTGGCGCAGGCTCTCGATGAACATCAGCGGGTCGTGGACCCCGGCCGTGGGTCCGTAGAAGGTATGGGCGCGCGGCCACTGGGCGGTCACCGTGAGACTGTCGAGGCCCGTGGGGTGAATACCGGTGAGGAACACCTCGGCGAGTGCCGCCCGGTGGACGTACTCCCGGGGAACCGTGGTGGTGAACGGCCCGTGCGCGACGGGGCGATCGACGACGGCGAGGCTTTCCCGGCGTAACGGCATGGTCATGTCCCTCCCACAAGAAACGTACTGCGGCGAACGCGACACTCTTCAACGTACAGACTGAGCCGAGCTATTCAAGCCCTAGCAAAGATCCGGTAAAGGTGCCAGAATCACGAGCGCCCACCGGCCATTTACGTCAACGTCGGTGATTTACCCCGGACCGAGGTCATTGGAACGACCACCTACCTCGGCGGGCTGGGCTGTTGGTCCCCGTACGGCTTGCTGTTCGACCAGCGCCCGTCATCCGCGCTGTCAATAACTCCCCAACCGGTCCGCAGGGATAGGACACACGTTTTGTCCAAGGAACTGAGCCGACTGAGCCTCGCTGCCGTCAACATCGACGGCGTCCTGCTGAACGACACGTTCAGTCCTATGATCCATCGCTTTGTGACGAGCCGTGGCGGTCTGTACACCGCCGAGTTGGAACGCCGGGTCTTCTCGCAGACACGGCTGGTGGCCGGGCGGGTGCTCGCCGAGGTCACGGGGTCGGGGGCGAGCCCGTCGGCCACCATCGACAGCTATCTGCGGGAACGTGAGGAGTTCCTCAAGGAGCATCCGGTACGGATGCGGGACGGCGCCGAAGAACTGCTGGAGCGGCTGCGCGCGCTGGGCCTGCCCGTGATCTGCTACGGAGGGCTGGACATCACCCACTTCGAGCGCCATCTCGGGCGAGTGGCGGAGCTGTTCGACAAACCTCGCTATGTGTGCACGAACGACTTCCGCCCCGGGCTGCGGGAGATCGCCGAGGACATCTTCGGACTCGCCCCGGAGCGGGCGCTCTTCATCGACGACGTGGCCAGGGTCGGGGAGGAGGCCCGGCGGCTCGGCACCGCGTTCATCGGCGCGCCGAGCGACTTCCCGCAGGGCTTTCAGCCAGAGTTGATGCGGGAGGTGGGGGTGAGGCATGTGGTGACGTCTGTGGCGTCGATCGACGAGGAGCTGATCCGGCGGGTGGACGCGGAGGCGGCGGCGGGGACCCTCTGGGAGCCCGCGCCCGGCGGCGGGGCGCGGTGACCGGCTCGTCCGGCGCCGCCGACACCCCGGTGGGCGGGCTGCTGCCGGGGAAGAGAGTGCTGGTCACCGGGGCCAGCAGCGGTATCGGGGCCGCCGCGGCGCACGTCTTCGCCGCGCAGGGCGCCCGCCTGGTGCTGCTCGCCCGGCGCGCGGACCGGCTGGACGCGCTGATCCGCACCCTGCGGGCCACCGGGGCCGAGGCCCATCCGGCGGTGGGCGACGTCCGGGACCCGGCCGCCGTCGCCCGCGCCGTGGACCTCTGCGTCGACCGTTACGGCGGGCTCGACGGAGCCTTCAACAACGCCGGGACGGTCACCCCGGCCGCCCCGCTGCACACCACCGAGGACGCCGATTACGACCTCGTCATGGAGACCAATGTGCGGGGCGTGTGGAATTGCCTGCGGTACGAGATTCCGGCCCTGCTAGCAGGTTCGGGCGGCGCAATCGTGAACAACAGCAGTACGGCCGGTGTACGGGCGACGTCCATGGGTCCCGCTTATATCGCGTCAAAACATGCGGTAGTGGGGCTGACCCGGTCGGCCGCGATCCAGTACGCCGACGCCGGTGTCCGGGTCAACGCCCTGGCCACCGGGCTGACCCTGTCGGAGATGACCGAGGCCGTCTTCGCCCGCGACCCCCAGGCCGGGCCCCGGATGCGCGCGAAGGTCCCCCAGGGGCGGGCCGCCGCGCCCGAGGAGGTGGCCCACGCCGCCGCCTGGCTCCTCAGCGACCTCGCCTCCTTCGTCACGGGCGCGGTCCTCCCGGTCGACGGCGGCTCGACGGCCCGCTAGCCCGGACGCCCGGCCGGACCGGGCCCGCGCCCGGCCTCCGCCCGGCCGGGGCGGCCTGTGCCGGCCCCGGCGGGCCGCCCGGGGGACCCCGTCCGCCGGGCACTGCACCGCCGTACAACAGCGCCGGAAATGGCCCGGAGCCCGGGGACGCTTATCGGCCATTCTCCCGGGGGCCCGCTGCTGCCTTCCTCCCCACCTCAAGCGTTTTTCGGTATCGTGCAGATCATTTTTCCGGAACGGCGCCGCATTTCTTCTTTTGCATCGGCTATTTCCGGGCCGCACGCAATTCCCGCCCCCGCCTCCGAATTGAGACCTCCGGATGTCCGCCCCGCGCACAACCGCGCGACCGCGCGGGACCCCCGGCGCCGAAGACGCCATCGGAGTACGGATATCCACCGCCCCGGAAGGACGGCCGGAAACACCCCCGCGGAGATCCGGGACCGCGCCGCCGCCGGGAGGGGGTGAGGAGGCCCGTCCGCGGGCCGGTGTCCGGCCCGCGCGGGAGCGGACGGGCGCCCGCGCGGAGCCCCGAGCGCGAAGCCGGTCGTCCGGGCAGCGCGAAGAGTGCCGGGACAGAGCGAAGACCCCGCACGATCGCGATGATCGTACGGGGTCTTCGTTGCGGTGGACCTGAGGGGATTTGAACCCCTGGCCCCCTCGATGCGAACGAGGTGCGCTACCGGACTGCGCCACAGGCCCTTGCAACGAGTGAAACTCTAGCATCCCCATCGGGCTGCTCGGAAATCCGCTCCCGCGCTGGTCACGGGGGACCGGAGGGCGGCCGCGAGACGGCCGCCCCCGGGGTCACTCGTTGGCCGCCCGCGGCCGGTCGTCGTCGGCGTACTGGTCGAACAGCGGGGTCCGGCCGCGCTCGCGGGTGGTGCGCCGGGGCGGCGCGGCGGCGGCCTGGTCGGCCGGGGCGGGGTCCGCCGGGGAGGACCGGGCGGAGCTCCAGGTGTCGGGGTCGCTCAGGTCGACGCCGCCCGTGGAGCGCGGGGCGACCGGGGCGGTGACATAGGTCGGCAGCGGCACCGGGACGGGGTCCCAGCTACCGCCGGACGCCGGGCCCGAGGCCCGCTGCTGGTCCACCCACTCCGCGTGGTCGGTCTGCTCGACCAGGGCCCGCCGGTCGGCGGTCTGCGGGGAGAGCGGGGGCGGCTCCGGCTCGGCGCGGACGGCCTCGGGCTCGGCGAGCTGCTCGGCCGGGGCACCGGGGGCCGGGGCGGGCCGGCGGCCCCGCTCGCGCAGCCGCTGGGCCGCGACCTCGGCCCGGCGGCGGTCCATCACCACGACGAAGCGCTGGCGCTCCTGCTTGCGCAGATAGGCGATATAGGCGCTGAGGAGGACGGCGGGGACCGCCGGGGCCCACAGGAAGCCGAGCCCGCCGACCGCGGCGGCGACCGAGCCGAGCGTGAACGTCAGGAACAGCAGGGTGGTGGTCCGTCTGCGCCGGGCCAGCACCTTGCCGCGCCGGGCGCGTTCGGCGGCGACACCGGGGCGCGGACGGCGCGCCCGGACCGCGGCCGGTGCCGGTGCCGGGGCGCCCGGCGACGGGGCCGCCGGGGACGGGGACACCGGCGACGGGACCGCGGGTGCCGGGGCCGCCGCCTGGGCCGCCGGTGCCTGGAGGCGCGCCGCCGCTTCCGGCCTGCCCTCGCCCCGGGGCGCGACGAAGGGCCGGACGTCCACCGCGTTCAGGCGGTCCGTGACGGCGTCCGGGTCCACAGCGGGACCGGCCTCCCCCGCGGTGCGCTCGCGCAGCTCCTTGGCGTACCGGCGCTCCATCGCACCGCGGCCCGACAGCAGCCGGATGGCGGTGGAGAAGCGTTCCGTCGGACGAGCCTCGTTCAACTCGTCCTGCCTGCGGAGCCACATCGGCACCAGGTAGGCGGCCCAGGCCCCGACGATGACTGCGTAGATGAGGCCGCTGCTGCTCACGGTCACACCGTAGAGGGATTCTGAAGGCGGCATCCGCCAATTGGCCCGGTGTGTCGCACGTTCCCGCTCATATCAATGACTTTTTTCTGATAGGTGCGATCAGCACATGGATGACGGCGCTTGCATTCGAACACATGTTTCATTTTCCGGCTTCGGCCCCCTCTTCCGGGTGGTGCGCGCCTTCTTCCGGGTGGTGCGCGCCCGGCCGGGCCCGGTGCCAGCGGCGCAGGAGCCCGTCGGCGGCCTCCTCGGCGGTGAGGGCGAAGACCAGGTGGTCCCGCCAGGCACCGTCGATATGGAGATAGCGGGGCCGCAGCCCCTCCTCGCGGAACCCCAGCTTCTCCACCACCCGGCGGCTGGGGACGTTCTCCGGCCGGATGCAGACCTCCATGCGGTGCAGACCGACCGCGTGGAAACAGTGGTCGACGGCGAGCGCGACGGCGGTCGGCATCACCCCTCGTCCGGCGACCTCGCGGTCCACCCAGTAGCCGACATGGCCCGAGCACATGGAGCCCCAGGTGATGCCCGCCACGGTGAGCTGACCCACCAGCCTGCCCCGGTACTCGATGACGAAGGGGAGCATCCGTCCGGCGTTGGCCTCGGTCCGCAGATGGCGGACCATCTGGCGGTAGGTCGGCCGCCGGGCGGCGGGCGCGCCGGGGACAGGCGGCGGAATGGTCGCCTCCCAGGGGCGCAGCCAGTCGCGGTTGCGGCGGTTGACCTCGCGCCAGTCGCGCTGGTCGCGCAGTTTTATGGGACGGAGAAGGATGTCGCCGTCCCTCAGGACCACCGGCCAGGACGCGTTCAGCGGGGGCCCCCGGCGGTGCTCGGCGCGGCCCCGGGGGAGGGTGCGGACGGGGTCGGCGAGGTGGGCCGGCCGGACGGGGAGGACCGGGTCGGGGAGGCGGACGGGGCGGACGGGGCCGGGTGGTCGCCGCCGCGGAGCTGGTCCACGGTGTGCGGCAGCAGCGGGCCGAGCACGGCGAGACCGTCGCGCACACCCCCGGTGGAGCCGGGCAGATTGACGATCAGGGTGCGGTCCGCGACCCCGGCGAGGCCGCGGGAGAGCACGGCGGTCGGCACCTTCTCCCGGCCGTGGGCGCGCAGGGCCTCGGGGATGCCGGGGATCTCGCGGTCCAGCACGGCACGGGTGGCCTCGGGGGTGCGGTCGGTGGGCGAGACACCGGTGCCGCCGGTGGTGAGGATGACGGCGTAGCCCGCGCGCACCCCGGTCCGCAGGGCCTGTTCGACGGGGGCGCCGTCGGGCACGACCAGCGGCCCGTCCACCGCGAAGCCGAGCGCCGCGAGCCCTTCGGCGAGGAGGGGGCCGCCCCGGTCCGCGTACACACCGGCCGCCGCCCGGTTGGACGCGGTGATCACGAGCGCGCGCGGGGCGCCGTCGCCGGTCGGACCGGTCGGACCGGGCGGACCGGTCAAGGGGCTTCGGCCCGGGCCGGGGCCCGCGTCGGCACCCGGGGCGGAGCCCGCCGCGCGGTCGCCGCCGATCGTCGCGGGGGCGCCGTCGGCGTCCGTGCCCCGGCCGTCCGGGGCCGGGTCCTGGGCGGAACCCTGCGTCCGGGGGCGGTCCTCGGCGGTGCCGTCCCCGCTCATGCCCGGCTCCAGTCGCCGGACTTCCCGCCGGTCTTCTCCTCCACCCGCACCTCGGTGATCACGGCGGCCTTGTCCACCGCCTTCACCATGTCGACGACGGTCAGCGCGGCCACGGTGACGGCGGTCAGCGCCTCCATCTCCACCCCGGTGCGGTCGGTGGTCCGTACCGTCGCGGCCAGCTCCACGGCGTCGTCCGCGACCGTCAGATCGACCGTCACCCCGGAGATCGCCAGCGGATGGCAGAGCGGGATCAGCTCGGGGGTGCGCTTGGCACCCATGATCCCGGCGATCCGCGCGGTCGCGAGCGCGTCGCCCTTGGGGACGCCCCCGCCCCGGAGGAGTTCCACCACCCGGGGGGAGACCAGGACCCGGCCGCTCGCCCGGGCGGTGCGGACGGTGACGTCCTTCCGGGAGACATCGACCATACGGGCCGCGCCCGCATCGTCGATGTGCGTCAGCCTGCTGTCGCTGTTCATCTCGTCGCCGCTCCCGGTCCGGGCCGTCCGGGCCCGCGCCGGGCCCAACTGGGCAGACACGGTACCTTCCCCGGGCCCCGGTCAGCCGAGGAGGACCACGTCCACCCCGGCGCCGGGCTGGAGCGCCGTGTCGTGCTCGGGCACCACGAGCAGGCAGTCGGCGTGGGCGAGCGCCGCCACCAGATGGGAGCCCGCGCCCCCCACCGGGGTGACGGTGCCGCTGTCGGGGTCGTACCGGCCGCGCAGGAACTGCCGTTTGCCCGGGGGTGAGGAGAGCGGCCCGTCCGCCTTCAGCTCGGCCCGCACCCGGGGCCGGTGCAGATCCTCCAGCCCCATCAGCGCCCGGATCGCCGGACGGACGAACAACTCGAACGAGACATACGACGACACCGGGTTGCCCGGCAGCGCGAGCAGCGGGGTGTGGTCGGGGCCGATGGTGCCGAATCCCTGCGGCTTGCCCGGCTGCATCGCGATCGTGCGGAAGTCGACCACGCCCCCGGGGCGCTGTGCGCCGGGCCCGCCCGGGGCACCGTCCGCCGGATCGTCCGCGTCCGGCCCACCGGCCGTCAGCTCACCCGCCGTCAGCTCGCCGACCCCGGACAGGGCCTCCTTGACCACGTCGTACGCGCCGACGCTGACGCCGCCCGTGGTGACCAGCAGATCGGCCCGGATGAGCTGGTCCTCGATGGTGGCGCGCAGGGTGTCCGCGTCGTCCGTGACCGCGCCGACCCGGTAGGCGAGCGCGCCCGCGTCCCGCGCGGCGGCGGCGAGGGCGTAGCTGTTGGAGTCGTAGATCCGGCCCTCGGCCAGACTCTCGCCGGGCTGCATCAGCTCGGAGCCGGTGGAGAGGACGACGACCCGGGGGCGGGGCCGTACCCGCACGGTGGCGCGGCCGATCGCGGCGAGCAGCCCGATCTGGGGCGGCCCGAGCACCGTGCCCCGGACCAGGGCGAGGTCACCGGCCATCACATCGCTGCCGCGCGGCCGGATGTACGCGCCCTCGTCGACGGGGCGGTGGACGCGGACCTCGCCGCTCGCCCCCTCGGGCGCCGCCTGGGCGGGCAGCATCGCGGTGGCCGCGCCGCCCCCGGTGCCGCCGTCGGTCCACTCGACCGGGACGACGGCCTCCGCGCCGGGCGGCAGCGGCGCGCCCGTCATGATCCGCGCGGCCTGGCCGGGGCCGACCGCCGGGGCCCATCCGCCGCCCGCGGCGACATCGCCGACGACGGTGAGGACGGCGGGGAACTCCTCGGTCGCGCCCCGCACATCGGCGACGCGGACCGCGTACCCGTCCATGGAGCTGTTGTCGAAGGGCGGCAGGGCGACGGGGACGGTGACGTCCTCGACGAGGACGCAGCCCTGCGCGTCCAGCAGATGCAGCTCGATCGGGTCAAGGGGCCTGATGGCCGCCAGGATGTCCTCCAGGTGGTCGTCCACCGACCAGATCGCGCTGCTCACCAGGTCACATCTCCTCGGTCACATAGCTGCGGAGCCAGCTCTGGAACTCCGGTCCCAGGTCATCACGTTCGCACGCGAGTCTGACAATCGCCCGCAGATAGTCGCCGCGGTCTCCGGTGTCGTACCGCCGGCCCTCGAAGACGACGCCGTGGACGGGGCCGCCGATCGACTCGTCCTCGACGAGCATTTCGAGGGCGTCGGTGAGCTGGATCTCGCCGCCGCGCCCGGGGCGGGTCTCCCGCAGTATGGCGAAGACGGCGGGGTCGAGGACATAGCGGCCGATGACGGCGAGGTTGCTGGGGGCGTCGGCCGGGTCGGGCTTCTCGACCAGCCGGGTCACCCGGACCACGTCGGACTCGTCGGTCGCGGTGACGGCGGCACAGCCGTAGAGGTGGATCTGCTCGGGGTCGACCTCCATCAGCGCGACGACGCTGCCGCCCTCGCGCTCCTGGATCTCGACCATGCGGGAGAGCAGCGGGTCCCGGGGGTCGATCAGGTCGTCGCCGAGGAGGACGGCGAAGGGCTGGTCGCCGACGTGGGGCGCGGCGCACAGGACGGCGTGGCCGAGGCCGCGCGGGTCGCCCTGGCGGACGTAGTGCATGGTGGCGAGGTCGCTGGACTCCTGGACCTTCTTGAGGCGGTTCTCGTCGCCCTTGCGGGTCAGGGCCTCCTCCAGCTCGTAGTTGCGGTCGAAGTGGTCCTCCAGGGCCCGCTTGTTCCGGCCGGTGATCATGAGGACGTCGGAGAGTCCGGCGGCGACGGCCTCCTCCACGACGTACTGGATCGCGGGCTTGTCGACGACAGGCAGCATCTCTTTCGGAGTCGCTTTGGTCGCGGGGAGAAAGCGCGTTCCGAGGCCGGCGGCGGGGATGACCGCCTTGCTGATCCTGGTGTTCGACTGAGTCATGTCCAGCACAATATCCGGTGATCGAAGCCGCACAGCGGGGGGAGAAGATGATGTTCCGGTTAACTTCGTCCGCAGAGAGCGGGATAGATACGGTAATGGGTGCCGTAATACGGAAGGTTTGCCGGAAATGATGGCCGAGACATCCGAGACGCCTGAGGCATTCGGTATGCGTGGGACAGCCAAGACGCCCGAGGCGTCCGGCGAGTCCGGGGGCGGGGCTCCCGGCCGGACTCCGGGCGGGGCACCCGGCGGGGCTCCGGACACGGCCGCGCACCGGGCCCCGGACAAGCGGGCCGTGCGGGGCGGGCTCCTCGCCGCCCGTCGGCTGCTGCCGCCCGAGGCCGTGGCCCTGGCCGCGGCCTCGCTCGCCCGGCACGCCCTGGACCTGCCGGAGCTGGGCCGCGCCGACACGGTCGCCGCGTATGTCTCCGTCGGCACCGAACCGGGCACCCGGGACCTCCTCGACGCCCTGCGCGCCCGCGGGACCCGGGTCCTGCTGCCGGTGCTCCTGCCCGACAACGACCTGGACTGGGGGGAGTACCGGGGCCCCGGGCGGCTGGCGCGGGCGGGGCGCGGACTCCTCGAACCGGACGGGCCGCGGCTGGGCCCCGACGCCGTCCTCGCGGCCGACGCCGTCCTCGTTCCCGGACTCGCCGTGGACCGGCGCGGGCTGCGGCTCGGCCGCGGCGGCGGCTCGTACGACCGGGTGCTCACCCGGCTGGAACGCTCCGGGGCGCGGCCCGCGCTGGTGGTGCTGCTGTACGCGGACGAGGTGGTCGCCGAGGTCCCCGCCGAGCCGCACGACCGCCCCGTGCACGCGGCCGTCACCCCGGAGGGCGTCCACCGCTTCCGGGCACCGGACGTTCCCTAGGAGCACCGGAGATTCCATGAGGGACCTTCCCTCACGGCGGCGGAACGCGGGAGCGCCCCCGGACGGTGGTCCGGGGGCGCTCTGCCGCCAGGTCGCGGCGGGCGTCTCACCTCGTCGCCCGCTCGTGTCTCACTTCGAGGTCAGCGTCAGCCGGTCGACCGTATTGGTGTCCACCGCGTCCGGTGTGAAGGACCAGTCGAGCAGTTCGCCGTTGGCCCACTTGTCCGTCTGGTCGGTGTAGTGCGCGCTGTAGGCGTGGCCCGAGGCGCCGGAGAGGTTGATCCAGTCCGACTTGTCCCAGTCGCCCACGTTGACCACCATCCGCATGGACGGCACCCAGACGACGTCGTAGCCCGCCGCCGCGTTCCAGCCGGTGGCGTTGACCGCCGCCTCACCGCCGCCGAGGTTCCACGGACCGCGGTTCAGCAGGAACTTCAGGAAGGCGGGGCCCTCGGCGCCGAGGGTCTGGTTCCTGAGGTTGAGCTGGTGCAGCCGACCCCAGTTCCACGTCGACATGTCCTTGCCCAGCTCGGCCGTCAGCTCCCAGCGGGCGTCCTCCATGGCCCGGGCGAACAGCTCGTCCCGGGTGTCGGTCTCCTCGTCCGTGCGGGTGCCGGGCGACTTCCACCAGGCGTTGTCCTCGTCCTTGACGATCTTCCGGATCACCTCGAACCAGCGGTCGCCGCCGTCCGGCTGCGCCGAGTCGGCGTCCCGTTCACCGCACTCGTCCTTCGGCTTGTTCTGCTCGTCGTGCAGGACCGTGCCGTCGACCGGGCGAACGCTCAGGCAGTCGCCCTCGACACGCAGTTCCTTCGGCAGCTTGTTGCCGAACGCCAGCTTGAGGATGTTCCGCCACACCGCGTTGAAGTAGGCGGCGGCCGAGGAGTCCGGCTCCTGGGTGTAGTCCCAGGTCTCCAGCAGCTTCTGCGCCTCGCGGACGTCCTTGTCCTTGACGTCGATCTTCAGCAGATAGGGCGTCAGCAGCTTGCCGATCTCGCTGGCGTTGTCCATCTGCATGGTGCGCATGTCCTCGGTGGAGATCTTGCCGCCACCCTTGATCTTGGACTCGATTAGATTGTTGATCCGCTGGCTGCGCGCACCGTAGCCGTAGTCGGTGGTGATCGGGTACGGGTACTTCTCCGGGTCGACGACCGCCTGGTTGGCGGTGACGATGTAGCCGCGCTTCGGGTTCAGCTCGTAGGGCATCTCGTCGAACGGGATGTACTCGTCCCAGACGTAGGCGGAGTCCCAGCCCGGCGCGGGGAGGGAGCCGTCGCCCTTGCCGCGCACCGGAATCCGGCCGGGGGCCTGGTAGCCGATGCTGCCCTCGCGGTCCGCGTAGATCAGGTTCTGCGAGGGGACGTCGAAGTCCTTGGCCGCGGCGCGGAAGGAGTCGAAGTCGGACGCGCGGTTCAGCGCGAGCAGGGCGTCGAGGGAGGTGCCGGGCTCCAGGGCCGTCCAGCGCAGGGCGACGCCGTAGCCGGTGGCGCGGTCGGGTGCCGCGCTGGAGACGGGGGCACGCTGGCCGACCTGGGCCAGCTCGGTGCTGCGGTCGGAGACCAGGGGTCCGTTCCGGGTGGAGCGGACGGTGATCGTCCGGCTCTTGCCGCCCGCGACCTCAATGACCTCCTTGCGGGTGGTCAGCTCCTGCTGCTCGTCGCCCACCTGGTAGGTGTTCCCGGTCAGCTTCTCCAGATAGAGGTCGGTCACGTCGGCGCCGAGGTTGGTGAGGCCCCAGGCGATGTCGCTGTTGTGGCCGATGACCACGCCCGGCATACCGGAGAAGGTGAAGCCCGCGGTCTGGTACTGGCAGCTCTGGGAGACCTTCCGGCAGTGCAGGCCCATCTGGTACCAGAGCGAGGGGAGCTGCGGGGCCAGGTGCGGGTCGTTGGCCAGCAGGGGCTTGCCGGTGGTCGTGTACTGGCCGGAGACGACCCATGAGTTGGAGCCGATGCCGCTGCCGTTGGGGCCGAGGAGCTGCGGAATGGTGTCCAGGGACTCGGAGAGGGCGGCGAGCTGGGTGTTCAGGCCCTGCGTGGCGTCCGCGGCGGTGCCGGGGAGCGTCCCGGTTCCGGTACCCGTTCCGGTACCCGTGCCCGTGCCCGTGCCGGAGGTTCCGGTTCCCGTACCCGTTCCGGAAGTGCCCGTACCGGTGCCCGTTCCAGAGGTGCCCGTGCCCGTGCCCGTTCCGGTGCCGGTGCCGGTGCCCGTTCCGGAGGTGCCGATGGTGCCCGTGGGCTCGGTCTCCGGGTCGAAGACGCCGGTGACGGGGTTGACGCCACCGCGCTCGACGACCGGCTTGTTCCGGTCCGCCGGGTATGCCGGATACAGGTCCTCGATCTGCTTCTTGCTCAGCCGGCTGGTCATCAGGGAGCGGTCGATCTCGTCCTGCATATTGCCGCGCAGGTCCCAGGCCATCGCCTTGAGCCAGGCCACCGAGTCGACCGGCGTCCACGGCTCGGGCCGGTAGCCGCTGTCCAGGTCGAGCGCCACGTACTCGACGGAGATCTCCTTCGGCGCCTTCTCCTTCAGATAGGCGTTGACCCCCGCCGCGTACGCCTGGAGGTTCTTCTTCGTCGCCTCCGACAGCTTCTCGTCGTACTCCTGCTGCGCCACCCGGCGCCAGCCGAGGGTCCGCAGGAACGCGTCCGTCTCGACCTGGCTCTCGCCGAACATCTCGGAGAGACGGCCCGCCGTCATATGGCGGCGCACATCCATCTCGTAGAAGCGGTCCTGGGCATGGACGAAGCCCTGGGCGCGGAAGAGATCCGCATCGGTGTCGGCGTAGATCTGCGGGATTCCGTAGTCGTCCCGCTTGACCTCCACATCGCCGCTCAGCCCCTCGATCCGGATCGTTCCGGTGGTCTGCGGGAAGGAGGCGCGAACGGCGCTCACCCCCCAGAAACCGGCGAATCCGACACCGCCGAGGAGCGCGAGCACCAGCAGGATCACGAGCAGGCGGGCGCGTCGCCCCTTCTTCTTCTTGGGCGAAGAGGCGGAATTTTTGGAGGGCATCGCTGTCCTTCGAGGCGCAGGCTGGTCCAGGAGTGCTGGAGCCAACCATAGGCGCAGCGCCATGGCGCCCCGGACGCGGTATCCGGAAGCCGCCTGCCGGAACGGGCCCTATTCGTGACCATCACGGCGTCAAGAAAACGTTAAAGATTAGGTAAGGTAACGAAGTGTCGCCGCCCGGATCAGCGATCCGGCACGTAGAGGCGCGAGGGGAAGGATCGGCCACTGACTGTCCAGCAGCTCAACGAACTCCTGCTCAACTGCTCGCTCGTGCTCCTCATCGCCGTCGCGGCGGTACGTGTCTCATCCCGCAGCGGGCTGCCCAGTCTGTTGATCTATCTCGGGATCGGCATCGCCATAGGGCAGGACGGGATCTTCGACGTCAAGTTCGACAACGCCGAACTGACCCAGGTGATCGGCTACGCGGCACTGGTCGTGATCCTCGCCGAAGGCGGACTCGGCACGAAGTGGCAGGAGATCAAACCGGCGCTCCCCGCCGCCGTCGCGCTCTCGACCGTCGGCGTCGCCGTCAGCGTGGGCATCACGGCGACCGCGGCGCACTATCTGGTCGGTCTGGAGTGGCAGCAGGCACTCATCATCGGAGCGGTGGTGTCGTCGACGGACGCGGCGGCCGTCTTCTCCGTGCTGCGCAAGGTGCCGCTGCCGTCGCGGGTGACCGGTGTGCTGGAGGCCGAGTCGGGCTTCAACGACGCCCCCGTGGTGATCCTGGTCGTGGCCTTCTCCACCGCCGGGCCGGTGGACGCCTGGTATGTGCTGGTCGGAACGATCCTGCTGGAACTGGCGATCGGCGCGGGCATCGGTCTCGCGGCAGGCTTCCTGGGCGCGTTCGGGCTGCGGCACGTGGCCCTGCCCGCCTCCGGTCTCTACCCGATCGCCGTCATGGCGATCGCGGTGGCGGCGTACGCGGCGGGGGCCATGGCCCACGGCAGCGGCTTCCTCGCGGTGTATCTGGCCGCCATGGTCCTCGGGAACTCGAAGCTCCCGCACGCCCCCGCCAACCGGGGCTTCGCCGAGGGGCTCGGCTGGATCGCCCAGATCGGGATGTTCGTCCTGCTCGGTCTGCTGGTCACCCCGCACGAACTGGTGGCCGACTTCTGGCCCGCGGTGGTCGTGGGCCTGGTGCTGACGATGGTGGCCCGGCCGGTGTCCGTGATGCTGAGCCTGCTGCCGTTCAGGATTCCCGAGCGCGAGCAGATCCTGATGTCCTGGGCGGGGCTGCGCGGCGCCGTGCCCATCATCCTCGCCACCATCCCCATGGTGGGCGGGGTCGCGGGCAGCGACCGGATCTTCAACATCGTCTTCGTCCTGGTCGTCGTCTACACCCTGGTCCAGGGGCCGACCCTGCCCTGGCTGGCCAAGGCCCTGCGGCTGGGCCCCGGCGGCCCCTCCGACCTGGGCGTCGAGTCCGCGCCGCTGGAGCGGCTGCGCGGCCATCTGCTCTCGGTGTCGATCCCGGAGGAGTCCCGGATGCACGGCGTCGAGGTCTCCGAACTGCGGCTGCCCGCCGGCTCCGCCGTCACCCTCGTCGTCCGGGACGGCAAGAGCTTCGTCCCCTCGCCCGCGACCGTGCTGCGCCGCGGGGACGAACTCCTCGTCGTCGCCACCGACCCGGTGCGGGACGCCGCGGAGAAACGACTCCGCGCGGTGGGCAGGGGCGGCAAACTGGCGGGCTGGCTCGGCTCCGGCTGACCCCGGCCGACAGCCGATATCCGGCAGGCCCCGGCGGGCATCGACCGGGACCATCGGGCGGCGGGGCCGCCACCGGAGCGGGGCCGCGGCCCCGGCGGACAGCCACCGGGCCGGCCACCTGGGCGGTTGTAGGATGGGACGACATTTGATCGACCCACCTCTGCCTGACGCAGAGCTGGCGCGACCGTATGGCGGCCGAGCAGTCCACCTCCCGGACCCGGTATCTACCGCAGTCCCGCGCGCAGAGGACAGCTCTCGGCCGTTCCCGCACCCCCGGCGGGCACCGCTACCAGGCGGCAGAAAGGCATGGCCGTGGCACCCACGGTCACCGACAGCGCACGCCCCGGATACGGACAGCTCCTCCGCACCCCCGGTGCCTGGACCTTCCTCCTCCCCGGCTTCGCCGCCCGGCAGCCCTTCGCCATGCTCACGATCGGCATCGTGCTGCTGGTCGAGCACACCACCGGCTCCTACGGCCAGGCCGGAGCGGTCGCGGCCGTCACCGGCGTCTCCATGGCCCTCTTCGCCCCGCAGAGCGGCAAGCTCGCCGACCGCTTCGGCCAGCGCGCCGTGCTGCTCCCCGGCGTCCTCGTCCACGCCGCCTCCGTCTCCGCCCTGACCTGGCTGGCCCTGGCGGAGGCCCCGATGTGGGCCCTGTTCGCCGCGGCCGTCCCGGCGGGCGCCTCCGTACCCCAGGTCGGCCCGATGGTCCGCGCCCGCTGGGCGGCCCGGCTGGACGGCTCACCGCTGATGCCGACGGCCGCCGCCTTCGAGTCGGTGACGGACGAGTTCACCTTCGTCGTGGGCCCCGTCCTCGCCACCGCGCTCTGCACCGGGGTGCACCCGGCGGCCGGACTGATCGCCGAAGCCGGACTGACCCTCGTCGGCGGTCTGCTCTTCGCCGCCCAGAAGCGCACCCAGCCGCCCGTCGTGCGCACCGCCGCGGACGGTGCCACGGCACCGCGCGCCTCCGCTCTCTCCGTCCCCGGGGTCCGCGTCCTCGTGGTCTCCTTCCTCGGTATCGGCTCGGTCTTCGGCGGTATGCAGGTCTCGATCACCGCCTTCAGCGAGCAGATCGGCAACCCCGGCATCAACGGCGTCCTGTACGGGGTCTTCGCCGCGGGCAACATGCTCGCGGGCATCGCCTGCGGCGCCATCGCCTGGAAGAGCGGCCCGCTGCGCCGGGTGCTGATCGGCTACGCCGGACTCACCCTGGCCGCGTCCACCCTGTGGGCCGTCGACTCCGCCCTGCTGCTCGCCCTGGTCGGACTCGTGGTGGGACTGTGTATCGCCCCCGCGCTGATCGGCGGCTACACCCTGGTCGACTCGCTGGTTCCGGCCACGGCCCGTACCGAGGCGTTCACCTGGCTGACCGGCGCGGTGGCCCTCGGCCAGGCCCTCGCGGTCACCGCCGCGGGCCGGCTGACCGACAGCGGCGGGGCCAGCGCGGGCTTCACGGTCCCGCTGATCGGCACCGCGCTGGCCCTGGTGACCCTGGTCGCGCTGCGCTCCCGGCTGGCTCCCCCGCGGGACCCCGACGGAACCGCGGACTCCGGCCGGATCGCCGCCCGGAGCGCGAGTGGCGTGGATCACCGCTCACCGGCGACGGTGGACTGAGACAGCGGAATACGTCACTATGGACCGTCGTTAGCACTCATTGAGTGAGAGTGCCAGGAGGAAGACCAGTGCCGACCTACCAGTACCAGTGCACCGAATGCGGCGAGGGCCTCGAGGCGGTGCAGAAGTTCACCGACGACGCCCTGACCGTGTGCCCGAGCTGCGACGGACGCCTCAAGAAGGTGTTCTCGGCCGTCGGCATCGTCTTCAAGGGCTCCGGCTTCTACCGCAACGACAGCAGGGGCTCCTCGTCGAGCAGCACCCCCGCCGCCGGGTCCGGTTCGAAGTCGTCCGACAGCAAGCCCTCGGCTTCCCCGTCGGCATCGTCCTCGACCTCGACCTCGTCGTCGTCTTCTTCGTCCTCGTCGTCCTCGTCTTCTTCGTCCTCGTCGTCCTCGTCTTCTTCGTCCTCGTCGAGCAGCAGCTCCGCCGCCTGACCTCGGACTCACTCCCGCAGGACCCCGCTGTCGCGCACGGCGGGGTCCTCGGCGTGAACGGCCCGCCGTTCGGCATACCGTGGGGTGACCATCCGCCGCTAGGGTGACGGTCATGGCTCAGACGAAAGCAGAGATCGGTGTTATCGGAGGCTCGGGCTTCTACTCCTTCCTGGAGGACGTGACCGAGGTCACCGTCGACACCCCCTATGGCACTCCCAGTGACTCGCTGTTCCTCGGCGAGGTGGCCGGACGGTCGGTCGCCTTCCTCCCCCGGCACGGCCGTGATCACCGTGTTCCCCCGCACCGCATCAACTACCGCGCCAACCTCTGGGCCCTGCGCTCCGTCGGTGTGCGCCAGGTGCTCGGCCCCTGCGCGACCGGCGGCCTGCGGGCGGAGTACGGCCCCGGGACGCTGGTCGTGCCCGACCAGATCGTGGACCGCACCCTGACCCGGAAGCAGACCTTCTTCGACGGGGTGACCCGCGAGGACGGGGTGACCCCGAACGTCGTGCACACGACCTTCGCCGACCCCTACTGCCCGGTCGGGCGCGGCGTCGCCATGAAGGCCGCGCGGGACCACGAGTGGGAGCCCGTGGACGGCGGGACGATGGTCGTCATCGAGGGGCCGCGCTTCTCCACCCGCGCCGAGTCCCGCTGGCACGCCGCCGCAGGCTGGTCGGTCGTCGGGATGACGGGCCACCCGGAGGCGGTCCTCGCCCGTGAGCTGGGCCTCTGCTACACCTCCATCGCCCTGGTCACCGACCTGGACGCCGGAACCGAGACCGGCGAGGGCGTCTCCCACACCGAGGTGATGCGGGTCTTCGGCGAGAACATCGACCGGCTGCGCTCGGTCCTCTTCGACGCCGTGGCCGGACTGCCCGGCGCCGAGGACCGCGACTGCCTCTGCACCCATGTCCACGACGGCTGGGACCTCGGCATAGAGCTGCCCTGACCCTCCGCCCACCGGCGACAGGACCCCGCCGCGCCCGCGCCACGGCCGGGCGCGGCGGGGTTCCGCCCACCCGGGAGCACTTGGGGCCGCGCCGCCCGGCGGCCGTGCGCACGGCCCGGGGCGGCCCACCGCCGCCGTACTCTGGGGGTATGACGACCGCCCCCGCCTCCGGCCCGCGCGATGCGAAGCACCACCCCCGACAGCAGCCGTCCCGGCCGGGGATCGTCTTCGACGATCCGCTGGACCAGCAGTCCTCGGACGACACGGACCGTGGGTGGGGTGAGCGGCCCACCACCGGCGGCGGAGCCGCCGACCTCGCGCGCTTCCTGGACGAGAAGCCTCCGCACCACCTCTGAGCGGCTTCGGGAGAAGCTCCCCGACGGGGATGCCCAGGAGCCCCGAGACGCCCGGGGGACCCGGGACAGAGTTCCCGACCGGGCCGGGGCCCCCTCCCGGAAGAAGGCCCCGGAGCAGATCCGGAAGGATCAGGAGGAAGAGCCGGCGGACGAGGGACCGGAGCCCGGTCCGGCACCGGGAGCAAAGCCCGTCCCCGCGCCACCGCCGCGCGACTGCGCCACCAGCGCGTCGCGGATCTCCTTGAGCACCTCCAGCTCCGACAGCTCCACGACCTCCTTCGTGCCTTCCTTCGCCGCGTCCCGGGCCGCCTTGCGCGCCAGATAGCGGGACATCGGCAGAACGATCAGGAAGTAGACGACCGCCGCCGTGATGACGAAGGTCAGGATGGCCCCGAGGACCGAGCCCCACAGAATCCGGATGCCCTCGGCCTGGCCGTTGACCACCTGGCAGGGGCCCTTGAGGCAGGAGCTGTAGGCGTCCAGGTTCTTGGTGCCGAAAGCGCCGACCAGGGGGTTGATGACGCCCTTCACCACGGAGTTCACGACTTGTGTGAACGCCGCGCCGATGACGACGGCCACGGCCAGGTCGATCACATTGCCGCGCATCAGGAAGGTCTTGAAACCCTCCAGAACGCCGACCTTCTTCTCGGTCACCACTGAGCCTTTCTTCGCTGGTACGGGGATGGGGGTCAGGCCAGGGCCTAAACCCTCCGCAACCTACGGCACGGCGCCGCGGCCCTGTCCACTCCGTACCGGCGAAGAGGTGACAGCCCTGCACACCAGTGCGAGTCCGAGCGGCTTCCCCGCCCTGCGGAACGCTCAGCACACCGCCACCGCCAGCCGGAGCGTGGCACTCGCCACGGCCAGAGCGGGGGCGGCACCGCGCGGGACGGAGAGCACCACCAGCGCGCCGCCGCCCTCCGAGGTCACCACCGGCCGCGGCACCTCGGCCACCCGGACACAGGAGGCCACCACCAGGGCGTCGGGCGGGCCGTCGGGTCCGTCCGTGACATCGGGGGCGGCGACCACATCCACCCGGTCGCCGGGGCGCAGCAGCCGGACCGTCTCCGCGTCCGCGATCCGTACCGGGACGGTCACGGGGCCCGCCCCCACCGGGCGCTGGGCCCGTCCGATCGCTCCGCCCGGACGGTGCCCGGTGTCCGTCGCCGGGCCGGGGTCCGCCGTCCCGCCCGGGGGCACCACGCCGTCGTCGGCTCCGGCCGCGCGCCGGGTGCCCCCGTCGCCGCGGTCCTCGGGGGCCCGGGGGGCCGAGGCGGCCAGGGCGGCGGCCGTCAGCGCGATCCCGGCCGCCAGGGTGCGGCGCCGTCGCCGTACCGCCCGCCGCAGCCGGTGGGCGCCCCGGCGCGTCCGCACCGGCCGGAAGTGCGGTACCCCCAGGGGCTCCAGGACCAGCGGGCCCGCCGGGCCCCGGACCCCCACCGGACGGCACCGGTGCGGGACCGCGGTGCCGTCCGGAGCAAGGGAAGGGCTGGCGGAAGGAGCGGATGAAGCGCTGGAGGAGTGGCTGGGGGAAGGACCGGAGGAGGGAGCAGGGAAGGGAGAAGAAGGAGAGGTCATGGGCTGTCGCACCGCCTTCGTCGCTCGATAGCGTGGCCCGGGCGGGACCGCACCGCGCAGAGCACCGCGCGGGACCGCCGGAAGGGCCGTTCGCTCCTCACGGTCCACTCTTCGCGCCGATCCCGCCGACGCCTGTGGACCGTCCACCGGTTGTGGACAACTCCCTCACCCACCCGGGTGGTTCTCCCCCGGCGGCGGCCCCGCCCACCGCCGGACCGCCCGCACCCCGCCCCTTCCCGTTCACTCCCGCCCCTCGTCCTCGCGTCCCCGCCCCGCCCCGTCCTGGCCCGGGTGCCCGGCGGGCGGGCCCCGGCGGCAGCGCGCGTCAACAGACCGCGTCAGCCCCCGGAGTGACGGTTTGACCCGCTCGGCCGCAGGCAGGCGGCCGTACGGCTCCCCCGGCCCCGCTCTCTGTTCTGCTGAGGGCATGACCGCCTCAGGCACCACCGGCAGCCCCTCCGGCGACCCTGCCGGGAACGGGCACGGCAACGGGAGCGAGGACGACGAGGACGACGGCTATGTCCCGCTGCGCCGGATGACCCCCCGCCGCCGGGACGAGGCGCACCGTGCGGCGACCCCGTTGGAGCTCTTCTTCGACCTCTGCTTCGTCGTCGCCGTCGCCCAGGCGGGCGCCCAGCTCGTCCACGCCCTGGCGGAGGGCCACCCCGTGAGCGGCCTCGCCGGGTACTGGTTCGTCTTCTTCGGGGTGTGGTGGGCGTGGATGAACTTCACCTGGTTCGCGTCCGCCTACGACTGCGACGACGTCCCGTACCGGATCGCGACGCTGATCCAGATCGCCGGAGTGCTCGTCTACGCCGCCGGGGTCCCGCGCGCCTTCCAGGACAACGACTGGGTCATCGCCGTCACCGGCTATCTGATCATGCGGCTGGCGCTGACGACGCAGTGGCTGCGCGCGGGCCGGGCCGAGACCGGGGAGGCCCGGAAGGTCGCCTTCACCTATGCGGCCGGGGTCTCCCTCTGCCAGGTCGCCTGGGTGGCCCTGCTCTTCGCGCCGGTGGGCTCGCGGCACTGGCTGTTCCCCCTCGTGATGGTGGCCGAGCTGCTCGTTCCCCTGTTCGCGGAGCGGCACCGGGAGACGCCCTGGAATCCGCGTCACATCGTCGAGCGGTACGGGCTGTTCACCCTGATCGTGCTGGGCGAGACGATGGCGGCGGCCACCGTCGCCGTCCAGTCCGCACTGGACGAGCACAAGGCGGTCGGCGAGCTGCTGCCGATCGCGGCCGGAGGGCTGCTGATCGTGTTCTCGGCCTGGTGGATCTACTTCGCCGTACCGGCGCACGAGCGGCTGATCTCCAACCGGCAGGCGCTGCCCTGGGGCTACGGACATGTCCTGATCTTCGGTTCGGCGGCGGCGATCGGCGCGGGGATGGAGGTGGCCGTGGAACACGCGGTCGGGGTGGCGCACATCTCCGCGCTCGCGGCGGGCGCCGCCGTGACCGTGCCGACGGCGGTGTTCCTGCTGATGGTCTGGCTGCTGCACGCGCGGCACTTCAAGCAGGGCGCCGCGCAGCAGTCCACACTGCCGCTCGCGACCGTGGCGATCCTGCTGTGCAGCTTCGCCGACGGGTGGTCGGTGCTCGCTGCCGGGCTGGTGTCGGCGCTGACGGTCGCGGTCGGTCTGACGCTCTCCCGGCGCGGCGGCATCCCCGTTCACCCCTCCCGGACGGATGGCAGGCGGACAGCATGAGTGACAGGACACCCCCGGCACCGGCGGGGCAGGGGAACGACGCGCTGACGGATGTGGCCGGGCTCCGGGTGGGCCACGCCCGGGTGCCCGGGGAACGGGCGCTCAGCGGCACCACCGTCGTCCTCGCCCCGCACGGCGGGGTGGTCGCCGCCGTCGACGTCCGGGGCGGCGGGCCCGGGACCCGGGAGACCGACGCGCTCGACCCGCGCAATCTGGTGCAGCGCGTCGACGCCGTGGTGCTCACCGGCGGCAGCGCGTACGGCCTCGACTCGGCGCGCGGGGTGATGGACTGGCTGGAGGAACGGGGCCGTGGGGTGTCGGTCGGCGGTCCGGGGCAGGTGGTCCCCGTGGTGCCCGCCGCCTGCCTCTTCGACCTGGGGCGCGGTGGGGACTGGCGGGCCCGGCCCGACGCGGCGACGGGGCGTGCCGCCGTCGAGGACGCGGCGCGCTCCCCGTTCGGCGCCCCGGTGGCGACCGGCGGCACCGGGGCGGGCACGGGCGCGGTCGTCGGCGGGCTGAAGGGCGGCGTGGGCACGGCGAGTGTCCGGCTCGCCGAATCCGGGGTCACCGTGGGGGCGCTCGTCGTGGTCAACGCGGTCGGGAACGCGGTCGATCCGCTGACCGGTGTGGTGTACGGACGGTATCTGGACGGCCCGGTGAGCCCTCCGCCCCCCGAGGCGCACGCGGAGGCGGTGCGGCGGCTGACGGAGGCGCGGGCGACCAGCGGCCCCACGCCACTGAACACGACCCTCGCGGTGGTCGGGACGGACGCGGACCTGACGCGTGCCCAGGCGCAGAAGCTCGCGGGAACGGCGCACGACGGCATCGCGCGCTCCCTTCGGCCGGTGCATCTCCTCAATGACGGCGACACGGTCTTCACCCTCGCCACCGGCGTGGTGCCGCTGGACCCGGAGCAGCCGCTCGCCCTCAACGAGGTGCTGGCAGCGGGCGCGGACCTGGTGTCCCGGGCGATCGTGCGGGCGGTCCTCGCGGCCGAGGGAGTCAATGGACCGGGTGGTTGGTTCCCGTCCTATCGGGAGCTGTACGACATCAACTGATCTACGGCTTATGGACGTTGCCCCGAAACCTGGGAACTTCACAAAGACTTCCCTCGTTTTTCGGAACGAGTGGACGCACTGTCAGATCGAGGGGCTACTTTTAGCAATCAGCGAGTTACTTGCGGCGACTGCCTGGAGACCCACTGTGAACGATCCGTATGAGACGACCGAGACTCACCTCAAGCGGCTCCTGGGCCGGGCGCTCAACTCCTTCGAGCTGCCCGACGCGACCGTCGAGCGTCTCGACTCGGCGTTGGCGCACGCGAGTTCACTGCACTCCTCGCACCACAGCGGCACCCTCGATCGGGCGACCTACCGGCACGCCTTCCTGCTGAGCGACGGCAGTTCCCTGGTCCTCTGGGAGCTGGTCCACAGCTCCGGGCCCGACATCCTTGAGCAGCACGAGCTGTACACGGAGGAGGCGGAGGTGCGGCTCGCCGCCTCCCGGCTGCCCGCCGGATTCCCCGGTTTCGCCGACGCGGGCGATCCGGACGAGCCCGCCGAGCGGGAGCGCCCCGGCCCCTTCGGCACCGTCCCCGGCCTCTCCGGGCCACCCGGGGCGCTGCCGGGGATCGACGCCGAGGTCGCCCTGCTCGCCGGAGTGATGGCCACTCCCCCGGCCGCGCTGCCCCGGATGTACGTCCCGGACAATTCGGCGGACCACGCCCGCCGTGTGCTGCGCCGCGCGGAGAACATGGACCGGCCCGGCGAGGAGACCGCCGGGCTGCTGCGGTCCGCCTTCGCCCACCACATCACGCAGGTCTTCGCCCGGCAGTGCCAGGTAGCGGGCAAGGACGCCGGTTTCACCCTCTACGAGCACGCCTTTCTGCTGTTGGACGGCGCCGAGGTGAGCCTGTGGGAGGTGGAGCACACAGCCACCCCCGACGGCCGCCACATGTGCGAGGTGTACGAGGCCGAGCACACCGCCCGGGAGGCGATGGAGCTGCGCGCCCGGGTGCGCTGAGCCCGAAGCCCCATCCGTAGCCGTACCGCCACCCCCCACACCACCCGGTGAGCGGTCCGCTGCGGTCACAGGGTGACCGCAGCCGTCCCGTCACCGTCGCGCTGTCAGCGGCCCGAGGTCGTGAGCTGCGGTTCCGGCGCTCCCGCCGCGTCACCGTCGCTGTCCTCGCCGCCACCGGCGGCGGCCCCTTCCAGATGCTGCTTCGGCCGCGCGGGCAGCAGGAACATCATCAGGAAGATCAGACCGAGCACTCCGGCGACCCACCCCAGGGAGTTCTGGAAGCCGTCCCCGAAGGCACGGCCGAGCATCTCCCGCAGCGCGTCGGGTTCCCCGGCGGGACCGCCCCCCGCAGCCGGGGCCTCGCCCGAGCCCGGATCGGCACTCCCGTGCCCCGAGATCCCGTCGCCGACAGCGGCGGGCATCGACCCGAAGAAGACCACCGAGACCAGTCCGAGGCCCAGCGCCGTTCCCGTCTGCTGCACCGTGCTGATCAGGCCGGACGCCGAACCCGCGTGCTCACGCGGCACCTCGGACAGGATCGCGTCCGTCAGCGGGGCCACGATCAGACCCATCCCCGCGCCCATGAGCAGCAGCGCGGGCAGCATCTGCCAGGGGCTGATGTCCGTGCCGTAGTGGTCGACCGACCACAGATAGAGGAGCACACCCGCGGCCATGGTGGCCGCTCCGGCCTGGAGCACCTTCCGGCCGAAACGGGGCACGAGCTGCTGCACGGAGACACCGGCGGCCACCGAGACCGCGAGGGAGAAGGGCACACCCGTCAGTCCGGCCTTCAGCGCCCCCCAGCCCAGACCGATCTGCATATAGAGCGTCCACACCAGGAAGAACACCCCCATGACGACGCCGAAGGTGAGCTGGACGGCGATACCGGCGGCGAAGCTCCGCACCCGGAACAGCGACAGCTCGACCAGCGGGGAGCCGTCCTTGCGTGTCTTGTACCGCTCGTACAGGACGAACGCGGCCAGCACCAGCGGGCTGCACAGCATGGAGACATGGCCCCACAGCGGCCAGTCCAGCTCACGGCCACGGGTGAGCGGGTAGATCAGCATCATCAGCGCGGTGGTGACCAGGACGACGCCGACCAGATCGAGCCGGAGCGCCTTCGGGGCGCGGGACTCGGCGATGTAGATCCGGCCCAGGATGACTCCGGCGATGCCCACCGGCAGGTTGATCAGGAAGATGGGCCGCCAGCCCAGGCCGAACAGGTCCCACTCGGTCAGCAGTGCGCCGAGTAGCGGACCGGAGACCGCGCCCAGTCCGACGATGGCGCCGAAGAGGCCGAAGACCTTGCCGCGCTCATGGGCGGGGAAGGTCGCGTGCACGATCGCGAGGACCTGCGGCACCATCAGCGCGGCCATCGCGCCCTGGAGAATCCGGGAGCCGACCAGCATCTCGGTGGTCAGGGCGAAACCACAGAGCGCGGAGGCGAGCGTGAAGCCGGTGATACCGATGAGGAAGAGCCGCTTGCGACCGTAGATGTCGCCGAGGCGGCCACCGGTGATCAGTCCGGCGGCGAACGCGAGCGCGTATCCCGCCGTGATCCACTGGATGGCGCCGAAGGACGCGTCCAGGTCGCTTTCGATGGCGGGGATCGCGATGTTCACGATGGTGACGTCGACCAGGTCCATGAAGGCGGCGGTCATCACGATCGCGAGGGCTATCCAGCGGCGGCGGTCCGCCGGGGCCTCCGGGCCCCCGGCGGCGGCCGGAGACCCGGGCTCGGCGGCTCTGCTGTGCGGTACGGAAGGTCCGCCCGTCCGGGCGGGAGTGGTCTGCGGGTGCGGCGGGCTGGTACCGGACGGGTCGTGTGAACTCATGGGAACGACACTAGGCGCCCTATAGGCCAGAACGCGTCCTATTAAGACGGCATCCTTGGCTCATGACGGACACCCCGGCGAGACTGCTGACCCTGCTCTCCCTGCTCCAGACCCCGCGTGAATGGCCGGGCAGCGAGCTGGCCCGGCGGCTGGAAGTGAGTCCCCGGACCATCCGCCGCGACATCGACCGGCTGCGGGAGCTGGGCTATCCCGTCGAGGCCACAAAGGGACCGGTCGGCGGATACCGCCTGGTCGCGGGCACAGCCATGCCTCCGCTCACCCTCGACGACGAGGAGGCCGTGGCGATCGCCGTCGGGCTGCGCGCCGGAGCGGGCCATGCCATCGAGGGCGTCGAGGAGGCGTCCGTCCGGGCCCTGGCCAAGCTGGAGCAGGTCCTGCCGTCCCGGCTGCGCCACCGGGTGACCGCACTTCAGGCGGCGACCTTCCCGCTGACCCGGGGCGACGGCGCGACGATCGACCCGCACACCCTCACGACGATCGCCGGTGCGGCCCGGGGGCAGGAACGGCTGCGGTTCGACTATCGCGCCGGGGACAGTACCCGCACCAAGCGGCTGGTGGAGCCCTACCGTCTGCTGTCGACCGGCTATCGCTGGTATCTCATGGCCTACGACCTGGAACGGGCCGACTGGCGGACCTTCCGGGTCGACCGGCTGACCGGGCCCTTTCCGACGGGCGAGCGCTTCACCCCCCGGGAGCTGCCGAAGGGAGGCGCCGGGGAACTGCTCGGGCACACCCTGATGCCCCGCCAGGAGTACGACGTGGAGGTGGAGTTCAACGCTCCGGCGGCGACGGTGGCGGCGCGGCTCCCCCGGTCCCTCGCCGCTCCGGAGCCGCTGGGGGAGGCGGAGTGCCGACTGCGGACGCGGTCGACGGACACCCTGGAGTGGCTGGCACTCCGGCTGCTCATGGTCGGCTGCGAATTCCGGGTCGTCGGGCCGGAGCCGCTGGTCACCCATGTCCAGGAGATGGCCGCCCGGCTGGCACGCGCTTCCGGCACCCGCTGACCGCAGGGCCCCTGGGCCCGTACGGACCCGAGGGGCCCGGGTCACGGGGACGGGACGCTCAAGCCGCCTCGTCGAAGCCGGTGTCCCGGGCCATGCGCTTCAGCTCCAGCAGCGCGTGCTTCTCGATCTGGCGGATGCGCTCACGGGTGAGGCCGTGCTCCTTGCCGACCTCCGTCAGCGTGCGCTCACGGCCGTCCATGATCCCGTACCGCATCCGGATGATCGACGCCGTCCGCTGGTCCAGCTTGCCGATCAGATCGTCCAGGCCCTCACTGCGCAGCAGGGTGAGCACCGACTGCTCGGGCGAGACCGCCGAGGTGTCCTCCAGCAGATCACCGAACTGGGTCTCACCGGCGTCGTCCACCGCCATGTTCAGGCTGACCGGGTCGCGCGCCCAGTCGAGGACATCCGTGACCCGCTCCGGGGTGGATCCCAGCTCCTGGGCGATCTCGGCGGCCTCGGGCTCACGGCCCTTCTCGCGGTTGAACTCGCGCTGGACACGGCGTATCCGGCCCAGCTCCTCCACCAGGTGGACGGGGAGCCGGATGGTGCGGGACTGGTCGGCTATGGAGCGGGTGATCGCCTGCCGAATCCACCAGGTGGCGTAGGTGGAGAACTTGAAGCCCTTGCTGTAGTCGAACTTCTCCACCGCGCGGACCAGGCCCGCGTTGCCCTCCTGGACCAGATCGAGCAGGGGCAGACCGCTGCGCGGGTAGCGCCGCGCGACGGCGACGACCAGCCGGAGATTGGACCGGATGAACACGTCCTTCGCGCGCTCACCCTCGGCAACCAGCGCTTCCAGCTCCTTGTGGGTGGCACCGCCGGCATCGCTCTCGACCCCCTGGTCGAGGATCTGCCGGGCATAGACGCCCGCCTCGATGATCTGGGACAGCTCGACCTCTTTGGCGGCGTCGAGCAGCGGCGTCCGCGCGATCTCGTCGAGATACATACCGACCAGGTCGCGATCGGCGGTCTCGCCGCTCACTGCGCGTACGCTACCGGCCCGGCCGGTGGTCCCCTTGGTCTCGGACCGGCGACGGGCGACGGCACGGGTTGCCATGCGAGCTCCCTTGCTGAGTAGGCCGCGACACCCTTGCGGGTGCCCTGCATCCGATGGAAACAACGACTGGAATCCGGACAGAATTCCCAGGCCCCTCGTCAATTTTTACGATCTTGCAGTATCCTGCCCGGCCGCCATGGGCGGGCAGTCGACCGATGGACCGGCAGAGGTGCAGGTCAGGCCAGGTCAGATCGGTTACGGAGGGCGATTCTCCGTGCCCGCCGCGCGCCGCCCCCAGCTGTCCCATGAGACGCCCGTCACATGTCCTGTCCGGCCCTTCCCCGTTTCTGCTCCCCCCGCTGGGAAGACGGCTCCCACCCCGGGAAAGGTTGCCCGGCCCCTCCCTCCCGGCCCCCTCCCGTCTCGGAGCACGCCCGTGCACGGGCGTCGACGCCCGGTCCGGGTCGCCACGGGGCACGGGGCCGGTGCTCACCCGCGCACCGCCCGGAGCCGGCGCCGGGCCGGGAGCCGACCCCGGCGCTGCTCGGCCCGGAGGTGTGGGAACACCGCCCGTCACGGACCTGACCTGCGGCTGCCTGGGGTCCGGCCGTGGAGGACCACCGCACCGCTGCTGCCGCGCCGCCGCCCCCGGACCGCAGCGGGGTCCTCGACGAGGCGCTCGACCGCATCCATGCCGCCGGGCCCGGGCGCGACGGCCGGATCGGCGGCCACGCGCCCATGGCGGTGGAGGCCCTGGTGCGCCAGGGTCGGGCGGGAACCGTCCACCGTCGGCTCGACCGCTGCCAGGACCTCCTGGAGGGGCATGCCCACGCCGAGCGCCGAGGTGACCGCCGGGAACTGGCCCTCGGCGGCCCCCGCCGCACCGCCGACCGGGCCCGCCGCTTCGAGCGCGAGACCGCCGAGCCCCTGACGCACCGTCCTCGCCGGGTGGTGGCCCCGGCCGCCCGCCCGGTCTGGCGGGCGGCGCCACCCCTGCGGTGATCCGCACCCATGGGCCCCGCGCCCTGCGCATCTGCGGACGGGCCCGGCGCGCCGTGCGTCAGCCGTACTGGACGGAGCGCTTGGCCAGCCCCATCCAGAAGCCGTCGATCACACTGCGCCCGGCGTCCAGCTCATCCTCTGCGGCCCCCAGCGTGACGAAGAGCGGGGCGAAGTGCTCGGTCCGGGGGTGTGCCAGCCGTCCCGCCGGGGACGTGTGCTCGAAGTCCAGCAGGGCGTCGATGTCGGCCGCCGCGAGGGCGCGCTGCCCCCAGTCGTCGAACTCGGCGGACCAGGCGGGAATTCCGCCCTGTCGCAGCGCCGCCAGATTGTGGGTGAAGAAGCCACTGCCGACGATCAGTACGCCCTCGTCCCGCAGGGGCGCGAGCCGCCGTCCGATCTCCATCAGCCGCTGTGGATCGAGGGTCGGCATCGAGATCTGGAGCACGGGGACATCGGCGTCCGGGTACATCTCGACCAAGGGGACATAGGCACCGTGATCCAGCCCCCGGTCGGGCATGTCCTGGACGGGAGTGCCCGCGCGGCGCAGCAGCTTGCGCACAGCGGCGGCGAGCCAGGGGGCGCCCGGGGCCTCGTACCGCACCGTGGAGTAGCGCTCGGGGAAGCCCCAGAAGTCGTAGACGAGCGGCCGGGTCTCCGTGGCGCCGAGCGTGAGCGGGGCCTCCTCCCAGTGGGCGGAGATCATCAGGATCGCCCGGGGGCGCGGCAGCCGGGCGGACCAGGCGGCGAGCTGCCCCGGCCAGACGGCGTCGTCCGCGAGGGGCGGGGCGCCATGGGAGAGATAGAGGGCGGGCGTCCGCCCTCCGGTCCTGTCCCCGGCCGGGGACCCGGCGGGGGAGGCTGCGGAGGAGGCGGCCTCAGCGGGCGGGGCGGAGGGACCGGCGGGGAAGCCGGGGGCGGCGGAAGCCGGGGTGGCGGTCATGACGGAACTCCATCATTTGAACTTTCAAGCTCCCCTCACCCTAGACCTATGTAGTTCAACATTCAAGGACAAGTCGTAGAGTGGTGGTATGAACACGGCATCAGCGGCAGGAGGCGAGCGCGAACCGCGCTGGCTCACCGATGACGAGCAACGGGTGTGGCGGGCCTACCTCCATGCCACCACCCTGTTCGACGACCATCTCGACCGCCAGCTCCAGCGGGACGCCCGCATGCCGCACATCTACTACGGGCTGCTGGTGCAGCTCTCCCAGGCGCCCCGGCGGCGCAAGCGGATGACCGAGCTGGCGATCGACGCCAAGATCACCCGGTCCCGGCTCTCCCACGCCGTCGCCCGGCTGGAGAAGAAGGGCTGGGTGCGCCGCGAGGACTGCCCGACCGACAAACGCGGGCAGAACGCCGTTCTGACGGACGAGGGCTTCGCGGTGCTGAAGCAGGCGGCACCGGGCCATGTGGAGGCCGTGCGCCAGGCCATGTTCGACCGGCTCACTCCCGAGCAGGTGCGCCAGCTCGGCGAGATCATGCGGATCGTCGCGGAAGGCCTTCAGCCCCAGGACCCGGCCGCCGACCTGCCCTGGCTGCGCTGAGCCCGCGCGCACCGCACCGCCGGGCAGCCCCCGCACCCACGCATGCCCTGTCCGGTCCGGTCCGGTCCGGTCCGGACAGGGCATCGCGCACCTCCGTCACCCCCCGGGAGGGGCGACGGAGGTGACGGGCCGCAGCGGGCGGGTGCCCCCGGGGCGGCCCGGGACGGCCTCAGTGGACGACGACCGGCACCTTCACCTCGTCCTCCGCGTCCCCGGTGCCGCCCCCGGCCGCACCGATCTCCGGACGTCCGCTGTTGACCAGCGTGAACGCGATCGCCGCCGAGGCGACCAGGATGCCGACCGCCCACCAGATGGCGGAGGTGAAGCCGTGCACCATGCCCTGGAACTCCAGCACCTTCGGATCGGCGGCGCCCGCCGCGTGGTCCGCGATGTACGCGGTGGTCGCCGACGCCGCGATCGTGTTCAGCAGCGCCGTACCGATGGCACCGCCGACCTGCTGCGAGGTGTTGACCATCGCGGAGGCGACACCGGAGTCCGCCGGGTCGACACCGAACGTCGAGAGCGACATCGCCGGCATGAACGCCGTACCCATGCCGAGACCCAGCAGCAACTGCGCCGGGAGCACCACCGTGGTGTACGAACTGTCCAGGTCGAGCTGGGTCAGCAGCAGCATGCCCAGCGCCGCGAGCAGGAAGCCCGGGGCCATCAGCAGCCGGGGCGCCACCCGGGTCATGAGCCGGGTGCCGATCTGGGTCGAGCCCACGATCATGCCGACGACCATCGGCATAAAGGCGAAACCGGTCTTGACCGGCGAGTACCCCCGGACGACCTGGAGGTAGTAGGTGAGGAACAGGAAGAGGCCGAACATCGCGATGACCGCGAGACCGAGCGAGAGGTAGACACCGCCTCGGTTGCGCTCGGTCAGGACACGCAGCGGCAGCAGCGGGGCCTTGACCTTGGACTCGACGGCGACGAAGGCGGCCAGCAGCACGGCGGAGAGGACGAACATGCCGATCGTCCAGCCGTCCGTCCAGCCGGAGTGCTCGGCGCGGGTGAAGCCGTACACCAGGGCCACCAGACCCGTGGTGGAGAGGATCACGCCGGGGATGTCGAGCGGGGCGCGGTTGCGGGCGCCGCTCGGCTCGCGGATCACGAAGTAGGCGCCCAGCGCGGCGACGACCGCGAAGGGGATGTTGACGTAGAAGGTCCAGCGCCAGTCGAGGTACTCCGTGAGGAAGCCGCCGAGCAGCAGGCCGACGGCACCGCCACCGCCCGCGATGGCGCCGTAGATGCCGAACGCCTTGGCGCGCTCCCGCGCGTCGGTGAACATCACCGCGAGCAGCGAGAGCGCGGCGGGCGCCAGCAGCGCGCCGAAGACGCCCTGGAGCGCACGGGCCCCGAGCATCATCGCCTCACTGGTCGCCGCGCCGCCGAGCGCGGAGGCCAGGGCGAAGCCGCCGAGACCGGCGACGAAGGTGCGGCGGCGGCCCCAGATGTCGGCGACCCGGCCGCCGAAGAGCAGCAGTCCGCCGAAGGCGAGGGCGTAGGCCGTGATGACCCACTGCCGGTTGCCGTCGGATATCCCCAGGTCCTGCTGGGCGGTGGGCAGCGCGATGTTCACGATCGTCGCGTCCAGCACCACCATGAGCTGGGCCAGGGCGATGAAGATCAGCGCCTTCCAGCGCTGGGGGTCGGCGGCACCCGGTTGGTTCGGGGCGAGGGGTTCGGACGGTCCGGTGGTACCGGTGGTGTGGGCTGTTTTTGACATGCGTGGAGCCACCTAGGAGAGCGAATCCGCTGAAAACGGAGAGAAGTATTGGGCTGGGTCGGCGGTACGGCGCGGCCGCGGTGCGGTGTCGGCTCAGCACCGCGGGTCA
Source organism: Streptomyces clavuligerus (assembly GCF_005519465.1). NCBI lineage: Bacteria > Bacillati > Actinomycetota > Actinomycetes > Kitasatosporales > Streptomycetaceae > Streptomyces > Streptomyces clavuligerus. The sequence continues at coordinate 3,985,992 of NZ_CP027858.1, read as the reverse complement.
CGCGTCGGTCCGGTCCCGTCCCGGTGCCGCTGTGCGTCGGCACCGCGGGGTCCGGGCACGGCGCGGACGGCGCGCCGTGCGGATCGTGGTCACACGGCGGTCGCCGCGCTACGGGTCATGCACGTCGTTCACCCATCGGTACGCGCACATTCGCCTCGCAGGGCCTCCAGGGTGACGGTGCTGCCGGGCAGTTCGGAGCGGGCGGGGGCTTCGAGACCGTCCACGAAGATCTGGACATGCCGGTGGACGAACCGGTCGAAGTGGGTGCACCCGGTCCCGGGCAGCGGGCGGGTGAGCTGGGAGAGCCCGACCATGAAGTCGCCGACCCCGACATCGGGGCGCATCCGGCCCGCGTCCTGCGCCCGCCGCACCAGCTCGGCCACGGCGTCCTCCAGCCGCTGCCGCCCGGCGATCAGCTCGGGGTGGTCGTGGTCGAAGGTGCCGGGGAGCATCAGACAGAGCGCCCCGATCTTCTCCTCGACCGCGTTGTCGGCGAAGCGGCGGACCGCGTCGAAGGGGTCGCTCGCGCGCCCGGCCGCCTCCTCCGCCTTCGCGGTGGAACGGGAGAGCACCGCCACCACGACCCCGTGGACCAGGGCGTCCCGGTCGGGAAAGTGCCGGTAGAGCGTGGCATTGCCGACGCCCGCCCGACGGGCGACGTCGTCCAGCGGGACCGAGGGGCCGAACTCCACGAAGAGCTCGCGCGCGGCCGACACGATCCGCTCCCGGTTCCGCAGGGCGTCCGCCCTGGGCCGGGAGGCCGACCGATGGCCGCCGCCCTTCGCGTGCACGCACACCTCGTGCGACGCCTCCTCGTACACCACGGCCCCCGTGACGCCGTCGGTGCCCGCGGGGCTGCCCGTGGGACTCATGACTCCATCCCCTCTTCTCCCTCTCACCCCTCGAAGCGGGGAAAGCCTCCCCATTTCTTGGGGACATGAAGTCAAACGGGGAACCCGTCCCCGCTTGTTTCCCCATTCGATGTGACCTGCATCACATCCACTATCTCGGTGGGCACCCGGACGGACCACCCCGCGCGCGTACGGCCGTCCCCCGTCACAGGCTGATCGGACAGAGCGCGGCCCGCGCCCGACGGGCCGCCCGGGACCGAAGGCGGTGGGCGGTATGCGGCGCGGACCTCACCGGATACGCCGGATACGCCGCCTCGGCACGCTCACCGCCCTCACGGCACTCTCCTTCGCCGCCCTGACCACGGCGGACGAGATCCCCTACGCCCCCAACAGGACCTCGGCCGGCCCGGCGGCGGTCCCGGGACGGATTGGGGTCGGCACCTGCCGCCTCACCCCCGGCCCGGGCGTCCAGATGTCCGAGGGCACACCGACGCCCCCCGGCTACTCCCGTTCCACCGGCGAGATCCGCGCCCTCAATCTGATGATCGACTTTTCGGACGCGGTCGGCGAGGGAAAGGCGCTGGACCGGCTGGCCGAATTCTTTCCCCAGACGACGGACTGGTTCCGCACCAGTTCCTACGGCCGCCTCCACTACCTCCCGCAGACACCCGTCCGCGACTGGCTGCGGATGCCCCTGCCGTTCGAGGAGTACGCCATAGAGCGCGGCGCCCCGTACGACCCGGCCTACCGCAAGCTCGTCGACGACGTGATCGCGGTCGCCGATCCGCAGGTCGACTTCAGCGCCTACGACCTCGTCAACGTCCTGGTCACCCCCAACGCCGGCCCCTCCGCGCTGGACACCGTGCTCTCCGTGACGTTCTCCGGCAACGCGGAGGCACCCGTCGCCGACGGCGTACCCCTCGCGAACACGTCCTTCGTCTACAGCCGCCAGGACGACGGCTCCGGAACCCACGCGGAAACCGGCTTCCGCGTCCTGCCGCACGAGAACGGCCATGTCTTCGGGCTGCCCGACCTCTACACCGCCGACGGCGGCGGCGCGGTCGGGCACTGGGACATCATGTCCGAGGACTGGGGGGTCAACAACGACCTGCTGGCCTGGCACAAGTGGAAGCTGGGCTGGCTGGACGCGCAGCAGATCGGCTGCGCCTCGGCGCCGGGCAGCACCACCTACACACTGACCCCGCTCGCCCGCCCCGACGGCCCGAAGATGACCTACATACCCCTGTCGGGGAACTCCGGTTACGCCGTGGAGGTCCGTACCCGGGGCGGCAACGACGAGGCCGTCTGCCGCCCGGGTGTCCTGATCTACCGGGTGCACGGCGACGTGGACACCGGGGAGGGACCGGTGACCGTGATGGACAGCCAGGAGGACAGCGGCGGCTGCACCCGGCGCCCCAATGTCCACGCGGAGCTGTCGGACGCGCCGTATCAGCCGGGGCAGACCTTCACCGACAAGGAGAACGGCGTGCGGATCGCCGTCCTCTCCGGACGAAGCGGAACCTACCGGATACACGTCACCCGCACCTGAGCCCCCGCTCCCCGCGGTCACCCGCGCCCGGGCGTCCCGCCGCCCGTCATCCCAGGCCGAAGAAGTCCTTCCGCAGCTCCCGCTTGAGGATCTTGCCCGTCGGGTTGCGGGGGACGTCCCCGAACACCACATGGGCGGGCACCTTGAAGGCCGCCAGCCGCCCCCCGGCGTACTCCCTCAGCTCCGCCTCCCCGGCGCCCGCGCCCGCGCGGAGCTGGACGACGGCCGCGACCTCCTCGCCGAGCTGGGGGTGGGGCACCCCGAAGACCGCCGCGTCCTCGACATCCGGATGCCCGTGAAGCACCCCCTCGACCTCGGCGCAGTACACGTTCTCGCCGCCCCGGATCACCATGTCCTTGAGCCGGTCCACGATCGTCACCCGGCCCTCGTCCATGACGGCCAGATCACCCGTGCGGAACCAGCCGTCCCGGAACGCGTCCGCGGTGGCCCGCTCGTTCTTCCAGTACCCGCGCATCAGCGACTGCCCGCGCAGCCACAGCTCACCGATCCCGCCCTCCGGCAGCGGCTCCCCGTCGGGCCCCGCGATCCGCGCCTCGACGGCCGGTGCCGGACGGCCGACACAGCCGGGCTCCCGCCGGTACTCGTCACCCTGACCGGCCATCACACCGCCGCTGGTCTCCGTCAGGCCGTAGCCGTTGCGCGGAACGATCTGCTCCCCGAACCGGGCGGTGAGCCGCCCCACGAGGTCCGGCGGCGCGGGGGCGCCCCCGGTGCCGAGGCTGTTGAGCGTCTCCAGACCGCCGCCGCGGCGGTCGGCGGCGTCCAGGAGCTGAAGGGCGGTCGTGGGCACACCGGCGTAGCCCGTGGCCTGGTGCCGGACGATCAGGTCGAGCGCCCGTTCCGCGTCCCACTTGCGCATGAGGACGAGGGAGCCGCCCACCGCCATCGACAGCACCAGCGAGCTGAACGCTGCGACATGGAAGAACGGGAAGGTCATCAGGGTGACGGGCGGGGGCTCCGCGCCCGGGACGGCACCCTTCGCGAGTGCGGCGGCGGCGATGTAGAAGAGGGGATTCCGGGCGGCTCCGGCCATCGCGAGCTGGGTGGCCACGGCACCCTTGGGCTGTCCCGTCGTCCCCGAGGTGTACATGATCATGGAGTCGTCCTCGGGCCGCACCTCGACAGCCGGAGGGGCGGTACCGGGATCGGCCGCGCCGAACTCCTCGTACCGTTCGACCGCGGGCGGAACCTGCGCGTCCGCGGCGTGGAACACGATCGTCCGCGCCCCGTTCGCACGGCGCCAGGCGTCGACCCGGGGCAGTCGCTCACCGTCCACGAGCAGCAGCCGCGGAGTGCAGTCGTCCAGCGCGTACGTCAGCTCCTCCTCGGTCCACCAGGCGTTGAGCGGAACGGAGACGAGCCCCGCGAGCTGCGTGGCCCAGAAGGCCACCTGCCACTCGGGGTGGTTCCGCATCGCCAGGGCCACGCGGTCGCCGCGGCGCAGCCCGTACTCCTCGTGGAAACGGCGCGCCAGCGCGCAGGACGCCGCGAAGAACTCCCCGTAGGTGCAGGTGGTCCGCTCGCCGATCAGGAACGGCCGGTCGCCGAAGGCGTGGACGGGCTCCATGAACTCTCTGAGCGTACGGGGACCCGTGGCGTAGACCAGAACGCCGTCCTCGCCCCTGGTCACGGCGAAGGGGGCGCCGGGCGCGCAGAGCGCGGCCTCGTGATCCCGGGGGTGCGCCATGTTCCCGCCTCTCTCCTGAGCGGCTGACCGACTCGGTCCCGACGAACCGCCCGGCGAAGGTACGCGGGCACCCCCTACCCGTCAAGGACCACGACCACACTCGGCCGGTCACGTCCCGGCGATCGTCGGGGCCCGCCCCCGAACCCCGCGCCTCGATCGCCGGCGGGGCCGAGAGTTCCAGCCCAGGGGCGCACTGCACGGGGACGATCGCGGACACCACAGCGAGCGCACGCAGCGAGCACCCCGCAAGGCTGAATTCCAGCCCCCGCGCCCGGCCTTCCCCGAGGCAGAGGGGCGAGCACCCCAGTGGCTGGATTCCGGGCCGTCGGGCCACCCGACCCGTATGCCGAAGGGCCCTGGCCCCGTGCCGCGCGTGGCGGTACGGGGCCAGGGCCCTTCCCGGTCGACCGGAGCCCAGGGCCCCTCAGGTGGTGCGGCGGCGACGGCCGCCGGGGCGGCGTTCGGAGGGGCGGAGGACGTGTTCGCCGGCCTCCACCGCGGTGAGCCGGCGCGCCGCGCCGAATTCGGCCAGCGCCTCGGCCAGCCGGTGCACGGACGGCTCGGGCGACAGGACGTCCACCCGCAACCCGTGCTCCTCCGCCGTCTTCGCGGTCGCCGGACCGATGCACGCGATCACCGTGACGTTGTGCGGCTTGCCCGCGATCCCGACCAGATTCCGCACCGTCGAGGACGAGGTGAACAGGACCGCGTCGAAGCCGCCACCCTTGATCGCCTCACGGGTCTCGGCCGGCGGCGGCGACGCCCGCACCGTCCGGTACGCGGTGACGTCGTCGACCTCCCAGCCCAGCTCGATCAGGCCCGCGACCAGCGTCTCCGTGGCGATGTCCGCACGCGGCAGGAACACCCGGTCGATCGGGTCGAAGACCGGGTCGTACGGCGGCCAGTCCTCCAGCAGACCCGCCGCGGACTGCTCACCGCTCGGCACCAGGTCCGGCTTCACACCGAAGTCGACCAAGGCCCGCGCGGTCTGCTCGCCCACCGCCGCGACCTTGATCCCCGCGAAGGCGCGCGCGTCGAGCCCGTACTCCTCGAACTTCTCCCGCACCGCCTTGACCGCGTTGACGGACGTGAAGGCGATCCACTCGTACCGCCCGGTGACCAGGCCCTTGACCGCCCGTTCCATCTGCTGCGGAGTACGCGGCGGCTCGACGGCGATGGTCGGGACCTCGTGCGGGACCGCGCCATAGGACCGGAGCTGGTCGGAGAGCGACGCCGCCTGCTCCTTGGTCCGCGGCACCAGCACCCGCCAGCCGAAGAGCGGCTTGGACTCGAACCAGGCGAGCTGGTCCCGCTGCGCGGCGGAGCTGCGCTCACCGACCACGGCTATCACCGGCCGGTGCCCGTCCGGGGACGGCAGCACCTTCGCCTGCTTGAGCGTCTGCGCGATGGAGCCCAGCGTCGCGGTCCAGGTCCGCTGCCGGGTGGTCGTCCCGGCGACCGTGACGGTCAGCGGGGTGTCGGGCTTGCGGCCCGCCGCCACCAGTTCACCCGCCGCCGCGGCGACCGCGTCCAGCGTGGTGGAGACGACGGCCGTGCCGTCGCTCGCGCCCACCTCGGTCCAGCAGCGCTCGCTCGCGGTACGGGCGTCCACGAAACGGACGTCCGTCCCCTGTGCGTCCCGCAGCGGCACACCGGCGTACGCGGGCACGCCGACCGCGGCGGCGACACCGGGGACGACCTCGAACGGGATGCCCTCGGCCGCGCACGCCAGCATCTCCTGGCCCGCGTCGGCGTCGAGACCGGGATCGCCGGTCACCGCTCGGACGACCCGCTTGCCGCCCCGCGCCGCCTCCATGACAAGATTGACCGCATCCCTGAGTACAGGGATTCCGGCGGCTGTTGACGCATCGTCAACAGTCGTCAGCTCCGGCGCGCTGACGCTCGCCCGCGCATGGCCGCGTACCACTTCGAGCACCTCTGGCTCGGCGATCAGTACATCGGCACCCGCGAGCGCCTCGACAGCGCGCAGGGTCAGCAGTCCGGGATCGCCGGGACCGGCGCCGAGGAAAGTGACGTGCCCGTGTGCCGAGAACGCCGAGGACGGGTTGGTGGTGGGGCTCAAAGTGCTCGCTCCCCCATAAGACCGGCCGCACCCTTGGCGAGCATCTCGGACGCGAGTTCGCGACCGAGCGCGATGGCGTCGCCGTGCGACGTGGGTACGGGACCGGTGGTGGACAGCTGCACCAGCGTCGAGCCGTCGGTGGTGCCGACGACGCCGCGCAGGCGCATTTCAGTGACAACCTCCTCATCGCCCAACAGGTCGGCGAGCGCTCCCACAGGTGCGCTGCAGCCGGCCTCCAGGGCGGCGAGCAGGGAACGCTCGGCGGTCACGGCGACCCGGGTGTGCGGGTCGTCCAGTGCGCCGAGCGTCGCGGCGAGGTCCGCGTCGGCCGCGGCACACTCGATCGCCAGTGCCCCCTGGCCGGGGGCGGGCAGCACGGAGTCGACCGACAGCACGTCGGTCACCTCGTCCGCCCTTCCGATGCGGTTGAGACCGGCCGCGGCGAGTACCACCGCGTCCAGCTTCCCGCTCCGTACATATCCGATCCGGGTGTCGATGTTGCCGCGGATCGGCACGGTCTCGATGCGCAGTCCGTGCGCGCGGGCGTACGCGTTCAGCTGCGCCATCCGGCGCGGCGAACCGGTGCCGACCCGGGCCCCGTCGGGGAGCCGGTCGAAGGTGAGCCCGTCCCGGGCCACCAGGACGTCCCTCGGGTCCTCGCGCCGCGGTATCGCCGCCAGCGCCAGCTCGTCGGGCTGCCCGGTGGGGAGGTCCTTCAGCGAGTGAACGGCGAAGTCCACCTCACCGCGCAGCAGCGCCTCACGCAGCGCCGCGACAAACACACCCGTGCCGCCGATCTGCGCGAGCTGCTCCCGGGAGATGTCTCCATATGTGGTGATCTCGACCAGTTCGACGGGTCGTCCGGTCAGTCGGCGCACCTCCTGAGCCACCTGTCCGGACTGGGCCATGGCGAGCATGCTGCGCCTGGTCCCCAGCCTCAGTGCCCTCTCGGTCATACGCGCCCTCGGTTCTTGACTTCTGCGTCATTCAGGTCGGCCCGGCTGACGGAGGCGACCGTCTCCGGGTCGAGGTCGAAGAGTGTCCGCAACGCGTCGGCGTACCCGGCGCCGCCGGGCTCGCTCGCCAACTGCTTCACCCGCACGGTGGGCGCGTGAAGGAGTTTGTCGACGACACGGCGGACGGTCTGGGTGATCTCGGCACGCTGCTTCTCGTCCAGGGAGGGGAGCCGGCCTTCGAGCCGGGTGATCTCCCCGGCGACGACATCGGCGGCCATCGTGCGCAGGGCGACCACGGTGGGTGTGATCCGGGCGGCGCGCTGGGCGGCGCCGAAGGCGGCGACCTCGTCGGAGACGATCCGGCGGACCTGGTCCACGTCGGCGGCCATGGGGGCGTCGGCGGACGCCTCGGCCAGCGACTCGATGTCGACCAGGCGGACCCCGGGCACCCGGTGGACGGCATGGTCGATGTCGCGGGGCATGGCGAGGTCGAGCAGGGCCAGCCGGACGGGGCCGCCGGGGACAGCGGTGTCGCCCGCGGGCCCGGGGGCGGGCACGGTGCGGACGGCCACCGGGCGGTCGGCGTTCTCCAGCCACAGCCCGTGCTGGGTCATCTCGTCGGCGGATGTGCCGCGGGTGGTGTCGAGTCCCACGGGACAGCGGGCGTCGGTGCCGTCGGCGGCCTCCGCGGACGCGGTGTCCACGGAACGGTCGTGCACCCGGCCGTCGCGCGCGGCGGTCGCGGCCAGCCGGGCGACCAAGCTGCCGTCCGGGGCGCGCAGATCGGCGGGCTCCGCCGGGGCGGGGACGCCCGCCGGGACGGCGGCGCTGGACTCGGCGAGCGCGGCGAGCACCGCGTCGGCGGTCAGCACCAGACCGGTCGCGCCGGTGCAGGACACCACCGCGTCGGCACGTGTCAGCTCGTCGGCCACGGAGGTCATGGGGACGGCCCGGGCGCTCGCCCCGGTCTCGGAGAGCACCGCCGCCAGCCGGGTCGCCCGGTCCAGGGTGCGGTTGGCGATCACCAGCTCGCCCACGCCGAGGCGGGCCAGCGTCGTCGCGGCGAGCGAGGACATCGAGCCCGCGCCGATCACCAGGGCGCGCTTGCCCGCGGCCCACTGCGCGACCTCGGCGCCGTCGGCGAGCTGTTCGAGGCCGAAGGTGACGAGGGACTGACCGGCCCGGTCGATCCCGGTCTCGCTGTGGGCGCGCTTGCCCACCCGCAGGGCCTGCTGGAAGAGATCGTTCAGCAGCCGCCCGGCGGTGTGCAGGGCCTGTCCGCGGGCGAGGGCGTCCTTGATCTGGCCGAGGATCTGCCCCTCGCCGACGACCATGGAGTCCAGTCCGCACGCCACCGAGAAGAGATGGTGGACGGCCCGGTCCTCGTAGTGGACATAGAGATAAGGAGTCAGCTCCTCCAGGCCCACCCCGCTGTGCTGGGCGAGCAGCGTGGAGAGCTCGGCGACACCGGCGTGGAACTTCTCCACATCGGCGTACAGCTCGATGCGGTTGCAGGTGGCCAGTACCGCCGCCTCGGCGGCGGGCTCGGTGGCCAGCGTGTCCGCGAGCAGCTTGACCTGGGCGTCCACGGAGAGCGCGGCCCGCTCCAGGACGCTCACCGGTGCGCTGCGGTGGCTCAGTCCGACGACCAGCAGGCTCATGCCGGCATCACGGCGGGCATGTCCCCGTCAGGTCCTTTCCGGCCCGGTCCCCCGGACTCCTCACCGGCCTTGCGCTGCTCGTGGAAGGCGAGGATCTGGAGTTCGATCGACAGGTCGACCTTGCGCACGTCGACGCCTTCGGGCACCGAGAGCACCGTGGGCGCGAAGTTGAGGATGGAGGTCACCCCGGCGGCCACCAGCCGGTCGCACACCTGCTGGGCGGCGCCCGCGGGCGTGGCGATCACACCGATCGACACCCCGTTGTCGCTGATGATCTTCTCCAGCTCGTCGGTGTGCTGGACCGCGATGCCCGCCACGGGCTTCCCGGCCATCGCCGGGTCCGCGTCGATGAGCGCGGCGACCCGGAAGCCGCGGGAGGCGAATCCGCCGTAGTTGGCGAGGGCGGCGCCGAGGTTGCCGATACCGACGATCACCACGGGCCAGTCCTGGGTGAGCCCCAGCTCCCGGGAGATCTGGTAGACGAGGTACTCCACGTCGTATCCGACGCCCCTGGTCCCATAGGAACCGAGGTACGAGAAGTCCTTGCGGAGCTTGGCGGAATTCACCCCGGCGGCGGCGGCCAGCTCTTCGGAGGAGACCGTGGGCACGGAGCGCTCGGAGAGCGCGGTCAGCGCCCGCAGATACAGCGGGAGCCGGGCGACGGTGGCCTCGGGAATTCCTCGGCTGCGAGTCGCCGGTCGGTGATTTCGGCCAGTTGCCACGGTGCTCCTGCGGGATGAGCGAGGCTCTGGGCGGCCAAGTGTTCCCAGACCGCCCCGTCGACAGCAGGCTATGTCTTTGTGAACGCGTGCACAAAGATGGTGTCCGTTTTGTCCGAGCAAAGTGATCGGGGTCACGCGCTTTGTCAGCGTAAACATGGAACCGCGAGCCGTACCGGGCCGTTCGAGCGACGAAGGGGGCAAAGCTGGACACACTCCTCACGTAGGGGCCCGCGGGACCGCTCCACTGTGCCCGGTTCCCCCGAGTCTCGATAGAGGCATGACAAGGAACGCCGGAGGCGTCCGCCGTCACAAAGGCAATCGCCACCTCCGCTTCCCGGGCCGCCCCCTCGGCCCTTGCGGGCCCCCGGACCCTCAGCCCTCCAGCTCGCGGCGCAGCCGCCCCGGGTCCACTCGCCAGAACGTGTGCTGCTCACCGTCGACGAGCACCACCGGGATCTGCTCCCAGTACGCCCGGTGCAGCTCCTCGTCCTGGGTGATGTCCCGCTCCTCCCAGGCCGCCCCGGTCTGTGCGCAGACCTCCGCGACCACGGTCCGGGCGTCGTCGCACAGATGGCACCCCGGCTTGCCGATCAGCGTGACCGTACGGTCGCCGGGCTTCTTCTTCCTACGCCGGAACAGAGGACTCATGCTTCCCATTCTCCGCCCGCGCCCGCCCCGCGGAGGGGCCGGGTCCGGTGAGCGGGGGCGCCGGAGGACGGAGCTCCCCTCACTGGTACACGGAACCGGAACGCCAGGAGTTCACCCCACCGTGCCCCGGCGGATCGGGAAGTTCCGAACAGACTGGCTATGCTCGCCCCATGGCCGCACTGGGATGGCTCACCCCCCGTAGACGCTCCGCCACCGCCCGGAGCGTTCTCGCAGGCGAGGCCGCCGCCGAAGCGGCGCGCAAGACCTCGCGGCAGTTCGCGGCGGAGGCCCCCGCGACCGGCGTCGGCACCGGTCCGGACGGGCAGGACGGAGCCGCGTTCCCCGCGGACGCCGCACTCGCCGCGGAGGCCGCAGACGACGCGGAGGCCCCGTTCCCCGTGGAGGGGGACGAGCGGGCCGCCGCCTTCTTCGACCTCGACAACACCGTGATGCAGGGCGCCGCGCTCTTCCACTTCGGCCGCGGTCTGTACAAACGGCAGTTCTTCCAGCGGCGCGAGCTGGCCCGGTTCGCCTGGCAGCAGACCTGGTTCCGGCTGGCGGGCGTCGAGGACCCCGACCATATGCAGGACGTACGGGAGTCCGCGCTCTCCATCGTCAAGGGCCACCGGGTCTCCGAGCTGATGAGCATCGGCGAGGAGATCTACGACGAGTACATGGCGGACCGGATCTGGCCGGGCACCCGCGCCCTCGCCCAGGCACACCTCGACGCGGGCCAGAAGGTGTGGCTGGTGACCGCCGCCCCGGTGGAGACCGCCACGATCATCGCCCGCAGGCTGGGGCTGACCGGGGCGCTCGGAACCGTCGCCGAGTCGGTCGACGGCGTCTACACCGGCAGACTGGTGGGCGAGCCGCTGCACGGCCCGGCGAAGGCCGAGGCGGTACGGGCGCTCGCCGCGGCCGAGGGGCTCGAACTGGGCCGCTGCGCCGCGTACAGCGACTCGCACAACGACATTCCGATGCTGTCGCTCGTCGGGCACCCCTACGCGATCAACCCGGACACCAAACTGCGCAGGCACGCACGCGAGCACGACTGGCGGCTGCGCGACTACCGGACCGGCCGCAAGGCCGCCAAGGTGGGCATCCCCGCGGCTGCCGGAGTGGGGGCGCTGGCAGGTGGCACGGCCGCCGCCGTCGCCATCCACCGCCGTCGCCGCTGACCCGGCGCGCGCCCGCTCGTTCACTCCGAAGAGTCGGAAATCGATCAAATTCGATCAGCATTCGTTCACAATTAGTTACTAAACCAGTCACTAATGTGGCACGGAAGCGACGGAAACGATGATTTGAGCAACTGGGCGTAGCACTGCCTTTACGAAGCGTTATTCTCCTCAGACGCATACGCGGGCCTCTCGGTCGCCACGACGGGTGATCAGCCCCGCACTGCTCGTGATGGAAGCTCTGCCTCTGGGAGTCCCGTGTACCCACACGTCGGGGTTGACGCCTCGGGCCTGGCTACGCTCCGCGCGGCGGTCCTCGACCACTTGCGCGGCTGCGTCCCCGCCGCGCACTTCGTCTCCGCCCTCGCTCTGCCCCGCCTCGCCACCGGTGGTCCCCCCACCACCATCTGCTATGCCCTGGCCGACGGATTCAAGGAGAGCCCGGCGCGCAGCGCCGTCGTCGAAGGGCGGCGTCCGGGCGGCGGACGCGGGGTCGCGAGACGGAGCGGACGGGGCAGCCACAGCGCCTCGACCACCGCCCGCCGCCCCAGCGCCGACAGCGACAGCGCCCGCATGATGGAACTCGTCGAACGTGCCCAGGCCGGTGAGGCCGAAGCCTTTGGGCGCCTGTACGACCAGTACAGCGACACCGTCTACCGCTACATCTACTACCGCGTCGGCGGGAAGGCGACGGCGGAGGATCTCACCAGTGAGACGTTCCTGCGCGCCCTGCGCCGCATCTCCACCTTCACCTGGCAGGGCCGCGACTTCGGCGCCTGGCTGGTGACGATCGCCCGCAACCTGGTTGCCGACCACTTCAAGTCGAGCCGCTTCCGGCTGGAGGTCACCACCGGCGAGATGCTCGACGCCAACGAGGTCGAGCGCAGCCCGGAGGACTCCGTCCTGGAGTCGCTGTCCAACGCCGCCCTGCTGGAGGCGGTGCGCAAGCTCAATCCACAGCAGCAGGAGTGTGTGACCCTGCGCTTCCTCCAGGGTCTGTCGGTCGCCGAGACCGCCCGGGCGATGGGGAAGAACGAAGGTGCGATCAAGACCCTCCAGTACCGGGCCGTGCGCACCCTGGCCCGGCTCCTCCCCGACGACGCCCGTTGACGATATCCGCCTGTACAACTCCGTACCTTTATATACCCGCCTGTATCCGTCCATGCCTGGCCGTATCCATTCCTACCCGCTCGACCGCACCACCCCGTCCCCCGACCTCAACCCACTATCGGTGACGCCTCGATGACGCACTGGTCCGATCATCCTTCGCGCGTAACCCATGTGCCGCGACACTCGTTGTCCGGGATGCAGGCTCCCTGTGGTCACGCCCTGCCCACAGCCATTCGATCGAACGTGTGGATGTGCTCAAGGCGTGCAACCATCCAGACACTCAGGGGAGTCGACCGTCATGACGAGAGGAGGTGCCGCCAGTGATCGCGAACGTATCGGCGCACCGGCGGGCGAACGCCTTCGCCCAGGCCCTGGAAGAGCAGGCGTCCGGAGAGCCGGCGGAGAACCCGGTCGAACCGACCGAGCGCGGACGGATGTTGGCTCTGACGTCCCGCCTCGGCGAACTGCCGGTGCCGGAGCTGGACCCCGAGGTCAAGGTGGTGCAGCGCGCCCAGCTCGTGGCAGCCATGGAGGCCATGCTCCAGGAGGGCACGGCGCGAGGGAGCGATTCCACGGGCCCCAGGGTGCCCGAGCAGCGGAAGTCCGGCCGCGGCGCCCATCGGGCCTCCCCGTTCCGGAAACTCCGCCCCCGCACCCGCTGGCAGAAGGGGCTCGCGGCCGGCAGCATCACCGTGGGGGTCGCGGCGGGGGCCTTCAGCGGGGTGGCCGCCGCCAGCTCCGACGCCCTCCCCGGTGACACCCTCTACGGGCTCAAACGCGGAATGGAGGACATCCGTCTCGGCATGGCCGACGGTGACTCCGACCGCGGTGAGCTGTATCTGGACCATGCCTCCACCCGGCTCAGCGAGGCCCGTCGCCTCATGGAACGCGGACGGGCGGGCGATCTGGACCACGAGTCCCTCGGCGAGGTCCGCCGCGCGCTCAACGGCATGCGCCACGACGTCAGCGAGGGCCACCGGCTGCTGCACGCCGCCTACGAGCGGGACGGCTCACTCGGCCCCATCCAGAAGCTCAACACGTTCTCCCGCTCCCACCGCGAGACGTGGAACGGTCTCCGCGACCGGCTCCCCGTCCAGCTCCAGGACGTGAGCAACGGGGTGAGCGAGGTCTTCGACGCCATAGAGCAAGAGGTCCAGCCACTCAAGTCGCTGCTGCCGGAGCTGCCCGCAGAGCGCCGCGCGCCCGGCGGAAGCACCGGTTCCACCTCCCGGCAGAGCGGCGGGGCGGCCACCCCGGGCGAGCGGACGATCCCCGCGTCCCCCAAGGCCCCCGGGACACCCTCGGGCAAGCAGACCACCAAGGAGCCGAGACCCTCGGGGGCCCCGGTCCCCGAGAGCGGTGGGCTGCTCCCGACGGAGGGGCTGCTCGCCCCTCCGTCGCCGGACACCCCCACGCCGCCCTCGGCTCCGCAGCCCGACCCGGCGTCCCCCGATGTCAGCATTCCGCCGCTGCTCGACGGCATCCTCGGGATCGACATCACCGGCGAGGACCAACCCTGACCCACCAGAAAGCGGGGGTGGTCCCGGAACATTCCGGGACCACCCCCGCTCCGTGCATCTGCCCGGCCCCGTACATCTGCCCCGCTTCGTGCGCTTGGGCGTCAGAGATCAGAAGAAGACCGATCTGCGCTGCACCAGCAGCTTGTACAGGGTGTGCTGGATCTGCTCCCGCACCTGGTCCGTCAGATTGAACATCAACATGGGGTCCTCCGCCGCCTCCGGCGGATGGCCCCCGGTCTCGATCGGCTCCCCGAACTGGATGGTCCACTTGGTGGGCAGCGGCACCGCCCCCATCGGCCCCAGCCAGGGGAAGGTCGGCGTGATCGGGAAGTACGGCAGCCCCAGCAGCCGGGCCAGCGTCTTCGAGTTCCCGATCATGGGGTAGATCTCCTCCGCGCCGACGATCGAGCACGGCACGATCGGCACCCCCGCCCGCAGCGCCGTCGAGACGAAGCCGCCCCGGCCGAACCGCTGGAGCCGGTAGCGGTCGCCGAAGGGCTTGCCGATCCCCTTGAAGCCCTCCGGCATCACCCCGACGACCTCGCCCCGCCGCAGCAGCCGCTCGGCGTCGTCCGCGCAGGCGAGCGTGTGCCCCGCCTTCCGGGCCAGTTCGTTGACCACGGGCAGGACGAAGACCAGGTCCGCCGCGAGCAGCCGCAGATGCCGCCCCGCCGGATGCCGGTCGTGCACGGCGACCTGCATCATCAGCCCGTCCAGCGGAAGCGTCCCGGAGTGATTGGCCACCACGAGCGCCCCGCCCTCGGACGGGATGTTCTCGATGCCCTTCACCTCCACCCGGAAGTACTTCTCATAGAGGGGCCGGAGCACCGTCATCAGTACCTGGTCGGTCAGCTCTTCGTCGTAGCCGAACTCATCGACCTCGTACTCACCGGTGATCCGGCGGCGCAGAAAGGCCAGCCCTTCCGCGAGCCGCCGGTCGAGACCGCCACCGTCGCCTCCGGACTCCGGACGGCGGGGGCTGCGGGGTGCGGAGGCCGAGGAGCCGGACGTCTGCTGTTCCCTGCGGGCCTCGGGTACCGGGCGTACCGCCTTCCGGGCCGCCGACTGCTGCCGCGCACCGGCCCCGCGCCCCGTCGTCCCGGCCCCGCCCTCACCACGGGCGGACCTGCGCACGGCGGAGTCCCGGGCGGCCTTCTTCGGCTTCGGGGCGGCTGTCTTCTGCCGTACGACCCGGGAGGCACCGCCCCGCCGACCGCCCCCGGTGCCTCCGCCGGAGCCGGTGCCCGCGCCACCGGAGCCCTCGGCGGCGGCGCCCGTGCCCCCGCCCCGGGCGCGGTCGTCGTCGAACGGAATGACCTTGGCGTCCGCCATCGTTGCCTACGCTCCTTGTCCGGCGTCGCTCCGGGCGGCGGCGTCCGCCGCCCGGCCGTCCCCCCGCTGCTGCGTCCGTGCGCTCCCCCGGCGGCCGCCCCGGGCGCTCCCGAGGGACCTCAGCCGCTCCCCGACCCGGTCCACGGCGCGTGCCACGGACTGCGGGGGCAGCAGCCCCGGCCCCCGGCTGCGGGCGAAGTCCGCGAAGGTCTCGGCGGTGCTGAACTTCGGGTCAAACCCCAGTGCCTCCCGCATCTGCGCGGTGCTCACCACCCGGCCATGGGTCAGCAGCCGGATCTGTTCGGGGGAGAAGTCCGTGACCCCGACCGTCCTCAGCGCGGTCCCGACCCAGGTGACCGCGGGCAGCAGTACCGGCACCGTGGGCCGGCCGAGCCGCCGCGAGCACTGCGACAGCAGCAGCACCCCGTCGCCCGCCACATTGAAGGTGCCGCTGTTGAGCGTCCCCGGCCGGGGCTCGTTCAGCGCGAGCTGGAGGGCGTCGACGACATCGTCCTCGTGGACGAATTGGAGCCGGGGGTCGTAGCCGAACACCGTCGGCAGCACCGGCAGCGAGAAGTACTCGGCCAGCGGCGAGTCGGCGCACGGCCCGAGGATGTTCGCGAACCGCAGCACGCACACGGCCACGTCGGGCCGCCGCCGGGCGAAGCCCCGCACATACCCCTCGACCTCGACCGTGTCCTTGGCGAAGCCACCGCTCGGCAGCGACTTCGGCAGGGTGGTCTCCAGGAAGACCGCCGGGTCGCGGGGGGCCGAGCCATAGACGCTCGTACTGGACTTCACGACCAGTCTGCGGACCGTGGGCGACTTCTGGCAGGCCCCGAGGAGCTGCATGGTGCCGATGACGTTGGTCTCCTTGACCGCCGTCCGGCCTCCCGTGCCCAGGGGGGTCCCGCTGACGTCGAGATGGACGACGGTGTCGACCGCGTGCTCGGCGAGGATGCGGCCTATCGTCGGGCGGCGGATGTCGGTACGGATGAACTCGGCGCCGTCGAGACGGTGCGCCGGTTCCTCCGCGTCGACCCCGATCACCCGTTCCACCCCGGGGTCCCGGTGGACGCGCCGTACGAGACGGCCGCCGAGCTGCCGGGCAACGCCGGTGACGAGCACGACCTTTCCCAAGATCAGCGCCTTCCCTGAGGTCGAACGTCCATGAGGTGAGGAGACCGCTCCCCAGCGTCACCGTAGCGGTTCACCGGTCCGGTGTGACGACCACCGGCCGCTCTTTCGGCCGGATGGAAAGGCCCCGAACGCGCCGTGGCCCTTCCACCAGGTCGGTGGAAGGGCCACGGTCACGTACAGCCGCCGTCTTACTTCTTGTTACGGCGCTGGACGCGAGTGCGCTTGAGCAGCTTGCGGTGCTTCTTCTTGGCCATCCGCTTACGCCGCTTCTTGATAACAGAGCCCACGACTACCCTCGCTCACTTCTCTTCACTCGGTGCGGGGCGTCTGGGCCCACACGACCTACGTCGGTCCAGCCTACCCGCCAGAGCATCGAGTTCGTAATCCGAGGGCAGCCGCCCGGCTCCGCTAGGCGGATTCCACCCCCACAAAGGACTCACGGAGATAGTCGTGCACCGCCTGTTCCGGCACCCGGAAGGACCTCCCCACCCGGATCGCCGGCAGATGACCGCTGTGCACCAGCCGGTACACCGTCATCTTCGACACCCTCATCACCGAGGCGACTTCCGCCACGGTAAGGAACTTGACCTCATTCAGAGGCCTCTCGCTGCCAGCAGCCATGACCCACCTGTACCTTCCGCACACGACGCCCACCGGCTTCCCCTCCGGTGACTCTTCGTCGCTGTGCGCTCACTCCCCAGACTAGGGGCGGGTGGTACGAGTGGGGAAGAGGAGCAGCCATCGGCCGCCTACTGTGACAGACACGCTCGATTGAGTACATAGCGCGTCAGCGGTCGGTAGTAACAGGACCGCACCGAGTCATCGGGCGGGACCATCGCGACGGCGCACCTCTCCTCCTCACCCCGGGCGGGGCGGGACCGTCGACGACTGCCGGGCCTATCCCCTCACCACCCGGCTGACCTGCCCCGCAGACCCGGCACAGCCCCTCGTGACCAGGCCGTGGAGCCAGGCACCGAGGGGGACGGGGCCCTCAGGGGGCCTCCGCAGCGGAAGGGTGGAATGGGCGTGTGCGCCGGTTTCATCGTGAATCGCCCGTGCGCCGGGTGCCCACGCCATCGCGACTCCCCGTACGTAGTCGAGCTGGTACAGACGTACTCCGAACCGGGTCGGTATGTCGACACATCGGCCCTGCGGGGGTGTGAGGACGAGACATCCTGCCGACGACAAAACGTCTGCCGGTCCACCGTAGAACCCCGGCCGTCCGCGCCGGAGGGTCCCGGGCCAGGTCCTAGACCAGCAGTCCCCGCAGCGGGAACACCGCCTTCCGGGTCGCCAGAACGGCGCGGTCCAGGGCGTCGGCGGGGTCGTACCCCTGCGCCCAGTCCCGCCAGGCCGCAGTCCGTCCGTCGGTCATCCGCCAGGGGCCGGGCTGCCGGGTCCGCGCGTACACCTCGTTCCGCCACTCCTCCGGAATTATCGACTCCGGATCAAGGGGGCTATGGGCGGCGATCGCCACCAGATGCGTCCAGGACCGCGGGACGACGTCGACCACGGCGTATCCGCCGCCGCCCAGCGCGATCCACCGGCCGTCCTCCGTGTACATGTGCGCCAGCGAGTGGCACGCCTCCTGCACCGTCCGCTGGGCGTCCAACGACACCGCCAGATGCGCCAGCGGGTCCTCGAAGTGGGTGTCCGCCCCGTGCTGCGTCACCAGGACCTGCGGACGGAAGTCCGCCAGCAGCTCCGGGACGACCGCGTGGAACGCCCGGAGCCACCCCTCGTCGCCCGTTCCTGCGGGCAGCGCCACATTGACCGCGCTGCCCTCGCCCGGCCCCGGGCCGCCGGTCTCCTCAGGCCACCCGGTGCCCGGGAACAGCATCCGCGGATGCTCGTGGAGCGAGACCGTCAGCACCCGGGGGTCGTCCCAGAACGCCGCCTGGACGCCGTCCCCGTGGTGGACGTCGACATCGATGTACGCGACCCGCTCCGCGCCCAGCTCCAGCAACCGGGCGATGGCGAGGGAGGCGTCGTTGTAGACGCAGAAACCGGCGGCCGAGCCCGGCATCGCGTGATGCAGTCCGCCCGCGAAGTTCACCGCGTGCTCGGCCTCCCCGCTCCAGACCGCCTCGGCGGCCCCCACGGACTGCCCGGCGATCAGCGCCGACGCCTCGTGCATCCCCGCGAACGCCGGGTCGTCCAGCGTCCCGATCCCGTACGCCTGATCGGCCGCGCGCGGGTCTTCCGAGGCCGCGCGTACCGCCGCCACATAGTCCGCGCGGTGGATGAGCCGGAGCGTCGACTCCCCCGCCGGCTTCGCCGCCACCACCCGCAGCGCCCGGTCCAGGCCGTAGGCCCGCACCAACTCCATGGTCAGCGCGAGCCGTACGGGGTCCATGGGATGACTGCTCCCGAAGTCGTACGCCGTTACCGCTTCATCCCACATCAACAACGCCCGGCTGGTCATGCCCGCCACCGTATCCGCCCCGTTCTCAGAAGAGGAGCGCGGGCAGTTCCGTCATCGACCCGAAGTGCGCGTCCGCCCCGGCCAGCCGCTCGGCGGAGGTCATCGCGGTGAAGCCGTACACCGTCATCCCCGCGGCCACCGCCGCCGCGACACCCAGCGCGCTGTCCTCGACCACGACACAGCGCTCGGGGGCGACTCCCATCCGCTGTGCCGCGTGCAGGAAGAGGTCTGGCGCGGGCTTGCCCCGACCCACGTCCTGGGCGCTGAAAACGATCTCCTCCGGGAACCAGCGGTCCAGTCCTGTACGGCGGTGACCTGCCCGAATCCGCTCATGGGTCCCCGAGGACGCCAGACAGAACGGCACTCCGCCGGCGGTCAGCCTCTCCAGGACGTCCGTCACGCCCTCGACCGGTTCCAGCTCCCGTTCGAACGCGGCCACGGTACGGGCGTGCAGGGTCGCGTCGAAGTCCGCGGGCAGCCGTCGGCCGCTCCGCTCCATGATCAGATCGTGGACGCGGTGGACCGCCGCCCCCATGTAGTCCCGGATGGAGTCCTCAAGGGTGGTCGGGTGCCCCAGCTCGGTCAGCCAGTCCGCCAGGATCGCGTTGGCGATGCGCTCGCTCTCCACGAGCACACCATCGTTGTCGAAAATCACCAGATCATGTCTCATGACGGCCACCCTAGATCGCCCGGAACATCCGGAACGCAAAAAAGCCTCGGCCCCCGTGCGTAATGCACGGGGGCCGAGGCATAAAATTTGTTCGGCGGCGTCCTACTCTCCCACAGGGTCCCCCCTGCAGTACCATCGGCGCTGAAAGGCTTAGCTTCCGGGTTCGGAATGTAACCGGGCGTTTCCCTAACGCTATAACCACCGAAACACTATGAAACAATCAACAAACCAGCAATGGGTTGTTCGTGGTTTCAGAACCAACACAGTGGACGCGAGCAACTGAGGACAAGCCCTCGGCCTATTAGTACCAGTCAACTCCACCGGTCACCCGGCTTCCATATCTGGCCTATCAACCCAGTCGTCTACTGGGAGCCTTACCCCATCAAGTGGGTGGGAGTCCTCATCTCGAAGCAGGCTTCCCGCTTAGATGCTTTCAGCGGTTATCCCTCCCGAACGTAGCCAACCAGCCATGCCCTTGGCAGGACAACTGGCACACCAGAGGTTCGTCCGTCCCGGTCCTCTCGTACTAGGGACAGCCCTTCTCAAGACTCCTACGCGCACAGCGGATAGGGACCGAACTGTCTCACGACGTTCTAAACCCAGCTCGCGTACCGCTTTAATGGGCGAACAGCCCAACCCTTGGGACCGACTCCAGCCCCAGGATGCGACGAGCCGACATCGAGGTGCCAAACCATCCCGTCGATATGGACTCTTGGGGAAGATCAGCCTGTTATCCCCGGGGTACCTTTTATCCGTTGAGCGACGGCGCTTCCACAAGCCACCGCCGGATCACTAGTCCCGACTTTCGTCCCTGCTCGACCCGTCGGTCTCACAGTCAAGCTCCCTTGTGCACTTACACTCAACACCTGATTGCCAACCAGGCTGAGGGAACCTTTGGGCGCCTCCGTTACTCTTTAGGAGGCAACCGCCCCAGTTAAACTACCCATCAGACACTGTCCCTGATCCGGATCACGGACCCAGGTTAGACATCCAGCACGACCAGAGTGGTATTTCAACAGCGACTCCACGAACACTGGCGTGCCCGTATCACAGTCTCCCACCTATCCTACACAAGCCGAACCGAACACCAATATCAAACTGTAGTAAAGGTCCCGGGGTCTTTCCGTCCTGCTGCGCGAAACGAGCATCTTTACTCGTAGTGCAATTTCACCGGGCCTATGGTTGAGACAGTCGAGAAGTCGTTACGCCATTCGTGCAGGTCGGAACTTACCCGACAAGGAATTTCGCTACCTTAGGATGGTTATAGTTACCACCGCCGTTTACTGGCGCTTAAGTTCTCAGCTTCGCCAGAACGAATCCTGGCTAACCGGTCCCCTTAACGTTCCAGCACCGGGCAGGCGTCAGTCCGTATACATCGCCTTACGGCTTCGCACGGACCTGTGTTTTTAGTAAACAGTCGCTTCTCGCTGGTCTCTGCGGCCACACCCAGCTCACCAAGCACGTTGGATCACCAGACATGGCCCCCCTTCTCCCGAAGTTACGGGGGCATTTTGCCGAGTTCCTTAACCATAGTTCACCCGAACGCCTCGGTATTCTCTACCTGACCACCTGAGTCGGTTTAGGGTACGGGCCGCCATGAAACTCGCTAGAGGCTTTTCTCGACAGCATAGGATCATCCACTTCACCACAATCGGCTCGGCATCAGGTCTCAGCCTTAATGTGTGACGGATTTGCCTATCACACGGCCTACACCCTTACCCCGGGACAACCACCGCCCGGGCTGGACTACCTTCCTGCGTCACCCCATCGCTTACCTACTACCACCTCGGGTCGTCGGCTCCACCACTCCCCCTCACTCCGAAGAGATCAAGGGCGGCTTCACGGACTTAGCATCAGAGGATTCGATATTGGGCGTTTCAAAGCGGGTACCGGAATATCAACCGGTTGTCCATCGACTACGCCTGTCGGCCTCGCCTTAGGTCCCGACTTACCCTGGGCAGATCAGCTTGACCCAGGAACCCTTAGTCAATCGGCGCACACGTTTCCCACGTGTGTATCGCTACTCATGCCTGCATTCTCACTCGTGAACCGTCCACCACTGCCTTCCGGCGCGGCTTCACCCGGCACACGACGCTCCCCTACCCAACCCAGCACCCGTTGGGGCTATCTGCTGGATTGACACGACTTCGGCGGTACGCTTGAGCCCCGCTACATTGTCGGCGCGGAATCACTTGACCAGTGAGCTATTACGCACTCTTTCAAGGGTGGCTGCTTCTAAGCCAACCTCCTGGTTGTCTCTGCGACTCCACATCCTTTCCCACTTAGCGTACGCTTAGGGGCCTTAGTCGATGCTCTGGGCTGTTTCCCTCTCGACCATGGAGCTTATCCCCCACAGTCTCACTGCCGCGCTCTCACTTACCGGCATTCGGAGTTTGGCTAAGGTCAGTAACCCGGTAGGGCCCATCGCCTATCCAGTGCTCTACCTCCGGCAAGAAACACACGACGCTGCACCTAAATGCATTTCGGGGAGAACCAGCTATCACGGAGTTTGATTGGCCTTTCACCCCTAACCACAGGTCATCCCCCAGGTTTTCAACCCTGGTGGGTTCGGTCCTCCACGACCTCTTACAGCCGCTTCAACCTGCCCATGGCTAGATCACTCCGCTTCGGGTCTTGAGCGCGCTACTGAACCGCCCTGTTCGGACTCGCTTTCGCTACGGCTTCCCCACACGGGTTAACCTCGCAACACACCGCAAACTCGCAGGCTCATTCTTCAAAAGGCACGCAGTCACGAGGATACGAGTAAACTCGCATCCCGACGCTCCCACGGCTTGTAGGCACACGGTTTCAGGTACTATTTCACTCCGCTCCCGCGGTACTTTTCACCATTCCCTCACGGTACTATCCGCTATCGGTCACCAGGGAATATTTAGGCTTAACGGGTGGTCCCGCCAGATTCACACGGGATTTCTCGGGCCCCGTGCTACTTGGGTGTCTCTCAAACAAGCCATGATCATTTCAGCTACGGGGGTCTTACCCTCTACGCCGGGCCTTTCGCATGCCCTTCGCCTATAACCATGGTTTCTTACTTGTCTCACAGCCGGCAGACTGTGAAAGAGAGATCCCACAACCCCGCATGCGCAACCCCTGCCGGGTATCACACACATACGGTTTGGCCTCATCCGGTTTCGCTCGCCACTACTCCCGGAATCACGGTTGTTTTCTCTTCCTGAGGGTACTGAGATGTTTCACTTCCCC
Organism: Streptomyces clavuligerus; assembly: GCF_005519465.1. Lineage (NCBI taxonomy): Bacteria > Bacillati > Actinomycetota > Actinomycetes > Kitasatosporales > Streptomycetaceae > Streptomyces > Streptomyces clavuligerus. The sequence goes on along the minus strand of NZ_CP027858.1, from coordinate 3,963,223 downwards.
TCGTTCCCTCCACACTGCCTATGTGTTCAGCAGCGGGTGACAGCCCATGACGACTGCCGGGTTTCCCCATTCGGAAACCCCCGGATCAAAGCCTGGTTGACGACTCCCCGGGGACTATCGTGGCCTCCCACGTCCTTCATCGGTTCCTGGTGCCAAGGCATCCACCGTGCGCCCTTAAAAACTTGGCCACAGATGCTCGCGTCCACTGTGCAGTTCTCAAACAACGACCAACCACCCGCCACCCCACCACAACATGGTGAGTTCACCGGGGCCGGCAACCGAAGACACTGGCAGAAGCCCGTGCCCTCAGACACCCAACAGCGCGCCCGGCCCAGCAGACCCCACCCCATCCACGTTCCACGCCGAAGCAGTACTAGTGAAAGAAGCAGACCCTACTGTGCCGAATAGTCAACGTTCCACCCATGAGCAACCGTGCGAGACATTCGCTCGCATCCGGCCATGTGCTCCTTAGAAAGGAGGTGATCCAGCCGCACCTTCCGGTACGGCTACCTTGTTACGACTTCGTCCCAATCGCCAGTCCCACCTTCGACAGCTCCCTCCCACAAGGGGTTGGGCCACCGGCTTCGGGTGTTACCGACTTTCGTGACGTGACGGGCGGTGTGTACAAGGCCCGGGAACGTATTCACCGCAGCAATGCTGATCTGCGATTACTAGCAACTCCGACTTCATGGGGTCGAGTTGCAGACCCCAATCCGAACTGAGACCGGCTTTTTGAGATTCGCTCCACCTCACGGTTTCGCAGCTCTTTGTACCGGCCATTGTAGCACGTGTGCAGCCCAAGACATAAGGGGCATGATGACTTGACGTCGTCCCCACCTTCCTCCGAGTTGACCCCGGCGGTCTCCTGTGAGTCCCCATCACCCCGAAGGGCATGCTGGCAACACAGGACAAGGGTTGCGCTCGTTGCGGGACTTAACCCAACATCTCACGACACGAGCTGACGACAGCCATGCACCACCTGTACACCGACCACAAGGGGGGCACTATCTCTAATGCTTTCCGGTGTATGTCAAGCCTTGGTAAGGTTCTTCGCGTTGCGTCGAATTAAGCCACATGCTCCGCTGCTTGTGCGGGCCCCCGTCAATTCCTTTGAGTTTTAGCCTTGCGGCCGTACTCCCCAGGCGGGGAACTTAATGCGTTAGCTGCGGCACCGACGACGTGGAATGTCGCCAACACCTAGTTCCCAACGTTTACGGCGTGGACTACCAGGGTATCTAATCCTGTTCGCTCCCCACGCTTTCGCTCCTCAGCGTCAGTAATGGCCCAGAGATCCGCCTTCGCCACCGGTGTTCCTCCTGATATCTGCGCATTTCACCGCTACACCAGGAATTCCGATCTCCCCTACCACACTCTAGCCTGCCCGTATCGAATGCAGACCCGGGGTTAAGCCCCGGGCTTTCACACCCGACGTGACAAGCCGCCTACGAGCTCTTTACGCCCAATAATTCCGGACAACGCTTGCGCCCTACGTATTACCGCGGCTGCTGGCACGTAGTTAGCCGGCGCTTCTTCTGCAGGTACCGTCACTCTCGCTTCTTCCCTGCTGAAAGAGGTTTACAACCCGAAGGCCGTCATCCCTCACGCGGCGTCGCTGCATCAGGCTTTCGCCCATTGTGCAATATTCCCCACTGCTGCCTCCCGTAGGAGTCTGGGCCGTGTCTCAGTCCCAGTGTGGCCGGTCGCCCTCTCAGGCCGGCTACCCGTCGTCGCCTTGGTAGGCCATCACCCCACCAACAAGCTGATAGGCCGCGGGCTCATCCTGCACCGCCGGAGCTTTCAACCCAAGGGCATGCGCCCCCGGGTGGTATCCGGTATTAGACCCCGTTTCCAGGGCTTGTCCCAGAGTGCAGGGCAGATTGCCCACGTGTTACTCACCCGTTCGCCACTAATCCCCCACCGAAGCGGGTTCATCGTTCGACTTGCATGTGTTAAGCACGCCGCCAGCGTTCGTCCTGAGCCAGGATCAAACTCTCCGTGAATGCTTCCAGGTAATCCTGGTCGACACACACGGGAGCGGAACCAGGAGCAAGGAATAATCACTCCCGGTCCACAGCGTCCTCGCTGTGTGCGCCCCCGCCACCCCACACAATGGGGATGAAACGGAGGACTTTTTCAAAGGAACCTCATCCCGGAGCAGAAGCTCCCGGACGGGGTATCAACATATCTGGCGTTGACTTTTGGCACGCTGTTGAGTTCTCAAGGAACGGACGCTTCCTTCAGGCCCTTTTCACCAGGCCCTCCGGGCAGTTTCCCTTCGGTCTTTCTTGCCTTTCGGCGTTTCCAACTCTACCAGATCCTTTTCCCGCCCCCCGGTCTCCCGGGATTCGGACCTTCAGATCCAGCGGCCAGTTGGACCGGCCTTTCGCCTTTCGGCTGCTCCGACTTTATCAGATCCTTTCGGTCCTGATTCCCGGTCGAAATCGGGTTGTCTTTCCGGCCCTTCGGCCGTTCCGACGAGTGAGACTTTAGCGGAATCCTTTGCCCTGACGCCAATCGAGGGCCGCACCCGAATGAGTGCAGATTCCACACTCCGAAAGAACGCGCCACAAAACAGACGACTGCGAGTCGCTTGCGGTGGTGAGGTCTTGCGGAATGGCTGCCCGGGGACCAACCGGAGTCGGCGCTCACGTCGGGCAACTCGGAGAACACTACGGAGTGGGCGCAAGCCCTGTCAACCCGGGGCCGGGTCCCGTACGCTCCCCTCCATGACAACGCGTATGTGCTCCCTTCAGTGGTGGCCCGCCTGACGGCGGCCACGACCGAGCATGTACTCACGGCCGCCGCCTCGGCGGCCGTTTCTCGTATCCCCGCTCCCTGGGGGTCGGGCCGCCGGAGACGGTGGCTCCGACCAGGACAGGAGAGCGGGATGAAGCGGATCTTCAGCGGGATCAAGCCCACGGGGCATCTGACGCTGGGCAACTACCTCGGGGCCCTGCGCCGGTGGGTCGAGACCGACCAGCACCAGGCGGACGCCGTGTTCTGCGTCGTGGACCTGCACGCGCTGACGGTGGAGCACGACCCCGGGCGGGTGCGCCGGCTCAGCAGGCAGGCGGCGACGCTGATGCTGGCCGCGGGGCTGGACCCGGAGCGGTGCACCGTGTTCGTCCAGAGCCATGTGGACGAACATGCGCGGCTCTCGTATCTGCTGGAGTGCACGGCCACCGACGGCGAGCTGCGGCGGATGATCCAGTACAAGGAGAAGGGCGCGCGGGCGCGGGCCGCCGGGGAGAGTGTGCGGCTGTCGCTGCTGACCTACCCGGTGCTGATGGCGGCGGACATCCTGGCGTACGGGACCGACGAGGTTCCGGTGGGTGAGGACCAGACACAGCACGTGGAGCTGACCCGTGATCTGGCGGTGCGGTTCAACCAGCGGTACGGGCACACGTTCACCGTGCCCCGGGCCACGCACCCCGAGGTGGCGGCGCGGGTCATGGACCTCCAGGACCCCACGTCCAAGATGGGCAAGTCGCACGAGCCGGGGTCGGGGATCGTCTATCTGCTCGACGAGCCGGATGTGACGCGGAGGAAGATCATGCGGGCGGTCACCGACAGTGGGCACGAGGTCCGGTACGACCGGGCGGAGCGTCCCGGGCTCGCCAATCTCCTGGACATCCTGGCCGCCTGCACGGGCGGCGATCCCGAGGAGCTGGCCGGGGCGTACCCGTCGTACGGAGCGCTGAAGAAGGACACGGCCGATGCGGTCGTGGAGCTGCTGCGGCCGGTGCGGGAGCGGCACGCGGAGCTGGTGACCGATCCCGGGGCGGTGGACGCGGTGCTGCGGAGGGGTGCCGAGCGGGCGCGGGGGCTGGCGCGGCCCCGGGTGGACGCGGCCTACGCGGCGGTCGGGCTGCTGCCCGCGGGATGAGACCGTCCGGGGCCGGGCCCGTCCGCTGTCGGACGGGCCCGGCCCCGGGGGCGCGGTGGGGTCAGCCGTTGCCGGAGGCCAGCTCGCGGCTGCGGTCGCGGGCGGCTTCCAGCGCCGCGATCAGGGCGGCGCGCACCCCGTGGTTCTCCAGTTCGCGGATGGCGCTGATGGTGGTGCCCGCGGGGGAGGTGACGGCCTCCCGGAGCTTGACGGGGTGCTCGCCGCTGTCACGGAGCATGACGGCCGCCCCTATCGCGGCCTGGACGATCAGGTCGTGGGCCTGGGCGCGGGGCAGTCCGAGGAGGATGCCCGCGTCGGTCATGGCCTCGACCAGGTAGTAGAAGTACGCCGGGCCGGAGCCGGAGAGGGCGGTGGCGGCGTCCTGCTGGGACTCGGGGACCCGCAGGGTCTTGCCGACGCCGCCGAAGATCTCCTCGGTGTGGGCGAGGTGGGCGCCGGTGGCGTGGCCGCCCTTGGAGATCACGGACATGCCCTCGTCGACGAGGACGGGGGTGTTGGGCATGACGCGGACGACGGGGGTGCCGGTGGTCAGCCGCTCCTCTATGTAGGAGGTGGGGATGCCCGCGGCGGTGCTGATGACCAGGCGGTCCGCGGTGACGTGCGGTGCCAGCTCGTCGAGGAGGCGCTCCATGTCCTGGGGCTTCACGGCGAGGATGAGGGTGTCGGCGCGCTTGGCCGCCTCGGCGTTGGTGACCGGTTCGACTCCGTAGCGGGTGCGCAGCTCCTCGGCGCGCTCGGAGCGGCGGGTGGTGACCAGCAGATCGGCGGGGCGCCAGCCGGCGCGGATCATCCCGCTGAGAAGGGCCTCGCCGATCTTTCCCGTGCCGAGGACTGCGACTGTCTGGGTCATGGCTCTGTTCACCTCGCCGATGGGGGTTGGTGGGGCCATCCTCGCACCGTGGGCGCGGTGGTGCCGTGGTGTCCGAGGGGCGGTACGGGCGGGTGCGCGGCGGGGCGCCGGGCACCCGCCCGGGACAGGGCCCGGGCCCTGTCAGCCGAGGCCCGGGAGGGAGGGGAGGAGGCCCGGGGCACGCCGGGCGAGGCGGAGGGTGCGGACGGTGGAGCGGACGACCTGTTCCTTGACGAGGACCGCGGCCCGGCCGGTCAGGATGCGGTCGCGGGGACTGTCGTCGGCGTTCACGAACTGGATCAGTCCCTCGGTGCGGCCGAGGCTCAGGCACTGCACCGCATAGCGGAAGTCCAGCGTCCCGGGGCGGCGGCCACGGCCCTCGGCGATGATCGCGGAGGCCGCGTGGAAACCGGTGGGGAGGGCGGTGGCGCAGCCCATGCGCAGGGGTCCGGCCGGGCCCGAGTGGGCGGCTGCCGCGTCGCCGACCGCGTAGATCTCGGGGTGGCCGATCGCTCGGAGGGTGCTGTCGACGGCGATGCGGGAGGTGCGCGGGTCGAGTGTGAGTCCGGCGGCCGCGGCGAGGGAGGTGCGGGGTGTCATCGCGGCGGACCAGACGACGGCGTCGGCGGCCAGGGAGTCCGGGTCGTCCACCCGTCGGTCCTCCTCCACCCGGACGCCCAGTCCGGCGAGGACGGTGCGGACATGGTCCCGGCCCCGGGGGGTGTGGCCCGCCGCGACCTGTCCGGCGGAGAGCAGCCGGACGGTCCAGTCGGGGTGGGCCTCGGCGATCTCGGCGGCCATCTCGATGCCGGTGAGGCCGCCGCCGACGACGGCCAGGGTGCCGGGGCGGTCCTGGAGCCGCTTGCGGAGGCGGTCGGCGGACTCGGCGGTGTAGACGTGTTCGCCGGTGACGTCGGGGGTGCGGCTGCCGAGGGCGTAGACCAGGCGGTCGTAGGGGTGGTGGTGGCCGTCGTCGGTGGTGACCGTGCGGGCGGCGGGGTCGAGGGCGGTGGCGCGGTGGGCGGTATGGCGGATTCCGGTGCCGTGCAGCAGCCGGGCGAGGGGGTGGGTGACGGTGGGGCGCGTGCCGGTGAGTTCGTGGAGGCGTACCCGTTCGGTGAAGTGGTCGGCGGGGTCGACGAGGGTCACCCGGGCGTGCGGGGCGAGCCGGAGCGCGGCCAGGAGTCCGCCGTATCCGGCGCCAAGGACGACGACGTTCCGCTTCTGCCGGGTGTGCTGCTTCGCGTTGGTGGTCATGCCCGGGGGACGACGCAGGGGCCCGGAGTGTGACGGTGCTCCGCGTCACACTCCGGCCCGCCGCGGCGGTCACCGCGCGGGCGGGGCCGCTGTGTCCCGGTACGTGATCCGGTCAGTGCAGGGCGTCCGGGGCGATGTGCGAGAGCTTGTCCGGGTTGAGAACGGCGTCGATGCTGGTGATCCGGCCCTGGTCGACGGTGAAGGCGTAGGTCGCCAGCACTCCGCTCTCCCGGTCGACGGCGATCGCGCCCGGGGCGCCGTTGATGTCGCGGACCACGATCCGGACGCGGTCGACGAGATCCCGCCGGACCACGTGTTCGATGAAGTGGGCGACCTTCTCCCGGCCGGTGACGGGCAGACGGGCGGCGATGACCTTGCCGCCGCCGTCGGAGCGCCAGACCACGTCGGGGTCGAGGATGTCGAGGAGCCCGCCGAAGTCGGCACCGGCGGCGGCGGCGAGGAAGGCGTCGACGGCGCGACGGTGCTCGGCCCGGTCCACCGTGCGGCGCGGGGCCTCGTCCCGGACCCGGTGGCGGGCGCGGGAGGCGAGCCGGCGGACGGCTTCGGGGGTGCGGCCGACGGCCTCGGCGATCTCCCCGAACGGGACGGCGAACACGTCGTGGAGGACGAAGGCGGTGCGTTCGGCGGGGGTGAGGCGTTCCAGCACGGTGAGCAGGGCGGTGCCGACCGACTCGTCCAGCGTCACCCGTTCCTCGGGGCCGTCCTGGGTCACGACCGGTTCGGGCAGCCAGGTGCCGGTGTAGGTCTCGCGGCGGGCGCGGGCGGAGGTGAGCCGGTCGTAGCAGAGGCGGCTGACCACGGTCGTCAGATAGGCCCGGGGGCTGTCCGCCGCGCCGTCCGGGAGCGCCTGCCAGCGCAGCCACGCGTCCTGGACGGCGTCCTCGGCGTCGGCCACCGATCCGGTGATCCGGTACGCGATGCCCCACAGTCGGCTGCGTTCCTGCTCGAACTCGGCCTGCTCGGCCATGGACGGGCCTTTCTCTCCGTGGCGCTCAGCGCTTGGCCGGGGTACGGGGGTCCCCGGTCGTGGCCGGTGGGCGGCGGGTGACCGTCAGCAGCACCGTGTACTCCTCGACGACCTGTCCATCGGGGAAGACCATGAGCAGTTCGTCCCGTTCGCGCCGGAGGGTGTCGGCGGCGGTACGCGGGTCCGCGGTCAGGAAGTTCGAGTGGCTGCCGATGTTGTCGAGGTGGGTGGCGAGGGGGACCCGGCGGGTCCAGCGGATGGAGCGTTTGACCGCGGGCACGGTGTCGGGCAGTTCGCGGGCCCGGCCGGGGGCGTCGTCCCCGAAGACCGCGCACAGCCGTTCCGACTGTCCGGCGATCCAGGGGACGCTGTGGTCGGCGGCGTTCCACCACACGGCGAGCGCCCCGCCGGGGCGCAGGACCCGCAGGGCCTCGGGGAGGGAGCGCTCGGGGTCGGTCCAGTGCCAGGACTGGGCGTAGGTGATCAGGTCGGCGGAGGCGTCGGCGAGCGGGAGGGCGTCTCCGTCCGCGCGGAGGAGGGGGACGGCGGGCAGGGTACGCCGGAGGCGGTCCGCCATGCCCGCGCCGGGTTCGACGGCGACGACCCGGGCGCCCCGGGCGAGCAGCGACCGGGTGGCGATGCCGGTGCCCGCGCCGACGTCGACGGTGTCGGCGCCCCCGAGCGGCCGTCCGGCCAGTTCCTCGACCGTGTCGAAGAGCGCGGCGGGGTAGCCGGGGCGGGCCTGGTCGTACTGGTCGGTCGCCCGGTCGAAGGAGCGGGCGCGGTGGGTGTCCTGCCAGATGTCCGGGGCGGGCGCGTGCGGGGCGCCGGCGGAGTGCGGAGGCGGTGCGGCAGCCATGGGACCTCTCGTTCGGGGCCGGGGTCCGCGCGCCCGGGGCGGCGGTTTCGGGCCGACGGCCCGGGGCGGCGGCCCGGGGCGGCGGCCCGGGGCGGCGGCCCGGGGCGGCTTCGCGGCCGAGGCGTGCGGGCGCTCCTCGCGGGAGGTGCCCCTGGGCGCGCCCCGTGCGTCAGCGGCGCTTGCGCCCTCGGTGTGCGGGATTGCCGGAGCGGGTGCTTCTGCGCCGGTCGTACCGGGCGCGGGCGGTCTTGTACTCCTCGCGGTGCAGCTTCTCGCCGGGGGCCTCGATCAGGGCCCGGCAGAAGTACGCCAGCAGGATGCCGACGAATCCGATGGCCTTGAGGCTGTAGAGCGAGTCCGGGCCGGTTCCGGTGGGGCGGCGGGTGAAGCCCTCCCAGGTCTTGCGGAACGCGATCGCGCTGCACACCGCGAACATGACGATGACCAGGCCGTTGACGAAGCCGCCGACCTCCGCGATGGTCAGGCCCTGGTAGCCGAGGCGCAGGACGAAGGCGCCCGCCGCCGCGGCGGCCAGGGCGCCGACGGCGACACCGGCCCGGCGCGCTCCGTAGCCGCCGTCGTGGTCGACCCAGGTCGTACCGAAGAAACGGATGGGCTCGGGCCGGGGGGCCGTGTCACCGCCGGTGCCGGTGCTCGTGCCGCCGCCGTGGCCGGGGTCTGTCTGCTCGCTCACGGAATCGATTATCCCCGGGAACGCCGCGGGACCCCACGGCGGCGGAACGGATCGACGCCCTCCGCCATCAGAAAAGGCAGGCGGGGCCAGAGGCGTACCAGGTCAGAGGCGGGCGAGGGCGTCAGGAGCAGGTGTCAGGAGCAGGTGTCAGGAGCAGCGGATGGCGACATAGCCGTCGCTGCCGGTCTTCACATACGCGTCGGACACATATTCGCCGTTGGCGACGCAGTCCCAGATGGAGGTGGTGCCGTAGGGACCGTTGACCGACTCGCCGGGCTTCTGGCAGAGGATCTGCACCGTGGCGTCGTAGGGCAGGACACGGACGATGCGGAAGCCGGTCCCGGGGCCGCTGCGGACGTTCACCCGGTACCCCGGGGCGACCGAGTAGACCTTGCCCGAGCGGGCCTTCGGCAGCGGCTCGGTGAGGGTCCCAACCACGCCAAGATCAACAGTTTCCGGGCGTACTCCTTCAAGTGCCATCGAACTCTCCCCCGTTGTTGTATGTGCGGATACGCACGCTACGTCGGAGGAAGGCTAACAAGCCACCCAGGGATCGCACGCACCATCGACTAAGCTCCGTGAGTCGCGTGCACCACCCACAGAACAGGGGTAGGAGATGCCGCCGCTGCGCAACACCGGACAGTCCCCCGAAGCGGAACGTCCCGAATATGCCGGGCAGTACCGCCTTGAGGCGTGCCTGGGCACCGGCGGGATGGGTGTGGTGCACCTGGCGGCCTCGGACTCGGGGCTGCGCCTCGCAGTCAAGGTCATCCATGCCGAGCACGCCTCGGACCCCGAGTTCAGAGCGCGTTTCCGGCAGGAGGTCGCGGCGGCGCGGCGGGTGAGCGGGGCGTTCACGGCATCGGTCGTCGACGCCGACCCGGATGCGGAGCGGCCCTGGATGGCGACCCTCTTCATCGAGGGGCCGACCCTGTCCGAGCAGGTGAAACGGAAGCCGCTGGACGGGGTCGCGCTACGGCGTCTGGGGGCCGGGCTCGCGGAGGCCCTGCGCGACATCCACCGGGCGGGGGTCGTCCACCGCGACCTCAAACCGAGCAATGTGCTGCTCGCGCCGGACGGCCCCAAGGTCATCGACTTCGGTATCTCGCGCCCCTCGGACAGCGATCTGCGGACCGAGACGGGGAAGCTGATCGGGACACCGCCGTTCATGGCGCCGGAGCAGTTCCAGCGGCCCCGGGAGGTCGGGCCCCCGGCCGATGTGTTCGCGCTGGGCTCGGTCCTCGTGCACGCGGCGACGGGCAGGGGCCCGTTCGACTCGGACAGCCCGTACATCGTGGCGTACCAGGTCGTCCATGACGAGCCGGATCTGACGGGGGTGCCGGGGGAACTCGTTCCGCTGCTGCGGCGCTGTCTGGAGAAGGAGCCGGAGCGGCGGCCGAGCCCGTACGAGGTGATGGTGGCGCTGCGGGCGGCCGAGCCCTCCTCCGGGTACGACACCCAGGCGCACATCCCGGCGCCGCGCACTCCCGATCCGGTGGAGCGGGTGCCCGCGGAGCCCGGCGGCGACTTCGGCGCGGCCCCCTGGACCGGCACCGGTACGGAGCCCGCCGTGACCGTGCCCGGCCCCGGTCGCGGGCGTCGGCGGGCGGCTGCGGGCGCGGGGGCGGCGGCCCTGGTGCTGGCGCTGGCCGTCGCGGGGGTGCTCGCCGTCCGCGGTCCGGGGGGCGGCGACGGCGGTGAACGGGGAGGGCCGAGCGCGTCCCCGCGGGCGGCGGAGCGGGACTTCGCGGGGTGGAGCACCGTACTGCGGCCGGGGAACGGCGAGAACCGGACACCGGAGTGCACGGCAGCGGCGGACGTCCCCGGGGTGTTCTGCGCCGCGCCGGGGCTGAAAGCCACCCGTCTGGATTCGGACACCGGAAAGCCGTCCTGGTCGCTCCCGGCCGGAGGCGGGTCCACCGGCGGGAGCGATGTGGCCATGCCCCCCGTGCTCGCGGGCGGGCTGCTGCACGTCATCGCGCCGGACAGCGGCAGGCTCGAAGCGCTGGACCCCGGGAGCGGGGCGGTCCGCTGGGACGTGCCCCGGTCCGCGTACGCCTCCGTCCAGTACACCGGCGATCTCGTGGTGCTGACCGGCCGGGACGGGCGGGCCCGCGCGCTCGACGCGGCGGGCGGGCGGGAGCGGTGGTCCCACCGGAGCGGTTCGGTCGGTACGCAGTGGGTGGGCGCGCAGGGTGACGAGGCGGCCGGGCTGCCGGTGCTGAGCTGGGCGCTGTCGGCGGACGGCCGCTCGACCCGGATCACCGCGTACGACCGGGACGGCGGGCGGTGGCTGTGGACCGAGCGGCTGACCGGGAATCTGCGCCCGGCGCAGCTCTCCGGGGGCGTGCTCCATCTGCTCTCCACGGACCGGGACCAGTACACGGACGCGGTGGTACGGCTCGATGTCCGTAACCGTACGGTGCGGAGGCTGCCGCTCGACGCGCCGGTGATGCAGGGACAGGCGTCGGTGTCGGGGCGGACCGTCCTCGTCAGCGGGTCCGGTACGGGTTCGGTCGTGGCGCTCGACGCGGAGAGCGGGGAGCAGCGGTGGCGGCGGGAGACGATGGCCTCCCAGCTCTCCCGGCCGGTGGCGGCGGGGAACGCGGTGTATGTGGCGGCCGGGGACGGCAGGCTGCTGGCGCTGGACGCGCGGAGCGGGAAGGTCACGGGGCAGACGCGGCCCCGGATGGACGACGGGGCGCACACCTACGCGCCCCGGCTGGCGGCTCCGGTGGTCATGGCAGGCGGCAGGGTCTTCGGGACCGCGCCGGACGGGTCGGTCTTCGGGCTGGACGCGGGGCGCGCCGCGCGCTGGTGAGCCCTGTCGTGGGTCTGCGGCGGCCCGGTGACGGCCTCGGCGCGGGAACCTCGGTGCGGGAAGAGCACACGCACCGGTTGCGGACCGGTGGCCGTCGGGACGGCGGGGGCGGCGCACCGTTCACGAGCACGGGCGCCGGGCTCCCGTGACGTCCGCCCGTGGGTCCGGCGCACCGGTACGGACCTACCGGTACGACCACCCGCCGATGCGGACCCACCCGTGCGGCTGCCGTGCCGGTGCGGACCTACCGGTGCGGCTGCCGTGCCGGTCGGAGCAGACGCGGGCGCGGGCACCGCGCCGGTGCCCCGTACCCGGCCCGGCGCCGGAACGGCCGTGCCCCCGGCCTCCGCCGGGCGGCGGGGACCGGGGGCACGGTCAAGCGGGAGAGGCGTCAGCCGGTCAGCTTGGAGACGTCGCGGACCGCGCCCCGGTCCGCGCTGGTGGCCATGGCCGCGTAGGCGCGCAGCGCCGCCGGGATCTTGCGTTCGCGGGTCTTCGGGGCGTACACGCCGCCCAGGGCCTCCCGGCGGGCGGCCAGCTCGGCCTCGGGCACCAGCAGCTCGATGCCGCGGCCGGTGATGTCGATCCGGATGCGGTCGCCGTCCTCGACGAGGGCGATGGTGCCGCCGGACGCGGCCTCCGGGGAGACATGGCCGATGGACAGGCCCGACGTACCGCCGGAGAAGCGGCCGTCCGTGACCAGGGCGCACACCTTGCCCAGGCCCCGGCCCTTGAGGAAGGAGGTCGGGTAGAGCATCTCCTGCATGCCGGGGCCGCCGCGCGGGCCCTCGTAGCGGATGACGACGACGTCGCCGGGCGCGACCTCCTTGCGGAGGATCTTGTCGACGGCCTCCTCCTGGGACTCGCAGACCACGGCCGGGCCCTCGAAGCTCCAGACCGACTCGTCGACACCGGCGGTCTTCACCACGGAGCCGTCGACGGCGAGGTTGCCCTTGAGGACCGCGAGGCCCCCGTCCTCGCTGTAGGCGTGCGCGGCGTCGCGGATGCAGCCGCCCGCCGCGTCGGTGTCCAGGGACTCCCACCGCTCCGACTGCGAGAACGCCTCCGCCGAGCGCTTGCAGCCGGGGGCCGCGTGCCACAGCTCGACCGCCTCGTCGGAGGGGGAGCCGCCGCGGACGTCCCAGGTCTCCAGCCACTGCTTGACCGACGGGGAGTGGACGGTGTGGACGTCCTCGTCGAGCAGTCCGGCGCGGTACAGCTCACCGAGGATGGCGGGGATGCCGCCCGCCCGGTGGATGTCCTCCATGTAGTAGGTGCCGCCGGGGGCGACGTTGGGCGCGACCTTCGCCAGACAGGGGACGCGGCGCGAGACGGCGTCGATGTCGGAGAGGTCGTAGTCCAGCTCGGCCTCCTGGGCGGCGGCGAGCAGATGCAGGATGGTGTTGGTGGAGCCGCCCATGGCGATGTCCAGCGCCATGGCGTTCTCGAAGGCGCCCCGGGTGGCGACGGAGCGGGGCAGCACGCTCGCGTCGTCGTTCCCGTAGTACCGCTGGGTGATCTCGACGACCGTGCGGCCCGCGTTCTCGTACAGGGCGCGGCGGGCGGTGTGGGTGGCGAGGACGGAGCCGTTGCCGGGGAGGGAGAGGCCCATCGCCTCGGTCAGGCAGTTCATGGAGTTGGCCGTGAACATGCCGGAGCAGGAGCCGCAGGTCGGGCAGGCGTTCTCCTCGATCCGGAGGATGTCCTCGTCCGAGATGCTCTCGTCGACGGCGTCCACGATGGCGTTGACCAGGTCCAGCTTACGGACGGTGCCATCGACGAGGGTGGCCTGGCCCGCCTCCATCGGACCGCCGGAGACGAAGACGGTGGGGATGTTCAGCCGCAGGGCGGCCATCAGCATGCCCGGGGTGATCTTGTCGCAGTTGGAGATGCAGATCAGGGCGTCGGCGCAGTGGGCCTCGACCATGTACTCCACGCTGTCCGCGATCAGGTCGCGGGAGGGCAGGGAGTAGAGCATTCCGCTGTGGCCCATGGCGATGCCGTCGTCGACGGCGATGGTGTTGAACTCGCGGGCGATGCCGCCGGCGGCGGTGATGGCCTCGGAGACGATCCGGCCGACCGGCTGGAGGTGGGTGTGGCCGGGGACGAACTCGGTGAACGAGTTGGCCACGGCGATGATCGGCTTGCGCCCGATGTCCGCGCCCGGTACCCCGGACGCGCGCATCAGGGCGCGGGCGCCCGCCATGTTGCGGCCGTGGGTGACTGTGCGGGACCTCAGCTCGGGCATCGTCGCTCGCTCCTCGGGAGAGTACGTCGGGTACGCGGGGTACGTCGGGTATGTCGGTACCGTCGGTACGCCACTGGACCGACCGGTGGGTCACCGGACCGGACTGATCGGTACGTCACTGGCCGACACGTCGGTACACCGGTACGTCATCGACACGTCCCGGTCCCGATATGACTCGCCAGGATACGAGCCTACGCCGGATGCCCAGGGTTCGGACAGGTTGTCCGGGATGCGGAACGAATTGCTCAGAAACGAATCGCTCAGAGCGGACGCGCGCCGCGGGCCTGTCGCGCGGGCGGCTCCTCGGGCTCCCCGGCCGCCCCCGTCCCCGTCCCCGATGTCTTGGCCGGTGCCGGTGCCGGTGCTCCGGGCGGCGGGGTCCCGACCGCTCCGGGCGGCGGGGCGGAGCGGCCCAGGTGGTGCCGGGCGAAGGCCAGCGCCTCGGCGAGGTCGGCCTCGCGGGCGGCCGCGGACTCGGCCCGGCGGGTGTTGACCTCGATGACCACATGCCCCTCGAAGCCGGTGCGCGTCAGCCGGCCGAGCACCTCCGCGCAGGGCTGGCTGCCCCGGCCCGGTACGAGGTGCTCGTCCTTGGCGGACCCCTTGCCGTCGGCGAGGTGGACATGGCCGAGCCGGTCGCCCATGCGGTCGAGCATCGCGAGGGTGTCGCTGCGGGAGGTCGCGGTGTGCGAGAGGTCGATGGTGAAGTGGCGGTAGTCGTCCTTGGTGACGTCCCACTCGGGGGCGTACGCCAGCATCTCCCGCTCGCGGTAGCGCCACGGGTACATGTTCTCGACGGCGAACCGGACGTCCGTCTCGTCCGCCATGCGCCAGATCCCGCTGACGAAGTCCCGGGCGTACTGCCGCTGCCAGCGGAAGGGCGGATGGACGACGACGGTCGACGCGCCCAGCCGCTCGGCCGCCGCGCGGGCCCGCTGGAGCTTCACCCAGGGGTCCGTGGACCAGACCCGCTGAGTGATCAGCAGACAGGGCGCGTGGACGGCGAGCACCGGTACACCGTGGTAGTCCGAGAGCCGGCGCAGCGCCTCGACGTCCTGGCTGACGGGGTCGGTCCAGACCATGACCTCGACGCCGTCGTACCCCAGGCGCGCGGCGATCTCGAAGGCCGTCGCCGTCGACTCCGGATAGACCGAGGCGGTCGACAGGGCGACCTTCACATCGGGGGTACGCGCCGCTGGATCTGCCACGGGAGACAGGGTACGGGGCCCCGCGCCGCGGTGCGGGGGGCGATCGGGCCGCCGCGCCACCGGTGCCGGGGCGTCATCGCGCGGGCAGCTCGGCCGGGAGGTGGTCGAGACGGCGCAGGATCACGCCCTCGCGCAGCGCCCAGGGGCAGATCTCCAGCTCATGGGCACCGAAGAGGTCCATCGCGCCCTCCGCCACCAGGGCTCCCGCCAGGAGCTGACGGGCCCGGCCGCTGCTGACGCCGGGAAGCTCGGCACGCTCGGCGTCCGTCATCTCCGCCAGCCGGGGCACCCACTCCTGGAGCGCCCGGCGGCTCAGGACGCGCTGGACGTGGAGGCCGTCGGCGTCCCGGGCGGCACCGGTGATCCTGGCGAGCTGCTTGAAGGTCTTGGAGGTCGCCACTATGTGGTCGGGGCGGCCGAAGCGGCTGAACTCCCCGACCGTACGGGCGATCTCGGCGCGGACATGGCGGCGCAGCGCGCGGACGTCCTCGGGGCTCGGCGGGTCGCCGGGGAGCGAGGAGGCGGTGAGCCGCCCGGCCCCGAGGGGGAGCGAGACGGCGGCGTCGGGCTCCTCGTCGATGCCGTACGCGATCTCCAGGGAGCCGCCGCCGATGTCGAGGACGAGCAGCTTTCCGGCGGACCAGCCGAACCAGCGGCGGGCCGCGAGGAAGGTGAGGCGGGCCTCTTCCGCGCCGGTGAGGACCTGGAGGTCCACCTCGGTCTCCGCCCGGACCCGGGCCAGGACCAGATCCGCGTTGCTGGCCTCGCGCACGGCGGAGGTGGCGAAGGCGAGCACCTGCTCGCAGCCCTGGTCCTCGGCCGCCTGGACGGCACGGTGAACCGTCGCGACCAGCCGGTCGACACCGCCGGCGCCGATGGCCCCGTCCTCGTCGAGCAGCTCGGCGAGGCGCAGCTCGGCCTTGTGGGAATGGGCCGGCAGCGGGCGGGCGCCGGGGTGCGCGTCCACCACCAGCAGGTGCACCGTGTTCGAACCGACGTCGAGGACTCCGAGTCTCATGGACTGACACGCTACTGCGCCCGGCGGACATACCCTTGCCATGTGCCAAAGACGAAAAAGGCGAAAAAGACGAAGCAGGACAAAGAACGGTCTTCGGTGGGAATCCAGGGCGATGAAAAGGGGCTGGACTTCCCCCGGGCGTGGGTGGAGTTCCCCGACCCGGCGGACGGCGAGCAGATCTTCCGCTGCGATCTGACCTGGCTGACCTCCCGCTGGAACTGCATCTTCGGCAGCGGCTGCCAGGGGATCGCGGCGGGGCGGGCGGACGACGGCTGCTGCACGCTCGGCGCGCACTTCTCCGACGAGGAGGACGAGGAGCGGGTGGCGGGGCATGTGGCCCGTCTCACCCCGGGGATGTGGCAGTTCCACGATGTGGGCGCGGAGACCGGGTGGATCCAGGAGGACGAGGACGGCGAGCGGCAGACCCGGCGGTGGAAGGGCTCGTGCATCTTCCAGAACCGGCCGGGCTTCGCCGGGGGCGCGGGGTGCGCGCTGCACATCCTGGCGCTGCGGGAGGGCCGGGAGCCGCTGGAGACCAAGCCGGACGTGTGCTGGCAGCTCCCGGTGCGGCGGACCTTCGAGTGGATCGAGCGGCCGGACGACACCAAGGTGCTCCAGGTGTCGATCGGGGAGTACGACCGGCGCGGCTGGGGCCCCGGGGGCCACGATCTGCACTGGTGGTGCACGTCGGCGACGTCGGCGCACGGGGCCGGGGAACCGGTGTACGTGTCGTACCGGGCGGAGCTGACGGAAATGATGGGCGAGGAGGCGTACGGCGTCCTGGTGGAGCTGTGCGAGGCGCGGCTCGCGGCGCGGCTGCCGCTGCTGGCTCCGCATCCGGCCGACGGCTGCTGCTGACGGCTGACGGCTGACGGCTGACGGCAGGTGACCGACAGCAGGTGACCGACCGGCTGGTGGCTGACGGCTGGTGATTGACAGCAGGTGACCGACGGCCGGCGGCCGCTGCTGACGACTCGCGGGGCTGCGCGCCGCAGGGCGGCCGGCCGCCGGGGCCTGTGCCCGGGGCCGCACCGGTCCTGGATCTCCGCGGGCGGGACGGGTGTCAGGGCGAGGTCGTCGCCGACGGTTCCGCCGGCATCGTCGGCGACGGCGGCTCCTCCGTCGGGGCGGGCGCCGTGGGCGAGGGGGCCGGGGTCGGCGCGGCCGTCGGGGTGGCGGAGGTGGGCCGGGGCCGGGGGGTCTGCGGTGTCCTCGGGCCGCGTCCCTCGACGGTCAGCACCGTCCCGGAGGGCTCCACACCCACCTTGGCCCGCCAGGGCCCGGCGGGCTGCCGGGCCTCGCGGTGCGCGACCGCCGTCACCCGGACCGTGACGTCCGCCCCCGGCGGGAGCACCCCCGAGGTGCGGCTCAGCCGCAGCCAGGAGGCGTCCGTCCACATCGACCAGGAGACCGGGGCGGCGCCGTGCGCCCGCAGGGTGATCAGGGTGGCGTCGCCGTGCGGCCGGGCCTCGACCGTGAGCCGTCCGGGGGCCCGGGCCAAGGGGCGGGAGGGCTGCGCGGACGCTCCCCCGGCGGACTCCACCGAGGAGTCGGGGGCCCGTGACCCCGCCGTGAAACCGGGTGCGGGCGCGCCGTCGGCCCGCCCGGTCTTCTGATAGCGCTCCTGCGGGTCGGTGTTCTCCCCGGCGTCCGCCCCGTTCTCCCGCGCGCTGACCGAGGTGCCGCCGCGCCCCTCCCCCATGAGGGGCGTGCCCCGGTACGAGGCCCACAGCGCCAGCAGCGGGGCGGCCACCACCGCCGCCACGACCGTGGTGGTCAGGGCGCGGGCCCGCAGCCGGTCGCGGCGGGCCGCGTGGTCGCGGGGGTCGAGCGGAAAGCCGTCCGGACCGAAGCGGGGCATCGCGGGGCGGGCCCGGCGGGTGTGGCGTATCGGGGGCCGGGCGGCGGCCGGGGGCGCGGACACCAGCGGCAGGGTGTCCGGCGTCCGGGGCTGGCCCGGCCAGGGCGCCCGGGCGCCGGCGCGCTCGGCGGCCCGGCGGCAGCGCGGGCAGTCGTCGACATGGCGGACGAGCGTGGTGCGGAGCGCCGGGGTGAGCGGGGCGCGGCGGTCGCCCGCGAGCCGGGCGACGGAGGCGCAGTCGCCGTCCGCGACCACGGCGAGCGCGGTCCGGGTGCGCTCGACCTCACAGGCGGCCGTGGCGAGCAGCTCCCGGGCGGCGATGGTGTCGAGACCCAGGACGGCGGCGACCTCGCGGTGGCCGAGACCGTGGCGAACGGCCAGCTCCAGGGCCTCCCGTTGGTCGGCGGACGTACCGGTGGCCTCGGGCCAGGACAGCGGGGCGAGCCCGGGGCGGTGGCGCCCGTCGCCGTCCGCCGGGGTCCCGGGGCGCGGGCCGGGGGCCGGGGGGCGGCCGGTGTGCGCCCCGGCGCGGTCCGGGCGCCGCTCGGCGAGATCGCGCCGACAGGCCCACCGGGCCAGCGCGTACAGCCATGCCTTGCGGGCCGGCTCCCGCTCGGGGCACCGGCCGCTCTGGCGCTCGGCGACCGTGAGCGCGGCGCCGAGCGCGGAGATGGCGGCGTCGTGATCGCGAAGAGTGAAGAGGCAGTAGGTGAACAGTCCGTCGGCGTGCGGCTCGTGGTGGGCGGGCGTTCGGCCGGACGGCGGAGTGGCCCGGCCCGGCGCGCGCCGGGCCGTCCGGTGTGCGCCGGTGGTGTCCGTGGGTCGGTCAAGCCTGCTGCTTGTCACGCCGAGAAGGTAGGCGCAGTGCGGACCGGCTTCGTAACTCTTGAGCGGTTTTAGCTCGTACGGGTGAAGGCCGTGCTCGGCGGGGGTCAGGAACGATTAATTCCGCCCCTTGTTGGCCCCCGGTGGTGTTCACGATCGCACATAACGTGACATCGCTCCGGGAGGTCGGGACACGGGTCCGGGACGGCGGGGACGGGAGTGGCTGAGGGGACGCGTCACGGGCGGGGAGCGACCGGAGCCGGCGGGCGTGCGACCGGACCGGAGGCGGGCGGGGAGGGGCGGCGCGGAAGGGGGACCCGGGAGCGCCCGGGCGGCGGGCGGCGGACGGCAGGTGCGAGGCACTGATCGGTGGGAGCACTGTCGGTGAGGGCTGTCGGTGGGAGCGCTGTCAGTGCGGGCCGCTACGGTTTCCGCATGGCTGCCCGTACGAAATCCGCGAAGGACCGGCCGTCCTACCGCTGCACCGAGTGCGGCTGGACCACCGCCAAGTGGCTCGGCCGCTGCCCCGAGTGCCAGGCGTGGGGCACGGTCGAGGAGTACGGCACGCCCGCCGTGCGCACCACGGCGGCGGGGCGGGTCTCCACCGCCGCCCTGCCCATCGGCCAGGTCGACGGACGGCAGGCCACCGCGCGCTCCACCGGTGTGGACGAGCTGGACCGGGTGCTCGGCGGCGGCCTGGTGCCCGGGGCCGTGGTGCTGCTCGCGGGCGAGCCCGGCGTGGGCAAGTCCACCCTGCTGCTCGACGTCGCCGCCAAGGCGGCGAGCCCCGAGCACCGCACGCTCTATGTCACCGGGGAGGAGTCGGCGAGCCAGGTCCGGCTGCGCGCCGACCGGATCAACGCCCTGGACGACGATCTGTATCTCGCCGCCGAGACCGATCTCTCCGCCGTCCTCGGCCATCTGGACGCCGTCAGGCCCTCACTGCTGATCATGGACTCGGTGCAGACCGTCGCGTCCCCGGAGATCGACGGCGCGCCCGGGGGCATGGCCCAGGTCCGAGAGGTCGCGGGGGCCCTGATCCGCGCCTCCAAGGAGCGCGGGATGTCCACCCTGCTCGTCGGCCATGTCACCAAGGACGGCGCCATCGCCGGGCCCCGGCTGCTGGAGCACCTGGTCGATGTGGTGCTGCACTTCGAGGGCGACCGGCATGCCCGGCTCCGGCTGGTCCGCGGCGTCAAGAACCGCTACGGCGCGACCGACGAGGTCGGCTGCTTCGAGCTGCACGACGAGGGCATCACCGGGCTCGCTGACCCCTCCGGGCTCTTCCTCACCCGGCGGGACGCGCCCGTGCCCGGCACCTGTCTGACGGTCACCCTGGAGGGCCGCCGTCCGCTCGTCGCCGAGGTGCAGGCGCTCACCGTCGACTCGCAGATCCCCTCCCCCCGGCGCACCACGTCGGGCCTGGAGACCTCGCGGGTCTCGATGATGCTCGCCGTCCTGGAGCAGCGCGGCCGGATCAGCGCGCTCGGCAAGCGGGACATCTACAGCGCGACCGTGGGCGGGGTGAAGCTCTCCGAGCCCGCCGCCGATCTCGCGGTGGCGCTGGCGCTGGCCTCGGCGGCCAGTGACACCCCGCTGCCGAAGAATCTGGTGGCGATCGGTGAGGTGGGGCTCGCGGGCGAGGTCAGAAGGGTCACCGGGGTGCAGCGCAGACTCGCCGAGGCCCATCGGCTGGGCTTCACCCACGCACTCGTCCCCAGCGACCCGGGGAAGGTTCCGGCCGGGATGCAGGTGACGGAAGTGGCGAATGTGGGTGAGGCGCTGAGGGTGCTCCCACGGGGCAGAAGGCGGGCCGCAGAAGACACCCGTGGTGGGGCACCGGGTACGGAGAGCACGGACGCCCCACGGAGCGTCGACACTCGCCGGTAGACTTTGCCCTGGTCTCGCCCACCCGTACGAGCCGGAGGAGTGCAGTGGCAGCAGGCGACCGGGCAGCAGCGTCCGGAAAGTCCGGCGCGGGCTCCGGCAACGAAGCACAGATCCGCGCCGCCCTGAGCGCTGTCGCCCCGGGCATGGCCCTGCGGGACGGCCTGGAGCGCATCCTCCGCGGCAACACCGGGGCGCTGATCGTGCTCGGGATGGACAAGACCGTCGAGTCGATGTGCACGGGCGGCTTCGTCCTGGATGTGGAGTTCACCGCCACCCGGCTGCGTGAGCTGTGCAAACTGGACGGCGCGCTCATCCTGGACAAGGACATCAGCAAGATCCACCGGGCCGGTGTGCAGTTGGTGCCGGACGCCTCGATCCCCACGGAGGAGACCGGGACCCGGCACCGCACCGCCGACCGGGTCTCCCGCCAGTGCGGTTTCCCCGTGGTCTCCGTCTCCCAGTCCATGCGGCTGATCGCGCTCTACGTGGACGGCGAGCGCCGGGTGCTGGAGGAGTCGGCCGCGATCCTCTCCCGGGCCAACCAGGCCCTGGCCACGCTGGAGCGGTACAAGCTCCGGCTGGACGAGGTCGCGGGCACGCTCTCCGCGCTGGAGATCGAGGACCTGGTGACGGTCCGGGACGTCACGGCGGTCGCGCAGCGGCTGGAGATGGTCCGCAGGATCGCCACGGAAATCGCCGAGTACGTGGTGGAGTTGGGTACCGACGGGCGGCTGCTCTCGCTTCAGCTCGACGAGCTGATCGCGGGTGTGGAGCCCGAGCGCGAGCTGGTCGTCCGGGACTACGTTCCGGAGCCGACGTCCCCCCGGGCCGCGCCCGCGCGGGGCACCCCGCGGGCCCGCACGGTGGACGAGGCCCTGGCGGACCTGGACGCCCTCACCCACTCCGAGCTGCTGGAACTGCCCATCGTGGCACGGGCCCTGGGGTACAGCGGCTCGCCGGAGACCCTGGACTCCGCCGTGTCCCCGCGGGGCTATCGGCTGCTGGCGAAGGTGCCGAGGCTGCCCGGCGCGATCATCGAGCGGCTGGTGGAGCACTTCGGCGGGTTGCAGAAGCTGCTCGCCGCGAGCGTGGACGACCTCCAGGCCGTCGACGGCGTCGGCGAGGCGCGGGCGCGGAGCGTGCGGGAGGGGCTGTCGCGGCTCGCGGAATCGTCCATCCTGGAGCGCTACGTCTGACCTCCCGGGCCCCGGGAACCCAGCCCCCGCAGCGAACCGTGCGGCCTGTGCGGTCCCGGCGGACCGGCCGGGCCCGGGCCGTCCGACGCGATGTCAGCCCCCGGTGGGGCCCGCCCCGTTCAGGTCAGCCCCGTGGGAACAGGTCCCCGTCGGAGTCCGGCGCTTGTCGGGATCAGTCCTCGCCGAGGTCGGTCGTTGCCGAGGTCAGTCCTTCTTGAGGACGAAGGACCGCTCCCAGGCCGGCTTCCCCGGGTACTCCAGCTCCACCACATAGGTGCCCGCGGGCACCGCCCCCGCCCTCGGGGTCGCGCACTTCGGCTCGCTGCGGGTCCGGTCCCAGGTCACGGTGTGGCTGACGGTGGTGCCCGCGGGCACCCGCAGCACCGCGCGGTCCCGGGCGTCCGGGCAGTCCTTCGACGACCACACGGCGCCGTCGGCGTCGGTGATGGTGAACACCGCGGCCCTCGGGCCGACATCGGCCTTGCAGGTCTCCTTGGACAGGTTGGTCACGTTCAGCACGAACTCCGGCCTCACTCCCGGCGCGAAGTCGTTGCGCAGCTCCGGGGCCACCTTGAGCGCGCCCGCCGGGCAGGCGGGGAGCGGGGAACCGGCCGGGACGCGCTCGCCCGCGGGGGCGACCCGCAGCGCACCGGAACCGGTGCCCGAGCCGGTGCCCGGTCCGGAACCGGTGCCCGTACCGGAGCCGCCGTTCGCGGAACCGGAGCCGGAGCCGGTATCGGCACCGGTTCCCCCGGCGCCGCTGCCGTCCGCGCCGGAGCCCGTTCCGGCGCCGCCGGAGCCCCCGGTGCCCCCGCCGGAACCGGAGCCGGAGCCCGGACTCGGCCCGGAACCGGGGCCCGGTCCGCCGGGCTCGTCCCGTCCGCCGGGCTGGGTACTGATCGCGGGTCCCGACTGCGAGGGCCCGGGGCCGATGGTCGAAGGCACCGGCTTGGAGGCGCCGTTGGCGCTGTCGGCCTTGTCCCCGTCACCCCCGCCCCTGGTGAACGCCCAGGCTGCCAGCAGGGCGAGCAGCGCCACCAGCGCCAGCGCGACGGCCCTCCGGCGCCAGTAGATGGAGGAGGGAAGCGGCCCGATCGGATTGCGCAGAGATCCCACGTACCGAACTCTACGAGAGAACGCGGCCGACTCCCGTCGCACCCGCCGCCCGCACGGCGAGTTCTGCCGATCATCATCCCGGAGAAGGGGCGGTTCCCCGGGCCGGACGCCCTCGTTCCGGGGTCGGGTGGCACCCCCTGGCTTTCGTCGGGGACCGTTGTCGACCATCGCCGTGGGCGGCCCGCTCCCCTGTACGGATACGGTCGACGACCATGGACAGCAGCATCACCCGCGGTCTCTACCGCGACATCACCGAACTCGCCGAATCCTCCCCCGCCTGGGTCCACACCCTCGCCGAAGTCGGGACGGAGGCCGTGGTCGTCCTCTTCGCCGCCCTCTTCGTCGCGGTCTGGTGGCGGGCGCGCCGCAGGAGTTCGGCGGACCTGGCCATCGCCCTGCTCGGAGCGCTCGGCACCGCGGTCGGCTATGTCGTCAGCGAATCGCTGAAGACCGTCTTCGACGAGGAACGGCCCTGCCGGACGGTCACGGAGGCGGCGGCGTCGATCGCCACCTGTCCGCCCACCGGCGACTGGTCCTTCCCGAGCAACCACTCCGCGATAGCCGGCGGGGCGGCGGTCGCGCTGGCGCTCGCCTGGCCCCGGCTGGTGTGGCTGACGGCGCCGCTGGCGCTGCTCGCGGCCTTCTCCCGGGTCTTCGTCGGTGTGCACTACCCGCATGATGTGATCGTCGGGCTGGCGGTTGGCGGCGTGGTGGCCGGAGTGTTCACGATCGTACTGACCCGCTGGGCCTCGGCGCTGGTCACCACGGTGCGGACGAGCCGCGGCGGCCCGCTGGCCTGGTTCGCGGGCCCGGGCACCCGCTGAGGGGCCCGTCACCCGCTGAGGGGCGCGGGCACCCGCTGCGGGCGAGCCGGGCCGGGACCTCGGGACCGGGGCCGGGGAACGCGTCGCCGGACCGGGGAGCGCGGCCCCGGCGCGCCGGGCCGCACCGGCCCCGTACGGGACGTTCCCGTGGGCGGGGAACCCGTACGGGGCTCCCTGGAGGGCTCCGTTCCGGCCGTGCCTCTGCGCCGCTTAGCGGATGTGCCGGAGCGGGTGCGCCACCCGCTGCCCGGAGCATGCCAGGATCGGAGGTGATGACTGACACCACCACCACAGATCTCGTCCCCGCCGACGCCGCGTCCCTCCACGGGCCCGTCATCGCCTGGTTCGACCAGCACGCCCGCGATCTTCCGTGGCGACGCCCCGAGGCCGGCGCGTGGGGGGTGATGGTCAGCGAGTTCATGCTCCAGCAGACCCCGGTGAACCGGGTGCTCCCCGTCTACGAACAGTGGCTGGCCCGCTGGCCCCGGCCCGCCGACCTCGCCGCCGAGGCGCCGGGGGAGGCCGTACGCGCCTGGGGCCGCCTCGGCTACCCCCGGCGCGCCCTGCGGCTCCACGGAGCGGCGCAGGCGATAACGGAACGCCACGGCGGGGATGTGCCCAGCGACCACGCCCAGCTGCTGGCGCTGCCCGGGATCGGCGAGTACACGGCGGCGGCGGTGGCCTCGTTCGCGTACGGACAGCGCCACGCCGTCCTCGACACCAATGTGCGGCGGGTCTTCGCCCGGGCCGCGACCGGCATCCAGTACCCGCCGACGGCGACCACGGCCGCCGAACGGAAGCTGGCGCGGGCGCTGCTCCCCGACGACGAGTCGACCGCGTCCCGCTGGGCCGCCGCCTCCATGGAGCTGGGCGCCCTGGTGTGCACGGCGCGGAGCGAGGAGTGCGGGCGCTGCCCCATCGCGGACCGCTGTGCCTGGCGGCTGGCGGGCAAGCCCGCGCACGAGGGTCCCGCGCGGCGGGGCCAGACCTACGCGGGGACCGACCGCCAGGTGCGGGGCAAGCTGCTGGCGGTGTTGCGGGAGGCCCGGGGGCCGGTGCCGCAGCAGAGCCTGGACGCGGTCTGGCACGAGCCGGTGCAGCGGGCGCGGGCCCTGGACGGGCTGGTCGCCGACGGGCTGGTCGAACCGCTCGCCGACGGGCTCTACCGGCTGCCCGCCTGAGCCGTCCCCGCGCGGGCGGGAAGGGACCCGTGCCTGGGTCCGCAGGCTCTTCGGGGACTGCCCTCCCCGCGCGGGCGGGAACGGACCGGGGAGCCCTCCGGCGGCCGGACACGGGGCGCCCCGGCCCCGTCGTCCCCCGGGCACCGGAATCCCCGTCCGGCGCGGGCGCGGCCCGCTCCGGGCGGGTCCGCCGCGCGCGCCGGGGCCCGCCCCCGCGCCCCCCGATACCGTCCGGTCACCGGACTGTCACCGACCCGACCCGCGCCGCCAGCGCCTTTCCGGGCCGCTGTTACACAACCGATGGCTGCCCGTGCGCCGTCCGACGGCTACTCCGCACAACGCCGTGACAACCGCTCCGTACCTTCGTCGAACGTAAGCGGAACACAGGTTGTTCGTGGGGGACGGAGGCGGTCGGAATGGCACAGGGCGAGGTGCTCGGCTTCGAGGAGTACGTGCGCACCCGGCAGGAGGCGCTGCTGCGCAGCGCCCGGCGGCTCGTGCCCGACCCGGTCGACGCCCAGGATCTGCTCCAGACCGCGCTGGCCCGCACCTACGGCCGCTGGGACGGCATCGCGGACAAGTCCCTCGCCGACGCCTACCTCCGCCGGGTGATGATCAACACTCGGACCGAGTGGTGGCGCGCCCGCAAGCTCGAAGAGGTGCCCACCGAGCAGCTGCCCGACGCCCGGGTGGAGGACGGCAGTGACCAGCGCGCCGACCGCGCCCTGCTGATGGATGTGCTCAAGGTGCTCGCCCCCAAGCAGCGCAGTGTGGTCGTCCTGCGCCACTGGGAACAGATGAGCACGGAGGAGACCGCTGCCGCCCTGGGCATGTCGGCGGGTACGGTGAAGAGCACCCTGCACCGGGCGCTGGCCCGGCTGCGGCAGGAGTTGGAGAGCCGGGACCTGGACTTCCGCGCCCTGGAGCGCGGCGGCTCCCGGCGTTCCGGCGGGGCGGACGGCACCGGTGCGGTACGGCGGCTGCACGGGGTGCGCCACGACATGAAGGACGACGAGCGGGGGCAGGAGCGGTGCGCGGCCTGAGAGGCGCGAGAAGGACCCCGGTGGACGGAGCGGTGTCCCCCCTGGTGGACCGGCGGCCGAAGGGCGGCCGGGGGCCGGGGGGACACGGACGGCTGGCGGTGACCACGGCGACAGCCGTGCTCGCCGCCCTCGGGCTGTTCACGGCCGGCTGTTCGGCGGGGGGCGACGGCGTCAAGGAGGCGGACTCGGGGCCGAGTACCGCGACCACCGGCGCCCCGAGCCCGCAGACCTCCCCCAGCGGAACGGACCTGAAGGTGACGGACCCCATGAAGGTGGACGCGGTGGGACTGCTCCGCCGTGACCCCAAGGTCCGGGATCTGGTCCGGCAGAATCTCAAGCCGTGCAACAGCGGCGACTACCCGGTGGACATCTCCTACGGGTATCTCACCGGCGGCACCGACCCCGACGTCGTGGTGAACGTGCTGACCTGCACCGACGGTGTCGGCGTCGGCACCTATGTCTACCGTCCGGTCGGGGCCCGGTACGAGAACGTGTTCCAGCGGGAGGAGACCACCGTCAACGCGGAGATCGACGGCGGCGACCTGGTCGTGACCGAGGACGTCTACGAGGGCAAGGACTCGCCCTCCGAGCCGTACGCCGAGGACCGCACCACCTACCGGTGGACCGAGGACAAATTCGCCCGGCTGCACTTCGTCCGCGATGTGATCAGCTCGGCGGTGGGGCAGGACGAACTGACCGCCCCCGATGTGATCGCGCAGAATGGGAGCTGAGGGGCGTCCGATGGCCGACACCCATGTGCTGTTCGTCGAGGATGACGACGTGATCCGGGAGGCGACCCAGCTCGCGCTCGAACGCCACGGCTTCGTGGTGACCGCCATGCCCGACGGGCTGCTGGGCCTGGAGGCGTTCCGCGCGGACCGCCCCGACATCGCCCTGCTCGACGTGATGGTGCCGGGGCTCGACGGAGTGAGCCTGTGCCGCCGTATCCGCGACGAGTCCACCGTTCCCGTGATCATGCTCTCGGCCCGGGCCGACTCGATCGATGTCGTGCTCGGTCTGGAGGCGGGCGCCGACGACTACGTCACCAAGCCCTTCGACGGCGCGGTCCTGGTCGCGCGCATCCGGGCCGTGCTGCGCCGCTTCGGCCGCGCGGGCGCCGGTGACACGGCGGGCTCCGGGCAGGAGGCGCCGGGCGCGCTGCTGAGCTTCGGCGACCTGGAGATCGACACGGAGGGCATGGAGGTACGGAAGGGAGGGGTCCCGGTGGCACTGACGCCGACGGAGATGCGGCTGCTGCTGGAGTTCTCCACCGCGCCCGGCACCGTGCTCTCCCGGGACCGGCTGCTGGAGCGCGTCTGGGACTACGGCTGGGGCGGCGACACCCGGGTGGTCGATGTCCATGTACAGCGGCTGCGCGCCAAGATCGGCCAGGACCGGATCGAGACGGTCCGGGGCTTCGGCTACAAGCTCAAGGGATGAAGCTGCCCGTACTGCGCTCCGGTGTCCGCTGGAAGATCGCGATCGCGATCACGGTGGTCGGGGCGCTCATCGCCGTGGCCCTGAGCCTGGTCGTCCGGAACGCGGCCCGGGTCTCGATGCTCGACAACGCGCGCGAGGTGGCCCTCGACCGGCTGTACACGGCCCAGACCACCCTGGAGACGAACTCCTCCAGGACGGCCCCCCGTACCCGCGCCAAGGTCAACGACCCGTCGCTCCCGCCCGAGCTGCGCAGACTCGTCGAACAGAAGCGCCGGGGCACCTTCGTCAGGGACGGGGACACCCCCGAGATCTGGGCCGCCGTGCCGCTCACCAACGGCGATGTGCTCTCCCTGCACGACACGCTCAACGACCGCAGCGGCTACATCCTCGACAGCCTCGACCGGGCGCTGCTCATAGGTTCGGTCTCGGTGGTCGTCGGCGGCGGCGCGCTGGGGGTGCTGATCGGCGGACAGCTCTCGCGCAGGCTGCGCAAGGCCGCCGCGGCCGCCTCCCAGGTGGCCGAGGGGCAGACGGATGTCCGCGTACGGGACACCATCAGCGGTTTCGTCCGGGACGAGACCGATGAGCTGGCCCGGGCCATCGACGCGCTCACCGACGCCCTGAACGCCCGGATCGAGGCCGAGCGCCGGGTCACGGCGGACATCGCGCACGAGCTGCGCACCCCGGTCACGGGGCTGCTGACCGCCGCCGAGCTGCTGCCGCCGGGACGCCCGTCGGAGCTGGTACGGGACCGGGCGCAGGCGATGCGGACGCTGGTCGAGGACGTGCTGGAGGTGGCGCGGCTGGACGGCGCCTCGGAACGGGCCGAACTCCAGGAGATCGCGCTCGGCGAGTTCGTCACCCGCCGGATCACGGCGCTCAACCCGGACATCCCCGTACAGGTGGTCCATGAGTCCTGGGTGAGCACCGACCCCCGGCGGCTGGAGCGCATCCTGCTGAATCTGCTGACGAACGCCGCCAAGTACGGCAAGCCGCCGGTCGAGGTCACGGTGGAGGGCCGGGTGGTCCGGGTGCGCGACCACGGGCCCGGCTTCCCCGAGGCGCTGCTGCGGGAGGGTCCGAGCCGGTTCCGTACGGGCGCGAGCGACCGGGCGGGCACCGGTCACGGTCTGGGGCTGACGATCGCGGCGGGGCAGGCACGGGTGCTGGGGGCACGGCTCACGTTCCGCAATGTGGCGGCGGGGGGTGCCGCCGCGGCGGCGGAGGGCGCGGAGACCGGGGCGGGCACGGCGGCCGTCTCCGGGGGCGCCGCCGACGGCCGGGGAGCCACCGGCGGTGTGGCGGCCCCGCCGGCCGCCCCGGCGGCCGCCCCGGCGGCCGAGGGCGCGATCGCGGTGCTGTGGCTGCCCGAACACGCTCCGACGAACACCGGCAGCTTCCCGATGCTCCCGATGAGCGACGGGGTCAGGGACTGAGGGCCCCGGCCCGGGTCCGGACAGGCCGACGGCCCCCGGCGCGTGGATGCGCCGGGGGCCGTCGTCCGTCGTGGCCCGCCGCCGTGGCGGCGGGGCCGGGACCCGGACGGGTCAGAGCGTGATGCCCTGGGCCCGCAGGTGGGCGACCGGGTCGACCGCGGAGCCGTAGTTCGGGGTGGTACGGATCTCGAAGTGCAGGTGCGGGCCGCTGGAGTTTCCGGTGTTGCCGGACAGGGCGATCTGCTGACCACCGCTGACCTGCTGGCCGACGCTCACACCGATGGTGGAGAGGTGGGCGTACTGCGAGTACGTGTTGTTGCTGTGCTTGATCACGACGGCGTTGCCGTACGCGGGGCCGTCACCGCCGCCGTTGGGACCGGCCTTCACGACGGTGCCGGGGCCGACGGACTTGACCGGGGTGCCGCTCGGGACGGCGAAGTCCTGGCCGGAGTGGTTGCTCGTCCACATACCGCCGGCCTTGCCGTAGGTGGCGCTCAGCGTGTACTGGTCCACCGGCTTCGACCAGCCGCTCGCGGAGGCGGCGGCGGGCTTGGCGGCGGGGGCCGAGACGGTCTTGGCCTCGGCGGCCTTGCTCTGGGCCTGCGCCTGGGCGGCGACGGCCTGGGACGTGGTGGCGGGCGCGGTCGAACCGGACTCAGCGGCGAACGCGGCTCCCGCGCCGACCATCGCCACCGCTCCCGCACCGGCAGCCAGCAGGGCGGAACGGGTACGGAGGTCGGCAAGGCGGGGGCGACGGATGGTGAAGCGCGACATTCGGTAAAGCCTCCGGGCAATAAGGGACCCGGCACGGGAACGTGTGCCGGGATGCGTTGGCCATCCCTTGGTAACCGAACCGCCCAATTCACCTCAAGCCCCCCAACTACGACATAACGTCGTAGCTGCGATGCCGTGATCCAGACCCTTGACACCCCTGCGCCGCGACCGGAGAAGCGGGCCGCGAGGGGCGGAAAGATCTCCCCCGAATGCGGTTTAGCCGCATACCGCGCAACGGGGCGGAGCCCCCGCACCCCCATCCGGCCCGCCCCGCGCAACGGCGGGGCCCGCACCCCGCTCCACCCGGGCCCCGGGGATGGATCGGAAGGGGTGAATGCCCTCCTAATCCGACTAGTAGCGCGAAAACGGCCTGTGCGCCTTGTCACCCGGGGGCGGGTCGGGGCTGTGGCCCGGGTCACCGGATTTCGGGACGGAATGTGGCCCGGGCCACTAGCCTCGGACCGGGAAAAGGGGCGGAACGAGGGGGAAGAGGGCGTGGAGCAGGTGGACGAGGACGATCCGCCGCACCTGTGGGTCCATATCGAGACCCCGGACCCGGACGCGCCCTACCCGTCGACCACCGGACTGCTGCTCACCCCCGAATACGTCCTGGCCTGCGCCAGCCTGCTGGGGGGTGCCCGCTCCTTCAAGGTCCGCTGGGAAGGCCGCCGCACCGGGGACCACACCTGCCGGGTCGAGTGGACCAGCGCCCCCGAGACCGACGCCGTCCTGCTGCGCTGCTTGGACGACCCCCTCCGCTACCCGGAGGAGCTGGGTACCGACACGCTCTGCCTGGGGCGGCTGGTCAGCGACACTCCCCTGCCCGGCTGGGAGCTGCATGACTCCGGGGAGCCTCCTGTCTCCGGCAGCATCCTCCCGCCCACCGACCCCGGCCATGGCCGGATCTTGCTGGACAGGCCGGAAGGACTGCCGATACGCCTGAGGCCCGAAGGGCCCCTCTTCGCCGGACCCGTCCTCATCGGCCTCACCTCAACGAAGTCCCCCCGCCAGGACGACCGGCACCTGGCCTATGTCCCGATCGAGACCATCCGGAAAGCCCTGCACACCGAAACGGAGATCCGGCTCCCTCCCCCGCGGAACATCACCGGCTCCCGTTTCGGGGACGTGCGGTACGAGGACACCTACGCCACCGCCCTGAGGGCCCACTACCGCAAGCTCGAAGTCTTCGGCATCGACGAGCTGGGCGTCAGCGAGGCCACCTGGGACCTGGACACCGCGTATCTCAGCCTGGAGGCCACCCGGCTCGCCGAGGACGACAGCCCCCGGTACGCGCCGGACGGCCCGTCCGAGGCCCCGACCACGACCGCGCACCGGCCCCAGCGGGTGGAGGACCTGCTCGGACGGCAGCGGCGGACCCTGCTGCGCGGCGAGGCGGGCGCGGGCAAGACGACGCTCGTGTGGTGGCTCGCCGCGCACGCCGCCCGCGGGACCCTGCCCGACCGGCTCGACGCGCTCAACGGCCTGGTGCCCTTCGTCGTCCCCCTGCGCAGCGTCCACGCGCACGGCCGGGGCTTCCCCGCTCCGGACGCCCTCGTCCACGCCGCCGGGCTGTCCGTCGGCACTCCCCCCGAGGGCTGGGCGGAACGGGTCCTCGCCTCGGGACGGGCCCTCCTCCTCGTCGACGGCTTCGACGAGCTGCCCCGCGCCCACCGGGCCGACGCCCGCCGCTGGCTCGCCGGCCTGCTCCGGCGGTACGGCGCCACCCGCGTCCTCGCGACCGTGCGCCCCGGCGCCGTCGAGGCGAAGTGGCTCGCCGACGAGGGCTTCGCCGATCTGCTGCTGCTGCCCATGAGCGACGGCGACATCGAGATGTTCATCGCCGCCTGGCACCGGGCCGCCCGGCTGGAGTACGCGGCGCTCGACACCGCCCGCGCCGGGGCCGAGGCCGAACGGCTCGACGGACTGGCCCAGCGGCTCGGCCGGGAGCTGGCCAACAACCGCGTCCTGCGGGACCTCGCCCGGACCCCGCTGCTCTGCGCCGTCATCTGCGCCCTGCACCGCAAACGCCGGGGCGCGCTCCCCCATACCCGCTGGGAGCTGTACCGGGCCACCCTGGACATGCTCCTCGGCAACCGCGACCGGGGACGCGGCATCGAGGCGCCCGAGGGCTTCGCGCTGGGCGTCGAGGAACACAAACTGCTGCTCCAGCACATCGCGGTGTGGCTGGTCCGCGGCGGACGGGTCCAGCTCACCCCGGGAGAGGCCGAGCGGCAGATCGAACGGGCCATGGCGGCCATGCCCCAAGTCCGCGCCCAGGGCACGCCCCGGCAGGCGCTCGTCCACCTCCTCAACCGCAGCGGGCTGCTCCAGCAGCGGACCGGCGACACGATCCAGTTCATCCACCGCACCTTCCAGGACTATCTGGCCGCGAAGGAGTTCGCCGAGACCGGCAGCGTCGGGGAACTCCTCCAGAACGCGGGGGACGAACTGTGGCGGGACGTCGTCCGGCTCGCCGTCGGCCACTTCGACCGCACCCATGTCAGCAGGCTCATCAGCGAACTCATCGCCCTCGGCGACCGCAGCCCCGAGCCCTTGGCGACCCGTTCCCTGCATCTGCTCGCCGGGTACTGCGCGGTGTCCTCCGTCTTCCTGGACGGCCGCATCCGGGCGAAGGCCGAGCACAGAGTCCGGGCGCTGATGCCGCCTCAGGACAAGGACGAGGTAAGGGAACTGGCGTCCTTCGGCTCCGCCGTGCTGCCGCTGCTGCCGGGGCCGTCCGGCGACGGCACGGCGGACGCGCTGGTCGTGGAGACCTTCGCGCAGGTCGGCGACGAGACGGCGATCGAGCCGCTGGCGCGGTTCACCGGGGACGACGACAAACGGCTGCGCCGGGCGCTGGTGGCCGCCTGGCGCCAGTTGCCCGCCGAGCGCTACGCCCGGCAGGTCCTGGCCCGGGTGGACCTGACCGGGATCGATCTGGAGGTCCACACCGCCGAACAGTTCCGGCAGATCCACCACTGCGGGCCCGTGCCGCTGATGACGGTGGAGGGACCCCACCCGGCGGAGGAGCTGGACACCTGGCTGCCGCGGACCGGCCTGCGCCATCTCGACGTGATCGACAACCCCCTGCTCACCCGGCTGGACCCGGTACGCGAACGCCGCTCCATCAAGACCCTCGGCGTCTATCTCTGCCCGGCCCTGGAGACCTTCGACGACCTCGCCGACCGCGCCTTCGCCTCACTGGCCGTCGACCCCGAACACCTGGACCTCCCCGGCGGACTCCCCCGGGTCCGGACGCTCATGGTCGTCGGGGACACCGAGCCCCGCTACGGGGCCCTCGCCCGCTGGTCCACCGTCCAGCGCCTGGTCGCCGCCGCTCCGGTGCGCTTCGCCCACCTCATGGAGAGAGCCGCCCGGCTGCCCCGGCTCACCGAACTGTCGGTCCAGGAGTTCACCGGGGACGCCCCGGGCCGGGCCGTGGCGGCACCGGGCATCACCCGGCTGACGCTGGACGACGCAGCCTCCCGGCTCGACCCGGCCGACATCGCGCGGCTCTTCCCCGGTCTGCGCACCCTGCGGCTGAGGCCCTTCGCCGTGGACGAGTACACCGTCGATCTGACACCGCTGCGGGACCTGCCCGATCTGATGGTGTACCTCTGGCACCGGCGAGGGGCTCGGATACAGGTGACCGGCGGTGAACTCTTCGGTGAGCGGCTGGAGATCGTCGTCCGCGACTGATCATCCGTCCCGCCTTCTTCACCCCGCCCCGCCCCTCCGGGATGCTCCTCCTATGAGGACCCCTCCCGAGAACCGATCGCGCCCGCCCGTCCCCTCGTCGCTCCGCCGCCGGGTCCGGCCACTGCTCGCCGTCGGCGTCACCGTCCTCGCGCTCGTCCTCCCCGGGAGCGCCCCCGCCGGAGCCGGCCCCTCCGACACCGGGCTGAAGAAGGCCATCGACACGATCCTCGCCGACAGCCGGATGACCGGCGCCACCGCGAGTGTGGTCGTCGCGGACGCCGTCACCGGGGAACGGCTCTACCAGCGCAACGCGGACGACCGGCTGGTGCCCGCGTCCAACACGAAGATCGTCACCTCGATCGCGGCGATGGGGCTGCTCGGGCCGGAGTACCGGTTCACCACCGATGTGCTCGCCACCGGGCGCCGGGCCGGGTCCACCCTCCGCGGCGATCTCCATCTGCGGGGCGGCGGCGACCCGACCACCCTCGCCCGGGACTACGACCGGCTGGCCGCCGCTGTCGCCGCCGCCGGGATCACCCGGGTCAGCGGAGGGCTGATCGCCGACGACACCCGTTTCGACCGGGAACGCCTGGGCCGCAACTGGTCCGCCGACGACGAGTCCGCGTACTACTCGGCGCAGATCTCACCGCTGACGGTGGCCCCGGACACGGACTACGACTCCGGCACCGTCATCGTGGAGGCCGCCCCCGGCGCCCGGGCCGGGGACCGGCCCGTGGTGACGGTGACGCCGAGGACGCGGTACGTGAGGATCGACAACCGGGGCACCACCGTCGAACGGGGCGGCGCGGACACCCTCTCCATCGCACGGGGGCACGGCGGGAACACCGTCACGGTCAGTGGCTCGATGCCCGTCGGCGGCGGTTCGACCAAGGAGTGGACGACGGTGTGGGAGCCCACCGGATACGCCGCCGCCGTCTTCTCGGACGCGCTCGCACGCCACGGGGTACGGGTCGGCGGGGCCACCGTGCTGGGCCGGGCCACCCCGGCGGGGGCCCGGACGCTCGCCTCGCACCGTTCGATGCCGCTGCGGGAGCTGCTGATGCCGCTGATGAAGCTGTCCAACAATATGCACGCCGAGACCCTGACCAAGGCCATCGGATACGCGAAGGCGGGCAGCGGCACCTGGGGCGCGGGGCTCACCGCGATCCGCGGGCAGCTCCGCTCCCTGGGGGTGGACACCGGGACACTGCGGCTGACGGACGGCTCGGGGCTGTCCCGGATGAATCTGATCCCGGCCGCTCAGCTCACCCGGCTGCTGCTGGCCGTACGGGAGGCCCCCTGGTATCCGCGGTGGGTCGCCTCGCTGCCGGTGGCCTGCGCCCCCGAGCGGCCTGTCGGCGGCGGGCTGCGGAGCCGGATGTGCGGCACGCCCGCCGCGCTGAACGCCCGGGCGAAGATCGGTTCGCTGACCGGGGTGTCCTCCCTCGCGGGCTATGTGAAGGACGCCGCCGGGAGGGAGCTGGCCTTCGCGGTCGTCCTCAACAACTATGTCGCCCCGTCGGTGAAGGGGGTGGAGGACGCGATCGTGGTGACCCTGGCCCGCTCGCGCACCGCGGGCACGGCGGGCACGGGGATCGCCCCGGTCGCGCCCCGGCCGCCGCAGGGCGCCGGTGCCGCAGCCGACTCCGGCGAGGTCCGGGCCGAGCTGGAGTGTGTCTGGCGCAAGCCGGACACCTGCTGAGCCTGCCGGAGCCGTACGACAAGGGGCTGCCCCCGACCCGGTGAGGTCGGGGGCAGCCCCTGTGGCCGTTCTGCGGTCGTCAGCCGGTGACCGGCTCACGCCTCCTTGGAGAGGTTCGGGCCGGGCCCGCCCGCAGGCTCGATCGGCGGGACGTCGGGCAGCGGCGACTTCTCCTCGCCGCGGAAGGTGAACTTCTTCTCCTCGCCCTCGCCGTCGGTGTCCACGACCACGATGTGGCCGGGGCGCAGCTCGCCGAAGAGGATCTTCTCGGAGAGGATGTCCTCGATCTCCCGCTGGATCGTCCGGCGCAGCGGCCGGGCGCCCAGGACGGGGTCGTAGCCCTTCTTCGCCAGGAGCGACTTGGCCGTGGCGCTCAGCTCCAGGCCCATGTCGCGGTCCTTCAGCCGCTCGTCCACCTTGGCGATCATGAGGTCGACGATCTGGATGATGTCTTCCTCGGTGAGCTGGTGGAAGACGACCGTGTCGTCGACACGGTTGAGGAACTCGGGCCGGAAGTGCTGCTTCAGCTCTTCGTTGACCTTCGCCTTCATCCGCTCGTAGCCGGTCTTGACATCGCCCTGCGCGGCAAAGCCCAGGTTGAATCCCTTGGAGATGTCCCGGGTCCCGAGGTTGGTCGTCATGATGATGACCGTGTTCTTGAAGTCCACGACCCGGCCCTGCGAGTCGGTCAGCCGACCGTCCTCCAGGATCTGGAGAAGGGAATTGAAGATATCGGGGTGGGCCTTCTCGACCTCGTCGAAGAGGACGACGGAGAACGGCTTGCGGCGCACCTTCTCGGTGAGCTGGCCGCCCTCTTCGTAGCCCACGTATCCGGGCGGGGAGCCGAAGAGGCGGGAAACGGTGTGCTTCTCGCTGAACTCCGACATGTCGAGGGAGATCAGCGCGTCCTCGTCGCCGAAGAGGAATTCGGCGAGCGTCTTGGACAGCTCGGTCTTACCGACACCGGAGGGACCGGCGAAGATGAACGAGCCGCCGGGGCGCTTCGGGTCCTTCAGACCGGCACGGGTACGGCGGATCGCCTGGGAGAGCGCCTTGATGGCGTCCTTCTGGCCGATGACGCGCTTGTGCAGCTCGTCTTCCATGCGCAGCAGCCGGGAGGACTCCTCCTCGGTGAGCTTGAAGACGGGAATGCCGGTGGCCGTGGCGAGGACCTCGGCGATCAGCTCGCCGTCGACCTCGGCGACGACGTCCATGTCGCCGGCCTTCCACTCCTTCTCGCGCTTGGCCTTCGCGGCGAGGAGCTGCTTCTCCTTGTCGCGGAGCGAGGCGGCCTTCTCGAAGTCCTGCGAGTCGATCGCGGACTCCTTGTCCCGGCGGACACCGGCGATCTTCTCGTCGAACTCGCGGAGGTCCGGCGGCGCGGTCATCCGGCGGATGCGCATCCGGGAGCCGGCCTCGTCGATCAGGTCGATCGCCTTGTCCGGGAGGAAGCGGTCCGAGATGTACCGGTCGGCCAGGGTGGCGGCCTGGACCAGGGCCTCGTCCGTGATGGAGACCCGGTGGTGGGCCTCGTAGCGGTCGCGCAGACCCTTGAGGATCTCGATGGTGTGCGGCAGCGAGGGCTCGGCGACCTGGATGGGCTGGAAGCGGCGCTCCAGCGCGGCGTCCTTCTCCAGGTGCTTGCGGTACTCGTCCAGCGTGGTGGCGCCGATGGTCTGGAGCTCACCGCGGGCGAGCATCGGCTTGAGGATGCTGGCCGCGTCGATCGCGCCCTCGGCGGCACCCGCGCCGACGAGCGTGTGCAGCTCGTCGATGAACAGGATGATGTCGCCGCGGGTGCGGATCTCCTTGAGCACCTTCTTCAGGCGCTCCTCGAAGTCACCGCGGTAGCGGGAGCCGGCGACGAGCGCGCCCAGGTCGAGGGTGTAGAGGTGCTTGTCCTTGAGGGTCTCGGGCACCTCGCCCTTGACGATGGCCTGCGCCAGGCCCTCGACGACGGCGGTCTTTCCGACACCGGGCTCGCCGATCAGGACGGGGTTGTTCTTGGTGCGGCGGGACAGCACCTGCATGACCCGCTCGATCTCCTTCTCGCGCCCGATGACCGGGTCGAGCTTGGACTCCCGGGCGGCCTGCGTGAGGTTGCGGCCGAACTGGTCCAGGACGAGCGAGGTGGAGGGCGTGCCCTCGGCGGGGCCGCCCGCGGTGGCCGCCTCCTTGCCGCCCGAGTAGCCGGAGAGCAGCTGGATGACCTGCTGCCGCACCCGGTTGAGGTCGGCGCCCAGCTTCACGAGGACCTGGGCGGCGACACCCTCGCCCTCGCGGATCAGGCCGAGCAGGATGTGCTCGGTGCCGATGTAGTTGTGGCCCAGCTGGAGGGCCTCGCGGAGCGACAGCTCCAGGACCTTCTTGGCACGGGGGGTGAAGGGGATGTGCCCGGACGGGGCCTGCTGGCCCTGGCCGATGATCTCCTCCACCTGCTGGCGGACCGCCTCGAGCGAAATCCCGAGGCTCTCCAGGGCCTTAGCGGCGACACCCTCACCCTCGTGGATCAGGCCCAGGAGGATGTGCTCGGTGCCGATGTAGTTGTGGTTGAGCATCCGGGCTTCTTCCTGAGCCAGGACGACAACCCGCCGCGCGCGGTCGGTGAACCTCTCGAACATCGTTAATCGCTCCTCAGAGCGGTCAGGCAGTAAGGGGTCGGTCCCCTCCCTGTCCTTCCGCAGCTTAGTCCCGCAAGCGGGGACCGCTCATTCCAACTGCCGACACCCGTCTGTGGCCTCCTGACCCCTGAACGCCGACAACTGCTCCAACCCGATGGTGCGAGACGATGTTCCCGCAGGCCAGGCAGTTACCCGCACCGGCAGTACGCCGATGGCGAACGTGAGACCGACCTGGGGGCGTGTCGCCCCTCCTCACTAGGAATGTCTTACCCGCAACCACTGACAGTCCATGCGGCGCACACCGGTTCCCTCAGCTACGGGCGAACAACGTTGCGCCCTTGAATGCCTCCGGGCTCCCCCCTGTTCGACACTCTACGCAATCATTCGCACACGAAGAGTGACCACACGACCGTGTCAGGCCGCCCACCGGGACAGGACGTCCTGCCGTCGGGACGTGCGCCCGCCGGCACGGGGCCGCGGAGACCGGCTCCCGGGGGGCCGCCGTCCGGCGTGCGGCCCCCCGTGCCGGGGCGCGAGGTGGAGCGGGACGCGACGGCAGCGGAGTGCCATCGGGTCCGTTTGCTGCGCATGAATGCCCGGACGCATGGATGTGCGAACGCGTACAAATACGCAGCCTGCGAATACTCGGCCGATTAAGAACCCGCTGAGCGCGGTGCTCAGCCGTTCGCCTTCTCGTATGCCTCACGAACCGTGGCGGGGACACGACCGCGGTCGTTGACCTCGTAGCCGTTCGCCTTGGCCCACGCCCGGATTTCCGCCGTGTCCTTGTTGCCGCTCGCCGCCGCGCGGCCCTTGCCGCGCCCGGAGGAGGCACGACCACCGGTGCGACGGCCGTTCTTCGCGTACGGCTCAAGGATGCTGCGGAGCTTGTCCGCATTGGCGGTGGTGAGGTCGATCTCGTAGGTCTTGCCGTCCAGTGCGAACGTCACCGTCTCGTCCGCCTCGCCACCGTCGAGGTCGTCGACAAGAAGGACCTGAACCTTCTGCGCCACCGGATTTCCTTTCATCGAAAAAGCACTACGCGGAAAGGAAACCGCCTTTCCCCGAAAAACACAAACCCTTGGGAGAGGTTCAGAACCTCAAGAACGCGGGAAACGTACGCGATTCGGACATAGGGATCGCGTCGGACCGGGTCGCAAGAGGTGATCACCGGCTCATCACAGGTGCAGAAGCATCCGGCTGTTGCCCAAGGTGTTCGGCTTCACACGTTCGAGTCCCAGGAACTCGGCGACACCCTCGTCATAGGAACGCAGCAGCTCGGCGTAGACATCTGTACCGATGACATCGGTGTCCGCCGAGGTCTCCCCGATCTCCTGGAAGCCGTGCTTGACGAAGAAGTCCACTTCGAAGGTCAGGCAGAATACCCGCCGCACCCCCAGCCGGCGGGCGGTTCCCAGCAGCTTGTCCAGGAGCAGATGGCCGATGCCCTGCCCGGTGAAGGCGGGGTCGACCGCGAGAGTGCGCACTTCCGCGAGGTCTTCCCACATGACATGGAGCGCACCGCAGCCGACCACCGTACCGTCTTCGTCGCGTTCCGCGACCCAGAACTCCTGGATGGACTCGTAAAGAGTGACGGTCGCTTTGTCGAGGAGGATGCCTTCCCCGACATACGGATCGACGAGCCGGCGCACCGCGCGTACATCGCCGGTCCGGGCGCGGCGGACGGTGACGCTGCCTTTCGGGGCGGTATAAGACATGGGTTGACGCTATCGCCCGGCGGGGTCCCCCTCGCCACCGCCCCGGCCACCTGGAAGTTGTTCGCCCTCTTCACCGGAGCCGTTGCCCGAGTCGCGTCCTGAGTCACGTCCGGAGTCGTCATGGGAGTCGTCTCCGGAGTCGGTGCCGGGAACGTCCCCGGGAACCTCGGCGGGAACGTCCGCAGGAACGTCGGCGGGAAGGCGATGGGCGCGATCCTGTGCGGCCTGAACGCCCTCGTCGCGGTCGTCGTGTTCATCGTGTTCGTCGTCCTGAACGATACGGACGGCCGCCCGCAGGGACTCCCGCTGCTCGGGCGACATCATCCCGAAGAAGGCGACGAGCGCGGCGGCGGGGTTGTCACTCTTGGACCACGCTTCGTTCATCAGTGCGGCCGAGTAGGCGGCCCGGGTGGAGACGGCCGTATATCGATAGGCACGGCCCTCGACTTCCCTGCGGACCCAGCCCTTCTGATGGAGATTGTCCATTACGGTCATGACGGTCGTGTAGGCGATTGACCGTTCCTGCTGAAGGTCTTCCAGGACTTCCCGGACGGTGACCGCCCGGTTCCATTGCCAGACCCGTGTCATGACGGCGTCTTCCAGCTCTCCCAATTGGCGGGGCACATTGCCACCATAGTCGTAGAATCTGGATTTCCCGGTAATGACGTAACAAAAAGGACGTACGGTCGACCCATAGGTCTTCCGTACGTCCTTCCGTACGACACATCACGGCCCTTTCGCGCCCCCGCGCGCACTGTCGGGGGACACGGGGCGGCCGGGCCGGTCAGTCCTTGTCCGCGGAGGTCGCGGCGGCCGGGGACGCCCCGGCGCGGGCGAGCGCCGCGTCCACGATCGCGTCCTCCTTGGCCTTGTTCGGGCCGCCCTGGGTCCTGACGATCGTCACGATCAGGGCGGTGAAGAAGGTGGCCATCACAACGGGCGGCAGCAGGGCGGATACATAGTCCATGGGAGCCAGGTTAGACGGCCCGCTGCTGGGGCGGCGGTGCGGGGCGGCGGCGGGGCGGGAACACCTCGGAGGGCTTGGGTACCGGGCGCTCGCCGGGCGCCGGGGGCCGGGGGGCAGGCTGTGCGGGCTCGGGGGCCGGTCTCGGTTTCGGCTTGGGTTTGGGCGCGGGGTCCCGGTCGGCCGCCGCCCGTCCCCCGGGCAGCGCGAGCAGCCGGGTGCGGGGCGCGGGGGCCGGGGACGGGACCCGTGCGGACCGCCCCGCCGCCCCGCAGCGCTCCAGCAGGGCGGCGGCGACGGGGCCGCCGTCCAGGGAGCGCAGCGCCGCCAGGTCCTCGGGCAGGGGGTGGTATCCGGCCGCCAGCGCGTCCTGGAGCAGCTCCAGATAGCTCGTGGCCGAGCCGGGCAGGGCCGAGCGGTAGCGGTCGAGGTCGGCGAGGAGGAAGGCGCGCAGCCGCCCGGCCTCGCGCGTGGCCTCGTCGACGGAGTCGGCCAGCCGCAGACAGTCCCGGACGTCCTCGTCGGGGAGCGGACCGGGATGGACGGCGACGGCGAGGGCGCGTCGGAGCACACGCAGCTCGTCTGCGCTGAAGGCCATGCCGCCGCGGGAACCGTATGGCGTGGGCATGCTCCGACCATACGTGCGACTTCGACAAAATCGACTTAATGCCAGCAATTCGGGCGCGCCGCGCGGTCGAACGGAGCGGGCCGCGCGGGGCCGTCCGGGCCGTGGGGCTGGGGCCCCGGCGGGCGGCGGGCCGGGCGTGCCTGGCGGCCTGGCGGCCTGGCGGCCTGGCGGCCTGGCGGTGAACGAGCGGGCGGGCGGCGGGCCCGGCCACCGGGAGGTCCGGGGCCCCGGCGGGCAGTGGACCCGGGGCGGCCGAGAAGGCCCGGTACCCCCGGCGGGCGGCGGACCCGACCGCCCGGGGCGCCGGGGCCCGGAGCGCTGGTGCCCGGGACGCCGGGACCCCAGGGGCTCACATCCGGGCGATGTTCCGTTCGTACACCAGGCGCAGCCCGATCAGGGTCAGCCAGGGCTCGTGCTCGTCGATCTCGGAGGACTCGCCCAGCACCATCGGCGCCAGGCCGCCCGTGGCGATCACCCGGACGTCCTCGGGGCGGTCCGGCGCCAGCTCGGTCTTCATCCGGCGCACCACCCCGTCCACCTGTCCGGCGAAGCCGTACACGATGCCCGACTG
The DNA here is from genome assembly GCF_005519465.1 of Streptomyces clavuligerus. Lineage (NCBI taxonomy): Bacteria > Bacillati > Actinomycetota > Actinomycetes > Kitasatosporales > Streptomycetaceae > Streptomyces > Streptomyces clavuligerus. The sequence goes on along the minus strand of NZ_CP027858.1, from coordinate 3,921,884 downwards.
CATCGCCTCGACGGTGTTCTTGCCGATCACACTGCGGGGGCGGGCCAGCTCGATCTTGCGGAGCTGGGCGCCCTTGACCCCCAGCGCGTCGACGGAGATCTCGATGCCGGGCGCGATCACTCCACCGGTGTACGCCCCGGACGGGCTCACCGCGTCGAACGTCGTCGCCGTGCCGAAGTCCACGACGATCGCGGGCCCGCCGTACAGCTCGACCGCCGCCACCGCGTTGATGATGCGGTCGGCGCCGACCTCCTTGGGGTTGTCCGTCAGGATCGGCACCCCGGTCTTGACCCCGGGCTCCACCAGCACCGCCGGAACGTCGCCGTAGTAGCGGCGGGTCACCTCGCGCAGCTCGTGCAGGACGGACGGGACGGTGGAGCTGATCGCGATGCCCTCGATGCCGTCGCCCAGCTCGACGCCGAGCAGCGGGTGCATGCCCATCAGTCCCTGGAGCAGCACGGCCAGCTCGTCGGCGGTGCGCCGGGAGTCGGTCGAGATGCGCCAGTGCTCCACGATCTCGTCCCCGTCGAAGAGACCGAGGACCGTGTGGGTGTTGCCGACGTCGATGGTGAGCAGCATCAGAGGTCCGCCTCCCGCAGGTCAAGCCCGATGTCCAGGATCGGCGCCGAGTGCGTGAGCGCGCCCACGGCCAGGAAGTCCACGCCGGTCTCGGCGTAGGCGCGGGCGTTGCCGAGGGTGAGCCTGCCGGAGGACTCCAGGAGGGCGCGGCCCGCGACCAGCTCCACCGCCTCGGCGGTGCGGGCCGGGGTGAAGTTGTCCAGCAGGATCAGGTCGGCGCCCGCGTCGAGCACCTCCCGGACCTGCTCCAGGGTGTCCGCCTCGACCTCGATCGGCAGCTCGGGGAACGCCTCCCGCACCGCGGTGAAGGCGGCGGCGACCCCGCCCGCCGCGACGACGTGGTTGTCCTTGACGAGGGCGGCGTCCGAGAGGGACATCCGGTGGTTGACCCCGCCGCCGCAGCGCACCGCGTACTTCTCCAGGGCGCGCAGTCCGGCGGTGGTCTTGCGGGTGTCGCGGACCCGGGCCCCGGTGCCCTCCAGCGTGTCCGCCCAGGCGCGGGTGGCCGTGGCGATCCCGGAGAGCCGGCAGAGCAGGTTGAGCGCGCTGCGCTCGCCGGTCAGCAGCTCCCGGGTGGTGGTGGTGACGGAGAGCAGCTTCTGTCCGGCCTCGACCCGGTCGCCGTCCTCGACGTGGCGCTCCACCGTGAACTCCTCGGTGGCGATCACCGAGAGCACGGCCTCGGCGATCTGGAGCCCGGCCACGGTGCCCGCCTCACGGGCGGTGAAGTCGCCGGTGGCGACCGCGTCGGCGGGGACGGTGGCGACACTGGTGACGTCGACACCGCCGTCCAGGTCCTCACTCAGGGCGACGTGGGCGATGTCCTCGACCTGTACGGGGTCGAGCCCCTGACCGGCCAGGAGCGCCGCCAGCGCCGGGTCGAGGCCGCACTCGACGGCGTCGTCCCCCTCGTGGGCACAGCCGCAGGAGTCCCCGCAGCCGTCGGCGGCCAGCGGCAGGTCCTCACGGAACGGACGGTCGTCGGGCGTGCTCACTGCTGGTGCTCCCTCGGGTGGGTGGGGACTGCGGGGACGACAGGGACGGCGGGGACGGCGGGGACGGCGGGGACGGCGGGGACGGCGGGGAATTCAGTGCCGTCGGTGGGGGTGACGACGAGCGTCCGGTCGGGCGCGAGACGGACGACGAGATGCCGCCGCCAGATGGTGTCGTCGCGGTCGGGGTGGTCCTCGCGCCAGTGGCAGCCGCGGGTCTCCTCGCGGGCCAGCGCGGCGGCGGTCAGCACCCGGGCGACGCACAGGAGGTTGGCGGTCTCCCAGGACTCGACGCCCGGCTCGGCGGTCTTGGTCCCGCCGCCGCCGGGGGTCTCGGCGGTCGCGGCGCCGGGGGCGGGGGCGGCGGACGCCTCCAGGGCCTCCCGGTGGACGGCCTCCAGGGCCGCGGCGGCCTTCCGCAGGCTCTCGTCCGAGCGGAGCACTCCCGCGCCGTGGGACATGATCCGCTGGATGGTGGCGCGGGCGGCGGGGTCGATGAGCGGGAGCGGCGCGGGGGCGGGGGCGGGCGGCGGCACGGGGGCGGGCGGTTGGGCCGGGGCCGGGGTCCGGGCCGGGGCGCGGTCGGTGGCGTCGGTGATCACGGTGGCTGGCTCGTGTGCCTTGGCCGCCGTGCCCGTCGTGCCTGCCGTGCCTGCCGTGCCTGCCTTGGCCGTCGTACCTGCCTCGTCTGCTGTGCCCGCCTCGTGTGCCTTGGCCGCCGTACCTGCCGTGCCCGCCTCGTGTGCCGTGGCGGCGATGTCGGCGGCGATGCGTTCGGCGAAGACCAGCCCCTCCAGGAGCGAGTTCGACGCCAGCCGGTTCGCCCCGTGCACCCCCGTACAGGCCACCTCGCCGCAGGCCCACAGGCCCGGGACGGTGGTGCGCCCGTGCAGGTCGGTCCGTACCCCGCCGGAGGCGTAGTGGGCCGCCGGGGCGACCGGGACCGGCTCGGTGACCGGGTCGATGCCATGGGCCCGGCAGGCCGCGAGGATGGTGGGGAAGCGGTGCTCCCACATCCCGGCCCCGAAGTGGCGGGCGTCGAGATACATGTGGTCGGCGCCGTGCTCGCGCATCCGCCGCATGATCGCCTTGGCGACGATGTCCCGGGGGGCCAGCTCGGCGAGTTCGTGCGCGCCGAGCATGAAGCGGACCCCGTCGGCGTCGACGAGATGGGCGCCCTCGCCCCGTACCGCCTCGGAGACCAGCGGCTGCTGGCCCTCGGAGTCCGTACCGAGGAAGAGGACGGTGGGGTGGAACTGCACGAACTCCAGGTCCGAGACCTCCGCCCCGGCGCGCAGGGCGAGAGCCACACCGTCGCCGGTGGAGACGGCGGGGTTGGTCGTCGCGGCGAAGACCTGGCCCATACCGCCGGTGGCGAGCACCACGGCGGGGGCGTGGACGGCGCCGACACCGTCGTGCTGGCCCTCCCCCATCACATGGAGGGTGACTCCGGCGGTACGGCCCCGGTCATCGGTGATGAGGTCCAGGACCAGGGCGTTCTCGACGGTGCGCAGACCGGCGTCGCGCACGGCCCCGACCAGGGCCCGGGAGATCTCGGCGCCGGTGGCGTCGCCGCCCGCGTGCGCTATCCGACGGCGGTGGTGGCCGCCCTCCCGGGTGAGCGCGATGTCACCGTCCGCGTCCAGGTCGAAGCGGGCCCCCGTGGCGATCAGCCGGTGCACGGCGCCGGGGCCCTCGGTGACCAGGGCGTCCACGGCGGACCCGGCACACAGACCGGCGCCCGCGACCAGGGTGTCGTCCCGGTGCTGTCCGGGGGTGTCGCCCTCGCCGATGGCGGCGGCGATCCCGCCCTGGGCCCAGCGGGTGGAGCCGTCGTCGAGCCGGGCCTTGGTCACGACGACCGTGCTCAGCCCGGCGGCGGCGCAGCGCAGGGCCGCGGTCAGCCCGGCGACCCCGGAGCCGACCACGACGACATCGGCGTCGATGGACCAGCCGGGGGCGGGGGCGGTGAGCCGTATGCCGGTCACGGGCGGTCTCCGGGTCTCGGGGAGTCGGCGCCGTCCTGGGACCCGGTGGGGTCGGCGGGCCCCGTGGTGTCCGGGGTGCCGGTGGGGTCCGTGGTGTCCGGGGTGCCGGGGATGCCCAGCGGGCCGACGGTGATGTTGTCGATGAGCCGGGTGGTGCCGACCCGGGCGGCGACAGCGAGGATCGCGTCCCCCTGGTGATCGGCCCCGACCTCGGTGAAGTCGGCCGGGTCGACCAGGGCGAGATAGTCCAGCTCCAGCGGCGGGGTGGCGCGGCCCGCCTCGTCCAGGACGGCGCGGGCGGCGGCCCGCACCGCGTCGGCGCAACCGGTGACGGCCTGCGCCACGGCGGCGGCGTCCGCCGCGAGCCGGGCCTCGCCCAGCGCGGACAGCGCGGCGGCGCGGGCCAGCGTGCCTCCGGCGGCCTCGGCCCTGGCCGTCAGGGCCTGCTGCGCGGCGAGCCGGTCGCGGGCGGCGAACAGGGCACGGGAGAGCGCGAGCGCGGTCTCCCGTTCGGCGGCCGACAGATAGCGGTTGCGGCTGGAGAGGGCGAGACCGTCGTCCTCACGGACGGTCTCCACCCCGACGATCTCCACCGGGAAGTCGAGATCGTGGACCATCCGGCGGATCAGGGCAAGCTGCTGGGCGTCCTTCTGACCGAAGAAAGCCAGGTCGGGGCGGGTGAGCTGGAGCAGCTTGGCCACCACGGTCAGCATCCCGTCGAAGTGGCCGGGGCGGCTCGCGCCCTCCAGCCGCTCCCCCATGGGGCCCGCGGCGACCGTCACCCCGGGGCGGCCCGCGGGGTACATCCCGGTGGCGGCCGGAGCGAAGACGACGTCCGCGCCCGCCCGTGCCGCGAGGGCGAGATCGGCGTCGAGGGTACGGGGGTAGCGGTCCAGGTCCTCACCCGCGCCGAACTGGAGCGGATTGACGAAGACGGTGACCGTGACGAAGCCCTCCGGGCCCACGCGGTCCCGGGCGGCGCGGATCAGGGTGGCGTGGCCCCGGTGCAGCGCGCCCATCGTCATCACGACGGCGGTACGGCCCGGGACGGCGCGCCGGTCCAGGGTGCGGCGCAGCCCGGCGATGTCGGGCACGAGGTCGACGCCGGGGGTGGGGGTGGCGTTCTCAGGGGCGGCGTTCTCGGGGGCGGCGTTCTCGGGGGCGTGTCCGGTGGCCCCGGGGGTATGGGGGGCGGTCATCGGCGGTCGTCCTCCGCGAGTACGCCGAGCAGGTCCTCGGCCAGCTCCGGCTTGAGCAGTCCCTGGGCCAGGGCCCGGTCGGCGGTGGTGCGGGCCATCGCGAGATACCCCGCGACCGCGCCCGGGGCGTGCCGCCGCAGCTCGGCGATGTGGGCGGCGACGGTTCCGGCGTCGCCCCGGGCGACCGGGCCGGTGAGCGCCGCGTCCCCCGAGCGCAGGGCGTTGTCCAGGGCGGCTCCCAGCAGGGGGCCGAGCATCCGGTCGGGGGCGCCGACACCCGCGGCCCGCAGCAGCTCCATCGACTGCGCCACCAGGGTGACGAGGTGGTTGGCGCCCAGGGCGAGGGCCGCGTGGTAGAGCGGACGGGATTCTTCCGTGATCCACTCGGGCTCCCCGCCCATCTCGATCACCAGGGCTTCGGCGGCGAGCCGCAGCTCCCCGGGGGCCGTGACGCCGAAGGAGCAGCCCGCGAGCCGCTGGACGTCGACGGCGGTGCCGGTGAACGTCATCGCCGGGTGCAGCGCCAGCGGGAGGGCGCCCGCGCGGGTCGCCGGGTCGAGCACGGCGGCGCCGAACCGGCCGGACGTGTGGACGAGGAGCTGTCCCGGGCGGACGGCACCGGTCTCCGCCAGGCCCTCCACCAGGGCGGGCAGCGCGTCGTCCGGCACAGTCAGCAGCACCAGCTCACTGCGGGCCAGGACCTCGGACGGGGTGACCAGGGGGACGTCCGGCAGCAGCTCGGCGGCGCGGCGGCGGGAGGCGTCGGAGACCCCGGAGGCGGCGACCGGGCGGTGCCCGGCGAGCGCCAGCGACGCGGCGAGCGCGGGGCCGACGCGGCCCGCGCCGACGACGCCGACGGTGAGGCGGGCGGGGCGGTCCTGGGGGTCGGGTGGTGCGGTGGGGTTCACACGGTGCCTTCCGTTCCAGTCCTCGGTGGGTACCGGACGATGTGTCCGTCATGCTACGCCAGGCGGTGGGGCGGGCTCGGGGGGCTGGACGGCGCCGGGGGGGGTGGGCCGGGGGGTGCGGCGGGGGCGGTCCGTCGGCTTGCGCGTCGGCCTTGCGTTGGTGCGGGGTCCGTCCTCAATCGCCGGACGGGCTTGTTTTTGTGCGGGTCCGTCTGTGCCCGGGGGTTCGGGGTGCGGGCGGCTCGTTCGGTGCGGGGTGTGGGGGCCTCCGGGCTCGACTCCTCAGGGCCGGCAGACCGGGCGTCCGACGCAGAGTGCGGGCGGTTCTCCGCCGGTCCCTTCCGGGGACGACCCTGCACCCCCCACCACGGGGCCGGGCCGTCCCGGTGCCGGAAGTGGGCACCGTCCCGCCCGGTGGGAAGGGGGAGCCGCAGGTCCCTCCCGCACGCAGGGGGCACACCCCCGCCCCGGGGGGAGACAAACGGCCTCGGGTCCCGCCAGGGAGACCACCCTGCACCCCACGGGGGACCAGCACCTCCGGTGCCGGAAGCGGGCACACTCCCGTCCGGTGGGAGGGAGAAAATACCCCCGCGAAACAGCCCCCGAATGTAGCCCCGTGGAGGTGCCCCCTCTGGGGGAGGTTGGCCCGCGCACATTCCAGCCCCTTGGGGGTGCCCCCTCCGGGGGAGGTTGAGGAGCGGGGGCTCGGGGCCGGCCCCCGACATCGGGCCCGCACGGGCAGTGGGCCCGGACACCACCGGCACAGCGCCTGTGACTCAGCCCCGTGGGCATGCCCTTCCAGAGGAGACCGAGGCTCAGGCCCCGAACCACCGCGGGCGCGGGGCGGCACCCCCCGCGGCCAAGGCGCCCGGAGAACGGACCGTCGCGTCGATTGACGCTCCGCGTCAACCGGGTGACCGGTGCGTCGGCGCACCCCGCACCATGGGAGCCGTGAGCGTCACCATCGACATCAGCGGGCTCCCCCGGGAGCGCATCGTCTTCGAGATATCGCCCCTCGCCGAGCTGGGCGTCGCCCTGCACGCGCTCGCCGAGCCGGGGCACCACCCGGGGCTGCACGGCTGGGCCACCGCCACCTCCGCCGCGCTCCAGCCGGACCTGGCCGACCGGCTGTGCGAGGCGGACTTCCTGTGGCGGTCCACGTTCTCGGACGTGTTCATGCCGTTCGCGGCGCTCCCGCCGGACCCCGCGCGCGGCGCCCGCGGCATGCACACCCTCGCCGACGAACTCGACCTCCTCGACCGGTTCGACGACGAGCGCTTCGTCTCCGCGGCGCTGGAGTTCACCTGCGGCAGCACCTACTCGGAGGGCGGGCCGTCCGCCCTCAGCGACCCGGCCCGCCGGGAGCGCTCCCTGGAGCTGGCGGCCCACCGCGGCCCCCGGCAGCTCGACTTCACCAAGCGGCTGCTGAAGGACCCCGCGGCGGTCCGCGCCTGGGTCCGCAGGCTCTTCGAGGACTGCGAACGCGCCTTCTTCGCGGACACCTGGGCCCGGATCGCGCCCCAGCTCGCCGCCGACGCCCGGCACAAGACGGAACTGCTCCGCCACAAGGGCCTCGCCGAGACCCTGCACGCGGTCTCCCCCGCGCTGACGGTCGACGAGGACCACACCTGCGTCACCGCCGACAAGTTCGCCGAGGGCCGGACCACCGCCGTCGATCCTGACCTCGGGCCGGGCCTCACCCTGGTGCCGTCCAGCTTCGGCTGGCCGCATCTGATGGTGCTGCACGCCCCCGGCTGGCGGCCGGTGATCCACTATCCGATCGGGGCGCCCGCGCTCCAGGGGCCCGGGACGGTGGAACTCCTCCAGCGGCGGATGGAGGCGCTCGCCCATCCGGTGCGGATGCGGCTGTGCCGGAACCTGGCCCGGGCCGCGTACACCACCAGTGAGCTGGCGGAGTCGTACGGGATCACGGCGCCCGAGGTCTCCCGCCACCTCGGGGTGCTCAAGCGGGCCGGTCTGGTGAGCACCCGCCGCCGCGGCCGGTATGTGCTGCACCAGCTCGACGTCACCGCCGTCGCCCGGCTGGGCAGCGACTATCTGGAGACCGTGCTCCGCTGATCCCCGGAGCCTCGGCCCAGCCGGACATGGCACAGCCCGGCCCGTTCCGCGATCCGGTCCGCGACCTCACCGCGGCGAAGCCCTGCCCGCGGTGCAGTTCGTACGCGGTCCGCGTGCTGCCGCCCCCGAAGGGGCCGTTGATCCACAGCGGCACGGGTCCGAGCGTACGGGGGGCCGCCGCCGGGCGGGTGGCTCAGCGCGCGGGGCCGCCGCCCGCCCGCACCAGGCCGGTCTCGTACGCGAGCACCACGACCTGCACCCGGTCGCGGAGGTTGAGCTTGGTGAGGATGCGCCCCACATGGGTCTTCACGGTGGCCTCGGAGAGCACCAGCCGCCCGGCGATCTCACCGTTGGACAGCCCCTGGGCGACGAGCATCATCACCTCGCGCTCCCGCTCGGTGAGCCGGTCCACCTCCTTGTTCCGGGGCTCGGGGCCGCCGCTGGGGAGCATCGGCGAGAAGCGGTCGAGCAGCCGGCGGGTGGTGGACGGCGCGACGACCGCGTCCCCGCTGTGCACCGAGCGGATGGCGGCCAGCAGCTCGCCCGGCGGCACGTCCTTGAGCATGAAGCCGCTGGCGCCCGCCTTGAGCCCGGAGAAGGCGTACTCGTCCAGGTCGAAGGTGGTCAGGATGAGCACCTTGGGCGGGTCGGGCTGGGCGCAGATCCGCCGGGTCGCCTCCACGCCGTCCAGCCGGGGCATGCGGACGTCCATCAGCACCACGTCCACGGCGGTCGAGCGGAGCAGTTCGATGGCCTCCGCGCCGTCGCCCGCCTCCGCGACGACCTCCATGTCCGGCTGGGCGGCGAGCACCATGCGGAATCCGGTGCGCAGCAGCACCTGGTCGTCCACGAGCATCACCTTGATGGACATATCAGCCGGTTCCTTCGGTCTGTCGGGAGTGGGGATGAGGGATGAGGGATGGGCAGGAGGATGAGAAGGAGGGATGAGAGGGGAGGAGGAAGGGGGGATAGGGGGGATGGGGTCAGGCGGGTTTGAGGGGGAGCAGCGCGCTGATACGGAAGCCTCCTCCGGGCCGGGGCCCGGCGTCCAGTGTGCCGCCGACCATACCGACCCGCTCCCGCATGCCGATGAGCCCGTGGCCCTTGCCGTCGGCCCCGCCGTCCTCGTACAGCTCGTGCGAGGCCCCGCGGCCGTCGTCCTCCACCAGCAGTCCGAGCCCGTCGTCGAAGTAGACGAGCCGCACGCTCGCGCCGACCTGGGGTCCGCCGTGCTTGCGGGTGTTGGTCAGCGCCTCCTGGACGATGCGGTACGCGGTCAGCTCGACACCGCTGGGCAGTGGGCGCGGGGTGCCCTCGATCCGGAAGTCGACGGTGGTCCCGGCCTTGCGGACCTGTTCGACGAGGTCCTCGATCTGGCCCACGTCCGGCTGTGGAACGTACTCGTCCCCGTCCGGTCCGTCGTTCGTGCGCAGCACCCCCAGCAGCCGCCGCATCTCCGCGAGCGCCTGGCGGCCGGTGGTCGAGATGGTCTCCAGGGCCTTCTTGGCCTGGTCGGGGGCGACGTCCAGGACATAGGCGGCGCCGTCGGCCTGGACCACCATCACGGAGACGTTGTGCGCGACCACGTCGTGCAGCTCGCGGGCGATCCGGGCCCGTTCGGCGGCGACGGCGACCTTGGCCTGGGCCTCGCGCTCCTTCTCCAGTTGCAGCGCGCGCTCCTCCAGCTGGGCGAAGTACGCCCGGCGGGTCCGGTTCGAGTCGCCGAGGACCCAGGCGAGCACGAACGGCACCACCAGGATGACCACCAGGAAGACCCGCGCGGCGATGCTCACATCGCCCGGCGGCGGCCAGACGAGCTGCGAGACGGGCGCGGCCACGATGCCCGCGACCAGCGCGAGCCTGCGGGCCCAGCGGGCGGCGTCATGGGCGGCGACCGTGTAGATGATCACCAGCATGGCGAAGTCACCGGGGTAGGTCTGGATGCCCGCGACGAGCTGCACCAGCGCCAGCACTGCGGTCAGCAGCAGCATCTGCTCCGGCATCCGGCGGCGCAGGGCGACCACGATGCTGAATCCCACGGAGAGGGGCACGCCGATCCAGCCCGGGTTGTACCGGTCCACCATGGACAGATCCAGCAGGGCGACCGACAGGAGGACGACACCCCAGAAGGTGTCGCTCCCTGTGGGGTGCCTGCGGACGAAGTCATAGACGCGATGCACGTAACCCAGCGTAGGGAAAGGCGACAGCTGTAGGGGTCAACCGTCAGAGCGATCCCCACCGGGGGCGCGTACTCCCCAAGGTGGAGAGCGGGCGACGTCCGCACGGCGGAGACTTGTCGGCGTGACGAACGAGGAAACGGCGTGATGAGCGGGGACGACAAGGTCAGCGCGGTCGGCGGGACCGGCGGGGGCGCAGCCGGAAGCGGAATCTCCGGATGTGGTCGGGAAGGGGCCGGGGCCGTCGAGGTCGGCGCCATCGGTGCCGGAGCCGTCGGAGCCGTCGGGGCCGTCGGGGCCGTCGAGGAGCGCGGCTGGCGCGAGGCGGCCGAGTCCGCGCTGTACGGCCCCGGCGGGTTCTACCGGCGGCCGGAGGGACCGGCCGGTCACTTCCGCACCTCGGTGCACGCCTCCCCGCTCTTCGCGGGAGCGGTCGCCCGGCTGCTGCGGGAGACGGCGCGGCGGCTGGCGGACGAGGGGCGGCTGGAGCCGTCGGGTGCCGTGTCCTTCGTCGACATGGCCGCGGGCCGCGGCGAGCTGGCGACGGGGGTGCTGGCGGCGCTGCCCGACGGCTTCCCCGTCCGCGCGTACGCGGTGGAACGGGCCGAGCGGCCCGCCGGGCTCGACCCCCGGATCACCTGGACCGCCGCGCCCCCGCCGGGGATCAGCGGACTGCTGTTCGCGAACGAGTGGCTGGACAACGTCCCCGTCGATGTCGCGGAGGTGGACGAGGACGGCACCGTACGGCGGGTCCTCGTCGACGAGGACGGGACCGAGCGGCTGGGCCCGCCGGTCACGGGCGCGGACGCGCGCTGGCTCGACCGCTGGTGGCCGCTGGCCCGCCCGGGGGCCCGCGCCGAGATCGGCCGGAGCCGGGACGCGGCCTGGGCCCGGGCCGCGGGCTCCGTGCGGGCGGGGCTCGCGGTGGCCGTGGACTACGCCCACCGGTCCGGGGACCGGCCGCCCTTCGGCACGCTCACCGGCTTCCGCTCCGGCCGCGAGGTGCGGCCCGTGCCGGACGGGAGCTGCGACATCACCGCCCATGTCGCGCTGGACGCCTGCGCCCTGCCCGGCGGGACGCTGACCACGCAGCGGGAGGCGCTGCGCGCCCTGGGCGTCAGCGGCGGGCGCCCGCCGCTGACACTGGCCGCCGCCGACCCGGCGGGGTACGTCCGCGCGCTGGCCGCCGCGGGGGAGGCGGCGGAGCTGACGGCCCGGGGCGGGCTGGGGGACTTCCTCTGGCTGCGGCAGCCGAGATGAGCGCGGGCCCGGCCCGTTCACCGGAGGGGCGCGCCCGGGCGTTCACCAGAGGGGGCGGGCCGGGGGCGGACGACCGGCCCAGGGCTGCGGCTGCCGACTGCGGCAGCGGCCGGTGGCGGGCCGCCGTGGCCCGGGGCGGGCCGGGCCACCAGGGCCCCCGGGGGATACTGACCGCATGACGGAGACGACGTTCGGGATCGGCGGCGCGGCGGAGAGCACCGACATGGTGCTCAACATCGGCCCCCAGCACCCCTCCACCCACGGAGTGCTCCGCCTCCGGCTGGTCCTCGACGGGGAGATCGTGCGGAGCGCCGAACCCGTCGTCGGCTATATGCACCGGGGCGCGGAGAAGCTGTTCGAGGCCCGCGACTACCGCCAGATCATCATGCTGGCCAACCGCCACGACTGGCTCTCCGCCTTCTCCAACGAACTGGGCGTGGTCATGGCGGTCGAGCGGATGCTCGGCATGGAGGTGCCCGAGCGGGCGGTGTGGACGCGCACCCTGCTCGCCGAGTTGAACCGGGTGCTCAACCATCTGATGTTCCTCGGCTCCTACCCGCTGGAGCTGGGCGGGATCACCCCCGTCTTCCACGCCTTCCGGGAGCGCGAAGAGCTCCAGAACGTCATGGAGGAGATCTCCGGCGGCCGGATGCACTACATGTTCAACCGGGTCGGTGGGCTCAAGGAGGACCTTCCGGCGGGCTGGCTCGGCCGGGTCCGGCACACCGTGGCCGAGGTGCGCTCCCGGATGGACGTGTACGACCGGCTGGTCCTCGGCAACGAGATCTTCCGGGGCCGCACCCGCGGGGTCGGGACGCTGTCGGCGGCAGCGGCGCACGCGTACGGCGTCAGCGGGCCCATCGCCCGCGCCTCGGGGGTGGACTTCGATCTGCGCCGGGACGAGCCGTATCTCGCGTACGGGGAGCTGACGGACACACTGAAGGTCGTCACCCGGGCCGAGGGCGACTGTCTGGCCCGCTTCGAGGTGCTGCTCGACCAGACGCACAACTCCCTGGACCTGGCGGACGCCTGTCTGGACCGGATCGCGGGGCTGGCGCCCGGCCCGGTCAACCAGCGGCTGCCCAAGGTGCTCAAGGCGCCGGAGGGGCACACCTACGCCTGGACCGAGAACCCGCTCGGCATCAACGGCTACTACCTGGTCTCCAAGGGGGAGAAGACCCCCTATCGGCTGAAGCTGCGCTCCGCCTCGTACAACAACATCCAGGCGCTCACCGAGCTGCTGCCGGGCACGCTGGTCGCGGACATGGTGGCGATCCTGGGCTCGCTGTTCTTCGTCGTGGGCGACATCGACAAGTAGGAGACAAGCAGGCGGCGAGCAGGCGGCGGGCAACCGACGAGCAGCGGACGCGTGGCCGACAGTGCTCGCGGCGGAACGCGGCGAGGCCCCCGGGGAGCGGTCCCCGGGGGCCTCGCCGCGTTCCGCCGTACCGGCGGCTCAGGAGCTGATGGCGTTCCGCAGCGCTTCGAGGTCGAGCTTCTCGGTCTCGTCGTGCGCGGTCAGATCGATGACGTCGCCCGCCTCGGCCTCCCGCGCGGGAGACGCGGCGGACGCGGTGGCGTCCTTCGCCGCCCGGTCCTTCGCCGCCGATTCCTGCGCAGCCGGGTCCTTCGCCACCGGCCGCTCGTCGGTGGCGGCCGGCTCGGCCGTGCGCTCCGCGAGCGCCTCCTCGCCCACCACGTCGGCGAGGTCCTCCTCCTGCACCGCCGCCTCGATGGCCTTCCGCGCCCGCTCCGGGGACGGGCCCCCGGCGGCGTTGCCGAAGAAGTCGAAGTTCCCCTCCGGGCGATTCTGCGCGGAGCCCCGGCGGGAGCCGTAGGGCACGATCGCCGCGGCCGCCGGAGCACCGGCACCGGCACCGGACGCCGCACGGGGCTTCGCGGCGGGAGCGGGCACCGGGGCGGCGGGCGGAGCGATGGCGGGTGCGGCGACGGCGGCCGTGACCGTGGCGGGCTCGGCGATGGCCACCGACGAGGTCGCGGGGGCGGCGGTGGCGATCGCGGTGTCGACCGCCGCGGAGCCCTGCGGAGCGGCGGGGGACGGCTCGGCGGCGGGCGCCGGGACCCGGGCCGCGCCGGAGCCCGGCCGGTCCACCGGCACCGGGACGGCGGCGGAAGGAACGGGGGCGGAAGGAGCAGGGACGGGGGCTGCGGCCGGGGCCTGCGCCCCGGGGCCCACCGGCCGCGGGCTGCGGACCGGAGCGGGCGGCAGCTCCCCGGGCCGGGCCGCGGGCAGCGCGCCGGGCCGGGCGGGCGCCGGACGGCCCGGCGCGCCCTGCTCGGGGGCCCGCCGCTGACCGGCGGCGCTGCGCGCGAGGTTCTCCAGCGCCCGGGCGGCCTGGAGGTAGCGGGGCGGGGTCGGGGCAGGCGGCAGCGCCTTCGGGGCGCCCGCCTTGGCGTGGGTGTGCGCGGGCGAGGGGGAGTCGGCTTCGAGCTGGCGGCGGTCCTCCAGCACACTGGCCCGTTCGGTCTCGGAGGTCGCGTACCGGCGCAGCAGCGCGGCGTGCTCGCCCCGGAGCCCGGCCAGCTCGATCCGCTTGGCCCGGAGCTTGGCCTCCAGCTTGAGGCGCGACTCGCGGGCCTCCTCGGCCGCGGTCTCCAGCTCGGCGATGCGCTCCTCGGACCGCCAGGCCTCCCCGGCCCGGCTCCGGGTCAGATCGGCGACCCGGCGGCCCGCCGAGCGGTCCCAACGGCGCATCAGCACGCCGCCGGTGACGGCCGCCGCGGCGGACACGGTGGCCAGGGTCTGGAGCAGCAGCGGCTCGGTCAGCAGCCACGAGCCGGCGGCGCACACCACCGCAACTCCGGCCACCGCGGAGGGCGGAAGCAGCCTGTGCAAGGGCGGTGAATGACGATGGCGTCCACGTGGCATGGCCAGAAATTTACCGTGCGAAGTAGCCGAAGGGGATATCGACCCGGCCCTAGTACACAAGTTGTACGGGGCCGGTCGGGCTATCCGACAGCCATTCCTACTTCTTGAGCAGGTCCCGGGAGACCAGATACTCCTTCGCCACGTCCTTGGGCTTGGCCCGTTCGGTGTCGACCCTGCGGTTCAACTCCGCCAGGTCTTCCGTGGTCAGCACGGACGTCAGCCTGCCGAGCGCACTCGCTATCCGGGGGTCGCCCGCGTCCTTCGCATTGACGACGGGCAGCACGTTGTCCGCGTTCTGGAGCTTCTTGTCGTCTTCGAGGAAGACCAGTCCTTCGAGTGCGGCGTCCGTGGTGGTGGTCAGGACCAACTGGGTGACACCGTCCCTGACGGCCTGTTTGGACTGCGGTGTGCCGACGCCCTTGGGGTCGATGCCGGTGACGTCGATCCCGTACACGGACTTCAGTCCGGGGGCGCAGAACGGGCGCACCGCGCACTCGTCACCCGCCGCGATCCGGACCCCGAGCTTGGATTCACCGAGGTCGGAAAGGGTCTTCAGCTTGTTCTTCTCCGCGAATTCCCGGCTCACCGCGAAGGCGTTCTGATCGACGGCCTTGCCGGGCGGAAGCACCTTGAGTCCACGGGGTTCCGCGAGCTTGGAGAGTGCGGCGACGGTGGCGTTCGCATCGCTGGAGGCGACCGGCTTCCGCTCCGGCGCCTTGGGCCCGTTCACCTTCGCATTGAGGAATTCCGCGAGCGTCGCGGCATATTCCGGCACGACGTCGATCTCGCCCTTCTCCAGCGAGGGCTCGTACAGTTCGCGGTTCTTCACCGTGGTGACGGAGGTGCGGTAGCCGGCGTCGGCGAGGAGCTGTGCGTACAGCTCGGCGAGGACCTTGGACTCCGTGAAGGAGGCGGAGCCGACGACGAGGGAGCCCCGCCCGCCGGAGCCGCCGCCCGGGGAGCCGCCCGAGTCCTCCAGGCTGTCGCCGCCGCACGCCGTGAGCGCGGCGGTCAGCGCCGCGGTGGCCAGTACCGCTCCGGCGAGGGTCGGGGTCTTGCGCATCAGCTGCTCCGTCCGGAGGTTCCAGGGGCGGTGGGAAGAGGGGAGGTCCACCGGGCGCGCCGCCCGGCGGCGGTGGCCCGGCGACGCGGATCGAGCAGGCGGTCGGCCGTCACGAGGACGGCCTCCACCAGCAGCGCGAGCAGGGCGGCCAGCAGGGCCCCGGCCACCACCTGCGGGGTGTCGAAGGTGGTGAAGCCGGCCGTGATGATGCGGCCGAGACCGCCCTGGCCGACCATCGAGGCGATGGTGGCGGTGGCGACCACCTGGACGGCGGCCGAGCGCACCCCGGTCATCAGCAGGGGGTAGGCGAGCGGCAGCTCGACCCTGAGGAAGACCTGCCGCGCGGACATCCCCATCCCGCGGGCGGCCTCGACCACGGCGCGGTCCACCTCCCGCATCCCCACATAGGCGTTGGTCAGCAGCGGCGGAACGGCGAAGAGCACCAGTGCGATGATCGTCGGGGTGTATCCGGCGGTGCGCAGCGGAGTGAGCATGAGCAGCGCGAGCACGGCGAAGACCGGTATCGCGCGGCCCGCGTTGGACAGGTTGACGGCGAGCGCGCCGCCCTTGCCGATGTGTCCGAGCCAGCACGCGAGCGGCAGAGCGACCGCGCAGGCCACGGCGAGGGCGACCCCGCTGACATAGACATGCTCGCCCAGCCGGTGCCAGGCCCCGTCCTCCCCGGACCAGTTGGACCCCGTGGCCAGCCAGGTCCAGGCGTCGGCGAGTACCCCCATCAGACGGCCTCCTCGGCCCGGCGTATCCGGGTCCACGGTGTCAGCAGCCGCTGGAGCCCCAGCAGCAGCAGATCCGCCACGACGGCGAGGAGGACACAGAGCACGGAGGCGGCCAGCACCTGTGCCTTGAACGTGGTCTGCACCCCGTCGTCGATGAGATCGCCGAGACCGCCCCGGCCGATCAGCGCCCCGACCGTGGTCAGCGCGACGGTGGAGACGGTCGCCATCCGCACCCCCGCCATCAGCGCGGGCAGCGCGAGCGGCAGTTCGACCTCCCACAGCAGCCGCGCCGGCCCGTATCCCAGGCCGCGGGCGGCCTCCCGGGCCTCCTCGGGGACGGCGGCGAGCCCCGCGAGGATGTTCCGCACCAGGATGGTGAGGGAGTAGAGCACCAGCCCGGTGACGACCAGCGCCGCCGAGAGCCCGAGGAGCGGGAGCAGCAGCGAGAACATAGCCAGCGAGGGAATGGTGTAGAGGAGGGTCGTCAGCCCGAGCACCGGTCCGGCGAAGGCGGGGCGGGAGCGGGCGAGCAGCGCCAGCGGAAAGGCGACCAGCAGCCCGATCAGCACCGAGGTGCCGGTGATCCAGATGTGCTCCACCGTGGCGTCGGTCAGCTCCTGGGCGCGGGTGCGCAGATACTCCCCGCAGATCCAGTCATTGGCCGTCAGGCAGTTCTCCCGTACGGGTGCCACGGCGCCGTGTGCGCTCATTCCCCCCGCCTCCCCGCCCGTTCCGAACATATGTCTGATGACCTTAACCTGGGCCACTGACAGTCAGCGGAATCCGACACACCCACGCAACACGGCCTTCACACACAGCGCACCACAATGGGGAGCCATGATCCGCTTCGAGCATGTCACCAAGCGATATCCGGACGGCACGACCGCCGTCGACGATCTCTCGTTCGAGGTGGCCGAGGGCGAACTGGTCACTCTGGTCGGCCCTTCGGGCTGCGGCAAGACCACCACGATGAAAATGGTCAACCGGCTGATCGAGCCCAGCGACGGGCGGATATCCGTCGACGGCCGGGACATCGCGGCCGTCGACCCGGTCGAGCTGCGCCGCGGCATCGGCTATGTCATCCAGCAGGTCGGCCTGTTCCCGCACAAGACCGTGCTGGAGAACACCGCCACCGTCCCCCATCTCCTCGGCTGGTCGCGGGCGAGGGCACGGGCCCGCGCCGCCGAACTGCTCGACCTCGTGGGCCTCGACCCCGCCGTCCACGGTCCGCGCTATCCGGAGCAGCTCTCCGGCGGCCAGCGCCAGCGCGTCGGCGTCGCCCGGGCGCTCGCCGCCGATCCGCCGGTGCTGCTGATGGACGAGCCCTTCGGCGCCGTCGACCCGGTGGTCCGCGACCATCTCCAGAGCGCGTTCCTCCGGCTCCAGTCCCAGGTCCGCAAGACGGTCCTGTTCGTCACCCACGACATCGAGGAGGCCGTGCGGCTCGGCGACCGCATCGCCGTCTACGGCCAGGGCCGGATCGAACAGTTCGACGCCCCCGCCGCCGTACTCGGCGCCCCCGCCACCCCGTATGTGGCCGATTTCGTCGGTGCCGACCGCGGGCTGAAGCGGCTCTCGGTCACCCCCATCGAGGAGGGCGACCTCGAACAGCCGCCCGTCGTCCGGCTCGACGACCCGCTCCCCCGCGAGCTGGGCGCCCGCTGGGCGGTCGTCCTGGACGCCGCGGGCGAGCTGCACGGCTGGCTCTCCGCCGAGCAGGCCCGAGGGACGGGCACGGTCGGCGAGCGGGCCCGCCGGATGGACGCCTGGCTGCCGCTGGGCGCCTCGCTCAAGCAGGCGTTCTCGACGATGCTCCAGCACGACGCCGGCTGGATCGCGGTGATCGACCCCGAGGGAACCGGCCGTTTCCTGGGGGTGCTCACCCCGGCCCGGCTGCACGAGGCGCTGCGCCGCTCCATCGACGCCGACGCCCACGACATCGCGCGCGCCGATGTCGCGCTGGAGTCGATCGAGACCACCACTCCCGGCTGACCGGGCCCTTCGTCCCACCGGGCGCGCCGGTGGGACGGGCCCGGGCCACCGCCCCGGCGCCCGGGCCCGCGACTGTCGGCGACACGACCTAGGGTGGGCGTATGAGTACGTTGAGCGGGTTGCCGGAGTGGGATCGCTGCGCGGTCATGGGCGTCGTCAATGTGACACCCGACTCCTTCTCGGACGGCGGTCGCTGGTTCGACACCACCGCCGCCGTCAAACGCGGTCTCGACCTGGTCGCCGACGGGGCCGACCTGGTGGACGTCGGGGGCGAGTCCACCCGCCCCGGAGCCAGCCGGGTGGACGAGGAGGAGGAGCTGCGCCGGGTGGTCCCGGTGGTGCGCGGGCTGGCCGCCGAAGGGGTCACCGTCTCGGTCGACACCATGCGCGCCTCGGTCGCCTCCCGGGCCGTGGCCGCGGGCGCCACCCTGGTCAACGATGTGAGCGGCGGTCTCGCCGACCCCGGGATGGTCCCCGCGATGGCCGCCGCCGAGGTCCCCTTCGTGGTGATGCACTGGCGCGGCTTCAGCGAGGACATGAACAGCCGGGCCGTCTACGGGGACGTGGTCGCGGAGGTCGTCGACGAACTGCGGCAGCGGATGGAGGCGGTGGTCGACGGCGGGGTCGCGCCCGAGCGGATCGTCCTCGACCCCGGTCTGGGCTTCGCCAAGGAGGCCGCCCACGACCTCGCCCTCGTCGCCCATATCCGGGAGCTGCGCGCCCTGGGCCGCCCGCTGCTGATCGCCGCGTCCCGGAAACGGTTCCTCGGCCATGTCCTCGCCCAGGGCGGCACCCCGCCCCGGGCCCGGGAGCGGGACGCCGCCACCGCCGCCGTCTCCGCGATCGCCGCGCACGAGGGCGCCTGGGCCGTACGGGTCCACGAGGTCCACGCCACGGCGGACGCCGTCCGTATCGCCCACGCCGTCGGGGCCGCCCGGTGAGCGGGGACGGCTACGCGGACGTCGAGCAGGCCAACACCGCGTTCTACGAGGCACTGGAGCGCGGCGACTTCGAAGCGCTCTCCGCGCTCTGGCTGGACGACGAGATCTCCTGCATCCACCCGGGCTGGCCGGTGCTCTCCGGGCGCGGCGAGGTGCTCCGTTCCTACGCCCTGATCATGGCGAACACGGAGTACATCCAGTTCTTCCTCACCGATGTGAAGATCACGGAGGCGGCCGACACCGCGGTGCTGACCTGCACGGAGAACATCCTCAGCGGCGGCCCCGCCGACGCGGGCGGGGAGCTGGGGCCCCTGATGGGCCAGCTCGTCGTCGCCACGAATGTGTTCCGGCGCACATCCGAGGGCTGGCGGCTCTGGTCGCACCACGGCTCCCCGGTCCTGACGGAGAGCGACGACGAGGGGGAGACGGAGGAGGAAACACCTGCTTAGCACGGTGGTGCCCGGCGCATCGGAGCACGGGGAACCCCACGGGGGTTTGCCGGACCGGGCGCGGGGCAGAGGCGGAGCCCGGGCCCCGGCGGCCGGACACCGCCCCCCGAGGACGGGTGGTGTCGGTGCCCGCAGGTAGATTCGCAGGGGTGCTCCGGGCACGTACGTACGCAAGGGCCGTACCGCCCGGCGAGCCCGTCGGACAACGAGAGCAGGAGTGATTCGCGTGGATCGTGTCGCGCTGCGCGGCCTCAAGGCCCGTGGGCACCACGGTGTCTTCCCCCGGGAGCGGGAGGAGGGCCAGACCTTCATCGTGGACCTGGTGCTCGGCCTGGACACCCGTCCGGCCGCGGCCGACGACGACCTGGCGAAGACCGTGCACTACGGCATCGTGGCCGAGGAGGTCGTCGCCGTCGTCGAGGGCGAGCCGGTGGACCTGATCGAGACCCTGGCCGAGCGGATCGCCCGCACCTGCCTCAAGCACGACGGGGTCCAGGAGGTGAAGGTGGTGGTCCACAAGCCGGACGCGCCGATCACCGTGCCCTTCGACGATGTGACCGTCACGATCACCCGGAGGCGAGTATGAGCGATCCCACGGTGCAGCCCGTGCCCACGTCCGTCGTCGAACAGGTCGACGCGGCCGACATCACCCTCTCCAACCCCCGCTGGGCGGTCCTCTCCCTCGGCGCCAACCTGGGCAACCGGCTGGAGACCCTCCAGGGCGCGATCGACGCGCTGGAGGACACCCCCGGCGTCCGGGTCAAGGCCGTGTCGCCCGTCTACGAGACGGAGCCCTGGGGCGTCGAGCCCGGCTCCCAGCCCTCGTACTTCAACGCGGTGGTGCGGCTGCGGACGACCCTGCCGCCGGACTCGCTCCTGGAGCGGGCCCACGCCGTCGAGGAAGCCTTCGACCGGGTGCGGGACGAGCGCTGGGGCCCGCGCACGCTCGACGTGGACATCGTGGCCTACGCGGAGATCGTCTCCGACGACCCCGTGCTCACCCTGCCCCACCCCCGGGCCCATCTGCGGGCCTTCGTCCTGATCCCCTGGCACGACATCGACCCCGGGGCCGAGCTGCCCGGACACGGCCCGGTGGCCGGGCTCCTGGAGCGGATCGACAGCTCCGGTGTGACCGCCCGCCCCGATCTGGAACTCCGGCTGCCGGAGTAGTCGTTGGACGCATGGCCCCCGGACACGGGGCGAGCGGTCCCGACGGCGGGACGAGCCCTCCCCGGCCCGGGGACGAACGGTGATGGGCGGGACGATCAGTGGTGACGGAAGGACGGCGTGGTCGGTGAAGCAGCTACGGCTCGGGGTACTGGCCGGCATCTTCGCCGGGGCGGGGGTGCTGTCCTGGGCGGCGGCCCGGCTGTGGGAGTCCCTCGGCACCCTGCCGAGCGTTCCGCTGGCCGCGCCGATCGTCCTCGCGGCGATCGCCGCCGTGCTCACCGCCACCGCCCTGTCCCTGCGCTCCCGGCTGAAGGCCCAGCGTGAGCGCCGCCCCGGCGCCAAGGGCGTGGAGCCGCTGATGGCCGCCCGCGCCGTCGTCTTCGGACAGGCCAGCGCCCTGGTCGCGGCCCTCGTCAGCGGGGCGTACGGCGGGGTGGGAGTCGTCCTGCTCGGCGCGCTGGAGCTGCCCGCCCGCCGGGACCAGGCGATCTACGCCGGGTTCTCGGTGCTCGCGGGCGCCGCGGTGATCGCCGCCGCGCTCTTCCTGGAGCGGGTCTGCCGCCTCCCCGACGACTCCGACCCGGCCCAGCAGGGCGGTACCGGTCCGGCCCACGCCTGACCGGTACCGGCGGCCCCGCCGCCGGTACCTTCGCTCCCCCGGGGCTCAGCCGGGCCACGGACCCGCCAAGCCCAGCGGGCTCAGCGGGCTCAGCGGGCTCAGCGGGCCAGGATCAGGCTCATCGCCTCCGCACGGGTGGAGGCGTCCCGGAGCTGCCCCCGCACCGCCGATGTCGTCGTCTTCGCCCCCGGCTTGCGGATACCGCGGACGGACATGCACATGTGCTCGGCCTCGATCACCACGATCGCGCCCCGCGCGTCCAGGATGCGCATCAGGGAGTCCGCGATCTGCGTCGTCAGCCGCTCCTGGACCTGCGGCCTGCGCGCGAAGACCTCCACCAGCCGGGCCAGCTTCGACAGCCCGGTGATCTTCCCGGAGTCCGCCGGGATGTAGCCGACGTGCGCCACCCCGTGGAACGGCAGCAGATGGTGCTCGCAGAGGCTGACGATCTCGATGTCCTTCACCAGGACCATCTCGTCGTGCCCCAGGTCGAACGTGGTCGTCAGCACGTCCTCGGGCCGCTGCCGCAGCCCCGCCAACAGCTCCCGGTAGGCACGCGCCACCCGCGCCGGGGTCTCCCGCAGCCCCTCGCGGTCCGGGTCCTCCCCGACCGCCGCCAGCAGCTCCCGAATGGCGTTCTCGGCACGCTTCTCGTCGAACTCACCGATCGCGCCCTGGCCGTCCAGCGTCACCGGGTCCGTCATCCTGCGCCTCGTTCCTCTTGCTGCTCGTCGGTGCACGACACAACGCCGCGTCCCCCCAGGCTAGAACCTGGGGGGACGCGGTATTCATTCCGGGGCGGGTGGGACTGCTGAGCCCACCGGCCGCGACTCAGCTCTCCGGGCGGTCCTCGGGGGCACTCGTGGTGTCCTTGGTGAGGTCCGTCGCCGACGCGGAGGAGTTCAGCGCGCCATTGGTGAGCGCCAGCTCCTTCGGCGAGAGCACCGGGGGCCGCGTCGACGGGGTGCGCCGGGCCGAGCCGGTCCACGCCGGGCGGGCCGGGCGCTTCACGATCGGGGCGAAGATCTCCGCGATCTCCTCCTTGCCCAGCGTCTCCCTCTCCAGGAGCTGGAGGACGAGGTTGTCGAGGACATCGCGGTTCTCGACGAGGATCTCCCACGCCTCGTTGTGCGCGGTCTCGATCAGCTTCTTGACCTCTTCGTCGACCAGCGCGGCGACCTCTTCCGAGTAGTCGCGCTGATGGGCCATCTCCCGGCCGAGGAACGGCTCGGTGTTGTCCCCGCCGAACTTGATCGCGCCCAGCCGCTCGGTCATGCCGTACTGCGTGACCATGGCCCGCGCCGTGGCCGTGGCCTTCTCGATGTCATTGGCCGCGCCGGTGGTCGGGTCGTGGAAGACCAGCTCCTCCGCCGCGCGCCCGCCCAGCATGTAGGCGAGCTGGTCGAGCATCTCGTTGCGGGTGGTGGAGTACTTGTCCTCTTCGGGCAGGACCATCGTGTAGCCGAGGGCCCGGCCGCGCGAGAGGATCGTGATCTTGTGCACCGGGTCGGAGTTCGGCGAGGCCGCCGCGACCAGGGCGTGTCCGCCCTCGTGGTACGCGGTGATCTTCTTCTCCTTGTCCGACATGATCCGGGTCCGCTTCTGCGGGCCCGCGACCACCCGGTCGATCGCCTCGTCCAGCGCCTGGTTGTCGATCAGCTTCTTGTCGCTGCGCGCGGTGAGCAGCGCCGCCTCGTTCAGCACATTGGACAGGTCCGCACCGGTGAAGCCGGGGGTGCGGCGGGCGACCGCGCCGAGGTCGACGTCGGGCGCGACCGGCTTGCCCTTCTGGTGGACCTTGAGGATCTCCAGCCGGCCCTGCATGTCCGGGCGGTCGACGGCGATCTGGCGGTCGAACCGGCCGGGGCGCAGCAGCGCGGGGTCGAGGATGTCGGGGCGGTTGGTGGCGGCGATCAGGATGACGCCGCCCTTCACGTCGAAGCCGTCCATCTCGACGAGGAGCTGGTTGAGCGTCTGCTCGCGCTCGTCGTGGCCGCCGCCGAGGCCCGCGCCGCGGTGGCGTCCGACGGCGTCGATCTCGTCGACGAAGACGATCGCCGGGGCGTTCGCCTTGGCCTGCTCGAAGAGGTCGCGCACCCGGGAGGCGCCGACACCGACGAACATCTCCACGAAGTCGGAGCCGGAGATCGAGTAGAAGGGGACGCCCGCCTCGCCCGCGACGGCGCGCGCGAGCAGGGTCTTTCCGGTGCCGGGCGGGCCGTAGAGCAGCACGCCCTTGGGAATCTTGGCGCCGACGGCCTGGAACTTCGCCGGTTCCTGGAGGAACTCCTTGATCTCCTGGAGCTCCTCGACCGCCTCGTCCGACCCGGCCACGTCGGCGAAGGTCGTCTTGGGGGTGTCCTTGGTGATCAGCTTGGCCTTGGACTTCCCGAAGTTCATCACCCGGGAGCCGCCGCCCTGCATCTGGTTCATCAGGAAGAGGAAGACCAGGACGATCAGGACGAAGGGCAGCAGGGAGAGCAGCACCGAGATGAACGGGCTCTGCTTCGACGGGGAGACGGTGTACCCCTTGGGGATGTCACCGGCCTCGAACTTCGTCTGGAGCTTGTCGGCGAGGGCGGAGCCCTGGGTGCCGATGTAGCTCGCCTGGATCTTGTCGCTGTCCTTGACCTTGTGGCCGTCCTTGAGGTCGACCTTGACGATCTGTTCGTCGCCGGTGGTCAGCTTGACCTGGTCGACCTGGTTCTTGTCGATCGCCTGGACGACCTGACCGGTGTCCACTGTCTTGTAGCCGCCCGACGAGCCGACGACCTGCATCAACACGACCACGGCGAGGACGGCCAGCACGATCCACATGACCGGCCCACGGAAGTATCGCTTCACGTCCATCCATACGGAGCGATGTCGCCCCGTCCCTCCTGCCCGTAGGTAAATGCTGCTGTGAGAAAAGACTGTTCTTCGGACGGTACCCCAGCATCGCGGCGCTGACCGCACGCTGTGGACGACAAACCTGTCCTCCCGGGGTCCAACGCCCGCGGGGGGCACTTGGTTCCTGCCGGGCGGGCGCTCCCCGGCGCCGCGGACCCGGCCACCGGGGAGGGAGGGTCAGCGACCGGGGACAAAGACCTGGTCAGCCGCCGTAGACATGCGGGGCGAGGGTGCCGACGAAGGGCAGGTTGCGGTACTTCTCCGCGTAGTCCAGCCCATAGCCGACGACGAACTCGTTCGGGATGTCGAAGCCGATCCACTTGACGTCGATCGCGACCTTGGCGGCCTCCGGCTTGCGCAGCAGGGTGCACACCTCCAGGGAGGCGGGCTCGCGCGAGCCGAGGTTCGACAGCAGCCAGGAGAGGGTGAGACCGGAGTCGATGATGTCCTCGACGATCAGGACGTGGCGGCCCTTGATGTCGGTGTCCAGGTCCTTGAGGATCCGCACGACGCCGGAGGACTGGGTGCCCGCCCCGTAGGACGACACGGCCATCCAGTCCATGGTGACGGGGGTGGAGAGGGCGCGCGCCAGATCGGCCATCACCATCACCGCGCCCTTGAGGACACCGACGAGGAGCAGGTCCTTGCCCGCGTACTCCGCGTCGATCTTCGCGGCCAGCTCGGCCAGCTTCGCGTCGATCTCTTCCTTGGTGATGAGCACCGACTGGAGGTCCGTGCCCATGTCCTTCTCGTTCACGCGGTCGCTTTCTCTCTCGCCGGGGTCCGGGGTCCGTCCCCGGACCGGCGGGTGGCCGGGTCCGGGGGGCCGGGCTCCGGAAGCCCGCGCCGGGGCTCCCGGATGACCTCAGCCGCCGTACGGGGACGGGGCTGCGTCAGCCTTGCCGGATGACAAGTCTGCCACTCTGCCGCAGCGCCTCGACGCGGCCCGGCAGATTGATGGCCCCCTGGCCGCGCCAACCGGTGATCAGCCGGTCGACTTCCTCCACATGGCGGGCGAAGAGGGAGCCCGCGGGGGCTCCGGCCTCGATCACGGCCCGGCGCAGCACCCGGCGGCGCACGGCGGGCGGCAGGGCGTACAGCTTGGCGCACTCCAGCTGACCGGTCTCGTCGCGGACCGCGTCGGCCGCGTCGGCCGCCCAGGTGTCGAGGGCGTCGGCGTCGTCGCGGGAGAGCTGCGCGGTGCGGGCCAGGGCCTCGACGACGCCCTTGCCCAGGGCCTTCTCCAGGGCGGGCAGCCCTTCGTGGCGCAGCCGGGAGCGGGTGTAGGCGGGATCGGTGTTGTGGGGGTCGTCCCAGACCGGCAGGGACTGGACCATGCACGCCTTGCGGGCGGTCTGCCGGTCGATCTGGAGGAAGGGGCGGCGGTAGCGGCCGCGGGTCCCGGAGACGGCGGCCATGCCGGAGAGCGAGCGGATGCCGGAGCCGCGGGCGAGCCCCAGCAGGACGGTTTCCGCTTGGTCGTCGCGGGTGTGGCCGAGGAGGACGGCGGCGGCGCCGAGGCGGTCGGCGGCCTCGTCCAGGGCGGCGTAGCGGGCGTCCCGGGCGGCGGCCTCGGGGCCGCCGTCGCGGCCGACGCAGACGGCGGTGGCCTCGACGGGATCGAGTCCCATGGCGGTGAGCCGGGCGGCGACCTCGGCGGCGCGGAGGGCGGAGCCGTCCTGGAGGCCGTGGTCGACGGTGATGCCCCCGGCGCGTACGGAGAGTTTGCGGGCCTCGAAGGCCAGGGCCGAGGCGAGGGCCATGGAGTCGGCTCCCCCGGAGCAGGCCACGAGCACCAGGGGGGAGTGCGCGGCGGTGGCCGAGGCCGCGGCCGGACAGGCGGGGGCGGCCGAGCGCCGCAGCCGGGCGACGCGGTCGCTCCGGTCGGTGCGGGTGCTCTGTGCGTGCTGGGGGGCGGTGAGACTCGGGGGGGCGTAGTCGTTCAGTACGTCGTGGAGTACGCGGCGGACCGCCAGGCGTATCGCCGCGACCGCAGGATGGGGACCCATGTCCGGTGCCCTTCGTGAAGAGGCGGGGGGTGCCTCGGTGAGGAGTGTCGGTGCGGGGGGTGGATCGGTTCCCGGCGGCTGGCGCAGCCGGTGCTTCGGTGCTCTCCCAGTGCCTGTACCGGCGTTCGGTTCGGTCACTGAGAGTGCGTCGATGGTGACAGAACCGAGCCGTTCTCCGAGCATCGCACGGCTGCCTAGGCCCCCAGGGTCCCTCGGATGGGTGATGCTGTGCCCCCCGGGGGGCGTCCCCCGGCCCCCGGGGGGCGTACGGCGGCGCCCCGTCTCATCCGTCGGTCCGGCGGTGCACCCGCGCGATCCAATCCGCCGGTTTGGAGATCTCCGCCTTGGTCGGGAGGGTGTTGGGGGAGGTCCAGACCCGGTTGAAGCCGTCCATGCCGACCTGGTCGACGACGGCGCGGACGAACCGCTCGCCGTCGCGGTACTGGCGCAGCTTGGCGTCGAGACCGAGGAGCCTGCGCAGCGCCAGGTCGAGGCGGCCCGCGCCCTTGGCCCGGCGCTGCTGGAACTTCTCCCGGATCTCGGCGACGGAGGGCACGACCCGCGGGCCGACCCCGTCCATCACATAGTCGGCGTGCCCCTCCAGGAGGGACATCACGGCGGTGAGCCGCCCCAGGATCTCCCGCTGCGCCGGGCTCTGGACCAGCTCCACGAGCGAGCGTCCGCCGTCGTCGTCGCCCACCTCGCCCTCGGGGCGGGCCCCCGCCAGCGACTGGGCGGCCTCGCGCAGCCGCTCCAGGAAGGTCATCGGGTCGACGTCGGTCTCGCCGAGGAAGGACTGGATCTCCCCTTCGAGGTGGTCGCGGAGCCAGGGCACCCCGGTGAACTGGGTGCGGTGGGTCTCCTCGTGCAGCGCGACCCAGAGCCGGAAGTCGTGCGGGTCGACGTCCAGCTCCCGCTCCACATGGACGATGTTCGGCGCGACGAGCAGCAGCCGCCCGCCGCCCGCCGCCCCGGCGGGCAGCTCACGGGTGGCGGGCGCGAAGGTCTCGTACTGTCCGAGCACCCGGGAGGCGAGGAACGACAGCAGCATCCCCAGCTCGACGCCGGTGACCTTGCCGCCGACGGCGCCGAGCACGGCGCCCGTGGGGCCGCCGGTGCGGCGTTCCTGCATCTTGTCCAGGAGGGGGGTGAGCAGTTCACGGAAGCCCGCCACATTGGCCTTGATCCAGCCGGCCCGGTCCACGACGAGCACGGGGGTGTCCTCGGGCTCGTGGCCCTCCGGGATCATCCGGGTGAACTCCCGCACATGCGCCTCGGACGCGCGCGCGTGCCCCCGCAGCTCGGCGACGACCGCGCGCGCCTCGTCCGGGCTCACCTCCGGCCCCGGCCGCACGAAGCGGATCGCGGTCGCCACCGCGAGATTCCAGTCGACCATCTCGGCCCCACCGATGCTCGTCATGCGTCAACCGTACGTGCTGGGCCCGCGCGGCGGTGGGGTGTCCGCCCCGCTGCTCCCCGGGCACGGGTCGGTAGCCGGCCCCCGGGGTCAGGAGGCGAGCGCCCCGGCCAGCCGGTCCAGCGCGCTCTGGGCGCCCTCCCGCGAGGCGGTGTTCCCGGCCAGGAAGGCGAAGGCGAGCAGCCGTCCGTCGGGGGCGACCACGGTGCCGGAGAGCGAGCCGATCCCGGTGAGGGTGCCCGTCTTGGCGCGGATCAGCCCGCTGCCGGGGGTGGTGGCGGAGTAACGGGACTGAAGGGTTCCGGTGAATCCGGCGACGGGGAGCCCGGTGAGGACGGACCGCAGTCCGGGGCGGGCGGGTTCGGCCGCCCGGGCGAGCAGCCCGGTGAGCAGCCGGGCGCTGAGCCGGTCCCTGCGGTCGAGTCCGCTGCCGTCGGCGAAGCGGGCGCCCGCGACCGGGAGGTCCAGCGCGGCGAGCCGGTCGCGGACGGCCCGCTCGGACCCGGTGAAGCTCGCGGGCTCGCCACAGGCCAGCGCGGTCTGCCGGGCCAGCGCCTCGGCGAGGTCGTTGTCGCTCTCCGTCAGGGTCTGCTCGACCAGGGAGGACAGCGGGCGGGAGAGCACCTTCGCGAGCGGGCGGGAGTCCTCGGCGGCCCGTCCGGGCGCGGGTCCGGCGGCGACGCGCACGCCCTCGTCCTCCAGCATTCCGGCGAAGAGCCGGGCCGCGTCCCCCGCAGGATCGTCACTGCGGTCGGCGGGGCCGGTGGTCGCGGGGTCGCGGCGGCCCACGTCGACCATGAGGGGGGTGACGGGGGCGAGATTGCCGTTCCTGCCGATGGGGTGGCGGGTGGTGCCCTCGTACAGGGAGGTGTCGTAGGCGAGCCGCACGGAGGGCGCCGCGCCGCTCTGGATGGCCCGGTCACGCAGGGCGCGGGCGGTGCGCTCGGCCAGGGTGCGCAGGCCCGCCCGGGTCAGGCTCGCGTCCCCGCCGCCGACGAGGGTGAGCCGGTCGCCCGCCGCCGTCACGGCGGTGGGGATGCGGTGGTCGGGTCCGAGCGCGTGCAGCGCGGCGACGGTGGTGGCGATCTTGATCGTCGACGCCGGGGTCATGGGGCGCGCGGCGTCCGTGCCGTAGAGCTGCCGTCCGGTCGCGGTGTCGACGACGGACGCGGAACGGAGCGGTCCGAGCGCGGGGGCGCCGAGCAGTGCCGCCAGCTCCTCGTCCAGCTCCCCCGGCTTGGCGTCGGACGGCGCGGTTCCGGTACGGCCGCCGAGCGCGCTGAGCACGCCGGGCGCGCTGGGTGCCGGGGCGGGGCGCCCGGGGCCCGGGGCGCCCGCTCGGTGATCCGTGCCCGTCCCGTACTCCAGTTCTGCCGCCCGGACCCGCTCCGCGGCGCGTCTGCCGGACTCCCAGGGACCGGCCAGGGCCGCCGCTCCGGTGGCGAGGGCCAGTCCCACGGCGGTCGCACCCGCGACGAGCTGCCATGTTCTGATGATCGGCATCTCGCACCAGCCCCTTTCGCGATCACACACCTGCGTGAGAGACACTTAATCACCAGAACTGCGTCTTGCCGTGTGCACGGCACCCCGGTCAGCACCCGGTCAGCACCAGCGACCATACGGCTGGGGGTCCGGGGGATCGCTCCCCGGAGGGGCACAGCATCACCGGACGTATGTGTTGATCATGGAGGAGTCACCCGTGGAGTTCGACGTCACCATCGAGATCCCGAAGGGTTCGCGGAACAAGTACGAAGTGGACCACGAGACGGGTCGCATCCGCCTGGACCGTCGACTCTTCACCTCGACCAGCTACCCGGCCGACTACGGCTTTGTCGAGAACACCCTGGGCGAGGACGGCGACCCGCTGGACGCGCTGGTCCTGCTGGACGAGCCGACCTTCCCGGGCTGCCTGATCAAGTGCCGCGCCATCGGCATGTTCCGGATGACCGACGAGGCGGGCGGCGACGACAAGCTGCTCTGCGTCCCGGCCTCGGACCCGCGGGTCGAGCACCTGCGCGACATCCACCACGTGTCGGAGTTCGACCGGCTGGAGATCCAGCACTTCTTCGAGGTCTACAAGGACCTGGAGCCGGGCAAGTCGGTCGAGGGCGCCGACTGGGTCGGCCGCGCCGAGGCCGAGGCCGAGATCGAGGCCTCCTTCAAGCGCCTGGAGGCGCAGGGCGGCGCTCACTGACGCCGGTTCTCCGTCGCAGGAACGCACTCCGCCGCGGGCGGGCACCCTTCCGGGGTGCCCGCCCGCGGTGCTGCGCGGGGCGGGCGGTACCCGATGCGGGCGGTACGCCGGAGGCGTGCGGCCACCGGTGGACGGGGTAGGGGACCCGGAGTACGGAGCAGGGGATTCCGGCCCGCGCGGACCTCGCGCCCGAAAGATCCGAGAGGGTCCGAGGCGTCCGAGAGGTCCCAGGGGTCCGAGCGGCCCGCCCTGTTCCGCAATATTCGGAATGCAGGATTCCGGAGTCGTCCGTCGCCAGGTCCCCGCCCATACTGGGCTGACACCGGCGACATCAGAGGGAGCGAGGTCAGCGACGTGGTGGCGGAGCCGGAGGTTCCGGAGGAACGGGGCGGCACGGGCGGGTCGCGCCCTCCGGGACCGGAGGACACACGCGGCGCGAAACCCCCGTCCGACGAGGCGCGGAGCGCGTTCACCCCGCCCGCCGGGGTGGCCCTGCCCGAGGTCCCGGACGAGGACCACACCACCTCGGAATTCGCCGTTCCGGAGGGTGCGCTGCCCGAGCCGCCGCCCGAGCAGGAAGGTTCCGCCTTCGCCACGCCGAGCGTCTACAGCGCCCGGTACTCCCCGCCCGCGTACACCCCGTCCCAGGGCGTGCCCAAGGTCCGGCTGACCAAGGACGCCCCCTGGCAGGACCGGATGCGGACCATGCTCCGGATGCCCGTGGGCGACCGCCCCGTCCCGGAGGCCGTGCAGAGGCACGACGAGGCCGGGCCCGCCGTGCCCCGGGTGCTCGACCTGACCCTGCGCATCGGCGAACTGCTGCTCGCGGGCGGCGAGGGCGCCGAGGACGTCGAGGCGGCGATGTTCGCGATCTGCCGCTCGTACGGGCTGGACCGCTGCGAGCCCACGGTGACCTTCACCCTGCTGTCGATCACCTATCAGCCGTCCCTGGTGGACGACCCGGTGACGGCCAACCGGACGGTGCGCCGCCGGGGCACCGACTACACCCGGCTGGCCGCCGTCTACCGGCTCGTCCACGACATCAGCTCGCCCGACACCGGACTCACCCTGGAGGAGGCGTACCGCAGGCTCGCGGAGATCCGCCGCAACCGCCATCCGTACCCCGGCTGGGCGCTCACCGTGGCCGGCGGGCTGCTCGCCGGATCGGCGTCCGTGCTGGTCGGCGGTGACGGTCTGGTCTTCCTGGCCGCCGCGGTCGGCGCGATGCTCGGGGACCGGTTCGCCTGGCTGTGCGCCGGGCGCGGGCTGCCGGAGTTCTACCAGTTCGTGGCCGCCGCCACCCCGCCCGCGGCGATGGGTGTGGCGCTGTCCCTCTCCCCGCTGGACGTCCGCGCCTCCGCCGTGATCACCGGTGGCCTCTTCGCCCTGATCCCCGGGCGGGCCCTGGTCGCGGGCGTCCAGGACGGGCTCACCGGCTTCTACATCACCGCCGCCGCCCGGCTGCTCGAAGTCGGCTATCTGATCGTCGGCATCGTCATCGGCGTGCTCAGCGTGCTCTCCCTGGGGCTGGCGCTGGGCGCGGGCCTCACCCCCGAGACGGCCCTGCTGTCGGTGGAGCGGCCGGTGGTGCAGACCTGCGCGGCGATGGGGCTCTCGCTGTGCTTCGCGGTCCTGCTCCAGCAGGAGCGGCACACGGTCTGGGTGGTGACGCTGAACGGCGGCGTGGGCTGGGTGGTCTTCGGGGCGCTCGCGCACACCGCCGATGTGAACCCGGTCGCGGCGACGGCGGCGGCGGCCGGGCTCGTCGGCCTCTTCGGCCAGATGCTCGCCCGTTACCGCTTCGCCTCCGCGCTGCCGTACGTCACCGCCGCGATCGGTCCGCTGCTGCCGGGAAGCGCGACGTACTTCGGTCTGCTCGCGATGGCACGCGGCGATCTGAACACGGGGCTCGCCTCGCTCTCCAAGGCCGCGGCGGTGGCCCTGGCGATCGCGATCGGGGTCAATCTGGGCAGCGAGGTCTCACGGCTGTTCATCCGGGTCCGGTCCGCCGGGGAGCCGTCCGAGCCCCGGCGCGCGGCCAAACGGACCCGCGGCTTCTGACGCCGTCCCGCCGCCGGAGGGCAGCGTGCTCCCCGGCGCCACCGCCGCGTCCCCGTACGGCGGGACGCGCTCCGCACCCGCCGGTACGGCCTCCCCGGCCGTCCGCCGACCGCGCCGGGAGCGGGCCCGCAGCAGTTCGACGGCGATCGGCAGCACCGAGAGCACCACGATGAGCAGCAGCATCTTCTCGATGTGCCGGTGGACGAACGGGACCTTGCCGAGAGCCGCGCCGAGCAGGGTGACGCCCGCCCCCCAGAGCACCCCGCCGACCACGTTGAAGACGACGAACGTGCGGTACTCCATCCGGCTGACCCCGGCGACGACCGGGGTGAAGGTCCGCACCACCGGGACGAACCGGGCGAGCACCAGCGACTTGCGCCCGTACGTGGCGAAGAAGCTGTGCGCCGCAGCCACGTTCTCGCGCCGGAAGAAGCGGGAGTCGGGCCGGTTGAAGAGCGCCGGGCCCACCTTGCGGCCGAAGAGATAGCCCGTCTGGTCCCCGGCGACCGCGGCGAGCACGATCAGGGCGCACACGGCCCACAGCGGCACCCCGTCCAGGGTCCCGGTGGCCACCAGCAGGCCGGTGGTGAAGAGCAGCGAGTCGCCCGGCAGGAAGAAGCCGATGAGCAGGCCGGACTCGGCGAAGACGATGACCAGGACGCCGATGAGGCCGAAGGCGCCGATCAGCCGGTCCGGGTCGAGCCAGTCCGGTCCGAGGGCAAGGGGGGTCACGGGGCGCGGCTCCTCACTCGGTGAAGCGGCGAAGGCGGCCGGCGGCGGGCCGCGGGGGCACTCGGTCAACGGGGGGACGTAAGGGGCATTCATCACGTTACCAATGGCCCGTCCGGTCCGGCGCGGACGGCCGCCCCCGCGTTGCGCGCGGCACCCGCCCGTACCAGCCTGGTGCCCGGACCGGGCCGTGCGCGGAGGGCGCGCGCGAGTCCGCCAGGGACGCGTACAGCGAAGGGCGGCGGGATCTGATGCCACTCCACCAGGGCGCGGACGACAGCGCGGGACGCTCGGCGGAGATGCGCCGGCTGTCGCTGAACCCCTTCTACGGGGAGGCCGACCCGGTCAGCGGCATGACCACGGCACCGCCCACCCACCGGCTGCCCGACGGCCCGCTGCCGCCGATGACCGCGTACCAGCTCGTCCGCGACGAACTGATGCTCGACGGCAACGCCCGGCTGAATCTGGCCACCTTCGTCACCACCTGGATGGAGCCGCAGGCCGGGGTGCTGATGGGCGAGTGCCGCGACAAGAACATGATCGACAAGGATGAGTACCCGCGCACCGCCGAGCTGGAGCGGCGCTGTGTGGCCATGCTCGCGGAGCTGTGGCGGGCGCCCGACCCGGCGGCGGCCGTGGGCTGCTCCACCACCGGTTCCAGCGAGGCGTGCATGCTCGCCGGGATGGCCCTCAAACGGCGCTGGGCCAAGCGGCACCCGGACCGCTATCCGTCGAGCGCCCGGCCCAATCTGGTCATGGGGGCCAATGTCCAGGTCTGCTGGGAGAAGTTCTGCGCCTTCTGGGAGGTCGAGGCCCGGCTGGTGCCGATGGAGGGCGAGCGCTTCCACCTCGATCCGCAGGCGGCGGCCGAGCTGTGCGACGAGAACACCATCGGCGTGGTCACCGTGCTCGGCTCGACCTTCGACGGCTCGTACGAGCCGGTCGCCGAGGTCTGCGCGGCCCTGGACGCCCTCCAGGAGCGGACCGGGCTCGATGTACCGGTCCATGTCGACGGCGCCTCCGGGGCGATGGTCGCGCCCTTCGTCGACGAGGAGCTGGTCTGGGACTTCCGGCTGCCCCGGGTGTCCTCGATCAACACCTCCGGCCACAAGTACGGGCTGGTCTACCCCGGGGTCGGCTGGGCGCTGTGGCGCTCGGCGGCCGAGCTGCCCGAGGAGCTGGTCTTCCGGGTCAACTACCTCGGGGGCGACATGCCGACGTTCGCCCTCAACTTCTCCCGCCCCGGCGCGCAGGTCGTGGCGCAGTACTACACCTTCCTGCGGCTGGGCCGGGAGGGGTACCGGGCGGTCCAGCAGACCTCCCGGGACGTGGCCCGGGGGCTCGCCGACCGCTTCGCGGCGGTGCCGGACTTCCGGCTGCTGACCCGGGGCGACCAGCTCCCGGTCTTCGCGGTGACGACCGCGCCGGACGTCACCGCCTTCAACGTCTTCGACGTCTCCCGGCGGCTGCGGGAACACGGCTGGCTGGTTCCCGCCTACACCTTCCCCAAGAACCGCGAGGACCTCTCCGTGCTCCGGGTGGTCTGCCGCAACGGCTTCTCGGCCGACCTCGCCGCCCTGCTGATGGAGGATCTGCACCGGCTGCTGCCGGAGCTGCGCCGCCAGCCGTCCCCGCTGACGACGGACACGGAGAAGGCGACGTCGTTCCACCACTGAGACGGACGGGGCCGGAACCGGCCGTTCACGCCTGCGGCCCTGTCCCTGTATGCGGGCGCCGCCCGCTGTCGTCCGCGTGTGCGGCCGTCGTCCGCCGACGCCGCCGTGCACGCGTTCACCCGGCGCGTGTCACTCGGCGTCTCCCGGATGGCGCTCCCCGGTCCGGTACGGGTTCTCCTCGCCCTCGGCGAGGACCAGGGCGGGCCGCTCGCCCTCCCCCGCGAACACATAGGCGCCGCCCTCGATCCGCTCGATCAGCCCGAGGGTCCACCGGGCCCCGAAGTCCGCCGACGACACCCAGAGGTTCATGATCTCGCCGATGTGTCCGAGCGACTGGGGCCCCTCCTCGGGGGTGTAGTACTCGGTCACCGAGGCGCGCCACTCCCGCATCAGCTCCACCCGGCGTCTCAGCAGCTCCACGGCTTCCGCACGGGGCAGGTCGACGATGAAGCCGACCCCGGCCGACAGGACGTCCATCCGCTGGTCGTAGGCGGTCAGCGCCTCCCGCAGCAGCTTCAGATACTCCTCGTTCCCCGCCGCCGTCAGCTCGTACTCGGTGCGCGGCGGGCCGCCGGCCGTGGACGGGGCGACCTCGTGGGCGTGGAGCAGCTCCTGCTTCGCCATCTGCTTGAGTGCGTGGTAGATCGAGCCGGGCTTGGCGTTGGACCACTCATGGGCGCCCCAGAACTCCAGGTCGTTGCGGACCTGGTAACCGTGCGCCCGCCCGTGCTGGCGGACGGAGCCCAGCACCAGCAAACGGATCGCTGACATCGGCCGATGGCCTCCCTTTCTCTCGCTTCCCCCGCGTTTCCCCGCGCTTTTCATATTTTTCCGGTTTCCCGGGCGTTTCCCACCCGGCGCTCCGCGCACGGGCCGCTCCATGATCCCCGTCGGCCCGCCCGGCAGCCCTTCACTGATCAACTTTGACCACTCTACTCAATTTTGACTACCCTGACCGCATGACCGAGAAGACCATCCCGCTCCTCCCCTGTCAGTCACGGCTGCTCCAGCCGGTGGTGGACTTCTACACAGCCCTCGGCTTCGAGCTGACGTTCCACCAGAAGAGCCCCTACGCGTACGCCGTCGTCTCCCGCGGCGAGGTGGAGCTCCAGTTCTTCGGCATCAAGGAGTACGACCCGGCCGAGGCGTACTCCGGCTGCTACATCCTCACGGACGACGTGGACGGGCTGTACGACACGTTCCGCGCGGGCCTGAGAAAAGCCTATGGAAAGGTGCCCTCCCGGGGGCTGCCCCGGATCGGGCCACTGAAGAACATGTCGTACGGGGTGCGGCAGTTTCTGCTGACCGACCCCACCGGCAACAGCATTCGGGTGGGTCAGCCGTTCAGCGAGGACGGAAGCCATCGGCCGGTACCGCGGGAGACGTATGCGCGGGCCCTGCATCTGGCGGACCTCTATGTGGACTCCAAGCAGGATCTGCTCGGCGCGGCGAAAATCGTCGACCACGCGCTCGAACGGGCGGCGGAAGCCGCGGAAGCGGGGACCGGGGCGGGGCCGACCCCCGTGCAGCGGCTGCGGCTGCTGGTGCTGCGCGCGGATGTCGCCCAGCGCCTCGGCGAGGACGGGGCGGCGGACCGTCTGGAGCGGGCGGCGGCGATCGACCCGGCGGGGTTCACGGACGAGGAACGGGCCGAGGCGGCGGACAGCCTGGCGCGGCTGGCGGAGCTGACGGAACCGGGCTGACGGAACCGGACGGGCCGGGGCACCCGCGACCCGTCCGGTTCCGGCCGGCGTCCGGGCCCGGGGCGGCCCCGGGGCCGCGCCGACCGTCCCCGCCTCAGCCCTCGCCGCGCTCCAGGGCGACCAGTTCCAGCGCCGTCCTCCCGTCCAGCGACTCCCGGATGATGTCCGCGTGCCCGGCGTGCCGCGCGTACTCCTCGACCAGGTGGAGCAGCATCCAGCGCATCGAGACCCGGCCGTCCTCGGGGAACCAGGGCGCGGGCGGCAGCGGGAAGGTGTCGTCCAGGCCGGGCAGGGAGCGGACGAACTCCTCGGTCTCCCGGACCACCCCGTCCCAGAACTCCAGCACCGACGCGACCGACTCGTCCTCGGTGAGGCGGAACCCCTCCTCCCAGGTGCGCCCGGAGTCATACCGCTCGTTCGGCCGCTGTTGGGCCAGCCGCAGCCAGTTCAGCTCCATCTCGGCGACATGCTTCAGCAGCCCGGAGAGCGACAGCCCACTGGCGGTGGGGCGGCTCGCGGCCTGTTCCTCGCCGAGCCCGACGACCGAGCGGCGCAGGCCCCCGCGCTGTGCCTCCACGAAGGCGAGCAGCGCCCCGCGCTCGTCGCCGGGCGCTTCCGCCGGTACCAACGTGACCATGATGTCCACCCTTCACCCGCCGCCCGGAGGGGGCGGCCCGCAGCTTCCAGGGGACGGCTGACGCCTCCCCTGCCGACCTCGCCCACACTAGGGGCCCTTGCGGACGGGAGCTGTCCGCAAGGGCCCTGGGTCGCCGGGGTGCTCAGGCGCCGGGCGCTGCGGCGGTCCGCCGCAGCGCCCGAGGGCTGGTCCGCCGCCGAAGGGCTGGTCCGCCGTCGGCGAGCCCCAGCAGGCTTCAGCAGGTGCAGCGGGCCTCAGAAGGGAAAACGGGAGCGGCCGTGCTGGACCGAGATCCACTTCTGGGTGGTGAACGCCTCGATCATCGACTCGCCGTTCAGCCGGCCGCTGCCGGAGTGCTTCTCGCCGCCGAAGGGCACGATCGGCTCGTCGTGGACGGTGGAGTCATTGATGTGGATCATCCCGGTGTTGATCCGCTTGGCGATCCGCACCCCGCGCTCGATATCGGCGGTGTGGACGGCCCCGCTCAGCCCGTAGGGGGTGTCGTTGGCGATCGTGATCGCCTCCTCCTCCCCGTCGAAGGGCACGATCAGCGCCACCGGGCCGAATATCTCCTGCCCGAGGACGGGGGAGTCGGTGGCGATCCCGGTGAGCACCGAGGGCTCGACGAGATTGCCCTCGGAACCACCCCGCAGCAGCGCGGTGGCCCCCGCCGCCAGGGTCTGCTCGACGAGCGCCGTGACGGCGTCCGCCTGCCGGGAGTTGATCAGCGGGCCGATATGGGTCGACGGGTCGGCCGGGTCGCCCACTCTCAGCGTGCGCACCTTGGCGACGAACTTCTCGGTGAACTCCCGCTCCACCGCGCGGTCCACCAGGACGCGGTTGGCCGCCATGCAGACCTGCCCCTGATGGACGAAGCGGCTGAAGACGGCGGCGTCGACCGCGTAGTCGATATCCGCGTCGTCCAGCACGATGAGGGCGCTGTTCCCGCCCAGTTCCAGGATCGCGCGCTTGAAATTCGCGGCGCAGACCGTGGCGACATGCTGACCGACCTTGTCGGAACCGGTGAAGGAGATGGCCTTCGGCACCGGGTGCTCGATCAGCGCGTCCCCGATCTCGGCGATATCGGTGATGACGACATTCAGCAGACCGGGCGGCAGACCGGCGTCCTCGAATACCTTGCCCACCAGCGCGCCACCGCAGATGGGGGTGTTCTGGTGCGGCTTGAGAACGACTCCGTTGCCGAGGGCGAGCGAGGGCGCGACCGACTTGATGGAGAGCAGGAAGGGGAAGTTGAACGGGCTGATGACACCGACGACACCGACCGGCAGCCGGTAGACCCGGTTCTCCTTGCCGTCCACCGGGGACGGGAGAATCCGGCCCTCGGGACGGAGCGCGAGCTGAATCGCCTCGCGCAGGAATTCCTTGGCCAGATGGAGTTCGAAGGCGGCCTTGGTGCGGGTGCCGCCCAGCTCCGCGATGATGGCCTCGGTGATCTCCTGCTCGCGCTCCTCGATGATCCGCAGCGCGTTCTCGAAGACCGCCCGGCGGCCGTACGGGTTGGTCTCGCCCCAGGCCACCTGTGCCCGCTCGGCCGCCCGGTACGCCTGATCGACCTCGGCGGCGGTGGCGACGGTTATGGAGGCCAGTTTCTCTCCGTCGTACGGATTGAAATCGATGATGTCCCAGGAGCCGGTCCCGGGCCTCCACTCGCCATCGATGTACTGGTAGGCCAGATCGGTGAACAAGGACATATGAACCGATTCCCTTACCCGTCGGAACCTTCAGGGCCGCCCGGGCCCCCGCGGAAGGTCAGAACTCCAGAACGTCAGAACGTCAGAGCCTCACAAAGTGCGTTGCCTGATGTGACGTCACTATACGTCCGTACTAGGTAAGTTGAAGAAGACCACGCAGAAGATCCCGGCTTTCCGCGGCGTCCGGACTGTCCTCCTCCAGCCGCGTCATGACCTTCTCGTACTGGGCCACCTCTTCGCGCTTGTCGAGATAGAGCGCGCTGGTGAGCTGTTCCAGATAGACGATGTCCGACAGATCCGACTCGGGGAAGCGCAGCATCGCGAAAGCACCGCTCTCGCCCGCATGCCCGCCAAAGCTGAAGGGCATGATCTGGAGCGTGACATTGGGCTGCTCGGAGATCTCGATGAGATGCCGCAACTGCCCCTGCATCACGGCGCGGTCACCATAGGGACGGCGCAGCGCCGCCTCGTCGAGAATGGCGTGCAGCCGCGGGGCCCGCTCGGAGACGAGCAGCTTCTGCCGTTCGAGCCGCAGGGCGACCCGGCGGTCGATCTCCTCCCGGGGCGCGTTGGGCATTCCGCGGGCGACCACGGCGTGGGCGTACGACTCGGTCTGGAGCAGACCGTGCACGAACTGCACCTCGTAGAGGCGGATATGGGAGGCCGCCGCCTCCAGTCCCACATATGTCTGAAACCAGCCTGGAAGAACGTCGCTGTAGCTGTGCCACCACCCGGCGACATTGGCCTCCTTGGCAAGGCCGAGCAGCGCCTGGCGCTCCGCCTCGTCGGCCACCCCGTAGAGCGTGAGCAGATCCTCCACGTCCCGCGCCTTGAAGCTCACCCGCCCCAACTCCATACGGCTGATCTTTGATTCCGATGCGCGGATCGAGTAGCCCGCAGCCTCCCGGGTGATGCCACGCGACTCGCGCAGTCTCCGGAGCTGCGAGCCCAACAGGATGCGCCGCACCACGGAACCCCCACCCGGACCCTCGGCCCACGACTCGGCTGCGGTCACGACTCCAACCCTCCCCATCCTCGTCATCCGTCTCGTTCGGTTCCTCTACAGACCCTCTACAGACTGAGGCACCCCCTGAACCTCAAGTGCGGGATTCTGCCACCAAATCACTTCGGGGCGTACTCGGACCGTTACGGAAATGGGAAGCCCTTGGGGAAGCCATGGAAGAGATCCGCGAAAGATATCACCCAGAACTGTGATGGAGATGGACATGGCGGGCACGTGCACGTGCATCTGCCCTTGCATCTGCCTGACGCATTCGGAACCATGGTCCTCACCGCTTCTGCGTGCTCGTCCGTGTTGTTGCCCGTTGTTGACGTTGTGCCGTTGTTGCCCAGTCGCACCACAGCCGCGATTCCCCCGGGAGTGCCTCGCATGGG
The DNA here is from genome assembly GCF_005519465.1 of Streptomyces clavuligerus. Lineage (NCBI taxonomy): Bacteria > Bacillati > Actinomycetota > Actinomycetes > Kitasatosporales > Streptomycetaceae > Streptomyces > Streptomyces clavuligerus. The sequence continues at coordinate 3,882,419 of NZ_CP027858.1, read as the reverse complement.
AACGAATGGATCGACCATGCTCGCGCCGTTACGGCAGGGCCTTCCCGCCAGGGACCCCGCACAGATCTCCAGCTCGGCGTCGTGCACCCTGCCCGCCCGCTATGAAGCGGTGCGCGGGGCGCGGCAGTTCACGGTGACGACACTGGGCGAGTGGAGCCTCGGGGACCGCTCCGACGACATCGCGCTGGTGGTGTCCGAGCTGGTCACCAACGCACTGCGGCACGCCCTGCCCAGCGAGCCGCCGCACGGGGCGCAGGACCCCCCGGTACGGCTGCATCTGATGCGCTGGCCGGGGCGGCTGGTGTGCGCGGTACGCGATCCGAGTCCGGAGTCGCCCGGCGGGGAGGACGGGGCGTTCCCCGACCCCAGGGGGACCGCGGAGTCGGGCCGGGGACTGTTCCTGGTCGAAGCGTTCAGCGACGGCTGGGGCTGGCACCCGCTCGCCGGAGCCCTGCACGGCAAGGTCGTCTGGGCGCTGTTCCGGATCGGACAGAACGGGAACTAGCGCGCGGCGGCGGTTTCCGCGGAGCCGGGAGCGGCGGGCCCAGCTGTCGGGGGGCGGGCCCGCCGCTCCCTCTTTTTCTTTATGGGTCGTTCGGCGGAACGGCCGTCGCCGCGTACGGCTCCGGACGGACATCGGCCGTCGGCGCTCAGGCCCCGGCGATCAAATGGTCGAACTCCCCGTCCTTGACGCCCAGGAGCATCGCCTCGATCTCGGCGGGCGTATAGACGAGCGCGGGCCCCTCGGGGTGCCGTGAGTTGCGCATCGCGACATTCCCTCCGGGCAGTCTGGCGAACTCCACGCAGGAACCCTGGGAGTTGCTGTGCTTGCTCTTCTGCCAGACGACCCCCCGCAGCTCGGTGGCCGCCATGCCGTTGTACGCGTGGTGCACAGGACGCTCCCGGGCTACAAGATGCATTCGTCAACTGTCCCGGATCATAGCTCTGATTCACGTGCCAATGCATGAGCGTCAGCACGGGCATATGCACGTGCACGCGGGGTGTTGCCGCAGTTACACGCACAGCCCGTTACCGGGTCGACGCATGCCGGTTCAGTGGCGTATCGGATACCGGAGGGACCGTGGACACCGGCCGCCGCCCATGGCGCGGAACGATGCCATCCGGGCCGGCGCGTCCACGTCGAATCCCTCTGTACCGATGAAAGACGCTCCTGGGCCCACGGGGGATGCGCGTCCCCGCGTGATAGTCCGAATTCTCTCCCACACAGGGGAGTTGCGTATCTCACAGGCCCCAGAAGGCCACCCTGGTAGCTTGGCGCGGATCTCTCCACCGATCGGCGGATCGAACGATCATCCGATCACCATCGACCAAGGGGCGTTCCGTGCGTATACGTACTTCTCTGGCCGCCACCGGACTCGCCGCCGTCGCCGCGCTCGCCCTGACGGGCTGCGGCGGGGACGACGACAAGGGCGACGGCGGTACGAAGCAGTCTCCGTCCGCGTCGGCGTCGGCACCCGGCGGTTCGCCGGGGAAGGTGGACTCCGCCTCGCTCCAGGGGAGCTGGGCCGGGAAGACCGCCGGGACCAGTGTGAACGTCACCGTCACCGGCACGGCGGTCACCCTGACGGCACAGGGCACCTCCTGCGACGGCGAGGTGGCCGACCACGGCGCGACCATGCTGGCGATGAAGTGCTCCGCCGAGTCGGGACGCACCATGGGAACGGTCGCGTCCGCCGATGCAGCGGGCCTCGTGGTGGACTGGGGCAACGGGCTGACGGACCGGCTGGCCAAGACGGGGTAGCGACGGGCGGCACTCTGGCGGCGGCGCGGTCCGGGCGGGGGCGGCTGACACGGGACGGCGCCGCGACGGGGCGGGCTCGGGGGCGGTGCAGGCTCGGGGGCAGTACGGCAACGGCTAATTCCGGCCATCGTCCAGGGCGTCGGTCAGCTCCTCCAGCGCCTCCGCCAGCAGCGCGGCCCCGCCGCCGAGCACGGGGTGCTCGTGCTCGGCGGCCTCCCACGCGGCGAGGGCCGCCCGGACCCGGTCCCACTGCGGGGTCCGCCGCTCCCGGACCGCACGCGCCGCGCGTTCGGTGTCCTGCCGCAGCGCCTCCGCGAGCGCCCGCGCGGCCGGGACCGGCACCGCTCCGTGCTCGGGGAGATGGGCCTCCAGCAGCATGGCGCTCCGTCCCAACTGCGCGAGCGCGTGCTCCGCCGCCTCCGTCGCCGCCCGGGTCAGCCCCCGGCTGCGCACCGGTTCGTGCACGGCCCGCGCGAGCGCGTCCTGCCAGGCGATCCGGGCGTCGCGCGCGGCGAGCAGCGAGGAGCGGATCTCCTGGCTGTCGGGGTCGGCGGGGCGCGCGTAGTGGTCGACGACCGCCGCCGCGTATCGACCGTCCGCTTTCAGCCAGTCGGCGAGCCGGTGCCGGAGGCGGGGCGTCTCCCAGGCGGGGTACACGGCGTACGACACCATCGCGAGCACTCCGCCGAGCAGGGTGAGCAGCACGCGTTCGGGCACGGTCTGCCCGGCCTCCTGGCCCGCCATGCCGAGCAGGAAGACGACATATGCCGAGATCCCGACATTGACCGCCGCGTATCCGGTGCGCATCACGAGATACACGCCGAAGGCACAGAGGACGGCGAGGGCGCCGGAGAGCAGGACATCGGGGTGCGCGGTCTGCACCACGGCGGTGGCGACCCCCACCCCGACGAGTGTGCCGCCGAAGCGGGCGACGGAACGGGCGTACGTCTGGGAGAAGTCCGGCCGCATCACCATGACGGATGTCATCGGCGCCCAGTAGCCGTGGCCGAGAGGCAGCGCGGCGCCGAGGAGATAGCCCGCGCAGACGACGGACGAGGCCCGGACGGCGTGGCGCAGCACCGGGGAGCCGTGGCGCAGTTCCTTCCGCACCCGGCGGAGCGCGCCGGGGACGAGCCGGTGGAGCGGCGGCCGGTCCCGGTGCGGAGCAGCGTCCTCCGTTTCCCTCCGTTGTTCCCCTCCGTCCCCCCGTTCGCCCTGGGCCAGCTCCACGACGTCGTCGAGGAGGGCGGCGAGCCGGATCGACGCCCTCCGGGCCGGGCCGTCCAGCAGCTCCAGCGTGTCGGGGGTCTTGAGGGTGCCGAGCGCGCCGGGCGGGATGCGGACGGGGGTGCCGTGCCGGATCGCGTACGCCGCCGCGTCCAGCACCTGACCGGCGGCGCCCAGCAGTTCGCGACAGCGGTCCCGTTCCGGCCCCTCCTCGGGGACGCCGACCGCCGGATCGGCCAACGAGGCCAGCACCGGACGGATGCGCTCGGCGACCCCCCGGGCGCCGTGCAGCTCCGCCGGCCGGTGCCGGGCCTGCCAGGGGGTGACGGCGGCGGCGCTCCGCGCGACCATCAGCGGCTCCGGGTCGAACGGCGCGGTCGGATCGTGCCGCAGCCTGCGCGCGTAGTCCGCCTCCGCCGCGAGCGCGTCGGCGAGCGCGTCCCGCTGTGCGCCCCAGCGGCGCACCGGGAACAGCAGGACGAGCAGCGCCTGCACCCCGCCGCCGACGGCGATCACGGCGGCGTGTCCGGCGGCGGTGGCGACGGAGGTCGGGAGGGTGACGGTCACGAGCATGATCGCCACGTTGGAGGCGGCGATGACGCCGACGGTGGGGCCGAGGGCCCAGGCGAGCCCGGAGGCGAAGGTCCACGCCGCGAGCACGAGAACGAAGAGCGGAAGGCTGCCGGCCGCCAGATAGCCGACGAACGTGGAGACCGCGAGGCTGGTGCCCGAGGCGAGCGCGAGCAGCGGCCGGGGCCGCCAGGTGCGCTGATAGGTGGCGATGGCCGCCTGAAAGGCCCCGAACGCGGAGCTGACCGCGACCACGGGCCCGAACAGCGCGAGCGCTCCACCGACGACGACCGCCAGCCCTGCGGCCCCACGCAACGCCACCAGCGGCTCCAACCGCCGCCGCTCGACGGTGAGCCCCGCGCGGGCGGTCTCCTTCAGCGCCCGGAGCCAGGTCATGGGCTGAGGGTAGCGCCGGGATTGCACGGTTTTGCGCATTTTTAACCAAGCCGGGCCCACCGACCCCGAGCCCCCGCGCCTCAAACTCCCTCAGAGGGGGGGCACCCCCAGGGGGTGTTTCGCGGGGGTATTTTCTCCCTCCCACCGGACGGGAGTGTGCCCGCTTCCCGCGCCGAGACGGCCCGGCCCCGTGGTGGGGAGTGCAGGGGGTCGTCCCCTGGGCGGGACCCGAGGCCGTCCGCCTCCCACCGGACGGCACTGTGCCCACTTCCCGCACCGAGTGGGCCGTCTGCCCGTGGTGGGGGGTGCAGGGTCGTCCCCGGAAGGGACCGGCGGAGAACCGCCCGCGCCTGGACGTCGTCCCTTGGGTCTGCCGGCCCTGAGGAGTCGAGCCCGGAGGCCCCCACACCCCGCACCCGACGACCGACCCGAGCACACCAAGCCCGTCCGGCGATTGAGGACGGACCCCGCACCCCACGGAAAACCTCACGCGCAAGCCGACGGACCCCTGGCCCACCCCCCAGGCGCGGCCCCGTCGTCGGGAGCCAGCCCCCGAACCCCCGCTCCTCAATCACCGGAGGGGCTGAATGTGCCCCCGCCCCGCAACCCCCGCCGCGAAGAACCGCCCCCATCATGCACCCGCGCCGCGTCCGCCGCCGCGCGCCCTTCGGACCACCCGGAGGCATCGGTGGCGCCGCGCACCCGGGTGGCGCTGGTGTGGGGGAACAACTCGTCGACATGGGCGGAGACGGCGACCTCACGGGTCGCGAGAACGGGCAGCAGATCCGGCGGCGCGGGCACGGCGGCGGTGGCGCGGGCGAGGCGTTCGCCGAGGCGGGTGGCGTAGGAGAGCAGAAAAGACTGACGGAACGTCTTGGTCCGCTTACGGCCGCCCGCCCGCTGCGCGGCCTCCGCGCGGGTCATGGCCGTCGTGCCCTGGACGAGCAGCGAGGTGTACAGCAGCTCGACCGCCTCCAGGTCGCTCTCGAAACCGACGACCGTGGAGCACCCCAGCTCGCTGTTCCACACCGCACGGCAGCGGTTCGCGGAGGCCGTCGCGTCGAGCAGGATCGCCTTCGCGGTCTCGTAGGGCGCGTCGACCCCGATCCGGCGGGCCGCCGGGGTCTCGGCCCGGTGCTCCGGGAGGGCGGCCTCGTCGAGGGCGTACCGGGCCATCAGTTCCTGGGCCTTCGCGGTGAGCGCCTCAGCCTCCTCGGGGAAGGTCGTCGCCTCGGCCTTCGCGAGCAGGGCCCGGACGCGCGCGAGCATCCGGGGCTCCAGCCCCGCCGCCGCGACGAACGGCGTCCCGGGAACCGGTCCCACCGCTTCCAGCGCCGGCAGTCGGACGAGCACCCGGTACAGCTCCAGCACGGCGGTGGCGTACGAGAACCGGTCCGTCCTCCCGCCCCGCGCGCCCGCGCCGCCGGGGCCGCCCCGCCCCCCGAGGACGTCGAGGGCGTCGAGCTGCACGGCCCAGCGCGGCGGCAGCGTGCCGTATCTCCCGCACTCGGCGAGGACCAGCTCCGTGAGCAGCGGTATGTGGTGCGGGGCGAGGTCCCGTCGCGCCAGGCGGGCCAGGTCGGCGGGCTGCCAGCCCCGCTCCCAGGCGCGGCGGATCAGCTCCTCGCCCCGGCGGGCCAGCTCCGTGTCCGCGTCGGGGGCGGCGGCGAGCAGCGAGGCGCCCCGGTCGAGCGCGGCGTCGTCGTCGGTGTACAGCGCGGCGGCGAGCGCGTCGTCCACGGTCGTCATCAGGGGCACCTCCTCACTCCCCCGATCATCGCAGGCCCCACTGACAGCCGCCCCGGCCGCCCGGCCACCCCACCGCTCGGCCGCGCGCACCCGCCGCCCGTCCGGAACGCTCCGTCCACAGCCTGTGGACAGGGAAACGCCACCGCGCCCCCGTGGCGTCCCCCGGGCCCCACCGGCACGCCCGCGAGGACGCCACGCGCCCCGCCGCCGGTTCCCGTCAACGCCGGAGCGTCCACCAGAAGGTGGAGCATAAGCACCAGAAAGCACCCAAAGAGCCATATGGTGCCGAGTGATCACTACAGCCCCCGGGATGTCAGATGACCCACTCGCCCCTGCCCTCGCACCCCAACCGGCGTTCCCTGCTCACCGTCGGCGCGGGGACCGCGCTGACCGCCGCGTTCGCCCTCACCGGAACCGCGCCCGCGCGCGCCGCGCGCCCTCCGGCCCCCGCCGACCTCGCCGGACCCCCCGCCGCCCTCGTCCACGCCCGGCTCCGCGCGCTGGAGCTGGAGCACTCCGCCCGCCTCGGGGTCTACGGTCTGAATCTGGCCACCGGACGGAGCGTCCTCCACCGCGCGGACGAGCGCTTCCCCATGTGCTCCCTCTTCAAGACGATCGCGGTGGCCGCCGTACTGAGGGATCTCGACCGGGACGGCGCGTTCCTGGCCCGGCGCATCCGCTACACCCAGGCCGACCTGGTGGAGCACTCCCCCGTCACACCGGGCCGGCTGAGCACCGGGATGACCGTGTCCGAGCTGTGCGGCGCCGCCGTCTGCCGCAGCGACAACTCGGCCGCCAACCTCCTCCTGCGCGAGCTGGGCGGACCGTCCGCCGTGACCCGTTTCTGCCGTTCCGTCGGCGACCGGGTGACACGTCTCGACCGCTGGGAACCGGCGCTGAACTCCGCCGAGCCGTGGCGCGCCGAGGACACCACCAGTCCGCGCGCCATCGGACGCACCTACACCCGGCTGGTTCTCGGCCCCGTGCTCGACCGGCCGGACCGGCGGCGGCTGACGGAGTGGCTGCTCGCCAACACCACCAGTGGGGACCGGTTCCGCGCCGGGCTGCCCGGGGACTGGCGGCTCGGCGACAAGACGGGCGCGGGCGAGCACGGCACCAACAACGACGCGGGCATCGCCTGGAAGCCCGACGGCACCCCCGTCGCGCTGGCCGTCCTCACCACCAAGCGGGAGCCCACGGCGCCGTCGGACCCGCCGCTGATCGCGAAGACGGCCGCGCTGCTCGCCCGGGCGCTGGGGTGACGCCGCGGACATCCGGGTACGGATGACCCCGCCCGCACCCGAGAGAGACGAGGCCCACCGTGGGCGAGCAGAAGAACCGCATGCTGGCGGGGGACTGGTACATCTCCGACGACCCCGACCTGACCGCCGACATCGAGCGCCGCATCGCGCTCTGCGCGGCGTACAACGCGAACGGCGGGGCCGCCCTCGGCGACCGCCCCGCGATCCTGGCCGAGCTGCTGGGCTCGGTGGGGAAGGACGTCAGAATCCGGCCGCCCTTCCACTGCGACTTCGGCACCTATGTCTCCATCGGGGACCGCACCTTCGTGAACGTCAACGGGGTCTTCCTGGACGTCGCCCCGATCACCATCGGCTCCGACGTCCAGATCGGGCCGAACGTCCAGCTCCTCACCGCGACCCATGAACTGGACACCGAGCGCCGCCGGGCGGGCTGGGAGAAGGGCCTGCCGATCACCATCGGGGACAACGTCTGGCTGGGCGGCGGGGTGATCGTCTGCCCCGGAGTGACGATCGGGGAGAACACCGTCGTCGGCGCGGGGACGGTGGTGACCAGGGATCTGCCCGCCGGAGTGCTGGCCGTGGGCAACCCGGCCCGGGTGGTCCGCACCCTCGGCTGAGCCCTGAGCCCTGAGCCCTGAAGCCCCTGGGCCCGGGTCCGGCCCTGGGCCCTGGCGGCTCGCCGCCCCGCGGCGCGGCGAGGACGCCGGAACGGCCCGTTCGGGTGAGGGAGCCGCGCCGTCCCGGGGCATTGTCAGACCCTGCTGCCAGAATCGAACCCATGAGCGAAACAGGGGCTCGGTGGGCCCTGGCGGCGGCGGAGGGCGGCGGGGCACGGCTCGTCCCCCTCGGCCCCCGCGGGCTGCCCTCCGGCCCCGTGGTGGAGGCACCCGACCTGGTCACGGCGGTCCGCGAGCGACCCGCCGCGGCACGCTGGATCTGGCGGTCCACGCCGGAGGTCTTCCCCCGGCTGCTGGAAGCCGGTGTCCGCGTCGAGCGGTGCTACGACATCGAGGCCGCCGAGCAGTTGCTGCTGGGCCACGAGGGGCGGCTCGGGGAACCCCGTTCGGCCGCCGCGGCCCTGGCCCGGCTGCGCGGCGGCCCCGTGCCGCCCGATCCGCCACCGCGCACGGCCGAGCCCGGGGCGCAGTCCTCCCTCTTCGAGCCGCAGCCCGCGCCGCTCTCCCTGGAGTCCCTGCTGGAGGTGTACGCGGAGCAGCAGCGCCGCCACGACGCCACCGCGCACCCCGGAAGGATGCGGCTGCTGACGGCGGCCGAGTCGGCGGGCATGCTGGTGGCCGCCGAGATGCACCGCGCCGGGCTGCCCTGGCGCGCGGACGTCCACCGGCAGGTCCTGGACGGGCTGCTGGGCGAGCGGTACGCGGGCGGGGGCGAGCCGCGGCGGCTCGCGGAGCTGGCGGACGAGGTGTCGGCGGCCTTCGGGCGGCGGGTGCGGCCCGAGCTGTCCGCCGATGTGCTCAAGGCGTTCGCGCGGGCGGGTGTGCGGCTGCGGTCCACCCGCCGCTGGGAGCTGGAGGGGATCGACCACCCGGCGGTGCCCCCGCTGCTGGAGTACAAGAAGCTTTACCGCATCTGGGTCGCGCACGGCTGGGGCTGGCTCCAGGACTGGGTCAGGGACGGCCGGTTCCGCCCCGCCTATCAGCCCGGCGGCGCGGTCTCGGGCCGCTGGACCACCCTGGGCGGCGGCGCCCTCCAGATCCCGAAGGTGATCCGGCGCGCGGTGGTGGCGGACGCGGGCTGGCGGCTGGTGGTCGCGGACGTCGACCAGATGGAGCCCCGGGTGCTCGCGGCCGTCTCCCGCGACCCCGGGCTGATGGAGGTGGCGGCCCACGAGGACGACCTCTACACCCGGCTGTCCGACCGCGCCTTCTCCGGCGACCGCGAGCAGGCCAAGCTGGCGCTGCTCGGCGCGGTCTACGGCCAGACCTCCGGCGACGGGCTGAAGAACCTGGCGGCGCTGCGGCGCCGGTTCCCGGCCGCCGTGGCGTATGTGGACGAGGCGGCCCGCGCGGGCGAGGAGGGCCGGCTCGTCCGCACCTGGCTGGGGCGGACCAGTCCGCGCGCCGTCGGGCGGGACGGGGACGACGAGGCGGGCATCCCCCAGGAGGCCCCGGACCCGGCGGGCGACCCCGCCGCCGGGGCTGGCCCCGCCACCGGCTTCACCCCCGGCTACGCCTCGTCCGACGCGCGCGCCCGGGGCCGTTTCACCCGGAACTTCGTCGTGCAGGGCAGCGCCGCCGACTGGGCGCTGCTGCTGCTCGCGGCGGTGCGGCAGGCCCTCGTGGGGATGCGGGCGGAGCTGGTCTTCTTCCAGCACGACGAGGTGATCGTGCACTGCCCGGCCGACGAGGCCGACGCGGTGGTGGAGGCCGTACGGCAGGCGGGCGAGACCGCCGGCGAGGTGGCCTTCGGCAGGACTCCGGTGCGGTTTCCCATGACGACGGCGGTGGTGGAGTGCTACGCGGACGCGAAGTGACGGCGGTGGCGGCATCGGCCGCGCCGGTGACGACGCCGTGGGCGGCGGCGGCCGGGAGCGGCAGAGGCGGAAGGCGGTCGAACGGGTCGTGGGACCCGGGCGTCGCCGCGATACCGGCGGCGACCGGGGAACGGAGGTACGACCCGCGCAGCGGGGGAGCGTGACCTCCGGGCCCGAGTGCCCCGAGTGCCACCGGCCACCCGGGCCTTCCCCTCCATTGAGGCATTGACCGTGACGCGACGGTGATCGGCCGCGTTGGCCTTGAGCCAAGCGCCAGGGACACCGAGACGGGGTTGTATGACACAGCGGACGGAACAGACGGACAACCCGGAGAAACCGGCCCCGGCGGAGCCCGTGCCCGGGGGTAACGGCGCCGCGGCGGCGGCCCCGGGCACAGACGCAGACGGCCGGTCCGACGGCACGGGCCCCGGGGAGCCGCGAGCCGCCGCGGCGAACGGCGGCCGTCCCACGGCGGCGGAGCAGGACGGCCGTCCCGCGGATACGGGCGGCCGGGCCGCGGAGCCGGGTGCGGACGGCCGGAACGCGGAGCCGGATACGGGTGAACGGGAGACAGGGCCGGGCACGGACGGGCAGGACGGGAGGCCGGGCACGGACGGCGGGGACGCCGGAGCCACGAGGGACACCGGGGACCCCCAGGGCGCCGCTCGGTCCCCCGAGGGCGCCGCCGAGGTCTCGGAGTCGGAGCAGTTGCTGTTCGGCGGGCCGCTCCGCTACGACGCGGGCTGGGACCAGCACACCGGCTCGTTCCTCGAACTCGGCCTGCGCACCATGATCGCTCGGATGCCCCGGCTGATCGCCTCCACCGTCCGGCTGGCCCATCGCGCCGACCCGCGCGCCCTGCGCCAGGTCGCGAGCGCCGAGTTCGGCGGCGGTGTCGCCCAGGCGGTCGGTCTGGTGGCGGTCAATCAGGTCCTCGTCCAGGTACTGGCGCCCGGCGCCACCAGCGAGCGGCTCACCGCGGCCCTGCCCGCCCTCCTCGCGGTCGCGCTCACCGCCCTGGTCGGGGCGCTGCTCCGGTCCGCTTCCACCGCCGGCACAGGCAGGCTGGAGCCCAAGGTCTTCCGGGTGGCGACCGAGGAGTACCTGGGCCGGGTGGCCCGGGTCGAGCTGACGGCGGTGGAGGACGAGGAGTTCCACAAGCTGCTCGACTCGGCCCAGTGGGGCGCGGAGTCCGCCCGTCGCATGATCAAGTACTGCACCTCGGTGGTCACGGCGGGGATCTCGCTGATCGCGGCGGCCGGAGTGCTGACCGTTCTGCATCCGGCGCTGCTGCCGCTGCTGGTGCTGATGACCCTGCCCAGCGCCTGGAGTTCGCTGACGATCGCCCGCCGCCGGTATGTCTCGTTCCATATCTGGGTCCAGCACGCCCGGGCCAGCCAGTTGCTCGGGCGGCTGCTCACCGACGCGCAGGCGGCGCCCGAGGTGCGGGTGCACAACATCGGCCCGTTCCTGCTGCGGCACTTCCGGACCATGGCGGAGACCGGCGAGAAGGAGCAGACCCGGCTGGCCCGGCTCGCCGCCCGCACCGGACTGATCGCTTCCGGTTGGACGGGGCTCGCCACGGCCGCCGCGTACGGGACGCTCGGGCTGCTGCTGTGGACGGGCGCGATGGACCTCGCCGTGGCGGGCACGGCCGTGATCGCCATCCGGACCGGCTCCACCAATCTGGAGGCGCTGGTCGTCCAGCTCAACTACCTCTACGAGGAGAGCCTGTTCGTCGCCGACCTGGAACGGCTCTGCCAGGAGGCGGACCGGCGGCTGATCCCGCCGACGGGCCAGGCGCTGCCCCGCGAAGTCGGGGCCATCCGCTTCGAGAAGGTCTCCTTCACCTACCCGGGCGAGGACGGCAAGCCCGCGCTCGACGAGGTCGACGTCACCATCCCCACCGGCCGTATCGTCGCCCTCGTCGGCAACAACGGCAGCGGCAAGTCCACACTCGCCAAGCTGCTCTGCGGTCTGTACGCACCCGACTCGGGCCGGATCATGTGGGACGGGGTGGACGCGGCCCGGGCGGACCGCGCGGAGCTGTTCGACCGGATCGCCGTCGTGGCACAGGACTTCTACCGCTGGCCGTTCACCGCCCGGATCAATGTGGCGATCGGACGCCCGGAGGCCCCGTACGACGACGACTGCCTCGACGCGGCGGCCGAGTACGCGGGGGCGGACCGGACGATCGGCTCGCTCCCGCGCGGCTGGGACACCCTGCTCGCCCGCGGGTACAAGGGCGGGCACCAGATCTCCGGCGGGCAGTGGCAGCGGCTCGGCATCGCCCGCGCCCGCCACCGGGACGCGCGGATCCTGGTGGTGGACGAGCCCACCAGCGCCCTGGACGCCGAGGCGGAGCAGCGGGTCTTCGACCAGATCAGGTCGCTCGCGGCCGAGGGGCAGACCGTCGTCCTGATCACCCACCGGCTGCACAGCGTCCGGCACGCCGACGAGATCTATGTGATGGAGGAGGGCCGGGTGATCGAGCACGGCTCGTTCGAGGAGCTGATGCGGCCCCGGGGCGGGGCGTTCCGCCGGATGTACCTCGTCCAGTCGAACCAGTACGCGTATGCGGGGGAGGAGACCGGATGAACGTGCTCCGGCGGCCGGGGCACGGCACGCCGCGGCTTCCGGACGCACGACGGCCCCCGAACGCGGCGGTCCGTACTCGCGCTTGGGACGCGTCGGCCGGTCCCCGGACCCGGGACACTGCGGCCGGTCCCCGGGCCAGGACCACGGCGCCCGGTCCCCGAACAGCCCCCGCGGCCCGGCCCCGTCCTCCGTGGAGAGACCGCGCCGGATCGGCTCGGCGCTCCCCGCCGGGAAGGCCCTCCGCCCCCTGCCGGCCACCGCGCCGGAGGTGAGCAGGGGGAGCGCCGGGGCATCGGCCCGGCCCCGCCGCGGACGTCGGCGACGAGGGTTTCCTCCACCCGGGCGGCGCCCTCAGGGGGTGGGCGGCTTCCCGGCGGCGGGGAGGGAGACCGGAGGGGCGAGCGCACCCGGACGCTCAAGGGGGTTTCTGTTCCGCATCGATTACGGAACACTTTCGACTCTCTGCCGCGACGACTGTGTGGCATGAGTGGTTTTTAATGCTTTGTCACCCGGTTGCCCGGCTAACGTGTCCGTGCTGCCCACCCCACAGCGACAGCCTCAGCCCCACCGGCCCGTCGCACCCCAGCTCGTCGATGCACTCACACATATGGACACGTGCGGTCGCGCCCTGTGCCGGATCGCCGGCTCCGGGAATGGCCCATGCTCGCGTTTCTGCTTGAGATCAGGGAATGGTGGATCCAGGGAACCGTTTACCCGTTCGCCGTCTTCATGACCATGATCTGGGGCCTGTGGGTACTGCGCATCCTGCTGGCCCGGCGGTACCGGCCCTGGACCCAGCCGCACACCACGACCACCTCCGTGATCATCCCGGTGGTGGACGAACCGGAGGACCTCTTCCGGGCGGTGCTCCAACGGATCATCCAGCAGCAGCCGACCGAGATCATCGTCGTCGTCAACGGCCGCAGAAACCCCGATCTGGAGCGGATCTGCTCCGATCTCGACGTGATGTGGATATGGACCGAGACCCCCGGCAAGCGGAACGCCCTGCGGGTCGGACTCGGCCACGCCACCGGTGAGATAGCCGTCCTGGTCGACTCCGACACCGTCTGGACCAGGAACACCCTGAGCGAGCTGGTCAAACCGTTCAAGGACGCGAAGGTCGGCGGAGTCACCACCCGCCAGCGCATACTGGAGCCGGGCCGCTCCGTGCTCACCCGCTGGGCCGACTGGCTGGAATCCGTACGCTGCCAGTACTCGCTGCCCGCCATGAGCGTCATGGGCACCGTCGGCTGTCTGCCCGGGCGGACCATCGCGTTCCGGAAGCAGATCCTCGACGACTGCATGGAGGACTTCCTGAGCGAGCGGTTCCTCGGGGTCTTCCTGGAGGTCAGCGACGACCGGACGCTGACCAACTACACGCTCAGGGCCGGATACAGGACCGTCTACCAGTCCAGCTCACTGGTGTACACGGACGCCCCGCTGGAGCTGGGGAAGCTGGCGAGACAGCAGTACCGCTGGGCGCGCGGCTCGCAGTACAACACCCTGCGGATGTTCTGGTGGATGCTGCGCCACGCCAAGGTCCTCTGGCTCTTCTATCTGGCGGACATCCTGGTCCCGTTCGTCCTGCTCGGCACCTTCGCCTCCTGGGGCCTGGCCGCCTTCGAACGCAGCCGCCCCGGCATCTACAACGAGCTGCCGCTGCCCGAGACCGGCTGGCACGCGCTCCTCTTCATCCTGGCCCTCGCCGCCGTGATGTCGCTGATCTCCATGGCGGTGCGCTTCGGCAGACACTTCGCCTACCGCCCCCGGGACATGTTCTATCTGCCGGTCTTCATGCTGATCAACACACTGCTGCTGCTGCCGGTACGGCTGCTCGGCTTCTTCCGTATGGCGCACAACGCGAGCTGGGGCACCCGCGCCGACAGCTTCGCCGGTGAGCGCGCGCGCAGTCCCCTGGTCGTCGTTCCCTACTTTCTGGGCGGAGCCATGCTGTTCGGGTCGGTGATGATGAGTGTCCGGTGACAGGTCTGCCGGGGGGAAACGGCTGCACTGGTGGAACCGGGGCACCGGCGTCCGGCTGCGGCTGTGGATGGCGTTCAACATGGTGCTGCTCGCCGGGCTCTGCTACGGCGTCTATCTGCTGGTGCAGTCCAACTCCAGCCCCACCTTCACCGCGTTCGGCCGGCAGGAGGACAGAAGCCTGGCCGACCGGCTGATACCCGGCTCGGGCTCCTCGCCGATACCCGGCCGCGCCGATCTGCTGAAGCCCGAGGGACGCCACTTCGGGGTCAGCACCTATGAGGCGCCGTGGTCCAAGGAGGAGATCACCCGGGTGTCCGACGCGGCCGGGACCCGGCCCACCATGGTCGAGTACTTCGTGAACTGGACCAAGGAGTTCGACCCGCAGGCCATCGACGCCTCGTACCGGCAGGGGATGCTGCCCGTGCTCTCCTGGGAGCCCTGGGCGGGCAAGGAACTCGGCATCGACCAGCCCGACTACCGGCTGAGCACCATCCTCGCGGGGAAGCACGACGCGTACATCGAGCGCTTCGCCCGGGATGTCGCCGCGCACGACTGGCCGCTGGCGATCCGCTTCGCGCATGAGATGAACGGCGAGTGGTACCCCTGGTCCGAGCAGTACAACGGGAACAGGCTCGGGGAGTACCAGCAGGTCTGGCGCCATGTGCACACGATCTTCCAGCGGGCCGGGGCCGACAATGTCATCTGGCTCTGGAGCCCCAATATCCTGCGGCCGGTCCCGGACATCTCGCTCAAGCAGCTCTATCCGGGCAAGGAGTACGTCGACTGGGTCGGCGTCGTCGGCTACGCCGTGAAGGAGAAGAAGGCGGCGGCGGTCTTCGAGCCCACGCTGAAGGAGCTGCGGAGCTTCACCGACCAGCCGCTCTTCATCACCGAGACGGGGGCCCAGCCGAGCGCCCACAAGCACCGGTGGACCACCGACTTCTTCCGCTGGCTGAACGCGTCCCCGGACATCGCCGGGTTCATCTGGTTCGAACGGGACAAGGCGGAGGGCGGCCACTCGGACTGGCGGTTCACCGCCGATCCGCTGACGACGGAGGCGTTCCGGGAGGGCATCGGGACGGTGGACCTGGTGTCGTCGCCGACCCGCTCGTCCCCGGCCCATTCATCCGGGGACGGTGGAGGCCCCTCCGGAGGAGACCCGTCCGGAGGAGACCCGTCCGAGGACGGTGTCGCACCGCGGAACCCCTCGCCGCGGGGCCCCTCGCCGGAATAGCGGAGCCTCGCCGCCTCGCCGGGCCGGGGAACACCGCAGTCGCGGGGCGGGGCAGGGCCGAGGTCCCAGGGGCGGGGTCTCAAGGGCAGGGGCGGCGGATCACGTGGAACGGCCCAGGCCGGACCGCTCGCGGTCGGACTCCCCCAGGTCCGAGTCCCCCACCCGGATCGGCTCGCCGTCGGGCACCCGTGCCAGCTCGACCCACTCCAGCCCGCCCCGGAAGGCCCGCTGGGTGCCCGGAGTCTCGGCGAAGCGCCAGTCCTGCTTGCCCCCCTGCACGGTGTCGCGCTCGAACCACACAAACCCGACGACGTCCGGATTGCGGTCCAGCCACCGGAAGAAATCCGCTATCCAGCCGGCCTTCTCCACGCCCGGCTTCGCCCCGGTCTCCGCGATGAGGATCGGCCGCCGGGTGATCCGCCGGATCTCGTTCAGCGCCGGGTCGAGGACCGCTCCCGCGGTCTTCTCGTGGCGGCGGTAGCCGGTGACCCCGACGAGGTCGACGTACTGGTCACCGGGGTAGAGCGGACGCAGCCGGACCTCCTCCACCGTGCGCAGTATGTTCGGACTCCAGTGCCAGACGACATTGTCGGCCCCGGCCTCGGTGAAGACATCATGGACATGCCGCCAGGCCCTGACGTACTCCCCCGGGCGATTCCCGTTGCGCCCCTCGGCCCAGGGGAACCAGGTGCTGTTCATCTCATGGGCGAACCGCAGGATCAGCGGACGGCCGTGGACGCGTATGTCCTCGGCGAACCTCCTGATGTACGGGTCGTGCCGCCCCTCGGTGATCCGGGCCAGCGCGTACTCGGGCTGCTCGGTGCCCGCCTCCTTGGAGGCCCAGGGTTCCCAGGTCAGCAGGGGTACGGCGGTCTGCTCGTACGCGGCGTCCACGGCCTGTGGCCGGTACTCCTCGTTCCACTTGACGAAGTACTCCAGGAGGTTGGGCCGTACCCCCGCCTTCTCGGCGACGAGGTCGGTCTCCTCCGGGGCGAAGGGCGTCCGCAGCGTGCTGATGCCGAAGTAGACACCCCGCTCGGGGATCAGCCGCTCGGCGGCGAGGGAATTCGCGGACACGGGAGCGGGCGGCGGCCCGTCGTCACCGGATCTTCCCTTCGGCGCCCCGCCGTCCCCCTCGGAGCAGCCCGTCAGCAGCGTCATGAGACACACCGGCAGCACCAGCAGCGTTCTTCGCGACGACGCCCGCCCCAAGGGCCGCCGCCGGGCGGGTGACGGGGCCACGGCCGGAGGGGAAACGAGGAATTCCGGTTGTCTGTGGGACACATGAGCAACCTACCGGGCGGGTCCGGAGCCGCCCCCGGAGCGGGGGCTCACGCAGCGGGGCCGCACCCGTGGGACGAGGACCGACCACCGCACGTGACCGTCGCGCCCCTGGCGGAGACCGGCCGTGGAGAGGTGGGCATCCCTGCGGGACGAGAGCGCGCCGCGGGCCCTCCCGTTCCGGCGGACCGACCTCCTCGGACCGCCCACCGGAGTCCACGGGGCCGCGGGCGGAGGGCACCGTACGCGGGGCCCGCACCATGGCCGGTGACCTCGCCCGGACCACCCCGGCCATGACGCGGTACGACAGCTCCTCGGCGACCCCGTCCCGTCGTTCTCCCCCGGCCGGGTCAGGGCGCTGAGCGGACGGATCGGCACACTCGTCGACGGCCTGCTGGACTCCCTGGAGCTGCGGACCCCGCCCGCCGACCTGCACGACCTGCTCTCCGAGCCGCTGCCGGTCCTGATGATGTGCGAGCTGTTCGGCATCCCCGCCGGGGACCGCGACCGGTTCCACGCCTGGTCCGGGGCGTACGGACGGTACGACGACCCCCGGTGGCACAGGCGGCCGAACGCGCGCTCTTCGGTTGTGTCCGGGAGCTGGTCGACCGCCGCAGGCGGGAGCCGGGCGAGGACGTGATCTCGGACCTCGCCGCCCTGGGGGAGCTGCCCGAGGAGGAGATCGTGGCGCTCACCGCACAATTGATCTTCGCCGGGCACAGCACGGCGGTGCGCCATATCGTCCTCGGGGTGCTGCGGCTGCTGCGGCACCCCGAGCAGTACACGGCGCTCGGCGCCGATCCCTCACTGGTGCCGGGCGCCGTCGAGGAAATGCTGCGGATGAGCGTGCCGAGCGACCACGGACTGGTCCGCTACGCGCACACGGACCTCACCGTCGACAGAGTGACCATCGCCACGAGCGACGCGGTCCTGCTCTTCCACCGCGTGGCCAACCGCGACCCCGCCGCCTTCCCCGACCTGGACCGCTTCGACACCACCCGCCGCCCGGACCACCCCAGCCTGGCCTTCGGCTACGCCACCCGCCTCTGCGTGGGCGCCCAGCTCGCCCGCGCCCAACTCCAATCGATCCTCACCCGCCTCCCCCACCGCTTCCCCGCCCTCCACCTCGCCGTCGCCCCGGACACCCTCCGCCCGACCCCGTCCCGGATCACGGGCGGCCTGGAGGAACTCCCCGTCACCTGGCGATCCGGCCCCACCCCGCAGTGGCGTGGGGCACCCCTGCGGACCCTGTAGACTTAGCCCCGCTGCTGATCCGAACGCTATATCGGACGTATCGGTCCATCCGCAGCTTGCCGCCTTAGCTCAGTTGGCCAGAGCAACGCACTCGTAATGCGTAGGTCTCGGGTTCGAATCCCGAAGGCGGCTCGGAAGAACCTCAGGACTCACTCACCGTGACCTGGGGTTTTTCGCATTTCCGGAGTGGTTTCCGGGTCGGTGGCGGTTCCCGTTCTGTGCTGGCTGGTCCAAGGGGAGCGCAAGGGGAGCGCATGTGCGCAGCCGGTGCGCGGAGGGTGCGCGACGACGGGCGCGGAATTGCGGCCGAGCGGTGCGGACGGACTCTTCATCGGGGCGGATCGTTTTGTGGAATCACTCCAAGATCACCTCGTAGGCTGGGGGTGTGGCTGATCCCCAGGAGACCGTCCAGTTCAAGACCTTGGCCGCACAGGCGAGTGCCGTGCTGCTGACCCGTGGGGTTGAGGTGGAGACCACTGCCGTGCACGGGGTCGTCGCCCACCTCGTCGGCGCGATGGCGGAGCGGGTCGGGACGGACAAGGGAGAAGCTGTCCACCTGGTCACCCCGGAGGCGGTGGCCGAGATCATCGTGAAGGCGGCCGGCGAACGGGAGCCTGGGGCCGCCCCGCCCCATGCCGTGCGGCCGGTCCGGGTGAACGACGGGCTCGTACGCGTCCGGGTCGAATCGCTGGGGCATTTGGTGATGGCCACTGCGCAGGCAGGGAAGTACGCCTCCCTGAACGGCGACGGTCCGATGGCCGCCCATCTGCTGGACCTCGGTACCGAGGTCGGTGCCGCTCTCGTGCAGCGGCATGCTGAGGGGGAAGCGGAGATCCCGGTCGGCGTGCTGGACGAGGTCGCCGACCGGGTGGACACCGTGGCCGACCGCGTCGAGACGGCCGGCTTGCCCTGCCCGTCATGCGGCACCACGCCGCACTCGCGCGGGGGCTCCGAGAGGAGACTGCCAGATAGCGCTCAGTCAGTCAGGGACCGCAGCCGCACCACGGACTCGGTGCCCAGGATGAGAAGCCCGTTCGAGGCGTTGTGCCGCTTGTAGACCGCCCCGGGGATGAGGGCGGGCGACTGCGTGAGCATTCGTCCGAGCCGGGCAGCGTCGACCTGCTCGTTCCCAGGCGCCCACAGCAGCACCGGGTAGTCGCGCCGCGCACTCGGTTCGTGCCAGGTCGGCTTGATGCCGAGTTTGTACCAGATCAGCATGGCTCGGGTCATCAGGGCACTTCGCAGAGGCGTGCAGGACCTGCGGGCCCAGTGGTGGGCGAGCGCGGTCTCCTTGGGCAGGAGAATCTTGCTCGTCCACAAGGGTGCGATTCCCGGATCGGTATGCCAATCCGTCTCCATGTTCAGCCTCCGCCGGAAGTCCCGCCGTGTCCGGCCCGTCGACGCGCGGGAGTCGATCAAGTCGAGACGGCCGCCCGTGGGGAGGTGGATCAGGCGCAGCCGGCGCTTGTTGTGGCTTTCAAGGCGGAGACCGGGGATCCCCGAGACGCGATGCCCGTCGTGGAGCAGCGGGAGCAGACGGGCCGCGATGCGGCAGGCCGTGTTGGTGTGAACGTCGAACTGCCCCGGCCGGGAGACGATCGTGTTGAAGTAGCTCTCCGCGCTGGAGAGCGCGCCGCCCGAGGGTGGCTCGAAGGGGTGCCGATTTTCGTAGGTGCTCATCAGGCAGGTGGCGAGCATTGCCTGGAAGTCCTGCTGCTGTGGTCCGGCGTTGTCGAGACTGGGGCGGCCACAGGAGATGCGCTCGATCGTCCGCTGGTCGATGTAGAGGTGAGCCGTCAGGGCCTTCCGCTGAGCACGGTCGTTCGTGTGCGGGGACATCGGGGGTCCGTTTCCACGGCCGATCACCCGGGCTGCACTCGGCCGCTCGTCACAGGAACCCATGCGGGACAAGACGGCGATGGCGCATACGCGCGGAACTGGGCATCGCACCCGAGAGGCTTCTCTGCATACCCACCCGGGTGGGCCGCCAGCCTGCGGGCTGTTCCAGCCCTTACGGGAAAGCTAGCGCACCACCAGCACGATCAGGGGTGCGACACGCGGGCCGTCCGGAAACAAGGCGGCCCGCGCGTCGCCACCGGCCCGCGCACTTCGAGGGTCAGGCCGTGAGCGCTGCCCCTTGGGATGCGCCGCAGGAGCAGGCGCACGCACAGCCGGGCGCGCTCCCGATCGGGGTGTCCGTCCGGGCGGCGCGCTGGGCGATCACCGAGCGGATCGCCTGCGGGGCGCGGGGGACGAGCTTTACCACGGCCTCGGCGGCTTCGCGGGCGAGGTCGTCGAGGACGGACTGGTAGATGTCCCGGGTGATGCGGGTGTCGGAGTGGCCGAGGGTTTCGGAGACGACCTTGATGTCCACGTCGGCGGCGAGCATGAGGGTCGCGGCGCCGTGGCGGAGGTCGTGGAGGCGGATGGGCGGGAGGCCGGCCTCGGCGACGAGCCGGTCGAACAGGTCCGAGATCTTCCCGGGGTGCAGGAGGGAGCCGTCCTCCTCGGTGAAGATCCGGCCGGTGTCCTGCCAGGCCGTACCCCACGGGGTCTTCTCGGCCTCCTGGATCAGGCGCCGGGCCTCGATGCTTTCGACGGTCTCTGTGTCCAGGGCGACGACCCGCACACCGCTGTTGGTTTTCGGCAGGCCCTCGTGGACCTCCCAGCCGTCCTGGACGAGCTGGGTGGCGATCGTGAGGGAACGATTCTTCGCCGAGAAGTCGGTCCAGCGCGGGGCACAGCCCTCGCCGCGCCGGACACCCCGGAAGGCCAGCAGCCGCCACATCGCCTCCAGGCGGTGGCCCAGGATGTGGTCGAGGAAGGTCCCGAGCTGTTCCGGGGTCCAGACCATGACCGGGGAGGGGCGCACGCTGGTGCGCTTCCACTCGGCGATCCGTTCGTCGGCCCAGAGCAGGGCCTTGGGCTTGGTCCCGGGCAGCAGTTCGACGTGCTCGGCGGCGTTGTAGCCGGAGGGGAGGATGCGCTGGCCGATGGCGACGTTGAGCGCGGCCCGCAGGGTGTCGCGGATGTGGTGTTGGGTGTTGACGCTGGTGACCCGCCTAAAGGGCGGCATCGCGGCGATTGCCGCCTTGAGCGCCTTGCGCCGGGCGCGGTTCTCCAGCCCCTTCCACGGGATCTCGTCCAGCTCGGCGAGGGCGGCACGGCGCTGGGCGTTCTGTTCCTGGATCTCGATGTTGCGCTCGTTGATCGCGTCGAACATCCGGTTCAGGTGCTTCACGGCAAGCTTGTCCAGGCGCAGCTCACCCAGATGCGGCTTGAGGTGGACACGGATGTCGACCTCGTACCGCTTGTAGCCGCCGACGCGCAGGCCCTTCTTCCCGCCCAGCCACTCGTCCAGCCACTCGGCGACGAGGGTACGGGCGTTGAGGGGCTGCCCGGCCTGCAGCCGCTCCCTCGTGCCGTCGTAGTCCGGGAGCACGTCCTTGCTCGCCGCACACGCCTCCAGCATGTCGCAGACGGCGAGGAGTCCCTCGGGGTCATCCGCGTCGGGGAGAGCGAGCAGCGCCCGGACCTTGCCCAGCTCCGTGGTGGCCTCGGTCGAGGACGCGAAGCCGGAGCGCCGGAACTCCCGGCGGGTGCCGTCCGGCCGGTTGGCCAGCTCATGGCGGATCGACCAGGTCCCGTGCCGCCGGTTGGACAGTTTCGGGCAGGAGCTGCCCCAGTTCTTCCCCGTCTCGGGATTCCGGCAGGAGCACCGCCGGGTGACCGTACCGCCCTGGTTGGCCTTGGTGCTCAAACCTGGCCCTCCGCAGAAGGCCCGCCGCCACCCAGCTCGTCCGGGAGCGGAGGCGGGGTGAGGCCGCGCTCGCGCATCCGGTCGCGGAAGGCGTGCAGCTCGCGCTGGTCCTCCCCGGCCAGTTCCTCGTGCGCGGCGACAGTGTCCAGCAGGGCGGCCCGGCGTCCGGCGTCGGTGGCGAGGGTGGCCTTGCGGCGCCGCTCCCTGGCCATGCGGGCGGAGGTGAGGGCGGTGGTGACGGCGTCGCTGTGGGCGCGGAAGAGGTCGAGGACCTCCCGGGGGGAGCCCTCCGGGGCGGGGTGGTCGAGGCGGGTCTCGCCGGTGAACCAGGCGAGTGCGTCCCAGGCCGGGATGTTCTGACCCGGGAGGGCCTCCACGGTGGGCTCGGCGTCCAGCGGGAACAGCAGGGTGACGGGCGGGACCCGGTAGACCTGGGACAGAACGAGGAACTCGCCGAGGTCCACGGAGGTTCGGCGGCCGGTCTCCAGATTGGTGATCGTCGTCGCCGGGATCGGCAGGCTCGCGGAGGCGCATGCCTCGGACGCGGCGGCGACCGTGAGGCCGGCGGCCTTCCGAGCCCGGCGCAGTTGCCCGGCCACCCGGGCGGTGAAGGCGGGAGACCAATCACTTGATGTCATGGTGACAGATTACGGCGCTAAAAAACGTTGCCACAACATTCGTGGTACCAATTCTGCTGTCAGAGCAAATCTCGGCGATCGGATCGCATCATGACAACGCAGAGCCCTGCCCGGGGGATGAGCCGCGAGGACCTCCTCGCCCTGCCGGTCGCAGTCGACCTCGACACCGCCAACCGAGCCCTCACCATCGGCCGCAGCACCGGCTACGCCCTGGCCAAACAGGAGGAGTACCCCGTGAAGGTGCTCCGGCTCGGCAACGCCTACCGCGTCATCACCGCCGACCTTCACCGCCTCCTCGGCATTGCGCCAGAGCTTCCTGTCGGACAGGTCCAGCCGCAGTGATGGCCGGGCGGAGCCGCCCAGCATGGTCCGCTTGTTGCGGGGTATCGCCAGGTGTGGATCGGTTCCCAGTCTCCCCGTAGCCCTCGGAGACAGGCCGACGCCAGGAAGATCTATTTCCGGTCGTCCCTCATCCCACGGCCTCCCAACGCCAAGGGCGGGGGCCCCGAAGGCCCCGGACGCAGGCAAGCCGATACTCCGCCTCCCGGAGCGCGCTCGGGTCTTGACCTGCGGTCTGGAAGGCGAAGGTCACGAGCCGAAGCTCCCTTACGGCCTGCATGATCGGATACCCGGCCCATGCCCGGACGTCGTAGCCGTATGCGGCGCAGAACCGGTCGTACTCCTCGGCGGTCAGCGTGCCGAAGCTGTCCACTTTGACGGCCGTCGAGGTGAGGTCCCACTCGCGCAGGCCCAGCGACACCCGCTCGAAGTCCAAGAGGAACCGCTGGCCGTCCGAGGTGACCGCGCAGTTCCCCTCCCACGCGTCGCCGTGGATCACGCACGGGGGATGTGCGGCCGGGAGTTCTGCCCACGCTCGCTGGAGTTCGTCGAGGCGGGTGAGGAGGAACCGCCGGTCGGTCTCCTTGAGAGAACTCGCGGCGTCGATCCGCTCGCCGACTCTGACGAAGGGGGCCATCCGGCCGAGTGGAACCTCAACGGGCAGTGGCAGTTCGTGCAGTTGGCGCAGGAGGGGTGCCAGATCGGACGGCGTGCCGTTCTGATGTGGTGGCAGCTCCTCCCAGAAGGTCGCGGCCCGCCCGTCGACCTGCACGGGCTGTTCCCGATCGAGAGGGCGTACAGCCGGCAGCCCTTGGACAGCGAGCCACCGGGTGACCGCCACTTCACGGGCCGCCGCCGCTGACTGGCCCGCGCGGGCGATCCGTACCACGACACCCCCCTGGCCCCGGAGCCGCCAGAGATCGTTCTCGGCAAGACGGATCGGTACTGCACCGATGGAGGACAGCCCGACGGCCAAGGTGACCCTGTGCAGGAGATCGAAAGGTCCCTCGACGGGGTCAGTTATCACGCTTGGACGACGCCCTTGATCCGCAAGCGCAGCCCGGAGACCTCCGGGGACTTGTAGCGTGCCGCTGCCCGCGCGAGCGCCCGGACGTCGTCGACAGCCCGCCGGGAACTGAGGCGTCCGACTTCATCCAGAGCCCGATGCCCGGTAGCCACTGCCTCATTCGGGTCTCCCGTGGACATCATGAGGGTCGCCAGCTTGGTGCCGGAGAGTGCCCGGGAACGCACGTACGCCTGGGTGTGGCCGTTGACGGCGGTCCGCAGCCGTTCGGCTGCCTCACGAGGGCTCTGTCCAGGCAGGAGAGCGATATCGAATAGCGCATGGCCCGTATCGCCGTAGTGCTGGGCGTGATCGTAGAACGACATCCAGGCCACGTCTTCCCCGGGCCGTGCCCGGCTGAACGCGTCGTCGGACTGGCCGATGGCAGCCAGGGTCTCCTGGTGGTTCTCCATCCTGGCCCAGGCGCGTGCCCTCGCGTTGTGCAGCATGGCCTGCTCGCGGGAAGTCAGCCTGTCGGCCCGTACCAGTCCGTTCTCGGCATGAGTGAGACCGGTGTCCGGTGAACCAAGCCAGATGTCCTGGCGGGCGAGTACGTTGAGGGCTCGTGCCCGAAGGTGCCAGTTGTCGGCGGCCTCGGCGCACTGGACGCCGAAGGTCACGAGCTTGCGGGCGTTCTCGTGCTCGTAGGCATCGAACGCCGAAGCCCCGATCGTGATGGCGAGTCGCCCGACCGCGGTGAACAGATCGGCTTTCAGGCCGGGCGGGCACTTCACTTCGAGTAGACTCTTTGCCCAGGTCAGATGGCCGATGGAAGCCTCTCGGACCATCCCTCCGCCGCCGTGGAGGTTGTCCCACTTGGCAAGGGTCGTGGCGGCTGCGCCAACCTGTTCGATGTCCTCGGCGTGGACGGTTGTGGGAGGGGGGCTTTGTCCAGACCTTGGGATGAGATCGGCGAGGACCACGGGGAGAGCGGCTCCACCGCTCAGGACGAAGACGCGGCGTTCCACGGGAGGGACTCCATTCAGAGGGGATGTTCGGCCCGACTTCAGGATGCCCGCGCTCTCCCGCTCGACGCCGTCCACGGAGCAGGCGCACTCGGAGTTGTCCGCATCAGCACGCCTCTTGTCCGCTTCCACTCGGCTCCATAGCCGACGTAAGGCACCTCCGGCGTCGAGCACGTCGTCGAACCGGCCGGCCAGGACGGCGTCGCACGGGCGCTCGTTTTTCTCGATGCGCTCGATACTCGTACCACTTAGGTTGACCAGCTCGCCCAACTGTTTTGAGGACAGCTTGCGGACCCGTCGCCAGTTCCGAAGCTCTACGCCCCACCAGTCCCGCGTGGACTTCAGGTCATCCAGTGGTCTCGGCTTCTGCGGCATTGTTCCTCCGAGCAACCTGATGCGGACAGATTGCCAGACATGAGCCCGTCCGCATCGCCGAAAGATTCCACACCATTCGGGCCGGGCTGCTGCCCGCCCGTTCCGCCAGGTCCCTGGACGGGCCTGGCGCGGCACTCACGCAACGTGGCCCGGCACGGATATTTGGGGTGTCCGGGCCGAGCCACGAGCCTTCGATCGTTCAGCTTCGGCGCTGATGAAGCACACCCTCGCGTACTGCATCGGTGAACGTGGTCCATGAGCCGTGTGCGAGACCGAGCACGGGGCCGCCAGGAACCTTCGAGTCCCGAACGAGGACTAGTTGTGGCACGTTCATCGCACACTCGACGCACTCGTTCTGGGGCGAGGCGCTGTAGCTGCTCTTGAACCACTGGGGCTTCGACTGTTCCACTTTTCCTCAGTTCCGGTTTCGCAGATGGGACTTGCTGGCCTCGGTGATCATGTCGGCTGAGGACGCGGGGTCCAGCGCCTCTTGGCGTAGGAACGCCATAGCGCCGGCGAACTCCTCCCGAGCCCGGTCTTCTTCGAGGATCAGCGCTCCGAGCTGGTTCTCGACGAAGGTGATGTCCAAGGAGGGGTCGGAGCCGCCGTACACGATGAAGCTGTTCACTCCGGCCGTACAGACCCCGGCCGAGAACGGCAGGACCTGGATTGTGACGTGGGGCTCGCTGCCTCGCTTCAGCAGGTAGTCGAGCTGGGCGGACATGATGTCCGGGCTGCCCACCGCCCGCCGGATGACGGATTCGTCCAGTACGAGGTGGTACCGGGGCGGGGTGGCGCGATCGAGGATCTGCTGGCGCCGCCGCCTCATGAACAGATACCCCTCAAGAGCCTCGTCGGTCAGCTCGTTTCCGGGTGTTGCTTTGATCGCCCTCGCGTAATCCATGGTCTGGAGCAGGCCCGGGACTACCCCGACCGTGTGCTGGGCGATCCGAGTGGCCTCGTCCTCGACGGCGTACAGCAGCCGCATCGGTTGAGCCAGCTTGGTCGCGTAGGGGACCCACCACCCGTCTTTGACCTTGGAATTCTTCGCCAGGTCAACCAGGGCTTCCCGTTCCTCGTCCGAGGCGCCGTAGGCACGGCAGAGCATCTCGACGTGGTTCCAGCGAACATTGCCCTTCGCGCGCTCGTACCTGCTGACCGTCGCCTTCGAAAGGCCGGCCAGGTCGCCAGCGTGCTCGGCAGTCATGCCTCGTTGTTCCCGAAGGGCCAGCAGCCTGAAGCCGAGCTGCCGTCGGCGGGCCGTCGGCTCGTTCTCCTCACCCGACCTGCTATGGGCGGTCCCCTTGGGCGGATTCGTCATGACCATGCTCCCTTGGTGAATGCAGCAAGTGTTGCCGCTGACCTACGGCAGCCACAAGGAAGTTACACGGTGGAACAACCAGTCACGCTGGCCAGGGATGTTCACGGAACGGCCATGCGGACACTTCCAATGTGAGCGTTACATGCGGAGAGATCCCGGTGCCATACTCCAACCCGATCGCTACTGGAGGCAGTTGATCCGGGACTCCGGGTGATCGTGATGAGAGGTGTATCGCTCCCCAAACAAGGACGTTTCCGATGGGACCCTTGACCGACTTCGCGGCTCATCCCGACAGGGGCACGCGATGCCCGTGACTCTGCGCAGGGGTGGTGCAGCCGCTGTTGCCCCTGCACCACGTCCGTCCCCCGACCGCCACGCCGTGGTCTTCGAGTGCCACCACCCCTTGGCCGGCGAGGCGATCCGCCCCCAGGATGCGCGT
Source organism: Streptomyces clavuligerus (assembly GCF_005519465.1). Lineage (NCBI taxonomy): Bacteria > Bacillati > Actinomycetota > Actinomycetes > Kitasatosporales > Streptomycetaceae > Streptomyces > Streptomyces clavuligerus. The sequence goes on along the minus strand of NZ_CP027858.1, from coordinate 3,855,709 downwards.
CGTGTCGCGCAGATGCGCCGGATCGGGCACGCATCGCTGCGCAAATGGGGGCTGCGACGGGTTGCAGACGAGGCTCTGTTGATCATCAGCGAGTTGGTCACCAACGCCATCGAGAACGGAAGGGGCTCCTCCGTCGGCTTCTCGATCTCGTACACGGGAGCGATCGTGCGGATCGAGGTTGCTGACGGGTCTCATGACCGGCCGTGCGTTCGCAGGCGGGGCGGCCTCTACGACGAGAGCGGGCGGGGCCTGGTGCTGATCGAGGCCATCGCCAGTTCCTGGGGGACCAGTGAGGACGGCACCCGTACCTGGTGTGAACTCCGGATTTCCGAGGCCGAGCAGGGGGAGCCGGTGTGACGCGGCTCGATCACGGTCCGGTTCTCTCGCTCTCCCGGAGACTGCCCGGGGGTCGCAGTGACCCGTGACCTCTTACTCTCTCCCTCCGCCGGGGCGGCTCCCGTGCCGACGTACGTCGATGACCTGCCCGTGCGAGACGCTATGGACCGGCCACGACCGGTCGAACCCGCCCGGCCCGCCTCCCGGGACTTGCTCCTACGGTTGGGCGACAGCCTGCGGAAGTCCTTCATCGAAGACGGTGTAGACGAGGTTCTGGAAAGGATTCTCGGCTGGGGCGCCGCGACGTTGTCCCCGGAGGAGACCCGCAACCTCGTCCGCGCTCTCCGTCCGTGTCTCTGGCCACTGGTGACCGACGCACTGCACGGAGCGAAGGGCCGGCCGGACGACTTCCTTCGCCAACTCGTCGGAGCCGCGTTCCGGCTTGACGCCCAAGGCGCCGCGACGGAGTTCGTGCCGAACGAGTCGTACGCCCGGCTCCTGGCCTCTCTCGTCAGTGACCTCCTGGACGTTGTCGGCGACACGGCAGACAGGGGGTCGGCGTGAGCCCGGTCTCTCTCGCACCTTCGCGCATTCCCCTCATTCCCCCCCGCCCTGGCACGACCTGGAGCACCGCGTGAACGACTTATTCCTTCGACCGTGTCCGATCACAACTTCCCTCCCCGGGGCAATCAGGGACCTGAACGCAGTGTGCCGGGAAGCGGGGCTGCCTCTCTCGGTCAATCCCAGCACCGAGGACCCGGCTCGCCGGGTCGATCTGGGCACCATCGATGAAGACATCGTCCTCCAGTTGACCGACCTGCTGCGCCGGAGCATGAAACGCGCTTACGAGACCCGCGACCGGATGCGGAGGGCGCTGGCCGCCCATGGACTGGACGCTCCCGATCTCGGTCTGGCGGACGGTGAGATCGTCCTCGGTAACCTCACCGTCGCGGCGGCGGACCGGCTGGCCCAGCTCCTGGGGGCGCCCCCGCGCCCACCCCGGCCGGACAGGGATCTTGACGACTGGCCCGAGGCGCAGAAGACCGTCGCGCGGCTCCAGGGCGCGTTCCGCGAGGCCACGGGCGGCGGATTCCTCGACCTGCTGTTCCTCTCCGACTGCCTTCGCTGCGGAGGGGAGCCGGTGGTGTCGACCGGACCCATCCCTCTCAAGTCCGCCCGCCGACTCGTGAGCGCCCTGGAGTTCGGGGGCGACCGATGACCCCACCGCCCGACGGGCAGCACATCGCCCAGGACCTCGTCCATCGCGTGGAGCTGGCCCGCCGGGACAGCCGGCGGCTCCTTCGCCTCCGCGTCCCGACCGTCGAGGCCGCGCGAGCCCGGCACCAGGACTACGAGAACGCCATGGTGCTGCGGAGGGTCGTCGCGCAGTGGGGATGGCCCACCCGGGACCTGGTGGGCGAGGAGGCTCTGGCCGCCGCGTGGGAGATCGCGCTGCGCGCCGACGGGCTCGCGGACTTCCAGCGCCTGGCGCTGGGACTGCTGGGCGGCGCGGTCGCCCGGGGCGAGGCGACCATCCAGCAGTGGGCCCGCCTGCACGACCGGTGCGCGGTGAACGCCGGGGACCGCCAGCGATACGGCACCCAGTTCCGGATGGGGTCGGACGGCCCGGAGCCGGCGCCGGTGGAGGGCCCCGGACAGCTCGACGATCGCCGGGCCGCGGTCGGGCTCCCGCCGCACGCGCAGGCGTGGGCCGCTCTGCGGCGTCGTCTGGGCTGGCCGCCAATGGCCGAACCGCCCCCCGGCGGCGGGACACCGGACGGGGCTCCGGAGATGGTGTGGGTGGCGGCATGACGACGGTTCCCTGCCCGGCGGGCCTGGAGGAGCTGGGGCCCGAGCACTTCGCCTTCCCCCGTGCACCGCGGGTGTACGAGGTCCTGCTCGGCGGGACCGAGACGTACCAGTGCGACCGCGACGCGGCGCTCGACCTCTATATGGTCGCGCCCTGGGTGATGCTCGCCGCCCGGACGAACCGGTGGTTCACCGAGGTGGCCACCGAAGCCGCGCTCCGCCTCGGCGCCCGCCAGTTCCTCGACCTCGGCTGCGGCCTGTCGAACCAGCCCGACCTCCACCACCTCGTGCCCGACGGCTGTCCCGTCGTCTACGCCGACCGCGACCCCGGCGTCCTGGCCCACGCGAAGTCCTGGCTCGACCCCGGCCCGCCCCACCGGACGACCGTGGTGGCGGCGGACCTCCTGGACATGCGCGGACTGCTCGCCCGGCCGGAGCTGCACGGGGCGCTCGACCTCGCGCGGCCGATCGCGGTCACGGTGCACGACGTGCTGCCGTGGAACACCGACGACGCCGCGGTCGCGGACGCGATGACCGTCCTTCGGGACTGGCTGCCGGTGGGCAGCACCCTGTCGATCACCCACCTCACCCCCGACCTCAACCCCGCCCAGGTGCCCGAGGTCGCCTCCGTCTACGAGCAGCACGGCATCCCGGTACGCCCGCGCAGCCGCACCGAGATCGACGCCTTCTTCGGCGGCTTCACCCGCCTCGGCACCGGGCTCACGGCCGTGAGCCAGTGGTCCGCCCACGGCCCGAACGTCCGCCACTTCACCCCGTACCCCGCCCGCGCATCCGACGCCCCGGCGTACGCCGGCATCGCGGTCAAGACCGACCGGGCCCGGCGCTGACGGAACCCGTCCGCACCCCTTTGAACCGCCGCCCCGGGCCCCGGCTGACACCGGTCCCGGACCCCTGGGGCGGCACCACCCACACCCGCAACCGATAAGGAACCGGATGCCCGAGATCACGGTCCACTGCTGGAACCTGGAACGGAACGGCAAACAGGACCCCGCCCTGCGCCTGAAGGCCCACGAACTCCTCGCCATGGACAACCCGGCGCTCGTACTCCGCCAAGAGATGCCCGGCGCGGACGAGAACGGCGCCGCGGTCATGTACGAGCTGGAGGAGACCCTCGGCATGCGGGGCTGGCTCGGCCCTGGTTCCTGCACCGCCGTCTTCGCCGACCAGACCGTGTTCCGCACCGTACGGACCTGGCCGCAGACCGGCCCCCTGTGGACCCTGCCGCCGACCGCCCTCACCATGCGCTACCTGCCCGCCGGCCACGACGCCCTGCCCATGGTCGTCGGCTCCTTCCACCTCAACTACGCCTCCGGCACCGCCCGGATGGCCGAGGCCGAGTGGCTGACCACCTGGGCCGACAAGCGATGGACCACCCCGGAGGGCGACACCGTACGCATCCCGGCGCTCCTCGGCGGGGACACCAACAGCTACCCCGAGCCCAGCGGACTGGACGAACCCCCGCTGCCGGTCCTGGACGCCATCGCCGACGAGCCGCACCGGGCCCACCGCTCCTACCCCACCCCGCAGGGACGGCGGATGGACACCCGCCCGGACGAAGTCCTCTACACCGCCGGACTCCACGACGTCGCCCAGCACCACGCCGACCGACCGGGAGGAAGCACCGACGCCGTGGCCCCCACGGTGGACGCCTGCGAGACGCACGGCCCGGACGCCCGGGTCGACCGCGTGTACGTCACCGCCGAGCTGCTGCCCGCCGTCACGGACGTGGACGTCATCCCCGTACCGCTGCTGATGTCGGACCACCACGTCGTCCGGCTCACCCTCGACGGCGACCGGCTCGCGGACATCCTCAACCGGCTGCCGGTCGGCGCCCTCGCCGTCGGGTGAGGTGAAGGCCATGGAGAAGGTGACATCACCATCCCCCGACAACCACCAGGCCATCAGGGTGGCGGCTGGGGTGATCCTTCAGAACGGATGCCTTCTGCTCGTCAAGCGGCGGGTGCCCGAGGGTTCGCTCACCTGGCAGTTCCCGGCCGGGAAGGTCGAGCCGGGCGAGTTCTCCGCGGACGCCGTCGTACGGGAGGTGAAGGAAGAGACCGGCCTCGTCGTCACCGTCACGGAACAGCTGAGGGAACGAACCCACCCGGCGACCGGCGTTCGTATTGTCTACTTCGCCTGCGTGATCCAGTCCGGCACCGCCCACTGTGCCGCACCGAAGGAGGTCGCGGACATCAGGTGGGTGCCGCTCCGCGACGTTTTCCACTACATACCCGACGGGCTCTATCTGCCTGTTCAGCAGTACTTGGACGCCGCCACCAACAGTCCTGATCAGGGTGCAGCTCCGGGTGGCTCCGCGCGCAGGAACGGGCCGATTCCGGGCGGTCTGCTGGGGGAATCTCGTTGATTTCCGTGATGGGGCAGGACCACGAAATGCGATCGGTAGGGTGACGAAGTGACTACGGTACGAGACAAGAACATCGATGAGGAAGCGGCCTCGTTGCGGGCGGCGATGGTGCGTGAACTGCGGAATCTTGGGGCGATCACCTCCGATTCCGTCGCCGACGCGGTGGCGGCGGTGCCCCGGCATCTGTTCGCCGTCGGCGAGCCGCTGAAGGCCGCGTACGCCGCCAACCAGGCTCTGGTGATCAAGCGGGACGAGGACGGCACGGCGCTCAGCTCGCTGTCGGCCACCCACATCCAGGCGGTGATGCTGGAGCAGGCCGGGATCGAACCCGGGATGCGGGTCCTGGAGGTCGGCTCGGGCGGCTACAACGCCGCGCTGATCGCCGAACTCGTCGGCAAGGAGGGCGCGTCGATCTCGGTGGACATCGACGCGGAGATCGTCGAGCGGGCCCGGAAGTGCCTGGACGCGGCGGGGTACGAGCAGGTCGAGGTGGTGCGGGCGGACGCCGCCGCCGGGGTGCCGGAGCTGGCACCCTTCGACCGCATCATCGTCACCGCCGGGGCCTGGGACATCCCGTCGGCGTGGCTGGACCAGCTCTCCGACCGGGGCCGGATCGTCGTCCCGCTCCGGATGCGCGGACTCACCCGGTCGATCGCGTTCGACCGCGCCGCCGGCCCCGAAGCAGAGCTGGTCAGTGACAGCTACCGCCTGTGCGGCTTCGTGCCCATGCAGGGGGCCAGCGCGTACACCGAGCGGCTCGTCCACATCACCGACGGCCTCGCGCTGCGCGTGGACGACCAGAAGCAGGACTTCGACACCGACGCGCTGGCCGCCGCCGTGCGCTCGCCCCGGCTGGAGGTGTGGTCCGGGGCGGCGTTCGATCTGCCGGACGAGCTGGAGCTGTTCCTGGTGACGAACACGCCGGAGATGGTGATGCTCCACGGCAGCAAGGACCTGGTCGATCAGGGACTCCTCGCGCTCTCGGTGACGCGTGGAGTGCCGACGCTGGTCAGCGGCGGCAGCTTCGCGTACCGCACCAAGCGGCAGAACGAGGAGACCGGCGGCTTCGAGAGCGGGGTCCTAGCCCACGGCCCCGACGCCGAAGCCGTCGCGGCCCGCTACGTCGAACTGCTGCGTCGGTGGGCGTCGGACCACCAGCGGCGCGGCGCGGCCCGTATCGCGTACCGGCCGCTGCCCGCCGGTACGGCCGAACCGTCCCAGGGGGTCGTGGCGAAGCGGCTCGGCGCCGTCGCCTTCTCCTGGTCGTAGGCTCCCCGGCCCCCGCCGCTTCGTCGTCGTGGAGGCATGGGGCATTCGCACCACCCAACTATCAGGGAGGTTGTTGTGTCCGTTCAGCAGATCGAAGACGCGGCGATAGCGCCGCATCCGCAGGGCGCGGGCGAGGAAGGGAGCTTCGAGGACTGGGACCTGGACGTCTCGATCGTGGAGTCCGGCCCGTCAGCCGACCGGCTCATCCGGATGACCGACGACGGCTGCGGCGTGACGTGCGAGTCCGCCTGCTCGACCACCTGCCCGTAGCAGGCCCGAAGCCCTGAACCGTGGTGCCCGGCCGACTGCGGCCGGGCACCACGCTCCACGATGGGAGCCGCCGGTGTACGAGTACCTCGACGCATCACTTCTGCGGGCCGGAGCCTGGGCCTCGAACGATCTCGCGCAGCCGTGGCCCGACCCGGACGGAGACACCAGTTCATGGCGGGCGTGGCTGGAGCGAACCCTTCGGATACCTGGCTTCGCGGAAGCACTGGAGCAGGCCAGCCCGGCACTGGCACAACGCGTACAGGGCATCCGCGACGGGAAGGAACTGCCCGCCCCCGCCGTACGGAAGGCGACGTTCGCCGTCCTGCGGTATCTGCTGCGGGCATCGAGCCGGGCCACCCCGTTCGGCTTCTTCGCGGGAGTGGCGCCGGTATGGATAGGCGACGCGGCAGGCGTGCGCATCGGCACCGGGCACCGGGCCGTCGTCAGGCCCGACGCTGTATGGCTCGCAGAGGCGATCGAGCACCTGGAAGCAGACCGCGCCCTACTGCCCCTGCTGGCCGTTCAGGCCCATGCCCTGGTGGTAGAGAAGGACGGCCACCTGGTGCTCGACCACCGGGGACCCGGCAGCGCGGGCGGCGCCCCGGCCCGGGTTCAAGTCCGTGCCACCCCGCCCGTCCGGTCCGCACTGGACGCGGCACGCCGTCCCATCCGGGTCGCGGACCTTCTCTCCGAACTGGCCGGCGACTTCCCCCGGGTGCCGACCGAGGTCATCGGCAAGCTACTGGCGGATCTGACCGCCCAACGGTTCCTGACCACGAACCTCCGCCCTCCGATTACCGCGACGAACCCGTTGAACCACCTCCTGGGAGCCCTTGAAGCCGCCGGAGCGGAGAGGGTGCCCACGACCACCGCCACCGTCGCGCGAGTGCGGGCTCTGGCCGACACGCTGTCCAGGCCCCGGACCGGAGAACACTGGGCCGGGCTCGCCTCCGGCTCCGGGCCGAGGCCGGGGATCGACCTGCGGATCGACGGAGAAGCGACGATCCCAACCGCGGTCGCCGACGAGGCGGCCCGCGCCGCGACGGTACTCGTCCGGCTGGCCCGGCAGCCCTTCCTCAGCCGCGCCTGGTCGAGCTGGCACGGACGCTTCCTCGAACGGTACGGCCCGCGCGCTCTGGTACCGGTCCTCGACGCCGTGGACGGTGACACCGGCCTCGGCTACCCGGCCGGGTTCCTCGGCGGCCCGCCCGCCCCGGCCGACACCCCGCTGACCGAGCGGGACGGGAAACTGCTGGTGCTCGCACAGAACGCGGCCCTGCGCCGACAACACGAGATCGTCGTGGACGACGTCGTGATCGCCGAACTCGACGAGTCGGGCCCCGATACCGGTGTCCAGCCGACGACGGAGCTGATCGTCCGTGTCAGCGCCCCCAGTACCAAGGCCCTCGCGGACGGAGAGTTCACGCTCGCGGTCACCGGAGTGTCCCGTACCGCCGGGACCGTGACCGGACGGTTCCTCGACCTCCTCGACCCGGACGACCGCGACCGGATGGCGAAGACGTACGCGATGGCGGCGACCGCCACCGACGGCACTCTGCCCGTACAGATATCCGCGCCCCCGCTCCACACCTCCACCGAGAACGTCGCCCGCGTACCGCCGGTGATGCCCGCGCTCCTCACCTGGGGCGAGTACCACGACCCCGACGGCGAACAGGTGCCGCTGGACGACATAGCCGTGACCGCCGACGTCCACCGCCTCTATCTCGTCTCGCGCTCACGGCAGCGCCCGCTGGAGTTCGTGACCCTCAACGCGGTGGAGCCGGTCCACCGCACCCATCCGCTGATCCGGTTCCTCACCGAAGCCACCCACGCGATGAGCACCCCGTGCGCGGTCTTCGACTGGGGCGCCGCGACGACGCTGCCGTTCCTCCCCGCAGTGCGCCACGGGCGCACGACCCTGTCCCCGGCACGGTGGCTGCTCACGACCGCCGACCTCGTCGGCCGCGAGGCGGACCAACCGGCTTGGGACACCTCCCTCGCCGTGTGGCGGGAGCAGGTCGGCGCCCCGAGCACGGCGTATGTCGGCGACGGTGACCAGCGCCTCCGCCTCGACCTGGACGAACCCGCGCACCGGGTCCTGCTGCGCGCGCAGGTGCAGCGCTCCGGCACCGCCGTGCTCCGCGCGGACGCGGCCCCGGATACGGGGTGGATCGGCGGGCGCCCCCACGAGCTGGTCGTCCCCCTCACCCGGACCGGCCCAGGGCAGAAGGCACCATGGTGGCTGGACCGCGCGACCGGAACCGCGAACGGATACGGTCATCTACCCGGCTGCGACGGCCGGTTCCTCGTCAAGCTCTACGCCCGCCCCGAACGCCACGGCGGCATCCTGCGCCGCCTTCCCGAACTGCTCGCGGAACTCGGTGGCACAACCCGGTGGTGGTTCCTGCCCTACCGCGATCCCGACGAGCACCTGCGCCTCCGCCTCGTCGTACCGGCCGACCACGCCGTGGGCGCCCCGGCGGCGATCGGCGGCTGGACCCGGGCACTCCGCCGGGCCGGGCTGATCTCGCGGGTGCGGTGGGACACCGACTTCCCCGAGACCGCTCGCTTCGGCGGCCCGACGGCGATCGACGCGGCCGAGGGGTTCTTCGCGGCGGATTCCGAGGCTGCCGCAGCGCAGATCGCGTCCAGCGCGATGGCCGGCGGACCCCCAGCGCAGGCTCTGACCGCCGCCAGCATGCTCGACCTCACGACCGGCCTGATCGGGAACCCCGCCGACGCGATGACCTGGCTGATCAACCGCGCCCGCACCACCAGCACCGCGCCCGCCCGCGACGTATACGAGCAGGCCGTCGCCCTGGGGAACCCGTACGACCACGGTGTCCTGACCCGGCAGCCCGGCGGCGAACGGATCACCGCCACATGGGCACGGCGCCGCAAGAGCCTGGCCGAGTACAAGGCCGTACTCGATACCGCAGGCACGGTTCAAGCGGACGTATTGCTGGCCGAGCTGCTGCATCTCCACCACACCCGCGTCGCCGGGATCGATCTCGACGCCGAGGGCCAGTGTCTGCACCTCGCCCGCGCCGCCGCACTGAGCTGGACCGCCCGAGGAAGGACCGGCTCATGAGACCGATACCGAAAGCCCTCAGCGCCGCGGACACCATCGCCGCCGAGCTGGCCGACCCGCGCCCCACCGAATCCGGGGCCGACGGCGGACGGGCGTGGCCGCAGTCCCTGGCCGGAGGCGCGGCGGGCATCGCCCTCCTCCACGTCGTACGGGCACGCACCGGACACGGCGACTGGGACACCGCACGCACCTGGATCTTCCAGGCGGCCTCCGACGACCTGACCGCCGCCCCCAACGCCGGCCTCTACCTCGGTGCCCCCGCCCTCGCCTTCCTCCTGCACACCGCCGCAGGCTCGACCGGTCGCTACCGCAACGCGCTCAAGAAGCTGGACGACGCCACCATCTCGCTCACCCGGCGCCGTCTGGCCGAGGCCCACGCTCGTATCGACAGGGGTGAACGGCCCGCGATGAAGGAGTTCGACCTCATCCGCGGGCTCACCGGGTTCGCCGCCCACCACCTCGCCCGCCACCCGGACCACGAGATCACCGCAGACACGCTCGGCTACCTCGTCCGCCTGACCGAACCCCTCAGCCGGGGCGGACCACTGCCTGCGTGGTGGACCGACGTCTCTCCCAGCGGTGAGCCGACTCCGGACTTCCCCAGGGGCCACGGGAACTTTGGGCTGGCCCACGGCATCGGCGCGACCCTGTCGGTCACGTCCCTGGCCCTTCTGCGCGGTGCCGAAGTCCCCGGACTGGCCGACGCCGTGGCCCGGATCTGCGCCTGGACCGACCGGTGGCGGCAGGACGACGAGGCGGGACCCTGGTGGCCGGGCTTCATCACGGCCGGTCAAGCGGCCGGTGGGCACATCGAACCGGCTCTCCGACCCCGGCCCTCCTGGTGCTACGGCGTGGCGGGCACCGCCCGCGCCCAACAGCTCGCCGGGCTCGCCCTGGGCGAACCCACCCGCGTCACCATCGCCGAGAACGCGATGCTCGCGGCCCTGCGCGCCCCGGCCCAACTGAACCTGGTGCCCGAGATCGGGCTCTGCCACGGAACGGCCGGCCTGCTCCACGCCGCATGGCGCATGGCCGACCAGACGGGCAACCCGGCCATCGTGACCGAACTGCCGCAGATCGCCGACCGGTTGATGACCGCACTGGACCGGTCCGACCACGAATCCGAACTCCTCGACGGCGCTGCCGGAGCGGCCCTCGTCCTGCACACCGTCGGCACCGGACACGCCTCCGCCCCGTACTGGGACGCCTTCCTCGCCCTGGCCTGAACACCCCTGGAGACGACTTGGACACCCCCGCGTGGCACCAGGTGAACATCGCCTTCCCTGACTGGACCCGTGCCGAGCACACTGCTCTGGCCCACCTCGCGCCCCTGCTGTTCGCCGCCGAGAACGAAGGCGCGATCACCGTCTGGTTCCACATCCGCAAACGGCCGTGCTGGCGACTCCGCTACCTCCCATCCACCGGTGCCCACCTGCGGATCGGCCGGGAACTGGACGCCCTGGCCGCCGCCGGGCACATCACCGGCTGGACCCCGATCGTGTACGAACCCGAAGTCCACGCCTTCGGCGGAGCCGAAGCCATGGAGACGGCGCACCGCTTCTTCCACCACGACAGCCGCGGTCTGCTCACCCATCTCCGCGACGACGAAGCCGCAGGCGGGCACCGGAGGGAGATATCCCTCCTGCTGTGCAGCACCCTGATGCGCGCGGCCGACCTCGACTGGTACGAGCAGGGTGACGTCTGGGCCCGCGTCGCCGCCCACCGCCTCCCGCCCGCCGGCCAGCAGAGCACCGCCCGGCAGCGTGCCGCCGTACACCGGCTGATCACCGTGGACACGGACGATCAGTCCCACGACCACGACCTCCTCGCCCGCACCACGGAATGGGCCCGCGCGTACACCGCCACGGGGCGCGAACTGATCAGCCTCACCGCTGCCGGAGCCCTCCATCGCGGACTCCGTGACGTCCTTGCGCACCACGTGATCTTCGCGTGGAACCGCCTGGGTCTGCCCTACGCCACACAGGCCGCCCTCGCCGCCACGGCCAAAGACGTCGTCTTCGGTCCCGACCCCGCCGCAACGGGCCCCACCGCTTCCGGTACAGCCCGGACGCGCCGCTGACCACACCGGACCGCTCGCAGAGAAGGGACCCATGGACCCGAACGACCCCATCGCCCGGCGCTTCCCCCTCGTTGCCCGGCCCCGTCCCGCCTGCCTGCCGCTCGCCGAACGTGTGCACGGACTGCTCGACCTCTCCGAGACAGCGGTACAACAGGCCGATCCGGTGCGGGCCTCAGCCGTCTACAACCAGTCCGCCCTGATCGCCTCCGACCTGGGCCTGCCCGCCCTGGCCCGGGAACTGTGCCACCAGCACGCCCACGCCTACCTCTGGGCCTGCCCCCTCCCCGGCCAGAGCGCCATCCGGGCACTCGAACCGGTCGTCAATCTCGCTCGCCTCCACGCCCGCGCCGGGAAGGGAGACACCGCTCGGCAGTACCTCCACACCCTGTACGAGGCCGTCACCACGGGCACGGCGGTGCAGCTCGACAGCATCACCGTCCCGGCACACCTCACCGCGACGACTGAGGACCGCCGCCAAGTCCGGACCTGGCTGTGGACGGTCCTCCTCGCCGATGGAACACGAGCCCTCACCAGCCAGGGCCGGTGGAACGAAGCCCTCACCCACATCGAGAGCCACCGCGGTGTGGGACAGCGGCTGCTCGACGGGCGGCAAGTCGCCGTCCTCGCCGCACTCACCGCAGGCCGAACCGCCGAGGCCGTCGGCCTCCTTCACGACTCCGCACCCGGCGAACCCTGGGAGCAGGCAGTGGCCGTGTGCCTCACGGCGGTATGCCGCCGAGGAAGCGGTCTCCCGGCCGACCGTCCTACCTCCGTCCTGTCGGACATGTATGAACGGTTGGAACCCGAACCGGGCACGGCCGTCTTCAACACCCGCCTCGGCCTGACCATCCTGGACATCACCGGGAACGCCGATGCCCACCGGGCGCGCTGCCTCGTCGGTCATCTGCACCGCCGTGCGACGGCGTTGAACGACGGATACGCAGCCCGTGAGAACCTCACACACCCGATGTTCACCGCCCTCGCCACCGACGTACAGCAGAAGCAGTGCCGGGACCTCGTGATCGCGTGCGCCCTGGGAGCCGGGACGATCCCCGACGAACTCTTTGCCCAGCTCACCGTCGCGCTACGGAGGAGCGATCACACGATCCGAGAAGCAGAGCAGGCTCGATGACTGACCCCGGTCCCCGTTCCTCAGGAGTCGCCCGGGATCAGCCATCCGCCTACGTCAACGGCACAAGGGCAGCCCACGAGTCGGCCAGTTCGTGGCGCATCTCAGCCAGCATCTCCACACGGACCTGTGCCTCTCGTAGCTGGGCATCACAGGCGTGAGACGCCTCAGCGGGGTCGGTGGAGAGAGATGCCCAGAGGAGGCGCTTGTACTCGGCCCGAGTGTCGCCGGCCGGGGCGGTGGCGGGGAGCTGGTGAAGGAGGTCGGCGGCGGAGGTCTCGGAGAAGTCCCACGATCCGTCCGGGTGGCGGGTGGAGCGGATCACGGAACCGGTCTCCGGGGCTAGGACCAGGTGGCAGTCGTCCCCGCCGAGCAGGGCGCCGAGGAGCGGCAGGGGGACGGCGCCGGGGCCGGCGAGTTCGACAGCCTCGGTGGGGGTGGCGGTGAGGCGGGGAGCTGCGGTGCGCTCGCTGGCGAAGGGCAGGCCGGGCCAGGGCACGGAGGGGCGCTCCGGCGTACGGCGGGTCGGCTGCCCGGTAACGGTGGCGGGGGAGCCGGGGGCGGCGTCCTCGTCGGTTCCGGCCCAGGTGATGATCACGGCGCGGGCCCCAGGGAGGGACGCGGGGAACAGGACGTGGCTGATGACCTCGATGGGCTGGTAGTCCATCGAGGGGAGGGCCATCTTGAAGAGGTGGCCGTCGCGGGACTCGGAGACGGCGGCGACGTCCGTGTCCCAGAACGGGCCGCAGACCCGGTCCGCCTTCACGTCGGTGATCAGCTTCGACAGGTCCGTGTCATGCGGGTAGCGGGTGCTGGCGTACCGGAGGAGTTTGACGTACTCGGCGGCGTGGTGGTTCCAGTCGACGTACTGGAAGCGCGCCTCGGGGGACAGCATGGCCCAGCGGATGAGGTTGGCGCCGGGCTGGCGGACCCAGGGCCACAGGGCGGCCATGGCGGCGTTGTAGCCGATGATGTTCCACACCCGGTCGGTCAGATACGCCGGGTTCGGGAGCTGCTGGTCCAGCATCAGCTGGAGGTCGCGCCGCACAGCCGCGCTGCCGAACGAGTCCGGGATCGTGGTCAGCGCGCCGTCGAGGAGGGCGAGCACGAGGGCCTGGTGCTCGTCACGGCCCAGGAGCAGGGTCTTCGCCAGGGCGTCGAGGACCTCGCGGTCCATCTTCGGGCGGGCCCCGTTCTCCAGGTTCTGGTACCAGCCCCGGCTGCGGCCGATGGCCTCCGCCACGTCCGTCTGCGCCAGAGGACCGCCCAGCCCCAGCTTCTCCCCGGCGACCGCGCGCCAGGCACGCAGCAGGCCGGGGTGCCCGAGGAGCTGTCCGGGGGACAGCGGCTCGGAGCCGGTGTCCGGGCGGAGCGCGACAGCGCTGTCGGCCATGGGGTTCCTCCAGGGTGTGGGGGGAATGCGGGCCCGGAGGGTGCCGGGCGCACGGAAAAGGGCGGGAGCACTTGTGGTGCCCCCGCCCTACGTGTCGGTAACCAGAGTAAAGGATGCGCAAAGCGATCATGGAATTGTCGTCCGGGTGATTGACGGGCGACCCCGACTCTGATGTTGTTCGGGATTGAACCAATGTTCCCGCCCGGTCCGATGGGCGATCTTGTTGATTACGGGCTGAAGCGGACATTGGTATGACTTATTTCCGGGCGTGCTCAGTTTTTTGGGCACGCCCATTTTTCTGTGCACGCCCGCCGGGGTGAGCGGCCCCCGCGAATTGGCGATCTTGTAATCCGGTTTCACGCTACGCGTGTAAACCATCCACTGGTCAAGGGAATTGGCGTCGCCGACTGATTCCCGGATCGGCTCCCGGATTTGCCCGGCGGCGGTTCCGTCCGTGGTTTACGGGGCGTTGACGAGGGGATGACGCCCGGTTTAAAACCAAAGGGCCCCGTGATCAGCGGGGCATTCGGCGGACCGGGGAGGGCGGAAGAGATGAGGCGAGGCACCGCACCCTGGGCGCGACCGCCGGCCCCGCCCCCGCCCGACACCTCCTCGTGCACCGGTCCGCCGTCAGGACCTTTCCGCTGAAAGCTCACGGCGGGGTAATCCGGGCCGGTCCCGCATCGTGCGGCGGGCAATGCCGCCGGGAATCCCCGATGCGCCGGGCCCGGCATGGTCGGGGAGCCCTTCGGTGCACTTTCCGGGCGTAGATGTCGTGTTGGTGTCGATGTCCCCGAACACCCTCTGTGCGCTGGAGTGTTGGACGCGTCATGCATATGTTGTTGGTCCCGGCAGCGAAGACCGGACGGAACCAGAAGAAGGAGGGGGAGAGGATGAACGACCTGCCACCGCGCGGCGGGTAAAGGAAACGGCGCCCGGGAGTTAGCCGCTCCCGAGCGCCGATCCGACACCCCGAAGGATGCCCATAACTGAAGCGGGTCGGCTGGCCTTTTCGACGAGAACGGCCGACCCACTCCACCTACAAGTAGGGAATTCTTACATGCCCGCGCACCACAGCGGAAGGGCCCGCATAACCCCGCCCGCCGCAGACCCCGCCGACCGCAGCCGACGGCTCGCCCGCGCCGTCGCCGCGATGATCCCCCAAGCCGCCACCGCCCGGGTCTCCCAGCGCGACCCCGCCCAGGTCTGGCCCAGCCCCCACCTGCGCGCATACGACGCCCACGGCCACCAGCTCCCGGTCACCCGGGCGAAGGCGCTGACCGCCGCCCGCTGGATCATCCGCGCCCACCCCACGGTCGACTGGACCGGCGAAGCCCACGACCTCGACCTCACCACCGGAACCCTCCGCCCCGCCGCCGAGGCGTACGCCACCGCCGGGGGCCGCTGACGATGCCGAGGATCCGCACCATCAAGCCCGAAGCCTTCCGCTCCGAATCCCTCGCCGCCGTCTCCCTCACCGCCGAACGGACCTTCCTCGGCCTGCTCACCGAGGCCGACGACCACGGACGCTTCCGCGACCAGCCCGCCGTCCTCGCCGGAGCCCTCTGGTCCTACCGCCCCGGACACGGCGCCCTCGGCGTCGAAGACGACCTCACCCAGCTCGCCGAACACCACCTGATCTGCCGCTACACCGTCCACGAGGACGGCGAGAACCGCCGCTACGCGCACATCGTCTCCTTCCGCAGGCACCAGCGGATCAACCGGCCCTCCGGGGTCCGCACCCCGCCCTGCCCCCACCACGAGACCCCCACCGCCCCCGCCGGACCGCCCCTCGGCACCACCGCATCGGAGCCTGCGGTGAGGGCTCACGGAGGACTCACTGAGGGCTCAGTGAGTCCTCACGGAGCCCTCACGCAATCCGCCGAACATGACAAAATCGCAGGTCAAGCCGCACTCAGTGAGCCCTCACTGAGTACTCACGGAGGGCTCAGTGAGCCCTCAGTGAGTACTCACGGTCCGGATCTAGGACCTAGGAACCTGGACCTAGGAACTACTTTGTGGGGCGCGAGCGCCCCCGCACCCCGGAGTCCCTCGGCGAAGCAGCTCGTCGACGAGTACGCCGCCGCCTGCGCCCACACACCCCCGAACAGCGTGCTCGGACATCTCGGCCGGGAGACCGCCAAGCTCCTTGCCGAGGGCATCGACCCCGGCCACGTCCGCGCCGGGCTCGCCCGCCACCGGGTCAAGGCCCTGCACCCCAGCACCCTGCCGAGCCTGGTCCACGAGGCCATGAACGCCACCCCCGCCGCCCGTTTGGACCGGCCGGGAAACCCGCCTAACCTGCCCGGGCAGCGGGCCTGGGCCAACCCTGCCGACCCTGCCGCCGCCTACGCCGAGGAGCTGTGATGCGCGACCACGACCCTCAGCATCTCGGCGGTATCGCCCGCCGCCTCGCCCACATCCTCACCACCCGGGGCATCGACCCCACCGCGACGCCGGACGGCGGGCCGGAGCCGGTCCCAGCCCTCCTCGCCGCCGAGTCCCGCATCCCGGCCCGCTACCGGGGAGCCACGGCGGACCACCCGGCCGTCGCCGCCTGGGTCCGCACCATCGCCGAAGCCGGTCGGCCCGGTCCGGGCGGGGCCCCGGGGATCGCGCAGGGGCGGTCGCTGCTGATCGCCGGGACCACCGGCACGGGCAAGACCCACCAGGCGTACGGAGCGATCCGCAGCCTCCTCGGCGCCGGGGTCCGGCTGCGCTGGAAGGCGACCACGGCCGCCGACCTCTACGCCGACCTCCGCCCCCGCCCCGGGCACGACGGCGAACGCGAACTCCGCGACCTGGCCCGCTGCCCGCTGCTGGTCATCGACGACCTCGGGGCGGCGAAGTACAGCGAGTGGACCGAGGAGATCACGATGCGGCTGATCAACCACCGCTACAACGAGATGCTCCCGACCCTGGTCACCACCAACCTCGGCATGGCCGACCTGCGCGCCCACACCGGAGACCGCGTCGCCTCCCGCCTCTCCGAGATGGCCGACAAGGTCATCCTCGACGGCCCCGACCGCAGACGCGCCCACCGACGCCACCCCGTCGCCGCAGTCTGAACCCACCTGCCGCTCTCCGGGCCCACGGGCCCGCCTTCACCGACCCCGGCCGCACACACCTGCCCCGGGATCCTCTGGAGACCCCACATGCACAGCACCACCAGCACGGTCGATGGGCCGCGCACCCTCGGCGACCAGACCTGGCAGAACCAGGCCGCCTGCCACACCAGCCCCAGCGGCGACCCCGACCTGTTCTTCCCCGAACCGGACGAGATGGACCGGATCCGGGCCGCCAAGACCCTCTGCGCCCGGTGCCCGGTCCGCCGCACCTGCCTGGACGCCGCACTGGAGAACGGCGACCGCGACGGCATCCGGGGCGGCCTCACCCAGGAGGAACGCGACGCCCTCCACAGCAAGCTGGCCCAGCGCCTCGACTACGCCCGGATCAACACCGTCCTCGCCGGCGGCGACGTCCACCTCAGCCGGGCCGAACGCCGCGCGGTCGCCCGCGACGCCTACCAGGCCCAGATCCCGGCCGACCAGCTCGCCCGCCTCCTGAAGATCACCAAGGAGCACGCCCAGAAGCTCTACCGCACCGCCGCCCGCGAGATCCGCAACCGCAACACCAAGCCCAGGACCAAGTCCCCCAGGACTGCGAAGGCGGCGCCGATCGCCGCGACGAAGGCCCCTGCCCGTACCGACCTCGGGACGGCCGCGTGAGCGCCCCCGCGCCGATACGGGCGCACACCACCACCGCCTGGGACAAGGCCGCCGTCGTCACCCTCGGTGCCGCCGCCTGCGCCCTCTCCTACGACGCCCTCCAGCAGATGGCCGCCTCCATCCACATCCGGGGTGCCCTCACCTACCTCTTCCCCCTGATCATCGACGGCTTCATCGCCTACGGCGTCCGCGGACTCCTCGTCCTGCACGCCGCGCCCTTCGCCGCCCGCGTCTACGTCTGGACGCTCTTCGGCACCGCCTCAGCGGTCAGCATCTGGGCCAACGCCCTCCACGCCCTGCGCCTCAACCAGCAGGGGCCATCCGCGAGTGGCCTCCAGCTCGGCGACCTCACGGTCGGCGTGCTCTCCACGGTCGCCCCGCTCGCCCTCGCCGGAGCCGTCCACCTCTACATCCTCATCGCCCGCCAGCCCACCACCGGCACCACGGTGGCCGACCGGCCCGGACACCCCGGACAGCCGGACACCCGGGTTGTTCGCACCGACCGGCCCGCCACCGACCGACCGGAACTGACCGACGTGCCGGAGACTGACCGGCCCAATCCGGCTGGCCCGGCCGACCGGGGCCGTCCGGAACTGACCGGGCCTCCGGACACTGACCGACCGGCCTCGGTGACCGCCGGAAACCCGGTGGCCGAACTGACCGCACCCGCCCCCTCCGCCCCGGACACCCGCCCGGTCACCCCGGACGCTCCGGCCGACCGGCCCGGTCAGCCGGTCGCCCTCCCCGACCCGGAGCCCGAGGACACCGGCCGCGCCGGGGCCGTACCGTCCGGTGACCCGGACAGCAGACCCACCACGGACACCCGACCCATCGCACCGGCTGGTCCGGAGGACGAGGACGAACTCCTCCCGATCGCCCGCGTGGCGGTCACCCGGGCGAACCGGGTCACCCGCCAGGTCGTCGCGGACGCGATCCGGGGCCAGGGCATCCCGCTGGCCAATGACCGGCTGACCGCCCTGGTCACCCAGCTCCGTACCGAGGACCGACCGGCCCAGGTCACTCTGACCGGCTGACCGACCGCCCCACGGGGTGACCGGCCCGGACTGTCCGGCCCGGTCACCCCGCCCCGGACACCGCCCACCGGTGGCTGCCCCTGCTGCTCGTATCGGAGACCTTCGTGCGCACCACCCCGGTCACCCCGGCCGAAGCCGACGCCTGGATCACCACTCTGCTCGCCCGTGGATACCTCCATCACGCCGAACGCGGCCCGGACGGGTCCTGGACCGTCCGCCGCACCGCCGACAGCCGGCCGTGGACCCTGCACCACCCGGCCCTCGCCCTCGACTACGCCGCCGAGATCCTCCGGGAACTCCGGCGAACCGCCCCGGAGGCCCCCCGATGACCCGACCCGAACCGGCCGACCCCGCCACCGTGGTGGAGGGAGGCGACTGCCCGGCACGAGGCCGAGCAAGCTATATCGTCCGAAACTCCTCCGCAGCCACGGGCAGCGGAGGAGTTTCGGACGAGCTTGCCCCCACCCCGAACGGGGAGGGGGAACCCTCCCGGCACCAGGGGGTGCCGGGAGGAGGTGAGGTTGGGACCGGGGGCGGACCGCAGCCAGGAGGAGAAGCCGAGCTGTCGTCCGTACGTCGTCAGCGTCCGCGCCTGCGCCAGACCGTCCAGCGCGACCACGTCCGCAGCGTCCGCCTCACCGCCGACGAACTCGCTACCGTCCAGCACGCAGCCAAGTCGGTCGGGTTGACCACGGCCGGGTTCCTCGCCGACGCGGCCGTGGCCGTCGCCCGTACCCATGGCGACGCACGGCTCTGGCTGACCGACCAGCGGGCCCTGGTCGAGGAGCTGATGACCGCCACCGCGCAGCTCGCCCGCGCCGGGAACAACCTCAATCAGGTGGCGAGGGTGCTGAACTCCGGCGGTCACAGCGACGCGGTCGACCAGACGGTCGGCCGCGTCCAGCGGGCGGCGGTCCGGGTCGAGGCCGCCACGGTCGAGATCGCCCGGAGGCGCTGACCGTGGTCCCGGACATCTCCACCGGCAGCCGCACGTACGGGCTCCTCGCCTACCTCTACGGCCCTGGCCGCCGAGACGAACACGAAGATCCTCATATCGTCGCCGCCTGGCAACCGGGCCTCGCCCCGGATCCGGGCCGGGACCCGGCGGCCACGCTCAGGGAGCTGACCGACCGGCTCGACCTCCCCCTCCTGGCCCTCCCCGCCGGCCGACGGCCCAAGCGGCACGTCTGGCACTGCCCCGTCCGCACGGCCCCCGGCGACCGGCACCTCACGGACGCGGAGTGGGGCGAGGTCGCCCGCCGTATCGTCGCGGCGACCGGCATCGCACCCGAGGGCGACGACCAGGCGTGCCGCTGGATCGCCGTCCGCCACGCCGACGACCACATCCACATCGTCGCCACCCTCAAGCGGCAGGACGGCCGCAGCCCCCGCCGCCACAACGACAGCGCCCGTGCCCAGGCCGAATGCCGGAAGATCGAAAAGGAGTGCGGGCTCCAGCAGCTCAACCCGGGTGACCACACCGCCGCCCAGCGTCCCACCAGCGCCGAATGCTCCAAAGCAGAACGCACCGGACGGACCGAACCTTCGCGCGAGACCCTTCGCGAAGCCGTCCGCCAGGCACTGGCCGGAGCCGCGGACGAAGGCGAGTTCTTCGCCCGGCTCACCGCCGCCGGCCTCCGCGTCGAACAGCGCATCGCCCCCTCGGGGGACACCCTCGGCTACAAGGTCGCCCTCCCCGGCGACCGCAATCGGGCGGGCGAGCCGGTCTGGTTCTCCGGCTCCAAACTCGCTCCCGACCTTTCCCTCCCCAAGATCCGCCAACGCCTGGAAACGGGCCCGCTCGACCCCGAGGAGGGGCCCCGGTTGCGCCCCGCCGGTGCCCGCCGTGACGCCGTCGCTCCCGCCGTACGGGCCGCCACTGCCCTTGATCAGGACGACGACGGTACGGCGGTCGCGCAGCTCGTCGGCACCGGGGAACTCCTCGACGCCCTGGCTCTGACGGCCCCGGCCGCCATCCGGCGGGAGCTGTCCCAGGCGGCCCGTGCTTTCGAGCGGGCGACCCGTACGCACGAACGCGCAGCCCGCGCCGACCACCGCGCCCTCCGTTCCGCTGCCCGCGGAGTCCTCCGTGCCGGGGACGCGCTCGGCCGGGGCGAGGACGGCGGCACCACCGCCATGGTCCTGTCCACCCTCGTCCTCGTCACCCTCGCCGCCGCCCGCTGGCACTCCGCCCACGGCCACGCCCAACAGGCAGCAGCAGCACGCCAGACCGCCCAGCACCTCCGCGCCGCCTACCGGACCACCGCCGCACCGCCGTTGAAGGCGATGCGCCACCACGGCCAGCGGCTGCCTGACCTTGTGCGGCATCAGCACACGGCCACCGTCGCGGACGCGCTCCCGGAACAGGCCGACCGGCTTCGAGGAGAACCGGGGTGGGATGCCCTCCTCGCCACCCTCGACCAGGCCCAGCAGGCCGGCCACGACCCCACCGCCCTCCTGAAGACCGCGGTCGGGCAGCGCGAACTCGACACCGCCGACAACGTCAACGACGTCCTCATCTGGCGCATCCGCCACACCACCGGCCTCCCTGCCGCACCGAAGCCGGGCACCCGCCCGGCACCGGCCCGCACCCGGGCCACGAAACCCGCCGAGAGCTCCGCACGCACCACCCCGGCTCCGGCCGAGCAGCGGCGGGCCCGCCGCTGACCAGCACAAACCCCTGGACTCCCACCAACCCCACTGCTATGGCTCGAAGAAGAGACCCCCGAGGAGAATCGTGATCCACGACGGCACCCGCCAGCAGCCCAGAACCACCCAGCAGCCCACCCCGGCCCCGGCCCCGGTGCGGGCCTCCGGCGACGACCCGGTCCTCCGGCTCCAGCAGGAGTACCGCCCCGACGGCGTCCGCATCCGCATGCGCAGCGTCAACCACCCCGAGGAACTCTTCATCACCGGCCTCGTCGTCATCTGCCCGAACTGCGGGGCCCGCCGCGACTGGATGGTCATCTGCGACGGGCCCCGCATTGACATCCGCTGCCGGTGTGCCCACCAGTGGCACGAGCCCGAACTCACCCGCGCCGACTTCGAGGTGATGGTCGGCGACGGCACGGGCCCGGTGTATCCGAGCCTGGACGACGCCGCCCGCGCCACCGGCTACGACGGCACCTTCACCGGCATGTACCTCAACGAGCGCCGCCCGATGGAGTGACCCGGTACACGCCGACGAGGCCGCCCTGAAGATCCGGGCGGCCTCGTCGTAGGGCTGTGGGTCAGGCGGTGGTGAGGGCCTTGGTGGCGACGCGGAGTGCGGCGTGGAGCGCGAGGGTTTCGTAGACGGTGGGGTGGACGGTTCGGCTCCAGTCGCCCCGGAGGCAGGGCCAGGTGGCGAGGGTGACCTCCAGGGTGTTCAGGCCGAGGCGGGCGGTGACGTCCATCCCGCCGCTGGAGGGGGTGGGGGTCCAGGTGAGGAGGAGAGTCCCGGGGCCGAGCCGGTCGCGGCGGCTGTCGGGGGCAGCGTGCCAGGTGGCGCGGAGGATGTCGCCGGGGCACGGGGAGACTTCGCGGACGATGGCTCCCCGCACACCGGAAGGCATGGGCCGCAGGACGGCCTTGCGTAGTGGGAAGAGACCAGTGGGCAGGGTCATTCGCCGGTCCAGTTCAGTTCGGCGGCGACATCGCGCGGGAGGTAGTGGTCCTGGCCGTCCTCGGCGATGTAGACGGCCGGGCCGTCCATGCCGGTGCCCTCGATGACCCGGCCGATGGTGTGGGCGAAGGGCCAGTCGGGGTTGACGGCGAGGAAGACGGGGAGGGTGGGGTTGAGGGTCTGGAGCTGGTGGACGAGCTGGGCGACGGTCAGCGGCTGGGACAGGGCGGCCTCCTGAGCGGATTGGCGGGTGTGGTCAGTTCGGGTTGCGGGAGGCGGTGATGCGGTGGCGGCGGCCCATATCGGCGGCGTAGCCCTTGGTCGCCGAGGGTTCGGTCCAGGTGCCGCAGGTGCAGGTGGCGATGAACCGGCCACGGCCGGTGCAGCCTTCGGCGAGTGGTCTGTTGCTGGTCGTGTACTTGTGGTCGGGCGGGCAGACGGTGCCGTCGGGGTGATAGCTGGTCACGGTGACCTTGTGGGACATGGGCAGTCCTTCGTGGAGACGGCTGGGGGGTCAGGAGCAGTGGGTGCACAGGGCGGTGGGAGTGGCGATGAGGGCGGCGAGGAACCCGGCGACGGCCAGGGCGGGGATCCCGTCGGGGAAGGTCTGCTGCCAGACCGGTTCGCCGTTCGCGTCGAGGGTGCGGATGTGCCAGAGGTCGCCGTGGCGGGCGGCGGGGGCTTCGGGGAGGAAGCCGACGTAGAGGCCGCCGTCCGGGCTGGTGGCGTGGACGTTGGAGTCCGGGTCGGTGATGACGGCCCAGCCCTGGGCGTCGAGCATGGCCAGGACCGGGCCCGCGCAGCCGCAGCCCAGCGGCCACTCCCGTACGGCGGAGGGGAGGCTGGGGCTGAGTTCGGCGGGGCGGGGGAGAGCGAGGGCGGAGTGCGTCACGGGTACGGGTATCCCTTCGTTGACCTGCGGTTTTTCCCGACACCCGTACTTGAACATGGGTCCGAAGGGGTGTTCCAGTCCGTTCGGGCCCGTGTGTGTCTGCCGTGGGCGAATCCCGCCCGGGACGGGCCGGCGGGGCGGAATGAATCGCCCGTCGCCGGAGCCGATTCCGTCGTACGGCGAACGGAACGAACAGCAGGGGGAGCCCGTGAACAGAGACGAGGCCCGGGAGTACGCGGAGCTGGCCGACGACGTCCGGGCGGCGTCGCAGGCGCGGGCCCGGATGGCGGACGGCCGCCGGATCGAACTCACCGTGGACGAACTCACTGCCCTCGTAAGCCCGGAGGGCGGGCCTGGGGAGTCCTAGCGCCGTTTGGCCCGGGGAGCGGCCGGCGGTTCTACGGCCCGGACCGGCCCCTGGGTCGCGGAGGTGTCCGGGGTTGCGGGGGCGGTGCTGATGCCGGTGGTGGTGCGGGCGCGGGCGGCTTCGGCGCGCGGCTCACCGGTACGGGCCAGTTCGCGTGTCAAAGCTTCCGCGAGATGGCCTTCGGGGTGGGCATCGATCACGGCGCAGAGGGCGCGGACGCGGGCGTTGGCCTCGGCGTGGGCGATATGGAGCTGGGTGGCGGCGGAGGTGATGGCGTCCAGTTCGTGGAGGACGGGGACGTGGCCTGGGCGGGTGAGGTGGTGGACCCGCTCCTGATGACCGCTGATCTCGGAGTCGGCGAAGACGATGCTCTGCCGTATCCGCAGCACGGTGAGCAGAGCGGGATCGGAGATGCGGCCTTCGCGCCGAAGAGTCTGGAGGGCGTCGACGGGCCGCTGCCAGGCGGCCTCGATGATGGCGTCGGCGGAGGCCAGGGCCGTGGGCTGGGACATGAGGGACGGGGCTCCTTCAGTGGGGGCGGCTGCCGGTCAGCGACCGGGCATGCGCGGCGGGTTCGGGGTACGGGGGTTGAACGGGAGGACGTTGGACCGGTCCGGGACGACATCGGGCCTGCTCTCCCGCCGAGGTGGTGCCGCGCCCAGGGCCGGGGAGACGGCCCTGGCCGCCGTACTGCGGGGCAGGAGCCAGACGGGGCCGCCGGTGTAGCGGTCGGCCGCCCGCTGGACGAGCCGCTGCTGCTCGTCCAGGGGCAGGGCGTCGATGTGCTGGACGATCCGGGACAGGCCGGAGATGAACAGGGCCTGATCCGGGTTGCCGAAGGCATTGGTCACGGCACGGACGGCTTCGGCCTCGACCATCGGGGCCCAGGAGTAGTCGAGTTCGGCCGCGTCGCAGACGTGCTCGGCACCGCCGTGGAGTGCGGTGGAGAAGGGTTCCCCGGCATCGATGACGGTGGACAGGGAGTCCAGGATGGTCTGGGTCGCGCGGCGCAGGCGGCCGGTCAGCTCGGGGTCGGTCGCCCACGCCACGGGCTGATACGGGGTCGGCGGGCCGCCGGTCGGAGGCGTATCCACAGGGGTCCCGCCGGTTCAGCGGCGCCGGGCCGACGCGGCGGCCGGGGCCGGGGTCGTGGTCCGCCACACCGTGACCGGGGTTGGGATCACAGCGCGGGCGGTGGTGGAACGGGAACGGGCGGCCTGTGCGCGGGCGATGTCCAGCGGGCTGGGCACGGGCGGCTTGACGGGGGTGATGCGGGATGCGGCCCGGTTGCGTTCGGGGAGGTGGTCCTTGTAGCGGGCGACGGGGGCGGGGTCGGCGAGCCGGGCGGTGGTGGCGCTGATCAGGTGCACCGGGGTGTTCGTGGTGAAGGTGGCGAGCCATTCGGACGAGTAGCCGGAGGCACCGCCGCCCATGACCCAGCGGGAGCGGAGGTCGTTGATCTCGTCCTGGTGGTCCAGCCGGCCGTTGACGTGGGTGATCAGGGCGAGCCGGTCGGGTGGCTGGGTCGTGCTCACGTAGGGCCGGTGGTTCGTGCTCCAGCCTGCCTCGGCCAGAGCGAGGAAGGGCTCCGCCCTTGAGGCACCGGGTGGCCGTGGACGGAGGCGTGGTTGCCCTGGGCGTGGTCCTCGGCGAGGGCGGTGGTGAACGCGGCGACGACCTCGACGGGGGTGAAGTGGTCGAAGGTGGCCAGCCACCGGGGCGGGGCGAACGGCCGCTCGTGGCCGGTGATCCGCCACAGGCAGTCGTCCTCGCCTTCCGGTAGCCATCCGACCCGGACCTTCTGGTCCGGTGAGGCCAGGTACGCGTTGGCCAGGTCGTCGTCAACCATGGTGAAGCCGACGTCGAGCAGGGGCCGCAGGGCCGGGTCGCCGGTGTAGGTGGAGCCAGCGAGGTACACCGGGGAGACGTAGACGTCGCCGTCGATCTCTTCGGCAGCGGGCATGGCGGGTGGTTCCGTTCCTCGGGTGGGGGTGGTCAGCGGGTGAGGTGCGGGCGGGAGATCGCGGTGACGGCGGCGGGCACCAGGGGCTGAGCCGCGGGCGGATGCGAGAACAACCCCGGGACCGCCGCTGCGGCAGGCGCGCGCTGGACGGCGACCGCCGCCCATTCGTTGCTGATGGTCTGCGGGCGGACGAGGACCGGCGGGGCCGGAGCCGCAGACGTTGTCGCGGTGGTGGGGTTCCAGGCGGCCAGGGCCGTGTACGCGTCGCCGAGCTGCTCGGCCGCCGGGCTCAGCTCGTACCGGGTGCCCTTGCGTGGGGAGTCCCGGACGATCAGCCCGTCCCGCTCCATGCGTGCGAGGCGCTGGTGGGCCGAACTGGGGGGCAGCCCGGTCGTCTCGACGATCTCGGGGTACGTGAGTGGTCCGTGCCGGTCCAGCGCGCCGAGTGTGGCGGTCGTTCCGACGGGCCGCAGTCGGGCGAGGGTCTCCTCGGCCCGTTCCGCGTCTGCGGTGGCCGGGGTGAAGTGGGTGCGGTGCCAGTCGGCGAGGGCGCGGTGGACCGGCCCGGTCGCGCGCCCGGCCGCCGTGACCCCGTAGGTCCCGTGGCCGTGGCGGTCCACGAGCCCTTGGGCGTACATGCGGTTGAGGACCTGGATCGTGGTCGGGTAGCTGTTCCACGGCATGGCCGCGCCGATCTCCGCCGGGCGCATGGTCTCGTGCTGGCGGAGGGTCTGCAGGGTCCAGGTGGTCCAGCGGGGCGAGAGGGTGACGAGGGCCTGGTCGACGGACTCGGTCCGCCCGGTGAGGGCAGCGCGAAGGGTGGGCACGGGGCTCCTCCGGGGTCAGCGGGGTCGGCGGGCCGGGACGGCGGTGGTGGGCAGGCCGGTGATCGGCGGCACCGGGGCCACGGCGGAGACCGGGCTCCCGGGGGTGCGGGAGACGGCGGCCTCCGCCCGCGAGGCGAGGCCGTGCACCGAGGCCGGGACGGCGGTGTCGTTGGCGAGGGAGCGCTTGTAGGCACCGGCCATGGTCCGCAGATGCTCGGCGCTCTGATCCCGCCGTGCGCTGAGCAGGGCGATCTCGGTGCTGGCCGTCCCGAGGACGGCGGCGCTCTGCCCACCGCGGACGGAGTCCAGCTCCCGGGCGATGCAGGCGGTGCGCTCGTGGACCTTCTGATCGAGGTCGTCGACCTTGAAGGTGGCGTCCGCGATCAGCGCGGTCAACTGCCCGTACGGGCTGAGGAACGGGTGGCGGCCGAGGAGATCGGCGGCCGAGTCGACGCCGAGGGACTCGCGGACGAGACGGGTCCCGAGACCGGGCGGCGGGGTGCCGTGCACAACAACTCCAAAAAGGCGGGAAGGGGTTCAGGTACGGGTGCGGCGCTGGGCGGCCGGTGCGGTGGCCGCGGTCGGCGCGGCAGTCGGGGACACGGGTGGGGTGCCCGTGGTGCGCATGTGCGGGGAGCGGGCGCGTGCCGCTTCCGCGCGCTGGTCCGTCCCGGCGGCGGCCTCGCGGCGCAGACGGTCGGCGGCGGTGCGGTAGACCGTGTTGTCGTACCGTTCGCCGACCGCGACGAGGAAGATCTCCCGCCGGTGCTGCGAGGAGGGCGGGGCGTCGCGGAACTGGAACACCATCCGCCAGCGGGTCTGCGGGTCGACGTAGACCTTGTGGCAGCCGGCCAGCTCCCGGTGCATCCGAGCCCCGCGCTCGTTGCCGTGGACCAGGTGCTGGAGTTCGAGCAGGGCCAGATCCCGGATGTTCCCGGGGACGTTCCGCAGGTCTTCCAGGGCTTCGGGATGCGCGGCGAAGGCGTACCGCGCGGACTTCACGACCGCCCCCGGCCGGTCCGGGCCGTCTCCGAGGAGACGGAGGGGTGGGGTGCGGTGACCGGGTTCGGCGGCACGGCGAGGCGGCCCGGGGCACGGGGAGAGCGGGCGACGGCGGCCTCCGCCCGTACCGCAGCGGGCTCGGGGGCGGCCGGCCAGCCCCTGTCCCTGTCCCAGACCCAGTTGTCGGCGGCCTCGGCCGTAGGAAAGGCCGCCTCCCGCACGGTGTACGTGGTCAGGCTCGGCGCGACCTCCTCAAGGAAGATCCGGTACGGGAACTGCGCCGAGTCGGGGTGCGCGTCACGCACCATGACCCAGGTCTCCATCCCTGCGCTGAAGTCCCCCACCTCGCCGGTGTGGTGGTCAAGAACCTCGTACCGGTCATCGGTGTTGGCCCGCAGCAGCTCCTCCAGCGCATCCGCCGCACGGGGCCCGCCCGCATCCGACAGCTCGACCTTCGTAGGCGGGCACCCCCGCTGGACCAGCCACCGCTGCGCCAGCGGCGAGAGCGGGTGCTTCTGCTCGGCGAACCGGTAGGTGCGCTGCTCGGTGTCCCGGGTGAGGTGCATGGCGACGTAGGAGGCGGTGCCGGGGACGTCGTAGATGTACGTCGGGTCGTGGAACAGGAGGTAGCTGTCGCCGCTGTGGTGGGCGGCCAGAAGCACGAACGAGCTGTCGTCGAGCGTCGCGCGGTGGAAGTAGTCCTCGATCTCCTCGGTGGCGGCGGTGAAGCCGTCGAGCCGGTAATCCGGGGAGGCGAAGAGGTCAGGCTGGTCGTCCGGCCAGGAGGAGAACTGCTCGGTCATGATCAGGCCCCCTCGGCGCCGGGCGCGGCCAGCAGCCGGTGACTCGGCCGGGCCGCGCTGGTGGTGCAGGCGCCGAACGGCCCGTCCGGGGCACGGAGCTGGAGCCACGTCGGATCCAGGTGGTCGCGGTGCCAGGTCGCCGGACCGACCGGACCGGCCTCGATGTCGGTGAACTGCTGCCACGCCAGCCACAGCCCGTGCAGGCGGGCGATGGCCTCGGGATGCTCCCGCCACTGGAAGCACCACGGCCGGCCGGTGGTGATCTCCCGTCCGTAGACCGGCACCAGCAGCCGCTCCACCCACGTGCCGAGCGCGGCGAGTTCCTCTTCGTACGCCTGCCCGGCCAGCGCCAGGATGAAGATCGACGACGGGCCCTCCGTCCCGGCCGGGGATCCGTCCCCGGCGGCGGGCCCGGACGTGCCAGGACTCTCGCCGTCGTCTTCGTCGCCGGGGCCTTCAGTGAGGCGGGCGATGGTTTCACCGTGCCGCTGGGTCTCGGCCATCAGCCGGTGCACGGTGGAGACCAGATCGCCGAGATCGTGGTCCGCGACGCGCACCGGCTCATCAGCAGGCATGGACATGGGGCAGCCCTCGTTTCCGCGGATCGGACGGGTGTTGGGCTGCAGATGGTCCGGACGGAACCCGGTTTGGCCCGGCCGGGAGTCCCGGGGTAGAGGGGGGCTCACCCCGCCCGGTGCGGGCAGTGGCCCAGGGGCGGGGCGAGCAGTTCGACCGCGCGGGCGGCCTGCTGGGGGACGACGCCGTTGCCGAGGGCGGTGAGCTGGGCTGGGCGTCCCAGGCCGGGGGTGTCGGTGACCCAGCCGGGCGGCAGGCCCTGCATCCACTCCACGAACCGCGGACTCAGACGGCCCGCGCCATCGGTCGGCTCCGGCGCCGGGCGGGTGACGTTCTCCCACCGGGCGACGGCTGCGGCGTAGGGCCCCCACGCTCCGACGGGGCCGCCGTCGTCGCCGGTTCCGTGGTGAACAACGGCAGGACCACCGCCGACAGCGGGGGCCGGAACCCCTTGCCCGCACGGCGCCCCGGGGTACCCGTGTCCGTGGCCCGCGGAGTCGGCAGCAGCCGCGCCGCCGCCGACGGCAGCGTCAAATCGCCGTTGCCATGACGCTGATTGGGCGACCCCTTGACCCCGTCCGAAGCCTTCGGGGTCGGCAGCAGCCACTCCACCTCGTCCGCGAGGTTCGGACCGTGCCCGCCTGCCTTCCTCTTCGCCGGATGCTGGCTGCCCCCGTTCGTGCCGATGTTGCTCGTCGGCGTCTTCAACAGAGCGGGGCCAGGCAGTGAGGAAGACCCGCTCACGCTGATGTGGCCCGCCGACGTCGGAGGCGCGAAGCACGCGCCAGCGCGCATCGAACCCGATGTCGGCCAGGGATCCGAGTACGGCACCGAGTGCCCGCACAGCAGGCTGACCTGCGTGGTCTCCCAGACACCACGGGCAGGGTTCCAGCTCGCCAGAGGAGGGGGCGGCGGGGGAGGTGAGGAGCCCCCGGACATTCTCGATCACCACCAGACAGGGTCGGAGGACGGCGATAGCGCGGGCGACGTGGTGCCACAGACCGGACCGGGTGCCCGCGGACAGCCCGGCCCGGCGACCGGCGACCGAGACGTCTTTGACAGGGGAAACCCGCCGTCAGGACACACACCCCCTGGACATCCGCCCAGCTCACCACCGAGATGTCGCCCAGGTTCGGCACCCCGGGCCAGTGCCGGGCCAGAATCCTCGACGCCCCGGGGGCGGTGTCGGCGTGCCAGGCCATCCGCCCGCCCAGGACCGACTGGACCCCGAGGTCGAGGCCGCCGTACCCGGAGCACAGGCTCCCGATCAGCCGCCCGCCCGGCGCGGGCGGTTCAGCGGCCACGGCGCGGCTCCGGGGTGTAGGCGAGCCGGAACACCGGAGCTTTGGCGAGGTCGAACGCGGGCGGGCGGTAGATCGAGTTCGCCGGACGGGCCGAGCGGCTGAGCGCGGCGAGGATCCGGGGCGGTGTGCTGTCGATCCGGTCGGAGGACTCCCGCAGGCTCCGGCTGACCGCGCCGAGACCGTCCCGGGTCAGCTCCAGCCGCCACTGCGCCATCCGGAACGCGGCTTCCCGGGTGTCGCTCAGGTCCCCGCTGTCCGGAGCCAGGGCATGGCGGCGGAGGGTACCGAGCTGGTGGTACGCCTCGGTGTAGTTCGCCAGTGCCTGGCCCGCGTGGATGGAGGCGGCGGTGTAGGCGTGGATGACGGGCCCGAGATCGAGCCCGGCCGTATCGTTGTCGGCGCGGGATTGGACCTCGTCGGCCAGCGTGGTGACCAGGCCGCTCAGCTCGGTGAGGCGGCGGGAGGCGGTCACCAGACCGGGCAGCTCGGCGGGCGACGACGGCACGGTGATCTTTTCGCGGAGTTCATCGACCTCGGCAGCCACGGCGTACAGCTCCTCCTTCTCCATCGAGGCGCGGCCGGTGTGCTCGTGGATCATGCGGGGCTCCGTCGGGAAGTACGGACAGGGGTGACGGAAAGGGCAGCGGCGGCCGGGGCCGGCGGGGCGGCACGGCGAGTACGGCTGCGGGCGCGAGCAGCCTCCGCCCGGTCAGGCGAAACCCCCGCCGGAGCGGGCGCTTGCGGCTTCTCGGGCGCGGGTGCGGTGCGGGCGGTGTGCCAGCGACGGCGGACCTCGTCCAGCGGGCCGAGCGCGTGCAGGGCATGGCCGATGAGCCGCCCGGCGGGCAGCGCCTCGTCCTCGGCCAGGGCCCGGACCTGCTGGGCGGACTCGGCCGCCGTACGCACCAGCGCTGCCCCGACGACCCGCTCGCCGAAGTAGTCGGCCGACCCGGCGACCGCCAGCGGGTCCAGCACCCGTACGACCCGTTCCGCGTCGAGGGTGTGGCCGTTGAGGGCGCCGCGCCGCTGGACCTCCCAGAGCACGGTGAGCTGATCGACCGGCTCGCCCCGGTGGTTCAGAGCCCCGAGCGCCCGGTAGAGCTGTTGATGGCCCGGGTCGGCGAAGTCCTCGGGGCGGAGCCAGCCGACGACCGTGCCGATCTGGTCCGGGCGGGCCGCGAGGCAGGCGAGGAGGAACTCCTCGTCCGCGTGGAGATCCTCGTCCACCGCCGGGGTCCGGGGACCGGGTTCGGGGCCGGCCGGGGGTGGGACGGGGCGGGCGTCGGCGCCCCAGCGGCGGCCGAGATCCGCGAGTACCCCGGCGAGGGCGTCGGCGCGGAGGAGGGTTTCCTCAGTGGCGCCGCGGATGGTGTCGGCGCGGGCGGCCTGGTGGAGGCGGACGGCGTGCTCGGCGACGGTGCGGTGGATGGCGCCCTCCAGCACCATTCGCCCGTAGACCACCGCGTTCCCGGGGTTCGGGCAGGCGGCGGCGAGCTGGTGCGGGTACGAGGCGGTCACACCCCGGGTGCGGGTGCCTGCCTCGGTGACCGCGTCCGCGACCCAGGACACCGGCACCGACCCCGCCGCCGCCGTACTCCCCGGGTGGGATCGGTCGCGCAGGGCGAGGACGGAGGCGTAGAGGGCCTGGTGGGCGGGGCGGTAGAAGTGTTCGGGCCGCAGCCACGACCCGAGGCGGTCGAGCTGGGCGGGGTCGAGGAAGACAGCGCCGATCACGGCCTGTTCGGCGCGGGCGAGAGGGTTCACGCCGGCCCCTGGTGGGAGCGGAGGGCGGCGACGGCCTGCTGGGCGTCGGCGAAGTCGGCGGCGAACCGGTCCAGGCCGGCGGCGACTGCGGGGTCGTCGAGCCGGATCGAGAGGGTGGCGGTGGTGAGCCACCACTCGCCGCTGCGGCGCACGACCGGCGCATCACCAGGCAGTTGGGAAAGAGGGGGTGGGGAGGACACAGGGACTCCGGGAAGTGCGAGGCGGAACAGGGGAGGCGGGCGCGGGGAGTCCGTCTGCGCCGGCGGGAGGCATACGGGGCGGTCATGCGGCGGGGCCGAGGTCGTCGCGGCCGAAGGTCTTGGCGAGGGCGCGCTCGGTGATCGCGGCCGTCGCCGCTGCGGACGCGGCGCCGTGGCGGGCGGCGTCCGGCTCCTTGTACCAGGGCTTCAGGTCGAGGAGCGCGGGGCGGATGCCGGTCGCCAGCAGCAGCGCCGAGCCCTTCGGGAGCGCGCGGATCGCGTCGGCGGGCAGCACCCGCTCCTGCCGCATCGACACCGACGTCGACTTGCCCGACTCACTCGTCGACACCGATACGGTCCGGACGTCGTGGTCGCCGACCAGGCGGGAGAGCTTGTCGGCAAAGTCCGCGTCGTCGATGCCCGACCCGATCAGCTTGATCGTCGCAGCGGACCACAGAGCGTCCATCCCGCTCTCGCCCCACACTCGCACGCCCTGCCGGTAGGACTGGAGGATCGTCACCGGGATCACGCCCCGGGACCCCAAGTGGGAGTACAAGTCCGGGAGATCCTGGATCTTGCAGACGTTGGCGGCCTCGTCGAGGATCGCCAGCAGCGGGGCGTCGAGCCGGCCGCCGTCCCGCTCAGCCTGGATCACGGCCGCGCGCATCACCGCGTCGGCCGCCGCCGCGATGATCGCCGACGCGGAACCGCCGCCGTCCTTGGACAGCAGGAACAGCGTGTCCTTGCTGGTGGCGAACGCCTCCGGCCGGAACTCGGCGATCTTCTCCATCCGACGGGGCGGGGTCACCCAGGCCGCGATCCCCGGGTCGAGGAGACAGCTCGCGTACTGGCGGGCGGTCTCGTAGATGCCGTCGCGGGTTTCGACGGCGCCGGCCACGGTGCCCTGGAGCTGCGCGGCGACCGCGTCCAGCCCCGCGTCGTGGAGAAGGTCGACCGGGGTGCGGTCCGCAGGCGAGGCCAGCCAGGCCAGGACGTCGGTGATCGGGCGGCTGTCGTTCGCCGCCGCCAGGAACAGCGCGGTCAGCGTGTTCGCGGCGGCCGTCGACCAGAAATCCCCCGCGGATGATTCGTCCACCGAGGCAGTGACGAAGTGCCCGGCGAGCCGCCGAGCCCCAGCGAGATCGTGGGCGTCGGCGAGGATGTCCCACCACATCGTCCTCGGGGCATGGGCGATCTGCTGCGGGTCCAGCGTCCACACCGTCCCCACCTCCGCGCGGGCGGTGGCGGTGGCGGTGAACGCGTCGTTCGCGGCCTTGTTCGACGTCAGCAGCACTGGCCCCGGAGCCCGCAGGATTGCCGGAATCGCCAAACCGCTGGTCTTCCCGGAACGCGGGGCCATGATCGCCAGCAGCACGTCCTCCCACGAGGACCGCACCTCGTGACGACCCGGCTTCAGCGTGCCGAGCAGCACCCCGCGGTCGTCCGGCGGCACATCCTTCGGCGCCGTACCCTTCAGACTCGGCCGCAGCCCGACCGCCTTCGCCGCGCCCTCCTTCGGCAGCAGGACGGACAGGTCCCGGGCGGTGGCCAGGCCGTTCGTGCCTCCGCGCCACCGCAGCCACAGCTTCGCGCCCACCACGGCACCGGTAGTCAGGACGAGGCCGGGCAGGACCCAGGCCGTGGTGACCAGGACGGCCTGCGGCAGACCGGGCCACACCTCCCCGGGACGGACGAGAGCGGCGCTCGGGTCGTACGGTGCCCAGGCACCGGAGCCGGCCGCGATGTTGGCGAGGTTGCCGAACAGCCAACCGAGCGACCCGGCACCCATGCCGAGCGCGGCGGCGCCCAGCATCAGATAGAGGAGAAAGTCCGTGCCGGTGGCGGACGAGGGCGGACGAGAGGAAGACACAGAGCAGTCCCGGGCAGCGGAGCGGAGAGGAGGACGGGGCGGGGGCGGCTCGGGACTCTGGCGATCACGGTGGACACGACGGTCTCCTTCAGCGACGGCGGGAAGAGGGCGAGGTTGGGGTGGCCGGAAGCACCGCCGCAACTGCGGTCGGCTCCGGGGCGGCGGGAACACGGGCGGACACGGCGGGAGAGGTGGCGGTGGCCGCACCGCTCCGGTCGGCACGGTTGGAGCGGGTCTCCGTCAGCACGGCCCGGTACGCCGGTTCGGAGACCAGCACGGGATCGAGTTCCGTGCCGAACCCGGCAGCACGGAGCAGGACCGTGGCGCGGGTGGACCGGCTCCGCTCCTCCTCCGTACTGAGTCCGTCGGGCAGCTCGTGCCACACATACAGCGGCGGTATCGAGTTCTCCACGAATCCGGAATCCTTGAGGATCCGGTGGGCGCGGGGATCGGTGGCGTCGGCGATGGCTTCGCTGCTCAGTGGCTTGCGGTAGATCGCGGCATCGGTGCCGGACTCCTTGTGGCGGAAGGACATGCATGAACCTTTCAGCAGGTGGGGGTGGTTACCGGTTCCGCCCGCGGTCCGGGGCGGCGGACGGCGCCGGGGCAGTCGCCGGGTTGGGCGAGGGAGGGCTGGTCCGGCCGGTGGGGGCGGGGGACTGGGCGCGGGCCGCCTCCTGCAGTCCGAGCCCCTGGTCAGCGGCTGTGGCCAGGGCGTGAAGGGTGTCCGGGGTGTCGGCGAGTTCGGTTTCGAGGTCGCTCAGGTCCTCGGACGCCGCAGCCAGGCGGTGCCAGAGCCGGTAGCCGGGATCGCTGTCGGCCATGGACCCGATCAGGCCCTCGGCGTGTGCGGCGACCAGCGACAGGGTCGATGACGCCTGGCCCAGGGCCCCGCGGTCGGTGTCGAAGAACGCCCGCACCCCGGCGGCGATCTCGTGCGGCTCGTCGATCCCGGCCAGACGGGTGTTCAGCTCGGCCAGGGCAGTGTTCACGGACTCGGTGACGGCGACGGCGGGGGTGGCAGGGAACTGGGTCATGGTCGGATCTCCTGGTCAGCGGGAGTGGGGTGCGGAACGGCCCGGGGCGGGCGGGGGAATCACCGGGCGCCCGGCTTCTATGGAGGGCTGTGCCGCAGCCGGGGGCCTGGCCGGCGCGGTGGCGTAGTAGTCGGTCACCTGGGCCCGCCATACCGAGACGGCGCGGGACGGTGCCGGGTCCAGGGCGCGCATTCGGTCGGCGGCGACGTGGAGGTCCTCGCCGAGCGCGGTGACGGTCGCGGCGGCGTCCTCGAAGAGGTACGAGAGATCCCAGCCCTCCTCTGTCCCAGCCTCCTTGGCCTGCTCGGTCGCCGCCTCGAAGAACTCCGACAGCCGCGCCAGGACCCCGTCAACCGGGTCGAGGACCTGCTCGGCGACGTCCGCCGCCTCGGCCGGGGACCCGGCACTGTTGAGCCGGTCGGTCAGCCGAAGGAGCTGCTGCCCGTGCACGAGCCGGCCGACAGGGTCGGAGGGGGTGGTCAGCCGCTCCGTGTCCAGGGAGGGGTCGAGATCGACCCGGAACCCGGCTGCGGTGAGCATTTTCGCCGCCGAGGTGGCCTGCCGGTTCTCGTACTCCCGGCCCATGTCCCAGTGCAGCCGGTACTGCCGGGAGACCGGGCCGTGGTCGTCGATGAAACCGGCGTGCCGCAGCATCTCCACCGCCAGTTCGCCGTGCTCCGCCCGCTGGAAGCCCCGGTGGGGGATGGCGGCGACGTCGCCGCCCTGCTCGCGGACGATCACCACATGCGGCTGCTCGGGCTCGGACATCAAGGACTCCAAGGGGATCGGCGGAAGGAGGATGGTCAGAAGTGGGGGTTCTCGGTGGGCCGGTCGGCCCCGCCGGCGGCGGCCAGCAGCTCGGGGAGGTCGGCCGGGTCGGCGTCGCGCTGGTCGATCCACCAACCGGCACGTGTCACCGGCCGCACCGCGTCCTCGACCTCCGCCCACTTCGCCTCGCTCGTGGTGCCCTCGGTGACGAGGACGGCGTAGGCGGCGGTGACGAGCTGGTGGCGGCACCGGGCGCCCCAGGCGACCGCCCGCTCGCTGCCCTCCAGCGACGGCATTCGGAACTCCCCCTCCCACGCCCGCGCGGCACCAGCCTGGGCGGCCCGCAGTACGGCGATCCGCTCTGCGGCGGCCTCGGCGTCGCCGGTACGGGCGGCCTGCCAGCAGTCGGCGCAGTCCCGCCCGGCCAGCCACCGGGCATACCCCGCCCGCTGATCGGCCGGACGGGCGGACAGATCCACCTCGGCGGCGTGCCCGCAGACATGGTCAACGGGCCAGACGGTCTTGACGGCCATGAACGTGCTCCTCGATACGAGACGAACAGAAGAAAAAGGGAGAGGGGTTCAGCGGGTGCGGCCCGGACGCGCGGACTCCGCCGGAGGGAAGGCGGTGCCCGCGGTCGGCGCGGGGGTGAACGGATGCCGGGGCGGGGCGGCGACTGTGGACCGGGCGCGTGCGGCTTCGGACACCTCCGGTACTGCGGACCGCTCCCGCACCGGGGCCGGAGCGTTGTCCCAGACGGTGTCCGGCATGACCGAGAGGGCGAGCTGGACCTCCAGGAGCTGCTCGCCGAGTGTGACCACCTGGTGCACACCGGCCCGCAGTTCCAGGGCCAGTTCCTGGCCGTGCTCGGTGCCGAGCCGCTCGCACCACACGGCTGTCGAGGCGAAGACGCCCTCCAGGCCGGTGAAGACCCCGTGGTCCTCGTCCAGGACAGGGTCCAGCGCGTCGGCGATATCCATCGCCCGCTCCAGACCGGACAGCTCGGCGGTCACTGCGGTCAGCGACAGCCCCGGCATCGGCTCCCGCACCCTCGCCCCGGCCTCGGCCGGGGCCGCCGGCGGGATCATGACCTGCGGGTCGGCCACCACCGCCAGCCCCGCGCCCTGGAACTCCCGCGACGCCGAGGCCACCATCCGCACCCTGGTGTTGAACGGCGTGCCGGGCGGGAGCTGCCACAGCCGCAGGCGGTTGCTGTAGGCGAAGCGGTGACGGCGCAGGACCTCGGTGAGGAACGGCCGCTGGTCCGCCGTCTCCGCCACCACACCGAACTCCGGATGCGCCCCGAAGGCGACATCGGGCTCCAACTGCATCACCAGCATCCACTCCTCGGGGCGACCTCCCGGACCGGCAGCCCGGTACGGGAGCCCGATGATCGGGCCGGTACGGCGATTTGGTGCGGCCGGGTGTTCCGGGTTAGCGGGCCCGGCCGCCGCGCCGGTCCGGTACGGAACCGGTCTTCGGCCCGGGTGACGGTGCTGGTGCGGGCGTGGAGAGGCCGGTCTGAGGTGAGCGGGCGAGCGCCGCTTGGGCCCGGAGGGTCCTCGACTCCTGGAGTATCGGGCCCGCGAGCGGTTCGGCCGCGCGGGCGATCTCGACGAGAGCGTCGGCGTTCTCGGTCCAGGTCAGCGAGTAGTGCCAGCCCTCGGCGTTGCGCTCGACCAGGGCCTCGGCTCGCACCTCGTCGGTCCGGGGGTGTCCGGGGACCAGGGCGTTCTCGACGGCGAGCCACTCGTCGTGGACGCGCCGGCCGCCGTCGAGGGCTTCCCGCAGGGTTCGCAGGCGCTGGTCCCAGCGCTGTTCGAACCGCTGGCCCTGGTTCAGGCCCGGCAGGATGTCCTCGGCCGGGACGAGCAGCGCCGTCCCCTCGTCGAGGTAGGGGGCGAACAGCGTCCACATGTCAGCGTCGCGCTGCTGCTTTCGCAGGTCGTACCGGTCGTCCAGGGCCCAGCCGTCGGCGTCGCAGAGGCTGTCGGAGACGGCGTCCCAGTCAGCCAGCACCTTCTCCCCGGCCTCGACCGACGCCGCGAGACGGATGAACGGCTCGTCCACGCTCACCGCTCCCCGTCCTGGACCGCACCGTACCGAGCACGGTTGGCCTCGTCGTTCTGAGGGCCGAAGGCATCGGCGCCGAGGTGCACGCGGCCGTGGCCGGACTGGGCCCTGCAGGCGTTGAGGTAGAGCCGTACGAGTTCGTCGATCGCTCGGCGCAGGCGGCGTCGGGACAACAACGGAACGCTCCTTGTATAGAGGGGAGAGGGCGGGGGCCACCGGACCCGAGGTCGGCGGCCCCGTCGGCGAGGGCCCGGGTCAGGCGGACATCCGGGCGTCCGTGTCGAACAGTTCGCGTTCGGCCGGGTGGAGCAGGTGCTGGGTGATGAAGCTCCGGCCTGCGACTTTCCACAGACCCCGTCCCTTAGTGAGGGCGGAGACGGCCTGGGTCTCGACGCCGGTGAGGCCGAGGAGGGTGGCAGCGGAGGCGAGCTGGTCGGCCTCCTGCCGGTAGATGATCCGCGTCGAACAGTCGGTGAGGAGACCTTCGGCGAGGGCGCGGCCCCGGGAGCCGGCCTCGCCCGCGGTCAGCAGGTCGGACAGCCGGTGGATGACCATCATGTTGGCGATGCCCAGACCCCGGGACAGCTTCCACTGGGACTGCATCCGCTCCAGCAGCGCGACGTGCCGCATCACCCGCCACGCCTCGTCGTAAATCACCCACCGCCGCCCGGCGGTCGGGTCGGAGATCGCCGCCTCCATCCACGCCGACGCACACGTCATCGCCAGCACCAGCCCCGTGTCGTCGCCGGTGCCGCCGAGGCGGCACAGGTCGATCGACAGCATCGGCGCCGCCGGGTCGAACCGCACGGTGGAGGGCGCGTCGAACATCCCGCCCAGGTCGCCGTGGATGAGCCGGCGCAGGGCGTGGGCGAGGTCCTCGGCCGCCCGCCCGAGCCGCCCCGAGGACTCGCCGGTCGCGGCGTCGAGGTGCTGGGGCGAGCCCAGGACGTAAGCGACATCCCCCAGCAGCGGGGTGGTGCCGGTCTGGTGGGTGTAGGCGACGACCTGGTCGAGCGCGATGTCCAACGCCGTGTGCTCCATCGGGTGCAGCTCGCGGCGGAGGACGGTCTTGGCCAGGGAGCCGAGGAGGAGCAGGCGGCGCTTGCGGACCTCGGTGGTCCAGTCCTCGTCGCCGATCCCGTACGGCTTCTCCGGCGCGTCCAGCGGATTCAACCGGCCGGGGAGACCGGGTCCGAGGGCGATGGTCTGCCCGCCCAGCTCCCGGGCGACCACCGTCCACTCGCCCTTCGGATCGCAGGGAACGTAGATCCGGTAGCCGAAGGCGGTCGCCCGCAGCGCCAGGCTCTTGGCGAGGGCGGACTTGCCCATGCCGATGATCCCGGCCAGGAGGATATTCGGGTTGGTGAACCCGTCCAGCCGCCCGTACAGGCTGAAGGGGTCGTAGGTGAACGCGGCTTCGGCGTGGACGTCCTGGCCGACGTAGATCCCCTGGGCACCGAGCCCGCCCTCGGCGAGGAACGGATACGCCCCGGACGCGACTGCGGTGGTCATCCGGTGGACCGGGAGCTTCAGGTATCCGCCGCGGGCGGAGGCCGGCCCCGGTCGCCCGGTCGCGGGGTAGGTCGGTTGCAGCTCCGGATCCGGGCCGGAGACCGTGCGGCGGGTGTCGGGGCGGGCGGCGTGGCGGGCCTTGGCCTGCGCGGCGGTGAACTCCGCCTTCGCCCGCCGGTTGGTACGACGGTCGGCGCGGTGGGGGGTGAACAGAGGGCTCGCGGTCGCGCGGGGGCGAACAGACAACGGTGACTCCGGTCGGTCAGAGGTGGTGGGGGCCGGTGAAGGGGGCCCGTAGTTCGGCGGGGGTGTGGGTGCGGCGGACCCGTACGGACATCCGCAGGCGCCGCCCGCAGACGGGGAGCCGGGGTCGGCAGCCGCCGGCGGTCAGCAGCCGGTCGGCGTCGGTGGCCGGGGCGCGGTGCCAGGCGGCGTGCAGATGCTCGGCCGCCTGCCACAGCCGCACCCGCGCCGCCTTCAGCGCCTCGCCCCCGGCCCGGTCGACGGGTGTGGTGCGGGTGGTGTGGGCGTCGAGGAGGGCGTAAAGAGCGAGGCAGTGCTGATGGAGCGCGTCCAGCTCCGCGCGGGACGCGGCGAGAGGCCCGTCGGGGACGGTGATCGCCCGGTGGAAATCCAGGGCCTCGGTGGCGAACGCCAGATCGGTCGGCATCAGGATCTCTGCCGGTCACGGGCGGGCGAGGGGAAGGGCGGCGTTGGTGAACGCTTCGGCCTGCTGCCAGGTCAGCGGACGCAGATCGACCAGAGCCGCCACGGCCGCGGTCTCGATCGCAGCGCAGGCGGAGTTGAGCTGGTCGGGGGTGTCCG
The DNA here is from genome assembly GCF_005519465.1 of Streptomyces clavuligerus. NCBI lineage: Bacteria > Bacillati > Actinomycetota > Actinomycetes > Kitasatosporales > Streptomycetaceae > Streptomyces > Streptomyces clavuligerus. The sequence goes on along the minus strand of NZ_CP027858.1, from coordinate 3,815,797 downwards.
CGGACACGGTCACGAGTCCGGTGAGGGCGACGTCGGCGTGTCCGGCGATCAGCTCGCGCTCGCGGTTCTTGATGTCCGCGTACTCCACCGAGTCCTCCTCGGAGTCGACCTGCCCCTTGCGCTGCCGTTCCGTCGCATCCGCGATGACGGTGGCCTTCTTCCGCTGTACGTCCTTCAGCGCCGCGTCCAGGCCCTTCGGGGCGTAGGTCAGGGAGAGGGTGCGCCGGACGCCGGAAGTGAACAGGAGCTGGTGCAGGAAACCCGGACTCGTCTCGATGCGGGGCCAGTTCTCGATCCAGAACGTGGCGTGGTGGGCCGAGTCGGTCTCGATCCGGTCCGCCTTCTCCACCAGCACCACCGGCCCCGCCGCCGCCGGATCGGCCTGCGCCCGGTCGGAAGCCGACCACTGATCCAGCGCCGCGCCCGCCTTCGGGTCGTACGCGGTACGGATCACGGCGGCGATCTCCGGGGCCGAGAGCCAGCCGCCGGGGGTGAGTCCGGCGTTGCGGACGGACTGGTCGAACGTCGCGGTCAACTGGGTCAGCACCGCGAACGCCCCGCTCAGCCCGCCACCGGCCTGGTTGACCAGACGCCGGGCCGCCTTCAGATCCAGCGCGATGGCGACGTAGCTCTCGTGCGGCGCCGCCGCCGGTCCGGCGGCGGCCAGCAGGTCGGTGTAGACCGGTCCGGCGAGATGGGTGGACGGGTCGCCGTACTCCGACCAGTACCGCTGGAGCGCGTCCCCGGAGTCCGGCACCGTCCGCTCCAGCACCTGCACCCGCGCGATATGCCCCGTACGCGACAGCGCCGCCAGGGTCCGGCCCCAGCCGGCGACGTTGTGGTTCTGCGCCGCCGGATCCAGCAGCGCGAACGCCCGCGACGCGACCCGGACCACTGCGGTCAGGGTGCCCTGATGGGGATCGTGGACGGCGCCGGTACGCCGGTCCGGGGAGGTGACGACGCGGAGGGAGGCGGCGGTGCCGGGGAGATGGAGCAGGCCCTCACGCCGGGGCCGGGTCGAGGGGCGGGTCAGCCACACGAGCTGCCCCTTCGCCCGCCGGGACGCGTACCGGAGGGCGATCGGGGCCCAGTCGGCCAGCGACCGCCCCCGGTGGCGGACGAAGACGGCGGCCAGGATGAGTGCCCAGAGCGGGATCAGTTTCAGTGCGCCGGGGACGCCGGATGCCATGAGTACGGCGAGGAGGAGCAGGCCGGTCAGGGCGACGGCGACGAGCTGCGGCGCGGTGAGGCCGAGCAATATGCCCCGGCGGGAGCGGTGGGGGAACTTCACCGTCGCCGGAGCCGGAGAGCTGGTGGTGTCAGGGTGCATGGGCGGAGCCGTCCAAAGAGGAAGAGGGAAGAAGGGGGACCTGGGGGCGGGCGACGGGCCCGCCCCCAGGGGTGCCGGTCACCTGGTCAGGACCGGTCCGTGCCGGTGGGCGGCGCCGGGTAGACCCACCGGGCCGGGGTCGTACCGCCCTGCGGACTCAGCCCAGGCGGAGCCGGCGGCCGGGGCGCGGCCGACGGGCCGGTCACCGCCTGGATCACCGGGGGCGGACCGGTCGGTGCCCCTGTAGCTGCCGGACCGGTGGCGGTCGCCGTCCCGCTCGGGCCCGAGGCCGCCGGTCCGGAGCCTGACGCGGAGGAGGCGGGGGCACTGGTCGCTCCGGTCGCTGGCCCGGTCACCCCACCGCCGGACCCAGTACCCGCACCGCCACCGGGGCGCTGGATGAGCGGCTGCCCGCGGTCGCCGTCGGCGCGGGGCCGGCGGATCAGTGGCTGGCCCTTATCGCCGGTGGCGTTCGGGTCTTCGCCGAACCGGAAGGTGGTCTGCGGCGGCTCGTCCCCGGAGATCCCCTCCGGAGAGGTGTCGCTGCTTCCGGCAGGGTTGATCCCGGAGGCGACGCCCCCGGCGCCCTGGCCGGAGACCTTGGCCGGACCCTGGGGGGCGGGCATCCCCGTGCTGGCCTGCATGGCGAGCTGCCCGGCGGTCTTCGCCGCCCCGGCCGCGACCGCCACACCGGCCACGCCGGTGCGGTGCAGATCGTCCTGCCCGCCGCCCTCGGCCGCCCAGTGCACGAACTTGTACGTCGCGTACGGGCACAGCAGAACGAGGACCATGATCACGATCCCGGCCATGGCGTCCGACAGCGCGCTCAGCCCGTCGGAGGGGTCGGTCTTGCCCATCGCGGACGTGCCGAGCAGGAACACGATCGTCATCAGCAGCTTGGAGACGACCAGGGAGCTGGTGGCCTCGATCCAGCCGCGCCGCCACCTGCGGGCGACCTCCCAGCCGCCGCCCGCCCCGGCGAACACCGCGAGCGTGACCAGGATCAAAATACCGACCTTGCGGGCGACCATGACGGCCCAGTAGAGGAACGCGCCGATCGTGGCGCCGAGGGCGACGATCGCGGGGATCCCCCAGCCGAGCCCGTACATCGCCCCGTACCCGTTGACCTTGATCAGCCGGCGGATCGCATCGTCCACCGAGCTGTTCGCCGCCTTGAACAACCCGGCGGACAGGGCGTCGACGATGGTGAGGGCGACGGTGGTGCAGGCGATGGCGGCGAACGCGAAGAACACGCCGGTCACCGTGCCGGTCACCGCCTGGAACAAGGCTCGCTCGTCCTGCTGCCAGGCGGCCCGGATCAGTTGCAGGCAGAACGTGCCGACGATCAGCACGAGGCCGATCGGGAGGAGGAGTTCGTAGTTCTCGCGGAACCAGGTGGCGTTGAGGTCGACGGCGGTGGTCTTGTCTACGGCCTGGGCGGCGAGGTCGGCGGCGGCCTGGGCCATCTCGCCCATGGACTTGGCGATCCAGGCGCCGATGCCGTCGGTGACGGCCTGGCCGGTCTCGCTGACGACGCCGCCGACCGCGTCGCAGACCGTGTTCATCAGGGGAAGATCACATGCTGAAGGCATGGTTCACCTCCTTTCGGTTCATGGGGCGGTGGCGGGCAGGACGGCCGCGAGACGGCACGCCTGGTCGGGGCGGCACTGGACGGCGAGGGTCGAGGAGCGGGCCTCGGCGCCGGTGCCTTTCTCGGAGCCAGTCCAGGCGATCGACTGCCGTCCGGTGACCGTGACGGCGTAGATGTACGCGTCGGTGATCGCCCCCGGATCGCCTGCGAGGGCGGTCTTGAACGCCTGCGGGAAGTGACCCTCCCCGATGACGGCGGTTGCGTACTGGGCCTGGTCGCCCATCCGCGACCACAGCACCGGATCCGGCACCAGGTCAGCCACCGAGGCCCAGTCGGCGTACTTCTTCTCCGCCGTCATCCAGCGCTTGAGCCCGGCGACGTGCTCGGGCTGGGAGAGGCGGCGGGTGTCGTAGGACCACAGGACCTTCGCCACCGCCTTGGCGAACACCACCGGATCCGTGGTCTTCACGGGCGCCGCCACCTGGCCCCCTTTCGGAGCCTTCACCGGGGCCGGTGCCGGCGGGGCCGACTGCCGGGTCTCCGGCACCGCGCCCCGCTCGGCGGTGCTGGCGGGCTCGTCGCGGGTGAGGTAGGCGACCAGCCCGGCGACCGCAGTCAGCAGCGCCAGCACCACCGCCACGATCAACGACCGGTGCAGCACCGAAGACCCCGGGCCCGCCACCAGCGGACCCCGGGAGGGAGTGGCCCTCCGGCGAGAGGAACGTTCCTTCTGAGAGGTGGGCATTAGTTGACCTGGGTGCCCATCGCGGAGAAGAAGCTGACGATCCCGTTCGCGGCGCCCAGCAGCAGGGCGCAGCCGGCGGCGACGACCGTGCCCTTCTTGCCGTTCGCCTCGGCCTGGTGACCACCGGAGTGGTGACCCCACGCCCACACCAGCGCCGACACCGCGAGCGCGCCGACGACTGCGATGATCCCGAAGAGGTTGATGGAGCTGATGACGTCCTTCAGGACGTCCAGGCCCGGCAGGCCGCCGTCCGCGGGCTTGATACCGGGGTTGAAGGCCAGGAACTGACCCGACTGGCTGACATTCACTGCAAGACTCCTGTTTCAGGGCATAGGGATGCCCGGGAGGAAGAGGGAGAGAGGAGAGGGGGAGGGGAGGGGCGCGTCAGACGACGCGGCGGGCGGCGAGGATGTCCGGCCGCCACTCGGCGAGCGTGGCGATCTTCACGACGTCGCCGGTACGGGGCGAGTGCAGGATCAGCCCGGAGCCGATGAACAGACCGACGTGCTCCGGCACCTGGGCCGTGCCCCGGGTGAACAGCAGGTCACCGGGCTTCAGCGCCGTCGCGCTGACCGGCTTGCCCTCCTTGACCTGGGTGTACGTGGTCCGGGTGAGGGTGACGCCGCCGGCCTTGTACGCGGCCTGCATCAGGGACGAGCAGTCGCACCGCCCCATCGGATCCTGCCCCCGAGGCGCGGAACAGGTTCCGCCCCACTGGTACGGGGTGCCCAGCGCGCCGAGGCCCCAGCGGATCGCGGTCTGCACCGACTTCGGCGCGTCCTTCGGGATCTCGTACCCCTTCGGCAGCACCCCGGCTGGAATCGGACCGAACTCCGACCCGTCACCCCCGGGACCACAACCGGAGGGAGCACCCGGACCACCCGGGCCGCCGACCTCGCCCCCGGCACCGTCGTTGGTGAGGGTGGGGGCGAGGGCTTTCTGCAGCGCGGTGGCCAGCGGCTCCCACTTCGCGTACGCGTCTGGGAAACCGGAGAGTTGCACCGTTTGGGCGGCCTGGGTGACGGTCATCGACTCCCAGCCCCGGACCTTGAGCAGACCCTCGTAGAACTTCGTGGACGCGTGCACCGGGTCCCGCACCTGCTCCGGAGTGCCCCAGCCCATCGACGGGCGCTGCTGGAACAAGCCGAGCGAGTCCCGGTCGCCGTAGTCGAGGTTCCGGAGGCCGGACTCCTGCATCGCGGTGGCCAGGGCGACGATCTGCCCGCGGACCGGGACCTTCATCGCCACCCCGGTCGCCTGGATCGTCCGCGCGTGCGGGATCTGCTCCTTCGGGCTCGTCAGGCCCGGCACCGAAGCACCGTCCCCGTCACCGCCGTTCAGGATCGACTCCACCTGCGCGGCCACCGCCCCGGTATCCACACCCTGTGCACCGGTGTCGCACGTGGCCTGGGCGCTGCTCGCGCCGGTCAGGGCGACGGCGATGGGGGCGATCAGCAGCAGCGGGGCCAGCGCGACCCCGCCCGCGATCACCGCGACCTTCTTCACGACCGCCCCGCCGAATGGGGCGAGGGGCGTATCTGGGCATGCCGCATCGACGGCTCCTTGCGTGTAGGCCGCCCGGCCCCGGCGTTCTCGTCGAAAAGGGCCACCGGAAGTCGGACGGGTCAAAGAAGAAAAGGAGAGAAGAAGGGCCGGGAGGCACCCGGGAGCGGCTAACTCCCGGACGCCCGGCCCGTCCATTCAGAGGCGGCAGCAAGCCGCCCTCGTAATCTCACCCGCCACACAGAAAAAGCCCCCATCGCATAGGCCCGGCCGCCTCGTCCGCTGGACGGGGCAGCACGCAACAGCACAGCTCAACCGCCCTCTGGGCAGGGCCCGGAGCGGCGAACACGACGGGACTGTAGGAGGGAAATCCGGCCGCACCAAACGACCCCGGAAACCCGGAACACGCCATTGGGTGCGGCCGGGAAAGACGGCTACCGTTCGGGCACCGCTCGCCCCGGACAGGGTGTTTGAGCGGGCCGCGCCCGCATGCGCTGAGTGAATGGGCGGGCGTTCAGCCGTCTTTCCGAAGGAGAATCCGCCGTGCCGTACACCCTGCACCGAGGCGACGCGCTCACCGTCCTGAAGTCCCTGCCCGATGAGTCCGTCGACGCCGTGATCACGGACCCGCCGTACAACTCCGGCGGGCGGACGTCGTCGGAGCGCACTGCCCGTACGGCCCGCGCGAAGTACACCAGCGGGGACGCCGGCCACGACCTGGCCAACTTCCCCGGCGAGAACCGCGACCAGCGCTCGTACCGGGCGTGGCTGACCGCGCTGCTGACCGAGTCCTACCGGGCCGCCCGCGAGCACGCCGTGGTGATGGTGTTCACCGACTGGCGCCAGGAGCCGACGACCTCGGACGCGCTCCAGATGGCGGGCTGGACCTGGTCCGGCACCATCCCCTGGATCAAGCCCGCCTCCCGCCCCCGCAAGGGAGGCCCGAAGCAGGACTCGGAGTTCATCCTCTGGGGCGTGAAGGGCACCCTCGACAAGACCCGGGACCTCTACCTCCCCGGCCACTACATCGCCTCCCAGCCCCGCAAGGACCGCGTCCACATCACCCAGAAGCCCGTCGAGGTGATGCGCCAGCTCGTCCAGGTCGCCCGCCCCGGCGGCACCGTCCTCGACCCCTTCACCGGCTCCGGCACCACCGGCGTCGCCGCCCTCCTCGAAGGCCGCTCCTTCGTCGGCGTCGAACTCTCCGACCACTACGCCGACATCGCCGAACAGCGCCTGCGCGAAGCCGTCCTCACCCAGGGCGACCTCGACCTCGCCGGACCGGAGCAGTGAGAAGACCCCCGCCCCGACCGGGGCGGAACGAGAAGAGGGCGGTCGCCGACCCGGTGGTCCGGGGTACGGCAACCGCCCTCAGCATGTGTGCCCGGGGTCAGCCGGCCTCGACGCTCCGCCGGATCAGCTCCCTGGCCCGCTCCAGATCGGCATGGGATCTGATCCGTACCTCCAGATCCCCCGTGCCGTGGAACCCGATACTGCGGACATCCCGGGTGAAGCCCTCGATCAGCTCCACCGAGTCCGGGTCCACCTTCAGCACCACCACCAGGGTCCGCTTCCGGGGCAGGACCTTCACCGACGCGACGTTCTTGATCCGCCGGTACGCGATGTAGCGCTGCAGCGTCTCCCGCTGCACCGACCCCGACTCCATCAGCACCGCGTCCAGATCGGCGAACAGGTTCTTCAACTCCTGCGGCGAGGCATCCAGGTACTCCGGCACCGTTTTGACCCCACCGGAAGCCCGCACCTCCTCCACCGACGAGGCCACCCCGGGCGCGGTACGAGAGCGAGGGACGACCGGAGCGCCGGACGGGCCGGTGAAGGAGGCCACCAGCCGCAGCGTGACCACGTCCTCGAACACCCGGTACGCCACCAGATCGATCCGCTGCCGGATCATCTCCAGCGCCACCAGCGTGTGCGGCGTGAAGTCCCCCGCCACGCACACGATCCGCGGACGGCTCCAGTCCACCGACCTGGCCGCCTCCGCGCCGAGCCGCTCCCGCACCAGGCCCTCGAACTCCGACTGGCTGTCGTTCAGCCAGGCCAGGTACGACAGCGCCTGCGTGACCACCTCTTCTCTGAACTGAGCGAACACCCTGATTTTCTGGCCGAACTTGGTTCTGCCTCTCACTCGATGGATGGCGCTTTATCGATGCCTGGAGGGAGATAATCAGCCACCGTCGATTTGCATCCACCACGGCCGCCCCCGGCACTTCCGTCGCCTGCCCGCCTCTCACCCTGAAGACCTTCAGGTTGCTCACCTGCCTCCCTCAACATTCGTCCCGATTCGCAAGTCACACAATCCAAATGCGGAGGGGGCTATTCCCGGCATGCGTGGACCCCGGCCTTGGAGCACTGCGACCGGGAGTCTCTTCTCCCGCGCTCCAGTGGCGACGGGTTCAGGCCCGTATGGGTCCGGCAGATCCCCGAGTCAGACGTCCTCTGCAGGGAGGGCTTCAAGCAGTTCGTCCACTGGGACCGGGTACTTCGTTTTCATCAGGTCCGAGTAGGAGCGAACGGCCCGTGTGATCTGGGCCTTTGACCTGGGCGCCATGTGAACGAGCAGCAACTCGTAGAGAAGCTGTCCGTTCTCCTTTGCCGTGGCCATTTTGCCCTGCTTGGGGCCATCGGGGGTCTCGATCCAGCAGGAGGAGAACGGAGCCGCTGACATGCGCCAGTCGAGGTCTGCAAGCCGCTTCATCAGCTCGCTCCACTCCAGCGTTCCTTGCTCCAGGAAGTGACGAACTGCCCTTGCCACCTGAACCTGGACGATCGGACGCATGAAGGGGTGTCCTGCTCCATCGCGGCCCTTCGGAGCTCGTACATCCTTTGGCGTCACAGCATCCGTGTAGCGGCGCCGAAGGTTTCCGCACGCGTCAAGAAGTTCCTGCATGCGAGTGGCCAGGATCTCGTAGCTCTGGTCCAGGATTTCGTCTGCTGCACGCTGCGCCGACCTTCCGGCGGCGCAAGGAAGATCGAATCCAATCTCCTTCACGATGTCGTACAAGACCGGGATGCTGCTCCATGCGGGGCTCGTTGACGACACCTGGCGTGAAGCGAGCCTGAGTTCACCGTCGTCTTTGCCAACCTTAGTGAACACGTTGACTACGTGGGCTTGGCTGAGGAAGGCATCTTCATCGAGAAGCCGTCGGGTCAAGATGGCGAAGCTGTCATCCTCATCGAGTGCAATATTCTCGCCAGCGCTGGTGGTCTTGGCGTTTCGGTTGATGTTGGTGAACAGTCGCCTCGTGCGCTGGCGTCCCTCCGGAGTGTTGAAATGAGGGACGACGATGACGGTGATGTCTTCGCTGCCAAGGTCAGGGTTTCTCTTGACGGCGTCCTTGATTGCCTTGAGCCGGTGCTGGCCATCGAGCGCGAAGAATTGGTGCGTTCCGTCAAAGGTGAGGACCCCGAAGTTCCGATCGATACCCTCCAGTACAGCCTGGTTCGCTGCATCGTCGTCCATGGCCAGGGGGAGGTAGTCGGGGTGGCCGCCCCATACTGCCACGATCAGCGCGCCAAGGAATCGATTCTCGTTGGTCAGGAGGTATTCGGTAATATCCTCGGTGCGATTTCCCACGCCTCGCTGAATCATCGTGCCCAGGTCGCGGTTTCCGCCAAGTTCGTGAGCGAAGTTGATCTCGCGTGCCACTTGGGCGTAGCTCATGAGGCAAGAGTAGTAGGTCCAATTTCCCACTTTTGCCTCGAAGGCGGGAACGAACGTTTTTGATGCCATGGCGGTACCTCGATTTCGGGGTGGCGACTAGCTTCGGAGTGCCGGCTTGCGGGGGCCGGCTACCCGGGCACGCAGCTTGGGGCGCTTCTGTACATTGGCTGGCGGGTTGTAGAGGTCGATCAACCGGGTTTCCAGATTCTCTATCTGAGATCGATCGGCGATGGTCGTGAACCAGTACTCCAAGGGCCGCAGCGTGAGGTAGTGAGTGAGGCGACCGCGCCGTGTGTCGGGAGGCTGGGTGGCCCACAGTGCCTCAGGGTTGCCACTGAGGTACTTCCTGTACTCCCGGTACCTGTTGCGAAGTGTGTTCCCCTGCTGTCCGGCTCCGCCGGCCTGGCCGATGTACAGGATCTGGTGAAAGTTGCTTGGTGAGCTGTCAGCCATGGCGAGCTTGAAGGTGGGCCGCCAGACGAACATGTAGAGCCCGGCCTCCTGGGGCAGGGAGTCTGCGAGGTTCTCAACGGCTAAAAGCCGCTCCCATGGCGACGCGTGGACGTTCAGGTCGTCCTCGAGGACTTTGTGGGCCGGCTCGTCGAGCATGGGGACGATGCCGAGCTTGATCTCAACGGCCGGGCTAGGCTCGAGCCGATGTCGGATCACGGAGTGACCGAGGTTGTGAGCGGTCGCCATGCCTCAGCCAGCCTCCACTGCAGTGACGGTAGATACGAGGGTGACCATCCTTGCACGCCCCACTGACAGTCAGTGAGATAAGACGAAAAGCCCTGGTTGGTGATGATTAGTCACCGACCAGGGCTTTCGCGGCACTTGCTCAGAGGTGGCAGACCGAGCAGCCCGCCTCGTCGTCGTCGCTGTCGAGAGCGTCTGACAGGACCTCCAGAAGCGGCCGGTTCGGCTTGACTCGCTTGGCCGCTCGCTCCATTGCGGCCTCGTGCTTCGCCTGGATCTCCTCGCGGCGCGCTATCAACTCCGGGAGAGACTCCCCCTGTGACCAGGTGTAGTCACGGCCCTGCATCGCCGTATGCCGATACCGGACCTTGTCTTCGTAGGCGACGGCCTTGTCGTACAGCTCTGGGTGCCGGTCCTTGAGGCCGACCCACTCGTGCTTGCGCTGGAAGAAGCAGAAGTAGCAGCCCGAGCGGGTGCGCCACTCGTAGTAGCCGGGCAGGCCGATGCCAGCCTCGTCGAGGATGCGCATGACGCCATCCTTGTCGATGCCGTCCTCGCGGAAGGGGAACACGGCCTCGATGTTGGGCTTCGTGCTGACGTAGCCGAGCCGGTTCTCATCCGCGCGGATGGCGACGTAGGAGATCACCTCGTCGTCGCCGACCCACTCCTCCAGCGGCTTGATCTTCAGATTCTTGGTGCACCAGCGCATCTGTGGACTCGGCAGGGTGCCCTGGTACACCTCCATCCAGTGATCGAAGTCCCGATCGGCGTTAAGCCGCACGATGGGCTTGCCGAGGGCTGCTTCGAGGCGGTTGAGGTACTCGTAGGTCTCCGGAAGCTCCGCTCCCGTGTCACAGAAGAAGTACTCCATCTCCGGAACCCGGTCGCGCATGTGGATCGCGAGGGCCGAGGAGTCCTTGCCCCCGGAAATGCCCAGGACGTGGCGGACCTTCTTGGGGTTTGTACTGTCAGCCATGGTCACTCAGTCCTTTCTGCTGCCGTCGTTGTCGCGGGCTCGGTGACGCGCTGGGCGAGGGCGGCGAGCAGGATGCGGGCGCCGTCGGGACCGAGCATCTTCTCAGCTTGCTCCAGGACACTGACAGCGAGGTCCTCCGCCTCCTGCCGGGATTGCTCCGGAACGTAGATCAGCGTCCGCTGCTCGGCCCCGTCCTTGTCCGTCAGGGTGAGGAGCCGCGCTTCGAGCGCCTCGCCCCTGTCGCCATCCGTGGGGCTCTGGTACAGGTGGCTCACTCGGTCGAGGGCCGCGGCCATCTCCTTCACCCGGCGGGGGAAGATGGTTGCGTCTGTGTCGGACCAGTCGCCGAGAGCGGAGTTCGACAGCCGTACGATCACCGGGTCGAGCCAGTCCTCGTCAGCCAATCCTGAGTTGAGGGCGATGGCAACGAATCCCTTGAGCTCCAGGCTCAGGGAGACGCCGGCGAAGCCCCCCAAGCGGGTAGCGAGAGCACGCCGCAGCTCTGGCAGCGAAGCCGGCAGGCGGAATTCCCTGCTAATGGTCTCAATAACTTCTGCTCGCAGCGCTTGTTCGGCACCAGAGATCTCGTCGACTGCAGCCGCGAGCCGGTCCGCATAGCCCTTGTTCCCCGCGGTGGCCCGGCGTGCCTCAGTGGTGATCGGATCCATGCCGAGAGCCCTGGGCAGCGCATTGAACAGCAGGTCGTCGGGGTCCTGCGCCACCAGCAGTGCTGAACGCACGGCGACTGCATCCGCGCTGATGCGCCGAGTACGCCTGGCGTACGGGGTAAGCACCATCACCCTCTCCAGCAATGCCCTGGTGACCGCGAGCAGGGCCGGGTTGCGCAGGGCTTGGGAACGAGGCGATTCGACCTTGAGGGCAACAGACGAGCTCTTCACGACACTCTGGCGCAGGCCGTCCCCGAGAGGGGTGGACTTCACGGCGAATCGCTGGGGAGCCTTGACCATGCGCTCAACGATGTCCGGCGTCAGCCGTGGCAGGTAAGAGCCGTCCTCGAAGAGCGCCACATCCTCGCTGCGCACGATGAGTGCCGTGACGACGAGCAGGGGCACCACGCCTGCCTTGACCCCGTAAGGCGGCACCATGACGACACGGATGATCTCATCGAGCCCGGTGCGCTGGTGGGCCTCTGTGAGCGCAGTCTCCAGAGCATTCCAGACAGGGAGGGTGTGAGGGTGCGCTTCGCTGGGCCGTGAGAACCCGTAAGGGAGAAAGGAGGTCGACGCGTCGTCGGGTGCACTGCGGTTTTCCCTGTGCAGGCCCATGTACTCCAGCGCACCGCTGTACATGGCCCGCTCGGCGGGGTACTTCTCGATCCCGAGGTGCCGTTCTCCAGACTTGCGGAGCATCGCCGTCAGCAGCTCGCGGCGAGACTTTGCGCCCTGGCTCGTGAGCTCGTGTCGGCCGAGCATCTCGTTGCGGATGTGTGGGGCGGCGGAAAACACCTGGTCGCAGGCAAACGACACGAGACCGCTGAGGCTGCGACCTCCAATCGTCTCGCCCTCAGAGGAATCGGCCGGCATACCGGTGCGCCACAGCCGCCAGGTGGCGCTCGCGGACAGCGGGAAGAACGCCGCATCAAGCAGTTCTGTCAGCTCGCGCTGAGCGACTGCCGCACGTCCCTTGACCTCGCGTGCAGCGACGGGGTCCAATGATGAGTCCAGCAGCAGTTCTTGCAAGGCGACGAGGTAGCTAGCGGCGTTCAGGATGATCTCCGGCTCTTCCGTGACTCCGAGGATCACGGGAAGCGTGGAGTTCACCACCGGTCGGTCGCTGACCTTGCCCAGGTGGAAGAGAAGCAGACCGTCGGCCTGATCGTTGAGCTCGTCCGGACCTTGGATGCTCTTCGTCTCAGGGCTGGAGACGCGGACGAAGAACGCCCGCAGCATGCCTGTGACCTGGTTGTGGCGGCCAGCGGCAACGGCAAGCGGGAGATAGTCGCCCAGTCTCTGAATGACCGAGGGCGTGTCGAGGTGGTTGATGATCTCCTTGACACGGCCGTCGATGTCGAAATCCGTGCCTCGCCACACCCGGTACTCGCCGCTGAACTGGCGATGCACGAGGAATCCTCGCGACACCAAGTTCTGCAGCTGCTTCTCCAAGGCCGCGAACGTCTTGCGATCTGCGCCCTCGGTGGGCTCGTGCAGCGCGAAGTGAATCATCGCCGCAGTGGCACGCAGAGCGCCATCGGCGTCGATGAGGTTGAGCATGCCAACGGTGCGCAGAAGGTTCTGGTCCGCGGGGGACATGCCTGCGGCTTCGTTGATGCGCGATTCGATCTCGATCCAGCGGCTGGCGTGGCTGGAGGCCAGCAGTGAGGTACGGCCGGAGTTGAGGAAGAAGTCGTACAGCTGCGGCAGCTGAATGGTGTCAGCTCGGCTGGGCTTGCGACTTGAGAACTGTTCCAGAGCGCGGCGCACCGTGTCGGGTTCGTCGCTGTTCATGAAACCCGACAGGCTGCGGTCGTGCTGGCCGATTTGGGCGGCGAGGAGGGGGGCCGCGACGATGGTCAGCGGATGCAGGGGATAGAGGTCCTCAAAGTGTTGCGCCTTGAGATCGACAACGGCGTTGAGCCCGTGCTCGAGCCATGCGGCTTCGGCGGCTTCGGCCTGCGCTCGGATGAGCGCGCGCCCGGAGTCGGATACACCAGACCGGTCGATCCGGCGGCACATCAGCTGGACCGCGTCGCCGAGATGCGGCGTGAAGGTGATGTCCTCGAACCGGCCCTGGATTTTGGCCCACTCGCGAGTCTGGAGCTGGCTGGAATGGGCGGCGTAGTCCATGAACGACATGTGCTGCAGCGTCATCATGAACAGCGGGAGCCCCTGGGGGCCGGCACTCTTCTCAGCCAGTTCCTGCAGCAGGAACAGGTCGTCTTTGGCGCTGCTCAGATCGCTGTTCCCAGAGAGGTGCTCCAGCGTCTTACCGAACTCGTCGATGATCAACAGGAGTGGCTGCTGCTCGCAGAGAGCGACCACAGCGTCCAGGATGTTCTGTGACGTGGCAGCGGGATCCGCGCAAGCGGCGAGGGCAACTGTGACCGCCTTGGGCGTGCGGGTCTTCCAGCGGCGCCGTGCCGCGGTGTGAAGGGCCCGGGAAAGGGTGGCGACTAGAGGCTCACGGCGCGCGGTGGCAACGGCACCAAGGAAGCCCACAGGGGCGAGTTCCCCGCGACTGGCCGTGAGTCGCTGAACGAGGCCCATGCTGGTCGCACCGAGCACCGACTCAGCCTCGGTACGGCGGACACTGTCCGGACCCAGGAGGGCTTCGATGAAGTTTGCCAAGGTGGACTTACCGGATCCATAGGGTCCGGTGAACGACCACGATCGGGGGCGGCGAAGGTCACCGAGCGCGTTGGTGACGCGATCGACGACATCGACGGCCCGCGCTCCGACGTAGGGGGTGTGCAGTTCGTCCTCGACGTCGCGCTCCAGGTTGGTGGAGCGCATCTGGGAGCCAACGAGGCTGATGCCGTGCGGGAACTGCGGAGTGGCGGGGGCCTTCAGAACAGAGCTAGGCCGCGTGGGGGTTGCGGTGGTCACACGGTCTCCTCGGTCAGGGCGAGCTGCGGGTCGATGATGTCCAGCTGCTTGAGCTCGCGCTTTTCAGCCTCGGCGAGCTTGGGGTACCTGCGAGCCCAATCCTCACGGGTGGGGAAATTCGGCCTGCTGCGGACGTTGTCGTACTGCTCGTCCAGCACGTCCCAGGCAAGATCGAATGGGCCAGAGGTGAACGTCAGGCTCCGTTGGCCCACTGCCTCTACGAGCTGTAGTTCCTGGTGGCTAGCGGCGACCTTCTCCAAGGCCGCCGCGATGTCGGCCTCGCGGATGCGGAAGGCTCGTCCAGGAGCGCCGGGCTCGTTTGCCAAGCGCGCCAAGGAGATCGAGCCTGCATTGCGCGTCGTGCGGGCTGCGTAGTCCAGGCACGCGTAGGCGATGATGCGGGCCGGCAGGGAGGGGCGGGAACCGCTCGTGAATTCCCATTCGCTGCTGCCACGTTGGCCCACCTGCTCCATCAGCCCGAGCTCACGGAACGGGCAGGAGAGAAGATCCTCGAATGCGCCCGGCGCCCCGCCCCTCAGTCGCTGAGCAGGGACGTACATCTTGGTGATGCAGTCGACGTCCTTGGCGATGGAGGCTTCCACCGGGCCTTCAGGGAAGGAGAGGTTGACATGCCGCACGATGACCTGGGTCAGGTCCGCCAGCGTGAACCGGGAGAAGGGAGCCAGGTGGAACGCGACATACCACGAAGGTGCCCAACTCTTCGTCCCCGGTCGGGAAGACAGAAGCCACCAGTGAAGAAGCCACAGGCTGCCGAGCTCTTCCAGGTAGGGGTCGGCTCCATCCTCGTCAAGCAGCCACCGCGCCTCCCAGGTTGGGTAGGACAGCATGGCCCTGGAGTTGGTGTCGTCGCCGTAGTGCTCCCGGGTGAGCTTGAAGGCACGGGACCAGTAGCGCATGGCGTAGACCATGTTTTTGCCAACGCCGAGCTGCACGGGAGCATCATCCGCGAGGAATGCCTCGGGGTTGCTTTGCACCTGCATGTACGCCTTGTGGAGCCACCCGAAGCGCGGCGCGAAGGTCTCGTGGCGCGCGAAGGAGGAATGGGCGGCTTCGGCGAGCCGACTGTCTGACATGCGACGAATCTCCGTGTACGTTCAGATTTTGGTGGGCGTCAGGACTGAATGCTTCAGGTCAGATCGGGATCGCCAAGGCGGCGCGCACTTGCCGGACTGCGCGGATCGTGGAGGCGATGGCCTGATCGACATCGGCGCGAGTTGACGCGTACCCGAGAGAGAACCGGACAGTGGAGTCTGCCTCTTCCCGGCTACGCCCCATGGCCAGGAGTACGTGGCTCGGGCTCGGTGCACCGGAAGAGCACGCACTTCCTTCGGAGGCAGCGACATCTGGCATCGCGGTGAGGACAGCGTCGGCAGGGGCGCCGTGGAATGTGATGCTGGTAACACCAGGTAGCCGGTAGTCGAGCGAACCGTTGATCCGGCAGTCGCCGAGTTGCTCAACGAGAGCACTCTCCAGCAAGTCACGGAGGCGTGCGACCCGTGCGATCTCTTCCGCCAAGCCGCGGTGCGCCGCTGCCGCTGCTGCTCCCGCCCCTGTGATGCCGGCGACGTTGAGTGTCCCGGCCCGCCAGCCGCGTTCTTGCCCTCCGCCGAAGATCAGCGGGTGGTACGGGAGCGCGATGCCACGGCGGACGAAGAGGGCCCCCACTCCTTGCGGGCCGCCGAACTTGTGAGCTGACAGGGACAGCAAGTCCACGTCGACCTCGGCGAGGTCGAACGGCAGTCGGCCAACCATTTGCGTGGCGTCAGTGTGGAAAAGAGCCCCCGCCGCATGTGCCGCTTCCGCAAGCGGTGCGAGGTCGGTCAGGACGCCCGTCTCGTTGTTCCCGGCCATCAGGGAAACGATCGCCACGTCACCCGCCGACAGGGCGGCATGGAGGCCGTCGATATCCACCAGGCCGTCCGCATCCACCGCCAACAGTCTGAGCGCGTCGGGCGTGGTTGCCGTAAGGTTCTTGGCGGTTTCCAGCACTGCAGGGTGCTCGACTGTGCTCGTAATCACAGTCCCGCCGACGCTGTGAGCAGCTCGCAGCGCGAGGTTGTTGGCTTCGGTGGCTCCAGAGGTGAAGATGATCTCGCCAGGGGAGCAGTTCAACAGATCAGCGACTTGGCGGCGAGCCTCGTCTACCCGTTGCGCGGCGTCGCGGCCGGAACGGTGTGCGCTTGACGCATTACCCACCGTTTCCATCGAGGCGAGAGCGGCCTCTCGCGCTTCGGGTCGCATGGGTGCCGTGGCGTTGTAATCGAGATAGGTCAGACCTGAATCAAGCGTCCGTTCTGTCACAATCCACCCCGCTTCTCTCTGATCCGTCTGTGCAACTGGTGGCTGCTCGCGGCGGTGCGGCAGCTTCCACCAGTTGTCAACGGTGAATCCTAGCTGTCGGTGGATGCGGGTGGGACGCAGGCGCGGTTTTCGCGCGTTTGGTGAGTGCATGCGACCGCCGCCGATTCAAACATGTGTTCGCATTATGGCTGCTTCGTGACCACCGGTAAAAGCCATGAGAGCCCGGGGAGTTGAGTCACGCGGCCCCGGTCCGTTCGGCAGCGTCGACTGCCGCTCCACGTGATTGCGCCGAGCCGGCTTCGGCTGTCAGCGGTCAGGGCTAGGGTTGATCACGTGCTGAACCCCCACTGAATGGGGTGCGGTGGATGAGGGGGAAACGATCTGGTAAGGAGATGGGGTTGCACGCGGCAGGGGCGCGGCGAGTAGATGTGACGCAGACGAACTGGGGGGAGCTGTGATCGGGTCTCCGGGCATCGCGTTTCAGGCCGTCCTTGATGCGGCCCCCCTGAGCTACATACGGCGCCTGCTTGGCGAGCACGCCTGCGAACTCCTCACATTGCTGCGGGAGGGGTCCGTTGAGGATGCCATCCGGAAGGTCGCGGCCTCGGCAGTCTCTCCGGAGCAGTTGATCGGCGATCCCGAGGAGCGCGCGCAGCTGCTGGAGCTGCTTCCCGAGGGCAAGAAGGTGGAACTAGCAGAACGCCTCGGTTGGGACAATTCTTCGTCGCCGACGGTATTCCTGTCTGCTCTGCCCTGGACGCTTGAAGAGCGCCGCGTATTCCTTGGCTTCCTTGGGCTCGTCGTTGATCGAGCGCCCGAGGCTCCCGTGTCCTCACGGAGACCGTCCGAACCGAGCTATGGCCTGTTCCCGCATCAGCGGCGTGCGGCCGGCAAGGTGCGGCGTCTGCTCTACTCCGGTGAGCGCCGCACGGTGTTGCACCTGCCGACCGGGGTCGGTAAGACGCGCACCGGCATGGACCTGATCTGTGACCACCTGCGGCAGCATGAGCCCACTCTGGTCGTGTGGCTGGCCCGGGGCCGCGAGCTCCTCGAACAGGCCGCGCTCGAGTTCGAGCGCGCATGGGCCTCTCTCGGCAATCGGGAGGTCACCGTAGCCCGGATGTGGGGGGACGCTCCCACCGATCTTGACGACATCACCGACGGCATTGTCGTACTCGGGCTGGAGAAGGCAGGTGCCGCGGCGAAGAGTACGCCGGGCTTTCTCGACCAACTTGCGCTCCGCACCACGCTCACAGTCTTCGACGAGGCTCATCAAGCCATCGCGCCCACTTACCGCCGGGTGGTCGAAGCCCTCACGCTCCGTAGCGATTCGAGCCTCTTGGGGCTGACTGCCACGCCGGGAAGGACGTGGGCCGACATCTCGGAGGACGAGAAGCTCGCGGACTTCTTCGCACGCCAGAAGGTGATGCTGGAAATCGATGGGTACGACAACCCCGTCACCGCTCTCATCGAGCAGGGGTACCTCGCCCGCCCAGACTTTCGCACGGTCGCGGCTGACTCTGGGATGAAGCTCAGCGCCCGGGACAAGCAGGCTCTCGCTGCGTCCTTTGACATCCCCGATGAACTGATCACACGTCTTGCCGACAACGTGCAGTGGAACCTTCAGGTCGTCCGCACCGTGCTCGATCTCAGCGGACAGCACAGGCGCATCCTGCTATTCGCCGCCTCGATCGAGCACAGCCGCCTGATCGTCGCCATCCTGAGCATGTTCGGAATCGATGCCGAGCAGGTCACGGGCGAATCCTCAACGCGTCATCGCGATCGAGTGATCAACCGCTTCAAGGGCCCTGGAACCCGACCGATGGTCCTCTCGAACTACGGCGTGCTCACCACTGGCTTCGATGCCCCCGCGGCGAGCGCCGCCGTGATTGCCCGCCCTACTCGCTCACTCGTGCTGTACAGCCAGATGGTGGGCCGCGTGATCCGCGGGCCCAAGGCCGGCGGTACCTCCACATGCGACGTCGTGACCGTCGTCGACCCCGCGCTCCCGGGCTTCGGAGACGTGGCAGAGGCATTCACCAACTGGGAAGACGTATGGAAGGCTCTATGACATCCAAGTACTCGATCGTCACATCCGACCTGACGGTCAAAGCTTTGCAGGACAGCGGATACAAGTCGACGGCACACGCCATCGCCGAGCTGATCGACAACGGAATCGAAGCCGGGGCTGATCTCGTCGAGCTGTTCGTTGTTGAGTCGACGGACCGTCCGTCGCAGCGCTCGCGCCACCGAGTCGAGAAGATTGCCGTACTCGACAACGGTAGCGGCATGGATCCCGAGACGCTCCGACAATCCCTCCGCTTCGGTGCGGGAACGCGGCAACAGCGGAAGGGGATAGGACGCTTCGGAGTCGGCCTGCCCAACTCCAGCATCTCCCAGTGTGACCGCGTCGACGTCTGGTCCTGGACCAACGGACCCGACAATGCACTGCACACGTATCTTGATCTGACGGAGGTGCGCGGCGGGCTCGAAGAGGTCCCCGAGCCCAAGCTCGACGGCGTCCCGGACGAATGGCAAGCGCTGGCCGAAGGGCTCGGCACCAGTGGCACCTTGGTGCAGTGGACACAGTTGGAACGGGTCCAGTGGCGTGGCGCGGAGGCAACTCTGGCCAATACCGAGAGCTTGATCGGCCGCATCTACCGTCGGCTGATCGCCGAGGGAACGCGGATCAAGCTGGTACCTGCTCGCGGGTGGGCTCCCTTGCCCGGCGTTCGTGACGCACGCCCCAACGATCCGCTCTACCTGATGTCGCCCAGTGCGACGCCGGCCCCGTTCGACACCAAGCCGATGTTCCGCCCATTCGGTGCCGGCAACGTCGGCGAGATCGGTGTCGAGCGGTTCATGGTCCATGGAGCCGACGGTAACGAGTACCCCGTCTTCGTCCGTTCCTCGATCGCTGTCGATGCAGCGCGACGTCCGGACATCGGAGGCGAGGAATGGCCCAAAGCCGTATCTCCGAGTCTCAACCCCGGTGAAGCTCCGTGGGGCAAGCACGCCGCCAAGAACCTCGGTATCTCGCTGATCCGTGCCAACCGCGAACTCGACCTCGACACGGGCTGGACGAACTCCTATGACCCTGTGGAACGCTGGTGGGGCGTAGAGATCGATTTCCCACCCGCGTTGGACGAAGTCTTCGGGGTCACCAACAACAAGCAAGCGGCCACGATCTTCTCTGACCTTGCCCACTTCAACTGGCGGGAGGAGGCTGCTGGCCTTACCTGGGACGAGTTCCGGGAGCAGCTCCGCGAGGAGGGGGACCGGCGGCTCCCACTCATCGAGATCGTCTATCACATCCGTGAGAAGCTGCTCGGCAAGCTGCGCTCCGACCTCGCTGACCAGACCCGGGGCACGCGCGCCAACCGGAAGCGGCACGAGGACGTGGAGACTAAGGCCGAGGAAGCGGTCAAGCGGCGGCGTGTGGAGACGAAACCCAGCTTCACCGACACGCTCGCCGAGCAGGTCACCGAGGAAGAGAGCAAGGAGATTCAGCTCGAAAACCTCGTGGAGACTCATAAATACACGCCTGCTGACGCGCAGCGGATCATCGAGGAGTCGATCCAGCAGGGCAAGCACGTCCGCCTGCTGACGAGCCGCAACCCAGACTCGCCGGCCTTCTTCAACATTGACTACATCCCCAACCTGCTGCAGGTCACCCTCAATCAGGACCATCCGGTCTATGCAGACCTCATCGCCGTGCTCGACGGCGACATCGACGGCGCCACCAAAGAAGAACTCGCAGAGCGGCTGAGGAGCGCGGCTGGAGCGTTCAAGCTCCTACTCATGTCCTGGGCCAGGTTCGAGGATGAGCTTCCGGACAAGCCTCGGGAGCGAGCCAAGAAGATGCGCCAGGACTGGGGCCGCATCGCCAGCGACTTCCTCGGCGCGGACGAGGCCGACGACGAGGACGATGAGTGACTCGAGATCACGTCTGGCGACAGGTTGAGCAGCTCCTCCTCGGCGCGACTCGCGAAGTGCTCCTGGTGGCCCCCTTCATCAAGCAGGAAACCTTCCAGGCAGTGCTCGCGGCCGTGCCGGACAGCGTGGGACGCATTCACTGCGTCACACGCTGGTCCGTCGCCGAGGTGGCGGCGGGAGTGTCCGATCCGGAAATCGCGGAACTGGCCGAAGCAGACGGACGGGTGGACATCTCGCTGTGTCATAACCTGCACGCCAAGTTGTATGCCGCTGATGACCGTTGCCTCGTCGGGTCTGCCAACCTAACCGGCAAGGCAACTGGACGAGTGCCGGCTGCGAACATCGAGCTGCTCATCGAAGCCGAGCTTGCGCACCCTGAGGTGCGTCGGGTCCTGGACGCCATCGACGAAGTCTCCGTACCCGGTACGGTGCAGCTCGCTCGCCAGATCCGCGAGCAGGCTGACCTCGTGCGGGCCGACGAGGACGCCCCACAGATGCTGGTGGTGGGCGAGACCGAGGCGCAGTCTCGCTGGTTGCCAGAGACCCGGAACCCTGAGCGCCTCTACCGGGTATACAACGGTCGACACGGGAACATCTCCAGCGACGTGCTCGCCGGTGTCCTGCGAGACCTCGTCCATATGGACATCCCTCCGGGGCTGTCCGAGCAGGACTTCGGGGCCGCAGTCCTCCTCCGACTGCGGTCCCTGACCGAAGTCCGCACACTGAACGAGAGCGGGGCCCTGAATCTTGACCACGCGAAGCGGGCACTGATCGTCGGCGGGCTCCACACGCCAGATCAGGCGCAGCGGGCGGTGGAAACGATCGCCAAATGGCTGAGCTACTTCGACGAGGTCTACCTCGTGCCCGTCGGTCCCTGGGAGATCCGCCAGGGCAAAGAGATCAGGTGACGGAGCGCCGGGCTGGTGCGCGCGGAAGCGCCTGCACCAGCCAGCGGCGCGACCTCCGGTAGCCCGTCAGCGCCCAGCTCGTAGAGACGAGCGAGCGATATCGTTAGCAGACCCCGTGTTCAGCTGCGGGGCCTCGACTCGCCAAGATGATCGAAAAGGTGGGGAGCATGACGGCGGTACGCAAGCCGTATCTCCTCGGACACGCCGAGATCGCCGCGCTGTACGGAGTGGAACGCCAGACCTCTCAGAAGTGGAGGGCCGACGGCACACTGCCCGACCCCGACCTGCTGGTCTCCGGAAACCCCTACTGGCTGTTGACCACGGTGCTCAAGCTCAATGGTGTTGGTGGCCGGGAGGCGACGGCGCAGCGGTTGGCCGCGTTCGAAGCCGGCACTCCGGGCGGCTACCGCGCCAAACCGAAGGCTTCGCTGCCGGTCATCCTCGGAATCACGGAGGTGGCTCAGGTCCTCGGCCGAGACAAGCAAGCGATCTCCCGCTGGCGTCACCGCAAGCAGCTGGCGGACGCCGACTATGTGCTGTCCGGGTCGCCGCTGTGGCTATTGAACACCGTCTTGGCCGACGCCAAAGCCCGCGACCGTGTCGTGCAACAGGCAGAGGTCGAGCGACTTCGTACGAGGGAGCGTGGCTCCCAGAAGCCGCGTGGGCGGACGAGCAAGCCACCGGAGCCGCGCACTCAGCCGAGCCCGCTGCCAGTTCCTCGGACCTTTACACGCGACCAGGGCGATGAGGCCGAAGCATTCTTGGCCGCCGCCTTCGCCCAGGGACTCTCGGTCGTCATCCGCCCCAAGCGTCAGAAGCCGTAGCGCCCCCAACGGCGAGCAGCGCGTTGCGTCGCTGTGGCAACAAGAGCATGGGCGTGCCCCGAGCGGAATATACAGTTGATGACATGGTTGGTATCCATAGAAACTCCCACGACCGGACCTCCTCAACTGACGGGATACCCCAATGACAGATGAAAACCTGTACCGCGACGCGAGCGCCCGCCTTCGAGGGGTGAGCGCATGAAGGTCATCTCGTACGGGGGCGGGGTCCAGTCGACCGCCCTCCTGGTGCTCGCGGCCCGAGGAGAAATCGACTATCCCACCTTCCTCTTCGCCAACGTCGGCGACGACAGCGAGCACCCAGCGACCTTGGCCTACATCCGCGAGGTCGCCGCCCCGTACGCCAGCCGCGCCGGGATTAACCTCCAGCAGCTGAACCGCGTGCGCCGCGACGGCACCTCTGAGACCCTCATGCAGAGGCTGAACAGGCCCGGCACCCGATCCATCCCGATCCCGGTCCGGATGGCCAACGGGGCTCCCGGGCGCAGGTCCTGCACCGCTGACTTCAAGATCAGGGTCGTAGGCCGGTGGCTTCGCGAACACGGCGCCACGGCCGCCGGGCCCGCCACTGTGGGCATCGGGATATCCCTCGACGAAATCCACCGGGCCAACCGCCGGCGGTGCGAACCCCACGAGCAGATCGAGTACCCCCTCCTCGACCTCCGGCTCCGCAGAACAGACTGCGAGCACATCATCAAGGACGCGGGGCTGCCCGTCCCGCCCAAGAGTTCCTGCTTCTTCTGCCCCTTCCGTACCGTCGGAGCATGGCGACAGCAGCGGCAGGACGAGCCAGAGCTGTTCATCAGGTCCGTGGAACTGGAGGAAACGATCAACGAGCGCCGCGCCGCGCTCGGACGGGATCCCGTGTACCTAACCCGGTACGGCCGTCCTCTGGCCGAGGCCATCAAGGACTCCGGCACGGTGCGTGGCCGAGACGACACCGGAGACGGAAGCTGTGACTCCGGCTGGTGCATGACCTGACCTGCATGAGGGAGAGTGCGGCGCTGCGAAAGGGCGGGGGCCGACAGCCCCCGCCCTTCCAGGCGCCGACGATCTCCTTCGGGATCGGCGCTCACCGCGTGTCGATTACAGGTCCGGCGGATCCCCGTGGTCCAGCTGCAGCACGGCGAGGTAGTCACCGTAGGAAATCTCCTGATCCACCCACTGGCTGCCTCCCGCAGAGTCGGGGACCCACATCCCTTCGCACAGGAACTTGTCCTCGTTGGGGGCGACGATGTGCCGCTCCTCCACGGCCCAGGCGAGCAGCGCCTGAATGCCTAGGAGAAGAATGGAAGTCGCTTCCTTGCTCGTACAGATCTCGTCGTGGCCAGCGGGGAACGACTGCATATCGTCGTCGTGTGCTGGCTGAGGAATACGAGTAAATCCGTGAGCTGCCAGCTCGTGTACGCCGATGGCCTGGGTGACGGCGACGGCGAGCGAGGAGGGCTCGGAGCTCTCCGTGGCGTGGGCGAGGAAGTGCCGGGTCGCCTCGCGGGCATGCAACGGGGGCTCCTGGCCAGCTCGCGCGAGGCGCAGCTCCGCAGCATCAATGGCCGGGCCCGGGGTGGGAAGATCCGGGAGGAGGACTCGTACGAGGGCTTCCAGCGCCGCCCGGGTGTAGCCCAGGCGCAACTGGTGCAGTTGCCACTCGCCCATCATGTTCGACCAGACGTAGTCGAAGTCATCGCCCGCTGCACACATGCCGCCGTCTTCGTACGCCATGTCGAACGTGACCGTGCGGAGGCCGCTCGCCAGGCGAAGCCAGGCGTAGACGTTGTCCCACGCCTCGCGTTCCACCGGCTCGGACGAAGCAGGGATCCGTTCCACCCAATCAGCGAGCTCGGAGGCGTGCTCTTGGGGATCGAGGAGTGCCATGGCTGACTGCGCGCGGTAAGGGGGCAGGCAAGGGCCTGGGAGCTGTGTGGATGCCATGCATAGGAGCGTCTCACGCCGGTCTGACAACCCGGCCGGGAACAAGGGTTGTTCACCAAATGAGGACCTGCTGGGCTCCCTGGACCCAGCGGGAATCCGGGGTGCGCGAGCGCGTACTTGCGGGGACGCAGCCTCTGCCAGTGCCAGGACCTCAGCTGTCGGAACGGCGGACCAACCGGTGTCCTCGCAGTGCACGGCCGCAACGGGCAAGTGCTCGCTCCCAGCCCTCCTCGTTGCCGATGAGGTGCGTCTCCTCGTAGAGGCCGGCTCTCACCTCGGCGGCGGTGAGACGTTGGTACTTGGGGACATCGGGGTCGTCCGGCGCGAGGAACTCATGCTTCCGGTGTAGCAGAGGACGATTGGTCGAATCCGCGTAAGACAGGAAGGATAACTTCAGCGTCTGCAGGTCAACGCTGTACGACGAGGCCAAACGAGGATGGGGGTCGGTATCGAACGCGGGGTAGTCCAGCCAGCTGGCTCCACGCCCCTGGTGGCGAAGCTTCAGGACGGACCACTCTTCCGGGCGGCCAGCAGCGATGCTGGCGCACTGCTCGTACAGGCGGAGCACGGTCGGGAGCCGATGGACGGCCCGGCGGTGCACATACAGCGCGGTTGCCGTGAACTTGCCCGCAGCCGACCCGGTCATGGCACGCCGTAGGTACGCGTCATCGCGGAGCTTGAACAGAAGCCGATCCGCACGTTTGCACGCTTCTGCGTAGGAAGAGAAGAAGGCCCGGATATCCAGTTGGACGGGAAGTGGCAGGCTGCTCGCGGGTCCGCGCCCGTGGAAGAGTTCGACGGCGAGGAAGAGAAGGGTGTCGAGGGTGGTGCGCTTCCCGCTCTCCTCGACCTTCAGTGGGTCGGCGGACTGCTCGGCGAGTCGCCTGAGCTCGGTTGTCCGCAAGTGGCCGAGAAGGCTGATGATCGGCTGCGGCATTTCTTCGAGGTTCGGTAGCCGGCCGCGGTGTTCGAGATGATCGACGACCGCTGCGATGGCCGATGCGACGTCCTGGGAAGCAAGCCACCCGGCTTCCGGCGTGATCTGCCGGGCAAGATAGCCGAGCCGCGCTTCGTCGCTCTTGAACGCATAGACGATCCCCGGGGCAGCTGAGAGGCAGCGGACGCCAGTGGTCTCCTGAACGTAGTCCCGAAGCTCGCTTGCCGCGAACAGGTGCTGGAACGTATTGCGACTGGTCAGGATGCCATCGCCGTACTCGGTGCCCCTGATTTGGTTCCGCTCCCAACGGAGCCTCGCGGACACCACGAGCGCCGACCTCGTGTTGTTCCAGGCGTCCAGGAGGGTCTGTCGTCGTTCGGCGGGGTCTTCGATCACGTTGAGGACGTAGGTGAGGAGCACGATTTCCGCGGGCTTGAGATCACCGCCCGGGTGGTGAACGGGGTCCCAGCCGGAGACGTCGAGCCCGATGTTCTGAAGAGCGCGTACGTCGCCACCGCGGCCGCAACCGTAGTCCAGGACCCGCATCCTCGGTTCGAGTTGAAGATCGACCACGGCCTGACGCGCCGGGACGGACAACCCGACACGGCCGATGGCCGTCCGGTGGCGTTGGCTACTCCAGAGCTGCTCTGACATGAACGCTTCCTGGGATTCGACCGGCGAATCTACATACGGCAGCACCGAACCTTACGCTGTAGCCGCATCAGCCCGCTCGCCGCTGTGCGGGAGCTGGCGGCTGTCCAGCGGCTCCTCGCGGAACCGACATGCTGTCTGCGACTCCGGAACCCACAGGCAGCTCAGGCATTGCCGGTCCACACGACTTTGCCAGCGAAACCACCCCTCGACGCAGCCTTCTGTGCTCGCCGTTCCTCCAAGCGGCTCGGTGTCATGCCCAGGTCGAGGGCGAGTGCGTGAACCACTTCGAGGATGTCTGCCAGCTCCTCGGCAGCCGCGGAGTCGTCCGCGGTGAGGTCGGCTACCTCCTCGCTGAGCTTGTGGCGCAGCCGCTCCCGGTACTCTTCCGGGCCGGCGACGTAGATCATCGGCTCCGCACCGCTCTCGCGGATGATCTGGGGAATCAGGTCTCGTACGAGCTTGCCGTCTGCCATCAGGCATCCTCAAATGTGGTCCTACGAGGCGTTTCCCCTCGCCTGTTGATTGTGTCGGATGTCGACAAGAAGCGCTCAGGGCTGGTCATCCGATTGCTGTCCGGGGTTGTAGCCTCGCAGGGGGCGACCAGGGGAGCGCAAGGGGAGCGCGGACGCCTTTGGACGGTGCAGCATGGGGCGCGAGCAGCGGGACCGCCACAGGTGCTCTGATCTGGGAAAACGGGATCTGACACGATCACGCGGCACAGCCCGGCATGATCCCTAGCGGGCTCGTAATGCGTAGGTCTCGGGTTCGAATCCCGAAGGCGGCTCCACTGGAAACCCAGGTCAGATGATTTCTGGCCTGGGTTTCTTTTGGTTTCGTGCAGGCGTCGGACACGGCACTGGTGTCTGCCCCGGGAAGCGTGCGTGGGAGCGGGCTTCGAGTTGCGGAGCGGGGGGTGACGGGTTCCGATACTGAGCGGGAGGGATCGTTGCCGTCAGGACCGCTGAGACGCCGCACTCCGAAGGGACAGGGCCGTGGGCCGAGCCGGGAGTGTGTCTGCCGGGCGGTGGGGGATGCTGGCCGTGCTCTGTGCGAGTCTGCTGCTGGTGGCCATGGACGCCACGATCCTCAATGTGGCGCTGCCCTCGCTCATCGAGGATCTCGACCCGGGGGCCATCGCCCAGCTGTGGATCATCGATGTCTATGGGCTCGTCCTCGGCGGGCTGCTGGTCACCACGGGGGCGGTCGGTGACCGGTATGGGCGCAAACTGCTGTTCATCACCGGGATCATGGTCTTCGGGGTCGCGTCGGTCGTTGCCGCCACCGCCGGGACGACCTGGCAGTTGATCGCCGGGCGGGTGCTGCTGGGGATCGGCGGGGCGATGGTGATGCCGTCCACGCTCTCGTTGATCCGGAACATCTTCACCGACGCCCGGGAGCGGACCCGCGCGATCGGTATCTGGGCCGCCGTGGCCGGGGCCGGAGCCGCCGTCGGGCCGCTGGTCGGCGGGGTGCTGGTGGAGGAGTACGGCTGGTCGGCGGCGTTCTGGGTGAATGTGCCCGTCGTGGTGGTGACCGTGGTCGCGGGGGTGTGGCTGCTGCCCGAGTTCAAGGACAGCGGACACGACCGGCTGGACTATCTCGGGGCCGTCCTCTCCGTCGTCGGCATCATCGCGCTGGCCTGGGGCATCAAGCATGTCGCCAAGGGCAGCCCCGCCCCCGCGGACGTCCTGGTGCTGCTCGGCGGGCTGCTGGCGCTCGCGCTGTTCGCCCGGCGGCAGCTCGGGCTGCGGGACCCCCTGCTGGATGTACGGCTCTTCCGGAACCGTGCCTTCACCGCCGCGGCGCTCGCCATCCTGATGGCCATGCTCGCGATCGGCGCGGCGCTCTTCCTGCTCTCCCTCTGGCTCCAGTACGTCCACGGCTACTCGCCCTCCGAGGCCGGACTGCGCACCCTGCCCGCCGCGCTCGCCATGCTCGCGGGGGCGCTGCTCGCCCCCTGGCTGATGGAGCGGACCGCCGTCCGGACGATCATGGCGCTGGGGCTCGGCGCGGTCGTCGCCGGCTTCCTGGTGCTGGCGCTGTCGCCGGAGCCCACGGCCTACGGCTATGTGGCCGTCGTCCTGGTCGCCCTCGGCCTCGGGGACGGGGTGGCAATGACCACCGCCTCGTCCGTCCTCGTCTCCGCCGTCCCCGCCGAGCGCGCGGGACAGGCGGGGGCCGTCTCCGAGACCAGCTACGAACTCGGCGTGGGGCTCGGGGTCGCGCTGCTCGGCTCCATCCACGGCGCCGTGTACGCGAGTCATATGGCCGGGCAGCCCGCCACGGCGGCCGAGTCGATCGGGGACGCGTACGAACTCTCCCTGGCGCTGGGCGGCAGCGCGGGCAGCGCGGTGCTCGCCGCCGGGCGGGCCGCCTTCGACAGCGCGCTGACCACCACCGCGTTCGTCTGCGTCGGGATCGTCGCCGTGGTCACCGCCCTCGTGGTCTGGCTGGTGCCCCGGGGGTTCCACGCCACCGGCGGCCACCACTGAGCCGCCGCGGAGCACCGCTGCCGAGCACCGGCCGGAGACCTCAGCGGCACCGTGTGCCGTCGCGCGGAACCGTCCCCTCCAGCAGATAGCGGTTGACCGCCGTGTCGACGCAGTCGCTGCCCCGCCCATAGGCCGTGTGGCCGTCGCCCTCGTAGGTGAGCAGGGTCCCCGACGACAGTTGCCCGGCCAGCGCGCGGGCCCATCGGTACGGGGTCGCGGGGTCCCTCGTCGTGCCGACGACCAGGATCGGAGCGGCGCCCTCCGCTGTGATGCGGTGCGGGGTCCCGGTGGCGCGGGAAGGCCAGTACGCGCAGTTCAGGGCGGCCCAGGCGAAGCCCCGGCCGAACACGGGGGACGCCTTCTCGAAGGCGCCGGAGGCCCGTTCCACCTCGGCGGGGGAGGAGAAGGCGGGCGGGAGGTCCAGACAGTTCACGGCGGCGTTCGCGAACATGAGGTTCGAGTACGAGCCGTCGCCCGACCGTTCGTAGTAACCGTCCGCGAGGGCCAGCAGCGGCGCGCCGTCCCCGTCCAGGGCGCTGGTCAGGGCCTCGCGCAGCCGTGGCCACGCCCCCTCGTCGTACATCGCGGCCAGGACCCCGGTGGTCGCCAGCGCCTCGCCCAGCCTCCGGGGCTCGCCGGTGGGCAGCGGACGGGCGTCGAGCCGGGCGAGGAGAGCGCGGAGGCGGTCGGCGGCCTGTGCCGTGGACCCGGTGGAGAGCGGGCAGTCCGCGCGCGCGACACAGTCCGCGGCGAACGAACGGAACGCGGTCTCGAAACCGGCCGTCTGGTCCTGGTTGACCTGGCGCGCGGTGCGGGAGGGGTCGAGCGCCCCGTCGAGCACCAGCCGACCCGTGCGGCCGGGGAACAGCTCGGCGTACGTCGCCCCCAGGAAGGTGCCGTACGAGGCGCCGACATAGGTCAGTCTCTCGTCGCCGAGCACCGCCCGCAGGATGTCCATGTCCCGCGCGGCGTCCTCGGTGGAGACATACGGCAGCAGCGCGGCCGAGCGTTCCGCGCAGCCCTCGGCGAAGGAGCGGAAGGCATCGGTGAGCCGCCGGGTCTCGGCCGGGTCGTCGGGGGTCTGGTCGATCTGTGTGTACGCGTCCATCTCCCGGCCGTCTAGGCAGGTCACGGGCTCACTGCCCGCCACGCCCCGGGGGTCGACGGCGACCATGTCGTAACGGGCGCGGACCGGGGCGGGGTAGCCGGTGCCCGCGAAGAGCTGGAGGTACTCGACCGCCGAGCCCCCGGGGCCGCCCGGGTTGACCAGCAGCGAACCGAGCCGTTTCCCCGGTCCCGTGGCCTTCTTGCGGGCCACCGCCAGCTTGATCGTCCCGTCCCCGGGCCGGTCGTAATCGAGCGGAACGGTCAGCCGCGCGCACTGGAACCCGGGGGTCCCGCACGCCCGCCAGACCGGTTTCTGCGTGGTGTACGGCCGCAGCGCGGCGTCGGCCGCCGTGTCCACGGCCGCGTCCCGGTCCCCGTCCGGTCCCGGTCCAGGACCGCCGCACCCCGACGCCAGCAGGGCGGCGGCCATCAGCGCGAGAGCGGAACTGCGGAGCGTGCGCCGTTGGTCCATCCACGGAGCGTAGGGGAGGGAAGCCGGAAAGAGCCCGTTCGGTCACGAACGAGTGACATCTCCCCGCGATCCACGATCCACGATCCACGACCAGCAAGCCACGACCCGCAGTCGCAACCACAGCCGGCACGTCATCGGCCGCGGCCGCGCGCCACCACCCGCGACCCACCGGCCGGGCGCCGCACTCCGTCGCCCGTGCCGGAACGCGAGGCACCACCCGGCCCGGCCACCGCACCCCGTTCTCAGCCCGCCCGCAGCGCCATCGTCATCGCCTCGACCGCCAGCAGCGGAGCCACATTCCCCTCCAGCGCCTCCCGGCAGGCGATCACCGCCTCGATCCGGCGCAGGGTGCGCTCGGGGGCCGAGGCGCGGGCGACCCTCTCCAGCGCGTCCCGGACGTCCTCGTTGGCGATGGCGACGCCGGACCCGAGCTGGAGCGCCAGCACATCGCGGTAGAACCCGGTGAGGTCACCGAGCGCCAGATCCAGGCTGTCGCGCTGGGTCCGGGTGCGGCGGCGCTTCTGCCGCTCCTCCAACTCCTTCATCACCCCGGCGGTGCCGCGCGGCATCCGGCCGCCCTGCGCCGCGCCGAGCGCCGCCTTCAGCTCCTCGGTCTCCTTGGTGTCGATCTCCTCGGCGACCTGCTTGGCGTCCTCGGCGGCGGCGTCGATCAGCTCCTGCGCCCCCTTGAGCGCCGCGCCGATGTCGTCCACGCGCAGCGGCAGCTTCAGCACGGCGGCCCGGCGGGCGCGCGCGTCCCCGTCGGTGGCGAGGCGGCGGGCCCGTTCGACATGGCCCTGGGTGGCGCGGGCGGCGGCGTCCGCCGCGGCGGGTTCGATCCCGTCCCGGCGGACGAGGAAGTCGGCGACCGCCGCGACCGGCGGGGTGCGCAGGGTCAGATGGCGGCAGCGGGAGCGGATGGTCGGCAGGACGTCCTCGATGGAGGGGGCGCAGAGCAGCCAGACCGTGCGCGGCGCGGGCTCCTCGACCGCCTTCAGCACCGCGTTCGCCGACTTCTCGTTCAGCCGCTCGGCGTCCTCGACGAGGATCACCTGCCAGCGGCCGTTCGCGGGGGAGGTGAACGACTTGCGGACGGTGTCCCGCATGTCGTCGGCGAGGATCTGGGAGCCCACGGCGGCGACCGCGGTGATGTCCGCGTGCGTGCCCGCGAGGGCGGTGTGGCAGCCGTCGCAGAAACCGCAGCCGGGGACGCCGCCCAGGGCCCGGTCGGGGCTGACGCACTGGAGCGCGGCGGCGAAGGCGCGCGCCGCGGTGACCCGTCCGGCGCCCGGGGGGCCGGTGAACAGCCAGGCGTGCGTCATCCTCGACGCCTCGGGGAGGTCACCGCCCCGCTCCACGGCGGTGACGAAGGCGTCGGCGTCCCGGGCGGCGTCGGTGAGCTGCTCCGCCAACCGCTCCTGACCGACGAGGTCGTCCCATACGGCCATCCGCCGTCACCTGCCCCATGGCTCCGCGGGCTCCATGCCCTGATCGCTGTGGTGCTGCCGTGCTGCCGTGCTGTCCTCGCACCTGCCGCCGTGCCGCTGTCGTACCGCTTGTCGCTGCTGTACTGCCGTACTGCTGTGTCGCTGCCGTGCTGCCGTGCTGCCGTGCGCGTGCCGCTGCCGTGTACCGCCGCTGCCGTGCACCATGCGGTGCGCATGCCGCAAGGCCGGACGGCCGGGTACGGCGGCCACGTCCCGGTCGTTCCTGTGCACCCCCCATTGTGAGGGAGGGGTACGACAACGCCGTCCCACCACCGGAACGACCGGCCCGCGACGGCTCGTCCTAACGGCGCGGGCCGCGCTCCCGCCCCGTCGTCCCGTCGCCGCCGCCGTTCCCGGGCCGCCGGTGGTCGTCGCCCTCGTACCCGCCCAGCAGCTCGTCGGCGAGCGTGGGCAGATCGTCGAGCGGCGTCTCCTCCGCCCAGGCCGGACGGCGGCGCCGGGGGGACTGCTCCGCCCCGGCGGGCGCGGCGCCGTCAGGGTCGATCCGCGGCAGCTCCCGCGTACGGTCCTGGGGCTCCGCCTGCCCGGCCGGAGCACCGGCGGACGACGGGGCGGCGGACGACGGGGCCGACGGCGGAACGGGCGACGCGCCGGACTCGTCCCGGAAGAAGCCCGGCGGCACCTTGTCCACCGGCCGCTCGTCCCGGACCGGAGGCAGCACCGCCGTCTCCTCCATGTCCGCGCCCGCGTCCCGGACCGGCGGCAGCACCGCCGTCTCGTCCATGGCCGACACCGGTCCTGAGACACCGGAACCGGAGCCCCGGCTCCGGGAGTCCGCCGCGCCGCCGCGCCCCGCCCCCGGCACCTCCTGCGTCTCGTCGTCCGGCCGGACCACGGGCGTGACCACGGTGATCTCGTCACCGTCCCCGTCCGCACCCGCCCCCTCACGGGAACGGGAACGGGAACCGGAACCTTCGGCGGGCGGCGCAGGCAACGGCGTCTCCACCGTCTTCTCCTGCGCCGACAGCTCCGCCGCCGCACGCCGCTCCTCGGCCGCGCGCCGCTCCTGCTCCTCCGCCTCCCGCCGGGCCGCCTCGGCCCGCAGAAGTGCCTCCTCGGCCTTGCGCTGCTTCTCCAGCCGCCGGGCCTCCGCCTCCGCGCGCAGCCTGGCCTGCTCGGCCGCCAGGACGCGCAGCCGCTCCTGCTCCTCGCGGCGCGCCCGCTCCTCGGCCTCCCGCCTGCGGCGCTCCTCCTCGGCCAGTCTGCGGGTCTCCTCGGCGCGCTGCCGGGCCTCCTCCGCGAGCCGTTCGGCCTCCAGCCGCTTGGCCTCCTCTTCCTCCGCCTTGCGGCGCTCCTCCTCCTCGGCCCGCAGCCGGGCGAGCTGCTCCTGGCGCTCCCGCTCCAGGCGCTCCTCCTCTGCCTTGCGGGCGGCCTCCTCCTCGGCCTTGCGCCGTGCCTCCTCCGCGATCCGCTCGGCCTCGCGCCGCCGCGCCTCCTCGCGCGCGCGGACCTCGGCCTCCGAGAGCGGCAGCATCTGGTCGAGCCGGTGGCGGACCACCGTGGTGACGGCCTCCGGCTCCTGCCCGGCG
Organism: Streptomyces clavuligerus; assembly: GCF_005519465.1. Taxonomy (NCBI): domain Bacteria; kingdom Bacillati; phylum Actinomycetota; class Actinomycetes; order Kitasatosporales; family Streptomycetaceae; genus Streptomyces; species Streptomyces clavuligerus. The sequence continues at coordinate 3,783,072 of NZ_CP027858.1, read as the reverse complement.
TCCACCACGAGATAGCGCGCCGGGTCACCGGCGGCCAGCGTCAGGAAACCGGAGCGGACCCGCCGGTGGAACTCCGCGGGCTCCGACTCCAGCCGGTCGGGCGCCTCCGTGAACCGCTCGCGCGCGGTCTCCGGCGAGACGTCCAGCAGCACCGTCAGATGCGGAACGAGCCCATCCGTCGCCCAGCGCGAGATGCGGGCGATCTCCGTCGGCGACAGATCGCGGCCCGCGCCCTGGTAGGCGACCGAGGAGTCGATGTACCGGTCGGAGATCACCACGGCGCCCCGCTCCAGCGCGGGCCGGACCACCGAGCCGACGTGCTCGGCGCGGTCCGCCGCGTACAGCAGCGCCTCGGCGCGGTTGGACAGCCCGGCGGAGGCCACGTCCAGCAGGATCGAGCGCAGCCGCTTGCCGACGGGGGTGGCACCCGGCTCACGGGTGACGACGACCTCGTGGCCCTTGTTGCGAATCCAGGTGGCGAGCGCTTCGGCCTGGGTGGACTTCCCGGCTCCGTCGCCGCCCTCCAGCGCGATGAAGAAGCCCGTGGCGGCCGGTGCCTGGGCGGGGTCGGCGCCGCCGCGCAGGGCCTCGCCCAGATCGCGGCGGAGCGGTACACCGGCGCGGTCGTCGGTCCTGGCGAGGACGACCGCGGCGACCGGCAGCAGCAGCGCGCCCGCCAGCATCAGGGTGAAGGCCGCGCCGCCGTGGGCGAGGACGGCGTCCCCGACCGCCAGCCGGTACGGGCCGATCGCGGCGGCCAGCAGCGGCGCGGCAAGCGCGCCCGCCCCGACGGCGACGCGGACGACCGCCTGGAGATGGTCCGTCATGCGCGCCTGGCGCGGGGCCTCGGTCTCCTGGTCGACGAGGGCGTGTCCGACGTTGGCCGCGACACCGGCGGACACACCGGCGAGAACGGCGAGGAACAGCACGGTCGCGGTGTCCGGTACGAGACCGGTCGCCAGCAGGGCGACCCCGGTGACGGCGACCGCGAGCGCCAGCAGCCTGCGGCGCGAGAGCGTGGGCAGCACGGACCGCGCGGCCCGGATGCCGACAGCGGTGCCGCCGGTCAGGGCGAGCACCAGCAGAGCGAAGGCGGAGGGTCCGCCTCCGAGGTCCGCGGCGTGCAGAACGGAGACGGAGACGGCCGCCGCGACCGCACCCGCGACCGCCGCGCACGCCAGCACATAGAAGGGCACCGCACCCGTGCGACCGGCGTCCTTGCCCTCGGCCGCACCGCCGTCCCCTGCCGCACCGCCGTCCACCGCCGCGGCGGCACGGGGCGGCCGACGCAGCCCTTCGAACGGCGAACGCGGCCGGGGCGTCGTTCCGCCCGGCAGGGTGACGGACCAGACCAGCGCGGCGGACGCGGAGAAGAGTCCGGCGGCGACATAGGACCCGAGGGCGGCCTGGTGGACGGAGAACCAGTCGATGCCGGTCCCGAGCAGCCGGCCGATCAGGGTCGCGACCAGCAGCACGGCCGCACCGGCCGGGATCGCCAGGAACGAGGTGCGCAGCCACAGCCGCCGCAGCGCGCCGAGGTGGTCGGGCAGCGGCCGGACGGCCGCGCCCTCCAGCGGCGGAGCGGGCAGCAGCGCGGGGGCGGCGCCGTCGCGGGCGACGGTCCACAGCCGTTCCGCCGCCCCTGTCACCAGGACGGTCGCGAGCAGGATCACGGCCGCGCTGTCGGGGGTCCAGTCGATCCAGAGCGGGGCGAGGACCAGCAGGACGAGCCGTACGCCGTCCGCGCCGATCATCGTCCAGCGCCGGTCCAGCGGTCCCCCGGACGAGGTGAGCCTGGCCAGCGGGCCGAGGAGCACGGCCCCGAACAGGACGGTCGCCACGGCGCGCACGCCGAGCACCGCGGCCACGGAGAGCGCGGCGCCCCGGTAGCCGCCGCCGAACCCGCCCTCCACCACCGCGGCCTGAAGGGTGAGCAGCAGCAGGACGAGGACCGCGAGGGCGTCGCCGATGCCGCCGACCGCCTGGGCGTTCCAGAGGGTACGGAGTGTGGGTACGCGCAGCAGGGCACGCAGCGCCCGCTCACGGGAGTCCGCGGCGAGGGCGTCGGAGTCGTCGGGGCCGGGGGCGGTCCCGGAGACGGGCCCCACGGCCGCCTGCTGCTCGGCCGGCTGCTCGGATCGCGTCATCCGCCCAGCCTATCCGGACCGCGGTGCTCCTCGCGGAGCTCGCCGAACATACGCACGGGACGCCGGTCGGCGGCACGAACCCTCCGTGTCCGGGGCACGACAGGGGGCTGCCCCCGCCCGCCCCCCAGGACTTCGCGGACGACCGTCATGACCTGCCGGAACGCCCCGAGCGCCAGGGCGGGGACCCAGGACGTGGCCGAAAACACCCCATCCGGCACCCCGGAGAGTCCGCCGGTGAACGAACACCTGTCCGGTCGGCGTACGGGGACCTCTCCGGTCGACGCCGGGCCCGGGCCGTCGAGGCCCCCCACCGAGGGAGGCCGCACCACCCGGCCGGTCCGGTCAACCCCGCCGGTCGGGTCAATCCGGCCGGTCCGGTCAATCCAGTCCGGTCAGTCCTCGGCGACCGGGGCCGCCGCCGCCTTCTTGGCCGCGGTCTTCTTCGCGGCGGTCCTGGCCGTCGTGGCCTTGGCCGTCGTCGTCTTCTTCGCCGTCGTCTTCGCGGTGGCCGTCTTCTTCGCCGCCGTCGTCGTCTTCTTCGCGGCGGTCTTGGCGGCCGTCTTCTTGGCAGGCGCCTTCTTCGCGGGCGCCTTCTTCGCCGTCTTCTTGGCGGGGCCCTTGGCCCGCTTCTCGGCGAGCAGCTCGTAACCGCGCTCCGGCGTGATCGTCTCCACGCTGTCGGCGGTCCGCAGGGTCGCGTTGGTCTCGCCGTCCGTGACATACGGGCCGAAGCGGCCGTCCTTGACGACCACGGGGCGCTCGCTGACCGGGTCGGTGCCCAGCTCCTTCAGCGGCGGCTTGGCCGCGGCGCGGCCCCGCTGCTTGGGCTGGGCGTAGATCGCCAGCGCCTCGTCGAGCGTGATCGTGAAGAGCTGGTCCTCGTTCTCCAGGGAGCGCGAGTCGGTGCCCTTCTTCAGATACGGGCCGTACCGGCCGTTCTGCGCGGTGATCTCGACCCCTTCGGCGTCGGCGCCGACGACCCGGGGCAGGGACATCAGCCGCAGCGCGTCCTCCAGGGTGACCGTGTCCAGCGCCATCGACTTGAAGAGCGACGCGGTCCGCGGCTTCACCGCGTTCTTGCCGGTCTTCGGGGTGCCCTCGGGCAGGATCTCGGTGACGTACGGGCCGTAGCGGCCGTCCTTGGCGACGATCTCATGGCCGGTCCGCGGGTCGTTGCCGAGCACGAAGTCACCGCTCGGCTTGGCCAGCAGCTCCTCCGCCAGCCCGACGGTCAGCTCGTCGGGCGCCAGGTCGTCGGGGACATCCGCGCGCTGGTGGCCCTCGGTGTCCTTCTCGCCGCGCTCGATGTACGGGCCGTAGCGGCCGACGCGGAGCACGATGCCGTTGCCGACGGGGAAGCTGGAGATCTCCCGGGCGTCGATCGCGCCGAGGTCGGTGACCAGCGCCTTGAGACCGCCGAGGTGGTCGCCGTCGCCGGTGCGGCCCGCCGCGGCGCCCGTGCCCTCGCCGCCCTCTCCCTCACCGAAGTAGAAGCGCTTCAGCCACGGCACGGCCTGGGCCTCGCCCCGGGCGATGCAGTCGAGGTCGTCCTCCATCTTGGCGGTGAAGTCGTAGTCGACGAGCTGGCCGAAGTGCTTCTCCAGCAGATTGACCACGGCGAAGCTCAGGAAGGACGGGACCAGCGCCGTCCCCTTCTTGAAGACATAGCCGCGGTCGAGGATGGTGCCGATGATCGAGGCGTAGGTGGAGGGGCGGCCGATCTCGCGCTCCTCCAACTCCTTGACCAGCGATGCCTCGGTGTAGCGGGCGGGCGGCTTGGTGGCGTGGCCGTCGGCCGAGATCTCCTCGGCGGTGAGCCCGTCGCCCTCGGTGACCTGCGGCAGCCTGCGCTCGCGGTCGTCCAGCTCGGCGTTCGGGTCGTCGGCGCCCTCGACATACGCCTTCATGAAGCCGTGGAACGTGATCGTCTTGCCGGACGCGGTGAACTCCGCGTCCCGGCCGTCCGACGCGGTGCCGCCGATCCGCACGGTGACGGAGTTCCCGGTGGCGTCCTTCATCTGGGAGGCCACCGTCCGCTTCCAGATCAGCTCGTAGAGCTTGAACTGGTCACCGGTCAGACCGGTCTCGGCGGGGGTGCGGAAACGATCACCCGAAGGACGAATCGCCTCGTGCGCCTCCTGGGCGTTCTTGACCTTGCCCGCGTAGACCCGCGGCTTCTCCGGCAGATAACCCGCCCCGTAGAGCTGGGTGACCTGCGCCCGGGCCGCCGCCACCGCGGTCTCGGAGAGCGTGGTGGAGTCCGTACGCATATAGGTGATGAAGCCGTTCTCGTACAGCTTCTGCGCGACCTGCATCGTCGCCTTGGCCCCGAAGCCGAGCTTCCGGGACGCCTCCTGCTGGAGCGTCGTGGTGCGGAACGGCGCGTAGGGGGCCCGGCGGTACGGCTTGGACTCGACCGAGCGCACGGTGAACGAGGTGTTCTCCAGCGCCGCGGCCAGGGCGCGGGCGTTCGCCTCGTCGAGGTGGAGCACCTGGGCCGACGAGCCGGACTTCAGGAGCCCGTCCGGGCCGAAGTCACGGCCCTGGGCGACGCGCTGCCCGTCGACCGTGTTCAGCCGGGCGGTGAAGGAGGACGGGTCGGAGGCGTCGCCCCGGCGGCCGGTGGCGAACGTGCCGGTCAGATCCCAGTACTCGGCGGAGGTGAAGGCCCGGCGCTCGCGCTCCCGCTCGACGACGAGACGGGTGGCGACGGACTGGACCCGGCCGGCCGAGAGCCGGGGCATGACCTTCTTCCACAGGACCGGCGAGACCTCGTAGCCGTAGAGCCGGTCCAGGATGCGGCGGGTCTCCTGGGCGTCGACCATCCGCTGGTTGAGCTGGCGCGGATTGGCGACGGCGTCCCGGATCGCGTCCTTGGTGATCTCGTGGAAGACCATCCGGTGGACGGGGACCTTGGGCTTGAGGACCTCCAGCAGATGCCAGGCGATGGCCTCGCCCTCGCGGTCCTCATCGGTGGCGAGATAGAGCTCGTCCGACTCGGCGAGCTGCTCCTTGAGCTTCCTGACCTGGGCCTTCTTGTCCGCGTTGACCACGTAGACCGGCTGGAAGTCATGCTCGACATCCACACCGAGACGGCGCACCTCGCCGGTGTACTTCTCCGGCACCTCGGCCGCGCCGTTCGGGAGGTCGCGGATGTGCCCGACGCTCGCCTCGACGACATAGCCGGGGCCGAGGTAGCCCTTGATCGTCTTCGCCTTGGCGGGCGACTCGACGATCACGAGGCGTCGGCCGCCCTGTGCGGTCTCGCTGGTCGGGGACAACTTCGCTCTTCTCTCCGGTCGGCACTCGGTGGGCGCGGTCACCGCGGCACGGCCCGGGGCCGACCGCTGTGGCGCTGTCGTGCTGCTGCAAGGGTGCAGCGTGGTGCTGCTGCCGCTGCGGAGTGTGACGGTACAACCCGCCCCCGTGTCAAACGGCGAAAGCCCGCAACGGCCACTCGAACGGTAACCCGAGTCCGGGCATTCCTGCCGCCCGGACCGGCCCGACGCTGTCCGGTGCCTGTCTCAGACCCGGCCGAAGCACCACACTCCGAGAAGGAGACAGGCCACGCCGCAGACGGCGGTGGCGACGGCGGCCCGTCTCTGGTCCACCCCGTGGGCGACCGGTGCCCGCTGTCCGACCCGGACCCCCGTCCATCCCAGCAGCCCTGCCCCGAACAGCGCGAACGCCGTTCCGGCGAAGATCGCCGGCACGCTTTCCATACCCGTACCCCGATTCTGTCCCGATGTCCGGAGCGATGCCCGGATGATCCGGAAAACATCCCCGGATGCCAACGGGGCCGAGGCTGGCACTTCCGGTCGTCGGAGGCGCGAATTCGGGGTGAACGCCGCGTGGGTTCACCCGGGCGGGGGCCGGTCCTTGGCCGATTCCGCTCCCTGGCCGACGCGATATGCCCCGCTCCGCCGGTCCCCGGGGTCCGGGGGACTCCCGGAGCCCTGGGGCTCCGGTTCCTCGGGGCTCCGGGCGGACCGCCGGGCCCCGTCGGCTCGCGGGCGCGGGGGCCCACCGGCTCCACCGGCGTTCAGGGGTTCAGCGGCTCACGGGCTCCAGGAACCCCTCCTCCACCAGCAGCCGGAGCGCCTGCGGAGTGCGGTCCCGCAGCAGCACCGGGTCCTCGCCGATGAGCTGGGCGATGGCGTCCAGGATGCGGCCCGCGCTCAGCGTGCCGTCGCACGCCCCGGCGAACCCCGCGCCCACCGTGTCCACCTTGGTGGCCCGGCGCATCCCCCGGTTCTGCCGCAGCACCACATGCTCGGGGTGCTCCTCGCCGGGGAGCCCCATCTGCTCCTGGGTGACCTCGGGAACGAGGGCGAAGTGGTCGGCGAGCAGCGCGGCGTCGTCGTGCGTCCGCAGATAGTCCTGCCGGTCGAAGTGGGCCCGCACGGTGGCGCCGAGCGGCTGCTCGACCGGGTGCGGCCACTCCTCGGCCACCACGGAGGGCCGCTCCGACCCCGACTTGCGCAGGGTGATCCAGCCGAAGCCGACGGCCCTGGTCCCGCGCGCCTCGAACTCGTCCAGCCACTCCTCGTACCGGCGGCGGTAGCGCTCGGGGTCGCCCCGGTGGTCACCGCTGTCCCGCAGCCACAGCTCGGCGTACTGCGCGATGTCCTGGACCTCGCGCTGCACGATCCAGGCGTCGCAGCCGCGCGGCACCCAGGAGCGCAGCCGCTCCTGCCAGGGCTCCCCGTCGACATGCTGCCAATTGGCGAGAAACTGTGCGTACCCACCGTCGTTCAGCCGGTCTCCGGCCTGCTGGACGAGCGAACGGCAGAGGTCGTCGCCGCCCATGCCGCCGTCGCGGTAGGTGAGCCGGGCGCCCGGCGAGATGACGAACGGCGGGTTGGACACGATGAGGTCGAAGGTGTCCTGGCCGACCGGCTCGAAGAGCGAGCCCTCCTTCAGCTCGGCCTCCGGCGCGGCGGAGAGGGCGAGGGTGAGCCGGGTGAAGTGCAGGGCACGCGGATTGAGATCGGTGGCCGTGACCCGGGTGGCGTGCTGGGCGGCGTGCAGCGCCTGGATGCCGGAGCCGGTGCCCAGGTCGAGCGCGGAACCCACGGGGGTGCGCACGGTGATTCCGGCGAGGGTGGTGGACGCGCCGCCGACGCCCAGGACGACCTGCTCGTCCTGCCCGGCGGAGCCGCCCGCTCCGCCGACCGCGCAGCCGAGGTCGGAGACGATGTACCAGTCCTGGCCCTCGGGTCCGCCGTACGGGCGCACGTCCACCGTGGCGCGCACCGCGTCGCCGTCGCGGAGCAGCCAGCCGTCGGCGAGGCACTGCTCCAGCGGGAGGGCGGCCCGGGCCCGCTCGGCCGGCACGGGGCACTGGAGCAGGAAGAGCCGTATCAGCGTCTCCAGGACGCCGGTGCTCCGGGTGGCCCGCAGGGCGGGGACGGTCTCGCTGCGGGCGAGCGCCGCGTAGGCGGGGGCGCCGAGCAGGTCGAGCAGGCCGTCGGCGGTGAACGCGCCGGTCAGCAGTGCGTCCCTGAGCCGGGGCGCGGCGGCGGGCGAGGGGAGGCCGGTAACGGCGACACGGGTCGTACTCACACCGCCATTGTGGCCGCCCCCACTGACACCCGCCGACGCACCCGCCGTCTGTGCCGGTCACCCGGGTACGGGACCCGGGCCCGCCGGTCAGCCGTGCGGGCCCGGGGTCGGGAGGCGGGTCAGGAGGTGGTGCCTCCGGTCGAGCCGGACGCCACCGGCTTGCAGCCGGGCTGCTTGGTCATCGCCGTGCCGGTCTCGCCCGCGCGCAGCCGGTCCCGGGCGTTCTGGTTCTGCTCGATCTTCGCCAGCCCGTCCGCGACCGGAACCAGCCCGTCCGCGAATGTCTGCTGGTCCTCGGGGTCGAGCTGGTCGACCTGCTGCTTGAGCTTGAGATACGACGTGGCGTTGGCGTCCAGTTCGGACGCGGCGGCCTTCACCAGCTCCGCGCCGTTCTCGACCGGCGGGGTGCCCGCGGCGCGGAAGGCGCTCGCGTACCCCTTGTAGACGTCGGCGAGTTCCTGGAAGGCCCGGGAGTCCGCGGTCTGGATGTCGCCGGGCTTGCCGTCCGACGCGGTCGAGCGGATCAGTTGCTCGGCCGCCGCCTGCTTCTTGAGCTGCGGCTCGACGGCGTCACAGTACTTCTTGGCCCAGTCGTCGACCGTGAATTTGTCCTCTTCCTCACTACAGCCCGAGAGCGCGAGCACCAGTACCGCGCCGCCGGAGAGCACGGCCGCCAGCTTCTTGTTCACCTTCACCGGATGGGTCCCTTCCAAGGCTCCTCGGCCCGGAACATACACGCCGGACGGGTGGCGGCCCCCAGCGCTTCATGAGGTTCGTACAGTATTGCAACCATTTGCACCACACGAGAGAAGCCTCACCACGGTGGCGGACGGGCCCGGAGCGGCAGCGGCCGACGCGACCGCCGCACAGCGGACGGGCGGGCCGCACCGATGAGGTGCGGCCCGCCCGCCGTGTGGCACCGGCCCCAGGACCCGGGGCTCCGGTTACGACACCACGGCCTACGACACCACGGCCGGATCGGCCGGGGACGACGCGCCGTGCTCGGCGGCCGGGGACTCGTCCCCGCCCACCGTGATGCCGCGGCGCTTGGACACGTACACCGCGCCGACGATGATCAGGACCGCGAGTACCGCCACCAGCGCCCTGATCCCGGCGCTGGCGTCGTCCCCATAGCTGAACTGGACCACAGCGGGCGCGATCAGCAGCGCCACCAGGTTCATCACCTTCAGCAGCGGGTTGATGGCCGGGCCCGCCGTGTCCTTGAAGGGGTCGCCGACGGTGTCGCCGATGACGGTCGCCGCGTGCGCCTCGCTGCCCTTGCCGCCGTGGTGGCCGTCCTCGACGAGCTTCTTGGCGTTGTCCCAGGAACCGCCGGAGTTGGCCAGGAAGACGGCCATCAGGGTGCCGGTGCCGATCGCACCCGCCAGGAACGCGCCGAGCGCGCCGACACCGAGCGAGAAGCCGACCGCGATCGGGGTGAGCACCGCGAGCAGTCCGGGGGTCGCCAGCTCCCGCAGGGCGTCCTTCGTACAGATGTCGACGACCCGGCCGTACTCCGGTTTCTCGGTGTAGTCCATGATCCCGGGGTGCTCGCGGAACTGCCGCCGCACCTCGTAGACCACCGCGCCCGCGGACCGGGAGACCGCGTTGATCGCCAGCCCCGCGAAGAGGAAGACGACCGCGGCGCCGAGCATCAGCCCGACGAGGTTGTTGGGCTGGGAGATGTCCATGACCAGGTTCATGGGGCCGCTGTCACCGACCTTCTCCCCGACGTCCCGGGCCGCGGTCGCGATCGCGTCGCGGTAGGAGCCGAAGAGCGCGGCGGCCGCCAGGACGGCCGTGGCGATGGCGATTCCCTTGGTGATGGCCTTGGTGGTGTTGCCGACGGCGTCCAGGTCGGTGAGGACCCGCGCGCCCGCGCCCCGGACGTCGCCGGACATCTCGGCGATGCCCTGCGCGTTGTCGGAGACCGGGCCGAAGGTGTCCATGGCGACAATCACGCCGACGGTGGTCAGCAATCCGGTGCCGGCCAGGGCCACCGCGAAGAGGGCGAGCATGATCGAGGTGCCGCCGAGCAGGAAGGCCCCGTAGACCCCGAGGCCGATCAGCAGCGCGGTGTACACGGCGGACTCCAGGCCCACCGAGACACCCGCGAGGACCACGGTCGCGGGCCCCGTCAGCGAGGACTTGCCGATGTCCCGGACGGGGCGCCGGTTGGTCTCGGTGAAGTAGCCGGTGAGCTGCTGGATCAGCGCGGCGAGCACGATGCCGATGGCGACGGCGACGAGCGCGAGGACCCGGGGGTCGCCCTCGTGTCCGCTGATGGCCGCCTCGGTCACCCCGTCCAGCTCCGCGTACGAGGACGGCAGATAGAGGTAGACCGCGACGGCCACCAGGGCGAGCGAGATCAGCGCGGAGATGAAGAAGCCGCGGTTGATGGCGGTCATCCCGCTGCGGTCGGCGCGCCGCGGGGCGACCGCGAAGATGCCGATCATCGCGGTGACCACGCCGATCGCCGGAACGATCAGCGGAAAGGCGAGCCCGGCGTCGCCGAACGCCGCCTTGCCGAGGATGAGCGCCGCGACGAGCGTGACCGCGTACGACTCGAAGAGGTCAGCCGCCATTCCGGCGCAGTCGCCGACGTTGTCGCCGACGTTGTCCGCGATGGTCGCCGCGTTGCGCGGGTCGTCCTCCGGGATGCCCTGCTCGACCTTGCCGACGAGGTCGGCCCCGACATCCGCCGCCTTGGTGAAGATCCCGCCGCCGACCCTCATGAACATGGCGATCAGGGCGGCCCCGAGACCGAAGCCCTCCAGGACCTTGGGGGCGTCGGCGGCGTAGACGAGGACGACACAGGAGGCGCCCAGCAGGCCGAGGCCCACGGTGAACATGCCGACCACGCCGCCGGTCCGGAAAGCGATCTTCATCGCTTTGTGCGCGACGGCGGTCAGATCCTTTTCCGGTTCGCCTTCCGCCGGTGTCGCCTCACGGGCTGCCGCCGCCACTCGCACATTCGCCCGTACGGCCAGTCGCATGCCGATGTATCCGGTGGCCGCCGAGAAAAGCGCACCCACCAGGAAGAACACAGAACGTCCGGCGCGCTGGGACCAGTCGTCCGCCGGGAGAAGCATCAACAGGAAGAACACGACGACCGCGAAGACGCCGAGTGTGCGCAGCTGGCGGGCCAGATAGGCATTAGCGCCCTCCTGTACCGCCGCCGCGATCTTCTTCATGGATTCGGTGCCCTCGTCGGCGGCGAGCACCTGGCGCACCAGCACCTGCGCCAACACCAGCGCGGCCACCGCTACAGCGGCGATGACCACGACGATCAGCCGATTGTCGTCCGTGAGTACCGCAGCCGCGAGAGAAGGTGAGAGATCGGTCGGTTCTGAGGTGAAGAGCCCCGCCATTCGTCCTCCTTGACGTCGTCCAGAGCTCAAGATGTGGACGGATTGTAGGGAGCCGAACGGGATCAAAACAGGGCGCTGGAAATGCAATTGACCTTACGCAGCTACTCAGCAAATGATCGAGTTCCGAAAATATGCCCGAAAGCAGTAATGGTGCGAACTCATTGACGCTTGATCGATGATCTATATAAACGATCTAGCGGAAGGAAAAGAGGCCCGGTCGAGGCGGTTTTCCGAGTGCGTTCCCGGGCGTGTGAATACTATCCGGAAACATCATAAGGATGTCGGGAAGGTACTGCGGCGGCTCGGAAAAACGGCCTCCGGGGCGTCCGCGGACGGGTCCGAGGTGTGGCCGGGAGCCGCCCTCGGGGCCCGCCGCGCGACGGGCTTCCGGAACCGGCGGCACAGAGGGGCCGACCGGGCGCAGAGGGGCCGGCCGGGCACAGGCGCTGCGGGCCTTTCACGGCTCCGGACCTCATGGCGCTCCGGGCCTTGCGGGCAGGCAGGGCAGCGGCGGGGCGCGACCGGATACCGGCCCGGGGCGGCCGGGGGCCGTATCGGGCCAGAACGGTGACGGGGGGCGTGGGCCCGTTTCAGGGCAGAACGGTGACGGGGGACGTGGGCCAGGTCATCCTGATCACGCCGCCCCGGTCACTCGCGGTGACTTCCATGTCGTCGACCAGGCCGCTGATGACGGCGAGACCCATCTCGTCCTCGCCCTCCGCGTCCTCCTCGGCACCTGCCCCCGAGGACGAACGGGCGCCCTCCGGGGGTGTCGTGACCTCGTCCCCGACCTCGATGGAGAACTTCTTGTCCTCGTCGGTCAGCACCACCTGGACGGGCGCGGTGATGCCATGACTGCGGTGCAGCCCCACGGCCCGGCTGCACGCCTCGCCGACGGCGAGCCGGACCTCGTCCAGCACCGCCTCGTCCACCCCCGCCCTGCGCGCCACGGCAGCGGCCACCAGGCGGGCGGTCCTGACATGCTCGGGCTGAGCGCTGAAGCGAAGTTCGACGGTGGCCATGCGATCCCCCTCGGACGTACGGGTGCATCTCAGGGGCCCGGGACGGTGGTGCCGTGCCCCTGTCTCATCAGCGGTCTTCCCTGGTCCCCGGCCGCCCGGAAGAAGACCGGCCCGCTCATGGACGCCGGACGGGTACGCCGGAACGGCCCGGTGCGCCCCGACGGCCGAAGGGCCGACGGGACGGCAGCGCACCGGCCGAAGAGCCGTGCCCGCCACCGGACCGGACCGGGCCCGGCCGACGAGCGGCCTGCACCCCGGCGCCCGGCCGGGCGGCGGCCGTCCCCGTCCGGACGGACTCAGTCGGCGGCAGCGACCGCTTCGTCGACCGTGGTGTGGATCGGGAACACCTTGGTGAGTCCCGTGATCCGGAAAATCTTCAGAATGCGCTCCTGGTTGCAGACCAGACGCAGCGAGCCCTCATGGGCACGTACCCGCTTCAGGCCGCCCACGAGCACACCGAGCCCGGTGGAGTCGAGGAAGTCCACGCCCTCCATGTCGACAACCAGGTGGTAGCTGCCGTCATTCACCAGCTCGACCAACTGCTCGCGCAGCTTGGGCGCGGTATACACATCAATCTCGCCACCGACCTCGACGACCGTACGGTCGCCGGCGGGGCCGGTCACATTGCGAGTCGACAGGGACAGGTCCACTGATCCTCCAGCACCTTGCTATCGGGCGCCCGCCCCCACAGGTCTCCCCGGCGGAGCCGGAGGACGGTCGCCAGCCGCGATGGCATTCAATCACTTACCGACAGCCATGCACGACGCCTTGGGACCATTGTCCGTCACACCAGTGACACACTCGGTGCCGATGGCCAAGAATCTGCGTCCCAGACGACCTCCCGGGAACGGGCCCACCCGCCCCTCCCCCGGTGAGGTCCTCGACCGGCTCGCCACAAGGGCGGACCGGGCCGCGCGCATCACTCATACGGAGCACTTGCCCCCGCGGCCGGGCCGCCATGCCGTCTGGCCGCACCGCATCCGCCCAGAAGTGATCAACGCCATTCGGCTGACCGGCGTGGAGCACCCCTGGACGCATCAGGCCGAGGCCGCCGGGCACGCGCTGGACGGCGAGAGCGTGGTCATCGCCACCGGCACCGCGTCGGGCAAGTCGCTCGCCTATCTCGCCCCCGTCCTCACCACCCTGCTCGACGGTGCCGAGGCCCCCAACGGGCGGGGCGCGACCGCGCTCTACCTCGCCCCCACCAAGGCGCTGGCGGCCGACCAGTGCCGCGCGGTGAAGGCCCTCGCAAAACCCCTGGGCCACCGGGTGCGCCCTGCGGTCTACGACGGCGACACGCCCGTCGAGGAACGCGAGTGGGTGCGGCAGTACGCCACCTATGTCCTGACCAATCCAGACATGCTCCACCGCGGGATACTCCCGTCCCACCCGCGCTGGTCCTCCTTCCTGCGGTCGCTGCGCTATGTCGTCATCGACGAGTGCCACACCTACCGGGGCGTCTTCGGCTCCCACGTCGCCCAGGTGCTGCGGCGACTGCGGCGGATATGCGTCCGCTACGGGGCCGACCCCGTCTTCCTGCTCGCCTCGGCCACCGCCGCCGACCCCGCCGTGGCGGCCCACCGGCTGACCGGTCTGCCGGTGGTGGAGGTCTCCGACGACGCCTCCCCGCGCGGCGAGCTGGTCTTCGCCCTGTGGGAGCCGCCGCTCACCGAACTCCGGGGCGAGCGGGGCGCCCCCGTACGCCGCACGGCCACGGCGGAGACCGCGGACCTCCTCACCGATCTGACCGTGCAGGGCGTCCGCACGGTCGCCTTCGTCCGCTCCCGGCGGGGCGCGGAGCTGATCTCCGTGATCGCCAAGGAACGGCTGGCCGAGGTGGACCGCTCGCTGCCCCGGCGGGTGGCCGCCTACCGGGGCGGTTATCTCCCCGAGGAGCGACGGGCCCTGGAGAACGCCCTGCACTCCGGTGAACTGCTCGGCCTCGCCGCCACCACCGCGCTGGAACTGGGCGTCGACGTCTCCGGGCTCGACGCGGTGGTGATCTCGGGCTATCCCGGGACCCGGGCGTCGCTGTGGCAGCAGGCGGGGCGCGCCGGACGGGCGGGCCAGGGCGCCCTGGCGGTCCTGGTGGCCCGGGACGACCCGCTGGACACCTTTCTCGTCCACCACCCCGAGGCGCTGTTCCGGCAGCCGGTGGAGTCCACCGTCCTCGACCCGGACAACCCCTACGTGCTCGCCCCCCATCTGTGCGCCGCCGCGGCCGAGCTGCCGCTCACGGAGGCCGACCTCGCGCTGTTCGGACCGGCCGCGGCTGGGCTGATGCCCCAGCTGGAGGGCGCCCGGCTGCTGCGCCGCCGGGCCACCGGCTGGCACTGGACCCGGCGGGAGCGGGCCGCCGACCTCACCGACATCCGGGGCGAGGGCGGCCGTCCGGTGCAGATCGTGGAGGAGTCCACCGGACGTCTGCTCGGCACGGTCGACGAGTCGGCCGCCCACACCTCCGTCCACGAGGGGGCCGTCCATCTCCACCAGGGCCGCACCTATCTGGTGCGGCGGCTGGACCTGGAGGACTCGGTGGCCCTCGTCGAGGACGCCGTACCGCCGTACTCGACCACCGCCCGGGACACCACCAGCGTCTCCGTGCTCGGCACCGACATCGAGGTCCCCTGGGGCGACGGGCGCCTGTGCTACGGCTCCGTCGAGGTCACCCATCAGGTGGTCTCCTTCCTCCGCCGCAAGCTGATGACCGGCGAGGTGCTGGGCGAGACCAAGCTCGACCTGCCTCCGCGGATCCTGCGTACCCGGGCCGTGTGGTGGACGGTCACCGAGTCCCAACTGGACGCCGCCCGGATCGCCCCGGAGCAGCTCGGCGGCGCCCTGCACGCCGCCGAGCACGCCTCCATCGGCCTCCTCCCACTCTTCGCCACCTGCGACCGCTGGGACATCGGCGGCGTCTCCGTGCCGCTCCACCCGGACACCGGGCTGCCGACCGTCTTCGTGTACGACGGCCACCCCGGCGGCGCGGGCTTCGCGGAACGGGCCTTCCACACCGCGCGGACCTGGCTGGACGCGACCCGCGAGGCCATCGAGGTCTGTGAGTGCGAGGCGGGCTGCCCCTCCTGCGTCCAGTCCCCGAAATGCGGCAACGGCAACGAACCCCTGCACAAGCGCGCCGCGGTCCGCCTCCTGCGGGAGCTCCTGCGCAACGCCCCGGAACCCCTGCGCTGACCCTCCGACCGGCCCTTTGGCCCCCGTACGCCCCGCCTGGACGACCACGCCGGAACGCGGGCCGAAGGACGGTCCCGCGGCGGGCGCACGGGCGAACGAGGACCCCAAGGGGTCCGGCGGATCGACCCGGCCGGGCGGGACGGCGCGGTCCGGCCGGGCGGCCGGGCTCGGTGGGGCAGCGTCCGGCGGGCCCGCGCGGGCCCGGACCTCGGGCGCCCAGGGACCGCGCCGCACCCGCGCGGTCACCTCGGCCAGCTCGCCCCGGACCACGCAGCGCACCAGCTCCGCGCCCTGCTCCCGGGCGACCTCCCCGGCCCGCCCGCAGGCGGCGGACCAGCCCGCCGGGGCGTGGTCGGCGGCGGCCAGGGCCGCGAGATCGGCCGCCGCACCGGCACGGTGGCGGACCGCCACCGCCTGCCCCAGCGCCAGGACCGCGGCGAAGACGGCACAGAGCACTCCCGCCGCCGTCGCCGTCCAGACGCTCGCGGACCCCCGGTCCCCACCCCGCCCGACCTTCCGGGCGGCTCGGCCCGCCACGGGCGCGCGGACGGCCCCGGTGCCCGGCGTCCCTCGGCGGCGGAAGCCGCTCACCGGTCCCACCCGCCCTGGTGGAGCCCTGCGGTGTCCTCGGCCAGAGCCACCGCCTCCGCGCGGACGGTCAGGCCCCAGGAGCCCGTTCCGGGTGCCGGGGCGGAGACGCGGACCCGCCACAGCCGCCCCACCCGCACCAGGTCGATCCGGGCGCCCGCCGGGGCGGCCGAACGGGCCGCCCCCACCGCCTCCGCGTAGGGCTCGGAGCGGGCCGCCGCCCGGGCCCCGGCCCTGGCGGCGTCGACGCACTGGATCTGGGCCAGCACCGCCGTGAGGGCCCAGACCAGCGCCATGGTGAAGAGCACCAGGGCAGGCATCGCGACGGCCGTCTCCGCCGTCACCATCCCCCCGTCCCGGCAGCCGTCCCGGCGACCGCCGCTCCCCGGCCGTGTCCCCGCCACCGCTCCGGCGGCCCTCCTCCGGGGCGGTGGACGACCCCCCACTCCGTGCCCCGCCGGGCCGGTGTCCGGCCCCCCGGCACCCCGGCCACGGCCCTCGGGCGGGGCCTTGCCGCGCCTCTTGTCAGAACTGCGCATCGAGCGCCTTCCCGATCAGCGCCTCCAGCGCCCTGGCGACGGGCCCACTGGTGACGATCCTGTAGAGCACGGCCGCGAGGGCACAGGCGGCGATCGTCACCATCGCGTACTCGGACGTGGCCATGCCCGCGTCCCGCCACCGCCCCGGCGGCCCCGGTCGCCTCCATGGCGCTCGGCACCGTCGCAGCGACGCCGTGAGCGCGCTCACGGGACCGCTGCCCGGTCCACCGGACGCCCTGTCCTCCACACCGTTCCCGAACGGGTTCCCCATCTCCTCGACCCCTCTGTGTCGTGCCATCGCCCTCACCCTCCGTTCAGCAGTCCGTCCGCCAGTCCGATCACCACAGGGGCCACCCCGACGGCCAGGAAGGCGGGCAGGAAACACAGCCCCACCGGGGCGGTGATCAGCACCTGGGCCCTGCGGGCCCGGGCCGCGGCGGCCCGGGCACGGTCGGCCCGGAGCCGCACGGCGACGCGGGCGACCGGTTCGGCCGCGGGCGCCCCGCTGGCGTGGGCCCGCGCCAGACAGCGGGCCAGCTCGGCCGCCCCGGGCAGCCCGGCGACGGCGCCCCACGCCGACCCCGGTTCACCGCCCAGCCGGACCGCGGCGCAGGCCCGGAGCAGCCGTTCGCCGACCGGCCCGCCCAGGGAGTCACCGACCGCCTCCGCCGCCTCGTGCGGCGCCGCACCGGCCGAGAGACACGCGGCCAGCAGATCGGCCGCCAGCGGCAGCCGGGGGTCGTCCGGCGGCGACTCCCGCGCCGCCGCGCCCGGCGGGCGGGAGCGCAGCCTGCGGCGCACCCCCCAGGCGACCGACACCCCCAGGGCCAGGCCGGGCACCCCCTCGACGAGAACCGCCAGGGTGATCAGCGCCCCCGCAGGGGCCGCCCAGGGCCGCGCCAGGGCCGCCAGGCGGGCCCGGTCCGGGAGCCGCCGCCGCGGGGCGGAAGAAGCCCTCAGCAGCACGGCGCCCCGGCCGCGGGTATGCCGCTCCCGGCCCAGGGCGACAGCCGTGAACCCCAGTCGGACCGCCACGGACAGCGCGCACACCGCCGCCCAGAACAGCGCCGTCATCGCGCCCCGCCCGCCTGCGCGCCGGACACGGCCCGGACGATCCGCGCGGCCCACCAGAGCCCGGCCGCCTCCAGCGCCCCGCCGAGCAGCAGACACAGCAGCCCCGCGGGGGTGTGCAGCAGCACCCGCAGCGGATCGGCGCCGAGGGCCCAGCCCATGGCGAGGGCGACCACCGGCAGCAGCGCCAGCAGCCCCACCGTGGCGCGGGCGCCCGCCAACTGGGCCCGTAACTCCTCCCGCTGGTCCCGATCGGCCCGCAGGGCCTCCTCCAGCCGATCGAGGGCGGCGGCCAGACCGGCACCGCCGTCCACGGCCACCCGCCAGCAGGCCGCGACCCCCGCCAGACCGTCCGCCCCCGGCTCCCGGGCCGCCTCCCGCAGCGCCCGGGGCACATCGCCCCCGAAACGGGCCGCCGCGCCCACCGGTGCCCCCGCCGTGCCGAGGGCGTCCGTGGCCCCGGCCGCCGACAGCAGCGCCGGGCCGGGCTGGATTCCCGCCCGCAGCTCGGCGGCGACCGCGCCGCACAGCGCGATCACGGCATCGGCCCGCCGGGCCCGCTCCGCCTCCCGCCGCCGGGCCCGCAGCCCGCGCCGGACGAGCGGCACCGCCGGTGCCGCCGCGCACAGCGGCAGCACCGACGCCCCCAGCACCGCGAGGACCGCGGCGGCGGGCAGGCACCACCACTCCGGGCCCGGCCGCACCCCCGGAGGGACACCGGGCAGCCGCAGCCACGGCGGAGGCCGCCACGGGGCAGGACACCGAGCCCGCCCTCCCGGCACCGGCGACCCCGCCCGGAGCGGGCCGCCGAGGTCCCGGCCCGCCGTCAGCCAGGCCGCCACGCCCAGGGCGAGGGCCGCCGCGTACAGCGGCTCCACCGGCCTCACAGCGCGCTCCCGAGCAGCTTCCGCAGCCGCTCCCAGCCGGGCTCCCGGGTGAACTCCGCCGCGCCCCACCGCAGCGCGGGCACAGTCCGCACCCACCCCGCGGGGTCCCGTTCCAGGGTGTGCACCTCGGCGACCCGCCGACGGCCGTCCCGGTCCCGTACGAGATGGATCACCAGGGAGAGGGCGGCGGCCAGCTGACTGTGGAGTGCGGCCCGGTCCAGTCCGGCGGCGGTGCCCAGCGCCTCCAGCCGCGCCGGGACGTCCGCGGCGGCGTTCGCGTGGACCGTGCCGCAGCCCCCTTCGTGGCCGGTGTTGAGCGCGGCGAGCAACTCCGTCACCTCGGCGCCCCGGACCTCCCCCACCACCAGGCGGTCCGGCCGCATCCGCAGGGCCTGCCGCACCAGGTCCCGCAGCGTGACCCGGCCCGCGCCCTCCTGGTTGGCCGTGCGCGACTGGAGCCGTACGGCATGGGGGTGGTCGGGCAGCAGCTCGGCCGAGTCCTCGGCGACGACGATCCGCTCCGCCGGTCCCACCAGGCCGAGCAGCCCGGCCAGCAGCGTGGTCTTGCCCGTTCCGGTGCCGCCGCTGATCAGGAAGGAGAGCCGGGCGTCGACCACGGCCCGCAGCAGCAGGTCGCCGCCCGGCGGCAGGGTCCCGGCGGCCACCAGCTCGGCCGGGGTGAAGGCCCGGGGCCGCACGACCCGCAGCGACAGACAGGTCGAGCCGACCGCGACCGGGGGAATCACGGCGTGCATCCGGGTGCCGTCCGGCAGCCGGGCGTCCGTCCAGGGCCGGGCGTCGTCCAGCCGCCTGCCCGCGACGGCGGCGAGCCGCTGGGCCAGTCTGCGCACCGCCGCCGCGTCCGGGAAGGTCACCCCGGTCCGTTCCAGGCCGCGGCCCC
Source organism: Streptomyces clavuligerus (assembly GCF_005519465.1). Lineage (NCBI taxonomy): Bacteria > Bacillati > Actinomycetota > Actinomycetes > Kitasatosporales > Streptomycetaceae > Streptomyces > Streptomyces clavuligerus. Next base: position 3,763,792 of record NZ_CP027858.1, on the reverse strand, counting down.
GGTCAACCCAGACCCTGTCGGGCGCGGACACCAGCACGTCCGTCACCGAGGGGTCGGCGAGCAGGGGCTCCAGCGGCCCGGCTCCCACCAGCTCGCCGCGCAGTTCCTCGGTGCCGCCGAGGACCTCGGCGGCACCCAGCAGCCGGCCCTGGGCCCGCAGGGCCGCCGCGACCCGCGCCGGAGTGGGTTCGTCCCCGCTCTCGGCGAGCCGCTGCCGTACGGCGTCCAGCAGTCCCGCGCTCATGACGCCCCGCCCTTCGCCAGCGCGCGGTCCCAGAAGACCGTGCAGAAACGGGCGAGCGGGGTGCCCGCGCGGCCGGGCGGCGCCCCGTCGGCCGGTCCGGTCGGCGGCCCGGTCTCCCAGGGCAGTTCCCCCGCGAGCGGAAGGCCCAGCGAGGCGGCGACCCAGCCGTCGTCGAGGCCCGGGGCGTACGGGGGCCGGGCCACGACCCGCAGATCGGGAAGGACCATGCCCACGACCGACGCCACCCGTGCGGCGGCGGCGACCGCGCGCAGTTCGCCCGGGACCACGAGCAGCCCCAGATCGAGCTGGGCCAGCGCTTCCGCGACGCCCTCGTCGACCCGGCGGGGCAGATCCACGACGACCACTCCGCCGCGCCTGCGGGCCGCGGCGAGCACCGAGCGCATGGCCTCGGGCGGGATCACCACGGAATCCCCGCGGTCCCAGCTGAGGACCCGCAGCCGGTGCAGCTCGGGCAGCGACTCCTCCAGGGCCCCACCGGCCACCCTGCCCCTGGCACCGGCGAAATCCGGCCAGCGCCGCCCCTCGGTCCGCTCCCCGCCGAGCAGGACATCGATCCCGCCGCCCAAGGGGTCGCCGTCGACGAGCAGGGTGCGGCGGCCCTCCCGGGCGGCGGTCACCGCGAGGGCGCAGGCCAGGTGGGACGCCCCGGCGCCGCCGCTGCCGCCGATGACCCCGACGGTGGTGGCGGGCTCCCCCACGCCCTCCACCGCGTCGGCGATGCGGTCCAGCAGAAAGCGCTCGGCGTCGGGCAGCCGCACCACGCCGTCGGCGCCGATCTCCACGGCGAGCCGCCAGACGTCGGGGTCGTCCTGCTCCCGCCCCACCAGCAGCACCCCGCTCCTGCGCACCGCCCCCCGGCAGCGCTCCGCCGCGTCGTCGCCCACGAGAACCAGCGGGGCGGCCTCCCAGGCGCCCCTGCGTTCGGGCACGGCGTGATGGACCTCGGGCTCGGTCCCCGCGGCGGCGCACAGCCGCAGCAGATCGTCGAGCAGTTCCATGTCCTCGGTCACGATGAGCGGCACGGGCCGCGCCTCTTCGGCGACCGGTGTCCCCTTCGATGTGAGAGATCCAGCCACGGTCTCCACCCCCTGATTGCCGCGATCCCGCTGCGATACGGGATCGGCGATTCCTGGTGCCCGCGGACTTCGCGGGTGGAATCACGGTGCGGCGCACCCGGAAATCGTGTGGATCTTGCCGAAAAGCTGTGGACAACTCAGCGGTTGTGAATATCCCCGTAACCCATACCAGTGACTCCCGGGCGCACCTCTTCCGCTACGGACAGTCACCATGCAGAGTGGTGACAGCCCTGGGAACAGAGGGCACATCAAGGAGAGGCAGAAGCGAAGTGGATCTCGGACGAAAGCGGAAAACCCGTCCGGACATGCGACGACCCCCGCCGGGGGGGAGAGCGGGGGTCGTCTCTCCGGCCGGCTCGGGGGGGGAGGAGCCGGTCCGGGTTAGCACGGTCGCGAACGATCCGTGACTTCCATGGTGTACCCGAGAGCCTTCTCAGGCAAACCCACACGCCCTTGGAGTACGCCGAATGGCGGGCACCTATGCTCTGCTCGTGGAAAACCACTCGTTGCCTCGCACAGCGGCGTTCTTTGACCTGGACAAGACGGTCATTGCGAAGTCATCGGCGCTGACCTTCAGCAAGTCCTTCTACCACGGCGGCCTGATCAACCGGCGGGACGTACTGCGCACCGCCTATACGCAGTTCGTTTTTCTCGCGGGCGGAGCCGACCACGACCAGATGGAGCGGATGAGGGAGTACCTCTCCGCGCTCTGCAAGGGATGGAACGTCCGGCAGGTGAGGGAGATCGTCGCCGAAGCCCTGCACGACCAGATCGATCCGATCATCTACGACGAGGCCGCCTCCCTGATCGAGGAGCACCACACCGCCGGACGGGATGTGGTGATCGTCTCCACCTCGGGCTCCGAGGTGGTGGAGCCGATCGGAGAGCTGCTGGGGGCCGATCGGGTGGTCGCCACCCGGATGGTGGTCGGCGCGGACGGCTGCTACACCGGAGAGATCGAGTACTACGCCTACGGCCCCACGAAAGCGGAAGCCATCAAACAGCTCGCGGAGTCGGAAGGGTACGACCTCGCCCGCTGCTATGCCTACAGCGACTCCGCCACCGATGTTCCGATGCTGGAATCCGTGGGGCATCCCTATGCGGTCAATCCGGATCGCGCGCTGCGGCGGGAGGCGACCGCCCGGGACTGGCCGATTCTTGTCTTCAATCGCCCGGTCCGGCTGAAGCAGCGACTGCCGAGCCTCTCCCTCCCCCCGCGCCCGGCCCTGGTGGCCGCGGCCGCGGTCGGCGCGGCAGCGGCCACGGCCGGGCTGGTCTGGTACGCGAGCCGCCGTCGCGGCCTCGCACCCCTCCCGCGGGCCCTCGCGACCCTCCCGCGGACGGCCGCCCGATTCACCCGAATTTGAACACAAAAGTAAAGAACTGGAGCCAGGGGTTCCGCTTCCCCGTCCGCTGGAGTACAAAGGAGTCAACGGCCCGCGAGACCAAGGACATCCGAGAGGATCACCTGTTCAACGCATCAAGGCCCCACGGACCGAAGCATGGAAGCCGAGCACCCACGCGACGTCGACCCGTCGAATACGGGCCAGCCGCACCAGGTGACGGGCAGAAGTTCCCGGCTTGATGGGCGCAGCTTTTCGAGGACGCTTGGTAACTCGGTGGACATGTCGCGGCGGTACCGGGACCGGTACCGCCGCAACCCTGTCCGGGCCGTCCGCTGCCGGCCCGGGATGAGCCTGCGCGGTCAGGCGGCGCCCCGCTGAAGCGCCTCGCACACGGCCATCGACTCCCTGGCCCCCAGCTCGACCGAGCGTCCGCAGTGCGCGATCCAGGCGGCCATCCCCTCCGGCGTACCGGACAGATAGCCGTCGAAGGCCGCCAGATACGCCGCGCGGCCCTGTTCCGCGTGGCCCACCTCGGCGGGACAGACCGACTTGGGGTCGAGCCCGGCGCCGATGAGGACGATCCGCTCGGCAGCCCGGGCGACCAGCCCGTTGTGCGAAACGAAGGGGCGCAGCGCCAGCAGTTCCCCGTGTGTCACGGCCGCGATCACCAGCGCGGGGGCCGAGCTGCCCGCGCCGATCAGCCCGGCCAGCCCGTCCAGCCGGCCGCTCGCCTCGGCGGCGTCCGGGAGCGGGGCCTCGACCAGGGGCTCGTCCACCGTCTCCCCCGCGAGCCGGGGGCGGCCCACCGCCCGGTCGTCACCGGCTCCGCCCGCCGCGAGCAGATGCAGCCGGGCGAGCACCCGCAGCGGCGACTGCCGCCAGACGGAGAGGAGTTGACCGGCCTCGGCGGTCAGCCGGAGCGCGGCTCCGACGGTTCGCGCCTCGGTGTCCCCGCTGAAGTCACTGCGTCTGCGGACCTCCTCCAGGGCCCAGTCGGCACCGGCCAGCGCGGCGGACCCGCGCGCTCCGCGCAGCGCCGCCTCGGCCGTGATCTCCGCGCTCCGGCGCCGCATGACACGGTGCCCGTAGACCCGGTCGACCGCCGTACGCATCCCGGCCACGGAGTCCGCGACACCGGGCAGTGCGGCCAGCGCGGCGAGCGGATCGGCCGGGGCGGCAGAGGGGTCGGCGGGCACATGGGTACTCATAGGCAGCGAGGCTACGCGCCGTCGACCCGCGTCCCACGTTGGAGTGGTCTTCTTCACTTCACTTGACAACACCAGGCGATCACAGCACTACCCTAGGTGAACATGAAGATCGCTTTCGTAGGCAAGGGCGGCAGCGGGAAGACGACGCTGTCCTCGCTCTTCATCCGCCATCTGGCCGCCCGGAACGCCCCCGTCGTGGCGGTGGACGCGGATATCAATCAGCATCTGGGGGTCGCGCTCGGCCTCGACGAGGAGGCGGCGGGCGCACTGCCCGCGATGGGCGCACAACTACCGTTGATCAAGGAGTATCTGCGCGGTTCCAACCCCCGCATCACCTCCTCCGACACCATGATCAAAACAACGCCCCCGGGCGAGGGCTCCCGGCTGCTGCGGGTCCGTGAGGACAATCCGGTCTACGCGGCCTGCGCCCGCACGGTCCGGCCGGACGGCGGACAGCCGGGCGGCCGCGCGACGGACGGCGGGACGGACAGCGGGGAGAGGAACGGGGGCGGGTGCGGGAACGGGGACATCCGGCTGATGGCGACCGGCCCGTTCACCGAGTCGGACCTCGGAGTGGCCTGCTACCACTCCAAGGTGGGCGCGGTGGAGCTGTGCCTCAACCATCTGGTGGACGGGCGGGACGAGTATGTCGTGGTGGACATGACGGCGGGCTCGGACTCCTTCGCCTCGGGCATGTTCACCCGTTTCGACATGACGTTCCTGGTGGCGGAGCCGACCCGCAAGGGGGTCTCGGTCTATCGCCAGTACACCGAGTACGCACGGGACTTCGGCGTCACGCTGAAGGTCGTCGGCAACAAGGTGCAGGGCCAGGACGACCTGGACTTCCTGCGGGCGGAGGTCGGTGAGGACCTGTTGGTGACGGTGGGGCACTCCGACTGGGTCAGGGCACTGGAGAAGGGGAGGCCGCTCCCGTTCTCCTCGTTGGAGGCCGAGAACCGGCGGGCGCTGGAGACCCTGTGGCGGGCGGCGGACGACTCGTACACCCGGCGGGACTGGGAGCGCTACACCCGCCAGATGGTCCACTTCCATCTGAAGAACGCCGAGAGCTGGGGGAACGCCAAGACCGGAGCCGACCTGGCGGCGCAGGTCGACCCCGGTTTCGTCCTGGGTGAGCAGTCCGCCGGCGTCAGCGCGCCCCTGCCCGCCTGACCGCGCGGAACGGGCCGGTCACCAGCACCGCCACCCGACCGGCCGCGCGCGACGGGCCGATCACCCGCCCGACCGCGCGGAACCAGCCGTTCACCCGGGCTCCGCCGGGGCGATCACGCGGGGGACGTCCCGCTGGGCGGAGTCTCCCGTCGCCCGCCCCGCCACGGCGGCGGGCCGCTCGGCGAGGAAGGCGGGCCATCCGCCCGGGGGCCGCTCACCGACCTCCAGGGTGCGCAACTTCCCCAGCACCCGGGGGTCCTGGGCGTCGAGCCAGTCGGCGAGCTGCCGGAACGACACGCACCGCACGTCCCTGCGTACGCACACGGTGGCGATGGTCTCCTCGACGGCGCGCATATAGGTGCCGCCGTTCCAGGACTCGAAGTGGTTGCCGATGATCAGCGGTGCGCGGTTGCCGTGGTAGGCGCGGTCGAAGGCCCGCACCAGCCCGTCGCGCATCTGGTCGCCCCACAGCCGGTGCAGGGCCGGTTCGCCGTGGACCGTCCCGGACTGGTTGATCATGAAGTTGTAGTCCATGGACAGCGTCTCGTAGGAGTGCCCGGGGAACGGGACGAGCTGCATGGACAGATCCCACAGCCCGTTGTCCCTCTCGGGCCACACCTGGTCGTTGACCCCGCTGGTGTCGTAGCGGAAGCCCAGCTCGCTCGCCGCGCGCACAAAGTTCTTGCGGCCCTCCAGACAGGGGGTGCGCGCGCCGATCAGCTCCTTGTCGTAGTCGAAGGGCAGCGGCGCCTCGGCCCGCAGCCCGGAGTTGGTGCGCCAGTTCTTCACAAAGGACTTGGCCTGGCTGATCTCGCTCTTCCACTCCTCCACGGACCAGGTGCCTACCCCGCCGTCCGCGCCGCAGAAGTGGCCGTTGAAGTGGGTGCCCACCTCGTTGCCCTCCTGCCAGGCCGCCCGCAGCTCCCGCACGGTGTCCCGGATGCCTTCGACGTCGTTGAAACCGATGTCGGAGCGTCCGGCGTCGTGCTGCGGCGGAAGGTACAACTCCGCCTTCTCCTCGGGGAGCAGATAGACACCGCTGAGGAAGTAGGTCATGGCGACGCCGTACTTGCGGCCCACCGAGCGGAAGTGGGAGAAGAGCTTCTGACTGTCCTCGCCCGCCCCGTCCCAGGAGAACACCACGAACTGCGGCGGCCGCTGACCGGGCTTCAGCCGCTGCGGCTTCGGCTGCCGGGGCTGGACGCCGGTGAAGGCGGTGGAGCCGTCGCCGATCAGCCGGGGCGCGACCTTGGGCGGGGCCTGCTTCCCGGCTCCCGGAGCGCCCTCCTTCCCGGGGTCCCCGCCGGGGCCGCCACAGCCCGCGACCCCCGCGACCAGCGTCGCGGCGGTCACACCGACGGCGATCCGCACGGCGGACCTCACAGCGAACCTCTGTGCGGTGGCCTTCATCCACCCGACCTCTTTCGTATGACCAGTACGACCCATAGGACTTGTACGACTTTGTGGTTATCTGATCGGCGCCAAACGCCGACAAAGTCGCATCAAGCGGGCGAGGTAGAGGGAACGACGAGCCGCGTTAACCGGATTAATCACCGATTCGAGTGAAACGCTGGCCCATTTGCCCAAGAAATAATGCCGGACTCTTTACTCTGCATTACGATCCATTTACTGAGAGTTGAGTATCCCGCTGCTGCATGCCGTGACCCACGGCCGCGTCCCCCCCACGTTCCGCGACCGCGCTGCCCCGGAGGAGACGGGAACCATGTCCGCCTGCGTCCCCACTCGCACCGACGACCATCCGCCCGAGCCCTCAGGCCCGGCCGGACCATCCGCCCCCTCGACGTCCGGCCGGGGCACCCCCGGCACCCCACCGGCGTCCACCCCCCAGGGCTCCCGGCGCTTCCGCGTCCAGGGGTCCGACCTGTCCGCGTCCATCTCCGTCTTCCTGATCGCGCTGCCGCTCTCCCTCGGCATCGCGCTCGCCACCGGCGCGCCGCTCCAGGCGGGGCTGGTGGCCGCCGCCGTCGGCGGCCTCGTCGTCGGACGGTTCGGCGGGGCACCGCTCCAGGTCAGCGGGCCCGCGGCCGGGCTGACCGTGGTCACCGCCGATCTGATCCACCAGTACGGCTGGCGGGTCACCTGCGCCATCACCGTGCTCGCCGGGTTCGCCCAGCTCGTCCTCGCCGCCGTCCGGGTGGCCCGTTCGGCGCTCGCCGTCAGCCCGGCGATCGTGCACGGGATGCTCGCCGGTATCGGCGTCACCATCGCCCTGGCCCAGCTCCACATCGTGCTCGGCGGCACCCCCCAGAGCTCCGCCCTCGCCAATGTGCGCGCGCTCCCGGCCCAGCTCGCGGCCCTCCACCCGGCCGCGATCTCGGTCAGCGCGCTGACCGTGGCCGTCCTGCTGGCCTGGCCGCGCATCCCGGGCCGCACCGGCCGGGTGCTGCGCACCGTCCCCGCCGCGCTCGCGGCCGTCGCATCGGCCACGGCGTTCGCGGTGGTGGCCGGGTTGCGGCTGCCCCTGGTCGACCTGCCCTCCTGGTCCAGCCACGCCCTGCCCGCGATGCCGCAGGGCCCCGTCCTCGGTCTGATCGCCGCCGTCCTGACCATCACGCTGGTCGGCAGCGTCGAGTCCCTGCTGTCGGCCGTCGCCGTCGACAAGCTCGCGGCGGCCCGCAAGGTGCCGGACGTACGGATTCCGCGGGCCGACCTCGATCGTGAGCTGGCCGGGCAGGGAGCGGCCAACGTGGTCTCCGGCGCCCTGGGCGGACTGCCCATCACCGGCGTCGCGGTCCGCAGCTCGGCCAACGTCTCCGCCGGGGCGGTCAGCCGCAACTCCACCATGCTGCACGGGCTGTGGATCGTGCTGGCCGCCCTCTTCCTCGTCCCCGTCCTCGATCTGATCCCGCTCGCCGCGCTCGCCGCGCTGGTGATGGTCGTCGGCGTCCAGATGGTCAACATCACCCATCTCCGCAGCGTGAAGCGGAACCGGGAGACGCTGGTGTACGCGGTGACACTGGCCTCCGTCGTCGCCACCGGCGTGCTGGAGGGCGTGGCGATCGGGATCGCGGTCGCGGTGGCCGTCGCCCTGCACCGGCTGACACGGACCCGGATCACCGAGGAGAGCCGGGACGGCCTCCACCGGGTGCGGGTGCGCGGGCAGTTGACGTTCCTCGCCGTGCCGCGGCTCAGCCGGGTACTGAGCCAGGTGCCCACGGGCTCCGCCTGCGTGGTCGAACTGGACGGCTCCTTCATGGACCACGCCGCCTACGAGGCCCTCCAGGACTGGCAGACCTCCCATGTCTCCCAGGGCGGGACGGTGGAGTTCACCGGCCGCGCCGGCAGCCGTATCAGCGAGCCCGCGTCGGAGACCCACGGCTGCTGCCGCCCCTGGACACCCTGGCGCAACCACCACTGCGGCGCCCGGCACGCCACAGGCTCCGCCCATCCCCTGGCGAAGGGCGTCAGCTCCTTCCAGCGGGACACCGCCCCCCTGGTCCGTGATGAGCTGGCCCGGCTGGAGCGTGAGGGGCAGCGGCCCTCCCAGCTCTTCCTGACCTGCGCCGACTCCCGTGTGGTGACCAGCATGATCACCGCCAGCGGGCCCGGTGACCTGTTCACCGTACGCAATATGGGCAATCTCGTTCCGCTGCCCGGCGCGGAGAGCGACGACTCCGTGGCCGCGGCGATCGAGTACGCCGTCGACGTCCTGCGGGTGGACTCCATCACCGTCTGCGGGCACTCCGGCTGCGCCGCCATGCAGGCACTGCTCTCCGCGCCGCCCGTGGGGACCCACACCCCGCTGCGGCGGTGGCTGCGCCACGGGCAGCCGAGCGTGGAACGGATGAGGAGTCCGCACCGCCCCTGGGCGCGGATCTCGGGACGGCTGCCCGCCGACGCGGTGGAACAGCTCTGTCTGACCAATGTGGTGCAGCAGTTGGAGCATCTGCGGTCGCACGAGTCCGTGGCCCGGCGGCTCGCCGACGGCACACTCAAGCTCCAGGGCATGTACTTCCACGGGGGCGAGGCCCAGGCATATCTGCTCACGAGCGACGAGGAGCCGCCCCGCCCGGCGAACGGCCACGGCCACAACCACAGGCGCGACCACGGGCACGGCAGCGGAAACGGAGACGGACCGCGCCACGGCCATGCCCCGCGCCTGGACCACGACGACCATGTGCACGGGCAGCGCCCGGACGGCGGGCACGGCGGTGGACCGGCCCGGCCACAGGAGTTCGCCGCGGTCTTCGCACCGGTCGCGCCCGCCGAATCCGCCCTGGTCAAAGCACGTGCCTGACCGTATGCGACCGAGCGCCGCACGATAGTCCGACAAGACGGTGAACCGTAGCCGGGTCCCGTCCGTACTAAGGAGTGGCCCCTCCTTTCCGCCGCCCGGGAAGGAGGGGCCACCTCGCACCCGCCCCGGCATCCGCCGCCCGGCCCCGCACCCCGCCGCCATGACCGTCGCCGCCGTCTCCGTAGCCGTCGCGGACGGGCGTCTCCGGCCCCGGGAACGGCACGCCGAAACGACACACCGGCACGGATGCGACAGAGCGGGACGACACGCCGATCAAGTACGGCAAATTCCGCTTCCTGGAGCCCATATTCCGGACGGGGAACGACAGGTCTAAACCAATATCCGGAAAGCCTTGTCACTTGGCCCCTTCGGCTGATGAGCTATGGCCTCGGACCCATCCCCACAGAGGACGCCCTGGGAAAGGGAGATGTCGTGAGCAACGAGAGCCTGGCCAACCTTCTGAAAGAGGAGCGCCGCTTCGCGCCGCCGGCCGAACTGGCCGCGCACGCCAATGTCACCGCGGAGGCGTACGAACGGGCCAAGGCCGACCGGCTCGGCTTCTGGGCCGAGCAGGCTCGCAGGCTCACGTGGGCCACCGAACCGACCGAGACCCTCGACTGGAGCAACCCGCCGTTCGCCAAGTGGTTCGCGGACGGCACGCTCAACGTCGCGTACAACTGCGTCGACCGCCATGTCGAGGCCGGGAACGGCGACCGGGTCGCGATCCACTTCGAGGGCGAGCCCGGCGACAGCCGGACCCTCACCTACGCCCAGCTCAAGGACGAGGTCTCGCGCGCCGCCAACGCCCTGACCGAGCTGGGCGTCCGCAAGGGCGACCGGGTCGCCGTCTATCTGCCGATGATCCCCGAGGCCGTGGTGGCGATGCTCGCCTGCGCCCGGATCGGCGCGGCCCACTCGGTGGTCTTCGGCGGCTTCTCCGCCGACGCGGTGGCCTCCCGCATCCAGGACGCCGACGCCAAGCTGGTCATCACCGCCGACGGCGGCTACCGCCGCGGCAAGCCCAGCGCGCTCAAGCCCGCCATCGACGAGGCCCTGACCAAGTGCCCGCAGGTCGAGCATGTGCTGGTGGTCCGGCGCACCGGTGAGGACACCGCCGTCACCGAGGGCCGCGACGTGTGGTGGCACGACATCGTGGACCGCCAGTCCACCGAGCACACCCCCGAGGCGTTCGAGGCCGAGCACCCGCTCTTCATCCTCTACACCTCCGGCACCACCGGTAAGCCCAAGGGCATCCTGCACACCTCCGGCGGCTATCTGACCCAGACGGCCTACACTCACCACGCGGTCTTCGACCTCAAGCCGGAGTCCGACGTCTACTGGTGCACCGCCGACATCGGCTGGGTCACCGGCCACTCGTACATCGTGTACGGGCCGCTGGCCAACGGTGCGACACAGGTGATGTACGAGGGCACCCCCGACACCCCCCACCAGGGGCGGTTCTGGGAGATCGTGCAGAAGTACGGCGTGACGATCCTCTACACCGCGCCGACCGCGATCCGGACGTTCATGAAGTGGGGCGACGACATCCCCGCCGCGTTCGACCTGTCCAGCCTGCGGGTCCTCGGTTCGGTCGGTGAGCCGATCAACCCGGAGGCGTGGGTCTGGTACCGCAAGCACATCGGGGCCGACCGGACGCCGGTCGTGGACACCTGGTGGCAGACCGAGACCGGCGCGATGATGATCTCCCCGCTGCCGGGTGTCACCGAGACGAAGCCGGGCTCGGCCCAGGTCCCGCTGCCCGGTATCTCCGCCACCGTCGTCGACGACGAGGGCCACGAGGTGCCCGACGGCGGGGGCGGCTATCTCGTCCTCACCGAGCCGTGGCCGTCGATGCTCCGCACCATCTGGGGCGACGACCAGCGGTTCATCGACACCTACTGGTCCCGCTTCGAGGGCAAGTACTTCGCGGGCGACGGCGCCAAGAAGGACGAGCAGGGCGACATCTGGCTGCTCGGCCGGGTGGACGACGTCATGCTGGTGTCCGGGCACAACATCTCGACCACCGAGGTGGAGTCCGCCCTCGTCTCGCACCCGAAGGTCGCGGAGGCGGCCGTGGTGGGCGCCGCCGACGAGACCACCGGTCAGGCCATCGTCGCCTTCGTGATTCTGCGCGGCTCGGCCGCCGGCGCCGCCGATGACGCCGGTCTGGTCGCGGAGCTGCGCAACCATGTCGGCGCCACGCTCGGCCCGATCGCGAAGCCCAAGCGGGTTCTTCCGGTGGCGGAGCTGCCGAAGACCCGCTCCGGCAAGATCATGCGCCGACTGCTGCGCGATGTGGCGGAGAACCGCCAGCTCGGCGATGTCACCACGCTGACCGACTCGTCCGTGATGGATCTGATCCAGGCCAAGCTGCCGAGCGCCTCCTCGGAGGACTGAGCCCCCCCCGACAGCTCCGGCACCGTCCGGACGTCCGGCAACCGAACGGGCACCCGGTGGCACCACGCCACCGGGTGCCCGTTCCGCTCTGTCCTGCCTAGAGTGAGTGAGAGGCCGGGTCCACCGGCTCTGTCCCCCCGTACCCCCCCTCCGTACCCCGCCCTCTTGCGCCCTTAGGTAAAGTAAGGAAAGCGTCAAAGACGCGACAAGAAATCCGAGGTGCGCCGGGAAGTCTGGTCGGCATGTGCTCTGCCATGCCCGACCGACGGAGGTTCACCCCGATGGCCCCCACACCCGCCCCCCGCCGCTTCCTCGGCCGTCTCCCGCTGCCCGAGCGCACCTTCGTGGTGAACGCCCTGCGCACCGAGACCGTCGGCGGCGTGCTGCTTCTCCTGGCCGCGATCCTCGCCCTGATCTGGGCGAACACTCCCCTGAGCGACAGCTATGACGCCGTCCGCGACTTCCACATAGGCCCGGCGGCCCTCGGTCTGGACCTCTCCGTCCAGCACTGGGCCGCCGACGGACTGCTCGCGATCTTCTTCTTCGTCGCCGGAATCGAGCTGAAGCGGGAACTCGTCGCCGGAGAGCTGCGCGACCCCAAGGCCGCCGCCCTCCCCGTCATCGCGGCGATCTGCGGCATGGCCGTCCCCGCCCTGGTCTATGTCCTCGTCAACACGGTGGGCGGCGGCTCCATGGACGGCTGGGCCGTGCCCACCGCCACCGACATCGCCTTCGCGCTCGCCGTGCTCGCCGTCATCGGCACCTCGCTGCCCTCCGCGCTCCGGGCCTTCCTGCTCACGCTCGCCGTCGTGGACGACCTCTTCGCGATCCTCATCATCGCGATCTTCTTCACCAGCGAGCTGAACTTCGCCGCACTCGGCGGCGCGGTCATCGGCCTCGGCGTCTTCTGGCTGCTGCTGCGCAAGGGGGTACGGGGCTGGTACATCTATGTCCCGCTGGCCCTGGTCATCTGGGGGCTGATGTACAACAGCGGTGTCCACGCCACCATCGCCGGTGTCGCCATGGGCCTGATGCTGCGGTGCACCCGCCACGAGGGCGAGGCGCACTCCCCCGGCGAGCACATCGAGCATCTGGTGCGCCCGCTGTCGGCGGGACTCGCCGTTCCGCTGTTCGCGCTCTTCTCGGCGGGCGTCTCCCTCTCCGGCGCCGCCATCGGCGGGGTCTTCACCCGGCCCGAGACCCTGGGCGTGGTGCTGGGCCTCGTGGTGGGCAAGGCCCTCGGCATCTTCGGCGGCACCTGGCTCGCCGCCCGTTTCACCAAGGCCGAGCTGAACGAGGAGCTGGCCTGGCCGGACGTCTTCGCCGTCGCCACGCTCGCCGGGATCGGCTTCACGGTCTCCCTGCTCATCGGCGAACTGGCCTTCGCCCAGAACCCCGCGCTCACCGACGAGATCAAGGCGTCGGTGCTGATCGGCTCGCTGATCGCCGCCGTGCTGGCCACGGTCCTGCTCAAGCTGCGGGTCCGGGTCTACCGGGCGCTCTGTGAGGAGGAGGAGCGGGACGAGGACCAGGACGGCATCCCCGATGTGTACGAACAGGACAAGCCGGAGTACCACCTGCGGATGGCCGAGATCTACGAGAAGAAGGCCGCCGAGCACCGCAGGCTGGCCGAAGCCACGGGGGCGTCGCAGGATGACGGCGGCCGTCCGGCATGATCTGATGTCGGACCGGAAGCATGTCGGACCGGAAGCATTCGAGAGAGGGAGCGGAGATGAGCGACCCCGGCACCAGCGCCGAGCGCAGCCTCGGCCAACTGGTCGCCTCGGCGACCGCCGAGATGTCCGCGCTTGTCCACGACGAGATCGCCCTGGCCAAGGCGGAGCTGCGCCAGGACGTCAAGCGCGGGATCACCGGTTCGCTGGCCATAGGCATCGCGGGGGTCTTCGCCCTGTTCTCGCTGCCGGTGTTCAGCTTCGCGGCGGCGTACGGCATCCACAATCTGGGGCTGGGCCTGGCCTGGTCGTTCCTGATCGTGGGCGGCGCCTATGTGCTGCTGGCCACGGTGCTGGCGCTGCTGGCGATCTCCAAGTTCAAGAAGGTCAAGCCGCCGGAGCGGTCCATCGCCTCGGCGAAGGAGACCGCCGCCGTGCTCCAGAACGTCAAGCCGCATCCCCGGGTGCCGGAGCGCAAGATCCCGGCCTGAGCGCCGCCCACCGGGCCGGGTCGGGCCCTGAACCACCCCTCTCCCGGCCCACCGGGGCAAACACGGATGCTCCGGTTGTGGCACGCTCATCAATATGACGGCCCCTGACACCGGAAACGGAAGCCCCGTACGCATCGAGGGTCCCTGGACCCATCGCGATGTGGCGGCCAACGGCGCCCGTTTCCATATCGCCGAGCTGGGTGACGGCCCGCTGGTGCTGTTCCTCCATGGCTTTCCCCAGTTCTGGTGGACCTGGCGGCATCAGTTGACCGCGCTCGCCGACGCGGGTTACCGCGCGGTCGCGCTGGATCTGCGGGGCGTGGGCGGCAGCGACCGCACTCCCCGGGGGTACGACCCCGCCAATCTCGCGCTCGACATCACCGGTGTGGTGCGCTCGCTGGGCGAGCCGGACGCCGCGCTCGTCGGTCATGACCTGGGCGGCTATCTGGCGTGGACGGCGGCGGTGATGCGGCCCAAGCTGGTGCGCAGACTCGCCGTCTCCTCGATGCCGCACCCCCGCCGCTGGCGTTCGGCGATGCTGTCGGACTTCGCCCAGACCCGTGCGGGCTCCTACATCTGGGGCTTCCAGCAGCCCTGGCTGCCCGAACGGCGGCTGGTCGCGGACGACGGCGCCCTGGTCGCCGAGCTGATCGAGGAGTGGTCGGGGCCGGGTGCCCGGGACGAGCAGGAGCTCGCGGTCTATCGGCGGGCGATGTGCATCCCGTCGACGGCGCACTGCTCGATCGAACCCTATCGGTGGATGGTGCGGTCGCTGGCCCGCCCCGACGGAATCCAGTTCAACCGGCGGATGAAGCGCCCTCTCCGGGTGCCGACCCTGCATCTGCACGGCTCGGCGGACCCGGTGGTACGGACGCGCAGCGCGGCCGGGTCGGGCGAGTATGTCGAGGCGCCCTACCGCTGGCGGCTCTTCGACGGGCTGGGCCACTTCCCGCAGGAGGAGGATCCCGTCGCCTTCTCCGCCGAGCTGGTCAACTGGCTCAAGGACCCCGAGCCCGACCGCCGTTAGACGGGTCCCGGCGCCGGGCCCGCCCCTGCCGTCGAGGGCTGTGCCGCACCTCGGGGGGCCGCCGTCCCCCGGGCCGCCGGACCACCGGTCCGACCGCTCGGGCACGGTCCGTGGCCCCGTGATCCCCGCTGGGTGAACATCCGTCCGTCGAACTGCCAAATGCCCGGCGCATAGGCCAATTGGGCGCCCCTGGCACGGTTACGGACCTTGGGCCCCGGGCACACGTCCCGGTATGGGCTGGACGTACGACTACGGTGACGCGGCACGCAACCGTCGCTCGGCCGAGGGGCCGGGCACCCACGACAGCGATGGCCTGCGCGGACGGGGCCACGCCGACTCGGAGCAGGGCATCGGAATCCCGCGCATTCTGCGGCGCCGCGCGCGCTGGATGTCCGCGCGGCTGCGGCACACCCGCCACTGAGCGGTCCGGCCGCCTGGGCCGCCCGTGACCCGGGACCGGACCGGTCGACGGTACGGCGAGCCGCGCGGCGCCGGGCACGTCACGGCATGGCACGGCACGGCACGGCACGGCACGGCACGGCACGGCACCGGATGGTCAGAGTGCGCACCCCTGGCTGTCCACCTGCTGATTCGCCGCCAGACCCTGGGTGATGTCGTCGGCGATCTCGTCCACCGTCAGGGCGTAGCCCGTGTCCGGGTCGTCCAGCGAGCGGGCGAAGATGACCCCGTACACCTTGCCCTCGGGGGTGAGCAGGGGGCCGCCGGAGTTGCCCTGACGGACCGTGGTGTAGAGGGAGTACACATCGCGGCGGACGGTGCCCCGGTGGTAGATGTCGGGGCCGTTGGCGTTGATCCGGCCACGTACCCGGGCGGAACGCACGTCGTACGCGCCGTTCTCCGGGAAGCCCGCGACGATGGCGCCGTCGCCCGAACCGGCGTCGGCTTCGGTGAACTCCAGTGGCCTGGCCTTCAGATCGGGGACGTCGAGGACGGCGATGTCCCGCTCCCAGTCGTAGAGCACGACCCTGGCGTCGTACCTCCGGCCCTCGCCGCCGATCTGCACCGTCGGCTCGTCGACCCCGCCCACGACATGCGCGTTGGTCATCACCCGCCGCTCGCCGAAGACAAAGCCGGTGCCCTCAAGGGACTTGTTGCAGCTCTGGGCGGTGCCCGTCACCTTGACGATGGACTGCTTGGCCCGGGCGGCCACCGGGCTGCCGACCAGCGCCGGATCGGGGGGCCTGACCTCGGTGATGGGCTCGTTCGAGAACGGGCTGAAGACCTGCGGCAGACCGTTCTGCGCGAGGACCGAGGAGAAGTCGTTGAACCAGCTGAACGCCTGCTCGGGCATCACCCGGGAGACCCCGAGCAGCACCTTGGAGTTGCGGACCTCCTTGCCCAGGGTGGGCAGTGCCGTACCGGCGAGCGCGGACCCGATCAGCCAGGCGACCAACAGCATCGCCACCACGTTGACCAGTGCCCCGCCGGTGGCGTCCAGCGCGCGGGCCGGCGTCCAGGTGATGTAGCGGCGGAGCTTGTTGCCGAGGTGGGTGGTGAACGCCTGGCCGACCGAGGCGCAGAGGATCACGACGACCACGGCGACGACCGCTGCCGTGGTGCTGACCTCGGACTTGTCCGTCAGCTCGGCCCAGATGACCGGCAGCAGATAAATGGCGATCAGACCGCCGCCGAGAAAGCCGATCACGGACAGGATGCCGACGACGAAGCCCTGGCGGTAGCCGATGACCGCGAACCACACGGCGGCGACCAGCAACAGGATGTCCAGCACGTTCACCGTCATTTGCCTCGCAGTTCGGTCGCCTCGGTCGTCGGACGGCCCGTCCCGGGTCGCACCGGATGTCCGGTCCGGGTGCCCGGTCCGGCCCATCGGCGGCACGGCCGTCGGGCTCCGGCCCGGCCATGGATCGCAGAAGGTCAGCCTGTCATGCGTGCCAGTCCAGCGGGAGTCGCCGGTTCCGGTCCCAGGGGCGCTCCCATCCGGCGAAGTGCAGCAGTCGGTCGATCACACCGGCGGTGAAGCCCCAGACCAGCGCCCCCTCGACGGTGAACGCCGGGCCGAGGTGGCCCCGGGGGTGGACGGCCATGGCGCGATTGCCGGGGGCCGTGAGATCGGCCACGGGGACGGTGAAGACACGGGCGGTCTCGGCGGGGTCCACCGCGCCGACCGGGCTGGGCTCCCGCCACCAGCCGAGGACGGGCGTCACCACGAAGCCGCTGACCGGGATGTAGAGGCGGGGCAGCACTCCGAAGAGCTGCACCCCGGCCGGATCGAGCCCGGTCTCCTCCTCGGCCTCGCGCAGGGCCGCCCGCAGCGGCCCCGTGGTGGCGGGGTCGCCGTCCTCGGGGTCGAGCGCTCCACCGGGGAAGGCGGGCTGTCCGGCGTGCGAGCGGAGATTCCCGGCGCGCTCCATGAGCAGCAGCTCGGGACCGGAGTCCCCCTCCCCGAGGAGGATCAGAACGGCGGACTGACGGCCACCGCCGTCGCTCGGCGGCAGAAAGCTGCTGAGCTGCCGGGGGCGCGCGGTGCGCGCGAATCGCACCACGGGGTCCAGCCATGGGGGCAGGCCCTCGCTGGTGAGACCCCATCGGTCACCGTCGTGCACTCCGGCCTCACCGATCCCGCCGACCGTCGTCCCGCGTCTCTCGTCGTCCGCGCGCATCTGCACCCCCTCCGTCACAACGCACCGGGGGCCCCGGATCGTTCCGTCATCCGGCCTCCCGGGCGGCGGGCGCCAGGGGCTGGGCCGGGCGCCCCGGGTAGTCCGGCGGCGGGTCGAGCCGCTGGCCCGGCTGGCCGCCCTTCTCGTACTTCAGCAGCTTGGCCGCCTTCTCCGGGTCGGTCTCCCCCTCCCCGTACGAGGGGCACAGATGCGCGATCGGGCATGCCCCGCAGGCGGGTTTACGGGCGTGGCAGATCCGGCGGCCGTGGAAGATCACCCGATGGGAGAGCATCGTCCACTCGGACTTGGGGAAGATCTTCGCGATCTCCGCCTCGACCTTCTCCGGGTCCTCCTGCTCGGTCCACTTCCAGCGCCGCACCAGCCTGCCGAAGTGGGTGTCGACGGTGATCCCGGGGACCCCGAAGGCGTTGCCGAGGACGACGAAGGCGGTCTTGCGGCCCACGCCGGGCAGCGAGACCAGGTCTTCGAGACGGCTGGGCACCTCACCGCCGAAGCGGTCCCGGAGCCCGATGGAGAGGCCGATGAGCGAGGTGGTCTTGGCGCGGAAGAAGCCGGTGGGCCGGATGATCTCCTCCACCTCCTCGGGGACCGCCGCGGCCAGGTCCTCCGGGGTGGGGTACGCGGCGAAGAGCGCCGGCGTGGTCTGGTTCACCCGCAGATCGGTCGTCTGGGCCGAGAGCACGGTGGCGACCAGCAGCTCGAAGGGGTTGCGGAAGTCCAGCTCGGGATGGGCGTAGGGGTAGACCCCGGCCAGCTCGCGGTTGATCCGGCGGGCGCGGCGGACCATGGCCAGACGCGATTCCGGTTTAGTCCTATTTGCTACTTTTCGGCCACCGTTCGGCGGTTGTTCGCCCACAGCGGAATCATGCTTGGCGGACACTCGTCCAGCCCCCTTGGCCTGCGCTCTCACCGGCGAATTGGACACCCGGCCAGCCTACGGCGCAGCACTGACATCCGCTCCGGCCGCCCGGATTCCGGACCCAATCGGGCCCCTGCCGCACGAACAGACGCTCCAGTGCGTCAGACTTGTTGTGATTGATCGCACGAATATTTACTTGCCAAGGGCACCTGGGGGACGCACCGTCCCGCGCGGTGGCCCCGCTCGATGCCGGACCGGCACCGTGCGGTCCGGCATCATGGGGGGCCACGGTCCCTGAGCAGGTCGACAAGGAGAGAACTCGTGGACGACGTTCTGCGGCGCGCCCCGCTCTTCGCGGCGCTCGATGATGAGCAGGCCGCGGAGCTTCGCGGCTCGATGAGTGAGGTGACGCTCGCCCGCGGTGACGCGCTCTTCCACGAGGGCGACCCCGGAGACCGCCTGTACGTGGTCACGGAGGGCAAGGTCAAGCTGCACCGCACCTCGCCCGACGGCCGCGAGAACATGCTCGCGGTGCTCGGCCCCGGTGAGCTGATCGGTGAGCTGTCCCTCTTTGACCCGGGCCCGCGGACCGCGACCGCCACCGCGCTGACCGAGGTCAAGCTGCTCGGCCTCGGCCACGGCGACCTCCAGCCCTGGCTGAACGCCCGGCCCGAGGTCGCGACCGCGCTGCTGCGCGCCGTGGCCCGCCGGCTGCGCAAGACCAACGACCAGATGTCCGACCTGGTCTTCTCCGATGTGCCGGGCCGTGTCGCCCGTGCCCTCCTCGATCTGTCGCGCCGCTTCGGCGTCCAGTCGGAGGAAGGCATCCACGTCGTCCACGACCTGACCCAGGAGGAGCTGGCCCAGCTCGTCGGCGCCTCCCGCGAGACCGTGAACAAGGCGCTGGCCGACTTCGCGCAGCGCGGCTGGCTGCGGCTGGAGGCGCGGGCCGTGATCCTGCTGGACGTGGAGCGGCTGGCCAAGCGCTCCCGCTGACCCGTCCGGCCGGACGACCGTCGGTCGACGGCCACCGGCAGACGGCCGCCGGTCGTCGCTTCGGCTTCGCGAAGGGCCCGCCCGGAACCACTCCGGACGGGCCCTTCGTCCTGTGCCTCCCGTGCTGCGCCTTTCGTTCTCCGCGCCGTCGGGGGCCGCCCGTCGTGGCCCGCCCGCGGAGCGTCAGATCAGACCGTGGTCCCGCAGATACTCCAGCTGGGCCCGGACGGACAGCTCGGCGGCGGGCCACAGTCCGCGGTCGACGTCCGCGTAGACATGGGCCACCACCTCGGCGGCCGTGCGATGGCCGTTCTCGACCGCCGTCTCCACCTGGGCGAGCCGATGGGCCCGGTGGGCCAGATAGAACTCGATCGCCCCCTGGGCGTCCTCCAGTACCGGGCCGTGCCCCGGCAGCACCGTGCGCACCCCGTCGTCCACCGTCAGCGAGCGCAGCCGCCGCAGCGAGTCGAGGTAGTCGCCGAGCCGTCCGTCCGGGTGGGCGACCATCGTCGTGCCGCGCCCCAGGACGGTGTCCCCGGTGAGCACGGCCCGGTCGGCGGGGAGATGGAAGCTGAGCGAGTCCGAGGTGTGACCGGGGGTGGCCACGACCCTCAGCTCCAGGGTGCCGACCTGGATCACCTGCCCCGCGCTCAGTCCCTCGTCCCCCCGTCGCAGCCGCGGGTCCAGGGCGCGGACCGGCGTACCGGTCAGCTCGGCGAAGCGGGCGGCGCCCTCGGCGTGGTCGGGGTGGCCGTGGGTGAGCAGGGTCAGCGTGATCCGCTTGCCCGCCCGTTCGGCGGTCGCGACGACCTCCCGCAGATGGGACTCGTCCAGGGGGCCGGGGTCGACCACGGCGGCCGACTCGCAGTCCGGCTCGGAGAGAATCCAGGTGTTGGTCCCGTCGAGGGTCATCGCGGACGGGTTGGGAGCGAGCACATTGACCGCCCGGGCCGTGGCGGGGCCGGAGAGCACCCCGCCCCGGGGCTGTCCTGGCAGCGCCGCCGCGTCGGTCATCGCGGGCCTCCCAGCGGGATGTGCCGGGTGAACTCCGTGTGCCCGGGCCAGCTCAGGACCACCTCGTCCCCCTCCGTCGTGGCTGTGGCCAGCACGGGCGCCAGATCCTGGGCGGCAGCGGCGGCGACCGCGTCCGCCGCGGTGGCGTAGGGGGCGAGCGCCCGCAGGGTGGCGATGGTGGGCGGCATCATCAGCAGCTCGCCCCGGTCGTAGCCCGCGGCGGCGTCGGCGGCGGAGGTCCACACCGTACGGTCGGCCTCCGTCGACACCTCCCGGGTGCGCTGGCCCTCGGGGAGCGCGGCGACGAAGAACCAGGTGTCGTAGCGTCGCGACTCGAACTCGGGGGTGACCCAGCGCGCCCACGCGGCGAGCAGGTCCGAGCGCAGCACCAGCCCGCGGCCGTCCAGGAACTCCGCGAACGACAGCTTCCGGTCGACCAGCGCCTGTCGGTCGGCCTCCCAGTCCGCGCCGGTGGTGTCCCCGATCACCGTGTCGGGGGTGACTCCCGCGAGCAGGACCCCCGCCTCCTCGAAGGTCTCCCGTACGGCGGCGCAGACCACGGCCTGGGCGGACGCCTCGTCCACCCCCAGCCGGGCGGCCCAGGCGGCGCGGGAGGGACCCGCCCAGCGGACCGGCCGGGCATCCCGGTCGTCCACCCCGCCGCCCGGGTAGGCGTACGCGCCCCCGGCGAAGGCCATGGAGGTGCGGCGGCGCAGCATATGGACGGCGGGAGGACCCCCGGCCGTGTCACGCAGCAGCATCACGGTCGCCGCCCGCCTGGGCGGTACGGGGGTGAGTTCGCCGCGCACCAGGGCGCGGACCCGTTCGGGCCACTCCGGTGGGTACCACTGACCTTGGGACATGGGCGGATGCTAGACGCTCGCGCCCGGATGTTCGAGAGGCCACCAGCGGCCCGGGGCGCTCCGGCCGGGCGGGGCCCGGCCCGGGGCGGGTTCCGGGCGCGGGTGTTCTCCGGCCGGGGCGTCCTCCCTCACGAGGGCCTCTGTCGCGGGCGGCGATGTTTCACGTGGAACATACGAGCGAACGCGCTCCCGTGGTCCGCACCGGGGCGCGGCGCCGGGGCGGCCGGTGGTCTCCGGCCGCCCCCTTCCCGCGCTTCCCGCCTGCGGGGTGTTCTCCATGGGCGACGGTGCTACGCGGCGGCGTTGGAATTGCCGCGCAGTCTGGCGTTGGCCGTACTCGCGCCCTTGATCGCCGTCTCGATCTGGGCCATCGAGGAACCGGAGCCGATCCCCGGCACGGTGGCCGTGTTCAGCGCGTACAGCGTGAACGTGTACGGATGGGTGGAGCCGCCAGGACAGGGGCCGAAGTACTTCTGCGCGTTGGCGCCGCTCCCCATCGCCTTCTGTTTCGCGCCGTCCTGGCCCGGGACGGTGAAGCCGGTGCCCAGCCCTTCGGGCAGGGTGAGCTTGGCCGCCGGAATGTCCCAGATGGCCCAGTGGAGCTTGTTGCCGTTGTTGGCGACGTCCGCGAAGACGACCGCGTAGCCCCGCGCCCCGGCCGTTCCCGCGCCCCAGGCCAGCGGTGGTGAGGGGTCCTGGCCGGGTGAGCCGTCACCGGCACAGGTGTACCGGGACGGGATGGTGCCGTTGTCGTTGAAGGCGCTGCTGCTGAGCTTGAACTCGCCGGGGGTGGGCGGTCCGCCGGAGTAGACGATGTCGATCAGCAGCACCCGGTCGTTGTTGCCGGTGCCGTCCTTGTCGGACGAGGTGGTCAGCCAGATGTCGCCGTCCTGGTCGACCTCGACCGTCCGCAGCCGGTCGTAGGTGCCCTGGAAGTAGGTCTTCTGCTCGACCAGGTTGCTGCCGCTGTCGATCCGCATCCGGTAGACGCGCTCGCCGCGGGTGGTGGCGACGAAGACATGGTCGTTGATGATGGTCAGACCGCTGGGCGAGCCCGCGGAGGTCGGCCAGGTCTTCTTGGGGGCGAGATAGCCGGAGCAGCTTCCGTTGGTGCCCTCGCAGCTCGGCCAGCCGTAGTTGCCGCCCTTCTGGATCAGATTGACCTCGTCCATGGTGCCGTCGCCGAACTCGGCCTGCCACAGTCGGCCCTTGGAGTCGAAGTCGATGCCCTGCGGGTTGCGGTGGCCCATCGACCAGACGGCGTTGCCGAACGGGTTGTCCGAGGGGATGCTGCCGTCGGGGTTGATCCGGAGGATCTTGCCGTTGAGGGAGTTGCGGTCCTGGGCCTTGCTCGGGCCCTGGGCGTCGCCCATGGACGCGTACAGCTTGCCGTCGGGGCCGAAGCGGAGCCGTCCGCCGTTGTGGAACTTGCTCTTGTCCATGCCGCGGAGGAGCACGGTGTAGCCGCTGAGCGTGTTGTTGGTCTCCAGCTTCATCCGGGCGACGCGGTTGCCCTCGGAGGAGGTGTGGAGGAAGTAGAGATAGCGGTCGGCGGCGAAGCCGGGACCGACCTCGACGCCCATCAGACCGCCCTCGCCGCTCGTGGTCTGCGAGTTGGGCACCTTGCCGAGCAGGGTCTTCTGTCCCGACTTGGTGAGCCGGTAGACGTTGAAGCTGTTGCGCTCGGTGAAGACGCCCGAGCCGTCGGGGAGGAAGGCGAGGCCCCAGGGCACGTCGACGCCGCTGGTGATCGTGGAGACCGGACCCGGGTCGGGGACACCGCCGGGCTGGGAGCCACCGGTGGTGACGGTGATCTCCGGGGAGAAGGCGGACCGGTTGCCCTTGAGGTCGAAGGCCCGGACCGTGAAGGTGTACGCGGTGTTCGCGGTCAGACCGGCGACGGTGCCGGTCGTGGCGTCGGCGGTCTCGGCGGGGGCCCCGTCGCGGAAGATCTCGTACCCCGTGACCCTCACATTGTCGGTGGAGGCGGTCCAGGCCAGGTCGACGCTGGTCGCGGTCCTGCCGGTGGAGCGCAGTCCGCTCGGGGCCGTGGGCGGCTCGGTGTCCGGCGGGGCGGGCAGGGTCGCGATGGTGACCTGGTTGCTGGCGACGGAGACATTGCCCGCCGCGTCCCGGGCGAAGACGGTCCAGTCGTACGAGGTCTCGGGGTCCAGGCCGGTCACGGTCGCGGCGAGGGTGTTCCCGTCGACCTCCTTCATGTGCTGGCCGTGCTGGTAGATGTCGTAGGCCACGACCTTCACATTGTCCGTGGCGGCCTCCCAGGCCAGGGAGACGGTGGAGGCCGTCGGCTCCTGGTCCTTGCGGAGGTTGCCCGGAGCGGTCGGCCGCTCGCTGTCGGCGGGGCCGGTCGGGGTGACGGTGAGCTTGTCCAGGTTGGGACCGTCGCCCGAGGACGTCGTCGCCCGGATCTTGTTCTGACCCGCTTGCAGGGTGGCCTGGGCACTGACGGTCCGCCAGGTGGTCCACGCCCCGGTGGGCGGGAAGGAGAGGTCGTCGGCGACCGTGTCGCCGTTCACGCTGATGTCCAGGGAACGGGCGGCCGTCGCCCCGAGGGCGTAGCGGAAGTCGAGCTTCGCATGGGCCGGCTGCGAGGTCTCGACGGTGAACTCGACAAACGCGCCGGTGACCACCTGGAAGTTCACAAAGCCGCGACCCGAGTAACCGGTGTGGTTGGACTCGACGGCCCCCTGCGAGACGGTCCCGTCCTCGGCCTCGTGATCGGTGGCGGCCTGGCCGTCGGGGGGAGTCGCGTCGAGGTAGTCGAGATTGGGACCGCCCTCGGCGCCGGTCGCGGTGGCCCGTACGGTGTTGGCGCCCGCCTTGAGCGTGACCCGGGTGGTCACGGTGGCCCAGTTGGCCCAGCCGCCGGTGGGGGCGAAGGCGAGGCTCGCGGGCGCGCCTCCGTTGACGGAGAGGTTCAGGGGCCGGTCGGCGGAGGCGGCGTTCGCATAGCCGAGAACCAGCGTCGCGGGCCCGGCGGCCGGGGAGTTCACCGTGAACTCCACATAGCCGCCGGTGGTGTTGGCGTAGTTGACGAAGCCGCTGCCGGAGTAGCCGGTGTGGTTGGACTCGGCCGCGCCCTGGGAGATGGTCGCGGTCTCGGCCTCGTACCGTACGGGCGCGGCACGGTCCCGATCGGGCACCGGGCCCGGCTCGGCATGGCTGAGTGGTGGCAGCGCCATGGTCAGGAGTGCGGTGGCCGCTGCCAGAAGGGTGCCGGTCGCTCTGCGCGAACGGCGGGGGTGGCGGCGGCGGGGGGTTGATGCCACTGATCCCTCCACGTTCTGGGACACGTTGGGAACGATGTGCGGGGGTGGGCCCGTCGGCGACCGGTGGCGTCCGTCGCTGCCGTGGGATGGGCGATGCCTCATCGGGTGGCGCGATGACGTGATGGCTCCGGGCGCGGACACCCGGTGACCTGGTGGTTCGGTGGGGGAGACTGCCTCGGTACGCGGACGGGGGCACATGGTGTGCGTCGAGCAGGGCGGGGCAGGGGCCCGGCGAGGCCCCGATGGCTATTCAGATGGATAGGAAACGTTCCTATCCATGAACAGAGGACACCCGTCGGCACTTCCGCGTCAAGAGAGGTGCAAGCGATTGCCGAAGAGCCGCGCAGGAGCGGCGGCGAAGCGGCGGGAGCGCAAGGGAAAGGCCCTGTGCCCATCGGCTGAACGATGGGCACAGGGCCATCACCGGGCTGACCGGCGGGTCAGCGTCCGGGCGTCGGCGGGACGGCCGGGCACGGAGTGCGGCGGTCCTCAGTCCTGGACCAGCTCGACCTGGATCTCGACCTCGACGGGCGCGTCCAGGGGCAGCACGGCGACACCCACCGCGCTGCGCGCGTGGACACCCTTGTCCCCCAGCACCTCGCCGAGCAGCTCGCTGGCGCCGTTGAGCACCCCGGGCTGTCCGGTGAAGTCCGACGCGGAGGCCACAAAACCGACGACCTTCACCACTCGTGCGATCCGGTCCAGATCACCGGCGACGGACTTCACGGCGGCCAGGGCGTTCAGCGCGCAGACGCGGGCCAGCTCCTTGGCCTCCTCCGCGGTGACCTCGGCGCCCACCTTGCCGGTGACCGGGAGCTTCCCGTCCACCATCGGCAGCTGGCCGGCCGTGTACACATACGGGCCCGAGGCGACGGCCGGCTGATAGGCGGCCAGCGGCGGGACCACGTCGGGCAGGGTCAGCCCCAGCTCGGCCAGCCTCGCCTCGACCGTTCCGCTCACGCGGTCTTCTCCCGCTTCAGATACGCCACGAGCTGCTCGGGGTTCGGGCCGGGGACCACCTGGACCAGCTCCCAGCCGTCCTCACCCCAGGTGTCCAGAATCTGCTTGGTCGCGTGCACGAGAAGGGGCACGGTCGAGTATTCCCACTTGGTCATGGGGCCGACTGTAGCCGCACCGGGGGTGCGCCCGGCTCACGAGGGGAGCGGGACGGGCCGTGCACCCGTCCGCCGGACCCATGGGCCCACCGTGCGCCGGACGCGCTCCGGCGTGCCCCGGCGTG
The DNA here is from genome assembly GCF_005519465.1 of Streptomyces clavuligerus. Taxonomy (NCBI): domain Bacteria; kingdom Bacillati; phylum Actinomycetota; class Actinomycetes; order Kitasatosporales; family Streptomycetaceae; genus Streptomyces; species Streptomyces clavuligerus. Next base: position 3,737,956 of record NZ_CP027858.1, on the reverse strand, counting down.
ACGCAGCCCGCACACCGCCTGTGCGTAGCGCGCCGTGGGACTGGTTAGGCTCGAATGTGTGAGCAGGCTCCAGGTCGTCAGCGGCAAGGGCGGCACCGGTAAGACCACGGTCGCCGCCGCCCTCGCACTCGCCCTCGCGACGGAGGGGAAGCGGACCCTCCTCGTCGAGGTGGAGGGGAGACAGGGCATCGCCCAGCTCTTCGAGACGGAGGCGCTTCCGTACGAGGAGCGGAAGATCGCCGTCTCCTCCGGGGGCGGCGAGGTCTTCGCGCTGGCCATCGACGCCGAGCGGGCCCTCCTCGACTATCTCCAGATGTTCTACAAGCTCGGCGGCGCGGGCCGTGCCCTCAAGAAGCTCGGCGCGATCGACTTCGCCACGACCATCGCCCCCGGTGTGCGCGATGTGCTGCTGACCGGCAAGGCGTGCGAGGCCGTACGCCGCCGTACCCCGCAGGGCTCGTACGCCTACGACTATGTGGTCATGGACGCGCCGCCCACCGGCCGGATCACCCGTTTCCTCCATGTGAACGATGAAGTGGCAGGACTCGCGAAGTTCGGCCCCATACACAACCAGGCGCAGGCTGTGATGCGGGTACTGAAGTCCCCGCAGACGGCTGTCCATCTGGTGACCCTGCTGGAGGAGATGCCGGTCCAGGAGACCGCGGACGGGGTCGCCGAGCTACGGGCCGCCGGGCTGCCGGTCGGCAAGGTGATCGTGAACATGGTCCGCCCGCACATCCTGGACGAGGACGCCGTGCGCAGCGCGTCGGGCGACCGGCGTGCGGAGATCGCCAAGGCGCTCGCGGCGGCCGGGGTGAGCGGGGCGGACACCTTGGTGGGCCCGCTGCTCGAACAGGCGGCGGACCATGCCCAGCGGGTCGAGCTGGAACGCGAGCAGCGGGCCGCGCTGAACCGGCTCGATCTGCCCTCGTATGAGCTTCCCCTGCTCAGTGAGGGTGTCGACCTCGCCGGGCTCTATCAACTGGCGAAGGAACTGCGGAAGCAAGGGACCGGTTCATGACCCTGGACGCGTCGGCGACCCCGCTCGAAGTCGACCCGCTCATCGATGATCCGGCCACCCGCATCATCGTCTGCTGCGGCTCGGGCGGTGTGGGCAAGACGACGACGGCCGCGGCCATCGGGCTGCGGGCGGCCGAGCGCGGCCGCCGCGTGGTGGTCCTGACCATCGACCCGGCCCGCAGACTGGCCCAGTCGCTGGGCATCGCCTCGCTCGACAACACACCGCGCCGCGTCGAGGGCATAGCGAACGGCCCCCGGGACACATCGGCGGATTCCGGGAGCGGCACGGCGGGCCCGAAGGACGGAGCACCGGGCTCCGGGAGCGGCGCACCCGGCGCCTCCGGGGGCGAGCTGCACGCCATGATGCTCGACATGAAGCGGACCTTCGACGAGATCGTCGAGGCCCACGCGGACGCGGACCGGGCCCGGGCGATCCTGGAGAACCCCTTCTACCAGTCCCTGTCGGCCGGTTTCGCCGGTACGCAGGAGTACATGGCGATGGAGAAGCTCGGCCAGCTCAGGGCCCGCGACGAGTGGGACCTGATCGTGGTCGACACACCGCCGTCCCGCAGCGCCCTGGACTTCCTGGACGCCCCCAAGCGGCTGGGCTCGTTCCTGGACGGCAAGCTGATCAAGCTGCTCGTGGCTCCGGCGCGGATGGGCGGCCGGGCGGGGATGAAGTTCCTCAATGTCGGTATGTCGATGATGACGGGGACGCTCGGCAAGCTGCTGGGCAGTCAGTTGCTCCGGGACGTCCAGACCTTCGTGGCCGCGATGGACACGATGTTCGGCGGCTTCCGCACCCGGGCCGACGCCACCTATCGGCTGCTCCAGGCCCCCGGTACCGCGTTCCTGGTGGTGGCGGCCCCGGAGCGGGACGCCCTGCGCGAGGCGGCCTACTTCGTCGAGCGTCTCGCGGCGGAGGGGATGCCGCTGGCGGGCCTCGTCCTCAACCGGGTCCACGGCAGCGCCGCCGACCGGCTCTCGGCCGAACGGGCACTCGCGGCGGCCGAGATCCTTGCCTCGGAAATTACGTCAGAAAATCTTGACGGAAGCCGCATTGTCGATCAGGGGGTAGGGAAGACTGGTGTTCGTGAGACCACGGACACCTCTCCCGAAGACCTGTCCGCGGCCCACATCCCGGCACGCTCCCCCCAGCCGCCGGCGCGCTTTCCCGAGCAGTGCGACGCCCCCAAGACCGACGACCCGGCAGTACCCACCGACCCAGGCCACTCCCCCGTCCCGGGCGGTCATACCACTGAGCAGTTGACGGCGGGTCTGCTGCGTCTGCACGCCGAGAGGATGCAGGTGCTCGCCCGCGAGCAGCGGACCCGCGACCGCTTCACCGCTTTGCACCCCGAGGTGGCGGTGACGGAAGTGGCCGCGCTCCCCGGCGATGTGCACGACCTGGCGGGGCTGCGCGCCATCGGCGACCATCTGGCCTCCGCGGGCACCGTGGGCGGGCCACGCGGTACGCGGATGTGACGCACCCGGACAGGGGCGGGCCCAGGTGGTGCGGGCACCACACGTCATGACACGCCACGACACGCCACGAGAGCGGCTGACACAACGGAACCCATGACACAGACAGGGCAGTGACGCGGATGCGCCAGATACAGATGGTCCGTATATGACGCGGACCGTGCAGGGTGGCGGCGTGGACGGCTGAGTCGACGAAGCCGATGAAGCGGACCGATGAGCCGATAAAGCCGGTCGAAACTGTTGAATCGGCGGAACCCGATGATTCGTCATGTACCGCCGAATCGGCGGATCAACGGATTTCTGGATCAACGACCGTCGGATGGCTCGACGGACCGACCGCGGATGGCGCACCGACCACTCGGCGGACGGCTCCGGTGTGGACCATCCGGATGGTCATCCCACCGCCGCATAGGTTTCATAGGTCTCGTCGTCATCGAGCCCGACGGGCAGAATGCCCACGCCGCGTTCGTACTCCGTGCGGGCCGTCTCCAGCAACCGGCGCCACGAGGTGACCGTAGGGCGCCTGCGCAGAAGGGCGCGTCGCTCCCTTTCGGTCATTCCACCCCAGACACCGAACTCCACTCGGTTGTCGAGGGCGTCGGCCAGGCATTCGGTCCGCACCGGACATCCGGTACACACCGCCTTGGCCCTGTTCTGCGCTGCCCCTTGTACGAACAGTTCATCCGGATCGGTAGTGCGGCAGGCTGCCTGCGCACTCCAGTCGGTTACCCAGCCCATCCCGGCGCCGTCCTCTCCCGAATCGAGGCTCCCCCACGGCGGCAGCGGCATATTCACCGCTGCCAGTTGAGGACGTTACGGAAGGCGGACACAGCGCAACACCCCCTTCGGGCCCAATCTTGAATGGCCCGAACGGACTATGCGTGCGCTTCAGATCACCCAGGGGAGTGATCAGAAGACATAGAGGGCAGGGCACCCATAACCGCACATACCACCCCACCGAAGACGTCAGGCGGACGGAACATAGCGGAGATTTATTGGGAACTCGGACACGGACTGGTGGATTCCACTTCCCTGGTCACTCCTGCCGTAGTGACTATGCGGCACACGGGAGCGAGATCAGGCCACCCCAGGAGACTTGCTACGAAATTGCTACAGACACCCTGTGACCTGGTACGGATTCCAGGAATACCCTGATACAAAACCGCACTGATGTGACAGTTGAGAACAGCTTAGGCCACGGCCTATCCCTGTGTCCGGCGAACGAGAACGTAGGCTTCCATACATGTCGAAGAAGCGCTCCGGTGGTGGGCTGACCGGGACCCAACAAGCCGCCAAATTCCTCGGTGTCAGTGTGCTCGCGGGAGCGGTGCTGGCGGGCATCGCCATGCCCGCCGCCGGGGTGCTGGGGCTCGCCGCCAAGGGGACGGTCAAGGGGTTCGACGAGATCCCCGCCAACCTCAAGCGGCCCCCGCTCAGCCAGCGCACGACGATACTGGACGCCGACGGCGAACAGATCGCCTCGGTCTACTCGCGGGACCGCACGGTGGTCCCGCTCCAGGACATCTCGCCGTATATGCAGAAGGCGATCGTCGCGATCGAGGACTCACGCTTCTACGAGCACGGCGCGATCGACCTCAAGGGTGTGCTGCGCGCGCTCAACAAGAACGCGACCAGCGGCGGCGTCGCCGAGGGCGCGTCCACGCTGACCCAGCAGTATGTGAAGAACGTCTTCGTCGAGGAGGCGGGCGACGACCCCGCCAAGTTCGCCGAGGCCACCCAGCAGACCCTCGGCCGCAAGATCCAGGAGCTGAAGTACGCGATCCAGGTCGAGGAGGAGCTGGGCAAGAAGAAGATCCTGGAGAACTACCTCAACATCACCTTCTTCGGCCAGCAGGCCTACGGCGTCGAGGCCGCCTCCAAGCGCTACTTCTCCAAGCGCGCCAAGGACCTCGCCCTGGAGGAGGCGGCCCTGCTCGCCGGCCTCGTCCAGTCCCCCAGCCGCTACGACCCGGTCAATGACTCGGAGGAGGCCCGGAAGCGCCGGAACGTCGTCCTCCAGCGGATGGCCGACGTCGGCGACATCACCCGGGCCGAGGCCGACCGGGCCAAGGCGGCCGAGGTCAAGCTCAAGGTCAGCAGGCCCAAGAACGGCTGTATCACCGCCGTCAACGGCGCCGGCTTCTTCTGTGACTACGTCTACAAGTCCTTCCTGAACAACCCCGCCTTCGGCAAGACCCGCGAGGAGCGGGTCAAGATCTGGAACCGGGGCGGTCTGACGATCAGGACCACCCTGGACCCGCAGGCGCAGGCGTCCGCCCAGGAGTCGATCAAGGACCACATCTACCAGTCCGACAAGGTCGCCACCGCGGTGACCATGGTCGAGCCCGGGACCGGCAAGATCCTGGCGATGGCGCAGTCCCACCCGTACGGCTTCCAGAAGAACGAGACGCAGATCAACTACTCGGTCGACCGGAAGGACGGCGGCTCGGCCTACGGCTTCCCCGTCGGCTCGACCTTCAAGCCGTTCGTCACGGCGGCCTTCGTCGAGGCGGGCAGGCCGCTGTCGCAGGTGTACCCCTCGCCGTACTCCATGCCGTACCCGTCCTCGATCCCCGCGTGCGACGGCAAGATCTGGACGAACGACCGGCAGGACGTCCTGGAGAACGAGAACACCTCGGAGGTCGGACCGTACGACCTCAAGGAGGCCATGGAGCTGTCGGTCAACACCTACTTCGTCGAGATGATCGACGACATAGGGCTCTGCCCGGTGGTCGACCTGGTCGACAAGATGGGTGTCGTCCAGGGCAACGGCGGCAAGATCCCGGCGGCACCCTCACCGCTGACGCTCGGTTCGACCGGTATGTCCCCGCTGACGATGGCGAACGCGTACGCGACCTTCGCCAACCGGGGCGTGTACTGCACCCCGACCGCCATCTCCTCCATCCGCACGGCGGACGGCAAGGACCTGCGGGTGCCGAAGAGCAGCTGTGAGCGGGCGATGACGGAGCGGACCGCCGACACCGTCAACACGCTGCTGAGCGGGGTGGTCTCGGACGCCGGTACCGGCTCGCTCGCCGGTCTGGGCAGCCGTCCCAACGCGGGCAAGACGGGCACGACCGACGGCCGGAAGAACGCGTGGTTCGTCGGCTACACCCCGAACCTCTCCAGCGCGGTCTGGGTCGGCGCGCCCACCCAGCAGGTGGAGATGTTCAACATCAGCATCGGCGGCAACTGGTACCCGAAGGTCTACGGCGGCGAGGTTCCCGGACCGATCTGGCGGGACGCGATGAGCGGGGCCCTGGACGGCAGGGACGCGCCCGACTTCACCAAGGTCTCCATCCCGGACCGGAAGGCCCAGCGGCCCGGCGGCAACGGGAACGACGGCGACACCGACAGCGGGTCCGACGGCGGCTTCGGCCAGGGCACCGGCGACGGCAAGCCCGGCGACCAGGAGCCGATCCCGGGGATCTCCGTGCCCGAGAACGGGATCGCGGGCAGTGACGGGGACACCGGCGGCGACGGCTCCGGGTCCGATGGCGGCTGGGGAGAGGGCGACGGAGACGGAGAGGGCGGCCTGAACGGCGGCTGGGACTGATCCTCGTCCGCACCACGCCATGAGCGAGGGCCCGGACCCCTTTCGGGGGCCGGGCCCTCGGCACGCGCGGCGGGGCCGATCCGGCCCCGGGGTCAGCCCGCGAGCAGGCGCTTGACCGCGGCGGCGACCCGGCCGCCCTCGGCACGGCCCGCCACCTTCGGGTTGACGATCTTCATAACGGCGCCCATGGCGCGCGGACCCTCGGCACCCGCGGCCCTGGCCTCCGCCACGGCCTCGGTCACGATCCCCGTCAGCTCGTCGTCGGTGAGCTGCTGCGGCAGATACCCGTCGAGCACCGCACCCTCGGCCCGCTCGCGCTCGGCCTGCTCGGCCCGGCCGCCCTGGGCGAAGGCGTCCGCGGCCTCCCGGCGCTTCTTCGCCTCCCGGGCGATCACCTTCTGCACCTCGTCGTCGGAGAGCTCACGGGCGGTCTTGCCCGACACCTCCTCCTTGCTGATGGCCGCGAGGGTCAGCCGGATCGTGGAGGAGCGCAGCTCGTCCCGCGCCTTGATGGCGGTGGTGAGGTCGTCGTGCAGCTTGGACTTGAGCGTGGTCATGTGAACAAGTGTGGCAGGTGACGAATGCCGCGCGCCGCGCATTAAGCACCGGGCGGGCTCCCTTCGTCGCACCCGCCTCGTGTACGGATCTCTCACCCTCTCCGCCACCCTCGTGTACGGATCTCCCGTACGAAGATCAAAAAACCCTGCCCGGCGCGGGAGGCGGCCGAAGGGGTCTGCGACCATGGACGACATGCGCGCACGCTATGGAGTACCCCTGGCCATCACGGCGGTCGGCGCGGCCGGTCTCGCCTACGCCGCCGGCTTCGAGGCCCGTTCCTTCCGGCTCCGGCGACTGACCGTCCCGGTACTGCCCCAGGGCATGCGCCCGCTGCGGGTCCTCCAGGTCTCCGACATCCACATGGTCAGCGGCCAGCGGAAGAAGCGCGCCTGGCTCCAGTCGCTCGCGGGGCTCCGTCCCGACTTCGTCGTCAACACCGGCGACAACCTCTCCGACCCGGAGGGCGTCCCCGAGGTCCTGGACGCGCTCGGTCCGCTGCTGGAGTTCCCGGGCGTCTATGTCTTCGGCTCCAACGACTACTACGGGCCCAAGCCCCGCAACCCTGCCCGCTACCTCCTCGAAAAGGCCCAGGGCCGCCACGGTCTCAACGGCAACGCGCCCGCCACCGGAGTGATCCACAACCCCTGGGAGGAACTGCGGGACGCCTTCGACAGCGCCGGGTGGGTCGGTCTGAGCAACACCCGGGGCCGCCTCAAGATCGACGGCCATGAGCTGGCCTTCACCGGTCTGGACGACCCGCACATCAAGCGCGACCGCTACGAGGAGGTGGCCGGCGGCCCCGAGAAGGACGCCGATCTCTCCCTCGCCGTGGTCCACGCCCCCTATCTGCGCACCCTCGACGCCTTCACCGCCGACGGCTACCCCCTGATCCTGGCGGGCCACACCCACGGCGGCCAGCTCTGCATCCCCTTCTACGGCGCCCTGGTCACCAACTGCGACCTGGACACCGACCGGGTCAAGGGCCTCTCCACCCACACCGCCGGGGAGAACACCTCCTACCTCCACGTCTCCGCGGGTTGCGGCACCAACCGCTACACCCCGGTCCGCTTCGCCTGCCCCCCGGAGGCCACCCTCCTGACCCTGGTCCCCCACGTCTGACACCCCGGGACGGGGCCCACGGCGAACGGCAGCGGGCCCCGCGGCGAAGCGGATTTCGCCTGGGAGCGCCGGTGGGCTAAAGTAATCGATGTCGCCACGGCAGTGGCGACATCGGGGTGTGGCGCAGCTTGGCAGCGCGCTTCGTTCGGGACGAAGAGGTCGTGGGTTCAAATCCCGCCACCCCGACAGCTGAGTAGCAGGTCAGAGGCCACCTACAAATTCTTGTAGGTGGCCTCTGGCGTTGTGCGTGACTAACTGCGTGACTACCGCTCCGGGGGCGGTGGCGTGCCGAAGATCCCGTCCATGGCGACGGCCCCGGTCTGGATCACCGGGCGGATCTGCTTCCGGTAAACCACCTCCGTGACGGCCGTGCTGGAGTGGCCCACGAGCCGGGAGATCTCCTCCAGCGGGATGCCGCGATCCGACAAGATCGAAACGAAGGACGTCCGGGTCTCCCGCGTTGTCCAGTCGTCCGGCTTGATCTCGGTTTCAGGCATCTGGATTTCGGGCATCCGGGCGGCTCGCGCGAGGACCTTGCGGAACTCGCGCCGGACGTTCGCCGCGTCCAGCTCCGTGCCCACAGCCGAGGTGAAGACGAGTCCATTCTCCTGCCACTGATCACCGGCGGCGACCCGCTGCCGGCCCTGGCGCTCCCGCTGAATCTTCAGGGCGTCGATGGCGCGGCCGGGCAGAGCAAGGGTCCGGCGGGACTTCCGGATCTTGGTATCCCCGGTGCTGCGGACCGATCTCCAGACGGCGATGTGCGGCGGAATCTCCGGAACGGCTTCCGGGTCCCCTTCGAGGTCGACGTAGTCCCAGCGCAGGGGTCGCATTTCCTCCGTGCGTCCACCGGTGAGCAGCGACACCACGAAGTACGCGTACAGGGCAGAATCCTCAGCCGCTGTGAGCACGGCTTCTGCCTGCTTGAGGGGCAAGGACTTGGACGGCCGACCAAGGCGCCCGGCGGGGATCGAGCACAGTTCCACGACGTTCCGCTTTACCTTGTCCCGGGCCATGGCTCGCTTGACCGCGCGGTTCAAGCACGAGCGGATCGCTTCCAGTGAGCGAGTGCTGAGGACCTTGGCCTTGGCCGCAAGCCAGTGGTCGACATCGTCCGCACTGAGATCACGGAGTTTCCGGGACCCCAGGGCCGGAATGACATGGGTGTTGCACAGGATCGTATTCGTCGTCACCGTGCTCGGGTCCCGGCCCGCGAGTCCGTACGCGAGCCAGTCGGTCACCGCGTCCTTGACCGTGTAGCCAGTTGGACCAATGGAATGCAGTCCACGGCCGCCCTGTTGGGATACGGCAGGAGTGATGACGTGCACGGTGAGTCCTTAGCTGTCCACCCCTTGACCTTCGTCCGCCAGTCGCGCGGGTGGGGGAAGGCCGAGTTCGCGCGCCTCATGCAGGCGCGGGGGAAGCTCCTCGGCATTCCCCTGGCGACGAACCGCACGACGGTCTGGAAGTGGGAGCAGGAGCCGGACGCGGACGCTCAACGGGTACTCAGCGATCTGCTGTCCGTGCCGTACGAACGGGCTCGGGTGGAAGGGTGGCCTCGGTGGCTTCCGGTCTGGGAGGTGACGGGGCTCACCGCGCCCTGGACTGAGGCTGGCACCGTCGAGGCGCTGGCCGATCTTGTGGGGAGTGGACGGTTGGACCGACGGGGCTTTCTCACCATCACCGGCGCCACGCTGACAGGGCTCGCTGCGAGCTGGGTCGAGGCACCCTCCGCGTTCGCCTCGGCGATCAACGGCGACCGCGTCACCGACGTGATGGTCTCGACGATCGAGCAGCGCGTCAGCACCCTCCGTACCCTTGATGACCAACTGGGAGGCGCCCGGCTGCTGGAACAGGCACGAGGTGACCTCTCCCTGGTCACGGGCCTGCTCAGCGGCGGCCGGTACACGGACGACATCCGTGTCCGCCTGTACGCGCTGGCGGCCCGGGCCTCGCACCTCACCGGCTGGATGGCGTACGACGCGGGGCTGCGGTCCGCAGGGCAGCGGTACTACGTCGGGGCGCTGCGCAGTGCCCGTACCGGCGGGGACGACGCCTTCGGGGCCTTCATCCTGGCCGAGATGGGTGTCCACGTCTCCGAGGCCGGGCGCACGGCTGAGCGGGTCGATCTGATCTCGACCGGCATCGACAACGCTCCGCGCACATTGTCGCCCTCCGCTCAGTGCTTCCTCTATCTGCACAAGGCCGAGGCGCTGTCCCGCGACGGCGATCACCAGAGGGCCGGCACGGCCCTCAACCGTGCCGCTGCCCTCTGGGAGCGCCAGACGGCGGGCGATGCCCCGGACTGGTTCGGCGAGGGCCAAGTGAAGTCGACGGAGGGCAAGGTGCTGCTCCGCGCGGGCCAGGTGGAACGGGCGACGCGTTCCCTGGAGACCTCCGTCGAGAGGGCCGCGCCCCGGGACAAGGCCGTTCGCTCCAGTCGGCTGGCGGAGGCCCGGCTGGCTGGTGGTGACCTGGAGGGAGCGTTGGACGCCGCGAACTACGGGGCCGCGCTTCTGGAGGACAAGGTCAGCTCGGTGCGGGCGCTCGAACGGCTGAAGGAGTTCTCCGCGCAGCTCGAACCGCATAGGGCCGTTCCGACCGTCCGGGAGTTCCGGGAGCGTCTCCAAGCGGTGCCCGCCGCAGCCTGATCGTCCCGGTCTCCGTGCGGGCTCGCCCCTCCGAACAACGGTCCGGGGGTGTCAGGATGGGCGGCATGACGGTGATCAACGGTGAGGTAGCGGCAGGGTTCGAACCGGTACGGGACGCGTTCGCGGCGAACTTCGCCGAGCGCGAGGACATCGGCGCGGCGGTCTGCGTCTACCAGGACGGTCGGCCGGTGGTGGATCTGTGGGCCGGAGTCACCTATCCGGACACCGGTCGACCGTGGGAACGGGACACGCTCCAGCTCGTCTACTCGGCGACCAAGGGCGCGACCGCCACCGCAGCACATCTGCTGGCCCAGCGGGGGGAGCTGGACCTGGACGCACCAGTGGCCGAGTACTGGCCGGAGTTCGCCGCGAACGGCAAGGCGGAGATCCCAGTGCGCTGGCTGCTGTCCCACCAGGCCGGCCTGGTGGCCCTCGACCAGCCGGTACCGCTGGACGAGGCACTGGCCTGGCACCCCATGGCGGCGGCCCTGGCCGCCCAGCGCCCACAGTGGGCCCCGGGCACTGCGCACGGGTACCACGGCCGGACCTGGGGTTGGCTGGTCGGCGAGGTGATCCGCCGGGTGTCGGGGCGTTCACCGGGCCGCTTCTTCGCCGAGGAGATCGCCGCCCCGCTGGGGCTGGACTTCTTCATCGGCCTGCCGGCCAGAGAACGGAACCGGCTCAGCCGCATGGTGTACCGGAAGCCGGACGTCGACCTCACCACCGTGCCCGAGGAGTCGATCCCCGAGGAGCTGCGCGACCTCGTCGCCGCCTGGCGCGACCCGAACTCGCTCAGCAACAGGGCGTACGCGGTTACCGACCCCGCGAACATCGACTTCGACTCCCCCGATGTGCAGGCCGCGGAACTCCCCTCGTCCAACGGTATCGGCACCGCACGCGGGTTGGCGCGCATGTACGCCGCGTTGATCGGCGAGGTGGACGGAGTACGCCTGTTCACCCCGGAGACGCTGGCTTTGGCGACCGAGGAGCAGGCCAGCGGGCAGGACCAGGTGATGCTGGTGCCCAGCCGGTTCAGCACCGGATACATGCTGCCCACCGCGACTATCCCCATGACCGGCCCAAGCGCCTTCGGTCACACAGGCCGCGGGGGCTCACTCGGCTTCGCCGACCCGGAGCGTGGCACCGGCTTTGGCTACGTCATGAACCACGTCATCGGAGGAGCCGGCGACATGCGTGCTACATCGTTGTCCGAGGCAGCACGAGAATCGTTGGGGCTTGCAGATCATTAACTCGCTGTCTTGATCTTTGTCGTGGGGGCGGTGTCGAGGCGGGCGGCGAGGTGTGCAAGGTCGTCCAGGGTGGCCAGTGGGGTGGTGGCGGGTTCGATGGTGTGTCCGATCTGGTCCAGGAGCCGACGGGTCTGGCTGATGGCGCGGTTGAGGGTCACGGGTGTGACGGTGAAGAGCGGGGCGATGACGACCTGGGGGAGCTTGAACCGCTGGTAGAGGATGGTGGCGAGGAGCCGGTCGACGAGGGTGAGACCGGGGCGCCGGCCCGTGTACAGGCCGGCGGCGGGTACTTTCTGCCGGTCTCCGCCGCGTCGTTGGTGGAGGTCTTCTTCCCGCTGGAGTTCGCGGGCGGCTCTCAGCTGGGTGATCAGCCGGTCCCACTGGTCGGGCTGCAGGCCGGTCAGGTCCGGGTGGACGAGCCAGGCGCGGTCGGGGCCGGGTAGGTCCTGGGGTGGGATGGGCGGGGTGCCGTCCCGGCAGTATTCCTCGGGGCGGAGGGTGTAATTCCAGTCGCCGTGCCACTCATGACGGGCCAGGGGAAGAGCGTCCAGTTGCCGGTCGACGACGCGGACTCCGGTGGCGTAGGTGGCGCTGTCGAGTTCGGCGTGGACTTTCAGGCCGGTGCGGGTGGTGGTCGCGGCGATGGACTGCACGATGACCTCGTGGCTCGTTAGAGGCCTGCCGCGCCAGTTCATGGTGATGTGGGAGAACAGCCGGTGCTCGATCCGGTTCCATTTAGACGTGCCCGGAGGAAAGTGACAGACAGTGATGTGCAGGCCTGTTTCCAGTGCCAGGGAGGCGAGTTCAGCTTTCCAGGCGCGGGTGCGGTAGCCGTTGGATCCGCCGGCGTCGGCGGTGATGAGCAGGCGCCTGGCCTGCGGGTAGTCCTGCGTGCCGCGGGCTTTCCACCAGCGGCGGATGGATTCGACGGCGAAGGCAGCGGTGTCGTGGTCAGTGCCGACGCTGACCCAGCCGGTGTTCGCGGCGAGGTCGTAGATGCCGTAGGGCACGGCCTTGCCGAGTTCCCTGTCCGGGAAGTCATGGGTGCTGACCCGCTCGGGGTCGCCTGCGGGCCGCCACTCCCTGCCGCCGTTCTTCAACGGACCCACGACCTCCTTCTTCTTCGTATCGACGCTGATCACGGGATCGCCGACCGCCTGGTGGTCCTTGGCCTGGTCGTTGATGTAGCGGAACTGTCCGTCCCGGTCGGGGTGCTGCTTGCCTTCGATGACCTTGGCGTTGCCCTGGAGGCTGAAGCCTTCCTCGCGCAGCACGTCGGCGACGGTGTCAGCGGATATCCGGTGGCCCTGGCGGGTGAGCTCGGCGGCCAAATGGCGGGTGGACTTCGTCGTCCAACGCAAGGGTGACATCGGGTCGCCCCGCACGTCCGGTTCCACCAGGGCCAGCAGTGCCGGGCGTAGTCCCGGGTCCAGGTCGACCACCCGCTTGCGGCCACCACCGACCCGGCGTACCCGCCCCAAGGGGGCCTCTCCGGAGTCCAGCTCGGTGACGCCCAGTGACACCGTTGCCTCGCGCACGCCAGCGGCACGGGCGACCAGCCTGATTCCGCCATGACCGATCGACCGGGCCTCGGCCGCCAGCAGCAGACGGCGCTGGCGCTCATCCAGATGCGGCAACAGCACCGTGAACTTCGCCGCCAGCGCCACCGCTATGTCTTCGATCGCTTCCATACCACGCCAACGACCACCGAACCGGGAAGCTACGCGTTAATGATCTGCAAGCCCTTGGCCTGAGATTTTTGGCACAACCGGGGAGATTGCGCGAAGTCTGCAGTGCCAGTCCTATGCAGTGAAACCTCGACCTGCTTGTTTACACCTCAGGTGCGCCCCGGGCGCAAGTGCCGGGAGGCTGCCAGACAGGAGGACAGCCATGTCGCCTCAGAGCGGTTGATGATCAGGTCGGCCACAGTGATCATCCCTTCCAAGTCTCCGCCAAGCCGTATTGAGTGATCGCCAACCCGGACCATCTCCCAGTCTGTGTCGCTGTGCCAGAGTCCGGCGGTCTTGTCGCCCCGCCGCTGAGCGAAAACGAGTTCCTCACCATGTTCATTCATGAAGTAGCCGACATAATCTTTGCCGCTGATCGTGCCACCGCAAAGTCTTGCCAGAAGCGGCTCGATCGCGGGAGAGTCGTCGCTCATGCGGTGTATCCCTCAGCTTGGCCGGAGACGTGCTCAGCCGACGAGAGCGCCAGCATCCGCTCCGCAGACTCCAGCAAGGTCTCGTAGGTGATCACTTCGATACGTGCCAGATGCGTGTTGTAGGTCCGCAGCGTGTCAGCGACCTCCTGAGGTGTGACCCCTCCACTGACGTACTGCGAGTGTCCGATCACGACAGTCGCGGAAGCTCTGCGCGTGTCGACCCCGTACCGCGCAAGGATGGTTTCACGGCCCTCGTCCAAGATCCGTAGATAGTTCTGCGTCTGCGAGACCGCGTGGTGGACCGGGGCACCCAGCATGAGTTGACCACTGGGCCGGATAGCCAGTTTCTCTATGTTGGCGCGCTTGAGTTCCACCACGTGCAAGGAGCCATCCCCTCGCAGCAGCGGAATGTCGAGAATGGTGTCCGGTGTGTACTGCCGACGGGCCAGCTCAGACACGAAGGCACCACCGAAGATCCACTCCTGGTTCTTCAGACAGGCATGGATGACAGTCTCAGAGCTATCGGGGCGGTCTACTGCGGCACGCAGGGATGCGAGGCCAGCCCGCCTGGCCCGCAGCTCCAAGAGCTGAGCCAGCATTCCGGCGTCTGCGTCTTCCAGGAACTCATTCATCATCCGGGCGGTCTCAGCGGAGGCTGGTCGGGGCAGATCTCGCAGGATCAGCTCCATATGCCCGAACTGCTGAAGTCGTTTGAGGTACTTGGCGGGCAGTTGGATTCCGCCCTCGCCGTCTCCGATACTCAGATGGTTGGTAGATCGGGCAATGCCGCGGAAGAGAGCAAGGGCGTCGGTGACACTCGCATCGGGATTCTCGGCGCATAGCGCTTCAAGGGCAGACACGGCTCGATCAGAGCCCATGGCAGCCATACGTCGCATGAACTCTTCGCTCCGCTGCCGCGCCTTCGCGTCGTAGTAGTGCTCAACGGTGTCGAGGAAGAGTTTGCCGCCCGCGTACCCGGCGAATCTCTGGAAGCGCTGAGCAAGCGGGAACTCTTCATGGAGCAGGCATGCTTGGGCCACGTCCTCCAGAGCGTTCACCAGCGGTCTTCCCTTGCCGTAAGTTCCGCCGTAGCCCTCGCCCATAATCCGCAGCACAGTGTCAATCCGCTCATGCACTCCAGCATGCTCGGTAAGTTTTCGCGCTTCTTCGACCATGATCTTGAGCGAGAAGCTGGACCGGAATATCGCCATACCGGGACCTTAGAGGTCGGCACTGACAACCACGGTTCGCAGGAGGAGGTCCACACCCGAGCCAGCCGGTCCACATCTGCGAAGGCCTCCTCGTGAGCGAGGCCATGACACGAGACGACCGAAGCCGACGGCCATCACCGCCAGGATCCATGTCGCGAGGTAGCGATCGACGAAGAAGAGCCCCGCTCGCGACCAGGACGCGCAGCCGCCGGTCCCGAGAGCTGGGAGCCATTGGGGAGCCGACTCGCTCCCCAAGCCACCGTGAGACCACTCCACGCCTACCCGCACCAATACCCTGGCCAGGAGAAACACCGTCCAAGCTGGTGCCGAGCTCCGCCGAACCTCATTCGGGACGAAGAGGTCGTGGGTTCAAATCCCGCCACCCCGACAGAGAAGTACCGCATCAGGGCCGCCGACTCATATGAGTCGGCGGCCCTGATGCGTTGTCGGCGCCCCACCCGTGCGACCACCGTTCCAGGGGCGGTGGCAGGCCGGGGGTCCTGGACCTGCCCCTGTCGCCCGTCCGCTCACCGGGCGGGTCGGCTTCTGGGTTTGGCGGACCTCGTCTCTGTGATCTTGACGGGACCCTATGCTCCAGCCATGAACGCAGAGAATCCTGTGGGGTTTTGGAGCTACTCGCACCGCGATGACGAGCTCGACGGCGGGCGGATTCGTCGGCTCGCCGAGTCGATAGCCGGAGAGTTCGAGCTGATCACGGGAGAGCGGCTGCGCGTTTTCGTGGACAACAGGTCGATCTCCTGGGGGGAGGTGTGGCGGGAACGAATAAATACGGCACTGACCAGCACTACATTTCTGATTCCCGTCATCACTCCGGCCTTCCTCAGGAGCAAGGAGTGCCGGCGGGAGGTCACCACGTTCTCCCGTCACGCCGAAAATCTTGGGCTGCAACAGCTCCTGCTGCCGATTTATTACAGCAATGTGCCGCAGCTCAGAGACAATGCGGCGAATGATGAACTCATCTCTCTCATCACAGCTCGGCAGCGGGTCGACTGGCGTGAACTCAGACTTGAGGACGAGACCTCCGCCCGGTACCGAAGGGCCGTGCACGAACTGGCCGTCAGGCTGAGCGGCATCGTTGAGGACGCCGCCACCCCGCCACCGCCACCGGTGCCGGTGGACGAGGGTGACGACCCGCCCGGGGTGCTTGAGACCATGGCCGAGATGGAGTCCGCGCTTCCCGCATGGCAGCGGACCATCGAAAACTTCACGGCGGCCGTGTTGGAAGTGACCGAGCTGTCCTCCTGGGCGACCGGGGAAATGGAACGGTCCGATGCACGGGGAGCTGGATTCTCAGGGAGGGTGCGAATCGCTCAGGAACTGGCGGACAGGCTCAGGGCACCTGCGGAGGAAATGGAATCCTTGGGTGCGAAATACACGGACGAACTGCATACGATCCACGCAGGGATCTTCAATTTGCTCCGAGGGCTTGAATCAGGACCGCAAGAGGTCAGGGCCGAGCGGGATGCAAGAGAGTTTCTGGAGCAACTGGGAATTCTCATCGATGCAGCCAAAGGGATTAATTCGCATCTGGAGGGCTTCGCGGGTGAGATCCGCGAGGCCGCGGGAAGCAGTCGCCATATCCGCCCGTTGATGAACACGGTCGGTGCGGCGGTTCAGCAGGTCCTGGACGGTCGGAGCGTCATCGGGGAGTGGAGACGCGCCCTCGACGGTCTGACCGATGAGGCAGGGGGCGCGCTCGGTGGAGAATGAGCCGTGTGGTGGGAGAGGGCGGTGAAACGATTGCCAGACATCCATGGGCATGCTAGGAGGCTGCCCGGGAGCCGGGAGCCGGGAGCCGGGAGCCGGGAGCCGGGAGCCGGGAGCCGGGAGCCGGGAGCCGGGAGCCGGGAGCCGGGAGCCGGGAAGGCGTCTGAGCAGGGGGTATGCGATCCTGCCCGCAGGCGGAGGTACGCAATGGAGTCCGACGAGCGCATTCTCGTCCCCGTAGGGCATGACGCCACCCGCTGGCGGACCTTCGGCGGCGAGCGGACGGTGGTGGTCGCCGCGCGGACGGTGACCTCGCTGGTACGCGTGGTGGACGTGGTCCCCGAGATCCTGCACGACGATCCGCGGATCGCCGTCGTGTTCGCGTACGACCCGACGTCCGCCTTCAACGACGGAGTGCTCGATCTGCTCCGCTCGCTGGGCTGCCGTACGCTGCCGTGGCCCCAGCTCGCGGAGATCACGCCCGATCTGCTGATATCCGCGTCCGAGAACATCAAGGTGCCGCCCGGCCGCTATCCGGTGCTGGTGCTTCCGCACGGAGTCGGGTTCCAGAAGCAGGTGCCCGACTCCGCCGGGCCGGGCACCCGGCTCTCCGGGCTGGTCCACGACGAGTTGCTGGCGGCCCGGCGCGCCTGGCTCGCGGTGTCCCATCCCGACCAGGAGTCCCAGCTCGCGGCGGCACACCCCGGCACGGTCGGCAGGACGGTACTGGTCGGCGACCCCTGTCTGGACCGGCTCCGGGCGAGCGTCCGGTGGCGGGAGCGCTACCGTGCGGCCCTCGGCGTCCTGCCCGGTCAGCGGCTGGTCCTGGTGAGTTCGACCTGGGGTGAGGAGTCACTCGTCGGATCGTGGCCGGGGCTCCCGGCGGAGCTGCTGGCGCAGCTCCCGACCGACGAGTACCGGGTGGCGCTGGTACTGCACCCGAACATCTGGTCCGGTCATGGCGCCTGGCAGGTCCGGGTCATGCAGCACAGCGCCCTGGAGGCGGGCCTGATCGCCGTCGACCCCACGGACGGCTGGCAGCAGGCCCTGGTGGCCTCGGACCTGGTGATCGGGGACCACGGCTCCGTGACGCTGTACGGGGCGGCGCTCGGACGGCCCGTCCTCCTCGGCGCGTTCGGGTCGGAGGCCGTTCCCGGGACGGCGGGGTACGCGCTGCGGTCGGCCGCCGCGCGGCTGGAGGCGGGACGGCCGTTGCCGCCGCAGGTGGAGGCGGCGGTGGCCGGGCACCGGGCGGACCGGTTCGACGAGGTCGGTGCGGCGGCCTTCGCCGAGCCCGGCGAGGCCCTGCCGCGACTGCGGGAGCTGGTCTACGAGCTGCTCGGCCTGGAGCGGCCGAAGCAGCCGGGCCGGGGGCCACGGACCTTCCCCCTCCCGGCCCCGGACACCACTCGGGCCCGATCGCTGATGGTGCGTACCGCTGTCGTGCGGGACACCGGGGGCGAACTCCATCTGGAGGTCAGCCGCTTCCCCGCCGCGCTGGCCGGGGAGGCCGCGGAGGACGAGACCACGTTCTGGCATCTGGCCTGCGATGTCGACGAGCCGGACACCCGTCTCACCGAGAGTGCCACGGTCGTCAGCTCGGCGTCGGAGGTGCTCCCGACCGAGGCGGCGCGGCGACGTGTGGCGTCCGTCCTGTCCGATTTCCCCGGGGCGCGGATCGCCGCGCTGCCCGGGGAGGACGGCTGCGCCGTCGGGACGCGCGACGGACGGCTGGTGCAGGTCCGCGCCGTCGACGGGCCGAGTCCCGACCCGGGCTCGGCCGCGGCGGCGGTCTACGGGTGTCTGCGCCTCGGTGTGCCGCTGGGGGCCACCGCGGTGGTCCTGGTCCATGGGGCCCGGCGGCAGCGGCTGCTGCTCCGCCCGGTGCCGCCGCCCGGGGATCAGCCCGCGGTGAGCCGGGCCAGGACCTCGGCGGCGCGGGGGCTGCCACCCTCCTCGTAGACCGTGAGGGCACGGCGCAGACAGTCCCGGACGGCCTCCGGGTCGTCCAGCAGGTCCGCCAGGTCTTCCAGCGCCCGGGCCTCGCCCCGCTCCTCCTCGGCCTCCTGGTTGAGAGCGAGTACCTCGTTACCGAGTCGCCAGACATCGACTTCAGCTCTCCCGAGATCCAGGCCACGGGACTCCCCTCGCTCGGCAATGTCGGCACTGCGCACGGGCGGGCACACATGAACGCTGAGCTGATCGGACGGGACCAGGTGATGGTGGTACCGAGCCGCTTCAGCTCCGGGCTCATGCTGCCCACCGACGCCGTTCCCCTGGCCAGACCAGCCATGCAGACCGAGGCGGCTCACTCAGTTACGTCATGAACCACATCGCCGGAGGAGCCAACGACGTGCGTGCGGCATCGCTGGCTGAGGCGGTACGAAGATCGCCGACCTCAGTTCCTGGGCGCGACCGGGGGGATTCCGTGAACCTATGACACCCCGGCTCAACCCAGTGGGTTCTGGCCTGCTGTACGCCTCAGGCGCGAGACTGCCAGGCGGGAAGACAGCCATGCCGCCTCGGATCGGTTGATGATCAGGTCGGCCACAACGATCATCCCTTCCCATTACTCCGTCAAACCGTATTGGTTTGATCACCAACCCAGACCCATCGCCCAGTCCACGTCGCCGTGCCAGAGTCGGGCGGTCTTGTCGCCCGGCCGCTGGGTGATGACGAGTTCCTCGCCGTGCTCGTCCATGAAATAACCGCCGTAGTCCTTGCCGCTGATCGCCAGCGTAGATTATCGCCAGAATCGGCTCGATTACGGAAGATTCGTCGTTCATTCTGTATACCCCTCAACGTGCCAGGTGCGTGTTGTAGGTCCGCAGAGTGTCAGCGCAGCCTCTTGAGTTGTGACCCCCTCACTCATGTCCTATGCGTGCCCGATCACGACAGTCGCGGAAGTTCTGTGTTTTTCGACCCGTACCGAGCGAGAATGGTTTCACGACCCTCACCCAAGATCTGTAGGTAGTAGAGCTATCGGGGCGATCCACCACGGCACGCAAGAAGGCGAGGCCCGCCCGCCTGGCTCGCAGTTCCAGCAGTTGGGCCAGCACTCCGGCATCTACGTCTTCCAGGAACTCACTCATCATCCGGGCGGTCTCGGCGGAGGCCGACCGAGGCAGATCCCGGAGGATCAGCTCCGCGTGCCCGAACTCCTGGAGGCGCTTGAGGTATTCGGTGGCCAGTTGGACTTCGCCCTCGCCATCTCCGATATCCAGATGATCGACAGACCGGGCGATGCCGCGGAAGAGAGCAAGGGCGTCGGTGAAACCCGCATCGGGATTCTCAGCACGCAGCACCTCAACTGCGGACACGGCTCAAGCAGATCCTATGGCATCCATCCGCCGCATGAACCTCTCACTCCGCTGTCGCGCCTCCACGTCGTAGTAATTCTCGACCGTGCCGAGAAAGAGCTCGCCGCCCACGTACCTGGCAAATCTCAGGAAGCGCTGAGCAAGCTCAAAATCCTCATGGAGCAAGCACTCTTGGGCCACGTCTTCCAGAGCACTCACCAGCGACCTTCCCTTGCCGTACGCCCCGCCGAGGCGATCACTCATGATTCGCAGCACCGCGTCAATTCGTTCATGCATGTCAGCGTGTGCGGTGAGTTTTCGCGCTTCTTAGACCATTCTCTTGAGAGAAGCTGGACCAGAATATAGCCATACCGGGACCTTATTGATCAGAAACCCAAGGGGTTCTCGTCCAAGACGTAGCGGACGTGGGGACCAGCGAAGTAGCCACGGACGATGTGTGGCTGACGCTGGCACCTGTGGAAGAATCTGCGGGTTTCGGCGGCGAGTTCGGTCTGGTTCCTGGCCCGGTGGGTGTGGGGCAAACTGCGTTTGAGGTCGGCGTTGACCACCTCGTCCGGGTTCAGTCCGGGTGAGTACGAGGGCAGAAAGTGCAGCTCGATCTCGTCCTTGTGGCCGTCGAGCCAGGCCCGGACGGTCTTCGAGCGGTGGGCCGAGTGCCGGTCGACGACCAGGTGGACCTTCCGGTCGAAGTGCCCGACGATCCGGGCAAGGAAGCGGCACATGACCTTCGCGTCGAACGTCTCGGTGAAGACCATGAAGTGCATCCGGCCACGAGTGCTGATCGCGGACATCGCGTTCACGGAGAAGCGGTTCCCGGTGCGGCGGACGACGGGAGTCGCGCCTTTGGCGCCCCAGGTGCGGCCGGTGACCTGGTCCGATCGGACCCCGACCCGGTCGCCGAAGAGAACCTCGGCGTTCTCCGCCTTCGCCTTGGCCCGAATCGCCGGCCAGGTCTCCTCATGCCAGACACGGACCGCTTCCACGTCCTGTTCGACCGCCCGTTTGTCCGGACGCTGGAAGGTCAGCCCCCAACGCTTGAGGTACTTGCCCACCCCGGGCTCGGTGAAGCGGATCCGGTACAGCTTGAAGACCAGCTCGCCTATCTGCCCCGTGTCCACAACTAACCGGAAAGTCCCAGCCCGGAGGGGATGTGATCGAGGACGGCCTGCCGGACCGCGGCCTGTTCGGCCTCCGACAGGACCTGATGCTCACCCACACGGCGGCCTCGCGGGCGCGACAGCAATGCGTCCCGTCCGCCGGTCTGCCACTTGCCCCACCAGTTGTCCACAGTCCTGACCGAGACCTTGAACAGGGCGGCAACCTCCATCCGGTCCCGCCCCTCCACCAGCGCCGACACCGCCAGCAACCGCACAGCCTCCTGCGCGTCCGACGACCAGGCCCGCGCGTCCCCCACCAGATCACTCACACCCCATCAACGAGCCTGAACTCAAAGCGTTTCGGATCAATAGAGGTCTGCACTGACAACTACGGTTCGCAGGAGTCCAAGCAGGAGACCCACGTCCGACCAGTCGGTCTGCCACCCAACCTCGCGAGCCACGCCTACCAACACCAGCACTGCGTCGTGGGTTCGAATGCCGCCCTCCCCTGTCAGAAACGTCGGCTCAGGAGCTTGATCCATGAGAGTGGATCAAGCCCCTTGCACTGTCCGTGATGATGGCCGACCAGGGGCGGTCAAGACTCGTCGCCTCCGGGTGTTCCCTCGTGGCCCGGACGATGGCTCTCTGGGGGTTCCGGCTCGGGCCAGGAGGAGCGCGGGTCGGTCGGGATGGTGGCCGCGGGGGGCTCAGGGTCGGGAGCAGGACTGTAGGGGGTGAGGTGTTCCCGCAGGTGTTCGGCGGCGGTGGGACGATCGGCGGCGGCCGTGGAGCGGATGAGGCGGTGGACGAAGACCGAGCGTTCGTCGGAGCCCTCGGCCAGGTCGAGGGTCTCCAGCAACTGGGATGTATCACGAAGCAGAGGGTCGACGGTCATGCCATCCTCCGGAATGCGGGAAGACGCTGTCGGGTCGTCCGATCGGCCTGGACTCTCCCAGCGAGCGGCCGGTGGGGGCACCAGGTGCCGGAACAGCTCCGGGACCTCGGCGTTGTTGGACGCGGCAGACAGGCAGGCGAGTGGACCGATCAGATCCACCGCTCGTTCGACCTCATCGTCGTGCTGGGCCAGCCACCAGGTCACCGCGCTGCCCGGGGTGCTCAGTATCTCCGTAGCGAAATACTCGCGTTTATCCCGTTCATACTGCCGTTCATGATGCCAGGTGGCCTGGGTCTTCCTCAGCGTCGCGAGATTCTCCAAGCGCTCCCGGTCCCCTGCGACCAGAGCGAGTGTGACATGGGATGCCATGGCCGTGACCGCAAAGGAGTCGTCGGGGGCAGGGGCTCCGAGTGCACCTTGCAACCGGTATCTGGCCGAATCCCAGTGGCCCGGATGTTCACCACGGGTGATGCTCTCTGCCCGGCTCAGGATGGCGGCGACCGCCTGAGCCGACCAAGCGGGGGTCTCACCCTGCCGTTCCCCGAAGGGCCGCCACCAGATCGAGGCGGAGAAGCGGAAGTCGTAGTCGGCCACCGCGCTCGGAAGCGCAATGTTCTCCACATGCACCACTTCATAGGGCGAGTCCGTAGGGAGAGCTGGTTCCGGTTCCGGGGCGGCGGTGGGAGACCGGTTGGCCCGCCACAGGCCGATCGCGCCGATCGCTACCGCCCCTAGGAAGATCCACGGCCAGATGGGCGACTCCTGTGCGGCCCCCGTGCCGAAGAGGATCAGGCAGAGGGCGGCTCCGAGCCCCAGAGATGGTCCGTTCCTGCGATGCATGAATCGCTCCTGATTCAGAAGGATGTGCTACTGCCACCTGCGGAGCCGACGCCCTGCACCCTGTCGATCATGCTCCAGAAGAGCGTGGCGGTCGCCGCACGGTGATCCGGATGCCGTCCCGGGGTATGGAGAGCCGTCGCGGCCCAATCGCAGGTGATCGCGTACAGCCGGTTGAGTACATCGTTCCGGCCCGAGGCGGCGTCCAGCAGGACCCCGAGGGCGTGATGCCTTCCCTCGTCCGTCCGGAGGGCGGAGAGCCAACGCCCCACAGTGGGGCTCCATGTCTCCACTGGTCCTTCGTCCATGACGGCGGTCCAGAGCTCGGCGAGCTGCGGCCAGGGTTCCCTGGCCCGCAGACCCAGGGGCTCCACGAGGTCGAGATAGAGCTCCAGATTCGCATGACCATTCGAACTCTCCGGGGAGAGGAGACGCCCGGTCAGCCGGGCGCGCAAACGGCGGCTCCCCCGTGCGAGTTCCAGCAGGGCCGTACGGGCCTCCCCGATCTCCTCCCCACCCGGTCTGAGGGCAAGATGGTGCAGTCGCACCAGCGCCTGAGCGGGGTGGGTCGAGGCCATCACCTGTCGGCAGACCTCGGTCAGCACCCGCACGAGGTCCGCCGACAACGCAGTGCGTCCCGCGGCCCATTCGTAGGTCTGGGCGCGGAACCGCCCCCCGTAGCGTTCGTGTGCGAGCCCGCGTTCCAGAGTGGATGCCGCCTCCGCGTTGAGCGACATACGACCCCCCGGACGGGTCCATCGCTCGACGAGACTCCAGAGGTGGTCGGGCCGACCCGCGCCCAGTGCCTGCTCGGCGAAGCGCTCGACCAGGTTCATCCGGTCGTCACGCGTCAGGTCCGGAAGCCGCGCGGCGTATTCGACCCAGTCCCTCAGGCCATCCCGCAAGTCAGGGAAGTTCTTCCAGAAATGGGTGCGAATCGCGCTGTCGTAGGCCAGTCGCTCGAACCCAATCCTGCCTTCGGTGTCGCGACGGATCTTCAGCGACTCCAGTTGTTCACCCAGGTCCGACTGGGCGAGGCGGGGCATCTCGTCCCCCGCGTGGTCGAGCGTTCTCAACAGACAGTCCGAGCCGTGGAAGACCGCGTCCGCGGACGCACCACTGAACATGGCGGCGGTGAGCAGCATCGCCCTTTCCTGCACCGTGCGGTGGGAGCTCACCTGGCGGGCCGCCTCGCCGGCCCAGTCCGTCACCGCGGCCATCGCCTCCGCGCACCATGCGGAGAAGTGGTTGCCGTGCCGGCCGCTGTCCCTCGCCCGGCGAATCAGGTCGGCGAGCTTGGCCAGCTCCCGCATCGGTGCTGTCACCAGGAAGTGGCGCAGCGCCTCCTCGTCCGTCTCCTCCCGGGTGAACGGGATGCCGTCGAGCCGCAGGTACAAGCGGAGGACGGCTGCCCCGCGGGGGCGGCCCAGGTGAACGACCAAGGGCCGGAGGTCGGTGTCGAGCAGATGATCCAGACCGTCGGGGAGTACGACGGCCATACGGGCGCTGGATTCCTCGACCGTCGAACGGTAGGAGGCCAGGAGTCGCTGCGCGCCGAAGTAGTCGGCGTGGGAGACGTTGGAAAGATCAAGAAGGTAGTGGTCGGACGGGCCCGGGTCGAGTCGTCCTTCTCTCTGCTCGGGCTCCGCGGACAGCTCCTCCAGTCGGCCGCCGTCCCCGCAGGATCGGTGCAGCAGCATCGTGGCCGCCGCACGGCGCCCGCTGCCCCGAGGGCCGTCGAGCAGGACCACCGCCCCGGGAGCGGACAGGCGTTCCAGCGCGTCATAGAAATGACGGGGAGGGGCGAATCGGC
Source organism: Streptomyces clavuligerus (assembly GCF_005519465.1). Classification (NCBI taxonomy): domain Bacteria; kingdom Bacillati; phylum Actinomycetota; class Actinomycetes; order Kitasatosporales; family Streptomycetaceae; genus Streptomyces; species Streptomyces clavuligerus. The sequence continues at coordinate 3,713,258 of NZ_CP027858.1, read as the reverse complement.
GACGGAGCAGCCGACGGCGCTGGAGAGAGATCCGGCGTGGGTCGGGCCCTCTCCTGGTCAGCCGTCCGAAAGCGTCCTCGGAGATCCAGATCGGGGCGTTGAACTGGGGGCCGTTGCCACTGTGGACGGGGCCCCGCGGTTCGTTGACCGAGGTGCCGCCGGTCACCGGCCCTCGTCCTCGTGGCGTGGCTCACGGCCCGAGGACTGCTGCACCGTGCCGGAGTTGTCCCCCGCGACATAGCTGACACCCATCCCGTCTCCGGAGAACCGAGGACCGTTGTGCTGCTCGCCCTGGCCGGTGTGGACCGGCCCCCGGGGTTCGTTGACGAAGGTACCCAGGTCTCCGGCGAGGTGGCCGATGCTGCCCCGTAACCGATGGCTGACATCGCGGGCATGGCTCTGGGTGCCCCGGACCTCTCCGGCCGTGTTGCCTACTGGTGCGGTCGTCGGCTCCTCGGGCGGATGTGGCCGGTCACTGTCGGCAGCCGCCAGTTGAGGCACCAGGTCGGCGAGGTCATTTGCCAACCGGGTGAGGTCGCTCCGAGAGTTACGGTGACTGAACCGGCAGTACTGGTAGTCCGCCAGGTCCGCGAGTTCGGGTGGAAGGGCTTCACTGTCCAGGCGAGTGGCCCGGCCCACCAGAACAGGGATGATCAGGGCACTGCTCTCCAGTGCTGTCAGGATCTCCCGTCGAATCCAGTCCTCCGGGTCGTCCAGCGCCCGTCCGCCGTTCCTGGATTTCGCCTCGGCCCAACGCTCGCCGATCACCACCAGTACGGCACTGCTGCGGCGGACGGCCGTGAGCAGCTCCTGCGGGTACCGCTGACCGGGTGGGATCGACTTGCTGGCCCGGAACACGCGGTCGCTGCCGAAACGGCGGGACAGCTCGTGCTCGATCAAGGTGGCTGTGGCCTCTTCGTCCCCGGTGCGGTAGTTCACGAATACGTCGGGCATGCTCGACTCCTTGTTCTGTGTCGGGGTGTCGTCGTGGTGCCGCGGTTCTCTCAGCGAGCGGCGGCGGGCCTGAGTGCCAGTGCCAGCGCAGGCTGGAGGTCACGGACAGCCCGGTTGGCACGGAACCGTGTCAGTTCCCGAGCGAGCCGGGAGAGGTCCGTTCGAACCGTGGCGGACGGCGCGGTGGCGACGATGTCGAGCAGTTCTCCTGCGATATCGCAGCCATGCTCGATCTCACCGTTCGCAACATGGGCCAGCGCCCGCCGCAGTCCGTATCTCGTCCGTGTGCGGAACGCCTGCCGGGGAACACGGAGGCATTCCCGGTCCAGCACTTCGGCGGCTTCTCGGGGCCTTCCGAGATCGTGAAGGCACCAGCCGGTGATCATGGTCACGGGGTCGGACAGATGAGAGGTGCCGATCACGGGCCCGGGGTCGCGCTCATGGAACGCAGAGGTGAAGAGCAGCCGGGCACGGTCGAGGCTCTCCCGACAGGCGTGTTCATCTCCGGCCAGAGCATGACCCTGTGCCTCACGCTGCGCTGCGAGCGCACGGATTCTGGGCGGCAGCCCGCTGTCCTGTGCCCCCCTGGCAAGGTCGACGGTGTGCTGTGCCTCGCCGGCGTAAAAGGTGACCAGAGCACGTCGTACCAGCGCATACGAGGAGAGAGCACGGTCTCCGCCTGCCTGGGCCAGGGCGACAGCGTCCGCCGTCCACGTGAGCGCGGTCTCGGTGTCACCGCTCTCCTGTGCCATCCACCCGGCGTACTCCGCGAAACGGGCGGCGAGGACGAGGAGCTGAGATCTCGCCCCGGCCCCTCCCCGGGCGGCAAACTCGGTCACGGTGTGGGTCTGGGTCTTCAGCAGCGGCAGGAGCAGGGCCGGATCGGTCCGCTGGCCCAACTGCCGCATCTGGTCGAGCTGTGCGCGGAAGGCAGCCACGACGCCGCCTTCCTCGTCCCGGAGGTGTTCGACCGCGGTCGGGGTCGGGGCGAGGCCGGTCAGTGTCCCGCTCCCCAACAGAGTTCCCGTCCCGGCGGCGAGCAGCTCCCGACGGCCCACTCCGCGCCGTCCACCTGTGGTGTCCCCACTGCTCCGGGCAGACGATTTCTCGGCCAGGGACTGTAATCGGCCATCTGCGTTCAGTGTGGAGTCGGCCCGCCGGGCCAGATGGACCGAGGCCCGCCGCAGACCCCGCTCGACCTTGCTGAGATGAGCTTTGTGATACCCCACCAAGGTGGCGAACTCCCTGAGGGATATTCCCCGTTCCTGCCGTAGACGTCGCATTTCCGGACCAAAAACTAATGACGCGCTCATGCCAACATGCTCCTTGCAGGGCATACATCGTCCAACGATGAGGGATGAGGGTGGGGATTCGGCGCGGCCCCGCCGTTCCAGCCATGAGTCTGGCACGAAGAATGTCCCCACGCCCGCGGTCCTGAAGGGTTGCCCGTTGCCAATAAAGGCGCGTGGTTTCGGCACCGGCGCGCACTCATGGCTCTGCAAGGGAAAAAGCGCCGTCGCCTGCACGCGACGGAAACAGTTGGGCGGCGGACCGTTCGCCACGGTCCGCCGCCCATCCTGCGCGGTCAGGACTCGTCGGACTCCAGATTGCCCTCGGATTCGAGGTACGCCTGGCGGAGGGCCGCCAGGACGGCGGGGTCGGGCTTGGCCCACATGCCGCGGGACTCCGCCTCCAGGAGGCGTTCGGCGATGCCGTGGAGGGCCCAGGGGTTGGCCTGCTCCAGGAAGGCGCGGTTCTCCGGGTCGAGGACGTAGGTCTCGGTGAGCTTGTCGTACATCCAGTCGGCTACGACGCCGGTGGTGGCGTCGTAGCCGAAGAGGTAGTCGACGGTCGCGGCGAGTTCGAAGGCGCCCTTGTAGCCGTGGCGGCGCATCGCCTCGATCCACTTGGGGTTGACGACGCGGGCGCGGAAGACGCGGGACGTCTCCTCGACCAGGGTGCGGGTGCGCACCGTCTCCGGGCGGGTGGAGTCGCCGATGTACGCCTCGGGGGCGGTGCCGCGCAGGGCGCGGACGGTGGCGACCATGCCGCCGTGGTACTGGAAGTAGTCGTCGGAGTCGGCGATGTCGTGCTCGCGGGTGTCGGTGTTCTTCGCCGCGACCGCGATGCGCTTGTACGCCGTCTCCATCTCGGCGCGCGCGGGGCGTCCGTCCAGCTCACGGCCGTACGCATAGCCGCCCCAGACCGTGTACACCTCGGCGAGGTCGGCGTCGGTGCGCCAGTCGCGGGAGTCGATGAGCTGGAGCAGGCCCGCCCCGTAGGTGCCCGGCCGGGAGCCGAAGATACGGGTGGTGGCGCGCCGCTCGTCACCGTGTTCGGCGAGGTCGGCCCGGGTGTGGGCGCGGACGTGGTTGTCCTCGTCCGACTCGTCCAGCGAGGCCGCCAGGCGGACGGCGTCGTCGAGGAGTCCGATGGTGTGCGGGAAGGCGTCCCGGAAGAAACCGGAGATACGGAGGGTCACATCGACCCGGGGGCGGCCCAGTTCGGCGAGCGGGATCGGCTCCAGGCCGGTGACCCGGCGGGAGGCGTCGTCCCAGACGGGCCGGATGCCGAGCAGGGCCAGGGCCTCCGCCACGTCGTCGCCCGCGGTGCGCATCGCGCTCGTCCCCCACAGGGAGAGCCCCACGGACGTCGGCCAGGCGCCGTTGTCGTCGCGGTAGCGGGTGAGGAGGGAGTCAGCGAGGGCCTGGCCGGTCTCCCAGGCGAGCCGGGAGGGGACGGCCTTGGGGTCGACGGAGTAGAAGTTGCGGCCCGTCGGCAGGACGTTGACCAGGCCGCGCAGCGGGGAGCCCGAGGGGCCCGCCGGGACGAAGCCGCCGTTCAGGGCGTGCACGGTGTGGTCCAGTTCGGCGGTCGTCGCCGCGAGGCGCGGGGCGACCTCACGGGCCGCGAACTCCAGCACCGCCCTGACCTGGTCGTTCGCATCGGACGGCAGGGCGGAGAGGTCCCAGTCCGCGTCGTCCATCGCCTGGACCAGGGCGCGGGCCCGCTCCTCGGCCTCGTCGGCCGCCGTGCGGTTCGCCGCCGACTCGTCCAGGCCCAGCGCCTCCCGCAGCCCCGGGAGCGCGGTCGTACCGCCCCAGATCTGCCGGGCGCGCAGGATCGCCAGGATCAGATTGACCCGGTCGGCGCCGCTCGGCGCGGAGCCGAGGACATGGAGGCCGTCCCGGATCTGGACGTCCTTGATCTCGCAGAGCCAGCCGTCCACATGGAGGAGGAAGTCGTCGAAGCCGTCGTCGTCCGGCCGGTTCTCCAGACCGAGGTCGTGATCGAGCCTCGCCGCCTGGATCAGCGTCCAGATCTGCGCCCGGATCGCGGGCAGCTTCGCCGGGTCCATGGACGAGATCTGCGCGTACTCGTCGAGGAGCTGCTCCAGCCGGGCGATGTCCCCGTACGAGTCGGCGCGGGCCATCGGCGGCACCAGATGGTCCACGAGGGTCGCGTGCGCCCGGCGCTTGGCCTGGGTGCCCTCGCCCGGGTCGTTCACCAGGAACGGGTAGACGAGCGGCAGATCGCCGAGGGCGGCGTCGGGGCCGCAGGCGGCGGAGAGACCGGCGTTCTTGCCCGGCAGCCACTCCAGATTGCCGTGCTTGCCGAGGTGGATCATCGCGTCCGCGCCGAAGCCGCCGTCCGCGGCCGGGGCCGCTATCCAGCGGTAGGCGGCGAGATAGTGGTGCGAGGGCGGCAGATCGGGGTCGTGGTAGATCGCGATCGGGTTCTCGCCGAAGCCGCGCGGCGGCTGGATCAGGATCAGCAGATTCCCCCGGCGCAGCGCGGCGAGCACGATGTCGCCCTCGGGGTTGGCGCTGCGGTCCACGAACATCTCGCCCGGCGGCGGGCCCCAGTGCTCCTCGACCTGCTCGCGCAGGGCGGCGGGGAGCGTGGCGTACCAGCGCCGGTAGTCCGCCGCCGGGATGCGGACCGGGTTGGCGGCGAGCTGCTCCTCCGTCAGCCACTCCTGGTCGTGGCCGCCCGCGTCGATCAGCGCGCGGATCAGCTCGTCGCCGTCGCCGGAGAGCAGGCCCGGGATCTCGTCCCCGGGGCCGAAGTCGTACCCCTCCGCGATCAGCCGGCGCAGCAGCGCGACGGCGCTGGCCGGGGTGTCGAGCCCGACCGCGTTGCCGATACGGGAGTGCTTGGTGGGGTACGCGGAGAGCACCAGCGCCAGTCGCTTGCGGGCGGCCGGGACATGGCGCAGCCGGGCGTGGCGCACCGCGATGCCCGCGACGCGCGCCGCGCGCTCCTCGTCCGCGACATAGGCCGGGAGGCCGTCCTCGTCGACCTCCTTGAAGGAGAACGGGACGGTGATCAGGCGGCCGTCGAACTCCGGCACGGCGATCTGGCTGGCGGCGTCCAGCGGCGAGACGCCCTCGTCGTTCTCCTCCCAGGCGGCGCGGGATCCGGTGAGGCAGAGCGCCTGGAGGACGGGGATGTCGAGACGGGTCAGCGCGCCCGCGTCCCAGGACTCGTCGTCCCCGCCGGCGGAGGCGTCGGCGGGGCGGGTGCCGCCCGCGGCGAGCACGGTGGTGACGATCGCGTCGGCCGCGCGCAGGGCGTCGATCAGCTCGGGCTCGGGCGCGCGCAGCGAGGCCACGTAGAGCGGGAGCGGACAGGCGCCCGCGCGCTCGATCTCCGTGCACAGGGTGTGGACGAAGGCGGTGTTCCCGCTCATGTGGTGGGCGCGGTAGTAGAGGACCGCGATGACGGGGGTCACGCCGTCCGCCCCGGGGGGCGCGGCGGGGGTGCCGGGCTCGCGCTCCAGCGGGCCCCAGGTCGGCGCCGGGGACGGGGGCTCGAAGCCGTGGCCCGTCAGCAGCACCGTGTCCGACAGGAAGCGGGCGAGCTGTTCGAGGTTGGCCGGGCCGCCGTGCGCGAGATACGCGTGCGCCTCGGCCGCGAGGCCCACGGGGACGGTGGACGCCTCCATCAACTGGGCGTCGGGCGCCTGCTCACCGGTGAGCACCACCACCGGGAGTCCGCTCCCGATCAGCCGGTCGAGCCCTTCCTGCCAGGCGCGCACCCCGCCGAGGAGCCGGACGACGACCAGGCCCACCCCCTCCAGCAGGGCGGGGAGGTCGTCCAGCGGCAGCCGCGCGGGGTTCGCGAAGCGGTACGGGACCGGACCCGCCGCGGCGCGCGCGCTCAGCAGATCGGTGTCGGAGGTCGACAGAAGCAGGATCTCGTGCGGGTGCGGGGCGGTGTGCTCCCCGGACGGCTGATGCATGCGACGTCTGGCCTTCCTCGGGGTTTCCGCGCCCCGGGCGGTGTCGGACGGCGGGAGTTCCTGGCTCACCCGGCCACCGGGCCGGGTTCACAGTGGCGGGACCGCGCCGGAGTCGCACCGGGCTTCCTCCCCTTACGCCGTCTCCGGCGAAGGCGGACCGGGTGATCCGCCGGGAGCCATCGTACGGGCCCGGACCGCCGAACGGGGTGGGTGATGCGGGCAACGGTGCAGGTGGGCGACAGGGGAGGCGAGGCGGGCGAAGGCGCTGGACGAGGGGGCGGACGAGAGGGGGGCGGACGGGGTGACGGGTGGGTGCGGCGGTCCCGGCGCGCGTCTTCGCGGGTGCCCCGTCCCGTCTCCGCGGGTGGCCTCGTCGGCACCCACGGCGGCACCCCGGCGGCAGTCCCGGCGGCAGTCCCGGCGGCAGCCCGGTGGGCGGGGTGGCCTGGTGGGGTCACCGGCGGGGTGGGGTCCACCGGCGGGGTGGGCGGGGGTGGTGCGGCACGGGGCGGGGCCCGCCGGGGCCGTCGGAGCCGTCGGTATGCTCGCCGCCATGTCCATGCCTCCCGCCCGTGCCGACGGCGGTACCGATGCCGACGGTGGGGTCGGTGCCGGAGGCGGCGGCGCGGGGGGCGACTCCTCCGCCGGGTCCCCCGTCGGTTCCTTTCCCGCTGTCCCTGCCGGTTCCCTTGGCGATGCGCCCGCCGATTCCCCTGCCGGTTCCCTCGCCGATCCGCCCGCCGGGGGCGATGCGTCCGCCGGTGCCGGTCGCGGTCGTGATCCCCGCACCCGTGCCCAGGGCGACGCCTGTCCCGGCGCGCTGCGGCTGCACTCCGCCGACGACGGCGCGCTCGCCCGGGTCCGGGTGCCCGGGGGGCTGCTCGGGCTCCGGCAGGCGGACGCGCTGGCCGACGCCGCGCTGCGGCTCGGCGACGGCTCGTTGCACCTCACCTCTCGGGGCAATGTGCAACTGCGCGGGCTCCGCGAGGGCTGCGGGGGAGAGTTGGCGGAGCTCCTCGGCGCGGCCGGGCTGCTGCCGTCGCCCCGCCAGGAACGGATACGGAACGTCGTCGCCACCCCGCTCTCCGGACTCGACGGACGCGGGCACGCCGATGTGGGGCCCTGGCTGCGGCAGCTCGACGCCGCGCTGTGCGCCGGGGGCCCGCTCGCGGCTCTCTCCGGGCGCTTCCTCTTCGCGCTCGACGACGGGCGCGGCGATGTGCTCTCCCTCGGCGCGGATGTGACACTCACTGCGGCCCAAGGGGGTTTCGCCCTGGTCCGGCTGGGGCAGGGGGGCGATGTTCTCCGGGTGCCCGGAGCGGCGGCGGTACGAGCCGCGACCACAGCGGCCGCTGCCTTCCTGGACGCCGTGGCGACGGGCGCGGTGACGACGGGCGCCGTGGCCGAATCCGGTCGGCGTCGGGGTGTCTGGCGCATCGCCGAACTCGGCGATGGCGGAGCCGGGCTGGTGCGGACGGTCAGGGAACGGTTGCGTCATGACGGTGTGACGGTGTGCACTGATCCGGATATGCCGGATATCAGCGCGAGTGGCAGTGCGGGTGCGGGTGGCCATGCGGGTGCGGGTGCGGGTGCGGCGGGAACGTGGTCCGTCGCCGAAGGGCCCGTCCCCGGCCTGATCCCCGGTCCGTCGGCAGCCGACGTCACCCTCTCCGTCCAGGCTCCTTTCGGACGGATCACCGGTGCACAGTGGCGGCTGCTCACCGAGTGCGCCCGCCGGGACGGCCGGGGCGAGCTGCGGCTCACCCCCTGGCGCGGCGTCCTCGTCCCCGCCGTCGGCACCGCCCACGGCCCCGGGCGGCTCGCCCGGCTCTCCGCCGCCGGACTGGTCACCGGACCCGGTTCGCCCTGGCGGGGCGTGGGCGCCTGTGCCGGACGCCCCGGCTGCGCGAAGTCCCTCGCCGACGTGCGCGCGGACGCGGCGGCCGTCGTCACGCTCACCGCCACCGCCACCGCCGCGCCCGCCCCCGTCGCCGCGCTCCCCGTGTACTGGTCCGGGTGCGAGCGCCGCTGCGGACGGCCGCCCGGTGACCGGGTGGACGTCGTCGCCCAGGAGAACGGGTACCGGGTGTCCACCGTCCGCGACGGAACGGACAGTGCTGCGGACGGGGCCGGGGCCGCCCCGGTCCGGGCCGCCCCGGCGGCACTCTCCGACGCCGTCGCCGCGGCCCGTACCGCCACCCCCGCCGCCGACCCCGGGGGCGACACCGTCACGATGGCCACGGCGCGTCCGGCGCCGTCCGCGTCCACCCGGGCGCGGTGACCCCGATCAGCGAGAGCAGCGAGAACACCGTGTTCGACTACGAGAAGGACGGGGCGGCCATCTACCGCCAGTCCTTTGCCACCATCCGCGCCGAGGCGGACCTCTCGGGCCTGCCCGCCGACATCAGCCAGGTGGCGGTCCGGATGATCCACGCCTGCGGGATGGTCGATCTCGTACGCGATCTGTCCTACAGCCCGCAGGTCGTCTCCCGCGCGCGGGCCGCGCTGCGGGCCGGTGCGCCGATCCTCTGCGACGCGCAGATGGTCGCCAGCGGGGTCACCCGCAAGCGGCTGCCCGCCGACAACGAGGTGATCTGCACACTCTCCGACCCCTCCGTGCCCGCGCTCGCCGCCGGACTCGGCACCACCCGCAGCGCCGCCGCGCTGGAGCTGTGGCGGGAGCGGCTCGACGGCGCGGTCGTCGCCGTCGGCAACGCCCCCACCGCGCTCTTCCGGCTCCTGGAGATGATCGAGGAGGGCGCCCCTCGGCCCGCGGCCGTCATCGGGGTGCCCGTAGGCTTCATCGGCGCCGCCGAGTCGAAGGACGCCCTGGCCGGGCATGTCCTGGGCCTCGACCACCTGGTCGTGCGCGGGCGGCGCGGTGGCAGCGCCATGGCGGCGGCCGCCCTGAACGCGATCGCGAGCGAGGAAGAATGAGCGGGACGACGACCACCGGCCGGCTGTACGGGGTGGGGCTCGGCCCCGGCGACCCGTCCCTGATGACCGTACGCGCCGTGGAGGTCATCGCCGACGCGGATGTGATCGCGTACCACAGCGCCCGGCACGGACGGTCCATCGCGCGGTCCATCGCCGCCCGGCACATCCGTCCCGACCATGTCGAAGAGGCGCTGGTCTACCCCGTCACCACGGAGACCACCGACCACCCCGGCGGATACCGGGGCGCCATGGAGGACTTCTATACCGAGGCGGCGGCCCGGCTGGCCGTCCACCTCGACGCCGGGCGGACGGTCGCGGTGCTCGCGGAGGGCGATCCGCTCTTCTACGGCTCGTACATGCACATGCACAAGCGGCTCGCCGACCGGTACGAGACGGAGGTCGTCCCCGGGGTCACCTCCGTGAGCGGGGCCGCGGCCCGGCTCGGCGCGCCGCTCGTCGAGGGCGATGAGGTGCTGACGATCCTCCCCGGCACCCTGCCCGAGGAGGAGCTCACAGCGCGCCTCGCCGCGACGGACGCGGCCGTGGTGATGAAACTGGGGCGTACGTTCCCCAAGGTGCGGCGGGCGCTGGAACGTTCCGGCCGGCTCGCCGACGCGCGTTATGCGGAACGGGCCACCATGGACGGGGAGCGCACCGCCCGGCTGGCCGACGTGGACGCGGAGTCGGTGCCGTACTTCTCGGTGGCGGTGCTGCCGAGCCGGGTCGGTCTCGGTGGCGACGCCGGTGACCACCGGGCCGCCGAGGGGGGCGAGGTCGTCGTCGTCGGCACCGGGCCCGCCGGGCCGCTGTGGCTCACCCCCGAGTCCAAGGGGGCGCTGGCCGCCGCGGACGATCTCGTCGGCTATACGACCTACCTGGACCGGGTGCCCGTACGCCCCGGTCAGCAGCGGCACGGCTCCGACAACAAGGTCGAGTCCGAACGGGCCGAGTTCGCGCTCGACCTCGCCCGGCGCGGGCGCAGCGTCGCCGTTGTCTCCGGCGGCGACCCCGGGGTCTTCGCGATGGCGACGGCGGTCCTGGAGGTCGCGTCGCAGCCGGAGTACGCGGACGTCCCCGTCCGGGTGCTGCCCGGAGTGACCGCCGCGAACGCCGCGGCGGCGGCCGCGGGCGCGCCCCTCGGGCACGACTACGCCACCGTCTCGCTCTCCGACCGGCTCAAGCCCTGGGAGGTCATCGCGGAACGCCTGCGGGCCGCCGCGACGGCGGACCTCGTGCTCGCCCTGTACAACCCCGGCTCCCGCAGCCGGACCTGGCAGGTCGCCAAGGCGCGTGAGCTGCTGCTCGAACACCGGGCCCCGGACACACCGGTCGTGGTGGCGCGGGATGTCGGCGGCGACGGGCAGTGCGTACGGATCGTGCGGCTGGCGGAGCTTGTGCCCGAGGAGGTCGACATGCGGACGATTCTGTTGGTCGGGTCGTCGCGGACGAGGGTGGTGCGGCGGGGGGACGGAAGTGAGGTCGTCTGGACGCCGAGGCGGTATTAGTCCGGGGGGTGTCCCCGGCGGCCCCGAGGCAATCAGCCCTGTGGGGTGCCTGAAAGTCAGCCTCTTGGGGGTGCCCGAAATTCAGCCCCTCCGGCGTTTGAGGAGCGGGGGTTCGGGGGCTGGCCCCCGACGACGGGGCCGCGCGGGGTCCGTCGGCTTGCGCGTGAGCCTTGCGTTGGGTGCGGGGTCCGTCCTCAAACGCCGGACGGGCTGGTTTTGCTCGGGCCACCCGTCAGGTGCGGGATGTGGGGGCCTCCGGGCTCGACTCCTCAGGGCCGGCAGACCGGGCGTCCGACGCAGAGTGCGGGCGGTTCTCCGCCGGTCCCTTCCGGGGACGACCCTGCACCCCCCACCACGGGCAGACGGCCCACTCGGTGCGGGACGTGGGCACACTCCCGCCCGGTGGGAAGGGGGAGCCGCAGGCCCCTCCCGCACGCAGGGGGCACACCCCCGCCCCGGGGGGAGACAGACGGCCCCTTCGGGTCCCGCCAAGGGGACGACCCTGCACCCCACCGGGGACCAGCCCGCCCGGTGCGGGAAGCGGGCACAGCCCCCGCCCGGTGGGAGGGAGAAAATGCCCGCGCGAAACAGCACCCTGGGGGTGCCCCCTCCGGGGGAGGTCGAGGCGCGAGGGCTCGGGGCGTGGCCCCCGCGGTGCGCAGGGCGTCGGATTGCGTGGCGGGCGGTCCGCTGGGCGGGGGCCGTCCCCAGGTGTCGGGCCCGCGGGGGCGGGGCAGCCGGGGGCGAGTAAAGTGCCTGCGTTCCGCAGACCGCCCCAGAGCCCGCAGCGAGGTACCGGCCGTGACCCCCGCACCCCCCGTCGTCACCGTGGTCGGCATCGGTGCCGACGGCTGGGCCGGGCTCCCCGAGGCGTCCCGCGCGGCGCTCCGCGCGGCGGACGTCGTCGTCGGCGGGGCGCGCCAGCTCGATCTGCTGCCCGAGGGGGCCGACGGGTGCCGGGCCGAGCGGGTTCGCTGGCCCTCGCCGTTGCGCCCCGCGGTCCCCGGCGTCGTCGCCGCCCACCACGGCCGCCGGATCGCGGTCCTGGCCAGCGGCGACCCCATGCACTACGGCATCGGGCGCGCCCTCGCCGAAGTGCTCGGCGCGCCCGCGCTGCGGGTCCTGCCGCACCCCTCGTCCGTCTCGCTCGCCGCCGCCCGCCTCGGCTGGGCCGTGGAGGAGACCGAGGTGGTCACCGCGGTGGGGCGGCCCGTCGCCCGGCTGGCTGCCGCGCTCCACGACGGACGGCGGCTGCTGGTGCTCAGCGCCGGGGCCGACACCCCCGCCGACGTCGCCGCGCTGCTGCGTGCGCACGGCTTCGGCCCCAGCCGGATACGGGTCCTGGAACAGCTCGCCGCTCCCGTGGAGCGCGTCCTCGAAGGCACCGCCGACGGCTGGCCGCACCCGCCGGGCGACCCGTTGAACGTCGTCGCCGTGGAGTGCCGCCGCGCCCCCGGCGCGCCCCGGCTCGGCGCGGTCCCCGGGCTCCCCGACAGCGCGTACGAGCACGACGGGCAGCTCACCAAGCGCCATGTCCGCGCCGCGACGCTCGCCGCGCTGGCGCCCGCCCCCGGCGAACTGCTGTGGGACGTCGGCGGCGGCTCCGGGTCGATCGCCGTCGAGTGGCTGCGGACCCACCCCTCCTGCCGCGCCGTCTGTGTCGAACGCGACCCGGAACGCGCCGCGCGCATCGCCCGCAACGCCGACCGGCTGGGCGTACCCGGGCTGCGGGTGGTCACCGGCGCGGCCCCCGGCGCGCTCGCCGGGCTCCCCGTCCCGGACGCGGTCTTCATCGGCGGCGGGCTGACCGCCGCCGGGCTGCTGGACGTCTGCTGGGCGGCGCTGCCCGACCGGGGCAGGCTCGTCGCCAACACCGTGACGCTGGAGTCCGAGGCCCTGCTCGCCGAGGCCCGTCGGCGCCACGGCGGAGAGCTGGTGCGCCTCGCGGTGGCGCACGCCGTGCCCGTCGGCGGCTTCACCGGCTGGCGTCAGGCGATGCCGGTGACCCAGTGGGCCGCAGAGAAGCGCCCCGGGCCCGGCGCCCCCGTACCGCCCGACTCAGGAGACCTCGTATGACCGTGTACTTCATCGGCGCGGGCCCCGGTGCCGCCGACCTCATCACCCTGCGCGGCGCGCGTACCCTCGCCTCCTGCCGGGTCTGCCTCTACGCGGGCAGTCTGGTCCCGCGTGAGCTGCTGGACGGCTGCCCGCCGGAGGCCCGGCTGGTCGACACCGCCCGGCTCACCCTCGACGAGATCACCGCGGAGCTGGTCCGCGCCCATACGGAGGGCCACGACGTCGCCCGGCTCCACTCGGGCGACCCGTCGGTCTTCAGCGCCGTCGCGGAGCAGATGCGCCGTCTGGACGCGGCCGGGGTGCCGTACGAGGTGATCCCCGGCGTTCCCGCGTTCGCCGCCGCCGCTGCCGCGCTCAAGCGCGAGCTGACCGTGCCGACCGTGGGCCAGACCGTCATCCTCACCCGGGTCGCCCAGCGCGCCACCCCCATGCCGGAGGGCGAGGATCTGGCCACCCTCGGCCGCAGCGGCGCGCTCCTCGTGCTCCATCTGGCCGCCGGATACGCCGATCGTGTCGTCGCGGAGCTGCTGCCCCACTACGGCGCCGACTGCCCCGCCGCCGTGGTCGCCTGGGCCAGCCGTCCCGACGAGATCGTGCTGCGCGGCACCCTCGACGGCATCGCCGACCAGGTGAAGGCGGCGGGCATCGTCCGTACCGCCGTCATCCTCGTCGGCCGCACCCTGGGCGCCGAGGGCTTCCGCGACAGCCATCTCTACTCGGCCGACCGCGACCGTCACGACTGCGCGACCGCCCCCTGACCGGCCGGCGGCGACGGCATCCGGGTCCGCGCCCAGGCCGCCGCCGACTCCGGGTCCGGAACGGACACAACCCCCGGCGGCAGCGGCGGACGGCGGACCACCACCACCGGCAGCCCCGCCTCCCGCGCGGCCCTGAGCTTGGGCGCGGTGGCCGCTCCCCCGCTGTCCTTGGTCACGACCACGTCGATCCGGTGCCGAGCCAGCAGTTCCCGTTCGCCGTCGAGCCCGTAGGGACCCCGGTCGAGCAGCACCTCGCAACGTTCCGGAACAGGACCCTCCGGCGGATCGACGGAGCGGACGAGGAACCACAGTCCGTCCCCCGGCGCGAACGCCGCCAGCCCCGTCCTGCCGGTCGTCAGAAAGACCCGCCGCCCCAGGGACGGCAGCAGCGCCGACGCCTCCGCCAGCGAGTCCACCGGGTGCCAGTCGTCACCGGGCTCCCGGACCCACCCGGGGCGGCGCAGCGCGAGCAGGGGAACACGGGTGGCGGCGGCGGCCCGCGCCGCGTGCAGGCTCATGGTCCGGGCGAAGGGATGGGTGGCGTCGATGAGCAGATCGACCGCGTGCGCGCGCAGCCACGCCGCCAGCCCCTCCGCACCGCCGAAACCGCCCACCCTGACCTCCCCGGGCGGCAGCCGGGGCGCCGCGACCCGACCCGCGAGAGAGCTGGTCAGCCGCAGGTCAGGGGTATCGTGCAGCAGCTCCGCCAGTCGGCGGGCCTCGGTCGTACCCCCGAGAATCACGATGTGCACGGAGCGCGGACCCTTTCATGAGCGGTGAGGCGGCGGGCGGACGGGTCGCCCAACTCAAGCACACCGGTCTGCGCCCCGGCTGGACCACCGGCGCCTGTGCGACAGCGGCCACCACGGCCGCGTACACCGCCCTGCTCACCGGCCGTTTCCCCGACCCCGTGACCATCACCCTGCCGAAGGGGCAGACCCCGGCGTTCGCGCTCGCCCGCGAGGAGCTGGCCGACGGGCGGGCGATGGCCGGAGTGGTCAAGGACGCGGGCGACGACCCCGACGTCACCCATGGCGCCCTGGTGCGCTCCACGGTCCGGGTCCTGCCGCCCGGCTCGGGCGTCGTCTTCCGGGCCGGGCCCGGCGTCGGCACGGTCACCCGTCCCGGGCTGCCGCTGGCGGTGGGCGAGCCCGCGATCAACCCCGTGCCCCGGCAGCTGATGCGGGACCACGTCGAACGGGTCGCGCTGCTGCACAACGGCGGGCGCGGGGCCGATGTGGAGATCACCGTCTCCGTCGACCACGGGGCGGAGATCGCCCGTTCCACGTGGAACGGACGGCTGGGAATCCTCGGCGGCCTCTCGATCCTCGGCACCACGGGCGTGGTGGTGCCGTACTCCTGTTCCGCCTGGATCGACTCCATCCGGCGCGGCGTGGACGTGGCGCGCGCCGCCGGGCACCGGCAGGTGGCCGCCTGCACCGGCTCGACCTCGGAGAGGACCGTCGTGGCCGAGTACGGGCTGCCGGAGGACGCGCTCCTGGACATGGGCGACTTCGCGGGCGCCGTGCTGAAGTATCTGCGCCGCCACCCCGTCGCCCGGCTCACCGTCTGCGGCGGCTTCGCGAAGCTGTCGAAACTCGCCGCCGGGCATCTGGATCTGCACTCGGCCCGTTCCCAGGTGGACAAGGGCTTCCTGGCCGGTCTCGCCCGCCGGGGCGGCGCCGGGGAGGCCCTCGTCCAGGAGGTCGCCGCCGCCAACACCGGTCTGGCCGCGCTCCAGCTCTGCCGGGCCGCCGGGGTGCCGCTGGGCGATCTCGTCGCCCTGGCGGCGCGCGACGAGGCGCTGACGGTGCTGCGCGGGGCGCCCGTCGCGGTGGATGTGATCTGCGTCGACCGCGCGGGGAACGTCGTGGGGCGCTGCGCCCCGGCCGGGCCCGGCACCCTGTCCTGAACTCTCCACAAGACCTTCAACCCCCGTCACCCGAAGGGCACTTCACTTTCTGTAGTCGCTCGGTGATGATGTGCGCGTATGAACAGGCACGACCGTCCCGCCGCGCCCCGCCGGGCGACCCCCCTCCCCGGCCCCCTCCGTCCCTCGTCCGCCGCGCCCGTCGCCTCCGGGGCCCGCCGCGCCCCGCGCCCCTCCGCCGCCGCCCGCCGGGGCCGTGGTTTCCGAATACCCGCCGACGGCGCGTCCGCCGCCGTCCGGGGCCTCCGTGCGGGACAGGTCCGCGCCGCGCTGCGGCCGTCCCCGGCGCCCGGCGCCTAGTCCCCGGCGGCTGCTCCCCGGCAGCCTGCCCGACGCGCTCGCTCCGGTACCGCCCGAGCACCCGCTCCGGCGCCGCCCGCCGTGCCGCCCCACACGCCGTTCGCGCCGCTGCCGCAGCCTTCCGCGCCCCGGCCCCGCACGCCTCCGCCTTCTCGCAGCGCACACCCCCACCTGGAGTCCCTGTGACCTCACCGCGCCGCCACCGTTCCCCCGCCCCCGAGGCGGACGGCCCGCCCTACCCCGTCGTGAACGGGGAGACGGAGCATCCGCCCCCGGTGCACGCCGCGCTCACCGCCCTCTCCGATGCCCTGTCCCCCCTCGCGCCCCAACTCGCCCTCGCGGTCCGCGACCTCGGTCAGACCGATGTGGAACACGCCCTGCACGCCCTGCCCGTGCGCCGCCGCCGCCATGTCCTGAGCACGCTGCGGATACCGGTCGTCGGCACCCGCGTCAGCCCCGCGCTCTGCCGCGACCTGCTGACCCGGCTGCGCCGCGAGCCCGCGTCCGCGCGCACCCGGCACGCCGCCTGCCATCTCACCCAGCCCCTGCTGAACGATCTGGTGTACGCGACGGTCCGCGCGGCGACCCGGTCGCAGCCCTCGTCCGCGACGCTCACCCGGCGCTGGAGCCCCGCCCTGCTGCGGCTGACGGTGTGGTCGGTCCTGCGCGTCACCCCGGGGGACGCCCGGATCTGGCTCTGGGTCCTCGACCAGCCCTGGCTGACGGGGCCGGCCGGGGCGGCGGAGCTGGCGGCGGCCCGCGAGGCCGCGCTGCGGCTCGTCCGGCTCACCCCGGAGCTGGACACCCCGGCCCGTGGCCCCTCGGTGCCCGCCGCCGACAGTCCGGCCGCCGGCGCACCGCCCGCCGCGGCGGACGCACCCGGTGCCGCACGGCTCACCACCGCCGTGGAACGGGTCGAACGCGCCCTCACCACCGCCGACGCGTCCTTATCCCACCTCACCGCCGCGCTCGCCGCCCGGGCCCGCCCCGCCGACCCGGACATCGGTGCCCTGACCGCGCTGGCCCACGCGTTCGACGAGGCGCTCGCCACCCTCGACGGCCACGGAGCGCGGGACGTACGGCCGGAACTCGACGCCGTACGCGCGCACACGGCGGTGGCGCTGACCCGGCTCGCCGACGGGGCGGCGCGGGAACGGCTGCGGGAGGTGGAGCGGCTGGCCCGCGCGGAGGGGTCCGCCGTCGCCGATGCCGCACTGGCCGGGGCCCGGGAGCGGGCCGCCGCCCTGATCGCCCGACCCGGGTGGGACGACGGTGAACGGGCCGACGCGGGAGCGATCGGGACCCTGCTGACCATCGTCGGCCTCGCCCGTGACCCGGGCCGCGCGGGCGAGATCCTGGAGCTCCTGGCGGCCCTGTCCCACCGCGCCCCCTGGCTGCTCGGCCTCGCCGCCCAGCACGCGGGCCTGCGGCTCCGGCCCCCCGTCGAACCGCCGGAGCCACCACCGCCGTCCGACGACACGGGGCCCCACGACGGCGATGCCGTCCCCGACATCGGGGGCAGGTCGCCGGCACCCCGGGCGCCGGACGCCGACACCCCCGCCGCCGCCCGGCCCCGCCCGCCCGGCCCCGCACGCACCGCGACCGGCACCAGCGCACACACCACGACCAGCCGCCAACACACCGGACACGGCGAACCGACCACCACCCGACCGACCACCGGCACCGGCACCGGCACCGGCACCGAGACGACGACCCTCCGCCCGGACACCACCGCCACCGCCACCGGCGAAACGGGCACCCCTGCCACCGGCGGCACTCCCGGAACCAGCCACCCGGAAGGCCGTCCGCAGCCCGACCCCACGGCCCCCGGGGCACCGCCGCACACCACGCCCGGCAAACCGAGCACGGGCAGCACCACGGCCCCCGCCGCCACGGACCCGGCGACCGACCGGCCGGAGGCCACCGGCACCGGCGGCCCGGGCGCCGTCCCCACCGGCGGCACTCAGGGAACCAGCCACCCCGGAAGCCCTCCGCGGACCGGCCCCCCGGCCACCGACCCACCGCACACCGCGCACAACGGCAAGCCCACCGGACGCGGCAAACCGGCCACCGCGCGACCGGCCACGGACACGGAGACGACAGCCACCGGCACCGGCGGACCGGGCGGTGTGCTCGCCGTGCTCGTCGGGGGCGGGCAGCACGGGCTCGCCGCCGTGCTCGCCGAGCAGAGCGGCGCACCCGCGCACCGGGTCTCGGTGCTCCGGATCAGCGCGTACGCGGAGACCCTGCGCACCGGCGGCGACGGCGGCTGCGCCCGTATCCGCGCGGAGCTGGCCGGGGCGGATCCGGAGCGGCCGGGCGTCAGCAGGCCGGACAGCCTGCTGGTCACCGCCGCCGTGCTGCGGGCCGTCCTGGTCACCGGTGACCCCGAGACCGGCGCCGCGCTCGGGCGGCTGGCGGCGGTGGTCTCCCCCGCGTTCGCGTCCGTCGCCCGGGAGGTGTCCCAGCGGGCGCTCCAGTCGACGCTGCTCCACGCGCCGCCGCTCGCGCTCGCCCGGGACGCCGCCGGTCTGGAGCGGGCGCTGCGGGAGGTCCGCGAGGAGTGCCGCCAGAGCCTGGAACAGCACCCGCGGCTCCGGTTCAACCGCGCCTCCGACATCGCACGGCAGTGGCTCGCCCGGGACGGCCTCCTCGGCTCGCTCCTCGTCCGTGCCGCCGACGACGACCGCGCCGCGCGGGACGAGATCGCCGAACGGGTGCGGCGGCTGGGCGACGGCACCGCGCTCCAGGAGCGGCTCGCCGACATCGACCGTCGGCTGATGAAGTCCAGCCGCACCCGGCTGGAGGGGGCGTCCCGGCAGAATCTCCTGCGGCTTGCACAGAACCAACTGCGGCTGGTCGAACGGTGGGTGGCCTGTTCCCGCGCCCTGGAGGCGGGGTCCGCAGACTGGGGCGCCGACCAGGTGCAGGAGATGCGGGCCACCGTCCTCGGGCTGCGCGAACGCGTCCTCGCGGAGCTGGCCGAGCACCCCTGCGGCGCCGTACCCGGCGCCCCGGGCGACGCCTACGCCGTGGCCGCCGTGCGGGCCGCGTCCCGCTCCCTGGCGCTCACCTTCCGGCTGCTCTCCGGCGGCACCCGGCTCGCCCCCGCCGGGCCCGGCACCGCGCCCGCGCTCGGGCCCGAGCTGCTGCGGCTGGCGGGCGTCCGGCTGGACGGGGCCACCGGCGACGCCGTCGTCCCCGCCACGCCCCCCGAGGAGTTCCTCGCCGCGAGCCGCCGCGGCCACCGGGGCGCCGTACGGATGCACACGGCGGCCGAACGGTACGACGTGGCCCTGCGGCTGCTCACCCTCGCCGACGGAGCGCCCGAGGACGGGCATCCGGCGGCGCACAGCCGCGAGGACGGCCCCCCGGCGGCCGGACGGCCCCGGTCCGAAGCCCTGTACACGCAGGTCATGGACGCCGGGCGACGGACGGCCGCCGAGTTGGAGCAGCGCCGCCGCATCCTGGAGGACCGGCTGCGCCGGGCCCGGGTGAACGATGTCTTCCAGGAGGACGAGGAGCGCGCCTTCGAGCACCGGCTGCGGGCCGTCCCGCTCACCCCCGGGAGCGATCTGGCCTACGCCAGGGCCCGGTTGGACGGGCTGTCCGAGGAACTGGAGCGGGCGAACGCCGGGTTCACCGCGCGGCTGCGCGTCCGGCTCGCGGAGCTCCCGGGCCTGGGGGCGGAGGCCGCCGCCCGGGTCGGCGCCCTGCTCGACGAGGGCGATCTGCTGACCGCCCATGAGCTGATCTCCTCGCTCGCGGTGGGCGAGCCGATCCCGGACACCCGGCAGACGGACGGCGCGCTGGCCGCGCTGTCGCTGTTCCTGCCCACCGTGCCCGACGCCCTGCCGGACGGCGTCACCGGGGAGCTGATCGGCGCCGTCCGCCGCCGTGAGCGGTATCTCGGTCTGGACGCCCTGGACTGCTCGGCCATGTCGCCGGAGTTCGCGGAGGCGGCGGCCCGGGCCCTGGAGGGCTGGCGGGACATGGCCTCCCGGGAGGGGACCCGGCGGCTGGACGGGCTGAGCGAGGAGAGCCTGCTGATGCCCGCGCTGCGGCTGATCGGCTACCGCAGCCCCCGCAGGCCCCAGCGCGACCAGCAGAAGAGCCCCGGCGGCGAGTACCGCTTCCTCGACGTCCGGGATGTCACCCACACCGGCGAGGCGCTGGTGCCCGACTTCGGCTCCGGGCTGCGCGGGCGGCTGCGGGTGATGCTCGTCTGGGGGCAGCCGACCCCGGAGGCGCTGCTCGCCCGGGTGCGGCAGGACCCCGGCCAGGGCGGGCTGCTGGTGGCGTACTTCGGCACCCTGTCGGCGGCGGCCCGGGTCCGGCTCGCCGCCGAGTGCATCGGCCGCCGTCCGCTGCTGGTGCTGGACGACGCGGCCCTCGCCCATCTCGCCGCCCGCGGCAACCAGCTCATCGGCCCGGCGATGCGGGTGCTGCTGCCGTTCTCGGCGGTGAATCCGTACGTCAGCGAGAAACGCGGCCGGGTCGCCGAGGAGATGTTCTTCGGCCGCAGCGACGAGCTGAAGTCGGTCCAGGTCCCCACCGGCAACCAGGTGCTGTTCGGGGGCCGGGGGCTGGGCAAGTCGGCGCTGCTGCGGGAGGCGGTGCGCCAGTTCGAGCTGGGCACGGGCCAGTCCGGCGGGCAGATCGGCCTGGTGCTCAGCCTGGACTCGACGTACACCGGCACCAACGCCCCGTCCACGACGATCTGGCACATCATCGGGCGGGAGCTGCTGGACCGGGGCGCGCTGGAGCTGCCGCGCAAGGTCCGTTCCGACGTGATCCTGACGTACGAGGAGGTCCTGGCGGGGATCAGGGGCTGGCTGCGGGCGGACAGCGGACGGCGGCTGCTGGTCATGCTGGACGAGGCGGACGGGTTCTTCGAGGCCGACTCGCCCCGGTTCACCCAGACCCGGAGGCTGCGCGATCTGAGCGCCCGTACCGACGACGGGGTGAAGGTCGTCTTCGCCGGTCTGCACTCGGTGCAGCGGTACGCGACCCTCGCGGTGAACAACCCTTTCAGCCATCTCTCGCAGCACCCGGAGCCCATCGGCCCGCTGGAGCCGCAGGCGGCGGCGGATCTGCTGATCGAGCCGCTGACCGTGCTCGGCTTCCGGTTCGAGGAACCGGCGCTGGTCCACCGCGTCCTGGGGCACTGCTCGTACCAGCCGTTCCTGCTCCAGATGTTCGCGCACCGGCTGGTGCAGACGATGCACGACCGGCGGCGCGGCGCGCCCGGGGAACCCCCGTACTTGATCACGCGGTCGGAGGTGGAGCAGGTGCAGTCGGACAAGGAGCTCCAGCGCTCCATCACCGGCGCGTTCCACGACACGCTGCGGCTGGACTCCCGGTACAACGTCATCGCCAACGTGGTGGCCCTGCACGCCTACCACCAGGGGCTGGGTGCCCTGATGACCCCCGCCGAACTGCGTGAGGAGTGCACCTACTGGTGGGCGGAGGGCTTCCGGGACCTGGACCCCGACCAGTTCCGGGCGTATCTGACGGAGATGGAGGGGCTGGGGGTGCTGGCGCCCGACCCCGACCACCGGGGCCGGCATCTGCGCGGCGCCAACGCGCTGAACATGATCGGCACCCTGGAGGACGTGGAGGCCCAGCTCCAGAACGCGGCGAGCCGCGAGATCACCGAACGGCTCTCGGCGCTGGAGTCCCGGCACACCTCCCGCACCACCCACTCGCACTGTCCGCTGACGGCGGCACAGGTGGCGCAGATCCTGCCGGGCGGGCGGCGCGACCCCGACCGGCGCAATCTGACCCGGGTGGTCGTCGGCACCCCGGCGACCGGGATCGACCGGGTGACGGCGGCGCTGCGGGAGATCGCGGAGAGCACGGGGTGGACCATGCCGCCGGTCGGCAGACGCTCCGACTTCGAACGGGAGCTGGTCGGCGGGGTTCCGGGGCACGGCCGCCTCGTGGTCTCCGACCTGCACGCCAAGGCGCCCGTCGCCGGGACCTGTCTCAGCTCGCTGGAGAGCGCGCGGCGGCTGCTGCCGGAGCGGCCGGGGGTGACCCGGTCGGCCGTGATCGTCGCCGGGCCCCGGCAGCGGGCGCTGTGGTTCCCGCCCGACGACCGGGCGGGGGACGTCGACACCGTGCCGCTGCGCCGGTTCACCGCCAGCGGACTGCGCACCTGGGCGCTGGACCTGAACGCGTTCACCTCGGAGGGCGCCGTGGCGGAGCTGGCCGCGACCACGGGAGGCTGGCCGCTGCTGGTGGACCGCGTCGCCGAGGAGATCCGGCGCGGGCGGGGCGAGCGGCAGGCGCTGCGGGGCGTGGCCGACGGGCTGGCCTCCCGGGACGGTGCCGCCGGTTTTCTGCGGCAGGCGGGGCTGAATCCCCGTACCCGGCTGTGGTGGGCGTACCGGGGGGTGCGCGAGTTCATGACGGACGACGGGCTGAGCCGGCGGGACGTCCAGACGGCGGCCGGGACCGGGATGGCGGAGGGCACGGCGGACGGGCGGGTCCCGGGCGACGGCGACGAGGCCCTGCCGGTGGAGCTGGAGGCCCTGGAGGCGGTCCGCACGCTGCGGGCGATGCAGGTCTTCGACGTGGACCGGGCGGGACGGCACCGGCTGGAGCGGGTGCTGCTGTCCTGCTGGCTGCGGGCGGAGACGGATCAGGACGCGGAGACGGATGCGGATACCGCTGTGGGGACGGGGGGCGGGGAGGGGGGACGGGGGTGATCCGCGCCTCCGGTGCGCGTTCCGGCGATGGCGCGAAGTCGCCGGGTGCCCCGGTCCGTACGGGAACCCGGGCGCGCGGCGGGGCGTTGAACGGACCGGAGCCCAGCCGTACGACCCGTTCCGACGACCGGCCCGGCCGGTACGCCCGCCCGCCCCTGACCGCCCCGTCCGCACACGTCCGTTCCGGGACCGCCCCGTTCACGCAGGACCGTCCCGTCCGTGTACGACCGAGTACGACCGTCCCGTCCGCGTACGTCCGTGTACGACCGTCCGCCCGGGTACGGCCGTGATCCGAGGAGAACGCAGAGCATGGCGACCGAGTCCCCCGCCGACAGCAGATCCGTGACGACGCCCGCGCCGCCGCCGGGGGTGGAGCTGGTCTGGTACGGCAGGGTGCCCGCGCTCGCCGCCGACGCGCTCGCCCACCGGGGGCTCCTGGACGCCGGGGAGCAGGCCCGGCTGGACGGCTTCCTCAGACCGCGGGACCGGGACGCCTACGCGGTGGCGCATGTGGCGCTGCGCCGTCTCCTCGGGGAGCGGCTGGGGCTGCCGCCGGGCGCGGTGGTGGTGGAGCGGCGGCCGTGTCTCCACTGCGGCGGACCGCACGGGCGGCCCGTCGTCGCCGGGGACCCGGTGCACTTCTCGCTCTCGCACACCACCGGCGCGGTACTGATCGCGCTGGCCCGGACCGCCGTCGGCGTGGACATCGAGCGGCTGCCCAGCCCGGCGTCGGTCGACGACATAGCCGATCAGCTCCACCCCGGGGAGCGGGCCGGGCTGGCGGCGCTCACGGGCGAGGAGCGCGTCCGTGCCTTCGCTCGCTGCTGGACGCGGAAGGAAGCCTTCCTGAAGGCGACCGGCGCGGGGCTGACCGAGGACCTCTCCCGGACCCTGGTCGGGGCCGGGCCCCGGCCCGCCGAGGTGCCGGGGTGGTCGATCGCCGACCTGGCCGCCGACGCGGGGTACACGGCGGCGGTGGCGGTCCAAACCCCGCAGTGATCTGACCGAGCTGTCGACAGGAGCCCACCGTCATGGAGTTCATCGTCCTCATGACCCTCCCCGGTCTGGTGATCGGGCTGATCCTGATCGCCTTCGCGGATCAGATCCTGCGTGCCACCGGCCGGGGCGGACGGCGGGGTCAGGTCTCCGCCACCGGCTTCGAGCAACTGCACGCCACCTTCTCGCCGGGCAAGCAGAGCGAGTTGAAGGAACGGCAGAGCGCGCTGCTGCTCCGCGACGACGAGGAGGACGGCGCGCCCCCGCACCGTTCCACCGTCGACCTGGACGGCGGGCGGGCGGTGGTCCGCATACCGAGGCACGGCTGAGCCGTCCCGCCGCCGGTCAGCGGGGGCGGGACGCCTTCAGCGAGTACATCAGGGGGATGCGGGGCCGGTCCGCCGGGAAGCGGTAGCGCTGTTCGCCGACCCGGACGAGGGAGTCGAAGCGCTCAAAGACCGTCGTGTCGTGCTCGTGCAGGAATTCGAGCCGCAGTCCGGCGGCGCAGAGCGCGGAGACCACCTCGCCGATGGGGTGCTGCCACTCGACCGTGCGCCGGTGGACGAGGGTCGCGCCGCCGTCGGTGTAGGTGACGGGCTCGTCGTCGACCCAGGCGTTCCGCGAGAAGTAGTCGTGGATGATCCGCGACCCGGTCTCGTCGTCGAGGGCGTCGGTCAGCGGGTGGAACTCGGCGAGATAGAGAAAGCCGCCGGGTGCCACCAGCGAGGCGGCGATCCCGGCCCAGCGCTCGATGTCGGGGAGCCAGTTGAGGGCGCCGGTGCCGGTGTAGACGATGTCGTACGACGGGTCGGGCACCGCCTCGGCCGCGTCGTACACATCGGCGGTGACGAACGCGGCCCGGTCGGGGCCGAGACCCAGCTCCGCCGCCAGGGTACGGGCGGTGTCCACGGCCCGCTCGGAGAAGTCGAGGCCGACCACGCGCGCGGCCCCGCGCCGCGCCCAGGACAGGGTGTCCTGGCCGAAGTGGCACTGGAGGTGCAGCAGGGTGCGGCCGGTCACGTCGCCGACCTCGGCGATCTCGTGCTCGCGCAGGACCTCCCGGCCGGCGCGGAAGGACTCGACCCCATAGAAGTCACTGGCCACATGGATCGGGACGCGCTCGTTCCAGTTGGCCTGGTTGGTGTCGAGCCAACCGGCGGGCTGCGTGGGCTCGGCGGGGGTGGGATGGTCCATGCCCTCGACGTTAACCACGGTCCGCGGGCGGTGCGAGCGGATTTCCAAGGGCCGTTGCCCAGGGTCGAAGGACCATTGCCCAGGGTCGGACGCAGGAATTCCGTTCACCGTTCCGCCTTCTCGGCGACCCGTCGGCCGCCTCTCGCCGAGAGCCGGACCGTCCGGCCCCTCCGGTCAAACGTCGCTCCGGAGATCTGGCCTGATCCACTTCCATTGCACCGCTCCGGCCGGCGCGTCTAGCTTTACGGCACACCGATCCAGAAGAGAGGTGAATCCCATGCGCCACGAGTACTGATCCCGAGGGAATTGATTCCCACTCGGTGCGGCCCCGTCGATATCGGCGGGGCCGCACACATGAGTGCGTTCCCCATAAAATCGATCAGCGGAGTTGAGGACAGCTTGGCGGACTTTGTTTTCGATCCCCTGGATGCCGAATTCCTGGAGAATCCCTATCCCGTCCTGCGCGCACTGCGGCAGGACCACCCGGCGCACTGGCACGAGGGCATGCGCTCGTGGATCTTCTCCCGTTACGACGACTGCCGGGAGATCCTGCACGACACGGAACGGTTCGGCGCCGACCCCCGGGCGGTCGGCCAGGAGCTGCCACCGGCCAGGGTCAGCATCCAGACCCTCGACGGGGAGGAGCACGCCCGTATCCAGCGGGTCGTCGTCGCCGCGCTCCAGGAGGCGGACTTCACGCTCGTCGAGCGCCGGATGGCGCGGCTGCTGCGCCGGCCGCCCGGGAGCGGCGCGGACACCGTCGACTTCGTCCAGGACATCGCGCTGCCGGTGACCACCCGGGCCACCCTCTCCCTCTTCGGGCTCCCGGCCGACGCCGAGGAGCGCATAGCGGACAGCTCCACCGTCATCGTCCGCAGCATGATGCACGGGCTGCTCACCGAGGGGGAGACGGACGCGCTGGCCGCGCGCGCGGCGGTCACCGACATCCTCGACACCTGGTACGGAAGGACGGGGGACGGCCTCCTCGGCGCCATCCACCGCAGGCCCGAAGCCGCCGCGCTGGACCGCACGGCGCTGCTGAACTCGCTGCGGGTGGTGCTGCTCGCCGGGATCAACTCGACCCAGCGCCTGCTCTCCCTCGCCGTGCGCACCCTGCTCGCCCGCCCCCGCGGCCTGAAGGAGTTCCGCGCCGCGCCGTCCGGGAACCGGGCCGTCCACGAGCTGATCCGCTACGAGGGCAGCGCCCAGTCCGCCGCCCGCTTCTGCCGGGAGACGACCACCCTGCACGGCCGCCGGGTCCGGCGCGGGGAGCAGGTCGTCGCCCTGCTGGGCTCGGCCAACCGCGACGAGCGGCGCTTCGCCGACCCGGACGGCCTCGACCTGGACCGGCACCCCAACCCCCATCTGGGCTTCGGCCGGGGCACCCATGCCTGTCTGGGCATCCCCCTCACCCTGTCCATCGCGCGCGGCACCCTGGAGACACTCGGCCGCGACCACCCGGGAGCGGCGCTCGCGGGCCCGGTCGTCATCGAGCCGAACCCCGCGCTGCGCGGGCTGACCTCGCTGCCGGTGAGGCTTCGATGAGCGCCCCGGAGCGCGCGGAGGCGGACGAACCTCCCGCAGACCCCCCGGACCAGACAGAACCGACAGAACCTGCGGACACAGGGGACACAGGGGAAACTGCGGCCCGGTCCGCGGGACGAAGCACGGGCACGGGTGCATGACGGAACCCCGTCCACGGCCCCGGGCCCGGCTCCGCGCCCGGCTGCGCACCCGCGTCGGCCGTCTCCCGCTCACCCGGGAACTGACGGTCCTGAGCCTCGCCGCCTTCGCCACGGCCATCGGCATCGGCATCCTGGCTCCCACGCTTCCGCTCCTCGCCCGCGACTTCGGTGTCTCGAACACCGGCGCCGCCGCCGTCGTCTCGGCCTTCGCGCTGGCCCGGCTGGTGTGCGGCGCGGTGATGGTCCGCCTCGCCCACCGCGCGGACACCCGCCGGGTGATGCTCTGGGGACTCGCGGTCCTCGCCGTCTCCAGCGCCCTCGCCGGATGGGCGACCTCCTATCCGGTCCTGCTGTCCCTGCGGATCGCGGGCGGCGTCGGATCGGCCATGTTCAGCGTCAGCGGCATGGCCCTCGTCACCCGGCACGCGCCGGCCACCGCCCGCGCCCGCGCCACCGGCGTCTACATCGGCGCCCTGCTGCTCGGCACCGCGCTGGGCCCGGCGGCGGGCATCCCGTTCGCCGGGATATCCCTGCGGGCCCCGCTGTTCTGTTACGCCGTGCTCGCGGCACTCTCCTTTCTGCTGGTCCTGATCGGCCTTCCGCGCGGCGACGCGTCAAGACCGGCGGAACAGGGGACGGCCCGGAAGAGAACCCCGCTGCGGCAATTCCTCCGCGGGCGCCCCTATCTGGTCGTCCTCACCCTGAATTTCGCGGTGACCTGGTGCCTCGGGGTGCGTGGCTCCCTGATACCGCTGCATATGGTGGAGAATCTGGGGGAGTCCGCCTCACTCGTCGGCTGGGTGCTCTTTTCGAGTGCGGTGTTCAATATTCTGCTGCTGCCCCTGGGCGGACGGATATCCGACCGCGAGGGGTGGCGCCCCGTTCTGCTCACCGGCTGCGCCCTCGCCGCGCTCGGGCTGCTGACCACGGCGGCCGTGCCCCAGCTCTGGGCGCTCTTCCTGGGGCTGATCCTCTTCGGGGCGGGGGCCGGAATCCTGGAGCCGCCGAGCGGGGCGGTGCTCGCGGAGGTGTCCCGGGACGGGGACACCACCCCGGTCGCCCTCCACTCCACCGCCGGTGACCTGGGCATGATCCTCGGCCCGCTCGCCATGGGCGCCCTGGCCGACGGCCTCTCCTTCACCTGGGCGTTCGCCGTCACCACCGCGGTCATGGCGGCCCCGCTGCTGCTCGCCCTCGGCCCCGGGGGGCGGGAAGGGGACGAACGGCGGACCGGTGCGCGAAAGTGATCACCCGGTGATAACGGGGGAGATCACCCCGGCCCCTGGCCCCGTTCTGGCTGATTTTCCGCGTGTCGGCCCCCGTTCTCCTCGTACACGTGTCCGTAGCTCCGGGCACGGGAGCGGGCCCGGGAAGGTGCGTGGCAGCGGGCCCGGGAAGGTACGCGGGAGCAGGCCCGGGAAGGTGCGTGGGAGCGGGCCCGTCCGCCGGGCCCGGGGGCTGATTGGATGGGCGGCATGACTGATGCCGAAGCCATGCCCGACTGGGAGAAGCGCTTCCGCGCGCCGCGGGTCTCCCTGCCCGACTGGGCCCCCGACGCGCCGGACCGCTCCCTCTTCGTCTCCAACGCCACCGGCACCTACGAGCTGTACGCGTGGGACCGGGCCACCGGGGAGCAGCGCCAGGTCACCGACCGGCCGAGCGGGACGACGGACGGGGTGCTGACCCCCGACGGCACGGCGATCTGGTGGTTCAGCGACACGGACGGGGACGAGTTCGGCGTCTGGCTGCGGCAGCCCTTCGGCGGCGGCGAGGACGTCCCCGCCGCACCCGGGCTCGCCCCCTCCTACGGGGCGGGGCTGGCGATCGGGCGGCACGGCGCCTCGGTGGTCGGGCGCTCCACCGACGAGGACGGCAGCACGATCCATGTCGTCCGCGACGGGGCCGAGCCGGTGGAGATCTACCGGCACCGGGAGTCCGCCGGGGTCGGCGACCTCTCCCACGACGGCACGCTGATCGCCGTCGAGCACACGGAGCACGGGGACGCCATGCACTCCTCGCTGCGGGTGGTGCGGCTGGACGGCTCGACGGTGGCCGAGCTGGACGACACCGAGGGCGGCACTGTGGAGCTGGGGCTCGAAGTGCTCGGCTTCGCGCCGGTCGCGGGGGACACCCGGCTGCTCGTGGCCCATCAGCGGCGGGGCCGCTGGGAGCCGATGATCTGGGACGTGGCCACCGGGGAGCGGTCGGAGCCCGCGCTCGGTCTGCCCGGCGACGTGAGCGCGGAGTGGTACCCGGACGGCTCGGGGCTGCTGATAGCGCACAGCCATGAGGCCCGGGGCGAGCTGTTCCGCTACGACCTGGCCTCCGGCGAGGCGATCCGCGTCGACACCCCGAAGGGTTCGGTCTCGGGCGCCACCGCCCGGCCCGACGGGTCGGTGGAGTACCTCTGGTCGTCGGCGGCGCTGCCGCCGCGGGTGCGCTCGACGGCGGGCGGTGTGGTGCTCGACCCGCCGGGGCCGCGCGCGCCGGAGTCGGTGCCGGTCGAGGACGTGTGGGTGGACGGGCCCGGGGGCCGCGTCCACGCCCTCGTCCAGCGCCCGGCGGGGGCGAGCGGCCCGCTGCCCACGGTCTTCGACATCCACGGCGGTCCGACCTGGCACGACAGCGACTCCTTCGCGGCGGGCCCGGCGGCCTGGGTCGACCACGGCTACGCGGTCGTCCGGGTGAACTACCGCGGCTCGACCGGGTACGGCCGGGAGTGGACCGACGCCCTCAAGCACCGCGTCGGCCTGATCGAGCTGGAGGACATCGCCGCCGTCCGGGAGTGGGCGGTGGCCTCGGGCCTCGCCGACCCGGAGCGGCTGGTCCTGGCGGGCGGCTCCTGGGGCGGCTTCGTGACCCTGCTGGGCCTGGGCACCGAGCCCGGTGTCTGGGCGCTGGGGCTCGCCGCGGTGCCGGTCGCCGACTATGTCACGGCCTACCACGACGAGATGGAGGCCCTGAAGGCGATGGACCGGACGCTGCTGGGCGGCACCCCGGAGGAGGTGCCCGAGCGGTACGCGGTCTCGTCCCCGCTGACCTATGTGGACGCGGTGCGCGCGCCCGTCTACATCTCCGCCGGGGTCAACGATCCGCGCTGCCCGATCCGGCAGGTGGACCACTACGTCGACCGGCTGGCGGCCCGGGGCGCCGTGCACGAGGTGTACCGCTATGACGCGGGCCACGGCTCCCTGGTGGTGGAGGAGCGGATCAAGCAGCTCGCGCTGGAGCTGGACTTCGCGGCCCGGCATCTGGGCACCGCGGGCACCGCGGGCGCGGACCGCCCGTCCGGGGCCCGGACGGAGGGCTGAGAGGGGGGCGGGCCGAGGCGGCGCGGGAGGGTTCCGTACCGTGGAGGGGTGTACCGGTTCCTGCTGACGCCCCGGTGGTGGGGCATCAACGCCTTCGTCGTCCTCGCCATCCCCTTCTGCGTCTTCATGGGGTCCTGGCAGCTCGGCAGGTTCGAGGATCGTGTGGACTCCCACCAGGAGTACCGCGACGCGCCCGCGCCCAGTGAGCGTGCCGCGGCCCCGCTCGCGGAGCTGCTGCCCGTCGACAAGCGGACCGCGGGGCGGGCGGCGACCGCCTCGGGGGTGTACGGCGAGCAGTTCCTCGTCCCCGACCGTGTGGTGGACGACCGGCGGGGGGACTACGTCCTGACCCTGCTGAAGACCGACGACGGACGGGTGCTGCCGGTCGTCCGGGGCTGGATTCCCCCGGGTGAGCGGGCCCCCGAGCCGCCCCCGGGGAGGGTCGAGGTGACCGGCGTCCTCCAGCCGTCCGAGCACATGGGCACGGACGGGGTCGCGGCGGGCGGGCTGCCCGCCGGGGAGCTGGGGATGATCAGCGCGGCCTCGCTGGTGAACCGGGTGCCGGACGCGGTCCACGACGGCTGGATCACCCTGATGAAGGCGGACGGGGGCATGGTGCCCGTACCGCCGAAGATGGTGGACGGCGGCGGACTCGATCTGAAGGCGTTCCAGAACCTCGGCTACACCGGCGAGTGGTTCGCCTTCTCCGCCTTTGTGATCTTCATGTGGTTCCGGCTGTTCCGCCGGGAGACCGAGGAGGCCCGGGACCGCGCGCTGGGGCTGACCGAAACCGCCCCGCAGGCCGACGCCACGCCGACCGGCGCCACGCCCGCCGCCGACCCGCGCACCGGTACCCCACCGGCCGAAACCATGCCGACCGAGGCCGCCGCGCGATCCCAGGGCGCGCCTTCGGCCTGACCGCCCCCTTCCGGACCGACTGCCTGAGCCCGACTGCCTGAGCCCGACTGCCTGAGGCCGACAGCCGAAGGCCCGACTGCCCGAGCCCCGCGCCGGGGCCCGACTGCCCGAGGCCCGGCGCACGGGCCCGGCCCCTGACACCCGCACCCGCTCCGGCGCCCGGCCGCCGGGGCCCGGCCCTGAGACCAGGCCCTGAGGCTGAGCCCCCGCGCCCGGCCGCCGCGCCCGGTCGGCCGAGCCCGGCCCTGAGGCCCGGCGCGTGAGCCCGGCCGCTGATCCCGACTGCCTGCCGCGCCCGGCCCTTGGGCCCGGCCCCGCTCCGGCGCGGCGACGGGCCCCGCGGAAGGAATCCGGCAGGGCCCGCCGCACGGCGAGGACGTCAGGAAGCCGACAGCAGGCCGGTCTGGTAGACGGTGCCCGCGCAGGCGTTGGGCACGGTGGTCCGCGCCATCGGCCCGCCGGACGCGGAGCCGAGCGAGACGGAGATGCCGCCCGCCGCCGGGGCGCCGTCCTCCGTGAGGAGCTGCGGCGCCATGCCGTCGACCCCGGTGTCCGTGCCGCCGCCCGCCCCCTCGCCGTCCGGGGGCAGCTCCGACGGGGTCGGGGCCGGGGACTCCCCGTCGGTGGGACACGCCTCGCTGGGCACCCACGCGAAGCGCACCTCGTACGCGGTGTCCGGGGCCAGCAGTACCGCCGCCGACTCCTGCGAGGGGTCCGGCAGCCCGCTCGCCGGGCCGCCCGAGGTGTGCCGGGCGACGCCGATCCTGGCGGGGTCCGTCGCACCGGTGGCGTGCGCCTCGACGGTGCCGCCGTCGTCGACGGTGCAGCTCGCGCCGGAGATGTTGGCGATGCGGAAGGTGCCGTAGACGGTGCCGTCGGCGTCCGCGGGGCCGGCCTCCGCGAGGGCGACGCCGAGCTGGCCCGGCGCGCAGGCCGTCGGCAGGGGCATGGTCCCGTCGCGCGGCTCCACCGGGACCCCGCCCGCGGCGGCGCCCGGCACGGGCTCCTTGTCGGGGCGGGCGCCGGGCGGTTCGGGCCGGTCCTTCTCGTCACGGTCCTGCGGCTTCTCCGAAGGCCCCGTGGCGCCGGGCGCCGACGGGCTCTCCCTGACCTGCTCGGAGCGGGACGGCGCCTCCCCGGTGCCGCCCTGGGTCTGCTGCGCCTGGCCCATGTTGACGTGGGCGTCCCCGTCGTTCGCGCCCGCGCCGGAGACATGGACGAACGCGGGGATCGCCGTGCCGAGCAGCAGGGCAGCCGCGGCGACGCCGACAAGAGCCTGGCGTCTGCGGGCCCGCCGGGCGGGAACCGCCTTGCGCAGTTGGTCGAGTGCTCCCTCGGAGGGGGCCATCGAGCCCACCGCGTCCTGGAACATCCGGCGCAGGGCGTCCTCGTCCACGCCGCCGTGCTCCTGGTCGTTGCCCACAGTTCCGTTCCCAGTCCGTTCGTCCAGCGGTCCGTCCGGACCGTCGGGACCGTACCGGTCGGACCTCTCCGCGCCACCGGTCACGACGTGGCCTCCATGGAGACCCGCAGCGCGGCGATGCCACGGGAGCCGTACGCCTTGACCGATCCCAGGGATATCCCCAGTGTCTCAGCGACTTGAGCTTCCGTCATATCCGCGAAGTATCGCAGCACGAGGACCTCGCGCTGGCGGCGCTGGAGCCCGCGCATGGCCTTGATCAGGTCGTCGCGCTCCAACTGGTCGTAGGCGCCCTCCTCCGCGCTCGCCATGTCGGGCATGGGCTTGGAGAGCAGCTTGAGCCCGAGGATGCGGCGGCGCAGCGCGGACCGGGAGAGGTTGACGACGGTCTGCCGCAGATAGGCGAGCGTCTTCTCCGGGTCGCGGACGCGTTTGCGCGCGGAGTGGACCCGGATGAACGCTTCCTGCACCACGTCCTCACAGGAGGCGGTGTCGTCGAGCAGGAGGGCGGCGAGTCCGAGCAGCGAGCGGTAGTGGGCCCGATAGGTCTCGGTCAGATGGTCGACGGTGGTGCCCGAGGTCATGACCTGGTCAGCACCGTCCCGCTGGGCCGGGAGCCGGGCGGCGCTCGGGGTGGGCATGGGCGCGATCACGGGCATCCCGCCGGGGAGCCTGCGACGGCGCGCCGGACGTGCGGACGCGCCGCGCCGGGTGTCCTTCCGCTCCTCGCGCCCGGGCGCGGGCTCGGGGGTCCGCACAGGCGCCGGCGCGGCCTGCCGCACGGGCGCGGCTGCCGCCGTACCGCCCTGGAACAGGCGCATCGGCGCTCTGCGGACCGGGACCACCGCTGCGATATCGAGTACCTCTGCCACGCCTGTTGGACACGCATCCCCCCGTCAGGGTTGTACGCGTACGCGATCGCCTTCGGCGATATCGGGTCTGCTCTCATGCGTACTCGTCTCTTCCCCAGTGCCCCATGTCCGCGGCACCGTCTCTGAGGTGCACGCCAAGACGCCTCCCGCCCGGCCGCCGGTTGCGGTACGGGGAGAGAAGAATTTTCGGCCAACCGCGTCCCCGGGGCCAAACGTTTTAGCTCCGCCTTACAGACACAGCGCAGTCACAGGTTGTTCACAGATCCTACAAAAGTGAACGACATTCGTGTCCAGGCCCGATCATGAAACGATGCGATCGGGGGTTTGAGCAACCATCACCGGGGGAATTCTGCGGCGATCAGCTCCGCGATGCGGGCGGAGTTGAGGGCCGTGCCCTGCCGGAGGTTGTCCGCGCAGAGGAACAGCTCCAGCGCGCACGGGTCGTCGGGGGCGCGGCGCACCCGGCCCGCCCAGGTGGGATCGGTGCCGACGACATCGGCGGGGGTGGGGAAGTCGCCCAGCGCCGGTTCGTCGTAGAGGACCACGCCCGGTGAGGTCGCCAGGACCTCGTGCGCCTTCGCGACGGTGACCTCGTCCTCGAAACGGGCGTGCACGGTGAGCGAGTGGGCGGTGAGGACGGGGACGCGGACGCAGGTCGCGGCCACCTTCAGCGCGGGGAGTCCGAGCACCTTGCGGGTCTCCTCGCGCAGCCCCAGCTCCTCGGAGGACCAGCCGTCGGAGCGGACCGCTCCGGTCCAGGGCACCACATTGAGCGCGAGCGGCGCGGGCAGCGGACCGAGCCGCCCCTCGCCCACGGCCCGGCGGACGTCCCCGGTGGCGGTGCCCAGCTCGGTACCGGCCACCAGCGCGAGCTGTTCCCGCAGCGCGGCCACGGCGGCCCGCCCGGCGCCGCTCGCCGCCTGGTACGAGGAGAGCACCAGCTCCCGCAGGCCGAACGCGGCGTGCAGCGCGCCCACGGCGGGCAGCAGGGTGAGGGTGGTGTCGTGGGGGCTCGCGACGATGCCCCGCGGACGCAGCCGCGCGGCGTGCGGATTCAGCTCGGGGACGACCAGGGGGACATCCGGGTCGAGCCGGAAGGCGTCGGAGCTGTCGACGACCACCGCGCCCCGGGAGACGGCGACCGGCGCCCAGCGCGCGGAGACCTCCCCGGGGGTGAGGAAGAGGGCGAGGTCCACGCCCGCGAGGGCGTCCTCGTCCAGCGCCAGGACGGCGCACTCCTCCCCGCGCACGGACAGCACGCGGCCGGCCGAGCGCGGGGAGGCGATCAGTCGTATCCCGCCCCAGACATCCTCGTGACGGGTGAGGAT
Organism: Streptomyces clavuligerus; assembly: GCF_005519465.1. Taxonomy (NCBI): domain Bacteria; kingdom Bacillati; phylum Actinomycetota; class Actinomycetes; order Kitasatosporales; family Streptomycetaceae; genus Streptomyces; species Streptomyces clavuligerus. The sequence continues at coordinate 3,679,116 of NZ_CP027858.1, read as the reverse complement.
CTGGAGCAGTTCCGAGCCGGCGGCCCCGGTCGCACCGACGACCGCGAGCGCCGGCTTGCGGGTCATCGCCCGGTGCCCCCGTAGACGACCGCCTCGTCGGAGTCGCTGTCGAGCCCGAAGGCGGTGTGCACGGCGCGCACGGCCTCGGTGACGTCGTCGGCGCGGGTCACCACCGAGATACGGATCTCGGACGTCGAGATCAGCTCGATGTTGACGCCCGCGTTCGCCAGCGCCTCGAAGAAGGTGGCGGTGACCCCGGGGTTGGTCTTCATCCCGGCGCCGACCAGCGAGATCTTGCCGATCTGGTCGTCGTAGCGCAGCGACTCGTAGCCGATCTCGCCCTTGGCCTTCTCCAGGGCGTCGATGGCCCGGACCCCGTCCGTCTTGGGCAGGGTGAAGGAGATGTCGGTGAGGGCCGTGGCCGCCGCGGAGACGTTCTGCACGACCATGTCGATGTTCAGCTCGGCGTCGGCGATGGTCCGGAAGATGGCCGCGGCCTCGCCCGGCTTGTCCGGCACCCCGACGACCGTGACCTTCGCCTCGGAGACGTCGTGGGCGACTCCGGAGATGATGGCGTGCTCCACCTGCTGGTCTCCCTGCGGTTCGTTGCTGACCCAGGTGCCGCGCAGGCCGGAGAACGACGAGCGGACATGGATCGGGATGTTGTATCGGCGCGCGTACTCGACGCAGCGGTGCAGCAGCACCTTGGACCCGGACGAGGCCAGCTCCAGCATGTCCTCGAAGGAGATCCAGTCGATCTTCCGGGCCTTGGGGACCACCCGGGGGTCGGCGGTGAAGACGCCGTCCACATCCGTGTAGATCTCGCAGACCTCGGCGTCCAGCGCCGCCGCGAGCGCGACCGCGGTGGTGTCGGAGCCGCCCCGGCCCAGGGTGGTGATGTCCTTCTTGTCCTGGGACACGCCCTGGAAACCGGCGACGATGGCGATATTGCCCTCGTCCAGCGCGGTCCGGATACGGCCCGGCGTCACATCGATGATGCGCGCCTTGTTGTGGACCGAGTCGGTGATGACGCCCGCCTGGCTGCCCGTGAAGGACTGGGCCTCGTGGCCCAGGTTTTTGATCGCCATGGCCAGCAGTGCCATGGAGATGCGCTCTCCCGCGGTCAGCAGCATGTCGAACTCGCGCCCGGCAGGGATCGGCGACACCTGCTCCGCGAGATCGATCAGCTCGTCCGTCGTGTCGCCCATCGCGGACACCACGACAACGACCTGATGGCCGTTCTTCTTGGCATCCACGATCCGCTTGGCGACGCGCTTGATGCCCTCGGCATCGGCAACGGAGGAGCCTCCGTACTTCTGCACGACAAGGCCCACGTGCGCTCCTCGCTCGGTTCTCCACCGCAGCTCGGTACTGCGGTCGGCTCAGTCTAACGAGCGACCTGAATCACTCCTTTTACATTCACATCGTGAGATGTTCCGCTCAAGGAGTGATCACAGTCGCGTTCGGACGACTACTGCCCCGGGAACGGCGCTGTACGCGGGGGTGTGCGGCGGCTCACAGCCCTCCCGGCCGGCCGGCCGGTGCCGTGAGCCTGTCTCCCAAGGGCTGGGAGGGTCGCTCAGAGGCCGGGACGGATGCCCAGCGGGGCGGCGATCTCCTCGGCCATCACCCGGCCCGCCTCCTCCGCCAGCGCCTCCTCGGCCAGCTCGTCGGTGTCCAGCCCGTCCAGCTCCTCCAGCGGCTGGTCCAGCCGGACATGGGCCACCAGGGACTGGAGCGCCCGCAGGGTGGCCGAAGCGGTCGGGCCCCAGTTGGAGAAGTACGAGAACTGCCACCACCACAGCGCCTCCGAGGTCCGGCCCGCCCGGTAGTGGGCCAGACCGTGGCGCAGATCGGTGACGATGTCGGCGAGGTTGTCGGAGATCCGGTAGGCCACCGGCGCCTTGCGCGGCTCGTACGGGTCGAAGACCTCGGAGAACACATCCACCGGGTCCAGCAGCCGGGCGAAGCGCTCGCGCAGCTCGTCCACATCGGGCTCCGGGCCCGTGTCCGGCTCGTACCGCTCGTCCGGCACGATGTCCTCGTGCGCGCCCAGCCGTCCGCCGGTCAGCAGCAGCTGGGAGACCTCCAGCAGCAGGAAGGGCACGGCACTGTCGGGCTCGTCGCCCTTGGCGACCTCGGCGGTCGCGACGATGAAGGACTCGATCGAATCCGCGATCTGGACCGCGAAGTCCCCCGGGTCCTGGTGCGTCGCGTGCAGCATGACGTCAGACATCGAGAAGTCGTCTCCCCTCGAAGGCACGCCCGAGCGTGACCTCGTCGGCGTATTCCAAGTCTCCCCCCACGGGCAGACCACTGGCCAGCCGGGTGACTTTCAAACCCATCGGCTTGATCATGCGCGCCAGATAGGTCGCCGTCGCCTCGCCCTCCAGATTGGGGTCCGTGGCCAGGATCAGCTCGGTCACCGTGCCGTCGGCCAGCCGCGCCAGCAGCTCACGGATCCGCAGATCGTCGGGGCCGACGCCCTCGATGGGGCTGATCGCCCCGCCCAGCACGTGATAACGCCCCCGGAACTCGCGGGTCCGCTCGATGGCCACGACGTCCTTGGACTCCTCCACCACACAGATGACGGCGAGATCCCGGCGCGGGTCGCGGCAGATGCCGCACTGCTCCTCCTGCGCCACATTGCCGCAGACCGAGCAGAACCGGACCTTCTCCTTCACCTCCAGCAGGGCGTGCGCGAGCCGACGGACGTCGGTCGGCTCGGCCTGGAGGATGTGGAAGGCGATCCGCTGCGCGCTCTTGGGCCCGACGCCGGGCAGTCTGCCCAGTTCGTCGATGAGGTCCTGAACCACGCCTTCGTACAACGGACTGCCTCTCCTCGGGTCGTACGGCCCTGTGCCCCGTACGGTAGTTGTTCCGCCCGGCCCTTAGAAGGCCGAATCCTCGGGGCCGGAACTCAGAAGGGCAGTCCCGGCATCCCGCCGAGGCCCTGGGCGAGCGGGCCCAGCTTGTTCTGCTGGAGCTGCTGGGCGTTCTCGTTGGCCGCCTGGACCGCGGCGACGACCAGATCGGCCAGGGTCTCCGTGTCCTCCGGGTCCACGGCCCTGGGGTCGATCACCAGCGCCCGCAGCTCACCGGAGCCGGTCACCGTCGCGGTCACCAGACCGCCGCCCGCCTGGCCCTCGACCTCGGTCCGCGCCAGCTCCTCCTGAGCCCGCGCGAGATCCTGCTGCATCTTCTGGGCCTGCTGGAGAAGCTGCTGCATATTGGGCTGGCCACCACCGGGGATCACGGTCACTCCAGGCACGTCGACAACGATGTTCGGTCGTCCCGAGCCTACGTGGTCACCGAGCGCGGCGCCGCACCCCGCGACGCCACCTCTTTCGAGTGACCGGCCCGCGGCCCCCGGGGCGCCCCTGCGGCTGATCACGGCCCGCCCGCCGGGGGAGGGGCCGCGCACCGGGCCGCGCGGGCGCGCGTTCGGCGGTAGGAAGGGCACGCGTGCCCCGCGCACGCCACGGACATATGACGGACCCGCGCGTGCGCGACGAACGCGCGTCCGCGCCCGTACCCGCCCGTGCACGGAGAGCGACCGGGGCGCCCCGGAGCGGCGCCGCCGTACGTACCGATGCAGAGGAGTGTCCCGGTGAGCCAGCCGGAGATGCAGCCCGGGCCGGGGAGACCGCCCCGGGGGGAACGCGGCGAGCGCGCCCGCGGTGATCTGACCGGGCGGCCCTTCCCGCACGGCGACTGGGGAGTCCCCGCCGAACGTCTGGACGAGCTGTACCACTGGTGCGAGACGGGGGCGCTGCGCACCGCCGAGTGGTATCTGGCCGACCGGGTCGGAAAGCGCCGCACCGGGCGGGCGCTGCGGCTGGCCGGGGCCGTCGGCCTCACCACCGGGGCCGGGCTGCCGCTGGCGGACCTCACGGGGGTGGTTCCCGGGGCCGCGGCCTGGGGCTCGCTCGCGCTGCTGCTGGGGGCGGCGGCGCTCGCGTGCGACCGGTACTTCGGGGTCACCGCCGGGTGGATGCGGAACGTGGCGACGGCGCAGGCGGTGCAGCGGCGGTTGCAGCGGCTCCAGTTCGACTGGGCGACGGAGAGCGTCCGCGAGGTGCTGGGACCGGCCGAGGGGACGGCGGCGGAGGCCGCCGAGCGCTGTCTCGGGGTGCTCCGCCGGTTCTCGGAGGACGTGCTGGAGCTGGTCGGCGCGGAGACGGCGGAGTGGATGCGCGCGTTCGCCGCGCCCCCGCCCCCGCTCGCACCGCACCCGGCCCCGCTGCCCGTCCCCCCGCTCCGCGCCCCCCTTCCGGACCCGCTCCCGCCGCCCCGCTTCCCCCTCCCCCCGGGCCCCCGCCCGAACATGCCGCGCCAGCGCCCCCCGGAGCCACCGCGCTGAGCCCCGCCGAAGGCGCTGTCAGCCGTTCGGCGGGGTGGGTCCCGACGGGCTGAGGTGCTCGGCGTCCGGGCCCGTCTTCGCCGGGGGGAGGGTCAGGCCCCAGGCTCCCGCGCGGACCGTCCAGGTACGGGTGCGGACCGGCCCGGTGACCGTCGCGTCGGCGCGGTAGCGGAAGTCCGGGCCGGAGACGGTCACCGTCAGGGCCCTCGCGGTCAGGGGGGCCTCCGGGCCGCCGGGCCGGACGGTCACCTCGGCCCGGCCGCCCACCGCGCGGACCGTCACCGTCTCCACCTCGCGGTCGCGGTCGGACAGCACCACCCCGTCCGCCTCCACCCGCAGCCGGTGGCCGCCGGGGACCGGGGCCGAGCGGACCAGGGAGCGGGTGACCATCCGCAGCACCGCGCGGACCGGACGCGGACCGGGCGGGGCGGGGGCCACCGGGATGGCCAGCCCGCCCACCACCACCCCGTCGCTCTCGTCCACCAGCAGGTCCCGCCGCCTGACCACCCCGTCCAGCACCGCGCGGGCCGCCGCGACCGCGCCCCTCGGCACCCCCAGCGAGTGCGCGAGCTGCACCATCGGCACGGGCCCCACCGGAACCAGCCCCAGCGCCCCGTCCCCCAGCCAGCGGTCCCGGTGCAGCAGGGTCACCGCCCGCAGCAGCGCCCGGTCGTCGCCGACCACCACGGGGCGCCTGGACCCCCTGCGGGCGAGGGCTCTGGCGAACTCCTCCGGACCGTCCGGAAGGCAGATCTTCACGGATGATCCGCCACACAGCACATCTTTCGCGATCCGAACGGACTCGCCGTCGCTTCGGCGGGCGACCGGGTCGATGACCACCAGCAGCTGGTCGTGAGCCGACACCTCGGTCCTTCCTCGGGTAGCATCTTTGTGCAAGAGCCCCTTGCGCTATTGCGCCAGGGGCTTCGTCTATTCCGGGGCAACCGGTCCGCGGACTCAGGCACGGCTCACGCCCCTGACCTTGGACATGCCCCGCCCGGAAGGGGTGTACGCCTGTGCCCGCACTTGTGCTGCTCGGTGCTCAGTGGGGTGACGAGGGCAAGGGAAAGGCCACCGACCTGCTCGGTGGATCAGTGGATTATGTGGTGCGCTACCAGGGCGGCAACAACGCCGGCCACACGGTCGTCGTCGGCGACCAGAAGTACGCGCTGCACCTGCTCCCTTCCGGAATCCTCTCCCCGGGGTGCACCCCGGTCATCGGCAACGGTGTCGTGGTCGACCCGGCCGTCCTGCTCTCCGAGCTGAGCGGGCTCAATGACCGGGGCGTCGACACCTCCAAGCTGCTGATCAGCGGAAACGCCCATCTGATCACCCCGTACAACGTCACGCTCGACAAGGTGACGGAACGGTTCCTCGGGAAGCGCAAGATCGGCACGACCGGCCGCGGCATCGGCCCGACCTACGCCGACAAGATCAACCGTGTCGGTGTCCGGGTCCAGGACCTGTACGACGAGTCGATCCTCCAGCAGAAGGTCGAGGCGGCGCTGGAGTCCAAGAACCAGCTCCTCGCCAAGGTCTTCAACCGCCGCGCCATCGAGGCGGAGCAGATCGTCGAGGAGCTGCTGGGCTACGCGGACCAGATCAAGCCCTTCGTCGCCGACACCACGCTGATCCTGAACAACGCCATCGACGACGGCAAGGTCGTGCTGTTCGAGGGCGGCCAGGGCACCCTGCTCGACGTCGACCACGGCACGTACCCCTTCGTCACCTCGTCCAACCCGACCGCGGGCGGTGCCTGCACCGGCGCCGGTGTGGGTCCGACGAAGATCAGCCGGGTCATCGGCATCCTCAAGGCGTACACGACCCGCGTGGGCGCCGGTCCGTTCCCGACCGAGCTGTTCGACCAGGACGGCGAGGACCTGCGCCGCATCGGCGGCGAGCGCGGTGTCACCACCGGCCGGGACCGCCGCTGCGGCTGGTTCGACGCCGTGATCGCCCGTTACGCGACCCGGGTCAACGGCCTCACGGACTTCTTCCTCACCAAGCTGGACGTCCTCACCGGCTGGGAGCAGATCCCCGTCTGTGTCGCGTACGAGATCGACGGCAAGCGGGTCGAGGAGCTGCCCTACTCGCAGACCGACTTCCACCACGCGAAGCCGATCTACGAGATGCTGCCGGGCTGGTCCGAGGACATCACCAAGGCGAAGACCTTCGACGACCTGCCGAAGAACGCGCAGGCGTATGTGAAGGCGCTGGAGGAGATGTCGGGCGCGCCGATCTCCGCGATCGGTGTCGGCCCCGGCCGGACCGAGACGATCGAGATCAACTCCTTCCTGTGATCCCCTGATCCGCCGATCTCCTGATCACACGCCGGTGCCCGGACGGGGTTTCCCGTCCGGGCACCGGCGTGTGCGACCCCCGGCCCCGGGTCTCCAGGGCCCCGGGGGCCCCAGGGACCCCGTGGGGGGACATTCCGAACCGATGTGCGCGGCCCCGCCGGGGAGTGACCTCCGCCACCCTGGCTACGTATAGCCACGGCGCACACGCGCACGGTCGCCCCTCCGGGACGGCGCACGGCAAGGGGAGGACGCATGATCACAGCTTCTCGACGGACCGCCGCGGCGGTGGCAGCGGCCCTGGCGGCCGGTACCGCGCTGCTGTTCGGCGGGCCCGGCCCGGCGGCGGCCAGCCCGGAGCCCGGCGGGTCCGGCGCCCACTCCGTCCCCGTACGGCAGGTCTCGCTGCGGCTGGCGAGCGACGCGACCCAGGTCGCCGATGTGTACGACGACGGCCTGGCGGACGACACGAAGATCATCGAGTGGCACTTCAAGCGCTCCGCGAACCAGCTCTGGGAGCCCGACGACATGGGCAGCGGGTACGTCCGCTTCAAGAACGTCCACAGCGGCAAATGCCTGAAGGTCAAGGGTGCCTCCACGGAGCAGAACGCACAGATCGTCCAGGGGCCCTGCGGCACCGAGCCGAGCGAGCAGTGGAAACTGCTGCCGAAGGGCAACGGCCATCAGCTCGCGGCCCGGTCCACCGGGATGTGCATCAACGTCCGGGGCGGGGTCGGGGCGGGCAATGAACTGATCCAGCACCCCTGTTACGAGAACGGGGCACCGAACGACGTCTGGCTCGTCGTCTGGGAGTGACCATGGAGAGGGCGGACCGCGGGGGTCCGCCGACAGCGTGGGGCGGGTCGTCCGGTGTGGGGCCGGACACCCGCCCCACGCCCATGTCCGGCCCCGTTCCCGGCCCGCCCGGGGGCTCCGCCTGCCGGAGTACCGCGGCCGGTCCCGTCGGGGTGCTTCCGTTGGTACAAAACAGCTAAAAGATGACGATTATCAGATAAATAACGCATACGGGGGGAGGGTAGCTGTCTGTGGATCACCCGTCGACGAGGTCGCTGAGCGGCACGGAGGGCACCCCGTATGAGAACCATCCACCGACGGCCCGGCGCGTCCGTCCGCCGGGCCGGTGGCGTGCTCGCGGTCTGCTGCGCGCTGGCGGCCGGGGGGCCGGGCCCGGCGGTCGCCCTCGCCGCGCGGGCCGCCCAGGACCCCGGCGGAACGGCCGCCGCCCCGGCTCTTTCTCCGACCGCCAACCCGGCTGACGCCCCGGCGGAACGGGCGTCCGGCACCGCCGACCTCGCGATCCGGGCCGAGCGGACGCCCCGGGGCCCCGGCCGTCCCGGCGCCGCTGACACCGCCGGCGCGGGTGCGACCACCGGGGCGGCCACGGCCGCCCCCCGGCCCGCCGCCGGGTCCGGGCTGGACGGGGACGGCCCGGAGGCGGCGGACGCCCCCGGCGCCGACGACGGCCGGGACGACGACACCGACCGGGACGACGCCGACGAGGGCCGGGGCGACGACAGCGGTGACCGCGCCGCCGCCACCGCCGACGGGCCCGAGGCCGCGGCCCCCGGCCTCCCCGCCCTCCCGATCCCCGGTCTGGTGCAGCTCGTCGACGGCGAGAACATCTTCGAGTACCGGATCACCGTGACGAACCACGGTCCCTCCCAGGCGGTCGGCGTCCTGGTGACCGACGAGCTGCCCGATGCCCTCGTCTTCGACTCCTCCCCGGACGGCTGCACCGCCCAGGGCAGGCGCATCACCTGCGGACCGCTGGCCCGGCTCGCCGCCGACGAGTCCCACTCCTGGCGGCTGATCGTCAAGCTGGCCGACGACTACACCGGCAACGGCTCCGACATCACCAACGTGGTCGGCGTCTCCTCGTCGACCGCCGACCCCGACCCGGCCAACAACACCGCGTCGACCACCGGGCTCCCGGTGACCCCCGGCACCGCCGACCTCGCGCTCACCAAGACCGCCGTCCTGCCGGAGGGCAAACGCTGGGTCAGCCCCGGCGACACCTACGCCTACCGGATCACCGTGCGCAACAACGGCCCCGCGACCGCCCTCCGGGTCCAGGTCACCGACCCGCTCCCGGAGGTGCTGCGGTTCGTCTCGTCCCCGGACGGCTGCACGGCGACGGGGCAGGACGTGCGCTGTCCGCGGCTCGACCGGCTGGCGCCCGGGGCCTCGGTCACCTACACGATCGACGTCCAGGTGCGGCAGCAGCCGCAGCCGCCGGTACGGGACGCGGGCACACCGCCCGCCGCCACCGCCACCACCGTCACCGCTGTCGACGGCGAGCAGACCGAGGCGGGCGGCGACGGAGGACACGGCGGCGGCCACGGCGGGAACGGAGGCCACGGGGACGGCGGCGGCCATGGGGACGGGCACGGCGGGAACGGAGGCCACGGGGACGGCGGCGGGCACGGCGGGAACGGAGGCCACGGGGGCGGGCACGGGCAGCTCAAGGAGATCGACAACATCGCGACGGTGACCTCCGCGACCCGTGACCCGGAGCCGGGGAACAACAGCAACCGGGCGGGCACCACCGGACCGGACGGCGGGCCGCTGTACCTCAGGACGGTGTCGAAGCCGCACCCCCACCCGCATCCGCACCCCAGCCCCTCGGGCCCCGGCGGCCCGGGTGGGCCGGGGCCGCACCACCCCGGAGAGCCCGGCGGACCCGGTGGACCGGGCGGACCGGGTGAGCCCGGCGGCCCCGGCCCGGGCGGCGGCCCCGGCCCCGGCGGCTCCCTCCCCCACACCGGCGGCGAGCTGCCCGCCTGGCTGCCCCGGTCCGCCGCGCTCTGCCTGGCGACCGGCTCGGCCCTGCTGCTGCTCGCCCGCCGGGCCCGCCGCCCCTGAGCACACGCCCCGCCGCGCCGGTGCCTCCCCAGGCACCGGCGCCCCACCACCCACCACCACGTGACGCGCGAGAGATCCGAGACGAGGGGTCCGCGGACATGAGACTCACCCGGCGCCGAGCCACCGCCTCCCGCCGAAGGCTCGCCCTGGCCACCCTGTGCGGGCTGCTGTTGCTGCTGGCCCCGCGGCACCCCGCCGTATCCACCGAGGCAGCCGGGACCGCCGCAGCCGCGGAAACCACCGGGACCGCCGCGGCCACCGGGACCGCGGCGGTCGCCCGGGCCGTCCCCGCGGCGGCCCCCGCGCGCGCCGCCGCCCCCCGGGCCCTCACCTTCCCCGTCCACGACCCCTTCGACTCGGCGGCGAGCAGCCTCGGCACCGCCGTCGGCAACGCCTCCTTCGTCAGCGGCGGCTGGCTCCGGCTGACCAGCAACGCGACCACCCAGGCCGGTGCCTGGGAGATGAACGACTCGTTCTCCACCGGTCTCGGTATCGTCGCCGAGTTCACCTACGCCACCTACGGCGGCTCCACCTTCGACGGCAAACGCGGCGACGGCCTCACCTTCTTCCTCGCCGACGGCACCGCCGCCAACGGAACCGGCGCCCCCGGCGGCTCCCTCGGCTACGCCTGCGGCGGCGGTCCGCCCACCTGCAACCGCTCCGGGGTCCCCGGCGCCTTCCTCGGCATCGGTGTCGACGAGTTCGGCAACTTCTCCAGCGCGGGCGTCGGCAACGGCGGGCCGGGCTCACAGTCCAACCGGATCGTGCTCCGCGGCGGCGGCAACGGCACCACCGGCTACCGCTTCGGCACCTCCAGCCCCGGCCCCACCCAGGGCGCCTCCTCCTGCTCCCTCCCCAGCACCTCCGTGGAGACCTGCGGTCGCGGCGACTACCGCACCATCCGGGTCACCGTGATGCCGAACGCCGGGCAGCTCCTCGTCAACGTCTGGTCGGACACCGGTCCCGGCACCGCGCTCACCAAGCTCATCACCGACTTCAATGTGTCGACGATCGCCAACCAGCCCGCGCTGCCGTCGACGCTGAAGGTCGGTTTCTCCGGCGGCACCGGGCTGGCCACCAACATCCATGAGATCGGCGATCTGAAGATCAATGTCCCGGCGAACCTGTCGGTCACGAAGACCGCCAACGCCGCCACCGTCCCGGCGGGCACCGGCCCGGTCACCTACACCGTCCGGGTCTCCAACAGCGCCGACAACGACGTCACGGGCGCCGTGGTCCAGGACACCGTGCCCGGACTCACCCATGTGACCTGGAGCTGCACGGCGTCGACGGGCAGCTCCTGCGGGCAGGCGTCAGGCCGGGGCAACACCGTCAACACCACGGCGAATCTGCTGCGGAACGGCTCCGCGACCTACACCATCACCGGCACCGCGCCCGCGCAGCCGGCGACCCTCACCAACACCGCCACCGTCACCCCGCCCAGCGACCGCAGCGACACCGACACCAGCGACAACACGGCGAGCGTCACCACCACGGTGACGGCCCGCGCCGATGTCGCCGCGTTCAAGGCGGGCGTCGGCACCGGCCCCGTCTCCCCCGGGCAGCAGTTCGACTACCGGGTCACCGCGCAGAACAACGGCCCCTCCGACACGGTGAACGTGCGGCTGGCCGACACCCTCCCGGCCGGGCTGGCCTTCGTCTCGTCCGTCACCGGGTGCACGGCCTCGGGGCAGACGCTCACCTGTCCCCCGGTGTCGGGCCTGCCCGCCGGGCGCTCCTTCTCCTGGGTCTTCCGGGTGCTGCTGGACCCCGCGTACACGGGGGACGGCTCGGACCTCGGCAACACCGCGACGCTCAGCCATGACGTGTCCGACCCGGACCCCGCGAACAACACCTCGACGGCCGCTCCGCCACCCGGCGGGGTGACCGCCCCGACGGCCGATCTGAACGCCCTCAAACGGACGGTGACCACGGCGCCCATCGCCCCCGGCCAGACCTTCGAGTTCACCGTCACGGTCGCCAACAACGGCCCGTCGGTGGCCCGTCGGGTCCGGATCGACGACACGCTGCCGCCGGAGCTGACCTTCGTCTCATCGGCGGACCCGTGCACCGCGAACGGGCAGGCGGTGCGCTGCGGACCGGTCGCGTCGCTCGCCCCGGGCGCCTCGGTGACCTGGACGTTCCGGGTGCGGCTCGACCCCGCGTACTCCGGTGACGGCACCGACGTCCGCAACACGGCCACCGCGCGCGCGGACACCGAGGACCCGGACGAGTCCAACAACAGCGGTACGTCGGGACCGCCCGGGGGGCGGGTCCTCGGCCCGACCGCCGACATCGCCCTCACCAAGCGCACCGACTGACCCACCGACGGGACCCGGGCACCCGCCCGGTCCGGCAGCAGAGACGGAACTTCGGCCTCAGGAACGGAACGGAACCGATGTGACATGAGATCGAGACGACATGGACCCCTCAGGGCGCGGGCCGCCGTCGCCGCTCTGGCCTGTGTGCTGCCGCTGTGGTCGGGCCCCGGGCCCGCGCTGGCGGCGCCCCGGCCCGGCCCCGCCGTCGCCGCCGCGCCCGTGGGCGCGGCCCCCGCCGACGGTGTCCGGGGGGCGCGGGCCGCCCGGGTGGTGACCCGGCTGCACCGGGCCGCCGCGAGCGCCGAGGTACCGCCGGGCGGTCTGGTGACCTACACCCTCACCGCCACCAACCACGGCCCCTCCGTGGCCCGCGACGTCATCGCGACGGATGTGCTCCCCGAGGGCATGGAGTTCGTGTCGTCCGCCGACGGCTGCACCGCGTCCGGGCGGAACATCACCTGCGGCCCTGAGCCCCAGCTCTCCGTGGGCCAGACCAAGTCGTGGACCTTCGTCACCCGGATCAGCCCCTCGTACCAGGGGGACGGCTCCGACCTCGGCAACTCCGCCGACGGCACCTCGGAGGCCGTCGACCCCGACCCCGGCAACAACAAGCCGGACCCGGTGATCCCGCCCGGACCGTTCGACCCCGAGTCCGATCTGAGCACGGTGAAGACCTCCCTGGGCACCGGGCCGATCACCCCCGGCGAGGAGTACGAGTACCGCGTCACCACGGAGAACGCCGGTCCCTCCGACGCCCGCAACACGACCGTGACGGACACCCTGCCCGACGGGGTCTCGTTCGTCTCGTCCGGTGATCCGTGCACGGCCTCCGGGCAGCGCGTCACCTGCGGACCGCTCGCCCGGCTCACCCCCGGGTCCAGCGAGACCTGGACCTTCCGGGTCAAGCTCAGCGCGGCCTACAGCGGCGACGGGAACGATCTGCGGAACACCGCGACCTCGTCGTCCGACTCGGCCGACCCCGACCTCAGCAACAACACCTCGTCGGCGGTGCTCCCGCCCGGTGGGGTGACGGCGCCGCAGGCCGATCTGTGGACGGCGAAACGGCCGACCACCACGACGCCGATCTCCCCCGGCGAGACCTTCTCGTACGCGGTGACCGTCACCAACGACGGCCCCTCGCAGGCGCTGAACGCCCGGATCACCGACACCCTGCCCGATCCGCTCGCGTTCGTCTCGTCCCCCGACGGCTGCACCGCGAGCGGGCAGACCGTGAGCTGCGGACCGCAGCCGGTGCTCGCCCCGGGCGCGGCGAGGACCTGGACGTTCGTGGTGCGGCTCGACCCCAACTACCGGGGTGACGGCACGGACATCCGCAACACCGCGACCGTCACGTCGGACACCGCCGACCCGGTGCCCGGCAACAACACCAGCCCCGAGGTGGGGCTGCCCGGCAGCGCGGTCAACCAGCCGTACGCCGATCTCTCGGTGGTCAAGACGGCCGTGGGCACCACCCCGCCCGCGCCCGGCGAGTCCTTCGACTACCGCATCCGGATCACCAACAACGGCCCTTCGGCGGACGCGTTCAATGTCCGGCTCTCCGACGATCTGCCGCCGGGGCTGACCTATGTGTCCTCGTCGCCCGCCGGATGCACGGTCTCCGGGCAGATGGTGAGCTGTCGCCGGACCGCGCCGCTGGCGGTCGGGGACAGCGTCGAGTACACGCTCACCGTCCGGGTCGACCCCGCCTACCACGGGGACGGCAGCGATCTGGCCAACACGGCCCGGGTCACCGCCGACAACATCGACCCGAACAGCGAGAACGACACATCGACCGCGCTGCCGCCCGGCGGCACGGTCGCCACGCCCTCCGCCGACCTCGGGATCGAGAAGCGGCCGACGACCAGTACCCCGATCGCGCCCGGCGAGTACTTCGACTACGAGGTGACCGTGACCAACCACGGCCCCTCGCAGGCGGAGCAGGTCCGGGTGACGGATCTGCTGCCGACCGCGCTGAGCTTCGTCTCCTCGGACGACCCGTGCATGTCCGGCGACACGGTGGAGTGCGGGCCGCTCGACTCGCTCGCCCCCGGCGCCTCGGTGACCTGGGTGTTCCGGGTGAAGCTGGACCCGGAGTACGAGGGCGACGGCTCGGACATCCGCAACCGGGCCACCGTCCACTCGACGACCGAGGACCCGCAGCCGTCGAACAACACCAGCACGGCCGTCGGCACCCCGGGCGGCACCGTGAAGGAGCCCACGGCGGATCTGGAGGTGACCAAGAAGACCCCGTGACGGCGGAGGACCGGTCGCCAGGCGCACACCCCTCTCCCGGGTGGGCGCCTGGCGCCGTTCCGCCTGTAGTAGCACGCGATCCGCGCCCGCGCGGGGCGCGCCCGGTCTTTCCACTCGTACGAGCCGACTTCCGAGCGATGTTCGCCGTCGGACGACAACTGCTGTTCAAGCTGGGACCAGTTGTCACCGAGAGACGCGAGGGACCGAGGAAGACACATGAGCGAACCGACCGAGCACGAGATCTCCGCCGCCCTGCGAGCGACACCCCCGGCCCTGCTGGGCGCCGGGCCGCAGGAGCCGCCGGCCGGGAAGCCGCCGACGCCCGACGCCACCTGGGAGCTGCCCGGCGGCACGGCCTGGGTGTACTACGCGAATCCGCGCTTCGGTCTCGCCCGCCCGGTCCTCATCGCGGACGGCTTCAACTCCGGCCCCAGCACCCTGGAGTTCTCCTGGGCCGGGCTGGAGACCCGGAACTACCCGTTCATCAGCGCGCTGCGCGAACGCGGCCACGACGCCGTCCTCGTCGGCTTCGACGAGCGCAGCATCTCCATCCTCCAGAACGCCAGGACCGCCACGGCGGCGATCCTGCGGGCGAAGGAGGAGCGGCTGGGCGGGCATCCGCTCGTCGTCGGCGGCTTCAGCATGGGCGGGCTGGTCACGCGGTACGCCCTCGCCAAGATGGAGCACGAGGAGTACGACCACCAGACCGCCGTCTACTTCTCGTACGACAGCCCGCACCGGGGCGCCTACATACCGCTCTCGCTCCAGGCGTTCGCCCACTACATCCGGACCGTGGACGACCGCTTCTCCCGGCAGATCAACAGCACCGCGGCACAGGAGCTGCTGTGGCGGCACCTGCCCGAGTGGGACGCCCCGCCCAAGGTGAGCGAGCAGCGCAAGCACTTCCTGGCGGCGCTGCGGGACGTGGGCGACTGGCCGCGGCGGCCCCGCAGGCTCGGGGTCGCCAACGGGGTCTCCACCGGTGTGGGCAACGGGGTCGAGGCCGGGCGGACCGCCGTCCGGGGCAAGGGGATCGGTGTCATCGGCACCGATCTGCGCACCATGCCCGTCGACGACGACTCGCTCGCCGCGTCCCTGCGGTTCATCACCTCGCCCAAGCAGGAGGTCCACGCCCTGGGGCTGCCCGCCGCCGACGGGGCGCCGGGCGGCACGCTCGACAGCTACCGCATCCTCGCGAAGCAGCTCAACCGCGTCCTGGGGCTCGGGGTCGACAACCCGGTCCCCGAGCACTCCTTCGTCCCGACGGTCAGCGCGGTCGATCTGAACGGCCTCGACAGCGACGAGCAGCTCTATGGCGCCGTCGACGCTCTCGACCCGGGCGGGAGCGGTCTGGACGCGTTCCGCTGCGCCTCGCGGAACGAGGAGCACACCAAGGTCACCGAGGAGCTGTGCGGCTGGCTGCTGGACCGGTTCGCGTAGCCGAAGCCCGGGTCCCAACTCCCCGTTCCGTCACCGCCGTGTCCCATGCAAGTGATCATCATGTCCCCATGCTGATCCGCCCGGGGCGGGGAGTCTTCATTCACAGGGACGGGCCCCTCTCCCCCGTCCGAAGGAGAGGGCAGGGCGGCGTACTCCATCCGGGGTAGTCCGCCGGGTGTCGGCTGGCCGGTGCGGGGGGATCGGCGCTGATCTGGTTCTTTCTCTCTCCTTCTGTCCGGTGCCGTCCCTCCCTTTCGCTGCTTGTCGCGCCTTGTGGCGCCTTGCCCCTCATCGTTCCCCGCTGTTCCCTTCCCCACTGTCAGGAGTCACCATGCGCCGCCGCGCGGTCGTCCGTTCCGCCGTCCTCGTCTCCGCCGCCCTGCTGGGCCTCACCGCCGCCGGTCCCGCGGCGATGGCCACCGCGTCCGCCGAGGCCGGGCCGGGGCTGCTGCTGTCCGTCTCGGGACCGGGTGCCGACGGGGCCCGCAGCGTCACCCTGGTGTGCGACCCGCCGGGCGGCACCCACCCGCAGCCGGTGGCGGCGTGCGCGGCGCTCACGGCCGCCGGTGGCGACCCGAACGCGCTGGCCGGTGAGCCGGGGCTGTGCACGACGCTCTGGTCCCCGGTGACGGCGAGCGCCTACGGGGAGTTCCGGGGCGAGGTGGTCACCTGGCGGAAGACCTTCGCCAACGCCTGTGTGCTGCACCGGGACACCACACCCGTCTTCGACTTCTGAGCCCGCCGGTCCTCCAGGGCCTTCAGGGCTTCCGGGCCCTCGGCACGGGCCGGAGCGCGGGCGCGGGGCCGTACGACAGAACGCCGCAGGCGGGGGCCCCGCGCCCGACACAGTGGCCATGCCGTCCCGTACCCCGCGCTCCGTAGGCTCGGGCCATGACGACTCACGCCCGGCCGCCCGCCGACCCCGCCACCGCAGCCGCCGTCAAGGCGGCGGACCGCGCCCATGTCTTCCACTCCTGGTCCGCCCAGGAGCTGATCGACCCCCTCGCCGTGGCGGGCGCGGAGGGCTCGTACTTCTGGGACTACGACGGCAACCGCTATCTCGACTTCACCAGCGGCCTCGTCTTCACCAATATCGGCTATCAGCACCCCCGGGTCGTCGCCGCCATCCAGGAGCAGGCCGCGAAGCTCACCACCTTCGCCCCGGCCTTCGCCGTCGAGGCCCGTTCGGAGGCGGCCCGGCTGATCGCCGAGCGCACCCCGGGCGATCTGAACAAGATCTTCTTCACCAATGGCGGCGCCGAGGCGATCGAGAACGCCGTCCGGATGGCACGGCTGCACACCGGGCGGCCGAAGATCCTCTCCGCGTACCGCTCGTACCACGGGGCGACCGCCGCCGCGATCAACGTGACCGGTGACCCCCGGCGCTGGCCCTCCGACAGCGGCACCTCGGGGACGGTCCACTTCTGGGCGCCGTTCCGCTACCGCTCGCCGTTCTGGTCGACGAGCGACGCGGAGGAGGCCGAGCGCGCGCTGCGGCACCTGGAGGACACGATCGTCTTCGAGGGCCCGTCGACGGTGGCCGCGATCGTGCTGGAGACCGTCCCGGGCACCGCCGGGATCATGATGCCGCCGCCGGGCTATCTCCCCGGGGTGCGGGAGCTGTGCGACCGGTACGGGATCGTCCTGGTCCTCGACGAGGTGATGACGGGCTTCGGGCGGACCGGGAAGTGGTTCGCCGCCGAGCACTTCGGCGTGGTGCCCGATCTGCTGACCTTCGCCAAGGGCGTCAACTCCGGCTATGTCCCGCTCGGCGGGGTCGCCATCTCGGAGCGGATCGCGGCGACGTTCGCGACCCGGCCCTACCCCGGCGGACTCACCTACTCCGGCCATCCGCTGGCCTGCGCCGCCGCCGTCGCGACGATCCGGGTCATGGAGGACGAGGGGATCGTCGAGCAGGCGGCGCGGACCGGTGAGCGGATCGTCGGGCCGGGGCTGCGGGAGCTGGCCGAGCGGCACCCGAGCGTGGGCGAGGTGCGCGGCACCGGCCTGTTCTGGGCGCTGGACCTGGTCCGTGACCGCGAGACCCGGGAACCCCTCGTCCCCTACAACGCCAGTGGCGAGGCGAACGCGCCGATGGCCGCCTTCGCCGCCGCGTGCAAGCGGGGCGGGCTGTGGCCCTTCGTCAACATGAACCGGACGCATGTGGTGCCGCCGTGCACGATCGGCGAGGCGGAGCTGAAGGAGGGGTTCGCGGCGCTGGACGCGGCCCTGACGGTGGCGGACGGGTTCATGGCGTAGCCGCCCGGTCGGCAAGGGGCCCGGTACCCGGCCGCCGACGGGGTACCGGACCCGGCCGTACGCCGGACGCGGCGGGGTGCCGGGCCCCGCGCGCGGTCGGGACGGATGCCGGGGCCCCGCGCGCGGTCGGGACAGGCGCAGGGCCCGGCGCACGGTCAGGGCAGGTGCCGGGGCCCCGCGCGCGGTCGGGACAGGCGCAGGGCCCGGCGCACGGTCAGGGCAGGTGCCGGGGCCCCGCGCGCGGTCAGGACGAGCACCTCTGCAAGTCCGGGTGGTAGGAGTCGTCCTCCTGCGCGAACGCGGTCCAGGGGAGGGCCTCGATCCGGCGGCAGAGCGACTCGGCCACCTTCGCGGGGTCCAGCGCATGGGTACGGGACGCCACATGCGGGGTCGACACCCGCAGCGCCTTCCCGTCGGCGGTGAACGCGAGTGCCAGCACCGGGCCGTCGGCGGGCGGCAGCGGCACGCTGCGGTTCCGCCGGGTGTCCCAGAGCCGTATCCCCCCGCGGGCGTCGCCGACGGCGAGGGTCGCGCCGTCCGGGGAGAACGCGAACGCGACGGGCGGCTCGGCCCGGCTCCCGGGCGGACGCCCCTCCCCCGGGGCCAGCACGCGGGCGCGCCTCTCACCGAAGCCGTCCCAGAGGGTGACCCGGCCGCCCCCGTCGGCCATCGCCACGAAGTGGCCCTCGCGGGAGAAGGCCACCGAGACGGCCCGTCCCTCACCGTGCAGGAAGGCCGCGGAGTCGTCCCCCAGGTCCGTGAGCACCCGCTGACGCCGGTCGGTGAGGTAGCCGGGGCCGTCCGGCAGCCCGGTCAGCACCCTGCCCGCGCGGCTGTCGTGCGCGGTGGCCCAGCCGAAGCCGTACCCGTCGTCCTGCCGGGCGGCTGTCTCGAAGGCGGTCCGCCGGGGTGTCGACCAGGACACCCCGAGGGTGTCGTCGGCGACTTCGGGCGGGAGGAACGCCATCCCGGTGACCCCGGGCCGGGGCGGCAGGACGTACTCGGCCGGCCGCCGCTCCTCCGCCGGGAAGGAGTCAAACTGCCGGGATGTATCCGGGTCCAGGTCGTGGACGACGACCCGGCCCGAGGCGTCCAGCCGGGCGAAGACGTTCCCCGAGCCGTGCAGCGCCATCAGGGGACGGCAGGGCGCGGCGCACTCCCCGACCTCGGGGAAGCCGAAGCCCTGCCGCGGCCGTCCGTCGCCGTGGCGCAGCTCGTACGTCCGGGAGCGCGCGGTGGCCAGGACCTCCGCGTCCTCGTCGAAGGCGGCGGCGGAGAGCGGGGCGGGCTCCCAGGTCCGGGACGTGGTGGTGTCCACGGCCACGGTCCGCACGGTGAGGGCGGACTCCTCCCCCTCACGGAAGCGGACGGCTCCCTCCGCCAGGTCGAGCCGGAGATCGGAACGGGTGATACCGCTCATCGGCAGATGGAGGACGGGCGAGTCGGGCGCCTCCGTGCGCCAGATCTGGAGCGTGGTCGGGGTGAGGGTGGCGAGGTGCGCGCCGCCGGTGCCGAAGGCGAGTTGGGGCAGGCCGTCCGTGGTGATCCGGGGGCGTTCCCGGCCGGTGCGGACCTCGACGGTGCGGACGCCCGTCGCCGTGGCGAAGGCGAGAGCCCGGCCGTCGGGGGTGAAGCGGAACTCCCCGGGGCCGCAGCCGCCGCCGAGGCGGTCCGTCCAGGGGGTGTCCAGGGCCCGGCGGGCGCCGATGTCCCAGATCCGCAGCGGCCCCTCCTCCGGACAGTACGCCAGCAGCCCGGCGCCGGGGGCGACCCGGACGCGGTCGGTCCCGGGCCGGGTGTCGCGGGTGTCGAGGAGTTCCCGGCCGGTGGCCGTGTCCCAGACCTGGAGCGGGCCGCCGGGGGCCCGCGCGGCGAGCACCTCGCCCCCGGGGGCGAACCAGCCCCGGACCCCGCTCGCGCGCGGCCCGAACGAAGGTCCGGTGAAACGCCCTTGGACCAGGTCCCACATCCGGATGCCCCGGGCGGTGGCGAGGGCGACGAAGCGGTGGTCGGGCACGATGGCGACCAGCCGTTTCAGGTTTCCGCCGAGGCCGGGCACGGCCTGGTTCTCCAACTGGCCGCCGACGCCCCAGATCTCGCTGTTGTCGGGGGCCAGGGTGAGCAGGCTGCGGCCGTCGGCGCTGAGGTCGTGGCGCACCCCGGACGGGAACGACTGCCCGTCCGCGACCCGGTACACGGTGGAGTCCGGCTGTGCCGCCGCCGCGAACAGCGCCTCCCGGGTCTCCGGGGTGTCCGCCTTCCGCCAGGCGTCGACGCTGAGCCTGAGCGCGCGCGCCGGGTCCGACTCCCGCAGGGTGTTCGCGGTCTCGGCCGTCCGCCGGGCCTCCGCCTCCACCGCGCGGCGGTCGGCGGCCCGGCTGTCCCTCCAGACGGCGAGCCCGGCGACCGTGACGAGGCAGAGCAGGACCGAGAGGGTCGCGATGAGGGCGCGCAGCCGCCGGGTGGTCCGGGCCGTCGCCCGCAGGGCGGCGTCGTGGGAGCGGAGCGACGCGGCGAGGAAGTCCCGTTCCTGCGGGGTGAGGACGGCCTCGGTGCCGAGCGGGGCGGGGTCGCGGCGAGGGGCGCGGACGCGGCCCGCGCGGGTCCTGCGGTCGGCGAGCAGCCGGGAGCGGCGGACGCGGCGGGCGGTGCGGCGCAAGGCGCTCCGCCCGGCCGGGGGCGGTGCGGAGCCGTCGGCGGCGGGCCGGTCCTGCGGGGTGCCGAAGGTCTCCCGGGCCGCCGCGAGCTGGGCGCCCCGGTAGAGCGCGCCCTCGTCCCGGCCGAGGCGGTCCCAGGTGCGGGCCGCGTCGGTGAGCCTGCGGTGCAGCCGGAGCCGGTCGCGGTCCCGCTCGATCCAGCCGCGCAGCCGGGGCCAGCCCCGGATCAGGGCCTCGTGGGCGAGGTCGACGGTGCCGTCGTCGACGGTGAGCAGCCGGGCCCGGACCAGGCGCTCCAGGACCTGTTCGGACTCGGGCGCGCGGAGCAGTTCGGCGCGCCCGGCCGAGCGGCGGGTGTCCTCGGTGGCGTCGCCCGGGGAGATCAGCCGCAGCAGCAGCTCGCGCGCGGCCTGGGCCTCGGCGCCGGTGAACGAGCCGAAGACCTCCTCGGCGGTGTGGGCTATGGCCCCCTGGACCCCGCCGATCGCCTCGTACGCCGCCACGGTGAGGGTCCGTCCGCGCCGTCTGCGCCAGGTCTCCAGGAGGGCGTGGGACATCAGCGGCAGCCCGCCGGGCTCGTCGGCGACGTCCGCGACGACCCGGGCGGTGAGGGCCCGTTCCACGATCAGCCGTTCCGCCGTGGCGGGGCCGACGACGGCCGCCCGGAGCTGCTCGGGGGTCATCGCCCCGACGAGCAGCACCGACTCCTTGAGCGCGGCGGCGAGGGCGGGGTGTTCGGCGCACCGCCCGGAGAAGTCGGCGCGCACCGCGATGACGACCCGGCAGCCGGAGCCGGTCAGCAGCTCGATGAAGGCGTTCCGTTCGGCGGGGTCCCGGCAGAGGGTGAAGACCTCCTCGAACTGGTCGACGAGGAGCAGGGCGCCCTCGGTCATCAGGGCGCGGTGGGTCCGGGCGGGGGTGGGTCCGGGGGTGAAGACGCGGATGACGGAAGGAGCCGTTCCGTTCCGGGGGCCCGCCGGGCCGTTCCGGGGGACGCCGTCCGCCGGGCCGTTCCGCGAGCCGTTCCGCGGTGCGCCGTTCTGCGGTGCGCTCCGGGGGCCGCCGTTCCGGGGTGCGCCCTGTGGTGCGTTTTGCGGTGCGCTTTGTGGCCCTTCCTCCGGTCCGGCCGCCGTGCTGCCCGGCGCGCGTGCCGCTCCTCGGAGTGCCGGGACCAGTCCCGCGCGCAGCAGCGAGGACTTGCCGCTGCCGGAGGCGCCGACCAGGGCGGCGACCGGGTGGTGCCGGGTCAGCTCCAGCAGATCGGCGACGAGTTCGTCCCGGCCGAAGAAGTGGTCGCTGTCGTCCGTCCCGTACCGGGCGAGCCCGGGGTAGGGGGCGGCGGTGCCGTCCTCGACGGCCACCACGGGATCGTCGGCGAGGGCCCGGTGCCAGCGGCGCTCCCACTCGTCGGGGTCCCCGCCGCAGGCGGCCGCGTAGGCGAGGGTGACGGGGAGCGAGGGGAGCCGTTCCCCGGACGCGGCCGAGGAGAGGGTGGGCGCGGAGTACGGGGAGCCCTCGGCCATCGCCCGGTAGGTGGGCGAGCCCGCCGACCGCCGCAGCGCGCGCAGTTCGTTCGCGAAGGACTCCACCGGTCCGTCGGCGGAGTCCAGCGGCTTCTCCCGGCGTCCCATCCCCGTGCCCCGTCCCCTCGCCGTGTCCCGGCCGCCCCGCCGCCGTGCGGCGGTCGTCCCCGTGCCCCTGTGCGTTCCGGCCCGCCCCGTACGGCCCCGGACCGTCGACCTGTCCCCACCGACGGTCACCCGGGAGCGTAAATCAATTGATGGGTGCGGCGTGGGGGGCCTGCTTATCAATGCCGTGGCCGATGGACTCGACGCATGATCGATACCGCGACCGCTCCCGTCCCGCCGCCGCGCTCCCCGCGTTTCCGGCGCTCCTGGCGCGGGCTGCCGCCGGGGCGGCGCTCCACCCCCCGTGCCCTCCGTCCCGTCCGTGCCGCCCGTACCCGTGCGCCCTGGCAGGTCTGGCTGCCGCCCGCCGCGCTGGCGCTGCTGCTGGGGATGTGGGGACTGGAGCGCGAGGGGACGCTGTGGGGTGACGAGGCGGTCACCTGGGACATGGCCGGGCGGGAGCTGCCGGAGATCTGGCGGACCCTCGGCGCGGCGGACGCCGTCCACGGCCTCTACTACCTGCTGATGCACGGGGTGTTCACGGCCTGGGACCAGGGGCTGGTCCCGCTGCGGCTGCCGTCCGTGCTGGCGACGGCGGCGACCGCCGCCCTGGTCGCGCGGATCGGGCTGCGGCTCGCGGGCCCGCGGGCGGGGCTCCTCTCCGGTCTGGCGCTGGCGCTGCTGCCCGTGGTGCAGCGGTACGCGCAGGAGGGGCGTTCGTACGCGCTGGTGTGCGCGCTGGTCGCCTGGGCGACGCTGCTGCTCCTGGAGCGGCGGTGGCGGGCGTACGCGGCGGTGCTGCTGGGCGCCTGTCTGCTGCACGAGTTCGCGGTGCTGGCGCTGCTCGCGCACGGGGTGACGCTGTGGCTCGGCCGTCCGCCGGGGGCGCTCCGGCCGCCGCGCGGGTGGCTGTGGGCCGCGACGGCGGTGGTCGCCGGTCTGCTGCCGCTCGCGCTGCTCTCGATGACGCAGTCGGGGCAGGTGGCGTGGATCGAACAGCCGAGCACATCAAAACTGACGCGGTTCGCGGTGCTGGTGCTCGTGGGGCTGGTCTGCGCGGTGCTCCCCGGCGGTTCCCGGGCGCGGGTGCTCGCGCTGCCGCTGCTCGTCCTCCCCGGGGGGCTGCTGCTCGCGGTGTCCTTCGTGCACCCGCTCTACTCCGAGCGCTATGTCCTGTTCCACGCGATCGGGCTGGCGCTGCTGCTGGGCACGGTCCTGGACCGGTACTGGTCGAGGCTGGTGGCGGCGGGTGTGTCGGCGGCGGCGCTGCTGCATCTCGCGATCGAGGGGCCGGGGCTGCGTTCCCCGGCGAGCCGCACCGACAACGCGACGGCGGTCGCGGGGACCGTGGAGCGGCTGGCCCGGCCCGGGGACGGGGTGCTCTTCCTCACCGCGCAGCGGCGGGTGTGGACGCTGGCGCCCGGCGACTCCTTCCGGGGGCTGCGCGACCTCTCCCTGGACCGCACGCCGCGCGCCTCGGACACCCTGTACGGGACGGAGGCCCCGCCCGCCGTCGTCCGCGAGCGGCTGCTGAGCCACCCCGGGCGGGTGGTGGTGCTCCAGGACCGGACCGGGAAGTCCCAGGGCGCGGGGGCCTCGGACGCCGTGAAGCGGGAGGTTCTGGACCGGCACTTCCGGCTGGTGGAGGAGCGGCTGGTGAGCCGCGAACGGATCGGGGTGTACGTCCGGACGGACCGTCCGGCCGGTCGCTGAGCCCCCGCCCGTGAGGGGTGGCCCCGGGCGGGCGGGTGCCACCCGGCGGGGTTCCGGGCTCGCTGCCGCCACCGGCCCGGCCACACCCGGCGGGGCACCGGGGCCGGCCCCGCCCCGCACCCCCGGTCACCGATCTGGCTCCCAGGCCCCGGGCAGCCCGGCCCGACCGCATCGGGGCCGACCGGGCGTACCCGGCCGCCACGACCCACGGCTCCAGGCCCCCGGTGCCGCCACCCCGCCCGCCGCGCCCCGGCTTCCGCCCGGCCCGGCGGGCCCCGCCGGGCCGGGGGGGCTCACCCCCCGGCCTCCACCTCCAGGAAGCGCCGGCCGCCCGCGCCCCGGTAGAGCAGCGCCTCCCACCCCGCCTCCGCCAGCACCCGGGCGCACTCCCGCAGCCGTTCGTCCGCCGACAGCCGCGCCCCCTCGCCCGGCGGGCCGGTCCACTCCACGCGCACCGCGCCCGGCCGGTCCGAGGCGCGGACCCGGTAGCCGGTCTCCGTCCGTTCGCCGTCCGCGTCCACCGCCGACGCCGGAACGCCCGCCGCCTCCAGCGCGAGCGCGACCGCCCACACCATGCGCCCGCGCTCCCAGGGCGCGGGCGCGGCGCCGGTGAGCCGCCGGATCTGTATCAGCCCGGCGAAGGCCGCCCGTACCTCCGCCTCGCGCGCCGGACCGCCCCGCGCGGGCCCGTCCCCCGTGGCCGCCTGGAACGCTCCTTCTGCACCACTTTCCGCCATTTGCGCCTCACTTGGTCCACATACCGACTGGCCTATCGTGTCCGGGACCACCTTGGCGAAGGAGAGCCACCCATGCCCGGCCCCGGACCGAACGGCGCGACTGCCGCTGTCACCCGCAGCACCCTGCGGCAGCAGATCGCGGACGCGCTGCGGGACGAGGTGCTGGCCGGACGGCTCGTACCCGGCCAGGCGTTCACCGTCAAACAGATCGCCGAGCAGTACGGGGTCTCCGCGACCCCGGTCCGGGAGGCCCTGGTGGACCTCAGCGCCCAGGGGCTGCTCGACTGCGACCAGCACCGGGGCTTCAAGGTGCGCCACTTCACCGCCGCCGACTACCGCGCGATGGTGGAGTCCCGTTCCCTCGTCCTGGACGGGGTGATCCGGCACGCCGAACGCCGGGGCCACACCGGGACACAGGCGGTCGCCATGGTCGCCGTGCGCCGCCGCGCCGACGAGGCCGCCCGTGCGGCCCGCTGCGGCGATCTGGACATCCATATCGGCTACGACCTGCGTTTCTGGCATGAACTCGGATCACTCCTCTCCAATCCGTATATATCTGACTTTCTCCATAGGCTCCGGATGCAGGCGTGGGTCTTCGCCGTGCCGCACCTCCGGGCCGACGCCGAGCGTCGCCGCTGGCTGTGGAGCGGACACGAGGAGCTGGTCGACGCCATGACCCTCGGCGACCTGACAGCGGCCCGCGCGGTCATCGAGGCCCACCACGACCGGGCCCTCGCCTGGCTGGACCACCTCGGACACCCGGACACCTCCCCCAGGGCCCAGGCCCCGGCCGGTCCACCGCCACCACGGCCGGACCACGGGGAACGGCGGGAGCGGTGATGACCACGGCCCCGCACCACCCGGACCCCGCGCCCGTACCGGCCGCGTCCCGCGGCGACGTGGACCTGAGCGTCGTCGTCCCCGCGTACAACGAGGAGGGCAGGCTCCGCCCCACTCTCGACGCGATCAGCGCCCATCTGTCGGCCGACCCCCACCGCACCTGGGAGGTGATCGTGGTGGACGACGGCTCCACCGACGGCACCGCCCGGGTCGCCCGGGAGGCCGCCGCCGAGGAGCCCCGTATCCATGTGGTCGCCGCGCACGACGGCGCGAACCACGGCAAGGGCGACGCGCTGCGGCGCGGTGTCCTCGCCTCCTACGGCCGCCGGGTCCTCGTCACCGACGCCGATCTCGCCACCCCGATCGAGGAGCTGGACCGGCTCGACGAACTGCTGTCCGCCGAGGACACGGACGCCGCCATCGGCTCCCGCGCCCACCCCGAGTCGCTGATAGAGATCCACCAGTGGCGGGTCCGCGAATGGCTCGGCCGGATGGGCAACCGGCTGATACGCACGGTCGCGGTGCCCGGCATCCACGACACGCAGTGCGGCTTCAAACTCTTCGACGGCGACAAGGCGCGGGCGGCGTTCGCCGACTCCCGGCTGAACGGGTGGGGCATCGACGTGGAGATCCTGCGGCACTTCCGGCGCGCGGGCTGGCCGGTGGCCGAGGTCCCCGTGCGGTGGTCGCACCGGCCCGGCTCCAAGGTGCGCCCGCTGGACTACGGCCGGGTGCTGCTGGAACTGCTGCGGCTGCGCGCGCCGGGCGCGTTCCCGGCGCCGGTGTCGTCACGGTCGTCGCTGTCGTCGCCGTCGTCGCCGTCGTCACGTCCGTCGCTGTCGTCGGTCCGCCCGGTGGACCTCGTGATCGTCCTCGGTTTCCTGCTCGCGTCCGGCGTGCTCTACCACCAGCTCTGGGCCGACCTCGACCGCGGCTATCTCGCGGACGCGGGCCAGGACCAGAACCAGTGGGAGTGGTTCTTCCGGGTCACCGCCGCGAACATCACCGAGCTGCGGAACCCCCTCTTCACCACCCTCCAGGGCCATCCCGAGGGCGTGAACCTGATGGCCAACACGGTGATGCTGGGGCTCTCCGTGCCCCTCACCCCGGTGACGCTGCTGCTCGGACCCACCGTCACCTGGGCCCTCGTCCTCACCGGCGGGCTCGCCGCCACCGCCGTCGCCTGGTACTGGTTCATCGCCCGCCGCCTGGTCGCCAACCGCTGGGCCGCCGCCACCGGCGCCGCGCTCGCCGCCTTCGCGCCGCCGATGATCTCCCACGGCAACGCGCACCCCAACTTCCTCGCGCTCTTCATGCTCCCGGTGATCGTGGACCGCGCGCTGCGGCTCTGCGAGGGGCGGCGGGTCGTCCGGGACGGCGTCCTCCTCGGCCTGTTCACCGCGTACCAGATCTTCCTCGGCGAGGAGGCGCTGCTGCTCGCCGCGATGGGGATGGTGCTGTTCGCGCTCGCGTACGCGGTCCTCCGGCGCGATGTCGCCGCCGCCGTGTGGCGCCCCCTGCTGCGGGGCACCCTCATCGGGCTCGCGGTCTGTCTGCCGATCGTCGGCTTCCCGCTGGGCTGGCAGTTCTTCGGGCCGCAGAGCTATACGCACGTCATGCACGGCGACAACACCCACAACAGCCCACTCGCGTTCGTCGAGTTCGCCGGGCGCTCCCTCGCGGGCAGCGACGCGACCGCCGACCCGCTGGCGATGAACCGCACCGAGCAGAACGCGTTCTTCGGCTGGCCGCTGCTGCTGCTCACCGCCGTGATCGTGGTCCGGCTGCGGCGGCTGGCCCTGGTCAAGGCGCTGGCGTTCACCGCGCTCGCGGCGGCGCTGCTCTCGCTGGGCGTGACGTTCCGCATCCCGTTCACGGACGTGGAACTCACCGGTCCGTGGCGGGCGCTCGCGAACCTGCCGCTCTTCGAGTCCGTCATCGAGTCCCGGGTGGCGATGATCTGCGCCCCCGTGTTCGGCATCCTCGTCGCGCTGGCGACCGACCGGCTGACCGCGCCCCGGGCGGCCCGGGCGGTGCCGGGTGCGCGGCCCGCACGGGCGCACGCGGTGCGGGCGGTGGGGCTGCTCGCCGTCGCGGGCGCGCTGCTGCCCATACTGCCGACGCCGTACCCGGTACGGGAGCGGGCGCCCGTACCCGCCTTCATCACCGAGGGGATGTACCGCCCGTACCTCGCCGAGGGCGAGTCCATGATCACCGTGCCGCTGCCGGGACCCGGCGGCGCCGACCCCCTCCACTGGCAGTCGTCGACCGGCCTCGGCTTCTCCCTGGCGGGCGGATACTTCAACGGCCCCTGGGGCCCCGACCGCATCGGGATCTACGGCGCGACGCCCCGCCACACGTCCAACCTCCTGTCCGACGTGCGCAACACCGGGCAAGTGCCCGAACTCGGCCCCCAGTGGCGGGCCCAGGCCCGGGCCGACCTCGCGGCGTGGCGCGCGGGGGTGGTGGTGCTGCCCCCGCAGTACAACGACCACGCCCTGTACACCGCCCTGGAACAACTGCTCGGCAGGCCGGGCGTGCACACCGGCGGGGTCTGGGTGTGGGATGTCGGCCGTCTGCCGGGTAATGAACGGGAGTGAGACGGAAGAGCGCCGCCCCGCTGCCGTGACCGGGCTTCCTGTGCGACGGTGTCACCGCGGTGCGACGTCCGACCGTGCCGACCCCGTTGGAGAGCGAGTCCCCCTTGGCCTGTGACCTCTGGCTGGTCCCCCTCGTCGACGTGCTGTGCCACAGCCCCGACAACCCCTTCGCCGAAGAGCTGGCGTCCTATGACAAGGCCCTGACGGAGGCGGGGCTGCCGACGGTCCCGGTCTTCTCCTACATGCCGGGGCTGTCCGGGGATGTCGCCCCGGTCGCCGGGTTCGACTACGACGCCCTGCACTTTCTGCGCCGCGCCTATCTGCTCCGGCTCTGCGGTCTCGCCGTGACGCCGGTGGACGAACTCGGCGGCGACTACGAACAGCTCCTGGAGATGTTCGAGCCGACGGCCCAGCAGTCGCATCTCGTCTGGCACTACGACCACGCGGGCGCCTATGTCCCGGTCGATTTCGCGGCACCGCTCGCGACGGACGCGCTGCTGGACGGGGGCGGTCCGCTCGGCTCCACGCAGGGCCTGCTGCGGGAGCTGGAGTTCGTCGCCCCGTCCCTGGGCATCGACCCGTCCAACCCCCCGGCGCCCCCCGCGCCCCCGGCGCGCCCCACCACCCTGGAGGAACCCGCGCCCGCTCCTCCGGACGCGGGCGGCCCCTTCGCCCGGGAACGCCATGTCTGGCTGGGCCTGCACACGGCGGCGACCCGCAGCCTGGGGCAGGGCTCGATGATCGTCTTCAGCTGATCCGCCGCGGAACGGACGGGGTGCCGCCGGGCCTGACGAGGGCCGGGGGCGCCCCGGTCCGTCGGCTTGCGCGTGAGCCTTGCGTTGGGTGCGGGGTCCGTCCTCAAACGCCGGACGGGCTTGATTTGCTCGGGTCGGTCGTCGGCTGCGGGATGTGGGGGCCTCCGGGCTCGACTCCTCAGGGCCGGCAGACCGGGCGTCCGTCGTCTGGACGCGGGTGATTCTCCGCCGGTCCCTTCCGGGGACGACCCTGCACCCCCCACCACGGGGCCGGGCCGTCCCGGTGCGGGAGGGTGCCGATCGATGAGCCTCAGGCGACCGCCGTGGTGACGTGGTGGACGTCGGAGATGGCGACGTCGTGGGAGTAGGCGTATCCGAGTTCCGCCCAGGCGGTCGCGTAGAAGGTTTCGCGCTGCTCCGGGGTGAGTCCTCGGGTCTCCGGCGCGGTGAAGATCGCGCGGGCCGTGGCGCTGCTGGGGCCGGGCCAGGGGCGTGTCCAGGGCGATACGGGCGCGGGGGTGGTGGCGGCCGGTGTGGTGGTGCGGTGTCGGCTGCGGGCGGGCAGTAACAGGGACAGTGTCCAGGCGAGGGCACGGGCGATAGCATCGCGCATGTCGTTCAGCTCCAGGTGGCTGATCGGTGGAAGCCCCGATGGACCGTTGCCGCGGTCTGTCGGGGCGCTTTGCGTTCACGGGTGGGTGGCCCCGGCCGTCCCTGACGGGGCGATGGGACGGCCGGGGCCGGGGAGCACGGGCGCAGGGGCGCTCCCCCGTCCCTTCGGACCTGGCCGGTGCGGACGGCCGGGGCCCGGAGGGGGTCTCACGGCTCCGCCGCCGTCATGCGGGCAGGCGGAGGGCTTCCAGTTCTCGTGCGATCCCGGAGGCGATGACTCCCAGGACGATGGCCCACAGGGAGAAAATCGCCAGGGCGCTCGCTATGGAGTGCCGTTGGGGCTTTCGGGGTCGCACGGAAAACCTTTCGATTCCGGTGGGGGATCGTCCTGAGGGGGGCTCGGCTTGAGCGGACAGTCGGCTTTGGGGCAGTCGCAGGGACCGAAATCGAACGGGTTCAATTCCGGCCCCCTGCGAAAGGGCTGACGCACGGTCAATCTCCGGATGGGGGTGCTGACGAACCACGGCGTCGCAGGGCCTCAGGGGCTCCCGGGCGCGGCATGGCTCCACGGGGGGCTCCGTGGCGGACAGGAGCACCGGCCACCCGCAGGGGCCGCGTCTCCTGCGGCGTCGTGCGGCAGGGCGTCGGCCCGGGGCGGAGTTCGCAGCGGAGCGACGATTCCGGCTGCCGCGTCGTACAGGGCGCGACGGCGGGCACGGTCCGCGTCGCTGCGGTGGGTCATGGCTGCCTCCTGGGGTGTGAGGCCAGACATGAAGACCGTAGGGAAGGCGCGCCCCCCGGCCCACCGGCGCAGCGGCATCGATACCACTGCGCTCGGTGATCAAACTGATACGGAACGCGATGGTTAGCCGACAACTCCCAGGTGAGCGGCCATGTCGCGCATCTCCGCCGTAAGGCCCCTCTTTCGGTTGTGGAGGATGTCCGCCATCATGCGCCGCGCCATGGGCTGGTGCTTGATCCACTCTCCCCTGTCCGCCTTGATGACCACGAGCGTCTCCATCGCGTCCTGGTGGGCGCCCAGCAGGGTGTGCGCCTGTGCCACATCCAGCAGATGACGCCCCCAGCTCGCACCTGAGGGATTCCCCGTGCGCTTGCGCGCCTCGCTCCGCAGAACACCGCGATCCGCCTGGCGGAGCACGGCGCGGGCGTCCGCCCGGCTGTGTCCCTGCACCAAGCAGTCCTCGATGGCTTTGATCCGTGCGGTGACCGGCCCGAAGCTGCCCCACACCGAGGGGAACGTCCCCTCTCCCTCCTCCTTCACCATCCCTGCCGACGCACGGGCGACCATCCGCCGCGCTTCCGCCGCTTCGGTACGCCTGTTGTCCCGTACGGCCGCCGCAGCCGCGCGCATCCACAGCTCCCCCCAGAGGCTCACCCGAGTGGGGTCGACCTCGGAGAACCGGGGCTCCATCGCCTCTGCCGTACGGACGGCCAGGTCGTAGCAGTCACCGAAACGATCCTGCCGCAGCAGCAGCCAGCACAGGCCGACCACCCCGGTCGCCGCGATCGTCCGGTCCCCGGCACCACCGGCCCTCCGAATCGCCTCGGAGAGCGCCGCGTAGGCGAGATCGTACTGACGCACCTGCGTGAGGTACTTGCCGCTGACCAGCAGGGTCATGGTCCACACCCGCTCGGCCTTCCGCCGGGCGCTCTCGCCGTCGGCCTGCGCCACGGACGCTTCCGCTTCGCGCAGGAGATGAGGCAGTGCCCTGGCGACCGCGTCGTAGTCGTCCACCCGGTAAAGATCATGAATAGCAAGCACCCTCCGCCGCAGCGCGGACAGATCACCGACCTTCGGAACGGATGCCACCAGCACTCCGTCGATCCCGATGGGCGGCATCAGCGCCGCACGGATGGCCACCAGACTCTGCTTCGTGGCATCGTCACCGACCACCGGTTCGGGTGGGCCTGCCACGAACAGGGCGGACGTGGTGACACCGAGCCCACGGGCGATCGTGTGCAGCGTCTGGGTGCGCACCGCACCACGCCCTTGTTCGGCCTTCTGCACCGTGCTGACCGACAGCCCCGCCTTCTCGGCCAGCTCCTCCTGGGACAGCCCCTCGGCCCGCCGGTAGCGCTTGATGTTGTCGCCGATTTCTTGCGTCATCGATCCCACCTCTCTCCCGAACCACGGTACTTCGCACCACATAACATGCCCTGGTTTTACCCTTGTTGGCCGAATCGGCACCCTGCGGGGCTGCTCTGCCGGTGGCGTCACGACGCCGAAAAGGCGTCCTCCACCCGGGGGTGCGGGGGCGACGGCCGGGATCTCCCCATCGCCTCGCCCCTTGGATCTGCACAACGACGTCCACGGGGCGCGGTCACCCGGCGGCGCCCGCGTCGAGTGGGCCTTCGTACGCTTCGGCTCACGATGTCGGTCGGGCTCGTGCCGGTGTCATGGACGAGGTCTTCGCGCCGGGGTCCTCGGCCGTTGCCGCCGAACACGAATCAGGAGAACAACTCCTGGTCGTTCAGGTGAAAGCGGTTTGCCATGCCGCGCAACTGCTCGTGTGTAGCGGTGCGTTCGGCGTGGATGATCCTGCGGAGGGTCGCCCGCGCGATGGGGTGGTTCCGCACCAGTTGCGGGGCGAGTGCCTCGGCCTGCCGCAGCTCTCCGAGGGCCTTGTGGCGGTCTCCCTCCCAGAGCCAGGCACGGGCCAGGTCCATCCGGTGGTGTCCCTGGCGGGAGTTGGGGAGCGCGGCGATCTCCTCGGGCCCGGCCTGTTCGTTCCGGCGCAGCGCCGTGGTCTGGTCGCTCAGCTCCAGCGCGACGCTGATGCCGTGGATGGTGACATTGCCCGCCGAGAAGGTCAGCGAGTGCCGGTCCTCGACCGTTGCGCTTTCCGGGAGGTGCAGGCGCGTCGCGGCCTGCCGGGCGAGGCCGATCCGGTGGTCGGCCTCGCCCGCGTTGCCCGCTCGGGCGGCGGAGACCGCCGCCCGGAGCTGGAGGCTGCCCCAGGCCCGTACCGCGAGCGCGTCCCCGCGCTCGTACTCCCGCTCGATCCCGCCCAGCGCCTTGTCCGCCAGCGCGAGGCAGTCGGCCCAGCTCGCCGTGGCCCACATGTCCCAGATCCGCATCCAGTCCGCCACCGCCGGCAGCACCGGGTCACCGGAGAGCCGGGACGCCCACACGGCCCGCTCGCAGGCCATGGCGACCAGCTCCGGATGGCCCAGGGCATGGGCGGCGGTATGGGCGAACTTGCAGCACACCGCGTAGATGCCGAACGCCTCCTCCCGCTCGTGCCCGGCCGCCACCTCGGCCAGGGCCTGCGCCTCCCGCAGGAGGTCGGGAAGGCTCCGGAGGATCGCCACGTTCGCCGCCGCGTCCCGCAGCCGGTGCAGCCGCCTCATGTCCTGCCACAGCGTGCCGGACGGGCGGGGGGTGCCGTCGAAGACCGGCGTCAGGTCATAGCGCCGCAGCTCCCGCAGGATGGACGCGGCGGCCGGCTGCCACTGGTTCTCCGGCGCGGTGCCGACGTACGGGCGGTCGATCAGGTCGTTCGGGTGGCAGTGCAGCGCGGCGGCGATGCTGTTGATCAGCGCGGCCCGGTCCAGCTCGATACGGCCCTTCTCGACCTTGGACACCCAGCCCTGCGACTGGCCGACAGCGGCCCCGAGGTCGGCCTGGGGCATTCCCAGGGCGAGCCGCCGACGCTTGATCCGGCGGCCGATGGCCTCTTGCTCTTCCAGTTCGTACGGCATGGTCGTAACGTCCTGTCCGACGGAGTGGAGCCTCCACCGAACGCTACTCGCGGCCTGCGGACCGTGTGAACGCGTACGGCTCGCGGCCGGAATCCGCAGCGCGGAAAGGACACCCCGTGATCGCCCCCTGAGCACCTGCGTCGGCACGGCCGTAAAGGGAGTGCGCCGGGCTCAACCCCCTGGCTATGGTGCGTGGATGTCATCGATCAAGAAGTTCCAGGTCACTTTCGACTGCGCGGAACCCGAACGTCTCGCCCGTTTCTGGTGCGAGGTGCTGGGGTACGTCGTACCGGCGCCCGATGACGGGTTCGGCGGGTGGGACGAGTACTGGCAGGCCCAGCCTCCGGAGGAGCGGGGGGCCTGGTTCGCGTGCGTCGATCCCTCGGGGGTGGGGCCCCGGCTGTACTTCCAGCGTGTTCCCGAGGGCAAGGTGGCCAAGAACCGGCTGCACCTCGATGTGCGGGTCGGCACCGGGCTCGTGGGGAAGGAGCGCCTCGCCGCGCTCGAAGCCGAGTGCGCGCGGCTGCTCCCGCTCGGCGCGGTGCGGGTGCGGCTGCTGTACGACGGCGGCGACGAATCGTGCATCGTGATGCAGGACATCGAGGGCAACGAGTTCTGCGTCGACTGAGCCGCGCCGCCGCTACAGCTCCACCGGGAGCGCGTGGACGCCCCTGATCACATACCCCGGCTTCCACTGCGGCTCGGCCGCGAGCCGCAGCGTCGGGGTCTCGCGGAGGAGTTCGCCGAAGGACGCGGCGAGTTCGATGCGGGCGAGCGGGGCACCCAGGCAGAAGTGGATGCCCGCGCCGAAGGTGACGTGCGGGTTGTCGGCACGGGTCAGGTCGAGGGTGTCGGGGGACGGGAAGCGGGCGGGGTCGCGGTTGGCGGCGCCGAAGAGCAGGGCGAGTTCGGAGCCGCGCGGGATGACCGTTCCGTCGATCTCGATGTCGTCCAGCACCCAGCGCTCGAACATCTGGAGCGGGGTGTCGTAGCGCATGAGTTCCTCGATCGCCGTCGGCAGCAGCGTGTGATCGGCCCGGAGCGCGGCGAGCTGATCGGGGTGGCGGAAGAGGGTCCACCAGCCGTTCGCGGTGGTGTTCACGGTGGCCTCGTGGCCCGCGTTGAGCAGCAGCACACAGGTCGAGATCATCTCCTGCTCGCTGAGCCGGTCGCCCTCGTCGTGGGCGGCGATCAGCGCGGTGATCAGGTCGTCGCCGGGCCGGGTCCGCCGTTCCGCGATCAGCTCCCGCAGATACGCGGAGAACTCCAGGGACGCGGTGACCGCCCTGCGGGCCGTCTCCTCGGACGGGTTCAGCTCGTACATCCCGCAGATATCCGCCGACCAGGGCCGCAACAGCGCCCGGTCGGACTCCGGGATGCCCAGCATCTCCGCGATCACGGCCACCGGCAGCGGCTCGGCGACATCGGCGAGCAGATCGCCGCCGCCCGCCCGCTTCACCCCGTCGACCAGCTCGGCGGCGAGCCTGCGGACGGTGGGCTCCAGCGCGGAGACGGTACGGGGGGTGAACGCCTTGGTGACCAGCCTGCGGATGCGGGTGTGGTCCGGGGCCTCCAGATCGAGGATGCCGTGGTCGTTGAGCGTGTGGAACGGCTCGTGCGCGGCGGGCGGGGCCGTCCGCCCGAACTCCTCGTGGGTGAAGCGGTGGAGATAGGTCCGCCCCAGCCTGCGGTCCCGCAGCAGCGCCGAGACATCCTCGTGGTGGGGGACGAGCCACTGCCGGGTGGGCTCGAACCAGTGGACCCGTCCCGTCTCCCGCAGTCGCTGGTAGGCGGGGTAGGGATCGGCGACGAATGCGGGCGACCAAGGCTCGAAAAGTGCGCTCATATGCGGACGCTAACCCTCGTCGGCGGTGGGCGGCCAGAGCGGAGCGCAAACCTCCACCCGCTTGTGACCAGTCAGTAGGCACGCCTCGGCCACGGCTTCGGCTAGCCCGGGGTGACCAGCCGTGCCTCGTACGCGAACACCGCCGCCTGGGTGCGGTCCCGCAGCCCCAGCTTCACCAGAATCCGGCTGACATGGGTCTTGATCGTGGACTCGGCGACCACCAGATGGGAGGCGATCTCCGCGTTCGACAGCCCCTGCGCGATCAGCGCCAGTACCTCGGTCTCGCGCTCGGTCAGCTCCCCGAGCTGGGCGACGGAGGCGATCCGGGGGGCCTGGGCCAGCTTGGAGAACTCGTTGATCAGCCGCCGGGTCACGGTCGGCGCGAGCAGCGCCTCACCGCTCGCGACCACCCGCACCCCCTCGGCGAGCTGCCGGGCGGAGGCGTCCTTGAGGAGGAAGCCGGAGGCGCCCGCCCGCAGCGCCTGGTACACGTATTCGTCGAGGTCGAAGGTGGTCAGGACGAGGACCCTGGCCTCCGGGTGGGTGGCGGCGATCTCGCGGGTGGCCTCGATGCCGTTCAGCTCGGGCATCCGGATGTCCATCAGCACCACGTCGGGGCGCAGCTCGGCGACCTTGGTGACGGCCTCCCGGCCGTTGACCGCCTCGCCGACGACCTCGATGTCGGGCATCGCGTTGAGCAGGACGGAGAAGCCCTCCCGGACCATCATCTGGTCGTCGACGATCATCACCTTGATGGTCATGCGGCTGCTCCCTCCCCGCCCGTGCGCCCATCCGCCGACGGGGCCGCGTCCATGGCCCTGTCCCGGGCGGGTTCCTCGTCCAGCGGCACCGGGATGAAGGCCGTGACCTCGTAGCCGCCGTCGTCGGTCGGCCCGTGGGTCATACCGCCGTTCAGCATCGACACCCGCTCCTTCATGCCGGTGAGTCCGTGGCCCGCCCCCGGCGAGGGCTTCACCAGGCCCTGCGGTGCGGTGTTCACGATCCGCAGTCCGAGCCCGCCGAGCACATAGCTGACCTCGATGTCCGCCGTGGAGCCCGGGGCGTGCCGCAGGGTGTTGGACAGGGCTTCCTGGATGATTCTGTACGCCGACAGCTCGACGCCCTGCGGCAGGGTCCGCACCGCGCCGGTGACCGTCTTCCGCGTGGTCAGACCCGCCTCGCGGACGTTGTCGAGCAGGGTGTCCAGATCGGCGAGGACCGGCTGCGGCGCGTCGGGGGCCTCGTAGTCCTCCGCGCGGACGACCCCGAGGATGCGGCGCAGCTCGGTGAGGGCGGCGACGGCGTTCTCCCGGATGGTCGCGAACGCCTTCTCCAGCTCGGGCGGCGGGTTCTCCACCCGGTAGGGCGCGGCCTCGGCCTGTATCGCGACGACGGACATATGGTGCGCGACGACGTCGTGCAGCTCACGGGCGATGGTGGTGCGCTCCTCCAGCAGGGTGCGGCGGTCGCGTTCCACGGCGGTCACGGACTGCTCGGCGGCGACGTCCCGCTCGGCCTTGCGCCGGATGTGCACCAGCGTGGTGATCAGCAGGAGCACGGCAGCGAAGAACAGCATCAGCGGGGAGTTGGGGGGCGCGCCCCCGCCCAGGAAGATCTGGGCGAGCATCGTGTAGAGCGCGGTCAGCCCCCACATCCAGCCGGCGATCCCCGGCCGGGTCCGCAGCGCGGCGAGGACCAGCACGCCCAGATGGCAGAGGAATCCCGAAAGGGACCACGGCCAGAGGTCGGAGGAGCTGAGGGACACGACCGGGGTGGAGAGCAGGGAGATCCAGAACGCCCCGACCGGCCGTATCAGCGCCAGCAGCAGGGTGGCCGTGGGGAGTACCCCGATCACCAGACCGGCACCGGCGGAGACCAGTGATGTCGCGCTCACGAGCACGGCGGATATCCACAGCGCCATCATCGCCACAGCGGCCACCACGGCGTGCGGGAGCCAGGCGACCGCGCCACGTATGCCGTCGGGCAGCCTGCCGGTCAGGGGCCCGTCGGTGCTCATCCGGGGCAGCGGGCGGTGGGCGAAGGCATCGTGGAAGAGCTCCGGCGGGAGTCCTCGGACGGCTCCGGCGGCGAGTTCGTATTCGGGGCTGCGGGTCTTCTGGGTCACGTGAAAAAGGTAGGGGGAGGGGGCGGACGCGGTCGTCACCATCGGTGCGGATTCCGCCGCGTCCGTCCTGAGGACTACGGGGCCGACCCGGGATCGGCCCTACGGGCCCGGTGGACGGGTCAGGTGGTGCCCCCGGCGCGGAACGCGTCCGCGTGGTCCCGCGCCCACTGGGCGAAGGTACGGGCGGGGCGGCCGGTGACCCGTTCCACGGTACCGGAGACGGTCCGGCCCTCCGGCGGGGTGTCGCGGTAGACCGACAGCAGGAAGTCGATCACGTCCTGGGGGTGTCCGGCCGCCCGCCAGCGGGCGATGGCCGCCTCCTCGCTCAGCTCCACCAGCCGGATCGCCCTGCCGCGCGCGGCGGCGATGATGTCGGTCTTGTCCCGGATGGTGAGGGCCTCGGGGCCGGTGATCACATACTGCTGTCCGGCGTGGCCGTCCTCGGTGAGGGCGACGGCGGCGACGGCGCCGATGTCCCCCTCGTGGACCATGGCGCTGAGCCGGTCCGTGAAGGGCTCGGCGATCTCGTCGGCGGTGCGGACGGGGTCGGCCCACTCCAGCGCGTTCGCCATGAACTCGACGGGGACGAGGACGGTCCAGTCGACGCCGCCCGCGCGGACGGCGTCCTCCAGCGGGGTGGGGCCGCCGCCGTGGAGGACGGTGATCCGCCGGACCCCGGCCTCCCGGGCGAGTGCCACGATCCGCGGGCCGGTCTCCAGCGGGGTGTAGTACGGGCCGTCGAAGGTGATCAGGTGCAGTGCGGTGACGCCCTTCAGCGCCGCCCCGAGGGAGTCGGGGTCGGAGAGGTCACCGCGTACGGCCTCCGCTCCGGCGGGGAGGTCGGCCGCGGCCGGGTCGCGGGTGAGGGCGCGGACGGCGTGGCCGCGCTCCAGCAGTTCGCGGACGATCTCACGGCCGACGGTTCCGGTGGCCCCGGTGACAAGGTTGGTCATGGGGACCACGGTAGGGAGGCTTGCGGCCAGCTTCTGTCCGCGATTCGCCCCCGGGCCGGTGCTGCGGTACGCCGGGCCGGTCTCCGGTACGCCGGGTCGGCCCGTTCCCCGTCACGTCACCAGGCGAGCTGGGCGATCTCCTCCGCCACCACCGCGCACGCGTCCGCCGCCGGGTCGATCAGCGGGAAGTGGCCGACATCCTCCAGCAGGGTGAGGCCGACGGTCTCCCCCGCGAGGGCCGCCGTGTCGACGAACGACTCGGCCAGCCCGTACGGCACCACGATGTCCTCGCGCCCCTGGACGACGACGGTCGCGATGCCCGTCGGCAGCAGCGCGGCGGGGTCGGTTCGGGCGCTCCGCTCGGCGAAGGTCTCCTCGCCCTCCCCCTCGCCGCTGCCGCCCCCGCTCGCGCCCAGGAGCTGCCGTACCGCCCCGCCGCACACGTCCCGTTCCACCGCGAGGGCGAAGTCGGCGACCGGCGCGAGGGCGACCACCCCGCGCAGCGCGGGCGGGGCGGGCAGCCGCCAGGGCGAACCGGCGGGGAGCACATGCCGGGCCGCCGCCCACAGCACGAGCTGTCCCCCGGCGGAGTGCCCCGTGAGGACGGTCCGCCCCGGGTCCGCCCCGGGCAGCGCGCGGGCGGCCAGCGCGGGCAGCGCGTCCAGGACGGCGGCGATGTCGTCGAAGGTGTCCGGCCAGCGCCCGGCGACCGGCCCTTCACCGCCCTGCCGGGGCAGTTCGCGGCCCCTGCGGT
Source organism: Streptomyces clavuligerus (assembly GCF_005519465.1). NCBI lineage: Bacteria > Bacillati > Actinomycetota > Actinomycetes > Kitasatosporales > Streptomycetaceae > Streptomyces > Streptomyces clavuligerus. Next base: position 3,640,357 of record NZ_CP027858.1, on the reverse strand, counting down.
ACTCGACGCTGGCGACGGCGAGCCCGCGCCGGGCGAGAAAGTCCGCGAACGGGGAGACATGCGTGCGGTCGTAGGGGGCGCGCCAGGCCCCGCCGTGCACCAGGACGACGAGCGGCGTCCGCTCCGCGCCGTTCCGGGGCCGGTAGAAGTCGACCACCTGATCGGGGTGGCCGCCGTAGGGCAGGGAGGCGTCCGGGGCCACCGCGGGATGCGAGAAGGCCGACTCGGACTCGGCGTTGTCACGGGCCACAGGGTCCATTGCGGGTGCACCTTCCCGGGAAGTCGCGGATGGGGCCGCGGGCTTGAACGAGCGACCGCGGAACTGATCTGACCAGCGGGGACGGTATCAGTACCCCGGCGCCCTGACCGGGCTCCCGGAGAACTCGGCGGGGACGGCCCGCGGCTTCCTGACGGATTCTCACCGGCGCGGGGCGGGAACGGCGAGGCCACGGGCCCTTCCGCCGGACCACCCCGGCCCCTCCGGGACCTTCCGGGACTTCCGACGGACCCTCCGGGACGTTCCGGGACGTTGTCGGGACGCCCCGGGGCTCCCGGGCACGTCCCCGGACGTCCCGAGGACGCCAGAAGGACACCTGGTGGACCTCCCGGGCCCTCCGACGCCTCCCGGCGGACCTCCGGGGGACATCCGGCAGACGCCCCCTCCCGGACCCTCTGTCAGCGGCCAGTTCCGATTCCCCGCTGGCGGCCAGCCAGTGGGGAATCATCTGGCCGCGATCCGTGACTCTGTGTTGATAGCGGGAGAGCGGGTCATGGCTGGTGCTTGGGCGTGAGCTCCTTCACCAGAAAGATGGCGGGATCTTCGACCGGGTGTTCGGCACCGGTGTCGTCTGTATAGAAGTAGCGGTCCAGGTAGCGGATCGTGGGTCGGTACCCCAAGCGGGCGTAGAGGGCGGCAGCTCGCGGATTCCCGTGATCGTCCACTCCCAGTCCGATCAGGTGTGCGCCTCGTTCACCGGCGAGCTGTTCGGCATGGCGGATCAAGGCGCTGCCTATCCCCCGGGACTGCAGCATGCCGACGACCTGCAAACCGTTGATCTCCGGGCAGCCCGGCACGACGGCCCTCACCTCTGGTGCCACGCAGCCGTCCCACCGTACTTCGCAGGTTCCGGCCGGCTGGGCATCCAGCCAGGCCACCAGGAACGTGCTTGTCCCCGAGACCTGGCGGGCGAACCGCTGAGCGTGGTACGAGACGGCGCTGGAGGACGGCAGGCGCTCTTCCAGCACATCCAGATCTTCTTGCCGGCAGCTCGTGATGTGCATGGGCATCATGATGCTGTCCTGCTCGGCGCCGAGGCGAGGCATTTGCCACCCAGCGCGGCCGGAGCGGTCCGATCCGGCCGCTCCGCGGGCCATCTTCATCACGGAGTGTGATCTCGTAACTGGCCGTACGCGGGGACTTCGAGCTGGCCGCTGTCAACCCTCCGGGGACACTCCCGGACGTCGCCGGGACATCCCCCGAGCGTTCCGGGACATTGTCGGGACGCCCCGGACTCCCGGGGATCATCGGCAGACCTCCCCGGGGTCCCTGGGCACGCCCCCCACACCCGAAGACGTCAGAAGGACCTCCGGCAGGCCGCCCGGGACCCTCCGGGGATTTCCGGCGCACCTCCCGGAGGCTTCCGGGGACGTTCCCGGACATCTTTCAGGGGCACCCCGGGCACCTTCGGGGCGTCCAGGACCTCCCGGGACCCTCCAGGGGACACCCCGGGCACCTCCAGGGACACCCGGCAGACGCCCCCTCCCCGGCCCCCGGGCACACCCACAGACACCGTCGGGACATCCCGGCCCCGGGGGACGTCCCCCAACGTCCCGAGGACAGCGGAAGGACATCCGGCAGACCATCCCGGGCCCGGGGCCCTCCGGCGCCTTCCGGCGGACCTCCGGGGGGGCTCCCGGGGCCTTGTCCACCGGGTCCGGCGTGGTCCGGCCCGGGGCCGGACCGCGCGGACGGCGGCGGTGGGCCCGGGGCCGGGTGGGTCATCCGCCCGAGGGCTCGCCGTATACCTCCGCCGCGACCTCCACCAGGGTCGCGGCGGCCCGTTCCACGTCCGCGAACGACGTGTACAGCGGGGTGAAACCGAAACGCAGCAGATCCGGGCGGCGCAGATCGCCCACCACGCCACGGGCGATGAGCCGTTCCATCACCACCGGGGCCCGGTCGCAGCGCAGGGCGATCTGGCTGCCGCGCTCCGCGTGCTCCCGGGGGGTCACCGGGCGCACCGGACAGCCCGGGTCGCCGAGCCCGCCGGGCAGCCGTTCGTCCAGGCACTCCAGGAAGAAATCGGTGAGTGCCAGGCTCTTCGCCCGGATGTCGTCGACCGACACCCCGTCCCAGACGTCGAGCGCCGCGTCCAGCGCGAGCATCGACAGAATGTCCGGTGTGCCCACCCGGCCCTTCAGCGGGCCGTCCGCCGGGGCGTAGCCGCTGTCCATGGCGAAGGGGTCGCGGTGCGAATTCCAGCCGGGCAGCGGGGAGTCGAAGGCCGCCTGGTGGCGCTCGGCGACATACAGGAACGCGGGCGAGCCGGGGCCGCCGTTGAGGTACTTGTACGTACAGCCGACGGCGAGGTCCACGCCGTGCGCGTCGAGCCCCACGGGGAGCGCGCCCGCGCTGTGGCAGAGGTCCCAGACCGCGAGCGCGCCCGCCCGGTGGATCGCCTCGGTGAGCGCGGGCAGGTCGTGCAGGCGGCCGCTGCGGAAGTCGACATGGTTGAGCAGCACGGCCGCCGTCGTCGGCCCGAGGGCCGAGGGCACGTCGGCGGGGTCGACGGGGACGATCCGGCAGCCCGTCAGCCGGGCCGCCGACGCCGCGATATAGCCGTCGGTGGGGAAGGTGCTCGCGTCCACGAGCACCTCGGTACGGGCCCCTCCCCCCGTACCCGGCGCATCGGTACCGGGGGTCTCCCGGGAGGTGTCCGTACCGGCGAGCCGGACCGCGCCGACCACCGCCTTGAACACGTTCACGCTGGTGGAGTCGCCGACCACGATCTGCCCCGGGGCCGCGCCGACCAGCGGGGCGATCCGGTCGCCGATCCGCTCGGGCGCGGTCCACCAGCCGCTCTCGGTCCAGGAGCGAATCCTCAGCCCGCCCCACTGCCGGGTGACGACATCGGCGATCCGGCCGGGGACGTGCGCGGGCAGCGCGCCCAGCGAGTTCCCGTCGAGATAGACGGTCCCGTCCAGGGCGAACAGCCCGCGCAGCGGGGCCAGTCGATCCGCTCCGTCCAGCGCGGCGGCGCGGCGGGAGGGGAGTCCGGGGGTGGTGGACGCGGTGTGCTGGGGAGTCACAGGGGCCTTACCGGTCTCGTGGATCTCATGGATCTCTTGGAACTCGTGGGTCTCAGGCATGGTCGCGGCATGGGTCTCAGACATGGCTGCGCGCCGTCCACAGCTCGGGAAAGACATGGTTGCGGGCCCGCTTCTCCAGCCAGGCCACCCCGGCGGAGCCACCGGTGCCGACCTTCGCGCCCATGGCACGGCGGGTCGCCACCAGATGGTCGTTGCGCCAGCGCCACACCAACTCGGCGACATCGGTCAACGCCTCGCCGAGCCGGGCCGGTTCGGCGTGGTTCTCCGGGTCCCGGTAGATCTCCGTCCAGACCGCCTCGACCGCCGCGCTGGGTTCGTACCGCCGCGCCAAATTCCGTTCCAGGACCTCCGCGGGCACCGGGAAGCCGCGCCGGGCGAGCAGCCGCAGCACCGCGTCGTAGAGGCTCGGCTGCTGGAGCGCCTTCTCCAGCTCCGCGTGGACACGCGGCGCACCCCGGTGCGGGACGAGCATGGACGCGGACTTCTCGCCGAGCAGGAACTCCATCCGCCGGTACATCGCCGACTGGAAGCCGGAGCCCTCACCGAGAGCGCCCCGGTACGCGTTGAACTGCGCGGGGGTGAGCTGCCCCAGCGGTCGCCACGAGGCGTTCAGCGCCTCCAGCTCCCGCACGGAACGCTTCAGCGCGTCCAGCGCCACGGGGACACGGCCCTCGTCCAGGGCCCGGCTCGCGGTCTCCCACTCGTGGACGATGACGGTGAACCACAGCTCCATCACCTGGGTGGTGACGAGGAAGACCATTTCGCCCGGGTCGTCGGACCGGGGTTTTTGCAGGTGGGTCAGCACATCCGCCTGGACATAGTCCTCGTACGGAGTGGTGCCCGCGAAATCGAGATGCGGGGTCGCGTCGGCGTCATGTGACATCGCTGTCTCCTCGACGTTCCGGGTAGCGGTCCGCCCCTTCCTGTTGGTGGTGGGAGCCCCGGTCCCCATCGGCATCATAAGCCGGGGCCCGCGCCACCCTCCACGCTTGTCACGCGCGGCGCGCGTGGGGCGTATTCGGGTAAGGCACGGGCCCCTGACCTGCTTGGTTCACCGGTCGGTTCGACACGTTCCGCCATCGGGCGCGCCGGAGCGCGCCGTCCCGCGCCGCTGGGCGCCGGGTGCGCCGGTCAGCGCGGGTGCCGACGGCCGGCGGTCGGCAGCCGGCGGTCGGCCCAGGGGTCAGCCCAGGGTGTCGGCGGCCGTCGCGGAGGAGTCGCGCAGGAAGGTCGTGCAGCGCTCGTACTCCTGCTGCTCACCGATCTCGCCCGCGGCCCGCGCCAGCGCGTGCAGCGCCCGCAGGAAACCCCGGTTGGGCGCGTGCTCCCAGGGCACCGGGCCGTGGCCCTTCCAGCCGCTGCGCCGCAGCGCGTCCAGACCGCGGTGGTAGCCGGTACGGGCGTACGCGTACGACTCCACCACGCTGCCGCGCCCGAAGGCGTCGTCGGCGAGGAGCGCCCAGGCGAGCGAGGACGTGGGGTACTTGGCGGCGACCTCGGCGGGGGTCGCCCCGGACTCCAGCAGCTCACGCGGCTCGGGCTCGTCGGGCAGATGGGTGGGGGGCGGTCCCCCCAGCAGGTTCTCGTGGATGACCATGGCCCCAGTCTCCCTCACCGCTCCGCCCTGCCGTCGTCGGCGTCCGCCTCCCCCGTCTCCAGCGGCGGCGCGCCCACCCCGCAGTTGTAGCGGCACTCCGGGTGGACGCAGGTGGGGGCGGGGCGGCGGACGGTCGCGAAGGCGATCAGCGCCCCCAGCACCAGGATGGCGGCGCACCAGGGCATGGCCCGGCGGAAGGACTCGTCGAAGGCGGTCGCGGAGCGGTACGCCTCGGGGCCCATCCCGGTGAGCAGCGGCAGCGCCGCGACCGCCAGCAGGCCCGCCGCGCGGGCGGCGGCGTTGTTGACCCCGCTGGCGATACCGGCGCGGGCGGTGTCCACCGAGGCCAGGACGGTGGCGGTCAGCGGGGCCACCAGGGTCACCATGCCGAGGCCCATCACCAGGATCGCGGGCAGCACGTCCGTCATGTAGGAGGCGTGCTCGCCGACGCGCAGCATCAGCAGCATGCCGACGGCGCAGATCAGCGGCCCGGCGGTGAGCGGCAGCCGGGGGCCCGTCTTCTGGGCCAGCTCACCGGAGCGGGCGGAGAAGAACAGCATCAGCAGGGTCGTGGGCAGCAGCGCGAGGCCCGCCTCCAGCGCGGAGTAGCCGGAGACCACCTGGAGCTGGAGCGCCACCAGGAAGAAGAAGCCGCCGAACGCCGCGTACACACAGAACGTCACCAGGTTCACGGCGGTGAAGAGCCGCGAGCGGAAGATCGACAGCGGCAGCATGGGGTCGGGCCTGCGGCGTTCGACGGCGATGAAGAGGGCGCCGACCACCACTCCGGCCGCCCCGGCCCACCAGGCGGAGCCGATCAGGGCATAGGTCACCAGGGTGAGCGCCGCCGCGCCGAGGGCCGCGCCCAGGACGTCGAAGCGGCCCTGGTGGGCCTGTGGGTCACGGGACTCGGGCACATGGCGGAGCGCGATCGGGACACAGATCGCGGCCAGCGGCACATTGAGCAGGAAGACCCAGCGCCAGCCGGGCCCGTCGACCAGCCAGCCGCCGACGAAGGGGCCGATCGCCGCGCCGACGCCGCCGAAGCCGGACCACAGGCCCACGGCGCGGGCCCGGTCGTCCGGGTGGAAGCTGGCCTGGATCAGGGCGAGCGAGCCGGGCGTGAGCAGGGCGCCGCCGACGCCCTGGAAGGCGCGGGCGAGCACCAGCAGCTCACCGGTGGGCGCGAACCCGCAGAGCAGGGAGCCCAGGGCGAACCAGACCACACCCAGGACGAAGATCCGGCGCCGTCCGTAGCGGTCGCCGAGCGCCCCGCCGAGCAGGATCAGCCCGGCGAGCGCCAGCATGTAGGCGTTGACCGTCCACTGGAGGACCGCCAGATCGGCGTCGAGGCTCTTCCCGATGCGGGGCAGGGCGACATTGACGACGGTCGAGTCCAGCAGGGCCATGCTGGAGCCGAGGACGGTGGTGAACGTCACCCAGCGGCCGGTGGCCGTGGACAGTCGGATCTCTCCCGGGCGGTCAGCCATACCCGGATCATCGCAGCGCCACCGGGCCCGCACGACCGGAACCGCACGACAGGGACCGGGCCCGCACGACGGGGGCCGCACGACGGGGACCGGAACCGCACGACGGGACGGAGCGACGGGGACCGGGCCCGCACGGCCCGGCGGCACAGGGCGACGGCCCGGCGGCATCGGAGGACGGCCCCGATGACAGGACGACGGCCCGGTGACAGGACAACGGCCCGGCGCTCCCCCTGGGACAGGAGGGGCACCGGGCCGCCCATGACCGGGCCCGCCGGTCCACCACGGGTGGCGCCGACGGGCCGGGCGTACCGCTTACTTGATCTTGTTACCGGCCGAGCGCAGCGTGGCGCACGCCTCGGCGACCCGGGTGGCCATGCCCGCCTCGGCGAGCTTGCCCCAGGTCCGGGGGTCGTAGGTCTTCTTGTCGCCGACCTCGCCGTCGATCTTCAGCACGCCGTCGTAGTTGGCGAACATGTGCCCGGCGACGGGACGGGTGAAGGCGTACTGGGTGTCGGTGTCGAGGTTCATCTTCACGACGCCGTTCTCCAGCGCGACAGCGATCTCCTCGGCCGTGGAGCCGGAGCCGCCGTGGAAGACGAAGTCGAACGGGTCGGCCTTGCCGTAGCGCTCGCTCACGCCCTGCTGGAGGTCCTTGAGCAGCTCGGGACGGAGGACGACATTGCCCGGCTTGTAGACGCCGTGGACGTTGCCGAAGGAGGCGGCCAGCAGGTAGCGGCCCTTCTCGCCCAGGCCCAGCGCCTCGGCGGTGCGCAGCGCGTCGTCGACGGTGGTGTACAGCTCGTCGTTGATCTCGTGCGTGACACCGTCCTCCTCGCCGCCGGTCGGGGTGATCTCGACCTCAAGGATGATCTTGGCGGCGGCGGCCTGGGCCAGCAGCTCCTGACCGATGGCGAGGTTGTCGCTCAGGGTCTCGGCCGAGCCGTCCCACATGTGGGACTGGAAGAGCGGGTTCTCGCCCCGGGCGACGCGCTCGGCGGAGACCGCCAGCAGCGGGCGGACATAGCTGTCGAGCTTGTCCTTGGGGCAGTGGTCGGTGTGGAGCGCGATGGTGACGTCGTACTTCGCGGCGACGATGTGCGCGAACTCGGCCAGGGCAACGGCGCCCGTGACCATGTCCTTGTTGTGCTGGCCGCCCAGGAACTCCGCACCACCGGTGGAGATCTGGACGATGCCGTCGCTCTCGGCCTCCGCGAAGCCGCGCAGCGCGGCGTGAAGGGTCTGCGACGAGGTCACATTGATGGCCGGGTAGGCAAACTTTCCTGCCTTCGCCCGGTCCAGCATCTCGTTGTAGACCTCAGGGGTTGCGATGGGCATGTCCGCTCCTTGTGATGTGCGGGGTAAGCGAAATGAGCTGGCCCTGACCTGGGGGGCGACGTCATCGTCAGCCCCTATCTTTCCAGACAGGTCCGGACGCTCCACCCGGCCCGGCCCGATACTCCGTGCGGTGGAACTCCCGTTTCACGTGAAACAATCGAGTTTTTGTCGTTGTCGCAGGTCAGAGGGGGTAGCTGCCAGCTCGGCGGGGGGATGGCACCCCGGGCCGCTGCTCCGCCCGGGGCACAGGGGGCCCGGAAGGCCCCCGGAGGCAGGAGACTCAGGACAGGCCGAGCTCGTCCAGCGAGTACGCGTAGAGGTAGGGCACCCCGGCCGTCTGGCTGATCTTCTCTCCGGCGCCGGTGGCACGGTCCACGATCGTGGCGACGGCGACGACCTCGCCGCCCGCCTCGCGCACGGCCTCGACGGCGGTCAGCGGGGAGCCACCGGTCGTGGAGGTGTCCTCGACGACCAGGCAGCGGCGGCCCGTGATGTCCGGCCCTTCGACCCGGCGCTGCATGCCGTGGGCCTTGGCCGCCTTGCGGACGACGAACGCGTCCACCTGGCGTCCGCGCGCGGCGGCGGCGTGCAGGATCGAGGTGGCCACCGGGTCCGCGCCCAGAGTGAGCCCGCCGACGCAGTCGAAGTCCAGGTCGGCGGTCAGATCGGACATGACCTGGCCCACCAGCGGCGCGGCGGCCCCGTCCAGCGTGATCCGGCGGAGGTCGACGTAGTAGTCGGCTTCCAGACCCGAGGAGAGGGTCACCTTGCCGTGCACCACGGCCTTGTCCTTGATCTGCTGGAGCAGATCGGCACGTACATCACTCATGCCCATGAGCTTAGGCGCTTCGGACACCCTCCCGGCCCGGGCGCCGGGTGGGCGCCCGTGACGGCCGGTGGCCGCCCCGGCGCGGAGGCCCGGTGCACAGCGGGGCCGCACCGGGACAGGGGCGCGGCGGGGCCCCGCCCGTGCAGGGGTGCGGCGGGCGCGGTGCTCAGAGGCGGCGCCAGGTCCAGGTGGTCTCGATCTCCAGCGGGTCGATCGGGGTGACGAGCCGGGGGAGGGTGTTGAGGCCGTTGGGCGGACCCGACTGGGGCTCCACGCAGACCGCCTCCGGCTGCTCGTCGTAGATCACCACCCACTCGGTACGGCCGGTCACGGTCAGCTCCAGCCGTCCGGGCCAGGTGAGCGTCACTCGCACCCCGTCGGGCATGCCGAAGCAGTCGTCCCAGGGGCCGGGCAGCGGATCGATCCGGCGGCCGGTCGGCAGATGGTCCCCGCCGCGCTCCTCCTGCCAGGCGGGGTCGAAGTCGATCCGTACCTCGCTGTCGCCGAGGACGCGCCGGAACCAGGGGTGCCAGCCCGCCTGTGCGGGGAAGGAGTTCTCCGTCGCCTCGATGCCCATCCGGAGCGTCAGCGAGTCCTCCCCCAGCTCCACCACCTGGGTGGCCCGGCCGGGGTACGGCCAGGGCTCGGCCAGCTCGCAGGTGAAGGCCGCCTCGGTGGCCGTGTGCCGGGCGGTGCGCCAGGGCTGGTCCCGGACGGTGCCGTGGATGGCGTGCGGCGCCGCGTTGAGCGGCATCTGATAGCGGTCGGCACCGTCGCGGAAGACACCGTTCTCGATCCGGCCGCACCAGGGGGCCATCGGGAAGCAGCCGTACCGCTCACCCTGGCGGAGGAGTTCGGTGCCGCCGATGGCCAGGCTCTCGATACGGCAGCCGTGGCGCGGGGCGACGGTCAACTCCACATCGCCGGCGGTCAGCCGGACGTTCTCTTCGCTGCTGTTCACCCTTCGGACCCTACTGGCACCCCGGGGCGGCGGCCTCATGTGCGGCGGCGGCGCAGCGCCCGGCCGACGACGACGGAGGCGATCGCCAGCGCGGCGGCGGCGGGCGCGATCCAGTGCAGCGGCAGACCCCGGCGGCCCTCGTCGGGCGCGGGGACGGGGGCGTAACGGCCGCGCGGCGGGGCGTGGTCGACCTCCTCGGCGCTGCGGCCGATCATGGTGCGGCGGGCATGGGCGGCCTCGACGGGGGGCTCGTCGCCCAGGGCGGGCAGATCGTCAAGACCGCCGAGGTCACCGAGGTCTCCGAGGTCGCGCAGCTCCCCGGTGCCGGAGAGGTCCCGCAGGGCGTCGAAGACGCGGTCGTCGTCCGAGGAGCGGCCGTCCCGCGAAGCGTCGGCGTCGGCGTCCGGTGTCGACGCGGCGGCTTCCCGGCCGCCTCCGGTGTCCCCGGTGCTCCCGGCGTCCGCAGCGTCCTCGGGGTCCGCGCCGGGGCTGACGGGGCTGTCTTCCTCTGCCCCGCCGCGACCTCCCCGGGCGGCCTCGCCGTCCATACGGCCGTCGTCCTCGCTCCCGGCCCCGCTCCCGTTCTCCTCGTTCCCGCTCCCGCTGCCGTCGTCGCTGCCGTTCCCGTTGCCGTTCTCGTTCTCGTTCTCGTTCTCGTCGTCGTTCTCGTCAGGGCGGTTGGCGTGGGGGTTTCCGTCCATCGTGTGAGGTTCCTCCCGGCCGTGGGCGAAGGTGTCGTCCGGCCCGGCGCCGGTCGGCGACGGGGTGTCGCACGGGGGTCCGCCGACGGGGCCGGAGGGCTCCAGCGCCACGTCCGCCAGCCGCTCGCCGAAGCGGTCGAGCAGCCGGTGCGCGGTCTGGGCCCGGAGTTCGGGCGCCAGGTCCGCCAGCCGTCCCCCCACCGTCGCGGAACCGTTGATGCCGAGGTTCGTCCCACCGTCCACCGCCGTCGGACGGATCGTCAACGCCACGGCCACGGAGCCCTGGCCCCGCACCTCCGTGCCCTCCCCCCGGAAGGTGAAACCCTCCTCGTCCGCCGCCGTCGTGAGCGCGCCCCGGTAGGTGATGGTGTGCCGCCCGGCGCGGACGCGCAGCCTCCCGGAGAGCGGGCCCGAGGTGTCCCCGGTGGCCCCGGTCGCCTGGGTGTCCTGCTGGAATCCCTGGACGCAGCGGGCGAGCCGGGCCGGGTCGCGGAGCACCCGGCGGACGGCCTCCGCCGGGGCCGGAACGAATACCTGATGGTCCATGGGGTCCGAGCCTACCCAGGGGCCCCGGGCGCGTCTGCGCTCCGGTCCGCGCCCGGGCCGGGAACCGCCGCGCCGGATCAGTTCTCGTAACGCGGATGGACCAGGGTGGAGGGCGCGAGCGCGGGCACCCGGGTGAGCGCGGTCTCCCGGGCGTCGGCCGCCAGTCGGCCGGGGGTGAGCGACGTCAGCGGCGGAGCCCCGGAGTCCAGGCCGAGCCGGGGCGCCGACGCATGGGCCGCGAGCAGGAAACCCCAGTCGCACGGGGCCGTCATCGTGGCGCGCCCCTCCCGTTCGGGGCCCGCGGCGAGCCGGGAGAGCCCGCCGTCCGCGCGGTAGGCGGTGGCGCGGAACCCGGCGGCCCGCAGGGTGGCCTCGACGGTCCAGTAGGTACGCGGCCGGGTGCCAGAGGGACCGGCGTGGACGACGAGCCGCCCGCCGTCGGCGAGCGCGCCGCCCAACAGCCCGTAGAACTCCTGCGAGTAGAACTTCGCGCTGCGGGTGGTGCCCGGCTCGGGCAGGTCCACGATCACCACGTCCCACACGGGTTCGGAACGGGCGGAGCGCAGCCAGCCGAAGGCGTCCCCGGTGACCACGCGGACCCGGGGGTCGCGGTAGGCGTGCCGGTTGAGGGCGGTGAGCGCGGGGTCGGTACGGGCCAGCCGGACCACCACGGGGTCCAGTTCGGCGACGGTGACCGAGGCGGCGCCCCGGTAGCGCAGCACCTCGCGCGCGGCGAGCCCGTCGCCGCCGCCGATGATCAGCACCCGGGTGTGCGGGCCCCGCATGGCCGGGTGCACCAGGGCCTCGTGATAGCGGCGCTCGTCCCCTTCGCTGACCCAGAGCCTGCCGTCGAGGAAGAGATCCAGCGGACCGCCGGGGCCGCCGGTGAGGACGACCTCCTGGACGTCGGTCTCCAGGGCGACACGGACCCGGTCGCCGTAGACCGCGCGGCGCGCCGCCCGTTCGAAGTCGTCGACCAGGACGGTCGCGGTGCCGAGCACGGCGAGGACGGCGGCATTGGCGACCAGCAGCCAGAGGCGGGACCGCCGGGTCAGGTCGTGGCGGAAGAGACAGAGCACGAGCAGCCCGCCCACGACCGCGTTGACCGCGCCGGTCAGCAGTCCGCTGGTGAGCCGGCCGAGCCAGGGCAGCAGCAGAAAGGGGAAGGCGAGCCCGCCGACGAGCGCGCCCACGTAGTCGACGGCGAACAGATCGGCGACGGTGCCCTCGACATCGCGGTCGCGCCGGGAGACGCGCTGGATCAGGGACATCAGCAGGGGCAGCTCCGCGCCGATGAGGACGCCGATGATGAGCGAGAAGGAGACCAGTACCAGCCGGGACCCGCCGCCCCAGGCGAAGGAGGCGTAGAGCACCAGGGCGGAGCAGCCGCCGATGAGCGCGAGGGACAGCTCCAGCAGCCCGAAGCCGACGGCGGCCCGGCAGCGCAGCCGTTTGGCCAGGAGCGATCCGACGCCCATGGCGAAGACCATCACCGAGAGAACCACCGACGCCTGGGTGACGGAGTCGCCGATGAGATACGAGGCGAGGGCGACGAGTTCCAGCTCGTACACCAGACCGCAGGCCGCGCAGACGAAGACGACCAGCAGCACCAGACTGCGTCCGGCCGCCGGGCGCACCCGCAGCGGCGCGGCCTGGGGGGGCGGTGCCAGTTGCTGCGTCCGGTCGATCATGCAGTAACGCTACGTCACGATACAGAAGCGGTTTGTCACCCACACGTGTGCACCTGCCCTGCGCCGGGCGAGCCGGGCGCGGCGTCCTCCCGCCGGAGCGCGGTCCGGGCCCCGCGTGCGATCCGGGCGCGGAAAACGGGGCACACGGCGCGGGGACGGGGCACGCACCACGGCGGACACGGCGCGGGGGGCGCGGCGCGCGCCCGCACGCCGGAGGCACACACGAGAAAAGCGCGGTGCCGGGTCCGGCCCCTGCTCCGGACCCGGCACCGCGCCCCGGACATCCCGGGCGCACACCCCGCGCGCCGCGCCCCTACAGCACGGCGTGCTGCGGCGGGCGCCGCGCTCGCGGTCTCGGGGTGATGGCACCCACCCGGGTACGGGTGACGACCAGCCGCCCCTCCTGTGGATAGGAGTGCCAGGTACGCCACCGCACCTGGCCCTCCTCCCGCTGCGCCATCATCGCGGTGAAGGCGAGCGGGGAGCCGGGGAAGGTCCCGGCCAGCGAGTGCGGGTGGTCGGCGACCAGCGCGAGGAGTTCCTGCGCGCGCCCCGCGAACGAGCCCTTGGAGAGGGTCTCGACGCGCGCGGCGAACTCGTACTCCCAGTCGCCGACGCGCTTGGCCACGCCCAGCGGCAGCGGGGTGCTGCTGCCGGGCATGCAGGCGACGGTTTCGGAACAGGTGCTCCGTTTGGATTCGAGCAGGACTTGGTGCGAGGCACCGAGCAGCCTGAGCTGGAGTTTCGCTCCGGAGAGCTCCAGGTCGAGAACGGCCAGGGCGGGAAGCGGCTCCCGTCCGAGTGCCCAGGCGAGATCGTCGGCACGGGTATCGGTGTAGGCGGTACTGAGAGTCGTGAGCATGGGTCGGCTCCGCAAACACGCGTCGGCGGTGGATACGTGAACCTGAGGCGCCCCCTGAGCGGGAGTTCACAAAGTGGGGGGACCGCCTGATCGAGGCCGTGAGCAGGCCCGACGGCTGGGTGGTTCCAACAGGTTCCGTCAGCGACTGAATCATGAAGTACGCGGGGCTCGCAGTGTTTTTACCCAACTTGAAGGGGTTTCCATCCCCTAGGGGACTTACGGTTCAACTGTTCAACCACATGCTTCACCGCACCCCGGACATCCGGGACAAGGCGCCCCGGGCGCCCCGCGCTCACGGCAGAGGACTTCCCCACCACCGCCCGGAACATGACAGGGGCGCCCGGCGGAAACCCGCCGGGCGCCCCTGCTTCGACCCGGCCGGAAACCGGCCGAGGGCGAGAAGGCCGCTGCCCCGTGTCAGCTGCCTCCGCCGCATCCGCCACCGCCGCCGCCACCGCAGGACGAGCCCGACGAACTCGACGACGTGTCGCAGGAACCGCCGTCCCCCACCCAGACCGAGCCGCTGGAGTGCGAGCCTCCGCCACCCGCGGACGCGCGCCGATAGCGCGGGGGGACCTGGCCGTGCCGATAGAGCGGGGAGACCTGGCCGCGCCGATGCGCCACGACGCCCACGACCCCCGCGATCACCACTGCGGGCGCCAGGAGGAGCACCAGAACCACGAAACCTGTCATATCGCTCCCACCATCTTTCTCTTCCCCCGAAGCGAGATCCCCGCGCCGTCGCGTGACTTGCTTCTGTGTGCCTGTCTGTCTCTGTCGATTCCTGGACGATTCTCCCTGCCTGCCCCCGCCTGCCGCTGCTGATCCCCGCCTATCGGTGTCCATCAGCGCTTGTCAGGGCTTCCTCGTCCTGGTGGAAGGAGAATGCCCCGGACACTCCGCGGCCAAAGCGGACTTGAGGAAGTCCAGAGCTTCCCCCGAGGATGGCGCCATGGTGACCATGGATGGGCCCGGACCGCTGCCGCGGACACGACCACTGCTGAACCGCCGGCTGGCGGAGTTCGGCACCACGATCTTCGCGGAGATGTCCGCGCTGGCGACCGCGACCGGAGCCATCAACCTGGGACAGGGCTTCCCCGACACCGACGGCCCCGAGGAGGTCCGCGAGGCGGCCGTGCGGGCGCTGCGCGACGGCCGGGGCAACCAGTACCCGCCCGGCCCCGGGGTCCCCGAGCTCCGGAACGCGATCTCCGAGCACCAGCGGCGCTTCCACGGGCTGGCCGTGGACCCCGACACCGAGGTCCTCGTCACGGCGGGCGCCACGGAAGCCATCGCGGCGGCGCTGCTGGCCCTGGTGGAACCGGGCGACGAGGTCGTCGCGCTGGAGCCGTTCTACGACTCGTACGCCGCGTGCATCGCGATGGCGGGCGGCCGACGGGTGCCGGTGACCCTGCGCCCCCGGGACGGCGCGTACCGTCTCGACCTCGACGAACTGCGGGACGCCGTCACCGAGCGCACCCGGCTGCTGCTGATCAACACCCCGCACAACCCCACCGGCACCGTGCTGACCCGCGCCGAGCTGGCCGCCGTCGCCGAACTCGCCGTCGAGCGGGATCTGCTGGTGGTCACGGACGAGGTGTACGAGCATCTGGTGTTCGAGGGGGAGCACATCCCGCTCGTCTCCTTCCCGGGGATGCGGGAGCGGACCGTCACCATCAGCAGCGCCGGGAAGACCCTCGCGTACACCGGCTGGAAGATCGGCTGGGCGACGGGCAGCCCGGAGCTGGTCACGGCGGTCCGCTCGGCCAAGCAGTTCCTCACCTATGTGGCGGCGGGGCCCCTCCAGTACGCGGCGGCCGAGGGGCTGCGGCTGCCGGACGCGTACTTCGCGGGGCTGCGCGAGGAGCTGCGGGCCAAGCGGGATCTGCTCTGCGCCGGGCTCGCGGACGCCGGTTTCACGGTCCACCGCCCCGCCGGGACCTACTTCGTCACCACCGACATCCGGCCGCTGGGCGAGGAGGACGGCTTCGCCTTCTGCCGTGCGCTGCCGAAGCGGTGCGGGGTCGTCGCGATCCCCAACGCGGTCTTCTACGACCACCGCGAACAGGGCGCGCCCTTCGTCCGCTTCGCGTTCTGCAAGCGGACCGAGGTGGTGGAGGAAGCCATCCGCAGACTGTCCACACTGCGGGGCTGAGCCCGGGCGACGGGACCCGCCGTCACGCGGCCCGCTGTCAGCCGACCGGGTGGCAACGGGCACGCAACCGGCCGTGTCGTGGCCGCAGCGCTCGCGCGCGGCGGCAGCGGAACGGAAAGTCTCCTTGACGACCCGTGCGCGCCCGGAGGTGTTCCCTGTCCGCAGAGACCTTCGACGACACGACAGCGGACGACCCGGCGGCGGACAGCCCGTCGGCGGACAACGCGGCGACGGATGCCCCGGCGGCGGACAGCCCGTCGGCGGACAACGCGGCGACGGATGCCCCGTCGACGGACAGCCCGTCGGCGGATGACGCGTCGACGGACACCCCGTTGGCGGATGACACGTCGGCGGACGTCCCCGCGGGTACGGGACACCGCCCCGGTCCCCTGGCGCGCGGGGAGCGGCGGGCCGGGGCGGCGGCCCCCTGGCGCGCCGCGCTCCGGCGGGCGGCCCCCGCGCTGGGGCTGTTCGCCGCCGCCCGGCTGACCGGGCTGCTGGTGATGGCGGGCTGGGCCCGGCACATCGACCGTCCGCCCCGCCGGGTCCTGGCGCGGTCCTGGGACTCCGACTGGTATCTGCTGATCGCCGAGCACGGCTACGGCCGCACCCTGACCTGGCCCGACGGCGCCGTCCAGAGCGATCTGGCCTTCTTCCCGCTCTACCCGGGGCTGGTCCGCGCCGTCACCTCGGTCCTCCCCGTCACCGGCGGCACCGCCGGGCTGCTGATCTCCTGGACCGCCGCAGCGGTGGCCGCCTGGGGGGTGTTCGCCGTCGGCAACCGGCTCCACGGACGGCGGACCGCGACCGCGCTGGTGCTGCTGTGGGGGCTGCTGCCGCACTCGATCGTGCTGACCATGGCGTATACGGAGCCCCTGCTCTGCGCCTTCGCCGCCTGGTCGCTGTACGCGCTGATCAGCGGGTACTGGCTGTGGGCCGGTGCCCTCTCCCTCTGTGCCGGGGCCGCGCGGCCCAACGGGGTCGCGGTGGCCGCCGCGGTCGTCGCCACCGCCGCGCTCCATGGGTTCCGCGCCCTCCGCGACGGGGAACGCGTCGGCTGGCGCCCCGCGGCGGGCGCGGCCCTCGCACCCGTCGGCTGGTGCGCGTATGTGCTGTACGTGGGGGTGCGCGAGGGCGATCCGCTCGGCGGCTACTTCGCCGTGCAGCGCCGCTGGACGTCGACGTTCGACTTCGGCGAGGGGTCGCTGCGGGTGGTGCGGGACATCGTGCTGCGGCCCGCGCCGCTCCCGCTGGCGGTGACGCTGACGCTGGTGGCGGCGGGCGTGGTGCTGTTCGCGCTGCTCGTCCTGGACCGGCCGCCGCTGCCGCTGCTGGTCTTCACGGCGGTGCTGGTGCTGATCACCGTCGGCGGCTCGGGCTTCTTCGAGTCCAAGCCGCGTTTTCTGCTGCCCGCCTTCCCGCTGCTGCTGCCCGCGGCGAAGGCCCTGGCACGGGCCCGCCCCGGGCCCGCGGCGGTGGTGACGGCCGCCCTGGCGGCGCTGTCGTTCGCCTATGGGACCTATCTGCTGACCCTGTCCCCGATCGCCCTGTGACCGATCGCCCTGTGACCGCGCGGAGCCGTCGGCGCTTCGCGGGGCCGCACGCACGCGGGGGCCGTCCGGCGTACCGGACGGCCCCCGACCCCGCGCAGGTATGGACGCGGGGACGTACGCGCAGGCGTACGAAGCTCAGCGCGGCTCCACGGCCTCGGGCGTGGGCTCAGGCGTCGTCGCCGGGGGCGTCGCCCTCGGCCTCGTCCCCGCCCGCGGTCTCCAGACCGAGCTGCTCCGCGAACCACTTGTCGAACTCGATCGCGGCCCGCACCCAGCTCACGGTGGAGGAGACGAAGTGGTCCAGGCTGACGCCCATGCCGATGAGCATCTGCGCCTCACCGATGAGGCGGATGGTCGCGCCGCCCTCCTCGTCCTCGTGGAGGTGGGTGTAGACCTTGGGCCACAGCGTGCGGCGGTTCCAGTCGTCGATCACGTCGAGGACCCGGGGACGCTCGTCGGCGGGCAGCGGCCGGTCGTAGAACGTACGGACCGAGAAGACCTGCTGGTCCGCCTCGCCGCGGAACATGAAGTACGTCCGGAACTCCTCCCAGGGAGCCGCGAGGTCGCCCTCGTCGTCGACGACGTACTTCAGCTCCATCTGGTCGAGAAGCTGCTTGACCAAATCCTGGTCGGGAACGACGGGGCCCGCCGGTCCTGCTGCCTGAGGCTGGGGCTGGCCCCCGAAATTCGGAATCGAGGACGGATCGATGGTCACCGTGTACTTCCCTTCGTACGGATGACGCCATCCTCCCCCATGGCGGGTCGGGAGCCGCAACCCCCACCCCCCACAGCACTCCCGTCCCTGGTCTCCGGCCCGGCCGCCGTGCGACGGGGCCGGGGACGAGCGGGTGTTTCCGCCGGCCCCCGCTGCTCAGCCCCCGTCCCGTTCCCGCTCCGTCCTCGCTGCTCCGCCCCGTCCTCGTCCCGTCCTCGCTCCGTCCCGTCCCGGCCGCCCTCGCTCCGTCCCGTTCATTCCCCGGTCGCGGTGGCCGGGCCCACGATCAGCCCGTCCTCGAAGCGGTCGACCCGGACGGTGTCGCCGTCGGTGACCTCGCCCGCCAGGATCTCCCTGGCCAGCCGGTCCCCGATCGCGGTCTGCACCAGCCTGCGCAGCGGCCGGGCCCCGTAGGCGGGGTCGTTGCCCTCGTCCGCGAGCCACGCCAGCGCGGCGGGCGTGACCTCCAGGGTGAGCCTGCGCTCGGCGAGCCGCCGCGCCAGCCGGTCGATCTGGAGCCGTGCGATCCGCTCCAGCTCGTCGCGGTGCAGCGCCGAGAACACCACCAGGTCGTCGAGCCGGTTCAGGAACTCCGGCTTGAAGGAGGCCCGGACCACCTCCAGGACCCGCTGCTTCTTCTCCTCCTCCGAGGTGGTCGGGTCCACCAGGAACGAGCTGCCCAGATTGGAGGTGAGGATCAGGATGGTGTTGCGGAAGTCGACCGTCCGGCCCTGCCCGTCGGTGAGCCGCCCGTCGTCGAGCACCTGGAGCAGGACGTCGAAGACCTCCGGGTGGGCCTTCTCCACCTCGTCCAGCAGGACCACGCTGTACGGGCGTCTGCGCACCGCCTCGGTGAGCTGGCCGCCCTCCTCGTAGCCGACATAGCCGGGCGGCGCGCCCACCAGCCGGGCCACGCTGTGCTTCTCGCCGTACTCGGACATGTCGATGCGGACCATGGCCCGCTCGTCGTCGAAGAGAAAGTCGGCGAGTGCCTTCGCCAGCTCCGTCTTGCCGACGCCGGTGGGGCCGAGGAAGAGGAAGGAGCCGGTGGGCCGGTCCGGGTCGGCGATGCCCGCGCGGGTCCTGCGGACCGCGTCCGACACGGCGCGCACGGCCTCGCTCTGCCCGATCAGCCGACGGCCCAGCTCGTCCTCCATCCGCAGCAGCTTCTGCGTCTCGCCCTCCAGCAGCCGCCCGGCGGGAATCCCGGTCCAGGAGCCGACCACGTCGGCGATGTCGTCGGGGCCGACCTCCTCCTTGACCATCGTGTCGGTCCGCGCCTCGGCCTCGGCGGCGGACGCGGCCGCCAGCTCCCGTTCCAGCGTCGGGATCTCCCCGTAGAGCAGCTTGGACGCCGAGTCGAAGTCGCCGTCCCGCTGGGCGCGCTCGGCCTGTCCGCGCAGCGCGTCGAGGCGTTCCTTCAGCTCACCGACGCGGTTGAGGCCCTGCTTCTCCTTCTCCCAGCGGGCGGTGAGGCCGCGCAGCTCCTCCTGCCGGTCGGCGAGGTCGCGGCGCAGCTTCTCCAGCCGCTGCCGGGAGGCCGGGTCGGTCTCGTTCCGCAGCGCCATCTCCTCCATCAGCAGCCGGTCGACGGAGCGCTGGAGCTCGTCGATCTCGACGGGGGAGGAGTCGATCTCCATCCGCAGCCGGGAGGCGGCCTCGTCGACCAGGTCGATGGCCTTGTCGGGCAGGAAGCGCGAGGTGATGTAGCGGTCGGAGAGGGTGGCCGCCGCCACCAGCGCGGAGTCGGCGATCTGGACCTTGTGGTGGGCCTCGTAGCGGCCCTTGAGCCCGCGCAGGATGGCGATGGTGTCCTCGACGGTCGGCTCCGCCACCAGGACCTGCTGGAAGCGGCGCTCCAGCGCCGGGTCCTTCTCGATCCGCTCGCGGTACTCGTCGAGCGTGGTGGCGCCGACCATCCGCAGCTCACCGCGGGCCAGCATCGGCTTGAGCATATTGCCCGCGTCCATCGCGGAGTCGCCGCCCGCGCCCGCGCCGACGACGGTGTGCAGCTCGTCGATGAAGGTGATGATCTGGCCGTCGCTCTCCTTGATCTCGGAGAGCACCGTCTTGAGCCGTTCCTCGAACTCACCGCGGTACTTGGCCCCGGCGACCATCGCCCCGAGGTCCAGGGAGACCAGCCGCTTGTTCCGCAGCGACTCGGGCACGTCGCCCTTGACGATGCGCTGCGCCAGCCCCTCGACCACGGCGGTCTTGCCGACGCCGGGCTCGCCGATCAGGACGGGGTTGTTCTTGGTGCGCCGGGAGAGCACCTGGACGACCCGGCGGATCTCCTGGTCGCGGCCGATGACGGGGTCGAGCCTGCCCTCGCGGGCGGCGGCGGTGAAGTCCGTGCCGAACTTCTCCAGGGCCTTGTACTGGCCCTCGGGGTCGGCGGTGGTGACCCGGCGGCTGCCGCGCGCGGCCTCGAAGGCGGTGGCGAGCCGGTCGGCGGACGCGCCCTGTCCGACGAGGACGGCCCCGGCCGCGCCGCCCTTGGCGGCCAGCCCCATCAGCAGATGCTCGGTGGAGAGGTACTCGTCGCCCAGCTTCCGCGCCCGCTCGCCCGCGTCGGCGAGGACGGCCAGGAACTCGCGGCCCGGCTGGGGCGGCGCCACCGTGGAGCCGGTGACGCTGGGCAGCGCGGCGAGAACCCGTTCGGCACCCGCGCGGACGGCGGCCTGATCGGCCTCGACGGCGGCGAGCAGATCGACGATGTTCTCGTTGTCCGACCCGGCGAGCAGCGCCAGCAGCAGATGCGCGGGGGTCAGATCGGGGTGTCCCGCGGACACCGCCCGGTTGGTCGCTGCGGTGAGCGCGTCCCGGCTCTTGTTGGTCAGCTCGGCGTCCACGTGCGGTCTCTCCTCCTTGCCCGAGTCCTTGCAGGGAAAGGTGTTCCCCCTGATACTGACTCATCCAACGTGCATAAAGTTGAGTCTATTCCACTCAATCCTCTTGCGCCATGGCGAGCGGCCCGCGCGGGTGCCCCGGACCGGTCGCCCCCGCGCCCGCATGCTTGGCAATCGCAATGCAGCACACCACGGACACGGGCCGGTGCGGGCGGATACGTACCCTGGCGACCATGAGAGCGGACACGGAAACCACCCCCGCACCCGGGGCCCCCGACGGACCCGACGGCTCCGGGGACCTGCTGGGGCTCGGCCCGGAGTACCTCGCCTTCTGGCGTGAGTACCACCTGTGCACCCTGACCACCCAGCGGCCGGACGGCAGCCCGCACCTGGTCCCGGTGGGGGTGACCTTCGAACCGGAGACGGGCACCGCCCGGGTGATCACCAACAGGAACAGCCGCAAGGTCGCCAACATCCTGCGCTCGACGGACGAGGGCGGGGCGCGGGTCGCGGTCTGCCAGGTGGACCGGGGGCGCTGGGCGACGCTGGAGGGCCGCGCCCGCATCCGTACGGAGGAGGCCGTGGTCGCGGACGCGGTACGGCGCTACGCGGAACGGTACGGGCGCACCCCGGGCCCCAACCCGGACCGGGTGGTCATCGAGATCGCGGTACGGCGGGCACTCGGGCGGGGCGCGGGCATCAGCCGGGCGTCCTGACCCCGGCACCGGTCATCGCCGGGCGCGCGGCACACGGGCCGCTCGCCGACGGGAAAAGCACAGCGGCGCCATCGCGTTTCAGGTCCGCGATGGCGCCGCTGTGTGGGGGAAGCGCCTGAGCGATTTGGAACGACGGGGGAATCGCTCAAGCACTGCGGGGGGTGGCGGTGGTGGTATCGGGGTCGGCCATCTGATGGTCGCGCTGGTCGAGGTTGACGAAGATCATTCCGTAGCGGATCGCACACCGCACGGGCTGCGGCGCACCACGGGGGCGGCGCAGGCAGCGGTAGGCGCGCACATCCTCGTCCTCTTCCCGTGCCACGACGATCGGCTCGCCGAACAGGGTGACCATCAACGAGTCGCCACGGTGGGGGATGGCCGTGACGAGATCGATGAAGTGCCACCCAGAGCGGTAGGCGGTCGCCATCTCACGCCGGAAGACCCGGTCGTCCGGGGGGACGGTCATGCTGCCGCACCCTCGGTCGAAGCGGCACGGTCGGCATCGGCGGCGTCCCCCACGCCTCCGGCCTGGACGGAAGCCACGACGGAGCCAGGAGAACTGTCCCAGGTCGGGTCCTGGGGGCCGAGGGTGCCCAGGCCGACCGCGGCAGCCGCTATGGCAAGAGCACAAGTAGCACGTAGCGTCCTAGACATGGGTGATCTCCACCTCGTTTGATCAATCCTCCTCCCCCGCGCATAAGACGATGTCTCACTCCGAACGCTTGCACCAGCGACGGCAGGCATCATGTTCCTGTATTGCAAGAGCCTGAGGGGGGTGCATATGACGCCGCACCATGGTGAAGTGGGACATTCCCATACAGTCGGCGAGCTGTGCGAGGCCGGGAAAAGTCTGTACATCACCGCTCTTCGCACCGGCCGCATCGCCCGGTCGGAGGCGGAGGCCACGCCCTGCCTCTTCGATCTCGCCCTGCTGTACCCGGACCCCGACGACAGTCAGTGGCTGCGCCCCGTTGCGCCCACCGCCGCCCTGTCACAGCTCATACACCCGATCGAAAGGGAGATCCAAGAGCGACGGCGCCGCGCCCTTGCCCTGACCGACGCACTTGAGCCATTCATGGCCTTCACCGCGCAGAACTCCACCGCGCCCCAGGGCATAACGGTCCTGGAGGGTCGCAACCGCATCAACGCGATCCTGGACCAGGTGCTGATGGACTGCTCCGAGGAACTGCTCACGGTACAGCCCGGCAGCGGACGTCAGCCGCATGTGGTCCAGAAGGCCCTGCGCCGGGTGAACCCGCTGCTGGAGCGGGGCGTACGGATGCGCACCCTCTATCAGCACACGGCCCGCCACCACCCCGCGACGCTCGCCTATGTGGAGCTGGTGGGGCCCTCCGGGGTGGAGGTGCGCACCCTTGAGGAGATCATCGACCGTCTGATCATCGTGGACCGCAAGGTCGCTTTCATACCGGCGAGCAGCGACCGTCTCTCCGCGCTGGAGCTGCGGCACAAGGGGATCGTGGAGTACCTCGTCGGGGTCTTCGAGCAGTTCTGGCTGCACGGGCTGCCCTGGGAGGAGCCGGTGTCGTACGGACCCGATCTGAACGGGATCACGGGTGTTCAGCGCTCCATAGCGAAACTGCTGGTGGAGGGGCATGTGGACGAGGCGATAGCGCGTCGGCTGGGGATGAACGTCCGGACCTGCCGGGCCCATATCGCGAAGCTGGGGTCCTCGCTGGGCAGCGGCAGCCGGACCCAACTGGGCTATCTGATCGCCCAGTCGAAGATCCTGGAGGGGGAGTGAGGGCACCTGACCGGCCCTGCGGCTCCCCGCCGGCCGGCCCTTCGGGGGCGCTCCGGACCCGTTCCCGTCCACAGGTGTGAACAAGGCCAAAAAGCATCGCCCCCGGAGCCATGACTCAGGGGGCTGATGTTATTCATGGTGCAGTTGTGCGCCAGGGGACAGAGCTGTCCACACCTGGGCCCCATGTGACGCGGGTAGCTCCGGGTGCCGCCAGGGCCCGGCGGCCCGCGGCGGGGCGGCGCCAGGGCAGAGTCAGCCGTCGGACCGCTTCGGACGCCAGACCACCAACGCCCCCGCCTGCTGGACATCCTGATAGGGCACCAGATCGCGCCGGTAGGACGCGTGCACCTGCGCCTCGCGCTGCTGGATCGCCGCCGCCGCGCCCTCCAGCGCCGCCGCCAGCTCGGCGACCCTGGCCTGGAGTGCGGCGACCTGGTTCTCCAGCTCGATGATGCGCTTGATACCGGCGAGGTTGATGCCCTCGTCCTGGGAGAGCTGCTGGACGGTCCGGAGCAGTTCGATGTCACGGGCGGAGTAGCGCCGCCCCCGGCCCGCGGTGCGGTCGGGGGAGACGAGGCCCAGCCGGTCGTACTGCCGCAGCGTTTGCGGATGCAGACCCGAGAGCTGGGCCGCCACCGAGATCACATACACCGGGGAGTCGTCCGTCAGCTCGTACGGGTTACGACGCCGTCCGTCCATGTCATGCTCCCTTCGCTGCCTGGAACAGCTCGGCCCGCGGGTCCTCGTCCGCGGTGGCCTCGCGGTAGGCCGCCAGCGCTTCCTTCGCCTGCTCGCTCAGCTCGGTCGGCACC
The DNA here is from genome assembly GCF_005519465.1 of Streptomyces clavuligerus. NCBI lineage: Bacteria > Bacillati > Actinomycetota > Actinomycetes > Kitasatosporales > Streptomycetaceae > Streptomyces > Streptomyces clavuligerus. The sequence continues at coordinate 3,616,453 of NZ_CP027858.1, read as the reverse complement.
GTCACCTCCACGGTGACCAGCAGATCGCCCCGGGAGCCGTCCTTGCGGACCGCTCCCTTCCCACGCGCCCGCATGGTCCTGCCGTTGGGAGTGCCGGGGGGCAGCTTGAGCGTGACGGCGGGCCCGCCGAGGGTGGGCACCTTCACTTCACCGCCCAGCACCGCCTCGGTGAAGCTGACAGGCACGGTGACGGTCAGATTGTCGCCCTTACGGCCGAAGACCGGGTGCTCGTCGACATGGACGACGACATAGAGGTCACCGGCCGGACCGCCGCGCTCGCCCGGTGCGCCCTTGCCGCGCAGCCGGATGCGCTGGCCGTCGGAGACGCCCGCCGGGATACGGACCTGCATGGTGCGCGAGGAACGGGCCCGCCCGCTGCCCTTGCAGACCTCGCAGGGGTCCTGGGCGATCAGGCCCCGGCCCTTGCAGTCCACACAGGGATCGGTCAGCGAGAAGGAGCCGCTGCCGCCGCGGGAGACCTGACCGGTGCCGACACAGGTCGGGCAGACCCGGGGGGTGCCGTTCTTGTCGCCGGTGCCCGAGCACGCCTTGCACGCGGCCGAGCTGGACATCCGCAGCGGGACCGTGGCCCCGTCGACCGCCTCGGTGAAGCTGAGCGACACCTCGGACTCGACGTCCTGCCCGCGCCGGGGCTGGGTACGGGTCGTCGTGCCCGCGCCGCGGTTGAACAGACCGCCGAACACATCGCCCAGACCGCCGCCGAAGCCACCGGCACCGCCGCCGCCACCGCCCTGGGCCCCGCCGCCGAAGAGGTCGCCCAGATCGAAGTTGAAGCTGCCGCCACCGGCGCCGGGACCGGGGCGGAAGCCGCCGTTCCCGAAGAGTGCGCGGGCGTCGTCGTACTCCTTGCGCCGCTTGGGGTCGCCGAGGATGTCGTTCGCCTCGGAGATCTCCTTGAAGCGCTCCTCGGCGCCCGCGTCGCCCTTGTTGGCGTCCGGGTGGAACTCACGGGCGAGCTTCCGGTACGCCTTCTTGATCTCCGCCTCGGTGGCGTCCTTGGGGACGCCCAGGACCTTGTAGTAGTCCTTCTCGACGAAGTCCTTCGTGCTCATCGACGTCCCTCCTCCCGGACGGTCACCGGGTCCGGTGTACCGGCGGTCACCGGGCGCACCGCCCGGGGGCCGTCCGGGGCGCTGCCCGGTACGGCCCCCGGGCGGCTTCCCCGGACGGTCCTTGTCTGGTGTGCGTCAGCCCTCGTCCGGGCCACCGCTCTCCTCGTCCTTCGCCGCCTCGTCCTTGGCGGCCGACGGGGCCGCGCCCGGCTGGGGCTCGGCCACCGCGACCCGGGCGGGGCGGATGGTCCGCTCGCCGATGCGATACCCCGGCTGAAGCACCGCGACGCATGTGGTCTCGGTGACATCCGGCGCGTAGCTGTGCATCAGCGCCTCGTGGATCGTCGGGTCGAAGGGCTCGCCCTCCTTGCCGAACTGCTGGAGGCCCATCTTGGCGGCGGCGGTCTCCAGGGACTCGGCGACCGACTTGAAGCCGCCCACCAGCTCCCCGTGGTCCCGGGCCCGGCCGATGTCGTCGAGCACGGGCAGCAGCTCGGTCAGGAGGGTCGCCGTGGCGATCTCCTTGACCGCGACGCGGTCCCGCTCCACCCGACGGCGGTAGTTCTGGTACTCGGCCTGGAGCCGCTGGAGGTCACCGGTGCGCTCGGCGAGGGCCGTACGCACCTGGTCCAGCTCCGCCGTCAGGCCGACGGTCTTGGCTGCGTCCCCTGCCGGGGCCGCCTTGTCCTCCTTCTCCGGGGACTCGGCGGCCTCGGCGGCGTCGTCGGATGTGGCGCCGGAAGGGACGTCGGGCTTCTCCTCGAAGCCCGGGGTCTCCTCCGTCACGCGGCACCGTCCTTACCGGGCTTCTCGTCGTCGACGATCTCGGCGTCCACGACGTCGTCCTCCGCCTTGGCCTGCTGGCCCGCACCGGCGGCACCGGCGTCGGCACCCGCGGCCTGCTGCGCCTGGGCGTCGGCGTACATGGCCTGGCCCAGCTTCTGCGAGACGGCGGCGACCTTCTCGGTGGCGGTGCGGATCTCGGCGGTGTCCTCGCCCTTCAGCTTCTCCTTGAGCTCGCCGATGGCGGTCTCCACCTCGGTCTTCACCTCGCCGGGAACCTTGTCCTCGTTGTCCTTGAGGAACTTCTCGGTCTGGTAGACGAGCTGCTCGCCCTGGTTGCGGCTCTCGGCGGCCTCGCGGCGGCGGTGGTCCTCGTCCGCGTACTGCTCGGCCTCCTGGCGCATCCGGTCGACCTCGTCCTTCGGCAGCGAGGAGCCGCCGGTGACGGTCATCTTCTGCTCCTTGCCGGTGCCGAGGTCCTTCGCCGTGACATGCATGATGCCGTTGGCGTCGATGTCGAAGGAGACCTCGATCTGCGGCACCCCGCGCGGGGCCGGCGGCAGACCGGTCAGCTCGAACATGCCGAGCTTCTTGTTGTACGCGGCGATCTCGCGCTCGCCCTGGTAGACCTGGATCTGCACCGACGGCTGGTTGTCCTCGGCCGTGGTGAAGATCTCCGAGCGCTTGGTGGGGATGGTCGTGTTGCGCTCGATGAGGCGGGTCATGATGCCGCCCTTGGTCTCGATGCCCAGCGACAGCGGGGTCACGTCGAGCAGCAGGACGTCCTTGACCTCGCCCTTGAGGACACCGGCCTGGAGCGAGGCGCCGATGGCGACGACCTCGTCCGGGTTCACACCCTTGTTGGCCTCCTTGCCGCCGGTCAGCTCCTTGACCAGCTCGGCGACGGCGGGCATACGGGTGGAGCCGCCGACGAGGACCACGTGGTCGATCTCGGAGAGGGCGATGCCCGCGTCCTTGATGACGTTGTTGAACGGGGTCTTGCAACGCTCCAGCAGGTCCGAGGTGAGCTGCTGGAACTGCGCCCGGGTGAGCTTCTCGTCCAGGTGCAGCGGGCCCTCGGCGGAGGCGGTGATGTAGGGCAGGTTGATCGTCGTCTCGGTGGAGGACGACAGCTCGATCTTCGCCTTCTCGGCGGCCTCGCGCAGCCGCTGGAGCGCCATCTTGTCCTTGGACAGGTCGACGCCGTGGCCGTTCTGGAACTGCTTGACCAGGTAGTCGACGACGCGCTGGTCCCAGTCGTCACCACCGAGGTGGTTGTCGCCGTTGGTGGCCTTCACCTCGACGACGCCGTCGCCGATCTCCAGCAGCGAGACATCGAAGGTGCCGCCACCGAGGTCGAAGACGAGGATCGTCTGGTCGTCCTTGTCCAGGCCGTAGGCGAGGGCGGCGGCCGTCGGCTCGTTGACGATGCGCAGGACGTTCAGACCCGCGATCTCACCGGCCTCCTTGGTGGCCTGGCGCTCGGAGTCGTTGAAGTACGCCGGAACGGTGATGACCGCGTCCGCGACCTTCTCGCCCAGGTACGCCTCCGCGTCCCGCTTCAGCTTCTGCAGGATGAAGGCGCTCATCTGCTGCGGGTTGAAGGTCTTGCCGTCGATGTCGATCTTCCAGTCGGTGCCCATGTGGCGCTTCACCGAACGGATCGTCCGGTCCACATTGGTGACCGCCTGGCGCTTCGCGACCTCGCCGACCAGCACCTCGCCGTTCTTCGCGAAGGCGACAACGGACGGCGTGGTCCGGGCACCCTCGGCGTTGGTGATGACGGTGGGCTCGCCGCCCTCCAGAACGCTGACGACGGAGTTGGTTGTGCCCAGGTCGATGCCGACCGCACGTGCCATGTCAATTCCTCCAGCTGACTACTTGAGTGGAACTGACTCAAGGATGCACGAGCCCCCTCCCGGAGTCAACAGACCTGAGTCGAGAAGGCTCAACTTTTATCCTGCGCTTATCCGCAGGGGGTTCGGAAGGGCGTCACGCGTCGTTCCCGCGCATTTCTCCCCTGTCTGCAAGAGTCATTCCCGTTGAGGGGTTTCTCTGCACCTTGATGCCTCTTGGCATGAGATGCACCGATCTGACGACAGACAACGACGGCGGCGGTCGAGGGCGGCGGACGAACGGATGGCGGACAAGCGGCGCGGCACCGGAGACCGGGGCCGGCGCGAGCACCGGAGCCGGGGCCGGGGCGGCGGAAGAGGCTGCGTCTCGGCGCCCGCCAAGCGGGCCGTCGACCTCCTCGGCGCCGCCCTGCTGCTGCTTCTGCTCTCCCCCGCCCTGCTGACGGCCGCGGCGGCGGTCGCGGCGGGCTCCCGGGGCCCCGTCCTCGTCCCCCGGGTCCGGGCGGGCCTCGCGGGCCGCCCCTTCGCGATGCTGGCCTTCCGTACCGACCCGGCCACCCGGAGCGGCCGGTTCCTGCGCCGCCACCGCCTCGACCACCTCCCCGAACTGGCCAATGTCGTGCGCGGCGAGATGTCGCTCGTCGGCCCGTACCCGATCCCCCTGGAACGGGCCTGGTCGGCGACGGGCCCGGAGCGGGCGCGCACGGCGGTGCGCCCCGGCATGACCGGCCCCTGGCAGATCGGGGGCCGCTCGGAGCTGCCCTGGGAGGAGATGGCCGTGCTCGACCTCCACTATCTGGAGGAGCACTGGCTCGGCCTCGACCTGGCGATCCTGGCGCGCACCGTGCCGGTGGCGCTCCGGGGCCGCCCCGCAGGGGGCCGGTAGCCCCGGTCCGGCCGGAAGATCCGGCACCGAGCGATACAGATCACCGGCCGTCCCGCTACAGTGCGGCGCCGTAAGTGGGTAGTCTCAGCACGAACTCAATAAGTTACCGCTTAGTAGTGCCTGAGGGCTGCCTTGCTCGGCGGCGCCGGGCAGTGCGGTGGTCCCTACCCTCGCAGGCCCGAGGAGCCCTCCATGCAACTCGCCGCGATCGTCGTGTCACTGGTCCTGACCGTGGTCGGCGTTGCGCTCATCGCCCGTGCCGTCGCGCAGATCTACCACTTCGTGAAGCTCGGCCAACCGGTGCCCGCGGGCAGCCGGACCGATGAACCCAAGCAGCGCACCCTCACCCTGGCCAGGGAGTTCCTGGGGCACACCCGGATGAACCGCTGGGGCGTCGTGGGCTTCGCCCACTGGTTCGTCGCGATCGGCTTCCTCACCCTGCCGCCGACCCTGGCGCAGGCGTACGGACAGCTCTTCCAGGCGGACTGGGTGCTCCCGGTCATCGGCGGCTTCGTCCCGTTCGAGATGTACATCGAGTTCATCGGCCTGATGACGGTGGTGGGCATCCTCGTCCTGATGGCGATCCGGCTGCTCAGCCTGCCCTCCCGGGCGGGCCGCAAGTCGCGCTTCGCGGGCTCGAAGGCATGGCAGGCGTACTTCGTCGAGTACGTCATCCTCACCATCGGCCTGGCCATCCTGGTGCTGCGCGGCCTGGAGGGCGCGATCCACCACGTCGACGGCTACGAGGCGGCGTACTTCGTCTCGTACCCGCTGGTCCTGGCCTTCGACGGGCTGGACGTGGGCACGCTCCAGAACCTGATCTACTGCACCGCCATGATCAAGATCGGTGTCTCGCTGATCTGGATGATCACGGTCTCGCTCAACACCAATATGGGTGTGGCCTGGCACCGTTTCCTGGGCTTCCCCAACATCTGGTTCAAGCGGAACGCGGACGGGTCCACGGCGCTGGGCGCGCTCCAGCCGATGACCTCCGGCGGCAAGGAGATCGACTTCGAGACGGTCTTCGAGGACGAGGACGCCGAGGTCGACTTCGGCGTCTCCCAGGTCGAGCACTTCTCCTGGAAGGGCATCCTCGACTTCTCCACCTGCACCGAGTGCGGACGCTGCCAGTCGCAGTGCCCGGCCTGGAACACCGGCAAGCCGCTCTCCCCCAAACTGCTGATCATGTCCCTGCGCGACCACGCGCACGCCAAGGCCCCCTATCTGCTGGCGGGCGGCGGCAAAACCGCGGAGGGCGAGGAGAAGGCGTCCGCCGAGGCACTGAAGGACGTCCCCGCGAGCGCGCTGGCCGAGGCCGAGCGCCCGCTGATCGGCACCGCCGGGGCGGTGTCCGACAGCGGCTTCGCCACGGGCGGCGTCATCGACCCGGACGTCCTGTGGTCCTGCACCACCTGCGGCGCCTGCGTGGAACAGTGCCCGGTGGACATCGAGCACATCGACCACATCGTCGACATGCGCCGCTACCAGGTCATGATCGAGTCGGCCTTCCCCTCCGAGGCGGGCACGATGCTCAAGAACCTGGAGCGCAAGGGCAACCCCTGGGGCCTCGCGAAGAAGCAGCGCGTCGCATGGACCAAGGAGGTCGACTTCGAGGTCCCGATCGTCGGCCAGGACATCGAGGACCTGAGCGAGGTGGACTACCTCTACTGGGTCGGCTGCGCGGGCGCCCTGGAGGACCGGGCCAAGAAGACCACCCGGGCCTTCGCCGAGCTGCTGCACATCGCGGGCGTCAAGTTCGCGATCATGGGCGGCGAGGAGAAGTGCACCGGCGACTCCCCGCGGCGCCTGGGCAACGAGCCGCTGTTCCAGCAGCTCGGCCAGGAGAACGTGGCGATGCTGAACATGGCGTTCGGTGAATCCCTCGACGAGGACGGCCGGGTGGAGGAGTCGACGCGGAAGCCGCAGTCGGCGAAGAAGATCGTCTCGACCTGCCCGCACTGCTTCAACACGATCGCGAACGAGTATCCGCAGCTCGGCGGCGAGTACGAGGTCATCCACCACACCCAGCTCCTCCAGCACCTCATCGACGAGGGGCGGCTGATCCCCGTCACCCCGGTCGAGGGTCTGATCACCTACCACGACCCCTGCTATCTGGGCCGTCACAACAAGGTCTACACACCGCCGCGCGAGATCATGGACAAGGTCCCGGGGCTGCGGCAGCAGGAGATGCACCGCCACAAGGAGCGCGGCTTCTGCTGTGGCGCGGGCGGCGCGCGGATGTGGATGGAGGAGCGGATCGGCAAGCGCATCAACAACGAGCGGGTCGACGAGGCGCTCTCCCTCAACCCGGACATCGTCTCCACCGCCTGCCCGTTCTGCCTGGTGATGCTCACCGACTCCGTCAACGGCAAGAAGAACGACGGCCAGGCGAAGGAGGAGCTGAAGGTCGTGGACGTGGCGCAGCTCCTCCTCGAATCGGTGAGGACGCCGCCGTCCGACCCGAGCCCCTCGCAGGAGCCGGCGGGGGCGCCGGAACCGGCTCCCGTGAAGTGACGCCGACACCGGCGCCGACACCGGTGAAGTGACGCCGACACCGATGGCCGGGCCGGTCTCCGACCGGCCGCCGTCGGCCCGCGGGCCCCGTGCCGTGTCCGGTGCGGGGCCCGTCGGCTGTGCGGAGGGGTGCGTTCCCTCTCAGGGGTGAGGCAGTGGCGCCTCAGGGATGAGGGAGTGACACCCCTTAGGGGATGTCACAGGTCGGCCGCAAACAGCCCCTCGCGCCCCTCCCGTACTCATCCGGTGCGCGGGAAGCGGGTACGTTCGAGAGCGTGGCTGGATTCAGGATCGGACGCGGCCGGGACAACCGCACGCAGCAGCAGCGACCGCAGCAGACCGGGGGCCCCGGGCAGCGGCGGGCGCAGCAGGCACCGCCTGCCTACGGGGGACAGGCGGCGCCTCCGTATGCCCAGCAGCAGCAACCACCGCAGTGGCCGCAGTCGCACCCCGGGCACCAGGGACACCAGGGACATTACGGCCCCGGCGGTCAGCCCGGCCACCCGGGCCAGCAGGGCCCCCGGAACCACGGCGGTCCGCCCGGCCACCCGGGCCAGCACGGCGGCCACGACGAGCCGGAGTACTTCGGCGACCCGTACCAGCAGCAGCACCAGTATCAGCAGCACCAGCCGCGCCACTCCGGACCCGCTCCCGCCCCGCAGGACGCGTACGCGAACAACCCGGGGCACACCCAGGCGTTCTCCGTGCAGGACCCCTATGGCGAGAGCGCCGTCTACCAGGCCGGATCGGCGACCGCGCCGCCCGCAGGACCCCGTCTGCCCTGGAAGCAGCTCCTCAGCGGGATCGTGCTGCGCCCCGACGCGACGTTCTGGCAGATGCGGGACTACGCGGTCTGGGGCCCCGCGCTGGTGGTCACCTTCCTCTACGGCGCACTCGCGCTCTTCGGCTTCGACCAGGCGCGCGACGAGACGATCAACGCCACGATCTCGACGGCGATCCCCTATGTCCTGACCACCGGCGTCGCCTTCGTCATCGGCGGTCTGATCCTGGGCGCGGTGACCCACACCCTGGGCCGCCAGCTCGGCGGCACCGGCTCCTGGCAGCCGACCGTGGGCCTCTCCATGCTGATCATGTCGATCACAGACGCGCCCCGGCTGATCTTCGCCATGTTCCTGGGCGGGGAGAACTCTCTCGTCCAGGTCATCGGCTGGCTCACCTGGCTGGCGGCGAGTGCGCTGTTCACGACGATGATGCGCCGTTCGCACGATCTGCCCTGGCCGAAGGCGCTGGGGGCGTCGGCGATCCAGCTCATCGGACTGCTGTCGATCATCAAGCTGGGCACGATCTGAGCACACGGCGAAGGCGGAGGGCCCGGACGGAGTGACTCCGTCCGGGCCCTTCTGCTGTTCCTTGCCGTCCCGCCGCTTCCCGCAGCCTTTTGTCGCTTCTCGTCGCCTCTTGTCAGGCGTCGAGGACCTGGCCGCTCCGCTGGACGACGGGCTTGTCGACGCTCCAGGGGAAGTTGATCCAGTCGTCGGTGCGCTTCCAGACGTATTCGCACTTCACGAGCGAGTGGGACTTCTCGTAGATCACGGCGGAGCGGACCTCGGCGACATGGTCCTTGCAGAAGTCGTGGACCAGCTTCAGGGTCTTGCCGGTGTCCGCGACATCGTCGGCGATGAGCACCTTCTTGTTGCTGAAGTCGATCGCGTCGGGCACCGGGGCCAGCATGACCGGCATCGCCAGGGTGGTCCCGATCCCGGTGTAGAACTCGACGTTCACCAGGTGGATGTTCTTGCAGTCCAGCGCGTATGCCAGACCACCCGCGACAAAGACCCCGCCGCGCGCGATCGACAGCACGATGTCGGGCTCGTACCCGTCGTCCGCGATCGTCTGCGCCAGCTCCCGGATCGCCCCGCCGAACTTCTCGTACGTCAGGTTCTCTCGTACATCGCTCATGCTCACACCTGCGTCCGATGGAAGTTCTGGAACGAGCGCGACGCCGTGGGCCCGCGCTGCCCCTGGTAACGGGAGCCGTAGCGCTCGCTGCCGTACGGGTACTCCGCGGGCGAGGACAGCCGGAACATGCAGAGCTGTCCGATCTTCATCCCGGGCCAGAGCTTGATCGGCAGGGTCGCGAGATTCGACAGCTCCAGCGTGACGTGTCCGGAGAACCCGGGGTCGATGAAGCCGGCGGTCGAGTGGGTGACCAGCCCGAGCCGGCCGAGGGAGCTCTTCCCCTCCAGCCGGGAGGCGATGTCGTCGGGCAGCGAGATGACCTCGTACGTCGACGCCAGCACGAACTCGCCCGGGTGCAGGATGAACGCCTCGTCACCGTCCGGCTCGACCGTACGGGTCAGATCCGCCTGCTCGACCGCGGGGTCGATATGCGGATAGCGGTGGTTCTCGAACACCCGGAAGTAGCGGTCCAACCGCACATCGATGCTCGACGGCTGCACCATGGATTCGTCATACGGGTCGATGCCCACCCGTCCGGCGTCGATCTCCGCCCGGATGTCCTTGTCTGAGAGAAGCACCCCCCGAGGATACGCAGAACGCCCGGACCCGCCCTACTCGGACGCCGCACCGGAACTCGCGCCGCGTCCTCCGGCCGCCTCAACTCCCCCACCGCACAGCCCCATCCGCCCTTCGGGACGACCACGGAGGAAGGGTCCGTACCCGTCGCGGACGGAATGAGGTAAGGTGAGCTGCGCGGTACCGGATCATTCCGGGACCTCAGGCGGGTGTAGTTTAATGGTAGAACATGAGCTTCCCAAGCTCAGAGCGCGAGTTCGATTCTCGTCACCCGCTCCACGATAAAGGCCCAGGTCACAGACCGGGGTCTTTCTTGTTGTCTAGACCAATTCCAGGACCTCGCACCACTACGCACCCGGGGAGTCTTCACAGCGAGGTGCGGGGCATCCCGCCGGGCGGCCTTCTCCGCCGACGTCCCGCATCCCGAGATCGATTTCATGTGACCCCGACCACGGTTTCCTTCTGCCGCTTGGCCGTGGAGTGTTGGTAGATCATCGCGGCCCGGACTGAGGACTGGCCCATCCGGACCATGAGGTCCCTGGTGCTGGCCCCGGTCTCGGCGAGCAGAGTGTTGCCCGTGTGCCTCAGATCGCAGAAGCGGAAGCCCGGCTCCATGCCGACCCGCTCTCGTGCCGCCCGCCATGTACGGCCGAAGGTGGACCGGCGGAAGGGCGCCCCCAACCACACGGGGGCACGTGGCTCAGCAGATCACTGCGGAGCTCCAAGCGGACCGACCGCTCGATCGCTCCCAGAAGCCTGCTCCGGGCCGACGGCGATGCCGCGTACTCAGCCACCTCGTACTGCCTCCTGTTTGTTCCTTCCGCCAGGATTCCGACGGGAGGCTGACGCCTGGTGGAAGATCGAGCGGCCGGACATACCGTGCCCAGCCGCTCATGGAGTGAGCTAGGAGCCGTGCGGAAATCAGGTCTGCCGTCGGACCTGAACCAGGGCATGAGTGCCGCTCGTGCGCCAAGCCCTCCCGGACCGTTCCAGAGCATCCAGCGTCTTCTGCTCCAGCCCCACGATGACGTCGGACTTCAGGGTGCGGAGCGCCGCTACAGCCCCGGGGAAGTACGCCGTGAGGTCCGCGAACCGCGTCCTCGCATCCCACATCCGGTCGCCGACAAGCCGACGGTAGTTGAGATCGCCCTTCAGGATGGTCAGGGTGACGGCCGCGAACTCCTCGCGCAGATCGTCCGGCATCTCCGCGTACGACAGCGGCGCGCAGAAGAACGGGTGGGTGCGGATCTCCACGTGGCCTGTCGCCACGGCCTCCCAGAGACGGTTGCCGATCCGGCCGGCCTCTCCAGGTGCCTCGGTGAGGCGGCGGAGGCAGTCGACGACGTCCGCCGTCATCGCGTCGGACACATAGTACGGAGAGGGCTTGACGTGGAGCACGACCCGCTTGGCGTGCCGGTGCACGAGAAGATGGTCGATGAGGATCAGGTCCGGGATCAACTCTCGCCCCGCGTTGTCCGCCACCACAGCGACAGTGGAACCGGCTCCAGCGGGCAGCAACTGCCACAGCACGGCAGCATCATCGGCGACCAAGCCGTCGGTAGCGTCTCCGGGCGCCGGATCCCCCTCCGTGACACGGAAGCCCAGGTCAGCGCGGTTGCCCCAGAGCGAGGCGTGGAGCAGGGCCGTGGCCCTCTCATCAGCCGAAACGTCGGCGAGCGCGTCCAGCGCCCCGAGTTCCTCGTCCACCACCGCAGTACGCAGTTCCGCCTGCTTGAAGGGGGCGAAGGGATCGACACCCTGCCACGGGCCCGTACCGAAGTACTCGACGGCCCCGAGGAGCCTGCGGTAGAAGTAGCTCTCCGCCCACAGGAACGGAGCGTCGAACCACGGCCGCCCGAAGTGCCCCCGCCCCCATTCCGCCCACTGCCCGTGATCGTGCGCCGAAGGGGCAAGCGGTTCGACGACACCGTTGGTGATCTCGTCCAACAGGGCATCGAGGGCCGCGTGCTGTCGGCGGCCGTACGGGAAGGCATCCCGTACCTGCTGGATCAGGGACGGATGGCGTTTGGCCAGGACTCCCCAGGCGAACGAGCCGGTCTCGTCGCTCAGGATGACCGACGCGCCGGATTCGTCCACCGGGCCGGAATCACGGTCGGCCCCTTCGTCCGAAGTGCGGGAAGTGTTCTCTGGCATAGTGTCCAAGCCCTTCGCTTATCGCTCATGAATCCTTGATCTCCAGTGCTACGACCCCCGCCGCGCTGCCGACCAGCACCTCGCCCGTACCGGCTTCGAAGGCCGCACAGTGCAAGGAGGCATCCACTCTGACCTTGGCGATCTGGCGCTGCTCGCTGAGCGACCACAGGCGCACGGTCCCGTCCGCCGCAGCCGACACCAAGCGGTCCTCGTCGCCGACGAAGCCGAGCATGAGGATGCGTCCGGTGTGCCCGGAGAGGTGAGAGGTGAACCTGTCCGTACCCAGGTGTCGCACCGCGATGTCACCGGTTCCCGCCCCGACCGCCACGCGATGCCCCGGTCTGTCCACGGTGACGGCACGGGCCCACCCGTTGGGGCTGGAGAAGCGGCCTCTGAACTCGCCGGTGGGGGCGTGCCACACACGTACAGAACCGTCACCGCCACATGCGGCGAGGAGGTCTCCGCTGTTGTCGAAGGCCAGCGAGCGCAGTCGACCGGCATGGACATCCTGGCTCCACAGCAGTGCCCCTGTGGAGAAGTCCCAACACCGGATGTGTCCGTCGCCTGTACTCGCGGCAAGGCGCGGTGCCGAACGGGCCATTGCCACGGCCCACGTACGCGGGGTGTCCTGGTTCAGCGTGAGTGACCATGTCACGTCGAGCAGCGACCACACTCTGACTGCCCCGTCGCCACACGCGGCCGCGATGTGCTCCATGCCACCGGCCAGGGACCAGACGCGCCCATGGGCCGCCGCGAGTCTCCGGCTGACCGTCCCGGTCGAGGTATCGATGATGCCGACGCCACCGGCTCCATCGCCGACCGCAGCAGTACGGCCGTCGGCGGCGAACTGTGTGGACCACACGGTGTTCGAGCCGCTGGCCAGCGTCCTGAGCCTGCTTTTTCCCACGGTCCAGACACGAACAGCGCCGTCCTCGCATCCCGCGATCACGGTGCGGTCGCCGGTTCTGGCGAGTGAGCGCACCCAGTCGACACCTGGCGGCGGCTGGGTCTCGCGCGCTGGGCCTTCCGCCGCGAACGCCTGGATTCTCGGCTCTTCGGTGGCGGCGACGATGATGTCGGCGTGCGGAGTCAGAGCGACGGCGCGCACGCGTGCCTTGAGACCGGCGATCTGGCGAACGAGCGTGAGTCGTCCTTCCGCCGTGTCCCACACGATGACGGAGCGGTCTCCTGATCCGGAGACCAGGACAGATGATTCGGGCGCGAAGGCCACAGAGCGTACCCAGCCCCGGTGAGCCGCGTGTTCGTCCAGGAGGCGGCCTGTACGAAGATCGAAGAGGCGGACGAACTCGTCCTCGCCGGCCACGGCCACAAACGAGTGGGAGTCCCCTCCGACCGCCACGGACCAGACGGGAGTGCCGACCGTACGCATCGAACGCACGAGCACCAGTCTGTCTGTGTCCCACACGTGCACAGCCCCGTCCTCGGCCCCGGAGATCAAGATGGGGCCGGAGGGGGAGAAGGCGAGGCTCCGCACGCGGCGATTGTGCCCGGGCAGCACCCCGATGGGGTCCCCGGTGTCCGTACGCCACAACCGGATCGCCCCGTCGTCTCCCGCCGACGCGAGGACCAGGCCATCTGCCGAGAGCACGGTGGCGAACACCCACCCGGTGTGGGCGTGGTGGGCTCGGAGCAATCGGCCGGTGCTGCTGTTCCACAACCTGACCACCCCGTCCTCACCACCCGAAACCACCAGGTCACGGACGGCCGAGACGCTGACGACCGCGCCGATATGGCCGGGTACCGCCGCTTCCGTGGTGGCGTTCTCGGGCGGCAGCAGCCACTTCGGGGTGAACACGGCCTCCGCGTCGATGCCACGGTCGACGGTTCGCGTGGCTTCGGTCAGAGGGGCGCGTCGCAGCACGATGGAGAGTGTCGAGGCAATGTCCGCCGGGCTTTCCACTCCGTTCAGCAGGTATCCAGCGCCGGTCAGGGCGCGGGCAATCAGCCACTCCCTATGTTGAGGGTGGCCCGAGTCGGGCTGGCCGGACAGAGCATCCAGCACAGCCGCGTCCCTGGTCAGAGACTGATGTCCGACAAGACCGACCTTGCGGATGATGTACGGAGGAGAGGCCAGCAGACTGACGACTTCGGCGTCCAGGCCGGCTTCCCGCAGGTGGTACGGAAGGTGCCGCCACAGGTAGCCCTCGGTTCCGTCCAGCGTCGTCCACGCGCCCTCGGTACTCCGGCGGTACGCCTCGGTCAGGGACTGATGAAGAGCCGCCCAGCGGTCGCCGATCAGATGCCGCAGATATGACCGGAACACATCGTGCAGGACAATGGCGTTCCGGTCGGCGAGATACGCGCTGATCAGGGAGCGGTCGGACAGCAGTCGGCAGAATTGCCGCACGACGTGAGGCGCCCATCCGTGCGCGGTCTGCCACCAGTGGGTGAGCACCGACATGGGGATCGGCACCGACGGGGGAAAGACCGCGAGCGAAAGGTACCGATCCCGGAGGTCCGAGTGCCCGGCGATCGAGACGCTCTCCTCAAGGCTGCGGAGGCTGGACGAGAGTGCCTGCCCCATGGCGTTCTTCCGCTGGTCCGAATCCCAGACATCGAATGCCTGGGGGCCGTACGCGCGGATCGTCGCGCTTGTCTCCGCGACCACACGGCCGGCCGGGACGCCGGAGACGACTTCCTGTGAGACATTCGCTCCGACGATCGACGCCAGCAGGGGCCATCCACCGCACACGTCGGCAAGCCGCGCAGATTCGGTCTCATCCAAGGTGCCGACGGTGCGGATGAGCAGCTCTCTGACCTCGCCCGGTGCCATGGGTCCCAGCTGCACCACCCGGGCGGCACTGGGGCATACACGCACGTTCCGCGTGGTGACGAGCCGCACACAGTTCTCCCCGCCCAGGAGGAAGGGGCTGAGGTCGGCCGCGGACCAAACATTGTCGACGACAAGAAGAGCACGTCGGCCCTGGAGCAGACGGGCCAGGTGAAAGCCGGCCTGCTCCGGATCCGTGAAGGACGGCCGGTTGCCGGCCAGATGAACGCACAGATCAGAGATCAGTTCGACGACCCGCGCCGCTGTACACCCCTCGCCCGTCTCCACCCAGAGGATCTCCGAGAAGGAATTTCGTATACGAGGGTCGTCGCATGTCTGCGTCGCCAGCGTCGTCTTCCCGAACCCGCCGGGACCGCACAGGGCGACTGCGGCGGTACTGGCCTCCGCAGACGCCTCCCGCAGGACGGAGACGAGCCTCTCAAAATCATCTGACCTGTGCACCAAGCCGGGCTCCGGGACGGGAATGGGGAAGTAGTGATCCGGTGTGGGCCCGTCGGAAGGAGTGGGAGCACCGACAGAATCCCAGAAGCGCCGCTGTACCTCCGTGTCGCTTCGCTCCAGCGCTGTATCCAATAACGCCTGGGAATCCGGAACGAGAACGATTTTCTCGCCCCGAGCCTCCCAGTTGGACACCGTCCGGTCGCTGACGCCGAGGTAGGCGGCGAAGCGACGCACACTCCGACGCGTCGCGAGTCGCAGAGCACGCGCCTCCCTTCCGGTCCAGCGCTGCACTGTGGCCACCGAGGCTCCTTCGACCGACACCAACGACGGTAACAGCGTAGGGCGGTCTGACCAGCGGCGTAGGGCCTTCACTGCGACAGGAGTTCAGCACGGGTTCAGCACCTGGGGTGCCTCGGCGAGCCCGAGCCCAGGGATGGGCGACCACTCATGTGCGCGATGGCGCTGCCACGCGAGTGCGACACAACGGCAGCCCGCTGTCCGGCATGCCACGGCAGTCTCCTCACCACGGAGCACGACCGCTCCGGATGGTTACGGAAGGGTGGTCATTGAGTGACCGGGACGACAGAGCGGCATGGCGACAGAGGTAAGTGGTCTGAGCACCAGATCGCGTACTACCGAGCGCGAGCCGCCGAATACGACATCGCTTACAGCGAGCGCATGCACATGCCCCGCCTCGCGAACGCCCTGGACGGGCTGCCGATCCACGGTGATGTGCTGGAACTGGCGTGCGGTACGGGCCAGTGGACCCGGCTGATCTCCGACCGTGCTCGTAGCCTGACCGCGCTGGACGCCGCGCCGGAGATGCTGTCCGTGGCACGTGAGCGGTTGCACGGGACACCGACCCGCTTCCTTGAGGCGGACGTATTCGGCTGGGAGCCGGATCGCCGGTACGACACCGTCTTCTTCGCCTTCTGGCTGAGCCATGTGCCGCCGGTGGAGATGGAGGCATTCTGGGACCTGCTGAGGTGGACGCTGGCACCGGGCGGCCGCGTGGTGTTCCTCGACGACGCACCCGCAAAGGCGGAGATCGAGGAGGTCGTCGGCGAGGCTCAGGTGCCCACGGTGCGCCGCAAGCTCGCCGACGGGTCCCACCACCTGGCGGTGAAGGTGCTGCGGGACTCCGCCGACCTCACGTCGGAGCTGCGTGACCTGGAATGGGAAGCCCGGATCGAGCCGGTCGACCGCTTCCACATCGCTGGTGTCGCCCGCCCCTGGCCCAGCGAATGACGGACATCAACGGGTACCCGGCCCGGTCGAGCGTCCGCGCCGGCGAAGTGCTCCGGCTGCATATCGCCACATCGGCCCCGCGTTGCCGCGTGGATTTCTACCGCTGGGGCGCGGTGCCTCACCACGCGGGGCACGTCGAGTGGCCCGGCCGCGTCGCGGAGCCGGACACGTTCGACGCGGACTGGCGGTGGCCCGCCTATGAGTTCCTCGTACCCCCCGAGTGGAGGTCCGGGGTCTACATCGCGACGCTGAGCACGGAGCCGCTGTCGGGCATACCGCCACTGGACTCCCGTGGGGCTCGGATCCTCTTCGTCGTCACACCGTCGGCTCCGACCGGCCGCAGGGTCCTCTTCAAGATTCCGACCTTCACGTACCACGCCTACAACACAGCGGGGGGAGGCAGTCTCTACAGCGCCGCCGGCGTCAGCATGCTCCGGCCCGGAGGCGGTGTCGGCGGCCCCGTCAAGGGCCTGCCCGACCCGTACGACGCCACCTCCCCGCGGCAGACGTTCGCCCACTGGGACGCCCCCTTCATCAGATGGATGGAGGAGAACCGGATCGAGAGCGACTACTGCACCGATCTGGACCTTCACGAAGGCCGACACCTTCATGACGGATACCGCCTCCTGGTCGCCGCCGGTCACGACGAGTACTGGAGCACCGAGATACGCCGAAACGTCACCGCGTTTCGGGACGGCGGGGGCAACATCGCCAACTTCGGTGCCAATAGCTGCTGGTGGCGAGTGCGCGTGGCCCCTGACGGGTCCGGTCTGCACTGCGACAAGTTCCCGCCCGGAGCCCCCGCCGGAACGGATCCTGACAGCTCGCACGGCTGCCCGGATCACTGGTGGGAGTCGGAGCCCGAGAACTCCCTCCTCGGCGTGAGCTACCGCAACGGCGGCGGCCACTGGGACGGATCGCGTACTCAACTCGGCTTCACCGTCACGGACGCGGACCACTGGCTCTTCTCCGGCACGGGCCTGCGGACGGGCGACATCATCGGCCGCGAAGGCGCGCTGGTCGGCTACGAATCCGACGGGGCGGCGTACGAGCTCGCCGCATCCGGACGGCCTCGTCCGACAGGCCAGGACGGGACACCGAAGGACTTCGAGATCCTCGGCATCGCCTCGCTGCCTTCCGACTGGAACTTCGCTGCTCGGGAGGTGGTGGACAGCCCCCGGGCCGCGACGCTCGGCCTCTATACGGCGAACGGCACCGTCTTCACCGCTGCCACGACCGACTGGGCCCGTCTGCTGACCACCGATTCGCAGGTCGCGGCCATCACCCGCAACGTCCTCACCCGTCTCTCCCGACCGAAAGGATGACCTTGTCCGGAAACATACGTCCGCTCAGTGTGATCATCGGTGTCAACGGCATCGGTATGGGGCACTCCGTCAGGCAGAGCGTGATCGCTCAGTATCTCCGCGACCGCGGGCACTCGGTACGCATCGTCACCAACGGTTCCGCCCGCGTGGAGTACTTCCGCGACCTCGGCTTCCCCGCGTGGGACGGATGGATGCCGACGCTCCTCGCCCGCGCGGACCGTATCTACGCGAGTGACGCGGTCCGTGCGAACCTCTTGCGAGCCCCCGTTGGCTTCGCCAAGCACATGCGGTTGCGTCAGATCATCCGCGAGACGGGTATCCCCGACGTATTCATCACCGATTACGAGCCCAACACTCCACGGCTGGCCTACCACTTCGACAGGCCACTGATCTCCGTTGACCAGCAGAGCAAGTACCGACACCTTGACCTGCCAGGTGTCGGTACGTACGCCCGGACCGCCGATGAGCAGCGGCTCCGCCACTTCGCGCCCCGCGTCGACCGGTCCTTCATCTGCTCGTACGTCCCGCTGGAAGCGGACGACCGAAAGGTGGAGTTCATCGCCCCGGTCATCCCCGACTCAGTGCGCTCCACGCAGGTCACCACCGAACCCGTCGCCACGGCCTATTTCTCGCGCTACTTCGACCACGGACCGGAAGACTCCGTCCGAAACCTGATCGCCGTCTTCCGCCAGTACGTTCCGGACCGTGCCCTGCGGATCTACGTACAGCCGACGGAGGCCGAAAAGTTGCGCCGGTACGCAGATGGCAAGATCGAGATCCGCTTCTTCGACCGCGAGGCGTTCATCAGAGACATGGCGCGGTCCGAGGGCATCTTCTCCAACGCCGGTTTCAACCTCATCAGCGAAGCTTTCGTCCTCGGCAAGCCGGTCCATCTGATCCCCCTGCCCACATACGATCAGCACTGGTGCGCCAAGGTCGTCCATGAGGCGGAACTGGGTACATCAGCGCCCCGCGTCGACGGCGGCGCGGTGCTCGACTTCCTCAACCGAAGCCGTGAACTCCGCTCGAACGTCGTACGCCACCGAAGCGAGCATCTCGCGGTCGACCCGCGGGAGCGGATCGCCTCCTACCTGGAGAGTCTGCCCGCAGCCAGTTCGCCGGTCCTCGCGCCGTCCACGCGGTAGGCGCCATGGGGACGCCACCGCTCGCCGTTTATCTGCACACTGCCATGACCGTCGCTGCTGTAGCGGTCTGCTACCGATTCGTGATCTCGCCCGCAGTACGGGGCATCGCACGCCGGTCTGCCGCAGTGATCCTCGTTGCGGGCGTCCCTCCCGCAGTACTGCCCGCCTTCCTTCCGCCGCCCGAGCCAGGGCCTATCCGATGGTTCGTCATGTTCGTTATCGCGCTGCTCACCTGGCAGGGAACGACGAGCGACTACGACGTGACGGAGCCCATGGGGCCGCAGCGCCTGGACAAGCAGCTCCTTCTGGCCCTCGGTGCCGCCGCTTGTTTCTGGCCCCCGGCTCTCCTGGCCTGGATGGGGGTGTACTGCGGAAGGCTCCGAGGCTGGAAGCACCACGCGATGATGCCGTTGCGGCTGCTCAAGGCGTACCTCGCCTGGTTCCTCGCGATGGCGTTCCTTGAGGCTTCGAGTTCCGCCGCCGCACTGGTTCTCGTGCTCGGCTGCGTCTCGTTCTCCCACTACGTGAAGCCGGCGTGGAGCAAAGCCCGACTCGGGCCGCGCCCCTGGTCATGGGCCTGGCACAACCGCACGCACTACCTCATGGCTTCGGCATACGCCTGGGGCTGGGCACGTTTCCTGCGCCCCGAGACCGTGTCCCGCGTGTTGCGCCACGCACGCGGCCTGGATCGCCCGGTCAACGTCCTGACGATGATGACAGAGGCAGTCGGGCTGGTCGCGTTCCTCGATCGCCGTCTTCTGATCGCGGCCCTCGTGGCAACGGCCCTCTTCAATGTTGCCGTCGCCCTCGCCTCCGGCATCCTCTTCTGGGAGAACATCAGCGTCAACGTCGCCCTCGCGATCACCATGGGACTACTGCCCGATGCTGCATACGGCACGGCCTTCGGCTGGCCGGCCGCGCTGCTGGCACTCGTGATGCTCATACTCAGCGCCTCAGATCTGCTGTGGCAACCCTGGCACCTGGGGTGGTGGGACTCCCCGTTCACCGCCCGTATCCACTGGCAGGTGGAAACCGCGTCCGGCAGACGGATGGGCCTCTACAACGACTTCATGTGCCCGTACGAACGGGAGTTCGGCCGCATCCTGGGCTACTTCCTGACCAGCGAACCCGTCCTTCACGACCACCTCGGCATCGTCTGGGACCGGAAGCTCCGAGACCTCATCCTCCAGGCGGACGGGGACCCGGAGACGCTTCGCCGTCTCAGAGAGACCTACGGCCGCGTACGGAAGGACGAACAGCAGGCGAAAGAGCACATCGCCTTCCTGACCACCATGTTCAACCGCCTCAATCATGGTGCCCGGAAAGGCCCCGTGCCCCGGTCATTGCGCCGACTCAAAGCACCCGGCGGCCAGCTCTACCAGTGGGGCGACCTCCCTCCCTACCGCGGCGACGAACCCGTGCGTCGCATCACCATCCGGTACGAGGAGCGCTGCTACCGCCCGTCGACCGGCGACCTCGTCCGGCTCACCGACCACGTCGTACACGAGATCGACCTCCTCTGACCCGGAGCCGACCGAGGGAGCACCTCATGCGCAAGATCTTCATCGACTGCGGCACCAACCTCGGAGTCGTGCTGAACCGCTTCATGCACGAGCTTCCCGATCACGACTTCTACGCCTTCGAGCCGAACCCCGAGCTGCTCCCTTCCATCCGCCGATACGTCGAACAGGCCCATCACCCCACCCGTGTCGAGGTCTCCCAGAGCGCGGTGTGGACCCATGACGGGACGATCGAACTCTTCCTCGGCCACCACGAGAGCTCCACCGTGATGCCCGGCAAGCGCGTGCCGCCCGTGTACGACCAGCAGATCGACTACAGCGCACCGGTACCGGTGCCCGCCATCGACTTCAGCGCCTGGCTGCGGCGGACCATCCGTCCCGACGATCACGTCGTCGTGAAGATGGACATCGAAGGCGCCGAGTACCCCGTACTGACCAAGCTGCTCGGCGACGGGACGATCAACCTCATATCGGTCCTCTACATCGAGTGGCACCACGACCGGTTCCCCGCCATGAGCCGTGCCGAGCACGACCAGGTCGCCGCGGCGGTCTCCGCCTGTGTCGACGTCCGCGACTGGGACTGATCCAAGAAAAGGACGCCACGTCATGCACACCAAGCACATCTACCTGATCAAGCACGGCGAGACCGAGGAGAACCTGCGGGGCATCCACCAAGGCCAGGCAGTCGGCGGCAGGCTCAGCGAGCGGGGCAGAGACGACATCCGCATCGTCGGCAGCGCCCTCGCGGCAGCCGGGATCAGCGCGGACCAGATGCTCGTCAGCCCGATGTCCCGCTGTCGTGAGTCGGTCACGCTACTGGCCGCGGCGCTCAGTCCGGCCGACGTACGTGTGGACAGGCGCTTGGCAGCCAAGAACAGCGGCTACCTCGGCGGTCGGCCCCGAGAACTCGCCGCCGATGAGGCGGCACGGCTTGGTACGCCCATCCACCAGCTCCGCACGCCGAGCGGTGAGTCGTCGGAGGATGTACAGGCCCGCTATGTGAACCTGTGGAACGAGGTACGCACCGGACCACACCGTACGACTGTCCTCGTCGGGCACGGTGGAGGCATCGCCTGTCTGCTGCTGTGGCTGACAGGGAACGGCTTCAAGGACTATCTCCAGTACGTCCCCGGTTCAGCCGGTGTCACCTGGGTCGAGGCGGACGGCACAGCTCCCCGCATCCGGCTGATGAACGTACCGCCCGCCAATCTGCCCGGCTTCCTCACCTCCCGTACCGCCCGATGACAGCACGGACGGTACGGGCCCGGGGCCCACGGTCAAGCGTCCGGAGCGCCGCCGAATCGGGCGCGGTAGGACTCCAGGTCCTCTTCCGTGATCTTCGCGAAGAGCACCGGCGGCACGGTGAACGCGGTTCCTGCCGGTACAGCGCTCAGGGCCTTGGCCTGCTCGGCGGTGACCCAGGTCGCGGTGTCCCCTTCCAGTGCGAAGGCCCCCCGCATGACGGCGGCTGTGGCCGGAATAAACGGCTCCGAGACAATCGCGTACAGATGGATCAGGTTCATCGCGGTGCGCAGCGTCAGCGCGGCGCCGTCCGGGTCGGTCTTGATCTCCAGCCAGGGAGCCTTCTCCTCCAGGTAGGAGTTGCCCGCGGACCACAGGGCGCGCAGTGCGGCGGCGGCCTTGCGGAACTGAAGCGTTTCCATGTGCTCTTCGTACTCGGCGAGCAGCCGTGCGAGCTCCTCGCCGAGCTTGGCCTCCGCCTCTCCGGCGTGGTTGCCCTCGGGCACCTCGTCGCCGAACCGCTTCCGGGAGAAGGACAGCACACGGTTGACGAAGTTGCCGAGAGTGTCTGCCAGGTCCTTGTTCACCGTGGCGGTGAAGTGCTCCCAGGTGAAGGACGAGTCGTCCGACTCAGGGGCATTGGCAAGCAGGAAGTAGCGCCAGTAGTCGCCGGGGAGGGTCTCCAGCGCCGCGTCGGTGAACACGCCGCGCTTCTGGGAGGTGGAGAACTTTCCGCCGTAGTACGTCAGCCAGTTGAAGCCCTTGACGACATCGACTTTCTTCCACGGCTCGCGCACACCCAGCTCGGTTGCCGGGAACATCACGGTGTGGAAGGGGACGTTGTCCTTCGCCATGAACTGCGAGTAGTGGACGGTGTCATCGGCCTCGTACCACCACGACTTCCAATCGCGGGTCTCGCCGTCCGGGGCGGCGTCCGACCACTCCTTCGTCGCCGCGATGTACTCGATCGGCGCGTCGAACCAGACGTAGAAGACCTTGCCCTCGGCCGCGAGATCCGGCCAGGTGTCGGCGGGGACGGGGATGCCCCAGTCGAGGTCGCGAGTGATCGCGCGGTCATGCAGACCCTCCGTCAGCCACTTGCGGGCAATGGAGGTGGACAACTGCGGCCACTGCGCGCTGACGGAGTCGATCCATTCCTCGACCTCCCGCTGGAGCTTGGACTGCAGCAGGAACAGGTGCTTGGTCTCGCGGACCTCCAGGTCCGTGGAGCCGCTGATCGCCGAGCGCGGGTTGACGAGATCGGTTGGGTCGAGGACGCGCGTGCAGTTCTCGCACTGATCTCCACGGGCTTTGTCATAGCCACAATACGGACAGGTACCCACGACATACCGGTCCGGCAGAAAACGACCGTCGGCAGGCGAATACACCTGCCGGATGGCACGTTCCTCGATGAAACCGTTCTCGTGCAGCTTGCGCGCGAAGTGCTGGGTGATCTCCGAGTTCTGCTGAGAAGAGCTCCGGCCGAAGTAATCGAAGGCCAGCTCGAAGCCGTCGTACACGGCCTTCTGCGCGACGTGGGCCTGCGCGCAGAACTCCGCGACGGAGAGCCCGGCCTCTTTGGCGGCCAGTTCGGCCGGCGTGCCGTGCTCGTCGGTGGCACAGATGTAGAGGACGTCGTGACCGCGCTGGCGGAGGTACCGGGAGTACGCATCCGCCGGAAGCATCGACCCGACCATGTTGCCCAGGTGCTTGATCCCGTTGATGTAGGGAAGCGCGCTGGTGATCAGGTGTCGAGCCATCCTCGGATGCTCCATTTCGTACGTACGGCGCCGGTGGCAGTGCCACGGCGGGCCCAAGTCGGGAAGCTGCAGCCAGCGCGATCACCTGGATCGCACATCACCGTGACGCACAGTGACGATTCGAGTCTGCAAGTCCACGCCATCGTATCGAACCGGGGCTCGCGCCATCCCACGGGTTTTCCGGCCGACCCGGGCAGAGGGGAAAGGCACTCGGCCGTTCGAGACAGGCGGCCAAGCGAGTCTCGAACGGCCGAGGCGCTCCCCATCTTAGGGCCGCCGACCCGTCACAGGTCCGCCCGCCGCACGCATCCGCGCGCTCACTCAACGAGGTTGAAAGCATGATCGAGAAACATGGCACCCAACGGCTCCGCGTAGTCGTCGTGGGACAGGGGCATGTCGGGCTGCCTCTCGCGGTGAGGGCCGCCGAGGTCGGGCACCAGGTCGTCGGCTTCGACATGGACGCGCAGCGAGTCAAACGGCTCATGCTCGGAGAGTCCTACATCGAGGACATCAGCGACGCGCGTCTGGCGCCACTCCTCGCCACCGGCGCCTATCGGCCCACTGCCGATCCGTCCGAGTGCGAGGGATTCGACATAGCGGTCGTCGCGGTGCCCACGCCGCTCCGCGACGGAGCTCCGGACCTTTCACATGTCGAGGACTCGGCTCTACTGCTCGGCCACCACCTCGCGCGCGGGGCGACCGTCGTCCTGGAGTCGACTACGTACCCCGGCACCACAGAGGAGGTCTTCGGGCCCCTCCTCGAACGCATCTCCGGTCTGACCGCCGGCTCCGATTTCCACCTGGGCTACAGCCCTGAACGCATCGATCCGGGCAACCACACATGGAGGCTGGAGAACACCCCGAAGATCATCTCTGGAATCGACGAGGCGTCCAGGGAAACGATCCGGCGCTTCTATGCCTCCCTCGTCGACAGGGTCGTCCCGGTGGCCTGCTGCAAGGAAGCGGAACTGGCGAAACTGCTGGAGAACACTTTCCGGCACGTGAACATCGCGCTCGCCAATGAGCTGTCGATCTTCGCCCATGAGTTGGGCATCGATGTCTGGGCGGCCATCGACGCGGCCTCCACCAAGCCGTTCGGCTTCATGCGCTTCACCCCGGGACCTGGAGTCGGAGGCCACTGCCTCCCCATAGACCCCTCCTATCTGTCCTGGCGGGTCCAGCGAACCGTGGGCCGGAATTTCCGCTTCGTCGAGCTCGCCAACGATGTCAACAACCACATGCCCGACTATGTGGTCCGGAGACTGATTGACGGGCTCAACAAACGCAAGAAGTCCGTCAACGGTTCCCGGGTGCTACTGCTCGGCCTCGCGTACAAGGCCAACACCGGGGACGCTCGGGAGACTCCGGCGGCACGGATCGCGGAGCTGCTCATCGGCATGGGAGCGGAGGTCCAGGCCGCCGACCCCCACGTCAGCGACGACGCCCACCCTCGCGCCGACGGCCTGGCGAACATCAAGCGGGTCGAGGTCACTCCCACCGGCCTCGCGGCAGCCGATGCCGTCGTCGTCCTCGCCGACCACGACGCCTTCGACTATCCCCTGATCGCCGCGTACGCCCCCTACATCCTCGACTGCCGCCGTCGGCTCGCCGACGCCCATGTCGACTCTCTCTGAAGGCAGGGCCGCATGAAGATCGCGATCACCGGTGGTGCCGGATTCATCGGCAGCAATCTCGCCCGGGTCCTCACCGAGCAGCCCAAGATCACCCGAATCCAGGTGATCGACAACCTGTCCACTGGCTCCAAGACGAGCATCGCCGGTCTCGGCATCGACTTTTTCGAGGGCGACATCCAGGACGCCGACCTCCTGGATCAGGTGTTCCGTGGCGCGGACGCCGTCGTCCACCTGGCCGCACTGCCCTCCGTGCCGCGTTCAATACGAGACCCCTTGGCCAGCCACCAGGCCAACGCGACCGGAACCCTCCAGGTCCTGGAGGCCGCGCGCCGTGCCGGGGGTCTGCAGGTGATCGCCGCCTCCTCGTCCTCCGTCTATGGCGCGAACCCACGCCTGCCGAAGCACGAAGATCTCACCACGGCCCCGATGAGCCCGTACGCGGTGACCAAGCTCGCCACGGAGGCATATCTGGGCGCCTATCACCACAGCCTCGATCTGCCGGTGCTGCCCTTCCGCTTCTTCAACGTCTACGGGCCTGGCCAGCGCGCCGACCACGCCTACGCGGCGGTGATCCCGAAGTGGATCAGCGCCGCACTCGACGGTCGGCCCGTGACCGTGCACGGCGACGGCACCCAGACGCGCGACTTCACCTATGTGGGCACCGTCTGCCGTGTCCTTACTGAGGCCCTCCTCCACCGAATCGTCGAGCCCCGCCCTGTGAACCTGGCCTTCGGGACCCGCGTATCCCTGCTGGACCTGATCCCAGAGGTCGAGACCGCGACTGGTCGCGTCGTCCACCGTGAGCACATGCCCGCTCGCACCGGCGACGTCGCGCACTCCCAGGCAGACAGCAGCCGTCTGCGGGCGCTCTTCCCGACAGTGGCTCCGGTAGCACTGGAGGACGGGGTCTCCGCGACAGTGGACTGGTTTCGTACCTCGGTCATGAGTGTGGCTCCGAACTGAATCTACCGATGGAGTGAAACCCGAAGGCCGGGCGATCGCGCCGGTCACCCGGCCTTCGGTCATTTGCGCGCGGAGTCCCCGTCAGGAGTGTGCTGCTGACAGCTCATGGGAGCCATGTGGGAGCCGACTTCCGAACGCGGCAGCCCCCATGTCGGCAGAAGCAGCCGGCGACGCCTGCTTGCACCACCGCCGCACTGGTAGGAACGGTCCACAGCGGTCCACACGGGTGATGGAGTGCCTCAGCAAACCGCACGCCGCATGCACCGATCTAGCGCCTGACCTGGAGATACCCGAATCCAGATCATGGGATTCCCAAGCTCAGAGCGCGAGTTCGATTCTCGTCACCCGCTCCAGAGAAAAGCCCCGGGCCAGTGGCCCGGGGCTTTGTTGTTGTCCAGGTGGTGGCACGCGCTGGATGCGGTGCCGGGCGGGCCGGTGGTCGTCGGAGGTGGGTGAGAGGGCCCGGAGGGTTGGCCGGGCCCCCTTGGGTGGGTCAGAGCCAGGAGTCCCAGATGCCGTACGCCGTCGAGCGGGTCGCGGGGTCGGTGCCCGAAGGGTCCAGGAGGGTGACGCGGTAGTAGTGGAGGGCGAGGCGGTTCTCGTGGACCGTGGTGTCCATGTAGAAGGCGGAGCCGCCGGTCGGGGCCTCGGTCAGGGTGGTGTAGGTGGACGTGGTGGGGTCCCAGCGTTCCACCCGGTAGCTCGTGAAGCGGGAGCAGTCGCCGAGGCCGGAGCTCTCCGAGCAGCCGACGTACAGGTTGGGGTACTGGCCCTCGCGGATGTCGGTGGCCGTCCAGCCCGGCGGGCGGGTGTCGGGCAGGGCGACGGAGACCTCGGCGGGGTGGAGCACGTCGAGGGGGGTGTCGCCGTGCTGGAGGCGGTCGTCGGTGGCGGCGACCCTGTAGCTGTGGGTGGCGCCGTCGGGGACGGTCGGGCAGAGGATCTCGGTCCTGGTCAGGGAGGCGCCGGTCCAGCAGTTCTCCTTCCAGACCGTCTCGCCGCTGTCCGGGTCGGTGACGCCCTGCCACACGTGGTAGCCGGCGACGTCGTCGTCCTCGGGCGGCGTCCAGGTCAGCCGGACGCCGAGCGGGACGCGTTCCGCGGTCAGGTCCCGCACCGGGGCGGGGCGCACCGTGTCCGGGGTGGTCGCGCGGGCGGCCGGGCCCGGCCGTGAGTCCTTGCCGTGGCGGTCCGTCGCCACGACGCGGTACTCGTAGGTCGTCTCCGACGCGCCCTGGACCTCCCAGCAGACGCCGTTGACCTGCTTGCGGGCGGACCAGGGGGCGTTGGAGTCCGCCCAGGTCTCATAGGTCTTCGGGGCCTCCAGCGGCTCGTCCCAGGGGGTGGACGGCTTGCACGTGTCCACGGTGGTGCTCTCACCGGTCGCGGTATCGGTGCGGACGATCTTGTACGTGGGGAGGGGGCTTCCGTCGACGGTCCATGGGTCGACGCTGCTCCACTCGACCATCACGCCCTCGCCGAACCGGCTCGCGGTGGTCTTGAACGGGGCGATCGCCTCCGTCCGCTCGGCGGGCTTCAGCGTGATCCCGACCGGCGCGGCGGCGTTGCCCTTGGCGTCCACCGAGCGCACCGCGTAGCGGTAGCTGTCGGCGACGGCGGCCAGTTGGCGCGGCACCACCTCGGTCCGGGTGACGGTGGCCGCACCGGGCCGGGCGTCGCGGTAGTCGCCGGTCGCCGGGTCGTACTGGAGGACCTGGTACGAGGCGGCCCCGGCGACGGGCGACCACACCAGGTGCGGAACGCCCGACCGGTACTCGGCGCGGAGCTGCTCGACGGCGCCCGGCGGGGTCAGGTCGGGGGTGGTGAACGTCAGCGGGGCCGAGTACGGCGTCCAGTTCCCGGCGGCGTCGCGGGCCCGGCCCCGGTAGGTGACCCTGCTGCCGTCGGCGGGGTATCCGGTGTCGCAGATCGCGCCCTTGGCACCGGAGTGGACGGTGCTCCAGCGGTTGGTGGCGGCGTCGAGCCGCTGCATCTCGTACCAGGCGATGTCGGCGGCGTTCTGCACGGTGGTGACGAGCTGCGGCGCCGCGTAGGGCCGGCCCTCCGGGCACGCGTCCCAGTAGACGGACGGCGTGGCGGGCGGCGTCCGGTCGACGGTGACGACGCGCTGGTCGGCGGTGCCGCCGGAGGCGTTGCCCGCCTTGTCGACGGCCCGCACCTCGTAGTAGTACGACGCGCCGGTCTTCGGCGGGGTGCGGTCGGTGTACGAGGCGGCGGTGGTCGTCGCGAGCGGCTTGCCGGGGAACGGCGCGCCCGCCGGGCGCCGGTAGACCCGGTAGTGCGCGAGGTCCAGCTCCTTGTTCCTGGTCCAGGCGAGCCTGGCCGCTCCGGTGGCCCGGTCGTAGGAGACGGCCGCGCCCGCCGGGGTGAGCGGCTTGACCTTGTCGACGGCGGCGGAGGTGCGCGGCGCGTAGGAGTACGCGACGTTCGCGGAGCCGGTCCAGTGGGCGAAGTCGACGCGGAGCGTGTGCCTGCCGCTGGGGATCGTCACGTTGACCGTCTTCTTGACGGTGGTGGAGACGTTCTTCCAGAGGTCGACCCGGCGGACGCCGTCCACGTACACGCGGATGCCGTCCTGGGCGGCGGCCGTGAACGCGAAGGGGCCGCCGGAGCCGAAGTCGCGGGTCACCGTCCAGCGCACGCCGAAGTTGTCGGACGGCACCCCGGAGGCGGGTGCGCCGGTGCGCCAGTTCTCGTTGATCGAGGGGTCGCAGTCCGTCTTCTTGGGCTTGCCCGAGAACGTCGTGTTCGCGAAGATCTCCCGCTGGAAGACGGGGGATTCGCAGCGCACCGGGGCCGCGGACGCGGGTGCGGCGACAGCGGTGAGCGCTCCGGCCGCCGTGGCCAGAACCACGGTGACGGCGGCGGTGCGTCTGGCTGGGGTCATCAAGTCCTTCAGTCCTGTTCGGTGACGCAGCACAGCGGCAGATTCCGCTGATGGGATCGTGCGTCACCGAACAGGACCGGCGAGACGGCCGCTGGGTTGTACGGAACATGGCCGGTTTTCACCCAGGGCCCACAGGGGGTGTCACCGACGAGCGGGAGCGCTCACGGGACCGTCCGGGTCAGCCCCAGTCGCAGCCCGTGCCGTCGTTGTCGCGGTCGAGGTGTCTGCCGTAGCCCGGGTCGCCGCGGTGGACGGGGGCGGCGCCCGCGGCGCGGGCCGCGGCGCAGTTCCGGTAGTAGACGTTCGCACCGGAGTCGGTGGCCGTGTCGCCGGTGTCGGTGGTGGTGCCGCCGCTGTACGCCCGGGGCTTGGCGGTCTTCGTCGCGGTGACGGTCACCGTCGGGCCCGGTTCGGTGATCGTCGTCCTGGGCGCGGGGGCCGCCGGGGCGGTCGCCGTGGCGGTGACGGTCGCCCGCACGGTGGTGGTGGGGCCGGGGCGGGACTTCGCGGAGGCGGAGGTGGCGTCGTCACCCGATGCGGTGGCCCCGCAGCCGAAGCCGAGCAGCATGACCAGCGCGCCCCCGGCGTAGAGACGTTTCATCTTCCACAGCGGTCGCTGCGGCGGCGCGGGCTGGAACTCGGGTGGCGGCGCCATCGGATACGGAGTGCTCAAGATTCCCCCTCATGCGGATACGGCGAGGGGAAACTGTAGCGGTGGAGTGAAGGATCGGGTGGGCGGAGGAGGATTTTCCTACGACATACGAAATCCGGGGTGACGGCCCGTGGTTTCGCCGATCGTACGACGCGGACGGTCCAGGCGGACGGTCCAGGCGCCCGGTCCAAGCGCCCGGTCCGCGAGGACGGTCACGCGCCCGGTCTACTCGGCGGCGGGCGCCGCGGGCCTGCCCGTACCGGAGGCAGTCAGGGCCCAGAGGGCGGCTGCCGCGGCGCCGGTGGCGACAAGACTCCCCACCAGCACCATCAGGACACCGATCGCGAAGAGGCCGCTGCCGTCGTCCGACCAGTCGTGGAAGGCTGCGGCGGCCAGGCCGAACGGGATGCCGAGCACGGTGGCCGTGAGATGGCGCCGGGACACCCCCGCGTACACGAGCGGCAGCAGGGTCAGGACCAGGCCGATGACCTGCCACGGCTGGTACGGGCCGGTCGTCGAGCCGTCGGGGTGCACATCACGCTGCTGGTCCCAGCCGAGCCAGGCGGCCCACAGCGCGGACGTCGCCAGGGCCAGCACAAGGGTGACCAGGGACGGGGACAGGAGTTTCGGCAGCCGTTGTCGCATGGCCCCAGCATCCTGCCGCCGCCGCCCGGTCCACCACCGCACGGATACTCATGCCCGTCTGAGTGCCGGGGCGGAGCGCGGGGTGCGGCACCCGGACGGCATGGCAAGAGGTTGTCATGTTCCCGGCTTTACCTTCACGAGGCACGCACATGCGGGGGACGGGCGGGCGGGGCCGCAGGGAGTGCCGGGCCGCTGTCGTCCGTCCCGCCATGCCCACTTCCCGTCCTCCGGAGGAACGATGACCTCACCCGCACGGCCCCGTCACAGACCCGTCCCCACCGCACCCCTGCGTACCGCTGTCGTCCTGACGGCCGCGCTCGCGCTGAGCGCCCCGCTGGCCCAGGCACCGGCCGCCGCCGCGCCCGCCGTGTCCACGGCCACGGCGCGCGCGGCGGCGGACGAGCTGGTGGTGCCCGCCGCCCAGCGGGCCGTGGCCCGCGCCACACAGATCCTCAACGCGGGGACCACCGGGTTCCTGTGGGCGCAGGAGGGCGACGACCGGCTCCTGTGGACGGCGTACACCGGCGGCACCACCGCCCTGCGGCAGCGGCTGCCCGCGCCGCTCACGTACGACATCGACACCGGCCACTTCGGCACGGCGGCCTCGTTCGAGCCCGGCTGGTACGGGGACGGCTCCGACACCGTCGCGCTCCACTCCGCCGAACCGTCGCCGCGCGTCACCCTGATCCAGGGCGCGGGCACGGCGGGCGACCCGGTGGAGGTGCCGCTGCCCGCGGACCACGCCTACCAGGGCACGTTCGGCGGTACGGTCCTCACCCGCAGCGGCGGCAGCGGCGGCGCTCCCGTGGCGTACCACCGGTGGCAGGTGCGGAACGGGACCGCCGTCGAGGCGCCGGTGACCGGGCTCCCGGCGGACGCGCGGGATGTCGCCGTCGAGGACGGCGACGAGCGGTCCGTCGTCCTCCGGTACAGGACCGCCGACGCCTCGGACCCCTGGCCGCACTGGGGCATCGTCGATCTGGCCACCGGCGCGCTCCGCGAGCTGCCCGACCGGCTCGGCCCGGACAACGGCTGGGAGGTCTCGGCCTTCCGGCTCGGCAGGGACGCGGTGCTGCGGGTGCGCGACGGACGCGGGCAGGCGGAGGTGTACGACCGCGCGGACCTGGCCGCGCAGCCCCGTTCGGTCAGCATCAGCAGCTTCAGTTACCAGGCCGCCTACGGCTTCGCCGGTTCCTCGCTGCTGGCCGTCGAACCGACGCAGCCGGGCAACAACGCCTACCGCGGCCAGCCGCTCTGGGCGCAGCGGTACGACGTCGAGAACGCGCCCATGCGGCCGGTCGGGCGGCACACCGCCCACCAGATCGTGGCGGCGCCGGACGGTTCCGTGCTGGTGGCGGGCGCGAGCGCCGAGGAACACGTCTACGAGGGCGACCTCGACTGGGGCGTGTACCGGGTGCACCAGAAGGCCGACGGGGCGCTCACGCGCACCCGGCTGACCGACGTCCGGCCGGTGCCCGCGCAGATCCACGGCCTCTCCCTCGGCAGCGGCGTCCTCACCACCGCCGACAACAGCACCCAGTACGAGCCGTCCACCATCATCGGCACCTACCGCAGCGCCTGGCTGAGCGCCCCGGCGGCGGGCGGCGCGCCGACCGTTCGGCGGACCACGGTGGACGGCCGGATCAACGGGAGGGACGGCGACTGCTCCAGCGGCACCGTCCGCTGCGTCCGGATGTTCGCGGACGGCACGGGGCGGCACGGCCGCGCCGAACCCACCGAGTGGGGCTGGACCGTGCTCCGGGACAACGGCAGCCCCGACTGGGGTCCGCTCGTCGAGACGCACGGCAGCTCACCGCGGCTCACGGACCTCTCCGGGCGGTACGGGATCGTCGACGAGGCGTCCGGCGGCAAGCAGTACGTCGTCGAGTTCC
Source organism: Streptomyces clavuligerus (assembly GCF_005519465.1). Classification (NCBI taxonomy): domain Bacteria; kingdom Bacillati; phylum Actinomycetota; class Actinomycetes; order Kitasatosporales; family Streptomycetaceae; genus Streptomyces; species Streptomyces clavuligerus. The sequence continues at coordinate 3,584,504 of NZ_CP027858.1, read as the reverse complement.
CCGCGAGCGGCACGGGCACCGTCCTGACGACGCGCGACAAGGTCGCGGCAGCGGTGTGGGGCGACACCCTGTGGAGCGGGGCGAGGAACGGCGGTACGGTCTCGGCCACGCGGGTCCGTTCCGGCTCCGCCGGTGGCACGGGCCCCGCCGTGGAGAGCTTCACCACCCGCGACGGCTGCACCCCGGCCACCCTCCAGGCCGTGGGCCGCTGGGTGTACTGGGACTGCGGGGACCGCTGGAACGCGGCGGACTCGGGTGTCTACGACCGGACCACCCGGCGCACCGTCACCGCCCCGGCGGGGAACGTCCTGCTCGGTGACGGCTATCTCGTCCACCACGTCGAGGACGGCGGGGCCGGCGGGGCCGACGGCGGCCTCAGGCTGCTCGACCTGAGCGGCGGTCTGCCCGCGAGCGGTTCCTCCGCCGACCTGCCCGTCCGTACGGTGGCCGGTGCCGCCGCGCTCGGCCAGGACGGCAGGGCCGGGGTGAGCTGGACCGTCGACCGCTTCGGCGGCGGGGTCGCCTACGCCGACGACCAGCAGCGCGTCCATGTCGCCGGCTCCGGGACGACGGCCTCCGCGCTGAGCGCGATCGACTCCTCGGCCGTCTCCGGGCCCGGGAGCTGGTCCGGCTCGTGGTGGCTGTCGAAGCCCGCAGCGGACTGGGAACTCACCCTCCGCCACCAGGGGACCGGCGCCGTCGTCCGCACCGTGTCCGGCACGGAGGCCCGCGGCCTCCTGACCGCGGCCTGGGACGGCAGGGACACCGCGGGCGCCCCGGCCGCCCCCGGCCCCTACGCCTGGTCCCTCACCGCCCGCCCCGCCGACGGCCAGGGCCCGGACCTGACCCTCACCGGCGCCGCCGAGCTGCCGGAGGTACCGGCACCGGCGGCGCGCAAGTAGCAGGCCCCGCCCGACGGCCCGACGGCCCGAAGGCCCCGGACCTCAGTGGTCCGGGGCCTTCCCTGTGGGCCGGTCAGCGGTCGGCGAACGGGTCCGCCGGGTGGACGCGGCGGTGGGACCTCGGTCCGGTGGGGACGAGGACGGGGGATTCCGGGGGCGGCGGGGTGGGGGCCGGGCGGCGGGGCCACCAGAAGGCGCGGCCGGTCAGCACCGCCATGGCCGGGACCAGGACGAGGGAGAGGACCAGGGCGGCGAGCACGATCCCCAGGGCCGTCGCGAAGCCCAGTTCCTGGTTGGCGGGGTCGGCCGCGAGGCTCGCGAAGGAGCCCGCGAGGACCAGGCCCGCCGTGGTGATGGCGGGGGCCGTGTGGCGGATCGCGTGGGCGACGGCGTGCCAGGCGGGGACCGGCCGTTCCATCTCCTCCTTGATCCGGTCGCTGATCAGGATGTTGTAGTCGGTGCCGAGGGCGACGACGAAGAGGAACAGCACCAGCGGCAGGGTGAACATCACCCCCGGCCGGTCCAGGCCGTGCTGGAAGAGGAGGACGGCCGCCCCCAGCGTCGCGGCGAAGCAGAGCCCCACGGAGACCAGCAGGATCAGCGGGGCGACGAGGGACCGCAGCAGGATCAGCAGGATCAGCGCGATCAGCCCCGCCGCGATCGGGAAGACCCGCCGCAGATCCTTCTCGACCGCGACGGAGACATCCGCGAAGACGGCGGCCGTCCCGGTGATGTGGGCCTCGGTGCCCTCCGGGGTGTTCTTCCCGATCGTGGAGCGCACCGGCCCGGAGATCAGGTCGCGGGCCTGCTGCGTATCGGATCTCACGGTGAGGGCCACGGGTATCCGCGCCGCGGTGCCCGACGCGTTGAGGACGGGACGGGACACCTGCCCCACGCCCTCCGTCGCGGCGAGCGCCGTGACCAGCCCGGAGAGCCGGTCCCCGGCGAGTTTGCGGCCGTCGTCCCCGCGTACGTACACGGTGTGCTGGTCGATCGCGCCCGCGGGCAGGGTGCGGGCGATCTCCTCGGCGACCTTCACCGACTCGGTACGGGGCTGCCCGCTCGGGTCGTAGGTCATCTTCACCCCGACCGCGCCCGCGGCGAGCGCGCCCAGCAGGGCGAGGCTGCCGACGACGGAGAGCACGGGGCGGGTGGTGACGAACAGGCCGAGGCGGGCGGCGAGCCCGCCGGGGCGCTCCTGCTTCCAGGCCCGGGCGGGCCAGAACATGGCGCGCCCGGTGACGGCGAGCAGCGCGGGCATCAGGGTGAGGCTGCCGAGCAGCATCACGAGCACCGAGACCGCGATCGCCGGGCCGAGGATCTTGAGCTGTCCGAAGCTGGCGACGCCCAGGGTCGCGAAGGCGGCGACGATCGTGAGCCCCGCGCAGGCGATGGCGCCGCCGACGCGTCCGGAGGCGAGCGCGGCGGCGGTGGCGGCGTCCTGTCCGGGGTGGGCGCGGAGCTGTTCGCGGAAGCGGAAGAGCAGGAAGAGGAAGTAGTCGATACCGATGCCCAGCAGGACCACATGGATCAGCGCGGGGGTGGACGGGTCGAGCGTGATGCCGAGCAGCTTCGCCGTGCCCGCCACGGCGCCGGTGGCGGCCCCGTTGAGGATCGTCACCGCGAGCAGCGGCAGCAGGGCCGCGAGGACACTGCGGAAGACGACGACGTTGAGGACGACGATCAGGCCCATCGTCAGCGCGCCGACGATCTTCTGCCGGGTCTCCCCGGCGTCGCGGGTGTCCACCGTCGCGGCGATGCCGCCGGTGAACCCGGCCCGCAGTCCGTGCTCGCGGAACTCCTCCTTCGCCGTGTCCCGCACCTCGCGGTAGACGTCCTGGAGTCCGGGGTCGTGCACATTCCCGGTGACGGACACGCTCAGCAGTTGGAAGGAGCCGTCGGGGGCGAGTGCGCCCGGCGTCACCTCCGGCTTCTGGGAGTGGTCCTTCATCAGGGGCTCGGGCGTGGGGGCCGCGACACGGCGGGAGGTCAGCCCGTCCGCGGTGGCGTCGATCGCCTTCCGGTCCGCGGGGGTGAGCTTCTTCCCGTCGGCCCTGGCCACCAGCAGGGTCGCCGTATTGCCGTCGGGCTTCGCGTCGAACTCCGACTCGGCGATGTCCAGCGCGGCGGCGGAGTCATAGCTCTTGGGCAGGAAGTCGCCCGTCTGCGACTCGGTGACACTGAACATCATCGACTGGCCGACGACGGTCAGCGCGACGCCGAGCAGCGTCCAGACGACGATCGTCACCCATCGTCGCCGGGTGGCGAGCGCGGTGAGACTGCGGACCATGGAAGGTTCTCTCCCGGGATCGAGCGGGGCAAAGGGACTCCTTCCAGGGCATCACCCCGCGACCGCCCGGACATCGCCCGCCGGGAGGGGTCGGGAACCGGGACCGGGGTACGGATCATCCTGGGAAGCAGGACCGGAGTCCTGGGGAGCGGTACTCCCGGACCACCGGGGGGAGAGGGGCGAAACGATTCTTCCCGGCCGCCCCCGGCACCCATCCGTCCGCCCGCGGCCGGGCGGCGCGCCGTACTGTCCCCCGTGCCCACCCGCACACCCGCACACCACAGAAGGAGAGGCCCCGTTGGGTCCCGATCAACCCGTCGGTCCCGTCCCCGGTGCGTCCGCGCCCACCGCTCACGGGAGTCGACGGCCGTCGCCCGGACCGCCGCTCATCTCCCTCGCCCGCAACGATCTGCTGCTCGTCGGCTGCGGGTCGGCCATCATGCTGATCGACTTCGCGGGGAACGTCCGGCAGGCCGGCATGGACGTCTCCCCGGTCGCCATACCGCTGCTCGCGCTGGTGCCGGTGCCGCTCCTCGCCCGGCACCGCCATCCGGTGCCGGCACTCGCGGCCGTCATGGCCCTCCTCGTCTGCTACTCCCTCCTCACCGACCTGCCGCAGAGCTACCCGCTCGCCCTCGTCGTGGCGCTGTACCACATCGCCCTGGTCCACAGCCGCCGGACCGCCGCCCTGTGCGCGGCGGCCGTCCTCCTCCAGGAGACCCTCCGCGGGGTGGGGGCGCCCACCATCCCGCAGGAGTTGCTCCTTCTCGCGGACACGGTGACGGTCGTCCTGGCGGTCGTCGCGGGCCTGCTGACGCGGCGCTACCGCGCCCAGGTCGCGGTGAACCGGCAGCTCCTCGCCGAGCGGGCCGTCTCCGAGGAACGCCGCCGGATCGCCCGTGAGCTGCACGATGTCGTGGCCCACCACATCACCACGATGTATCTGATGTCCGGAGGGGCCCGCTCCGTCCTGACCCGGGACCCGGACGCGAGCACGGAGGCGCTGCTGACCCTGGAGGGCTCCGCCCGTACCGCGCTGCGGGAGATGCGGCAGCTCCTCGGGGTGCTGCGCGGCGACGACGGACCCGACGACGGAACGGAGGCGGACGGGGTGCCCGGCGCGGACGGCATCGACCGGCTCGTGGCGGAGTCGGCCGCGTCCGGACTGCCGGTCGATCTCCAGGTCAGTGGCGTCCGGCCGCCGTTGCCCTCGACCCTCGGGCCGACGCTCCACCGGATCGTCCAGGAGGCCCTGACGAACACCCGCAAGCACGCCGGGGCGGGGGCCCGGGCGACGGTGCGGATCGACTACCGGCCCGATCTCGTCCTCGTCGAGATCACCGACGACGGCACCACGGCGGACAGGGGCACGTCAGGTCCCGTCGGCGATCCGGCCGGGTTGATCAGCGGCGGGTACGGTTTGCTGGGTATGCGTGAACGGGTCGCCGTGCACGGGGGGTCGCTGACGGCGGGCCGTCGCGCGGAGGGCGGCTTCCGGGTGGCGGCGCGGCTGCCGCTGCCCCCGCCCGGCGAGGACCCGGCGCCCGGCGGCCCGGTGGGGCCGCTCCCGGAGTCCGGCCTCCGCGAGGCCGGGACCCCGCCCGCGCGGAGCTGGGGAATCCCGCCGTGGGGAACCCCGTGGTGACGGCACCGGACAGCGACAACAACGGCAACGGCAACGACGACAGCGACAGCAGCGAGGGGGAGAGATGGCCTCGATGACACCGACGGGGACACCGGCCGACCGGACACCGGCCGACCGGGCCCACGAGGACGCGGCGAGCCCGCGCGGGACACGGACCGGGCCCGTCACCGTACTCATCGCCGACGACCAGCCGCTGGTGCGGCAGGGTATCGGGCTGATCGTGCGGGCCGCGCCGGAGTTCCGGGTCGTCGGCGAGGTCGACGACGGGGAACAGGCCGTGGCCGCCGCCCACCGGCTCCGCCCCGACGTGGTCCTGATGGACATCAGGATGCCCGTCCTGGACGGTGTCGCGGCGACGGAACGGCTCACCGCCGAGCTGCCCGGCTGCCGGGTGCTGGCACTGAGCACCTTCGACATGGACGAGCACGTCGTCCGCGCGCTGCGGGCGGGAGCCTCGGGGTTCCTGCCGAAGGACGTGTCGCCGGAGGAGCTGACGGCGGCGCTGCGCACCGTGAGCGCCGGGGACGCGGTCGTGGCGCCCCGGTTGCTGACCCGGCTGATCGGGACGTTCGTCGCCCCGCAGCGGACCACGGAGGAGGTACGGCTCGACGGGCTCACTCCCCGGGAGACCGAGGTGCTGCGGCTGATCGCCACGGGCCTCGACAACACCGGGATCGCGGAGGAGCTGGGGATCGGTGTGCAGACCGTCAAGAACCACATCACCAGCGTCTTCGCCAAGCTGGGGCTGCGCGACCGGGCCCAGGCGGTCATCTCCGCGTATGAGTCGGGCCTGGTCAGCCCCCGGACGGACGCCAGGTCCTGAGGTACCGCTTCCTCACCGGCTCCTTGACCTCACCTCGGGTTGAGGTCCTAGCGTCGGCGGAGAATCGAGCGTCCAGGGGTACGGACGGTACAGGGGGTACGGACGGTGCAGCGGAGGGCAGAGCGGTGATCCTGGTGACCGGAGCGACGGGGAACATCGGTGCGCCGCTCGTGCGGGAGCTTCATGCCGCGGGGCGGGAGCCGGTACGGGCGCTCACCCGCGACCCCGGGCGGGCGGCCTTCCCCGAGGGGGTGGAGGCCGTCGCGGGGAATCTGGCCGAACCCTCCTCCGTGGAGACCGCGCTGAAGGGGGCGCGGGCGCTGTTCCTGCTCTCCCTGATGGGGCCGGACGACGAGATCCTGCGGGCCGCCCGGCGCGCGGGGGTGGAGCATGTGGTGCTGGTGTCGTCCATCACCGTGCTGACCCATCCCCGGCTCGGGCCCGCCCGGCAGCACCGCGCGAACGAGAGGCTGCTGCGGGAGAGCGGGATGGCGTGGACGGTGCTGCGGCCCACGCAGTTCGCGTCGAACGCACTGTGGTGGGCGGAGACGATCCGCGCGCACGACACCGTCCGGGTGCCGTATCCGGACATCGGGCTCCCCGTGATCCACCCCGCCGACATCGCCTCGGTGGCCCGGGCCGCGCTGACGGAGCACGGGCACCACGGGCGGACGTACGAACTCACCGGGGGTGAACGGGTCACGCCCCGGGAGCAGGTCGCCGCCCTCGCCCGCGCGCTGGGGCGGGAGGTGCCGTTCGCGGGGATCGGGCGGCAGGAGGCGCGGCGGGGGCTCGCCGCGTTCCTCGGGGAGGAGACCGCCGACGCCGTCCTCGACCTCACGGGCGGCGACGTCAACGACGAACTGCTCGCGGTGCGCGACACCGTCCCGGAGATCACCGGCGCCCCGGCGCGGAGCTTCGCGCAGTGGGCGCGGGAGCACGCGGACGCCTTCCGCTCCCAGGCGCTGCGCGTACCGCCCGGCTGAGTGGCGCACACCGCCGTCGCACCACTGTCACCGCCGTCGCACCACTGTCACCACCGTCACACCGGGGCGAACAGCTCCGCCACCGGGCCCGTGCGGACGGCCCGGCCGTCGGCGAGGACGAGCACGGTGTCCGTACGGGCCGCGAGCAGCGGCAGATCGTGGCTGATGTGGACGAGGGACAGGCCCCGTTCGGCCCGCAGCGACTCCAGCAGGTCCATGATCGCTTCGGCGGTCGCGGCGTCGAGCGCGGAGGTCACCTCGTCGCAGAGGAGGACATCCGGGTCGGCGGCGAGCGCGCGGGCGATGGAGGCGCGCTGCCGCTGGCCGCCGGAGAGTTCGGACGGGTAGCGGTCGGCGTAGGAGGCGGGGAGCCCGACGCCGTCGAGGAGTTCCCGTATCCGCGCCGCCGACTCCGCCCGGCCCGGGGTGCGGCGGTGCAGCCGCAGCGGACGGCCGAGCGCGGCGCCCAGCGTACGGCTGGGGTTGAGCGTCCCGAGCGGGTCCTGCGGAACGAACTGGAGGCGGCGGCGCTGCTCCCGGGTGCGGCCCCGGACCCCGGGGGCGAGCGGGACGCCGTCCAGGGTCACCGTCCCCGCCGTGGGGCGGTGCAGCCCGGCGATCGCGCGCAGCAGGGTCGTCTTGCCGGAACCGGAGGGTCCGGCGACGCCGATCGCGGCGCCGGGGGCGAGCGTCAGAGCGATGTCGTGGAGGACGGGGACGGAGGTGCCCCGGCGGCTGAAGGCGGCGTGCAGGCCGGACACGGCGAGAACGGGTGCGGCGGCCCCCCGGGGGTGGTCCATCCCCGGGTGCGCACCGCCCGCCGCCGGGGCGGTCACCGGGGCGGCGGCCGTCGCGGGCAGCTCCGGGCCCAGGTGCACGACCTCGTCCGCGAGCCGGGAGACGAGGTCGCCGTCGTGGCAGGAGAGCGCGACGGCCAGCCGGTGGCTGAGGGCGAGATGCCGCAGCAGCTCCGCGATCTCGTCCCGCAGGGCCGGGTCGAGGCCCGCGGTCGGCTCGTCCAGCAGCAGCACGGAGGGGCGCCGGGCCAGGGCGCGGGCGAGCGCCACCCGCCGCTGCTGGCCCCCGGACAACTCGCCGGGGCGGCGCGCCAGGAAGGCGCGGTCGCCGGGGAGGCGGACCTCCTCCAGCAGGGCGCCGAGCGCCGCGGCCGAGCGGTCCACGGCGACTTCGGCGAGGAGGTGGCGGACCTTCATCCGGGGGTTGAGCCCGGTGCCGGGGTCCTGCCCGACATAGGCGAGCCGGTGCCTGCGCAGGGCCCGCAGTTCGGCCGCGTCCAGATCCAGGACGTCCCGGCCCAGGATCTCCACCCGGCCGGCGGTGCGGTACGCCCCCGGCGGCAGGGCCCCGGCGACGGCCCGCAGCAGGGTGGTCTTGCCGCTGCCGGAGACCCCGGTGAGCGCGGTGACACGGCCCGGGGCGAGCCGCAGGCCGGCGCCGTCGAGGAGGGCGCGCCCGTCGGCGGTGGCGATGGTCAGTCCGGTGACCCGCACGGTCACCTCGTTCGCGGGGACCCGGCCCTCCGGGTACCACTGCGGGGTGTGGTTCACAGCGCGCTCACCGCTTTCCGGCCGCTTCTCGGCACCAGGGCGGAGGCGGCCAGGTTGACGCTCATGGCCAGCAGGCCGATGGCGATGCTGGGGGCCAGGACGGCCCAGGGGTTGAGGACGATCCCGGCGGCGTTCTCCCGGATCATCAGCGCCCAGTCGGCGGCGGGGGGTTGCGGTCCGACCTGGAGGAATCCCGCCGTGGCGACGATGTAGACGGCGGCGACGAAACGGAGTCCGAAGAGGGCGAGGAGGGTGGCGCGGAGGTTGGGCAGCACCTCGCGCACCACGAGGTGGAGGAGGCGTTCGCCGCCGACGGTCGCGGCCTCGACATAGCCGGACGCGGCGATGGGGGCGGCGGCGCCGGTGACGAGGCGGACGGCGTAGGGCACGCCCATCACCACGGCGGCGGTGATCACCGCGAGACGGCCGCCGTCGGGCCAGGACAGGGCGATGAGCAGGATGCCGAGGACGGCGGGGAGCAGCATCAGGACATCCGCGGCGCGTTCGACGAACCGGCCGACGGCGGGGCGGAGGGCGGCGACGGCACCGAGGGCGGCGGAGACGCCGGTGACGAGGACGGCGACGAGGAGTGAGGTGCCGATGAGTTCCCGGCCGCCCGCGAGGAGTCTGCTGAGCACGTCCCGGCCGAGCTGGTCGCCGCCGAGGGGGGCGTCGTCGCCGGGCTCGGCGTAGGGGACGGTGACGGGCGCGTCGATGGCGTGCGGCGCGAGCCACGGTCCCGCGACGGCCAGCGCGACCAGCACGAGCGCGGGCACCACCCGCAGCACGGCCCCGCCGCGCCGCCGCCTGCCGCCGCCGCTCCCGTGCGGGGCGGCCCCGGCGTTCCGCTCCGGCGGCACGGCCGGGGCCGGTGCGGCGGTGCCCGCGCGGGACGCGCGGGACGGCCCCGCGCCGTGGTCTGCCGCCCCCGCGACGGAATCCACGGCGGCCGTACCGGACCGGGACCGGGGCGGCTCCGTGCCCTCCCCGGCGGTGACCACGGCGACCGTACGCCCCGGCCCACCCGGCCGCCCGCCGGAACGCGCGGCGGCCGTACCCGTGGCCGAGGCGGTACCGTCCCCGGGCCTCCTGCCCCCGGCCGCGACAGCCCCCGGCTCTTCCGCCGAGCGCTCCGGCCCACCCGCCCCCACGGCTCCCGCCCGTACGACGGCACCCGCGGCGGCCGTACCCGCGGCCGCGCCGGACGGTGGAACGGGGCCCGCGCCCGGAACGCCGTCCGCCGACCGCTCCCCGATCGTGTCCGGTGCGGGCCGCGCCCCTGTCCCCCGGCCGTCCGTCCGAACGTCGGAATCCACGGCGGCCGCACCCGTGGCCGGGGCGGCACCGCCCCCCGACCGCTCCCCACCGGCCACGACGGCCACAGGGTCCTCGGCCGGACGCTCCGGCCCACCCGGCCCGGCGGCACCCGCGGCGGCCGCGCCGGTGGCCGTACCGGACGAAGACGGACCCGTACCCCGGCCGTCCGCCGGTACGGCGGCCGTGCCCGAAGGCCGCGCGCGCTCCCCGGTCGTGTCCGGCGCGGGCCGCGCCCCGGGCGGTGGGGCGGCGGGTGCGGGTGCCGGGCCCGTTCCCCTGGGGGACGGGCCGGCGGGGGCGGGCGGTGGCGCGGCCAGGGGGGTGGCGGGCTCCAGGGACGGATGCGGGTCGGCAGGGTTCATGCGCGTGCTCCCGAGGCCCAGGCGCGGATCAGGTCCGCGAGGAGGAGGACGAGGGTGATGACGGCTCCGGTGACCGCGACGACGGCGGCGATCAGCGGGCTGTCGCGGTCGGTGACCGCACCGGCGAGGACGGAGCCGATGCCCGGGTAGTTGAAGACGGTCTCCACCACGACCGCGCCGCCGAGCAGCATGCCCGTGGACGTGGCGATGCCCGCCGTGATCGTGGGCAGCGCCCCCGGCAGCAGATGGTGGGTGAGGACGCGGCGGCGGGTCAGCCCGTCGATGACGGCGGTCTCCACATGCGGGGCGGTGGCCTCGTCGGCGAGGGCCGCGCGCACGATCCGGGTGTTCCAGCCGATCTGCGGCACGGCCAGCGCCAGCACCGGCAGGATCAGCATGTCCCAGGAGGCGGGGGTGCCGTCGGCTCCCGCGAGGGTGACGGCGGGGAGCCAGCCCGTCCACAGCGAGAGGACCAGGACGAGCGCGACCCCGACGACGAACTCGGGGAGCGCGAGCACCCCCGTCGCGGTGGCGGAGACGGCCCGGTCGACGGGGCCGCCCGGCCGGAGCGCGGCCCAGCAGCCGAGGGCGACGGAGACGACGAGGGTGAGCAGCAGCGCGAGCCCGCCCAGCAGCAGGGTGTTGGGGAACGGCCGGGAGAGCAGGCCGGCGATGGACTCGCCGCGCGCGGAGGTGCCGAGGTCGCCGGTGGGCAGCCCAGTCATCCAGTCGGCGAAGCGGATGTGCACCGGCCGGTCCAGGCCGAGGAGTTCCCGCCGCGCGGCCATGTCGGCCGCGTTCTCGCCGCGTTCGGAGGTGGCGGTGGCGGCGTCGCCGGGCAGCAGCTCCACGGCGGCGAAGACGGCGGCGAGCAGGACGGCGAGCAGCAGGGCCCGGCGGGCGAGGACGCCGCCCAGCCACAGCGCCCCGCCCAGGGCCCGCCGCAGGGTCGCCGCCGCCGCGGCGGGCTCCCGCAGGGGGGTGCCCGCCGCGGGGGTCAGCGGGCCAGCCATGCGCGTTCGAGCTGGACGCGGCCGTAGCCGGGCAGTTCGGGCAGGCCGCGGACGGGGGCGGCGGCGAGGTCGATGCCCTCGGCCACGCCCCAGAGCAGATAGCCGGAGGACTCGTGCTGGATGCGCTGGACCTCGCGCAGGGCCTTGGCGCGGGCGGCGGCGTCCTTCGTGCCGATGGCCCTGCGGTAGGCGGCGTCGAACGCGGCGTCCTTCCACCCGGCCTCGTTCTGGCTGCTCTCCGAGCCCATGGTCTTGCTGGCGAAGAAGAGCACGGAGTCGTTGGTGCCCCAGTAGGTGGTGTACAGGTCGCCCTTGAGCCAGGTGTCGGCGTAGAAGCTCGCGGACTCCTGCTTCACCACCTCGACCTTGACCCCCGCCTCACGCGCCTGGGTGGCGAAGAGGGTCGCGGACTCGGCGAGTCCGGGCACGTCCTCCGTGGTCATCAGCCGATAGGTCTTCGCGGTGTCGAAGTCCGCCTCCTTCAGCAAGGACTTGGCGCGGGCGAGGTCGCGGGTGCGCCGCGGCAGGTCCTTGGCGTACGCGGGGTCGCCGGTGCCCATGATGTCGTTGCCGACGGTGCCGTAGCCGGAGAGGACCTGCCGCACCATGGCCTCGCGGTCGACACAGAGCCGCAGGGCCTCCCGGACCCGGGGGTCGGCGAAGGGCCCGGAGGCCGCGCGCATGACGATCGGCATGGCCATGTCGTCGGGGCGGCGGACGATCTGGATGTCCTTGCGTCTCTCGGCGGTGCGGGCGGCGACGGCACCGGCGTTGGAGGCGAGGTCGATCTGCCCCGCGAGCAGGGCGTTCGCCATGGCCTGCGGGGATTCGAAGAGCTTGACCTCGATGGCGTCGAGCAGGACCTCCCCGCCGTGCCACTTCTCGTTGCGGACGAGCCGCGCGTTGCCGGAACGGAACCAGTCGAGCCGGAACGGGCCGGTGCCGGGGGCCTTCGCCAGCGCGCTGTCCGGGGTGTCCTTCTTCAGGACGAAGGTGGAGAGCCGGGTGAGCAACGGCAGTTCGGCGTTGGGGTAGTCGGAGACGAGGACGACGGTGCGGGGTCCGTCGGCGGTGATGTTCGCGGCCTTGATGCCGGGGAGCCGAGAGGCGCCCGCGGGGGTGTTGCGCAGTCTGCGCAGGGACCAGACGACATCGTCGGCGGTGACGGGGGTGCCGTCGTGGAAGAGGGCGCCTTCGGCGAGGGTGAAGCGCCAGGTCCGCAGGTCGGCGGAGGGTTCCCAGCGGGTGGCGAGCCGGGGCGCGGTGTTGCTGGTGCCGCCGCCGGGTGCGGTGAGGGTGTCGTGGACGAGGGCGATGATCAGGTAGTCGCTCTCGTTGGCCTGGGTCCCGTGCGGGTCGCGGGTGACGGCGCCGGCCCGGCCGAGCGCGCCGACTCTGAGGGTGCCGCCCTTTCTGGGCCTGCCCCCGCCGCCGGGCCGCGCGGCGGAGTCCACGTCGCTGTTCGTGCCGCCGGAGCAGGCGGCGAGGAGCGCCGCCGTACCCATCGCCCCGCCCGCCAGGAGCACTTGGCGCCTGTTCACCTTCACGTACACCCTCGATCCCTATCAGAACAGTGACCCGGTCATTCTTAGGCTTGGCTACCCTTACTACAACCACTCACGCAAACTGACGCAGCGTCACACAGCTGAGAAATCTCGCCACAGAGCATGCGACAGCCGGACGGAAACTATCTGTTCCGCAGGGAAAGTTGGGCTGGTTTTGCAGATTTCCTGACGATCTGAGTTAGGTTTGCCTTACCTTACTCAAGTGCTACTGTCCGATGCGCACCACCAGTGATCACCCGATCGCGGTCCGCACGGCCCCGGCCCAGGGCACCGCTGTACCCCCGTACCGCCGCACACCGCCCGCTGCCCCCCGTCGACGACGACGGCCCGGCTCCGGCAGCCGCCGACCCCGCCCCCTCCCTCGTCGACTCCCCCTCTCCCCCTCCTTCCTTCGGCTCCGCACACCGCACCACGACGCCCATGACGCGCCCGACGCACTGACCCCGCGACACCCCGCGACATCCGCGACGCCCTGACCACGCGCCGCCCGCGCCGCCCTCCCAAGGAAACGGAACCCAAGCATGAGCACGGCAGCCGCACCTGCCCGCCAGCTCGACCCCGGCTCCACGGCCGAGATCAACCAGGCCGCCCGAGCGCTCCTGGCCGAATTCGGAACCTCCGCCACATCACCCAGGCTGCTGGAGCGCGTCGCCGGGACGGCCGCCTCCCTCGGCGACGGCGTCCGCCACCACTGCCGCCCCGTCGACACCGAGGACGGCCTCTTCGTCCTCCGCGGACTGACGGTCGACGACGCGTCCGCGGGCCCCACCCCGGCCGGTTGGGCGAGCGCGGGGGACAGCGGCGCCGTCCACGATCTGACACTGCTGCTGCTCGCCACCGTGATGGGCAACCCCATCGCCTGGGAGGGCCAGCAGAACGGCCGCTTCGTGCACAACATCGTCCCCTCGCCCGGCCATGAGGCCGAACAGACCGGAGCCAGCAGTTCCGTCCTGCTGAGCCCGCACACCGAGGACGCCTTCCATCCGGGACGGGCCCATCTGCTGATGCTGGGCTGCATGCGCAATCACGACCGGATCGCGACCACCGCGGCGAGCATCCGCAGGGTCCGGCTGTCCGATGAGGACGTGGCACTCCTGTCCCGGCCCGTGCTGCCGATCCTGCCCGACGACGCCTACGCACAGGCCCAGGGATACGCCGACGAGGCGCCCGTGCCCGTACCGGTCCTGCACACCGCCGACGAGGGGCTGACCCTGCGCTTCGACCCCGCGTACACCCCGCTGGAGCAGGCCGGCGAGGACTGGCGGGCCGCGTACGGACGGCTGGAGGACGAACTCGCGCGGGTCGCCACCGCCGTGAGCCTCGACCCCGGCGAGGTGCTGGTGGTCGACAACGACCTCGTCGTGCACGGCCGGGTGCCGTTCACGGCCCGTTACGACGGCACCGACCGCTGGCTCAAGCGCGCCTCGGTCCGGGTGCCGGGACGCGCCACCCGCCCGCCCGCCGAGGACGCCGAACACGGCTACGGACAGCAGGCCCTGGAGGCCCACGTCCGCTGACGGCGGCCTGGCGGCCCACGTCCACCGACGGCGGCGGGGCGGCACCGAACCGCCCCGCCGCGCCCGACCACCTGGAACTGTCAGCACACCCCTGGGACCGGAGGAACGACAGCACCATGACGGACACCCCCCAACCCCCCGTACCCGACGGCGCCATCCACGCCGACGGCAGCCGCGAGGGCGGCATCCGCGAGGACCAGCGGCTGCGCGTCCTGACCCGGAGCGACCTCGCCGGGCTCGACATCTCCCTCGCCGATGTGATCGCCACCGTGGAGGACGCCTACCGCACCCTGCACGCCGGGCAGTCCGACAACCCCCGCAAGCTGACCGTCAAACCGGCGGACGGCCACTCCGTCGCCTACGCGATGCTCGGCCGCGACGGCTCCCGGAACGCGGTCGCGGTGAAGACCTCGTACAAACACGGCCTGGACAAGGGCCGCGACGAGCAGCACTACTACACCACCCTGACCCTCTACGACGACATCACCGGGCTGCCGCTCGCGATGATGGACTGCGCCCGCATCGGCTCGCTGCGCACCCCCGCGGTCTCCGCGCTGCTCGCCCGCGAGTGCGCCCCGCCCGGCGCCCGCAGCGCCCTCGTCATCGGCACCGGTACCCAGGGCAGGCTGGCGCTGCCGTTCCTGCTGACCGCGCTGCCCGGCCTGGACCGGCTGATGCTGTCCGGCAGCCACCCCGACGGCATCGCGGCGGTACGGGAGGAGTTGCGCCGGCACTTCCCCGACCGGGAGATCGAACTCGTCGACGATCTGCGCACCGCCTCCGGCGAGGCCGATGTCGTCGTGGCCACCGCGGGCGGGCACACCGCCGCCGCCGTCGAGTCGGACTGGCTGCGCCCCGGCACGCTGGGCATCCTCGTCGGCCACGGCCTCGCGCCGTCCACGCTGCACGAGGCGGACCGGGTGATCGCGACCAGCGAGGCCCAGATGAACGTCACCGGGGTCGACATGGCCGACGCGGACGGCACACTGCCGCCGGTGGACGCCGAGTTCCCTGCGGTCGTCGCCGGGGCCGCCGCGGGCCGCCGCACCGACACGGAGCGGATCTTCGCGTACAACAGCGGTCTGGTCGTCACCGACATCGCGCTCGGACACCGCTTCGCGCGGCTCGCCGTGGCGCAGGGCCTGGGCACCGAGGTGACGCTGTGGCGGTGACCCTTCAGTCGGTGCTGCCGGGGCTGCCCGTCCTGCCCGACCCGGCGACCGAGACCGTCCTCGCCAGCGGACTGCTGGAAGAACTCTCCTACGCGTTCGGCGGGCCCTTCCACGTCCTGCTGCCCGACGCCTTCGACACCAACCTCGCCGCGCTGCGGGCCGTCCTCACCGAGGCCGGTGTCGACGGGCAGGTGTACTTCGCGAAGAAGGCCAACAAGGCCGCCGTGTGGGTCGAGCGCTGCGCCGAGGGCGGGGCCGGGGTGGACGTCGCGTCCACCGGCGAGCTGCGCGAGGCCCTGGGGCACGGGGTGCGCGGCGAGGACCTGGTGGTCACCGGCCCCGTCAAGAGCACCGAGCTGCTGCGGCTCGCCGTGCGGCACGGCGCGCTGATCGCCGTCGACGCCCTCGACGAGCTGGACACCGTCGTCATGACCGCGCTGAACGGGCGGTCCCGCCCGGCCAGGGTCCTGCTGCGGGCGCTGCCGACCGGCCAGCCCCACAGCCGCTTCGGCCTCACCGGCGACGAGCTGGGCCTCGCGCTCCAGCGGTCCGCCCGCGCCGGGAAGGCGCTGCGGATGGAGGGCTTCAGCTTCCATCTCTCCGGCTACGACCTCACCGCCCGCGCCGAGCTGGCCGCCCGGCTCGTCCGGCTCTGCCGGCAGGCCCGCGCGCTGGGGCTGACCGCCGACCGGATCAGCATCGGCGGCGGACTGCCCATCAGCTACACCGACGCCGAGAGCTGGCGCGCCTTCCTCGCGGCCCAGCACAGCGGGCACTACCACGCGGGGAAGTCGTTCACCGAGGCCGACTTCTACCCGTACCACTCCCCCGTGTCCGGCGCGGGCGCGCTGCGGGCGCTGCTCGCCGCCCGCCCCGACGGACAGCAGCAGACCCTCGCCGAGCTGCTGCGGGACTCCGACACCGCGCTCCTGCTGGAGCCGGGACGGGCCCTGCTGGACCGGGCGGGCGCGACCGTCTTCGCGATCCAGGGCGTCAAGGAGCGCGACGGCTATCTGCTGCTGACCGTCGACGGCACCAGTCTGAGCCTGTCGGAGCAGTGGTTCGCCAGCGAGTACCTGCCCGACCCCTGGCTGCTGTCGCCCGACGGCGGGGCGGCCCCGGGGCTGCACCGGGCGGCGGTGGGCGCGGCGACCTGTCTGGAGTCGGACCTGGTGAGCTGGCGCAAGATCGGCTTTCTCCAGCGGCCCCGGGCCGGTGACCTTCTCGTGTACCCCAACACGGCGGGCTACCAGATGGATTCCAACGAGTCGTCGTTCCACGACCTGCCGCTGCCGCCCAAGGTCGTCGTCGACCGGACCGAGCGCCCCCGGCCGCGCTGGCGGCTGGACCGGCACTTCCTCTGAGGCGCGTCCGCGCTTCGCCCCGGTGGCCCGGCCCGTCCGATGACCGGACCGGGCCACCGGGCCCTCAGCGATCCCCCCCGGAGTGACAGGAGTACAGCGATGCCCGGAGCGCTCGACCGACCCGCCGTGGTCTCCCAGGTGTCCGACCTCATCGGCGCCACACCGCTGCTGGAACTGGCGGTCACGGAGACCGGCAGCAGACTGCTGCTGAAACTGGAGATGTTCAACCCCACCGGATCGGCCAAGATCCGCATGGCCCGCCAGATGGTGATCGACGCGGAACGGCGCGGGGTGCTGCGCCCCGGCGGCCGGATCGTCGAGTCCACGTCGGGCAATACCGGCCTCGGCCTCGCCGTCGTCGCCGCCGAGCGCGGTTACACGTTCACCGCCGTCGTCGACCACCACGCCGCCGCCGACAAGCTGCGCGCGATGAAGGCGATGGGCACGGAGCTGGTGTACGTCGTCGACGACGGCACGGAGGAACTGGCGACGGCGGCCCGTGAGGAGCTGGCCGAGGAGCTGGCGCGCGGCCAGGAGAACACCGTCTTCACCGAGCAGCACAACAACCTCGCCAACGGGGACGGGTACTTCCCCGTGGCGCACGAGCTGAACGAGGCCCTGGAGGGCCGGATCGACGTCCTCATCGGCGCGGTCGGGACCGGGGGGATGCTCTGCGGGACCACGCGTGAACTGCGTACCCTGATAGGCGGCTTCAGGACGATCGGGGTGGAGCCCAAGGGGTCCATCGCCTTCGGGCCGCCCGCCCACGACTACTACCAGTCGGGGACGGGGACCCCCGAGGGCGCCGAGATCGGGGCCCTGGTCGACTACGGCCTGATCGACGAGGGGGTGAAGGTCGGCGACATCGACGCCTTCGCCACCTGCCGGGCCGTGGCCCGCACCGGGCTGCTCATCGGCGGTTCGGCGGGCGGGGTGGTGTACGAGGCGCTGACCCGGCTGGCGTCGCTGCCGCCGGGGACGACGATGGTCGCGCTGATCAACGACGGCGGTGAGAAGTACCTCGACACCGTCTTCGACGACGACTGGATGGAAGCCCGCGGCCTGCTCTCCGCCGAGGCCGAACGGGAGATCGACGAACTGCTCACCAAGCTCCGCACCACGACATCCCGCGGGCATCGCTCCCCGCAGAAACCGATGACTCCATGCTGACGAAGGCAACGCCCCTGACCACCCTGCGGACCCTGCTCCGCGACAGCCGCGCGCTGGCCTCCCTCGCCGTGCCGCTGATCCTCACCCAGCTCTCCCAGGTCGCCCTGACCACCACCGACACGGTGATGATGGGCATGCTGGGGACCGAGGAGCTGGCCGCGGGCGGTCTGGCGCTGGTGATCTTCAACCAGCTCCGCACGATGGGCGTGGGGCTCGTGACCTCCGTCGCCAACCAGGTGGCGGCTGCGGCGGCCCGCGCGGAGAAGGCGGCCGGTACCGGGGGCGACGCCGCCGCCTCCGCCGCCGAGGTGCGGGGCATCGTCCGCGCGGCGATGGCGCTGGCCACGCTCGCCGGTCTGCTCGGCGCGGTGCTGATGCTGCTCATCGGCGAGACGCTGACCTGGCTCGGCCAGGACGCCGATGTGGTCGTCCTCGTCCAGGAGATGCTGCTGGCGCTGGCGCCGGGGCTGCTGCCCTGTCTGTGGTTCCAGGCCCTGCGCCAGTTCACCGTCGGGATGCGCCGCCCGCAGGCGCTGATCCATATCGCCGTGACCTCGGTCGCCGTGAACGCCGGGCTCAACTGGGTACTGATCCACGGCACCTGGGGCCTGCCCGAGCTGGGCCTCACCGGCATCGCGCTGTCGACGTCCTGCGTCCACCTCCTCACCTTCGTGGCGCTGTACCTGCTGGCCCGGCGGGACGCCGAACTGGGCCCGCTGCTCAGCCTGAACGTGCTGAAGGCGGACCCGGCGACGGTGCGCAGGCTGACCGGGCTCGGGATTCCGGTCGCCGCGACCTATGGCTCCGAGGCGGGTTTCTTCTCGGTGACGGCCCTGATCGCCGGAGCCTTCGGCCCCGCCGCCCTCGCCGCGCACACTGCCGTCAACCAGCTCGTCAGCCTGGTCTTCCAGGTCGCGGTGGGCCTCTCCCACGCCGCGTCGATCACGGTCAGCCGGGAACTGGCCCTCGGCCGCACCGACCGCGCCCGGAGCGTCCGGAACACCGCGCTCGCCTGCGCCGCCGCCGTCATGGCCGCCGTCGGCCTGGTCTATCTGACCGTGCCCGATCTGGTGCTCGCCCCGTTCATGGATTCCGGTACGGAGGCGCAACGGGCCCTCGACATCGCCGCGCAGTTGCTGATCGTGACGGCGTTCCTCCAGTTCTTCGACTGTGCGCAGAACATCGGCGTGGGGCTGCTGCGTGGCCTCGACGACACCAAGAGCGGATTCCGGATCACCCTGATCGGCTACTGGGTGGTGGGGCTGCCCACGGTCTGGGTCTTCTCCCACGCGCTGGGTCTGGACACCCTGGGCATCTGGCTGGGCCTGCTCACGGGCCTGGCGACGACGGCGGTCCTGCTGCTGCGGCGGTATGCGGCCGCCCTCACGGAGAAGGAGAAGGCCCTGGCGGCCGACGGGACATGAGCGTGATCATCTCCGGATGAACAAGACCTGGGCGGGGGCGGCGGCCCTGACCGCCGTACTGGCCGTACTGGCCGTACTGGCCGTACCGGCATGGCAGCTCCTGGTGCGGCCCGCCGCGTTCTTCCTCTTCGAGTACGGCTGCCGCGACCGCGAGGACCGCATCGCCGCCGCGATCGCGGCGGACCCGATCCTGTCGTCGCCCCCACCGGGCAGCGGCCGCCCCGAGTCCGCCGCCGGCTGCGACGACGACGATCAGTGGGTGCACGCGGGCCAGGAGTACACGTACACCTCCCCCGCCGCGACGACGGCCGCGCTGTCCCACTACCGGACGGCGGCCCCGTCCCACGGCTGGACCGCGACGCCGCGCGAGGACTGCTACACGAAGGACGTGGGCGGGGCGCCCGCGTATCTGTCGGTGACGGTGCTGAAGGGGGACAGGGTGTCGGTGGACATCGACGCGGCGGGGGAGGACGGGGAGTTCTGCTGAGGGGGCGGCGTGCTCGCGCCCGGAGCGGGCGCCCTCAGGTCGTGATGAGTCGGCTGTCGAATCCGGCGCGGATCAGACGCTCGAAGGCGTCGTGGACGTCGTCGGGGACGTCCTGTTCGATGGCGAAGCCGAGCCCCGGGTACTCGATGACGCGCTGGAGATCGCCGACGAGCATGTCCACCACGAGCTTCTCGTCGCCGATGGACGTGACGTAGTCGTCGAGCGCGAGCGGTTCGGAGGCGCAGACGACATCGGCCTCGGGCCACAGCTTGCGGCAGGTGGCGTAGGCCCGGCGCTCCATGTACGGCTTGGCGATCAGGAGGAGCGAGTCGACCCCGGTCCCGGCGGTGCTCAGGACCTCGCGGGAGAACGCGATGTTCTGCCCGGTGTTGGCGGCCCGGGCCTCCAGGAGGATCGCTGCGTCGGGGACGCCCAGGGCACGTGCGTGCTCGCGGTAGTGGACCGCTTCGCCGCGCGGGAAGCGGGCGGCGGTCGTGGGGCTGTTGCCACCGCTGAAGACGACGACGGGGAAGAGCCCGGCGTGGTACAGCCCGGCGGCGGCGGTGGCGACCCCCAGGTCGTGGCTCCCCAGCCCGATCGCCGCCGAGCAGGGGCGCGGGGTGTGGCCCATCAGGTGGTAGCGCCAGATCAGATGGGCGTCGCTCCACTGCGCGTCGGTGATCGTGCGGTGCGGCACGGGTGCTCCCTGTGGTGGTGTTCCTGCCGCACGCGCCATCCGCAGCGGTCCGCATACCGCTGCGGGCAGCTTCGGCCCGCAGCGGGCAGATGGTCAGCGCGGAGTCTTCTCGATGGCCTCAAAGATGTCCGCGTCGGTCTCCTGCTGCCAGCCGGGAAGCTCGGGCCAGTCGGCCACGTACCCCGGCTTCGGGTCCTCGAAGTGCTGGAACATCTGGGCGGTCCAGCAGGTGGCGACGAAGCGGCCCTTCTGCTCGCGGGACAGCCGCTTCGCGTGGCCGCCGCTGACCTCGACGAAGTGGCGCACCTGCGCGTACACGGAACCGGCGGCCCGGCGCTCCCACTCCGGGGTGCCCTCCCACGGGGTGACATACCCGGCCTTCGGCTCGCCGGGGAAGTGCCGGCGCACTCCCGCGATCCAGGCTTCCCGGAACAGTCGTGCGCCTTCGGTCTGCGACATCCCAACCCCTCTCGTCACGGTGTCCTCAGCGCGGCGATCTCCGCCCTCAGCTCCGCCACGCGGTGGTCGCGGGCCAGGGGACCGAACTCGTCGCACAGGTCGTGGAGTCTACGGGCGAGGTACCCGGACGATGGTGACAGCCGCGCGAGCCGGGTGGCCCCGAGTACGAGCACCCGGGGCCACCCGCCCCGGTCACCTGCTCAGATCGCCGACGAAGGCGGTCCACGCGGACGTGCTGAAGGCGAGGGCGGGGCCGGTGGGGGTCTTGCTGTCACGGACGGGGACGGTGCCGTGGGCCGACGCGTACGCGGGGGACCACTCGACGCACTGGCCTCCGGACGACCCGCTGTAGGAAGACTTGATCCACAAGGTGGGGCTGTGGCTCTGGTCCGCAGTCATGATCTGTACTCCTTGTGTGCCGACTTGATCAGGGCTACTGAATCATCGGGGGACAGCGCGTGCGCCCGCAAGCGCTCGTAGTTTTCGAGGGCGATCCCGACGTTCGGCTCGGAACGGTAGAGCCTCCCCCCTTGCGGAACATCATCGACGTACAACGCGGTCGACTCGTCGTTGAAGACGAGCAAGGTGAACGCCAGCGTGTGCACGCCTGCCGCGCCCGCCGAGAAGGGCATCACCTGGATGTCGACGTTCGGGGACTCCGCCATACGGATCAGATGCTCAAGCTGCCTCGCCATGACCCCGGAGCCACCCACCACCGTCCGCAGACACGCTTCGTGCAGGATCACCCAGATCGCGGGCGGACGCTCTTGCTCCAGCACTCCCCGTCGCCTTATCCGAGCCGCCACCTGGCCATTGATCACCTCCGGGACCTCACGGGGCTGGCCCGCACGGAAGATGGCACGCGCGTACTCCTCCGTCTGGAGCATCCCCATGATGCTCAACGCGGAGAAGTCCAGAATCCGGACCGCCTTCCACTCCAACTGGAGATACGGAACGAACCAGGAGGGGTGGTCTCCTTCCTCGACGCGGCGGAGCAGACGAAGAAAGAGGCCGTTCGTGGCAAAAACCAGATCGCAGCCCCGCGCGAACCTCTCGCTCGGCATCAGCAATCCCGCTTCGACCTTGCTGACGTACCCGTCGGAGTACTTGACGGCCTTACCGAGCTGTTTCTGGGTGAGCTTGCGCCCCGTGCGTACCTCCCGGACCTCCAGGCCGAAGCGTTCGAGGGGATTCAAACCCTCGGCGAAGACATCGCTACCCATGGACTTGACCTCCAGAGACACTCGCGTGAACTGGGAAGACTTCGTGATCTTGATCTGAGAGACCCGATTCAAGTGGTGCGAGCGTAGGGGGCGTTGTGGTCATCTGGGCACAGACAGCGAACACATCCCCCGAACGAGGTGACGTTTCGTGTTTCCCCCGAACTGTCGTGCGCACGAGACCTGTCCGCCGACCCGCCACGAGGCCCTGGCCGCCTGGGCCGTAACCCGCACCCTGGGCAGCCGCGTCGAGCTGGTGGACTTCCCCGACGACGATCCGCAGGTCTATCTGCCGCTCACGGTGTCGGACGGCAGCATGGGCCACCCCACCGGCCTCTTTCTTGCGACCCACGAGGCGGAGGCGCTGGCCTCGGAGCTGATCGGCATCCTGCGCACGGCGAACGAGAACCGCCGCCGCAAGCCGCGCGAGTTCCGCCGCAACCAGGCGGTGTCCGGGGCAGCGGACGAGTGATCCGGTCCCGACGCCGTCGCCGCTGCATAGCACTGCTGTACGCGGTGGTTTATCTCGGCTCCGTCGTCTTACTGCTCACCGGCGTCCTCCGCCCGAGCATCTACGGCGCCGTGCCCCACCTCGTTTAACGCCGTTTAAAAATGCCCCCGGTCCCGCCGGTCGGCCGTCCTCCCGCAGAGGCCCGACCCCGAGGGCCGGGCCCGTCACCGCCGACCGGGGCACCCTGCACAGCTACCAACGGGTGAGGTCCACCAGCCGGTCACAGTGCGGATCGTTCTCGTCCACCGTCTCCTCCGCGCCGCCCGCGATCAGTGACGGCAGGGCAGCGACCACAGCAGTCGTCGCTCCCGACGGCCGTACGTCGGCGGCGACCACGCCCGGGACTTCCTCCCCGTCGAAGTAGAGCCGCAGCACGTCCTCTTCCCGGAAGAGGAACCCCCGCAGGCGCGCGCCGTACCAGTAGTAGCCCTCATGAGGTCCGAGGTGCGTCACACCGCGCAGAATCCCCAGCGCCTCGTCCTTCAACGACGCGGGCACCGGGGTCTCCTTCTCCATATCTACCTGGATCAGCGTCATGCCCAGCACGTCGCCGACACGATCGCTGGGGTAGATCCGCGTGCCCCTGCCGACCGCCCGCAGCACACCGAGGATCTCCTGCGGCGGCACGGTTTCGTCACCCCTGAGCACCGGCAGCTCAAGAACGAGCCGGAGTTCCGGATCGTAGGAGTCCTTGGGTCCGATCACGATCCGGACGGTCCTGCCCGGAGGCAGTACGGGCAGGACTCCCTGGACGAAGGCTCGTTTGCCCACCCGGGCCTCGACACGGTGGAGCAGCAGGTCCGTGACGGCTGCCTGCTGCTCCGCGACCTCTTCGCCTTCTTCGTCAGTCAATGTCATGCGCTGTTCATCCAGTTGGGGCACTTGTTCATGCCTTTGCAGTAGGCAGTGATAACGCCGATCTTCTGGCCACGGCCTGCGTCGTACTCCCCGTCCTTCGTTTTCCGGGAGTACTGGACCACCACAATGATCTTTACTCGCTTGGCTCCAGGGTGGACGGCATACGCCCAGTACTCCAGTCGGGCATCCTCCCTCTTGTCGACGTTGCCACTCAGGGCCGCATCGACGATCTTGCATGTCCTGATGTTGTGCTTCCCGGAGAAATGCCTCCAGCCCAGCAGATGATTGCCGTAACGGGCGGGGATGGCCCTCCCGTCCGGGTCGGTCTCCCGGCACTTGACCCGCTTCTCCCACGGAGTCGAATCGCTCTCCGCCCGTGCGGGGCTTCGCGCCGTGCGCGCACACCGTTGACGCCCCTCGGGGACCGGCTCCCCGCACATCCCCGCCGCATGATCACCGTCCGTCATCACCCATGGGGGCGACGGGCCGCGCCCGTACACGGAACGCCCGGCTGACACCCACGTCAAGGCGAACGCCCTTACGACCCGTACGACAGACTCGGCCATGGCCTGCCCGCCCTTCCCGCCCCAGGAGCCGCGCGATGCCCTTCGCCCACCCCGTGATCGTCTTCGACCTCGACGGCACCCTCATCCGGAACACCACCGTCTCGCTCCTGCTCGCCGAGGGCGTGGGGCGGCTCCCCGCCGTCGAGGAGCTGGAGCGGCTGTACGACAGCTACGCCATCGACAACGACACGTTCTCCGACCGCGAGGCCGCGCTGCTCGCGGGCCTGACCCCGGAGCAGATACGGGGCTTCCTGGCGGACGCCCCGTGGACAGCCGGGGTCGAGGAGACCCTGCGCACCCTCACCGAGGGCGGATGCACCCTGCTGCTCGCCACGCTGGCCTGGGGGTTCGCCGTCGAGGAGCTGGAACACCGGCCCTGGTTCAGCGCCGTCGGCGCGGCGGACATGGAGTATGTGGACGGCGCGCTCTCCGGGCGGGTGGACCGCTACTTCGACGAGCAGGGGAAGCTCGACTTCGTCCGGGCCTGGTGCGCGGAGCGCGGCGTCCCACTCGATCAGGTGGCCGCCGTCGGCGACTCCCGCAGCGATCTGCGGCTCTTCGCGGGAGTCGGGACGTCCGTCGCGCTCAACGCCAGTGCCGACGCGCGGGCCGCCGCCGATCATGTCCTGGACACGGAGGACCTGCGCGACCTCCTTCCCCTGCTGCGGACGCGGACGGCCTGACACCCGTACGGTCCGACGGGGCTCAGCCCTCGCGGAGGAGTTGCAGCGCGCGTATCCCCGTCTCCAGCGCCTCGTCCGGTTCCCGCACCGCGCGGTGCAGATCGGGGAAGCAGCCGTCGGCGCCGGAGTCGCGGACCGTGCGCAGGACCTCCGCGATGGACTCGGCGGGCGTTCCGGGCGGCACGTTGTAACGGAGCGTGCGGCGCAGCGCGTCCGGGTCGCGGCCCGCGTCCCGGGCGGCGCGGCGGGCCGTGTCCCAGAGGTGGGCCGCGTACTCCGGCGGCAGGACCACCCCCGCCCAGCCGTCGGCGCGGCGGCCCACCCGGCGCAGCGCCGCCTCGCTGGTGCCGCCCAGATGGACCGGCGGTCCGGGGGTCTGGACGGGGCGCAGTCCGATACGCGCCTCGGGGACCGTCCAGCGCTTCCCCTCGTGGCGGAACGGGTCCCGCGTCCAGATCCCGTGCAGCAGGTCAAGGATCTCGTCGAGCTGCTCCCCGCGCCGGGAGAAGTCGGCGCCGACGGCGGTGTACTCCTCGCGGAGCCAGCCGATGCCGAGACCCACGTCGAGCCGTCCGCCGCTGATCCGGTCCAGAGAGGTGAGGGAGCGGGCTAGCAGCAGCGGCGGGTGCAGGGGCGCGATCAGGGTGCTGGTGCCGAGCCGGGCGCGGACGGTCGCGGTCGCGGCGACCGTGAGCACCGCCAGCGGGTCGAGGAAGGTCGTGAACTCCGGCGGGTAGGGCCGGTCCGGTGTGCACCCCGGGTAGAGCGTGCCGGGGGCGACCGGGGCCAGCGCCCGGTCCCCGGCCCAGAGCGTGTCAAAACCGGCGGCCTCCGCGTCGCGCGCGAACGGCGCGATCGATTCCGCGCGGGCCTGGCTTCCGTACTGCGGCAGTGCGATCCCTACGAGCATGATCTTCATCCTGGGACGGGGCAGGGCGCGGACCTCACCGTTTCTCTGTGGTGTCCCTTACATTCGGCGCGGCGAGGCAACCTCCGGCGGACCCCGCCCCTACGATCGGTCGGCTCTGGACCGTACGGGTCCGGACTCTGGGCCGGCAGGTCCGGACTACGGGCGGACTGGAAAGAACGAGGGGGTCACCATGCCGTTGCAGCATGCTGCCTTTTCACCTGATATATCCCGGATACCCGATGCGGTCGGCGGCAACACCCCCGGTGTCTCCTTCCGGCTGCTGGGCCCGGTCGGCGCCTGGGCGGGGGAGCGGCACATTCCCCTCGGCACCCCGCAGCAGCGCGCCGTGCTCACCATGCTGGTGTTCCACCGGGGCGCGGTGGTCACGTCGCAGACACTCGTCGACGGCGTGTGGGGCGAGGAGGCCCCGCGGCGGGCGCAGGGCACGGTACGGACCTATGTCTCCCGGCTGCGGGCGGCGTTCGCCGAGGCGGAGGCCGGGGAACTGGTCTGCGCCCACGGCGGATACGCCCTGCGGGCGCCCGGGGCCACCGTCGACGCGCTCCTGTTCGAGCAGGAGACCACCGGGGCGCTGCGCGGGGACGGCGGCGACCCCCGGGCGGACCACGACCGGCTGACCGGGGCCCTGGGGCGGTGGCGGGGCACCGCCCTCGCTGGGGTGCCGGGGCCCTATGCCGAACGCCAGCGCGACCGGCTGCACGAGGTCCGGATCTGCGCGCAGGAGGCGCTCTTCGAACGGGCCCTGGCGCTGGGCAGTCACGCCCGTTCCATTCCGGAGCTGCACACCCTGGTGGCGGAGTTCCCGCTGCGCGAACGGCTGCACGGGCTGCTGATGCTGGCCCTGTACCGGTCCGGGCAGCAGGCCGAGGCGCTGAGCCGGTACGAGGAGATCCGGCGCATGCTCGCGAGGGAGCTGGGCGTGGGGCCCACGCCGCATCTGGCCGCGCTGCACCAGCGGATGCTCACCGCCGATCCCAGCCTGTCCGCGCCGGACCGGGACCCGTCGCTGCTGCCGGGCCTCTCGGACGCGCCGGGCGCACCCGGCGCAGCGGGCGCACCGCGTTTCCCGGGTACGCCGGGAGCGTCCACGGGGGCGGTACGGCCCGGTACCCCGGGCGGGGCCCCGGTGGAGCCGGGGCAGGGGCCGGGACACCGGGGGCACGCCCCCGCCGCCGACCAGGTGTGGGGGCACACTCCCTGGCCGCCCGCACCTTCGAGCACCGCGCGGAACGGCCCCGCCGGCCAGGAGTGGGGGCCGGTGGGACAGGACCGCTCCGGCCTGCCGGGCCGGGGCCACGGCCCGACAGGCCCCGCGCGCGGGCCGGTGAACCGGACGGACTGGCCCCTGAACCCGGGCTACCGGCTGCCGGTACCGGGGCACGGCCCCGCCGCCGGACCGACGGACCCGGCGCGGAACCCCGACCGGGGCCACCGCCCGACAGGCCAATGCCCGACAGGCCCGACGGACGGACCCCTGGACCCGGACCACCGACCACCGCTGCCAGGGCACGGCCCCGTCACCAGACCGACAAACCCGGCACACGGGACGGGCGCCCGAACGGCCCCGGCACGCGGGCCCCTGGCCCCGGACCGTTCCCCAGCGGGCCGGACCCACCACGCGGAGCCCCCCGGCCGGGGTCACGGCCCGGCAGGCCCGACGGACGGACCCCTGGACCCGGACCACCGGCCGCCGCTGTCAGGGCACGGCCCCACCACCGGACCGGCGGGCCCGGGATGCCCTCCGGCGCACGGAGCACGCGACGAGACGGACCCGGGCCACGCCTCCGCGGCCCCGGCCCACGGCACCACCGCCCCGGACCGTTCCCCAGCGGGCCGGACACACGGACCCGAGAGCCGGACGCACAGACCCCTGGCCCCGGACCACCGACCACCCCTGCCAGGGCACGGCCCCGCCACCGGACCGACGGACCCGGCGCGGAACCCCGGCCAGGGCCACGGCCCGACAAACCCGGCGCACGGGCCGACGGACCACGAGCCCGGGGCAGGGGCAGAGCCAGGGGCCTGGGGAACGCCGTTCCCCGGAACACCCCGGCCGCACCGGCTGCCGCCCGCCGCGGCCGATTTCACCGGCCGCCACGCCGCCGTCGCGGAGCTGACCGCCGTCCTCACCGGGCAGCGCGCCCCGGCCGGGGCTCCGGCCGGGGCCGCGCCGCGCCTCGTCGTCGTCACCGGGATCGGCGGGGTCGGGAAGACGACCCTCGCCGTGCAGGTCGCGCACGCGCTCGGCGAGGAGTTCCCCGACGGGCGGCTCCACGCCGACCTGGGCGCGGGCAGCAGCCCCGTGGACCCCGGCGGCGTCCTCGCCGACTTCCTCGGCGCGCTCGGGACGCCCGCCGCGCGCATCCCGTTCGACCTCGGACAGCGGGCCGCCCTCTTCCGTACCGTTCTCGCCGACCGGCGGGTCCTGCTCGTCCTCGACAACGCCCGGGACGCCGAACAGATCCGGCCACTGCTCCCGGGCACAGCGAGCGCCGCCGTGGTCGTCACCACCCGGGCCCGGCAGCTCACCGTCCCGGGGGCGCACCGGATCGATCTGGAGGTGCCCTCAGGGGACGAGTCGCTGGAACTGCTCGGGGCGATCGCCGGGCCCGGGCGGGTGGCCGGTGCGCCGGAGACGGCCCGGGCGCTGGTCGAGCGGTGCGGCCGGCTGCCGCTCGCGGTGCGGATCGTCGGCTCCCGGCTCGCCGCCCACCCCGGGCGTCCGCTCGACCGGCTGGCCGAACGCCTCGGCGACGGGCCCGCCCTCCTCGACGAACTGCGCTCCGGCGAACTCGCCGTGGAACCCGTCTTCCGCCTCGGGTACGAGGCACTGACGCCCGGGGACGCGCGCGCCTTCCGGGCCCTCGCCCTCCTCGACACGCCCGATCTGCCGCTGACGGTCGCCGCCGTGCTGCTCGACCTCGACCCGTACGCGGCGGAGGCGGCGGCCGAACGGCTCGTGGACGCGGGCATGCTGGAGTCCTACGGACCCGACCGCTACCGCTTCCACGATCTGTTGCGGGCGTACGCGCGCCGTCTCGCGGAGCGGACCGACGGGCCCGGGGAGCGGGACGCGGCCCGTACCCGGGTGCTGGATCTGCTGCTCGCGACCGTGCTGCGCGCGGCGCGGACCGCCGTCGCCGGAGAGCTGCCCACGGGCTGGGTGGTCCAGGGCGACCACCCGGGACTGCCGTTCTCCGACGTCGCGGAGGTCCGGGCGTGGTTCACCGCCGAACACGCCGTCCTCACCTCGGTGGTGGAGCAGTCGCTGCGCCGGGACGGCGAGGAGCTGCGCAAGGCCATGGATCTGCTGGTGATCGTCGCGTGCTGCGGGCTCTTCCCCGGCCGGGCGCGCTACCAGGAGGTGAACAGGATCGCCGATCTCGCGGTGGCGCGGACCCTCGACGACGGGGACGCCGCCAGCCGCTCACGGGCCCTGCACACCCGGGCGTGGCTGCGGTGCACGGCGGCCCGGTACACGGAGGCCGAGTGCGATCTGCGGGCCGCCCTCCACTTCGGGGCGCAGGAGGGGAATCCGACGCGCCTCCATGTCTCGGGGGTGCTGCTGGCGCTGGTGCTGTGGGCGGTCGGCCGGGCGGAGGAGGCCGTGCGGGTGATGCGCGAGGCGGAGGCGCTGGCCGGGGACCCCGAGGACCCGTACAGCCCGGCGTCGGTGGCCCGGTTCACGGCCCGGCTGCATGTGACGCTCGGTTCGGAGCTGCCGGACCTGCCGCTGGTGACCCCCCTGATGCGGGAGGTCGACGCGACGGGCACCTCGCTGGTCACGGACGGGGGCATCCGGCGGCTCGGCGATCTGATGAACCGGTCGGCGCCGCCCCCGCGGTGATCCCCGGCCCCGGGCGCCCCCGGGGCCGGGCGCCCGTCAGGAGAGGTCGGGTCCGACGGCGAGGGCCCGCTCGCCGCCCCGGTCGCGGTCGTGGTCGCGGAGCCGTCGGCCCTCCCCCGTGAGCGTGACGACCTCGGCGTGGTGGGCCACCCGGTCCACCATCGACGAGGTCGCCGGGGAGTCCCCGAAGACCTCCGACCAGCGGCCGAAGGGCCGGTCGGCGGTGACGACGACGGAGCCCCGCGCATAGCGGTGCGAGACCAGCCGGTGCAGGAGCCGGGTGCTCTCCGTGTCGAACGGGACGGCGCCCACCCCGTCCACGATCAGCAGCGCGTACCGGTCGAGCACCACCAGCTCCTCCGTCAGCCGCCCCTCGGCGTGGGCGCAGGTCAGCCGGGCGACCCACTCGGCGGCCGTCGCGAACCTGGTCCCGTGGCCCGCCTGGCAGGCCCGGGTCCCGAGCGCGACGGCCAGATGGGTCGTGCCGGAGCCGGGCGGGCCGAGCAGGACGACATTGCCCCGGGCGCGGACGAACTCCAGCCTGCCCAGCCGGGAGAGGGTGTACCGGT
Source organism: Streptomyces clavuligerus (assembly GCF_005519465.1). Classification (NCBI taxonomy): domain Bacteria; kingdom Bacillati; phylum Actinomycetota; class Actinomycetes; order Kitasatosporales; family Streptomycetaceae; genus Streptomyces; species Streptomyces clavuligerus. Next base: position 3,554,558 of record NZ_CP027858.1, on the reverse strand, counting down.
CGAGATGGCGCTCATGGGTGCCGTCGAACTCCTCCAGCGATCTGCGGGCCGGGAACCCGGCGGCACGGACACGGCCCTCGGCCGCCGCCGCGAAGCCCTGGCCGCCGTGGCCGCCCTGGCCGCCGGTGACGGGGCCGGGACGGTGGGCACCGTGGCCCGCGTACCCGTCGGAACCCGCGTACCCGTCGGAACCCGGGTATCCCTCGGGGGCCGGGTATCCGTCGGGGACCGTGTGCCCCGGGAGGACCACCCCGTCGGCGGCCGGTCTGCGCTCCGTACCGGCCTGCGCGGGCAGCAGGTCGCGCAGCCCCGCCGGGCCGGTGAGCCCCTCCGGCAGGGCCCGCTCGGAGATGATGAGCTGGGTCGGCGGGGACGGCTTCGGCGGCCGGGGCGGGCGGGAGTCCGGGTCCGGACCGGGGTGGGGGTGATGGCCGCGCCGCTCCATCGGCCCGGACATGTACGCGAGGATCGCGGCCGAGAGGATGAAGGCCATGTGGATGACCGTCCCCCAGAGCAGCGAGTGCTGCGAGGTGTGGTCGACGTCCACGAACATCTGGAGCAGATGGACCGAGGAGATCCCGACGATCGCCGTCGCCAGCTTCACCTTCAGCACATTGGAGTTGACGTGGGACAGCCACTCCGGCTGATCGCGGTGGCCCTGGAGTCCGATCCGCGAGACGAACGTCTCGTAGCCGCCGACGATCACCATGATCAGCAGGTTGGCGATCATGACGACGTCGACGAGCTTGAGGACCGCGAGCATCACATGCGTCTCGTTGGCGTGGCCGGTGAGGATGTGCGCGACCAGGTGCCACAGCTCGTTGAAGAACTTGTAGACATAGACGCCCTGGGCCGCCACCAGCCCGAAGTAGAGCGGCGCCTGGAGCCAGCGGGTGGCGAACAGGGCGTAGCCGAGCGAGGGGGCCGCGTAGCTCGCGATCCCCGGCTTGGAGGACGTGGGCAGGGAGTGATCGAGCAACGGCATCTCCAGGGTGCAGGGCGGCGAGACGGCGCAACGGGGCAGTCCGTGTACATGACTTCAACGACGGAGCGTGGCGAGTGTCACGGACATCAGCGATCCCGCAGGGCACGGAGATCACATACGTATCGATGAAATACCTCAACGACCCAGATCAGAGCTGGTGTTAGGGATTTTCTTCGCGAACTCCGTTTCGGCTACGGTGAGTTACGACATCGCCTGTCGAGGAGAGGCAGAACAGCAACATCACTTGCCGTTCCCGGGACGGCGCGCTTCCCTGGAACGATGAACGACTCCTCCGTGTCCGACCCCGCACCCGGCTCCGGCTCCGGCTCCACACCCGGCTCCGGCTCCGCGTACGACCCCGCGCCCGCGTCCGACTCCGTCGCCCGGACCCTGAACGAGGTCGGCCCCCGGCTGAAGCGGCTGCGCGCCGAGCGCGGGATCACCCTGGCCGCGCTCGCCGAGACCACCGGGATCTCCAAGAGCACCCTGTCCCGGCTGGAGTCCGGGGGCCGCCGCCCCAGCCTCGAACTGCTGCTGCCGATCTCGCAGGCGTACCAGGTGCCCCTGGACGAGCTGGTCGGCGCGCCCGAGGTGGGCGATCCCCGGGTGCGGCTCACCCCCCGGACGATCCACGGCAGCACGGTGGTGCCGCTGACCCGGCAGCCGGGGCCGCTCCAGGCGTTCAAGATGGTCGTGCCGGTCTCCCGCGCCACCCCCGAACCGGTCACCCACGAGGGCTACGAATGGCTCTATGTCCTCGCCGGGCGGCTGCGGCTGGTCCTGCCCGGCCACGATGTGGTGCTCGGCGCGGGGGAGGCGGCCGAGTTCGACACCCGGCTGCCGCACTGGTTCGGCTCCACCGGGGAGGGCCCGGTGGAGGTGCTGAGCCTCTTCGGCCGGCAGGGGGAGCGGATGCATGTACGGGCCCGGCCCAAGGAGCGCGCGGAACGCGGGGCCGCCGGGGGCCCCGGGAGCGCGGGTCTCGGACCCCGGAGGCATAACCCGGAGACGTAACCCGGGCGGACGCGCAGCGGGTGCCGGGGCGGGGGAAGGGCGACAGGGTGGCAGCGGTGGGACATGTTCGCCCCGGCCCGCCGAACGCCGGCGGGACGACGGACGGCCCCGCCCGGACCGGCCCCGGGACGGACGGGACACCCCAGACCCACCAAGGCCCCCCAGACCCACCAAGGCCCCCCAGACCACCGAGACCGCTGAGACCACCGAGATCGCTGAGACCGCTGAGGCAAAGGACCCGTACCCATGCCCCTGACCGTGCACCACCGCCACCGGCTCACGGCCGCCGCCGGAGCCGCGCTGCTGGCCACCGCCGTCGCGGGCTGTTCCGGTCTGGGCCGGACCGCCGTGGGGACGATCGAGTACGAGACCGCCGACAAGCACCATGTGATGCTCACCAGCCCGCTGGTCACCGGGTGCCACCGGACGACGGACCCCGGGGCGGTCAGCGTCGTCAACAGCACCCTGGTCGACATGATGATGTACCCCACGGACGACTGCTCGGGCGACCAGTCGATCTATGTCCCGACGACGACCTCGAACATCGTCGCGCCGGGGGCGGGCGTCTGGCGGGCGTTCAGCTTTGTCCACTGAGGCCCGGCCCGCCCCGCACGCCGGTGCCACCGGTGCCACGTATGCCGGTGCCACCGGTGGCACGCATGCCGGTACCCCCCGCACCGAGTCCCCCCGGCGTACGTTCACCGGACGGACCGGAACTGTTCACGGCCATTCAAGGCCGAATCGAACGGGCCCAGTTGCCTTTATCGGCGGAGCCCGCGCTATCATCACAGCATGATTACGGACCGGTCGCCCTTCGGTGTTCCGCGGCCCCGGGTATTTCGGGGCCCGCTGCACATCGTCTGGCTGTCCGTACTCACCCTGGCGCTGGTGTTCGCGCACGGGGTGAACCGGGAAAGTCCGGCCCACCACTTCGCCACCGCGAGCTTTTCCCTGATGAATTCCGGCCATTCCACCGCGGATGGACCGGAACGCGGCGGCGCGGACGGCGCCGACCGGGGCGGAGCGGCCACCGGTGACACGGGACCCGTCCGCACGGCGGCCGAGGGCCCCGGCGGACCGGCCCCGGCGGCCTTCCCGCCGCCCGTTCCCGCCGCCGCCAGCCATGCCCGGCTCGGCCCGCACTCCGAGGGCCTGGCCCATCCGGCCGAGCAGTGCATGCCCGGACAGCCCCAGCTCAACACCACGCTGACCAGCCCCGCTTCGGAAGCGGCGGCCCTGGGATCGGCACGCGACCGCACCGCGCGGACGGCTCCCCCCGAGGAGATCCGCAGTGGCGCGGCAACCCCCGCCTGTCCACCCGTCACCGGCATTCTGCGGATCTAGGCCCGTAGCCCGGCTCCACCGCCCCGGGCCGGTCGACTGACCCGTAACGGGCCCTTTCCGCACCCCGCGCACCCCCTCGTGGCAGGTCTTCCCGACCGGCCTCCGGGACCCGCCGCCCCGGCGTGGCACGCGCTTTCCCGGACCGGCCGCCCGACCTCGTCCCCCGGCGTCCCCCTGCTCTCTCCTCTCCCACCGGGCCCTACCGCCCTACCGGGTTTTCATATCCGGCAGAAGCAGGACGACCGCCCCCAGACATACGGGCTTTCGACGGCACGTCCCCCTTTTTCCCCACCGTCACCCTCGTTCCTTCGCCCTGCCCGGAATTACCCGGGAAAGGCGGCGTCCGGAGGAACCGTGCCGTTTTCCCCTGCCCTTGTTCCTGCACCCGAACAACGTCATTCACCCGGACACGGCGTTTTCGCGAAGTGTCTTTCAGCCGCACCCGCGCGCATCCCCGTCAGCCGCCCACGAAGAGAGCTGTGACGATGACGACCTCCCCCGCGACCGGCTCGCCCCGGTCCTCCCGTACTTCCCCCACGCCTTCTGTGCCCGGCACACCTGCCGCGTCCGGCACGTCCGGCGCACCCGCGGTGCCCGAGGTCCCTTCCCCGTCCTCCGGCCCCGCCGCACGGACCGCACGGACCGCACAGACCGCACAGACCGCACGGACCGCACGGACCGCGCTGTCCGGCCTGGTCGGCAACACCCCGCTGCTCCGCGTCACCGAGCCCTTCACCGCCGGCGAACGGGGCTTCTGGGCCAAGCTGGAGGGCTTCAACCCCGGCGGGATCAAGGACCGGCCCGCGCTGCACATGGTCGAACGGGCCCGTGCCCGGGGCGACCTGCGCCCCGGCGGCCGGATCATCGAGTCCACCAGCGGCACCCTGGGGCTGGGCCTCGCCCTGGCCGGAATGGTCTACGGCCACCCGGTCACCCTGGTCACCGACCCCGGTCTGGAAGGGTCGATGACCCGGCTGCTGAACGCGTACGGCGCCCAGGTCAACGTGGTCTCCGAAGCGCACCCCACCGGCGGCTGGCAGCAGGCCCGCCGGGACCGGGTGAACCGGCTGCTGGAGCAGTACCCCGGTTCCTGGTGCCCCGACCAGTACAACAACCCCGACAACACCACCGCGTACACCCCGCTCGCCCTCGAACTCGCCGCGGAACTGCGCCATATCGACGTCCTGGTGTGCAGCGTGGGCACCGGCGGCCACTCCGCGGGGGTCTCGCGGGTGCTGCGCCAGCTCTATCCCCGGCTCCGGCTGATCGGTGTGGACACCATCGGCTCCACCATCTTCGGCCAGGAGGCCCGGCCCCGGCTGATGCGGGGCCTCGGCTCCAGCATCTATCCGCGCAATGTCGCCTACGACCACTTCTCCGAGGTGCACTGGGTGGCCCCCGCCGAGGCCGTGTGGACCTGCCGGGCGCTCGCGACCTCCCACTACGCCACCGGCGGCTGGAGCGTCGGCGCGGTCGCCCTCGTCGCGGGCTGGCTCGCCCGCACCCTGCCCGCCGACACCCGGATCGCCGCCGTCTTCCCCGACGGTCCGCAGCGCTACCTCGGCACGGTCTACGACGACGACTACTGCGCGGCGCACGGGCTGCTGGACGGCCCGCCCGCGCCCGAGCCCGAGGTGGTGGGCCGGATGGACGAGAAGCAGATCACCCGCTGGACCCGGTGCGCGTCCGTCGTCGACCCGCTGACCCTCCGTTCCGGACCCGGCGGGGACAGCGCGCTCGGGGACGGCCCGCTCGGAGAGGGCTCGCGCGGGGACAGCCCGCTCGGCGAGGGCCCGCTCGGGAAGGGCGACGGCAGGTGAGGGACACCCTGCGGCAGATGCGGTCGTACGAGCGCAGCGTCCAGTTGCTGATGGTGAACCAGTTCACCATCAATCTGGGCTTCTACATGCTCATGCCGTATCTGGCCGCCCATCTCTCCGGCTCGCTCGCCCTCGCGGGCTGGACCGTGGGCCTGATCCTCGGTGTGCGGAACTTCAGCCAGCAGGGCATGTTCCTGGTCGGCGGCGCGCTCGCCGACCGTTTCGGCTACAAGCCGCTCATCGTCGCCGGATGTGTGCTGCGGACGGTCGGTTTCGCGGCGCTCGGCCTGGTGGACTCGCCGGCCGCGCTGCTGGCCGCGTCCGCCGCGACCGGGCTCGCCGGGGCGCTGTTCAACCCCGCCGTGCGGGCGTATCTGGCGCTGGACGCGGGCGAGCGGCGGGTGGAGGCGTTCGCGCTCTTCAACGTCTTCTACCAGGCGGGCATCCTGCTCGGCCCGCTGGTCGGGATGGCGCTGACGGGGGTGAGCTTCACGGTGACCTGCCTGGTGGCCGCCGGGGTGTTCGCGGTGCTGAGCCTCGTCCAGATACGGTCCCTGCCCGCGCGCCGGTCCGAGGCCCCCCGGGGCGACGGGGCCACGCTGCGCTCCACCTGGCGCGGGATTCTGGGCAACCGCCCCTTCCTGCTCTTCGCGGGGGCGATGATCGGCTCGTATGTGCTGACCTTCCAGGTCTATCTCGCGCTGCCGCTGGAGGTCCGGAGACTGGGCGGGGACGGGGACTTCGGCACGGCGGCGGTGGCGGTGCTCTTCGCCGTATCCGGGCTGACGACGATCCTCTTCCAGACCCGGGTCACCGCCTGGTGCAGGGCCAGGGCGGAGCCCGGGCGGGCGCTGGTGTGGGGGCTGCTGGTAATGGCGGCAGCGTTCCTGCCGCTGCTGGCGGCGACGGCGGTCCCGGCGGCGGACGTCCCGGCGGGCGGCGCGGGGCGGTGGCTGCTCGCCGCCGGGCCGCCGGCGCTGGCCGCGCTGCTGCTCGCGGTCGGGACGATGATCGCGTACCCGTTCGAGATGGACACCATCGTCCGGCTCTCCGGGGACCGGCTGGTCGCCACGCACTACGGGCTCTACAACACCATCTGCGGCATCGGGATCACGGTGGGCAATCTGCTCACCGGGGCGGCGCTGGACGCGGCCCGGGAGGCGGAGGTCGCGGCGCTGCCGTGGCTGGCGCTGACGGGTCTCGGGGCGCTGTGCGCGCTGGCGCTGCACGGGTTGCACCGCACGGGCCGACTGGTGCGGCCGGAGTCCGCGTCCGTCGCCTGAGGTATGCCACGGGGCGGCTCCGGAGGCCGGGGCCGCCCCTCTCCCCCCGTCCGCCGAAAGGACCTGCCATGCCCTCCCCCTCCCCCTCCTCGTCTTTGCCTCCCTCTCCCCCTTCGTCTTCGTCTTCGGGACTGCGTATACGGCCGTTCCGGGCGGTGCGGTACGCGCGGGCCGCCGCCGGGGACCTGTCGCGGGTGGTCTGTCCGCCCTACGACGACCAGCGCCCCGCCCACGCGCTGGCGCTGCGCCGCCGACCGCACCACCTGGCCCGGCTGCTCTACTCGGCCCGCCCGGAGGAGGCGTCCCGGCAGCTCGCGCGCTGGCTCGAACGGGGCGTGCTGATACGGGACGCGCGGCCCGCGCTCTACGTCTACGAGCAGCGCGCGGACGGGGAACTGCTCCAGCGCGGGGTGATCGGCGAACTGGACCTCACGCCGCCGGTCGCGGGGAGCGTGCCGATCCTGCCGCACGAGGGGGTACGGGAACATGTCGTGGACCGGCGGACGGCGCATCTCGCCGGGCTGCGGGCGCAGTTGGAGCAGCTGCTGCTGGGATATCGGGCGCCCGGTCCCCCGCCGACGGAGATCCTGGAACGGGTGACGGCGGGGCCGCCGCTGGCGACCGCGCGGGACGGTGGGCTGACCCATGCGCTGTGGGCGTGCACGGACCCGGCGGATCAGGCCCTCGTCGCCGCGCACCCGGCCCGGGGCCGTGCGCTGATCGCCGACGGGCACCACCGGTACGCGGCCTGTCTGCGGCTCGCGGCACGGCAGCCGCACGGCCCGTGGGGCCGGACTCTGGCGCTCCTCGTCGACCAGGAGACACATCCGCTGCGGCTGTCGGCGGTGCACCGGGTGGTTCCGGCGCTGGACGCGGAGAAGGCGGTCGCGGCGGCGGCGGAGGTGGCCCGGGTGCGGGCACTGCCCGGCGGGCCCCGGCCGCCCGGAGCGGGGGAGATCGTCCTCGCCGGGGGCGGCGGCGCCTGGAGCGTCACCGAGCCCCGGCCCCGGGCACTGACCCGCGCCCTCTCCGGCCACCCGGCCGCCTGGCGCGCGCTGCCGACGGCCGTCGCGGACCACCTCCTCCTGGAGCTGGCCTGGTCGGTACCGGACCTGCCGGGCGCGGTCCACCACGTCCACGACGCCCGCCTGGCGACCGGCTCGGTGGCGGCCCCGGGGAACGGGGTCGCGGTGCTGCTCCCCACCATGGACGAGCCGACGGTGCGGACCCTGGCCGAGACGGGGGTGCTGCTGCCGCGCAAGTCGACCTCGTTCGGCCCGAAGCCGGTCGCGGGCCTGGTGCTCCGCCTGCCGGAGCCGGTTCCGGTGCCGTCACGGACACGGGGCGGTGCGTCGGCGGGCTGACCCTCAGTCGAGGCTCTGCGGCAACCGGGTCCGGCTCATCGCGCTCTGAACCGGACCCCGCCCTGGGCCCGCCGGTTTCCCGTACCGGTGGGCCCGTTCACCGCTCCCGTCCGGTCCCGGCCCCCCCACTGACCGCGATCCCCGGCGAGCAGGCCGGCAGCGTCCCGACCAGCCCGGCGAGAATCTCGTACGAGGGCGAACGCCGCCGCTTCACCGGCCGTGGTTCCCGAACGTGTTCCGCCGCTCGTTGTCGGCGCGCATCCGCTTCCGGAGACCGACGAGCGCGGACGAGTCCCCGTAGTTCTCAGCGTTCCCGTCCTCGCGCCGCCGGGGCTCCTTGAGCGTGCAGCGCGGGTCCGGGCAGGCGCACGGGGGGTACGCGATCGGATTGAGCGCCAGGAATCCGCCGCGCGGGAAGGGGGCGGAGGAAGGGGGCTGACACATGGTCGGTCTCCGGGGTGGGGGGCGGCTGAGAGCACGGAACCGCCGACGGCGGGGGCTCACCGGGCCGGGTCGAGGCACCATCGTCGGCCACCCTCGCGGACGTATATCGCTGATTCTCAGGACAGTTGGGACGCCTCCCACTAGGGTCGAAGAAAGCCCAAAAGGTCATGCCAAGGGGTTGACGTGAACGAGGCTCTTCGCTCTGCCATGGGCGACGCGGGTCTGTCCCCCCGCCAGCTCGCGCACCGGGTGGGCGTCTCCACCAAACAGGTGGAGAGATGGGTGGGCGATGCTGATCTGACACCGCACGCAAGGAACCGGGCGGACGCCTGCCGGGCATTGGGAGTGGACGAAGAGATGTTGTGGCCGAAGGCTGTACAGGAGCGTGTGAAGACCGGCGGCGACCGGGAGATCGTCCAGAGCTACCCGTATCGATCGGCGTGTCCGTCCACGGTGTGGGCCGAGTTGGTCGCGTCGGCACGGACGGACATCTTTCTCGCGGGCTACACCGGCTATTTCCTCTGGACGCAGGTGCCGCACTTCGCGGAGACGGTCCGGAGGAAGGCCGAGTCGGGCTGCCGCGTCCGTTTCCTCGTCGGGGACCCGGATGGGACGGTCACCCGGCAGCGGGAGGAGATCGAGGACGTCGCCCTCACCGTGTCGGCCCGGATCAGGACCACGCTGGAACAGTTGACGCGGCTCGGTCCGGTGGCGGGTGTGGAGGCCCGGATGTCCTCCCCCCGGGACGCCACCAGCCATGTGGGCCTGTCCGTCTTCCGGTTCGACGGCGAGGCCCTCGTGACGCCCCATCTCGCCCGGCTCGTGGGCCATGACTCGCCCCTGCTGCATCTGCGGCGGCACGGCGCGTCAGGCATGTTCGACCGGTTCGCCGAGCACGCCGAGGAGCTGTGGGGACGAGCGGAGCCCTGGAGCCCGACGGCCGGTGACTGACCGCGCGCGTCCTTCGTTCCGTTCCCGGAGCCCCGTTCCCGGAGCCCGGAGCCCGGAAACGGCCCATCATCCCTGAGAGGCAGGGGACATGCCCAGCGAGAAGACCTTCGCGAAGATCGCCGACCACTTCCGGGAGCGCATCCTCTCGGGAGAGCTGGCCCCCGGATCGAGACTCCCCACGAACCGGGAGATCAGCGGCCAGTGGCAGGTGGCGGCGGCCACCGTCTCCCGCGCGCTCCAGGCCCTCCAGGTGGAGCACTTCATCCGCACCACCCCTCGCGGCACCTATGTGAGCGACGACCCCCGCTGGACACTCTCCGCACGCGACCGGCTCGCCCGGGTGCAGCGGGTGAAGTCCTTCCTCGCCGAGGGCGAGACCAGCCGGGTGACCGCCGCCGAACTGGTCGTCCCGCCGCTGTACGTGGCGGAGATCTTCGATCTCGACCCGGGCGACCAGGTGGTGCGCCGTGAATGGCTGGCCGGACGGGGGCGCACCCGGACGGTCTTCGCGGTGACCTGGTACCCGGCCCCGTTCGCCGTCCTCGTCCCGGAACTGCTGAGCACCGCCCCCGGCAAGAACCACGGCATCACCGCGCGGGTCCTGGAGGCCACCGGCCGGAGGATCACCCACGCCCGCGACGACATACACGCCCGGGAGGCCGACGCCCGCGAGGCGGGCGCGCTGGGGCTCCCCGTCGGATCGCCGATCTTCGCCGGGGCGCACCGGTGGTCCGACACCGAAGGGGTCGTGGAGTACGGCGAGTGGTGCCTGCCGCCCCGCTTCACCATCGGATACGAGTACCAGCCCTGAGTCCGCCCGCACGCACGCCTGACCGAGGGCACCGCCCGCTCAAGGGCATCCGTGACCGGTCGACGGTCACTGCTCCGGCGGGGTCCAGCCCTGCGCGCGGAGGACCGAGGCGATGTCCGGAGCGCGGTAGTGGGGTCCCTTGAGGACCTTGCCGTCAGGGCGGCGGACGGGGGTGTGGTCCGGGCCGAGCTTGGACATGTTGGCGCGGTGGACCTCGGCGAGGACCTCGTCGAGGTCGATGCCGTGGACCAGGGCGGTGCCGTACGCGATGTAGACGACATCGGCCAGTTCCTGGGCGAGGTGGTCGAGCGGGCCGGTCACCGCGACCTCCGAGACCTCGGCGAACTCCTCCGCGAGGAGGTCCTGGCGGTGGGCCGCCAGCTCGGGCGGGATCTCGGCCGGGGCCCGGCGGGCGTCCAGGCCGAAGGCGTGGTGGAACTGCTGGACCAGGGCGGCGGGCGACTGTCGCATCCGTCCGAGGGTACGGGCTCCCGCGCGAAAGCCCGTACCCGCGATCACGGCCTGCGGCCCGGACGGCTGAACGCATCCGTGGTCACGGCGCACGGCCCCACCGGCGGGACACACCGCGATCACCCGCGGACGCGTCAGGGACGGCGGCGCGCGCCGGAGTGGCGGACGAAGGTCAGGCCGATGGCGATCAGCGCGAGGCTGAGCAGCGCCGCGCTGAGGGTGTGGCCGCCGGTCGCGGAGAGCATGTGGTCGGCCTCGCCGCCGCCCGGGGCGGCCCGGTCGGCCGAGGCCCCACCCCGGTCGGTGCCGCTCCGGTCGCTCCGGCCGGTGCCGCCGCGGCCCTCGTCACGGCCGGTGTCACCGGAACCGACGGCCCTCGTACCGGTCCCGCCGCCGGTGAACTCGGCCTGGCGGAGCATGATCCCGCCCGCTCGGCCCGTGCCGCCGACCGTGAGCCGGTCCAGCTTCGCCGGGTCGACCCCCCGGAAACGCTTCAGCGGCACCCGGACCGTACTGATCTGGAAGCCCGCCGGGCGCTCGCCCCGCGCCACGTTCGCCAGCGCCGGATCGCTCGCGGGCAGATCGACGCTCGCGGTGCGGCCGGCCGTGTCCCGCAGGGTCAGCCGGACGGGGGTCCCCGGGGAGTCCTCGCCGGTGGCGCCGAAGGGCATCAGATGCAGGGCCAGCCCCTCGGGCACATGCCGCAGCCGCATCGGGACACTCACGGCGCCGTTCTTCCGCCAGCGGACCTGGAGGAGGTTGGTGGTCGAGCGCACCAGCCCCATCGTGGTCTCGTCGCAGCTGCCGGGCCGCCGTGTCGGGTCCTGCGGATGGTAGTGGCGGCAGGCACGCGCCGTGGCGTCGCCGGAGGCCGTCCAGGTCTTCCGGGCCCGGCCCGGCGCTGTTCCCGCCTGCGGCAGGGCGAGCACGGACTCCCGCCGCGCGGACGGCGTCCCCGCGATCAGCCAGCGCGCCGGGACGCCCCCGAACGTACGGGGCACGGCGGCCCGGACATCGTCCAGCGCGGCGATCCCCGTGCTCCGGCGCGGGCCGCCGGTGTGGTCGAGCCAGGCCCCGAGGGTCCGCGTCAGCAGCCGCTCGTGCTCGCGCGCGCCCGGACAGCCGTTCCCGCAGCCCATGCGGTCGTCCGCGCGGGCGGCGGACAGCACCCGGTTGAAGTAGTTGTGGCCGAAGCCCCTGACAGTGACCGCCCCGGCGGGCGCGGCGCGGCGCTGCCCGAGGTGATCGGAGAGGTAGACGCTCCCGGCGGGCCCGGTGTCCTCGTCGTCGGAGCCGATCACCGTCAGCCAGGGGATGTCGGCGGGCGGCGCGCTCATCGGCCCGTACGGGTCCTCCGCCGAGTCCTCCAGCGCGGGCGCCAGCAGATACTGGCTGTGGATACGAGTCGGCCCGGACGCCCAGCGCCGGGCGATCGGCTCGGCGGCGTACCCCGAGCGGGAGTGGGTCACGAACGCGGCGGTCCGCAGATCCACCCGGCCGCGCAGATCCGTCCCGAAGCTCCGCTCCCCCCGTTCCACCGCGCCGGCGAGCGCGTCCCGTTGCCGCCCGAAGATCTTGAGGACGGCCTCGACCTGGTCGTACGCGCCCTTGACCTCGTGCCCCACCCACACCGGGCCGAGGTCCGGGATCAGCGCGGTGTACCCCTTGCGGGCCAGCGACTCGGCCAGGTACCGCCAGCCCCGGTCATAGCGGACCTCCGTACTGCCCGCCGGGCACGGGTACGCGAACGTACCGCCGTCGGCGATGTCCCCCGTCGAACAGTTGCCGGAGCGCAGATGACTCAGCAGCACCAGCTTCGTCGCCCGGCCGCTCGCGGGGAGGACGAGCTGGCCGCGGACGGGGGCGCGGAAGCCGCCGCGCCCGGGCAGCGCCGTGTCCCCGAGGTCGAAGTCGACGGCGACGAAGCCCTCGCCCCGGGTGACGGTGGTCGCGGCACGGCGCCGGTCCACCGGGGAACGCGGCCCCTCCGCTTCCGCCCCGTCCAACAGCCCCTCGTCCGACTGCTCCTCGTCCGGCTCCGGCTGCCCGGCGCCCTCCGCTTCCTTCGCCCGCTGCCCGGCGGGGCCCACCGGGGACACGGGGTCCACCGGCGGTACGGACGGCGGCATCGCAGACCGGTCCTGCGGGTCCGGCAGCGCGGACGACCACGCCAGATCCGGAACGGATGGTTCCGACACCGGCCCCCCAGTTCCGGATCCGGTTCCGCTTCCGGCTCCGTTTCGGGTCGCGCCCACGGCGCCGTCCGGCGCGCCCGGCGTGTCCACGGCGGCGTCCGGTACCGCGCCCGACGGGCGCGCCGTATCCGAAGCGGGCGGCAGCACCACACCCGGCCGCCGCTCCCGCTCGGGCTCACCGGCCGCGACAGCCGGAGCCACCCCGCCGATCACCGCCCATGACACCGTCAACGACACCGCCACCGCCAGCGACACCGCGCGCAGCGACCGCGCACGCGGGGTACGCCGCCGTCTCCCCGGCTCCGCGCCTCCCGGCACCGTCACCGACATCCGTCCACCCTCCCTGGACCCACTGTGCCCGGCCCTCCCCAGGGCGAACCGCGCAGCACGACGGCCCGCCGAGGGGCGTCGAGCCCTTCCGCTGTTCCTGAAGATGCGGAATGTTCTGGCCCGGTTGTTCACGAACCCTCGGTAATTCCACAAATCGGACCCATACGCCGGTGTCCGGCACCCCCGCCCGGGGGTGCGCCGGGGGTACCCCGTCCGCCCCGTGCCCCGGCCCCTCGCCTCGCTCCGACCCAAGCACCCCCAGAACCCCCGGGGGCACTTTTCATCCATCCGCCCGTCCGCTTCACCCTTCCGCCCCGCGCGGCGCGCGCGGGGCGCCCCGTTCACCAACTCTGAGGAGCGACAGCCTCCCTCCGTGAGAAAAGAGCACACCCATGGCTGTGCCGTCGTCCCCCCGGCCCTCCGACCGCACCCCGGCCCCGCCGCCGAACCACCGGATATCCCGCACCGGCCGCGCGACCCGCGCCTGCCGGATATCCGCCCTGGCCCTCACCGCGACGGCGCTCGCCACCGGTCCCGCCCTCGCTTCCGCCGCCCCGGCCGCCACGCCCTCCGGCCGGATGAAGCCGACCGTCGTCCTGGTGCACGGCGCCTTCGCCGACGCCTCCGGCTGGAGCTCCGTCGTGGAACGCCTCCAGCACCGCGGCTTCAACGTGGTCGCCCCCGCCAACCCGCTGCGCGGCCTCACCAGCGACGGCGCCTATATCGCCAGCGTGCTCAAGAGCATCGAGGGCCCCATCGTGCTCGCGGGCCACTCCTACGGCGGCGCGGTCATCACCGAGGCGGCGGCCGGGAACCCCAACGTCAAAGCCCTCGTCTATGTCTCCGCGTTCATGCCGGACAAGGGCGAGACCCTGGGACAGCTCTCCATGAAGTTCACTGGCAGCGAGCTCCAGCCCGCGCTGCGCCCCGTCGAGTACACCGACGGCACCACCAAGGGGCAGGACCTGTACATCAAGAACGACATGTTCCACAGCGTCTTCGCCGCCGATCTGGCCGAGGCCGAGACCAAGGTGATGGCCGTGGAACAGCGGCCCATCGCGGCGGCGTGCTTCGAGCAGAAGGCGACCAAGGCCGCATGGCGGGACATCCCCTCCTGGTTCGTCGTCGCCAAGAAAGACAAGGCCATCGCGCCCGACCTGGAACGCTTCGAGGCGAAGCGGGCCAAGTCGCACACCGTCGAGGTCAACTCCTCGCATGTGGCGATGATGTCCCACCCGGACAAGGTGACCGAGATCCTCCAGAACGCCGCGGACGGCACCACCGGACGGGCCGAACTGGCGCGGACCGGAGCGCGGACCCAGGCCCTCACGGGCGTCGGCAGCGCAGCGGGCGCGGCCCTGCTCGCGGGCACCGCCCTGGTCCTGACCGTACGCAGGCGCACCCGCGCCGCCGCCCGTTCGCAGGACTGACGAGAACGGTGGAGCGGGCCACGGGCCCGGGGCGCGCACGGCCCCGGACCCGTGGCCGTGCCCGTGGCGGTGGCGGTGCCCGTGCCCATGCTCATGCTCATGGCGGTGCCCGTGGCGTTGGCGGTGACGGTGCCCGTATCCGTGGCCGTGTCCGGACCGCACACGGCCACCCGGCGTCTCAGCCATCCCGGTGGCGGCCGATGAAGTCCAGCACCGCCCCGTTCAGCGCCGACGGATTCTCCTCGTGCATCAGATGCGAGGCCCGCAGGATGTCCACCCGTTCCGTGTTCGGCAGCAACTCCGCCAGCCGGTCCACCAACCGGTGCAGCACCCGCGCACTGTGCACCCCCGTCGCCAGCAGCACGGGGATGCGGAGCGCCCGCACCTCCTCGGGGTCCACCGCCGGGAACCCGGCCCGGAACAGCCCCGCCTTCAGCGCCGACAGGTTCTCCCGCATCTGCGGAACACGCTCCCGCGCCACCCCCGCGTACGCCTTCGCGTCCAGCACCCCGCGGAGGAAGATCCGCATCCCCTTGTCGTCCCGGCCCTCCCGGAACGCCCGTCCGGCGGGCAGCACCGTCCCCGTCCGGAACCGCAGCAGATCCAGCAGCACGGCCGGACGGCCCGCGAGCAGCCGCAGCTCGGCCACGCGCGGCGGATCGCTGAGGTAAAGCGGCACCACCGGGGGCTCCTCCAGGACGAGAGTCCGTACCGCGCCGGGGCGGCGCATCGCCGCCAGCAGACAGATGAACGCGCCCCAGGAGTTCCCCACCAGATGCGCGGGCGCCGCCCCCACCCGGTCGAGGAAGGCGAGCAGATCGCCGACGTGCGGCCCCATGGGGTTGAGGGTGCCGGGCAGGATGTCCGCGTTGGGACGGGCGTACCGCCTGCTGTAGCTGATGGCCCGGTACGCGGCTCCCACGGCGGGGAGCTGCCGCTCCCAGGTCCGCAGATCGCTCAGATCCCCGTGGACGAAGACCACCGGCTCGCCCCGCCCGATCTCCCGGTACGTCAGCGACACCCCGTTGACCTCGACGGTCCTCAGCTCCTCCGGCTCCGGAAAGGCATCCCCGGGTGCGCTCACAGCCGCAGCCCCAGCACATCCACGGCGTTGCGGTCCAAGATCTGCCGGATCTGCTCCCCGGGGAGCCCCGCGTGCTCGATGTACGCGACGGCCGTACGGAACAGGTCCCCGTCCTCGTACGGGAAGTCCGTGCCGAGCACGATCCGGTCCGCGCCGAACGTCTCCACGGCGGCCAGCAGCGCGGGGGTGTGGCCGTGGCCCACGCTGTCGTACCAGAGCCGGCGGGCGGCGGCGCTCGGCAGCTCCGGGGTGTCCGGTGCCTCCCAGCCCACCTGGTGGTCCGCCCGCAGTGCCAGCATCGGCAGGGCTCCACCCAGGTGCGACGCGATGATCCGCATCCCCGGGTAGCGGCTGGGGACGCCCGCGAGGATCAACTGCATGATCGCGACGGTGTCCTCGATGGGTGCCCCGATCGACCAGGTCAGCCGGTGCTCGGAGATCAGCGGTGAACCGGCGCCGCACCCCGCCGGATGCACATAGAGCACCGCCTCCCGCCGGTCCAGCTCCGCGAAGACCGGCTCGTAGGCCGGATCGGCGGCCGACCGCCCCAGGACCGATGTGGTGGTCGCGACCCCCACCATGCCGAGCTGGTCCAGCACCCGGGCCAGCTCCTCCAGGGCCGCGTCGGTGTGCGGGAAGGGCAGCGAACCGAAGGCGAGGAAGCGGTCCGGCCAGCGCCGCACGGCCTCGGCGTACTGGTCGTTGACGAACCGTGCCGCCCGGACCGCCTGCGCGGGGTCGGCGAAGTGCGGCGACTGCGGTGGCGCCGAGATCACCTGATGGGTCACCCCCGCCGAGTCCATCAGCTCGAACCGTGCCTCGATCTCCCGGTCGCCGAGCCCGGCGCCCAGCCCGCGCTGAACGGCGGTGTCCGTCTTCCCGTAGCCCTCCAGCAGATCCAGGTACTCGTCGGTCCAGACATGGGCGTGGACATCGATCCTCACCGGCCGGTCCTCCTCTCGCGTCCGGCACCGCGGCCCCGCGCACACACCGGGCCGCTCCCGCCAGGCAACATCGCGCCGTCCGACAGCACCCCGTCGGCCCGTCCGGCACCGCGCGCCTGCTCCTTTCCCGGGGGCCGGGCCGCTGTAACGGTGGCTCACCCGTCCCCCGCGCCTGCGGTCCGCACCGGGGTGGTACGCGGCACGGATGGCGTAGCCGCGGATGCGAAGCCATGCCTCTGCTCCTTGACTGGGGGTTCCGGTGTCCGCACCGGTCGCGGTAGCGATACCCGTGCGGGTCCCGGCATCGGCATCGCTGACGGTCAGCGGGACGAAACGGGTGTGGAAGAAGGAGGCGGCGGACGTGAGTGGTCGGTGGTGGCAGCGGGGGACGGTCGCGGCCGGTCTCGCGGTGGCCCTCGGAGTGGGCACGGCGGGCTGTTCCAACGGGGGCACCAGCCCCGCCGAGGTGGCCTCCAAGGCCGCGTCCGCCGGAGCCAAGGTGACAGCCGCCGCCTCGTCCGCGGTCGCCGAGGCGTCCCGCGCGGTGGAGTCCGCCGGGGCGAAGGTGACCGGTGCCGCCTCCCAGGCCGCGTCGGCGGTGGCCTCGGCGACCGCGGCGGCGGACAAGAAGCTCCAGGAGATCAAGGGCGGCGTCAACGCCAAGGGCGAGGTGACCCTGGGCAAGCCCGTGACCGCGGGCGACGGCCGCACCTCCGTGGAGGTGACCGCCCGCAACACCACCGACGCATCGAAATCCTTCGCCGTGCAGATCAACTTCCGGGACAGTGGGGGGAATCTGCTGGACGCCTCCGTCGTCGACATCTCGGATGTGGCCGCCGGCAAATCCGGGCAGGCCACCGCGCTCAGCAACCGCAAGCTGACGGGCGCCGTCACAGCGGAGGTGGGAGCGGCGGTCCGCTACTGACGGCTCGCAGGTGCGCCGGCGAACCTCCCCGCGTGCCGTTCCGACTCCGAGTCCGGTTTTGGCTCCGGCTCCGGCGACGCCATGGGCAAGGACGGCGGCACCAGGGCCAAGCGCAAGAGCAAGAGCACCGAGAAGGCCGCCGAGACCGCCATGGGCCCGATCCAGGTCGCCGACGAGCCGCAGCGGGTCGCGGTCCTCGACACCGCCGAACCGGACTCCGCCGTCCCTCTCGGTCTCACCCCGCTGGGCGCGATCCCCCGCCCGGGACCACCGGCACGGTGCGCATCCGGCGCGCGTGCCCGCACCGGACATGCCCCGCGCGCTACTCCCCATCGGACTGCACCGCGCTCAGCAGCCGCACCCGCGCCGCCCACCGGGCCGGGCCGAGCGAGGCCAGGACTCCGATGGCCGTGGCGGCGACGAAGCACAGCGCCAGCCACCCCCAAGGGACGATCAGCGGCGCACCCTCCTGACCGACGACGGCCGCCGCGCCGACCAGGGTCCCCGCGAAGACCCCGAGTCCCGTGCCGAGCAGCGATATCAGCACCGACTCACGGCGGACGACCGAGGCGACGCCCCTGCGGTCGAAGCCGATGACCCGCAGCAGACCGATCTCACGGACCCGCTCCCTCACCGCCATCGCCATCGTGTTGACCACCCCCAGGGCCCCGATCAGCACCGCGAGACTCAGCAGCGCATGGACGACGTCCAGGAAGGGTTCGACGGGACGGGCCGCCTCCCGTCCGGCGTCCGCGCGGTCCTGCACCAGCAGGGCCGGGTTGTCGAGTGCCGTGCCGATCCGTTCACGCAGCCCCGCCACCCCGCCCGAGGAGCCGGGACCGGCGGCGATCACGATCTCGGCGGGCTCCGCCGCGGTCAGCGCGGCCGAGGCCACCAGGGCCGGGGAGAAGACCTCCGGCCCGTCGTAGAGCGCGACGACCGTCAGCGTCTGCGGCCCGGGTGTCCCCGCCGCGGTCCTGGACATCCCGTCGAACACCCCGGTCACCCGGGTACCCAGCGTCCAGCCCCGCTCCCGGGCCTCCGTCCGCGTCACGGCGATACCCCGCTCACCCAGGCGGTCCAGCGACCCCCGGTGGACCGTGAGACCCGCCGCCCGCGCCACCGCCGCCGGGTCGACACCCGTCACCGACAGCCAGTCGCCGCCGGACAGTTCCAGTTCCCCGGGTACCCGGGGGGTGACCGCGGCCACCCCCGGCACCCGCGCGACCCGCTCCGCGGTGCCGTCGGCAATCCGCCCATAGGTGACGGGGACCACCCGCAGATCTCCGCTCATCGCCGCCCGCGCCTCCGCGTCGGCTGTCGCCCGCAGCGCCGCCGCGCCCATCGTGGCCGCCGCCACCAGCGAGAGCCCGGTCATCAGGGACGCCGCCGTGGCCGCCGTACGCCGGGGGTTGCGGCACATGTTCTCGGCCGCGAGCCTGCCCCGGACACCGAGCCGGGGCCCCGCGACCGTACGGACCAACCGGACCAGCGCCAGCGCGCACAGCGGGGTGAGCAGGATCAGCCCCAGCAGCAGCACCGCCCCGCCGCATGTGAGCAGCCCCAGATCCGCCGTGTCCGTCGCGGCGGCCAGCAGCAGACCACCCAGCACCGTCACGGCCGCACCCGCGAGCGAACGGCGGCGCAGCGAGGCGGGCGGCTGCGGCAATCCGGTGCGCAGCGCGGCCACCGGGGAGACGGAAGCGGCCCGGCGGGCGGGGACATACGCGGACACCACGGCGACCACGACGCCGACCCCGACAGAGACCAATGGCGGCATGAGCCCCGTGAGCCGCGGCCCGCCGCCGGTACCGGCCCCGAAGAAACGGTCGAGCGGCACCGCCGCCGCCATCCCCAGCAGATGCCCGAGCAGGGCGGCGGCACCACCCACGAGCACTGCCTCCGTCAGTACCAGTCGGGTGAGGTATCCGCGCGTCGCCCCGACCGCGCGCAGCAGGGCGTGCTCCCGGGCACGGGCGGCGCTGAGCATGGTGAACGCGTTGGCCACGAGAAAACCGGCTGTCAGCAGGACCACCGCGGCGAAGGAGAGCAGCAGCCCGGTGATCTTCTCCAGGGCGGCGGAGACCTCGGCCTCGGTCTCCGCGTCGAGGGTGGCCCGGTCGACGGCCTCAAGACCCGCCGGGAGCAACGCCGCTGCCTGCCCCGCGAGGTCGGAGTCCGGGACCCCGGGGCGGGCGGTGAGGGAGAGTGCGGTGTACGCGTCGGGCGCGGGCGCGAACCAGCGCCGTGCGGAGGCGGTGTCGAAGAGCGTGAGCGTACCGCCGGAGAGCAGCCGGGGGTCGTCGGAGGTGAACACACCGGTCACCACACCGGTCCGTGTCTCACCGGCCACGACGAACCGGACCCGGTCGCCGGCTCCGTACCCGGTGGACACGGCGGTGGCGCGGTCGAGGGCCAGCTCACCCGGGGCGCGCGGGGCGCGGCCCGTCACCATCGGATGGCGGGGGTCCGCACCGTCCGGGCCGGGTACGGCGTTGGTCCCGGTCGTCTTCTCCCGCGCCCCGACCAGCTCCCCACCGGGGCCGACCACGAACGCGACCCCCTCCGCCGCCCCCCGGACACCCGCCGCCCCCGGCAGCGCCCGCAGCCGCTCCGCGAGCCGGATGTCCAGAGCGGGCTCCGCCGAACGGCTCGCCCCCGGGTCCGGGCGGACCACCACGGACGCGTCGGGCTGCGCGCCCCGCAGCCCCTGGCGGAGGTCGGCGCGCACGGACTCCGCGTGGATCAGCGAACCGGAGGTGAAGGCCACGCCCAGCACAACAGCGAAGGCGGGCAGGAGAAAGCGGATCGTGTGGGTGCGCAGGGAGCGCAGGGCAGTGCGGATCATGGGGCCTTCACCACGGGAATGGGCAGGGACACGGACAGGGGAACGGGACAGGAGCAGGGACTGAGAGGGAGCCCGGAAGAGACAGGCAGGTGAGTGCGGGCCGGCCGTCGGCACGGGGCGACGGGGTCCGCTGAGTTCTCAGACTCGCGGAGGGAACGGCCCCGGCGGATCGGCCGGACAGCCGAATGACGAGCGGGACATCGGTCGGCCGAACGGCCGAGGCGGGGCCCCGGCCCGGTCCGTAACGTGAATGGACGTGATCCCAGAATTCCGATCCCGGCCCCGGCATGAGCAGCTCGCCCTCATCCTCGCGAGCTGCGGCGTCCTCTCGTTGCTCATCATCGAGGGCTCCGCCACCGGCTGGGCACCGACAGTGGTGGCGACCGTGCTCACAGGGGCGCTGTGCATGACGGCCCTGGTCGTGCTGCCTCGCCGCTTCCCGCTGGTGGCCGGGGTGGCGGTGGCCGCCTCGTTCACCCTGACCGTGGTGACCCTGACCCTGACGCACCGGCCGGTACTGACACCGGGCCTGGTGGAACAGTGCGCCCTGCTGCTGATCGTCACCCGCGGGGTGCGACTGCTCTCCCCGCTCCGCGCGATCGCCCTCGCGATACCGACCGGTCTGACGGCGGGACTGCTGCCGCTGCGCCTGGCGGAGTCCGAGTGGGGACTCGCCACCGAATTCCTGGGGTACGGAGCCCTCTTCGGGCTCACGCTCGCCTGCCTCCTCGGTGCCTATCTCCGGCTGCTGGACTCCGTCCGTGCCCGTGAGCGGGAGGCCGACCGTACGGCGCAGCGCCTGGAGTACGCGCGGGAGCTGCACGACTTCGTCGCGCACCACATCACCGCGATCGTCGCGCAGTCGAAAGCAGTGCGGTTCACGATGGCCGCCGGGCAGACCCCGACGCCGGACGAGCTGGACGCCCTGCTGGGGCGGATCGAGGAGGCCGGTTCGCAGGCCATGGACTCGATGCGCGGCATGGTCTCCGTCCTCCGCGACCCCGCGATACCGGCGGCCACCCGCCCCGGCGACGATCTGTCCGGTTTGCGGGAGCTGACCGGCCCGTTCGAGGGGACCGGGACCCGGGTGGAACTGGCCGTCGACCCACGGCTCCCTGGACGGGTGCTGCCGCCGGGCATGGGGGGCACCGTCCAGCGGGTGGTCCGGGAGGCCCTGACGAATGTCCGGAAGCACGCGGCCGGCGCGACCCGGGTCACGGTCGATGTCCGCCTGCACGAAGGACCCATGAGCGACGAGGGGAGAACGGTCGATGCTGGCGACGGGGGCAGTGACGGGACAGCAGGCAGCGCCGGAAGGACGATCGGCGGCGGGGATGGGGACGGTGGCGAGGTGCGGGTGACCGTCGTCGACGACGGGCGGTCCCGGAACCGCCCGGGGAGCGGCTCCGGGACCGGTTTCGGACTGCTCGGTCTGCGTGAACGGGTCGAGACCATGGGCGGCACCCTCACCGCCGGGCCCTCCCCGGCCCTGGACGGCTGGGAGGTCAGCGCCCGGCTGCCGCTTCCGCCCTCCTTCGCCCCAGGGGCCGCGGACACCACGGACACGGATACCACGGACACGGGCGACCGCCACCAAGGGGAGCCGGCGCGTCCGTCGGGACCGGATACAGCGGACCCCGGCGACGAGCTGCGACCATGGACGCCATGACCATCATCCGGGTACTGATCGCGGACGACCAGGAGATGGTGCGGGGTGCCTTCCGCATGATCCTCGACTCCCAGCCGGACATGGAGGTCGTCGCCGAGGCCGCCGACGGCGCCACCGCCGTCGAACTGGCCCGGTCGCTTCGGCCCGACGTCTGTCTGCTGGACATCCGGATGCCGGAGCTGGACGGCCTGGAGGCGACCCGGCTGCTCGCGGGGCCCGCAGTGCCGCAGCCGTTCAAGGTGATCGTGGCGACCACGTTCGACCTGGACGAGTACGTCTACCGGGCGCTGCGCAACGGGGCCTGCGGTTTTCTCCTCAAGGACGGATCACCCACGCTGCTCACCGAGGCGGTACGCGCGGCAGCGGCGGGCGGCTCGCTGATCTCGCCCACGATCACCGTTCGTCTGCTGCGGCACATGGCGTCCCCCGAACCGGACCGGAACGGCCGCCCCGCCGCGGAGCACCGAGCGCCCGCCCGGTTGTCGGAGCCGCTGACCGAGCGGGAGCTGGATGTCATCCGCCGGGTCGCCCGGGGGCGGACCAACGAGGAGGTCGCGGCGGAGCTGTACGTCACGTTGTCGACCGTGAAGACCCATCTGGGGAATGTGCAGCGCAAGCTCTCGGCGCGGAACCGGGTCGAGATCGCCGCCTGGGCCTGGGAGAACGGCCTTGTCTGAACCGACTCCCTCGACCCCGCGCCGCCCGGCCGCCCCACGCCACCGGCCACCGGCCACCGGACCGGACAACCGTCGGACCGGGCAGCCGTCGGACCCGGGCAGCCGTCGGACCCGGGCGCCGGGGACGGGCGGTCGGTGTGCCTGGGCGCCAGGGAAGGACGGTTGCCGGTTCAGGGGTGGCCGAGGAGTTGGCTGCCCGCCGCCAGGGGGTTGCGCGCGGTGAAGAACTCGGTGAATCCGCCGACGAATTCCGCCTCGGTGATCCTTCCGTCACCGTCGCGGTCGAGCTGGCGGAAGCCGTGGGTCACCTCGGCGGGGTGGAGCCGGGCGCCGAAGAGGACGCGATACTCGTCCACCTCCATAAAGCCGCTGCGGCCGGTGTCGGCGGCGTGGAAGACCGCTCGCAGCGCGACCTGGAGTCCGTCCTCCAGATGGCGGGAGTCGCGGTCGCAGGCGTCGAGGGTCGCCGCGATGAACTCCTCGCGGTCGATGCGCCCGTCGCCGTCCGTGGCCATGGTCCGGCGCAACTGTCCCCACCAGACATCGAATCCGGCGTGTACGCGGGCCTCGCCCTCCTCGTCGAGGTCGAGCTGCCAGCAGACGTTGTGCGCCATGGCCCGCAGATCGGGCGCGCCGATGAAGCCGTCGCCGGTCTGGTCAAGGACCTCGCTGAAGAAGCGGTCCAGCTTGGGCGGGCGGGCGTCGTGCCGGGAGAAGCGGGGGCGCGGTGGTCCGGCGTGCCGGGGGCCCCGGGCCGCGCCGTTCCCCGTACCCGGCAGGGTGCGGTAGCGCCAGCGGTCGGGGAGCAGGGGCGCTGTCCGGCGCGCGGCCCGGTGCAGCAGTCGGGAGAGGAGCCGTTGGGCGCGGGTCGGTGCGAGGCGGAAGCGTTCGCGGTACGCGGGAGGGAGATCGGCGACGGTGAGCGAGGTCAGCACGGCGGCGATCAGGCGCCGTGCCAGCGGCCAGACCGGGGTGAGCAGCCGGGCCCGGTGCGGACGCGGCGCCTCGCGGAGCATGTCGTACAGCAGATGGCGGACCTCGGGGCCGAACTCCAGCCGGGTGCGGATGACGGTGTCCATATAGGCGGGTACATCGGCGGCCGATGCCGGGAGGCTGCCCGGTTCCACTCCGAACTCGGCTATGACGGAGCGGAATTCGCCGTACATCCGCTCCTGTTCCTCCGGCCCGGCGGGGTCGCCGGAGAGCGCGCGCAGGGCGATGACGGACTCATAGAGGGTGATCAGCACCCAGGCCCGGGTCCCGGGGTCCTGGGCGGAGTAGGTCCGGCCGCCGCGGTCGACGCCGTGGATGCGGCGGTGGGCCCGGTCGAGCCGGGCGACTTCGGTCCGCAGGGTGTCCCGGTCCATGTGGACGAGGCGACGGCCGCTGGTGAGGGTGTGCTCGATTCTGCGCCAGGGGTGGGCCCGGTAGGTGGAGTGCTCGTTCGTGCCCGCCGCGACGACCGGATGGGAGACCTGGAGCACCAGCAGCCGCCAGGCCACAAGGACCATACGGGCCTCTCCCAGATGGCGGCGGAGCAGCGGGGCGAATCCGGGAAGGGCGGTGTGGTCCACGGATGGACTCCTCTGGGTGCGCGGGTTCTCGGTGATCAGCGATCAGCGGCGTACTCAGCGGCCTCAGCGGCGTACTCAGCGACACACCCGGTCTGCTCCCCCCGGACTGCCGGGAAACTCGTGGTGATTAAGTCATATAGGCGTACTCCGGGGCGCGGCTTCGGGCCGGGAAGGCCGTCGGCCGCGCCCCGGTGGTCAGCCTGGGTCCCAGCCGTCACCGGGGTCGCCGCTGCCACCGATGCTCAGGGTGATCGTGGAGTCCAGCGAGCCGGTGATCCGGGTGATGCCGGGGGTGCCGGTGCCCTCGGTGCCCCGGGTGGTACCTGTGGTCCGGGTGGGCTTCAGCAGCGGCGTGTAGGTGATCGTGATCATCTCAATCCTCGTTTCGGTTCGGTCGATGGGTCGGTTGTGCGCCCATGGCGGGTCGCCCGCAGGCGGCGGGGACCGTGCGCAGGGGCGGACGCATGGTGGGACAGATGGTCAGGCGGACGGCGGACGGACCGGCGCGGAACGGGGCGCTCCGGACCGGCAGTACCGGTTCAGGGCAGCCCGAACAAGTGGACCGGACGGGTCGGACCGGCCGATCCGATGGGGTGTCGTGCCCGCCGTTCCCCCAGGAGTCGCAGAGATCCGGGGTGGTCACCGATGTGCCGGGGCGAGGCAGGCGGAGAACTCCGCGGAGCCGGGCCGGGCACAGTGGTCCGCCGGAAGGACGGAAGGAGGAGAGGGCGAGGAGGAGGTGCCCCGGAGGGGCCCGGCGGGGTGAAGCGCGCGGCTGTGTCCCGGGAGAGAGGCCCGCGGGGAAGCGCCGGGCGGCTCACCAGGAGGTGGTGGCGTCTGCCTTTCCGTTCGTCATGGAAGGGATCGTGGCAAAGCCGTAGGGGATGCGCAAGGAGGTTTACGACGTGATCGAGAACATGGGAAGGGCCGGTTCCGGGGGGTTCGTCAGGGCCCTCTCCGGGTCCGCCGCGTCAGGACCGCTCCACGCGGAAGTATCTGTTCCGCTTGCGGTGATGGACCGTCGGCGAGCCTCCAACCGTCGCACACAGGAAGCGAGGAACGGATGTTCGGTCAATTCCCTGACCGCGCGCGGACTTACGGCGCACTCCCGTGGGACTTCCGGCGGACTTCCGGCGCACTTCCGACGACCCATTACCGGACTACTCCCGGGGACACGGCGGGAACTCTGGACGGACGGACCGCTTCCGGAGAAACTGTGCCCCATCACGGCGCACCGCGCAGAGCGTCCTCATCGATGAGAGGAGCGTCGGGCGGACCATGTTGTGCGAACCAGGGGAAAATATCGCCGACTTAGCCACGGCGGCGGCTTTTCCCCTGCCCAGGACCCCGTCCCGGCTCCCCGGCACCCCCGGGAGTCCAGGCCGGACCGGCCTCAGGCGCCGCATACCGGACCGTGCTCTGTCCGCGGCATATGCGTCGGCGATAAACGGCACCGGCACCGAACCGGCCGTACCGATGCGCCCGTTCCCGGGGTTTCTTCCCGTCGCCCGGGAAACGGTCCACAAAAACGTACCGGCGGAATTCCCTCGGCTGGAATTCGAAGCACGGAGACGGACCGCGGACAGAGCCGTGCACACGACCGTGCACACGGCCGAGGGCAGAGCCGCGGACAGAGCCGTGGAGGCGGCCGGCGGGCGGATACCCGTACCGGCACAGCGGCGGACACCGGCGCGGGCGCGGGGACGAATGGGGTGACCGGTCCCTGTGGGCCGCACCGGCCCCAGGGTTCCTCGAACGCCGGACACCCACGAGGGGAGGTCCGGCAGACGCACGGCAAGGGGGATCTCCATGCGACAGCCATCGACGATCACGGGCGCCCGGGACGGGTCCGCCCCGGGCGGACCCCGCTCCGGTCCCGGCTCCGGGGGCCAGCCGCCCTCCCGCCGGGTCCGGCGGCTGGCGCCGCCCGCCATCGACCGGTTCACCGCCGCCGGGGCGGGCGCCGCGATCGACCTCGCGCACGGGCACTGCGACTGGGACGACGACCACGGCGGTCACACCGTCCCCACGGGCGAGAACACCGGCACCGACATCGGCGAGGCGCCCGGCGGCGCCCCTCATGGCCCGGTCGGCGGGGACGTGCTCCTCGACCCCGACCCGCCGGTGAACGGCGACGGGTCCCCGGCGGCGCCCGACGGACCGTTCGCGCTGCGCTCCGCCGTGGCCCGTGTCCTCGGCACCCGGCTGGGCACCACCGTGGACCCGGAGACCGAGGTCACCCTCTCCCAGGGCACCGCCCAAGCGCTCTACGCGGCACTGCTGGTGCTGGTCGACCCCGGTGACGAGGTGATCGTGTTCGAGCCCTACCACGAGGGCTTCCTCCACGCCGTCGAGCTGGCCGGGGCACGGGTCCGGCTGGTCCGGCTGCACCCGCCGGACTGGGAGTACGACGAACGCGAACTGCGGGCCGCCTTCACCCCCCGCGCCCGCGCGATCATCGTCAACTCCCCCCACAACCCCACCGGCCGGGTGCTCGGGCCCGCCGAGATGCGGACGCTGACCGAGCTGTGCGCCGAGCATCGCGTCGGCATCGTCAGCGACGAGGCGTACGCGGCCATGGTCTACGCGGGGGAACACTGTTCGCCCTGGCAGTTCCCCGCGGGCCGGGGACGGACCGTGGTCATCGGCAGCCTCTCCCTCAGCCATCGAACGGCGGGCCGCAGCGTCGGCTGGACGGCGGCCCCGGCCCCGCTCACCGACCGGCTGCGGCTGGCCCAGCAGACGATCTCCCGATGCGCGGCGGACCCGCTCACCACCGGTCAGGCCGCGGCGCTGGCCCGCGCCGACTTCTCGCCCGCGTACCACGCGCGGCTGCGCGAGGAGTTACGCCGCAAGCGCGATCTGCTGGTGGGTGCCCTCAATGACGCCGGGCTGCCGACCTCGTCACCGCAGGGCGCGATCTTCGCCTTCTCCGGCACCCTGGGACGCGACAGCGAACGGCTGACGCAGGCGTTGCTCCAGGACCTCTCCCTGGCCGCCGTTCCCGGTACGTGCTTCTTCGCCGGGACCCATCGGGGGAGCGGGATGATCCGCTTCTGTTTCGCCCGGCGGGACGCGACGCTGGCGGCGGCGGTGACGGGGCTGCCGCTGCTGCGGTCCGGCGGGATACGGGTCTGACGCGCGTCCGCCACGGATTCCGCACGGGGACGAGGAGGGGCCCGGGCACCACGGATGCCCGGGCCCTTCCGGACCCGCGCCTTCCGGACCAGCACCTCCCGGACTGTCGCCCTCCGAGCCGTCGCCCTCCGGACCGGCACCTCCCGGACCGTCGTCCTCCGGACCGGTCGGATCACGCCCCCTCCAGCCTCTCCGGTCCCTCCAGACCCTCCAGATCCTCCGGACCACGGCCTTCCCGACCGGCGCCGAGAACACGGAAGAAGCCGGAACCAATCCGTCCATTTCTCCCTCCTCACCCATGTGAACACCGCGAAGCTGCGCCCCCTGGGCCTGGTGGCGACCGCCGCCGCCGTCACCCTGACCCTCACCGCGGCGACGGCCCCCGCCGCGACCGCCGGGCCGAAGCCGACGCCCGCACAGAAAACAGCACAGAAGACGGCGCAGAAGACGGCGGCGACCGCCCCCGCCGTGCTGACCGGCTACAAGCTGGCCCCGGGCCTGCTGCGGATCACGGGCGGCCGGACCGCGGGCAACCCCTCGCAGTTCCACGGCGTCCTCGGCATACCCCGGGGCAAGGGCCCGCACCCGGTCGTGGTGGTCCTCCACGGCACCCACCACAACTGCGTCGCCCCGGGCAACCCGTACATCGCCAAGAAGCCTGTGAAGACCACCTGGCCCCTGGTCTGCGCGAAGCCCGGCGTCCCCGTCAAGGGCTCCCTCGGCCCCGACTATCTGCGCCAGAACGTGGGCCAGTCCTACCTCGTCGAGGAGCTGACCCGGAAGGGCTTCGCCGCGGTCGCCATCGACGTCGTGTCCCCCGAGATCTGGTGGGGCGGCGAGACCGAGCCCGCGAAGGGCTACACCGACCTCGTCAACGCCCATCTGAAGCTGCTCGCCGACCTCGACCGGGGCAAGAACCACGGGCTCAGGATCAATGCCAAGGGCCGCATCGACACCTCACGGGTGGGTCTCGTCGGCCACAGCAGGGGCGGCGGCCATGTCCTCTCCCCCGCCGCCGCCCGGCGCGCGGGGCTCTTCGGCACGGTCGCCATCCAGCCCGCCGAGAACGCCGAGCCCGCCCCGCACAAGGTGCCCGTCCTCAACATCCGGGGCGCCTGCGACGAGGACACCTCGCCGACCGCGGGCCTGGACACGATGAAGCAGCTCGCCAGGGCGGGCACCACCAGGGTCGCCGCCGATGTCCTGCTCGCGGGCACCGGGCACCGGATGCTCAACACCAATCTGTCCGCGACCGACCCGGGCGGCGCCATCGGCACATGCGAGCGCGCCCAGGTCGCGTCCCCCTCGGCGGCCCGCGCCCAGACCGCCCAGCTCACGGCCGACTTCCTCGCCCAGGCCCTGAAGAAGGCCCCCGCCTACCGCCTCCCGGCGCTCAAGGGCCTCGCCCCGAAGGCGGTCAACCTCCGCAAGGGCGGCCCGGCCGTCACGCTCCGCCCCGCCACGGCCACCCCGTACACCGAGCCCCACCACATCCCGCTGACCTCTTCGGAACAGCGCGTCCTGCCCGCCATCCCGAAGAACCTGAAGGTGAGCAAGGAGCCGGACGCCGGGATCTGAGACCGGGGGCAGGACGTCGGCGGGCTCGGCCGCCCCCCGCGCGGCACCGCGCGGGGCGAGGCCCGGCCGCCCCCGCGCGGCACCGGGCGAGGCTCAGCCGTCCCCTCCCGGCGGCGCGGGGGCGAGGGTCAGCAGGCCGCAGCCGTACGCCTTGGACGGTCCGATGCCGCCGAGGAGCCGGGCGGCCAGCAGCTCCGGATCGGTGACCCGCAGCAGCCCCTCGTAGGTGGCGCTGTGGAAGGTCACCTGCGTCCCCCGGCGGCCCTTGCTGAACGTGTGCCGCTGCCGGGCGGTGATCCGGACCTCGCGCACGGGGTCCCGTGCCCCGACGGAATCCGGCCCTCCGTCACCTCCAGAAGCCCCGTCACCTCCCGAAGCCCCGTCGAGCCCCGAAGCCGCGTCGAGCCCCGAAGCCGCGTCGAGCCCCGGTGCGGCCGGGTCCGTGCGCGAGGGCGGCACCGCGAAGCCCCAGCCGTCCGTCCGGCGCAGAAACCAGTTGAGCTGATGCGCGGCCGTACGGTGCGCCAGCCGGAAGCCGCGCGGGCGCTCGCCCTCCACCCGTTCCGCGATCCGCTTCTCCTGGGCGGAGGTCGGCCGGACGGGCGTGGCGGTGGTCTGCACGGGGTTGGCGGTCAGCCGGAACGCGTACTCCTGTCCCACGGCGAGCCGTTCGATGAGCGGCGCGCAGTCGCGGATGACGGCGTGCTCGCCGTCCGCGTCCGGCCAGCCCGCTCGTTCGACGACATGGGACCAGTCGGGACGGCCGGGGGTCAGGACATAGAGCTGCGGCCGGTGCGGATCGTCCGCGTCCAGCCGCCACAGCACCCGGGGCGCCCCCTTCGCCTGCTCACCCTCCGTCCCCTCAGAAACACCGGGCACGCCGGGCACGCCGGGGACGCCGGGCATGCCGGGAGCACCGGCCCCGCCCGGGACACCGCCCAGGACGGCCCCGTGCATGGCACGGGGGCTGGCCAGCAGTTTGCGGCTCTCCGCCCGGAGCGGATTGATACGGATACGGGAGAGATAGCTCATGCGGTCACCTGCCCAGCAGGGCGAACGGGTCGTGCCCGGCGTCGTCGTGGTCGGATGCCCCGTCCGGCGGGGTGAGGCCGGTGGGGACGCGGACCCAGGTCCGGGTCACCCGGCGGCCGGTGAAACGGCGGTCGACGGGGTCGAAGGAGACGGGGGCGTCCTGGAGCCGGTCGTCCCCGTCCGGGTCGTCCAGCGTCACCGGGCGGTCGATGGCGGCCGGGCCGCGCTGGGGCCCGCCGTCCTCGGCCCGTTCGTGACCGAGCTGTCGGGCGTACAGGTCGCGGGCGTACGCGGAGACCGCCCAGGGGTGGGTGCTCAGGACCTCGCCCAGGGAACCCGGGTGGACCCCCAGGGCCAGCGGCAGCGAGGGCACACAGGAACGGCGGCCGAGCGCCAGCGGGAAGGCGGGGGCCCGGACCGCCCGGTCGAGCCGGTCGAGCAGGGCGCGGGGGCCCGCGAGGGCGGCGAGGAAGACCGCGTCCTGAAGGTAGTAACGGGTCGTGACCTGCGTGTACTTCGCGGGGGACGTAGGCCGCTGGGTCCCCTTGGCGCCGACGCCCGCCTGGGCCAGCGGACGGCCCCGATGGTCGCTCGCGGTGTGGTAGTCCCGCAACAGGGTCCCGGACCGGTCGACGCGGACCCCGAGGCGCAGCGCCCGCAGATCCTCGATGCAGGCGCCCCGCGCCCGCCCGTCGGCGGCGGCGAGCAGCCCGATCACCCCGGACTTGGTGGGCTCGGCCCCGGTCTGGCGGCTGTTGAACGCACTGGCGGAGCCCCAGGACTGGAGCGGGCCCGCGAGCCGCAGCAGCAGCACGGCCCCGGCAGCGGCTGCGGCGTCCGCACCCCCAGCACCAGCACCAGCAGCGGCACCGGCACTCTGAGGGCCATGGGCGCCGGGAGGGGTCATCGCGGCCCCCGCAGCAGCGTCGCCAGATGGTCCCCCAGACCGGCCAGCAGCGCGGGGAAGTCCACCGGGTCGCCGAACGCGTCCCGCAGCTTCCCGGCGGTGTCCGCGCTGTCCTCGTACGCGTGGCAGACGGAGGTGAAGGAGGGGGTGTCGCCCCAGTTGCGCACGGCCCGTGTGTGCTCGTCCGCGAGCGCGGAGGCCGACTTCTCGGAGATGCCCCGGACGGAGGAGACGGGCCGTTCGAAGGCGGAGACGAGGTTCACCGGCTGGTCGGAGCGGACCACGACCGCGACCAGGCTGGGCAGGGTCCGATGGGCGAAGGAGTTGGTGTAACCGGAGGGGACGGAGCGGGCGAAGGAGCCGACGAAGTCCCGGACGCCGTCGACGGTTCCCTCGTCGGACCCGCCGAGGTTGTCGTGGAGCTGGTGCAGCCCCACCGTGGCGTAGCGGTAGAGGGTGGCCGAGTTGAAGCCGATGGTGCCGATCATCCCGGCGCCCGGTCCCTCGTCCTTCGTCTCGTCGTCGACGGCGGTGAAGTAGTCGAACTCCAGCTCCACGGCATGGGTGGACAGGGCGTGGGCGACCTGGGTGGCGGCGTCGACCTTCAGCGCGTGGACATCGGCGACCATCCGGCCGAAGAGGGCCACGTCGAGCGGGTGTCCGCTGCCGAACCTCCCCCGTACGTCGAACGATTCGACCCGTTTGGCCAGCGCCTTGTCGTCGAGCGCGGCCAGCTCCAGGGCCTCGTCCTCGATCAGGCCGACCACGGCGTCGAGCTGGCCCCGGCCGTAGAAGAAGAGATAGGCCGTGTCGCCGTCCTTCTTGCCCTCCTTGATCCCCAACGGGGCGAGCAGCGCCCGCGCGAGCCGGGCGGAGCCCTCCGGCGGCACCTCGGTGAGCTGCTCGATCCGCCGGGCGAGGACGTCGGCGACCCGCCGGGTGCGGGTCGCGAGGCCCTCCCGGGGCAGCCGTTCGGTGAAGTGCATCCGGGTGGCGCGCTTCCACGCCTGGGACGAGACCCGGGAGCGGCGCACCCCGCCGAACATGGCCTCCTTGGGGTTGCCCTGGTCGTCGCGGTTGAGGTTGGCCGGGGGGACGGTCTGGAGGATGTGGACGTCGATGTAGGCGCGGGGCGCGGTGTCGGTCACGGGGCCGGTCACGGGGTCTCCTGGTCCGGTGCGCGGTGTGCTGGGGCTGTCGCGGTGGTGGCCGGTGCGGGGGCCTGCCCGGCCGGGTCGGGGGCGGAGGGGACGGGTTCCTCGGGCACGTCCCGCTTGTCGGTGTGGTAGGCGAGCCCCCAGGTCCGGCGGACGCGCTGCCGGGACTCGGGGTGGGCCCAGTTCCGCAGATCGCGCAGGAGCTGGTCGTAGTCGAGGGGGATGGCGGCGGACCGCAGTTGCGGGATCAGCCCGCGCAGCCGGTACAGCAGGGCGGGCACGGAGGTGGCGTTCACGGCGGCGGCGGTACGGCGGTCGAGGGCGTCCGCGCTGACGCCGCCGCTCTGCCGCAGCCTGCGCAGGGCCTCGCCGAGGCCCACGCCGGGCCGGTGCATGGGCCTGCGCCGGCTCTGCTGGTGCAGGCCGTAGAGGGAGAGGGCGCCGTGCTCGGCCTCCAGTTCGGGGGTGGGCCTGCCGTCGGTGCGACTGGTGTAGTGCTGCCACAGCGACGGAACGGTCCCTGCGGGCTTCCCGAGACCCGCGCGCAGGGCCGCCAGGTCCTCGCCGGGCGGCCCGCCGGTGTGCTCCTTCCGCCAGGCGCCGTCGGCTCCCACATGGCGGTGCCAGTAGCGGGGCGGCCCGGTGCGGCGCGCGGCCCCGGGCACGGTGTCCCGTTCGGGCGCGGTGTCCCGTTCGGGCGCGGTGTCCCGTTCGGACCGGGTGTCGGACGGGGTGCCGGCCGGGGTGTCGGACGGGGATGTACCGGCGGTCATGCCGCCCCCTCTCCATCGGGCGCCGTAGCGGACCTTCCGCCGGGCCCCGCGTCGGGCTTTCCATGGGGCTCCGTACCGGGCCTTCCGCCGGGCCCCGCGTCGGGCTTTCCGCCGGGGCTTCCTTGGTGGCTTCCTTGGCGGCTTCCGTCGGGCTGCTCGGCGCGGAACTCCTGCCCCGGCGGCCCCAAGGGCTGCCCCTGCACCACGGACGACAGCGCGTTCCCACGGCCCTTCCGCCGGTTCGCGCGCCGCCACAGGGTGTCGTCCAGCGTGTCGCGGAAGGTCCGCTCGGCGGTGCTCAGCCGATAGGTACGGGTCTTTCCGCCCTGGACGAGGACGCTGCCCTGGAACAGCCCCGGCGGGCTCTGCGCCAGCAGGTGTTCCGCCACCTTCCAGGTCTCGCGGCCCGCTTTCTCCTCCCAGGCCCGCAGCAGCTCGTCGACGCGGTCGAAGTCCTCGTCGGACGTGCGCAGCAGCCGCAGCAGCAGCCGTACGACCGGGTCGAGCGCGTGCAGCAGGCTCTCGCCGGGGTGCTGCCACTCGCCCCCGGGGACCGGCCGGGCACCGGCGGCGCGGCGCAGGTCGGCCACCAGCCGGTTGACGGCGTCCGCGAGCCGCTCGGCCTGGGCCACGGCCCCGATCAGGGCGGCCCGGACCAGACCGTCCCGGCGCAGGGCGGCGACCGGCAGCGGGAGCTCGTCGTGGAAGGTGTCCTCGATGGCACTGAACTTGCTGTTGTAGGCGATCCCGGTCAGCTCCAGCCGGAGCGGATAGTCCGGCGGCAGCTCCGCACCGGCCTCCGCCAGTTTCACCAGGATCTGGGCGGTGTGGAAGCCCTGGCCGACCTCCGTGGCGTCCTGCTGCCAGGTCGATCCCTCCACGGCGAGCAGCGCGTCGAGCCCCCGCCAGGCCGCCCGTCCGGCGCGGTGCCGCCGGGGCCGGATCTGGAGGGCGTCCGGGTCCTTCGCGAGCCGTTTGCGGTGGACGGTCTGGCTGTCGACGGTCCACGCGGTGTGGAACTCGTGGTCGGGCTGGAGCCGCAGCCGGTCGCCCGCCGCCACGACGACCCGGTTGACCTCGGGCTCCCCGTCCCCGTCCGCATCTTGGGGGGCGGTCTCGGGGACGAGCCGGATGCGGCGGGCCTGCCAGGTCCACGCGTCGAGCGGGCCGCGCGGGGGGCGGCTGTCCCAGCCGGGGGTGGCCGTGGACCGGGTCTCCTCGACGGGTCCCTCCCGGTCCCTGCGGCGCCACTGCGGCAGATCGCCGGCGAGCCGGGTCACGCCGAAGGGGACGTTCAGCCACAGGCTCTCGTACAGGGTGCGGCCCATCGGCAGCACGAGGCCCAGCGCGCCGAGGGGGCCGGTGGGGTTGCCCATGACCTTCCCGGCCCTGGCCCGGGGGTCCCCGAAGGCCCCGGTCTTGATGGCCCCGGGGTCCCAGCAGTGGGTGTGGAGCAGCCAGTGGGCGGCCCGCCCGGGGCTGAGCCGGGGCGCCTGTCCGTCGGTCCGCGCGGACCAGAAGGGGACGTTGTTCCCGCTCGCCGCCGTCGCGACGATCAGTGCGGAGTTCCGGGTCTCGTCCTTGCCGGTGCGGAGCCCTCCGACCTGGGCGAAGGGGTCGACGGGGTCGAAGAGCCCGAACCGGTCGCGGTGCTCGTCCAGGTACTCCGTCAGCCGCTCGGCGGCCTGCCCGGTGAAGCCGTCCGGCGCGTGGAAGTGCTCCGCCCACTCCTCGGGGGTCTCGGGGAAGCCGAGCGCGTCGACGACGACGGGCAGCAGCACCTGGCGCAGGATCGCGGGTTTCTGGGTGGGGAGTTCGACCTCCAGGTCCGTGTAGCGATGGGCGTTCAGCAGCAGTGCGCGCAGGCCGACGGAGTCCTCGCCGCCGTCGTCGCGCCGTGCGACGAGCCAGGGTGCTTCGATCAGATCCACAGCTCTCCCCCCATGGGGCTCCGTCGGTCCGGGGGATTCTCCGCCGGGCCGTGGCCTGTCCCGTCGACGGAGCTGCCGGACAGGCCCCGTTCGGCTTCGGCTTCGACTCCGGGTTC
Organism: Streptomyces clavuligerus; assembly: GCF_005519465.1. Lineage (NCBI taxonomy): Bacteria > Bacillati > Actinomycetota > Actinomycetes > Kitasatosporales > Streptomycetaceae > Streptomyces > Streptomyces clavuligerus. Next base: position 3,519,763 of record NZ_CP027858.1, on the reverse strand, counting down.
GACTCCGACTCCAACTTCGGCTCCGGCATCAGCTCCGGCATCGGCTTCGACTTCGAGTCCGGCTTCGGCTTCGGCTTCGGCTTCGACGAGTCCGAGATCGGCGTCGTAGCGCACCGCACGGCCGCCGAGTACGCCCCGGTGGTGCTCGTCCAGGATCAGCACCCGGGCCGTCACCAGGCGGTAGTTGACCTTCGGTTTCCGGCCCCAGACGGGGAGCGGCCCCAGCTTCAGCGCGGGCTGTCCCCACCAGCTCACGGGCAGTTCCACGGTGTGGCGGCGGACGAGGTCGACCAGCCGGTCGTCCCGGTCGGCCACGAAGCCCTCGGGGCCGAGGGCCGTGCCGCACGGGGTCCGGTAGCCGGTGCCGTCCCGGACGAGGAGGATCGCCTCGGCCGCGGCCCGGTCGCGGACCAGGGCGGACAGGCCCTCGTCCCCGTCGGCCGGGGGCAGGCCGATGTAGCTCAGCCCGCCCAGCGTCCGCCCCCGTCCGTCGCCGCGCCGGGTGAGCAGTCGGGGGACGGCGCGCTCCACCCGCCGTTCCCGGTCCCGTCGCGCCTGCTCGCGCGCCGCCCCGGCGGTGGCCCGCCAGCCGTCCGGGAGGTCCGTGTCGCCGTCGGCGTATCCCTCGCCGACCAGCCGGGGGACGGCGCCGGGCAGCCGGGCGCCCGTCCGGGCCGCGCGGTGGACCAGGTGTGCGGCGCGGAGCAGCGGATGACGTCCGTAGAGGGCCGTGGAACGGGCGGGGAAGCGCGGCGGCCCGCCGGTCCCGGACACGGCGGTGGTGCCGGTGACGACGAGCCGGGGCGCGGCCAGGCGGACCGGCCGGACCACGGTGGTGTCGCGGTGCAGCCGTCCGGCGCGCTGGAGCAGCAGATCGATGGGGGCCAGATCGGTGACCAGGAGGTCCACGTCCACGTCGAACGCCTGCTCGGCGGTCTGGTCGGCGACGACGATCAACCGTCGGGGCCGCTCCGGGGAGCCGGGGGCGAGCTGCCGCAGACAGTCGTCGGCGATCTCCGCGCGCCGCTCCGCCGTGAACTGCCGGTGCAGCAGCAGGACCTCGTCGCCGAAACGGGTGCGCAGCCCGGTCCAGAGGGTCTGGGCGCGGTGGGCGGTGTTGCGGACGACCAGGGCGCGACCGCCGTCGGCGAGCGCTTCGCCGAGCAGGGCGGCGACGGCCCGATCGGCGACGGCCCGGTCGACGGCGGTGTCCTCCGCGCCCTCGGGGCCCTCCGGAAGGATCTCGACGATGACGTCCCGTTCCCTCAGCGCGCTGGCACAGCGGCGGACGACGCACCGGGGTGCCGCTCCGTCGCCGCCGTGGTCGTACCGGACGGCGGTCACCGAGGGGTATCCGTCGGGCTGCGGAAGGCCGTCGTACGTGTACTCCTCCTCGCCCGCCGCGCCCGCGAGGTACGCGTCCACGAGGGAGCGCCGCTGCCCGGCGGTCAGGGTCGCCGACAGCAGGACGACGGGGACCCGGGCCTGCCCCAGCCAGCGCAGCCCTTCCTGGAGGTACTGCTGGGCGTGGACGTCCACGGCGTGGATCTCGTCCAGGACGACCACCTTGCCCGGCAGGCCCGCCATGCGGAGCATCACGAACTTGGTGCGGGTGGTCGCGTACAGGAGCTGGTCGAGGGGGGCCACGACAAAGGGGCAGAGCAGCCCGCGCGCGTAGTCGAAGAACCACTGGGCGGGAACGAGACGGGGATCGCCCGCGGTGCCGTGCACCGCCGCCGCGGGTTCCTCTCCGCAGTGGCCGACGGCGTCCTGGGGCAGCAGGACGTTCCAGCTCCTGTCGAGGGTGCGCCGCCCGTGGAGCAGGGCGACCGCCGGGGCCAGGGCCTCGTCGATGCCGCGTACCCACTCCCGTACCCGCCGGAACATCGGGTCGCAGGTGGAGTGGACCGGCATACCGACGAAGACGCCTCCGGCGCCGGTGCGGGCGGCGAGGGTCTCGGCCGCGATCAGCCCGGCCCAGGTCTTGCCCTCGCCCGGGGGCGCCTCGACGATCAGCAGGCCCGGCCCGTCGAGTTCGCGGGCGGCGCGGGCCGCCAACTCCTGCACGGGGCGGGGGTCGTGGCCGAAGCGGCGGCGGAACGTCCCGGGGCCCGGCTCGGCCAGGTACCGGAAGCCGCCCTGGAGCCCGATCGCGGCCCAGGCGGCCTCGGCACGGCGCCGCGCCCCCGCGTACGACACGTCCTCCAGGACATCGACGCCGGGGAAGTTCTCCGGGCCGGAGGCGATCCAGTCGGCCATCACCACCAGGCCGCTGATCTGGAGCTGGAGAGCGCGGGACGGCGGACGGGCGGGGCACAGAGCGGCGAGGCCGTCGAGGCCGTCCCCGAAGCCGAGTTCGTCCAGAATCACGCACATCAACTTCTGCCGGACTGCTTCCCACGCGCTGTCACCGTCGACACGGCGCAACGCGGCGGGCGGTGACCCGAGGGCGCTCTCCACGGGGAAGAACCCGTGGTGTCCGGCGACCAGCGGCCACACCCACCGGATGTGCTCCTGCGGCCAGCCCGCTCCGGTCAGCAGCGGACGCAGCAGAAAGGCCCCCGCCGGGGCGTGCTCCCACCTGTACCGCTCCCCGATCTCCTCCTCCCAGCCGAGTCCGGCGGCGGGCAACTCGGCTGCCAGCTCGGGCCGCTGCCGCTGGTGGGAGGGCGTGGCCTTGCCGAAGTCATGGATGCCGCAGAGCCACATGAGCAGTCCGCGACCCCGGCCCGGACCTCCGGCCACCCGGTCCAGCTCCTCGTGGACAACGCGGGGCAGAAAGCGGTCCCACATCACTCCGGCGACGGCCGCCGTGTCCAGCAGATGCGAGAGCAGCAGATTCATCGTGCCGCCCGCCCGATCCGGCGATTTCGCCCACAGAATGCCCAGGGCGCGCCGGATGTCCAGCGGCCCCCGCGCTCTCATGTCGCGCACTTTCCCCCTGGCGGCCACGTGCTTCCCCCCTTACCGCCGTGCGACCGGGTGCCATGATGCCGCTGTGGGAGACGAAGTCCTTCTGGTTGACCGGGCTCTCAGGGAGAGTTTCGGCCAGGATCTGTTGACGGAGCTGATACCCGACGCCCTCGGAGCCGTCGATGCGCTGCCGTATCTGCGTCCCACGGCGGAACCGCCGCCGCTGGAGGTCGGCTGGATCACGGTCCCTCCGGCGTGTCGCGCGGAACCGGCGCCCGTGGTCGGCCCCGACGTCCGCGCCCATCTGCACGCCCTCGCCGAACGGGCCCTCGCCGGGTACCGGCCACGCCCGGAGGTGTTCGGCTACCGCTCCGCCACCTGGGAGTACCGGCACGGCTACCGGGCCCGGCAGGAGCGGCTGCGCGCGCTCGGGGAGTGCCGCGACGAACTCCCGTACGTCCTCACGCTGGACGTCCACCGCTTCTTCCGCTCCCTGCCGCTGGACGTGCTGCTCCGTGCCGCCTGGATGACGGGCGCGCTCGCGGAACGGCTGACCGCGCTGCACACCCGTTCCGGCCGCTGTCTGCTGCCGGGGCACCGCTGGGCCAGCAGGCTCGGCACGGCGGTACTGGACCCCGTCGACGCGGTGCTGGCGGAACGGGCGCCGGGGCGGTGGGTGCGCTGGGGCGACGACTGGCATGTGTGCGTGTCCGGAGCCGACGAGGCACAGGAGGTGCGGGCGGCGATGACGGCGGCGCTCGCCGGGCTCGGACTGCGGCCGGCCACCGGGAAGACCGGCGTCGGCCCGGTGGACACCCTGCTCACCGGGGTCGCCCGGGATGTGGCGGGACCGGCGGAACGGGTGTGGCGGCAGGGGCTGGCGACGGACGACCTCCGCTCGCTGCGGTACGCGCTGCCCCGGCTCGCGCCCGGGGCGGAGGTCAGCCGGAGCCTGCCCGGGGTGGTCCGGGCCCGGCCGGAACTCCTGCCGCGCGCCGTGCGTTATCTGGACCGGGCGGTGGGCACACGGGAGGGGCTGGCCGCCGCGCACGAGCTGCTGGAGGGGGCCGGGGAGGGCGACCCGGGTCAACTCTTCGCGGCGGTAGGGCTCTTCGCGGCGGGGCGGCTGCTGGCGCTCGCGGGACGGCACCGCGCGGTGGCCGACGCGGTCCCGGACGCGGTGCTCGCGGCGGCGGCCTCGTCCGGCATCCCGGCGCTGACGGCACTGGCGGTGCGGGCGGGGGCGGTCGGCGGACGGCCCGGCGGGCTTCCGGAGCCACCGGTCCGCATGCTGCGGTGGCTGGAGCGGGGAGCGGACGTCCGGGACAGCCCGCCGTCGGTGGACACCCTGCTGTGAGCCCTGAATCCACAGGGAGGCAGGCGACATGGACGACGTGTGGGGCACCGCCCGGACGCCCACCCGGGACCGGCAGTCGCTGCGCGCGATCGGCGCCGTGCTCGCCGGTCTGAACCGGCTGCTGCCGCCGCACGGCTGGCACCTCAAGGGCTCGGCGGCGATCCTCGGCCGGATCGGCCCGGGGGCACGGATGCCGGAGGATGTGGATCTCTCGCTGCCGGAGAGCGCCGGTCCGCTGCTGCTGACGGCCACCGGGCTGCCGCCGGGGCCGGGCGGCGAGCGGATCACGGTCCTGCGGACCGAGCCGGTCGTCTTCGGCTCACCGGGCCGGGCGACCGTGCACCGGGTCCTCGTCGAGGTGGACGGGCCACCGCCGCACGGTCCGCGGGAGCGCCTGGACGACCGGGTCCTGCACGACCGCGAGCTGTACGGCCGCGAGCTGTACGACCGTGTCCTGCTGAACGTCCTGCTGACACCGGACGACTCCGCCGCGCACGACACCCGTACCGCCCCGCTCGCCTTCCCGTACGGCGGGAACGGTCCGGGAGCGGCCACGGTCACCGTCCCGGCGGCGACGCTCAGCCGCTGTCTCGCCCAGAAGCTGCTGCGCTACACCCGGCGGCGCGAGAGCGGGAAGGTCAACACCCGTTGGTCCGATCTGCTGGACTTCCTCCTGGTGGCCAGGTGCCACCGGGCGCCCCGGCTCTCCCTGGACGGGCTGCGCCGCGATGTGGCGGCCGAGTTCGCCCCCATGCGCCGCGCCTGGCCGCTCCGGCTGCCCCCGCCGCCCCGGGAGTGGCTGGACTTCTGGGACACCGCCGTCTTCCGCACCGCCCCGGCCCTCGGCCGCCTCCCGGAGGCGGCGGACCGCCTCGCCGCCTTCTGGCACCCGGTCCTGGAGCGCCCCGCACCGCCCTTCGCATCCCCGTCCGCCGCTCCGGCCGCGCACGGGGATGCCCTGTGGTCGCCGCGGGCCTGGCGGTGGGAACCGGGCCCGGACGAACCGCCGCACGGGCGGCACGGAGCCGCTACGGCGCCATGAACAGCATCGAACTCGTCAGGTCGTTGTCCGCCCAGAGGTCCGGTATCCGTTTGCCCGCGTGGAGCCAGACATAGGGGCCCTGGCGGTTGAGTTCACGGTAGAGACGCACCGAGCACTGGCTGTAGACCTGCATCGAGCTGAGCCGGTCGTTCCAGCCGGGGGGCAGCGAGTCGAGGATCTGGCTGCCCGCCGTCCGGCAGTCCCTGGCGTAGAAGGAGATGTGCGCACCCCCGTAGAAGGTGTGCTCCCAGGCGGTCGCCACATGGACCATGTCGTCCATGTTCCGTGCCTCCGTACGGACTTCCAGCACCGCCGGACCGTCCGCTGCCGTCGCCGGTCCCGGGATTCCGAGGACCAGCGCCAGTCCGGCCGCGATCGCGAGTGCCGCTGAGGATCTGAAGGGGGTGAACGCCATGGTTCTCCTTGGGGTGTCCGACGGCCCTGCGGAGCCGGTGCGTCGACGGGCCGGGGGGGCAGACATCTCTTCGCTCTGTGGCACGACGACGTCCATGCGGCGGTTCACCCGATTGGCCCTTCTCTGGGCGGACTCCAGTACGGCGCGCGACCCCACCCTGTGAACACATCGTTCACAACGCCACATTGACATCACAAGGGTCGTTCCCTAGCGTCTGTGCCATGGAAGAGACCACCGGTTCGACCTCATCCGATGTCTTCAGTCCGACGGACCCCGCCGCCCAGCGGGTCGAGCGCGAATTCGCCGCGCTGATACGGCTCAACGACCGCCACGCCGCCACCGAGGAACAGCGCGTCCGACCCGCGCGGACCCCGGTCGTCACCCCGCACGAGGCGGTCCGGCTGACGGTCGCGCTCGCCGCCAACGCGGGGCTTCGGGAGGAGGACGAACCCGAGGTCGACCGCAGCGACATCATTGCCGCGCTGTCGCTCGTGCCGCGGATGCGGGGGGATGTCGACATCTTGGAGGAATCGCTTCTGGCGATGGCCCGGGGGCGGGGTCTCACCTGGCAGGAGATCGCCTTCGGTCTCGGCCTCGGCAGTACGCAGGCCGCGCGGCAGCGTTATGAACGGCTCAGCGGGCGGACGGCTCGGGACCAGTAGCACGACGACGTGGGCCGGGGCCTTTACCTCCCCCCGGGCGGGAGTGTGCCCCCTTCCGGCACCGAGTGGCCGTCTGCCCGTGGTGGGGGGTGCAGGGTCGTCCCCGGAAGGGACCGGCGGACAAGGGCCCGCGCCCGGACGACGGACGCCCGGTCTGCCGGCCCTGAGGAGTCGAGCCCGGAGGCCCCCACCCCCGCACCCGACGGGTGACCCGAGCAAAACAAGCCCGTTGGGGGTACCCCCTCTGGGGGAGATTGAGGACGGACCCCGCACCAACGCAAGGCTCACGCGTAAGCCGACGGACCCCCGGCCCCCGCCCCGCGCGGCCCCATCGTCGGGGGCCAGCCCCCGAACCCCCGCTCCTCAAACGCCGGAGGGGCTGAATTTCGGGCACCCCCACGAGGCTGAAGTGTGCGGGCAGCCCGCACAGATCAGGTCCATGGGAGGGGTGCCCCTCCGGGGGGATTGAGGACGGCCCCCGTGCCACCGGAAAGGCTCACACGCGGGCCGATGACCTTCCAGGCCACCACCCAGGCACGGGCCCTTGTCAGTACGGGATCTGGGGAACCCCGGCCGAAATTCACCTCACACCCGAGAGAAGCACCCCCAGCCGTGGCCACGCCACCACCGGCAGGTGAGACCGCCACCAGGACCGCCACCGATAGGCGTGAGCAAGATGGTGGAAGCCTGGCGCGGTGGGGCCGGTCGTGTGCAGGGCGGTCAGGAAGGCGAGCGCCGCGTCCGCCTCGGGTGGGGTGAGGCGGTGGCCGAAGAGACGGGTCGCGGCTCCGGAGTACGCAGTGCCTTTGAGGGTCTTCGTCACATGGAGGGCGAACTGCGCCTGGCGGGCGGCTGCATCGGGGTCCTGGCCGGTCAACAGGGTCAGACCCGCGCCGCTCGCCATGCGGCCCACGGTGCGGCGGTTGGCGGCGCCGACCGCCGCACGGGCCGTCGCCTCGTCGGCGACCACACCGGACAGCCCGTCCCCCAGCGTGGCGAAGACCCGTCCCCGTTCACCGACCGCGTCGCTGATCACCCGCAGATGCTCCGCGAGCAGCGTCTCCCGGGCCAGACGCAGCCCGTAGGCGCGGTCGAGCACGGTGCCCAGGGGCAGGCCACCCCGGCGCCAGGACTCGGCGAGCGGCAGCAACCGCTCGGCGTTGCCCTCGGTGAGACGGGTGCCGCCGGTCAGACGGGTGCCACCGGGGCGGGCGAGCGTCCCCCACTCGATGTCGTGGACGTCGGTCACCAGGTGGACCCCCGTTCCCGTGGGGCCGGACCAGCCGTCCGCGGAGAGCACCCCGGGCAGCCGGGGGTCCTCGCCGGGGCCGGCCCCGGGGCCTTCGCTCCCGTGGGGGCGTACGAGCACCCCGGCGAGCAGGGACGCGAGACGTGCGACGGGGTACCGCTCCGGGAGCCGTGCCAGCGCCGTGTCCGCGTGGTCCGGCAGCGCGCCGGGGGCGTCCCGGCGGGCGCGGGCGGCCATCGACACGGTGTAGCAGGCGCGCAGCAGCGTCTCCCCGCGGTCCGCCGCGCCGCCGTCCAGGACGGGCCGGGCCCACGCCCAGCCGTGCCGTACCCCGTTGCCGGCGCCGGTGTGCCGGTCGAGCAGCCGGGCCGGTGCCGGGGTGCTCCCGGGGCCCACGAGGACGAGGTCCTTCCCGTAGTACGAGGGATGCCAGGCGTCCCCGGCGGCGTGCCCGATCCGGGCCAGGCCGCGACGGACCCGGGCGAGTCCCGCCCCGTGGTCCGCGCTGTCCTCGACGGCGGCCCGCAGGGCGCTGGTGACGACGACGAGCGTCAGGGCCGTCCCGGCGGCCGTCTCCTCGGCGATCCGGGTGAGGACGTCACCGCTGTCGGGGCAGCCGGGCGGGAAGCCGGGGGCGTGCCGGGGCGGCCACCGGAAGCTCAGCTCCGGCGGAGCCATCGGCGCCACCGCCTTCCGTCCGCCCGCGCCGCCGTCCCGGGGCGCCTGCGCCGGAAGAGGTCGACGAGGAGCCGACGCAGCCCGGGGAAGAACACCACGAGTGCCGCCGTAGCGACCGCTATGACACCCAGGAAGCGCCATAGGGAGGTCGTCCCCGCCGACGGGAGCCCGGCCCAGACGGCGAGACCCGCGGTCAGCGGCAGACCGAACGCGGCGATCAGCCCCAGGATCGCATTGGTGGTGGCGGTCTCGGCCGCCTGCACCTGCCGGGAGAGTTCGCCCAAGTCGCCGGTGAGCCGTTGGAGTGCGTCGGGCAGCCCGGCGGCTCGCTGCCAGGCCCGGGTCATCTCGTCGACGTTCTCCTGCCGACCGAATCCGGCGGACCAATAGCTCCGGCGAAACACCAGCAGTTCGCGTTCGAGCAGGGCCACGGGCCGACGGCCCGGTTCCCGTTCGGCCACCCGGGCCACCTCGGCGCCGAAGGCGTCCAGCACGATCTGCTGCAACCGGGCCAGGGCCAGGGCATCGGCGTAGAGGGTCGTCAGGTGGTAGGCGGCACCGGTGTAGTAGTTGCGGGCTGGTTCGGGGTCGGCCCCGATCAGGGTGAGCCCACGCGAGCCCAGTGCGGCGCGCACGCAGTGCGGCAGCGGGAAACGTATCCCGTCGAGCTGTTCCCGCGCCTCATCAGACGGCGGGTACTGCGTCGCGTGCTGCATGGACCACAGCCACTGGTCGAGGAGTTCCCACTCGGGGAGGTCCGCCTCGTAGGGCGGGGGCAGCGCGCCCCGAGGGGTCATCAGGGTGCAGTGGACCGCCTTGCGTTCGAAGTCCGCAATCCGGCAGCCCGGCGGCAGTTGGTCGGCGACCCACATGCGCTGCGCCGGGTGCGGCCGGTGCGCGTTCACATCGGCACACTCCTGGAGGGTCTTCGCCATCCGGACGGGTGCGTGGGGCGGCAGGGTGCCGTGGAGAAGGGCCACCCCGTTCGCGACAGGCGGGGTGCCCATGGCGGCCAGGGTCTGGCGTGCGGACCCGGTGAGGCGGATCAACTCGACGGCATCGAGGCGGAAGCCGAAGGGGGAGACCACTGGGCCGGTCGTCTCCCGGTGCCAGCGGACCTCGGGCGACCACAGGAGCGGGGTGAGCCCGGCATCGGTGTACGCCGCCCGGCGTTCGGCGTGGGAGACGACCTCGTCGTGACGTCCCGCGCGCCAGACGCGCTCCAGCGGGCCGGGACGGAACGGTTCCGCCGGGGTCCTGTCCAGGAGGACCGCGACGATGAGCACCGCATCCCTGCGGACGAGCGTGTTCGGATCGTCGCGGTCCGGGGCCGCTCCCCCGTCCGGCGCCTCCGCCGTTTCCGTGCCGCTCACGCGAGGCACCCCAGCGCCCGCCGCAGGTGGGCCCGGCGTTCGGCGGGGCTCACCCGGGTCCAGCGGACGGGCTCGCCCGAGATTTCGTCATCGACGAGGACGAGGGAGTTCCGGTGCAGGGGGGCGCCACGGGCGACCAGGGTCAGAGTGCCGGGAGGTGCGGTGGCGCGGTGCAGGGTGCGGGCGGACATGCCGTAGTGGTCGCCCGCGCGCAGAGTGGTGGTGCGGACCGCGGTGACAGCGACGCGGCGGGCACCGTCGGCGTCGAGGCGGTAGCCGTCGCCGTGCGGGCGGTGGCGGACGGCGGTCCGGTCCGTCGCGCGGGGCGGCCCGGCGGGGGTGATGTCCACCACGGTGTTGTCGAGGGCGCCGCTGAGGAGCGTGGAGGCGAAGTCCCAGCGGTGGTTGTGGATGTGCGCGTCCTCGCAGCCGTCCTGCCAGACGTGGAGGAACAGCCGCCGGGGGTCGTGGGCGAGCCGGGCGAGGGGGAGTTTGACGAACCCGTTGGGGTGGGCGACGGCCGCCGGGGCGCGGGGCGGCAGTAGTCCGCCGTTACAGACGCCGTCCCAGGTGCCGTGCAGGGCGGCCCGCAGCGCCGACTCGGCCAGTCCGAGGGAGACGAACCCGATCGTCCCCGCTTCCGGCCCCCCGGGGACCGGACTCGTTCCGCCGGTTCCCCCCGCGGTGCCCCGTTTCCCGTTCCCGCGCACGGCTCCCCCTCGGTGCTCGTCCTCGGTGCTCGTCCTCGGTGCTCGTCGGCCGACTGCGGCGGCGCGGCCGAACAGCGGCGGTCGGGGAGCAGTCAAGCAGCCCGTCCCCCCGCCGACCAGCGCGACGGGGGAACGGGCTGTTCACCGTGGACGGCGCGGGGTCAGCCCGCCCAGACGTCCTCGACGTAGCGGTCCTCCGCCATCAGGGCGGAGAGCCACGCGTCGGCGGACTCCTCGTCGCCGCCGGTGTGCTCGCGGTGGATGGCGCGGAAGGCGTCGCGGACGGCGGGGGCCATCCGGCGGCCGTCGCCGCAGACGCGGATGTGGGCGCCGGAGCGGAGGAGGTCCCAGAGTTCGGCGGAGTCGGCGGCGATGCGGTGCTGGACGTAGCGGGCGCCGTCGACAGGGGACCGGGAGAAGGCGGGGCGGAGGCTGACGGCGCCGGTGGCTTCGGCGGCTTCGAGTTCGGCGCGGTGGAGGTAGTCGACGTCGGGGTGGTCGCAGCCGAAGTAGCTGACCAGCGGGGCGGGGTCGGTGCCGGCGGGGAGTGCGGCGCGGTCGGCGATCTCGGCGCGGAAGGGGGCGAGCCCGGTCCCGGCGGAGACGAGGATCGCGGGGACGGAGGGGTCGTCGGGGAGGCGGAAGGCGTCCCGGCAGGGGGAGATCCGGCCGTGGACGGTGTCGCCCGGCGCGAGGTCCGCCATATAGGCGGCGCCGGTGCCGAGGAAGGTTCCCTCGCCGCTCCGGTGGGGCACGGGGGCGGCGGCGACCATCAGGTCCGCGCTGCCCGGCGCGAGGGCGGGGGAGGACGAGACGGAGTAGTAGCGGAGGTTCATCGGGACGAGGATGTCGAGCAGGTCCGCGAGGCCGGGGCGGCAGGAGGCGTTGCGCTCCAGCAGATCGGTCACCGTGGCGGTGGCCGCCGTGGGTCCGTCCGTGGGCCCGTCCGCGTGGCGCTCCAGGGTGGCGCGCTCCGGCGGGCAGGGCGCGTGGGCGGCGAGCGCGCGGGCCTGCCGGGCGGTCGCGGGCCGCCCCAGTTCGACGAGGTGCGTGAGCAGGGTCCGTACGGTCATGGGCTCGCCCGTCGGCAGCGACGGGCCCCGCCCGGTGGCCCCGGGGGCGGCGCCGAGGACGACGGTCCGCTCGGGGTCGAGGCCGAGCACGGCGGCCGTACGGTCCACGAGGGCAGCCGGGTTGGCGGGGCGGACCAGCAGATGGTCGGCGGTGCGGTACTCCATGCCGTGGGCCAGGTCCAGCCGCAGAAAACGCTTGGAGCGGCCGAGAGGGTGATCGAGGTCGGCGAGTTCGCCGGTCTCGACGACGGTGAGCGGGACGAGCCCGTCGGGGACGGGGAGCCCAGGGGCCGCGTCGGTGTCGGTGACGGTGTGGCGGGGGCCGGTGGGCACGGCGGGCCGCTCCGCGTCGGCCGCCTCAGCGGGGTCGACGGGGACCCCGTATCGGTCGAGGAGCGCGCCCCAGACCCGGCCCGACCAGCGCTCGACCTCGGTGGCCACGTCGGCGGAGACATCGACGGCGGCACGCTCCACGAGCGGGGTCGACCCGGCGGCGGTGAGCTGCTCGTCGATCAGGGTGGGCACCCGCTGATAGGTGGCGGCCCAGTTGCGGTCGCCGATACCGAGGACGGCGTACGGGACATCGGCGGGTGCGGCACCGCTCTCCAGCCACTCCACGAAGCGGCAGGCGTCGTCGGTGGGGCGGCCGTTGTAGGAGGAGGCGACGATCAGCACGGGCTGTCCGGGGGCGAGGGCGCCGACGGCGTCGTCCAGCGGGGCGAGGGAGGTGCGGAAGCCATGGCGGGCGCCCTGGTCGGCGAGATCGGCGGCGAGCGTGCGCGAGGTGCCGAGGTTGGAGCCGTGGAGGACGGTGAGAGTGGTGCCAGGGGCGCGCAGCCCGGCGGGCACCGCCGTCCCCGTGGCCCCCGGACCACCCGTGGTCCCCGACGGCCCCATGGCTCCGGCCCGTTCGGCCGTTTCACGTGAAACAGTGGCGGCCCGGCGGCGCTCGGACTCCTCCCGCCGCACCGGGACGAGGGTGAACCCGTCCGGCTTGATGGTCAGCGTCTCCTTGATCTTCAGCTCGTAGTCGGCGTGGTCGATCAGCCGGTAGCGGTGGACGATCAGGCCGAGCATCAGGGTGGCCTCGTGCAGCGCGAACTGCCGTCCGATGCAGGAGCGTTCCCCGTTGCCGAAGGGCTTGTAGAGGTGGCCGGGGCGGCTGTCGGCCTGCTCCGGGTCGAAGCGGGCGGGGTCGAACAGCTCGGGGTTGTCGCCCCAGGCGGGGTCGCGGTGGAGCACCGGGGTGAGCACGGTGAGCGGCTGGCCCTTGTGCACGGGGTAACGCCCGCCGATGACGGTGTCCTCCAGGGGTTCCACGGCGAAGGCGGGGGCGGTGGGCCACAGCCGCAGGCTCTCGTTGAGCACCTGGCGCAGATAGTGCAGCCGTCCGATGTCCTCGTATGTGGGGTCGGGGTCCGGGTCCGTCCCCCACAGCGCGTCGGTCTCGGCGCGGGCCGCCGCGAGCACGGACGGGTTCTTGAGCAGGTAGTAGAGGGCGAAGGAGAGGGCGCCGCTGGTGGTCTCGTGTCCGGCGATCAGGAAGGTGAGCATCTGGTAGCGGATGTTCATGTCGTCGAGCGGCTGGCCGGTGTCCTTGTCCTCGGCGTGCAGCATCAGCCCGAGCAGGTCGTCGGCGCTGTCCGCGCCGCCGTCGCTCGCCGCGCGGCGGCGGCGCACGATGTCGTCGGCGAGCCGGTTCATGGTCTCGATGTTGATGCGCTGGCGGGCCTCGGCGCCCCGGCGGAGGAAGTCCAGCCCGGGTATGAACGTGTCCTTCCGCTGGGCGTGGTCGAGCGCGGAGACCATCGCGGTGATGAAGGGGTGCGGGGTGGTGCGCTCGAAGCACTCGAAGTCATGGCCGAAGCCGCAGAGGCCGATGGTGTCGAGGGTGAGCCGGGTCATGTCCTCGGGCACGTCGACGGGGGTGCCCGCGTTCCGGTCCCAGGCGTCGAGGACTCGGCGGGCCACGGTCACCATCGTGGGGTGGTAGGCCCGCAGGGCGTTGTAGGAGAACGCGGGCATCAGGATGTTGTGCGCCTTGCGCCAGTTGGGCTCGTCGCCGAAGGCGGTGAAGAGGCCGTCCCCGGCGAACTCCCGTACGGCGGCGATGGGTTGGACGGACTTGCGGAAACGGGTCTCGTCGCACAGTTCGGCGACCAGCTCGGGGCCCGAGACCATCCAGCAGTCGGTGTCGAAGAACCGCAGGTTGAAGAGGGGACCGAGGGCGCGGGCCTCACGCAGGGTGTGCTCGGTGAAGCCGCCGGCAGGGACGCTGAGCGCGTGACCGAAGAGAGGCAGCCGGGTGCGCTCGGGCACAGAGCCCGCCCCCGGCGCGGTGCCGATACGGCGGCCCGTGGCGCGGGTGCTGCGGCGGAGTGCTGTCGACGGGTTCATCGGCCCTGCCCTTCAGTGGTCCTTGCCGGTGCGGGTGGACCGGCCGGCCCGGGCCCCGACTGAGACGGGTGGCCCTGGACGGCGCGGCTCCGGGACGGCCGCTGGTGGGCGCCTTCCCGAGCTCCACCATACGCATGACTTTGTCAGGTGACAATGTCGCTCGACACGAGCAGTTGACAGAGGCGGTGGACTATGTCGCTATAGTGCTTTTCATGGCTCATGTAACCGCCGCCGAGCGGCGCCCCCAGTTGATCGCCGCCGCTGTCTCCCTGATGGCCAGGGAGGGGGTCGCCGCGGGCAGCACCCGCGCGATCGCCGCCGAACTGGGCGTGGCGCAGGCCACCGTCCACTACACGTTCGGGACCAAGGCCGATCTCTACCGGGCGGTCCTGGAGACCCTCACCGAGGACGTGATCGCCCGGGTACAGACGGCGGCCGAGCACGCGACCGGCCTGGAGGAGGCGATGCGGCTGACCGCCGATGCCTTCCTGGAGGATCTGACCGGCCGCCCGGACCTCAATCTGCTCTGGCTGGAACTGGTCGCGCACTCACTGCGCACGCCGGAGCTGCGGACGGTGGTCGCCCGGTACCACGAGGAAACGGCCGCCATCGCGGCGAACGTGCTGCGGCGGCTCTCGGAGCGCTCCGGCCAGGAGTACGCGGTGGAGCCCGAGGCACTGGGCCGCTTCCTGGTGGCCGGGCTCGACGGGCTCTGCATGCACCTGGTGATCCAGGGGGACTCCGCCCCCGGCGAGGAGACGCGCCGCGCGCTGGACCTACTGGTCACGGCGACGGCGGCGCTGGCGTACGGGCGGGACGGGCAGAGCGGGCAGGACGGGCAGCGGGGCGCCTGAGCGGGGCGGGGCGTCCGGGCCGGACCCCGGGGCACCCGGGGTCCGGGTGGCCGACACCGTTGAACCCCGGCAGCGGCTCAGCCCCGCGCCTTGAGCCCGGGCGGGCGGGTCTGCCGCGCGGGTCCGACGGCCCGGGGCCACCGGGCCGGAGGCTGCGGGCCGGACGGCATCCGGGGCGCCTGCGGCCCGGACGCCCGAGCGCGCCGGCAGCGCCCGAGCCCGAAGCGTCCGAGCGTCCGAGCGGCCGGGGCCCGTCGCCACGCGGGTCCGACGGCCCGGGTGGCCCGCCCGCCGCGTGGGGTCCACTCGCCTCGTCGGCCCGCTCGCCGTGGTGGCCTGCGCGCCGTCCTACTCGCCGTGCTGGTGCGTCGACGAGGTGTCCTCCGGCGGCGCCCCCCGGCCGCCGTCCCGGCCCGTGAACAGGACCGCGAGCAGGACGACCACCAGCCCCGCGACCGCCGCCCGGCCCAGCAGCCGCACCCCCCAGAGCGCCGGGGAGCCGGCGTGCGCGCCCAGGGAGTCCAGCCGCTGCGAGCGCCGGGCCGGGCGGAGCAGACGCAGCAGGAACAGCGCGGCGATGGGCAGTTGCAGCAGCCAGACGGTGGTGCGGAACCAGCCGTCGTACCAGACGTTCGTCCCGTACAGCAGGGTGTGCCAGACGCTCAGCACATAGACGACGAGGACGAAGCGGTGCAGGACCCGCCAGGTCTTCGGGCCGATGCGGTGGCGCACATAGAAGAGCAGCCCCAGCGGGATGGCGAGATACAGGGCCGCCTGGCCGATCGGCAGGGCGATGCGGCCGGTGCCGGAGTCGTAGCCGCCGGGGACGAACGCCTCGACGAAAGCCGTCCACGCGGCGGAGTACCAGGCGTCCTTGTCGTGGCGGACCAGTTCGACGGCGAAGAGGAGGGCGTGCGCCCCGATCAGCGCCATGGTGTTGAGGCTGGTGGTGCGGTGCAGCCGTTCCAGCCGGGCGGCGGACAGCGGCAGCCGGGCCGGGCGGGGTCCGGAGAGCAGCAGCCCCAGCACGACCGTGCCCCAGGCCCAGAGCAGCGCGGACCAGCCGAACGCCTGGCTGAGGAAGTACACCCAGAAGCCCTCGGGGTCGTCCGCCATGAACGGCATGACGGTGGCCGTCGACGAGGACCGGTCCTGGATACGGACCCAGAGCAGCGCGAAGACCGCGCCGGTGACGAGGAGGGCGAGCAGGCCGTCCCAGACGCTCGCGCGCAGGTCGGAGCGGAGGGTGACCCGGTTTCTCGCGCCTCCCGGCTCCTCGCGCCGGGCCGCCGGGACGGACGTCTCCGGAGCAGACCCCGCCGGAACGGACGCCTCCGCGCCCGGAGCGGCGGCCGGTCCGGACGCGCCGGGCTCCGTGTTCTCCTGCATCGACTCGGCTCCGCTCCTCGCTGTGTGCGTGCGTCGGGGTAGGAGTCGGCCGGGACGGCCGGAAAGTTCCCCCGTACCCCCCGATCCGCCGGAGTGACGTGCGTCACTCCGTACGCCTGTCCGATTAACGGGTTCGATGTCCGGGATTATCCGTTTCAGCGGGTCTTCCCCGTCCCCCCGGTCCCCCTGGCACCATGACGCCCATGGCCGCCGGATACGCGCTCCGCCTCGCCCACACGGCGGTGCTCGCCGCCGTGTGCGTCGTGGTGTCCGGACTCGGCCACGCGCTCGCCGCCGGGGTCTCGCCGTCGCCGCAGGGGTATGTGTTCGCGCTGCCGCCCGTGCTCGCCGCGTCCTGGCGGCTCACGCGCGCGCGGCGGTCGGCGGGGGTCGTCGTCGTCGCCTGCGCGGCGCAGCAGCTCGCGCTCCATGTGCTGTTCGGGCTGGTCGCGCACGGCGGGCCCGGTGACGCCGCCGGGCACCCCGCCGGGCACGCGCCCGCGCAGGAGGTGCCGCTCGGCGGGGACGGGGGCCTCTTCGGGTACGGGGTGCACCTCGACGCGCTGGCCGCCTCGCTGACCTCCGGCATGGCCGGGGCGCACCTGCTCGCCGGGGCGGTCTGCGGCTGGTGGATCTGGCGCGGCGAGCAGGCCCTCGTCCAACTGGGCCGGGCGCTGGCCCTGTTCGCGGACGGGCCCGTGCACAGCGTCCGCACGGCGCTGATCCGTACGGCGCTGATCGACGCGGTGCTGCGCGGGACGCACGCGCCGCCGACCGCCCCGCCCCCGCCCGCCGGACATCCCGAGCCCGCGCCCCTCCCCGCCTTTCTGCTGCCGCTGCGCACGGTGTCCTGGCGCGGCCCGCCCGGCCGCCTCCCGGCCTGAGCTTCCTGCCGTTACCAACACCTTTTACAGCTTTCTTTCACTTTCACCACCTCTGATGGGTATGCCCCGGATGTGGAGGCGTTTTTTCATGCTTTATTCGTATGCTCGCTCTCAGGGCTCCGGTGCCGTCGATGACAGCAGTGACACCGGTGCCATCGTCGGGATGTCCGGCCCGGACCGCGACACGGAGATCACCGGCTGGGCGCTGGCCGCCGGACTCGGTGACCGGAGCGCGGCGGAACGGTTCGTCAGAGCCACGTACGACGACGTACGCCGCTTCGTCGTCCACCTCACCGCCGACGCACGCGGCGCGGAGGATCTGACGCAGGAGGTCTTTCTGCGGGCCCTCGCGGGAATCAGCCGCTTCGCGGGCCGCTCCTGCGCCCGTTCCTGGCTGCTCGCCATCGCCCGCCGCGTCGTCGTCGACCGCTACCGCCGCGCGGCGGCCCGCCCCCGGATCGCCGACACCCCGGACTGGCTGGGCGCGGCGGACCGGGCCCAGCCACGCCATCTGCCCGGTTTCGAGGAGTCGGTGGCCTTCGCCGACGCGGTCGCCGCGCTGGAGCCGGGGCGGCGGCAGGCGTTCGTCCTGACCTGCGTCCTGGGCCTGCCGTACGCGGAGGCGGCGCGGCTGCTCGGCTGCCCGGTGGGGACGATACGTTCCCGCGTCGCCCGGGCCCGCCGCGACCTGGCGGAGGTGTGGTCACCTCAGGGCCCCCAACTCCTCGCGGCCTGACCCTCACTCCCCCGGCCCGCCCGCGCCCCTCGTGGCCCGGGCGGGCCGTGCGTCGCCCAATCGGGTGGACCGCGCCGCGATAGCCCGTAACAGCCTCTGGCATGCGCGTAGTTGTACGACCATGCCTTTGGGGGCGGGCACCGGAAGAAGGACGTCGAAGCGGCGCTCAAGAAGGCGGAGCGGGCGGATCTGAAGGTGACGCACGACAAGAGCCGTCACCGCTGAGGACGGCCCCTCTGCTCCACGCCCAAGAGCGTCGGCGGAGAGGCGAACAGGATTGAGCAATTCACATGGAGGCACCGGAGCTGTGCGTGACTGGTACTTCAACCTTGTGCTGGACGCCCCCCTCACCGAGGAGCAGAAGGACACCCTGGACGGACTGGACCGGTTCGGGGAAGGCGGCGTGGGGCTCGCGGAGCGTCCGGGCCACAGCCGGTTCACGTGTGCGATCCCAGCGGACACCCTCACTGCGGCCGTCGCCGACGCGCTGAGCCGTTTCGATGACTTCCCCGGTGTCCTGGTCCGCAGTGTGGAGATCGACCACTTCGACCTCGCCTCGAACGACATGGCGACTCCCGCCATGCTCCCCGCGCCGCCCCCGCCGGGGTCGGACTCATGAGACCCGAGGAAGATCCCCGATGGTGGACCAACCCCGCGTACATCGACGTGTTCCACCACTACCGGCGTGAGGCGAGGTACACCCTGAAGCGCCGGGGGGCGTCCGACTGCCGCACCTGCGTCGGGCTGCGCGTCATCGTGATGCGCCACCCAAACGGGCCGTTCAGCGTGCCCTGCTCGCTGTGCAATCCCGGGGGCGTCTGAGACTCCCGGCATCAACGATCAGCCCCGTGCCCCTGGTTGCCATGGGGAACGGGGCTGCTCTATGTGTTTGCTTACCGGGCGTCGCTCCGGGCCATGGTCACGAGGCCCGCGAACGCGATGGTGGAGACCATCAGGACAGGGCCGTCACTCTGCTTGCTGTCACGGACCGGAACGACACCGTGGGTGGATGCGTAGGACGGGGCCCACTCGACGCAGGCGCCGCCGTTGCCGCTGTAGGAGGACTTGATCCAGTCGAGGGATTTGATCGTCATGGGAGTGCCCTTTCGTCGCTGCGAATGGCCCGGCCGCTCGGGGAACGTCAGCAACGGTCCCAGGTGCGCGCGACTCATGGAAGGCCCGCCGACATGCGCGGGGTGCCGCCGGGTGACTCTGTCTCGTCAGCATCGTTGTGCGGTCATGGGACGGGGCGACAAGCACCAGAAGAAGGACGTTGAAGCGGCGCTGAAGCGGGCGGAAGCGGCGGGGCTCAAGGTGACGCACGACAGGAACCGACATCGTTGGGGCTGGCTGATCTGCTGCCCGTGCAGTGGGCGCCAAGAGGTGAGCTGTACACCCAAGAGTGCCGGAGGAGAGGCGAAGAGGATCGATGGTTTCATCAACAAGCACCGTGGCTGTGCGTGAGTGGTACTTCACTCTGCATCTTCAGGAGCCGCTGACTCCGGAGCAGTCGGATTTTCTGGCCGGTCTGGAGCGCTTCCACGACGGACAGATCGGCCTGGTGGAAAGCCCTGGCCATGCGGAGTTCAGTTGCCTCTTCGAGGCCGAGACCCTGACCGAGGCCATCGCTGAGGCCCTGGAGCGCTTCGATGACTTCCCGGGGGTACTCGTGCGCAGTGTGGAGATCGACCACTTTGCTCTCCGGGAGAACGACATGGCAACCCCTGCCGTGGTCCCCGCGCCGCAGTAGGTGCGACAGCCGGAAGCCCCGCTCCCTCGACCGGATTCTTAGGTTCTAGTGGTTGTTGCAACACCCCAGTTCAAGGGGTGTGATGGACTTCGAGATCCGTAAGGTGCGGACTGTGGCTCAGGGGCGGAGGAAGCTCCGTGCTGAGCGGGAGGAATACTTCCGGCTCGTGAAGGCGGGGTACAGCTGCAAAGAAGCGTCCGCGCTGGTCGGCGTGAACGCGCGCACCGGCCGTGAGTGGCGCAACGGCCGGTGGGACCCGAAGCGGTTCAGACCGCCGGTGAGCCGGACGACGGCCGTCCCCGGCCAGGGCGTCTACACCCAGCGGGCACCCGTTCCCCGTGAGCGGGTGCCCCTGCCCGCGCGGGCGCGGTCCCGCTATCTGTCGGAGCGCGAGCGCATCCACATCGCTGACCGGCTCCGGGAGAAGGCGCCCATCCGCTCGATAGCCGCTGAGCTGGGCCGCAGTCCCTCGACGATCAGCCGGGAGGTCCGGCGCAACCGCACCGAGGGCACCCGCGGCCAGTGGCACTACCGCCCCTTCGCCGCCCAGGCCCGGGCCGACGCCCGACGTCCTCGCCCGAAACCACGGAAGATCACCCACAACTCCGAACTGCGGGACGCCGTCCAGAGAGGTCTGGACGAGCAGTGGAGCCCGGAGCAGATCTGTCACGCTCTGCGCAGACAGTTCCCCGACCAGCCGGAGATGCACGTGGTCCACGAAACGGTCTACCAGGCGCTCTACGTCCAAGGGCGCGGCCATCTGCGACGGGAGCTCGCCGGTGCCCTGCGGACCGGACGCGCCCGCCGCAGGCCCCACCGCCAGGCCAACTGCCGACAGGCCCGCTTCACCGACCCCATGGTCATGATCAGTGACCGCCCCGCCGAGGCGGACGACCGCGCCGTGCCCGGCCACTGGGAAGGCGATCTCATCATCGGGAAGAACAACGGCTCGGCGATCGGCACACTCGTCGAACGCAGCACCCGCTACGTGATGCTCCTCCACCTGCCCGCCGACCATACCGCTGCCAGCGTCAGGGATGCCCTGGCCGAGACCGTGCGGACACTGCCGCCCCACCTCAAACGCTCTCTCACCTGGGACCAGGGCAGCGAGATGGCCGGCCACCACGCATTCAGCGTCGCCACCGATGTCCCGGTCTACTTCTGCAACCCCGGCAGTCCCTGGCAGCGCGGCTCGAACGAGAACACCAACGGCCTGCTCCGGCAGTACTTCCCCAAGGGAACCGATCTGTCGGTCCACACCCGCGAACACCTTGACTCCGTCGCCGCCCAGCTCAACCGCCGCCCACGCAAGACGCTCGACTGGGAAACCCCAGCCGAGCGCCTGTCTAAACTGCTCACGGCCTGATCAACCGACCACGTGTTGCAACGATCCCTAGAATCCGCCATTCGGCGGAGCGGGGCTTCTGTGCGTGCTGCTCGCTTAACGGCTGGTGTCGCGGGCCATGGTCACAAGGCCGGTGAACGCGGCGGCCGAGACCATCAGGACGAGGCCGTCGCTCCGCTTGCTGTCACGGACCGGGACAACACCGTGAGCCAACGCGTACGAGGGAGCCCACTCAACGCAAACACCACCGTTGCCGCTGTAGGAAGACTTCTGCCAACGCAAGTGCTCAGGGGTGATCACGGAGTGCCCTTTCGTCGCCGCTGACTTCGTCGGAGGAATCATTACCGGGTGTCGCGAGCCATGGCCACCAAGCCCGTGAACGCGGCGGCCGAGACCATCAGGACAGGGCCGTCGCTCTGCTTGCTGTCGCGGACCGGGACAACACCGTGAACGGACGCGTACGAGGGAGCCCACTCAACGCACTGACCGCCGTTGCCACTGTAGGAGGACTTGATCCAGTCGAGGGATTCGGTCGTCATGGAGTGCCCTTTCGTCGCTGCGGATGGCCCGGCTGCTCGGGGAGCTTCAGCAACGGTCCCAGGTGCGCGCGGCTCACGGAAGGCCCGCCGACATGTGGGGTGTACTCCCGCGTGGAGGCGGCGATGAAGCGGGCGGAGCGAGACGGCAGCCGGAAGCCCCACTCCCTCGACCGGCTTGGGGGAACGGGGCTTCTGTGCGTGCTGTTCGCTTAACGGGTGGTGTCGCGGGCCATGGTCACAAGGCCGGTGAACGCGGCGGCGGAGACCATCAGGACGGGGCCGTCGCTCTGCTTGCTGTCGCGGACCGGGACAACACCGTGAGCCAACGCGTACGAGGGAGCCCACTCGACGCACTGACCGCCGTGGTCGCTGTAGGAGGACTTGTGCCAGCGCAGGTGCTCAGGGGTGATCACGGGGTGCCCTTTCGTAGCTGCTGAATCATGGCCACGGTTGCCGCCTGGTGAAGCGCGTGCACCTGTAGCTGATGATAAGACGTGAGTATGGGTACTACGAACTGGCTTTCCCGCTCAAGATGCCCTCGGTGCGCCGACTCGGCGTAGGCCATGAGTGAACGGTTCACAAGAGTCAGCACCGTCACAGGAAGATTGAACGGACGAAGATCTCCCATCGAGAACGGGGCGATCTGAAGCGACGTATTCGGCTGCTCGGCGAACTCAAGCAGCCGTTCGAGCTGCGCGTCCATCACGCCGGGGCCACCGATGGGCCGACGGACGCAGCCCTCGTCCAGCACCGCCAGAATCAGCGGGGCGGGCGTCCGGGCAAGCGCAGCCTGCCGCGTCGCCACGAGCGCCACTCGCTCCTGCGCTTGATCGGTGTTGATCTCCCCTCGTTTGACGGCGCTCTCCGCCAGCGCCGCAGCGTACTCCGGTGTCTGAAGCAGCCCCGGGATGATCCCCACTTCGTAGAGTCGGACCTCCGCCGCCTGCCCCTCTTCCCTCAGGAACGCCGAGAATCCCTCCAGAAGCGCCGTTTGCCGAGCGGACTGGCTCTGACGTTCGAGGCGATCGCCCGTTCCGAAAACGCGATCGAGTTTTCTCGCGAACTGTGGAGTTGTCGCCCGTCGACCAGTTTCAATGGCGGAGACATGCGAGCCCGAGCAGCCCAGACGTTCCGCCAGCTCGTCCTGTGTCCAGCCACGCTCGTCCCGCAATGCGCGCACGACCTGCCCAAACCTGTCGCGCGGCGACCTCTCGGGGTTCAGCTCTTTACGATGCACCATTCACGGACCTCACTCGTCAATCAAAACACGCAAGTTGAGGGCAGGGCCGACTGTAGTACACGCTGAGATTCCTCGGTAGCGGAATGGCTGCACAGAGGAATGGCCCGTGCATGCCACATGGAATTCCCCTGCCCGACGCCCTCACCGGAGGTTGACGTTGCGTCAGCCCTATCGCATGGAACCGGAGTTCAACCCGTTCGATTTCGGCCCCTGCGAATGCCCCATGATCAATTGCCCGCTCAAGCCGAGCCCCCCTCAGGACGATCCCCCACCGGAATCGAAAGGTTTTCCGTGCGACCCCGAAAGCCCCAACGGCACTCCATAGCGAGCGCCCTGGCGATCTTCTCCCTGTGGGCCATCGTCCTGGGAGTCATCGCCTCCGGGATCGCACGAGAACTGGAAGCCCTCAGCCTGCCCACGTAGCGGCGGAACCTTCCGACCTTGGGCCGTCCCCACCACCCCGTCAGGGACGGCCCAAGGCCACCCCATGAACGCAAAGCGCCCCGACAGACCGCGCCAACGGTCCACCGGGGCTTCGCCGATCAGCTACAGAGGAGCTGAACGACATGCGCGATGCTATCGCCCGCGTCCTCGCCCGGGCACTGTTCCTGTTACTGCCCGCCCACGGCCGCCACCGCACCACCACACCGGCCGTCACCACCCCCGCGCCCGTATCACCCTGGGCACGCCCCTGGACCGGCCCCAGCAGCACCACAGCACGAGCCGTCTTCACCGCACCGGAGGCCCGAGCACTCACCCCGGAGCAGCGCGAACACTTCTACGCGACCGCCTGGGCGGAACTCGGGCACGTCTACATCCACACCGTCGCCGTCTCCGACGTCCACCACGTCACCACACCGGCAGCGGTGACCGCCTGACCCACGACGAACGGCTCCCTGCGGATACCGCAGGGAGCCGTCCCGATGAAGTCATGGAGTCCGTCAGCGGTGGCGCTCCCAGTACGCCACGAACGGCACCGCAGCGGACAGGGCCTGGTCCCGGTATCCCCGGTACTCCGCGAGGGCCTGCGGAGGCAGCAGCTCACCGCCGACGAACGCACCGGTCTCCGTGTAGTGCATCCGGTACACATCCCGGTCGTCGAAGATCCAGAAATCGTGGTCGGGCAGACCGGTGACCGTCTGCCCCGACAGGTCGACGATCCCGATCGTCTCCCCCGCCGTGACGTTGCCGGGATACGCGGACAGCTCGTAGCGGAGGTAGTCCGTGAGCGGCGACCTCAGCACATGGACGCGGGAGACCTGCTTGCCCTGGTCCGTCATCGACCGCACCCACGGGTTGTCCGCCCACTCCGGGCCCATGTCCCCGCCCGACAGGAACCGCTCGATCTCCTCGCGTTCCTCGTCGATGTCGTACTCGTCCAGCGTCTCCAGCCGGAACGCGGTCCGCTCGAACTCCTCGAAGAGGCGCCCGAAATCTTCACCCACGAGCACGGCTTCTCCTCCCGCCGACGGTCATGCCGTACCGATGGTTTCGGCTCTTCCGGGCGTGGTCAAACGGAGCACCCCCGGCCCCGTCAGCGCACCGGCACCAGCCCCTCCGCCGGAGCCATCACCGCCTGGACCGTGGTCGCGGCGGCCCAGGCGCGGTGGCCGGCGAGTTCGGCGGTGGGGGCCTCGGCGAGGATCATGCCGGTGCAGCCGCGTTGGTCGGTGACGGCCGGGACGGGGTCGCCGGGGACGCGGACCGGGTACCACTCGACCGTGCCCGGGAAGGCGTCCAGGCCGTCCAGGCCCGACCAGTCGAGCAGCAGGCCCGGCTCGTCGGCGTAGACGAGGACGAAGGCGACGGCCGGGCCCCGGAGGTCCGCCGGGGGGCGGGGGGCGTCCAGCAGTGCGGGGCGGCGGCCCAGGGTGATGTCCACCAGGGCCTCGTACACATTGACCCGCAGCGCGCGGCAGAGCGCCTCGCCGATCAGGGCGCCGCCGATGCGGCGGTTGATCTCGACCAGTTCGGGGCCCTCGGCGGTGAGCACGAACTCCACATGGGCGAAGCCCTGGTCGTGCCCGGCGGCGGCGAGGACGCGGCGGACCCACTGTTCGAGGCCGTCCCGGTCGGCGGGCGGCAGGGCGACGGGGAAGGCCGCGCCCTCC
Source organism: Streptomyces clavuligerus (assembly GCF_005519465.1). NCBI lineage: Bacteria > Bacillati > Actinomycetota > Actinomycetes > Kitasatosporales > Streptomycetaceae > Streptomyces > Streptomyces clavuligerus. The sequence continues at coordinate 3,495,046 of NZ_CP027858.1, read as the reverse complement.
TCGCGTACGGCGGGGGAACGGGAGGTCAGCCGACTCGCGACGCCCAGCAGCCGGGTCTCGCCCTGCCAGCTCAGGGTCTCGGCGCTGTAGAGGGGGCCGGAGAGGAAGGGCTCGGCGAGGAGCCGCCCCTTCAGCGTCGCGCGGGCGGCCTCGTTCAGGGCGGGGCGCAGCGCCTCGGGGGTGCGGACGATCCACACGCCCCGGGAGGAGGTCCCGGCGGAGTCCTTGAGGACGGCGGGCAGCCCGATCGACGCCGTGATCCGCTCGGCGGCCTCCTCGGGGCTGCGGGGGTCCACGACGACGGCGGTGCGCGCGCTGACTCCCGCCCGGTGCAGGGCCTCGCGGACGCGGGCCTTGTCCCGCAGCAGCCGTACGGCGTCGGGGTCGGGGCCCGGCAGGACGAACTCGGCCGCCAGGGTCGCGACGGACGTCCCCCAGGTGTCGGTGGTGTTGACGATCCCGGCGAGCCGGGGCAGCCGGTTGAGCACCCGGCGGACGGCACAGGTGTCCGTGGTGTCGACGTCGATCACGTCGAGCAGGCCGGGGGGCATGGTCGCCAGCTCATGGCGGTAGACCTCGCGGTGGCCGGTGAGGAGGGCCAGCCGGTGCCCGGCGGCGCGCGCGGCCTCGGCGGTCCTGATCAGGCCGAAGGAGAGGGATTCGACGGAGGCGATGGTCACCGTGCGCTCCCCAGGGGCACGGTGGCACGGGCGCCCGGCGGGGCGGCGCGGCCCGCCCACTCCATCACCGACCACGGCGGCGCCAGCTCGGCGAGGTCCTCGATCCGCCGGGGCCGCAGCCCGCGCGGGTCCTGCGCCTCCGTGTGCCGGGCGAACACCCGTTCCGTGTAACGGTGTCCGGTGTCCGCGCCCAGCACCAGATGGGTGGTCCCGGCGGACGCGCGTTCCGCCTCCCAGCGGGCGACGAGGTGCGCGGCCCCGGTGGAGAGTCCGGCGAAGACGGCGTGTTCGCGCAGCAGTTGCACCGCCCCGGCCATCGCGTGCCGGAAGTCCAGCCAGTGCAGGGTGTCGTACAGCTCGTGCCGGACGTTCCCGAACGGGATCGAGGAGCCGATCCCGGCGATGATCGCGTCCGGGTCGCTGAACCCCTCGCTGCCGAAGGTGACACTGCCGAACGGCTGCACCCCCACCAGCCGCACCGGGCGGCCCGTCGCCCGCAGCGCCTGGGTCAGTCCGCCCGTCGACGAGCCGGTGCCGACGGAGCCGACGACGGTCAGCGCCCCGGCGGGCAGCGCCGCCCCGGCGAGCGCGGCGAACTCGCGGTAGCCCGCGTAGTGCACCCCGTCGTGGTACTGCCGCATCCAGTGGCAGTCCGGCCGCCGCCGCAGCAGCTCCCGCACGTGCCGCACCCGCCGTTCCTGGTCGAGGCGGAGGCTCTGGGACGGCGGCATCTGGTCGACGGTCGCGCCGAGGACTTCGAGCTGGGCCCGCATGGTGGCGTCGACGGTGGTCGAGGCGACGATGTGGCAGCGGAGGCCGTAGCGGTGGCAGGCCATGGCGAGAGCGAGCGCGTAGATGCCGCTGGAGCTGTCGACGAGCGTCTGACCGGGGACGATCCGCCCGCTCTCCAGCAGGGTGCGGACGGCGCCGAGGGCCGCGTACACCTTCATCGTCTCGAAGCGGGCGAGGACGACGGACCCGGAGAGCCGGATGAACGCCGGTGCCTTGAGGGCGTCGGTGATGTGCTCGTGGACGGGCACCTGGCCCGGGGCTGCGGGCGCCGGGGATCTCTCGGACTCGGGGTCCGGCGCCGGGGCGGCGAGCGGAGTGGTCTGGGCGGGGGCGGCCATGGGGGGACGGTTCTCCTCCGGTCGGGGACGGTACGCGGCGGGAGCGGGCGGAGCGGTACGGGCACGGGCTGTGGCGGAGGCGCGGGGTGCGGCGGGAGTACGGGGCACGGGCCGGGCGGCGGGCGCGTTCACCCCGCGCGGCCCCGGACGACGAGCCTGCGGGAGCGCTGGTCGTAGGGGCCGCCGTCGAAGTCGCCGAAGCACTCCACCTCCGTGAACCCGGCCGCCACGAACAGGTCGTGCAGCTCGGCGGCGCTGTAGAGGAAGGAGTGGATCGACGCGGTACGGGCGGTGTCGCCGCGCACCAGCGTCCAGTCGGTACGGAGCCTGCGCCAACTGTCGAGGACGGTGTCCCGCTGGACGACGTACGAGCCGTCCGGCAGGTCGACGGCCTGGGGCCGGCCGATCCAGCCCGCGAGGACCTCCTTGCCCATCACGTCCACCAGGAGGGTGCCGCCGGGGGCGAGGCTGCGGCGGGCGTTGCGCAGGACCCGCAGATTGTCGGCGGGGTCGGCGAAGTAGCCGAAGGAGGTGAAGACGTTGAGGATCACGTCGTAGGCACCGGGGGCGGTGTAGTCGAGCATGTCGGCCCGGATCAGCTCCACCTCGGCCCCGGCCCGTTCGCAGGCGGCGCGGGCCCGTTCCAGCATGGCGGGGCTGAGGTCGACCCCGGTGACGCGGTGGCCGCGCCGGGCCAGCGGGACGAGGAAGAGCCCCGGTCCGCAGCACAGGTCGAGCACCCGGGAGCCGCGCGGGAAGTCCAGCAGCCGGGCCGATGCGACCAGTCCGGCGACGGAGTCGGCGCGGGTCCCCGAGAACATGGCGGGCGCGAAGTCGACCCACAGTCCGTCGTCCGCGTACCAGGCGGCTGCCTCCGCGTCCTCCGCCGACGCGTCATCCGCCGACGCGTTCTTCGCGGACGCGGCAGCCGCCGACGCGTCATCCGTCGACGCGGCGTCCGCCGACCGTTCCTCCGCCGACGAATCCTCCGCCGACACGTCGTCCGTCGCCCCGGTGTCCGCCGACACGTCATCCGCCCGCGCGGCAGCCGCCGCCCTCGGATCGACCGCCTCCGCGTCGACCGCCCTCGGGGCACTCGCTCCGCTCACCGCACCGACCTCCTCGGCTCCGGGGGCGCTGTCCTCCCCACTCCCCAGTAGTCGGGGGACACCGGTGCCGAGTTCCCGGGCATACCCGACTCCTTCCGGAGGGTCCCCCCTCAGCCGGACCGGCGGACCGGGACCGGTCCGGCCGATCCGGTCAGTTGATGGAGACGCTCCGGCCCAACTCCGAGGTGGCCATCCCGCCCGGCGGGACGACCTCGATGACGCGCCCGGTGCAGTTCGGGCCGTCGTAGACGAGGGCGTAGCCGTCGGTCTGGTTGTTCACGACGAGCGGCCAGTACCGGCCCGAGTAACAGCCGCTGGGGTTCTCGATCTTCTCGCCGCTGACGATGAGCCATCCGTTCGCGGCGGTGGCCGGGGTCGCGAGGGCGAAGGTCATTGCGCAGGCGGCGGCCAGGGAGCCGAGGGCCGTGGTGATGCGTCGCGTACGTCGCACGCGTGTCTCCTTCTGTGTCGTGGGGCGGACGCCGGGCGGGCTGCCCGCCGTCCCTGCGTCACCGTGCCCGCGCCACGGGGCGGATCGGCGCCACCGGGGCGCCCGTCACTCCCACGGTCGTGCGGAGTCACACCCCCGTATCACCCGGCCGCCGCAGCCGTCGCGTCACCCGCCGCGCCCCGCGCCGCGTCACCCGTTCCCCCGCTCCGGCGTGCCCCCGGCCCCGGCTCCGCCCTCGATGACGGTGCGCCCGCACGAAGACACCGGGCGCTGAGGCAGCCGACACGAAGACACCGGGCGCGGGGACACCGGCCCTGACGCCCCGGGCGCGGGACGGGCACGGGACGGGCACGGGAGACGGGGGCACGGATGCCACCGCCGCCCCGGGCTCCCGGGACCGCCGCCCCGCACGGCGGCGCTCGGGCGTTCCGCACGGCCCGGACCCCGGCGCTCAGAGCCGCGCCGTGGTCCCCCGCCCCGCCGTACGCGGACAGCCGCAGGCCCGGTGCCGGTCCGCGTACGGTCCGGGCCCGGCGGACGCGGGAGACACAGCGGACGCAGCGGACACGGGAGAGGCGGGAGAGGCGGAGGACACGGGCGGCGCGGAGGACCCGAGGGAGGAGAGGACCGAGTCCGCGCGGACCGCCTTCCCCTCCTCCGTCTCCGCGTCGAACACCGTCCGCCCGCCGACGAGCGTCAGCCGGACCTGCGTATCGCCGATCTCGCGTACCGGAATCCGGGTCACGTCCCGGTCCAGCACGATCAGATCGGCCGCCCGGCCGGGGGTCAGCCGCCCCACCCGGTGGTCGATACGGAGCTGCCGGGCCGCGCCCTCGGTGTGCATGCGCAGCGCGGCGGCCCGCGCCAGCCCCTCCAGCCCGGGGTGGAGCGCGCCCTGCTCGGCCGCCGTGCCCTCGCGGTCGACGGCGGTGCGGATCTGGTTCCACACCGCGAGCGGGTCCACCGGCCAGTCCGAGCCCCCGGCCAGGACGGCGCCGTGCCGTTCCAGGCTCCGCGCCGGGTACAGCAGCCGGTGGCGCCGCTCGCCGAGGTACGGGAGGAGCGCGTCCACCGTCCACGCGTTCCGCACCGCCCACTGGAGCTGCATACAGGCGACGACCCCGAGCCGGGCGAAGCGCGGGAGGTCGTCCGGGTGGACGAGCTGGAGGTGGGCGACGGTGTGCCGGTTGCCGCGCGGGCCGTTGGCGCGCAGCGCCCGTTCGTACCCGTCGAGCGCGGTCCGCACGGCGCGGTCGCCGATGGCGTGCGCGTGGAGCTGGAAGCCGTGCCGGTCGAGCAGCACGGCGAGACGGCCGAACGCGGCGGCGTCGGCGAAGAGATCGCCCCGGCGGCCGGTGAGCCGTCCGTCCCCGTCGAGGTAGGGATCGATCAGGGCGGCGCTCTGGGTGGGGTGTTCGATCACCCCGTCCAGGAAGACCTTCGCGGTGCGGACGGACACCTTGGGGATGTCGCCGAACTCCTTGCGGGCGTCCCGCAGCCAGCTCAGCGCCTCGGGCGGGTCCGCGACCTCCTCGGGATCAAGCCGCAGGGCGGTCGCGATCCGCTGGGGGAGCCGGCCGGAGGAGGCGAGGGCGGCGTAGACGCCCAGCTCCCAGTCGGTGCAGGCGGCGTCGAGGAAGGAGGTGACGCCCTGCGCGGCGGCGCGGGCGAACATCCGGGCGCAGGCGGTGTGCAGCCGGTCCCCCTCGGGGCCGGGGATCTGCCGGGTCACCGCGTACAGCGCGTCGTCCTTGAGCAGCCCGGTGGGGCTGCCGTCGGGGTCGCGGACGATCGTTCCGCCCGGCGGGTCGGGGGTGCCCCGGGTGATGCCCGCGAGGTCGAGCGCGCGCTGGTTGACCCAGGCGACATGGCCGTCCGCGCCGAGGAGGGCGACGGGGCGGCGGGTGGGCAGGGCGGCGAGCAGCCGGTGGTGGGGCACGGTCCCGGCGGGCAGCAGTCCGACGGGGTTCCAATCGACGAATTCCAGCCAGCCGTCGGGCTCTCCGCCGCCGCGTTCGTCCTTCTCCGTGAGATGGCCGCGCAGGGTGTCGAGCAGTTCGTCGACGGTGAACGAGCGGTGTTCCAGGCTGAGTTTGAGCGAGCGCACGGCCGCGCCGACGGGGTGGGCGTGGCCGTCGACGATGCCGCTCATCACGGTGGCCCCGGCGGCGTCGACGACCTCGGTATCCCGGCCCGCGTGGCGGCGGACGACGGCGGACGGGCCGGTCGCGAGCACGTTCCCGTCCCGTCCGACGGCGATGGCCTCGCGGGGCGGGGCGCCGGGCTCCCCGGTCAGCACCCGGGCGTTGTGGACGACGAGCGCGGCGGCCCCCCACTTCCGCCGGGGTCCGGGCGCCCCCGACGAGGGGATCGCGGCGGTGGCACCGAGGGCGCCGAGGGCTCCGGTGGTGAACAGCAGACGACGGCGGCCGATGTCGGGAGAAGTCATGGCCGCATCCTGAGTGGTTGATTCCCGTACCACCAACGCTTTAGCGGAACGGGGTTCCCCCGGAGGCCGGGGACGCGAACGGCCGTCGGCGGGCGGGGACGCGCAGGCCGTAGCGCCGGGCGGGGCCGTCAGCGGGCCGAGCTGCCGACGGGCGGGGCCGTCAGCGGGCTCCCGTGCGGCCGTCGTCCACCACTTGGAGGAAGCCGCCCGAGGACTCGACCCTCCGGGCGACCTCGTTGTACTCCTGCGGCAGCGGCGAGATCATCGACCGCCACGGCGTCAGGACCGCGCCCGCGCGGTGCTCGCGGACATGGGCGAGGGCCTGGCTCAGCCCGGTGCGGACGTCCGGGGGGCCGAGGCCGTCGCGGTCCTCGATGACCTCCGTGACGGTCCAGCCCAGGGAGTCGGTGTACTCGGTACAGGCGCGGCGAGGGGCGGTCAGATCGGCGCCCGGGGCGCCGCAGAGGTAGACGACGACCCGGAATCGCTCGGTCCGGGTGGCGGGCCGGGTCGGTCCGTCGTACCCGGCGGAAGGACGGCCGGCGGCGGCGTCCGCGAGGTTCCGCCGGCGGCGGCGGTCGCTGTCCGTGCGGACGGTCGACGACGGCGCAGAGGTTCTCTCAGTACGGGACATGACCTCATCGTGACGATTCAGTCACCACGAGTGAAGCGATGGGGCGTAGGTACCGGGCATATGACGGACGTCCGACTCCTACGCTCCGTAGGAGTCGGACGATCATCGACGGGGCCGGGGGCGGGGGGACCGCTGTCCGGAGCGGGGCGCGAGGGGCCACCGTCCGGGCCGGGGGGCGGGCCGTCCGGGCCTGGCGGTCTCCCCGGAGCGGGGTCTCCGAGCCGGGCCTCCGGAAGTGGGGCCCCGGAAGTTGGAGCCTCCGGAAGTGGGGGCTCCGGAAGTGGGGGCTCCGGAAGTGGGGGCTCCGGAAGTGGGGGCTCTCCCGAGCGGGCGGCGGGCCGCGACGGTGGCCCTGAGGCCCGGTGACCGTCGGCGTCGGCGCACCGGGGAGGGCCGCCGCATGGCCGGTCGGCCGCCCGGCCGGTCAGGCACACGGACAGCGGGCCATCAGGGCGAAGGGGCGGGCGGGCGGCCGGGGCGACGGGCCGAGGGCCGCCGAGCGACGGTCGACGGACCGCCGGTCGCCGGATCAGGCGGCCGGTCGGGGGCCGTCAGGGCGTCAGGGCGTCAGGGCATCAGGGCATCAGGCGATCAGAGGCACGCCGATCAGCTCGCTCAGATGCCGGACCCGGGCCGTCGACACCTTGGCGAGCCGGGCCGCGATGACCCCCGGCAGGGCCTGGTGACGGACCCAGTCGGGCGCGTCCAGGGCCACTTCCGTCAGCGTCCGCTCCGCCGCGTCGTACAGCCCCGCGCCGCACTGCGCGAGCGCGACGTCCAGCCGGTAGCGGTTCCGCGCCACCTTGGACATGCTCGTCGGGAGCGTTCTCATGTCCGGGTGGTCGGCGAGCTTCAGCGCCCGCCCGTAGTTCTTCAGCGCCACATGGATGCCGACCGCCTCCGTCTTCGCCGCCGTCGGCCCGAAGGTCGTCCCGTACAGCTTCTCGTCGCCGCCGAGCCGCGCCGCCGCCGCGTGCGCCTGGGAGATGTAGTCGTCGGCCGCGCCGCCGTCCTCCCGGCGGGCCGCCGCGACCGCCGCCGAGACCATCAGCCGCCCGTACGCGAGGAGCTGGGGCCGGGACGCCCGGCTGAAGCTGGGCTCGATCGCGAGGGCCGCCCGTTCGGCGACGGAGACCGCACGGGTCAGCTTGGCCCCCCGCAGATGGACCCAGGAGAGGGTGGAGTCGAGGAGGGCGCCCATCACGGGGTCCCCCGCCTCCTTCGCCAGCAGCTTCGCCGAGGTGATGGCGGACAGCGCGAGGTCGCGCTGCCCGAAGCCGTTGGCGCAGGAGGCGGCGACACGGTAGGTGCTCGCCAGGATCAGCCCCAGCTCACGGCGTTCGGCCCCGGCGGCGCTGGCGTACCGGACCTGCCCCTCCAGGAGCACCTTCCCGGCGAGGGCGCTCGTCCGCGCGGTGTCGCTGGCCCAGTACGCGGCCCACGCGAGATCCCGGGCGCGGGCCAGGGACCGGACGTCGCTGGGGTCGTCGATGCCCTCCCACTCGCCGAGCGCGCTCTCGTGCACCGCGTCGGAGAGCTGGCGCAGCGCGGCGCGGTCGGACTGCCCCATGCCGCGCCGGGGCGCCTGCTGCCCGAGCAGCACGGCCACATCGGTGTTGAGGGCGGCGGCCAGCTTCAGCAGGGAGCCGATGGACAGCTCCCCCCGGTCCTGCTCGGCCTTCTGGATCGTCGCGTACGAGAGTCCGGACGCCTCGGACAGGCCCTGTTGGGTCAGGTCGGCGCCCCTGAGGTGCTTGATCCGCTCACCGTTGGTCAGGTTGGCCCACAGATTGCTGCTCACGTTCACCTCGGCGGCTTGTCTCGGGGGGCCCGGGGCGGGGTCACGGGGCCGGGACCCGTGGCCCGCCCCGGGCCGGTCTCGGGCGCGGACTGCTTCCCGATGGTAGGGCGCGCGCCGGGCGCTCCCGGCAGGCAAGTACCCCTGGACGGCGCCCTGTTGACGCCATCGGCCTCCTGGCCCGCGCCCCCGGAGCGGCGGCCCCGCATACTTCACCCCCATGAAGGATCTTGAGACGGAACGGCTGCTCCTCCACCCCCTCGACCCCGCCGAGGCGGAACGGCTGCTCACCGCCGGTCAGGACGGGGACCCCGGGCGGGCGGCCCACTGGTCGCCGGGGTATCCCACGGACGGCGACCTGGTGGCCGCGCGGAAGTTCCTGCGGGCGTGCGACGAGGACATCCCCGGGGAGTCACCGGGCGGCGACCCCCGGCCGTACGGCCCGTACCGCCCGTACGAGGTGCGGCTGCGGGACGGCGGCCGGGCGATCGGCGGGGTGGGTTTCCACGGCCCGCCGGACGAGGCCGGGAGCGTGACCATCGGCTATAGCTTGATCCCGGCGGAGCGGGGCCGGGGGTACGCGACCGAGGCCCTGCGCGGACTGCTCGCGCACGCGCGGGAGTCGGGCGTCCGGCGGGTCGAGGGGGACGCCGGTCACGACAACGCCGCCTCGCAGCGGGTCATGCGGGCGGCGGGGATGGAACGCATCGGGGAGGACGAGGAGGTGGCGTACTACGCGACCCGCTGGGAGGTGTAGCCCCGCGCGGCGGGGCGCTTCCCGCGCGGCGGCGGCCCGGCGGCGGGCTCCCCCGTGCGGCGCCGGTGGCCCGCTCCCCGGGGCGGCGGCCCGGCGGCGTGAACCTCGCGCGACGCTTGGGGGCGCCCCGGGCGTCGGGGCCGACGGGGCGGCGCCCACCGTACGTGCCCCGCGCCCGGCGACACGTTCCCCTGCGCGGAGCCTGTCGGGACGGCGCCCCGCGACACCCGGCGGGCGCTCCCCGGGGCGGCGGTGTCAACGTGCGCCGCCCCGGTCGGCGGGTCCGGCGGCACCGGTGGTGCGGCACCCCGTACAGGCGCCCGTACGGCGCCCGGTGGCCCGTTCCCCGGGGCGGCGGGCCCGGCGGACAGTGGCCCCGGACGGCAGCCCGGCGGACCGGCACCCCGTACGGCGGGCCCGGCGGTGCGGCGTCCCGCGCGGCACCCGGCGGGGCTCTCCCCCGTACACAGCCCGGCGGCGCACTCTCCTGTGCGACACCCGGCGGGCGGTGCCGACAGCCCGGTGCCCCGCGCGGCACCCGACGGCGCGACCCCGTACGGCGGTCCGGCGCGCAACGGGCCCGACGGCACGACGCCCCGCGAGCGGTGCCAACGGCGCGACGGCCCGTACGGCGGGTCCGGCGGCGCGCCGCCCCGCCGTGCCGCCCCGCGCGGCGGTCCGGCGGGGCGGTGCCGTGACATCGGCCGCAGGGCGGGATGATGACGGTCCGTCCGCTCGGCGCCGGGGCCGAGGGGCTTTCGCGGCGGGCGCGTCCGCCGGGGCGGCACGTCGGGCGTCACGGCGGACTCACCGGCGTGGACACCTACCGCGGCGGGCGTTCGCCGGGCCGCGCGCCCGTCTACGTGGACACCCACCGAGGCGGCGGCCCCCCGAACCGGAGCCCGGCCCGGGGCCCGGCACCGGCTCACGGTCGGACCTGGCGGGCCGCCCCGGCCTCCGTCCCGCACCATCCGCCATCCGCCATCCGCCATCCACAGCCTGTGGACAACTTCCCCCACCACTCCACCGCCCCCACTAGAACGATCGCTCCACTTTCCGTGCTACAGTCGGCGCCACGCCCTGGATAGAGCGTTCGTTCTAGTGACGCGACCCGGGTGAACGACGTGTCCACCGCACCCTGTTGGAGGATCTGATGTCCCGCCCCGCGCCCCTCACCCTCATCGGACTCGGCCCCATGGGCCAGGCCATGGGCAACGCCCTGCTCGACCGGGGCCATGGGCTCACCGTCTGGAACCGCACCGCCTCCCGGGCCGACGCCCTGGTCGAACGGGGCGCGGTGCGCGCGCCGGACGTCGCCGCGGCGGTGGCCGCGAACGAGCTGGTCGTGCTGAGCCTGACCGACTACGACGCGATGTACGCGCTGCTCGGGCCCGCCGCCGACGCGCTCGCCGGAAAGGTCGTCGTCAACCTCAGCTCCGACACCCCGGAGAAGACCCGCGCGGGCGCCCGCTGGATCGCGGAGCACGGCGGCACTCTGATCGCGGGCGGCGTCACCGTACCGCCGTCGGGCATCGGTTCGCCCGAGTCGTCCGCGTTCTACAGCGGTCCGTCGGCGGCGTTCGAGCGCCACCGGGAAACGCTCCGGACGCTGACCCGCACCGACTACCGGGGCGAGGACCCGGGTCTCGCGGCGCTGATGTACCAGATCGGGATGGTGATGTTCTGGAACGCGATGCTCGGCTACTGGCAGGCGGTGGCCCTGGCCGACGCCAACGGCCTCAAGGCGGCGGACATCCTGCCGCACGCCTCGGACACCGTGGCCTCGCTCCCGGGGTTCCTCCGCTTCTACGCCGACCGCATCGACACGGGGCACCACGGGGGCGATGTGGACCGGCTGGCCATGGGCACCGCGAGCGTCGAGCACATCCTGCACACCATGGCCGACTCCGGGGTCGACACCGCGCTCCCCGAGGCGGTCGTGGCGTTCTTCCGGCGGGGCATGGCGGCGGGCTACGCGGAGAACAGCTTCTCCAGCATGGTGGAGCTGCTGAAGAAGCCGTCCTGAGCGCCGCCGCCCGTTCAGCCGTCGGCGCCCCGCGCGGGGCCGGGAGCCGGGCAGCGGATGTCCGTCTCCGGGCGCTCCCCCGTGGTCAGGAAACGGGTGACCGCGGCGTCGGAGCAGGCGTCCCCCACACCCAGGTAGACCCCGTGCCCGCCCCGGTCGACGGAGACCATCCGGGCGCGCCGCCCCAGGGCCTCCCGCATCCGCACCGCGCCGAAGTGCGGCGTCGCCGGGTCCCGCAGGCTCTGCACCAGCAGCAGGTTGGAGGGCCCGTCGTCGGTGATCCGGGTGGGCTCCTCGGCCGGGGCGTCCTTCCAGAACGCACACGGAAGGAGGTTCGCGGGCATCCCCGCCGTGAGCGGGTACCGGGCCCGGTCGGCGGCCACGGCCCGTTCGTACTCCGGAATCCGGCCGGGCCAGCGGACGTCGTTGCAGACGACGGCGACCATCACGGCGACGTCCTCGTCCGGGACCGGGGCCGTCAGCTCCGCCGGGAGCACGGGCCTGGCCCGCGGGTCCTGGACCTCCTGGAGCAGCCGGGCCAGCCCGGCGAAGCCCGCCTCGCTGTAGAGGGCGAGGTGCAGGGCCTGGCGCAGAGTGTTGCCGGTGAGCGGGACACCGGGGGTCGCGGACGGGCGCGGCGCGCGGTCGAGCCGGGCGGCGAGCGACAGGAACAACGGCCGTACGTCCTCGGGGCGTTCGGCGAGCCGCAGCCCCCCACCCGGGCGCCCGTGCCCGGGTCCGTCCCCGCGACCGGGTCCGTCCCCGTGCCCGGGTTCGTTCTCGCGGGCCGGGTCGGCGGCCCAGCGCGCGAAGTCCGGGAAGCGTTCCTCAACCGCCTGGGAGGTGTTGGCCATCCAGGCCCGGGAGACCAGCGCGGGATCGGGGTCGCCGACGCTGTCGAGGACCCAGCGGTCGGTGCGGTGCGGATACTTCTGCGCGTACACCGCGCCCACGTACGCGCCGTAGGAGATGCCCCAGGCGGACAGCTTCTCCGCGCCGAGCGCCTGCCGGAACCGTTCGATGTCCCGTACCTGGTCGGCCGTGGAGAGGCTCCGCAGCAGCGCGCCGCCGTTGCGCCCGCACGCCTCGGCCGTCCGGCGGGCGCGGGCGGTGCTCTCCCCGATCCGCCCGGCCCCGTCCGGCCAGGGCCGCAGCGCGGTCAGCATCCGGTCCTGGGGCCCGAGACCGCAGCTCGCCCGGGTGCTCCGGCCCACCCCCCGGGGGTCCATGGCCACCAGGTCGTACCGTCCGCCGGTGCGCTGCCGCAGCGCCTCGCCCTTCTCCGCCAGCCGTTTGATCCCGGAGCCCCCGGGGCCGCCCGCGATGACGAGCAGCGTTCCGCGCCGTTCGGCGGCGGGGCGCCCGCCGGGCACCCGGGACACGCCGACGGTGACGGCCGGACCGCCGGGGTCCGTGTGGTCGAGCGGCACCGTGAGGTCCGCGCACTCCTGGTCCGCCGGTCCGCCGGTGCGCGCGCAGCCCGTCCACTCCAGTGCCGGGGCGCCGGAACGGGACGGACTGCGGTCGTCCGGCGGCGGCAGCGAGGCGTCGAGACCCGTGAGGACGGCCGCCAGCGCGACCGCCGTGAGATGTGAAGTCGCCATGTCCCCAGCCTGGTCGGGGACGGCGGCCCGGCCCATCCGGGAGGCCGGTGGGCCGGGGGTGGGGACAGCACCCCGGGGTTCCCCTGGGGGCCGGGGCGCGGGCGTGTGGACCGGCGGCCCACCGGGGGCCTCCGGTCCACACGGCTTCCGGCGTCTCCGGGACCCCGCGGGGTCCGCGGGAGTCCGCGGCGGTCCGGGGGCTCGGGACTCCTAGAAGTCCAGATCCCCGGTGTGGTAGACCGCCAGCGCCCAGATGATGAAGATGTCGATGGCGATCATGATCAGTGACCAGACCGGCAGATACGGCAGGAAGAGGAACTGCGCGATCAGGCTGACCGACGCGAGGAAGAGACCCGAGTACCGGGCCCACTCCATGTTCTTCAGGATTCCGTAACCCACGATCACCAGCAGGATGCCGATGATCAGATGAATCCAGCCCCAGCCGGTGAGGTTGATCCGGTAGACGTAGTTGCCGACCCGGCCGTAGACGTCGTTCTCGGCGATCGCGGCGATGCCCTGGAGGATCCCCAGGACCCCGCTGCAGAGCATCAGGACGCCCGCGAAGATCACGCCGCCCACGGCCCATTGGCTGTTCCCGTCCCCGTGCCGGCCGGTGCCGTGCGGCCCGGTGCCGTGGGAGGGCTTGGGGGGCGGGGTCCCGGCCGACGGTGCTGCGTGGCTCATGGGACCTCCTTTCCTTGTCCCCGTCGCCCGACGCGGACGGGGATTCGAGCCTCAGCCTCAGCTCTGCGGGGTAGGGCCGCCATCCGGATACGCCCGTTCGGGTGAATCCCCGGGTCGGGCGGGAGGCTCCCCGGGGGCCTGACCAGCTCCGCCACCAGCTCCTCCACCGACCCCGCCACCGGTTCCTCCGCCGGTCTCTCCACCGACTCCTCCATCGGGCCTCCCGGCGGCAGGCCCGGCAGGCCCGGCGGGCGCTCCGGTGGCGGGCCCCCCGGCCGCGGGCTCGGCGGGCTCGGCGGCGAGGAAGTCGACCACCGCGAGGACGAAGAGGAAGACCAGCGCGATCCCGACCACCACCCAGGCGGTGGGGTGGCTCCACAGGAGATACGCGAGGACGGCGGCGGCGAGCAGGACCCACACCACCCACCGGCGGTGACGGCGCAGCCACGGACCGACCGGCCCGGTCCGCAGCCCCAGCCGGTCGGCCGCGGAGCGCAGCGCGTCGATACCGGTGTGCCAGATGTGACGGACGAGGACCGCGTGGCGGCCGGGCCCGGAGAGCCAGGCGGCCAGCGCGACGACGATCCCGAGGGCGATCACCATCCGTACCGCCTCCCGGAGGAAACGGGTCAGCGCGTCGTACACGGCGGCGGCGGCGGGCTGGGAGACCCCGGCGGGCAGCCGGTCCAGATAGACCGCGCGGAACGCGGTCAGCGCGAGGCCCAGCACGGCGAGGGCGAAGGCGGCCCCGAGCGCGGCGGCCACCAGCGCCCGGCGGCGGCGCACCGCCAGCAGCACGCCGGCGGCGATGAGCAGCACCGCGAGGACGGGCAGCCAGACCCCGGCGATCTGGAGCAGCCGGAACCAGGTCTTCAGCTTCCCGATGTCGTCGGAGCGCGCCACGACGAAGTCGGTGTGGACCTCGGGGATCTTCCCGGCGACCGTCAGCCCGTCGGCGACGAGCCGCTGTTTGACCTCGTCGACGACGGGGGCGAGATCGATCTCGACCGTGTTCCCGGTGAGCTGGACCGCGCCGCCGCCGCTGCCGGTGAGGGCCTTGTCGACGGCGTCGTGGGCCCGGCGGTTGGCCTCGGTCCACAGGGTCTTGAACCGGCTGGACGAGACCACCTCCAGGGACTTGTCGTGGACGAAGCTCCGTACCGCGTTCTCCAGCGCGCCGCCGAGCCGGCCGAGCGCGCGGGCGAGCAGGGGGCGGTCGGCGGGGGCCACGCCCTCCAGCAGGGAGGTGAGGTCGATGTGGTCCATCACGGCGGCGGTGACCCGGTTCGCGGCGGCGGCCTGCACATCGGGGTCGGAGGCGAGCGGGGCGACGGTGGCGACATAGCGGTCCGTGTCGCCGACCTCGTCGGCGGTCCAGGCGGCGACGGCGCCGAGCGGGGCGAGGACACAGCCGACGACGATCAGGAGGGCGGACCAGAAGGCCCGTACCCGGTGGTGGCGCGGGCGGGCCCCGCCGGGCGACCGGCTCTCCAGGGCCGCCACCCGCTCACGGAGCAGCGCGAGTTCGTCCGCCGCGTCGCCGGAGCCCGGGCCGGAGCCCGGGCCGGAGCCGGGACGGGGGGCGGGTCCGGGTCCGGGGGCGTCCGAGGCCATGCGCTTCCTCCCGTGGGTCCAGGGATCTCCAGCGAAAGGGGCGCGGGCGCGGGCGGCGAGCCGCAGTGCACCGAACGGGTGGCCGGGCGCGGACGGCCGGGCCCGGGGGCTCACCCGTACGGGCCGCTCCGGGGGCAGCGGGCGCGGGGCGGCCGTTGCATGAACCCATGGGTACGAACGGACCGGGCGCCCCGGGCGGCGAACCGGCCGCCGACGCGGGCGGACCGGGCGGGGCCGGGACCGACGGGACCACCGGGGCCGCCGGGGCCTACGGCAGGGCGGCCGGGAGCGGGGCAGCGGGCAGCGGAACCGGGAGCGCGGCCGGGGCGGCGGGCAGCGGAACCGAGGTGCCCGGGACGCCCGCGCTCCGGGACGTCCTCCGCAGCCCCGCCTATCTGCGGCTGCTCGGGCTCTCCGTCCTCGTCGGCGTCCCGATCGCGCTGGCGTGCTTCCTCTTCGTCAGCCTCCAGCACGCGTTCCAGCACGGCGTCTGGGAGACCCTGCCGCACGCCCTCGGCCACGACCGGGCGCCCTGGTGGTGGCCGCTGCCCGCGCTGCTGCTCGCGGGGCTGCTGCTGGCCCCGATCGTCACCCGGGTCCCGGGCGGCGGCGGCCACACCCCCGTCCACGGCCTCGGCGGCGCCCCGCTCGGCCCCCGGGAGCTGCCCGGCGTGGTCGTCGCCGCGCTCGCCACACTGCCGCTCGGGGTGGTGCTCGGCCCCGAGGCCCCGCTGATGGCGCTCGGCAGCGGCCTCGCGCTGCTCTTCGTCCGGGAGTCCCGGCGGGCGGCCCAGCCCCGGGCGGCGATGGTGCTGGCGACGAGCGGTTCCACGGCCGCCATCTCCACGATCCTCGGCGGGCCGCTGGTCGCCGCCGTGATGATGGTGGAGGCCGCCGGGCTCGCCGGGCCGCACCTCCTCGTCCTGCTGCTGCCGTGTCTGCTGGCGAGCGGCGTCGGCGCGCTGGTCTTCACCGGCTTCGGCTCCTGGACGGGTTTCTCGATCGGCGCGCTCGAACTGCCCACCGTTCCACCGGATATGACCCCGGACGCGGGGGACTTCCTCTGGGGGGTGCCCGCCGCCGTCCTGATCGGCGTCGTCGTCACGGCGGCGCACCGGCTGGGATACGTCAGCGAGGCGTGGACCGCGCGGAACACCGCCGTCCGCACGGTGCTCGCGGCCTGCGCGGTGGGGGCACTGCTGACCCTGTACGCGCTGCTCACCGGCCGTTCGCCGGAGGAGGCCGCGCTCTCGGGCCAGATCACCATCGGTGTGATCGCGGCGGACCCCGGCGCCTGGCCGGTCGCCGCGCTGCTGACGCTCGTCGTCTGCAAGGGCCTCGCCTGGGGCATCTGTCTGGGCGCGCTGCGCGGCGGGCCGATCTTCCCGGCGGTGCTGCTGGGCACGGCGCTCGGGATCGCCTGCGCGGGGCTCCCGGGTTTCGGGGCGACCCCGGCGCTGGCGGTGGGGATGACCACGGCGACGGCGGTGGTGACCCGGCTGCCGGTGACGAGTTCCGTGCTGGCGGCGCTGCTGCTGGGGCCGGACGCGGCGAACCAGATGCCGCTGATCGCGGTGTGCGCGGTGGTCGGCTTCGTGGTGGCGCAACTGCTGGAACGGCGGGAGGACGCGAAGGGCGGACAGGGCGCGGGCCATTAATCCTTGGCGCGCGGGCCGGGCGCCCCGGCATCCTGTTCCCCGTCCCCCCTGCCCGTGAGCCACGAGGAGCACCGATGTGCGACGACACCCCGCAGCGGATGGCGGGCGGTGTGAACGATGTGCTCCGGGTGGGCGGTACGGTGCGGCGCCCCACCGGCCCGTGGTCGCCCCTCGTCCACGGCCTGCTGAGGCACCTCCGGGAACAGGGCTTCACCGGGGCGCCCGCCGTGCACGGCACTCTCGACGAGGGCCGCACGGAGATCCTGGACTTCCTCCCCGGCGAGGCCGGCACGGACCCGCGCACCCCCGCCGTCACCTCGGCGGACGCCCTCCGGACCGCCGCGGAGCTGCTGCGGGCGTACCACGACAGCACGGTCTCCCTCGCCGGGACCGCACCGTCCGAGGGCTGGATGCTGCCCGCGCGCGAGCCCGCCGAGGTGATCTGCCACGGCGACTTCGCCCCGTACAACTGCGTCCTGACCGGCGACCGCGTCACCGGAGTCATCGACTTCGACACCGCCCACCCGGCGCCCCGCCTGTGGGACATCGCGTACGCGGTCTACCGCTGGGCCCCGCTGACGGCCCCCGGCAGCCCCGACGCCCACGGCACCCCGGACCGACAGGCCGCACGGGCCCGCGCCTTCTGCGACCACTACGGCCTCGCACCGTCCGCCCGCGCGCGCCTGCTCGACACGGTCGTGACCCGTCTGCACGCTCTGGTCGACTTCATGCGCACCCAAGCAGCCGCGGGCCACCCGTCCTTCACCCGCCACCTCGCGGAGGGGCATCACCTCCAGTACCTGGGGGACGCCGAGTACGTGACCGCGCGGCGGGCGGTGTTCGAACGGCATCTGCTCGACTGAGGACGGGGGCGGCGTCGCGGTGACGTGTCGGCCGGCGACGGGCAGCGGTCCGTGCTTCACGGCCGGGCCCTGCGTGCCTTCCGCAGAGTCAGCCGTCCCTCAGGGGGAGTTCAGCCAGCATGACCGCACACACAGGAGCGTCCGGAAAGGGCTGTCGCTCACCGACCTTTCGGAAACCCCATGACTCGTAGAGCGCTTGCACACGAGGGTGTTCGGTATCGACCAGAAGGACCACGAGGTCTTCCGTCCGCTCGCCCAGCAGTGACCTCACCACCAGCTCGGAGGTACCGGTCTTCCGCCAAGCCGTGCGGACCGCCAGTTCCGAGAAGGAGAAAGTCCGGCTCTTCACCGGAGCGGTCACCAGATGCTCCCGCCAGGTCTCACGGTAAGGCGCTGCCGGGGCCCCGTAGGCGAACGCAACCGGCTCGTCGGCGTCGAAGGCGATCACACAGTCGAAGTCCGGGTGCCCACCCCAGTGGTCGACGAACCAGGGGAAGCGCTGAGGGAATTCTTCCCCCATCGCTTCCGCGTAGGCATCATGGTGCACATCGATCAGAGCCTGCCGGATCTGCGGGAGATCTGTACGTGTAAAGCGTCGACAGGCCAGAGACGGGCGAGTCATGCCCGGCTCCATTCGGATCGATACCGGTCCCGCCATTCCTGAGCGATATACGAGCCTGGCGCAAGATCGGCCAGACCCCGGTGGAAGTCTCCGAGGAGGGACCGCAGCCGACCAGGAAAGGGGACGCCCCGCAGCAGCTCGAAGACCTCGGACGTGGTGGCACACGCCTGATCGATGTCTCCCTGATGAAGCTGAGCCAGGGCAAGTCGCATCGTGGCCATGGCTCGGTTTCTGCGGAAATTCGATGGAATCGCGACCAGGGCGTGGTGTGAGGCCGCCTCGGCTTCAGCGAAGTCCCCCAGCTCTGCTCGCACACAGGAGTCGAGGGCCGCGAGTTCGCCCCGCCCATAGAAAGCCACCCAGCTCGGCCTTGGCCTGTCGCCCGCTTTGTCCAAGGCTTCCTGTGCGTATCCCATGGAGCGCAGGGCCTCATGACGACCCCCCGTGTGAGAATGGCCGATCGCGGTTCGGGCGTGCGCGAGAGACATCAGAAAAGGGTCCCGCTTGGCGCTGAGTGTCGACTGTGCGGCAAGAGCCGCGTCGACAGCTTTGGCGTAGTCGCCCTGCTGTCGGGCCAGGATGGAACAGAGATTCCAGACACACAGTTCCGCGACCGCGTCCTGAGCCATACCGGTGAGATAGAGCGCCTGGTGGAGAAGGTTCGAGGCCCTTTCGGACTGTCTGGAGTCCAGCGCGCTCCAGGCAGCGCTACCGGTGTAATCGGCCGCAACCGAGAAGAGCCTGCGCCGAGTACGCTGAGTGGCTGAACGCTTCTGTAGCTCCAATGCCTCGGCCGCACCGGCCAGCGCGGCCCGTTCCAAGCTCTCATGGCCGCCTTTCGTGTCGTCGAGTTCGGCCAAGGAGTCAAGACCGTTGCGGAGGCGGATCACGTCGGAGGTTCCCACAGAAGGCGGGGCCCCGGCACAGAGGGCCGCGACAGGCACAGCGGCCGTACCCGTGACGGTGGAAACAAAGGTCCTTCGTTTCACGGTCGACTCCCGGGCGCTGGTGGGATGTCTTCGAACCGGGGCCTCGAAGCCCAGTTCCTCAACGGTACAGCCGAACACCGCTTCCAACGCTTCGCGTTGACGGCGGTGCGGCCACCGCGTGCTCCCTGTGACCCAGGTGCGGACCGTCCGGTCGCCGACCGTCCCCTCGTGCCCTCGCGCACGAAGCACCTCGTTCACGGCCTCGGCCACGCCGCTCTGCGTGTACCCCTTCTCCGCCAAAGCACCGATGAAGGCAAGGTTGCTCACCCGCCCAAAGTAGCCACACGATCCCCGAACGTAACCAAATCCGGGGGATTTTCCGGTACCCACTGCCCAGACCGAGGCCGAATTTTCCTCACCACAGGGCCCTGACCTCCGTTGACTGGGCACATGTCCACCACCCCGAGCGGAGCCACGGTGACGCAGATCAACGTGCAGCCTGCGGGCATCGGCAGAAGCCCCCTCACCCCTGTGGAGGGGGCACCCACCACCCGGATGATCCAGTGCACCGAGTGCGAGGCGCGATCGCCGCTCGGACCGCCGCTCGCGGACTTCGCCCACTGGGCTCTCGGCCATGTACGAGCGTCCGGTCATCGCGGCTTCCAGCAGGTCACGACCGAGCTGCTGCACGCGGCGCCCACCGATGACGGCCCTGCGGGGACCGGCGCCTCATGAGAGGTCTCGCCGTCCGCCCCCGGTTGTACGTCACGCCGGAGTGCCGGATGGACGCCTGCGAACTCTGCGGCGGCCTCGGGGAGATCCCCTTGCCACCACCCGGTCCGACCGACGGGGAATCTCCGCTGCCGCACTGCGCATGCGCCTGCCATCGCCCTGAGCACGGCTGACGAAGCTCTTCACCAGCCCCCGCCCACCCCGCATGGGCGGGAAGGGCCCGCCCCCGTTCCCGGAAGTCCCCCGGCCCGGCCGGGGACGGGCCCGACACGCCGCCCGGGTGCCCCCGCACCGGCACCCGGGCGGCTTCATCCGGCTCGGCCCTGCCCCGCCGGGACAGGGCCGAGCCCCTGCTTCACCGACCGAGGATTCACGTGAAACATCTCGCGCCCACGCTCCTCTTCGGGGTCACGCTCTTCTACGGGTACCTGTGCGTCGACCCATTCCTGTCCTCGCTGAGCCGCCCTCCGGCCGCAGCGACGGACGTGTCGACGCCCGCGGACGCGTTCTGAGCGAGGGGCGGCACACCGGCTACCGCGTCGCGGGCATCTCTCCGGAGCGCCAGTCGTCCACCCGACGCCGGACAGCGGCGACCATGGGAAGCGCGTCCACCTCCCCGGGCTCGAACCAACGGACATCGGTGGACTCCTCGGACACGGCCGGCTCCCCGGCCCGTCCGGCCGCAGGGCGCGCCAGGAAGCAGATGGAGAACTCCTGCCGTACCTCGCCGTCGTCGTAGGCGAAGACATGACGGGGGTTGCTGTACGTGCCGACGATGCCGATGATCTCGATGTCGATCCCGGTCTCCTCGCGCGTCTCCCGGACCGCGCAGTCCGGCAGCGACTCCCCGATCTCCATGACACCACCGGGAAGCGCCCACATCCCGTTGTCGCGCCGCCGCTGGAGCAAGATCCTCCCGGAGCCGTCGACGACGACGGCGGAGGCGGCGGGGACCAGGCTGTTCGCGGCGGGGGCGGCCGGGTCGTCCTCGTAGTCACGCCTGCCCATGGTCTTCCCCTTCCCCTGTCGGATTACCGACGTCTTCCCTGTCGGATTACCGGCGTCGACAACGCTCAGCCGTACTGACCGAGCGCGTCGACCACGTCCCGCGCCTCCCGGGCTCCGCCCCGCATCAGCAGGGCGGCCGTGGTGTGCAGTTCGTTCCAGGCGTGCGGGCGGCCGACCGCGTCGGCGTCAGGGATGGTCGCGAGGGCCACCGACGCGGCCTGCGCGGCTTCCCCTGCCCCCGCCAGGGCGTGCGCGAGGCAGGAACGGAACCATGACCTGTCGCGCCGGTACTCGTCCGGCAGTGCGCCGAGCCCCGCCGTGAGGTGGTCCACGGCCTCGTGCCACTCCCGGAGGTGCATCGCCGCCATGCCGTGTTGCAGGGTGAACCACGTCTCGTCGTAGAAGTACATCCAGACCGGTTCGTCCTCGGGGTGCCCGGACGCACGGCTGATCAGCGTCTGCGCTTCGTCGAGCAGCCGCCGGGCGGCACCGGCGTCACCGTTGAGGGCGTGCCCGCGTGCGGCCATCTGCACGGCCATGCCCTGGACGCCGAGGGATGTCCCGGGCGCCGACCACCGGGCGGCTTCGGCCAGACGCACGCACCGCGTTCCCCGTCCGGCGCCCCACGCCATGTGGGCCTTCATACTCAGCGTCGTGGCGGCCATGTTGGCGTCCCCCGCCTCCAACGCCCATTCGTGGGAACGGTCGTACCAGGCCAGCGCGGCGGCGGTGTCCCCCTGGTCCGAGGACATCCATGCGAGGAACTGCGCGTGTTCGGAGGCGAGTCGGACGACCCGGTCCGCCAGGGCGCCGCGCGCACCACCGTGGAGATCCATCACGGTCCTGAGCTGTCGGCGCATCACGTCCATGAGGGGGCGCGAGCCGATGAAGTCCTCGGCTCTGCGGTGTTCGGCCAGCAGGCGGTCGAGCCAGTCGAGGGACGCGGCGTCCACCCGGTGGGAAGCGTCCACCGCACTCGTGAGACGCGCCAGGAGGTCCACGTCCGGTGCCGTATCGGGCAGGGAGAGCGCCGGTACCGGGCCGGCGGCCCGTGCCCTGTCGGCGCTGTGCAGATCCCGCGGAATCCTGAGCCCTGCGACGATCCGGCGCCGCACCTCCGACGACGTCACCCGGCGCCGCCCGCGCTCGATGTCCGACACATCGGGCTGCACCAGACCGACGCGCTCGCCCAGCTTGGTCTGGCTCAGCCCGGTGAGCTTCCGGTAGGCGCGGAACACGGCACCCCAGTCGTCCGCCGCGACCGCTGCCGCCAATTCGGGGTGGGACCACACGTCCATGCGCACCTCCTATATCCGAATATAGGGCGCTGCCATAGGGCGTTGGGATGGGCTCGATCAATCTTCCACGGAAGGGTCGCCGCCAAGGAATCCCCATGTCCGTGCGACCGGACCGGGGGCGTGGCCAACCTGACGGAAGCAGGCTGACGTGACCCACGGTATCGCCCACATCTTCGAAGGGTGGCGGTATCTCCGCCGCCGCGCCACGGGCGGGACGGTGACCACCCCGTGAATCTGGACTTCCCGGAGGGGAACGAACCACCGGTCCGGTCGGCGCTGGACTGGCCGCCGTGCCGGTGCGGGCGCCCGGTGTGCCCTGACGGACGGCGCGCCGCAGGCGACGGCCGTCAGCCGACGGACACGGACGGCGGCGAAAACTCCGGATGAGACGGTGACCGGCTCATCCCCAACGCCCCCGTGGCCGCAGCCACGAGGGCCGGGGAACGCCCCGCACCGACGTTCCCCGGCCCCGGCCGTTCCCCTCCTCCCGGGCCTCCCAGGGCGGCCGGGGCCCTTCTCCCTTGCCAAGGATTCACGTGAAACATCTCGCGCCCACGCTCCTCTTCGGGGTCACGCTCTTCTACGGATACCTGTGCGTCGACCCGTTCCTGTCCGCGCTGAGCCACCCCCGGTGACAGCGGCAGATACCTGCCACCGGGCCCACCGGGAGGGCCCCGTTTATTGACATGTTCAGGGCTCGGCGTTGGGATGGCGTCCGCCCCACGCACCCCGGTCGCGCCCCGCCCCGCACACCCCCGTACGCCCCGTACACCCGTCTCCACACATCCGTCCCCGTCGTCCCCACCGACCCGTCGGAGCCGTCCATGACCGTCCGGCACCGCCCCCACCGCCTCGCCCCGGCCGCCCTCGCGGCCACCGCCGTCCTCCTCGGCCTCGTCGCCGCCCCGGCCCACGCGGACCCGCCGCCACCCCCAGCCGCCGCAGGCGTCACCGCGCTCGCGCCCACACCCCCCATGGGCTTCAACAACTGGAACTCCACCCACTGCCGCCCCGAGTTCAACGAGACGATGATCAAGGGCGTCGCCGACACCCTCGTCGCCAAGGGGCTGCGGGACGCCGGATACCGCTACGTGAATCTCGACGACTGCTGGGCGCTCCCCCAGCGCAACGCCGCGGGCGACCTCGTCCCCGACCCGGTGCGCTTCCCCAGCGGCATCAAGGCACTGGCCGACTATGTCCACGCCAAAGGGCTGAAGTTCGGCATCTACTCCAGCGCGGGCACCCGGACCTGCGATGTCCAGGGCTTCCCCGGCGGCCTCGGGAACGAACGCAGGGACGCGGCCCTGTGGGCCTCCTGGGGCGTGGACTATCTCAAGTACGACAACTGCCACAACAACGGCGTCGACGCCCGGCAGCGCTACCGCGCCATGGCCGAGGCGCTGCGGGCCACCGGCCGCGAGATCCTGCTCAGCGTCTGCGAGTGGGGCGAGAACGCCCCCTGGGAGTGGGCGGGCGAGTACGGCAGCGCCTGGCGCACCACCGGGGACATCGCCGACACCTGGGACAGCATGCTGGGCATCGCCCGCCGCAACCAGGAGCTGGCCCCGTACGCCCGGCCCGGCGCCTGGAACGACCCCGACATGCTCGAAGTGGGCAACGGCGGGATGACCGACACCGAGTACCGCACCCACTTCAGCCTCTGGTCGCAGATGGCCGCCCCGCTCCTCATCGGCAGCGATCTGCGCACCGCGACCCCCGCGACCCTGGAGATCCTGACCAATCGCGAGGTCATCGCGGTGAACCAGGACCCGCTGGGCCGCCAGGGCACCGTGGTCTCGCGCTCCGGCGGGCTGGTCGTCATGACCAAACCCCTCGCCGACGGCGGCCGTTCGGTGACCCTGACCAACGAGACCGCCGCCGCCCGGACCGTCACCACGACCGCCGAGGCGATCGGACTCGGCGGCTCCGCCTCGTACACCCTCAGGGACCTGTGGACACGGCAGAACCGCACCACCGCCGACACGATCGCCGCGACCGTGCCCGCGCACGGCACCGTGATGTACCGGGTGACACCCGGTGAGCCGGTGCCGCCGCCGCACGGCCTGAGCCGGGTGGGCGATCTGCGGCGGCTGTCGGCGGACAGCAACTGGGGCCCCGTGGAACGCGACCGCAGCAACGGCGAACAGGCCCCGGGCGACGGCCGCCCCCTCACCGTCGGCGGCACCGCCTACGCCCGCGGTCTGGGGGTGCACGCGCCGAGCACCATCGGCTACCACCTCGGCGGCGCCTGCCGCTCCCTCACCGTGGACGTGGGTGTGGACGACGAGATGACGGCGGGCGGCTCGGTGGTCTTCCGCGTACTGCGGGACGGCGCGGTGGCCGCCGACAGCGGGCTGCGCACCGCGAGCGACCCGCCGCTGCGGCTCACCGCCGACCTCACCGGCGCCCGCGAGCTGCGGCTCGTGGTGACCGACGGCGGCGACGGCTTCCGCTGGGACCACGCCGACTGGGCCGAGCCCACCCTCGCCTGCGGCCGGGGCCCGGCGGCCGGTACCCAGGTGCTCAGCACTCTGCCCTGGTCGTCGGCGGCGGGCGGCTGGGGTCCGGTGGAACGCGACCGCAGCAACGGCGAACAGGCGGCGGGCGACGGCCGCCTCCTCACCGTCGGCGGCACCGTGACCGCCGACGGCCTCGGCACGCACGCGCCCAGCGCCATCACGTACTACCTCGGTGGCGACTGCACCCGGCTCACCACCGGCGTCGGTGTGGACGACGAGACGGGGCCGGGCGGCTCGGTGGTCTTCCAGGTCCTCCGCGACGGGGCCGTGGCCGCCGACAGCGGACGCCTCACCGGCGCCGACCCCGCCAGGACACTGACGGCGGACCTCAGCGGCGCGCTCGAACTCCGCCTCGTCGTCACGGACGCCGGGGACGGCACGACGTACGACCACGCCGACTGGCTCGCTCCCCGGCTCGACTGCCGCTGACCCCGGTACGTACGGGGCCCGGGACCGTGCCCGGCACCCGCGGACTCCGGCCCCGGGGCCCGGGGCCGGCCCCCGTCGGCCTCCGGCACCGACCGCCACGCACCGACTGCCACGCACCGGACTTCCCGCCATCGGGCTCCCCGGCACCGGGCGAAGACGGGACGGTCCCGCATGAGGGTGCGGTTCCCGGGGCATACCCCCCGGGAACCGTAAGGAGCCACCGCCCGTGCCGATGATCCGCCGACTGCGCCGAGCGATGCGCCGCGCCTATCGCCGCCCCACCGTCGACCTGAGCCACCCCGCCCGCTCGCCCCTCGGCAGCTCCGTCGTCAACTGCGTCGTCTACGAGGACGGGGTGCGCCGCCCCTGCACGGGCGACGCCCACGACGCCCTGCGCGAGGTCCGCAAGCAGGGGCGCGGCTTCGTGTGGATCGGGCTGCACGAGCCCACCCACGCCGAGTTCGCCGTCTTCGCCGCGCTCTTCGGGCTGCACCCGCTCGCCGTGGAGGACGCCGTCCAGGCGCATCAGCGCCCCAAGGTCCAGCGGTACGAGCTGACGGAGCCCGCCGAATACCCCCTGGAGGGGGGCCGCGCGGGCGCGGGCGTGCTCTTCACCGTCCTCAAGACCTGCCGTTACGTCGGTCATGAACGCGGCACGAGCGAGATCGTCGACACCGGGGAGCTGATGGTCTTCACCGGGCCCGACTTCGTGATCACCGTGCGGCACGGGCGGCACGGCTCCCTCGGCCCGCTGCGGGAGGCGCTGGAGGAGCGCCCGGAACGGCTGGCGAAGGGGCCCGCCGCCGTGCTGCACGCCATCGCCGACCACGTCGTGGACGACTATCTCGCCGTCGCCGACGCCGTCCAGGACGATGTGGACGACGCCGAGAACGCCGTCTTCGGCGGGCATCCGCGCCAGGCCGACGTCGGACAGATCCACCTCCTCAAAAGGGAGTTGCTGGAGCTGCGGCGCGCGGTGGGCCCGCTGGAGCGCCCGATCCGCGCGCTGGCCTCCTCCCCACTGCCGTCCGTGGGCCCGCAGATACGCCCGTACTTCCGCGACGTCGCCGACCATGTGGCCCGGGTGAACGACCAGATCGGTACGTACGACTCGCTGCTCGACTCGATCCTCCAGGCCCATCTGGCGCAGGTGACGGTCGCCCAGAACGAGGACATGCGCAAGATCACCGCCTGGGCCGCCATCGTCGCCGTGCCGACGATGGTCTGCGGGGTGTACGGGATGAACTTCGACCATATGCCGGAGCTGCGCTGGACCTATGGCTATCCGCTGGTCATCGGGGTGATGGTGACGGCGTGCGCACTGATCCACCGGAGTTTCCGGCGCAATGGCTGGCTCTGACGGCGGGCCGGTCCGGGGGCCTAGAGATACGTGACGGCGAGTCCGAGGGTCAGCAGGGCGAGCAGACAGCCGTACAGCGCGAGGGTGAGGGAGCGGGCCTCGTCCGACGGGTCGCTGCGGCCCGCGCTGGACAGCCTGCGGGCCGAGACGGCGAGCAGTCCGAGAGCGGCGGCGCTGAGGGCGACGACCGCGGAGAACGGCAGCTCCGCGAGGAAGGGTTCGATCACTTCGAGTACTTCGAGCACGTCGGTCACCTCGCGAACGTCTCACGGGAGTTCGGGGCGCGCACCCCGGCGTACTCCGTCCCGTGTACGGACGGCGGACCGGGTACAGGCGTTCCGGGTACGGACGGCGGACCTGGGGCGGACGTCCCGGGTACGGGCGCGGGGGCGGCGGGCGTCCCGAGGACAGGACCGTTGTCGCCAGAGCCCGGACGGCCGCGTACGGTGATGATCACCGAGGGGAGCACGGGGACGGAGGGGTCATGACCGGCTGCCGTGTCCAGTACTCCCCGCCCGCCGACCAGTCCCACCGGGCCATGGGCGGCCCGCTGCGGACCCGTTTCGACTCGGCGATGCAGCGGCTCGCCGCCGATCCGTACGGCCAGGACTCCATCCCGATCCGGGGCGACCGGGACCGTCGTGAGGCCACGGTGGCGGGGGTGGCCGTGCGGTACTACGTCAGTGCGACGGTGCTCACGGTGTCGGTGGTACGCGTGGTGTTTGTCTGAACCGGGCGGGGGAACATTCTTCATCCGGTCAACTGTTCGCATTCCACGGCGAGTCGAGCATTCTTACCGTACGGTAAGAGGGTGGCACGCTGTCCGTTCCGCTCGACGGGGTGGCGTCGTTGGTTACGGTGCAACGCACAGAATCCCACCCCACAAGCGTCTTATTCACCTGTTCGGGTGAATGCGCCCCCATCTGCTCCGAGAGCGGCCTACCGTGCACATGTGGCGGGATTTGAGCAGTTGAGCGTACTGGGCATCGTCGCGGTCCTGAGCTCACCGGGGATGGGACTGGCCGGTTCCGGGGCAGGGGCGCCGGAGCGCCCGGCCGTGTCCCCGGTGGTGTCGGCGGCACCGCTGCCGGGGCCCTCGTCCACCCCGACGGGCGCGATATCCGAGCGGGGGGCACGGCGGGCGGGAGAACCGTTCCGGCTCGCGGCGGAGGCCGGGGTGTCGGTGCCCGGGGTCCTCTGTGTCTGCGGTTCGGTCGCGATCGACGGACCGCCCCTCTCCGTGACGGTGTCCGCGCAGGCGATCCTCCTCGGACACCCACGGCACGACCCACATCATCCGCACCACCCGCACCCGGGGCACCCCGGGCACTGCCCGCCGCCCAGGCCGCGCACCTGCCCCACCCCGACACCGACGCCCACGCCGACGCCCACTCCCTCGCCGACCCCCACACCCACCCCGACACCGACCCCGTCGCCCACTCCCTCCCCGACGCCCACGCCCTCGCCCACCCCGTCGCCGACGCCTTCGCCGACCCCCGCTCCGACGCCGAGCACACCGCCGCGGCCCGTCCCGACGCCCTCCGCGCAGCCGCCCGCGCCCGCCGCCTCCGTGCGGTCCGCGCCCCCCGCGCGTCCGGCGCCGTCCGCCGCACCGCGCCCCGCGGCGACCCGTACGGCGAAGAAGCCGGCACCGCCGCCGCCTCCCCCGCCGTCGCCCTCCCCCCAGCGGTTCACCGCCGTGAACGAGCAGCGGCCCCTGGTGGAACCGCCCTCGGGGGGCAACATCCCCATGGTCTTCCGGGTCCTCGTCACCACCGCGCCCGCCGTCGTGGCCGCCGTCATGCTGCGGCCCCGCCGCCGCTCCTGACCCGTTCGTCACCCGCCCCGCCGCTCTTGTCCACCTCCGGTACACCCAGGGAGATCGCCATGTCCGAATGGCTGGTCCTGACCATCGCGATGGCCGCCGCCGGTGCGGTCGTCGTCGCCGTCGTCCTGCTCAGCCATCGCAGACGCGCCGCCGCCGCGGGCGACGACCCCAAGGGGCCCGAGGAGATCGAGGAGGTCGAGACGCCCGACGTCCTCGAATACATGACGATGATGGTCGGCGTCGTCTACGCGATCGTCCTCGGCCTGGCCATCGCCGGTGTCTGGGAGGCCCGCGGCTCCGCCCAGGCCGATGTGCAGCGCGAGGCCCAGGCGCTCCACGAGATCTCCCAGCGGGCCACCGTGCTGCCGCGCGACGCCCGCGAGGAGCTGCGCGAGGACATCGACGCCTATGTCTCCCATGTGGTGCGCACCGAGTGGAAGCACATGATCGAGCAGGAGGAGCTGACCCAGCGCGGGGACGAGCTGCTCGCCGAGATCCGCGAGGACATCGCCCTGCGCACCCCCACGAACGAGCTGGAGGCCCAGACCTACCAGCCGATGCTGGAACGGGTGTCCGTGGTGAGCGACGCCCGGACCACCCGCGCGGAGAACGCGGCCTCGACCCTGCCCGGGGTGGTCTGGTTCGGGCTGATCATCGGCGCCTTGGTCACCGTGGGGTTGATCTTCACCATGCGGATGGGCAGAAGCGGCCGTGAGCTGCTGCTCGCGGGGCTCTTCAGCGCGCTGATCGCGTTCCTGCTCTTCATGGTGTGGGACTTCGACGCGCCCTTCGGCCGCTCGGGGACCGATACGGCCGAGGTCTTCGAGCAGCTCTTCCCCGGAGCCGTCTGACCCCGACCCCCGGCTCGGGGGCGTCCGGCTCCCGCCCCGGCCCGGCCCCGGCCCTGCTCGGGCCGCCCGGGCCCCTTGATCCACCCCCGCTCCCCCCGTTCCGCCCCCTGACCTGCGCTTTCAGGGGGCGGAATAGTCATGCCGCCCTTCAGGTTGTAGAGTTTGGTTCAAGTTTCAACTACAGCTTCCGAGAGGTGAGCCTCATGCAGTTCGGCATCTTCACCGTCGGTGACGTCACCACCGATCCGACCACCGGGCGTACGCCGAGCGAGCACGAGCGGATCAAGGCGACTCTGGCCATCGCGCAGAAGGCGGAGGAGGTCGGTCTGGACGTGTTCGCGACCGGCGAGCACCACAACCCGCCGTTCGTGCCCTCGTCCCCGACCACCCTGCTGGGTCATGTCGCGGCCCGGACCGAGAACCTGATCCTGTCCACCTCCACCACGCTGATCACCACCAATGACCCGGTGAAGATCGCGGAGGACTACGCCTATCTCCAGCACCTGGCGGACGGCCGGGTCGACCTGATGATGGGCCGGGGCAACACCGGGCCGGTCTACCCCTGGTTCGGCCAGGACATCCGGCAGGGCATCCCGCTGGCGATCGAGAACTACGCGCTGCTGCGCAGGCTGTGGCGCGAGGACGTGGTGGACTGGGAGGGCAAGTTCCGTACGCCGCTCCAGGGCTTCACCGCGACCCCGCGTCCGCTGGACGGCGTCCCGCCGTTCGTCTGGCACGGCTCGATCCGTTCCCCGGAGATCGCGGAACAGGCCGCCTACTACGGTGACGGCTTCTTCCACAACAACATCTTCTGGCCCATGAGCCACACCCAGAAGATGGTCGAGCTGTACCGGAAGCGGTACGCGCACTACGGTCACGGCACCCCCGAGCAGGCCATCGTCGGCCTGGGCGGCCAGGTGTTCATGCGGAGGAACGCGCAGGACGCGATCCGGGAGTTCCGTCCGTACTTCGACAACGCGCCGGTCTACGGACACGGGCCCTCGCTGGAGGACTTCAGCGAGCAGACCCCGCTGACCGTGGGGACGCCGGAGCAGGTCATCGAGCGGACGCTGACGTTCCGTGAGGCTGTCGGCGACTACCAGCGCCAGCTCTTCCTGGTCGACCACGCGGGTCTGCCGCTGAAGACGGTGCTGGAGCAGATCGACCTGCTGGGCGAGGAGGTCGTCCCGGTGCTGCGCAAGGAGTTCGAGAGCCTGCGGCCCGCGGGGGTCCCGGCGAGCGCTCCGCTGCACCCGGCGGTCGCCGCGCGCAACGCCGCCCGCAGCGGCGCGAGTACGGCCGGTGCGGCCGACACCACGAGCACCACGAGCACGGCCGGCACCGCGGCCACCACGAGCACCGCGAAGGAGGCATGAGCATGAGCACGTTCACGAACCCGGACACGATCACCGGTGGCGCGGGCGGCGTGAGCGCGGGCGGCACCGGGGGCGGGGGCACGTTCACGCTGGTGGCGGTCTCCGCCGGGCTGAGCGTCCCCTCGTCCACCCGGCTGCTGGCCGACCGGCTGGCCGAGGCCGTGCGCGGCCCGCTCGCCGAGCGCGGCACCGAGGTCGAGGTGAAGGTCGTGGAGTTGCGGGAACTGGCGGTGCCCATCGCCAACCACCTGGTGACGGGCTTCCCCCCGCCGCAGCTCGACGAGGCGATCCGGGCGGTCACCGAGGCCGACGGGCTGATCGCGGTCACCCCGGTGTTCACCGCCTCGTACAGCGGGTTGTTCAAGTCCTTCTTCGATCTGATCGACCCGGACGCGCTCAGCGGAAAGCCGGTGCTCATCGGGGCGACCGGCGGCACCGCCCGGCACTCGCTGGTGCTGGAGCACGCGCTCCGTCCGCTCTTCGCCTATCTGCGGGCGGTGGTCGTCCCGACGGCCGTGTACGCGGCGTCGGAGGACTGGGGCGGCTCGGGCGATCCGCTCACCGACACCCTGCCGGTGCGGATCGAACGGGCGGGCGCGCAGCTCGCGCGGCTGATGGAGACGGGGACGGCGGAGCGCCGGGCGTCCGACGGGGTGCCCGTGCTGTCCTTCCCCGTCTGACCGGTCCTACCGGTCCTACAGGGCCGACCGGGCCCTTGGGCGGAGCCCCGGCACCGTGCGGTGCCGGGGCTCCGCCGCAGCGGTACGCGGGGAGCGCGTGATACCGCGTGATAGGTGCGACCACTCGGCGGGGCGGGCGTCGGCGCAGCTCACCCGGGTGGGGCCCGAGGAAGGGCGGCCGGGCCCCGGTTTCAGCGGGGCCTTCCCCCGGGCCTACTGTCAGTGCCGCCTTCTAGGGTGCTCGGCATGAACCCTGCACTCATCGGGCGCGATCACCCCTCGGGCGTCCTCCGGACGGAGGTCGGCCGGGTCCTGACGAGCCACGGGGGGCTGGTGCTCGTCACGGGCGAGGCGGGTATCGGCAAGACGACGCTGGTCACCGGCGCGGCGGACGAGGCCAGACGCGGCGGGGCGCTGGTGCTCGGCGCCTCCTGCTGGGACTCGGACAGCGCGCCCGGCCACTGGCCGTGGGTGCAGGTGATCCGGGGACTGCGGCGCGCGATCGGCGAACGGGAGTGGGCGGAGACGGACCGGGCCTCGGGCGGACGGCTCGCGGTCCTGCTGGGCGAGGGCCCGGCGGGGCCCGCGCCGGGCGGCCCCGGCGGCCCTGGCGGACCCGTGCACTCCGGACCCGTGCAGTCCAGGCCCGCGCACTCCGGGTCCGCGCACTCCGGGCCCGGTCACGGTGCCCCCGGGCAGGGTGTCCCCGGCCGGGAGGGGGCGGCGCCCCGGGACGGCGCCGAGAGCTTCGCGTTCTATGACGCCGTGACGACGGCCCTGGTCACCGCCTCGCAGCAACGGCCCCTGGTGATCTTCCTCGACGATCTGCACTGGGCCGACCCGGCCTCGCTCAAGCTGCTGGAATTCGCCGCCCAGCACGCCTGGTTCGAGCGGCTGCTGCTGATCGGGACCTATCGGGACGTGGAGGTGGAGACGGCCGACCACCCGCTGCGCCCGCTGATCCTGGCACTGACGGCGCGCGCCGGGTCCACCCTCACCCTGACCGGCCTCGGCCGGGACGAGGTGGGCGCGCTGATCGCGCTGACCGGGGGTGTCGAGCCCGACCCCGACCTGGTGGACGAGGTGTACCGGCACACCGGCGGCAACCCCTTCTTCGTGGAGCAGACCGTCCGCATATGGCGCGGCGGCAGCCCGGTGACCACGGTGGCCCCGGGGGTGCGGGAGGCCGTGCGGCGGCGGCTGGCGCTGCTGCCGCCCGGGGTCGGCCCGCTCCTGGAGACGGCGTCGGTGCTGGGCCGCGCGTTCCACCGGCAGGTGCTCGCGGCGGCGGCCGGTACACCCGTCCCGCACGCGGAGCGCCTGCTCGAAGGGGCGGTGGCGGCCCGGCTGGTCACCGTCGGCGAGGGCGGGACCTTCTCGTTCGTGCACGACCTGGTCCGGGAGACGCTGTACGGGTCCCTGGACGAGGGGCGGCGCCGGGCCCTGCACGCGGCCGTGGTGCGCGCCCTGGACGACGTCCCGGCGCTGCGCGAGCGGATCTTCCCCGCCGATCTGGCCCGCCACGCCCACCTGGCCGGGGAGGAGCTGGAACGGGGGCGCCGGGTCGATCTGCTGATCGCCGCCGCGCGGGACGCGGCCGGGCGGCTCGCGGGCGAGGAGGCGCAGAGCCACTTCCGGCGGGCCATGGAGGCCGCCGGGGACGACCGGCACCGCGCCGTGCTGATCTGCCTCGACCTCGCGGGCACCCTCTGGCACGTGGGCGACAACGACGGCTCGTGGCAGGCGTTCGAGCAGGCCCTGGAGCTGGCCCGGCAGACCCGTGACCCGGCGCTGCTCGCGCAGGTGGCGATCCGGCTGCACCAGCACGACCGCGGCGCGACGCAGACGGACCGGAGCGTCGCGCTGCTGCGGGACGCGTACCGCAGCCTGATCAGCGGCAGCGGCGAGGACATCAGCGGGCTGAGCCCCCAGCGGATGGCGCTGGACCTGGCGGAGCGGACCACGGAGCTGGCGCGCGACGGCCACGACGACGAGACGCTGGCGTTCTCGCTCTGGGCGCACCACGACGCCATCTGGGGGCTGGGCACGGCGGCGGAGCGCATGGACCTCACCGCCGAGATCGTCGCCGTGGCCCGGCGCACCGGCAATCTCCTGCTGGAGCTGCACTGCACCAGCATGCGCTGGGTCACCCTGCTGGAGCTGGGGGACCCGCGCTACACCGAGCAGTTGCGCTCCTTCGCGGCGCAGGCCGGGCAGGTGGGGCTGCGCAGCCATGAGCTGTCCGTCCTCATCGACACCGCGCTGGTGGCCGCGTTCCAGGGCCGGTTCGACGAGGCGTCCGAGCTGCTGCGGCGGGCGACGGACGGGGAGGTCCGGGGGGAGATCCCGGATGTGCCGTACTCGTTCGTCCACGCCCACATGCTGTGGACGCTGGCGCTGCTGCGGGGCCGGTACGACGAGGCCCACGCGATGCTGGAGCGCCTTGAGGAGCTGGCGCACCCCTTCCCGGCGCTGCTGATCGCGGTGACGGCGGTCGAGAGCGGCGATCTCGACCTGGCCCTGGACCAGGCGCGGGAGCTGCCGGACTCCCTGCCCCGGGTCTTCGAGCCGCTGGCGCTGCGGCTGCGCGCCCAGCTCGCGGCGGCCTCGGGGGACCGGGAGCTGATCGACGCGTCACTCGCCGCGCTGGCCCCGTACGCCGGGCAGTGGGTCGTCTCGATGTACGGCTGCGACATCGGCGGGCCCGTCGATCTCTGGCTGGGGCTGCTGCACCGGGCGCGGGGCGACCGGGAGGCGGCGGTGGCCGCGCTGAAGGCGGCCGACACCTCGGCCCGGCGGCTGCGCTCCCGGCCCTGGTCGGTGCGGGTCCGCGCCGAACTGCTCGCCGTGCTCGGCCCGGAGGCGGATGCCGCCCTGGCGGCGGAGGTGCGGGAGGAGGCGGAGCGGCTGGGCATGTCCCGGCTCCTGGACCGCCGCGCGCCCGCGCCCCCCGTTCCTCCCCCGCCCGCCCCTGTGCGGCCGGAGCCGTCCGAGCGGCCCGCCTTCCACCGCGAGGGGGCGGTGTGGTCGCTCTCCTTCGACGGGCGGGCCGTCCATATGCCCGACGCGAAAGGGCTGCGGGATCTGCGCACCCTGCTCGCCCGCCCCGGTGACGAGCTGTCCGCCGTGTCCCTGCTCGACCCCGGGGGCGGCGCCGCCGTGGTGGCCGCCCGGAGTCTCGGCGGCGATCCGGTCCTCGACGACGAGGCCCGCGCCCAGTACCGCCGCCGGCTGGAACACCTGGACGAGGAGCTGGACCGCGCCGCCGAACGGGGCGACGAGCGCCGTGTCACCGAGTTCACCCGCGAACGGGCCGCGCTGCTGGACGAGTTGCGCACGGCGGCGGGCCTCGGTGGCCGCCCCCGCCGCCTGGGCGACGAGACCGAACGCGCCCGCAAGACGGTCACCGCCCGTATCCGCGACACCTTCCGCAAACTCGACCGCCTCCACCCCGAACTCGCCGCCCACCTCCGCACCTCGGTCACCACGGGCACCCACTGCGCCTACCGACCGCGCACCCCGATCGCCTGGCGACTCTGACCGGGCCCGACACCTGCCCCGGGCCGGGCGCAAGGAGCCCTGGCCGATTCCCCGCACCCGGCCAGGGCCCCGCCCGGTGACCGGGGTCAGAGCGCCATCCCCGCCATCCTGGCCAGTCGGTTCAGCTCCGGATTGCCCCGCCGGTGCAACGAGGACAGCACCCGGAACACCTCCCGGCCCATGGGATGAATCCGGGCCAGCTGCGGGGCCACATCCCATGCCGAGGCCAGGCTCCGCAGCGCTCCGTCCCGGTCCCCCATGTCGAGCTGTGCCCGCGCCATACTGATGTGGGTCGGCGCCACCCGGGTCGGCGGCAGGCCATCCAGCGCGGCGGGGAGCACGTCCACCAACCCCAGGGCTTCCTGGGGCCTCCCAAGGTCCACATAGGTGGCCAGTTGGTGCAGGACGGTGTTCTGTGGTCCCGCCGTCAGTCCGAGTACTTGGCGGTCCCGGTTGCCGAGCCCGTCGGCGGCAGCAACGGCAGACCGAATATGCCGGTCGGCCTCCCGCCTGGCCTCCTTCTTGTCGGGCAGCCGCCCGGCAAGCGTCATCCCCCTCAGGTTCAGGATGCAGATGGCCAAGTCCTGATCCGTTCCAGCGAGATCTCGCTGTGCTTCCGCGATCGCACGGTCGACGACACCGAGCCCCCGCTCGACATCTCCGAAGTTCAGATAGGTCCCGGCCCGGTCCCGCGCGGCAACCGCAGCCGCCATAGGGGTGGGCTTCTGTTCAACAGCCCACCGCTGCCGGGTAACTGCCAGCTCAGCCATGTCCATCCAACGGTGCCGCGCCGCCAGCCAGTACACAGTGCTGTACACCTGGGAGAGATCCGCCCATGCCTGGGTGGTGTTGGCTGTGTAGGCGTAGCCGGTGGCATCCCTGAGCAACGTAGGCAATGCTCGCAGCAGACGCGAGACGTCGACCTTCTTCCGATACCGCTGCACCGTAGCCAGATTGGCTTTGAGTCGAGGCCCCGTCGGCGCACCGTCCGTCGGCAGGTCGTAGTCGCGAAGAGCAGCCCGCAGCTCCACGAGGTCCTGCTCTTCCCGCTTCGCGACAGTAGCTTTCCCCTGCACCTCCGCCATGCTGAGTCCCATCGCTTTGCCCACGGCCGCCGCCGCAGCCGGGGTCAGCGCGCGATCCCCAATTTCGATCTTGGAAAGCAATGAGAGGGAGATGTTTGCCTTTCTCGCCAACTGCGCCTGTGTCAGCGCACGTGCTTTCCGGAGCACCGCCAGGTTCTCACCGGGCGCAAGCTCCGTCGTGTTCGTGGAGTCATCAGCAGCACTCATGGGCTCTGTCTTCCTCACGGATTCATCGCTGCCCCCATGGTTACAGGAATGACAGGTATTCGCACGGGGGTCCGTGTCGTCCCTGCGCAAGTTGTCCTGTGTGTCAAAGCCGTTGACTGACCAACAGGACCGATCGGCGCAATGGGGCGCCGGAGCCGCCCGGTCACCGGGACGGAACGGTCACTCGGACGAAAGAGTGGACAGTTGATCGAGCGTCGACGCGGTCTGCACCGGATCAAAGATTTCAACCCATTCGATTTCGGGCCGTGCCGCTGCCCAAAATCCGATTGTCCGGACAAGCCGGCTGCTGCTCCCCACGAGGAACGCACCACCTCGGCATCAGGACGCCTCCGTTCGGAAATCCGGGCAGACAACGAACGGCGCCGGAAATTTGGGACATGGGGCCGTGACGAAGCCTGAAAAGAGCGCGCGCAGAAGGCTCCGGCTGCCCCTCTGGCTGCCGTGGTCCTGCCTGCTGACGACGTTCTGCCTGTCCTCCTCGGGGCTGTTCGGCACAGGAGTGCCCGAGCGGATCTGACACTCCCGGCAGCCGCCCGCCGTACAGCCCCATCGGGTGTGACCTGCACCTTCGTACCCCGGGTGCGGCGGCGTGGCGGCATCCCGGCCCGACACCTGCCCTGGGCCGGGCGACAGGGGCCCTGGCCGATCCCCCGCACCCGGCCAGGGCCCCGCCCGGTGGGATCAGGACGCGGGGTCCAGTTCGCGGAGGAGGGAGACGTCCGCGACGACGCAGGCGATGTTGTCGGGGGCGCCGGAGGCGTGGGCGAGGGAGATCAGGGTGTCCACGGCCGTGTCGGGGTCGGGGGACTCGGTGAGGGTGTGGCGGATGGTCTCGTCCGGGACCACCGTGAACAGGCCGTCCGAGCAGAGGAGATAGCGGTCGCCGGGGCGGGCCTCGTGCAGCCGGAGGTCCGGGCGGGCGGAGTCCGTGCCGCCGTCCAGGGCGCGCAGCAGCAGCGTGCGCTGGGGGTGCCCGGCCGCCTCCGCCTCCGTCAGGGTTCCCGCGTCGATCATCGACTGGACCACGGTGTGGTCATGGGTGATCCGGAAGAACCCGCCGTCGCGCAGCAGATAGGCACGGGAGTCCCCGATATGGACGAGCGCGAGCCGGGACCCCGTCCACACCATGGCGGTCAGGGTGGTGCCGGAGCCGTCGAGGCCGCCGATCTCGGCGTTGGCGCGGTCGACGGCGTCCTCCAGGGCGTTGAGCAGGTCACCGGCGCGCAGGGAGCCCGGGGCCGTGCTTCCGGGCGCCCGGTCAAGGTCCTTCAGCGCGGCGACGGCCGCCGCCCCCGCCCGGTCCCCCTCGGTGCCGTAGCCGTCGGCGACGGCGAGCAGCCGGTGTCCGGCACAGGCGGTGTCCTGGTCCCGCTCGCGCACCAGCCCCCGGTCGGTGCGGGCGGCATGGCGGATCATCAGGGTGGTCACAGTGGTCTCCTCGTCCGGTCGGGACAGCTCATCGACGAGGAAGAGCGCCAGGTCACGACGGGCGGCGGTCTCCGCCTCCACCCGTGACCAGTAGGCCCGTACGGCCTTCGCCGCGGCGGCGGGCTCCGTCCCGTACAGCTCGCAGATCTCATGGACGCCCGCGAGCGGCATCCCGATCCGCCGCAGCCACACCACCAGCCGGGCCCGTTCCACCTGGGACTCGTCGTAGAAGCGGTAGCCGGTGAACGGGTCGACGCGCGCCGGGCGCAGCAGCCCGAGTTCGTCGTAGTGGCGCAGGGCCTTCGCCGAGAGCCGGGTCACCCGGGCGAACGCCCCGATCGTCAGCCGCGGCATGGTCCTCCTCCTCGTGCCGGGCACGGCGCCCGACGGACTCGATGCTGTTCCCTCCCCGAGGGGGAAGGTCAACCGGCCGGCCGGAACGAGAACAGCCGGAACAAGAACAGAGGGACAGGAGGCGGGACGGCGGGCCGCCCGCGTCGGCCCGGGCGACCCGTTGTCCCACCGTCCTGACGTCCCGCACCCCCGTGACGTGACGTCACTTCCGGTTGTACAGACGCATCGTCAGCGCGCCGAACACCACCAGGAAGAACGCGGACCACCCCAGCGTCCAGGCGATGTCCGCCGCGGGCCACTCGCCCGCCATCAGCTCCCGCACCGCCGTGGCGACATGGGTGACCGGGCTGTTGTTGACGAACGCCTGGAGCCAGCCGGGCATGGTCTTCGGGTCGACGAAGACATTGCTGAGGAAGGTCAGCGGGAAGATCACCATCATGCTCACCCCCATCACCGACTTCTCGGTCCGCAGCAGCAGGCCGAACATCGTCCAGATCCAGGAGAAGGAGAACGAGAACACCACCAGGAGCCCGACCCCGAGCAGCAGGCCCACCGGACCGCCGCCCGGACGGTAGCCGATGATCATGCCGACGGTCAGCATCACCACGGAGGCCAGCAGATACCGGACCACATCGCCGAGGAGATAGCCCACCATCGGGGCGGGCCGCCAGATCGGCAGGGTGCGGAAGCGGTCGAAGACACCCTTCTCGATATCGGTGTTGACCGATATGCCCGTGTACATCGTGATCATCACAATGCTCATGGTCAGGATGCCGGGCAGCAGGAACTGGATGTACTCCGTGGTCGATCCGGCCAGCGCCCCTCCGAAGAGGTAGGTGTACATCACCACCAGCATGATCGGGAAGGCCGTCACATCGAAGAGCTGCTCCGGCACATGCTTGATCTTCAGCATGGCGCGCCAGCCGAAGGTGACGGACGCGGAGAGCGCGCTCGGCGCGGGCGGCTGTTCCCTCCCCACGAGCAGCGCGGACAGCTCGCCCGTCCGGGGAGCGTTCCGGGCGGGGTCGTCGGTCTCCTGGACGGGCTGCGCCATGGTCGTCGCGGTGCTCATACAGCCGCTCCCTTCTTCTCGTGCGTCTCGGTGGTGGTGGTCCCGGCCGTGGTGGAGACGGCCGCCGCACCGCTGTCGGTCAGGGCGAGGAAGACCTCGTCCAGGCTGGGCTGCCCCAGCGAGAAGTTGTCGACGGTGATGCCCGCGCGGGCCAGCTCCGCCAGCGCCCTCCCGGCCTGCTCGGCCGCCCCGTGCCGCCCGTCGTGCGCACCGATCCGGGCGGTCAGCGCGACCGGGTCGGCGTCCTGCTGCACCTCGGTGCCGAGCACGGCGGCCAGCACCCGCCGGGCCTCGGGCCGCTGCCCGGCGTCCCGCAGCCGCAACTGGACGGTGCCCGGGCCGACGGACGCCTTCAGCTCGCCCTTGGTCCCCTCGGCGATCACCCGGCCGTGGTCGATCACGGCGATCCGGGAGGCCAGTTGATCGGCCTCGTCGAGATACTGCGTCGTCAGCAGCACCGTGGTGCCGTGGGCGACGACCGTGCGGACGATGTCCCAGACCTGGTTGCGGCTGCGCGGGTCGAGCCCCGTGGTCGGCTCGTCCAGGAAGAGCAGATCGGGAGTGCTGAGGATGGACGCCGCGATGTCGATCCGGCGCCGCATCCCGCCCGAGTAGTTCTTGACCTGGCGGCCCTCCGCGTCGGTCAGCCCGAACGCCTCCAGCATCGCCGCCGCCCGCTCCCGGGCGACCCGCGAGGAGTACCCGAGCAGCCGGGCGAGGAGAACGAGATTCTCGGTGCCGGTGAGGTCCTCGTCGACCGAGGCGTACTGGCCGGTGAGGCTAACCCTGCGGCGCACGGCGTCGGCCTCCGTCAGCACATCCCTGCCGAAGATCCGCGCCTCGCCGCCGTCCGGCCGCAGCAGGGTGGCGAGCATCTTCACCGTGGTGGTCTTCCCGGCGCCGTTCGGACCGAGGACTCCGTAGACCGTGCCGGCGGGCACGGAGAGATCGACGCCGTCGACGGCCCGCTTCTCACCGAAGACCTTCACCAGGCCCTTCGTCTCGATGGCGAGTTCTGTACTCATGGGCAACCTGTTCCTTCACACGATTTTTCGATTCCAGGGGTTCCAGGGGTGACCGGCGCCAGGCCGGGACTCGTCGGACGCGCGCTCCCGCGTCCTCCCGCGTCCTTCCGCGTCCTTCCGCGCCCTCCAGGGAGTTCTGCGTCCTCCAGGGAGTACGGACCGCGCGGCCCATCGCCTCAGGCGACATAGGGCCGGGCCGCTCGCGCCTCCCGGAGCGCCAGCCCCCACCAGAGGAGCTGCCGGAGCATCCGCTGCACCGCCCGCTCGCCGTCCGCCCACCCCTCCTCCAGGAGGTCCAGACCGACACCGTTACGCAGCGTCACAGTGTGCAACTCGGTGAAGACCGTCCGTAGCTGCTCGACCGCGTACAACCCCCGGGAGCCATAGCCGTAGCTGACGAAGCCGACCGGTTTGGCATGCCACTCGTCGTAGGCGTAGTCGATGGCCTGCTTCAGCACCGCGGGGAACGAGCGGTTGTACTCGGGGGTGACGACCACATACGCCTCGGCGTCCCCGACCCGTTCCGCGAACTCCCGCATCGGGCCGGTGGGCCGGTCGGGATAGCGGGCCGGGAAGTCGAAGTCGAGCAGATCGACGATCGACAGCTCCAGCCCGGTACGCTCACCGGCCCGCTCCGCGAACCACCGGCCCGCGCGCTCGGCGACCCGGCCCTCCCGGGTGCTCCCGACGACCACCGCGACCCGCAGCGGCGGCACCGCCCCGCCCTCGGACTCCTCCCCCAGCACGCCAGCCCTCCCCTTCCCCTCGTCCGCCCTCGGACCCCGACCCGGGCCCGGCGCATCCGCCCGGCCCCGAGCCCCGGTGCGTCTCCCCGTCGGCCCTCACC
Organism: Streptomyces clavuligerus; assembly: GCF_005519465.1. Lineage (NCBI taxonomy): Bacteria > Bacillati > Actinomycetota > Actinomycetes > Kitasatosporales > Streptomycetaceae > Streptomyces > Streptomyces clavuligerus. The sequence goes on along the minus strand of NZ_CP027858.1, from coordinate 3,454,378 downwards.
CAGGAGGCGCGAGACACCTCCGCGCGGTCGCTGGATCGGATCTCGCGACCGCGCGGTGTGCCGCGAGATCTGCCGCGAGACATCCGCGAGACGCCGCACGCCGCGGAAAGCGACGTGCGGCGTTCAGCACGAGACGTTCGGGTGGGAGACGTTCAGTGCGAGACGTTCAGCGTGCGGCGTCTCCCGCCCGGCAGGCGGGGCGGGTCATCGGTGCGCGGAGACGCCGGTCATCCGTGGAACCGGTCATCCGTGGAGTCGGTCATGCGTACGTGCAGAACCGGTCATTCATGCGTGTAGAACACGTAGAAGGACACGACCAGCATCGCCGCCGCGAACATCAGCCCCATGCCCGCAGAGCGCAGGATGCTCGTCCCGGTCAGGCTGTGCAGAAAGCCGATCGCGATGCCGCACAGCGAGGCGTACGCGAAGGCGCGCAGCTCGCGCGGCATGCTGTGCTGAATCCGGCCGAGCCCGTACGCGAGAGCCGCGAGGATCAGCCCGGCGACCACGCCGAACAGGACGTCTCCCCAGCCCACCACCGTCCCGGTGCGGTGGAGGAAACCGGCGTAGAAGCCGAAGACGGCGCCCAGCGCCAGGGGGATCGCCCAGCTCGCGGTCCCGGTCCGGTGGCGGGTGACGGGCGCCGCGGCGCGGGTGGCGTGTGTGGCCATGTCCGTGCTCCTTCCCTCGGCCCTCCCCGGGCTGCCCCTCGGGCCGCCCCATCGCCCCGTCTCCCCCTCGACCCTCCCCGGGCTTCCTCCCAGGGCACACCCGGGCGCCCGCGGCGGCAACTCGAACACGGAACCGGACGGGCTCCTCAAACACGGCACGCCGGCGCCGGACGGGTTCCGGAAACGCGGCACAGCGGCGCCGGACGGGCTCCTCAGGCGCGGCGCGCCGCCGGTCGGCCGAGCAGCGGTCGCGCCCCGGCCGCGCTTGCGCCTTTCCTGGAGAGGTGCCCAGACTGCGCAGACTGCTGCCCGCGGTGTCGGCGGCCCTGATCGCGCTCCTCGCCCTCCTGACGCCCCTGAGCGTGCTCGCCGTCTGGGCGGAGCGCGAGATCGGCGACACCGACGGCTATGTCACCGCGATGGCCCCGCTCGCCTCCGACCCCGCCGTCCGCGGCGCGGTCGCCGAGCGGATCACCGAGGAGGTGGCGGGCCCGGACGGACTCGGTCCGCTCTCCGACGAGGTACGGGGGCTGGTGCACGACGCCGTGCTGTCGTTCGCCGGTACGGACGCCTACCGCACCGCGTGGAACACCGTGAACCGGGCCGCGCACACCGCCGTCGAACAGGCCCTGACCAGCGACGAGGGCGACACCGCGAGCATCGATCTGGCCCCCGTCAGCGAGCAGGTCAAGCGTCAGCTGAGCATGGAGGGCGTGCCCTTCGCCGATCAGATCCCGGTGATGGGGGCACGGATCACGGTGGTCGAGTCCGACAGCCCGGCGGCGGTGCGGCTGAGTTTCGGCGCCCTGGAGTCCGCGGGGCTGTGGCTGCCGCTCATGACCCTGCTGCCCGCCGGGGCCGCCCTGCTGCTCGCCCCCGACGGGCGGCGCGCCCTGATCGGGCTGGGCCTGGCGCTGACCGCGGGCGGGGTGCTGCTGCGGATCGCGGTGACCGTCGGCCGGATGCTGACGCTGGACGATCTGCCGCCCGACGTGGACCGCGCGGCGGCCGACGCGGTCTTCGACGCCCTGACATCGACCCCGCGCACGGCCTCGTGGTGGCTGATGGGCGTGGGGCTCACGGTGGCCGTGTACGCGTGGGGGCCGGGACGGCGGCCGGATCAGGCCCGGGCGGCCATCGCCTCGATGCCCGCGACCAGCAGTTCCAGCGCGTAGTCGAAGTCCCGGTCGCGCATCTCCGCGACCGTGTCACCGCCCCGCGCCTCCATGATCTCCACGGAGGAACGGGCGTACTGCCGCAACTGCGGCTCCTCGGCGATCGTCCCCATCGCCTCCTGGAAGTACGCGTCCTGGCTCATGCCCGCGGACGCGCAGCGCGCGATGAAGTGGCCCTCGATGGTGCCGAACCCGTACACGAACTGGAAGACCGCCGAGACCCCGCCCATCTGCCCGTGCACCGGCAGCCCGGTGTCCCGCATCATCTGCTGCACGGCGAGCGAGAAGGCCATCGAGTGGGGACCGATGTTGAGGTAGGTGCCGACCAGCGGCGAGACCCAGGGGTGGCGCACCAGCAGCGCGCGGTACTCCCGGGCCAGGGCGCGCAGCCGCTCCCGCCACGCGCCGGAGGTGTCCGCGGCGGGAGCGGCGGGAGCGGCCGGAGCGCTCCCGGCCGCCGGGGAGTCGCCCGCGCCCGGCGTGGTCCCGTCCGGCGTGGTCCCGTCCGGCAGCCGCAGCGTGCCGAAGGCGGCGTCCAGGGCGAGTTCCAGCAGGTCGTCCTTGGTGTCGATGTACCAGTAGATCGACATGGCGGTGACGTCCAGCTCCGCCGCGAGCCGCCGCATCGAGAACTTGGCGAGACCTTCGGCGTCCAGGAGCCGCACCGCCGCGTCGACGATCCGGCCGCGGTCGAGTCCGGCGGGCTGGCTCCCCCTGCGGCCACGGCTCGTCCGGTGCTCCGTCCATACGCTGGTCCGCGCGGGACCCTTCGCACGGTCGGCCGCACTCACCATCGCGCCACTCTCCTCGCTGGGATGTCCATCTGCCGGACCGGGTGGAGGAACCGGACCTCCGCCCCGATGCTAAGCCGTGTCCCCCGCCGTTCTGGCCCAGGGCTCGTCCGCGGAGTCAGGCCCCGGCGTCCGGCTCCACCCGCTGCCCCTGCTCGGCCCGCCGCAGCAGCACCGCCGCCAGCAGCCCGCCCGCGAGCACCGCGACGGCCCCGACGAGCTGGCTGGTCTCCAGCCCCTGGGCGAAACCGTCCGAGACCGCCTTCGCCTCCGCCGGTCCGTCCGCCGCCGCGAGGGCCGCCGGAAGCGACGCCGCGCCCACGACACCGGGCACCAGCGCGGCGAACCGGGAGTTCAGCACCGCGCCGAGCACGGCGACGCCGAGACCGTTGCCGAACTCGGCCAGCGTGCCGTTGATCCCGGCGCCCACACCCGCCTTCTCCCGGGGGATCGCACCCATGATCGCGTTCGCCATGGCGGGGGCCGCCAGCGCGATGCCCGCGCCCATCACGACCAGGCCGAGGAACATCCCGCTGTAGCCGTCCCGCCCCAGCACCGCGATCGCGGCCAGACCCGCGGAGACAGCCGTCATGCCGGCCCCTATGGCCACCGGTGTGCCCAGCTTCGGCAGCAGCCGCGGCCCGACACCGGTGAGGTTCAGGGCGACGATGGTCAGCGCGAGCGGCGCGGTCCGCAGACCGGCGTCCAGCGGGTCGTACCCGAGGACGAACTGGAGGTGCTGGGTCAGCAGGAAGAGCGAACCGCTCATCCCGAAGGCGACGAGGATCGCGCCCGCGACCGCGCCGACGAACGTACGGTTCCGGAAGAAGTGCATATCCAGCATGGGATACGGAATCCTCAGCTCCCACAGCGCGAAACCGGCCAGCACCACCGCGCCGACTCCGGCGGCCGTCAGCACATGACCGGAGGTCCAGCCGTGCTCGGGGCCGGAGATGATCGCGTACACCACGGCGGTCATGCCGATCGTGGAGAGCAGCGCCCCGAGCAGATCGGGCTTCTCACCCTGCGGATTCTTGGACTCCGGTACGAGGGTGACCACGGCGGCGAGGCCGATCACCACCACGGGGATGTTGATGAGGAAGATCGCGCCCCACCAGAAGTGGTCCAGCATCGCGCCGCCGATGAGCGGCCCGGCGGCGAAGCCGAGCGAGTTGACCGTCGACCAGAGGGCGATGGCCTTGACCCGTTCGGCGTCGTCGAAGATCTGCACGACCACGGCGAGCGTGGTGGTCATGAGCAGCGCCCCGCCGACACCCATGCCCGCGCGGGCGGCGATCAGTTGCCCGGAGGACTGGGCGAGTCCGGCGGCGAGGGAGCCGATGCCGAACAGCGCCAAGCCCGCGACCAGCAGCTTCTTCCGGCCGTAGCGGTCGGCGGCGTTGCCCGCCGTGAGCAGCAGACCGGACTGGACCAGCGCATAGGCGTTGATCATCCACTGGACGTCGGTGGCGGAGGCGTTCAGTTCACGGTTGAGGGAGGGGATCGCGACGCTGAGGATCGTGTTGTCGAGCAGCACGGTGAGCTGGGCGAGGCAGATGACGCCGAGGATCAGCCAGCGCTGCGGATGGCGGCCGGTGGGGGTGGGTTGCTTCTCGGTGGTCGTCGCCGTCATGCCCAGCTCCTGTCAGGTCTGGCACGTGCGTCCATGGCGGGGTACGTGCGTCGCGGTGCGGCCAGGTGGTGCCCGAGAGCGCTCTTGTACAGCGTAGAAGAGCGAACGCTGTACACCGTACAAGAAATCACCGTACGCTGTATAGCGACTTGTCGCCCACCTGGGCGCACCACGGGACCGCCCGGGCGCACCACGGGACCACCGGCGCGGACGCCTCCGCCGAGGAGTGCCACCGGCGTGCAGGCGAAAGGCCCGGTCGGGGCGGTGGCTCCCGCCCCGGCCGGGCGCTATTCGCCCGGCTTGATCAGATAGCCCGCGCCGCGCCGGGTGTGGATCATCGGTGCGCGGCCCGCGTCGATCTTCTTCCGGAGGTACGAGACATACAGCTCGACGACGTTGGCCTGGCCGCCGAAGTCGTACGACCAGACCCGGTCGAGGATCTGCGCCTTGCTGAGCACCCGGCGCGGATTGCGCATCAGATAGCGCAGCAGCTCGAACTCGGTGGCCGTCAGATGGATGGCCTGGCCGCCCCTGCTGACCTCGCGGCTGTCCTCGTCCAGCGTCAGATCCCCCACCGCCAGGAGGGATTCGCCGCGAGCGGCGGACGCGGCCCCGGAGCGCCGGATCAGTCCGCGCAGCCGGGCCACGACCTCCTCCAGGGAGAAGGGTTTGGTGACGTAGTCGTCGCCGCCCGCGGTGAGTCCGGCGATACGGTCCTCGACGGCGTCCCGCGCGGTGAGGAAGAGGACGGGCACCTCGGGCCGTTCGCGCCGCAGCCGGGCGAGCAGGGTCAGCCCGTCCATGTCGGGGAGCGCCACATCGAGCACCACCGCGTCCGGCTGGAACTCCCGCGCCTCGGACACCGCCCCGGCACCGTCCCCGGCGCTGCGCACCTGCCAGCCCTCGTATCTCAGGGCCATCGACAGCAGCTCGCTCAGCGCCGTCTCGTCATCGACGACGAGGACCCGGACAGGGGTGCCGTCCGGCCTGAACATCTCCGTGCGCCTCCGGGGCGATGTCGTGGTCATGGCGGCCACCTTGCGCCGCCGCCCTGAAAGCGGCCTTTCCCCCGTCTGTGAATTTCCTGAGAAACACCGGCGGCAGGCCCTCCCCCTCCGCCGTCTCACTCCCGCTCGAAGGAGTAACTCCGTTCGACGCGGGCGATGTGGACGCTGTAGCGGAGGTCCCAGCCCTCCCGTCCGCGCCGCTGCGCTTCCTGGTGCTCCAGGTCGCGCCGCCAGGCGGCGATGGACTCCTCGTCGCGGAAGTATCCGACGGTGATGCCGACCCCGTCGGGGTCACGCGCGTGCTCATAGCCGAGGAACCCGGGTACCTCCTGGACGAGTTCGGCCATGCGCGCGGCGGTGTCGGCGTACCCGGGGGCCTCCTCGGGCTGTACGGAGGTGAAGACGACCGTGTAATAGGGGGGTTCGTGGGCGGGGACGGGGCGAATGACACGTTCCTGGCTCATGGGGCCAGGGTGAGCGGTGGGGCGCAGAGGTGTCCAAGGATCTGCCCGGCACCGGGCAGGGGCTCCGGGCCGCCGCGGCACGCGGCTGCCGGGAGAGTCCCTCTGCTTCAGAAGAGCCCTTCCTGATGGCTGCCGGGGGAGACGGTGCCCAGAGCGGTGGTCGGTACGGACAGACCGGCGCCCGGTCCGGCGCCGACGAGGGACCAGCCGGACATCAGCCGGGTGTCGAGGACGACGATCTCGGCGTCGGCCGTCCGCAGATGCAGATCGGGGCCGACGGCGGCGAGCAGGGTCCCCGCGACGGCACCGCCGTCGACGAGCCCGGTGACGACACAGGTGGCCCGGGGCAGCCCGGCGAGCCCGAAGACATCCATGTGATCGACGGGCGCGCACTCCAGCGGCTCCAGGGTCTCGGGCCATCCGTCGAGCGCACGGGCCCGCCGGTGCAGCTCCACGACCTCGGCGGACCGCTCGCCCGCCGTACCGGGCAGCTCCGCGCGGACGGCCCGCTTCTCGGCGTACGGAACGCGCTCCGGAATCCCGAGGGCCGTGCCGATGACCTCCTCGGCCCGGCGGGCGGCCATCAGGGGCCCGCGCCCCAGCCAGCAGAAGACGACGGCGCCCTGTTCGAGCAGGCGCGCCGGACCGCGCTCCTCGGCGGTGATCCCGACCTTGGCCATGCCGGGGCCGAACCAGGCGAGATAGACCCGGTAGGTACGGGGGTCGTCGGCGAGGGTGTCGGCCGCGACGGAGTGCGCGCGGTCCAGCCGGGCGCAGTCCGGACACCGAGGACCGGTGACCCGCCCGGACACGGCTGCGCCCACCGGGCACGGATTCCCCCGCGCCCCGACGCACCGCCGCTCACCCTCGGCCCGGAAGCCCAGCTCCCGGCCCACCGCGAGCGGACTGACCCGCCCGCCTTCCCACCGCAGAACGGCCAACCGCGTCCCCTGCGGCCATCCGATCCCGGAGCACCGCCATGCCATACGCACCTCCGGACGCACCGCCGATCCCCACCGCCGAAAGCGGCGACAGTACCCGAGCCCTCCCCTTCGGGTTCCCCTGGCGGCGCTTGAACCACCGACTTCCAGCCGTTCACACTCCCGGAGCCCATGCCCGTCCCCCCAGGAAAACGTATGGACCCCCAGGTCACACCCGTGTCCGATTCCCTGCGCTTCCCCTGCCCGGCGAGCCGCCCGACCCGGGGTCCGCCCCGGCCCGCCCCGCCCGCACCCCTCGCGGACACACCCCGTACGGCCGAGCCGGAGGACAGACAGCCGGACAAAACACCAGAGGCCCCGGATTTCTCCGGGGCCTCTGGCCTGCTGTGCACTCGGCAGGATTCGAACCTGCAACCTTCTGATCCGTAGTCAGATGCTCTATCCGTTAAGCTACGAGTGCTTGCGCTTCCCGGGGTTTTCGTCCCGGTCGGCGTTGCGGGAACAACATTACATGACCTGCGCCGTCACGCGAAATCCATTCCCCACACCCCTTCTGACCTGCGGAAACGCGCAATCGACGCGATCATTGACAGGGTGGGGGCGACCCAGCGGGACAGCGGGAGAAGCGAGAAGTGAGCGCGGTCACAGAGGCCGCCGCAGGGGCTGTCACAGAGACCCGGCAGAGGCACCGCGGAGACACACGAAAGCCCCGGCCGGATGGCCGGGGCTTTCGTGATCTCGCTGGCGGAGGCGGAGGGATTTGAACCCTCGATGGGCTTTAAAACCCAAACCGCATTAGCAGTGCGGCGCCATAGACCGGACTAGGCGACGCCTCCAGCACACCACGCGGGTGCGAGGTGTGTGCAGATGATGACACAGCCAGGTGCGGTGTCACCAATCGTTGCCCACGGTACTAGGCACGCGGGTCGCAGGGCAAAGGCCGGACCAGGGGCGACACGCCCGGGATAAGCGGGGGGAGGGTGAATCGCGGGGGTGCGGGGTTTCCCGGGGAACGGAAGGTGGAAAGGAGGCGCAACGGACCGGGGCGCGGGGCGTTGGACGTGTGGGGCGGACGGCGTACGGAGGTCCGCCCGGTTCGTGTTTCCCTCGCGCGTCAGGAGGCGCCCCCATGCCGCTTCGCACCCCCCGCACCCTCATCACCGTCCTCGTCGCCGCCGCCGCGGCCTCCGCGCCGACCGCCGTCGCACCCCCGGCCGGGGCGGCACCCGTACCACCGCCGCTGACGGTGGGCGGCGGGCCCGGGACCGGACAGGACCGGCTGACCGTCGTGGTCTCCGAGAGCGGAAACGCCCGCGCCGACGGCCGCTACGAACTGACCTGCGGCCCGGTCGGCGGCACCCACCCGGACCGGGACGGGGCCTGCGCCCGGCTGGACACGCTGGCGCAGGCGGGCGAGGACCCGTTCGTTCCCGTGCCCGAGGGGCAGATGTGCACCCAGCAGGCCGGCGGACCGGCCACCGCCCGGGTGACGGGCGCCTGGCGGGGACGGCCCGTGGACGCCGTCTTCAGCCGGACCGACGGCTGCGAGATCTCCCGCTGGCACAACGCGGAACCCCTGCTGCCGCAGGCCCGTTCCTAGTCCGGCGGACGCCGGACGACCGGGCCCGGCGACCGCTCCGGCGCCCCGGGAGACACGCCGGGGACAGGTCTGAGCTGCATGGCTGCGCGGCCGGTGCGCGGCCCGTGGTCACCGCGTGTCCACACAACCCCGCGACGAGCTCCCCCCGATCCGCCGCCCCGGCGGCAACCACTGCCCGTAGAATCCCCTTCAGTGACAGCCGGGGGCCCGAGGGGCAAGATGGGGCCCGCTGTCCGCACACGCAGTAAGCCAGGGAGGAACCGTCGTTGTGAGCAGCCGGCCATCCCGAGGCGCTGCTCGCCTCGCAGCCATACTCGACGCCCTCCCCGACGGGCTCGTGCTCGTCAATTGCAACGGCACGGTCGTCAACGCCAACACCATCGCGCTCGAACTCTTCGAGGCACCCGGCACCGCCCTCGTGGGGCGCGGGCTGCTGGATCTGCTGCCCACGTTCGACTCGCGGCTGATCCCGGGCTCCATGCGGCGGCCCGAGGCGACCGACGAGCGCGGGCGCACCAAGCCGACCCGGATGGTGGCGCGCCGCACCGACGGCAACGAGTTCCCCGTCGAGGTGACCAGCGCCGGTCTGGAGGACGGCCGGGACGCCTACGCCTCCCGCCAGGGCTACACCGGCGACGAGCTGCTGATGCTCGTTGTCCGCGATCTCTCCGGGACCCTGGACACCGAGGCCGAGCTGGCGCGTTCCCAGCGGCAGACCGAGATGATCCTGCGGGCCGCCGCCGAGGGCGTCGTCGGCACGGACACCGAGGGCCGTGTGGTCCTCGTCAACCCGGCCGCCGCCCAGATCCTCGGCTTCCGCGCCAGCGACCTCGGCGGCCAGGAGCTGCACCCGCTGATCCTGCACTCGCGCGAGGACGGCAAGCCCTTCCCGTACGCCGAGTCCCCGCTCGCGGACACCCTGCGCTCCGGGCGCAAGCACCGGGTCCGCGGCCAGGTGCTGTGGGCGAAGGACGGCTCCCGGGTGCCGGTCGACCTGACCACCGCCCCGGTACGGGACGGGGACCAGCTCGTCGGCGCGGTGATGACCTTCACCGACCGGCGGCCCGCGGAGGCGCTGGCCGAGCGGCACGCCGCCGAGCTGGCCGGGACCACCGAACGTCTCACCGCCGAACTGACCGCGACGACGGAGCGCTTCACCACCGAGCTGGCGGAGAACGAGGAACGGTTCACCGCCGAACTCGCGGACAAGTCCGAGCGGTACACCACCGAGATCGAACGCCGTGACGAGCGGTACGAGGAACTCGCCGCCCGGCACGGGCAGCTCACCGCCGTACTCGACGGCTCCCTGCGCGGTCCGCTGCTGGAGCTGCGCCGGGAGCTGGGGACGCTCGCCGACGACCCGGCGGGCCAGCTGTGGCCCGAGGCCAACCAGATCCTGCACCACCTCGCCGCCGGGTACGCCCGGATGACCACCCTCATCGACAATGTCCTCGGCTTCCAGCGGCTCGACACCGGCGGGGAACGGCTGGACAAGACGAAGGTCATGCTGGACGCGGTGGTCGCGGCCGGGGTGGAGGGCGCGATCGAGCTGATCGGGCCCGGACGGGTCCAGTTCGCCGTGCACGCCCCGGCGATCGAGGCCGAGGTGGACACGGTCCGGCTGGCGACGGCCCTCGCGCATCTGGCCGCGGACGTGGCCGGGGTGGACTCGACCGGCAAGACCCGGCTGCTGCCCGACGGCGGCTACGCGGACTCCACCGTCGTGATCGCGGCGGCCCAGCGCGGCGATGTCGTCCGGATCGAGGTACGCGGACCGTTCAGCGGGGGCGACCCGGTGCACGAGCCGATCGTCCGCGGCATCGTCACGGCGCACGGCGGTGTGCTCCAGACGCATGAGATGCCGGGGATGAGCGGCAGCGCCTACGTCCTGGAAGTACCGCTCGGGGACGGCGCGGGAGGCATCGCGCAGGAGCCCCCGGCCGTCGGCGGCGCCGGGTCCGGCGCACCGGACGGCACCGGCGCGCCCGGGCCGTCGAACGCCCTGCCCGCCGCTCCCGAGACCATGCCGGAGCTGCTGCCGGAGAGCCTGGCCGAGACCGGGGAGCCGGTGGAGCCCGCCGGGTCCGCGGACGACGCGGGGCTTCCGGCGCTGCCCCGGGGCGCCGGGACGGCGCCTCTGGACGCCGCCGACCGGCCCGGGGACCCCATGGACCCCATGGAGGCCGTGGAGGCGGCGGGCAGCGGACGGCGCCGGGGGCGGCGCAGCTCGACGGACGCCTTCCTGGAGAGCCCGGTGTCGGCGGAGGGTTCCGCCTCGGGCGAGGACGCCTCGCAGCCCACCGGGCGGCGCCGGGCCGCCGCCCCCGCGGCTCCCGCGACCGGACCCGCCGAGCCGCCGCACGCGCCGCTGCCCGGCCAGGGGTCCGTTCCGCCCCGGACCGCGGTTCCGGGTGACGGCACCGCCGCGGCGGACGACACCCCGCACGACGGCGGCGAGCCGGACGGACCCGCCGCCGCTGCCGCCACCGCGCCCGGGGGCACCGGCCGTCGGCGCGGGCGGCCGAGCCCGGCGGAGGGGGACGCGGTCCCCGCGCCGGAGAGCGCGCGGCCCGGCGCCGAGGGACAGCCCGTACCGGCCGGGGTGGACGACCGGCCCGGACCGGCCGTTCCGCAGGGCGCCGAAGGCACGGCGGACAACGCGGACAACGCGAACGACACGGACGACACGGCCACGGCGGCGGAGGGCGCTGCCCCCCGGTCGGCGCCGGGGCAGCCTGTGCCGCCGCAGGCCCCGGAGCCGGGGCGGCCCGTGCCGCCCGGCGGTGTGCCCCCGCAGACCGCGCGGTCCGTGGCCGTGCCGCCCCGGGGCACCCCCCCGCAGCAGGGCGGCGGGGTGAGCCTGCCGCAGCAGAGCACCGGGGCACCGCAGGACCGGGCGCCCCGGCCCGTCCCTCCGCAGGGCATGCCTCCGCAGCCGGTCCCGCCGCACGGCGCGGTGCCGCAGCACGGTCCGGTGCCTCCGCAGGGCCTTCCGCACGGGCTTCCCCAGGGGCTTTCGCCGCACGGCGCGGTGCCCGAGCTGTCGGCGGCCGTTCCCGGTGGTCTCGGCGGGCCCGGTGGCCCGGCCGGTCCCCAGGGCGGTGCCGCCGACGCGCGGCCCGCGGGACGGCGGGCCCGGCGGGCGCTGGCGCCCTCGCCGGTCAGCCCCGACCAGCCGGACCACTCCGACCACTCCGACCAGGCGGGCGCCCCGGCGGCCGGGCCGGACGGCCCCCGTCCGGCGTTCGCGCTGCCTCCCGCCGAGGCCGATCGGGTCGGGCGCGTCCCCGGCGGGGCCGGTTCCGACCCGCACGACCGGCACGACCCCGTACGGGTCGCCCCCGGTGCCGACCACACCCCGCCGGAGCACCATCCGCTGCCCACCGGCCGCCGCCGGGCCCGCCCCGCCGGGCCGCAGGACGACACCGACGGCACGGGTTCCGTCGCCGTACCCGCCGCTGCCCCGGACGGAAACGCCCCGGCACGGCCCGCCGCGCCCGGGGCCACCGGCACCGACACCGGCTCGGTCTCCCTGCCGCTGCCCGACCTCGAAGCGCCGCACCCCGGCGCCGCCCCGCCCGCCCTGCGGCAGCCGCTGCCCGCGGAAGCGCCCCGGCTGCCCCGGCAGGGCACGGGGGGACGGCCCGAGCCGCTGCCCGCCGACGCCTCGCAGGGACGGGCGTTCAGCGTGCGCACCCTCGGACAGGGAGTGCAGCCCGCCCAGCAGCAGCCGCAGCAGTCGGCGGGCACGCCCCGCGCGGCGGGCGGAGCCCAGCCCCTGCCGCCCCTTCCGGCGCAGCGCCCCGGGCCCGCCGCCGAGCAGCCCGCCGGGCAGGGCTCGGGACGGCGGCGCAAGCTGGCCGCCCCGCCGGGCGAGGAGAGCGATTCCCCAGCCGACACCGGTGCCCAGCCGCAGGTCCCTGCCCTGACGGGCCCCCGGACCCCGTCGGCGGCCAAGGCGCCGCAGACCCGGCAGGCACCGCTCAAGCCGCAGTCGCCGCACGCGCCGTCGGCCCCGCAGCCGCAGGCCCCCGGGTCCCGGCTGCCCCTGGACCGTGCGGAGGGCCGCGCGTACGCGATCGGGGCACCCGACGAGGGTGCCGAGGGACCGGAGCCGCTGGACGGTCCGGGCGGCGCCGTCGAGGTGACGAACCGGCCGCAGCCGCAGCCCGTGGACGACGAACTCCCCCCGGAGCCCCTGGACAACCCGCGCAGGCTGCTGGTCTGGCCCGCGCCCGATGTCTCGACCCAGCAGGCGCTGAGCGACCGCGGCTACCGTCCGGTCGTCGTGCACTCGCGCGAGGAGGTCGACGCCCAGATCGCGGCGTTCCCCGCCGCCCTCTTCGTCGACCCGCTGACCGGTCCCATCACCCGTACCGCCCTTCAGTCGCTGCGGCAGGCCGCCGTCGCGGCGGAGGTACCGGTGCTGGTGACCGCCGGGCTGGGGCAGGCGACCCGGGAGGCGGCCTACGGCGCCGACCCCGCCGTCCTGCTGAAGGCGCTGGCGCCGCGCGACAGCGAGCAGCACCCCTCCCGGGTGCTGCTGATCGAGGAGCACGAGGAGATCGCGCTCGCGCTCACCGAGGCGCTGGAGCGGCGCGGTATGCAGGTGGCGCGGGCGGGCGCGGACACGGACGCCGTGGCGCTCGCCGCGCAGACCCGGCCGAACCTGGTGGTGATGGACCTGATGCAGGTGCGCCGCCGCCGGGCCGGGATCATCGACTGGCTGCGGGCGAACGGGCAGTTGAACCGTACGCCGCTGGTCGTCTACACCTCGGCCGGTCTCAACCGCGCCGAGCTGCCCCGGCTCTCCTCGGGCGAGACGGTGCTGTTCCTCGCCGAGCGCTCCACGAGCGCCGAGGTGCAGTCCCGGATCGTGGATCTGCTGGCGAAGATCGGCACCAACTGAACGGGGCGGTCGGCCGCCGAGCCGACCGCTGACGGCTGACGGCTGACGGGCGGATGTGCCCACTGGGCCGACGGGCGCCCGGCTGCTTCTGAGGACAGTCGCCCGGCTGTTTCACGTGAAACAGCCGGGCGGCCCCACGGTGACCGGAGCCCGGTGGCTGGGCCCCGGGGCCGCCCGAGGCGGCCCCACCGGCTCAGAGCCGGGTCACGTCCAGCTCACCGTCCGCGTACTGCTTTCTGATCAGCTTCTTGTCGAACTTCCCCACGCTGGTCTTCGGCACCGCCGATATCGATGTCCAGCGCTCGGGCAACTGCCACTTGGCGATCGTCCCGGCGAGGAAGGTCCGCAGCGCCGGGTAGTCCACACCCGTGCCCTCCTTGAGGACGACCGCGGCCAGCGGGCGCTCACCCCACTTCTCGTCCGGCACCGCGACGACCGCCGCCTCGGCCACGTCCGGGTGGGCCATCAACGCGTTCTCCAGCTCCACACTGGAGATCCACTCGCCGCCGGACTTGATGACGTCCTTGGCCCGGTCCGTGAGGGTCAAATAGCCGTCGGCGCTGATCACGCCGACGTCCCCGGTGCGCAGCCAGCCGTCCGGGCTGAACTTGTCCTCGGGCCGCAGCTCCTCGCCCCCGTCACCGCCGTAGTACGCGCCGGCCACCCAGGGGCCGCGGACCTCCAGCTCACCGGCGGACGTCCCGTCCCAGGGCAGGATGTCCCCGTCGGGCCCGACGAGCCGGGCCTCCACGCCCGCCGGGAAGCGGCCCTGAGTGATCCGGTACGGCCACTCCTCCTCCGCGCCGAGCCCGGCGGGCGGATGGGCCATGGTGCCGAGCGGTGAGGTCTCGGTCATGCCCCAGGCCTGACAGAGCCGCACCCCGAGCTTGTCGTACGCCTCCATCAGCGAGGGCGGACAGGCGGCACCGCCGATGGTCACGATCTCAAGGGAGGACAGATCACGCGGGTTGGCGGTGACCTCGGCGAGCAGCCCCTGCCAGATGGTGGGGACGGCAGCGGCGTAGGTGGGCCGCTCCTTCTCGATCATCTCGGCGATCGGGCCGGGCTGGAGGAAGCGGTCGGGCATGAGGAGGTTGATCCCCGTCATGAAGGTGCCGTGGGCCAGCCCCCAGGCGTTCACATGGAACTGCGGCACGACGACGAGCGCGATGTCCTCGTCGTCGAGGCCCATCGACTCCCCCATGTTCACCTGCATGGAGTGCAGATAGATCGAACGGTGGGAGTAGACCACGCCCTTGGGGTCCCCGGTGGTGCCGGAGGTGTAGCACATGGCGGCGGCGGAGCGCTCGTCCAGCTCGGGCCAGTCGTAGCGGGCCGGACGTCCGGCGATCAGCTCCTCGTACTCGTGCACCTGGGCCTCGGTGTCGGAGAGGAGTGCGCGGTCGCCGGGGCCCGAGACCACGATGTGTTCGATCGTCGGCAGATGGGGCAGCAGCGGTGCCAGCAGCGGGAGCAGGGACCCGTTGACGATGACCACCCGGTCGGTGGCGTGGTTGACGATCCATACGAGCTGCTCGGCGGGCAGCCGCAGATTGAGGGTGTGCAGGACCGCGCCCATGGACGGGATCGCGAAGTACGCCTCGACATGCTCGGCGTTGTTCCACATCAGGGTCGCGACCCGCTGATCACCGTCGATGCCCAGCTCGTCATGGAGGGCGTGGGCCAGCCGCGCGGCGCGGTCACCGATCTCGGCGAAGCTGCGGCGGTGCGGCTCCGCCTCGCCGGTCCAGGTGGTGACCCGCGACTTTCCGTGGATGGTCCGGCCGTGCTCAAGAATCCTGCTCACGAGCAGCGGTACGTCCTGCATGGTGCTCTGCACGGCGTCCTCCTGATAGGCGCTGGCGCTACGGTGTGGTCGGGGTGTGCAGATTCTGCGCGCATACCACTCGGTATGTCACTACCCCCGGGCCGAGCTGTTCAGCACTCCCCCAGCACCTTGCGCACCCTCCACCACGGGCCCACCGGGCCCGCCGGTTCAACGGACCGGTGCCAGCTCCGGGTCCTCGCGGAGCTTGCCGAGCGCCCGCGAGACCGCGCTCTTGACCGTGCCGACCGAGACCCCCAGCACCTCGGCCGTCTGCGCCTCGCTCAGATCCTCGTAGTACCGCAGGACGACCATCGCCCGCTGCCGGTCCGGCAGCCTCATCACCGCCCGCCACATCGCGTCGTGCAGAACCTGCTGCTCCGCCGGGTCGGGCGCGGGCACGTTCTCCGGCTCGGGCAGCTCGTCGCAGGCGAACTCGTCCACCTTGCGCTTGCGCCACTGCGAGGTGCGGGTGTTGAGCAGGGCCCGGCGCACATAGCCGTCGAGCGCCCGGTGGTCCTCGATCCGCTCCCACGCGACATAGGTCTTGGTGAGCGCGGTCTGCAACAGGTCTTCGGCGTCGCACGGATTCGCGGTGAGCGAGCGCGCGGTCCGCATCAGTACGGGCCCCCGTGCCCGTACGTACGACGAGAACGACGAGTAGCGGGCGTGAGGCGCGTACCGTGCGTCGGCCCCGTACGGCGGAAGCGGAGGCAGCGCGGCCCGCGAAGCACTTGTGCAGACTGGCGTGGTCATGAACCCACGCTAAAAGCGCTGCCGGGCCCGCGGATCGGCCGGAGGGCTGGAAGCGTTGTCCGCCTCAGGTTGTACAGGCGGCGCGGGCCCGACCTCCTGTGGGTGGAGGTGACCCTCAGAGATGAGGACGCCGGTCAGGGGCCCGCCACCGGGGTGGCCGCCGGGCCGGGGCCGGGCTCCTCAGCGGCGGATCCGGGCCACCGGGGCGTCCGCGAGACTCCGCCCCACCGTCAGCCGGTGCCCGCCGTACTCCTCGGTGACCTCGCCCTCGTACTGATGGATACGCCGTTTGACCCGCCAGGCGTACGGGTGCAGGGCCCGCTCCTCGTACAGCGAGGGGCGGTGGTTCCAGCGTGCGAACCACATGGCCGACGGCAGATCCCCGGTCCCGGCCCGGCGCGCGTGCTCCATGTGGAGGACGCCCGCGTCGGCGTGGCTGCGCAGCCCGGGGACATAGCCATGGCGGCGTACCTCCCGGTTCCAGGCCCTGATGTAGTCGAGGGTGGTCCGGACGCAGGACGGGTCGTCCAGGTCGTACGACTTGAGGCTGACATAGAGCGCGCTGCCCCGGGTCATCCCGAGCGCGTGCGCCGCGCGGACCGCCTCGCTCCCCTCCTCCTGCCCCTGGGCGACGGGGGCCCTGCCGATCACTCCCTCCCGGACGACCGCGCCCTCCCGCCCCGCCGCCGCGACCGGGGGCCCGTCCGCCAGGGGCTTCGCGCAGGGCGGCTGAGCCCCGGTGAAGAGCGGCAGCAGCCGCCAGCCCATGCGGTGCACCTCGGCGACCCAGGACCGGGTGGGCCGCGACCGCCCCGGGCACTCGCCGCCCCGGCCCGCGTACGGCACCCCCACCGCCCCGTACGGCGAGGACTTCCGCCAGGCGCTCATCACCGCCAGCGGCGGCGCCTCGCAGAGGTCGAACACGAGCCCCCGGAAGGTCACGGCGGTGTCCTCGGTGGTGTCGGCCTGCATGCCCGTCGTCGACGTCGAGGTGTACGCGGTGTCCGTGCGCGGGCCGGGCGACGGGGAGAGCAGCAGGTCGGGCACGCCGAGCAGCGCGGTGAGGACGAGGGCGGCGGCGGCCTGGGCCCGGCTGCGGGTGCGCATGGACCGAGTCAACGGCCCCCCGCGCCGCCCGGCCAGCGCAGAGGGCCCTCGCTCAGCCGTCCGCGCCCAGGATCAACCCGGACGTGGGAACGCCGGTACCCGCCGTGACCAGGACCCTGGCCGCGTCCGGCGTCTGGTTCACGGAGGTGCCCCGGAGCTGCCGGACGGCCTCCGCCACCCCGTTCATCCCATGCAGATACGCCTCGCCGAGCTGACCGCCGTGGGTGTTCAGCGGCAGGGTGCCCGCCGCGACGAAATCCGCTCCCTCCCCCGGCCCGCAGAAACCGAACTCCTCCAGCTGCATCAGGACGAACGGGGTGAAGTGGTCGTAGACGATGCCGACGTCGATATCGCCGGGGCCCAGCCCCGAACTCCGCCAGAGCTGACGCGCGACCACGCCCATCTCGGGGAGCCCGGTGAGACCGTCCCGGTAGAAGCTGGTCATCAGCTCCTGCGACCGGCCCGCACCCTGCGCGGCGGCGGTGATCACCGCGGGCGGATGCCGCAGCTCCCGGGCCCGCTCCACCGAGGTGACGACGAGCGCCTGGCCGCCGTCGGTCTCCTGGCAGCAGTCCAGCAGCCGCAGCGGCTCCACGATCCAGCGGGACGCGGCGTGGTCGGCGAGGGTGATGGGGCGGCCGTGGAAGTACGCGGCGGGATTGCGGGCGGCGTACCGGCGGGCGGTGACCGCGACATGGCCGAAAACCTCGGGCGTCAGGCCGTACGTGTACAGATAGCGCTGCGCCGCCATCGCGACCCATGAGGCCGGGGTGAGCAGTCCAAACGGCAGATTCCAGCCAAGCGCCGCGCCCTCCGCCGACGGCTCCCGGTGCTGGACGCCCGCACCGAAACGGCCACCGGAGCGCTCGTTGAACGCGCGGTAGCAGACGACCACGTCGGCCACGCCCAGCGCGACGGCGAGGGCCGCCTGCTGGACGGTGGCGCAGGCCGCGCCGCCGCCGTAGTGGACCCGGGAGAAGAAGGACAGCTCACCGATGCCGGTCGCCTGGGCGACGGTGATCTCGGGGCTGGTGTCCATGGTGAACGTGACCATGCCGTCGACGTCGGACGGGCGCAGCCCCGCGTCGTCGAGGGCGGCGCGCACCGCCTCCGCCGCCAGTCGCAGCTCACTGCGGCCGGAGTCCTTGGAGAACTCGGTCGCGCCGATACCGACGACGGCGGCGCGTCCGCCGAGGGTGTCCCCGCGGTGGAGGCTCATGGGGCACCGCCGCCCGGGGTGCCACCGGGACCGGCGGAGTCGTGAACAGAGGTGGGGACGGAGCCGTGAGCGGGGGCCTGGGCGGAGTCGTGAGCGGGGACGGGGAACGCGGGGTCATCGGGGACGGGGGCGGCGGCGAGGCCGGGGGCCGTGACCGTGACGGCGCCCGTGACATGGTCGCCGAGCCCGTTGGCGCCCACCACCCGGACCTCGGCGGTGTCCCCGTCGACCGCGGAGACCGTCCCCCGTAACACCATCGTGTCTCCGGGGTAGTTGGGCGCACCCAGCCGGATGGCGACCCTGCGGAGCACCGCGCCCTCCCCGAAGCAGTCGGTGATATACCGCCCCACCAGGCCGTTGGTGGTGAGGATGTTCATGAAGATGTCGGGGGCGCCCCGCTGCCGCGCCAGCTCCGGATCGTGGTGGACGTCCTGGTAGTCGCGGGAGGCGATGGCCCCGGCGACGATCAGGGTGCGGGTGATGGGGATCTCCAGCGGCGGCAGTCGGTCACCGGGCCTCACCGCGGCCCCCTTCCTTCTCGCGTGTCGTCTCCTTCTCGTGTGTCGGCGGGCCGTCCGGGCGCCCGAACCGCCGGTCGTCGGGGCGGCCCGGCCGCCGCGCGGAAGACCGGAAGTTCCAGTTCCTTGTCCACCCGCAGAAACTCCAGTTCCACCGGCATCCCGATCCGTACCTCGTCGTACGGCACACCGATCACATTGCTGACGATCCGCACCCCCTCCGCGAGTTCGATCAGCGCGACCGCGTACGGTCCCGGCGCCCCGGTCCCGTCGTCGGTGCCGTCGTCGGTGCCGTCGTCGGTGCCGTCGTCGGTGCCGTCGTCGGTGCCGTTATCGATGCCGGGACCGGTGCCGGGGCCGGTGCCGCTGTCGATCGCGGCGAAGGCCGGAAAGGGAGGGTGGTGCATCACGACGAAGGAGTAGACCGTCCCCCGGCCGCCCGCCGCGACGGTGTCCCACTCCGGTGAGCCGCACCCCTGGCACCCGGGCAGCCAGGGGAAGCGGAGCCGTGCGCACCCCTGGCAGCGCTGGATCAGCAGCCGGTGGCCTGCGACGCCCTGCCAGAAGCCGGCGTTGTCGCGGTTGATCACCGGTCGGGGGCGGAGGGGACGGGCCGGACCGGGCCCGGGGGGCGCCGAGGCCGGGACAGAAGGGGAACGGGGGGCCACCGGGGCGTATTTCAGGATGCGGAAGCGATGAGTTCCGGCCAGTTCCCCGTTCACCCGGAGCTGCATAAGGGTGGTCAGGAAGTACCCCGTCCCCAGCCGGGTCGTCTTCCGCTCGGACACCGACTCGATCACGACGTCGTAGGTGATCCGGTCCCCGGGCCGCAACGGCCGCAGATACTCCTGCTCGGAGTCGGTCGCGACGACCGAGGTGCACCCGGCGCCGTCCAGCAGGGCGAACAGCTCGTCGTGGACCGGCGAGTGCCCCGCGTGCCCCGACAGCCCGCTCATCGTCCACGCCTGGAGCATCGTCGGCGGCGCCACGGCGTCCGGCCCCCGGTACGCCGGATTCCGGTCGCCCATCGCCTCGCACCAGTGCCGGATCATCGGCTCGTTGACGGGGTCCATGCCGGGCCCGGCGGTGCGGACCGCGAGACCCACGAATACCGTGAGCCGCTCGTACAGTGCGTCCGGCGGCACCGCGCGCCACCTCCCCCTCGGTATCCGGCCCCGGCGACCAGATTTCTGACTGTCCGTCAGGAATCTTTCTCTGTCAAGGTCCACCGCCGGTCGCATCGGCGGGCCCGTCGACGGTCGCGCCACCACCCTCCTCGTCGCCACCACCGTCCTCGCCACCGTCCCCGCCCCCGTCGCCGTCGCCGTCCGGGAAGTCGAAACCGAGCTGCGTCGCGGCATACGCCTCCGGCAGCAGTTCCCCGGCCCGCAGGGAGAGCCCCCGCACCCGGGCCCGCTGGAGGCCCAGCGACTCGTACAGCGAGCAGGCGGCCGAGACCAGTACCGGCCCGCTGTGGGACGGTTCGGGCAGCGCCCTGTCGCGGGCCGTGGTGCTGCCGTCGGCATACCGGACCGTCAGGGTCAGCCGACCCGCGATCCGCCCGTCCGAGCGCAGCCGTCCGCCGATCCGCTCGGCGAGCGCGGCGACGGCGCGACGCCTGCGGCCGGGGTCGAGTTCGTCGCGCGCGAAGGCATGCCCGGCCGTACGGAAGGCGGGCGGCTCCCCCGGGCTGACCGGCCGGTGGTCGACGCCGTGGGCCCGTTCGGACAACCGCTGTCCCTCCGCCGCGCCGAGCAGGCGCCGCAGCGTCGGGAGCGGGGTGTCGGCGACCGCGCCGACGGTGCGCAGTCCGTGATGGACGAGGAGACGGGCCGTCGCGGGCCCGACGCCGGGAAGCGCGGTGACCGGGCGGGGGCGCAGAAACCCGGCGACCGCTTCCGGATGGCGCGGGATCAGGACGGTCCGGCCCGGCCCGGCGGCATCGGCGGCCATGGCGGCGAGCGTCCGGTTCTCCGCGCAGCCGATCGAGGTGACGACACCGTGGAACGTGAGGGCCCGCGTCCGGATCAGCCGGGCGAGGGCACCGGGGTCCCCGTCGAAGGCGCGCGGACCGCCGGTGACCTCGCAGTCGGCGTCGGCGGGCGGCAGCGCCTGGACCCGGGGGGTGACCTCGCGCAGCAGATCCAGCAGCCGTCCGTACGCGCCGGACCCGTCGTCCTCGGGGACGGGGGGCCGGAAGTGGAAGTGGACGTGCAGCACCTGCCGTCCGGCGGGTCCGGGGGCGGGTCCGGTGGGCATGGCGGTTCACCCCGCGCTGCCGGGGCTGGTGTATCCGAGGGAGGTCAGATCGGGAGCGTCCCGGTGCTGAGGCTCCTCCGCCGTCCGCGATGCCTCCGGGGTGTCGTGGCGGGCCAGGGCTCCCGGGTCGGCGGCGCGCCTCCCGGCGGGCTGGAGGTCGGCCCAGGGGTGGAGCAGCGCCCCTGTCTCCTGCGGGATGCCGCGCCGGAGCCGCCGCGCGTCGGACGCCGTATCGGGGGCGGAGGGAGCGGAGGGGACGGAGTCGGCGGGGGCGGCCGGTGCGAGCAGTCGGCGGACGGCCTCGGGGCCGCCGTCGCGCCGGGCGAGGGCCAGCGCCTCCAGGTCCCAGGCCATCGTGCCGACGACGGTGGCGCGCCCGCCCCGCCGCTGGACCGTGCCGCGCACCAGCAGCAGCCCGGAGTGGAAGACCGTATGGGCGCAGGCGTCATGGCTGTCCTCGAAGAAGGCGAGGTCGACCAGTCCGGACCCGTCGTCGAGGGTGACGAAGATGATCCGCTTGCCGGAGGGGATGGGCGGGGTCTGGGTGGCGGCGCGCACCCCGGCGACCAGGACGGAGTCCCCGGCGCGCAGCCCGCCGAGGCGGCGGGCGTCGGTGGCGCCCAGTTCCCGCAGCAGCCGCCGCTGATGGTCCATGAGGTGCCGGCTGACATCGATTCCGAGGACGCGCAGCTCGGCGTCGAGGGCCTCGCGCCCGGTCATCTCGGGCAGGCCGTCGGGCCCGTTCTCCCCGTACGGGACGTTGTTCGGGGCGTTGTCCGGAACGTTGTCCGGAACGTTCTCGAAGGTGAGCTGTCCGTCACCGGCGGTCCGTCCCCGGTGTCCCCCCTGATGGCCCGGGTGTCGCCGGTGTTCGCGGTGGCGCTGGTGGTCCCGGTGCAGTTCGGCGATCCGGAGCAGCAGATCGCGCCGGGTGACGCCGTCCCCCGCGAGCGGGGAGAGGGCGCCGATGTCGGCGAGACGTTCGGCGGTGGGACGCGTGGGGTGGGCGCGCCGCCAGAGGTCCGTGAGCGATATGTAGGGCTGACCGGCGGCGATACGGGTGACCTCGGCGCGGCTGATGCCGTGGACGTCGGAGAGCGCGAGCCGGACGCCCCAGGTGCCGTCGGGGGCCCGTTCGACGGTATGGGTGGGCCGGGAGCGGTTGATGTCGACGGGGAGGACGGCGATGTGGTGGCGGCGGGCGTCGGCGACGATGACTCGTTTCGGCCACATGCCGGGGTCGTGTTCGAGCAGTCCCGCGTAGAGCGCGGCCGGGTGATGGGCTTTCAGCCAGGCCGTCTGGAGGGCGGGGACGGCGAACGCGACCGCGTGCGCGCGGCAGAACCCGTACGCCCCGAACGACTCGACCGTCCCCCAGACCTCGTCCCGTACGGCGGGGGAGTAGCCGCGGGCGGCGGCCCGGCGGTGGAACCACTCCCGTATCCCCGGCAGCCGGGCCCGGTCGCCGAGCGCGCGCCGGACATGGTCGGCGTATCCCCGGTCGCAGCCGGTCAGCACCCGGAGGATCTCGATGATCTGCTCGTGCCAGATGACCACGCCGTAGGTGTCGGAGAGGACGGGTACGAGATCGGGGTGGGGGTAGGAGGGCGGTCCGCCGTGGCGGGCGGCGACATAGCGCTCCGGCATCCCTCCGGCGACCGGTCCCGGCCGGAAGAGGCTGATGTCGGCGATGACGTCCCGGGGGTCGCGCGGCTGCATCCGGGCGAGCAGGTCCATCTGGCCGGGCGACTCCAACTGGAACATGCCGAGGGTGTCCGACGCCTGGATCATCCGGAACGCGAAGGGGTCGTCGAGGGGCACCTGACGCGGGTCGTCGAGGTCGATCCGGCGGCCGGTGACCCGTTCGATCTCGGCGGTGGCGTGGGCCATCGCCGACTGCGTGCGGACACCGAGGACATCCAGTTTGATCAGGCCCAGATCCTCGATGTCGTGTTTGTCGGCCTGGACCATGGGGTAGCCGCCGGTCGGCGTGGGCTGTACGGGGAGCCGGGCGCGCAGCGAGGCATCCCCGATGATCACTCCGCAGGGGTGCATGGCGATGCCCCGGGGGAGCGCGTCCAGACCTTCGGCGAGGGTGAGGAGGAGCCGGTACGGGGCGGAGGCGGCGGCCAGTCCGCGCAGCTCGGGAAGGTCGGCGAGGGCGGCGGTGATGTCGCGGGCGCGGATGTGCGGAAACGCCTTCGCCATCCGGTCGGCCTCGGCGGGGGCGATGCCCAGGGCGAGCGCCGTGTCCCGCAGGGCGTGCCGGGCCCGGTAGGTCTCGGGCATCGCGGCGAGGGCGACCCGTTCCCGGCCGAAACGCTCGATGATCCTGTCGTACGCCTCCAGTCGGCGGGCGGACTCCACATCGAGGTCGATATCGGGGAGGTCGGTGCGCTGACGTGACAGAAAACGTTCGAACAGCAGCCGGTGGTCGAGGGGGTTCGCGGTGGCGATACCGAGGACGTGATTGACCATGCTGCCCGCGCCCGAGCCCCGGGCGGCGACCCGGATGCCCCGTTCCCGGATGTCCGCGACCACCTGGGCCACGGTCAGGAAGTAGGTGTCGAGGCCCAGCTCGGCTATGAGCGCCAGCTCTTGCGCGAGCCGCCGCCGGGCCTCGGGGTCGCGGTCCAGACCGCGGCGGACGAGCCCGGCGGCGCAGCGCCCGCGCAGCACCCGGACGGCGTCGGCGGCGTCCCGGGCACCGACCGCCCAGGGTTCGGGCAGATGTCTGCGGCCCAGGCCGAGCCCGGTGCCGGGGTCGAGGACGCACTCCTCGGCGGTCGCGCCCGTCTCGGTGATCAGCCGATCGGCCCGCTCGGGTCCGAGGCCCGCCGCCCCGGCGATCAGCCCGGCGGCCGTGCGCATGGCCGCCGGGTCCTTCAGCCAGCGCTCGCCGGAGTCCAGCCGGTCCCGGTCGAGGGGCCGCAGCAACCGGGCGGCGTCCAGGACGTCGGCGAGGCGGTGCTGCTCCGGGTCGGCGTAGCGGACGGCGTTGGTCAGGACGACGGGGATGCCCAGCCGGTCGCCGAGGAGCAGTGTCCGCGCGGCCAGCCGCAGCGACCCCGGCCCGGCGCCGGGGCGTCCGTGGTGGACGGCTTCCAGCCGGAGGCCGTCGCCCGCGAGCGCCCGCCAGGCCGTGAGCAGCCGCGCGGCGGACTCGTCCCGCCCGGCGGCGAGTGCCCGCGCGGGTTCGGACAGCGGGCCGAGCAGAACGGTCAGCCCGGTGTCCGCGGCTGCGGTGAACGCCTCCCGGGGGATCACCGGGTGCCCGTCGACGGGCCGGGCGTGGGCGGCCGAGACCAGTCGGCACAGCTCCGCCCAGCCGCGCGGGTCCCGCGCCAGCAGGGTGATCCTCAGCGGCGGCTCCCGGACATACGCACCCCCGCGCACGGGCGCCCGCACTACGGCCTCCCGCCCCGGAACAAACGCCTCCACCCCCATGTCCACCCCGAACACCGCCCGCACCCCACCCCCACGAGCCGCCTTGGCGAACCGCACCACCCCGGCGACCCCGTCCCGATCGGTCACCGCGAGCACTTCCATGCCCCGCTCGGCGGCCCGCGCCACCAGCTCCCGGGGGTGCGAGGCCCCATAGCGCGCCGAGTAGCCCGTCGCGACATGCAGATGCGCAAAACCCTCCATGCCGCACCTCCCACCTCGATGACTCCTCGGCCTCCCTCACACCCCTCAAGCCCGATTTACTCCTATAATCCAGAAAATTCCATCGAACTTACATTCGAGAACCGGCACGGCGGCGACCACCCTGAAGCACGACATGGGGCGGTGGGGCACCCACAGCTCCCGTCCGGGGTGCGGCCGGTCTCACGAGTGGGACAGACGGCACGCGCAAGGGGTGCCCCTCTTCGAGGAGCACCCCTTGCGGTCGGCGCGTTCGCCGACGTGTGGCGGTGGGTGTGGGATTTGAACCCACGGTGACATCGCTGCCTCGACGGTTTCAAGAGGGCTGCGGCTGGAGCGGAGAACCCGCCTCTGACCAGGCTCTTCCCCTCCCTGGGGCCGCGTCGGGCCGGGCCGTGGTCCACGCCTGGTCCACAGCCTCGGCACTGAGCCACAAACCGGCCTCAGCCGAGATACGGCCGCTCCCGGCCCTCCAGGAAGTGTCCGATCCTGAGCCGCTGGGTCGGGTGCATGGGCAACTCGTCCAGTTCCTCCGGAGAGACAAATCGAAGCTCCGTCGACTCGTCCGAGATCGCAAGCTGCCCACCGGTGATCCGCGCGGTGAAACAGACGTTGAACTGTCGCCGTACCTCGCCGTCCGTATACGCGATGATGTGCTTCGGGTCGGTGTACGTGCCGACCAGACCCGTGATCTCCACCTCCAGGCCGGTTTCCTCTCGTACCTCCCGGACCGCCGTCCCTGGCAGGGAGTCGGTCAGATCCATCCCGCCCCCGGGCAGCGCCCACAGATCGTTGTCCCGCCGCCGCTGGAGCAGAATCCGCCCCCGCTCGTCGGTGACCACGGCTGAGGCCGCGACGACCATGCTGTTCGGCTCGGGCGCCTCGGGGTCGTCGTAGAACTCGGTCCGCGCCACGCTCATCCCTCCTGATGCACCGGGGCCGCCGCCGCCCACACGGCGTCGAAGCTCTTCACGTAGGTGTCGAATATCCCTCCGCCCTCGCTGCGGCGAAGATGCCACATCGGCGCCCCGTACGCGTTCACGCCCCAGACGTGGGCGTTGACCAGAAGGTGATCGTCGGCGCGGTACAGCGAGTTGTAGAGCGTGGTGTCGTGGGTCCGCACCTCGATGCCGGGCACGCCGACCAGCGGCCGATAGTGCATCAGGGCGAGACGGCACCGGGACTCGATGCCATGGCCGAAGCGCTCCTCCTGGCCGCGTGCCTGGACGTTCTCGCTGGCGGGGTCGCCGATGGCTATACGGACCTGGCAGCCTTCGGCCACCCGTTCCTTGAGAAGGTCATTCAGTCGGGGGTACGCCTCGTGCAGGAAGATCGCCGCGTACACCAGGACATCGATCCGTTCACGTGCCTGAGTGATCAGGTCCACGAACGTGGATACGGGCACGTCCGCCCGCTGCTCGTAAAGGGCCACCAGCTCAGGGCTTATGGCTCGGGCGGGGCGTGCCTGTCGTAGGGCGGGCCAGAGTGCGTGCACGTTCTCTCCCAGGGCGTTCGCTGCCGCCAGGGCGGTCGTACGGCGCGGCGTACGGCCGAGATTGGCCCATCGTTCCACCGACTTGGGGTCGACCTCGACCGCCTTCGCGAGGGTCGCGTACGTCCAGCCTCCGGCCGCCATGGCCGCTCGTAGTCTCTCGTTCGGCATGAGTCTCCCCCTGGGTCTTGGGACGGCACTAGGGACGTTCTATCAAACGCGGGACGTCCCCAAATGGGGTTAGGGGGAGGTTCCCCCGTCCTGGCGGCCAGCGCGAAGATCACCAGACCTTCCGGCACCCCCGTCGCTGTGAAGGTCTCCCCTCTCCTGTTGAGGAGCCTTGTCGTGCTGATGCACATCCCCCGCCTCACCCGGGCGTTCCTGTCCCGGCTGCCCGCGCCTCTGCGCCGTTGCCGTCCCTCCCCCGACGACGCGGCGACGCGTCCCCGTCCGTCGCGCCCTCGGCTGAGCGGCTACGAGATCGCCATGGTCGGACCGTACGTCCTCGTGTACGGCGTTCTCTCCGTCCATTCCGCGAAGTGGCTGGGGTGGGTGGGATGAAGCGCCCCAGCTTCGGCGGGAAGGGCAAGTCGCGCATGACGCTGCGGGTGTCACGGGACTCCGGTCGCACCTGGGGGCCGTCCACGGTCGTCCGTGAAGGCGATGGGGACGGGGACTGCCTTCCAAAGAACGGCATCCCGTACCCGCCCTGCTACTGCCCCCGTTGTACGGGGGTCCAGCCGACTCCGGAGCCGTCGCGATGACACGTCGACGCTGCGGTGCCACGGTCGAGTTGCCGCACGAGCTGGTCTTCGCCCCGGACGGCCCTCTCTACCAGGCACATCAGGACTCTTGGGTCTTCTGCATCCTGGACCCGCATGCCTCGGGCCACCACTACGCCCTGCTGGAAACCCTGGAGGGCAGTGCCCTGTGGACGGTGTGGCTCGATGACGCCCTGTACCTGGCGAGCCTGCCGGACTGCGGACACCTTGGGCCGACGCCTGACGTGCCGTCGTGCTGCTTCTTCGCCGGGCACGGTGGCGGGCACTCCTGGAAGATCGCGCCCCAACCGTCCGTTGGCAGTCGTTCGGGCGGCGTGCCGCCCCCTGAACCGCTCATCCTCGGTCTGCCCGATGTGATCGGGAACCGCTGAGACATCAACGACCGGACCACCCCCTCGCCTGGACAGCATCCGGGGTGGCCCGGTCAAAGAGTCCCTGTTCAGAACCCTGGCGCCCGGTGGTACCGGGGTGATCGTCGTTCTCTCGGACGGCCTTGCCCGTACCGCCACGCGAGAGAGGACGGCAGATACACCGAAGAGACAGGGCAGTTGGCAAGGCGGTCGCCCAGGTGGTGATGCACCCGAGCACGCGGCCGGGCGAAGCCGCGCAGGCCGTCCGCCCCGGCCACGGGAGACCCGCCACGGAAGACCGGGTGTGCGCGCCCGGCCCGGGCCGTTTCTTCTGCTTGGCACGTTGAGAGCCCTGCGGCTTGTCTGGCTTTTCGGTGTGCTGATTGATAGAGCCCGCTCCTAGTTCATGATTACCGCTACCGAGCAAGAGAGGCGGCTCACATGAAGAGGAACCAGACGGAATCCTTTTGGCGGTCCACGAACCGTCCGGTACCTCTCTCTGGTCCACGCCTGGTCCACACACGCTGGTCAAGGGCGTGACAGGGGCGGATCAAGGTGAGCCAGAGCCCATGCAGAAGGGGCGCCCCGGGAACGGGACACCCCTTCTGACCTGCACATACTCTGATCTGGCGGTGGGTGTGGGATTTGAACCCACGGTGACATCGCTGCCACGACGGTTTTCAAGACCGTTCCCTTAGGCCGCTCGGGCAACCCACCCCCCGTCCGCTGCCGGTGGCGGCGGACGAGCGGGTCAAGCGTACCGGTTGGGGGGCGGGGGCGGGGCGGGGGTCAGGAGCGGTTGTCGCCGGTGCGCTGGCCGAGGGTGATGTCCACCGTCTTCTGCTTGCCGTCGCGTTCGTAGGTGAGCTTCACCTTGTCGCCGGGCTTGTGGTTCCAGATCTCGCCGATCAGGGCGGGGCCGCTGTCGATCGGCTTGTCGTTGAAGCGGGTGATGACGTCGTTCTCCTCCAGGCCGGCCTTGTCGGCCGGGCCGTTCGGGACGATGGCCGTGCCGTCGACGCCCTGGGAGGTGATCTCGGCGCCGGTGCCCTTGTCGACCATGTTGACCGTGGCGCCGATCACCGGGTAGACGGGCTCGCCGGTCTTGATCAGCTGCTCGGCGACGTTCTTCGCCTGGTTGATCGGGATGGCGAAGCCCAGGCCGATGGAGCCCGCCTGGGACTGGCCCGGACCGGCCGTGGACTGGATGGCGGAGTTGATGCCGATCACGGCGCCGCGGGCGTCGAGCAGCGGGCCGCCGGAGTTGCCCGGGTTGATCGAGGCGTCGGTCTGGAGGGCGCTCATATAGGACTGGTTGCCCGCGCCGGAGCCGTCGCCGGAGGCCACCGGGCGGCTCTTGGCGCTGATGATGCCGGTGGTGACCGTGTTCGAGAGGCCGAACGGGGCGCCGATCGCGATCGTCGAGTCGCCCACGGCCACCCGGTCCGAGTTGCCGAGGGGCAGCGGGGCCAGCCCGGAGGGGGCGCTCTTCAGCTTGAGGACGGCGACGTCGTAGCCCTCGGCCCGGCCGACGACCTCGGCCTCGAACGACTTGTTGTCGGAGAAGGTCACCGACAGCGTGCCGCCGTCCGCGGCGGAGGCCACCACATGGTTGTTGGTGAGGATGTGGCCTTCCTTGTCGTAGACGAAGCCGGTGCCGGTGCCACCGCCCCCCGGGGCCCGGCCGCCCGGCTCGCCGAAGCCGCCGTCGGTCCGGGCGGAGGCGGAGGCCGCCTGGATGGTGACGACACTCGGCAGGGCCTGCGCCGCGACGGCCGAGACCGTGCCCGGCTCCCGCTTGAGGTCCTTGGGCAGCTCGGCGGCGGCCACCGTCGTCGAGCTGGTGCTGTCGCTGCGGTTGGCCTGCCAGTAGCCGAGGCCGCCGCCGACACCGCCCGCCACCAGGGCGGAGATCAGCACCGCGGCGATGAGGACGCCGGAGCGCCGCCGGGGTGCCGGGGCCGGGACCGGAGCGCCCCAGACCGGTTCACCGCCGCCGTACGCACCGCCGCCGCCGTACACGGGGAGCGTGGGCGGCGGCGGGGGCCAGCCGGTGCCGCCCTGCGGATGGCCGGGGGCACCCGGATGCCCGGGAACCGGCTGCTGCGGCGGCGGCACCTCGCCGGAAGGGATCTGACCGGGAGGGATCTCACCCGACGGGCTCTGCCCCGGCACCGGGTACGGGGCCTGACCCGCCGCGGGGCCCTGACCCGCGGGTGCCGGAGCGTGCGCCATCGGCTGAGGGGCGGCCGGTGCGCCGTCGGGAGCCGCTGCCGGCACAGGAGGTGCCGACGGGGCGGCTGGCTGCGCGATCCCCTCAGTGCCCTCGTTCTCGGTGCTCACAGCTCTCTTCTCCTCAGGTCCGTATAGATCCGTGCGGTCCATGCCGACTCATGCCGGCTCACGCCGGCCCCTGCCGATCGGTGCCGATCCGTGCGGGACACCCCGGAGCGTCTTCCGGAGTGTCCTGGACCAGCATTTCCCATGGCTCGTCAGGCCACTGTAAGCGGGACCTGTGCTTCTCCCGGTCCGCCTTTACATACGAATATTCGTTATATAGAGGGCAACAGTCGGCACCGCCCGGAACCGGCCCCCATCGCGCCGCCCATCCCGTCGCGGTGACACCATGACGCGGTGACTCAAGCACGGCAGCACCACATCCAGGTCGTCGCCCACCGGGGAGCCTCGGAGGACGCCCCCGAGCACACCCTCGCCGCGTACATGAGGGCGATCGAGGACGGCGCCGACGCGCTCGAATGCGATGTCCGGCTCACCTCCGACGGCCATCTCGTCTGCGTCCACGACCGCCGGGTCAACCGCACCTCCAACGGCCGGGGCGCCGTCTCCGCCCTGGAGCTGGCGGATCTCGCCACCCTGGACTTCGGCACCTGGAAGGGGCGCGAGGACGCCACCGAGGTCCCCGACCGCACGGACCCCGCGCTCACCGCCGTCCTCACCCTGGAACGGCTCCTCGAACTCGTCGCCGACTCGGGCCGCCGGATCGAACTCGCCATCGAGACCAAGCACCCCACCCGCTGGGCGGGCCGGGTCGAGGAGCGCCTGGTCGCGCTGCTCGACCGCTTCGGGCTCGCCGCGCCGTCGTCGGCCGGGGAGTCCACCGTACGGATCATGAGCTTCTCGGCCCGTTCGCTGCACCGGATCGCGGCGGCGGCGCCCACCGTGCCGACCGTCTATCTGATGCAGTTCGCGAGCCCCTGGCTGCGGGACGGGCGGCTGCCCGCGGGGGCGCGGATCGCCGGGCCCGGCATCCGTCTCGTCCGCAATCAGCCGGGGCTCGTCGACCGGCTGCACCGGGCGGGCCACCAGGTCCATGTCTGGACGGTGAACGAGCCCGAGGACGTCGAGCTCTGCGCCCGGCTGGGAGTGGACGCGATCATCACGAATCGCCCCCGGCAAGTCCTCTCCCAACTGGGTCGCGGATAAACCCCAGCAGCAGGAGTCACTCGGATGACCCGGATTACCCGGAGTGCACCGGCGCGTTCGAACCGTGCCCGAACGTCAGGTGTGCGTCACCGGCCCGCGCTCGAACGGTTTCCGGTCCAGTCCATTGGGGCATTCACACCGTGGCGTGGGGCAAAGGAGGTCTCGGGGGTGGCGTTGGTGGTGGCACAGAATGTGCCCACGTCGTCGAGCATGGCCGTACCCCATGGCCCTGCGGGCGTGGGAGAGGCACGGCACCGGATGCGCGCGGAGCTGCGCGGCCGGGGCGTGCCCGACGCGGTGGTGGACGACGCAGTCCTGGTGCTCTCGGAGCTGCTCAGCAATGCCTGCCGGTATGCCAGGCCGCTGGGGCGCACGGAGCGGAACGAAGGAGACAGAGGAGCCGTACGCGCGGCCTGGCGGGTCGACGGAGCGGCGCGGCTGACGATCGAGGTGACGGACGGCGGCGGTCCCACCCGCCCGGTACCGGCCACACCGTCGGTCACCGCCCGCGGCGGCCGGGGGCTCAACATCATCAGTGCGCTGGCACAGTCCTGGGGCGTACGGGACGACAGTGCGGCGGGTGAGGTCACCGTATGGGCGGTTCTGCGGGCGAGGCCCCGTCACGACGATTTCGCTACGCGCGTCACATCCTCCGGTTACGAGGGCTACAACACCGGCTACGACCTCATGGAGGTCTACGACGAGCTCGGCTGAAGGCGGCCCCGGCGGGCCGTCGGCCGGCCACCGGCAGCACTGAGCGGCCGGTGGCCGGCAAGCAGGCGGTGGCCGACGAGGAGCCAGGGCCAGGCGGCGGTCGAGGGCCGGGCCCCGGACCGGAAGAACGGCCGGGAAGCCCGGAAAGCCCGGGGAGCCGTGCGACCGCGGAAGGCGGCGGAAGCCGGGAGCGCACCGGTCCGGAAGAACGGCCGGGGAGCCGTGCCACCACGGGACACGGCGGGAGAGAGCACCGGGGCCGCCCACCGGGCGCCATGGCAGCGGGTGCCCGGTGGGCGGCTAGGGTCGGGGGCGGACCAGCACCGCCGACCGGGGCGGCCCGGGGCATCGGCACCGGCAGCCCGGTCGGTACGCACGACGCCCAGCAGCACCGCCGCACTCGGGAGAAGCCGCACCATGGCCAAGAAGCGCCCCCAGACCAAGGCATCGAACGCCCGGACCAGGGAACGGGCCGCCGGTGCCCATGAGCCCGTGCCCGTGGTCGGGGCCCGGGAGCCCTGCCCCTGCGGGTCGGGCCGCCGCTACAAGGCGTGCCACGGTCGCGCCGCCGCGCACGCCGTGACCGAGCTGGTCCACCGGCCCTTCGAGGGGCTGGCGGGCGAGTGCGACTGGGTCGCGCTGCGCGAGCTGGTACCCGCCGCGACCGTACGGCTCACCCTCGCGGGCGGGCTGCCCGACGGCGTGCCGTCGGTGACGCTCGCGACGGTCCTGCCGATGGCCTGGCCCGCCCTGCGCCGGGAGGACGGCTCCGTGCTGCTCGGTCTCCAGAACGACACCTCGTCCGGCGACCTCAGCCGTGATCTCGCGGACACCCTGAGCCGTGCGCTGACGGCGGAGCCCGGCAGCCCGGTGGCGGGGGAGCGGGTCTCCGGCGACGGCCCCCGGCTCCAGGACCTGCTGGACCCGGACGCCGTGTTCGCCCCGGAGGTCCACTCCGGCTTCGAGTTCTGGCTCCCGGAGACCGCGGGGGAGGCCGCGTCGCCGGAGGTCGCGGCCTCCCTGGAACGGGCGAACTCCGCCGCGATCCCCACCGCGAAGCTCGCCGGGGTGGACGCCGCGTACTGGTGCGAGACCCCGGAGAAGAACCATCTGCGCTGGGTCATGCCCCACCCGGAGGAGGAGCTCCTCGACGCGCTGGCCCGGCTGCACGCCGCCGATGCGAGCTCCCTCGGCGAGGGCACCCGGCTCGTCGGCTCCTTCCGGGCGCACGGCCTGATGGTCCCCGTCTGGGACCTGCCTGTCGGCATGGGCGCCGAGGAGTGCGAGAAGCCCGCGGCCGAGTTCGCGGAGCGGCTCGCCGATGCTCTTGCGAAGGACGTTCCGCTTACGGCCGGGGAACGTCGCGCGCGCGGCGGGCTGACCAACCGTCAGATCACCCTGAGCTGAGTTCCGCTCCCGGCCCGGGGGCCGTACCACCGGGCCGGGGGCCGTCTGGGCGCCGAGGGAGCGGGCCGGGAAATCCCGAGTGACTCCAGTCACAACTCACTCAAAGGGAAGCTGAATCCCTGTCCGAATACCCGAGATCGAATTTGCGAACCGCAGATCTCTTGTTACCGTTCTGGAAGCCCGGTCGCTGGTGCATCCCCCGTCGCCAGCGATCGGGCATCTCCATTTTCCGG
The DNA here is from genome assembly GCF_005519465.1 of Streptomyces clavuligerus. Lineage (NCBI taxonomy): Bacteria > Bacillati > Actinomycetota > Actinomycetes > Kitasatosporales > Streptomycetaceae > Streptomyces > Streptomyces clavuligerus. Next base: position 3,421,436 of record NZ_CP027858.1, on the reverse strand, counting down.
AACCATAACGGAATGGATCATTCCGCTGACGCTTGGTCAGCGGCGCGGCGCGTCAGGGCAGTTGCGCCCGGCCTCCCGGGGCGACGGCACCCGGTCTCCCCCCCACCCCGGTCGATCTTCGATCACTCCTTGATCCCTCTTGGATCGCACCCGTTCAGGAACTCCGGCGACCCCCTGAATTTCCCATGCCCATGTCATCGCCATCGCGACAGGAAAGGCGGGGAGATCACACCCGGGTGCTCTCGGACAACACCCTCGTCATCGGTCTGTACCAAGGGTTCCGCCGGGTTCACGGGCGGGAGGACGGGCCCTCCGCAGCCCCTCGGCACGGGCCGCAGCCCCGGTGCCCCGGCCCGTCCCCGCGACTCCCGCGGAGGGGCGCGACGGGTTCGGTGCGGCGGTGCCCCCGGTCCACGTCCCGCCGTGTTCCGCCCGGTCCCGGTGGCGCGCGACGCGTCCTCCCAAGAGGGTCGGCCGCTCCCCCGGGGCTCCGTCGCACCGCCGGGCGGGGAGCCGTGCTCCGGGGCGGCGGAAGCCCGCCGCCCGCGGCCCGGCCCCAGGGGGCGGCGCGGAGGGCCGAGGGCGGCGAGAAGCGTCGAGGGGTGCCAATCGGACACCTCGGGCAGGACGGCCCACTCGATTTCGGCCGACTCTCACGGCCTTGACCGGACCCGGCATTTCCCCTGGAACCGGACAGTGGCCCCTGTGCCGGGAACCGGCCCCGCACCGGAGCCGACCCCGGGCCGGGCACGAGCCGGAGCTTCCGCGGACACCTCGTGGGCCCGGCTCCCCGCAAGCGCTCCCGACCACCGCCCCGGGATTCCGGAAAACCCCGGGGCAGGGCGTACGGCCCGGCGGCCCCGGTGTCATCGGTCGGCAGCGGGGTCTCCGGAGATCCGCGGGGCCTCTCGTATCCCGGCCGTCCCCGCGGCCCCGCCCGCTCTCCCGGGACGGCTCGGTACGCGAAGCCTCGTGGAGCTCATGGAGCTCATGGAGCTCATGGAGCTCGCGAAGGCCCGCGAAGGCTCAGTACGCGAGCCGGCTGCCGCCGTCCGGAGCGTTGATGCTCGCCTCCACCAGCGCGTCGACCAGCGTCTCCACCCGGGGCAGCCACGGAGTCGCCGACCCCGGCAGCGGCGCGCGCTCCCAGCGGACCTGGCCCGCCCCCGTCTCCGACGGCGGCAGCACCACATAGCCGCCCTCGCCGTGGAAGCGCAGCGAACTCGGCACGCAGTCCTTGGCGAAGAGCAGCTCGCCGAGTTGCTCCAGGCTGTACGGGGCCACCAGCAGCGACCACCGGGTGGGGCTCGCGACCACGGGCCCGAGCCGCAGTTCTCTTCGTTCCAGCTCGGCCAGCGCACGGGCCCCGGCCGCTGCCGGAAGGCTCACCGCGCACGGCGCACACCCCCCGGTGGCCAGCACGACGGGAGCGGCCGGCCGGTTCGTCCACCACCAGCGCACCATCCGCTCGTCGGTGGTCGCGGCGAGGACTCCGGGGTCAAAGGGGTGCGCTCCGGGCACCACACATTCGAGGTCGGGGCAGGCACAGCCCTCCCCGCGCTCGCCGCGGGCACCGGCGGGCCGCCGCTCCACACCGGGGAGTACGGGCCAGTGCCACTCGGCGGCGCAGGTGAGTGCCACATCGAGCTGTGCCGGCTGCACGGGCCCCTTCCTCCGCCGGAACCAGAGCCTGCGTCGCCTTCCGAGGATCTCGCGCATGTGCGCTCGTTCCTTTCCGTTGAACGCCGACGAAAACATCACAAGGTGTGCAAATCTTCACTGCGCGTACGATTGGAACCGACGTACGGGTATCTACTGATCGGCGCATCACCGCCCGATCACCGACAACCCTGAACGACCCTCGCTTCATCTGCGGCAGGATCGCCGCGGAGGGCCGAACGCGAGCTGTACTCCATCACACTCAGCCCTGCTGGTGGCACGCACCCGGCGCTTGCCGTCCGCGCCGGTCCACTTCCGTGATCGCCCCCGTCCCGGCGGGGATCTGCCATGGAGCTCCGGCAGCGGCCTACGGCCATAAGGACGCGCGACCCGATCGCCGGGTTCCGAGGCGGCCCTCTTTGCCCCTGAACGTCACCGTTTACGCCTCATCATGTCCGGCGTGACGCTTTCCATGAGGGCTCTCCGGGGCTGACACTCCGAAGAGGTCCACCGACGAATCCTCCGCCGAACGCCTTCAGTCGACCTCAATTAACCTCCCTCAGCGGCATTTTTCAGCCAAGTTCAAGATTGCCCCAAGGGGGGCTCAAAGTCCCATAGACACCACCAACCCCACTGATGCAATGCTGGACATCTCCTCACCTCTCCGTGTAGATGTGGATCTCATGGACAGCGGCGCAGAATGACATGAATGACATGGGGGTTAGCCATGGTCTTGAGCGAAATGCGCCAGTCGGAAAGTCGGCCTCGATGAGTGCCCCTCATCCGTCGAAAGTGGCCGGAATCAACTCTTCAGTGCCCCCGCCCGCGCACACTGCCGCAGCCCTTTCCGCCCCCTCTGCCACCGTCGCCGCCCCCTCCGGGGAACGGGGCGGTTCCCCCGCCGCGACGGCCCCCACCCCCACCGGGGCGCTCCAGGACCGGCTCGTCGGCTGGGTCACCGACCTGGCCGCGCTGCACGATCTGACCGAACGGATGGTCAGGACCCGTTCGGTGGAATCCGCCCTCCAAGAGCTGTTGCACGCGGGCGCCGCGCTGATGGGCGCGCGCCGGGGGCTGGTCGTCCTCGAACCTCCGGCGGACCTTCCCCGCGCCGGACGGCCGGGACGCGCCACGGAGGACCGCGGTCCGTCGGTCACCCGTGGACTGGGGCTGACCCACGCCGAGTTGGGCTCCATCGAGACCATTCCCCGGACCGCCACCGCCTATGGCCGGATTCTGGAGGGACGGGAAGGAACGGAGAGCACGGAAAGCGCAGAGGGGTCGGAAGGGCCGGAGGGGGCGGGCGCGCCGGACGGTACGGACGGAGCGGGCCGGGCTGCCGTGACGGCGGACGGCTCCGAAGCTCGCGAAGATTCTGAAGCTCCCGAAGATCAGGACCAGGGCCGGGACCACGGCCACGGCGAGGACCACGGCCGGGCCCAGGAACGGGAACGGGGCCAGGAGCGCGACCGGGACCGCTCCGGCCACTTCGGGGATCTCTCCCTCGACCCGCGCGGACGCGAGGTGGCCGCCCGTCTCGGCTGCGCCGCCGCCTACACCCAGCCGCTCACGGCCCGGACGACGGACACCCTCGGGGCCGCCGTCTGGCTGTACGACGACCCCGGCGCCCCCGCCCCCGGCGAGCGCCGCCGCCGCATCGGCTCCCTCTACGCGGGCTACGCGGCCGAGCACCTGGCCCGGCTGCTGGAAGTGGAACGGGCCCGCGAGACGGTGGCTGCGGTCGCCGAGGAACTGCTGCCCAGCAGGCTGCCCCGGGTGCCGGGGGTCAGCCTCGCCGCCCGGCACCGCACCGGGGCCCGCGGCGGGGGCGACTGGTACGACGCGATCCCCCTGCCCGAAGGGGCGCTGGGGCTCGCCGTCGGCTCGGTCGGCGGCTCCGGCCCCGGTACGCCCGCCGTGATGGGGCGGCTGCGGGCCTCCCTGCGCGCGTACGCCGTGATGGAGGGCGAGGACCCCGTCGCCGTCCTCTCCGATCTGGAGCTGCTGCTGCGGATGACGGAGCCCTCCCGCACCGCCACCGCGCTCTTCGCCCACGCCGAGCCGACGGCCGGACGAATGGTGCTCGCCGGGGCCGGGCACACCCCGCCGCTGGTGATCGGCGAGCGGCGGACCGAGTTCGTGGAGACCTCGCTGTCCGCGCCGCTGGGGATGCTCACCTGCTGGGAGGCGCCGAGCGTGGAACTGTCGCCCGCGCCCGGCGAAACGGTGCTGCTGTACACGGACGGGCTGCTGCGGCGGACCGGCGACTCCATGGACCGGGCCTTCGCCCGGCTGCACACGGCCGCGGCGAGCGTGCCGAAGGCCGCGCTCGCATCGCCGGGTGCGATCGCCGACCACATCCTGCACATGATGTTCCCCCCGGGGGCCCCGGGCGGAGCGGGCACGGCGGGCGGGCCCGGCGCGCCCGGCAGCGACGAGGACATCGTTCTGCTGGCGGCGCGCTTCGGCTGACCCGGCCCGGGAGACGGGACCGGCCCGGGAGACGGGACCGGCTCGGGAGACGGGACCGGCCGCCCCACCGTCCCCACACCGCGGCCCGCCCCGCGCACCACCGCCCCCGACCCCGCCTCCGACCCCGCGTCTCGGGCCCGCCCCCGCCGCACGCACGCTCCGCACATCAGCCGTGAGTCATGACCCTTTTGTCTCACTTCTCACACCTCGTGAACCCGCTCCCGGCGCCCACATACGATGGAGACCTGGTCCAGCGTTGTACTTAGAGGAGGCAGACGTGGCCGAGGAGCTCAACCCGAGCACTGCGGAAGAAGAAGAGCAGCAGATCAAGCCGCGTAAGAACGGTCTCTACCCGGGTGTCTCGGACGAGCTGGCCGAGAGCATGGCGAGTGGCTGGGCCGACACCGAGCTGCACGATCTCCAGCCGATAGCGCAGGCCACGCACACCGCGGCGCGCCGTGCCGCCCTCTCCCGGCGTTTCCCGGGCGAGCGCCTGGTGATCCCGGCGGGGAATCTGAAGACCCGTTCCAACGACACGGAGTACTCGTTCCGTGCCGCCACGGAGTACGCCTACCTCACCGGCGACCAGACCGAGGACGGCGTCCTCGTCCTGGAGCCCACCGCCGACGGCCACACGGCGACCATCTATCTGCTGCCCCGCTCCGACCGGGAGAACGGCGAGTTCTGGCTCTCCGGCCAGGGCGAGCTGTGGGTGGGCCGCCGGCACTCCCTCGGTGAGGCGGAGCAGCTTCTCGGCCTGCCCGCGAAGGACGTCCGGGAGCTGCCGGAGCTGCTGCGCGAGGCCACCGGTCCGGTCCGCGCCGTCCGCGGCCACGACGCCGGTATCGAGGCCGCCCTCACCGACAAGGTCACCGCCGAGCGGGACGAGGAGCTGCGCGTCTTCCTCTCCGAGGCGCGGCTGGTGAAGGACGCGTTCGAGATCGCGGAACTCCAGAAGGCGTGCGACTCCACCGCCCGCGGCTTCGAGGACGTGGTGAAGGTCCTCGACAAGGCCGAGGCCACCAGCGAGCGCTACATCGAAGGAACGTTCTTCCTGCGCGCCCGGGTCGAGGGCAACGACGTCGGCTACGGCTCCATCTGCGCCGCCGGTCCGCACGCCACCACCCTGCACTGGGTCCGCAACGACGGCGCGGTCCGCTCCGGCGATCTGCTGCTGCTCGACGCCGGTGTGGAGACCACGGAGCTGTACACCGCCGACGTCACGCGCACGCTGCCGATCAACGGCCGCTTCTCCGAGCTCCAGCGCAAGATCTACGACGCGGTGTACGACGCCCAGGAGGCGGGCATCGCGGCCGTGCAGCCGGGGGCCAAGTTCCGTGACTTCCACGACGCCGCCCAGCGGGTGCTGGCCGAGCGTCTGGTGGAGTGGGGCCTGGTCGAGGGCCCGGTGGAGCGGGTGCTCGAACTGGGTCTCCAGCGCCGCTGGACCCTGCACGGCACCGGTCACATGCTCGGCATGGACGTCCACGACTGCGCCGCCGCGCGTACCGAGAGCTATGTCGACGGCACCCTGGAGCCGGGCATGTGCCTGACGGTGGAGCCCGGTCTCTACTTCCAGGTCGACGATCTGACCGTGCCGGAGGAGTACCGCGGCATCGGCGTCCGGATCGAGGACGACATCCTGATCACCGAGGACGGGAACCGGAACCTCTCGGACGCGCTGCCGCGCCGTGCCGAGGAGATCGAGTCCTGGATGGCCTCGCTCAAGGGCTGACCCGCCCCGGCCCGGCCCCGACGGGGCCGGGCCACCCGGGCGGCCGGAGGGCCGGTCCGGACACGAGGAGGGCGCGTTGCTCAAGGCGTCGTGGAACCCGGGTGGGGCTCACGACACTTTGAGCAACGCGCCCTCCTGGAATTTCAGCGCCTTGTCGAAGCTGACCACGGCCCCGTGCCCGGGCCGGTTGCCGAAGTGCACATGGTCGGCGAGCTGCTCGATCAGACAGAGTCCGCGCCCGCTCTCCGCGGTCGGCGGGATCTGCTGCGCTCTGGTGTGGGCGCAGCCCGCGCGCCGCGCGGGAAAGCCGGGCCCCGAGTCCGTGACCTCGATGCGGCACTTCTCGCCGTCCAGGTAGGCGGTCACGCGATAGGCCCCCGCGGAGTGCCCCGTTCCCTGACCGCCGCCGTGCTCGACGGCGTTGGCGCATGCCTCGCTGAGCGCCACGGAGAGATCGAAGGAGACATCGGGGTCGACTCCGGCGGTCTCCATCGCGCCGACCAGGAGCCGGCGTGCGAGCGGAATGCTCGCGGCCTCACGCCGCAAATGGAGTGACCACCAGATGCTCATACTCCGGCCTCCTGGCTGCGGCTCGACATACCGATACGTATTGCCCCTGGGAGGTGAACCATAAGCACGCCGTCCCCGGGATTGCGCTCATTCGGCCGACGGTGTGGCGGTGCCCCGGCCGTACCCGCCGGTCGCACCGGAGTGCGGGGGTCCGGGTGATCCCCGGGACATGGCCGAAGTCGGGCGCTCGGCGGAGCCGGTGCCCGGCGGCGCGGCCCCGGTGTCCGGCACGGCGCACGGTCCGGCGGGCGAAGCATGGACCTGGCGTCCGGGGGCACGGGGCGCAGTGGGATGATGACCCGGCCATGTCGTCCCCGTCCTCGCCGCCCCTTCCGCCCCGCGCGCCGTTGCCGCCGGACCCCTCGTCCGGACCGCTCGGCCGGGTGCGGACGAAGGCCGGCCCACGGCTGCTGAGGGCCGCGGTGTTCGCCGCGGTCTGTGTCGCGCTGTCCGCGACGGGGCATGCGGTGGCCTCCTGCGCGGCGGTCCCGTGGTGGACGCTCGCGGCCGGTTTCGCCGGGGTGTTCGCGCTGGTCCTGCCGCTGGCGGGGCGCGCGCGCTCCCTTCTCGTGATCGGTCTCGCGCTGGGCGCGGGGCAGCTCGCGCTGCACACGCTCTTCGGGCTGGGGCAGCGGCACCGCACCGGGGCCGGTGGCTCCGCGAGCGGTTCCGTGAGCGGTGACGACGCGCTGATCCGGATGGCGGCGGAGCTGGTCTGCGGGGCCGGTCCGGCCACGCTGGACGCGGCCGAGGCGCGACGGGTCGTCACACTCGCCGGTCTGAACCCGCCGGTGGCACCGGGTCCCGCGCACCCCGTGCCCGCGCCCGAGCTGCTGCCGTCCCTGCCGATGCTGCTCGGTCATCTGCTGGCCGCGGTGGCCACGGGCTGGCTGCTGCGGCGCGGCGATCTGGCGCTGGCGCGGCTGGTCCGGCTGTCGGAGCGCTCGGCGCGTACGGCCCGGGAGACGGCCGGGCAGGCGGAGGCGGCGTGGCTGGCCCCGCTGCGGGCCGCGCTGGCGCTCGCGTGCGCGCTGGGGGCCGGTCTGCCGACGGGGTCCGCCGCTCCGGCAGGGCCGCGGCGCCATCGGGAGGAACCTCCTCCGCCGGTCTCCGGCGAGGCACTTCAGCACACCGTGATCAGGCGCGGGCCGCCCGCCCGCTGCGTTCTCGCCGCCTGATCCGGCCCGCTCGTCAGGAGTGGGGCCGTGGTGCCCGTGTGGGTCGATCCGTCCACCCGGCACATCCCCTTTCCGCTCGCTTTCTCCCTGACGTGATGGAGTGTTCGCACCATGACCTTTATGCGTGGTTTTCAGCGTTCCCGCACCGCCGACACCGACGCCGCCGCCCCGGCCCGTACGGGCCGCGGTGCCCGTTCCCCTCGTATCGTTCGAACGGTGATCGCGGGCGGGATCGGCGCCTCCGCCGTACTGCTGTTCTCCGGCCCCGCCTTCGCGCACGTCAGCGTGCAGCCGCAGGGCGAGGCGGCGCGCGGCGGCTACGCCACCGTCAACTTCAAGGTCCCCAATGAGCGCGACGACGCCTCCACCGTGAAGCTGGAGGTGAACCTCCCCACCGACCAGCCGATGGCGTCGGTGCTGCCGCAGCCCGTCCCCGGCTGGAAGGTCTCCGTCACCACGGCGAAGCTGGACAAGCCGCTCACCGTGCACGGCAAGCAGATCACCGAGGCCGTCTCGCGGATCACCTGGACCGCGGACGGCTCCAAGATCGGGCCGGGCCAGTTCCAGCAGTTCCCCGTATCGCTCGGACAGCTTCCCGAGGACAGCGGCCGGGTGGTCTTCAAGGCGCTCCAGACCTACGACAACAACGAGGTCGTGCGCTGGATCGAGGTGCCCGCCGAGGGCGGTGAGGAGCCGCAGTCGCCCGCTCCGGTGCTGGAGCTGACCGCCGCGGGCGCGGACCACCACGCGAGTGGCGGGCAGCAGAAGGCCCAGAAGGGCGCGACGGACGGGAAGGGCACGAAGGAGGAGAAGGGCGGGGCGCACGGCGGTCACGACGGCGCGTCCGGCACCACCTCCTCCGCCGGGTCCGACCAGGGCGACGACGGGTCCGACCCGACCGCCCGGGTGCTGGGCGTGGTCGGCATCCTGGTCGGTGCCGCCGGTGTCGCCTTCGGTGTCCTCGCCGGCCGCCGCCGCGCCGCGTGACCCCACCGGTGACCCGCCGGATGAACCGCCGCACCGCCGCCCGTACCCGCCGAGCCGCACACACCCCTGGGATGTCGTTCCATGCGTAACGCCCGTACCCCCCGCACTCCCCGTACCTCCCGTACCTCCCGTACCTCCCGGCAGAAGACCGTGACCGCCGCCGCGCTCACCCTGGCCGCCGCCCTCACCCTCTCCGCCTGCTCCGGCGGCTCCGGGAACAAGGCGTCCGACGACGGCGTCGCCGAGATCTCCGCCACCCAGGAGGCCAAGCCCGGCACGGTGCTCGACCGCCCGTACACCAAGCCCGACCTCGTCCTCACCGACACCCGGGGCAAGAAGTACGACCTGCGGGAGCAGACCAAGGGCAAGCCCACGCTGCTCTTCTTCGGCTACACCCACTGCCCGGACGTCTGCCCGGTGACGATGAGCAACATCGCCATCGCCGAGAAGACCCTCCCCCAGGCCGACCAGGACAAGCTCCAGGTCGTCTTCGTCACCACCGACCCCGAACGCGACACCCCCAAGGCGCTGGGCGAGTGGCTGCCCGCCGCCGGGGACAAGTCCTTCATCGGCCTCAGCGGCGACTTCCCCACCATCCAGGCGGGCGCCCGTCAGGTCGGCATCGGCATCGACCCCGCCAAGAAGGAGAAGGGCTCGGTCGTGTCCATGCACGGAGCCCAGGTCGTCGCGTTCTCCCCCGAGACCGACCAGGGATATGTACTCTACGGCGAGAACACCTCGTCCGACGAGTTCGCCAAGGACCTGCCCAAGCTCGTACGGGGGGAGAAGCCGTGACCCCCCGGGACCCCCTGCGCACCACCGGCCGCCGGACCCCGCGCGCCGACCGCCGACGCCGGGACCCGCGCGCCCGCCTCGGAGCGGCACTCGCCCTCGCCGCGGCACTGGCGCTCACCGGCTGCTCCACCGGCGGCGACGGCTCCGGCCCGGACGACGGCCCGCCCCGGCTCACCGTCGACGGCGCCTTCATGCCCCAGCCCGTCAACGACGTGGCCGCCGGATTCCTCACCGTACGCAACGAAGGCGGCACCGCCGACAAGCTGACCGGTGTCACCAGCGCGCTCTCCGACGATGTGTCGATCCACGAGTCGAAGGACCAGCGGATGCGGAAGGTCGCGGAGTTCGACGTCCCCGCCCGTGGCGCGCTGGACCTCGAACGCGGCGGCAGCCACATCATGTTCATGGGCCTCAAGCACCGCCCCGAACAGGGCGACACCGTCACGGTGGAGCTGCGCTTCGAGAAATCCGACCCGATCACGGTCGACCTCCCGGTCGAGGAACCGTCGCACAACCCGAAGAACCACCGGTGACGAGGGGACGGACCACCGCATCATGACCGCCACCACCGCCCCGCGCCCCGTCCCGGCACCAGGCCCGGTACGCGCGCTGCTCGCCCTGGCCGTGCTGCTCGGCACGGTCATCGGCGCGCTGCTCGCCGCCGCGCCACCCGCGTCGGCACACGCCGCCCTGACCGGGAGCGATCCCCAGGACGGGGCGGTGGTCGCGACCGCCCCCCGGGAGGTGTCCCTCACCTTCTCCGAGCAGATCGCCCTGGGGAAGGACTCCATCCGGGTCCTCGAACCCAGCGGGAAACGCGCCGACACCGGCACCGTGCGCGACCTCTCCGAAGGCGGGACGGTCCGGTACGGCACCGAACTGCGGCCGGAGCTGCCCGACGGCACCTACACCGTGGCCTGGCAGGGCGTGTCCGCCGACAGCCACCCCATCTCGGGCGCGTTCACCTTCTCCATCGGCGCGCCCTCCGCGACCCAGGTCGCCCTCCCCGACCAGGAGGCGGGCGGCGGCGCCGTCGGCGTCCTCTACGACCTCGCGCGGTACACGGCGTACGGCTCGTTCGCGCTGCTGGTCGGCGCGGTCGCGTTCATCCAGCTGTGCTGGCGGCCCGGCGCGGGGGCGAGGCCGCTGCAACGGCTCGTCGCCCGGTCGTGGGTCGCCCTCACCGCGTCCACCCTCGCCATGCTGCTGCTGCGCGGCCCGTACACCACCTCCGGGACGCTCGCCGACGTCTTCGACCTCGGCGGGCTCCAGCCCGTCCTGGAGACGAAGACGGGCGCGGCGCTCGTCTCCCGGCTGCTGCTGCTCGGCGCGGCGGCGCTGTTCATCGCGGTGCTGTTCGGCACCTACGCGAGGGAGACGCGGGCGGTGGCGGCGGGCGGCTCCGGCGCGGACAGCGCGGATGACGCGGGTGACGGTGGTGCCACTGGTAACGGTGGTGCGCGGGACGGCGGTGACGGCGGCGCGCGGGACGGCGGCCGGGAGAAGGACCTCACCTTCGGGCTCGCGGTCGGCGGCACGGTGGTCGCCGCCGGGATCGCCGCCACCTGGGCACTCTCGGAACACGCCTCGACGGGCATCCAGACGGGGCTCGCGATGCCGCTGGACGTGCTGCATCTGCTGGCCGTCGCCTGCTGGCTCGGCGGGCTCGCGGCCCTGCTGACGGCGCTCCACCGGGTGCCGTCGTTCGGGGCGGACGCGGCGCGGCGGTTCTCCCGGGTCGCCTTCGCGAGCGTGGTCGTCCTCGCGGTCACCGGGCTCTACCAGTCCTGGCGGCAGCTCGGGTCGTGGTCCGCGCTGACCGGTACGGAGTACGGGCGCTGGCTGCTGGTCAAGGTGGCGCTGGTGGCCGTGATGCTCGGGGTCGCCCGGTACTCACGGACATGGACGGCGCGGCTGGCCGGTGCCGAACGCGGGCCGGAGGGGGCGGAGACGGGCGGCTCCGGGGCCGCTGAGGCTGCCGGTACCGCTGGGACCACTGGGACCGAAGACATGGGCAGGGGCACCGGCGACGACGACGGCAGCGCCAGCGGCGGCGGCGGCGCACCCGATCCCGTACGCGCCGCCCAGCTCGCCCGGCAGCGGGCCGTCATGGCGACCGCCCGCCGCAAGAAGGAGCGCGACGCCGACCCCGACCGCGCCGGACTGCGCCGTTCCGTGCTCGCCGAGACCGGCGTCGCGGTGGTGCTGCTCGCCGTGACCACCGTTCTGACCACCACCGAACCGGGCCGCACGGCCGAGGCGACGGAACAGAACGGCGGCCCGGGCGGCTCCTCGGCCGCGGCCCCGGCCGCGCCCCGCGGCCCGGTGGAGCTGAAGCTGCCGTTCGACACCGGCGGCACCGACGGCAGCGGCACCGTGCGCCTCACCCTCGACCCGGCCCGCCCCGGCGGCAACGCCCTGCATGTGTGGGTCGACGGCAAGGACGGCAGGCCCCTGGACGTGCCCGAGCTGAAAATCTCGTTCACGCTCCAGGCCCAGCAGGTCGGCCCGCTGCCGGTGGCACCCGAACGGCTGGCGCCCGGGCACTGGAGCACGGCTTCGGTGCAGATCCCCTTGCCCGGCGACTGGAAGGTCCAGGTGACCGTGCGGACCTCCGACATCGACCAGACGACCGTCGCCGACACTCTGAAGATCGGCTGATGCTCCCGTGAAACCCGTGCACGACACGTCCGGCGCATCGAGCGAACAGACCCGGCGGACCCCGCAGACGCAGCAGACGCAGCAGACGCAGCAGACGCAGCAGAACGAACAGACCCGACGCACCCGACGCACCCGGCGGACCGAGAAGCCTGTGAGAAGCGCCAAGCCCATGGAGTCCGGCGGACACCCGGCGGAGAAGGCCGCGCCGGAAAGCACCGTTCCGGAAACCCCCGTTACGGAGAGCACCGTTCCGGAGAGCACCGGTGTATCGAGACGACGACTCCTCGGCACGGCGGGCGCGGTCGGCGCCGGAGGGCTGGCCCTGGGGGCGGTGGGCGGCGCGGCCGTCCGGGCCGCCGCCCTCGACGACACCCCCGCCGAGCTGGCCTCGGTCGGCTCCACCACCGTCGCCTTCCACGGCGAGCACCAGCCCGGAATCACCACCCCGGCGCAGTCGCGCGGCCATCTGGTCGCCTTCGACCTCGCCCCCGGCGCAGGCCGCAAGGAAGCCGCCGCCCTGATGCGCCGCTGGTCCGCGCTGGCCGCCGGGCTGATGGACGGGCAGCCCGCCGGAACCGACGACACCGGGATCGCCCTGGACGCCGGGCCCTCCTCGCTGACGCTCACCTTCGGCTTCGGACGCACCTTCTTCGACCGCACCGGCCTGGCCGACCGGCGGCCCGCGGGACTCGACCCGCTGCCGCCCTTCTCCGCCGACCGGCTGGACCCCCGGCGCTCCAACGGCGACCTGTGGATACAGATCGGCGCCGACGACGGCCTCGTCGCCTTCCACGCGCTGCGGGAGATCCAGCGGGCCGCGGCGGACGCGGCACGCGTGCGCTGGCAGATGAACGGATTCAATCGTTCCCCCGGCGCGACCGCCCGCCCGATGACCGCCCGCAACCTCATGGGCCAGGTCGACGGCACCAACAACCCCCAGCCCTCGGACCCCGACTTCGACCGCCGGATCTTCGTCCCCCCGGCGGGCGCGGGAACCCCTCGGGGCGGCACGAACAGCGCGGGCGGCGCGGACGACTGGCTCGCGGGAGGCTCGTACGCCGTCGTCCGCCGCATCCGCATGCTGCTCGACGACTGGGAGCGACTCGCCCTGACCCGGCAGGAGGAGATCATCGGACGCCGCAAGGCGGACGGCGCGCCCCTCACCGGAGGGACGGAGACCACCCCGCTCGCCCTCGACGAGCTGCGCCCGGACGGACAGCCGGCCATCCCGGCCAACGCCCACGCACGGATCTCCGCGCCGGAGCAGAACGGCGGGGCCGCGATGCTGCGGCGGCCCTTCTCGTATCACGACGGGATCGGGCCCGACGGCACACCGGACGCCGGGCTGCTCTTCGTCTGCTGGCAGGCGGACCCGCTGCGGGGCTTCGTCCCGGTGCAGCGGAAACTCGACCGGGGCGACGCGCTCTCACCGTTCATCCGCCATGAGGCGAGCGGACTGTTCGCGGTACCGGGCGGGGCGCGGGAGGGCGAGTACGTGGGGCAGCGGCTGCTGGAGTCCTGACGGCTCAGGGCCCGGGGCGGTCGCGGCTCGGGGCGGCCGGGGCTCGGGGCGGTCGGGCACGGTCCTGCGGTGGGTCGGGCGCCGTCCCTCAGCGGGGCGGGCGCCGTCCCACGATGGGCCGGGCGGTGCGCGGACGGCGGGCCGGGCATCCCCGGACAGCCGGGGCCCGGCCCGGGTGCCGGTGGCCGCCCCGGTGGGACGGAGCCCGCTCCGGCTCGCATTAGGGTGACCGTATGTCAGCCACGCGCTACACGTATCTGGGTCCCGAGGGCACCTTCACCGAAGCCGCCCTCCGCACGCTCCCGGAAGCCGCCACCCGGGAACTCGTCCCGATGGTGTCCGTGCCCGCCGCCCTCGACGCCGTCCGCAACGGGGACGCCGCGGCGGCCCTCGTCCCCATCGAGAACTCGGTGGAAGGCGGCGTCACCGCCACCCTCGACGAGCTGGCCTCCGGCACACCGCTGATGATCTACCGCGAGGTGCTGCTGCCGATCGCGTTCGCCCTGCTGGTACGGCCCGGTACCCGGCTGTCCGACGTACGGACGGTGACCGGGCACCCGGTCGCCCAGCCCCAGGTCCGCAACTGGCTCCGGGCCAACCTGCCCGACGCGCTGTGGGAGTCCGCCGCCTCCAACGCCGACGGGGCGCGGCTCGTCAAGGAAGGCAAGTACGACGCCGCCTTCGCGGGCGAGTTCGCCGCCGCGACCTACGGGCTCGAAGCCCTGGTCACCGACATCCACGACGCGCAGAACGCGGAGACCCGATTCGTCCTGGTGGGCCGCCCGGCCCGGCCCGCGGCACCCACCGGCGCCGACCGGACCTCGGTGGTCATCTGGCTGGGCACCGACCGGCCCGGCGCGCTGCTCGAACTCCTCCAGGAGTTCGCGGTACGCGGCGTCAACCTGATGCTGATCCAGTCCCGGCCCACGGGAGAGGGAATCGGGAACTACTGCTTCGCCGTGGACGCCGAGGGCCACATCACCGAGCGGCGGGTGGCCGAGGCACTGATGGGGCTGAAGCGCACCGCCCCGAAGGTGCGGTTCCTCGGCTCCTACCCGCGGGCCGGGGTGACACCGGACAAGGTGTCGAAGCCCCGGGCGGGAACATCGGACGCGGACTTCACGGAGGCGTCGGACTGGCTGGGGCGCTGCCAGGACGGGCGGGGCTGAGGCTTCCCTTCACGCGCCTGGGGGTCGGTCCCCGGGGGGCTCCCCTCCCCCCCACCCCGCCCTCCCCGCTCCCCCGTCCCCACCCCCTCGCCGGGCGCCCCCGTCCCTCCGCGCCTCCCCGTCCCGGCTGCCCCTGCTCTTCCGGCCCTTCCGGCTCTTCCGGTTCCAGGCGATGACCGGGGGCCGCTTCCGCGTCATCCTCGTCGCTCTGGACCGCTCGCAGGTGTCCGATCCGATGACCGGAACTGTCCTACCTGCTGACTTTCTCTGTCCACAGAGTTATCCACAGGCTTTCCCGGGAGCCTGGGGACAAGTCGACATCACCGCGTTCGGCGACGGCATGCGACCTGACGGCCACCCTCCGCTTCCCGCCCTCCGCCAGAGATTCACCTCCCTCGCACGCCGTCTCCCCGTCACCCCGATTTCATTGATCAACTCTTTGGAGCGAGCATTTCCCACCCGAATGACCGCATCGAGAAGGTTTAAGAGGAGATGACTCCGCTCCTTCGCCGATCGCGTTATGGCTATGCTCCACGATCCACAAGACTTCCGCACAGCCTGTGGATAACTTTCTGGAATCCCGCAATCCTGTGGACAAGGTCCGGCCAAGTGCCGCACGACACACCGGACATGGGTCAAATTTCAGCCTCACCCCTGCCCCGTACCGGCGAATGCGGACACTCCGGCTTGACGGCACCATCACACATCACTGCATTCAGAATCTCGCTCACCCAATCCGGCAAAACGAGCAATTTAGACAAAAAGCCGTAGGTGGCGGTAAAGGAGTGGCCGGGCCGGGAGCGCACCCGGGTAGCCTGGTGGGGTGATTGACCTTCGCCTGCTCCGTGAGGACCCCGACCGTGTTCGCGCCTCCCAGCGCGCCCGTGGAGAGGACGTCGAGCTTGTCGACGCCCTGCTCTCCGCCGATGAGCGGCGCAGGTCGTCCGGCGTCCGCTTCGACGAGCTGCGCTCCGAGCAGAAGCAGCTCGGCAAGCTCGTCCCCAAGGCGTCGCCCGAGGAGCGGGCGGAGCTGCTGAAGCGGGCGGAGCAGCTGAAGAGCGAGGTCAAGGCCGCCGAAGCCACGCAGAACGAGGCCGACGAGGAGGCCAAGCGGCTGCTGCTGCGCCTCGGGAACATCGTCCACGAGGACGTCCCGGTCGGCGGCGAGGACGACTTCGTCGTCCTGGAGACCCATGGCACGATCCGCGACTTCGCCGCCGAGGGTTTCGAGCCCAAGGACCATCTGGAGCTGGGCGAGGCCCTCCGCGCCATCGACGTCGAGCGCGGCGCCAAGGTCTCGGGCTCGCGCTTCTACTACCTCACCGGTGTCGGCGCCCTGCTGGAGCTGGCGCTGGTGAACGCGGCGATCGCCCAGGCGACCGAGGCCGGTTTCACCCCGATGCTGACCCCGACGCTGGTCCGCCCCCGCGCCATGGAGGGCACCGGCTTCCTCGGCCAGGCCGCCGAGAACGTCTACCACCTGGAGAAGGACGACTACTACCTGGTCG
This sequence comes from Streptomyces clavuligerus, assembly GCF_005519465.1. Lineage (NCBI taxonomy): Bacteria > Bacillati > Actinomycetota > Actinomycetes > Kitasatosporales > Streptomycetaceae > Streptomyces > Streptomyces clavuligerus. Next base: position 3,405,180 of record NZ_CP027858.1, on the reverse strand, counting down.
GCACCTCCGAGGTGCCGCTCGCCGCGTACCACATGGACGAGATCATCGACGCGGACCAGCTTCCGCTGCGGTACGCCGGTTTCTCGCCCTGCTACCGCCGCGAGGCCGGTACGTACGGCAAGGACACCCGGGGCATCTTCCGTGTGCACCAGTTCGACAAGGTCGAGATGTTCTCCTATGTGATGCCGGAGGACGCCGAGGCCGAGCACAAGCGGCTGCTGGAGTGGGAGAAGCAGTGGCTGACCAGCCTGGAGCTGCCGTTCCAGGTGATCGACGTGGCCACCGGTGACCTCGGTGCCTCCGCCTCGCGCAAGTACGACTGCGAGGCGTGGATTCCCACCCAGGGCAAGTACCGCGAGCTGACCTCCGCGTCGAACTGCGACAGCTTCCAGGCCCGCCGGCTGTCGGTGCGGATGCGGGAGGGCAAGAAGGTCCAGCCGCTGGCGACGCTCAACGGCACGCTGTGCGCGGTCCCGCGCACCATCGTGGCGCTCCTGGAGAACCACCAGCTCGCCGACGGGTCGGTCCGGGTGCCCCCGGTGCTCCGCCCCTACCTCGGCGGCCGGGAGCTGCTGGAGCCGGTCGCCAAGTGAGCCCGGCCCTCTTTCCGTACACGCTGATCGCGACGGACCTCGACGGCACGCTGCTGCGCGAGGACCAGACGGTCTCGCGGCGCACCCGTGAGGCGCTGGCCGCCGCCACGGCGGCGGGCGCGGCGCACATCGTCGTCACCGGCCGGTCCGTGCCCTGGACCCGGCACATACTCGACGACCTCGGCTACGAGGGGCTGGCCGTCTGCGGCCAGGGGGCGCAGCTCTACCACGCCGGTGAGCACCGGCTGCTGACCTCGCTGACGCTGGACCGGCAGCTCGCCGGGCTCGCGCTGTCCAAGCTGGAGGCCGAGGTCGGTCCGCTGGCGCTGGCGGCGAGCCGGGACGGTCTCGATGGCGAGGTGCTCGTCAGCCCCGGTTACGCGGTCCATGAGGGACCCCTGCCGGTGATCGCTCTCGCGGACCGCTCCGAGCTGTGGGCGGCCCCCCTGAACAAGATCTACATCCAGCACCCCACCCTCGGCGACGACGCTCTGGCCGAAGCCGCGCGGGAGACCGTGGGCGCTCTGGTGGATGTGGTCATGGCGGGCGAGGGGATCGTGGAGATCCTCCCGCTGGGGCTCAACAAGGCCACCGGTCTCTCGCTGGCCTCCCGTCGGCTGGGGCTGCGCGCGGCGGACACCATCGCGTTCGGTGACATGCCCAACGACATACCGATGTTCGGCTGGGCCGCGCACGGTGTGGCGATGGCCAACGCGCATGACGACCTGAAGGCCGTGGCCTCCGAGATCACCGCGTCGAACGACGAGGACGGCATCGCCGTGACCCTGGAGCGCCTGCTCCAGGTCTGACCTCCGCCGCCGCGACCGAGCGGAAGCCCCGTTCCCCCGAGGACATCCGGAGGGAACGGGGCTTATCGCGCTCACCTACAGATCGGCCCCCGGGCTATGGTCACCAGCCCGGTGAACGCGGCGGCGGACACCATGAGAACGGGCCCATCACTCCGCTTGCTGTCACGGACGGGGACGACACCGTGTACGGACGCGTACGACGGCGCCCACTCCACGCACTCACCCCCATCGGGTCCGCTGTGGGTGCTCTTGACCCATACAGCGATCCTCGGGTCGAACTCAGAGGCCATGGCGCACTCCTTACTCGCTACTGCTCAACTCCCCGGGCTATGGTCACCAGCCCGGTGAAGGCGGCGGCGGACACCATCAGGACAGGACCGTCGCTCTGCTTGCTGTCACGGACGGGGACGACACCGTGCGCGGACGCGTACGACGGCGCCCACTCCACGCATTCGCCACCCTCGGGGCCACTGTGGCTGCTCTTGACCCACTCAGCGGTCTTCGCGTCGAACTCGGAAGTCATGGCGCGTACTCCTTGTGAATCTCTCGAATGCGGGCGACAGATGCATCATGCCCCAGGGCCTCCGCCCGCAGACGATCAAAGATCGCCAATGCCCTCTTCACTATCCTCGGCGTCTCCAACGGGCGGCCTCCCTGCGGCCCTTCGACATGCAGCACGGTATGTGAGCCGTCGAAGACCAGCAACGTAAAGGCAGCGCTGGACGCCGGGACCACATCGGAGGGGACGAGCTGAAGGGTGACGTTCGGCGCCTCCGCCTCCTGGAGCAGACGGTCGAGCTGGGCGGCCATCACCTCCCGGGAGCCCACGCACGTACGCAGGCACGCCTCGTAGAGGACCACCCACAGCTCGGGAGGGTTCTCCCGTTCCAGCACTTCATGGCGGCGCATTCGGGCAACCAATCGGGCTTCGATGGCGGCCGCCGTGAGCCGTGGCACACTCGCCCGATACACCGCACGGGCGTACTCCGGCGTCTGGAACAGCCCCGGCACAAATAACGTCGAGTAGTTGAGAATCCGAACGGCCTTGCGTTCCTGCTCGGTGTACGGCTCGAACCACGTGGGATCGTCCCCCTCCACCGCGCGAACGCGCTGCCGGGCGAGCATCGTTCCCGTTCCGAACGCCCGATCGCACCCCACCGCGAACCGCTCACTGGGAACAAGCAGCGCCCGCTCGACCTTGGAGACATAGGCCGCCGAATATCCGACGGCCTTCCCCAGGGCGTCCAAGGTGATCTTGCGGCCCGTCCGCATGCTTCTGACGTCAATCCCGAATGTCTCAAGCGGACTCAAAGAATACGAGAGATCGTCGTCTTGCATGGCTTTGACCTCCTGGTTTGGGGTTCCAGACGCTCTCGAACACGGGAGCGAATATTGAGGAATCACCCTCAACTGGTGTGACCTCAGCCATAGTTGTGCTCACCTGGTGACGCATCGAAACCGCCCGTCCGAGGGCTTTCTCCCAGGCGCCCGAAACTCCGGCCGCCCATCGCATCCAGCGGTGGCGGCAACGGCCCCCCGGACAGGCAACACCCCCATGATCAATACCCTCACCGGAGGTTGGCGATGAGTCAGCCCTATCGCTTTGACCTGGAGTTCAACCCCTTCGACTTCGGCCCCTGCGAATGCCCCAAGAAAGACTGCCCGCTCAAGCCGAGCCCGCCGCCCCAGGACGCGCCCTCACCGGATTCGAAAGGATTTCCGTGCGATCCCGAAAGCCCAAGCACCCCATAGCGAGCGCTCTGGTGATCTTCTCGCTGTGGGCCATCACCCTGGGAATCATCGCCTCGGGGATCGCGCGAGAACTGGAAGCACTTCATCTGCCCGCCTAACCGCGGGGCCTCCCATGAGGGGACGGTCCGCGCTCACGCGCGCTCGAAGCGACCGCCCCCTCACAGGGGTTGATATCTGCCGGTAGTGGTGCACATCCGGCTCCACCACTGTGCCTCCGCCGCCCGGTGCCCCGCCACCCGTTTTCCCCGGGCGCACCGGGCACCGGGCACCGTCACCGGCACCGGCACCGGCGACACGATCAGGTCAGGTCAGGTCACTCATCCCCCGCCAGCTTGAGCACCCGCAGCCGCTGCCCCGCGTACCAGGTGGCGGCCACCGTGAGCCCGGCGAGCAGGACGACCGCGACCGGCAGCCCCACCTCGGAGCTGATCACTCCTTCGGTACCGATCCGTTCGGCCACGGCGAGCGCCCACTGCAACACACTCAGCGTGCGGGCCCCCGGGACCAGGCTCCCGAAGAGGGACTCCCAGATCAGGGCGTAGATGAGGCCGATGACAACGGCGTTGCGGCTGACCGTTCCGATCAGCAGGAAAAGGGCGCTGTACGCGATCGAGGCGACCAGCGCGGCCACGGTGTAGGCGATGGCTATCTGCTGGCCGTTGCCGTTGAGGATGTATCCGGCGATCAGCGTGGGAACGGCCGAGAACACCATCGTGACGGCTATCGCGACCGTCAGCTTGGTCAGGATGATCGTCGGCCGCTTCACCGGCTTGGCGAGCAGATAGACGATCGAGCCGTCGTCGATCTCGGGGCCGATCGCCCCGGTCCCGGCGATCACACCGATCAGCGGCACCATGGTGGCGAGGGCGAACTGCCCGAGGATCTGATCGGCGACCTGGTCGTCCGCGCCGTGGAAGAAACGGACCGCGGTGGCGATCACCAGCAGCAGCGCGGGCAGGACGAAGAGGATGGCCGCCCGGCGGCGGCCGAGCACGGCCCGGTAGGTGAGCCGGGCGACGGTGGGGTCATACATGAACGTCACCGCTCCTTTCAGGCCGTTACGAGGTAGGAGAAGACGGATTCCAGGGACTCGTCCGAGGGCGAGACCGTGAGCAGCCGGATTCCGTTCGCCCGGGCGACCTGCGGCAGGAGCTGGGTGAAGCGGCCGAAGTCGACGGCCTGAATCCGCAGCCCGCCCTCGGCGAGGTCCACCTCGATCCCGGCCGTGGAGGGGTCGGAGATCAGGGCGGCGGCCAGGGCGCGGTCGTCGCTGGAGCGCACCTGGTAGCGGTGCGGGCGGTCCTTCATCAGCCGGCGAATCCTGCGGAAGTCGCCGGACGCGGCGTGCCGTCCGGCCACGATGACCTCGATGTGCGAGGCGAGCTGTTCGACCTCCTCCAGGATGTGCGAGGAGAAGAGCACCGTGCGGCCCTCGGCTCCCATCCGCCGCAGCAGTTCCATGAGCTGCATCCGCTGGCGGGGGTCCATCCCGTTGAAGGGCTCGTCGAGCAGGAGCACCGAGGGGCTGTGCACCAGGGCGGACGCCATCTTCACCCGCTGGCGCATGCCCTTGCTGTAGGTCGAGATCTTGCGATCCTGCGCGTACTCCATCTCGACCGTGGCCAGTGCCGTCTGGGCCTCCTTGGCGCCGAGTCCGTGCAGTTCCGCGTTGGCGACGACGAACTCGCGGCCGGTGAGGAAGTCGTACATCGCCTCCCGCTCGGGCACCACGCCGATCTCGCGGTACACGGACTCGTTGCGCCAGATCTGCTGGCCGTCGAGGGTGACGCTGCCGGTCGAGGGGGCGAGGAAGCCGCCCATCATATTGATGAGGGTGGACTTGCCCGCGCCGTTGGGTCCGAGGAGTCCGGTGACCCCGGGGCCGATGGTCATGGTGACGTCGTTGACGGCCACGACATTGCCGAACCACCGTGAGGTGTGGTCGATCGAGAGAGTGCTCATGGGCGCTGCCCGTTCCGTGAAAGGCTGCTGGGAGGGGTGGTGGCGGTCGGCGGGGTGCGGAGCGGGGGGCGCGGGTGGTCCGCGGCGGCGCTCACAGCCCGGCCTTGGCGTAGCGGCGCATCAGGGCGGCGTAGGAGCCGGCGCTGAGCCCGAGGATGACCAGCAGATAGAGCAGTCCGACGGCGGTGCTCGGCTCCGCTCCGCGGATGTCCGACGAGGCGCCCAGGAACACATCCTGGAATCCGGAGATCAGGCTGGACGGCGAGAACAGGCCGAGCCACTGGATGGCGGCGGTCGAGCCGGAGGAGTCGGCTATCAGTTGCACCACGCTGACGGCCATCGAGGTGGTGACGAGGGTGGCGATGATCGCGGCCACGCCGAAGCCGCGGCGCGGGGTGAGGGCGGCCAGTACCAGGCCGATGCCTCCGAACAGCAGCGAGAGCAGCACGACTCCGACCAGGCCCTGGCCGAATCCCGCGGTCTGGTCGGCGAAGTCCATTTTGGCGAGCAGTGCTCCGAGGTAGAGGACGATCAGGGGCACGGTGGTGAAGATGAGCAGCGCCGAGACCATCGCCCCGTACTTCGCGGCGACGTAGTCGACCCGTTCGATGGGGCGGGAGAAGTACAGCGGCACGGTGCGGAACCGCAGGTCGCGGGAGACGGACTGGGGTGCCTGGGAGGCCAGGTAGAGCCAGATCACCGGCTGGAGCGCCATCGCGTAGCCGGTGTATTCGATGGGCAGGGCCTTGGCTTCGGTGGCGACGGCGACCGCGACGACGATCGCGGCGGGCAGCACCATGATCGCGGCGAGGGTCATGGGCATGACCTTGGACTTGGCCGAGCGGCCGAGGCCGTAGGCGCCGCGCAGCGACTGGGCGAAGAGCGAGCGGCGCGCGTAGGAGCGGCCGAGCCTGCGGCCCTCGTAGTCGCGGTATCCGATGTTGTGGATCCGGGTGGCCTCGGGGACCGGCCCGGGGGTCTGGGTGCTCATCGGGGCTGTCCCTCCGTCGGCTGCTCGGCGCCGTGCTCCGCCGCCTCCGGGCGGAACACCTCGGCTATGTGGTGACGCCGCTGTTCCATGCGGACGAGTCCGAGGCCAAGCTCGGCGACGGTGTCGCGCACCAGGTCGTAGGTCTCCTCTCCCGCGGCCTCGACGAGGAGGATGTGCCCGGCCCCGGGCAGTCCTTCCTCGGTCGCCCGCTGGAAGACGGCCCCGGCGGCGGTCAGCCGCTCCCGGAGGGCGGCGGTGCCGTCGGGGTGCTCGTCGCTGTCGGTCACCTCGACCGCGAGGGTCGTGGTGGTGCGGGTGAACTCGCTGGTGGAGCTGGAGCGCAGCAGGGAGCCGCCGTCGATGACGACGACGTGGTCGCAGGTGCGTTCGAGTTCGCCCAGGAGGTGGGAGGTGACGAGGACGGAGATGCCGAAGTCGGTGTGGATGCGGCGGATCAGGCCGAGCATCTCGTCCCGGCCGACCGGGTCGAGGCCGTTGGTGGGCTCGTCGAGGAAGACCAGCCGGGGGTCGTGGACGAGGGCCTGGGCCAGCTTCACCCGCTGCTTCATACCGGTCGAGTAGCCGCCGATGGGGCGGTAGCGCTCCTCGTACAGACCGACGTGGCGCAGGGTGTCCGCGGTGCGTTCGCGGGCGGCCGTCGGCGGCAGGCCCGACATGCGGGCCATGTGCACGACGAACTCGGTGGCGGAGACGTCGGGTGGCAGACAGTCGTGCTCGGGCATGTAGCCGACACGTTCACGGATCTCGCCGCCTCGGGTCGCGACGTCGAGCCCGAGCACCGAGGCCCGGCCCTCCGTGGCGGGTGTGAGCCCCAGCAGGATCTTGATCAGGGTCGATTTGCCGGCCCCGTTGGAACCCACGAGCCCGGTCACACCCGGTCCGATGTCCAAGGAGAGCCGGTCGAGCGCGGTCACTCGGGGGAACCGCATACTCAGGCGTTCGGTCACGATCACAGTCACCACTCGACCGTAGTGGCGGGGCCCGTGCCGGGGCGTCAGCCCTGCGGTTGGATCGTTCTCCGACTCTGGGCGGACCCGACCCCGAGAGGGTGGCTACCAAAGAGGACAGCGCGGCCCCCACAGGACGACCGAAGAACCATGGACGGGGCAGGGCACATGCACCGGAGGAGGTACGGGAGGGGGCGGAGGAGTAGGGGATGGGGCAGGGAGAGGGGACGGGAGCAGTAGGGGACGGGGCGGGGAGACGTAAGGGAGAACGGGCGATTCCGGCCCCGAAGGCGATACCGGCGGGTATTGGCGCGGTCACTGGGCATGGTCCCTTGCGTCAGTGTCACCTTGGGCTGCGTACCGCGTGCGGTACGGAAGGGGGTCCCGCGGACGTGAGTGGGCAGGACATACGGGAACGCCGGGTCCGTACGGGCGGAATCGAACTCAGCGTCGCCGAGCGGGGAGACCCCGACCGGCCCACGATCGTGCTGGTGCACGGCTATCCCGACAGCAAGGCGGTGTGGTCGCCGGTCGCCGAGCGACTGGCCGACCGTTTCCATGTGGTGGCGTACGACGTGCGCGGCCATGGCCGGTCGACGGCTCCCCGGCCGCTGCGCGGGGGTTTCACGCTGGAGAAGCTGACGGACGACTTCCTCGCCGTCGCCGACGCGGTGAGCCCCGGCCGTCCGGTCCACCTGGTGGGCCACGACTGGGGTTCGGTGCAGTCGTGGGAGTTCGTGACGGTGGAGCGCGCCGCGGCGCGGATCGCCTCGTTCACCTCGCTGTGCGGCCCGTCCCTGGACCACGCCGCGCACTGGTTCAGGGCGCGGCTGTCCCGGCCCACGCCCCGGGGGCTCTCCCAGGTCGTGGAACAGGGGGTGCGGTCGTGGTACGTGGGGTTCTTCCACACCCCGGTCCTGCCCGAGCTGCTGGTGCGGGGGCCGGTGGGCAGCCGCTGGGTCGCGCGGCTGGAGCGGGTGGAGAAGGTGCCCGACGGTGACCGTCCGGCGGGTTCGCTGCGGCGGGACGCCCTGCACGGGCTCTGGCTCTACCGCGACAACATCCGGGCCCGGGCGCGGCGTCCGCGTACCGACGCCGTGACCGGGGTCCCCGTCCAGGTGATCACTCCGACCGGCGATCCCTTTCTCTCCGGGCACATCCACGACGACCTGGAGCGCTGGGCGCCGCGGCTGACCCGCCGCACGCTGCGGGCCCGGCACTGGTGCCCGCGCAGCAGGCCCGATCAGCTCTCGTCCTGGATCGCCGATTTCGTCCTGGAGCAGGAGGCGGCCGGTGCCGCCGGGGCGGCGGACACGGCGGGGGTGCCCGGGGCCGGTGCCGCCGCGACCGCCGCGGCGGGGACGGCGGGGACGGCGGGGACGGCGGGGGGACTTCGGGGCGTGCTGCGGACCCTGCGCCGGGGCGCGCGTCCGGTGCGGGGAACCGCCCGGGGTCCGGTGGCCGAGGAAGCGGGTTCCCGGAAGGCGGTGGCGGCCCGGGCGGCGGGCCGTGACCGCTGCGCGGAGCGGTTCGGCGGGCAGCTCGTCCTGGTGACGGGGGCGGCGAGCGGGATCGGGCGGGCGACGGCCCTCGCGTTCGCCGCGGCGGGCGCACGGGTCGTCCTCGTGGACCGGGACGCGGAGGGCGCCGCCGCCGCTGCCGGGGCGGCCCGGCGGGCGGGGGCGCCCGCGGCCTGGGCGGAGGCCGTGGACGTGGCCGACGCGGAGGCGATGGAGAAGCTCGCGGAGCGGGTCGCCCGCGAGTACGGCGTGGTGGACGTCCTCGTCAACAACGCGGGCATAGCCGTCGCCGGGTCCTTCCTGGACACCGGTGCCGAGGACTGGCGGCGGGTCATCGACGTCAACCTCTGGGGGGTCGTCCACGGGTGCCGGCTCTTCGCCCGGCAGATGGCCGACCGCGGACAGGGCGGCCATATCGTCACCATCGCCTCGGCCGCCGGGTACCAGCCCTCGCGGATTCTGCCCGCCTACAGCACGTCGAAGGCGGCCGTCCTCATGCTCAGCCAGTGTCTGCGGGCCGAGCTGGCGGGCCGGGGCATCGGCGTCACGGCGGTGTGCCCCGGGATCGTCCGGACGAACATCACGGCCACCACCCGGTTCACCGGGGTGGACGCGGCCGAGGAGCAACGGCTCCGGGACCAGGTCACCCGGCGCTACCAGATGCGCGGCTTCCCGCCGGAGAAGGTGGCCGACGCGGTGCTGCGGGCCGTGCTGGAGAACCGGGCGGTGGTCCCGGTGACGCCGGAGGCGCACGGGCTGCTGGCGCTGTCCCGGATCTCCCCGAAGGCGATCCGCGCCCTGGCCCGGCTGACCCCGCCCCGCTGATCCGGGCGGACGGGACGCGGCGGAAGCGGTCGAACGGGCGGTGAGGGCAGCGGCCTTGGGCCGGGTTCCGCATCTTCCGGAGGGTTCGGAGGTGTTGCCCAACACCTCCGAACCCTTCGGCTCGTTGTCCACAGAAAGGCCAAATAGCCTGTGGATAACTCGCATTGGCTGTGGATCAAACCTGGTGAACGAGGTTTTTGCCAATCCCTTCCCCGTCGCCGGGGCCCGGCCGCCCCGCCCGCGCACGGGCCCGTCCCGCCGCCCGTTCCCCCGCCCGCGCACCCGGGCCCGTTTCCCGCCGACCCGCCGCCCGTCCCCCGCCCGTGCCGCCGCGTCCGGCCACCGGAAGCCCCCGGGCGGAGCCCTCCGGGTCACCGGACGGCTCCACCCGGTGACAGCCGCCGTCCCCACCCGGGGCGGGACACCGCTCCGCGCACCGCCCTGCTCCCGGACGCCCGAAGCTCCCGATCCCCGGGCCCGCTCCCGCCCGTACCCGCGCCCGACCCGTGCGGGAGAATGGACCGGTGACCCCAGCTACCGACCCCCAGCCCGTGGCCGCCGTCCCCCGGCTGATCGCCACCGATCTGGACGGCACCCTGCTGCGCGACGACAAATCGGTCTCCGAGCGCACGGTCGCGGCCCTCGCCGCCGCCGAGAAGGCCGGGATAGAGGTCTTCTTCGTCACCGGCCGCCCCGCCCGCTGGATGCATGTCGTCAGCGAGCACGTCCACCGCCACGGGCTCGCGATCTGTGCCAACGGCGCCGCCGTGGTCGACCTCCGGGCCGGTGGGGAGCTGCTGACGGTCCACCCCCTGGAGCGCGCGACGGGCCTCGCCGTCATCGCCGCTCTGCGCGAGGCGGCCCCCGGGGTCTCCTTCGGCGTCGAGACGACCGCGGGCTTCCACCACGAGGCCGGCTACCCCCGGATCCAGGCCCACGACCCCGGAATGATCGTCGCCGTCGCCGAGAAGCTGCTCGGGGACACGGACGCGCCGTACGGGCAGGCCCCGGTGATCAAGCTGCTCGCCCACCACGGGGAGATGGCCCCCGACGACTTCCTCGCCCTCGCCCGTGCCGCCGCCGGGGAGCTGGCGACCTTCACCCGCTCCAGCCCCTCCGCCCTGCTGGAGATCAGCGCCCCCGGGGTGAGCAAGGCCAGCACCCTGGCCCTGTGCTGCGCCGAGCGCGGCATATCCGCCGCCGAGGTGGTCGCCTTCGGGGACATGCCCAACGATGTGGAGATGCTGACCTGGGCGGGCAGCTCGTACGCCATGGGCAACGCCCATCCCGACGTGCTCGCCGCCGCCTCCGGCCGGACCGTCGCCAACAACGAGGACGGAGTCGCGGTCGTCATCGAACGCATCCTCCGCGACCTCCCCCGCCCGGGCGTCTGACACCCCGCGCAGCGGACCGCCGGTACGCCGGACCGCGTCCACCGGTCCGCGATCCGCGATCCTCTACAGCGGGGCCTCCCAGCGCACCGTGGTACCCCGGCCGCCCGGCCCGATCCCCGGGCCGCAGACACTCGACCCGCCGAGGGACTCGGCCCGCCGGGCGAGGTTCCGCAGCCCGCTGCGGCGCCCTCCGGCCGGAAGGCCGACCCCGTCGTCGGCGACCGTCAGCCGGACCCCGGCGACACCGTCGGGAAGACGCGCCCCCGCGTCCACGACGACCTCGATCCGGGAGGCACGGGCGTGGCGGAAGGCGTTGGACAGCGCCTCGCGCAGCGCCGCGATCAGGTTCTTGCCCGTCAGTTCGGTGACGGCGGCGTCCACCGGCCCGAGGAAGCGGTGGCCGGGGGTGAAACCGAGCGGCACGGCCGCCATGTTGATCTCACGGAGGACCCGGGTCCGCAGCCCGGCCGGGGCCTCGGCCGGGCCCTGCTGCAACGCGAAGATCGCCGTACGGATCTCCTGGATGGTCACATCCAGTTCGTCGACGGCCTTGCCGACACCGTCCTGGAGCGCGGGGACCACCGACTTCCGCTGGGCGCCCTCCAGCATCATCCCCGTGGCGAACAGCCGCTGGATCACCAGGTCGTGCAGATCGCGGGCGATGCGGTCGCGGTCCTCGTACACCGCGAGCCGCTCCCGGTCCCGCTGCGCCTCCGCCATCACCAGCGCGAGCGCCGCCTGGTCGGCGAACTGGGTGGCCAGGGTGCGCTCGGCGGCGGTGAAGGGCCGGGCTCCGCGCGCCCTCGGGATGGCGAGGGCGCCCAGCACCCGGCCGCCGCTGTGCAGCGGCAGCAGCATGCACGGTCCGTACGCGGCGGCCTCACGGGTGGTGATCCTCGGATCGCCGGCCGCGTCGGTCAGGAACACCGCCTCCCCGCTCAGCAGCCGCGTCACCACGGGGCTCTCGGGGCCGACGACGAGCCCCAGCGGGACGACCGGTTCGGGGGCGGCCACCGCGACGACCTCCAGTCCGCCGTCGGCGGCGGCGGGCAGCATCACGATCCCGGCGGCGGCGTCGGCGAGTCGGCGGGCCTGTTCGGCGACGACGCTGATGCTGTCCTCGGCGTCGCCGCCCGACAGCAGGGCCGTGGTGACGGCGACGGAGCCGTCGATCCAGCGTTCGCGCCGCCGGGCGGCCTCGTAGAGACGGGCGTTCCCGATGGCGATCCCGGCCTCGGTGGCGAGGGCGCGCACCGTGCGGAGGTCGTCGTCGTCGAACTCCCCGCCGCCCCGCTTCTCCGCGAGATAGAGATTGCCGAAGATCTCGCCCTGGACCCGGATGGGCACTCCGAGGAAGCTCCGCATGGGCGGATGGCCGGGCGGGAAACCGGCGAACCGCGGATCGGTGGCCAGATCGGCCAGCCGGACCGGCGCGGGGTCGTGGATCAGCGCGCCGAGCAGCCCCCGACGGCCGCTGGGGCGGTGGCCGATCCGCTCGGCGGTGTCCTCGCCGACGCCATGGGTGACGAAGTCGGACAGGCCCTGTCCCTCCTCGTCCACCACGCCGATGGCGGCGTAGCGGGCGTCGGCGAGACCGGCGGCGGTCTCGCAGATCCGGTCCAGGGTGGAGTGCAGCTCCAGGCCGGTTCCGACGGAACGCATGGCCTCCAGGAGCCGGGGCACCCGGGCGGCCGGTTCGGAGGACAGCCCCTGGAGGCCGCGGGTCGCCGCGGTCCCGGCGTCGAGCGGGTCCCCCGGGCCCTTCGGCCCGTCGTCCTGCGGCTCCTGAGCGTCCTGGGGTGCGGGCACGGTCATGACCTTGAGCCTAGTAATTCCCATTTACGGAGGAAAGTCAGACCGGCATTCCCCCACGTGATCACCGCTCGGCCGCGCCACGACCGGCACGCGATCCCCCCTCGGCGGCCCCGCGGCCGGGACGCGGTCACCCCGCTGCCACCGGAGCCGCGACGGCCTCCGCCGCCTTCTCCGCGGACGGTGCGACCGCGTCCGGCGCCCCCGGGCGCTCCCCCACGACCGCCTCCCGGCCCAGCCGGTCCGCCGTCCGTTCCCGCTCCAGCATCCGCCGCAGCGGCCCGTCCACGGTGCTCAGCAGGGCGTACGGGCCGCGCTGCGCCACCCGGCCGTCCTCCAGGACGACGATCTCGTCCACCGTGTCGAGGCCGCGCAGCCGATGCGTGATCAGCACGGTGGCCCCGCCCCGGGCGGTCCGGCTCTCGCCCGCCGCCAGCAGATCGGCGGTCAGCGCGTCGGCGGTCTCCAGGTCGAGATGTTCGGCGGGCTCGTCGAGCACCAGCACGGGGAAGTCGGCGAGCAGCGCCCGCGCGAGCGCCAGCCGCTGCCGCTGGCCGCCGGAGAGCCGGGCCCCGTGCTCGCCGACGAGGGTGTCCATCCCCTCCGGCAGCGCGTCGACCCACTCCAGCAGCCGGGCACCGGCGAGCGCCCGCCGCAGTTCCTCCCCGGTCGCGTCCGGCCGGGCGATCCGCAGGTTCTCGCGTACGGAGCTGTCGAAGAGATGGGCGTCCTGGGCGCACAGCCCCACCCGGGCGCGGACCTCGTCCCCGTCGAGCGCCGCGGCGGGCACCCCGCCGAGCGTGTACGAGCCCTCCCGGGCGTCCAGGAACCGCAGCAGCACCTGGGCGAGGGTGGTCTTGCCGGAGCCCGAGGCGCCGACGACGGCGATCCGGCTGCCCTCCGTCAGAGTCAGGTCGATCCCGTCGACGGCGTCCCGCGCGGCTCCGGCGTGCCGGGCCCGCAGCCCCCGTACCTCGACGGGGAAGACGGACGCGGGGGCCGCCGCCGGGTGTTCGGGCTCCGCCACCGGTACGGGCGCGTCCAGCACCTCGTACACCCGCTCGGCACTGCGCCGGACCCGCTGCCGGTACTGCACCGCGAGCGGCAGGGCGTTGACCGCCTCGAACGCGGCGAGCGGGGTGAGGACGACGACCGCGAGGGCGACCCCGTCGAGCCGTCCGTCGCTCACCGCCCGGATACCGGCGAGGGTCGTGAGAACGACGGTCAGTCCGCAGGCGAGCGAGGTCAGTCCGCTGCCGAGGGCGGTGGCGGCGGCGGTGCGCGCGGCGATCCGGGTCAGCCGCCGGTCGGCCTCGCGCACGCCGTCGCGACGGGCCGGCATGGCTCCGGCCACGGTGAGTTCGGCCGTTCCGCGCAGCAGGTCGACCAGCCGGGCGGCGAGTTCACCGCGGGCCGGGGCGAGCCGGGGTTCGGCCCGGCGGGCGACGGCGCCGCTGATCAGCGGCACACCCACGCCCGCGCACAGCAGTCCGGCGGCGAGCAGCGCCCCGGCCTCGGGCAGCAGCCAGGCGGTGAAGCCGACGGACGCGGCGCTCACGAGCAGGGCCGCGCCCGCGGGCAGCAGCCAGCGGAGCCAGTAGTCCTGGAGTGCGTCCACGTCGGTGACCAGCCGGGAGAGCAGATCGCCCCGCCTGCTCCGGCGCAGTCCGGCGGGGGAGATCCGCTCCAGCCGGGAGTAGACCGCGACCCGGAGTTCACCGAGGGTCCGCAGCACCGCGTCATGGGAGACGAGGCGTTCGGCGTAGCGGAAGACGGCGCGGCCGATACCGAAGGCGCGGGTGGCCGTCACCGCCATCATCAGATAGAGGACCGGCGGCTGCTCGGAGGCGCGGGAGATGAGATAGCCGGAGACGGCCATGAGGCCCACGGCGGAGCCCAGGGCCAGGCTGCCGAGCAGCAGGGCCAGGGCGTACCGGCCCCGCTGGGTCCCGGCGGCGTCCCGGACCCGGGTGAGCGCGGGGACGGCGACCGCGTCCCGGCGGCCGTCGCTGCCGCCCGGTGCCGGGGCACCGGCCGCCTCCGGGGTCTCCGCGCGGTCCCCGAACGGGGTCTCCGCACCTTCCCCGGGCGGGGTCTTCGCGAGGTCCCACAGCTCCGGCGCCCAGGGGTCGTCGGCCCGCGCGGGCCGGTCCTCGTGCCGGTCGTCCGGCCGGTCGGCGTCGGGCGCACCGGACGCGCTCCCGTCGGCGGACGGGCGGCGGGTCAGGGTCACCACCCGGTCGGCGACCGCGAGCAGCGCCGGCCGGTGGACCACGAGCAGGACGGTCCGGCCCGCCGTCAGCCTCCCCACAGCCTCGACGAGCTGTGCCTCGGTCTCGCCGTCGAGGGCCGCGGTCGGCTCGTCGAGCAGCAGCACCGGCCGGTCGGCGAGGAAGGCCCGGGCCAGGGCGAGCCGCTGGCGCTGTCCGGCGGAGAGCCCCGCGCCGTCCTCGCCGAGCGGGGTGTCGGCCCCCTGCGGAAGCGCGGTGACGAAGTCCTCCGCACCGGCGTCCCGCAGCGCCGCCCGCACAGCGTGGTCGTCGGCGTCGGGCCGGGCGAGCCGGACATTGTCGGCGATCGTGCCCGCGAACAGGCAGGGCCGCTGGGGCACCCAGGCGATCCGCTCGTGCCAGCGGGCGAGGTCCAGGTCCGTGAGGTCGGTGCCGCCGATCAGCACCCGTCCCCCGTCCGGTGCGGTGAAGCCGAGCACCGTGTCGAGGAGGGTGGATTTGCCGATGCCGCTGGGGCCGACCAGGGCGACGGTCTCCCCCGGTGCGACGGTCAGCGAGGTCCGGTCGAGGGAGGGTTCGGCGCGTCCGGGGTGGCGGACGGTGACCCCGTCCAGCTCCAGCCCGGCCCGGTCGGGGACCGGTGCGCCGCCCTGTTCACGGGGCTCCGTCTCCAGGACGGTGAAGATCTCCTCGGCGGCGGCCAGTCCCTCGGCCGCCGCGTGGTACTGCGTCCCGACCATCCGGAGCGGCAGATACGCCTCGGGGGCGAGGATCAGGATGACGAGGCCGGTGTAGAGGTCCATGTCGCCGTGGACGAGCCGCATACCGATGGTGACGGCCACCAGGGCGACGGAGAGCGTGGACAGCAGCTCCAGGGCGAACGAGGAGATGAAGGCGATCCGCAGGGTGCGCAGGGTCGCGCGCCGGTACTCGGAGGTGATGGTCCGGATCGACTCCGCCTGTGCCCTGGCCCGGCCGAAGACCTTGAGGGTGGGCAGTCCGGCGACGACGTCCAGGAAGTGGCCCGACAGCCGGGAGAGCAGCCGCCACTGCCGGTCCATCCGGTTCTGGGTGGCCCAGCCGATGAGCACCATGAAGACGGGGATCAGCGGCAGGGTGCCGACGATGATGGCGGCGGATACCCAGTCCTCGGTGACGATCCGGGCGAGCACCGCCACCGGGACGACCACCGCGAGGCCGAGTTGTGGCAGATAGCGGGAGAAGTAGTCGTCCAGGGCGTCGATGCCCCGGGTGGCCAGGGCGACCAGGGAGCCGGTGCGCTGTCCGGTGAGATATCCGGGGCCGAGCGCGGCCGTGTGGGCCAACAGCTTCTCGCGCAGTTCGGACTTGACCGCCGCGCTGGCCCGGTGCGCGGCCAGCTCGGTGAGCCAGGAGACCGCCGCCCGGCCCACCGCGACCAGCGCCAGCAGGGCCAGCGGGGTCATGAGGTCGGCGGCGGAGAGTCCCTTCTCGAAGGAGCCGACCACCGCCTCGGCGATCAGCATCGCCTGGGCGACGACCAGCGCCGCCCCGACCAGTCCGAGGAGCACCACCGCGAGCAGGAAGCCTCGGGTGGAGCGGGCGTGCCGGAGCAGACGCGGGTCGATCGGTTTCACGTGAAACACACCCCTCAGTGGGCGTCGGCGATGTGCTGGGTGCCGATCCGCTTGCGGAACACCCAGTACGTCCAGCCCTGGTAGAGCAGGACGACCGGGGTGGCGATCCCGGCACACCAGGTCATGATCTTGAGGGTGTACGGGGTCGACGAGGCGTTGGTGACCGTGAGGCTCCAGGCGTCGTCGAGCGAGGACGGCATGACGTTCGGGAAGAGCGTCAGGAAGAGCATGGCCACCGCGGCCACGATCGTGACCCCGGAGAAGGCGAAGGACCAGCCCTCACGCCCCACCCGGACGGCCGCGATCGCCGCCACCAGCGACACCACCGCGACGATCATCGCGACCAGGCTGGCGCTGTCGCCGCGGGTCGCCTGCGTCCAGGTGAGGAAGCCCAGCGCGAGCACCGCGGTGAGCAGCCCCACCCTGAGGGCCAGGGCACGGGCCCGGACCCGGATGTCGCCCACCGTCTTCAAGGCGACGAAGACCGTGCCGTGGAAGGTGAAGAGGGTCAGGGTGACCAGACCGCCGAGGATCGAGTAGGCGTTGAGCAGATCGAGGACATTGCCCACGTACTCCTTCTGGGCATCGATCTTCACCCCGCGGACGATGTTGCCGAAGGCGACACCCCAGAGGAACGCGGGGATCAGCGAGGTCCAGAAGATCGCGTTCTCCCAGTTCCGCTGCCAGTTCTCCTCGGGCCGCTTGTGGCGGTACTCGAAGGACACACCGCGCACGATCAGACAGATCAGGATCAGCAGCAGCGGCAGATAGAAACCGGAGAAGAGCGTGGCGTACCAGTCGGGGAAGGCGGCGAAGGTGGCACCGCCCGCGGAGAGCAGCCACACCTCGTTGCCGTCCCAGACCGGGCCGATGGTGTTGATCAGTACCCGTCGTTCCTTGCGGTCACGGGCGAGCAGTTTGGTCAGGACGCCGACCCCGAAGTCGAAGCCTTCGAGGAAGAAGTACCCGGTCCACAGGACCGCGATCAGGACGAACCAGACGTCGTGGAGTTCCATGCCTCAGCTCAGCTCCTCGGGGCCTCAGTAGGAGAAGGCCATCGGGCGGTCGGCGTCCCGGTCGTCGCCGCCGATCTTGGTGGGCGGATTGAGGTCGGCCTCGGTCAGTTCGGGCGGGCCCGCCTTGGCGTACTTGACCATCAGCTTGAACTCGATCACGGCGAGGATCGCGTAGAGCGCGGTGAAGATGATCATCGAGGTCAGCACCTCGCCCTGGGAGACCCCGGGGGAGACGGCGTCCTTGGTGCGCAGCACCCCGTACACGACCCAGGGCTGCCGCCCCATCTCGGTGAAGATCCAGCCCCAGGAGGTGGCGATCAGCGGGAAGGTCATGGTCCAGAGGGCGACGACCCAGTACCAGCGGCTGAAGCGGGCGCCCAGGGGCTTGCGGAAGAGGACCAGATGCGGCACCTCGTCCTCCCCGGTCCGCAGCGCCCGGGGCAGCAGGAACTTCTTGCGGGTGAGCCAGAGGCCGAACGCCCCGATGGCCAGGGAGGCCATACCGAAGCCGATCATCCAGCGGAAGCCCCAGTAGGCGACGGGGATGTTGGGCCGGTAGTCGCCGGGCCCGTACTTCTCCTGCTCGGACTTGTTGACGTCGTTGATGCCGGGGACATACGAGTCGAAGTCGCCGTTGGCGAGGAAGGACAGTATCCCGGGGATCTCCAGGGCGACCGTGTTGTGCCCCTTCTCGACGTCGCCATAGGCGAAGAGGGAGAACGGGGCGGGCGCCTCGCCGTCCCACAGGGCCTCGGCGGCGGCCATCTTCATCGGCTGCTGCCGGAACATGACCTTGCCGAGCAGATCGCCGCTGACGGCGGTGAGCAGACCGGCGACGATCACCGTGACCAGACCGAGCCGGAGCGAGGTGCGCATCACCGGGATGTGCTTCTTGCGGGCGAGGTGGTACGCGGCGATACCGACCATGAACGCGCCTCCGACGAGGAAGGCGGCGGTGATGGTGTGGAAGAACTGGGTGACGGCGGTGTCCTGCGACAGCACCTTCCAGAAGTCGGTCAGCTCGGCCCGTCCGCGCTCCTCGTTGATGCGGTAGCCGACGGGGTGCTGCATCCAGGAGTTGGCCGCCAGGATGAAGTACGCGGAGCAGATGGTGCCGATCGACACCATCCAGATACAGGCCAGATGGATCTTCTTCGGCAGCTTGTCCCAGCCGAAGATCCACAGGCCGATGAAGGTGGACTCGAAGAAGAACGCGATCAGCGCCTCGAAGGCGAGCGGGGCGCCGAAGATGTCGCCGACGAAGCGGGAGTAGTCCGACCAGTTCATCCCGAACTGGAACTCCTGCACGATGCCGGTGACGACACCCATGGCGATATTGATCAGGAAGAGCTTTCCCCAGAACTTGGTCGCCTTGAGGTACTTCTCCTTCCCCGTTCTGACCCAGGCGGTCTGAAGACCGGCGGTGAGTGCCGCGAGCGAGATCGTCAGCGGCACGAAGAGGAAGTGGTAGACGGTCGTGATGCCGAACTGCCATCGCGCCAAGGTCTCCGGCGCCAGAGCCAAGTCCACGTCGTCATCTCCTTACATCGACGAGGTCGAGCGGCAGTTTGCCTGAATAATCCCAGCGATCACGGGACGAACAGGGACACGCTTGTGAACGCGTTCACATTCACAAGCAATTATGTCCCATGGCTGATTCACGATGACGACCGGGGGTCCCCTTCTCCCCGCCCTCTCCGTACAGAAGGGGACATATACCAGCAAAGCGGAGAGCGCCACCGTGCCGCCGCACCGCCGCACCGCATCGGCGGGCGAGCGGCACGGCGATCAGCGCACAGCAGTCAGCGCACAGCGCCCGGCGGGTCAGCGCCCGGCGGTCACAGCTCCTTGCGGAACTCCGCGGCGGCCCGCAGCAGGAGGTCGTTGGCCTCCTCCTCGCCGATGGTGATCCGCACCCCCTCCCCGGGGAAGGGCCGCACCGTCACCCCCGCCGCCTCACAGACCGCGGCGAAGGCGGCCGACCGCTCGCCGAGCCGCAGCCAGACGAAGTTCGCCTGGGTCACGGGCACCGTCCACCCCTGGGCGACCAGGGCCTCGTACACCCGGGTCCGCTCGCAGACCAGGGAGCCGACCCGGCCGAGCAGCTCGTCCTCGGCCCGCAGCGAGGCCACCGCCGCGTCCTGCGCGAGCTGGCTCACACCGAAGGGCACCGCGGTCTTGCGCAGCGCGGCGGCCACCGGTTCCCGGGCGACCGCGAAGCCGACCCGCAGCCCCGCGAGGCCGTACGCCTTGGAGAAGGTCCGCAGCACCGCCACATTGGGGCGCTCCCGGTAGATCTCGATGCCGTCCGGGACCTCGGGGTCACGGATGAACTCCCGGTACGCCTCGTCCAGCACCACCAGGACGTCCGACGGCACCCGGTCGAGGAAGCGCTCCAGCTCGGCCCGGCGCACCACGGTGCCGGTGGGGTTGTTGGGGTTGCAGACGAAGATCAGACGGGTCCGGTCGGTGATCGCGTCCGCCATGGCGTCGAGGTCGTGCGCCTCGCCCCCGGTCAGCGGCACCTGCACCGAGCGGGCCCCGCTGACCTGGACGATGATCGGGTACGCCTCGAAGGAGCGCCAGGCGTAGACGACCTCGTCGCCCGGGCCCGAGGTGGCCTGGACGAGCTGCTGGGCGACGCCCACCGACCCCGTCCCGGTGGCCAGGTGCTCCACCGGTACGCCGAAACGGTCCGCCAGCTCGTTCATCAGACCGGTGCAGCCCATATCGGGGTACCGGTTGAAGTCCCGCGCGGCGCCGAGCGCGGACTCCATCACCCCCGGCAGCGGCGGATACGGATTCTCGTTGGACGAAAGCTTGTACGCGACCGGACCGCCCGCCGCCGCGGGCCTGCCGGGCCTGTAGGTGGGGATGCCGTCCAGCTCGGCGCGCAGCCTGGGGCTTGTCTCGCTCACCGCGGGTCCTCCTCGACCGTAGACCAGATGACCAGTTGACTGGTCGACCACCGCTCCACCCTGGCGTGGCGGTGGGGCGCATCAGCACACCGAACAGCGGATTCCGGCCTCCGGAGCCCCGTTCCCGCGCCAATGCTGATCACTTTAAGAGGATTTCCCGGCGCTGCGTATGGGCTTTCGCGCGGGCTTCGCACGGAACGCCCGGCGCCGCGCGCCCGCCGCGCGACGGTCCCGGGGAAGGGCGCCGGGGGAGCGGTCGCCAGGTACCCGGCGACCCGCCGGACAGACCGGGGGCGCTCGTCACCCTGGCGCACGCCGGTGGCTCACTCCGTGGCGCGCATCCCCCGTAGAGGTGAGTTGAGACCTCTCCGAGACCTCCCGTTTCCGGTAACTCCATGCCGGAGGACTCCCCACTCGCTATAGATGTAGCGGTCAACTCCTTTATTTTCCAAGGCAGTTAATGCGTTATGATCATGCAGAAACGTGCCTGTCAACGAGTGAATATGCGACCGGGCCAACCCCCCGTGCGAGCCCTACTATCGGCTCGCCATGACAGCAGCAGGGAAGCACCAGGTGA
This sequence comes from Streptomyces clavuligerus, assembly GCF_005519465.1. Taxonomy (NCBI): domain Bacteria; kingdom Bacillati; phylum Actinomycetota; class Actinomycetes; order Kitasatosporales; family Streptomycetaceae; genus Streptomyces; species Streptomyces clavuligerus. Next base: position 3,384,196 of record NZ_CP027858.1, on the reverse strand, counting down.
GCCGGACGGACACATCCCGCCGGAGCAGCCGGCAAGGTCGGGCGGGCATCCGAGACGTCGCCGCCGCAGCCGGTGTCTCCATCACGACTGTCTCCGACGCGCTCAACGGGAAGGGCCGGCTCCCGGACGCCACACGCCGGCATGTCCGCGAGGTCGCCGACCGGCTGGGCTACCGCCCGTCCGCGGCGGCCCGCACACTCCGTACCGGTAAATCAGGGCTCATCGGCCTGACCGTGACCACGTACGGGGATGAACCTTTCACCTTCACGGAATTCGCCTACTTCGCCGAGATGGCGCGGGCCGCGACCTCCGCCGCGCTCGCCCGTGGCTACGCGCTGGTGATCCTCCCCGCCACCTCGCGCCACGACGTCTGGTCCAATGTCGCCCTCGACGGCACCATCGTCATCGACCCCTCCGACCACGACCCCGTCGTCACCGAGCTGGTGCGCCAGGGTCTGCCGGTGGTCTCGGACGGCCGCCCGGCGGGCACCCTCCCGGTGACCGCCTGGGTCGACAACGACCACGAGGCCGCCGTCCTCGATCTGCTGGACCATCTCGCCGACGCGGGGGCCCGCCGGATCGGGCTCCTCACCGGAACCACCACCGACACCTATACCCGACTCTCCACCACGGCGTATCTCCGCTGGTGCGAGCGGGTCGGCCAGGACCCGGTGTACGAGTCCTACCCGGCCCACGACCCCTGTGCCGGGGCCGTCGCGGCCGATCGTCTGCTGGCCCGCCCGGACCGGCCCGACGCCGTCTACGGCCTCTTCGACCCCAACGGCACCGATCTGCTCGCCGCCGCCCGGCGCTACGGCCTGCGGGTCCCCGACGATCTGCTGCTCGTCTGCTGTAGTGAGTCGACCGTGTACGCCACCACCGAACCGCCCATCACCACGCTCTCCCTCAAGCCGCGCCGGATCGGGACGGCGGTCGTCCAGCTCCTCATCGACGCGATCGAGGGCATCGACGAGGGGCGGCCGGTCGAGCAGGTGATACCGACCGAGCTGATCGTCCGGACCTCGTCCCAGCGCCGTTCCCCGAGGACGACGGTGAGCGCTCCGCGGTCACCGGCACCGGACTAGACCTCCTCAATCAGGACGAAACAGCCGACGCATCAGGGGTACGCGTCGATTCACCACCCCTGGTGCGTCACAGAGCGCGGACCTCGTTCCTATGATGGGCGCACAACACCGCGGACCACCCCGACCAGGCTGGGCCGAGAGGTGAACGGCGGCGCGACGGTGGTGGAGGGGTCAATGACTCAGGGGGCCGGTCAGGGACCCGTGGTGCGGACGGCGACAGGGCGTGACTTCCGTGTCCCCCCCTACGCCCAGGTGCCCGTCCAGTCGGAGACCGCCCCGCAGCAGACCCCCGAGGAGACGGCGCACCACGGGCACTCCGGCCCGCCCGCCGCCGGGGCGGCCCCCGCGGAGCCGCACTTCATGGAGCCGCTCCCCACCGCGGGTCATCAGCACCCCGATGACCACGGGACCGCCCCGGGCCACACCGCCCACCCGGAGGCGCCCGCGCGGACCTACCCGGGGACGCACCGGACAGAGCAGTACGAACCGCACCCGCATCCGTCCGCCGACGGGTACCCCCCGGCGCCGTATCCGCACCACCACGCCCCGGCGGAGCCCGTTCCCCCGCACGCGCCCGCGCCCTCGCACCTCCCCGACGCGCATGAGCCGCACCCCGCGCCGGGCACGCACTTCTCGCCCCCGGCGCACTCCGTCCACCCCGGCAACGCCGTGCCCGAGCATGAGCTGCCCGAGGGCTACACCCCCACCGAACGCGATCTTCCGGTGATCGGCCTCGCCGGCCCCGGAGACCTCAGGACCCGGCTCGCCCCCGAGACGTCCGAGACCGCCGAGGGACTCGGCCCGCTCTATGTCGTCGGCGATGTCCACGGCTATCTGGACGAGCTGGTCTCCGCCCTCACCGCGCACGGCCTCATCGACCTGGACGGCCACTGGGCCGCGGGCAACACCCGGCTGTGGTTCCTCGGCGACTTCACCGACCGGGGTCCCGACGGGATCGGCGTCATCGACCTGGTGATGCGTCTGTCCGCCGAGGCCGCCGCCGCGGGCGGCTACTGCAAGGCCCTGATGGGCAACCACGAGCTGCTGCTGCTCGGCGCCCGGCGGTTCGGTGACACCCCGGTCAACTCCGGTGCGGGAACGGCCACGTTCCAGGCGGCGTGGCTGCTCAACGGCGGCCAGAAGTACGACATGGACCGGCTTCAGGACGTCCATATCCAGTGGATGTCCCGGCTGGACGCGATCGTGGAGGAGGACCGGCATCTGCTGCTGCACTCCGACACCACCGCGTACCTCGAATACGGGGACACCATCGAGGACGTCAACGACACCGTCCACTCGATCCTCACCCGCAACGACGCCGACGAGTGCTGGGACCTCTTCCGCAAGTTCACCAAGCGCTTCGCCTTCCGCGACGACGCCGGTCCGCTGGCCGTGCGCGAGCTGCTGGCCACCTACGGCGGCGAACGTGTCGTCCACGGCCACAGCCCGATCCCCTATCTGACGGGGGAGGTCGGCACCGAGGACGGGGAGGCCGGGGAGCGCCCGGTGGTCGAGGGTCCGCATGTCTACGCCGACGGGCTGGCGATCGCCATGGACGGCGGCGTGACCATGGCCGGAAAACTGCTTGTGGCTCAGCTTCCGCTGCCCAACTGAACTTCGCGCCCTGCGCGTTTTTACCGAAAACCCCTGCCATCACCCGCTGTTGACGCCTTACCATCGAATGGTCCGTAGCAGGCTCTCTCCTCCGTTTCGGCCCCCTTGCCCCGGGTGGTTTCGCGGCGATCCGGCCGGACGGAGCATCGGGGGATGCACATGGGAAGCGCTCCACAGCTACCGGCCGAGGACCGGGCCGAATTCGAACGGGTCCTGGAAGAGGCACTGCGCACCGCGAGCGACAGACCGGATCTGGCCGCCCTGGGAGAACGGCTCAACGCGACACAGCTCCGGACGATGGCGCTGAACGCGATCGCCGTGATCACCGATGCCGCGGCGGCCGAGTACGCGCACTACACGGAGATCCGTGCGGAGGCACACGCCCCGCCGGGGTCCCCGCCCCCCGATGGGACGGCCGCCTCCCGGGGGTCACCAGGACCATCGGGGCCACCGGGCCGTATGGGACGGCCGGGACCGACCGCCACGGCCGAGCCCGCCCCGGACGGAACCGGAACCACCGGAACCACCGGCGGCTCAAGCAGCTCCAGCGGCCCTGGCGTCCCCGGCGGCTTTCACGGCAACGGAACCAGGACGGCGAGCAGCAGCCGGGCGAACGCGGGAAAACCAGGACGCGCCGGGCTCACCGCCATGATCACCGTGCTGGCCCCGGTGCTCGCCGCCACCGCCGCGCTCGCCCTTCTGCTCGTCGGCCATCTGCTGAAGCTGCTCGACCCGCCGCCGCCCTTCGCGTCCACGCTGATCACCACGGGCTGGTTCTTCGCGGCACTCACCGCGGCGGCGCTCCTCATCGCCGCGGCCGGTCTGCTGACCACCGCCCTGCGCAACACGTCCACACAGGTCCCGGCCGAGGAGCGGAACGACGAACTCCCGGACGAGCTGGCCCGCGCCAAGGACGCCTGGCGGCATGCCCTGCTGGAACGGGGCATCCTGCCGTTCCTGCGGGAGACGCTGGCCGACCCCGGCGCCGATCCGGCCGCACCGCTCCCGCCGCGCTCCCGGAACCGTCTGCCCAGAGTCGGCTACAGCGGACCGGACTGGTCCGGTCCCGGCGAGGGCGCCACGGAGGGGCAGCGTCCCGCCTTCAGCAGCCCCGATTTCACCAGTCCGGACTTCGGCGGTCCGGAGACCCGTACCTCCTGAACGTACGGAGCCGCCCCCCACGCCGAACGGTACGGGGGCGCGGCGGCACGGCCGTACGGGTGGATCACCGTCCACCCGTACCCGTCCGTACTCCCGTCCGTCCCCCGTCCGTGTCCGGCCCGGAGCCGTCAGTCGGCGAGCGGCAGATAGACCCGGTTGCCCGCCGCGGCGAACTCCCTGGACTTCTCCGCCATGCCCTCCTCGATCTCCTCGGCGGTCCCTCCGTGCTGCCTGCGGATGTCCTGCGAGATCCTCATGCTGCAGAACTTGGGGCCGCACATGGAGCAGAAGTGCGCGGTCTTCGCGGGCTCCGCCGGAAGCGTCTCGTCGTGGAACTCCCGTGCGGTGTCCGGGTCGAGCGCCAGATTGAACTGGTCCTCCCACCGGAACTCGAAACGCGCGTCGGACAGCGCGTCGTCCCACTCCTGCGCGTCCGGGTGGCCCTTGGCCAGGTCCGCCGCATGCGCCGCGATCTTGTACGTGATGACACCGGTCTTCACGTCATCACGGTTGGGCAGGCCCAGGTGCTCCTTGGGCGTCACATAGCAGAGCATCGCGGTGCCCCACCAGGCGATCATCGCCGCGCCGATCCCGGAGGTGATGTGGTCGTACGCGGGAGCGACATCCGTGGTGAGCGGGCCGAGGGTGTAGAACGGCGCCTCCTCGCAGACTTCCTGCTGAAGGTCGATGTTCTCCTTGATCTTGTGCATCGGGACATGGCCCGGGCCCTCGATCATGGTCTGGACGTGGTGGCGCTTGGCGATGCGGTTGAGTTCGCCCAGCGTCTCCAGCTCGGCGAACTGCGCCGCGTCGTTGGCGTCCGCGATCGAGCCGGGCCGCAGACCGTCACCGAGGGAGTAGGTGACGTCGTAGGCCGCCAGGATCTCGCACAGCTCCTCGAAGTTCTCGTAGAGGAACGACTCCTTGTGGTGGGCGAGACACCAGGCCGCCATGATCGAGCCGCCCCGGGAGACGATGCCGGTCTTGCGGCGCGCGGTGAGCGGGACGTACCGCAGCAGCACCCCGGCGTGGACCGTCATGTAGTCGACGCCCTGCTCGGCCTGCTCGATGACGGTGTCCTTGTAGATCTCCCAGGTCAGCTCCTCGGCCCGGCCGTCGACCTTCTCCAGGGCCTGGTAGAGCGGAACGGTGCCGATGGGCACGGGGGAGTTGCGCAGCACCCACTCGCGGGTGGTGTGGATATTGCGACCGGTCGACAGGTCCATGACCGTGTCCGCACCCCAGCGGGTGGCCCAGGTCATCTTCTCGACCTCCTCCTCGATGGAGGAAGTGACCGCGGAGTTCCCGATATTGGCGTTGACCTTCACCAGGAAACGCTTCCCGATGATCATCGGCTCGATCTCGGGGTGGTTCACATTGGCGGGCAGCACCGCACGTCCCGCGGCGATCTCCTCGCGCACCACCTCGGGAGAGACGTTCTCCCGGAGGGCGACGAACTCCATCTCCGGGGTGATCTCACCGCGGCGGGCGTACGCGAGCTGGGTCACCGCCCGGCCGTCGCGGCCCCGGCGCGGCTGACGGGGCCGGCCGGGGAAGACGGCGTCCAGATTCCTGAGGCCGCCCCGGGGGGAGGTGTGTTTGACACCGTCGTCCTCGGGGCGGACGGGACGGCCCGCGTACTCCTCGGTGTCGCCCCGGCTGATGATCCAGTTCTCCCGCAGCGGGGTCAGCCCCCGCCGTACATCGGTCTCCACCGCCGGATCGGTATACGGACCGGATGTGTCGTACAGCGTCACGTCCTTGCCGTTGGTGAGGTGCACTTGCCGAACCGGCACCCTGAGGTCGGGGCGGGAACCCTCGATGTACCCCTTGTGCCATCCCGGGGTGCGCTGAGCGGTCCCGTCCGACGGGTCGACGGCAGCCGTGCGTGCATCCTGAACAGTCATAACAGCTACTCCCTACGCCGGCATTACCCGGTAACAGGTTCGGCGGTCGACGCAGCCATGTCCGTGGTCGGCGTACTGGCTGCTGCCAGTCGGCCACCACGGAGGTCAGCGCCCTCTCAGCCCGGTGCTCCGAGCTCCCGCGTGTGCAAAGGTGCCCCCACGCTAGCGTCCCCGCTGGCGTGCTGAACAGAGGGAGTCCCTCGTTCTTGCGATGATCGGTCGGTGACCTCTTCGCCGCAGGACCCTCAGCAGGAGCACGCGCCCGGCCCTGGGCACGGCCACGTCCACAGCCCTGGCCACGCACACGGACAAGGCCACGCACACGGGCACACGCATGGGCACACGCACAGCCATGGCCCCGCCGCCCCCGTCTCCCGGCAGCTGCGCCGGGTGATCGCCGCCGTGCTGATCCCCTTCGCCGCGGCGGTCGCCGTGGGCCTGTTCGCCCTCTGGCCGGGTTCGGCCCCCGCCCATGAGCGCACCGGCGTGGGCTTCGACCGGCAGACCGAGAGCGCGGTGGTCGTCTCCGTCGAACGGATCGACTGCGCGAAGGTGAACGCCGGACGGGTGCCGCCCACCGGTGACACCAGCACCCCGCAGGGCCGTGAGGCGGTCACCTCCCAGCAGGGGAGCTGCGCCGCGGCCCGGATCGAGGTCACCAGCGGGGAGAACAAGGGACGGATCTTCGGCGAGGTGGTCCAGCCCGATGCGCCGCGCCAGCTGAAGAAGGGTCAGGAGGTGGTGGTGGCGTATGCGCCGGACGCGCCCCGGGAACTCCAGTACTCGGTGATCGACATCCGGCGCACGGTCCCGATGGCCCTGCTCGCCGGGATCTTCGCACTGGCGGTGGTCCTGGTGGGACGGATGCGCGGGGTGATGGCGCTGATCGCCCTCGCCGCCTCCTTCGCCGTGCTGACCCTCTTCATCCTGCCCGCGATCCTGGAGGGCTCCAACCCGCTGCTGGTCGCGGTGATCGGCGCGAGCGCGATCATGCTGATCGCGCTCTATCTCTGTCATGGTCTGACCGCGCGGACCTCGGTCGCGGTGCTCGGGACCCTGGTCTCCCTCATGCTGATCGGCCTGCTGGGCTCGGTCTTCATCGGCTGGGCGGCCCTCACCGGCAACACCGACGACAACACCGGGCTGATCCATGGGCTCTATCCCGGCATCGACATGAGCGGTCTGCTGCTCGCCGGGGTGATCATCGGCTCGCTCGGTGTGCTCGACGATGTGACGGTGACGCAGACCTCGGCCGTCTGGGAGCTGCATCAGGCGGACCCGCGCATGGGGCCGCGCGCGCTGTACCGCGCGGGCATCCGGATCGGCCGGGACCATATCGCCTCAGTGGTCAACACCCTGGTCCTGGCGTACGCCGGTGCCGCCCTCCCGCTGCTGCTGCTGTTCTCGATCGCGCAGAGCAGCGTCGGATCGGTGGCGGGGAGCGAGGTCGTGGCCACGGAGATCGTGCGCACGCTGATCGGGTCGATCGGGCTGGTCGCGTCGGTGCCGGTGACCACCGCGCTCGCCGCGCTGGTGGTGTCCGCCGACCGTCCCTCGTCCGGTGGTGGTGCCGCTTCCGCTCCCGCCGCCGGTACGGGTCCCCGTGGCGCAGCCGCTGCCGATACCGGTGTCGTCGGTGCAGGTGTCGGTGCCGGTGCCTTCGGTGCAGGTGCCGGACAGGTCGTCCCGGGGCCGCCCCGGACGCCGGAGGTCCCCGGGCAGCATCCCGGGCGCGGCGGAGGCAGGCTCCCCGGTTTCGGCGGCAAGGGCCGCCGCCGCAAGCGGTAGCGCCTCTCCTCAGCCCGCGTCTCTCCCCGGCCCGCGTCCCGGATCAGCCCGCGTTCTCCTCAGCCCGTGTCCTCGCCTCAGCCCGCGTTCTCCTCGGCCTCGGCGAGGATGCCGCACAGCGCGGAGTCGAGGTCGCCCGCGCAGTTCCCGTACGCCCGCTCCTGCCCCAGTGGCACCAGTCGGTCGGTGCGGTCGAGGAATGCCACCACCGGGGGCGCGCCGACCACGAAGTACGCGCGCTCCTGCCCCACCTGGAGCCGAATCCCGAGGTCGGCGCGGCGGCCGGGGCCGGTCGGCGCGATGTGGACATCGCCGTCGCCGGTGGGACCCGTCACTCCCCCCACCAGGAGATCGCGGCTGAACGCCCAGGTCACCGGTGCGTCCCCGGGCAGATGGAAGGTCATGCGCACGGCATAGGGATCATCTGTCTCATAACGCAGTTCCACCGGAATCCGGAACGACAACTCCTCGGAGACAAGGAAGTTCATCAGGACCTCGGCCTGGACCGACTCGCGCATCATGTACCCCGCGGTGGATGAATACTGCTGAAAAGTCTGTCGAAATCAGCCAGGAACGGTCCCCTGACCCTCTGCCGACATCGTGCTGTACGCAACCGGGGGACTACAAGGAGTGATTTTTCAGATGCTGATAGAGAAAAATCCTGGCGTTCCGTGACCGACTGGGGACCTTGGATGGCGCCTGACTAGACCAGTGGCGGTCATTCGGTCATTTTCGGGCGCTGGGGGTGACGTTCCCGCCCATGGCCAGTCGGCCGACCGCGCCGCCGATCACGAAGACACCGTTCTCCCGGCGCAGATAGCCCTCGTGGGCCAGAGTGCGCAGCAGGTGGTACGCGGTCGGCAGCGGAATGCCGGCTTCTCGGGCGAGTTGCTTGGCGGGGGCTCCGTCCGGGTGCGTGGCCGTGGCCTCCAGCAGGCGCAGGGCACGCTGCACCGAACCGATCAGCGTCGGGGCCGTGGCACTCGCATCGGTGGCGTCTGTGCCGTCTGTGGCCAAAGGTCACCCCTGGGCATGGTGACGAGCCGACGGCCCGCCCGCGGGGGCCTCCCCCGCGTACCCGCGCCCGGCCGCCCGGGGCCTCCCGAGAAGGCGGGACCGGGTCCAGGCAACGGCCTGCCACTGTAACGGCCCCGCGCCGGGCGGTTCGCCGAGCGCGGGACGGGTTCCCCCGGGCGGGTCAACGTCGGCCGCTGCGCCGCCCCGCTCAGTCAGTCCTCCGGCGGCGAGAAGACCACCATCACCCGCAGATCCTCGGTGATGTGGTGGAACTTGTGCGGCACCCCGGCGGGCACATGGACCACGCTCCCCCGCCCCACCTGGGTGGTCTCCATGCCGACCGTGAGCGAGGCCCGTCCGCTGACCACGAGATAGACCTCGTCCTGGTCGTGCGGCAACTGAGGGTCCAGCTCCCCCGCGTTGAGCGCATACAGACCGACGGACATGTTCCGCTCCCGCAGAAACCGCAGATAGGCGCCGTCGTTCGCGGCCCGCTCGGCTTCCAGTTCGTCCAGTCTGAACGCTTTCATCCCTTTTCTACCCCTGCCTTCGTCCCCATCACGTCTGCCACGATCAGACACATGATGAATTTCCTCGTCAAGACGATCGCCAACGGGGCAGCCTTGGCGGTGGCCGTCTGGCTGGTCGGCGGAATCACCCTCACCGGGGCGAACGCCGGCGAGAAGACCCTGACGCTGCTCGCCGTCCTACTGCTCTTCGGCGTGGTCAACACCGTCGTCAAGCCGGTCGTGAAGCTGCTGGCCCTGCCCCTGTTCATCGTCACCCTGGGGCTGATCGCGCTGGTCGTCAACGCGCTGATGCTGATGGTGACCTCCTGGCTGGCCGACTCGTTCGAGCTGGGCTTCCACGTCGACGGCTTCTGGCCCGCCCTGCTCGGCGGAATGATCATTTCGGTGGTCGCCTGGGCGCTGCACCTGGCGATACCCGACCGGGACTGACCCGGAGCGCCGCCCGGATGGGCGGCAGCGCCGAGCCGCACGTCCCCCAGCACACACCGCGCCACACAACGCACAGCACAGAACGCGAGAGAACCGGATGAACAGCACCACACCTCTGGGCGACGGAACACGAGCGGTACGGGCGGGACTGCCCGAGCCGGTGCCGTACGAGCCACCGCTGCCCGGTCCGGTCTTCGCCGCGCACTTCCATCTGCCGGGCGAGCCGACCGGCCCCTACACCTACGGCCGGGACTCCAACCCGACCTGGACCCGGCTGGAACGGGCGATCGGGGAGCTGGAGGCCCCGGGCGAGCAGGTGGAGACCGTCTGTTTCGCCTCGGGCATGGCCGCGATCTCCGCGGTGGTCTTCTCCCAGTTGAGAGCGGGCGACACGGTCGTCCTGCCGGTCGACGGCTATCAGGCGCTGCCGCTGATCGCCGAACGGCTGCGCGCCTTCGGTGTCGAGGTCCGGACCGCGCCGACGGGCGGGGACGCCCAACTGTCCGTGCTGGACGGGGCCCGGCTGCTGTGGATCGAGTCGCCGTCCAATCCCGGGCTCGACGTCTGCGACATCCGGCGACTGGCGGACGCCGCCCACACGGCGGGTGCGCTGGTCGCCGTCGACAACACCCTCGCCACCCCGCTGGGTCAGCGGCCTCTGGCCCTGGGCGCCGATTTCTCGGTGGCCAGTGACACCAAGGGGACCACCGGTCACGGCGATCTGCTGCTCGGCCATGTGACCTGCCGGGACGCCGCGCGGGCGGCGGAGGTACGGGACTGGCGCAAGGTCGCCGGGGCGATCCCCGGCCCCATGGAGAGCTGGCTCGCGCACCGTTCACTCGCCACCGTCCAGCTACGGATCGACCGGCAGTGCGCGAACGCCCTGGCGCTGGCGCGGGCGCTGGGCGACCGGAGCGAGGTCTCGGGGCTGCGTCATCCGGGGCTGCCGACCGATCCGTCGCATTCGCTCGCCTCCCGGCAGATGCGCCGATACGGCAGTGTGGTCTCGTTCGTCCTCCCCGACCGCGCCCACGCGGAACGCTTTCTGGAGACGCTGCGGCTCGTGGACGACGCGACCAGCTTCGGCGGCGTGCGCTCGTCCGCCGAGCGCCGTGGACGGTGGGGCGGGGACGCGGTGCCCGAGGGTTTCGTCCGGTTCTCGGCGGGGGTGGAGGACCCGGAGGACCTGGTGGCGGATGTGCTGCGGGCGCTGGACGAGGCGGCGGCCGGATAGGGCCGGGCCCGAGGCCCTGCCGCCGGGGCGCGCCGACGGGCGGCCCGAGCCTCCCCCCTCATGGCTCGGACCGCCCCGGTTCATCCCCCCAGAAGAACCGCGCGAACAAGGCTAGTTGACTCTGCGTCAGAGTCCAATCACCGTAGCGACAGCGGCCTATCGACTTATTTATGGTTGTCCGGTCCGTGGATATAGTCGGCCGGGAGGGGATCGGTATGGATTTGGCCCTGTTACGCACATTCGTCACCGTGCACCGGGCCGGTTCCTTCACCCGGGCCGCCGCCCTCCTCGGACTCTCCCAGCCCGCGGTGACCGGACAGATACGGACGCTGGAACGACAGCTCGGCAGACCGCTCTTCCTCCGGCAGGCCCGGGGCGTGACCCCCACCACCATCGGCGACGAGCTGGCCCACCGGGCCGCACCCCATCTGGACGCCCTTGTCGAGATCGCCGGGGCGGGACTGGACGAGGAGGCAGGCACCCGGACCCTGCATCTGGCGGGTCCGCCCGAGTTCACGGCGCTGCGCGCCCTGCCCGCCCTCTCCCCGCTGATCTCCCAGGGACTGGCCCTGCGGGTCTCCTTCGGCACCGCCGAGGAGATCCTCGACGGCCTGGCCGCAGGCCATCACGACCTCGCGATCACCACCGCCCAGCCGCGCGGCGGACTGCTGACCTCCGCCCCGCTCTGCGACGAGGAACATGTCCTGGTGGCCGCGCCCCGCTGGGCGGCCCGGCTCGGGCCCGACGTCCTGCGGGGCGGGGACGTTCTGCTGGAACAGCTCCCCGTGGTCGATGTCCATGAGTCGCTGCCCCTGATCTCGCGCTACTGGGCCACGGTCTTCGAGTCCCGCCCGGCCGCCGCCGGTGCCGTCATCGCTCCCGATCTGCGAGCCGTTCTGGAGACCGCCGCCTCCGGCGCGGGTCTCGCCGTCCTGCCGCGCTATCTCTGCGCGGAGGCCCTGGAACGCGGACGGCTCATCGCCCTGCTCGATCCCCCGATGCCTCCGCTGCGTACCTACTTTCTCGTGGTCCGCACGGGAACGCTCACCCTGCCGCCCATCGCGCGGGCCCATGAATGGCTGATGCGCGCCGCCGTCGACTGGTGACCGTGCGGCCCGGAAGCGTTTCAGAGCGGACCGAACGGGCCATTTTCCAGACATGACCGAACGTCCCGTGGTCAAACGCACCGCTCGCGCCATCCTGCTCGATGGCGACGATCTGATTCTGATCAAGCGCACCAAGCCCGGAGTCGATCCCTACTGGCTGACACCGGGTGGCGGAGTCGAGCCGGGTGACGCCACCGTGGTCGCGGCGCTCCACCGCGAGCTGGACGAGGAGCTGGGGGCCAAGGTCACCGATGTGGTGCCCTGCTTCGTCGACACTGTGGAGCACATCGCGGGCGGCGGGATCACCGGGGTGAAGGTCCAGCACTTCTTCGTCTGCCGACTGGAGTCCATGGACCCCGCCCGCCGCCATGGCCCCGAGGTGGAGACCCCCCGGGGGGAGTACGAGATCGTCCGGGTCCCCTTCAGCCGTATGGGAATCGCCGCCGTCCATCTCGTCCCGCTGTCGCTGCGCCACTACCTGGACGGCAATATCGAGGGCGTACGCGCCATGCACGCCCCCGACCTGGGGTAGCCCCGCTCACGATGGGTTCTGCCGGGTTCCCGCGCCCGGCAGACGCCTCGCCGTGCGGCCCGTATCCGGGCCGTGTTTCACGTGAAACATCGTCAGTTGCTTCCTCGGCCGGAGGCATTCCCGCCCTGCCGGGCCCTTCTGGCTCTCTGGGCCCTTCTGAGCCTTTCGGGAAAGCAGTGAACGCTTCCGGGAAAGCACTGGACGAGTGATCACCGTGTCAGCCAGCCTGATCCCTATGCCGACACCACTCCCCGAGCTGCCCATTCGCCGTCTCACCGTGGACGATCTCCCGTCCTGCGTCGATCTCGCGGAGAACCGAGGGTGGCAACGGGAGGAACACCGGTGGGGGCTGTTGCTCGCGGCCGGAACCGGTTACGGCATCGACGACCCCGTGGACAAGGGGCTGGCGGCGGCCTGCGTGGTGACCTCGTACGGCCCCCGGCTCGCGGCCGTGGGGATGGTGCTCGTCGCCGAGCAGTACGCGCGGCAGGGCATCGGCCGTCGTCTGATGCGGCATGTGCTGGCCGAGGCCGGGGACACCCCGGTCACCCTCCATGCGACCCCGCTCGGCCGACCGCTCTACGAGCAGCTCGGCTTCTCCGCCACCGGGCGGGCGGAGATGGTCTGCGGGCACTTCCGCGCGAACGGGGCGGACGGCAGGGACAGCGGGAAGGGCGGGGCGGTGACCACCCGCCCGGCCACCGCGGAGGACCTTCCGGCGATCATCCGGCTGGACAACGAGGTCTTCGGGGTGGACCGCACCCATCTGATCACGCGGCTCCCGGCCTTCGCCGACCAGATCCGGGTGGCGGAGCAGGGCGGTCTGCTGACCGGGTACGCGGCGGCCTGGCCCAATAGGGAGACCCATGTCGTGGGCCCGCTGGTCGCCGAGACCACCGAGACGGCGAAGGCCCTGGTCAGCTCGGTGGCGGCGGCCACGGACCGGCCGCTGAGGACCGATGTCGATGTGCGTCACACGGAATTTCTCGACTGGCTGAAGGCACACGGGCTGGAGTCGGTGACGTTCAACACCGTCATGAACCACGCCCAGGACGATCTGCCGGGGGACTGGACCCGCCGCTTCGCCCCGCTGTCGATCGCCATGGGCTGACCGGCCGGCCACCCTCGGGTATTTGCATACGCGGACTTTTGCGGATGTCGTCTACCCTGGGGATACGCCGCTGGGGCGTGGAGGAGGACAGAGATGGCCGTGACCGATCCCTCGCTCACCGGGCTCGCCCAGGGCTGGTGCGCCCTCTCCCTGCTGCACGGAAAGATCGAGACCCGGGTGGGGCGTGCCCTGGAGAAGCGGCACGGACTCAGCATGCGGGAGTTCTCCCTGCTGGACGTCCTCAGCCGACAGCACAGCGGCCCCGGCGGCCATCTCCAGATGAAGGAGGTCGCCGAGGCCGTGGTCCTCAGCCAGAGCGCCACCACCCGCCTGGTGACCCGGCTGGAGGACCGCGGTCTGCTGCGGCGCTATCTCTGCGACACCGACCGCCGGGGCATCTACACCGATGTGACCGAGGACGGGCTGACCCTGCTCGACGCGTCCCGTCCCACGCACGACACCGCTCTGCGGGACGCCTTCGACGAGGCGGCGGAGAACCCCGTCCTCGCTCCTCTGGTCCGGACGGTCCAGGAGCTGCACGCCCCGGCGGAGACCGGTTCCTGAACCCCGGGCATCACCCCTGGGACGGGTCGGGGAAGCCCCGCCAGCCCTCGGCGTCCACACCGCCGGGGACCCCGGCGCCGGGCTCGTAGGGCTCCCGGGTGAAGACGAAGGACCCCACGTCGAGATGGCGGACCGAACCGTCCTCCCGGCGCACCACCCGCAGCGTCTCCCCCGCGTGGTAGCCGTTCTGCCCCGTCCAGGTGCCGTCCTGTTCCGGGGTGAAACGGGCGCCCCGGCCGGAACCCTTCAGCGGCTGGAGCTCCAGCGCCCGGCCGGGAAGCAGCCGCAGCGCATACGTGTACGTCCCCCAGTACCAGGGGCCGGTCAGCGCCAGCAGCTCCGGATCAACCCCGGCCAGCGGCTTCCAGGGGGCGGGCAGCGGCGGCTCGGCCTCCGCCACGATCCGTACGAGGTCGGCGGCGACCGCCGGGACGGCGGGTCCCGAGGTGGCATTGGCGAGCGCGACCGCGGCGATCCGGTCCTCCACGCTGAACCAGAGTCCGGCGAGGAAGCCCGGCAGTGAGCCGCTGTGCCCGGCCAGGGTGCGGCCGTCGGCCCGGACGACCTGGAGCCCCAGACCGTAGGCGCTGTCCCACTCGCCGTTCTCCGCGGGCGTGGACGGCGTCCTCATCTCGCGCACCGAGGACGCCCCGAGCACCCGGTCGTCCCCCTCGGCCAGGAAGACGGCGAACCGGCAGAGGTCGGTCACCGTGGACCAGAGCCCTCCCGCCGGGGTCATCAGCCCCAGGTCCGCGCAGGGTTCGGGGAGCAGCACATCCGCCCAGGGGTGCACCGCCCAGCCCTCGGCGGCGGGCGCCTCGGGCCTGAGGCCGGTGCGGGTGAGCCCCAGGGGCTGAAGGATCCCGGTGCGCAGCGCCTCCTCCCAGGGGACACCACGGACCGCCTCGACCAGGGAACCCAGCACGGTGTAGCCGGGGTTGGAGTAGTGGAAGCGCCGTCCGGCGGGGTGGATCGGGCCCTCGCCGAGCACATCGGCGAGTCCGGGCCGGAGCGTGCCCGGGGTCCGCTCCCACCAGGGTCCGGGCGACTCGGCGCGCAGCCCGCCGCCGTGCCCGAGGAGCTGGGCGATCGTCACCGGCCCCAGCCCCGTGCCCGGCAGGTGCCGCTCCACCGGGTCGTCCAGGTCGAGCAGCCCCTCGTCACGGAGGCGCAGCACCAGGACGGCGGTGAAGGTCTTGGTGATCGAGC
This sequence comes from Streptomyces clavuligerus, assembly GCF_005519465.1. Taxonomy (NCBI): domain Bacteria; kingdom Bacillati; phylum Actinomycetota; class Actinomycetes; order Kitasatosporales; family Streptomycetaceae; genus Streptomyces; species Streptomyces clavuligerus. Next base: position 3,368,909 of record NZ_CP027858.1, on the reverse strand, counting down.
CCATGCGGTACTGCGTCTGCGCCGGCCGGAATCCGTCCGTCTCGGGACAGCCCCCGGTCCACGCGAGCTGCCCGTCGCGCGCGACTCCGGCGACCAGGGAGGGGCTGCGGCCCGTGGACTGGGCGGTGGCGACGCTGGTCAGCAGGGCCCGCTCGGTGGCGGGCAGCAGAGTGGTCACTGATGAGGTCATGGAGCAGGTCTATCGAAGTCCCCGCACCGCACCGTCCGCCGGGTCCCGGAGCTGCGGGGGCCGTACTCATCGATCCCGCTGTCACGTGATCGCGCGGAGGCGCGACAGGCATGCGCCGACGAAGGCGGGATAGGTGTCCCAGTAGTACGCCACCCCGCTGACTCCGACGGCGATGGCCCACGCCCGGGCACGCGACCACGTCACGTCGTCGAGGCTCATGGCGTCCCAGTACGCCTGTCGGGCCCCGGGGGGCAGATCCCACACAGGCGCGTGCTCGGCGTCGGGAAAGCCGACCGAGAGACACCCGAAGTCGATGACCGCGTGCAGCTTCCCCTGCTGAACCAGAAGGTTGGTGGGTTTGAGGTCGCCGTGGAGCCATACCTGCCGGCCGGACGGCTCGGGCAGGGCGAGCGCACTCCGCCACAGGTGCCGCAGGTACGCGAGGTCGAGGTCGAGACCCGGGATCGTCCCGCAGGTGTCGAAGTACTCGCTGATCCACCGGTCGCACGCTCCCAGGCCACCCCCGCGGTACCAGCTGAGCCCGCCCTGCCGCACAGCTCCCATCAGAGGGACGGAGTGCAGCCTCTGCACGGTCGCCGCCAGGTCGGCCCCGAAGGCGGGCCAATCGGTGACCGATCCCGGGCCGGCCTCGTCACCGTCGATCCAGCGGTAGACCGACCAGGCGAGCGGAAAGGCGGAACTCGGGGTACCGGCGTGCACCGGCTCCGGGATGCGACAGGGAAGATGCGGCGCCAGCCGCGGCAGCCACGTCTGTTCCTTCTGTACGGCCTTCGCGTTGTCCGGCGTGCGCGGCAGCCGTATGAGCAGATGGCTGCCGAGCCGGTACATGGTGTTGTCCGTGCCCGCGCCGGCCGGGGAGACGGGGAGGTCGGCCCACTCCGGTCGCTGCTCCCGCAGCAGCGACCGGACGACCGCCTCATCCACACCGATCTCGTTCTCATGAAGTGTCACGGTGACAGCCTTCTGCCCGGGCTCCGCCTCGGCCAGTGAATTACCCGGGCGGTCGGCTCAGGTCTGGGCCATGTCCACGAAGCGCGAGTAGTGGCCCTGGAACGCGACCGTGATGGTGGCGGTCGGGCCGTTACGGTGCTTGGCCACGATCAGGTCGGCCTCGCCCGCGCGCGGGGACTCCTTCTCGTAGGCGTCCTCGCGGTGCAGCAGGATCACCATGTCGGCGTCCTGCTCGATGGAGCCCGACTCACGCAGGTCGGAGACCATCGGCTTCTTGTCGGTGCGCTGCTCGGGGCCACGGTTCAGCTGGGAGAGCGCGATCACCGGGAGCTCCAGCTCCTTGGCGAGCAGCTTGAGGTTACGGGACATGTCCGAGACCTCCTGCTGCCGGCTCTCGGCGCGCCGGGAGCCGCCGGACTGCATCAGCTGGAGGTAGTCGATCACGACCAGTTTCAGATCGTTGCGCTGCTTCAGCCGACGGCACTTCGCGCGGATCTCCATCATCGAGAGGTTCGGGGAGTCGTCGATGTAGAGCGGCGCCTGCGACACGTCCGGCATCCGGCGGGCGAGCCGGGTCCAGTCCTCGTCCGTCATGGTGCCGGAGCGCATGTGGTGCAGCGCGACGCGGGCCTCGGCGGACAGCAGCCGCATCGCGATCTCGTTCCGCCCCATCTCCAGGGAGAAGATCACGCTCGGCAGGTTGTTCTTGATCGAGCAGGCCCGGGCGAAGTCCAGGGCGAGCGTGGACTTGCCCATCGCGGGACGGGCGGCGATGACGATCATCTGGCCGGGGTGGAGGCCGTTGGTCAGCGAGTCGAAGTCGGTGAAGCCGGTGGGTACCCCGGTCATCTCACCGCTGCGGGAGCCGATCGCCTCGATCTCGTCGAGCGCGCCCTCCATGATGTCGCCGAGCGGCAGATAGTCCTCGCTGGTGCGCTGCTCGGTGACCGCGTAGATCTCCGCCTGGGCCGAGTTGACGATCTCGTCCACGTCGCCGTCGGCCGCATAGCCCATCTGCGTGATCTTGGTACCGGCCTCCACGAGACGCCGGAGCACCGCCCGCTCGTGGACGATCTCGGCGTAGTACGAGGCGTTGGCCGCCGTCGGCACCGACTGGACGAGGGTGTGGAGGTAGGAGGCACCGCCGACGCGGGTGATCTCCCCCCGTTTGACCAGCTCGGCGGCGACGGTGATGGGGTCGGCGGGCTCGCCCTTGGCATAGAGGTCGAGGATGGCGGTGTAGACCGTCTCATGGGCCGGACGGTAGAAGTCGTGGCCCTTGAGGACCTCCACGACATCGGCGATCGCGTCCTTGGAGAGGAGCATGCCGCCGAGGACCGACTGTTCGGCGTCGAGGTCCTGGGGCGGCACCCGCTCGAAGCCGGGGGAGCCGCCGTCCCAGCCCTCGGAGTCCCTGCCCCGGTCGTGCTGGTCGTCCCGGCCGGAGCGCTGGTCCCCGCGCCGCTGACGGGAGACGGGCAGACGGTCGCCGGGGCCGCCTTCGGCCGCCCAGGGGTCGTCCAAGGGCTCGGAGACACTCACCCGGGCCACCTCCTCCCGTCCGCTCAGCGGACCTCGCCGTGCCCCCTCTTTCTACGGCACAGGACTGACAAAACGAGTGGCCCAACTCCGCTTCCGGCGCGTCGGGCGAGGGTCCACGGTAGGGCCCCGGGCACCGTCAGCCAATCTGGTTATCCACAGGCCATGTGGATGAGCGCCCCGATGCTGTGGAGAACTCCCCGGAACCTGTGCATGGAGCGGGGGACAGTGCTGTGGACAAAATCATGTCACGCCCGGGAGGACCCCTCTGACCAGCGAGTCTTCCATCCACGGCCTGTGGGGGAGAAAAACTTTTCCCCGGGGGCCAAGATCGCGACAAACGAGACGCCCCGGAACCGGCGCTTCGATGAGAAGTAATAGCCACACACGGTTTGCATCTATTACCTGTGGACGATTACCTTGAGCCCATGACCCAGGCCCCCACCTCCCCGAAGGCGCTCCGGCGGCGGCACGACCGAGAGATCGTCTCGCTCGCCCTCCCCGCCTTCGGAGCGCTGGTCGCCGAACCCCTCTTCGTCATGGTCGACAGCGCCGTCGTCGGCCACCTCGGCACCGCCCAGCTCGCCGGGTTCGCCATCGCGGCCGCCCTGCTGATGACCGCCGTGAGCGTCTGTGTCTTCCTCGCCTACGCCACCACGGCCGCCGTCGCCCGGCGGGTCGGCGCGGGCGATCTCGGTGCCGCCATCCGCCAGGGCATGGACGGCATCTGGCTGGCCACCCTCCTCGGAGCCGCCCTGGTGGCCCTGACCCTGCCCGCCGCGCCCGCGCTGGTGGACATCCTCGGGGCCTCCGACACCGCCGCCCCCTACGCCGTCACCTATCTCCGCATATCCAGCCTGGGCATCCCCGCCATGCTGATCGTGCTGGCCGCCACCGGCGTACTGCGCGGCCTCCAGGACACCCGCACTCCGCTCGTGGTCGCCGGGGCCGGTTTCGCCGCGAACGCCGTCCTCAATGTGGGCCTGGTGTACGGGGCCGGACTCGGCATCGCCGGTTCCGCCTGGGGCACCGTGATCGCACAGTGGGGGATGGCCGTCGCCTATCTGATCGTGGTCATCCGCGGGGCCCGGCGCCACCGTGCCTCCCTGCGTCCCCATGCGGCGGGCATACGGGCCAGCGCCCGTGCCGGAGCCCCCCTGCTCGTCCGCACCCTGTCGCTGCGGGCCGTGCTGATGATCGCCACCGCCGTCGCCGCCCGGATGGGGGACGACCAGATCGCCGCCCATCAGATCGTTCTCTCGCTGTGGAGTCTGATGGCCTTCGCCCTGGACGCGATCGCCATAGCGGGCCAGGCGATCATCGGCCGCTGCCTGGGAGCCGGGGACGCCCAGGGAGCACGGCAGGTCTGCCGCCGGATGGTGCAGTGGGGCATCGTCTTCGGAGGAGTCATGGGCATGCTGCTGGTGATCTCCCAGCCGCTGTTCACCCCGCTGTTCACCGACGACCCCCTGGTCCAGGACGCCCTGCTGCCGGCCCTGCTGGTCGTCGCGCTCTGCCAGCCCATCGCCGGAGTGGTCTTCGTCCTCGACGGTGTCCTGATGGGAGCCGGTGACGGCCCCTATCTGGCCTGGGCCATGCTGGCCACCCTGGCCGTCTTCGCCCCGGTCGCCCTGCTGATTCCCGCCCTCGGCGGCGGGCTGACCGCGCTGTGGTGGGCGATGACACTGATGATGGCCGTCCGGCTGGCCACCCTGTGGCTCCGTGCCCGCTCGGGGCACTGGATCGTCCTGGGCGCCACCCGCTGAGCCTCACGGCTCCTCCCGAAAGAGACTGTTTCACGTGAAACCGAGCGTTTCACGTGAAACATCGAGGCGTTCCGGAGCAAGGCGCATCTCAGAGCAGAGGCACGTCTCGGAACAACGGGAAGGGCCGTACCCCCCGGGGTACGGCCCTTCCGTGCGTTCACACGCGTGCGCTCAGACGCTGCCTCAGGCGGCGACGACCTCGATACCGAAGGTCGCGGCAACCTCGGGGTGCAGACGCACGGACACCTGGTGCGAGCCCAGGTTCTTGATCGGCGAACCGAGCTCAACGCGGCGCTTGTCGACCTCGGGGCCACCGGCGGCCTTGATCGCCGAAGCGACGTCGGCCGGGGTGACGGAGCCGAAGAGACGGCCGGCGTCGCCGGAGCGAACGGCCAGACGGACCTTCACGCCCTCGATCTTGGCCTTGACCTCGTTGGCCTGCTCGATGGTCGCGATCTCGTGGATCTTGCGGGCGCGGCGGATCTGCGCCACGTCCTTCTCGCCGCCCTTGGTCCAGCGGATCGCGAACCCGCGCGGAACAAGGTAGTTACGGGCGTAGCCGTCCTTGACCTCGACGACATCGCCAGCGGCACCGAGACCGGTGACTTCCTGGGTGAGGATGATCTTCATGATGCTGTCACCCTTCCCTTATCGCGCGGTGGACGTGTAGGGCAGCAGCGCCATCTCACGGCTGTTCTTCACGGCCGTGGCGACGTCACGCTGGTGCTGAGTGCAGTTGCCGGTCACGCGGCGGGCACGGATCTTGCCACGGTCGGAAATGAACTTCCGCAGCATGTTCGTGTCCTTGTAGTCCACGTACACGGTCTTGTCCTTGCAGAATGCGCAGACCTTCTTCTTCGGCTTGCGCACAGGCGGCTTCGCCATGATGTATCTCCTGTGTGATCAAGAAGTTGGGAGTGCGAGCACCCCGAAGGACCGAAGGGGTCCTTAGAAGGGGGGCTCGTCCGAGTAGCCGCCGCCGGAACCACCGGAGCCACCGGAGCTTCCGCCCCAGTTGCCTCCGCCGCCCTGCTGGCCGCCGGACGGCGCACCGGTCGCCCACGGGTCGTCGGCGGGTGCACCGCCGCCGCCCTGCTGGCCACCACTGGGGGCACCGCCCCAGTTGCCGCCCTGCTGGCCGCCGCCACCGCCGCCGTAGCCACCCTGGCCACCACGTCCGGTGGTCTTGGTGACCTTGGCCGTGGCGTTCTTGAGGCTGGGGCCGACTTCTTCGACGTCCAGCTCGTAGACCGTGCGCTTCACGCCCTCGCGGTCCTCGTACGACCGCTGCTTCAGCCGACCCTGCACGACGACACGCATGCCGCGCTGGAGGGACTCGGCGACGTTCTCCGCCGCCTGACGCCAGACCGAGCAGGTCAGGAAGAGGCTCTCGCCGTCCTTCCACTCATTGGTCTGACGGTCGAAGGTGCGGGGGGTGGACGCGATACGGAACTTCGCGACCGCCGCACCCGACGGGGTGAAGCGCAGCTCGGGGTCGTCGACAAGATTGCCGACGACCGTGATGACGGTCTCGCCTGCCATGGGTGAACCTCTCGGCGGGGATTGCTTCTGGCTGCTTGCTGCTACTCAAGCCCGATGACTGCTGAGCGGAGAGCTCAGTGGGTCTCGGGACGGAGGACCTTGGTCCGGAGGACCGACTCGTTCAGGTTCATCTGCCGGTCGAGCTCCTTGACGACCGCGGGCTCGGCCTGCAGGTCGATGACCGAGTAGATGCCCTCGGGCTTCTTCTTGATCTCGTAGGCGAGACGACGACGGCCCCAGGTGTCGACCTTCTCCACCTTTCCGTTGCCCTCACGGACGACGGAGAGGAAGTTCTCGATCAGCGGGGCGACAGCGCGCTCCTCCAGATCGGGGTCGAGGATGACCATCACCTCGTAGTGACGCATGTGGAACCCACCTCCTTTGGACTCAGCGGCCACGGGCGTTCCGTGGCAGGAGGGTCGTAATGCGTAAGCACCGGGCGCCTGAGCGCAACAGCTGGGGGTCGCCCCTCACCGACAGTGACGGACGTCCGGCTCTGGCCTGGGCAGACACCGGTGCAGACCGTACAGAGTACCCGCAGAGACGCGTGCGGTTGAAATCCAGTGCCCGGCGGAAGCAATCTGTACACATCGGGTGCGCACGGCGCTACGGAGCGCCGTGCTCCGGCAACGCCAGGAGGTGCCACATGGCACAGGCCATGCGACGTCAGACATCCCTCTTCGCCACGGACGGCAAGCCCCACCCCCTCCAGGACACCCTGGCCGCGGTGACGCTCGTCCTGGGCGCCCTCGCGCTCATCACCTCGCTCTTCCACCATCTGCACCTGGTCAGCTCCTGGGCGGGCCTGCTGGGAATCCTCACCGGGGGCTACGGCCAGTTCATCTCGGTGACGACACGTGAGCGCACGGCCCTGGTCATCGGTCTGGGCGCCTCCGCCGTCGGCTTCTTCCTCGGCATGGCGCACGGCGGGCTCTTCGGCGGCGTCATCGGCGGCTGATCCGGCACTGCCCCTGGATGGCCGCGTGGTCGGAGGGCCACGCGGCCATTCGGGCTGTTCCACCCGCCCAGTAGGCTTCGGCGCGAGAGCTGGAGCCCCAGACCCATGGGGACACACCTGCCGAGGAGCGCCCCGCATGAGCCTGACCCTGAGGACCATCAGCCGAGAGCAGCATCTGGCGTACATCCAGTCCCTGCCAGCGGCCAGTCACTGCCAGGTTCCGGCGTGGGCCGATGTGAAGACGGAGTGGCGTTCGGAGAACCTCGGCTGGTTCGACCGCACCGGACAGCTCGTCGGCGCGGCTCTGGTTCTCTACCGCCAGCTTCCCAAGATCAAGCGCTACCTCGCCTACCTCCCCGAGGGACCGGTGATCAACTGGTACGCGCCGAACCTGGAGGACTGGCTCCAGCCGATGCTCGCGCACCTCAAGCAGCAGGGCGCCTTCTCCGTGAAGATGGGGCCCCCGGTGGTCATCCGCCGCTGGGACGCGCCCGCCATCAAGTCCGGCATCCAGGACCCGGAGGTGAAGCGGCTGCGGGACGTGCAGGCCACCCATATCGAGCCGCGCGCCTTCGAGGTGGCCGACCGGCTGCGGAAGATGGGCTGGCAGCAGGGTGAGGACGGGGGCGCCGGCTTCGGCGACGTCCAGCCCCGGTACGTCTACCAGGTGCCGCTGGCCAACCGTTCGCTGGACGATGTCCACAAGGGCTTCAACCAGCTCTGGCGACGCAACATCAAGAAGGCCGAGAAGGCCGGTGTCGAGGTGGTCCAGGGCGGCTACTACGACCTTGAGGAGTGGCAGCGCCTCTACGAGATCACCGCGGTCCGTGACCGCTTCCGGCCCCGTCCGCTCTCGTACTTCCAGCGCATGTGGACGGTCCTCAACACCGAGGACCCCAACCGGATGCGGCTCTACTTCGCCCGGCACAACGGGGTGAACCTCTCGGCGGCCACGATGCTCGTGGTCGGCGGCCATGTCTGGTACTCGTACGGGGCCTCCGACAACATCGGCCGCGAGGTCCGGCCCTCGAACGCGATGCAGTGGCGGATGCTGCGGGACGCCTACGCGATGGGCGCCACCGTCTACGACCTGAGGGGCATCAGCGACTCCCTGGACGAGACCGACCATCTCTTCGGTCTGATCCAGTTCAAGGTCGGCACCGGCGGCGAGGCCGTCGAGTACGTCGGCGAGTGGGACTTCCCGCTCAACAAGCTCCTGCACAAGGCGCTCGACATGTATATGTCCCGCCGCTGACCCGGGGGCGACGTCCGGCGACCGCCGGCCGTCGGGTGGACACGGGCCCTCACGGCGCCCGCGCCCACCCCGTAACCTCGTAGATCCCGTCCATTTCGCACAGACTCCCGATACACCGCAGTCATCAGAAAGGTTCCGGGCCGGCCATGGCGCTCTCCCTGTATGTCGACACCGCACGCTGGCGGGCCCACCAGAAGTCCGTGATCGACCAGTTCCCCGGACTGGTGCCGGTCTGCAAGGGGAACGGCTACGGCTTCGGCCATGAGCGGCTGTCGGAGGAGGTCAACCGCTTCGGCACGGACATGCTGGCCGTGGGCACCACCTATGAGGCGGCCCGGATCAAGGACTGGTTCGGCGGCGATCTCCTGGTGCTCACCCCCTTCCGCAGGGGCGAGGAGCCGGTGCCGCTGCCCGACCGGGTCGTCCGTTCCGTCTCCTCGGTGGACGGGGTCCATGCCCTGGTCGGAGCGCGGGTCGTCATCGAGTGCATGAGCTCCATGAAGCGCCACGGTGTGCTGGAGCACGAGCTGCCGCAGCTCACGGCGGCCATCGACAACGTCCGGCTGGAGGGATTCGCCCTCCATCTGCCGCTGGACCGCACCGACGGCTCGGACGCGGTCGAAGAGGTCATCGCGTGGATGGACCGGCTGCGGGCCGCCCGGCTGCCGCTGCACACCATGTTCGTCAGCCATCTGCGCGCCGATGAGCTGGCCCGGCTCCAGCAGCAGTTCCCGCAGACCAGGTTCCGGGCCCGTATCGGCACCCGGCTGTGGCTCGGCGACCACGACTCGACCCAGTACCGCGGCGCGGTCCTCGATGTCACCCGGGTCGCGAAGGGCGACCGTTTCGGCTACCGGCAGCAGAAGGCGGCCTCCGACGGCTGGCTGGTCGTCGTCGCCGGGGGCACCTCCCACGGGGTCGGCCTCGAAGCCCCGAAGGCGCTGCACGGGGTGATGCCGCGGGCCAAGGGCGTGGCGCGGGCCGGTCTGGCGACCGTCAACCGCAATCTCTCGCCGTTCGTGTGGGCGGGCAAGCAGCGGTGGTTCGCCGAGCCTCCGCACATGCAGGTGTCGATCCTGTTCATCCCGTCCGACGCGCAGGAGCCCCGGGTCGGTGACGAGCTGGTGGCGCATCTGCGGCACACCACGACGCAGTTCGACCGGCTGGTCGACCACTAGGGCAGGTCAGGGGGCTCCAGGGCCTCCTCCGACCGCGGACCCGGCCCCGGAAAGCCCTACGACGGCTCCCGGGGCGTCCCGGGCTTTCCCGCGATCTTCGTGTTCCCTGCGGTCTCGGTGGTCTCCGGGTCCGTCTCCGGGCTGCGGTCCGGCCGCACGGCCGCGCCGTCCGGTTCCGCGGCAGGTCCCGTCCGCACCGGGTCGCCGGACGGCACGGGCCCCGCGGGCCGTACCGGACCCGGCCCGGAGGCGCCCGCGGGCTCGACGCCCCAGCTCACCGCCGGGCCTCCGAGCGGCCCGGCCCCGGCGGGTGCCCTCCGTGCCAGGGTGAACCGGTCCGGGGCGCCGTCGAGCACCCCGCCCGACGGATCGTCGGCGCCGTCCTGCCGTACTCCGTCCCGGTCGGGCCGCAGGATATCGCGCACCACGACCGCGCACAGATACAGCGTTCCCACCAGATGCGCCACGACGGCCAGGTGGTAGCCCTCGGCGGGCAGCCCCTGGTTCTTCCCGCCGGTGGTGAACGCGAGGTACATCCAGATCCCCAGGAAGTACAGGACCTCGCACGCCTGCCAGATCAGGAAGTCGCGCCAGCGCGGGCGGGCCAGCGCGGCGAGCGGGATCAGCCATAGGACGTACTGCGGCGAGTAGACCTTGTTGGTGAGGATGAAGGCCGCGACGATCAGAAAGGCGAGCTGCGCGAAGCGGGGGCGCCGGGGCGCAGACAGGGTGAGCAGGGCCATACCCGCGAAGATCAGCACCATGAGCAGCATCGCGTAGTTGTTCGCCGTCTCCGGGTCGAGCGCGGAGTCGGTGCGCTGCTGGAGGACCAGCCAGAGGGAGCCGAAGTCGACCTGGCGCTCCTGGCTGAAGGTGTAGAACTTCTTCCACCCCTCGGGAGCCCCGATCATCACCGGCAGATTGACCGCGAGCCAGGTCCCGGCGGCGGCGAGGGAGGCCGTGAGGAACTCCCGCCACCGCCCGGCCCGCCAGCAGAGCAGCAGCAGCGGGGCGAACAGCAGCGCCGGATAGAGCTTGGCGGCGGTCGCCAGGCCGATCAGCACCCCGAAGGCCACCGCCCGGCCGCGGGACCACATCAGCATCGCCGCGGCGGTGAGCGCGACGGCCAGCAGATCCCAGTTGATCGTGGCGGTGAGGGCGAAGGCGGGGGCGAGGGCGACCAGCAGCGCGTCCCAGGGGCGGCGGCGATGGGTCCGGGTCACACAGACGGCGATGACCGCGGTGCAGATCATCAGCATGCCCGCGTTGACCATCCAGTACATCTGCTGCTGTTCCTGGAGGGTGCCGTCGGACAGGTCGAGCCAGGAGGCGATCTGCATGAAGAGCCCGGTCAGAACGGGATACTCCAGATACTCCATGTCGCCGGTGAGGCGGTCGAAGTACGGAAGGAGACCGTCCGAGAAGCCCCGGCCCACATAGAGGTGCGGGATGTCGGAGTAGCAGGCGTGGGTGTACTGGGAGTTCGCGCCCCGGAACCAGGCCCAGTTGTAACAAGGCAGTTTCTGCACCATGCCCAGCGCGAACATGCCGATGGCCACCAGGGCGACGACCCGTACAGGGGTGGCGGAGCCGCCGGGTGAGCGCCGGGCCCAGCGTCCTGCCGGACCGCCGATGAGTTCACTGCCGGACGCCGCGACGGAGTCCCGCCGGGTGGGCCGGACGTCCGGCCGGTCGTCGTACACGCTCGTCTCTTCTGCGCTGGGCATGGTGCTCATCCTGCCGTACGGAGGGAAGGGCGGGAGCGCTGTCCGCGGGGGCGGATACGGGCGAGGGCCGCCGCACCGGGCGCCGCCTGCGTACACGGGGTACGGATGGCGTGCGCCGGGTGCGACGGCCCTCATGGCCGGTCCGGCCCCGCTCCGGCACACGGGGCCACAGGGCCGCGCGGGTGTCGGAGGGGCTGCGGGTGCTACTCCCTCGGGGCGCCCCAGAACCCGTTCGGGCCGGGGGCGGGTTGTCCGTCGTTGTCCCCGGTGTCTCCGTCACCCGGTCCGCCGGGGTCGCTCGACTCCGAGTTGGTGGGACTGGGGCTGCTGGGCTTGCCGCAGTCCCACTCCCAGGCGGGGCAGGAGGACGTGGCGGACGCCGTGGGGCTCGGGATGGTCGGCGGCTTCTCGGACGTGCTCGCCGTCGGGGAGGGGGAGGTCGGCTCCTCGGTCTCCTTCGGCGGCGGGCTGCTGTCCGGCTCGTCGGAGGCGGAGGCCGTGGGGCTCGGGGGCGGGCTGATCGCGCCGGCGCCCCAGACGGTCTCGCCCATGGGCACCGGCTTCGGGAACCGCTCCGTGGGCTCTCCCTTCAGGACCGCCTGCATGTACGCCTGCCAGATCTCCGACGGGAACGAGGCGCCATGGATCTTCATCTGGCCGCCGGTGCCGTACATGACCTCGAAGCCCCGGTTGGCGACCTTCTCGTCGTCGTTCAGCCGGAACATGTCGATCGCGGTCGAGAGCTGCGGGGTGTAGCCGACGAACCACGCCGACTTGTTGCCGTCGGTGGTACCGGTCTTCCCGGCGACGTCACGGCCCGAGATCTGGGCGTTGGTGCCGGTGCCCTTCTCGTTGTCCTCGACGACGTCCCGGAGCACATCGGTGACGTTGTCGGCGATCTGCGGGGAGAACGCCTGCTTCGGTGAGTCCTTGTGCTCAAAGATCACCGCGCCGCGCTTCTTCACCTTCTGCACCGAGTACGGGTCGCGCTGGGTACCGCTGGCGGCGAAGGTGCCGTAGGCGGACGCCATCCGGATCGCGCTCGGGCTGGAGATACCGAGGGAGAACGACGGGACCTCGGCCTTCTCCAGCGAGGAGTCCAGCAGACCCGCGTCGATGGCCGCCTTGCGCACCTCGGGAACGCCGACATCCATGCCGAGCTGCACATACGAGGAGTTCGCGGAGACGATCATCGAGTCCCGCAGGGTGATCTCACCGTGGGACAGATTGCCGTCGTTGACCTGCCGGAAGTCGTTGCCCGCCTCGTCGCGCCAGATCTCGCCGTTGTATCTCTTGATCACCTGTCGGTCGTCGGCCCGGTAGATGCTCTTGTCGGGGTCGACGATCGTGCGCTGCTGCGCGGTCTGGACGGGGCCCAGCTTCGGGTCGCGCTTTCCGTCCCGCAGGGCGGCGGCGAGCACAAAGGGCTTGAAGGTCGACCCGACCTGGGCACCGGTCTCGTTGGCGTTGTTGGCGAAGTGCTTGGTGGCGTCCTCACCACCGTAGATGGCCACGATCTTGCCGGTGTCCGGCTCGACCGAGGCGCCGCCGAACTGGACATGCGTGTCCGTCTTCGGGCGCTTCTTGGGGTCGATGTTCTTCGCGTAGACGTCCTCGACGGTCTTTTCGAGGATCCGGATCTTGGCCTTGTTGAAGGTCGTGTGGATCTCGTAGCCGCCCTGCGCCAGGTCCTTCTCGTCGATGCCCTGGTTGTTGTTGACGAGGAAGTTCTGCTTGGCGAGGTCGACCAGATAGCCGACCTGACCGCCGAGCTGTGCGCTCTTCTTCACCGGCTTGGGCATGGGGAAGCCCTTGTCGATGAACTTGTCACGCTCCGTCGCGGACAGGTGCTTGTCCTTGACCATCTCGTCGAGGATCCAGCGCCAGCGCTTCTCCGCGCGCTCCCGGTTCCGCTCCGGGGTCGCGGCGGGGTTGAGCTCCGGGGCGCCCGCGGGGTCGAAGAGCGTCGCCCCCTTGAGCAGCGAGGCGAGCACCGCGGACTCGCTCACGTTCAGATCCTGGGCGTCCTTGCCGTAGTACGTCCGGGAGGCGGCCTGTATGCCGTGGGCGTTGCGGCCGTAGTACGAGGTGTTCAGGTACCCGGTGAGGATGTCCTTCTTGTCGACCGTGCTGTCGATCTTGATGGAGATGAACAGTTCCTTGAACTTCCGGCTGAAGGTCTGGGACTGATCGTTGAGCCGGGCGTTCTTCACATACTGCTGGGTGATGGTCGAGCCGCCCTGGGTGTCCTGGCCCTTGGCCATGTTCACCATCGCGCGGGTGATACCGCGCGGGTCGATGCCCGAGTCCTTCCAGAAGGTCTTGTTCTCCGCCGAGATGACGGCGTTCTGCATGACCTTCGGGATCTGGCTGATGTCGATGTTCTGCCGGTTGACCTCACCGCCGGTCGCCGCCATCTGGGTGCCGTCGTCCCAGTAGTAGACGTTGTTCTCGGCCTCGGCCATCTTGTCGGGGTCCGGCACGTCCACCCATGCGTAGGCGAGGGTGGCCGCGGCCATCAGACTGCCGATGAAGCCGAGGCAGAGGCCGCTCACCAGCTTCCAGGAGGGCATCCAGCGGCGCCACCCGTACTTGCCCCGGCGCGGGTAGTCGATCAGCCTCTTCTTGCCGGGACGGCCGTCGTCAGGGCCTCCGTGGCCACCGCCGCGGCGTCCGCCGCCCGGGCCGCCATGGCCGCCGTGACCGGCTCCCGCGCCGTTCTGTGTCCGTCTGCGGCCACCGCGGCGCGCGGCGCGGCGGGCCTCGGCCCGTCCGCCGTAGGGTCGCTCCGGCTCACCGTACGGCCCGGGGGGAGAGCCGGATTCGGCTTCCTGGTGCGGGGCCGCCCGGCGGCCGGAGGACTGCTGGGCACGCCTGGCTGCCGCACGCCCGCCACCTTGGGGCTGCGGCGGTTTGCGACGGTGCTCGCTCATCGAACAACTACTCCTCGGGCAGGCGCGTACGCCTGGAAGCGGCAGTGGTGGTCCGGTACCCCCGAAATGGATACGGGCGAGTCCCGCGGAGGACTCAACCGCTGTGCATCCACGGTGATGACGCCTGAGGGCGGCACACGGTTCCCGGTGGTCTGCATCCGCACAGACTACGCACGCTCAAATCACTCCGGATCTCGAAGTTCACCCCAAAACAGGCAAGTTGCTCCGTATCAATTGACGATGTGACGCCGTTCACGATGACCCCTCTTGTCGCAGCAGAACCACCGGCCTATCGTGCTGATGTATCGAGTCGATACATCAGCACGGCATAAGCAGCCGGAACGGTGAAGGAGCGCCATGGTGAGCAGACGCTCGGGCATCCTTGAGTTCGCCGTACTCGGCCTGCTCCGTGAGGCTCCGATGCACGGGTATGAGCTGCGGAAACGGCTCAATACCTCACTGGGGATCTTTCGAGCGTTCAGCTACGGGACGCTCTACCCCTGCCTCAAGATGCTGGTCGCCAACGGCTGGCTGATCGAAGAGACGGGCAGCGCTCCCGAGGAAGCCCTGTCCGCTTCACTCGCAGGGCGCCGCGCCAAGATCGTCTACCGGTTGACGCCGGACGGCAAGGAGCGCTTCGAGGAGCTCCTCGCCCACACCGGGCCGGACAGCTGGGAGGACGAGCACTTCGCCGCCCGCTTCGCCTTCTTCGGACAGACGGAGCGCGAGGTGCGGATGCGGGTCCTGGAGGGCCGCCGCAGCCGGCTGGAGGAGCGCCTGGAGAAGATGCGGGCCTCACTGGCCCGCACCCGGGAGCGCGTGGACGGCTACACGCTGGAGCTACAGCGCCACGGCATGGAGTCGGTGGAGCGCGAGGTGCGCTGGCTGAACGAGCTCATCGAGAGCGAGCGGGCGGGGCGGGACCAACGGCGGTCCCCCTCCGACGGCTCCGCTCAGCAGGACGACAGAACCGGGCCGTCGGGCGGCCTGCCCCGGGACAGGGGTGACGCGTCCCCCGGAGGAACCTCCTCCGGGCCCGCCACCCCGCCGGATACGTCCGACGGACCCGTCAACTGAGACCTCGCGGTCGCGGGGTCTCATCCGAGATCACACAGGGAGCAACCGGAATGGGTTCGGTTCGCGTAGCCATCGTCGGCGTGGGCAACTGCGCCGCCTCGCTGGTCCAGGGCGTCGAGTACTACAAGGACGCCGACCCGAGCAGCAAGGTGCCGGGTCTGATGCACGTCCAGTTCGGCGAGTACCACGTCCGCGACATCGAGTTCGTCGCCGCCTTCGACGTGGACGCCAAGAAGGTCGGCCTCGACCTCTCGGACGCCATCGGCGCCAGCGAGAACAACACCATCAAGATCTGCGATGTGCCGAACACCGGCGTCACCGTGCAGCGCGGCCACACCCTCGACGGTCTCGGCAAGTACTACCGCGAGACCATCGAGGAGTCCCCCGAGGCCCCGGTCGACGTGGTCCAGATCCTCAAGGACCGCCAGGTCGACGTGCTGGTCTGCTACCTGCCCGTGGGCTCCGAGGACGCGGCGAAGTTCTACGCCCAGTGCGCCATCGACGCCAAGGTCGGCTTCGTGAACGCCCTCCCGGTGTTCATCGCCGGTACCAAGGAGTGGGCGGACAAGTTCACGGAGGCCGGTGTCCCGATCGTCGGCGACGACATCAAGTCCCAGGTCGGCGCCACCATCACGCACCGTGTGATGGCGAAGCTGTTCGAGGACCGCGGAGTCATCCTGGACCGCACGATGCAGCTGAACGTCGGCGGCAACATGGACTTCAAGAACATGTTGGAGCGGGAGCGCCTGGAGTCGAAGAAGATCTCCAAGACGCAGGCCGTCACCTCGCAGATCCCCGACCGTGAGCTGGGCGAGAAGAACGTCCACATCGGTCCCTCCGACTACGTGGCCTGGCTGGACGACCGCAAGTGGGCGTACGTCCGCCTGGAGGGCCGTGCGTTCGGCGACGTCCCGCTGAACCTGGAGTACAAGCTGGAGGTCTGGGACTCCCCCAACTCGGCCGGTGTCATCATCGACGCCCTGCGCGCCGCGAAGATCGCCAAGGACCGGGGCATCGGCGGTCCGATCCTCTCCGCGTCCTCCTACTTCATGAAGTCCCCGCCGGTTCAGTACTTCGACGACGAGGCGCGGGAGAACGTCGAGAAGTTCATCGCGGGCACCGTCGAGCGCTGAGCCACCGAGGCCGGTTCCCGTACGCTCCTCGGTCGTCGATGAGCGTGCGGCGATGACGGCCGCCCCGGTCCGGACGGCCGGAACTGCCAAGATCTGAGTCCGGTCATCGGCTGCTGTGCCAGAGAGGGTCCCCGGGTCATCGCCCTGGGGGCCCTCCGCGTATGTGACGCTTGACCGCATGCCCGTCGTCAGTGATCTTCGCGCTCTGCTGCGTCTGACCGGCTTCCGCCGACTGCTGACGGTGAGGCTGCTCTCCCAGTCGGCCGATGGCGTCTACCAGGTCGCCCTCGCCACCTATGTGGTGTTCTCCCCGGAGAAGCAGACCTCACCGGCGGCCATCGCCTCCGCCATGGCCGTACTACTGCTGCCCTACTCCCTGGTCGGCCCGTTCGCCGGTGTTCTGCTCGACCGCTGGCAGCGACGACAGGTCCTTCTCTATGGGGGCCTGCTACGGGCCGCGCTCGCGGGCGGAACCGCCGTCCTGATCCTTGCCTCCGTGCCCGACTGGCTCTTCTACGCCTCGGCCCTCACGGTGACCGCGGTCAATCGCTTCGTCCTGGCCGGACTCTCCGCGGCACTGCCCCGGGTCGTCGACGAGGAGCGTCTCGTCGTCGCGAACTCCCTCTCCCCGACCGCCGGGACCCTGGCCGCGACCGCGGGTGGCGGGCTCGCCTTCGTGGTGCGGCTGATCTCCGGCGACGCCGGACACTCCGACGCCGCCGTGGTGCTGCTCGGCGCCGCCCTCTATCTCTGTTCGGCCCTGGCGTCCCTGCGCATGGCCCGTGAGCTGCTGGGGCCCGACCTCGGCGGCTCGCAACCGGGCCTGGGCGCCGCCATCGCCTCCACCGCCCGCGGCCTGGCGGGCGGGGTCCGACATCTGGCGGAGCACCCGGTGGCGGCGCGGGTACTGGCCTCGATGACGCTGATGCGCTTCAACTACGGAGCCTTGACCGTCATGGTCCTGATGCTCTGCCGCTACGCCTGGTACGAGA
The DNA here is from genome assembly GCF_005519465.1 of Streptomyces clavuligerus. Lineage (NCBI taxonomy): Bacteria > Bacillati > Actinomycetota > Actinomycetes > Kitasatosporales > Streptomycetaceae > Streptomyces > Streptomyces clavuligerus. The sequence continues at coordinate 3,351,647 of NZ_CP027858.1, read as the reverse complement.
ACGAGGAGGACGGGCTCGCCCTGCTGGGTCTGGCCGTCGCGGTCTCCGGTGCCGGTTTCTTCGCCGCCGCCGTTCTGACCCCCTGGGCCGTCGGCCGTCTGGGACGCCCCGGCTGGTTGGTGCTCTGTGCCACTGCGGCAGCCGTACTCGTACCGGCCCTGGGACTGCCCTTTGCTCCGGCCCCGACCCTGGTCGCTGCCTTCGTTCTGGGGTTCATCACGCAAGGGTCGAAGATCACCACCGACACCGTCGTCCAGACCTCGGTGGACGACGCCTACCGGGGGCGGGTCTTCTCCCTCTACGACGTCCTGTTCAATGTCGCCTTCGTCGGCGCCGCCGCCATCGCGGCGCTACTCCTCCCCTCCGACGGCAGGTCGGTGGAGCTGGTCGCTCTGGTGGCGCTGATCTATGCGGGGATCGCCCTGACCCTGAACCACTGGCGACGGACGGGCGGAGTCCGCTGACCCTCGCGATGTTTCACGTGAAACATCGCGAGGGTGTTTCACGTGAAACACCGAGGGGTCGGGGTCATGTTTCACGTGAAACATGACCCCGACCCCTCGCGGATGCTTCAGGCTCTCCGGCCGCTCCAGCCGGTAAGGGCCGGCGTCACTGCTCGTTCTGCGCGGCCCACCAGCTCCTGAGCGCGGCGATGGCGGCCTCTTCCTCCATGGGGCCGTTCTCCAGCCGCAGCTCCAGCAGATGGGCGTACGCCTTGCCGATCACCGGCCCCGGGCCCACCCCCAGGATCTTCTGGATCTGGTTGCCGTCGAGGTCGGGCCGGATGGCGTCCAGCTCCTCCTGCTCCTTCAGCTCGGCGATCCGCACCTCCAGACCGTCATAGGTCCGGGAGAGCGCCGCCGCCTTGCGCTTGTTCCGGGTGGTGCAGTCCGAGCGGGTCAGCTTGTGCAACCGGTCCAGCAAAGGGCCGCCGTCGCGGACATAACGCCGCACCGCCGAGTCGGTCCACTCTCCACTCCCGTAACCGTGGAAGCGAAGATGCAGCTCCACCAGCCGTGAGACGTCCTTGACCAGCTCGTTGGAGTACTTGAGCGCGGTCATCCTCTTCTTGGTCATCTTGGCGCCCACCACCTCGTGATGGTGGAAGGAGACCCGACCGTCGCTCTCGAAGCGGCGCGTCCTCGGCTTGCCGATGTCATGGAGCAGCGCGGCCAGGCGCAGCACCAGGTCGGGCCCGTTCCCCTCCAGCGCGATGGCCTGCTCCAGCACGGTCAGGGAGTGCTCGTAGACATCCTTGTGCCGGTGGTGCTCGTCGCTCTCCAGCCGCAGCGCGGGCAGTTCGGGCAACACCTGGGCGGCGAGACCGGAGTCCACCAGCAGGGCGAGTCCCTTGCGCGGATGGGCGGAGAGGATCAGCTTGTTCAGCTCTTCGCGCACCCGCTCCGCGGAGACGATCTCGATCCGTCCGGCCATGTCCTTCATGGCCTCGACGACCTCGGGTGCCACATCGAAGTCCAGCTGGGCGGCGAACCGGGCGGCCCGCATCATCCGCAGCGGGTCGTCGGAGAAGGACTCCTCCGGGGTGCCCGGGGTCCGCAGCACCTGGGCCGCGAGGTCCTCCAGACCGTTGTGGGGGTCGATGAACTCCTTCTCCGGCAGCGCGACAGCCATCGCGTTCACAGTGAAGTCACGGCGGACGAGGTCGTCCTCGATCGAGTCGCCGTAGGCCACCTCGGGCTTGCGGGAGGTCCTGTCGTACGCCTCGGAGCGGTAGGTCGTGACCTCGATCTGGTAGCCGCCCTTCTGGGAGCCGACCGTGCCGAAGGCGATACCCACGTCCCAGATCGAGTCCGCCCAGGGGCGCATGATCCTCAGGACGTCCTCGGGGCGGGCATCGGTGGTGAAGTCCAGATCGTTGCCGAGCCGACCGAGCAGGGCGTCCCGCACGGAGCCGCCGACCAGGGCAAGGCGGAATCCCGCCTCCTGGAAACGGCGGGCGAGATCGTCGGCCACCGGCGCTACCCGCAGTAGTTCCGCGACCGCGCGGTGCTGCACCTGGCTCAGGGGGGTGGAGGTGTTGTCATTGGCGTTCGGCACAACAGAACAGGGTACGTCCCTCCGCCCGTCCGGACCTCCCTCCGCGGCGGAAGCCCGCGCCGCAGGAGCGGACAGCCGTTGCGATCTTGTGAAGCGGTCCGCGGCACCTCCGCGGGGCGCACCTCGTTACCATGCGTGGACGCGACCAGGGTCCGGCGACCGGACCCGGTGACTGCGACCAACCGCAACAGACGACGAGGGACGGACGTGCGCGTGGCCGAGGCGGCAGTCTTCCAGGGGATTCCTTCCCCCTCTCCGGCCCGCCGGTGGCTGCGCCGTACCGCCTCGGCGCTCCTCGGGGTGCCCCTCACGGCGGGGCTGCTGGGCGGGATGGCGGCCTCCCCCGCGCACGCCGGACCGCAGGCTCCGTCGGACGCGAGCACCGTGGATGTGTCCCTCACCACACTTCAGCCCATGGCTCCGGTGGCGGGGGAGACACTCACGGTCACCGGCACCGTGGTCAACAAGGGGAAGCAGCCCGTCACCGATGCCGAGGTCGCCCTGCGGGTGGGGCCCCAGATCTATGGCAGGACCGGGATCGACAGGGCGGCGCAGCGGGAGGACTTCCATCCCGACTACGACGGCACCCCCGTCGATGACTCCTTCACCGTCAAGCTGCCCCGCCTCGCCTCCGGGGTGAGCCGGGACTTCTCCCTCCGGGTCCCGGTCGACGAGCTGAACCTCGGGGACAACGGCGTCTACCAGCTCGGGGTGGCCCTCTCGGGCAGCCCCGGCTCGCAGTCCTACAGCCAGGTCCTCGGTATCGAGCGGACCTTCCTCCCCTGGCAGCCCGAGGCGCTGGAGAAGAAGACCCGCCTCACCTATCTCTGGCCGCTGATCTCGTCCACCCATCTGACCTCGGAGACCGGCTCCGGCAACGAGCAGCCCCCGGTCTTCGAGGATGAGTCGCTGGCGCGGGAGATCGCGCCGGACGGCAGGCTGGGGCAGATGGTCTCCCTCGGCCGGGAGCTTCCGGTCACCTGGGTGATCGATCCGGATCTGCTGGCCGGTGTGGCCGCGATGGCCGACGGCTACCGGGTCAAGCGGGAGGACGGCGAGGGCACCGTCCCGGGCCGGAACCAGGAGCTGGCCAAGACGTGGATGAGTGATCTCCAGGCGGCCGTCAAGGGCGCCAAGGTCGTGGCGCTGCCCTACGCCGATCCCGACCTCGCCTCGCTGGCACACCGGGGCAAGAACGTCTCCGGTTCGCTCAAGCAGCTCCAGCAGGCCACCTCGGTCTCCGCGTCCACGGTGGAGACGCTGCTGCACGTCAAGCCCTCGACCGACTTCGCCTGGCCGGTGGAGGGGGCCATCGACTCCTCGATCGTGAAGGTCGCCACCTCTGCGGGAGCAGACAAGATCATCACCCGGGGGGACAGCCTCCGGGACCAGCTGAACTACACGGCCAGCGCGGCCCGGCCGATCGGGGGCGGCACCACCGCGGTGGTCGCCGACTCCCGGCTCTCCAAGGCGTTCCAGGGCGACATGCTCGACAGCGGCAGGGCGACCCTGGCCGTGCAGGATTTCCTCGCCCAGACGCTGGCGGTGACCCTCCAGGACACCGACAAGCAGCGGAGCCTGGTGGTCGCCCCGCAGCGGACGCCGACCACCTCCCAGGCCCGGTCCATGGCCGCCGCGCTGCTCGCGCTGGGGCCGCAGCGCTGGACCCAGCCGCTGGACCTGCCCGGTGCCGCGGCGTTCAAGCCCGACCCCGACGCCACGACCCGGGTGCCGTCCACCGCGCGCTATCCCGAGGCGCTGCGCCGCCAGGAGCTGCCGGTGCAGGCGTTCCAGGACATCAGGAACACCCAGGACGACCTGAACCGGTTCTCGGTGATCCTCACCCAGAAGGACCGGGTGGAGACGCCCTTCGGCCGGGCCATCGACCGGGAGATGTCCACGTCCTGGCGCGGCCGTCCCACCGAGGCACAGGAGTACCGCACCTCCGTCCGGGACAACCTCCAGGTGCTCACCGAGCAGGTGCGGCTGATCGAGAAGTCGCAGATCACGCTCTCGGGGCGGAGCGCGACCATCCCGATCACCGTGCAGAACCGGCTGATGCAGGACGTGGACCGGCTGGTCCTGCGTCTCAGCTCCGACAACGCGGCCCGGCTCAGCCTCGACGGCGAGGAGAACGTCGCCAGCCGCCCCATCGAGATCCAGGCCGGTCACAGCGAGTCCGTGAAATTCGACGCCATGGCCAACGCCAACGGCCAGGTGCGGATGAGGGCCCAGCTCTTCACCGAGGACAACAAGCCCTACGGTCAGGAGATGGAGTTCACCGTCAAGGTCTCCGAGATCACTCCGACGGTGATGCTCGTCATCGCGGGCGGCGTACTGCTTCTCGTCCTCGCCGGTGTCCGGATGTACACCCAGCGCAAGCGGGCGGCGGCACAGGAGCAGCCGATGGCGGACGGACCGGAGCCGGACGACAGCGGCAGTACCGCCGAGGGGTCCGGAGCGGCAGCGGCCCAGGAGGGTGCCCCGGACGGCGGACAGCGCCCCGAGGGCGGTATCGACGGCCCCGATCCCGGGCAGCCGAGTGACCCGACACCGGACACCGGTCCGGAAAACGGCAAGCCGTCGGGCACGGGTGAGAAAGTGGACCGTTGAGCGATGTCGTGGCCGGCCGGCCCGGGACGATGAGGTGGGGTAGCAATGAACGCGCCGTACGACGGTGACCGCGGTCAGGGCCCGGGGATGGACCCGGCAGGCCAGGTCCCGCCGCAGCCCGCACCCGACCCCTCCCCGCAGGACGACCTCTATGCCCAGGGGTACGACCCCTATGCCCAGGGGCCCTATCAGCAGGGTGTCCAGCACCCGGGGGGCTACCCCCAGGACGCACCCCCGCCGGGCTACCCCCAGGACGTCTACGCCCACGATCCCTATGTGCAGGACGCCTATGCCCAGGACCCCTACCGGAGCCAGGACCTGTCCGCTCAGGACCCGGTGACGGAGGCGCTGTACGACCGCGCCTCCCATCCGCCGCCCCCGCCGGGCACCTACCAGGAACCCCAGCCGCTCTATCAGCAGCCCCCGGCACCGCAGTATGCCCCCGACCCCCGGGTATGGGCCCAGACCCCGCCGCCCGAGCCCGCCGGTCCCTCCCGTCATCTGCCCTACGGCGACGACGCCCGGACCACCCAGTACACGGGCGTCGACGATCTGGTGACACAGGCGGGCGAGCGGGAGCCGGAGCCGGACGCCTTCGCCCATCTCTTCCGGGACCAGCAGGTCGCGGAGCGGACCGTGCCCGCGCCCACAGCGGCGCCGGAGGCCCCCGCGCCCCCTGCGGCCCCGGCCGCCCCCCCGGCTCCCAAGGGTTCGGGCGGCAAGGCATCCAGCCTGCTCAAGTCGAGCGCGGTGATGGCGGCGGGCACGATCGTCTCCCGGATCACCGGCTTTCTGCGGGCGCTCGTGATGGCCGCCGCCATCGGCGTCAGCACCCTCAACGACTCCTACCAGGTCGCCTACGCCCTGCCGACGATGATCTACGTCCTCGTCGGCGGCGGCGCCCTCAACTCGGTCTTCATCCCTCAGCTCGTCCGGGCGATGAAGAACGACGACGACGGCGGCGTGGCCTACGCCAACCGGCTGCTGACCCTCGTGGTCGTCCTGCTCGCCGGTGTCACCACCATCTGTGTGCTGGCCGCCCCGCTGCTCATCCGGATGATGTCCGACTCCATCGCCTCCGATCCGCAGCGCATGGAGGTGGCGGTCACCTTCGCCCAGTACTGCATCCCGACCATGTTCTTCATGGGGCTGCATGTGGTGCTCGGACAGATCCTCAACGCCCGTGGCCGCTTCGGCGCGATGATGTGGACCCCGGTCCTCAACAACATCGTGGTCATCGCGACCTTCACCGCCTTCATCTGGGCCTTCGGCGGCTTCACCACGACCGAAGTCACCGAGGCCACGATCACCCCGGAGGGGGTGCGGCTGCTGGGCATCGGCACCCTGCTCGGACTCGTCGTCCAGGCGCTGGCGATGTTCCCCTACCTCCGGGACGCGGGCTTCTCCCTCCGGCTGCGCTTCGACTGGAAGGGCCAGGGCCTGGGCAAGGCGATGGGGCTCGCGAAGTGGACCTTCTTCTTCGTCCTCGCCAACCAGCTCGGCCTGATCGTCGTCACCCAGCTCGCCACCTGGGCCGGGACCCAGGCCGTCAAGGACGGCCACGAGGGCGCCGGTATCACCGCGTACCAGTACGCGCTGCTGCTCTGGCAGATGCCACAGGCCATCATCACCGTCTCCGTGATGACGGCCGTCCTGCCCAGGATCTCCCGGGCGGCCCACGACGGCGACCACGCGGCGGTCCGCGACGACATCTCCTACGGGCTGCGCACCTCGGCCGTCGCCATCGTGCCCTGTGCCTTCGCCTTCCTCGCCCTCGGCCTTCCGATGGCCACCCTGCTCTTCGCGGGGTCCGGTGGCGGCGCCCAGGGCATCGGATTCACTCTGATGGCCTTCGGCCTCGGACTGATCCCCTACTCCGTGCAGTACGTCGTCCTCCGCGGCTTCTACGCCTACGAGGACACCCGGACGCCGTTCTACAACACCGTGATCGTCGCCGCCGTCAACGCCGCCGCCTCCACCCTCGCCTTCCTGGTGCTGCCCGCCCGCTGGGCGGTCGTCGGCATGGCGGCGGCCTACGGCCTCGCCTACATGGTCGGCGTCGGTGTCGCCTGGCGCCGGCTCAAGCGTCGCCTCGGCGGCGATCTGGACGGGGCCCATGTCCTGCGGACCTACGCCCGGCTCTCCATCGCCGCGCTGCCCGCCGCCGCGGCGGCGGGGGCGATCAGCTACTTCGTGCTCCAGACCCTCGGCCGCGGCGCCCTCGGCTCGCTCGCGGCGCTCGCGGGCGGCGGGATCGTGCTGCTGGCCGTCTTCTTCCTCGCCGCCAAGCGGATGCGGATCGCGGAGCTGAACTCCATGGTCGGCATGGTGCGCGGGCGCCTCGGCCGCTAGGGAACACCGTCGCGGGAGCCCCGTCCCCACAGCGCACCCGCCGGGCGGGCGGGGCCGCGACGACCCGACCAGGGCCCCGCGACGGGGCTCGACCAGTTCCCGGCATACGCTGCCGCAACCATCGTCCGATGCCGCGTGTCGTGCATAGCAGCGGACTGTGGGCACAATTGGCTTGGCTGTTGGTTATGCGCAACGGATGGGGAGGCAGGAACGACGGTGGCGGAACGTAGCACGGCCGCCGTCGACGTGGCCGACAACAGCGGAAAGAAACCGCTGACCGCGCACGCGGACAAGGCCACGGCCGACGGGGCGGATCGATCCCACGAGACGGCGGAGCAGCCCGTGCCGGACACGGACGGTGAGCGCTCCGGTGCGGAGCCCGCCATCACCAGGCCCGAGCTCCACAGCGGTCACAAGCTGGCCAGACGCTATCGGCTTGAGGAGTGCATCACCCGTCTGGACGGTTTCAGCAGTTGGCGTGCTGTCGACGAGAAGCTGCGCCGCGCGGTGGGAGTCCATATCCTGCCCGCGGACCACCCCCGTACCCGCTCCGTCCTCGCCGCCGCCCGCTCCGCCGCCCTGCTGGGCGATCCCCGCTTTGTCCAGGTCCTCGACGCCGTCGAGGAGAACGACCTCGTCTATGTCGTCCATGAGTGGCTGCCCGACGCCGTCGAGCTGACCACCCTGCTCGCTCTGGGCCCCATGGAGCCGCACGACGCGTACCAGCTCGTCGACCAGCTCTCCCAGGCCATGGCGGCGGCCCATCGCGAGGGGCTGTCCCATCTCAGGCTCACCCCCGGAGCCGTGCTGCGGACCTCCACCGGCCAGTACCGCATCCGCGGCCTGGCGGTGAACGCCGCGCTGCGCGGGATCACCGCCGAGCGCCCCCAGCGCACCGACACCGAGGCGATCGGCGCGCTTCTGTACGCCGCTCTGACCCAGCGCTGGCCCTACGAGAACGATGCCCACGGTCTGTCCGGGCTGCCCAAGGGCATCGGGCTGCTTCCCCCGGACCAGGTCAAGGCGGGAGTCCACCGGGGACTCTCCGAGCTGGCCATGCGAGCCCTGGTCAACGACGGAGCCACGGCGTCCCGCCAGGAACCTCCCTGCACCACACCGGACGAGCTGATGAAGGCCGTGGCGGCGATGCCCCGCATCCGCCCGCCGGAGCCCACCTTCGCCCCGCCCCACGAGTACCCGCGGCCCGGCTACGGCCGTACCGCCCTGCACCCGGGACATGCGGCCACCCAGTCGGTCCCGATCCCTCCGGCGCCCCTGGAGAGTCGAGCCGGGCGGGTGCTGAAGTGGACGGTCTCCGCTCTGTTGATCGCCGCTCTGGGACTCGGGAGCTGGCAGATCGCCGACAAGATGCTCGGCCGGGACAACACCCGGGGCAGCGAGCAGGAGGCTCCGCCACCGGACGGGGACAAGAAGAACGACGGACCGAAGACCTCTGCGCGGACCGGCGACCCGGTGGCGATCTCCACGGTCCATGACTTCGACCCCTTCGGCGGAGATCCCACCGAGAACTCCCGGAACATAGGGCGAAGCCATGACGGCGACCCCGGCACCGCCTGGCAGACCGACTGGTACGCCAGCCGTGACTTCGGACGGCTGAAGAGCGGGCTCGGCGTCATCGTGGACCTCGGCTCGGTCCAGCAGATCGGTTCGGTGAAGGTCTCCTTCCTCGGCCACACCGCCGCGGATCTGCGGGTCGCGCCCGAGAGTTCCGCTGTCCGGCCGACCGCCCTCTCCGGTTTCACCCAGGTCGCCGAGGGTTCGGGAACCGAAGTCTCCCTCACCCCCGACAAACCGGCCCGGTCACGGTACGTTCTGGTCTGGCTGACCGAGTTGCCGCAGGACTTCGACGGCACGTTCCGGGGCAAGATCTCGGAGATCAAGGTCACCGGCTGACGTCAGCAGGGGAGGGGGCACACCGGTGGACGATGTGACACTCCAGGGCGTCAGCGACCAGGAGCTTCTCACTCGCCATGTGGAAGGGCACCCGCACGCGTTCGGGGAGTTGGTACGCCGGCACCGCGACCGCCTCTGGGCCGTCGCCCTGCGTACCCTCGGGGACCGTGAGGAGGCCGCGGACGCCGTCCAGGACGCCCTGGTCTCCGCCTTCCGTGCCGCGCACACCTTCCGGGGTCAGTCCGCCGTGACCACCTGGCTCCACCGCATCACCGTGAACGCCTGTCTCGACCGGGCGCGCAAGGCCGCTTCCCGGAGAACGTCCCCGGTGGAGGACACCGAGCGTCTGGACCAACTCCTTGAGCCCCATGAGTCCGCCGAGGCCCCCACGGAGCGCCGGGCCCTGCACCATGAACTCGTGGCGGCTCTGGCGCAGCTTCCCACTGATCAACGGGCCGCACTGGTACTGGTGGACATGCAGGGCTACCCCGTGGCGGAAGCGGCGCGAATCCTCGGGGTGCCGACCGGTACGGTCAAGAGCCGCTGTGCCCGGGGCCGGGCACGGCTGCTGCCTCTCCTCACCCATCTGCGCGGTGAGGCCGGGGGTAACAGCGAACTGGCCGGGGGAAGGAACCGGACACCGGGGGATTCCGTCCCACCGGCGTCGAGACCCAGGGACGCAGGGCCGCATGACCCTGCCGCTGCGAAGGGCGGAGGTGGGCGCACATGACATCGACGGCCGATATGACTCAGCACCCCGATGTCTCCGAGATCTCCGATCTCACGGAGGGCTTGCTGTCCCCATCCCGGAGCGTGGCTCTCCGTCAGCATCTGGACATCTGTGAGTTGTGTGCCGATGTCCGGGCCTCCCTGGAGGAGATCCGCGGTCTCCTCGGCACCCTCCCCGGGGCCTCACGGATGCCTGCCGACATCGCCGAACGCATCGATGCAGCGCTGGCTGCCGAGGCGCTACTCGCGTCGACCTCCCCCGGAGGGTCCGGAGCGCATGTTTCACGTGAAACATCGACGGTCGTTCCCGTGCTGGAGCCTCGACCCACCGTCGACCGCCCCCTGGGCAAGGGACAGGGGACAAACGGCCCTGACCGTGGCACGACCGGCCCCGGGCGTACCGTCCGTTTCCGGCGCCGCCGCAGGGCCATCGGAGCCGTGCTTGCCGTGGCAGCCGCCGGAATGAGTGTTCTGCTGGTCCAGAGCTTCTCCTCCCCGGACGAGGTGAAGCCTCCTTCCGCTCGGGGGGAGTCGATCGACACTCCGGTGGCCGGGTCCCAGGAGTTCTCCGACGAACGGTTGGAGGAGCAGGCCCGTGCGCTGGCTGCCGACCATGAGGGCCACACACGGGACTCCTCCGGCAGGAGCACGGACTTCGGCGCTCTGGACGAGGGCGGCGCCCCTCAACTGAAGCATCTGCCGACCGCACCGCCCTGTGTCCAGAAGGCCACCGACCGCGCGGACTCCCCCCTGGGAGTGGACACGGGCACCTATCGCGGTGCTGCCGCCTTTCTGCTGGTGTTCCGTGACGGCGGGGACTCCGCACGGATCGAAGCCTTTGTGATCAGCGCGGACTGTGTCGGCTCCACGCGCTCGTCCACCGGGAAGGTGCTGTTCCAGCGCGACTATCCGCGCCACTGAGGGCCGTGGAGCGCTGCGCGGAGCTCTCGGGAATGCCAGCCCCTTAGTATCCGTTGGGTGGGGTGAGAGTCATTGACCCGGCCCAGTAGCAGCAGCGCAGTCTTCAGAGACGAGGAATCCATCCGTGAGCGACGTCCGTAACGTGATCATCATCGGCTCCGGTCCGGCCGGCTACACGGCGGCGCTCTACACGGCGCGCGCTTCCCTTCAGCCGCTGGTGTTCGAGGGAGCCGTCACCGCCGGTGGCGCCCTGATGAACACCACCGATGTGGAGAACTTCCCCGGGTTCCGCGACGGGATCATGGGCCCGGATCTGATGGACAACATGCGGGCGCAGGCCGAGCGCTTCGGCGCCGAGCTGATCCCGGACGATGTGGTCTCGGTCGACCTCACCGGCGACATCAAGACCGTCACGGACTCCGCGGGCACGGTCCACCGGGCCAAGGCCGTCATCGTCACCACCGGTTCCCAGCACCGCAAGCTGGGCCTCCCCCGTGAGGACGCGCTCTCCGGCCGGGGAGTCTCCTGGTGCGCCACGTGCGACGGCTTCTTCTTCAAGGACCAGGACATCGTCGTGGTGGGTGGCGGCGACACCGCCATGGAGGAGGCGACCTTCCTCTCCCGGTTCGCCAAGTCTGTCACCATCGTCCACCGCCGGGACTCGCTGCGCGCCTCGAAGGCCATGCAGGACCGGGCCTTCGCCGACCCGAAGATCAGCTTCGCCTGGAACAGCGAGGTCGCCACGATCCACGGTGAGCAGAAGCTCACGGGGCTGACCCTGCGCGACACCAAGACGGGTGAGACGCGGGAGCTGGCCGCCACGGGACTCTTCATCGCCGTGGGCCACGACCCCCGCACCGAGCTGTTCAAGGGCCAGCTCGACCTGGACGACGAGGGCTACCTCAAGGTCGCCTCGCCGTCGACCCGCACCAACCTCACCGGGGTCTTCGCGGCGGGTGACGTGGTCGACCACACCTACCGTCAGGCCATCACCGCCGCCGGCACGGGCTGCTCGGCCGCGCTCGATGCCGAGCGTTACCTCGCGGCCCTCGCCGACAGTGAGCAGATCGCAGAGCCCGCCCCTGCGGTCTGACCCCCCACCCACCCTAGAGTCAAGGAGGCCGCCGTGGCCGGCGTGCTGAAGAACGTTACCGATGACACCTTCGAGGCTGATGTCCTCAAGAGCGACAAGCCTGTTCTGGTGGACTTCTGGGCCGAGTGGTGCGGTCCGTGCCGCCAGATCGCCCCGTCGCTGGAGGCGATCGCCGCCGAGCACGGTGGGCAGATCGAGATCGTCAAGCTCAACATCGACCAGAACCCCGCCACCGCCGCGAAGTACGGCGTCATGTCGATCCCGACCCTGAACGTCTACCAGGGCGGCGAGGTCGTCAAGACGATCGTGGGGGCCAAGCCCAAGGCTGCGCTGCTGCGCGACCTGGACCCGTTCCTCGGTAAGTAATCAGCGCCCCGCCAGCGGGACGGCGAATGTTTCACGTGAAACATGAAGCGTGAAACGCGAGCACATCAGGGGCTCACCCCCTCAGGGGGTGGGCCCCTTCGCCGTAACCGCTCACAGCGGACGCAGCGCCGGCTCTTTCTGTACGGCTCCCAGCAGCCGATCCAGAGCCATTTCGACGTCTTCCTTCCAGGAAAGCGTCGTCCGCAGCTCCAGCCGCAGCCGGGGAGAGACCGGGTGCGGCCGTACCGTCTTGAAGCCGACCGCCAGCAGATGGTCGGCGGGCAACAGACAGGCGGGTTCTTTCCAGCGTGCGTCGCCGAACGCCTCAATGGCCCGGAAGCTCCGCCGTAGAAGATCCTTCGCGACCGCCTGCACCATCATCCGTCCCAGGCCCTGCCCCTGGTGGGAGGGGTTGATCCAGGCCGTCATCAACTGAACGGCGTCAGCCGAGACCGGGCTGGTCGGAAAGGCCATGGAGCGGGGGACATAGGCCGGAGGGGCGTAGAGCACAAAGCCGACCGGTACATCGTCGACCTGGACCACCCGGCCACAGGAGCCCCACTCCAGCAGAACCGCGGAAATCCATGCTTCCTTCTCCAGCTCCGATCGTCCCGCTGTGACCGCAGCATCCCCGCTGACCGGATCGAGCTCCCAGAAGACACAGGCCCGACAGCGCCGGGGCAGTTCGGAGAGGTTGTCCAGGGTAAGGGGTACAAGCCGACGCCCCATGAAGGCTGTTCCTCGCTTCCTTCCCAGGCCGGGCCGCACACCACCGTCCAGTGCATCCCTCTCCCGCAGAGGGGCGCGAACCGTAAACGATCGTATCGATCCATCCGGACAGCGGCACCGTCAACAGGCAAAGGGGCGGGCCGTGTTCACCACGGCCCGCCCCTGGAACATCCCTGCTATTCGATCAGTCCTCGTCATCCGGAGCGGTGTCCTGGGCCAAGCCCTGGTCCAGGACCCGGCCCTCGCCCGGGGCAAGGGTGCTCAGAATGCGGTCCAGATCATCCATGGAGGCGAACTCCACAACGATCTTCCCCTTCTTCTGCCCGAGGTCGACCTTCACCCGGGTCTCAAAGCGATCCGAGAGTCGGGCGGCCAGATCGGAGAGTGCGGGGGAGAGCCGGGTCCCGGCACGAGGGCCCTTGGGCTTGGTGACACTCTGCGGGTGGGAGTTGAGCAGCGTCACGATCTCTTCGACCGCACGCACCGACAGCCCTTCGGCGACAATGCGATGGGCCAGCCGGTCCTGATCCTCGGAGTCCTCGACGGAGAGCAGCGCCCGCGCATGCCCGGCGGAGAGCACTCCCGCAGCGACCCGGCGCTGCACCGACGGCGACAGCCGCAGCAGACGGAGCGTATTGGAGACCTGCGGACGGGAGCGCCCGATCCGGTCGGCCAACTGGTCATGGGTGCAGTTGAAGTCCCTGAGCAACTGGTCGTAGGCCGCCGCCTCCTCCAAGGGGTTCAGCTGCGCCCGGTGCAGATTCTCCAGGAGGGCGTCCAGGAGAAGCTTCTCGTCCTCCGTGTGGCGGACGATCGCGGGAATGTGCTCCAGACCGGCGTCACGGCAGGCCCTCCAGCGCCGCTCCCCCATGATCAGTTCATAGCGCTCGGGCCCCAGTTGCCGGACCACCACCGGCTGGAGGAGCCCCACCTCCTTGATGGAGGTGACCAGCTCCGCCAGTGCGTCCTCGTCGAACACCTCACGGGGCTGGCGCGGGTTGGGGGTGATCGCGTCCAGCGGCAGCTCGGCGAAGTGCGCCTCGGAGGGCGACCGGTCCACGGCCACCGGCTCCGGGGCCGGTGCGGGCACCACGACCTCGGGCGCCACTGTGGGCAGGGTGGCCACCTTGGCCGCCGCCACACCGCGTTCCCCGGGTAGCACCGGAATCGTCCCCGAGGAGCTTGCGGCTCCACCGGGAGTCGTCTGCTTCTCCTGGGGAGCGGCAGGGATCAAGGCACCGAGCCCACGCCCCAATCCCCTACGTCGCTCACTCACTGAATCCCCTCCGAGATGTTCCGCTGGCTGTTCTGATGGCCCATGTGGGCATGCTGCGGGTCGTAGTGAACTCCCACGCCCCGCAAGGCGATCTCCCGCGCCGCCTCAAGATACGACAGGGCCCCGCTGGACCCCGGGTCATAGGTCAGCACCGTCTGCCCATAGCTCGGCGCCTCCGAGATACGGACCGAACGGGGAATGCTGGTCCGCAGCACCTCTTCCCCGAAGTGGCTGCGCACCTCCTCGGCCACCTGGGAGGCAAGGCGCGTCCGACCGTCGTACATGGTCAGGAGGATGGTGGAGACATGCAGTGTGGGGTTCAGATGCCCGCGTACCAGATCCACGTTCCGCAGGAGCTGGCCCAGGCCCTCCAGCGCGTAGTACTCGCACTGGATGGGGATCAGCACCTCGGCGCCCGCCACCATGGCGTTGACGGTCAGCAGACCGAGCGACGGAGGACAGTCGATCAGGATGTAGTCCAGGGGCTGCTCATACGCCTGAATGGCCCGTTGCAGCCGACTCTCGCGCGCCACCAGTGACACCAGCTCGATCTCCGCACCGGCGAGATCGATCGTCGCGGGGGCGCAGAAGAGCCCTTCGACGTCCGGGACGGGCTGAACCACCTCGGCCAGCGGCTTGCTCTCCACCAGGACGTCATAGATGGAGGGCACTTCGGCGTGGTGATCGATCCCCAGCGCCGTGGAGGCGTTGCCCTGCGGGTCGAGGTCGATGACCAGGACACGTGCTCCGTGCAGCGCGAGCGAGGCAGCGAGATTGACCGTGGTCGTGGTCTTCCCTACGCCACCCTTCTGGTTGGCGACCACCATGACACGCTTCTGCACAGGTCGGGGCAGCCGCGTGCCGCTCCGCCCCATCGCTTCCATCGCCATCTGGGCAGCTCTGCCGATAGGGGTGTCGTCCATCGGGGGGAGCGTTTCACGTGAAACATCCTCCCCCGCGGACTCGGTGCGGGGACCGGGGACCGGATCGGCCATCGGCCCCGCGAGGTTGGCGTCGGACCGCAACGGTTCACTCTCCTCGACTTCAGGCTCGCGATGAACAGAGCCTGCCATGCTTTCGGGTTCATGAACCAGCGAGGCCCGTGCTTCTGTGGATGAATCCGTCTCTGTGGACAACTCCGCAGCCCGCCCGAGGGGCTGCTTGAGGCTCCGGATCGGGGCGGCAGCGCGCCCGCGGCTGATGATTCCGTGCAGCAGTGAGCGACGTTTCACGTGAAACACGATGCACGGACCGTGGGACTACCTCAGGGCGACACTCCGAATAAATGGAGCAAAACGACCACTGTCGACCATTCTGGACATTTATCTCCACGCTGATCTCCGCCGTGATCTCCGCCCCTGCTGTCTCCGCTCAGCGGCGGCGACGGGCAGTCCGCCCGGCCCGGGCGGCCTTGGCCCGCTTCGTGGCGAAACGCACACCGCCGGGACTCTCCCCGACCTCCACCCGGACCACGGTGGAGAGCGGGTCGACCAGCCCTTCACCCACCTGGAGTACCGAGGTCTCCACCACACCGAGCTTGCTCAGCGCACTCCGGGCCGCCTGGAGCTCCTCCTCGGCCGTGTCGCCCTTGAGCGCCAGCATCTCCCCATAGGGACGGAGCAGGGGAACCCCCCAGCCCGCGAGCCGGTCCAGCGGCGCGACCGCCCGCGCGGTGACCACATGGACCGGAGGCAGCTTGCCCAGCACTTCCTCCGCCCGGCCCCGCACCACGGTCACATGGTCGAGTCCCAGCAGCTCCACGACCTCCTGGAGGAAGTTCGTCCGCCGCAGCAGCGGCTCCAGAAGAGTGATCTTGAGGTCGGGCCGCACCAGTGCCAGCGGAATGCCCGGCAGCCCGGCCCCCGAGCCCACATCGCAGACCGTGACGCCCTCCGGAACCACCTCGGAGAGCACGGCGCAGTTCAGCAGATGGCGCTCCCACAGACGGGGCACCTCACGCGGCCCGATGAGACCGCGTCTGACCCCGGCATCAGCGAGCAGCTCCGCGTAGCGGACGGCCTCGGGAAAGAATTCTCCGAAGACCGTCCGCGCAGCGTCGGGTGCCTGGGGAAGCTCCTGTGCTGCCTCCGTCACGGGGACCGTCCTTCCATACCGCACTGTCGCAATGGTGATTTCAGGCTGACAAAGATCGGCCCCGTCTGCTCAACAGACGGGGCCGAGAAAACGATCGAGGATCAGGCAGGGAGCACGACGACGAACCGCTGCGGCTCCTCGCCCTCGGACTCGCTGCGCAGACCCGCGGCGGCGACCGCGTCATGGACGACCTTGCGCTCGAAAGGCGTCATCGGCTTCAGCTTCACCGGCTGCCCGGAGCTCTTCACCTCATCGGCGGCCTGTGCTCCCAGCTTGGCCAGCTCGGTGCGCTTCTTGGCCCGGAACCCCGCGATGTCCAGCATCAGTCGGCTGCGGTCACCGGTCTCCCGGTGCACGGCGAGCCGGGTCAGCTCCTGAAGGGCTTCCAGGACCTCACCGTCACGGCCGACCAGCTTCTGGAGATCCCGGCTGTCCGAGTCGCTGACGATCGAGACGGCGGCCCGGTCGGCCTCGACGTCCATGTCGATGTCACCGTCGAGATCGGCGATGTCGAGCAGACCTTCGAGGTAGTCGGCGGCGATCTCCCCCTCCTGCTCAAGGCGGGTGAGGGTGTCGCCTTCCTCGGCGGCGGCGGGGATGGTGCCTTCCGTCACGGATGGACTCCTTCTTACTTCTTGGAGGACGGGTGCTTGGGTCGCTGCTGGCCCTTGCGCGGTCCGGCCTTCTTGGGCTGCTGGCGGCCGGCGGGCTTGCCGGGAGTCTTCGGCTGGGTGTCCTGCTCGGTGTCCTGCTCGTCCTTCTCCAGCGAGACCGTCTCGGAGTCGTCGGCGGACGCCTTCGTACCGGTCTGGGCACGCTGCGCCTTCGTCTGCCGCTTGGGCTGCTGGCGCCGGGCGGCGGCACCGCCGGTCTCGGCCGCCGTCTCCTCACCGCGGGCCACCGTGCCGTCGGCCTGCGCGACGAAACCGGCCTTCGCGAGACCGCTGATGAACTTGCGCTCGTTGTCGTTGCGGTTCGAGCCCTTGGCGACGATGTCCTGGACGACCTTGCGCCGACGCCGGGAGTGCACTTCACCCCGGGTGGAGACGGCCTTGAGCAGACGGTGCAGATACTCGTCCTGGGCCTTGCTGCCCGGGGTCGGGTTCTGGTTGATCACATACATCTGCTGGCCCATGGTCCACACATTGGTGGTCAGCCAGTAGACGAGAACGCCGACGGGGAAGTTGATGCCCATCACGGCGAAGATGACCGGGAAGATGTACATCAGCATCTTCTGCTGCTGCATGTACGGCGTCTTGACCGAGAGGTCGACGTTCTTCTGCATCAGCTGGCGCTGGGTGTAGAACTGCGACGCCGACATCAGGACGATCATGACCGCGGTGACGATGCGGACCGTGGTCAGCGAGGCGTCCAGGGAGGCGACCTTGGCCTCGCTGTCCATGAACTTCGCGGCCAGGGGGGCACCGAAGATATGGGCCTGTCGAGCGCTTTCGAGCAGCGACTCGTTGATCACACCGACGGTCTTGCCGGAGGCGATGTTGGAGAGGACGTAGTACAGCGCGAAGAAGAAGGGCGACTGCGCCAGAATCGGCAGACACGAGGAGAGGGGGTTGGTCCCCGTCTCCTTGTACAGCTTCATCATCTCTTCGGACTGACGCTGCCGGTCGTTCTTGTAGCGCTCCTGGATCGCCTTCATCTTCGGCTGGAGCGCCTGCATGTTCCGCATCGACTTGATCTGCTTCACAAAAAGCGGGATCAGACAGATACGGATCAGGACCACGAGCGAGACGATCGACAGTCCCCAGGCCCAGCCCGTGTCGGGGCCGAACATCGCCCCGTAGAGCTTGTGGAACTGGACGATGATCCACGAAACGGGTGTGGTGATAAAGCTGAAGAGACTGGCAATCGTGTCCACTAATCAGGCTCCTTGAGCATTGGGCGAGGTCTCTGCGGCCGGACTCGGGAGCTCGGTGACCGATCCCCAGTTAGGCATATCGGCGGCGGAGGTCCCGCCCTTGTTGCCCCGCAGGGCATCACGCAGCGTTTCGTGCCAGCGCGGACGCCTACGGGGCGGCACATGGTCCACACCGCCGGGCGACCACGGGTTGCACCGCAGGATTCGCCACGCGGTCAGCACCGTGCCTTTGACCGCGCCGTGCCGGTCGATGGCCGTGTATCCGTAGTGGGAACACGACGGGTAGTACCGGCAGACGGGTCCCAGCAGGGGACTGATCGTCCACTGGTACAGCTTGATCAGGGCCAGCAGCGGGTACTTCATCGCGCGCCCCCTCCCAGCAGCCGCTGGAGGGCGGCATCCAGGTCTTGGGCCAGCTGTTGATGATCGGCGTCACCCGCTCCGGGCAGCGCCCGTACGACCACCAGGCTACCGGGGGGCAGCGCCGCCAGCCGGTCGCGTATGAGGTGCCGCAGCCTGCGTTTGACCTGGTTGCGAACGACCGCTCCACCTACTGCCTTGCTCACGACGAAACCCGCACACGTCGGGGGAGCGCTCTCCCCAGGCGCGTGCGGGTCCGGTGAACCGCTTCGTAGATGGACGACCAGCAACGGGCGTCCGGCCCGTCGTCCTCGCCGTACCGCGGTCGCGAAGTCCTCGCGCCGCCTCAGCCGATTCTCGGTAGGCAGCACGTCATGACCTGTACGCGATCAGGCGGACAGGCGGGCGCGACCCTTGCTGCGGCGAGACGCGAGAATCGCGCGGCCGGCGCGGGTACGCATGCGCAGACGGAAACCGTGGGTCTTGGCCCGACGACGGTTGTTCGGCTGGAAGGTGCGCTTGCTCACTCGGGGGCTCCAGTAGTGACTCGTAGATGGCGGGGCATCGCCTGGCTGTCACCGTGCGCCCACGAGGAAGCTCGCGTCTACGCCCGAGTGCACCGCTTCACAATCACAGGGTGTGATCTTTGCCCATCGGAGGCAGGCGGCAGCAGCCATCGACAACTCGACCTGGTTACGGTACGCGCGGCTACGCCATCCGGTCAAACCAGGGCGACGGCGGGGGCCACTGTGCACAGCCTGTGGACAACAACTTGAACCGCGCGGGTCGGCCTGACTACCGTGGCTGGACTCCGGAACTTTTCCTTTCTGTCCCTTCCCGGTCGGACTCCCCCACTCCATCCCCCCGTCCCGAGAACCACACATTCGTGGGACCTGCGAGAGAGCGTGCCCTGTGGCTGACGTACCTGCCGATCTTGCCGCAGTGTGGCCGCGCGTTCTGGAGCACCTGCTCGCGGAGGGCCGGGCGGGCATCGAGCCGAAGGACAAGCAGTGGATCGAGCGCTGCCGCCCGCTGGCCCTGGTCGCGGGCACGGCGCTGCTCTCCGTTCCCAATGAGTGGGGCAAGCGGGTCCTCGAAGGCCGGCTCGCCCCGCTGATCAGCGAGACGCTGAGCCGCGAGTGCGGCGGTCCGATCCGGATCGCGATCACCGTCGACGACTCCGCCGCCGGAGCACCGGCACCGCAGGAGACCGCTCCCCAGCCGTCCGCCTACCCCCAGCACGACGAGGCACCGGGGTACCCGCCGCAGCCGGACCCGTACGGAGGGTACGGGCATCGCGCGGCCGACGAGGGGCTGCCGGAGATCCGGCCCGTCTACCCGGAGTACCAGCAGCAGCGCCCCGAGCCCGGCGCCTGGCCGCGCGCGCAGGAGGACCTGTCCTGGCAGCAGCCCCGGCTCGGCGGCTTCCCGGAGCGGGACGCGTACCAGGAGCGGGAGACCTTCCAGGACCGGGACCCGTACGCCACGGCGCGGCCGGACCGGACCCCGCACGACTACCGCTCCCCGCAGCCCCCCGCCGAGCGCCCCGGGTACGAGCAGCGCCCGGACCGCCGCGAGCTGCCCGCCCCCGCCGCACCGCACCGCGGCACCGGCGGCACGGGCCCCGGCCCGCTCGGGTCACCGTCCCCGGCGGCCTCCGGCCCCGGGGAGCCGCACGCCCGGCTGAACCCGAAGTACCTCTTCGACACCTTTGTGATCGGCGCGTCCAACCGCTTCGCGCACGCCGCGGCCGTCGCGGTCGCGGAGGCCCCCGCGAAGGCGTACAACCCGCTCTTCATCTATGGGGAGTCCGGGCTCGGGAAGACCCATCTCCTCCACGCCATCGGGCACTACGCGCGCAGCCTCTACCCGGGGACCCGGGTGCGGTACGTCAGCTCGGAGGAGTTCACCAACGAGTTCATCAACTCGATCCGCGACGGCAAGGGCGACGCCTTCCGCAAGCGGTACCGCGATGTGGACATCCTGCTCGTCGACGACATCCAGTTCCTGGCGAGCAAGGAGTCGACGCAGGAGGAGTTCTTCCACACGTTCAACACGCTCCACAACGCCAACAAGCAGATCGTGCTCTCCTCCGACCGGCCGCCCAAGCAGCTCATGACGCTGGAGGACCGGCTCCGAAACCGCTTCGAGTGGGGGCTGACCACCGATGTGCAGCCGCCGGAGCTGGAGACGCGAATCGCGATCCTGCGCAAGAAGGCGGTCCAGGAGCAGTTGAACGCGCCGCCGGAGGTGCTGGAGTTCATCGCCTCGCGGATCTCGCGCAACATCCGTGAGCTGGAGGGCGCGCTGATCCGGGTGACGGCCTTCGCCTCGCTCAACCGGCAGCCGGTGGATCTGGGGCTCACCGAGATCGTGCTGAAGGATCTGATCCCCGGCGGCGAGGACAGCGCTCCGGAGATCACCGCGGGCGCGATCATGGCGGCGACGGCGGACTACTTCGGTCTGACGGTGGAGGACCTGTGCGGCTCCTCCCGCAGCCGGGTCCTGGTCACCGCCCGGCAGATCGCCATGTACCTCTGCCGTGAGCTGACGGATCTGTCGCTGCCGAAGATCGGGGCGCAGTTCGGCGGGCGCGACCATACGACCGTGATGCACGCGGACCGGAAGATCCGCGCGCTGATGGCCGAGCGGCGCTCGATCTACAACCAGGTCACCGAGCTGACCAACCGCATCAAGAACGGCTGACCCCGGGGCCCCTCAGCGGCCCCTCAGCGGCCGTACGGTGCGCTACGGCGCCCTTCGCCGCCCCTCGGCGTCGCGTCCGCCCCCTCGGCGCCCTCGCCGTCGCGTCCGCCCGCGCGGCCCCGTACACCCCCGCCCGCGGCGTCCCGCGTGCCGTCCTCGACCCCCGTCCGCAGTGCCCCGGGAGCCCCTCCCGGGGCACTTCTCATGTCCTCCGCCGCCGTGGTCGACCGCCCCACCGGCTTGGCGATGTTCGATTAGGGAGGTGTGTCACCGTGTTCTCCACAGGTCGGGCGGAAATCCACCGTCCACAGCCTGGGGACTCAAAAGTTGTCCAGACGCTGTCCACAGGTGCGCCTGGGGAAAGATCATCACACCAGGTCAGGTGCCTGTGGAATTGTGGCAAACCGTGATCCACAGCCCGTGGACAGAGCGGGCGTCCACAGGGGGCCCGCGCGGTTGTCCACCGCCCGTCCCCAGGCTGGAGGCAGTTGCCCACAGCTTCTCCACAGCCTTGTCCACTGTTCGGCAACGTCCAGGCCCCTCTCACCGTGTCGAGTGAAAGGCGTCACACCGATGCGCGGGGTTGGGCTGTGGGGAACCGGGGTAAAACTGGGGACACAGCTGGGGAGAACTCCCCGTGGGCTGTGCATGGCCTGTGCAGAACTTTTCGCTGTCCACAGGAACCCCCGGTTGTCCACCGGCTCCATCCCCAGGGGCAGTGGATAAAAAACCGCCTCTGACCTGCGAAAACGGGGTTATCCACGGTATCCACAGGCCCTACTACTACTCCCACATAGAGTTACCGGGGAAATCGCTTCGAAGTGGGGACTGTGGACAACTCGCCTCCCCGAGCCGCGACACCCTGGGGCACGACTTGACCCCGACCCGTGCCGACTGTCAGTGCGGTGCGTCAGACTGGTCCCCGGCAACACAGCCGACGAGAAGGCCAGCAAGGCGAGCCAGCAACAGCAGGAGGCGGTTTCCGGTGAAGATCCGGGTTGAGCGCGATGTACTCGCGGAGGCGGTGGCCTGGGTGGCCCGGAGCCTCCCGGCCCGTCCGCCGGCGCCCGTGCTCGCGGGCCTGCTGCTGAAGGCGGAGGACGGCGCCCTCAGCTTCTCCAGCTTCGACTACGAGGTCTCCGCCCGCGTCTCCGTCGAGGCCGAGGTCGACGAGGACGGCACGGTCCTGGTCTCCGGCCGCCTTCTCGCCGACATCTGCCGCGCCCTCCCCAACCGCCCCGTGGAGATTTCCACAGACGGTGTACGGGCGACCGTGGTCTGCGGCTCCTCCCGCTTCACCCTCCACACCCTGCCGGTGGAGGAGTACCCGGCGCTGCCGGAGATGCCGACCGCGACCGGCACCGTGCCCGGTGAGGTCTTCGCCTCCGCCGCCGCCCAGGTCGCCATCGCCGCCGGACGGGACGACACCCTCCCGGTGCTCACCGGTGTGCGGATCGAGATCGAGGGCGACACCGTCACCCTCGCCTCCACCGACCGCTACCGCTTCGCCGTCCGCGAGTTCCTGTGGAAGCCGGAGAACCCGGAGGCGTCCGCCGTCGCACTGGTGCCCGCGAAGACGCTGCTCGACACCGCCAAGTCGCTGACCAGCGGTGACACGGTCACTCTCGCGCTCTCCGGCTCCGGCAAGGGCGAGGGCCTGATCGGTTTCGAGGGCGCGGGCCGCCGCACCACCACCCGGCTGCTCGAAGGCGATCTGCCGAAGTACCGCACGCTCTTCCCGACCGAGTTCAACTCGGTGGCGGTCATCGAGACCGCGCCGTTCGTCGAGGCCGTCAAGCGCGTGGCCCTCGTCGCCGAGCGGAACACCCCGGTCCGGCTGAGCTTCGAGCAGGGTGTGCTGATCCTGGAGGCAGGCTCCAGCGACGACGCACAGGCTGTGGAGCGCGTCGACGCGCACCTGGAGGGCGACGACATCTCCATCGCCTTCAACCCGACCTTCCTGCTCGACGGGCTGAGCGCGATCGACTCCCCGGTCGCCCAGCTCTCGTTCACCACCTCGACCAAGCCCGCGCTGCTCAGCGGCAAGCCCGCCGTGGACGCCGAGGCGGACGAGGCGTACAAGTACCTGATCATGCCCGTACGACTCTCGGGCTGAGCCCCCGCGGGGGCGCCGGAGCGCGTTCGGCCGACGACGGGCCTGTCCCCACCCGGGCAGGCCCGTCGGGCTGTACGGCACACCCCGGCG
Source organism: Streptomyces clavuligerus (assembly GCF_005519465.1). Taxonomy (NCBI): domain Bacteria; kingdom Bacillati; phylum Actinomycetota; class Actinomycetes; order Kitasatosporales; family Streptomycetaceae; genus Streptomyces; species Streptomyces clavuligerus. The sequence goes on along the minus strand of NZ_CP027858.1, from coordinate 3,328,354 downwards.
TAGGCTCGGAACCGTTCACGCACCACGACGCTTAAGGACATGAGATGCAGCTCGGCCTCGTCGGCCTCGGGAAAATGGGCGGCAACATGCGCGAGCGCATCCGCCGCGCGGGCCACACCGTCATCGGCTACGACCGCAACCCGGACATCTCCGATGTCCACAGCCTCCAGGAGCTTGTGGACAGCCTGGAGGGCCCCCGGGTGGTGTGGGTGATGGTCCCGGCCGGAGCCGCGACCCAGTCCACCATCGACGAGCTGGCCGAGCTGCTCTCCCCCGGCGACATCGTCGTGGACGGCGGCAACTCCCGCTGGACCGAGGACGAGCGCCACGCCGTCGAGCTGGGCATCAAGGGCATCGGCTTTGTGGACTGCGGTGTCTCCGGCGGTGTCTGGGGCCTGGAGAACGGCTACGCGCTGATGTACGGCGGTGCCCCCGAGCACGTCGCCCAGGTGCAGCCGGTCTTCGACGCGCTCAAGCCGTCCGGCCCCTACGGCTCCGTCCACGCGGGCAAGGTCGGCGCCGGGCACTTCGCGAAGATGGTCCACAACGGCATCGAGTACGCCATGATGCAGGCGTACGCCGAGGGCTGGGAGCTGCTGGAGAAGGTCGACTCCGTCACCGATGTGCGCGAGGTCTTCCGCTCCTGGCAGGAGGGCACCGTCATCCGCTCCTGGCTGCTCGACCTCGCGGTCAACGCCCTGGACGAGGACGAGCACCTGGACAAGCTGCGCGGCTACGCCGAGGACAGCGGCGAGGGCCGGTGGACGGTCGAGGCCGCCATCGACAACGCCGTGCCGCTGCCCGCGATCACCGCCTCGCTGTTCGCGCGGTTCGCCTCCCGTCAGGACGACTCCCCGCAGATGAAGATGATCGCCGCGCTGCGCAACCAGTTCGGCGGCCACGCGGTGGAGACCAAGTAACACACCCTTCAGCCGGGGGAGGTCGGCGAGATCCATGCATGTCACGCATCTGTCGCTGGCCGACTTCCGTTCGTACGCCCGGGTCGAGGTCCCGCTCGGCCCGGGCGTCAGCTCGTTCGTGGGGGCGAACGGGCAGGGCAAGACCAATCTGGTGGAGGCGGTCGGCTATCTGGCCACACTCGCCAGCCACCGGGTCGCGTCGGACGCGCCCCTGGTCCGGGCCGGTGCCCAGCGCGCGGTGATCAGGGCCGCCGTCACCCAGGGGGACCGCTCCCAGCTCATTGAGCTGGAGCTGAACCCGGGCCGGGCCAACCGGGCCAGGATCAATCGGTCCTCGCAGGTCAGGCCGCGGGACGCGCTGGGGATCGTACGGACGGTGCTGTTCGCGCCGGAGGATCTGGCGCTGGTGAAGGGCGACCCGGGCGACCGCCGCCGCTTCCTCGACGAACTGATCACCGCGCGCTCACCCCGGATGGCGGGCGTCCGCTCCGACTACGAGCGGGTGCTCAAGCAGCGCAACACCCTGCTGAAGTCCGCGGCCCTGGCCCGGCGGCACGGCGGGAGCCGGTCCGGCGCGGACCTGTCCACGCTGGACGTCTGGGACCAGCATCTGGCCCGGGTCGGCGCGGAGCTGCTGGCCCGGCGGCTCGACCTGGTGGCCACCCTGCGCCCGCTGGCGGACAAGGCGTACGAGTCGCTGGCCCCGGGCGGCGGACCGCTGGAGCTGGAATACCGTTCCTCCGCCGGTGCCACCGCCCCGCCGGAGGACGGTGCCGAGGGCCGCGAGGAGCTGTACGGGCTGCTGCTCGAAGCGCTCGGCGAGGCCCGCAAGCAGGAGATCGAACGCGGGGTCACCCTCGTCGGACCGCACCGGGACGAGCTGCTGCTGAAGCTGGGTGAGCTGCCCGCGAAGGGGTACGCGAGCCACGGCGAGTCCTGGTCGTACGCGCTGGCGCTGCGGCTGGCCTCGTACGAGCTGCTGCGTTCCGAGGGCCATGAACCGGTGCTCGTGCTGGACGACGTCTTCGCCGAGCTGGACGCCAAACGGCGCGAGCGGCTGGCGGAACTGGTCGCTCCGGGCGAGCAGGTCCTTGTCACGGCGGCGGTGGACGACGATGTGCCCCAAGTGCTCAGCGGCGCGCGGTACGCGGTCTCCGGTGGAGAGGTGACACGGGTATGAACGGCGTCCCCTCCACCGGACCCGGGGCGGGGGCACCCGGCGGACCCGGTGCATCCCGTTCCGCCGCGTCCCCCGCGGAGCCGGTGGGTCCCGCGTCCACGACGGCGTCCCCGGTCCCCGGGGCCGCTTCCTCCGGTGTGGACCTCGCCCGCGTCGCCCTGCGCGCGGCCAAGGAGCAGGCCCGCGCGCGCGGCGCGGCGGCCCAGGAGAAGCGCCAGGCCAGAAGGGGCGGAGGGCTTCGCTCCGGCGCGCGCGCCGACGGTCGTGACCCGCTGCCGCTCGGTGCGGCGATCCATCGGCTGCTCGCCGAGCGCGGCTGGGAGACCCCGGCGGCGGTGGGCGGGGTGATGGGCCGCTGGCCCCAGATCGTCGGCGAGGACCTGGCCAAGCACTGTGTCCCGCTGCGGTACGACGAGGCCCCGGACGAGCGGGTGCTGACCGTGCAGTGCGACTCCACGGCGTGGGCGACGCAGCTCCGACTGCTGGCCCCCCGGCTGGTGGCCCGGCTCAACGAGGACCTGGGGCCAGGCACCGTACGGATGATCAAGGTGCTGGGTCCCGGGGCCCCGAAGAAGGGGTACGGCCCGCTGCGCGCGCCGGGCAGCAGGGGCCCGGGCGACACCTATGGCTGAGCCTCTGCCCCCCGGTGTCGATTTGCCCATCTTTCTTAAGGTTCGATGAGTTTTCAGCCACGGCCCGTCCCTGCGGAATGATCGATTCAGCCGTGCGGGGGCAGCCGTGTCTCCTCGCGCCGGACCCCGTTCCGTGATAGGTGCGTCACCGGTTTCGCCCATTGACAGGCCAAAGCGCTCAACGCCCGTGTGAGCCTCCTGGAGCCCCTTCCCGGATATGGGGAGTCGGACCGACGGGGTTGAGGGCGGCACATGCGGACTCAGCTACCGGCAAACCCCCATTCGTGTCAGTGGTACCGGTAGACTGGTGGACAATCCCGCCACCTTGCGGAACATGTCGAACGACGCAGCCGCTCCCGCATGCCCGGAGAACGGCTTGTGCTGTGCCAGAAAGGGCGCTTCGTGGCCGATTCCGGCAACCCCAACGAGAACAACCCGTCCACCCCCGTCGGCTCGTCGGGTGAGGTCACCGCCTCGTACGACGCCAGCGCGATCACCGTCCTCGAAGGGTTGGACGCGGTCCGCAAGCGCCCCGGCATGTACATCGGCTCGACCGGTGAGCGTGGGCTTCATCACCTGGTGTACGAGGTCGTCGACAACTCCGTCGACGAGGCTCTGGCCGGGCACGCGGACACGATCCAGGTGACGATCCTGGCCGACGGCGGTGTCCGGGTCGTCGACAACGGCCGTGGCATCCCTGTGGGCATCGTCCCCTCGGAGAACAAGCCCGCCGTCGAGGTCGTGCTCACGGTCCTGCACGCGGGCGGCAAGTTCGGCGGCGGCGGCTACGCGGTCTCCGGCGGTCTGCACGGCGTCGGCGTCTCCGTGGTGAACGCCCTGTCGACCAAGGTCGCCGTCGACGTCAAGACGGACGGCTACCGCTGGACCCAGGACTACAAGCTCGGCGTCCCCACCGCCCCCCTGGCGCGGAACGAGGAGACGGCGGAGACGGGCACCTCGGTCACCTTCTGGGCCGACGGCGACATCTTCGAGACCACCGAGTACTCCTTCGAGACGCTGTCGCGCCGCTTCCAGGAGATGGCCTTCCTCAACAAGGGCCTGACCCTGACGCTGACCGACGAGCGCGAGTCGGCCAAGGCGACGTCCGGCGCCGACACCGCCGAGGAGGCGGAGCAGGAGCAGGTCCGCACGGTCACGTACTACTACGAGGGCGGCATCGTCGACTTCGTGAAGTACCTGAACTCGCGCAAGGGTGAGCTGATCCACCCCACCGTGATCGACATCGAGGCCGAGGACAAGGAGCGGATGCTCTCGGTCGAGATCGCGATGCAGTGGAACTCGCAGTACACCGAGGGTGTGTACTCCTTCGCGAACACGATCCACACCCATGAGGGCGGTACCCACGAGGAGGGCTTCCGCGCCGCGCTCACCGGTCTGGTCAATCGTTACGCCCGGGACAAGAAGCTGCTCCGGGAGAAGGACGACAACCTCTCCGGCGAGGACATCCGCGAGGGTCTGACCGCGATCATCTCGGTCAAGCTGGGCGAGCCGCAGTTCGAGGGCCAGACCAAGACCAAGCTGGGCAACACCGAGGCGAAGACCTTTGTCCAGAAGGTCGTGCACGAGCACCTGACCGACTGGTTCGACCGCAACCCGAACGAGGCGGCGGACATCGTCCGCAAGGCCATCCAGGCGCAGACGGCCCGGGTCGCCGCCCGCAAGGCCCGTGACCTCACCCGGCGCAAGGGTCTGCTGGAGTCGGCCTCGCTGCCCGGAAAGCTCAGCGACTGCCAGTCCAACGACCCCACCAAGTGCGAGATCTTCATCGTCGAGGGTGACTCCGCCGGTGGCTCGGCGAAGTCCGGCCGCAACCCGATGTACCAGGCCATCCTGCCCATCCGCGGCAAGATCCTGAACGTCGAGAAGGCGCGGATCGACAAGATCCTCCAGAACACCGAGGTCCAGGCGCTGATCTCCGCCTTCGGCACCGGTATCCACGAGGACTTCGACATCGAGAAGCTCCGCTATCACAAGATCATCCTGATGGCGGACGCCGACGTCGACGGTCAGCACATCAACACCCTGCTGCTGACCTTCCTCTTCCGCTTCATGCGTCCGCTGGTCGAGGCCGGGCATGTCTTCCTCTCCCGCCCGCCGCTCTACAAGATCAAGTGGGGCCGGGACGACTTCGAGTACGCCTACTCCGACCGTGAGCGCGACGCCCTGGTCGAGCTGGGCAAGCAGCAGGGCAAGCGGATTCGCGAGGACTCGATCCAGCGCTTCAAGGGTCTGGGCGAGATGAACGCCGAGGAACTGCGCGTCACCACCATGGACGTCGAGCACCGGGTGCTCGGCCAGGTCACGCTGGACGACGCCGCCCAGGCCGACGACCTGTTCTCGGTGCTGATGGGTGAGGACGTCGAGGCCCGGCGCTCCTTCATCCAGCGCAACGCCAAGGACGTCCGCTTCCTCGACATCTGAGTCGGTCTCTGCTGACCGCACGAAAGGACTGAAGACCAGCAATGGCCGACGAGACCTCCACCCCCGCCGCCGCGGAAGAAGAGCAGCCGCAGATGCGTATCGAGCCCGTCGGGCTCGAAACCGAGATGCAGCGCTCCTACCTCGACTACGCGATGTCCGTCATCGTGTCGCGCGCGCTGCCCGATGTACGGGACGGCCTCAAGCCCGTCCACCGCCGGGTGCTCTACGCGATGTACGACGGCGGCTACCGGCCCGAGAAGGGCTTCTACAAGTGCGCCCGTGTCGTCGGTGACGTCATGGGTACCTACCACCCGCACGGCGACACCTCGATCTACGACGCCCTGGTGCGACTGGCGCAGCCGTGGTCCATGCGGATGCCGCTCGTCGACTCCAACGGAAACTTCGGCTCCCCGGGCAATGACCCCGCCGCCGCCATGCGCTACACCGAGTGCAAGATGGCGCCGCTCTCGATGGAGATGCTGCGGGACATCGACGAGGACACCGTCGACTTCCAGGACAACTACGACGGCCGGAACCAGGAGCCGACCGTCCTCCCGGCCCGTATCCCGAACCTGCTGGTCAACGGCTCGGCGGGGATCGCGGTCGGGATGGCGACCAATATCCCGCCGCACAATCTGCGCGAGGTCGCGGCCGGTGCCCAGTGGGCGCTGGAGCACCCGGAGTCCTCCCACGAGGAGCTGCTGGACGCGCTGATCGAGCGGATCAAGGGCCCGGACTTCCCGACCGGCGCCCTGGTCGTGGGCCGCAAGGGCATCGAGGAGGCGTACCGGACCGGCCGCGGCTCCATCACCATGCGCGCGGTGGTCGAGGTCGAGGAGATCCAGAACCGCCAGTGCCTGGTGGTCACGGAGCTGCCGTACCAGGTCAACCCGGACAACCTCGCGCAGAAGATCGCCGACCTGGTGAAGGACGGCAGGATCGGCGGCATCGCCGACGTCCGCGACGAGACCTCCTCCCGCACCGGTCAGCGGCTGGTCATCGTGCTCAAGCGCGACGCGGTCGCCAAGGTCGTGCTCAACAACCTGTACAAGCACACCGACCTCCAGACCAACTTCGGCGCGAACATGCTGGCGCTGGTCGACGGGGTGCCGCGCACCCTGTCGCTGGACGCCTTCATCCGCCACTGGGTGACCCACCAGATCGAGGTCGTCGTCCGGCGGACGCGGTTCCGGCTGCGCAAGGCGGAGGAGCGGGCGCACATCCTGCGCGGTCTGCTCAAGGCGCTGGACTCCATCGACGAGGTCATCGCGCTGATCCGGCGCAGCGACACGGTCGAGATCGCCCGCGCGGGCCTGATGGACCTGCTCTCCATCGACGAGGTCCAGGCCAACGCCATCCTGGAGATGCAGCTCCGCCGGCTGGCCGCGCTGGAGCGCCAGAAGATCCTCCAGGAGCACGCCGAGCTCCAGGAGAAGATCAACGAGTACAACGCGATCCTGGCCTCGCCGGAGAAGCAGCGCCGGATCGTCAGCGAAGAGCTGGCCGTGATCGTCGAGAAGTACGGCGACGACCGCCGCAGCCAGCTCGTGCCCTTCGACGGCGACATGTCCATCGAGGACCTGATCGCCGAGGAGGACATCGTCGTCACCATCAGCCGGGGCGGCTATGTGAAGCGCACCCGGACGGACGACTACCGCTCGCAGAAGCGCGGCGGCAAGGGCGTCCGGGGGACGAAGCTCAAGGAAGACGACATCGTCGACCACTTCTTCGTCTCCACCACCCACCACTGGCTGCTCTTCTTCACCAACAAGGGGCGGGTCTACCGCGCCAAGGCGTACGAGCTGCCGGACGCGGGCCGGGACGCGCGGGGTCAGCATGTGGCCAATCTGCTCGCCTTCCAGCCGGACGAGCGGATCGCCCAGATCCTCGCCGTACGGGACTACGAGGCCGCGCCGTACCTGGTGCTCGCCACCAAGGCCGGCCTGGTCAAGAAGACCCCGCTGAAGGACTACGACTCGCCGCGCTCGGGCGGTGTCATCGCGATCAACCTCCGGGAGACGGACAACGGCGCCGAGGGCACCGCCGACGAGCTGATCGGCGCCGAGCTGGTGTCGGCCGCGGACGACCTGCTGCTCATCAGCAAGAAGGCCCAGTCGATCCGGTTCACCGCGACGGACGAGGCGCTGCGCCCGATGGGGCGCGCCACCTCGGGCGTCAAGGGGATGAGTTTCCGCGAAGGGGACGAACTCCTCTCGATGAATGTGGTGCGGCCGGGTACGTTCGTGTTCACCGCCACAGATGGTGGGTACGCGAAGCGAACCGCGGTGGACGAATATCGCGTCCAAGGACGTGGGGGCCTGGGTATCAAGGCCGCCAAGATCGTTGAAGACCGTGGATCGCTCGTGGGCGCGCTGGTGGTGGAGGAGTCCGATGAGATTCTCGCCATCACCCTCGGCGGCGGTGTGATTCGTACGCGAGTCAACGAAGTCAGGGAGACGGGCCGTGACACCATGGGCGTCCAACTGATCAATCTGGGCAAGCGGGATGCCGTTGTCGGTATCGCCCGTAACGCCGAAGCAGGGCATGAGGCCGACGAGGTCGACGGGACCGACGAGGCCGCGGTGGTTGATGGGACCGACACCGGTACGGCCGTGTCGGAAGGCGAGGGCACGGAGCCCTCGGCCGGGGAGCGCGAGGAGTAGAAGCGTGAGTGGAGCCACGGGCGCCGGTTCGGCCGCTGGAGCGGCTGGAGCAGCTGGAAAGAACGGTGCCCGTGGCTCCGCCGCGGACTCCCAGGGGGGAACCGCGACGGAGACCCGGGGGCCCAAGACCCCCTTCGACAAGCCGAAGCCCGCAGCCGGAGCCGGAGCGACCGGTCCGGCCGCTCCCAAGCCCGCGGCCGGGCAGCCCTACCGCCCCCCGCAGGCCTACCAGGCGCCGCACGCCGACGAGGCCGAGTCGGCCATGCGGCTGGCCCGTACCGGCGCCAAGACGACCCCCCGCACCCGCAAGGCGCGGCTGCGGGTGGCCAAGGCCGACCCGTGGTCGGTGATGAAGGTCAGCTTCCTGATCTCCATCGCGCTGGGCATCTGTACGATCATCGCCGCCGCGGTGCTGTGGATGGTCATGGACGCCATGGGCGTCTTCTCCACGGTCGGCGGGACGATCAGCGAGGCCACCGGCTCGAACGAGAACAACGGCTTCGACCTCCAGTCGTTCCTGTCGCTGCCCCGGGTGCTGATCTTCACCTCCGTGGTCGCGGTGATCGATGTGGTCCTGGCCACAGCGCTGGCCACCCTCGGCGCCTTCATCTACAACCTCTCCGCCGGTTTCGTGGGCGGCGTCGAGCTGACGCTGGCGGAGGACGAGTAACCGGGCCCCGGCCCCGTCGGACCGGATTTGGGAACAGCGCGTCACGTGCGCTAATCTTCAGAGGTCAGCGCAGAGCGCGGCGGGGCTATAGCTCAGTTGGTTAGAGCGCATCCCTGATAAGGATGAGGCCACAGGTTCAAATCCTGTTAGCCCCACCAGCACGAAAAGACCCCCGGTCCACCAGGATCGGGGGTCTTTCGCGTCGGTGGTCGAAGTGGCGGAGTGGGCCGGGGACGCACAGGTCACCGAACGGTATCGGTCGGTGTGTATAGTCGGGCGGCAGAAGTCCTCATACGTCATACGCCAAGGAAAGACGAGGTCGCGCGGTGAAGAAGCTTCTCCTGGTCGCACTGGCCGCCATCGGCGGGCTCCTCGTGTACCGCCAGATCCAGGCGGATCGCGCCGAGCAGGATCTGTGGACGGAGGCGACTGACTCCGTGCCCGCAGGTTCGGGTGTGTGAGACACGCACGGTATTCGACTGAGCCCCGGTGCCCTTGAGGCGGCCGGGGCTCAGTGCTGTTCCGGGGGGTGGTGAGCGCCGGGACTTTTCGCTTGTGAAGGATTTCTCGGGGGCGTGTGAAGAGGGCGTGTCCGGCGGGGCGGGACACGGGCGCGCGGGGCGGGTCAGGCCGCGGCGAGGGCCCAGAAGCCGACGGTGAAGCAGATCAGCGCCAGGATCAGCACCGGTACGACGATCTTCGCGGGTGGTCCCTGGGGCCTGCGGGCCGGGCGGGTGGCCGGTGCGGGCGTCGGTGGCGCCGGGATCGGGACCGGCAGCGGGTGGGCGGGGTATCCGCCGGTGAGGGGCGCGGGGGCCGGGTGCGGTGACTCGGCGGCGTACGGGTAGCGCGGGTCCGGGACGTGCGGGGCGACCGGGGTCGGGGTGGGGTCCTGTGCCAGGGGCAGCGGTGGCGGGGTGAGCGGCATGGCCGGGTGCGGCGGTGGCGTGGGCGGCTGACGCGGTGGCGGGGGCACGGTGAGGCCGCCCGTCCCCGGGTGCGCCGTCGGCGGCAGCGGAGGGCGGGCCGCCCCCTGCTGCGCGGAGACGCCCGTTCCGCCGTGCAGGGGTGCCGTGGGGGCCGTTCCGCTGTGCGGGGAGGACGGCATCGGTCCGGGGCCCGTGCCGAGGCGCGGGGGCGGCAGCGGCGCGGAGGCGCCCGTTCCGCCGTGGGGGGTGTGCGCGGTGCCCGAGGAGCGGGGGACAGCCGCCGACGGTGCTCCCTGGGGCACGGGTGGCGCCGGTGTCTCCTGTGCCTGGCGGGGGCTGCGGGGAGCGGGCACCCCCGGCATACCGTGCGCACCGCCGGGAGGAGCCCAGGGGCCACCGGCTCCCGGACCGCCGCCGGAGGGGGCCGAAGCGGCCGAGGAGGTGTCGCCGGACGCGGTACCGGAGGCCGCCGAGCGCAGCAGACCGGAGGGCGGCGTGTTCTCGGGGCCGCCGGGGCCGAACCCCGGCGGCAGCGGGCCCAGTTGGTCGAATATCTCCACCGGTTCGTCGTCGGGGCCGCTCTCGGGAAGCAGTTCCACGGCGGCGGCGAGGGCCTTCCGGGCCCCCGTCGCCGTACGGAACCGGGCGGCGGGGTCGGGCTGGATCAGCCCCGCGAGCACCTGCCACAGCGGCTCCGGTATCCCCCGGGGAGCACCGGGGGTGCCATGGGCGGTGAAGAAGTCCACCAGGGCCTTGGTGTCGGGTTTCTGACCCTCCAGCAGATAGAGGGCGACCAGGCCGACGGCGAAGAGATCGGCGGGGAAGTCCGGCTCCGCGCCCTCGACCTGCTCGGGGGCGAAGTAACCGGGCGTACCCACGACATAGTTGGTCTCGGTCAGCCGGGGCTCGCCCTTGCGCATGGAGATGCCGAAGTCGGACAGGCGCAGATGGGGGCGGCCCGTCCCGGTGGCCTCCATCAGGATGTTCGCCGGTTTGATGTCGCGGTGCACCACGCCCTCGGCGTGCACCGCGGCGAGCCCGGAGAGGAGTTGGTCCAGCAGGGCGCACACATAGCGCGGCGGGAGCGGGCCGTAGTCGCCGATCACGTGCGCGAGTGATCCGCCGCCCACGAGATCCATGGTGAAGAGGACTTTGTCGTCGTCCGCGGCCCAGCTCGCCGGGGCCAGGACATGGGGATGGTCGATCCGCAGGGCCTGCTCGCGGACGAAGCGCAGCAGGGTGTGCGCGTCGCTCTGCTGGAGCACCTTGGCCGCCACATAGCGGCGGCGCCGGTGGTCCCAGGCGCGCCAGACCGCGCCGACCCCTCCGCGTCCGATCGGGTCGACCAGCTCGTACCGGCCGGCGAAGACCTCACCCATGGTGCCGCGTCCGCTCCCCGTCCCTCATGAGGCTCTGGTCCGTTCCGGGGCCGGCCTCGGTCGTCAGCTCTGGTGGGACTCGTAGTGCGCCACGGCGTCCGCGGTGCGCCCGGCCCCGTACACCCGCAGGAACTCTGCCAGCTCCGGATGGGTCGGGGCGAGGGAGTTCGCCGCGTCGATGATGTCCCCCGCGGCGGACACGGACCGCAGCAGCGACTGGATCTCCCGGACGACCCGGCGGACGGTCGGCGCCCCCGAGCTGTTGGTGGTCTGGCTGTTCGCGGTCAGGACGGAGCCTCCCTGCGACTTCTTGATCTCCTCCATGCGGTCGGTGGCCTCCACCGCGCTGACGCTGCCGTCGGCCACCTGTCCGGCCAACTCCTGGAGCGCCTGGACCCGTTGGACCACGGCCGGGTTGCCGATCTTGGCCCGCTGGCCGCTCATGAGCTGGGAGAGCATGGGGGCGGAGAGGCCCAGCACCGCCGCGAGACGCGCCTGGTTCAGCCCCAGATCGTCTATCAGCCTGCGGAACAGGGCCCCCAGGGGCTCCCCGTACCAGCTTCGCTGTAGCTCCCGGGCTCTTGCGGTCGTCTCCTGCTGAGCGGCGTCCATGCGCGTCTCCCCATCGCTTCCCCAAGCGGGCTTCGCTGCTGCGAACCACGTCGAGCATCTTACGGAGAGTGGTCGCCCACCGGGAGACCTCAATGTTTTGGAGGATCACCGGGAACACCCGGTACTCTGGTCTGCGGCAGTGGCCGGGACGGAGCAGTCCAGGGCCGTTCTGTCGCTTCGGGGCCTTAGCTCAGTTGGTAGAGCGCTGTCTTTGCATGGCAGATGTCAGGGGTTCGACTCCCCTAGGCTCCACTGCACCAGACCCCTCTGACCTGCGGAAACGCAGGCAGAGGGGTCTTTTTGCGCTCGGGGTGCGGCGGGGTGGTGCCCCGGTGGGGCCGGGGAGGGCCAAAGGGGTCAGAGCACCCGGCCGTCCGGCCTGGTGCGGGCGAGTACGGAGCGCAGGCCCGCCACGAGTTCGTCGGCGTCTTCCTGGGTGAAGATCAGCGGGGGGTTGACGATGAGGGCGTTGCCGTTGGCGCGCAGCAGGATGCCCGCCCGCTCGCGCAGGGCCTCGGCGACGGCGGCGCCCGGCAGCGGCTCCCGGGTTCCGCGGTCGGCGACCAGTTCGACACCGAGCATCAGACCGGTCTGCCGGACGTCCCCGACGATCGGCAGATCGCTCAGCTCGGCCAGGCGTTTGCCCAGGTAGGCGCCGACGGTGCTGGCGTTGTCGAGCAGATTCTCGCGCTCGATGATGTCCAGGTTGGCCAGGGCCACCGCGCAGGCCGTGGCATGGCCGCTGTAGGTGAAGCCCGCCGGGAAGCCCTGGTCGCCGACGACCTCGTCGGCGACGGCCTCGGTGGTCAGGACGGCGCCGTGCGGCACATACCCCGAGGTGATGCCCTTGGCGGTGACCATGATGTCCGGGACCACGCCGAAGTGGTCGGCGGCGAACCAGTGCCCGGTGCGCCCGTACCCCGTGATCACCTCGTCGGAGATCAGCAGGATGCCGTAGGAGTGCAGCAGCTCGGCGACCCGGGGCCAGTAGTCGGCGGGCGGGGCCGCGGCGCCGACCGCGCCCATGATCGGCTCGCCGATCATCGCCGCGATCCGCTCCGGGCCGATCCGGTCGATGGTCTCGCGCAGTTCGGCGAGGCAGAAGTCGGTGACGTCGGAACCGGCGAACAGCTCCCGGCGGTAGGGCTGCGGCGGGGTCAGGAAGTCGACGTCCGGGAGGGAGGGGCCGAAGCCCTGGTGGTAGGCGGGGAAGCCGGTGACGCCGCCGCTGCCGTATCCGACGCCGTGGTAGGCCGACCGGCGGGAGAGTATCCAGGTACGGGCGGACTCCCCGCGCCGGTGGTGGTAGAGCCGGGCCATCCGCAGGGCGATCTCGTTGCCCTCGGCCCCGCCGCTGGTGAAGTAGACGCGGGTCAGCGGCTCCGGGCTCAGCCCCACCAGCCGTGCCGCCAGCTCCACCGCCCGGTCGTTGCTGATCGTCCCCCAGGTGTGGAAGTACTCCAGCCGGGCCATCTGCTCGGCCGCGACCCGGGCCAGCTCGGCCCGGCCGTGGCCCACCTGGGTCACCCCGAGGACGGCGCTCGCGTCCAGGTACTCCCGGCCGTCGGTGTCGCGGACCCGGCTGCCGGACCCCGAGGTCAGCACGATCCGTTCCGCGGTGTTTCCGGAGAGGGTGGGGTGGATGAGGGTGGCACGGTCCAGTGCTTCGAGTCCGGAGCCGGGCACGGTCGGGAGCGCGGAGATTGCTGTGGTCAAGGCGGGACCTCCTCAGGGAATGGCGATGAGCGCCTTGACCAGGCTGGGTACGGGGGCTTGCCTTCCGTTGGACGTCCCGCTGAGCACCCCGTCGAGCCCGGTGCCCCGAAGCGCCGCGCGCGCGGTGCGCGCCGTGCCGTCCGGCGGGTGCGGACCCCGGCGGGCACCCCGGCGGACGGCCCGCCGACTGGCGCGGCGTCAGACGGAACTCAAGGGCGGAGTGGGACGGTCGAGCCGCTTTCGGCGCACGTCAATGGAGGGCGCCGCGAACCGGAGGAGCCAGGGTGAAGTCCATTCTCTTCTATCTGCCAACGGTCGGCAGTCATGCGCAGGTCCAGCGGGGTATGGCGGGGGTCAATCCGCAGAACTACCAGAACATGCTCCGGCAGCTCACCCGGCAGGCGCAGGCGGCCGACGAACTCGGCTACTGGGGACTGTCCTTCACCGAGCACCACTTCCACACCGAGGGTTTCGAGGTCTCCAACAACCCGATCATGCTGGGGCTCTACCTCGGCATGCAGACCCGGCACATCCGGGTCGGCCAGATGGCCAACGTCCTGCCGCTGCACAATCCGCTGCGGCTGGCCGAGGATCTGGCGATGCTCGACCACATGACCCGGGGCCGCGCCTTCGTCGGGATCGCGCGCGGGTTCCAGAAGCGCTGGGCCGACATCATGGGGCAGGTGTACGGGGTCGGCGGCACCCTGTCCGACGCCGGGGAGCGGGACCGGCGCAATCGTGCCCTCTTCGAGGAGCACTGGGAGATCATCAAGAAGGCGTGGACGACCGAGACGTTCACCCACTCCGGGGAGCAGTGGACGATCCCGGTGCCGGACCTGGAGTTCCCCTACGAGGCGGTGCGCCGCTACGGCCGGGGCCTCGACGAGAACGGCGTCATCCGCGAGGTGGGCATCGCGCCCAAGCCCTACCAGCGCCCCCACCCGCCCGTCTTCCAGCCGTTCAGCTTCAGTGAGGACACGTTCCGGTTCTGTGCCCGGGAGGGCGTGGTGCCGATCCTGATGAACACCGACGACCAGATCGTCGCCCGGCTGATGGACATCTACCGGGAGGAGGCCGAGGCGGCGGGCCACGGCACCCTGCGGCGGGGCGAGCGGGTCGGGGTGATGAAGGACGTCCTGGTCTCCCGGGACTCCGGCGAGGCCCACCACTGGGCGTCCCGCGGCGGCGGCTTCATCTTCGAGAACTGGTTCGGCCCCATGGGCTTCACCGAGGCGCTGCGCGCGACCGGCGAGACGGGTCCGATCGGCTCGGACTACAAGACCCTGGTCGACCGGGGGCTGGAGTGGGTCGGCACCCCGGACGACATCAACCGCATGATCGAGAAGCTGGTGGAGCGGCACGATCCGGAGTATCTGCTCCAGTGCCAGTACTCCGGGCTGATCCCGCACGATGTCCAGCTGCGCAGCCTGGAGCTGTGGGCCACCGAGATCGCCCCCAACTGGCTCTGAGTCTCCGGCCACGACCGACCTGTTGTCCGGGGGGATCGAACAAGGAGGTCAGCGGTGGAATGCCGCATATTCGAGATCGACGAACTGCCGTTGCTGAACGGGGAGGTCCTGCGGGACGCCCGGATCGGTTACGCCATGTACGGCACGCCGAACGCCGACGGGACGAACGTGGTGCTCTGTCCGTCGTTCTTCGGCCGGGACCACACCGGGTACGACTGGCTGATCGGTGCGGGGCTGCCGCTGGACACCCGGCGGTACTGCGTCGTCACCGCCGGACTCTTCGGCAACGGGGTCTCCAGCTCGCCCGGCAACCACCCGTCGGGGTCCCGCTTTCCGCTGATCACTCCGCAGGACAATGTCGCGGCGCAGCACCGGCTGCTCACCGAGGAGCTGGGGGTACGGGAACTGGCCCTGGTCACGGGCTGGTCGATGGGCGCGGCCCACGCCTACCAGTGGGCCGTGTCGCATCCGGGGATGGTGCGCCGGATCGCCCCGATCTGCGGGGCGCCGGTGAGCAGCCCGCACAGCCTGGTCCTGCTGTCCGGTCTGGCCGCGGCGCTCAGCGCCGACGCCGGGGAGCGGGGGCGGAAGGCGGCGGGCCGGGTGTTCGCCGGGTGGGGGACCTCGCGTTCCTTCTGGGCCCGCCGTGCCCACCGGGAGCTGGGTTTCGCCACCCGCGAGGAGTACCTCACCGGCTTCTGGGAGCAGGTCTTCCTCTCCGGGCCCGGCGCCGCGGATCTGCTCACCATGGTGCGCACCTGGGAGAACACGGATGTGGGGGCGACACCCGGGGCCGGGGGGAGCGTCGAGGCGGCGCTGGCCTCCGTCACGGCGCGGGCCGTGGTGCTGCCGGGCGCCCTGGACGTGTGTTTCGCCGTCGAGGACGAGAAGCGGGTGGCCGATCTGCTGCCGTATGCCTCGCTGGAGGTGATCCCGGGAGTGTGGGGGCATCTCGCGGGGTCCGGGGGGTCGGCCGCCGACCGGGAGTTCATCGGGGGCGCGCTGCGGCGGCTGCTGGACAGCCCGGTGGACGGGGGCTGAGCAGCGCGGGCACCGTGCGGGCGGCGTGGCGCCTGTGGTGGCTGCCGGCGCGGGCGGTGCGGTGCCGGTGGCGCCTGCGGCACGGTCGGGTGCGGTCGGTGCGGAACGGTGGGGAGCCGGGTGCGGGAGGACGTCCTCCCGCACCCGGCTCTGTCCGTCCCCCGGCGGGGCGGCGGTCCGCCGGGCGCTTCAGGTGTACGGGCCCGGGCGGGACCGCCGTACAGGCGGGCGCGTCCGGTGCGCGGGGGCGGTCGGGCGGTGGCCCGGGGCGGGGGTTCAGCCGCCCGCTGCCGGACCCGGGGGCTCAGCCGCGCGGTGCCGGACCGTGGGCCCCGGACCGTGGGTTCAGCCGCGCGGTGTCGGACCCGGGAGCTCAGCCGCGCGGTGTGAAGGCGACGACGTCGCCCGCGCGCTCGCCGCCGGAGAGCTGTCCATTGCGGTCGGTGCGGATGTAGACGCGGTGCAGCCAGCGGTCCTTCCCGTCCCAGCGGGGCGAGAACGGCGTCCGCGCGTGCGTGGTGCGGAAGTTGTCGACGATCAGCAGATCGCCGGGCTCCAGATACACCGCCTCCGTGACCTCGTCGAGCGCCTTGGACAGGGCGGCGACGGCCTCCTTGTCCGCGGGGTCCTCCGGCGCCAGCAGCTCGCGGTCGTACCCGAGGAAGGGATCGTCCGCGTCCCCGTAGAGCGGTTTGACCTGGGCGATGGCGCCCGGGTCGTCCACCCCGCCGCGGAAGGCCACATCCACGCAGCAGGGCATCCTCCGGTCGAGGAGCCGGGCCCGGGTCCTCTCGTCCAGCAGGGGCAGCGCCTTGCGGACCGAGGCGACGAGTGTGGCCGCCGTGCGCTCGTGGTCGGCCCGGGAGCAGGCCAGCATGACGTAGTTCGGCTGGAGCCGGTGGTAGGCCATCTCCGTGTGGAACTCCAGCAGCGTCTCGGAGGTCTCCGAGGACAGGTGGTGCGCGCCGGGCGACGGGTACACGTCGTGGTAGACCGTGCCCGAGCGCAGCTCCCGGTACCCCGTGTGCAGACCGAGCCGGCGGCCCACCAGTCCGAGCATGGCCTCCATGGTCAGCAGGGAGCGGTCCTCGGGCGCCGGGGTGCTGCTCGGGGTGGTGGGGAGGTCGGCGTCGGCCTCCACCGGGAGGCCGCGCAGCAGCAGATGGCCGTCCTCGCTGCCCTCGGCGTTGAAGGTGTCCAGCGCGGTGGCGAGGGCGCCGGGGAGCGAGGCGGCGGCTGTGTGCGCGGCGTCCAGGAAGGCGTACAGGTCGGCCCGGGGGGTCCGGGGCAGCCGGGCGGCGAGCGCGCGCAGCTCGGGGCCGTACGCGGTGCAGTCCACTGAGGTCATGGTGGTGTGGTTCCTTTCCTTGGTTCCTCGTGCCGGTGGTGCTGTGCTGTGCCGTGCGATGTGGTGCTGTGCGGTGCTGTGCTGTCCGGTGGGGACCGGCCACGGTGTGGGGGACGGGGCGGACGTGGTGCCCACTGTGCGGAGCGCTCCTTGTGCGGCTGTGGATGTTCCTCTTGCAGCGAGCGGCCCGGATCGCCGCTCCGGCCGGGGCGGGCCGGGGTGGCCGCGCGGGCCCTGGCGGGCGCCCGGGCGGCGGCGCGTGGGGTCCCGTACCGGCGCTCACCGCCGCTCACCGGCGGGCACGGGTCCCCATCGGGCGCCCGGCGGCGGCTGTCGGTGCCGTGTCAAGCGCTTGGAAAGGGCGGCGGTGTTGGCTGGAGGACGGGAGAGGGAACGGGGGAGAACGGCGGATGGCGGGGAGGACGGGGGAGGGCCAAGGACGGCCCGGTTCCGGTCACCCCCCCCGGTTCCCGACTCCGTTCCGTCCGTCCCGTCCGTGCTGTCCGTCCCGTCCTCTCCTTCGTTCCGTCCCGTCCTCGCCCTCGTCCCGTTCCCGGCTCCGCCTGTGGAGGTTCCGTATGTCCCGCTCTCCGTCCGAGTCCCCGGCCGGTTCCGTGTCCGCCGCGGTTCCGCGTCCGCCGGTCCGCGCCCTGCGGGACCTTCCGGTCAGTGCCCAGGGGCTCGGCTGCCTGCCGACCACCGACTTCTACGGACGCCCGGACCGCGCCCGGGCGACGGCCACCATCCGCGCCGCCGTCGACGCCGGGGTCACCCTGCTGGACACCGCCGACGTCCAGGGGCTCGGCGCCGGTGAGGAGCTGCTCGGACGGGCGGTCGCGGGCCGCCGGGACGAGGTGCTGATCGCCACCAAGTTCGGCATGGTGCGCTCGTCCGACGGCGCCTTCCAGGGCTTGTGCGGCGAGCCGTCCTACGTCCGCGCGGCCTGCGAACGGTCCCTGCGTCGTCTCGGCACCGACCGCATCGACCTGTACTACCAGCACTGGACGGACCCGGCGGTGCCGATCGAGGAGACCGTGGGTGCGGTGGCCGAGCTGGTGCGCGAGGGCAAGGTCCGCAGGCTCGGTCTCTCCGAGCCCTCCGCGGCCACGCTGCGCCGGGCGGACGCGGTGCACCCGGTGACGGCGGTGCAGAGCGAGTGGAGCCTGTGGTCGCGCGGGATCGAGGACGAGGTGGTGCCCGTCTGCCGGGAGCTGGGGATCGGGATCGTCGCTTACGCCCCTCTGGGACGGGGTTTTCTCACCGGCACCATCCGCACCACCGACGATCTGGGGGACGAGGACTTCCGCCGGGGCCAGCCCCGGTTCAGCGCTCCGGCCCTCGCGCGCAACCGCTCGTTGCTGCACCGGCTGCGCCCGGTCGCGGACGGTCTGGGGCTGACCCTGGCACAGCTCGCGCTCGCCTGGCTGCACCACCGGGGCGAGGACGTCGTCCCGATCCCGGGCACCGCGAACCCGGCCCATCTCGCGGACAATCTCGCCGCCGCCTCGATCCGGCTGGACGACCGGTCCCTCGCGGAGGTGACGGCCGCGATCTCCCACCCGGTGTCCGGGGAGCGGTACACCCCGGCATTGCTCGCCATGATCGGCAACTGACCCGTCCGGCGTGCCGGAACCACGCGCACCGTCCGACCCGTCCGAGCTGTCCGACACACCGGAACCACGCGCACCGTCCGGCCCGTCCGAGCTGTCCGACACACCGGAACCACGCGCACCGTCCGACCCGTCCGGCTCGCTCGGGCCGGTCCGGCGCGTCCGTACCCCCGGAGCCGCCGGGGTCGGCCGGCTCCGGGGGTACGAGGGGTCCCGACCGGCGTACACGTCCGGTGCAACGCCCGTACGCTGGCCGGTACTTCGCGTTCCGCAAGCCGCGGGACAGCACGGCGTCAAGCCGCCGCCAAGCCCTCTCCAGGACGCTGGGACCCGTCCGCCGGGGAGACGGCCGCGGCGTCCGCGGCGTCCGCCGTCCTTCGCGGGGGACACCCCTTCCGCAGCCCCAGCACAGCCACCCGGAATCTCTGGAGGTCGTTTCATGTCCGTGGCATCGGCCGGTATGACGGACGAGCAGCGCAAGGCGGTCATCACCGCGTACTTCAAGGCGTTCGACAACGGCGGCGTCGGCAGCGACGGCACCCCCGCGATCGACTACTTCGCCGAGGACGCGGTCTTCTTCTTCCCCAAGTGGGGTCTGGCCCGGGGCAAGTCCGAGATCGCCCGGCTCTTCGACGACCTCGGGGGCACCATCCGCTCGATCACCCACCATCTGTGGTCCGTCAACTGGATTCTGACCGGGACCGAACTCCTCGCCGCGGAGGGCACCACCCACGGTGAGCACCGGGACGGGCCGTGGCGGGCGGGTGACCCCGAGTGGGCCGCCGGGCGCTGGTGCACGGTCTACGAGGTGCGGGACTTCCTCGTCCACCGGGCCTTCGTCTATCTGGACCCCGATTACGCGGGCAAGGACACCGCGCGTTACCCGTGGCTGTGACCCGGCCTCCGGGCCTTTCCGCGCACACCCACGGGTCCGTGTCCGGGAGTCTGCTGCGCCGGGTGGCGGGCCACTATCCCACCGGGGTGGTCCTGGTCACCGGTCCGGCCGAGGCTCCGGGGCAGCCGCCGCCCGCCATGGTGGTGGGGACGTTCACCTCGGTGTCGCTCGATCCGGTGCTGGTGGGTTTCCTCCCGGCCAGGTCGTCGACGACCTGGCCGCGGCTCCGGGCGGCCGGGCGTTTCTGCGTCAATGTGCTCGGCGCGGATCAGGGCCCGGTCTGCCGGAGTTTCGCCGGGGGCGATCCGGGGCGCTGGGAGGTGCCGTACCGGACGACGGCCACCGGCTCCCCCGTCCTGCTCGACGCGCTCGCGTGGTTCGACTGCGAGGTGGCGGGGGAGACGGAGGCGGGCGACCACTGGTTCGTCACCGGGGCGGTGCGCGACCTCGGGGTGATCCGCGAGGGTTCGCCCCTGGTCTTCCTGCGGGGCGACTACGGGCACTGGGCCGGGGGCGGCGGCTCGGGCCGGGCGGGGCGGCGGTCCGCCGTCTGCCCGGTCTGAGCGATCGGGGGCCGCCCCCTCCCACAACCGCCGGCCCCGGAACCGTCGGGCCGCCCCGCCCCGCCCGGCTCCGGGCCGCCGGGTCCGGAGCCGGACCCGTACCGTACGGGCCCGGCTCCGGCCGGCCCCGGGTCAGTGCCTGCCGTGGACGACCCGGTGCTCCGCCGCGGCGGAGGTGCCGTGGCTGTGGAGGAGCCGGGCCCAGGGCCACTGCGGCCGGAGACAGAAGTACTCGCCGCGGCGCTCGATCTCCCGTACGGCGGAGGACATCGTGCGCCGGGCCTGTTCCCGGGCGCCCGTGTACTGGAGGGCGTCGGCGAGCAGGCCGAGGTGGAGCGTACGGCGCAGCAGGGTCCGGTGCCGGGCCGCCTCGTGCAGCGCCTCCCGCATCCGGGCCAGCCCCTTGTCGTGCGCCCCCTGGTGGACCTCGGCCCAGCCGAGGGGGACGGCGAGCATCCGCTGCCAGAACGGGAGCTGGCAGCGGGCGGCGAGGTCGAGCCCCGCCCGCGCGGCCAGCCACACCCCCTGGACATCGCACTCCGTGACGGCGATGAGCGCGTCCACATAGCGGGCGAAGGCCCGGTCCCACGGCCGGTCGTACCGTTCCGACTGGGTGAGGTGGAGGAGTTCCGTCCGGTAGCGCTGGGTCTGAATCCGGTCGCCGCTGAGACAGTGGCCGAGCGCCAGATAGGCGCGGAAGTCGATACGCCGGTCCTGGAGGTGCCCGCCGCCGTGCGGGGCGGCGGTCCTGCGGTGTCCGGCCAGGAGGGCGTCCGTGATCTCGGTGCCCTGGGCGAGCGCGGCGAGGGCTTCGTCGACCCGTCCGCCCACATACAGGGTGACGCCGTCCACATAGCAGGCCGCCGACCGGGCCTCCGGTCCGCCGCCGTGGTCGGCCAGCTCGTGCAGCAGCCCGGCCAGCTCCGCCGCCTGCTCATGGCGGCCCGTGGTGAGCGCGCTCAGCGCCTGGACGTGCAGCAGCCCGGTGGGCTGGGTGTTGTCGAAGACGTGTTCCCACTGGGTGACCTGGGAGAGGAACGTCTCGACGCGGGCCGATCCATAGCCGTCCATCAGCGCGTGCAGCGCCATCATCCGTTTGCGCAACTGGAGTTCGACGGCGGACACCGGCTGGTCCCGGGGCAGCGCCGCGACGACCGCGACCGCGCTCTCCAGCCAGCGCAGCGCCTCCGCGTGGGAGAAGCGGGACTGCTCCCGGTCGGCCAGCGCCAGCAGGGGGCGCACCCCCGCGCGGGCGCCGAGCAGACGGGCCGCGGCCAGACAGTGGCGGCGGATCTCGGCGTGGTCGTCGCCCTGCTGGAAGCGCAGGGCGAGGGTGGCGGCGACCCGGTGGTGCCAGCGGGCGCGGGTGACCGGCGGGGTGTCGTCGAGCAGGAAGTCCCGGGTCAGCCCATGGGCGAAGTGGACCATTCCGTCGGTGTTCCGGTCGTGGCGCAGCAGCCCCGTGCCGAGCGCGTCGTCGAGCGCGGTGTGCGGGATGTCGAGCGTGGACATGATGTCGGTGAGCAGCGGTCGGCGCACGCTCATGCCGAGCACGGCGCAGAGCGTGAGCACGTCCTGGGTGGACGGGGAGCATTCGCTCAGCCGCTCGTGCAGCACCTCGCGCACCTCGAACGGGACGCACGGCCGTGCCCACTCCTGGGTGCCGTCCTCCCCTGTGACCATGCTGAGCAGCAGAAACGGGTTGCCGCCCGAGGCGCGCTGGAGCCGTTGGGCGTCATGGGGCGCGAACGGGGCCCCCGCGACCGAGACGATCAGCTCCCGGCTCTGCTCCTCGGTGAGCCCGTCCAGCCGGAGGGTGCCGGTGTTGCCCGCCTGGAGGATGCGGCCCACGGCCCGGCGGACGGCGGGGTCCCGGGCGAGATCGTGCTCGCGCAGGGTGGCGACGACCATGACGGGGGCCTGGCCGATCTGTTTGACCAGGAGCTGGAGCACATCCAGGACCGGCGCGTGGGCGAGGTGCAGATCCTCCAGGATCAACAGGAGCGGGGTCCGCCGCGCCGCGGCGAGCACCGTCCGGCAGATCCGCATCTGGTGGGTGAGGTGGTGTTCCGGCAGCCACTCGGCCTGGGCGACGGGGTCGGCGTCGCCGTCGTCACCGAGGCCGCTGTCCGGGTCGAGCTGGCGTACGAGGTGCTCCCAGGGCCAGTAGCCCGGTGCCGGGAGGGTGGCGACGCAGTGCGAACGGACCACCCGGAACGCGCCCGCGGCCAGGGTGTGCTCGGTGTGCTCCAGGAGCCGGGTCTTCCCGATGCCCTGTTCGCCGCAGACCAGCAGGACATGGCCGTGGCCCGCGCGGGTCTTCGTCAGCAGCAGCCGCAGCCTGCGCAGTTCGGCGCGGCGGCCGATGAGTCGGCCGCCCGGCGGAGGGGGAGGGGGCGGCGCCGGTTCCGGGTCCTCGGTCTCGGCGGGTGCCGCTGAACGGAGGGCCGAGCGGGGGACCGGGGGAGGCACCGGGGTGACCGGCGGGACGGCCCCTGACGGATGGGGGAGCGGTACGGGGGACGGCATGGGGGGCGGGGTCCCGGGCGCCGCCGGGGCGGGGGGCGCGGCGCTTTCCTCCGCCACCGTGGTTTCGGCCATGTCCGCGGGTGCGGCGGGGGTGCCGGTTTCGGCCAGGGGCGGGGGCCCGTGCGGGCCCGCCGCCCGTGTGAGGGAGGCCGTCGATCGCGCGGCGGGTGTCTCCGTGAGTTCCTGGCGCAGAATCTTTCCATGGAGTTCCTGGAGCTCCGGACTGATATCGGCCCCCAGATTCTCCGCCACCGCGGTACGCATACGTTCATACGTCAACAGGGCTTCCGCCGACCGTCCGGAATGATACTGGGCCCGCATGAAGAGACCGCCCAGCCGTTCCAGTTCCGGATTGCGGTGGATCTCCTCGCCGAGCTGAAATGCAACCTCTTCATAGTGCTGGAGATCGAGACACGCCTGGGACCAGGTCTCCAGCGCGCGTAACCGGATTCCTTCCAGCCGGTCGGCCTCCGCCGCCACAAATTCATAATCATGCAGCTCGCCCATGGGTGTGCCCTTCCACATCTCCAGGGCGGACCAGGCCACGGCCCGGGTGGCCTCGGGGTTCCGGGCCCTGCTCAATTCCCGGCACTCCCTGACACGTGTCTCGAAAACCACGGCGTCCACCTTCGCCGAATCCACTTCGAGGAGATACCCCTGGAGCTGGTGGACAAGGCGAAGGGAACGGTCATGGCGGTGCAGGAGTTTCCGCAGTCGGGACACATAAGCCTGGAGCGTCCCCCGGACCCGGGACGGTGGGTCGGCCCCCCAGATCGACGCGGTCATGACCGGCAGCGGGACCACGTTGCCGACATCGATGAGCAGCAGGGCGAGCAGGGCGCGCTGCCGTGGCGCGCCCAGGTCCACGGGTTGCTCGCCGGCGGTCACGGTCAACGGGCCGAGGAGGTCGAACCGAAGGCCGGATGGTGGGGTTATGTCGTACTTCATTGCACATCCCGACTGGAGAGAACAATGGAGGCTGAGTAGATCAAGGCCCGGTTGATACGTACTCAATATTCTCTGTAATCGGGAGTTGACGCCGATGCGGAGACGGTCGTCCGATGTGTCCTCCGAATTTTCTGGACCCGGGCGGGCGGCGATGTCCGTTCTGCCTTGCGGCGTATGGGCCGTCCTGTTCGGCAGACGCTCCCGCTATGAAATTTCTTCACACTGGGAAGCATCTATTCCGGGTGGGGAGGGCTCATTTTTTGGTCAGGTTGGCCTGTTCCATGCATGGGTAAGTGGCCAATGCACTTATATCGGGATTCATGGGGTAACGGATAAGCTCTCCGAACGGTTGCCCAGGGGTGCCTTCGCGTCGGCTCCCGGTCCGGCGGCCTCAGGAGACGGGTGCGGCGGGGGCGGAGGTGTCGAGGGCCAGGGAGACCGCGAGCGTACCGAGCGCCGCGCCCATCACGCGGCGCTGAACCCTGAGCCAGAAGGGGTGGCGGCCGAGAAAGGCGGCGATGGCTCCGGCCGCCAGCACGATCGCGAGATTGACCGCGACGCTCACCGCGATCTGGAGACCGCCGAGAATCAGCCCCTGGAACAGGACACGGTCCGCGTTCGGGTCGACGAACTGCGGGATGAGTGCGAGATACATGACGGCGATCTTGGGGTTGAGGATGTTCGTCATCAGCCCCATGGTGAACAGCCTGCTCGGGGAGTCGTGCGGAACCTCCTCGGGGGAGAACACATTCACGCCACCGGGCCGCAGGGCGTTCCAGGCGAGATATGCCAGATAGGCCGCACCGGCCAGTTTGACCGCGACATACAACTCCGGCACGGCGACGAAGATCACCGACAGGCCGAGATTCGCGGCGAGCAGATAGACCAGAAAACCGAGGGCCACACCGCCCAGCGAGATGATCCCCGCACGTCGGCCCTGGGTGATGCTGCGGGAGACGAGATAGATCATGTTCGGTCCCGGGGTGAGGACCATTCCGAGGGCGACCATCACCACACCGGCGAGTGCGCTGGTCTCCACCATCTCCTTCTCTCTCCTGTGCGCGAACGGGGCGGGCGGGGCGACGGCTCCGCGCGGGTGCGGTCCGACGGGGCGTCAGTACCGGTGTGCGGCAGATGCGTCGACGGTCTGTGTGAGGCAATTCCGAGCGTAGATCGGTGTTTTGATCGGTGCAATAGGGAATATTGCTCTCGGTGCAATTCTGGAACGGGGAGCTTCCGGACGGGGAGCTTCCGGACGGGGAGCTCCGGAACGGGGTGCTTCCGTTTCACGGTCGGCGGGGCCGGGCGG
The DNA here is from genome assembly GCF_005519465.1 of Streptomyces clavuligerus. Classification (NCBI taxonomy): domain Bacteria; kingdom Bacillati; phylum Actinomycetota; class Actinomycetes; order Kitasatosporales; family Streptomycetaceae; genus Streptomyces; species Streptomyces clavuligerus. The sequence continues at coordinate 3,303,499 of NZ_CP027858.1, read as the reverse complement.
GAAGCGGTCCACCGGACAGGGGAGGTACGGGAGATGAAGGACTACCGGCAGGTGGCCGACGCGGTCGCCGAGGAGATCAGGACGGGCGGGCTGCGCCCCGGGGACCGGCTTCCGCCGCAGCGGGAGTTCGCCCGCGGGTGCGGCATCGCCGACTCCACCGCCGCCCGGGTCTACCGGGAGCTGGCCCGCAGAGGGCTCACCGTCGGCGAGGTGGGGCGCGGCACCTATGTCCGCGCGGCGCGGGCGGGCGTCGGCCCCGCGCTCTCCGAGCCCGCCGGAAGCCGGATCGACCTGGAGCTGAACCACCCCGTCGTCCCCGAGCAGGCCGCGCTGCTGGCCACCGGGCTCGGCGGGCTGCTGCGGCCCGATGTCCTGGAGTCCGTGCTCCGGCCGGCCGGTGCCGCCGGGACCCCCGAGGCGCGCGAGGCCGCCGCCGGGCTGCTCGCCCGGGGCGGCTGGCGGCCGGACCCCCGGCGGGTGCTGTTCGCGGGCAACGGTCGGCAGGCACTCTCCGCCGTGCTCGGCGCGCTGGTGCCGCCGGGGGGCCGACTGGGGGTCGAGGAGCTGACCTACCCCGTGGTCAAGGCGATCGCGGCCCGGCTCGGCATCACGCTCGTCCCCCTCGCCATGGACGCGGACGGGGTGATTCCGGAGGCGCTGGACGAGGCCAACCGGAGCGCTCCGCTCCGGGCGGTCTATGTCCAGCCCACCCTGCACAACCCGCTCTCCCTCACCCTGTCGGACGGGCGTCTCGCCCAGCTCGCCGCGGTCCTGGAGCGGCTGGACCTTCCCGCGGTCGAGGACGCCGTCTGGGGCTTCCTGCGGGAGGGCACGGCTCCGCTCGCGGCGGTCGCCCCCGGGCGGACGGTGCTCGTCGACAGCCTCTCCAAGCGGCTCGCCCCCGGGCTGACCCTGGGGTTCGCGGTGGTGCCCCCGGGGCTCGACGGAGCGGTCGGCGCCGCGCTGCGCTCCGGCGGTCTCGGCCCCGCGCGGTTCGCGCTGGAGGCGGCGGTCCGCTGGCAGACCGACGGCACGGTCGACGCGCTGGTACGCGCCAAGCGGCGGGACGCGGGCGTACGGCAGGAGATCGCCCGGCGCGCGCTCGACGGCTTCGCCGTGTCGGGCGACCCCGGCTCGTACCACTGCTGGTGGGTGCTGCCCCGCCCCTGGCGCGCCGACACCTTCGTCGCCGCCGCCGCGCGGCACGGGATCGGGGTGACGCCCGCCGCCGCGTTCTGCGCCGGGCAGGGCCGTACACCGCACGCGGTCCGGCTGGGCCTGGCGTCGCCGTCGGCGGACGAACTGACCCGGGCGCTCGGCACACTCGCCGGACTCGCCCGCTCCGCCCCGGAGGACCTGGCCCTGGACTGAGCGCGCCGGGCGGGCGCCGCCGGGCGGCGGGGAGGGCGGAAGGCGGCTCCGGGGCACTAGAGGGGGCATGGGCATGTCAGTACAGTCGGCCGGAGCGTCTCTCACCCCCGTCCCGAGGAGTGCCCGATGCCCCACCGCCCCGCCACCGCCTGGCTGGCGTCCTCCCTGCTCGCCGCCGCGGTGCTGACGACCACGCTCATCGTCGTACCCGGGGCCTCGGGCGGCCATGGACCCACCGCGGCGGCCCACACGACGCAACAGAAGCAGGAGCAGCAGGCGCGGGAGGAGAAGAAGGAACGGGGGAGCGCGCCGGGGAAGCCCCGGCCGGACGCCCGTGACGTGGTCATCGCCGTCCACGGCGGGGCCGGAGCCGCCCTGGACCGGGAGACGACCGGCCCGGAACGGGAGAAGGCGTACCGGGACGGGCTCGCCGCAGCGCTCCGCGCCGGACAGCGGGTGCTCGCGCGCGGCGGGGACAGCCTGGACGCGGTCGAGGCCGCCGTCCGCGAACTGGAGGACAACCCGCTGTTCAACGCGGGCAAGGGCGCCGTCTTCACCGCCGACGCCGGGCATGAGCTGGACGCCTCCGTGATGCGGGGCTCCGATCTGAAGGCGGGAGCGGTCGCCGGGGTCACCTCCCTGCGCAACCCGGTCGAGGGCGCCCGGCTGGTGCTGGAGAAGTCGAAGCACGTCCTCCTCTCCGGCGAGGGCGCCGACGACTTCGGCGCCCGGCACGGGCTGCGCACCGTCACCCAGGACTACTACTGGACCCAGGCCCGCTGGGACGCGCTGCTGCGCGCGAAGGAGACCGAGGCGGGCGATCCCGCCGCCCGGAGGGCCCCGGAGGCACTGGCCGACGCGCAGTCGACGGGGACGGTGGGCGCGGTGGCCCTCGACCGGCGCGGCGATCTCGCGGCGGCCACCTCCACCGGCGGGCTCACCAACAAGCTCCCCGGCCGGATCGGCGACTCCCCGCTGATCGGGGCCGGGACCTACGCCGACAACCGGACCGTCGCCGCGAGCGCCACCGGCGCCGGTGAGGTGTTCATCCGGGGCGCGGCGACCTCGACCCTCTCCCATCTGATCGAGTTCAAGGGGCTCGGCGTGGCGTCCGCCGCTTACGAGGTGATCGTCAAGCGCCTGCCCCGGCTCGGCGGGCAGGGCGGCGTGATCGCCCTCGACCCCCGGGGCGACTTCGACGCGCCGCACAGCAGCCCCGGGATGCTGCACGGCTATCTGACCGAGGACGGGACCGTCGTCACAAAGATCTTCCCGGACGAGTCCCCCGCCAACACCTGATCCGCCCGCCGACCGGTGGCTGCCTGCGGGCCTGACCGGCGGCTTCCCACGGGCCTGCTGTCCGAACGGGCGTCCGAGCGGGTGCCCAGGGCCTGTGCCCTGGGCCGCGCCCCGAGCGGGGCCGTGTCCGGCTGCCGGTCGCCGCCTCCGGGGCACCGACCGCCGGGAGCCGGGCGCTCGCACGGGTGTGCCGGGCCGGGCGCCTGGGGCGGCTGCCCCGCGCCGACTGGCGGATGCCGGCTGTCAGGAACCTGCCGCCTCAGCGGGTGCGCAGGGCCGGTGCCTTGAGCCGGGCTCCTGTCCCGGGCCTGGGGCGGCTGCCGATTGCGGGTCGCCGGACACCGACCGCCGGGAGCCGGGCCGCCCGGCCGGGGTGTGCCGGTGCCTGCCTCCGGGTCCTGCGCCCGGGGCCTGGGTCGGATGCCGGTACCGACTGCTGAGAGCCTGCTGCCCTGAGCGGGTGCCCAGGGCGGGGCTCGGAGCCGGGGCCCGGGCGGCGGACGGCCGTGGGCCGCTGAACACCGGCTGTCGCGAGCCGGACTCCTGAACAGGGCTCCAGGACGTGGGCTCTGGTTGGCTGTCTCGCGCCGACTGCGGGGCACCGGCTGCCGAGAGCCGGGTGCCTGAGTGGGCTTCCAGCGTCCGGGCTTTGAGCCCGGGCCTGGTCCTGGTCGGTGCCGACTTCCGGTCGCCGACCGCCGCGAGCCGGGCCGCCCGGCCGGGGTGCGCCGGGCCGGGCGCCGTGGCCAGCGCCCGTGCCGACCGCCGAGAACCTGCTGCCTCACAGCGGGTGCCCAGGGCCTGCGCCCGGAGCCGGGCGGCTGTCGGTCGCCGCCCCCCGGGGTACCAAGTGCCGGGCGCTCGCACGGGTGTGCCGGGCCGGGTGCCCTGGGCGGCTGCCCCGCGCCGGTCGCCGACCGCCGGGCGCCGGACTCCTGCGGCGGGCGCCGAGGGCCTGGGCCCCGGCCCACCGGGTGCCCGTGGCGGACGCGCGGGTCGGCGCGGGTCGGCGCGGCGGGGCGGGGCGGGTCCGCGCTCCGGCGGCGCGCCCCTGTGCCGCTCCAGCCCGGTCCCTGATCGCGGCCGTAGGCTGCCGATGTCGCCGCCGCCCGCCCGCAGGCCGTTCCGTCGGCCGAGGAGGAGCCTTGTCCCGACCGCTCCACTCCCCAGGAGTCCGCCCGATCGTGCTGGACGCGGGCGGAACGACGCTTTCCGCGCTGCTCGCCGAGGCCCAGGGGCCGCCACGGGCCACGCTCCTCGCCCTGCACGGCGGCGGGATGACCGCCGCGTACTTCGACGGCCAGGCGGACCCGGCGCTCTCCCTGCTCACCCTGGGCGCCTCGCTCGGCTGGACCGTTCTCGCGGTCGACCGGCCCGGCTACGGCGCGTCCGCCGAAACACTTCCCGACGGACTGCCCCTCGCCGAGCAGGCCGTGGCGCTGCGCCACGCCCTCGCGGACTTCGGCGGGCGGTATCCCCTGGGCGCCGGTCTGTGCGTGCTGGCCCACTCCTACGGCGGCAAGCTGGCGCTGACCGCCGCCGCCCAGGGGCTGCACGACGAACTCCTCGGCATCGAGATCTCGGGCTGCGGACACCGTTACGCCGCCGATCCCCCGGCCGGGCGTCCCGCCCCGTTCGGCGGCCCCGGCGGGCCCCGGCTGAACTGGGGCCCGCTGACGCTCTACGCACCGCGGACGTTCTCCCTGGCCGGTTCGGTCGTCGCCCCGATGCCGCTGCGGGAGGCGGTGGAGGCGGCCCGCTGGGAGGGGGCATTCCGGACCCTGGCGGGAGCCGTGCGCGTTCCGGTGCGCATGACGTTCGCCGAGTACGAGGGCTGGTGGCGGCACGACCCCGAGGCATTGGCCGAGCTGACCGGACTGTTGTCCTCCGTGCCGAGGCTGGTGATCGAACGTCAGCCGGGCGCGGGGCACAACATCAGTCTGGGCTGGGCGGCACGCGCCTACCATCTGCGGGCGCTGGGCTTCCTGGAGGAGTGCCTCCAGCCCCGCCTCGCCCGCCCCGCTTCCGTTTCCGCCTCCGCCTCGGCTTCCGCCTCCGCCTCGGCGCGTGCCGCGTCCGCACCGGAGCCGATCCAGCGCTGACCCGGGTCAGCGCTGACCCGGGTCGGGCCCGGGGGCCGGAGCCGCCGCCCGAAGGGCGTCCGGCCGGAGCGGACGGACGCGGGGTCCCGGCCGGCGGGACCCCGCGTTCACGCTGCCGCCCTGACCGGTGTCAGGACCGCCACGTGCCCTTCCACCACGGCTGGGAGGTGTCGCGCAGCGTGTTGGTGCCGCAGTGCACCTCCCCGCTCATGACGTGATACGTGTACCAGTCATCGATATAACGGGTGGTGAAGCCCGCCCGGGCGTAGGCCGCGGAGACCGCCTCACCGAAGATGTCCTTGCCCTGGATGACCGGGCCCCACTGCTTGGCGGCGAGATAACGGGAGTCGCTGAGCACCACACCGTTGACCGCGCCCGGCACATAGGCCCCCGTCGGCCAGGCCCGCTCCCCGGCCCGGCCGCTCGCCGCGAAGGGCTGCTTCCGGTCCGGGCCCGCCTGGTCGAACGTGAGCGCGGTGTCGATGTCGAGCCTGCTGAGCTTGGCCCGGCCGCCGCCGAAGACCGAACCGTCCATGTCACCGCGCGAGTACAGCCCCGGAATCCGGATGATCTCGGCGTCCGTGATGCCCGTCTCGTTCTTGAGGATCCGGAGGTTGGCCTCGATCCGCTCGGTGGCCAGCTTGTTGTCCGCGTGGAAGGAGCGGTTCTTCAGCACCTCGTCGATGGTCTGCTTCGGCGCCTGCCCCTCCGGCCCGTTGGGCACCGAGAACATCTTCGCCCTGCCGTGGCCGTCCTTCTGGGCCTTGCGCAGCAGCGCCACGCCCGCCTGTGGGTCGGCCACCCCGATCCGCCAGCCCCGCTCCGTCGCGGCGGGCAGGAACTGCACGAACTCGTCCACATGGCCGACGCCCAGCCAGGCCGTGTCCAGCAGCAGCGGCGACTGCGCCCCCTGCGAGCGGAGGAAGGTCGACATCGACTTGGCGGGCCTGTTCCTGGCGTCGGGCTGATGCCCCATGATGATCCGGCCGGCCGGGTACTCCTTGCCCCCGTGGGCATAGGGCGGGATGGTCTCCAGGTTGCCCATGGAGTCCAGGGTGTTCCAGCCGAGCCTGCCGCTCATCTGGACGGCGCCGATGTCCTTGCCGCGCAGCTTCTCGAAGACCTCGCGGCCCGCCTTCCGGTCCTGGGCGGAACGGATCATCACCCGCATCGCGTGGGGCTTGCCCCCGGGCCCGGTCATGCTCACATAGCCGGGCTCCAGGAAGTCCTGCGCCCAGCGGTCGCCCCCGGCGCCGCCGAGCTTCCGCACCGGCTTGGTGATCCCGGCGGCCTTCACCTCGCGCTCCAGGTCCTTGACGAACTTCTCCTGGAGCTTCTCGCCCTTCACCGCCGTCACCAGGACTTCCTGGGCCTTCTGCCGGTGGTGGTGGGTGAGGACGGGCGCCGTCCCCATCCGGACGTCGTCCTTCACCGTGGTGGTGCTGTCGGTGACGCTGAAACGGACGATGGCCTGGCCGTCCCAGACCGTGGCGTTCCGGATCACATCGGTGGCCTCGATGCCCAGCTCCACCCCGGCGCGCAGCTCGGCGGCGGTGAGCCGGTCGGTCGGCCTGAGATGCGTCCAGCCGTTCGCCCGCTTGACGAAGAGCCGCGCCCTGTCCTTGGCGAGCACGACGGCCGTTCCGTACGCGCCGTCGGAGACCTCCGGCAGCGGAACGGTTTTCAGCCGCGCCAGGTCGGCGGCGTCGCTCGCCCCGTTGAGCACGGTGTCGGCGGCGTCGTTGCACTTCGCCAGCTCGGCGTCGGTCAGCGGCTTGCCCTGGGCGGTCCTGACCGGGCAGCGCTTGGTGTCGTCGTCGATGTTCGGCAGCATCACCGCGCCCCGGTCGCGGGTCCAGACGTTCTCCCCCGGTGTGTCGGAGCCGCCGGTGATGTCGACGCTCCCGTCGCGGTCGACGTCCGCCCGGAGATCGGCCGTCAGCGCCGCCCGGGCCGCCGGACCCGCCGCGGGTCCTACGGCGTGCACCACACCCGCGGTGCCGATCAGGGCACCGGCCACCCCGGTGGCCACGGCCGCGTTCCTCCATCCCGTGACACGCACGGAAACCCCCTCTGCTGAAACCTTTCCTTGGTCGGGGAGAAAGATCGATGCCGACCGGGGGAGGTTGACGTGGCCCGGGAAGAACATGACGGAATGGCCGAAAATCGTTCCATCACGCTGCTCTCCAGCCACAGTGGGCGACTTTTCGCACGCGGGAGTGGGCCGGACGGGTGGTGTTCATCGGAAGAACTGCGTAGCGGCTGCGTCGGTCCTTCGCAACTCGGGATCCATACACATCATGAGAAAGGTATGTAGATCGCCCAACCCGAAAGCGAGGGGTCATGGCTGCCGTCACGGTCAGAAATCTCTGGACCGCACTGGTCACCGCTTTTGTCGCTCTGCTCACCTGGATGGGGCTGAGCAACTCCTTCACCGCCCGCCGCACCACCGCCCCGGCTGCCCCGGAGCAGCCCGCACCGGAGGCCCCGCCCATGGCCTCCGTCCCGCTCACGACGGGACATCCGGAACGGGATACGGACGCCACCGCCGCGATGGTGGGACCCGGGGCCGTCCCCCCGGACACCCGGAGCACCGCGCACCGGGACGAACGCCGCCGCCACCCGCACCCCCGGCAGGCGACCCGCGCGACCCGGACACCACGGTCGACACGGACACCACGGTCGACCCGGTCGACCCGTACCCCGCGTACGGCCGTACGGGCGACGGCGGGCCGGCGGACGGTCCCCGCGAGCAGAAGACCCGCCGGACGGGTGGCGCCGACCGGTCCCGGCACACGATCCACCGGACGGACGACGGCGGCACCCGCCGGACGGACGCCCTCGGCACATGCCCCGGTGCGCCCCGGCACCCGGCCGGCCGTACGCCCGTCGGGCACCCGGCCCCTGATCCCCGCGCAGAGCCGCCGGTGGAGCCCCGGAGCCCGGGCCCGTTCGCTGCCGCCCACCATCAAGCAGCGCATCCGGGCCGAGGCCCACAACTCCTCGCCCTCCGTGCGCAAACTGCCCGCGCTCGACGCGATCCCGGCGGACGCCGGTTCGGTGACGATCGTCTCGCGGTCCGTACGGGGCGCGGAGCGGTCGGCGGACCGCAGCCGGCTGACGACGGCCGCATGAGGCCCCGCAGCACCGGAGCCCAGCTCTCCGGCCGGCCCGACCGCTTCTTCTTCCGCCTCTGTCTCTGTCTCTGCCTCCGCGGTTTCCTGTCATCCGTGGCGCACGCCCGGCCCGGTGCCCCCGGCCGCGGGCAGCGCTACCGCGGCGGATGCGGAGACGGAGTCCGAGCCGGAGCCGGAAGCCCGGACAGGAACGGGACCGGAAGCCGAAGCGGAACCGGATGCCAGAGCGGCATCGGGCGCGGAGCCGGAAGCAGCCGCCGCCCGCGCGGGACTCCCGCACCGTGCCGTGACCCCGCCGCCGCGGCAGCCCCACGGGAAGCACCGGGCACGCCGACAGCACCGACAGCACCCGAGGCGCCCGCGCCGTCCGCGGTGCCCGGGGTCCACGAGGTCCGCGGACCGGCGCCCGGCCCCCGCGCCGGGGCGAGCGAGGTCCACGAGGTCCACGAGGCGAACCCGGAGCACACGGCGTACGAGGCGCATGAGGTACCCGGAGCTGAGGCACGAGAAGCTGAGGCACCCGGAGCGCATGAGACGCACGGGGCGCCACCCGCCCCGCACCGTCTCCGCCCCCACGCCGGCCCGCCCCGCCTCCGCCGCGTGCGGGCCCCCCGTTCGGTGTCCGGTCGCTACGCCTGTGCCGGGCCCCCGGGGTCCACGGGGTCCACCGCCTCCGGGCTGCCGTCGACGGACGACAGCCGTCCGGTCTCGGTCGCCGCGGGCGGTTCCACCAGCCAGTCGGGATTGGCCTGCCGGTCCCACCACCGCCACAGGGCGAAGGCGCACCCCGCCGCCGCCCCGACGATCAGCAGCACCTTCCCGGCGTGCGCCGCCTTCGACCGGCGCTCGTGCCTGCGCAGCAGCTTCTGGATCTCCTCGGCCGTCACCTGACCGCGCAGCGCGGCCAGCGCGGCGGAGGAACGGGCCAGCGCCTCGTCCCGCACGGGACCGGCGGCGGCCACCGCGTGCTCCACGCGGGGTTTGGTGTAGTCGGCCGCCTGACGCGCGGCCTTCCGGGCCTGGAGCGCGGCCCGGTGCGCGGCGTCGTCCACCGCGGGCGGCACATGCGGCGCCAGATGGGCGTCGTACTGATGACGGGCCTGGACACGGGCCCGGTGCGTGGCCGCCGATACTTTCGGGGCGATCCGTTCGCGCGCCTCGTGCGCGTACTGAGCGGCCTGGTCACGGGCCGTACTGGCGTAGGGCGCCACCACTTCCGCGGCGTGCAGCACGCTGTCCTTGGCCGAATCGGTCGCGGCGCGCACGCTCTCCATGCGGGTCACGGGGGAACCTCCTCCTCGGTGGCGACAGGGGCTCGATCCAGCCCCCAGTTCCGTACATTTCACCTTTCCGTCTGTTGGCACATCATGCCCGCTGACCGTGTGCCCGGCATGTGGGACGGGCAACCGGGTCATCCGTGCCGGGGGAGTACCGGAGGCTCTTCCGCGTGCGCGGCCCTTCCGTGCGAGGATCGTGGCGACCAGAGAAAGTCCCCCGAGCAGTCATACGGAAGGCAGGACCGTGGCCGAGCAGCTTTACGCCACCCTGAAGACCAACCACGGCGACATCGAGATCCGGCTGCTGCCGAACCACGCGCCGAAGACGGTCAAGAACTTCGTCGAGCTGGCGCAGGGCGAGCGCGAGTGGGTCAACCCGGCGACCGGCCAGAAGAGCACCGACCGGCTCTACGACGGCACGGTCTTCCACCGGGTGATCTCCGGCTTCATGATCCAGGGCGGCGACCCGCTGGGCAACGGCACCGGCGGCCCCGGCTACAAGTTCGCCGACGAGTTCCACCCGGAGCTGGCCTTCACCAAGCCGTACCTGCTGGCCATGGCCAACGCGGGCCCGGGCACCAACGGCTCGCAGTTCTTCATCACGGTGGGCCCCACCACCTGGCTGACCGGCAAGCACACCATCTTCGGCGAGGTCTCCACCGAGGCCGGCAAGAAGGTCGTGGACGCCATCGCGTCCGCGCAGACCAACCCGCGCACCGACCGCCCGGTCAACGACGTCGTGATCGAGTCCGTCGTCGTCGAGACCCGCGAGGGCTGATTCCCGCCGCCCGGCGCGGGCACAGGGAACAAAGACGCCCCGTCCATCCGTCTGGATGGACGGGGCGGTGTTGTGCTTCGGGAGCTTCGGAGGTTGAGGGATCTCATGGAACAGGCGCCAGGCGGCCCGCAGGAGCCGCGGGGACCGCAGGGGGTACCGCGGCTGCCCGACTGCTATCGGCACCCGGGCAGTGAGACCGGGATCAGCTGTACCCGCTGCGACCGCCCCATCTGCCCGCAGTGCATGATCAACGCCTCGGTGGGCTACCAGTGCCCGGAGTGTGTGCGCAGCGGCTCGGGGACGGGGCACAGCGCCTCGGCCCAGCAGCCGCGCACCATCGCGGGCGGCTCCCTCCACGGCGATCCCGCCCTGGTCACCAAGGTCCTCATCGGCCTCAATGTGGCCGTCTTCGCCCTGGTGCTCTCCCTCGGTGAGCGCTTCGTCTCCCAGCTCGAACTGATCGGCTACGCCTTCAGCCCCCAGCTCGGGGAGATCGTCGGTGTCGCGCACGACCAGTGGTACCGGCTGCTGACGGCGGTCTTCCTGCACCAGGAGCTGTCGCACATCCTCTTCAACCTGCTCGGGCTCTGGTTCCTGGGCCGGATGGTGGAGCCCGCGCTCGGGCGCCGCCGTTTTCTCGCCCTGTATCTGCTCTCCGGGCTCGGCGGCAGCACGCTCGCCTATCTCGTCGCCGAGCCGAACCAGCCCTCGCTCGGCGCCTCGGGGGCGATCTTCGGCCTGATGGGGGCGTTCGTCGTGCTGGCCAGGCGGGTCCAGCTCGATATGCGGCCGGTGGTGCTGATCCTCGGGGTGAGCCTGGTGCTCACCTTCACCCGTCCGGACATCTCCTGGGAGGGCCATATCGGCGGTCTGGTGACGGGAGCCGTGATCGCCGCCGGGATGGTGTACGCGCCGCGGGAGCGCCGGGCGCTGGTCCAGTCCGCCGTCTGCGGGGCGGTGCTGCTGGTCATGGTGGTGGCGGTGCTGGCCCGGACGTCCGTGCTGACCTGAACCGGGCTTTCCCCATGGTTGTCCACAGTGGGCGACGGCGGCCCGACGGAGCGCACACGGCCGGTGGGGAACGGCTGTGCCCCTTGTCACCGATCCGGGTTTTCCCAGTGGGGACAAGGGGTGAACACCGTCACCCGGACGACCGAAGCGGTCACACCGGCGTCAACACGGTGAAAGGTTATCCACAGATCGTCTGACCTTTTCCCCACTGTGGACAACTGCTGTGGATAACTACTTCCACTGAGTGGAGACGCCGAAGCCCGCGGCGATGAAGCCGAAGCCCACGACGATGTTCCAGTCGCCGATGGACTTGATCGGCAGCTCGCCCTCGGTCACATAGAAGAGGACGATCCAGGCCAGCCCGATCAGGAACAGCCCGAGCATCACCGGTGCCACCCAGCTGCGGTTCGTCAGCTTGATGGCGGTCGCCTGCCGGTTGTTCGGCGGCGGCGTGAAATCGGCCTTCTTGCGGATACGTGACTTCGGCACGAGGGACTCTCCTGTCGATGCGCTGCGTGACCGCGCAGGGAACTGTGGCTGGCGTCCGGGGCTGGAGCGACGGGGACCACTGCCTCCCCCGGGCGTCCGTTAGCGTAGTGCTTCCGCGGCGCCTGAGGAGATAAGGGTACGTTGAGCAATTCCGCCAACTCCAGGCCAGTCCCGGTTCACCTGGTGAAAAGGCGGGCCGGGCGGGTGCTGACCGCCGCCGTCTTCGCCGTGGCCGGGCTGATCTTCGTCACCAGTTTCAACACCGCCCGGGGCACGGATCTGCGGACCGACGACTCCCTGCTGAAGCTCTCCGACCTGATCCGTGAGCGCAGTGGGCGCAACGGTGACCTGGAACGGTCCACGGGGGCCCTGCGCGACGAGGTCGACTCGCTCGCCGACCGCGACGACGGCTCCACCCGGGCCGAGGACGCCCGGCTCGGCGCGCTGGAGCGGACGGCGGGCACCAGCCCGGTGCGCGGCCCGGGGCTGACGGTCACCCTCGACGACGCCCCCGCGAACGCCCGCGCGACCCCCGGCTACCCCGAGCCGCAAGCCAATGACCTGGTGATTCACCAGCAGGATCTGCAAGCGGTCGTCAACGCGCTGTGGGCGGGCGGGGCCCGTGGCGTCCAGGTGATGGACCAGCGGCTGATCTCCACCAGCGCCGTGCGGTGTGTCGGCAACACCCTGATCCTCCAGGGCCGCGTCTACTCCCCTCCCTACAAGATCACCGCTGTGGGCGACCGGGACCGGCTGGAACAGGCGCTGGAGCGGTCCTCGGCGATCCAGAACTACCGGCTCTATGTGAAGGCGTACGGGCTCGGCTGGAAAGTCGACGAGCGCGGGGCGGTGACTCTCCCCGGCTACTCGGGCACAGTGGATCTCCACCATGCGAAGCCCCTGAACCCCTGAGCCGCGCCCCGGGCGTCCGGCCGGGGCGCGGGGCCGGAACAGGGGTCGCGATGCCCATGACAATGGCTGGATTCATACGCCGGATCGTCCGATTCCTGAGTGAGCTGTGCATCACCGTCGGCACGGTGATCGTGCTCTTCGTCGTCTATGTGCTGTTCTGGACGGGGGTCAAGGCCGCCGACGCCGCCGACGCGGAGCTGGACCGGCTCCAGAGCCGCTGGGCCCAGGGCCGGATCGAGACCCCGGCACACCCCCCGGACCCCGGCCCGGACGATCCGGGCCCCCCGGCCCCCGGCTTCCGGACCGCACCGCCCGCACCACCACCCCCGCCGGTGGACCCGGTGGACCCGTCCGCCCCGGCGAAGCCCCTGCCCCCGGCACAGCCCACGCCCCCGGCGGCCCCCGGGAACGGACCGCCCCCCGCCCCCCGGGCCGGGGAGCCCTTCGCCGTCCTCCGCATCCCCCGCTTCGGCCGCGACTGGGACTGGCCGGTCCTGGAGGGAACGGCGGTGGCCACCCTGAAACGGGGACTCGGCCACTACCCCGGCACCGCGCTGCCCGGCCGCACCGGGAACTTCGCCGTCGCCGGACACCGCCGCACCTACGGCGACCCGTTCAAGGACTTCCCCCGGCTGCGCACCGGCGACGCGGTCGTCCTCACCGACGGCACCACCCGGTACACCTACCGGATCGCCCGCAGCCCCTTCCGTACCGTCCCCTCCGACACCGGGGTGATCGATGCCGTGCCGGACAAGTCCCCGTTCACCCGTCCTGGCCGGTATCTCACCCTCACCACCTGCGAGCCGGAGTGGGGCAGCAGCCATCGGCTGATCGCCTGGGCCCGGCTGGAGTCCACCGCCCCCGCGACCCACGGCAAACCGGCGGCTTTCCGCTCCTGACCCCGAGGGTGCCCCCGACGCCCTTAATCTGGAGCGGTACCGAAGGGAAGGGACCGGGCCATGTACGGCTGGATCTGGCGGCATCTGCCGGGCAACGCGTGGATCAGGGCACTGATCTCGCTCGTCCTGGTGCTCGCGGCGGTCTACGTACTGTTCCAGTACGTCTTCCCCTGGGCCGAACCACTGCTTCCGTTCAACGATGTCACGGTCGACGGGGCGGGCGCCGGGAGCGCCCCCGCCGGAGCCGAAGAGGGAACCGCCCGATGAGCGCACGCATCCTGGTCGTCGACAACTACGACAGCTTTGTCTTCAACCTCGTCCAGTACCTGTACCAGCTCGGAGCCGAGTGCGAGGTGCTGCGGAACGACGAGGTCGCCCTCTCCCACGCCCAGGACGGCTTCGACGGCGTACTGCTCTCCCCCGGGCCCGGCACCCCCGAGCAGGCGGGCGTCTGCGTCGACATGGTGCGCCACTGCGCCGCCACCGGCGTCCCCGTCTTCGGGGTCTGCCTCGGGATGCAGTCGATGGCGGTGGCGTACGGCGGGGTCGTGGACCGCGCCCCCGAGCTGCTGCACGGCAAGACCTCCCCGGTCACCCACGAGGGCCGGGGCGTCTTCGCCGGGCTGCCCTCGCCGTTCACCGCCACCCGCTACCACTCGCTCGCGGCGGAGCCCACCCGGCTGCCCGCCGAGCTGGAGGTCACGGCCCGGACCGAGGACGGCATCATCATGGGGCTGCGCCACCGCGAACTGCCCGTCGAAGGGGTGCAGTTCCACCCGGAGTCGGTGCTCACCGAGCACGGCCATCTGATGCTCGCCAACTGGCTGGAACGGTGTGGTGACACCGGGGCCGTCGGACGCTCGGCGGGGCTCGCCCCGGTGGTGGGCAAGGCCCTGGCGTGACCGACCGGCGTCCTGGGGAGGGGTGGTACGGCCCTCCGGGAGGGTACGAGGACGCGACAGGGCACGGCGGAGGGGCGGAGCACGGGCCGCCGGGACCCAGGCAGCAGGGACACGGGCAGCCCGGGTACGGGGACCCGTGGCACCCCGCCCCCGGCCCGGCGTACCCGGCGTACGGGCAGCCCTACGCCCAGGGAGCGGCCCCGGCCCCCGACCCCGGCCCGGGGTATCCGCCGCCGCCCGGTCCCACCGTCCCCGAGCCGCCGCCGGGATACGCCTGGCCGGGGCAGGGAGGCCCGACGGCGCCCGGCCCGTATCAACCCCCCACCCCGGCCGTCCCGCAGGCTCCATACGCCCCACAGGGCCCGTACGGCGCCCATGGCACCCAGGGCGCGTATGCCCTGCACCCCCCGGGCGTCCCCCCGGCCCCCGCGCCGGAACAGTGGGGAACGCCCCGGCCGCCGGGACAACCCGAGCCGCCCGGACCGTATGAGCCGCCCGAGACATATGAGCCGTATGAGCCGTATGAGCCGTACGAGCACGCCCCCACCGGCCCCACCGCCCCCACCGGCCCCGGGCGGGCCGAACGCCGCAGAGCGGCCCGTTCCCCGGGACACCGCGCCCGCCGCCGCCCGCCGAAGCCGTCCCCGCAGGCCACCGCCCCCTCCCGCCCGCTCACCCGGACCGAGGCCCGCAGAGCCGCCCGCGCGGCCCGGGACAGCCCCGGCGTGGTCGTCAGCCGGGCCCTGGGCGAGGTCTTCATCACCCTCGGCGTGGTGATGCTGCTCTTCGTCACCTATCAGCTCTGGTGGACCAACGTCCGCGCCGATCAGCAGGCCGGCCGGGAGAAGGAGCGGATCCAGCGGTCCTGGGCCGCGGGCCGGGCCCCCGGGGCGTTCCGGCCCGGCGAGGGTTTCGCGATCATGTACATCCCCAAGCTGGACGTCGTCGTCCCCGTCGCCGCGAGCATCGACAAGGAGAAGGTGCTCGACCGGGGGATGGTCGGCCACTACAGCGAGGGCGGGCTCAAGACCGCGATGCCCTCGGCGCGTACGGGCAACTTCGGGGTCGCGGGCCACCGCAACACCCACGGCGAGCCCTTCCGCTACATCAACCGTCTCGAACCGGGTGATCCGATCGTGGTCGAGACCCGCGAGGCGTACTACACGTACCGCATGGCGAGCCTGCTCCCCCAGACACCGCCCTCCAATGTCCGGGTGCTCCGCCCGGTCCCGGCCGGCTCGGGCTTCACCCGTCCCGGCCGCTATATCACCCTCACCACCTGCACCCCCGAGTTCACCAGCACCTATCGGATGATCGTCTGGGGCGAGCTGGCCGAGGAGCGGCCACGTGCGCAGGGCAAACCAGACGCGCTCGTAGGCTAGGACCCGTCAGCGCGGCCCTGGGGCCCGGACGTCGAAGGGCCGCCGGGGTCCAGACGGGAACGATGCAGTGTCACGTGCGCGCAGCCGGATCGCCGGTGTCATCAGTCTCTTCGGCGAGTTGCTGATCACCGCGGGGGTCGTCCTCGGCCTCTTCGTCGTCTATTCGCTGTGGTGGACCAACGTCCTCGCGGACCGGGAGGCGTCCCGGCAGGCCGACCGGATACGCGAGGGCTGGACGAAGCCCCGCCCCGGTGGGGCCCAGGGCCCGGGCGCCCTCGACACCAAGGACGGCATCGGCTTCCTCCATGTCCCCGCCATGGGCGACGACGAGGTGCTGGTGAAGAAGGGCACCACGCCCGCACAGCTCAACGGCGGGGTCGCGGGCTACTACACCGAGCCGGTGAAGTCCGCGCTGCCCTGGCAGCAGAAGGGCAACTTCACCCTGGCCGCGCACCGCGACGGCCACGGCGCCAAGTTCCACAACATCCACAAGCTGGACGAGGGCGATCCGATCGTCTTCGAGACCCGTGACACCTGGTACGTCTACAAGGTCTACAAGACCCTGCCGCAGACCTCCAAGTACAACGTGGACGTGCTCAAGCCGGTCCCCAAGCAGTCCGGGAAGACCGCGCCCGGCCGGTACATCACCCTCACGACCTGTACGCCGATCTACACCTCGGACTACCGCTACATCGTCTGGGGGGAACTCGTCCGCGCGGTCAAGGTCGACCGGGACCGCACCCGGCCGGCCGAACTGCGCTGACCGCCGCCAGGTACCGGGAGTCCGTTCCGGGACGCCGCGGCCCCGGCATCCGCTCGGGATGCCGGGGCCGGGTGACGCATCGTCCCGCAGGGCGGGTGCCGGGTGGCTCAGCGCAGGCCCGCGAAGGGGTTCCAGCCCCCGTCGGAGTCCTCCTCGCCGTTCCCCGGGTCACCGTTGTTTCCGTTGTTGCCCTGGTTCCCGTTGTCGCTGTTGTTTCCGTTGTTGTCGCCACCGCCCAGGTCGAGGGTGGTGACATCGACCTTCTTCTCCTCGCCCGGCTGGCCGCCGCCCTTCGGGTTCTGGTCGATCACCCGGGCGTTGTCGTCGTCCGGGCCGGTGACGTCGCCGAGTTCCAGACC
Source organism: Streptomyces clavuligerus (assembly GCF_005519465.1). Lineage (NCBI taxonomy): Bacteria > Bacillati > Actinomycetota > Actinomycetes > Kitasatosporales > Streptomycetaceae > Streptomyces > Streptomyces clavuligerus. The sequence continues at coordinate 3,286,818 of NZ_CP027858.1, read as the reverse complement.
CGCCTGGGAAAGGAGCAGCTTGGCCTCACCGAGGGTCTTGCCCGTCAGCGGCGGGACCGTGATGACCTGCTCGGGCCCCTTGGAGACCGTGAGCGTCACCGTGCTGTTCTCGGGCGCCTGGCTGTTCCCGGCCGGCTTCTGGGTCAGGACCTGGTCCCGGGGCTTGTCCGAGTCCACATACTCGACGTTCACCTGGAAGCCGTTGACCTGGAGCTGCTGCTGCGCCGACGGGTACGGATTGCCCTCGACGAACGGCACCGTCTTCAGCGCCTGCTTGGCCACCGTCAGCGTCACCGTGGTGTTCTTCTCGGCCATGCTGGCGCCCCGGGGCCGCTGCTCGATGACCGTGCCCGGGTCCTCGGAGGTCGACTCGACCTCGTCGACCTCCACCTTGAAGCCCTTGCGGGTGAGCTGCTCCCGCGCGCTGTCCAGGGACTTCTCGGTGACGTCGGGGACCTCCACCTTGGGCGCGCCCTCGGAGAGCACATAGGTGACGGTGTCGCCCTTGGACACGGTGCCATCGGCCGGGATCTGACTACAGATCCTGCCCTTGGGCTGGTCGCAGCGTTCCGCGCCGGACTGGGTGAGGGTGACCTCCGCGTTGTCGGCGAGCCGCTGGGCCTCCGCCGGGGTCTTGCCCACGAGCACCGGCACCGGCACATCACCGGCCTCGGGCTTGTCCCCGAAGACGGCGCGGGCGATGAGGACCGCGCCGATCAGCACCAGCACACCCGCGACCACGAGCAGCACCGTGGAGGTGCTGGACTTGCGCTGACGGCGGCGTCCGCGACCGTCGTCGTATCCGTCGTAGCCCCCGTCCTCCGGGTTGATCGGCGGGAGCATCGAGGTCTGGGCGACCGCCGGGTCCGCCTGGCGCAGGGCCGTGGTGGCGTGCTCCTCCGGCGGATAGCCGCCGTAGCCGACCGCGCCCATGGCCGCGGCCGCCGCCGTGACCGGCTGGCCGTCCAGGCACGCCTCGATGTCCGCCCGCATCTCGTCCGCCGACTGATAGCGGTAGTCGGGGTCCTTGACCAGCGCCTTGAGGACGATCGCGTCCATCTCGGGGGTGATCTCGTGATCGAAGTTGGACGGCGGCTGCGGCTCCTCGCGGACATGCTGGTACGCCACCGCCACGGGTGAGTCCCCGATGAACGGCGGGCGCACGGTCAGCAGCTCGTAGAGGAGGCAGCCGGTGGAGTAGAGGTCGGAGCGGGCGTCGACCTGCTCGCCCTTGGCCTGCTCCGGGGAGAGGTACTGGGCGGTGCCGATGACGGCGGAGGTCTGTGTCATCGTCATCCCGGCGTCGCCCATGGCGCGCGCGATGCCGAAGTCCATCACCTTGACCTGGCCGGTGCGCGTCAGCATGACGTTCGCCGGCTTGATGTCACGGTGGACGATGTTGTTGCGGTGCGAGTACTCCAGGGCCTGGAGGATGCCGATCGTCATCTCCAGGGTGCGCTCGGGCAGCAGCTTCCGCCCGGAGTGCAGCAGCTCCCTGAGGGTGGAGCCGTCGACGTACTCCATCACGATGTACGGGATGGAGACCCCGTCGACGTAGTCCTCGCCCGTGTCGTAGACCGCGACGATCGCAGGATGGTTGAGCGAGGCGGCCGACTGGGCCTCACGGCGGAACCGGGCCTGGAAGGACGGATCACGGGCCAGGTCCGCCCGGAGCGTCTTCACGGCGACGGTACGGCCGAGACGGGTGTCATGGGCGAGGTAGACCTCCGCCATGCCACCGCGGCCGAGCACCGAGCCCAGTTCGTACCGCCCGCCGAGGCGACGCGGCTCTTCCATAGCTGTTCCAGCCCTCTCCGTCAGTCCCCGCCGTGCCGGGGTGTGGTCCGGCGGTGTGCTGTTCGCGACTACGCTACCGGGCTCGCACGGCCCGACCGGCCCGTGACCGTCACCTGATACCCGACCGGTATCGCGGGGCGCGGAAAGGGAACGTGGGCGTGACCCGGGTCACTTCTTGAGAACCGCCTCCATCACGCTCCGGGCGATCGGCGCGGCGAGCCCGCCGCCCGAGATGTCGTCCCGCGCGGTCCGTCCGTCGTCCTCGACGATGACCGCGACGGCCACCGGCGAGCCCTCGTCGGTCTTGGCGTACGAGATGAACCAGGCGTACGGCCGCTTGCTGTTCTGGGGCCCGTGCTGGGCGGTGCCGGTCTTGCCGCCCACCGTGACGCCCGGGATACGGGCGTTGGCGCCGCTGCCGCTCTCGACGACGTTCTCCATCATCTCCTGGACCAACTGCGCGGTCTTCTGGGAGACGGGGCGGCTCAGCTCCTCGGGCTCGTGCTGCTCGATCACGTCGAGATCGGGCGACTCCAGCCGGTCGATCATGTACGGCTTCATCAGCCTGCCGTCGTTGGCGATACCCGCCGCGACCATCGCCATCTGGAGCGGGGTGGTGGCGGTGTTGAACTGCCCGATCGCCGAGAGGGAGTTCTCCGAGCGCTCCATCTCCCGGTCGTAGACGGACGCCTCGGCCCGCACCGGGGTGAAGTGCTCCCGGTTGAAACCGAACTTCTCCGCCGTCTCCAGCATCTTCTCGCGGCCCACCTCGTCGGCGAGCTTGGCGAAGACCGAGTTGCAGGAGATCTCCAGCGCCTTCTTCAGGCTCACGTTCTCGCAGCCCTGTGCGAGGTTCTTCATCGGCACCCGGGTGTTCGGGAGGATGTACGGCTCGGGGGTGTCCGTCGGCTCCTCGATGTCGTCCACCGCGCCGTGCTCCAGCGCCGCGGCGGCCGTCAGCACCTTGAAGGGGGAGCCCGGCGGGTAGATCTCCCGCAGCGCCCGGTTGAGCATCGGCTTGCTCTCGTCCCGCTCCAGCGCCTGCCACCGCTTCTCGTCCGCCCGGGAGTAACCGGCGAAACCGGCGGGGTCGTACGAGGGGGTGGAGGCGAGCGCGAGAATCCTGCCGGTCCGCGGTTCGACCGCGACGACCGCGCCCTTCTTCTTGCCGAGCCCCGTGAACGCCGCCTTCTGCGCGGCGCCGCTCAGCGTGGTGACGACATTGCCGCCCTTCTTCTTGTCGCCGGTGAACATCGCCGTCGTCCGGTCGAAGAAGAGCCGGTCCGAGGTGCCCGAGAGGATGCCGTCCTCGATCTTCTCGATCTGGTTGGCGTCGAACGCCTGGGAGGCGTATCCGGTCACCGGGGCCCACATGGGGCCGTCGACATAGGTGCGCTTGTAGACGTAGTCCGTGTCGTCGGTCTGCTCGGAGCCGGTGATCGGCTTGCTGTCGACGATGATGTCGCCGCGCTCACTGGCGTACCGGGCGATCTGGACCCGGCGGTTGCGGTCGTTCTCGTTCAGCTCTTCGGCCTGGAAGTACTGGAGCCAGTTGGCCCTGATGAGCAGGGCGAGCATCAGAACGCCGCAGAAGACGGCGATCCGACGCAGCGGTCTGTTCACGGACGGACCACCTGGGTCATCTCCGCGTCGGGAGAGGGCGCCGGGGCCGGGGCGGGACGGCGGGCGGTGTCGCTGATCCGGATCAGGATGGCGATGAGCGCCCAGTTCGCGATCACGGAGGAGCCACCGGCCGCGAGGAACGGCATGGTCATACCGGTCAGCGGGATCAGCCCCATCACACCGCCGGCCACCACGAAGACCTGGATGGCGAAGGCGCCGGAGAGACCGACCGCGAGCAGCTTGCCGAACGGGTCGCGGGCGGCGAGCGCCGTGCGCACCCCCCGTTCCACGATCAGGCCGTAGACCATGAACAGGGCCATGATCCCGGCGAGACCCAGCTCCTCGCCGAAGCTGGAGAGGATGAAGTCGGAGTTGGCCGCGAACTTGATCAGGTCGGAGTTGCCCTGGCCCCAGCCGGTGCCCAGGGTGCCACCGGCGCCGAAGGACATCAGCGACTGGCCGATCTGGTCGCTCTGGCCGTCGAAGACCGCCGTGGAGAACGGGTTGAGCCAGGCGTCCACGCGCTGCTGGACATGGGGGGCGAAGGAGGCGACGCCGACGGCCCCGGCGGCGGACATCAGCAGACCGAAGACGATCCAGCTCGTGCGCTCGGTGGCCACGTACAGCATGACCACGAACATGCCGAAGAAGAGCAGCGAGGTGCCGAGGTCCGTCTCGAAGACAAGGATCAGGATCGACATCGCCCAGACCATGAGGATCGGTCCGAGGTCCCGGCCGCGCGGCAGATAGAGGCCGAGGAAGCGGCGGCTGGCGAGCGCGAGCGCGTCCCGTTTCACCATGAGGTAGCCGGAGAAGAACACCGCGATGATGATCTTGGCGAACTCGCCGGGCTGGATGTTGATCGGGCCCAGGCTGATCCAGATCCGCGCGCCGTACCGGGCGGGGAAGAACATCGGCAGGGTCAGCAGGACCAGCGCCGCCGCCATCGAGATATAGGTGTAGCGCTGGAGGATGCGGTGGTCCTTGATGATCAGGAGCACCGCGACGAAGAGCGCCACACCGATCGCCGAGTACAGCATCTGCTTGGGCGCGTCGGCGGAGAAGGCGCCATAGGCGCTCTCCGCGCGCAGGATCAGCCGGGGCGACTGGTCCAGCCGCCAGATCATCACCAGTCCCAGCCCGTTGAGCAGCACCGCGAGCGGCAGCATCAGCGGGTCGGCGTACTTGGCGAACTTCCGCACCACCAGATGGGCCACGGCGGCCAGCAGCCCGAGCCCGAGGCCGTAGCCGAGCACCCCGGCGGGCAGCTTCCCGTCGAGGGCGAGTCCGACGTTGATGTACGCGAACACCGGGATGGCGACCGAGAAGGCCAGCATCATCAGTTCGGTGTTGCGGCGGCTCGGCGCTTCGATCGCGCCGATCGTGGTGGTGTTGGTGACAACGCTCATGGCGGAGAGGGCCCCCTACGGCTGATTACTGCTTACCGCAGTTCGAGGCCAGCTTCTGCTCTTCCTCCGAGAAGACGGGTCCCGGGGGAGGAGTGGGAGAGGCAGCGGTCGGTTTCTTCGAGTCGGTCTTCCCCCCGGCCCCCGGCGAGGCGCTGGGGGTGGGGGAGGGCGGGGTCTTCCGCTGCGGGGCCGCGGTGACCTTCTCGGCCTCCTGGCGCGCCTCCTCCTTCTTGCAGGCGTTGGCCTGCGCGGAGAGCTCGCCGATCTTCGCCCGGGCCTTGTCGAGGCTCTTCTGCGGGATTGTGGCCTCCACCTGCTCGCGCTGGTAGGGCGGGAGGTACTTGAGTTCGATCTCCGGGTGGTCCTTCTCCACCTTCGACAGGGAGACCCAGGCGAGATCCTGGCTGAGGCCCTGGTAGAGGGCCACATGTCCGCTGCTGGAGCCGACGTAGTACTGCGTCTGCGTCCAGCGGTGGCCCGCGTAGAGACCGCCGCCGAGCACACCGAGGGTGAGCGCCGTGTACAGCGAGCGCCGCAGCCAGATCCGGCCCCGGCCGGGCTTCTCGAAGTCGTCGTCGGCGTAGGCGTCGAAGCTGCCGTCCGGCGTGTCGTACTCCTCGCCGCCGCCGTAGCCGCCGCCCCGGGGGGTGCGGCCGAGCCCGGAGGCGCGGCCCGCGGGGGTCTGCATGGCGCCGCCGTCGTTCAGCTGGAGCTGGTTCTCGGCGACCGCGCCGACGACCACCGGGGTGTCGCTGAGCTGCCCGGCCAGGCCCTCGCCCGCGTCCGTGTCGAGGACGTCGGCGACGATGCAGGTGATGTTGTCCGGTCCGCCGCCGCGCAGGGCGAGCTGGATCAGGTTCTGGATGGTGTCCTGGGGGCCCTGGTAGCTGGCGAGGGTCTCCTCCAGGGTCTGGTGGGAGACCACCCCGGAGAGTCCGTCGGAGCAGATCAGATAGCGGTCGCCGATCCGGACCTCACGGATGGAGAGATCGGGCTCCACATGGTCGCCGCTGCCCAGCGCGCGCATCAGCAGCGAACGCTGCGGATGTGTGGTGGCCTCCTCCTCGGTGATCCGGCCCTCGTCCACCAGCCGCTGCACCCAGGTGTGGTCCTGGGTGATCTGGGTGAGGACGCCGTCGCGCAGCAGATAGGCCCGGGAGTCACCGACATGGACCAGACCCAGCCGCTGGCCGGTCCAGAGCAGCGCGGTGAGGGTGGTGCCCATGCCTTCGAGCTGGGGATCCTCCTCGACCATCACCCGGAGCTGGTCGTTGGCGCGCTGGACGGCCGTGCCGAGCGCGGTGAGGATGTCCGAGCCGGGGATGTCGTCGTCGAGCTGGACCAGGGTGGAGATGACCTCCGACGAGGCGACCTCGCCGGCGGCCTGGCCGCCCATGCCGTCGGCGATGGCGAGCAGCCGGGGACCGGCGTAACCGGAGTCCTCGTTGCCCTCGCGGATCATGCCCTTGTGCGATCCGGCGGCGAAGCGCAGAGACAGACTCATGCGCACCTCGCCGGTCGGCTCGGGGTACAGCCGGTCTCGCGCCACACTGCCCGCCCTCCGGTCGGGAGCCGGTCCCGGTCCGCTGTGGGGACCGCTGTGGCTCGCTCGCTCCGCTCGCTCATTGTCGTACTACTTCCGCAGCTCGATGACGGTCTTGCCGATGCGGATCGGCGCGCCCAGCGGAATCGGTGTCGGGGTGGTGAGCCGGGTCCGGTCGAGATAGGTGCCGTTGGTGGACCCGAGGTCCTCGACGATCCACTGGCCGTCACGGTCCGGGTAGATCCTGGCATGCCTGCTGGACGCGTAGTCGTCGTCCAGGACGATCGTGGAGTCGTGCGCCCGGCCCAGGGTGATGGTCTGGCCCTGGAGCGCCACCGTGGTGCCGGTGAGACTCCCCTCGGAGACCACCAGCTTGGTGGGCGCGCCGCGGCGCTGCCGCCCGCCCGACTGCCGGCCGCCGGACTGGCGCCCGCCGCCCGACGGCTGCTGCTGCCGCTGCTGCGGGGGCGCGGCCTGGCGGGTCTGCTGGGGACGGGTGTCCGCGCCGCGGCGCGAACCGCGCTGGGTGACACGCGTCCCGAACAGATCGCTGCGGATGACCTGGACGGCCACGATGACGAACAGCCACAGAACGGCCAGGAAACCCAGCCGCATGACCGTCAGGGTCAGCTCTGACATTGCCCCCGCTTCACCCTTCGGCTTGCCGGTAAACGATGGTGGTGCTGCCCACGACGATCCGCGAGCCGTCGCGGAGCGTAGCGCGGGTGGTGTGCTGCCCGTCCACCACGATGCCGTTGGTGGACCCGAGATCCTGGATCGTCGAGGGCGTTCCGGTCCGGATCTCACAGTGCCGGCGGGAGACGCCGGGGTCGTCGATCCGCACGTCGGCGTCGGTGCTGCGGCCCAGCACCAGCGTCGGGCGGGAGATCTGATGGCGGGTGCCGTTGATCTCGATCCAGCGCCGTACCTGGCCGCTCGGCACCGGTCCCGGCCCGGACCCGGCCGCGGACGCGCGGTCCGGCACCGGGGACGGGCGGGCGCCCGGGGGCGGCCCGGAGGGCATCGGCGGCGCGGCCGACTGCGCTCGGCCGAAGCCCTGGCCGGGGGCTTCGGGGCCCGTGGCGGACGGGCCGGGCGACTGTGACGTACTCGACGCGAGGGTGCGGCTGCGCACCCGGTACAGACCCGTGTCGAGGTCGTCGGCCTTCTCCAGATGGACCTTGATGGGGCCCATGAAGGTGTAGCGCTGCTGCTTGGCGTAGTCGCGGACGAGTCCGGCCAGCTCGTCGCCGAGCTGGCCCGAGTAGGGGCTCAGCCGTTCGAAGTCGGGCGCGCTCAGCTCCACGATGAAGTCATTGGGGACGACGGTCCGCTCGCGGTTCCAGATGGTCGCGTTGTTGTCGCACTCGCGCTGGAGGGCGCCCGCGATCTCGACCGGTTGGACCTCGGACTTGAAGACCTTGGCGAAGGTGCCGTTGACCAGACCTTCGAGACGCTGCTCGAAACGCTTCAGGACTCCCATCGGGCACCTCCTCCGTTGCTGCCGTCCTGATACTGCTTACTGATCGTATCCACGCGTCGGGAAATCGGCTGGTTCCCCTTGTCTGCCCCGTCGATGAGTGTCACCTCTCACACGGATCGTAGAGGCGGCCTGATGACAGTGTCCCGCACCCGGGGTGCGCCGGGGAGGAGCGGGGGCGGTGCGGAGGGGGCTTGTGGGCGGGTCTCGTCTCACTCCTTCCCTTTGTGTGCCGTTTGCCCGCCGCCGCCCGCCGTACACGGTCGGCTCCGGGCGGACCGGAAGCGTTCCGGAGGGCGCCCGGGGCCCGCCGGGAGGGGCGTCGGGGCGCCGCCGGAGGGGCGCCGGGAGGCGGTACGGGAGGTGGTGCGGCGGGTCGTGGGCCGGCCGCCCGGGGGCCGCCGGGAGGCCGTCGAACAAACGGATGTGATTCCACCCTGCGCAGCGTGCTAATCTTCTGCATGTCGCCACGGGGGACACGCCGAAAAGCGGGTCAACCGAGCAACAACACCCAATGCGCGGGTGGCGGAATAGGCAGACGCGCTGGATTCAGGTTCCAGTGCCCGAAAGGGCGTGGGGGTTCAACTCCCCCCTCGCGCACCAAGCAGATGTCTCTGATATCTGTGAGATCGTCGGAGAGGGCGGTATCGCGGAAGCGATGCCGCCCTCTCTATCTGTCTGCCGTCTTTTCGGCCCTGCTACGGCTGGTCACGCTCCGCGGTGACCGGGGCGGCGGGGTGGTTCAGCGGCGGAGCGCCTCGACGGGTTCGATCCGGGCGGCGCGCCAGGCCGGGTAGAGGCCCGCGAGAAAGCCGACGAGGGCGCCGATGAGCGGCGCGGGCAGGACGGCGTACGGCTCCAGGACGGCGGTCCACTCCTGGACGAGGGCCGTGACCAGCACGGTCGCGATACCGATGGCGGTGCCGACGAGCCCGCCGAGGGCGCCGAGGGCGGTGGACTCGGTCAGGAACTGGGCGGTGATGTGCCGTCCGCGTGCCCCCAGCGCCCGGCGCAGCCCGATCTCTCCGGTGCGTTCCAGTACGGCGACCAGGGTGGTGTTGGCGATCCCGACGGCGCCCACGGCGAGACAGATGGCGGCCAGCAGGAGGAAGAGGCCCGACAGATCGGTGTCGACCCGGTCCCGCAGGGTGCGGGGGTCCGGCGGGGGGACGGCCTTGAGCAGTTCGGGCCGGTCCGGGCGGAGCGCGAGGGCGGCCTGGGCCGCGACGACCCGGGCGGCGCCGGGCCGGGTGTGCACCAGGGCCTGGGCGGGGGTGTCCCGCGGCGGGCCGTAGCGGGCGGTGGCCGTACCGCTGGGAATGATCACACCGAGCAGGGTCTGCGGCAGGCGCTCCGTGTCGTCCACGATGCCGAGCACGGTGTACGCGGTGTCATTGATGAAGACGGCGGCCCGGGTGTCGGCGCGGTGGATGCCGAGCCGGCGGGCGGCGCCACTGCCGAGGAGGCACACACGTTCCGCGCGGCGCTGGTGGAAGTCGTCGAAGACCGTGCCGTCGGACAGCGTCGGCCGCATGGCCCGGATCGCTCCCGGGCTGGCCGCGTACAGGCCCACACTGCTCCGGCCGTCCGGGGCCGTGGCCGTGGGCCGGGCGGCCACCCGTGGGTCGCGCAGCGGCAGGGGCCACCAGACGCCGCCCGCGCTGACCCCGGTCAGCCGCTCCAGCCGGGCGTCGGTGTCCTCGGGGAAGGACATTCCGCCGCCGCTCCCCGGGGTCCCGGGGCCGGTCGCGGTGTCGTCGACGGTGACGGTCGTCTCCTGGAGGAGGCTGAAGGACTGGCCGATCTGGCTGGTCGCGGTCGAGGTGAGGCCGAGGACGGCGACGAAGGAGCCGACGCCGAGGACGGTGCCGAGCAGGGTGAGCACGGAGCGGCCGGGACGCTGGACGAGTCCGGCCAGGGCCTCGGCGACCGTGTCGGCGAGGGAGAGCCGGGTACGGGGTGTTGCCGGTGAGGCGGGTCCCGCGCCGACGCCGCGGCGGGAACGGATCATGAGGCGGCTTCCGCTTCGGTGAGGTGGCCGTCGAGCATCGTGACGATCCGGCGGGCGCGGGCGGCGACGGCGGGGTCATGGGTGATCACGACGACGGTGACCCCGGAGGTGTTCAGCTCCTCCAGGAGGTCCATGACCGAGGCGGCGGTGACGGAGTCGAGGTTGCCGGTCGGCTCGTCGCACAGCAGCAGATCGGGGGTGTTGACGAGAGCCCGGGCCACGGCCACGCGCTGGCGCTCGCCACCGGAGAGGACGGTGGGCAGGGCGTGCAGCCGGTGTGACAGTCCGACGCGGTGGAGCGCGGCAGCCGCCGCGGCCTCCCGGGACGGGCCGCGGGGGGTGACATAGAGCCGCGCGAGGGCGACGTTCTCCAGCGCCGTGCGGTGGGGCAGCAGATGGAACGCCTGGAAGACAAAGCCGATGCGATGGCCGCGCAGGGCCGTGCGCTCGCGTTCGTCCAGGTCCGCGGTGTCCCGTCCGGCCAGGGTGTAGGTGCCCGAGGTCGGCCGGTCCAGCAGGCCGAGCACGTTCAGGAGGGTGGATTTACCGGAGCCGGACGGGCCGACGACGGCGACGTAGTCCCCGTGGGCCACTCCCAGGTCCGCCGGGCGCAGGGCGACGACGGGCGGGGTGCCGGAGAAGGTGCGTCCGCAGCCCGACAGCTCCACCACCCAGCGGCTTCGGCGGCTGCCGTCCGGGGCGGCATCGGCGGCGGGCGGTGGCGCGGGGGTGCGGGCCCCGGCCCGGGGGCGGCGCGTCAACCGGCGCAGACGCTGGATCACCGGCCGACCACGACCTGGTCACCGGCGCGCAGCCCGCCGTTCACGGGGGTCACGGCCACCATCCCGTCGGCGGACACCCCCGCCTTCACCTCGACGGTGCGTTGTTCCGTGCGGCCGGTGAGCACGGTGACGGTGGTCCGGGTGTCGGCTCCGGCGGAGACCGCGGCCAGCGGGACGGCCAGGACCGGGCCGTCGGTGGCGGCCGAGGTGATGGTGATGCGGACGTCCTGGCCCGCCAGCGCGTCGTCCCAGGGGCGGGTGGGCTTGATGGTGAGCGGGACATGGGGGGTCAGGGCGGTGGGGTCCTTGTCCGGGGCGGTGTCCCCGGTGCCGCTTCCCTCCGCTCCGGTTCCGGCTCCCGGCTTTCCGCCGGGTGCGGGCGTGACCGGCTTGCCGACGGAGTCCACGGTGCCCCGCTGCTCCGCCCCGGTGGTCTCGGAGAGCACGGTCACGGCGAGGCCCTCGGTCACCAGGCCCGCCTGGGCGGGGTCCAGCCGTCCGACGAGGGTCATCCCGCTGCGGGCCAGGGTGATCACCGGGCCGTCGACGCTGTCGCCGACGCGGACGGGGACGGAGACGACCCGGGCGGGCAGGCCGGGTACGTAGACGACCTCGGACGCGGGGAGCATCGGCTGCGCGACGGCGTCCCGTACGGCCGGCGCGGCGGTGGGCGCCAGGGCGAGGGAGGGGTCGCTCGTGGCTCCGCCTCCCCTGCCCGTGCCGGTGCTCGTGGGGGGCCGGGCGGGGCCGGTGGCCGCTGTGTCCAGGGACGGGGCCGTGCCCGTGCCCGTGTCTTCGGCCTGGGCCTTTGCGCCGGGCGCCGCGAGCGGGGGTTCGTAGCCCATCGCGCGGTACAGCTTCCCCAGCGCGCCGGCGGTACCCGATCCGAATCGCCCGGCAGCGTCGGCGCCGGTGCCGTGGCCGAGTGAGCGCAGGGCCCGTTGCAACTGGTCGACGTCCTTCCCGCGGTCCCCCGGGGAGAGATCGCGGTACGCGGGTATCGCGCCCGGGAGCGCGAACACCGGCCGTCCGGAGTACTCCAGCAGGGCCCGGCCCGCGGGCGCGGGTCTGCCCGGCCGGGTGAAGACGCCGGTGACGAGCAGCGTCCCCGTCGGGTCGGACGTCGCGGTCGCGGCCACCGAGACGGGCCGGGCCGCGACCGCCCGTCCGCTGGAGAACGTCCCCCGGACCACCGTGGTGGAGCGCAGGACCTTCCTCTCCACGGGGGCCGTGACGGCGCTCGGCGCGGGCGGGCTGGTGTCGGCCGCGGCCTGGGCCGGTGACTGCACCCAGCCGGAGGCGGCCATACCGCCCGCGGCGATCACGGCGGCGCCCACGGCGACGGCCACGGCGAGCCGTCTGCGCCGGGCCAGCGCGGTGTCCCGGGCCCGTTGCGGGACCTCGGGTCGCGGCTCTTCCGTCACCGCTGCCCCTGCTGTCCCCACTGTCACCGGATTCATGGATACATCCGCCGATCTGCTGCCGAACCGAGCTGAACCAAACCGAAGAGAGTCATCAGGACATCTGCCGCGGTACCGCCCGGTCCGCGCGGACCGGGCGGACCGGGCGGTACCGGGGGTCAGGACGTGCGCTTGATGGAGGCGTTCTCGTTCTTGAGGGTCGCGTTCAGGTTCGCGGTGGAACGGGGCGCGAAGCTCTGCGAGGGGCCGGTGTAACCGGAGTTGAAGTAGACGGTGTTGGTGGCGGAAGCCTCGCCGCTCGTCCCGGCCGCGGCGTTGTTCTTCACCGCCTGTGCGTCACCGTCGCCGACACACCGGGAGACACCCAGGTTGCTGTTGATCGTCACCTCGTGCGGACGGAAGACGAAGCGCACCAGCGTGGCACCGTTGGGGCTGTATCCGTAGAGGTCGTTGATGCTCTGGTTGGAGAGGAAGCAGGACGACGTCCAGGTATTGACACCGGAGTTGTAGAACAGGGCGAAGCAATTGGCCTTGCTGGCACTGCATTCGTTGCCCGAGTACGAGATCGGGGTGGCCTGGGCCGTCGGGACGGCGAAAAGGCTCGCGGACGCGGCCAGGGTGAAGCCTGCGGCCAGCCGGGCGATGTTCTTCATGGGAATTCCTCCTGTGGACGGGGCCGGTCGGACAACTGGGTCAGGAGTCCGTGCGGGCCGCGTTCCTGACCGCGGCCTCGGTGGTCTGCTTGGCCTCCTGAAGAGCGAGCTGGTTCTTCTCGATCAGCTCGTTCTGGATCGCGGTCTCCGCCGCGAACCAGACCGCGACGAGATCCGTGGACTGCTTGCACTCCACGTCGGCGACGGCGACGGCGATCTCCCTGGGTGTGGGGGAGGGGGCGTTCAGGGAGCCGGGGAGTTCGGCCGCGTCCAGCGGGGTGGAGACGGTGTAGCCCTTCTGCCGCATGCACGCGGACCATTTCCCGACGACCTCGCGCACCGCCGGATCGGCCTGGGAGGAGTCGAATCCCTGATTGTTCAACCGGCTGGCCAGAGCGCCGTCGACCCTGCCGATCCGGCGTTCGGACTCGCCCAGGCAACCGCCCTCGGGAATTCCCGCGGTGGTGGGCTTCTCCCCGGTTTTGGTCCGGCCCATGAGCGCGGCCTCGGCGGCTTCCGACTCCATGGAGTAGGCGGGTGGTTCACCGCTGTTGTCCGGCAGGTGATAACCGTGCCGGCGTACCTGTTCCAGGTCGGCCACGCCGTAACGGCGGGGCATATTGGCGTCGTCCGCGCTCGGCGGGGGATGGAGCCCGGGCTCCGGTGGTTCGTAGGTGAAGCCGAATTTCGCCATGCACGCGCTCTGTAGGGCCTGCTGGGCACGGAGGACGGTCACCTGCTGCGCATAGCCGATCAGATAGCTCTGGAGCGGCAGGGCCAGGCCCTTGGCGAGACCGTCGGCCGCCTGGGCGGCGGGCCAGGTGCCGCGGTCGGGGTCCCTGGGGGCGCCGGCTGTCGTGCCGTTGCCGGTCCGGTCGTCGTCCCGGGCACAGCCCGTGACCATGACCATGGCCACGGAGGAGGTCAGAACCGCCACGGAGGCAAGGCTGCGGCGGAGCGCCACGCACCGCGGTCCGTTCACTGGGGCCCTTCTTTCTCGGAGCAGCCGGAAACAGCCGGAAACAGCCGGAAGAGCAGCAGGGGGCGGGTTGTCGGAGCGCGCGCATTCTCCGGACCGCTCCGGACCACTTCCGGACACCTTCCGAACGTCTTGGAGTCGTCCAGGAACATAAGTCAGCCGAGGGTTATCGCGGAGTGATTTTGTGCTGTTTTATTTGGTGTGCGGGCGGCCATTTTTTCTGTGGGCGGCGCGCAGCCGGATGGAATCGGCCGCGTGCCGGGACCAGCCCGTTCCGTCGGGGCCGTCGGGGCCGTGCCGCGGGGTCCGGGGGCCGGACAGGGCGGTGTGGAGCCGGGCCCAGACGCCGTCGGTGCTCCACCGGGCGAAGTGCCGGTAGACCGTGGGCCAGCTCGGGCCGAAGACCGGGGGGAGCTGCCGCCAGGTGCAACCGGACGTGGCCACGAAGACGATCGCGGCCAGGGTCGCGCGGTCCTCGGCGCGACGGCGTCCGCCGCCCTGGGGGCGCCGTGTCTCCGCCGGGGGCACCACCTGCCGGAAGGCCGTCCACAATTCCTCCGGCACCAGCCGGTCCACCAGGTCGGTCATGAGCCATGCATCGCCGGGGTCCACCAAAAGAAACAACGCCGGCAGGGGATTTGCGCGGGCGTCCGATGAAGAGGCGTGACCATGTGTGGCTCGGCCTGACCGTTTTAAGATCCCATAGCGGGACAGCGCACTTTTCCCGTGGTATTCCCCGGGTCATAGGGAAGTCGCCGCTCGGTCGTCGGCCACCTGGGCGCCGCCGCGGAGGGCTGGTTCCGGCCGTGCGCGGGTGCGCCGGGAAGGCCGCAAGTCTCCTCGTCCCCGGGGCGGTTCGGAGCGTGATCCCTCCGCCGGGCGGAGAGGCATCCGCCATCAGCGGGGTGGTTTTCGGCCATGCTCTCCGCAGTGGTGGGGCCACAGATGCTCCTGTGAAGGGTGAACGCAGAGTGACGCCCTTCCGTTGCGTGTCCTTCGTCACATTCGAGGCTTCTCCTTGTTCCGGGCCGCTCGGGGACCGCCCGGCGCGCGGGGCCCGTTCGGCGGGGTCTGTTCGGCGGGGTCGCGACCTTCGTCGTGCCGGAGCGGGACGAAAGTCGGCGGTCCTGGCCGGATTCCGCTTCCTAGGGTGCTGCTGTGAAGCTCTCATCCTCGAAGACCCTGGCCGGACTGCGCGCGGGCTGGACCTGGCTGGCGTCGCCGCCCTCGCAGCGCCCCGGCCGGAACCAGCTCCTGGAGCCGGGCCGGGGCATGGGCGCCGAGCTGGTGCTCGTGCTGGCCGTGACGATCCTGACGGCCTTCCTGGAGAAGACGCTCGACGAGGGGACCGTCCGGGCCGCCGGGTTCGCCGTCGTCGCCGCGGTGCTGACGCTGCTGCGGCGCCGGTTCCCCGTTCCCGTGCTGATCGTGAGCTGCGCCCTCGGCGGGGACTCCGGCGGCATGATCCTCGTGGAGATCCTGGCGGGCTGGTCCGCGGGTCTGAGGGTGGCGGGCCGGGCGCGGGCGGCCCTCGCGTTCTGCGGCGCGTACGCGGCGGGCACGGCCGTCATGGCCGCCATGGCCGTCGTCGGCCGGGAGACGCTGCCGTTCACCCCGAACACCCTGCTGCTGTCGCTGCTCTTCTTCCTGGCGATGGTGGTCGTCCCCGGCCTGGTCGGACGGTACTGGGCCCAGCGGCAGACACTGCTGCACGCCCTTCAGGAGCGCAACGCCAAGCTGCTGTGGGAACGCCAGATGATCGCCGGTCAGGCACGGCTCAAGGAGCGCCAGCGCATCGCCCAGGACATGCACGACAGCCTCGGGCACCAGCTCGCGCTGATCGCCGTGCACACGGGCGCGCTGGAGGTCGACCCGGAGCTGACCGGGCGCCAGCGGGAGGCGGTCGGGGTGCTGCGGACCGCCGCCGTCAGCGCCATGCACGAGCTGCGCGAGGTGGTGGGCATCCTCCGGGACGGCGTCGAGCAGCCGTCGCCGGACCCGGTGGACGAGACGGGGCGCGCCGCCCGGGGGACCGCGGGGATCGCCGCCCTGGTGGAGGCCGCCTGCGCCGCGGGGAACACGGTGCGGCTGCGGACCGAGGGGGAGCCCCGTCCGCTGGCCGCCGCGGCCGACCACGCCGCGTACCGCATCGTCCAGGAGGCGCTGACCAACGCGTACAAGCACGCGCCCGGGGCGCCGATCGACGTGGCGCTGCGGTACGAGCCCGACTCGCTGGTCGTGGAGACCGTCAACGGGCCGCCCCTGTCGGCCGTCGGCGACGTGGTCAGCGGCGGACAGGGGCTCACCGGGCTGCGGGAGCGGGCGCGGCTGGTCGGCGGCATGGTGCACGCGGGGACCGTCGAGGGCGGTGGGTTCCGGGTGGCCGGAGTGCTGCCGTACGGGGAGACGGAGCACACCGCGGTGGCGGCCGTTCCCGACGATGCGCTGTGGCAGCCGCCGCAGGATCTGCCGGGGGGCGCCGGTGCCGGTGGCGCCGGTGTCGGCGGTCACCGTGTCGGCGGTGGCTTCGGCGGTGTCGGCGGTGGTGCGGGGCCCGACGGGATGCCGGTCATGGACTGGAGCGCGTCGACCCGGGAGATGCTGATGGGGGAGCTGGACGCGAGCAGGCGCCGGGGCCGGGTCAGCGGGGTGGGCATCGGCTGCATGGCGGCCGCCGGCGGAGCGCTGGTGCTGCTGCTGCTGATCGTCGGCGGACTGTGGCTCGCCGTCAACGAGGTCGACGACTCGTCCGTCACTCCGGAGCTGTACGACCGGATCGAGGTCGGGACCGCGGAGGCGGAGGTACGCGAGCTGCTGCCCGAGGGGGAGCCCTTCGTCCCGGAGGAGCTGAAGGACAAGGGGCCGAAGCGGCCCGCGGACGCCGAGTGCGTGGTGCTGCTGTCGACGGACATACCCGACTCCTTCACGTCCGACGCGGTGTTCCGCTTCTGCTTCCGGGACGGGGAGCTGATCGAGAAGCGGTCCTACGAGGTGGAGGGCTGATCCGGGGGCCGAGGGCCGGCCGCGGTGGCGGGGGCGTGGCGCGCGGGGCGCCGGAAGGGCGTGCGGAGGCGTGCGGGGGTGATGGAGACTGTGGGCTGGTGTCCGGACCGGCGGCGCCGGGGACTCGATTCCCGGTCGGCCGGCGGACGGGAGGACGTTCGACCGGGCCGGTTTCATCGCCGTCCGGCGACCTGGCTGAGTGAGGGTGACTATGACGGGGGCGCCGATCCGGGTGGTCATCGCCGATGACGAGCCGCTGATCCGGGCCGGGATTCGGATGATCCTCACCTCGGACCGGGAGATCCAGGTCGTCGCGGAGGCGTCCAACGGGCGGGAGGCCGTGGAACTGGTCCGCGCCCATGGGGCGGACGTGGTGCTCCTGGACATCCAGATGCCGGTGATGGACGGACTCACCGCGATGGCGGAGCTGCGCCGGGCGGTGCCGTCGGCCCGGGTGGTCATCCTCACCACCTTCGGGGAACGGGACAACGTGCTGCGGGCGCTGGAGGCGGGCGGCGCGGGCTTCCTGCTGAAGGACACCGCCCCCGCCGAGCTGATCGCCGCGGTCCGGGCCGCCGCCGCGGGGGACGCCTATCTCTCCCCCGGCGCGACCCGGCATGTGGTCGACCAGCTCGCCACCGGGCACGCGGCGTCCCGCAACGAGCGGGCGCGGGAGCGGGTGGCGCAGTTGAGCGCGCGGGAGCGGGACGTCCTCTCGCTGCTGGGCGAGGGGCTGTCCAACGCGGACGCGGGGAGACGGCTGCACATGAGCGAGGCCACGGTGAAGACCTATGTGAGCCGCATCCTGGCGAAGCTGGAGTGCGAGAACCGGGTGCAGGCCGCGCTGCTGGCGCGGGACGCGGGTCTGGGCGTGGGCTGAGCCCCGGGCTTCCGGCCCCTGTCCCCGGGCCCCTGTCCCCGGCCTCTCCCCCGGTGTCTGCCGCCTGGCCGTCGGCTCCCGGCTGCCGGCCCCGTGCCCGGCCGTACCCGGTGATCGGCACAGGTCAGCGAGGGGGCCGAGGGGTTGTCCACAGGGGGAGACGAGGGCGGGACGGCGGGGGTACGGTCGGGACGGCGGGGTGAACAGCGGAGCGGGGCGGACGACGAGGGGGGCCTTTCATGGGGCACGAGGCCGAGACGGTGGCGCTTCCGGCGCAGGGAGCACCACCGGGTGGCGGGGCGGAGGCCCAGGGCTTCGGGACGCGTGTCCGTGCGGGTTCCGCTCTGGGTGCGGGTGCGGGTGCGGGTGCGGGTGCGGGTGCGGCTTTCGGCGCTGGTGCGGGCGCTGGTGCGGCTCTTGGTGCCGGTGCCGGTGCGCGTATTCCGGTGGTGCCGGGTTTCGCGCGGCGCACGGGCGGCGGGGGCGCCGCACCGTCCGGAGCCGGGCCCTTGGCCCAGTCGCCGAAGCAGTGGGGGAAGGCGCTGCGCGGACGGGTGCCGCGCGCGGCGCACGAGCTGCTGCCCCCGGTGGCCGTGGGGCGACCCGGCGCGGTGGCGGCCGTCGAGGAGTCCAGCCGGGGCCGGGTCCCCGGGCTGACGCCGATCCGGGTGGGCCGGATGGCCGCGTCGCCCTTCGCCTTTCTGCGCGGGTCCGCCGGGCTGATGGCCCATGACCTGGTCGGCACCCCCGTCACCGGGGTGAGCGCCCAGATCTGCGGCGACGCGCACGCCGCCAACTTCGGCCTGTACGGCGACGCCCGGGGCCGACTGGTGATCGACCTCAACGACTTCGACGAGACCGCCGTCGGCCCCTGGGAGTGGGACGTCAAGCGGCTCGCGGTCTCACTGGTGCTCGCGGGCCGGGAGGTGGGCGCGGACGACACGGTGTGCGCCGCCGCCGCCTTCGACGCCATGGGGGCCTACCGGCGGACGATGCGGCTGCTGGCGAAGCTGCCCGCGCTGGACGCGTGGAACGCGATCGCGGACGAGGAGCTGGTCTCCCACGCCGACGCGCGCGATCTGCTGGGCACGCTGGAGCGGGTCTCGGCGAAGGCACGCAACAACACCAGCGCCCGCTTCGCCGCGAAGTCGACCGAGCCGTACCAGGACGCCCTGGGTCCCGGCCGCCGCTTCGTGGACGCGCCCCCGGTGCTGCGCCGGGTCTCCGACGCGGAGGCGTCGGCGGTGGCGGCCTCGCTGGCGGAGTACCTGGGCACCGTGGCCGAGGACCGGCTGCCGCTGCTCGCCCGGTACGAGATCCACGACGTGGCCTTCCGGGTGGTGGGCACCGGCAGCGTCGGTACCCGTTCCTATGTGGTGCTGCTGCTCGACCACCGGGGCGAGCCGCTGGTGCTCCAGGTGAAGGAGGCGCGGGCCTCGGCGCTGCTGCCGCATCTGGCTGCGGCGGGCTTCCCGGCGGCGTCCGCCGGGCACGAGGGCCGCCGGGTGGTGCTCGGGCAGAAGCGGATGCAGGTGGTCAGCGACATGCTGCTCGGCTGGACGACGGTGGCGGGCCGCCCCTTCCAGGTGCGGCAGTTCCGCAACCGCAAGGGCAGCGTGGACCCGGCGGCGCTCACCCCGGCGCAGCTCGACGACTACGGCCGGATGACGGGGGCGCTGCTCGCCCGGGCCCACGCCCACAGCGCCGACCCCCGGCTGATCGCGGGCTACTGCGGCCGGGGCGAGGAGCTGGACACGGCTCTGGCCCGGTTCGCGGTGCGGTACGCGGACCGCACCGAGGCGGACCACGCCGAGCTGCTGAGGGCGATCGCCACGGGCCGGACAGCCGCCGAGACCGGGGTGTGACGGCGGGGGCCGCGCCGCCCGTAGGCTGGGCGGGTGACCCAGGATGTGCCCGCCGGGCCGACGCCCCGGAACGAGGAAGAGCAGCAGGCGAGGCCGGAGGACCGGCTCCACCGGGCGGTGCTCGCGGCCGAGCAGGCGCTGATCGAGTTCGAGATCGCGCTGGAGACCTTCCGGGTGGAGGTGGAGAACTTCTCCCGGCTGCACCATCAGAAACTCGGCCCCATGTACGCCCGGCTGGACGAGCTGGACGCGCGGATCGCCGAGGCCAGGGCCGCCCGCACCGGTGACCCGGAGGATCTGCGCAAGGCGCGGGAGGCACGGGCGGCGGTGCTGCCGATGCCGGGCGTCGAGGAGCTGTTCCACGGCTGGATGGACTCCGACGGGCTCTATCCGGAGGCCGCGGCGATGCTGGGGGGCCAGTCCGTCCGTACCCCGCAGCGGGTGCGGCCGACCGAGGAGGCCCGCAAGCTCTTTCGCGAGCTGGCCCGCCGGGCCCATCCCGATCTGGCGCGGGACGAGTCGGAGCGGCTCCGGCGGGAGGAGTTCATCACCCGGGTGAACGCCGCCTACGCCCTCGGTGACGCCGACGCGCTGCGGACCCTGGCCGAGGAGTGGGACGCCGGTCCCGCGCCCGCCGGGCAGCCGTGGGACGAGCACGAGGAGCTGTACGCCCGGCTGGAGTGGCTGGCGCAGCGCAAGGAGCGGCTGGCCGTGGTCGCCCGGGAACTGGAGGAGAGCGCCATCGGGGCGATGCTCCGGCTGGCGCCGGACGACCCCGACCGCCTCCTCGAAGAGATCGCCGAGCAACTGCTGACCCAGGTCGCGGAACGCGAGGGGGAACTGGCCCGGCTCCTGGAGTAGCTTGTCGATGCGGGCGCGCCGCACGACCCGGTACGGGGCGCCGCACACAACGGCTCGATGCGGACGGACCGCACGGCCGCACCGCACAGCGCATGGACCTGTGTGTCGACGAGAGAGGCTTGACCCATGAATTTCGCCCCGCTCCCCTCGGTGGAGGCCGCGGCGGTCCCGGCCGACGGTCTGATTCTGGACGTCCGGGAGGACGAGGAATGGGAGGCGGGGCATGTCGAGGGTGCGCTGCACATCCCGATGAGCGCGTTCGTGGCCCGTTTCGGCGAGGTGACCGAGGCGGTCGCCGACGGCCGCCGGGCCCATGTGATGTGCCGGGTCGGGGGCCGGTCCGCGCAGGTCACCCAGTATCTGGTGCAGCAGGGCATCGACGCGGTGAACATCGACGGCGGCATGATCGCCTGGGACGCCGCCGGACGCCCGATGGTCACCGACAACGGCACCCCCGCGTTCGTCGCCTGAGTGACTGAGTGACTGAGTGACTGAGTGACTGAGTGACTGAGTGACTGAGTGACTGAGTGCCTGAGTGCCTGAGTTCGCCTGGGCTTCAGGGGGTCGGGGTGTCGGGGCGGGTGGCCGTGGGATGCCCGCGGGGTGGTCAGCCGAGGGGGTGGGCGGCCAGGAGGTCGCCCAGGGCCTCCTCGTGCGCGGCGGCCGGGCCGAGGGACAGCTCCAACTGCTTGGCCCAGGCGTGATACCGGTGCAGCGGATAGTCGGTGTCGGCCCCGACCCCGCCGTGGAGATGCTGGGCGGTCTGCACCACCCGGCGCACCCCTTCCGCGGCCCAGATCTTCGCCACGGCCACATCGGCGGCCGGTGGCAGCGGTCCGCCGACCCCGGCCCCACCGCGCGCGGGCGTCAGCCGCCAGGCGGCCTGCCACAGCGTCGCCTCCATGGCGCGCAGATCCATGAAGCGGTCGGCGGCCTGCACCGCGACGGCCTGGAAGGTGGCGACGGGGAAGCCGAACTGCTCCCGCTTGCCCGTGTACTCGCTCGTCATGACGAGCACCCGCTCGCCCAGGCCGAGCGCCAGCGCGCAGGTCCCGGTGGTCAGCACCAGCCGTGTCCACTCCCAGGCGCCCTCGGCGGCGATCAGCTCGGAGTCGTCGACCCGTACCGAGTCCAGCCGCACCTCGGCCAGCCGCTCCCCGGTGGTGGAGATCTGCTCGGCGAGGCCGACGCCCGGCCGGTCCGGGGGGACCAGGGCCAGGACCGCCCGGCCCTCGCCGTCCTGCGCGGGGACGGCGATCAGATCGACACCATGGGCCCAGGGGACCGCCGTCTGCGTCCCGTCGAGCGTCCAGGGGCCGGTGGCACCGTCCCGCCGGGCCGCGACCGCCAGCTCGGCCGGGTCGTGCCCGGTGAGCCCCTGGGACCCGACGGAGAGTGCCAGCTCGCCCCGGGCGATCCGGGGCAGCAGCCGTGCGCGGATCTCCTCCTCGCCATAACGGTCCACGGCCATGGCGACGGCACAGGTCTCCAGCAGGGGCACCCGGGCCAGGACCCGCGCGGACTCGCGCAGCACCAGACAGAGCGCGATCGTGTCGAGCCCGGCGCCGCCGTGCTCGGGCGCCAGGACGAGCCCCAGCAGATCGGCGGCGGCCAGCCGGGCCCACAGCGGCCGGTCGAACCCCTCGGCCACCGCGCCCGCGACACGCGACGGACTCGGCACCCCGTCGGGCGCGACGCCGGAGAAGACCGCCTTCGCCGTCTCGACGGCCGCCTGCTGCTCCTCGCTGAAGGTGAAGTCCACTGCCTGTCCTTCCACGCGCCGCCGGTGCCACGGCCGCGTCCGCAGCCGTATCTGACGGTTCGTCAAGATAGAACAGGTTCTCAAAAATGAACACAGCGCGGCGCGGGCGGGAGCGGGACCCCGTGGTCGCCGCGCGGCGCGCGGCGGCCGGCGCTCGGCGGCGGGCCGTCAGCGGTCGAAGTCCAACTCCACCTTCCCCGTGGCCGGATGGGACTGGCAGGCCAGCACATACCCCGCCCCGGTCTCCTCCGGCTCCAGCGCGAAATTGCGGTCCATGCGCACCTCGCCCGAGACGAGGAAGGCACGGCAGGTGCCGCAGACCCCGCCCTTGCAGGCGTAGGGGGCGTCCGAGCGGGCCCGGAGCACCGTCTCCAGCAGGGACTCGCCCTCCCGCACCGGCCAGCTCCCCGAGCGGCCGTCGAGCGTCGCGGTCAGTGTGGCGTGTGCCGGGGCCGCGGCCCGCGCCGCAGCGGCGGAGGCACCGTTGTCCACATGGAAGATCTCCTGGTGGATACGGCCCCGGTCCACACCGAGCCCGCGCAGCGCCCGCTCGGCCCCCGCCACCAGGCCGAACGGCCCGCACAGGAACCAGCCGTCGATGTCCGTGACGGGCAGCAGCCTCGGCAGCAGCTCCGTCAGCCGCTCCCGGTCCAGCCGCCCGGACGGCAGCCCCGACTGCTGATCCTCCCGGGAGAGCGCGGTGACGAGCTGGAAGCGCTCGGGGAAGCGGTCCTTCACCTCCGCGACCTCGTCCAGGAACATCGTGGAAGCCACCGTCCGGTCGCTCCGGATCAGGCAGAAGCGGGCCTTCGGCTCCCGTGCGAGCAGGGTCGACACCATGGAGAGCACGGGGGTGATCCCGCTGCCGCCGACGATCCCCGCGAAGTGTCCCGGCCGGGGGACGAGCCGGAAGCGGCCCATCGGCGGCATGACCTCCACCGTGTCGCCGACCGCCAGCTCCTTGAGGGCGAAGGTCGAGAACGCTCCGCCGTCGACCAGCCGGATTCCCACCCGCAGTACCGGCGGTTCACCGGGGGCGGGGGCCGCGGCACAGATCGAGTACGTACGGCGGACCTCCTCGCCGCCCGCCGTCCGGCGCAGTGCGAGATGCTGTCCGGGGGTGTGGCGGAAGGTCTCCCACAGCTCGGGCGGCACCGTGAAGGTGACCGCCACCGAGTCGTCCGTGAGCCGCTCGACCGCGCCGACCCGCAGGGGATGGAACATCTACACCTCCTTGAAGTGGTCGAAGGGCTCACGGCAGGAGACGCAGCGGCGCAGCGCCTTGCAGGCGGTGGAGGAGAACCGGCTCAGCAGCTCGGTGTCGGTGGACCCGCAGTGCGGGCAGCGCACCGACAGCGTGAGCGGAACCGGCTCGCCCTGCGCCGCCGGGCGCGGCGGGGCTATCCCGTGCTCGGCCAGCTTCCGCCGCCCCTCGGCGCTGATGTCCTCCGTCGACCAGGGCGGGGCCAGGACCGTGACCACACGGACCTCCGCGATCCCGTCCTCATGGAGCACCCGCTCGATGTCCTCGGCCATCGTCCCGACCGCGGGACAGCCGGTGTAGGTGGGCGTCAGCGAGACCTCCACCCTCCCGGGGCCGAGCACCTCGACGCCCCGCATCACCCCCAGCTCCGCCAGGGTCAGGACCGGCAGCTCCGGGTCGGGCACCGAGCCGGCGAGGGCCCGCAGCCGCTCCTCCAGCGCCGTCCCGGCTGCGGGCGCACCCTCCGAGGGCGCGTCCGGGGCCGTGCGCGCCGCAGGAGCGCCGTGTCCGCTGTCGTGCCCGGCGGCCGGGCGGGTCCCGGTCACCATGACGCCCCCGGGTGGCTGCGGTGCAGATGCTGCATCTCGGCGAGCATCCGGCCGAACGGCTCGGTGTGAATGCCCTGCCGTCCCGCTCCGGCGGCCCAGGACAGGGAGCGCGGCCCCGTCGGCACCGTCAGCGTGGCCCGCTCCAGCACCTCCGTCACCGCCTCCAGCCACGCGGCCTCCAGCGCCTCCCCGTCCACGTCGACGCCCTCGACGGGCCGGAACGGCTCGGCGGTGAACCGCCACAGTGCCTCGCACGCCCGCCGCATCCGCTCATGGCTCTCCGGGGTGCCGTCGCCCAGCCGCAGCGTCCACTGCTCGGCGTGGTCCCGGTGGTAGGCCACCTCGTTGACCGCCTTGGCGGCGAGCGGGGCGAACGGGCCGTCGCCCGCCGCCAGCCGCTCGTACAGCAGATGCTGGTGGACGGAGAAGAAGAGCTGCCGGGTGATGGTGTGGGCGAAGTCGCCGTTCGGCTGCTCCACGAGCTGGAGATTGCGGAACTCGCGCTCCTCCCGCAGATAGGCCAGCTCGTCCTCGTCCCCCGCCAGGGAGAGCAGCACCCGGGCCTGCCCCAGCAGGTCCAGCGCGATATTGGCGAGCGCGACCTCCTCCTCCAGCACGGGCGCGTGGCCCGCCCACTCCCCGAGGCGCTGGGAGAGCACCAGGGCGTCGTCGCCGAGGGCGAGCGCCGCCGTCCGCACGCTGTCCGTCACAGGTGCTTCACCCCCTCGGGGATCTCGTAGAAGGTGGGATGGCGATAGGGCTTGTCGGCGGACGGCTCGAAGAAGGGGTCCTTCTCGTCCGGGGACGAGGCGGTGATCGCGGTGGAGGGGACGACCCACAGGGAGATGCCCTCGTTCCGCCGGGTGTAGAGGTCCCGGGCGTTGCGCAGGGCCATCTCGGCGTCCGGGGCGTGCAGGCTGCCGGCGTGGGTGTGGGAGAGGCCGCGCCGTGAGCGGACGAAGACCTCCCACAGCGGCCATGCGGTGGAACTGCTCATGCCGTCCTCTCCTCGCGCTGCTCGGGCCGGGACCCGCCCCGGGGGGTGCGGTGCCGGGCGGCGTGGGCGGCGGCTGCCTCGCGGACCCAGGCACCCTCCTCGTGCGCCCGGCGGCGCTGGCCGAGCCGCTGTTCATTGCAGGGGCCCTCGCCCTTCAGGACCCGCTGGAACTCGGACCAGTCGATCGGGCCGAAGTCGTGGTGGCCCCGCTGCTCGTTCCACCGCAGCTCGGGGTCGGGGAGGGTGAGGCCGAGTGCTTCCGCCTGGGGGACGCAGATGTCCACGAAGCGCTGGCGCAGCTCGTCGTTGGAGTGGCGCTTGATCTTCCACAGCATCGAGCGGGCCGAGTGGGCCGACTCCTCGTCCGGCGGGCCGAACATCATCAGCGAGGGCCACCACCAGCGGTCCACCGCGTCCTGGGCCATCGCGTGCTGGGCGGGGGTGCCCCGGGAGAGGGCGAGCAGCAGCTCGTAGCCCTGCCGCTGGTGGAAGGACTCCTCCTTGCAGATACGGACCATCGCCCGGGCGTAGGGGCCGTAGGAGCAGCGGCAGAGCGGCACCTGGTTGGTGATCGCGGCGCCGTCCACGAGCCAGCCGATCGCGCCGACGTCCGCCCAGGTCAGCGTGGGGTAGTTGAAGATCGACGAATAGCGCTGACGGCCGGAGTGGAGCTTGTCCAGCAGTTCGTCACGGCTGGCGCCCAGGGTCTCCGTCGCGCTGTAGAGATACAGCCCGTGGCCCGCCTCGTCCTGGACCTTGGCCATGAGGATCGCCTTGCGGCGCAGCGAGGGCGCCCGGGTGATCCAGTTGGCCTCGGGCTGCATGCCGATGATCTCGGAGTGGGCGTGCTGCGCCATCTGGCGGATCAGCGTCGAGCGGTAGGCGTCCGGCATCCAGTCGCGCGGCTCGATGCGCTCGTCCGCGGCCACGGCCTCGTCGAACGCCGCCTCGTACCGCTCCGCCGCGTCCACGGTCCCTGTCGTCATCGGGCCCCCTACCGACCGATCGTTCGGTTCATTGACTTCAATGGTGAGTCGCTGGCCCTTAAGGTGTCAACCCTGTGGACAACCGAGGCGCGGCGAGCGGGATCGGGGCGGGATGAGCTCGTACGACGACGGGAGCGCCGAGCAGGCCGCAGCCCCAGGTCCCGTTCCCGGGACCGCCTCCGGGCAGGGCCGCCCCCGACCCGTCGGACCACGGCGTCCCCCCTGGCCCGAGGTGCGGACGGACACCGGACCCCTGTCGGCGCCATGGATCGGCCCCCCGCGCCCGAACGGCCCGCCGACCGCCGGGCCCGTTCCCCCCGCGCCCGACGGCGCGGCTCCCCCCGGCGGCACCGCCCCGGGCCCGGCCGGAGGCATCCTGGCGCTCGCTCCCCCCTACCGGGCCGCCGCGGCGCTCGCGCTCGTCCTCGTCACCGCCGTGGCCGCCGGCCACATCGGCATGGTCTTCCTCCATGTGGCGCCCCCGAACACCGCGACCAGGCAGTACGGCGACGCGATCGACGCGTGGATCTACCCCGAGTTCGAACAGAACTGGAAGCTCTTCGCCCCCAACCCCCTCCAGCAGA
The DNA here is from genome assembly GCF_005519465.1 of Streptomyces clavuligerus. NCBI lineage: Bacteria > Bacillati > Actinomycetota > Actinomycetes > Kitasatosporales > Streptomycetaceae > Streptomyces > Streptomyces clavuligerus. The sequence continues at coordinate 3,260,370 of NZ_CP027858.1, read as the reverse complement.
ACATCGCGGTCGAGGTCCGTGCCGAGGTCCGTACCCCGGAGGGGGAGCGGCGGACCACCGGCTGGGTCGGGCTGACCGCCGAGGACACCCGGGCGATCCGCGGCAATCCCCTGCCCAGCCATGTGCACCAGAACGAGCTGCGCCGTGCCTGGGACTTCTACGTCAACTCGCACGACGGGAAGGGCCGGGCCACCGGGGAGCGCGGGCGGCTCTCCGAGCGCTACATCCGCCGGATCGCGCTGCTCCGCCTCCAGCGGTACGAACTCGGCGGCCCGGTGACGTACATGCAGCTCCGCTCGACGACGAGGCCGGTCGAGGCACCGCCCTGGAGCGGCGAGAAGACCGACACCCGGCCGGTGCACCGGCTGCTGCCCTGGTGGACCGTCACCGAGGCGGACCGGCCGGAGGCAGCGGGATGACGGCACCGCTCCCCGACGGATCACCGCTCCCCGCCGACGGACCACCACCGGCCGAGCGATCACCGCTTCCCGGGCGACCGTCCCCGTCCGGCCGGGCGCCGCTGTCCGGCCGGGCGGTCGTCGCTCTTCAGCGGATCACCGCCCATGCCCTCGGCCCGTACCAGGCGGCCGTCGTCCGGATCGGCTTCGCGGGCGTCTGGACCCTCTTCCTCCTGTGCGAACTGCCGCACCGGCACGAGCTGTACGGACCCGACGGGCCCTGGAGCTGGGAGCTGGGCGACCGGTTCATCGGCGGCAACGACGCCTTCACCGCGCTGATGTGGACCGACAACACCCTCTGGTTTGAAGCGGTCTATCTGCTCGCGCTGCTCTCCGGGGCGCTGCTGCTGCTCGGCTGGCGGACCCGGACCATGTCGGCGCTCTTCATGGCCGGGGTGCTCTCCCTCCAGAACCGCTCCATCTTCATGGGGGACGGCGGGGACAACGTCATCCATCTCATGGCGATCTATCTGGTCGCGACCCGCTGCGGACAGGTCTGGTCCCTGGACGCCCGGCGGGCGGCCCGCGAGCGCGCCCGTGCGGCCGAGGGGCTTCCTCCCGGTCGGGACCCGGTCGGGCCCGTGCTCTGGGGCGCTCTGGGCGCACTGCTCATGGCCGGGAACCTGCTGAACCGGACCGGTACCCCGGTCCTGGTGGCGCTGTGGACCCTCTGGGGGGTGCTCGGCCTGTGGTGGCTGGTGACCCGGTACTTCCCCAGGAGCCAGCCGCGGCTGCTGATGGACACCGTCGCCAACGTCCTCCACAACGCGGCCCTGGTCGTGATCATGGCCGAGGTCTGTCTGATCTACGCCACGGCCGGCTGGTACAAGATCCAGGGCTCCCGCTGGCAGGACGGCACCGCGCTCTACTACCCGCTCCGACTGGAGTACTTCACTCCCTGGCCGCCCCTCTCCGATCTGCTGGCGTCCAACGGGCTGATCGTGCTGGCCCTCTCCTATGGAACGGTCGCGGTCCAGGTCGCGTTCCCGTTCACCCTCTGTAACCGGCGGGTCAAGAACGTCCTGCTCATGGTGATGATCGCGGAACACGCGGCGATCGCCGTGGTGCTCGGACTGCCCTTCTTCTCCCTGGCGATGATCGCCGCCGACGCGGTCTTCCTCCCGACGGCCTTTCTGCTGTGGCTGGGCGCCCGCGCCGCTCGCGTCCGCCTCCGGCTGCCCGCCGTCCGACCGCGGCACCCGTCGCGGAGCCGCCCGCCCGGCGGAGCGGGCGACCCGGGCGCCGCCGACGCCCGGCGCGGCTCCGCTTAGCCTTGAGGGCGATGAGCGAGAACGGCGCCGCCACGGCGGTACAGCACTGGCGGGAGACGGCGACGGCACCGGACGGGGTGCTGCTCGACGGTTTCCACGCCCTGAAGCACGCACTCCGCTTCCAGGCGGACATCCGGTGCGCGATCACCAGCGACCGGGCGGCCGTGCTCGCGCTCGCGGACGCGCTCGCTCCGGATGTCCGGGAGCGGATCGCGGAGTTGCTGACCGAGGTGGCGCCGGAGACCCTGCGCGAGCTGCTGCCACGGGTCCACCCCACCCGGGTCGCCGCCCTCGCCGTCAGGCCCGGTCGCCGGGACCGCCTCGACCTGCTGTCCGCGCGCCCCCGGCACGCGCCCGTCGTCCTCCTGGACAACCCCCGCAATCTGGGGAACGTCGGCGCGGTGGTCCGGCTCGCCGCGGGTTTCGGGGCCACCGGCGTGATCACCACCGGTGACCTGGACCCCTGGCACCCCAACGCCGTACGGGCCGGGGCGGGCCTCCACTACGCCACCGCCGTGGCCCGGCTCGACCCGGACGACCTCCCCGGCGGCCCGCTCCTCGTCCTCGACCCGGAGGGCGACGACATCCGCACCGTGGCGCTGCCCGACGACGCCCTGCTCGTCTTCGGCTCGGAGCGGCACGGTGTCTCCCCGGAGCTGAGGGCCAGGGCCACCCGGCTGCTCTCCCTGCCCATGCGGCCCCAGGTCTCCAGCTACAACCTGGCCACCAGCGTGGCCATGACCCTCTTCCACTGGGGCGGCACGCCCTTGGCCCCCGGGACCCCGGAAACCCCGGAGCACGGCTGAGCCGCGCCCCGGCCCCGGAAGCGCCCGGGGCCGGACGGCCCGCTCAGGCCGGGCGGCGCACCTCCACCACCCGGAAGCGGTTGGCCACGAACGCGCTGTCGCACAGCGCCACATTCGCCGCCGGGTTGCCGCCCGAGCCGTGGAAGTCCGAGAACGCGGCCGTCTGATTGACGTACACCCCACCCGTGAGGTTCAGCGAGAGCTGCGCCGACTCGTCGAGGCAGACCTCCTCGACGGCGCGCTCCGTCTCCCGCGAGGTGGTGTAGGCCCCCACGGTCATCGCGCCCCGGTCCCGGACGGTGCGCCGCAGCAGTTCCACGGCGGCCTCCGCCGAGTCCACGGCGACCGCGAACGACACCGGGCCGAAGCACTCCGACAGAAAGACCGCCTCGTCCTCGGGCTTGGCGCCGTCCAGCTTGACGATCACCGGTGTGCGGACCACGGCGTCGGGGAACTCCGGGTTGGCGATCTTCCGGGTGGGCAGCGCCACCTCGCCCAGCTCGGACGCCCCGTCCAGCCTGCTCTTGACATCCGTGTTGACCAGGGCGCCCAGCAGGGCGTTGGCCCGGGCGTCGTCGCCGAGCAGACCGCCCATCGAGGCCGCGAGATCGCCCACGACCTCCTCGTACGACTTGTGGCCCGCGTCCGTGGCGACGCCGTCCCGGGGGATCAGCAGATTCTGCGGGGTGGTGCACATCTGGCCGCTGTAGAGGGAGAGCGAGAAGGCCAGGTTGGAGAGCATGCCCCGGTAGTCGTCGGTGGAGTCGATGACGACGGTGTTGACCCCGGACTTCTCCGTGTAGACCTGCGCCTGCCGGGCGTTGTCCTCCAGCCAGTCGCCGAAGGAGCTGGAGCCGGTGTAGTCGATGATCTTGATTTCGGGGCGGACCGCGAGCGTCTTGGCGATGCCCTCGCCGGGCCGTTCGGCGGCGAGCGCGACCAGATTCGGGTCGAACCCGGCCTCGGCCAGCACCTCACGGGCCACCCGCACGGTGAGGGCGAGCGGCAGCACGGCGCGGGGGTGCGGCTTGACCAGCACCGCGTTGCCCGTGGCCAGGGAGGCGAAGAGCCCCGGATAGCCGTTCCACGTCGGGAAGGTGTTGCAGCCGATCACCAGGGCGATGCCGCGCCCGGTCGCGGTGAACGTCTTCCGCAGCTCCAGGGGGTCGCGCTTGCCCTGCGGTTTGGACCAGTCGGCTCCGGCGGGGACGCGGGTCTGCTCCGCGTACGCGTGCGCCACCGCCTCCAGACCGCGGTCCTGCGCGTGCGGACCGCCCGCCTGGAACGCCATCATGAACGCCTGCCCGCTGGTGTGCATGACGGCCTGCGCGAACTCATGGGTGCGGGCGCTGATCCGGGACAGGATCTCCAGACAGACCAGGGCCCGCAGCTCGGGGCCCGCCGCGCGCCAGGCGGCCAGGCCCGCCCGCATCGCGGGCAGCAGCACATCCGGATCCACCTGCGGGTACTCGATGTTCAGCGCGGGGCCGTAGGGCGAGATCTCGCCGCCCGCCCAGCCGTCGGTGCCCGGCTGGTCCAGCTCGAAGCGGGTGCCCCGCAGGGCCTCGAAGGCGGCGAGGCCGTCGGCCGGGGCGCTCTCGCCGTACGCCTTGGGGTGCTCGGGGTGCGGGGACCAGTACCCGCGGGTGCGGATCGCCTCCAGGGCCTGATCGAGTGTCGGCCGGTGGCTGTCGGTCAGCCGGGTCTCGGTCAGCTGCATGACGGACCAACTCCTCGTCGAGCTGGGCGGGAAGGGGTGGACAGAGTTAGAGTAACCGAACGATCGGTCGGTACAAGGGGGCCTGTCAATCCTGTGGAAAACTCATCGGGGAGGATCACTCCCATGACCGCCTTGGAGCAGAGCGCGGCCGTGGACCGCGGCCGTACCGTCGCCGTTGTCGGAACCGGCACCATGGGCCAGGGAATCGCCCAGGTGGCCCTGGTCGCCGGGCATCCCGTACGGCTCTACGACGCCGTCCCCGGACGGGCGGCCGAGGCGGTGGAGGCGATCGGCGCGCGGCTGTCCCGGCTGGAGCAGAAGGGCCGGATGACGGCGGCCGAACGCGCCGCCGCGCGCGCCCGGCTCCACCCGGTGGCGGAGCTGGACGGGCTGTCCGACGCGGCGCTCGTCGTCGAGGCGGTCGTGGAGCGGCTGGACGTCAAACGGGAGCTGTTCACGGCGCTGGAGGAGATCGTCGCCGAGGACTGTCTGCTCGCGACCAACACCTCTTCCCTGTCGGTGACGGCGGTCGCGGCCGCGCTGCGCCGCCCCGGCCGCGCCGTCGGACTCCACTTCTTCAACCCGGCCCCGTTGCTGCCCCTGGTGGAGGTGGTCAGCGGCTTCGCCACCGACCCCGCTGCGGCCCGCGCCGCCACGGCCACCGCCGCCGCCTGGGGCAAAACTCCCGTCCACAGTGCTGACCTGCCCGGATTCATCGTCAACCGGATCGCCAGACCCTTCTACGCCGAAGGGTTCGCGATCCACGGGGACCGGGGCGCCGACCCCGCCACCATCGACGCCGTCCTGCGCGAGTGCGGCGGATTCCGGATGGGCCCGTTCGAGCTGACCGACCTGATCGGTCAGGACGTCAACGAGGCCGTCACCCACTCCGTCTGGGAGTCGTTCTTCCGGAACGTGAAGTTCACCCCCTCGCTGGCCCAGCGGCGGCTGGTCGAGGCGGGGCTGCTCGGCCGCAAGTCCGGCCGGGGCTGGTACGACTACGCCCCGGACGCGGTCCGCCCCGAACCGCACACCGCGGACCCCGCCCCGGCGCCGGAGTACGTGGTCACCGCGGGTGGTCTCGGCCCGGCGGCCGAGCTGTTGCCGATGATCGCCGAGGCCGGGATCACCGTCCGGGAGGGGGACGGCGAGGGCGGGCCCGGGCTCGTCCTGCCCGGCGGCGGACAGCTGGTGCTCGTCGACGGACGGACGGCCGCGGAGTTCCGCGACGTCGTCCACTTCGACCTGGCCTTCGACTACCGCGCCGCGGGCCGGATCGCCCTCGCGCCCGCACCGCACACCGAGGAGCGCACCCTGAGGGAGGCGATCGGCCTCTTCCAGGCGCTCGGCAAGAAGGTCAGCGTGATCGGGGACGTCCCGGGCATGATCGTGGCCCGCACCGTCGCGATGCTGATCGACCTCGCCGCGGACGCCGCCGCCCAGGGGGTCGCCACCGAGGCGGACATCGACACCGCGATGCGACTCGGTGTGAACTACCCCGTCGGGCCCTTCGAGTGGGACGGCCGACTCCCCCACGACTACGCCCACGACCTCCTGGAGGCGCTGCACGCGCGGGTGCCGGGCGGGCGGTACGCACCCGGGCTCGCGCTCTTCCAGCGCAGCTCGGCCCGGGAGGCGGACGACGAGGGAGCCGAGCGGGCGGGACGGTCCGGACGGTCCGGCACAGAGGGAGCGGAGTCATGACCACGGCCAAACGGGACACCTATACGCCGGAGAGCCTGCTCACCGTCGCCGTACGCGTCTTCAACGAGCGCGGCTACGACGGCACGTCGATGGAGCACCTCTCCCGGGCGGCCGGAATCTCCAAGTCCTCCATCTACCACCATGTCTCCGGCAAGGAGGAACTGCTGCGCCGGGCGGTGAGCCGGGCCATCGACGCGCTCTTCGCGGTGCTCGACGAGCCGGGGGCGTGCGAAGGGCGGGCCATCGAGCGGGTCGAGTACGTCACCCGGCGCACCGTCGAGGTGCTGATGGCGGAGCTGCCCCATGTGACGCTGCTGCTGCGGGTCCGGGGCAACACCAAGACCGAGCGCTGGGCCATGGAGCGCCGCAGGGAGTTCGACCAGCGCGTCGCCGAACTGCTGACGTCCGCCGCCGCCGACGGCGATCTGCGGGCGGACGTCGACATCCGGCTGGCGACCCGGCTGCTCTTCGGCATGGTCAACTCCCTGGTGGAGTGGTACCGGCCGCACTCCGGCGGCGGTGACGAGGAGGAACAGCTCGCGGAGACGGTGGTGCGTCTCGCCTTCGACGGGCTGCGCACGGTCCCCGGGGACGCGCACCGGGGCTGACCCGGTGCGTGGTCACGACCTGGCGGGCGGTGCGGGGTCGCCGTCCCCGGGCGGCGGGGGCACGGCGGGCAGGTCGGTCTCCTCGAAGACCAGCAGCGTCCGGGTCGACAGCACCTCGGGGATCGACTGGAGCCGGGTGAGCACCAGCTCCCTCAGGGTGCGGTTGTCCGGGGTGTGCACCAGCAGCAGTACATCGAAATCGCCGCTGACCAGTGCGATGTGCGCGGCCCCCGGCAGCGCCCGCAGCTGTTCGCGGACGGTGCGCCAGGAGTTCTGGACGATCTTCAACGTGATGTAGGCGGAGGCGCCCTGGCCCGCGCGCTCATGGTCGACGCGGGCGCCGAAGCCGCGGATGACCCCGTCGTCCATCAGCCGGTTGATCCGGGCGTAGGCGTTGGCGCGCGACACATGGACCCGGTCGGCGACGGAGCGGATCGAGGCACGGCCCTCGGACTCCAGGATGCCCAGGATGGAACGGTCGATGGCGTCGAGCGGCCGGGGCGGAGCAATCGGCTCCGGTCTGGCCGCCGCAAGCTCGGCCCGGCCGCCGGGGCCGTCCGCCCTGCCGCCCGTCGGCTCCGCCCTGGCCGGGGCGGGCTCCGCCGCGGCGCCGCACGGCTGCGGGTGCGGCTGTGCTCCGGGATGTTCGCCCCGGTCCGTCCCCGGTTCGGTCCGGCCCTCGTTCTCGGCCATTTGTTCAGGACCCATATCCCCCCGCCTCCCCGGCATGGACGACCTGTGTCCATCTCAGGCTGTGGAGAACCGTTTGTCCACAGGCTGGAGGTGGCTGTAGCCAAAATGCGTCCACGACCGAACAATCGGTAGGTGAGGCGCGCCACATTCCGGCCGTTTCGCTGTCCGCTCCCACGAGGAGGTGCTCGCTTTGAGAGCCGTCGTCTACCGGCCCGCTCCGCCCCCGGAGTGGAAGCCCCGCACCGACCCCGCACCACTGCTCCCGGACCCGGAGCCGTACCGGCTGCTGGGTACGGACGCCGCCGCCGGCGTAGACCCCGGCCTGCTGCTGACGCTCCACGCCCATCTTGTGCGCGGGCGGCGGTTCAACACCCAGGCCACCGCGCTGACCCGGCAGGGCAGGCTCGCCGTCTACCCGTCGAGCACCGGGCAGGAGGCATGCCAGGTCGCCGCCGCGCTGGCCCTGGAGGAGCGGGACTGGCTCTTCCCCAGCTACCGCGACACCCTCGCCGCCGTGACGCGCGGTATCGACCCGGTGCAGGTGCTCACCCTGCTGCGGGGCGACTGGCACACCGGGTACGACCCCCGGGAGCACCGCACCGCGCCCCTGTCCACCCCGCTCGCCACCCAGCTTCCGCACGCCGTGGGTCTCGCGCACGCGGCCCGGCTGCGCGGGGACGACGTCGTCGCGCTCGCCCTGGTCGGCGACGGCGGCACCAGCGAGGGCGACTTCCACGAGGCGCTGAACTTCGCCGCGGTGTGGCAGGCGCCCGTCGTCTTCCTCGTCCAGAACAACGGCTTCGCGATCTCCGTGCCGCTCGCGAAGCAGACCGCCGCCCCGTCCCTGGCCCACAAGGCCGTGGGGTACGGGATGCCCGGCCGCCTGGTCGACGGGAACGACGCGCCCGCGGTGCACCGGGTGCTGTCCGACGCGGTGGCCCGCGCCCGGCGCGGCGGCGGGCCGACGCTGGTGGAGGCCGTCACCTATCGCCTGGAGGCCCACACCAACGCCGACGACGCCACCCGCTACCGGGAGGAGCCGGAGGTCGAGGCATGGCGGGCGCACGACCCCGTCGTCCTCGTCGAGCGGGAGCTGACCGCGCGCGGTCTCCTGGACGAGCAGCGCAGACGGTCCGTGACCGAGGACGCCGAGGCGATGGCGGCCCGGCTGCGCGAGCGGATGAACGCCGACGCGGAACTCGACCCGATGGACCTGTTCGGCCAGGTGTACGCGGAGCGCACGAGCCAGCTCCGGGAGCAGGCGGCGCACCTGCGGGCCGAGCTGGAAGCGGAAGGAGAGGCCCGATGACCACGGCGACGAGCCCGGCCGGTGCGGCGGCGGCCCTGCTGAAACCGGCCACCATGGCGCAGGCGCTCCAGCGGGCGATGCGGGACGCGATGGCCGAGGACCCGACGGTCCATGTGCTCGGCGAGGACGTCGGGACGCTCGGCGGGGTCTTCCGGGTCACCGACGGGCTGGCCAAGGAGTTCGGCGAGGACCGCTGCACCGACACCCCCCTCGCGGAGGCGGGCATTCTCGGGACGGCCGTCGGCATGGCGATGTACGGGCTGCGGCCCGTGGTGGAGATGCAGTTCGACGCGTTCGCCTACCCCGCGTTCGAGCAGCTCATCAGCCATGTCTCCCGGATGCGCAACCGCACCAGGGGAGCGCTGCCGCTGCCCATCACCGTCCGGGTCCCCTACGGCGGCGGCATCGGCGGGGTCGAGCACCACAGCGACTCCTCCGAGGCGTACTACATGGCGACCCCCGGGCTCCACGTGGTGGCGCCCGCGACCGTCGAGGACGCGTACGGCCTGCTCAGGGCGGCCATCGCCAGCGACGACCCGGTGGTCTTCCTGGAGCCCAAGCGGCTCTACTGGTCCAAGGCCGCCTGGTCGCCCGAGGCCCCGGCGGCGGTCGAGCCGATCGGCCGGGCCGTGGTCCGGCGGTCCGGCCGCAGCGCCACCCTGATCACCTACGGCCCGTCCGTGCCCGTCTGCCTGGAGGCGGCCGAGGCGGCCGTCGCCGAGGGCTGGGACCTGGAGGTCGTGGACCTGCGTTCCCTGGTCCCCTTCGACGACGCCACGGTCTGCGACTCCGTGCGGCGCACCGGCCGCGCGGTCGTCGTCCACGAGTCCACCGGCTTCGGCGGACCCGGGGGGGAGATAGCGGCACGGGTCACCGAGCGGTGCTTCCACCATCTGGAGGCGCCGGTCCTGAGGGTGGCCGGTTTCGATATCCCCTATCCGCCGCCCATGCTGGAACGGCACCATCTGCCGGGAGTGGACCGGGTACTCGACGCGGTGGCGCGTTTGCAGTGGGAGGCGGAGAGCTGAATGGCACAGGTGCTTGAGTTCAGGCTGCCGGACCTCGGGGAGGGACTGACCGAGGCGGAGATCGTGCGCTGGCTGGTCTCCGTGGGCGACGTGGTCGCGGTGGACCAGCCGGTGGTGGAGGTGGAGACCGCCAAGGCGATGGTGGAGGTGCCCTGCCCCTACGGAGGCGTGGTGACCGCCCGTTTCGGCGAGGAGGGCACCGAACTTCCGGTCGGCGCGCCGCTGCTGACGGTCGCCGTCGGGGCGGACGCGGACCGGCGGCCCGGCACCGATGGTGACGGTCAGCAGGGCGCCCACGGTGGTCAGGGCGGTCAGGGTGGTCAGGGCGGTCAGGGTGGTCAGGGCGGTGCGGCGGCTTCCGGCCCGGTGGCGGGCGCGGGGCCGTCCGGTGCCGTGCGGGGCGGGGCCGCGGAGTCTTCGGGCAATGTCCTCGTCGGCTATGGCACAGGGGCCCCGTCGGCCCGGCGGCGCCGGCTCAGGCCCGACCCCCGGACGGCGACCGGCGGGAGCCGGGCCGTGGCCCCGGTGAGCGACCTGGACGAGGACGCCGACCAGAGCGGGCCCCTGCCCGTGATCTCCCCGCTGGTGCGCCGTCTGGCGCGGAGCTACGGGCTCGATCTGCGGCAGCTCTCGGGCTCGGGGCCGGACGGGCTGATCCTGCGGGCCGATGTCGAGTACGCGATGCGGGCCGCCGGGACGGCCCTGCCCGGTTCCGCGGCGGCTGCCGCCGGGCCTGCCACCGCTTCCCCTTCGGCCGCCGCTTCCCCTTCGGGCGCCGTGGCGTCCTCGGTCTCGGCCCCGTCCTCGGCCGTGCCCTCGGCCCCGGCGGAGGCCGCCGTCGAGCGCATCCCGCTGCGCGGGGTGCGCGGGGCCATGGCCGACAAGCTGACCCGCAGCCGGAGCGAGATCCCGGACGCCACCTGCTGGGTGGACGCCGACGCGACCGAGTTGCTGGCCGCGCGGACCGCCATGAACGCCGCGGGCGGGCCGAAGATATCGATCATCGCCTTGTTCGCCCGGATCTGCGCGGCGGCGCTCGCCCGCCACCCCGAGCTGAACGCCACCGTGGACACGGCGGCCCGGGAGATCGTCCGGCTGTCCGCTGTGCACATCGGGTTCGCCGCGCAGACCGAGCGCGGGCTGGTCGTCCCCGTGGTCAAGGACGCCCACCGCCGCTCGGCCGAGTCGCTGACGGCGGAGTTCGCCCGGCTCACCGAGGCCGCCCGGGAGGGCAGACTCTCGCCCGCCGAGCTGACCGGCGGCACCTTCACGCTGAACAACTACGGAGTCTTCGGCGTCGACGGCTCCACGCCGATCATCAACCATCCGGAAGCGGCGATGCTCGGCGTCGGCAGGATCGTGGCCAAGCCCTGGGTCCACCGGGGAGAGCTGGCCGTGCGTCAGGTCGTGCAGCTCTCGCTCACCTTCGACCACCGTGTCTGCGACGGTGGCACGGCGGGCGGGTTCCTGCGGTACGTCGCGGACTGCGTCGAGCAGCCCGCGGTCCTGCTGCGCACGCTCTGAGGGAGGGCCGGCCGCCGCGACCGGCCGGTGTTCCGGCCGCCGGGGGCCGAGCGCCCCCGGCGGCCGGGCCCATACTGCCGCCATGACCCTGACCCCATCGCCGAACGACCCCGCGCCCCCCGCCCACGACGCCGTCGTCCTCGCCGGAGGAGCCGCACGGCGGCTGGGGGGCGCCGACAAGCCGGGGCTGAGCGTGGGCGCCCGCTCCCTGCTCGACCGGGTCCTGTCGGCCTGCCGGGACGCCGCCACCACCGTGGTCGTCGGAGACCGCAGGGCCACCCCGCGGCCGGTTCTGTGGGCCCGGGAGACCCCGCCCGGCGGCGGCCCGCTCGCCGCCCTCGACGCGGGGCTGCGCCGACTCGGCCCGGAGTCGCAACAGGTGCTCGTCCTCTCCGCCGATCTGCCGTTCCTGTCCGCCCCGACGGTGCGGCGGCTCATCGCCGCCCTCGACACGGGCGGACGCGAGGCGGCGCTGCTCGTCGACGCCGACGGACGGGAACAGCCGCTGGTCGCGGCCTATCGCACCGAACCGGTCCGCCGGGAACTGGCCCTGCTCGCGACCGAGTACGGCTCCCTCGCCGGGCTGCCGTTGCGGCTGCTGCCCGAGCAACTGGAGGTCGTACGGGTGACCGACCGGCCGTCGGCGTCGTTCGACTGCGACACCTGGGAGGACATCGCCGCCGCCAGGGCCCGGATCAGGGAGCATGGACACGTGCTGGAGGAATGGATCACCGCGGTCAGGGAAGAACTCGGCATCGATCTCGACGTCGACACCGATCTGCTGCTCGACCTCGCCCGGGACGCCGCGCACGGGGTGGCCCGTCCGGCCGCGCCGCTCACCACCTTCCTGGTGGGGTACGCGGCGGCGGGCGGCGGCCCGGAGGCCGTCGCGGAGGCGGCGCGCAAGGCGGCGGCCCTCGCCAGGCGCTGGGAGGAGGAGTCCTCCGGCCCCGCCGCCCCGGACCCGGCCGGTGGCGGTGCCGGATGACCCCCCGGGACAGCCGGGGCCGATTCACCCGCGGCCCCTCCGCCGCCGCCCCGGCCCCCGGCACACCCGCCGGTGACGAGCCGCCGCCCCGGCCGTTCACCGGGGCCGACGGCTCTGACGACCGTCCCCTGGGCACCCCGCCCACTCCGTCGGGCCCGGTGCCGGACAGTCCGCCCGCCTGTGCACGGGCGGGCCGTGAGCGGGACGGTGCGGACGGGGACGTACCGGGTGCTCCGCGTGAGGGCGGTGTCGCTTCTCCACCCGGTGGCACGGAGGGCGGGGCCGGACCAGGTGGTCGGGCCGGTGGTGCGGCGCGCGACGGTGGCGTGGGCCCTTCGCCCGGCGGTCCCGACGGTCGCGCTGCGGGTGCCCTGTCCGTCTCGGCCGGTCCGGCGGCGGACGGGCTCTCTCCGGCTTCCCCTGCCGGGTCCGGCGGTCGGGCCGGGAGCACCGCGTCCGCCCCGGCGGGCCCTGGGCGGGGCGGTACGGGTGGGGTCGCCTGCGGTGTCCCGGCCGGTGGTGTGCCCCGTGCGGGCCGTGTGACCTCTTCGCCCGGTGGCATGGACGGTGGGGCGGCGGATGCGCTGTTCGCTTCGGACGGTCCCATGACGGCCGGTGCGGGCGGGGATTCCCCGGCTTCCCCCGTCGGGTCCCGTGGTCGGGCCGGGAGCACCGCGTCCGTCCCGGCGGGCCCTGGGCGGGGCGGCGGGGACGGAGCCGTGTCGGGTGGTTCTGACGGCGGGGTTGTGGGCGCTCCGTCTGCTCCGGCGGGTTCCGTGGTGGGCGGTATCGCCGGAGCCCGGTCGGCTTCCTCCACCGCCTCCGTCCCGGCGGGGCCGGGACGCGGTGATGCGGACAGGGGTGCCTCGGGTGGGCCGGACGACGGTGTGCCGTGCGGACCCGGTGTGGCTTCCCCGGTCGGTGGGGGCGGTGAGGCGGGGCCCGGTGGTGGGCGGCGTTCCTCCCCCGGGCGTCGGTCGCGCCGCACGGACCGGGCTCCGGCGCCGTCCGGCGGCGGCGGTGGGGCCGATGGGGACGGGGTGGAGGACGCCCTCGCCCTGCTGGACGGACCCACCCTCCTGGATGGGGACGCACCCCTCCGGATGCGGGTGGTGTCCGGCGGCGGGGAGTGCGTCGGCGGGCTGGAGGACATGCTCGCCGCGCTGCACGGGGTTCGGCCCCCGGCGCGGGTGCGGTCGGTGCCCCGGGCGCAGCCCGACGGGGACGACGGGGACGACGGGGACGACGGGATGGAGGACGCCTTGGCGCTGCTGGGCGAGGACGGGCGGGTCCGGACCCCCGGCCTGGTGCGTTCACTGAACGGTGCCGGTGCCGGTGCCGATGCTGGTGCCGAGGGGACGGGAGACGGGGCCGACGGCGTCGAGGACGCTCTCGCGCTGCTGGACGAAGAGCTGCTGGACGACAAGGGGAAGGGGGGTGCGCGGCGGGGCGCGGGCCCCCTGTCCGAGGTCCGGGGCGCGCAGGACGGGTCCCCACCCGGCGGTGACCGCGAAGACGGTGTCGAGGATGCGCTCCTCCTGCTGAGCGCGGACGCGCGGACGCCCGCCGGAAGCGCCGCCGGAAGCGGTCCGGGAGGTCCGGGCGGCTCTCCCGCCGCCCCGGGGCGACCGGGCGGTCCCACCGGCCCGGCGGAAGGCCGCGCCGGGGCGGCCGGCGCCGTCCCGCACGGCGGCCCGGACGCGGTGCCCTGGGCGGAGGCCCGGGAGATCGCCGTACACGCGGGCCGCGGCGGACGGCCGTCGTCCGAGCGGGTCCCCCTGGCGCGGGCCCTCGGCCGGGTGCTGGGCGAACCCCTGACGGCGCTCTGCGATCTGCCGTCCTTCGACACATCCGCCATGGACGGCTGGGCGGTCGCCGGGCCCGGCCCCTGGACCGTCCGGTCCGGCGCGGTCCTCGCCGGACGCGGGGCCGTGTCACCGCTGGAGGACGGCACGGCGGTACGGATCGCCACCGGAGCGCGGATTCCGCCGGAGGCCACCGCGGTGCTCCGCAGCGAGCACGCCCGCCTCGACGGCCGTCAGCGGCTGCTGCACGCCGACCGGGGGCTCCCGCACGGGCAGGACATCCGCCCCCGTGGTCAGGAGTGCCGCTCGGGCGACCGGCTGCTGCCCGCCGCGCGACGGGTGACCCCGGCCGTGCTGGGGCTCGCCGCGGCGGCCGGATACGACGCGTTGGAGGTTGTCGCCCGGCCACGGGTCGAGGTGCTGATCCTCGGGGACGAACTGCTCGCCGACGGCCTGCCCCACGAGGGGCTGATCCGGGACGCCCTGGGGCCGATGCTGCTGCCCTGGCTGGAGGGGCTGGGCGCCGAGACGGTCGCCGTCCGGCGGATCGGCGACGACGCCGATGTGCTGCACCGTGCTGTGACGGCCTCCCCCGCCGAGCTGTTGATCACCACCGGGGGCACGGCCGCCGGACCCGTCGACCATGTCCACGCCGTCCTGCGCCGGACGGACGCCGAGACGCTGGTCGACTCCGTCGCGGTACGGCCCGGCCACCCCATGCTGCTGGCCCGCCTCGGCGGTGGCACCGGGGCCATGACCGGCGGGGCCCCCGTACGCCATCTCGTCGGACTGCCGGGGAACCCCCTCGCCGCCGTGGCCGGGCTGCTCACCCTCGCCGATCCCCTGGTGAGAGGGGTGCTGGGGATGGCACCCCGGGCACCGCACCGGGCACCCGTGGACGAGGAGGTGCCGGGCCACCCCCGGGACACCCGGCTGGTGCCCTGCGTCCAGCAGGACGGCCGACTGCTGCCCCTGCGCTACCACGGCCCCGCCATGCTGCGGGGCATCGCCGCCGCCGAAGGGCTGGCCGTGGTGGAACCCGGCGGCGCTCGCCCGGGGGACGAGCTGGAGGTGCTGCGTCTCCCCTGGGCCCCGTCCTGACCCATGGCCCCGCGCGGCCCGGGACACGCGCCCCCGGAGCCCGGCCCCCGGACCCGCAGCCCGCTCCCAGACCCGGGGCCCTGACTCCCGTTCACCCGTTGGGCTGTTTCACGTGAAACATGCGGCGTGGCGCCGTGGGCCCGGTATCCGACGGGCAGACGGCCGCCCGTCGTCCGGGCACGGCCCCTATCGTCCGGGCACGCCCCCGTCGTCCGGGCACGGCTGCCCGCCGTCGGGACGCGCCCGGACGTGTCCGGAACGAGGTCAGACCGCCGGCTGTTCCCGGCTGATGGTGATCAGCCGGTCCCCGAACTGGAGCTGTGCGCACTCCGGGTCGGTGTAGTCCAGCATCCGTTTGCGGCGGACCACGGCCACCACCAGATCCGCGCACTCCCGGGGAGAGCGGCCGACCTCACCCTGGGCGACGGGGCGTTCGGCCAGATTCAGTCCGCTGCCCCGGGTCATCAGATCCTCCAGGGTGTCGGCCACCTGGGGACTGGCCATCGAGACCCCGAGCAGCCGTCCGGCGGAGCTGGAGCTGGTGACCACGGTGTCGGCCCCGCTCTGCTTGATCAGGGGCACATTCTCGTCCTCGCGGACGGTGACCACGATGGCGGCCCGCTTGTTGAGCTGCCGGGCGGTGAGCGTGACCAGCGTCGCCGTGTCGTCCCGCTGGGGAGCGATGATCACCCGGGCGGCCCGCTGGATCTCCGCCTTCAGCAGCGACCGGGACCGGGTGGCATCGCCGAGGACGGCCACCAGTCCATCGACGCTCGCCGCGTCCACGGCCTTCTGCTGGGAGTCGACCACCACGATCTTCTCGATGGGCACCCCCTGACCGAGCAGGGTCTCGATCGCGTGCCGCCCCTTGGTGCCATAGCCGACCACGATCACATGGTCGGTCATCCGGGACCGCCAGCGGTGGACCCGTACCTGTTGGCGGGTGCGCTCGGTGAGGACTTCGAGGGTGGTGCCGACCAGGATGATCAGGAAGAGCACCCGCAGCGGCGTGATGATGAAGATATTGGTGAGCCGGGCAGCGTCGCTGACCGGGGCGATATCGCCGTAGCCGGTGGTGGAGAGGGTGACGGTGGTGTAGTAGGCCGCGTCCAGGAAGTCGACGCTGCCATCGGCGTTGTCGTTGTAGCCCGACCGGTCCAGCCAGACCAGCAGCGTGGTGACCGCGAGCACCAGCAGGGCCATGGCGAGCCGCCGCAACACCTGGACCAGGGGAGGGACGACGGCCTGCGCGGGCATGGTGATGGAGCGCCCGGCCTCGAAGTCGTCCTGGGCCTCCCGGTTCGAGCGGTACCAGAGCGAGCGCATGATCGAGAACCTGCCTGCCCTCGGGGGTTTCTTCTCGCCCCTCATCGGAAATCCCCTCTGCCCATGGTCCGGTCGGTCGAATGTGAAGAG
This sequence comes from Streptomyces clavuligerus, assembly GCF_005519465.1. Taxonomy (NCBI): domain Bacteria; kingdom Bacillati; phylum Actinomycetota; class Actinomycetes; order Kitasatosporales; family Streptomycetaceae; genus Streptomyces; species Streptomyces clavuligerus. The sequence continues at coordinate 3,243,939 of NZ_CP027858.1, read as the reverse complement.
ACCATCGTCCCCGATCCGGCGCCGGAACGTGTGTGCGTCCACCGTGTTGGCGGTAGCGTCGTTCCTCCGGGGGCGGCGGGTACACCCCCGGGGTTGACGTCGAAGGAGCAGTGGAGGTCGAGTGCGCGGGCACACCGTGATCGTGGGGTTCGGTACCAAGGGACGTTCCGCGATCCAGACCCTGACCGCGACGGGGCTCAAGCGGGACCAGATCGTGATCGTCGACCCGAGCGGCAAGGTCGTGGACACCGCCGTCGCCGAGGGCTACAACGGCATCGTCGGCGACGCGACCCGCAGCGATGTACTGATCAAGGCCGAGGTGCAGCGCGCCGGGCAGATCATCATCTGCACCCAGCGGGACGACACGGCGGTGCTGGTCACCCTGACGGCGCGCCAGCTCAACAAGGAGGCGAAGATCGTCGCCTCGGTCCGGGAGGAGGAGAACGCGCCGCTGCTCCGCCAGTCCGGCGCGGACGCCGTCATCACCAGCGCCAGCGCGGCCGGGCGGCTGATGGGCCTCTCGGTGCTCAGCCCCAGTGCGGGAGCGGTGATGGAGGATCTGATCCACCAGGGCAGCGGACTCGATCTGGTGGAACGGCCGGTGATAAAGGCCGAGGTGGGGATGAATGTCCGGGAGACGGACGACCTGGTGGTCAGCGTGTTGCGCGGCCATCGGATGATCGGCTACGACGACCCCGCCGCCAGCCCGCTGCAACTGACGGACCGGGTGATCACCATCGTCCGGGTGGGGGACGGCGACCGGCGCAGAAAGGCATAGCGCCCGACCCGCTTCCCCGCACCCGTCGCACTCCCCCGCTCCCGACCCGCCTACCCGTTTCCCCGCGCCCGACCCGCCCACCCGCGCCCGGCAGCTCCGGGCGGTACCGAGGCGGTACCGGGCCCCGGGCCGGGCCCGGTACCGCCCGGAGCGGACCCGCCCGGCGGTAGCCTCGCGGCCATGCATGCGATCACGATTCCCGAACCCGGTGGTCCCGAGGCGCTGCTCTGGGCGGAGGTACCCGATCCCGTACCCGGCGAGGGCGAGGTCCTGGTCGAGGTGGCGGCGAGCGCGGTCAACCGTGCGGATCTGCTCCAGCGCCAGGGCTTCTACGATCCGCCGCCCGGCGCCTCCCCCTACCCCGGCCTGGAGTGCTCCGGCAGGATCGTCGACCTGGGGCCCGGTGTCTCCGGATGGGCCGTCGGCGACGAGGTGTGCGCGCTGCTCGCCGGTGGCGGCTACGCCCAGCGGGTCGCCGTCCCCACCGGGCAACTGCTCCCCGTGCCCACGGGCCTCGACCTGGTCACGGCGGCGGCCCTGCCCGAGGTGACCGCGACGGTCTGGTCCAACGTCTTCATGATCGCGCATCTGCGGCCGGGTGAGACGGTACTGATCCACGGCGGCGCGAGCGGCATCGGCACCATGGCCATCCAGCTCGCCAAGGCGGTGGGCGCCCGGGTCGCGGTCACGGCGGGCGGCCCCGAGAAGCTGGCGCGCTGCGCCGAGCTGGGCGCGGACATCCTGATCGACTACCGCGAGCAGGACTTCGTGGCGGAGCTGCGGGCCGCGACGGACGGCGCCGGGGCCGATGTCGTCCTCGACATCATCGGAGCGAAGTATCTGGAGCGGAACATCCGCGCCCTCGCGCTCAATGGACGGCTCGCGGTGATCGGCCTTCAGGGCGGGGTCAAGGGCGAGGTGAACCTGGGGGCGCTGCTCGCCAAGCGGGCGGCGATCACCGCGACCTCGCTGCGGAGCCGTCCGCTGGGGGAGAAGGCCGCGATCGTGGCGGCGGTGCGCGAGCATGTCTGGCCGCTGATCGAGAACGGTCGGGTCCGGCCGGTCGTGGACCGGAGTCTGCCGCTCAGGCAGGCGGCGGAGGCGCATCGGGTGCTGGAGTCCGGCGCCCAGGTCGGCAAGGTCCTGCTGATCAACGAGTGAACGGCCGAACGGATCGGCGGCCGGGCGGCTGAGTGACACGGCGGCCGACGCCGGAGCGGAGCCCGTCCGAAGGGAAGGGCCCCGCTCCGGCGCCCGCGCGTGGCTCGGGCGCCCGCAGACGACGGGCGGGCTCGGCTACAGATACGGGCCCGAACGGATCGGCCCCTGATGGGGGTTGCCGTCGTCCTCGTGGTGGGACCCTGCGGGCAGCGCGCGGCGCATCTGCTCCAACTGCGCCCGGGCGGCCATCTGCTGGGCGAACAGGGTCGTCTGGATGCCGTGGAAAAGACCTTCGAGCCACCCCACGAGCTGGGCCTGAGCGATCCTCAGCTCCGCCTCGGAGGGCACCGCCTCATCGGTGAAGGGAAGCGACAGCCGCTCCAACTCGTCCACCAGCTCGGGGGCGAGACCGTCCTCCAGCTCCTTGACGGACCCGGCGTGGATCTCCTTGAGGCGCACCCGGCTCGCCTCGTCCAGAGGAGCCGCCCTGACCTCCTCCAAGAGCTGTTTGATCATGCTGCCGATGCGCATGACCTTCGCGGGCTGCTCGACCATCTCCGTCACCGGGATCTCGCGGGACTCCTCGTCACCGCCGCCGAGCATCATCCCGTCCTGCCCCACGACAAGGACCGGGGGCTCCTGCGACCGTTCATTCGTCGGCATCTCCATGCGGCCATTGTCTCCCACCCATGTGTGCGCCCGGGCTGTGACCCTGTAACCAGGGGTGTGCCCCCGTACCGGAACGTTCGCTCCGATACGGGGGCACACCACCGCGGGCGGCTGTGATCAGGACGCCTCGCGGCGGGCCAGGGCGCCCCGGGAGCGGGTCACCAGTGCCGCCAGCAGGGCCGCGCCCAGTGGGACGGCGATCACCAGCACCCCCAGGGTCAGCCAGGGCAGCTCGATCGGCACATAGGGCTTGTCGGCGAGGTCGGCGTACCCCTCTGCGACGCTCTCCTTCCAGCCGGTCGTCTGGCTGCGCCGGTCGGCGAGGACGAGACCGATCGCGGGGACGACTCCGGTGGCCGAGCCGAGCACCACACCCATCGCGGCCACCACCCCGCACTGGAAGCCGCTGAGCGTCCTGCGCACCCTCGGCGGGGCGCCGACCGCCGCCAGCGTCTTCAGATCGGCTTCGGCGTCCGCCTGGGAGAGGCCCGTGGCGATACCGGCGGCACCGATGGTGATCAGCCCGGCGAAGACCGCCAGCGCCAGCATCATGACGTTGTTGTCGCTCTGGAACCCGCTCTCGACGAACGGGAAGTCCTCGATGCCGATACGGGCCAGCTCGGCGTCGAGCCGCTGGGTCTCCTCGCTCCGGGGAAGGCGGTCCAGGGTGTAGTAGGCGCCGTAGGGAGCCGTGGTGATCTTCGCGGCCTCGGCCGCGGCGGGCGGCACGATCGCCTGGATTCCGTACCCCTGGGCCTTGCTGTCGAGCTGGTACGCGGGGAGCTTCACCACCCTGCCGGGCGGGGTCTGGCTCTTCTCCCGCGCCTTGTTGGCGGCGGCGACATCGGTGATCAGCTGGATGCCGATGGTGTTCTTGGCGTCCAGGTACCTCCGGTCGAGCACGACGGCCTTTCCGGCGGCCAGGGCCTTCGCGGCGGCCGGATCGTCGATCTTGAGCACCTTCAACAGCGAGGCGTCACCGATCAACGTGTTGACCTCCGAGTACGTCTCTCCGCGCCGGGACGCGCACCGCCAGTCGCTGTCCACCAGCTTGCGGCGCTCCGCGGCGGTGAACGTCTCCTCAAGGCTCTCGCCGGGCCGTGCCGGGTCGGCGGCGTGGATCGGGCAGACATTGGCGGTCGGCACCAGCAGTTCGGACTCGCCGCAGCTCCCCGGGTTGTCCGCGTAGCTCCCATGGACCGAGCAGTTCGGGTTGCCGACCGCGATCCGTCGCACATCGGCCCGCAGAGCGACGGGGAAGGACTTCTCCACGGCCGCACGGGCGGCGTTCTCGTGCTGTGCGGCCCCTTCGGAGCCGAGCGTCAGGGCGGCGGTCCCGTAGGGCAGCCGGGGGTAGTACTTGGCCTCGCTCTGGGCGTCCATGCTGGCCGCGTAGGTGGCCACGGCGACCGTTCCGGCGACGGCGGCCAGGACGGCGGCCACCGCCGGGGCCGTACGGCCCCGGTTGCGGACCGCGTCCCGCAGCGCCAGCCGGGGCGAGAGCGGCAGAAAGCGTCCGATCCGGCCGAAGACTCCGACGAGCGCCGGGGTCATGGCGACCACACCCAGCTCGGCGATGGCGCTGCCGCCCGCGATCAGCAGAAAACCGTCGGACATCGTCGTACCGAAGAAGGCGGCGGCGGCGCCCAGGACGACGGCGATCAGGCCGACCGTCGGCAGGACCCGATTGCTCTTGCGGACCCCCCGGCGGCCGGTGAGGGAGGCCAGCACGGGCTGACGGGAGGCGTTGACGGCGGGGATCAGGGCCGCGGCGAGACCGGTGAGGACGGCCAGCAGCGCGATGCCGAGGAGTTCCAGGGGGCGCAGCTCCAGCGCGTCGAACCGGCTCCCGGAGTACTCCTCCAGCCAGGGCCGTGCCACGTAGGTCAGCGCGATGCCGAGCACCGTGCCCACCACGGCCGCCACGGCGCCGAGCACCAGACCCCCGGAGAGCACGATGGCGCGGATATGGCGGCGGTCACCGCCGTTGGCGCCGACCAGCCCGAGCTGTCGGCGGGAGCGGCGTGCCCCGACGGCGAAGGCCGGACCCGCGAGCAGACAGATCTCCAGCAGGGCCATGACGACCACGGTGGCCAGGACCATGAGGGCGCCCTCGTCCATGGTCTGGTAGGTCATGCCGGGCTGGTAGCCCTTCTTCTGGAAGAGCGGGACCTCGGAGTCCGGCGGCGGGTCGAGGATCACGTCACGGGACGTGACCGTCACTCCGTGCTGGTTGGCCTCCTTGACCATGTTCCACGTGAAACCGCCGTCGATCTTGACCAGATAGGAGGTGCTGGACGTGCTCGACGGAAGCTCCGCCTTCTCCAGCGCCTTGCGGAGCGGTTCGAGCAGGGCGCCCGGAAGGGCGTTGATCTGGTCGGTGTTCAGCTCGGAGGGCAGCTCGTACGAGCCGACGATCGTGTACGTGCGCTCCAGTTGGCGCACGGTGATCGTGGAACCCAGCTTCAGACCGCTGTTCTTGAGGAAGAGCCCCGTCACGGCGACCTCGTCGGGCGCGGTGGGATAGCGGCCGTCGAGCAGCGGCATGATCGGCCCGGCCATCGGGTCGGAGGACTTCAGCTCACGGACGGAGGTGCTGAGCAGGCCGTGCTTGGTGTGCACCTTCGCGGAGCCGTAGGTGTCGGTCAGGGAGGCGGCACCGGCGGGCAGCGCCTTGGTGATGTCGGCCGGACCGGTGGGCAGCTCGTCGTTCTCCCCGTACTGCTTGGCCCGGTCCGTCTCCTCGTTGTCCGGGCTCTGGAAGACGGCCTCTCCGCCGGTGTCGTAGTCCATCACCCGGGCGTCGGCGGTACCGATCTGCCGCTCCAGTTGCGCCTCGGTGGAGAGGTTGGAGCTGCGATAGGTGACGTCCGCCGCGCTCACGCCGATGATGGGCAGCGTCAGCATCGCGAGGACGAGCAGGCTGCGGCCCTTGGCGCGCCAGGCGTCGCGGCGGGCGATACGGATCGCCGCCAGCCAGGAGTGGTACCAGCTCCTCACTGCTCGGCCGCCTGTCCGGAGAGCAGCGACTCGGCGTCGCTGCGGACGGTCTGGTCGACCATGGCGCCGTCGCGGAGGAAGACCACGCGGTCGGCCCAGGCGGCGAAGCGGGGCTCATGGGTGACGAGGATGCCCGCGGCTCCGGCGTCGCAGCGGGCGCGCAGCAGGGCGAGGACGGACTCGCCGGTCTCGGAGTCCAGGGCGCCGGTCGGTTCGTCGGCGAGCACCAGTCGCCGGTCGCCCACCAGGGCGCGGGCGAGGGCCACCCGCTGCTGCTGACCACCGGACATCTCGTCCGGGAAGCGGTCGGCGAGATGGGCGAGGCCGATCTCCTCCAAGGAGGCCAGGGCCTCGACCCGGGCCTTGCGGGCGGAGATCCCGTCCAGCTCGCGGGGGAGGGAGACGTTCTCGGCCGCGGTGAGCGCGGGGATCAGGTTGTAGTCCTGGAAGACATAGCCGATGCTGCGGCGGCGCAGCGCGGCGAGCGCCTTGCGGTCGGCCGATGTGATGTCGGTGTTCTCGACCAGGACCCGGCCGGAGGTGGGCAGATCGAGTCCGCCCGCGATGGTGAGCAGGGTGGACTTGCCCGATCCCGAGGGGCCCATGACGGCGACGAGTTCACCGGGGAAGACACTGAGGTTGATACCGCGCAGCGCGTGCACCTCGGTGGCGCCCGAGCCATGGACCCGGGTCAGTTCCTGAAGTTGCAGAACAGGCTGCTGTGACTGAAGTGAACTCTGTGTCTCGGCTGTGGGCGATATGGACATGGTGTCCCCCTGTGGGTTGCGAAAGTGAGCGGTGTGCGGCTCCGGGCGGGGCGAAGCCGATGACGATCGGGTCGGGCGGTCGGGCGGTCCGTATGCCTCGTTGCCGAACGCCGGGTGGCCGTGGGGACGGCCGGTGGCGGGCCCATGGCCGGCGGGCCTGCCGTGGGGCGAGCCCTCCGGCTGTTCCCCCGACCGGTGGTCTGCGGTGTGTCGTTCCGAGCGGTGGCCGGGCGCCGGCCCGGCGGTACGGATGGCCGGGTGCCGGGCGGCCCGTGCCGGGTGGTGCGGGACGGCGGTCCGGGGCGGTCCGAGGGCAGGGCGAGGCCCCGTGCCCGGCCCCGTCCCGCCGCGCGGGTCCCGGCCCGGGACCGGTGGCCCCGGACAGGAGCCCCGCCCGGGACCGGACGGCCCGGCTCTGTCGAGTCGCCTTCGTCGAGCCGCGCTCGTCGAGTCGTACGGATCAGGACGGACGGCCGGGCCGGACAGGGGCGGCGCGGGCGTGGTGCGCCCGTGGTCCGCGGCCCCTGTCCTGGCCCGACAGCCCGCCGGAGTGCCTTCCGGGCCCCGGGTCCGCGGGCACCGTGGTCCGGGCCGCGGTCGGTCCCCCCGTGGAACCGGCCCCGGCCCGTGCGGCGCCCGGTGCCCGCCCCGGCCTCCGGTTGATCGGGACCGGCCGCGTACTACGCCGGTCGCCCGGGGCCGCCCCTGCGCCGGACGGCTCCGGCCAGGAAGCCCTTCCGGGGCTCGGGCGGCTCGTCCTGCCCCGGTGGCACGGCGGGCGGCGGGGCGTCCCGGGCCCGTTCCCCGGCCGTGGCCGAGAGCCTGATGAGCCGTGACTCGCAGTGGTCGAGCCAGCGGGCCTCGGCCTCGGTCTGGAAGATGAGCTGTTCCAGGACGAGCAGCCAGGCCACGTCGTCCCGCTCCTGCGAGTCCCCGCTCTCGACGGCCGCCAGTGCCTGGCCCTTGAGCCGGGTGTAGTCCTGCATCGCCTTCACGGTGTGCCGCCGCTGGGACTGGATGACCTCGCGGATGTCGACCCCGGGGGCCCCCACCGCCATGGCGAGCTTGATCGCCAGCTCGTCGCGCGGCGGGTTGCTGCGGTCCACGGGCCGTTCGAACCAGCTCCGCAGCTCGCTGTGGCCCGCCTCGGTGATGGCGTAGAGGGCGTGGCCGGCCTCGTCCTCGCCGCTCTGCGCGACGAGTCCGTCCCGCTCCAGCCGGTTGAGGGTCGTATAGACCTGGCCGACGTTGAGCGGCCAGGTGGCTCCCGTGCGTGCCTCGAACTCCGTTCGGAGCTGAGAGCCGTAGCGAGGGCCGTGCTCAAGAAGGGCGAGCAGCCCGTGGCGGATCGACATACTGAGTATGTATACCCGGTATGCCAAGGAACTCCAACCGTCTCCGGAGGGAACCCGGAGCGTCCGTCTCCAGGGGGAGGCCGACCGTCGTGAGAGGGATGCGCAGGGGGCGCGGAGCGGTCAGCGGCGTCTCATCCGGATGCCCAGAAAGCCGATCCCCAGCCCCATGAGAGCCATGCCGACACCGAGCGAGAGCGGCGAGACCCGATGGGGGACGGGCGCGGACGGGCCGGTCTCATGGACCTGTTGACGTGCGGCGGCGGGCGTCAGCGGGGCCCCGGACGGCAGCGGCACGGCAGCCGCGTCCCGTTCGTCCCACGCGCCCTCGCCGTCCTCCGGGACATCGTCGGAGCGAGGGGAGCCGGGCCTCTCGGGGCGGTGCTCCCGGCGCTCCCGCTCCGGTGGCTCCCGTGTGCTGGAGGCACCGTCCGGGGGCGGGCCGGAGACGGAACCGGGACGGGACTGTGACACGGACGCCGCCGCTGTCGGGGTGGCCGCGACGGTCGGATCGAGGGCGGCGGACTCCCCGGGGGAGGGCGCCTGGGCGGCCCCGCCCTCCTCGGCCGCTCCGGCGTCCGGGGGCGCCGGAGGCGCGGAGACCGGGGGGAGTCCCGGACGGGGCCGTCCCTCGCCCGCGGGGTGCCCCGCGAGGGAGGCGGAGGGTGCCGCCGGGGGCCGGTGCGCGGCCGGGGCCCCCGGATCGACCTCCACCGCGCCCGCCCGTGCGGCGGTCAGCAGCAGGAACGAGACGACCGCGATCGCGCACCGGGTGCGCAGCCCTGGAGTCACCGGGTGACCCCCTCCCGTACCGAACGACCGGACGTGCTGACGTACTGAGCCCGTGTACGGGCGTACCGGGCACAACGAGCGCGGGTGGTCGACGATCACGCGGATTCCGGCCGTACCGGGCCCTTGTGCCGTTGGGCTCAGCGTCACATGACGTGACAGATCCGGCATCTCGGGGTGTATCGATGAGCGGTGACGGCGGTACGACGGGGCAGGACGGCGTCACCCGGAGGGGCGGCCGGGAGGAGGGGTCGACGGACGGGGCGGCGGCCCCGTGTCCGGGCGCCGGAGCGGGTGTCGCGGGGGGACGCCGCCCCGGTGCCCGGCGGCGAGGGGGTCAGCCGGCCCGGCCCGTGGAGAGGTGCAGCTCGAACTCCTGGTTCTTCGGTGCCACGGCCGTCCCCTGGCTCGGGAACTGGCGGACCACGGTGTCCTTCGGCCACTGCGGGTTGTCGACCTCGATCACGGTCCAGGTCCAGCCCGCCGAGCGCAGGCATTCCTTGACGGACAGCACGTCCTTGTAGAGCAGATCGGGCGACTGCACCTTCGCCGGGTCGGTGCCGTCCTCCATGGCCCCGCTGCACCTGGCGGGGTCGATCTTCCGGTTCCGGTCCGGCGGCAGCGCCTCGCCCCCCGCTCCGGAGCTGCCCGTTCCGTTCGCGTCCTGTGCCGCTCCCGGCGCGGTGGACCGGGCGGGCCGCTCCGGCTCCGACTCAAAGTCCTCCGAGTTCAGCCATGCCTGCAACATGCCGATGAACATGGTCCCCAGCAGCACCGACGCGATCGTGACCGCGATGGTCCGCGCCCGCTTCCGCCGGGGGCTCCCGCCCCCGTTCCCGGGCCGCGGCGGGGCCGGGGAGATGGTGAACGAGGTGGCCGGCGGCGCGACCGGCTGATGCGGGTGGCCCAGTTGGTGCGGATACCCCGGCTGATGCGGATGCGTCGGCTGGTGCGGCTGATAGGCAGCAGGGGCCCCGGGGCCCTGAGGCCCCTGGGGATAGCCGTACGGCGGAGCGGGGTGGCCCGGAGGCGGGTGCCCGGGGACCGGCGACCCGTACGGGCCCGCGGGCTGCGCGTACGGCGCCACCCCCTGCGGGAACCCCGGGTGCCCCGGGTGCCCTTGACTCACCGGACCCACCGGACTCACCGGACCCATCGGATGCGCCGGGTGCACCGGATTCGCCGGGTGCACCGGAGGGAAGACGGCGGACCCCACACCCGCTCCGCCCGGCGCGGGCCCACCGGAGACGATCACCGGTGCCGTCTGCTGTCCGGCGGCGGCGACCCGTTCGCACTCCTCGCGCATGGCCGCCGCCGTCGGGAACCGTTCCGCCGGGTTCTTCCGCAGCGCCCGCGCCACCAGCGCGTCCATCGCCGGGGTGACGGAGCGGTTGATCGTGGAGGGCGCCACCGGCGCCTCCTGGACATGCGCGTACACGATCGCCAGCGGTCCGTCCGCGTCGAACGGGAGCCGTCCCGTCAACAACTGGAAGAGCATCACTCCGACGGAGTACAGATCGGAACGGGCGTCCACGCCCCGCCCCAGCGCCTGTTCGGGCGAGAGGTACTGCGGGGTGCCCACCACCATGCCGGTCTGGGTCATCGAGGCGACGCCCGACTGCATGGCCCGCGCGATGCCGAAGTCCATCACCTTGACCACGCCGCGCGGCGTCATCATCACATTGCCGGGCTTGATGTCGCGGTGGACCAGACCGACCTCGTGGCTGGTCTCCAGCGCGGCGAGGACATCCGCCGCCACCCGCAGCGCTGTGTCGGCGGGCATCGCCCCGTACCGCCGTACGTCCTCCTGGAGAACGGAGCCGAGCGGGCTGCCCCGCACGTACTCCATGACGATGTACGGCATGGGCAGGGCGCCCGGGGCGGGGGCCCGCGCGCCCTCCGGGACGACCGTGTCCTCACCGGTGTCGAAGACCGAGACGATATTGGGATGCGACAGTTTGGCAACGGCCTGGGCCTCGCGCCGGAACCGTTCGCGGAAGGACTGCTCGCGCCCCAGTTCGGTATGGAGTGTCTTGATGGCGACCTGACGGTCCAGAGCGGTGTCGTAGGCCAGATGGACGGCGGCCATGCCGCCCTCGCCGAGCAGCGCACAGAGCTGGTACCGGCCACCTGCCAGGAATCCGGCCGGATAGTGGCCCCCGGCGCCGTGCTGGCTCATACGCGCGTCCCCCTCGGCCCGTCCCTCTGACGGGGCAAGTCTGCCCGAGGGGTACCCCACGTCAAGCGGGGTGCCGCCGCCGTGACCGTACGGGGCAGTCACGTCGCGCGAGAGTCACAGGTGTGGCACGAAATACGCGTGGTCGTCCTCACAGCGCCGAGTGGGGCGGTCGTTCTCCTGCGGGGGTGTCCGAGGAAGGCTGTAGCGTGAGGCCACACGGCACCAGGACACAAGACACGACGGCGAGGACTGATGGCACCCGAACCCCCAGCCGGCAACGGCGTGCCGGACCCGGCGGAAGCATGGGGAGCGGGCGGGCTGGTCGGCGACGGCCGCTACCGCCTGACCCACCGCCTCGGGCGCGGTGGCATGGCCGAGGTGTTCGCCGCGGAGGACGTACGGCTCGGCCGCACCGTCGCGGTCAAGCTGCTCCGTGCCGACCTCGCCGAGGACCCGGTCTCGAAGGCGCGCTTCACCCGCGAGGCGCAGTCGGTCGCCGGGCTGAACCACCACGCGATCGTGGCGGTCTACGACTCCGGCGAGGACGTGGTGAACGGCCAGCCGGTGCCGTACATCGTGATGGAGCTGGTCGAGGGCCGCACGATCCGCGATCTGCTGATCAACGCCGACGCCCCGCCGCCCGAGCAGGCGCTGATCATCGTCTCCGGGGTGCTGGAGGCGCTGGCCTACTCCCATCAGCACGCCATCGTGCACCGGGACATCAAGCCCGCGAACGTCATCATCACCCACTCCGGCGCGGTGAAGGTGATGGACTTCGGCATCGCGCGCGCCCTGCACGGGGCGTCCACGACGATGACCCAGACCGGCATGGTCATGGGCACGCCGCAGTACCTCTCGCCCGAGCAGGCCCTCGGCAAGGCCGTCGACCACCGCTCGGACCTCTACGCGACCGGCTGTCTGCTGTACGAACTGCTGGCGCTGCGGCCCCCGTTCACCGGGGAGACCCCGCTGTCGGTGGTCTACCAGCACGTCCAGGACATCCCGGTGCCCCCGTCGCAGATCTCGGACGTGGTCCCGCCGGAGCTGGACGGGCTGGTGATGCGGTCGCTGGCGAAGGACCCGGACGACCGCTTCCAGAGCGCGGAGGAGATGCGCGGTCTGGTGCAGTACGCCCTCCAGATGCTCCAGCAGCAGGGCAGCCACAGCGGGAGCTGGGACACCGGCTATGTCCCGGCGCGGGAGACGGCGCCCACGACGGCGCTGGGCCACGGCGGGGTCGGCGCGACGGCCGTGCACCCGATCCACGGGGAGACCGCCCAGGGTCCGATCCTGCCGCCGATGAACCCGGACGACGGGGCGTACGAGGGCGGGCACGGCGGCGGTGGCCGCAGGCGCGGCAAGGTGTGGCTGTTCGCCGCGCTGGCGCTGGTCGCGGTCGTGACCGGGGTCGCGCTCGCGCTCAACGCGGCGGACACGGCGGACAATGACCAGAAGTCCCCGGTGAAGACCACGCAGTCGCCCGAGCGGCCGAAGGAGCCGGAGACCAAGCCGTCGCAGTCGCCGGAGCGTCCGAGCAAGTCCGTGAACACGCCCGATCAGGGCAACCAGCAGACGTGGGCGCCGAAGTATCCGACGAAGCCCCAGTCGCCGCGGCCGACGCTCTCGGAGCCGGTCCAGCCCTCGCCCACCCAGAGCGCGGGCGAGTCGAGCCAGCCGACCACACCGCAGCAGCCGTCGCCGTCGATCGACCCGCCGGAGGGCGGGGACCCGGGCGGCCCCTCGGGCGACCCGGGCGGCGGCGACCCGGGCACCGGGCAGCCGGGCGGGGGCGAGTCCGGCGGCGAGACCAATGGTGAGCCGGGCGGGGAGGAGCCGGTCGCTCCCTGAGCCACCGCCGCTCCACCGCCGTTCCCCGGGCGCACCGCCGCCTGGACGCACACGTTCCGCGGGCCCCGTGCCGGACTCCTCCGGCCGGGGCCCGTCGTGCTGTCCGGGCCCGTGCCGCCCGGCGTCCGCCTCGCCCGTCTGCCCCGGTGCCCGTGGTGCCCGTGGCGCCGGGCCCCGGGGCTCCGACCGCCCACGGCCCCGGCGGGGACCGGCCGTTCAGGCCGTGAAGGCCGCGTGCACCGCCTCGTACTCCCTCGTCCACCACACCACCAGGGCCGACACCGCTGCGAACTGCGGGTCGGCCCTGCGGTCGTGCAGCTGATAGCGCCAGCGCAGTATCCAGAAGTCGTTGAGCCGCTCCCACCAGACCCGGTGCACGGCCGCCGCCATCTCCCCGGCGTCGGCGCCCGCCGCCCGGCGGTAGGCCCGTGCGTAGGCGCGGACCTTCGGCAGCTCCAGCACCCCGGCCGGGCGCAGGAAGAAGATCGCGGCGGCCCGGACGGCCTCCTCCGCGCGGGGCTGGACGCCTAAGCGGTCCCAGTCCACGATTGCGGCCGGCTCGGTGCCCCGGTAGAGCAGATTCAGCGGGTGGAAGTCCCCGTGCACCCAGCCGCCCGCCTTGGCCGGGGGCGGTCTGCGGTCCGCGTACCGCTCCAGCAGCGCCCTGCGCTCCAGCAGCCGGTGCTCGGCGAGGGTGTCGAAGGTGTCGTGCGGCCGGGAGCCCCGGGCCAGGGCGAGCAGTTCGTCGATGAGGGCGAAGGTCTCCGTGGGGTCGGCGCTGTCGTACGGGCGGGAGTGCTGGGGGGCGTACTGACGGGTGTAGCGCCGGGGGGAGGGCGGGGCGGGCGGCCGGGAGCGGGGCCGGGGGATCGTGGGCGGCTCCGCCTGGTGCATCACCCGTTCCAGACAGGTATGGACCAGTCCGAGAAGCGACCCCAGACGGCGGGACTGGCGGCTGGAGAGCTGGGCGCCGTCGCGATGGCGCCCCTCGACCCAGGGATGGAGGGCGTAGCAGCGGTCGCCGATGACCGCGACCGTCTCCCCGTGCGCGTCCGCGACCGGCGGAGCGACGGGGACCCCGAGCGCCTGAAGGCGCTGGGTGGCGCGGTGCTGACGGGCGATGACCTCCCGATCGCCGTCGAGATGATGTTTCAGGAAGTACGCGCCACGGGTGGTGGAGAGGCGGTAGCCGCGATTGAGGAGCCCTTCGGAGACCCGCTCACAGGAGAGCGGTTCACCCGGGTCCTCGTAGCGGCGCAGCAGGGCACCAACCGGCGGCGCGGTGACAGATGAGCGCGGCACTTACCAAATGATAGATCACTCAGAGTGTCGGTTGTGCTGCTCTTCGCGATAATCCAGGGTGTGGACGGTGACGAACTGAGGTTCTATCCGCATATAGACCGGCTCGAAGCGCTCACCGTCCGCGTGCAGGGGCTCGTCGCCGAACCGCCGGAGGTCCTCCTCCGTCGGGCAGACGATCTCCGCCATGCCCGTGAACTGCACGGACCACATGTCCCGTCCGCCGGAGTGGAAGTTGTCCGCGCCGTACGCCACCACACTGCCGTTGCACGCGCGGTGATAGCCGAAGCCCCGGTGCATCCGGAGGACGACGGAGCGGTCGTCGCGCACGATGTGCCGGGCGGGGGCCACGAAGGGCATGGCGCGCATGCTGGTCGCGAGCCGGCCGTACGAGACGCCGTCGAGCAGCCGTACGCCGTGCTGCTCCAGGGGGGTCGCGGCGGTCGCGGCGGGTGCTGCGGGTGCCGGGGGCGCGCCGGGGGCCGCGGGCGGGGCGGAGGCCGCGGTCGCCACGGGGGCCGCGGGCGCGGTGGCGGGCGCGAGCGGGGCGGCGGCGCACAGTTCCTCGGTGGGCATGGGCACCACTCTCGGCCCGTCGCCGCTCCGGGTAAAGGGGCGGCAGCCCCTGGTCAGCGGGACATAAGTCCCGGTGTACCCCGGCCCCCGCCGCCTCCCGAACCCTCCCCGGCCCCTTGGCCGACCGCTGCCCCCGCTGCCCCGCGAGCCCTCGCCCCCATGGCCGACCCCGGCCGCCCGCCGGGGCACCCCGTCGCCCGTCCTGTCCGCCGGGACCTCAGTGGTGCTGGCGCTCCGCCTGCATCCGGGCCACGAACGCCGCCGCCTGCGACCGTCGCTCCATCCCCAGTTTCGAGAGCAGACTGGAGACATAGTTCTTGATCGTTTTCTCGGCGAGATGCAGTCGTTCGCCGATGGCCCGATTGGTCAGGCCCTCCCCGATCAGATCGAGGATGCGGCGCTCCTGATCGGTCAGCGCGGCCAGCTTGTCGTCGCCCTTGGGGTTGTTGCCGTCCCGCAGCCGCGCCAGTACCCGTGCCGTCGCCACCGGGTCGAGAAGCGACTTTCCGGCCGCCACCTCCCGTACCGCCGTCAGCAGCTCGTTGCCCCGGATCGCTTTGAGGACATATCCCGAGGCCCCGGCCATGATCGCGTCGAACAGCGCCTCGTCGTCGGCGAACGAGGTCAGCATCAGGCATTTGATGTTCTCGTCCCGGGAACGGATCTCCCGGCAGACCTCCACCCCGCTGCCGTCCGGCAGCCGCACGTCGAGCACCGCCACATCGGGGCGGGTGGCCGGAATCCTGACCATGGCGTCCTCGGCCGTCCCCGCCTCGCCGACGACCTCGATATCGTCCTCGACGGAAAGCAGCTCATGAACTCCGCGCCGGACCACTTCGTGATCATCCAGCAGGAATACGGTGATTTTTCCTTCTTCACGCACGAATGCAGTCTCACACACCAGCCCTTCCCGTGCCCGGGGTGGCCGAGATAGGTTGCCCGTGTCTTCGGCAACCCGCAAGGCCGTGACCAGTGCCTGACCAGTGATGTTCCCCTTTTTCTGGATTTACTTGGAAATCCAAGCAAAATCCCAGGTCAATAGGGGTTTCGCAGGAATGGTTCGTTCTGGGTAACGTGCTTTTGACAGGGCTTCGTCGGGGGCACCTGTCACGCCCGTCCCCTTCCGGACACCCACCCCGTGCGCCGGGTGAGGACGGACGAGCCTCCCCCTGCTCCGGACAACGTTCTCGGACAGGGGTACACCCAGGCTCCCGGCGACCCCGGGGGACCGGACCGACGGAGGAGCACGCACGTGACCGTGGACAGCACCGCCGCGCGCAAACCGCGCCGTGGCGGCAAACGGGTGAGCGCCGCGAAGAAGACGCAGGGTTCCGAGCCTCAGCTCGTGCAACTGCTGTCACCGGAGGGCAAGCGGATCGAGCACCCCGAGCACAGCATCGACCTGAGCGGCGAGGAGCTGCGCGGTCTGTACCGGGACATGGTCCTCACCCGGCGCTTCGACGCCGAGGCCACCGCCCTCCAGCGCCAGGGCGAGCTGGGCCTGTGGGCCTCGCTGCTGGGCCAGGAGGCCGCGCAGATCGGCTCCGGCCGGGCGCTCCGCGACGACGACTATGTCTTCCCCACCTACCGTGAGCACGGCGTCGCCTGGTGCCGCGGGGTCGACCCCGCCAATCTGCTGGGCATGTTCCGGGGTGTGAACCACGGTGGCTGGGACCCCACCACCAACAACTTCCATCTGTACACGATCGTCATCGGCTCGCAGGCGCTGCACGCGACGGGGTACGCGATGGGGGTCGCGAAGGACGGGGCGGACGCCGCCGTGATCGCCTACTTCGGCGACGGCGCGTCCAGCCAGGGCGATGTGGCCGAGGCCTTCACCTTCGCCTCCGTCTACAACGCCCCCGTGGTCTTCTTCTGCCAGAACAACCAGTGGGCGATCTCGGAGCCGACCGAGCGGCAGAGCCGGGTGCCGATCTACCGGCGGGCCGAGGGGTACGGCTTCCCCGGGGTGCGGGTCGACGGCAATGACGTCCTGGCCACGCTCGCGGTGACCCGGTGGGCGCTGGAGCGGGCCCGGGGCGGTGAGGGCCCGACGCTGGTGGAGGCGTTCACCTATCGGATGGGTGCCCACACCACCTCGGACGATCCCACCCGGTACCGCCATGACGAGGAGCGGGCGGCCTGGGAGGCCAAGGACCCCATCCTGCGGCTGCGCGCCCTGCTCGTGGGGGAGGGCCACGCGGACGACGCCTTCTTCGCCGCGCTGGAGGAGGAGAGCGACACGCTGGCCCGCCGGGTCCGTGAGGCCGTGCGGAGCATGCCCGAACCGGACCGTCTGACGATGTTCGACCATGTCTACGCCGACGGGCACGCCCTGGTGGACGAGGAGCGCGCGCAGTTCGCCGCGTACCAGGCGTCCTTCGCCGACGGGACGGACGGGGACCGCGCTCACGCCGAGGGAGGCAACTGACCATGGCCGTACAGAAGCTGCCGCTCGCGAGGGCGCTGAACGAGTCCCTGCGCAAGGCCCTGGAGACCGACCCGAAGGTCCTGGTCATGGGCGAGGACGTGGGGAAGCTGGGCGGGGTCTTCCGGATCACGGACGGCTTGCAGAAGGACTTCGGTGAGGAGCGGGTGATCGACACCCCGCTCGCCGAGTCGGGGATCGTCGGCACGGCGATCGGGTTGGCCCTGCGCGGCTACCGGCCGGTGGTGGAGATCCAGTTCGACGGGTTCGTCTTCCCGGCGTACGACCAGATCGTCACCCAGCTCGCGAAGCAGCACGCGCGGGCGCTGGGCACGGTCAAGCTCCCGATCGTGATCCGTATCCCCTATGGGGGTGGCATCGGCGCGGTGGAGCACCACTCGGAGTCGCCGGAGGCGCTGTTCGCGCATGTGGCCGGGTTGAAGGTGGTCTCTCCCGCCAGTCCGTCCGACGCGTACTGGATGCTTCAGCAGGCGATCCAGAGCGACGATCCGGTGATCTTTTTCGAGCCGAAGCGGCGCTATTGGGACAAGGGCGAGGTCGACACCGAGGCCATCCCCGGTCCGCTGCACCGCGCCGAGGTGCTTCGTGCGGGGTCGGATGTGACGCTGGTGGCGTACGGGCCCATGGTGAAGGTCTGTCTGGAGGCCGCGGCGGTCGCGGAGGAGGAGGGCCACTCGCTGGAAGTGGTCGATCTGCGCTCTGTCTCGCCGCTCGACTTCGACACCGTCCAGCGTTCGGTGGAGAGGACCGGGCGGCTGGTGGTCGTGCATGAGGCGCCGGTGTTCTTCGGCTCCGGCGCGGAGATCGCCGCGCGGATCACGGAGCGGTGCTTCTACCACCTGGAGGCCCCGGTGCTGCGGGTGGGCGGCTACCACCTGCCGTATCCGCCGGCCCGGCTGGAGGAGGAGTATCTGCCGGGACTCGACCGGGTCCTGGACGCCGTCGACCGTTCGCTCGCGTACTGAGGAGGGCCGCTGTGATCCGCGATTTCAAGATGCCCGACGTGGGCGAGGGGTTGACCGAGGCCGAGATCCTCAGCTGGTATGTGCAGCCCGGGGACACGGTCACCGATGGACAGGTCGTCTGCGAGGTCGAGACGGCGAAGGCGGCGGTCGAGCTGCCGATCCCCTATGACGGGACCGTGCACGAGCTGCGTTTTCCGGCGGGGACGACGGTCGACGTCGGCCAGGTGATCATCTCGGTGGACACCGGGGGCGGGACCGCCGCCGCCGAAGAGGCCGGTGAGACCGGTGACGCCGGTGAGACCGCTGAGACCGGCCAGGCGCCGAAGGGGCGGCAGCCCGTCCTCGTCGGCTATGGCGTGGCCGAGTCGTCGACGCGGCGGCGCCCGCGCAAGCAGACCGCCGCCGGGTCCGCGCAGGCGCCGTCCGCGCCCGGGTCCGCGCAGGCCGCCCCGGCGTCAGCCCCGGCGTCCGTGCCCGCGCCCGTTCCCGTGGCGGTGCCCGTTCCGGAGCAGTCGGTTCCGGAACGAGGGGTTGCGGAACGGGTGGTTCCGAATGGCGGGTCCGGCCTGAACGGGCACGGCCCGGCCGCCCCGGCCGCTGCGCCCGGCGTCCCCACCGCCGGCGGGCGCCCGCTGGCCAAGCCGCCGGTCCGCAAGCTGGCCAAGGATCTGGGCGTGGACCTGGCCACGGTGGTGCCGAGCGGCCCGGACGGGATCATCACCCGCGAGGATGTGCACGCCGCCGCGGCCCCCGCCCCCGCCCCCGAGCCGGAGGTGGCCGCCGACCTGCCGGTGACGGCCGGGGCGGCGGTGACGGCCGGTGCGCGTGAGACCCGTGTCCCGGTCAAGGGGGTGCGGAAGGCCACCGCGCAGGCGATGGTGGGCTCGGCCTTCACCGCCCCGCATGTCACCGAGTTCATCACCGTCGACGTCACCCGCACGATGAAGCTCATCGACGGGCTGAAGTCCGATCCGGACCTCGCCGGGGTGCGGATCAACCCGCTGCTGATGATCGCCCGGGCGCTGCTGCTCGCGATCCGCCGCAACCCGGGGATCAACGCCTCCTGGGACGAGGCCCGCCAGGAGATCGTGCTCAAGCACTACGTCAACCTGGGCATCGCCGCCGCGACCCCGCGCGGGCTGCTCGTCCCGAACATCAAGGACGCGCACACCCGGACCCTGCCCGAGCTGGCCGGGGACCTCGCCGAGCTGGTCACGACCGCCCGCGAGGGCCGCACCACCCCCGCCGCCATGCAGGGCGGCACCGTCACCATCACCAATGTCGGGGTCTTCGGCATCGACACCGGCACCCCCATCCTCAACCCGGGCGAGGCCGCGATCCTCGCGGTCGGCGCGATCGGGCTCCGGCCCTGGGTGCACAAGGGGAAGGTCAAGCCCCGCCAGGTCACCACGCTGGCCCTCTCCTTCGACCACCGGCTCGTCGACGGCGAACTCGGTTCCAGGGTCCTCGCCGACACCGCCGCCGTCCTCGAACAGCCCAAGCGGCTCATCACCTGGACCTGATCCGCCGCGCGGATCCCGTCGGACGCACCCGGGGCCGGGACACAGGACGTGTCCCGGCCCCGGGCCGTCGCACCGGACCTCGTCGCGCGGGCTAGTCGCGCGGCGCGTCGACCGGCATCGTCCGCAGCTTCACGGACTTCGCGCCCGTCGTCCCGAAGGCGTGGTTGAGCATCTTCTCGGCGTCCCGGAAGCGGTCCGGGCCGTTGAGGACGACACCGATATAGGTCTTGGAGCCCCGGGTGGCGGCGAAGACCAGGCACTTGCCCGCCTTGCTGCCCGAGCCGGTCTTGATGCCGACCATGCCCTGGTAGGAGCCCAGCAGGGTGTTGGTGTTGGTCCAGGTGTAGTACCGCTTCTTGCCGTTCGCTGCGGTGGCGGTGGCGTGGTACGTCCTGGTCTTCACCACATCACGGAAGAGCTGGTTCGAGAACGCGTGCTTCGCGAGCTTCGTCAGGTCGCTCGGCGTGGTGTAGTTCTGACCGCCCGGCGATATGCCGTCGAAGGAGTCGAACTTCGTGTTCTTCAGCTTCAGGTCCGCGGCCTTCTTGTTCATCATCCCGATGAACGACTTGGTGCGCGCGGCGGTCGTCGTGCCCTTGCCGAAGGCGTCGGCGAGGGCGTAGGCGGCGTCGCAGCCCGAGGGCAGCATCAAGGCGTGGAGGAGCTGCCGGACGGTGAGCTTGTCGCCGGTCTTGAGGTCGGCCGTGGAGCCCTTCTCCCGGGCGACGTAGTCGCGGTAGGACTGCTTGACGGTCAGCTTGCGATTGAGGTCGAGGCCCTTGGTCGTCAGCACCGTGATGGCGGTGGCCACCTTGGTGGTGCTGGCCATCTGGCGACGGGTGCTGTCGCTCTTGCTGAAGACGCTCTTGCCGGTCTTCAGATCCATCAGATACCCGGCCGCACCGCTGATCTTCGGCGCGGGCCTGGTCGCCGCGTGCGCCGGCGCGGTGAGGGGGGACGCGGTGAGCAGCAGCCCGCCCGCGAGAACGACCGTGGCGGTTCTGCGCACGCTCGTGTGGGTGAGAGTCAAGGGAAACACTCCGGAGTGGACGTCCGTCGTCGATGTCTGAGTGGGTGCCCGCGTCCGTGCCGGAGGCTGTGCCGGGTCTGTGCCCGTGGCGGTGCCAGTGCGACCAGTGCCCGTCCCGGCCGTAAGCGGGGCCCCACATTCTGACGACCTGTTGGGGGGAAAGGATGTGGGAAGGGGGTCAGAAGTGGCGCATATCTCATGGGGAAACGCTTCTTCAGGCCGAACGGGCTGAATCCCGGAGGCATCGCACCGGTCTCGCGCCGCCCCGCACGGCCTCGTCCCGGCCCGCTCCCCGCCCGTCGGGCTCCGTCGGGCGTCCGTCGGGCGCCCGGCAACCGCTCGGCCATGGTCCGGCCACGGTCCGGCCATCGAGCGGCCATCCACCGGCCATTGGCGTGTGCACAACTTGTATCTAAGCTGTGCACATGACAGTTGCAGCGCCCGCAGCCGAACGGGTTTACACCCACGTCAAGCAGGCCGTACTGGACCGCCGTTACGAGGGCGGGACCCTGCTGACCGAGGGCGAGCTGGCCGACGCGGTGGGCGTCTCCCGCACCCCCGTACGGGAGGCGCTGCTCAAACTGGAGGTCGAGGGGCTGATCAAGCTCTACCCCAAGAAGGGCGCGCTGGTCATCGCCGTCTCCGCGCAGGAGATCGCCGATGTGGTCGAGACCCGGCTGCTGGTCGAGGAGCACGCGGCCCGCAAGGCCGTCCCCGCCCCGCCCCGGCTGATCGACCGGCTCGAAGAACTGCTGGAACAGCAGAGACAGCAGGGCGAGAGCGGTGATCTCGCCGCTGTCGCCGTCACCGACCGGCTCTTCCACGCCGAGATCGTCCGGCACGGCGGCAACGAGATCCTGTCCCGCCTCTACGACCAGCTCCGCGACCGCCAGCTCCGGATGGGGGTGGCCGCCATGCACGCCCACCCCGACCGGGTCGCCAAGAACGTTGCCGAGCACGGCGAGATCCTCCAGGCCCTGCGCGACGGCGACGCGGAGCGCGCCGCCGCCCTGGTCCGCCGGCACATCGGCTGGTTCTCCACGCTGGCCAGGGGCGAGGTCCGGTGAGCGCTCCGGGTGCGATACCCGGCGATCCGCCGGGCGGCCGGCGCGCGCTGGTCGTCTGGGGGACAGGGGTCGCCGTCTACTTCGTCGCGATCGTCTTCCGCACCTCGCTCGGGGTGGCGGGGCTCGACGCCGCCGACCGCTTCGATGTCAACGCCTCCGCGCTCTCCACGTTCTCCATCCTCCAACTGCTGGTGTACGCGGGCATGCAGATCCCCGTGGGGCTGCTGGTGGACCGGCTGGGCACCCGGAAGGTCCTCACACTGGGCGCCCTGCTCTTCACCGCCGGACAGCTCGGCTTCGCGCTCGCCCCGACCTACGGGATGGCGCTGGCCGCGCGCGCCCTGCTGGGCTGCGGGGACGCCATGACGTTCATCAGTGTGCTGCGGCTCGGCAGCCGCTGGTTCCCGGCCCGGCGCGGACCGCTGATCGCGCAGGTCGCCGCCCTCTTCGGGATGGCGGGCAACCTCGTCTCCACCGTCGTCGTCGCCCGGCTGCTGCACGACGTGGGCTGGACCGCCACCTTCGCGGGGAGCGCGGTGGCCGGGGCCGTGGCCGTGCTGCTCGTCCTGCTGCTGCTCAAGGACCACCCCGAGGGGCAGGGGCCGCCGCCCGCCACCGGGCACCGGGGGGCGTCCTTCGTCCGCCGTCAGGTCGCGCTGTCCTGGCGGGAGCCCGGCACCCGGCTGGGGATGTGGGTGCACTTCACCACCCAGTTCCCCGCGATGGTCTTCCTGCTGCTGTGGGGGATGCCGTTCCTGATCGAGGCCCAGGGGCTGTCGCGGGAGACCGCCGGTTCGCTGCTCACCCTGGTGGTGCTGGCGAGCATGGTGGTGGGGCTGGTGTACGGGCAGATCATCGCCCGTCATCACGCGGCCCGGGTCCCGCTCGCGCTGGGCACGGTCGGTGCGACGGCCCTGGTGTGGGCGGCGACGCTGGCGCACCCGGGGGACCGGGCCCCGATGTGGCTGCTGATCGTCCTCTGCGCGGTGCTCGGCGCGGGCGGCCCCGCCTCGATGATCGGCTTCGACTTCGCCCGTCCCGCCAATCCGCCGGAGCGGCAGGGCACGGCCTCGGGGATCGTCAATGTCGGCGGTTTCACGGCGTCGATGACCACGCTGCTGGTGATCGGTGTGCTGCTGGACGCGACCGGGGGCGACTACCGGACCGCCTTCTCCTGTGTCTTCGTCCTGGAGGCGCTGGGGGTGGTCCAGATTCTGCGGCTGCGGGGGCGCGCGGCCCGGCTGGAGCGGGAACGGCTGGTGGCGAGCCGGGTGGAGGCGGTTCACGTTCCGGCGTGAACGTTTCGTCGTGCACGTTCGGCCATGGAGGCTTCGACGCGCACGTTCCGTCGTGCACGTTCCACCGCGCACGCTCACCCGTGTGGACGCTTACCCGTTTCCGGCTCCGCGCGCGTTACGGAGGGAACGTTCCTGCGGACAGGTTCCGCCGTGGACACCCGGCGTTCCGGGACCGGCCCGCCCCGGTCCCGGGCGCCGTGCCGCTCAGGGTGTCACCGCGAACGACGCCAGGATCGCGGCGCCCAGCTCCTGGTCCCCCTCGACCTTCACCCGGTCCGCGACCGCCGGATACCGCACCCGTCCGCACGCCAGCCGGTAGTACGTCTCCCAGTCCAGCGCGAGCGAGACGACGGGCCCGAGCGAGGGCGAGCCGTCGATCGAGCCGCGCCCCTCCGCGTCCACCCGGACCGTCCGTAGGAACTCCAGCGGCCCGTGCACATCCACCACCACGGCCGAGTTCGCGGGGACCCCCGCGTCCTTCGCCACCACCTTCGGCAGCGCCTCCAGCAGCAGATCCCGGGCGACGTGCGCACCGGGCGAGTCCAGATTCCCCGGCCTGCCCAGCGCGATCCGCAGATCCTGCTCGTGCGCCCAGGTGTCGAACGCCCGCATCCGCAGGGCCAGCTCCAGCGTCTGCTCGGCCCCGAGCGGGGCGCGCACCAGGGTGTCCGGGGCGCGGGTCTCGTTCCGGAGCTGCCGGGCCCGCCGGATCACCGTGTACTCCAGTTCGGCGGTCATCTCCGGGCCGGTGTGATGCCTGCGCACATCGACCTGGACCTCCATGTAGCGCGCGAAGTCGTTCCGCATATGGCGCAGGTCGCGCGGCAGGGTGTGGATGGGCCGGGGGTCGCCCAGCATCTCCGTCTCCACGCCGATCACATGCGAGACCACGTCCCGTACCGACCAGGCGGGGCAGGGGGTGGCCCGGTTCCACTCCCCTTCGACAAGGGGTTGGACCAGTTCGGATATCGCCTCGATGGAGTGGGTCCAGGCATCGGCGTAGTTCTGGAGGACGGGATGGACGGTCACGGGACCCCTCGGCGGTTCTGCGGGACAGCGGGAGACATGGGTGCGTGGCGTGCGGGCGCGAAAGGCGCGGTGGTTCTCAAAGTTACGCCGCCGGGCGGGGGCCCGGCAGGGCTTGTTCGGTGCTTTCCTGACGATCGTAGGCCCGTCCCCGGGCCGATCACAGGCCCGTGCCCGGGGTTCTCCTCCCGGCGGGCGGAGCGGCCCGGGACGCGGACGGCCTGCCCGGGGACGTGCGCGGTCGGCCCGGGGACGGGTGCGGTTGGATGGGGACATGGCGACACGTGCACGCGTCAGGGCCCCCGAGCTGATCGGCAGGGGCGGCTGGCTGAACACCGGTGACAAGCAGTACACACTCCGCGAGCTGCGCGGAAAGATCGTGGTGCTGGACTTCTGGACCTTCTGCTGCATCAACTGTCTGCATGTCCTGGACGAGCTGCGCGAGCTGGAGGAGAAGCACCGGGACACCCTGGTGATCATCGGGGTCCACTCGCCGAAGTTCGTGCACGAGGCCGACCACCGGGCCGTCGTCGACGCCGTCGAGCGCTACCAGGTGCACCACCCCGTCCTCGACGATCCGGACCTCGCCACCTGGAAGCAGTACGCCGTCCGGGCCTGGCCCACGCTGGTGGTGATCGACCCCGAGGGGTATGTCGTCGCCCAGCACGCGGGCGAGGGGCACGCGCACGCCATCGCCCGGCTGGTGGCGGAGCTGGAGCGGGAGCACACGGCCAAGGGGACGCTGCGGCGCGGGGACGGGCCCTATGTGGCGCCGGAGCCGGTGGCGACCGAGCTGCGCTTCCCGGGGAAGGCGGTCCTGCTGCCGTCCGGGAACTTCCTGGTCTCCGACACCACCCGGAACCGGCTCGTCGAGCTGGGACCCGACGGGGAGAGCGTCGTCCGGCGGATCGGGAACGGGCTGCCCGGCGGTGTGTCCGAAGAGCCGTTGTCCGACGAGTCGCCCGGGGATTCGCCTGGGGAGTCGTCCGGCCGGGTCCTCAACGAGCCGCAGGGGCTGGCCCTGCTCCCCGACGGCCGGGTCGCGGTCGCGGACACCGTCCACCACTCGATCAAGGCGTACGACCCGGAGAGCGGGACGGTCACGACCCTCGCCGGGACCGGGCGGCAGTGGTGGCAGGGCTCACCCACCGCCGGGCCCGCGCGCGAGGTCGACCTCTCCTCCCCCTGGGACGTGGCCTGGTGGCAGGGGAGGCTCTGGATCGCGATGGCCGGGACGCACCAGCTCTGGACGTACGACCCCGCGACGGACACGGTCGCGGTGGCCGCCGGGACCACGAACGAGGGGCTTGTCGACGGGCCCGCCGCCGAGGCGTGGTTCGCCCAGCCCTCAGGGCTCGCGGCGGCCGGGGACCGGCTCTGGATCGCCGACTCCGAGAACTCGGCACTCCGCTGGATCGACACCGGGGGCACCGTGCACACGGCCGTCGGAACCGGCCTCTTCGACTTCGGACACCGGGACGGGGCCGCCGCGCAGGCGCTGTTCCAGCACCCGCTGGGGGTCACCGCGCTGCCGGACGGCTCGGTCGCCGTCAGCGACACGTACAACCACGCGCTGCGCCGCTACGACCCGGCGACCGGCGAGGTGACGACGCTCGTCACCGATCTGCGGGAGCCGTCCGGCGCGGTGCTCGTGGACGGGGACATCGTCGTGGTGGAGTCGGCCCGGCACCGGCTGACCCGGCTGCGGCTGCCGGAGGAGGCGGTACGGGTCGAGGCGGTGGCCCACCGCACGCGGCGGGCCGCGACCGCGATCGCGGCGGGGACGCTCCGGCTGGACGTCGTCTTCCAGGCCCCGGCCGGGCAGAAGCTGGACACCCGTTACGGGCCCTCCACCCGGCTGCTGGTCTCCGCGACCCCGCCGGAGCTGCTGGCCTCGGGCGCGGGCGCGGGGACCGATCTCTTCCGTGAGCTGGAGATCGACGCGTCGGTGGGCGCGGGGGTGCTGCATGTGTCGGCGATGGCCGCCTCGTGCGACGACGACCCGGCGAACGAGTACCCGGCCTGCCATGTGCATCAGCAGGACTGGGGGGTTCCGGTGCGGGTGGCGGACGACGGGGTCCGTCGGCTGCCGCTGGTGCTCGCGGGGATGGACCCGCAGGCGCAGGGCGATGGGGCGGACGGGGCGAACGGGGCCGCCGGGCCGGGCTGACCGGGCGGGACTGGGCCGGGCGGACCTCGGACGGGAGCGGCCCGCGGGCCGGATCGGCCCCGGCCGGCGGGGCGGGGGCGGGGCTCAGCCGACGAGGCCCTGTTCCCGCGAGGGGCGGCCCGCCGCTCCGTCGAGACAGCCCTCGATCCACAGCGCGGGGTTGAACGTGGCGTTGCGGCCCCCGTACCCGTCCCGTTCCAGCAGCACGCACTCGCCGGAGAGCAGCTTCTCCACCAGCTCCCCGGTGGGGTCGCCCTGCCGGATGCGGTTGCTGTAGAGGTACCCCGACTCATAGGCGATGTCGTCGGCGCGCGGCGGCCGGTCGTTGTACTGCCGGACCAGCAGCCCGCCGCCGCCGAACAGCACGGCCGCGCCCACGGCGGAGGCGATGAGCCGGGTGCGGCGGGAGGGGCCGGAGTGCCGGGCGAGCGAGGGGTCGCCGGGCTGACCGGGACCGGGGAGGAGGACCATGCCCGGCACTCTGCCGGGGGGAGCCTTTCGCGGATGTTTCGCGACCGCTGCCGATCCGGCGGGGACCGGCAGCGGACCCGGGCTCAGCCCTGAAGGAACGCCGTCAACACGTTCGCCAGCAGATACGGGTCGTCCGCGCCGCACAGCTCCCGCACACTGTGCATCGACAGACACGCGACGCCGATGTCCACGGTGTGGATGCCGTGCCGGGCCGCCGTGATCGGGCCGATCGTGGTGCCGCACGGCATCGCGTTGTTGGAGACGAACGACTGCCACGGCGACCCGGCCCGCTCGCACGCCGCCGCGAAGACCGCCCGGCCGCTGCCGTCGGTGGCGTACCGCTGGTTCACGTTGACCTTGAGGATCGGGCCGCCGTTGGGGAGCGGGTGGTGGGTCGGGTCGTGCCGCTCCGCGTAGTTGGGGTGGACGGCGTGGCCCACGTCGGAGGAGAGGCAGACCGTGCTCGCGAAGGCGCGCGCCCTGTCCTCGTAGGTTCCCCCGCGCGCGAACACGGAGCGCTCCAGCACCGAGCCGAGCAGCGGGCCGTCCGCGCCGGTGTCGGCCTGCGAGCCGTTCTCCTCGTGGTCGAAGGCGGCGAGAACGGGGATGTACGCGAGGTCCGGGGTGCGGGCGGCGGCGGCGAGCGCGGCCGTCGCGGCGTGCACGGAGAGCAGGTTGTCCAGGCGGGGCGCGGCGAGCAGCTCGCGGTCCCGGCCGAGGTAGGCGGGTGCCTCGACGGAGTGGGTCATCAGGTCCCAGCCGACGATGTCGTTCGCGTCCAGGCCGGACTCCTCGGCCAGGAAGTGGACGAGGTCGCCCTCATGGACCTCGCCCAGGCCCCAGATCGGCTGCATATGGCGCTGTTTGTCCAGCTTGAGGCCGTCGGTGTTGACGGCTCGGTCGAGATGGATCGCGAGCTGCGGCACGCGCAGCAGCGGCCGGTCGACGTTCACCAGCCGGTGCGAGCCGTCGCGCAGGCTGAGCCGCCCGGAGATGCCCAGATCGCGGTCGAGCCAGCTGTTGAGCAGCGCCCCGCCGTAGATCTCGACGGCGATCTGCCGCCACCCGTGCGCGCCGGTGTCCGGGTCCGGCTTGACCCGCAGATTCGGCGAGTCCGTGTGCGCGCCGACGATCCGGAACGGGGTGTGGGGGTCGGCCCCCTCGGGGACGTACCACGCGATGAGCGCGCCGCCGCGGACGACGTATTTGCCGCCCGTGCCGGCGCCCGCGCCCGTGTCCCAGGCGTCCGTCTCCCGGACCTGCCGGAATCCGGCCTTCTCCAGTCTCTGGGCGGCCGTCGCCACCGCGTGGTACGGAGAGGGCGAGGCAGCCAGGAAGGTCATCAGGTCGTCGGTGTGTCCGCGGTCGAACCGGACGGGTGCGCTGGTGCTCATGGGGTCACCTTAACGAGGGGGGTGCGCGGGGGGCGCATGTTCTGGTCCCGCGCCGTTTCACATCGGCCGCGAGCCCCCTGCCGGGGGCATCTGCCGGTGGCTTCTGTCCGAGGGGCGGCCTCGGGCCCGTATACGTTCAGCCCCTTGGGGGTGCCCCCTCTGGGGGAGGTTGCCCCGCGTACATTCAGCCTCGCCGGCGATTGAGGCGCGGGGGTTCGGGGGCTGGCCCCCGACGACGGGCCCGCGCGGGGGGTCCGTCGGCTTACGCGTGAGCCTTGCGTTGGGTGCGGGGTCCGTCCTCAAACGCCGGACGGGCTTGTTGTGCTCGGGTCGGTCGTCGGGTGCGGGGGTGGGCGCCTCCGGGCTCGACTCCTCAGGGCCGGCAGACCGGGCGTCCGACGTCCAGGCGCGGGCCATTGTCCGCCGGTCCCTTCCGGGGACGACCCTGCACCCCCCACCACGGGGCCGGGCCGTCCCGGTGCGGGAGGGTGACACGGCGGCGTTGGGACAGTCCCGCCCACGCGGCCGCGTAGAACCGCTCCCGCTGGTCTCATGTGAGCCCTCGCGTCTCCGGCGCGGTGAAGATCGCGCGGGCCGTGGCGCTGCTTGGCCCTGATGACTGTGTCGGTGGAGGAGCATCGGGGGCCACGTGCACAGAGGCCAGGCGGCAGAGGTCATGGGCGTCAACGGCTCCTCGGCGGTGCTGCTGGGGTAGATCACCACAGAGTCGAAGGTCCGGCCGGAGTCGCGGGACACCCGCACGGTCATGGTCGTCGTTCGCCTTCCGTTGCCCGGTCCGGTTGGTGAGGCGATGCTCCAGCCGTCGAGGCGCTCGGCGCGATGACGCTTCGGGCGTCGTCCGGGCGTCGCTCTGGAGGGTGCCGATGACACCCCCAAGGGCGTCAAACCGGTGTCATTGAGTGGCTGTTCGATCTATCTTTGACGTCATGACGACGACCGCCCTGGTGCCGAATGATGTGCTGCGGGCCGTGCGTATGGGCCTGCGCTTGAGCCAGGACGACTTCGCCAAGGCGCTCCGCCGGGCAGGCGTGGAACTGGGGGAGCCGAACGAGGCTTCCAAGCGTCTGGTGCAGCGCTGGGAGTCCGGCACGAGCAGGACGCCCCGGGGCGTGTACGCCAGGGCCTTGGAACGGGTCACCGGCCGTCCGGTCGAGGTGCTGGGGTTCGCACTGCCGGTGCCGGTGGCACGGGTCCACGTGGACGGGAAGGGAGGGCATGACATGGAGGCCGACGCAACCGGTGCCGCAGGCGCGGAGCCCGGTGTGCAGGCGGGTGAGGAGATGTTCTCGGCGGTGTGGCTCAGCCGCTACGAGTTCTTCTCGTCGAGCCGGGGTGACTCGTACGAGGGCAAGCACTACGTGGTGATCGTCCAGCACGGGAACCGGCTGACCGTGCAGAGCCTGCCCGGGGCGAGCAGCAACCCGGACAGCCCGCTCACGCTGGACCTGACCGTCGATCGCAACGTGGTCACGGGCACCTGGGTCGAGCAGACCGCCGCGGACGGCTACTACAACGGGGCCCGCTACCACGGTGCCGTTCAGCTTCTGGTCGAGCCGACCGGGCGGCGCATGGCGGGGAAGTGGGTCGGCTTCGGCAAGGACTTCGACGTGAATACCGGCCCCTGGGAACTGCGGCTGGTGGACCGCTCCCTGAGCAGGGCGACGCTGGAGAGGTACAGCCGGCCGCCGGAGTGATGCCGGTGGTCAAGTGGGCCGACGCGGAGAAGCCCGCCGCCGCGTCGTGCGGGGGCGGGCCTCTCCGTTGCCGGGCAGAGCGTCAGAACGTCGGAACGTCGGAACGTCAGAACGCCGACTCGTCCAGCTCCATCAGCGTGAGGTCCACGGACTCGGCGAGGGCGCGGGCGGCGGAGACGCCCGGGAGGATGTTCGACGCGAAGAACTTCGCCGCGGCGATCTTGCCCTGGTAGAACGCCACGTCCTTGCCGGTCGCCGTGGGCAGCTTCTCGGCGGCGACGGCGGCGCCGCGCAGCAGCAGATAGCCGACGACGACATCGCCGGAGGCCAGCAGCAGCCGGGTGGTGTTCAGACCGACCTTGTAGATGTTCTTGACGTCCTCGCCGGTGGCGATGAGGTCGTTGGTCATCGCGCCGACGATCGCCTCCAGGTCGACCGCCGCCTTGGTCAGCGCCTCGCGGGCGCCCGCGAGGTCCTCGCCGCCGGTGCCCACGGCCAGGAACTTCTTGATCTCCTCGGAGAGCGCGTTCAGCGACTGGCCCTGGTCCCGGACGATCTTCCGGAAGAAGAAGTCCTGGCCCTGGATGGCGGTGGTGCCCTCGTAGAGGGTGTCGATCTTGGCGTCCCGGATGTACTGCTCGACCGGGTACTCCTGGAGGTAGCCGGAGCCGCCGAAGATCTGGAGGGACTGGGCGAGCTGCTCGTACGAGCGCTCCGAGCCATAGCCCTTGACGATCGGCAGCAGCAGGTCGTTCAGGGCGATCAGCTCGGCGGCGGACTCGTCCGCGGCCTCCTTGACGGCGATCTCGTCCTGGATGGACGCCGTGTAGAGGACGAGGGCGCGCATGCCCTCCGCGTACGCCTTCTGCGTCATCAGCGAGCGCCGCACGTCCGGGTGATGAGTGATCGTCACCTTGGGCGCGGTCTTGTCCATGAAGTTGACCAGATCCGAGCCCTGGACGCGCTCCTTCGCGTACTCCAGCGCGTTGAGGTAGCCGGTGGAGAGGGTGGCGATCGCCTTGGTGCCGACCATCATCCGGGCGAACTCGATGATCTTGAACATCTGCCGGATGCCGTCGTGCTTCTCGCCGATCAGCCAGCCCTTGGCGGGGTGGCGGTCGCCGAAGGTCATCTCGCAGGTGTTGGAAGCCTTCAGGCCCATCTTGTGCTCGACGTTGGTGGCGTAGACGCCGTTGCGCTCGCCCAGCTCACCGGTCTCGACGTCGAACTCGTACTTCGGGACGAGGAAGAGGGACAGGCCCTTGGTGCCGGGCCCGGCGCCCTCGGGGCGGGCGAGGACGTAGTGGAGGATGTTCTCCGACATGTCGTGCTCGCCCGAGGTGATGAAGCGCTTCACACCCTCGATGTGCCAGGAGCCGTCCTCCTGCCGTACCGCCTTCGCGCGGCCCGCGCCCACGTCCGAGCCCGCGTCCGGCTCGGTCAGGACCATGGTGGAGCCCCACTCCCGCTCGACCGCGATCTCCGCGATCTTCCGCTGGGCCTCGGTGCCCTCCTCGTAGAGCAGCCCGGCGAAGGAGGGGCCGGAGGAGTACATCCACAGCGCGGGGTTGGAGCCCAGCAGCAGCTCGGCGTAGGACCACACCAGGGAGCGCGGAGCGGTGGTGCCGCCGATCTCCTCGGGCAGGCCGAGCCGCCAGTACTCGGACTCCATGAAGGTCCGGTAGCTCCGCTTGAACGACTCCGGTATCGGCGCGGTGTTGGTCTCCGGGTCGAAGACCGGGGGGTTGCGGTCGGCGTCCGCGAAGGACTCCGCCAGCTCGTTCTCCGCGAGGCGGGCGACCTCGTCCAGGATGGACTTCGCGGTGTCCGGGTCCATCTCGGCGAACGGGCCGGAGCCGTACAGCTTGTCGCGGCCGAGCACCTCGAACAGGTTGAACTCGATGTCACGAAGATTCGACTTGTAGTGCCCCATGGCGACGGCTCCGTAGGTTCGGGAGTCTCAGTGCGAGAGTGCGGTGCGAGAGTGCGGTGCGGGGTGCGAGGGGTCCGGCGAGTCGGTGCGCCGACCCATCTACCAGCTGGTAGCTACGATGATGCTACCCACCAGTAATAAGTTGCAACCCCCTATCGCCCAACTGTGACTGGTTACTCTTGCCGTCATGTACGGCTACGACCAGAACCAGGGCGCTCACCAGCAGTACGCGGCCCAGCAGCCCTACGGGGGTCAGCCACAGGGCCAGCCGCTGTATCCGGAGCCGTCCCCGCCGTCGCTCGCCGACGCGGTGCGTGCCTTCACCACCGGAACGCTCTCCGCCGAGGACTTCCAGCAGATCTTCGCGACCTCCAAGGTGTACTGCCCGCGCGGCGACAACCCCGGTTTCCTGGCGCTGCACAACACCCAGCAGCCCGTGATCCCCATGTTCACCTCGCTCAAGGAGCTGCGCCGCTACGCGGGCAAGGAGTCGAAGTACTTCGTGATCACTGGGGCGGAGGTGATCGATCTGCTGCCGACCGGGTACGGCTTCGTCCTCGACATGGAGGGGGAGCACCGGATGGTCTTCGACGCCAAGGCCGTGGAGCAGATGGTCGACTTCGCGATGCGGCGCATGTACGGCTGAGTGCGGCGGGCGCGGCCGGGTGCCGTGCCGGTGTGCCCCCGTGCGGGTGGGCGGGGGATGTGGATCGGGACATCGGTCGGATCGGACGGTGGAAGCAGGCGCCCGGGAGGAATACCTTCCGGGCGTCTCTCGTTGTCGCTGGCGGAAAGTTCAGTGTTCAACTAAACTGACCGCACAAGGAGGTCTTCCCATGCCCGCTGTGACTGTCGAGAACCCGCTCACGCTGCCGAGCGTCGCCGCCCCCGCCGACGCGGTGTCCCGTCCCGTACTCACGGTGACCACCGCCCCCAGCGGCTTCGAGGGGGAGGGCTTCCCGGTGCGCCGCGCCTTCGCGGGGATCAACTACCGCCACCTCGACCCGTTCATCATGATGGACCAGATGGGCGAGGTGGAGTACGCCCCCGGGGAGCCCAAGGGCACGCCCTGGCACCCCCACCGGGGCTTCGAGACCGTGACCTATCTGATCGACGGGACCTTCGTCCACCAGGACAGCAACGGTGGCGGCGGCACGATCCAGAACGGCGACACCCAGTGGATGACCGCCGGTTCCGGACTGCTCCACATCGAGGCCCCGCCGGAGGACCTGGTGATGTCCGGCGGCCTCTTCCACGGCCTTCAGCTCTGGGTCAACCTGCCCGCGTCCGACAAGATGATGGACCCCCGCTACCAGGACATCCGCGGCGGCCAGGTCCAGCTCCTCACCTCCCCCGACGGCGGCGCGCTGCTGCGCGTCATCGCGGGTGAGCTGGACGGACACGAGGGGCCCGGCATCACCCACACCCCCATCACCATGATCCACGCCACCCTCCGTCCGGGCGCGCAGATCACCCTGCCCTGGCGCGAGGACTTCAACGGACTCGCCTATGTCCTGGCCGGACGGGGCTCCGTCGGCACCGAGCGGCGGCCCGTCCGCATGGGGCAGACCGCGGTCTTCGGCCAGGGCGGCGCGCTGACCGTCCGCGCCGACGACACCCAGGACTCCCATACCCCCGACCTGGAGATCGTCCTCCTCGGCGGGCGTCCCATCCGGGAGCCCATGGCGCACTACGGCCCCTTCGTGATGAACACGCAGGACGAGCTGCGCAAGGCGTTCGAGGACTTCCAGGCGGGCCGGCTCGGCACCGTCCCGGCCGTCCACGGCATGTGATCCGCACCCCGGCCGACCGGGGACAGCGCGAAGGGGCCCGCACATCGGCGTGCGGGCCCCTTCGCCGTGCCCTTCCCGCGCCGTCCCCGTGCCACATCCGTCGCGCCCGTGCTGTCCGTGCCGTCCGCGGTACCTGCGCCTCCCGTTTCGCGTCCGTGCACCCGCGTCCGTGGCACCCGCGTCCGTCACCCGTACGGGCGGCCAGTACGCGCCGCAGCCCCCGCGCCGTGGTCGGGTGGGGGCGTGCACACCCTGCTGCCCGAGCCGGTGCGGCGACTCGCCGCGTGGTGCGCCGTCATCCTGCTGCTCGCGGGTGTCGGCGCGGTCGCCCTCTGGCTGGTGCAGACCTTCCGGATCGCGGTGACCCCCGTCCTGCTCGCGCTGCTCGGGACCGCGCTGCTCGGACCGTTCTACCGGCGGCTGCGCGCGATGAAGGTGAGCGCCTCGCTGGCGGCCGGACTGACCTGCGCGGCCGTGGTGTGCGTGGTGGGCGGGGCGATGTACGTCGTCGTGAAGGCGCTCATCGACAACGGTCCGCAGATCCTCGCCTCGCTGCGGGACGCCGCCATGGGGATCACCGAGCACTTCGGGGCCGCGGGGACCTCGCTGGCGGATCTGGCCGTCAACGCGAAGGAACTGCTGGCGAAGTTCGGCGGCACGGCCGCGTCCGGGGTGATCAGCGGGCTGAGCGTGGTCGGCCAGGGGATCGCCACGGCGGTGCTGGCGCTGCTGCTGATCTTCTTCTTTCTGCGGGACTCCGACCGGGCCTCGAAGCTCGCGCACTCCGTCGCCCCCGGGCACAGCGGACAGATGGTCGAGGAGATGGGCCGCCGGGCCTTCGAGGCGGTCGAGGGCTTCATGCGCGGCACGACCTTCATCGCCCTCATCGACGCGCTCCTGATCACCGTCGGACTGCTGGTCCTGCGGGTGCCCGGCGCGGTGGGCCTGGGCGCGCTGGTGTTCGTGGGGGCGTACATCCCCTATCTGGGGGCCTTCATCTCCGGCGCGGTGGCGGTGCTGGTCGCGCTCGCCGACCGGGGGTGGGTGATCGCGCTCTGGGCGCTGGGAGTGGTGCTCGCCGTCCAGGTACTGGAGGGGCATGTGCTTCAGCCGATGATCCAGAGCCGGACGGTGCAGATGCATCCGGCGGTGGTGATGCTGGCGATCACGGCGGGGGCCGGGGTGGCGGGCATCCTCGGGATGCTGCTCGCGGTGCCGGTGGTCGCGGCGGCGTTCGGGGTGATCGGGGTGCTCAGGGAGCGTTATACGGGGACGGGGGCCGCGTCCTCCTCCGGTCCTGACAGTCCTGACGGTCCCGGCAGTTCCGCCGGTCCCGCCGACTCCTGACGGTCCCGCCGGTTCCTCCGGCTTCTCCGGTCGCGCCGACTCCTGACGGTCCCGCCGGCAGCGGTTCCTCCGGCGGGCCGAGCTGACCCCCGCCGCCCCGCCGCCTCACCCCTCGCCGAAGCGTTCCAGCAGATCGGTGAGGTCCGTCTCCGCCTCCGCCGCCCTCTCCGTCGCTTCCGTCTCCCCCGTCGCCCGCGGGCCCGCCGCCGCCCCGCCCGCGCCCGCCGTGCCGGACTCCCGCAGCTCGAACCAGATCGACTTGCCCTCGCCCCGCGGGTCCACCCCCCACGCGTCCGACAGCATCTCCATCAGCACCAGCCCCCGCCCGGAGGAAGCCAGCTCCCCCGGGCGCCGCTTGTGCGGCAGGTCGTCGCTCGCGTCGGAGACCTCCACCCGCAGCCGCCGGGCACCGTCGCCGCAGGTCACCTCGGCGACCAGCAGGGCGTTGCCGTCGGTGTGCACCAGGACGTTGGTGACCGTCTCGGAGACCATGAGCACCGCCGCGTCGACCTGCTCGGGATCGGCCCAGTCGTGCAGCAGCCCGCGCACCTGACGGCGGGCGACGGCGATCTTCTCCGGCTCGGCCTGCGCGACGGTCATCGCGGTGCGCCGCGGGGGCTCCCGGAGCGCCCCCGTGGGATCGGGCACCCGGGAGAGCAGCACCAGGGCCACGTCGTCCTCCCGCCGGTCGGCCAGCGGCCCGGTGGTGTAGTGGGAGGACGGCCCGTGCACGGCCTGGACCAGCGCGTCGGCCAGCTCCTCCAGGGACTGACCGGACGGGTTCTCCAGCACCCGGCGCAGCCGCTCCCAGCCGGTGTCCAGATCGTGTCCGCCGGTCTCCAGCAGACCGTCGGTGCAGATCATCATCGTTTCCCCGGGCTCCAGCGTCAGCCGGGTGGTCGGATAGTCCGAGTCGGGGTCGATGCCCAGCGGCAGCCCGCCCTCGGTGGGGCGCACCAGTACCGTGCCGTCGGCCATCCGCACGGCGGGCTCGGGGTGCCCGGCCCGGGCGATCTCCACCCCGCCGGAGGCCGGGTCCACCTCCAGATAGAGGCAGGTCGCGAAGCGGGGCAGGGAGTGGTCGGCCTTGCCGTGCCCATCGGTGATGCCGTGCAGGAAGCGGGAGGCGCGCGAGAGCACCGCGTCGGGCCGGTGCCCCTCGGACGCGTACGCCCGCAGCGCGATCCGCAACTGCCCCATCAGCCCGGCGGCCCGGACGTCGTGCCCCTGGACATCCCCGATGACCAGGGCCATCCGGCCGGACGGCAGCGGGATCATGTCGTACCAGTCGCCGCCGACCTGGAGCCCGCCGCCGGTCGGCACATAGCGGCCCGCCACCTCCATGCCCGGGATGGCGGGCCCGATGACCGGCATCATCGAGCGCTGGAGCCCCAGGGAGAGTTCCCGTTCCGACTCGGCGGTCCCCGCCCGGGTGAGCGCCTGCGCCAGCATCCGCGCGACCGTGGTGAGCACGGACCGCTCGTCGGGGGTGAAGGCCACCGGGTGCCGGAAGGCCGCCAGCCAGGCGCCCATCGTGCGGCCCGCGACGGTCAGCGGCAGATAGGCCCAGGACTGCCGGCCCAGCCGCTGCGCCAGCGGCCAGCTCGTCGGGTAGCGGCGGTTGTACTCCTCCGGGCTGGGCAGATAGACCGCCCGCCCGGTGCGCACCACCTCGGCCGCCGGGTGGTCGGTGTCCAGCCGCATATTGCTGAAGGGGTCGCCGTCCGCGCTCTGGTGCCCGTGCTGACCGGTGATCGTCAGCCGGTCGCCCGCCGCGCCGAAGACCGCGAGCCCGTCGGGCGAGAACCCCGGCATGGAGAGCGAGGCCGCCACCCGCAGCACCTCGGCCGTGGACCGCGCCTCGGCCAGTGCCCGTCCCGCGTCCAGCAGGAACGCCTCGCGGGAGCGGCGCCAGTCGCCGGTGATGGGGGTGCGGGCCGCCGTGCCCTCGGTGGGCTCGGCGACCTCCTGGAGGGTGCCGTCCAGGAGGTAGGAGCCGTTGTGCAGCACCGGCTTGGAGCGGACGCGCACCGTGCGCAGCACCCGGCCCTCGTCGTCGACCACCCGCAGCCGGCCCTCGGCCAGCGTCCCCTCGGCGATGGCGAGCGAGATCACGCCGTTGATCTCGTTCCAGTCGACGGGGTGGAAACGGGCCCGGACCTCGGACTCCGGGCAGAGACGGGAGTCGGGCAGCTCAAGCAGCCGGGCGGCCTCCGCGTCGAGGGTGACCGTCCCGGCTGCGTTGTCCCACCGCCACAGGCCGGTCGCGATGGCGGCCAGGACGTCCTCGGTGCGCATTGCCTCACTTTATTCCGATCCGCGGGCGGGTCACCCGTCCGGTACCACCCACGGGGGACACGGGATCGCACCCGCGATCCCCTGGGGATATCGGGGGTGCGCGACAGGCGGACCGGGGCGGGCGCCGTGCCGCGGCGGGGTCCGGTGGTGCGACGCGGTGAGTGACGTGTCTATGCCAGTGGGCCGGTTCGGGGGCGGGCGGTAACCTGGACGGGCCCGGCTCCTGAACAAAATCACCAAGACTGGATGAACGAAGATGCATCGGTACAGGTCCCACACCTGCGGCGAGCTCCGCGCCTCTGACGTCTCCACGGACGTCCGGCTGAGCGGCTGGCTGCACAATCGCCGAGACCTGGGCGGCATCCTCTTCATCGATCTCCGCGACCACTACGGCATCACCCAGCTGGTGGCCCGCCCGGGCACCGCGGCCAACGAGGCGCTGAGCCACCTCACCAAGGAGACCGTCGTCCGCGTCGACGGCACGGTCGTCGGCCGGGGCGCGGACAACGTCAACCCCGAGCTGCCCACCGGTGAGATCGAGATCGAGGTCACCGGGATCGAGGTGCTGGGCGCCGCCCAGCAGATCCCGTTCACGATCAACGCCGACGACGGGGTCAACGAGGAGCGCCGGCTGGAGTACCGCTTCCTCGACCTGCGCCGTGAGCGCATGCACCGCAACATCATGCTGCGCACCGCCGTCATCTCCGCCATCCGGCACAAGATGACCGCCCTCGGCTTCAACGAGATGGCGACGCCGATCCTCGCCGCGACCTCCCCCGAGGGCGCGCGCGACTTCGTGGTCCCCTCCCGGCTCAACCCGGGCAAGTTCTACGCGCTGCCGCAGGCCCCGCAGCAGTTCAAGCAGCTTCTGATGATCGCGGGCTTCGACCGCTACTTCCAGATCGCGCCCTGCTTCCGGGACGAGGACGCCCGCGCCGACCGCTCGCCCGGCGAGTTCTACCAGCTCGACGTGGAGATGAGCTTCGTCGAGCAGGAGGACGTGTTCCAGCCCGTCGAGAAGCTGATGACGGAGCTGTTCGAGGAGTTCGGCGGCGGTCGCCATGTCACCTCGCCGTTCCCGCGGATTCCGTTCCGCGAGGCGATGCTGAAGTACGGCTCCGACAAGCCGGACCTCCGCGCCCGGCTGGAGCTGGTGGACATCACCGATGTCTTCGAGGGCTCCGCGTTCAAGGCGTTCGCGGGCAAGCACGTCCGCGCGCTGCCGGTGCCGGACGTCTCCGCCCAGCCGCGCAAGTTCTTCGACCAGCTCGGCGAGTACGCCGTCGAGCAGGGCGCCAAGGGCCTGGCCTGGGTCCGGGTCGCGGAGGACGGGACGCTCTCCGGCCCGATCGCCAAGTTCCTCACCGAGGAGAACGTCAAGGTCCTCACCGAGCGTCTGGGCCTGGCCGCCGGGCACGCCGTGTTCTTCGGCGCGGGCGAGGCCGCCGAGGTCTCCAAGATCATGGGCGCGGTCCGGGTCGAGGCCGCCAAGCGCTCCGGCCACTTCGAGGAGGGCGTCTTCCGGTTCTGCTGGATCGTGGACTTCCCGATGTACGAGAAGGACGAGGAGACCGGGAAGATCGACTTCTCCCACAACCCCTTCTCCATGCCGCAGGGCGGGATGAAGGACCTGGAGGAGAAGGACCCGCTGGACATCCTCGCCTGGCAGTACGACATCGTCTGCAACGGCATCGAGCTGTCCTCCGGCGCCATCCGGAACCACGAGCCCGAGATCATGCTCAAGGCGTTCGAGATCGCCGGGTACGAGCGGGAGACGGTCGAGCGCGAGTTCGCGGGCATGCTCCGCGCCTTCCGTCTGGGCGCCCCGCCGCACGGCGGCATCGCCCCCGGCGTCGACCGCATCGTGATGCTGCTCGCCGACGAGCCGAACATCCGCGAGACGATCGCGTTCCCGCTCAACGGCAACGCGCAGGACCTGATGATGGGCGCCCCGAGCGTGCTGGAGGAGTCCCGTCTCCGCGAGCTGAACATCGCCCTGCGCAAGCCGCCGGCCGGGAAGAACTCCGCCGCGGAGTGACCCCGCCGCCCCCGCTGTGACGCACCGGCGCCCGCCGCCGGACCGCCGCGCCGACGGGGAGCCGTCCGCCCCGGGCCCGTACCGACCACCTCGGTACGGGCCCGGGGCCGTTTCGTTGCGGGACCGCACGGCTTCGTTCCGGGACCGCACGGCTCGTCCTCGGGATCGCGGTCCGTCCTGGGGATCATGGTCCGTTCCGGGGATCGCGGTCCGTTCCGGGAAATCACGGCGGGCGGGCAACCGGCCCCCCGCTCCACCGCGTTCTCCAGATGTGACCAACGGAGGACAGACCCGGGGCGGGGGCGGTGGGATGCGATCCTTCGGCGACAGCGGTGGTGCCGGTGGCAGCAGCGGCGCCGGGAGCGGCGGCGGCGGGGACTTCGAGACCTTCGTCGCCGCACGGGGGCCGCGGCTGCTCAGAGTGGCGTGGCTGCTGACCGGAGACGCCCATCTCGCCGAGGACCTGCTCCAGACGGTGCTGGCGAAGGTGTGGCCCAAGTGGCAGCGGATCGCCACCGACAGCCCCGAGGCGTATGTGCGCAAGGCGCTCGTGCACACCCACGCGAGCTGGTGGCGCCGCCGCTGGCGCGGCGAGGTCCCCCACGGGGAGCTGCCCGACGCGGTCGGGGCCGCCGACGCCTACGCCTCGGTGGACCTGGAGCAGTCGCTCGCCGCCGCCGTCCGCGCCCTGCCGGTGCGGCAGCGCGCGGTGGTCGTCCTGCGCTACTTCGAGGATCTGAGCGTCGAGGAGACGGCCGCGACCCTGGG
Source organism: Streptomyces clavuligerus (assembly GCF_005519465.1). NCBI lineage: Bacteria > Bacillati > Actinomycetota > Actinomycetes > Kitasatosporales > Streptomycetaceae > Streptomyces > Streptomyces clavuligerus. The sequence continues at coordinate 3,204,236 of NZ_CP027858.1, read as the reverse complement.
CTGCGCCCCGGGCACGGTCAAGAGCCAGTCGGCCAAGGCCCTGCGCTCCCTGCGGGCGAGCGTCCCGGGCATGGCGTCCGACAGTGATGACGCGAAGGAGGAGAGCATCGATGGCAGCTACGCGCGATCCGCTTGAGCGCGCCGAACACGATCTGCGCACCCTGCTGGAGCTGGGCACCCCCCGGCTGACCGCCCCCGAGGGGCGCGTCGGCCAGATCCGGGCCCGCGTCGTCCGCAACAGACGCCGCCGGGCGGGGGCGGTGCTGGTGACGATGTCCGCGCTGGCGGTGACGGGGCTTCTGGTGCCGCACGCGCTCCAGGGCGACCCGGGCGGGGTGCGGCAGTCGGTGCCGCCCGCCGCGCCCCCCCCGCTGATGACGCCCGAGGACCGGGAGGTGCGGTTCAACGGCCTGGAAGGGCTCACCCTGAAGGCGCCCGCGGCCTGGCACGCCCTGGAGGTCGGCCGGGACTACGCGCCGCTCGTGGAGCCCGGGGGCTTCCTCGGCACCCAGCGGCTCACCGCCCGGCCCCCGTCCTGTGTCCCGGTGGACGAGGGCGCCTGTCCCCCGTTGAAGCGGCTGGGGGAGCGGGATGTGCTCATCAGGGTGTCGGGGTTCAAGGCGGTGGCGGAGACCTGGAATGGCCAGCCCTTCCAGCGCTCGGAGTACGTGGACGGCTTCTGCGAGCAGATCGGCGGCACCCGGTCGTACATGAAGAGCTTCGCCGTCGAGAGGGCATCGGGCGGCCTCGGCGCCGTCATCCAGGTCTGCGCCGGGGAGAAGACCTCCACCGCCACGATGACCAGGGTTCGGTCGGTGGCCGACAGCGCGCGCTTCCCCCAGGAAGGCGGCGTGTCCGCGCCCACCGCGTCCGCACCCGGGGGAGCGGACGAGAAGAGCACCTCGGGCACGGCGGACGGCCGCTCCGGCTCGGCCCCGGACCGGCAGCCGCCCCGGACGCCCTGACGGCCGGGACGCCCTGACGGGTGCGGGGGCCTGATGGGCCGGGTGCCCGGTGGCCGTCCCGGACTCCGCCCCGGCGGAACGGGGGCGGGCCCCCGCGGTCCGGGTCCCGGCCCGGGTCCGTGATGCCCGGTGGCCCGGGGACGGTGGCGTCGGCTCCACGCGGGACCATGACCGTCCCGGACGGTGGGCCGCCCCGGCGGAACGGGGCCCGACGGAACGGGGCCCGACGGCCGGGAGCCCGGGGCCGGAGCGCCAGCGCCCAGGGTCTCGACGGCCCGGGGCCGTGAGGTCCGCTGGCTCCGGCGGTGGGTCGGGTCCCGACCAGGGGCACGGCGCCCGATGGCTTCGGTGGGCCGGTGGGCCGGTGGCCTGGAATGCCAGGGGCGGTCGACCATCCGCCCCCGGCGTCCCGGGCCCGACGGCTCGCGACCCCGGCGTCCCGGGGCCCTGATTCCCGGTGGCTCCGGCGGCCCGGTGGCGGGCCGGGGCCGTGACGGCCCGCAAGCCGGTGGCCCCGGCCCCGCAGCACCGGCCCCGTCGGCCCGACGGCCTGAGGCGCTGACGGACCGGGTGCCCAGCAAGGGGCCCCGGGGCCCGCCGCCCCGGAGGTCCGCCGCCCGACGACTTGATGCAGCTCGTTGCAGCTCGTTGCCACTCGATGAGAAGAGGACCGATCGTGTCCGCACGCACTCCGTCCGTCCCCCTCCCCGCGCGGGTCCGTGCCCGTGCCGCCCTCGCCGCCGGGCTCGCGGCGGCGGCGCTGCTCACCGGCTGCTCGGCCGGTGCCGGTGGGGTCCGCCCCGCGGCGGAGCCCCCTCGGTCGTCCGGACCCTCCGGACCGCCCGGAGGGAAGCCGGAGGCCGTCTCCGACCGGAAGGCCGCCGCCGCGGGCGGGGCCGGTGCCCGGGTCCGTGCCGGGGACGACAGGCCGCGCCTCGCGATACCCGGCCTCGGCCCCCGGACCATGGCCCGCGTCGGGCAGCGCACCCGCCAGGTCTTCGTCGTCAGCGCCGACGGGGCGGGTGCCAACCGCTCCACCGCCGCCCTCTGGGAGCGGCACCCCGCCGAGGGCTGGCGGCGCACCGCCGGGCCCTGGCCCGCCCGCAACGCGCTCAAGGGCTGGACCGACGACCACCGGATGGACGACCTGCGCTCGCCCACCGGCGTCTACGGGCTCACCGACGCGGGCGGGCTGCTGCCCGACCCGGGCACCGAGCTGCCCTACGACCGGGGCCCGGCGTTCCAGGCGCCGCCCGGGACCAACTTCGACGGCGAGCCGCTGACCGGGGCCTTCGACCATGTCGTCGCGATCAACTACAACCGCGTCCCCGGTCGGACCCCGCTCGACTGGGAGACCCCGCTCGGCCTCGGCAAGGGCCGGGGCATCTGGATTCACGCCGACCACGGCGGCGCCACCCGGGGCTGTATAGCGGTCGCCCGGACGAAGGTCGCCGAACTGCTGCGGAAGCTCGACCCCGGCGCACGGCCGGTGATCGCCATGGGTCCGGAGACGACCCTGGCCCGCTGACCGCCGTTCGACCGCTGCCGCTGCCGCTGCCGCTGCCGCTGCCGCTGCCGCTGCCGCTGCCCCCCGTTCGACTGCTGCTGCCGCCGACCGCCGCGCCTCCGGCACGGATTCCGTGCGTCCGGCGGCGCCCGCGCACGACTGAGGCCGCGGCCCCGGGACATCCCCGGGGCCGCGGCCTCAAGCCTGTCGGCCGACGAGCGGCGGCTACTGGTCCTTCTTCTCCTCAAGCCGCGGGAAGAGCACCGCGCCCTTGGTCACCGTCGCCCCGGCGGGCAGCAGCCCCCACGTACCGGCGTCCTGCACCCGCTGCTCGGCGAGGGCGCCGAGCGCGGCCTCGGCGCCCAGCGAGTCCCACAGCGCCTGCGAGGTCCGCGGCATCACCGGGTTCAGCAGCACCGCGACACCGCGCAGCGCCTCGGCGGCCGTGTAGAGGATCGTCGCCAGCCGGGCCTGCCCCTCGGGCGAGGTGTCCTTGGCGACCTTCCACGGCTCCTGCTCGGTCAGATACCCGTTGACCTGCTTGACGAAGTCGAAGACGGCGAGGATGCCGCCCTGGAAGTCGATCTCGTCGCCGATCTTCCGGTCGGCCTCGGCGACGGCCTTCGCCAGGCCCTCCTGGACCGCGCGCTCCGCCTCGCCGGCCGCGGTGGCCTCCGGCAGCGAGCCGCCGAAGTACTTGCCGACCATGGCGGCGACCCGGGAGGCCAGGTTGCCGTAGTCGTTCGCCAGCTCGCTGGTGTAGCGGACGCTGAAGTCCTCCCAGGAGAACGAGCCGTCCTGGCCGAACGAGATCGCGCGCAGGAAGTACCAGCGGTAGGCGTCGACGCCGAAGTGCGAGGTCAGGTCCTGCGGCTTGATGCCGGTCAGATTGGACTTCGACATCTTCTCGCCGCCGACCATCAGCCAGCCGTTGGCGGCGACGCGGCCCGGCACCGGCAGCCCGTTCGCCATCAGCATCGCGGGCCAGATGATCGCGTGGAAGCGCAGGATGTCCTTGCCGACGAGGTGCACGTTCGCCGGGAAGGTCGAGGCGAACTTCTCCGGGTTCTCGTTGTAGCCGACGGCGGTGGCGTAGTTGAGCAGCGCGTCGATCCACACGTAGATCACGTGCTTCTCGTCCCACGGCACCTTCACGCCCCAGTCGAACGTCGACCGGGAGATCGACAGGTCCTGGAGCCCCTGCTTGACGAAGTTCACGACCTCGTTGCGGGCGGACTCGGGCTGGATGAAGCCCGGGTTCGACTCGTACAGCTCCAGCAGCTTCGGGCCGTACTCGCTCAGCTTGAAGAAGTAGTTCTCCTCCTTGAGGAGTTCCACCGGCTTCTTGTGGATGGGGCAGAGCTTCTGCCCCGCGTACTCGCCCTCGCCGTCGATCAGATCGCCGGGGAGCTTGTACTCCTCGCAGCCGACGCAGTACGGGCCCTCATAGCCGCCCTTGTAGATCTCGCCCTTGTCGTAGAGATCCTGGACGAACTCCTTCACCCGGTCCGTGTGCCGCTTCTCGGTGGTCCGGATGAAATCGTCGTTCGCGATGTCCAGGTGCTCCCAGAGCGGCTTCCACGCCTCCGAGACGAGTTTGTCGCACCATTCCTGGGGGGTGACGCCATGCGTCTCGGCCGTGCGCATGATCTTCTGACCGTGCTCGTCCGTGCCGGTGAGGTACCACACCTTCTCACCGCGCTGGCGGTGCCAGCGGGTGAGCACGTCGCCTGCGACGGTCGTATAGGCGTGGCCCAGGTGAGGAGCGTCGTTGACGTAGTAAATGGGGGTCGTGACGTAGTACGCCGCCCCCTGCTTCTCGTATCCAGTGGCCGCCATGGGCGAAATCCTACTGGTCTCCGGAAGTCCGTCTCACCCGTGAACGCCCACCCGGAACGCTCACCTGTGAACGGGGGGGCGGCGGAGCGGATACCGAAAAGCGGGCGGAGGATCGGGGGTACGGGGCAGGACGAGGGAAAGGGGCGGGACGCGGATGCGGATTCTGGTCGCCGAGGACGAGAGGGCGCTGGCGGCACTGGTCGCCACCGGGCTGCGGCGGGCCGGTTTCGCCGTGGACACCGTGCACCGGGGCGACGAGGCGCTGGAATGGCTGGGGCTGTACGACTACGACGTGGTCGTCCTCGACCGCGATCTGCCCGGGCTGCACGGGGACGAGGTCGCCCGCGCGCTCGTCGCCGCCGCCGCGCGCACCCGGATTCTGATGCTGACGGCGGCCACGGCCGCGCGGGAGCGGGTGGCGGGGCTCGACCTGGGGGCGGACGACTATCTGGGGAAGCCCTTCGACTTCCCCGAGCTGGTCTCCCGGGTCCGCGCGCTGCGGCGGCGCAGCGCCCGCCCCGTGCCGCCGCTGCTGGAGCGGCGGGGGATACGGCTGGACCCCGCCCGCCGCGCCGCCGAGCGGGAGGGCCGGGCGCTGGATCTGTCGCCGAAGGAGTTCTCGGTGCTCCAGTTGCTGCTGGAGGCGGACGGCGCGACCGTCTCGGCGGAGGAGCTGCTGGAACGGGCGTGGGACGTGCACACCGACCCGTTCACGGGCGCGGTACGGGTCTGCATGAGCAAGTTGCGGGCGAAGCTGGGGGAGCCGCCGTTGATCGGGACGGTGCAGGGTGTGGGGTACCGGCTGTGACGGGACGGACCCCCGGGCGGCCGGGGTCGCGGATGTCCGGCGGCGGTCGCCGCGGCGGCGGTCCGTCGCGCGGCGGGCCGTCGCACGTCGGACCCGGGCGGCTCGGGCCGGGCTCCGCCATCCGGCTGCGGATCGCGCTGGTCTACGGGGTGGCCTTCCTGGTGCTCGGCGGGGTGCTGCTGGCGCTGGTCAACCTGTTCGCCCGGGCCGGGACGGCGTCGGAGGCGGCGGAGATCGCCCGCCGGGCGGAGGGCTCCCCGGGGCCGGTGCCCGTGCCCATCGCGGGGGCCGACCCGGTGGGGGGCGGTGAGCTGGCCCGGCTGACCGGGACGGTGAGCGACGCCGCCGCCGGGCAACTGCTCTTCTGGTCGTTCACCGGGCTGCTGGCGACGGCGCTGTGCGCGGTCGTCGTGGGCTGGTGGACCGCGGGGCGGGTGCTGCGGCCCGTCCATGAGATGACGGCGAGGGCCCGGCGGCTGTCGGAACGCAATCTGGGCGAACGGATCGCGGCGAGCGGCCCCGACGACGAGCTGAAGGAGCTGGGGGACACGCTGGACGCGCTGCTCGCCCGGCTGGAGGGGGTCATGGACAGCCAGCGGCGGTTCATCGCGAACGCCTCGCACGAGCTGCGGACCCCGCTCGCCACCCAGCGGGCCGCGATCCAGGTGGGGCTCGACCCGGAGCACCCCGAGGACGTGGCGGCCACGCGCGAGATCCTGCTGGAGGCCAATCTCCGCAGCGAGCGGCTGATCGACGGGCTGCTGACGCTGGCGCGGGGGGAGCGGGGGCTCGGCGGTTCGGCGGACGACCGGGAGGACGTGGACCTCGGCGGGGTCGCCGTGGAGGAGGCGGGCCGGTACGGGGTGGGCGGCGCCGCCGTGCGGGTGGTGCGCGCCGGTCCGGTCCGGGGGAACCGGGCCCTGCTCGGGCGGCTCGTGGGCAATCTGGTGGCGAACGCGGTGGCCTACAACGTGCCGGACGGAACGGTGTCCGTGCGGGTGGAGGGCGGGGTGCTCACCGTGGAGAACACCGGCCCCGTGGTGGAACGGGACCAGGTCCCGGCGCTCTTCGAACCGTTCCGGCGGGGGGAGGGCCGGGACCGGATGGGTCCCGGCGCCGGTCTCGGACTCTCCATCGTCCGGTCGATCGCCCACGCCCACGACGGGGAGGTGACGGCCCGGCCCGGGCCCCGGGGCGGGCTGACCGTCACGGTGTCGCTGCCGCTGTCCGGGCCCGCCGGGGGAGGCGGGCCCGGGGACGGGGTCAGGGGCGCCAGGCCGTGAGGAGCCCGTCGTACAGCGCGGCGTCCGTCAGCGCGGCGGGCTCGGGGCCCGCGTGGAAGAACCCGGCGTTGGGCGCGGCGAGCCGGCGCAGATAGTCGAACGCCTTGGCGTCGCGCTCGCCGAACGCCACGAACTGCCAGAACATCCCCGGCTCGGCCGTGGCCGCCGAGGCGAGCGCTGCGGTGGCGGCGGTCTTGGACTCGGGCGCGCCGTCGGTCTGGAAGACGACGAGGGCGGGGGCGCCGGGGGCGGCCTTGGCGTGCCGGGCGAGGACCTCCTCGACCGCCAGGTGGTAGCTGGTGCGCCCCATCCGGCCGAGGGAGCCGTGCAGCTCGTCGATCCGGCCCCTGTGGGCGGTGGCCGTCAGCTCGCCGGTGCCGTCGATCTCCGTGGAGAAGAAGACGACCTCGACCCGGGCGGCCTCGTCGAGGTGCGCGGCGAGGGCGAGCACGCGCTCGCCGAGGTTCTGGGCGCTGCCGTCCTTGTAGTACGGCCGCATCGACCCCGACCGGTCGAGCACGAGATACACCCGCGCGTCGCCCTTCGCGGCGACCCCGGCCCGCTCCAACGCCTTCCCCGCGGCCGCCCACCGCCGCCGGAGCCCCACGGGCACGATGTCGGCCCGTGGCCGGGGCGTGCTCGCCAGGGTGGCGGGCGCCCGCTCCTCGTCCTCGTCGCCGGGCTCGGTTTCCGCTTCCCGCTCGCTCCGCTCCTCGGCCTGCGGCGGGGGGGCGCTCTCCACGCGGCTTGAGGTGGGCGCCTCGGCGCTGGGCTGTGCTTCCGGTGTGCTTTCCGCCGCCGCTGCCGCCGGGGTGGCGGGCGCCCGCTCCCCGGCCTCGTCGCCGGGCCCTGCTTCCGCTTCCCGCTCGCTCCGCTCCTCGGCCGCCGACCGGGACGCGTCAACGACTCCGGCCGCGCTCTCCCCGCTGCCCGCGACGGGCTGCTCGGCCTGCGGGGTGGTGGCCTCGGGGGCGGTCTCGGTGCCCGGCCCGGTCTTGTCGGCGGTGTCGGGCGCCTCGGCCGCGCTCTCCCCACCGTCCGCGACGGGCTGCTCGGCCTCCGGCCCGGTGACCTCCGGGGCGGTCTCGGCGCCCGGCTCGGGCCCGTCCGTGGCGGCGGTCTCGGTCCGGGCCCCGGCCTCGGGGGCGGCTTCCGGGCCCGGTCCGGTCTCGTTCCGAGCGTTCTTGGCAGTCTCGGCCGCCGTCTTCCCGCCGTCTGCGGCGGGCTCCCCGGCCTGCGGCCCAGTGACCTCGGGGCCCGTCCCGGTCCCGGTCGTGCCGGGTGCGTCGGCCTCGGGCGTGGTCCGTGTCGTGCCCGTGGTCATCGGCTCGGCGCCGGGGGCGGTCTCCGGGCTGTCGGGCTCGGTCTCGTCCGGAGTGTTTCCGCGGGCTTCGGCCGCCTGCCGGTCGGTGTCCGGCTCGGGTGCGACGAGGCCCGCCGTCTCCGGCTCGGCGCCGGGGACGACTGCCGAGCCCGGTCCGGTCCCGGTGGCGGTGGTCTCGGGTACCTCGGCTGTCCCGCGGTCGGTCTCCGGCTCAGGCGCGTCCAGGACGGTACCGGTCCGCGCTCCGGCCTCGGCGCCCGGCCCGGGCCCGTCCGCGACGGCGGTCTCCGTCCGGGCCCCGGCCTCGGGGGCGGCTTCCGGGGCACCCGGCCCCTCCGCCACGGGTACGGGCTCTTCGGCGACCGGGCCGGTCGTCACGGGAGCGGCTTCGTCCGGAGCGGACCCGGTCTCGGGGGCAGCGCTCTCGGGTGCCCCAGCCGTCCCGCGACCGGTCTCCGGCTCCGATTCCGACTCCGGCTTCGGCTCGGCCGCCCCGGCGGCCACGGGTTCGTTCTCCGCCTCGGGCACATTGTCCGGCGCGGGCCCGCCCGTGGTGGCGGCGGTGGGCTCGGGGGTGGCCTTCTGCGCGGGGACGGTGGGCTGCGGCTCCGGCGGGGTCGGTTCGGTGCGGAGCTGGGCCGGGACCGAGGCGGCGCGGGGCCGGGCCTGAGGAGTGTCGAACGCGGCCGAGACCAGGTCCGCCGCCCGGTCCTCCGGTGTGCGCGACACCGTGGGCCCGGCCGGATCCGATGCGTCTCCCGTCACCGCGGCCTCCGCGACGGCATCCCCGGCGGGGGCTTCCGCGCGGTCGGACTGGGGCGGTACGGAAGGTGCCGCCCCCGCCTCGGCGGACTCCGAACGATCGCGGCGGAACACCTTGCGCAGCAAGTTCCGAATGCCCATGTGCGGGGCCTTTCGCATCGGTTGTGTGGAGTTTTCTCCGCACTTGCACCAGGTCGTCCGTACCGGACACCAGGTCGTCAGTGACGCGTACCCGGGGTGTCCGTGCTCAGTCCCGGCCAGGGCGGACACGTAAGGTTAGCCGCCACCCGCCGCAATCCCCCGCAGGGGCGGTGCACCCCACCCGGGAGCTGACGCCCGTACCCCGCGCCCCGGCACGGACTCGGCACGGCCCCGGCCCCCGACACCCGCCTGGCCGGTATTCGCCCTTCTCATCCTGGGATTCATCCCGCGTTCACTCCGCGTCCGCCACTTCGCACCGATTCACCCCTAACGTCTCGCCCGGAGGGTTTCCGACAGACTGTCGGCGCCGGTGTGCGCCGGAGGAGGATTCAAGTGCGCAGACTGCTGCCGCTTCTCAGCACCGCGCCGCACGCGGGCGGACGTTCCGCACTCACCTGCCGCTACCGCTGTGGCGACGCCTGCTTCCAGGAGGTGCCGAACACCAGCGACAACGAGTACGCGGGTGACATCATCGCCCGCGCCCTGTCACGGCGTTCCATGGTGCGGGCCGCCGCCGTCGTGACGGTCGCCGCCGCGGGGGCCTCGGCCGCCCTCGGCGGGCCGGGCGCGGGCCGGGCGGTCGCCGCCCCCGCCACCCGCGGCGGCCAGGGGCACGGCCATGGCCACGGCCACGCCGCCGACGGCGCGCGCGGCCTGCGCTTCCCCCCGGTCGCGCCGAACAGGAACGACAAGGTCACCGTCCCGTCCGGGTACACGCAGGACGTCGTGATCCGCTGGGGCGACCCCATCCTGCGGGGCGCGCCCGCGTTCGACCCGGAGCGGCAGTCGGCGCGTGCCCAGGCGGGCCAGTTCGGCTACAACAACGACTTCCTCTCCCTGCTCCCGCTGCGCGGCGAGCGCGGCCGTCAGGTCCTCGTCGCGAACCACGAGTACACCGACGAGGTGCTGATGTTCCGCGGGTACGACCCGGCGAACCCCACCCGGGAGCAGGTGGAGATCGCCTGGGCCGCGCACGGCCTCTCCGTGGTGGTGGTCGAGGAGGAGCGCGGCTCGGGACGGCTCACCCCGGTCCGCCGCCACCACCTCAACCGGCGGCTCACCGCGACCAGCCCGTTCAAGGTCACCGGCCCGGCGGCGGGCAGCCCGCTGCTGCGGACCTCGGCCGACCCCACGGGCACCCGGGTGCTGGGCACCCTCAACAACTGCGCGGGCGGCACCACCCCGTGGGGCACGACGCTGCACGGCGAGGAGAATTTCAACCAGTACTTCGCGAACGCCACCAGCGCCACCGACCAGCGGTACGGCCTCGGCAGCGGGGCCTCCGAGCGCAAGTGGGAGCGGTTCGACCGGCGTTTCGACGCCGCGAAGGAGCCCAACGAGTCGCACCGTTTCGGCTGGGTGGTGGAGCTGGACCCGTTCGACCCGGACTGGACGCCGCGCAAGCGCACCGCGCTGGGCCGCTTCAAGCACGAGGCGGCGCAGCCCCGGCTGACCGACGACGGCCGTCCGGTGGTCTACATGGGCGACGACGAACGCTTCGACTACTTCTACAAGTTCGTCTCCTCGCGGCGGATGCGCCGGGGCGACTCGCGGGCCGCGCGCGAGCACAACCGCACCCTGCTGGACGAGGGCACGCTCTATGTCGCCAAGTTGACGGGCGACAGCCCCGAGGACATCGACGGTTCGGGCAGGCTCCCCGCCGACGGCGAGTTCGACGGCTCGGGCGTGTGGATTCCGCTGGCGACGGGCGAGGTGTCGCATGTCCCGGGGATGACGGCTGACGAGGTCTACGTCTTCACCCGGGTCGCCGCCGACAAGGTGGGCGCGACGAAGATGGACCGCCCGGAGGACGTGGAGCCGTCCCCGCGCACCGGCCGGGTGTATGTCGCCCTGACCAACAACAAGGACCGGGGCGCGGCGGGCAAGCCCGGCGCGGACGAGGCCAATCCGCGCAACGCGAACAAGCACGGCCAGATCCTGGAGCTGGCGGAGCACTGGGACGACCCGGCGTCCGACGGGTTCGCCTGGCGGCTCTTCCTGGTGGCGGGCGACCCGAAGGACCCGTCCACCTACTTCGCGGGCTTCCCCAAGGAGAAGGTCAGCCCGATCTCCTGCCCGGACAATGTGGCCTTCGACGACCACGGCAATCTGTGGATCTCCACGGACGGCAACCAGCTCGGCTCGCACGACGGCCTCTTCGGGGTGGCGACCCACGGGGAGCGGCGCGGTGAGCTGAAGCAGTTCCTGACCGTGCCGACCGGGGCCGAGACCTGCGGCCCGGTCATCCAGGACCGGCGGGTGCTGGTCGCGGTGCAGCACCCGGGCGAGGTGGACGGGGCCTCCGTGGAGAAGCCCGCGAGCACCTGGCCGGACGGTCCCGGCAGGCTGGTCCGCCCCTCGGTGGTGGCGGTCTGGCGCAAGGACGGCCGGGACATCGGCGTCTGAGCCGCCCGCCCTCCGGGTGGCCCACCGCCCCCGGCACGGCCCACCGGCGGAAATCCCCGCCCGTGGGCCGTGCCGGGGCCGTACAGTCGGGGCATGGATACCGAAGGGACGGCAGGGACCGTACGGGTCGACTCCTGGATCTGGTCGGTACGGCTGACCAAGAGCCGCTCCCAGGCGTCGACGGCCTGCAAGGCCGGACATGTCCGGATCAACGGCACCCGGGTGAAGGCTTCCCAGACCGTCAAGCCGGGGGATCAGGTCCGCCTCTTCCACGCGGGCCGCGAACGGATCGTCGTCGTCACCAAGGTGATCGCCAAGCGGGTGGGCGCGCCGGTCGCGGCCGAGTGCTACGTCGACAACAGCCCGCCGCCCCCGTCGAAGGAGTTCACCGCGCCGGTCGCGGTCCGGGCCCGCGGCATGGGCCGCCCGACCAAGCGGGACCGCCGGGAGATGGAGAAGCTCCAGCAGCCCCCGCACTGACCTCCTGGGTGCTCCGTGCTCCAGTGCTCTCGCGCTCCCGCTCTCCCGCGCCCCCGTGCTCAGCGGGACGCGTGCAGCTCCAGACCGACCAGCAGCGCGCGGTGATCGGTGTCCGGCAGCTCCAGGAAACGGGCGCCGCGCACCGAGAGGTCCCGGCCGATCAGCACATGGTCGATCTGCGCGCCCAGCGGCCGGAACACGGCCGTGGGCCAGGACGGGGTGCGTGAGGCCCCGCCGAGCGCGGCGCTGTCGCGCAGCCCGCCCGCGTCCAGGACCCGGCGGAAGCCCGCGTGGTCCTGGGTCGCGTTGAAGTCCCCGGCGACGATCGCCGGGGCGTCCTTCACCCCGGCGGCATACGCGCGGATGTGCCCCAGTTCACGGTGCCAGTCGTCCACCATGCCGGGGATGGGCGGCAGCGGATGGACGAGCTGGAGCCGCACCTCGCGCCCCGCGATCTCCGCGACCGCGCCCGGCATGGCGAGACTCCCCGGCACACCGGCCGTCTTCCGCAACGGGTGCTTGCTGAGGATTGCCGCGCCGTCCGCGCCATAGCCCTCGACGACATGGCGGTACGGGTACTCCGCGCGGGGGATCTCCTCGGCGAGCGCGCGGGAGCAGGTGATCGGGCACTCCTGGACGAAGACCAGGTCCGGCTGTTCCCGCCGGACGGTGGCGACCAGCGCGGGGGCGGCGTTGCCGTACTCCACGTTCGAGGTGAGCACGGAGAGCCGGGCGATCACCGGGCCGGAGGGCCGGTCCGCGAGCCCGGTGTCGTACGGCCGGACGAACCACTCGACGACGGCGAGCACCAGCACCGCCCACACCAGCCCGAACCGCCAGCGGGCCAGCAGCGCGAGCAGCAGGGCGGCGCCCGCGGGCAGCAGCAGCCAGGGCAGGAAGGCCAGGAGCTGCGGCACGGGGGTGACCCCGTCGGTCCCGGCAGCCCGGCAGCCGACGACCGCGGTCACCACGAGGAGCAGCAGCCCCGCGCACCAACGGGCGGCCCGCGACCGCCCGCGCGGCGCCTTCGGCCCGCTCGGGGCGGGTGCCGTGGCACCGGGCCCGGTGTCCGTCGGTATCGCCTCCGATGTCGTCGAAATGACGCGGTCCACGGTGTTCCTTCCGGCAGCGCTGCGTGTGCCTGTCCCGCCCACCAGTCTCACCGATCACCGCGCGGAACGGCCCGGAGCCCCGGGGGAGTCGGCCCCGCCCCGGTCAGACCCGCTCGGCGAAGCCCGCGCCGACAAGACCCAGGAAGGACACCCAGGTCACGACGGTGAGACACGACGCGGACCACCACACCCCCCACCCCCGCTCACCCTTCACCGCGCCCCCAGCTCCCGAACCGCCGCCGCCGCGCGATGTCCGCCTGGATCTCGGCCCGCACCCGTTCGAGCGCGGGGCGCCCCGCGTCCCGGCTGCCCCGGCTTCTCAGCCCCAGGGGCGGCCCGCCGGACTTGAGCGGACAGTCCGGCAGTGGACAGCGGCAGGGGCCGAAGGCGAGGACGTTGTCCTCCGTCCCGTGATGGAGGTGGGGACGGCGCTCGATCATCCGCCCACCTGCTTCCCCTGCGGCATCGACGTCTTCGCCGGCTCCATGTCGTCACACTCCGTCCCGATTCGTTCGTCCAGGAGCACGGAACGCTAGAGGGCGGCGAGCACGGGAAGGGGGACGGGGCGTCCCCCCACCCGATGGGATTACGCGGCTACGCCGATCGATTCGGCGAGGGACACGGCCTCGGACTTGAGAGGGCCCGTCGCCGTGCGGGTGAGTTCGGCCGCGAGCCCGCGAGCCATGGGGACATACCGGATGGCCTCGGGGCTGACACGGAACGCGTGCCCCAGATAGTGCAGGGCCGCCGCCGACTCCTGCTTCTGCACATGCCCGGCCGCGATGTCCAGCAGCAGCCGGGAACGGCGCTCCAGTGAGCCGATCGCGGCCGGATCGACGGTCTGTGCGCGCCGCAGGGCCTCACCCGGGGACATGAGTCCCACACTCGTACTCACCCGGTGGATGACCACGTTGGAGCCGTCGAAGGCCGACGGGGTGTGTGTATAGCCCCCGGGCAGCCGGGCCGCCGTACGGTCCGCCTCGGCCAGATAGCGTTCGGTGTCTCCGGCCCGGCCGTCCAGCCCGCAGGAGATGGCCGCCTGGAGATTCAACGCGCCGTACACGCCCAGGACTTCCGCGTCCCCGTCTTCCAGCCGGTCGCGCAGCAGCGCCATCCCGTTCTCGTCCGTCCGCACGGCTTCCTCGGCGAAGCCCGCCGCGCGCTGGCCGATCGCCGTCGACCAGGCCGCCAGGGCCAGGCTGACGGGCTGGTCCGCCTCTTCGCTGTGTGCCCGTCCCCGGTCGAGCGCGACCCAGTACAGCTCGGGTTCGCAGATGTGCGCGAGCAGTCGCTGCACCAGCCGGTAGAGGTCGGCGGTGGCGGCGTGGGCGGCCCGGCGCTCCGCCCCCGTGTGGGCCCGTACACAGGCGTGCGCGTCCCGGACCAGCTCCGGCAGCAGCGCCCCGACCTCGGTCCGCTGATGCCTGCTGCGGTGCCAGAGCCGCCACGCCTCCTCCACCCGTCCCTTCAGAACCTCGGCAGACCCCGGCGGCACGGCAGGATCTCCGGCGAACGACACACTGTGCAGCGCCTCTCTGATCCCGGGGACGCAGGCGTGGGACAGCTTCCCGACGGCGTCCGCCGGAATGGCCAGGTCCGCACCGGTGAGCCTGGCCACATCGCTGACGCGAAGCGCGTTGGCCAACTGCACGAGATGGGTGATCGACCGGATCTCCCGGACCCCGGTCTCGATCTTCTTGAGCCAGTCGGGCAACTTCCCGACCAGCCCGGCCAGCACGGGGCGGCTCATCCCCCGGCGTTCCCGGAGGAGACGGATGCGCTCACCTGTTGTCAGTTCTTCGGGCAGTTCCGACAGGTCCTTGGACGTGTCCTTCATCGTTGCTCCCTGACATTGGTAGCAGTCCTCACGAGCGTACGCCCGGCGTCCTGACCCGATCTGCCCCGATCAGTGGTCGCCGTCGGCGACCCGCGCCGGGAAGCCGCCCGTCGCCACCGGCCCCCACCGCCGGGGCGTGACCCGGATCAGCGACTTCCCCTGACGGAGCATCGCCGCGCGGTACTCCGCCCAGTCCGGGTGCTCCCCCGCGATCACCCGGAAGTACTCCACCAGCGGCTCCACCGAGTCCGGCGCGTCGATCACCTCCGCGTCGCCGTCGATCTGGACCCAGGGGCCGTCCCACTCGTCGGAGAGGACGATCACACTCACCCGGGGATTCCGCTTCGCGTTGCGCGTCTTCGCCCGTTCCGGATAGGTGGAGACCACGATCCGCCCCGACCCGTCGACCCCGCAGGTCAACGGGGAGCCCTGCGGGGAGCCGTCCGAACGGGTGGTGAGCAGGATCGCCCGGTGCCGGGGGCGGACGAAGTCCAGCAGGGCGGCCAGGTCCACCGTGGTGTTGGTGGCGATATGGGGTGCCATGGGGCGCAGCCTAGGGCAGCTCCCGGGGCGGGAGGGCCGAACGGCCGCCCGCCGCCGAGGAGTCGTCAGGAGTCGGCGCGGGCGTTCCCGCCCGCAGGCGCGTCCGCGGGGGCGTCGCTCTTCAGCGCGACCTCCTTGATGAAGACCGTCACCACCAGCGCGACCAGGGCGAACGGCGCCGAGTAGAGGAAGACGTCCGCGACTCCGTGCCCGTACGCGCTCTCCATCACCGCCCGCAGCGGCTCCGGCATGGCGGACAGGTCCGGGATGGCCCCGGTGTCCGCGCCCGACTGCCCGAGGGCCGCGCCCTCGGGGCCCAGCTCCTTCAGACCGTCCTCGACATGGCCGCTGACCCGCGTGCCGAGCACCGCGCCGAGCGCGGAGACGCCGACCGCGCCGCCCAGCGAGCGGAAGAAGACGACGACGGAGGAGGCGGCGCCCAGGTCGGCCGGGGAGACCTGGTTCTGGGTGCACAGCACCAGGTTCTGCATCATCATGCCGAGCCCGAGGCCCATGACCGCCATCGCCGCGGCGAGCTGCCCGTACGGGGTGTCGTGGCGGATGGAGCCCAGCAGCGCGAGGCCCGCCGTCAGCAGCGCGCCGCCGCCGACCAGCCATGCCTTCCAGCGGCCCGTCCGGGTGATGATCCAGCCGGAGACGGTGGAGGAGAGGAAGAGGCCCGCGATCATCGGGATGGTCGCCAGGCCGGACATGGTGGGGGAGAGCCCCCGGGCGAGCTGGAAGTACTGGCTGAAGAAGACCGTGCCCGCGAACATCGCCACACCGACGAAGAGCGAGGCCGCCGACGACAGGGCGATGGTCCGGTTCCGGAACAGCCGCAGCGGGATGATCGGCTCGCTCGCCCGGGACTCCACCCGGAGGAAGAGCGCGCCGAGCGCCACCGCGCCCGCGACCATCGCGGCGGTCTGCCAGGAGGCCCAGCCGTAGCTGTCGCCCGCGAAGGTCACCCAGATCAGCAGCAGCGAGACCGCCGCGCTGATCAGCCCGGCGCCCGCCCAGTCGATCTCGACCCGGCGCCTGACCACCGGCAGGTCCAGCGTCTTCTGGAGCACCACCAGCGCGATCAGCGCGAACGGCACACCGACGTAGAAGCACCAGCGCCAGCCGAGCCAGTCGGTGTCCGTGATGACCCCGCCGAGCACCGGTCCGCCGACCGTCGCCACGGCGAAGGTCGCGCCGAGGTAGCCGCTGTAACGGCCGCGCTCCCGGGGCGAGATCATCGCGGCCATGATGACCTGCGACAGCGCGGTGAGGCCGCCGACGCCGATGCCCTGGACCACCCGGCAGGCGATCAGCATCCCCGTGGACTGGGAGAGCCCGGCGACCATCGAGCCGGCTATGTAGATCAGCAGGGATATCTGGACGAGCAGCTTCTTGCTGAAGAGGTCGGCCAGCTTGCCCCAGAGCGGGGTGGTGGCCGTCATCGCCAGCAGCGCGGCCGTCACCACCCAGGTGTACGCGCTCTGCCCGCCGCCGAGATCGCTGATCATCTGCGGCAGCGCGTTGGACACGATCGTCGACGACAGCATCGCGACGAACATGCCGAGCAGCAGCCCGGAGAGCGCCTTCATGATCTGCGGATGGGTCATGGGCGCCGGGGCGGTGCCCCCGGCCGTCGCGGGCGTGCCCGTCGCGTTCGTCGTATGCGTCGGGCTGTTCGTACTCGTCGGGCCGGTTGTCGGGGTGCCCCTTCCCTGGGCGTCCGCTCCGGCGGATGTGGTCGCGGCCATCGGGGCCTCCTTCAGCTCTCGGGTCCGTCGTGGGGGAGCGCACGGCAGACCCCGAAGGAGTCGCGCAGCCGGGCGAGCATGCCGATCAGTTCACCGACCTCGTCGTCGGTCCAGTCGTGGAGCCTGCGGGCGAACAGCTCGGTCGTCCGCCGGTGCAGCTCGGTGAGCATGTCCCGGCCGCCGGGGGTCAGCCGCAGGATGCGGGAGCGTCCGTCCTGGGGGTCGGGGGCGCGTTCGACCCAGCCGCGGTCGACGACATGGGCCACATGTCTGCTGGAGACCGAGGCGTCGACGCCGAGCAGCTCGGCGAGTCCGCTCATCCGGAGTTCGCCGTGGCGGCCCAGCAGGGCCAGCACGGCGGCGGGTCCGGAGGGGCACTCGACGGGCAGGGAACGGGCGAGCCCGCGCCGCAGCACGCCGATGGCGCTGAGGTGGCGGGCCAGCTCCGCGTACTGGCTCGGTGCGGCCACGGTGTTCGTCCCCCCGGGTTCCAGGTCTCCAGGTCCGGAGACCCCATACATCCATTGCTTAGGGCAACGATATATTCGGATGGTTGCCGCAAGCAAACTAATGCGGAGGCATCGGCCCGGTACGGCGGTGGGAGAGCGGACGAGGGAACGGGCGCGGGCGCGGACCGGCGCCGGCGCGCCACGCCGAAGTGCCCCGGGGCGCCCCGAGTTGGGCCCGGTACCCGGGTTCGCTAGGGTCGTGCCCCATGGCACACAACCCCCATGCCCCCCAGGGCCAGGACCCGCAGGGGTACCAGGACCCGGCGGGCAGCACCCAGATGTTCCGCGCGTTCGTCGACGAGGGCGCGCCCGCGGGGCGCCGGTCGGCCGCCGCCGCCCCGCAGTCCTCCGGCCCCCGGGCCGGGCTGATCATCGGAGTCGTCGCGGGCGTCGTCGTCCTCGGCGCGGTGGCCTGGCTGGCCTTCCTCGGATAGGTCCCGTCCGGCCCCGGCACTCCGCTGAACGGGCGGCTCAGCGCGTCCCGGGGCGGGCGTGGCGCGGGGCGCGCCCGCCGTGCGGGTGGCGGCACGGGGCGGTACCGGGACCGGGGAGATCCTCGGGTCCCGTTGTCTTCGGTTCTGGTGCGTCCGGTCTGGTGCGTCCGGTTCCGGACGGTCTTCCGGCGGGGACCCGGACGGGTGCCCCGGTGGGGGAACGGCCCGGTGGGCCCGGCCCGGGGATCAGGCCGTTCCGGGCGGGCACGGTCCGGGAACAGAGACCGTCCCGGTCGGGCTCAGCCCGCGGTCGGTCCAAACGGTCGGACTGTCCCGGACGGGCTCAGGCCGCGGTCGGTCCAAACGGTCAGTCCGCGATCAGACCGTCCCGGAGCTGCGCGAGCGTCCGCGTCAGCAGCCGCGAGACATGCATCTGCGAGATGCCGACCTCCTCGCCGATCTGCGACTGCGTCATGTTCGCGAAGAACCGCAGCATGATGATCTGCCGTTCCCGGGGCGGCAGTTTGGCCAGCAGCGGCTTCAGGGACTCGCGGTACTCCACGCCCTCCAGCGCCGTGTCCTCGTACCCCAGCCGGTCCGCGAGCGAGCCCTCGCCGCCGTCGTCCTCCGGGGACGGCGAGTCCAGCGAGGACGCGGTGTACGCGTTGCCGACGGCCAGCCCGTCGACGACCTCCTCCTCCGACACCCCCAGTACCGCGGCGAGTTCGGGCACGGTCGGCGAGCGGTCCAGGCGCTGCGCCAGCTCGTCACTGGCCTTGGTGAGCGCGAGCCGCAGCTCCTGGAGCCGCCGCGGCACCCGCACTGACCAGGAGGTGTCCCGGAAGAAGCGCTTGATCTCGCCCACGACCGTCGGCATGGCGAACGTCGGGAACTCCACGCCCCGTTCGCAGTCGAACCGGTCGATCGCCTTGATCAGACCGATCGTCCCGACCTGGACGATGTCCTCCATCGGCTCGTTGCGGCTGCGGAAGCGGGCCGCGGCGTACCGGACCAGGGGCAGGTTCAGCTCGATCAGGGTGTCGCGCACATAGGTGCGCTCGGGGCTGACGACCGGTCCGTCGGGTCCCTCCGCGGCCTCCGCGTCCAGGGCGCGCAGCCGCAGGAACAGGGAGCGGGACAGGGTACGGGTGTCGATGGTCCCCGAGCTGTCGGCTGTGGCCGGCGCGGGTGCGCTCGGTACGGGCGGAAGCGTGAGCACCTTCGAGCTGCCCTGTTCTTCGGACATGCCACCCCCTTTGAGGTCGCGTACGGTCGCGGGTGGCCGCGACCAACGGAGGAACGCAGCCTGCACCTGAAATACCGGCCACACGGCTGCGGCAAACGCGTCTTCCGCAGAATGTCACATGTCGGCAACACGCCGAAGAGATAAATCGACACTGCTCTGGAGAATCGCCGCAGCGTGCGAGGGGTGCGCCAGGGTCCTCCCGGGGGACCGGTCCCTACCGGGTCTACCCGTTCCGGCTACGCTTCGATCCTGTTTGCGGATCGCAATCGGGCGAAGCTCCTGGCCAACAGTCTTGACACATGCATCTGGGAGACCCCCAACTCCTGGCTGATCTGTGACTGCGTCAGATTGCTGTAATAACGGAGCATCAAGATCCGCTGCTCACGCTCGGGCAGTTGCACCAGCAGATGGCGGACGAGGTCCCGGTGTTCGACCCCCGCCAGCGCCGGGTCCTCGTATCCGAGCCGGTCGAGCAGGCCCGGCAGGCCGTCGCCCTCCTGCGCGGCCTCCAGGGACGTGGCATGGTAGGAGCGGCCCGCCTCGATGCAGGCGAGCACTTCGTCCTCGCCGATGCGCAGCCGTTCGGCGATCTCCGCGGTGGTCGGGATTCGGCCATGCGCCGTGGTCAGATCCTCGGTCGCGCCATTGACCTGGACCCAGAGTTCATGGAGTCGCCGGGGGACATGGACCGTGCGGACATTGTCGCGAAAGTAGCGTTTGATCTCGCCGACGACGGTGGGCATGGCGAAGGTCGGGAACTGTACACCCCGGTCCGGGTCGAAGCGGTCGATCGCGTTGATGAGTCCGATCGTGCCGACCTGGACGACGTCCTCCATCGGCTCGTTGCGGCTGCGGAAGCGGGCGGCGGCGTACCGGACCAGCGGGAGGTTTGCCTCGATCAGGGCTCCGCGCACCCGGGTGTGCTCGGGGGAGCCGGGCTCCAGCGTCTTCAGCTCGGCGAAGAGCACCTGGGTGAGCGCGCGGGTGTCGGCCCCCCGGCCGCCTCCCGGGCGGGCCTCCGCCGGCTCCGTCGTCTCCGCCGTCTCCTGCGGGTCCCCGCCCGGCCCCCCGTCCGCCGCGGCGCCGGTGCCGTCGGTGCCGTCGCGGGTCCCCGTCCCCCCTCCGGCCCCGTTGTCCGGGGTGTCGTCGGTGTCGTTCTGCCGGGCGGGGGTGACGGTGGCGGGCGGGCTGTCGTCCGGGCGCTCGTTCTGGGGCAGTGCTTCAGGCGCGGTGCTGGCCGGCACAGTGACGCCACCCCTTCGCGGTCATCGGTCATCGGTCATCGACGACAACTCATCCATCAAAAGCGGTCATAGCATCACAAGACATGTCCACTGTGTGCAAGCACCCGATAACACCGTGTTGAAGGCAAGTTGGGCCCCTTAATGTCAAAGGACCCCCTGCCCTGAGGGCAAGGGGTCCCGGGGGGTGCCGTCCGATCGGCACTCGCTCCTGTGTGCGAAAGTCCGTACGCGTGTCTGACGGACGGCTGTGCGGGAAGCGGGCTCAGATCTCGTAGTCCGCGATCACCCAGGTGGCGAACTCCCGCCAGCGATCGGCGGCGGCCTGGTGGGCCGGGTGCTGGAGATAGCGCGTCAGCGCCGCGTGGTCGGCCACGGCGGAGTTGATCGCGAAGTCATAGGCGATGTCCCGGTCGGTGATGTTCCAGGCGCACTCCCAGAACTCCAGTTCGGGCACCAGACCGCCCAGCTCCTCGAAGGCCCGCACCCCGGCGGCCACCCGCGGTTCGTCCCGGGCGACGCCCTCGTTCAGCTTGAAGAGGACCAGATGACGGATCACGGAGGGGCTCCTCGGTGGGGCGGGGCGGGTGCGGTGTCCTGCGCCGACCCTATTCGAGCAGCTCGGACAGGAAGTCGCCGACGCTCTTCGCGGCGCTCGATATCCCCTCGAAGCCTATCTGCACAAGATCGGCCGCCCGGTCCGGGGCGGTGACGATGATGTAGAGGAGGAAGGCGGCGACGAGATAGATCGCGACGTTCTTCGCCCGTGCCATGGTTTTCTCGTCCTCCCCGATGTTCCCGCCGGCCCCTGTCCGCTCCCCGATCCCGGCGGACCCTGGAGAGTCGCGGAAGTCTAACCGAGTCTTTAAGGACCAAGGGCCCTCGGATCGGGGTCGTTCGTCGTCGGTCCCGCCGCCCCCGGGGCCGCACGATGGAGGAAGCGCCCGCGGGAATCTGGCAGGAGTCCGGCGGGCAGGGGACCGTGCCACGCTGCGGGGCCCACGTCCGCATCAACCCCCCCCCGACTGCGGACATGGGCTTGCTGGACCGGTCTCCCTCGCCGGGGGAAGCGGCCTCCGCACGACGCCGCTTCCCCCGACCCGACACTGAAGAAGCCCCGTCCCCCTCACCGGACGGGGCTTCTTCCCGTCCGGGGGCCCGGCGGGGGGCAAGAGCTTCGACGGCCCTCCCCTCAATCCTGGTCATCCGGGCGTACGCGGCCGGACAGGAGCAGATCGGCCAGCTCGGCGCGGTACTCGTCGAGCGTCGCGACGACGGAGGTATGGACCCGTCGGCGCTCGTCCAGCCGGTGCAGCAGTCGGCCGATGCGCTCCCGCTCGTCCTCCGGAGGGAGAAGGACCGGCAGCCCGGCGAGACTTTTCGCGGATACATGGCGTACGCCGGTGGTCCCGGCGGCCCGCCGGTCGATCCAGTCCTGCGTCCCGGGGCGGGTCAGGAAGCCGAGAAGGTAGTCCGACCAGACAGGGGAGTGGGGCCGAATCCGCACCAGATGGGTGCCGAAGAGCCAGCCGTCCTCCGCCGCCGTGACGAGCGCGCACCGGCCCACCGTGCCGCTGCGCGTCATCACCAGGTCCCCGGCCCTGAGCCGGTAGCGGGGGTGCGCTTCCGCCTCCTCCCAGGGAACCGTTCCGGTGTCCCCGTGCAGGATGCGGTGTCCGCTCACATGTCTCGCGCGGACCACGGGGACACCCGCCGAGGGCTCGCCCGTCCCCTCGGGCCACTTGCCGCCCGGCCCTGTGGTGATCTCCGCCAGCTCGCCGAGGGTCGCCTCCCGCCACCCCGGGGGGTAGCTCTCCGAGGGGCCCCCGTCAGCAGCCGGAGCCGCTGTCCATCGCTCTACGGTGCCCAACCGCGCCGCCTCGTCGCTCAGCTCCCGCAGCCGTTCCACCGCCGCCTCCAGTCGCTCCAGCCGACGGCCGAGGCTCTGCCCGGTGGAGTCCGGTGCCGCGAACGGGGTGTCCGGACCCACCAGTGCGTGGGGAGTGAGCCGGTACTCCCACTCCCGGATCTCGTCGAGGCCGAGAGCGCGGAAGGGCACGGAGGGGACATCGGAGGCGGCCCCGCCCGGGTCGGCTCCGTCCCCGCCGTTCCGCCAGGTGCTGTACGCGCCCACCAGCGCGGCGATGTCCGCGTCGGTGAACTCGCGCGAGGCCGGGCCGGTCATGGCACCGAGTGCCGAGCCGTCGACGAAGAGGACATCCCGTCGCCGGGTGCCCGGCCGGGGGCGGGTCAGCATCCAGATGCTGACGGGGATCGCCGTGTCGGAGAAGAGATGGGGCGGCAGTTCCATGACGCACTCCACGACACCGTCGTGGACCATCCGGGCACGGACGGTCTGCGCGCGGCCACCGGCGAACCCGGCACCGTTCGGCATCACCACCGCCGCCCGTCCGCCCGGGGCCAGCGACTCCACCACATGCTGAAGCCAGGCGAGGTCGCCCCGTGAGCCGGGCGGCCCATAGGGCCAGGGCCGTCCCCACCGCTCGCGGGCCTCGTCGGACAGCTTGAACCCGAAGGGGGGATTGGTCGCGACCCAGTCGGCACCGTGCCCTTCGCCGGGACCGGCGAACGGGTCCTCGATCTCCATGCGGTGCCGGAGCGCCGCCTCCTCCGCGCCATGGAGGGTGAGGTTCATACGGGCGAGCGCCAGGGCGTCCACGCCGGGTGCCGAGCCCGTGACCAGGGGTTCCGCCTGAGCGGGCAGCTCGGCCAGCAGAGCCGTCAGTACCTCCCCGGCCCGGCAGAAGGGGTCGTGCACCCGCTCCGGCGGGTGCCCGGCGGCGGCAAGAAGCCGGGCCATGGTCCGTGCGACGGACCTCGGGGTGAAGAACTCGCCTCCGTCCCTCCGCCCCTGCGTGCTGCGGTAGTGGTCCAGCAGCAGATCGAAGACCGCCGCGCACTCCTCCCGCCGCGCGGGAACCTGCTGAAAGACGAAGTCCGCGAGGTCCGCGGTCTCGCGGTGACCGGCGATCCGGGGGGCGAAGTCGAACAGCCCCAGCGCTTCCTGGTACGCCTCCCCCCGAGTGGCATCGGTACCGCTCCTCCCCCAGGCATAGACCAGTGCGAGCAGCAGTTTCAGGTACTCGTCGGAGGCGATTTCCCCGCGGAACCGATCCTGCCGGGCCAGGAGGTGATGGACGAACTCCGATGTGATGAACCGGCGGTCGCCCAGTGCCCGGCGGAATCGGTCCCCGAACGTCGTACCGGCGGGTTCCCAGTCCCGCCGCCCGCTCGACTGGATCTTGCGCCGGTCCAGCCAGACGGCGATCCGGTCGGCCCGGAAGACATCCACGCCCGGGTGGTCGGGGGACCGCGTCGGCGCGGGGAAGTCGCCGTACCGTCGCTCCCAGTTGGACACGGCAGGACGCTGGACGCCCGCGAGACGCGCGATGTCGGCGCGGGTGACGACGTACCGACCGAGATCGGTCACGGGATGCTCCTCCGGATCAGAAACGGGTGGGCCGGGTACCGGCGAGCGCGGCGGCACGGACGGCCAGCACATCGGGGAACCGGTCCATGACTTTGGCCTCCACCACCAGCTCGGGGCTGAGGTACCCGAGCATCCGGTAGATCTTGGCATGGTCGGCCGCGAGATCACGGTGGTGCACGGGTTCATGGTGCATGATCCGGTTCCGCAGCAGCACCAGCGACGAGAGGCCGTCGTGAAGCTGCTTGCGCGGCTGGTCCAGCAGCGGGAACGCCTTGTGCAGCACGGGCACCCACAGACCCCGGTCGTACCGTCGGCTCAGCAGCGAGACCCAGAAGCCGAAGGACAGCTCCGCGACGACGGCGTCGGGCGTGGGGGCGGTCCCCCTGCGCTCGCACTTCCGCCGGGCGTCGGTCACCAGCCGCTGGCCGTGGTGGTCGAGAGGGGCCGTCTCCCACCAGTCGGGACGGCCGTACGCTTCGCTGAGCCGGTCGTGCAGGGCGTTGCGCAGGGCCAGTTCAAGGCAGTGCAGCGGGCCGTACAGCGCGCCGCATGCCTCGATGTTCCACCAGTACAGGCGGACCGCGGTCCGCGGGTCGCCCTGGGCGGCCACGACGTACCTGCTGAGACGCGGGCGGGAAAAAGCGCGGATCAGCCACACCGGCAGTTTCTCGAACATGGATGTCCCCCTCCGGACATGGCTCCGCCTGCGCGGACCCGGCTACAGGAATCGACGGCGGTGGTACGGTGGCCACGAAAGCCCCGGGTCCGCCGCTGCTCTGCACGCCACCCGGGGCACGGCTCTTCGAACCCCTGGCAGCACGCGGCTGCCAGGGGTTTTGCCTTTGTCCAACGTCCCCTCGGTGGTGGAACGACCGTAGCGAAGCCCAGCCCACCCGCGCAAGCGCAGTGCCATGCGCACGAAACTGTTAACAGTGTATTCGGTGTGGGTGGACGACGAGGGCCGCGCGGAAGGAGGTGAAGGGAGTGCGCCCTGGGTGGCGCGATACTCGTGCGGCCTTCCGGGGCAAGGGGGTTGAGGCGGGTCGTGGACGGGCGGCTGCGCGCACTCGCTGCGGGTGCCCGCACGCAAAACACCCCCTGACCACGTTTCCGCAGATCAAGGGGTGCAAGAGCGGTAGCGGAGGGATTTGAACCCTCGGTGACGGGTTACGCCACACTCGCTTTCGAGGCGAGCTCCTTCGGCCGCTCGGACACGCTACCGGGAGAGAGCTTAGCCCAAGGTGGGCCGTGGACCGAAATCCGATAGCGGGAGGGGGCGAGGGGGAGGCGGCCGGGGCGGGGCCGGGGGTCAGCGGTGGCGGAAGAAGTCCGTCATCAGCCGGGCGCACTCCGGCTCCAGGACGCCGATGATCACCTCGGGGCGGTGGTTGAGTCTGCGGTCGCGGACGACGTCCCACAGGGAGCCCACCGCGCCCGCCTTCTCGTCGCGGGCCCCGTAGACCACCCGGCCCACCCGGGACTGGGTGATCGCGCCCGCGCACATCGTGCACGGCTCCAGGGTGACCACGAGGGTGCAGTCGGACAGCCGCCAGCCGCCGATCCGCCGCGCCGCCCGGCGGATCGCCAGGACCTCGGCGTGGGCCGTGGGGTCGCCGGTCAGTTCGCGTTCGTTGTGGCCCGTGGCGAGCCGGGTGCCGTCCGCGGCCAGAACGACGGCGCCGACCGGCACATCGCCGGACAGCGCCGCGCGTTCGGCCTCGGCCAGGGCGAGGCGCATCGGCGCCTCCCACCGGGTCCGTACCGGGTCCGGGCCGGGGCCCGGTTCAGTCCATGCCGTCACCGGCGTACCGCTCCGTCGTTCGTCCGTCTCGTCCGTCTGTTCCGCACCCGCCGTGCGGGCCCGGGGCCGCGCCCGGTGGATCTGCCGCCGCCCGCGCCCGATCACCACGACACCCCGGGCGAACCCGGTCCGGGGACTGTCCGGGGACTAGCGGACGGTCTCCAGAACCTCCGAAGCGCCCAGCGCGTCCGCGATCTCTCCCAGTGCGTCGGTGTCCAGTGCCAGCAGTTCCCCCTCCGTCAGGCCCAGGTCGGCCAGGATATGACGGTCGCCGAGCGGGCCGGCCAGGGCCGACCCGGCATCGGTGTCCCGGTCGGGGTCCTCGTCCCCGTCCGGCTCCCCGTCCTCCGTGCCGTCGAGGTCCAGCGCGTCCAGATCCTCGGCGGGGTCGTCCTTGTCCCCGCCGAGCAGTTCATCGGTGAGGATCTCCCCGTACGAGGAACGCGCCGCCGCGGCCCCGTCGGAGACATAGATACGGGGATCGTCCTCGCCCTCGACCCGGACGATGCCGAACCAGGCACCCTCCTGCTCGATGAAGACGAGCACCGTGTCCTCGTCCTGCGCGGCTTCCCGGGCCAGATCAGCCAGATCCGACAGGGTCTCCACATCGTCTAGCTCTGTGTCGCTCGCTTCCCACCCGTCTTGAGTGCGCGCGAGCAGTGCGGCGAAGTACACCGTGACTCTCCCACTGATCAGAGGTGTGACGACTGACGGAGCGCAGGTGCGTGCCCCGCCCACTCGGAATCGTGGCAGAAACCGGAGCTTTGCGAGAGGTCTTCCGTCGTTGCGTCGTCCATCAGTTCTCAACTGGGCCTTTCACGCGTAACCGCCGATCGGGCGATCGCCGCTCCGGGTCACCAGCGGAATGTCCGCATACGCATCTGCTGGCGCATCCTCGCCGCACGGGCCCGGCGGGGCTGGACCCGTTCCCGCAGCGCCTTGGCCTCGTTCAGCTCTCGGAGGAACTGGGCCCGGCGCCTGCGGCGCTCGGTGTCCTCGGCGCCCTGCGGGCCCCCCTCAGGACCGCTCTCGTCGCCCGGTGCGTCCAGGGCGTGTTCCACGGTGTGTTGCTCCTGCTCCTGATTCCGCTCGGGATGTCCGGACTCCGGCACCGGCCTCACCACCCCATGGCTGACGTTGTGCCTCCACCTTCCCTCCGGAGGCCCCCTTGAAGCGAGCCGGGCTACTGTTGAGGTCATGCGGATTCATGTCGTCGACCACCCGCTGGTGGCGCACAAACTCACCACGCTGCGCGACCGGCGCACCGACTCCCCCACCTTCCGGCGGCTCGCCGACGAGCTGGTCACCCTGCTCGCCTACGAGGCGACGCGGGACGTGCGCACCGAGCAGGTGGACATCGAGACCCCGGTGGTCGGGACGACCGGCGTCAAGCTCTCGCACCCGCGTCCGCTGGTGGTGCCGATCCTGCGGGCCGGGCTCGGCATGCTCGACGGCATGGTGCGGCTGCTGCCCACGGCCGAGGTCGGCTTCCTCGGCATGATCCGCAACGAGGAGACCCTGGAGGCGTCCACGTACGCCACCCGGATGCCGGAGGACCTCTCCGGCCGCCAGGTCTATGTCCTCGACCCGATGCTGGCGACCGGCGGCACGCTGGTCGCGGCCATCCAGGAGCTGATCCGGCGCGGCGCCGACGATGTGACCGCCGTGGTGCTGCTCGCGGCCCCGGAGGGCGTCGAGGTCATGGAGCGCGAGCTGGCGGGCGCGCCCGTCACCGTGGTCACCGCCGCCGTCGACGAGCGGCTGAACGAGCACGGCTACATCGTGCCCGGCCTCGGCGACGCCGGTGACCGGATGTACGGCGCGGCGGAGTAGCAGGCCGCGCGGCGGTCCGTCCCCGTCGCCGTCACGGCACCGGGACGGACCTCAGCACTTCTTCTTCGGGGCGGGCGCGGGTTTCGCCAGGGCGGCGAGGGCCGCGTCCGCCGCGGGCTTCGGGGTCAGGGTCGTGTAGGCCGTCCCGAGGATCAGGTCCACATCCGCCGTGCGCCGGGTGTCCGTCCGGGTGGTCGCGCCCTTGAGCTGGGTGCCCAGGACCTGGAACGAGCCCCTCACCGCGGTCTGGGAGCCCAGCAGCACCCCCGAGTTCCGGACCTTCTTGTCATAGGACGCGGCGGCGTTCCCCACCTTGCCGATGCGGAAACCGCGCTTCTTGAGTTCGTCGGCGGCCGCCTTGGCCAGGCCCCCGCGCGGGGTGGCGTTGTAGACGTTCACGGTGATCTGCCGGGGCTGGAGCCGTACGGTCGCGGGCGCCGCCGAGGCTCCGGCTGCGGGCGCGCACTTCGTGTGCCCGGCCGCCCGCGCGGAGCGGCCATCGCCGGTGTAGACGTCCACGAGCTGCACGGTCCCCCAGCCGGCGAGCCCGAGCACGACGGCCCCGGTGATCATCGCCGTGATGACCCTGCGCCGTTTCTGCGGACGTCGCATACGGGGGTATCGATCGCCCGTGACACGGTACTTTCCGCCCATGCCGGGAGGAGTCAGCATGCTCATGGGCGCAGCGTAGTGCGGCCCGGTGCCCATCCCTACAAGATGATCGACTGACTGCGTCCGTACGGTCCCGTAAAGAGCCCGAAAGGGTCAGTCGGCGGGTCCGGGCGGTGGGGATCAGCCCAGTTCCAGGACCCGGGCGTGCAGGACCTGCCGCTGCTGGAGCGCCGCGCGCACCGCGCGGTGCAGACCGTCCTCCAGATAGAGATCGCCCTGCCACTTCACGACATGGGCGAAGAGGTCGCCGTAGAAGGTGGAGTCCTCGGCGAGCAGCGTCTCCAGATCGAGCTGGCCCTTGGTGGTGACGAGCTGATCGAGGCGGACCGGGCGCGGCGCGACATCCGCCCACTGGCGGGTGCTTTCCCGGCCATGGTCGGGGTAAGGCCGTCCGTTTCCGATGCGCTTGAAGATCACACGGAAAGCCTACCGGGCAACGACCTCCGGGCGCAGCCATGGCGGCCGAATGCGATCCTGGGCAAAACTCCTCAGACCCGGAGAATCAGGGGTTCAGCATGGCCGAGAGCATGCCGCCGCAGGCCCAGGAGATCGCCTCGGGGTACGCGTTCACCGGGCCCGCGCTGGAGCTGGGGGCGCTGCTGTGGGAGGGGGAGCCGCTGGCCGCGGCCCCGGTACGGGTCCCGCTCGCCCTGCTCAACCGGCACGGTCTGGTCGCGGGGGCGACGGGCACCGGCAAGACCAAGACCCTTCAGCTGATCGCCGAACAGCTGTCCGCGCAGGGGGTGCCGGTCTTCCTCGCCGACCTCAAGGGCGATCTGTCCGGGATCTCGGCGCCGGGGCAGCCGGGCGCGAAGGTCGCGGAGCGGGCGGCGCAGGTGGGCCAGGAGTGGTCGGGGGAGGGGTTCCCGTGCGAGTTCTACGCGCTCGGGGGCATCGGCCCGGGGATTCCGCTGCGGGCGACGGTGACCGACTTCGGCCCGGTGCTCCTGGCCAAGGTGCTCCAGCTCAACCAGACGCAGGAGCAGTCGCTCGGGTTGATCTTCCACTACGCCGACGGCAAGGGCCTGGAGCTGATCGATCTGAAGGATCTGCGGGCGGTGGTGGCCTTCCTCGTCTCGGACGAGGGACGGGGGGAGCTGAAGGGGCTCGGCGGGATCTCCCCGGCGACGGCGGGGGTGATCCTGCGGGCGCTGACCGCGTTCGAGCAGCAGGGGGCGGGGCCGTTCTTCGGGGAGCCCGAGTTCGACACGGCCGAGCTGCTGTCCCTCGCCCCGGACGGGCGGGGCACGGTCTCCGTGCTGGAGCTGCCGGCGGTGCAGTCGCAGCCGCAGCTCTTCTCGACGTTCCTGATGTGGCTGCTGGCGGACCTCTTCCACGGGCTGCCGGAGGCGGGGGACCTGGAGCGGCCGAAACTGGTCTTCTTCCTGGACGAGGCGCATCTGCTCTTCACGGGCGCGAGCCGGGCGTTCCTGGAGTCGATCACCCAGACGGTGCGGCTGATCCGGTCGAAGGGGGTGGGGGTCTTCCTGGTGACGCAGACGCCGCGGGATGTGCCGGCCGAGGTGCTGGGGCAGCTCGGCAACCGGGTGCAGCACGCGCTGCGGGCCTTCACCCCGGAGGACGAGAAGGCGCTGCGGGCGACCGTGCGGACGTTTCCCCGGTCGGCGTACGACCTGGCGGAGGTGCTGACGGGGCTGGGCACGGGGGAGGCGGTGATCACGGTGCTGAGCGAGTCGGGGGCGCCGACGCCGGTGGCCGCGACCCGGCTGCGGGCGCCGCGGTCGCTGATGGGGCCGGTGGCGCCCGAGGCGCTGGAGGCGGCGGTGGCGGCCTCGTCCCGGTATCCGCGGTACGCGCGGGCCGTGGACCGGGAGTCGGCGTACGAGAAGCTGGCGGGTACCGCGGCCGGGGCTCCCGCTCCCGTGGGGACGCCCGTACCGGCGGCGGACCCGGGAGTTCCGGCGGGCGGGCCGGAGCGGGAGCGGACCCTCGTCGAGCAGGTCGTCGACAGCGGGGTCTTCCGCTCGCTGGCCCGTTCCGTGGGCACGCAGATCGGCCGGGAGGTCACCCGTTCCCTCTTCGGCACCACCCGCCGGCGCCGCTGAGCCGACCGGGGGCGACCGACGCGGGCGGGGTGCCCGGGAGGCGGCACGCGGGCGGGTGCCCGGGGGGACGACAGGCGCGGGCCCCGCCCGCTGGGGGGCGGGGCCCGCCCGCTGGGGGGCGGGGCCCGCGCTCAGGTCCCGTGGCGGTGGTCCCGCGTCAGCGGGTGGCCTCGGTGTGGCCCGTCCTCGACGTGCCCTGGACGGTCGGCGCGGACGGCGCGACCGGCTTGGTCAGGGAGCTGATGTCGTGGGCGTAGGTGCCCGTGGCGTTGGCGATGACGGCGAGGTTCGCCTTGAGCGCCTTCAGGCTGATGTTGGTGATGTCATCGCCCTTGCCGTGGTAGTTCGGGTCGTACGCCTGGCCCGCCGTACCGCCGAACTTCGCCGCCTGCGCGGCGGTCTTCACCACTTCCGCGCCGGTGAAGGTGCCACCGGCGGGAATGCCGACCTCGATGAACGGGCCGTAGTCCGAGCGGCCGGTGAAGTCCGTGCCCTCGTGCGGGATGCCCTTGCGGTCCATGAACGAGGTGATGTCCCGCTCCAGCTGGGCCGAGCCCTCGGGGCCCGGGCCCGCGCCCACGCCGTCCGAGTCGTCGCCGTCGTAGACGAACAGCCCGTAGTTCGGCGAGGCGATCATGTCGAAGTTCAGATAGAGCTTGATCTCCTTGCGGCCCAGGGAGCTGAGCCCGGCGACATACGCCTCGGAGCCGAGCAGCCCGTTCTCCTCGGCGCCCCACCAGGCCAGCCGCACCTTGTTGGCGGGCCGCTTCTCGGCCTTGGCCAGCTCCTCGGCGACCTCCAGCAGACCGGCCGAGCCGCTGCCGTTGTCGTTGATGCCGGGGCCCGCCTGGACACCGTCGAGGTGGGAGCCGAGCATCACGGTGTTCGCCGCGTTGCCGTGCCGGGTCTCGGCGATCACATTGTGGGTGGTGCGGACCTGCTGGAGCTGGCGGACCTCCAGATTGACCTCGACGGGTCCGGCCCCGAGCGCGGCGACGAGCGCCTCGCCCTCGGCCTGGGTGACTCCGCCGACGGGGAGCTTGACGGTCCCGTCCGCGCCCAGGGTGCCGCCCATCTCGCCGGGCACGTTGTTCCAGACGACGACGCCGACGGCGCCCGCCTGCGCGGCGGTCTCCTGCTTCTGGAAGAAGGTGCAGCCGCCCCGCTTGACCAGGGCTATCTTGCCGGTGAAGGCACCGGCGGCGTAGTCCCCGGGCTCACAGCCGCTGGTCGCGTCCACCGGGACCGCCGCCAGGTTGGCCCGGAGGCCGCCGACCGGCGTCGACTTGGTGTAGTCGAGCGCGTGGACCTTGATGTCGCGCGGCGCGGGGGAGACCACGGACAGCTTCTCGGCCTGGGTCTCGATGTAGCGGAAGGTGAAGGGCTCGAAGCGGACGTCGTATCCGTACTTCTTGAGCTGGTTGTAGACATACGCGGCC
The DNA here is from genome assembly GCF_005519465.1 of Streptomyces clavuligerus. Taxonomy (NCBI): domain Bacteria; kingdom Bacillati; phylum Actinomycetota; class Actinomycetes; order Kitasatosporales; family Streptomycetaceae; genus Streptomyces; species Streptomyces clavuligerus. The sequence continues at coordinate 3,172,726 of NZ_CP027858.1, read as the reverse complement.
GACGCGTCGTAGCCGATGGTGCCCGCCGCGCGGTTGCCGCCCGCGCTGTCGGCTATCTGCTGGAACCTCTTCAGATGCTTGTGGGCGTCGTTCACGGACGTCTTCGCGACGAGCTTCTGCGCGAGCTTCTTCGCCTCGTGCCCCGGGTTCTGCCGCTCGGCGGCGGACGGGGAGGCGGAGGCGAGCAGAAGCGGGGTCACGAGTGCTGCGGCGGCCATCGTGGCGACGGCTCTGCGGCGTGTTGCCTTCACAGAGTTCCTTCCCGGTGTGGACAAGTTGAAGGGAAGTTAGCGAGCGGAACACCGTTATGGGAACGCTTGTGCGTCAACTCACGTCTTTATTCATCTGCTTGGCATGCAAGGACCCGGAAGGTCCGGTTCGGTAAGCCCCTTTCAGCTGTTCTTTACGCTCTTTCTGGCTTTTGCTGCTTTTTCAGTTCCTGCTTCTGCGCCTGCTTGTACGCACGCACCTTGGCCAGGGACTCCGGCCCGGTGATGTCGGCGGCGGAGCGGTACGAGCCCTGCTCGCCGTAGGCGCCCGCCGCCTCGCGCCAGCCCTTCGGCCGGACGCCGTACTGCTTGCCGAGGAGGGCGAGGAAGATCCGTGCCTTCTGCTCCCCGAAGCCGGGCAGCGCCTTCAGCCGGGCCAGCAGCTCCGCCCCGTCGGCCGCGTCGCGCCAGACGGCCGCCGCGTCCCCTCCGTACTCGTCCACGAGGTACCGGCAGAGCTGCTGGACGCGCTGGGCCATGGACCCGGGGTAGCGGTGGACGGCCGGTTTCTCCTTGAGCAGCCCGGCGAAGCCCTCCGGGTCGTACGCGGCGATCGCGGCGGCGTCGAGGTCGTCGTGGCCCATGCGGCGGGCGATCGTGTACGGCCCGGAGAACGCCCACTCCATGGGCACCTGCTGATCGAGGAGCATCCCCACCAGCGCGGCGAGCGGGCTGCGGCCGAGCAGTTCGTCGGCCTCCGGCTGCTGGGCGAGGTGGATCTCGGGGCTCATGGTCCGATGGTCGCCCGGGTGGGGCGGGGCCGCACGGCGAAGCCCCCCGCCGTCGGCGGCGGGGGGCTTCGGTGGGGTCCGGAAGGAGTGCCGGGGGCGGCTCCGGGTGGGGTCCGGGGCGGGGGATCGGCCGCCGCTGCCGGGGTGCGGGGGCGGGGGATCAGCCGTCGCTGCTGGAGTCCCTGCTCAGGATCACCGCGTGCTCCAGGACGTCTTCCAGCGGATCGTCGATCTGGCCGATGTGGATCAGTGTGAAGCCGTTGTGGGAGTTGGTGTTGGTCTCGTCCGCCGCCGCTCCGGCGGTGGGCAGGACAGCGGTGAGCGCCAGTGCACCCAGGGCGGTAAGGGCTATTTTGACCTTCATATCTCTTTCGTCAATCTGTTCGTCGCTTACTCCGTTGGTTGGTCTATCCGGTCGGCCGGGCCGGAGGTCACGGTTGATCTGGACCAAGGTCGCGTATTCACCCGTTCGAGTGGTCCTGTGTTCGAACGGACCGGCCGGGTGTACGGGCGGCACCCGGCGGCGAGTCCTACTGGGCGGGGCCCGGGAGATGGCGGACGACGGTGGTCTCGCACATGTTGTCCGCGAACATCTTCAGCGCCTCCAGCTCGGCCTTGTCGGTGCTGAGGCCCCAGCGCAGCTTGGTGCCCACCCAGTCGCCCGCGTAGCGGCAGAGCGGCCCGGTCTCCGCGGGCTGCCAGCCGGAGATGTCCCGTCCGGCCTTCTCCTGGACCGTGCGCCGGGTCACCGCCGCGAGCGTGTACGGGGAGTCCTGGTCGTTGGCGTACGCCTCGCGCCGCTCGGCGGTCCAGGCGGAGGCGCCGGAGGCCCAGGCGTCGGCGAGCGGCACCACATGGTCCACGGCCAGGCTGGAGAGCTGGGTGGTGGACTGGTTGTCGTAGTACGAGACCCAGCGCCCGCCGGAGAGCGCGCAGGAGCCCGAGACGGCGGGCTCGTCGACGGCCTCGGTGCGCAGCACCTCGTTCTCGGTGGTGCAGCCGTCGGCGGGGTCCCGGCCCTCGTTCCAGTGCGGGAAGGCGGTGGGCGAGAACCCCGTACGGTCCTCCTCCACCTCCACCAGGAGGGAGATGGCGTCCTCCAGTTGCATGACCACCGGTTCGGCCGGCGGCTGCGCGGGGGCGGCCCGGACGGGTCCCGCCAGGGCGACGGGGACGAGGGCCAGGCAGAACGAGAGGGCGGCGACGGTGCGCCTCGGGTGACGGTTCATGACCGCTTGATAGCGCTCCGGGCCGCCGGTGTTGTACGGCTCCGGCCCCTTCTTCACCCCTCCGGGTGGAGGTTCCCGGGGCGGGTGGGTGAGGTGGTGACATCCGTTTGACGGGAGAACGGCGGCGGTGGGCCGGGGACCGGCGGCGCCGGGCCTCCGGGCCGGACCCGGCGAGCGGGTTTTCCGTCATTGTCGGCATCCCGCCGACGCCCGCGGCGGCGCACAATCGTCTGTCCCCCGGCGGTGCACCCCTCTACCGTCGATGGCCAACCGGCCACGGGGGGAAACGGAATGACCGGAAGTCAGAGTCACCGGCTCACCGATCTCGGGGTCTCCCCCGACGAGGAACTGCTCTACCGGGCCCTGCTCACCCGCCCCCGGGCCACCGCCGCTGAGCTGGCCGGGGCCATGGGCTGGGACGTCGCCCGGGTCCGCCGCCGCACCGGCTCCCTGGAGCGGCGCGGGTTGCTCACCCGGTCCCCCGGCAGGCCTGCCCGCTATCTTCCGGAGCCGCCGGACGCGGCGATCGAGGCGCTGGCCTTTCAGCGGCGGGCGGAGATCGAACGGGTCCGGCTGGCGGCCGCCTCGCTCGGGCAGGAGTTCCACGCGCTCCGGCGGCAGCCGGGGCCGGAGCTGAGGACCGTCGGCGGGCGGGAGGCGGTCGACCGCTGCTTCTCCCGGATCGAGCGCACCACGCGGGACGAACTGCTCGTCCTGGACCTGGCGCCCTGCCCCGTCCAGCGGGAACTGCTCGCGCGGGGCGTGCGCTGCCGGGCGATCTACGGCCATGGCTCCCTGGAGACCCCCGAACAGCTCGGGGCCTGCCGGGAGCTGGCGGGGCTCGGCGCGCGGAGCCGGGTGCTGGCCGAGGTGCCGCTGACCCTCGTGGTCTCGGACCGGCGGACGGCGCTGGTTCCGCTGGGGCGTGATGGCGACGGTGGTGGTGACGGCGGTGACATCGGTACCGGTGGTACCGGTGGTGGCCGTGGTGGTGGCGACGGGGTGGGCGATGTGCTGGTGCTGAAGGTGCCCGCGCTGCTGGAGGGGCTGGTGATTCTGTACGAGCTGCTGTGGCAGCGCTCCGTGCCGCTCTGGCCCCGGGGGCCCCAGGGGCCTTGGCCCTCCGGACCGTTCGACGACGGCTCCTGCGAGGTGCGGGGGGTGGGGGAGGCGGGTGGTGCGCGTGATGCCCGGGTCCCGGGGCCCTCCGGCCGCTCGGGTGTCTCCGGGCCCTTCCGCTCCCCGGGCGTCGCCGGGGCCTCCGGCGCGTCTGTTCCGTTCAACGGGGCCGGTGGGGCCGGTGGGGCCGGTGGGGCCGGTGGGGCCGGTGGGCCTGGTGGGTCCGGTCTGTCCGGGGAGGACGAGCATCTGCTCGCGCTCTCCGCCTCCGGTCTGACCGACCGGGCGATCGCCCGCCGGCTGGGCGTCGCCCAGCGGACCGTGGAGCGCCGGATGCGGCGGATCATGGATGTCCTGGGCGCCCGGACCCGGCTCCAGGCCGGTCTTCAGGCGGCCCGCCGGGGCGTCCTCGTCGAGACCCGCCCCGGTCCGGGCGTCCGCGGACCGCGCTGAGCGGAGCCCGTGACCGGCCGCCCCCACCGAGCCGCCCCGGTCGCACCGGTGTGCCCCGGGCCCGGCTCGGGCGGCGCGGGCGGTGAGACGGCGGTCGGCGGGGCGGCGCGGGCTCAGGCGGCGTGGGTGGTGAGGCGGCGCGGGCTCAGACGGCGCGGGCGCGCAGGGCCGCCAGGCCGTCGAGGACCACGTCCAGGCCGAGATCGAAGTCCGAGCCCCTGATCTGCTGGGACGCCGCGTCCATCCGGGCCTCGAACTGCCCGCGCAGCCGGGGGAAGGGCCGTACGGCGGCCTCGGCCGCGGGCAGCATCCGGGCCATCCACTCCTCCTCGCTCTGACCGCTCCGCGCCAGCTTGGTCAGCCAGGCCGCCTCGCTCGTCGTCTGGCCGAGGACATAGGCGAAGAGCGTGCCCAGCGCGGTGTTGGCGCCGTCCGGGTCGAAGCCGCCCTCCTCGAAGAGGGTCAGCAGCCCCTCGGACATGCGCAGCATGTTCGGCCCCAGCGAGGCGCCGCTGACCTCGCCCAGCACCGACGCGATCCACGGGTGGCGCAGCACCGCCGTCCGCAGGCTGTGGGCGCTGGTCCACGCGGCGGCACGCCAGTCGTCGGGGGTCGTGAGCGGCGGGATCTCGATCTCGCGGTAGATCTCGTCCACGGTCAGCTCGATCAGCTCGTCCTTGCTGCTCACATGCGAGTACATCGAGGTCGCGCCCGCGTTCAGCCGGGTGCCGAGCTTGCGCATGCTCAGCGCGTCCAGGCCCTCCTCGTCGAGGAGGGCGATGGACTCGGCCACGATCTGCTCCCGGCTCAGCGACGGCTGCTCCCGGCGCTGCCGCTGCGGACGTGCCCACACCGACGGGAACGCCTGTTCCTTGGCTGTCATACGACGGCCTCCTCCCTCTCTCCGGCTCCTGCGCACCTGACGGACCGGGCCCAGCCTAACGCAGCGGACCGCACGACGTACGGTCTTGCGAACACTGTGCGGCCTCCGTACAGTGTTCGTCATGCCGCACATCGTTCGGAACGGTGTGCGTATCGATGGCGTCGCCCGTCGCGCCCGTCTCGGTCGCATTGCCGTCCCCGTGCCGCACGTTCGGGTGCCGCACGTCCCTGTGCCTCAGAAAGGTCTGGTCATGGAACGTCATCCCCGGCGCTGGCTCATCCTGGTGGTGCTCTGCCTCAGCACCCTGGTCCTGGTGATCGACAACATGGTGCTGACCGTGGCGATCCCCTCCATCGCGGAGGATCTGGGGGCCACGTCCCAGGACATTCAGTGGATCATCGACTCCTACATCCTGGTCTTCGCCGGGCTGCTGCTGACGGCGGGAAGCCTCTCCGACAAGTACGGCCGCCGGAAGGTGATGGTCGTCGGCCTGGTGGTCTTCGGTGCGGCCTCGGTGGTCGCGACCTGCGCCACCAGCCCCGAACAGCTCATCCTCGGCCGGGTCCTGATGGGCGTGGGCGGCGCGCTGGTCATGCCGAGCACGCTGTCGATCCTCATCACCGTCTTCGACGAGGAGGAGCGCCCGAAGGCGATCGCCGCGTGGAGCACGGTCGCGATGGTCGGCCTGGTCGGCGGCCCCGTCCTCGGCGGCGCGCTCCTCGACCGCTTCGACTGGGGCGCCGTCTTCCTGATCAATGTGCCGATCGCCCTGCTCGCGATCGTCGCGGCCCTGGTGCTGATGCCCGAGTCCAAGGGCCCCTGGCGCAAGGCCGACCCGGTCGGCATGGTCCTCTCGATGGCCGGTATGACCGCGCTGGTCTGGACGATCATCGAGCTGCCCCACGGCGGCCTGGACCACACCGGTACGCGGATCTCCCTCGCGATCACCCTCCTCGGCCTGATCGGCTTCGGAGTCTGGGAGACCCGGGGCACCGACTCGCCCATGGTGCCGCTGTCGCTCTTCCGCAACCGCACCTTCACCGGCGCCAGCCTCTCCCTGGTCCTGCTGACGTTCGCCAACGGCGGTCTGATGCTCGTCCTGACCCAGTACCTCCAGTTCGTCCTCGGCTACACCCCCACCGAGACCGGCCTCGCCTTCACCCCGATGGCCCTCGCGGTGATCGTCTTCAATGCCGTCGGCGCCTCGCTGCTCGCCAGGACCGGCAACCGGGCCCTGGCCGTCATCGGACTCCTGGTCATCGCGGGCGGGTTCGCCCTGCTGGCGAGCCTCTCCGCGGGGGACGGCCGGGGGCTGCTGGCCACCGCGATGGTGCTGCTCGGCGCGGGGAGCGGACTGGCGATGCCCGCCGCGATCTCGGCCCTGATGGGCGCGGTCCCGACCGAGCACGCCGGGGTGGGCTCCGCCCTCAACGACACCATCCAGCAGGCCGGTGCCGCCCTCGGCGTCGCGATCCTGGGCGCGGTCCTGTCCAGCACCTACACCGACGGGATGGCCAAGGCCCCCGAGGAGGCACGGCACTCGATCTCCGACGCCCTCGCCCTCCAGGACGGCCCGGTCGCCGAACTGGCCCGGTCCGCCTTCACCGAGGCGATGTCCACCAGCTTCTGGGCGGGAGCGGCCGGTGTCATCGCCGCCGCGGTCCTGGCCACCGTGTTCATGGGCGGACGCAAGCAGGAGGCGGTGCCGGCGGGGGGCGCGGCGGCCGAGGGCGCGGAGAAGGGCGAGAACACCCTGGTCGGCTGAGCCTTCGGGGCCACGGGGCCCGGAGCGGACGGCGGGCGGGGCCCGTACGGTGCACCACGCCGTACGGGCCCCGCCGCCGTACGGCGTGGTGCTGTCGCGCCGATCGGCCGGTGGGTCCTCCCGGGGAACGGGAAACGGAGAACGGGGGGTGGGGGACGGGGGACGGCTCAGCGCCGGGACCGGCGTGCCCGGGGACGGGCTCCGGGCCGACGGCGTCCCCCCGGCCCGCGTGGGCCCGCGCGGACGCCCGTTGTCCCGGCCGCGTGACCGCGTGACCGCGTGGCCGGGCAGCCCCGCGCGGCTGCTTCGCGGACGTCTTCCGGGCGGTTTCCGGGAAGTGCGGCGTTCCACCCCCGTGCCGGCCCGGACGGTCCCATCATGGGCGGACGTGCCGTCCTCCACCAGGGCGGGCCCATCCTGCCGGAGGGCCCTGTTCCGGAAGGCCCGTACCGGCACGATCCGTCCCGAAGGGAGCCGCCCATGCGGACCGGGGAACTGCTCGGGCTGCTGCGCAGCCATCAGCCCGAGATCCACGCCTCGTTCACCCCCGACCAGTACATCCGCTACCAGGAGGCCGTCCGCGGCCTCCAGTCGGCGGGCAGCGATCCGCGCGCCGTACGGGTCGCGCTGCGGCGGATACGGGTGGCACTGCGGCCCCTGCCGCCCGGCAGCGAACTCGCCGAGCGGATCGGACAGTCCCGTTCTCCCGGCCCCGGAGCCGCCGCCGGAGTCCTGCCGGACGCCGATGAACTCGCCGCGCTGGTACGGCTGCTGGACTCGGTCGAGTGGCCACAGCTCGCCCCAGCGAGCGCGAACCTCTTCTGGGAGGCACGGAACGCGCTGCTCTCCGCACCCTCCCGAGGGGCGGACGCGCTCGACCGGGAGAGTGCCGACGACCCCGCGGCGGCCGGGCTGATCCGGCTCACCGGTCCCGGGGGGAGCCCGCGCTACCCGGAGTTCCAGTTCGACACGGGCACCGGCGGGCCGCTCCCCGTCGTCCAGAAGATCAACCGCATGATCCTCGCCGACCAGGACCCCTGGGGCGCGGCGAGCTGGTGGCTGGGGAGGAACCCCTGGCTGGACGGGACCCCCGCCGAACTGCTCGGCCGGGTCCCGGACGAGACCCTGACCGCCGCCGCCCGCGCGCTGACGTACGAGGGGGAGATCGCGTGGTGAGGACCCCTCCTCCACCGGTCCCGATGCGGCCGGCCCTCACGGTGCTCCCGGCAGGCGCCGAGCTGTGGCGCTGCCACACCACCCGCTTCCCGGCCACCGGCTTCAACCCGGTCCTCTCGCACCGGCACTTCGCCGGGGGACGGTTCGACGGCACGGCGGACGACGCGTACCGCTTCCTGTACGCGGCCCCGGAACCGCTCACCGCGCTCGCCGAGACCCTGCTGCGCGACGTCCCGTACTCCGACGCCGGGGTGCGTGTGGTGCCCTGGGCGCTGGCCGCGCCGCGTTCGCTGTCCCGGCTGACGGTCACCGAGGAGCTGACGCTGGTACGCCTGGTGACACAGGCGGACCTCGCCGCCGTCTTCCAGGACGCCTCGCTGCTGGAGGGCGGGGACGAGCGCTACGGCGCGACCCGGTTCTGGGCGCAGGAGATACGCCGGTACGCCCCCGGGGCACACGGGATGGTCTGGCAGTCCCGCCGCAACCGGCCCTGCCACGCGCTGGTGCTGTTCGGGGACCGCTGCGGGGACGAGCCGCTGAAGGCCGATCCGGAGCACGCGTACCGGCTGGGGACGTTCGAGGGGGCCGAGGAGGCGAACCGGCTGCTGGCACCGCTGCGGGCGGTGCTCGTACCGCCCGGGGTCAGGCTCTGACCGGGCTGCTCACCCCCGAGGGTCCTCAGAGATCCTCGAAGCTCTCGAAACCGCCGGTGCCGTCGGGGCCGCCCGCGCCGTGGATCCGCACGGTGAGACGGACGATCCGGCGGCCGAAGCGGATCTCGTCCCCGTTCCGCAGCCGTATCCGCTCGCCGGGGCCCACCGGCACCCCGTTGACCCGGGTGCCGTTGGCGCTGGGCACGGGCGGCTCCGCGACCCATACGGTGCCGTCGGGTTCCGCGGTGACCACCGCCTGGCGGCGGGAGACACACGTCAGCCCGGCGAGGGCGGCGGCGGTCAGCGGCGCCCAGCCGGGGTCCCGGCCCAGGTGGAGCGGGGCACCGGGGCGGACCGGGAGGGCCAGCGCCAGGGCGGGGCAGCTCAGGACGACGGCGGCGGAACGGGCGCTGCCGCAGGACGGGCAGCGCGGGGCCCCGGCGGCCAGCGGGTCATGGCAGTTCGCGCAGGTCTCCGGCGGCTCCGGTTCCGGTTCCGCCGCCCGGTCCCGTTCCCCTTCCGGCGCGGCGCCGGTACCGGCGGCGGTTCCACCGGCGTCGGCGGTGTCGGGTCCACCGGTGCCGGTGCCGGTGCCGGTGCCGGGTCCACTCGTGTCGGTGTCGGCGGTGGTGCCGGTGTCCGTCTCCTCTCGCCCGGGTCCGGTCGGCCCGTCGTCCGGCTCGGTCCACCAGGGGGCGTCGCGGGCCCCGGCGGTCACCGGTGGTCCCCCGGCGTCCCGTCCAGCGGCGCGACCCGGAGCGCGAGCGCCGGAGCCCCGTCCGGCCCCACCCGTACGTCCACCACCGTGACCTCGGTCCCGTACAGGGTCTCCCGGTCGAACAGCTCCCGCGCCAGCGGATTGATCAACAGGGTCTCCAGCAGCATGCCGATACCGCGTCCGCCGTTGTCGGTGTCGGCCGTGCACCGCGCGGAGAGGGTGTGCCGGGCCTCCTCCGTCAGCCGCAGCAGCACCCCCTGCTCGTCCCGCAGCACCCGCTGGATATTGCGGATCTGCACATCGAAGATCTCCGCGGCGACCTGGTCCGCGATGTAGTCGAAGACGACCACGTTGCCGCCGAGCCGGTTCATCAGCTCGGGCCTGCCGATCTCCTCCACGAAGTGGTGTTTGACGTTGCCGAGGACGACCTCCTCCAGCTCCTCGTACGGCATGCCGGGCCGCGCCACCCGCCCCGTGCCGCCCGCCGGGCCCCCGCCCCGTACCCCGAGGTTGGAGGTGAAGATGAGCACGCACTCGCTGAAGTACGTGGTCACACCCTGGCCGTCGGTCAGCCGTCCGTCCTCCAGGACCTGGAGGAACTTGTCGAGAACGCCCCGGTCGGCCTTGTCGATCTCGTCGAACAGCACCACCCGGAACGGGTCGTTGCGCACCGCCGTCGTCAGCTCGCCCCCCGCCTCGTACCCCACATATCCGGGCGGCGCGCCCACCAGCCGGTCCACCGAGTGCGCGGCGGAGAACTCGCTCATGTCGAAGCGGAGACAGGCGTCCTCGGTGCCGAAGAGGACCGTGGCCACCGACTTCGCCAGCTCCGTCTTGCCGGTGCCGGTCGGCCCGGCGAAGAAGAGGACGCCGCGCGGACGGCTGCCGGAGTGCGAGGCCTGGGCGCCCGAGAGGCCGAGGGCCGCCCGCTTGAGGATGTCGAGGGTCTTCGCGACGGCCTTCTCCTGACCCTTCACCCGGCCGCGGATGTACGACTCGCCCTTTCTGATCTGCTCCCGGACGGAGCCGCGCTGCCAGGGGTTGTCCTCGACGCCGAGCTGGTAGACGCGGACGGCGTCCCGCATCGCGCTGAACGGCAGCCCCCGGTCGAGCGCCATCCGGGAACTCTCCCGCATCGCCCGCAGGGTCAGCCCGGCGGTGCTCCGGGCGAACGCGTCGACGGCGAACGCGTCGGCGGTGGACGTGTCGTCGGTGAGTGCGGCGGCGGTGGACGGGTGGGCGGCGAGTGCGTCGGCGGCGGATGTGCGGGCGGTGGACGCGTCGGCGGTCGGCCGCTTGGTGAGACGTACGGGGGCGGGGCCCTCCGGGGCCGCCCCGGGCTCCGTGGCCCCGGCCTCCGCGCACGCCCGGTGGTCGGCGGCCAGGAGACGGGCCATCCGCTGCCGGGACCCGAGGTCGGGCAGCGGGATGCCGATCGTCCGGATCCGCTCGCTGCCCGCCACCAGCCAGGACGGCAGATCGCGCTCGCCCTCGACCAGCCAGATCAGCGGGTTGAACAGCCGCCGCCCGCCGTCCGGGGCGGGCAGCGGCCGGGCCTCCTCGGCGAGTTTCAGACAGCCGAGGAAGAAGTCCCGTTCGGGGTCGCTCAGCCGGGACACATCGGTGGGGATGCGCGCCGCGTAGTCGATCAGCAGGACCACGCGGTACGGGTCCTGCCGGGGGGAGAGCGGGAGGCGCGCGTCCCCCGGGCGGGACGGCCCCCCGCGCGGGCGGTGGTGCCGCCAGCCGGTGACGATCGAGTGGAGCAGGCGCTCCACGCCGGGCTGCGGCCCCGAGCCCTCCGCGCCCCGGCCCGCCGTACCGGGCCCGGGGGAGGGAGCGGGCCCGTTCCCGCCGGACGCGGACAGCAGCTCCCGGACCTCGTCCGCCGCCGTGCCCGTGACCACGGAGAAGCCGTCCAGGACGTTGTAGCGGACGAGCGCCTCGTACCCTTCGGGCCGCAGCGCGTTCCACAGCACCTCCGTGAGGCTGTGGGCCCGGTCGGGGGAGCGCCGGTCCCCGCCGCCGGGGGCGGTGTCGTGGCGTACGAGATGGACGTCCCGGATGTTGCCGTGCAGGACGTACTGGGCGTGCACCCCGAGGGTGCCGGTCAGCTCCTCCGTGAAGGCGGGGAGCCGCCGCTCGCGGCCCGCCCCCGCCCTGTTCCGCGGCATGCGCGATCCGCTCCCCTCCGCCGTGTTCACCGCCGGGGCTCCGGTCCGGGCCGGTCGGAACGCTTCGGACGGTCGGGACGGTCGGGACGGTCGAGGGCGCGGGCCTGGGGACCGTCGCCCCGCCGGGCGCGTGCGCGGTCCGCCGCGACGGGGGCCCGCGCGGCCGACGCTTCCGGCACGGAGACCGGGGCCGGGACGGGGACCGGGTCGAACGTCAGGCGCATCGTCACCTCGGCCCGGTCGAGCAGCCGCTCCAGCGCGCGCAGTTGACGGGGTGCCTCGGCACAGCGCCGCCGGTCGCGGTCCCGGTCGTCCTCGGTCTCCGTCCCGGCCGGGCGGGCGCGGTGCATGGTGACCACGCGGGCGTGTCCGCTGTCCGTCGGGATCAGCCGCAGCCAGTGCTCTCCGCCCCAGCCGGGCGGGGTCCAGTCCACGGTGCCCGGGGGGTTCCCCGCGTTCTGCGCGGTCCCCCGTCCGCGTTCGCGCGCCGGGGCGGCGGCCCGGGAGCCGTCGGCCGTGCGCCGGAGCACCGCCCGGACGACCTGGGCGGTGTAGAGCTGCCGCAGCGCGGAGGTCCGGTTCCCGACCCGGGCCCCGATCCGGGCGCGCAGGGCCTCGTCCGGTGGCTCTCCCCCGTCCAGTGTCCGTTCCAGCAGCGCGATCTCGTCCGGCGGGGCGGTGGGCAGCGCGTTCGCCGCCTCCGGCGGCAGACCGGCGGGGGCGTCCCGCAGAAAGCCGAGCTGGAGGGCCGCCCACTCCCGTGCCTCCCGCCGCCGCCCGGCCGCGCGGACCGCGCGGTCCGCGAACTGCTCGGCCTCCCGCAGATGGCGTCCGGCGGCCGCGGCCCGTCCGGCGGCGGCCTCCTCGGCGGCCACGGCGACCGCCTCCTCGACCAGGAGCCGGTCCGCGGGGTCCACATCCGGGGGAAGCCTGGCGATCAGCTCCACGCCGAAGGAGACGGCCGACTCGCCGGAGGGCGCGACGGGCCGCTCCGGCGGCCGGTCGCGGGGGGCGTCGGCGGACGTCGTGAGCGCGTACTCCGCGAGCGCCCGGGCCCGCCGCTCCCGCAGCCGCAGCGCGAGCCGGTCGCTCCCGGGGACCCCGGTGGCGACGAGGGGCGTCCGCTCCAGCTCGGCGCGGGCCTGGGCCGCCTCGGCCGAGCGCAGCCGCCGCTCGGTGGCGGCGAGCCGTTCCCAGAGCTGCCCCAGCGTCATGCCCACGGGGGACAGCGGCGGCGGGACCGGCGGGCCGTCGGGCCCCGGGGGCAGCTCCGCCTTCCGCACCCGGACGGCCAGGGTCTCGATCCGCGCGTTGACCCCGGCGGCGGCGAAGGCGGCCTGGCGCCAGCACTCGGCGGCCCGGCAGGCGTCGACGCGCTGCCGCCGCAGCTCCCGCTGCGCCCCGGCGGCCCGGATCGCGGCCTCCGCGAGCAGCTGCGTCCCGGCGAGGGCGGCCCGTCCGGCGAGCAGGGCGCCGCTGAGCGAGCCGAGCCCGACGAGGGCGGGGAGCAGCAGGTCCTGTGCCTGGTCCAGGGCGGCGTCCAGGACCTGTCCGGCCGCTTCGGAGGCGTCGACGGAGGGGGAGACGGGGAGGGACACGTCGGGCAGGACCGAGTCGACGGTGTAGTAGCCCATACCGGTGCTCATGCTCCGCCCCCGTTCCCGGGGCGCCCCGAGGGGAGTGGCCGTTCCCGCTCCGGGGTGCTGCCCGGACCGGGGCCGGGACGGGCCCCCGAACCCGCCCCCGCCCCGGCCCGGAGTCCGGTGGTGAATCGATGCCAGTCGTGGAGCCGCCGCACACTCCACCCGCCCAGCGCCAGGACGGTGACGAGGGGCCAGAGCCAGGGCGCGTGCACGACGGCGAGGCCCAGCAGCGCGAACGGGACGAGGAGCAGCAGCCCCCGGACCGGGAAGCGCGCGCCCGGCTGCCGGACGAACCGGGCCAGGGGCAGGGCACGGTCGACGAGCAGCCCCGCGAGCGAGCGGTCGGGGTGGTAGGCGGGGCTGCCGATCCGGTACGCCGTCAGCAGTTCGATCGCCAGCGTCGCGGCGGCGGCGGGCACCGCGAGCAGCCACGCCGTCAGCACGGTCGCGGGCGGGGCCCAGCCCAGCACGTCGCTCAGGCCGATGAGGAAGATCCAGGGGAGGATGAGCGCGAGGGCCCCGGCGACCGCCCGGCCGAGGGTGGGCGGCAGGTCCTGGCGGCGGAGCCAGCGCGCCGCCGCGTCCTCGTCCAGCAGCCCGCGGTGGATCGCCCGCTCGCGGTCGGCGCGGTGCCGCTCCTGCCAGGACTCGTTCTCGGCGAGTCCCGCGAGCCGGTCGGCGAGCGCGAGCCGGACGAGGTCGGGGAGGAACGACGGGGCCCTGCCCGGGCCCGTGCCCCTGCCGGTTCCTGTGCCTGTGCCCGGGCCCGTGCCCCTGCCGGTTCCTGTGCTCGTGCCCCTGCCGCCGGCTGTGCCGTCGGCCGCGTCCGGGTGGGCGGCCCCGTCCCGGTCCCGGACGAGACGTTCGTACCAGGGCACCGGGCACGGCAGCCCCGCGAGGGTGCGTTCCGCGCGTTCCGTCAGCGTGGTCCGGTGGGCCGCCGGATGGGCGACGAGCGCCAGCAGACCGGCCCTGCGGTGGTCGGAGACGGCCGTCAGACGGCGGACGACGTCCTCGGCGCCGCGCAGCGAGGGGAACTCCGCGAACAGGTTCTCCACCTGGCTCTCCCAGTGGGAGAGCGCGGCGACCCAGTCCCGGTCCAGCCGGCGGAGCCCCGCGCCGCCCGGCCGGTGGTCGAGCAGCGGCAGCAGGGTGTGCTCCCGCAGCTCCCCGACGACGGAGCCCGCGAGTTCGTCCCCGCCCAGGGCGGCGCGGGCCAGCTCCCCGACCCCCGCCCGGTCCAGCGGGTGGCCCCGGTAGGAGGCGTCGAGCCCCGGGCCGAGCCAGGAGACCAGCCGGACCAGCGTCGCGGGCCGGGGGGCGTCGGCCAGCAGCCCTGTCAGCGCGGCGCGTTCCGCCGGGTCCCGGCCCGCGACCCCGTCGAACTGCCCCAGCCAGCGGACGAACTCCTCCCGGCCCCGGCGTCCGCGCAGCGCCCTGCGCATGCTCTCCCAGTTCTCGGCGAAGACCGGGGCGAGCGCCTGGGGACGGGTGAACTCCTCGCCCAGGAAGGCGTACGGCTCGACGGCGAGCCCGTCCCGCTCCGGTGTCCCGTGCGGTGCCGCGCCCGCCGTCCGGCCCTCCGCCGGGGGCGCCACCGGGGGCAGTTCGCCCGCCAGCCACCGGGCCACCTCGTCGGCGCCCCAGCGGTGGTCCGGGTCGCGGGTCAGCAGCCCCCGGCACAGCACCAGCAGCCGGGGGTCGGTCACCCGGCGGAGGTCGGGGGCGCGGGAGACGATCTCCTCCTGGATGTTCTCGTCCCCGTGGTAACGGATGGGGTGGCGGCCACCGGCCAGCTCGGCGGCGATCATTCCCAGCGACCACCAGTCGGCGGGCCGGTGGATCGACTGGCTGCGGATCAGCGCCTGGGGGGAGAGATAGGGCAGGGTGCCGACCCAGTGCCTGCCCCGGGTGGCGCGCCCGTCGGGGGCGTACGCGGAGACACCGAAGTCGACCAGGGTCAGCTCGGGGTCGGCGGGGTCCAGGCTGCCGAGGACGAGGTTCGCGGGGCTGATGTCCCGGTGGACGACGCCGAGGCCGTGGAGCGTGGTCAGGGCCTCGTGCGCCTGACGGACGACGGCGGTGACGAACGGGACCGGGGCCGGGCCGGGTTCGGCGCGCGACCGTGCGGCGAGGTCGGTCTCCCCGTAGGAGGGGGCGAGGTCGTAGGGGTGGCCGTCGGCTCCGGCGGGGTCGGCCTCGACGAGGTGGGCGAGGCGGGGGTGGGGTGTGCGCAGCAGCTCCCACACCTCGGGTTCGGGGGCGTGTTCGCGGTCGTACCACTTGAGGACCCGGATCGCTGCTCCGTGGGCGGTGTCCCGGACCCGGAAGACGGCCGCCTGGTGCGGGTGTTCGGGCCTGCGGAGCACGGACAGCAGCCGGAAGCGGTCGTGGAGGGAGCGGGGGAGGCCGCCGGTGTCGCCCCGGAGGGAGCGGGAGGAAAACGAGGGGGACGAGGCGGACGAGGCGGACGAGGAGGAGGACGGGGAGGACCCGGGGGCCCGTCGGGGCCGGGGGCGGTCGCGGGGCTCGATGTCCGTGGCGGGCGCGACGCCGGTCACGGGCTCGACATCGGTGACCGGCCCGGCGTCCGTCGCCTGCTCGACATCGGTGACCGGCGGGTCGGGCGGTTCGTGCTCGGTGGGCGGAGGGAGGGCCACGGAGTTCACCTCGTACGGAGAACGGAGAGCGGAGGACGGAGGACAGAGCGCGGGGAGCGGGGAGCGGGGAGCGGAGAACGGGAGAGCGCAAAGAGCAGAAGGAGCACGCGAGAGGGAACGGGAAGTGGAGATCCTGAAGGGCAGGGGAAGAGGGTGGGAAGGAGAGCGGAAGAGGGTGGGAAGGGGGCCGGGGAGCCGATTTCCCGAATTTCTGTTCTGGAGTTGCCGGGGAACGTGGGACGAAAAGGGAAATCCGTTGTCCCGGCCGTGCGGAATGGCGGATTCCCTGCGTTCCGGGCATCGACCGCCGGACGCTCGCTCGCTAACCTGACGGCCATGAGTCAGGAGCAATTGCCCGCCTCGCCGCCCGCGTACGACCAACTCCTGGAAGAACTGCGGAACATCCGCAGGCCCGGTCTCGCCGGGCTGCGCGGCGGCGGTCACACGGCGCTGCGCACCGCCGCGCTCGCCGGTGGCTTCTGCGGCGGCCCCGACGACATACCCGCGGGCATCGAGGCCCTGCTCAAGGCGGCCGTGCGCCGGCTCGGCGAGGGCGATCTGCTCGGCCGGGCGGCGGCCCACACCTTCGGACTCCTCCCCGACCGCCGGGGCGCCCCCGCGCCCGACCGCCGCAAGATGGCCGCCGCCGTGTACGGGGTGACCTCCGAGCGCTTCCGCAAGCACCAGGAACCCCAGGTCCTCCAGCAGCTCGCCGAAGCCGTGCTGGCGGTGCTGCGCGAGCCGCCCGTCGCCGCGCTGCCCCCGGCGGCTCTCGGCGCCACCGGGCCCGAGCGGCCCCCGAAACGCATCGAGCAGGTGCCCGTGGGCGGACGGGGCACGGTGACGCTGCATGTGTCCCCCGTCGAACTGCTGCGGGACATCGACGTCCTGGTCTCGTCCGAGAACGTCTATCTGGAGATGTCCAAGACCTTCCGGCCCACGGTCTCCGGCTCGCTCCGGCTGGCCGCCGCCGTGCGCGACCCCGCCGGGGAGATCGTGGACGATGTCCTCGTCCGTGAACTGGGCGCCTGGCTGCGCACCCATGGCCGCCCCGGGCTCCCCGTACGGCCGGGGACGGTGGTCCCCACGTCGTCGGGCGCGCTCGCGGTCCGGGGCATCCGGCGGATCTACCACGCGGCGGTGGTCGTCCCGCACGAGGACGGCTACCGGGTCGACCCGTCGAGCATCGCCCGCGCGGTGAGCGCCTGTTTCGCGCTCGCGCGGGAGGAGAGCGAACGCGGGGGCACCCCCCTCCGCTCGATCTGCTTCCCCCTCCTCGGCGCGGGCCACGGCGGTCTCGACCGGGCCCTCAGCGCGACCTGGCTGCGCTGGGCGATCCGCGACGAACTGGCCAAGGACCCGGACCGGCAGGTGCATCTGGTGGTCCGCGACCGTGCGACGGCGGACGCCATCCGCCCCCGCTGACCCTCCGGCCGTCGGGGCGGACGGCTCAGGGGGGCGGTGGGTTGCCGGAGCGCCAGCCCACGCGGGTGAGGCGGATGCCCGCGTGCCGCAGCCCGCGTTCCAGCGCGGCGAGTTCACCGCTGCGGGGCACTCCGTAGAGGCGTAGCCGTCCATCGTTCCCTCCGTCCTCCCCCTCGGCCGCGTCCGCCGCGGCTGCTGTGCCCGCCGCACCGGCGGTGTCCGCTGTGCCCGCCGCACCAGCCGCGTCCGCTGTGTCCGTCGTGCCTGCCGTGTCCGCCGTCTCCGCCTGGAGCCGGGGACCGGGCTCCTCGGCCCGCTCCAGGTGCTCCGCGTACCGCGCCCGCCCCAGCGCGGTGAGGGGCCGCAGCCGCTGGTTCGCCGAGCCCCGCCAGACGAGACCGGTGGGCTCCGCGGCCCGGAAACGCCCGGTGACCAGCGCGTCGGCGGACCGGACGGCCGCCGTGCGCGCCGGGTCGCGGGCGATCTCGCCGTCCTCGTAACCCGTGTACAGGAGCAGATCGGCCGGGGCGGCCGGGCCCGCCGCCGCCGTGCGCAGCCGGGCCGCCCCCGCCAGCAGGGCGGCGACCCCCTCCGGCTGGTCCAGCGGTTCGCCGCCGCTGACCGTGAGCCCGTCCGCCCCGCGCGCCAGCGCCGTGCGCCACAGCTCCAGCAGCTCCGGAACCGTCCGCACGGTCCCGCCGCGCGGGTCCCAGGTGTGCCGCGACATACAGCCGGGGCAGGCGAGGACACACCCCTGGACCCAGATGCCGAGCCGCGCCCCCGGCCCCAGCGTCCGGACCGGGAAACGGATGTCGCCGACCCTGATCCGCGGCCGGGGCCCCTGACCGGCGCCGTCTCCGGCACCGTGCCCGAGACCGTCCCCGCGGTCCTTCGACTCCATGGCCACTCCGCCCCCCTTTCCCCGTCCTCCATTTGAGTATGGCCATGTCCGGACGGTTGTCCCGGGCGCTTCCCGGGTGATTCCCGGGCGGCTTCGGGGCGGGTTCGGACGGGACCCGGAAAAGGGCTTCTCCAGGGGTACGGGAAGCACGGGCCTTCGGTACCGTCGACCGCACCCGGCGCATTCTCCGCCGGGCTGTGCGAAGCCCGCGTGATCCCTGCGATCCCTGCGGCTGACGGTGCCGGACGAAGGCCCGTGTGCGTATCGCGCAGAAATGGTGATACCTCGTCCGGGCGCGGAAATTCCGTGTCCGGAGGAATGCGGGGGAAGTCATTCATGATCAGAACCGACAGCGTCAACGGGGTGGCCCGGCGCGGCGGACTCGGCCGTGCCGCGCGGCTGTTCGCCGGATGGAGCGGCAGACGGGACGGGGCCCGCGGCATCCCCCGCCTGCCGCTGCGTGCGGACGGCGAGCCCCTGCCCACCGGGCCGGCCGAGACGGATCAGCTCCTGGTGACCCCGTATGTCACGGCGGTCCGGATGAGCGCCCGGCGCAGCACGGAACAGATGCGGGCCGCGCTGATCCGGCGCGAGCGGGCCCGTATCGCCGAACTCCGCGCCGAGTCGGTGCGGGTGGTCACGCAGTACGACGTCCGGGGCGAGCCGTTGCCCGCCGCGCTGGCCCGTTACGGCCGCTGGGTGGGCGAGTGGCGGGTCCGTACGGATGTGTGCCGGGCCCACGCCCAGGCGGTGGCCGACCGGGCCAATCAGCAACTCGCCTGGTACTGGCGGTCCGTGCTGCTGGAGCACGAGCCGCTGGCCCTGCTGGAACGGCGGCCCGTGCCGGAGTGGCTGCCCGGCCGGGTGGAACTGGACACCACCTGGCGGCTGCCGGACGTCTGGCTGCTGGACGACGACGAGTGGGAGGGCACGGCGACCTCGCGGGCGCTGCGGCTGCTCGACGGCCAGGGCGGCGCGCCCGGCCCCCGTCGGCCCGCGCCGGACGCCCGGCACGGGTGGGACCCGGGCACCGCGCCGGGCGCGCCCGGCCCCCGCGCCGCCCCGACCGCCCCATCCAACACGCCCGCCCCATCCAACACGTCCAACACACCCGGCACCCCGGACACCGGCCACGCCGGAGGGAGGACCCCGTCATGACCGCTGGAGACCGAGCGGGCCGGGGGCGGCACGGCCCCGCACCCGCCCCCCACCGCCGCCGCGCACTCCCCCGTACCGTCCGTACCGCCCGGCCCGCCCGCCGGGCGGCACCCGCGCTCGTGCTCGTCCTGACCACCCTGCTCACCGGCTCCGCCTGCGGCCTCCTGAACGAGGAGAGCGAGCGGTACACCCGCGCCTGCGGGGTCGTGGTCGACGGCTCCGGTTCCGGGAGTGCCGGCCGGACCGGTTTCGACGCCCGCGCCAAACTCCGGGGCAGCCTGGAG
Source organism: Streptomyces clavuligerus (assembly GCF_005519465.1). Lineage (NCBI taxonomy): Bacteria > Bacillati > Actinomycetota > Actinomycetes > Kitasatosporales > Streptomycetaceae > Streptomyces > Streptomyces clavuligerus. Next base: position 3,153,485 of record NZ_CP027858.1, on the reverse strand, counting down.
CGGTTCCTCACCGACACCGGGTGCCGCACCCTCGCCTTCGCCCCGATCACCAGGGCGTCCCAGTCGTCAAAGTGCCAGGCGAACACGGTGGACCTCGATCCCGAACTCGCGGCCACCGAGGACCGCGAGCACTACCGGGGCCAGTTGCGGGCCGACGCGCTGAAGACGGCCGGTGAACTGCTGACGTGCGCGCAGCGGCAGCGGCCCGGTTCGGACGTGGTCGGGGCGCTGTCCCGGATGGCGCAGCACCGCCCGTCCGGGGAGCGGCCCGCCGAAGGGTCCGGTGAGGGGACCGGCACGGGGCCGGACACCGGGCCCGGGGGGCGGAAGGGCTCCTTCGCGGTGCTGGTGGTGAGCGACTTCGAGCAGAACGACGACGACTTCACGATGAGCGGGCAGAACCTGGCTACGGAGCAGGGCCGCGCCGAGGCGATCGGGAGGCTGCTGTCGTCGAACGGCACCCCCGATCTGTCGGGCGCGGACCTCTACCCGGTGGGCTACGGCATGAAGCACAAGACCCGGCCCGCCGCCTATCAGCGCTTCGACGCCTTCTGGACCGAGTTGCTCGAAGGGAGGCTCAAGGCCCGTGTCCACACCACCTATCGATAGGAACGGTACGGGGACCGGCGGCGGGAACGGCCCCGGGCCGTTGCGCCCGCTGCGCGGCACCCTCGGCGGAAGGGACCGGACCCATCGGTTCCGCGGACCGCGCCGGGGACGGCGGAACACCGGTGATCCACGCGAGGGAACCCTGCCGCAGCCCGAGCCCGTCGAGTCCCGGGCCGTCCGGGAGGCGGGGGAGCACCCGCTCGTCCGGCGCGCCCGCCGGGACGGCGCGCAGGCGGCGGCCCGCGGCGTCTTCGACCCCTGGGTCCTGGCCGCCGCCGACGGCCTTCCGTACCTCGTGGCACTGGAGTACCAGCGGGACCGGGTGCGGGCACGGCTCGTCGTGGCATCGGCGCGGGCCGACGAGGACGCCGTGCAGGAGGAGAGCCGGCTCCGCTCGCTCGTCGAGGAGGGCACCCACCGGCGGGCGCGGGCGGAACGGCGGCGGGAGCGGCTGGAGGTCCGGCGGGACACCGTCATCGCCCAGCTCGACCGGCTGGCCCGGCGCGCCGACCGCTGGGACGCCTTCCGTGACGGTCTCGTCGGGCGGTACGAGCGCCGCCGCCGCGCCGGGGCACCACCGGCCGCCGGGGAGGCCCCGGAGGGCCTGACGGGCCGCGGAGCGCGTTCCGGCCGGGACGTCCCCGTACGGCCCGGCGAGGACCCCCGTCGCACGGACCTCCGCCACGCGGACCCCCGTCACCCTGACGGCCGCCGCACGGACACCTGGCAGTCGCTCGCCGATCCCGGACACGACCCGGGAGCGGGGCACGGCACCGCCGAGGCCACCCGGGCGGCGTGGGAGGGGGCGAAGGCCCGCCCGGGACTCTCCCCGCTCGCGCGGATCGCCCTGCTCACCCTCCTCGCCCTGGTGGAACTCCCGGTCTACTACGTGGTGTTCCTGCGGCTGCACGGGAACGACAGGACGGGCGAGACCCTGTCCGTCAGTCTGACCCTCGCCGTCGCCACGGTGATGGTCATCGCGCCCCACTGCGCGGCCCGGGTCCTGCGGGGCCGTGCCGCCACCGGCGCGATCAAGCTCTCGGCCCTGCCCGCGCTGGGGATTCTCGCCGCCTGGGGCTACGGGGCCTGGATGCTCGGTCTGCTGCGGGCGAAACTGATCTTCGCCCCGCCGGAGACCAGAACGACCAACGGCAGAACGTACACACCGAAGAACTCGGTCGACGCGCTGGAGCTGTCGCAGACCAGTGTGTCGGCGATGTTCATCGCCCTGCTTCTGCTCTCCGGCGGGATCGCCTTCCTCATCGGACTGGGCGACGAACATCCCTATCTGGGCTCGTACCGCCATGTCGTGACCCGGCTGGACGCGGCGGAACGGGAGATCGCGGACGCCCAGCGGGACATCGAGCGGGCGTCGGCCGCGCTGAACTCGCTCGCGGAACGGCGGGCGGAGCGCCGGAGGGCACAGGAGGCACGGCTGCACGCGGTCGGCGGTCTCTACGAGTCGGCCGCCGCGTCCTATCTGAACGGGGTGGCGCTCGGGGCCCGGGACCCGGCGGTCACGGAGGCGGCGACCCGGCTGGCCCGCCGCTGGCCACTGCTGGCGGAGGCACCCGTACCGGTACGGGTGTGACCCGCGTACCGGCACGGCCGACGGCGCTGTGGCCCGGTCCCCCGAGGGGCCGGGCCACAGCGCCGTCACTCACGATCGTCCCGCCCGCCCGCGCGTCGGGAACAGTCGGACGGACGGACGGACGGATACCCGGACGGACGGTCCGCCGGTGATCTACGCCTTGCTGTCCGTCGTGCTCTCTGCGTTCTCTGCCTTCTCCGCCTTCTCCACGCCGTCGGCGCTGTCCGTGCTGTCGGCGCTGTCGGCGTTCTTGGCGCGCTCGGCTTCGGCTTCGGCTTCGGACGTGTCGTCGGCCTCCGGCTCCACCGCCTTCACCGCCTTCGCCGCTTTCCCGGCCGCGGGCGCCTCGCCGCTGTCGCCACCGTCGTCGAACCGGACGTCCAGAACAGCGTCCAGTTCGGCCGCCCACTGCTTGAGCTGCTCGCGGTTGGACGCCTCGACGTCATTCTCGAACCAGCGCTGCGGCGAGGTGTACACGACGACGCCGAAGCGCCGTCCGAACCGCGGAGTGTCGATCTCCACGGCCTTGATCTCGTCCCAGCCGAACTGCGCTTCCTCGGTGTCCAGCCGGAAGACGATGCCGGAGCCGTCGACGACGATCGCGCCGCGCCGGTCGCTCGCCTCGAAGACGGGTCCTTCGTCCTGCTGCTGCTCCCGTTCCGCCACCTCCCCCCGGGGAGCCTCGTCCTGGGGACCGCTGTCGTCCGCCGGGGCACCGGTCTCGGGGGTCTCCGGGCTCTCGGGCTGCTCCGTCTCCCGTGCAGCGCCCTGGTCGGGGCGTGCGGGAACGAGCCCGGGGATGAACGCCGGGTCGACTCCGGCCGCGTGCGTCGGCGGGGTGCTCTGACCTATGTGCTGCTGCTCCACGGCGAGCAGTATGGCGGACAAAGCTGTGCCCGGCACCCGCCCACGCGGTGGAGTCTTTGCTTCCGCTTGTCGCCCGGAGGGTGCGGGAGGGAGGGGAGGGCACCCGGGTCGGTCAGGGAACCGGACGCTCCGCCGTGCCCTGGGCATTCACCGTTCATCCCCCATTGATTCCGATGACCGCCGCATTCTCGGCATTCCGTTTGAGCGTTCGAATTCACTGCCGGATTCATCCGTGCAGAAAGGTAACTCCGCTGTTCTGAACTCATTAATCCTATGGGAGCATTTGACGTCCACCAGAGCGTGAGGCGACCGGTTGACGGGGGCGCGCATGGATGTGGACATTCACCTTCTGGGACCTGTGCGACTCGGCCGGGGGGCCGGTGCCGTCCCCCTCGGAACGCCCAAGGAACGTCTGTTTCTCGCCGCGCTCGCCTATGACGCCGGGCGCCCGGTCTCCCGGGACGCCCTGGCCCGGCGGCTGTGGGGCGACGTGCTGCCCGACAAGCCGTACGAGAGTCTGTATCCGCACGTCGCCAGGTTGCGCAAGCGCCTGGCGGAGGCCGGGGAGTGCGCCCGGGTCAGCCGGGCGAGCCATACGTACACGCTGGAGATCCCGCCCGAGCGGGTGGACTGCCATCTCTTCCGCACCCTGACGGAACGGGCCCGCGCCCTGATCGACGAGGGGAACGACGCGGAGGCGCTGGAGCTGCTGCGGCGCGGCGAGGAACTGTGGGACGAGCCGCTGGCCGGACTCACGGGCCGCTGGGCGGAGCACATCCGCGCCCTGCTGACCGGGAAGCGGCTCGCCGCCCAGATCACCCGGGTCGACGTCGGCCTCCGGCTCGGGCACTTCACCGAACTCGTCCCCGAGCTGACGGCGCTGCTCGACGATCACCCCATGGACGAGACCCTCGTCGCGCAGTACATGATCGCGGCGTACGGCCGTGGACGGCGCGAGGAGGCGCTGCACCGCTACGACACCGTCCGCCGTCTCCTGCGCCACGAGGCGGGCACCGACCCGGGGGAGCACCTCGCCGGTGTCTACGCCCACATCCTGGGCGGCGGTCCGGTCCATGAGCTGACGCGCTCCCCGGAGCCCGCGCCCGCCGTCCCCCGGACACTGCCCCGCCACGCCGATCTGGTGGGCAGGGAGGAGGAGCTGGCGGCGATCCTCCGGGAGGCCGTTGGTGCCGTTGGTGCCGTTGGTGCCGTTGGTGTCGGCGGTGGCGGTGGCGGTGGTGGTGGCGGTGGTGGTGCCGGGTCCGGGTCCGGGTCCGCCGGGTCCTTCGATCGCGCGGCGGGTGGCGGGATCATTGCGCTCCAGGCGGTCTCCGGCATGCCCGGGGTCGGGAAGACCCTGCTGGCGTGCCATGCCGCGCGACGGCTGGAGCCGTTCTTCCCCGACGGGCAGATCCATCTGCATCTGCGGGCCCATGTCCCCGGACAGCCCCCGCTCACGGCCGAGGAGGCGCTGACCGCGCTGCTGCGCGTCCTCGGGGTCCCGCCCGCGGACATCCCCGACGACCGGGACGCCCTCGTCGGCCTCTGGCGCACGCTCCTCAGCTCCCGGCGGGCCGTGATCGTCCTCGACGACGTGGCGAGCGCCGAACAGCTCGACCCCCTGCTGCCGGGGCCCTCGCCCTCGCTGGTGATCGTGACCAGCAGGCGGCGGATCACCGGCATTCCCGGCATCAGGTCCATCCGGCTCGGGGTGCTGCCCCAGCAGGACGCCATCGCGCTCTTCCGCTCGGTGGCCGGGGAGGACCGCACTCCGCACACCGGCGAAGTCCTGGAGCTGGTACGGCTCGCGGGCTGCTTGCCGCTGGCCCTGGAGATCGCCGCCGGTCGTCTCGCCTCCCGGCCCACCTGGACGACGACCTACTTTCTGCACAAGCTCACGAACAGCGAAAGCAAGCTCAAAGAATTCCGTGACGGAGATCGCGCGGTCGCCCTCACCTTCGACGTGTCCTACCGCGATCTGAGCACCCAAGAAAAAGAATTCTTTCGTTTTCTCGGACTGCGCTTCGGTATCGATGTCGATGTCCACGTGGCCGCCGCTCTCGCCGGCCTCCCCGTCGACCGGGCGGAACGCGTCCTGGAAACGCTCCTCGACGCCCATCTTCTCCAGGAGCCGACACCGGAGCGCTTTGCCCTGCACGATCTGCTCGCGGAGTTCTCGCGTGACCTGGTGGCGGCCGAGGACCCGCCCGCGGCACGCGAGCGGGCCGTCCACCGGCTCGTCGTCTTCTATGTCCGGGCGACCCACGCGGCGGACCTGTTGATCAACCCCCGCCGGCTCCGGCCCGTCCTCTCCCGGCCCGCCTCCGCCGTCGCCCCACCCCCGTGGGACGGCCCGCACGCGGCCCGCCGCTGGATCGCGGCGGAACGCACCGGTCTCATCGCGGCGGAACGCCACTGCCGCGCCACCGGCCACGACCGCGAGGCGGCCCTCCTCGCGGACTCCCTGGCCGGCTTCCTGACGGAGGAGGGCGCCACGGTGGAGGCCCAGCAGATGCACCTGGCCGCCGCCCACCACTGGCAGCGCTCGGGCGACCGGCGGGCGGAGACCCACTCCCTGATGGAGCTGGCCACCGCGCTGTCGTCCCGGGGGGAGTACGAGGAGGCGCTCACCGCGTACGAGCGGGCGATCCAGGGGGGCCGGGAGCTGGGGGACACGGCCTTGTCCACGGAGGCGGTGCATCTCATGGCACTGGTGCTGTGGCACCTCGGGCGGCTGCGGGAGGCACTGGAGCGCCAGCTCGGCACCCTGGCGCTCGTGCTCCGCACGGGGGACACCCTCCAGATCGCCCGCTGCCGGAACAACCTCGGGATCACCCATCTCTACCTCGGTGACTTCGGGGAATCCCAGGAGTATTTCGAGGCCGCGCTCACAGGGTTCCAGACCGTCGGCGACGCCCAGAAGGCGGCCAGTGCGCTCAACAATCTCGCGGATCTCCACACGCGGGCCGGAAATATGCTCGCGGCCCGCGCGATTCTCTATCGGGTCGTGGATATCTTCACCGAACTCGGCAGCCGGTCGGATGTCACCATCGCTCGGACGAATATTGCCGACACCATGGAATCCCCTGCCGAATTGAATTCCATGATGGAGTTGTATCGGGAATCCCTCCGGACTTTCCGGCTGCTCGGGGATCGGCGCAATGCCTCCAAGACCCTCCATGGAATGGGGCGCGCTCTGCACGCGGCGGGTCGGCACCGGGCGGCCGCCGACCACCATCGGCGCGCCCTCGACGTGGCGCGCGGCATCCGGGCGGCCCACGAGGAGATGCAGGCGCTCCACGGACTGGGCCTGGCCGAGGAGGAGTTGGGCGACCTCGGCTCCGCCGTCGGACACATCGCCGCCGCCGTCGAGGTGGCCGTCCGCACCGGGGTGGGCCACGAGGCCGACCGGGCCCGGGCGAGCCTGGCCCGACTGACCGGACGGATGTCCGAGGGCTACTCGTCCGGGGAATTCTGCGCCACCGGGGAATGATGCCCGGCCGTAAGGTGCCGAAATCCGGCCGCGGCGATTTGCCACCTTGATCAGCCTGCTGTAAGCATGGACGAGGGCGGCCCATCAGGAGGCCGCATGTGCAAGTGAAACGAGTACAAGAGAAGAATGAATGCACGCTCTGGGGTGCGGCTCGAAGAGAAAGACTCGGGATCGCGGGGGCCCTATGCCCTGCTTGTGTTCGCCTTGGCGGTTGCCATATGCATTCCCACGTCCGGCGGCAGTGCTGCGGGGATGAAAACGAAGGGGAACGTTCCGGTGGCGGCTCCGCTGACGGACGCCCAGCGGAACGACCCTGTCTGACCCGGTGAACGCCCACCCCGGGCCCGGCCGGGCCCGGGGTGGACTCCGCCGCTCAGGCTTCCGCTTCCGCCGGCGGACCGTCCGCCCCCGCCAGCACGAGCTGCGACAGCGGAGCCCCGTCCCCCGAGTCGAGGCTCACGCGGTACAGCCCCTCCGACGGCACCGCGACCCGCGCCGCGAGCGCGTCACCGCTGCCGCCGCCGCTGCGGTCGTCCTCGTCGTCCCCGTACAGCGCCGCGCGGACCCGGAAGGCACCCCCCGGCGCGCTCTCCTCCGCCACCTTCTCGACCACGCAGTCGAGGCCCGCGGGCCCGTCCGCGCCGTGCACCCGGAGCGTCCAGCGCTTCCCGGGAGCGACGAAGTCCGGCACCTGGAGCCCCAGGCGGGCGGCGGCCTGCGGCGGGCCCAGATGCTCGTCCTCCTCCAGGAACGAGGTCACCGCCTCCAGCGCCGCCTCGCCCTTGGCCAGCGAACCGTGCTGGAGGGCGAACGGCACGGACGAACGCGTCAAAGCGGCGGACTCCTTGTGCACGGTCCCGTCGCCGCCGACATCGAAGCGGCGCGGCGCCCCGTTCTCGTGCCGCATCAGCCCGCCGTCGCCGTGGTGCCGGTACGACAGCTCGTGCGGGACCACCACGCCCTGGCGCAGCTCCAGCGACTGCGCGGTGGGCTGGCTGACGCCGATGACGGCGCGGTGCCCGGGCAGCGGGTGCGCGGCCAGCCGCTCGTGCAGCTCCCGGGAGCGGCGGGCCAGCTCCTCGTCCCCGCCGAGCGCGACGATGTCCGACGGGGTCGGCTTCCGGGCGTCCGCGCCCTCCCCCAGGCAGGTGAACGACGGCAGCAGGTCGTGCAGCCCCGGCATGGTCGCGGCGAGTCGGCGCAGCCTGCCGTGCGGCAGCGGAACGGGGGCGCCGCGCCCCGAGTTGAGGATGACGGCCGCCGCGACCGCGCCCCGGAAGGGCGTCCCGAGGGTGAGGACCCCCCGGGTGTCGCGGGCCAGGTCGGCGTCCGGTCCGTCGCGGAGGGCCGCGAGCGTGAGCAGCCCGCCCATCGAGTGCGCGACGAAGACGAGCCTGCCCTCCCGTTCGTCGACCCGGTGCCTGCGGGCGGCCGTGTGCGCGGGGTGCCGCCGCCACCGCTCCAGGTGCGCGCGGGCCGCCCCGGCGAGCAGGCGCGCGTTGACGGCGACGGGCAGCCGCCAGTCGTACGGGAACTCCAGGACGGCGTCGGGCGAGGCCGCACTCCTGGTGACCGTGCGGACGAGCGCGCCGTACGGCTCGACCCCGCGCAGCACGGGACTCCACGCGGGCACCCGCAGCAGCCGCCGGGCCCGGATGCGGCCGAGGCGCCCCTCCCGTTCCTCGGGGGTGACGTGGAGCCGGTCCAGGCCGCCCGGCAGCGTCCACGCCCGCAGCAGCCAGCGGCTGTCCGACAGGCCCCAGACCACGCGGTCCTGTTCTGTGTCGTACAGCTCGCTGCCCATGATCCCGGGCACCACGACCACGGCGTCCTGGGTCGCGTTGGGGGACACGGGGGGAGGGTCGGGGGAGGGGGGACGGGGACGCTGATTCGCCGTATCCGGCTGCGGGCGTTCGGGCATGGCGAGAACAATAGGAAGCATGGGACGGGGGACGGGCGGACTTGCCGGAATCGAGGAGGACGTCTTACCCGGTGGTGACGGGCGGAGCCCGGGTCGGCGGGACGGGGGCCGTGGTCCGGGCGAGGGGGGCGGCGGCCCCGGCGAGCGGGAGAGCCCGCCGCGCACGCTGCTGACCGTGGCCGTCCGTGACTACCCGGACGAGGACCCGGAGTTCGCGGAGGGCATCGACGAACAGCTCGCCCTGGTCGCGGAGTGGTGGGGCCCGCCCGGGGCGGCGGTGCGGCCGTTCCACCGCGTTCCCCCGCCGGAACTCAGAGAACGCCATGACGTGGAGCGGTTTCTGCACGAGGAAGCCGTACGGGAGATCGCCGGTGAGGCCCTGGTCCTCTTCATCACCGGCCACGGCAGACGTGGCGCCGCGGGATCGCACTTCCTGCAACTGCCCCTGACAGAATCCCCACGGCAGCTCGCGACCGCCTTCCGTACGAGCGACATCGTCGCCGCCGCGCTCGACAGCCGTGCCGAGCACGTCCTCGTCATCGTCAACACCTGCTACGCACGGGGCATCGCCGGGGAACTGAACCGGCTCCACGAGGAGATCCACGCCAACCGCAGACGCGGCGGCAGACTGGACGTCGTCGCGACCTGCGACCACGACCAGCTCGTCCAGGTCCGCCAGTTCCCCTCGGTGATGCGGCGGGTCCTGGAACGGCTGCGCACCAGCGCGCAGATCACCACCGAGTGGCTGAGCGTGGGCCAGTTGCTGACGGAGTTCGAGAACGAGCTGGGGACGGACGCGAAACGGCGCAAGCACCGGCTGCACCACGTGCTCGACGGCGGTGGCTTCACCACACCGACCCCCTGTCTGCCGAACCCGGGATTCCGGCCCGTGCGCTCCCCGGTGGGGCCCGCCCGCCGACAGGTCGCCACCCCGGTGGAGGACATCGACATCTGGCTCGCACGGGCCAGCGGACGGACCCGGGACACCGACCCCGGCTGGTACTTCAGCGGGCGCGGACGCCTCAACCGGGAGCTGACGGCGTTCCTCACCGGCCCCCGGGGAGTGCTGCTGCTGACCGGGAGCGCGGGCAGCGGCAAGTCGGCCGTCCTGGGGCGGGCCGTGACCCTCAGCGACCCGTCCTTCCGCGACCACCCCCGCTACCGCGCCGCCCTCGCGTCGGCGCCGCCGGGCACCGTCCCGCCCGAGGGCTCCGTGTCCGTGGCCGTGCCCGCCCGTCGGCGCTCGGCCGCCGAGCTGTTGCGGGAGGTGCTGCTCGGGCTGGAGATCGAGCCACGGGCCGCCGGTCCCGCGGACGACCCGGCGGAGCTGTGGGCGGCGCAGCTCGACGGCTTTCTGCGGAAGCCGGGCGACACGCTCACGGTGGTGATCGACGGACTGGACGAGGCGCTCGAACCGTTCCAGACGGTGCAGAGCGTCCTCGTCCCGCTGACGGAGCACTGCGGTGCGGGTGCGGGTGCGGGTGCGGCTGCGGGTGTGGGCTCCGGTTCCGGTTCCGTTTGCGGAGCCGGTGCGGCGCCCGGGGGCGGGAGGCCGGTGCGGCTGCTGATCGGGGTGCGCAGCAGCCGCCCGGACGAGGAACGGCCGGGCGTGCTGAGCGAACCGGGGCTGCTCGCCGCGGTACTGGAGGTCTTCCCGGGGGCGTCGGTGCTGCGGACGGACGACACCGGCAGCCGTGAGGACATCGCCGACTATGTGCGGGCGCTCATGGAGTCACCACCTGTTGACGTGGCCGCGGCCGCGGGTACAGGTACGGACGGGCCCGGCGCGGACGGGGCGGCCCCGGTCCCCCCGGGCGGCGGGCGCGATGCCCGCCGTGCGGCGCTGACCGTGGCCGCCGCGGTCTGGCCGTCGTTCCTGGACGCCCGGCTGGCGGGCGAGCAGCTACGGGCGGCGGCGGACCCGGACGCGCTGATCGCCGGTCCGGGCTGGCTGGATCTGCTGCACGAAGGCACGAAGGGGCTGCTTCGGCGGGATCTCGCGCTGGTGGCGGAGGAGGGCCTGCCGGCGGATGTGGCGCTGGCCCTGCTGCGGGCGGGGGCCTTCGCCCTGGGTGCGGGCATCCCCTGGTCGAACGTCTGGCCCGCGATGGCCGGAGCACTGCTGGGACGGCCGGTCGAGCAGCCGGACGAGGCGATCGCCACCCTGCTGAGGAGCCGTCTCGCCGGGTATCTGGCGCACGACCACGAGGACGACCGGCTGGTGTACCGGCCCGCGCACCAGAGACTGGCGGAGGTGCTCCAGGACCCCCGCCAGGATCTGCTCATGGCGGCAGCGGAGGCAGCGGAGGCAGCGGAGGCAGCGGAGGCATCGGCGGCGGGCGCGGCGGGCGCGGCGCCGGGCGCGTCGCGGACGGAGGACCCGGACGGACGGAACGCGGCCGGGCCGCGGGAACCGGAGGCGGCGGAATGAGCGGACCAGGATCGGGACCGGGCCCAGGGCCGGCACCGGGACCCGGGCCCGGCGGCCGGCCGGAAGGCGGGGCAGGCGCCTGGGACGCGCCGGACGAGGCCCACCGGCTCATCGCGAAGGCGCTGGCCGACCTCGTGGCCGAGGACCCGGCCGTCCCGCCGCACCCCTACCTCAGCCGGCACCTCGCCGCCCACGCCGCCCGGGGCGAAGTGCTCGACGACGACCACGTCCCCCCGGCCCTGCTCCCCTGGGAGACGAGCCGGAACGTACGCGCCCTGCTGCGCCGGACGGGCCCCGGGAACCAGCGGGAGTGGCTGAAGGCATGGGCCCGGATCGAGCCGTTCGTCCGGGACGCCGACCCGGAGTCCCGGCTCACGAGTCTGCATCTGGCCCACCACACCGCCACCCGGCCCCGCACCCCGTTCACCGCTCCGGCAGCGGCTCCGACGGCGGCGGCGGGCGGGGCCCCGGCGGCGGGTTCGCGCGTCACCCCGCTGTGGAGCGACTGGACCGCCCCGGACAATGTCCTGGCCGTCTGCGGAGCCCCCGTCGAGTCGCTGACCCACCTCACGTCCTCCCCCGGCCGGACCCTGCTCGTCAGCGGGGACCGCGAGGGGACCATCCGCAGATGGGAGACGCACGGCGGCACCTTCGGCGCCCCGCTGCGCGCGCACGGAGGGGCCGTTCAGCATCTGCTGCCCCTCGGTGGCGAACTGCTGGTGTCCGGCGGGGCCGACGGGGCGGTACGCGTCTGGAACGCCGTCCGCGGACAGTTGCTCACCGAGGCCGCGCACCGCCCCCGTACCTGGGTCAGCGGCCTCACCCTGTTCGCGCCGCCGCCTCCGCATCCACCGCTGTGCCTCCTCGTCGCCCACAGCGACGGGCGGCTCATGGCGCTGGACACCGTCGCTTTCCGGCCTGTCGACCTGTCCCTCCCGGAACTCGACGAGGCTCCGGCGATCGTCGTCGGCGTGGGCGGAGCCACCGGTGCCGACAGTGCCGACAGCGCCGACAGTGCCATGCGCGGGGACATGTGCCTGGTCGTCGCACAGGGACAGGGGGTCGGTCGCTGGCGGCCGGGCGAGGACGCCGTCACCCGGATCGCGGAGCACCGGGACGAGGTGCGGGCGGCGGTGGCGCTGTCCCCTGACGCCGGGGGAGATGGCCGGTTCGCGACGTGCGACGAATCCGGGGCCATCCGGTTCTGGGACGCGGCGAGCGGCCGGGAGACGGCGGCGGCCGACCCGTCCCCGGGCGTCCCGGTCACCGCCCTCGCCGCGCTGCGCGTGGACGGACGCCCCGCCGTGGTCTCCGCGGGCGTCGACCACACCCTCCGGCTGTGGGACGCCGGTACCGGCCGCCCGATCGGCGCCCCGTTCGAAGGGCACACCGCCTCCCCCGTGGCGCTGACGGCGCTGCCGGACGAGGCCCGGCACCTCGTCTCCGCCGGGATGGACGGCACACTGCGCCGCTGGCGGGCGGCGGGCCACGGCAGCCGCCCCGCGCGGCCCGCCCGCCGCCCGGTCACCGCCGCGGCCCTGCCCGGCCCGGAGGTCCCCGCGGGCCCGGGGCTGCCCGTCGCCGTGGCCGACGCCGACACGGCCGGGGTGTGGAACGCGGAGACGGGCCGGAGCCTCGCCCTGCCCGCCGACGGGACGACGGTGACCGCCTTCGCCTGGACGACGGTCGGGGGCGAACCCCTGCTGCTGAGCGCGCACAGCGACGCCGGGCTGCGGCTGTGGTCCATCGGCGGGGACGGCGCCGTGGCCCACCGGGGCGAGCTGGTGCGCCACAGCCTGCCGGTGCGGGCCATGGTCGCCTTCCGGGAACGGGGACCGACCGGGCGGGAACTGCTCGCCACCGGCGGGGCGGACGGCTCCGTATGCCTGTGGGACCTGGTGGAACGCCGTCTGCTGAGCGCGTCGGACCGGCACATGCTCAGCGTCCGGGGACTCACCGTGCTCGACACCGGCGCCCGCGAGGGCGACGGCGGCGGAGGCGGGCCGTTCGTCGTGTCGGCGGGGGCCGACGGGACCCTGCGGCTCTGGGACACGGCGGGCGATTCGGCCGATCTGCTCGCGCGACCGCCGGTCCACTGCGGCCAGCGCGGTGTCCATGCTGTGGCGGCCGTGGCGACCGGCGACGGCGGTGCCCCCCTCGTCGCCTCCGGCGGCGAGGACGGCACCGTACGCCTGTGGGACTCCGCGACCCTGTCGCCCGTGGGCGCGCCCCTGGACGCCGCCGACGGCCCCGTGACGGCGCTCGCGTCCTTCCGCACCCCCTCCGGCCACCCCTGTCTCGCGGCGGCGGGCCCCGGCGGCACCGTGCATCTGTGGGACGTCCCCGGCCGGACCCGGCTGCTGCGGCTGGTGACCGGCGCCCCGCTGAACACGCTCGCGGTACGGGAGCCGAACGCGCCGGGGCCGGGGGCGGGCGGCGGCAGCCCCGTCCTCCTCGTGGCGGGGAAGGCGGGCGTCTGTGTCTTCGGCCTGGACCTGGAGCGCCGGTGAGACGGGCATGCGCCGCCGCGGTGCCTCCGCGCCCCCCTGGTGCGCCTCCCCGGTCCCGGCGAACCGGCCACCCCTCGGAACACCCTGCGCGAGAATGATCGCCCGCCTGTTCCGGCGTGCCAGCGACCACCGGCCCAGCAGCGAGGACGCATGAACCCCGGCTCCGCGGCGACGAAAGCCGCTTCCTTACCGTTCCTCCCATTGCTCCCATTACTCCCGGTCCTCTGGGCACAGCGGATACGCCCGGTGCGCCTGATGCGGCCCGTGCCGCGCGTGCGACAGGGAGGGCAGGTGCGGCAGGCGGAGCGGGTGCGGCACGCGGGGGCCGCACCGGCGGGACCGGCCGCACAAGCCGCGGGGGATACGCGGGGCACGTGGGGCAGCCAGGGCAGACGGGACACACGGAAGCCGGGGGTGCGGATCTGATGCCGTCGTCCGACAACGGTTCGGTCACCCTCCTCCCGGCGCCGGAACGCGGTGTGTGGCGCCTGGGCAAGCGCAGGAACCCGGTGGAGTACAACACGCTGGAACCGGAGACCAGCCAGGGCTCCAGCGCCGGACGCTTCAGCCTCGCCACCTACGGAATGCTCTACTGCGCGGCCGACCCGGCCGGCTGCTACGCCGAGGCCCTGGCCCACTTCCGGGTGCACCCGGAGATGCGGGCCCTCATCGGCGGCGACTGGGACGGCCGCCCGAGCACCATGAAGCTCGGCCAGCTCACCTCGGGCTGGCGCCAGGACCACATCCTGGTCCGGATCGTGGCCACGGAGGAGACGTGGTTCCTCGACGTCGACTCACCGGCGACCCGCGCGGTGCTGACGGAGGAACTCCACGGCGAGCTGGGGGCGTGGGGGGTCGAGGGCCCGCTCTCCGACGAGCACATCCACGGCCGTGACCGCAGGATCGCCCGCCAGATAGCCGCCTGGACCGTCGCCCAGCGCAACCCGGACGGCCATCGGCTGGCCCATGGCATCGCCTACCGCTCCGGCTACGGGGGCCGCCAGTGCTGGGCGGTCCTGAGCGATGTCGACCTGGAACCGGCCGAGCAGCGTGCCATCCGGCTGGAGGACCCCGACCTCCAGGACGTCGCGAGGGAGTACGGCCTCCGGCTCTTCTGAGCCCCGGCCGGGCCCGGACCGAGCCCTTCGGGCCGTCCGGGATCCCCGGGATCGCCCGATCGGGCGGTGATCGGAGACGGCCGGAGGAGCCGCCGGAAGCGACTTCGGTCACAGATCATCCGTCCCCTCGCCGCGGACCCCGAGGTCGGAAGGGTGTGACCGGCTTTTGGGGAGGGATTTCCGGTGGGATTAAAGGGGGGAAGGGGGTGGAGTGATCAGGGTGTTGATGGGTAGACTCCCCCAAGACAGACCTGAGGAGACGTCATGTTGACGCATCGCCAGTTGCTCATGTCCACACCGCCGTCCACCCCGGGCGACTCGTGTGCGGCGTCACCGGCTCCGTGTCTCCATGCCTTCCTCGGCAGTATCGGCACGCCCGTCCGCAGCACGGTGGCCGGGCGCCACGGACTACCCACCGTCACTGCTCTCGGGAATCCGTGACCATCCGTCACCCACGGCCTGCCGACAGGGCTCTCGCTCGCCCCGACCAGGGCTTGAGCGAGCCGACGGCGCGGAATCCCACGGACCGCCCTCGTCCCTGAACCGGCCCCGGGCGGCAGGCCGCTGATCACCCTTCGCCGAGGTGCCCAGTGCTGCCCCGGCGAGGAGGAACGAGGAGATCATGGAAACCACCCTGCGAGACCCCGGAACCGAGGCCGCCGCCCACGCGGACACCGTTCAGACGACGATCGCCGACATCGCGCGCTTCCTCCAGGAGAACTTCGGCCAACGCCTGGCGGCCTTCATCGCGGGCATCGAGGACCCCAAGCAGGTCGGCAAGTGGTGCAGTTCCCAGAACGCCCCACGGGTCGACTCCGAGCTGCGTCTGCGCGCCGCCTACCAGGTCTTCCAGATGATCACCCTCGCCGAGAACTGTCACACGGCCCGCGCCTGGATGATCGGCATGAACCCCCAGCTGGAAGACGACTCCCCCATCCAGGCCGTCGCCGCCGACCGCCACAAGGACGTCATGGCCGCCGCCCGCTCCTACATCAAGGGCGACCTCTGACCACCCGAAGGGCCGCACCACGAACGGTGGGGCCTCTCGGCGGCGTGCCCGGCGACCCGGAGCCGCCACCACCTCGCCTCCACGCCCATCGGCTGCGGCCGGCCGGCCGGTCCGCGCCGGGCGATCATCATGCGATCCCCAGGCGCCGCCGAGTCCACGAGCCGGTCGCGGTCACTGCACGTGCTTGCCGCCTCACCGCAGAGGCCCGCCACAGGCTGACTGGGACGGAAACTGGGACGGAGGACGTCGAAGGGCCCCGCTGCAAGCTTGAGTTCTAGTGGTCGTCGCAACACCCCAGCTCAGGGGATGCGATGGACTTCGAGGTTCGGGCGGATCGACGGCCACAGGGGCCCAAGAAGTTGAGCCGCGAGCGGGAGACTTACCTTCTGCTCGTGGATCAAGGAACTACTCACCTGGACGCCTGCCGG
The DNA here is from genome assembly GCF_005519465.1 of Streptomyces clavuligerus. Classification (NCBI taxonomy): domain Bacteria; kingdom Bacillati; phylum Actinomycetota; class Actinomycetes; order Kitasatosporales; family Streptomycetaceae; genus Streptomyces; species Streptomyces clavuligerus. Next base: position 3,137,508 of record NZ_CP027858.1, on the reverse strand, counting down.
ATCGTTGGCATCAACGACCGGACAGGCAGGCGATGGCGTAATGGCCGGCAGGCGTCCGGGAAGAACAAAGCGGCGCCGCCCCTCGTGGCAACGGGGCCGTGGCGGTACACCGAGGACCCAGAACCGGCGACTGCCCCCGAGGACGACGCTCCTTCGCGCTACCTGTGCGAGGCGGACCGGATTCACATAGCCGACCGCCTCCGGGAAAAGGCATCAGTCCGCACGATCGCCGCCGAGCTGGGACGCAGCCCGTCCACGATCAGCCGGGAGATCCGCCGCAACCGCACGGTCCTGCCCAGCGGCCAGTGGTACTACCGACCGCACGCGGCCCACCGGCGGGCAATCCGGCGTCGGCCTCGGCCGAAAGTCGGCAAGATCGGCCAGAACCCGGAGCTCCGTGACTTCGTCCAGCATCACCTGGCCTTGCGCTGGAGCCCGGAGCAGATCTGCCACGTTCTGCGCAGACGCTTTCCCGACCGGCCGGAGATGCACGTGGTCCACGAGACGATCTACCAGGCGCTCTACGTCCAGGGCCGCGGCGAGCTGAAGCGGGAACTGACCCGCGCTCTGCGGACCGGACGCGCAGTACGCCAGCCCCACCGCCACTCAGCACGCCGCAGGAAGCGGTTCCCCCACCCAATGGTCATGATCAGCGAACGGCCCGCAGAAGCCGCTGACCGAGCCGTCCCGGGACATTGGGAGGGCGACCTGATCGTCGGCAGCAGCTCCCGCTCCGCCATCGCCACCCTGGTCGAACGCAGCACCCGCTACCTGATGCTGGTCCACCTTCCCAACGGCCACGGAGCCGCCGCCGTCCGCAAGGCACTGGTCGACACGGTCCAAACCCTGCCGCCCCACCTGAAGCGGTCCTTGACCTGGGACCAGGGCCCCGAGATGGCTGCCCACCACGCCTTCAGCGTCGCCACGGACGTGCCGGTCTACTTCTGCGACCCCGCCAGCCCCTGGCAGCGAGGCTCGAACGAGAACACCAATGGCCTCCTGCGGCAGTACTTTCCCAAGGGCAGCAGCCTGTCCGGCCACACCCGCGACCACCTCGACGCAGTCGCAGCCGAACTCAACAGCCGCCCACGCAAGACGCTCGGCTGGGAAACCCCAGCCGAGCGTCTGTCTAAACTGCTCGCCACCACACGTCAGTGATCACGTGTTGCAACGATCCCTGGAATTCGCCAAGCAGCGGGGCCCTTCGACGTTAGCGCCCGGTGAGGCACTGGCGGAGGATACGAGATTCGAACTCGTGAGGGGTTGCCCCCAACACGCTTTCCAAATGTTCGTACGGGGTCCGGGGAAGATCAGGAACGTTCTGACCTGCAGGAGAGGCGCTGGTCGACGGCCCCCTAAACGGCCCCGTACGTAGGGGAATGAGACCAGAACTGAGACCACAAAGCCGGGTCAATCTGCCGGGTCGGCAGCCCGGCTCCTTAGCCGGTCACGACGTGTGGCGGCCAGATCGATGGTGTTCAGCTCGAACAGGGCTGCGTACCGACAGTGTGGCATTGGTGAACTTCCTCAGGGCATAGGAACCCGCGATGTGGCCGTGTCCCTCGACGTTCCGGAGGAGTAGAACGTGTCGAAAACCGATCTTGGGGCGCTCGTCGTCGCTGCTTGGGCAGTGTCGATATGGGCCCTGACCACGACGGCAACGTCGCAGCGCCGACAGAACAGAACGCTCTTGGAACGGATCTGCTGGGATCACGCGCGGGCACGCGCAAGACGGCGCCGCGCGTACCTGGTGCGCCAGGTACGCGACAGCCCTTTGGCGACGCGTCCAGACCATCCGACGCTGGACTACTTGCAGCGCGAAGACGTCCTGTATCAGGTGTCCCGGAGAGCACTCGCTCTCAAGATGATCGTCCCTGTCTCGACGTCCGTCTCAGCGGGTGTTGCACTTGCGGCAGCCGCTCTTCAACGCACAAGCTGGCACGTTTGGCGCGACGCGATCGCCTCACTTGTCGCAAACCAGGGCATGCGACGGTGGACAACCGAGGCTGTGACGGTCACGGTGCGTAGGGCCTATGAGGCACTTCTCCAGCCGTTGGAGGTAACGGGGAAGGAGCCTCCGATGGTGTCGCCCTTCAACTCTCCGCACGTTGTGGCAGTGCGAGCGTTGGAAGACTTCGCCATCGCGCTGGAGAGGTATGCCGTGCAACGTGCTCTTCCTGACGGCCGTAACCCCATGCCCCAGGTCGTGGCCCGGTTCGCAGCTGCCGCCGCCCTCGTGCGTGAGCTTGGGGAAGGGGTTGAGCTCGATCGGATCGACGGTGCGAAGCGTGCTCTGCTCGAAGTGGAGCGAATGCTGAAAGTGCTCGCCAGCGGCCGACTGCAAGATCTCGCCCCCGGAGCCGTATCCGCCGATGGACTGTTGCACAGTCACCGCGAGCGCAGAGCGTGGCGGCAGCAGGCGCTGCGGGGATCTGCGTTCACCCTGTGTCTCGCTGGCATCGTCTTTGCCCTGGCCTCGTCAGCTGTGGGCGTTGCCTTGGCCACGGCCGCCGCTGCGGTAGTAGTGACTATCTGGGGCAATATCCTTCGTCTCGCCACCAACTCGGAAGCGGCTAGGCCAGCGAGCCCCTGACCGATGATGAACGACTCGGATCGGGGCCTCAACGGCTTGTCTCCTGAATGGCGCTGGACAGTATGTAGTTCGCCGTGACTACTGATCGGCTCGGTTACAGCTCGCGTAGGTTCGTCAGGGCCCGACCGATGAGCATGGGAGCTGCCTGACGACCGCCGAAGCATGGCTCACCCAGGGCGCCGTCGGGACAAGCAGGAACCTCTGCCCAGACGATCTTCCCGGGGTGTGGCTGTGTGGGAGAGCAGCCCCAGCGGCTGGCCATGGTCTGGACGAGCGCAAGTCCCCGGCCCCCGGTGGCGCTGGTGTCATGGGCCCGAGGCGTTGGCGGTCGCGGGTCGGGGTCACTGACCGCGAGGACGATACCGCCGTCTGTGGGCCAGAGCATGAGCACGATCGTGCCGATGCCGACGGAATGAGAGGCCGCTCCAGACGTCTTCGCGGGGCGTGCGTGCTGGATCGCGTTGGTGGCCAGCTCCGAGACGAGGAGTCGGGCCACTTCGATGCCCTCGTCGGGGAAGCGCCAGCGCTGTAGGACGTCGACGGCGTGGCGGCGGGCCCAGGAGGCGCGTTGGGGGTGGCGGCGAGGGTCAGCTCGCTGATGGTCAGTGGGACTTGGTTCATGCGGGTAGCTCCCCCGACGGTGTTGTCGTACGGAAGTGGGGCGCTGTGGCGGAGGCCCGCGGGGCCGGGACGGCTGAGGACGGGGCGTCCCGGCCCCGCAGGCTGCTTGAGGCGCTACTTCGTGGCGACGACGTACACGCTGCCCCAGCGGCGCTTCGGGTTGGCCATGGCGGGATCGAACGTCCAGGGCTCGACGGCGGTGAAGCCAGCCTCGGTGAAGAGCTGGACGAGCTTCTCGTGGTCGTAGGCCCACAGGTGCGGGGTGTACATGGGGTCGTCGTCCTGGTCGCGGAAGACGAGGTTCACGAGGTCGAGCCGGGTGTTGATGTCACCGTGGCAGTCACGCTTGGCGTACCAGCGCTCGGTCGTCTCGTCGGTGGGGTCCAAGGGGCCGGGGTACTGGTTCAGGGCGAAGGTGGCGTCAGGGACGCCGGTGACGATCCGGCCGCCGGGCACGAGGACGCGGTGGGCCTCGCGGACGTAGTGCTTGGCCGAGCGCGGGTAGTCGATGTGCTCCAGGAAGTGCTCGGAGAAGATCTCCTTGGTGCTGTCGTCCTGGAGGGGGACGCCCTCGCGGATGTCCCAGAGGAGGTCGGCCGGCGGGACGAGGTCGATGTTGAAGAAGCCACCGATGCGGTGGGCTCCGCCGCCGATCTGGACCTTGGCGGGCTGGTCGTCGATCCGGCCGTTGGGCCAGGCGCGTCGGCTGGAGTGGTGGTAGCGGTGGAGTTCGATCTCCTTGGCGGCGGCCCGGAGGGTGCGGGCGAGGCCGTGGGTGGTGGCGGGGTCGGCGAGTACGGAGGCGATCTGCTCGCCGAGGAGGTCGACGGAGGGCATGCCGGAGGGACTCATCACGGATCTCCTGCGTGTGAGGTTGCTCGGGATGGGGCGGGCCGCGGATGGCGGCGGCGGTGATCAGGCGGCGCTGGGCGCGGGGGCGGACCACTGGTTGTTGCGCATGAGGGTGTACTTGATGTCCACCAGCCGCGGGGCGATGGTCAGGGCGAGCTCTTCGGCCGGGTGGAGGTGGCCGGCGTCGTCCTGCTCGGCGCGCCAGACGCGGTAGTCGAGGTTGGGGTAGGCCGGGTTGATGCCGACCTCGCCCTTGGGCATCGTGCCGTTGAACGGAGCGACGATGTCCATGTGGTTCCAGTAGTTCCAGGCTTGCAGCGCCTTGTGCTGGTCGAAGTAGAAGTAGAAGTCGGGGTAGCGGCCGAAGGTGCGCAGTTCCCGGTGGATGAGGTGCCCGAGGAGCGGGCCGAGCTGGGTGGCGAGGGAGTCGAACTCCCAGCGTGCGTGGTGCCAGGCTTCGGGGGCGTCACCGGGCGCGAAGAGGCGGGCCGCGGCGAGGTAGCTGATCCGCTCGACCAGGTACGCGCTCGCATGGCTGGTGTCGATGGTCGGGTCGACGCGGTGGATGAGCGCGGCCAGCTGCTTCGGACGGGGACGGAACCTCGCCAGGTCGAACTTGCCGGCCATGGCGGGGAACGAGGCAAAGAGCATCTCCTTGTACAGCCAGTTGTTCAGCTCTCCGAGCTCGGCCAGGCGCCAGGTGTGGCGGGAGGCCGAGTGGAGCATCAGGTATTCGGCGACCGCTTCGAAGTACAGATAACCGAGGATCGGCAGGCGGGGGATCGTCTCGTCGAGCAGCTTGAGGAATGGCTCGGCATCGACCTGGGTGCCCTGGTAGGCGACGGCGGCAGCGGTAGCGAGGAACGCGGCCGAGTTCTTGACCCGGCTCACGACGGTCTCACGCAGCTGGTGCCGTTCGTTCTTGCTCAGCAGGTATTCGAGGTGGCTGTAGACCTGAAGGTGAATGAGGCCGAGCCGCAGGTAGTCCACGCCGGCGAGACCGCGGTACGCCTGCGGCGGGGTGTCGATCTCGAAGATCAGCGGGATGGGGACTCGGCCGGTGACGCCGAGCTTGGCCAGGAAGGTCGGCGCTTCCTTGGTCAGGACGTACTCGCCGAGGTTGTGCATGCGGAAGCTTTGGTCGGTCGCGGTGAGCGGAGCACAGTAGATGCTTCCGACGAGGCAGCCCCCCGACGGGTAGAGCATTCCCTGCCGGCTGATCTCCTCCAGAGCGTGGGTGACGTGCAGCAGGTGCAGCTTGCCGTTTCCGCTCAGCGCCTTGAAGAGGGCGTTCTGCCGCAGCAGGTGGCCGTTCGGGGTCTCCTCGGCGAGACGTCGGTCCCAGCCCGCGGTCTGGGCGGCGAGCGGGTCGGTGTGGTCGGACGGGCTGGGGATGAGGGTGGAGTCGAAGAAGGCGTGGGCGTCGGCCCACAGGTGGTAGGCGTCGAGGAAGTCCATGGTCAGACCAGGCCCTTCTCGGCGAGCGCGTAGCGGACGGCCGCGGTGCCGCTGGCCCCGGCGAGGTAGGCCCGCTCCGAGATGAGGACCAGGTCGAAGGCGAGGCCGCGCAGCTCATCGAAGGCGGACTCGCGGACGTACCGGGCGTCCGGCCACCACTTCAGCTTCGGCAGGCGGTAGCGGTCCAGGGCATCGGCGGCCTTGACCACGTCGGTGATGCGCTCGGCCCGGGCGTGGTCGGACTGGTCGCCCGCGGTGAACGCCTCGTACGGGACGTCGTGCAGTCGGACGGCGGTGGCCGCCTGCACGATCCGTCGAGGTGTGGTGGCGAGGCCGAAGTGGCCCCAGACGGTGTCGGCGTTCGCGGCGAGCCAGATGGCCGCGCGGGCGCCATGTCCGCGGTCGTCCTGGTCGTGGTGCCGTTGGCAGTCGTGTACGGCGGCGGCGAGGATCGCCGTGGCGGCGTCGGCGTCGTCGAGGCCGTTCGTCTCGGCGAGGACGGCGGCGAGCGCCGCCGTCCTCATGGCGTGCCGGACGCCATGGACCGACGTGTACAGCCGGGGGTTCGCCCACCATCGGGACGGCAGTTCGCCGTGGGTGAGCAGCTCCTTCGACCGCGTTCGCAAGATCGGAGCCGAGGCCAGCGGAAGGTCGGGCCTGTTGTCGCTGATCCACGCGACAGTGGCGTGGTCCATGTGCTGGTGGAGCGGGAGCTGCCCTCGGGCAGCCAGGTCGATCAGACTTGCGGTCAACGGGGTCGTGCTCACTCGTGCCCACCCCCTTGGTGGTCTCCGTTCCCTACCGGATCGGCGCGGCCTGCTGCTCGCGCTCCTTGCGCTCCTGCTCGGCGGCCTCGAAGGCTGCGGTGAAGTCGGCCAGCTCCTGCTCCGTCATCAGGGTCACGCCGAGCGTCGTGGCGACGTCGGTGATCTTGGTCTCGGCCTTGGCGCGGGCGGCGCCCGAGGCGCCGTCCTCCAGCAGGACCTCGAACTCGGCGTGGTAACCCCACGCCTCGCTCCACTTGACCGCGATCTCGACGTCGTCGAAGCGGAAGTTGTGACGGAAGTTGAACGCCTCGTGCATCGCCGTCTCGAACCCGAGGGCGTTGAACACCTTCACCGCGGCGGGAACGTCGGCGGGGGCGATGGTGAACTCGGTCTCCGCGAAGGCCGCTCCCTGCCCGAGCTTGCTCCCCTTGAGGGTGATCTTGGCAGTCCCGGCGGCGGTGTTGTCGGTGACCTTCAGGAGCTGGTCGGGCAGCACGTAGAAGTAGATGTGCTTGTCGTCGGGGCCCAGGTCCTCTCCGTCCGCTTTCAGGCGGGTGACGAGCTGGTCGTGGACCTCCTTGGTGAAGCGGGCGCGCATCTCGATCTCGACGGCCACGGGGCTGCTGCCTCCTCGTTTCAGGCATGGCGAAGCCAGCCGGACCCTGCCGTGCGGGGCCTGTCCGGTCGGGCGATCGCTATGGGGTTGGTGGTCGAGCGTGGGGGGATGCGGCCGATGCGGGTGCCGGCCGCATCACCCCGGTGGATCGGTGGGTGTCAGCCGAGGGTGCCGAAGCGCTCCTCGACGACTCCCGAGTGCAGGTAGGTCGGCAGCTGGACGCCTCCCACCGACGTACGGCCGGTGGCGACCTGCTCCTCCGTCTCGCTGGGAAAGCCCTCCAGCAGACGCAGGCACTGCTGGGCCCATTCCTGCGACGCGGGCCAGTCACCCAGGTCGCGGTGGCGCACGGCCAGGGCGTACGCGGTCTCGGTGGCGGCCCACCGGTCGGTCGCCAGCTCACGCTGGAAGATCGACTCCAGCTCGTCGGTGGAGGCCAGGCGGGTCTGGTTGGTCATGGTGCCCTCTCGGTTCAAACGGTAGTGCCCCAGTGGTGATCAACGCCCTGGTGCCCCCGCGGTGACGCCTTGACCCGCTGCTAGTACGTGTAGATCTCGGCCAGCGTCTTGTAGTCCTGCAACTCGTCCTTGTCGAACCACAGCTCCACTTCCTGCTTGGCCTCCTCAGCGTTGCCGGAGGCGTGCACGAGGTTCGCGACCGCCTTGCCGGAAGCGATGCTGGCCGCCGCGCTGTAGTGCGAGAAGTCGCCCCGCACCGTGCCGGCCGGAGCCTGGTTCGGGTACGTGCTGCCGACGATCTTGCGGACGGTGGCGATGGCGTCGAAGCCTTCCAGTACCAGGGCGATGACCGGGCCCTGCTGCATGAACGACGCCGTGAGGTTGTAGACCTCCGAACCAAGCCGCTCTTCAAGATCGAAATAGTGCTTGCGGGTGAACTCCTCGTCCATCCACTTCATCTTCGTGCCGACGATCTTCAGCGCGGCATCCTCGAATCGAGTGATGATCCTTCCTGCCAGGCCACGCGCCAGCGCATCGGGCTTGAGCAGGACGAGCGTGCGCTCGACAGTGTGTGCCTGAACCTCGGCCATTGACTCCCTTTCGCCTTGCTAGCAACCGAACATGACGGACGATCAGCCGTCATCTGCTGAGGTTACCGGCGCCGGCAGGGCGGTTCGGGCGTGCGGGCAATGCCCCGGACGGGCGAATGCCGGCCAAGGTACGGCCGATCAGCCCAACGAGAGGCCCGATTCGGCCAACTTCTCTGTCTCCACTATCCGCTGGGGGTACGCACCTAAAATCTTCCTGTGGTCGTCTGGCGCTCTCGCGCCTCTCATACGCCTCCCAGGGACTGAGCCTTCGACGGGTGATTCCTTGGCCCCTGGTGACTCCGATTCTTCCGGGGCCCTTCCCGCGTGACCATGAAGTGCCAGTGCAGTGGGAGTGCACTTTCGGCGCGCGGATTCCTGCCCCGGGGCGGCGACGAGGGGACAGCCTTGTGGACGTGATCGAGCGCTGGAGCGGCCGGTACGCCTGCCTGCTGCAGTCCGCCCTACGGCTCGGCAACGAACAGTTTGCCGCCCACCTCGGCATCGCCGTGAGGACGGTGGCCACCTGGCACGCCGACGCGGCCCTCGTGCCTCGCAGGGAGATGCAGCAGCTCCTCGACACAGCCCATGAGCAGGCTCCTGCGGCTGGGCGACAGCGCTTCGCGCTCCTGCTGGCGAAGGAACAGGCCCCAGCGGACTCGACGCCGCCCGGCGCACAGGCGCTGCGGGTGGCCATCGCGGTGGTCGTCCGCGACAGCGATGTCCTCCTGGTGTGCCGACGGGACGACGACGCCGCTGGAATCACGTGGCAGTTCCCGGCCGGCGTCATCAAGCCGGGAGGCAAGGCGGAGACCACCACCGTGCGGGAGACCTTGGACGAGACTGGTGTCCACTGCGCGATCCGGCAGCACCTTGGGAACCGCCTTCACCCCGTGACCGGCGTGCTGTGCGAGTACTTCCTCTGCGAGTACCTGGCCGGCGCGGCCACGAACAGCGACGCGGCCGAGAACATCGACGTCATGTGGGTCCCCAGAAACTCGGTGCCTCGCTTCATCCCCGTCGATACGATCTTCCCACCCATCCTGGCCGTCCTGGAGGAGCAGACGTGACGAACCAGAACACGGACGAGCGCCCGGGCATCGCCGCCGCCATCGTGGTGAACGAGGGACGCGTGCTGATGGTGCGCCGCCGGGTCAGCGAGGGACAGCTCTCCTGGCAGTTCCCGGCCGGCGAGGTCGAGCCCGGCGAGGCGCGCGAAGACGCCGCTGTGCGGGAGACCCAGGAGGAAACCGGGCTGACCGTGGCGGCCGTGAAGCTGCTCGGCGAGCGCGTCCATCCGAAGACCGGCCGGCTGATGTCGTACACCGCGTGCGAGGTGTTGAACGGTACGGCCCATGTCGCGGACACTGAGGAGCTGGCCGAACTGGCTTGGGTCGCTCATAGGGAGATCCCGCAGTACGTGCCGTACGGTCTATTCGGGCCCGTCCAGGATTACCTCGACGGCGCCTTGGACGCCTGAGCGCAGACCACTGGCGGGAACTGTCCGAGCGCGACGAGGCCGACTATTAGTCCGTGACTCTGCAGCCCGGAGGTCAGCTGCAGAGTCACACGTTGACACCCACTGGGTCACCACCGAATCGGCGCTCGCCATGAGCGTCACCCTCTCTCACGGCGGTCTGTGCCATCAGGGCCGTTTCTCCGAACGGGAGCTGGCGCTGCGGTCCTACTGGGACAAGAACCCCGGCGAGGCGTGGACCCATGACCTGCGTCATGTCCGCTACTGATGCCGCGTCCCCCGGCACGGGGCACTCGCCCGTGCCGTGGGACGTGGCTCCCGCCCGATTACGGGGTGAGCCGGTTCGGCCCCCGGAAGAGGAAGCTGGCTTCCCTGATGGAGTCCAGCCCGAGCATCACCATCAGCACCCGCCCGAGCCCCATGCCGAGGCCGCCGTGCGGCGGGCACCCGTACCGGAACGCGTTCAGGTAGTCCCGCAGCGGCTCGGGGCTCATGCCCTTCTCTGCGGCCTGCTTCAGCAGGACGTCGTACCGGTGCTCACGCTGGGCACCGGTGGTGACCTCCAGCCCTTTCCACAGCAGGTCGAAGCTCAGGGTCACGCCTGGGTCGTCGGCCGGCCGCATGTGGTAGAAGGGCCGGATGCCCACCGGGTAGTGCGTGATGAACACGAACTCGTGCCCGGTGGCCTCCTTGATATGCGCGGAGATGCTCCGCTCGCCCTCCGGGTCCAGGTCCTCCTTGATCCCCTCCGGGTCCCAGCCGCCCTCGCGCAGGATCTTCTGTGCCTCCGCCATGGTGATCCGGGGGAACGGCGTCGTGGGGACGGTGACCTCGACGCCGAAACGCTCGGCGATCGCCTCACCGTGGGCGTCGGCGACCTTGGCGATCGCGTGGGCGAGCATCCGTTCCTCGAACGCCATCACGTCCTCGACACCGTCGATCCACGCCAGCTCGACATCGACACCGGTGAACTCGGTGGCGTGCCGGGAGGTGAACGACGGCTCCGCGCGGAAGACCGGCCCGATCTCGAAGACCTTGTCGATCCCGGCCGAGATCGCCATCTGCTTGTAGAACTGCGGCGACTGCGCCAGATAGGCGCTGCGGTCGAAGTAGCCCAGCTTGAAGACCTCCGCGCCGGACTCGGAGGCGGTGCCCATGAGCTTGGGGGTGTGCATCTCCGTGGCGCCCTGGGCGTAGGCATACTCGCGCATGCCCTGCTCCAGGGTGGTCTGCACGGCGAACATCAGCTGCGTGGCGGGGCGGCGGCGTACATCCAGGAACCGCCAGTCCAGCCGCTGCTCCAGGCCGGTGTGCTCGTCGATCGGCAGCGGGGTGGCGGCCGGGTTCAGGATCTCGACCGCTTCGGGGACGATCTCCAGGCCGCCGAGCTTGACCTGGGCGGCGTCGACGACGCGGCCGGTGACGCGGACGGCGGATTCGGGGGTGAGGGATTCGAGCCGGGCCTCCAGCGGTCCGTTGTCGCGCCTGTGGGTCACCTGCACCATGCCGGTGCCGTCCCGTACGACGACGAACTGCATCGTGCTCTGGAGGCGGAGGGTGTTCACCCACCCGCAGACGGAGACGGTACGGCCAATGTGTTCTCGCAGGTCGGAGACGTGTACGCGGCTGTGGATCATTTCGGTCCTCCGAAGGACTTCGTCATGATCCCTTGGGAGTGCGGGCGAGAAGGGCAACTCGCGGTACCACCGCACTTTCGCCGCCACCAGGTGGCGGCCTCGTTCGGACCCGGTCACGGGGGTCGGCCGGCGGGGCATGGGGCCACTGGGCGCGGCCGTTCCTCCCCGCGCTCAGGAGGGTCTTCACCTCGGGGCGCGAGACCGCCTTCCCAGCTACCGGCGGCTCTCTCTGCTCGCGTGAACCCTGGCTACTCGTCTCCGTCAACGCGTTGCCCAGCAGGATACGGACCGCGCGACCGCGCTCGCAATCACATACGGCCCGGGGCGACGACGCACTGCGGCGGGCGCTCGAAGACGCCTCCATGGGCCGCTGGGAAGGCCCGCGCGACCTGCTGATCTTCACCGGTCCGGACTGGGACCGACGGATCTTCCGCCTCCAGGTCCTCGCGGAAGCCGGGGCACGGCTGAGATTCGCCGGTACCTGGGCGAAGGCCGAGCCCCGCTCACCGCATGCCTTCACCCTCCTCGGGAACGTACTGGCTCTCCGCGCCATGATCGCTGGCCGGGATGCCGGGTGGACCCTATGGACCCTGATGAAGGACGCCGGGGCCACCTGTCGCAAGGCGCTGTGGATGTGGCCGCAGGACGTGGCCCCGCTCGCCTTGCTGTGCACCCGCGCTCCCGACCGGAACACCTCGGCAGCGTCTGGGGGGCGTCCTATTTTGACCGCCTGGCAATGAAGTGGCGGTCGACCTCCCCGCTGGTCGGTTCAAGCAGTCGGCTCGGGCTGGTGAGGCCCGTGTGTTGCCGGGATGCCTCATGGTGGTCATCCAGGAGGATCTTGGTCTCGATGCAGTCGTCGATCGCGACCCCGGTGCCCTGATCGTCGACGGGGAATATTCGAACCTGTCCGTGGAGAACCATGGCTGTGCCCGCGCAACGGAGGTCCAGACACGTCGAAGGGCCCCGCTGCAAGCAGCGGGGCCCTTCGACGTTAGTGCCCGGTGAGGCACTGGCGGAGGATACGAGATTCGAACTCGTGAGGGGTTGCCCCCAACACGCTTTCCAAGCGTGCGCCCTAGGCCACTAGGCGAATCCTCCGCGGCAAACAATACAAGACGTTGAGGAGTGCTCGCGAACTCGTTCCCACCCCCGCCGATCGGGTACCCTGTGCGGAGCCCCTCACGTGGCGCTATCTGACTGAACTCCCCCAGGGCCGGAAGGCAGCAAGGGTAGGTCGGCTCTGGCGGGTGCGTGGGGGGCGCTTGCGTTGGGGGGCGGGGTCCGGGGCCGGGAGGCCCGGTGGGGGAGTGATCGCGGGGCGAGCGGGCCGGGGACGGTTGTCGGTGGGGGCCGATAACCTCGTAGATGTGTCGTCTCTTGCGCTGTACCGCCGCTATCGTCCCGAGTCCTTCGCCGAGGTCATCGGGCAGGAGCATGTCACCGACCCGTTGCAGCAGGCCCTGCGGAACAACCGGGTCAATCACGCGTACCTGTTCAGCGGGCCGCGCGGGTGCGGCAAGACGACCAGTGCGCGCATCCTCGCCCGCTGTCTGAACTGCGAGCAGGGGCCGACGCCCACGCCGTGCGGGGAGTGTCTGTCCTGCCGTGATCTCGCGCGCAACGGGCCGGGGTCGATCGATGTGATCGAGATCGACGCCGCTTCTCACGGTGGTGTGGACGACGCCCGTGAGCTGCGGGAGAAGGCGTTCTTCGGGCCGGCGAGCAGCCGGTACAAGATCTACATCATCGACGAGGCCCACATGGTCACCCCGCAGGGCTTCAACGCCCTGCTGAAGGTGGTCGAGGAGCCGCCGGAGCATCTGAAGTTCATCTTCGCCACCACCGAGCCCGAGAAGGTCATCGGGACCATCCGTTCGCGGACCCACCACTACCCGTTCCGGCTGGTGCCGCCCAGCACCCTGCGGGAGTACCTGGGCGAGGTGTGCGGGCACGAGAAGATCCCGGTCGCGGACGGAGTGCTTCCGCTGGTGGTGCGGGCCGGTGCGGGGTCGGTGCGGGACTCGATGTCGGTCATGGACCAGCTGCTGGCGGGCGCCACCGACGAGGGTGTGACCTATGCCATGGCCACCGCCCTGCTCGGGTACACCGACGGCTCGCTGCTGGACTCCGTCGTGGACGCGTTCGCCACCGGGGACGGGGCCGCCGCCTTCGAGGTCGTCGACCGGGTCATCGAGGGCGGCAACGACCCCCGGCGCTTCGTCACGGACCTCCTGGAGCGGCTGCGGGATCTCGTCATCCTCGCCGCCGTGCCGGACGCGGCCGAGAAGGGGCTGATCGACGCCCCCGTCGATGTGGTCGAACGGATGCAGGCGCAGGCGTCCGCCTTCGGCGCGGCCGAGCTGAGCCGGGCCGCGGACCTGGTCAACGCGGGGCTGACGGAGATGCGCGGGGCGACGTCCCCCCGGCTCCAGCTGGAGCTGATCTGTGCGCGGGTGCTGCTGCCCGCGGCGTTCGGGGACGAGCGTTCGCTCCAGGCCAGGATCGACCGGCTGGAGCGTGGAGCGGCCCTCACGGCCGCCGCCCCGGCGGCACCGGCCGTGACCTTCCCCGGGTCCGGCGCCCCCGCGATGGGGTACATCCCCGGTCCGGGCGCCGCCCCCCACATGCCGGGACCGGACGGCCCCGTCGCCGCCCCGGCGCAGCCGCCCGCGCCCCCGGCGGCCACCGCCCCGGTCGCGCCCGCCGCCCCGCAGCCGACCGAGGGCACCGCTCCGCAGCAGGCCCCGGGTGCCCGCCCCGGAAGCTGGCCCACCGCCGCCCCCGCGGGCGCTTCCCCGGCGGCTCCGGAGCCGCCGGCCGCCACGGCCGCCGAGCGGCGGCCCGGTGGCTGGCCCACCGCCTCCACGCCCGGCCAGGCCCCCCGGCCCGCCGCACCCGCTCCGGCGGCCCCCGCCGCTCCGCAGCCGCAGGCGGCCCCCGCCGCCGCCCCGGCCCCGGGAGCGGCCCAGGGCGCCGCCCAGGTGCGCGGCATGTGGCCGGACGTCCTGGAGGCCGTGAAGAACCGCCGTCGCTTCACCTGGATTCTGCTGAGCCAGAACTCCCAGGTCGCCGGGTTCGACGGCACCACCCTCCAGATCGGCTTCCTCAACGCGGGGGCCCGCGACACCTTCAGCAGCAGCGGCAGCGAGGAAGTGCTGAGGCAGGCGCTCTCCGAGCAGTTCCATGTGCAGTGGAAGATCGAGGCGATCATCGACCCCTCGGGCGGGGTCGGCGCCCCGGCGCCCCCCGCCGCCGGTCGCCCCTATCAGGCCGCAGCACCCCAGACACCGGCCCCGCCGCCCGCCGCGGCCCGGCCCGCCGCCCCGGCGGCCCCCGCCGCGGCTCCGCCCCAGGCACCGTCCGCCGCCCCGGCCCCGCGGCCGGTCCACACCCCGCCGCCGGTCTCCCCCGAGGACGACATGCCGGAGGACGACGACCCGGACCTCGTCGACTCCGCGCTCTCCGGGCACGACCTCATCGTGCGTGAGCTGGGAGCCACGGTTGTGGAGGAATATACGAACGAGTAGCCGGTGGTCCTTAGGAGGGGAGTACAGGACCGCGGACGGCGCCGGTTAGGCTGACGCCGTGAAGGTCCTCGTCATCGGCGGCGGCGCCCGCGAACACGCCCTGTGCCGCTCCCTGTCCCTCGACCCCGATGTCACCGCCGTGCACTGCGCGCCGGGGAACGCCGGCATCGGCGAGATCGCCGAGCTGCACCCGGTCGACGCGCTCGACGGTGCGGCGGTCACCCGGCTCGCCACCCGGCTCGGCGCCGGCCTGGTCGTCGTCGGCCCCGAGGCGCCGCTGGTCGCGGGTGTCGCCGACGCCGTGCGTGCGGCCGGTATCCCCTGCTTCGGCCCCTCCGGCGAGGCCGCCCGCCTGGAGGGCTCCAAGGCGTTCGCCAAGGACGTGATGGCCGCCGCCGGTGTGCCCACCGCCCGGAGCTATGTCTGTGTGAACCCCCAGGAGATCGACGAGGCCCTGGACGCCTTCGGCGCCCCCTACGTCGTCAAGGACGACGGCCTCGCCGCGGGCAAGGGGGTCGTCGTCACCCACGACCTCGCGCTCGCCCGTGAGCACGCCATCGCCTGCGGACGGGTGGTCATCGAGGAGTACCTGGACGGCCCCGAGGTCTCCCTCTTCGCCATCACCGACGGCGAGACCGTCGTCCCGCTGACACCCGCCCAGGACTTCAAGCGCGCCCTCGACGGCGACGAGGGCCCCAACACGGGCGGCATGGGGGCCTACTCCCCGCTGCCCTGGGCCGATCCCGAGCTGGTCGACGACGTGCTGACGACCGTGCTCCAGCCGACCGTCGACGAGCTGCGCCGCCGTGGCACCCCGTTCAGCGGACTGCTGTACGCGGGGCTCGCCATCACCTCGCGCGGGGTACGGGTGATCGAGTTCAACGCCCGCTTCGGCGACCCGGAGACCCAGGTGGTGCTGGCCCGGCTGCTGACCCCGCTCGGGGGCCTGCTGCTGCACGCCGCCCGGGGCACCCTGGCCGACGAGCCCCCGCTGCGCTGGCGCGACGACGCCGCCGTCACCGTGGTGGTCGCGTCGCACAACTACCCCGGAACCCCGCGTACCGGTGACCCGATCGAGGGTCTGGACGAGGTCGCCGTGCAGGACGCCCCGCACGCGTACGTCCTGCACGCCGGGACGCGGCAGGACGGCGGCTCCGTGGTCAGCGCCGGGGGCCGGGTCCTGTCGGTCACCGCGACCGGCGCCGATCTGCGGCAGGCGCGGCAGCGCGCCTATGACGCGGTGGGCCGCATCCGTCTCGACGGCTCGCAGCACCGCACGGACATCGCCCGCCGGGCGGCGGAGGGCTGAGCGGGGCACCGCGACACGGCACAGCGGCACAGCGGCAGACGCGGACGGCAACGGCGCCGCGACATGACACAGGAACCGGGCCTGGCCGGACACCGGCCGGGCCCGGCCGGTGGATCAGGGGTGTACTCGTACGGGGTACACCCCTGAACGCTGTCCCGGGCCGCCCCGGCGGAGATCCCCTCCGGGCTTCCCGGCGTCCGCGGCGGCCGTACGCGGGTGCGCCGCCCGGAACCCCCTCCGCGGGCCTGTTGACGGCCCCCGGTGACCCCGGTGGGACGTTCGTGACGCCCGGGGTCGACATGCTCTCGACAGCTCCAGGAGCCCCGAGAAAAGCAAGTGGCCCATGGGGTTCATGCGGCACAAAGCAACCCGTGAGGCTTCATCCTCCCCACTACCGTGACGCTCCCGTGGCGCTTCAGTGTGGCTCCAGTACACCTGTGGCGCATACGTGAACCAGCGACGCCCGCCATCCGTCATCACCATTGGCCAATGCCATTCCATCGGGTGACGACTGAGCCATCCGGATGACGGCTGCCACAGCCCCAACTAGGGTGCGGCGCAGGCGTTCCGGCACTTGGCCCACCGGCATTGCGATGTCAGTGACGGGTGCCACAGTGGGGGAGTGACCAACACCGACGCAGGGCAGAGGAGGTGAGGACCGGCCGTGTCCGTCAACGGGATCGGTGATTCCATCGGCGCCCAGGCCGCACGCTCGCGGGCGCTCGCCGTGCTGCGTGTCCGCAGCAGAGCACTCGCGGTCGCCCTGCTGCCCGCGGCGGTCACCATCGTGCTGCTCACGGGAGACTCCACCGGCCATATGCGCGGGGCCGGCTGGGACGTGCTGCGCTGGATCGCCGGGAGCGCGGCCGTGGCGGTACTGCTGGTCGCGGCCGTCGTCGCCGCTGTCATCGTCCGGGCGTCGCCCGCCCTGAGCCCCACCGTCGAACTGCCGGAGCGTGCGGCCCCGGATCTGTATCGCCTGGTCAGGGATTTGGCCGAGCGTCTCGACGTACCGGCGCCCTCCGCGCTCGCGCTCACCCCCGACTGCGACAGCTGGCTTGAGGACCGCACCCATCCGGCCCATGCGATACCCCAGGCGATACGGGGCCGCCGCCGCAGACGGAGCACCGAGGCCCCCGTCCTGGTGATCGGCTCACCCTTCCTGTGGTGGATGCGGGTGGCCGAGCTGAGGGCCCTGCTCGCGCCCGTCGTCGCGGGAACGGCGCCCTCCGCCCACCCCGACATAGCCGCCGCCCGCCGTTTCGTCCGCGGGCTCGACGCCGCCGTCGCCGTGGCCGCCTCCCCGGGCCCGCGCGGCCCCCTGCGGTATCTGCGCGGACCGGTGCTCGGCCTGGTGGGCAGGATCGCCCGGCTGCTGCTCCACAGTTGCCAGAGCTACGCGGGGGAGATGGAGCGCGGAGTCGCCGCCGCTGCCTCCGAGCGGGCCCAGGCGGTGGACTACGGACTGCGGATCGTCGCCCAGGAGCAGGTCGGCCTCGCCTACGCGGGCTGGGACCGGCTGCTGACCCGGGTGGCGCTGCCCGCCTGGCGGATGGGCCGCTGGCCCTCCCGGCTGGACGCGGGCGTCGTCTCCGCCCTCACCGAGCTGTCCCGCAGGGACCGGCTCGCCGAGGGCTTCGCCTCCCGGCTCGGGGAGCGGCCCGCCTGCGATCTCCTCGAAGAGCCCGGACTGATCGACGAGGCCGCGTCCCTGCTGGCCGCGCGGCTGTTCCACGGAGGGCCCGCCGAGACCGGGGCGAGTTGGTCCCCGGTGGACTGGCAGCAGTACCCGGAGGAAGTCGTCGACCGGAAGTGGCGCACGGAGGCCGCCCGCCTCCACCGGGTCCTGGACGAGCTCGGCACGGCCCCCTCGGACGGGCCCGGCGGCCCCACCCTCGCCCGGGTGATGAACGTCCTCGCCGAGACCGGCGAGGACGCCGGGGAGAATCTGGCGGCCGGGATCAGCGCGGCACTCGCCCGCGAGGAGGCGTCCCGCCAGCGCGTCGGGGCCGGGGTGGGCGCGGGTGCCGCGGCGGCACCCGTCGCCAAGAGCCAGGACGACGCGCTCATCGGCTGGGGCGCGGACCCGCTGCCCCTCTTCCCGCTCCAGCCGCCGCGGACCGGGCGGGAACTGCTCGCGGACCACGTCACCGCGATGGTGTGCTGCGCGGCGGTCGACACCGCCGGTGCCGTGCCGGGGCTCGACTGGCTGGACGGGCCCACACTGCTGATCCGCGGCGAGCGCTGCCCCGACCTGATCCCGCCGGTGCTGAGCCTCACCGAGGACGGCGACCCGAGGCCGCTGCGCGCCTGGCTCGCCGGGGTGGGCGTCCGCGCGGAGAAACCCGTCCGGCTGGTCTGACCCGCCCCCACGCGCCCGCCCCCACGCGCCCGCCCCCACGCACCCGCCTCCCCCACGCACCCGCACCCGCCCCCCGGGGGACCACTCGCACCCGCGCCCCGGGCCCGCCCGTCCCTGGGCCGTCTCGCTCCGCACCACCGCCACGCCCGCCCGGCCGCCTCGCTCCGCGGACTGCACGTCCGCCCGAGCCGCCCCAGGACGCGGCCCCACCCGCGCCCGGCCCCTCCCCGGCGGCGGTCCGCGCCCTCACCCGAAGCCGCCCCGGCCCAGCCCCCCGCCCCGCTTGTCTCGCCGCGTCGGTGCTCCGCGCCTGCGCGCCGCTGAGCCCCCGGAGCCCCGCGTCCGTGCCTCCGCGCACCCCCACGCCCCGGCGCCCCGGCGCGCACCGTTCCGCCACGGTCCGTGCGTTTGCGCACTTCCACGGCTTCGCGCCCCGTGAAACCGACCCCCGTGAATCGGTCACGCCCGTACCAATTCGCGACGAAGGGTGACCGCTCGCATGCGTTATGTGATGTGCTGGAGCCTCGGCGTCGGTTGAACGGCGCATCACATGTGTCCGGGGGCACCGGGGAGGGCGTATGGGGGCGGAGCACATCAGCCGATGGGAGTCGGGCGCCCTCGCCCATGCCGTGTCGGACCCCTTCGGGCAGGGCCCCCTGCCCTGGCTGCGGGGGAACGAGCACTACTTCTCCGACACCGGCCGCCTCATCCCCTGGTACGCCGAGCCGGAGCGGCCCGGTTGCCGGGGCCCCCGCAGCGCCAACGATGTGAACCGCCAGATCAAGGGCTTCGCCTCGGCCGGAGCCGTCGCCCCCGGCGAGTCGATCGACTTCCATGTGACCGTGGACCCGCCGCAGCAGTTCTCGATCGACGTCTACCGCATCGGCCACTACGCGGGCCACGGCGCGACGAAGGTCACCACGAGTCCCCGCCTCTCCGGCATCGTCCAGCCGCCGCCGCTCACCGCCAACCGCACCGTCTCCTGCCACCACTGGTGGCTCTCCTGGCGGCTCCAGATCCCGTCGTACTGGTCGATCGGCGCCTATGTCGCCGTCCTCACCACGGCCAACGGCTACCGCTCCCACATCCCCTTCACGGTCCGCGACAACGGCCCCGCCGATCTGCTGCTCCTGCTCCCGGACATCACCTGGCAGTCGTACAACCTCTACCCGGAGGACGGCCGTACCGGCGCCAGCTTCTACCACGCCTGGGACGGCCGGGGCCGTCTCCTCGGGGAGCGGGAGGCCGCCGTCACCGTCTCGTTCGACCGCCCCTACGCGGGCGCCGGGCTGCCGCTCCACATCGGCCACGCCTACGACTTCGTCCGCTGGGCCGAGCGGTACGGCTACGACCTCGCCTACGCCGACGCCCGCGATCTGCACGCCGGACGGGTCGACCCCAGCCGCTACCGGGGACTGGTCTTCCCCGGTCACGACGAGTACTGGTCCATCCCCATGCGCCGGACCGTCGAGGCCGCCCGCGACCAGGGCACCTCCCTGGTCTTCCTCTCCGCGAACACCATGTACTGGCAGGTGGAACTCTCCCCGTCCCCGTCCGGGGTGCCCGACCGGCTGCTCACCTGCCGCAAACGGCGCGGCCCCGGGAAGTCCGCGCTCTGGCGGGAGGCGGACCGCGCCGAACAGCATCTGCTCGGCATCCAGTACGCGGGCCGGGTCCCCGAGCCGCACCCCATGGTCGTACGCAACGCCGACCACTGGCTCTGGGAATCCACCGGCGCGGGGGAGGGCGACGAACTGCCCGGCCTGGTCGCGGGCGAGGCCGACCGCTACTTCCCCCGCACCTCGCTTCCCCCGCATCTGCGCCGCATCCTGCTCGCCCACTCCCCGTACCGGGACGCCAGGGGGACGACCCGGCACCAGGAGACCTCCCTCTACCGCGCGCCGTCCGGGGCCCTGGTCTTCGCCTCCGGCACCTTCGCCTGGTCGCCCGCGCTCGACCGGCCCGGCCATGTCGACCCCCGTGTCCAGCGGGCCACCGCCAACCTCCTCGACCGCATCTGCAAACGGGACTGAGCCCCCGCCGCTGCGGCCCGGCGGGCCGCCGGGCCGACCGCCCCGGTGGCCTCCGAGGGCCCCGCCCGAGCGGTCGTCCCCGGGTACGAGAGAATCGGCACCAGTCGTTCAGAACCACGGGGAGGCGCCGTGTCCGGATTCGTAGAAAAGCCCGAACCGCAGCAGGTTCCCGGCCTGCTGCATCTGCACACCGGCAAGGTGCGTGATCTCTACCGGAACGAGGCGGGCGATCTGATCATGGTCGCCAGCGACCGTATCTCCGCCTATGACTGGGTGCTGCCCAGCGAGATCCCCGACAAGGGCCGGGTCCTCACCCGGCTCTCCCTCTGGTGGTTCGACCGGCTCGCGGACCTCGTTCCGCACCATGTCGTCTCGACCGACCTTCCCGATGGCGCGCCCGCCGACTGGGAGGGCCGCACCCTCGTCTGCCGTTCGCTGCGGATGGTCCCCGTCGAGTGCGTGGCCCGCGGCTATCTGACCGGCTCCGGCCTCGTCGAGTACGACGAGTCCCGCACGGTCTGCGGGATCACGCTCCCCGAGGGGCTGTCGGACGGCTCCGAACTCCCCGCGCCGATCTTCACCCCCGCCACCAAGGCGGCCGTCGGAGACCACGACGAGAACGTCACCTACGAGGAGGTGGCCCGGCAGGTCGGCGCCGAGACGGCGGCCGTGCTGCGGCAGACGACCCTCGCCGTCTACGGCCGGGCCCGGGACATCGCCCGGGACCGGGGGATCATCCTCGCGGACACCAAGTTCGAGTTCGGGCACACCGAGGACGGCACCCTCGTCATCGCCGACGAGGTGCTGACGCCGGACTCGTCCCGCTTCTGGCCCGCGGCCTCCTGGCAGCCGGGCCGCCCCCAGCCCTCGTACGACAAGCAGTATGTGCGCGACTGGCTGACCTCCCCGGCCTCCGGCTGGGACCGCCGCGGTGAGCAGCCGCCGCCCGCGCTCCCGGACGAGGTGGTCGCGGCGACCCGGGCGAAGTACCTGGAGGCGTACGAGATGCTCACCGGCACCCCCTGGGCCTGACCCGGCCGGCCGGGACGGCCCCGGCGCGCCTCGGCCCGAGGCGCGCCGGAAGAACCCCCGGGAGGAACCGGGGTGGTGGAGAGGGCACGGGAAAACGCCGAAGGCCCGATTCCGAAAATCGGAACCGGGCCTTCAATCTGAGCGGACGACCAGGTTCGAACTGGCGACCTCAACCTTGGCAAGGTTGCGCTCTACCAACTGAGCTACGTCCGCAGTGCGCCGTGGCGCGATGACCACTATACCCAACCGCGATGACGGGCGAGACGCACCGCCGTATGACGGTTCTCGGCCCCCAGCTTCGACACGGCCGACGAGAGGTAGTTCCGTACGGTCCCCTGCGACAGCGAGGCCCGCTCGGCGATCTCCGCGATGGGGGCCCCGTCCGCCGCCAGCGCCAGCACCTCGGCCTCCCGGGCGGTCAGCGGCGAGTCCCCGGCGGAGATCGCGTCGGCGGCCAACTCCGGGTCCACATAGCGGCTTCCCGCATGGACGGCACGGATGATCTCCGCGAGCCGCTGGGCGCTGAGGGTCTTCGGGACAAACCCCCGCACACCTGCCTCCAGGGCCCGTTTCAGATGGCCCGGCAGCCCATGGCTGGTGACGATCATCGTTCGGCAGTGGGGCAGTTCCCCCCGGAGCGATGTGGCGACACTCACACCGTCGGCGCCCGGCATCTGGAGATCGAGGACGGCCACATCGGGGCGGTGCGCCCGTGCCATGGCCAGCGCCTCCGTGCCCGACGCCGCCTCGGCGACGACGTCGAGGTCGTCCTCCAGCGAGAGCAGCGCCGCCAGCGCCCCCCGGATCAGATGCTCGTCGTCGGCGAGCAGTACGCGTACCACCGTCACCCGGTGCCTCCCCCGATGGTCGTGTTTCCGCCGCCGTCGGCCGCCCGTTCGCGGCCGATGCCGCCACCCGTACCCGTACCGGTGGGGTCGAGGGGTATCCGGGCCAGCAGCCGGAAGCGCCCCGTCCGGCCGGAGTCGGTCTCCAGCTCCCCGCCCACGGCGGAGAGCCGCTCCCGCAGCCCCGCGAGGCCGGTGCCCGGACGTTCCGGTGCCGAAGCAGCCGAAGCGGCCGGGGTGGCCGAAGCGGCCGGGGCCGGGTGCGGCCCCGCTCCGTCGTTCTCGACGACCAGCAGCGCCGTGCCGTCGACCTCGCCCACCGAGATGGTGCACCGCCGGGGGTCACCGTGCCGCAGGACGTTGGTCGCGGCCTCGCGGACCACCCACCCCAGCGTCGACTCGACCTCCCCCGGCAGCTCCAGCCGGCCCAGGACGACGGTGCAGGTGATCCCGGCCGCCTCCAGCACGCTCCGGGCGCCCTCCAGCTCGGCCCGCAGATCGGCCTCGCGATAGCCGCGCACGACCTCCCGCACCTCACGCTGGGAGTCCTGCGCGATCTGCTGGACCTCCAGCATCTGGTCCACGGCCTCGGGACGGCCCCGCCGGGCGAGCTGCACCGCGAGTTCGCTCTTCAGCGCGACGACGGCGAGATTCCGCCCGAGGACGTCATGGAGATCGCGGCCGAAGCGCAGCCGCTCCTCGGCGACCGCGAGCCGCGCCTGCACATCGCGGGCCTCCCGCAGTTCCCACATCACCGCCAGGACCCACAGGGAGGCCCGGCCGGTCCAGGCCAGCCACGCGCTCGCGAAGGTGACGAACACGGCGGTGAAGATCCGTTGCCCCAGCCCCATCCCGGTCAGGGAGGTCAGGGCGAAGACCGCCGCCAGCACCCCCAGATGGGCCAGCGCGGTGACCCGGTTCCGCACCAGCAGGGCGTATCCGGCGCTGAGGGGCAGGACCACACAGGAGAGCAGACCCGGCAGGGCCTCCAGTGCCTCGGGCGTGCCCGACCGCACCAGGAGCAGGGCCACGAAGCTCTCGGCGCAGGTCAGGGCCGTCGCCCAGCCGAGCAGCCCACGGGGCACCTCGTCCTGTCCGAGATAGGTGTCCATCGCCCGGCGGGCCAGCCGGGCGCAGACGAGACCGTGGGCGAGGGTGAGGGCCACCGCCGCCAGGGCCGGGAGCGGGGAGAGCGTGCCGGTGGCGCTCTGGAGGACGAGCAGCGCCGCCACCACGGAGACCGCGGACCAGATGACGAGATAGATCGTGCCCCGGGTGTAGAGGTCGACCTTGACCAGTCTGCTGCGTTCGCTCCAGCGACCGCTCAAACCCTTCACCCGCACTGCGCTGCCCCACTGCTCCATGACGTCGGTCCCTGCCGGAGCGCGCGGGCCGCCGCGCCCACGCCCACGTCCGTGTGCGTCCGCACGGCTGTGCCCGTGGCCGCGTATCGCTGCCGCACGCGCGCCGGTTCCGCCGAGCCGCCCCGGGACGGTCATCAGCGTCGGGGCTCCCAGCGGAACCACCGCTGCACAGCAAACACCGAGACCGCCGTCCAGACCAAGGCGCCCACCGCCGCGACCGTGAGGTCCCGGCTGTCCACGCCCCCGAGCCAGCCCGCCCGGACAAGGGTCATCACCCCGGTGAGCGGGAGGATTTCGCAGATCCGCTCCATCGTCGGCGGCATCACCGAGAGCGGGACGAGCAGGCCGGAGCCGCCGAGGGAGATCAGGAACATCGGCATCGTGGTGATCTGGGCACTCTCCACGGTCCGGGTGAAGGCGGAGGTCACCGCGGCCAGCGCGACGCACACGACGACGCCCAGGGCGATCCCGGCGAGCAGCAGATCGGCCCGTGCGGGCGCGCCGAGGTCCATGGCGGCGACTCCGGCCACGACCAGCAGCGCGCACTGCGCCAGCGCGATGCCGACGGCGGGCAGCGCGGTCCCGGCCAGGATCTCGCGGTCCGTCACCTCACCGGTGCGCAGCCGCTTGAGGACCAGTTCCTCCCGGCGGGCGGTGTAGGCGGAGACCAGGTTCACATGGACCACCAGGATCAGGACCATGCCGATCCCGGCGGTCATCGACGCCTCGGCGATGCTCATGCCGGACTTCTCCGGGTCGATCCGCTCCAGGGAGCCCTGGGCGGCGAACACCATCACCAGCGGCATCAGCAGCGCCATCAGAAGCGCGGTGCGGTTGCGGACGAGGAGGGTCAACTCGGCCCGTCCGAGGGCGGCGAGCCGGCCCGCTGCGGTGGTCCCGGCGGCCCCGCCGCGCTTCCCGCGGGCTCCCGCCGTGCTGTTCGCTGTCGTCATCGTCCTGCCCCCGCCATCCCCGTCGCCGTGCCCGTGCTCATGTCCAGTTCCGTCTGCGCGATCTCCAGGAACGCCTCTTCCAGCGAGGCGGACCGGGCGTCCAGCGCCGCCAGCGCCACGCCCTCCCGCTCCGCCCACCGCAGCAGCTCGGTCAGCGCCTCCTGGAGCTGATGGGTCCGGATCTCGATCCGCCGACCGTCGGCCGCGGCGCGCAGGGCGAGCGGCAGCCGGCCGGGCTGCACCCCGTGGGGCAGCTCGAACCGGATCCGGGCCGGCCGGGACGCGGTGACCTCCGCCGGGGTGCCCGAGGCCACGATCCGGCCCCGGTGCATGATCGCCAGCCGGTCGGCCAGCGCCTCGGCCTCCTCCAGGTAGTGCGTGGTCAGCAGCACGGTGGTGCCGGTGTCGCGCAGCGCCCGCACCAAGTCCCAGGTGTCGCGGCGCCCTTCGGCGTCGAGTCCGGTGGTGGGTTCGTCCAGGAAGAGCACCTCGGGCCGCCCGAGCAGGGCCAGCGCCAGATCGAGCCGCCGCCGCTCACCGCCGGAGAGCTGTTTGACGCGGACGTCGGCGCGATGGCCGAGCCCCACCAGCTCCAGCGCCTCACCGACCGGGCGCGCCCCGCTGGTGCACCCCGACCACATGCGCGCGGTCTCGGCCGCGGTCAGATCGGAGGGGAAGCCGCCCTCCTGGAGCATCACCCCGATCCGGGGCCGTACGGCGCTCCGCTCGCGGTACGGGTCGTGTCCGAGCACCCGTACGGTGCCGGACGCGGGCTCCGCGAGACCTTCCAGCAGTTCGACGGTGGAGGTCTTGCCCGCGCCGTTGGTCCCGAGGAGGGCGAAGATCTCGCCGCGCGCCACGGAGAAAGTGATCCCGCTCACGGCCTCGAAGCCGCCCGCGTACCTCCGCCGCAGCTCGTCCACCGTGATCACGTACTGGTCTGTGGTCATGTACGGAAGCATTCCGCCGCCCCGGGGGAGTGGGCAGTGCGCACTGTCACTGGTGCTCATGACACATGTCATGGGTCGTGCGCGCCCCGGGTGCCCGGTGCCGCCGCGAAAAGCGGGAGCCGTCCCGAAACAGCCGGGTGGGCGGGGCAACGAGACAGAAAAGGCCCGGTTCCGAAAATCGGAACCGGGCCTTCAATCTGAGCGGACGACCAGGTTCGAACTGGCGACCTCAACCTTGGCAAGGTTGCGCTCTACCAACTGAGCTACGTCCGCAGTGCTGCCGCTTCAGCTCTCACTGAGCGGTGCGTCCACCACTCTACCTGATCCACATCGGTGGTCGGTAAGGCGATGAGAGCGGGTGACAGGAATTGCACACTGCGCCTTCCCCCTGGAAGGGGGATGTTCTGCTACTGAACTACACCCGCACGATCCTCGGGTTCTTCCCTTTCGGGTTGGCCCCTCGGCGTGTTCCGTACTTTAGCCCACGGTGGGGGGTGCGGCGCAACTCAAGATCGGGACCGGGGCCCGTCCGGGCCCCGGGCGATCTCAACTCGCCTTGCGGAACGCCTCGTAGACCGCCTTGGGGATACGCCCCCGGGCCGGCACGTCCATCTTGTTGGACTGCGCCCAGGCGCGGACCGCCGCCGGGGCGGGCTCCAGCGCGGTGTGCGTGTAGGCGGCGGCACGCGGGCGCCGCCCCTGTGCCCCGGCCTGCTTCCGGCCCGCCGCCATGTACGGCGCCAGGGCCTTGCGCAGTTTCTTGGCATTGGCGGGATTGAGGTCGATCTCGTACGTCTTCCCGTCCAGGCCGAACCTGACCGTTTCCGCTGCTTCTCCGCCGTCGATGTCGTCGGAGAGTGTGACCACTACTCGCTGCGCCACGGATATCGGTCCTTTCCCGCGGTCTCCCGCGCATCCACCGGGCGACAAGGTCACCCGGAGGGTCTCCGTCGGGTGCTCGCCCACGCTGACATGCTGGGATACCGGCATTCCGGCTGTCGAGGGGTTAAAGGTGCTGTCCTCTGCTTTCCTTTGTACAGCGCGGGGCGGTGCATTGTGAAGCCCACCCAATTATGTGCGCGTGTCCGATCAATGAAGACCGGAATTTTCTACCGGATTTTTGCACTCCGCCGCCCGGCCGCGTTCCTTCTTGCCCAGTTCCTATATCCACCCATATCTACGCGAGTAGATTTCTGGGCCGGGTACGCTGAGCGAACCGCCCTAGCGCAACACATCACCGGGAGTGCCCGTGGCACGCGTCGTAGTCGACGTCATGCTCAAGCCCGAGATCCTCGACCCGCAGGGACAGGCTGTGCAGCGCGCACTGCCCCGCCTGGGATTCGACGGCATCGCGGACGTCCGTCAGGGAAAGCGTTTCGAGCTGGAGGTGGAGGGGCCGGTCGACGAGGCCGCCCTCGCCCGCATCCACGAGATGGCTGAAACGTTCCTCGCCAACACCGTCATCGAGGACTTCATCGTGAAGGTGGAGTCGTGACGGTCACCACCACCCCCGGGGGAGCCCCCTCCGGGAACACCCGGATCGGAGTCGTCACCTTCCCGGGGACGCTCGACGACCGGGACACCCTGCGGGCCGTACGGCTCGCGGGGGCCGAGCCGGTCCCCCTCTGGCACCGGGACAAGGACCTGAAGCAGGTCGACGCCGTGGTCCTCCCCGGCGGCTTCTCCTACGGCGACTATCTGCGGGCCGGGGCCATTTCCCGGTTCTCCCCCGTCATGGAGACGGTCATCGACCAGGCCAGGGCCGGTATGCCGGTCCTGGGCATCTGCAATGGCTTCCAGGTCCTCACCGAGACGCATCTGCTGCCCGGTGCCATGCTCCGGAACAACCATCTCCACTTCGTCTGCCGTAACCAGCGGCTGCGGGTGGAGAACGCGGACACCGCCTGGACCTCCGATTACGAGCAGGGCCAGGAGATCTCCGTCCCCCTGAAGAACATCGACGGCCGCTATGTCGCCGATGAGCGGGTGCTGGACGAGCTGGAGGCGGAGGGCCGTGTCGTCTTCCGCTATCGGGACCTCAACCCGAACGGCTCCCTCCGGGACATCGCCGGCATCACCAACGCCGAGGGCAACGTCGTCGGCCTCATGCCCCACCCCGAGCACGCCGTGGAGCCGCTGATCGGCACCGGCGGCACCGATGGGCTCGCCTTCTTCACCTCCGTCATCAAGAAGTTGGCCGCTCTGTGAGCGGCGCACGCGCGGCTGCCGGGCCGCGGACCGAGAACGACGCCGGGCCTCCGGGCCGCGCGGGCGGAGCAGCGAACGAAAGGTGCTCGGCATGAGCCTCGACACCGTCAAGCACGCCACCGACACCCCCGAGGCCGAACAGCCCTGGGCCGAACTGGGGCTGAAGCAGGACGAGTACGAGCGGATCCGGGAGATCCTGGGCCGCCGCCCCACCGGGGCCGAGCTGGCGATGTACTCCGTCATGTGGTCCGAGCACTGCTCGTACAAGTCCAGCAAGGTCCATCTGCGGCAGTTCGGTGAGAAGGCGCCCGAGAACGACGCCCTGCTCGTCGGCATCGGGGAGAACGCCGGAGTCGTCGACGTCGGCCAGGGGTACGCGGTGACCTTCAAGGTCGAGTCGCACAACCACCCCTCCTACATCGAGCCCTACCAGGGCGCCGCGACCGGGATCGGGGGCATCGTCCGCGACATCCTGGCCATGGGCGCCCGTCCCGTCGCCGTGGTCGACCCGCTGCGCTTCGGCGCCGCGGACCACCCCGACACCAAGCGGGTGCTGCCCGGCGTGGTCGCGGGCATCGGCGGCTACGGCAACTGCCTGGGCCTGCCCAATATCGGCGGCGAGGTCGTCTTCGACCCCTGCTACCAGGGCAACCCGCTGGTCAACGCGGGCTGCATCGGGGTCATGAAGCACGAGGACATCCACCTCGCGCAGGCTTCGGGCCCCGGCAACAAGGTCATCCTGTACGGGGCCCGCACCGGCGGCGACGGCATCGGCGGCGTCTCCGTGCTCGCCTCCGAGACCTTCGAGTCCACCGGCCCCGCCAAGCGGCCCGCCGTCCAGGTGGGTGACCCGTTCCAGGAGAAGCTGCTCATCGAGTGCACCCTGGAGATCTTCGCGGAGAAGCTGGTCGCGGGCATCCAGGACCTCGGCGGCGCCGGACTCTCCTGCGCCACCTCCGAGCTGGCCAGCGCCGGTGACGGCGGTATGCGGGTCGACCTGGACACCGTGCCGCTGCGCGACGCCTCCCTCTCGCCCGAGGAAATCCTCATGAGCGAGTCGCAGGAGCGCATGTGCGCGATCGTCGAGCCCGGCAAGGTCGCGCGCTTCCTGGAGATCTGCGAGAAGTGGGACGTCATCGCCACCGTCATCGGTGAGGTGACCGACGGCGACCGGCTGGAGATCTTCTGGCACGGCGAGCAGATCGTGGACGTACCGCCGCGGACCGTCGCCCACGAGGGCCCGGTGTACGAGCGCCCCTACGCCCGCCCCGCGTGGCAGGACGCCCTCCAGGCCGACGACGCGGGGAAGCTGCCCCGGCCGGAGACGGCCGAGGAGCTGCGCGCGCAGGTGCTGAAGGTCGTGGCCTCGCCGAACCAGGCGTCCAAGGCGTGGATCACGGATCAGTACGACCGTTTCGTCCAGGGCAACACCGTGCTGGCGCAGCCCGAGGACGCGGGCATGATCCGGATCGACGAGGAGACCGACCTCGGCGTCGCCATGGCCACCGACGGCAACGGCCGCTACGCGAAGCTGGACCCCTACGCCGGGGCGCAGCTCGCGCTGGCGGAGGCGTACCGCAATGTCGCCGCGTCCGGTGCCCGGCCGCTCGCGGTCTCGGACTGCCTGAACTTCGGCTCCCCGGAGGACCCGGGGGTCATGTGGCAGTTCGCCGAGGCCACCCGGGGGCTCGCCGACGCCTGTCAGCAGCTCGGCACCCCGGTCACCGGCGGCAATGTCTCGCTCTACAACCAGACCGGCGAGACGGCGATCCACCCGACGCCCGTGGTCGCGGTCCTCGGCGTGATCGACGACGTCACCCGGCGCACCCCGATCGGCTTCGGGGAGGAGGGCCAGCTCCTCTATCTCCTCGGGGACACCCGGGAGGAGTTCGGCGGCTCGGCCTGGTCGCAGGTGGTCCACGACCACCTCGGCGGACTGCCGCCCGCGGTCGACCTGGAGCGGGAGCGGCTGCTTGGCGAGATCCTGATCTCAGCCTCCCGGGACGGGATGATCGACGCTGCCCACGACCTCTCGGACGGCGGTCTGATCCAGGCCGTGACCGAGTCCGCCCTGCGCGGCGGCACGGGCGCCCGGCTGGTCGTCCCCGACGGTCTGTCCGCGTTCACCTTCCTCTTCTCCGAGTCGGCGGGACGGGCGGTGGTCTCGGTGCCGCGCAGCGAGGAGCTGCGCTTCACGGACATGTGCGGCGCCCGGGGGCTGCCCGCGACCCGGATCGGGGTCGTGGACGGCGACGGGATCGAGATCCAGGGCGAGTTCACGCTCTCCCTGGACGAGCTGCGGACCGCGCACGAGGAGACCGTTCCGGCGCTGTTCGCGTAGGCGCACCCGCGCGGGCCCACCTGTCCCGCGCGTCGATCGACGGCCGAGCCCCCGCTCCCTGTCCCGGATCTCCGGGCGGGAGCGGGGGCTCGGCCGTTTCCGGTGGCGCTCATGGGGTTGCGCGGGATTACGTAATTACGTATCTTCAAAATCATGGAGTGGGAGGAACGGTTCGCCGCGCTGGAGCGCCGGGTGGCCGCACTGGAGGAACAGCCCCGGCGGACGCCGCCGCCACCCGCGTCGACGGCCGAGGTCTTCTGGGCGCTGGAAGGGCTCAAGGAGCGGCTGACCGGCGCCGGAGCGGCGGCCGATGGCGGCGGGGTGCTCTTCACCGGCTCCGTGCGGCTGCGGGACGACGAGCGCTACGAGTGGCAGTACGGCGCCCTCACCGGCGAACTGCTCGAAGCGGACTGGACGGAGACGGCCGACGCCTTCGCCGCCCTCGGCAACGCCGTCCGGCTGCGGCTGCTCCACGAGGTCGTCGGCGGCCGGGACACCGCCGCCGCGCTGGCGGAGCTGGAGGACCTCGGGACCACCGGCCAGATCTACCACCATCTGCGCCAGCTCACCGGCGCGGGCTGGCTGCGGACCGCGGGGCGCGGCCGCTATCAGGTGCCGCCCCGGCGGATGGTCCCCCTGCTGGTCATGCTCACGGCGGCCCGCCCGGAGTAGGGCCGCCGCGCGCAACGCGCACGGATACGGGCACACAGGCACACACCACACGGGGGGAACACATGGAGGAGCGCGCGGCAGCGACACCGAGGACGGGCCGCAAGGCGCTGATGGTCCTGTACCGGACCACCGGCAGGCTCTTCGCCGTGCTGATCGTCTGCGACCTGCTCACCGGTCTGCCCGTCCCCTGGTGGACGGTGGTGGCCGCGGGGACGGCGATGTTCGGCTCCGGCCTGGTCGCGACCCGGCGGGCCGCCCGGGAGCACGCCGCGGCGGAGCGCCCCGCCGCCGTGGAGACCGGACCGCCGGTCCTGGGCCGCTGGTCCGCGACGAACAGTCCGGCCGACACCGTCCCGAGCCATGGCACCCATGTCTACGGGCAGACCTACGCCATCGATCTGACGGCCGAACCGGAGCCGGAGCGCGGCCCCGCGGAGGGAGCGGAGGGCGGGAGCACCCGGCCCGGGTTCTCCCCGCTGTGGCCCCTGGTCCGGCGCAACTCCGCCTTCCCCGCCTTCGGCGAGCCGCTGTACGCGGTGGCCGACGCCACCGTCGTCCACGCGTCCGACCGGCAGCGCGACCATCTCAGCCGCACCTCGCTGCCGATGCTGGCCTATCTGATGCTGCTGGAGGCACCGGCCCGTGACATCGGCGGTCCGGGCCTGATCGTCGGCAACCATGTGGTCCTGGACCTGGGGGACGGGACCTACGCCCTGTACGCCCATCTCCGGCGCGGCTCCCTGCTGGTCAAGGAGGGGGACCGGGTCCGCGCGGGCCAGCCGCTCGCCCGCGTCGGGAACTCGGGCAACTCCACCGAGCCGCATGTCCACTTCCATCTGATGGACGGCACGGACCTGGACACCGCCCGGGGCGTCCCCTTCCGCTGGCGCGGGGTGGGCGTCCCCGCCGCGAAGGAGTTCTTCACCGTCGACGAGTCGCTGCTGACCCGGGACGGCGGGTGAGCACGCCGATCGCCGGGGACGGCCGGTGACCCACCCCGGTGGCCCTGCCGTCCGGACCCGTCCGGTGCGTACCCCGGCCGGGCCGGGACCGCAGGGCCTAGTCTCGGGGCATGCCCCCGGCCAAACGCGCCCGCGTCCACGACTTCGCCCGGACCCGTACCGCCGTGCTCGCGCAGAGCGCGGCGCTGCGGGAGGGCATCGGCACCCTCACCCCCGGACAACTCGCCCTGCCCACCCGGCTGGGCGAGTGGACCGTCCGGGAGCTGGTCGCCCATCTCGCCCTGGTGCTCGGGTCCGTGGCCCGGGGCCTCGCGCTGCCCGCGCCGCCGAAGGCGGAGCTGAGCCTGCCGGAGTGGGCCCTTCGCACCGGCTCGGTGGCGGACGCGGTGGACGAGCGCGTACGGACGTTCGTGAACGAGTTGAACGAGTTGAATGAATTGAACGAGGTGAACGGGGCAGGCACGGCGGATGGGACGGGTGAGGCGGGCGGCGGCGTCGTCCAGGAGTACCGCCGGGCGGCCGACCGGCTGGAACAGGCCCTGGCCGGGGTGGTGGACGGCGAGCGGCCGACACAGATCCGCCCGGCGTCCATGCGTCTCGTGGACGTCCTCGTCACCCGCTGTGTGGAGCTGATCGTCCACACCGACGACCTCAACGCCGCGACCGGTCTTGAGCTTCCGTACGACCGCCAGGCGCTCGCCGCCACCACCCGGGCGCTCGCCGACGCCCTGGCGGTGAAGGCCCCCGGCGGGGCGGTGGAGGTGCGGATTCCGCCGTTCGCGGTGGTGCAGTGCGTCGAAGGGCCCCGGCATACGCGGGGCACCCCGCCGAACGTCGTGGAGACCGATCCGCTGACCTGGGCACGGCTCGCCACCGGGCGGCTCGCCTGGGCCCCGGCCGTCGACGCCGCGCGGGTCGCCGCGAGCGGTGAGCGGGCCGATCTGACGGAGCTGCTGCCGGTCCTGAGCTGACGCGCCCGTTCCGGCCCGGGGAACCGGAACGGCACCCGTTCCGTCCCAGGGGCATGCGTCGTCACTTGAGCGCCACCCTCACCGCCATCGCCCTGCTCGCCCTCGCCGCCTGCGGCACCGAGTCCGGCTCCGGGTCCGGGGGTGGTGGTGCGGATGGCCGGAACGACTCCGCGCGGACCGCCGAAGGGGCCGGGCTGCCGCTGACCGGGGTGCGCTGGACCGTCGACAGCGTCACCGCCGACGGCCGCCGCTCCACCGCGCCCCCCGGGGCGTACATCGAGCTGACGGAGAAGGGCCGGGCGCAGGGCAGCTACGGCTGCAACCGCTTCGGCGCGGAGGCCGTGCTCCGGGGCGCCACCCTCACCGTCGCACCCGCCGAGCTGACCACGGTCGCCTGCTCCGACGAGATCCATGGCTTCGAGAAGACCCTGTCGGGCGTCTTCACCGGCCGGCTGACCGCCCGGCTCGACGGCAAGCGGCTCACGCTCACCTCGCCCGCCGGGGACACCGTCGCCCTCGTCGACGAGGGCCCCGCCCCGCTGACGGGCACCACCTGGACGGTCACCTCCCTGACCACGCGGGATGTCTCCGAGTCGCTGCCCGCCGGGACGGAGGGCTCCGCGCATCTGACCTTCGCGAAGAACGGTCGGATCGGCGGGCGGCTCGGCTGCAACACCTTCCGGGGCACCGGGAAGATATCCGGCCAGGAGATCACCGTTCAGGACCTCGTCAGCACCAAGAGGCTCTGCATGGGTACGGGCGGACAGGTCGAGGCCCATCTGCTGAAGGTGCTCGACGGCACGGTGACCTATCGGCTGGAGGGTCGGGAACTCGCCCTCACCGGAGCGACCGGGGCGGGCGTCCACGCGGTGGCCGCACGGTAGCGGGGGACGGTCCCCGAACGGTCCCCGAGCGGTCCTGGGCACCGGGCCGGGTGGTCCCGGGCGGACCGGTCCCGGGGCCGCGCCCCGGCC
Source organism: Streptomyces clavuligerus (assembly GCF_005519465.1). NCBI lineage: Bacteria > Bacillati > Actinomycetota > Actinomycetes > Kitasatosporales > Streptomycetaceae > Streptomyces > Streptomyces clavuligerus. Next base: position 3,103,936 of record NZ_CP027858.1, on the reverse strand, counting down.
GTACGGGGGCCGCGTACCCGGCCCGACCGGCGCCGACCCGGTCCGCGTGGCCAAAAGGTGATCCGAAAAGACCCCCTCCCCAATTCGGACCAGTGGTCGACCTCGCCTACACTCGGTGCCGTGCCACGTGGTGACGGTCGACTCAATCACGATCTGCTCCCCGGAGAGAAGGGCCCTCAAGACGCCTGCGGCGTCTTCGGTGTCTGGGCTCCGGGTGAAGAGGTCGCAAAGCTCACGTACTTCGGGCTCTACGCCCTCCAGCATCGGGGCCAGGAATCCGCGGGTATCGCGGTCAGCAATGGTTCCCAGATCCTCGTCTTCAAGGACATGGGCCTCGTCTCGCAGGTCTTCGACGAGACATCCCTCGGCTCCCTCCGCGGTCATATCGCGGTCGGACACGCGCGTTACTCCACGACCGGAGCCTCGGTCTGGGAGAACGCGCAGCCGACCTTCCGGGCCACGGCCCATGGCTCCATCGCCCTCGGTCACAACGGCAACCTGGTGAACACCGCCCGGCTCGCGGAGATGGTGGCGGACCTGCCCCGTCAGGACGGCCGGGCGACCCAGGTGGCCGCGACCAACGACACCGACCTGGTCACCGCGCTGCTCGCGGGCCAGGTCGACGAGGACGGCAAGCCGCTGTCCACGGAGGCGGCGGCGGCCCGGGTGCTCCCCGCGGTCAGGGGCGCCTTCTCGCTGGTCTTCATGGACGAGTCCACGCTGTACGCGGCGCGGGACCCGCAGGGCATCCGCCCGCTCGTCCTCGGCAGGCTCGACCGCGGCTGGGTGGTCGCGAGCGAGTCCGCCGCCCTCGACATCTGCGGTGCCACCTATGTCCGGGAGATCGAGCCGGGCGAGCTGATCGCGATAGACGAGAACGGGATCAGGACCTCCCGCTTCGCAGAAGCAAAGCCCAAGGGCTGTGTCTTCGAGTATGTCTATCTGGCGCGCCCCGACACCGACATCGCCGGGCGGAACGTCTATCTCTCCCGGGTGGAGATGGGCCGGAAACTGGCCGCGGAAGCTCCGGCCGAAGCGGATCTGGTGATAGCCACTCCGGAGTCGGGGACCCCCGCGGCGATCGGCTACGCCGAGGCGAGCGGCATCCCCTACGGCTCCGGTCTGGTCAAGAACGCCTATGTCGGGCGGACCTTCATCCAGCCCTCGCAGACCATCCGCCAGCTCGGCATCCGACTCAAGCTGAACCCCCTCAAGGAAGTCATCAAGGGCAAGCGGCTGGTCGTCGTCGACGACTCCATCGTCCGCGGGAACACCCAGCGCGCGCTGGTCAAGATGCTCCGTGAGGCCGGTGCGGCCGAGGTCCACATCCGGATCTCCTCCCCGCCCGTGAAGTGGCCCTGCTTCTTCGGCATCGACTTCGCGACCCGCGCGGAACTGATCGCCAACGGTATGGGCATCGCGGAGATCGGCGCCTCGCTGGGCGCGGACTCGCTCGCGTACATCTCCCTCGACGGGATGACCGAGGCGACCACCATCGACCGGAAGAACCTCTGCCGTGCCTGCTTCGACGGCGAGTACCCGATGGAGCTGCCCGACCCCGAGCTGCTGGGCAAGCAGCTCCTCGAAACGGAGCTGGCGGGCGGCACCGACGCCGCCGACGCGCTCCGCCGTCCCTGATCCCTGCCCGTTCCCCCCCTTTTCCCCTCCCCTCCCGGTGCCCCGCTCCGCAGTAACGACACGAAAGTTCTCATCGCCATGACAGCCGAGTCCTTCGACCGTGCTCCGCAGTCCGACGCCGCTGCCACCGGCGCCAGCTACGCCGGTGCCGGGGTCGACATCGAGGCGGGCGACCGCGCCGTCGAGCTGATGAAGCAGTGGGTCAAGCGGACCAACCGGCCCGAGGTCCTCGGCGGCCTGGGCGGCTTCGCCGGGCTCTTCGACGTCTCCGCCCTCAAGCGGTACGAGCGTCCTCTGCTCGCCTCCGCCACCGACGGCGTCGGCACCAAGGTCGATCTGGCCCGGCGGCTGGGGGTGTACGACACCATCGGTCACGACCTGGTCGGCATGGTCGTCGACGACATCGTGGTCTGCGGCGCCGAGCCCCTGTTCATGACCGATTACATCTGTGTCGGCAAGGTGCACCCCGAGCGGGTCGCGGCGATCGTCAAGGGCATCGCCGAGGGCTGTGTCCTCGCGGGCTGCGCCCTGGTCGGCGGCGAGACCGCCGAGCACCCCGGGCTCCTCGGCGAGGACGAGTTCGACGTCGCCGGCGCGGGCACCGGTGTGGTGGAGGCGGAGCGGCTCCTCGGCCCGGATCGCATCCGTACGGGGGACGCGGTCATCGCGATGGCCTCCTCCGGCCTTCACTCCAACGGGTATTCGCTGGTCCGCCATGTCCTGCTGGACCGGGCCGGGATGGCACTGGAGGCCGAGGTGGCCGAGTTCGGCCGGAGTCTCGGCGCGGAGCTGCTCGAACCGACGCGGATCTACTCGCTGGACTGTCTGGCGCTGACCCGGACCACCGAGGTCCACGCCTTCAGCCATGTCACCGGCGGTGGTCTCGCGAACAACCTCGCCCGGGTGATCCCCGACGGGCTGCACGCCGTCGTCGACCGCTCCACCTGGACCCCCGGGCCGATCTTCGACCTGGTGGGCAAGGCCGGTCAGGTCGAGCGTCTGGAGCTGGAGAAGACCCTCAACATGGGCGTGGGCATGATCGCCGTGGTCCCGGGGGAGACCGCCGATGTGGCGCTGACCCTGCTGGCCGACCGGGGAGTGGACGCCTGGATCGCGGGTGAGATCACCGAGCGCGGCGCGCACACCACGGGCGCGGAGCTGGTCGGGGAGTACGCGGGCTGAGCGAACGGGCCGGGCGGGACACGTACCCGGACCGGCCCCGGTCCTGGGTCACCTCGGGGTGGAGCACACCGACTTCGGGGTGATCACTCCGGTGATGGGCGGACGATCCACAGCCGAACAGCACAGAACCCGGTCCGGAGTCTCCCGGACCGGGTCAGTGATCGGAACGACGTCAAGCGCCCCGGCGCTGCGGCGACGCGTCCGACCCATCGTCGTCGTCATCGTCGTTGTACATGTCCGCGTACCGTGCGTACGGGTCGTCTTCCTCGTCGTCGTCCTCGAACGGCTCCGGGTTCGGAGGCTGGCTCGAAGTCGAAGCGCCCAGCTCGTTGGCCAGACGCGACAGGTCAGTCCCGCCGCTGTTGTACTTCAGCTGGCGGGCGACCTTTGTCTGCTTGGCCTTGGCCCGGCCGCGCCCCATGGCTCGACCCCCTCGGTGACGGGGCTCGACGGCCCCAGAGTCTTGACACGCGTTCATGAGTCGGAACGGACTCTCCGTGGAGAGACCGGCCCGTAGGGCTTCAACGGTACCTGCTTCCGCAGCCATACGGTACGCCGCCCGCATGACGTGCCACTCCGCAGAACCCGCGAGGAGCCCTGTCCTCGCTGGTCAACTGCGATATTAACCTCTTCTTGGCACTCGACCCGCCGACCGGGGTGAGTCTTCGTCCCCCGGGCGGCGGGCGAGCCTCCGGCGAGGATCAGCGTGTGCGGGCCTCCGCCATGCGCTGCTCCGCGATCCTGTCGGCCGCCACGGCCGGCGGAACGCCATCACTCTTTGCTCGTGCGAATATTTCCAGCGTGGTGTCGTGGATCAGCGCGGCCTTCGCCTTGCAACGGTCGAAGTCGAAGCCGTGCAGTTCGTCGGCGACCTGGATCACCCCGCCCGCGTTCACCACGTAATCAGGTGCGTAGAGGATCGAGCGGTCGGCGAGGTCCTTCTCCACCCCGGGGTGGGCGAGCTGGTTGTTCGCCGCTCCGCAGACCACCCGGGCGGTGAGCACCGGGACGGTGGCGTCGTTCAGCGCCCCGCCGAGCGCGCAGGGCGCGTAGATGTCGAGACCGTCGATCCGGATCAGGGTCTCCGTGTCGGGCACCGCGGTCACCCGGGGGTGCCGGTCCAGAACGCGCCGTACGGCGTCCTCGCGCACATCGGTGATCACGACCTCGGCGCCCTCGTCGAGCAGATGCTCCACCAGGTGGTGGCCGACCTTGCCGACCCCCGCGACACCGACCTTCCGCCCCGCGAGCGAGGGCGAGCCCCACAGATGCGCGGCGGACGCGCGCATGCCCTGGAACACCCCGAAGGCGGTCAGGACCGAGGAGTCGCCCGCGCCGCCGTGCTCGGGGGAGCGGCCGGTGGCCCAGCGGGTCTCCCGGGCGACGACATCCATGTCGGCGACGTAGGTGCCCACGTCGCAGGCGGTCACATAGCGCCCGCCGAGCGAGTCCACGAACCGGCCGTAGGCGAGCAGCAGCTCCTCGGACTTCAGTGTCCCGGGATCGCCGATGATCACGGCCTTGCCGCCGCCGTGGCCGAGACCGGCCAGGGCGTTCTTGTACGACATGCCACGGGCGAGGTTGAGCGCGTCGGCGACCGCCGCGGCCTCGGAGGGGTAGGGGTGGAAGCGGGTCCCGCCGAGGGCGGGTCCGAGGGCGGTGGAGTGGATGGCGATCACGGCCTTCAGGCCGGACGCGCGGTCCTGGCAGAGCACGACCTGCTCATGCCCGCCCTGTTCCGAGTGGAACAGGGTGTGCAGAACATCGGCGGGGGCTCCGGGCACATCGGTCACGGTGGTGACTCCCAAGTACGAAGCGGCGGGTGGTGCGGACCGTCCTGGGGGTGGGGAGGTCCGACAGTGCACGAGGGTATGTCCTTTGGCCACGCCGGGCGGGCGCAGTGCGCGAGATCACCCCCGGGTGCGCGGGATCACCCCCGGGCGGGGGGCGCGCGTGGAAGGATTCACGCATGCCAGCGGTGTCGTCGGTCCTTGTTCCCTACGCGGCCTATCTGCGGGTGTACGAGCCCCTGGCGGCGTTCGCCCCGCCCGAGCGGGAGCGCTGGGCCCGTTACGCGCGCGAGGGCCGCAGCCCCACCGCCCAGGACGAACTGCGCCGCTCACTGGCTGATTTGCTGCCCACCCCGCCGGTTCCGGTGCCCGTCCACGAGAGCGGGGACGCCTTTGTGGCGGAGCTGGACGGGGCCGTGTGCGTCTGCCCCTGGCAGACCCGGCTGCGGGGCTGGCTGGCCCTCCAGGAGCTGACCGAGCGGCTGCCCCCGGCCCTGCTCGACGCGGTCCTGCCGCCGGTGGTGCGCGGTCAGGCGGCGGCGGACTGGGAGCGGTGGCGCGCCCGCAACCCGGACGCCCGGCCGTGGATCAGGACCTCGTTGTGGCAGATCCCGGTCGGCTGGTTCGCGCTCTTCGCGGACACGGAACGGGAGTACGAGCCGCCGGGGCCCGGGGCGGCCGTGCTGCGCTACCGCACCCCGATGGTCGAGGCCCGCCGCCGGGTGGCCAGAACCCTGCGCACACTGCGGGAGGCGGAGCACACCGGCCCGCTCGGCGAGGGCCTGCTCGTGGTCGGGAAGTGGCTGGAGGAGTTCCATCCGCGTTCGCTGATCGAGCTGGACTACGGCGGTCTGGTGCATGTGCTGCCCCCGGCGAGGCTCGCCGACGACCACTCGGCCGCGGAGGTGGCCGCGGGGGTCGCAGCGCTACGGGAGGGCGACCGGGCGGCGGCGGGTGAGCTATATGCCCGGCTTGTGGGGCGTTGGCGGGTCGTGAAGGACCTGCAATTCGCAAACTGAGCGAATCTGTGGATGATTGAGCCTTCCGTGCGGGCCCTAGGTCCCGATCCGGGCCTTTGTCTCAAGCGTGACGGACTGCACTAACTGGGCTCTTGCGCCTATCGCCTACCCTCGTGTCAAAATAGGACAAGGAGTCCGGGGAGGGTTCCTTCCGCCCAACTAAGGGCGGATTGCTTTGCATTGCGCTCAATGGGGGGTCTGGTGGCTCCTGCTCGCTCTGTGACTGATCGTCACTGTGAGGTGACTGTCCGCTATGACATGGTCCATCGACGTTCAGCCACTGATGGACACCTCGGAGGGCAATTCCGTCGGTTTGGCCGACGAGGCTGGACAGATGGTGTAGTTGTAGTGCCGAGGACAAGCCGTTCGTCCTATAACCGACTCGGCCTGCGTCTGCCATTTCGGGCAACGTGGGTCAAGGTGCAGAATTTAGAGGAAAGAACCGAGAAGGTTCGGTTCTCCCGAGGAGGCCGCTCATGACCGCTCGCACCCCTGATGCCGAGCCGCTGCTGACCCCGGCTGAGGTTGCCACGATGTTCCGCGTGGACCCGAAGACGGTCACTCGCTGGGCCAAGGCAGGCAAGCTCACGTCGATCCGTACGCTCGGCGGACACCGCCGCTACCGCGAAGCGGAGGTACGGGCGCTGCTCGCCGGTATCCCGCAGCAGCGCAGCGAGGCCTGAGACCTCGCTGACCGGGTGATTCCGGGACCCCCATCCCGGTAACTCCCGACCCAAGCAGCACAAGGCGGGCGTCTGCCCCAACAGGCTCTGTCTTCGATCGCGCTGGACTCCGCCGGGTCCAGCGCGATTTTTTTGTGCCCGGACGGCGCCGGCGGTGCCGCCCGGGGGGCGGGCGCGGGCCCTCGGGGCTGCTTCCGCCGGGGAGGGGTTCCGTCACCGAACCGGGGGGAGGGGTGTGCGGAGGGCGAGGAGGGGATGCTCAGAAGACGGTGCAATTGCACATATTAAATTGATTGCCCGTAGCTGGGTGGTAAGTGCCGGGGTTTTGAAAACCTATATGGTGACACCCGTCACACCGTGAACCTCTTGCCAATGTCGAGTGTGTCGCCTTGAAGCGCCGGTGCAACCGGGCCGAAGTCACTCTCTGTCGGGACCTTCGTCCTCGGTTCCGGGGGTGTGGGCGGCGAGCGCGGCGAGAGCGTCCGTGGGGCCGCCCCGGGGGGCCTCACCAGGGTCGTTGGCTGTCGGGCCGTCAGATGCGCCCCGAGGGCCCGTCACGGCCCCGTCGACGGTTCGCGCGTGCTTCCGGTGGGCGGGCCCCTGTTCGGCCTCTGAGGGCTCCATCGCGAGCCGCAGCAGGCGATGGCAGATGGGGCAGTGCCGGGTGAGATGGCGATATCCGGACGCGGCCGAGAGATGGGCCCGCAGCAGGGCCCTCGTCGCGTGCCGCTGAGCTGTGGCCGCTGCCATGCACGTCACCTCCACCTGTGGTGGGTGCGGGCCCGTGTCGGGCCGTGAGGAGTCGAGCCTTAAGGAGTGGGTACCGGCGTGGCGGTGCTCCGTCAAGACGCCCGGCGCCCCGAAGGGCGCATCTTTGCCTGGCACATGCCCGGGTTTGCCTGGCACATGCTCGGGCGATACCTGCCGGAGGCGCCGGGGCCGGGCGCGCGGAAGGCCCGCGCCGGGGGTGGTGGACCGCCCGCTTCCGGTGGGGCGGTCCCGACGGGATGTGCTGTGTCCTTCTGCGGCTCCGCCGCGTGGCGCGGCCTCCGGCGGGCCGGGCCGGGGCCGGATACGCCGAAGGCCCGCACCGGGGGTGCCGGTGCGGGCCTTCGTTGCTGCGGTCCTGACGGGATTTGAACCCGCGGCCTCCACCTTGACAGGGTGGCGAGCACTCCAAACTGCTCCACAGGACCAGGTTTCGCAGTCCGATTGTTGCGCTGGGCTGCGAGAAGAGACTCTACAGCAGGGGTGGCCCACAGGTCGAACTCGCTCTGTGTGATCGAGCGACTACGGGGCGAGCGCGTCGATCGTCTTCACGATGCGCTTGTCGGAGACGGGGTACGCCGTGCCCAGGGCATGGGCGAAGTAGCTCACCCGCAGCTCCTCGATCATCCAGCGGACGTCCCGGACCTCCTGCGGCACCGGCCGCCCCTTCGGGAGCTGTTCCAGCAGCCAGGCGTACTCGTCCTGCATCTCGTGGACCTTCTCCATCCGGGTCGTGTCCCGCTGGACGGAGGTCGGCATCTGCTGGAGCCTGCGGTCCGCCGCCACCAGATAGCGCATCAGGTCGGGCAGCCGCCGCAGCCCGGTCAGGGTGACGAACCCCGCGGGCATCAGCGCCGCGAGCTGCTGCCGTACGTCCTGGACGTTGTTGATCAGCGCCAGGCTGTTCGTGGACTTCAGCCGGCGCTCGCACGCCTGCCAGGCGGCCAGCACCTGCTGCACCTGGCCCACCGTGCGCACCGTGGTGTCGACGAGGTCGGCGCGGACCAGGTCGTACAGCTTGCGGAAGGACTCCTCGTCCCACGCGGGCCCGCCGTGGTCCGCGATCAGCCGGTCCGCCGCCGCGGTGGCGCAGTCCTCGAACAGCGCTTGGACCGAGCCGTGCGGAGTGGCCGACAGCGCCAGCTTCTGCTGGTTGCTCAGCTTGTCGAGGGCGTACTTCGCCGGGTTGACCGGGATGTTGAGCAGAATCAGCCTCCGGGTGCCCCGCCACATCGCCTGGCGCTGCTCCGCCTCCGTGTCGAAGAGCCGTACCGAGACGGTGTCGCCCGCGTCCACCAGCGCCGGGTACGCCTTCACCGGCTGGCCCGCGCGCCGGGTCTCGAAGACCTTCGTGAGGGTGCCGATCGTCCAGTCCGTGAGCCCCGTGCGCTCGATCGACCCGCCCTGCGGCCCGGCGGTGGCCGCGGCGGCCCGGGAGAGGGCCTGGCGGGCTTTCGGGCGCAGGGCCAGCTTCAGCGCCTCCAGATCCTTGTCCTCGGCGATCCTGCGGCGCCGTTCGTCCACGATCCGGAAGGTGATCTTGAGGTGGTCGGGGACCCGCGACAGGTCGAAGTCGTCCGCCGAGACGGGGACGCCGACCATCCGGTGCAGCTCCCGGGCGAGCGTCACCGGCAGCGGCTCCTGGAGCGGCACCGCGCGCTCCAGGAAGGCCCCGGCGTAGTTGGGCGCCGGGACATAGTGGCGGCGGATCGCCTTCGGCAGGGAGCGGATCAGCTCCATGACGACGTCCTCGCGCAGCCCGGGGATCTGCCAGTCGAAGCCCTCGTCGGTGACCTGGTTGAGCACCTGGAGCGGGATGTGGACGGTGACGCCGTCCGCGTCCGCGCCCGGCTCGAACTGGTAGGTCACCCGGAACTTCAGCCGCCCCTGCCGCCAGGAGTCCGGGTAGTCCTCCTTGGTGACCGCGCCCGCCCTCTCGTTGATGAGCATCTCGCGCTCGAAGTCGAGATGGTCCGGCGCCTCCTGCCGCTTCTGCTTCCACCAGGAGTCGAAGTGCGCGCCGGAGACGACGTGCTCGGGCACCCGCTGCTCGTAGAAGTCGAAGAGCGTCTCGTCGTCGACGAGGATGTCGCGCCGCCGGGCGCGGTTCTCCAGCTCCTCCACCTCGGTGAGCAGCTTGCGGTTGTCGGCGAAGAACTTGTGGTGCGTCCGCCAGTCGCCCTCGACCAGGGCGTTGCGGATGAAAAGTTCCCGGGAGGTCTCGGGGTCGATCCGCCCGTAGTTGACCTTGCGCTGGGCGACGATCGGCACACCGTAGAGGGTGACCTTCTCGTACGCCATCACCGCCGCCTGGTCCTTCTCCCAGTGCGGCTCGCTGTAGTTCCGCTTGACGAGGTGCTGGGCGAGCGGCTCGACCCACTCGGGCTCGATCCTCGCGTTGACCCGGGCCCACAGCCGGGAGGTCTCCACCAGCTCGGCGGACATCACCAGCCGGGGCGGCTTCTTGAACAGCGCGGAGCCGGGGAAGACGGCGAACTTCGCGCCCCGGGCGCCCAGGTACTCGTTCTTGGCGTCCGTGTCCCTGAGGCCGATGTGCGAGAGGAGTCCGGCGAGGAGGGAGACATGGATTCCGGCCTCGGGGCCGTCCGCCTCGGTGACCTGGATGCCGAGGCTCTTGGCGACCTGCCTCAGCTGCGCGTAGATGTCCTGCCACTCACGGATGCGCAGATAGTTCAGATACTCCTGCTTGCACATCCGGCGGAAGCTGGCGGAGCCGCGTTCCCGCTGCTGTTCGCGGATGTAACGCCAGAGATTGAGGAAGGCGAGGAAGTCGGAGGTCTCGTCCTTGAACCGGGCGTGCTGCTGGTCGGCCTGGGTCTGCTTGTCGGCGGGGCGTTCGCGCGGGTCCTGGATGGAGAGCGCGGCGGCGATCACCATGACCTCGCGGACACAGCCGTTCTTCTCCGCCTCGATGACCATCCGGGCGAGCCGGGGGTCGACGGGAAGCTGGGCCAGCTTCCGCCCGAGCGGGGTGAGCTTCTTGCGCGGGTCCTTCTGGACGGGGTCGAACGCGCCCAGCTCCTGGAGGAGCTGTACGCCGTCGCGGATGTTGCGGTGGTCCGGCGGGTCGATGAAGGGGAACTTCTCGATGTCGCCGAGCCCGGCCGCGGTCATCTGGAGGATGACGGACGCGAGGTTGGTGCGCAGGATCTCGGCGTCGGTGAACTCGGGCCGCGCCTCGAAGTCGTCCTCCGAGTAGAGCCGGATACAGATGCCGTCGGAGGTCCGGCCGCAGCGGCCCTTGCGCTGGTTGGCGCTGGCCTGGCTGATCCGCTCGATCGGCAGCCGCTGCACCTTGGTGCGGTGGCTGTAGCGGGAGATACGGGCGGTCCCGGGGTCGATGACGTACCGGATGCCGGGGACCGTCAGCGAGGTCTCGGCGACATTGGTGGCCAGAACGATCCTGCGGCCCGTGTGCGGCTGGAAGACCCGGTGCTGCTCGGCGTGCGAGAGCCGCGCGTACAGCGGCAGGACCTCGGTGAAGCGATAGGCCCTCTTGTTGAGCGCGTCCGCGGTGTCGCGGATCTCGCGCTCGCCGGAGAGGAAGACGAGGATGTCGCCCTTCCCCTCCGCCTGAAGCTCCTCGACGGCCTCGCAGATCGCGGTGATCTGGTCGCGGTCGCTGTCCGGGCCGTCCGGGTCGTCCTCCTCCAGGAGCGGCCGGTAGCGCACTTCCACCGGGTAGGTCCGCCCGCTGACCTCGACGATCGGCGCGTCCCCGAAGTGGCGGGAGAAGCGCTCGGGGTCGATGGTCGCGGAGGTGATGACGACCTTCAGATCCGGCCGCTTGGGCAGCAGTCGCGCCAGATAGCCGAGGAGGAAGTCGATGTTGAGCGAGCGCTCGTGGGCCTCGTCGATGATGATCGTGTCGTAGGCGTGCAGCTCGCGGTCGGTCTGGACCTCCGCGAGGAGGATGCCGTCCGTCATCAGCTTGATGAAGGTGCTGTCCTGGTTCACCTGGTCGGTGAAGCGGACCTTCCAGCCGACGGCCTCGCCGAGCGGGGTGTCCAGCTCGTCGGCGACCCGCTCCGCGACGGTCCGGGCGGCGATCCGGCGCGGCTGGGTGTGCCCGATCATGCCCCGGACGCCCCGGCCCAGCTCCAGGCAGATCTTCGGGATCTGGGTCGTCTTGCCCGACCCCGTCTCACCCGCGACGATCACGACCTGGTGGTCGCGTATCGCCTCCAGGATCTCGTCCTTCTTCTGGCTGACGGGCAACTGCTCGGGGTAGCTGACCGCGGGCACCCGCGCCGCGCGCCGCGCCGTTCGCTCGGCGGCCCTGCCCGCCTCGGCGGCGATCTCGTCCAGCACGGCCTGCCGCGCTTCGGGCTTACGGATGCGGCGGGCGCCTTCGAGACGGCGGCCGAGCCGGTGGGAGTCCCGCAGTGAGACCCCGGCCAGCAGCGTCTGGAGGTCGGCGAAGGAAGTAGACATACGGCCCCCAGGATCGCACCCTCGTCGGAGCAGTGGCGAACGCATTTCCAGCGCAAGCTGGTGCAGTATGGAGCAGATCATTCCGATCAGCTCGACCGAGCCCAGCCGGCCCAGCCACGGGAAGGGACAGCGCGTCCATGCCGCTCAGCCGTGCCCCGCGGAGCCGACTGCCGCTGTCGGCCGCCGTGCTGCTGGGCATGGTCCTCGCGCTGCTGGTGCTCGCCTGCCCGCTGTCCGCCGACGTACGAGGCGCGGACGCCGGGCCGGTGGCGAGCGCCCCGGGGGAGCCGCAGGGCTGCGGCAAGGGCGCGCCGGACGAGGACCGGGGGGCCCATCCCTCGCCGCCTCCGCGCCCGGTCTGCTCGTACGAGCCGGTGCCGGTGGCGTACGCCGCGTACGGGACGGGGGCCGGTCAGGTGTGGTCCGGCCGGCTGCCCGGCGGGGCGCCGGACCGGGGGCCGCCGCCACCTGTCCCACCGACCCCGGTGGACCTCTCGATCCTGCTGCGCGTGTAGGCCGGACCGCCCGGACCGGCACCCCCCTGCCCTGGGCCCGCGTCCTTCCGCGGCGGCTTCCGCGCCGTGCCCGCCCGCAGCCCGATCCGTCCGTGCACGAGGACGGGTGGGCGACGGCCGACGGTCGGCGTGGCGCGGCCGTACCCGTGGTGGGCGTGCCGCTGCCCGGATACGGGTCCGCCGCCGGGCACCGTCGTGTCCGTGTCCGTGTCCGTGTCCGTGCTGCGTGCCTGTGCCCGTGTGCGTGTCCGTGTCTGCGGGTCGTGTCCGTCCGCGCGGTCGCCGCGCCGCCGTGCCCACCGCGTCGGTGCGGCGCCGTGCCGGTGCGAGCGCTGTGTCCGGATGTCCGCCGACCGCCCCGCGCGGGGCGCGTCCCCGCCTTCCGCTCCCGCCTTCGTTTAGGAGAACCGAACCACCATGCCCTCCCCTTCCCGCACCTCCCGTCCGGCCGACCGGCGCTCGCGCAAGTCCGTGGTCATCGGCTCCGGCGTCGTGGTCGCGGCGCTGCTGCTCGGCATCGCCTCGTACACCGCGACCCGCCCCGACGACTCCCCGGCCCGGTCCTCCGCGTCCGCGCCCGCCGAGGTCTCCGCCGATCCGCAGAGCGGGGTCTACGCCGAGCTGGCCCGGCTCGCCCGGCGCGACGCCGCCGACCCGCTCGCCGTGGGGCGGGCCGACGCGCCCGTCGTCCTGATCGAGTACGCCGACTTCAAGTGCGGTTTCTGTGGCAAGTTCGCCCGGGACACCGAGCCCGGGCTGATCGAGAAGTATGTGGACTCCGGTGTGCTGCGGATCGAGTGGCGCAACTTCCCGATCTTCGGCGCGGAGTCCGAGGCCGCCGCGCGGGCCGCCTGGGCCGCGGGCCGGCAGGGCCGTTTCTGGCAGTTCCACGCCGCCGCCTACGCGGACGGCTCCAAGGAGAAGGGCTTCGGCGAGGAGCGGCTGAAGGAGCTGGCCGAGGAGGCGGGCGTCAAGGACGCCGACCGCTTCGCCCGGGACCTCGACAGCGCGGAGGCGAAGGCCGCCGTGCGCAAGGACCAGGAGGAGGCGTATCAGCTCGGCGCGAGCTCCACGCCGTCCTTCCTGGTCAACGGACGTCCCATCGCGGGCGCGCAGCCCATGGAGACCTTCACCGAGGCCATCGAGGCCGCGCACCGGGCGGCCCCCGAGCCCTCCGGCACGGCGGGCCCCGCGGAGAAGGCCGGTCCGGCGGATCAGGCCCCGGCGGATCAGAGCCCGGCGGATCAGGGTTCCCCCGCGCCGGGTTCCGCTGAGCCGGAGGAGGGGGCCGGACGATGACGGACATCGGCTATCTGGCCGCCTTCCTCGGCGGACTGCTCGCCCTGGTCAGCCCGTGCAGCGCGCTGCTGCTGCCCGCGTTCTTCGCGTACTCGCTGGACTCGGCGGGCAGACTGCTGCTCCGGACGGGCATCTTCTACGCCGGTCTCGCGACCACCCTGGTCCCCCTCGGTGTCGCGGGCTCGTACGCGGGCCGCTTCTTCTACGGCAACCGCGATCTGCTCGTCGCCGTCGGCGGCTGGCTGATCATCGCGCTCGGCGTGGCCCAGATCCTGGGCCTCGGTTTCGCCTCCCGCCGGATGGCCGAGATCTCCGGCCGGCTCCGCCCGGTGACCGCCGCCCCCGTCTACGCCCTCGGTCTCGTCTACGGCCTCGCGGGCTTCTGCGCGGGCCCCATCCTCGGCAGTGTGCTGACCGTCTCCGCGCTCAGCGGCAGCCCCGTCTACGGCGGGCTGCTGCTCGCGGTCTACGCCCTGGGCATGGCGGTGCCGCTCTTTCTGCTCGCCCTGCTCTGGGACCGTTTCGACCTCGGCCGCCGGGGCTGGCTGCGCGGCCGCCGGCTGCACCTCGGCCGCTTCCGCCCGCACACCACCTCGCTGGCCTCGGGGCTGTTCTTCATCGTGCTCGGCTCGCTCTTCCTGGTCTTCGACGGGACCACCGCGCTCCCCGGGCTGCTGTCGGTCGACGACTCGTTCACGGCCGAACGCTGGGCGGGCGAGGTCGGCACGGCCGTCCCCGACTGGGCGCTGCTGCTCGGCCTGGTGGCGGCGGTCGCCGTCGTCCTCGGGGCACGGGGCTGGAGGCGCCGCGGAACCGGCGCCGGGCCCATGGGGAACGGGACGGACACCGGACTCCTGGGGAACGGGACGGACGCCGGGCTGCTGGGGAACGAGACGGTGGGGGACGCCCGCGAGTCGGCCTGAGCCGTCGGCGCGGGGCCCTTCGGCCGGGCTCCGGCGGCGTCACACCGCCGTCAGGGCCCGGACCGCCCCGGGGGTCCAGGCCCCGGCCGCCCCCGGGGCCCCGGCCAGATAGCGGGCGACGCAGCCGCCGTCCCAGGTGCCCGCCGCGAGCAGCCCGACCGCGAGGTGCCGCAGATACACCGCCGACGGGCTGTTCAGGGCGGCCTCCGTCCAGGACCAGGGCCCGGTGACGGTCAGCAGGGGCACCCCGTTCAGCGAACCGGGGCACAGCAGCGTCCCGTACCGCGCCGGTGCCGCCGCCCGCGCCCGGCCCGTCCCGATCACCTCCCGGAGGCCGGGACACCACCCGGGGGGCCGGCGCGCCTCTTGGGCGGCGATGTCGCGGAACTGCCCCGCGGTGACGAGATGGGCGCGGGCCAGGACGGGGGAGCCCGGGTGCCCGGGGCCGGGGGAGGGGTCGTAGAAGGCGCTGCCGCCGGTCCATACGGGTGATTCCGTGGCGAAGTACAGCAGCCCGGGGAGTTCCACGGAGACGGTCCGTACAGGGTCGGCCGGGTTCCGGCACCCCGGGTGGCTCCGGGCCGCGCCGGGAGCCCGTCCGCCCCGGAGATAGCGGCGCAACCGCGCCGGGTCCATGTTCGAGCCGTAGGCGACGTACCAGACCCGGTCGGACTCCTCGGGCTCCACGGACACCGGGGGACGGGGGCCGGGGCGGTGGACGGTGCGCGGCGTCATGTCTTGATGAGACATGAGCAGCCCTGGGGGCACGAGCACACGAGCGCACGAGAACAGCCCCACCGGAACGCTCCGATGGGGCCGTGTGCCCCGAGGGGCGAAGGTGGCTGGGGCCGGGGTCGAACCGGCGACCTTCCGCTTTTCAGGCGGACGCTCGTACCAACTGAGCTACCCAGCCGTTACGACCACGGGGGCCGTAGCGGTCCTGACGGGATTTGAACCCGCGGCCTCCACCTTGACAGGGTGGCGAGCACTCCAAACTGCTCCACAGGACCAAGCGTTGTGCGAGCACCAGTCTCGCACAGGTAAAGCGTGCCCCCAACGGGATTCGAACCCGTGCTACCGCCTTGAAAGGGCGGCGTCCTGGGCCACTAGACGATGAGGGCTAAGGGCCCGCCTGGGCGCTTCGTCAGCGCGTCGGGGACGTGAGAAGCATATGGGATGGCAGGAGGTATCGCCAAAACGCTTTTCGCCAAGGGTCCTCAGCGGTCCTTCCCCGGGGTCTCGCGCCGGTCCGCCCGCCGGTCCCCGGGCGGGGCCCCGCGTCCGTCGTCGGCCGTGTCCGGGAGGCGGCGGCTGACCTCGGCCGTGGCCAGCCCCAGACCGCCGAGGGTGATCTCGTCCCACGCCTGGAGCCGCCGGGTGCCCCGGTCCAGATAGAGCACCGACGCCCGTATCCTCTCCGGCTCGCCGCTCCTGTTCTGGAGGGCGCGCAGCCCGCCGCCGCCCGTGGAGCCCTCGGTCCTCAGCCGGGTGCCGTGCGGGAGCACCTCGTTCACCCGGCGGTGGACATGGCCCGCCAGGACGAGCGGGACGGTGCCGTCGGTCTCCCGGGCGGCGATCGGGTCGTGCACCACCGCGAGGTCGGCGGGTGTCCCCGCGCGGGTCTGGTCGCGCAGGGCGGAGGCGAGCCGGATGCCCGTCATCCGTTCGGCCGGCTCGCCGAGGGCGGGCGTCGAGCGGTCGGGGGTGAACCGCGGGTCCCCGCTGCCCGCGATCCGCAGCCCGGCCACCGTGACGGCCCTGCCGTGGTCGAGCACCCGGACGTTGTCCATCCGTTCCAGATACGCCTGTGTGGTGGCCGAGTCGTGGTTGCCGCGCACCCACACATAGGGCGCGCCCAGATCGGCGATCGGGTCCAGGAAGCCGTTCTCGGCGGCGGTGCCGTGGTCCATGGTGTCGCCGGAGTCGACGATCACATCGATGCGGTACTGCTCCACGAGGGTGCCGATGACATGCCAGGCCGCCGGGTTGAGATGGATGTCGGAGACGTGCAGCACCCGGGCGGTCAGCGGACTCGGCCGGTAGGTCGGGAGGCTGGAGGCCGCCTCGTACAGCCGGGTGGCGTTGGTGACCAGCCGGGCCAGCTCCCGCTGGTAGACGTCGAAGTCGCTGACGATGGAACGGGCGTCGCCGACGAGCGAGGGCGCGCCGGTGAGCAGCCCGGAGAAGCGGGGCTCCAGCACGGATCGCGGGTTCCAGGTGACGGTGGCGACCGCGCCGGAGAGGGCGAGCAGGGTCAGCGCGAGTCCGCCCGCGGCGAGGGCGCGGCGCGGACGGCGGTAGACGGCGAGGCCGAGCGCGCTCGCGCCGCCGAGGACGGCGGCGCCGGAGCGCAGGACGAGTTCCGCGGTGCCCGCGGCCACATCGCGCGCCACCTCGTCCTGGAGCCCGGCGAGCCGTTCGGGGTGCTCGACGAGGGCCCGGGAGCGCACCGGGTCCAGCCGGTCCACGGAGACATCGAGACGGACCGGCGCGGTGTGGGAGTCGAGATGGAGCGCGCCGAGCGGGGCGATGTCGATGCGGGTGCCGCCCCGGAGGTCGGGGCGCAGGGCCATCCGGGTGTCCACGGGGCCGATGGAGGTGCGCACTCCGCCCGCGATCAGCAGTCCGAGCCAGGCGCCGGTCACGACGACGGCGATCAGGCCGAGCCCGTGCGACCAGGGGGGTACCGCGGCGGCCCGGAGGCCGGTGGTGTCGGTGGGGCGGGTGGGGCGCACCCGGGGTCGAGGACGGCTGCGGAGACGGTTCCGAAGACGGTTCCGGAGACGGTTTCGCAGCCGGGCCAGGGCTGCGCGTACGCGTGCCATTGGGCCGGTATGCCCGTCCGGCCGACGCCGTATGCGACGGCCGGACGGGGCGCTGTTCGGTCTCCGCGGTTTCCGCGGTCTCTGCTGTGCGCGCTGTCGTTGTGTGCGTGGTGCGTGGTGCGTGGTGCGTGGTGCGTGGTGCGTGGTGCGTGGTGCGTGGTGCGTGGGGGTGGGGGACGGGTCGGGCGCGGGGGCGGCCGGATCAGCCCCAGCCCAGCTCGTGCAGCCGGTCGTCGTCGATGCCGAAGTGGTGGGCGATCTCGTGGACGACGGTCACGGCGACCTCGTGCACCACGTCCTCGCGGGTCTCGCAGTAGCGGAGCGTGGGCCCCATGTAGATCGAGATCCGGTCGGGGAGCACCCCGGCGTACCACTCGCCGCGCTCGGTGAGCGGGGTGCCCTCGTACAGGCCGAGCAGCTCCGGGTCGGAGGGGTCGGGCTCGTCCTCCACGAACACGGCCACGTTGTCCATGACCCGGGTCAGCTCGGGCGGGATCGTGTCCAGGGCCTCGGCCACCAGCTCTTCAAAGGCGTCTCGCGTCATATCCAGCACACGGCCATTCTCCGTGAGCGGAATCACTTCCGGCGGGGGCCGGGGGCAGCAGGGCGCGCGAAGCCGTGCACAGGCTGTGGACGAAACCCCGTACGCGGGGTCGGACAGGTGCCGTAGACCGGGCCGATCAGGGCCCGTACGCAGGGGCGACGGGGCTCACGGGGGAATTCGGCCATGCTTCCGGAGCACCCCGTGAACGACTCGTGCGCGGGGTCCCCGGACGGCCGGTCGTGGCTGCGGGCGGTCGGCGGACGGCGGGAGAATGGCGTCCGTGGCGACAGGTGAACACCCCCCTTCCTCCGCGCACCGCCCCGGGGGCCGGGCCGGCGGCGCGGGCGCGGCGGTCCTTGAGGCCGTCGATCCGGATGTGGATCTCCGGGTACCGGAGCAGCGCGCGGAGATGGCCGGGGCGCGGCGGCTGCCGCTGCTCGCGGTGATCGCGGCGGGTGGCGTGATCGGAGCGCTCGCCCGGTACGCGCTCTCCGTGGCCTGGCCCTGGTCGGGCGAGGGTTTCCCCTGGACCACGCTGACGATCAATGTCAGCGGCTCCGCGCTCATGGGCGTGCTGATGCCGCTGGTCACGGCGGATGCGACGGATACGGCGGATGCTGCGGGCGACGGTGGCGCCCCGGTGCGCAGGGCCGCGCATCCCCTCGTACGGCCGTTCGCGGGCGTCGGGGTCCTGGGCGGGTTCACCACGTTCTCGGCGTACGCGGGCGACTTCCACACCCTGGTCGGACGCGGGGCCACCGGGCAGGCGCTGCTCTACGCGGCGGGGTCGGTCGTCCTCTGTGTCGCCGCCGTCTGGCTGACCGCCCGCGCCACCCGGGCGGCCATGGTCCGGCGGGCCCGGTGAGCTGGCTGCTGGTGGCGGTCGGCGCGGCGGTCGGCGCGCCGCTGCGCTATCTGACCGACCGCGCGGTGCAGACGCGCCACGACACGCTGTTCCCCTGGGGAACGCTGACGGTCAACGCCGTCGGCTGCCTGGTGCTGGGGGTGCTCACCGGGGCGGCGGTGGACCCGTCCGCGTACGCCCTGCTCGGTACGGGGCTGTGCGGTGCGCTCAGCACGTTCTCGACGTTCTCGTACGAGACGCTGCGGCTGGCCGAGCAGGGGCGGGCGGGGCTCGCGGCGGCGCAGGTGGGCGCGTCGGTGGGCGTGGGGATCGGGACGCTGTACGCGGGTGTGGAGCTGGGGCGCGTACTGCTGGGGTGACGCCTGCCGGTGAGGCTGACGGAGTCCACTGCCCGGTGCCCGGTGCCCGGTGCCCGGTGCCCGGTGCCCGGTGCCCGGTGCCCGGTGCCGTACGGCGTCCGGTCTGTCCGGAGCGCGGTGTGCCGGTGTGCCCGGTGCCCGGTGTCGTACGGCGTCCGGGGCGTGTACTCGTCAGGCACGGGGCGTGTCCCCGGCGGGGCGCAGGGAGTTGGGCAGGGTGACCGTCCTTCTGTCCCCTGCTTCGCCCCGGAGGTGCCCTCGTGCGCCGTATGTCCGCCCCTGCCCGTCTCGCTGCCGCGTTCGCCGCCTCGCTGGCGCTCGCGGCCTCGGCGGGCTGTATGAGCGTGAGCGACGACAAGGGGGGAGGCCGCAAGCCCGGACCCAGCCCTTCGGCGGACCGGCAGGACACCGTCGCGGAGCCCGACGGCGGCCACGCGGGGCCCGGCGGTCGGGTGCTCGACGGCACCGGGCCGCGGGCCACGCGTACCGGTGCGGAGGCCACGGGGGACGACGGGCGGCGCGGCGCGCGGGAGGAGTCCCGGAGCCCGAGCGGCGCCGGGACCCCGGGGACCGCGTCCAGGCCCGCACCGGGCGGCGGCGGGAGCGGTGGCGGCGGGGGCCAGGCGCCGGTCCGGCCGAAGCCGCCGGGGCCCGCGCCGACGCCGACCAAGGACGGTGGCTCGGTCCCCGTGGTGCCCCCGTCCCCCGTGACGCCGGTGGTGCCGTCGCCGGAGCCGCCGGTGGAGAGCCCCACGCCGGTGCCCGCCGAGCCCACGGAGGAGCCGTCGTCGCCCACCCCGCCGCCCGAGGCGCAGGCCGCGGGGGACCTGCGGATGACGGTGGTGGACGGGGACGGGAGCCCGGCGGGCCGCCCGGGGTCGGCGGCGCGGTTCGACGGCGTGATGTGAGCGGGTGTGCCGAGGGTCACCCGAGCGGTGTTTGCCTTCGGCGGGGGAGGGTGCGTATGGTGGTAGATCGTTTGATCCCATTGCCCGGCGCCGAAGAAGAAGCGCGCCGTGTGGCGCGTACTCTCCCTTGCCGTGGCTGACCGCATCGAGGCGGTCGATTTGCGAATCACGGAGTTTGGGCGCGTGCCGAGACTCCGGAAGGTTTCGCATTTCGCATGTCCAATTTCAGTAACGATCACGCCGTCCTGCCCGCTGACGAGGAGACCGCCGTGGTCGACTCCGTCGCCGTCGAGACGGCCCCCGAGGCCCCCGAGGTCGTCGAGACCGCCGCGCAGGCCGTCGTCGAGGCCGTCGCTGTCGCCGACGAGGACGGGATCGAGGAGGACGGGATCGAGGTCGAGGCCGACGTCGAGACCGCCGACGACTCCGCCACCGCCGAGCCCACGATCACCTTCGCCGACCTGGGGCTTCCCGAGGGCGTCGTCCGCAAGCTGGCGCAGAACGGCGTGACCACCCCGTTCCCGATCCAGGCGGCGACCATCCCGGACGCCCTGGCCGGCAAGGACATCCTCGGCCGTGGCCGCACCGGCTCCGGCAAGACCCTGTCGTTCGGTCTGCCGACCCTGGCGCGTCTCGCCCAGGGCCGCACCGAGAAGAAGAAGCCCCGCGCGGTCATCCTCACCCCGACCCGTGAGCTGGCCATGCAGGTCGCGGACGCGCTCCAGCCGT
Organism: Streptomyces clavuligerus; assembly: GCF_005519465.1. NCBI lineage: Bacteria > Bacillati > Actinomycetota > Actinomycetes > Kitasatosporales > Streptomycetaceae > Streptomyces > Streptomyces clavuligerus. The sequence goes on along the minus strand of NZ_CP027858.1, from coordinate 3,083,434 downwards.
ACGGCGATGTGCTCGGCCTGAAGATGAAGGTCGTCTGCGGCGGTACGTCCATGGGCAACCAGATCTACGCGCTGGAGCGCGGTGTCGACATCCTCGTTGCCACCCCGGGCCGACTGCGCGACATCATCAACCGCGGCGCCTGCTCCCTGGAGAACGTCGAGGTCGCCGTCCTCGACGAGGCCGACCAGATGTCCGACCTGGGCTTCCTGCCCGAGGTCACCGAGCTGCTCGACCAGGTCCCCGGGGGCGGTCAGCGGATGCTCTTCTCGGCCACCATGGAGAACGAGATCTCCACGCTGGTCAAGCGCTACCTGACCAACCCGGTCAGCCACGAGGTCGACAGCGCCCAGGGCAATGTCACCACCATGACCCACCACGTCCTCGTCGTGAAGCCGAAGGACAAGGCGCCGGTCACCGCCGCGATCGCCGCCCGCAAGGGCCGCACGATCATCTTCGTCCGCACCCAGCTCGGCGCGGACCGCATCGCCGAGCAGCTCCGCGAGGCGGGTGTGAAGGCCGACGCGCTGCACGGTGGTATGACCCAGGGCGCGCGTACCCGGACGCTGGCGGACTTCAAGGACGGCTACGTCAACGCGCTGGTCGCGACCGACGTCGCCGCGCGCGGTATCCACGTCGACGGCATCGACCTGGTCCTGAACGTGGACCCGGCCGGTGACCACAAGGACTATCTGCACCGTTCCGGCCGTACCGCGCGTGCGGGCAAGTCGGGCACCGTCGTCTCGCTGTCCCTGCCGCACCAGCGCCGTCAGATCTTCCGTCTGATGGAGGACGCGGGCGTCGAGGCGTCGCGGCACATCGTGGGCGGCGCGGGCGCGTTCGACCCGGAGGTCGCCGAGATCACCGGCGCGCGTTCGCTGACCGAGGTCCAGGCGGACTCCGCGAACAACGCCGCCAAGCAGGCCGAGCGCGAGGTCGCCGACCTCACCCGCCAGCTGGAGCGCATCCAGCGGCGCGCCGTCGAGCTGCGCGAGGAGGCCGACCGTCTGGTGGCCCGCGCGGCGCGCGAGCGCGGCGAGGACCCCGAGGCGGCCGTCGCCGAGGTGGCCGAGGCCGCCGGGGCCGAGCTGGAGGCCGCTGTGGCCGCCGCGAAGGCCGCGGAGCAGCCGGTGGAGCGCCGGGACGACCGGGGCAACTTCGAGCGCCGCGGGCGTTCGTTCGACCGCCGGGACGAGCGTGGCGATGACCGTGGTGGTCGTTCGTTCGAGCGTCGTGATGACCGTGGTGGTTCGTTCCGTCGTGATGACCGTGGTGGTTCGTCGTTCCGTGGTGACGACCGTGGTGGTCGTTCGTTCGAGCGCCGTGACGACCGTGGTGGTTCGTCGTTCCGTGGCGATGACCGTGGTGGTCGTTCGTTCGAGCGTCGTGATGACCGTGGTGGTTCGTTCCGTCGTGATGACCGTGGTGGTTCGTCGTTCCGTGGTGACGACCGTGGTGGTCGTTCGTTCGAGCGCCGTGACGACCGTGGTGGTTCGTCGTTCCGTGGCGATGACCGTGGTGGTCGTTCGTTCGAGCGCCGCGACGACCGTGGTGGTTCGTTCCGCCGCGACGACCGTCCGTCCGCCCACCGGGGCAGCGACCGCCCGTTCAACCGCGACCGCCACGACGACCGCCCCTCGGGCGGCTACCGCTCCGGCGGCTCGGACCGCCCGCACGGCCGCCGCGACGACCACCGTGGCGGCAGCAACACCGGCTCCTTCGGCCGCCGCGACGACAAGCCGCGCTGGAAGCGCAACGGCTGACCCCTCGTCCCGGCCCCGGGCCGTGACGACGACCAGCGCCCGTGTCCCCGCGACACGGGCGCTGTCCCGTTCCCGGCCCGGAATCCGTCTTTCCCCCTTCGCCGCCCACGTTTGATCGGATACCCGATCGGCTCACGCGCCATGGGAAGCTATGCTCGGGGATGACTCGTAGCGGGCCGTTAGCTCAATTGGCAGAGCAGCGGACTTTTAATCCGTTGGTTGTCGGTTCGAGTCCGACACGGCCTACCGAGTGCGGGGGCGGGCGCAAGCCCGTGACCTGCGAAGAAGCGCCCCATTTGGCTTTGGCCGGGTGGGGCGCTTCGGTGTTGGGGGGCGCGGGTGGGCGTCTGCATGCCCGAAGCATGCCCGGCTCGCCGTCGGACGGGTGTTCGCCGAGCTATTGCGCCGCTGAGGCGACCGGGTTGGACAGGGTGCCGACGCCGCTGATGGAGACCTCCACGGTGTCCCCGGGGGCGATCGGTCCCACTCCGGCGGGGGTGCCGGTGAGGATGATGTCCCCGGGGTCCAGGGTGACGGCGGCGCTGATGTACGCGATCAGGTCGGCGACCGGGGTGAGCAGTCGGCTGGTGCGGGCGTGCTGTCGGCGTTCGCCGTTGATGTGGCACTGGATCTCCAGGTCCGCCGGGTCGAGTCCGGTGGTGATCCAGGGGCCGAGTGGGCAGAACGTGTCGAACGCCTTGGCCCACGACGGCTGCCCGTCCGCCTTCTGGATGTCCCGGGCCGTCACGTCGTTGGCGCAGGTGTAGCCGAAGACGTGGGAGAGCGCGTCCGCCGCCGGTACGGCCCGGGTGGTGCGGCCGATGACGACGGCCAGTTCCGCTTCGTGCTCGACCTGCCGGGACTGGGGTGGGTAGTGGATGGGCTCGTCCGGTCCGATCACGGCGGACGGCGGTTTGAAGAAGAGCCGGGGTACGGCCGGTGCGCCCATGCCCGTCTCGGCGATATGGTCGGCGTAGTTCCGGCCCACGGCCACGATCTTCCCGGGGCGGACCGGAGCGAGAAGCCGTACGTCCTTCAACGGAACGGTCTCTCCTGTGGGCCTGGCGGCGCTCCGTACGGGGTCCCCGTCCAGGAACTCCACCGTGATGCCGTCCGTACGGCCGTACCGCGTATCACTGCGGTGTGCGAAGCGGGTGAACCGATGTCCTTCCATAGACCGGGATCGTAGGCACGCCGTGGGAGCGGGGAAAGCCGCTCCATGGACGAAAGCGTGAAGGTCACGATCCTTCAACGCGGTGGTGGCCCAGACGTGACGGGCAGGTCAGTTCCCGGTCGGCCGGGCACCGTGCGCGTCGGCGAGGGCGGTGAGGCGGGTGGCCATCGCCGTGTCGAGGGCGGTGATCGCGTCCCCGGCGTCATGGGTGTTGAGGGCGAAGCCGATGGTGCCGTAGAGGATCGTGACCTCGGCGTGGTGGTTGGCCTCGTCCTCGGCCGCCGCGACGGCGGCGTAGAGGGCGGGTACGGCGGGGCGGTCGGCCCTGAAGGTGGCGGTGAGCTTTCCGTTCCGGACGGTCCAGTCGGGGAGGTCGGTGAGGACCTGGGCGAGTTCGGTCTCGGTCAGCGGGGTCGCGGGCACGCGGGGCTCCTTCGGGGCGGGTCGGCTCGGTTACGTTCCGGTCATACGCTCATCGAGGCGCCATCATGCGTGGCCGGGACAGTGGCGCGCATGCATATGAGTACGCGTGTCCTGCCGAATCCGCACCCGCGCCCGCACTCGCAGCGGCGTCCAGTCGTCCGGCGGCGGGCCCTGTCGGTGCTGCTGGCCCTGTCGGCGTCCGCCGCCGTGGTTGCTCCCGGTGCGGCCGTGGCCCAGGAGGGGGCCGGGGCCACGGCGGTCGCACCGCCGCCGATCCGCTGGGGGGCCTGCCCCGCCAATCCGCCCATGCCCGACCCCAGCCCCCGGGCGCAGTGCGGAACGCTCCGGGTGCCGGTGGACTGGGCCAATCCACAGGGGCCGAAGACCTCGGTCTTCGTCGCCCGGTACCGGGCGACCGAGCCCGGGAAGCGGGTCGGGGTACTGATGACGAACCCGGGCGGGCCCGGGAACCCCGGCGCCGATGCCGCGATGTACGCGGACGATCCGTACGACGGCTACACCCCGGAGATGCTCCAGCGCTTCGACATCGTCTCCTTCGACCCGCGCGGCATCGGCCGCAGCGAAGGCATCCGCTGTGACGAGTCGATCGCCGGGAAGATTCCGTCCCGGCCCCGCGACGCCGCCGAGTTCGAGCGGTTGCGCACCCTGAACGGACAGCTCGCGGAGAGCTGTCTGCGGCAGATGGGGCCGCTCGCCGCCCATATGGACACCGAGAGCGTGGCCCGTGACATGGACGCGCTGCGCGCCGCCGTCGGAGAGCAGAGGATCAGCTTCCTGGGGCACTCGTACGGCACCTCCATCGGTGAGCGGTACGCGCGTCTCTTTCCGCAGCGGCTCCGGGCGCTGGCCCTGGACAGCGCGGTGGCCCCGGGGCGGGTGGGCGCCGAGCGGTTCCTCACTGAGGGCAGTGCCGCCGTCGACGACATCTTCGAGAAGCTGCTGGCCCTGTGCGAGAAGGACACCTCCTGCGCGTTGAAGGGGCAGAGGCTGATCGACGTCACCAGGGAGCTGTTCGCCCGCGCCGACGCGGGCACGCTCCGGGCGCCGGGGACGGACGGGCCCACCCAGGAGAAGATTGACGCCGATCAGCTTGTGGACCACCTCTACGGAGCGCTCCGCAGGCTGGACCCGGAGACGGCGACGCGGGACCTCGCCGCTCTGCACAGCGGCACGGGCGAGGTCCATCTGGGCGACTCCGGTCCGGAGCGCGCCTGGCAGCTCGTGCTGTGCCGGGACGACGACCTCCGGATCAGGGACTGGGCGGAGTACCGGGCCATCCGGGAACGGGTCGCGAAGGCCGCCCCGTATGTCCGCTACAGCTCCCAGGCGCTGGACATGGTGCTCGGCTGCCAGGGCTGGATGCCGCCCAAGGCCCCGTCCGGGAAGGCCGAGGCCCCGTCCGGGAAGGCCAAGGGTCTGTCCGGGAACGTCGAGGGTCTGTCCGGGAAGGCCAAGGGCACATTGCCGCCGGTCCTCGTGGTCAACGCGACGCACGACGCCGCGACCCCGCTCGCGGGCGCGCGGCGGATGGCCGCCGTCTTCCCGAAGGCGTCCCTGCTCACCGTGGACACCGTGGGCCACTGGATGTACGCGCTGCCGGAGCCGAAGCGGGCGATCAACGCCTATCTTAGCGGCCGTGGGTAAGAGCCGGTCGGACGCTGTCCGGTGCCGTCCGCCGACGCGGATGGGCCGGGCGGCCCGCCCGTCGCTGGTGCCGATGCGGCCCGTCTGACCGCCGCTGTCGCCCGTTCATCTGGCTGGTTCTCGCTCAACCTCACCGGACCGGGCAACGGCCGCCGAGGGTTCTGAGTCCTGTCTGCCGGGTGCGCCGCCGCTCTCAGGAGTGCGCCCGCACCCGGCCCGCATCCGTACCCGTACCCGCACCTGTATCCGCTTCCGGCAGACAGGAGGACCCATGTCGTCGCGACCGTCCACCCCCGGCCCCGGCCGAGTCCTCGGCGCGGCCCTGGCGGCGGCGGCCGTCACCGTCGGACTGCTTCAGGCGCCGGCCGCCTCCGCTGCCTCCGTCGCCTCGACGGCCACCGCGGCGGAGGACCGGCCCCGGGGTCGTCAGGGCGCCGCCGTGCAGCAGGTCCTTGAGGACGCGGTGCGCTCCGGTACGCCCGGAATGCTGGCCTCCGTCACCAGTGGCGGGCCGGGCGGCAACGTGTACACCTGGCGGGGCGCGGCGGGCGTCGCCGATCTGCGGACCGGTGAGAGACGCGGGCACCACGACCGCTTCCGCATCGGGTCGGTCACCAAGAGTCTCACCGCCGCCGTGGTCCTCACGCTGGCGGCCGAAGGGCGGCTGGACCTGGACGACACCGTCGAACAGTGGCTCCCCGGCCTGATCGCGGGCCATGGCCACGACGGCTCCGCGGTGACCATTCGCCAACTCCTCAACCACACCAGCGGCATCAGCGACTACAGCTCGAACCGGGAGTTCTTCGACCGTTACATCGGCCGGGACTTCCTGAAGAACCGCTTCCAGCGGCACACCCCCGAGAGCCTGGTCGGCTGGGCCGTGCGCGCCGCCCCCGACTTCGCCCCCGGCACCGGCTGGCGCTACTCCAACACCAACTACATCGTGGCCGGGCTGATCATCCAGAAGGTGACCGGACGGTCCTACGAGAACGAGGTCGAACGGCGGGTGCTGCGCCCCCTGGGTATGCGGGACACCTCCCTGCCCCGCCACTCGGTGACACTGCCCCGGCCCTCGGGCCGCGGCTACACCAAGGTCCCGTTCGGCGACCCCGCCGGAGCCGTGCACGACGGCACCGCGCTGAACACCTCCACCGGCTGGGCCGCCGGGGACATCATCTCGACGACCGGCGATCTCCAGCGTTTCGTCCGTGCCCTGATGTCCGGGCGGCTGCTGCCCCCCGCGCAGCAGAAGGAGCTGACCACGACCGTGCCGACCACCGAGGAGGGCCACCGCTACGGGCTCGGTGTGGGCTGGACGACGCTGCCGTGCGGGGTCGGGATATGGGGGCACGCCGGTGGAATCCATGGTTCCCGCACCGGTGTGTACGCCGACGGGCGGGGCGGACGGTCCCTCGTCGTGAACGCCAACGCCGACTGGGCCGGCAGTCCCGAGGCGGCGCTGAACGCGGCGTTCTGCCCGCCGGAGCCCCGGTCCGGTCCATCGGCGTAACGGACGCCGACAGCGCCCTGTTCAGCGATTCAGCGCCGGTCAGGGGCGGTGCGGGAGCGTGCGCGCATTGCTGTACTGTCCACCTTCACATTCCTACTTCAGGGGGACACATGCGTACCAGAGCCACCGCCACCGCCGCCGCCGTGGGCGTGCTGCTCGCCGTGCTGACCGCGTGCGGGGAGACCGAGGAGAAGAAGGCGGACGCCGGAGCCTGCAAGGCGGCCGTGGCCAAGGTCCTTGAGGACAGCGCCTCGGACGGCAAGCTGAAGGACGGCGAGCGGCCGAAGGGCTGTGAGGGGCTGAGCGACAAGGAGCTGGAGAAGATCACCAAGGACGCCGCTCAGGAGTTCCTGGACAAGAAGAAGAAGGAGTTCACCGAGGACCTCAAGAAGGACGCCGACAAGCTGGTGGACCAGGGGACGGGGGCCGGCGAGGACGTCGGCAAGGAGCTGGACGACGCGCTCAAGGAGCTGGAGAAGGCGACCAGCGCGCCCAACCCGTAAGGCACGGAGGCCATCTGGGGCCGTAACACGCCAGATGGCCGAATCCCTGGCCGAAGAGTACGTGGTGCGTAGTACGCGTCACGAAGCACTCTGAGGGGCATGCGTACCCAGGATGCCCAGACGCTCGTCCTCTGCACCCTCGCCGACGGCCCGCTGCACGGATACGCGATCAATACCGCGATCGAGAGGCTGTCGGGCAGTCGGCTCGGCCCCGGCAGCCTCTATGGAGCCCTCAACCGGCTGGAGGCCAAGGGGCTCGTCGAACCGCTGGAGGGCCAGGGCCGCGCCCGGCCCGTGCGGATCACCGCGCAGGGGCGGGCGGTGCTGGAGCGGGAGGCACGCTCGATGGCCCGTGTGAGCGACCGGGTCTTCGAGTCCGTGCCGCCCGACGAGATCCACTACCTCGACCGGGTCGCCGCCGGCCGGGCCGGGCGCTCGTACAAGAAGGTCATGCTCGACGCCCTGGCGGCCCGGCCCGGGCACACCGCCCTCGACCTCGGGTGCGGTCCGGGCACCGACCTCGGCGCGCTCGCCGAGGCGGTAGCACCGGATTCCGGTTCCGGTTCCGCTGACGGCCGTCGCGAGGACAAGGGCACCGGCCCCTGTCCCGGGCGCGTGATCGGCGTCGACATCAGCGAGGAGATGGCAGCACAGGCCCGGGAACGGACCGCGGGGCTCCGTCCGGTCCGGATCCGCGTCGCCGACATGCACCGGCTGCCGTTCGCCGACCGCAGCGCCGACCGGGCCCGCACCGACCGCGCGCTCCAGCACGTCGACGATCCCGTCCGGGTGCTCGCCGAGATCCGACGGGTACTGCGGCCCGGCGGGCGGCTGGTGCTCGGCGAGCCCGACTGGGACTCCCTCACCGTCGACCACCCCGACCGGGAGACGTCCCGCGCCTACACCCGTTTTGTCGCCGACCGGGTGATCCGGAACGGGACCCTCGGCCGGGAACTGCCCCGGCTCGCCCTCGCCGCCGGATTCACCGTTCCGGCCGTGCTGCCCGTCGTCTCCGTCTTCCGCGATGTGCGGTCCGCCGACGCGATCCTGGGGCTGAAACGGACCACCGAACGGGCCGTAGCCGCCGGATATCTCACCGACACCGCCGCCCGGGACTGGCTGGACCACCTGGCCACCGGGCCGTTCCTCGCCGCCGTGACGCTGTATGTGGTGGTCGCGGCGGTGCCGCTGGAGATCGGCTGAGGCCACTGGGGGCAGGGAGCGGCCCGCCGCTCCCCTGTCCTCCCGGGCCGGTATCGAGGGGACAGGCTACGGCGCGGTCTCCCAGCTCACCGTGGTCGTCGGGCAGCCCGCCGCGACCGTGAACAGCCTCTCCCGCTCGGTTCCGTCGACGGTGAGGTTCCAGCGGAGCTTGGTCGCCGTCCACTCCGCGACATAGCGGCAGAGCGCGCTCTGAGCCGGAGGCAGCCACTCCGCCGGGTCCTGGTCGGCCTTGGAACGGTTCGCCCGCGCGGTGACCGCCACCAGCGAGGACGCCTGGCCCTGGTCGTTCGCGTACGCCTCCCGGCGGCCCGGGTCCCAGCCGTGGGCGCCGGAGTCCCATGCCTCGGCCAGCGGAACCATATGGTCGATGTCCAGTGCCGTGGCAGGGGTCACCCGCACCTCGTCGTAGTACGACAGCCACATCCCGCCCGTCAGCGCGCAGCCGGGGCCGACCGTGGGCGGCTCGACGGCCTCCGCGATCAGCACCTCGTTACGGGTGTTGCAGCCGTCGCGGAGGTTCAGCCCCGCGTTCCAGTGCCGGAAGAGATTCCGGCTGTAGCCGGTCCGGTTCTCGTCGGCGATGACCAGCCGCCCGACGGCGACCCCGAGCCGCGCGGTCTCGGCACGGAGTCCCGGGGCACCACCCGGCGCGTCAGGGGAGGAAACAGAGGAAACAGAGGAAATAGAGGCAGCAGAGGCAGCAGAGGTAGCGGTGGAGGCGGTGGAGGCGGAAGCCGGAGGAACGAAGGAGAAAGCGAGCACGGCACAGGCCGCGGCGACGGCGGTACGCCTCAGATGAGTGATCACGTCACCCGAATTACGGGCAGACCACCCCGAAGCGGTGCAGCGAAACGAACGATTGCGCCAGACGGGCTCAGGAGTTCACCCGTTCCGCCCTCTCACGGGTGCCCCGGACGGCGTAGGAGTGCTTCATTCCGCCGCTCGCTGACGTACAGGTGTTCGTATGGACCTACTTGCGGAGGTACGGCGGGAACGCCCTCGCCCCTTGCGGGTCAATCCCCGTCCACGGCCCGTGACTCCAGCCCCTTTTGGCCGTTTGTCCCGGCATGACCAAGACATACCGTGCCCTTGCGACCGCCGTCCTCGCCGCCGGGGCCTCCGTCCTCTCCATCGCCGGGGCCACCGCTTCCCCCGTGCCCGCCCCTGCGGCCCCCACCGCGCCCGCTCCCCAGGGCTCCGCCGTCGAGCAGGTGCTGAACAGCGTCAACGGCCTGAGCCAGCTCAACCAGCTCAGCACCCTCACGGACGCCCCCGGCCAGCTCACCGCCCCCGCGACCGACCCGCTCACCACGCTCACGGGGTCCGTCACCGGTCTGACGAGCACGGTCCAGCCGTAGCCGAGCTCCGCCTCTCACCAGCCCCGTCGGGACCCGGACTCCCAGAGGATCCCGCCGGAACCCCCACTCCCAGGGGAACCACCAGGACCTCCACTCCCAGGAGATCTGTCTCTATCCCCACTCCCAGGGGAATCGCCTTACCCCCCGATCTCAGGGAACTCCCCGATCACAGGGGAAACCCGACCTCCGGGGACACACATCGACGGGGCCTCCCTCCCAGGGGCCCCGTCGCTCATGAGCGCCCGTTGTCCACAGGAGCGCGTCGTCCATGAGCGCCCGCCGTGCACAAGTACCCGTCGTGCACGAGCCCCCGTCGTCCAGGGGAGCAGGGCGTCCCTGGTGGGGCGCGTCGCCCGTCCGCAGCCCCGGAAACGGCACTGTCCCCCGGAAACGGCGCTTGACCTTTACGCAGCGTCAACTTCTACCGTTCAGGTCATGGAGTGGTCGATCCAGGAGATCGCCCGGCGCGCCGGGACGACGAGCCGGACCCTGCGGCACTACGGGGACGTGGGGCTGCTGCACCCCAGCCGGGTGGGGGCCCATGGCTATCGCTACTACGGACCCGAGGCCCTGGTGCGTCTCCAGCGCATTCTGCTGCTGCGCGAGCTGGGGCTCGGTCTGCCCGCGATCGCCGAGGTGCTCGAAGGGGAGCGGGACGCCGCGGCGGCCCTGCGGACCCATCTGGAACTGCTGGAGCTGGAGCGCGAGCGCGTCGGCCGGCAGATCGCCTCGGTGCGGACCACCCTTCACAAGATCGAGACAGGGGAGGACCTCATGCCCGAGGACGTATTGGACGGTTTCGACCACACGCGGTACGAGCAGGAGGTCACCGAGCGCTGGGGCCGGGAGGCGTACCGGCGCGGTGACCAGTGGTGGCGCTCGCTGAGCGAGTCACGGCGGCGCGCGTACCAGGAGGAGCAGAAGGAGATCGCCCGTGCCTTCGGCCAGGCGCTGGCGGACGGTCTGGCCGCCGGCAGCGGGGCGGCGCAGGGGCTCGCCCACCGGCAGTATCTGTGGCTTTCGGTCTTCGAGCCGCCCTCCAGGTCCCATTTCGCCGGACTGGGGGAGATGTACGTCGCGGATCATCGCTTCGGCGCGCACTACGACCGGCACGGGGCCGGGACGGCGCTGTTCGTCCGTGACGCGATGGCGGTCTACGCGGAACGGAATCTGACCGACGGCTGACCCGCGGCTGACCGGCCATTCGACCTCCGATCTCTGACCTCCGACCCCCGATCTCCACTCTCCGGCCCGCCGCCGGTCGGGCCGTCTGCCTGATTTATCCCTCTATGTTGCTGTTCGATCGCGGCTGATCGTCGACCGATTACGAGCCGGACGGAAAAAGTGGAGTGGATCTTGCTCGGGATGGCGTAAGGTTGTGTTCACCGACGCGGGGTGGAGCAGCTCGGTAGCTCGCTGGGCTCATAACCCAGAGGTCGCAGGTTCAAATCCTGTCCCCGCTACTGAAAGACCGTGGCCCGGCACTTCGAACCGAAGTGCCGGGCCATTGTCGTATCCGGACCTGCCCCCTCCCGCGGTCCAGGTCGTGCCCGCCCCGCCCCGGCCGGGACCGGGCCGTGTCCGCCCCGGGGCGGACACGGAACCGAAACCGAGGCCGGGGCGGCCGCTCGCCCGGTTGGACGGTGGCGGCTCGCCTCCCCCGCCGATTCCGGCCAGCCTGAAGGGGGCGCGGCAACCGTGTCCGCGGCGATCGGCGGACCGGTCAGGAGAGGCCCCCTTGGCGCAGGCAGAGCAGCGGAGCGGATACGGCGGTCGCCGCTTCGTCCGGATGCTCCCCGCGCTGATGATCGTCGCCGGAACGGTCTTCGACCTGTCCACCCCGCCCCGCTACACCGCCGCCCCGATGTTCACGGCGGCCCCGCTGATCGCCGCGCCCTTCTTCTCCTGGCGCGCCACCCTGCTGACGGGGATCACGGCGGTCTGCGGGGTGGTCGGGCTCCACCTCTACAAGGGCACGATGGACGAGCCCACGGCGTACACCGAGCTGTTCACCGTGATCACGGTCTCCGCCCTGGCACTGGTGATCAACCGGGTCATCCAGCGCAGCAGTGAGCGGCTGGCCTCCGCCCGGGTGATCGCCGAGACCGCACAGCGCGCCGTACTGCCCACCCCCGCCGAGCGGATCGGCGGACTCCGGATCGCTGCCCGCTATGAGGCCGCCCTCGCCGACGCCTTCATCGGCGGCGATCTCTTCGCCGTGCAGGACACCCCGCACGGGGTCCGGCTCGTGGTGGGCGACGTCCGCGGCAAGGGGCTGGGCGCGGTGGAGGCGGTGGCGGTCGCGATCGGCGCGTTCCGGGAGGCGGCGGAGCAGGAGACGACCCTGGAGGGCGTCACCGGGCGGCTGGAACGGGCGCTGCTCAGGGAGGCGCAGCGGCGGGAGACCCTGGACGCGGTCGAGGCGTTCACCACCGCCGTCCTCGCCGAGATCCCCCGGGGCACCGGGGTCGTCCGGCTGGTGAACCGGGGCCACCCCGAGCCGCTGCTGCTGCGCCCGGACGGCGGTCTGGACGTCCTGGAGCCGACGGAGCCCGCGCTGCCCCTGGGCATGGCCGAGCTGGGCGTCTGGCCGGACCGCGCCGAGGAGTACCCGCTGCCGCCCGGCACGACCCTGCTTCTCTACACCGACGGACTCTCCGAGGCGAGGGACGCGAAGGGACGCTTCTACGATCCCGCCGAGCGGCTGGCGGGCAGGGTGTTCCCGGGGCCGGGGGAGCTGCTGGACGAACTCCTGGACGATGTGCGGCGGCACACCGGCGGCGGTGCCACCGACGACATGGCGCTGCTCGCGGTGGCCCGGCCGCCCGATGCCCCGGGACCGCCGGGGGACCGCCGCCGCTGGCGCTCCCTAGGCGGTCCGCGCCCTCCCCGGTGAGCATTCCGGTGAGGCTCCGGTGAGGGCTGGGGTGAGGGCTGGGGTGAGGACGACTCGGCGAGCGCTTCAGAGCGGCGGTCATAAAGGGTCCGTAAAGGGCTGCACGCTCCGTAGTCGGAAGGCAGCCCTCCGATAACAATTGATGCACAGTCAGATGAACGAGGTTTTTCGACACTCGCTCAAGTCGCCCGAATCCGTCCGCTTATGCCGGGGTAAGTCCAAGGCAAAGAGAGTAAAGATCGTCTGGTGCAACTTGGAATCCGGTCCGCGTGTCTATTAACGTTCGATAACGCAGCGCGGTCGTCCCAGCCGCCGTCAGGGCGGCACCGTGCGCGTGCGCCGAATCCCGCGAGGGAACCGGGGAACCACCTTTTGGGGTGAATCGGGCTTCATCCGCCGTGCAGTTCGCGGTGGAGGCCGCCCGTAGGAGACCTTCCTGCTCCGAACCCGTCAGCTAACCCGGTAGGCGAGAAGGAAGGAAAGGAGTGCGCCTCGGTGGCGTCCAACAGCCCTGCCCCGGAAAACCCCTTCGGGTCCGGTGTCTTCAGCGAGGATGGGGCGGCTGCGTCCCCCGGTGTCTGGAACCCTTCCGCGGAAACGGTTCGCCCTGTGCGCGGCCGTCACCGTCAGCGGGTGCTGAAGCAGCGCGGCGGTATCGCCCGTAGCTCCACCGTGCTCGGTGTCGGCGTGATGGCGGCCGTCGGCGCGGGTGGCATCGCCACCGCCCAGGACAAGCCCGCCGTCTCGATCTCCCTCCCCGACGCCAAGTCCCTGCCCGGCGTCGGTTCGCTGGTCTCCGGCGACGAGGGGTCGACAGCGGACGAGAACGCTCCGACCGCCGCGATGGGACTCGCGGCCCAGCAGACCGGGGAGCAGCAGACCGCCGCCGAGGCGCTGCGCTCCCGGATCCTGGAGCAGGCCGAGGAGCAGCAGTCGAGCGCCGACGCCGCCGCCCGTGCCGCCACCGAGCTGGAGGCCGCCGAGCAGGCCGCCGCCCAGGCGGAGAAGGCCGAGCGCGCCGCCGAGGCGAAGGCGAAGAAGGAGGCCGAGGCGGAGGCCGAGGCCAAGCGGAAGGCCGAGGAAGAGGCGAAGGCCAAGGCGAAGGCCGAAGAAGAGCGGAAGGCGGAGGAGGAGCGCCGGGCCCGGCTCGCGAACAGCTTCTCGCTGCCCACCTCCAGCTATGTGATCACCTCCACCTATGGCCAGTCCGGCTCGATGTGGTCCTCCGGTCAGCACACCGGTCTGGACTTCGCGGCCGCGGCCGGCACCCCGGTCAAGGCGGTCGGCAGCGGCACCATCACGGCGGCGGGCTGGGCGGGCCCCTACGGCTACCGCATCCTGCTCCAGCTGTCGGACGGTACGGAGATCCTGTACGCCCACCTCTCCTCGATGACCGTCGGCGTCGGCCAGCAGGTGTCCGCGGGCGAGACGATCGGCCGGGTCGGCGACTCCGGCAATGTGACCGGCAACCACCTCCACCTGGAGGTCAAGACCTCCGGCGGTGCCGCTGTCGACCCGATGGCCTGGTTGCAGAACAAGGGCCTCGCTGTCTGATCGAGCCCCAGGGCCCCTGAATCCAGGGGCCCTGCGGTCGTTTCGGGGCCGTTCGCACAGCCCGCGCGACGCTGGATCCCTCTGCGGTGCCCCGGTACGCCTCTGCGGTGGGTGACACGTGTCACCCACCCCAGGTGTCCCCCGTTCCCCTTGTCCCGCAGCCCCGTTCCGCCTCCGCCCCGTGCCCGTTCCGCCTCCGCCCCGTGCCCGTTCCGCCCCCGCTCCGTCCTCTCCGTCGCCGCCCCGACCGGCGGTTTCAGCGGCGGCAAAGCCCCCACCGGCACCCTTGTCGGTGAACCGGCCCACCGGTGGACGGACGACGGGCACCCGGCGGCGGAACCCGTTCTCCGGCGGCCCTGGCGCACACCCCCCGATGCCAGGGCCGCCGGTTCCTCCGTTCCGGCACGGGCCGGTCGGACCGGACCCCTTCCGGCGCGGGACGGTCAGGCGCGATACGGGTTGTAGGTCTCGTAGTCCCGGTACGGCGGCGGTACCCAGACCCGGCCCGTCGCCCGGGCGGCGTAGGTCAGCGCCGGGGAGGCCACCGCCTTCCGCTGCCACATGTGGTGCAGCAGCTCCTGTTCACGGGCGACGAAGTCCGGGACCTCCACCCCCCGTTCGGCCCGGTGCCGCAGAAACGCCAGCGAGGTCGCGAACCGCTGGTACTCCGTCACCGTGTGCGCCGCGGCCGGGCCGTGCGCGTGCCGGGCGGCGGTGCGGGCCATCGTGCGCGCCTTCATCGAGGACAGGGCCTGGGGTTCAGCCGGGGCGATCCACCCCGCGATCGCGTACTTCGGCAGTTCGGCGGCTATCGTCCGCAGCTCGCTCTGCCGGGACCAGATCGCCAGCCAGGTCAGCAGCCCGAAGGCGGGCACCATGAACATCCCGTACACCGCGTAGAAACCGAGCGGGCCCAGATACGAGGCCGACCCGTTCCAGAGGGCGTGGACACCCATCGCGAGCAGGACGCCGAGCACCGGCAGCAGGGTGCGGCGGGTCGTGCGCGACCGCGGGGCCATGGCCGCCATGCCGAAGCCGATCCCGGCGAGCACGGTGAAGAGCGGATGCGCGAACGGCGACATCACGATCCGGACGAAGAAGGTCGCGGCGGTCACCGACGGCAGCCCCGAGTAGCCGAGCTGCTGATCCTCGCCGAAGGCGTTGCCCAGATAGAGGATGTTCTCGGTGAACGCGAAACCGGTGGCGGTGAATCCGGCGATCACCACCCCGTCGACGATCCCGTTGAAGTCCCTGCGCCGGAAGAAGAAGATCAACGCGATGGCCACCGCCTTGGCGCTCTCCTCCACCACCGGTGCGATGACCGTGGCGCCGATGGAGTGGGCGTCGGTGGTGTCGGCGGTGGCCGTGGCTATCCAGCGGGTCGCGAAGGTGTTCGCCAGGATCGCGATCAGCGCGGCGGCGAAGGCGCCCCAGGCGAAGGAGAAGATCAGATTCAGCCAGGGGCCCGGCTCCACCCGGTCCAGCCAGCGGAAGGCGGCGATCAGCAGCGGCACCGGCAGGGTGGCGAGTCCGAGTCCGACGAGGAACCCCTCGGTTCCGGTCTCCTCCCGCACCAGCGCGAGGATCACCAGGGCGCAGAGGGCGAGCAGCGTGATCAGGATTCCGGCTCTGATCGCCTTCGACTGCCAGAGCCGGGAGACCCGCCGGGGCTTGTAGCGCCAGCGGGAGCGCTCCGGGACGGCGTCGAACCTCGGGTCCTGGCGGAAGGCGGGCACCGCTGGTCCCGCCGGTCCTGCTGTCGGCCCGGGCGCGGGCGCGGAGGCGTCCGGACCGGTCCGCGCGCTGGGCGCGGGGGCCGCCGGACGGGGCTGCTGGTGGTGCGGGAACGGCTCGGACACCCAATGACCCTAACGACGGCCACCGACACCTGGCGACGCACTTCCCGCGGGGCCCTTCCGCGCGGGGCCCGCGCGGACCGCTCCGGCCGGGCCCGGTCGGACGGTCGGACCGGGGCTGCGGGACCCGGTCGGACGGTCGGTCCGGGGCCGCGGGACCCGGTCAGACGGCGGGGTCGGCCGCCCGGCGGAACAGCAGGTCGTGCACGACATGCCCCTTGTCGAGCCCCTGTCCCTCGAAGCGGGTCAGCGGCCGGAACCCGGGACGGGGCGCGTAACCGCCGTCCTCCTGGGTGTTCTCGAAGTCCGGGTGGTCCGTGAGGACCTGGAGCATCTGCTCCGCGTACGGCTCCCAGTCGGTGGCGCAGTGCAGCACGGCCCCCGGCCTCAGGCTCCGCGCCGCCAGCGTCAGGAACTCGGGCTGGATCAGCCGCCGCTTGTGGTGCCGCTTCTTCGGCCAGGGGTCCGGGAAGAAGATCCGCATCCCGTCCAGCGAGCCGGGCGCCAGCATCTCTCGCAGCAGGATGATCGCGTCGCCGTTGGCCACCCGGACGTTGGACAGTCCGTTCCGCTCGGCGAGGCCGAGCAGATTGCCCTGGCCCGGGGTGTGGACGTCCACGGCGAGGATGCCGGTGCCGGGGTCGTCGGCGGCCATCCGCGCGGTGGCCTCGCCCATGCCGAACCCGATCTCCAGTACGACGGGCAGTCCGCCGAACATCGTGCCGGGGTCGAGGGTCTCGCGGCCGTCGATCTCGATGCCCCAGATCGGCCAGAGCCGCTGGAGTGCGTCGCCCTGTCCGGTGGTGACCCGGCTGCGCCGGGGCTGGAAGCTCCGGATGCGCCGCTCGTGGTGCGAACCGGCGGGGTCGGCGATGGGCCCTCCGGGGAAGCGGGGCTCGCTCCGGTCGCGGACGGCGGGTGCGGGGGTGTGGTTCTTCAGCTCGGACACAGTGCTTTCGATTCTACGGGTCCACCGGCCGCTCTCCCGGGGTGAGCGGCCGGTCGCGGACCGTCGCACCGGGGTGCGGTCCCGGACGGTCAGAGCAGCCGCAGTACCCGGGCCGCCACCTCCCGCCCGATCGGCAGGGACGCCGTCGCCGCCGGGGACGGCGCGTTCAGCACATGGACCGTACGGGGGGCCTCCTTGATCAGGAAGTCGTCCGCCAGGGTGCCGTCCCGCAGCACCGCCTGCGCCCGCACCCCGGACGGGGCCGGGCGCAGATCGGCCTCGGTGACTGAGGGCAGCAATCGGCGCACCGCCGCCGTGAACGCCGTCTTCGACAGGGAACGGTGCAGCTCACCGGCCCCGTACCGCCAGTGCTCCCGGGCCATCTGCCAGGTGCCGGGCCAGGCCAGCGTCCAGGCCAGCTCCCGGGGCCGGACCGTCGACCGCCGATAGCCCTCGCGGGCGCCCGCGGGCACCGCGTTCGGACCGACGTGGACACCGCCGTCGATGCCGCGGGTCAGATGGACGCCGAGGAAGGGGAAGGCCGGGTCCGGCACCGGATAGACCAGCCCCCGGACGCGTGCGGGGTCCGCCAGCTCGTAGTACTCCCCCCGGAAGGGGACGATCCGCATCTCCGGGTCGTCACCCGCCAGCCGGGCCACCCGGTCGCAGTGCAGCCCCGCGCAGTTGACCAGGGCCCTGGCCCGCAGGACCCGCCCCGTCGCGGTGCGCACCGCGACGCCCCACGCCCTGCGGTCCACGGCTGTGACCTCCTCGCCGCAGTCGACCCTGCCGCCGGACTTCTCTACCAGCACCGCCAGCCGGGCGGCCACCGCGCCGAAGTCGCACACACCGGTCGTCCCCACCTGGATGGCCGCGAGCCCGCGCACCTCCGGCTCGTACTCGGTGATCTGCGCCGGGCCCAGCTCCCGCACCGGGATGCCGTTCTCCCGGCCGCGCTGGACGAGGGCGTGGAGCCGGGGCAGCTCGTCCCGTGAGGTGGCGACGATGAGCTTGCCGGTGACCCGGTGCGGCAGGTCGTTCTCGGCGCAGAACCCGACCATCTCGGCGGCGCCCCGCACCGCGAACCGGGCCTTGAGCGAGCCGGGGCGGTAGTAGATCCCGCTGTGGATCACTCCGCTGTTCCGCCCGGTCTGGTGGGCGGCCGTGGTGGCCTCCTTCTCCAGGACGGTCACCCGGGTGCCGGGAGCGGCGCGGAGGAGGGCGTGGGCGGTCGCCAGGCCGACGATCCCACCGCCGACCACCAGGACGTCGCAGTCGAAGCCACCGCGGTGGCCGGTGGGTGCCCAGGGCCCCGTCCCCGGGTCCGCCGGCCCCGGGGACGATCCGCCCGTGTCCGCCGCCGTATCCCCTGCCGTGTCTCCCGTCGCGTCCCCTGCCGTGCCCTCCCCCGTGCTTTCCGTGTCCTCCGCCGTGCCCTCTTCCCCGTCCCCGGCTCTGCCGTCGACCACCGTCACCCGCGCCACCTCCCACCCCCGATACTGCACCCGGCCACTGACAACACCGTCCGACCTGCCCGCCGAAGGTGCTGTACCCCCTGTGTCCGTACCCGAGTCCGTGCTCTGTGCCACCACCCCGTGCCACCACCCGTGCGACCTCATGGGAACGGGCCCCGCGACGGCTCGGGGCGGCCCGCCACGGGGCGGCACTGATCGGATGACGGATGACGGATGACGGATGACGGCGGCCGCGCCGCCCGGCTACACCGGTGCCATCAGCAGCGGCCTGGCCCGCTCCCGCAGCTCCGCCACCCTCGGCTCGTCCCCGTACGGCTCCAGCCGGTTCAGCAGATCCCGCACATACTCCGTGGTCCGCGCCGAGGAGATCCGCCCCGCGACCTCCACCGCCCGGGTGCCCGCCGCGCACGCCGCGTCCAGGTTCCCCGACTCCAGTTCGGCGACCGCGCTGACGACCAGCCGCAGCCCGTGCGAGCGGACGAACTCCTCCGTGGGCCGCGACAGCGCCTGCTCGGTGAAGCGCCGCACCTGCCGGGGGGCCTTGAGATCGCGGTAGCACTCGGCGGCGTCCGCGCAGAACCGGTCGTACGAGTAGAAACCCAGCCAGGTCGGGTCGCAGTCGCCCTCGCGCGAGCGCTCCAGCCAGCCCTCGGACGACTTCAGCGCCGCGCCCGCCGCCGCCGCGTCATTCGCCTTGGCATGGGCGCGGGCCTCGACCAGCCGGAAGAAACTCATGGTCCGGGCGGTGGCGAGCCCCCGATTGCGCTCGATCGCCGCCTGCGCCAGATCCACGCCCTCGTCGGCGAACCCCCGGTAGACGGCCTGGAGCGACATCGACGCCAGCACATAGCCGCCGAGCGGGACGTCCGCCGCCGCCCGGGCCAGCCGCAGGGCCTGGATGTAGTACCGCTGCGCCGCCTCCTGCTGGCCGGTGTCGAAGGCCATCCACCCGGCGAGCCGGGTCAGCTCGGCGGTCGCGCCGAAGAGCGCGCGGCCCACCTCGTCGGAGTACGAGCCGAGCAGCAGCGGCGCGGCGTCCACCCGCAGACACTCGGGGACCATGGACGAACGCCAGTCCCCGCCGCCGTACTTGGAGTCCCAGCGGCGGGCGTCCTCCGCCGCCTCACGCAGCTTGGCCACATCGCTGTGTCCCACCCGGGTGGGGGCCTCGTCGGAAGCGGTGTCGGCGGCTCCGTGGCCCCCGGGTCCCGTCCCGGGCCCGATCCCCGTGCCCGTCCCCGACCCGGTCCCCGCCCCGACGGAACTCCCCGCTCCGGAGGCCGTCCCACCCGGCTGCCCGACCCCACCGTGCCCGATACCGCCGGGGCCACCGCTTCCGTGACCGGCGGCCCCGGCGCCCCCCGCCTCCGGTATCCGCTCCACGGAGGGGTCCGCGGGCGTTATCAACCAGCGCGAGGCGGGGGTGGCATACGCGCTCACCGAGAAGGAACCGGCCAGCGACTGCCAGATCCCGCCACTTCCCGCTCGTCTGCCCGCCAGGTCCAGGCGGTACAGCTCGGTCGCCGACTTCACGGCGGCCCCCACATCGCGGGGGAAGGCGAGTCCGACCTCGGGCGCGGGGTCGGCGTCGGCGAGCCCGATCTCGTGCAGCGGCACGGGGCGGCCCAGCTTGGCGCCGATCGCGGCGGCGATGAGATGGGGTGCGGCGCCCTGCGGCACCATGCCCTTGGACACCCATCGCGCCACGGAGGTCTTGTCGTAACGGAGGGTCAGACCGCGCTGCGCGCCGAGGTCGTTGACGCGGCGGGCCAGTCCCGCGTTGCTGATTCCCGCGAGGGCGAGAACGGTGCCGAGCTTTTCGTTCGGCCCGCGTTGCTCCCTGGACATGGCCCACCCCTCGACACACAGACGGCCGCCGCGTCCCTGTCCGGCGTGCGGCATTCGTACGGAAGCCTGCGCCGCCGGGTGGCTCCCGTCCCCCGGTCCGCGGTCCCGGTTGCAAAAGTGCCTGGCCGAGCCCATCGGAGTATGCCCGTCGGTGCAGAACATCAGCGAACACAGCGTAGTTCGCTGCATCCCGACCGTTAAGAGGCGGTGTTCCGTATGGCGAGATTGTTGTGCGTGTACGGAGGTTCCCTCCGGATGATTTCGGGGCAGGAGCGCCGGTGTGCCCCGCTGTGCCCCGTGCGTGTGGCCGTGCGCCCGTGTGTGCGCTCTGTGCGGGGGAGGGGTGCGGGCGCTTCCATGGGTATCGCGTGGGTCGGCCTGCTGTGTACGGGAATCAGCGGGCCGGGGGACGCCGTCGCCTTCAATCCCCGTGGGTGACGGCCCGGTCCGGGAGGCGGACTGCGCCTCCCGGGCTGCTGGACGCCGATCCCGGACTCTCCGGTTCCGTTCTGCCGCCGGAGGTCGCGCGGTCCTCTGTGCTGCCCGGACTCTGTCCGAGATTGGCCGGATCTCGACTGTCTGTCTTGCGTATTAAGTCGCGTCCCACTCCCGTCCGCCGCACCGGTGTCCGTCGTACTCCCCTGTCCGTCGGTTCTCAAGTCCCCGTCCCTGTGCGCACGTTCACTTTTCGCACCTGCTACCCATGGCGCCACCGTGCGCCGCCTTCGTGGCAGCATGGTCCCGAACGGCCGGACGCGCCCCTTCCCGCGAGGGTCCGGGAGCGCCCCGGCGGGCCGGGGGAGGATCGTGCCGCCCCGCGGCCCCCGGACGGCCGGAGTTGTCCACAGCCTGTGGAGGCGCCGATGCGGTGGTTGGTGGGTTGGAGCGGTATCGCCGCCGACTTCCCCACGGCCGCGGCGTTCACCGACCCCGGCACCGCACCCGCCGGGTACATCGGGGACGCCGACGAGGGCCGCACCGTCCAGCCGGTCGGCTCCCAACTGCTGTGGGGCGACCCCGACCCGCTCTGGGCCGTCGGCGACTGGCGTCCCGACGAGGTCCGTGTCGTCGGCCTCGACCCCGCGCCCCTTCCCGGGCAGTTCCCCGGTTCCGCGGCCCCGCAGCACGGCCTCGCGACCGGCTGGACCCGGATGGCCGTCCTCGGCTGCTGCGCCGCGAGCGACGACGAACTGCGCGCCGGACTCGTCACCGCACGCGGCGGCGCCCTGCGGCACCTCACCTCATGGCCCGGCAGCTACCTCGTCGTCGTCCAGACCGCGGGCGGCACCCCCGGCCAGACCCGGGGCCGGACCACCGTCCTCGGCGACCTCGCGGGAGCCCGCCCCGTCTTCCACACCCCCTGGCAGGGCGGCACCGCCTACGCGACCGCCGCCCTCCCGCTCGCCGACCTCGTCGAGGCCCAGCTCGACATCGGCCATCTCGCCGCGCTGCTCGCCTGCCCCGAGACCCCCGAAGCCTTGGGCGACTCCACCCCGTACGAGGGGGTACGGCGCGTTCCGCCCGGCCACGCGCTGATCCTGCGCGAGGGCTCCCGGGAGATCACCGGGTACGAACCCGTCGCGTCGCTCGCCGTCGCGGGCCCGCGGATCGAGGCCGACCGCGCCGTCGACGGCATACGGGACGCGCTCCTCGACGCCGTGCGCGCCCGGCTGACCGCCCCCCGGCACGCGCCCCACGCCCTGCCGCCCGACCCCGGGCCGGTGCCCGGGATGGGCCCCGCGGACCGGCGCGCCCGGCGCGGCGCCCCCGCGCCAGGGATCGGCGCCGACCTCTCCGGAGGAAGCGCCTCCGGGACGCTCGCCCTGCTCGCCGCCGGGCTGCCCGGCCGCCCCGGCACCGTCATGGGCCACGGCACCGGCGCCGGGGAACGCCTGCTCGCCGTCACCTACAACGACCTCACCGACGAGGGCCGCGCGGCGGAGCTGGAACGGGCCCGCGCCATCGCCGACGACCCCCGGCTGCACCATGTCGTCGTCGCCGCGGGGGACGAGGGACTGCCCTACGCCGGTCTGGCGAACGCTCCGCTCACCGACGAGCCCGCCCCCTCCCTCGTCCTCGCCGAACGCCACCGCGGCCGGCTCGCGGCGGGCAGCGCCGACCACTTCAGCGGGGCGGGCGCCCGCCAGGTGCTGGACGCCCACCCGGCCCGGCTCGCGGACCTCCTGCTCGACCGCAGACGCCGCCATCTGCTGCGGCCCGTGGCGGCCCTGGCCCGCGCCGAGGGGACGTCACCGGGGTCGGTGTTCGTCCCGCTGACGGTCTACCGGGCCGCCCGGCGGCTCGCCCGCACGCCCTACCGCACCGGCCTGGAGACGGCGGCCGACCGGCTCGCCGAGGCCAACCGGCCCACCGGCCGCCCCTCGCTCGGCCCCGTCGACGCCTCCCTCGCGGCCCTGACCTGGTCGCGCCCCGGCCCGGCCGCGCGCTGGCTCACCGGCGAGGCCCTGGCCGAGGTGGCGGTCCGGCTCGCCGAGGCCGCCACCCGGCCCGTCGTCGTCCAGCGCCCGGGCGAGGCCCGGGCCAGGGCCGCCCTGCACCGCCACGCCGCCGGACAGCGCGTCCTGGAACAGGCGGCGGAGGTGCGCAGCCAGCGCGTGCACACCCCGTTCCTCGACAACCAGGTCGTCCGTGCCTGCCGCGACCTCCCCGAGTCCCTGCGGGTCCGGCCCGGCGCCCGCGCCGAGATCCTGCGGACGGTCCTCGGGGGCGCGGGGGTCCGGGCGCTGCCACCCGGCTGGGGGACGCCCACCCACACCTCGTCCGCGGAGACCGCCCGCAAGGGGCTGCGCGCCGCACTGCCCGAACTGATGGCCCTCTTCGACGTCCCGCTGCTGGCGGACGCCGGGCTCGTCGAGGCCCGCGTCGTCCGCAAGGCCCTGCGCGCCGCCTCCGAGGGCGAACCCCTCCCGCTCGACGGCCTCGCCGACCTGGTCGCCACCGAACTCTGGCTCCGCCGCCTCCTCTCCCGCCGCGGCACCTGCTGGACCGGCACCGCCGCCCCCCGCACCCGCGCCGTCGCCACCGGGGTCCCGCCCCGCCCCTCCCTGCGTTCCTGACCACCCCGACCGCCCGGCGGACGGCTGCGGGGTACCGTCCCGCCGCACTCCAGGGCAACGGGTGAACGGGGATACGCGCCCGCCCCGGCGACCCCTTGCGGAGGGAGAGCGCCCGGACCCCGACAGTCGCCCCCCGGCTGCCCGACGACGGATACGAGGGCGTGCGGAACGCGGTCGCCCGCGCGGCCCGTCGACACACCGCCCGGGAGCGCCCGGACCACGAACGCCCGGACGGCGGGCCGTGCGGACGACGGGGAGCGGCGGGTCGTGCGGAGCTGTACCCAGACGTACCCGAGCGCCGCTCGGGCGCACCGGATGCCGGACCGCGCCCGGCTCGCCAGTACCGCGGTGTCGAGCCGGGTGCGCGGGACGCGGTCGTCCGCACGGCTCCGCCGCGAGGGCTTGTTGACGCGTCGCCCGGGAGCACCCGGGCCGCGGCAGGCCGTGGCGCGTCGGCGGACCGGCCGTCCGGCGGACGCCCGAGCGGGCCACGGCCGCCCGCACACGGGCCGCCCGGACACCGAACGTGTGGAGCGCCGGGAGCGGTGGGCCGTGCGGAGCGGTTGCTCAGGCGCACCGGAGCGTGGGCCGTGGGGGACGGGTGCTCAGGCGTACCAGAGCCGTGCTCAGGCGCACCGGATGCCGGACTGCGCCCAGCTCGCCAGTACCGCCGTGTCGAGCTGGGTGTGCGGGGTGACGACGAGCCGGATGGAGGTCCGGCCGGTGATCGGCACCCGGAGCCGGACGGCCGGGTCGCCCGAACGGACCACGGGCGACTTCCACAGCCGCCGTTCCTTGCCGGACGCCGAACTCCCGTACACGGAGAAACGCACGGAGAAACGCACCGGGAAGCGCGCCGGGCCCCAGCCCGTCATCAGGTCGTCGACCCCGACCGCGGCCTCGTAGCGGGAGCAGCGGCGGTTGAGATCGATGGTGACGGACGACGCGCCGTGCACCGTGGCCCCGTGCCGGTAGTGGACCTCCCCGATCGACAGCCCGGGCCGCTGCCAGAACCAACTGCTCGCACCGCTGCGCACCTCGGGTCCCGTGCCGTCGCCCTCATGGCTGTGGCGCAACTGGCTGAGCCGGTACATCGTCGGCGCCGGTGCGCTCGCCGAGGGCGACGGCCTCGGCGACGGTTTCGGCGGTGCGGGCCTCGGTTTCGGCTTCGGCGGCGGGGACGGCTCCGGCTCCGGGGGGGTGGGCCGCGGCGGCACGGAACGCGACGGCTTCGGCGACGGCCGCGCCGGAGAGGGCTTCGGCGCGGGCGGCGGCACGGCCCGCGGCGGTTTCGGCGCGGGCTTCGGGGACGGCGGTGCGGGCCTCGGCGGCGGTGGCGGGTCCGGCGGTGCGACGGTCCGCGCGGCGGGCGGCTTCGCCCGGGGCTCCGCGGGCTCCCCGGGGCTGCCCGTGAGGGCCCACACCAGCCCGGCCGCGGCGGCGACCGCCGCCAGCGCGCCGATGCCCGCCTTCGCGGGCATGCCGAGCCCTTCGGAGGCCGCCGCGCCTCCGGCGGCCGTGCCCCCGGACCCACCGGCCGTCGCCCCCGAGCCCGTGGCAGCGGCGGCGGCACCCGCACCGGCCGCGCCCGCGACCCCTCCGGCGGCGATCCCGGCGGCCTTGAGGGAGTAGCCCGCCGCGAACCAGCCGATGACGGCGACCGGCAGCAGCGCCGGAATCCCGGCGTTGACGTGCTCCAGCTCGCCCGCGGCCAGCCGGCACTTGGCGCACTCCTCCAGATGCTTGCGCAGCCCCCGCTCGGCCCGCATCCGCAGCCCGCCCCGGGCGTACGCGCCCAGCCGGTCGGCGTAGCGCGCGCAGTCGCCGCCGGAGGTGAGCGCGGAACTCACATGCGCCTGGAGATACGCCTGCTTGAGCCCTTCCCTGGCGCGGCTCGCGAGCACCGCGGTGGCGTTCGCGGTCAGCCCGAAGAGCGGCGCCACCTCGCTGGGGGACTCCTCCTCCACCGTGGTGTGCCACAGCACCGCCTGCCAGCGCTCCGGCAGCGACCGGAACGCCTGCACCGCCAGCGACCGTTCGGCCTCCCGCATGGCCCGCACATCGGCGCCGAGGTCCAGCGTCATATCGGCGGAGACCTCCACCGCCCGCCCGGCCTCCGCCGCGAACAGCGCGAAGTCCTCGACGAGTTGCTCCCGCCGGGCGCTGCGGGTCCACCCGGCGGCCACCCGCCGGACGGTGGTCAGGAGATAGGCCCGTACCGCCTGCTCGGGCCCCGCGCCGCCGCGCACGGCCTGGAGCGTCCGCGCGAACACCTCGGCGGTCAGGTCGTCCGCCGTATGGGCGTCACGGCAGCAGGAGCGGGCGTAGCGTCGTACGGCGTCCGAGTGACGCCGGAACAGCTCCGCGTAGGCGCTGTCGTCACCGGCGCGCATCCGCTGGATCAGCTCGGCGTCGGACGGCCCGGTATCGCGCGGGGGCGGCAGCACCGAATCGCTTCCCCCGCTCCCGGCCCGCTCCCGCTGCGGCGGAACGGAGGGCTCCCGGGGCTCCGCCGCGGCGTCGGCGGTGAACCCGGGGGAGTCGTCCGCCCGGGCACCGGCCGTCCCCTGACCGGGTACCACGGGCCCGCCCCCATGCGCTCCGCCCGGTGCGCCACCACGGCCGGCCGTCCCGGCACCCGGCCCACCGGGACCGGGCACCCGGGGATCGACGGGCACCCGGGGATCGGCGGGTATCCGGGGGTCGACCGGCGGACGAGGGCCACCGGGGCCACGAGGAGCGCCGACGGCGTGGGAACCACCGGACGCACGGGGGCCGACGGGCCCGCCCTGCCCCGGTACCTGGGGCGAGGGCAACCCGGAAGATTCCGCTCCGGCCGTGCCGTCCGTACCGCCCGAGCCGCCCACGGGCTCATCCCGTGCGTCCCGCCCGTCACCGCTCATCGCGGAAACCCTCAATCATCGCGGAAGCCACCGTCAGCACCTCTGACCCGAACACCGGGCCAGCGTGCCACACGGGCCACCGCACGGCGGACCTCCGGCGGTGTCAACCACTCATCCGGGGAATCCGGGGAGAAGTGATCGAAAATCCGCGCGCGGCCCGGCCGCGCCGACGCCCTCGGGTCAACCCGACCGGGGTCTCAGCCCCTCCAGCAGAATGTCCAGCAGCCGGGACGAGGCCGCGGCCTGCTGCGCGGCGTCCGGCAGCGAGGGAGCGGCCGTCGCGATCACCAGCAGCACATCCGCGACGGTCACATCACCGCGCAGCTCACCCGCGGCCCGCGCCCGGTCGACCAACTGCCCCACGACCTCCAGCAGATCGGACGCACCGGCGTCGTCCTGACCCCCGTCGGCCGCGACGGTCTGCGGACCGACGATCCGCAGCTCCGGCTGGACGGCACCCGACACCCCCGGACCGCCCGACACCCCCGGCACACTCGCCCGCTGCGGCGGCACCCGCGTCTCGTCCCGGGCCGTGTCCTCCGGCTCCACGCCCACCCGCAGCACCTGCGGCGGCAGCAGCCGTCCCGCGCCCGAGGCGACCGACGTCCGCAGGAACCGGGCCAGCGCGGACCACGGCTCCTCCTCCTGCCCCAGCGCCGTACGCGCCTGCTCGGTCAACCGGGAGGTCTCCTCCTCGGCTATTCGGCGCACCAGCACGTCCTTGCTCGGGAAACGGCGGTACACCGTCCCGACACCCACTCTGGCCCGGCGCGCCACGTCCTCCATCGGCGCCCCGTACCCCAGCTCGCCGAAGACCTCGCGAGCCGCCCGCAGCACATGCTCAAGATTGCGCTGCGCGTCCACCCGCAGCGGAGCCGAGCGGCCGGTCACGCCCGCTCCCACCCGCCCGTTCCCGTCGCTGCCCGTGCCACCGCTCTGCACCTGTGCCTCCGCGGTCGGCGGAACGGCAGCCTGCCAATGCGAATCATGAATGGTCATACGGGTTCCCCCGGTCACTGTGTCTCCCCCCGGAGACCCCCCACCTGGTCCGCCGGGCGCGCCTTGACCAAGCACCCCGACGAGGTACGAACATAGTTGAGCTGGGGTCAATTCAGAAGAGGGTAGTTCCGCACGGAGCGCCCCCCGATCGGAGCAAGGACCGGAAGGCTACCGTTTACGCCCTGCGCGTCCGACCCCTCCGCCGCCCCTGACCTGCGCACCTTCTCCAAGGCCCGAGAGCGCGGCCGATTCCGGCCGCCCCTCGTCTCCGGTCACACAATTTGCCGGGCCTGTGGACAAACGCCGGGGACCGTTGCGTCATGGGATGGTGAAGGAAGCTGACTCCCGGGGCCAGATCCCCGGCACCCCGCCGTCCGCGCGCCCCTGTGGCAAGCGGCTCCTCGTCCTCGGCGGCGGCTATGTCGGGATGTACACGGCCCTCCATCTCCAGCACCGGCTCAAGGGGGAGCTGGCCCACGGCGCGGCCGAGATCGTGCTGATCACGCCCGACCCGTATATGACGTATCAGCCCTTCCTCCCCGAGGCGGCGGCCGGTTCCATCTCACCGGCCCATGTGGTGGTCCCGCTGCGGCGGGTGCTGAGCAAGTGCCGGATCATCATCGGCGAGGCCACGGCCGTCGACCACGCCAAACGCACCGCGACCGTCACCACCCTCGCCACCGAGGAGGAGGGAACCGGCGCCACCGAGCTGACGTACGACGAACTCGTCATCGCCCCCGGCTCGATCTCCCGCACCCTCCCCGTCCCCGGCCTCGCCGCATACGGCATTGGTTTCAAGACACTCGAAGAAGCCATCGGACTGCGCAACCATGTCATCGAACAGATGGACATCGCCTCCTCCACCCGTGACCCCGCGCTCCGCGACGCCGCCCTGACCTTCGTCTTCGTCGGCGGCGGCTACGCCGGGGTCGAAGCCCTGGGCGAACTGGAGGACATGGCCCGCTACACCGCCCGCTACTACCACAACATCAAGCCGGCGGACCTGAAATGGATTCTCGTGGAGGCCAGTGACCGCATCCTCCCCGAGGTCGGTGAGGAGATGGGCGGCTACGCCATCCGCGAGCTGCGCTCCCGCAACATCGACGTCCGTCTGGAGACCCGGCTCGACTCCTGCGAGAACCGGATCGCCCGGCTCAGCGACGGCAGCCGCTTCCCCACCCGTACCGTCGTGTGGACCGCGGGCGTCAAACCCGCCCCGCTGCTCGCCGCCACCGACCTCCCCCGCAACAGCCACGGCCGACTCCGCTGCACCCCCCGTCTCACCGTCGAGGGAACGGAACACGCCTGGGCCGCGGGGGACGCCGCGGCCGTCCCCGACATCACGTCCGACGACCCGGACGCGCTGTGCGCCCCCAACGCCCAGCACGCCGTCCGCCAGGCCAAGGTCCTCGCCGAGAACCTCGCCGCGTCCCTGCACGGCAAGCCGCTCAAGGAGTACGCGCACCGGAACGCCGGTTCCGTGGCCTCCCTCGGCCTCCACCGGGGCGTCGCCCATGTGTACGGGCGCAAGTTCAAGGGCTACCCCGCGTGGCTGATGCACCGGATCTACCACCTCAGCAGGGTCCCCACCCTCAACCGCAAGGCCCGGATCCTCGCCGAGTGGACCCTCTCGGGACTCTTCAAACGGGAGATCGTCTCTCTCGGCTCGCTGGAACACCCGCGCGCCGAGTTCGAACAGGCCGCGGGCGGCGGCACCGGCCGGAACACGCCGAAGCCCCCATCGGGCGGCGGCGGCCCCAGAAGCACCTGACAACGGAACGCGGAGCCCGCCGCCACCCCCGAAAGGGGCCCGGTGGACCTCCGGACGACACCGGCTGTCAGTACGTTCGGTCACACTGGACGTGTGACCATAGGTGGGCTCACATTTGCACAGAGTGACCCCTGTGACCCTTGGCGACAACCATTGAGGCTAGAAAGTCAGTGAACTTCACGCGTTGGAGCGCAAGGCTCCCCGGTACGCAGCGCCGCGCCGCAGCGCGGAGGTCCGACCGAGGAATCTCCACGGCACCACCGCGCCCGGCCCAGCGGGACGCCGGTGACCGGGGAGACGGCAGGGCCGACGGACGCGGGGAGAGCCCGGTCCCCGCCGCCCGGGGCGAGACCGCGCACGACGAGGCCGACTGCCCGGCCCCAACCGCCGCCGACGGCCCGGAGACCTCCGCCGTCGGCACCGCGCCCGCCACCGCCCCGGCCGCGGGTGACCCCGCCGGCCCACCGGGCGCCGCCGCCCCGCTGCCCACCGCGCCCGCGCTCGACGACGTACCGCTCCGCGAGATCCTCGGCCGACTGCCCGCCCTCGTCGTCCTCACCTACGGCAGCGACCACCGCGTCGCCTATGTCAACGACGCCTACACCGCGGCCTTCGGCCCCCGCCCCATCGGCCTCCGCGCCGCCGACTCCTGCCCCGAGCTGGCCGAGCTGAGCCTCCACCCCCTGATGGACCAGGTCCTCCGCAGCGGCCGTCCCCGTACCGTGAAATCGCGCAAGGTCGCGTCCGGCGGCTCGTACACCGTCACCTGTCTGCCGCTCGAACTGCCCGGCCGCGGCAGCGGCGTCCTCGTCTTCGCGGCCGACGTCACCGACCACGCCGAGGCCGCCGAGCGGCTGCGCGCCAGCGAGCGCCGCCAGCGCGAGATGGCCGTCACCCTCCAGCGCTCCCTCCTCCCCCAGGAGCTGGAGCAACCCGACGACCTGCGGATCGCCGCCACCTACCAGCCCGGCAGCGAGGACGCGGCCGTCGGCGGCGACTGGTACGACGTGATCACCCTCGGCGCGGGCCGCACCGCCCTCGTCATCGGCGACGTCATGGGCCGGGGCGTACGCGCCGCCGCCGTCATGGGCCAGCTCCGCACCGCCGTACGCGCCTACGCCAGACTCGACCTGCCCCCGCACGAGGTGCTCCAGCTCCTCGACGGACTCGCCGCCGAGATCGACGCCAGCCAGATCGCCACCTGCGTCTACGCCGTCCACGACCCCAATGAGGGACGGCTCGTCTACGCCTCGGCCGGACACCTCCCCATGCTGGTGCGCGACGAGGACGGAACGGTCCGCCGCGCCGCCGAACCCACCGGCCCGCCGCTGGGCACCTGCGGCTGGCTCCACAGCTCCGGCACCATCGCCCTGCCGCCCGGCTCCAGCGCCGTCCTCTATACGGACGGTCTCGTCGAGCGGCGCGGGGAGGACATCGACGAGGGCGTGGCCTCGCTGGAACGGGCCCTCGCCGGGGCCGCGGGCAGCCCCCAGGTCGTCTGCGACCGGCTGCTCCGCTCCCAGGGCGTCACCGCCGACCACGACGACGACGTGGCCGTGCTCGTGGTCCAGCACCCCTGCCGCACCGGACCGGCGGCCGAGCTGTTCCACAATGCCGCGCTCGACCTGCTCGGCGGCACCGAGGCCGCGCCGCGCGCCCGCGCCTTCGCCTCCGGGGTGATGGCCTCCTGGCGCTTCTCCCCGGAACTGCACGACCTCGGTGTGCTGGCCACCAGTGAGCTGGTCGCCAACTCGCTCCAGCACGGCACCCCGCCCATGCGGCTGCGGCTCCGCCGCACCGACCGCCGACTGATCATCGAGGTCACCGACGGCGACGACCATCTGCCCCGCCGCCGCAGGGCGGAGACCGAGGACGAGTCGGGCCGCGGTATCTCCATCGTCGCGACGATCGCCTCGTCCTGGGGCTGCCGCCGCACACCGGGCGGCGGCAAAGCGGTCTGGTGCGAGTTCGCCCTGCCCGTCTAGCCGTCCAGCCACCGGCCCCGGACCGGCCCCGGTCCAGCAGGGGCCGGGTACGCGAAAGCCCCGCGGGGCAGGACCCCACGGGGCTCGCAGCGCGTCAGACCGCCGTCCCCACCTGCTCGACCGGCTTGTGCTGCGCCACCACGCGCGTCTTCACCGCGAGATACGGCTGGTTCTGCATGGGGGTGAGCTGCCGTCCCAGCCGCACCGCCAGCACGGTGATACCGAGCGAGAACAGGACGAAGGTCACGATGTACGGGGCGTGCCAGGCGGCGCCCATGGGACCGCCCACGGCCGGGCCGATCGCCAGCGCCAACTGCTTCACCAGCGCGAACGCGGAGTTGTACTGCCCCACCATCGACTCCGGAGCCAGATCCGCGACCAGCGGCGCGACGGTCGGCGCGAGCATCGCCTCACCGAGCCCGAAGAGCGCGTAGGTCGCGATGAAGGCGGCCGTGGCCATGGCCTGGCTGCCCTCACCGAGGCCCGCGTACCCGGCCAGCAGCCAGGCGACGGTCCAGATCAGGCCAACCGCGCCGATCATGCGGCTGCGCTTGCGGCGCTCCACGAACCTCAGCACCAGGAACTGGGCGAGCACGATCACGGCGGTGTTCGCGGCCAGGGCCGTACCGAGCGTGGCGGGCTCGATGCCCGCGGCCTCCGTGCCATAGGCGGCGAGACCCGATTCGAACTGTCCGTAGCAGGCGAAGAAGAGGACGAAGCCGAGCACACAGAGCTGGACCATGGCCTTGTGGCCGAGGAGGGCCTTCAGCCCGCCCTTGGCCGTGCCCTGCGCGGGCGCCCCCACCGGGGTCGCCGGGCGCGGCAGCCGGATGGTGAGCCCGATCCCGGCGAGCACCAGGAACATCACGGCCTCGATGCCGAAGAGCAGCAGAAAACTCTCGGGCCTGCTCTTGTCCACGATCTGCCCGCCGAGCAGTCCACCGAGCCCGAGCCCCAGGTTCTGCAGAAAGAACTGGAGGGCGAAGGAACGGGTGCGGGAGGAGGGGTCCGAACACCAGACGATCATCGTGGCGAGCGCCGGCTGCATGACGGCCGTACCGGCTCCCAGCAGCGCGGCGGCGAACACCACGGCGACGACACTGCTCGCGAAGCCCATCGCCACGGCGCCCGCGCCCGCCAGCAGGGAGGCTCCCACCAGCACCGGAAGGGGCCCCTTCCGGTCGATGACCCGTCCGGTGAAGGGCAGGGCGACCAGCGCGGCCATGGCGAAGACCCCGAGGACGGCCCCGGCCGTCGTCGCGCCCAGGTCCCGCGTCTGCGCCACATAGACGTAGAGATACGGAACCGTGAAACCGAGTCCGAACGCGCTCAGCGCGTTCCCTGCCTGGATTCGGCGCATCGCTGCACCCGCCACCCTGCTCACACTCACCTGCCTCAAGATCTGAAGGAGAAGGACTGAAGCCTGAAGACTTCAACACTAAAGTTAGATCCTTAACAATACACATTGAAGGACTTCAAGGCCAATGAGTCGCGTGCCATACTGCGCCGTATGCCTAACGCGAGCCCCGAGGGCCCAGCAGTGACGGGTGCGGCGATCCAGGAGCCGACCCTCGATGAGCAGATCGCCGCCTACCAGCGCGAGTACGGGGATCTCGACCCGCAGGTCGAGAAGGTGGTGTCGGCCCTCGGCCGGCTCAACCGCCGGATGAACGTCGCCTACGGCCGCCAGGTCGCCACCCTCGGGATCAGCAACGCCGAGTGGGAGGTGCTCAAGACCCTCGTGCTCGCCGGCTCCCCCTATCGGATGGGCCCCGGTGAACTGGCCAAGCGCCTCGGGCTCACCCCCGCGGCCATGACCCACCGCATCGACCGGATGGCGACGGACGGCCTGGTCACCCGCGACCGCGACGAGAGCAACCGGGTCCGTGTGATCGTGGAGCTGACCGACGAGGGCCGGACGAAGTGGCTGGAGGCCATGCGCATGGCCTCCGACTTCGAGGGCGATCTCCTCCAGGACCTCTCGGCCGAGGAGCGCGGGGTTCTCGGGGAGCTGCTGATCCGGGTGCTGCGCCGGGTGGAACACACCCAGCCGGACGCCGGCGGGCGGCTCACCGACCTGGATTAGGCCGCCGTCCACGGCGGCTCCCCGGACGGCCCAGGCGAGTTGACACGGACTTCACCGGTCCGTAAGGTTCTTCGAGTTGTCACGGGCTGGAACCATTTTCCGCGACAGCCGATCCCGCCGCGAACGCGGCACCCACACTTTGCACGATCTCCCGACCGGGATGCTTTTCGGCCTGTCCGAATCCATTTCGAACGGACTCGATTAGGAGTCCCCCGGGAAATCCGCTAGAGTTTGGGACGTCGGAACGGCCGAAGGGCCGGAAAGACAACCCGATTTCGACCGGGAATCAGGACCGAAAGGATCTGATAAAGTCGGAGCAGCCGAAAGGCGAAAGGCCGGTCCAACTGGCCGCTGGATCTGAAGGTCCGAATCCCGGGAGACCGGGGGGCGGGAAAAGGATCTGGTAGAGTTGGAAACGCCGAAAGGCAAGAAAGACCGAAGGGAAACTGCCCGGAGGGCCTGGTGAAAAGGGCCTGAAGGAAGCGTCCGTTCCTTGAGAACTCAACAGCGTGCCAAAAGTCAACGCCAGATATGTTGATACCCCGTCCGGGAGCTTCTGCTCCGGGATGAGGTTCCTTTGAAAAAGTCCTCCGTTTCATCCCTCTGTGGGGTGGCGGGGGCGCACACAGCGAGGACGCTGTGGACCGGGAGTGATTATTCCTTGCTCCTGGTTCCGCTCCCGTGTGTGTCGACCAGGATTACCTGGAAGCATTCACGGAGAGTTTGATCCTGGCTCAGGACGAACGCTGGCGGCGTGCTTAACACATGCAAGTCGAACGATGAACCCGCTTCGGTGGGGGATTAGTGGCGAACGGGTG
The DNA here is from genome assembly GCF_005519465.1 of Streptomyces clavuligerus. Taxonomy (NCBI): domain Bacteria; kingdom Bacillati; phylum Actinomycetota; class Actinomycetes; order Kitasatosporales; family Streptomycetaceae; genus Streptomyces; species Streptomyces clavuligerus. Next base: position 3,049,600 of record NZ_CP027858.1, on the reverse strand, counting down.
AGTAACACGTGGGCAATCTGCCCTGCACTCTGGGACAAGCCCTGGAAACGGGGTCTAATACCGGATACCACCCGGGGGCGCATGCCCTTGGGTTGAAAGCTCCGGCGGTGCAGGATGAGCCCGCGGCCTATCAGCTTGTTGGTGGGGTGATGGCCTACCAAGGCGACGACGGGTAGCCGGCCTGAGAGGGCGACCGGCCACACTGGGACTGAGACACGGCCCAGACTCCTACGGGAGGCAGCAGTGGGGAATATTGCACAATGGGCGAAAGCCTGATGCAGCGACGCCGCGTGAGGGATGACGGCCTTCGGGTTGTAAACCTCTTTCAGCAGGGAAGAAGCGAGAGTGACGGTACCTGCAGAAGAAGCGCCGGCTAACTACGTGCCAGCAGCCGCGGTAATACGTAGGGCGCAAGCGTTGTCCGGAATTATTGGGCGTAAAGAGCTCGTAGGCGGCTTGTCACGTCGGGTGTGAAAGCCCGGGGCTTAACCCCGGGTCTGCATTCGATACGGGCAGGCTAGAGTGTGGTAGGGGAGATCGGAATTCCTGGTGTAGCGGTGAAATGCGCAGATATCAGGAGGAACACCGGTGGCGAAGGCGGATCTCTGGGCCATTACTGACGCTGAGGAGCGAAAGCGTGGGGAGCGAACAGGATTAGATACCCTGGTAGTCCACGCCGTAAACGTTGGGAACTAGGTGTTGGCGACATTCCACGTCGTCGGTGCCGCAGCTAACGCATTAAGTTCCCCGCCTGGGGAGTACGGCCGCAAGGCTAAAACTCAAAGGAATTGACGGGGGCCCGCACAAGCAGCGGAGCATGTGGCTTAATTCGACGCAACGCGAAGAACCTTACCAAGGCTTGACATACACCGGAAAGCATTAGAGATAGTGCCCCCCTTGTGGTCGGTGTACAGGTGGTGCATGGCTGTCGTCAGCTCGTGTCGTGAGATGTTGGGTTAAGTCCCGCAACGAGCGCAACCCTTGTCCTGTGTTGCCAGCATGCCCTTCGGGGTGATGGGGACTCACAGGAGACCGCCGGGGTCAACTCGGAGGAAGGTGGGGACGACGTCAAGTCATCATGCCCCTTATGTCTTGGGCTGCACACGTGCTACAATGGCCGGTACAAAGAGCTGCGAAACCGTGAGGTGGAGCGAATCTCAAAAAGCCGGTCTCAGTTCGGATTGGGGTCTGCAACTCGACCCCATGAAGTCGGAGTTGCTAGTAATCGCAGATCAGCATTGCTGCGGTGAATACGTTCCCGGGCCTTGTACACACCGCCCGTCACGTCACGAAAGTCGGTAACACCCGAAGCCGGTGGCCCAACCCCTTGTGGGAGGGAGCTGTCGAAGGTGGGACTGGCGATTGGGACGAAGTCGTAACAAGGTAGCCGTACCGGAAGGTGCGGCTGGATCACCTCCTTTCTAAGGAGCACATGGCCGGATGCGAGCGAATGTCTCGCACGGTTGCTCATGGGTGGAACGTTGACTATTCGGCACAGTAGGGTCTGCTTCTTTCACTAGTACTGCTTCGGCGTGGAACGTGGATGGGGTGGGGTCTGCTGGGCCGGGCGCGCTGTTGGGTGTCTGAGGGCACGGGCTTCTGCCAGTGTCTTCGGTTGCCGGCCCCGGTGAACTCACCATGTTGTGGTGGGGTGGCGGGTGGTTGGTCGTTGTTTGAGAACTGCACAGTGGACGCGAGCATCTGTGGCCAAGTTTTTAAGGGCGCACGGTGGATGCCTTGGCACCAGGAACCGATGAAGGACGTGGGAGGCCACGATAGTCCCCGGGGAGTCGTCAACCAGGCTTTGATCCGGGGGTTTCCGAATGGGGAAACCCGGCAGTCGTCATGGGCTGTCACCCGCTGCTGAACACATAGGCAGTGTGGAGGGAACGAGGGGAAGTGAAACATCTCAGTACCCTCAGGAAGAGAAAACAACCGTGATTCCGGGAGTAGTGGCGAGCGAAACCGGATGAGGCCAAACCGTATGTGTGTGATACCCGGCAGGGGTTGCGCATGCGGGGTTGTGGGATCTCTCTTTCACAGTCTGCCGGCTGTGAGACAAGTAAGAAACCATGGTTATAGGCGAAGGGCATGCGAAAGGCCCGGCGTAGAGGGTAAGACCCCCGTAGCTGAAATGATCATGGCTTGTTTGAGAGACACCCAAGTAGCACGGGGCCCGAGAAATCCCGTGTGAATCTGGCGGGACCACCCGTTAAGCCTAAATATTCCCTGGTGACCGATAGCGGATAGTACCGTGAGGGAATGGTGAAAAGTACCGCGGGAGCGGAGTGAAATAGTACCTGAAACCGTGTGCCTACAAGCCGTGGGAGCGTCGGGATGCGAGTTTACTCGTATCCTCGTGACTGCGTGCCTTTTGAAGAATGAGCCTGCGAGTTTGCGGTGTGTTGCGAGGTTAACCCGTGTGGGGAAGCCGTAGCGAAAGCGAGTCCGAACAGGGCGGTTCAGTAGCGCGCTCAAGACCCGAAGCGGAGTGATCTAGCCATGGGCAGGTTGAAGCGGCTGTAAGAGGTCGTGGAGGACCGAACCCACCAGGGTTGAAAACCTGGGGGATGACCTGTGGTTAGGGGTGAAAGGCCAATCAAACTCCGTGATAGCTGGTTCTCCCCGAAATGCATTTAGGTGCAGCGTCGTGTGTTTCTTGCCGGAGGTAGAGCACTGGATAGGCGATGGGCCCTACCGGGTTACTGACCTTAGCCAAACTCCGAATGCCGGTAAGTGAGAGCGCGGCAGTGAGACTGTGGGGGATAAGCTCCATGGTCGAGAGGGAAACAGCCCAGAGCATCGACTAAGGCCCCTAAGCGTACGCTAAGTGGGAAAGGATGTGGAGTCGCAGAGACAACCAGGAGGTTGGCTTAGAAGCAGCCACCCTTGAAAGAGTGCGTAATAGCTCACTGGTCAAGTGATTCCGCGCCGACAATGTAGCGGGGCTCAAGCGTACCGCCGAAGTCGTGTCAATCCAGCAGATAGCCCCAACGGGTGCTGGGTTGGGTAGGGGAGCGTCGTGTGCCGGGTGAAGCCGCGCCGGAAGGCAGTGGTGGACGGTTCACGAGTGAGAATGCAGGCATGAGTAGCGATACACACGTGGGAAACGTGTGCGCCGATTGACTAAGGGTTCCTGGGTCAAGCTGATCTGCCCAGGGTAAGTCGGGACCTAAGGCGAGGCCGACAGGCGTAGTCGATGGACAACCGGTTGATATTCCGGTACCCGCTTTGAAACGCCCAATATCGAATCCTCTGATGCTAAGTCCGTGAAGCCGCCCTTGATCTCTTCGGAGTGAGGGGGAGTGGTGGAGCCGACGACCCGAGGTGGTAGTAGGTAAGCGATGGGGTGACGCAGGAAGGTAGTCCAGCCCGGGCGGTGGTTGTCCCGGGGTAAGGGTGTAGGCCGTGTGATAGGCAAATCCGTCACACATTAAGGCTGAGACCTGATGCCGAGCCGATTGTGGTGAAGTGGATGATCCTATGCTGTCGAGAAAAGCCTCTAGCGAGTTTCATGGCGGCCCGTACCCTAAACCGACTCAGGTGGTCAGGTAGAGAATACCGAGGCGTTCGGGTGAACTATGGTTAAGGAACTCGGCAAAATGCCCCCGTAACTTCGGGAGAAGGGGGGCCATGTCTGGTGATCCAACGTGCTTGGTGAGCTGGGTGTGGCCGCAGAGACCAGCGAGAAGCGACTGTTTACTAAAAACACAGGTCCGTGCGAAGCCGTAAGGCGATGTATACGGACTGACGCCTGCCCGGTGCTGGAACGTTAAGGGGACCGGTTAGCCAGGATTCGTTCTGGCGAAGCTGAGAACTTAAGCGCCAGTAAACGGCGGTGGTAACTATAACCATCCTAAGGTAGCGAAATTCCTTGTCGGGTAAGTTCCGACCTGCACGAATGGCGTAACGACTTCTCGACTGTCTCAACCATAGGCCCGGTGAAATTGCACTACGAGTAAAGATGCTCGTTTCGCGCAGCAGGACGGAAAGACCCCGGGACCTTTACTACAGTTTGATATTGGTGTTCGGTTCGGCTTGTGTAGGATAGGTGGGAGACTGTGATACGGGCACGCCAGTGTTCGTGGAGTCGCTGTTGAAATACCACTCTGGTCGTGCTGGATGTCTAACCTGGGTCCGTGATCCGGATCAGGGACAGTGTCTGATGGGTAGTTTAACTGGGGCGGTTGCCTCCTAAAGAGTAACGGAGGCGCCCAAAGGTTCCCTCAGCCTGGTTGGCAATCAGGTGTTGAGTGTAAGTGCACAAGGGAGCTTGACTGTGAGACCGACGGGTCGAGCAGGGACGAAAGTCGGGACTAGTGATCCGGCGGTGGCTTGTGGAAGCGCCGTCGCTCAACGGATAAAAGGTACCCCGGGGATAACAGGCTGATCTTCCCCAAGAGTCCATATCGACGGGATGGTTTGGCACCTCGATGTCGGCTCGTCGCATCCTGGGGCTGGAGTCGGTCCCAAGGGTTGGGCTGTTCGCCCATTAAAGCGGTACGCGAGCTGGGTTTAGAACGTCGTGAGACAGTTCGGTCCCTATCCGCTGTGCGCGCAGGAGTCTTGAGAAGGGCTGTCCCTAGTACGAGAGGACCGGGACGGACGAACCTCTGGTGTGCCAGTTGTCCTGCCAAGGGCATGGCTGGTTGGCTACGTTCGGGAGGGATAACCGCTGAAAGCATCTAAGCGGGAAGCCTGCTTCGAGATGAGGACTCCCACCCACTTGATGGGGTAAGGCTCCCAGTAGACGACTGGGTTGATAGGCCAGATATGGAAGCCGGGTGACCGGTGGAGTTGACTGGTACTAATAGGCCGAGGGCTTGTCCTCAGTTGCTCGCGTCCACTGTGTTGGTTCTGAAACCACGAACAACCTATTGCTGGTTTGTTGATTGTTTCATAGTGTTTCGGTGGTTATAGCGTTAGGGAAACGCCCGGTTACATTCCGAACCCGGAAGCTAAGCCTTTCAGCGCCGATGGTACTGCAGGGGGGACCCTGTGGGAGAGTAGGACGCCGCCGAACAATTTTTGGGGAAGGCCCCGCACCGTATGGTGCGGGGCCTTTCGCGTTTCCAGACCCTTTTTCCGGCCTTTCCCAGGCCCTGTCAGGCCAGGCCATGCCAACCCCTCCCCGTAACCCCTTCCGAGCCGCCCGGCCCCTGCGTGGTCGAGCAGCTCAGCGGTCTCGGTCGTCTCAGTGCTCCAGGGGCTCCGGCCAGCGGGCGCGGGCCTGTTCGGCGGAGCGGAGAAGAGCGAGCGTCGGAAGGCCGTACTCAGCGCCCGTGGACAGCAACTCGGGAAGCCGGGGGAACGGGGCCACGGCGGCGACATCGTCCAGGACGAGGCTCATTGGTGGGTCGAGCCGGCCGGCGGATGACCGTGCGGCCATGCGGCGGCCGTGCTCGACCACGTCTGCTGCCAGTGCCGTGAGCAGTGGCATAGCTCCGGGGCGGGATCGCGGGTCCTCGATGGACTCACCCACCAGGTAGAGCGTTCCCCCTTCATCCGCAAATGATTCCAGGGTGAGCGCATCAGTTCGGTTCGGGGCGCACGCTTGGCGGATATGCACCGATGAGAGGGCGGAGAGGGCTCGTGCCACGAGCTGCTGGGCGACCTCCCGGCGTTCGGGGTGGGCGGTCAGCGCGGCTTCGAGAAGCCCGGCGAGACCACCTGTGGCCTTCGGGTTCGTCCGCAGGACCCGGACGGCGTCCTGGGAGCCCGTGCCCTGGGCCCAGCGGTGGACCTGTTTGAACGGGCGGTTGTCGATGGCCGCCGCGTGCAGCCAGCAGCGCAGCAGGGTCTCGGCGTTGTCGGCCATCGCCGCGTCCAGCAGGGCGCGGGGGCGGACGGGGGCGAGGAGCGCGGTGGCCCGGGCGGCGGCGACATCGTCGTTCTCGCAGCCTGCCGTCGGGGACCAGTGGAGCCGGGCGGGGGTGTCGCAGAGATGCCCCGGGTCATAGACGAGAACGGGCCCCAGCTTGGCGCGGGTGTCCTTGGTCTCGGCCCACACGCCCGGGTCGGAGGTGATCACGAGGGCGGGGCCCTCGGCGTCGAGGATGGCTTGAACCGCGGCGGGCCTGCGGACGGTTGGAGCCCCGTACAGCACCCGCGGAGCGCGGGGCGGGGGCAGGACGGCCGGGACCGCCACGGGCGCCATGGGAGCGGGCCGGGGCGGCTCCTTCGGCACCGGCGGCGGTGCGACGGGCCGCGGTACGGGTGGGACGACCGGCGGTGGGCCGTCCGCGGCCGACGAGGGCTGCGGGAAGGCCCCGAAAGGCGCGGGCGGCGGGGCGGCGGAAGACGCCGCAGAGGTGCTCGGCGGCGGTGCCGTGGCCCGGGAAGCGGCCTCGGCGCCCTCGGCGGACACGGACGTGGACAGGGACGCGGACGTGGCGGACCTGGTGGCCCGTACGGCCTTCCAGCGGGCCACCGTGCCCACCAGGAAGACGCCCAGCACGGCCAGCACCATCAGCTCGCCGATCGCGAGGCCCCAGAACAGCCCGTACCCCGAGAGAGCCCCGGCGGGGGCCGCGGGCCAGGCCGCGGGCAGGTCCTGGGGGGCCGAGACCAGCGAGCGCAGCGCCGGTGGGGTGTTCCCGAAGGTGACGCCGTCCGGCCAGGAGCCATGGGCGAGGAGGGCCGCGAGTCCGGTGGCCGTCCAGGTCACCAGCAGGACGCAGATCCCGAGGCCGATGATGCCCAGCAGCAGTCCGTCGGGGACTCCCCCGCTCCCGGCCCGGCCTGACGGGCCGGGCTCACGGTACCGCCGCTGGTCGCGCATCTCAGGCCACCGTCGACTCGGAGGGGTCGGACGCGGTGCCGCCGGGGCCGTACTGGTGGCGTTCCATCAGGGTGGCGCGCTGTTCGGCCTCCCACTCGGCGGCCTGCAACTCCTCGGACAGCTCCGGTACGGCGGGGGCGGACGACTCGGTCATGGCCCGGTCGGTGAAGACCAGGGGCCGTTCCGCCTCGGTGATCAGGTGTTTGACGACCTGGACATTGCCGTTGACGTCCCAGACGGCGATGCCGGGGGTCAGGGTCGGGATGATCTCGACGGCCCAGCGGGGCAGTCCGAGGACCTGGCCGGTGGCCCGTGCCTCGTCCGCTTTCTGCGCGTAGATGGTTCGGGTGGACGCCATCTTGAGGATCGCGGCGGCCTCCTTGGCGGCGGCTCCGTCCACGACGTCGGAGAGGTGGTGGACGACGGCGACGAAGGAGAGGCCGAGTCGGCGGCCGAACTTCAGCAGCCGCTGGAAGAGCTGGGCGACGAAGGGGGAGTTGATGATGTGCCACGCCTCTTCGACCAGGAAGATGCGTTTCTTCCGGTCGGGTCTGATCCAGGTGTGCTCCAGCCAGACGCCGACGATCGCCATCAGGATCGGCATGGCGATCGAGTTGCGGTCGATGTGGGAGAGGTCGAAGACGATCAGGGGGGCGTCGAGGTCGATGCCGACGCTCGTCGGCCCGTCGAACATGCCGCGCAGATCGCCGTCGACGAGACGGTCGAGGACGAGGGCGACATCGAGGCCCCAGGCCCGTACATCGTCTATGTCGACGTTCATCGCCTCCGCGGACTCGGACTCCGGGTGGCGGAGCTGTTCCACGATGTCCGTGAGGACGGGCTGCCGGTTGGTGATGGTCTCGTTGACATAGGCGTGGGCGACCTTGAGGGCGAAGCCGGAGCGTTCGTCCAGGCCGTGGCCCATCGCGACCTCGATGATGGTGCGCAGCAGGGCGAGCTGGCCCGTGGTGGTGATCGACGGGTCGAGCGGGTTGAGCCGGATGCCGCCGTCGAGGGCGGTCATCGGGTCCAGCCGGATGGGGATTATCCCCAGTTGCTGGGCGATCAGGTTCCATTCGCCGACGCCGTCCTCGCCCTGGGCGTCGAGGACGACGACCTGCCGGTCCCGGAAGCGGAGCTGGCGCAGGACGTAGGTCTTCTCCAGCGCGGACTTGCCGTTTCCGGACTCGCCGAGGACCAGCCAGTGGGGGGCGGGGAGCTGCTGGCCGTAGAGCTGGAAGGGGTCGTAGATGTAGCCCTTTCCGCTGTAGACCTCGCGGCCGATGATCACTCCCGAGTCGCCCAGGCCGGGGGCCGCGGTCGGCAGATAGACGGCCTGGGCCTGCCCGGTGGAGGTGCGGACGGGCAGCCGGAGCGTCTCCACCTTGCCGAACACAAAGGAGGTGAAGGTTTCGGTGACGGCGGTCAGCGGATCACGCATCAGGATCAGGGCCCCTAACGGCGGATGCCGGTCGCGAACGGCAAGGTGTTCACAAAGGCCCGGTGGTGCTCGCGGTCGCACCATTCCAGCTTCAGATAGGACTTTCCGGCCGAGGCCCTGATCGTTCGTTTGTCCCGGGCCAGGGCCTCGGGGGAACGCGACGACACCGTGATGTACCCGACGAGGTTGACGCCCGCCGCGCCGCTGGCGAGGTCTTCGCCCCGCTGGTCGAGCCGGCCGTGGGCGGCGACGTCGCGGGGGTCGACGGTGCGGTTCATTTTGGCGGCCCGGCTGGCGTCGGCGGCGTCGTTGGTCTTCTCGGTGAGCATCCGCTCGATGGCGACCTCGGTCGGTTCGAGGTCCATGGTGACCGCGACCGTACGGATCACATCGGGGGTGTGGACGAGGAGCGGGGCGAGGAAGTTGACGCCGACCGGGGTCATCGGCCACTCCTTCACCCAGGCGGTGGCGTGGCACCAGGGGGCGCGGGTGGAGGACTCGCGGGTCTTGGCCTGGAGGTAGGTGGGCTCCAGGGCGTCCAGCTCGGCGGGCCAGGCGTTCCGCTTGGTCATGGCCTGGATGTGGTCGACGGGGTGGTCGGGGTCGTACATGGAGTGCACGAGGGAGGAGAGCCGACTCTGGCCGAGCGGCTGGCGGACCCGGATGTCGGCCTCGGCGAGCCGGGCGCAGATGTCGGTCAGTTCACGGGCCATGACGACGGCGAGCCCGGCGTCCTTGTCGAGCCTGCGGTACTTGGTTCCGGGGGTGGCGGAGCGGGCGGCGCGGGCCATGGCGTGGGCCTCGGCGGCCAGCTCGCGGGTGTAGTGCATACAGGCGACGAGGTAGGCCCGGTGCTGCTCGCTGGAGGTGGACACCATCGACTGGAGCTGGTCGTAGGAGTCCCGCAGCCACAGGGGGGAGTCCTGGTCGCCGCGCTGGGCGACGTCCTTGGCGTGGGCGTCGGGATCCGCGGGCAGGGTGCGGGCGAGCATCTGGAGCCGGGTCACGAAGCCGTCGCCGTTGGCGACGTGCTTGAGGAGGGTGCCGAAGCGGTCGACGAGGGCCTCCTGGTCCTCGCTGTCGCGCAGGCCGACGCCGGGGCCCTCGATCTCGATGGCGGCGGTGACGGTCCGCCGGTCGGCGTGGAGGAGGACGGCGATCTCGTCGGGGCCGAAGGGGGCGGCGAGCCAGTTGATGCGGCCGATGCCGGGGGGCGGGCCGATCTCGATCTCGCGGCCGTCGAGCCGGGTGCCGGCCTCGACGGCCCCGGAGCGGTAGACGGAACCGGCGGAGCGCACGGTGCGCTTGAAGCTGCGGTTGATCTCGAACCACTTGTAGAAGGTGCGCTGCTTGTACGGGACGTACACGGCGGCGAGGGCGAGCATCGGGAAGCCCGTGAGCAGCGCGATCCGCAGGGGGAGCACCGGGACGAGCAGCCCGCACATCATGCCGAGGAACGCGCCGACGACGATCAGGGCGATTTCGCCGGTCTCACGGTTCTTGCCGATGATCGCGTTCGGCCTGGCGCGGCCGATGAGATAGGTACGGCGGGGCGTGAGGGTGTGGGACGGGGTCGTCAACGCCCTGCACCTCCTGTGGTGTTGCGGTTGCTGTGCGGGGTGCTCGTGGCGGGTCCTGGGTTACGCGGCGGGGGTGCCGCGGCGCCGGGTGCGGGGCCCGCGCCTCCGGAGGCGGTGCCCGCGGGACGGCTGCTGTGGGCGGCCATGCCGCCGCCCACGGGGTTGGCCGGGCGGGGGGCCGTGGAGCCGCCGCCTCCGGCGGAGCCCTCGCCGGGGTTGCCCCGGGCGCTGTGGGTCTTGATGCCCTGGGAGACCAGGGCGGCGGGGGAGCTGATGACGGCCGCGGCACGGTTCTCGACCCCGCCCTGGAGGCGGTTGTTCCGGGAGGCGATGATCTCGTCGCCGAAGCCGGGGACGAAGCGGTAGATCATCGCCGAGGCGACGATGGCCAGGATGATGATCGCGAGTCCGGAGACGATGGAGGAGATGGCGTCGTTGTCGGCGCTGTTGGTGAGGGCGCCCGCCAGTCCGAGGACGATCGCGATGACCGGTTTCACCAGAATGATCGCGATCATGATGCCCGCCCAGCGGCGGACGTTGCCCCACATGTTCTTGTCGACGAGACCGGAGTAGACGACCACGCCGAGGAGGGCTCCGACGTAGAGCACGATCGCGCGGATGAACAGCTCCAGATAGAGCACGCCCGCCGCGACGATGGTGACCAGGGAGACCACGATCTGCATGATCGGGCCGCCGCCGATGCCGTTGCCCTGTTTGAGGGCGGCGGAGAAGTTCCCGAAGAACTGCTCGGTCTGGTCGTCGGTGCCGCCGGTGATGACCTCGGTGACGCTGTCGGTCGCGGAGACCAGGGTGTAGAGGACCAGCGGGGTGAAGGCGGAGGCGAGGACGGTCAGCCAGAGGAAGCCGATGGCCTCGGAGACGGCGGTGGTGAACGGGACGCCGCGGATGGCGCGCTTGGCGACGGCGAGGAGCCACAGCAGCAGCGTCAGGACCGTGGTGGCGGCGAAGACGATGGCGTACTGGGAGATGAAGGTGGGGTTGGTGAAGTCGACGGTGGCCGTGGACTTCACCGCCTTGGAGAGGGTGTCGACGGTCCAGGAGGCGGCTTCGGCGCAGGCGCGGCCCAGCGCGCCGAGGGGGTCGGCGGCGCTGGTGGGGTCGAGCCCGCCGGACTGGGTGCCGCCGCCGCTCTCGCCGTTCTCGCAGCGGTCGCGGACGGGTCCGGAGAGGAGTTCGCAGCGGGAGTCGCCGCCGGGCGACGCGCCCGGGGACGGGCTGCCCGAGGTCGAGGGGGTCGGGGTGGGTTCCGCCGCGGCACGGGAGGCCAGGACCACCGCCGTGGCCTGGAGCGAGACGAGGGCGGCGGTGAGCGAAAGGACGCGGCGTCGGCTAGCGGGCATACGTGTATCCGCCGAACTGCTGCACGGCATCGGCCATCTCCTTGGCGCCGGATGCGGTCTGGTCACGGCCGACCGGGACGGGGCCGTCCTTCTGGGCGTAGTCGGCGACCTTCCAGTCGCCGGAGGCCCACTTCAGCTGAAAGGTGTACGTGTACCAGCTCTGGGTGACGGGGTTCTTGGAGGTCTCGCCGGCCATGCCGAACAGCGCCGTGTACCAGACGGAGACGGTGGCCGCGCTGTCGCTGTAGCGCTCGACCTTGGAGCCGAGCGGGGTGAAGCGGCTGACGAAGGTCTGCCCGGGCGGAGCGGTGCCGTCGGGCCGCAGTCCGACCTCGGCGAACAACTCCTCGCCGTACACCTTGTCCAGGGCGGCGCGGCGCTCCCGCGCGGCCCCACGGGTGTAGACGGTGTCGACGATCCGCCCGCGCCGCTCGCTGTCGTACATGCCGTCGGAGCCGAGGGCCGCCGTGTAGTTGGCGGCGGCGCTCTGCGCGCCCTGTTCGTCGCGCGCGTAGCCGGTGGGGACGCCTTCGGTCCTCCCCTTGACGGGGGTGACCCCGCTGGCCGCTGTCGCCGCGGCGCCCGGGCGGGACTTCGGGGAGTCCGCGGAGTCGTCCCCGGTGCCGTCGCCTCTGTTCACGAATGCGATGGCGGCGATGAGCAGGACGACGACCGCCACCACCGCGAGCATGGAACGGGAGGTGCGCGGCGGGCGGCGGGCGGCGTACGCGTCGGGGTCGGCGGCGCCGGGCAGCCGGGTACGGGTCTGTCCGGTGCCGCCGAAACCGTCGTCCCAGTGGCCGCCCGTCCCGTCGCGGTGTCCGTGTTCGTCGCCGAGGCTCATCCCGGGTACTTCCCCTCGCTCGGCCGGGGCAGTCGTCCCCCGGCCACGTACGGCTCCGTGTCGTATGACACGGGGTCATACGACGACGGTAGCCGCCGCGCTCGGCGCGCGTGCGCGGTGTGGTGACTCGACATCGGGAGACACAACCTCTGAGGGTGGGCCGGGCACGGGGGGAGGAGGCCAGGGGTGCTCCGGAGGAGGTCCGGAGCGGGGCCGCGGACGAGGGGAGTGGAGAAGCGGGAGGGGTCGCAGGAGGGGTGGCGGGGGAGTGGGAGCGGGCGCGCCGGGTGAGGCGCGGTCAGACCGCCATCCCGTACACGATGGTGAAGACCGTGCCCAGGGAACCGATGATGAACACCCCGGTGAGACCGGCGACGATGAGGCCCTTGCCCTGTTCGGCGCTGAAGGTGTCGCGCAGCGCCGTCGCCCCGATCCGCTGCTTGGCCGCTCCCCAGATCGCGATGCCGAGGCAGATCAGGATGGCCACCGCCATCACGACCTCGATCATCACCCGTGCTTCCTGGCCCAGGTCGCCGAAAGGCCCCCAATCCGGGGCGATTCCGCCAATGATGGTGTCGATGTCGCCCTTTTCCGCTGCCAGTTTCATCTGTAACTCACCGCCCCTGTCGGGTTGTTCGCCACCCCTGCCGAGCGGCAGGGTCGTCGCTCTATCTTCGCTGATGAAACCGCCCGCGTGAGCCGACTTGGCTGGTCTCTTTACCCGATCTCCGCACGTTTGACCGAAGTCACCGTCCGGACCTGCGGAGATGTCGGTTCGCGCGCCCCGCGGCCCGTCACTTCAGTCACTCTGTGTATCACGAGGCGTGACTCCGGGCAATGACTGTCGTTGTTCCACCTTTGGGGCGCTCCTCACGTTTCGGGCGGGCGGTGTCCCCTTTGATGGAGGGTGCATCCGATCTGTCCCGGGCCGCCGGGGAGGGGCGGCGCGGTGTCGCGCCGGAGTTTTCCACAACCCCTGTTCAGCGGTGCGGACTTGGATACCGTGATCCGTGTGACTGGATACGAGGACTTACGCGGCAGGATCGACACCTCGCGCGCGCATACCGCCCGCATCTGGAACTACTGGCTGGGAGGCAAGGACAACTACCCCGTCGACCGCGAGGCGGGGGACCAGATCAAGGCGATCCACCCGGGCATCGGCGCCTACGCCCAGGCCGACCGGCTCTTCCTGGGGCGGGCCGTGCACCATCTGGTGGCCGATGTCGGCGTGCGGCAGTTCCTCGATATCGGCACCGGGCTGCCCAGCGCGGACAACACCCATGAGGTCGCCCAGCGGACGGCGCCCGACGCCCGCGTGGTCTATGTGGACAACGATCCGCTGGTCCTCTCCCACGCCCGGGCGCTGCTCACCGGCACCCCCGAGGGGCGCACCGACTATCTCGACGCCGATCTGCGCGACGTGGACCTGATCCTGGAGCGCGCGGCCCAGACACTGGACTTCACCCGGCCCGTCGCGCTGATGCTCCTCGGCGTGGTCATCTTCGTCCCGGACCACGAGCAGTCCTACGGCGTCGTGCGGCGGCTGATGGACGCGCTGCCGCCCGGCAGCCATCTGGTGCTCTCCCACACCATCACCGGTCCGTCCGTGCCGGAGATCGACGCCGCGGTCAGATTCTGGAACGAGCACGGCACCCCGAAGCTGACCCAGCGCACCCCCGAGCAGATAGCGCGGTACTTCGACGGTCTGGAGCTGCTGGAGCCGGGGCTCGTCTCCTGTTCCCGCTGGCGCTCGGGCAGCCCGCCGGGCGAGGAGCCCGAAGAGGTCGCCATGTACGGGGCGGTGGCCCGTAAGGCCCACTCCTGATCTCGGGCTCCCCCGCCTACACTGGCGCGGGACGTACTACTCCCCTGGAGTGAAGGGCGGTTGACGGTGCGTAGGGCGTGGCTGGTCGCGGGTGTGTCCATCGGGATGGCCCTGTCGTTCATCGCGCTGCTCGTCATCGGAACCTTCACGGCGGCGGCCGGGCTCTTCGGCGCCGCCGACGGGCGGAACGGCTCCGTGGGGCTGGCCAAGGGCGCCGTGCCGGCGCGCTACCAGGCCCTGGTGCAGCAGTGGGGCAATCTCTGCCCCGCGATCAACCCGGCGCTGCTCGCGGCCCAGCTCTATCAGGAGAGCGGCTGGAATCCGCGGGCCCAGAGCCATGCGGCGGCGCAGGGCATCGCGCAGTTCATCCCCGCCACCTGGGCCACGCACGGGATCGACGGGGACAAGGACGGCGACCGGGACGTCTGGGACCCGGCCGACGCCATCCCGTCCGCCGCCTCCTACGACTGCGCCATGGCCGAGTATGTGAAGAGCGCCCCCGGCGACCCCGCGAACAACATGCTCGCCGCGTACAACGCGGGCCCGTACGCCGTGATCAAGTACGGCGGGATCCCCCCGTACCGGGAGACCCAGAACTATGTGCGGATCATCCGCACCCTGGAGAAGAGCTTCGCCCGGCCCATCGGCCGGGTCGACCCCTCCCGGCAGGCCGCCGCGGCGATCCACTTCGCGCAGCAGCAACTCGGCAAGAAATACCTGTGGGGCGGCACCGGCACCCCCGAACAGGACGGCCGCTTCGACTGTTCCGGGCTCACCCAGGCCGCGTACCGCACGGTGGACATCGAGCTGCCCCGGGTGGCCAATGACCAGTACAACGCCGGACCGCACCCCGCCAGGGACGAGCTGCTCCCCGGGGACCTGGTCTTCTTCTCGGACGACCTCACCAACTCCCGGGCCATCCGGCACGTCGGCATCTATGTCGGGGGCGGATATATGATCAACGCTCCCCGCACCGGGGCCTTGATCCGCTTCGACAAGATCGACACCCCGGACTACTTCGGGGCCACCCGGGTCACCGCGGACGGCGCGAAAGCGTTGCCCAAGCGGCCTTCGGAGGTCTGACGCGGGCCCCGCCCCGGCGGGAACGCTCTGCTGAGGCGCGGCCCTGAACTGCGGCGACGCATCTCTCTTCGATAACGTCATGGTGATCGTTCAGTGGAGAGTGGAACGTCCGGGGCGGGAGAGCCGTTCCCTGGACGGAGCGGGACGCGGCGGCGGAGCGGCCGTCACGGAGAGCGGCGGAGACGGTGCGCCTCCCCGGGGTGCGGACCGTGGCCGGGAAGCAGTCACGGGGGCTCGGACGGACACAGAGCAGTTTCAGGGCGAACAAGGCAAGGGGCCGGAGCAGATGGCTGGACTCGCAATGAGGGATTCCCTCGCGGAGCCGAGGACAGGGCTTCCGCTCGCTGACGGGGCCACGGGGTCGGGTCCCGACCTCACCCTGCTCTACGAGATCAACGGTCTGTCCAAGGCCGCCCCGCCGTGGGTCGACCGGATCATGGGCTTCGTCGGTGAGTACGGCATCATGCTCGGGCTCGCCGTGGTCGGTCTCTGGGCCTGGTGGAGCGTGCGCCGCAGCGCCACCGCCGAGGACGCCGTCGCCTCCGTCGCCGGACTGGCCTGGGCGCCGCTCGCCGCCGCGGCGGCCGTGGTGGTCAACATCCCGATCCGGGGCTTCGTCGAGCGACCGCGGCCCTTCGTCGACCACCCCAAGGAGCTGGAGGTCCTGGTCGACGGGAAGACCGACTTCTCCTTTGTGAGCGACCACTCCACGATGGCCATGGCGCTCGCCGTCGGTATCTTCCTGGTCCACCGCAGGCTCGGCTGGGCGGCCCTCGGGCTGGCGTTCGCGGAGGGCTTCCTCCGTATCTATATGGGTGTGCACTACCCGACCGATGTGATCGGCGGCTTCGCGCTCGGCACGGCGGTCACCCTGCTGCTCGCCCCGCTCGCGATGGCGCTGCTGACGCCGCTGGTGTCGGCGATCGCCGGGTCGAAGGCGGGCGGGCTGGTGTGGGCGAGGCCGCCGCGCTCCCGGCGCGGTGACCGTCGGGAGCCCTTCGGGATTCCCGAGCCGCGGGCCGAGGAGGGCGGCGAGAAGGGGCTGGCCGCCTGAGGCGGAATGGCCGCCGGAGCGACGGGCGGAGCGGATGAGGGGCCGTGGGCGGGAAGCCCGCGGCCCGTCGTCGTTTCCGGGGGGTCCGGGGTCCGGGGCTCGGACCTCAGCGGCGGCCGCCGCGGTTGCGGCGCTGATGGCGGCGGAGGATCACGGCGGTCCCGGCGGCGGCCACGGCGCCGGTGCCCAGGACGGACAGCGAACTCTCGATGGGCCCGTCCGGTTTGGTCCCGCTCGCGGCGAGGGCGGTGCCCGCGGCGAGGGCCGTGCCCGTGGGGGACAGGACGAGGACGGCGGAGGCGAGTGCGGTGGCGGTGGTGAGGGCGGCGAACCGGGCGCCGCGGCCTATGGAACGGTGCGTCATGGCGGTATTCCTCCGGGGAAAAGGTCTTTCCCCCAGCGCACCGCCGCCGCGCCCCGGTGGCCATCCGGACACGCCCGTACGGGTCACGCCCCCGTACCGGTCACGCCCCAGGCCCGGCGTCAGACCCCGGAGGCCAGCGGTTCCGGCGCGCTGTGCGTACGGGCGTCCACCCGGGCCCGTTCACGGGAGCGGCGGGCGGGGCCGCTCCAGCCGCAGGAGCAGCGGGCGAGGGCGAAGGCACCCCGTTCGACCGTGGTCGTCGTATGCGCTGCCGGAGTCGGGTCCGGCCCTTCTGGCGGAGGCACCGGACCACCGTAGCGGGGGAGGAGCGCGCCGCGGGACATACGGACGGGCCATTCGGCGGCCGGGGACAGGCCATTCGGCGCGTTGCCGGGGGGCCATTCGTCCGGGAAGGATCAGGGGCTAAATGGTCCGGACGTGTCATGCGCGTACTGTGTGTCACTCCCTACGCTGGGAAGCCGGTACCGGCAGGGAGAGGGTGAACGCGCGTGGCTCCGCCCAGTACGACCATGGTCCAGGACCACGTGGCCCTCGCCGAGATCGAGCTGTGCGGCGATCTGATCATCGCGGCCTCCGCCGCCGACGGGGACCGGCTCAGCTTCGCCCGTATCGACGAGGTGCTGAAGGTGGCGGCGGAGCGCTCGGCGCTCCAGGCCGCCGCCCGCCGTCAGAGCTGACCCGCCCGCCGGACCGGCCCCCGGGGCCGGGCGTACGAGGCCGGCCCGAGCCCCCTCGGGCCCGGGCGCCCCTGCGATCAGGTGCGCAGCAGCCGGGCGATCGCCTTGGTGGCCTCCTCGACCTTCGCGTCGATCTCCGAACCGCCCTTGACGGCCGCGTCCGCGACACAGTGCCGCAGATGCTCTTCGAGGAGCTGGAGCGCGAAGGACTGGAGGGCCTTGGTGGACGCCGAGACCTGAGTGAGTATGTCGATGCAGTAGACGTCCTCGTCGACCATGCGCTGGAGGCCGCGGATCTGTCCCTCGATCCGCCGCAGCCGCTTCAGGTGCTCGTCCTTCTGCTTGTGGTAGCCGTGGTGCCCCTGCTCGTGCCCCTGGTCCTGCTCGGTGACCGGTCCGTCCGCCGCCGCGGTGGTGTCCGTGACCGGGGGGCCTGCTGCCTCGGTGGTCGTCATCGGGTCCTCCCGTTGTCCTGCGGTGCCTGTCCGAAAATGGTCTGTCCAAAGCCCGGGGTTACATACCCCTCATGGGTATATGGTACCGAACCCCGGGCGAAGGGGGCGGCAGATGCCCGCGGGGGGCCCTGCTCAACGGGGGATGCCATGGGCGACACTGAAGAACACTGGTTGGCCGTGGCCGGATGAATGCGCCTAGCATCAACGTGTCCGAACCCTGAGCATCCTGAGGACCTCACGTGCGATTTCGTCTGACCCCCCGGGAGACGAGCTTCTACGACATGTTCGCCGCGTCCGCGGACAACATCGTCACGGGCTCCAAGCTCCTGATGGAGCTGCTCGGGGCCGAACCCTCCGCACGTGCCGAGATCGCGGAGCGCATGCGGGCGGCGGAGCACGCGGGCGACGACGCCACCCATGCCATCTTCCACCAGTTGAACTCCTCGTTCATCACCCCGTTCGACCGTGAGGACATCTACGCCCTCGCCTCCTCCCTCGACGACATCATGGACTTCATGGAGGAGGCCGTCGACCTCGTCGTCCTCTACCAGATCGAGGAGTTGCCCAAGGGCGTCGAGCAGCAGATCGAGGTGCTGGCGCGGGCGGCGGCGCTCACGGCCGAGGCCATGCCGCATCTGCGCACCATGGAGAACCTCACCGAGTACTGGATCGAGGTCAACCGGCTGGAGAACCAGGCCGACCAGATCCACCGCAAGCTCCTCGCCACGCTCTTCAACGGGAAGTACGACGCCATCGAGGTGCTGAAGCTCAAGCAGATCGTGGATGTGCTGGAGGAGGCCGCGGACGCGTTCGAGCATGTGGCCAACACCGTGGAGACCATCGCGGTCAAGGAGTCCTGAACCCCGTGGACACCTTCGCCCTGGTCGTGACCATCGCGGTCGCGCTCGGCTTCACCTACACCAACGGCTTTCACGACTCCGCGAACGCGATCGCCACCTCCGTCTCCACCCGGGCGCTGACCCCGAGGGCCGCGCTGCTCATGGCGGCCGTGATGAACCTCGGCGGCGCCTTCCTGGGCCAGGGGGTGGCCGAGACGGTCAGCGAGGGGATCATCGCCACCCCCGAGGGCAGCCAGGGGATGGGCATCCTCTTCGCCGCGCTGACCGGGGCGATCGTCTGGAACCTGATCACCTGGTACTTCGGGCTGCCCTCGTCCTCCTCGCACGCGCTGTTCGGCGGCATGGTGGGCGCGGCGCTGGCGGGCGGCACGGAGGTGATCTGGTCGGGGATCCTGGAGAAGATCGTCATCCCGATGTTCGTCTCGCCGGTGGTCGGCCTGGTGGCCGGTTATCTGGTGATGGTCGCGATCATGTGGGTCTTCCGCAACGCCAATCCGCACAAGGCGCGGCGCGGCTTCCGGATGGCGCAGACGGTGTCGGCGGCGGCGATGGCGCTCGGCCATGGCCTCCAGGACGCCCAGAAGACGATGGGCATCGTGGTGATGGCCCTGGTGATCGCGGATGTGCAGCAGAGCGGGGACGAGATCCCGGTCTGGGTGAAGATCGCCTGTGCGGTGATGCTCTCGCTCGGTACCTACGCCGGTGGCTGGCGCATCATGCGGACCCTCGGACGCAAGATCATCGAGCTGGACCCGCCACAGGGGTTCGCGGCCGAGTCCACGGGCGCCTCGATCATGTTCGGCTCCGCTTTCCTCTTCCACGCGCCGATCTCCACGACCCATGTGATCACCTCGGCGATCATGGGCGCGGGCGCGAGCAAGCGGGTGAACGCCGTGCGGTGGGGCGTCGCGAAGAACATCGTGCTCGGGTGGTTCATCACGATGCCCGCCGCGGCGGTGGTCGCCGCGGCGAGCTACGGGGTGATCTGGCTCGTCTTCGGCTGAGCCCGGAGCCGCCCGGAGCCGCCCGGCCCCGGCGCACCGGGCCGACGGTCGTCCCGGCGGTCTCCGTCCGGGCCCGCGCTCCGCGGCCCCGGCCCCTCATCGGGGCTGTACGGGCCGCTGACGGCGTCCCGGGGCCTTTGCCGTCAGATCCGTTCCTGCCGTGCTCGTACGCCCGTACGGGCGCGGCAGAAGCGTTTCCGCGCCCGGAGGTACCCGCAGGCGTCCGGAGCGACCCGCGGGAACGACGGCACGGTGCAACGGGAACGACGGCACGGTGCAACGGGAAACGGGAACGGGAAACGGACAGGGCCCGCCCCCCAGGGAGAGGGGACGGGCCCTTCGCCTCGCGGTGGCACCGCCATGCAGCACCGCCAGGACATTTGGTGTCCGGGGACGCGCGCCTCGTCAAGGCGCCGTCCGTCGGGGACGGGGGGATCAGCCGAAGCGACCCGAGATGTAGTCCTCCGTCGCCTGGACCGACGGGTTCGCGAAGATGCGTTCCGTCTCGTCGATCTCGATCAGCTTGCCCGGCTGTCCCACGGCCGCCAGGTTGAAGAAGGCCGTCCGGTCCGAGACTCGGGCCGCCTGCTGCATGTTGTGGGTGACGATGACGATCGTGAACCGTTCCTTCAACTCACCGATCAGGTCCTCGATCGCCAGCGTCGAGATCGGGTCGAGGGCCGAGCAGGGCTCGTCCATCAGCAGCACCTCGGGCTCGACCGCGATGGCACGGGCGATGCACAGCCGCTGCTGCTGACCGCCGGAGAGGCCGGAGCCGGGCTTGTTCAGCCGGTCCTTGACCTCGTTCCAGAGGTTGGCGCCGCGCAGCGACTTCTCGACGACGTCGTTGAGGTGGTTCTTCTTGTACGCGCCGTTCAGCCGCAGCCCCGCCGCCACATTGTCGAAGATCGACATGGTGGGGAAGGGGTTGGGACGCTGGAAGACCATGCCCACGGTGCGGCGCACCGCGACCGGGTCCACCTGCGGCCCGTAGAGGTTCTCGTCGTCGAGCAGCACCTTGCCCTCGACCCGGCCGCCGGGGGTGACCTCGTGCATCCGGTTCAGCGTGCGCAGAAAGGTGGACTTGCCACAGCCGGAGGGGCCGATGAAGGCCGTCACCGAGCGGGGCTCCACGGTCATCGAGATGTCCTCGATGGCCTTGTGGGCTCCGTAGTAGGCGGTCAGGCCGCTGACGTCGATTCGCTTGGCCATGTTCTCAGATCACTTCCAGGAAGCCGCGTCAGCGGCCGGTCTTCGGGGCCTTCCAGCGGGCGATGCCGCGGGCCACCAGGTTGAGGAGCATGACGAAGGCGATCAGGACCAGCGCGGCGGCCCAGGCGCGGTCGTACGACGCCTCGCTGCCGACGCGGTACTGCTCCCAGATGTAGAAGGGGAGGGAGGACTGCGCGCCTTCGAAGGGGTTGGTGTTGATGAGCTGACTGCCGAAGACGAGCAGCATGATCGGCGCGGTCTCACCGGCGATACGCGCGATCGCGAGCATCACACCGGTGGTGATGCCGCCCAGCGCGGTGGGGATGACCACCTTGAGGATGGTCCGCCACTTCGGCACGCCGAGGGCGAGCGACGCCTCGCGCAGCTCGTTGGGGACCAGCTTGAGCATTTCCTCGGTGGAGCGCACCACGACCGGGATCATCAGGATCGCCAGGGCCAGCGCGCCCATCAGCCCGGAGGGCTGGAGCTGGAACATCAGCATGATCGACAGCAGGAAGAGGCCCGCGACGATCGACGGGATGCCGGTCATGACGTCGACGAAGAAGGTGACGGCCTTGGCGAGCGCGCCCTTGCCGTACTCGACCAGGTAGACGGCGGTGAGCAGGCCGATCGGCACCGAGATGACGGTCGCGAGACCGACCTGCTCCAGGGTGCCGACGATGGCGTGGTAGACGCCGCCGCCGGCCTCGAAGCCGGGGACACCGGCCATGGAGTGGGTCAGGAAGTAGACGTCGAGGACCTTGATGCCGCGGCTGACGGTGACCCAGATCAGCGAGAACAGCGGGACGACCGCGAGGATGAAGCAGACCCAGACGATGCTGGTGGCCAGCCGGTCCTTGGCCTGCCGCCGGTTCTCGACCGTCGAGGTCACGACGTAGGAGATCAGCAGGAAGAGGAGCGCGGAGACCAGACCCCACTGGGTCTTGCTCTGCCAGCCCGCGACCGCGCCCAGGCCGCAGCCGAGGGCGAGGGCGGCGCCCGCGAAGCCCAGGGGGGCCCAGCGGGGCAGTGAACGGGCGCTCAGCGAGGAGGCCGGGGGCGGCGGAGTGGGGCTCGGCCGGTTCTGTACGGCGGTCTGGCTCATGCGTTGGCCCCCGAGTACTCCTTGCGGCGGGCGATGATGAGCCGGGCCGCGCCGTTGACCAGCAGGGTGAGGACGAAGAGCACGAGGCCGGACGCGATCAGGGCGTCCCGGCCCAGCTCATTGGCCTCGTCGAACTTCGCGGCGATGTTCTGCGCGAAGGTGCCGCCGCCCGGGTCGAGCACATGCAGCGAGATGAGGAAGCTCGGGGAGAGGACCGTGGCGACGGCCATCGTCTCGCCGAGCGCACGGCCGAGGCCGAGCATGGAGGCGGAGATGACACCGGAGCGGCCGAAGGGGAGCACCGACATCCGGATGACCTCCCAGCGGGTCGCGCCGAGGGCCAGGGCCGCCTCCTCGTTCATCCGCGGGACCTGGAGGAAAACCTCGCGGCTCACGCTGGTGACGATCGGCAGGATCATGATCGCGAGCAGGATGCCCACGGTGAAGAGCGAGCGGGCGACGCCGACCTCGGTCTTGTCGAAGATGTACGTCCAGCCGAAGTAGTCGTCCAGCCAGAGGTTGAGACCTTCGAGGTAGGGCACGAGGAAGAGCGCGCCCCAGATGCCGTAGATGATCGAGGGCACGGCGGCCAGCAGGTCGACCACGTACGCGATGGGCGCGGCCAGCTTGCGCGGGGCGTAGTGGGAGATGAAGAGCGCGATGCCGACCGCGATCGGGACGGCGATGACCATCGCGATCACCGAGCTGACGACGGTGCCGAAGAGCAGCACCGCGATGCCGAAGACCGGCGGGTCACCGGCCGGGTTCCAGTCGAAGGTGGTGAGGAAGTTGCCCTCGTCCTTCGAGATGGCGATCGAGGCGCGGTAGGTGAGGAAGCCCGCGATCGAGGCCATGATCACCAGCAGCAGGATGCCCGAGCCCCGGGAGAGGGCGAGGAAGACCTTGTCTCCCGCGCGCCCGGTCTTCGCGGGCTTCGGCTGCTGGGGGGCGACGGGCGGTGCCTGCATCGGCGGAGGTGAGTCTATGGGTGTGGTGGATGCCATGGTCTTTCCGGTCTGTGTGGGGGAGCGGCTGCTCCCCTGGCGGCGGTGCACCGGAGGGGGCGGCGGGCGGAAGCGTCGGGGCTTCCGCCCGCCGGTGTCGTTCCTGCTGGTCCTGAGGTCGGGGGCCGGAGCCGGTCCGGCTCGGCCCTACTTCAGACCCGCGACGGTCTCGCGGACCTTGGCGTTGATCTCGGCGGGGATCGGGGCGTAGCCGTGCTCGGAGAGCAGCTTCTGGCCCTCCTCGCTCGACGTGTAGGTCAGGAAGGACTTGACCGTGTCGAGGGTGTCGGCCTTGTTGCCGCTGTCGCAGACGACCTCGTAGGTCACCAGGACGAGCGGGTAGGCGCCTTCGGCCTTGGTGGTGTAGTCCAGCTCCAGGGCCAGGTCCTTGCCGGTGCCCTTGACCTTGGCGGCGGCGATGGCCTTGGAGGCGTTCTCGGAGGTGGCCGCGACCGGGGCGGAGGCGCCGGTGGCGATGCTCACGGTCGGGATGGACTGGGAGGTCGCGTACGACAGCTCGAAGTAGCCGATGGCGCCGTCGACCTGCTTGACCTGGGCGGCGACACCGGAGGAGCCGGACGCGGCCTGGCCGCCGGGCGCGGGCCACTTCTTCTCGGCCTCGTACGGCCACTCCTTGGCGGCGGCGGCGCCGAGGTACTTGCCCAGGTTCTGGGTGGTGCCGGAGTCCTCGGAGCGGTGGAACGCCTGGATCGCCTTGTCCGGGAGGCTCTTGCCCTTGTTCAGCTCGGCGATGGCCGGGTCGTTCCACTTCTTGATCTTGTCGTCGAAGATCTTGGCGATCGTCGGCGCGTCCAGGACCAGGTTGTCGACGCCGGAGAGGTTGTAGCCGATGGCGATCGGGCCGCCGACCATCGGGAGGTTGATGCCCTGGCCGGTCTTGCAGGTCTTCTTGGACTCCTCGACCTCCTCGGGCTTGAGCGCCGAGTCGGAGCCGGCGAAGCCGACCGTGCCCTGGTTGAAGGCGACGATTCCCTCACCGGAGGAGGAGGACTTGTAGTTGATCTCCACACCCGAGCAGGCGGCCATGTAGTTCTTGACCCACAGGTCCATGGCGTTCTTCTGGGCGCTGGAACCGGAGGCGAGAAGCTTGCCCTTGGCGCCCTCGCAGGAGATGTTCGAAGCGGCGGTCGTCTTGCCGCTGCCCCCGCCGCTCCCGGCGTTGTCGTCCGAGCCACACGCCGTGAGCACCAGGGCGCCGGTGACGGCGAGGGCGCCGAGCGCGGTGGCGCGAAGCCCGTTGTTGCGCTGAAGCTTCACTTTCCAGTGTTCCTTCCAGAAGCCGCCGGACGCCTGTCCGTACCGGGGCGCGCTGCGACGGCGTGTGATCGGGAGTGGGACGTCCGGCCCGGTGCCGGTCACCACATGGGGCCGAAATTAAGCAGATCAGGTGACAGGGCTCATGGGGGAGAGTGAACGGCAGGTGAACCGTGTCGGGCGGCTGGGTGTGTGCCCCGGGCCATGCCGAGAGGGCGTGCGGAAGGTGGCGTACGCGCTGGTGGACGGCTGTCGTAGCGTGAACGGGGGCTGGTACGCGCCCCCTGGATCGGCTCCGGGGGCTGTCCCCGGCCCCTGGTGAACTCCCTCCGGAATTACGCCCGTACGAGGGTCTGCGGGTGTGGGCGGGGGTGACCCGAACGGGTCACGGAGCCCTGGACGCGCGGGCGCTCCCGCGCCGTGCGCCCCCCGGTTGCGGCGGGGCGTCGGGAGGGTCCGGCGGGTCCGGCCGCGCGGCCCGCGTCCACCGCGGCCGGGAAGGAATCCGGCCGGGGCGGCGGCGGTCTCAGCCGATGCCGGATATGGGTGGGACGGGGTGCGCCGGGCGCGCGGTGGCCGGGGCCGCGACGGCCCGCGGCGCGGCGGACCGGCCCGCACCCGGGACGGGGCACCGGCCGCGGCGGTGGAGCTGCCGCGGAAGGTGCGGAAGGTGACATACGCGCATGACCCGGGACCGTACACCGATCACGGTGGTCCGTGTCCCGGGCCGTTCCCGGGGGGCGGGGCGCCGTGCCGTCGGGGAACGCCGTGCCGGGGCGGGGTGCCGCGGTGCCGCGGGACGCCACCCCGTACGGGAATGCCGTTCCGTACCGGAATGCCGTTCCGGCAGGGGACGCCGTGCCGCGGCGGGGCGTCGCCCCGCCGCTGCCCCCTGGCCCCCGTAGCCCTGACACACTGAGGTGATGTCCGCGGTGGCCGGGGCGAAACCGGGGTCAGTGGGCGTGCTCGGCGCCCGCCGGGCGCAGTGCGGTGAGGAAGGCGTCCACCAGCGCACGGTCGCGTTCCTGGGTGAGCCGGATGTGCGCCGCCCGGGGGGACAGCCACACCACCCGGTCCACCTCGCGGTTGGGGGTGAAGCCGCCGCCGGTGGCCTCGGCCGCCCAGTAGCGGACCTCCTTGGGGCGCCCCTCCACGGGGTAGCGCACCGTGGGCAGTTCGGGTCCCGGGTCGCAGTCGGTCCCGGTCTCCTCCCGTACCTCCCGCCGCGCGCCCGCGCGGGCGTCCTCGCCGCGCTTCAGCTTTCCCTTGGGGTGCGACCAGTCGTCGTACTTCGGCCGGTGGACGAGACAGATCTCCACGTCCCCGCCGCCGTGCGGTGAGCGCCGCCAGAGCACACACCCGGCGGCTCGTATCACGGTTCCGTTCGCTGACATCGGGCCTCCCTTCGACCCCCGTGACCACCGGCCGGGCCCGCCCCGGCCGACGGCTTCCTGTATCTCACAGGACCGCTTTCATCGCGGTGGAGCCCTGCCAGACCTCCTGGAAGGCGAACCGGGCGGCCTCCACCTCGTGGCGCTGGTCGGCGTGGAGCACGCCCAGCGCGTACGCCGTCGCCGGGGCGATCCGCGGGGTGCGGGCCGCGCTTGCGGCGGCTGCCGCCGCTTCGGCGGCGTCCCGGTGCCGGTCGAGCAGACCGCCCGCCCGGCGCAGGACCGGATCGGTGTCCGGGCCCAGCACCTCCAGTGCGTACCGGTGCAGCCG
Source organism: Streptomyces clavuligerus (assembly GCF_005519465.1). Lineage (NCBI taxonomy): Bacteria > Bacillati > Actinomycetota > Actinomycetes > Kitasatosporales > Streptomycetaceae > Streptomyces > Streptomyces clavuligerus. Next base: position 3,023,932 of record NZ_CP027858.1, on the reverse strand, counting down.
CAGCAGCCGCCGCACCCGGTGCCAGGGTTCGTCCTGGGCCTCTTCGCCCGCCAGCCCCGACATCAGGGCCTCGGCGTTGTACGGGTGGCCGGCCCGGCCGAGCGGGAGCGCGGCCACCGCGTCGAGGAGGCGGCGTTCGGCGCCCCCGGCGGAGGGCGGGAGCGCCGTGCCCGCGGGGAGCGACCCGGCGGCCGGGAGCAGCGGCAGCTCGGACGCGAGCACGGCGACGGCGTCGGCGACCGCGTGGAAACGGGCGGAGCCCAGCGCCTGGAGCCCGGCGGAGTGCGCCCGGGTCCGCGCCAGGGTGAGCTGCCGGTCCAGCAGGGCCGCCGCGCGGGCGGCGCCGACGGCGAGCTGTCCGCCCTCCTGGCCGGTGCCCCGGCCGCGCGGGGCGCCGCGCCGCGCCGCCGCCGTCCGCCCGGGGGCCGGGGCGGCTCCCGGGCCGCCCTGCGCCCCCGAGAGCCGTCCCAGCGAGGTGAGCAGTCTGCTGAGCCGGGCCGTGCACGCGTGTTCCTCGGCGAGCGTGGCGGAGAGCCAGGTCAGCTCGGTCCGCAGGCCGTCCGCCCAGGCCGGGTCGAGCAGCGGGCGGAAGGTGTGGAGGGTGCCCGCGATCCGCCGGGACGCCATCCGCAGCGCACGGGCGGAGTCGGCCGCCGCGGCGGTGTCCGCGCCGCTGTCCTCGTGCAGCCGCAGGCCGCGCAGGAACTCACCGGCGCGGGCGTGGAGATACGCGGCGAGGGCGTCCCCGGCGCAGCCGCCGGTGCCGCCGCCCGCGCGGGCGGACGGTGTCGACTGTGGGGGGACACAGGACAGTTCAGGGTTGTGCACGCCTTCGCCTCCGGGCGTCAATGAGCATCTCCTGGACATTGCGCAGCGGCTGCCCCTCCGGGTCGGTCGCATGGCGGGTCCAGGCGCCGTCCGGCCCCAGATGCCAGGAGGAGGTGGAGTCGGCCATCCCCGTCTCCAGCAGCCGGGTCAGTGCCGCGCGATGGGCCGGGTCGGTGACCCGGACGAGTGCCTCGATACGGCGGTCGAGGTTGCGGTGCATCATGTCGGCGCTGCCGAGCCAGACCTCCGGTTCGCCGCCGTTGCCGAAGGCGAAGACGCGGGAGTGCTCAAGGAAGCGGCCGAGGACGGAGCGGACCCGGATGTTCTCCGAGAGTCCGGGGACGCCGGGGCGCACCGCGCAGATGCCGCGGACCCAGATGTCGACGGGGACCCCCGCCATCGCGGCCCGGTAGCAGGCGTCGATGATCGCCTCGTCCACCATGGAGTTGACCTTGATGCGGACATAGGCGGGGCGTCCGGCGCGGTGGTGGGCGGCCTCCTTGTTGATCCGGGAGACCAGGCCGTCGCGGAGCGACTTGGGGGCGACGAGGAGGCGGCGGTAGGTCTCCCGCCGGGAGTAGCCCGACAGCCGGTTGAACAGGTCGGAGAGGTCCGCGCCGACCTGCGGGTCGGCGGTGAGCAGCCCCAGGTCCTCGTAGAGCCGGGCGGTCTTGGGGTGGTAGTTGCCGGTGCCGACGTGGGAGTAGCGGCGCAGCGTCTCGCCCTCCTGCCGCACCACCAGGGAGAGCTTGCAGTGGGTCTTCAGGCCGACCAGGCCGTAGACGACATGGCAGCCCGACTCCTCCAGCTTCCGCGCCCATTTGATGTTGGCCTGCTCGTCGAAGCGGGCCTTGATCTCGACCAGGACGAGGACCTGTTTGCCGGATTCGGCGGCGTCGATCAGGGCGTCGACTATGGGGGAGTCGCCGGAGGTGCGGTAGAGGGTCTGTTTGATGGCGAGGACGTCGGGGTCGGCGGCGGCCTGCTCCAGGAACGCCTGCACCGAGGTGGAGAAGCTGTCGTACGGGTGGTGCAGCAGGACGTCGCGTTCGCGCAGGGCCATGAAGATGTCGGGCGCGGACGCGGACTCGACCTCGGCGAGGTCGCGGTGGGTGCCCGCGATGAACTTGGGGTACTTCAGCTCCGGCCGGTCCAGTCCGGCGATGCCGAAGAGGCCGGTGAGGTCGAGCGGGCCGGGCAGCGGATAGACCTCGGAGTCGGAGATCTTCAGCTCGCGGACCAGCAGGTCCAGGACGTAGGGGTCGATGGACTCCTCGACCTCCAGGCGGACCGGCGGGCCGAAGCGCCGCCGCATCAGCTCTTTCTCCAGGGCCTTCAGCAGGTTCTCGGCGTCGTCCTCCTCGACCTCCAGGTCCTCGTTCCTCGTCACACGGAACATGTGGTGCGCGAGCACCTCCATGCCGGGGAACAGCTCCTCCAGATGGGCCGCGATCACGTCCTCCAGCGGGACGTACCGCTGGGGCGACGCCTCCAGGAAGCGGGAGAGCAGCGGCGGGACCTTCACCCGGGCGAAGTGGCGGTGGCCGCTGACCGGGTTGCGGACGACGACGGCGAGGTTGAGGGAGAGCCCGGAGATGTACGGGAAGGGGTGCGCGGGGTCCACGGCCAGCGGGGTCAGCACCGGGAAGATCTGCTGCCGGAACAGCGTGAACAGGCGGGCCTGCTCCTTCTCGGTGAGGTCGGGCCAGCGGATCAGATGGACGCCCTCGTCGGCGAGGGCGGGGGAGACGTCCTGCTGGAAGGTGGCGGCGTGCCGGGCCATCAGCTCGCGCGAGCGGGTCCAGATCAGATCCAGCACCTCGCGGGGCTGGAGGCCGGAGGCGGAGCGGGTGGCGACGCCGGTGGCGATGCGGCGCTTGAGCCCGGCGACCCGCACCATGAAGAACTCGTCCAGGTTCGAGGCGAAGATCGCCAGGAAGTTGGCGCGTTCGAGCAGCGGAGTGGTCGGGTCCTCGGCGAGTTCGAGCACCCGTTCGTTGAAGGCGAGCCAGCTGCGTTCCCGGTCCAGGAAGCGGCCCTGGGGCAGCTCGTTCCCCGGCGCGACGCGCTCCTCGTCGTACCCGTCGAGATCCGCGTCGAGGTCGGGTTCCAGATCGGAGACCGTGGCGGCGACGGTGTGCGGTCGGTGCGCGGCTATGGAGCCGATCGACGGCTGGGGGTGCTGGACCGATGCCTCGGCAGGCTGCTGACTCATGAACCCATTCTTCCGCGTCAGGGCGGCAAGGGGCGCGTCGGAGGGCACGGACGCGATCATGCCGTTGCGGGAGGGGCGGCGCGGTCGGCGGCGATGTTCCGGATCGGGCACAGCGGGCTGCATTGAGTGAGGGTCCCAGCGCCGTCTGAATGGCTGGTAACAACAGGGTGACCGGAAGGAAGCGGAGCGGGGCCGGGCGGGGGACGTCGGCTGAGCTGCGGTGCCGATGAGGGGGGTGGGGCGGCTGGGGCCGGGGTGATCTTGTGGGTACATGCACGAGTGTCCGATTCTCGTCCTGGACCCTGATGGTTTCGGTCAGCTTCGGCGGCCTTCCGCCGACGGGGGTCGGCTCCGGGGGAACGGGGTCCCGCGGGGCTCCCACCGGGGCGGAACGGGAGCGGAACGGGGTGCTCCCGGCGGCCGGTCCCCGCCCGCCGAACGGGTGAGCGGCGGGCCGGGGACCCGGGGGTGGCGTCCGGCGGGGTCCGCGCTGCCGGGGCGTCGGGGCGGGCGGCGTTCCCGGGGCTTCCGCCCCTGTTGCGGAACCGGCCGCGATGCTGCCCGGCTTTGCGGAACCGGCTGCGATCCGGGCCGCGGCCCCGGGGCGGAGCCCGGGTCACTGACCGGTCAGGACCCCAGGCCAGCCCCCGGTCAGGACTCCGTGCGGTACATCAGGTCGATCTCGTGGGTGCGGAAGCCCAGCCGCTCGTACACGGTGACGGCGGCGGTGTTGTCGGCGTCGACGTAGAGCATCGCCGTGGGCAGCCCCTCGGCCGCGAGATGGCGCAGACCGATCGCGGTGAGCGCCTTGCCGAGCCCCCCGCCCTGGGCGTCCGGGCGGATGCCGACCACATACACCTCGCCCAGCCGCTCGGCGGCGTGCACCTTCGTCCAGTGGAAGCCGATGATCTCCCCGTCGCGCTCGGCGAGGAAGAAGCCCCGGGGGTCGAACCAGGGCTCGGCCGTCCGGTCGTCGAGGTCGCGCTGGGTGAGGGCGCCCTGCTCGGGGTGGTGGGCGAAGGCGGCGGCGTTCACCGCGAGCCAGGCGGTGTCGTCCTGCCCGGGGACGAAGGCGCGGACGGTGACGCCCGGCGGCAGCACCGGCTCGGCGATGTCCAGCGGCTCCAGCGGGCGGCGGAGCTGCCGCAGCTCACGGAAGAGGGTCAGACCGAGCACCTGCGCCAGATGGCGGGCGGCGGACCGGCCGCCGTGCGCCCAGACCCGCAGCCGCTTGCCGGAGGCGGCGAGCAGCGCGTTCCCGAGCGCCCTGCCGTGGCCGCGTCCCCGGTGCTCGGGGTGGACCACCAGTTCGGCGGCGGGCGCCTCGACCGGATCGGTGTCCTCAAGCTGTGCATATCCGGTCAGGACATCCCCGACCGTGAGCAGGAAGTGCCGTACGCCCTCCCGCCCGCCGCCCCGGAGCTGGAGCCGGCCCTGCTCGGAGACGGCCTGGGTCCCGTCCGATGCGGCCGCGTCCGCGAGCAGCGCGAGCACCGCCTCGGCCTGCACGTCCGTCAGCTCGTCCAGGCTCGCGATCTGCCGGCCGGGCCCCGGGGTCACTGCGTCAGTCGTCATGGGGGAAGCCTACGGCGGCGGACCCGCCCGACAGCGGTGGCCTCAGGCCCTGATCAGCTCCGAAACACTCAGCGTGACGGCGGGGGCGCCCTCGGGGCCGACGAAGGCGGGGAGGGTCAGGCTCTGGCCGGGGGCGTAGACCTGATGGCTTTCGTAGGTGTCGCCGTTGGGAGCGGTGAGGAGATGGACCCTGCCGTGCTTGCGGTTGATGATCAGATAGACCGGGATTCCGGCCTCGGCATAGGCGTTGACCTTGGTCCTCAGGTCATGGTTGTAGTTGCTGGAGGTGACTTCCACGGCGAGATGGACGATGGCGGCGTCGTGACAGTTCTTCTCCGTGACGTGATCTTCGATATCGGCGTCCACGACGACGAGGTCGGGGGTGGCGTAGTCGGAAGGCCCGCCCGGCAGCGCGATATCGACGTTCTGGAGGACCAACGTCTCCTTGCCGTGCAGACCCGCCATGATGAACGGGACCATGAGATCGGTCAGAACGCGTGCGTGACGGCTGTCCGGGGACGGGGCCATGGTGAGGTTGCCTCCGATGATCTCGACGCGCCAGCCGGGATTCTCCTCACTGAGGCGGTCCGCCTCGTCCAGGAGGTTGATTTCCGGCTCGCTGTCCCAGGGGCACTCGACTGCTTCGGCAGACATGGGGACCTCCTGAAGGGCGTGTGTCGAGAGCATCATCGTAGGCACAGGGCTCCGTATGTGTCCGTTTGTCGATGGCTCACTCGTTCGGATGGTCGGACGCTGCCTCCCGCGCGGGAGGCAGCCGTCGGCCCCGGCCCGCGCGGGAGGCGGGGCGGTCGGAGCACGCGGCCCGCGCGGGAGGCGGAGGTGGTTCAGAGCACGCGGCCCGTCTTTCCGGTGGCGGCGGGGCCCTTGGCGGCCCGGCCGCAGAACTCGGCCTCCGCGATGGAGCCGCCGTTGTCGCCCCAGTCGCCGTTGAGGTTGTAGGCGAGCTGGCGGCGGCCGTCCTCCGTGGTGAACACCTGGGAGAGGGAGCCGACGATGCCGCCGCCGTGGGACCACAGCTGTGTGCCGCAGTTCGTGATGTGCCGGTAGATGCCCAGGCCGTAGTCGATGCCGAGCCTCGGCATCGGCACCGTGGTCCGCATCGCGTCGAGCTGCTTCTTCGGCAGCAGCCTCCCCTTCATCAGGGCGCTGAAGAAGCGGTTCAGATCGCCGGTGGTGGAGATGATGTCCCCGTCCGCCCAGCCCTGGGAGCCGTTCATCTCCGTCGCGTCGTGGATCGCCGCCGCCGGGGGCGCGCCCTCGTACAGCGTCGAGTAGGCGCGGCTGCTCGGCCTCGGCATATGGACACTGTTGCCGGGCTGGCTGGTGGAGCGCAGCTTCAGCGGCTCGATGATCCGCTCGCGCACCTCGTGCTCATAGCTCTTCCCGGCGACCTTCTCGATGATCAGACCGGCCAGGACGTAGTTGGTGTTGGAGTAGTCGGACGTGGTGCCGGGGGCGAAGTTCGGCGGGTTCGACATCGCGACCCGGATGTGGAACGCGGGCGGCAGGGTGTCGTAGCGGTGCTTCAGAAAGCCCTCGCCGATCAGATACGTCCGCGCGTACTCCGGGTCCGCCAGATAGTCGAAGATGCCGCTGGTGTGGTTGAGGAGCTGGCGGACGGTGATCTTCCGGCCGTCGTGGCCGTTGCCCCGGACGACACCGGGGAGGTGGGTGTCGACGGTGTCGTCGAGGGAGAGCCGCCCCTCCGCCTCCATCTGGAGCAGGACGGTGGCGACGAAGGTCTTGGTGATGCTGGCGATCCGGAAGCGGTCCCGTGTGTCGCGCGGCGCGCCGGTGACGCGGTTGCCGACGCCGGAGGTGGCGGCCCAGGTGCCGGTGCGGTCGTCACGGGTGGACGCCACGACACCGGGTATGCCGGACGCGACGACGGCGTCCATCGCGCGCCGGGTCTCCTGGTGCCGGGGCGCGGTGTCCGTGGCGGTGCCGGGCGCCGTGCCGGCCGCCTGGGCGGGTACGGCGAAGGCCGTGGCCGCGACGGCCGCCGCCGCGATGCCGACGACCGCCGTCCGCGCGGCCTTCGTCCGGGCGGTGCCCGGGCGCGCGGTCCTCGTCCGGGCCGCTCCGTCCGGGCCGGGGGCGGTGCGGGTGGTGGGTGCCGGTGTCGTCATGCCGCGTTCCTCTTCTCTGCCGGAGCCGCTGCCGGAGCCGGGGCCGCTGTCGGGGTCTCTGCCGGGGTCGCCGCCAGGCTCTCCGCCGGAGCCGCTGCCGGGGTCCTCGCCCAGCTCTCCGGCGTGGTGGTGGCGGTGGTCGCGGCCGGGGCGCCGGGCTGTCGGCCGCCGGGCTCACCGCTGCCGGGCTGCGGGTCCCCGGGCTTCGGCGGATCGCAGAAGCCCGCGTCGATCAGCGCGGTGAAGCCCGCGAAGGACCAGTCGCCATTGGTGTTGAACGTGAGCTGACGACTGCCGTCCGCCGTGGAGAAGGAGGCCGAGAGGCTGCCGATCCAGCCGCCGGTGTGCCCCCACACCTCGGTGCCGCAGCTCGTGGTCTCCTTCGTCAGCCCCAGCCCGTAGCCGGAGGCGCCGTCGTCGGACTGCGGGCTCAGCGTCTTCATCGCCGCGAGCTGCGCGGGCGGCAGCAGCTTTCCGCGCAGCAGCGCGCGGAAGAAGCGGTTCAGATCGTCCGCCGTGGAGATCATGTCGCCCTCCGCCCAGGACTGGGAGGCGTTCTGGAGGGTGACGTCGTGCAGCCGTCCGCTGCCGTCCTCGGTCAGTGTCGAGTACGCGCGGCTGCTGGGCCGGGGCATGCGGACGCTGTCGCCGGGCGCGGTGGTGGAGCGCAGCTTCAGCGGTGCCGCGATCCGCCGGTGCACCTCGTCCTCGTAGCGGTTGCCGGTGACCTTCTCCAGGATCAGCGCGGCCAGGACGTAGTTGGTGTTGGAGTACCGGTAGTGCGCGCCGGGTGCGAAGACCGGGGCGTGGGACATGGCCACGTCCACCGCGACCTGTGGGGAGCGGTAGTCGTAGCGGTGTTTCAGAAAGCCCTCGCCGAGCATGAACTTCGCCCGGTACGCGGGGTCCTCCAGATAGTCGTAGACCCCGCTGGTGTGGTTGAGGAGCTGGCGGACGGTGATCTTCCGGCCGTCGTGGCCGTTGCCCCGCACGACGCCGGGGAGGTGGGTGTCGACGGTGTCGTCGAGGGAGAGCTTCCCCTCCGCCTCCAGTTGGAGGACGACGGTGGCGACGAAGGTCTTGGTGATGCTGGCGATCCGGAAGTGGTCGTCGGTGCCGCGCGGGGCGCCGGTGACGCGGTTGCCGATGCCCGATGCGCCCTTCCAGACCGTGTGCCGGTCCCTGGCCTGCCCGGTGACCCCGGGTATTCCGGCGGCGACGACGGCGTCCATCGCGCGCTGGATCTCCTGGTGCCGGGGTGCGGTCCCCGCGGTCGTGGGGGCGTCGGCCCGGGCGGGTGCGGCGAAGGCCGTCGCGGCGAGCGCCGCCGCCACGAGGCCGACGGCTCCGGCGCGCGCGGTCCGGCGCGCAGGCCGGGCCTCCGGGACGGGCCGTGGTGCGGCGGGTGTACCGCCTGGGAGGTGTGGACGTCGTGCCATGGTGCTGCTGCTCCTCACTCCGAGCGGCTGCCGGGCCGGTGCGGCGGGTGTCCGGTGGTGACCTGTGACTGTGACCGCCCGGCGCCGCCCGGACCGGCATCGCCAGAAATGACCCCGGAACGCCCTCGGTGGTTGACCGGCCGGGAAGCGATGGCCGAAGACCATTGATTGGCCGAAAAAGGGTGCTTTGAGCGGGAGTGAGGCCGGTGCGTCAACCGACGGAAATCAGGTCGTAATCTCACCCCCCTGTCGCGCTACGCGCGTTGACCTTAGGCTGCCGCTCGCAGCCCGCTTACCGCCGCCGACCCTCAAGGGGAGCGATGTCAGCCAGATCGCGCAGGACGAGTACGACCAGGACCCGCCGCATGCTCGCGGCAGCCGCCGGACTGACCACCATCGGCGCTCTGGTCGCCGCGATCCCCGCCCCCGCGGGAGCCCAGGAGAGCCGCGACCGCGGCCACGGCCACAGCGACGGCCGGGGCCACGGCCGCACCGTCGATGTGCAGCTGCTGTCGTTCAACGACTTCCACGGCCACCTCCAGCCGCCGACCGGCTCGGGCGGCCGGGTCACCCGGACCAACCCTGACGGCACCACGACGACCGTCGACGCGGGCGGCGCCGAATATCTGGCGACCCATTTGCGCGAGGCCCGCAAGGGCAACCGCTACTCCGTCACCGCCGCCGCGGGCGACCTCGTCGGCGCCACCCCGATGCTCTCCGGGCTCTTCCACGACGAGCCCAGCGTCGAGGCGCTGAACCAGCTCGGCCTGGACGTCTCCTCCGTCGGCAACCACGAGTTCGACGAGGGCGTCAAGGAGCTGGCGCGGATACAGAACGGCGGCTGCCACCCCACCGAGGGCTGTTACCAGGAGGGCCGGACGTTCAAGGGGGCGAAGTTCCCCTACCTCACCGCCAACGTCACCCAGGAGAAGACGGGCAGGCCGCTGCTCGACCCGTACTTCATCTGGCAGAAGAACGGGGTGCGGATCGGCTTCATCGGAGTGACGCTGGAGGGCACGCCCGACATCGTCAACTCCGAGGGCATCAAGGGCCTGAAGTTCCACGACGAGGTCGAGTCGATCAACAAGTACGCGAAGGTCCTGGAGCGCAAGGGCGTCAAGGCGATCGTCGCACTGCTGCACGAGGGCGGCTCGCCCGCTTCCTCCTCGTACAACTACAACTGCGACAGCCCCGGCCCCGGCGACGGGATCTCCGGGCCGATCGTGGAGATCGCCAAGAACGTCAGCCCGCAGGTCGACGCGATGGTGACCGGGCACACCCACCAGGCGTACGCGTGCTCCATCCCGGACCCCTCGGGCAAGCCGCGCACGGTGACCTCGGCGGCGTCGGCGGGCCGGCTCTACACGGACACCACGCTGACGTACGACCGCCGCACCCGTGACGTGGTGCGGACCGCCGTGAAGTCGGCGAACCACGTCGTCACCCGCGACGTCCCCAAGGCACCCGACATCACCCGGCTGATCGACGGCTGGAACGCGCTGGCGGGCCCGATCGCCAACCGCCCCGTCGGACACATCTCCGGTGACATCGAGAACCCGCTCTCCGAGGTCGAGCGCCCGCTCGGCAACCTGATCGCGGACGCCCAGCTCGAAGCCCTCGCCCCCGCCGACAAGGGCGGCGCGCAGCTCGCGCTGATGAACCCGGGCGGCATCCGCGCGCCCCTGACGCACCAGGCGTCCGGAGCCGAGGGCGATGGGGTGGTGACCTATGGCGAGGCGTTCACCGTCCAGCCCTTCACCAACATGATGAACGTGGTCGACCTGACCGGCGCCCAGCTCATCACCACGCTCCAGCAGCAGGTCAGCGGCCCGAACCAGGGCTCCCCGAAGATCCTCCAGGTGTCCCGCGGCTTCACGTACACGCTGGATATGACGAAGACGGGCGCGGACCGGATCGTCACCGGCTCGGTGCGGCTGAACGGTGAGCCGATCGACCCCGCGAAGACCTACCGCGTCGCGATCAACGAGTTCCTGACCGGCGGCGGCGACGGCTTCCCGGTGCTGCGCGAGCACAAGAACAAGATCGTGGGCGCGTCCGACCTGGATGTGCTGCTCGCCTACCTGGGCGCCAACTCCACCCCGACCGCGCCGCTGGCCCCGCCGGCGCTGGGCCGCATCACCGTGGTGCGGTGACCCGGGGACGGCCCTGAGGTGACGGAAGGGGGCGGCGGGTACCGGGTTCTCCCGGGTCCGCCGCCCCTTCCGTCTGTCCACGGCCTTTGTCCACGGCCTTCCAGTGGTGTCGTGTGCACGCCATAATCCGGCGCCATGGAGAGACGGAGTCTTCTCACGGCCGCCGCGGCCCTGACCGCGACCGCCCTCATCCCCCCGCCCGGCGCGCTCGCGGCCCCCCGCCGCGCCCGCGCCCCCCAGGACTGGATGGCGGCCCATGCCGACACCACCCCGCTCCAGCGGCTGACCATCCCCGGAACCCACAACTCCGGCGCCCGTTTCGGCGGCCTCTGGGCCCAGTGCCAGACCACCACGATCGCCGAGCAGCTCGGCAGCGGCATCCGTTTCCTGGACATCCGCTGCCGGATCACCGGGGACGCGTACGCCATCCACCACGGGCCCGCGTACCAGAACGCGATGTTCGGCGACGTCCTGACCGCCTGCCGGGACTTCCTGGCCGCGCACCCCTCCGAGACGGTGCTGATGCGCGTCAGACAGGAGTACTCGGAGGAGTCCGACGCCGCCTTCCGCCGGATCTTCGACCTCTATCTGGACGGGAAGGGCTGGCGCTCCCTCTTCCGCATCGGCGACGGCGTCCCCCGCCTCGGCGAGGCCCGCGGCCGGGTGGTCCTCCTCGCCGACAACGGTGGCCTGCCCGGGGTGCGGTACGGGGACGGGGCCCTCTTCGACATCCAGGACGAGTGGAACGCGGCGCCCGCGGCCAAGTACCCGCGGATCGAGGCGCACTTCCGCAGAGCGGTGGAACAGCCGGGGCGGCTCTTCGTCAACTATGTCTCCACCGCCGCGTACCTCCCGCCGCGCTGGAACGCCGACAACCTGAACCCGCGGGTCCACTCCTTCCTGGACGGGGCCGCGGGCGGCTGGCGGGGGCTCGGGATCGTTCCGCTGGACTTCCCGGCGACCAGGGCGGGGCTGGTGGAGTCGCTGCTGCGGCACAACTGACCGGGCGCTACGGGTTCTCCTGCCCGTAGAAGTCGGCACTCGCGGGCCGCACCGGCCACCGGGCGTCCCCCTGCCGGGTCAGGGGATAGCGCACGGAGAACAGCTCCGCGCTCATGCGGATGTCGTTGACCTCGGCCACGAGGGGGCGGCCTGCGACGGTGACGGTGGAGGTGCGGATGATCCTGAGCAGGGGGACGCCGGGCGGGAGGAGCAGGGCCGCCGTCTCGTCGGGTGACGGGGTTATGGCGGTGATCTCCTCCTCCCAGGCGATGGGCGCCCCCGCCCACTCCTCGATCCGGTCGTAGATCCCGCCCGGGCCCGTCTCCCCGGCCAGCACCGGCAGCGCCGCCACCGCGTCCGGGTGCAGCCAGCTGTCGGTGAGCTGGCGGTGCGCCGCCGTGCCGGGGTCGCCGTTGAGGCGCTCGCGGACCACGACCGGGGTGCCGGGCTCGACGCCGAGTGCCGCCGCGATGTCCCCGGGTACGGGCCGGGTGCCCACCTCGGTCCGGGTCCCGGCGACCGCGCGCCAGTGCTGCACGTTCGCGCCGGAGTAGTAGCCGAGGCTGTCCCGTTCCATGCCCCGGGAACGCACCATCCGGGTCGTGGGCCGCTCGCGCACGGTCGTCCCCGTCCGGCCGCCCCGGTACTCCGCGAGCCCTTCCCGCTTCAGGAGGTTGAGCGCCTCCCGCGCGGTCTGCCGCGACACCCCGTGCTCCTCGGCCAGGGCCTCCATGGTGGGGAGCCGGTCCCCGGGCCTGAGTTCCGCGCGGTGGATGCGGCGGCGAAGCTCGGCCGCGATCTCTTCCGACGTGTGCGCCATCCGGTGCTCCTTCCCGGGTCCCTCCTGGGGGTGCCCCAGCTTAGGGGCCGGCTCAGTCCGGTCGTCCACGCCGACGGGCCCGCGCCGCCGCGCCACCGCCCTGCGGGCCCGGCGCCCCGAGGCCGACCATCTCTACGGCACCGTCTACCGCCTCACCCCGGGCGGGCCGGTCGCGACCCGCAATACGCACACCGCGCGCGCCGCCCGCCACACGTCCTGGTTCCGCGCCGCGCACCTCGCCGTCACCCTGAACGGCGTCACCCCGGTACGGCTCACCCGGCCGCGGTGAACGGCGGTGGCACCGCCGCCCCCGGCAGTCGGAGCACCGCCCGGGTGCCGCCGTCCCCGGGGCTCTCCAGCCGGATCTCGCCGCCCGCCTGCTGGACCGTGCGGGCCACGATCGACAGGCCGAGGCCGGAGCCGGGCAGCGCGCGGGCCGACGGGGAGCGCCAGAACCGTTCGAAGACGTGGGGGAGTTCCTCCGGCGGGATGCCGGGGCCGTGGTCGCGGACCGTGAGCGTCCCGTTCCGCAGCCGTACCTCGACGGTGGAGCCGGGCGGCGAGAACTTCACCGCGTTGTCGAGGACGTTCACCAGCGCGCGTTCCAGCGCGGCCGGTTCGGCCCGGACGTACCAGGGGCCGATGTCCGTCGTGAAGGTCAGCCCCGGCCCGCGCAGCCGGGCCCGGTCGAGGGCCGTCGCGGTGATCTCGTGCAGCGCCACCACGGTCAGCGGGCCGCCCTGGGCGGCGTCCGGCCGGGACAGCTCCTGGAGGTCTCCGATGAGCGAGGCCAGCTCGGCGGTCTGCGCCCGGAGCGAGTCCAGCAGCGCGCTCCGGTCCTCGGGCGGGATCGCCCGCCCGGTGCGCTCGCTGCGCGCCAGCAGCTCGACATTGGTCCGCAACGAGGTCAGCGGGGTGCGCAGCTCATGCCCCGCGTCCGCGATCAGCCGGGCCTGGCGGTCCCGGGAGGAGGCGAGCGCCGCCGTCATCGAGTTGAACGAGCGCGACAGCCGGGCGATCTCGTCCTCGCCCTCGATGGGGATGCGCATGGTCAGATCCTCGGTGCGCGCCACGTGCTCCACGGCCTCCGTGAGCCGGTCGACCGGCTTGAGCCCCGCGCGCGCCACCCACAGCCCGGCCGCGCCCGCGCCGAGGACGCCGACGCCCGCGAGCCCGGTGAGCAGCAGCGCCAGCCGGTTCAGGGCGGTGGTGATCTCGTCGAGCGGCCGGGAGACGGAGACCGCGACCGCCGGTCCGTCGGGGCCGAGCAGCATCCGGGTGGTGTGCACCCGTACCGGGGTGCCGTCGTCCGTGACGCTGTTGTGGAGGGTGCTGTCCAGCACTCCGCGCGCCACGCCGACATCGCTGTTCCTGACCTTCACCGGGGTGGAGTACGGGGCCACACAGCGGGTGCCGTCGGGCGCGACGATCTGGGTGTACGCGAAGCCGGTGGAGCTCTTGGACGCCGGACGGTTCTCGGCACAGGCTTCGTACGCCTGCTCGACCAGGGTGTCCGAGGCCCGGCTGTTGCGGAGGGTGGTGTTCAGCTCCTCGTAGAGCTGCTGCCGGGTGAGCAGCCAGGAGACGACGGCGACGGCGGCGACCGCGACCGCCACGGCGGTGGCCACCAGCAGGGCCAGCCGCGACCGTAGGGGCAGCGTACGGAACCGGCGGATCAGGCCGGTCACGCCTCACCGCCGCGCAGGACGTAGCCCACGCCGCGCACGGTGTGCACGATCCGGGGCTCGCCACCCGCCTCGGTCTTCCGCCGCAGATACATCACATACACATCGAGGGAGTTCGACGTGGGCTCGAAGTCGAAGCCCCAGACGGACTTGAGGATCTGCTCCCGGGTCAGCACCTGACGGGGGTGGGCCAGCAGGAGTTCGAGGAGGGTGAACTCGGTCCGGGTCAGCTCCACGGCCCGTTCGCCCCGGTGGACCTCACGGGTGGCCAGATCCATACGGAGGTCCGCGAACGAGAGGATCTCGTGGCCGTCGTCACCGGACGCGGTGTCCCCGGCGGCGCTCGCGTACGAGCTGCGGCGCAGCAGGGCCCGAATCCGGGCGAACAGCTCGTCCAGTTCGAAGGGCTTGACGAGGTAGTCGTCGGCCCCGGCGTCCAGCCCGGTGACGCGGTCGCCGACGGTGTCCCGCGCGGTCAGCATCAGGACGGGGACGGTGGAGCCGGTGGCGCGCAGCCGCCGGGCGGCGGTCAGACCGTCCATCCGGGGCATCTGGATGTCCAGCACCAGCAGATCCGGACGGTAGCTCTCCGCTTTCGCGAGGGCATCGATCCCGTCGACGGCGACCTCGGTCGCGTAGCCCTCGAAGGCGAGGCTGCGCTGAAGCGCCTCACGGACGGCGGGCTCGTCGTCGACGATGAGGATGCGTTCGCCTTCGCGGGGAGTCGTCATGTCCCCAGCGTCGCACGGGAGGGCTCCGGCCCCGCAGAGGACGCCGGTGGACGGGTGGTACCCCTCGTACCCCTCGTACCGGCCGTACCCCTCGGGTGCCGGGTGCGGTCCGTCCCACCTGTACGCCTCGGGTGCCGGGTGCGGTCCGTCCCACCTGTACGCCTCGGGTGCCGGGTGCGGTCCGTCCCACCTGTACGCCTCGGGTGCCGGGTGCGGTCCGTCCCGCCTGTACGGGAAGCCCCCGGGGCCGCCCGGGAGGCCGCCCGGCGAACCGCCCGGTTCAGCGCTCACCGGCACGGAGGTCGCCGAGGACGCTCGTGACGGTGTCGGACGGGATGGCGAAGCCGAGCCCCACACTGCCCGCGGCACCGCTCGCGCCCGCGGGGGAGTACATGGCCGAGTTGATCCCGATGATCTCCCCGCGCATGTTGATCAGCGCGCCGCCGGAGTTGCCGGGGTTGAGGGACGCGTCGGTCTGGATCGCCTGGTAGGTGGTGGTGCGGTCGCCGGTGTCCCCGTTGAACTGCTGCCCGCCGAACTCGAAGGGCCAGCGGTCGTTCTGCCGCTGCTCCCGGCCCGGCTGCTCCGCGATGGTCACATCGCGATGGAGCGCCGAGACGATTCCGCTGGTCACGGTGTTGCTCAGCCCCTCGGGGGAGCCGATGGCGACGACCTGCTCGCCGACCGCGAGCTTGCCGGATTCGCCGAGGGTCGCCGCCGTGAGGCCCTTGGCGCCCCTCGCCTTGATCAGCGCCAGGTCCTTGCCGGGGTCGGTGCCGACCACGTCGGCGGTGAGGACCCGGCCGTCGCTGAGCCGGACGGAGACCGTGTCCGCTCCGGAGATCACATGGTTGTTGGTGATGATCTCGCCGTCGGAGGTGATGATCACGCCGGAGCCGGTGGACCCGCCGGCCGTCGTGTCGGCACGGATCTCGACGGTGCTGGGCAGGACGGCCGCGGCCACCCCGGCGACCGTCCCCTGGTTGCCGCTGGCGACCGGGGTGCCGTTGATGGGGACGCCCGCGCTGGTCACGGCCGTCTCCTGGCCGGTCACCCGGTCGAGGACGGTGGCCGCGCCGCCGCCGACGGCCGCCGCGAGCACGGCGACGGCGAGCACCAGCGCGACCGGCCGCTTGGCCCGGCGCACGCCATGGGCGACCGGTCCGGCCGGTGGCCGCGCGGGCGGCGGCGGGCAGGCGGCGGGACCATGGGCCCCGCCGTGGGCGGCGTCGGGGGAGAAGGTCCAGGGCTGCTGCGGGTCGTGGGAGTGGTCCGTCATGCTCACGACTCTCGCGCCGCTGGATGAGAACTGTCTGAGCCACCGCTGAGAAGCGCCGCAGAACCGGAGGGGAACGTCCTGAGCGCGTCCGGGGTCCCGCGGGGGCCGGACTCCGGGAGCGGCCCCACCGGGCCGCCGGGCGCCGACCCCGGGCAGGGTCGGACCGGGTCGTGTCCGGGCCCCCTGTGCACCCGGCCCCCTGTGCACCGGCCCCCGACCTGCTCGGGGCCGGGGCCCGCTCGGCGGCGGACGGAGCCGGACGCGTCAGACCCAGACCCGGATGGCCTCCAGCCGCTTGTGCCGGCCCGTCGTCCCCACGGTCACGCTGAGACCGGCCTGGGGCTCCATCCAGCCGAGGTCCTGCACATGCCCCTGCGCGGCCATCGCCCCGAGACCGGTCTCCAGCGTCAGCGCCTCCATCGCGCGGGACTCCCCGGTGGTGCCGACGGTGACCGACGCGCCGTTCGGGGCGCACCGCGTGCGCTCCCAGCCGAGGTCCGCCAGATGGGCGCCGGCGCAGATGCCGCCGGTCTCCGAGGTCGCGATCTCCACCGCCTCGACGGCCCTGTTGCCCCCGACGCTCCCGGCGAGACCGCCGTTGCAGACGGGCGCGAGCCAGCCGATGCCGGTGACATGGGCGCGGTAGCAGACGGACCGGGCCGCCGCCGTCCCGCGCCTGCCCAGCTCGGCCCGCAGCGCCTCGGCGGCGGTCGTCCCGGCGGCGTACCCGCCCGCCCCGGACACCCGCTCCTGCGCCTGCGCGGCCGTCCCCGCGCCCGCGAACCCGAAAGCGCCGACGAGCCCGAGCGCCAGCAGCGCGCGTACCGTTCCCCTGCTTCCCGGCTGGTTCATGCCGCTCCTTCCACGGGTGCTCCGGAGGGTCTTCCGGACGGCTGCGGAGTATGTAGCAAGCGGCGCCGGGGATGGGGAGACAGCCGTCGGACGCTGTCCGGAAAACCTCGCGGAATGACGGGCACCGGTCGGATCGCAAGGCCCGGTCCCGGACGGCACCGGGCCCGGGGGCCGTCCGCCGCACCATCGGCGCGCGGGCCACCCGTACACATCACCGACGAGTGAATCCGCCCGGACCGCGGCCCGGCGCCCGGGTGCGGGGCGCATGATCTCGGCAGAGCTGCCGTTCGGCCGAGTGGGTGGAGATGGCCTGGTTCTGTCCCTGGTGCAAGCGTCCCGACGCCGTCGCCCATGTCGAGAACGCGGCGGGGCTGCATCCGTTCCCCTGCCTCTTCTGCGACTGCTCGACCGTCGCCGGTCCGGTGCTGGGCGTCCGGGAGGCGAGCAGAGTCTGCGCGACCCCCCGCTGCGGCGGGCTCGTCACGGAGACCTTCGGGTACGACGTCCACGGCAGGCTGGCCGAGGTGCGGCGGCGGGGGTGCCCCGAGTGCGGGTCCGCGCTGTCGGCGGCGGAGTGCGGCGGGTGAGACGTGGTCCCACGGCGGTCCGGTGGCCCCGGCGGCCCGCTGACACGGTGGTCGGGTGAGAAGGAGCCCCGGCGGCCGGTGACACGGCGGCCCGGGGCCCGTGGCCGACGGCCCGGTAGGTCCCGGCGGTCCGATGACCACGGCGGCCCGGTGGCCCCGGCGGCCCGCTGACACGGTGGTCCGGTGAGAAGGGGCTCCGGCGGCCCGGTGGGTCAGCCGCAGCCGCAGGAGCGCCGGATCACCAGACCGGACGGGAACTGGCGGACCCGCTCCCGCCGCGAACCGGCGAGCCGCAGCCCCTCGTCCAGGACGAGATCGACGGCGGCGCGCGCCATCGCCGGGCGGTCGGAGGAGACGGTGGTCAGCGGCGGGTCGGTGAGATGGGCTTCCTTGACGTCGTCGAAGCCCGCCACCGCCAGCTCGCGCGGAACGTCGATGCGCAGTTCGCGCGCCGCGCGCAGCACCCCGATGGCCTGGTCGTCGGTGGCACAGAAGATCGCGGGCGGCCGGTCGGGCCCGGACAGCAGCTCCAGGGCGACCTGATACGCCTCATAGCGGTTGAACGGGGCCTTCACCAAACGGCCTTCGACCGAGCGGCCCGACTCCACCATCGCGCGCCGCCAGCCCTCCACATGGTCGGTGACGGGGTCGCCGACCGGCGGGGTCGTGTCGGGGCCGCCGAAGCAGGTCACATACGCGTTGCCGTGCTCCAGCAGATGACGGGTCGCCAGTTGCGCGCCGCCGATGTCGTCGGTGACGACGGCGACGTCGTCCACGCCCTCGGGCCGCTCGTGGAGCAGCACCACCCGGGCCTCCCACGCCTCGATCTCCTGCGCGGCCTGCTCGGTGAGCCCCTGGCTGATCAGCACCAGACCGGCCACCCGCATCCCGAGGAAGGCCCGCAGATAGTGGACCTCGCGCTCCCTGCGGTAGTCCGAGTTGCCGACGAGGACCATCTTTCCGCGCTCGGCCGCCGCCTGTTCCACGGCATGGGCCATCTCCGCGAAGAACGGCTGCCGGGCATCCGGGACGATCATGCCTATGAGATCCGTCCGGCGGGACGCCATCGCCTGCGCGACCCGGTCGGGCCGGTATCCCAGCTCCTTGATCGCGGCGAGTACTCGCTCCCGTGTGGCCGGGGCGACCGGCCGGGGTCCGTTGTTGATGACGTAGCTGACGACGGCGGTCGAAGTCCCCGCCAGTCGCGCAACATCGTCCCGCGTCACCTTGGCCACGCGCGGCAGTCTACGCGGGGTGACCTACCGCTGGGCAGGGCGTACGGCGGTCTTGTGCCGCTTCGTGACCTGCTCCGGACGGTCCGCCGCCGCGGCGGCCTCCGTCGCCTCCCGTTCGACCTTCTCCGGCGAGACGAAGCGGTATCCAACATTCCGCACGGTGCCGATGAGCGACTCGTGCTCCGGGCCCAGCTTGGCGCGAAGACGCCGTACATGGACATCGACGGTGCGGGTCCCGCCGAAGTAGTCGTAGCCCCAGACCTCCTGGAGGAGCTGGGCGCGGGTGAAGACCCGGCCCGGGTGCTGCGCCAGATACTTCAGCAGCTCGAACTCCTTGAAGGTCAGATCCAGCACCCGGCCCTTGAGCTTCGCGCTGTAGGTGGCCTCGTCGACCGAGAGATCACCGTTGCGGATCTCCATGGGGGAGTCGTCCAGACCGATCTGGCGGCGGCCCAGGGCCAGCCGCAGCCGGGCCTCGACCTCCGCCGGGCCCGCCGTGTCGAGCAGGACGTCGTCGATGCCCCAGTCGGCGGTGACGGCGGCGAGCCCGCCCTCGGTCACCACCAGGATCAGCGGACAGCCGGGGCCGGTGGAGCGCAGCAGTTGACAGAGGGAGCGCACCTGCGGCAGATCGCGGCGCCCGTCGACCAGGATCGCGTCGGCGCCGGGCGTGTCCACGAGGGCGGGGCCCTCGGCGGGGGCCACCCGCACGGAGTGCAGCAGCAGCCCCAGGGCGGGCAGGACCTCCGTCGAGGGCTGGAGGGCGTTGGTCAGCAGGAGCAGGGAACTCATCGCGCGCCTCCCGCCCGGGGTGCCCGCGGCGCCGTCCCGCGGTGGTGGCGCCTTCGGCTGTGCACGGTTCGCTCGCCCATTGCGTCGGTTCCTCCTCGGTCCCCGCGAGGACATGTACGCGGCCTGCTTCGTACGGTTGGTTCACCTGCCTGTAACAACGAGCAGGAAACACAAAAGGACCCGGGGGCTGCGTCGCCCGAGTCCTCTTCCGGCCACCATAACGCAGATGGGGCCCGCGCCAGAGGGTCCGTTCATACTCCGGACCCCGGTGCGCTTCCCGGGGACTCCCGGAGCGAAACCACCCGTACTCTCCTTCATACCCTTAATACCTCGTACGGCGCTCGGAGCGAAGCCCGGCGGCGGACACCGCGGGACCCCGTGCGACCCGGCGGCACCGGCACGGCGGCCCGGCCGACCGGGCCCACGGCCCCGTGGGATGGCTCATGATGGATGCCGACGAAGGGAGTCGCGCATGCCGGCGGGGACGATCCGCTACTGGGCCGCAGCCAAGGCGGCGGCCGGGACGGCGGAGGAGCCGTACACGGCGGGGACGCTCGCCGAGGCGCTGACGGTGGTGTGTCAGCGGCACCCCGGGGAGCTGACGCGGGTCCTGGAGCGGTGCTCGTTCCTGGTCGACGGCGCACCCGTCGGGAACCGGGCCCATGAGACCGTACGGCTGGTCGACGGCGGCACGGTCGAGGTGCTCCCGCCGTTCGCAGGAGGGTGAACCGCACAGCATGAGCAGTGATCAGCAGTATCCGTACGGGCAGCAGCCCCATCCGGCGGACCGGGGGCCGTACCCGGGGCCCTATCCCGGGCCGGACGACCCGTATCAGGGATACCCGGAGTACCCGGGCCATCAGCAGCCGACGGACGCGCAGGCGACCCACGCGCGGTCCGCGTATCAGCAGCAGCCGTCCCATCCGCAGCCGACGCATCAGCCGCCGACGCATCAGCATCAGCCGTACGCGCCGCAGGACCCGTACAGCGGTGGGAACCCCTATCAGCAGCAGCCCTATCAGCAGCAGACGCCGTACGGGGTGCCGCAGCCGCAGCCGTACGGGCAGCCGCAGGCGTATCCGCAGCCCGCGCCCGTGCCGCAGGAGGGCGCCGCCCAGACCTGGGAGGGGGAGACCTGGGACACCTCGTACCAGCCCGTCCTGCGCTCTGAGCCCCCCGCCCCGCACGGGGCCGCGCCGGGGCACGCCGACGGGCAGACCGCGTATCTGCCGCCCGTGACCGACGGTCCCGCCGGGTACGGGACGCCCGCCGCCGGTGGTCCCCACAACGGGACGGGGGGCCGTCCGCTGCCGCCCGAGGCTCCCGCCGCCCCGTACGAGCAGGCTCCCGCGCCCGCCCCGGCGCCGCCCGCTCCGCCCACCGGGCCCGACGGCTACACCACCCCCACCACCGGTGGCGCCGTCCGCCTCACCGCCGCCCAGCGCGCCCGGGCCGAGGGCCGCTCGCCGATCATCCCGCCGGGCATCCAGCCCGCCGCCGTGACCGCGGGACTCTCGCTGCTGCTCGCGGTGGGCGCCGCGATCCACACCTCCGCGCTGCTCGTCCCCCTCGTCCTGCTCCAGGCCGTCACCGCCGCGGGCTGGTTCCGGCTCAACGGCATGTGGCCCGCCCGCCAGGGCATCGCCCTCGCCTTCGCGGGCGCGCTGGTCTCCGACGCGGCCCTGCTGGCGGCGGGCCGCGAGAACGCGCCGACCGCCATCCTCGGCACGCTCGGCGTCTGGGTGCTGATCGGTATCGTGCTCACGCTCCGCAGCCGCGCCTCGTCGGACGAGCGGATGTCCGGGCTCATGGCGACGGTCGTCTCGGCGGCCCTGGCGATCCTCGCGACCGCGTATCTCGCCGCCCCGGACAAGGCCGTGGTCGCGGGCGTCTGCGCCGTCGCGGCGGCCACCGTGGTCCGGGCGCTCCCGGCGCGCGGCCCCGTCTCCGTGGCGGCCTCGCTGCTCGCGGGCGGCGCGGTGGGCGCGGCGACCGCCGGAATGCTCTCGCTGGGCGCCGCCGACGGCGGGGTCCTGGGTGTGTCGGCGGCGGTTCTCGCCCTGATCGGGCTGCGGGTGGCGAGCTACGACTACCCGTCGCGGTTTGTCCACTTCACCGCCGGGGTCGCGCTGCCGCTGACGGCCGCCGCGCCCGCGCTCTACGTGCTGGGCCGGGTGCTCGTCTGACCCCCGGGGCCGGGCCGTCCGCCCGGCCCCCGACGGCACGGGCCCGGGCCGCGTCCCGGGCCCGTGCCGTTCTCTTTCCGCCCCTCGGCGGCCCCTCGGCACCCGGCCGGCGCGGGGCGTCAGGAACCAAGGCGTCCGCCCGGACGTCGATGTCTGAGGACAGGCGTTGTCGTCCAGCCGTTCCGGGACCATGCCTTCCGGTTCGTGGTGAGGGGCGCGCGTACACGGACGAACGAAGGTGGGCCACCGGACCATGCGTGCACTGCGAATAACCTTGATCACGGCCGTTGTCCTCGGCGGTCTCTTCGTCGCCGCCGACCGCATCGCGGTCCATGTCGCGGAGGGTGAGGCAGCCGACCGGATCAAGGCCACGCAGGGTCTCTCCGCCACCCCCGAGGTCTCCATCAAGGGCTTTCCCTTCCTGACCCAGATCGCGAACAGGCAGCTCGACGAGGTCGACGTCAGCGTCACCGGCATCGACGCCACGGCCGGTGGCCGCACGGTCGCCGTCTCCGAGGTCCGGGCCGAGCTGGCCGATGTACGGATCGGCGGCAACTTCGCCTCGGCCACCGCCGCCCGCGCGGAGGGCTCCGCCCGGGTCTCGTACGAGGATCTGACCAAGTCCGCGCCGAGCGGGGCCACCGTCGGCTACGCGGGCCCGGAGCGCGCCGCCAAGGGCCAGGTCAAGGTCACGGGCCCGTCGGTCCAGCTCCTGGAGGGCGCGGGCGTCGCGATCCCCGACGCGATCAAGGGCGTGCTGGGCAACGAGGAGATCGAGGTCTACAGCACCATCGAGGCGGGGGAGAGCGGCACGGTACGGCTGAAGGCCGACTCCCTGCCCGAGATCCCCGTCCCGGGCTTCGACACCGAGCTGCGCCGGGCCGTGGACTACGACCTGAGGATCGACGGCCTGCCGGGCGGGATCACGTTGAACCGCGCCAAGGCGGACGAGACCGGGCTGACCTTCCTGGGGACGGGGCAGGGCGTCTCGCTGGTGGGCTGAGCCCGCCCCCTTCACGGCTCTCGGCGGCGACGCCCCACGGCTCTCGGCGGCGGGCCCCACGGGGCCCGGCGGCGGCGGTCCGTCCGCGCGGTGTCCTCAGTGGTCCGGACGGTCCGTCCGCGCTGTGCCGCCGAGCAGCCGGGCGAGCTGGCGGCCCGCCGTCAGCAGGGGCCGCTCGTCCCGGGTGACCTGGGCGCACAGCTCGGCGCCCTCCAGGGTGCAGACGACCGTGACGGCCAGCTCCGCCGCCTCGTCCGCGGGCACACCGCTCCCGCGCAGCTTCGCCTCGAAGATCTCCTGCCAGTGGATGAACGCGGCCGACGCGGCGCCCTGGATGTCGGGCAGCCGCCCCGCCGTGCCCAGCGCGGTGGCCGTGACCGGGCAGCCGTCGAGCCAGTCGGACTCCCGCAGCCCCTCGGCGAGGCTGCGGGTCACGGCGAGGACCGCCTCCGCCGGGTCCGGCTCGCCGTCCAGCAGCTCCCGCAGGATCACGGTGAACTCCTCGTCGCCCCGGTGGACGGCGGCGACGGCGAGTTCCTGTTTGCCGCCGGGGAAGAAGTGGTAGACGGAGCCCAGGGTCGCCCCCGCCTCCTGCGCGATCTGCTTGATCCCGGTGCCGTCGTACCCCTGGCGCTGCATCAGCAGGGAGGCCGCCCGCACGATCCGCTCCCGGGTGCCGGGCGTCCCCTGCGGCTCCTCGGCCCCGGGTGTGTGGCGTGTCCTGGTCTTCATCCTGCCGAATCTAGTGGATGGAACGTCCATTACAGAACCCGTGTGCACAGGCGGCGGACGGGACACCCGCCGGGCGGGGACGGGACGCCTGCGGGGCGCGCGCGAGGGAGACGCGAGGGAGAGCGGGGGACGGGGCCGGAGCGCCGAGCGGTCATGGCCGCATGCTGAGACGTCCCTGTCCGACAGGCAGAAGAAGTGCCGGAACCAGCCGTCGCCGGGGGTGCGCCGGAGTCCCTTTCCGTGGTCGAGATTCCGAATCCCGGACGTTTCCGTCTCATTATTCGACATGGCGGTGACATGGCGGCCGACTCGTCCCTACGATCGGACGCATGAAGCGACAGGCGGATCTCACGAAGCGGCGGGCAGTCGACCTGTGCCGCGTCGCCGCCATGCTCTGTCGCACTGTCTGAGCGGGACCCCCGTCGAGCGGGCGCGTCCCATCGCTCTCTGTCCCCCCGGCCCTTCGACCTCTGTGATCAGGGCCGTCCCCGTGCGGGCCACGACGCCTCTGACGCGTACCCGCGCAGTCTCATCAGTCTCATCAGCAACCCCGCCGCATACTGCCCCGGAGGAGAAACAGCATGAGCCGCAGCGACGTCCTCGTCGACGCCGACTGGGTCGAGGCGCACCTCGACGACCCGCAGGTCGCCATCGTGGAGGTGGACGAGGACACCTCGGCGTACGAGAAGAACCACATCCGGAACGCCATCCGGATCGACTGGACCAAGGACCTCCAGGACCCGGTCCGCCGCGACTTCATCGACCAGGAGGGCTTCGAGAAGCTGCTCTCCGCGAAGGGGATCGCGAACGACACCACCGTCGTCCTCTACGGCGGCAACAACAACTGGTTCGCGTCCTACGCCTACTGGTACTTCAAGCTCTACGGCCACGACAGCGTGAAGCTGCTCGACGGCGGTCGCAAGAAGTGGGAGCTGGACTCCCGCGACCTCGTCGACGGCGACCAGGTGCCGCAGCGCGCGGCCACCGAGTACCGCGCCCAGCCGCAGAACCTGGCGATCCGCGCCTTCCGTGACGACGTCGTCGCCGCGATCGGCGCCCAGAACCTGGTCGACGTGCGCTCCCCCGACGAGTTCAGCGGCAAGCTGCTCGCCCCGGCGCACCTGCCGCAGGAGCAGTCGCAGCGCCCCGGCCATGTGCCCAGCGCGCGCAACATCCCCTGGTCCAAGAACGCCAACGACGACGGCACCTTCAAGTCGGACGACGAGCTGCGGGCGCTCTACACCGACGAGCAGGTCGACCTGGCCAAGGACACCATCGCCTACTGCCGCATCGGCGAGCGCTCGGCCCTGACCTGGTTCGTCCTGCACGAGCTGCTGGGTGTCGAGAACGTCAAGAACTACGACGGCTCCTGGACCGAGTACGGCTCCCTCGTCGGCGTGCCGATCGAGCTCGGCGCCAACACGTGACGTCCTGAGCAACGTCCCGCGAGCAGTCCCGTCCCGCGAATCTTTGGAGAAGCTGTATGTGTGGAGCGAAGGCCGGCGGCCCCGACGCCTCGACGATCAAGCCCGGTGAGACGACGATCCAGGGCCAGGTGACCCGCGACGGCGAGCCCGTCACCGGTTATGTCCGCCTGCTGGACTCGACCGGCGAGTTCACGGCCGAGGTCCCGACCTCGGCGACCGGGCAGTTCCGCTTCTACGCCGCGGAGGGCACCTGGACCGTGCGCGCCCTGGTTCCGGGCGGCACGGCGGACCGTACCGTCGTCGCGCAGACCGGCGGTCTGTCCGAGGTCGCGATCGCGGTCTGACCGCGCCCGGCCGCGACGCTGTCGCGGCCGACGGGCAGCCGGCCGTGACCGGTCGCCCGCCGAGAACGGCCGAGGGGCCGCACCCCAGGGGGTTGGACGCCACTGGGTGGGGTGCGGCCCTTCGGTATGCGCGGGTGCCGGTGGAGTCCGCGACCGGCCACGGACGGGCCACGGACCGGGACGGCGGCCGTCCCCGGTCGTACGCTGGAGACATGTACGCACGGCGGCGGCGTGCCTATTTCGTGCTGATGGGCGTGTGCCTCTTCCTCTTTGTCTCCGCCTGGTCCTATGTCCGGCTGTTCTCGGTCCCGGCGGCCGTGGCGCTGTGCGTCGTCGCCATGGTCATCCCGCCCATCGCGGTGATCGTCGCCAACCGCCGGGGGCCGGACGACCGCTGGTGGGACGATCCGTCCGGCGACCCCGAGTCGGACCGCTGGTGGGACGAGCTGGACGGGAAACGGGGCCCCCGCCCCTGAGCCGGGCAGCGCCCGGGCCTTCCGGCCGCCCTGTCCGCGGGCCTTCGACGGGCCCTCCTCGCGGGCCTTCGGCGTCGACGGTCCGCTTCCGGCCGCCCTGGCTGCTCCGGCCGCCTTGGCTGTTCCCGCTCCCCTAGTAGACGAGCGCCTGGACGCCGTCCGCCATGATCTCGCTGACGAAGACCTGCGCGCCCGCGATCCGCACCCCGTCGAGGACGTCCTCCTCCGTGATCTCCCGCCGTGCCGCGCACTGCGTGCACAGGGTGATCCGGCCGCCCGCCCGGATGGACTCGATCAGGTCCGGCAGCGGGGCGGCGTGCGGCAGCTCGAACCCGGCCGCCCGGTCCGGCAGCGCGAACCATGAGGACTCGCCGGTCAGCCAGAGCGAGACCTCGACACCGCTGGCGACGGCGACCGCCGCCACGGTGAAGGCCTGGGAGCAGCGCTCCGGGGCGTCGGCCCCCGCGGTCACCTTGATCACGAGCTTCTTGTCCATGGTCCGCACTGTAGTCCGCGCCCCCGTGCGGGCCGCTCCGGGCGCCCCGCCGCGACGGCCCCCCGGCGGGGCGTGGCGACGGCTCCCGGCAGGCTGTGACGACCGTCCCGGCGGGGCGTGGCGACCGCCCTCACAGAGAGAGCCGGGCCCTCACCCATTAGGCTGGGGCCCGGACCGTACAACGCCCACCGCTCACCCGAGGAGCACTCCGTGCTTGAGGCATTCTTCGAAGCCCTGCTGGTCCTGGTCTGCATCGGCGTCGGCGCCTTTGCGTTCCTGACCGTGAAGAAGCTGTACCAGGGTCAGCGCTGATCCGGCCCGTCCGCCCCGTATCTACAGATCGCCAGAGCTGCTCATGATCGAGATTCCGTCCGACCTCAATCCGGACCTCGTGCCCCTCGCCTTCCTCCTCGGGACCTGGGAGGGGGCGGGCGTGTCCGACTTCCCGGGCGCCGAGAAGTGCAACTTCGGCCAGTCCGTCACCTTCAGCCACGACGGCCGTGACTTCCTGGAGTACGCCTCGCACGCGTGGGTGCTGGACTCCGAGGGCAACACGGTCCGGCCGCTGGAGAGCGAGCACGGCTACTGGCGCATCGACAAGGACCGCAAGGTCGAGATCGTCATGGTCCGTGACCAGGGCATCGTGGAGGTCTGGTACGGCGAGCTGGCCGACCAGAAGCCGCAGATCGACCTGGCGACCGACGCCGTGGCCCGGACGGGCGCGTCCGGCCCGTACAGCGGTGGCAAGCGGCTCTACGGCTATGTGAAGGGCGATCTGATGTGGGTGGGCGAGAAGGCCACCCCCGAGGTCCCGCTGCGGCCGTACATGTCCGCGCACCTGAAGAAGATCACTGAGGCCCAGCCGCAGACCGTCACCCCGGAGGAGGTCGAGTCCTGGGCGAAGGACCTCGGTGACCTTCCCGACGACGGGATCGCCTTCTTCAAGTAGGCCCGCCCCGTCACGGGCCCGACCCCTGGCGGGCAGGTCCGTACACCCCGCGCCTCCGTGCCCCCGGCTCCCTGTGGACCGGGGGCACGCTTGCGTCGCCTGCCTACACTGGGATACGTGGTGAGCACCGACTGGAAGAGCGACCTCCGGCAGCGCGGCTACCGTCTGACGCCGCAGCGCCAGCTGGTGCTGGAGGCCGTCGACGCGCTGGATCACGCGACGCCGGACGACATCCTCTGCGAGGTGCGCAGGACCGCGTCCGGGGTCAATATCTCCACCGTCTACCGGACGCTGGAGCTGCTGGAGGAGCTGGGCCTCGTCTCCCACACCCACCTCGGGCACGGCGCGCCCACCTACCATCTCGCCGATCGCCATCACCATATCCATCTCGTCTGCCGGGACTGCACGGATGTGATCGAGACAGATGTCGACTTCGCCGCCGACTTCACCGCCAAGCTGCGTGAGACGTTCGGCTTCGACACCGATCTCAAGCACTTCGCGATCTTCGGCCGCTGCCAGGGCTGCACCTCGTCCCGGACGGACCGGGCGGACCGGACGGATCAGGCGGACCGGGCGGAGCGGAGGGACGGGCCGGACGGGACGGACCGGGTGGCCCGCCCCGCAGCGCCGTCCGCGTCCGGGGCCTCCCGCGCTCCCGGGGCCTCGACCAGCGGGTCGTAGGCTTGGCCCATGGCCACTGTGAAGAGCCCCCTGCTGTCCCAGCCCGGCGCGGTCCCCGCCGAGGGAGCCGACGAAGGCGTCGCCGCGCACTACGGCGACATCTTCCGTGAACAGCGCGCGCTCGCGGACGGCACCGGCCTCGTCGACCTCTCGCACCGCGGCGTCCTCACCGTCACCGGCGAGGACCGGCTCGCCTGGCTGCATCTGCTGCTCACCCAGCACATGACGGAGCTGCCGCCGGGGCGGGCGACGGAGGCGCTGATCCTCTCCGCCAACGGCCATGTCGAGCACGCGCTCTACCTCGTCGACACCGGGGACACGGTCTGGGCCCATGTCGAGCCCGGCTCCCAGGAGGAGCTGATCGCCTATCTGGAGTCGATGAAGTTCTTCTACCGGGTCGAGGTCGCCGACCGCACCGACGACATCGCCGTGGTGCATCTGCCCGCGGGCTCCATCGCCGAGGTGCCCGAGACCCCCGGGACCACCGAGACCGTCGTCGTCCGGGAGACCCCGCACGGCCGGGACCTCTTCCTGCCCCGGGAGCGGCTGGAGTCCTACGCCGCGGCGAACGGGCCGCTCGCCGGTGTCCTCGCGTACGAGGCGCTGCGGGTCGAGGCCCACCGGCCCCGGGTGGGCTTCGAGACCGATCACCGGACCATCCCGCACGAACTGGGGTGGATCGGTACGGCCGTCCATCTCCAGAAGGGGTGCTACCGGGGTCAGGAGACCGTCGCCCGGGTGCAGAACCTGGGCAAGCCGCCGCGCCGGCTGGTCTTTCTCCATCTGGACGGCAGCGAGGTGCACCTGCCCGCGGCGGGGACGCCGATCCGGCTGGCCGCCGACGGCGAGGAGGGCCGCCAGCTCGGATTCGTCACCACGTCGGCCCGCCATCACGAGCTGGGGCCGATCGCGCTGGCGCTGGTGAAGCGGAACGTCCCGGTGGACGCCGCGCTGATCGCGGGGACCACGGCGGCGTCCCAGGAGACGGTCGTCGAGCCGTAGACCGTCCCCGGACGGCACGCCCTAGATCTCCAGCAGCACCGTGAACGGGCCCTGGTTCGTCAGCGAGACCCGCATGCTCGCCCCGAACCGGCCCGTCTCCACCCGGGCGCCCAGCGCCCTGAGCTGCCGTACCACCTCGTCGACCAGCGGCTCGGCCACCGGTCCCGGCGCGGCGGCGCTCCAACTGGGGCGGCGGCCCTTCCGGGCGTCCCCATAGAGGGTGAACTGCGAAATCACCAGCAAGGGCGCATTCGCCTCCGAGCAGGACTTCTCGCCCTCCAGAATCCGCAGCGACCACAGCTTGCGGGCGAGCTGCGCCGCCTTCGCCGGGGTGTCGTCGTGGGCGACCCCCACCAGCACACACAGTCCCTCGCCGAAGATCTCGCCGACGGGCTCGGTGTCGGCCCCCTCTGTCACGGCGACGCTCGCGCCGTCCACCCTCTGCACCACTGCACGCATACAGACCAACCTATCTGGGGCTGAACGGGTGCAGAGCGCCTGCGTCGGGAGCGCCCGGAATGGCACGATGCAGGAAGGCGGTGCGCGCTCGCGGCCCTTCGGGCCCCGGGGGGAACCCAGGCACCGGTCAAGGGGACGGACAGACGCATATGAGCACATCTGGAACCGGGCAGCCGACCGGTCCCGTATCGACTCCCGGGCTCCCGCTGCCGACGGTCCGGGCGGGGCGCCCCGGCCCGGCGGTTCCCGGGGCCCCGGGAATGCCGGGAGTGCCGGGGATCTCGGGGGGCCCGGGGGCTCCCGGGGGGCCGGGGCTCCCGGGGGTGCCGTCGCTCGCGGCGGCCGTTCCGGCGATGGCCCACGGGCCTCAGGGTCCCCACGGCCCCCAGGGCCGCCCGGCCGGTCCGGGCTCCCCCCTCTGTCCGCCCGCGCCGCGCGCCACCCTGGACGCCCTGGCCGACCCCCCGCAGTACGATCTGCGCACCCTGAGCCTGCCCGAACTGCGGACCCTGCGCCGGGAGTCCCAGCGGGACGAGGCCGATCTCAGCTATGTCCGGCGGATGCTCCACGGCCGGATCGACATCCTCCGCGCCGAGCTGGCCCGGCGCACGGAGTCCCAGGTTCCGGTGGTGCGGAGCCTGGTGGTGGACCGGCTCTCCGAGATCCTCGCCGACAGCCCCTCCAGCCATCGCAGACCCGCCCGCCATGTGACGCTCTCCACACCGCAGAACGAGGAGTACCGCACCCTCGCCGCCGACATGCTCGCCGATGTGGAGCTGTCCGACCTCTCGGCCAGGACCGATGACGAGCTGCACACCGGAATGGGGCGGCTCATCCGCTACGAACAGCAGGTCTCGTGCCGTCGACAGCGGCTTCAGCGGACAGCGGACGATTGCAGTGCGGAGATTGCGCGCAGGTACCGTGAAGGGGAAGCGCATGTCGACGACCTGCTCACCCGGTGACCCGCTGACCTGGCTCGATCTGATCAGATCACGCTGATCCGAGCAGCTCCGGCCTGGAGCGGACCGTCCGGAAGCGGGTACCCCCACCACCCCGCAACGGAGGCCGATGATGTCCCCTGCCGCCATACCCCCGGTCCTCGCCGAGGTCGTACGATCCGGCTTCGTCGAGGGCCGTCACCGGGGCTCGCTGGTCGTCCTCGCGGCCGACGGCAGGGTGGAACTGGCGCTGGGCGACCCCGACGCGCCCGTCTTCCCGCGCTCCGCCAACAAGCCCTTCCAGGCCGCCGCCGTCCTCCGCGCCGGACTCGACCTCTCCGGCGAACGGCTCGCGCTGGCCGCCGCCAGCCACTCCGGCGAGCACTTCCACCTCGACCTGGTCCGGACGATGCTCGCCGAGCAGCGGCTCACCGAGGACGACCTCCAGACCCCGCCCGATCTGCCGCTGGACCCCGTCGAGGCGGAGAGCTATCTCGCCCGGGGGCTGGTCCGGGACAAGGTCACGATGAACTGCTCCGGCAAGCACACCGCGATGCTCGCCGTCTGCGCGCTCAACGGCTGGGACCGGGAGGGGTACCTCGACCCGGCCCACCCGCTCCAGCGGCTCGTCCGCACCGTCCTGGAGGAGGCCGCGGGCGAGCCCGTCGCGGCCGTCGGCACCGACGGCTGCGGGGCGCCCCTGCTGGCGGTCGGCCTGACCGGTCTGGCGCGCGCCTTCCGCTCCCTCGTCCTCGCGGAGCCGGGCTCCGCCGGGCGGCGGGTCGCCGACGCGATGCGGGCCCACCCCGAGTATGTGGCGGGCACCCGCCGCCCCGACACCTGGCTGATGCGCGAGGTCCCGGGCACCCTCTCCAAGATGGGCGCGGAGGCCGTCCAGGCGGTGGCGCTCCCCGATGGGCGGGCCCTCGCCTTCAAGATCGACGACGGTGCCGCGCGCGCCCTCGGCCCGGTCCTCGCCCGGAGCCTCGGACTGCTCGGCGTCGAATCCCCGGTCCTCGACCGGATCGGCCGTTCCCCGCTGCTGGGCGGCGCGACCGAGGTCGGGGAGGTCCGCGCGGCCTTCTGAGACCGCGCGGCCCTCCGGGGACGGTGCGGCCCTCCGGTGCGGCGGGGCGTTCCGGGGCGGCCCGGCACGGGCGGGGAACGGTGCGCGGAGCACTTATCACGCGGTGATGGCGCGGCGCCGAAGGAGTGATTCCGATGCACCGTCAACCCCGTTGACCTGCACCGCTGTCGGACCGTCGGGCGCGTGGGCCACAGCTTTCTCAGGGCGTTCTCAGAAACCCGTACAACCATCTGTCCCTGTCCCATGTCTGGATGGAAGAGTCGGGTGACCCGACCGGCCCTCCGGGCCTCCGCGCGTCGTGCGCCGCGGAGCCCGCCCCTTCGAACTGGGACGTGCATGCGCTCTCGTACAACGGCCGCCGTTCTGCCCGGCGCCCTGGCCCTGGCCGCGTTCGGCGTGCCGTCGGCCGAGGCCGGGGCCGACACCCTTTCGGCCGCGTCCGGCCGTGCGGGCGCCCCGGCGGTCAACGAGTCCGTACCGCCCACGGTGTGGGACGTCGTGGTCAACGGGGGCGAGCCGGTCGTCCTCGGCACACACGCGGCCAAGAAGGTCACGGTCACTTTCCGGGCCTCCCACGCGGAAGGCATCTTCGACGCCTCCACGGTGCTCTGGTACGGAACCTCGCCCGAGGAGAAGGAAGCCAGGATTCCGGCGGACGGGCTGGTCACCGCCTGCACCTCCGGCACCACGGTGAGCTGTACGGCGGATGTCACCATCGCTCCGCGGACCCATCTGGAGCGGAACGCCTTCGCGGGCGCCGCCTGGAAGGCCGAGCTCTCCGTGGTGGCCAACGGCGGCGACGAGGTCGAGCTGCCCGCCGCCCGGACCTTCAGCGTCCAGCGCGCCGCCCGGCTCACCGTGAACGCCTCGCCCGAGCCGGTCCGCCAGGGCAAGGTCATCACCGTCACCGGAGCCTTGACCCGGGCCGACTGGGAGACGTACAAGTACTCCGGTTACTCCGGACAGTCGGTGAAGCTCCAGTTCCGTAAGGCCGGGACGGACGCGTACACCACGTTGGGGACGGTCAGGACCGACAGCAGGGGTCAGCTCAGCACCACGCTGACGGCCGAGTCCGACGGGTACTTCCGGTACAGCTTCGTCAGCACCCCCACCACCCAGGGGGTGAACGCGACGGGCGACTACGTCGACGTCGTCTGAGACTCCTCGGGCCACGGCCCCTGGGTGCGCGGGGGCGTCCAGGGACCGTGGCCCGGGGTATTCCGCCCGCGGGTCCGGCCGCTTCCCGCGGTTCCGGTTACCCGGTGGTTCCGGTCAGCCCCGGCGCGGCTGGGTGAACCGCAGCATGTTCCCCGCCGGGTCGCGGAAGGCGCAGTCGCGTACGCCGTACGGCTGGTCCATCGGCTCCTGCACCACATCGCCGCCCGCGGCACGGATCCGCTCGAAGGCGGCGTCGACGTCGTCGGTACGGAAGATGACGCCGCGCAGCAGGCCCTTGGCCATCAGCTCGGCCATCGCCCGCCGGTCGGCCTCCGGGGCGTGCGGGTCCGCGAGCGGCGGTTCGAGGACGATCTCCACGTCCGGCTGTGCGGGTGAGCCGACGGTGACCCAGCGCATGCCCTCGAATCCGACGTCGTTGCGGACTTCGAGACCGAGCGCGTCCCGGTAGAAGGCGAGCGCCTTGTCGTGGTCGTCGACGGCGATGAAGCATTGTGAGAGTGCGATATCCATGTCCCTCACGCTAGGATCCGTCGGCTGATTCCGCTTCTCCGTTCCTGACCGGTTCGGCCGGCCTGTCCTCCGCCCGGCCTCCGCCCGGTTCCCCGCCTCTGACCGGCCGGGTGCGGGACCGTGCGACACAGGAGGGAACGGTGGCGCCGTGGCTGTGGTCGCGGGCCCGGTAGGCGCTCGGACTCTCGCCGACCAGCTCGGTGAAGCGTGAGCTGAACGAGCCCAGCGAGGTGCAGCCGACCGCGAGGCAGACCTCCGTCACCGACAGGTCGCCCCGCCGCAGCAGCGCCTTGGCCCGCTCGATCCGGCGGGTCATGAGATAGCTGTACGGGCTCTCGCCGTAGGCGGCGCGGAAGCTGCGCGAGAAGTGCCCCGGCGACATGAGGGCGACCCGCGCCAGCGCCGCCACGTCCAGCGGCTCCGCGTACGCGCGGTCCATGAGGTCGCGCGCCCGGCGCAGCCGGACGAGATCGGCGAGGCCGTCGGCATCGGAGGAAGGCACAGGGGCACGGTACCGACCACCGGACGGGCTGGCCAGAAATATGGATAAACCCCCTGGAGAAGGGGCATACGCATCGAGTGCCTCCACGGTGGCGCGTGGTGTGGCGCACTTTTGCAAGCGACTGCTTGCAAAAGTTAGCAAGGGTGGGCACCATCGGTGGCATGGCATCACTCAACGTCGGCAATCTCGGTGAGTACCTGCGGGAGCAGCGGCGCACGGCCCAGCTCTCACTGCGGCAGCTCGCCGACGCCGCCGGGGTGTCCAATCCGTATCTGAGCCAGATCGAGCGCGGGCTGCGCAAGCCGAGCGCGGAGGTGCTCCAGCAGGTCGCCAAGGCGCTGCGGATCTCCGCCGAGACGCTGTACGTGCGGGCCGGGATTCTCGACGAGCGGGACCGGGACGAGCTGGAGACCCGGGCCGTCATCATCGCCGACCCCTCCATCAACGAGCGGCAGAAGGCCGTACTGCTCCAGATCTACGACTCCTTCCGCAAGGAGAACGCGGTGGAGGCGGAGGCCGGGTACCCGGCCCCGGGTGCCGACGGCGCCGCGGGTGCGGACCGCTGCATAGCGGACGCGGGAGCCGGAACGGGCCCGGGGACGGGCACCGACCCGGACCCGGGGACGGAGACGGACCCGGAGACGGACCCGGGCACGGCACCGCATCCGCACTCCCGCGCCGCGGCGGACACCACGGCCGACGGGCCCCGCGCCGCGGGCGGCCCGGACGACGCCGGCACACCCTCACACTGATCGCGTTCCAGGAGGATTACCCATGGCCATCACCGACGACCTCCGCAAGACGTTCACCGACCCCACCCCCCTCTACTTCGCCGCCGGAACGGCCGACCTCGCCGTCCGGCAGGCCCGGAAGGTGCCCGCGCTCATCGAGCAGATCGCCGCCGAGGCGCCCGGACGGATCGACGCGGTCCGCAACACCGACCCCAAGGCCGTCCAGGAGAAGGTCACCGGCCAGGCCAAGGAGGCCCAGGCCACCGTCCAGGCCGTGGTCAACGATGTGATCGGCGGCTTCGACAGCGATCTGAAGAAGCTCGGCGAGACTGCCCAGGACCTCGCGCTGCGGGGTGTGGGCGTCGCCGCCGAGTACGCGGTCAAGGCCCGTGAGACCTACGAGAAGGTTGCCGGGCACGGCGAGCAGACCGTGCGGTCCTGGCGCGGTGAGGCCGCCGAGGAGATCACGGAGATCGCCGTCGCCGTCGAGCCCGAGCCGAAGGCCGGTCCGGAGGCGAAGGCCGCGGCGAACCCCACGCGGACCCGGCAGCCCCGCAAGCCCGCCGCGGACGCGCCCGCGAAGCCCGCCGCCCGGAAGCCCGCCGCGCGCAAGGCCGCGCCGAAGAAGACCGCTCCCGTCGCCGAGTAAGGGCGTGCGCGACGGCCGGGCCGGGCACCTTTCGGGGTGCCCGGCTCGTTCCACAGGTAACGTGGCGGGGCGGGTCGGTCCCTCCACCCACGAGTCCTAGGCGGTGCTCACGATGCTGGCCGTGAATTTCCACAACACCCTGATGCTGGTCGTGTACCTGGTCTTCCTGGTCACGTCCGTGACTGCGTTCGCCATGGCGCTCTTCGCCCGTGAGGACGCCTTCCGCGCCGCCGACAAGCAGACCAAGCCCTTCTGGCTGATCATCCTGGGCATCGCGGTCGCGGTGAATCTCTTCACGAGCATGCTGTTCCTGTCCCTGGCGGGACTGATCGCCTCGATCGTCTTCTTCGTCGACGTACGACCGGCGCTCGCCCAGGTCACCGGGAAGGGCGGCGGGCGGCGCGGCGGCTCCAGCAGCGACGGCCCCTACGGCCCGTACAACGGCGGGCGGTGACCGCCGCCGGGCCGCTCCCGTCCCGGCCCGGGCCCGCCGTGGCGTGACCGTGCCGTGTCAGGGACCGCTCAGCACGTGTCAGGGGCCGCTCAGCAGCAGCACCGCGAGATCGTCGGTCAGATCCCCGCCGTTCAGCCCCCGCACCTCGGCGATGGCCGAGTCCAGCAGCGCCTCACCGCCGAGGCCCGCCGACAACTGCCGGTCGACCACGGCCAGCATCCCCTCGTCGCCCAGCCGCTGCCGCTCCCCGGGACCGCTGCGGCCCTCGATCAGCCCGTCGGTGTAGAGCATCAGACTCCACTCCCCGCCCAGCTCCACCCGGTGCCGCGGCCAGCGGCTGCACGGCAGCAGCCCCAGCGCGGGGCCGGTCTCGTGGGGGAGCAGGGCGGCCGGGCCGCCCTCCCGGGTGAGCACCGGGGCCGGGTGCCCCGCCAGGCACAGCTCGGCCGAGCCGCCGTCCGGGGCGATGTCGACGGTGCAGAGCGTCGCGAAGATCTCCTCGCTCTCCCGCTCGTGCTCCAGCACCCGCTGGAGCGTCGCCAGCAGCTCGTCCCCGCAGAGCCCCGCGAAGGTCAGCGCCCGCCAGGCGATCCGCAGCTCCACGCCGAGCGCCGCCTCGTCCGGGCCGTGGCCGCAGACATCGCCGATCACGGCGTGCACGGTGCCGTCGGGGGTGCGGACCGTGTCGTAGAAGTCCCCGCCGAGCAGGGCCCGGGAGCGGCCGGGCCGGTAGCGGGCGGCGAACCGCAGGGGTGAGCCCTGGAGCAGGGGAGTGGGCAGCAGCCCGCGTTCGAGCCGGGCGTTCTCCTCGGCCCTGAGACGGGACTCGGCCAGCTTCCGCTGGGCGGTGTCGGCCCGCTTGCGCTCCACGGCGTACCGCACGGTGCGGCGCACCAGCCGCCCGTCCAGCTCGTCGCGGAAGAGATGGTCCTGCGCCCCGGCCCGTACCGCCTCGGTCGCCTGCTCGGCCTTGTCCGACGTGGTCAGGGCGAGCACCGCCTGCCGGGCCGCGAGCCGCAGCACCTGCTGGAGCGGGCCCGGCCCGTCCGCGCCGCCGGGGAGCGCCAGGTCGACCAGGACGCAGTGGACATCGTCGGTGAGCAGCCGCTCGGCCTCGGTGAGATTCCGGGCCCGCCGGACCCGGACCCGGGTGTGCGAGGAGTCCAGCAGCTCCGGCACGGAGAAGGTGCCCGCCGGGTCGTCCTCGATCACCAGCAGGGTGAGGTCGCCGGCCCCCGGCCCGGTGGCTCCCCGCTCGGCGGCCGGCGGTCCGCCGGGACCGGGGACGCCGGTGCCCGGGCCGCCGTCCAGGACGGTCTCCGTCTCCGTCTCCACGGCGGCCTCCAGGGCAGATGCGCTCCGCTGGAGCGGTGCGGGTGCGGGTACGGGCATGGGTGCGGGTCCTTCCCTCCCCCCGGGCCGCGGCGAGGCGACGAACGACGCCTGCCCGTCGGGGACCTTAGCGGTAGGCCCGGCCGCAGGGGAACGACAGACGGCGGCCGGGAGGCGATATGCCGGGCTTCGGAGGGCAGTTGACGCCCTCGTCATGACAAACATCACGCCGTCGGGAACGCTCCGTCGCGGTATCCGTACGCTCCGGGACAACGGCGCCGCGACGGGGCCGGTGCCCGAAGCCGGACCCCGGTCCCGGAGCGGTCTCCGTACCGTCGCGGCCCGGCCCGGAGCGTGCCCTCCGTGCCGCCGCGGCCGTCCCCGGCGGTGCTGCCCGGGCCGGGCGGACCCGGGCCCGGGCCGGTGTCCCGGCCGTGGCTCAGGCCGGGTCCGGGCGGACCACGCCCAGGATCTTCATCGACCCGGCGCCCGCCACGCTCACGGTGCGGCCGGGACGGGGGGAGTGCACGATCCGCCCGTCGCCTATGTAGATCCCGATATGGCTCGCGTCGGCGTTGTAGACGATCAGGTCGCCGGGTTGTATGTCCTCGGTCGCCACCCGGGGCAGCTCGCGCCACTGCTGCTGCGAGGTGCGGGGTATGCCCACGCCGCCCGCCGCCCACGCCTGGGAGGTCAGCCCGGAGCAGTCGAACGAGCCGGGGCCCTCGGCGCCCCAGGCATAGGGCTTGCCCACCTGGGCCAGGGCGAAGGCGATCGCCTTCGCGGCGGCCCCGGCCGGCCCGGCCTCGGAGCCGCGGGCCCTGCCCGGCGCGTCGGCCCTGGAGCCGCCGCCGGGTCCGTCACCCGCGTTCTGCCGCTGCTTCAGGGCCTGCTCCCTGAGCCATGCCTCCTGGGCTCGCTCCGCCGCCTCCCGCTCCAGGGCGAGAAGCCGCTCGCGCTCCTCCTCCGCCAGCCGGCTCTCCAGCCGCTGGGCGGCGGCGATCCGCTCGGTGATCCGCTTCTTCGCCTTCTTCTGGGCCTGCCGGTCGGCCTCCAGGTCCCGCCACTCGGCGCTGGCGCGCCGGGTGTAGTCCTCCAGCTCCCGCTGGGCGCGCTCCAGCTCGGTCAGCAGGTCCTTGGTCGCCTTCATGCTCTGGCGGACCCGCTCGGCGGCGTCGAGGAAGAGCCGGGGATCGTCGGTGAGCAGCAACTGCGCGCCCGCGGGCAGCCCGCCGCCCCGGTACTGCTCCCGGGCGGCGGCGCCCGCCCGGTCCTTCAGCTCCGCGATCCGGGTCCGGCCCCCGTCGATCCGCCGGGCCAGCCGGACGATCTCCGCCGACTGCTGTTCCGTCCGCTCCTCGGCGAGGTTGTAGGCGTCGGTGGCGGACGCCGCCTGCTGATACAGCTTCTCCATGTCGAGCCGCACCCGCTCCAGCGCGTCACCCGGGGCCGGCCGCTCCGGCGCGACCGGCGGCTCGGGTGCCCGGGGCAGTACCCGCGGAAGGGCGCGCCCCGGCTCGGCGGGCACGGCGGCGAACGCCGTACCGGGTACGGCGAGCACGGCGAGGGCACAGACCACCGTGATCGCTCCGGTGGCGCAGTGGCGTCGGAGCACGCTCCCCCTCCAGGGCAGTCCGGGGCCGGGACCGGTGGGTCCGGTGGGCCCGATGGGATGACACGGGTCCGCCGGGCCGGCCCGGCGCTCTGAAGTACCGTCAGTAACGTCCGAGTGGTGCCGTGATGGTGCCATGGCTCCCCCCAAAGCGACAGAGGCGAGTATCGGCCGCCTCCACCCGCGCCGACGAACGGCCCGCCGCCGGTGTTCCCGGGAGGGGGCCCGCGCCGGGATGTTCACCCGCGCGAGGGAGCCAGCGCCGCCCAGTTGACGGTCACCTCGCCCTGGCGCCACCGCCGACGGTCGTCCGTCAGTGGCCAGTCGGCCGCCAGCTCCCCGACCGCCCTGATCCAGCGCTGCCGGGCGCTGAGCGGGGCGTACGGGGCGGCAGCCGCCCACGCGCGGTCGAAGTCGCGGAGGAAGGCGTGCACCGGCTCGCCCGGGACATTACGGTGGATCAGCGCCTTGGGCAACCGTTCCGCCAGGTCGGAGGGGCGTTCCAGGGAGCCGAGCCGGGCCGCGAAGGTCACCGTGCGCGGCCCCCCGGGCCCGAGCGCGACCCAGACGTGCCGCCGCCCGATCTCGTCGCACGTGCCCTCGACCAGGAGCCCGTCCGGCGCCAGCCGTCCGCACAGCCGCTCCCAGACGGCGGTGACCTCGTCCTCCTCGTACTGGCGCAGCACGTTCGCCGCGCGGATCAGCAGCGGCTCCCCGTCGACGGGGAGCTCGAATCCGCCATGGCGGAAGCTCAGGCCCTCGCGCTCGTACGGCCGGGCCGCCGCGACCCGTTCGGGGGCGATCTCGATACCGACGACCTCACAGCGCGGATCGGCGGTCCGCAGCCGTCGCAGCAGC
Organism: Streptomyces clavuligerus; assembly: GCF_005519465.1. Taxonomy (NCBI): domain Bacteria; kingdom Bacillati; phylum Actinomycetota; class Actinomycetes; order Kitasatosporales; family Streptomycetaceae; genus Streptomyces; species Streptomyces clavuligerus. The sequence continues at coordinate 2,984,982 of NZ_CP027858.1, read as the reverse complement.
TCCAGGGTGGTCCAGGGGGCCGCTCCGTACCCCAGGTCGACGGCGGTCGGACGATCGCTGCGGCGCAGCGCGGGGCCGTGCACGGCGGCGATCCAGCGGTCCATCCGGCGGAGTCGGTTGGGGTTGGTCGTCCCGCGGGTGGGGGTGCCGACGGGGCGGGGGCGGGTCATGCGTACGAGCCTATGCGCCCTCCGTCCGCGCCCCTGCCGTCCGCATGGCGTAAGGCCCGCCCGCGCGCCTTACGTCCGCCCCGCCGGAGGCCCGTCCGCGCGCCTGCCGTCCGCACCGCCCCGTCGGCACCCCCACCCGACTGCCGGAAGCCCGCCCTTCCCCGTCACCCGCACCCGGAAGCCCGCGCCGTCGGAGGCCCGCCGCGCCCGCCCTGCCGCCCCCGCGCGGTAACGATTAGGCAAAGTGCTGGACCCCGGGAAATGGAACTGCGGACTCCAGGGTTGTGCGCCGTGGAGAGCGGGCGAGGTGTCGGCTCGACGCGCCCTGCCCGGACAGCCCCGCCCGGCACCCGGCCGAGACCGGCCGGAACGAGGAGGAACGCCGACGTGAGCCCCTACGGCCAGTACGTCTCCCGTCGCGGCACCGTCTTCCGGGGACCCCGGATCGCCTTCCCCGGCACGCACCGCAGACCGCGCCGGATCGCGATGCTCAGCGTGCACACCTCGCCGCTGCACCAGCCCGGCACCGGCGACGCGGGCGGCATGAACGTCTACATCGTCGAGCTGGCCCGTCGCCTCGCCGACCTCGGGATCGAGGTGGAGATCTTCACCCGGGCGACCGCGGGCGGGCTGCCCCCCACCGTGGAACTCACCCCCGGTGTCCTCGTCCGCCATGTCGACGCCGGCCCGTACGAGGGCCTGGCCAAGGAGGAGCTGCCCGGGCAGCTCTGCGCCTTCACCCACGGGGTGATGCGCGCCTGGGCCCGGCACCGGCCCGACCACTACGACCTCGTCCACTCGCACTACTGGCTGTCGGGCCATGTCGGCTGGCTCGCCGCCGAGCGCTGGGGCGTGCCCCTCGTCCACGCCATGCACACCATGGCCAAGGTCAAGAACGCCGCCCTCGCCGAGGGGGACACCCCCGAGCCCGCCTCCCGGGTCATCGGCGAGACCCAGATCGTGGGCGCGTCCGACCGGCTGATCGCCAACACCGCCGAGGAGGCCGCCGAGCTGGTCACGTTCTACGACGCCGACCCGGCCAAGGTCGCCGTGGTGCACCCGGGGGTCAACCTCGACCGCTTCCGCCCGGCCGACGGCCGGGCCGCCGCCCGCGCCCGCCTCGGGGTCCCGCAGGACGCGTTCGTTCCGCTCTTCGCGGGCCGCATCCAGCCGCTGAAGGCCCCCGATGTCCTGCTGCACGCGGTCGCCCGGCTGCTGGCGCGGTGGCCCGAGCTGCGGCCCCGGCTCCATGTGCCGGTCGTCGGCGGCCCCAGCGGCAGCGGACTCGCCCGGCCCGAGGAGCTCCAGAAGCTGGCCGCGCGGCTGGGGATCGCGGATGTCGTCCACTTCCGCCCGCCGGTGGGCCAGGACGCGCTCGCGGACTGGTTCCGGGCGGCGTCCTGCCTGGTGATGCCCTCGTACAGCGAGTCCTTCGGGCTGGTCGCGATCGAGGCGCAGGCGGCCGGGACCCCCGTGGTGGCGGCGGCCGTCGGCGGGCTGCCGGTCGCCGTGCGCGACGGCGAGAGCGGCGTCCTCATCGACGGGCACGACCCCGACGACTACGCCGGGGCGCTGCACCGGCTGCTGGCCGATCCGGCGCTCGCCGCCCGGATGGGGGACGCTGCGGCCCGGCACGCCGGGACCTTCGGCTGGGACCGCGCGGCGGAGGCCACCGCCGCCGTCTACACGGCGGCCCTGCACGATCACCGCCGCCGGGTACGCTCGCAGCATGTCTGACCCACGGCAGACCCCACGGACCCCGTCCGTCCCGGAAGCCGCCCCCGCATCCGTCCTGGGCACCGAAGCGGCGGTCGGCGCGGCGGCGGTCGTCGAGCGCGCCCTCACCGACGCCGGGCTCGTCTGGGAGCGCCCGGAGCCCGGTTCGTACGTGGTGACGCTCCCCGGCACCCGGAAGCTGTCCACCACCTGCTCGCTGCGCATCGGCAGACACTCCCTCTCCCTCAACGCCTTCGTCATCCGCCACCCCGACGAGAACGAGGCGGCCGTGCACCGCTGGCTGCTGGAGCGGAACCTCCGGCTGTACGGGGTGAACTACGCCATCGACCACCTCGGGGACATCTATCTGACCGGGCGGCTCCCGCTCTCCGTGGCCACCCCCGAGGAGCTGGACCGGCTGCTGGGCGCGGTGCTCGAAGCCTCCGACGGCGCCTTCAACACCCTTCTGGAGCTGGGCTTCGCCGAGGCGATCCGCCGGGAGTACGCCTGGCGGACCGCGCGCGGCGAGTCCACCCGCAATCTGGCGGCGTTCACCCATCTGACCAAGGACGTCCAGAGCTCCGGGGGCTGACACCCCGTTCGGACCGCCCGCCCGTACCCACCTGCCCCGAACACGGCCCGAGCCGCCCGGAGCCGCACCGGCCCGGCGGTGCCGACCCCTTCCCGCGCCCGCGCGCGCCATGGCATGCTCACCCCGCGTACCGACGCAGAGACATGAACATCGTTCATATCCATGAAATGCATGGAAGGCGGGCCCGCGATGGAGAACGGTCGGCGCACCCTCAGCAGACGCACCCTGATCGGCAGTGCCACCGCCGTCGCGGCGGCCTGGGCAGCGGCCGGACCCACCGGTACGGCCCACGCCGCGCCACCGGCCTCCGCGCCACCGGCCCCGCCGCTTCCGGTGCCCGCGCTCTGGCAGGAGTTCCGGCGCAACCCGTACGCCCACCCCCAGATCCCCTACATCGGCCGGGCGGGCAGCCGCAGCCGTCGCCGCCGCCATCGCGCGCGCACCGTCAGCGCGCTCGACTACGGGGCCGTCCCCAGCACCGCCGTGGACTCGGCCCCCGCGATCAACAGCGCCCTCGCGGCCGTGGGCCGGCGCGGCGGCGGCACGGTGACCCTCCCGCCCGGGACCTTCCGGATCGACGGGGTCATCCGCATCGGCCACAGCGGCGTCGTACTGAAGGGCGCGGGCAGCGGGCGCACCACGCTGTACGCGACCCGGCATCTCACCGAGCTGATCGGCCCCTACGGCAGCCGCTACGGAGGGGACAAGTCCTCCTGGTCCTGGGCGGGCGGCCTGATCTGGCTCTGCCCCGAGGGCCGCTGGTCCTCGCTGATCGACGCGATCAGGGCCCGGGAGTGGCCGTTCGAGGGCTGGACCGGCAACCGGCGCGACGAGTGGCGCACTCTGACGGCGGTGCGCCCCGCCCGGCGCGGCGACTGGTCCATCACGGTGGACGACACCGCCGGACTGCGCCGGGGACGGCTGGTCCTGCTGCGGATCGCGGACGACGAAGGACACACCCTGCTGGAGCACATGGCGGGCGGCGGCCCGGGCCCCGAGGCGTACCAGTGGGCCGACAAGACCAAGCTGACCAGCTATGTGCCGTACGAGTGGCCGGTGCGCGTGGTCTCCGTGAAGGCGAACCGGGTGACGCTGGAGCGACCGCTTCCGCTGGATCTGCGCCCCGAGTGGGACCCCCGGCTGGTCACCCCCGTCACCCCGCTGACGGACGCGGGCGTGGAGGGGCTGACCCTGGAGGCCGTCGAGACACCGCAGTCGCCGCACCTCCTGGACAAGGGGTACAACGGCGTCACCTTCCAGTGCGCCTACGACTGCTGGGCCGACGACATCACCGTCCGGCACGCCGACAACTCCTTCGGCCTGGTCGCGGCGTCCGCCTGCACCCTGAGCCGGACCCGGGTCGAGGGCCGGGGCAGCCACCATCCGTACTTCTGCCGCGAGGGCGCGCACGACAACCTCGTGGAGGACTTCACCGTCGCCCGCGCCACGGTCCCGTTCCCGCCGGGCACCCAGTTGCACGGCATCAACGTGGAGGGGCTGTCCAGCCACAACGTCTGGTCGCGGGGGGTGATGGAGATGGGGACCTTCGACACCCACCGGGGCATGCCGTTCGCCAACGTCCGCACCGAGATCACCGTGGACAACACCGGGCGGCACGGCGGCGACGCCTCCGCGGGCCCGCTCTACGGGGCCCGTTTCGCCCACTGGAACGTGTCGGTCACCAACGGCCGCGCCGGGCTGGTGCGGATCGACGGGGTCGCCCCGTGGAGCGCGACGGTGGCGATCTCGACGGTCCGCGAGTTCGACCAGACCGACCGGCCGGACTTCACCGGGCCGCTCAACTCCCGGCTGGAGGCGTACGGCGCGCCCGGCGGGGTGTGGCCGCCCAATCTGCACCGGGCGCAGCGCGCGTACTGACGCTCACCCGTCCACCCGCCGGGGCATGCGGGTCCGCCGGACCCTGGAAAGAATCCCACCATGACTCATATGTCGGGTGAGGGTGGCCCCGGGCCGGGGCCCAGCGGCGGGTACACCGCGCCAGCGGGTACGGGGCAGGCGGGCGGCCTGGCCCCGGACCCGGCACCGGGCGCCGCACTCGGCACGGTGCCGGAGGTGAGGCCGCTCCCGGGCGGCGTCCCGGCCGACGGCCCCGGTCCCGGCGGCCCCGACGGCCCCGGTCCGGGCGGCGGCGGCCCCGGCCCCGCGACCAGCCGCCCGCTGGCGCTCGCGGCGATGATGTTCGCGGTGGCGATGACCTTCGTCGATCAGACGGTCGTCGCCGTCGCCGCCCCGGACATCGCGGCGGAGCTGGGGCTCTCCTCGTCCGGTATCCGCTGGGTGGTCAACTCCTATCTGCTGACGCTTGCCGCGTGCTTCGCGCTCGGCGGCAGGCTCGCCGACATCCACGGCCACCGCCGGGTCACCCTGATCGGGACGGGCGTCTTCGCCGCCGCCTCGGTGCTCTGCGGCTGTGCCCCGGCGGGGCCGTACGCCCAGACCTGGATGGTCGTCTTCCGGGCGGTGCAGGGCGTGGGCGCCGCGCTGCTCTTCCCCGCCGCGCTCGCCGTCGTCACCGCCGTGTTCCCGGTCCGCCGCCGGGGCCGGGCCCTGGCCCTCTTCTTCGGCCTCTCCGGCGCGTTCACCGCGGTCGGACCGCTGATCGGCGGGGTGCTCACGGCCTGGACCTGGCGGGCCGTCTTCTGGGTGAATGTGCCGGTCGCCGTGGTCGCGATCATCCTCACGCTCCTGGCGCGCGTCCCCGGCACGGGCCGCGGGGGACGCCTCGACCTGCCCGGCGCGGTCCTCGCGGCCCTCGGCATGGGCCTGAGCGTGCTCGGCCTCCAGCAGGCGTCCGAGTGGGGCTGGGAGTCCGCCGCCACCTGGGGGTGTGTCGCCGCCGGGGCCGCGCTGCTCGTGGCGTTCTGCGGCTATGAGCTACGGGTTCCGGCCCAGCCGCTGATCAGGCTGCGGGTCTTCCGGGACCGCGCCTTCAGCGCCGACACGGCGGTCCTCTTCTTCGCGATGCTCGCGTTCGTCCCCCTGTTCTTCTTCGTCTCCGGGTACGCGCGGGTCTCGCTCGGCGCCTCACCCCAGGGGGCGGCCCTCCACCTGCTCGTCTTCTTCCTCGGCTTCGCGCTCGCCTCCCAGGCCGGGGGCCGGGCGCTGGACCGGCACGGCGCCCGCCCGCCGCTGCTGCTCGGCTCCGCGCTCGCCGCCGTCGGCTTCGCGCTCTGGGGCCTGCACCTCACCCGGCTCTCGTTCGGCGCGCACTGGCCGTACGTCCTCCTCGCGGGCGCGGGCATCGGACTGCTCCTCGCGCCCGCGTCGACGGACTCGGTGAACCGTGCGATCGACGCCTCGTACGGGGAGGTCACCGGCGTCACCCAGACGGTGCGCAACTACGCGGCGGCGGTGGGACTCGCGGTGTACGGGACGCTCCTCAGCCGGATCACCGTCGACCGGGTCACCGGGACGCTGGAGGAACGGGGCGTGCCCGGCGCGGTGGCGAAGGACGCGGCCCGGGACATCGCGCGGACGGTCATGGGCCGGGGCGGGCAGGTGTCACCCGGGGAGCCCGCGGGCGGCGGCGGCGGCGTCGGCGGGGGCGGGGTGCCGGAAGCCGTGCTGCGGGACGCCGGGGCCGCGATCCGGACGGACTTCGCCGAGGCGAACCAGTGGGTGCTGTACGGGATGGCGCTCGCACTGGCCGCCGCGTTCCTCTGCGCCCTCGCTCACCCGGGGACCCGGGTGACGGCGGCGGGTCCCGGCAGTACCGGTGACCCCAGTGGCCCCGGTTGATCCCGGCAGTACCGGTGAGAGCGCCGGTCGTGGTGGTCCGATAACACCGGCCTGATCAATCGAAGTTGGCTGAAATTTCCCTCTGCTCATCCGCTGTGTATCGGCCATTCGATATTGACCATGGCATGGACATGTTCGTATAGCGATGCATCAGCCCGGTGGAACTGATGGTGCCTCCCTCCAGGCCACCCCGTATTCACCTGCGCATTTTTCAACTCCGTTGAAAGTTGGCGCAGAGGGCGCCCAAAGAACACCGGTGCTGTTTACGGCCGTACGTATCCCATGGACGATCAGGCATCCGAAGCGGCTTCCCTGCCAGGAACGGCGCGGTCCTGTCTCAAACGTCCTCGGCACCTGCCGGAATTCCCCCGGCCCACTGCCGGAAAGGTGTTCTCTGTGCGTCCTTCAAGGCGAATACTCGTCTCCTCCATGGCCGTCGCCGCGCTGCTCGCCACATCGAGCGGACTCGCCTCCGCGATCCCCGCCGACGCGGGCCGGCCCGCCGACGGGGCCGCCACCCTCTCCGCGCGGGCCACCCTGGCCGACGGTGCGCGGGTCGACTCCCGGAGCGAGATCGACCGACTGGAGAAGTACTGGACCCCCGAGCGGATGGCGAAGGCCGTCCCCGCCGATGTCCCGGGCCCCCGGGCCGCGCTCCCCGCCGCCCCGCCCCGGGGGGCGGGCCCCACGGGCAGGCCCGGCACCACCCCCGCCGCCCCGCCCCTGAAGGCGGGTGAACGGGCCGCGCCCCGGGTCAACGAATCGTCCGCCGTCGGGAAGGTGTATTTCCGGAACCCGGTCAACGGGGGTGACTACATGTGCTCCGCCGCCGCGATCAACAGCCCGTCGAAGCAGATGGTCACCACGGCGGGCCACTGCGTGAACACGGGCGGCGTGAACGGCGTCGCCGGGCACTGGATGCAGAACTGGGTGTACATCCCCCGGTACCGCTCCGGCGCCCGGCCCTTCGGCACCTACGCGGCCAAGGAGTACCGCTCGTTCAACGGCTGGATCAACAGCGGCGATCTGACCCGCGACGTCGCCATGGTCACCACCTGGCCGCTCAACGGGGCCAGAGTCGTCGACGCCACCGGAGGCCACGGCCTCAGCTGGAATTTCAGCCGCACCCAGCACATGACCGTCCTCGGCTACCCCGGGAACAAGGACAACGGAGAGCTCCAGTGGGCCTGCCAGGGGACCACCCAGCAGGACGGGGCCGGTCCGAAGATCGCGATGCACTGCGACTTCGGCGGCGGATCGAGCGGCGGTCCCTGGCTGCGCGAGCTCAACGACGCCAATGGACTCGGCTCCCAGAACGGGGTCATGAGCACCATCAGCTCCGGGGGCTGGAACCAGAGCCCGTACTTCGACGACCCGGTGAAGGCGATGTTCGACGCCCAGGGCAGCATCACCTGACCCGGCCCGCCCGGCCTGACCCGGTCCGGCCCGCCCCGGCCTGACCGGCCGCCGGACCGGTGCCGTTCCGCCAGTCCCGTCCCGTCAGCCCCGTTCCGCCCCGGTCCGCGCCCCCACGGCGGACTCCTCGGCGGGTGCGACGGCACCGGCACCGGCACCGGCCGGGGAGCCGCTGCCCGAGGCCACCACCCCCTCGGGCAGCCTCCGCATCAGCGCCCAGTACCCGAGCCCCGCGACCGTCCCCAGCGCCGCGCTCATGCCCCACAGCCACGCCGCGCCGAAGCCGTCGATCACGAACCCGGCGGCCAGTGGGGCCACCAGGGTGGCCACCGACCAGCTCAGCGCGTACACGCCCTGGTAGCGCCCCCGGCCGTGCACCGGCGACAGCCGCACCACGAGCCCGGTCTGCGTCGGCGCGTTGACGATCTCCGCCAGCGTCCAGACGGCCACCGTCAGCGCGTAGAAGGCGAGGGACCCGGCGAAGGCGGTCAGCCCGAAGCCGTACCCGGCGAGCAGTGAGGAGACGATCAGCAGCCGACGGGGGTCGCGGTGCTCGATGAAACGGGTGACGGGGATCTGGAGGACGACGATCAGCACCCCGTTCAGCGCCATCACGGTGCCGAAGTCCGAGGTCGAGAATCCGTCCTCGCCCATCGCCAGCGGCAGTCCGACATGGCCCTGCATGAAGATCAGCGCGATGAGGAAGGAGAGCCCGACCACGCCCATGAACCGGCCGTCCCGCAGCACGGTCCCGAGCCCCACGCCGGGCTCGTCCGCCCCGGCCGCCGGGTCGCGCTCCGGCCGGGACTCGGGCACCTTCACCCAGACGAGGACCGCGCAGAGCAGGGTCATCGCCGCCTCGCCGAGGAAGCCCGCGCGATAGCTGTGCTCGGCGATGAACCCGGCCGCGACCGCCGAGACCGCGAAGCCCAGGTTGATCGCCCAGTAGTTGAGGGAGAAGGCCCGCACCCGGTCCTCGGGCGGCACGATGTCCGCCATCATCGCCTGGACGGCGGGCCGGGAGGCGTTGGTCGCCATGCCCACCAGACAGGCCACGGCGGCGATCGCCGCCGGGTGGTGGACGAAGGCGAGCGCGGCCACCGACAGCGCGGTGGAGGTCTGGGCGATCAGCAGCGTGGGCCGCCGCCCCAGCCGGTCGGCCATCACCCCGCCGCCGATCGACGAGACGACGCCGCCGAGCCCGTAGAGGGAGACCACCAGACCGGCGTACGCGGCGGAGTGCCCCTGGTCGGCCGTGAGATACAGAACCAGGAAAGTGGCGACGAATCCGCCGAGACGGTTGACCAGGGTGCTGGTCCACAGCCACCAGAACTCCCGGGGCAGCCCCGAGACGCTCTCCCTCACCGCTCGGCGCACAGCGGCAGCGGACATCGGATTCCCCCCAGGGCGTTCGCGGACGGAGCGCGGTGCGCGGGACACCGGGCACGGCGCTGGATGTCTGTACGATCCACGCACCGCCCGCGGGGGCGCCAGTCGATTGATGATCTGCGTCAAGCGACGCGCTCGCACACCCGTCCGCCGTGCTCGGTTAGGCTCGGACGCATGGCCGACGCACCGTACAAGCTGATCCTCCTCCGCCACGGCGAGAGCGAATGGAACGCGAAGAACCTGTTCACCGGCTGGGTGGACGTCAATCTCACCGAGAAGGGCGAGAAGGAGGCGGTCCGCGGCGGTGAGCTGCTGAAGGACGCCGGTCTGCTCCCCGATGTACTGCACACCTCGCTCCAGAAGCGCGCGATCCGCACCGCGCAGCTCGCGCTGGAGGCCGCGGACCGCCACTGGGTCCCCGTCCACCGCTCCTGGCGGCTGAACGAGCGCCACTACGGCGCCCTCCAGGGCAAGGACAAGGCCCAGACGCTCGCCGAGTACGGCGAGGAGCAGTTCATGCTCTGGCGCCGCTCCTACGACACCCCGCCGCCGCCGCTCGCGGACGGCACGGAGTTCTCGCAGAGCGACGACGCCCGCTACGCGGCCATCCCGCCGGAGCTGCGCCCGCGCACGGAGTGCCTGAAGGACGTCGTCGTGCGGATGCTCCCGTACTGGTACGACGGCATCGTCCCGGACCTGCTGGCGGGCCGGACGGTCCTGGTCGCCGCCCACGGCAACAGCCTGCGCGCGCTGGTCAAGCACCTCGACGGCGTCTCCGACGAGGACATCGCCAAGCTGAACATCCCGACCGGCATCCCGCTGGTGTACGAGCTGGACGCCGACTTCAAGCCGGTCAAGGCGGGCGGCACCTACCTGGACCCGGAGGCCGCTGCCGCGGCGATCGAGGCCGTGAAGAACCAGGGCAAGAAGTAGCCCCCGCGGCGGTCACGCCGTTCCGCCGGACGCACCGGACGCACCGGACGCACCGGACGCACCGGACGCGCGAGGCGCGAGGACGCGCGGAGCGCGGGAGGCGGACGCGCGGGACCGCCCGCCGACGGGCATGGCGAGGGCCCCTGGCCAACACCGGACGACCGGGGTGGCCAGGGGCCCTGCCGCACGGGGAGCGGTGTCCGGCGGGCCGCCGGACGGGCGGTCAGCCGCAGCCGCCGCCGCACTGGCAGGAGCCGCCCGACTGGCAGCCGCAGCCGCAGCCGGGGCCGCAGGAGCAGCTGGACAGCGGCGCGAGGCCGGGCGGAGCCTCGCACCGGGGTGTCGATGTCGTGGAATCGGCCATGGGTCCCTCCTCAGGAGCGTACGAGCCATGACGGAACGGTTCTGCGACCCCACAGGGCACAGGGCCGCCTCTCGCCATTGGACGCCCGGAGCTGCGGGCGCATCAACAGCGCGCGGAGGCATGGGCGCCTCCTCCCGGACACTCCGGTCGCGCGCCCCTTCGGCGACGGATCGCGCCCGCCCTCCGTCCACGCTCCCTACGCGCCCTCGACCGGCGCGCCCGGCGTGCTCTCCGTCTGGAGCTCGCTCGCGTGCTCGCCCGTCACGAGGTACACGACCCGCTTGGCCACCGACACCGCGTGATCGGCGAATCGCTCGTAGTAACGGCCCAGCAGGGTGACGTCCACGGCCGTCTCGATGCCGTGCTTCCAGCGGTCGTCGATCAGATGCTGGAAGAGCGCGCGGTGCAGCAGATCCATCTCGTCGTCGTCGGTTTCGAGCTGGAGCGCCAGATCGACGTCCTTGGTGATGATGACCTCGCCCGCCTTCGCCATCAGCCGCTGGGCGAGCTGGCCCATCTCCAGGATGGTGGCCTGGAGGTCTCTCGGGACGGCGGAGTCGGGGAAGCGCAGCCGTGCGAGCTTCGCCACATGCCGGGCCAGATCGCCCGCGCGCTCCAGATCGGCACTGATCCGCAGCGAGGTGACCACGATCCGCAGATCCGTCGCCACCGGCTGCTGTCGAGCCAGCAGGGCGATGGCCCGTGCCTCCAGGTCCCGCTGGAGATCGTCGATCTTCTGATCTGCGGCAATGACGTTTTCGGCCATCTTCAGATCGGCGTCGAGCATGGCCGTGGTGGCCCGTCCGATCGCCGAGCCGACCAGCCGGGCCATATCGACCAGACCTTCGCCGATCGAGTCAAGTTCCTCGTGGTACGCGTCCCGCATCGACTTCCCTTTCGAAAGGTGTACAGGCGTCCTGAAGGCTCTCGGACCCCCACGCTCCCACGGTCGGCTGAGAACGCGTCCGGTGGCTCCCGGCCAAATGAACCGGCCTCATCCCCTCGGTGAACTCTGGGCGACGAGTGCCGGCGGTGGCCCCGGATCGGCTGTGAGCACGTCCGAGCGCCCGCATAACCTGGAAGCATGGACGTGAACGCGGCGCTCGCCGCAGTGGCGGCGATCGCCGGTCTGCTGACCGGCGTGATCGCCATGCTGGCGTTCCGCTGGAGCGAACGGGAGCAGCGCCGGCCCAGCCGGACCTCGCTGCACACCGACGCCGTGCTGCCGCCCGGGGTCGACACCGTCCTGTCCGTGCTGCGCTCCTCCGCGGTCGTGCTGGACGAGAGCGACTCCGTCGTGAAGGCCAGCTCGGCGGCGTACGCCCTCGGGCTGGTGCGTGGCGGAAAACTGACGGTCGACGCGATGCTGAAGATGGCCCGTGACACCCGTCGCGACGGCGAGATACGCCAGGTCGAGCTGGATCTCCCCCGCCGGGGCACCGGCCGGGGCGAGGCACTGGCGGTCTCCGCCCGGGTCGCGCCCCTGGGCTCCCGGCTGGTGCTGCTGCTCGTCGAGGACCTGACCGAGGCCCGGCGGATCGAGGCCGTGCGCCGCGACTTCGTCGCCAATGTCAGCCATGAGCTGAAGACGCCGGTGGGAGCGCTCTCGCTGCTCTCCGAGGCGGTCATGGACGCCGCCGACGAGCCCGAGGCCGTCTCCCGGTTCGCCGGGCGGATGCAGATCGAGGCGACCCGGCTGACCAATCTCGTCCAGGAGCTGATCGACCTCTCCCGGGTGCAGAACGACGACCCGCTGGAGGACGCCGAGCCGGTCCGGGTGGACGAGCTGGTGGCCGAGGCCATCGACCGCTCCCGGCACCCCGCGTCCACCAAGCAGATCACCATGGCCAGCGGGGGCACCTCCGGACTGCACATCTGGGGCAATCGCGGCAAGCTGGCCGCCGCCCTGGGCAATCTGGTGGAGAACGCGGTGAACTACTCCCCGGCCCGCACCCGGGTCGGCATCTCCGCCCGCCGGGTCCCCGGCCCGGGGAACGGCTCCACCGGATTCATCGAGATCGCCGTCACCGATCAGGGCATCGGGATATCCGAGAAGGACCGCGAGCGGATCTTCGAACGGTTCTACCGTGTCGACCCGGCCCGCTCCCGCGCCACCGGTGGCACCGGCCTCGGGCTCGCCATCGTCAAGCATGTCGCCGCCTCGCACGGCGGCGAGGTCTCGGTGTGGAGCACCGAGGGTCAGGGCTCGACCTTCACCCTGCGTCTTCCCGAGGCGCGCGCGGCGCGGGATCGTACTGCCGAGGGGCATGTACCGGCCTCCGGCGCGGACACCGCCGGGGCCGCCCCGGAAAGACCCGGTGACACCTCCGTATCCGACCCCGGCCCGGACCCCGCCGCAGACCCCGATCCCGGGCCGGACGCGCTCCCCGGCCGCGGCGGCCGGGACCGCCACGACGACCAGCACGGCCGCAACGACCAGTACCGCCGCAACGACCAGGACTTCCCCGCCGCAGTGACCGAAACCCGCCCGTCCCGCCGTCCCGGCGGTGACCGGCCCCCTGCCACCGATACCGATACCGACATACCTGCCCCGGAGGTCCTTCCGTGACCCGAGTGCTCGTCGTCGAGGATGAGGAATCCTTCAGCGACGCTCTGTCCTACATGCTCCGCAAGGAAGGCTTCGAGGTCGCGGTGGCGGCCACGGGCCCCGAGGGGCTCGACGAGTTCGAACGCAACGGCGCCGATCTCGTACTGCTCGACCTGATGCTGCCCGGTCTGCCGGGGACCGAGGTCTGCCGTCAGCTGCGCGGCCGTTCCAATGTCCCGGTGATCATGGTGACCGCCAAGGACAGCGAGATCGACAAGGTCGTCGGCCTGGAGATAGGCGCCGACGACTATGTCACCAAGCCGTTCTCCTCGCGTGAGCTGGTCGCCCGCATCCGTGCGGTGCTGCGCCGCCGGGGGGAGCCGGAAGAGGTCACTCCGGCCGCCCTGGAGGCCGGTCCGGTCCGGATGGACGTGGACCGCCATGTCGTCACCGTCTCCGGCGCCAAGGTCGACCTCCCGCTGAAGGAGTTCGACCTGCTGGAGATGTTGCTCCGCAACGCGGGCCGGGTGCTCACCCGGATGCAGCTCATCGACCGGGTCTGGGGCGCCGACTACGTCGGCGACACCAAGACCCTCGACGTCCACGTCAAGCGGCTCCGCGCCAAGATCGAGCCGGACCCGGGCGCGCCCCGCTATCTGGTGACCGTCCGCGGCCTCGGCTACAAGTTCGAGCCCTAAGTCGTGTCGTCGAAATCCCGTCTGCGTCGCGACGCCTTGCACGCACATCTGCTGCGTTGTCGTCAGTCGCCGATGGCCCCCTGGGCCTGGCGGCCCGGGAGGGACCCCCACCGCATGGACTCCCTCCTCCGCCTTGCATCTGCACGCACCATGCGCCGCACCGCCCGTCCTCCGGACGGACGACGCTATTTTGACGACACTCCCTAGCCCCGCCGCCGCGCGGCAGCGCCCTGTCCGGCGCGCGGCGCCCGGCGGGAACGACGAAGGGGTGGGCCCCGCCGCACCGGCGGGGCCCACCCCTTCGGGCGTCATGGGAGGGAGGGTCAGCCCGTGGGCTCGCCCTGCTCCTCGCCGGCCGGGGGCACGGCCTCCTCGCCCGCCGGGGCACCGGCCGCCGGGGAGGCGGGGGCGGAGGCACCCGTGGCGGGCTGCCCGGACTCGTCCGCGGGGTTCGCGGGCGAGGCCGGAGCCGCGGCGGGCGACGGCGCGGCGCTGGGGCCGAAGTCCTTGTAGTAGCTCGCCGACGGCACGACGAACGCGTCCAGCTTCACGGCGCCGGTCTTGCTGAGGCCGAAGACGACGTTCTGCACGCCGCCGATGTTCTTGGTGAGGGCGAGGCCGTCCTCGATCACCGCGCTCGGGTTGCCCTGGCCACCGATGACGATCTTGCCCTGCGCGGGCACGACGACCGGGCCCGCGCCCTGGGCCGGGGAGAGCTTCGCGGAGCCGCCGCCCTGGAGGGCGATCGAGTCGACCGTCTGGTCCTCGTTGCCCTTGTTGAAGATCGTCGCGGAGACGGCCGCCGGGCCCGCCTTCCCGGATTCGGGCTGAGTGATCACGTTCGCGTTCTGGACGCTGATCGTGTCGACGGTCACCGAGGGGTTGTCCGGCTTGATGCCGAGGGACTCCGCGTTGTTGCCCGCGCCGCACGCGGTCAGGGCGGCGGTGGACAGCACGACGGCGCACGCGGCGACGGCACCGCGTCGAAGGCGAGGGGTGCCCCCGGACGGAGTTTGGGGGAGGCTCACGGCGGCGGCATCTCCTTGGGCAGAGCGGGACGGACGGGTGACGTTCGTACAAGCCGGGCAATCCCGGCCCCGATCGCGTCAGTTCGCGATACCGACCGAGATCACCACAGTTCGTCGACAGATTACAGAGCCGGGTCCCGGCGGTCTCACCCGACCCGCCACTTGGGGGTACGCGCCCCGCGCGCCCCCGCCGCCGGGGTGCCCGGGAGGGAAATACCGGGCGGGCGGCGGGGCGGGAGCGGGAGTGGTGAAGGCCACGCGGCCCGCGCCACCCCCGGACGGACGGGGCGCTCTCGTCCGGTTTCCGCCCGTGGTGTTCGCCACACTCCGGGAAGAGCTCCGGCCCGCTCCGGGAACGCGCGCCGTGCGGAAGTCGGGAACCCGTCTTTCGCGCCCCCTTCGCCACCGTTCGCAAAACCGCAGATGATCAATTCCGGCGGCGCTCGCGCATTCCTTCCTTTTGCGTTCGCCATGCGTTCGTTGATCAATTCCTGATTAGACCGGGCGGTCGTCCGGACGGGTGAGCGACAGCCGAACGGAGTACGGGAAGTTCACCGGCTGGAACCCGACAAAACGGGACGTTCGGTCCTGTCCGGGCTGTCCGGAGGGGGCGTAACGTACGTGTTTCCCCCGCCCCGCGCAGCCGCTCCGACCTGCGAATACCCCCTTCCGGAAGTCGTCCGCAGCACGTTCCCATCGCTGTTGTCAAGCCCCGAGATATGCCCTGACCTGCGAAAACGCCATTCAGCAGAAGCCGTATCCGTGTTACCCTGGATAGCCACGGAAGGGGTACCTGTCACATGACGTTCAAGGTTGGCGACACCGTGGTCTATCCCCATCACGGGGCCGCGCTGATCGAGGCCATCGAAACTCGCCAGATCAAAGGCGTGGACAAGACCTACTTGGTGCTCAAGGTCGCGCAGGGCGACCTGACGGTTCGTGTGCCGGCGGACAATGCGGAGTTCGTCGGTGTGCGCGATGTGGTCGGTCAGGACGGGCTCGACCGGGTCTTCGAGGTACTGCGCGCGCCGTACGCCGAGGAGCCGACGAACTGGTCCCGTCGCTACAAGGCAAACCTTGAGAAGCTCGCCTCCGGCGATGTCATCAAGGTCGCCGAAGTCGTCCGAGACCTGTGGCGTCGCGAGCGCGAGCGTGGGCTTTCCGCAGGTGAGAAGCGGATGCTCGCCAAGGCACGGCAGATCCTGGTGAGCGAGCTCGCCCTCGCCGAGAACACCAACGAAGACAAGGCCGAGGCACTGCTCGACGAGGTCCTCGCGTCCTGACGCACGACGCACCAATGCCGCGGTGCCCGCTGACACACCATGATCGCCCTTGATCACGGGACTGTTGCCGGGCGCTGCGGCATGTTCGTATCCCCTAGGGGTGTCACACCACGGCTGACCAGGACGCAGCACCTGCGGTCACCGTGGTGTGCCGGGCCCGGGCGGCTGGCGCGGACCGAAAAGTCACGGAAGGGTCCCGTCAAGGCGTCGCGCCCGGCACGCTGTGGCCATACCCATGTCGGCCAAGGAAACAAACCTGCCGGAGTGCAACCGATGTCGAACGTCTCACTTCCGCCCCGCACTGCGGCCGTGATCCCGGCCGCCGGCCGCGGCCTACGGCTGGGCCCCGGCGCGCCCAAGGCGCTCCGTACGCTCAACGGCACCCCCATGCTGGTCCACGCCGTCCGGGCGATGGCGGCGTCCAACGCGGTCTCCCTCGTCGTGGTCGTCGCGCCGCCCGACGAGACCGCCGCCGTGAAGAGCCTGCTCAGCGATCTCGTCCTGCCGGACCGCACCGAGGTCGCCGTCGTCCCCGGCGGCGCGAACCGGCAGCAGTCCGTGCGCCTCGGCCTCGACGCCCTCCCCGAGGACATCGGCATCGTCCTCGTCCATGACGCCGCGCGCCCCCTCGTCCCCGTCGACACGGTCGACGCCGTCGTCGAGGCCGTGCGCGACGGGGCGTCCGCCGTCGTCCCCGCGCTGCCCCTCGCCGACACCGTCAAGGAGGTCGAGCCCCGGCCGGGCGGGCCCGAGCCGGTCCTCTCCACCCCGGAGCGGGCCCGGCTGCGCGCCGTGCAGACCCCGCAGGGCTTCGACCGGGAGACGCTGATCCGCGCCCACGGCACCGTCGCGGACGACGGCGAGGGCGCGACCGACTGCGCCGGTCTGGTGGAGCGCCTCGGCGAGCGGGTGGTGGTCGTCCCCGGCCACGAGGAGGCGTTCAAGGTGACCCGGCCGCTGGATCTCGTGCTGGCCGAGGCAGTGCTCGCCCGGAGGAGGGCCAATGACGGCTTCTGACCGCACCCCGGGCCCCGCCGCCGGGCTGCCCCCGCTGCCGCTCATCGGCATCGGCACGGACGTCCACGCCTTCGAGGCGGGCCGCGAGCTGTGGTGCGCCGGGCTGCACTGGCCCGGCGAGGACGGCCTCGCCGGGCACTCGGACGGGGATGTCGCCGCCCACGCGGCCTGTGACGCCCTCTTCTCCGCCGCGGGCGTCGGCGACCTCGGCGCCCACTTCGGCACCTCCCGCCCCGAGTGGTCCGGGGCCTCCGGGATCACCCTGCTGGCCGAGGCCGCCCGGATCGTCCGGGCCGAGGGCTTCGCGATCGGCAATGTGGCGATCCAGGTCATCGGGGTACGGCCGAAGATCGGCAAGCGCCGGGACGAGGCGCAGAAGGTGCTCTCCGAGGCCGTCGGCGCGCCCGTCTCCGTCTCCGGCACCACCACCGACGGGCTGGGGCTCACGGGCCGGGCCGAGGGCCTGGCGGCCATCGCCACCGCGCTGCTGGTGCGCGTCTCCGGCTGACCGCCGGTACCCGGCCCTGGGCGGGCCGCCGCCCGTCCGGCGCGGCGGCCGGACGGGACAGGACACCGGACAGGGCACCGGACGGGACGGGCACGGGACGGGGAAGGGCCCCGCGCGGGACACCCGCCGGGACCGCGGGCCGCTTCGCCGGCGGCGGCGGTATCCGGCCCCGCCCGGGGCTCCGGGGTGGCGCGAAGGAGCGCGGGGACCAAGAGTCGGAGGTGACGCCGCCCCTCCCGGGGCGGGCGTCCGCCCCGACCCCGCGACACCGCGCGCGCACCGCGTGTGTCCCCACCAGAAAGGCGGCGCCCATGACCGCAGCGCTCTCGGACGGTCTGAGGACCCTGCTCGACTCCCCGGTCTTCGTGAACATCGCCACCATCCAGCCCGACGGCAGCCCGCAGGTCAGCCCCGTGTGGGTGACGCGCGACGGCGACGACGTCCTGGTCTCCACCACCATCGGCCGCCGCAAGGAGCTGAATCTGCGCCGCGACCCCCGGGTCACCGTGCTGGTGCAGCCCTTCGACGCGCCCTACACCTACGCGGAGATCCGGGGCACCGCCACCCTCACCACCGAGGGCGGCCAGGAGCTGATCGACGAGCTGTCCCGCAAGTACACGGGCAAGTCCTACGCCGACTTCAACCCGGCGGCGGGCGAGGACGCCCCCCGGGTCGTGGTGCGCATCACCCCGCGCAAGGTCGTCGGCCGGGTCTGAGGGCCGGCCGGGCGCCGGCCCCGTTCACCGGTCGGCTCCGGCGCACGCCATCGGCTCCGGAATCCGTACGCCGGACGGCTTCCACACCCGTACGTCGTCCCTGGGGACGGCGCGTCCCACGGAAACGGCACAAACTCGGCCTCGCGGTCCACAAGGGTCGCGGGGCACCGCCGTCCGCCCACTACTCTGGTGGCGTGACTATTCGCCTGTACGACACCAGCGCCCGGCAGATCCGTGACTTCACCCCGCTCGTGCCGGGCTGTGTCTCGATCTACCTCTGTGGCGCGACCGTGCAGGCCGCCCCGCACATCGGCCACATCCGGTCCGGGCTCAACTTCGACATCATGCGCCGCTGGTTCGCCTACCGCGGCTACGAGGTGACGTTCATCCGCAACGTCACCGACATCGACGACAAGATCATCAAGAAGTCGGCGGAGCAGGGCCGCCCCTGGTGGTCCATCGGCTACGAGAACGAGCGCGCCTTCAACGCGGGCTACGACGCCCTCGGCTGCCTGCCGCCCACCTACGAGCCGCGCGCCACCGGCCACATCACCGAGATGGTCGAGATGATGCGCGGTCTGATCGAGCGCGGCCACGCCTACGAGGCCGAGGGCAACGTCTACTTCGACGTCCGCTCGTTCCCCGGCTATCTCCAGCTCTCCAACCAGGACCTGGAGGATCTGCGCCAGCCCGCCGGCGAGGGCGAGACCGGCAAGCGGGACCCGCGCGACTTCGCCATGTGGAAGGCGGTCAAGCCCGGCGAGCCGAGCTGGGAGACCCCCTGGGGCCGGGGCCGCCCCGGCTGGCACCTGGAGTGCTCCGCGATGGCGCACAAGTACCTGGGCAGCGCCTTCGACATCCACGGCGGCGGGCTCGACCTGGTCTTCCCGCACCACGAGAACGAGATCGCGCAGGCCAAGGCGTTCGGCGACGAGTTCGCCCGGTACTGGGTGCACAACGCCTGGGTCACCATGAGCGGCGAGAAGATGTCCAAGTCGCTCGGGAACTCGGTGCTGGTCTCCGAGATGGTCAAGCACTGGAAGCCCATCGTCCTGCGCTACTACCTCGGCACCCCGCACTACCGCTCGATGATCGAGTACAGCGAGGAGGCGCTGCGCGAGGCCGAGTCCGCGTTCGCCCGGATCGTCGGCTTCATGCAGCGGGTCTGCGAGAAGGCCGGGGGCGCGGTGGAGCCCGCCGCCGAGGTCCCGCTCGCGTTCGCCGAGGCGATGGACGACGACCTCGGTGTGCCGCAGGCCCTCGCCGTCATCCACACCACCGTCCGCCAGGGCAATTCCGCCCTCGCCGCCGACGACAAGGAGACGGCCGCCGCCCGCCTCGCCGAGGTGCGCGCGATGCTGGGCGTCCTCGGGCTGGACCCGTTCGACCCGCACTGGGCGGGCGAGGCCGAGAGCGGCGAGGATCTGCACGGCGCCGTCGACACCCTCGTCCGGCTGGTGCTCCAGCAGCGGGAGGCGGCCCGCGGCCGCAAGGACTGGGCCACCGCCGACGCCATCCGCGATCAGCTCCAGCAGTCCGGGCTCGTCATCGAGGACGGCCCCGAGGGCACCCGCTGGTCGCTCGGCCCGCGCTGAGCAGGGACGAATGTGCCGCCCGGGGCTCCGGGCGGCACACTGTCATACGTACACGCGTCCGTGCGCGCCCCGCGCGGGCGGACGCGACCGACACCACCGTCACCAGCGACGCGGCAGCGCGTCCACGACGATCCGAGAACAGGTAGCAGTCATGGCCGGGAACAGCCAGCGCAGGAACCGCCGCACGTCCAACAAGAAGGGCGCGCAGGTCGGCAGCGGTGGCAAGCGGCGCCGCAGCCTGGAGGGCAAGGGCCCGACCCCGCCCGCCTCCGCCCGGAAGGGCCACGTCAAGAACCGCGTCGCCAACGCCAAGGCGAAGCAGTCGGCCCGCAGGCCGGTCGCCCGCCGCGGCGGCAAGGGCAGCTCCGAGATGGTCGTCGGCCGCAACCCCGTCTTCGAGGCGCTGCGCGACGGTGTGCCCGCGACCACGCTCTACGTCCAGCAGTTCATCGAGAACGACGAGCGGGTGCGGGACGCGCTCCAGCTCGCCACCGGGCGCGGCACCATCAACATCATGGAGGCACCGCGCCCCGAGCTGGACCGGATGACCGGCGGGCTCAACCACCAGGGCCTGGTGCTCCAGGTGCCGCCGTACGAGTACGCGCACCCCGAGGACCTGGCCGCGTCCGCCGCCGACCACGGCGAGGACCCCCTGATCGTCGCCCTCGACGGTGTCACCGACCCGCGCAACCTGGGCGCCGTGGTCCGTTCCGTCTCCGCCTTCGGCGGCCATGGCGTGGTCGTGCCCGAGCGGCGCGCCGCCGGGATGACGGCGGGCGCCTGGAAGACCTCCGCCGGTACGGCGGCCCGCACCCCGGTGGCCCGGGCGACCAATCTCACCCGCGCCCTGGAGTCGTACCAGAAGGCCGGTCTGACCGTCGTCGGTCTCGCCGCCGACGGTGAGCACGAGGTCGGCGACCTGGAGGCGCTGGGCGGCCCGGTGGTCGTCGTCGTCGGCAGCGAGGGCAAGGGCCTGTCCCGGCTGGTCGGCGAGACCTGTGACTTCCTCGTCCGCATCCCGATGCCGGGCGGCGCCGAGTCGCTGAACGCCGGTGTCGCCGCCGGAGTGGTGCTGTACGAGGCGGCCCGCCGCCGTCGCTGAGCGAGCACGCCGTGATGCCCGGGACGGTCGCGTCCCGGGCGTCCGTGTGTCCGGGGGCGGCGCCGACGGGCCCGCGCGAGATGTGTTGACGTAACGGAATGGGCGCTTCCGGGCCGCTCACCAGCCTTGACGGGTCTCGGACAGATCCGGCCCGGTACGGCAGTGTCCAAACCCGGTGTCACTCGGTTAGATGAGTGTGGACACCAGAACGCCCCGGCCCGGGTTCGATGATCAGCCTGTGTTGAGCATGGTCAAGGTCGACTGCGACCCCGCGCAGGTCATCGTGAACCACGCCAGCTTCCGGGTGCGGCTCGCACAGAGCCCGCGCCCCGCACGCGCCTTCGCGGACACGCTGCGCGTACCCGCCGTCGCGGGCGCGGTGGAACCGCGCGGACGCCGCCGCGCGCCCGTCGTGTGGACCGGCAGATCCGCGCCCGGCGACGCGGGCGCGACCGGTCTGCTCCAGGCCGTGCGGAACAGCACCGCGACCGCCGACCGCTACGACACGGGAGCGACCCAGGTCATCCCCCGGGTCGACCTCGACCACGGCCCGTCCTTCGACGGCTCCTCCTACGACGGCCCCGACACCGCGCCCACCCCGCTGCTGCCGCCGATGCGCCAGGCCCTCGGCGCCTACGACGCCTACCCCTACCCGCCCGGCGGGCACCACGCCCCCTACGACGGCTCGTACGACGGCCCGGACGGCCCGTACGGCGGCGGGGACGGCTTCGGCGGGGAGGCGGACGCGGAGCGCTCCCAGCGGCCCGGCCAGGACTCCGCGCGGCACCCCTACTACCCCGACCGCCGGATGAACCTCGGTGTGGTGCTGCTGCCGCTGCGGATCTTCCTCGGTCTCATCTCCGTCTACGCGGGCATGGGCAAGCTCTGCGACCCCGTCTACTTCGACGGCGGCGAACGCGGCTCCATGGTGAAGTGGCTCAGCTCCCTGCACCCGTGGGCGCTCGCCGAGCCGCTGCGGGACTTCGCCCTCTCGCACCCGGTGGGCGCGGGTCTCACCGTCGCGTTCCTCCAGGTCGTCGTGGGCGTGCTCACGGTGCTCGGCCTCTGGCAGCGGGTCGCGGCGGTCGTCGGCGCGCTGCTGTCGGCGGCGCTGATCCTCACCGTGAGCTGGCGCACGGTCCCGGTGTACGACGCGCCCGACTTCATCTATCTCGCCGCCTGGTCGCCGCTGATCATCGCGGGGGCGCCGGTCTACTCCGTCGACGGACGCCTCGCCGGGGAGGCGTGGCGGACCCTCGGACCGCGCTCGGAGCTGTGGGCGCTGCGGCGCCGGGTGCTGCGCCGGGGCGCGGTCGTCGCCGCCGTCGTCGTCGGGCTCACGATGCTCATCGGGTCGATGCTGGGCGGCGCGGTGCGCTCGACCGAGATGGTCACGGTGCCCGGGCCCGACCAGGACCCGACCAACCATCTGCCGGGTACCGCGCTGCCGCAGGACACGCCCTCCGGGGAGCGTTCGGCCACCCGGTCGGGGAGCGGGGGGCCGGGGACGCCGTCGCCGAGCGCGAGCAGCTCGGAGGCGGCCGTGCCGGAGCAGGCCGTGCCCCCGCAGGGCGAGGCGGCGGGTACCGCCGCGGTGCCCGACAGCGGTGCCGGTGCGGCGGGGCGGCCCAGCGAGAGCCAGGGGGCGGGCCGGGAGCAGGCGCCGCCGCCCGCGCCGGTGCGGCAGCAGGCGCCGCCGCCCGCCTCCGGTACCTCGACCGGCGGGGGCACCGGCACCGCGCCGGGCAGCAGCCCCGCCGGGACGGACACCCCCGGGACCTCCTCGGGCTCGGGCGGCGGCGACGCGGGCCCGGGCCGGGTCATCGGCGGCCTCCTCGGCTGACCGTCACCGGGTGGACACGGAACAGCGCTCAGGGGCCCGGGAAAGGGCCCCTGAGCGCTGTGGGTGACGGGGTGCCGGGCGGGTTACCGTCCGGCGAGTTCCTTGGCGGCCTCGGTGAGGTCCTTGGCGGTGTCGATGGCCCGCCAGTAGGCGCCCTGGGGCAGCGGGAAGCCCGCCAGCCGCCGCTCGCGCGCCAGACCGGGGAAGGTGGTGCGCTCGTGGTCGCCGCGCTCCGGGAGGAGATCGGTGAACGCGGCCGAGAAGACGTAGACACCGGCGTTGATGAGGAACGGCGACGGCGGCGCCTCGATGAAGTCGGTGATGTGGCCGAAGGCGTCGGTCTCGACGGCGCCCCAGGGAATCCGGGGCCGGGCCAGGGCGAGCGTCGCGGTGGCGTCCCGCTCGGCGTGGAAGGCGGCCATCTCCCGCAGCGAGAAGCGGGTCCAGATGTCGCCGTTGGTGGCGTACCAGGGAAGGTCGGGGCGGGGCAGCCGGGCGGCGGCGTACTTGAGCCCGCCGCCCCGGCCCAGCGGCTCGGGCTCGACCACGGTGGTCACCCGCAGCGGCAGATCGGCACCGGCCAGCCACTCCTGGAGGACCTCCGCGAGATGCCCGCAGGAGACGACGGCGTCGGTCACGCCCTCCGCGGCCAGCCAGGCGAGCTGATGGCCGATGATCGGGGTCCCGGTCCCCGGGATCTCGACCATCGGCTTGGGGCGGTCGTCGGTGTACGGGCGCAGCCGCGAGCCCTGGCCGCCCGCCAGGACCACGGCCTGCGTCGGATACGTAGGCGTATGCATGCCGTGAACGATATGCGCAGCGGTGCGGGCGGGGCCCGTCAGCTCCCCTGGGTCTGCTCGGCGACCCCGGAGGCGAAGGAGGTGTCGCAGACCGGCTTGGAGTACGCCTGGGCGCGGGTGGGGCCCAGCCGGTCGACGGCGGCGCGGCCCAGCGCGCGGGCGATCGAGCGGCAGTGCCGGGCGAGCGAGGGCGTGGCCTCCACCTCGCGCTGGAGCCGGGTCAGGGCCACCCCCGGGTTCTTCTCGTGGAGTTCGGTGAGCAGCTTCTCGCGCAGGACGTCCTGGGGCGCGCGCGACGTGGCGCGGGTGGAGACGTTCTCCGATGAGGCGCTGAGGAGCTGCGGCCCGCTCGGTCCGGCCCAGGGGACGCTCGTGACCGCGAGGGTTCCGGAGAGCACCAGGACGACGGGGAGAACGAGGGCGAGACTGCGGCCGATGCGGCGAGCTGAGTGAGTCACGCGGCGAGCGTAGCGGGCGGTAACGCGGCGGCGACATTTAGTCACTCACGTGAGGGATCGTTCGAGGGAATCTTTCGAATGGAGTGTTGACGGAAAAGTGGGAAATGCCGCTGAGGGCAGGGTATTTACTGCGATGTCGGGTGTGGGGCGTGCCTTGCGCCCGGCCCGGAAGCCTGCTCCGGTGCCCGGTGCCCGGTGCCCGGTGCCCGGTGCCCGGTGCCCGGTGCCCGGTGCCCGGAGTCGTCGGAGTACCGGTGGCCGGAGTGGTCGGAGTGGTCGGGAACGCGGAACGGCCCCGCGCGGGTGCGCGGAGCCGTTCGGTGTTCCTGGGGCCGGCGGACCGGCGGGGCGGGTCAGCCCGTCAGGCGCTCGCCCGTGGAGGTCGAGAAGACGTGCAGCTCGTCGGGGCGCGGCACGACGTGCAGCTCGGAGCCCTTCTCCGGGACGGAACGGCCGCCGACGCGGACGACCAGGTCCTTCTCCTCGCCGCTGACCGTGGTGGAGCCGTAGACGAAGCCGTCGGAGCCCAGCTCCTCGACGACGTTCACCAGCACGGCGAGACCGGCCGGGGCGTCGGCGGAGTCCTTGGAGAGCGCCTTCGCGGCGGCGCCGCCGTGCTCGACGACGTCGAAGTGCTCGGGCCGGATGCCGACGGTGACGGTCTTGTCGCCGCGGTCGGCGGCTGCGCTCAGCGCCTCACGGGAGACCGGGACGACGCTGTTGCCGAACTTCACACCGCCGTCGGTGATCGGCACCTCGACCAGGTTCATGGCGGGGGAGCCGATGAAGCCCGCGACGAAGAGGTTGGCGGGGCGGTCGTACATGTTCCGCGGCGAGTCGACCTGCTGGAGGATGCCGCCCTTGAGGACC
This sequence comes from Streptomyces clavuligerus, assembly GCF_005519465.1. Classification (NCBI taxonomy): domain Bacteria; kingdom Bacillati; phylum Actinomycetota; class Actinomycetes; order Kitasatosporales; family Streptomycetaceae; genus Streptomyces; species Streptomyces clavuligerus. The sequence continues at coordinate 2,960,177 of NZ_CP027858.1, read as the reverse complement.
GCGACCCGGTCGCCCATGGTCAGGGCCTCGGTCTGGTCGTGGGTGACGTACACCGTGGTGATGCCGAGACGGCGCTGGAGCGAGGCGATCTGCGTACGGGTGGAGACACGCAGCTTGGCGTCCAGGTTGGACAGGGGCTCGTCCATGAGGAAGACCTGCGGCTCACGCACGATGGCGCGGCCCATCGCCACGCGCTGGCGCTGACCGCCGGAGAGCGCCTTCGGCTTGCGGTCCAGGTAGTCGGTGAGGTCGAGCATCTTCGCCGCCTCCTCGACCTTCTTGCGGATCTCCGCCTTGTTGACGCCGGCGATCTTGAGCGCGAAGCCCATGTTGTCGGCGACGCTCATGTGCGGGTAGAGCGCGTAGTTCTGGAACACCATGGCGATGTCCCGGTCCTTGGGCGGCAGGTGCGTGACATCGCGGTCGCCGATGCGGATGGCGCCGCCGTTGACGTCCTCCAGGCCCGCGAGCATGCGCAGGGAGGTGGACTTGCCGCAGCCGGAGGGACCGACGAGGACGAGGAACTCCCCGTCCGCGATCTCGATCTCCAGCTCGTCGACGGCGGGCTTCTCGGTGCCCGGGTAGATCCGGGTCGCCTTGTCGAACGTGACGGTTGCCATGGCGGTACTTCCCCTCACCGGCAGGAACGTGCCGGACGATCCGAGTAAAGGATTGGTGTAGTCCACCTGGGTGAACTGCTCGTGACGCTACCTGGCCTTCTTCCGTCTGTCAGTAACGGGAAGGGAACGAGATGTGCGGGAGCGCCGCTGTGTAGAGTGGGTGACCACCGTGCACGGGCCCGGCCCCTGCGCGTGCGCCGCCTTAGCTCAATCGGTAGAGCAGCGATCTTGTAAGTCGCAGGTCGTCGGTTCGATTCCGACAGGCGGCTCGTACGAACAGTGTCCCGGCCCCACACGGTCCGGGACACTGGTGTTTCAGGGGTGTGCGGGTACGGGCCGGGGGGCGGCCCGACGGGGAGGGCGCGGGATGAGTCGCCGCTCGGGCGGAGCGATCGGGACATGGGCCGAGGCGCAGCGGCGTCAGCAGCGGGAGCACGAGGCGCGCGCCCGTGCCGCGCAGCGCGCGCAGCGCGAACAGGAGCGGCGGCAACGGGCGTACGAGCGGGACCTGGCCCGTCGGCACCGGGAGCAGCAGGCCGCGTACAGGCGGGGCCGCGAGGCGGACGCCCGGGCCAGGACCGAGGAGATCGAGGCGCGCGTCGCCGAGCTGTCCGGGCTGCTGGTGGCGGGCTGCCGGGGGCAGGTCTTCCGGACGGGCTCGCTGACCCGTGCCGAGTACATCGAGCCCTTCGCGCCCGGGCCGCTGGAGCACCCCGTTCCGATGCCCGATCCCGCGCTCTACCGCTCCCAGGGAGGCTGGACCGCGCGGGCCCGTGAGCGCGCCGACCGGGAGGCGGCCCAGCGGTACGAGTACGACCTGGCGGTCGCGCGCGCGGCGGAGGCCGACCGGCAGGCGCGGCTCGCGGAGTACCGGCGGCAGTACGACGCCTGGGCGGGCGGGCTGCGGGCGGAGATCCAGCAGCACAACGCCGGGGTGGCCCGGCTGGTGGAGGGGCTGCGCGCGAGAGACCCCGAGTCGGTCGTCGAGTACTTCTCCGCGGCGCTGTACGCGTCGACGGAGTGGCCGCAGGGCCTGCCCCGGCGGCTGTCGGCGGCGTTCGACCGGACGGCGGCGCAGCTCGTGCTCGCGTGGGAGCTGCCCGGCTTCGCGGTGGTGCCCGGGAGCAGGTCGGTGCGGTACGTGGCCGCGTCGGACGAGCTGAAGGAGGTCGCGCGCCCGCTCGCGCGGCGCCGCGAGCTGTACCGCGACGTCCTGGCGCAGTGTCTGCTGCTGGTGCTGCGGGACCTGTTCGCCGCCGACGAGTCCGGGGTGCTGGGCTCGGTCGTCGTCAGCGGATTCGTGGACGGGGTGGACCCCGCGACGGGCCGCCGCGCGGATGTCGTCGTCGGCACGGTCACGGTGGCCCGCGAGGACTTCACCGGGCTGACGCTGGAGCAGGTCAGCGCGGTCGAGTGCCTGGAGGGCATCCGGGGGCGGCTGTCGGCGCGGCCGGACACCGGTGCGGCGGTGCGGCCGGACCGGCTGCCGCAGGACATCGGCGCGGACGTGGTCTCGCACGGCGACGGCGACGAGCCGGATCTGCTGGAGATGGACCCGATCGCCTTCGAGCACCTGGTGGCGGAGTTGTTCCGGGCCCGGGGGATGCGGGCGGTGACCACTCAGCGCTCCAACGACGGCGGGGTGGACGTCGAGGCGTTCGACCCGGACCCGATCAGCGGCGGCAGGATCATCGTCCAGGCGAAGCGGTACCGGCACACCGTTCCGCCGACGGCGGTGCGCGATCTGTACGGGACGGTCCAGGACACCGGGGCCAACAAGGGCGTCCTGGTGACGACGTCCGGATTCGGCCCGGGTTCGTACACGTTCGCCAACGGCAAGCCGCTGACGCTGGTGAGCGGGGCCGAACTGGTGGAGCTGCTGGCCGCCCACGGGCTGCGGGGGCGGCTCGGACCGGGCGGCGGCACCGGCGGCGGGGCGCGGCGGGCGCCCGGCCCCGGGGAGCTGACCCCGGAGGATCTCGCTCCACCGCCCGCCGACGGCGACGGCGACTTCCATGTGCTGGGGATGGTCTGGGCGGGGGCGGTCGGTCTCGACGTCTGCGCCCTGGTCTGCCGGCAGGGCCGGGTGCTGAGCGAGAGCCACTTCGTCTTCTTCAACAACGAGCGCACCCCGGACGGTTCGGTGCGCGCGGTGCCGCCGACGGCGGGCGACCGGGCGGCGGTCCGGGTCGCCTTCGACGCCCTCCCCACGGCGGCCGACCGCCTGGTCCTGGTGGCCGCGGTGGACCCGGCGACCCACCCCGGCGCGGACCTCGCCGGTTTCACGGGCGCGGGCATCGTGCTCCGCGACGCCGACGGCGCGGAACTCGACCGCCTGGTGGTCTCGGACGGCCGCCCCGGCGAGACGGCGCTCGTACTCGGCTCCTTCCGCCGTAGGCCGGGCGGGAACTGGGAGTTCGTGATCGGCGGGAAGGGCTACACCGGCGGCCTCGAAGCGCTGGTGGGGGAGTACGGCATCGAGGTCGAGTAGCGGCGGCGGCCGGGGAGTCCGGCGGAGTCCGGCGGAGGCCGGGACCGGGTGACGGCGTGTGCGTCGGGGCGGGGCGGTGTCGCCGGGCCGCGGGCTCCCCGGCGGTCGGCTGCCGTACGGTCCGGCGGGCCCGGGGTGGCCGGACCGGAGCGGTCCCGGGCCCGGGGACCGGCCTTGAGCGCGATCGGGTCCGGCGGGGCCGGTACGCCGGAACGGGCCCGCGGCGGCTCGCCCGTCGCGGCCATGAGGTCCCGGCCGTCCGACCGCATCGGCCGTCCGACCGCACCGGTCCCTCCGGGCGCGGCCTCAGTGGCGGCCCGAGATCCGGTCCGCGAGGGTCGCGACCCGGTCCGTCCGGGGGGAGTGGGACGCGGCCTCGCGGCGGTCCGCGCCCCGGTACGCCGTGTACATCGCCCGCACCCCGAGCCAGCGCAGCGGCTCCGGCTCCCAGCGGCGGACGCGGTGGTTCACCCAGGGCAGCGCGGTCAGCTCCGTCGCCCCCGCCTGGCCCGAGTCCTGCTGGACCAGGTCGCACAGCGTGCGCCCGGCGAGGTGCGCGGTCGCGACCCCGGAGCCCACATAGCCGCCCGCCCAGCCGAGGCCCGTCGTCCGGTCCAGTGTGACCGTGGCGCACCAGTCGCGGGGCACGCCCAGCACCCCCGACCAGGCGTGGTCGATCCGCACCCCCGCCGTGGTGGGGAAGAGCCGCACCAGCATCTCGCGCAGCGCGCGGACCGTCGTCGGCTGCGTCCCGCCGTCGTGGTCCGTCCGGGAGCCGTACCGGTACGGGACCCCGCGGCCCCCGAGCGCGATCCGGCCGTCCGCCGTCCGCTGGGCGTAGATGTAGGCGTGGGCCATGTCGCCCAGGGTCTCCCGGCCCTCCCAGCCGATGGTCTCCCACAGCGCGTCGGAGAGCGGTTCGGTGGCGATCATCGAGGAGTTCATGGGGAGCCAGTCCCGGCGGCTGCCCTTGATCCCGGCGGTGAACCCCTCCGTGCAGCGCAGGATGTACGGGGCGCGGACGGTGCCGTACGGGGTGACCGCGCCCCGCGGGCGGATCTCGGTGACCGGCGTCGACTCGTGGATCGTCACGCCCAGCGCCTCGACGGTGTCCGCGAGCCCCTTCACCAGCTTCGCCGGGTGCAGCCGGGCCCCGTGCGGGGTCCACGTCGACGAGACCGCCCCCGCGACCCGCAGCCGCTCGGCGGTCTCGCGGGCGCCCCGCAGCACGCGGTCGTGCTCGCCGTAGGTCAGCTCCTGTTCGTGGAACGCCTTCAGCCGGGCGGCCTGCGCGGGCGTCCGGGCGACTTCGAGCACCCCGCCGCGGTGGATGTCGGCGTCGATGCCCTCGTCGGCGGCGACGCGGATCACCTCGTCCACGGTGGTGTTCATGGCCCGCTGGAGCCGGACGGCGGCGTCGTGGCCGTGCAGCCGGGCGTAGCGGTCCCGTCCGGCGATCCCGTTGTAGAGCCAGCCGCCGTTGCGGCCGGAGGCCCCGTACCCGCAGAACTTCGCCTCCAGAACGACGATATTGAGGAACGGGGCGGCCTTCTTGAGGTAGTACGCGGTCCACAGCCCGGTGTAGCCGCCGCCGACGACACAGACGTCCGCCGCGGCGTCGCCGGGCAGCGGTTCCCGGGGCACGGGCAGCCCGTCCCGCGCGTACCAGAACGCTATGCCTCCGTTGACGGTGTCCGTGTCCCTGGTCATGAGTGCTGATGTCCCTGCTGCTCGGTACCGCGTGACGGGGTGGGGGGCGGGGCCGACTGTACGCAAGGCCGGTCCGCCGGAAAACGGGTGAGCTGCACGTCCTCGCTCCGTACCATCGCGGACATGGTCGAGATCCCGGAACTCCTGGCCCACCGGCAGCTCGCCCACGGCGGTGCGGCGGGCCGCGCGTTCATCGCCGAACTCCCCTCCCGCACGGAGCGGTTCCTCGACGCGTGGGGGCTGCGGCCCGCCGGTCCGGTGCGGCACGGCTGGACCGCGCTGGTCGTCCCGGTGGAGCGCGGGGACGGGAGCCGGGCGGTGCTCAAGCTCCAGGCGCTGACCGACGAGACCGAGGGCGAGGCCCAGGCCCTGCGGGCCTGGGGCGGCGACGGGGCCGTACGGCTGCTGCGGCACGACGCCCCCACGGGCACCCTGCTCCTCGAACGGCTGGACTCCCGCCGCTGCCTCGCGGACCTCCCCGGCGTCCGGGACGCGGTGACGGTCATCGCGGAGCTGCTGGCCCGGCTCACGGCCCGGCCCGCGCCCCCGGGCCTGCGGCGGCTCGGCGACATCGCCGCCGATCTGCTCGACCGGGCCCCGGGGACGCTCGCGCTCCTCGGCGACGAGCGGGAGCGGCTGCTGCTGCTCGACTGCGCCGCCGCGCTGCGGGAGGTCGCGGACGAGCCGGGCGACCGGCTGCTCCACTGGGATCTGCACTACGAGAACGTCCTGGCCGCCGAGCGCGAACCCTGGCTCGCCATCGACCCGAAGCCGCTCGCCGGAGACCCCGGCTTCGAGCTGCTGCCCGCGCTCTACAACCGTTTCGACCCGGCCGCCGTCCAGTGGCGCTTCGATCTGCTGACGGAGGCGCTGGGGCTCGACCGCGAACGGGCCCGGGCCTGGTCGCTCGGGCGGGTCCTCCAGAACACCCTCTGGCACATCGAGGACGGCGAACGCCATCTGGAGAGGGAACAGGAGTCCATGGCACGGACGCTACTGGCGCGCTGACCCCGGGTCGGCGAGGCTTGTTCCATGATCCGTAACGCTGTGCCGGGGGACATTCCCGAGATCCTTCGCATGATCCGCGAACTGGCCGAGTACGAGAAGGCCCCGCAGGAGGCGCGGGCGACCGAGGAACAGCTCCACCGGGCGCTCTTCGGCGAGCACCCCGCCGCCTTCGCGCACCTCGCCGAGACCGACGGGGGCGAGGTGGCGGGCTTCGCCCTGTGGTTCCTGAACTTCAGCACCTGGCGCGGGACGCACGGGATCTATCTGGAGGACCTGTATGTCCGCCCCGCGCTGCGCGGCGGCGGCCACGGCAGGGCCCTGCTGACCGAGCTGGCGCGGATCTGCGGGGAGCGCGGCTATGAGCGGCTGGAGTGGTCCTGTCTGAAGTGGAACACCCCGTCGATCGGCTTCTACCGCTCGCTCGGCGCGCGCGAGCAGGACGAGTGGACCGTCTTCCGGCTGACGGACGAGGCCCTGACCGCGCTGGGAACCCCGCCGGGGGCGGCGTCGGCGGGGTCCTCCGCCCCCGCGGCGCGGTCGCTGCCGTCCGCCTGACGGCGCGGGGCTGCCTTTGACCGGCGGCGCGGCTTCCGGGCGGGCGGGCCGGGCGGCGCGGGTCCTCGGCGGGCGCGGTGGGGCTGTCGCCGGGAGGTGGTGCCCGTCCGCATGGCGGTGTGTCCTCCGCCACGCGGCACTCCGCACCGGAGCCCCCGGGCCCGGCGCACCCCGCTGCCGTTCCCACCGCCGCACAGGGTCCGCGGGCTCCCGTGCCCCAGGACGACGGCCTCCCCGGGGTCCATCCCGTGGTGGGCGCCGCCGCCCGCGCCGGAGTCCGGAGCGCCGTCGCTCCTGCGCCCACCGCCCCGGGGCGGCCGGGCCCGGCGGGGCGCGTGGTCCGCAGCGGGTCGCGGGCGTCCGCCGACGTGCCACCTCCGTTCCCGGGACGGGGGGCCTGCCCCACCCGGGAGTCCGGGTGCGCGGTCACCGAGGGCCGGGGGCTGTGGCCGGGACGGTCACCGGGGCCGTCCGGTGGACCGTGCCGGGCCCGCACGGGCCCGGCGTGGCGGCCCGGGACAGGCGCCCGGGCGGGCCCGTACGTTCAAAAGAATCGCGCGGTCAGGGGACCAGGACCACCTTGCCGATGGTCCCCCGGTTCTCCAGCGCCCGGTGCGCGGCGGCGGCCTCGGCGAGCGGGAAGCGCTGCACCGCCGGGCGCAGCCGCCCGTTCGCGGCCTCGGCGAGCGACCGCTCCTCCATCGCGCGCAGCCCGCCGCCGCGCGCCAGCAGCGTGGGCCCGTGGATCATCTCGGAGGTGATGCCCCGTTCGGCCTGCTCCTCCTCGGTGTAGCTGAGCGGGCTGCCCTCGTGCAGTTTCTCGCCCGCCCAGCCGTAGACGACATGCCGGCCGCCGGGGCCGAGGAGATCGACGGCAGCGCGGGCCGTGTCGCCGCCGACCGCGTCGAACACGATGGTGGCGCGGCGCTCGCCGAGCCGGTCGCGGACCCGCGCGGGCCAGTCGGACCGCCGGTAGTCGACGGCGATATCGGCGCCCGATGCCAGGGTGTGGGAGACCTTGGCCGCGCCCCCGGCGAGGGCGACGACGGTGGCTCCGGCGTTCTTGGCGTACTGCGTCAGCAGAGTGCCGATCCCGCCCGCAGCGGCGGTGACGATCACGATGTCGTCCGGTCCCGGCTCGGCGTAGCCGAGGATGCCGAGGACGGTGCGCCCGGTGCCGATCATGGCGACGGCCGCGCCCTCGTCCAGGCCGTCGGGCAGCTCGTGCAGTCGTTCGACCCCGGTGACGGCGAACTCCGCGTAACCGCCGGGGACCATCCCGAGATGGGCGACGACCCGCTTGCCGAGCCAGGCCGGGTCGGTGCCCTCGCCGAGCGCGTCGACGGTGCCCGCGACCTCGCGGCCGGGGACCGTGGGCAGCGGTACCGGTTCCGGGTACGGGCCCTTCTCGCCCCGCCGCAGCGCCGTGTCCAGGACGTGCACCCCGGCGGCGGCGACCGCGATCCGTACCTGGCCGGGCCCGGGGACCGGGTCGGTGATCTCGTCGTACCGCAGGTTCTCGGCGGGGCCGTGGGTGTGGAGGCGGACGGCGCGCATGGCTGGTCTCCCTGGGAGCGGTGGACTCGCTGACAGGGACGAGCCTCCGGCCTCAACCTTGCTTGAGGTCAAGCGCCGGTCTCCGGTGCCGGGCACCCCGGCCCCGGCGCCCGGGGCTCAGACGCGGGGGAAGCGGGCCTGGAGATCCCAGACGACCGGGTTGTCCGCCAGGCCCTCGTGCATGTCGGTCAGATCGGCGAGCACGTCGTGCAGAAAGTCCCGGGCCTCCCGGCGCAGCTCACCGTGGTTGAAGGTCAGCGGCGGCTCGTCCCGGCGGGTCCAGTCCGCCGTCACGTCCACCCAGCCGAAGCGCCGCTCGAAGACCATGCGGTCCGCCGACTCGGTGAAGTCCAGCTCCGCCCACTGCGGCGTCGACGACCGGCTCCCCCGGGGGTCCCGGTCGATCCGCTCGACGATGTCGCACAGCGCCCACGCGAAGTCGAGCACCGGCACCCATCCCCAGGCTGTGGACAGCTCGCGGTCCGTCTCCGGGTCCGCGAGATAGACGTCCCCGCAGAAGAGGTCGTGCCGCAGGGTGTGGGTGTCCGCTTCCCGGTAGTCCGTCTGCGGCGGATCGGGGAAGCGGGACGAGAGGGAGTAACCGATATCGAGCACCCCCCGATGCTCCCACGGGGTCCGGGACGCGGGAGGGCCCGGGGACCGGTGTGGTCCCCGGGCCCTCCCCCGGAGTGAGGGGCGGTGTCCTCCCCGCCCGTCGGCCTCGGCTCAGAAACGGCCGGCCGGGAGCGGCAGCGGGTTCGGGGCCGTGCGGTCGTGGCCCGGGCCCGAGATGCGCGGCACCGGGTTGGTGCAGACGGTGTCCTTGGCCGGGAGCTTGCCGGTGGTGAGGTAACCGGTGATCGTCCGGTCGGCGCAGGGGCTGACACCGGCCAGGTAGACGCCGTGGCCCTCGCCGTTCTTCACGGTGAGCAGCTTGGAGCCCTTGAGGGCCTTGCGCATGCCGAGACCGGCGGTGTACGGGGTCTGGGAGTCCCACTCGTTCTGGACGACCAGCGAGGGAACGCTGTTGTTGATGACGATGCCGGGCTCGACGGAGTCGCCCCAGAAGGCGCAGGGCTTGATGTTGGAGCCGAAGTCGCCGTAGAGCGGGTAGCGGGCCTTGTCGCGGATCGCGTCCTTGCGGTACTGCTCGGTGTCGCGCGGCCAGGCGGCGGAGTTGTCGGCGCAGACCACGGCCCAGAAGGCCGCGTCCATGTTGTCCTCGGGCGGCGGGGCGAAGAAGCGGGGCGCGGGGGCCTGCGACCGCGGGGCGACCCGCTTCACGGGCTTGCCCGCCGCCGCCTTCTTCAGGTCGACGACCGTCCGCGCGGCGCCCTCCACACCGAAGAACTCGCCGCGCAGGAGGTTGCGGAGTCCGGCGCCGTCGTAGGGCTCGCCCTCGAACACGATCGGCTTGCGGTCGGCCTGGGCGACCAGGTCCCAGAAGGTCTTGGTGACGGCGGCCTCGGTCGCGCCCAGCTTGTACCGGGAGTTCCGCTCGGCGGTCCACTGCGCCCAGCGCTTGAACGCGGGCTCCGCGCCCTCCGCCCAGATCTGGATCATGCCGCGCCAGGCCAGCTTCGGGTCGACGGCGCTGTCCAGGACGAAGCGGCCCGTCTTGGTGGGGAAGAGCTGCGTGTAGACGGCCCCGAGCTGGGTCCCGTACGAGTAGCCCAGGTAGTTGAGCTTCTTCTCGCCCAGCACGATCCGCAGGACGTCCATGTCGCGGGCGGTGTTGCGGGTCGTGATGTGCGGCAGCTTCTCGCCCTGCTTCTTGCGGCACTTGTCCGCGACGCCCTTCGCCCAGGCCACGTCCTTGGCGAAGGTCTTCTCCTGGTAGGGGCGGGGCCAGGTCATGTCGCTCTGGGTCAGCCCACAGGTGACGGGCGAGCTGCCGCCGACGCCACGCGGGTCGAAGCCGATCAGGTCGTAGCCGTCCCGGATGGCCCGGGGCAGAGCGTCATGCATGAACAGCGGCATGTCGACGCCGGGCCCGCCGGGTCCGCCGGGGTTGAAGAGCAGCACTCCCTGGCGCTTGCCCGCGACACTCGTCTTGTACCGGGATATCGCGAGGTCCAGCGTCTTGCCGCCGGGGCGCTTGTAGTCCAGCGGGACCTTGATGGTCGCGCACTGGAAGGCGGCGGGAAACGCGGTCGCGCACCGCTTCCAGTTGGGCTTCTGCTTCTCGTACGGGGCCAGCGGGCTCGCCTTCGGCGCCGCCGCGGCGGGCGCGGGCGCGGCACTGGCGATGCCGGGGCCGGCCAGCGATGCCATCACGCTCACCGCCAGCAGAGGTACGAGTCGTCGTCGCACTGGGTTTCCCTTCCCGGTCAACTGTTTGGTCGGGAAGACCCTTTCGTCTCAACGGGTCCGGGGAATCCGCCGTGGAGCCCGTCTTCTCTCAGCCTCCGGTCGTACACGGGGCGCGGATATCGTCCTGTGGAGGTACCAACTCCCCTCCTGGGCGGTGGGGGTGGCGGGTGCCACCTGCTCCATCCCCCGGCACGGGTGTCACCCGTGCCGTCTTTCTCCGGCGGTGCGGGTCACATTCCGCTGAGGCGGTCAGGAGCGCTCCAACTCGGCCAGGAGAAGGCGAAGGGTCAGGGAGTGCTTCTCCGGGGGGAGGGCGGACAGCGCCGCCCTCGCGTGGGCGGCCCCTCCCCGCACATCGCCCGAGCGGGCGAGCATGAGCCCCCGGTGCAGCTCCAGATGGGTGGCGAACCGGGGCAGCGCGGAAGGCAGTTCCCGCGCCGCCGCGTCCTGCGCGGCGACCGCCACGTCCTCGTCCCCGAGCCGGGCCGCGAGCAGCGAGACGAAGACGTTCAGCCGCCACCACGGCACGGCGTAGTCGCTGCTCTCCTCGTAGGACCCGGCCTTGTCGAACACGCGCCGCCCACGCTCCATGAGTTCGCGCGCGGTGCCCACGTCACCCCGCAGCGCCGCCGCATGGGCCTTCCCGAAAACGGCGTTGAGGAGCCCGAGCGACGGCCGGTCGCTGATCGCCATCGCCTGGTCGGCCAGCACATCGGCCACCCCGAGCGACGCCCCCTCGTACCCGAGCGCGATGGCCGCCCGCCCCCGGACCCACACCCGCGTCCCGTCGTCACCGGACCGGTCCGCCGCCTCCGCCGCCATGCGGTACCACCGCACCGCCTTGGAGCCGTCCGAGCCGGGAAACGTCTTGGCGTAGAGCGTCATCAGCCGCGCGGCCACGGACCACAGGCGGGGCTGGTCGAGCTGCTGCTGCACGACGACGAGTTCATGGGCGACGCGCCGCTGGATGTCCTCGGCCCCGAGGCTCATGTACTCCGAGCCGTACCGCAGGAGCTTGGCTTCCCAGTCGTCGACGGACGGGCCTCCCGACAGCCGGGCGGCGAAGCCTGTGCGGAGCAGTTCCGAGGCGACGACCGAAGCCATGGGCGCCCGGACGACACCGGATGCGGGAGCGTCGCCGCTCGCAGGCGCCGGCCGCCCGTGGCGCCGGTCTCCGGCCTCATGAGGATCTCCGCTCAGGGCCCCGATCGTCATGGCTCCATCGTGCTCCTCCTTCCGCGCCCGCGGCTCCTGCCTCGCCCGGTCGGCTGAAACCCTGTCGTGAAACGGCTGGGTGGCCCTGCGCCACCAGTAGATGCTGGAGGCGATTCGTTGTATCCCGAACTCGTTTCGGAGTCTTCCGGGGGGAGTACGTTCTGAGTGTCGACGTCAGAACGGAGCCCCAGCATGAATATGCCTGAAGGCCCTGCCCAGCGCACAGGCGTAGGAGCACGTATCCATGAGTTGCGTGCGCTTCGTGGCTATACCCTGATCGAGCTGGGCAGACGATCAGCGGTTTCTCCGTCGATGCTCTCTCGAATCGAACGCGGTAGTCGAGTGGCGAGCGAGCAGCTTGTCTCATCGGTGGCCCGAGCGCTGAGCGTCAGCGTGACGGTGCTGCACGGCCAGCCGTACATCGAACAGCTTCGCCAAGATCAGTTGGACCGTCTGATCGCACCGCTCAGCATCGCGCTTGACGACTGGGACATTCCGCCGGACGAGGAAGATCCTCAGCCGCGCCCCATCGCGGATCTGCAAGGGGAAATCGCGCGGGTCCAGAAACTCAGAACCGACGCCGCTTATGGTGAATTGGCCGAGCTGCTGCCCGGTCTCCTCGGTGAGCTTTCCCATGCGACGCAACTGCATTCCTCCCCCTCCCGGGCCCGCGAGCAGATTTTCTGGCTCCAGACCGAAGCCGCGCTCGGTGCTTTCAGCGTGGCGTACAAGCTCGGCTATATGGACTTGGCCCGTCTCTCTCTGGCCAGGATGGCCGCTGCCGCCGGACAGTCGGGCGACCCTCGACAGGTGGCGGCGGAGCGGGTCAAGCGGGTCATGCTGCTGGCCGAGGGACCGGCGTTGGATCGCGGAATCCGGCTGGTGCGGCAAGGGTTGAGGGACCTGGAGCCGGACGGTACCGAGAAGACGCACGCCGTCCGGGGCGGCCTCATTCTCAAGGGTGTGCAGCTGCATGGTCTGCGGGGGGACCGGCAGGAAATGGAGGCATGGCTCGAAGAGGCCCGAGGTATCGCCAGAGACATAGGGGAGACGAATCACTACTGCTTTGTGTTCGGTCCGACCAATGTTGAGCAGCACGCCATTGAGGCAGCGGGCGATCGGGATGAACACGGCCTGGCCGTGGAGCTGAGCAACGCGGTCCGTCTGCCGACCGACTATCCGGCGGCTCGTGCCGGTGTCTACTGGATCGACACGGCCCGGTCACAGGCGTTGACCGCCCGGTACGAGGAGGCGCTGGCCTCTCTGGAATCGGCTCGACGGGTATCTCCCCAGCAGACGCGGTACCACCCGACGGTCCGCTCCACGGTGGGAGTGCTTCTTCGGGCGCGCCCCAGCGTCTCCGACAGGCTACGGGCGTTTGCCCAGTGGGGCGGCGTTTAGCGCAAGTAAGCCTAAAAAGCAAGGGGTTGGCGTTGGCTCTCTGTCAACGCCAACCCCTTGCTGTTCCGCAAGGCTGTAAAACGAAGCCGCTGCGCTTGGCCCCGCTGCCGACCCGGTGGGGGCACCGCAGTGCCGTGATCCACCAGTACCCCCATGGAGATGAGCGGTGCGTCAACCACCCCCCAGGTACCCGGAATTCAACCCCTTTGATTTCGGCCCCTGTGCCTGCCCCCGTCCCGACTGCAAGCTGAAGAAGAAGACCCCTGTTGACGGTCCCCAGCTCCCCTCGGGGCATCGCATGGGTCAGCGAGCAACTGAAAGCGACCTGTGCGAAACCGAAAAGTATCTGCCCTGGGCGCAGTGATGATGCTGTCGTTGTGGGCCGTATCCGTGGGGATCATCGCCTTGGCCATCGCCCGTGAGCTGGAAACACTCCGCCTCCCGACGTAATACAGGCGCCCGGGCCTCCCCCCGCGGGGCCGTCCGCATGAGCTGAGGTCAGAGCATGCCCGCCTTGCGGGAGACCGGGGGCCTCAGCGAGGGCGTCGCGCGGTGGGAGGTCTGGTCGTCGACGGCGGTGCAGGTCACGTTCTGGTGCGGGAGGACTCCCGTGATCAGGTAGTCGTTCGCCGACTTCAGGGCGCAGGGGTTGGGGGCGTAGTTGTAGATGCCGTGGCCCTCGCCGCCCTTGACCGAGACCAGCCGGGAGCCCTTCAGGGTCCGGTGCATGCCGAGTCCGTTCGCGTACGAGGTCTGCGAGTCCCACTCGTTCTGGAGGATCAGCGCCTTGGCGGGCTTGTCGAACGTGGTGACGGGCTCGGGCGAGGTGCCCCAGAAGGCGCATGCCTTGACGCTGGACGCGAAGTCGCCGTAGAGCGGATAGCGGGCTTTGTCCCGGATGGCGTCCTCCCGATAGGTGCCCGGGTCGCGGGGCCAGGAGGTGTCGTCGTCACCGCAGGCGATGGACCAGAGGGTGTCCCAGAAGCCCGTCATATCGGGGAAGGCGGGGGTCGCGGGGGCGGGGCCCACCGGCAGGCCGAGGGAGGCTCGGCGCAGGTTCGCCATCGCGTCCGCTCCCTCCTTCACCGAGAAGAACGTGGGCCGCAGGAGGCGGATCGCGTCCCCGTTCCACTCCCGTCCGTGCAGGGAGATCGGCGTACGCTCGGCCTTCCGCACCAGCCCCCAGAAGGTGTCGCGGACCTGGGCGGGTGTGCCGCCCAGGTCGTAGCGGGCGTCGCGCGCGGCCGTCCACCGCGTCCAGCGGGTGAAGGCGGTCTCGGCCTCCGGGCCCCAGGTGCGGAACATGCCGCGCCAGGCCAGCGTCGGGTCGACGGCGCTGTCGAGGATGAAGCGGTCGGCGCGGTGGGGGAACATCTGGGTGTAGACGGCGCCCAGATAGGTCCCGTAGGAGACGCCGATGTACGAGATCTTCCGTTCGCCGAGGACGGCGCGGATGACATCCATGTCGCGGGCGGTGTTCCTCGTCGAGATATGCGGAACGCGCTCGCCCTCCCTCGCTCTGCACTTCTCGGCGATCGAGCGGGACCGGGCGATGTCCCGCTGCTCCGTCTCCGGCTTGTACGGGCTCCAGAAGCCCCCGGCCTTCTCGTCCTCGTCGAGGCCGCAGTTCAACGGGGAGCTGCGGCCGACGCCCCGGGGGTCGAAGCCGATCAGGTCGTACCGTTCGAGCACGGACCGGGGCAGGTCCTTCGCGAAGAGCAGCGGGTCTTCGAGGCCGGAGCCGCCGGGGCCGCCGGGGTTGAAGAGCAGTACTCCGCGGCGCTGCTCCGGGGTGCTGGTGGCGAGGCGGGAGATCGCGACGCCGATCGTCGGTCCGTCGGGCCGCCGGTAGTCCAACGGCATCTGGAGGGTGGCGCACTGGAAGCGGGCGGGCGCCGTGCCGCCGCAGTGCTTCCACGCGGGCTTCTGGGTCTCGTACCACGTTGCCGGAGAGGGCTCGGCCGCCGGGGCGGTCCGGGCGGTCGCCTGCGGTGCCAGCGGGGCCAGCGGGGCCAGCAGCCCCACGGCGAGTGCCGGTATGAGTGCGCGTAAACGCATACGGGGTCCTCTCGTGTGCCGTCCGGTGCCCCGGGGCGGCGCCCCGGGCCGATGCACCATGAACGGATCACTGACGACCTTGCCGTGAACGAAAGCGCCGGGGCATCCACCCCGCGGCGTCATCTTCGTACGACCCCCGTGGTACGGCCGGTCCGGCGCGACATCCGAGGGGTGGAGAAACGACCGGCTCCCCCGACCCCGGTCCTGCCCGCCCGGCGGAACGTCCCGTTCCGGGGAAAACGCCCGCGCCCGCGCGGCGTCCCGTTCCGGGAAACGCCGCAGGGCGGCACCCCCACAAGGGGAGTGCCGCCCTGGACAGCAGCGGAACCGCTGATCCCGGAGGATCAGAAGTCCATGTCACCGCCCGGCATGCCGCCCGGAGCAGCCGCAGCGGCCTTCTCCGGCTTGTCGGCGATGACGGCCTCGGTGGTGAGGAAGAGCGCCGCGATGGAGGCGGCGTTCTGGAGCGCGGAACGGGTCACCTTCGCCGGGTCGAGGATGCCCTCGGCGATCATGTCCACGTACTCGCCGGTCGCGGCGTTCAGACCGTGACCCGGGGTCAGGTTGCGCACCTTCTCGACCACGACGCCGCCCTCAAGGCCGCCGTTGACGGCGATCTGCTTGAGCGGGGCCTCCAGGGCCAGGCGGACGGCGTTGGCACCGGTGGCCTCGTCGCCCGTCAGCTCCAGCTTGTCGAAGACGGCGGAAGCCTGGAGCAGCGCCACGCCGCCACCGGCGACGATGCCCTCCTCGACGGCCGCCTTCGCGTTGCGCACGGCGTCCTCGATGCGGTGCTTGCGCTCCTTGAGCTCGACCTCGGTCGCGGCACCGGCCTTGATGACGGCCACGCCGCCGGCCAGCTTCGCCAGACGCTCCTGGAGCTTCTCGCGGTCGTAGTCCGAGTCGGAGTTCTCGATCTCGGCGCGGATCTGGTTGACGCGACCGGCAACCTGGTCGCTGTCACCGGCACCGTCGACGATGGTGGTCTCGTCCTTGGTGATGACGACCTTGCGGGCGCGGCCCAGCAGGTCCAGGCCGGCGTTCTCCAGCTTGAGGCCGACCTCCTCGGAGATGACCGTGCCGCCGGTGAGGATGGCGATGTCGTTCAGCATGGCCTTGCGGCGGTCGCCGAAGCCCGGGGCCTTGACGGCGACGGACTTGAAGGTGCCACGGATCTTGTTGACGACCAGCGTGGACAGGGCCTCGCCCTCGACGTCCTCGGCGATGATCAGCAGCGGCTTGCCCGACTGCATGACCTTCTCCAGCAGCGGAAGGAGGTCCTTCACATTGCCGATCTTGGAGTTCACGATCAGGATGTACGGGTCGTCCAGGGACGCCTCCATACGCTCCATGTCGGTGGCGAAGTACGCCGAGATGTAGCCCTTGTCGAAGCGCATACCCTCGGTGAGCTCCAGCTCCAGACCGAAGGTCTGGGACTCCTCGACGGTGATGACGCCTTCCTTGCCGACCTTGTCCATGGCCTCGGCGATCAGCTCGCCGATCTGGGTGTCGGCGGCGGAGATGGAGGCGGTGGAGGCGATCTGCTCCTTGGTCTCCACGTCCTTCGCCTGCTCCAGCAGGGCGGCGGAGACGGCCTCGACGGCCTTCTCGATACCGCGCTTCAGGGCCATCGGGTTGGCGCCGGCGGCGACGTTGCGCAGACCCTCGCGGACCAGCGCCTGAGCCAGGACCGTGGCGGTCGTCGTGCCGTCACCGGCGACGTCGTCCGTCTTCTTGGCGACTTCCTTGACCAGCTCGGCGCCGATCTTCTCGTACGGGTCCTCCAGCTCGATCTCCTTGGCGATGGACACACCATCGTTGGTGATCGTGGGCGCGCCCCACTTCTTCTCCAGGACGACGTTCCGCCCCTTGGGACCGAGGGTGACCTTGACGGCGTCGGCGAGCTGGTTCATACCGCGCTCAAGGCCGCGCCGCGCCTCCTCGTCGAACGCGATGATCTTTGCCATGTGAAGTGTCCTCCACGGACTGGTGGGAAGCTCTGGCGGACCGCGCTGGCGCCCGCGACGGACGGCCCTGCACACCCTGTGGGCTCCCGCCCACCCGGCCTGCGGACCTCACCGACCCGGTCCTTCTTTTGTCACTCTCACTGGGAGAGTGCTAACGCCAATGATTAGCACTCGCCTAGGGAGAGTGCAAGCGCCTTGGAGAGAACGGGACCCTCACGGGGGGTGCGGGACCGGCCGGGAACGGGTCCGCGGCCCGGTGCGCGCCCGGGTCCGGAGCCTGCCGGTCCGCGGCGTCCGCCCATGTCTGTGCCGGGGCTCACCCGCCTCTGTGCCGAGTCCCGCGCGCGTCTGTCCGGGGGCTCACCCGCGTCTGCGGCGGGGCTCACTCGCGTCTGTGCCGGGGCCGCGCGGACCCGGGGGCACCTGTCCGGGCCCGGGAACGCATGTGGGGTCCGCACCCCGTCTCCGGGATGCGGACCCCACATGCGTGAGCGTGTCGGTGGCCGATCGCGTCGCAGACCGCCCTCGCGGACGGCGCGGGCTGTCCGGTCCGTCCGGTCCGCGTGCGCGGTCCGTCCGGTCCGGCCCGTGGGCCGCGGCCTGCTCAGGCCGTCAGCTTCACCATGTCAGCCTGCGGGCCCTTCTGACCCTGCGAGATTTCGAACTCGACTCGCTGACCCTCCTCCAGGGTGCGGTAGCCGTCCATCTGGATCGCGCTGTAGTGGACGAATACGTCCGCACCACCGTCGACCGCGATGAAGCCGTACCCCTTCTCCGCGTTGAACCACTTGACGGTGCCCTGAGCCATGCCTAACTCCCCTATTACTGGCCCTTGCGCAGGACCGCACTTCGCGGACCCGGGTCAGATCTCACCCGTTGCGCCAACTCCGTCGAAGACGGGACGAAGGCCCCACAGGTGTGCGTCGGAACGCGTCGACCGCGGCTGAATGTATCTGCCCAACTGCCCTCTGCAACAGGTCAATCGGACGAGAATTCCGGGAGCACAGGAAGGGACAATTGCCGAGAATTCACGAAATTCCAGGGCAAGTCGGGCCCGGCAAAGGAGACTAACAAGACAAAATCAATGAGCACATTGGCTGCTTCTTATCGCGCCCGGGCGCATTCCCATAGGGCGCTCGAAGACTCCGGCCCGGGGGCGTTCCCCAACTGTAGCGCGCTCAACCATGCAGAATTGCCCCCTCCGTTTGTCTTACGGAGGGGGCAATTGAAGTGACGTTGCGTAAGTGCGACGGGTTCAGCCGCCGGCGACCGCGGGGATGATCGAGACACCGGCGCCGTCGGGCGTCGCGGTCTCCAGACCCTGCTCGAATCGGACATCGTCGTCATTGACGTAGACGTTCACAAAACGGCGCAGCTTCCCCGCGTCGTCGAGGACGCGCGCGGCGATTCCGGCGTGGTTCTTCTCCAGGTCGGCGATCACCTCGGCGAGGGTGGTGCCCTCGGCGGGGACCTCGGACCGGCCGTCGGTGTAGGTGCGCAGAATGGTCGGGATGCGGACGGTGACGCTCATGGGGTGCTCCAGGGGTGGTCGTCGTCGGACGCCGTCGGTCGGCGGGGCGGCGGGGGCGTGCGCGGGCCGGGGGCGCGGCTGCCGCGCGGGCGGAACGGGCGGTCGCTCAGTCGGTGGCGAGACCGGCGGCGCGGAACGCCTCCAGGCTCGGCCGGATGGTCGCCGTGGGTCCGCTGGTCGGCGCGACCGCGTCCAGGGTCTTGAGCCCGTCGCCGGTGTTGAGCACGACGGTGGTGAGCGCCGGGTCCAGTACCCCGTTCTCGATCAGCTTCCGGGTCACCCCGACGGTCACGCCGCCCGCGGTCTCGGCGAAGATCCCCTCGGTCCGGGCGAGGAGCTTGATCGCGTCCACGATCTGCCCGTCGGTGACGTCCTCCACCGCGCCGCCGGTGCGGCGGGCGATGTCCAGCACATAGGGGCCGTCGGCCGGGTTGCCGATGGCCAGCGACTTGGCGATGGTGTCCGGCTTCACCGGGCGCACCACGTCGTGCCCGGCCTTGTAGGCGGCCGACACGGGGGAGCAGCCCTCCGCCTGGGCGCCGAAGATCTTGTAGGGGCGGTCCTCGACCAGACCCAGCTTGATCAGCTCCTGGAGCCCCTTGTCGATCTTGGTGAGCTGGGAACCGGAGGCGATGGGGATCACGATCTGGTCCGGCAGCCGCCAGCCGAGCTGCTCGCAGATCTCGTACGCCAGCGTCTTGGAGCCCTCGCCGTAGTACGGGCGCAGATTGACGTTGACGAAGCCCCAGCCCTCGCCGAGCGGGTCGCCGATCAGCTCCGAGCAGAAGCGGTTCACATCGTCGTAGGTGCCCTCGATGCCCACCAGCTCGCCGCCGTAGACGGCGGCCATGACGACCTTGCCCTGCTCCAGGTCGTGCGGGATGAAGACGCAGGAGCGGAAGCCCGCACGGGCCGCCGCCGCGCCGACCGCGCCCGCGAGGTTGCCGGTCGAGGAGCAGGAGAGGGTGGTGAAGCCGAAGGCGCGGGCCGCCTCGACGGCGATCGCCACGACCCGGTCCTTGAAGGAGTGGGTGGGGTTGCCGGAGTCGTCCTTGATGTACAGGCCGCCGGTCACGCCCAGTTCACGGGCGAGGTTGTCGGCCTGCACCAGCTGGGTGAAGCCGGGGTTCAGACTGGGCTTGCCGGCCACGTCGGCGGGGACCGGCAGCAGCGGGGCGTAGCGCCAGATGTTCTTCGGGCCGGCCTCGATCCGCCGCCGCAGCTCCTCCGGGCCGCCCGCGGGCAGCTCGTACGCGACCTCCAGCGGGCCGAAACACGAGACACAGGCGAAGATCGGGCCGAGCGGGAAGCGCTCACCGCACTCGCGACAGGAGAGTGCCGCGGCGGGGCCCAGATCAGGGGCGGGGGTGGTGGAACCGGTGGCGTCGGCGGTGTTTGCGACGGTCTGCACAGCCATGGAGGCGAGGCCCTTTCTCCTCATCTTCCTCATGACGCGTTTCGCCATGAGACGGAATTGGCACCTTCCCGAGCCGGGAGCCCCGCTGCGCTGTGCGCGACGAGACCGGCTGGAGGGTTGCCGGGGCTTCAACGGGCCGTTTCCCTCTGCCCCTCTGGATGAGCGGTATTCGATTGTGGAGGCGTGCGCGGGGTGTCTGTCGGGACAGCCGTCGCAACGCCGGACGCCGGACCCGACATGCGACGGGACTCCGCGTTGTTCAAGACTGTAACGGAAGGTGGGGGCGGCTGAGACAGCCGTCCGAACCGCGAGATGCGTCACACACCGTGGGGAGATGGGCGAACGTGCTCGATGAAGTGGAGCGCTGGCTGAGCAGGCGTTCCTGGTCGGCGGCCGACCGCCCGCTGCCGGGGATCCTGGCCGCCAAGCGTGGGACCACCGTCAGCGTGGTGCTGCCCGCGCTCAACGAGGAGTCGACGGTCGGAGCCATCGTCTCCGTGATCAGACGCGAACTGATGGAGGCCGTTCCGCTTGTTGACGAGCTGGTGGTGATCGATTCCGGCTCCACCGACCGCACCGCCGAACGGGCCGCGGCGGCGGGCGCGCGAGTGGTCCACCGGGACGCGATCCTGCCCCGGATGCCGGCCCTCCCCGGCAAGGGGGAGGTGCTGTGGCGGTCACTCATGGTGACGAGCGGTGACATCGTCTGCTACGTCGACGCCGACCTGGAGGAGTTCTCCGCGGACTTCGTCTCCGGGATCGTCGGACCGCTGCTCACCGACCCCGGGGTGAGCCTGGTGAAGGCGATGTACGACCGTCCGCTGGCCGGGGCGCCCGGACAGGGCGGCCGGGTGACCGAGCTGGTGGCCCGGCCGCTGCTCAATCTGCACTGGCCGCAGTTGGCCGGATTCGTACAGCCGCTCGGCGGCGAGTACGCGGCCCGCCGCTCCCTCCTCGAACGGCTCCCCTTCCCCGTGGGGTACGGCGTCGAGCTGGGACTGCTGGTCGACGCCCTGCACCTGGTGGGCCTGGACGGGCTCGCCCAGGTCGATGTCGGCCGCCGGGTCCACCGCCACCAGGACGGCCAGGCGCTGGGACGGATGGCCGCCGCGATCTACCGCACCGCGCAGCTCCGGCTGAAACCCGGCCATCTGGTGCGGCCCGCGCTCACCCAGTTCGAACGGGGCGCCGACGGGTTCGTCCCGCGCACCCACGCCGTGGACACCGAGGAACGGCCGCCGATGCGGGAGATCCCGGAGTACGCGGCGCGTCGCGCGGCCTGAGCCCGGACCCTCGGTGACCATCCCGTTCATGGGATTCATCGGGTCTTACCTGTGGTTCCTCGTCGGTCTCGGGCTCAGCCTGGCCGCGGCGGCGGCCGTGGGACTCGCCGCCGCCCGGCACCGCCGCGGGCCGAGCGGGCCGAAGGGGTGCCGCCCGGGCCCCATGGCATGGGTGGACGATTCCCCCGGCCCCGGGGGCGAGTGAGGCCCTGCCCCCGTACCCCGTCCCCACGTGGACGTCTGCCTTGGCCCCTGTGCGTGCGCGGACGATGGCCCCGGCCCGGGGCGGTTCCCCCGGGAGGTCCGCCCGGGGTGGGTGAGCCGATGCGATGCGCCCGTATCCCGTCCCCGCGTGGACGACTGCCTCCGCCCCGCCCTGACCCGGCACGCCCGGCGAGTGAGCTGAAGGGGTGCCGCAGGCGCCGCGCGCGCCCCCGTGTTTTTGGGCTGGATGTCCGCCTTGACCCCAGGGCGAGTAAGCCATGGGGCGCGTGGCTGCCGAAAGCGGGGAGCGCGCCCCCGCCCCGCCCGTCTCCAGGACTGGACGATGGCCCCGCACCTCGCCCCTGGGCCGGGCGTTTGCCTTGCCCCTGCGGCGAGTGAGCCGAAGGGGTGCCGCGGGTGCCGAAAGTGGAGAGCGCGCGGAGGTTCCGAGGAACGAGGAACCGAGCACGGTCGACCGTCGGCGCACGCTCTGGCATCCCGGAGGCGAACCGAGCCACAAAAAGGGGCGTCCGTCGGCGCACGCTCCAGCACCCCGGAGGCGAACCGAGCCACAAAGAAAAGGGGACATACGTTTGAGGCGGCGCGGTACGGGCTAGGTTCGCGACATGGTCCCCGAATCGTCCGGCAGGCCGCAGCGCGCCACCGTTCTGGTCGCCTCCAATCGAGGTCCCGTCAGTTACAGCCTCGGCGAGGACGGAGATCTGACCTCCCGGCGCGGTGGCGGCGGGCTGGTTTCCGGGCTTTCGGCCATCGGCTCCGGGGCGGACTCCCTCTGGGTGTGTTCCGTGCTCGGCGCGGGCGACCGGGAGGCCGTGCGGCGCGGGGTCGGCGAGCCCGGGGTGCTCATGCTCGACATCGACGAGGCCACGCACGCCGCCGCGTACAACGGCATCGCGAACTCGGTGCTCTGGTTCGTCCACCATCTGCTCTACCAGACCCCCCTG
Source organism: Streptomyces clavuligerus (assembly GCF_005519465.1). Lineage (NCBI taxonomy): Bacteria > Bacillati > Actinomycetota > Actinomycetes > Kitasatosporales > Streptomycetaceae > Streptomyces > Streptomyces clavuligerus. The sequence goes on along the minus strand of NZ_CP027858.1, from coordinate 2,937,882 downwards.
GAACCCGTCTTCGACTCGGAGTTCCGCCGCCAGTGGGAGGCGTACGAGCGCTACAACGGCGCCTTCGCCCGGGCGCTCGCCGACCGGGCCGCGCCGGGTGCCGCCGTGCTGGTGCAGGACTACCATCTCGCGCTGGTGCCGGGGCTGCTCCGGGAGCTGCGCCCGGATCTGCGTATCGGGCACTTCTCGCACACCCCCTGGGCTCCTGTGGACTATTTCCGGCTGCTGCCCGACGATGTCGCCGGGCAGTTGCTGCGCGGACTCCTCGGCGCGGACCGGACCTGTTTTCTCACCCGCCGCTGGGCCGACGCCTTCGGTGAGTGCGCGGTACGGCTCCTCGGCCCGGACGCCCTGGCCGGGACCCGGATCGGGGTGCACGGTCTCGGCGCGGACGCGGATTTCCTGCGGGAACGGGCCCACCGGCCGGATGTCGAGGAGCGCATGGCCGCCCTGCGCGAGCAGATCGGCCCCGGCCGCCGCACCGTCGTCCGTGTCGACCGCACCGAGTTGTCGAAGAACATCGTGCGCGGGCTGCTCGCCTACCGGCTGCTGCTGCGTGAGCGGCCCGAGTGGCGTGAGCGGGTGGTGCACCTCGCGTTCGCCTACCCCTCCCGCCAGGATCTGGCCGTCTACCGGGAGTACACCGCCGAGGTGCGGCGGCTCGCCGACGCGATCAACGAGGAGTTCGGCACCGAGGGCTGGACCCCGGTCGTGCTCCATGTCCAGGACGACTTCGCCCGTTCGCTCGCCGCCTACCGGCTCGCGGACGTCGCCCTGGTCAACCCCATCAGGGACGGGATGAACCTGGTCGCCAAGGAGATTCCCGTCGTCTCCGACGAGGGCTGCGCGCTGGTGCTCTCCCGGGAGGCGGGTGCCCATGAGGAACTGGGGGAGTGGGCGCTCACGGTCAACCCGTACGACGTGAGCGGTACCGCCGAGGCGCTGCACACCGCGCTGACCCTGCCGGACGGGGAGCGTTCCCGGCGTACCGAGGCGCTGGCCGCTGCGGCGACGGCGCTGCCGCCGGAGCGGTGGTTCCTGGACCAGCTCGACGCGCTGCGGGCCTGAGCGGGCCCGCAGCCGCGAGCGCTCCCGGGAGGGCGGCGGGGGCAGGGCCGTCCGAGTGCTCCCGGGAGGGCGGCGGGGCAGGGCCGTCCGAGTGCTCCCGGGAGGGTGGTCGTCAGAGCCTTTCGGCGAGGGCGGAGAGGAAGCCCACGACCGCCGCCGGGCCGGGGAGCAGCAGGTCGGAGCGGTCGGCCAGTTCGGTGACCTCGGTGCTGCCGCTGCACACCAGCAGCCCCGGCACCCCGTCCGAGCGCAGTTTCTCCACGGCCGCGTACGCGGGGAGGTCGCCCAGGTCGTCCCCCGCGTAGAGCACCGCGTCCGCGCCCGCCTCCCGGGCGTACTCGGCGAGCGCGACGCCCTTGTCCATGCCCGGCGGGCGCAGCTCCAGGACCATCCGGCCCGGCTCCAGGACCAGCCCGTGCCGGGAGGCCAGCACGGCCAGCGGCTCCCGCAGGGCCTCGAAGGCGGCCCGGGGGTCGCCGGCCCTGCGGGTGTGGACGGCGACGGCCCGGCCCTTCTCCTCGATCCAGGTGCCGTTCCACGCCCCGATGGTGTCCAGGAACCCGGGCAGCTCCGCCCGGACGGCGGCCACCCCGGGGTGGGGCGCGGGGGCGGTCACGGTGCCTGTGACGGCGTCCCAGCGCTCCGCGCCGTAGTGGCCGAGGACGACGAGATGCTCCAGGCCGGGGACCCCGGCGAAGCCGCCGTAGCGGACCGCGACCCCGGCGGGACGGCCGGTGATCACCGCGACGGAGGCCACTTTCGGGGCGAGCCGGGCCAGTGCCGGGACCGTCGCCGGGTGGGCGCGGGCCTGCTCCGGGTCGGGCACGATCTCGGCGAGCGTGCCGTCGAAGTCGAGGGCGACGAGGGCCCGTGCGGGCCGTTCCAGCAGTGCGGCGAGACCGTCCCGGCCCGCGGGCGTCGACGGCTCCGGCAGGGGATGCGCATACGGTGGGATGCCCATGGCCCCGACCCTATCGGCGCGCGCGTTTCCCGTCCCTGACACGGCGCAGCCGGTTCACCGTCACCGGGTCGTGGGCGAGCGCGAGCGGGTCGTCGAGCAGGGCGTTGAGCCGCTGGTAGTAGCGGACCGGGGAGATGCCGAGACGCTCGCGTATCGCCCGTTCCTTGGCGCCGGGGCCGGGCCAGGAACCGTGCTCCAGGGCGAGGACGGCCCGGTCCCGCCCGCTGAGCCCGGTGCGGGGCCGCGGGGTGGGGCGGTCGCTGTCTTCGGTCATGAGTCCACCGTAACGGGGACCACTGACACACCCCCTGATCTGCGGCTCCGCCCCCGGGCCCGGCTCACTCCTCTTCCTGAGCCTCCGCGTCCTGGGCCTTCTGCGCGATGTCGCCCAGCACCTTCGCGGGGCTGCCGCCCGGCTCCACGGCCCGGCCGACGTTCGCCCTGATCTCCTCGCTCACCGTTCCCCACGAGGTCTTGTTCACGGGCGGCAGCAGCGAGGTGGGCAGCTCGACCAGGAACTCCTTGAGGTCCGCGTGGTCGGGGTCCTGCTCCATGGCCTCGGACGCGGTCACGGTCGGCGGCAGCAGATCGTTCTGCGAGGCGAAGTCCAGCACGTTCTTGTCGGTGAAGAGGAAGTTGAAGAACTTCCCGATCTCCTCGCGGTGCTCCCGCTTCTTGAAGCCCATGATCCAGTCGGCCACGCCCACCGCGGCCTTGGGCTTGCCCTTCTTGCCGGGCACCGGGACCTTGCCCAGCTCGATCCCGGCCTTCTCGGCCTCCTTCAGCAGCGAGGGGTGGCCGTTGAGCATCCCGACCTCACCCTTGGTGAAGGCGGCGAACGCCTGCTTGCGGTTGAGTTTGCTGGGCGGAACGGGGCCGACGAGCCCGGGCTCGACCAGGTTGGACCGCACCCACTCCAGCGTCTCCCGGTTCTCCTCGGAGTCGATCGAGTAGCTGCCGCCCGGCTCCACGAAACCGTTGCTGTCGCCGCCGAGCAGCCACATCATCGTCTCGATCTGGGCCTCTTCCGGGCCGAGCGGCAGCGCGTACGGATAGCTGACCCCGGCATCCTTCAACTGTTCCGCTGCGGAACGGAGTTCGTCCCAGGTGGTGGGCGGATTCTCCACGCCCGCGCCGGCGAACAGCTTCTTGTTGTAGAAGAGCACTCGCGTCGACGCGGTGAACGGCAGTCCGTACTGCACCCGCCGCTGTTCTCCGGCGTCGGCGAGCGGGCGCAGGAAGTTCGACTGCACCGGTATGGAAAGGAGTTGGTCCGCGCTGTAGAGCTTGTCGCCCGCCGCGTAGTCGGCGTACGGGCCGATCTGCGCGATGTCGGGCTCCTTGCCCTCCTTGACCAGTTGGGCGACTTTGCGGTCGATGCCGGTCCAGGGCTCGATGGTCACACGGACATCGATTCCTTCGTGCTTGGACTCGAAGTCCTTGGCGAGGTTGTCCCAGTAAGTCTTGCTGCTCTGGCCCCCGTTGACGTCGTAGTCGGCGGCGATCAGCGTGAGGGTGACATCGCCGGACGAACCGGTTGATGTGCCGCACCCGGTGAGAGCGATCGTCGTTCCCAGTGCGGCCAGCGCCGCCGTAAGACTCGCGTAGTGACGCTGCAAAACTCTTCTCCCACTGTGCAGTTCGCGTTTCCCTGCGGCAAGTAGCCATGTTCTCAACCGGGATGAGCAGCGATTTTCCACCATGGGGCCTTCAGTGGTCCATGCCACCTGGTCTCACTTCTGCAACGGCTGAGGTGCAGCGTTCCTGTTGAACGGGGCGATGGTGGGCGCCATTGCCCGGATGTGTCCGGGCCTGCTAAGCACGTCTCGACACGAATGAGTCAGGTGTCTGTCCGAATACACGTGTACGCGCGAGGAGCGGAGCACATGTCCCATACGGCGGAAGAAATAGCCACCCAGCCCGAGTGCTGGCGCCGGGCCGTCCGGGCCGCGGCGGATTTCGACGGATTTCCCCGGGCGGGGGAACGGGTCGCCGTCACCGGGTGCGGCACCTCCTGGTTCATGGCGATCGCGTACGCGGCGCTGCGGGAGGCCGCGGGGCAGGGCGAGACGGACGCGTTCGCCTCCTCGGAGTTCCCCGTCGGGCGGCGCTACGACCGGGTGGTGGCGATCACCCGGTCCGGGACCACCACCGAGGTGCTGGAGCTGCTGGAGCGGCTCAAGGGGGCGACGCCGACCCTGGCGCTCACCGCGGACCCGGCCACGCCGGTGATGACCGCGGCGGACGCGGTCGCGGTCCTGGACTGGGCGGACGAGGAGTCCGTCGTCCAGACCCGGTTCGCCACGACCGCGCTCGCGTTCCTGCGGGCGGGGCTCGGGGAGATCCCCGGGGTCAAGCCGGTCGCCGAGGCCGCGGCGGACGCGGAGCGGGCGGTGGCGGAGCCGCTGCCGGACGAGGTGGTGGCGGCGGAGCAGTGGACGTTCCTGGGGCAGGGCTGGACCTACGGTCTCGCGCTGGAGGCGGGGCTGAAGATGCGGGAGGCCGCCGGGGCGTGGACGGAGGCGTATCCGGCGATGGAGTACCGGCACGGGCCGATCTCGATCACCGGGCCGGGGCGGGTGGCGTGGGTCTTCGGTGAGGTGCCGGAGGGGCTGGCGGACGAGGTCGCCCGGGTCGGGGGCGATCTGGTCGCCCACGCCCCCGCCGACCCCCTCGCCGCGCTGATCCGCGCCCAGCGCCTCGCGGTCGCCCTCGCCGAGTCCCGCGGCTTCGACCCCGACCGCCCGAGGAACCTCACCCGGAGCGTGATCCTGTCCTAGCGGTACGCCTCCGGCGCGGGCACCCACGCGGAATCAGCCCCTCAGGTGCCGGCCCCGACGGTCGCCCGGGACGGCCCCGCACCCCCCGCCACGGGGTGCCGGGATCACCCGGTGCGGATGCGTTACGGCAGGTGTGGGGCTCGGGTAAGGGCCGCGTGGGGGTTTGTACGGGAGGGCAACAATCCCGGCTAGTGGACTAGACCTTTCGCCCCCTCTCGCGACAGACTGTCCACGTGAGACACGTCATCGCCCTCGATGTGGGCGGCACCGGCATGAAGGCCGCCCTCATCGGGCCGGACGGAGCCCTCCTCCATGAGGCCCGCCGCGCCACCGGGCGCGCCCGCGGGGCCGATGCCGTCGTGCAGTCCATCATCGACTTCGCCGCCGACCTCCGCGCCTACGGGCAGCAGCACCTCGGAGAGACCGCCCGTGCCGCCGGGGTCGCCATCCCCGGCATCGTCGACCCCGACGCCGGCATCGCGGTCTACGCCGCCAACCTCGGCTGGCGTGACGTGCCCCTGCGCGATCTGCTCGCCCAGCGCCTCGACGGCATCCCCGTCGCCCTCGGCCACGACGTCCGCACCGGCGGTCTCGCCGAGGGCCGCATCGGCGCGGGCCAGGGCGCCGACCGCTTTCTCTTCGTACCGCTCGGCACCGGCATCGCCGGAGCCATCGGCATCGGCGGAGCCATCGAGGCCGGGGCCCACGGCTACGCGGGCGAGATCGGCCATGTCGTCATCCGCCCCGACGGCCCCGACTGCGGCTGCGGCCAGCGCGGCTGTCTGGAAACACTCGCCTCCGCCGCCGCCGTCTCCCGCGCCTGGGCCGAGGCCAGCGGGGACCCGGAGGCCGACGCCGCCGACTGCGCCAAGGCCGTCGCCTCCGGCGACCCCCGCGCCCGTGCCGTCTGGCACGACGCGGTGGACGCCCTCGCCGCCGGACTGGTCACCGCCCTCACCCTCCTGGACCCCCGCACCCTGATCATCGGTGGTGGTCTGGCGGAGGCGGGGGACATCTTGTTCACGCCCCTGAGGGCCGCCGTCGAGGAGCGCGTCACGTTCCAGAAGGTGCCCTCCATCGTCCCGGCAGCCCTCGGGGACACCGCAGGGTGCCTGGGCGCGGGGCTGCTCGCCTGGGATCTGATCACCACCGACTCGGAGGTAACCGCCTAATGGCCGCACGCGCCGCACTCGCCGACAGCGCCGCACGCGCCGACTGCACCGTCCTCACCGGAGCCCGGGTGGTCCTGCCGACCGGGACCGTGGAGAACGGCCGGCTGATCGTGGACGGTACGAAGATCGCCGGTGCGGCGCCCGAGCACGCGCCGACCCGAGATCTCTCCGGTCACTGGATCGTCCCCGGCTTCGTGGACCTCCACAACCACGGCGGCGGCGGCGCCTCCTTCACCGGCGGCACCGCCGAGGACGTGCTGCGCGGCGTCCGCACCCACCGCGAGCACGGCACCACCACCCTGGTCGCCTCCCTCGTCACCGCCGGGACGGACTTCCTCGCCCAGCGCGCGGGCACCCTCTCCGAGATCGTTGAGCAGGGCGACCTCGCGGGCATCCACTTCGAGGGCCCGTTCATCTCCCCCTGCCGCAAGGGCGCCCACAGCGAGGAACTGCTGCGCCACCCCGAGCCCGCCGAGGTCCGCAAGCTGCTCGACGCCGCGCGCGGCACCGCCCGGATGGTCACGCTCGCGACCGAGCTGCCCGGCGGCATCGACTCCGTGCGGCTGCTCGCCGAACACGGCGTGATCGCCGCCGTCGGCCACACGGACGCCACCTACGAACAGACCGTCGAGGCCATCGACGCGGGCGCCACCGTGGCCACGCACCTCTTCAACGCGATGCCCCCGCTCGGCCACCGCGCCCCGGGCCCCATCGCCGCCCTCCTGGAGGACGAGCGGGTCACCGTCGAGCTGATCAACGACGGCACCCACCTCCACCCCGCCGCCCTGGAGCTGGCCTTCCACCGCGCGGGCGCCCACCGGGTCGCGTTCATCACCGACGCCATGGACGCGGCGGGCTTCGGCGACGGCCGCTACCAGCTCGGCCCGCTCGCCGTCGATGTCGTCGACGGGGTCGCCCGCCTGGTCGAGGGCGGTTCGATCGCGGGCTCCACGCTCACCCTGGACACCGCCTTCCGGCGCGCCGCCACCGTCGACCGCATCCCGGTCGAGGACATCGTCCAGGCCATCTCCGCCAACCCCGCGAGACTCCTCGGCGTCGACGATACCGTCGGTTCGCTGGAGCCCGGGAAGAACGCCGACCTCGTCGTTCTGGACGAGGAGTTCCGCCTCAAGGGTGTGATGCGCCAGGGCGCCTGGGTCGTCGAACCCCCCGCGTAGGCACCCACCCGTTCCCGGACGGGAACACCCCGTGTGACGAACGGCAGGGCGGCTGGTTCAGGGTCTGGGCCAACCGCCTTCCGTTTGGCATGATCAGGACGGTACGAGCACGGGGCGGCCGGTCCGGCCGGAAGGGGGCGCACGGTGATCCTGACGGTCACACTCAACACCGCCCTCGACATCACCTACACCGTCGACGGCCTCGCCCCGCACACCAGCCACCGGGTCGGCGAGGTCACCGAACGCCCCGGCGGCAAGGGCCTCAACGTGGCCCGGGTCCTGGCCGCGCTCGGCCGGGAAACCGTCGTCACCGGCTTCGCGGGCGGCGCCGTCGGCTCTGTGCTGCGCGGACTCCTCGCCCCCCTCGGCCCCCGCGACGCGCTCGTCCCCATCGCCGGGAACACCCGTCGCACCATCGCCGTCGTCGACTCCGTCTCCGGGGACACCACCCAGCTCAACGAGCCGGGGCCGGTCATCTCCCCCGGTGAGTGGGCCGCCCTGCTCGACACCTACACCGCCCTGCTGCGGGAGGCGGGCGCGGTCGCCCTCTGCGGCAGCCTGCCGCCCGGGGTCCATGTCGGCGCCTACGCCGACCTCGTCCGCCGGGCCCGCGCCGCCGGGGTCCCCGTGCTGCTCGACACCAGCGGCGAACCGCTGCGCCGGGGCATCGCGGCCCGCCCCGACCTGGTCAAACCCAACGCCGACGAACTCGCCGGGCTCACCGGCGCCCGGGAGCCCCTGCGCGCGGGCCGGGACGCCCGCCGCCGGGGCGCGCACACGGTGGTCGCCTCCCTCGGCCCGGAGGGCCTGCTCGCCACCACCCCCGACGGCGTCTGGTGGGCCACCCCGCCCTCCCCCGTGCGCGGCAACCCGACGGGCGCGGGCGACTCCGCCGTCGCCGCGCTGCTGGCCGGTCTCGTCGACGGGCTGCCCTGGCCCCGCCGCCTCGCCCACGCGGTCGCCCTCTCGGCGGCGACCGTCCTCGCCCCGGCGGCGGGCGAGTTCGACCGGGACGCGTACGACGGACTGCTGCCGCTCGTCCGGGTGACGGAACACGCGGCAGCGGCGTGACGGAGCGGGCGGCGGCGGGATGAGCGCGCGGACGGCTGTGGCATGACAGCGCGGGCGGCCCGGTACCGATCGACGGCCTCCGGGACAACCACCCGCGCATTCCGCCCCGTTCGCCCCGATATATCGCCCGTTCCGGCCGATAGGGACCCCGTGTGCCCTGCCGCACCGCCCGCTTCCGCCGGTACGCGCCTCGTTCCCGCGGGTGCGCCTCCCGTCCGCCCCGGCGCCTCCCCGCACAGGGCCGGGAACGGGAGCGGACGTCCGCACCGGCCGTGTCCCGGAACGAACCCCGCACCCCCGGGCCGTACCACGGACCCGGTGTCGTACGGAAAGTGAGAAGACCGCACCATGCCGCTCGTCAGCACCGCCGAACTCGTCTCCGCCGCCACCGCCGAGAACCGCGCCACAGCCGCCTTCAACGTCATCACCCTGGAGCACGCGGAGGCCATCGCCGCCGGCGCCGAACAAGCGGGCACGCCCGCGATCCTCCAGATCTCCGAGAACGCCGTCCGCTTCCACGGCGGCCGGCTCTCCGCGATAGCCGCGGCCACCGCCGCCGTCGCCCGCGCCTCCACCGCGCCGCTCGCGCTCCACCTCGACCACGTGGTCTCGCTCGACCTGCTGCACGCGGCGGCGGACGAGGGCTTCGGCTCGGTGATGTTCGACGCGTCGAAACTCCCGTACCAGGAGAATGTCCGGGTCACCGCCGAGGCCGTGGCCTGGGGCCGCGCGCACGGCATCTGGATCGAGGCCGAACTGGGCCGCGTCGGCGGCAAGGAGGGCGAGGCGCCGCTCGGTGCCCACACCCCCGGAGTGCGCACCGACCCCGCCGAGGCCGCCGCCTACGCCGAGGCCACCGGGGTCGACGCCCTCGCGGTCGCCGTCGGCTCCTCCCACGCCATGACCGAGCGGACCGCGTCCCTCGACCACGCGCTGATCGCCCGGCTGCGCCGGTCCGTCCCCGTCCCGCTGGTGCTCCACGGCTCGTCCGGGGTGCCGGACGCCGAGATCCGCGCGGCGGTGGCCGCCGGAATGGCCAAGATCAATGTGGGGACGGCGCTGAACACGGCGTTCACCGGCTCGGTGCGGGAGTTCCTGGCGGCGGACGGTCGCTCGGTCGACCCCCGGAAGTATCTGGCCCCGGCGCGCACGGCGATGGCGGGGACCGTGGCGGACTTCCTGGGGCTGCTGCGCCCCTGAGCCCGGTGGCCCGGGCCTCGGGGGCACATGCCCCGGGGCCCCGGCCCCGCGGGCCCCGGGCTCAGCCCTGGCGGTGTCCCGCCTCCAGCCAGACCTGGCTGAGCAGGACGTCGCAGGTGTCGCCCTCCTCGCAGGAGATCTTCAGATCGTTCTTCCCCTTCTGGAGATTGGTGTGCGACCAGGTGTAGGTCCAGGTCTCCCAGTCGCCCTCCTTCGCACCGGCGAAGTTGTTCATCCGTATGTCGCGCGGGGGGTCGCTGTTGACGGTGAGTGAGGGGTTGGAGTCCTTGCCGGGAACGCTGTAGGTGACGTGCAGGGTGTAGGGCCCGGCCTCCGCGACGTCCACCGACCAACTGGCCGAGCCGCCGACCCCGTTGAACTTCACATAGCCGCCGCCGGTGCCCTTGGAGCCCTTGACGCTGTTCTCCGCCGTGGCCGGTCCGCCCAGCCGGAGTGTCGCCGCGTCCTCCTTGGGCAGCCCCGCGGGCCTGGACGCCGACGGCTTCTCGTCCTTCGGCTCGTCCTTCGGCTCCTCCGGCGGGCTGGGCGCACCCGAGGCGCTGTTCGTGGCGACGGGCTGCTTGTCGCCGTCCGCCTCGTTCTTGCCGTTGTTGTTGATCACGGCGGCCGTGATGCCCGCGACCACGGCCACGACCACGGCGATCGCCGCTATCAGCAGCGCCTTGGTGTTGGGGCCCCGGCCCCGGCCGCCGCCGGGCTGCGGCGGAGCGGGGCGGGTGGGCGCGCCGCCCGGGTAGGTCTCGGGCGCGGCGTACTGCGGGTGCGGCTGGCCGTACTGCTGCTGCCCGTACGCCTGCTGCGGGGGCTGCTGGTGCGCGGCGTGGTGGCCGCCGCCGTAGGTCCGCTCGCCGACCGCGCGGACGTGGTTGTAGGAGGTGCGCGGGACTCCCGGCTGAGGTGTTCCGGGCCCCGGGTAGCCATAGCCCCGGCCGCGACCGGAGGGCGATGCGGCGCCTGCCGCGTTCCCGTCCTCGTACAGATACCCGAACGGATCGTCGTCCTCGGGCGTGCTCGCGCCGTTGTTACCGGCCGCCGTCATCCCTGGTCCCTCCTCACCTTCGTCAGCCCTACGCCGACCCCGGCGAGCCTACCCGGTTCGGATGAAGCGGCTGAGGGGCGTTGACCGCTCCCGCCGCGATCGTCACAAGACCAGGACATGACAGGGAGCGGGGTCGGGTGACGGGGAAAAGGGCTGGTGGGGCCCGGGGCGCGGGTCAGGGTTCAGCCCGCGCGCCGGTGGACCTTGGAGCGGGACCGCTTCTCCACATACATCCGCTGGTCGGCGGATTTCAGCACCTCTTCGACGGACATTCCGCAACTCGCCCAGCTGATGCCGAAGCTGGCGCCCACCTTGACCGCCCGGCCGTCCACCCGGATCGGCAGGACGATGGCGCTCCGCAGCCGTACGGCGAGATCCGCGGCGTCCGCCGTGCCGAGGCCGTCGGCGAGGACGACGAACTCGTCACCGCCGAGCCGGGCGACGGTGTCCCCGTCCCGTACGCCGGTGGTGAGCCGGTGGGCGACCTCGACCAGGACGGCGTCCCCGGTCTGGTGCCCGAAGCGGTCGTTGATGGACTTGAAGCCGTCGAGATCGCAGAAGAGGACGGCGAGGCCCTTGGTGCCGTCGTCGACCTCGTCGTCGGGGGCGACCACGTGCACATGGTGGTCGTACACGGTCCCGGCGGGGCCGAAGTCGAACCCCTCGGCGTTGAAGAGCGCCCCGGTCTCGGCGTCGTAGACGGTGTCGCCCGGGTCGGGGACCGCGTCCCGGGCGGCGAGGGGCCGCTCGCAGAGCCGGGCGCTGAGCCGGGCCCGCAGCTCCGCGCTGTTGGGCAGCCCGGTGAGCGCGTCGTGCGAGGCGCGGTGCGCGAGCGCCAGCTCATGGCGTTTGCGGTCCTCGATGTCCTCGACGTGGGTGAGGAGGAAACGGGGCCCGTCGGCGGTGTCCGCGACGACGGAGTTGCGCAGCGAGACCCAGAGGTAGCTGCCGTCGCGGCGGCCGAGGCGCAGTTCGGCCCGGCCGCCCTCGGCGGAGGTGCGCAGCAGGGTGCCGATGTCCTCGGGGTGGACGAGGTCGGCGAAGGAGTAGCGCCGCATCGCGGACGCGGGGCGGCCGAGCAGCCGGCACAGGGCGTCGTTGGCGCGCAGCAGCCTGCCGTGCTGGTCGCCGCCCATCTCGGCGATGGCCATCCCGCTGGGGGCGTACTCGAACGCCTGCCGGAACGACTCCTCGCTGGCGCGCAGGGCCTGCTGCTCGCGTTCCAGCCGGACCAGGGCGCGTTGCATGTTTGCTCGCAAACGCGCGTTGCTGATCGCGATGGCCGCCTGGGAGGCGTACATCTGGAGCGCTTCCTGTCCCCAGGGGCCGGGGCGGCGGCCGTTGCGGGGGCGGTCGACGGAGATGACGCCGAGGAGTTCGCGTCCGCCGCCGGTGCTGAACATGGGCGCGTAGAGGCGGTCGGCGGGGTGCCACTCGTCCTCGAAGCGGGGTTCGGGGCCCTCGGTGTGCCACTGGGGCACATCGTCCTCGATGAGCACCCAGCCCTCGGCGTGCGGGATGAAACGCAGCTCGCCCCAGGACTCGCCCATGGAGAGCCGGCGGTCCCAGGCGTCGCGGGGGCCGACCCGGCCGGTCATCAGGGCCTCGGCGGCGGCGCTTCCGGCGAAGGCCGCGACGACGAGGTCGCCGTCGGGGCGTACGAGGTTGACGCACGCCAGCTCGTAGCCGAGGCCCGACACGACGCCGTCGGCGACGGTCTGGAGTGTGTCGGCCAGGCTACGGGCGGTGTTGAGGTCCGCGACCACCTTGTGCAGCTGCCGCAGGGTCGCAAGACGGACGTAGGGCTCCGACTCGGTCTCCATGCTCGCTCTCCCCGAGACCTCGACAGCAGACTCCAGTGGTTCTTCGGCGTTCTTCTGGTTGGTTCGTGTTGCGCTTTCCCGGCCACTGAATCACAGCGAGCTGTCCACCCGGTACACAGGGTCAACAAATAAGCCTCTCTGTGACTCAAGTCACATGAGATGATCAAATCTCCGGGGGATGGCCCCGTTGGGCGGGGTGGACGCCGACCGTGCACCCGGCGTGTACCCGAACGCAAATCGGGCCCTCGGCGGCCCCGGCCCGGCCCGCGTCCGGCTGGCGTTCGGCCCTTGTCCGGCCGTGGCCGCGTCGTGGTCCTAGGACCACCCTCGTCCCTTGGCCCGATGCGGGGAGTGCCGCGGCGCGGTTAGCGTTCCCCTGTGTATCAGACGACCAGCGACTCCCCGGCCTCCGGATCTCCCTCCGCGCCTCCGCTCCTCCATGCTGAGGGGGTGAGCAACGAGGAGTTCCGCGCCGCCCTCGCCCGGCTGGCGGCGGGGGTGGTCCTGGTGACCGCGCACGACCCCGACGCCGGTGCGCGGGGCGAGGACGTCGGCATGACGGCGACCGCGTTCGTCTCGGTCTCGCTGGAGCCGCCGCTGGTGCTGGTGAGTCTGCGGGAAGGTTCCCGCATGGACGACCTCCTCGCGGAGCAGCCGCACTGGGGCGTCTCCCTCCTCGCCGAGAACCAGCGCCACATCGCGGGCCGCTTCGCGATGAAGGGCCGGGTGAGCGACCGCCTCCTCTTCGCGGACGTCCCCCACACCCCGGGCCCCCTGACCGGCGCCCCCCTCATCGGCGGCGCCCTCGCCACCCTGGAGTGCCGCACCGAACAGCGTGTCCCCGCGGGCGACCACACCCTCGTCATCGGCCGCGTCCTCGCCGCGGACCTCACCCCCGCCGACGACGGCCCTCTGACGTATTTCCGCGGCAAGTACCGGCGTCTGGGCTGACGCGCGGCGGCCGTGCGCCGCCGCGCCGGTCCGTCATGGGCGCAGCAGCCGTACGAACACCCTGGCGCCGTTGTGGAACCGCACCGTCACCCCGGTGTGGTCGGCCCGCGCGTCCTCGCGGACGGACCACCGCTCGACCCTCTCGATCTCGGGGCACGCGGCCCCGGCCAGCAGCCCGGCGAGCCATGCCTCGGGCCCGTCCCCGGGGGTGGGGGCGGCTGTGAACGGGGTGCCGTGCACCGGCTCGTCCGTGAACCCGTCGTGCTTCGCCCCATCGGGGAGCTGGCCGACGATCCCCCACCGCGAGTTCCCCGCCGGCGCGGTGACCACCAGTCCGCACGGTGGCCCGTCCTCGCCCTCCTCGGCCGCCGTCCCGGCCCGCGAGACCGACGGGTCCTGCCCCGCCAGCCCGATGACATACGCCTGAAAACGCTGGGGCCGCACCCGGGCCGCCTCTCGTCTCGTCTGTCGTGTTCAGCCATCCGCCGTGCTCAGCCACCGGGGAAGCGTCCGGGCGATGGAGGACCGGCAAGCTGGTCGAGCAGGTCCATGCCGGGACAGTAGAAGTGTGCCGAGCGGGCGGCAAGCAAGCCCGGAGGTAAGGCCCTTGGAGAGTGACGGGCGGCCGTCGGGTTGACGGACTGGGGCGGGGTTCAGCCCCAGTCGCGTCCCGAGCGGCCCCGCTTGGTATCCGAGCGCTGGCGCTTCTCCCGCAGGCGGCGTTCGTTGAGGCCGCGGGGGACACGGGTGGGGCGCCGGGGTGCGGGCGGTGGGGCCGTGGCCTCGGCGAGGAGGGCGGCGAGACGGACGGCGGCGGTCTCGCGGTTGCGCCACTGGGAGCGGTGCTCCGAGGCGCGGACCGCGATCACCCCGCCGACCAGGCGGTTCGCCAGACGGTCGAGGGCGCGCTCCTTCCACACCGCGGGCAGCGCCTCGGTGTGGGCGAGGTCGAACCGCAGCTCGACCTGGGAGTCACTGGTGTTGACATGCTGGCCGCCGGGCCCGGACGACCTGGAGAAGCGCCAGATCAGCTCGGCCTCCGGGAGACAGACCGAGCCTCGGATGACATAGGGACCGGACATGCCCCTATGGTCCCGTGTCCGAGATGTTCATGTCATCTCGGTTTCACGGGAAACCAAAGATCTTCTCCGGGAACGGGGGCGGAACGGGGGCGGGGCCCGGTACTCGGCTCAGTCCGCTCAGTCCGCGTCGGCGGGGCGCTCGGCGCCGTACAGCCAGACGTCCCACACCGCGTCCAGGCTCCGCCCCGCCGCACGTTCCGCGTACGCGGTGAAGTCCTCCGTCGACGCGTTCCCGTGCCGGTGCTCCGCCGCCCAGCCGCGCAGGACGCGGAAGAAGACGGCGTCCCCCACGGCCCGCCGCACCCGGTGCAGCACCATCGCGCCCCGCCCGTACACCGGCGCGTCGAAGAGACGGGCGGCGGAGGGCGGTTCGGCGGGCGGGAAGGCCCAGTTGGCGCGGTCGGCGAACGCCTTGTCGAAGCTCCGGCGGACCGGGACGCCCTCGTTCTCCTCGGCCCACAGCCACTCCGCGTAGGTGGCGAAGCCCTCGTTGAGCCAGATGTCCCGCCAGCTCCTCGGGGTGACCGAGTCGCCGTACCACTGGTGGGCGAGTTCGTGCACCACGGTCAGAGGGGTGTAGTCGCCCACCGGGAACACCGGCCGGGACTGGGTCTCCAACGCGTACCCGACCATGTCGTCGGGGACCACGATCGCTCCGGCGGCGGCGAACGGATACGGGCCGAAGACCCGTTCCGCCCAGCTCAGGAACGCGGGGATACGCGCGGACAGCCGCCGGGTCGCGGCCCGGTCGGCGGCGGGCGCCACGGCGGTGACGAGTGGCAGCCCCGTGCCGGTCCGGGACCGGGTGAGCGCATACGGGCCGATCGCCAGCGTCGCGAGATACGTGGCCATCGGCTCCGGGGAGCGCCAGACGAAGGTGGTGCGGGCACCGCGGGTGGTCTCGCGGGCCAGGACGCCGTTGGAGACGGCCTTCAGCCCGCGGGGCACGGTGACCGTGAGTTCCTGACTCGCCTTGTCCACGGGGTGGTGATTGCCGGGGAACCAGGTCATCGACCCCGCGGGCTCCCCGACCGCGAGCGCCCCCGCCCGGGGGTCGGTGAGCCAGCCCTCCCGGGAGCCGTCCGCGTCGGTGAGGGCGCGCGGGGTGCCGCTGTAGCGGACGACGGTACGGAAGAGGGCGCCCTCGCCGAGGGGCGCGCGCGGACGGACGATCAGTTCGTCCCCCGAGCGGCGGGCCGTGGCCGGGGCCCCGTCGACGGTGACCTCCGAGACCGTCAGCCGGTCCAGATCCAGATGGAACGAGCCGAGCCCGGCGGTCGCGCGCGCCAGGATCTCGGCCGTGCCCTCGATGTGCCGTCGCCGCGGGTCGTACTCCAGGGCGAGGCGGTAGTGGCGGACGTCGTAGCCGCCGTTGCCGAGCCGGGGGAACAGCCGGTCGCCGACGCCCGCGCCGCCCTCCCGCCCCTGGACACCGCCGCCCCCGCCCCCGCCCCCGCCGCCGGTGCACCCCGCGAGCAGGGCCAGCGCCAGGGCGGCGGGCGTGAGCGTGCGTGCGAGACGTGCGAGACCTGCGGTGCGCGTGGTGCGCGCGGTGCGCGTACGGGGTGACGCGGAGGGTGACCGGCCCACGCGGCGATCCTAGGCGCGCGGGCCGCCCGTGCGAAGGGTGCCGCGAGGGCAGGCTGCCGCCGACGGGGCGCCGGCGGTCAGCGGGGCGTCGGCGGCAGCGGGACGGCGGCCGGTGGGGCGACGGCCCGCGGCGGGGGTGCCGTCGGCGGTGGGGTGGCGGCCGGTGGCGCGGGCGCTGTCGGCGGTGGGGTGGCGGCGGTCAGCGGTTCAGGGCCGCGATGCCCGCCTTCGCGAACTCCTCGTCCTGGGCGCCGCTGGGCGCGCCCGCCACGCCGATACCCGCGATCGGTGCGCCCTTGACCTGCACCGGGGCACCGCCCGGCAGGAAGAGGGTGCCCGGGATGTCCTTCAGCGTCGGGGCCGACTCCAGACGCTTGACCAGCTCGGAGGTGGGCGCGTTCCAGGAGACCGCGGTGAACGCCTTCTTCTCGGCGGACTCGTACGACTGCGGGCCCGCGCCGTTGCCGCGCAGGGTCACCAGGGTGTTGCCGTTGCGGTCGACCACCGCGACCGACACCCGCTGACCGGCCCGCTCGGCGGCGTCCAGGGTGGCCTGCGCGGCCCTCGACGCGGCGTCGACGGTGAGGTGCGTGGTCTGCTGGAGGTGGCGGCTGGAGGTGTCGGACGTGACCGCCGCACGCGACTCGGCCGCCGGGGCGGAGGCGTTCGCGCTGACCGCGCCGAAGGTTCCGGCGCTGAGCGCGACGGCGACGGCGGTGCCGGTGAGGACGCGGGCCCGGGTGGAGAGCTTCTTCATGATCGTTCACTCCTGGCTGGGTGGCGGAGGGGTGGGTGACACCGGGGGTCGGTGACCTTCTGGAACGATCCTCGGCCCGTTCCCCGCCCCGTACGGTCGGCGTACCGGCTCCCCCGCGCAGGCATGATGGTGGAGCGCCGGGTCGGCCGAATGGCTGATGCGCCCGGGGTCCGGACAGGTGAGGATCGACAGAGGACCCAGGTCCCCGGAGGGCTCCGGGGAGCCGTCGGGCCGTGCCCCGCCCCGGACCGGGGCGCGCGAGACCCAGCAGGAGAGCCAGGAGAGCAGAGCGATGTCCCACCCCCCTCGGCCCGCCGCGGCGGGCCCGGACATGGCTCCGCCCGCCGGGGGCACCCATGGCGCCGACCGCGACGACCGCCGTCTCGACGCGGTCATGAACACCGCGTTCATCGCCCTGCTCGCCGCCGCCCTGAGCCGCTTCCTGACCAACCACTGGGGCAGTGCCGAGGCGCCCTTCGTGATCGGTCTGAGCGCCGCGCTCGCCGTGCTCCAGCTCGCCGGGCAGCACCCGGCGGTCCGCGCCCGCCCCGGGACGGAACGGCTCCGCTTCGCGCTGGTCGTCGGCTGCTGGGCGGTCACCGTCGCCCTCGCCCCCAGCTTCGCCTGGTGCGCCGTCCCGCTCATCTACACGGGGCTGCGCTCCCTGCCCACCCGCGCCGCCGTCGCCCTCGTCGCCGTGGTCTGCGTCTGGGTCGTGATCGCCGAGTACCGTCTCAGCCAGGCGTTCGACCCCATACTCTTCCTGCTGCCGCCCGTGGTCGCGGCGCTCGCCACCGCCGTCTTCGTCCATATGCGCCGCCAGGCCGACCGGCTGCGCGCGCTGATCGACGATCTGATCCGCACCCGCCGGGAGCTGGCCGCCACCGAACGGCGCGAAGGCACCCTGGCCGAGCGGCAGCGCCTCTCCATGGAGATCCACGACACCCTGGCACAGAGCCTGTCCAGCCAGCAGATGCTGCTCCAGGCCGCCGAACGGCTGTGGGACGCGGACCCGGCGCGGTCCCGGGAGCATGTCCGCACCGCCGAGTCGATCGCCGAGCGCAGCCTCGTCGAGGCCCGGCGCTTCGTCCACGACCTGGCCCCCGCCGATCTCGCGGAGGGCGGCGGGCTCGCGCAGGCGCTGCGGGCGCTCGCCGGGCGGGAGTCCACCGACGCGCTGCGGGTCCGCTTCCATCTGGAAGGGACGGCCGTGGCCCTGCCGGACCAGGCGCAGTCGGCGCTGCTGCGGATCGCCCAGGGCGCGCTCGCGAACGTACGGGAGCACGCGGACGCGTCGGACGCCGCGCTGACCCTCAGCCATCTGGACGACCAGGTCGTCCTGGACATCGCCGACAACGGCGGCGGCTTCGTCCCGGCGGAGGTCGCCGCCCCCGGCGCGCGCGGCCATGGGCTGGCCGCGATGCGGGCCCGGGTGCGGCAGCTCGGCGGCACGCTGACGGTCGAGTCGGCGCCGGGTGAGGGCACGGTCGTCTCGGCGGCGGTGCCGCTGGGGCGGAGCACCGACCACCCCCACCCGGACCCGGCCCCCACTTCGGACGCCGCTCCGGCTCCCGCCCCGGAGGCCGCCCCGGGCCCGGACCGTTCCCAGGAGGACCGATGACCGCCGTACGCATCCTGCTCTGCGACGACCACGCCGTCGTCCGCGCCGGGCTGCTCGCGCTGCTCGGCAGCGAACCCGATATCGAGGTCGTCGGGGAGGCGGGCAGCGGTGAGGAGGCGGTGGCGATGGCGGCCAAGCTGAGACCCGCCGTGGTCCTCATGGACCTCCAGCTCGGCGAGGGCATCGACGGTGTCGAGGCCACCCGCCGGATCGCCGCACTGGAGGTCCATGTGCTGGTGCTGACCACCTATGACACGGACGCCGACATCACCCGCGCCATCGAGGCGGGCGCGACGGGCTATCTGCTGAAGGCGGAGCGCCCCGAGGAGCTGTTCGCCGCGATCCGGGCGGCGGCCCAGGGGCGTACAGCCCTGTCCGCGCCGGTCGCCACCCGGGTGATGGACCGGATGCGGGGCGGGGGCCGCCCCTCCCTCACCGAGCGGGAGCTGGACATCCTCGGACAGCTCGCCCGGGGCCTCGGCAACCGGGAGATCGCCCGCGCGCTCTTCATCAGCGAGGCGACGGTAAAGACCCATCTCGGCCGGATCTATGCCAAGTTGGGCGTCGACACCCGGGCGGGCGCCGTCTCCGTCGCGAAGGAACAGCGGCTGCTGTCCTGAGGGCCGTGGAGCCGGTGCGGAGCGCGCGGGCCATGGCGGCGCGGTCGGCCTTACGGCTCCGTACGCCGCGCACAGCGGACGAGCGCACGGCGCGCACCCCGTCCGGCAGCGCTGCCGACGCCCCGGCCGTGCCGGGAAAAGCCGGTGCGGCCTGGGCGTTCTCCAGTGAGACTCACCGTATGAACCTCAGGATCGACCGCATCAACTCCGAAGGACTCCATCCCACCCCCGGCTATCACCACGTCACCGTCGTGGAGGCCGGACGTACCGCTTATCTCGCCGGTCAGTGCCCGCTCGACCCCACCGGCGCCGTCGTCGGACTCGGCGATCTGGGCCGCCAGATCGACCAGATCGCGGCGAACGCCCATGCCGCGCTGGCCGTCGTGGGTGCCCGTCCCGAAGATGTGATCCGTACCGTGATCTATGTGGTCAGCACCGATGTCGAGGTGCTGGCTGACGCGTGGCGACGGCTCAACAGCTCGGTCGTCGGCGCCGCGTTCACCAGCGCGAGCACCCTGCTGGGGGTGGCCCAGCTCGGCTTCCCCGGCCAGCTCATAGAAGTCGACTTCACGGCCGCGCTGCCCGACTGAGCCACCGTTCCCTCCGTATCCCTCTCCGTCTCCCGGTGTCCCTCGGTATTCCTCCGTATGCGCCGTGCCCCGGAAGAAGGGCGTCGGACCGGGTCAGATCCGGTCGAGCAGCAGGGCCGGACCCACCGCTTCGGGGGGACGCACCTCATGGACCACCGGCGTCTCCCGCACCCCGATGACCAGCCGCCAGCCCGGCCCGTCGCCGAGGACGAAGCGGTCGCGGGGTATCCGGACGCCCAGGGTCCCGTCGTAGAAGCGATGGGCGGCGTCCGGGTCCCCGGAGGTGTGCAGCGCGCGCAGCGGGGCGCCGGGGGTGCCCGGCGGGAAGGTCCAGCCGGTGAACTCCCGCGCCTCCCAGAGCGAGACCGCCGCCCCGTACGGGTCGACCAGGGTCGTCATCCGGCCCTGGTCGCCCGCGTCGAACGGCGGCACCACGAGCCGGGCCCCGGCGGCGACGGCGGCCTCGGCCCCGCGTCCGGCGTCGGCGACCGCGAGGTAGTGGGCGATGTGCGGTTCGGTGCCCGGCGGATAGACCGGCGCGGACAGATCGCTCACCCCGCCGATCCGGTACGGCCCCACCGAGATCTTGGTGGCGCGTCGCCAGTCGTTCTCGTCCACGGCGAACCGCCACCCCAGCGCCGTGCCGAAGAACGCGGCGGCACCGGCCGGGTCATGGGTCTTGAGATCCAGCCAGCAGAACCCGTCCACGGTGTCGTTCACGGCGACCCGCTCCTCTCCTCGTACCTCTGGTGATCCCGTGCCTTCGGCGATCCCCGTACCCCTGGCGATCCCGTACCTCCGGCGATCCCCGTACCGCTGGTGATCGCTCTCCGTCCGGCTGTCGTACCCCGCCCGGTCGGCGGGGCGCAAAAGCTTTCGGGAGCGCTCTGCCACCTTCGGGGGTGCTCTGCCACCGGGGCAGCGACTTTCGATGACGGCGGGCGCACCGGTCGTCTCCATCGGCGGATACGAAGGGGGACACCGGGATGCGACGTCGGACGGACGCGGCGACCGGCTCCGGAACGGGAGGGTGATGTCTGTCGACGGGGTGCCGCGGGGGTGCCACGGGGAGCGACGGCGAAAAGCGGGAGGGCACGATGGGGACGACGGCCACGGGGGCGGCGGACAGGGGCGCCACGTCGGACGAGGGGGATCCGGTCGTGGAGATCGGCCTGCGGGTGTCGGGCGTCCTGGGCGCGGCCTGGGGCGCGGTGCCCGACGGCGGCGACATCATCGGCACCGAGCAGTTGCTGATGGCGATCGCCGGGACCAAGTCCCCCGCGGGCCGGGCGCTCATCGCGTCGGGGGCGACGCTCGCCGCCCAGTCGGCCGTGGTCACCGCCCGTGAGACCGGCGACACTCCGGGCACCGGGAGTGAGGTGTGGGAGAGCGGGGACGACCGTGACGCGAGTGTCCCCTCGACGGAGGTACTGGGTGACGACGGCGACACGGGCCGCCGACTCTCCGGCGCGGCGGCGCGCGCCCTCGTCGCGGCGCTGGAACGGGCCCGGCGGGAGGGCGCCGCGAAGCTCACCGCCGAGCATGTGCTGCGGGGGCTGCTGGCCGACGGGGAGAGCCGGGCCACGGAGACGCTGCGGATCTGCCACACCTCGCCCGAACGGGTCGCGCGGCGGCTGGACGGGGGCGACCCGGGGCCGGAGGACGACGGTCTCGACCAGGCCCTGTGGCCGACGCGGGACCTGCTGCTCCGCCGGGAGCGGCCCCGTGACGCCCCGTTCTTCGAGGGGCTCGTCCTGAAGCTGGCCAAGGGCGGCAACATGGCGCGGCTGCCCGCGTACTGGATCACGCTGGACTGCCGGGAGCAGGCCCGGAGGCTGGCCCAGCCGAAGGGGACCGAGCACGTTCTGCTCTCCGTGCTCGCCACCCATGAAGTCGCCCTGGCCTACCCGCACATGGCGTACGCGGACACCGACGATGCGGCGGAGCGCTTCGCGGGCGGCGCCCGGCTGCTCGCCCGGGGGCTCGACTACGCGCTGGTCCGCCAGGCGCTGGAGGACCGCCCCGAACTGGGGGAGGACGACCGGGACGCCGATGCCTGTCTGGACGGGGTCGTCGAGCGCGACGGCGGGACCGGCCCGCTGGTGGACGCGCTGCTGCGGGGTGACACCCGGGCCCGTCGGCTGCTGGAACTGCTGCTCGGCGACGACAGCGAGGACGAGAGGGGCGACGAGGCGCGGGATTGGGCCGACGACCTGGCCGAAGGCGCGATCGTGAGTACGGAGGCGGTTTCGGCGGCGGGTTCCGGAAGCGGTGGGGCTGTGGAGGGAACCATCGCGGCGGTGGAATCCATCCTCAACGGTGGCATCGGCCTGGCCAGGCGGGTGGGCCGGACCCTGTTCGACACCTTGAACTGAACGGGACGGGACGGGTGGGACGGGTGGGGCGGAAGGGGGGGGGCGAGCCGTTCGCGCGTCCGCCCGTTCCGGCCGCCGCCCCGGACCCGACCGCATGACCGATCGCATGACCGACCGCATGGCTTGACGCACGACCGTACGCGCGCATGACCGCGTGGACGACCGCACGACGGACGCAAGGGGAACCACTCACGTGAAGCGCCGCACCTCCATACGCCTCTCCGCGATCGCCGCAGCCGCGGGTACGGCGCTGTTCGCCGGGGCGGCGCCCGCACCGGCCGCACCCGCTCCAGGTCCGTCGGACGTGGTGCGGTCCCAGGGCCACCACCCGGGTTCCCTCGCCCAACTGCGCCCGATCGCCGAGCTGTCCGCCGACCGGCTGGCCACGGCGGACCTGGTCGCCGCGTCCAAGTGGGGCACGGACAAGCCGATCGACGACCCCGAGCGGGAGCGGATCGTGCTCGACACGGTGCGGAAACAGGCGCTGGAGGCGGGCGCCGACCCCGAGGAGACCGTGCGGATCTTCCGCGATCAGATCGAGGCGAACAAGCTGGTCCAGCGGGGTCTGTACCGGCTGTGGACAGCCGATCCGGCCAAGGCCCCGGTCGAGCGACCCGACCTTTCTCAGGTGCGCGAGGAGATCAACCGCATCAACACCGCTCTGGTGCGGGCGATCGCGGACTCGGAGAACGCACGCTCCTCGGCGCACTGCCGTGGCGTTCTCGCCGTCTCCGCGTTCCAGGTGCGTCAGGAGAAGGGGCTCGACCGGCTGCACACGAGGGGACTGCTGCGGGCTGTTCCGTCGGTGTGCGCGGGTGACGACGACTGATCTCCCGTCCGTCGCCCGGCAGTGGTCCGGGGCCCTCCTTCCTTGGGCCCCGGACCACTGTCTTTTCGCTCTCGACGGCCGGCCCGCTCCGGCCGTTGACATGTCTTCAACGAGGGTTTTCCACAGGGGATTCGGGTTGCTTGACGGTCCGGATGCGCCGCTGAATCATCGTGTGTGTCCGGGCTCCAGGGATCGGGGGATCTTCCGCTCCGGGGGCGTGGGCGACGGTACGGCCTGTACGCACGGACTGGAGGAGCCTGCCCCATGACGACCCCGACACCCGAGCGCCAACCGCTGTTCATCGCCGGTGAGTACGGTGAGGGCACCGGCGGCGGGAGTTTCGCCGTCATCAGTCCCGCGACCGGTGAGCGGGTCGGGACGCTGCCGCTGCCCTCGGCCGAGGACCTCGACACCGCCGTGGCGGCGGCACACACCGCCCAGCGCGCCTGGGCCGCCGTGAATGTGTGGGAGCGGGCCGCCGTCTGCCACCGCGTCGCCGACGAGATCGACGCGCGCCGGGCGGAGCTGGCCCGGTTGCAGACGCTGGAGCAGGGCAAGCCGCTGGCCGAGTCGATCGCCGATGTCACCGAGGCCGCGCAGCTCTTCCGGCTGCACGCCGAGGACGCCGTACGGCTCGGCGGCGAGACCCTGCCCTCCCGCGACGGCTCCAAGCGGATGTTCACCTTCCATCGCCCGGTGGGCACCTGGGGGATCATCACGCCCTGGAACTTCCCGCTGCTGATGTTCGCCGAGTTCGCCGCCCCCGGGCTCGCCACGGGGAACGCCGTGCTGGTGAAGCCCCCGGCGCACACCCCGCTCACCGTGCTGCGGGCCATGGAGGCGCTGGTCGCGGCCGGGCTGCCCCGGGGGCTGGTCAGCGTGCTGCCCGGCGAGGGCGATTTCGGTGACGCGCTGGTGCGCCACCCGGGCATCCACGCCATCGGGTTCATCGGCTCCTCCGCCACCGGGGCGAAGATCGCGGCGGCGGCCGGGCTGAAGCGCTCCCTGATGGAGTGCTCGGGCAACGGCCCGCTGGTGGTCCTCGCCGACGCCGACGTGGACGCGGCGGCGAAAGCGGCTGTCGACGGGGCCTATCCCTGTGCCGGACAGGTGTGCTGTGCCACCGAGCGGGTCGTCGTCCACACCGAGGTCCACGACGCGTTCGTGGCGGCGGTGCTGCGCGAGTCGGAGCGGGTGGTGCTCGGCGACCCACTGGCCGAGGGGACGGTGCTCGGCCCGCTCAACAACGAGGCGGTGGCCCGGAAGATGGACCGCCATGTCGCCGACGCGCGCGAGCGCGGGGCGGATGTGCTGCTCGGCGGCGGGCGCCGGGCCGGGATGCCCACCGACCTCTACTACGAGTTCACCGTCGTGGACGGGGTGCCTGAGGACAGCCTGCTGGCGAAGGAGGAGTCCTTCGGACCCGTCGTCCCGATCATCACCGGACGGGACGAGGACGATCTGCTGCGGATAGCCAACGACGACGCCCTCGGCCTCCAGGGCGCGGTCTTCACCCGCAGCATGACGTCCGCCTTCCGCTTCATCGAGGAGATGGAGGTCGGACAGGTCATCGTGAACGAGACCAACAACTGGTGGGACATCAATATGCCGTTCGGGGGCGCCGGGGCCCGGTCCACCGGCTGGGGCCGCATCGGTGGCAAGTGGACGCTGCTCGACATGACCGACACCCGGACCGGGGTGATCAGTCTGTAGCCCGCTCCACAGGGGCGCCCGCCGGGCCCGCCGGGATGTCCGGCACGGTGCTCCCCGAAGCCCCCGAAGCCCCCGAAGCCCCCGAAGCCCCCGAAGCCCCCGAGGCATCCGGAGATCCCGGGGCCCGCAGGGCGTCGGCGGGCGCGGTGCGGCGCGGGCGCAGGCCGAACCAGTAGGTGATCAGGAAGCCCGCCGCGTAGCCGGTGAGCAGCCCGCCGCCGTAGACGGCGAGCGACGTCAGCGGCGAGCCGCCGCCGTGGAGAAGGGGGAAGAGCGCCCAGCCGGAGGGGCCGATCGCGGTCGCGCCCACCGGGTGGCCCAGCGAGTGGAAGAGCCCGACGAAGGCACCGCCGAAGGCCCCGCCCACGCACGCCGTCACAAAGGGGCGGCCCAGCGGCAGCGAGACTCCGTAGATCAAGGGCTCCCCGACGCCCAGCAGCCCGGCGGGGAGCGCCGAGCGGATGGTGGAGCGCAGGGCGCGGTCCTGCGGCAGCCGCAGATAGACGGCGACCGCCGCGCCGACCTGGCCCGCGCCCGCCATCGCCAGGATCGGCAGCAGCACGGTGTGGCCGTACTGCTCGATCAGCGTGGCATGGATCGGGATCAGCGCCTGATGCAGCCCCAGCATCACCAGAGGGAGGAAGAGCCCACCGAGGACGAACCCCGCGACCGCGCCGCCGCCGGAGAGCAGCGCCTGTGCGGCGGTGCCGATGGCGCGGGAGACCGCGCCCGCCGCGAACATCAGCCCGTAGACGGTGGCGAGCCCCGCGACCAGCACCGTCACCGCCGGGGTCACCAGGACGTCGAGGACGTCCGGGAGTCTGCGGCGGCACGCCTTCTCCACCTGCACGGCGAGCACGGCGGCGGCGAGGGCGCCGAGGACTCCGCCCTGGCCGGGGGAGAGCCGCTGGCCGAAGACCTCGATCTTCTCCACCCCGGGGAAGACCACGATCGCCCCGACCACCCCGCCCAGCACCGGGGTGCCGCCGAACTCCCGGGCGGCGCTCCAGCCCACGAAGACCGGAAGGAGCGTCATGAAGCCACCCGCCAGCGCGGCGATCACCGGGGTGAGGCCGGGCAGCAGACCGAGGTTGACCAGGACACCGCCGAGCCCGGCGAGGATGCCGCAGCCGATCAGGGCGGGGATCAGCGGGACGAAGACCCCGGCGATCCGCCGCAGCAGGAGTTTTCCGGGGGTCGCGTTGCGGGCCTTCCGCGCGGCCCGCAGCGCCGCGCCCCGCCGGGCGACCGCCCCGCCGGACGCCTCCTCGGGAGCACCGTGCGCCGCCTGTGACGCCTGCGCCGCCCGTGATCCAGGCGCCACCTGCGGGACCTGCGATGTCTGCGGCTCCTGCGGTGCCTCCGGCCCCCGTGCCCCCGGGGTGGCCGGCTGCGGGGACGCGGCGGCCCGGGTCAGCAGTGCCTCGAACTCCGGGGCGACCCGGGCGACCGTCCCCGGCCCCAGGACGATCTGGTACGTGTCGCCGCCCCCGACCACCCCCAGGACGGCGGGGAGCGCCCGTAGCTCCGCCTCCCGTACGGCGGACCGGTCCCGCAGCCCCAGCCGCAGCCGGGTCATGCAGTGGGCGACGGAGGAGACGTTCGCCGCGCCGCCGACGAGCGGAAGGATCGCGGCGGCGATGGCGTGGTGGGGGGTGTCGGCCATGGTGCGGTGCCTCGCTGTGCTGGGTGGGGGGTGGTTACTCCCGGGACACCCCGGGAGCGGGTCTGGTGGGCACGGTGGGGTCCGGTGCCGGGGCCGCCTCGGCGGATTCGGCCGCCGCCGCCCGCAGGGCGGCGCGCAGTTGCCCCCGGCTCTCGCGCAGCAGCCGGGCGGCGGCCGGGCCGTCGACGGAGCCGAGGACGATGAGGATCGCGTTCTTCACCTCGCCGTCGGCGGCGGCGAGCGCCCGCTCGATCTCCTCGTCGTCCGCGCCGGTGGCGAGGGCGACGATCCGGCGGGAGCGGGCGCGCAGCTTCTCGTTCGAGGCCCGGAGGTCGACCATGAGATTTCCGTAGGTCTTGCCGAGCCGGATCATGGTGGTCGTCGAGATCATGTTGAGTACCAGCTTCTGCGCGGTGCCCGCCTTCAGCCGGGTGGAGCCGGTGAGCAGTTCGGGCCCGGTGACGACCTCGATGCCGTGGTCGGCCGCCGCCGCGAGCGGGCTGCCCGCGTTGCAGGACAGACCGATCGTCAGCGCGCCCAGGGAGCGGGCGTGGGCCACCGCGCCGACCGCGTAGGGGGTGCGCCCGGAGGCGGAGATCCCCACGACGGTGTCGTCGGCGGTCAGCCCGAGCGCGTCCAGGTCGACGGTGGCGAGCCGTTCGCTGTCCTCGGCGCCCTCGGCGGCGCTGAGGACAGCGGTCGGCCCGCCCGCGATCAGTCCGACCACCTCGGTGGGCCCGGTGTTGAAGGTCGGCGGGCACTCGCTCGCGTCGAGGACCCCCATCCGCCCCGCCGTGCCCGCGCCCGCGTAGATCAGCCGTCCGCCGCGCGCCATCCGCTCGGCGGTGGCGTCGATCGCGGCGGCGATCAGCGGGAGCTGCGCGGCGACCGCGTCCGGCACGGTCCGGTCCTCACCGTTCATCAGCCGGACGATGTCGAGCGTCGGCAGCCGGTCGATGTCGGCGAGTTCGGGCCGGAACGCCTCGGTGGTGAGGACGTCGAGCTGGGCGCGGAGCGCTCCGTACGAGCCGCCCGGGGCGGCGGAGCCGTCCGGTCCATCTGGTCCGGACGGGCCGTCCGCGCTGCCGGGACCGTGCGAGCCGTACGAATACGAGGTGGAGGTCATCGAGCACGCTTTCTCTGAGGTCGTCCCGTCCGGAGGCCGTCAGCGGGTGTGGCGCGGGCTGTGCCGGTGGGCGAGGGCTTCGTAGGAGGCGGCGAGCGCGGGCGCGGCGGACGCGTAGGTCCGCTGGGCCACGCCTATGAACAGGCAGTCCACGACCAGGAGCTGTCCGGTGCGGGAGGACATGGCCGCGGGCCGCAGTTCGCTCTCCCGGGAGGTGGACGTGGTCAGCACATGGTCGGCGTACTGCGTCACCGGGCCGTCCGCGCGTCCGGTTATCGCGATCGTGGTGGCCCCGCGTTCGAAGGCGGCGCGCAGTGGCTCGATGACGTCGCCGGTGGAGCCGGAGTGGGTGATGGCGACGGCGACATCGCCGGTCCGGAGCTGGACGGCGTTGGTGACGGCGAGGTGGGGATCGGTGTGGGCGTGGGCGATCAGCCCGATGCGGAGGAGTTTCTGTGCCAGGTCGAGTCCGACGAGGGAGGAGGCGCCGACACCGTAGATGTCGATGCGGCGGGCAGTGGCGGCTGCGCTGACGGCGGCGGCGAGCGCGGCGGTGTCGAGGGTCGCGGCGGTGTCCGCGAGGGTCTGCTGTTCGTCGCGGGCGAGTTTGGCGACGACGTCCGGCAGGGGGTCGTCGACGGAGATGTCGGCGGTGACGCTGGGGGAGCGGCCCGACTGCTGATGGGCGGCGAGCCCGGCGAGGGCGAGGCGCAGATCGCGGTAGCCGGGGTAGCCCAGGAGACGGGCGGTGCGGACGACGGTCGCCTCGCTGGTGCCGGTGCGTTCCGCGAGCCCGGTGACGGTGAGCGCCGCGCAGCCCGCGGGGTCGTCGGCGACGGCTTCGGCGACGCGCTGCATGGAGCGGGTCATGGAGGGGACGAGTGTCCGGACCTTCGAGGCGAGGGCGGCGGGCGCGGGCGGTGCCTCGTTCTGCGGTGGCGAGGAGGGGGCGCCGGTGCCCCCGCCGGTACGGCGGCGGCCACCCGGTGCGGTCCGGCCGGAGGGTCCGGACGATCGGGTCGGTTCGGTGGCCCCGGCGGAGCCGCTGGCTCCGGTCGCCCGTGACGGACCGCTCGGTGCCCCCGTGCTGAAAATTTCCTTCACTGATTCGGTCACGCACTGGAAAGTATTTTCAACAGGGGGTGAGGTCAACCCCCACTGCTGCGGACGGGCGTGTGCCGGACAGCGGGGGACAATGGCTCCATGGCTGACACCAACCTCCTTGAGCAGGCCCTTCATACGGCCCGAGCCCTGGTTCTCGCCGATCTGGCCGCCCGGGATGTGGCTGACGCGGAGGTGGTGTCCCTGGTGGAGGAGTCGGTGACGCACCGCCGCTGGTGGGCCGAGCAGTGGCCGCAGGGACGGGAGTTTCTGACGGGGCTCGTCGCGCAGGACGTCCAGGACGCCCTGCTGGAACGGTACGGGCGCTGGCCGCTCTGCCCGGTCTGCGACCAGGGCGATCCGCATGCGCTGGAGGTCGAACCGGAGCTGGGTCCCGACCCCCGCTGGGTCTGTCACCGGGCGGGGGTCGTGGTCGCGCCCGTCGGGCGCCTGGCATGACCCTGTACATAGATCCGCCGACCTGGCCCGGGCACGGGCGGATGTGGTCGCATCTGATCAGCGATGTCTCGTTCGACGAGCTGCACGCGTTCGCCGTGTCGATCGGCTGCCCCCGCCGGGCCTTCGACGGCGATCACTACGACCTTCCGTCGCACCGCTACCCGGACGCGGTGGCGGCGGGTGCGGTCGAGGTCCCCAGCCGTGAGGTCGTCCGCCTCCTGGTTCACGCGGGCCTGCGCCGCCCGAAGCGCCGCCCCGCCTGACCCGAGCGCCCGTCTGACCCGGCCGTCACACCGGACCCGAGTGCCGCACGGCACCGAGCACTGGGCTCGGCCGTCCCGCCCGACCGGCCGTCGCACTGGACTCAGTGCCTGACCTGAGTGCCGCACGGGACCGGGCACCGGGCCCGGCCCGGGTGCCCGCGCCGGACCCGGTCATGCCCCGGGGCGGCCGGTGGGCGCGGCCCCGGGGCGCGGGGTCAGCGGGTGGCGGAGTGCTGCGCGCCCTCGGTCACAGCGGCACCAGCCGCACCCGTGGAGACGGGGACGGGGACGGAACGCGCCACCACCCGGGAGGCGCTGTGGAGCCGCAGGGAGAGTGCGAGGAGACCGAGCGCGAGCACGGTCATGGCCGCGCCGGCCCAGGCTGTTGCGGCATAGCCGAAGTCCGCGTCGATCACGGTGCCGCCGAGCCAGGGGCCGCCGGTGTTGCCCAGGTTGAACGCGGCGGTGGTGGTCGCGCCCGCGAGGGTCGGCGCGGCGCCCGCCACGTTGAACATCCGGGCGTTGAGCGCCGGAGCCGTCCAGAAGGCGGAGACGCCGAGCAGGAACGAGATCGTCACCGCCGCCGCCGGGGCCCCGCCGAAGAGCGCGAGCGCCACGAGCAGCACGGTGGAGGCCGCGGTACCGCTCAGCAGCACCCCGAAGAGGTGCGCGTCGGCGACCCGGCCGCCCACGGTCGTGCCGACCAGCGCGCCCAGCCCGAAGAGTCCGAGGACCCAGGGCACCCAGCTCTTGTCCATCCCCGCGACATCGGTCAGCAGCGGCGCGAGATAGGAGAACGCGCAGAAGACGCCGCCCGCCGCCAGGGCGGTGACCGCGACGGACAGCCAGACCTGCCGGTCGCGGTAGATCCCGAGTTCCCGCCGGAGCTGCGGGCGCTGCTCGGGCAGCGGAATCCGGGGGATCAGCGTGACCACGCCGACCAGGGCGACCGCGGACGCGAGACCGACCGCCCAGAACGCGGACCGCCAGCCGAACTGGTCCCCGAGGAAGGCCCCCGCCGGGACCCCGAGCACATTGGCGATGGAGAGTCCGCCGATCATCACGGCCATGGCCCGCGCCCGCGCGTTCACCGGCACCATCGCGATGGCGACGGCCGCGCCGAGCGCCCAGAAACCGGCACAGGCGAACGCGCTCACCACGCGGGACACGAAGAGGATCTCGTAGGTCGGCGCCAGCGCACCGGCCACCTGGCCGAGCCCGAAGACGGTGATCAGCGCGATCAGCGTGGTCTTGCGGGGCAGTCGCAGCGTGGCCACGGCCAGCAGCGGGGCGCCGACGACCATGCCGATCGCGAACGCGGATATCAGCAGTCCGGCCTGCGGGATCGAGACGTTCATGTCCTCGGCGATCGGCGGCAGCAGCCCGGAGAGCATGAACTCGCTGGTGCCGAGCGCGAAGACGGAGAGGCCGAGGATGTAGACGGCCAGCGGCATCCGGGAGCGGGAGCCGGAGGAGCCAGGGCCGGAGGGGCCGGAGGGGCCGGAGGGGCCGGAGGGGTCGGAAGAGTCGGGGGCGGGATCGGTCGGTGATTCAGCGGCGGAACGGGACATGCCAGGGGCAACAGCCCCGGACGCGCTGATCATTCCCGTTCCCGCCCCGTTCCCGCGCCCGTTTCGGACCCTGTAGCCGTAGCCGTAGCCGTAGCCGTAGCCGTAGCCGTAGCCGTAGCCGTAGCCGTAGCCGTAGCCGTACCGCTCCCGCCCCGCGCCCTCCCGGAGCGGGCGGTGTCACCCCAGGGTCTCCAGCTCCTCCGTCATATTGCGGCGTGCTCGCTCCTCCCAGTTCCGCCGCCCGTGCGGGGTGTGGAACAGCCGCGGCAGCGCGAGGAGTTGGCGCAGGACGCCCGCCCGTCCGGCGCGGAAGGCGTCGTCCGGGACGAAGCCGTACTCCTCCCGCACGGCCCCCGTGTACGCGGCGTATCGTTCCGGCTCCGCCGCCAGGATCGCGAGGTCCGCGTCGCACAGCACCGCGCCGTTGCCGTCGGACTCCCCGGGCGCGTGCGTGACGGTGAGCCGGACCAGCCGGGCGACCTCCGCCACGGCTCCGGCGGGCAGCCCCGCCTCGGTCAGCGCGCGCTCGGCGAGCCGCGCCGAGCGCTCCTCGTTCTCGGAGCGCTCCGGGAGGTAGACGGCGTCGTGGAACCAGGCCGCGAGCCGCACCAGATCCGGTTCCCCGGCGTGCGCGGCGAGGGTGTCTATGTGGTCGAGGACGGCGGTCAGATGCGCGGTCGTGTGATAGCGGCGCTGCGGCTCGGCCCAGCGGGCCAGCAGATTCTCGGCGTAGGGAAGCGGGTCGAGGGGAAGCGGATCGGGGGGAAGCCGATCGGGCGGCGTACGAGGCGGAAGCGGATCGGGCTCCTCCGCGAGGGCGCCCGTGAACGGGGCGGAGCGCGCGGAGAGCAGGGCCTCGGCCCAGCGGTCACGGAGATCGGGGCTCATACGCCGACTCTAGGTCGTGCCCCGCCGTGCCATACGGAATGCGCCGGGAGCGGCCGGGAGCGGCGGTAAAGACAGATCTCGCACCCCGCGAACCGCCCAAAAATGGAGAAATGGGGTAACACTGGGTTCAGGGAGATGGACGACGTCCCCCTGACGGATGTGTGCCATCCCTGTGACGGAGCGGAGGCAGCCACCATGGTCACCACGATCGTCATCTTTGGGCTCGTCATTGTGTTCCTGCTGACCGGGGCCATGTGGTGGGACTCGATCCGCAGGGAGAAGTACGTACCGCCGCGCCCCGATGAGCAGCCGCACAAGCCCGATCACCGGGAGCACATCGAGGAGGTCCGCGAGGCGGACACCGGTGACTTCCCGGAGGCGGGCGAGGACCGGCTGATGCCGTACAACCTCAAGGCCCACAGCACCCACAGCACGGGCAGGGGCCGCGAGGCCCGCCCGGACCACGGCCCGAATGTGGGCGGCGGGGCGTTCGGCAGCGGCGGCCTGGGCGGCTGACCACGCCGCGAGCACCAGAAAGCCGGACAGACACAGGCCCGGACAGACACAGGCCCGGACAGACACAGACACAGACAGAGACGGAGGCGGGGCCCGGGCATCACGCCCGAGCCCCGCCCCCTCCCGTCTGTCCGGTGCCGTCGGCCACGGCGGCCTGTCCGGCGCCGACGGCCTACGCGGCGGCCTTGAAGCGGCGGAGCCGGAGGCTGTTGCCGACCACGAAGACCGAGGAGAAGGCCATCGCCGCCCCCGCGATCATCGGGCTGAGCAGCCCCAGCGCCGCCAGCGGCAGGGCCGCGACGTTGTAGGCGAAGGCCCAGAACAGGTTCCCCTTGATCGTGCCCAGGGTCCGGCGCGCCAGCCGGATGGCGTCGGCGGCGGCCCGCAGGTCCCCGCGGACGAGGGTCAGATCCCCGGCCTCGATGGCGGCGTCGGTGCCGGTGCCCATCGCGAGCCCCAGATCGGCCTGGGCGAGCGCGGCGGCGTCGTTGACCCCGTCGCCGACCATCGCCACGCTGCGCCCCTCGGCCTGGAGCCGCTTGACGACGTCGACCTTGTCCTCCGGCATGACCTCGGCGATCACCTCGTCGATGCCCACCTCGGCGGCGACCGCCTCGGCCACGGCCTTGTTGTCACCGGTCAGCAGGATCGGGGTGAGGCCGAGCTTCCGCAGCCGTTGGATCGCCTCGGCGCTGGTGTCCTTGACCGCGTCGGCGACCTCCAGGACCGCACGGGCCTCGCCGTCCCAGGCCACCGCGATGGCGGTCCGGCCGGCGGCCTCGGCCTCCCGCTTGGCCCGGAGCAGGGCGGGCGGGAGATGGATCTCCCACTCGGCGAGCAGCTTCTCCCGGCCGACGAGGACGGCGTGGCCCTCGACGACGCCCTGGACGCCGAGTCCGGGGATGTTGGCGAAGTCCTCGGGGGCGGTCAGGGTCCCGACGCGCTCCCGGGC
This sequence comes from Streptomyces clavuligerus, assembly GCF_005519465.1. Lineage (NCBI taxonomy): Bacteria > Bacillati > Actinomycetota > Actinomycetes > Kitasatosporales > Streptomycetaceae > Streptomyces > Streptomyces clavuligerus. The sequence goes on along the minus strand of NZ_CP027858.1, from coordinate 2,904,899 downwards.
CCCGGTGGCCACGGCCTGGGCGATGGGGTGCTCGGAGGCGTTCTCCAGGGCCCCGGCCAGCCGCAGCACCTCGTCCTCGGTCGCGTTCTCGTCGTTGTGGACGGCGAGCAGGGTCATCTTCCCGGTGGTGACGGTGCCGGTCTTGTCGAGGACGACGGTGTCGACCTTGCGGGTGGACTCCAGCACCTCGGGGCCCTTGATCAGGATGCCGAGCTGGGCGCCGCGGCCGGTGCCGACCATGAGCGCGGTGGGCGTGGCCAGGCCGAGGGCGCAGGGGCAGGCGATGATCAGGACGGCGACGGCGGCGGTGAAGGCGGCGGCCCAGCCCTCGCCGGTGGCGAGCCAGACACCGAGGGTGCCGAGCGCCAGCAGGATCACGACGGGGACGAAGATCCCGGAGATCCGGTCGGCGAGCCGCTGGGCGGCGGCCTTGCCGTTCTGGGCGTCCTCGACCAGCTTGGCCATCCGGGCGAGCTGGGTGTCGGCGCCGATCCGGCTGGCCTCGACGACGAGACGGCCGCCCGCGTTCAGGGTGGCTCCGGTGACGCTGTCGCCAGGGGCGACCTCGACGGGCACGGACTCGCCGGTGAGCATGGAGGCGTCCACGGCGGACGAGCCCTCGACCACGACACCGTCGGTGGCGATCTTCTCCCCCGGGCGGACGACGAAGCGGTCGCCGACCTTCAGCTCAGCGGTCGGTATCCGGACCTCCTGGCCGCCGCGGAGGACGGTGACCTCCTTGGCGCCCAGCTCCATCAGGGCGCGCAGCGCCGCCCCGGCCTTCCGCTTGGAACGGGCCTCGAAGTAGCGCCCGGCCAGGATGAAGGCGGTGACACCCGCCGCGGCCTCCAGATAGATGTTCGACGCCCCGTCGGAACGGGAGATCGTCAGCTCGAACGGGTGGGTCATCCCGGGCATTCCGGCGTGGCCCCAGAAGAGCGCGTACAGCGACCAGAGGAACGCGGCCGACGTACCGACCGACACCAGGGTGTCCATGGTGGCGGCGCCGTGCTTGAGGTTGGTCCACGCCGCCTTGTGGAACGGCCATCCGGCGTAGGTGACGACCGGGGCGGCGAGGGTGAGGGAGAGCCACTGCCAGTACTGGAACTGGAGCGCCGGGATCATCGCCATCGCGATGACCGGGACGGAGAGGACCACGGCGGTGATCATCCGCTCGCGCAGGGTGCGCAGCTCGTGATCGTCCTCCTCCGGCTCACCGCCGTCGGCGGTGCCACCGGGGGCCGCCTCGGCCTTGGGCTTGGGCTCGGTGGCGCTGTAGCCGGTCTTCTCGACGGTTCCGATCAGATCCTGGACGGAGACGCCCTCGGCAAAGCTGACCTTGGCCTTCTCGGTGGCGTAGTTGACCGTGGCCTCGACGCCCTCCATGCGGTTGAGCTTCTTCTCGATGCGTGCCGCGCAGGAGGCGCACGTCATCCCGCCGATGGCGAGTTCGACCTCCTGGTGGGTGGCTGTGTCCGCCACGGTTCCTCCCTGTCCCGTGATTCATACCCCTGGGGGGTATCCCTTCTGGATTCATATATACCCCCTCTAGGTATGGAAAGCAAGTGCGGGCCCCTCATGCTTCCCTCCTGGGGGCCGGGCCCGCGTCCCTCGCACGTGTGGAACCTGTGCGCTTCTCCCGGGGTGATGGTGCGCTCGCGGTACGTGCGCACTAGTCTTGGCATTGGACTAGACCATCGCAGCAGTCCGTCAGTGCGGCGTGCCCGCCCCTGCGCAGCCGCCGCTGCCCCGGCGGGCACAGGCGGCACATCGGCGGTTCGTCTCCCACAGGAGGAATGGGGTTCCCATGAGCAATCGCGCTCTACTCGAAGTGATCGCTCTGGACGAGACGGACGCGGTCGCGGCGCAGTCCGGCGGCGCCGACCGGCTGGAGCTGGTCGCCGACATGGACAAGGACGGCCTGACCCCGTCCCGGGAGACCTTCGGACGCATCCGCGCCGCCGTGGACATCCCCCTGCGGGTGATGCTGCGGCTCGCCGACGGCTTCTCCGCGGGGTCCCACGAGGATGTGGAAGCGCTGGTCGGAGCCGCGCGCGAGCTGCGCGCGGAGGGTGCTGACGAGTTTGTCCTCGGCTTCCTGGACGAGGGCGGCCACCCCGACCTCGTCACCGTGGAGCGGCTGATCGCCGAGATCAACGGCTGCCACTGGACCTTCCACCGGGCGATCGACCGCGCCGCGGACCGGGACGCCCTCCGCAAGAGCCTCGCCGACCTGCCCGGCCTGGACACCTACCTCACCGCCGGTGCGGCGGCCGGGGTCGACGCCGGTCTCCCGACCCTCGTCGCCGAGGCCGCGCGCGGCGGCGAGCCCGGCTACCGGGCCCGGATTCTCGTCGGCGGCGGCCTCCGCCTCGACCATGTCCCCGAGCTGCTCGCCGCCGGGATCGACGGCTTCCACATCGGCGGCGCGGCCCGTCCGGCGGGCTGGTCGGGCCCGGTCGACGCGGCGGCGGTGCGCGAGTGGCGCGAGACGCTCGACGCCTGACGCTCGCGCCTGCCGTCTGCGGCTGGACGTCTGGCGTCCGACGGCCGACGGTCGACGTCCGGCGCCTGCGGCAGTGAACGCCCGACACCCGACGCCCGGCCCGCCGACCGCACCGACCGCACCGAGCAGTTTTGGATAAGTTTTCTTCAGGACTGCTCACTAACGTGGTGCACATGTTCAACGCAATCACGCACTCCGCGCTCTACGTCCTCGACCAGAACGAAGCCCTCGACTTCTACGTCGGCAAACTGGGACTGGAGGTCGCGGCCGATGTCGACATGGGCCTCATGCGCTGGCTGACCGTCTCCGTCCCCGGTCACCCCGAGCGCCAGATCCTGCTGGAGAAGCCGTCTCCCCCGGCGATGTCGGAGGAGACGGCGGAGCAGGTCCGCGAGCTGGTGACCAAGGGCGCCACGGCGGGTTGGCTCATCCTCACCACGGACGACTGCCGCAAGACGTACGAGACGCTGCTCGCGAAGGGCGTCGAGTTCACCGAGGAGCCCACGGAGCGCCCCTACGGCATCGACTGCGGGCTGCGCGACCCGTTCGGCAACCGCATTCGCTTCACCCAGCCGAAGTAACGATCCGGCGCCCCGCGCCCTGCCCGTTCAGGGACGTCCGCTCAGGGGCGCCCGCCCGGGGACGCCCGCTCAGGGACGGTGGAAGACGACCTCCGGGTGAGCGGGGGACGGGCCGTTCAGCAGGGGCTGCGGGACGCCCTTGAGGTGGAGGTCGAAGAAGGCGACCGCATGGGCGCGGGTGATCTCGGCGGAACGCCGGCCCGACGGGGTGCCCGGGAAGCTGGGGGCGCCGTCGGCCCCGTCCGCGAGAGCGGGGGCGTCGATGAAGCTGAAGTGATGGCCGCCGGTCACGGTCAGCCAGCGCTTCCAGCCGTCGAGGCGGGGCCAGGTCGCGTCCCAGGTCGGGTCTGTCCCGGGTGCCGCCCGCTCCGCTCCGAGCAGCAGGAACGGCCGCCCGTCCAGTCCCGTCGCGGGCACCTCGCCGAAGAACGACCCGTCCATGTTGATCCCCGCCCGCACCCGGCGGTCCTCCGCCATGGCGCTCGCGGCGCTGTTCCCGCCGATGGAGTGGCCCGCCATACCGATCCGGGAGCGGTCGATCATCCGGGCGTGCCGCCAGGCCGGGTCCCGTCCGGTGAGCCGGTCCAGCAGGAACGAGACGTCCTTCGCCCGGGTCTCGGGCACGGCGGAACGCGGCTCCTCCTTGGACTCGTCCACCTTCCGGCAGGCGGTACAGGGGAGGACGGCCTCACCGGGGAAGGCCGTCGCCTCGGATTCGTGGGCGTGGTCGACCGACGCCACGACATAGCCCCGGCTGGCGAGTTCGTCACCGAGCAGGCTCAGCGTCGTTCGCGGCAGCCCGAACCCGGGCGAGAGCACGACCAGCGGAAACCTTCCGTGCGCGGGCCGGGCCTCCACCCGCGCGTGGGTACGGGTCGCGGCGAGCCGGTCGGCGTTCCCCACGGGGATCAGCACCCCGTAACCCGTCCTCTCCAGCAGCGCCCGCGCCTCCTCGGCCGACATGGCCGCCTGCCGTGGCTCCCCGCCGCCCGGCCGCGCCGGGTAACGGATGTCGACGAGCAGTCTGCGCGGCCCGGAGGACGGCTCCCAGCGGTCGGGACGGTCGGTGTCGGTCAGCGGGAGAGTGGTGACGCCGACGGTGTACGGGCCGGTGGGACGCGGGAGTTCGAGCGGGACGACGGCCCGCGCCGCGATCCGCTCGGGGCCCGTGGCCGTGGGCCCTTCGGCCTGGGCGGGGGCGGTGGCAGCAAGAGGCAGGGACAGGGCGAGCAGCGCGGCGGCAGTGCCCCGGCGTATGGGTGTCATGCCTGGTGAACCTAGGCAACGGACGGCCTTGGGTCGTCGCCGGACAGGATGACGTGGCGTCATACCCGAGTCGGTATCCACCACTTCGTGTCCCCCGTTCGGCTGAATCACAAGGACGGAGCCCCGGCCGCAGGTGCGGGGGTACAGCCGGGGCCCCGTGACCCGGCCCGGAGCAGGAGACCGGCGGGCCGGGGGTGCCGTCCACCGGGGCGGGCACCGGATCAGTGCGAGGCGCGGGGCACTGACCTGGGCCACAGCCGCGGCGGACGGCGGCTCAGAGTCGTTCCAGCAGGCCCCATGCTATGAATCCGACCGAGAGTGAGCAGGCTGTCAGGGCGTTGACCACTCCGGCGAGGGGCTCGATTCCAGGACGACGGCGTTTCACGGAGATTCCTTCACACATTCTCAGCGACCGTAGTTGCCGAATTGATGGCGGCGTTGGATATCCTCCTGCATTCGGGCACGCAGGCTTGCGAGTACGGGGGACTCGGGGGGTCGGGGATTGGCCGATTTGAGCGTGCAATCGGGGTTGGGGCATTCGCAGGGCGGATACCTCAGCACGTTCAGATCGGTGTAGATGGCATTTCTTGGTGGGGGCTGGCTCACGCCCAACTCTCTTTGCTTCTCCCGGGGGCTGGCGCTTTCTCGATTGCACTGCAATCATCCCTCACGGTCCCTACGATGACCACCAGATCTGGTCCCAACATCCGCGCTGGGAATGGGGGTTGTGTACATGCCGCGTGCTAATGACCTGACACCTGATCGAAGTGCCCGACATTTGTTCGGGGCGAAGCTGAGGAAGTACCGGGAGGCCAAGAACTGGAAGCTGGAGGATCTCTCGAAGAGAGTGCAGGTCAGCAAGAGTCACCTGTCCCGCATCGAGAACGCGACGTTCATGCCGCCGCCGGACCTGCCGGCGAGGCTCGACGCGCTGTTCGGTTTGGACGGGACGTTCCAGGAGCTGTTCGAGATCGCGAGGAACGAGCTGCATCCGGATCAGTTCAAGCGCCGGAACGAGCTGGAGGAGAAGGCGACGGTCATCAAGGAGTACGCCTCGCAGATCGTGCCGGGTCTGCTCCAGACCGAGGAGTACGCCCGGGCACAGTTTCTGACGCACAACTACAAGGCGACGCCCGAGGAGATCGACAAGCTGCTGAACGGCCGGATCGCGCGTCAGTCGCTGCTGTGGGCGAATCCGAATCCGGACTACTCCATCGTTCTGGATGAGTCGGTGCTCCGCCGCTCGTTCGGTGGACCGGGGATACTGCGCCGACAGTTGGCGCACTTGATCGACTGCGCCCTCACTCGGCCTTCGCACACTATTCAGGTCATGCCGTTCAGCCACGGAGCACATGGACTGATGGGCGGCTTGCTCGCGCTCTGGACGCTCAAGGGCGGGCAGCACGTCGCGTACGAAGAGTCCATTACCACTGGCACGCTGCTGGAGGACAAGACAGTCGTCAGCGATCGTGTCCGGCGCTACGATCGGCTCAGTGCGGCTGCACTGCCCCCAAAGATGTCGGTGGACTTTCTCCGGTCCGTGATGGAGGCACTACCTGATGAGCACCACCCCTGACCTCGTGTGGGTCAAATCCTCGTACAGCGGTAACGGTGGCGGCAGTTGCGTTGAGTGGGCTCCGGCTTTCGCTCATGCGCAGGGTGTCGTTCCGGTGCGGGACAGCAAGCAGGAGAGCGGCCCGGTTCTGATGGTCTCTGCCGATGCGTTCGCGGGTCTGGTGACCCTTGCCCGGGGCGTTCAGCTCTAGCTATCAGGGAGGCACGATGCGTCCTGACCTCGTATGGGTCAAGTCTTCGTACAGCGGCAATGGCGGCGGTAACTGCGTTGAGTGGGCTCCGGCTTTCGCTCACGCGCGGGGTGTGGTCCCGGTGCGGGACAGCAAGCAGGAGACTGGCCCGGTTCTGATGGTCTCTGCCGATGCGTTCGCGGGTCTGGTGACCCTTGCCCGGGGCGTTCAGCTCTAGCTATCAGGGAGGCACTGATGCGTCCTGACCTCGTGTGGGTCAAGTCTTCGTACAGTACGAACGGTGGCGGCAACTGCGTTGAGTGGGCTCCGGCTTTCGCTCACGCGCGGGGTGTCGTCCCGGTGCGGGACAGCAAGCAGCAGAACGGCCCCGTCCTGATGGTCTCCGCCGACGCGTTCGCGGGACTCGTGCGGCTGGCCCGCGACACCCGCCCGTAGCGTCGCGCTCGGCAGAAGCCCCGTCCGGTTCCCGGGCGGGGCTTTCGCGTGTCGTCAGTGGAGCCCGGACGAGCACGGGCCCCGTTCGATCGACATCTGGTTTCCGTCGTCGTCGTACACGGTGGTGACCTTCACGGACCCATGGCATCCGGGGTCCGCACACGGCTCGGTGAGTTCAATGACAGCGCCCATCGTGCGCACCCGCTCCCAGGAGTGTCCGCAACGGCCACAACGGCCGTAGAAATAGATACCGACCATGCAGTGATCGCAGCGCCGCCCCGGGGCGGACCGGGGAGTCTGGCTCGGGTACATGGGGTTCTCCCTTCACTCTCACGATGCCCGCCCAGGGACCGGGTGAACGTTCGCGGGGGCTTCTCCGTCGTAGGGGAAACGAGAAGGGCGAGGGATGCGCGGACGACGCGGCGACACCCGGCTGAAAGTGGTCGACGGGGCCGCAGCCGAGGACGGGGCGGTGGACATCGGCCGGCTGCGGGCGGTCCTGCTCATGAGCGGGTTGCCCTGGGGGGAACTGGACGACGGAGTGCAGCAGGTCAGGCTCAAACTCCTGGAGGAGAAGGCCAGAAGAGGAGCGGACGGCATCCGCGACGAACGGGCGTGGACGTCCGTCGTCGCCTCGCGCGTCGCCATCGACTGGCACCGGCAGCGGACGCGTGAGACCGGTCTGCGTGAACGTCTCGCCGCGCGCTGGGCCGTCCGCCCGCCGGTGGAGCATCCGCAGGAGCACCGCGCCCTCGCGCTGTCCGTCGCCGACGGGCTGGCCCGGCTGACGGACAACCAGCGGCAGGCGCTCGTCCTCCGTTACTACGGGGATCTGTCCGTACGGGACATCGCACGGCTGCTCGACATCCCCGAAGGCACGGTCAAGAGCAGACTGTCGAAAGCGTCGGCGGCGCTGCGGAACGTCCTCGGGGCACAAGCCGCTGCGGAAACGGAAGCGGAACAGGGACGAGAAGGGGAGAGGAAGACGTCATGACCGGGCCCGAGGAGCTGAGCGGAGCGGAGCGGGAGCGCCTTCGTCTCGCGCTGCGGATGATCGCCGAGGAGGCGGACCGCCCCGAGCCCGTGGCGGCGGCGCCCCGGCGGGCACCGGGATGGCGGCGGAGGGCGGTGTTCTTCACCGCGGGCATGGCGGCGGCGGCAGCGCTCGCGGGGACCCTCGTCCACGAGAAGGTCAGGCCCTACGACGGGGGAGCCCGGAAGCAGGCGGCGCAGGCGGACGGGGAGATCGAGAACCAGCGAGGGGTGGCGTCGGGAGCGGAGCTGGACGAGACGCGGACGGGGTGGCGGAACGGCGGGGAGTTGAGCGACGCGGAGTGGGTGGCCTGTGCCCGGGTCGTCGTCGACGGTGAGGTGACGGCCGTCCGCAAGGGCGCGCGGGAGGGCCGTATCCGGGTGACGATGGACGTCCGCGAGTGGATCAAACCGGCGCGCGGCGGGAAGCGGCTCGAACTGGACGTGGTCGATCCGGCGGTCGCGGAGGAGGCCCAGGAGCCCTGGCGGCTTGGCCGGAACACGTTGGCCGTCGTACCGCAGCGGCGCGAGTCGGCGGCGGATGTCTTCCATGACGAGGAACGGACGTTTGCCCGTCGTGCCATCGACCGAGTGCTGTCCGCGCAGAAGGCCACCACCTGCCGGGGGGACAGGTAGCGGCCTTCAGCGGCTGTGCGCGGTCGGTGCGTCAGCGGACGTCAGTTGCCGTCAGTTGACGTCGATGTAGTCGCCCGCGGTGGTGACCGGCTTGGTGGTGGAGGTGCCCGCGAAGCTGTAGCGGTAGTAGCCGTCGGCGGTGGCCTTCACGGTGGTCTTCAGCTTGCCGACGCTGTCGGTGGTGACCGTCTTGACGGTGGTGTAGGTCTTGGCGTCCTTGGCGCGGTACTGGAGCTTGACCGGCTGGGCGGAGTAGCCCGTGTAGCGGTCGACGTCCCAGTTGGCGCGGGTGAGGGCGCCGGTGACGGTCAGGTTCGCGTTCTTCTTCACCGGCTCAGGGGCGGCGTCCACGGTCAGCCGGGAGTCACGCTGGACGTGGGTGTGGGCCGCCCGGAACTTCTGGACGAGGTTGCCGTCGTTGCCCACGGCGATGGCGAGGGCGTTCCAGCGGCCCGCGTAGGTGTTGCTGAAGTACGCGGGGTCGACGTTGACGGTCGCGGTGCAGGAGACCGAGCGGCCCGTGCCGCACTGCGCCAGCGTGTGGCTGCCGTAGAGGACCGCGTCGGGCCGGTTGAAGTTCGCGCCGCGCCACAGGGCCGCGCTGGCCCCCTCGATCCCGGACCGGTCCGAGACCTTGAACGTGATCGAGATCTTCTGGGTGCCGGAGAGCTTGACCACGATCGGTTTGCCGCCGTTGACGACGACGTCGGAGATGCGGATGTCGCCCTCCTGGACGTCGGTGATCCGCTGCTTCGACGCCGTGAGGGCCGAGGCGGCCCGCTCGGCCCGGTCGTCGGCCAGGGCGGCGGGCGCCGCCAGGGTGGTGACGGCCAGCGTGCCGCCGATGGCGAGGGCGGCGACGGAAGCGGTACGGCGAACAGATCTCATGAATCTCCTTGACGCATACGTGTGAGGCGCGGGGTACGAAGTACGAAGTACGAGGCACCGGAAAGGGCTGCGGGGGCGCGTGCCTGCGGTCTCCCCGCGTCCCGGCGGCCGTGAGCACGGAGGCGGTTTTCAGCCATGATCGCGCACACGTTCGTGCGAGCATACGGGGTGTTGATCAACACCCCAAGGGGATTACGGGGTGACGGGTGCCACGGCCGGGAGGTCGTCCATCCGCCTGGACTCGGCCAACTGCTCCGGCAGCCGCCGCGCGTGCACCACGGTCAGTCCGGAGACCGCGCGGGTGAGGGCGACGTACAGCCGCCGCAGACCGGTGCGTTCGTCGGGTTCGCCCGCGACGACGGCGGCCGGTTCGGCGAGGACCACGTAGTCGTACTCCAGGCCCTTCGCGAGCGACACCGGCACCAGGGTGAGCCGGGAGACGGCGGTGGTCTCCTCGCCCGGGGCGAGAGGGGTGTGGCCCGCCGCCGCCAGGGCCTCGGACACCTCCGGGAGGAGGGCGTCCGGGACGATGAGGCCGATCGAGCCCTCGTGGCGGAGGGATTCCTCGCAGGCGGCGACGGCGGCGGCGACCAGGGCGCCCACACCGTCCGAATGCTCCGGGGCGGGCGCCTCCACCTCCGCCGGTACGGCTTCCGGAGCCCCCGTCTCCGCCGGTACGTCCTCCGGAGCCGCCGCCTCCTCGCCCGCCGCCGCCTCCTGCGGCACGGCTTCCTGCGGCACGGTCTCCTGCGGCACGGCTTCCGCCACCGCGCGGATCTCCAGGGAGCCCGGGGACTCACGGACCGAGGTGACCTCCGTCAGCCCGGGAGACATGTACGGCAGCAGCCGGGACGCGTACGCGATCACCTCGCGCGGCACCCGGAAACCGGCCGTCAGCTCCTCCACCGCCGCGTCCGGCTTGCCCAGATGCGCCAGGGCCTCGGTCCAGCTCCCCGTGGCCCAGGGCGTCGTGCCCTGCGCGAGATCGCCGAGGACCGTGGCCGAACCCGTCGTACAGCGCCGTCCCACGGCCCGGTACTGCATCGGCGACAGATCCTGCGCCTCGTCCAGGACCACATGGCCGAGCGAGTGCGTCCGTTCCACGAGATCCCTGGCCTCGTCGATGAGGACCGCGTCCGCGGCCGACCACTTCGCCGAGCGCACGCTCCGCGCGGGCTTCGCCCACAGGGCCGCCCGCTGTTCGTCCTCGTCGAGGACCCCGTCGGCGTGCTCGGCGAGGAACGCGGGGTCGGAGAGGAGCCGCAGCACCAGCTTCGCGGGGTCGACCGGCGGCCAGACCGCCTTCACGGCCGCCTTGACGGCGGGGTTGCGGGCCACCGCGTCCTGCACCCGGTCGTCAGGGGCCTCGCCCGCCTCCTCCATCCGGGTCAGGACGGCGTGCGCGATCCGCCGCGGCAGGGCCTCACGGGCCGCCCCGTACCGCATGTCGCGGGCGAGCAGCTCGTCGACGATCTCCGTCAGCTCGTGCACGGGCACCCGCCAGCGGCGGGAGCCGCGCACCACGACGACGGGTTCGGCGGGCGCGGTGACATGGGAACGGATCGCGCGCCGCAGCACCAGCGCCATCCGGGCGTCGCCCTTGACGACGGCGGTGGTCGCGTCGTCCGTGCCGCGCACCTCGACATGGGCCACCAGGTCGTCGACGGTGGCCTGTTTCACCTCCAGCTCGCCCAGCGCGGGCAGCACCTGCTCGATGTAGTGGAGGAAGGACCGGTTCGGACCGATCACCAGGGTCCCGGTGCGGGCCAGCCGCTCCCGGTGCGCGTACAGCAGATACGCCACCCGGTGCAGGCCCACGGCCGTCTTCCCGGTGCCGGGGCCGCCCTGGACGCAGACCGTGCCCGCGAGCCCGGCGCGGACGATCTCGTCCTGTTCGGGCTGGATGGTCGCGACGATGTCCCGCATAGGGCCCACGCGGGGCCGTTCGATCTCCGCCTGGAGCAGTCGGCTGGTGTACTCGCGTTCCTCCGCGTGCTCGGCGGGGTCGCTCAGATTCTCGTCCTCGTAGGCGGTCAGCTCGCCGCCGGTGTAACCGAAGCGGCGGCGCAGCTCCACCCCGAGGGGGTCCTTGCGGGAGGCGCGGTAGAAGGGCTGGGAGACGGGGGCGCGCCAGTCCACGACCATCGGATCGCCGTGGGCGTCGTGGACATGGCGGCGGCCGATGTAGAAGCGGTGGCCGTCCTCCTCGCCGTCGGCGCGGGCGGCGGGGAGGTAGTCGAGACGGCCGAAGAAGAGCGGGGTGTGGGCGAGGTCCGCCAGCTCCTTGATCCGCGCCTCCATCTGGGACCCCAGTACCGCCGCGTTGACCCAGTTCGCGGTGACATCGCGGAGGTCGAGGGCCTCGACCTGCTCGCGCATGGTGCGCAGCGCGGCACGGGAGGCGAAGAGGTGGGACTGTTCCCTGCCCAGCGGGCCGGTGGGGCTGTCGCTGTTGTCGTCGCTGGTCAGGGAGGAGTGGTGGTCGGGCGCGGACACGGAACGGCCTCCAAGCGGGGTAACGGGCGTTGGGGGGCCGGCCGGTTTCCGTCCGGGCGGCGGCGCTCCTCGGGGGAGGCGGGCAAGAGCGGCGATTCTAGCCAGCGGATGGAGAACGGGGCCACGGGGTTGTCCCCGATGGGGAGGAGACGGACCTCATCCTCAGGTGGTGGCTCCGGAGGATGACCCCTCTACCTGGAGTCGTAGGGGTACGGGCCCCGGTTTCCGTCCGTCGGCCGATGTGTCGGAGCGGCGGGAAACGCACCATGGACATATGAGCGCAACGACCTTCAGCCCCAGTGCCCGGACCCCCCGTACCGGGGGTGCCAACGGTTCCGACAACCACATTCCACAGCGGGACGGCGGACCGCTGCGCGCGGTCAGGGTCTTCGTGGAGACGCTGTTCAGCGTCGCCGTCCTCGGGGAGTACGCGGAGGACGCGGGGGTGCGCCGCCGCTGACTCCCGCCCGCTCCCTCCGAATCCCACCGGCTTCCACCGACTTCCACTGAGGGCTGTGTCACGCGGTTCGTCCTGCTTTGACCGTGTCACCCCAGCAGCTCGTCAGCGTGAGCCCGTCGGTTCAGTCCAGTTCAGCTCAGCAGCTCGTCCGCGTCCATGATCCGGTACGCGTATCCCTGCTCCGCCAGGAACCGCTGGCGGTGTGCCGCGAAGTCCTGGTCGATCGTGTCCCGCGCGACGACCGAGTAGAACCGCGCCTCGTGCCCGTCCGCCTTGGGCCGCAGCACCCGGCCCAGCCGCTGTGCCTCCTCCTGCCGGGAGCCGAAGGTGCCGGAGACCTGGATGGCGACGGTCGCCTCCGGAAGGTCGATCGAGAAGTTCGCGACCTTCGAGACCACGAGCACCGAGATCTCCCCCGCCCGGAACGCGTCGAACAGCTTCTCCCGCTGCGCGTTCGAGGTCTCCCCCTTGATCACGGGCGCGTCCAGATGCGCTCCCAGCTCGTCGAGCTGGTCGATGTACTGCCCGATGACGAGCGTCTGCTCCCCGCGATGCCGGGCCACCAGCGCCTCGGTCACCTTCCGCTTGCTCGCCGTCGTGGCACAGAAGCGGTACTTCTCCTCCGTCTCGGCGGTGGCGTACGCGAGCCGCTCGGACTCGGTCAGATTGACACGTACCTCCACACAGTCCGCCGGGGCGATATACCCCTGGGCCTCGATCTCCTTCCACGGGGCGTCGAACCGCTTCGGCCCGATCAGCGAGAAGACATCGGACTCCCGCCCGTCCTCCCGGACCAGCGTCGCGGTGAGACCGAGCCGGCGGCGCGCCTGGAGATCGGCGGTGAACTTGAACACCGGCGCGGGCAGCAGATGCACCTCGTCGTAGACGATCAGACCCCAGTCGCGGGAGTCGAACAGCTCCAGATGGGGGTAGATCCCCTTCCGCTTGGTCGTCAGCACCTGATAGGTGGCGATGGTGACCGGGCGGATCTCCTTCCGCGTCCCGCTGTACTCGCCGATCTCGTCCTCGGTGAGCGAGGTCCGGCGCACCAGCTCGTGCTTCCACTGGCGGGCGGAGACGGTGTTGGTGACAAGGATCAGCGTCGTCGCCTTGGCCTCGGCCATCGCCCCCGCGCCGACCAGCGTCTTTCCCGCCCCACAGGGGAGGACGACGACGCCGGAGCCGCCGTGCCAGAAGCCCTCGACGGCCTGCCGCTGATAGGGGCGCAGCGCCCAGCCGTTCTCCGCCAGCTCGATCGGGTGGGCCTCGCCGTCGACATATCCGGCGTGGTCCTCGGCGGGCCAGCCCAGCTTGAGCAGCGCCTGCTTGATCTGCCCCCGCTCGGAGGGGTGCACCAGTACGGTGTCCGCGTCGATCCGCGTCCCCACCAGGGGCTGGATCTTCTTGGACCGCAGGATCTCCTCCAGGACGGGCCGGTCGGTCGTGGTCAGCACCAGCCCGTGCACGGGGTGCTTCGACAGGGTGAGCCGCCCGTACCGGGCCATCGTCTCGGCCACGTCCACGAGCAGCGCGTGCGGCACCGGATACCGGCTGTACTCGACCAGCGCGTCCACGACCTGCTCGGCGTCGTGCCCGGCGGCCCGCGCGTTCCACAGCCCGAGCGGTGTCACCCGATACGTATGAATGTGCTCCGGCGCCCGCTCCAACTCGGCGAACGCCGCGATCGCCCGCCGACACGCGTCCGCCTGCTCGTGGTCGACCTCCAGAAGGAGGGTCTTGTCGCTCTGGACGATGAGGGGTCCGTTCACACCTGCGCCCTTTCCGCTTCCACTCGGGCCCGGGGACCACGGGGGGCCGGGGCCAAACCTCCAGTGTGCCGTACGGGGGCGGTCATGGGGTGCGGAGCGCGGTCGGAACGCATCTCGCACGTCCGATATCCCGGGCCGCGATGTCCCGGGCCGGGAAGCCGTCGCTCAGGGCCGGGGGAGGGCGCGGCCCTGAGTTCCCGCCCCCCTGAGTACCCGGCGCGGGCGCCCCGCGCGGAATGAGTACGCGTACGGTGCCCGGCCGTTCGGCGGGGGCGGTTGGGTGAGGGCATGGGAAGAAACGGATACGGGGTGTGGGCGCGGGACCGGTGGTGGTGGGCGGGGCCCGCCGGGGGGAGTGCGGTGGCTCCGATGGGGGTGTACGCCGACGCCGGTGTGTTCGGGTTCGACCTGCCCGCCGGGGTGTGGGGCGGGTATCTGCTGCCGCTCGGGCTGGTGGCGCTGAGCTGGTTCGGGGAGCGGACCGTGGGGCGCAGGTCGCGGCGGGTGGTGTGCGCGGGGGTCGGGGGTGTGCTGGCGTTCGGGGTGTCGGAGACCGCGATGGGGCTGTCGGCCGTGGTGTGGCTGGTGTCGGGCGTCGCCTCCGGGACCGGGTAGCCGGAGGCGACGCGTCCGTGTCAGGACAGCTCGTCCGCCAGTTCCGCCACGCCCGTGATCCGGTGCAGTGGATAGGTCCGGACCTCGTCCGCCGTGTGGTCGTACGCGGTGACGAAACCGCCCTCCACCCGCACCGGGGCGATCACCCGCTGGCTGGCCGAGCCCTCCGCGTTGAGGTAGCCGATCCACAGCGCCGAGCCCGTCATCACCGCCGCCTGCACGGTGGCCAGCGTCTCCGCCGACGAGGAGCGGGGGAGTTCGCCCGCGCGCAGCGGGGCGGCGTCGGAGGTCCGGTCGTCCGGTTTGCGGGCCACCGTCGCCGCCAGGTCGCCCGCGCGGATGGCGCGGACCGCGGCGCCGAGGAGCGTCGTGTCCGGGGGCGGCGGGCCGTCCGGGACGGGGACGGGCGGGGTGCGCGGGGGAGTGCGGCGGGCGTGGGCGCGGGCGATCAGGACATCGCCCTCCTCGGACTCCGCCGCAGGTGCGTACCCCATCGACCGCAGCCCCTCCAGCAGCGCCGGGGGCTCGGCCCGCGCCGCGAGCACCGTGGGCGCGAGACGGCGCAGCCCCAGGCCGTGGGAGCGCTTGTCGGCGAGGATCTCGTCGAGGAGCGCGTCGTCGTCGCAGCGCAGATACGCCGAGGCCGCGCCGATCCGGAGCCGGCCGTGGCGGCGGGCGACGTCGTCGATGAGATAGCTGAGCGGCTGCGGCACCGGCGTCCGCGAGTGCGCCGCGAGGAACGCGTGCAGTTCGGCCGCCGAACGGCCCGCGTCCAGCGCCCGGCGGACCGAGCCGGGCGTGAACCGGTACACCGTCGCCCCGCCCTTGGACTCGACGTCCGCGAGCACCGCCAGCGTCTCCGCGAGCGGCCGCTCCAGCGGGCCCGGGGCCACGGCCGTCAGGTCCGCCTGGAGCAGGATGTGGTCGAGCGGCTGCGGCAGCAGCGGCTCCAGCGCGGCAGCGGCGGCGGTCTGGGCCGCCCCGCGTTCCACCGTCGTCAGCGGGACGGTCTCCGGGGGGCCGGGGGACGGCCTGCCGCCGTTCACGGAGACCGGTCGGCGGTCGCCGTTCACGGACGCCTCCCCGGCACCGGACGCTCCCCGGCCGTAGGGCCCGGAGGCATCCCCCCGGCCCGCGGCGGACCCTGTGCCGCCGGGGCGGCCGAGCAGGGCCCGGCCGTGCGCCGACAGCGCGCCCCGGCCCGTCACTCCCAGCGCCTCCGCCTCGCTGAGCGTCCACGCCGCGATCCGCGAGCGCAGGTCCACCGGCACCCCCGGGGACACCGTCCGCACCGGGCGTTCCCAGCGCAGCCGGGTGAGGACACTCTCCGCCTCCGCCGCCGTCCCGGCGGGCAGCGCCGCCAGCAGCTCCAGCACCCCGCCCCGCACCTCCGGCGCCGCCGAACGGTCCAGACCGGGGCCCAGCGCCGACAGCGGGCGCCCCTTGGTGTCCTGACCGCCCACCAGACCCGGCACCCGCGTGGCCGTCAGCCAGGCGTCCGCGAGCAGCGCCCAGCGTTCACCGGCGGGCCGGTCCAGCCACTCGTCGTACACGGGCGTCGGGGCGTACCGCTCGTCCGCCTCGCCGTCCGACGCCAGCAGCCCCGCCGCGTACGCGACCTCCAGCCAGAACGCGGCCGTCGGCTCGCTCACGTCCAGCGCGACGGCGGTGCGCTTGAGGTCGCGCACCGCGAGGCCGCCCGCGCGCAGCACCGGGGGGCCGCCCTCGTGCCACTCCCGCAGCAGCTCCTCCACCGTCGACAGCGCGGTGAACGCCTGCCCCGCCGCCGCGCTGTCCACAACCTGTGGACGGCCGGTGCCGACCGTCGCCGCCGGGGTGAGCCGCGGCGGCACCGGCTCCGGGAGCCGGTGCGCCCGGCCCCCGCGCAGATGCAGCGCCGCCTCGCGCGGCAGCACCAGCGTGCGCGGCGACGCGGGCAGCAGCAGCCCCCGGTCCCGCAGCCAGCGCACCGGGGGCGCGGGGTCGGCGGTGACCTCCCCGTACGGCGGACCCCACACCAGCCGGTCCAGGACCGCCAGTGCCTCGGACGGGGCGGAGTCCAGCAGCGTCCCCATCCGCTCCCGGTCCGTGAACAGCGCCGTCAACGCGGCGACCGCCGACACCGGATCGTGCGTGCTCGGCAGCCCGGCGGCGGTCAGGATCTCCTGGAGCCTGCCCGGGGACATGCCCGCCGTGGCCTCCGCGACCGTCGGCCCCAGACCCGTCGGCGACGGGCGGCCCGGCGCGGGCGCCAGCAGCTCCCGCGCGGTGCGCACCAGCCGCAGCCGGTCGTCGCCGCCCCAGATCAGCGCCCGGTCCCGGAGCGTCGCCACCGCGCCCGGGAGCGCCGCGGCCACCGCCGGGTCGCCGTCGTCGCCCGCCAGCAGGGCGAGCAGCAGCGGATACGGGGCCGGGTCCGGGGCGACGGCCAGCGCCTCCGCCGTCTGGAGGGTGAACCGGTCCAGCCGCTCCAGGGCCCGGACGACCGAGGCACGCGTGCCCGCGCGGGTGGCGAGCTGGGTGAGGTCCCCGGGAACCGGGGCCAGCAGATCGGGCCGGGCGCGCAGCAGCGCCGCCAACTCCTCGTCACCGCGGGCGCGCAGGGCCTCGGCGAGGGTGCGCGGGCTGCTGCCGCCGCCTGTGCCGTCCGTGCCGTCAGCGGTCGTGTCGGGCGCGGCGGGTCCTTCGGGTGTTGTCCCCATCCGGCCCACGGTAGCCGCTGGAGTGCCCCGCGACAGTCCCCGGAGCAGCGTGGCCGCGCTACGGTCGGCAGGCAGCGCAACGCGGTGCGATGCGGCACGGCACGGTCCGGTGCGGCGTGGCGCCGCGCGTCGCGGGGAATGTCCGGCAGGCCGGTGAGCGTCAGGGGAAACGCCGTGGGGATCGAGAGCGACCAGCTCGTCTACGACTATCTGAGCCGGGTCGGGGACCTGGCCCAGCAACGGCACCTGCCGTCCGGCACGCGCCGCGAACTGGTCGCCGGGCTGCGCGACGAGATCGACCGGCAGCGCGCGAGGGCGACGGGGGACAGCCCGGCGGCGGTCCGCAGGATTCTGGGGCGGATCGGCACACCGGACGAGGTCGTGACGGCGGCGGGGACCACCCCCGCCGCGCCTTCGGCGGGAGCCACCCCCACCGCGCCTCCCGCAGGTGCCACCCCCGTGCCTCCGCCGACGCCCGCCGTCCCCCGGCCGACGCCGCAGTCACCGCCGGAGCCCGGACCCGGACAGCGGTCCGCCGCGCAGTGGATGCGCAGCCGCATCCCGGGCCCCCGCAAGGCAGCGCCGCCCGCCCCCGTGCCGCCGCTGCCCGCCGCGCCCCCGGCACCCGCCGCGCCGCCACCGCACCTCGCGGGCCTCGACCAACTCGGCGGCACCGGACAGGACGACGACACCGACTGGTGGAACGTCACCCCGCAGCCGTTCGGCGTGGGCGAGCAGGTCGCCGGGTTCACGGGCGGGGTCGAGATCCCCGAGATACTGGCACCGCCGCGCCCCGACGACCCTGAGGACGGAGACGAGGACGAGGGCGAGGACGGGAACGAGCGGGGCGGCGGGGGCGGCGCGGACGGGCACGGCCTCGCCGGCCTGTCCGTGGACAAGGAGGCCGCCGCCGACGCCGGGCGGGGCCCCGGACGCGCCCGGCGGCTGCTGACCGCCGCACTGCTGCGCCGCCGTGCCGCCCCCGGCCCCGTCGAGGACGCCCCCGCCGAGGAGACCGCCGCCGCGCCCGTGCCCCGCCTCGGCGCCGTCGTCCTGCTCCTGGCCGCCGTCCTGCTGGTCGCGGGCGCCGCCCTCGCCTCCTGGATCGCGCTCGGCCTCGGCTGGCTGCTCGCGTGGGGCCTGTGCGGACTCTCCCCCGCCGAACGCAGATTCGCGGTGCTCGGGCTCCCGGGCACCGCGGCGGCCGTCGCCCTGGTGTGGCTCTGGGGCCGCGAGGACGGGCGCTGGGGCGATCCCCTCCCCCCGGGCTCCATGGCCGACGCCCTCTCCGCCGCCGCCCCCTGGACCATCAAGGGCGCCGCCCTCGCCTCCGCCCTCTTCCTCCTCTGGCGCGCCCGCCGCACCTGACCCCGCCGTGCCCTGGCGACCCCCGCGCGGTGGCCTCCGGTGCGGCTGTCCCGCGCGGCTGCCGGTGCCCCGCGCCGGTGCCGATGCCCTGCGGGGTGGAGGCGTACGGGGCGGGGGACGGACGCCCCTGTCCGTCGCCGGTGCCCGCCGCGTCCGGACGTCGTACGGCTGTCGGTCGTGAGACGTGTACGGGTGCCGCTCGCTGCCGTCGGCGTGCACCGCTGGTCCGGGGCGCCGGGGGCCGCTGCCCTGCCGGGTGGAGGCGCGCGAGGGCAGGGGATACGGGTCGCCCCGTATCCGGTCCAGGTGCCTGTGCCGGTGCCTGCCGTGTCCGGGCGTCGTGCGGGTGTCTCCGGCGGGACGCTCCCGTGCGGGTGCCGTTCGCTGTCCTCGGCGTGCCGGTTCGGCCCGGCGGCGGCGGCGGTCGGGGAGGGGCGGGCGCCCGTGTCCGTCGCCGGTGCCCGCCGCGTCCGGACGTCGTACCGGTGCCGTACGGGTGCCGCGCGATGTCGTCGGCGGGCAGGCCGGGTGGCCGGTACTCATCGCCCGCGCGCCCGCCGCCCACGGCTGTCCCCGGTAGGGCCGTCCGGGCTCCGGGCAGGCGGCCGGGGCTCCGGGCCGCCGCCGTCCCCGTGCAGGCGGGCGCCGTACGGAGAGGCCGGGTACGGGAAACGGGTCCCGGACACGACCGGGTGACGGGGTGGACGTGACCGTTGGCCGGATGCCGCCATCGGGTGGTTTCCCGGGGGCGGGGGCATGAACGGGGTGGCGTCGGCGCAGGGTCCTCGTCGTCCTCACCGGTATGTGTCTACGTCTACCGGGTCCGCCACCGGGGCCCGTCCGCCCGCCTCCGTGAACAGGACAGCGCCATGCAGAAGACCGCCCACCGGCTCGCCGCCCCCACAGCCGCCGCCGCACTCGCCCTGGGGGCGGCCCTCGTCTCCGCGACGCCCGCGGCCGGGGCCGCCGCTCCCGAACCGCTCCGGTGCGAACGGGTCGGCGCGGTCGCCGAGGACCCCGCCATCGCGACCGTGGCGCGGCTGCTCGGGATCGCCGTCGAGGACGTCAGCGGACCCGTCGGTGTGAGCTGTACCGACGCGCGCGACGGCGACGCCGCCGTCAACTTCTGCGCCACCCGCAACTACGGCGTCCTCGCCGTCGGCCACCGCCCCGAGGGCCACCGCTGCCGCTGACCGAGGGGCGAACCGTCACCGGGACCCCGCCGACCGCCAAGAACCGCCCCGTACGGTGTGCCCGGCACCACGGGCGGGGAGCCGGTCACCGGCTCCGGGTCCGCACCGGCTCCGGGTCCGGGTCCGGGACCACGACCGGGTCCCGGCCGAAGACCTCCCGCACCGGCTTCGCACCGGCTCCGCCCTGGCGCCCCCGCCCGGCGGGCCCCCGCGCGACGGCCCGGCCGCCCTCCGCCGCGGTCAGGTGGTCCGCGCACCGCGCCGCCTGCTCGGGGCCGTGTCGCGCCCGCGCTCGTGGGCGAGCCGCCGCACCGGGGCCGGCACCTCCATCAGGGGGAGAGGCCGAGGAACGCCGGCGGCTCGCGGAGGAGCAGTACCCCGGTCTCCTGCGCGGGCGCCATCGCGACCCCACCCCGCTGCCGTCGGCCAAGGACGGTTGCCGGGGCACGGACGACTGAGGGCGGGCGCGGACGGCCCCGACCCCGTGGACGCGGGCGGCCCCACCCCATGGACACCGGCGCGCCGGACCAGGTCGGCCAGGTGGACACCGGCGCGCCGGGGTGGCCCGGCCGGATCGGCACAATGGCGGGATGACCTCAGCGTTCACGGTCGGATTCGACCTCGACATGACCCTGATCGACTCCCGGCCCGGCATCCGCGCCGCGTTCCTGGCGCTCTCGGCGGAGACCGGGGCGTGGATCGACGCCGACCTCGCCGTCACCCGGCTGGGCCCGCCGCTGGAACAGGAGCTGGCGCACTGGTTCCCTGATGATCAGATTCAGGCCATGGGCGATCGTTACCGCGCGCTGTACCCCGAGTACGCGATCACTCCGAGCCCCGCGCTCCCCGGCGCACGGGAGGCGGTGGCCGCCGTGCGCGCGGCGGGCGGCCGGTCCATCGTCGTCACGGCCAAGTACGCGCCGAACGCCCGGCTCCATCTGGACCACCTGGGCATCGCCGCGGACGAGGTGATCGGCTCGCTCTGGGCGGAGGGCAAGGCCGAGGCGCTGCGGGCGCACACGGCGGGGGTGTACGTGGGCGACCACATCGGCGACATCCGCGGGGCGCACGCCGCGGGCGCGCACGCCGTCTCCGTGCCCACCGGCCCCTGTACCACCGCTGACCTGCGGAAAGCCGGTGCGGACACGGTACTCGCGGACCTTGTGGAGTTTCCCGCGTGGCTGCGGGAGCACCGGGCCCGGCGCGGCTAGCCGGGCCCGGTGCTCAGGAGGAGAGGGACTTCGCGGTGCGCCGCTGGGCCGCGATCGAGCGCAGTACGCCCACGCCGGAGATCAGAAAGCCGACGCCCATGAGCATGCAGACGCCGTAGGCGATCGGCGGGAACGGGTCCGTCCCCAGGAACAGTGGGGCCATGGTGACGAGAGTGGCCACCGCGCCGACGATGAAGACGACGCCGCCGACGCGGACCAGCCCGTCACCCGGGGCGTCAGGAGTAG
The DNA here is from genome assembly GCF_005519465.1 of Streptomyces clavuligerus. NCBI lineage: Bacteria > Bacillati > Actinomycetota > Actinomycetes > Kitasatosporales > Streptomycetaceae > Streptomyces > Streptomyces clavuligerus. The sequence continues at coordinate 2,883,729 of NZ_CP027858.1, read as the reverse complement.
CAGTCATCCAGCCAGGGTAGTTCCCCTCGAAGAGGAACCGATCGGCGACGTCTTGTCAGCGGCCCCTGGACCATTAGCCTTGGGTGGTGCGGGTCAGTCGGCCCGCTGTGGTGCTTCCGGAGAGCCGAGACCCGAGACCCGTCGACAGGCTTCCGGCGGCCCAACGCCCCAACGAGTACGAATGACGAGGACAGACGTGCCTACCGGCAAGGTCAAGTGGTTCAACAGCGAGAAGGGCTTCGGCTTTCTCTCCCGCGACGACGGCGGCGACGTCTTCGTCCACTCGTCAGTGCTGCCCGACGGGGTCGACTCCCTCAAGCCCGGCCAGCGCGTCGAGTTCGGCGTGGTCGCCGGTCAGCGCGGCGACCAGGCCCTGTCCGTGGTGGTGCTGGACCCGACCCCCTCGGTGGCGGCGGCCCAGCGGCGCAAGCCCGACGAGCTGGCGTCCATCGTGCAGGACCTGACGACCCTCCTGGAGAACGTCACCCAGCAGCTTGAGCGCGGGCGCTACCCCGACAAGGCCCATGGCGCGAAGATCGCCAACATGCTCCGCGCGGTGGCCGACCAGCTCGATGTGTGACCCCGTCCCACCAGGTGTGACCCCGTCCCACCAGGTGTGGCCCCGTCCCACCAGGTGTGACCACGTGTGATCCCGTGTGATCCGCCGCCGCGCGGGCCGGTGACGGCGGTGCCGCGCCGGGACCTCCCGCCGGGCGCCGGGACTTGCCGCCGGCCGCCCGACCCGGGCGAGGCCCGCGCACTCCTCGCGGTCCTCCGACTCAGACGAAGTCCAGGGCGCCCGGTGCCAGCGGCGGCACCAGACCCTCCGCCGCGGCCCGGGTGAGGAGCCCCCGGACGGCCGCGTAGCCGTCCTCGCCGAGGGCGGCGGTGAACTCATTGACGTAGAGACCGATGTGCTGGTCGGCGACGGCCGGATTCATCTCCTGCGCGTGCTCGCGCACATAGGGCCGGGACGCCTCCGGGTCGTCCCAGGCCATCCGGACGGAGGTACGGATGGACTCCGCGAGCCGCCGCAGCTCCGGGGCGCCCAGGGAGCGCCTGGCGACGATCGCGCCGAGCGGGATGGGCAGCCCGGTGACGTCCTCCCAGTGCTCCCCCATGTCGGCCAGACAGTGCAGCCCGTACCCCTGATAGGTGAAACGGGCCTCGTGGATCACCAGACCGGCGTCCACCCGGCCGTCCCGGACCGCGGGCATGATCTCGTGGAACGGCAGGACGACGACCTCGCCGACCCCGCCCGGGACCTTCTCGGCGGCCCAGAGCCGGAACAGCAGATACGCGGTCGAACGCTCGCTGGGCACCGCGACCGTCCTCCCGGCCAGCTCAACACCGGGCTCCCGGGTCAGCACCAGCGGGCCGCAGCCCCGGCCCAGGGCGCCGCCGCAGGGCAGCAGGGCGTACTCGTCCAGAATCCACGGCAGCACCGCGTACGAGACCTTGAGGACGTCGCCCTCGCCGCGCTCGGCCATCCCGTTGGTGAGGTCGATGTCCGCGAACGTGACATCCAGCGCGGGCGCGCCCGGGACCCGGCCATGGGCCAGGGCGTCGAAGACGAACGTGTCGTTCGGGCAGGGCGAGTAGGCGATCCGCAGGGTCACAGCGACTCCTCGTCGACATCGGGGTGCCCCGGCGCGGCCGGGTGCGCCGCCGTCCGTACGGGCGCTCCGGCGGCCTTGGGGAAGGCCGCTTCGAGAACGGGGGCGATGCCGGCGAAACCGGTGCGCAGCGCGCCCAGGGCGTCGCCGATGCGCCAGGCGGCGCGGTCGCGCGGGCCGACCGGGTTGGAGATCCCGCGGACCTCCAGGACGGGCACCGCGGCGGCGGTCGCCGCCTCGGCGACCCCGAAGCCCTCCATCGCCTCGGCGGCGGCACGGGGGTGACGTCCGCTCAGCGCGGCGGCGCGGGCGGCGGTCCCGGTCACCGTGGAGACCGTGAGGACCGGCGCGAGGAGCGCCCCGGCCGCTTCGGCGGCGCGCGCGGCCAGCGCGGCGGGCGGCCGGTGGGACGTCCGGCCGAAGCCCAGCTCGTCCAGGGGGAGGAAGCCGTCGGGGGAGTCGGCCCCGAGGTCGGCGGCGACGATCGCGTCCGCGACCACCAGCGAGCCGACGGGGGCGTACGGGGCGAAGCCGCCGCCGATGCCCGCCGAGACCACCAGGTCGTAGGGGGTGCCCGCGGCGGCGGCGAGCGCCAGCTCCCGCGCGGTGGACGCGGCGGCGGCGGCCGGTCCGACCCCGCCCGCCAGCGTGCGCGCGGACAGCGGGACCGGCGCGGGGCCCGCGCCCAGCCCCGCCGCCACGGCTTCCGCTTCCGCCGCCACGGCGGTCACCACCAGTACGCGCACGCTCCGCCTCCCGGGGTCCGGGCCCACCCGGCCCGGAACATCACTCGGCACGTCGCTCAGAGCACCGCTCGGAACGTCACTTCTTTTCGAGCGTGAAGGTCCAGATGCCGATGAGCTTCTTGCCGCTGGTCTCGACGATGCTGACCTTCGTCTTGTCCGGCGCCTGGCCCGTCTGCGAGGTGAAGAAGGCGCTGGCCGGGATGGAACGGTAGGTCTTGGTGTACGGCTCCTGCTCGGCCGGCTGTCCGCCGATGAAGAGGGTCCAGCCGTTCTCCGCGATCTCCGGGTCCACACCGAAGCGGATCTTGTCGTCCAGGGCGACCTTCACGGTCTTGCCCGCCTTCTCGTTCAGGCAGTCCTGGATCAGGGACTCCTTGATCGCCTTGCCGTCGTTGTAGCAGGCGGCCTCGGAGTTCACGGACTCCGTCCCGACCGTCACGGTCGCGAGCGGCGTCGGCTTTTCGCAGGCCGAGAGGGTGAGGAGCGCGGCCGATACAGCACCGATGGTGGCGGCGGTCCGGCGGCGCTTGCCGGAGAAGAACGCAACGGTCATGGCCAGAAGGCTATCGGTCCCGCCCCGCCAACCCACGCGGGGGTCCGGCGCGCCGCGGGCTCCGGTCACCTCTGGGTGGCTTTGGCATGTTCGCCCCGTCTGCGCCTCCGGCGGCGGGTGGGGACAGGTGTCCGGACGGGCTCAGGCCACCCGGGGCCGGGGGTGGCCGCCGCCGTGCCGGGCGGCGGCGAGCAGCCCCCGTACGGACACCGCCGCGCCGGTGCAGACGATGGACGCGGCCACCGTCATGCCCAGTACCCCGTTCAGCGGCAGCACGATCCCGATCGCCCCGCCCACCACCCACGCCATCTGGAGCAGCGTCTCGGAGCGTGCGAACGCCGACGTCCGCACCTCCTCCGGCACGTCCCGCTGGATCAGCGCGTCCAGCGACAGCTTCGCCAGCGCCTGGCAGAGCCCCGCCGCGGCCGCCAGCACCGCGACCATGCCCGCCCCGAAGAACACCGCCGCCAGCACCGCCGCCGCCAGCGCCACCCCGAGCACCGTGGCGATGATCGCCTCCGGTCCCCGGGCCTTCAGCCACGCCCCCACCGTCGTCCCGCAGGCGTTGCCGAGCCCCGCCGCGACGCCCACCACCCCCAGCGAGACCGCCGCGCTCTGCCCCGCCACCGGATGCTCCCGCAGCAGGAACGCGAGAAAGAAGATGAGGAAGCCGGAGAGCATCCGGAACGCGACGTTCGCCTGGAGGCCGTGCAGCACGGAGGGGCCGACCGTGCGCAGCCCGGGGCGGCGCCGGGGACCCGCCAGCATCAGCGCCTTGTGCTCGCCCTTCGCGGAGTCCACCTTCGGCGGCAGCCGCAGCGCCCAGAAGGTGCCCAGCGCGAACAGCGCGCACGCCCCGTACAGCGGCCACTGGGGGCCGATGTGGTGCAGCCCCGCGCCGATGGGCGCCGCCGTCCCGGTGGCGAGGAGCCCCGCGAGCGTCACCCGGGAGTTCGCCTTGACCAGCGAGATCCGCGGCGGCAGCAGCCGGGGGACGACCGCGCTGCGGATCACCCCGTACGCCTTCGACGCGACCAGCACCCCGAGCGCCGCCGGATACAGCTCCAGGCCCCCCGTCGCCACCGCGCCCGAGAGCCCCAGCGCCAGCACCGCGCGGGCCAGCATCGCCGCCGCCATCGCGGCCCGGCGGCCGTGCGGGATCCGGTCGAGCAGCGGACCGATCACCGGGGCCAGGACGGCGAAGGGGGCGAGCGTGATCGCCAGATAGAGGGTGACCCGGCCCCGGGCCTCGTCCGTGGGGACGGAGAAGAAGACCGTCGAGGCCAGCGCCACAGTGATCATGACATCGCCCGCGCCGTTCACCGCGTGCAGCTCGATCAGCCGTCCCAGGCCCGACTCGCCCGCGCCCTGGGCGTTGGTCGCCCGCCGGATGCCCCGGGCCGTGCCCGTGAACGGTCTGCGCAGGGCGCGTCCCACCGCCCGGCACGCTCGTGCGAGCGCTCCGGGCCCGTGCGACGACCGGGCGGCTGCCATTTCGCCATAGTGCCCCAAGGACCGCCGGGAGGAGGTGTGATGTGCTCCGGAGGGCCGTCCGTTCCCCCCCTGGTCGGTGCACGCAGGTGGGCTCAAGGCGGCGAACGGGGTAGCGTGCGTAGCGCGTCACCGGCGACTGTGCCCGGCCGCGCGCCTCTTCGGCATCCCGCAGAATGGATGACGGTAGGTGTGCCCGGGACGGCCCGGTCCGGGCGCGGACGTCGATGCGGCCCTCCGGTCCGCTCCGCCTGCGCCCCGGACCTCACGATTCGGCAGGCGCACCACATGAGACGGCGTAGGAGAGAAGCGAGACCCTGTGAGTGCTGCGACGACGCGAAGCCGTACCCCCGACCGTCTGTGCGCCGAGGCGGTGGACCTGGCCCGGGCCGCGGCGCAGGAGACGGCGGCACCCGGGAGCGTGGGTGAGCACGTGTCCCTCGTCCCGGAGGGGGACCGGGTCGTCACCCACTTCTTCGACTGCTCCGAGCCCGGCTACCGGGGCTGGCGCTGGGCGGTGACCGTGGCGCGGGCCTCCCGCGCGAAGAACGTCACCGTCGACGAGTCCGTGCTCCTCCCGGGGCCCGACGCGCTGCTGGCACCCGAGTGGGTGCCGTGGAGCGAGCGGCTGCGCCCCGGCGACCTGGGGCCGGGCGACCTGCTGCCCACGGCCGCGGACGATCCGCGCCTGGAGCCCGGCTACACCGGCGAGGACGTACCCCCGCCGAACTCGGTCATCGCCGAGACCTCCCACGACCTCGCCGAGCGGGTCGAGGCGGAGGACGCGGAGCTGACCGACCGCACGCCCGCGGACGCCGCCGGGAACAGCCGCGGGGAGATCGCCGCGCTCGCGGAGGAACTGGGCATGCGGCGGGCGCGGGTGCTCTCCCGCTACGGGCTGCGGGGCGCGGCCGACCGCTGGGACGAGGCGTTCGGCGAGCGGACGCCGATGGCGCAGGCGGCGCCCGCGTCGTGCGCGTCGTGCGGGTTCCTGGTGCCGGTCGCGGGATCGCTGCGGCAGGCGTTCGGGATCTGCGCGAACGAGTTCGCTCCGGCGGACGGGCGGGTCGTCTCGCTCTCCTACGGCTGCGGAGGCCACTCCGAGGCCGCCGTTATGCCGAAGCCGCCGCAGCCCGCGCCGCCGGTGCTCGACTCACTGGCGCCGGACGCTTTTCCGCTGGACGACGCGGGCCCGGACGAGGACCTGGGCCACGCCTGACCTGGATAAATCCAGCCCCTGGTCCCCAGGGGCTGCTTTTCCGGACACCTGAGCGACGGACGCCCGCCCCACGCCTGCGCCGACCACGGGCCCGCCCGCCCCGCGCGGGCCCGTGGTCGGGGGCCGGGCCCCCGTTCCTCAATCTCCCCCGGAGGGGGCACCCCCACGGGGCTGAATCTTGAGCCTTGATCCCCCAGAGGGGGCACCCCAAGGGGCTTAATGGTGCGGGCCACCCCTCCCGGGGGCTGAATTTCGGGCGGGGCTGATGTGAGCGGGGGCATGTTCCGGGGGAAGGATTGTGCGCCCTCCCGCACCCGGGTGGGCCGTCTGCCCGTGGTGGGGGGTGCAGGGTCGTCCCCGGAAGGGACCGGCGGAGAATGGCCCGCGTCCGGACGACGGACGCTCGGTCTGCCGGCCCTGAGGAGTCGAGCCCGGAGGCCCCCACTCCCGCACCCATACGGCTGACCCGAGCACACCAAGCCTGTCCGGCGATTGAGGACGGACCCCGCGTCCCACGCAAGGCTGACGCGTAAGCCGACGGACCCCCGCGCGGCCCCGTTGTCGGGGGCCAGCCCCCGAGCCCCCGCTCCTCAATCTCCCCCAGAGGGGGCACCCCCAAGGGGCTGAATCTTGAGCCTCGATCCCCCCGGAGGGGCTGAAATGGGCACCCCCACGAGGCTGAAATTTCGGGCACCCCCACGGGGCTGATGTGGTGCGGCCCCCCGAGGCTGGAATCCCCCACCCGCCGACGAACCTGAATCCAGGTGAGGAGTTTGCGGACAAACCGGGCCCACCATGGGTGGACGCACAGACCACCCCCACCCACGGGGTACCTTCGCCCCGGCGGCGGACAGGCGCACGCCGACAACGCGCCGCGCCGCCCGAGCCGCCGCAGGACAACGCGAGAGAGCGGAGCACACCGTGAGTGTCACGAGGACCGAGCCGGCCGACCCGTTTGGGACCGCCCGGCTGCGCCGAGGCGTGCTCGACGCGTGGGGCGCGGGACCGGCCCGGTTCCGCGAGGACGCCAACGCGGAGGAGGACCTCGTCCTCGGCGGCTACCGCGACCGCCTCGTCGTCGAACTCGCCCAGAACGCCGCCGACGCCGCCGCCCGCACCCGCACCCCCGGCCGGCTCCGTCTCACGCTCCGTCCGCCGACCGCGACCTCCCCCGCCGTCCTCGCCGCCGCCAACACGGGCGCCCCGCTCGACGCGGCGGGCGTCGAATCCCTCAGCACCCTGCGGGCCTCCGCCAAACGGGACACGCAGGACAGCAGCGTGGGCCGCTTCGGCGTCGGTTTCGCCGCCGTGCTCGCGGTCAGCGACGAACCCGCCGTGCTCGGCCGCCACGGCGGGGTCCGCTGGGCGCTCGCGGAGGCCCGTGAGCTGACGCGGGAGGTGGCGGCGCACAGCCCCGGCCTCGGCGAGGAGCTGCGCCGCCGTGACGGCCATGTCCCGCTGTTGCGGCTCCCGCTGCCCGCCGAGGGCACCGCCCCGGACGGCTACGACACGGTGGTGGTCCTCCCGCTGCGCGACGGCGCGGCCGTCGACCTCGTGGAGCGCCTGCTCGACGGGGTGGACGACGCGCTCCTCCTCGCCCTGCCGGGCCTCGCGGAGGTCGTCGTCGAGACCCCGGAGTCGGTCCGCACCCTCCGCCGCGAGGCGGACGGGGCAGGCGGGACGGACGGGACAGCCGGGGCAGGCCAGCCGGAGGAGTCAGGCCAGACGGACGGGGCACGCGGGGCGGACACGACCCGCATCCACGACTCCGCCCGAGGCACCACCCTCTGGCGCACCGTCAACCACACCGGCACCATCGACCCCGACCTCCTCCGCGACCGCCCCCGCGAGGAACGCCTCCGCCCCTACTGGACCGTCACCTGGGCCGTCCCCGTGGACGCCGACGGCACCCCCGCCCGCCCCCGCACCGCCCCCGTGGTCCACGCGCCGACCCCCACCGACGAACCCCTCGGCATCCCCGCGCTGCTCATCGCCTCGCTGCCGCTGGACACGACCCGTCGCCACCCCGCCCCCGGCCCCCTCACCGACTTCCTGGTGCGGCGCGCGGCCGAGGCGTACACGGAACTGCTCGGCGGCTGGCAGCCGGTCACCACCGGCACGATCGACCTCGTCCCCGGCCCGCTCGGCAAGGGCGAGCTGGACGGCGCGCTGCGCGCGGGCATCCTGGAGCTGCTGCCCCGTACCGCCTTCCTGGAGCCCGCCGCCCCCCGCCCGGGGGACACCGGACAGGACGAGGAGGAGACCGGACTCCCCGGCCGGGAGCGCCCGCCCGCGCTGCGCCCCGTCGAGGCGGAGGTGGTCGAGGGCGCGGGCACCGACACCGTGCGGGTGCTCGCCGAGGTGCTGCCGAGCCTGCTCCCCGCCGGTCTGGAGCGCCGGGCCGAACTGCGCACCCTCGGCGTCGCCCGTGTCCCGCTGACGGAGGCGATCGACCGCCTCGCCGGTCTGGAGCGCGCGCCCGCCTGGTGGCGCCGCCTCTACGACAGCCTCGCGGGCGTCGACCCCGACCGCCTCTCCGGACTGCCCGTCCCGCTCACCGACGGCCGGACCGTCATCGGCCCCCGGCAGACCCTGCTGCCGCTCGCCGAGACCCCGCCGCACCTCACCCGCCTCGGCCTCAAGGTCGCCCACCCGGACGCGGCCCACCCCCTGCTGGAGAAGCTGGGCGCGCTGCCCGCCACGCCCCGGGCCGTGCTGACGACCCCCCAGGTCCGTACGGCGGTCGCCGCCTCCCTCGACGAGGGGGAGACCTGGTTCGACGACACGGCCGACACGCTCGACGCGGACGAGCTGGCGGAGACCGTGCTCACCCTCGTCCGGGACGCGGAGCTGGACCCCGGGGACGAGCCCTGGCTGGGCGCTCTCGCCCTTCCCGACGAGGACGGCGAGAGCGTCCCCGCCGGGGAGCTGGTCCTGCCCGGCAGCCCGTTCGCGGAGGTCATGCGCGAGGACGAACTCGCCTTCGTCGCTCCCGCGCTCGCCGAACGCTGGGGCGCCCAGCCGCTGGCCGCCTGCGGGGTCCTCGTGAACTTCACCCTCGTCCGCGCCACCGATGTCGTCCTCGACCCCGACGAGCTGGAACCCCGCGACAGCGACTACGCCGAACCGGACGACGCGGGGCTCCTCGACGCGGTCGACGTCTGGTGCGAGGACGTCCTCGACCGGCTCCCCGAGACCCCGGTGCCGCCCGTCGCGACCGAGATCACCGCCGTGCGGGACCTGGACCTCGTCGACGACGACCACTGGCCGCAGGCGCTCGCCCTGCTCGCCCGGCCGCCGCTGCGGGACGCGCTCACCCAGCCCGTGCGGGTGCTGCTGCCGGACGGCACGACGGAGACGGTGCGCCCGTACACCGCGTGGTGGCTGCGCGACCACCCGGTCCTGGACGGCCGCCGCCCCGCCGGACTGCGGGCCGCCGGGGGCGACTCCCTCCTCACGGGGCTGTACGAGGCCGTGGACGCCACCGGCTTCGACGACGCCCTCGTCCTGCGGGCGCTGGGGGTGCGCACCACGGTGGCGGACCTCCTCGACGAGCCCGGCGGCGCTGCGGAGCTGCTGTCCCGGCTCGCCGACCCGGAGCGCCCCGTCCACGCCGCGCAGCTCCACGGTCTGCACACGGCGCTCGCGGACCTCGACCCGGAGCAGGTGACGCTCCCCGACGAGCTGCGGGCGGTCGTCGACGGCGAGGTGTGTGTCGTGGACGCCGCCGACGCGCTCGTGGTGGACGCCCCCGACCTGCTGCCGCTGGCGGCGGGCCGCGCGCTGCTGCCGGTCGCGCCGGAGCGCGCCGCCGAGCTGGCGGAACTGCTCCAGGTGCGGCGGCTGAGCGGGGCACTGCCCGCCCCGGTGACGACGGAGGGCGAGGTCCACCCCGTTCCGGACGCGGTCCGGGTGCTGCTGGGCCCGGCGACCCCCGAGACGTACACCGAGCACGACGAGTTGATCGTCGACGGCGTCGAACTGGAGTGGCGCCGCACCCCCGACGGCACGGTCCACGCGGCGACGGTGGAGGGCGTCGCGGCGGGCCTCGCCTGGGCGGCGGGCCAGTGGCCCCGGCGCTTCGAGGTCGCGGCACTGCTGGAGGACCCGTCCCGCACGGAGGAACTGGCCCGGGACCGCTGGTTCGACCCGCTGCCGTAAGCCCCGCCCGGTCCGGGCCGCCGCCGCATCGGCCGGTGGCCCGTTCGGGGAAGGTCGGCCGGGTGTCTCCGGTCCGGGCCGTCGCACCGGGCCCCTCCGGGGTGGACCACCGTCGCACCGGCCGGGGCTCGTCCCCCCGCCCCGGCCCGGTGGCGTCGCAGCCCGTCCGGGAGGCCCGCAGGCCACCGTCCGGGACGACCGGTCCCCGGGATGGCGCGGCGGGCGGGCGGCGGGTGCCCCGTCCGGGCCGGAACGCCGGGCACGGACGGGTCGCCCGGGGCGGTGGTCCGGGTGCTGCGGCGCGGCCGGTCCGCGGGGCGCCCGGGGCGGGGCGCCGTTCACCGCGAGGCCGCATCGTCTTCGTACCGGCCGGTGGCCCGTTCGGGGGAGGCGCCGGGCGTCTCCGGGCCGGGCCGCCGCCGTACCGGCCCGGTGGTGTCGTGGTGGCGTGGGCGGGGCACCGTCCACCGTGAGGCCGCCGCCGTACCGGCCAGTGGCCCGTTCGGGGAGGTGCCGGGCGTCTCCGGGCCGGGCCGTCGCACCGGGCCCCTCCGGGGTGGACCACCGCCGTACCGGCCCGTGCGGCGGTGGGGTGGCGAGGGCGGGGCACGGTGTGGAGTGCCGTCCCCCCGCCCCGGCCCGGTCGCCGCCGGGATCCGTCCGGGAGGCCCGCAGGCCACCGTCCGGGACGACCGGTCCCCGGGATGGCGCGGCGGGCGGGCGGCGGGTGCCCCGTCCGGGCCGGAACGCCGGGCACAAGACGCACCGCCCAGGGCGGGGCACCGTCCACCGCGTGGGCGTGCCGTCGCCCGCACCGGCCCGGTCGCCGCCGCCCCCCAAGGCCCCGGACCGGACCGTCGCCCCGGACACGGACACGGACACGGAGACAGAGACAGCGACGTGCCCGGGACGGCCGAGTGCCGGTCACCACGGCGGCGACCGGCACTCCTCCACCTCCCGGCGCCCTCGGCGCGTACCGGCCGCGTACCGACCGACACCGGCACCGGCACCGACAGGCTCAGCGCACGTCCACGAACACCCTCGGCGACGTCCTCGCCGCCGTCCCCGACGCCACCGGCAGCACCCAGCGCCAGTACCCGTCCCGGGTGGCCCGCTGGGAGATCCGCAGCCCGCCCCGGGAGTCCGTCGTCACCCGGCCGACCGTCAGATACTCGCGTTCGCCCCGCGCCCGGAACTCCAGCCGCGCGGAGCGCCCCGGCAGCGCGACCGGCAGCCCGGTGGCCCAGTCGGCGGCCCGCGCGGTGCCGGTCAGGGTGAACGAACGGCCCGCGGACACCTTCCCGTCCGGCCCGTCGGAGGTCAGCTTCGTCGCCCGCAGGATCTGCACCGTCCCCGCCCGGCTCCGGCTGGTGAGGCTCGTGCCGCCCGCCGAACGGGCGTACGCGGCGGCCCGCCACTCGCCCGCGAACGCGTTCCGCCCCAGCTCGGTTCGGGCGTCGAGGGAGAAGTACGCCGTGCACACGGAGGTGTCCGCGCTCTTGCGCGCACAGTGCGGCGTGCTCGTCGGCAGTACGGCGTCCGGCCGGTCGAACGCCCCCCGGTAGAGCCGCACCCCGCTGCCCGCGACCCCCGTCGGATGGGTGACGGTGTACGTCACGTCGTACACCCGGTCGGCGTCGCCGAAGCCCTCGCCGACCGCCGGTACGACCGTCCTGCTGCCGTTGACGGTCACGTGCGAGACCTTGATCCCACCGGCCTGCTCGTCCGCGAGCGGCGCCGGGCCGCCGAACGCCCGCAGCAGGGTCCGCGTGAGCGTCGTCCCGTCCGCCGCGGCCGCCCGCGCGCGCAGCGAGACATAACGGGCGCCGGACGGCACGGTGAACCGGGCGCTGCGCCGGTCGCCGCCGCTGCCGGGGGTGAGGTCCGCGGTGCCGCTCAGCCGCAGCGGGTGCCAGGTGCCGCCGTCGTCGGTGGAGTACTCCAGGGAGGTCGGCGTGGCGGTGACGCGCCCCGTCCGCGAGGAGGCGGTGAGATGCACGGTGACGGGCGCGCTGCCCGCCGTGTTCCGGTCGCTGAGCCCGGAGACCCGCATCCGGACGTCGGACAGCGGCAGTTCACCGGGGCGCGCGCCCGGCCCGCCGGGGACGAAGGTCCACACGCTGTGCTGGGTACGGGTGTACCGGCGGGGGCTGTCCGTGTGCCGCACGGTCTGGTACAGGGTGTGCGGCACCCCCGTCTCCTTCAGGGTGACCGACCACGGCGCCCCCAGCGCCCGCCCCCGCTCCCGCGCGACCAGCGCGCCCCGCGAGGTGAGTTCGAGGTCTTCCGTCGCGTCGCGGTCGAGCCCCTGATGGCCGTAGCCGTCCCCGTACGCGCAGGGCTCCGCGAAGGTGAGCCGGGTGCCGCGCAGTTCGCTGGGCTCGCTCTGCGGCAGCGCGCAGGCGCCCGCCCCGAACGGGGCGGCCCCGAGGACGTGCCCCGTGCTCCCGCCCGCCGCGGGCAGCCGCCGCCCGGTCGTCAGCGCGGGTCCGTCGGGGGAGTCGAGCGTGTGCCGGACGGCGATGCCGGGGGTCGCGTACTCGGTCACCCGCGCGGGCAGCCGGACCGGGGTCGCGACCGTGGACGAGGTGTTCCCGCGCAGGTCACGGGAGCTGGACAGCCAGCCGATGGTGTCGAGTCCCGGGGAGCGCAGGGTGAGCACGGTCCGCGCCAGGCCGGCCGTGCGGACGGTGGCCCGGGGCGTGGCCGGGACGGTGTCGCGGAACTCCTTGACCAGCTCGTACCGGTAGGGACTCGGGACGTTGGCGGTGGTCCCCTTCTTCACCTGCACCTCGTGCACCCGCAGCGAGATGCCCTTCAGTGTGAACGGGGTGACCAGCACCCGCTGTCCCCGGCCGCCCATGAAGCCGACGACCTCGCCGTTCGGCAGCCGCAGCGACACGGCGGCACCGGCCCGGCGGGCGGTGCTGTCGTCGGTGGTGACGGCGGTCTCGCGGGCGGCGCGGGCGTCCATGGCCACGGTCAGCGCCCGGTCCCGGACGGTGAAGGCGCGGGCGAGGAGATGATCGGCCGCCGGGCCGCCGTACATGCCGACGGCGAGATAGTCGCCCGGCGGCAGCCACACGGTGCCGTCCGCGCCCCGCGTACCCACGGTGACCTCGTGGTACGCCCAGGTCGTACGGTTCCAGACCTGGACGACGGGGCCGTTGGCGGTGGCGCCCGTGAGGACGACACCCACCTTGAACGGGCCGCCGCGCGCACCTCGTCCGGCGGCGTTGCCGGTGGGGGTGCCCCCGGTCGTGGTGCTCCCGGTCGTGGTGTTCACCGTGGTGGCGGGCAGGGCCCGGGGGAGCCCGGCCGGACGGAGCGTCAGTTCGCCGCCGCGCTGGGTGTACGCGTACCGCCCGGGCTGTTCCTGTCCGGCGAGGGGGACGAGACGGACGGCGGGGGCCGCCGCTCCCGGGGCGGCGGCGGGCTCCACCCGGTCACCGGTGGGGAGCACGGCCGAGCCCGCCCGCGCAACGGGGGCCACGGGCAGCACGGGAGCCACCGGCTTCACCGGCTTCACGGGCGTCCCGGCGGTGGCCGGTGCCGCGCCCGGTGCCAGCAGCAGGGAGGCGGCCAGCGCCACGGCCAGGGCACCCCCGGCGGCCGCCCGCACCGCGGCCCGCCCCCGGCCGCCGCGCGGACCACCGTCTCGCTGCCGACACCCGCCCTGCGTCCACCCGCCCTGCGCCTGCCCGTCGGGTGTCGGTTCGTCGGGTGTCGGTCCGTCCCAGGTCGGATCGTCCTGGGTCGGTCCGTCCGGCGCCTGCCCACCGGGCGCCTGCCCGCCGGGCGTCCGCCCGTCCCGTATCCGTCCGTACCGCATGGCTCAGCGGCCCCCCTCGTTCCCCGGGGCCGTCCGCCGCGCCGTCGGGCCACCCCCGACGCCTGGTCCGAAAACGCCCCTGACCTGGGGGCACAGTACCTTCAGCGGGTAGCCGCCCGGTCAGGCGGGGAAGCGCCGGTCCACCCATCGCCAGGCCAGCTCCACCAGGCCCGCCGCCACCACCGCGATCACGACCGCCGTCCACGGCATGGTGGTCCCCACCAGTTTCAGCGCGAAGAAGTCCTGGAGCCAGGGCACGGTCACGACCACCACGAAGCCGAACCCCATGGCCGCCACGAGCACGATCCGCCACCAGGTGTAGGGCCGGGCGATGATCGCGAGCACCCACATCGCGATCAGGAACAGCGTCAGGGTCGCCACGCTGGTCTCCGCGTCCAGCGCGTTCGGCCCGCTGTAGTGGGCGCGGGCCAGCAGATACGTGGTGAAGGTGCCCGCCGCCGCGATGGTCCCGGCCGGGATCGAGTACCGCATCACCCGCCGGACGAAGTGCGGTTTCGCCCGTTCCCGGTTGGGCGCGAGCGCGAGGAAGAAGGCGGGGACCCCGATGGTCAGCGTGGACAGCAGCGCCAGATGCCGGGGCAGGAACGGGTACTCCACCTGGCTGCACACGACCAGGATCGCCAGCAGCACCGAATAGACGGTCTTGGTGAGGAAGAGGGTGGCGACTCGGGTGATGTTGCCGATGACCCGGCGCCCCTCGGCGACGACCGACGGCAGGGTGGCGAAGCTGTTGTTCAGCAGCACGATCTGGGCGACCGCCCGGGTGGCCTCGGAGCCCGAGCCCATCGACACCCCGATGTCGGCGTCCTTCAGCGCGAGCACGTCATTGACGCCGTCGCCGGTCATGGCGACGGTGTGCCCCCGGGCCTGGAGCGCCCCGACCATGTCCCGTTTCTGCTGCGGGGTCACCCGGCCGAAGACGGCGTGGGCGTCCAGCGCCTCCCCCAGCGGCCCCGCCTCGGTGGGAAGGGTCCGCGCGTCCACCGCGCGCTGGGCGCCGGGCAGTTCCAGTTTCGCGGCCACCGCGCCGACGGAGACGGCGTTGTCGCCGGAGATGACCTTCGTACGGACGTCCTGTTCGGCGAAGTACCGCAGGGTGTCGGGGGCGTCGGGGCGCAGCCGCTGCTCCAGCACGACGAGGGCGGCCGGACGCAGCCGCAGCCGCTCCCCGGCGCCGGGGGTGTCCAGCGGTCCGTCCGTCCGGGCCAGCAGCAGCACCCGCAGCCCCTGCTCGTTGAGGCGTTCGGTCTCGGCGAGCGCGGCCGACCCCCGTTCCAGGAGGACGTCCGGCGCCCCCAGCAGCCAGGCGGACCGGGCCCCGTCCGCCTCGGTGAAGCTCGCGCCGCTGTACTTGCGGGCGGAGGAGAACGGCAGGGTGTCGGTGACCGTCCACCCGGCGCCGTCCGGGCAGGCCGCCGCGATGGCCTTCAGGGAGGCGTTGGGACGCGGGTCCGAGGCCCCCAGCGCGCCGAGCACCTGCCGGGCGTACCGCTCACCGGTCCCGTTCAGCGGGCGCACCTCGCTGACGTCCATGCCGCCCTCGGTGAGCGTCCCGGTCTTGTCCAGGCAGACGACGTCCACCCGGGCCAGCCCCTCGATCGCGGGCAGCTCCTGCACCAGGCACTGCTGGCGCCCCAGCCGGATCACTCCGATGGCGAAGGCGATGGAGGTGAGCAGGACCAGCCCCTCGGGGATCATCGGCACGATGCCGCCGACGGTCCGGGCGATGGAGTCCTGGAAGTCGGAGTTCTTGACCACGAGCTGGCTGATGATCAGACCGATGGCGGTCGGGACCAGCATCCAGGTCACATATTTGAGGATGACGCTGATGCCGTTGCGCAGCTCCGAGTCGACGAGGGTGAAACGGGACGCCTCCTCGGCGAGCTGGGCCGCGTACGCCTCGCGGCCGACGCGGGTCGCGGTGAAGGCGCCGCCGCCCGCGACGACGAAGCTGCCGGACATCACCGGGTCGCCGGGCTGTTTCAGCACGGGGTCGGCCTCGCCCGTGAGCAGGGACTCGTCGATCTCCAGCCCGTCGGCCTCGACGACCTCGCCATCGACGACGGCCTTGTCCCCGGGGCCCAGCTCCACCAGGTCGCCGAGGACGATGGCGGAGGTGGAGATCCCGGCGGACCGCCCGTCGCGCCGGACGGTGGGCCGGGCCTCGCCGATGACCGCGAGTCCGTCGAGGGTCTTCTTCGCGCGCAGCTCCTGGACGATGCCGATGCCGGTGTTGGCGATGATGATCCAGCCGAAGAGGCTGTCCTGGATCGGAGCGACGATCAGCATGATCACCCAGAGGACGCCGATGAGGGCGTTGAAGCGGGTGAAGACATTGGCCCGGACGATGTCGGCGGTGGAGCGGGAGGAGCGGACGGGGACATCGTTGACCTCGCCGCGCGCGATCCGCTCGGCGACCTCGGCGGTGGTCAGCCCGGTGGCGCTCCGGGCCCCCGGCCCGACGGCGGACGCCCCCGTGCCCGCCCCGTCGTCCGGTTCGGCGGACGGCCCCGTGCCCGGCCGGGTGTCCGCCCCCGTGCCCGGCCCGGCGGACGGTCTCGTGGGCGGTCCTGCGGACGGTCCCGTGCCCGGCCCGGCGGACGGTCTCGTGGGCGGTCCTGCGGACGGTCCCGTGCCCGGCCCGGCGGACGGCCCTGTGCCCGGCCCGTCGTCCGGTCCTGCGGACGGTCGCGTGGGCGGCCGCGCGGGCGGTCGCACCGGATGGACGGGGTCCAGCTCCGCGCCCGCGTCGATGAGCCGCCGGGGCGGTTTGACGGGGTGGACGGGGTCCAGCTCGGCGCCCGCGTCGATCCGGGGGCCGCACCGGGCCGCCGCGCCCGTGTCCTTGGGCCGGGGCGTCCGGGCCGTCCCCGCCCGGCGCCCGGCCGCGTCGGCTCCGGCCGTCCTGTCGCGCCCGGCCGCGCTGTCGTGTCCGCCCGCCGACGGGCCGTCCGGCTCAGGGCCGCCGTCCGTGTTGATCCCTGCCCGCTGGGTCATGATTTGTACGGTACGGGCGCAGGGGTCGGCTCACCCCTTGGACTGGCCTGAAATGAGTGGTGTCGATCCCGGACCCCGGGCCGGGCGGGTCGGTCCTACTCGCGCTCGGCGGGCTCCGCCCGCTCCTCGCGTTCCCCCGCGGCCTCCGCACGCTTGAGCGCGGCCTCGCGCCCGCGGACGTACCAGATGCCGATCAGCCCCAGGCCGGCACCGGCCAGACAGGTCCAGACCCACCACATCAGGCCGCGTTCCTCGAACCAGCCGTAGAACGGGATCTGCACCAGGAAGAGGACGAACCAGATGATCGTGCCACCGGTGATGGTGCCGACGACAGGCCCCTCCAGGGGCTCGGGCGCCTCGTGCTTGGGGGTCCACTTCGCCATGGTCACCAGTCTAGGCAACCGGCCGTCCCGGCCGTCCCCCCAAGGGTCTACGCGCGGAGATGGCGATCTTTCCCCTATATCTTCATACTGAAACGGTTTGCTTTTGACCTGAATGATTCGTAGGAACATCCAAGCTGCAAATGAGGACGGAATGACCCCGACGGCCTCCGCCGCCGCCCCCGAGCATCAGCCACAGGGCCCCCTCAGCGGTCTGGACCGCTTCTTCAAGATCTCCGAACGCGGATCGACGGTCGCCCGCGAAGTGCGGGGAGGTTTCGCCACCTTCTTCGCGATGGCCTACATCATCGTGCTGAACCCGATCATCCTCGGCAGCGCCGTGGACATGAACGGCCACCGGCTCGACAACGCCCAGCTCGTCACCGCGACCGTGCTGACGGCCGCCTTCTCCACCCTCCTCATGGGTGTGATCGGCAATGTCCCGATCGCCCTCGCGGCGGGCCTCGGCGTCAACACCGTGGTCGCCCTTCAGCTCGCCCCCCGGATGACCTGGCCCGACGCGATGGGCATGGTGGTCCTCGCGGGCTTTGTGGTGATGCTGCTGGTGGCGACGGGGCTGCGGGAACGGGTGATGAGCGCCGTCCCGAACAGTCTGCGCAAGGGCATCGCGATCGGCATCGGCCTCTTCATCATGCTGATCGGCCTGGTGGACGCGGGCTTCGTCTCCCGTATCCCGGACGTCGCGCAGACCACGGTCCCGCTCACCCTGGGCCAGGGCGGTCACCTCATGGGCTGGCCGGTCCTCGTCTTCGTCCTCGGCGCGCTGCTCACCCTGGTCCTGATCATCCGCAAGGTGCAGGGCGCGATCCTGATCTCCATCGTGGCGATGACCGTCCTGGCGCTGATCATCGAGGCGATCGCCGAGCTGCCGAAGGGGAGCTGGGGCCTGACCACCCCGCAGTGGCCGGGCAACCCGCTCTCGACGCCCGACTTCGGTCTGGTCGGCGAGGTCAGCCTGTTCGGCGGCTTCGAGAAGGTCGGCGTCCTCACGGGCTGTCTCTTCGTCTTCACCGTGCTGCTGTCCTGCTTCTTCGACGCGATGGGCACGATCCTGGGCGTCGGTGACGAGGCCAAGCTGCTGGACAAGGACGGCAATCTCCCCGGCATCAACAAGGTGCTGATCGTCGACGGCATCGCCGTCGCCTCGGGCGGTGCCACCTCGTCCTCGGCGACGACCTGCTTCGTGGAGTCCACGGCGGGTGTCGGCGAGGGCGCGCGCACGGGTCTCGCCTCGGTGGTCACGGGTGCGCTCTTCTCGGTGGCGCTCTTCCTCACCCCGCTGGCCACGATGGTCCCGTCCCAGGCCGCGACCCCGGCCCTGCTGGCGGTGGGCTTCCTGATCCTGGCCGGTTCGATCCGGGACATCGACTGGACCGACTGGACGCTCGCCGTCCCCGCGTTCCTGGCCATGGTGATGATGCCGTTCACCTACTCGATCACCAATGGCATCGGTATCGGCTTCATCACCTTCTGTGTGCTGCGGCTGGCGGTCGGCCGGGGCCGTGAGGTGCCGATGGCGATGTATGTGGTCTCGGCGGTCTTCGTCTTCTACTACGCGATGCCCGCGCTGGGGCTGACCTAGCAGCGGGAACCAGGCCGGGCACCGTGCGGTGCCCGGGAGAGACCGGAAGCCGCCCGCGTCCAGGGGCATCAAACGGGACGCGGACGGCTTCCGGCCGTTTCGGGGGAGACGGGAGACGGGAGACGCGGGGGGCGGGGTCCTGAGGTCCCGGCCAGGGGGCGAGGGGCCTCAAGGCCCGGCCAGAGGGCGAGGGTTTCAGGCCCGGCCGTAGAGGCGCTCCGTCTCCTCCAGCGCCGCACGGAACCGTTCGTCGAAGTCGTCCTGTTTCAGCGTCCGCAGGACGTAGTCCTGGACGCTCATCCGGCGGTGGGCGGCCCGCAGCCGGATGCGTTCCAGCAGCTCACCGTCTATCCGCAAGCTGAGCACAGTCGATCCCATTCGCCCAGGGTCCCCCGACTCGTGCCGTCCGGACAGATTTCCCTACCCATCTCACCCGTACGGGTGAGAACAAGCCGATTGGTCTTTAGGAAGGGTAATGAGTTATGCTAACGAACATGTCAGACCAGTCCCCCGGCGGCGCCGACCACGCCGCCCGCGCGGAGGCCGAGGACGCCGCCGCGATCAACGCACTGCGCTCTTCCGTGATGCGGCTCGGCCGCAGGCTGAAGCACCAGCGCGTCGATGAGTCGCTGAGCCCCACCGAGATGTCGGTGCTCGGCACGCTCGCCCGCTGTGGCTCGGCCACCCCGGGCGAGCTGGCCCGCAAGGAGCATGTCCAGCCGCCGTCCATGACCCGGATCGTGGCGCTGCTGGAGGCCAAGGGGCTGGTCCGGCTGGAGCCGCACCCCGACGACCGCCGTCAGAAGGTCGTCAGCCGGACCGAGCGGGCCGAGGCCATGCTCGAAGAGAGCCGCCGCAAGCGGAACGCCTGGCTGGCCGACCTCGCCGAAGGTCTGGACGAGGACGAATGGGCCAAGCTGCGTGCCGCCGCCCCGGTCCTGGAGAAGCTCGCGCACCTGTAACCCACCACCGAGGAGGCGACCCTTTTGCGTACGGGACCCGGAGCAGACTCCGCACCCGCACCCGTCCCTACCACCACGTTCGGCTCACTGAAGATCCGGAACTACCGGCTCTTCGCCCTGGGCGCCCTCATATCCAACACCGGCACCTGGATGCAGCGCATCGCGCAGGACTGGCTGGTGCTGACGCTCACGGGCTCCGCCTCCGCCGTGGGCATCACCATCGCCCTCCAGTTCCTGCCGATGCTGCTCTTCGGCCTCTACGGCGGCGTCCTCGCCGACCGGCTGCCCAAGCGCCCGCTGCTGCTCGCCACCCAGTCCGCCATGGGCCTGACGGGTGTGGCGCTCGCCGTCCTCACCCTCAGCGGCCAGGTCGAGGTCTGGCACGTCTATCTGACCGCCTTCCTCCTCGGTCTCGTCACCGTCGTCGACAACCCGGCCCGGCAGACGTTCGTCTCCGAGCTGGTCGGCCCCGCCCAGCTCTCCAACGCGGTCAGCCTGAACTCCGCCAACTTCCAGTCCGCCCGGCTCATCGGGCCCGCCGTCGCCGGTGTGCTGATCACCGCCGTCGGCAGCGGCTACGCCTTCCTCTTCAACGGAGTCTCCTTCCTCGCCCCGATCGTCGCGCTGCTGCTGATCCGCCCCGCCGAGCTGCACCGCTCCGAGCGGGCGCCGCGCGGAAAGGGACAGCTCAGGGAGGGGCTGCGCTATGTCTCCGCCCACCCCGAACTGATCTGGCCGATCGTCCTCATCGGATTCGTCGGCACCTTCGGTTTCAACTTCCCCATCTGGCTCACGGCCTTCGTCCACGAGGTCTACGACTCCGGCGCCGAGACCTACGGCCTGCTCAACACGCTCATGGCCGCGGGCTCCCTCGCGGGCGCGCTGCTCGCGGCCCGGCGCGGCACCTCCCGGCTGCGGTTCCTGGTCGGCGCGGCGCTGCTCTTCGGCGTCCTGGAGGTCCTGGCCGCCCTCGCGCCCGGCTTCTGGCTCTTCGCTCTGCTGATGGTCCTGGTCGGGATGGTCGGGCTGACGGTCAATGTGACCGCGAACTCCAGCGTCCAGACGGCGACCGACCCGGCGGTCCGCGGCCGGGTGATGAGCCTGTTCATGATGGTCTTCGTCGGCGGCGCCCCGCTCGGCGGCCCGCTCTTCGGCTGGCTCACGGACGCCTACGGCCCGCGCGTCAGCCTCGCCGCGGGCGGCGTGATCTCCTTCCTCGCGGCGGCGGCCGTCGGCCTCCTGCTGGCCCGCGCGGGCGGCCTCCGTCTCCGGGTCGACCTCCGCAGGGGCCACAAGCACCTCGCGTTCGTCCCGAGACAGCGCGAGCCCCGACCGTCCCGGAAGCCGCTGACGACGGCGGCCTGACCCCGGCCCGGGGGCCCGGCACGGGCGGCTCGCCATCACCCCGTGATGGCGGGCCGCCCCCGCCGGGGAGCCCACGCTCCCTGGGGGCCGTGTGGGCCAGACTCGGCGCATGAGACTCTTCGCCGCCGTACTGCCCCCGCCCGGCGCGACGGCCGAGCTGGCCGACGCCGTCGCCCGGCTCCGGGGGCTGCCGGACGCCGGTCGGCTGCGCTGGACCGGGCGGGCCGGGTGGCACTTCACGCTCGCCTTCATGGGAGAGGTCGACGGCGCCGTGCTGCCCGAGCTGAGCGCACGGCTGGCGCGGGCCGCGCGGCGGACGAGGGCCTTCGGGGTGCGGCTGCACGGCGCGGGTCAGTTCGGCGGGCGGGTGCTGTGGACCGGGGCGGCCGGGGACATCGACGGGATGCGGATGCTCGCGGAGCGCTCGTACGCGGCGGCGGCCCGGTCCGGTGTCCCGATGGAGGAGCACCGCGCCTACCGCGCGCATCTCACGGTCGCCCGCAGCCGGGAGGACGTGGATCTCGCCCCCTTCGTCGCGGGGCTGGCCCCCTTCGAGGGCACCCCCTGGGACGTGACCCGGATCGCACTCGTCCGCAGCCGTCTCCCCACCGGGGGCACCCCCGGTGAGCAGCCCCGTTACGAGACCGTCGGCGCCTGGGACCTGGGCTCGGGGACGTCCGGGCCCGCGGGTTAACCTCGTGGTGTGAACTCCAAGACCAGAAACCAGATCATGGCGGCCGTCCTTGTGCTGATGTTCGCGGTGGTCGCCATCGCCGGGGCCCTCGGCCAGTAGGCCCCGTTCCGCCCGGGCGAGCCCCGGCCGACAGGCCCCGTTCCGCCGGGCGAGTCCCGGTCGACAGGCCCGTTCCGCCAGGTGCGCACCCGGCCCGGTGGCACTGGCACGGGGCTGAACCCGTGGCCGTACCTGCCCGTGGAAGTGGTTGGCCCGCCTGGGGCCGGCGCCCCCTCGCACCCCGGCGTCCCCACCCACTTCCGGAGGTCCGGTCAGAGATGTTCCGGCGATCCACACCACGACGGCGATCGACAGGGCTCATGGCGGTGGCCGCGGGCCTGGCCCTGGCCCTCGGCGCCGGTGGCACGGCCGAAGCCGCACCGCGGACCACCCGCGTCGGCAGCGGCGAGTATCTGATGGCGATCGTCTTCGAGCACGACTACTTCCGGGGCGCCTACCTGGAGCTGTGGGCCGAGCTGTGCTCCCCGTCGACCCATCTCCAGTACTTCCGGCTCCCGCCCTCCTGGAACGACAAGGCCAGCTCCATCCGGGTCCGCCGGGGCTGCGACGTCTACGCGTTCGAACACAGCGACATGAACGGGGGCCGGCTCCACGTGGGCAGCGATCAGGCGTATCTCGGCGTGTGGAACGACCGGATCAGCTCCTTCACGGTCCAGTACCCGTGACGGAGTGAGGCACCCCCGCGACGGCCCGCAACGCCGACCGCCACGGGGTGGCCCCGCCGAACCCCTCGCACTCGCCGTGCTCGCCGTACTCGTCGCCGTGCTCGTCGTCGTCTGCGTCGTCTTCATGGAGGGCAACCATGTTCCAGCGCATCAGGACCATCCGTCGCCACGGCCGATCGCCCGGGTGTACCGGACGGACGGGTCCGGCCGCGGTGCTCGCGGCGGTGGCGAGCACCGTGCTCGCCCTCGGCACGGCGGGCACAGCGCAGGCCGCGCCCGCGACCGCCGTCGTCGGCAGTGGCGACATCGTCATGGGGGTCGTGTACAAGGACGCGTACTACCGCGGCGGGGCGATCGAACTCCGCGGGCAGAGGTGCAGCGCGCAGGTCCCCGCGCAGCTCGTCAGGACGCTTCCCTGGAACTGGAACGACAAGATCAGCTCGATCCAGGTCAGTGACTCCTGCGACACCATGATCTACGAGCACGGCTTCAACGTCGGTGAGCGCTTCCGGGTGTCGAGCGATCTGCCGATACTCGGCCCCTGGAACGACAGGATCAGCTCCTTGGCCTTCATCCCCAAGTAGCCCGGCGCCCGTTCCCGCGCACGGCCCCCGTTCCCGCCCCCGTTCCCGACACCGCCCCGTCCCGGCGTGCGCCGAACCCGCCGGGACGGGGCGGTGTGGCTCCGGTCCCCGGCCGGGACTACCAGGCGAACGCCTCCGGGGACGCCCCCGGGCCCGGGAAGATCGCGTCCAGCTCGCCGAGCAGCTCCCCGCTCAGCTCCAGCCCGACCGCGCGCACCGCCCCGTCGAGCTGCTCCACCGTCCGCGGCCCGACGATCGGCCCCGTGACCCCGGGCCGGGTCAGCAGCCACGCCAGCGCCGTCTCGCCCGGGGCCAGCCCGTGCCTGTCCAGCAGCTCCTCGTACGCCTGGACCTGCGCCCGCACCCCCGGCAGCTCCAGCCGGTCCAGCGCCCGCCCGGCCGCGCGCCGGCCGCCCTCCGCCTGCTTCTTGAGGATGCCGCCGAGCATCCCGCCGTGCAGCGGCGACCAGGGGATGACCCCCAGTCCGTACGCCTCGGCCGCCGGGATCACCTCCATCTCCACGCGCCGCTCCGCGAGGTTGTACAGACACTGCTCGCTGACCAGGCCGAACGAGCCCCGGCGCCGGGCCTCCTCGTTCATCTGGGCGATCTTCCAGC
Organism: Streptomyces clavuligerus; assembly: GCF_005519465.1. Classification (NCBI taxonomy): domain Bacteria; kingdom Bacillati; phylum Actinomycetota; class Actinomycetes; order Kitasatosporales; family Streptomycetaceae; genus Streptomyces; species Streptomyces clavuligerus. The sequence continues at coordinate 2,860,162 of NZ_CP027858.1, read as the reverse complement.
CGGGGAAGTTGGACGAGGCCGCGTAAAGGATCTTGCCCTGCTGGACGAGGGTGTCGACCGCCTGCCAGATCTCGTCCACCGGCGTCAGCCGGTCGATGTGGTGGAACTGGTACACATCGATGTGATCGGTCCCCAGCCGCTTCAGACTGGCGTCCACCCCCCGCCGGATGTTCAGCGCGGAGAGCTTCCCGTAGTTGGGCCACGGCTCGCCCTCGGGGCTCATGTCCCCGTACACCTTGGTCGCGAGCACCACTTTCTCCCGGCGCCCGCCGCCCCGCGCGAACCAGCTCCCGATGATCTCCTCGGTGCGGCCCTTGTTCTCGCCCCACCCGTAGACGTTCGCCGTGTCGAAGAAGTTGACCCCCGCCCCGAGCGCGGCGTCCATGATCGCGTGACTGTCGGCCTCATCCGTGAAGGGCCCGAAGTTCATCGTCCCGAGAACGATCCGGCTGACCTTGAGCCCTGTCCGTCCGAGCTGCGTGTATTCCATGAACGCCCACCCAATCCCGTGGAGCCCGCTCCAGGCAAGGGCCCTCGCCGGGCGGCGGTGCCACCGGTCGGGTGCACCGGGCCGGCCGAGGCGGCAAGCCGATGGCCCCCCTGCCCGAGGAAAAGACATCGCCGCAGGTCACGGCCGGGACATAGCCTCCGGTCCATGACGTACGACATCAGTTTGGTCCAGGTGGGCCCCGGCGAGGGCAGCGCGCGGGAGGCGCTGGAGCGGCAGGTGGCCGGGATGGGTCCCGATGCCGAACTGGAGCCGTTGCGGCTCAGCGGTCAGGAGCGGGACGCGTGGGAACGGGTGCTGCTGCGGGTGGGGCGGGAGATCGCGCCCGTCGAGCCCGAGGAGTTTCCGTACAGCCTGGGGTTCTGGTACCAGGGCCCCCTGGGGACCGTGCACTGCTCCTACTACGGGGACTCCGCCGACATCGAGGTCCCGTACCGCTACGCCGGGGCGGAGGCCCTCGCCGTGATGGAGCTGGCGTACCGCGTCGCGCACGTCATCGAGGAGGAATGCGGGCTGACGGGCCACGACTTCGAGGTGGACCAGCCGACGCGCACCGGCGATCCCGCGCGGGCCGCCGCCCGGCTGGGCGGTGTGGGCGGCCTGGTGCGACGGGAGGTCGCCGCGAGGGGGACCGGCGGATGACGCCGCGCCCGCGCACCTGACGCTCCGCGCGGATCGGGCCAGGAACGGGTATCACGCGAACTGACGCGCCAGGAACCGGCGTCCCTAGCAGGCAGACCGGGCACCCTGCCGCCGCTCGCCGCGCCCCGCGCGCCGAATTCCTGGATATACCGTGCCACTTCGCTTCATCGAATCTCCTCTTCCGCTACCGCTGAACGGAAGACACCGCCTCCCTCCCGGGTGCCGCCTTCCCCTGGTCGACACGGCCCTGAGCGGCACCGGGACGAGGCGGTATCTGTGCGCTTAAAAACCAGTCTGCGGATCAGCTGCGTCCCCTGGGCGGCTCCCGTCGCCGTAGCTCTGTCGCTTTTCTACTTCTTCTACGCCACCGGCATAGCCGGGGACCGGCTGTACGGCTACGCGCCGAGTCTGGTGTCGGCCGCTCTGGAGGTCCTCTACGCCTTCGCCTACGGCTTGGCGGCAGGGCTGGCGGTATGGGAGAGCGGCCGGATGAGAGCCGCGGGCGTCTGGGCCATGGCCCCGGTCCGCTCCCGTTACCGGGTGGCGTGGAACGGGATCGCCCCCGCGGTCTACTGCGCCTGGCTGCTGCTCGTTCTGCCCGTGACCGTCGCCCTCGTCGGCGCGCGCACCCTGCCGACCCTGCCGGGCCTGGCGCCCCTGCTCCTGGCGATGGTCCTGTGCGTGGCGCACGGGGCCATCGGATTCGCCGTCGGTCTCTTCGTCCCGCGTCTGGTCGCGGCCCCCGTCATGGCCACGGCGGTCTGGCTGCTCGTCGCCTTCACCGTCGCGAGCGACGCGTTCTGGAAACGGCATGTGTCCGGCCAGTACCCCACGGCTTTCGAGTTCGGCGAAGCGGCCGCCTACGGGTCCTACCTTCCCCATCTGCTCTTCACCGGCGGAATCGCGGCCGGGGTGGCCCTGCTGTGGATTCCCCTCCGGCCCAGGGCCGTCCGCGCCGCGCTCGCCCTCGCCGTGATGGCCGTCCTCCCCTTCATCGCTTATCAGAAGGTGAAGACCTGGGGCCCGAACCCGCCTCTGCTGTCCCAGCAGGCACCCCTGGAGTGCATGGGCGAAGCACCGGAGGTCTGCGTCCCGGAGACCGGTCCCACCCCCGCGAGGGAGGTCTGGAAGGAAACGGTCCAGGTCCTCGGCGAACTCCGGTGCGCCGGAGGCCCGGCCCGGCCCGGGAGGATCGTCGACCGTATGACCGACGGCCGTGCCGCCCCGCCGTCGACACGGGACGTCTGGCGGCTCCACCTCACCTACGCGGTCGGCAAGGGCGAACTCCGGCAGCGGCTCACCGAAGAGGCCGCCGCCCACGGCTGTCGGCGGACCTCATGACGTGGTGGCTCAAGGCGCGCCGCGTCCATCCGGTCCTGACCGCCGCGTTCGGGGCCTTCCTCCTGCTACTGATGGTCTTCCGGAGCGACTCCGTGGTCCTCCCCTCGCTGGTCGCCGGGAGTACGCAGGTCGCTCTCTCGCTGTTCGTCCCGGTCCCCCTGGTCGCCGGGCTGGCCCTGTGCCTGGAATCCCGGCTGCCCGCCGCCGAGACGACGGGTGTCCGCCCGGTCTTCGGTCTGGACGCGGCGCTCGCGGCAGGCGTCGCCGCGGTGGCGGTGGCGGTGAGCGCGCTCGCCGGAGCGGTCATCGGTGACACGGTCACCATGGCGGTCGGACGCAACACGCTCTTCCTCACCGGCCTCATGCTCATCGCCCGCGCCCGGTTCGGCCAGCCCGGCACCCTGCTGCCGATGGCCTGGATCATGCTCGTCTGCCTCACCGGCTTCCGCCCCGGCAACGACGCCTACCCCTGGACCGTCATTCCGGAACCGCTCGGCGCCCCGCACGCCGCTGCCGCCGCCGTGCTGATGTTCGCCCTCGGACTCACCGTCCAGATCCGCTCCGCGAGGAGAGCCCGATGACTCTTGAACTGTCCTCCTGCACCTACGCGTACGGGCGGCGCAAGGCGGCCGTCCTCACCGACTTCAGCTACCGCCTCCCGCCTGGCCTCACGGTCCTCCTGGGACCCAACGGGGCGGGCAAGTCCACGGTGTTGAAGCTCGGCGCCTCGGTCGCGCGCCCCCACCGGGGCGATGTCCGCTTCGGCACCACCCCCAGCACCGCCAAAGCCTTCCGCAAGGCCGTCGCCTGGATGCCGCAGGACATCGTCGCGATGCCCGGCATGACCGCACGCGAGTATGTCGCCTACGCGGGCTGGCTGAAGGGCATGAGCCGCGCGGACGCCTGGTGCCGGGCGCGGCGGGCACTGGCGCGGGTGGAGCTGACCGACAGGAGCGACAGCAGGACGAACGATCTCTCGGGCGGCCAGCTCCGCCGCGTCGGCGTCGCCGCCGCCCTGGTGCACGACGCGCAGATTCTGTTGCTGGACGAGCCCACCGCCGGGATGGACCCGCGCCAGCGCCGCGTCTTCCGGGACCTGCTCGGCCGACTCACGGACGAGGTGAGCGTCCTCATGTCGACGCATGACGTCGCCGACCTCGCGGAGGAGGCCGACCACGTCACCGTGCTCGCCGGGGGCCGCGTCCTGCACTCCGGGACGACGGACACCTTCCTCGCCCACGCCCCCCAGGACACGCCCCCCGGCCGACTGGCCGAAGCCGCCTACACGGAACTGCTCGGACGGTACGAGTGAGCCGTACGCGGCAGGGGGCCGACGCCTCGCCCCGCTCCGCAGGCCCCCGCCGCACCGGGACGGGGGCCTGCGGGCGTGCTCACATCCTGAACGTGAACGACACGGAGCTGGTGCGGTCGTGCCAGTCACCCAGGTCCGCTACGTCGTCCCTGATGCTCCTGCGGGGCCCGCCCAGCCAGGTGTGTTCGAAGAGGACGATGAGACATTTGTGCTCTGTGTACAGGTCGATCGAGCTGATGCGGTCGTTCCAGCCGTCGTACAGCTCGTTGATGTTCTCCGGCTTGCTGAATGCTTTGCACGGCGGGGCGTAGAGGTAGTACGCCTCGCCTTCGTAGTTCGCGTGTTCGTACACGACTGCGATGAGCTGGTAGTCGGCTTTCGGGTCTGCCTCGGCGGTGGACGCTGTGCCGAGGGCGAGTGCCAGGCTCGCCAGGGCCGCGACGAGTTTTGCCGGACGTAATCGTTTGATCATGGTCGTCTCCGGGGGAGTCGGACAGCACGATTCTTCGTCGGCTCCAGCGCGCGCGTACTGGGCCTGCCCCTTCCCACGGGGCCGCTGCGTCATGGGTTCATATTGTTTGGGAAGAAACGAATGGCCCCGGGCGGTGGACTCCACCCGGGGCCATGCGTGTTCAGGGGTACGTCACATGGTCAGCTCATCGATGAACGCGTTCCAGCAGGCCGAACGGAAGACGCGGACGGGGACGAGGCCCCTGCCCCGCAGGTCCCTGCCGCACCGGGGCGGGGGCCTGCGGGCGTGCTCACTGGCCCAATGTGAACGACAGGGAGCTGGTGCGGTCGTTCCAGTCACCCAGGTCCGCTACGTCGTTCCTGATGCTTTTGCGGGCCCCGCTCGCCCAGGTGTGCTCGAAGAGGACGACGAAACATTTGTGCTGCGTGTTCATGTCGATCGAGCTGATCTGGTCGTTCCAGCCGTAGTACAGCTCGTTGATGTACTCCGGCTGGCTGTAGGGCTTGCACGGTGGGCCGTAGAGGTAGTACGCCTCTCCGCCGTAGTACGTGTCCTCGTACGCGATCGCGATGAGCTGGTAGTCGGCTTTCGGGTCTGCCTCGGCGGTGGACGCTGTGCCGAGGGCGAGTGCCAGGCTCGCCAGGGCCGCGACGAGTTTTGCCGGACGTAATCGTTTGATCATGGTCGTCTCCGGGGGAGTCGGACAGCACGATTCTTCGTCGGCTCCAGCGCGCGCGTACTGGGCCTGCCCCTCCCCACGCGGTGGCTGCGTCATGGGTTCATATTGTTTGGGAAGAAACGAATGGCCCCGGGCGGTGGACTCCACCCGGGGCCATGCGTGTTCAGGGGTACGTCACATGGTCAGCTCATCGATGAACGCGTTCCAGCAGGCCGAACGGAAGATGAGACCGACGCCCCGCCTCGCAGGCCCCGCCGCACCGGGGCGGGGCCTGCGGGCGCGCTCACTAGTTGAACGTGAACGACAGGGAGCTAGTGCGGTCGTTCCAGTCCTCCAGGTCCGCCGTGTCCCTCCAGATCTTCTTGCGGGCCCCGCTCAACCAGGTGTGCTCGAAGAGAGTGACGACACAACTGTGCTGTTCGTACAGGTCGATCGAGCTGATGTGGTCGTTCCAGCCGTAGCCCAGCTCGTTGAGGCTCTCCGGCCGGTTGTTGGACTTGCACGGCGGGGCGTAGATGTAGTACGACTCGCCGTCGTAGTCCGCGTGTTCGTACACGACTGCGACGAGCTGGTAGTCGGCCTTCGGGTCCGCCTCGGCGGCGGATGCGGTGCCGAGGACGAGCGCCAGGCTCGCCAGGGCCGCGACGAGTTTTGCCGGACGTAATCGCTGGATCATGGTCGCCTCCGGGGGAGTCGGACAGCACGATTCTTCGTCGGCTCCAGCGCGCGCGTACTGGGCCTGCCCCTCCCCACGCGGTGGCTGCGTCATGGGTTCATATTGTTTGGGAAGAAACGAATGGCCCCGGGCGGCGGACTCCACCCGGGGCCATGCGTGTTCAGGGGTACGTCACATGGTCAGCTCATCGATGAACGCGTTCCAGGAGGCCGAACGGAAGACGAGGACGGGGCCCTCGGGGGCGGCCTTGCTGTCGCGGACGGGGACGATGCCGGGGAGGTCGTAGACGATCTCCAGGCAACTTCCTCCGCTCGCGCCGCTGTAGCTGGACTTGCGCCACCGCATGTCACTGAACATGTGCGTACTCCCCACTACTTGGTCAGATCGCTGAGGAAAGCTGCCCACGCGGAGCCACGGAAGACGACGGCGGGGCCCGCCGTGACCTTACTGTCGCGCACCGGTACGAGCCCGGGGAAGTCCTCGGTGACCTCCAGGCAGTCGCCGCCGCTCCCGCCGCTGTAGCTCGACTTCCTCCACTGCGCTCGCTGAAGGGCGTGCTCACTGATCACCTTCGAACTCCTTTGCCACGTGCTCCAGCAGGGCCAGCGACGCGTCCAAGGGCAGAGCGTCGCCCAGGGCGAGAGCGTAGGACGCCTCGCAGTCGTCCACGGTAGCGGGGTTGTCGATGATCCGCCCGGTCTTCAGCCCCTCCACGTAGGCGATGGGAGGAGCGTCCTCGAAGCGGAAGAGCATCAACATGCTCTCCATCATGGAGTGCGCTCCCACGCTGAACGGAAGCACATGCACCCGGACCCGTCCGGAGCGCCCGAGGGCGGCGATATGCCTCAACTGCTGGGCCATCACGGCCGGTCCGCCGACGGGCCGTCGGAGTGCGGACTCGTCAAGCAGCGCCCAGACTTCGGCCTCACCCTTGAGTAGCTTCGCCCGCTCTATCCGGGTCTTCACGCTGCGCTCTATGTCGTCGACGATGTAGTTGACGTTGGCGGCCTTGAAGACGGCGCGAGCGTAGGCGGGGGTCTGAAGGATGCCGGGGATCAGAGCGGACCCGTAGAGCCGCATGACCTGCGCCAGTGATTCCATCTCGGCCGCCGCGGCGAAGTGATCCGGATACCGCCCCTCGTCCAAGGACTCACGCCAGCGGTGGAAGAAGCCATCGGTCTCCAGGATCTGGTCCAATCGCTTGGCGTCGTCGGGCCGGGGCCGTCGGCGCCCTGCCTCGAAGTGGGCGATCATCTGCGGCGAGATGACACACATCTCGCCCAGTTTGGCCTGGGTGTAACCGGCCTTGTTCCGCCGTCGGGCCAGCTCGTCGCCGTAGAACTCCTGGGGCGACCGGGGCCGGCTCTGATTCTGGTTCTGGTTCTTGTCAGCCATGACGAACTACACCTCTCTCCACCGTTGCTTGGAGGGGCCTGGACACTTCCGCAGGCTAGCGGCTGGGGGTGACGATGTAGCCACGTTCCGCAACAAGCACCCCGAAGGAGGTGAAGTTTCGTGTTCCCCCCGAACTACCGTGTGCACGAGACCTCTCCGCTGCTGTCGTCGCCGACCCGGCACGAGGCCCTGGCCGCCTGGGCCGTCAACCGCACCCTGGGCAGCCGCGTCGAACTGGTGGACTTCCCGGACGACGACGGGCCCCAGGTCTATCTGCCGCTCACGGTGTCGGACGGCAGCATGGGCCGCCCCACCGGCCTGTATCTGGCGACCCACGAGGCGGAGGCCCTGGCCTCGGAACTGATCGAGGTCCTGCGCGCCGCGAACGAGAGCCGCCGCAGGCCGCGCGAGTTCCGCCGCAACCAGGCGGCACCCGGGCCAGCGGACGAGTGATCCGCTCCCGCCGCCGTCGCCGCTGCATAGCACTGCTGTACGCGGTGGTCTATCTGGGCTCCGTCGCTTTACTGCTCACCGGCGTGCTCCGCCCGGGCATCTACGGCGCCGTGCCCCACCTCGTTTAACGCCGTTTAAAAATGCCCCCGGTCCCGCCGGTAGGCCGTCCTCTCCGCAAGGGACAGGCCCCCGGGCCCGGGCCGCCCCGACCGGCCACCACGCCCCGCCGGTCGGGGCACCCCCGTCGCTCCACCGCGGAATCGGTCCCGCCGGAGCGACACCCCCGGGGGCCCCGGGTCTCGTACAGGTGACCCAACGGCCCCCGGGGGAACCGACCTCTCTGGCAGTCTGGCGGCCACCCCTACCCGGAAGGCGGCGGACCGTTGCGCATCGTCCTGGTGTCCTACTCGGCGGAGGGCTTCGCCCATCTGCACCGCGTCTGCGAGGAGGCGGGCCACACCCCCGTGGCCTACGTCCACAGCCGTTCCCTCACCCCGCGCGGTCCCAGCAGGCCCGGCGCGGGCGAGGTCGTGGCCGGGATCGTCGGCTCGATCCCGGCGGGGATGGATCTCCTGCTGCCGGGCAGTACCGCCACCCTCGCCCATACCCTCCTCGGCTACGAGGCCGATCTGCTCCTCTGCTACGGCTTCCCGTGGCGCTTCCCCGGCTCCGTTCTGCGCGCGACCCGGCTCGGCGCCGTCAACGTCCACACCTCGCTGCTGCCCCGCTACCGGGGGCCGCTGCCGGTGCACTGGGCGATCCGCAACGGCGACCCGGAGATCGGGGTGAGCGTCCACTGGATGGACGAGCGCTTCGACACCGGGAACCTCCTCGCCCAGGAGGGCGGCGTCCCGCTCCCCGACGACGTCCTCGGCGCCGAGTTGTTCCCCGTGCTCAACCAGGTCATCGCCCGCCTGCTGCCCACCGCTCTGGCGCGGGCCGCCGCCGGTGACCCCGGCGATCCGCAGTCCGCCGACGGAGCCTTCTACGGGGGGTGGATGGAGCCGGAGTTCTCCCGGATCGACTGGGCGCACTCCGCCCGGGACATCCACAACCAGGTCCGCACCGTCCGTTTCCGCACCTCGGGGAAGTCCGGGCCCACGGCGACGCTGGATGGCGGCGGGGTCACCGTGCTCCGGACCTCCCTCGCGCCGGTGGACGGCGCTGTGCGGGTCGAGTGCGGCGACGGGCCGCTGTGGCTGATGGATTTCAGTCCGGCCGAAACGCCCGTTGCGTAGCTCCACCAGGCGTGTTGGAGAGCCTGCCGCCACGGTCGCACGTGTCCGGAATGTACCTTGACGTACGATTCTTAAGGCTATACGTTCCGTGACGGACTCTGTCGGCTCGCCCTGGAGGTACCGCCATGGAACGTGCGTGGGAAGCAGATCCGTCAGCCGAGATGTTGCGTCGACTCGGCAAGTCGGCAGCGGAGTTGGGGCAGACCGGCGGTGATGACGGCTGCCCGGACATCTGGGAGCTGGACAACGGCGATGTCGCCGTGATCGGCCGCGACCTGACGGAGAGTTACGCTCGTCGGCTTCCCGACGGGGTCACCCTCGCGCCCGACGAGCGATTCGTCGTCATCCCCCGTGCCACCATCGTCGCAGCGAAGGCCGACATCCCTGATGCGTGAACGTCCCCATCTGAACCACTCCACCGGCGAACGTCTGGAACTCGACGTCTACCGCGCCGACTTCCAGCAGTACTTCTGGAACATCGGCGATCTGGGCTTCTGGAAACTCGAACGGCAGCAGCACTTCCAGGAGCCCGGGGTGGAGAGCTGGGAAGCCTTCCACCGGGGCGACTGGGAGGAGTCGCTGCGGCTCCTCGCCGGGCCTGGCGGGCACTACCAGGAGCATCTGAAGAAGGTCGCGGACCACGGCTTCGCCCTGCACCGGGTCCGCGTCGTGGAAGAGCCCATCGTGCCCTACCTCCAGTGGGAGCTGAACCTCCTCAAGCTGAAGGCCGAGTGCGGGGAGCGGACCCGGGTCATCGGGCCCGAGCGGGTGCGCGGCCTGGAGGACGAGGGGCCGCTGCCGGAGATCATCGTTCTCGCCGACTTCGTGCTCTACGAGATCGTCTACGACGCGGACGGCATCCTCGCCGGCGGTGTCCGCCACAAGGAACCGGCCACCGTCTCCGCGTGGCGGGAGTTCATCAAGAACCTGCACGCCGAAGGCGAGGAGATGGTGGAATTCTTCCGCCGCCGTGTCGCCGACCTGTCCCCGCCGGACGTGTCGGGCCCGTCAGCCGCACACCGCTGAACCAACGAAGGGGCTGTTCAGACACATGGGGACACCGGAAGAGCCCGTGGAGTCCGACGGCGGCGGGCAGGACGGGAGCTCCCACGCCGAGTTCTCCGGCGGCACCGCCACCCATGTCATCCAGGCGCGGAGCGTGCAGGGCGGAGTCCACTTCCACCGCACCCCCGCCGTGGTGGACCCCCCTCGGCAACTCCCGCCCGGAGTCCGTGGCTTTACCAACCGGGTGGCGGACCTGGCCCGGCTCGCGGAGCTGTTGGAGACCGAGGGGGAGGAGACCGAGGCGGTCACCCTCGCGGTGATCGCGGGAACCGCCGGGGTCGGCAAGACCTCGCTGGCGGTGCACTGGGCCCACCGCATCCGCGACCACTTCCCCGACGGGCAGCTCTACGTGAACCTGCGCGGATACGACCCCGTTCCGCCGGTCGGACCGGATCAGGTACTGGACCGCTTCCTGCGGGCCCTCGGGGTTCCCCCGGCGCGCATCCCCGCCGACACGGACGACAAGGCCGCCCTCTACCGGTCCCGGCTGGCCGGGCGGCGGCTCCTCGTCCTCCTCGACAACGCCGCCACCGCGCAGCAGGTCCGGCCGCTGCTCCCCGGCACCCCGGACTGTCTGACCGTCGTCACCAGCCGCAACCGGATGTCCGGTCTGGTGGCCAGGGACGGCGCCCGCCGGGTCACCGTCGGTGTCCTGGACGAAGCGGAAGCCGTCGAACTCCTGCGCAGGACGACGAAGGAGTACCGCCGGGGCGACGACCCGGCCGAGCTGACCGAACTCGCCCGGCTCTGCGCGTATCTGCCACTGGCGCTGCGGATCGCGGCGGAACGGGCCGCCAGCAGGCCCTGGATGCCGCTGCGGGAGTTGATAGGGGATCTGCGCGACGAGTCTGCGCTGTGGGACGCGCTGACCGCCGAGGAGGGCGAGGAGGCCGACGCGGTGCGCACGGTCTTCGCGTGGTCCTACCGCGCGCTGTCCCCGGACGCCGCCCGGCTCTTCCGGCTCCTCGGACTGCACCCGGGTCCCGAATTCGGGGCCCCTGTCGCGGCGGCCCTCATCGGCTGCGGCACAAGCGCCGTGCGGCAACTCCTCGACACCCTCGCCGGGGCGCATCTGCTGGAACAGACCGCCTCCGGCCGCCACCAGTTCCACGACCTGCTGCGTGCCTACGCCGTCGACCAGGTCAACCAGGAGGAGAGCGGCGAGGACCGCACGGAGCTGCTGCGCCGCCTGCTGCTCTGGTACCTGCACACCGCCGACGCGGCGGCAGGCGCCGGGTACCGGCCGCACCGGACGTCACTGCCCCCGGCGGAAGCCGCCGGGGCCGGGATCGAACCGCTCGCCTTCCGCGACGAGCACGAGGCCGTCGACTGGCTCACCACCGAGCAGACCAACCTCGCCGCCGCCGTCCGGGCCGCCGCCGACGCCGGTTTCGACGCGATCGCCTGGCGGCTCCACGCCGTGCTGCGCTCGTTCTACGCGCGCCAGAACCTGTTCGCCGACTGGTTCGCCACCGGCGGCATCGCGCTGGACGCGGCACGCCGTGCGGACGACCGCCACGGCCAGGCGGAGATACACCACAGCCTGGGGGCGGCCCACACCCAGTCCCAGCGGCCCGACCGGGGCGCCGAGCACCACACGGCCGCCCTCGCCCTCCGCCGGGAGACCGGTGACCGGCTCGGCGAACTCATGTCGCTGAACGGACTCGGCCTGACGGAGCTGCGCCGCCGTGGGCTGCCGGAGGCACGTACCGCCTTCGCGCAGGCCCTCGCGATCGCCGGGGAACGGGACGACCGGCACTGGCGGGCCGTGATCCTCTCCAACATCGGCCAGGTACACGGCGAGCTGGAGGAGTACGAGGAGGCCCGGGAGCATCTGACCGAGGCGCTGGGCATCCTGCGCGAGCTGGGCGCGGAGGGCAGCGAGGGGAACGCGCTGCGCTGCCTCAGCGTCGCCCAGCGCGGCCTGGGCGACACCGAGGGCGCGCTGGACTCCGTCAGCCGCGCTGTCGACATCGCGCGCGAGCACGGGAACGCGATGTGGGAGGGGTACTGGCTGCTGGAGCTGGGCCACGTCCACCTGGCCCTGGACCGGCCGGACGAGGCCCTGGCCGCGTTCCAGAAGGCCGGGGCCCAGCAGCGCAGGCTCGGCGACCGCAGCCGCGAGGCACGCGCACTCGACGGCACGGGTGAGGCGTATCAGCGGCTCGGCCGCCCCGAGGAGGCCACCGGCTTCCACCGCCGCGCCGTCGCCGCCCACCGCGAACTGCGCGACACCTGGTGGCTCGCGCTCGCGCTGGAGAACCTGGCGCGTGCGCTGGACGCCATGGACTCCCCGGCGGACGCGGCAGCCACCCGCCGGGACATCCTGGCGCTGCCGTTCCACCCCGGTGACCGTGCGGCCGTCCGGCTGCGGGACCGGGTCGGCTCCGTCGTCCGGGCGAAGACAGGGTGATCGCGGGGCCGCCGCACCCGTCTTGTCATCCCGTGCACATTTGCTTGTTGATATGTGCAAGTGCCTTCCGGAGGTCCCGGCCCGCCCGCCAAGGTGGTGCGTGGGCTCAGCCCCGGCGGTCCGGCTCAGGGCCGCCGACGGCACGGCATGACCTGAGGACACGTCGGAGTGTCCAGAACGGAGTGCACTGTGAACCGACAGAGGACCAGCACCCGGATGATGGCGGCGACCCTGAGCGCGTTCGCACTCGTAGCGGCATCGAGTGGGGTGGCCATCGCCCAGTCGGAGCCCTCGGGGCAGAGCGGAGCGGGGCAGCGGGCGCCCAGTTTCTGCGGGACCGGGCTGATCGAATCGCTCGCCGTCAACAACCCGATCCGGGTCGCGCCCAATATCTCCTCCGCTGTGCACGACACGTTCCAGCGGGGCCAGCGGACCTTCTGTGTCCAGGACACCTATGTGCTCGGCGGCCGGTACACCGCGTGCGGCACCACCAACGCCAACGGCTGGCTGCAGATTCCGCTGTACCCCAGCGGGATCGGCTACGCGTACATGACCTGTTGGAAGGACGTCTGACACCACCGGAAGGACCAGCGCTCCGGGCACCGCACCACGGTGCCCGGAGCGCTGTTCTGTGCCCGGCCGTCCTCGGCCCGGCTCAGTCGCGCGGGAACCCCGGGAACTCAGGGAACTCCGGGAACTCGGGTACGGGGCCGATCCCGTGGAGTCGGTCGTATGCGAGGGCCATCCCGGCGCTGCCTCCCCGCTGCCGCCCTCGAATGCAGACAGTCACCTCGTACCACGATACGCACGCCCCGAGGTCACGCTCCGGTGACTTTCCCGGCCTCGTACATCCTTCGTGACCCCAATGGAGTCTGCGGAGGGTGACCGGATCGTGAAAGGAGACGTCCTCCAGGAGAAGCGTGAACAGTGGTGGCCTTGGTGGACCGGGAGGGTCAACGACCATGACCCCGGGGGATGAGCCGCGCCGGGACGGCGCTGTGTCCCCGGTTCCCAGCGAGGCAGCCGCGCACTATGGAGCTCTCACGTCACAGCGGGGGCGGTGCGCCCGCCGGACCGGGACGGACATCCCGGCCGACCGGGCTCACGGCGAACCAGAGCTAGGAAAGCAGCGATGTCACAGATTTCGATCGTCGTTCCGTGCTTCAACGAGAGTGAGGTGATCCAGACCTTCCACACCACCCTGGTCGACGTGCTCGAACCGGCGGGCAAGGAGTACGAGATCTGCTACGTCGACGACGGCAGCAGCGACCACACCCGCGCCCATCTACAGGAACTCGCGTCGGCCGACCCCCGTACGCGGTACACCTCGTTCAGCCGCAACTTCGGCAAGGAATCGGCGATGCTGGCGGGGCTGCGGATGTCCCGGGGCGAGGTCGTCGTCCTGATGGACGCCGACCTCCAGCACCCGCCGGGGCTCATCCCCCGGATGCTGGAACTCCACGGGCACGGCTACGACCAGGTCGTGGCCCAGCGGGACCGCTCCGGGGAAGGGCTGGTCCGGACGCGGCTGAGCCAGGCGTACTACCGGCTGGTGCGGCGCTTCATGGACGTGGAGGTCATGGACGGCGCCGGTGATTTCCGGCTGCTGTCGCGGCGGGCCGTGAACGCGCTGCTGTCCCTTCCCGAGAGCAATCGGTTCTCCAAGGGGCTGTTCTCCTGGATCGGGTTCGACACGGTCACCTTCCAGTACGAGAACGTGCAGCGCGCCGCAGGACAGTCCAAGTGGGGCGGCCGCCGACTGCTCAACTACGGCATCGACGGGCTGCTGTCGTTCAACAGCCGTCCGCTGCGGATGGCGATCCACGGCGGGCTGTGGCTCTTTCTCTCCGCCCTCGCCTACGCCCTGTGGATCATCGCGAACGTGCTGGTGGACGGGGTCGAAACACCCGGCTATGCCACGTTGATCGCGGTCATCATCGGCATGAGCGGGGTGCAGATCGCGACCCTCGGTGTGATCGGCGAGTACGTCGGACGGATCTACCACGAGGCGAAGAGACGGCCGCACTATGTGGTCCGCGAGACCGATCAGACCGGTGAGGCCGGTGAGACCGGTGAGGTCGGCGGGATCGGTGAGGTCGGCGGGATCGGTGAGAGCGGCGATCAGCACGGCGCACGGACGAACACGAGCGCGAACACGAGCGCGAACACGAGCGCGAACAGCACGAACAGCACGAGCGGGACAGTGGTGACCTGATGACCATAGGAACGACCGAGACCGCCTCCGCCGCCCCCGCCCCCGAACCGGGCGGGGGCCGCCCCGGGCGCCCCTCCGGCCTCCGGGACTCCTGGCCGCTCGCCCTCGCCCTGCTGCCGCTCGCGCTGCTCGCCCTCGCCTCCTCGTTCGGGCGCCATGTGCGGCCCAGCGCCGACGAGTGGTGCTTCCTGCCGCACGTCCGCGACGAGGGCGGCGTCCTCGGGCTGATCGACAAGTTCTACTTCACCGACAACGGCCGGCTGGGGAACGGGCTGCTCGTCGGCGCCTACGCGGAGTTCCCCGTCGCCGGACACCAGTGGTACGCGCCGCTGAGCGCCGCCGTGATGCTTCTGCTGCTGTGGGCGGTCACGGCCGCCCTGCTGCGGCGCGCGGGCGCCGAGGTGCCGCGCGGGCTGCCGCTGCTGGTGGCGGGGCTCGTGACGACGGTCTTCCTCTTCGCCACGCCCAACACCTACAAGACGTTCTACTGGCCCGCCGCCTCCGTCTCCCACACCCTGGCGCCGGTGCTCTGCCTCGCCGCCGCGATCCCGCTGCTGCGGGCGCACGGCCGCCGTGGCCGGATCATTTCGCTGGTGACCGTCGCCGCGGCGGGTGTATTCATGGGGACGCTCTCCGAGGAGGCGTCGGTCGTCTCGCTGGTGGTCCTCGGCGGGGTCGTCCTCTTCGCCCATCTCCTCTTCGCCGAGCGCGTACGGCGTCCGCTGCGGATCTGGGCGGTCACGGGCGGCGCGGGCATCGCCGTCGGCACCCTCGTCCTGATCACCTCGCCCGGCTCCCGCAACCGCCGCGAGCGCTTCGACGCCGAGCGGATGTCGATGGTCTCCCCGGAGGCCCTGGAAGGCTCCCTCAAGGGCTATCTGGAGATCCTGGGGATCGTCTTCACCAGTTGGGGGTACATCGCTGCCCTCGTGGCGGGGCTGCTGCTCGGGCTGTTCACCCGCTGGGGGAAGGGGCGCCCGGCCGACCCCGCGAACGCCGTGCTGCTCCCCGCGCGCGCCGGGGTGGTGCTGCCGCTGGTCGGCGCCGCGTTCCTGGTGTCCGGTTTCCTCTGCACGGTGATCACGTACCCCGTCTTCCAGGAGCGGGTGGTCACCACCGAGCGCACCTGGAACGACTATCTGCTGGTCTGGGTCCTCTTCCTGGTCGCCGCGGGGGCCTTTCTCGGCCACTGGCTGCGTCGGCAGGGGGCGCGGGCCTCCGCCGCCGCGTGTGCCGTCGCCGTCGTCGGGTGCGTGGCGACCATGACCGGTATGGCCGGTCCGCTGCTGGTCCTCGGGACGAAGATGGAGACCCGGGCGGAACGGTGGGACCGCCAGGACGCGTTTCTGCGCGAGGGCGCGGCGCGCGGCGAGACCGTCATGCCGTACACACCGACCAAGGTAGGACGCATGCTGGAACCCTTCGGTCAGAAGGGGAAGAAGAAGTGGCCCGCGCAGTGCGTCGCGGACTGGTACCACCTGGAGAAGGTGACCTACGCGCCGAAGCCGCAGTGGTGACCCCGCCCCGGTGACCGGGCGCCCGTACCAGGCGCCTCAGACCGCCTGGTACGGGCCGCCGACGCCCCACGCCTGGTGCATCGCCGTCGCGAACGCGCCCGCCAGCTTGTGTTCGCCCGACGGGCCCGGGTGGGTGCCGTCGTAGGTGTCCCCGTCCAGCTCGTACCCGGTGGGCGGGGAGGCCAGCAGCAGCGGGGACGCGGCGGTGTCGAGGTCCGCGACCGCCTTCGCCAGCAGCTCGTTGAAACGTTCGCACTCGGCCGCGAAGGGCGCGTCCACCCGGGCACGGACGTTGGGTATCACCGGCAGCAGCACCATCCGCACCCGGGGCGCCGCCGCACGCGCCCCGGCGACGAACGCGCGGACGTTCACCTCCGTCTGCGCGCTGTTGGTGTAGAAACCGAGGTCGATCAGGCCCAGGGAGACCAGGAGGACATCCGCGCGGTGCTCGGCCACCACGTCGCCGATCACCGGGGCCATGTGCAGCCAGCCCTCGCCCCAGCCCGCGAGATGGCGGCGCGCGTCCGCCGGGAAGCCGTCGGCGGCGGCGTACGCCGCGGAGACGGGGGCGGCGGCCCGGACGTCGTACAGCTCCGTGCGCGGGCCGACGATCGCGTACCGGCCAGGGAGGGTCGACTCCAGGTGCCGCCACATCCGATAACGCCAGGTGAAGTCGCCTGCGCAGCCGATGGTCATGCTGTCGCCGACGAAGAGAAAACGCATATGCGCCATGATCGCCGACGGTGGCGCGCGGACGGGACGCGGGGCCGGTCCCGTCCTGAACGGCCGGCCGGTCCCGTCCTGAACGGCCGCTCACGGCGAGCGGACGGGCGGGATGGCAGGCTGGGGGCCATGCGTTCGTATCCGTACGTCACCGGTGCCGCCACCGCGCTGCTGCTCCTGTCCGCCGCCGCTGTGCCCGCGTCCGCCGCCGAACACGGCGACTTCACCCTCCAGGACCCGAGGATCAAGGAGTCCAGCGGCCTCGCGGCCAGCCGGGCCCACCCGGGGGTGTACTGGACCCACAACGACCAGGACCAGGCGCGGATCTTCGCCGTCGACGGGAAGACCGGGAAGACGGTGGCCACCGTCACCTTCACCGGTGTCGGCGAACCCCGGGACATGGAGGCCATCTCGATCGGCCCCGACGGACGGATCTACATCGGCGACATTGGCGACAACTTCAAGGGTCGCTGGCAGCATGTCTGGATCTATGCGTTCCCGGAGCCGAAGACGCTGGGGGACACGACCGTCCGCGCCACGCAGTACACCGTCCAGTACGCGAACGGGCCCCGGGACGCCGAGGCGCTGATGATCCACCCCAAGACCGGCCGCGCGTACATCGCGTCGAAGGAGGAGAACGGGGGGCAGCTCTACGAGGGGCCCGCGAAGCTCGCCTCCACCGGGACCAATGTGTTCCGGCCGATCGAGGGGGAGGTGCCGTGGGTGACGGACGGCGCCTTCTCGCCGGACGGGACGGAGCTGGTGCTGCGGACGTACATCAGCGCCCGCAAGTACCCCTGGAAGGACGGGAAGCCGGGCACCGACGAGCGGGTCAAGGTGCCGATCCAGGGGCAGTCGGAGTCCGTCACGTACACCCTCGACAGCTCGGCGATGATGTTCGGCTCGGAGGGCACGGGCAGCGAGGTCCAGGCCATCGCGACCGGTGAGGGCGGCGACGGCAAGGGCTCGGGCGGCGGCGCGGACGCGGGCGCGGACGGTGACGGTGACGGTGACGGGATCACCGAGCGGAACACGTTCACGAATGGCGCGCTGGCGCTGGGAGCGGTGGTGCTGCTGTGGTTCGGGCTGCGGAAGGTACTGCGCAAGAAGGGCTGACGGCGGACGGCCGGCGGCCGACGGCTGAGGAAGGGCCGACGGGTCTGCTGTCGGCCCCGGGGTGCGACGGGCGGGGCGGTCGTCCGGCGCGGACACCGCCGGGGCCGCCCCCGTGTCATGCGGCCGGGTCGGCGGGGCCGCAGCCGGCGGCCTTCTCCGTGATGGTGCGCCCGCCTGCCCCACCTGCCCTGTCTGACCCGTCCGCACCGCTTGACGCGTCGGTCCCGTCTGACCCGCCTGCACCGTCTGAGGTGTCGGTCCCGCCCGATCCGCCTGCATCGTTTGACGCGGCGGTCCCGCCCGGCCCGTCGGCCGCACCGCTCGCGGCCCGCTCCGCCCGCCTCCGTTCCACCAGCGCCTCCAGACCGTCCAGCAGCCGTTCCAGGCCGAAGGTGAAGTAGTCGAGGCCGGTGTCGCTGAAGGCGTCCTCGCTGAGCGAGGCCGTCAGGGGGTACACGCCGGAGCGCATGGCCCGTTCCAGATAGGGCGACTGCTGCGCCCAGAACTCCTCCTCGGTCTGGCCGGTGGCCTCCAGCGCCTCGGCGGACTCGGCCTGTGACCGGGCGATGCCCGTGACGAAGCTCTGCACCATGACGATCACCGAGATCTGCTCGGGGTCGCGCAGCCCGGTGGAGCGCAGCCCGGCCAGTGCCAGTTCCAGACTGCGCAGCCCGCTGGGGCCGAGGACGGTCCGGGCGTTGTTGACCTTCAGCATCCAGGGGTGGGCCTGGTAGAGGTCGAGGAAGCCCCGGGCCAGGACCCGTACGGCCTGCCGCCAGTCGTCCGGCCCGCCCGGCCGCTCCGGGGGGACGGGGCCGGGGTCGGTGACCCGGTCCAGCATCAGATCGAGCAGCTCGGCCTTGCCGGGCACATAGCGGTACAGGGTCATGGTGCCCGTGCCCAGCTCGGTGGCGATGCGGCGCATCGAGACCGCGTCCAGGCCCTCCGTGTCGGCGACCGCGACGGCGGCGGCCACGATCCGGTCGAGGCTCAGCCCGGGCTTGGGGCCCCGGGTCGGGCGCTCGGCGGTGCCCCACAGCAGCTCCAGGGTGCGGCTGAGGTCGCCGGTGCCGCTCGTCTCGGTCGTCATGACGTTCAGCCTAAGCCCCGGTCCACGGCCGTTCGAGGCCCCCGCGTTTTAAAACTGGGTACGCTGTACTCTCATTGGGGTACGGCGTACCCAGTTTTTAAGGAACTGGGTCCGTTCTGTCATGAGCCGATGAGTCATGCCCTTATTCAGGGCGATATATGGCGTTGTGCTAGCGATGGAGGAAAACGTGACCAAGTCTGAGTCCCGTTCCGCGGCCGGTTCCGGGGCCGTGATCGGTTCCGGGTCCGGTTCCGTGGCCGAGTACGCCGTCCACGCGGAGGGGCTGGAGAAGAGGTACGGCGAGAAGCGCGCTCTCGACGGGTTCGACCTGGCGGTCCGCCGGGGCACCGTGCACGGGCTGCTCGGGCCCAACGGCGCGGGCAAGACGACCGCGGTGCGGGTCCTGGCCACGCTGCTGGACTTCGACGGCGGGCGGGCCCGGGTCGCGGGCCTCGATGTGGCCCGCGACCCGCGTGCGGTGCGCGGCCGGATCGGGCTCACCGGCCAGTACGCCGCCGTTGACGAGGTGCTGACGGGGCGCCAGAACCTGGAGATGTTCGGCAGGCTCTTCCATCTGGGGGCCCGGCGGGCCCGCCGCCGCGCGGACGAGCTGCTGGAGCAGTTCAGCCTGGCGGACGCCGCCGACAAGGGCGCGGGCACCTACAGCGGCGGGATGCGGCGCCGCCTCGACCTCGCCGCGTCCATGATCCTCGCGCCCGATGTGCTCTTTCTGGACGAGCCGACCACCGGGCTCGACCCGAGGGGCAGGGGCGAGGTGTGGGAGTCGGTCAGGGAGCTGGTCGCGGGCGGCACCACCGTACTGCTGACCACGCAGTATCTGGAGGAGGCCGACAAGCTGGCCGCCCGGATCACCGTGATCGACCGGGGCCGGGCCATCGCCGACGACACCCCCGACCGGCTCAAGACCCTGGTCGGCGGGGACCGGATCGAGGTGGTCGTCGCCGACCGGGCCGACCTCGACGGCGCGCTCGCGGCGGTCGCCCGGGTCTCCGACACCGTTCCCGACTGCGACCCGTTCGAACGCACGGTCCACGCGCCGGTCGCGGACCGGATCGCGGCGCTCACGGACGTGGTCCGCACCCTTCAGGACCAGGGGATCGCCGTGGAGGACATCGGGCTGCGCAGGCCCAGCCTGGACGACGTCTTCATGCGGCTGACCGGGCATGCCGCGACCACGACGGCGCATGCCCCGGACCCGAGCGTTCCGGACTCGACCGTTCCGCAGGCTGAGGAGGCCGCAGCATGAGCAGCAGCACGAGCGACGCCCCGAGCACGAGCGACGCCCTGAGCACGGGCGAACTCCCGGGCACGGGCGAACTCCCGGGCACGGGCGAACTCCCGGGCACGGGCGAACTCCCGGGCGCGGGCGGCGCCCCGGGCGCGGGCGATGTCCTGGAGAAGGCCGTTCCCCCGCCGTCAGCCGCCCGCTCCGGCGACCGGGTGGACCTGACCATCCCCGACCCCGCCGCGCACCGCGTCCGCTGGGCGTTCGTGGACGGCTGGAACGTGGTCCGCCGGGGGCTCCTCCACTACCGGCGCCAGCCGATCATGATCGTCTGGCAGCTCGGCTTCCCGATCATGTCCGTGCTGCTGTACGCGTATGTCTTCGGCGGGGCGATGAAGCCGCCGGGCGACGGCGGCGACTACAAGGACTTCCTGATGCCGGGCATGTTCGTGATGACGATGGCCTTCGGTCTCATGAACACGGCGATCGCGGTCGTCAACGACGCCACCAAGGGAGTGATCGACCGCTTCCGCTCGATGCCGATGGCCCCGTCGGCGGTCGTCACCGGGCGCGGCGGCAACGACATGATCGTCGCCGCGGCCGAACTGACGATCCTCGCCGCCACCGCCTTCGTCACCGGCTGGCGCTCCGACGGCGGCGTCCTGGGCACCCTCGGCGCCTTCGGCCTGCTGCTCCTGCTGCGTTTCGCGCTGATCTGGATCGGCATCTGGCTGGGTCTGCTGCTCCCCAACGCGGAGGCGGCGGGCGCGCTCTATGTGGTCGTCTTCCCGCTGACGATGATCTCCAGCGTCTTCGTGCCCCCGTCCTCCATGCCGGACTGGCTCGGCACCGTCGCCGCCTGGAACCCGATCTCCTCCACGGCCACCGCCACCCGCGAACTCTTCGGCAACCCGGTCGCCTCCGACGGGAGCTGGGTCCAGGAGAACGCCGTCCTGATGGCCATGGCCTGGCCGCTGCTCCTCACCGCCGTCTTCCTGCCCCTGGCGGTCCGGCGCTTCCAGCGGCTGAGCCGCTGAGCCACTGAGCCCTGTGAGGGGCCTCGGACGCGTGTCCCGGGCCCCGGTCGGCTCAGTCCTGCCTGCGCCCCGCCGCCTTCAGCACGGCCTCGACATCCAGCTTGACCTCGGCGCCGATCGAGTCGGGGAGCGTGACGTGCTCACCGGGGGCGTGCACCTGGTGGTGGGTGTAGTCGCCCGCTTCCGGGCCGGTCAGCACATGCAGCCGCTGGTGCTTGCGGTCGACGATCACATAGACCGGGACTCCGGCCTCGGCGTAGGCGTTGACCTTCTGCTTGAGGTCCATCTGGTAGTTGCTGGACGTGACCTCCAGGACGAGGCGGAAGACGGCGGGGTCGTAGCAGTTGTACTTGATGTGGTGCTCGACGAAATCGGCGTCCACCACGGCGAGATCGGGGATGGCGAAGTCGTCTATGCCGGTCGGGAGCCAGAGCCCGATGGCTTGGACGACCTCACTTTCCTCGCTCACCAGCCCTGCCGCTCCGAGCAGGAGCGTCAGGCGGGTGAGAGCCACGCTGTGCTTTCCATCGGCTGGTGGGGCCACGGTGACGCTGCCTCCGATGATCTCGACGCGGTATCCGGGAAGCCGCTCGCTCAGGCGGTCTGCCAGTTCGAGCAGCGTTTCCTGCGGTTCGCCGTCACAGGGGTACTCGACTGCTGCTGCAGACATAGGGGCCTCCTGAGGGCTGTTGTCGAGACCATCATGGTAGGCCGATGGGCCTGGCCGTGTCCCGTAACCGATCGATCACCCGTACGAGTGAGGGCCCTCGCGGCAGCGTCCGCGGGGGCCCTCGTTCTCGTCTCGTTTCAGCAGGTCACAGCCCTGTCAGGGGGATGTTCACAGCCGCTCGATGATGTAGTCCACGCACGCCGTCAGCGCCTGCACGTCCGCCGGGTCGACGGCCGGGAACATCGCGACGCGGAGCTGGTTGCGGCCCAGCTTGCGGTAGGGGTCGGTGTCGACGATGCCGTTGGCGCGGAGGGTCTTGGCGATCGCGGCGGCGTCGATGTCGCTCTCGAAGTCGATCGTGCCGATGACCTGGGAGCGCTTCGCCGGGTCGGTGACGAACGGGGTCGCGTACTTGGACTCCTCGGCCCAGCCGTACAGCGCGCGCGCCGAGGCGGCGGTGCGCTCGACGGCCCAGTCCAGACCGCCCTGGCCGTTGATCCACTTCAGCTGCTCGTTGAGGAGGAAGAGGGTCGCGAGCGCGGGGGTGTTGTAGGTCTGGTTCTTCAGGGAGTTGTCGATCGCGGTCGGCAGGCTGAAGAACTCGGGGATGTGCCGGCCCGAGGCGTGGATCCGGGCCGCCCGCTCCAGCGCCGCCGGGGAGAAGACGCCGATCCAGAGGCCGCCGTCCGCCGCGAAGGACTTCTGCGGGGCGAAGTAGTAGACATCGCTCTCGGTGATGTCCACGGGCAGCCCGCCCGCGCCGGAGGTCGCGTCCACCAGCACCAGCGCGCCCTCGTCGGCGCCCGCGACCCGGCGGATCGGGGCGGCGACACCGGTCGAGGTCTCGTTGTGGGTCAGCGCGTAGACATCGACGCCCGCCTCGGCGACCGGCTCCGGGTGGGTGCCCGGGTCGGAGGCGACGACGGTGGGGTCGGCCAGCCACGGGGCCAGCTTCGCGGCCTTCGCGAACTTGGAGGAGAACTCGCCGAACGACAGATGCTGGGACTTGTTCTCGATCAGGCCGTGGGTCGCGATGTCCCAGAAGGCCGTGGAGCCGCCGTTGCCGAGGATCACCTCGTACCCCTCGGGGAGCGAGAACAGCTCCCGTACACCGGTACGGACCTCTCCGACCAGGTTCTTGACCGGGGCCTGGCGGTGGGAGGTGCCCAGGAGGGATGAGCCGGTGGCGGCGAGGGCGTCCAGCGCCTCCGTCCGCACCTTGGAGGGGCCCGCGCCGAAACGGCCGTCGGCGGGCTTGATGTCAGCGGGAATCTGGATATCAGCCACGAACGGGAGCGTATCCGGTGCCCGGGGAACGCGGTCACGCGGTCCGTCGGCTGAGACGCCCGGTCCACGGATGACGCGTCGGCGGAGGCCGGGTCCACGGATGACGCGTCGGCGGATGACGCGTGCACGGATGACGCGTGGGCGGAGGCCGGTCTACGGAGGCACGCTCCGTGGACCGGCCCCGGCGCCCCGCTCAGCCCTTCTGGTGCAGCGCCAGCGTGTGCAGATGCTCCACCAGCGCGATCAGCACGAACTTGCTGGACGAGTGGTCCCGCGCGTCGAATTCCACCAGCGGCACCTCCGGCCCCAGTGCCAGCGCCTGCCGGATGTGCTCGTCGCTGTGGAGCGGTCCGCCGAAGTCGTTCACGGCGACGATGAACGGCATCCCCTGCTGCTCCAGCCGGTCCAGCGCGTACCAGGCGTCCGTCAGCCGCCGGGTGTCCACGAGGACCACCGCGCCGAGCGTCCCCGACAGCAGCCGCTCCCACAGGAACCAGAACCGCTCCTGCCCCGGCGCGCCGAAGAGATACAGGATGTTCCGGTCGTCGATCGTGATCCGGCCGAAGTCGAAGGCGACCGTGGTGGCGTTCTTGGTGGAGACCCTGCTGATGTCGTCCACCCGGCGACCCGCGCGGCTCATGACCTCCTCGGTGTGCAGAGGCCGTATCTCACTGACGGAGCGCACCATCGTCGTCTTGCCGACCCCGAAGCCGCCCACGACGGCGATCTTCAGGGCGCTGTCCGTCAGCCCGGGAGGTACCGGGCAGTGCTCGGCCGCGGGGGCCGCTCGCGTGTCGCGGGTCATCGCTG
The DNA here is from genome assembly GCF_005519465.1 of Streptomyces clavuligerus. Classification (NCBI taxonomy): domain Bacteria; kingdom Bacillati; phylum Actinomycetota; class Actinomycetes; order Kitasatosporales; family Streptomycetaceae; genus Streptomyces; species Streptomyces clavuligerus. The sequence goes on along the minus strand of NZ_CP027858.1, from coordinate 2,836,257 downwards.
GTGGGCGGTGCCGGTCATCGAGTGTTGCCTTCCAGGGGTGGCGGGGGCATAACTGGAGCCGCATGTTCCTGATCAAGTGTTCGTCACTATAGGAGAGTTGGCGATCACTTTGGGCGCCGCACCCGCGCTTTGCCAAGGGTCGTACGGGAACCAGGATCACGGCGGCCGTGTTGACCCGACGTAAGGGACCCGGTGCGGGGCATGCTGACACCCATGTCCGATCATCCTCAGCGGGCCGGAACGGCGGGGCTCCCGGCCGCGTTCGCGCGCGCGATCCGGGGCGACGCCGACTTCTCCGTCACCGCCCGAGCCCTGACCACGATGGACGCGTCCAACTACCGGCGGGTGCCGGTCGGGGTGGTCGCCCCGCGCGACGCGGAGGACGTGGCGGCGGCCCTGGAGGTCTGCCGTCGGTACGGTGTGCCCGTCGTGCCGCGCGGCGGGGGTACGTCCATCGCGGGCCAGGCCACTGGTACGGGTGTCGTGCTCGACTTCACCCGCCATATGAACGCCGTGGTTGACGTGGACCCCGAAACCCGGACCGCCGTGGTCCAGCCCGGGGCCGTCCTGGACACCCTCCAGCGGGCCGCTCGCCCCCATGGACTCGTCTTCGGACCCGATCCTTCCACCCACTCCCGCTGCACCCTCGGCGGCATGATCGGCAACAACGCCTGCGGCGCGCACTCCGTGGCCTGGGGAACCACCGCCGACAACGTCCGCTCGCTCTCCGTGGTCACCTACCGGGGCGCCGTCCACCGGCTGGAACGGGCCCCGGCCCGGGACGCCTCCGGCCGGGGCACCCCCGCCCGGGGCGCTTCCGGCCAGGGCCGGGAACGGGACACCGGGGGCGGTCCGCCCGGCGTGCGGGAGCTGGTCGAAGGACACCTCGCCGCCCTGCGCACCGGCTACCCGCCAGGGCTGCCCCGCCGCATCTCCGGCTACGCCCTGGACGCGCTGCTCCCCGAGAACGGGCCCGACCCGGCCCGCGCCTACTGCGGCAGCGAGGGCACCCTCGCCGTCCTCACCGAGGCCACCGTCTCGCTGGTGGAGGCCCCCGCCGCGCGGGCGCTCGCCGTCCTCGGATACGCGGACGAGTCCGACGCCGCCGACGCCGCGGCCGGGCTGCTGCCGCTGGGCCCGCTCACCGTCGAGGGCATGGCCGACGACCTCGTCCCCGGCGGGCACGGGGGGCTGCCGCGCGGCCGGGCCTGGCTCTTCGTCGAGACCGGCGGCGCCACGCCCGCCGAGGCCCGCTCCCGGGCCCGTGCGGTCGTGCGTGCGGGCGGGGCACTGGACGGCACCGTCGTGGACGACCCGGCCGGGACCCGGGCCCTGTGGCGCGTCCGTGAGGACGCGGCGGGGACCGCCACCCGCACCCGGGACGGGGCCGAGGCGTGGCCCGGCTGGGAGGACTGCGCGGTGCCGCCCGCCCGGCTCGGCGCCTATCTGCGGGACTTCCGGGGACTGCTGACCGCGCACGGGCTGCGGGGGACGCCGTTCGGGCACTTCGGGGACGGCTGTGTCCATGTCCGGATCGACTTCGACCTCGTCAGCGAGGCCGGGGTGCGCCGCTTCCGGGCCTTCTCGGAGGAGGTCGCGGCGCTCGTCGTCGCCCACGGCGGCTCCCTCTCCGGCGAGCACGGCGACGGACAGGCCCGCGCCGAGCTGCTGCCGAGGATGTACGGGGACGAACTGGTCGGACTCTTCGGCCGGTTCAAGGATCTGTGGGACCCGGACGGCGGACTCAACCCGGGGATACTGGTCCGTCCGCACCGGCTCGACGAGAATCTGCGCTTCGCCGTGCTGCCGCGCGAACCCGTCGACGTCGTCTTCGGCTATCCCGAGGACGGCGGCGACTTCGCGGGCGCGGTGCGGCGCTGTGTCGGCGTCGCCAAGTGCCGTACGGAGGAGCCCGGTCCGTCCTCGGTGATGTGCCCCTCGTACCGGGTCACGGGGGAGGAGGCCCACTCCACCCGGGGCCGGGCACGGCTGTTGCACGAGATGCTGGCGGGGGAGCTGGTGCGGGACGGCTGGCGCTCGCGGGAGGTACGGGACGCGCTCGATCTCTGTCTGGCCTGCAAGGGGTGCCGCAGCGACTGCCCCGTCGGCGTCGACATGGCCACGTACAAGGCGGAGTTCCTGCACCACCACTACGCGGGGCGGCTGCGGCCCCGGGCCCACTACGCGCTGGGGCGGCTGCCGCAGTGGCTGCGGCTCGCCTCGCCGTTCGCGGGGGCGCTGAACGCGCTGGGGCGGGCCCGGCGGCCCGCCTCGCTGGTGCTGCGGGCGGCCGGACTCACTCCGGAGCGTCCGCTTCCGCCGCTGGCGCGGGTCACGTTCCGGCGGGGCGCGGAAGCCGATGACGGGGTGGCGGACGCGGAGCGCCTGGGCGGGGGCGTTCCGGACGGGAGTCTTCCGGGCGGGGGGCTCCCTGGTGAGGGCCTTCCCGGTGAGGTCCTGCCGCTTCCGGAACAGGGTGCTCCGCCGCCGGGCGGGGGCGCTCCGGTGGTGCTGTGGCCGGACACCTTCACCGAGTACCTGGCCCCGGAGGCGGGCCACGCGGCCCTGCGGGTGCTGCGGACGGCCGGACTGCGGCCCGTGCTGCCCCGGGGCCGGGTCTGCTGCGGGCTGACGTACCTCTCGACCGGGCAGCTCGACCGGGCCCGCCGGGTGCTGCGCCGGACCCTGGACACCATGGAGCCCTGGCTCGCCCACGACGGACTCACCGTGACCGTGCTGGAGCCGAGCTGCGCGGCGGCGCTCCGCTCGGATCTGCCCGAGCTGCTGGGCGACGACCCGCGCGCGGCCCGGCTCGCGGGCGCGGTGCGGACCTTCGCCGCGACCCTGGAGGAGTCGGCACCGGACTGGACCCCGCCCCGGCTGGACCGCGTGATCGCCGGTCAGACCCACTGCCATCAGCACGCCGTCCTCGGTGACGCCGCCGAACGCCGACTGCGTGAACGGGCCGGTCTGCAAGGCGGACTCAGCGGCGGCTGCTGCGGTCTCGCGGGCAACTTCGGTTTTGAGAAAGGTCATTTCGGGATCTCGGCGGCCTGCGCGGAGGAACAACTCCTTCCCTCGGTCCGCTCGGCCGAGCCGGGCACGGAATTCCTCGCCGACGGGTACTCCTGCCGTACTCAGCTCGCGCACCTGGCCGGGGTCAGGGCCCGGCATCTGGCAGAGATCATCGCGGACGCCCTGGAGTAATCCCGGCGCCGGAGCAGTGAAATGATCAATTCTTGTCGGGTGATGGACGGCGTGATGGCGACGGGTGCGCACAAGGCGGCAGCGACGCGTGTTCCGTTGGCGTATCACTCCGCGATAGCGCAGGTCAGCGTGGGTTCCCCAGAGGGCGGCAGGGGGATGGAACGCAATATTCCCTGCCGGGTGATGAAGAACCCGTGAAGTCGGTGGCGCGCCGGAGTCGAACAAAAGTCCTTTTCTTCGGGTCGGTCGGCAGGCACCGTATTCCTTGTCGCCGCGCCACTTCGGGAAGCGGTGACACCACTCGTTCCGTGGCTCCGGGCGGAATAGCCCTGCGCGGAATCGGTGCCCATCCATCATCACCATGGGGGAAAGAAACGATGAAGCGTCGTTACGCAACTCTCCTGCCCGCCGTCGCGGCCGTCGCCCTGATCGCCCCGGTCGGACTCGCCGCCCCGGCCACCGCCGCCCCGGCGGCCTCCACCACGGGGATCGCCGCCGCGCCGTGCGGCACCAATGTCGCCGACCGCGACGGCAGCTCCTGGGGGCGCACCGCTGACGGGGCCCATATGCGCAGCGGCTCCAGCACGAGCTGTGCCAGCAAGGGCATCGCCTACAGCGGCCACGTCCTCGACTACCACTGCTTCACCGGCGGATCGACCCACTCCTGGACCTTCGTCCGCAACGACACCACGGGTGTCCAGGGCTGGATTCGCGACGATCTGCTGAGCGACGGCGGGAGCTTCGAGCCCTGCAATCTCTGAGCCCGGGAGCTCCGTGCTCCCGTGTACGTCGGCTGAGTGAAACCTGATCACCGGGGGCGCCGGAAATCCCCGTTCGGCGCCCCCCTCGGCATCCGCAGGAGGCGACATGAGACAACGACGGACAGCGCCGGTGGCGGCGGCGCTCGCCCTGGCCGCTTCGCTGGGCCTCTCCGCCACGGCATCGGCGGCGGAAAGGCCCGCCGCGGTGGGCCCGGCCCCCGTGGCGGACGTGCCGTGCGGGGCTCCGGCGCCGCCGGACCGGGACGGTGCGCGCTGGACGGAGAGGTCCGGCCCGCTCCGGCTCTACGGCGGGACCAGCACGGACTGCGTCATCTACGGGATTCCGCTGCCGTCCCGGTACCAGGTGAACCACCACTGCTACACCAGGGACCGATCCGGCGTGAGCTGGACGTTCCTGCGTGTTCTCGCACCACCGCGGGCGGGCTGGGTACCCGACCATCTGCTGCCCGACGGCGGCGCCCTCTGGCCCTGCTGACCCCGCGAACAGCCCTCGGCACCCCGGACTTCTCCACGCGATAACACCGCCCACGGGTCGGCACGGGTCGTAGAGTCACCGGCAACAGCCCGGCGATTCACCGCCGTTCACCGCCGTTCACGGCCGTTCGCCGTCGTCCGCTGCCGAGGGGGTCCCGTTGAGTCCGCGCATCCTGGTCGCCGAGGACGACGTCAAACAGGCGCGGCTGATCCGGATCTATCTCGAACGCGAGGGCAACGAGGTCCAGATCGTCTCCGACGGGCGCTCCGCCATCGACCGGGCCCGGGCCACCCGGCCCGATCTCATCGTGCTGGACGTGATGATGCCCCACGTGGACGGCTTGGACGTGTGCCGAGTGCTGCGGACGGAGTCCCAGATACCGATTCTGCTGCTCACCGCCCGCACCACCGAGGAGGACATGCTCCTCGGGCTCGACCTCGGCGCCGACGACTACATGACCAAGCCGTACAGCCCCCGGGAGCTGGCCGCGCGGGTACGGGCGCTGCTGCGCCGGGCGCGGGCGGCGGCCGTGAGCGCCGGGGCCGGGGTCCTCGCGGTCGGGGAGCTGGAGATCGACCCGGCCAGGTACGAGGTGCGCGCGGGCGGGGAGCCCGTGGTGCTCACCGGCAAGGAGTTCGCCATCCTTCAGCTCCTCGCCGAGGAACCCGGGCGGGTGTTCACCCGGGGGCAGATCATCGACCGCGTCTTCGGGTTCGACCAGAACGTCCTGGAACGGACCGTGGACGCGCATGTCATGAATCTGCGGCGGAAACTGGAGGCCGACGGCCGACGGCCGCGGGTGGTCGAGACCGTCTACGGCCGGGGCTACCGGCTCTCCGGCGACCGGGCCCCCGGCGGCGGGGCCGGGGTCCGGTGACCTTCCGGCTCCGGGTCATCGGAGTGCTGGTGTTCGTGGCCGTCGCCGCGACCGCCGCCACCGCGTGGCTGACCTGGCGGCAGGCCACCGGCGCGGTCGAGCGGACCGTCACCGCCGGGCGGGAGGAGACCGCCCGGATCACCGACCGGCTCCGGGAGTACGGCTACGCCCACGGCACCTGGGAACGGGTCCCCGCGGTGGTGGACGAGCTGTCCCGGGAGACGGGCCAGCGCATCCGGGTCATCGCCGCGGGTGATGACCTCGTCGCCGACTCGGACGTCCTCGCCGGACGGGCCCCGCGCCCCGGGAGCGGTCAGCCGCCCGTCCTCGTGGACCCGCTGCCCCGGCTGCGGATGCCCGCCGAGGGGGCCCCGGCGGGCTGGCTGAAACCCACCGTGGTCGCGATCCGCGACTACCGGGCCACCGCGGTGTACGCGGCGTGCCTCACCCGGGCGGGCGCCGTGGTCACCGCCCGCCCCGACGGCTCCGGTATCCCCCTGGTCAGCACGGATCTCCGGCCCGCCGACTGCCGGCGGGACGTGCCGAAGGGACGGCCGCCGCAGGCCGACCTGCTGGCCGTGCGGCGCTGCGAGGACGAGAGCCGGGAGCGGGCCCCGGCCTGCCTCCAGCGGGCGTTCCGCGAACGGACCCGGGGCGTCACCCCGCCCCGGCTCGAAGTCCACCTCGGGGTACGGGACGAGTCCCCGCCCGCCCTCGCCGCCGCACCCACCGTCGGTGTCGCGGCGGGTGTCGCCCTCGCGGTCGCCCTCGCCGCGCTGCTGCTGAGCCGGGCCGTGCTGCGGCCCGTCCGCGCGCTGACCGTCGCCACCCGCTCACTCGGCGAGGGCGACCTCGCGCGACGGGTGCCCGTCACCGGGCGGGACGAGATCGCGGAACTCGGCCGCGCGTTCAACCGGATGGCCGGTTCCATCCAGGGGGCCGAGGAGCGGCAGCGGCGGCTCACCGGGGACATCGCCCATGAACTGCGGACTCCGCTGGCGAATCTGCGGGGCTATGTGGAAGCGCTCCAGGACGGCTATGTGGAGCCCACGCCCGAACTGCTGGACTCCCTCCACGAGGAGGTCATGCTCCAGCAGCGGATCGTCGACGACCTCCAGGACCTGGCCCTCGCCGAGGCCGGGGCGCTCACCTACCACCGCGTCGACGTCGACCTCCGCGAACTCCTGGAGACCTGCCGCACCGCCCACCACGCCCGCGCCGAGGCCGCCACCGTCACCCTGACGACCGCGCCCCCGGCCACCCCCGTCCTCGTCCACGCCGACCCGGACCGCCTCCGCCAGGTCGTGGGCAACCTCCTCACCAACGCGATCCGCGCCACCCCTCCCGGCGGCACCGTCACGCTCGCCCTCGTCCCGCATGGCGAACTCGCGATCATCCACGTCCACGACACCGGCACCGGTATCTCCGAGGACGCGCTTCCGCACCTCTTCGACCGCTTCTGGCGCGCGGATGCCGCACGGGGGCGGCAGACCGGGGGGAGTGGGTTGGGGCTGGCCATCGTGCGGCAGATCGTGCGGGACCACGGGGGGACGGTGGGGGTGGAGAGCACGGTGGGGGTGGGGACGACGTTTACGGTGACCTTGGCCTTGGGGTGGGCGGGGGGTGCGCCTTCTGTGGGAGCTTGAGGCGCGGGGGTTCGGGGGCTGGCCCCCGACAACGGGGCCGCGCGGGGGCGGTCGGCTTACGTATAAGGCTTTGCGTTGGACGCGGGGTCCGTCCTCAAACTCCCCCAGAGGGGGCACCCCCAACGGGCTTGTTTTGCTCGGGTCGGTCGTCGGGTGCGGGATGTGGGGGCCTCCGGGCTCGACTCCTCAGGGCCGGCAGACCGAGCGTCCGATGTCCAGAGGCGGGCGGTTCTCCGCCGGTCCCTTCCGGGGACGACCCTGCACCCCCCACCACGGGCAGACAGCCCACCCGGGTGCGGGAGGGTGAATCAGGCCCCAGCGTAGAGCCGCTCTCGCGCGATCCCGGAGGCGATGATTCCCACGGCGATGACCCATAGGGAAAAGATCACCAGGGCGCTTGCTATGGAGTGCTTGGACTTTCGGAATCGCACGGAAACCCTTTCGAATCCGGTGGCGGCTCGGCCTGAGGGGGAGGGCTCGGCTTGAGCGGGCAATCGATCTTGGGGCAGTCGCAGGGGCCGAAGTCGAACGGGTTGAACTCCAGCTCCATGCGGTAGGGCTGACTCACTGTCAATCTCCAGTCGGGGTGGTGCAGGCTTGCGTCGCGCGGCGGCGTTCGTAGAGCTAACCGCTCAGGGTCCCGGTGCGGGTACCGTAGAGAAGGCGGCGCAGCATAAAACCCATAAATGTGTGGGGAGATGACGTGGCTGAAACGTCCGGCAGGCAGCGGAACGAAGCGCTCCGCGTCTTGCTCGACCAGGCAGACTGGTCAGAGGCAAAGCTCGCGCGATCCGTCAATCGGCTGGGCACAGAGGCAGGCATGAACCTGACCTACAGCCAGCCGTCGGTTGCCGCGTGGATCAGGGGGTCACAACCGAACAAGCGGGCCAGACCGCTGATCGTTACGGCGTTCGAACGTCGGCTCGGCCGTCCGGTCACCTACGCGGAAATCGGATTCACGCCGCCGAATTCAAAGGAGGGCGACGAACCGCGTGACATTGTCGAATCGCTGCTTCAGCTCGGAAAGGACGATGTGAACCCCTCCCGGCGCAGTGTTCTCGCTACGAGTCTCTACTCGGTCGCGCTCCCCGTTCCGCTCTTCACCGAGGTGATGAGCGCGGATGACCGAGCGCACATCGCCGGGCCCGCCGGGCGCATCGGACGGGGTGAGGTCGATGTCGTCCGCAGGATGACCGAGAAGATCGCAGATATTCTCGACGAGTTGGGCGGAGGGCATGCCCGCCCGATGGCGGCTGCCTTTCTGGTGAACACCGTTGCTCCGTATCTCAGAGCCCGAGCGACCGAGGAAGTCCACCGCGACGTGTTGTCGGCGGCCTCGGATCTCACCTATCTCACCGGCTGGATGGCCATGTACGAGCGGGCTCATGGGCTGGGTCAGAAGTACTACCTTGCGGCACTCAAACTGGCCGGGGAGTCCCAGGACCAGCTCACGTACTGCCGGACACTCCGGGGTATGAGCTTGCAGGCGTCCAGCCTGCGCCATGGGCGCAAAGCCCTGGAACTTGCCGATTCCGCGGCTGAGGCGGCGCCCAAGGCCGGTCCTCGACTTGTCGCTTTCCTCCGTGGGCAGCAAGCGCACGCAGCGGCCATGGTGGGCGACCACAGAGGTGCGTCCATCCGGCTCCGGGAGGCGGAATCCGCGCTTTCGCGGGCGGATTCCCGTCGCGAGTCGATCGGAGGATACGACCGGGCGGCGTATCTCTTCCATGTCTCTCATGTCCACTATGAGGGGCGGGACCTCCCCTCATCGATCAAGGTGTTGAAGCAGTCGATCAAAGCCATGCCGCCTCAGGAACGTCAGGGCCAACTGCATGCCAACGCGGTGCTGGCGCAGAGGCAGTTCGAGCTGGGGCACATCGAGGAAGCGTGTGCTTCGTGGGAAGTGTTCCTGGACGACTACATGGTCCTTTCCACCGCTCGGGGGGACGAGCACTTCGAGAAGATGCGGAAGAGTCTGGCTCTGCACAGAAGGGTTCGGGCCGTCAGAGGAATGGACGAGAAGGTGCGGCTGGTGGCCGAGCTGAAGGCGTGAGTCGAGCCACGGTCAGCTCTACGCCGCGGGGTTCTTTGTCTCCCACCGGGCGGGGGTGTGCCCACTTCCCGCACCGGGTGGGCTGGTCCCTGCTGGTGGGGGGTGCAGGGTCGTCCCCGGAAGGGACCGGCGGACGCTGACCCGCCTCTGGACATCGGACGCCCGGTCTGCCGGCCCTGAGGAGTCGAGCCCGGAGGCCCCCACATCCCGCACCTGACGAGCCGCCCGCACCCCGAACCCCCGGGCACAGACGGACCCGCACAAAAACCAGCCCGTCCGGCGCTTGAGGACGGACCCCGCACCAGCGGAAAGCCTCACGCGCAAGCCGACGAACCCCCGCGCGGCCCCATCGTCGGGGGCCAGCCCCCGAACCCCCGCTCCTCAAACGCCGGAGGGGCTTGGGTATGGACGGCCCCGTCGCCGGCGGCCGGCCCCCGAGCCCCCGCGCCCCAAGCTCTCCCAGAGGGAGCCCTACGTCGCGTCCGCACCCGGCGCCCGGGTGCGAACCGCCCCCAGGCTGGCGGCGATGACGAGGACGATCGCGAGCGCGTCGGTGGCGGAGAGGGCCTGGCTCAGGACGAGGAAACCGGCGGCGGCGGCGACCGCGGGTTCGAGGCTCATCAGGATGGCGAAGGTTGACGCGGGGAGGCGGCGGAGGGCGAGGAGTTCGAGGGTGTAGGGGAGGACGGAGGACAGGAGGGCGACGCCGAGGCCGAGGAGGAGGAGTTCGGGGTCGAGGAGGGTCGTGCCGGACTCGGTGAGGCCCAGCGGGAGGCTCAGCACCGCGCCGACCGCCATCGCCAGGGCCAGACCGTCGGCCTGCGGAAAGCGCCGGCCGGTGCGGGCGCTGAAGACGATGTACGCCGCCCACATCGCCCCCGCGCCCAGCGCGCACCCCGCGCCGACCGGGTCGAGCCGGTCGAATCCGCCCCCGCTGAGCAGCACCACCCCGGCGAGCGCAAGACCCGCCCAGACCAGGTTGATCAGCCGCCGGGACACGAACACCGAGAGGGCGAGCGGCCCCAGCACCTCCAGGGTGACCGCCGCGCCCAGCGGAATCCGGTCGGCGGCCTGGTAGAAGAGGATGTTCATCGTGGCCATGGAGAGGCCGAACGCGACCACCGTGACCCAGTCGGCCCGCGCGTACCCGCGCAGCTTCGGACGGCAGACCGCGAGCAGGACCACCGCCGCGAGCACGAGCCGCAGGGTCACCACCCCGAACGCCCCGGCACGGGGCATCAGCAGCACCGCGACGGCCGCGCCGAACTGCACGGAGAGCGCCCCCGCGAACACCAGGCCGACCGGGCCGAGCCGCCCCCCGAGCCCTCCTGCGGCCGGAGCGGCCGGAGCCGCGCCACCCGGGGACACGGCGCCCGGGGACACGGCGGCCCCGGCTCCGGCGGTTTTGACGACCGCGCTGCGGGCCTCGTCCACACCCTGCTCCTGATCTCGCGACGACGGGCACTCCCACCCACGCTACGGGCGTCTGTTCGAGCAGGGAAATGCCGATCGCGCCTGCGGTTATGCCGATGAGGTATAACCATGCGCCCACCCCGGCTATGCTCCGGCGCCATGGGCATCGAACTGCGCCACCTCCGCTGCTTCCTCGCCGTCGCCGAGGAGTCGAGCATCACCAGGGCGGCGCAGCGGCTGCGCCTGAGCCAGCCGACCGTCTCCCGCACCCTGGCCGCGCTGGAGCGGGACGTCGGCGCCCGGCTGGTGGACCGTTCCACCCACCATGTCTCGCTCACCCCCCAGGGTCGGATCTTCCGGGAGAAGGCGACAGCCGCCGTCGCCGCGTTCGACGAGGCGCTGACCCCGGGACGCCCCGGGCGGCCCCGTCCGCTGCGCCTCGGGCACGCCTGGTCGGCGCTGGGCGCGTACACCACCCCGTTGCTGCGCCGCTGGGAGCGGGAGCTGCCGGACACCCCGCTGGAGCTGCTGCGCATCGACGACCGCACGGCGGGCCTGGCGCGCGGCGAGGTGGACGCGGCGGTGCTGCGCGGGCGGATCGAGGCGCCGGGGCTGGTGGCCGAGACGCTGTACCTGGAGGAGCGGGTGGCGGCGGTGACGGCGGACGGGCCGCTGGCGGCGCGCGACCGGCTCACCCTCGCGGATCTGGCGGGGGTCCCGGTCGTCATCAACGAGGTCTCCGGGGTGACGGCCCTCGATCTGTGGCCGCCGGGGGCCCGCCCCCCGGCCACGGTCGCAGTCACCACCACCGACGATTGGCTGACTGCGATCGCGGCGGGCCGGGGGGCGGGCGTCTCGGTCGTCTCCACGGCCGAGACCCATCCGCACCCGGGGGTCGCCTACCGGCCGCTGCCGGACGTCCCCCGGGTGCCGGTCCTGCTGGCGTACCGGGCCGCCGCCGCCCATCCCGCGCTCCCCAGGCTGCTGGAGATCGCCCGGGAGGTCACCGCCGGCGCCGGGTGAGCCCGTTCCCGTTGCATCGAAGAGCCCGTTTCCATCGAACGACGGTCACGGCGACGGTCACGGTCACATCGGGGCGTGGCCGGATTCATATGCGTACACATAGGGGTGGCAACCGCCGGTCTCGGGGTCGGCGCAGTGGTAGCTGTGCACGCCGGGATGCCCCTCGTACAGGGCGCACGCCTCGTTGGCGCCGCCGGGCTCACCGTTGTCGACGGGGCAGTCCGGCAGCAGACAGACGCACTCCGGACGGCTGCCCTCCTCCCACAGGGTCCAGACGGCGCCGCTGTCGGGGCGGCCCGGTTCCCGTACGAGGTCGAAGTGGGGTCCCCCGGTGTGCCGTTCCAGCGCGCAGCGCAGATCGGTCGCCACCTCCAGGGGGTGCCCCGGGAGCCGGGGGGTGATCTCCAGGGCCAGGGTGATGAGCTGGAGCGGGAGGGTGACGGGGGCCCCGCACACGTACCGCGCGGCGGGCGCGGACCCGCCGCCGGGCCCCGGGGGCGTGGGGAACGGCATGGCTCACCCGCTCCCCGTCGCCGGAATCCGGGCCTCGGCGGGGACCTCGCCCGCCGTGTCGGCTCTCGCGCGGGCCGTGGCCCCGGCCCGCGCGAGAGCCGCGCTCAGGATGTCGCGCCGCAGCCGGTCGGCCCGTTCCCGGGACCACATCCGGCGGGGGCACAGCGCGCCGTCGGCGGTGTCGTCGGCACCGGCGGCGGCACGGCCCGCGCGGACGGCGGCGAGGACGGAGGTCAGGGGGCCGGTGTCCGCGCGGCCGGGCAGCAGCCCGTTCAGCAGGCCGGAGGGCAGCAGACCGGAGGGCAGGGGCTCGGGCGGCAGCGCGCCGGACGGTACGGGTGCCGCGCGCAGCAGCTCGCCGAGTCCTCCGCCCGGCCTCCCGCCCGCCGCCGGGCCGGCCGGGTCGCTGTCCCGTTCCGCCCGGCTCGCCGGGCCCGTCGGCCCTGGGTCCGGCCCGGTGTTCCGCTCCGCCGTGTCCGGGTGCCCGCTCGGCTCCCCGAACGGCTCGTCGGGCGCGTCCCGGCGCGGCTCCCCGTGAGCGTCGTCGCCGGTCTCCCGCGCCGGAGCGGACCGTTCCGACGGTACGGGCGCGGACCGTTCCGACGGTACGGGAGTGGACCGTTCCGGCAGTACGGGCGCGGACCACTCCGGCGGTACGGGCGGCGCGGGCAGCACCGGCGTCAGGTCCTCCGGCAGCGCGTCCCACTCGCGCCCGCCCCGCAGCGGACGGAGCTGGACCCGCCCGCCGACATGGCCCATCACCCGGCCGACCGCCGACGTCGCCGCGTCCCGGACCACCTGCCCCACCTCGGGGGTCACCACACCGCTCCGTCCCCGGCCGCGGGCCGGGGCAGCCGCCGCGGGCCGGAGTCCGGCTCTATGCGCGGCACGGGGAGGGCCGCCCCGGGGGCGGGGGCGGCCCCGGGACGGCCCGGCGGGGGGAGGGGGTTCAGCAGGGTCCGACAGGTCGGACGCGTCGGAAGGGTCGACGAACTCATGACTCCTCATTCGGTCGTGCGCGGGTCGAGGGAATCCGGCCAGGTCCCGCGCTGCCCGGGTGCCGAGCGGCTCACAGCGGGCCGAGCGCGGCTCACAGCGGCCTCCTTCCGGCCGGACACATGGCACCGGCCCATGGGCATGAACGATCCGCCTTCCCCGGTACGGCGGTACCGGGGAAGCAGCGTGCCCCCGCCCCTGTGGTCCTGGCGAGTGTCCTGAAAGCGACGTGTCGCGCCGTCTTGCGTCAGCTCTGTGTCGTGTCGTCGCCGGACAGGTGACACGAGTGGATACAGCGTTTCCCAGGGCGAGTTGATGTCTAGCGTGACCCCACGCAATCGGCGGACCGAAAGGGCCAAGGGGCTAGCGATGGAGCTTTCCAGCTCGACTCTGTTCCAACAGTTGATCACCCAGCGCGGCTGGCGGGACCCGGATGTGTTCCTCCGCCGCTACCAGGAGGCCGCCCGGGAGCTGGCGGCGCTGGAGGGACCGCAGAACCTGGCCACGGCGACGATCGAGAGGCGGCAGTTCATCCGCTGGGCCCGGGGGGAGATCAAGGGGCAGCCGAGGAAGGAGGCCCGGCGCATCCTCGCGCACCTCTTCCGCCCCGTTGGCGTGGAGCGGCTGTTCGTCCCCCCGCCGTCCGGTGGCACGGCGCTGTCCGAACGTCGGCACACCGGGGACTTCGCCCACGGCTGCAGCCATGTCGCCGCGGTCGTCGACCGCGACGGCGACGAGTCCGGCGAGGACGTCGTGATGGCGGCGGCCAACGAGTCGGCCGACTTCGCGGTCCGGGTGGACGGCAGCAATGTCGGCCCGGCCACGCTGGAGCAACTGGAGGCGGACATCCGCCGGATGGTGCTCACCTATCCGCACCGCCCGGTGGGCCCGCTGTTCACCGAGGTCCGCAGGTTGCGCAACCGCGCGTTCGAGCTGATCGAGGGCCGCCAGCCGCCCCACCACACCGTGGATCTCTATCTCGCCGCCGGAATCCTGTGCGGGGTGCTCGCGAACGCCAGCTTCGACCTCGGCCGGTACGAGGCCGCCGACACCCAGGCGCGCACGGCGTTCCTCTGCGGCCAGGCGGCGGGCCACAACGGGCTGCGCGCCTGGGTACGGGGGCTCCAGGCGCTGATCGCGTACTGGGACGGCCGCCCCCAGGACGCCGTCCGGCTCGCCGACGCGGGCGGGCACTTCCGCCCCGAACAGGGCACCGCGGCCGTCCGGCTCGCCGCCATCAAGGCCCGGGCGCACGGACAGCTCCGGCAGAGCAGCGAGGTGATGACGGCGCTGAAGGAGGCCGATCTGCTGCGGGATCGGGCCCGTACCGGTGATGAACTCCCGGGCGGGATGATGGACTTCCCGCAGGAGAAACAGCTCTTCTACCGGAGCAGCGCCCAACTCTGGCTCGGCGGGCGGCAGCAGCTCGCGGACGCGGAGGCCGCGGCGGCCGAGGCGGTGCGCGGCTTCGAGTCGGCCCTGCCGGAACAGCGCAGACTGGGCGAGATGTCCCTGGCCCGGCTGGACCTGGCGACGGCCCGGATGGGCCGGGGGGATCTGGAAGGCGCGGCGGTGCAGGTGCACGATGTGATGGTGGTCAACTCACGCCGGGGCACGGAGAGCGTACGCAAGCGGCTGGCGCAGTTCGCCCGCCGGCTCGCGGGACACCCGGGCGCCCGTTCGCCGATGGCCGTGGGCCTTCAGGAAGCGCTCGCGGCGCACCAGGAGCGGTTCGTCCTCGAACTGCCGCCGGGGGACGCCGCGTGACGGGCGTCATACTGCTGCACCCGGGAGCGATGGGCGCCCCGCTCGCGGGCCATGCCGTGGCGCTGGGCCACCGGGTGCTGTGGGTGTCGGCCGGGCGCAGCGCGCGGAGCAGGCACCGGGCCGAACGCGCCGGTCTGGTGGCGTGCGACTCCCTCGGCCGCGCGCTGGAGGAAGGCGGAACCGTTCTCTCCGTCTGCCCCCCGCACGCGGCGGAGGAGGTCGCGGCCCAGGTCGCGGCGGCCGGCTGGACCGGGATCTATGTGGAGGCCAACGCGATCAGCCCGCAGCGGACCCTGCGGATCGCACGCTCGCTGCCCGGGTGCGCGGTGGTGGACGGCGCGATCATCGGCCCGCCCCCGTCCGGCGGGCGTTCGGCCCGGCTCTATCTCGCGGGCGCGACCTCCCCGGTGGCGCGGGTGGGGGCGCTCTTCGCCGGTACGGGGGTGGTGGTCCGCGCCGCCGGTGAGGAGCTGGGCGCGGCCTCGGCCCTGAAGATGGCCTTCGCGGGCTATCAGAAGTCGGCCCGCGCCCTCGCCGGGGTGGCGCACGCGCTCGCCGCCCACCACGGAGTGGGCCGTCTCCTCCTCGAAGAGGCGCACACGACGACCTCGGCGATCCTGTCCGACCCCGGCTATCTGCCGAGTGTCGCGGCGCGGGCCTGGCGCTGGGGTCCGGAGATGGGCGAGATCGCCGACACCCTGCGGGCGGCGGGGCTGCCGCCGGAGGCGGCGGAGGCGACAGGGCGCATCTACGAGCGCTGGTCGGGGGACAAGGACCAAGAGCTGTCCCTCGACACCGTGCTGTCCCATCTGTACGACCTCGGGGACGCGGCGGCCCTCGGGAGCGCCGCGGACGCGGGAGGCACAGTGGACGCCGGGAGCACCGCCGACGCCGGGAGTGCTGCGGACCCCGGGGGAGCAACCGGCAACGGGGCCTCCCGGAAGGGTTCTTGACGGCTTCTTCATCGGTTCTTCAAAGGCCCGGCCCTACCGTCCTCACCAGCCCGGGAGCGACCGCGCCGGGCGGGGTCGAGTCCCATGAGGAGTCCTGGGGATGAACGCGCGTCGGTGGTACGGGAGCCGGTGGTACGGGGGCCGTGTGCTGGTCGGAGTGGCCGCGGCGGTGGTCCTGTCGACGACGGCGACGGCATGCGGCGACGGCGGCTCCGACAGCAAGGACGACATCGCGACCGGCGAGCGGACGAAGCCCGGGGAGGGGTCCGGCGACGGACCGGCCAAGAACCCGGGGAACGCCCTCGACCAGTACATCGAGAAGAAGCGCGGGTGGGTCACGTGTCTGCGGACGAACGGGATCGAGGCGCCGGACCCGGACGCCAAGGGGCAGGTGGACCTCGCGTCCATCAGCGACGGCGCGGACCTGAAACGCGATCCGAAGTACACCAGGGCCCTGGAGAAGTGCGCCGATCTGAACCCGCCGGTGCCGGTCGACGTCGAGAAGGCCCAGCAGCCCAAGCTGTCGAAGGCCGAGATCGCCAAGCGCACGCGGTACGCGACCTGTATGCAGGAGAACGGCGCCGCCGACTTCCCCGACGTCGACGAGGACGGGTACTCGGCGGATGTCGTCTGGGACTCGACCACCCCGGAGGCCAAGCGGGCCATCCGCACCTGTGGGTCGATCATCGGCAGCCCGGACGAGGCCACGGTCCAGCCCCAGGGCTGACGACGACGGAACGGGACCGGAGACAGCCGTGAAGGATGTGGACGCGTCGTACCCGCCGCCCGACGAGCCGTACGAGCCGTACGAGCCGTCCGGGACGGACGCGGTGGACGCAGACGGACAGGACAGCGGCGGCGACGGCGGCGGGCGGCGGGCACCCCGGCGGCGGGGCCGCGGCCCGGTGCTGGTCGGTCTGGCCATCGCCCTCGTCGCCGGGGTCAGCGCGGTCGCGGCCCTCGGCCTGGGCGGGGACGACGACGGCACGAGCGACGGGACACCCGCCCGCAGCAGCCGGACGGTCGAGGTCACGAGGACCACGCTGGTCGACCAGACGGAGATCGAGGGCGCGCTCGGGTACGGGCCCGAGGTGCCGTTCCCCATCAGGGCCGAGGGGACGGTGACCTGGCTGCCCGAGGGAGACAAACGGGTGGAACGCGGGGAGGCGGTGCTCCGCGTCGACGACCGGCCGGTGGTGCTCCTGTACGGCAGTCTCCCCATGTACCGGGAGCTGGGGACGGTCACGGAGGACGAGCCCCCGGCGGCCCCGGGCGGGACGGCCGGAAGCAGCGGGAGCGGGGGGAACACGACCGCCCCCGGCGACGACAAGGGCACAGGCGGCACCGGCACCGACACCGGCCGGGCCGCGGGCGGCAGCCGGGCCGACGGCAACCCGACCCCGGCACCGGCCCCCAGCCCCCGTGCCCCCCGTCCCCTGCGCGGCCTCGACGTCAAGCAGTTCGAGACCAACCTCAGCGCCCTCGGCTACACCGGCTTCACCGTGGACGACTCGTTCACCGAACTGACCGCGCGGGCCGTCAGGGCCTGGCAGCGGGACCTCGGCCTCCCCCGGACCGGCCGGGTCGGCATCGGCGACGTCGTCTACGGCCCCGGCGGGGTCCGTGTCGCCTCCGCCGCCGTGCGCGTCGGCGACCGGGTCTCGGGCAACCCGGTCAGCTACACCAGCACCTCCCGCATGGTCACCGTCAACGCGCGCGCGGACCGGCTCGGCTGGGCCCGGCGCGGCGGCCGGGTCACCGTCGACCTCCCCGACGGACGTGCGGTCACCGGCACCGTCGCCAGCGTGGGCAGGGACGCGACAGCACCCGAGCGCGCGGGCGGCGACGGCGGGGACGGGGGCGGCGCGGGCGAGGCCACCGTCGCCGTCGTCATCACGTTCGCCGACCAGAACTCCCTGGGACGGCTGGAGAGCGGCCCCGTCTCGGTCCGCTATGCCTCCCAGCGGCGCGCGGACGTCCTGGCCGTGCCCGTGGCGGCCCTGGTGGCGCTCGCGGAGGGCGGCCACGGCCTGGAGCGGGCCGACGCGGAAACCTCCGGCGCCGGGAGCCGCTTCACCCCCGTGACCACCGGACTCTTCGCGGACGGCAAGGTCGAGGTCAGCGGGGACGGTATCCGCGAGGGCACGAAGGTGAGGATTCCCCGGTGACCCCAGGGACCCCAGAAGCCCCGGTGACCCCCGGCGCACGGCGGGGCCGCACCCGGCACGAGGACCGAGGGCCCGTGGTCGAGTTCCGGGGCGTCTCGAAGACCTACCCCGGCCGGGTCACCGCCGTCCGCGAGATCGATCTGACCGTCGACTACGGCGAACTCGTCGCCGTCGTCGGCCAGTCGGGCTCCGGCAAGTCCACCATGCTCCACCTCATGGGCACCCTGGACCGCCCCTCGACGGGCCGGATCACCGTGGACGGCCACCGGCTCGACCGGCTCTCCGACCGGGAGGTCTCCGCGTTGCGCGCCCAGCGGATCGGCTTCGTCTTCCAGCAGTTCCACCTCGCGGTCGGGGTCCCGGTGCTGGACACCGTCGCCGACGGGCTGCTGTACGCGGGCGTACCCCTGCGGGAACGGCGGCGCCGGGCGGCGCGGGCCCTCACCCGCGTGGGTCTCGACCACCGGACCGCCCATCTGCCGCACCAGCTCTCCGGCGGCGAACGGCAGCGGGCCGCCGTCGCCCGCGCCGTGATCGGGGAACCGGCGCTGCTGCTCGCCGACGAACCCACCGGCAACCTGGACTCGGCCTCCGGCACCGCCGTCCTCACGCTGCTGCGCGAACTGAACACCGCCGGGACCACGGTCGTCGTCATCACCCACGACCGGGAGATGGCGGCCGGGTTCGACCGCCGGGTGGAGATCCGCGACGGCCGGATCGTCGCCGACAGCGCCCGCCCCGGGCCGGACGTCCGGCCCGTCGGGGACACGGGGGCGGCCCGATGAGCCGCCGACACCGCACACCGGCCCTGCGCCCGGCCCGGCTGGGCCCCGCCGACCTGGTGCGCCTCGGCGGCACCGGGCTGCGGACCCGTCCGCTGCGGGTCTTCCTGTCCGCCCTGGGCATCGCCATCGGGGTCGCCGCGATGATCGCCGTCGTCGGCATCTCCAGCTCCAGCCGCGCCGAGGTCGACCGGCTGCTCGACGGCCTCGGTACGAACATGCTGCGCGTCGCCCCCGGCGAGGCCGCCTCCGGCGGGAGCGCCGAGCTGCCCCGTGAGACCGTGCCGATGATCCGGCGCGTCGGGCCGGTCCAGCAGGTCACATCGATCGGCGCGGTCGAGGGCGCCGCCGTCTACCGCAACCAGCACATCCCGACCGGCCGGACCAGCAGCGTCGAGGTGGCCGCCGCCGGGCCGCGGCTGCTGCCCGCGATCGGCGGGGAGGTACGGATCGGCCGCTGGCTGGAGTCGGCGACGGAGCAGTACCCGGCGGTCGTCCTGGGCGCGCAGGCGGCCCGCCGCCTCGACGCCGATGAACCGGGCACCAGGCTCTGGCTGGGCGACCGGTGGTTCTCACTGGTCGGCGTGCTCCGACCGGTGCCGCTCGCGCCCGAGATCGACAACACGGCCCTGGTGGGCTGGGACGCCGCCCGCACCTATCTCGGCTTCGACGGGCACCCCTCCACGGTGTACGTCCGGGCCCGCGACGACCGGGTGACGGCGGTGTGGAACGTCCTCGCCGCGACCGCCAACCCGGAGAACCCCGGCGAAGTCCTCGTCTCCCGCCCCTCCGACGCCCTCGCCGCCCGCGAGGCCACCGAGTCGGCGCTGACGGGCCTGCTCCTCGGCCTCGGCGGCGTCGCCCTCCTGGTGGGCGGCGTGGGGGTCGGCAACACCATGGTGATCTCCGTCCTGGAACGGCGCCCCGAGATCGGCCTGCGCAGGGCGCTGGGCGCGACGAGCGGCCAGATCCGGGGCCAGTTCGTGGCGGAGTCGCTGCTCCTGTCGGTCCTCGGCGGCCTCGCGGGAACGGTCCTGGGCACGGCGATCACGGCCGGTTACGCGGCCCTCCGCGGCTGGCCCACGACCGTCCCCCCCTGGTCCGCGGCCCTGGCCGTCGCCGTCACCCTCCTCATCGGCGCCCTGGCGGGCCTCTACCCGGCCGTCCGCGCGGGCCGCCTGCCCCCGACGGAGGCGCTGACGTCGGCGTGAGGCCGGGCCCGGCGGTCGCTCACCCTCTGCGGGCGGCGCTCTCCGGCCAGACCACGTCCACGGGCACTCCCGCGGCCCGCGCCCCGGCGACCGTGTCGGCGGTCCCGCCCCGTCCCGCCGGAGGGGAACCGTCCCAGACCGCCACCAGACGGTCCGCCCGCCGGAGAAGCTCGGCGTTGGCGGCCTCGTAGGCGGCGCGGTTCGCCGTCGGGTGCGCCAGGGTGACCACCTCGGCCGCCGCCGACACCAGCAGGTCGAACACCGGCGCGTGATCCGGCTTCACCTTCGCCTCCCGGTAGTCCAGGGAGGGGATCACCACCACCAGACGCCCGCCCGCCGCCGTCACCTCCTCCGCGAAGATCGTGTCCGCTCCGACGGCGACGCAGGACACTCCCGTCAGCCCGGGCCCGTACGGCGCCAGCAGATCGCGCAGAGCGGCCCGGACCAGTGGGACGCTCTCCTCCGTCAGGTCCATGTGTCCCGTCACGGCGAGTGCCGTCATGTCCACTCCTCAGCTCGACAGAAGGTCGCGGATACTATCCCGCGCCTCCCGCAGGGGCTGCGAGGCCGATCGCACCGTGTGGGGGTACAGCTGACCCAACTGGGCACGCACCCGTCCGGACCACATCTGGCGGGCCGCCTCGACGGCGATCATCGTCTCCTCCGCGGCACCACGGGCATCGCCCATCAGGAAGTGGCACTCGGCCAGGCCGATCCGGTCCAGCACATGTCCCCGCCCGGCCTGTGGCCCCCGGGCCGACAAGGCATGTCGGATATGGTCTGCGGCCCGATCCACGTGCTGTCGCGGGTCCCGCCGGGCCAGGTCCAGAAGCCGACCCCCGGTGACACCCGCCAGCTCAGCGTCGTCGAAGTAGGTGATCCAGTAGGGCTCTTCGTCGTCCGACTGTGCCTTCGCCAGCATGTCGCGCGCCTGCCCGGTCGCCCTCTCGAACCCCGCCCGGCGGCCGAGGGCGGCATACGCCCATGCCTCCCGGGTGTGGAGCATGGCACGCACTCTGGGCCCCATCGCGCCCCGGGCCCCTTCCTGGGCGAGCTGGATCAGCTGGAGGGCGTCATCAGGACGGTCGCAGTAGAGCATCTGCCGCGCCATCCCGGCCAGGACGTTGGCCCCGAAGGCAAGATCTCCACCCACGTGTGCCGCTCTGAGCGCAAGGCGGTAGTAGTCCTGTGCCCGGCGGTGAAGACCGGTGTCCCATGCGGTCGTGGCGGCAGTCCCGGCGAGCTGGGCCATGACTCGGTAGAGGCCCCTCTCGACCGTCGGCGTCTGGCATTCGTCCAGGGCTCCTGCGACTTCGCTGAGCTGCCCGACGACCGCCTTGCGCCGTAGGCCACCGCCGTACCGGCGGCTCCAGTGCCGCAGTTCTTTCGCCGCGACCTCCAGTTCGATCACGTCACGAGCCCCGAGCCGCCCTCTCCGTACGGGCATGGTGACCGTCGCTGACGGTTGCATCCAACCTTCGAGCGGATCGAGCAGCGCACTACCGGTGGCAACTGCCCCAGCAAGGGCGCGTGCTATTGCGCGTCTGTCCATCAGGAGGTCACTCCTCGTCAGGTCGGCTGCGAGACGCACCGTGGCGTCCGACCGCCATGGAAAGCTGTCTGCGGGTGGACCATCCGAGGGCGCGGGCTCCGGCTCGACGGTGGATTCCCAGGTACGTGGCGCCAGGCCCAGCAGGTGCCCCGGAATACGGAGTCCGTCGGAGATTCGGCAGACCACCTCAAAGCTGGTGATGCGGTGGCTCCCACTGATGACGTTGGACACCTTGCCAGGCGTGAGCTGGCAGGCCGCGCCGATCTTGTTCTGCGACAGGCCGCCCCACTTCTTGATCAGAGCAAAGGCGGCGGCGAAGTCGTGCTCAGTCAGGGCGGCCCGTAAGTCTTCTCTGTCGAGCAGACCGGAGGGCAGCGGGCCTCGGGTGTAGGCGTCCAATTCGACTTCCTGAGCGTGATCTTTTCACAACGGAGCGTCTGTCGAGAACTCCAACGACTCTATTACCGAGTCGGTAACCCCTCGCGGATATGGCCCCGTTGGTTGCCCAGGCCGACGCTATGACTGTCAATGACCGACTACGTGGAGATACGCGATGACGCAGAGAGACGTGCTGGTACCTACAGACGGTGCTCCCACCACCCGGATGATCCAATGCACGGAGTGCGAGGAGAGGTCGCCGCTCGGCCCGCCGCTGGCGGCCTTCGCCCGCTGGGCCCTCGGCCACGCCGACGTCACCGGTCACCGCGAATTCCAGCAGGTCACCACCGAACTCCTGCATGCCGTGTTGCCTGTCGTCGCCGACCCTTCGGCGCCCACCGCGGCACCGTGATCCACCCGCCCCTGACATGGAAGCCGATGATGCGCCAACCCTTGAGCCAGAGGTCTGAGCTGAACCCGTTCGACTTCGGTCCCTGTGCCTGCCCCCGCCCGGACTGCAAGCTGAAGAGGAAGCCCTCCGCCGATACCCCAGAGCGCTCTGTGCCTCGTGAGGAAATCCACGTGGAAGATCATCACCGAACGTCGACCGAATCTCTGAGCGAGTGACGAGGGCCTGTGCGAAAGCGGAACGCAAAAATATCCGTCTTGGGCGCGGTCATGATCCTGTTCTTGTGGACCATATCCGTGGGCGTGATCGCCTCGGGCGTCGCCCGGGACCTCGAAACACTCCGAATCCCGGCGTGACGAGGACCACCCCGAGCTCCCTCGCGGTCGAAGGCGGCACCTCTTGAGGTTTTGAGGAAAAGGGGAGCGTCCCGCGCCTGTGCTCCCTGGTCCCGGCCACTCGGCTCCCGCCCCGAGGCGGCCGGGGCACCACCCGCGCTTACCGCTCTTACAGACTGGTGAGTGCCCGGCTCTTGCGCATCTGTGCCATCGCCCCCTGGGGAACAGGGATTGCCACGTACATCCCGCACCCGGGTGGGCCGTCTGCCCGTGGTGGGGGGTGCAGGGTCGTCCCCGGAAGGGACCGGCGGAGAATGGCCCGCGCCCGGACGACGGACCTCGGTCTGCCGGCCCTGAGGAGTCGAGCCCGGAGGCCCCCACATCCCGCGCCATACGGTCGGCCCGAGCACACCAAGCCTGTCCGGCGTTTGAGGACGGACCCCGCGTCCAACGGAAAACCTCACGCGCAAGCCGACGGACCCCAGGCCCCCGCACCGCGCGGGCCCGTTGTCGGGGGCCAGCCCCCGAGCCCCCGCTCCTCAATCGCCGGAGGGGCTGAATTGCGCGCCCCCGCCGCTGAACATTCAAACGCCCCCCGGTTACCTGCGGCACACGCACGGATGACCACTGGGTAGCATCGCGCCCGGAACCAACACAGTGGCTGGAGTGGAGTCGAGGCGTGACGCGACCGCGTATGGGTGTGGCCGTACTGACCATGGGCAACAGGCCCGTCGAGCTGAGGGCCCTGCTCGACTCCGTGGCGGCGCAGGACGAGAAGGCGGTCCGGATCGTCGTCGTCGGGCAGGGCGCGCCGCTGCCCGAGTTGCCCGAGGGGGTGACCGCCGTCCAGTTGCCCGAGAACCTCGGGGTCTCCGGTGGGCGGAACGTGGCCATGCGGCGGCTGCGCGAGTTCGGTGACGTCGATGTTTTGATCGACCTGGACGACGACGGCCTCCTCGTGGAGACCGACGTCTTCTCCCGGCTCGCCGATCTCCACGAGGCCGACCCCAAGCTCGGCATCGTCTCGTTCCGGATCGCCGACGAGCAGGGTGAGACCCAGCGGCGGCACGTCCCCCGGCTGCGGGCGAAGGACCCCATGCGCCGGGGGCTCGTCACCACCTTCCTCGGGGGCGGGCACTCCCTCTCCATGGCGATGCTGGAGCGGATCGGCGGCTGGCCGGACGAGTTCTTCTTCACCCATGAGGAGACCGACCTCGCCTGGCGCGCCCTCGACGACGACTGGAAGATCCTCTACGAGCCCGCCCTGCTGCTCCAGCACCCGAGGACCAGCCCGGCGCGGCACGCCGTCTACTACCGGATGACCGCCCGCAACCGGGTCTGGCTGGCGAAGCGCCACCTGCCCGCGCCGCTGGTGCCGCTCTACCTGGGGACCTGGACGGCGATGACGGTGCTGCGCACCCGCGACCCGAAGGGTCTGAAGGCGTGGTTCGGCGGGTTCGTGGAGGGCGTGCGGCAGCCCTGCGGCCGACGGCGGCCGATGCGCTGGTCCACGGTCTGGCGGATGACCCGGCTGGGACGCCCCCCGGTCATCTGACCCGGCCCCGACGGGGAACGGCGGGGACCGCAGGGAACGCTGGGGAGCGGCGGAATACGGGGGCATCCGCCAGGGCAACGGCGGGAACGACGGGGCCCGGGGCCTTCAGGCCCCCGCCCCACCCCCGGCCCCCGCCCACAGCCCCTCGGCCGTCAGCCCCAGCACCTCGATCGCGTTCCCCCGGACGATCCGCTCCACCACCTCGTCCGGAAGGTGCCCCATCTGCGCCTCCCCGACCTCCCGCGACCTCGGCCAGGTCGAGTCCGAGTGCGGATAGTCCGTCTCGTACAGCACGTTCCCCGCGCCGATGGCGTCCAGGTTCCGCAGCCCGAAGGCGTCGTCGAAGAAGCACCCGTAGACATGCCCGGCGAACAGCTCGGACGGCGGGCGCAGGACCTTCTCGGCCACCCCGCCCCAGGCCCGGTTCTCCTCCCACACCGTGTCGGCGCGCTCCAGGATGTACGGAATCCAGCCGATCTGTCCCTCGGCGTACATGATCCGCAGCCCGGGGAAACGCTCGAACTTTCCGCTCAGCAGCCAGTCGACCATCGAGAAGCAGCAGTTGGCGAACGTGATCGTGGAGCCGACCGCCGGGGGAGCGTCCGCCGAGGTCGAGGGCATCTTCGAGGACGAGCCGATATGCATGGCGATCACCGTGCCGGTCTCGTCGCAGGCGCGCAGGAAGGGGTCCCACCCGTCGCCGTGGATCGAGGGGAGCCCGAGGAACGGCGGTATCTCGGAGAACGCGACCGCGCGCACGCCCCGGTCGGCGTTGCGGCGGACCTCGGCGGCGGCGAGTCCGGCGTCCCACAGGGGGACGAGGGTGAGCGGGATCAGCCGTCCGCGCGCCTTCGGCCCGCACCACTCCTCGACCATCCAGTCGTTGTACGCGCGGACCGCGAGCAGCGCCAGCTCGCGGTCCTTGGCCTCGGTGAAGGTCTGCCCGCAGAAGCGGGGGAAGGTCGGGAAGCAGAGCGCGGACTGGACGTGGTTGAGGTCCATGTCGGCCAGCCGTTCCGGGACGCTGTAGGAGCCGGGGCGCATCTGCTCATAGGTGATGACCTCCAGCTTGATCTCGTCACGCGTGCAGCCGACGGCGGTGTCGAGCCGGGTGAGGGGGCGGCGCAGGTCCTCGTACACCCACCAGTCGCCGAGCGGGCCCTCGTCGCCGGGGGCGCCCATCACGGGGGCGAAACGGCCGCCGAGGAAGGTCAGGTCCTTGAGGGGGGCGCGGACGATCCGGGGGGCCGTGTCCCGGTACTTCGACGGGAGCCGGTCCCGCCAGACCTGAGGGGGCTCCACCGTGTGATCGTCCACCGAGATGATCCTGGGGAAGGTCTCCATGCGTTCACGGTAGCGCCGATCTGACAGGCCGTCAGCTCGTGCGGGGGCGCATCGGGCCCCGCGTGTGATCCATGTCAATGAACCCGGACCGCCCCCGTCCCCTCTTCCTCCATGGAGTCCGCGGGTGCCCCACGCGCGGACCCCGGGCCGTGACGGGCCCCGCCGGGCCGCCCGAAAGGGCAGGTATACACCCTATGTATAGTGCGGACCCCCGCCCCGGCGCCGGGCGGGACCACCGATCGCCCACCACCCACACAGGGGGAGTCTCCGCATGCCCGCCCACCCCAGGAAGGCCACCACCGCCCGGACGGGTGCCCGTCCCCGCCGGCTGGCCGCCGCCCTCGCGGGCGCCACCGCGCTCACGCTCGCCCTCGGCGCCTGCTCCATGGACACCACCGCGCCCGCCGACGCCCGCGCCGACGCGCTCGCCGAGGGCAGGACCGTCTCGCCGAGCGGCGCCACCGAGCCCGTCGACTGCGAGAAGGAGAAGTGCATCGCCCTCACCTTCGACGCGGGCCCCGGCAGGGACACCCCCGAACTGCTGGACACCCTGAAGCGGGAACGGGTGCCCGCGACCTTCTTCCTGCTCGGCAGGAAGCACATCGACCGCTACCCCAAGGTCGTCAAGCGCCTCCACGACGAGGGCCACGAGGTCGCCAACCACACCTGGACCCACCGGCGGCTCGACCAGCTCAAGCGGGACGGGATACGGGAGGAGCTGGAGCGCACCCAGGTCGCGATAGAGAAGATCACCGGGGAGCGGCCCACCCTGATGCGTCCCCCGCAGGGCCGTATCAACGACGACGTCACCGCCGTCAGCAAGGAACTGGGCCTCGCCCAGATCCTGTGGAGCGCCACCGCGAAGGACTACTCCACCAACGACTCCGCCCTGATCGAGAAACGCATACTCAAGCAGGCGTCGCGCGACGGTGTGATCCTGCTCCACGACATCTACGACGGAACCGTTCCCGCCGTCCCCGGGATCATCGAGAAACTCAAGGGTCGCGGTTATACATTTGTCACCGTCTCCCAGCTGCTGGCACCCGCCAAGGCGCGGCCGGGAACGGTCTACCGGCCGTGACCGTCCCGGTCCGGAATGCTCCGCCCGGAGTTATCACCGGGAAGAATCCCCAGGTCAAAGCGGTTGCGACAGCGCGGAAACCAGCACTGCGGAAGATTGTCCAATTCTCAGAGGTAGAGACGGCGCAGAACCCCGGTGAAAATCGGATGAAGATCCCAAAGAGCGGGTTATCGTGCATCGGGCTCCGGCCACGGAGCGACAGGGGTGTACCTCGCTGCTGACGGAGCCACCTCCTACAAGGCAGACTGTCGGATGCGAATCGGCAGTTCGGGGCAGGGAGCAGCAATGGACCGTGACAGCGGGCCACGCGTACCGGAGCAACGAGTCCCAGCGCCCAGCGACGCTGTTGACCTGCGCTTCAGCGTGCTCGGGCCGGTACGTGCCTGGCGTGGTGGGGAGCCCATGGCCTCCGGCTCCCCTCAGCAGCGTGCCCTGCTCGGCGCGTTGCTGCTGCGGGACGGGCGTACCGCGACGGCGTCGGAGTTGATCGACGCGATCTGGGGGGACGACCCGCCGTCCCAGGCACTGGCCGCGCTGCGCACGTATGCGTCGCGGTTGCGGAAGGTGCTGGGGCCGGGTGCGCTGGTGAGTGAGGCGGGTGGGTACGCGATCCGGGTGGGCCGGGAGTGTGTGGATCTGTTCGAGGCGCAGGAGTTGGCGCTGGAGGCGGAGAAGACGCGTGCGGCGGGTGACCGGGAGCGGGCGCGGGCGCTGATCGGGAAGTCGCTGGGGCTGTGGGACGGTGAGCCGCTGGCGCATGTGCCGGGTCCGTACGCGGAGAATCAGCGGACGCGTCTGGAGGAGTGGCGGCTCCAGTTGCTGGAGACGCGGCTGGATCTGGATCTGGAGGCGGGTGCGCACGCGGAGGCGGTGTCGGAGCTGACGGCGCTGACGGCGGCGCATCCGCTGCGGGAGCGGCTGCGGGAGCTGTTGATGGTGGCGCTGTACCGCAGCGGCCGGCAGGCGGAGGCGCTGGCGGTGTACGCGGACACCCGCCGTCTGCTCGCCGACGAACTCGGTGTCGACCCGCGTCCCGAACTCTCCCGGCTCCAGGAACGCATCCTCCGCGCGGACGTCGAACTCACCCGGCCCGGCGGCCGGGAGGCACCCGCGCCCCGGATCGCCCAGCCCGCCCAACTCCCGGCGACCGTGCCCGACTTCACCGGACGGGCCTCCTTCGTCCAGGACCTGGGCACCCAGCTCGCCGCGCCCGACGGACCGGTCATGGCCGTGTCCGCGCTCGCGGGCATCGGCGGTGTCGGCAAGACCACGCTGGCGGTGCATGTCGCGCACGCCGCGCGGCCCCACTTCCCGGACGGACAGCTCTACATCGACCTCCAGGGCGCCGGGTCGCACGCCGCCCAGCCGGTGGCCGTCCTCGGCGCCTTCCTGCGCGCCCTCGGCACTCCGGACGCCTCCATCCCCGACTCCCTCGACGAGCGGGCCGCGCTCTACCGCTCCACCCTCGCCGGGCGGCGGCTGCTCGTGCTGCTGGACAACGCCCGGGACGCGGCCCAGATCCGGCCCCTGCTGCCCGGCACCGCGGGCTGCGCCGCGCTGGTCACCAGCCGCACCCGCATGGTCGACCTCGCCGGGGCGCAGCTCATCGACCTCGATGTGATGTCCCCGGAGGAGGCGCTCCAGCTCTTCACCCGGATCGTGGGCGCCGAACGGGTCAACGCCGAGCGGGAGGCCGCGCTCGACGTCGTCGCCGCCTGCGGCTTCCTGCCGCTGGCGATCCGCGTCGCCGCCTCCCGGCTGGCCGCCCGCCGCACCTGGACGGTCTCCGTCCTCGCCGCGAAGCTCGCCGACGAGCGCCGCCGCCTCGACGAGCTCCAGGCGGGCGACCTCGCCGTCAAGGCGACGTTCGAACTGGGCTACGGGCAGCTCGACCCCGACCAGGCCCGGGTCTTCCGGCTGCTCGGCCTCGCCGACGGCCCCGACATCTCGACCGCCGCGGCGGCGGCGATGCTCGGACTCGCCCTCCACGAGTCGGAGGACCTCCTCGAAGACCTCGTCGACATCTCCCTCCTGGAGTCCGCCGCGCCGGGCCGCTACCGCTTCCACGACCTCGTGCGCCTCTACGCGCGCTCCTGCGCCGAACGCGACGAGACCCCCCGGGACCGTGCGGCCGCCCTCTCCCGGCTGCTCGACTTCTACCTCGCCACCACCGCGCAGGTGTACGCGATCGAACGCCCGGGGGACACCCTCCCGGCCCATCTCACCCCCACCGAGCTGCCCGGCCTCTCCTTCACCGACCGTCAGACCGCCCTGGACTGGCTATACGCGGAGGCCCACTGCATCCTGACCTGCGCCCAGCAGTCCACCGCGGGTCCGGGGCTGCGGCGGGCCGTGGATCTGCTGTGGGCGGCCAAGGACCTCACCGACTCGGGGGCCAACTCCAAGCAGTACGAGGCCGCCACGCTCGCCGCCTGCCACGCGGCGCGCGCCGCCGGGGACAGCCGGGCGCTGGGCCGCGCGTATGTGGCGCTCACCCAGGTGCACCTGGTCGCCGGGCGGTACAAGGAGGCGTACACGGACTCCGTGGAGGCCGCGCGGCTCGCGGAGGAGAACGGGGACGCGCCCTCGCTCCACTGGTCGTACAACAACCGGGGCATCATCACCGTGCACCTGGGCCGCTACGCGGAGGCGGAGGAGTGCCTCCAGAAGGCGATCGAGGGCCATCACGCGGACGGCAACACGCCCGGTGAGGCGAGCACGCTGTGCAACTACGCGCGGCTCCAGCTCCGGCAGGGCCGGGACGAGCAGGCGGTGGCCGTGGCCCGGCGCGGGGTGGAGCTGCACGCCCGCCAGGGCTTCACGCTGCGGCTCGCGAACGCCCGGTACGAGCTGGGGGTCACCCTCACCAACGCGGGGCGGTACACCGAGGCCCTGGAGCAGCTCCTCGACGCGCAGGACGGGTTCGCGGCCAACCGGCAGCGGCTGTGGGAGGGGACGACCCAGTTCCGTATCGCTCAGGCGCATCTCGCGGCCGGACGCCCGGCGCCCGCCGCCCTCCACGCCGAGCAGGCGCTCGCCCTCGGCTGCATGGGCGGCGACTCCATCCGGGGCCAGGTGCTGATCACGCTGGGCCGGGCGCTGTTCGCGCTGAGCCAGGTGGACCGGGCGCGGGCCTGCTGGCAGGAGGCGCTGGCGCTGCACGAGGCGCTGGCGGCGGTCGAGGTGGACGAGGTGCGGGCGCTGCTCGCGCCGCTGATGGCCGCCTGACGGGCCGTTCCGGGGCCGGGTGCCCCTCCGTGTCCGCCCGCCCGCGCGAGGGCCCTGGGGAGCCCCTGGGGCCGCCCCGGGCGCCCTCCGGGGCCCGGTCCCCGTCCCGGCGGACACACGGTGCCTCAGGGCCCGCTGACCCGCCGTCGGGCGCGGCGCCGCGTACCCCTGTCCGCACGGAAGGCGGACGCGCGGGCGGACGGGCGGCCGGGGGGCGGCGGGCGGAAGGCGGACGGGAGACGCGGTCCCGGGACAGAACGGTGACACGGCCCCGGCGCCGCCCCGCGCGCCGTGCACGCCGTCCGCACAGCTCCCGCCCCCGGAACCAAAGCGTCCAGAAACTCGTCCGTGTCAGAGTGGACCGTTCCGCTCTCCCGGTGTCCGTAACGGCTTTCTGCCAGGACGTTCATCGAATGTTTATGACGGTGCGGAATGCTCATCGCAGTCGATCCGTCGCGTCGGGGGGCAGACGGATCGCACAGGGACTTCGCCACACCGGGGGGCGGGTGGAGTTCCCAGGGCCTTCCGTCCGGCGACCCTCGGGGGAGTCTCCGGGCGGGAGGCCACGTCTGTTTCATCAACACCACAGCACCATCGCACTAACCATGGGGGACACCATGAACACCATCGAGAACAGGAACAGCAGCGCGGTCCAGGACGTCGTCCAGAGCGTCGTCCAGGACGGTGACAACCACATTCCGGGGCCGTCGGTCACTCCGACGCCGCCCGGGGCCACCGCCGACGACGGCACCCTGCTGCCTCAGGACAACCACATCCCGCGTGGTCCGAGGCCGGTCGCCGCCGAGGCGGAGCCGGAGGCGGGCGCCGCGGCCACGCCGCCGGACAACCACATCCCGCCGGCCGCCGCTCAGGACGCCCTCCCGCCGGACAACCACATTCCCGCGCCGCCCACCAAGCCGGTGGCCGCGGCGGACATCCGCACCCTCGACAACCACATTCCGGCGCCTCCCCGCGTCGTCCGGGACCGTGCCGCCCGGCCGCTCGACAACCACATCCCGGCACCCCCGAGGCCCTGAGGCCCCGCACCGGCACACCGGCCGGTGGGACAAGGAACTGATCCGACCATCGGGACGAAAGGTCTGGTCCAGCGCCTGTTCCATCGGCCGGATAGTGACCCTGAGTGAGGGATCCGAAAGCGAAGAACTGAACGGGACTTCACCCGAAGGGGTAAGGCCGTGATGGCTCGAAGGACAGCCGCCACGGCCTTTTTCGCTGCCCTCAGCAGCCCTGTACGGGGGCTCTCACCTTGCCACCTTCTCCTTCGGCGGCCATCTGACGGCCCATCAGCAATGCCCTCGGGAGGTTACCGGGCGAACCCGGTCCCTCACAATCGGTTGCGGAAAACCCTCCCGCGACCACTTGATGACGGTGTGTACTTGGCCGGGTCGTTTTCCTGACGAACCCGACCACCGCCCTCCCCGAGGTCCATTCGATGATCGAGATACCGGATCTGGCCATCGTCGCCGCCGGGGCCGTGACGGCGACGGCGCTGCTCCTGCTGGGCTGCCTCCTGCTGCCGGCCCGCCGTCGGCTGACGCGGCTGCGTACGGACGTCGAGACGCTCCGCACCCGGCTCGCCGAGGCCTGCGCGGAGGGCGACCGCGCCGCACGGGCGCACACCGCCGAGATCGTCCATCTGGCACATGAACGTGTCCCGGCCGCCGCCACCCGTGCCGCCCACCCGCATGTCCCCGTACCCGGACCGCTGGACCCCGCCTTCGCGCACACCGAGTTCGGCGCCGGGATGGAGGCCGCGCTCCAGGGCGTCGCCACCGCGATGCTCCAGGAGCGCAAGCGGGTCGACGCCGCGGCGCGCGCGGGCATGCGCGGCACCACCCGGGAGATCCAGGCCGGGCTCTACCGGCTCCAGGACGTCCTGCGCGGCCTCCAGCAGCGCTACGACGACCCGGACCTCTCGCAGACGCTCTACTCCCTCGACCACGAGAACGAGCAGTCGCTGCGCCGGGCCCAGGTGACCGCGGTGGTCTGCGGCGCCTGGGTGGGCCTCGCCCGCCAGGACTCCCATCTGGTGGACGCCGTCACCGGCGGGCAGTCCCGGCTCATCGGCTATCAGCGGGTGCACATCAGCAACCATCTGGAGCCGGGGACCGCGCTCGTCTCGCACGCCGTGGAACCGGTGGCGATCATCGTCGCGGAACTGCTGGACAACGCGCTGCGGCACTCCTCGTCGGACACCTCCGTCACGGTCAGCCTGGAGCGCGCCCACCACGGGGTCGCCGTCACCATCGACGACGCCGGGGTGGGTATGGCCGTCGACGAACGGGACTACGCCCAGCGGATGGTGGCGGGCAGCGATCCGATCCTCCTGTCCGAGCTGGGCGACCCCCCGCGGATGGGGCTCGCCGCGATCGGCCAGCTCACCCGGCAGTTCGATCTGTCCGTCGACGTCTCCTCGCCCTCCCCCTTCGGCGGGGTCAGGGCGGTCCTGCTGGTCCGCAACCATCTGCTGAGCCATATCGACCCGGCCGAGCGCCCGCCCTCGGCGAGCGCGCCGCACTCCACCCGGCCACCGGCCCAGCCGCCGGAGGCGGCCGTGCCCGTCCCCTACCCCGTTCCACCGCCCCCCGGCCCCTGCCCCCCGCCGCCACCGGTCTCCGGACCGTACGCGCCGCCCGGACCGGCCCGGTACCCCGGGCCGCCCGAGACCCCCCGGCCGACGGCCCGGGAGCCGCGCAGCCTGCCCGCGCCCACCGGCCCTCCGCTCTACCCCGGCCCCCCCGACTACCCCGGCGGGGAACCGGGGTCCGCCCCCCCGGGGGGCATCGGCGTCTTCGCCCCCCGGCACACCGGGCCACCCCCCATCGGCCACCCCCAAGGGAGCCCCGACGCCATCACCCACGACCCCGCCCCCCCACCCGGCGACGACCTCCTGCCCAAGCGCCGCCGCCGGGTCCGCCCGGCCCCCTACACCGCATCGATCCAGCCGCGGCCCCAGCTCCCCACCCGCACCCCCGAAGAGGCGGCAGCCGCACTCGGGGCCCTGCAAGCCGGAACCGCAGCCGCCCGCAACGCCGCCGACCCCGAAGGGAACGACCCCCGATGACCAGCCGCACCTCCCGCGAAACCGGTGACACCGCGTGGGTGCTCGATCCGATCCTGGAAATCCCCCATGTCCGGGCGGCCGTCCTGCTCACCCGGGACGGCCTGGTCTCCGGCTACTCGGACCGGCTCGAACGGGCGTCCGCCGAGCGGGTCGCCGCCATCACCAGCACCGTGCAGGGGGCCTGCCGCACCGCGGCCGCCGCCTTCGCCGACCAGAGCGGCGCCGAGGTGCGCCAGGTGGTCATCGAGTCGGACCACGGCTACATCCTGGTCGCCCCCACCACCCATGGCACCTGTGTGGCCGCCTACGGCGACCCCGAGGTGCGGCTCGACCTCCTCGCCCACCGCGTCCACTCACAAGTGGCCCGGCTCGGCAAGAAGGCGATGGCAGCCGCGCCCCGCGGAGCCAGTGGCCACACCCCGGCATGACCGGCCGCCGGGGCGGTCGGCCCCTGGTTCCGGCCTATGTGTCCACCGGAGGGCGGACCCGGCCGAGCCGTAACAGCCTGGAGCGACTGTCGGTCCTCACCGGGCTGACCACCTGCCCCGAGGACCCCGCCCCCGGCGCCGCTCCCGTCGGCGGCGCCGGACCGCCCTTACCTGCCGGACCGGCGGCCACGGCCACCGCGGCCCCGGCCGCCGCCCCCCCGGCGGCCCCCGACCGGCAGCACACCCCCGAAGTACCGCCCGACCTCCCGGCCGCCCAGCGGTCCCTGCTGACCACGCTGGACGGTGGCTCGCTCACCGTGGTGGAGACGGCGGCCCTGCTCGAACTGCCCGTGTCCGCCGTACGGGTCCTCGCC
Organism: Streptomyces clavuligerus; assembly: GCF_005519465.1. Classification (NCBI taxonomy): domain Bacteria; kingdom Bacillati; phylum Actinomycetota; class Actinomycetes; order Kitasatosporales; family Streptomycetaceae; genus Streptomyces; species Streptomyces clavuligerus. Next base: position 2,802,622 of record NZ_CP027858.1, on the reverse strand, counting down.
GGGCATCTCGTCGACCTGGGACTGGTGACCGCCCGCCCGCCGATCCCGTACGCCGTCAAGCCCGACCCAGATCTGTTGGAGAGAGTCGCCGATGGCCTCCGCGCCCTCAAGCTCTAGCGGCCTGCACCTGCCGGACAGCGCCCGCGAACTGGTGAAGATCCTGGTCGCAGGCCCCTTCGGGGTCGGCAAGACCACCCTGATCGACTCCGTGTCCGAGATCCGGCCGCTGCACACCGAGGAGCAGCTGTCGGAAGCCTCCGTCGCGGTGGACAGCCTCGCCGGGGTGCGGGACAAGACCACCACCACCGTCGCCATCGACTTCGGGCGGAGATCCCTCACCGGGGGGATCGTGCTCTATCTCTTCGGCACCCCCGGCCAGGAGAGGTTCCGTCAGCTCTGGACGGACATCGCCTACGGGGCGCTCGGCGCGCTGGTGCTCGTCGACACCCGCAGGATCGATGACTCGTTCGAGGTGCTGAGCCTGGTGGAGGACGCGCAACTGCCGTACGCGGTGGCGCTGAACACCTTCCCGGACTCCCGCCAGTACACCGAGGAGCAGTTGCGCGCCTCGCTGGACCTGGAGGCCGACACCCCGATGATCGTCTGCGACGCGCGCGACCCGAACGCCTCGATCGACGCGCTGATCGCCCTGGTGCAGCATCTGCTCACCCGGGCGGCGCGCGCCCCGGAGCCGGAGGCCGGGTCCGCGCCCGGCGCGGACCCGGCCGCGGATACCGGCTCCCCCGCCCCGGGGGCTGCGGACCCGGTCTCGGACACCGGCTCGGACACCGGGGCGTGGTTCCGGTGAGCGCCCCCGCCGGCTGGGCGCCGCAGCCCACGGGCACCGAGCCGATCCGGCTCTGGGAGGACGGGTTCGCCGCCGACCCGCACCGCTACTACGAGCGGCTGCGGGCCCAGGGCCCGATCGGCTGGGCCGAACTGGCGCCCGGGATTCCCGCGTACATCGTCGTCGACCGGCGGGCCGCCCTGGACCTGCTGCACGACCCGGAGACCTGGTCGCACGACCCGCGCGCCTGGGAAGCGACGATCACCGAGGACTCGCCCATCCTCGGCATGATGCGCTGGCGTCCCAACACCCTCTTCGCGGACGGCGACACCCATGTCCGCTACCGGCGCACGCTGGTCGACGCGTTCAGCCGGATCGAGCCGCACGATCTGCGGGAGCGGGTGCACCGGGCGGTGGACATCCTGGTCTCCCGGTTCGGCCCCCGGGGCAGCGCCGATCTCGTCGTCGAGTTCTGCCGTCCGCTGATGGGGCTGATCTTCAACAACCTCTTCGGGCTGCCCGACAGCGAGAGCGACCGGCTCACCGACTCCATGGCGCAGATCGTGGAGATCGCGGAGAGTTCGGCGCAGGCGGAGGCCGAGTACGGGGCGTATGTCCTGGAGCTGATCGCGACCAAGATGGCGCGGCGGGGCCACGATCTGACGAGCTGGCTGCTCGACCATCCGCTGGGGCTCACCCCCGAGGAGGTGACCTGGCAGGTCTTCTACACCCTGGGCGCGGGCCACGAGCCGACCGCCAACCTGGTGTCGAACGCGCTCTCCCGCATCCTGGGGAACCCGGCGTACTACACCACCCTCACCAGCGGCTCCCGTCCGGTGCTCGACGCGGTCGTGGAGGTGCTGCGCTACGAGACCCCGCTCGCCAACTACGGCATCCACTACGCCCGGCAGCCCGCCGGTCTGCACGGGGTGTGGATTCAGACCGCCGTGCCGGTCGTGATCTCGTACGGGGCTCTCGCGTACTTCGCCGAGAAGGGCTCCGAGGGGGCGGAGCACCCGAGCGACGCCTCCCATCTGTCCTGGTCGGCGGGGCCGCACACGTGCCCTGTCAAACAGCACACCCTGCTGATCGCGACGGAGGCGATCGAGCGGCTGACGCAGTGGCTGCCCGATCTCTCTCCGGTCATTCCGCGGAATCGGCTGACATGGCGGCCCGGTCCGTTCCATCGTTCACTGACCGAGTTCCCCGTGCGCTTCACTCCCCGTACCCCCGATCAGTCAGGAGACCGAGGATGAGCGAGTCCATGTCCGCCGCGCCGGTGCCGCCCGTGCCACCGGTCTTACCCCCGCCGCCCGCAGCGCCCGCCCCGCCGCTTCCGCCCGTCGCGCCCGTCGCGATCGACCCGTTCGGCGCGGACATCCCGGCGGAGTGGGAGCGGCTGCGCGCCCTGGGGCCGATCGTGCCCGTCGAGCTGCCGGGCGGGATACCGGCCTGGGCGCCGACCCGCTACCGCACGCTCCGGGAGCTGATCCTGGACCCCCGGGTCAGCAAGGACCCCCGGAAGCACTGGGCGCGGCTGCCCGAGGTGGAGCACCGCCCCGAGTGGGGCTGGGTCATGAGCTGGCTGGGTGTGATCAATGTGCTGACCGCGTACGGCCCCGACCACACCCGGCTGCGCAAGCTGGTCGCGCCCAGCTTCACGGCCCGGCGGACGGAAGCGCTCCGGCCCCGGGTCGGGGCCATCACGGAGACGCTGCTGACCGCGCTGGGCGAGGCCGCGGCGGAGCCCGGGGCGGACGGGGTGGTGGACCTGAAGGACGGGTTCACCCAGCCGCTGCCGACCCGGGTGATCTGCGAGCTGTTCGGCGTGCCGGACGAGCTGAAGCCCGATCTGGTGCGGCTGATCGCGGCGATCATGAATACGGTGGACCAGTCGGCGGAGCACGCGGCGTCCGTGCAGGAGCAGTTCGGTACCGTGCTGCCCGCGCTGATCGCCCACAAGACGGAGCACCCCGGCGACGACATGACCACCGAGCTGATCCGGGTGCGGGACGAGGACGGGGACCGGCTCAGCGAGGAGGAGCTGCTGTTCACCCTGCTGGTGGTGATCGGCGCGGGGTTCGAGACGACGATCAACCTGATCGGGAACACGGTGGTGACGCTGCTGGACCACCCGGAGCAGCTCGCGGCGGTGCGGGCCGGGGAGATCTCCTGGGACGCGGTGATCAACGAGGTGCTGCGGGTGAATCCGCCGATCGCGAGTCTGCCGCTGCGGTTCGCGGTGTCGGACATCGACATCGAGGGGGTGACGATCAGGGCCGGTGAGGCCATTCTGACGACCTTCGCGGCGGCCGGTCTCGATCCGGAGCGGTACGGGCCGGACGCGGCGGTGTTCGACGCGGCCCGGGACGCGGACGACCATCTCGCCTTCGGTGTCGGGGTGCACCGCTGCATCGGGGCGCCGCTGGCCCGGCTGGAGGCGGGGACGGCGCTGCCCGCGCTGTTCGAGCGGTATCCGGATCTCTCGCTGGCGGTGGACCGGGCGGAGCTGCGGCAGGTGGGCTCGTTCATCGCCTATGGGTGGCAGACGATCCCGCTGCGGCTGAGCTGATCCCGGCCGCCGGCCGCCGTCCACCGGCCTACGGAAACGTTCCGGCGGTGTCCCCGGCCGACGCTCCGGTGGCGGCTCGGGCGGACACCCCGGTGGTGGCGCGGGCGCGCAGCTCCGCCTTGAGGACCTTGCCGCCGGCGTTGCGGGGCAGTTCGGCGACGAAGGAGACCTCGCGCGGGACCTTGTAGTTGGCCATTTCCCGGCGGGCCCAGGCGATCAGGTCGTCGGCGGTGAGGGTGGCGCCGGGGCGGCGGACCGCGTAGGCCCGGCCGACCTCGCCGAGCCGCCTGTCCGGTACGCCGACGACGGCGACATCGGCGATGTCGGGGTGGAGCCCGAGCAGCCGCTCGATCTCGGCGGGGTAGGCGTTGAAGCCGCCGACGACGTACATGTCCGTGACCCGGTCGGTGACGGTGAGCCGCCCGGCCGGGTCGAGGACGCCGATGTCGCCGGTGTGCAGCCAGCCGTCGGCGTCCACGGCGGCGGCGGTCGCCCCGGGGTCCTCGAAGTAGCCGCGTGTCACCTGGGGGCCGCGGACGAGGATCTCGCCCGGCAGCCCGGGTCCGGCGAGAATCCGCAGCTCGGTGCCGGGGACGGCGTGGCCGCTGGTGGCGGCGACGGCCCCGGGCGGGTCGTCCCGGCGGCACATGGTGACGAGGCCGCCCGCCTCGGAGAGTCCGTACGCGGTGAGGACGGTGTCGATCCGCAGCTCGGAGCGGAGCCGTTCGACGAGGCTCAGCGGGACGACGGCCGCGCCGGTGACCACGAGCCGCAGGGTGCTCAGGTCGTGGTGGTCGCGCGCGGGGTGGTCGAGGAGCGTCTGATGGAGGGTGGGCGGTCCGGGCAGCACGGTGACGCGTTCGGCGGCGATCCGGGCGAGGACGGTCGCGGTGTCGAAGACCGGCTGGGGGATCATCGTCGCGCCCCGGGTGAGGCAGGCGATGATCCCGGCCTTGTAGCCGAAGGTGTGGAAGAAGGGGTTCACGATCAGATAGCGGTCGTCCCCGCGCAGTCCGGCGAGTTCGCTCCACAGGTCGTAGCAGCGCAGGGTCTGGGCGTGGGTGAGCACGGCGCCCTTGGGGCGGCCGGTGGTGCCGGAGGTGTAGACGATGTCGGAGGTGTCACCGGGTCCGACGGAGTCGGCACGGGCGCGGACCTCGTCGGCGCCGATGGTCCCGCCGTCGGCGCGGAACGCGTCCCAGGTGCGGTAACGGGGGTCGGCGGGGGCGGGTCCTTCGAGGACGACGACCCGTTCGAGGTGGGGGAGCCCGGCCCCGGCGGTTTCGCGGCGGAGCGCGGCGACATACGAGGTGCCGAGGAAGGCGCCGGTGACGAAGAGCAGCCGGGCCCGGCTGCGGGCGAGGACGTCGGCGGCCTCGGGGCCCTTGAACCGGGTGTTGAGGGGGACGAGCACGGCGCCCGCGGTGACGGCGCCGAGGGCGCAGACGATCCAGTCGAGGGTGTTGGGGGCCCACAGGGCGACGCGGTCGCCGCGCCGGATTCCGGCCGCGATACAGGCCGCCGCGGCGCGCTCGACGCGGGTGCCCAGCTCGGCGTAGGTGACCCGGGTGCGGCCGTCGACGACTGCCTCGTGGTCCGCGTACCGCTCGGCGGCGTCGCGGACGAGCCGGCCGACGGTGCCCCAGCGGAGATCGCCGCGGGGGTCGTGGCCGGTGCCGTCGGCGCGGGTGTCCCGGGGGGCGCGGGGGTCCTGGGCGCCGCTGCTCCGGTCGCCGGGGCGGGCCGGGGCCCCGGGCGGGGCCGGGACGCGGGGGCCGCCGTTCCCGTCCCGTGCGCCCCGCGCGTCCTGGTGGCTCCGGTCGTCGTCCGGCATGACTCCCCCTCTGTCTCCGCGTTCCTCTTCCCGCCCCTTTTACTGACTGCCCGTCAGATTAACGGTAGCCTGACGCACTGTCAGTATTCGGGCGGACGGCGGAGGTGCGTGCCCGTGGCCGGTCTCAAGGACACGGCGGCGATAGCCGGAATAGGGCAGACGGCCTTCGCCAAACGGCTGCCGGAAGCGGAGAAGACCCTCGCCTGCCGGGCCGTCCTCGCCGCGCTCGACGACGCGGGCATCGACGCCTCCGAGGTCGACGCCTTCGCCTCGTACACCATGGAGGAGACCGACGAGGTCGAGCTGGCCAAGGCGATCGGCGCGGGCGACGCCACCTTCTTCGCCAAGGTCGGCTACGGCGGCGGCGGCTCCTGCGCCACGGTCGCGCATCTGGCCGCCGCCATCGCCACCGGACAGGCGAGCGTGGGCGTGGCCTGGCGCTCCCGCAAACGGGGCAGCGGCCCCCGCCCCTGGACGAACACCGCCGCCCAGCTCCCCACGCCCGCCCAGTGGACCCGGCCGTTCGGACTGCTGCGGCCCGCCGACGAGATCGGGATGCTGGCGCGGCGCTACATGCACGAGTACGGGGCCACCCGCGACCACTTCTTCCAGGTGGCGCTCGCCTGCCGCAACCGGGCCAACCAGAACCCGGCCGCGATGATGTACGAACGGCCGCTCACCCGCGAGATGTACATGACCTCGCGCTGGATCAGTGAACCCCTCTGTCTCTTCGACAACTGCCTGGAGACGGACGGCGCGCTCGCGTGCGTCGTGGTCTCCGCCGAACGCGCCCGCGACTGCCGCAACCGGCCCGTCTACGTCCACTCCGTCGCCCAGGGGCTGCCCGCGCAGCACCACGGCATGGTCAATTACTGGACGGACGACCCGCTCACCGGCCCCGCGTGGACCGCCGCGCGCCGACTCTGGAAAGACGCCGACTTCGGCCCCCAGGACGTGGACGTCGCCCAGATCTACGACGCTTTCACGCCACTGATCCCGCTCTCCCTGGAGGGGTACGGCTTCTGCGGACGCGGCGAGGGGGCGGCGTTCACCGAGGGGGGCGCGCTGGAGATCGGCGGACGGCTGCCGCTGAACACCTCCGGCGGGGGCCTGAGCGAGGCGTACGTCCATGGCTTCAACCTGATCACCGAGGGGGTGCGGCAGCTTCGCGGCACCTCCACGGCCCAGGTGACCGGCGCCGCGACCTGCCTGGTCACCGCCGGTGAGGATGTTCCGACGTCGGCACTGCTGCTGAGGAGCTGAGATGGCCGAGCCCGCCGCGGGGTTCCTGGACCCCGTCGTCGACGAGGACGGGGCGCCGTTCTGGGAGTACGCCGCGCGCGGGGAGCTGCGGGTGCAGACGTGCGCGGAGTGCGGCGAACCGCGCTTTCCGCCGCGCCCGTGCTGCCCCCACTGCCGGTCCTTCGCCGACACCTGGCGGCGGATGAGCGGACATGGCCGGATCTGGTCCTTCGTCGTCCCGCATCCGCCGCTGCTGCCCGCGTACGCGGGGGTCGCCCCGTACAACGCGGTCCTGGTCGAGCTGACCGACGCCCCCCGCATCCGCCTCGCCGGGAACGTGGTCGCCGCACCCGGCGCGCCCCTGGACTCCGTCGACCCGGCGCGGCTGCGGATCGGCGCGGGCGTGCGGGTCGTCTTCGCCCCCGCCGCGCCCGGCGGGATGCCGGTGCCGCGCTGGCTGCTGGAGCGCGGGTGACCGGCCTCCGGGTCGAGACCTCCGGCGACGGGGTCGCGACGGTCGTCCTGGACCGCCCCGACCGGCTGAACGCCATCGATCTGGAGACGGCGCGGCTCCTCACGGAGACCTGGCGCCGCTTCCGCTACGACGACACGGTCCGGGCGGTCGTGCTCACCGGGGCGGGGACGAAGGCGTTCTGCACGGGGATCGACCGCGCGGTGGACGTACCGCAGCCGGTGTCCCCGTTCTCCCTGGACGATCCGCTGCTCACGATCGGCCCCAAGGCGAACGACCTGTGGAAGCCGGTGGTGGCGGCGGTGGAGGGCATGGCCTGCGGGGGCGCGTTCTATCTGCTGGGTGAGTGCGAATTCGTGGTCGCCTCGCGCACGGCGACCTTCTTCGACCCGCATACGACCTACGGCATGGTCAGCGCGTACGAGACCGCGTACCTGGCGCAGTGCCTCCCCTACGGCGAGGCGGCCCGGCTCGCCCTCATGGGCACCGCCGAACGCCTGACCGCGGAACGGGCGTACGCTATCGGCCTCGTCTCCGAACTGACCGCCCCCGGCGCCGCGCCGACGGCGGCCCGCGCCTGCGCGACGGTGCTGGCGTCGTACCCCCCGACGGCCGTCGAGGGCACGGTCCGCGCCCTGTGGTCCACCCGCTCCGCCGCCCTGACCGGCGCCCACGCCCTGGCCCCCCACCTGATCGCCCTGGGCAACCTCCCCCCCACCGACCAGACCGCGCTCTTCACCTCCCGCCCCCGCACCCCTCGCCCACGCTGAGCCTCCCCGGGGACGGCCGTCGCTCCGCACACGGAAGGGCACTCGAAACGGCGGCCGCCGCCGCCGACGCTACGCCGACAACCCTGCCCCCGCCATGCGAGCACCGCGCACATCGAGCCCGTGCCTTGCGTCGTCCGTTCGGGTGGACCGGGTGCTGGAGAACCGTTCGCCCGTCGAGCGCACCCAGTACACGTACGGTCATGCCTCTGGGAGACAAGCACCAGAAGAAGGATGTCGAGGCGGCGCTGAAGCGGGCGGAGAAGGCCGGGCTCAAGGTGACGCACGACAAGAACCGCCATCGCTGGGGCTGGCTCATCTGCTGTCCCTGCAACAAGTCCGAGCTGGTGTATTGCACCCCCCGTAATACAGGAGATGCGGCGAACCGAATTGACCAATTCACAGAGAAGCACCGAAGCTGTGCGTAGCTGGTATTTCACCTTGCACCTTCAGGAACCGCTGACACCCGAGCAGGCGGACACCCTTGACGGGCTCGACCGCTTCAACGACGGCAGGATCAGCCGTGTGGAGAGTCCGGGGCACACGGAGTTCAGTTGCCTCTTCACGACGGAGACCCTGACCGACGCCATCGCGGAAGCTCTCGACTTCTTCGAGGACTTCCCCGGTGCCCTGATCCGCAGCGTCGAGATGGACCACTACGACCTCAGGGCGAACAGCATGGCGACCCCCGCCGTCGTCCCCGCGCCCGCCGGGGCCTGACGGCAGCAGACAGCCCTGCTCCCACAGAACCAAGGACGGGAGGCGCGACGTATCGATGTCTTCACCAACAACCACCGTGGCCACGCGTGAATGGGACTTCACCCTGCATCTTCAGCAGCCATTGACCGAGGAACAGTCGGACACCATGGCTCATCTGGACTGCTTCGCTGATGGGTGGGCGAGCCTGGTAACGGGACCTTGCTCGGCAGAACTCTGGTGCACCTACGCATCGGAGACCCTGACGGGGGCGATCGCAGAGGCACTGCGGAGGGTGGAGCACCTTCCCGGCGTCCTCGTCCACAGTGTCGAACTGGATGAAATGGCGCTGGACCAGAACGGCATGGCGGCCCCCGCCGTCGTCCCCCCGCCCTTGGCCCGGGTGGGGACAGGCCCGGGGTCCTGACGGCAGCAGACTGCCCCGCTCCCTTCGCAGCGGAGGGGCGGGGCTGTTCCGTGTTCACTGCCCGTGCCTTGCGTCGTCCGTTCGGGTGGACCGGGTGTTGGAGAACCGTTCGTCCGCCGGGGGTGGCAGTAGACGTACGGCCATGCCTCTGGGAGACAAGCACCAGAAGAAGGATGTCGAGGCGGCGCTGAAGCGGGCGGAGAAAGCCGGGCTCAAGGTGACGCACGACAAGAACCGCCATCGCTGGGGCTGGCTCATCTGCTGCCCCTGCAACGAGCACATCACGGTGTACTGCACCCCCCGGAGCCCTGGCGGAGAGGCGAAGAGAATTGACAGCTTCAGAAGGAATCATGAAAACCATGCGTGACTGGTACTTCACCCTCATTCTGGACACCCAACTCACCGAAGAGCAGAAAGACTTCCTGGACGGGCTCGACCGATTCGCTGACGGTGAGGTCGGCCTGATCGAGGGCCCCGGCTACTCCGGTTTTCTGTGCGTCGTTCCCGCCGAAACTCTCACCGCAGCCATCACCGACGCGCTGAGCCGCTTCGAGGACTTCCCCGGCGTCCTCGTCCGCAGCGTCGAACTGAACCACATCGCACTGGACGAGAACGGCATGGCCACCCCCGCCGTCGTCCCCGCGCCGCCCCCGCTGGAGGACGATCCGGCGGCCTGACGGCAGCAGACAGCCCCGCTCCTTTGCCGTTGAGGGAAGCGGGGCTGCTGTACGTCTGCCTACAGGTCGGCGGCGCGGGCGAGCGCGACGAGTCCGGCGAATGCCTGCGGGGTCACGGCGAGGACGGGGCCGTCGGCCCGCTTGCTGTCCCGGACCGGGACGACACCCGTCGTGGACGCGTACGAGGGGGCCCACTCGACGCAGTCTCCCCCGTTCGGGCCGCTGTAGCTGGACTTTATCCACGTGCCCACACAGGCTGCGGCGTTGGCGGTCATGAGCTGTACCCCTTCATGATCGTTTCAATGCGAGTCAAGGACTCATCCTGCCCGAGTGCTTCCGCGCGTAGGCGTTCGTAGGTCTTGACGGCCGCTGACGTGATCTTGGCTGCTTCCTGCGGCCGGGCGCCGTGCGGCCCCTCTGCATGTAGCACCGTAGGCCCCTTTGTGAAGGTCAGCAAAGTAAAGGGCGAGTCCGTCGCCGGAGCAGCCTCGAAGGGGAGGAACTGCAAAGTCATGAAGGGGCGTTCAGCGTCTTCCAGCAGTCGCTGAAGCTGGCGTGCCATCACTCCTCGGTTCCCCACCGCGACCCGGAGACAGGCTTCGTGGAGCACGGCCCACAGCACGGGAGGTGGAGGGTCCACCCGATCGAAGATCTCGCGCCGCTTGGCCCTGTCGGCGACCTTTGCTTCGATGACGGGCGCGGTGAAGCGAGGTGCCCCCCTGCGGTAGAGCGCGTGGGCGTACTCAGGCGTCTGCAAGAGCCCTGGCACGTAGAGGGTGCTGTAGATGTTGATCTCGGTCGCGCGTCGCTCGTACTGAAGATAGGGGACGAACCAAGTGGGGTGATCCCCTTCGATGGCCTGCACGAGCTGTTCAGCCAGCAGGGTCCCCGTACCGAACACGCGGTCGCATCCCACTGCAAAGCGGGGGCTGGGTACCAGCTTGCCGTTCTCCACGTTGGACACATATGCCCCGGAGAATCCGACCGCTTTGCCCAGTCCTCGGACCGAGAGGTGCCGTGCCGTTCGCATCTCCCGGATGTGTATCCCCCACTGTTCAACAGGATTTAACGCTGCATGGGGACTGTCATCGCTCATCGCTCAGACCTCCGTGTTTGCCGATCGAAGAGCCGTCGAATGATGTTCGAACCGTTCAGTGAAGCCACTGAACAGCGCCAAGTGTAGGGCTAGTTGTGGTCATCTGGTCACGCAGCGAAACCGCCCCTCCCGAGGGGTGCGCAAGGAGGCGCCGCATGACCAACAGCCGACCCGTCCCGAGCGGCGACGGCGGACTGTGCGGAGGTCGCCGACCGGCGCGGAAGCTGCTCCCGAGGGATCTGACCGTCATTCCGCCAGCACGTCCACGGAGGTTGACCATGAGTCGGCCGTATGACCGAGGTCCGGAGTTCAATCCGCTCGACTTCGGGCCCTGTGCCTGTCCCCGCCCCGACTGCAAGCTGAAGAAGAAGGCGCCCGTGCTCACCGCTCTGCGGGAGAAGGCCCCGGTGGCTCCCGCCCAGCCGGAGGGGCCCGATGCGCCGCCGGAGTAAGAACGTCTCCCTGCTGGGGGCCGTCATGATTCTGTCGCTGTGGGCCATATCCGTGGGGATGATCGCCTCCGGAGTCGCCAGCGACCTCGAAACACTCCGCCTCCCCGTCTGACGGAACCCCCGCACCCGGGTGGGCCGTCTCCCCGTGGTGGGGGGTGCAGGGTCGTCCCCGGAAGGGACCGGCGGACAACCGCCCGCACTCTGCGTCGGACGCTCGGTCTGCCGGCCCTGAGGAGTCGAGCCCGGAGGCCCCCACATCCCGCACCCGACGACCGACCCGAGCACACCAAGCCCGTCCGGCGTTTGAGGACGGACCCCGCGTCCAACGCAAAGCCTGACGCGCAAGCCGACCGCCCCCGCGCGGCCCCGTCGTCGGGGGCCAGCCCCCGAACCCCCGCGCCTCAAACGCCGGCGAGGCTGAAATGGGCACCCCCAAGGGGCTGAATTTGCCCCCAGAGGGGCCACGTCACCCACCGGCCAACCACCAAGCAAGCACGCTTGCTTGTTCCACAACACACTGCCATGCTCCCGGCACACACCGTCCGACCCCCGAGGGGAGCGCACCGTGTCCCAAGTCGTCGCCGCCGTGCTCAGAGATCTCCGGGACGAGTACGAAGAACTCGACCGGCTGCTGGCGGATGCCACGGACGAGACCTGGGCGCGCGGCACCTCCGCCCCACGGTGGAGCGTCGCGCACCAGGTCGCGCATCTCGCGTGGACCGACCGCGCCGCACTGCTCGCGGTCACGGACCCCGACACCTTCGCCACCGAGGCGGCCAAGGCCCTCGCCACGCCGGAGACCTTCGTGGACGAGGCCGCGACCGAATGGGCGAGGATGCCGCCCGCCACCCTGCTCGCCTACTGGCGCGAAGGGCGCGAACTCCTGCTCACCGCACTGGAGTCCGCCCCCGTCGACAGTCGTTTCCCCTGGTACGGGCCGCCCATGGGCATCGCGTCCATGGCGAGCGCCCGGCTCATGGAGACCTGGGCGCACGGCCAGGACGTGGCGGACGCGCTCGGGTCGGCCCGGGTCCCCACCGCCCGGCTGCGCCACATCGCGCACATCGGCGTGCGCACCCGGGACCACGCCCACCGGCTGCGCGGGCTCACCCCGCCCGCCGCCCCCTTCCGGATCGAGCTGACCGCACCGGACGGCACCCTCTGGTGCCACGGCCCCGAGGACGCGGCGCAGCGGGTCACCGGCCCGGCGCTCGACTTCTGTCTGCTGGTGACCCGCCGCGCCCGCGCCGCCGATCTCGCGGTGACGGCCGAGGGCCCGGACGCCGCCCACTGGCTCACGATCGCCCAGGCGTTCGCGGGCGCCCCGGGGCCCGAGCCCGTGCCACGACCCCCGCATGAGCGGACGGCGGCGGGGAAGGGCTGAGCCCCGGTGGACACGCTCCGGATCGGAAACGCCTCCGGCTTCTACGGCGACCGCTTCGACGCCCTGCGGGAGATGCTCACCGGCGGCCCGCTGGACGTGCTCACCGGCGACTACCTCGCCGAGCTGACCCTGCTGATCCTCGGCCGCGACCGCCGGAAGGACCCCGCGCTCGGCTACGCCAAGACGTTCCCGCGCCAGTTGGAGGAGTGTCTCGGGCTCGCCGTCGACCGGGGGGTGCGGATCGTCACCAACGCGGGCGGCCTCAACCCGGCGGCCCTCGCCGACGAGGTACGGACGCTCGCCGCACGGCTCGGCGTCCCGGTCCGTGTGGCCCATGTCGAGGGCGGCACACCCGCCGACGGCCCCTGGGGGCGGGGCGCGCTCACCGCCGACGCCTACCTCGGCGGCGCGGGCATCGCCGCCTGTCTGCGGGCGGGCGCGGACATCGTCGTCACCGGCCGGGTCACCGACGCCGCCCTCGTCACCGGCCCCGCCGCCGCCCACTTCGGCTGGGACCCGGACGACCCCGACGACCTCGACGCGCTGGCGGGCGCCGTCGTCGCGGGCCATGTCCTGGAGTGCGGCACCCAGGCCACCGGCGGCAACTACGCCTTCTTCACCGACGCCGCCGCCCGTACCCGCCCCGGCCCCCGCCCCCGTCCCGGCCTCCGCCCCGGCTTCCCCCTCGCGGAGATCCGTTCCGACGGCTCCTCGGTCGTCACCAAGCACCCCGGCACCGGCGGACGCGTCGACATCGGCACGGTCACCGCCCAGCTCCTGTACGAGACCGGCGGCGCCCGCTACGCCGGTCCCGACGTCACCGCGCGGCTCGACTCCGTCCGGCTGGAGCCGGACGGCCCCGACCGTGTGCGGATCTCCGGGGTCCGGGGCGAGCCGCCGCCGCCCTCCCTCAAGGTCGGCGTCACCCGGGTCGGCGGCTGGCGCAACGAGGTCGTCCTCGTGCTGACGGGGCTCGACATCGAGGCCAAGGCCGCACTGGTGAAAGCCCAGATGGAAGAGGCCCTGGACGCCGGGGCGGGCCGTCCCGCCGAGGTCCGCTGGGAGCTGTCCCGCACCGACCGGGCCGACGCGGACACGGAGGAACGGGCGAGCGCCTATCTGCGGCTCGTCGTCCGCGACCGCGACCCCGTGCGGGCCGGACGGGCGATCGGCTCGGCCGCCGTCGAACTCGCCCTGGGCAGCTACCCCGGTTTCCATGCCACCGCGCCGCCCGGGGACGCCGCGCCCTACGGGGTGTTCACGGCGCACTACGTCGACGCGTCGGCGGTGACCCACACCGCCGTCCTCCCCGACGGCACCCGGACCGTGCTCCCGCACCCCGCGCGCACCCGGCCGCTCGCACCCGCCCCACCGCCCCCGCTGCCGCCGCTCCCGCCGCCGGGTCCCACCCGCCGGGCCCCGCTCGGCCTGGTCGCCGGGGCCCGCAGCGGCGACAAGGGCGGCGACGCCAACATCGGCGTCTGGGTGCGCTCGGACGCTGCCTGGCCCTGGCTCGTCCACACCCTCACCACCGACCGGCTCCGCGCGCTGCTGCCCGAGACCGCCCCGCTCGCCGTCGACCGCGCGGTGCTGCCGAATCTGCGCGCGGTGAACTTCACCGTGTACGGGATTCTCGGCGAGGGCGTCGCGGCCCGGGCCCGTTTCGACCCGCAGGCCAAGGCGCTGGGGGAGTGGCTGCGGTCCCGGTGGCTCGACATCCCCGAGGCCCTGCTCCCGGACGGCGCCCCCGACCCCGACCCCGACCCGGACTCCGACCCCGACCCCGACCCGGACTCCGACCCCGACCCTGGCCCGGACTCCGACCCCGACCCCTGAGCCGGGACCGGCACCCCCCGCGCCCGCACTCCGCCCCCCTCCACCCCCCTCCGCACCCCGACCCCGGAGGCATCCGTGACCGACGGCCCCGCACCGCCGCCGCCCGAGCCGGGTGGCCCGGGTGACCGATCCGCCCGCCGCGCCGCCATGCTCGCCCGTGTCGCCGCGCTCGACGCCGAGCACGCCAAGGCGCTCGCGGGCGGCGGCGAGAAGTACACCGCCCGCCACCGCGCCCGGGGCAAACTCCTCGCCCGGGAGCGGATCGAGCTGCTGCTCGACCCGGACACCCCGTTCCTGGAGCTGTCCCCGCTCGCCGCCTGGGGCACCGAGTACCCCGTCGGCGCCTCCCTCGTCACCGGCGTCGGCGTGGTCGAGGGCGTGGAGTGCGTGATCACGGCGAACGACCCGACCGTACGCGGCGGCGCCTCCAACGTCTGGACGCTGAAGAAGTCCCTGCGGGCGAACGAGATCGCGCTCGCCAACCGGCTGCCGCTGATCTCGCTGGTCGAGTCCGGCGGTGCCGACCTCCCCTCCCAGAAGGAGGTGTTCATCCCCGGCGGGGCGCTCTTCCGCGACCTCACCCGGCTCTCCGCAGCCCGTATCCCCACCATCGCGGTCGTGTTCGGCAACTCCACGGCGGGCGGCGCCTATGTCCCCGGGATGTCCGACCACACCGTCATGATCAAGGAGCGTTCCAAGGTCTTCCTCGGCGGTCCGCCCCTGGTGAAGATGGCCACCGGCGAGGAGAGCGACGACGAGTCCCTCGGCGGCGCCGCCATGCACGCCCGTTCCTCCGGGCTCGCCGACCACTTCGCGCTGGACGAGCCCGACGCGCTGCGCACCGCCCGCCGGATCGTCGCCCGGCTCAACCGGCGCAAGGCCCACCCCGACCCGCCGCCCGCGCCGCCGCCCCGGTACCCCGCCGAGGAGCTGCTCGACATCGTCCCGGAGGATCTGAAGATCCCGTTCGACCCGCGCGAGGTGATCGTCCGGATCGTCGACGACTCGGCGTACGACGAGTTCAAGCCGGTCTACGGGCCCAGTCTGGTCACCGCGTGGGCGAGCCTCCACGGCTATCCGGTCGGGGTGCTCGCCAATGCGCAGGGGGTGCTGTTCAGCCAGGAGTCGCAGAAGGCGGCCCACTTCATCCAGCTCGCCAACCAGCGGGACATCCCGCTGCTCTTCCTCCACAACACCACCGGCTACATGGTCGGCAAGGAGTACGAGCAGGGCGGGATCATCAAACACGGCGCCATGATGATCAACGCGGTGGCCAACTCCACCGTCCCGCATCTGTCCGTGCTCATGGGCGCCTCCTACGGCGCGGGCCACTACGGCATGTGCGGGCGCGCCTACGACCCCCGTTTCCTCTTCGCCTGGCCGAGCGCCAAGTCCGCCGTCATGGGGCCGCAGCAGCTCGCCGGGGTGCTCTCGCTGGTGGCCCGCGCCTCCGCCGCCGCGAAGGGAAAGCCGTACGACGAGGAGGCCGACGCCGGGCTGCGCGCGATGGTGGAGGCGCAGATCGAGGCCGAGTCGCTGCCCGCGTTCCTGTCCGGGCGGCTGTACGACGACGGGGTGATCGACCCCCGGGACACCCGTACCGTCCTCGGGATCTGTCTCTCCGCGATCCACACCGCGCCCGTCGAGGGAGCCCGCGGCGGCTTCGGCGTCTTCCGTATGTGAGAAGCAGAGGGGACATGACCGCACTGATCCGAACCCTGCTGGTCGCGAACCGGGGCGAGATCGCCTGCCGGATCTTCCGCACCTGCCGTGAGCTGGGCATCGCCACCGTCGCCGTGCACTCCGACCCCGACGCGGACGCGCTGCACGTCCGGCTGGCCGACCGGTCCGTACGGCTGCCGGGCGCGGCGCCCGCCGACACCTATCTGGACTCCGGGGCGCTGATCCGGGCGGCGCTCGCGGCGGGCGCCGACGCCGTCCACCCCGGCTACGGCTTCCTCTCCGAGAGCGCCGCCTTCGCGCGCGCGGTGACCGGGGCGGGGCTGATCTGGGTGGGGCCGCCGCCGGACGCCATCGCCGCCATGGCCTCCAAGACCCGGGCGAAACGGCTGGCCCGCACGGTACTGGAGCCCACGGAGAGCACCGAGAGCACCGAGAGCGCCGATCGGTCCGCCTCGCCCACCGAGGCGGAGCTGCCCCTCCTGGTGAAGGCGGCGGCGGGCGGCGGCGGCCGGGGCATGCGGATCGTCCGCACCCTCGACGAGCTGCCCGCGGCGCTGGCGGCGGCCCGCGCGGAGGCGGTGTCCGCGTTCGGCGACGGCGAGGTGTTCACGGAGCCCTACATCGAACGGGGACGCCATGTGGAGGTGCAGCTCCTCGCCGACACCGCGGGCACGGTGTGGACGCTCGGCACCCGTGACTGCTCGCTCCAGCGCCGCCATCAGAAGGTCGTCGAGGAGTGCCCGGCCCCCGGTCTGGACGCCGGGACGACGGCGTTCCTCCAGGAGTCGGCGGCGGCCCTCGCCCGTGCCGTCGGCTATACGGGCGCGGGCACCGTGGAGTTCCTGCTTCCGCCCTCGGGACGGCCCCACTTCCTGGAGATGAACACCCGCCTCCAGGTGGAACACCCGGTCACCGAGGAGGTTTTCGGCCTGGATCTCGTGGCCTGGCAACTGCGGATCGCCGAGGGCCGCCCGCTGCCGCCCGAGCCGCCCGCGCCCCGGGGCCACGCCGTCGAGGCCCGGCTGTACGCGGAGGACCCGGCCCGGGACTGGGCCCCGCAGAGCGGCGTCCTGCACCGGCTGTCCGTGCCCGGCGGCCCCGGGCTCCGGGTGGACGGCGGATACGCCGACGGCGACACCGTCCCCGTCCACTACGACGCCCTGCTCGCCAAGGTCGTCGCCTGGGCCCCCACCCGCGAGGAGGCGCTGCGGCGGCTCTCCGGCGCCCTGGAACGGGCCACCGTGCACGGCCCGGCCACCGGACTCGGGCTGCTGGTGCGCTCCCTGCGCCACCCGGAGGTGACGGAGGCCCGCATGGACACCTCGTTCTACGCACGTCATCTGGACGGGCTGACCCGGCGGGCCCCCGACCCGTACGCCCCGCTGGCCGCCGCCCTCGGTGCCGCCGCGGCCTCCCCCTCCCGCTTCGGCGGCTGGCGCAACCTCCCGTACCCGCCGCAGGTCAGGCGCTACCGCACCGAGGCCGACGGCGCCGAGCACGAGGTGCGCTACCGCCACACCCGCGACGGGCTCGCCGCCGCCGACCCCGGCGGCGCGGCGGACGTCCGGGTGGTGCGGGCGCTGCCCGGCACGGTGGTCCTGGAGGTGGACGGCGTACGGCGGAGCTACGAGCTGGCCCGGTACCCGGGGGGACGGGTGTACGCGGGGAACACCGCGCTGACCGCCCTGCCGAGGTTCCCCGACCCCGCCCGGCGCCATGAACCCGGCTCGCTGCTCGCCCCCATGCCCGGCACGGTGGTCCGGGTCGCGGACGGCGTCGTCGCGGGGGCCCGGGTCGCCGCCGGGCAACCCCTGCTCTGGCTGGAGGCCATGAAGATGGAGCACCGCGTCACCGCGCCCGCCGCCGGGGTGCTGACCGCGCTGTACGCGGAGCCGGGCCGCCAGGTGGAGCCGGGCGCGCTGCTCGCCGTCGTCCAGGAGGACGGTGACGGCGGCGGGGACGGCCAGGAGGGCAGCGAGGAGAACGGGAACGAGAACGAGGACAACGAGGACAAGGACGAGGACGGGGACGGAAAGGAGGAGGGGCAGAAGGACGGGCAGGGGGCCGGCCCGCAGGACCACCCCGTACCCGAGGACGTGTCGGCCACACCCGAGGAGACCTCATGAGCACCGAGCACAGCCGCCCCGCACCCTCCTCCGAGACCGCGGACGGCGCCGGGAGCACCGACAGCGCGGAGACCCCCGAGCGCCGGGCGTTGCGCGCCGCCGTCGCCGCGCTCGGCCGCCGCCACGGCCGCGACCACGACCGGGAGCGGCTGTGGGCGGAGGCCGCCGCGCTCGGATATCTCGGGGTCGCCCTCCCCGAGGAGTACGGCGGCGGAGGCGGCGGACTCGTCGAACTGTCCATCGTTCTCGAAGAGTTGGGCGCCGCGGGGTGCCCGCTGCTGATGATGGTGGTCTCGCCCGCCATCTGCGGCACGGTCATCGCCCGCTACGGCACCGCCGAGCAGCGGCGCACCTGGCTCCCCGGCCTGGCCGACGGCTCGCTCACCATGGCGTTCGGGATCACCGAACCCGACGCCGGGTCCAACTCCCACCGCATCACCACCACCGCGCGCCGCGACGGCGACGACTGGGTGCTCACCGGCCGCAAGGTCTTCGTCTCCGGCGTCGACATCGCGGACGCGACCCTGATCGTCGGCCGCACCGAGGACGCCCGCACCGGGCGGCTCAAGCCCTGTCTCTTCGTCGTGCCCCGGGACACCGAAGGGTTCGGCCGCAGGAAGATCGACATGGAGATCCAGGCCCATGAGAAACAGTTCGAGCTGGTGCTCGACGAGGTCCGGCTGCCCGCCGACGCCCTCGTCGGGGACGAGAACGCCGGGCTGCTCCAGCTCTTCGCCGGACTCAACCCCGAACGGGTGATGACGGCCTCGTTCGCGCTCGGCATGGCCCGTTACGCGCTGGGCCGGGCCGTCGAGTACGCGAAGCAGCGCCAGGTCTGGGACACCCCCATCGGCGCCCACCAGGCCATCGCCCACCCCCTCGCCCGTTCCCACATAGAGATCGAACTCGCCCGGCTGATGACGGCGAAGGCGGCCCGGCTCTACGACGAGGGGGACGACGCGGGCGCGGGCGAGGCCGCCAACATGGCCAAGTACGCGGCGGCCGAAGCCTGTGTCGCCGCCGTCGACCACGCCGTGCACACCCTCGGCGGCAATGGACTCACCCGGGAGTTCGGCCTCGCCTCGCTGATCACCGCCGCTCGTGTCACCCGGATCGCGCCCGTCAGCCGGGAGATGATCCTCAACTATGTGTCCCATCAGTCCCTGGGGCTCCCCAAGTCGTACTGAGAGGCCCGATTCCGGCCCTGTCGACCCAGCGAGGAGGCACCGATGGCGTCCACCCCCTCCCCCGGACCGTCCGGCACCCCGTCCGGCACTCCGCCCTCCGGCCCGTCCGGCACCCCGTCCCCCGGCCCGGCCGGTGCCGGGACCGCGCCCGTCTTCCGCAGCCGCTACCCCGACATCGAGCCGGTGAGCGAACCCCTCCACGAGGCGGTGCTCGGCCGGGCCGCCGGGTACGGGTCCGAGCCCGCCCTCGTCGACGGGCTCACCGGCGCCGTCGTCAGCTACGCGCGGCTCGACCGCGACCACCGGCGGATCGCCGCCGCCCTCGCCGCCGCGGGTGTCCGCAAGGGTGACGTCGTCGCCCTGCACAGCCCCAACTCGACCGGCTACCCGGCCGTCCTGTACGGGGCCCTGCGCGCCGGGGCCACCGTGACCACGGCGCATCCGCTGGCGACGGCGGAGGAGCTGGCCCGGCAGCTCCGGGACTCGGCCGCCCGCTGGATCGTGACCGCCGCCCCCTGTCTGGAGACCGCCCGGCGCGCCGCCGAACTCACCCCCGGCATCGGGGAGATCTTCGTCTTCGACCGGGCCGAGGGGCACACCGGCGTGGCCGCGATGCTGGACTCCACCGCGCCCGAGCCCGCCGTCCCCGTCGACCCGGACCAGGACGTCGCGCTGCTCCCGTACTCCTCGGGCACCACCGGCACCCCCAAGGGCGTGATGCTCACGCACCGCTCCCTCGTCACCAACCTCGTCCAGGCCCACCGCCTGATCCCGCTGCGGCCCGGCGACCGCGTCCTCGCCGTGCTCCCGTTCTTCCACATCTACGGCCTCGTCGGACTGATGAGCGCCCCGCTGCGCAACGGGGCGACCGTCGTCGTCCTGCCCCGCTTCGACCTGGAGGGCTTTCTCGCGGCCGTCGAGAAGCACCGCGTCACCACGTTGTACGTGGCCCCGCCGATCGTGCTGGCGCTGGCCAAGCACCCGGCGGTGGCCCGGTACGACCTCTCCTCGGTCCGGCACGTCTTCTCGGCCGCCGCCCCGCTCGACGCGGAGATCGCGGCGGCCTGCGCCGCCCGGGTCGGGGTGCCGCTGGTCCGGCAGGCGTACGGCATGACCGAGCTGTCGCCGGGCTGCTACGCCGTCCCCCTGGACGAGCCCGCCCCGCCGCCGGGCACGGTCGGGCTGCTGTTCCCGTCCACCGAGATGAGGCTGCTCCGTCTGGACGACCCCGGGCGCTGCGTCGGCCCCGGCGAGGACGGCGAGATCGCCATCCGGGGGCCGCAGGTCATGAAGGGGTATCTGGGGCGGCCCGAGGCCACCGCCGAGATGATCGACGCGGACGGGTGGCTGCGCACCGGGGACGTCGGACGGGTCGACGCGGACGGCTGGCTCCATGTCGTCGACCGGGTGAAGGAGCTGATCAAGTACAAGGGCTTCCAGGTCGCGCCGGCCGAGCTGGAGGCGCTGCTGCTCACCCACGGGGGCATCGCGGACGCCGCCGTGATCGGGGTGTACGACGAGGACGAGGGGACGGAGATCCCGCACGCGTTCGTGGTCCGGCGGCCCGGCGGCGCGGGGGACTCCCTCACCGCCGCCGACGTCGCCGCCCACGTCGCCGCGCGGGTCTCCCCGTACAAGAAGGTCCGGCGGGTCTCGTTCGTCTCCGGGGTGCCTCGTGCCGCATCGGGGAAGATCCTCCGCCGGGAGCTGCGCGCCGCGCGGCGGTCCCCTCGGGGCACGGACCCGGGGGACGAGGACCGGGAGGGAGCCACACCATGACCGAACTGGTCGCCACCGCTCGCGAACGCGGTGTCGCCACCCTGACGCTCGACTCGCCCGCCAACCGCAACGCGCTCTCCGCGCGGCTGGTGGACGAGCTGGCCGGGGCGCTGGACGCGTGCGCCGCCGACCCCGGCGTCCGGGCGGTGCTGCTGACCCACACCGGGGAGGTGTTCAGCTCGGGCGCCGATCTGAAGGCCCCGCCGAGCCCGTACACGTTCGTCGACCTGCTGCGCCGGATCGTGGCCCTGCCCAAGCCGGTGGTGGCCCGGGTGACCGGCCGGACCCGGGCGGGCGGGCTCGGGCTGATCGGCGCCTGCGACATCGCGGTCGCGGGCCCCCGGGCGGACTTCGCGTTCACGGAGGTACGGATCGGGGTGGCGCCCGCCGTGATCTCGCTGCCGCTGCTGCCGCGGCTCGACCCCCGGGCCGCCGCGCGCTACTGCCTCACCGGGGAGAGCTTCGGCGCGGCGGAGGCGGCCCGGATCGGACTGCTCACCCTCGCCGCCGGGAAGGCCCCGCAGGGCGAGGAAGGCGAGGAAGGCGGGGACGGCGGGGACGGCGAGGAGGTGGACGCGCTGCTCCGGCCGGTGCTCGACGGGCTGCGCAAGGCGTCCCCGAAGGCGCTCGCCGCCACCAAGGCGCTGGTCACCGCGCGGGTGCTGGAGGCGTTCGACCGGGACGCGGAGGATCTGGTGCAGCGCTCGGCGACCCTGTTCGCCTCCGCCGAGGCCCGCGAGGGCATCGCCGCGTTCCTGGAGCGGCGGGACCCGGCATGGGTGCTGTAGCGCCGGTGGCCCCCGGGCCGGACGGCGGGGACGGCCGCCGCGGCGGGGAGCGCGGCCGGCTCACCCGGGGGCGGCTGCTGGAGGCCGCTGTCGACGCGCTCGCCGAGGTCGGCTGGGCCGGGGCCACGGTCTCCGTGGTCGCGGCCCGCGCCGGGGTCTCCCGGGGCGCGGCGCAGCACCACTTCCCCACCCGCGAGGACCTGTTCACCGCGGCGGTGGAGCATGTGGCGGAACGGCGGCGCTCCGCGCTGCGCGAGCTGACCGGGCGGGACCGGGGCGCCGTGGTGGCCGCCCTGGTCGGGCTGTACACCGGGCCGCTCTTCCGGGCCGCCCTCCACCTCTGGGTCGCCGCCTCGCACGAGCCCGGACTGCGGGCCCGCGTCGCCGAGCTGGAGGAGCGCCTCGGCCGGGAGACCCATCGGATGGCGGTCCGGCTGCTGGGCGTCGACGAGTCCGCGCCCGGCGCCCGGGAGACCGTGCAGGGGGTGCTCGACCTGGCGCGGGGGCTGGGGCTCGCGGATCTGCTGACGGACGACGGGGTGCGCAGGGAGCGGGTGGTGGGGCAGTGGGCCGTCCTGGTGGCCCGGGCCCTGGAGGACCCGGACCCGGGGGCGGACTCTCCAGGGCCCGGGGCACCGGTGGCTGCCGGGGGGCCCGGTGCCGGTGCGTCTTCCGGCGCTGCCGTGCCGTCCGGGGCGTCGGCCTCGCCCGGGGGGCTCGCGTCGTCCGGTGTGCCCGGGGTGCCCGTGCCTTCGAGGGCGCCCGATGCCCTTGGTGCTTCCGGTGCTTCCGGTGCTTCCGGTGCTTCCGGTGTACTGGAGGGCGCGTGCGCGCCGTCGGTGCCCCGGGCCGTCTGTCCGGGGCACCCCCCGGAGTGAGCAGTCGGGCCCGGCTCCCCCGGGCCACCGCCACCGCTCCGGACCGCCCGGTCCCGGACCGGGCTCCGCCCGCCCCGGTCCGGCCCGGGCGCCTTCCCGGCTCAGCCCCGGTAGCCGGGGACGTCACGCGGATCGCGCGCCCCCGGCCCCGTGTAGCGGGCGGAGGGACGCACCAGCCGCCCGGTGCGCTTCTGCTCCAGGATGTGCGCCGACCAGCCCGCCGTACGGGCACAGGTGAACATCGAGGTGAACATGGGCGCGGGCACCTCGGCGAAGTCCAGCATGATCGCTGCCCAGAACTCCACGTTCGTGGCCAGCACCCGGTCCGGACGGCGGCTGTGCAGCTCCTCCAGCGCGGCCTTCTCCAGCGCCTGCGCCACCTCGTACCGGGGCGCGCCCAGCTCCTTCGCGGTGCGCCGCAGCACCCGCGCCCGGGGGTCCTCCGCCCGGTAGACCCGGTGGCCGAAGCCCATCAGCCGCTCGCCCCGGTCGAGGGCGCGCCGGACAAAGCCCACCGCGTCCCCGGTCCGTTCGATCTCCTCGATCATGCCGAGCACCCGGGAGGGCGCGCCCCCGTGCAGCGGGCCCGACATCGCGCCGACCGCGCCCGACAGGGCCGCCGCGACGTCCGCGCCGGTGGAGGCGATCACCCGGGCGGTGAAGGTGGAGGCGTTCATGCCGTGTTCGGCGGCGGAGGTCCAGTAGGCGTCCACGGCCTTCACATGGCGCGGGTCCGGCTCCCCGCGCCAGCGGACCATGAAGCGCTCGACGACGGACTCCGCCTTGTCGATCTCCCGCTGGGGCACCATCGGCACGCCTTGGCCGCGCGCGCTCTGGGCGACGTACGACAGCGCCATCACGGCCGCCCGCGCGAGATCGGCGCGGGCCTGGTCGGCGTCGATGTCGAGCAGCGGTTTCAGCCCCCACACCGGGGCGAGCATCGCCAGCGCGGACTGGACGTCGACCCGGACGTCCCCGGAGTGCACGGGAAGGGGGAAGGGCTCGGCGGGCGGCAGCCCCGGTTCGAAGGCGCCGTCGACCAGCAGCCCCCACACCTGGCCGAACGGGACCCGGCCGACGAGATCCTCGATGTCGACGCCCCGGTAGCGCAGGGCACCGCCCTCCTTGTCCGGCTCGGCGATCTCCGTTTCGAACGCGACGACTCCTTCGAGCCCGGGGACGAAGTCGGACATGGGCGGCTCCTCACGTGAGGGCGGCGTCGGTACGGGGCGCCGCGCGGGGGTGTGCGGGTGCGTCCTGCTCCTGTGCCCGTGCGCGCGGGCCCGGTCCGCCGACCGGGGGTCCTGACCGGGGTACGGCGGGGGCCGGGTGCGGCCGGGTTAAGGATTGTGCCGGTTCACCCGAAGCGGGGAAGCGTGAGAACCGGCACAGTCCGCCTACCCACTCCGGGAGGATTAACCGCACTCGGCACCGGGCAGACTGAGGCCCTGCGGCAGGATGGACGATGTGACCGACGCCGCCGCTCAGAAACCGACACCGGATTCTGTTTCCGTGTCCGATGCCCTGTCCGATGCCCTGTCCGTGTCCGTGCCCGCGTCCCTGGGTGACGCCCCGCCCGACCCGGCGGTGATGCGCCGGCAGTACCGCTCCACCCCGCTGCTGGAGACGGATCTCGCCCCGACGCCCATGGATCAGTTCGCCCGCTGGTTCCTCCAGGCCACGTCCGCCGGGGTGGCCGAGCCGAACGCCATGGTGGTGGCCACCGCGACCCCCGACGGCCGCCCCTCGTCCCGGACGGTGCTGCTGAAGCAGTACGACTCCCGGGGCTTCGTCTTCTTCACCAACTACGCCTCCCGCAAGGGCCGGGAGATCACGGCGAACCCGTTTGTCTCGCTGCTCTTCCCCTGGCATCCGATCGGCCGTCAGATCCTGGTGACGGGGCAGGCCCACCGGGTGGGCCGGGACGAGACGGCGGCGTACTTCCGCAGCCGTCCGCACGGCTCCCAGCTCGGCGCCTGGGCGAGCGACCAGTCCACCGTGATCGGCTCCCGGCAGGAGCTGCTGGGGCGGTACGAGGAGCTGGCCACGCGCTACCCGGAGGGCGAGCAGGTACCCGCTCCGGCGCAGTGGGGCGGCTACCGGGTCGTACCGGACAGCGTGGAGTTCTGGCAGGGGCACGAGAACCGGCTGCACGACCGGCTGCGGTACGCGGCCGACGGCGAGGGCTGGCGGGTGGAGCGGCTCGCTCCCTGACGGCCCGTTCCCCGGCGGTCCGGTTTCCTCAGCGGTCCGTTCCCCGGCGGGCCCGCTCCCCCGGCGGTCCGTTCTCCGGCGGCCGGGGCTTCCCGGCGGTCCGGGGCGGGAGCCTTTCGGCGGTCCGGGTCCGGAAGGCCCGTGCCACCGGGCGCGCGCTGGGCCGGGAACGCGGACGACCCGTGGGCCTGAATCCTCCGCCGTACGTTACGGAGGATGCCGGTCGGATTCCGGCGGCCCACGGGTCGGGTGACTGCTGGGGATTGCGGCAGGAGGCCTGCCGACAGTGGAGAGCGCGACAGCAGGCCTCAGCCCGCAGCCACCTCACGCATCCGAGAAGAAAACACTTCCGGATCACCTCCTTTCATCGTGTGCTCCACACAGTAGGAGGCCCCTCCGGAGCGCTCAAGCGAATTATTCGAGCCGTTTTGCCGCCGTCCCATGGCCAACGAGGGGCCAAAAACCGGTGTGTCGTGCGTCACGCTCCAGTTGAATAGGCTCTGACGTGCAACAACACATCCTTGTCGCGTCCTGGGGGGCCGGAAATGAGTGCTTCGAACGGTGAGCCGGTGCTGGCGGCGCACGCGGGGGCGGAACTGCTGGCGGCGCTGCTCGACGGCATGGACGCGGCGCTCTGCGCCTTCGACGCCGACGGTGTCGTCACCCACTGGAACCGGGAGGCCGAGCGCGTCCTCGGCTGGCAGGCCCGGGACGCCGTCGGGCGGCACGGCTTCACCGGCTGGGCCGCGAGACCCGCCGACGCGGCGGGCACGGTCGAGCGGCTGCTCGCCACCATGGGCGCGCCGGGCCGCACCGTCCACGAGTTCGCGCTGCTGCGCAAGGACGGCGGCCGGGTCCTGGTCCGCGCCCAGTGCGCGCGGGTCCTCGGCGCCGACGGCGAACCGGCCGGGGTGTACTGCGCGTTCACCGAGGTGCACACCCAGATCGACCTGGAGCGCTCCATCGCGCTGAGCGAGGCGCTGTTCGACGACGCGCCCTGGGGGGTGGTCCTCGTCGACGTCGATCTGCGGCCCGCCGTCGTCAACACCTACGCGGCCCGCGCCCTGGGCTGCGGCCCCGTCCCGGAGCTGGGCCGTCCGCTGGGCGAGCTGATCACCGAGGGTGTGGACGAGGTGGAGGGCGCGCTCCACCATGTGCTGTCGGAGGGCGCGCCGCGCGGGGTCACCGACATCTGGGTGACGCTGGCGGGCGGGGTGGGCCGGCCGCTGCGGCGCTGCTGGCGCAGTGGCTTCGTCCGGCTGGGGTCCCCGCTGGCGGAGCGGCCGGTGCCGCTGGGCGTGGGCTGGCTCTTCCACGACGTCACCGAGGCGAAGACGGCCGAACAGGAGGCGGACCGGCTGCGGTTCCGCGCCAGCCAGCTCCACCGGGCGGCGCGGGCCGGGGCCGAGTACGAGGAGCCGATGGAGGCCGCGACGGCGTACGCGGACTTCGTCCTCGCGGGCTTCGCCGACCACGCCCTGATCGATCTGGTGCGGCCGGGGCAGGGGGAGGGGCCGGGGGAGGACGTGCGGCTGGTCCGCGCGGCGTCCACCCCGGTGAGCATGCCCGGCCCCTGTGTCGCCGTGTCCGGCGGCGGCCTCCCGGCCCGCTATCCGCTCGGCCATCCGGCGCTGCACGCCGTGGACCGCGCGGGCCCGGTCCGCTCGGCCGCCCCCGACCCGGCCGAGCCCGGCGACTGGTCCCGGGACCGGCTGTGGCCGCCGGACATGATCTACGCCCTGTGCGTCCCGCTGCGGGCCCGGGGCCGCACCCTCGGCGTGCTCACCCTGCTGCGCGGTCAGCGGCGCCCCGGTTTCGAGCGCGCCGACGCGGTGTACGCGGAGAGCATGGCGGCCCTGATGGCGGCGGCCCTGCACCCGGTGGTGCCGACGGAGGGGTGATCCGCCCGGCGCCGCGCCCGTCCGCCGAGGTTCCGGCGCATGACCGTGTCCGAACGGCGACCGTGTCCGAACGGGGACCGTGCCCGGCTCGCGACCGGGCCCGGCCCGGCGGCGGAACGGCCGGGGCCGCTCCGGCCGCACGGCGGTGCGGAGGCCCGGCGCCGCGTCCGCCCGGCGCCATGCCCCGGCCCGGCGCCGCGCGGCCCGTGACCGTTCCCGGCCCGTGACCGTGACCGTGCCCGGCCCGTGACCGTGCCCGGCTCGCGGCGGCACTCGGCCGACGACGCGTCCGGTCCGTGACCGGGCCCGCCCGGCGACGTGTCCGGCGACGTGTCCGGCCCGGCGGCGGAACGGCCGGGGCCGCTCCCGCCGCACGGCGGTGCGGAGGCCCGGTGGAAACGGTGGGAACGGTGGGGGAGCCGCGGCCGGCCGTGGCGCGGAGGCCGGGGGTCAGCGCTGGTAGAAGATCCGGTCGCCGTACTCGCTCATGACCCGCTGGTTCCACTCGGTGCCGCCGTCCACGTTCCCCGAGCGCAGCAGCGGCGGCTCGATGCCGCGCGCCACCAGCTCCTCGGCCGCCGCCGCCAGCGTCGCCTGCATCAGGGCGCTGGTCACCACGGTGGAGGCGGGGGCGAAGGGGGCCTCGATGCCCTCGTGGGTCAGCTCCGCGTCCCCGACGGCGATCTTGGAGTCGAGGACGATGTCGCAGTGGTCCTTGAGGAAGGTGCCCGAGGGGTTCCGGGCGCTCGTCCGCTCCGCGTACGCCACCGAGGTCAGCCCGATGACGGTGACGCCCAGTTCCCGCGCGTGCGCGGCCATCTCGACGGGGAGCGCGTTCCGCCCGGAGAGCGAGACGATCACCAGAAGATCGCCGCGCCGGAGCGGGCTGGTGTCGAGGACCGTCGTCGCCAGGCCCTCGACCCGCTCCAGGGCCGAGCCGAGCGTCGCGGGCATGACGTCCACACCGACCATGCCGGGCACGGTGAGCAGGTTCATCAGCGCGAGGCCGCCCGCCCGGTAGACGACGTCCTGCGCGGGCAGCGCGGAGTGCCCGGCGCCGAAGGCGAAGAGCCGTCCGCCCGACGCCACCGTGTCCGCGATCGCCGCCCCGGCCGCCGCGACACTTCCGGCCTCCTCGTCCCGTACGCGGTGCAGCAGACCGATCGCGGCGTCCAGGAACTGACCGGCCAGCTTGCTCTCGCTCATCAGTGAGCCCTTTCCAGGTGCGAAAACGCGGAGTACAGCGTGGAGTGCGGGGGTACCGGGAGGTGGTGCGTACGGTGTGGGCACGAGGCGCGCTCGGCGTTTCCTGTGCCGTCGATCACGTTGCGGTCTGGACCATTGCGCTGTCAATACGGTCCGGAAGACCGGCTTCCCTCCGGCGCGGCACGGTAGTCAGCGGGATGCGTAAGAATTGACTCCGGGGCCGCAGCGGCACGATTCCACCGAGGGGCACGAATGTCCGGACTGATCGACACCACGGAGATGTATCTCCGCACCATCCTCGAACTTGAGGAGGAAGGTGTGGTTCCTATGCGAGCCCGCATTGCCGAGCGGCTTGACCAGAGCGGGCCCACGGTCAGTCAGACCGTGGCCCGGATGGAGCGCGACGGCCTGGTGCAGGTCGCGGGGGACCGCCATCTGGAGCTGACCGAGGAGGGCCGCCGACTGGCCACCCGCGTGATGCGCAAGCACCGGCTCGCCGAGTGTCTGCTCGTCGACGTGATCGGCCTTGAGTGGGAGCAGGTGCACGCCGAGGCGTGTCGCTGGGAGCATGTGATGAGCGAGGCGGTCGAGCGACGGGTGCTCGAACTGCTGCGCCACCCCACCGAGTCTCCCTACGGCAACCCCATCCCGGGCCTTGAGGA
Source organism: Streptomyces clavuligerus (assembly GCF_005519465.1). Lineage (NCBI taxonomy): Bacteria > Bacillati > Actinomycetota > Actinomycetes > Kitasatosporales > Streptomycetaceae > Streptomyces > Streptomyces clavuligerus. Next base: position 2,773,956 of record NZ_CP027858.1, on the reverse strand, counting down.
ACTGGGTGAGAAGGCCGAGGCCGACCCCTTCCTGGACGAGAGCATGGTGTCGCTGGCGGACCTGGACCCCGGTTCCGACGGCAAGACCGTGGTGGTCCGGCGGATCGGTGAGCCGATCCAGACCGACGCCCAGCTCATGTACACGCTGCGGCGGGCCGGGGTGCAGCCCGGCTCGGTGGTGAGCGTGACGGAGTCCCCGGGCGGGGTGCTGGTCGGCAGCAGCGGCGAGGCGGCGGAGCTGGGGGCCGACGTGGCCTCGCATGTCTTCGTCGCGAAGCGCTGAATCACGCCGACGGAGGGGTGCGGAGCGAGCGGGGGCGGGCCGGTTTCGGTCCGCCCCCGACGATTTCCACCCGGAATCAAGGCGTCCGTGGGCGGAGCGTGCAAGGCTGTTCCTCAGGCATATGACCGAAGGCCGGGGAGGGATGAGGGTGACGCGCCCGTCGTACGCCCCGTGCCCCCCGGGTTCGCCCGACCCCCGCCCCCCGGGCTCACCGCGCTCTTCCCGGCCCGGGCCGTTCCCGCCGGCTTCTTCCGGCTTTTCCGGGCCCGCCGACTTCCGCCGTTCCCGCCGTTCCCGCGGTTCCTGCCGTTTCTGCGGTTTCTGTCCTCGCCGCCGTTCCCGCCGCTTTTTCCGGACCTTCCGATCCAGCGGTTCTTCCGGCTCTTCCGACTCTTCCGGCACTTTTCGGTCTTTCCGCGCTTCCTGTGCTGCGCGCGCTTCTCGTGCCTGCCGGGCCTGCTGTGCTTCCCGGGTCTGCCGCGCTTCCCGGGCCGTCCGCCGCGCGGGGCCCTCGCGAAAGTGCCCCGGCGCCCGAGGGCGCCGGGGCCTGTCCTCCCCTGTGCCGACCCGGAGCCCCGAGCTCCCAGGGTCGGCCCCCGCGGACCGTCTTCCCCGAGCGGCCCGCCTCCCGCTGAAGGTCTCCCCCCACCGGCGGCGGTCATTCCTGCCCGATGGTCACTCGTACGAGGGGTGTTATGTGCCGGATCGTGGTTTTTGCTGCTCCACGTGGCATCGAATAGTTGTTCGATAGTCTGCTGGTGTCCTCCGGGCCGCCGGTCGACAGGGAGCGACCGACCGGCTGCGGCCGGAGGGGTCGGAACGGGGCAGGGGAAGGGGAGAGAGGTGCCAGGCACATGGTGCGGCGCGTCGATGTGACCGGAGCGGGCGGCATACGGCTGGCCGCCTGGGAGTTCACCGATCCGCTCAAGGGCCCCGGGCCCGGGGGCGGCCCGGTGGCCACGGACGCGATGTCCTCGGGCCCGGCGGTCCCGGGTGGCATGGGCCCGGACGCGGCCGCGGCGTGGGAGCGGGCCGGGGGTACGGAGAAGCCCGAGGAGCCCGAGAGGCCGGAGAAGCCGGAGGGGGAGGCGGGCGGGGCGGGTGCTGTGCCCGGGGTCCTGCTGCTCCACGGACTGATGGGCCGCGCGTCCCACTGGGCCGCCACCGCCCGCTGGCTCTCCGGGGCCCACCGGGTCGTCGCCCTGGACCAGCGCGGCCACGGCCACAGCGACAAACCCGCCGAAGGACCCCGCGCCGGGGAGGTCCTCGCCGCCGACGCGGCGGCGGCGATCGAGGGTCTTGGCCTCGGCCCCGCCGTCGTGATCGGCCACGCCATGGGCGCGCTCACCGCCTGGCGGCTCGCCGCCGCCCGGCCGGAGCTGGTCCGGGCGCTGGTCCTCTGCGAGATGCGGGCCTCGGCCCTGGGGGCGGCGTCCCAGCGGGAGTGGGAGGCGTGGTTCGACTCCTGGCCGCTGCCGTTCACGACCCTCGCGGACGTCCGCCGCTGGTTCGGTGGAGAGGACCCGGTCCTCGAACGTCCCAACCCCGCCCGGGGCGAGTTCTTCGCCGAGGTGATGGCCGAACGGGAGGACGGCTGGCGGCCGGTCTTCTCCCGCCGCCAGATGCTCGCGGCCCGCTCCGGGTGGGCGCACGACGCCCACTGGGAGGAGCTGGCCCAGGTCCGCTGTCCCGCGCTGGTGCTCCGCGGCCTCGACGGCGAACTGGGGCGCGCCGAGGCCACGGAGATGGTGAGGGTGCTTCCGCGCGGGCAGTACGCGGAGGTGGACGGGGCCGGTCATCTCGTCCACCACGATCAGCCGGAGGGCTGGCGCGCGGCCGTGGAGCCCTTTCTCGCCGCGCTGCCCCCGCTGCACCCGGACCGCTGAGGGCCCTCAGGTCCGCGACGGCCGGGCCTCCGGCCCCCAAGGGTCTTCCCCCAAGGGTCTCCCGCCGAGGGCCTTCCCCCAGGGGTTCCCTTACGGGCCTTTGCTCAGGGGCCGTCCGCCGAGACCTTTGCCCCGAGGAACCGAGGCCCTTGCCCCGAGGAGCCGAGGAGCCGAGGGGCGGACGGGCGGACGGGCCGACGGGTCGGGGCCGTGTCCGATGCCCTGTGTCCGGTGCGCGGGGCGCCCGCGGTCCGGGGGCGGGAGTCCCACGGGGGACTCCCGCCGTTGCGGGGCCCGGCCCGCACAGGGCCCCGCCGTGCCGCCGGGCCCTGCCCGGCTCCGGTGGCACGGCCGTGCGCGGTGTCTCCGGGCCGGGGCCCCGGCCCGGAGACACCACCGGTGGAAACCGCCGCCGCCGGGGGAACGGCGGGGGGTCCACCGGGGTTGTCGTCCGGGGAGGCGCCCCGGCCGTCCGGCGCGTGCTCCTCCCGCCCCCGGCCGGCCGGCCGGGGGCGGCGGGCCGGGAGACCCGCCCGTCCACCCCGTTCAGCCTGTTCACAGGGGTGAGCGGGCCCAGCGGGCTCAGAAGGCGTAGAGCGCCCCGCCGCCGAGTGACGCGCCCATCTCGCACGCGTTGTTGAACGAGGCGGTCCAGTCCACGCGCACGCCGCGCCACACGCCGTGGGCGGTGACGGCGACCGGGTCGTACTGCCGCGTGCAGAGGACGCCCGCGAGCGTGGACGGCAGCGCGTTGAAGTCCCCGTTCACGGCGGTCAGCTCCCGGCAGGCGGCCCGGGGCGAGGGGTGGGTGCCCATGGCCCGGGGCTCACAGCTGAGGGTGACGGCGCGCTGGACGGCGGAGGTCTTCGGCTCCTCGCCCTTGCTGATGACGAGCACCAGCGCGGAGGGCGCGAACAGCCCCTTCGGGGCGGTGGTGGACGCCGGGGCCTTGGCTCCGGCGCTGGACCCGGACGCGAGCGGAAGCGCGGCCTGCGCGACGGAGGCGGACGCCTGCTGCGGCGCCGTCGCGGCATGGGCCGTACCCGCCGCCGCTCCACTCAGCACCAGTGCGGCGGAGACGGCGATCGTGCTGCGTACGGAACGCATGGGAGGAACTCCTTCAGTCTGAGGGTCGTTGCGCTGAAAAGTTTTGCGTAAAAGGGGGGTTGAGGCATCTTGATCACCACTTTCCGGCCGTCTGTGTCGCCGGAGGGCTGACCGAATGGTCGTTTGGGCTGATGGTGACGGCTGTCGGAGGGTGCGCCGACCCGTCCCGCGCGAGGGTGTTCTTCGCTGGTCCAGTCCAATTGTCATGGCCGACCTGCGGTGATGCAGGGGCGTTACGTTTCTTCGGTCATGACGCTTCGACGTGAAACAGTCGCCTGTAGGGGGCATCTGTCCCCGGTACGGCCGTTGACCCGGCCCCTCGAACCGCCCCGGCCGACCCGTCTGCCACCCGCGAAGCCGTCCGTTCCGGCCCCGGGAACGCCCGAGGGGGCCGCGTGCGCGCGGCCCCCTCAGTGGGATCGGTGACGTCCGTGACATCTGTGACATCTGTGGCGCTCGTGTCCGTCGTGCGTGCCCGTCGGGTCCGTGGCGGACGGCGGGGCTCAGCCCTTGCTGACCGCCGTCAGGATCTCCGGCAGCCGCCGTGCCGTCAGCGGCGCGGCGACCCGTACCCCGGCCCAGCCCAGCAGCGCCCCGTACACCGCCCCGAACGGCAGCACCAGCCAGAGCCGTTCGTGCCCGTCCGTCAGATGCAGCCAGATCGCGGTGCCGATCACCGGGGCGGACAGCACCGCGGCGGCCAGCATCCCGCCGAAGAACGACAGCCAGGCGATCCCGGCCTGCCCCGGGGCCACGCTCTTGTGGGCCTCCTCCTGCGGGATCGAGTACGGGTAGAGCGCCGAGGCCACCGCGCCGGTCGCCAGCAGCGCGCCCAGCACGGAGAACGAGACACCCGTCGCCGACGGCAGCACCGCCCAGTCGCCGAGCACCGCCGCCACCGCGACCATCACCACCACCGTGTACGGGAGGGTCACCAGCAGCAGCGCGTACGCCCGCGCCGCCAGCTCGGCCCGGGCGTCCCGGGCGGTGGAGAGGGTCTGGGCCACCATCCAGAAGGCCGAACCGTCCTGGCCGAACTGGTTGTACATCTGGATGCCCAGCATCCCCGCCGCGAACGTCGCCATGTAGAGCGAACCCGAGCCCTGCGCCGCGCTCGCGAGCGGCACGATCAGACCGAGCGCCAGCGAGGACACCCACGCCGTCTTCGTCTTCGGATGGCGCCACACATAGCGCAGGGTCCGCAGCATCACCGTGCCGGTGCGCCCCTCGGGCAGCAGCCGGGCCAGCGCGGAACCGCTCTCAGCGCGCTCCGGCCCGCTCTCGGCCGCCGCGAGCGTCGAGCCGTCCGGCGTGGTCATCAGCCGGGTCAGGCTCCGCTGCCACCACACCAGCAGCGCCGCGAGCACCAGCGCCGCCAGCGCGAGCTGGAGCACCGCGACGCCCGCGGCGCCCCGGCTCGCCGAGTCGATCGCGGACACCGCCGACGCGGGCGGCAGCCAGCGGACGACCTCGGCCGCGGGCTCCAGCGACGCGGCGCTCTCCTGCTCGCTGATCCTCACCACGCCGTAGTTGACCACCTGGGCGCCCACCGCGATCAGCAGACCGCCGAGCACCGCGAGGTCACGGCCCCGGCGGGAGACGAGCAGCCGGGTGTTGGCCGCCGTCACCGCCCGCGCCAGCGCGACGCACACCAGCAGCGTCAGCGGCACGGCGACCACCGCCACCAGCGCCGCGAACGCCCCGTGCGCCAGGGCGACGGCGGCGCCGACCGCGAGCACGAGCGTGAACGCGGGTCCGATGCCCACCAGCGAGGACGCCAGCAGCGCGGCGACCAGCGGCCGGGGCCGCAGCGGCAGCATCACCAGCCGGGTCGCGTCCAGCGTGTCGTCCCCGCTGTGGAAGAAGAGCGGCAGCACGGCCCAGCCGAGCGCCAGCAGACCCGTCATGAGGACCACCACGGTGGCGGCGTCGCCATGGCCGCGCAGCATGATCAGCCCAAGGAGCTGGAGGGCGGCGAAGAGCAGCGACAGCACCAGCGAGACGACGAAGACGGCGGTACGGCTGGACGACTGGCGCAGCCCGTTGCGCAGCAGCGAGAGCTTCAGCCGGACGAAGGTCGCGGTGAGCGCCCCTGTGTCCAGAGGTTCCTGCGGAGCGCTCCGCTCCACGGGGGCGTGCGCCGGGGCCTTCGGCACGCTCGACGTGCTCACCGCGCACCGCCGTCGGTGCCGTGCGTCCCGTCGGTGGCGCCGGTACCGGTGCCGCCCAGCCAGTCCAGGGAGGCGTGGTCGGTGCGCCCGCGCGCTCCGACCAGTTCGAGGAACGCCTCCTGGAGCGAGGCGGCGTCGCCCCGCACCTCGGCGAGCGGCCCCCGTGCCCGGATACGGCCGTCCGCCATCACGGCCACCCAGTCGCACAGCGACTCCACCAGCTCCATCACATGGCTGGAGAAGACGACCGTGGCGCCGGACGCCGTGTACCGCTCCAGGACCCCCCGGATCGTCTGTGCCGACACCGGGTCGACGCCTTCGAACGGCTCGTCCAGGAAGAGCACTTCCGGGTTGTGCAGCAGCGCCGCCGCGAGACCGATCTTCTTGCGCATACCGGTGGAGTAGTCGACGACCAGCTTGTGCTGCGCGCCCGCGAGGTCGAGCACGTCGAGGAGCTGGGTGGCCCGCTTGTCGACCTCGTCGCCGGGCAGCCCGCGCAGCCGTCCGCTGTAGGCGAGCAGCTCCCGTCCGGACAGCCGCTCGAAGAGCCGCAGCCCCTCCGGCAGCACACCGATGCGGGACTTGACCGCGACCGGGTCCCGCCAGACGTCGTGCCCGGCTATCTCCACCCGGCCCTGGTCGGGGCGGAGCAGCCCGGTCACCATGGACAGCGTGGTCGTCTTGCCCGCGCCGTTGGGGCCGACGAGGCCGATGAACCTGCCCGCGGGGAGGACGAGGTCGATCCCGGAGACGGCGATCTGATCGCCGAACCGTTTCCACAGCCCCTCCACGCGGACAGCGGGCGTGCCCTGTGCCGCTCCGCCCGCGTCCCGTCCTCCGTCCCCGGTGGCCCGGCCCTGCGCCATGGTGCTCCGCCTTTCGATGTCCCGTATCGCGCTGCCGGTCCCGGTCCTGGGAACGGCAGTACGGTCCACCCTATGCAGGCACCCTCCAGGGGCCCCGGGTACCGCGTGCGGGCCCGTGGCGCGGTGGGGGCCGCGCGGGCCGGGGCACCGTGCTGACCCGGGCCCGGGCGGCGGGTCCCGGGCCGTGCGACCCCGTGTCACGCTCACCGGTCCGGTGCCGCGGTCACCGGTCCGGTGTCACGGGCGTCGGCTCACGCAGTGGGCCCGGCCCCCGGTCTGTCGGCCCCGGTCACAGACCCCGGGCGCGGGCGTCCGCCGCGTCCCGGCCGCAGGCGTAGGCCAGCGGATTGATCAGTTCCTCGGCGTCCGGCAGCCAGCGGTTGGACTCCGTGGGCGGGCGCACCCACTGCACCGCGCCCCAGCCGCCGACCCGGGTCGGCGGGGCGGCGATGTAGTGGCCCTCGCCGCGCGCGATCAGATCGAGGGCGCTGGGGGACCAGCCCAGGCCGCGGATCAGATCGGGCAGCTTCGCCGACGCCCCCGGCAGGACGAAGAAGAACATCCGGCGGTCGGGGGTGCAGCTCACCGGGCCGAGCGGCAGCTCCATCCGCTCCAGCCTGGCCAGCGCGAGGAAGCCCGCCGACTCCGGGAGATCGAGCACGTCGAACGTCCGGCCGGTGGGCAGCAGGATGGACGCCTTGGGGTGCTTGCCCCACAGTCTGCGGGCGGCGGTGGCGCTGCCGGTCGCCTGGTTCGCCCAGTCCGCGCGGGTGGCGTGCGCGCCGGGCCGTTCGCATTCCGCGTCGCCGCAGGAGCAGTGCTCGCGGCCGTCGGCCGCCTCCAGCCAGGTGCCGGGAAAGACGTCCCAGTGCCGTTCTTCCGCGTACCGCACCGCGTGGTCCAGCAGCCCGCCGCCGCGCTGGCGCGGGATCTGCGCGGTTCCCGTGGCTCCGATGGTCTCTTCGACTCCGATGGTCTCTTCCACGTCCCTCTCAACTCTCGCCGTCACCTTGAGTTACGGGCACCCTACGGCCTGGCCCCCGATCATGATCTCGCATATGGGGCGCATCGATGCACGGACGGGGGCGCGTGCCGGGACGGGCCACGGCGGCGGGTAGCTACGTGTACAAGAGGGGCGAGATGTCGCCTGCGCCGGGGAGGGGTTCGTACGGCCGGGGCGGGCGGGTCCATCAGTAAGCACCTTGGAAAAAACAGACCAAGTCCGTCAATTCTGCATTCTCCGCTTATCAGCCGGGCAGTGATTCCCGTGTGGATCACCGCGGCTCAGGGGGTTTCTCATGGCAGCCAGGCCTCTCGTCGCCCGACAACCGAATGAACGGTTGCAGGCGCTCATCCAGGAAGCCGGGTGTTCCAACGCCGGGCTGGCCCGACGCGTCAACATGGTCGGTGCCGAACGGGGGTTGGACCTGCGGTACGACAAGACATCCGTCGCCCGCTGGCTGCGCGGACAGCAGCCGCGCGGCCGGGCCCCCGGCATCATCGCCGAGGCCCTGGGCCGCAAACTCGGCCGTACGGTCACGATCGACGAGATCGGCATGGCCAACGGCAAGAACCTCGCGTCCGGCGTGGGCCTCCAGTTCTCGCCGACCGTCCTCGGCGCGATCGAGCAGGTCTGTGAGTTGTGGCGGAGCGACGTCGGCCGCCGCGACTTCCTCTCCGGCGCCTCGGTCGCCGCGTCCGCGCTCGTCGAACCCAGCCGTGACTGGCTGATCACCGGCGCGGACACCCAGGTCGCGCGGACGGCGGGCGCCCGGGTCGGCGCGTCGGACGTGGAGGCGGTACGGGCGATGACCGCCGCCCTCACCGACCTCGACCACCGCTTCGGCAGCGGGCATGTCCGCCCGGTCGTCGTGCACTACCTCAACTCCGTGGTGTCCGGGCTGCTCTCCGGCTCGTACCGGGAGTCCGTCGGGCGTGAGCTGTTCGCGGCGGTCGCCCGGCTGACCGAGCTGGCGGGCTATATGGCCGTCGACACCGGACAGCCGGGGCTCGCCCAGCGCTACTACATCCAGGCGCTGCGGCTCGCCCAGGCCGCTGGGGACCGCGCGTACGGCGGCTATGTGCTCGCGGCGTCGATGAGCCATCTCGCGGCGCAGCTCGGCAACCCCCGGGAGATCGCCCAGCTCGCGCGGGCCGCGCAGGAGGGGGCGCGGGGGCATGTCACCCCCCGGGCCGAGGCCATGTTCTACGCCGCCGAGGCCCGCGGGCACGCCCTGCTCGGGGACGCCCGCACCTGCCAGACGGTGGCCGGGAAGGCGGGCGCCGCGCTGGAGCGGGCCGAGCCGGACACCGGCGACGACCCGGCGTGGATCGCCCACTTCGACCGCGCGTACCTCGCGGACGAACTCGCCCACTGCTATCGCGACCTGGGCCAGGCGGACGCGGCGGCGCAGCAGGCCGAGGGCGCGCTGGAGGGGCACCCGGAGTCCCGGGCCCGGCGGCGGGCGATCGGGATGGTGCTGCTCGCCTCCGCGCAGGTGCAGCAGCGGGAGGTGGAACAGGCGTGCCACACCGGCACGCGCGCGGTCGAACTGCTGGGCCGGCTGCGGTCGACCCGGGGCGCGGAGTATCTGGAGGACCTTCAGCAACGGCTGGAGCCGTACGCGGACGAACCGGCGGTCCGGGAGTTCGGGGCGAGGGTGGAGCTCCAGGCCGCGTGATCCCCCACGGGTGCCGGTGCGTCGGCGCACCGGCACCCGGGTCTTCCGGTACCCGGCCTCCTGGCCCGGCCCGTCGCCCCGGCCGCCGACTTCGCGTTCGGGCCTTCCGATACCTGGGTCCTCGGGTGCCGGGCCGTCCGAGCACCGTGTGTTCCGGCACGCACACCTCCGGCACCCCTGGCCCTTGTCTCTCCGGTGGGGGTCCGGTCCGCCGGTTCTTCGGTGCCGGTGTCTCCGGTCCGGGGCGTCTGGGGCGCGGGTCCTTCGGCTGTGGCTCCGGGGCCTGTGGCGCTCGCGGTCTCGCGGCACTGGGCGTTCCGGTCTGCTGACCCCGGTATCGGGCCCGCGGCCTGCTGGCCTCCGGCGCCGGTCCTGTCGACCTGCTGTTGCTCCGGTGGGGGTTCGGTCCGCCGGTTCTTCGGTGCCGGTGTCTTCGGCGCGGGGCGTCTGGGGCGCAGGTTCTTCCGGCTCTGGCTCCGGGGCTTGTGGCACCCGGCCTTCCGGCACCGGGGCCTCTGGTTCTGCCGGCGCTCCCGGACCGGGCTCTCCGGCGCCCCGTCCCCCGGTCCTCCGGCCACGGCTCCGGGTCTTCCGGCACCGCTGCCTCCTGTGCTCAGGAGTTCCGGCCCTGTCGGTCCTCCAACCCCCGGCCTTCCGGCACCGTCCGCTGCCTCTCGGCCGGGCACAAGGCCGTCCGGCACCCCGGCCGCCGCTCCGCCGACCACGGCCCCCCTGCACCGGCCCTCCGGCCCTCCGGCGATGGCTTCGGGCCTTCCGGCACCGGCTCTTCCGGCTCCGCCGACGCCGACGCCGACTCCGGCCCCGGTGTCCGGCCTTCCGGGATGCGGGTCCTTCCGGTGGGCACCGGCCACCGCCCCCGGGGGCGCGTGACCACCGTCACAGGGCCTGTCCCAGCAGGGACTTGAGGCATGCGGCGGGGCCCGGTTCCGCCCTGTGGCTACGGCGGCAGCCGGGGCACCCGGTAGCGTGACCCGACGGTTCCGTAGGTTCTGATGGAGGAGTTCCGGTGACGCACAGCGGCCAGGGTGAGGATCGGCGCCCCGCCGCCCGCCCCGCCCATGAGGGCGTGATCATCCCCTCCGACGGCTCCACTCCCTTCACCGCCCCGGAGGCGGAGGGCGACTGGTGGGCCGCGCCCGCCGAGGCCGCCCCGGAGGCACCGGCGCAGCCGTGGGCCCAGGGCCCGGAGTCCGTATCGGCCACCGGCCACGGCGTCCGTGCGCAGCCCCTCCCCCCGGCCCGTCCGCCGTACCCCCCGGGGCCGTACGGCGCGTCGGACGTCTTTGACGAGCCCCAGGCCGTTCCCCCGGTGGGCGCGGGACCCCTGCCGCCGCAGGACCCTGAAGCACCGGGCGGCGGCGCCGGGCATGTCCCCTGGGCCCCTGAGGCGCCGGACGCCGGGTCGGGTGCGTGGCCCGTTCCGCCGGTGCCGGGGACGGGGTCCCGCCGCAGGCGTGGAGCGTCCGGTGGCGGCCGGGAGTTTCCGCCGCTCGGCGCGGGGACGGTGCCCGCGTCGGCGCCGTGGGCGTCCGGCGGGCCGGATGGCGCGGACGCCACCCAGGTGATTCCGCCGGTCGCCGGTGCCGCGGGCGACCCGACGCGGGCGATCCGGCCGCCGGGCCCCGGGCCGGGGCCCGGCACCGGGCGGCGGCGCAGGCCGGGACCGGCCGGGGACCGCGCCCCCGGCGTCCCGGACGACGCGACGCAGGTGATCCCGCCGGTGGGCGCGCAGACCCCCTGGGCATCCGCGTCGGACGCGACCCAGGTCATTCCCCCGGTGGGCGCGGGACCGCTGCCGCCGCAGACGGCCGCCGCCGGGGACCCCACGCAGGTGATTCCGCCGGTGCGGGCCACCGGGGCCGGTGCGCTGCCGCCCGAGCGGCCCGCCCAGGACCCGGCGACCCGGATCATGCCGCCGGTGCCTGCCGGGCCGTCCGTGCCGCCGCCCCCCACGGGCGCCCCCTACGGCATCAGGCCCGGTGCCCCGGGGGACCACTCGGCACCCGCCGACGACCGCGGCACACCCGCCGAGTTCGACAATCTCTTCCGCGGCTCCGCCGCAGCCGCACCGCGCCCGCCGCAGCCGCCCGCCGCCCCGCCGTCCCGGCGCGCCCCCGGTGCCGGAAGCGGCTCACGGCGCCGCGCCCGCCCCGCCCGGGAGCGCAGGCCGGTGGGCGTGCCCGTCATCGCGGCGGTCGTCGTCGGCTGCGCGGTGCTGGGCCTCGGCGTCGGCGCCGCGCTCTTCGGCGGCGGAGGCGGCGGGGACAAGGACAAGAGCCCCGGCGGTGACCGTTCCGCCGTCTCCCCGTCCGCGCCGGGCCCGGACGGACCGGCGGGCGCCGCGCCCGACCGGACCCCCGCCCAGGACTCGGCCCGCCCGCAGGCCCGGGAACTCGACCGGCTGCTCGCCGACAGCAACGACAGCCGCGCCGCCGTGATCCGCTCGGTCGAGAACATCAAACGGTGCACGGCCCTCCCGCAGGCGGCGGCGGACCTCCGGGGCGCGGCCGAACAGCGCCGCGGCCTCGTCACCCGGCTCGACGGGCTGACCGTGGACCGGCTGCCCGGACACCGGGAGCTGACCCGGTCGCTGGCGGCGGCGTGGGAGGCGTCGGCCGAGGCCGACGACCACTACGCGGCCTGGGCGGACCAGGCGGCGCGCCCCAAGGGCTGCAAGAAGGACAAGGCCCGTCCCACCGGCCGGACCGCCCGGGGCAACGCGGCCAGCGGCAGGGCGACCGAGGCCAAGAAGGAGGCTTCGGAGCGGTGGAACCCGATCGCGGCACGGTACGGACTCACCGCGCGCGGCGGCGACCAGCTCTGACGGCTCCGACCCCGCCCCGCCGCGAGCCGCGCGGCACCCGCGTACGTACCGCACCCGACGCACCGCGCCCCCGTACGCACCGCACCCACGTACGCACCCCACCCGTTACCCGTTGCCTCCGCCCCCGTCACATCCGCACGGACTCCGTCAGCGGATCGCGCACATCCACGAATCCCTCCCGCTGCGCCACCAGCCGCCCCTCCCGCACCACCTGGAACGTCACCCGCAGATTGACGATCCGGGGGAAGTCCGGCGCGCCGAACATGTCGTCGAACTCCCAGCGCAGCTCGGGCGTGAGCCCGCCGGTGCTCACGCGCAGCCCGCCGTCGAGGGCGCGGGTGATGTCCCCGGGGCCGATCTCCCCGCCGTCCAGCGACTCGACGACCTCGCGCAGCGCGGTGTACGCGATCCAGGTCGTCTGCACGCCCACGTCCGCCGGGTCGATCCGGTCGTCCCCGAAGGCGTACTCGTCGATGACCCGGCGCATCTCGCCCCACCGGCTGTCGCCCGCGTCCGGGTACCACCCGGTGATGAACGCTCCCTCGAACGGGCCGTTCCGCCCGCCGGTGCGGTTGATGAGCGGCTGCCCCACGCTGCCGATCACCGAGGAGACCCTGACCCGAGGACCCTCGGCGGGCAGCCGCCGGAAGGAGTCGAAGAAGGTCTCGGTCCGGTCGCCGAGCGCGGCGGTGACACAGCCGGGCCGGGAGCCGTCGCCGCTTCTGCCCGCCCCGGCGGTGCGGCGGGCCTCGTCGGCCGCGTCCGTGTACTCGGTGGCGTCGTCGGGCGCGAGGACGTCGGTGGTCTCGTTCCCCGCCTCCGCGAGCCCCGCGTTCAGCAGCGGCGCGAGCTGGTCCCCGGCGAGCGAGTCGGGCCGTACCAGCGCGACCTTCCCGCAGACGTCCGCGAGCTGTACGCCGTGCCCCGCGAGCAGCGTGGCCTGTCCGCCGTTCACCGGGTACGAGAGGAAGCTGCCGAACTCGTCCTTCGAGAGTCCGAAGCCCCCGATGAAGGGGATGCCGGCGACCTCCAGCGGGGACATGAAGGCATGGCCGTGCTGGCTGTACGAGCCGACGACGGCGTCCACCTTCTCCTCGATCGCCTGCCGGGCGCAGGCGCCCGCGCCCCGGGCGGTGTTCCGCTCGTTGCAGGTGATGACGCGCAGCTCCCGGCCGCCCAGGCCGCCCTGGTCGTTCACCCAGCGGGCATAGGCATGGGCCATGGCGGGCATTCCCGGCATATTCGTCGACGAGGTCTTCTCCGGGGCGAAGGTCATCACCGTCACGGGCGCCTCGCCGCCGCCGGAGCCGGGGAGCAGACCGCAGCCGGAGACCAGCAGCGCCCCGGCCGCCGCGGTGACCACGGGCAGCGCGCGCAGGGCCCGCAGCGCGCGGAACGGGGCCGGGACCGGGGCCGGGGGTACAGGGGGTCGGGAGGGGCAGGAGGGGTACGAACGTCGCCTTCCACTCATGGGCCCTCACATTTCCGCTACCCGGGTAACGGGGGAGTGTGCGTTCTCCAACGAGGAGTGTCGGGCAGGTGAATTGCGGGAGCCCGCCCCCCGTTCCGTACGGTCCGCGACGCCGGTTCTGGACCGCCCTGTCCGGAGTGTCGGTGGCGGAACGTACGATCGAGGGCGTGCAGCAGCAGCAAGGACCCGGTCCCTCTTCCCGTCGCGGCCGTCGCTCCTCCACCATGGGCGGTATGCCGCTCAATGACATGCCCTGGTGGCGCTGGCGCGCGCAGGTGCGCTCCGCGCTGCACATGCTCTCGGACCCCGTCTTCCACCAGGAGACCTGGCTCCCCGGGGTGGAGGGGTACGGGGATGTGACCGACGCCGTCTACCGCCTGGTGGAGGACACCTGGCTGGACAACTGGTCCGCCGAGAAGTACGTCGGCACGGTCTTCCGTGACTCGAACGAGGCGGCGCTGGTGGATGTGGCGGTGCTGCGGGTGCTGCGGATCATGCACCAGGTGGGCGCGGACGCCCCCGTGTCGGAGTTCATGGCCCACCACGCCTGGCCGGAGGCGGTGCGCGCCTGCCGGGACGCCCATGCCCGGCTGGCGGCCAACGACGGCGAGGACCCGGAGACCCCGCCCCGCTCCCTCGATGTGCTGCGGATCATGACACGTTCCGGTTGACACCCGTCCCCCGGCCGGTCCGGTGGGCGGACGCGTTCCGCCCCCGGCGCCACCGGTGTGGCACCCTACGGGGATGACCGACCAGTACGTCCTGACGCTCTCCTGCCCCGACAAGCAGGGCATCGTGCACGCGGTGTCCAGCTACCTCTTCATCACGGGATGCAATATCGAGGACAGCAAGCAGTTCGGGGACCAGGACACAGGTCTGTTCTTCATGCGGGTCCAGTTCTCGGCCGAGGAGCCGGTGACCCTGGAGAAGCTGCGGGCCAGCTTCGCCGCCGTCGGCGACGCCTTCCAGATGGACTGGCGGATCAACCGCGCGGACGAGCCGATGCGCATCGTGCTCATGGTCAGCAAGTTCGGTCACTGCCTCAATGACCTGCTCTTCCGCGCCCGGATCGGCGCACTGCCGGTGGAGATCGCCGCCGTGGTCTCCAACCACCGGGAGTTCGAGGAGCTGGCCGGCTCGTACCACATCCCGTTCCACCACATCCCGGTCACCAAGGAGAACAAGCCGGAGGCGGAGGCGCGCCTCCTGGAGCTGGTGCGCGCGGAGAACGTGGAGCTGGTGGTGCTCGCCCGCTATATGCAGGTGCTGTCGGACGACCTCTGCAAGGAGCTGAGCGGGCGGATCATCAATATCCACCACTCCTTCCTGCCGAGCTTCAAGGGCGCGCGGCCCTACCACCAGGCGCACGCCCGGGGTGTGAAACTGATCGGCGCGACCGCGCACTATGTGACGGCCGACCTCGACGAGGGCCCGATCATCGAGCAGGAGGTCGAGCGGGTGGGGCACGGGCTCTCCCCGGAACAGCTCGTGGCGGTGGGCCGCGATGTGGAGTGCCAGGCGCTGGCACGGGCGGTGAAGTGGCACGCCGAGCACCGGATTCTGCTCAACGGACGCCGTACGGTCGTCTTCGACTGACACGGCTCCGCGGGCCGACGGGCGGCCGCCCGGTCCGGCCGACGGGTGGCGGGGGCGTGCGGGCCCCCGCCACCCGTCCCCTCTTCCCGCTCTTCTTCCTCATGGCGCTGCGTGGCGCCTCGTGCCGTCGCGTGTCGTCGCCGCGGGCCGTTCTCCGCGCGTCACATCCGGCTGAGCGACGCGGCGGCGAAGAGCACGTCCCGGATCGCCTGCCGGTCCCCGTCCTGTCCGGCGGCGGCCTCGTCGGGCGGCACATGCCCGGCGACGAGCTGGCAGAACTCGATCCGGTCCAGCGCCACCTGCGCCACGGTGTGGTCGGGGGAGCCCAGCGCCGCCGGTGAGTCGAGCGGGATGTACCAGTTGCCGCCGCCCGCGCCCTCGATCTCCAGATGGAGCGAGCGGCCCGGCGATCCGGCGCTCACCAGGTGTCTCGCCGGTCCCGCCCGCCCGGAACGGCGCCGTCCGGCGAGCGCGGCGGGCAGCAGCCGCATCGCGAGGTCGATCATCCGGTGCAGATGGGAGCCCCGGGGCGGCTCATAGGGATAGTCCACGGCGTCCGCGATGTCGTCGGCGTGTATCCAGCACTCGAAGGCGCGGTCCAGCAGGGAGTCCCGCAGCGGCAGCGAGAAGTCGCTGTAGGAGATGGACAGCTCGGCGACCTCGCGGCCCGCGAAGGACACCGTGCGGATCAGCGTGTGGCTCTGGTCCCGCCAGGGGTCGTGGACCTCGCTCGCGACGGGGAAGCTCTCGCCCCGCCAGAACTTCTCGGTCCGTTCCACCGGTGCGCACGGGGCGTCCCGGCCGAGCGGGTCATCGAGCCCCAGCGCCCCGGCGACCAGCCCGTCCATGGTCATCAGATGGCCGATGGCCCCGGCGACCGTGGTGGTGCGGGAGACCTGCTCGTCCGACTCGAACCAGCGCAGCCGCACCGGGCGGTTCCACTCCGCTTCGCCTATGTCCCGCAGCAGCGCGTCCAGCCGGGCCGTCTCGGCATCGTACGGAGCGGCCCAGTCCGGTACGGGGATGCGGGCGGGGCGGCGGCCGAGGCAGTTCTCCAGGACCCGGAAGCGCAGCAGCGGATCGAGGTCGAGATCCCGTTCGGTGTGCAGCAGCCCGACCGCGTCCCGCAGCCGCAGCGCCTCGTCCGCGCAGGGAGCGCACTCGCCGAGATGGGCCTCGACGGCGGCGCTCTCCTCGGGCGAGCAGGCGGACAGCGCCCACGCGCCCAGGAAGGACTTGAGCACGCTGTGGGTGTCGTCGTCGCCGTCGTGGGGACCGCGGGCGCTGGGGACGGGGGGTACTGCGGGCATATCGGCCTCGGACGGGACGGTCCCGGACTCGGGCCCGCGGTGCGCGGGCGGGGGAGTGGCCGGGGGTGGTTGCGGATCGAGATCGTCGGCGGCGGTGCGGGGCGCCGGTATCCGCGGCCGGGCGCGCCCGGTGCTGTCGGCGCCGCCGGGGCCGGTGGTGCCGGCCCCCGTTCCGGTGTCGGGACGTTCGTCACCGGGCCGCCGCTCCTCGCCCGGCCCGGGGCCGTGGGGCACGCCGTTCACCACGGCCGCCCGTATCCCGGGGGCGAGGAACCCTCCAGCGGCCTGGCGTGCGCGGTGGACAGCAACTGGAGGCCGAGCCGCAGCCTGCGCCGGGCCTCGTCCTCGCTCACCCCGAGGTCCCGGGCGGTCTCGCGGTAGTCCCTGCGCTGGTGGTAGGCGAGTTCCAGCGCGGCCCGCAGCGGGGCGGGCATCGAGGTGACGATGTAGTCGGCGCGGGCCGCCACCGTCGCCCGGCGGACCTTCAGCTCCAGCTCTTCCCGCTCCTCCGGCGAGCCGCTGCCGTCGGCGAGCGCCGCCGCCTCGGTCTGCCGCAGCCGGTGGACGGCCTGGCTGTTGGTGAGCTTGGCGACCCAGGAACGCATCGAGCCCTGCTTGGGGTCGTAGGCGTCGGGGTTCTCCCAGACATAGCCGAACACCTCACGGGTGACCTGGTCGGCGGCTTCCTCGTCGTCGAGCACCCGATGGGCCAGCATGTGCACGAGCGAGGCGAACCTGTCGTACAGCTCACCGAGCGCGGCGGCCTCGCCCCGCGCCAGCCGCTGCTGCATCTTCCGGTCCCAGCGCGGCGCTGCGTCCTTTGCCATCCGGCCCCCAAGCCTCGTGGTGCGTCCTGCCTCTGCCGCGGGACGCGTCCGCGTGTGCCGGCGTGCATCCCGTGGTCTCCGTACTCCTGGTGCTCCCCTGCCGCTTCCTCGTATCCCTCGTGGTCCTCGTATCCCGTGTCCCCTCCCCGGTGAATGTAATGCGCACGGCCGTTCCGCACGCCCCTTTGCATCAAGTGCGCCCCCCGGGGAAGGCCGAGATGGTAAGGGGCTCTGTGTGGCTCAAGGAGACCGCGGCGGGCATGCGATGGGATGCGGGGAAGCGCCGGACGCGGTGGAGACGAATGCGACGAGGAGGTCGGGTGTGACCCTCATGGTGAACGAGTCCCGGCACGGCCCGTGGACCGTACTGCACATCCGGGGCGAGCTGGATCTGCTGTCCTCGCCGGAGGTGCGCCGCCAGGTGCACGCGGCGGTGGCGGCGGGCCGCCGCGATGTGGTGCTCGACCTGACGGATGTCGTCTTCTGCGACTCCAGCGGGGTCGGGGTGCTGATCGCGGCCCGGCGGCTGCTGAACTCCTGCGGGGGCCGGCTCCGTCTCGTCCTGCCCGCGCGGCGCCCGGCGGACGGCTCGCATGTGCGGCGGGTCCTCGGCGCGCTCGGTGTCCGCCGTCTCTTCGAGGTGTACGGGGATGTCACGGCGGCCACCGGGGAGGGGCCGGGGCAGCGGCCGGGGCGGCTGACGGCGTGACGGCCCACCAAGCCGGATACCGGTTTTGACGCCGAGCCCGATACCGGTTCCGACGCTGAGCCCGATACCGGTTCTGACGCTGAGCCGGACGCCGGTCCTGGGGGTGCCCCGGGGAGCGCCCCCAGGGGGATCTATCGGACGATTCCCCCTCGTTCGCTGGTACTTGCACGGGTAAGCGGCAGCTGGCCTTACGCTCCCCGCATGGACAGCGCAGAGTACGAGCGCACGATCGCGTCTCGTTTCGCCGCCTTTGACCAGGACGGCAATGGCTACATCGACCGTGAGGACTTCAGCGGCGCCGCCGCCGCGCTCCTCGCGGAGTTCTCCGTCACCGCCCGCTGCGAGCGGGGCCAGGCCCTGTACAGCGGGGCGGAGGCGTTCTGGCAGGGCATGGCGGGCATCGCCGATGTGGACGGGGACCAGCGGGTGTCCCGGCAGGAGTTCGTCACCGGCGCGGTGAAACGGCTCCGCGACAACCCGGGGCGGTTCGCCGGGATCGCCCGTCCCTTCCTGCACGCGGTCATGGCCGTGGCCGATCCCGACGGCACGGGCCTCACCCCGGCCTCGGCGGCCCGCGCCCTCACGGTTCTCGGCGTCGCCCAGGACCGCGCCGCCGAGGCCGCCCGCGCGCTCGACCGCGACGGCGACGGCCGCATCGGCGAGGAGGACGTACTCGCGGCGCTCGCGTCCTACTACGTGACCCCCGAACACCCCTGACCCCCCTGCCCCGCCCGCCCCGGGCGGGGCCCCGTCCCCGCACACCGGCCCACCCCCTCAGTCTCGTACGCCCCCACCCGCCCCCATGCCCCGAACGGCCCCGGTACGCGCGGTCCACCCGAACGTGTGCCGCGCCCGGCTCCGCTGACCGGCGGGGTCCGCGGTGCGGGGGCGGACCTCACCGGGTCCGGACGCGGACGGGACCCGCCCGTTCGAGCGGTGGGCGGGTCCCGTCGGGTGGGGGCGGAGGGTGCGGCTCAGAACTGGACGTCGGAGCAGGCGTAGAAGGCGTTGCCCGTGTCCGCGATCGTCCAGACGGCGAGGATCAGGTGCTTGCCCGTCTTACGGGGAAGGGTGCCGGAGTGGCTCAGGCTCTCGGGCGGCTGGCCCCGGTAGGGGACGACGAGGAAGGGCTGGGACTCCAGGGCGGCGCGGGTCAGCCGCTGGGAGGGGTTGTAGCCGTCCTTGGTGATGTAGTAGCGGAAGTCGGTCGTGGAGTGGCGTGCGGTGAAGCGCCAGGTGAAGTTCTGCGCGGAGCCACCGCTGACCCGGGTGGCGGGCCAGGCTCCGCCGCGCGGGTCGTCCAGTTCGGAGAAGCGGCTGTTGCCGCCCGCGCAGATGGTGCCGTCGGCGGGGCCCGCGGCCGGGAACCCCTTGAGACCTTCGACGCTCTGCGGTTCCCAGACGATCGAACCGCAGTTCGCCACCGTGCGGTTGGCACACAGCTTCTGGCGGCTGGTCACCGGGGAGTCGGTGTAGCCGTGGCCCTGGGCGCTGCCGGTCATCGCGAAGAGCGAGGTGCCCGTGATGCCGAGGCCGATGAGTAAAGAGGTCAGTTTTCTGCGCATGCTTCGCTCCGTTGTGGGGGGAGCCGTGGGGACGGCTCGAAGGACGGACGAGCTGCGGTCTAGACCAAGTCCGAGAGTAGACCTGCCATGTAGGCGTGTCCACAGCAAGTGCAGAATCGGCCGCGCTCTCTTCCACCCCCGGCTCCCCGGACGGGCGTTGAACGGGCCCGGGCAGGCGCCGGACGAGCCCCGGACAGGCGGCCGGACGAGGGTCTGGGCGAGGACGTGGACGCGGCCCGTGAGCGCGCGGCGTCCCGGCCCGCCGCGCTCAGGCGAAGCGCTCCCGCAGCCGGTACTTCAGCACCTTGCGCAGGGCCTCGTTCCGCGGCAGCTCGTCCAGGACTTCGAGCTGTTCGGGGAGTTTGTGCGGGGCCAGGCCCTGGGACCGCAGATGGGACACCACCGCCTGAAGGGTCAGCGGCGCCGCGCCCGGGGGCTGTTCGACCACCGCGCAGACGCGTTCGCCCCGGACGGGGTCGGGCAGCCCGATCACGGCGGAGTCGGCCACCCCGGGGTGGGTGTGCAGCAGGTCCTCGATCTCCTTGGCCGAGATGGTCTCGCCCTTGCGGATGATGATGTCCTTGCGGCGGCCGGTGAGCACGAGATGGCCGCTCGGGGTGAGCCGCCCCAGGTCGCCCGTGCGCAGGAAGCCCTCCTCGTCGAACGCCTCGGCGGTGTGGGCCGGGTCGAGATACCCCTGGCAGACGGCCTCCCCGCGGAGCCGGATCTCGTCGTCCACGATCCGGATCTCCATGCCGTCCGGCGGGCGTCCCTCCGTGGTGGCGAGCTGTTCCGCGGTGTCCTCGGGGGAGCCCATCGTGATCATGGGCACCTCGGTCATGCCGTAGCCGTGGGTCAGCTCGCACCCCAGCTCCCGCACCACCGCGTGGTACAGCTCCGGCGGCTTGGGCGCGCCGCCGCCCGCGAGCAGCCGGAGGGCCGGGAGGATCGGGCGCTCGGGCCGCTTGCGCTGTTCGGCCAGGAAGAGCGTGTAGAAGGCGGTGGAGCCGCCCGCCATGGTCACCCCGTGCCTGCGGTACTCGGCCAGCGCCCCGGGGAGCGCGAAGCTCTCGAAGAGGACCACCGGGAACCCGTGCAGGAGCTGCATCACCAGATAGTCCGCGCCGCCGATGTGGGCGAACGGGAAGGCGACCGAGCCCACGTCGTCCCGGGTGAGCCGCAGGGCGCCCGCGAGGGTGGTGCCCCCGGCGATCAGTGAACGGTCCGTGTGCAGCACGCCCTTGGGGTCCGACGTGGTGCCGGAGGTCCAGTAGATCCAGCGGACCTGGGTCCCGGAGGCGGGCGGCGGGGGCAGGGTGGCGGGATCGCCCTCCGGCAGCTCCGTGTACGCCTCGAAGAGGCCCGCCGCCCCGATCCGCCGGGCCATCGCGGTGTGGTCGAACCCCCGCCATGCGCCGGGCACCGCGAAGAACTCCGCCCGCGCGGTGCGCAGCGCGAAGGACACCTCCCGGTCGCGGCAGTACGGGATCACCGGCGACTGGATCGCGCCGATCCGGGCGAGGGCGAGCATGAGCAGGACGGTCTCGATCCGGGTGGGGAGCTGCCAGGCCACCACCGTCCCCGGCCGCACCCCGCGCCCGTGCAGCCCGGCGGCGACCCGTTCGGCCCGGTCGTGCAGCTCCGCGAAGGTCAGCTCCCGGTCCCCCTGGAGGAGCGCGGTCCGCTCCGGCGAGGCCGCGGCCCGGCCGCGGAGCAGTTCCCAGAGGGTGGGGGAGCCGGAGAGCGCGTGCGCGGTCGTGTTCATGTCCGTACGCCTCCACAGAAAGAACTGATGCGGTGTCAGACAGAGCGACGAGAGCCTAGGTCCGCCCCGCTTGTCGGTCCAGGGGTGCGCGGCTAGCCTGCGTCCGAACGTATCTGACGAAGCGTCAGATCAACGGGAGCGGGCGAAGGGGACACCATGGCTGAACTCCCTCGGATCGTCAGCGTCGACGACCATGTCATCGAACCGGCCCATCTCTTCGAGACCTGGCTCCCGGCCCGGTACCGCGCCCGGGGCCCGCAGCCGCTCACGGCGGGCATCGGACAGCTCGCCTACATCGGCGGCAAGTACCGGATCACGATGGACCCCGAGGGGCCGCCCACGGACTGGTGGATCTACGAGGACCTGCGGTTCCCGTACAAGCGGAACATCGCGGCCGTCGGCTTCGACCGGGACGAGATGACCCTGGAGGGGATCACCCGGGCCGAGATGCGGCCCGGCTGCTGGGACCCGGCCGAGCGGCTGAAGGACATGGACCTCAACCATGTCGAGGCGTCGCTCTGCTTCCCCACCTTCCCCCGCTTCTGCGGCCAGACCTTCGCCGAGGCGCACGACAAGGAGGTCGCTCTCGCCTGTGTCCGCGCCTACAACGACTGGATGGTCGAGGAGTGGTGCGGCGACAGCGGCGGCCGGCTCGTCCCGCTGTGTCTCATCCCGCTCTGGGACGTCGGTCTCGCGGTCGCCGAGATCGAACGGAACGCGGCCCGCGGGGTGCGGGCCGTGACCTTCTCCGAGATCCCCACCCACCTCGGCCTGCCCTCCATCCACTCCGGCCACTGGGACCCCTTCTTCGCGGTCTGCGCGGAGACCGGCACCGTCGTCAACATGCACATCGGGTCCTCCTCGCAGATGCCCGCCGCGTCCCCCGACGCCCCGCCCGCCGTGCAGGCGTCGCTGAGCTTCAACAACGCGATGGCCTCGATGATGGACTTCCTCTTCAGCGGGGTCCTGGTGCGGTTCCCCGCGCTGCGGCTCGCCTACAGCGAGGGCCAGATGGGGTGGATTCCGTACGCCCTGGAACGCGCCGACGACGTATGGCGGGAGCACCGCGCCTGGGGCGGGGTGCGGGACATCGTCCCCGAGCCGCCGTCCTCCTACTACTACCGGCAGATCTACTGCTGCTTCTTCCGCGACCGGCACGGCATCGCCGCGCTGGACGCCGTCGGCCGGGACAACGCCACCTTCGAGACCGACTATCCGCATGTCGACTCGACCTTCCCGCACACCAAGGAGATCGCCCTCGACCATGTCCGGGGGCTCGACGAGGAGACCGTCTACAAGCTCATGCGCGGCAACGCCATCCGGATGCTCGGCCTCGACCTGGACCGGGACCGCGACCGCGACCAGAACCGGGACCGCGACGGTGGCCGTGCGGCGACCCGGACCCCGGGGCGCTGATGGACCTCGCCCCGACCGAGGAGGAAGAGGAGTTCCGCGCCGGGCTGCGGGACTGGCTCGCCCGCACCCTGCCCACGCTGCCCCCGCCGCCGTCGCCCGCCGACTGGCCCGGCCGCCGCGCGTACGACACCGCCTGGCAGCGGCTGCTGTACGACGCCGGATACGCCGGGCTCCACTGGTCCGCGTCCCCCGCCCGGCGGCTGATCTTCCTGGAGGAGACGGAGCTGGCCAGGGCCCCCTACGTCGGCGCCAACTTCGTCGGTCTGCTGCACGCCGGGCCCACCATCATCGCCGAGGGGACGGCGGAACAGCGGGCGCGCTGGCTCGATCCGATCCTGCGCGGGGACGAGATCTGGTGCCAGGGATTCAGCGAGCCCGGCGCCGGATCGGACCTCGCCTCGCTGCGGACCCGGGCCGTCCGCGACGGCGACACCTACCGCGTCACCGGCTCCAAGATCTGGACCTCCCACGCCGAGGTCGCCGACTGGTGCGAACTGCTCGTCCGCACCGGCCCCGCCATCGGCACCGGCACGGACACCGCCCGCCACCGGGGCATCACCTGGCTCGCCCTGCCCATGGACGCGCCGGGGGTGACGGTACGGCCGCTGCGGACACTCGCCGGGTCCGCCGAGTTCGCCGAGGTCTTCCTCGACGAGGTGCCCGTCCCCGTGTCCCATCGCGTCGGCGCCGAGAACGACGGCTGGCGCGTCACCATGGTCACCCTCTCCTTCGAACGCGGCACCGCCTTCGCCGGGGAGGTCGTCGCCTGCCGCCGCACCCTCGCGGAGCTGGCCCGGACGGCCCGCGCGAACGGCCGCTGGGACGACCCCGTGCTGCGCCGCGCGCTCGGCAGGCTGGCCGCCGAGTTCACCGCGCTGTGGCGGCTCGTCCAGGCGAACGTGAGCGAGGCGCAGCACTCCGGCGGCGTCCCCGGCAGCGGCGGCTCGGTGCTGAAGCTGCGCTACTCGCAGGCCCGGCAGGAGCTGTACGAGACGGCGGCGCAGGTGCTCGGGGACGAGGCGCTGGACCTGGACGGCCCCTGGACGTCCGAGCGGCTCTCCTCGCTCGCGTACACCATCGCCGCCGGTACCTCGCAGATCCAGCGGAACATCATCGCCGAGCGCGTCCTCGGCCTTCCGAAGGGCGGCTGACGGTGGACTTCAGGCTCGGCGCCGAGCAGCGGGCGCTGTGCGCCGACACCCGGCGGCTCCTCGCCCGGCTGTGGCCCGGGGACGCCCCCGGGCGGGCCGCCGCGCTGCCCGCGCCCGTGCTGGACCGGGAGGTGTGGCGGGCCCTGGGCGAGGCCGGGTTCTTCGCGCTGCGGCTCCCCGAGGAGGCGGGCGGCGCGGGCCTCGGTCTGCTGGAGGCGGTGCTCGTCTTCACCGAGGCGGGACGGGTGCTGCTGCCCGGGCCGCTGGTCGGGACCCATCTCGCGGCGGGCGCGCTGCCGGGTGCCGCCCGGGGCGAACAGGCCGTGGCCTGGCTGGACGGGGAGCTGGTGGCCTGGCTGGACGCGGCGGACGGGGTCTGGTGCCGCGGGGCCCCCGCCCCGGCGGCGGCGGTGCGTGCCGGGGCCGTGCCGCTGCGGTCGGTCGATCCGCTCACCCCGCTCCACCGGGTGCCCACGCGGACCCCCGGCCCGTACGACGCGGTGGGGGCGCTGCTCACGGCGGCGGAGCAACTCGGCAGCGCGGAGCGCACGCTGGCGCTGGCGGTCCGCCACGCCCGGGAGCGGGAGCAGTTCGGCCGCCCCATCGGTGCCTTCCAGGCGGTCAAACATCTGTGCGCCGACGCACTCGTACGGACGGAACTGGCACGCGGCGCCCTCCACGCCGCCGCCGTCCTCGCCGGGCCCGCCACGGCCGCCGCGTCCGGTTCCGCCGGCCTCGCGGGCCCGGCCGGGGCCGACCCGGTCGCCGTCGCCGGGGCCAAGCTCCTCGCCGACGACGCCGCCGTGCGCAACGCCCGCGACTGTCTCCAGGTATACGGCGGGATGGGCTTCACCTGGGAGGCCGAGGTGCATCTGCATCTGAAGAGGGCCTGGGTACGGGCCCGGGCGCGGCCCACGGCGGCGCAGGCCGAGGAGGTCTGCGCGGAGGCGCTGGACACCGGCTGAGGAGGAGTCCGGGACCGGCCGGGCGCGGTGGCGGGACCCGTCCGCCCGGCCGGGGGCGCCCGGCTCGTACCGGGCGCCCGGGTCCGCGCGGAGCGCCCGGACCCGCGCCGGGGCGTGCCCCCGGTGCTCCGGGCGGACGGGCGAACGCCGTTTTGGTCACTGTGCGTCGATATTGACCTGTGTCCTTCGCCCGGTGCCCGCGCCCTGTTCCCGGGGCCGGTCTCCGGTACGCTGCGTGAGATGCGAGTCGTATCGAGACCGCTGGCCAGGCGGTCCACGAGCCCCTGTTCGACTCTTCGCGACAGGCGTCGCACAGGATGCGCGACGGGTACTCCTTCGCGTTGGAATATGCCTGAAGCGCTTGTAGCGGTGACTGTACGTCAACCATGCTGGGGGAGAGCGGGGTCACGTTCGGTGATCCGGCCGGGGATGACGACGGCCCGGTCCCGGGCGGCGGTCCCCGCGATGATCCAGTCGAGGCGCGAGGCGAAGTGTCCGCCGGTTCGGATGGTGTGAGCGGTGCAGCAGCTCCTGGTTCAGTTGGAAGTCGGACCTGAGCCCTCAGAGGTGGGGCGGGCCCGGAGATGGGCCCGGTCGCGGCTGGCCGGGTCCGGTATAGAGGACGGTGAGCCCCTGGCCGAGACCCTGATCCTGCTCATCTCGGAGCTGGTCACCAACGCGGTGGTGCACACCGGGTGCCCGGCCGTGCTGCGGATGCTCTTCGGCGGCGGCGCGATCGAGGCCCAGACGGTGCGGGTGGAGGTCGCCGACCGCAGCGCCCGACCGCCCCGGCAGCGGCACGCGGGCGGCGAGGACACCAATGGGCGGGGTCTGGAGCTGGTCGCGGGCCTCTCCGACCGCTGGGGCTGGCGGCCCGAGGGCGCCGGGAAGTCGATCTGGTGCGAGGTGGACCGGGAGCAGCCGGAGGAGGCCGTCTGCGGGCGGGGCGCCTCCCGCGGCCCGGTGGCCACCCGGGGCTGAGCCCCGGCCCGGTGGCCGCCCGGCCGGGCCCGGGCTCCGGGGCGCCCCCGCGCCCTAGAGAACGGCGACCGGCGCGACCGGCGACCCCGTGGCCCCGGCGAACGGCTCGGGCGCGGCACAGAGCAGAAAGCTGTGCCGCCCCTCCTCCGCACAGACCGCGGACAGCCCCTCCAGGTTCCAGTTCTGCCCCTGGAGCATTCCCATCTCGACGAGGTGGAGCCCGTGCACGGGCAGCCACAGCCCCTCGATCTCCGGGGGGACGATCTCGAACGGCAGGGTGTCCGTGGCCACCGCCGCGATGTCGCGCGCGTGGAACCACTCGGGCGTCCGGATCGAGAGCCCCGGCGCCGGGAAGCCGTAGCCGTCCCGGTCCCCGTCGAGCCAGCTCCGCATCTGCCCGGTCCGGACGAGCACGACGTCCCCGGCCACGGGGGACAGCCGGCCGAACTCGGCGGCCTCGTCCAGGTCCTCCGGTGTCACCGCGTGGTCGGCGGGCAGCCGGTCGAGCCCCTTCGCGCGGGCCACGTCGAGCAGCACCCCCCGGGAGACGAGATACGGGACGCGGTCGATGCCGCCGTGCGCCGCGCCCTCGTGCACGGTGACGCTCGCGGCGGGGCGGCCGTTGTAGAGGGTGCCGGAGTGGGACGCATGGGCCAGGGCGTCCCAGTGGGTGGCCGCCTGGAGTCCCATGGTGACGACGTCGTCGCTGAAGGCGACGTTCCCCGGGCCGAAGGTCTCCTGGTTGATCTGGGTCATCGTGTGCAGCGGATTGATCCGGCCGGGGATGATCCCCGTCTGCACCCCGTTCTGCCGCAGCGGCAGCGCGAGCGGCACCCGGCGGCCGCGGCGCACCTGCGCGGCGGCCCCGCGCACCACCTCGTCGGTGATCAGGTTGAGGGTGCCCAGCTCGTCACCGTCCCCCCAGCGGCCCCAGTTGTTGACGCGCCGGGCGATCTCGTGGAACTCCGGTGGCAGGGGCATCGGGAACGGACCTCCCGGGGCTTGTCTTCTGGTGGTGGCCTGGCCTTCAATCTAACGGTCCGTCAGAAAATGCGGGAAGGGGCCGGTGTGGGGAACTTCTTGGCAGACAGGGTCGTCGCCGTCACCGGCGCGGGCCGGGGCATCGGGCGGGCGGTGGCGCTGGCCGCGGCGGCGGAGGGCGCCCGGGTCGTCGTCAACGACCACGGGGTCTCCGTCGACGGCGCCGCGCCCTCCTCCGAACCGGCCCGGGCGGTCGTCCAGGAGATCGTGGACGCGGGCGGCACGGCCGTCGCGGTCGCCGACGACATCTCCACCATGGCGGGCGGTCAGCGGGTCGTGGACACCGCCGTCGACACCTACGGACGGCTCGACGGGGCCGTCTGCGGCGCGGGAATCCTGCGCGAGCGGATGCTCTTCAACATGTCCGAGGAGGAGTGGGACCCGGTGGTCGCCACCCATCTGAAGGGCACGTTCACCGTCTTCCGGGCGGCCTCCGCGCAGATGCGCCGACAGCGCTCCGGCACCCTCATCGGCTTCACCAGCGGCAACCACCAGGGCTCCGTCGCCCAGGCCAACTACGCGGCGGCCAAGGGCGGCATCATCTCGCTCGTCCGCAGCGCGGCGCTCGGACTGCACAAGTACGGGGTGACGGCGAACGCGGTCGCCCCCGTGGCCCGTACCCGGATGTCGGCCGGGGTGCCGATGGAGCTGACGGAGATCGGCGAACCGGAGGACGTGGCCCCGCTCGTCGTCTATCTGCTCTCCGACCGCGCCCGCGCGATCACCGGCCAGGTGTACACCGTCGCCGGTCCCAAGATCGCCGTCTGGGCCCAGCCGAGGGAGCTGCGCGCGGCGTACGCGCAGGGCGGCGCCTGGACACCGGAGACCATCGCGGACTTCCTCCCCGGGACGGTGGGCACCGACCCGATGCCCCTGCTCGCCCGGCTGGAGGAGATGGCCCGCGCGGCGGCCTCGGGGGAGCGGCCGAACGCGTGAGCACGCGGGACGCGTGCCCGGCGGACCGGACCGGGCGGGCGGTGACCTTGTACGGAGTACGGAGTGTGGAGGGGGACATGACGGACGAGGAACAGGGCCCCGGAAGGGGCCGGACCGACACGGCGGGCCGGGCGGACACCACCGCCGACACCGCGGGCCGCACCGACACCGCGGGCCGCACGGCCGCGACCGCCCGCACGGACCCACCGGCACACTCCGGCGGGACCGGGGAGGCGGAACGGGACGACCGGGCCGGGAGCGCCACGGGAGACGGCGGGGAAGAGGAGTGGGCCTCCCGGGCCGACCGGGCGTTCCGGGCCGAGGCCCGCCAGTGGCTGCGGACCCATCTCACGGACGCGTACCGGTCCGCGGGCGGCGGCCCCGGCCGGGAACACGAGTCCGTCGCGGTCCGCCGCGCCTGGGAACGGGAACTCGGCCGCGGCGGCTGGATCGGCATCGGCTGGCCCGCCTCCGGCCACGGCAACCGCGCCGCCACCCTCACCCAGCAGATCGTCTGGGCCGAGGAGTACGCCGCCGCCGGTGCCCCCGGCCGCCTCGGCCACATCGGCGAGCACCTGCTCGCGCCCACCCTGATCGCCGACGGCACCCCCGAGCAGCGGCGGCGCTTCCTCGGGCCCATCGCCCGCGGCGAGGAGTACTGGTGCCAGGGGTACAGCGAACCCGGCGCGGGCTCCGACCTCGCCGCCGTCCGCACCACCGCCGTCCGGGACGGCACCGGCTGCTACCGCGTCACCGGGCAGAAGACCTGGACCTCGCTCGCCCTCGGCGCCGACTGGTGCTTCGTCCTCGCCCGCACCGAACCCGGCTCCACCCGCCACCGGGGGCTCTCCCTCCTCCTCGTCCCCCTGGACCAGCCCGGCCATGTCGAGGTGCGCCCCATCCGCCAGCTCACCGGCACCAGTGAGTTCAACGAGGTCTTCCTCGACGGGGCCCGCGCCGACGCCGCCCATGTCGTCGGCGGGGAGGGCGAGGGCTGGCGCGTCGCCATGGGCCTCCTCGACCGCGAACGCGGCGTCGCGACCCTCGTCCTCCAGATCGGCTTCGCGGCGGAGCTGGCCGGAATCGTCCGCACCGCCGTGGCCCGCGGCGCCGACCGCGACCCCGTCGTCCGCGACCGGATCGTCCGGCAGTGGGCCGAGCTGCGCGCCATGCGCTGGAACGCGCTGCGCACCCTCGGTGCCGAGGGCGACCCGGGCGCGCCCAGCGTCGCCAAGCTGCTGTGGGGCGGCTGGCACCGGCGCCTCGGCGAGCTGGCGATGGCCGTCCGCGGGGCGGACGCGGCCACCGGGCCCGAGGAGTGGAGCGCCGGGCGGCCCTATGAACTCGACCACGACCAGCGGCTGTTCCTCTTCAGCCGCGCCGACACCATCTACGGCGGCTCGGACGAGATCCAGCGCGACATCATCGCCGACCGGGTGCTCAAGCTGCCCAGGGAACGGCCCGCGGACCCGGGCCGATCGGGGGAGCGGGGATGAGAGGCGTGGTGTTCGACGGGACCGAGGCCGTCGTCGTCGGGGATCTGGAGCTGGCGCGGCGCCCCGGACCGGGCGAGGTCGACGTCGCGATCGCGGCGGCGGGGCTCTGCCACAGCGATCTGTCCGTGCTCGACGGGACGATTCCGTTCCCCGTTCCGGTGGTCCTCGGCCACGAGGGCGCGGGCGTGGTCCGGGCGGTCGGCCCCGATGTCTCCCATGTGGCGCCCGGGGACCATGTGGCGCTGTCCACGCTCGCGAACTGCGGCACCTGCGCCGACTGCGACCGGGGCCGCCCCACCCTCTGCCGGGGCAGCGTCGGCCGACCCCGCCGGGTCTTCACCCGAGGGGGCCGGAAGGACGAGCCGCTCTTCCAGTTCGCCGCGAACTCCGCCTTCGCCGAACGCACCCTGGTCCGTGCCGTGCAGGCGGTGCGCATCCCCGAGGACATCCCGCTGACCTCGGCGGCGCTGCTCGGCTGCGGGGTGCTCACCGGCGTCGGCGCCGTCCTCAACCGGGCCCGGGTCGCCCCCGGGGACACCGTCGTCGTCCTCGGCGCCGGAGGCGTCGGCCTCAACGTCCTCCAGGGCGCGCGGCTCGCGGGCGCCTCCCGCGCCGTCGCCGTCGACACCAACCCGGCGAAGGAGGCCACCGCCCGGCGTTTCGGCGCGAGCGACTTCCTCACCTCGGCCGACGGCGTGCGCGAGCTGCTGCCCACGGGCGCCGACCACGTCTTCGAGTGCGTCGGGAGCCCCGCCCTGGTCCGCCGGGCCGTCGACCTCCTCGACCGGGGCGGTCAGGCGGTCCTGCTCGGGATGGCCGCGCCCACGGCGGAGGCCGCCTTCCCGCCCGCCGCGATGTTCCTCGACAAGTCCATCCTCGGCTGCCGCTACGGCTCCTCCCGCCCCCAGTACGACATCCCGCGCTACGCCGAGTTCTACCGCAGGGGCCTGCTGCTCCTGGACGAACTGGTCACCGCCGTGCACCCGGTGGAGGACTTCGCCCGGGCCGCCGCCGACGCCCGCGCGGGCCGGGTCGCCCGCGCGGTGCTCACCTTCTGAGGGCCGCGCCTTCCGTACGGCGTCAGACCTGTGCCGTCCCCGACGCCGTGCGGAAGGTGCGGCGGTAGACCGTCGGCGCCACCCCCAGCGCCGACTGGAGGTGCTGCCGCATCGACTGCGCCGTCCCGAAACCGGCGTCCCGGGCGACCTGGTCCACCGACAGATCCGTCGACTCCAGGAGCTGGCACGCCCGTTCCACCCGCTGCCGGGTGAGCCACTGCCCCGGGCTCACCCCGACCTCCTCGCGGAAGCGGCGGGTGAACGTCCGGACGCTCATCGACTCCCGTTCCGCGAGATCGCGCAGATGGATCGGCTCGCCCAGCCGGTCCAGCGCCCAGCGGCGGGCCCCGGCGGTCGTCGCGAGCTGCGGCTGCGGCACCGGCCGCTGGATGTACTGGGCCTGTCCGCCCTCCCGGTGCGGCGGGACGACGCTCCGCCGGGCCAGGTCGTTGGCGACCGCCGCGCCGTGGTCGCGCCGGACGAGATGGAGACAGAGGTCGATCCCGGCGGCGACCCCCGCCGAGGTGAGCACGTCGCCGTCGTCCACGTACAGCACCTGCGGATCGACCCGGACGGACGGGAAGACCCGCTGGAAGTGCTCGGCCCAGCCCCAGTGGGTGGTGGCGGGGCGGCCGTCCAGATACCCGGCGGCGGCGAGGAAGAAACCGCCGGTGCAGATGGACGCCAGCCGGGTGCCGGGCCGGATCGCGGCGAAGACCTCCACCAGCTCCTCGGGCAGCCGCCCCTCGGAGAAGACGGACCGGGGCCCGTACGCGGCCGGGACGATCACCGTGTCGGCGGTGGCCAGCAGCTCGGGGCCATGCTCCACATGGAGCGCGAAATCCGCCTCGGTGGGGACGAGACCGGGGACGGGCGTGCAGGTCAGCACCTCGTACAGGGGGTCGCCCGCCGGGGAGAGGGCCCGGCCGAAGAGCCGGACGGGCATGCTCAGCTCGAACGGGATGCACCCGGGGAGCGCCAGCACCACCACCCGGTGCGGACCGCCGTGCGCGCGCTCCGCCCCTGCGGCGCGGGGCCGGGGGACGGCGCCGCCCGGTCGGGCGCCCGTACGGCGCTGGGGGACATCGGCCATGGCCCGATCCTAGCGAAAGCTGTCCTTCGGGCCACTCGATGGTGATCGGCCCGCCCCGGATGCTGACGTCTGTGACCAGAAACCGCCCCCTCCGCGCCCCCCGTGTCCACCGCGCGTGGTCCGTCGCCGCCGTCACCTTTGTGACGATCGTCGGCGCCGCCGCCTTCACCTCGCTCCCCGGGCTGCTGATCGACCCGCTCCACGAGGAGTTCGACTGGTCACGCGGGAGCGTCGGCTTCGCCGTCTCGGTCAATCTGGCGCTGTACGGGATCACGGCGCCGTTCGCCGCCGCCCTCATGGACCGCTTCGGGATACGCCGGGTGGTCGCCGTCGCCCTCACCGTCATCGCGCTGGGCTCCGCGCTGACCACGGTCATGACCACCACCTGGCAGCTCGTCCTCTACTGGGGCGTCCTCGTCGGCCTCGGCAGCGGCTCGATGGCGCTGGCCTTCGCCGCCACCGTCACCAACCGCTGGTTCGCCGCCCGGCGCGGCCTGGTCACCGGCGTCCTCACCGCCGCCGGGGCCTCCGGGCAGCTCGTCTTCCTGCCGCTGCTCTCCTGGCTGGTCGAGGAGCACGGCTGGCGGCCCGCCTCGATCACGGTCGCGCTCTCCGCGCTCTGCGTCGTCCCGTTCGTCCTGCTGCTGCTCCGGGACCACCCGGCGGACGTGGGACTCGCCCCCTACGGCGCGACCGAGGCGGTGCCCAAGCCGCCCCCGGTCCCCGGCGCCGCCCGCCGGGCGGTGACGGTGCTCCTCCGGGCCGCGCGCACGGGGCCCTTCTGGCTGCTCGCGGGCACCTTCGCGATCTGCGGCGCCTCCACCAACGGCCTGATGAAGACGCACTTCGTGCCCGCCGCCCACGACCACGGCATGGCGGTCACGGCGGCGGCCTCCCTGCTCGCGGTCATCGGCGTCTTCGACATCGTCGGAACGATCGCCTCCGGCTGGTTCACGGACCGCTTCGACACCCGCAGGCTGCTCGCCGTGTACTACGCCCTGCGCGGGATCAGCCTGCTCTTCCTGCCGATGCTGCTGGCCCCGTCGGTGGAGCTGCCGATGGTCTTCTTCATCGTCTTCTACGGGCTCGACTGGGTGGCCACCGTGCCGCCGACGATCGCCCTGTGCCGGGAGCACTACGGCGAGGACAGCGCCATCGTCTTCGGCTGGGTCCTCGCCTCCCACCAGGTCGGCGCCGCGATCGTGGCCTTCGCGGGCGGGGTCGCGCGGGATGCCTTCGGCTCGTACGACGTGGTCTGGTACGCCTCCGGGGCGCTGTGCGCGACGGCCGCGCTGATGGCCCTGGTGATCACCCGTCCGACAGCCCCGGACGCCCCGGACACCCCGGGGCCGCCCGCCGCCGGGGCGGTGGCGGAGCGGACGGCCGCGTAGCCGGAGCGGCTGCGACGGCGGCGGGACGGCCGGGGCGGACGGTCGCGGCCGGGGCGGACGGCCGGGCCCGTGCCGGTGCCCGTACCCGCGCCGACGGCTACGGCTGCGGCCGGGCGAGCCGACGGAAGGCGCCCCGGTGGAAGACCAGCGGCTCCCCCGCGCCGTCATCGGCCGCCCCGAGACCGAGCACCCGCCCCACCACGATCAGATGGTCGCCCCCGGGGTGCACGGCGTGGACCCGGCAGTCCAGCCACGCCTGCGCCCCCGTGAGCAGCGGGGACCCGGTGACCGGCGCCGGGCGGTGCGCCACCCCGGCGAACTTGTCCCGCCCGTCCGCGCCGCTCACCGCGAACCCCCGGCAGAGCGCGCCCTGATCCTCGTTCAGCACGTTCACACAGAACCCCCCGGCACGGGCGATTCTCGGCCAGGTCGAGGAGGTCCGTCCCACCATGAAGACCACGAGCGGCGGATCGAGGGAGAGCGCGGAGAAGGACTGGCAGGCGAACCCGGCGGGCCCGGCCGGGTCGTCGGGGGTGTGCGCGGTGATCACGGTCACCCCGCTCGGGAAGCCCCCGAGCACCCGCCGGAACTCCCCCGCGTCGATGTCCGCCGGCGGCTGCCCGGCCGCCCCGGGGGCCCGCTCGTCCACCCCGACGGCCCGCAGCCGCGCCCGCGGACCCGGCACGGCGGCCTCCCCGTCCCCGGCGGCGGCATCGCCGCCCGCCCCGGTCGCGGCGGCCTGGGAGGCGGCCGAGCGGAGATAGCGGATGGCGGTCTCGGCCATGGCTGCGTGTCCCATCACCCTCCCATTGAAACGGCCGGGATGTCGGTTGAGAAGGGGTGGGTTGACAGGCTCGGCGTGTTTGACAGGCCGCTCCCCGGCCGGGGCAGACTGCGGGACCATGACCGATGGCATCGAGTTGATCCACCCTGTCCCCTATTACTCCCAGTGGGCCTCGCCCGGGCTGGTGCGCGAGATCGTGACGGGGGAGATCCGCGCCGCCGACGACCCCCTGTGGGCCGAGTACGGAGCCACGAGCCCCGAGGAGTACGACTGGTGGTCCTGGCGGCTGTGCGGCATGGCCTGTCTGCGGATGACGCTCCGCCACTGGCTGGGCGTGGCGCCGCCGCCCCTCGCCCTGGCGGCCGAGTGCGTCGGGGCCGGAGCCTATGTCCGGCGTGGGGACGGACTGGACGGGCTGATCTACGCGCCGTTCGCCGCCCATGTCTCCTCCCGCTGGGGACTCCGCGCCGAGGCGCACCCGGACCTCCCCGCCGCGGACGTCCCGGGCCGCCTCGCCTCCGGCGAGCTGCTGATGCTCTCGGTGCACCCCGCCATCCGTGAGCCGCACCGCGTACCGCCGGGGAAGGGCGGTCATCTCGTGCTGGCGGTCGGGGCCACCCCGGAGCATCTGGTGATCCACAACCCGTCCGGATTCCCCGGCGGTTCGCAGGAGTTCGCGCGCGTGCCCTGGAACGATCTCGACCGGTTCTACGCCGGACGCGGAGTGACGCTCGCCCGGCCCTGAAACCCCACAAGGTAAATTCGGCCGATAAAGCAAGAGTGATGTGTCGCAGATATGCGTATATGTTCTGGCTCTTCGGGTGCTGATTCCGCTTATGTCGTAGCTGGTGTTCTGGCTGGTGAAGGCCGCTGTCCGGGTGCCGATCGGCCGAAGTGGCCGGTCATCGCGCCTCCGTACGGGCGCCCGGAGCGGCAACAGATCATTTTGAGCCGCACCTGCCCTTGGCTCTTGCCGCCCGTAAGTGCCAGTTGCACTCTTGGGTCTGCTTCCGGCGCGGAACATCGGTGGCGAACTTCTGTTCCACATTCCGTCCGGCTGGGAGATGGCTCATGCACAGAAGTGAAATCACACTCGATCTGGATGCGGTTCGGCACAATGCGCGGCAGCTGATAAAGATGGTCGACGGCGCCGAATTATGGGCGGTTGTCAAGGGGAACGCCTATGGGCACGGCGCGGTCCCGGTGGCCGGGGCGGCGCTGGAGGCCGGGGCCCGGGCGCTCTGTGTGGCGACCCTCGGCGAGGGGCTGGCGTTACGCGAGAGATTCCCCCGGGCCCGCATTGTCGTCCTCGGGCCTGTGGGCCCCGGCTCCGTCCCCGCCGCGAGCCGCGCGGGCCTGGAGTGCGTCGCACACGACGATGCCAGCCTCGAAGCGCTCTCCGGTGCCGTCGAATACCACATCAAGGTGAATCTGGGGCTGAACAGATACGGATTCGATCGGATTCCGGACCGTCTGCGGGAGCAACCGGTCGGTGTCTTCGGGCAGTTCTCCCACGCCCATGTCGACCTGGAGGTCACCGCGCTCCAGCTCGCCCGGTTCCTGGAGCAGTGCGAGGCGGTACCCCGGGCGACGCGCCATGTCTGCAACAGCTCGGCGGCGCTCTCCCTGCCGGCGGCCCGGCTGGACGCGGTGCGTTCGGGGAGTGCCCTGCTCGGCGTCTCCCTGATGACGAATCCGTCCAGCCGTCTCCCACTGCGGCCCGCACTGAGCTGGATCAGCTGTCTCGCCCAGGTGAGAAACCTTCCGGCCGGTGCCGCCGTCGGCTACGAAGGGGCCCATCGGGTCACCCGGCCGACGGTGACGGGAGTCGTTCCGGTCGGCTACGGCGACGGCTTCGTGTCCCGGCTGGTCGGCACCACGGTTCTGGTCGGGGACGAGCCCGCGACGGTGATCGGTTCGGTTTCCATGGACGCGCTGACCGTGGCACTGCCCAGGAGATTCCCGATCGGCACTCCGGTGACCCTGATAGGTGACGGCCTTCCCATGGAGAGTCATCTCCGGTTCGCCTCCATGGCCAACTGGGAGTTGTGCACGGGACTTTCGAACGATCCGCTGCGGGTCCACCGGAGAATACTCAACGATCATTCCGGATCTTTACCCGTCAGCTAGAGCGAGAAGGGAACTGACGATGCGTGTTGCCATTCTGGCCGGAGGGCCGAGCCCTGAAGGCCAGGGCTCCTTCCTGTCGGCCGACGCTGCCGGGCAGGCGCTGCGGGAACTGGGCCACGAGACAGAAGTGGTCGATATATCGGTGCCGGATTTCTGGAAGCGGCTTCCGGACTTCGAGGCGGCCTTCATCGCCGGACACGGATGGTATGCGGAGGACGGAAAACTCCAAGGGCTGCTGGAGGTGATGGGGCTGCCCTACACCGGATCGGGAGTGCTGGCCAGCTCCGTCGGGATGCACAAACCCACGTTCAAGAGTCTTATGGTGGCCCATGGGATAGAGACGCTTCCCTGGGAACCCGTGAGCAGGGGCGCCACAGCCGCGCAGATATCCCGGGTGACAGCCGGGATCGGGCTGCCGCTCTTCGCCAAGCCCGCCTCCAACGGCGAGAGCTTCGAGGCGGGCATCGTCAGGTCGGACAAGGATCTCCGGGAACTCCTCGCCGAGGAAGGCGAGTACAGCTCGGACGAGTTCATCGCGGAGCCCTTCCTCACGGGGAACACCTTTACCGTGGGAGTTCTCGACATCGACGGCAAGATCGAGGCGCTTCCCGTGCTGGAGGCCGTCTCGCTGCGGGAGTTCTACGACAGCGAGGCGAAGCAGGACCCCTCACTGCACGAGTACCGGTGCCCCGCGCCGATCCCCGATTCCCTCAGGGACCGTATGCAGGAGCTGGCCGTCCGGGTGTTCACCGTCTGCGGCTGCCGCGGGGTGGCCCGCGTCGACTTCATGCTCAGCGAGGACCGTCCCGTGGTGCTGGAGGTCAACACCGTCCCCGGGCTGACCCTCCAGGGAAATCTGGCGGCCATGGCCAAAGCCTCCGGTCTCGGGTACCGGAGGGTCGTCGAGATCATGCTCCAGAGCGCTTTTGACCGGCCTGCCTACTGCCCCTGACGCGGAGTGGTCCGGCTGAAGTCACTGACGGGCGGCTTCGACCGCTCGTTCTGGAGCGTCTGCGCGGGTCTGTTCACCAACCAGATCGGCGCGATGGTCCTCACCTATCTCGGGTACTACCTCACTCAGGAACAAGGTCTCTCGGTCACCGCCGCGGGGACCGTTCTGACGGCGGCCGGTATCGGCGGAGTCGTCTGTCAGTGGGTGGGCGGAATCCTGGTCGACCGTCTCGGCTATCGATCGGTCATGGCCGGAAGCATGTCGCTGACCGGCTTCGCCCTGCTGTTCCTCGCCTCATCGGATCAGATCGGGCCCATCGTCGTCTGTACCTTTCTGGTCGGGGCCACGGCGGAGATGTACCGGCCGGCGGTCGCGGCCCTGGTGGCCCACCAGTTCTCCCCGCAGGATCTGCCGCGGGCCTACAGCTTCGTCTACTGGGCGGTGAATGTCGGTTACGGATGTTCCATGATCCTCGGCGGGGTGCTGGTACGGCACGGCTATACCTCCCTCTTCTATGTCAACTCCGCCACCTGCGTGGCGGCGGGGCTCCTGGTATGGCGTTCCCTTCCGGCGCTCGGCAGGAGTGGGGCGGTGCCGGGAGAGGCCCCGCCGAAGGGCGGGTTCCTGGGGATTCTGCGGGACCGGCTGATGCTCGGATATCTCATGGTCACGCTCTGCTACGGAGTGGTGTTCCGTCAGGCGGGAACGACGCTTCCCCTGGCCATGAGCCTCGATGGCCTGTCCCCTTCCCTGTTCGGTTTCATCATGGGGGTCAACGCGGTCGTGGTCGTGGTCTTCCAGCCCCTCTCGGTGCCCGTCGTCAGCAGAATGGACCCGCACCGGGTCCTGATGCTCGGAATGGTGCTGCTGGGGACCGGATTCGGTTTGACCTCCCTGGCCTCCTCCGCCCTTGAGTACTGCGCAACGGTGATCGTCTGGTCCTTGGGGGAAATCGCGTTCAGCGCGGTCAACCAGGCCATCGTGGCGCCCTTGGCCCCCGCGCATCTGCGCGGGCGGTACTACGGCCTGTACGGAATGGTGTGGGCCACCGCCATGCTGGCGGCCCCCCTTCTCGGCACCCGCCTTCTGGAGCACGGGGCCGCGCTGCTCTGGGGGGTGTGCGCCGGGCTGTGCGCCATCGCTGTCTGCGCTCAGCTCCTGCTCTCCCCGCACATGCGGCGCAGAGAAGCGGTATGAGCGAGGACACATGAACAGGCAGCGGAGAACGGACCGCGGGGAACGGACCGCGGGGAACAGGCAGCAGGGAACGGAAGCAGAGGGAGAGAAGAAATTCCATGCGAATGAGGTCGACCGAGAGCATCGGCGACAGGGGCGAACGCCCGGAAGAGGTCGGCATCGCCGCCCCGTCCCTCGCGGACGGAGGCGATCTCTGGCGCATCGCCCGCGACAGCGAGTCACTCGATCTGAACTCCCCCTACAGCTATCTGATCTGGTGCCGCGACTTCTCCGGCACATCCCTGGTGGCCCGGGCGGCGAACGGAACCCCGGTCGCCTTCCTCACCGGATACATCCGTCCGGATCGACCCGACACCTATTTCGTCTGGCAGATCGCCGTCGACCGTGCCTACCGGGGGCACGGGCTGGGAGGCAGGCTGCTGGACGCCATCACCGACCGGGTCGTCCCCGGCCGGGGGATCACGACGGTCGAGACCACGGTGACGCCCGACAACACTGCCTCCGACCGTCTTTTCACCTCCTATGCCCGCCGCCGGCGCGCCCCGCTGCACCGATGCGGGCTGCTGAGCAATGACCTCTTCCCCGACAAGGAACACCAGCCCGAAATTCTCTACCGCATCGGGCCGATGGCCGCCGGTAGCGGTGCGCAGGAGCCACCCTGTCCCCCCAGGAGTCCCGCATGACTGTCACTCAGCCCGATCTCGATGTCTTTCACACGCTGGAATCCCGGGTACGCAGCTACAGCCGTGGCTGGCCCACGGTTT
The DNA here is from genome assembly GCF_005519465.1 of Streptomyces clavuligerus. NCBI lineage: Bacteria > Bacillati > Actinomycetota > Actinomycetes > Kitasatosporales > Streptomycetaceae > Streptomyces > Streptomyces clavuligerus. Next base: position 2,735,519 of record NZ_CP027858.1, on the reverse strand, counting down.
TCAGCCGGTCCCGGGGGAGCCGCCTCACCGATGAGGACGGCCGCCACTATCTCGACTTCTTCGCCGGAGCCGGTTCCCTCAACTACGGCCACAACAATCCGGTGCTGAAACGTGCCCTCATGGATTATCTGGAGCACGACGGAATCACCCATGGACTCGATATGGCGACCACCGCCAAACGGGTGTTCCTGGACTCCTTCGACCGGCTGATACTCCGGCCGCGTGACCTCCGGTACAAGGTCATGTTCACCGGTCCGACCGGAACCAATGCCGTGGAGGCCGCACTCAAGCTGGCGCGCAAGGCGACCGGGCGGACGTCGGTCGTCTCGTTCACCAACGCGTTCCACGGAATGTCACTCGGTTCCCTCTCCGTCACGGGCAACGCGTTCAAACGGGCCGGTGCCGGTGTCCCGCTCGTCCATGGCACACCCATGCCCTACGACGGCTATCTCGATGGACGAGTCCCCGATTTCCTCTGGTTCGAGAGGGTGCTGGAGGACCGGGGGTCCGGTTTCGACCGGCCCGCGGCCGTCATCGTCGAGTGCGTCCAGGGCGAGGGAGGTGTCAACGTCGCCCGCGCCGAATGGCTGCGCGGTCTCGCGGACCTGTGCCGTCGCCATGAGATGTTGCTGATCGTCGACGACATCCAGATGGGCTGTGGCCGCACCGGCGGCTTCTTCTCCTTCGAGGAGGCCGGGGTCGTCCCCGACATCGTCACCCTGTCCAAGTCCATCAGCGGATATGGACTGCCCATGTCGCTCTGTCTGTTCCGGCCGGAGCTGGACCTCTGGGAGCCGGGTGAGCACAACGGCACCTTCCGGGGGAACAACCCCGCCTTCGTCACGGCCACCGCCGCCCTGGACCTGTACTGGTCGGATCAGCAACTGGAGAAGCAGACGGCCGCACGGGGCGAACAGGTCGAGGAGACCCTGCGGCTCCTCTGCGCGGAGCCCGGGCTCGATGCCCGCCACCGCGGTCGTGGCCTGGTGTGGGGCCTGGAGTTCGCCGACCGGGAGCGGGCGGCCGCCGTCTGTGCCCGTGCCTTCGGACACGGTCTGCTGCTGGAGACCTCCGGCCCCGACGACGAGGTGGTGAAGATCCTGCCGCCGCTCACCATCACCTCGGACGAACTGGCCGAAGGGCTGCTGCTGCTCTCCCGTTCGGTCTTCGCCACCGTATGAGCGGCGGGCCGGGGCGGCCGGAGGAGGCGGCCGCCGGGTGACGGCGGCCGGGCCGGTCATCGGCCGGGCCGGGCTCCGGGGGTCTCACCGCCCCCGGAAGTCCGGAGTCCGCCGTTCCACGAAGCTCCGCACACCCTCCTGGGCGTCCGCCGTCCCCATGTTGACCTCCTGCGCCGCGGCCTCCGCCGCGAACGCCGCCGACCGGTCCATCCCGCCCGCGATCGAGGCGTTGACCAGTTCCTTGGTCAGGGCCAGGGCCCGTGTCGGCCCCCGGGCCAGCCGCTCCGCCCAGTCCCTGGCCGTCTGCTCCAGGTCCGCCCCGGGCACCACCCGGTTCACCATCCCCAGCCGCTCCGCCTCGGCGGCCGTGACCACGTCCCCGAAGAACATCAGCTCCTTCGCCCGCTGCGGCCCGATCAGCCGGGGCAGCAGATACGCCCCGCCGCCGTCGGGCACCAGCCCCCGGCGCACGAACACCTCGATGAAACGGGCCTCCTCCGCCGCCAGCACCAGGTCGCAGGCGAGCGCGAGATGCGCCCCGAGCCCGGCGGCGGTGCCGTTGACGGCCGCGATCACCGGCTTCTCGCAGTCCATGACGGCGGCGATCAGCCGCTGCGCCCCGCGGCGGAGCCGCCGGGTCAGATCGCCCGGCACCCGCTCCACGGGGCCGGGGCGCCCGGCCCCCGAGCGCAGATCGGCCCCGGTGCAGAAGCCCTTGCCGGTGCCGGTGAGGACCACGGCCCGGATGTCCGGATTCCCGGACGCCTCCTCCAGCGCCCCCACGAGATATCCGTACTGCGGATACAGCAGCGCGTTCATCGCCTGCGGCCGGTCGAGGACGATCCACCGGACCGCGCCCTCCGAGCGGATCAGCAGCCCGGTCGCCGCGCCCGCCCCGTGCTGCTCCCCTCCGACCGCCGCCGGGCGGTCGCCCCCGTCGCCCGCCGCCGCCGGGCCGTCGCCGCCCCCGCCGCTCACCGGCACACCGCCAGCGCGTCCAGCGCCACCGCGCCCTGCCCCCGTTCCAGCACCACCAGCGGATTGATGTCCAGCTCCGCCAGCTCCCCGCCCAGCTCCAGCGCCATCCGCTGCACCCGCAGCACCACCTCGACCAGCGCGTCCAGATCCAGCGGCGGGCCGCCGCGCACCCCGTCGAAGAGGGCCCGCCCGCGCAGCTCGTCCAGCATCGCCCGGGCCCCGCCCTCGCCGAAGGGCGGCACCCGCACAGCCGTGTCCTGGACCACCTCCACCAGCACCCCGCCGAGCCCGACCGTCACCGTCGGCCCGAAGAGGGCGTCCCGCGTCACCCCGACCATCGTCTCCAGACCGTGCCCCACCATCTGGCAGACCAGGACACCGTCCAGCTCGACGCCCTCGTACCGGGCGATGTCGATCAGCTCCCGGTACGCGTCCCGCACCTGGCTGGCGGAGGTGATCCCCACCTTCACCAGCCCCAGTTCGGTCTTGTGCGCGAGCTGCGGGCCGGACGCCTTCATCACCACGGGGTACCCGACCTGCGCCGCCGCCCGTACCGCCGCCGCCGCGCTCGTCACGAGCTGCTCGCGCGGCACCCGTATCCCGTACGCCCGCAGGAGCTGCTTCGCCGCGTGCTCGCTGAGCTGCTGCCCCGGCTGCATCAGGGCCTGCGCCTTGCGGAACGACGGGGACGGGGTCCGGGGCGCCTCGTCGAACGGGGAGGAGTAGGACCGGACGAAACGGTGGTGGCCGAGATAGGCCCGTACCGCCGTGACGCAGTTGGCGAACGTACGGAACGTGGTGACCCGCGAGGATCCGAGCAGCGTCTCGCGGTACGCCGCCTCCGTCCCCACCGGCGAGCCCCACACCACGCACACCGGCTTCTCGGTGGTCTCCGCCGCCTCGACCAGGTCCCGGGCCAGCCGGTCGCTCATCGGCGGGAACGGTCCGGTGATCGGGCAGACGAGCACCCCCACGGCCGGGTCGGCCAGGATCGCGTCGATGATCTTCCGGCCCCGCTCGTCGCCCACCGGGTGGCCGCCGCTGTCGACGGGGTTGGTGACGTCCAGATACTCCGGTATCCACTGGTGCAGCGCGCGCCGCGTCCGCTCGCCGAGGGCCGGGAGCCGCAGCCCGGCGACGGTGGCGAGATCGGCGAAATGCGCGCCGGTGCCGCCGGAGATCGAGTACACGGCCACTCCGTCGGCGAGCGGCGGCCGGGCCCGCGCCAGCAGGGTGGAGGTGTCCTGGAGCTGGTCGAGCCCGTCGACGCGGATCACCCCGTACTGCCGCATCGCCGCGTCCACCACCTGGTCCGCGCCGGTCAGCTTGCCGGTGTGCGAGGCGGCCGTGCGCGCCCCGGCGGCGGTGCGGCCCACCTTGACGGCGACCACCGGCACCCCGCGCCGGGCCGCGCGGTCGGCGGCGAGCAGAAAGGCCCGGCCGTCCTTGAGCCCCTCCACGTAGCAGGCGATGGCGCCGACCTCGGGCCGTTCGGCGAAGTAGGAGAGGAAGTCGGCGGTTTCGAGGTCGGCCTCATTGCCGGTGGGCGCCCAGTGGGAGAGCCGGACGCCCAGCTCCTGGAGGGCGAAGACGGGCCGCCCCTGGTGGCCGGACTGGGTGATCAGCGCGATCGCGGGGCCTTCGAGATCGTCCCGGAACCGTTCGAAGGCGTTGAGGTTGGTGTTCGGCCCGAGGAGCCGCACCCCCGTCCGGCGGGCCGCGTCGCCGAGCCGCCGCTGTGCCTCGGCGCCTTCCGCGCCGGTCTCCGCGTAGCCGGAGGCGAAGGCGACGGCGAACGGGATCTTCGCGTCGGCGAGTTCGTCGATCAGCGGCAGCGGGTCGGCCACGAGAAGGACCGCGAGGTCGACGGGTTCGGCCAGATCGCCGACGCGGCGGACACAGGGGAGGCCGAAGACGGTCTCGCGCACCGGGTGCACCGGGCATAAGCGCGCGCCCACCCGCTGCGCCCAGGCGACGAGCTGGCGGGTGATGACGGTGTTGGGCCGCCCCTCGCCGTCGGACGCCCCGACGACGGCGACCGAACGGGGCCGGAAGAAGCGGTCGAGATCGGGGACGGGCGCATACAGCGGCCGTCCACTGACATCCAGCTCACCTGCGGCGACGGCGGCCGGGGCGGCCGTGTCGTGGACGACGGCGTCGCGGGGGGTCTCACCGCAGGCGACGACGCGTGCGCGGAGGTCGGAGGTGAGGGTGCCGTGGGTGGATCCGAGCATCGCTGAACCCCGCTCCTGCTCTCGGTGCCAAAATACTGACGCGTAATCAGATTAGCGAGCCGGGGCAGGGTCAGGAAGGTCTGCGCCGGGCCGGGTGATCCCCGTGGGGTGAAAGGGGTTGAGGGGGCCGGGGTGACGCGGTCCCGTGCACGGCGGGCGCCGGTGCGCGGGGAGCGCCGGGGCACCCCGGCCCATGCTCACCCTCCGCTTCCCGTTCCGTTCCGGTGCTGCCGCCCGCGCCTGCTCACCACCCGGGCGATCTTCTCCGCGTCCAGCGCGATCTCACGGAGCATCCCGCTGATCGGGTTGGTGTACCCGTTGAAGTAGAGCCCCGGCGCGCGGGCCGGGCTCCGGGCACCCCGGACCACCGGTCTGCCCCGGGAGTCCAGCACCCCCAGATGCCCCACCAGCCCCTCAAGCCCCCGCCGGTACCCGGTCGCCAGGATCACCGCGTCCGGGGCGATCCGGCTGCCGTCCGCGAGCGTCACGATCCCCCCGTCGAAGGAGGCGACCGGCGCCACCGGCCGTACCCGTCCCGACCGCACCGCGTCGATCAGCCCCACGTCCTGGACCGGGACCGCGCCCTCACGGAACCGCGTGTACAGCCCCTGGTCCGGGCGCGGCAGCCCGTACGGGGCGAGATCCGGCACGGCGAACCGGGCGAGCGTTCCGGCGGCCCGGTCCACGAGCGGCGCGGGCAGCCGCCGGGTGAGGATTCCGGTGCGCTGCGCGGGCCACCCGGCCGTCGAGCGGCGGACGATGTGCGGCGGCGTCCGCACCGCGAGCCGTACATGGGCGGCGCCGCCGTCGGCGAGGTCCACCGCTATCTCGGCCCCGGTGTTCCCGACGCCGACCACCAGGACGTCCCGTCCCTTGTACGCGGTGGGCTCCCGGTACGCGCACGCGTGCAGCAGCTCCCCGGTCCAGCCGTCCCGTCCGGGCCAGTCCGGCAGGAACGGGGTGTGGTTGAAGCCGGTCGCCACGACCACGGTCCGCCCGGTGAGCAGCCGTCCGCCGCTCGCGTGCACCAGCCAGCCGGGCCCGGAGCCGTCGGGTCCGGCCGGTTCCACGCGGTGGGCCTCGACCCCGGTCACCACGTCCAGTTCGTGGTACGCGGCGTACTTCTCCAGATAGCGGACCACGTCGTCGCGGGCGACCCAGCGCCCGAACCGCCGGGGCATCGCGAGCCCCGGCAGCGCGGAGAGCCTGCGGGTGGTGTGCAGCCGCAGCCGTTCGTAGTGGCCGCGCCAGGAGGCCCCCACCGCGTCGGACTTCTCCAGCACCAGCGCCCGCACCCCGCGCCGGCGGAGCGCGGCGGCGGTGGCGAGCCCTGCGGGCCCGCCTCCGATGACGTAGACAGGCGCCCTGTCGTCGCTTCGGTCCATGGCGCGTGAGCGTAGTGGTGCGGGTGGGTGAACGACCCCTGTGGTGAACGGATTTCCCGGATGGGCGTTCGTCCCTGCGCAGTACGAAACCGTACGGGACCGAGCCGGACCGAGCCGGACCGAGCCGGACCGAGCTGGATCGGGCCGGAGCGTGCCGGACCGGGCGGGCTCGCGGAGGCGGGCGGGCCGGACCGGACCGGGCCGCCGCCCCGCGCGGGGACTGCCCGGTGCAGGAGTCTTGCGCCGCCCGGTGACCTTCCGCTGAACTGACAGGACGTCAGGAGCGGTCCGTCCGCGACTGGGCCGAGCAGGGAGAAGCCGGATGACCGCCCCGACCCCGCCTCCGCAGGCGCTGCCCGAGATCGACGAGCTGACCCGCCCGTACTGGGAGGCCGCCGCCGAGGGGCGCCTCCTCGTCCGCCGCTGCCGGGGCTGCCACCGGGCCCACCACTACCCGCGCGAGTTCTGTCCGTTCTGCTGGGCGACGGACGTCGTCTGGGAGACCGCGAGCGGTCGGGCCACCCTCTACACCTGGTCCGTCGTGCACCGCAACGACCTGCCCCCGTTCAGCCTGCGGCTCCCGTACATCGCCGCCGTGGTCGACCTCGCCGAGGGCCCCCGCATGATGACCGAGATCGTCGAGTGCGACGCGGCCTCCCTGCGCGTCTCCATGCCGCTGGAGGCCACCTTCCGCCGTACGGCCCCCGACCTGGCGCTGCCGGTGTTCCGCCCGTCCCGGGGTACGGGGGCCGCCGCGGCGTAGGGCCCTTCGCCGGCCCCCGTTCCCTCAGTGCGGTCCCTCGCCCCGGGGCCGGTCGGTGAGGGACCGGAGCCGCCGGGAGGTCCGTGAGCCCGGGGCCGCCGTGAGGACCACGAGGGTCTGACGGGGGTCGCCGGGGAGGGCGAGGAGTTCGTATCCGAGCGCGAGCCCGCCCACGGCGGGGTGGTTGATGCGTTTCACCCCATGGGTCCTCGCGGCGAGCGGATGCTGTGCCCAGATCTGGCGGAACAGCTCGCTGCGGACGGCGAGTTCGCCGCAGAGCCGTGCGAGACGGCGGTCCCCGGGGTCCCCGAGCGCGTGCTGATGGAGCAGGACGACGACCTCGGCGGCGACCGCGCGCCACTCGGGGTAGAAGTCCTGGGCGCCGGGGTGGAGGAAGGTGTGCCGGGCGGCGTTGCGCTGGTCCGGGTGCAGGGCGCTGAAGCCGTAGACGGCGTCGGCGGGGCGGTTCCAGGCGACGACGTCGGCGCAGGGGCCGAGGACATACGCCGGTGAGCCGTCCAGCGTCTCCAGCACCCGGCGCAGACCGGGCCGTACGGTCATGGCCTCCTGGCCCTGCCGACGGGGGGAGCGGCCGATACGGGTGATACGGGAGGGGCGGGCGAGGTGCTGGAGGTAGCCGCGTTCGGTGTCGTCGAGATCGAGCGCGTCGGCGACGGCGTCGAGGACGGCGTCGGAGACATTGCGGGCCCGTCCGCGCTCCAGCCGGGTGTAGTAGTCGGCGCTGACCCCGGCGAGCTGGGCCAGCTCCTCACGGCGCAGCCCGGGGACGCGCCGCCTGCCGAGGTGCGGCAGTCCGACGTCGGCGGGGCTGATCCGGGCCCGCCGGGAGCGGAGGAAGTCCCCTATGCCGCAGAGGTGGTGTCCCTGGTCCGCGTGGGCGGTGGCACTCTCGGGCGTCATATGCACGAGTATGGACTGCGATGCGCACATTGTCATGTATACGCCTTCTCGTCGGCTCGTCCCCCATACACACGGATCTCGGGGCCGCTCGGCCGACCCGAGGACGAACCTCCCTTCGCGCGGCGGCCGTGGGCGCGACGGGGGAGCCGTCGGGGAGAGGGGTGCCGCGCCCCTGACGTGCGAGGGGCGTACCCGGAGGGGCGCCGCCCGCGAGCCCTGGGGCCGCGCCGGTGGCGGCCACCGTCCCCCGCGCCCGCGCCCGTGCCCGTGCCCGCGCCCCGGGCCGTCTCCCGCGCCCCGGGTCGTCGCGGGCCGCCGTCCCCGCACGTGCGGCGGCGGCTCAGGGCCAGAGCAGCTCACGGGACCAGGCGCGGCCCTCGCGGTGATAACGGAGGCGGATGTGGCGGCGCCAGGCGTCGCCCTGGAAGAACTCGGCCTCGCGGGGGGCGAGGACATACTTCGTCCAGGTGGGGACGGGCGCGTCGGGTTCGGCCTGGGCGCGGGTCCAAGCGGCGGCGGAGGCGTGGGACAGGGTCTCCAGGTCGGGCAGCGGCTCGCTCTGCGGGCCGGTGAGGGCCGCAGCGAGGGCGCCGGTGGAGCGCGCGGCCAGATCGGCGCGGCCCTCGGCCGGGGGCGCCGCCGTCACCGGGCCGCGCAGCCGGATCTGCCGGGCCAGCGCGGGCCAGTAGAAGTGCAGCGCGGCCTGCGGGCGCGCCGCGAGCTGGCGGCCCTTCGCGCTGGTGGAGTGGGTGGCGAAGTGCCAGCCGTCGGCGTCGGCGTCGTGCAGCATCAACGTCCGCACGTCCGGGAGCCCCTCCTCGTCCACCGTCGCCAGCGCCATCGTGTGCGGCTCGGGCTGCTCGGCCGCGACCGCCTCGGCGAACCACTGCTGGAACAGTGGCAGCGGCTCCCCCGGCGCGGCCGACGGGTCGAAGGAGGGCAGATCGATGTCCCAGACCCGCTGCTCCCGCAGGAGCGCGTTGAACGCGTCATGGGCGTGGAAGGGGTCGCGTCGGCGGTGCGGGGCGTGATGACTCATGGGGGGCAGTCAACACCACTTGATCCGTAGTACTCCGCTTATAGTGGTCGGCGCGCCCCGGCCGGGGCGCGCCGGGGGACAGAGAGAGCGGAACGGGAGCGGGCGATGCGGCAGAACCTGGCACGGCGGGCGGCGCTGGTCGACGCGGCCATCGAGGTGCTGGCCCGGGACGGCGCGCGCGGACTCACCTTCCGCGCGGTCGACATCGAGGCGGGCGTCCCCCAGGGCACCGCGTCCAACTACTTCGGCAACCGCGACGACCTGCTGAACCAGGCCGGTGCCCGGGTCTATGAGCGGCTGCGCCCCGACGAGGCCGCCACCGAGGAGCTGATGCGGGGCCGCGTCAGCCGCGAGCACCTGGCGGAGTTGGTCGGCGAGGCCGTCGAACGGGTCACGGCCTTCCGCACCGGCTATCTCGCCCTGCTGGAGCTGCGGCTTGAGGCCACCCGCCGCCCCGCCCTGCGCGCCCTGCTGACCGAGCAGGTCAGGGACGATCTGCGGCTCAACGTCGACAACCACCTGGCCTCCGGGCTCCCCGGGGACGCCGACGCCGTCCGCATGATCCATACCGCCGCGAGCTGGGTGATGCTGGAACGGCTGACGCTCCCGGACGTCCTCCCGGCGGACGAGGCCGCCGCGCTGCTCACCGCCCTCGTCGAGCGGGTGATCCCGGAGGAAGCCGGGGCCGGGGACGGTGCCGGGGACGGCCGGAGGGGCCCCACCCGCGGCGCCGGGTGAGGGGAAGGCCCGGCGCCGCGGATGGGGGTTTGGAGGGTGGACCTGGGAGGGATCAGAAGGGCGGGTACGGGATCGTGGAGTCCACGCAGGGCGTCTGCGGCGAACGCATCGACTGGGCCACCCCGTTCACGGTGAGGCGCACCAGACCGTCGGCGTACTGGGGCTCGTCCGGGATGCCCGGCCCGAACAGGCACTCCGGGACGGCCCCGGTGAAGCCGAAGCAGCCGCGCCGCTCACCGACCGCCAGCGTGCGGGTGTCGCACTTCGCGTCGGCGCCGAACGCCTCGGTGACCGTGCCGGAGATCGTGACGGGGGACGCGGAGTTGTTGACGACGACCAGGACGACCTGGGCGTCGTGGTTGTCGTTGCGCACCAGGCACGCCTGGAAGCCGACATCGGCCTTGGCCTTGTGCACGACGGTCCGCGCGCAGTTCCACGTCGGGCCGGTGGACACCGACTGCCAGCTCTTCACGACCGGAGCGGCCGGAGCGGCCTGGGCCTGAGCGATCTGGGCCTGGGCGGCCTGGGCCGGTCCAGCGGTCCCCAGCAGGGCGCCCGCCACGGCGGCGACGGTGGCGAGGGACTTGGCGAACGTGCGCACGTACGGAGCTCCTGGCTGAGGGTGCGAGAGGGGCGCGATACCGGGGTGCCGGTCGGCTTGAGCAGGACTCTAAGCAGTGCGGAAGCCGGGCGGAAGGGGTCCGGCCTGGCCGGTTCCGGCCATGGCTGATGGCCCGTCGGACCCGCCCCGAGCAGCGGAAAAGACTGGGTGCACAATGCACCTATGGCGAACACGAACATGCCGAGGACGGCCACGCTCGACGATGCCGCGGAGATCAGCGGCGCCCTGGCGCGCGCCTTCGACGACGACCCGATGATGCGCTGGTTCTTCCCCGAGGACGCCACGCGCGAGGCGTCGCTCGGCACCTACTTCGACACGATCTTCACCCGGCAGTACGCCGTCAACGGGGTGTGCGAGCGCACCGGTTCCGCCGCCGCCTTCTGGGTGCCCGCGGAGGCGGCCGACAAGGCCGTTCCCGACGGGGAGACCATCGCGGAGCTCCAGCGGATTCTGGGCGACCGGGCCGAGGCGTTCCGGGACGCCGTCGGCGCCGCCGCCCAGCACACCCCCCGGGAGCCGCACTGGTATCTGGCGCTGATCGGCGCCGACCCGGCCGTCCAGGGCAAGGGCGAGGGCGGCGCGCTGCTGCGCTCGGGTCTCGCCCGGGCCGACGCGGCGGGGCTGCCGGTCTATCTGGAGTCCTCCAAGAAGGACAATCTCCCTGTCTATGAGCATTTCGGCTTCACTGTGAGCCACGAGGTGCAGCTCCCCGGCGGCGGTCCGGTGCTGTGGGGCATGTGGCGCGAGGCCCGCCGCCCCGCCGCCGCCTGAGCGGCCAGGGGTCCGCTCGCCGTCGATGCCTGACCGGCCCGGGGGCCCGCTCGCCGTTGACGTCTGAGCCGCCAGGCGTCCGCTGCCCCGCCGACACCTGACTGGCCGGGGGGCCGCTCCCCGTCGACGTCTGACCGCCCAGGGGCTCGCTGCCCCGCCGACACCCGAGCGGCCGGGGGCCCGCTCGCCGTCGATGTCTGATCGGCCGGGGGACCCCGTTCCGGCGTCTGACCGGCCGGGGGCCCGCTCGCCGTCGGCGCCTGACCCGCCGGGGCCCTTTCCGCCAGGGACGGCCGGTGCGGCGGCCCGCCCCCACCGGACTGACGGACGCGGCCGACCCGGCCGCGTCCGTCAGTCCGCGCCCAGCACCACCGTTCCCGAGGAACAGAACCAGCCACCCGTCCCGGAGGCCACGGCCAGCCGGGGCAGGGTGCCGTCCGGCCGCAGGTGCTGTCGCTCCCCGGCCTCACCACGGAGCTGGTTAACCGCTTCGACCAGCAGGAACAGCCCCCGCATCCCGGGGTGGCAGGCGGAGAGCCCGCCTCCGTCCGTGTTCACGGGCAGCGCGCCACCGGGCCCGATCCGGCCATTCTCGACAAAGGCCCCGCCCTCGCCCTTGGCGCAGAAGCCCAGATCCTCCAGGGTCACCAGCGTCATATAGGTGAACGCGTCGTACACCTCGGCGATGTCCATCTCGTCCGGGGTGAGCCCCGCCCGCCCGAAGGCGAGCGGGCCCGAGACCGCCGCCGGGGAGACGGTGAAGTCGTCCCACTCCGACATCGTCGTGTGAGAGACATGCTCACCGGTGCCGAGCACCCACACCGGCGGCCTGGCCAGATCGGGCAGATACTCCTCGCCCACGAGCAGCACCGCGCAGCCGCCGTCGCTGCGGATGCAGCAGTGCAGCCGGGTGAACGGGTCCGCGATCACCGGCCCGGACAGCACCTCGTCCACGGTGATCGGAGTCCGGTACATCGCGCGGGGATTTCGGGCGGCGTGCGCCCGGGTCTGGACCGCGACGGCGGCCAACTGCTCCGCCGTGGTGCCGTATTCGTGCATATGGCGGCGGGCGGCCATCGCGTACTTGGCGACGAGCGTATGCCCGTACCCCACCTCGAACTGGAGCGGACCCCGGTTGCCGAAGGACAGGTTCGCGGTGCGCCGGCCCGCCGCGAGGTCGGCGCGGGCGGTGGACCCGTACACCAGGAGAACGGCGTTCGCGTGCCCGGCGGCGATGGCGTCGGCGGCGTGCGCGGCCATGAACTCCCAGGTGGCGCCGCCTACGGAGGTGGAGTCGACCCAGCGCGGCCGGAGCCCGAGATACTCGGCCACCTCGATGGGGGCGAAGGTGCCGAGCCCCGCCGAGCCGAAGCCGTCGACGACCGAGCGGTCCAGGCCGGAGTCGGCGAGCGCCCGCCGGGCCGCCTGGGCGTGCAGGGCGTAGGGAGTGAGCCCGTCGACGCGTCCGCAGTCGGCGAGGGAGACACCGGCGACGGCCACCTTGCGCGCAGAGGCAGACATGATCTGACGGTACATCAGGAAACCGGTCGCGGGGACGGGTGGCGCGGCCCGGCGTGCGCACGGACGCGCGGGCAGGGGCGGGCCGGGTGCGCAATCCCGCGTACGCGCTCGATCGGGGACGGGTGTACCGTCGGCGCACACATCCGGTGGACGATCGGCGTCCGGCCGGAGTGCGGCGGTGTCAGGTGTTCCGGTGACTGGGCATTCCTCTGCGACGGAACTAATATGACGCTCCGTCAGATCTGGAGGAGGGGCCCATGGGCACCACTCGCACCGCCCTCAGCGAAGAGCAGGACGAGATCCGCCGCACCCTGCGTGCCCTGCTGACCGCGCACAGCGGTCCTGACCAGGTCAGACAAGCGGTCCTCAGCCCGGAGGGCCATGACCGGATTCTCTGGCGGCGGCTCTCCGGCGAGCTGGGCCTGCCCGGCCTCGCCGTGCCCGAACTGTTCGGCGGGGTCGGCTGCCGACTCGCCGAGCTCGCCCTGGCCTGCGAGGAGACCGGCCGGGCCCTGCTGCCGTCCCCGCTGCTCCCCACCGCCGGACTCGCCGCCCCGCTGATCGCCGCGCTCGGCACCTCCGTCCAGCGGGACGGGCTGCTGCCCCGGATCGCCACCGGATCGCTGACCTGCGCCCTGGCGGTCCCGGGTGACAGCCTTCCCGCCGCCCTCGGCCTGACCGGCGACAACACCCAGGCGCAGTGGGCGGGCGGCGGCCGTTCCGGCGGCATCCAGGCCCGGCCCGTACGCGGGGGTGACTGGCTGCTGTACGGGGAGGCGGGCCAGGTACTCGGCGGGCACAGCGCCGAACTCCTGCTGGTCGCCGCCCACACCGGCGGCTTCTCCCGCAGCCGGACCCTGCTGTTCCTGGTGCGCGGCGACGCGCCCGGACTCTCCCGCACCCGGCTGACCGCGCTGGACGAGACCCGCGCACAGGCCCGGGTGCAGCTCCGCCACACCGCCGCCGAACTCCTCGGCGACGACGACCGCGCCGATGTGCCGGGGGCGCTGGCCGAAGCCGGTGCCTCCTTCGCCGCGCTGCTCGCCGCCGAAGCGGCGGGCGCGGCGGCCGCCGCCCTGGACCGCACGGTCTCCTATGTCCGTGAACGGGAGCAGTTCGGCCGCCCCATCGGTTCCTTCCAGGCGGTCAGGCACCGGCTCGCCGATCTGTACGTCCAGGTCCAGACGGCCCGCGCGGCGGCGTTCTACGCGGCCCGCGAGACCGGTGGCGCGGGTCTCGCGCTCGCCCAGTGCCTGGAGGCGATACGGGTGGTCACGGCCGAGGCGGTGCAGCTCCACGGCGGCATCGGCATCACCTGGGAGCACGACGCCCATCTGTACTTCAAGCGCGCGGCGGGCGACGAACTCCTCTTCGGGCCGGTCCACCGGCTGCGCGCCCACGCCGCCGAGCGCGCCGGGCTGTTCACGGCGCCGGGCCGCCCCGCACGGGCCGTGAAGGCGGTGGGCTGAGATGGCGACCGTCCGCAGCCCGCTGCCCCTGCGGGTGATCCGCAGGGTGTCCACCACCCGGCCGTTCTTGCTGATCGCGCCCTCGGTCGTCCCGGTCGTGGACCGGCTGGTGCACCGGCTGACCCGGGGGAAGGTGCTGCCCAGCGCCCGGATGCTGCCGAGCGGGGTGCTCACCGTCACCGGCGCGCGGTCCGGGCTGCCGAGGACCCATCCGCTCGCCTGCATGCCGGAGCCGGACGGGAGCTGGATACTCGTCGGGTCCAACTTCGGCCGCCCCGGCCATCCCGCCTGGACCGGCAATCTGCTCGCCCACCCCGAGGCCGCGCTGAACTGGAAGGGCGTGGACATCCCCGTACGGGCCCGGCTGCTGACGGGGGAGGAACGGGAGGAGACCTGGCGCAGGCTGCTGGACTTCTGGCCCCCCTACGCCATCTACCAGGCCCGGATCGACCGCCGGATTCGACTCTTCCGGCTGGTGCGGTCCGCGCCCCGCACCGACTAGCCCGGTCGGCCGCCGCCTGCCCTGCCCTGCCCTTTCCCGGTCCGACCGGCTCGGCTGGCTCCACGGCTCGACCGGACCGATCAGTGCGGCTGCGGGAAGAACTCCGTCCGGGCGGTGTAACGGGCGAACTCCCCGGCCTCCCGCCCCAGTGCCTCCCGGACCCCGTCGCCCGGCTCGGCGCTGCCGTCGCGGCCGATGTGCAGATAGAGCGGGACGAGCATCTCGGTCAGCTCCGCCGGGAAGCCGCGCTCCGCCATCTCCGCGCGGAACTCGTCCTCCGTGACGGGCCGGTAGGTCAGCGTCCGGCCCGAGGCCCGGGAGATCTCGGCCACCGCATCGGCGAAGCCGATGGCCCGGGGCCCGGAGAGGGAGTACGTCCGTCCCGCGTGCCCCGGCTCCGTCAGCGCGGCGACCGCGACATCCGCCAGATCCTCCAGGTCGAGGAAGGGCTCCCGGCCCGCACCGGCGGGCAGCCGCAGCTCGCCCCCGGCGAGCAGCGGGGCGAGCCACGGTGCCTCGGTGAAGTTCTGCGCGAACCACGCGGGCCGCAGGACGGTCCACTCCGGGCCCGCCTCCTGGACGGCCCGCTCGGTGGCCAGCAGGGTTCCGTCCGGGTCCGGCAGCTCGTCCCAGACCCGGGCGGAGAGCAGCACCAGCCGCTCCACGCCCCGCCCGGCGGCGAGCGCGGCGAAGTCCCGTACCTCCTCGGCGGCGGTCGGGCCCTCGGAGTCCACGACGTAGACCGCGCGGGCGCCCGTCACGGCGGGGTCCCAGGAGGAGCGGTCCGACCAGTCGAAACGGACCCGGTCCCGGCCGGGCGCGCGGGAGGCGATCCGGGTGCCGACGCCGCGTGCGGACAGCTTCGCGGCGATTCTGCGGCCGGTCTTGCCGGTCCCGCCGAGCACCAGCACCGGCCCGACGGAGGAAGAGCGGGAAGAAGAGGAAGAGGGGGTGTTCGTCGTCATGACGATCAGTGAACCCCGCTCCGTGCGGTACGGGCGATGGCTGTCACTCTCGGATCGATGTCCGATCGTCTCGACCGGCGGTCGCTCCGGGCCGGAGCCTCCCTAGACTTCCGGTATGGATGACGCGCTGTCGAGCCTGCTGCACGGGGTCCGCCCACAGGGTGCCCTCTTCGACCAGTCGGCCTTCGTCCCCCCGTGGTCGCTGCGGTTCGAGGAACGCACCCCGCTCGCGCTGCTCACCATGTTCACCGGCACGGCCTGGGTGATCCCCGACGGTGCGGAACCGGTCCGGCTCAGCCCCTGCGACGTCGCGATCGTCACCGGCCCTGAGCCGTACACGGTCGCCGACTCCCCGGGCACCGCGCCGCTCGCCGTCATCGACGGGGACGAGTGCCGGGGGCCGGACGGACGGCCCTATACCGACACCACCGGCATGTGCGGTCCGGCACTCGGGAACGGAATCCCGAGCGGCATCGCGGACGGAACGGGAAACGGCATCGCGGACGGAACGGGAAACGGCATCGCGAGCGGGGCAGGGGTCGCGAACGGGACGGGGAACGGGGCAGGGGTCGCGAACGGTAACGGGGACGGGTACGGCGGTG
The DNA here is from genome assembly GCF_005519465.1 of Streptomyces clavuligerus. Lineage (NCBI taxonomy): Bacteria > Bacillati > Actinomycetota > Actinomycetes > Kitasatosporales > Streptomycetaceae > Streptomyces > Streptomyces clavuligerus. The sequence continues at coordinate 2,719,828 of NZ_CP027858.1, read as the reverse complement.
GCGCCTGCGCGTTCCCCGAGGGCCCCTTCGGCCCCGGCCCCGCCGACACCGCCGGTACCACCGTGCTGCTCAAGGGCGTCTACCAGGTCGAGGGCAGCGTCTCGGACCGGGTCCTGACCGCGCTGCCGAGGGTCGCCCTCGTCCCCTCCGTCCCCGAGGGCTGCCCGCCGCTGGCGATGATCGCCCAGGAGCTGGCCCGGGACATCCCCGGCCGGCAGGTGATCCTCGACCGGCTGCTCGACCTCCTCCTGGTGACCAGCCTGCGCGAGTGGTTCGCGCTGCCCGGCTCCGACGCGCCCGCCTGGTACCGCGCCCATGGCGATCCGCAGGTCGGCCGGGCCCTCAAACTGATGCACGGCGACCCCGCCCGCCCCTGGACGGTGGCCTCGCTCGCCGCCGCCGTCGGCGCCTCCCGTGCCCGTTTCGCCCACCGCTTCACCGAGCTGGTCGGCCAGTCGCCCATGGCGTATCTGACCGAGTGGCGTATCTGCCGGGCCGCCGATTTGCTCGCGCGGACCGATGCCACCGTCGACGCCGTCTCCCGTCAGGTGGGCTACTCCAACGCGTACGCGCTCAGCGTCGCATTCAAACGGACCCGAGGCGTCCGTCCGAGTGAACACCGGGCCCTGGCGCGCGCCGGACGGTAGCCGACGGGTACCCCTCCGATACGGACGCCTCTCCGCCGCCGCGCCCCGCCGGGCCCCGGACCGATGCGGAACACCCCTGGGAGGGCGGCGGAATCGGCCGGGCCGGTGATTGTCCGCCCGCCATTCGATATGTACGGGAGTGTCGGCTACGCCCTATACCTCCTGCTGGCCAGCCTGTCAAAGAATTGCCGGACTGACCTCACAGGAGAAGTCGACGCATGAGATCACTCGTCGCGCGGTTGCGACAACGGTCCTGGACGGCACGTGTCGTCCTGGCCGCGACCGCGCCCGCGCTCGCCCTGGGGGCGGCCCTGCCATCGGCGGGTGCCGCACCGGGCGGGGAGAAAGCCACCACGGCGAAGGTACGGGCCGCCGCCCCGCTGCCCGGCGGCCTCGGGCCCTGTATCCCGGGTGACTGCCCGAACCCGTACCCCGGGGTCAGCAACGGGCCCATCCAGGGCCGGGACGCCAACATCAATATCTTCGCGGGTGGCGACTTCCTCGTCCGCGAGCGGGCCGCCGAGGCAGAGGGCAAGGTCGTCGTCCTCGGCAGCTACGACCAGAACAAACTCGCCGGAGTCAGCACCGTCTACAACCTCGGCGAGGTGGGTGCCGGTTCGCGGGTGCCGCCGCCGCTCGGCACGGACTGGCTCGTCACGGGCGGGAACGTCACTGTCGCGGAGGGCGAGTCCCTGCTGGCCGAGGGCGGTGTGGTCCGCCACGCCGGCACCCTGACCGGCAATGTCGAGGCCACCACGGTCCAGGACCCGAACGCCGCCGCCCCCTACGCGGCGCTGCGCGGGGAGCTGACCGACGCCAGCCAGTGCTATGCCCGGAACGCGGAGGGCACCCGGCCCGCCACCGGCACCGCCGTCAACCAGAACTTCCAGACGCTCTTCACCGGTGACGGCACCTCGGCGCTCCAGGTCTTCAACGTCGACTTCAACCTGGCCAACCCCAACACCGGTGGCCAGCAGGACATCGTCTTCAACGGCATTCCCGCGGGCGCCACGGTGCTCGTCAACATGCTCGGCGCCAACCCGGAGATCAACACCTTCAGCGGCAGCCTCGACGAGAGCAACCCGCTGAACCAGCTCCGGCCCCGGCTGCTGTGGAACTTCCCCGACGCGAGCACCATCCGGCTGGTCGGCACCGGCCAGTTCCAGGGCAGCGTCCTCGCCGGCAACCCGGCGTCGATGACCACGGTCACCCTCCCCGGGGTGAACGGCCGGGTGTACTCCAGCGGCTCCATCACCCACACCAGCCTCGCGGGCGGTGGCGGCGGCCAGGAGTTCCACGCCTACCCCTTCGACGGTGACCTGCCCGACTGCGGCGCGGTCGTGCCGACCGCCCCCGTCCGGGTCCTCAAGCGGGACGCGGAGACGCAGGCGCCGCTCGCGGGCGCGGTGTTCGAGTTCTGGGAGGAGACCAACGGCGTTCCCGGTCTCCAGACCACGACGACCGCCGAGGCGCCCGCCGACACCCTGGAGCCCGGCACCTGCACCACCGGCGTGGACGGGATCTGCTCCCGCACGGTCGAGCTGGGCACGTACTACTGGCGGGAGATCACTCCACCGCCCGGGTACCAGTTGCCGGTCAATCCGGTCTTCGGACCGATCGTCCTCGGACCCGGTGACGTCCCCGCGGGGATCACCGTCACCGCCGACAACGCCCCGACGCCGGTCACCGGCGAGGTCTCCGTCGAGAAGGTCGACGCGACCACGGGCGCCGCGCTCGCGGGCGCCGTCTTCGAGCTGTGGGAGGAGACCAACGACGTTCCCGGTCTCCAGACCACCGGAGCCACCCCCGACACCCAGGTGAACGGCCCCTGTACGACCGACTCCGCCGGTGAGTGCGCGCGGATCGTCGAGGTGGGCACGTACTACTGGCGGGAGATCACGGCGCCGCCCGGGTACGACCTCCCGGCGGACCCGGTCTTCGGGCCGCTGGTCCTGACACCCGCGAACGCCCCCCTCGGGGTCACGGTCACCGCGCAGAACGCGCCGACCGCCCCGGTCACCGGGGACGTGACCGTGGTCAAGACGGACGCGACGACGGACGCCCCGCTGGCCGGGGCCACCTTCCAGCTGTGGGAGGAGACCAACGGGATTCCCGGTCTCCAGAGCAGCGGAGCCGACCCCGACACCCAGATCGGCGGCGCCTGCACGACCGGTGCCGACGGCATCTGCACCCGGACCGTCGCGGTCGGTACGTACTACTGGCAGGAGACGGCGGCGCCGCCCGGGTACGACCTCCCGGCGAACCCGGTCTTCGGACCGCTGGTCCTGACCGCGGAGAACGCCTCCCAGGGCGTCACCGTCACCGCGCCGAACATCCAGACCGCCCCGGTCACCGGCAAGGTGACGGTGGTCAAGACGGACGCGGAGACGGGCGCGCTGCTCGCGGGTGCCACGTTTGAACTCTGGGAGGAGACCAACGGGATTCCCGGTCTCCAGACCACCGGCACGGACCCCGACACCCTGATCAACGGCCCCTGTGTCACCGGGGTCAACGGCGAGTGCTCGCAGACGGTCGCGGTGGGCACGTACTACTGGCGCGAAACGGCCGCCCCGGCGGGCTACGACCTCCCGGCGAACCCGGTCTTCGGACCGCTGGAGCTGACCGCGGAGAACGCCGCCACGGGTGTGACGGTCACCGCGCGGAACACCGAGACCGCCCCGGTCACCGGCAATGTGACGGTCGTGAAGCAGGACGCGGACACGGGTGACCCGCTCGCGGGCGCCATGTTCGAGCTGTGGGAGGAGACCAACGGCATCGCCGGTCTCCAGACCACCGGGGCCACCCCCGACACGCTGCTCAACGGCCCCTGCACCACCAGCGTCAACGGCGAGTGCACCCGTACCGTGCCGATCGGCACGTACTACTGGCGCGAGACCGCGGCGCCCAACGGGTACGACCTGCCGGGGAACCCGGTCTTCGGTCCGCTGGTGCTGACGGCGGAGAACGCGGCCGAGGGTGTCTCGGTGACGGCGGCGAACACGCCGACCGCCCCGGTCACCGGCGATGTGACGGTGGTCAAGACGGACGCCGGGACGGGTGACCCGCTCGCGGGCGCCACGTTCGAACTGTGGGAGGAGACCAACGGGCTGCCCGGTCTCCAGACCACGGGCCTCAACCCCGACACCCAGCTGAACGGTCCCTGCACCACCGGTGCCGACGGCCGCTGCACGCGGACGGTGCCGGAGGGCACGTACTACTGGCGGGAGACCGCCGCGCCACCCGGCTACGAGCTGCCGATCGACCCGGTCTTCGGGCCGCTCGTCCTCACCGCCGAGAACGCGTCCGAAGGTGTCACGATCACCGCGGTGAACACCCCCACCGTCCCGGTGACGGGCGAGGTGACGGTGGTCAAGACGGACGCCGGGACGGGTGACCCGCTCGCGGGCGCCACGTTCGAGCTGTGGGAGGAGACCAACGGGATCGCCGGTCTCCAGACCGGCGGCGTGAACCCGGACACGATGCTCAGCGGAACGTGCACCACCGGTGCCGACGGCCGCTGCACGCGGACGGTCCCGGTCGGCACGTACTACTGGTTCGAGGAGACCGCGCCCCCCGGGTACGACCTCCCGGCCGACCCGGTCTTCGGACCGCTCGTCCTCACCAACGAGAACGCCTCGCAGGGCGTGACCGTGACGGCGGCGGACACGCCGACCGCCCCGGAGACCGGCGATGTCACGGTCATCAAGACCGACGCGACCACCGGTGACCCGCTCGCGGGCGCGGTGTTCGAGTTCTGGGAGGAGACCAACGGCGTCCCCGGTCTCCAGACCGACGGTGCCAACCCCGACACCCAGCTGAACGGGGACTGCACCACGGGCGGCAACGGCCAGTGCACCCGTACCGTGCCGATCGGCACGTACTACTGGCGCGAGGTCGAGTCCCCCAGCGGCTACGACCTGCCCGACAACCCGGTCTTCGGACCGCTCGTCCTCACCGTCGAGAACGTCTCGCAGGGTGTCTCGGTGACGGCGGCGAACACGCCGACCGCCCCGGTCACCGGCAATGTGACGGTGGTCAAGACGGACGCGGAGACGGGTGACCCGCTCGCGGGCGCCATGTTTGAACTCTGGGAGGAGACCAACGGTGTTCCCGGTCTCCAGACCGGTGGCGCGAATCCGGACACCCTGCTGAGCGGCACGTGCACCACCGGCGTCAACGGCCAGTGCACGCGGACGGTCCCCGCCGGTACGTACTACTGGCGCGAGACCGCGGCACCCAACGGCTACGACCTCCCGGCCGACCCGGTCTTCGGCCCGCTGCGGCTGACGGCGGAGAACGCGGCCGAGGGGGTGACGGTGACGGCGGAGAACACCCCGACCGCCCCCGTCACGGGTGAGGTGACCGTCGTGAAGACGGACGCCACCACCGGTGACCCGCTGTCGGGCGCCACGTTCGAGCTGTGGGAGGAGACCAACGGCATCGCCGGTCTCCAGACCACCGGAGCCACCCCCGACACCCAGCTGAACGGCCCCTGCACCACCAACGGGAACGGCCGCTGCACGCGGACGGTCCCGGAGGGCTCGTACTACTGGCGTGAAACGGCCGCCCCGCCCGGGTACGACCTCCCAGCCGACCCGGTCTTCGGACCGCTGGTGCTGACCGCGGGGAACGCCTCCGAGGGCGTCACCGTGACGGCGCAGAACGCCCCCACCGCCCCGATGACGGGCAGCGTGACCGTCGTGAAGGTCGACTCCGAGTCGGGTGGCCCGCTCGCGGGCGCGGTGTTCGAGCTGTGGGAGGAGACCAACGGTGTTCCCGGTCTCCAGACCGGTGGCGCGAACCCGGACACCCTGCTGAACGGCCCGTGCACCACGGGTGTCGACGGCCGGTGCTCCCGCACGGTGACCGTGGGGACGTACTACTGGCGCGAGACCGCCGCTCCGGCAGGCCACGACCTCCCGGCGAACCCCGTCTTCGGCCCGCTGCGGCTGACGGCGGACAACGCCGCGCAGGGTGTCTCGGTGACGGCGGCGAACACGCCGACCGCCCCCGTGACCGGTGAGGTGACCGTCGTGAAGACGGACGCCACCACCGGTGACCCGCTGTCGGGCGCGGTGTTCCAGCTGTGGGAGGAGACCAACGGCGTTCCCGGTCTCCAGACCACCGGCACGGACCCCGACACCCAGGTGAACGGCCCGTGCACCACCAACGGGAACGGCCGCTGCACGCGGACCGTCCCGACCGGTGCCTACTACTGGCGCGAGATCACGGCGCCGAACGGGTACGACCTCCCGGCCGACCCGGTCTTCGGACCGCTGGAGCTGACGGCGGAGAACGCGTCCGAAGGGGTGACGGTGACGGCGGAGAACGCCCCCACCGCTCCGGTGACGGGCAGCGTGACGGTCGTCAAGGAGGACGCCACCACCGGTGACCCGCTGTCGGGTGCCGAGTTCGAGCTGTGGGAGGAGACCAACGGCGTTCCCGGTCTCCAGACCGGTGGCGCGAACCCGGACACCCTGCTGAACGGCCCGTGCACCACGGGTGCCAACGGCCGGTGCTCGCGGACCGTTCCGCTCGGTACGTACTACTGGCGCGAGACCGCGGCGCCGAACGGGTACGACCTGCCGGCGAACCCGGTCTTCGGCCCGCTGCGGCTGACGGCGCAGAACGCGTCCGAGGGGGTGACGGTGACGGCGGAGAACACGCCGACCGCCCCCGTCACCGGCAGCGTGACGGTCGTCAAGGAGGACGCCGGGACCGGTGACCCGCTGTCGGGCGCGGTGTTCGAGCTGTGGGAGGAGACCAATGGTGTTCCCGGTCTCCAGACCTCCGGCACGGACCCCGACACCCAGCTCAACGGTCCGTGCACGACGGGTGCCGACGGCCGGTGCTCGCGGACCGTTCCGGTGGGCACGTACTACTGGCGGGAGACCGCCGCGCCCAACGGATACGACCTCCCCGCGAACACGGTCTTCGGACCACTGGTCCTGACGGCGCAGAACGCGTCCGAGGGTGTGACGGTGACAGCGGAGAACACGCCGACCGCCCCCGTCACCGGCGAGGTGACCGTCGTCAAGGAGGACGCCGGGACCGGTGACCCGCTCGCGGGCGCGGTGTTCCAGCTGTGGGAGGAGACCAACGGTGTTCCCGGTCTCCAGACCGGCGGTCCGAACCCGGACACCCAGCTCAACGGCCCGTGCACCACGGGTGCCGACGGCCGGTGCTCCCGCACGGTGGCCGTGGGGACGTACTACTGGCGCGAGACCGCGGCGCCGAACGGGTACGACCTCCCGGCCGACCCGGTCTTCGGACCGCTGGTGCTGACCGACGAGAACGCCTCCGAGGGTGTGACGGTGACGGCGGAGAACACGCCGACCGCCCCCGTCACCGGCGAGGTGACCGTCGTCAAGGAGGACGCCGAGACGGGCGCGACCCTCGCGGGCGCGGTGTTCCAGCTCTGGGCGGAGACCAACGGCATCCCCGGTCTCCAGACCATCGGCATCAACCCGGACACCACCGTGGGCACCCCGTGCACGACCGGTTCCGACGGCCGCTGCTCCCGCACGGTCGAGGTCGGCACGTACTACTGGCTGGAGACCCAGGCGCCGCCCGGGTACGACCTGCCCGCCGACCCGGTCTTCGGACCGCTGGTGCTGACCGACGAGAACGCCGCCGAGGGCGTCTCCGTGACGGCGGAGAACAACCCCACCCCCGTCATCAAGGGGAAGATCACTCTCCACAAGACCGACGCCAAGAACGACCGTCCGCTGGCGGGCGCGGTGTTCGAGCTGTGGCGGGAGACCAACGGGGTTCCCGGCCTCCAGACCTCGGGCTCGGGCGGCACCCCGTCCGACACCCCCGTGGGCAACGGCTGCTCGACCGACGCCCAGGGCGTCTGCGCGTTCGACGAGCTGGAGACCGGCGAGTACTACCTGCTGGAGACCGCCGTCCCCGAGGGCTTCGTGCTCCCGGAGAACCCGGTCACCGGCCCGATCGCGATCACCGAGGAGAACGCCTCCGAGGGCGTGACCGTCGACATCGCGAACAAGCGCGGCGAGCCGGGCAAGCCCAAGCCGGGCAAGCCCGCGAAGGGAGGCCAGGCACGGGCGGCCTGAGCGGCTGACCGCTGACCCTTCCTGAAACGCGCTGAGGACGCGGGTGGCCCGACCGGCCCCCGCGTCCTCACCGGTTCGGCCCAATGTCCGGGGCGGGCACCCGGGTCCGCTGGTACCTCTGGGGGAGGGGGACCGGAGCCGTACGGGGGACATCGGCGCCGAACGGATGAACGGAGTGCCCGATGAACGCACGACGCAGCCGGACCGGCGGACCCGCCCGCCGCGGCCGGGCCGGCTCCCGCCCCGGGGGCATACGCACGGGCCGCGCCCCGAGCGGCAGGCGCCGGGGCGCCGCCGCCGCGTGGGGCCTGGCCCTCGCCCTCACCGCCCTGGCACCGGTGGCACCCGCCGCCGCCGCTCCCGCGGAGCCCTGCACCGCCAGGACGGGCCCCTACCAGCGGCCCCTGGAGGAGTACCTCGGCCGCCCCGTGGACGGCGTCCAGTCCACGGCCGACTGCGAGGCCATCCGGGCCTTCCAGATCTCCCAGGACCTCACCCCCGCCGACGGCTACGCCCGGCTCGCCACCTACCGCTGGATGATCGCGGCCCAGGCGCGCGCCAACCCCAACGCGGAGGGGAAGTGCCCCGTCCGCGGCTACCGGGTCACCTGTCTGGACCTGGACCGGCAGCTCCTGTGGGTGCAGCGGAGCAGCGGGGTGGTCTTCGACCCCGTACCGATCCGCAGCGGCCGGGACACCCAGGAGACCCGGCTCGGCTGGCACTCCATCTACTGGCGCAGCCGGGACCACGTCTCCACGATCTACGACAACGCGCCCATGCCGTTCGCCCAGTTCTTCGACGGGGGGCAGGCGCTGCACGGCCGCTACGACGACCTCTACGACGGCGGAGGCTCGGCCGGCTGTGTGAATCTGCGTCTGTCGGACGCGAGTGAGCTGTGGGATCTGCTGGACATCGACGACCAGCTCTTCATCTGGGGCACCAAGCCGGGCACGGACGGCTGAGCGAAGGCCCCGGGCACGGACGGCCGGGTGAGGGCCCCGGGCACGGACGGCCGAGCGAAGGCTGCGCCCTCCCGGCCTCCCGGGCCGTGGCTCCCGGGCAGTGGGGCGGCCTGCCGGGCGGCGCGGGCCGGGCTCCGGCGGGCTCCGGCGTGGGGGCCCGCGGCGGGCGCGGCGGCGGGCCCCTACTTGGTGGGCTTGCGGCCCGTGATGCCGAGGTGGACCAGGAGGGCGAGGTTCGGCCGCAGCTCGGCCTGCTTCACACCCCAGGTGGTGAAGCCCTTCTGATGGGAGGCCACGGCCGCCAGCATGGCGACGAGCGACCCGGCCATCGCGGCGGGGCTGACGTCCTTGTCGACCCGGCCCTTGGCCTGGAGCTCCTTCACCGCGTCCGTGAGCGAGTTGGTGACGGAGTTGAGGATCTTCATGCGGATCTTGTAAAAGCGCTTGTCGCCTTCGGCGGCCCCGAGGTCCACGACACGCAGAATCGCGTCATGGCGGCGCCAGAAGTCGAGGAAGCCCTCCACCAGCTCCTCCGAGCTGGCCCAGGCTGCCTTGCCCACCCAGCTGCGTCCGGAGACCAGCCCGGTGAGGGAGGCACCCTCTTTGGCCATTTCCTCGGCGATTTCCAGGACTGCGCCCTCGACATCCGGGAAATACTGATAGAACGTCGCCGGGGACGTGCCCGCCTTCCGCGCCACGTCGATGACTTTGACGTCCCGGTACGGCGACGAGCTGAGCATCTCGCTGAGGCAGTCGAGCAGCTTCTGCCGCGTCGCCTGGCCGCGTCGACCAGCCACCCGGCCGTCGACAGTACGTACTTGTCCGGTCATGCCGTCAGCTTACCGAGGGGTGATCGGCGCGCGATTCGGCCGACTGCAAATGGGGTGCGCCCCTGTGCGCGCCCCGGCGCGCGCCTTCCGGCTCACCGGCGGCGCGGCGCCCGGCCCGACGATCGGTCCGACGGTGTGTTCCACCGTCCCCGCCCGGGGTATCACCGCTGGTGCGGGCGGGGCGTCCGGACGGAGCCCCCGGCCTTTTCCGACGGGGCGCCGGGGCCGGTTTCGACGTCGGAAAAGGGATGACACACGCCGATCCGCCCCCGGGTTCGCAACCACGGGCCCGGACAGGAAGAATCAGGGTGGGTACCGCCACCGGGGGTCGCTGAGCCTCGGTGGCGAGACAGGGGCCCATACGGGGAGGTGGCAGGCAGGTATGGAGCAGCTGACGCAGCACGATCCGAGACGGATCGGTCCGTTCGAGGTGCTGGGCCGGCTCGGAGCCGGAGGCATGGGGCTGGTCTATCTCGCCCGGTCGGCGTCCGGCCGCCGGGTGGCGATCAAGACCGTGCGCACCGAGCTCGCCGAGGACCAGCTGTTCCGTGTCCGCTTCACACGCGAGGTGGAGGCCGCCCGCGCGGTCAGCGGCTTCTACACGGCCGCCGTCGTGGACGCCGACCCCCGGGCGGCGGTGCCGTGGCTCGCGACGGCGTATGTCCCCGCACCCTCCCTCGAAGAGATAGTGAACGAGTGCGGTCCACTGCCCGCGCAGGCCGTGCGCTGGCTCGCGGCGGGCATCGCGGAGGCCCTCCAGTCCATCCACGGCGCGGGCCTGGTCCACCGCGACCTCAAACCGTCCAACGTCCTCGTCGTGGAGGACGGCCCCCGCGTCATCGACTTCGGCATCGCGTCCGGTGTCTCCAACACCCGGCTGACGATGACCAACGTCGCCGTGGGGACACCCGCGTACATGTCGCCCGAGCAGGCGCGGGACTCCCGCAGCGTGACGGGCGCCAGCGATGTCTTCTCGCTGGGCTCCACCCTGGTGTTCGCGGCGACCGGGCACGCGCCCTTCCACGGCGCCAACCCGGTCGAGACCGTGTTCATGCTGCTGCGCGAGGGACCCGACCTGACCGGGCTCCCCGACGAGCTGCGTCCGCTGATCGAGTCCTGCATGCAGGCGGACAAGGTGCACCGGCCCACGCCCGAGGACCTTCAGGCGCAGCTCGCCCCGCATCTGTTCGCCGCCGGGGACGACAGCGGCACGGCCTCCGCGTGGCTGCCGGGGCGGGCGACCGCGATGATCGAGGCGCGCCGGGGCGGCGGCCGGACCGCGGCGCCCGTCGCGCCCGCGCTGCCCGCCGCCCCGGCGCGCCGGGGGCCCGAGCCGCCGCCGATGCCCTCGGCGCCGCCGCGCGCGCTGCCCGGGTGGGGCGCGGGGGACCCGCGGGCGGGGGCCGCCCCGGCCCTGTCGCCCGTGCCGATGGCCCCGGCTCCGCTGCCCCCGGCCCCGATGGCCCCGGCGCCCGCGCCGCTGTCCGCTCCGCTTCCGCCCGCCGCCTCGGTGGTGCTGCCGGGGGTCCAGGTGCCGATCGGCCCCGGGCCCCGGGCCGCCGACCCGGCCCGCTCGGCGGTCGGCCACGCGGGCCCGGCCACCGGCTGGATCCGCCCCCCGGCCGGGCTGACCGGCCCCGCCGCCCCGGACCGGCCCCCGGCCCGGCAGCAGCCGGTCCCCCCGCCCGCGTCACCGCCCGACGGCCCCGCTCACTGGCGGCCGTGGCGCTTCCGGATGTCGAACGACGTCTGGGGCACCCCGGTGGTCGCGGGCGATCTGCTGTACGTCACCTCGTTCGAGGTCCACGCGCTGGACGTGGCCACCGGGCGGCGCCAGTTCAAGACCAAGGACGTGGCCTGGACGATGGCCGTCGACGGCGGTCTGATCCACGGGTCCGACGGCCCCACCGTCTACGCCCTCGACGCGGCGGGCGGCCATGAGCGCTGGCGGGTCCAGGCCGACGCCTGGGTCTACTCCCTCAAGGCCCGGCGCGGCACCGTCGTCACCGGCACGCGCGGCGGCGGCGTCCAGGGCTGGGAGGCGTCCAACGGCGAGAAGCTGTGGGAGATCACCGGCGCGCAGACGGACTTCGAGACCCCCGAGTCGGGGCCGGTGATCCACGGCGACACCGTGTACATCTGGAAGGACGCGCGGCTGCGGGCGCTGGAGGCGCGGACGGGGATGGAACGCTGGTCCTACCCCGTCGGTGACGCGGCCTCCTGCGGCGGGGTTCCGGTACGGGTGTGCGCCGCGCCCGACGGGCACGTCTATGTCGTCGCGGGGACCCGGGTGCTCGCCGTCGACATCGACGCCGGGATGGTGCGCTGGCACTTCGAGGCCCCGGCGGTCTTCCTCTCCGCGCCCGCGTTCGCGCCAGGACCGGCGGTCACGGGAGGCGGGGTGTACCTCGCGGACTATCTGGGCACGGTGTACGCGCTGGACGCGACCACCGGCAAGGACCGCTGGCGGATCGCCACGGAGTCCCGCCAGTCGATCGAGCCGGTCCTCGTGACCGGCGGCAACGTCCATGTCGGCAGCGGCAGCGCGGTCTACACCCTGGACGCGGTCACCGGCACGCCGATGTGGCGCTTCGCCGCGGGGGGCGAGGTCATGGGCTCACCCGTCGTGGCCGACGGCCGCGTCCACTTCGGCTCGGCCGACCATGTGCTGTACACGCTCGACGCGGCGGGTGGGCAACTCCGCTGGAAGCTCGCGACCGGGGGTGAGATCACCGGGTCGCCGGTGGCGCGGGGCGGGGTGGTGTACGCCTGTAGCAAGGACCGGTGCGTTTACGCGTTGGACGCGGTGAAGGGGACGGCGACGGGGCGGGCGCGGTGAGTGGGGGGCCTGGGGGTGACGTCCCGGGGCCGCCTGGAGGGGGCGGTGCAGGGAAGCGCCGCCCCTGCTGTCCAGCTACCGTCGCCTACAGGTCGAGTCGCTGTCCCAGGCAACATCCGTAGCCATGATCGAACAGTTGCGAAAGGGCTCTCCGTGATGACCGAATCCCCTCGCTGGTTCAAGTCTTCCTACAGCGCCAACGGTGGTGAGTGCGTGGAGGCTGCCGCGAATCTCGTTGTCTCGCACGGCATCGTTCCGGTGCGTGACAGCAAGCGGGCCGATGGCCCTGTGCTGATGGTGTCCACGGATGCGTTCGGTGGTCTGGTCGCTCTCGCTCGGGGTGCCGAGCTGTAGGACCCGCGCTGTCGTCGGAGCCCCGCCGAGTCCTATCCGCTGACCCGGCGGGGCTTGGCTGTTTCAGGCTGCTGGCTCGTCTTCCAGCGGTGGCGGCGGGTCTGCCCTTTTCGTACCTGGCCCCCGAGGATGGGGCCGCGCGGGGGTTCGTCGGCTTGCGCGTCGGGCTTTCCGTTGGGTGCGGGGTCCGTCCTCAAGCGCCGGACGGGCTTGGTGTGCTCGGGTCAGTCGTACCGTGCGGGATGTGGGGGCCTCCGGGCTCGACTCCTCAGGGCCGGCAGACCGGGCGTTCGATGTCTGGATGCGGGCAGTTGTCCGCCGGTCCCTTCCGGGGACGACCCTGCACCCCCCACCACGGGCAGACGGCCCACCCGGGTGCGGGAGCTGCCTCTCGCCGGGGGAGCAGGTCGTCACGTGCACGCCCCTGCGTGGGCCTGGTGCACGCCGGAGGTAGCGACATAGGTGTAGTCGTACCCGTTCTCGGCCCACGCGGTGGCGTAGAAGCGTTCCCGCTGTTCCGGGGTGAGCCCGTGTGTTTCCGGCGCGGTGAAGATCGCGCGGGCGGTGGCGCTGCTGGGGCCGGTCCAGGGGCGTGTCCACGGTGAGGCGGGGACGGGTTCGGTGAGGGGCCCGACGGGGGCGGGGGTCGGCGCGGGCGAGTGTGTGGTGGTGCGGTGGCGTCCCTCGGCGGGCAGTAAGAGACGCAGCGCCCACGTGAATGCGCAGACGATAAGGTCTCGCATGTTCGGTCAGCTCCTCTTTAGCTGATCGGCGGAGCCCCGATGGACCGGTTGCGACGGTCTGTCGGGGCGCTTTCGTTTCTCGCAGCGACGGTAGGCCCACCTGTATAGGTTCGTCTATACCTGTTCAGTCCTGTCTAGGTGAGTGATCCTCTGGCGTGGTGGCTACGCTCTGCGGTATGGCAGCGCGCGAAATCGACCCCCGGGCTCCGGAGCCTCCGTACCGGCAGATCGCTGCCGACTTGATCGCAGAGATCGAGCGGGGCGACTTGGCTCCTGGTCGCCCCCTGCCGTCCGAGAAAGAGCTGACAGAGCGGTACGGGGTCGCGAGGAATACGGCTCGGTCTGCACTGGCGCTGCTGCGGGACCGGGGCCTGATCTTCACTGTGTCGGGCCGGGGTTCCTATGTGACCGACCGGTCCGACAGCGATGGCCAGGGCGACACGTAGCCGGAACGAGGGAGCCCCGCCCGCCAGGGTCTGAACCATCGCGGACGGGGCACTTCTTCTCGGCTTCGTGCTTCGGCGTACGGCGGTGGCGTTTGCCTGCGGCTAAAGGTTGCCGGGGTCGGACCCCGACTCGCGGAACCAGTTCACCAGCTCCACCGCGTCGGCCATCTCCTCGTCGGATGTCATGAGGTGGTCCAGTTTTCCGGTGCGCAGAGTGTTCGCGAAGACGGTGAAGGCGACCCGTGCGACGACGATGACGCGCTCCGGGACCACGCAGTCGTAGATCCGGATCATGCGCAGTTCGCAGGGTCCGTCAGGCGCTTCTTCGGCGTGAAGCGACATGGGTGTTCCTTTCGGAAACGACGGGGCCGCCCTTGTCAGGTCGGGACACAGAGGCTTTCGAGTTCCTGCGTAATCACGGCGACGAGTACCCCCACAGCGAGATATCCCAGGGATACGATCACCAGGGCAATCGCTATGGAGAGCTTGGACTTTCGGGGTCGCACGGAACACCTTTCGATTCCAGTGAGTGTGGAAGGGGCCCCGGCCGTCCCTACGGGGGCTGAGGACGACCGGGGCCAAGGGCGGGGCCTTTCGGCCCCGCCCTCGTCCGTCCTCGCGCGATCCTCCGCAGCGCTGCTGAGGCGCTGCCACACGGGACGGGGTCGGGGGTGGTCCGCCCGGTCGGCTGTCCGAGGATCAACCGGGCGGACGTTCTCAGATCGGAGCGGCGTTCACAGCGTGCCCCTGTTGCTGCGCTCGTTCACCTCGGCGAGGGCCTGTGAAAGCTGATCGGCGGTGGTTGCGGGGCGGCAGTACTTCTGCGGCACGTCCCACTCGACCCCGCCCTGGGGAGGGCGGAGCGCGTACCGGGCTCCGGTCACAGCCATGACGACTCCCACACGTTTGACGCTGGTGTCGTACGCGAGGGAACCCACGGCGACGGTGCCGTTCGGCGGAGTGTGGGTGGGCATGCGACTACCTCCTTGCTTGATTCCCCCGGGGGTTTCGTTGCGTGACCAGATGAGCACAACTACCCCTAGGCTGGACACCGTTACCGGTGTTTCGGCAACAAGTCGAACGGCGTTCGACCTGGGAAGAAGAGCAAAGATGGAAGGTCAACACCATGGAGTACGACGACGAGCAAGCTCCGTTAACTCCCGTTGCGCAATTCGGGATAGATGTTCGAGAGCTGCGCACCACGCGCGGGATGACTGTTCGGGGACTTGGTAAGGCGGTCGGGTGTAGCGGGGCGTACGTCTCTCGGGTCGAGAACGCCAAAGCCACCCCAAGCGAGAAATTTGCCGTGGGGTGTGACCGTGTGTTCGGGACGGGGACGATGCTTGCCCGGCAGCTCCAACGCGCGCTGGAGGGCGACGACCCAACGTGGTTCGAGCCCTACATCAACAAGGAACGCAAGGCTGCCAAGATCCTCAGCTTCTCAACGCTGTTCGTGCCGGGGCTGTTCCAGACGCCGGAGTACGCCCGTGCGGTCTACAGGGCGGGGGCTCCGCGCTTGGCAGCAAGCGATCTTGAATCCCGCCTGAAGGCACGTATGCGGCGGCAAGAGGTTCTTAAGCGGGAGAAACCTCCCGAACTGTGGGTGGTCCTGTCTGAGGCATGTCTGCGTACGCGCGTGGGCTCCCGGGAGGTGATGGCAGCCCAGCTCGATCGCCTGCTCCAGGAAGCGGAGGCGCCGAACATCAACTTTCAGCTGATCCCGTTTGATGTGGTACCGGCGTCAGCAGCGGCTTTTACGGTGCTGATCTTTGATGGTGCACCTACCGCGCTGCATGTCGAAGGGCCGCAGGGAGGGCGTCCGTTGGAGGCAGCACAGGTCGTCACGAATGCACTGGCGATCTTTGATCGCCTGCGGGCGGAAGCCCTGGGGCATGATGCATCTGTCGCCCGCATTCGAGAGATTCGCAAGGAGTACTCCCTATGAACCCCCAGCTCAAGGCAACTGCTGCCACCTGGATCAAGTCCAGCTACAGCGACCCCAACGGAGAGTGCGTCGAGTGGGCCCCCGCGCACGCGTCGGTTACCGGCACGGTGCCTGTCCGTGACAGCAAGCAGGCCGACGGTCCTGTTCTGATGGTGTCCATCGATGCGTTCGGCGGTCTGGTTACCCTCGCCCGGGGCACCGAACTGTAGGGCCCGCGCCAACGCCCGAGCCCCGCCGAGTCCCATCCTCCGACCCGGCGGGGCTCGACCGTTTCAGGCTGCCGGGTCGTCCTCCAGCGGTGGCGGCGCCGGAACGACGGCGGGGGTGGCCATGCCGTTCTCGTCCAACTCAAGTGCGTCCAGCTCGACACTGCGGACGAGGACGCCGGGGAAGTCCTCGAAGAAATCGAGCGCTTCCCTGATCGCAGCGGTCAGGGTCTCAGCCTCAAAGACGCAAGTGAATTTCGCCCGGACACCGGGGACCTCTTCCAGCCCGATCCGCCCGTCGTTGAAACGGTCGAGGTGATCCAGGGTGTTGGACTGCTTCTCCGTCAAGGGCTCCTGAAGATGCAGCGTGAAATACCACTTACGCATGATGCCCATGATTTCTGGTGAAGTTGTCAATCTTCTTCGCCTCATCTCCAGTACTCCGGGGTGTGCAGTTCACCCGGTGAAACTCATTGCACGGACAGCAGACAACGAGTCCCCATGTATGCCCATTCTGCTTGCGCGTCACCTTGAGACCGGCCTCCTCCGCCCGTTTCAGCGCCGCCTCAACGTCCTTCTTCTGATGTCGGTCTCCGCTCGGCATGGTCGTACGTCTACTGCCCCCTCGGGGGCCTGAACGGTTCTTCAGCGCTTGGTCCACCCGAACGAGCGAGGCAGGGCCCGTGAACGCACAAAGGCCCCACCGGCCGCCCCGGACAGGGGGAGCTGGTGAGGCTCGACCGTGTCAGGCCGCCGGCTCGTCCTCCAGCGGTGGCGGCGGGGGAATGACGGCGGGGGTCCACATGCCGTTGTCTTCCAGCGCCATTTCGTCCAGCTCGACGCTGCGGACGAGGACACCCGGCAGTTCCTCGAAGCGCACCAGGACGTCCGCGATGGCCTGAGTCAGCGTCTCGGCCTCGGAGTAACACCAGAATTCGGCCGTGTCAGGCCCCGTTACCAGACTCGCCCGTCCGTCGGCGAAACAGTCCAGGTGGTCCAGGGTGTCCGACTGTTCCGGTGTCAACGGGTCCTGAATGTGCAAGGTGAAGCGCCAGTTACGCACAGTTCGTGTGCCTCCGTGTGAATTGATCGATCTCCTGTGCCCCCTGGCCAGGATTTCGGGGCGTACAGAACACCACATGGTCCGCCTTGCAAGGGCAGCACAGCACCCATCCCCAGCGGTGCCCGTTCTGTTTCCGTGTCACTTTGAGACCTGCCTTCTCCGCCCGCTTCAGCGCAGCTTCGACGTCCTTCTTCTGATGTCGGTCTCCGCTCGGCACGGTCGTATGTCTACTGCCGTGCCGAGAGCCCGAACGGTTCGTCCGCACCCGGTCCATCCGATCGGGCGACGACGCCCGGCGGTGGTTGCCGTGCCCGACGACCCCTGGGTCTGCCCTTCCGTACCTGGCCCCGGCGGCGCGTCTCCCGTATGCAAGGAGGGGGCGCCCCGGAGCGCCGGACGGAGGAGGCATGTGGCGGATGCGTGACCAGGAGCGGAGCAGGAACGACCGTGTTCCGGACGCGCGGGTCCCGGGGCGCAGACCGGCGGGGCGCGGGGTGGCCGGGCTCCAGGCCGGGGTCGGGAACGCGGCGGTCGTGCAGATGCTGCGGGGGATCGGGCACCCCTGGGCGCAGGAGGCGGGGCGGGACGGGCGCGAGGCGCCCGGCACCGCGCCGGACCCCGGGGCGGCGGCCGTGGTGCAGCGCATGGAGTCGGCGGGCACCCTCACCGTGCCCGTGGTCGAGCAGGTCGACCTCGCGGGCACCGTTCCCGTGGCCGAGGACGGGGAGAGCGCGGCGGAGCAGGGGCTGCTGATCTCCAGCGCCACCTATCGGAAGGATGAGGTGCCGACGGCCCTGGTGCGGATCGACGGCCTCGGTGGCTTCGGCGGGCCCGCGGTGCTCGAAGCCGCCGATGTCCTGATGCCGGGCGGTGTCCTGGGGCGGTCGCAGGAGGTGAACCCCCTGGGGGACACGCACACCTTCGTCGTCCCCCTGCTGGGGCTGCCGGGGCAGGGCGCCGTCGGGAACACCCTGGCGTTCGTCGAGTGGCGGCTCGTCCGGGGGGACGGCGTGCACAACGTGGGCTCGTCGAGCCACCACGTCTACCGGCTGTTCGACACCCCCACCTGCGGGCAGGCACGGGCACAGGCGGTCCGGGAGGCCACGGTCATGGCGCAGGGCCGGGCGGACCCGCAGGAGGTGGCGGTCGCGCTGCGGCAGGGGGTCAGGGCCAGAGTCGACTACGACCCCGAGGACAGCATCAACGACGATCCGCTGACCGTCCTCGACGACGGCGTGGGCATCTGCACGGACCTGGGCAACCTCCATGTCCTGCTCGCCCAGACCCTGGGGCTCTTCGCCAACGCGGTCATGTACTGGGGCGGGTTCATGAGCAACGGCCGGAACATCTGGGTGACCGACGGTGACGGCCAGTCTCTGGCCGATGTACGGGCCACGGACAATCGGTACCACCCGAACCAGGGGGAAGAGGGCTGGGACTTCTCCTATCACGCCATCGCCCGGATCGACGGGGTGCTGCACGACGCCGCGCTCGACCGGGAGGGGATCGACGCCCGCGCCGTCCACCAGGGACTCCAGGTGGCGTTCGACAAAATCGTCCAGGGGGTGCTTCCCGACGCCCGCGTGGGGGAGGTGTACCAGGGCCTCATCGGCCGCGAGATGGAGACCGTGGCCATCACCGTCCAGGACTATGGCGACCGGGTCGGCGACGCCGAGTTCCAAGGCCTCGCGATGGAGGTCCCGCCGGGGACGACGGATATGTTCTTCGCCGGGCTGCTGGACGTCGTCGGCTCGCTCCCACCGGGGCTCGTCCTCTTCCCGCAAGGCACGATCGTCGGGACTCCCACCGCTCCGGGGGAGTACACGTTCGCTGTGCGTGTCTTCGCCGATGTCCCTCCCACACCGTTGACGATCCGGGTGTTCTGACCGGTGGTCCCGGCGGACCGCCGCGGCGGTCCGCGAGGTCCCCTTGTCCGGTGGCGGGTCAGGCGTGACGATGGGGCCGCTCGGCACCCGACGTCACGCCCGACACCGGCGAGGAGATCCCGTGCTCCCTGAGCCGCCCGGCGACCGGATCGCGTACGGCATCCAGCTCCCGGTCCAGTCCCAGAGCACCCTCTACACCGAGCCCTGGGAGCGGACCGCCGCCGGGCCGGAGGATCTCGTCGAGGTCGCGCGGGCGGCCGACCGGGCCGGGTTCGCGTATGTGGCCGTCTGCGACCACGTGGCCGTGCCCCGGCGGCTCGCCGGGGCGATGTCCACGGTCTGGTACGACCCGGTGGCCACGCTGGCCTTTCTGGCCTCGGTCACCCGGCGGGTGCGGCTGCTGAGCCATGTCGCGGTCGTGGGGCTGCGGCACCCCCTGCTCACGGCCAAGCAGTACGCCACCCTCGACCACCTCAGCGGCGGGCGGCTGATCCTCGGGGTCGGGGCCGGGCATGTGGCGGAGGAGTTCGCCGCGCTCGGGGTGGACTTCGCGGAGCGGGGACGCGTCCTGGACGAGTCGCTGGACGCGCTCCGGGCGGCGCTCGGACCGGCGGAGTTCCCCCGTTTCACCGGCGAGTACTTCCGTTTCGCCGACCTCGGGCAGCGACCCCGGCCCGCCCAGCCGCAGGTGCCCCTGTGGGTCGGCGGCTCCTCGCCCGCCGCGCTGCGCCGGGCCGCCCGGCGCGGGGACGGCTGGCTGCCGCAGGGCGATCCGCGCACGGTGCTGCCCCGGCGGATCGCCCGGCTGCGGGAGCTGCGCGAGGCGGCGGGGATCGCCCGGCCGCTGGTGATCGGCGCCATCGCCGAGCCCCTGTACATCGGGGACCCGCCCTGGGAGGTCGGCGGGCGTACCCTGAGCGGCCCGCCCGGCGCCCTCGCCGAGTCGCTGCGCGCGTATCCGGCCATGGGTGTGCACCAGCTCCAGGTGCGGTTCCGCAGCCGTGACCGGGCCGAGCTGATCGACCAGATGGAGGCGTTCGCCTCCGATGTGGCCCCCTTTCTCTCTTCCGACCACTGAAGGAGTCGAACCATGAGCAGCAGTGCGCGAGGGAAGCTCGCCGGACGGGTGGTACTGATCACGGGCGCCGCCCGGGGCCAGGGCGAGCAGCAGGCCCGGCTCTTCGCCGCCGAGGGCGCATCGGTGGTGCTCGGCGACATCCTGGACGAGGCGGGCGGGGCCGTCGCCGGGGAGCTGGGGGAGAGCGCGGTGTACACCCGGCTCGACGTGGGACGGGAGGAGGACTGGAGCGCCGCGGTCGCCCTCGCGAAGGAGCGGTTCGGCAGGGTGGACGGCCTGATCAACAATGCGGGGGTGACGAGCCGCGGCACCCTCCTCGACACCTCGCCGGCGGAGTACGAGTCCATCATCCGGGTCAATCAGACCGGTACGTTCCTGGGGATGCGGGCCGTCGCCCCGGAGATCGCGGCGGCGGGCGGCGGCACCATCGTCAACATCGCCTCGATTCTCTCCTTGACCGGGATGGCCGAGAACGGCCCCTATGTCGCGTCGAAGCACGCCATCCTGGGGCTGACCCGCGTCGCCGCCCTGGAGCTGGCGTCGCAGGGGATTCGGGTCAACGCCGTCTGCCCCGGCTGGGTCGACACCCCCATGGCCGACCCCGTGAACTGGGACCCGGACACCGCTTCCTACCCGGAGAGCGCCCGCGCGGCGATGGGCGAGGTGGTCCGGCGGACGGTGCCGCTGGGGCGGGTCTCCCAGCCGGTGGAGATGGCCCGGATCGCGCTCTTCCTGAGCTGCGAGGACTCCTCGTACATCACCGGACAGTCGATCGTCGCCGACGGCGGTCTCCTGGCGGGCGCTCCGCAGCCCTAGCGATCGGCTGTTCCTGACGGATCGTCAGCTATTGACGGGTCCGGCCCCCGGTGGAACAGTCGTGCCCATCGATGTCTGACGATGTGTCAGAAATGGCGGAAGGGGTGAGGCGCCGTGGAGTTCGGGATCTTTGTGCAGGGATATGTCGGCAGGCGTGCCGAGACCGACCCGCTCGCGGAGCACAAGGCGCTGATGGAGGAGGCCGAGTACATCGTCCAGGCGGACCGTTCCGGCTTCAAATACGCTTGGGCCACCGAGCACCACTTCCTGGAGCAGTACTCCCATCTCTCCGCGAGCGATGTCTTCCTCGGCTATCTCGCGCACGCCACCGACCGCATCCACCTGGGCTCCGGGATCTTCAATCCGCTCGCTCCGGTGAACCACCCCGTGAAGGTCGCCGAGAAGGTGGCCATGCTCGACCATCTCTCCGAGGGCCGCTTCGAGTTCGGCTCCGGCCGGGGCGCGGGCAGCCACGAGATCCTCGCGTTCCTCCCGGGCGTCACCGACATGGAGCACACCCGGGAGATCTGGGAGGAGACGATCGCCGAGTTCCCGAAGATGTGGCTCCAGGAGGAGTACCCGGGGTTCCAGGGCAAGCACTGGTCCCTGCCGCCGCGCAAGGTGCTGCCGAAGCCGTACGGCCCGGCCCACCCGGCCCTCTGGTACGCGGCGGGCTCCCCCTCCTCGTACGCGATGGCCGGGCGCAAGGGGCTCGGGGTCCTCGGCTTCAGCGTGCAGAAGGTCGGCGACATGGAATGGGCGCTGGACGCGTACCGCACGGCCGTCCGCGAGGCCGAGCCCGTCGGCGCCTTCGTCAACGACAACGTCATGGTCACCACCACCGCGATCTGCGCCGAGACCCATGAACGGGCGGTGGAGATCGCGGTGGGCGGCGGGCTGAACCACCTCCAGTCCCTGCTCTTCCGCTACCACGACACCTTCCCCCGGCCCGAGGGGATACCGGTGTGGCCCGAGCTGATCCCCGAGTACACCGAGGAGATCATCGAGCTGCTGATCGCGGAGGAGCTGATCATCTGCGGCGACCCCGAGGAGGTGCTGGGACAGTGCAAGCGCTGGGAGCAGGCGGGCGCCGACCAGCTCTCGTTCGGACTGCCGGTGGGGATCGGCCGCGAGGACACCATGAACACGATCAAGCTGCTCGGTGAGCATGTGATCCCCCGTATCGACACCGACCCGATACACCGGACGACCCGCTTCCGTAACGCCGTCTGACCCGGTCGGCGACGGAACGGGAGCGGCCGGACGGGATCCGGCGGAACGGCGGCAACGGAACGGGAGCAGCCGAACGGGATTCAGTGGAACGGCGGCAACGGAACGGGAAGGGACAGGGGCCATGCTCGACCACCTCATCCGCTCGGCGACCCTCGTCGACGGCACGGGCGCGCCCGCGCGGGTCGCCGACATCGGGCTCCGGGACGGCCGGATCGCGGTCGTCGCCCCGCCCGGCACCGTCACCGCCCCCACGGCCACCGGCGAGGACGCCACCGGACTCGTCCTCGCCCCCGGCTTCGTCGACCCGCACACGCACTACGACGCCCAGCTCTTCTGGGACCCGTACGCCACCCCCTCCATGAACCACGGCGTGACCACCGTCGCGGGCGGCAACTGCGGCTTCACCCTCGCCCCGCTCCACCCCGGGCGGCCCGCCGACGCCGACTACACCCGCCGCATGATGGCCCGGGTCGAGGGCATGTCCCTGGCCGCGCTGGAGCAGGGCGCGCCCTGGACCTGGCACACCTTCGGCGAGTACCTCGGCGCCCTCGACGGGCGGATCGCCGTCAACGCGGGCTTCATGGTCGGCCACTGCGCCCTGCGCCGCCATGTCATGGGCCCCGCCGCGATCGGCGGCAGCGCCACCCCGGAGCAGCTCGACGCGATGCTCGCGCTGCTGCACACCTCGATGGACGAGGGCGCCTGGGGCCTGTCCACCACCCGGTCCACCACCCACTCCGACGGCGACGGCGCCCCCGTCGCCTCCCGCCACGCCGACCCCGGGGAGCTGATCGCCCTCTGCCGGGCGGTCGGCGAGCACGAGGGCACCCAGCTGGAGGCGATCGTCGCGGGCTGTCTCGACCGGTTCGCCGACGACGAGATCGACCTGCTGGTGGCGATGACCCGGGCCGCCGGGCGCCCCCTCAACTGGAATGTGCTCACCATCGACTCCGCCGTCCCCGAACGGGTGCCCCGGCAGCTCCTCGCGAGCGGGCGCGCCCGCGCGGCGGGCGGCCGGATCGTCGCCCTGACCATGCCGATCCTCGTCCCCATGAACATGTCCCTGGGCACGTTCTGCGCGCTCAACCTCATCCCCGGCTGGGGCGAGATCCTGGGCCTGCCCGTCCCCGAACGGATACGGCGGCTGAACGATCCCCAGGTGCGGGCCGGGATGCTGCGGCGGGCCGCGTCCCCCGAGGCGGGCATCTTCCGGCGGCTCGCCGACTTCGCGGGCTATGTCATCGGCGACACCTACGACCCCGGGAACGCGGGCCTCACCGGCCGGACCGTCGGCGACATCGCCGCCGAACGCGGCCAGGACCCCTTCCACTGCCTCGTCGCGATCTGCGTCCGGGACGGGCTGCGCACCGTGCTCTGGCCGATGCCCCCCGACGACGACCCCGCCTCCTGGGAGCTGCGGCGGCGGACCTGGGAGCACGAGGACGTCCTGCTCGGCGGCTCCGACGCGGGCGCCCATCTGGACCGGATGTGCGGGGCGCCCTACACCACCCGCTTCCTCGGCGACTGTCTGCGCGGCCGCGGGCTCGTCCCCCTGGAACGGGCGGTACGGATGCTCAGCGACGATCCGGCCCGCCTCCTCGGGTTGCGGGAACGCGGCCGGATCACCGAGGGGTACCACGCGGACCTCGTCCTCTTCGACCCGGAACGGATCGACGCGGGCCCCGCGACCCTCGTCCACGACCTCCCCGGCGACAGCCCCCGCCTCGACGCGGCGGCGGCCGGGATCGTCTCCGTCCGGGTCAACGGCGTCGAGACCCTCCGCGACGGCCGGGTCACCGGGGCGGTGCCGGGCACGGTGCTGCGCTCCGGACGGGACACGAGAACGGTGCCGACCCGGTGACCGGCCCCGACGGCCCCGGGCAGCGGCTGTTCATCGCCGGGGAGTGGGTCGAGCCCGACGGCGGCCACCACCCGGTCGTCGACCCGGCCACCGAGGAGACCGTCGGACTCGCGCCCGAGGCGAGCCGCGCCCAGGTGCTCGCGGCGACCGAGGCGGCCCGGGACGCCTTCGGCCCCTGGTCGCGGACGCCCCCCGAGGAACGCGCCCGGCTGCTGGACGCGGCGGCGGAGATCGTGCTGCGGCACACCGAGCCGTACACGGAGCTGGCGCGCGCCGAGACCGGGGCGACCACCGGCACCGCGCGCGCGATGCAGGTACGGGTGGCGGCGGCCCGGTTCCGGCGGTACGCCAAAGGGGCCCTGGAACCGGTCGAGCAGCCGTTGCCGCCGCAGCTCAACCCGGCGGGGCCGATGGGCCCGGCCCGGATCATGGGGGCGCTGGCGGTGCGCCGCCCGGTGGGCGTGGTCACCTGCGTCACCTCGTACAACAACCCCTGGGCCAACGCGGCGGGAAAGGTCGCGCCCGCGCTCGCGATGGGCAACACGGTGGTGGTCAAGCCCGCGCCGCAGGACCCGCTCTCCGTCTACCGGATGGCCGGGGCACTGGCGGAGGCGGGGATTCCGCCCGGGGTGGTCAATGTGGTGGGCGGGACGTCCACCGCCGTGGGGGAGGCCGCCGTCGGGGCGCCCGCCGTCGACATGGTCAGCTTCACCGGCTCCACGGCGGTGGGGCGGCGGATCGCGGAGGTCTGCGGGCGCGGGATGAAGCGGCGGCTGATGGAACTGGGCGGCAAGGGCGCGGCGCTGGTCTTCGACGACGCGGACCCGGAGGCGGCGGTGCGCGCGATCGGCACCACGTTCACCTTCTACAGCGGGCAGATCTGTACGGCGCCGACCCGGGTGATCGCCCAGCGGGGCATCCACGACCGGCTGGTGGCGGGGCTCGCCGCCCTCGCGGCCCGGCTGCCGGTGGGACACCCGGCCGAGCCGGGGACCGTCGTCGGACCGGTGATCTCGGCGGCGCACCGGGACCGGGTCGAGTCCTATGTGGCGCTGGGCCGCGCGGAGGGCGCGCGGCTGGTGGCGGGGGGCGAGCGGCCCTCGTTCGAACGGGGCTTCTGGGTCGCTCCGACGCTGTTCACCGAGTGCGCGGCGGGCATGCGGATCGTCCGCGAGGAGATCTTCGGGCCGGTGGTGGTCGTCGTCCCGTTCGACACGGAGGACGAGGGGGTGGCGCTGGTCAACGACAGCGAGTACGGACTCATGGACTATGTGTGGTCGGGCGACACGGCCCGCGCCTTCCGGGTCGCGGCCCGGCTGCGCTCCGGCGGGGTGGGGATCAATACGGTCGGACGCCATATGGAGGCGCCGTTCGGCGGCTTCCGCGCGAGCGGGGTGGGGCGGGACGTGGGCTCGTACGCGCTGCACGCCTACAGCGAGACGCAGGCGATCGTCTGGCCGGGGTGAGACGGGCGGCGGCGGTGCGCCGGGCCGGGTGGGCCGGCCCGGCGCACCTGTCCGGCCGGGTGGCTCAGCCGGGGTCCCAGGAGTCGCCGTCCCCGGTGAGGTACGGCGCGGGCCCCTGAGCCCCTGTTGCCAGTGTCGTCGGCGTTCTCGGCGTCTGCGAGGTCTGCGTGCCCGCTCTGCGGCTCATCCGTTGTCTCCCCCGTCGATCCCTCTGGCCGTACCGCTCCGTGGTCACAACTGCCACAGGAGTAGACGGCTTCAGCTTGGACCTCAATTTTCTCTGTGGTTTCCGCGTAGGGTAGATACAGGGAGTAGCGAATCCCCTTACCCTCCGTGAGGAACATCACGGTTGCCCTGGTGCGGCGAGGAGATCTGCGTCCTTTCTGTGAAGGATCTGTGAAGCGGTGGGGTCGCCACCCTCTTCCTCCCGCAAAGGGAAATTTTGAAAGCGGACAAAACGGACTCAGCTGCGGTTATCGCACCGGGGAAATCCTGGAATCACCCCCGGTAACGCATGGGGCGTGCGGCGAGGGTCTTTCAAGCGCAGGTGCGGTTGCCTTGTTGCCCGTTAAATCCAAGGTGGATCATCCGGATGGCTTTCCTCCAGATGTGGAAACCGCAGCATTTAACGTCCTGTTCATGACTCAGCTGGATGCGCGGCCCCTGGCCGGAGACAGAGCGGAGGACGTCCCTGGCGGGACCAGGGGCGTACGCACCAAGGGGCTCGGCGGCAACTCCGTCGGGCTCACCGGGAGTGCCGTCATCGGCATCTCCACCGTCGCACCCGTCTACTGCCTGACCTCGACGCTCGGCTCCACGGCCGGTGAGGTCGGACTCCAGATGCCGGCCGTCTTCCTGGCGGGCTTTCTGCCGATGCTGCTGGTGGCCTTCGCCTACCGCGAGCTGAACCGGGTCATGCCGGACTGCGGCACCTCGTTCACCTGGACCGTGAAGGCGTTCGGCCCCCGCGTGGGCTGGATGTGCGGCTGGGGGCTGGTGATCGCCACGATCATCGTGCTCTCCAACCTCGCCGGGGTGGCCACGTCCTTCTTCTGGCTGCTCGCGGGCGAGATCACCGGCAAGGAGTCCATCGCGGCGCTGGACGACAACAAGGCCGTCCACATCGTCACCGTGCTGGTCTTCATCGCCGTCGCCACGGCCATCAGCTACCGGGGCATGACCGCGACCAAGGGGGTCCAGTACGCCCTGGTCGGGCTGCAACTCCTGGTCCTCGCGCTGTTCGTGGCGATGGCCCTCGGCAAGGCGGGCGAGTTCGAGACCTCGCTGTCCTTCTCCGCCGAGTGGCTGAATCCGTTCGCCGTCCAGTCCTTCGCGGCCTTCACCGCCGGACTCTCCCTGTCGATCTTCATGTACTGGGGCTGGGACGCCTGTCTCACGGCCAACGAGGAGACCACCGGCAGCGACCGGACCCCCGGCCGCGCCGCGCTGATCGCCATGGTCGTCCTCGTCGGCGCCTACCTCGCCACCGGGGTCGCCGCGCAGATGGCCGTCGGCTCCGGCGACCAGGGCCTGGGCCTCGCCAACCCCGACACCTCGGACAATGTCTTCGCCGCCCTCGCGGGCCCCGTCATGGGCCCGGCCCTGGGCGTCCTCCTCTTCGTCGCGGTCCTCGCGTCCGCCGCCGCGAGCCTCCAGACCACCTTCATCCCGGTCGCCCGCACCGTCCTCGCGATGTCCGCGTACGAGGCCCTGCCGCCCTCGTACGCCCGGGTCCACCCCCGCTTCCGCACCCCCGGCCGCGCCACCGTCGTCGCGGGCCTCGCCACCGGCGCGTTCTACACCGTGATGACCCTCGTCAGCGAGAACGTCCTGATCGACACGGTCTACGCACTCGGCCTGATGATCTGCTTCTACTACTCCCTCACGGCCTTCGCCTGCGCCTGGTACTTCCGCCGCGAACTCCTGCGCTCCGGCCGCGACCTGGTCTTCAAGGGCGTCTTCCCGCTCCTCGGCGGCACCCTCCTCGCCGCCGTCTTCTCCAAGACCCTCTACGACATGTGGGACCCCGCCTACGGCAGCGGCTCCGCCGTCCTCGGCGTCGGCTCGGTCTTCGTCATCGGCGTCGGCCTGCTCCTCCTCGGCCTCGTCATCATGCTGGTCATGACCCGCCGCAGCCCCGCCTTCTTCCGCGGCGAGATCCTGACCCGCGAAACCCCCTCCCTGATCGTCCGCGACTGACCGCGGACCCCTGAACCGGCCGGCGGCGTCCCCGTGGGGGGTGGCGCCGTCGGCCGCCTCGCTCTCCGGGGTCAGGCCGCCCGCGCGTCCCCCGGGCCGCCCCGTCCGCCGCCTCACAGCGTGATAGCGGCCGGATCGAGCCAACGCCAGGGCGAAGCCGAATCAGCGGCCAGCCCTTTGTCCCTGCGTGCGCGCTCCCTTTCGGTCAACGGGAGCTTGCGTCCGATCGTGTGGGGCGGGCGGTGGTTATGGTCATCTCCACTCACCAGGCGCCCACCGGGGCTGAGCCCCCGGGGCGCATTCACCTGGCAAGAGAACGGGGAAACATCATGAACAGACGTCTGCAGAGAGCCACCGTGCTGTCGGTCACCGGCTTCGCGCTGCTGGGAGCCGCGTCATCCGCCATCGGTGTCGACATGGAGAGAAGCCGGGGCGGCGTGCACGCCTGGAGCAGGGGCGCGAACGGCCAGATAGCCGTGAAGGACACGGCCGGTGACAGCAAAGAGGTGTACGCGGACTACAAGCGCAGGTACACCGAGCACGAACTCCGCAACAGCAGCGGCAACGGCACCACCGTGTACAGCAGCAACGACGAGACCAACTACGTGCGGGGCTTCAAGGCGTGCGTGGCCGTCAACTTCCAGCCCGACGACTGCACGACCTGGGCCTGGCGCTGAGTTCTGACGGCACGGGGGTGGCACAGTGGGCCGCCCCCGTGCCGTGCGCGGGGTGAGCGGACAGGAGCGGGGGGGGGGAACGGCTTGAAGACCTCGGGTACGCAGGGCCCGGACGGAACGGTTCTGGCCATCGGCGGTCTGGACTACTCCGTCGCGGGGCGGCGGCTGCTGAACGGGCTGGAGCTGGAGCTGAGGGCCGGGGAGTCCGTCGCGGTCACCGGGCCCAGCGGATCGGGCAAGAGCACGCTGCTCTCGTGCGTCCTCGGGCTGATACGCCCGAACGGCGGGACCGTCGCGGTGGCGGGGGCGGACACGACCGGTCTGCGGGGGGCGGCGCTGGCGCGGCACCGCAGCCGTCACATCGGGATGGTCTTCCAGTTCGGGGAGTTGCTGCCCGAGCTGTCCCCCGTGGACAACGTCGCGCTCGCCGCGCTGCTGGCGGGCACCGCCAAGGACAGCGCGTACCGCCGGGCCGAGGAGCTGCTGGACGAGCTGGAGGTGCCCCGGGCGGACACCAGCGGGGAACTGTCGGGCGGCGAACGGCAGCGGACCGCCGTCGCCCGTGCCCTGATCAACTCCCCGTCGCTGCTGCTCGCGGACGAGCCCACCGGCGCACTGGACGCCGCGACCCGGGACAAGGTCACCGAGCTGCTGTTCGCGATGCCGGCCCGGCACGGGTGCGGTCTGCTGCTCGTCACCCACGATCTGACGGTGGCGACCCACGCCGAACGGGTCCTCTCCCTCGACGACGGACGGCTGGTGCCGGTGCCGGTGCGGTCGCCGGGGGCGGGCGACCGATGAGCCGGAGAGGCATGTACCGGCAGCTCCTGCGGGTCGGCAGGGCGGCAGGGAGCCGGTCCGAGGCCGGCGGGGTCCGGTTCGCGGCACTGGTCGTCTCCGTCCTCGCCCTGGCCCTGGTGGGGGTGGCCCTGGTGGCCACCCACGCGGCGTACGAGGGCCAGCGCGAGCGGGGCACCGCCCGGGGCCCGGTGTTCCGGGAGGACCGGCCCGAGCTGCCGGCCCGGGCTCTGTGGAAGGCCGCCGGTGACTCGCTCACCGGCGGTGGCCGCTTCACCGTCGTCCTCGTCGAGCCGCTCACCGCCGACGCCCCCCTACCGCCGGGTGTCGCGGCGTGGCCCGCCCGGGGCGAGGCCGTGCTCTCCCCGCGCCTGCGGGGGGCCGGGGCCGACGACGGAATCGGGGAGCGCTACGGCCGGGTGGCCGGGACCATCGCGGCGGAGGGCCTCCAATCCCCCGACGAGCTGTTCGCCTATGTGCGTCCACTCTCCGGCCTGACCGGGCGGAACGCCTCGCCGATCGTCGGATTCGGGCCCGCCGCCGGACCTGTCTACTTCGCCGTGGGCCAGACCGACCAGGCGAAGCCGGAAGGGAACTTCCTCGTCATGCCAGGGGTCCTGGGGCTGCTGCCCGCGGGAATCCTGGTCGTCGTGGCGGCCCGCTCCGGTGCGCACGGCAGGGACCGGCGGGCCACCGTGGTCACGGTGCTCGGTGGGACGGCCCGTGCCCGCGCGGTGCTGCTCGTCGGCGAGACCTGGCGGCCGGTCGCCCTCGGCGCGGCCCTCGCGCTGGCGGCGGTCGCCGTCTCCTGGGCGACGGACCTCCGGCTGCCCTGGACCGGCCATGTGGTGGCGGCGGCGGACATGCGGGCATGGGCAGGGGCGCTGCTGCTCGCGGTCCTGGCCGCCGCCGTGGCCGTCCTGGGCGCGGCGGTGGCGGTGGACCGCCCGGGGCGGACCAGGACCGGCACCACCCGGCCTGTCGCGGCCCGCCGGGCGCCCGCCCGCTGGGCGGTGCTCTGCCCCGTGCTGCTGCTCGTGGCGGTGCGCGGCCCCGACCTCTTCGAGCCGGGCACCACCCCCTATGTCTTCGTGAACTGGATCGGTGCCGCCGGGACGCTGGCCACCCTGCCCGCCGCCGTGGCGGTGCTCACGGCCCGCCTCGGCCGGGGCATGGCACGGCTGGGGCGCCGGCTGGGCAGCCCCGCGCTGCTGGTGTCGGGGCGCAGGGCGGCGGCGCATCCGCGACCGGCCGCCCGGCTGGTCTCGGGTGTGGTGGTCGCGCTCGGTCTGCTGATCCAGATCGTCGTCTGGCAGGCTCAGTTCGGCTCCCAGGCCCGCGCCGCCCAGGCCGCCGTCGACCGGATCGGCACCGCCGCGCTCGTCGTCCGCCCCGGTTCGGAGGTGACGGAACGGCAGATCGACGGGTTCCTCGCGGCACTGCCGGACGGCCTGGACGCCATCGCCACCGTGACCGACCCCCGGCGCGGCACCCTCACACTGAAGGGGGAGTGCACCTCGCTCACCGCTCTCGGACTGCCCTGCTCCGGAGAGCGGACCCCCCTCACCCGGGTCCCCGGCGACCCGCGCGCCCAGGAGATCATCACCTGGAACGGGACCCCGGGCGTCCGGCTGTACACCCAGGGCGGGGCGTCGGTCGCCCGGTCCGCCGCGCGCGACGACTTCGCTCAGATCGTGCTGATCTCCCCCCGGGGCGCGCCCGCGTCCGTGCCCGAGGTGAAACGCCTGGCCTACCGGACCCTTCCGACCGGTGCCGATGTGCACACGCTGGGCGGGGAATGGCTGGTCTCCAGCCAGGTGAACAAGGACCACGGCCGGTGGATCTTCCTCTTCGGATTCTTCGGCATCCTTGTCCTCACCGTCGCCATGACCGTCTCCGGCACCGCCGAGTTCCTCCGCAACGGACGCGCTCTCGCTCCGCTGACCGTGCTCTCCGGGGACCGCGGCCTCCAACGGACCACCGCGGCCTGGAGTCTTCTCGTACCGCTGGTCCTGGCGGGCACGGCGGGCTGTGCGATCGGGCTCTGGCTCGCCCTGCCCCGGACGGCTGACGGCGGCTCCTACGTCTCCGGGGACTTCCTCGCCGCCTGTGCCGCCGCCGTCGCCGCGATGGGCGTGGTGGCCTGGATCTGGGCCTCGTCCGTCGCCGGGCGGCAGGCCCGGCGGTGGCGCCCCCGCGGCGAGTGACCCCGGGGGACGCCACCGCGGAGGTCAGGCCGCCCGCGCGTCCCCCGGGCCGTGCCCCAGGAACACCGGGTTGGTGAAGGCGGCCATCCGGCCCGGCAGGCCGGGGGTGGTCGGGGGGTGGCGGAGTTCGGCGCGGACGTAGGTCGCGCGGCGGGGGGTCGTGGACCAGGAGACCGCCGTCCGGCCGTCCGCAGGGGTCGTGGGGGAGGTGTGCAGGACGCCCTGGTCGGTGATGAGGCGGACCGAGCAGCCGGGGACGCCCGAGGCTTCGAGGCGGACGGTGACGGGGGTGTCGTCGGGGACCCGCAGGCGGTCCCCGATGCCCGCGGTGCGGGCCCGGCCGCCCGTGGCCGTGAGGGAGAGCGCGACCGACGAGGACTCCGCCACATAGCTGCGGCCCCGGCGCAGGCCCTCCAGGAGCGCCGTCCGGCTGAGGGCGTCGGCGAGGACGACGGTCTGCGGGGTGCCGACCGGGTCCGGGTCGCGGTGGGCGTCGCTGTTGCCCATCGCGGGGGTCCAGCGGCCCCGTGCCAGGGCCGCGTCCCAGGTCTGGAGCGACACCTCGTCGTCCGCGTTCCACGAGCCGTTCCACACCTCCACCACATCCGCCTCGCCGAGGCCGAACTTCCAGTTGCAGCCGAGGCAGGTGGCGTGCGGATGCGCCGGGACGACCAGGCCGCCCGCGCGCCGGATCTCCCGGGCGAAGCGGCCGAAACGGTTCTCCCTGGCCCGGTAGCGCCAGTCCACGAAGGTGCCCGGGTCGGTGCCGAGCGCCAGGACGTGCCCGTTGCGCGTGGTGATCTCCTCACCGGTGAGGATCAGCAGATCGTCGCCCGCGTGCTCCGCCCAGTGCCCGTGCGCCGCGTGCGTGTTGTGCTCGGAGGTGTGGATGAAGTCCAGCCCGGCCGCCCGGGCGAGGGCCGCGATCTCGCCGGGGGTGCGGCGGCCGTCGGAGAACCACGAGTGCAGATGGCAGTCCCCCCGGTACCAGGCCCGGCCCCGGCCCTCCGCCCGCTCCGGCGGGAACGTGAACCGCGCCGTCGGCGCCTCGTCCCCGTACCGCAGGACCACCGTCACCTCGTAGGCGAGCCCCTGCGGCGCCACCGTGTACGGACCGAGGACGACATGCCAGGTGCCCGGCCGCACGGGGCCGGGCACATACCCCGGGGTCGCCTCGTCGGCCCGCAGGAAGAACTCGCTCCGCGCCCCGCCCGACCAGCCCCGGAAGCCCTTCCCGCCGAGCGCCGTCCCCCGTTCGTCGAAGATCCCGATGTCGAGCGCGTTGCCCGCCGTGCCGGCCGGGACGGCGGGACGCTCGTACCGGTAGGCCACCCGCAGCTCGCGCACCCCCGGCGGTACCTCCACCGGGAGATAGACATAGTCCGGCGCGCCGGGCGGCAGCACTCCGCGCACCACCTCGGTGCGCTCCGTCCCCGCGGCCGGGCCCGCGTCCGGGGACCCGTCCGCCGGGGGCGGCGCCTCGGGAAAGCTCACACCCCTCAACGTAAACGCCGCGCCCGCCCCCGTCGCGAGCAGCCGCCGTCTGCCGGGGCCCCCGGGGCTCCCTGGGTCCTCGAAGCGCCCGGAGTGCTCAAAGGCTCCTGAGGCGCCCCCGCCCGCCCCTGTCTCCGTCGTCTCCGTGGGCACCGCTCTCTCGCGCATACAGTTCAACTCCTCAGGCTGTCCCGCAGGCTGTTTCCCGGCACATGAACCCTGGTACTGATCGCTGAACGGCACCGCAAGGGGCGGCGTCGGCCACGTTGACGACGCCCCCGTGTCCACGGCACCCACGGACACGGCACACACCTTCACCACGAGCACCTTCACGACGAGCACCTTCACCACGAGCACCTTCATCACCACGGAGGGCGACACAGGCATGCGCATCGCGACCACGATCTTCCTCACGGACGAGACCATCACCCCGGTACGCCTCGCCCGGGAGCTGGAGGCCCGCGGCTTCGCCGGGCTCTTCCTCCCCGAGCACAGCCATATCCCGGTGGACCGCACCACCCCCGCCCCCATGGGCGGTGAACTGCCCCGCGAGTACGGCCGCACCCTCGACGCCTTCGTCGCCCTCGCGCAGGCCGCCGCCGTCACCGAACACCTCGGGATCGGCACCGGCATCACCCTCGTCGCGCAGCACGACCCCATCGACCTCGCCAAGCGGATCGCCACCCTGGACCATCTCTCCGGCGGCCGGTTCACCTTCGGCGTGGGCCACGGCTGGAACCGCGAGGAGTCCGCCGACCACGGTGTCGTCTGGCACACCCGGCGCGCCCTCGCCGAGGACCGCATCGCCCTGATGCGCGCGCTGTGGGCGCCCGAACCGACCGCGTACGAGGGCGCCTTCGGCTCCGTGCGCGCCTCGTTCGCCCACCCCAAACCGCACGGCGGCGCACCGCGCATCCTCTTCGGCGGGGCGGCGGGTCCGAAGCTCTTCGCGCAGATCGCCGCGTGCGCCGACGGCTGGCTCCCGATCGGCGGCAGCGGCCTCGGCGAGAGCATCCCGCTGCTGCGCGCGGCCTGGGAGCAGGCGGGCCGGGACCCCGGGGCGCTCCGGATCGTGCCCGCGTCGGTGATTCCCACGCCCGGGAAGCTCGCGCACTACGCCGAGCTGGGGATCGAGGAGGTCGTCCTCCAGCTCCCGACGGGCGGTGAGGCGGAGGTCCTGCGCACACTCGACGAGTACGCGCGGTACCTGTAGCGGCGCCTCGCCAGGGGCGGGCCGCCCGCGGGCCGGTGGGCGGCCTGCCTCGGGCCGGGGGAGGCCCCGGGCCCCGGGTCGGACCCATGGGCCCGGCGCCGGGGGAGGTCCCGGGCCCACGGGCCCGGGGAGGCCGCTCAGCGGACGCCGACCAGTGCCTCCCCCACACTCGTCCGCGCGTACAGCACCACCCGCCCCGTCCGGTGCGCGCTCACCAGACCGGCCGCCCGCAGCGCCGTCAGATGCTGCGACACACCCCCGGCCGACAGCCCCAGCCGCCGGGCCAGTTCGGTCGTGGACGCCGGGTGCGTCAACTCGGCCAGCAGCAGCGCCCTGCTCCGTCCCAGCACCCCCGCCAGCGCGTCGGAGCACGGCCGCGGACCGTGCTCCCACAGCGTGCCGATCCCGCGCGGCGGATAGCGCAGCGTCGGCTGCCACGCCCCGCTGCCCAGGTTGGAGAAGATCCGGGGCCAGGCGAACGCCGACGGCACCAGCAGCAGCCCCCGCCCGTCCAGCCGCTTCGTCCCCCGGCTGGAGCGCCGGATGAGCTGGAGCGTCCCCGAGTCCCAGGTGACCTGGGGCCCGAAGTCGTCGAAGAGCCGCCGCGCCCCGCCCTCCGCGAGGTGGATGGCCCGGTGCAGGATGTCCCCCTCGAACAGCGCCTGCATCCGGGGCCAGAACGGCGCGATAGCGATCTCCCAGTACGCGGAGATCAGATCGGCGAGCCGCCCCAACTCCCGCCCCGGGTCGGCCCGCAGCTCCCCCACGCACGCCTCGACGCCGGGTGTCGTCGTCCGCAGCAGCTCCGGCGGCGTGGCCCGCAGCGCCGCCAGCTCCACCGCCAGGGACGGCTGCGGAGTCGTCGGCGGCGGGACGAGGAACGAGGGGACGCACTCCGCCGGAACGGCGATCAGCCGGGAGAGCGGGGTGAGATCCAGCCGTTCCGCCGCGAGCAACGGCCGTACGTGCTCCGCCCACCGGCGGTGCATCCCCTGGTCGTCCCCGCCCTTGAGAACCCGGACACTGGCCACCACCTCCCACAGCGGAGAGACGGCGAACCGCGTTCTGGCCATGTCCTCGGCCGTGAACTCGATGTCGACGGTGCCGCCTTGGGCACGTCCCACTTGCACCATTCGGCCGACACTAAATGATGGACGCCGGACCGGGGGCCGCAGAGCGTCAGAGGCGCGTCAGGGGAGAGACCCTGGCGCCCCTCCCCGGGCTTCTCCTGGCCACCGCCCGCACCGCGCACCGCCCGCGTCGCGCGTCAGGCCGCACCGCCGCCACCATGAGGACGCTCACGGTGCCCGTCAGCGCGTACCGTCGAGACCCGCCAGGAACTCCGCCACCACCGGCCCCATCGCCGCCCCCAGATCCTCCGCCGTCAGCAGCTCGTGCGACAGCGTCACCGGCGCGAGACGGCCCCGCGGCAGCACCGCCGCCACCCGCTCGGCCAGCTCGGTCGGATGGCGGACGTCCGTACCGGGCACGATCAGCGCCGGGACCCCGACCACCGCGAGATCGGACACCTCGCGGAAGGCGCGGTCCCGTCCGATCGCGCAGAACGCGGCCACGCTCGCCGGGTCCGCGCGCGGGATCGCCTCCCGGACCAGATGCCCGATCAGCGGGGCCAGATCGGGCAGCACCGGCGCCCAGCCCGCCGCCACGCCCCCGGCGCGCACCCGCTCCGCGAACCGTTCGAAGAAGACCCGCTCGGCCTCCTTTGCCGCGTCGTCCTCGATGTCCTCTACACTGACGACCACCACCGCCCGGACCCGTTCCGGGTGCTCCACCGCCGTCCGCAGCGCGACCGTGCCGCCCAGCCCGGTGCCGCCGACCACCGCCCGTTCCAGACCCAGCCGGTCCAGCAGCGCGACCACGTCGGCCGCATACCCCGACCAGGTGTGACGCTCCTCGTGCGCGCAGAGCGAACGGCCGAAGCCGCGGACGTCCGGCAGGACCACGGTGTACGCGGACGACAGCCGCGCGGCGAGCGGCAGCAGACTGCGGTGGTCGGGGCCGCCCCCGTGCAGCAGGACGACCGGCGGGCCGGTGCCGCTCACCCGTGCGCGCAGCGGACAGCCGTCGCCCCCGTGGAAGACCACCCCGGTTCCCGACGCCTCTTCGGACACGCCTCCCCCTCCGTTCCCCACCGGCTGATTCTGCCCGGCCCGACCCTTCCCATCAGTACGTATGCTCGGCTCCATGACGGACCACGTACCCGTACCCCCGACCGAGAACGCCATGCGCCGAGCCCTCAGGCGAGCCCGGGACGGGGTCGCCCTCGACGTCACGGAAGCGGCGGTGCTGCTCCAGGCGCGGGGCAGTGATCTGACGGACCTGTGCCGCTCGGCGGCGCGGGTGCGCGACGCCGGACTCGAAGCCGCGGGCCGCCCCGGGGTCATCACCTACTCCAAGAGCGTCTTCATCCCGCTCACCAGGCTCTGCCGGGACAAGTGCCACTACTGCACCTTCGCCACCGTCCCCGGGAAGCTGCGCCGCGCCGGGCACGGCATGTTCATGTCCCCGGACGAGGTTCTCGCCATCGCCCGCCGCGGGGCCGAGCTGGGCTGCAAGGAGGCCTTGATCACCCTCGGCGACAAGCCCGAGGACCGCTGGCCCGAGGCCCGTGAGTGGCTGGAGGCCGAGGGGTACGACGACACCATCGCCTATGTCCGCGCCATGTCCATCCGCATCCTGGAGGAGACGGGGCTGCTGCCCCACCTCAACCCCGGTGTGCTGTCCTGGACCGACTTCCAGCGGCTCAAGCCCGTCGCCCCCTCCATGGGCATGATGCTGGAGACCACCGCCACCCGGCTGTGGAGCGAGCCCGGCGGCCCCCACCACGGCTCGCCCGACAAGGAGCCCGCCGTCCGGCTGCGGGTGCTGGAGGACGCCGGGCGCAGCTCCGTCCCGTTCACCAGCGGACTGCTCATCGGCATCGGGGAGACCCACGAGGAGCGCGCCGAGTCGCTGTTCGCGCTCCGCCGTGTCTCCCGCACGTACCACGGCATCCAGGAGCTGATCCTCCAGAACTTCCGCGCCAAACCGGACACGGCCATGCGCGGCATGCCCGACGCCGAACTGGACGAGCTGGTCGCCACCGTCGCCGTCGCCCGGCACCTCCTGGGCCCCGCCGCCTGTCTCCAGGCCCCGCCGAACCTGGTGGACGCCGAGTACGCGCGGCTCATCGGCGCGGGCATCGACGACTGGGGCGGGGTCTCCCCGCTCACCCCCGACCATGTGAACCCCGAGCGGCCCTGGCCGCAGATCGACGAGCTGGCCGAGCACTCCGCCGCCGCCGGTTTCCGCCTCGCCGAACGGCTCTGTGTCTACCCGGAGTTCGTCACCCGGGGCGAGCCCTGGCTCGACCCCCGTGTCCTGCCGCACGTACGGGCGCTCGCCGACCCGGCCACCGGACTCGCCGACCCCGGGGCCCACCCCGCCGGGCTGCCCTGGCAGGAGCCGGACGAGGGCTTCACCTCCACGGGCCGCACCGATCTGCACCGCACCATCGACACCGAGGGCCGCACCCACGACCGCCGCGACGACTTCGACGCCGTCTACGGGGACTGGGACGCCCTGCGCGAGGCCGCCGCGCCCGGGATGGTCCCGCAGCGCATCGACACCGACGTCCGGCAGGCGCTGCGCACGGCCGCCGACGACCCCACGCGGCTCACCGACGACGAGGCCCTGGCGCTGCTGCACGCCGACGGACCGGCCCTGGACGCGCTCACCCGGATCGCCGACGAGCTGCGCCGCGACGTCGTCGGCGACGACGTCACCTATGTCGTCACCCGGAACATCAACTTCACCAATGTCTGCTACACCGGCTGCCGTTTCTGCGCCTTCGCGCAGCGGCGCACGGACGCGGACGCCTACACCCTCTCCCTGGACCAGGTCGCCGACCGGGCCGCCCAGGCGTGGGACGTGGGCGCGGTGGAGGTGTGCATGCAGGGCGGCATCCATCCGGATCTGCCCGGGACGGCGTACTTCGACATCGCCCGCGCGGTGAAGACCCGGGTCCCCGGCATCCATGTGCACGCCTTCTCGCCGATGGAGGTCGTCAACGGGGCCTCCCGCACCGGCCTGTCCATCCGGGAGTGGCTGACGGCGGCGAAGGAGGCCGGACTCGACTCCGTGCCCGGCACCGCGGCCGAGATCCTGGACGACGAGGTCCGCTGGGTGCTCACCAAGGGCAAGCTGCCCGCCGCGACCTGGATCGAGGTCATCAGCACCGCGCACGAGCTGGGCATCCGCTCCTCGTCGACGATGATGTACGGGCATGTCGACCAGCCCCGGCACTGGCTCGGCCATCTGCGGACGCTCGCGCGCATCCAGCAGGAGACGGGTGGCTTCACGGAGTTCGTCACGCTGCCCTTCATCCACACCAACGCCCCCGTCTATCTCGCGGGGATCGCCCGCCCGGGGCCGACGGACCGGGACAACCGCGCGGTGACGGCGATGGCCCGGCTGCTGCTGCACCCCCACATCACCAATATCCAGACAAGCTGGGTGAAGCTGGGGGCGGAGGGCGCCGCCGAGATGCTGCGGTCCGGTGCCAACGATCTGGGCGGCACGCTGATGGAGGAGACTATTTCGCGGATGGCGGGTTCTCGTTATGGCTCGTACCGTTCGGTCAGGGATCTGGTGGCGATCGCCGAGTTGGCCGGGCGGCCTGCGAGGTCGCGGACGACGTTGTACGGGGAGGTGCCCGGGGAGCGGACGCGGGCGGCGGAGGCGTCGGACGGGCAGTTGCCGGAGCTGCTGCCCCTGGTGACCGACTAGCCGCGGGCCGCCCTGCCCCGCCCCGTCCCGTTTCATCCCGTCATGGTCTGCTGTGGGGCGTCTCGTCCGGGATCGTCCCGTCCTGTGCGGGCACGGTCCCGTACCCGGGTCCTGTGCGGCGCCGGGGGCGGTGGTGGTGCAAGCCCCTGGGGTCGTGTCGGGGGTCGGTCCCGGTGCTGACTTCCCGGTGCGGGGGACCGGCCCCGCGGTGGATGTGGTGGCGGTGCCGCTGTCGGCATGCTGGAGCCGGCGGCGGGCGGGTGGGGAACGGCCGGTGCTGTTCCTCCGGGTGCCGGGGTGGCCCGTTCCGGCGGGAGTGGGCCCGGTGTGCTGTTCCGTCCGGCGGCCGCGGGAGCTGTGGTCGGTCATCCGTGAGCGGGAAGGCGGCGGTCCGTGGTGTGGTGGTTCGGGCGGACGGAGCTGGTCGCGGGGGCCGTGGTGCTCACGGCTGCCGCGCTGGTGGGTGCGGGGGCGGAGCTGCGGTCCCCGCCTGTGCTGGACCATGGGCCTGTGGTGATCGGCGAACGCGCGGAACGGGCGGAACGCGCGGAACGGGAACGGGCCGAGCAGGCCGAACGGGCCGAACGCGCCGAGCGGGCGGAACGGGGCCGGCGCGCCGGGCGGGAGCCGTGCGCCGGGACGGACACCGACACCCGAACCGACAGCGGACACGGCACGGGCACGGGCACGGATGCGGGTACCGGCACCGGCACGGGCAGGGGCACCGTGGAGCGACCCCGGCGCGCGGAGCCGGACGGCACCGCGGAGCGGCCCGAGTGAGCCGGGCGCGTCAGGGGCGTACGTCCGGCGTCCGGCCGCTCCCGGCCGCCCGCCGCCGGGAGAACATCAGCGGATAAGCTGCCTGACGTGACGGCCCCCGCCGGGGGCGGGAGAGCGCGTTGAGGAGACACACCCCCGATGGCCCGTCAGATCTCGTCCGCGGCGCTGGTGACCGGACTCACCTCCGCCGCCCTCGTCGGCGTACTCCTGCTCGCCGTCCAGGCCGGACAGGCCGCCCCGCAGAACACGGCGGCCCGCAAGCCCGCCCCCGGCGCCAGCGGCTCCCCCGAGGCCAAGGACCGCACCCGTGAGCCCGCCGAGCAGCCCACCGCCCTGCCCGCGGACTCCGGCACCGGCAAGCGGGTCGTCTACTCCCTCGGCCGGGACCGGGTCTGGCTGGTGGACCACTCCGGCAGGCCCGTCAGCACCTTCACCGTCTGGCCCGGCAATGTGGAACCGGCGCTCGGCACCCACCGGGTCACCGACCGCCAGCCCTCCATCACCGGCAACGACGGCGTCTCCGTCGAGAACATCGTCTACTTCTCCGGCTCCAAGGAGGGCCTGCCCATCGCCTTCTCCGCGGCCGTCGACGGCTCGTCCCCGAAGCCGGTCCCCGGCAAGCAGACCGGCGCGATACGCGTCCGCACCGCCGACGGCGACCGCATCTGGGACTTCACCGTCGTGGGCAGCGACGTCGTCGTGGTGCGCTGACCGACGGCCGCCCGCTCCCGGACCGGACCACACCCGTTCGATTACAGTGCTGCTCCGGCAGAGGTTCGACACCGGACGGCCGGCCCGCACAGCGACCACGTCCAGGGAGGGGCGCGCGGTGAGCGCAGCAGCCACAGCCGTCTGGGGGCGAACCGAACAGCAGGACTTCCGGGCCCGGGTCCGCGGGGCACTCCTCGGCGCGGCCCTCGGCGACGCCCTCGGAGCGGCGGTCGACCCGCTCCCGTACGAGGAGATACGCGAGACCCACGGCCCCGACGGACTCACCGACCTGGTCCCCGTCCACGGCCGCCGCGGCGCCGTCACTGCCGCCACCCAGCTCACCCTCTTCACCGTCGACGGGCTGATCCGCGCCCAGGTCCGCCGGGACACCGGCGCCTGGCACCCGCCCACCGACGTCCACCGCGCCTATCTGCGCTGGGCCGCGACCCAGCGCGACTGGGGCCCCGACGAACGCCGCAAGGACAACGGCTGGCTGGCCCAGGAGGAGTGGCTGTACGCGCGCCGCGCCGCGCCCCGCGCCAGTCTGCTCGGCCTCGGCGACGACACCATGGGCACCCTCGAAGCCCCCAAGAACCCCACCGCCCGCGACGGCGGCGCCCTCGCCCGCTCGGCCCCGTTCGGCCTGCTCGTCGGCTGGGAACCCCAACTGGTCTGCCAGCTCGCCCTGGAGTGCGCGGCCCAGACCCACGGCCACCCCACCGCCTTCCTCGCGGCGGGTGCCTGCGCCGTCATCGTGCACGGCCTCGCCCGGGGCGAGACCCTGGAGGCGGCCGTCCGCCGTGCCCTCGCGCTGGTGGCCGTCCACCCCGGGCATCAGCAGGTCACCGAAGGGCTCACGGCCGCGCTCGCCGCCGTACGGGAAGGGGTCCCCGGACCCGGGCGCGTCGGCGCCTTCCACACCCCCGGGGACGACACGGACGACGGGGATGGCCCCGCCGGGGGGTCCCACGCGGGGGCCGATCTCGCCGCCGCTGTCTACGCCGCCCTCGTCAGCGAGGACATGCGCCACGGGCTGCGGCTCGCCGTCAACCACGACGGCGCCTCGACCGTCACCGGCGCGGTCACGGGCGCCCTGCTCGGCGCCCTGCACGGGGAGACGGCCCTGCCCCCGGCCTGGCTCTGCGAACTGGAGGGCCGCCCCACCGTGCTCGCCCTCGCCGACGACTTCGCCCTGGAGACGACCCAGGGCCCCGCCCTCCACGGCCCGACCGCCGCCGCCCCCGGCTGGCTCGCCCGCTACCCCCGCGCCTGACCGGACGCGCATCCGCCAGGTGCCTCGGCGCTTGGCCGGACGCGCACCCGCCGGTACGGGCGCGGTCTGGCGGGACGCGCATCCGCCGGGTGTCTCCGTGGGCGGAATGCGCATCCGCCGGTACGGGCGGCCTGATCGGACGGGCACCCGCCGGTCCCGGCACCCGCCCGGACGGGCACCCGCCGGGTACCCGCACCTGGCGGGACGCGCATCCGCCGGTACGGGCGGCCTGACCGGACGGGCACCCGCCGGTACGCCGGTGCGCCGGTACGAGCAGCCTGGCCCGACGCGAATACGCCGGTCCCGGCACCCGCCCCCCGCCGCCGCTCTACGATCACGCCATGGATGCCGCCGCCGCCGTCGCCGCCCGACTCGCGTCCACCGCCGTCGCCCCCCTCGTCCGCAAGCTCTTCACCCCCCAGCCCGACGGCGCCCGCCTCGTCGACAAGCCGGTACGGATATCCGGCCTGGTCTCCTTCCGCGGCGAACGGCGGACCCTCGGCGAGAAGGAGCTGAGGAGACTCGCCACCGAACTCGTCGACCGCGCCGCCGCCTCCTACGGCCCCCACGAGGCCCCGTCCCCCGAGACCCGCCGCGAACTCGCCGACGCCCTCGCGCTCGCCCTCCACAGCCTCGGCGACCTCGACATGGACGACGTCCAGGCCGTCCGCCTCGGCCCCGAGGCGTTCACCGCCCGCCTGGCCCGCCCCCGGCACCTCTCCGCGGCGGCCGAGGCGTACTACGAGCCCCTGCTCCACACCGCCGGGCTCCACATCCTCAACTTCTTCAGCCAGCGGTCCTCGTTCGTCCCCCGCACCCTCACCGAACAGACCCGCACCCTCGACCGGCTCGTCGCCCTCACCGATCTGCTGCTCGAACGGCTCCCCTCCCGGCCCGCCGAGGACGCCCGCTTCGAGGACCGCTACACCCGCCACATCGCGGCGAAACACAGCGAACTGACCATCCACGGACTCGACCTCCGCCAGGCCCGCGCCTGGCACCTCGACTCCGCCTATGTCTCCCTGGAAGCCGCCGACGCCACCACCTCCGTACCGCGACCCGCCGACCGCGCCCTCTCCGGCCGGGACCGGGTGCTGCTGCGCGGCGGCGCGGGCTCCGGGAAGACCACCCTCGTCCAGTGGCTCGCGGTCACGGCGGCCCGGCAGAAGTACGAGGAGTTCGGCGACCACCTCGACCACCTCGTCGGCCGGATACCCTTCGTCCTCCCGCTGCGCCGCGTCATCAGGGACGGCCGCCCGCCCACCCCCGACGAGTTCCTGCGCGCCGTCCGCAGCGTCCTCGCCGGAGCCGAGCCGCCCGGCTGGACCGACCGCGTCCTGAGCGCGGGCCGCGCGCTCGTCCTCGTCGACGGCATCGACGAGATCCCGCAGCGCGAACGCGAGACCACCCGCCGCTGGCTGCGCGAGCTGATGGCCGACTTCCCCGGCAATCTGTGGCTGGTCACCGCCCGCCCCTCCGCCGTCGACGCGGACTGGCTCGCCGCCGAGGGCTTCACCGAGCTGACCCTCGCCACGATGTCCCACGACGACGTCACCCGCTTCGTCCACCGCTGGCACACCGCCGCAGCGGCCCCCGCCAGCCTCGCCGGCACCCTCCTGACCGCCGTCCGGGTCAGCACCGACCTCGGCCGTCTCGCCGTCAACCCCCTGATGTGCGGCATGCTCTGCGCCCTCCACCGCGAACGGAACGGCTTCCTCCCCCACAGCCGCAAGGAGC
Organism: Streptomyces clavuligerus; assembly: GCF_005519465.1. NCBI lineage: Bacteria > Bacillati > Actinomycetota > Actinomycetes > Kitasatosporales > Streptomycetaceae > Streptomyces > Streptomyces clavuligerus. The sequence continues at coordinate 2,676,500 of NZ_CP027858.1, read as the reverse complement.
TGTACGAGGCGGCCCTGCGCATGCTCCTCGAACGCCGCGACCTCGAACGCGGCGTCCAGGACGAGCTGAGCCTCTCCTCCGAGACCCAGATCCTGCTGCTCCAGCGGCTCGCGCACTGGATGATCCGCAACGACACCGCCGAGATGGAACGCGCGGACGCGGTGGCCCAACTGGGACGCGCCCTGGAGCTGATGCACCATGTGACCGCCCCCGCCGACCGGGTCCTGACCCATCTCCTGGAACGCTCGGGCCTGATCCGCGAACCCGCCCACGACCGGATCGACTTCGTCCACCGCACCTTCCAGGACTATCTGGGGGCGAAGGCCCTGGTGGAGGAGGGCGATTTCCCGCTGCTGCTGAAGAACGCCCACCGGGACCAGTGGGAGGACGTGGTCCGCATGGCGGTGGCGCTGGGGCGGCCCGCGGAACGGGACCGGATTCTGCGGGGGCTGGTGGCGGGGGACTCCGACGAGCTCTTCGACCTCCGCGGGGTGCTGCTGGCGTTCGCCTGTCTGGAGCAGGCCCCCGAGGTGTATCCGGAGACCCGGAGCCTGATCACCGGGCTGACCGCGGAGATCATTCCCCCGAAGAACACGCCGCACGCCATGGCTCTCTCGAATTTCGGCGGCTCCTTGGCACTCGGCCTGCTGCCCGGACCCGAGGGGCTGTCGGACGACGAGGCGCGCGGCACCGTCCTCGCGGCCTCCTACATCGGCACGGACGCCGCCCTGCCCGTCCTCGCCCGCTTCCGGCACCACCCCTCGCTCCGCATCCGCAGCCAGCTCGTCTGGTCCTGGTACCGCTTCGACTGCCGCCGCTACGCCGACGAGGTCATCGCCCATCTCGACCCGGCGGACCTCTACTTCACCGTCCCCGGCGTCGAGCACGCCCACGCGCTGACGGCCCTCGGCGGCCGGGAACGGGTCCATCTGCCGAGCGGCGCCGATCCGTCGGCGGTGGCGGAGCACCTCGACACCGAACGGGTCACCCATGTCTGGGTGGAGCTGGGACGCACCAGCGAGGAGTACTGGGCGTGGGTCCGGGACTTCCCCCGGCTCCACACCTTGGTCCTGGAGGACGACGCGGTGCGTGCGGCGGCGTCCCCGTATCTGCCGCCGCACCTCACCGTGCTGCCCTGGCCGGGCGAGGGCCGGTACACCGAGCGCACCCCGTAGCGGCTACCGCCGCACCGTCCCCGGCGCCTCGGCCTCGTCCCCGTCCGTGTTGATCCGTTCGATGAGCGCGTCCCGTTCCGCCGTGTTCTCCGGCTTCAGGAAGCCGATCGCGATGTACAGCACCAGCGAGATCGCCAGCGGTACGGAGACCTGGTACTGGAGCGCGATATCGGTCCGCTGGTCGCCGTTCAGCTCATAGTTGACCAGGAAGAAGGCGAGCAGCCCGGCGGCCCAGCTGGTGAGCGCCGCCGTCGGTCCCGAGCGGCGGAAGGAGCGGAGCATGCCGAGCATGAAGGGGATGGCGATCGGGCCCATCAGCCCGGCGACCCACTTGATCACGACGGTGATGATGTCCTTGAACGTGGGCGAGTTGACCTGGGTGGCGATGGCCATCGACAGGGCCAGGAACGCGATGGTCGACCAGCGCGCCGCGATCAGTCCGGCCTGCTCGGTCCAGGAGCGGGCCTTCTTCGAGAGCACCGGGGCGATGTCCCGGGTGAAGACGGCGGCGATGGCGTTGGCGTCGGAGGAGCACATGGCCATCGTGTGCGAGAAGAAACCGACGATGACCAGGCCGAGCAGGCCGTGCGGCAGCAGTTGCTCGGTCATCAGGGCGTAGCTGTCGGAGGCGTCCGGCTTCTCCGTCTTCACCAGCAGCGGCGCGCACCACATCGGGAAGAAGAGGACCAGCGGCCAGACGAACCAGAGCACCGCGGAGAGCCGGGCGGAGCGGGTGGCCTCGCGGGCGTTGGCGGTGGCCATGTACCGCTGGGCCTGGTTCCACATGCCGCCGTTGTACTCGAAGGTCTTGATGAAGAGGAACGCGAGGAGGAAGGTCACGGTGTAGGGGCCGGCGGTGGGTTCGGCATGGCCCTGGAGCTGGGGCTCGTCCCAGATGGTCCACAGGGTGCTGAAGCCGTCGAGTTCCCTCATGACGGCGAAGAGCATGGCGAGCCCGGCGAACAACTGGATGATGAACTGGCCGAGTTCGGTGAGGGCGTCGGCCCACAGCCCGCCGATGGTGCAGTAGACACCGGTGATCACACCGGTGATCAGGATGCCCTGGTTGAGCGATATACCGGTGAACACGGAGAGCAGGGTGGCGATGGCCGCCCATTTGGCACCCACGTCCACGATCTTCAGCAGCACGCCGGACCAGGCGAGGGCCTGCTGTGTCTTCAGGTTGTACCGGTTCTTCAGATACTCCAGCGGAGAGGCCACATGGAGCCGGGACCGGAGCCGGTTCAGCCGGGGGGCGAAGAGCGTGGAACCGATGTAGATGCCGATGGCGATGGGGAGGGACCAGGTCACGAAGGATGTGACGCCATAGGTATAGGCGATACCGGCGTAGCCGGTGAACATCACCGCGCTGTAGCCGGACATGTGGTGCGAGATGCCCGACAGCCACCAGGGCATCTTGCCGCCCGCGGTGAAGAAGTCGCTGACGTTGTCGACCCGTTTGTGCGACCAGAGCCCGATCGCGACCATCACACCGAAGTAGCCGATGAGCACGGTCCAGTCGAGACTGTTCATCTGCCCCCTCCTGGGGTCCGCCTTGTGAACGACCGGCAGTGCACTCCGTCAGACGTCAGTTCAGCGGTGCCCCCGTACGGGATGGGGGCTAGCGGGGATTGAACCCCTGGGGGAGAGGGGCGGTCAAGAGGGCAGTAGGTCAAGTATGTGAACAGGAGTCAGAAAGCAGAACGATTTTACTTCTTCTTGACCAACGGGGTTGTTGTCCCGCTCACACCGGGGCACCCACGATGAGCGGGCACTTCGTCAGGCGGTGGACGGTGAAGGAGGGTGCGGCAGACGCATACGAAAAAAGCCCGCGGACCAGGCCGCGGACAGCGCCGAGCCCCCTCGGCCGGGACGGCGGACCAGTCGAGAGGGCTCTGTCAGTGTCGCGCCGACGGGCGCGTACTACTCCGGTGGCTCGATCGAGCTCGGGTGGCTCAGCCGAGGTCGAACGAGCCCCGGCCCACCTCGCCCACGAACGCGTTCCACGAGCCGGGGACGAAGGTCAGCTCCGCACCGGCCGTGACCTTGGAGTCCCGCACGGAAATCGCCCGGGTGACCGGGGACTTGACTTCCACGCAAGCCCCGTTGCCCCCGGAGTACGAGGACTTCGTCCAGGACTCCGTGGCTCCTTCGATGATTGCCATTTCCGCTCCGCTTCGGCGAGTGATGTGAGTGCACCAACGATTTTGCCGGTGCTTGATGCGGTGGACGCTACTCGCCACAACTGCCCGGTGAGGCATGGTTTCACTCGGTCGGATGGCATATTCCGGACGTCCCTTCCGCAGCCGGTGGCGGGGGTGTACCTTGCGCGCCCCCGCGCACCGGCTTCCGGAGTGATTCCCCGGACTTCCTCATAGCATCGTGTACCGCTTGGCGATGTTCTCGATGAAAGCCCGCGACTGGTCGGCATTCAGCGCCTGGGCGCGCAGATGCTCGTACATGACCGTGTACTTGTGGACATCGTTGGCCTTCTCCAGATAGAGGTCGCTGGTGACGCCTTCGATATACACCACGCTCGAATCGGTCGCATCGGGAAATTCAAGGATCGCGTACTGACCGTTGATGCCCGGATGGGCGCCCATCTCGAACGGCAGTACCTGAACGGTGACATGCGGCAGCCGGGACAGCTCGATCAGATACTCCAGCTGTTCGCGCATGAGCGCCTTGCCGCCCACGATCCGGTGGAGCGCGGCCTCGTCCACCACGGCCCACAGCCGCAGCGGAAGCTCCTCCGCGTGCACCCGGTCCTGGCGGCGCATGCGCACACTGACCCGCTTCTCGATATCGGCGGTGCTGCTCTCCGGGAGCGCCCCGGCGATCAGCGACTCGGCGTACGGCCGGGTCTGGAGCAGCCCCGGCACCACTTGCGGCTCGTAGACCCGAAGGCTCGCCGCGTCCGTCTCCAGACCGATGTAGACGCTGTAGGGGATATCGCCGAAGGCATGCCACCAGCCCTGCTGACGCGAGTCCTTGGCCATTTGCATGAGTGAGTCGACGATACGGTGGTCGTCGACCTCGTACACTCCGCAGAGGTCGCGGACATCACGCTGACTGATGGAGCGGCGCCCGTTCTCCAGGCGGCTGATCTTCGACTGTGACACCAGGAGGCGCTCTGCCACCTCTTCGGCGGTCATGCCTTTCAGCTCGCGGAGCCGGCGCAGCTCCAGGCCCAATCGGCGTCTCCTGACGGTGGGATTGACGTTGGACGCCACGGAAACTGCACCTCCGGCTGTTTAGCTGAGCGTATGTACTGCTCAGCAGACTGCCACCAAACCGCGTGAGCGCGCTGAGGAATCGCCACACGGGCCACATTCATGACATCATCCGCCGGGCTCCGCACGGGAATTCTCGTACGGACGCTCGTATCGGCTCGTGTCCTCGCCGAGTCGGTCCGGACAGTCGAAGCGCTGTCCGGACCGATCGGCGGTTCGTGTCATGGCGCGGCCACCGTGTGGAGCGCGCGACGGTTCCGGTACCGGAGTCCGATGGCATCACGGTACGGGGTCGGTGCGAGAGAAAGATGTGGAAATCCGGGTGAGATTCGTGAGATTCAGTGCGCAGCGACGCGGACCATGCCACCGCGGCGGGCCTGCATCGAGACGGCCGGCTGCCGGCCGTTCGTCGCGGGCGCCCGGCGTGGCTGCGCGGCCACACCGTTCTGGACGTCCATGACGGCGTGCGCCACGAGACCGCCCATGGGGTCGTGCCGGATGAGATCCCGCAGCCGGGATCGCGAGGAACGGCCCTCATTGCCGGGGTACAGGTGCTTGCCGAGCCCGACCGCGTGGGCCAGGGCGGCGAGCGCCGCGGTCCGGGGGTCCGGCGGCACCCCGGTGCGGATCGCGCTGTCCAGCCGTGAACGGATGTCGCGGCTGATCGCCGTGTCGGTCGCCTGATAGCGCGTCGTCGGCAGCACTCCGCACATCTGGCCCGCCACGGCATGCACCATGCCGCACCGTTCCAGGTGCAGAAGATAGATCTGACGCAGCCCCAGTCGGGGCCCGCCGATCCAGTGGACGGCCCGGACCGGGCTGCCGCGTCTGCGCAGCAGCTCCAGTGCGGAGTCCAAGGTCGGATCTCCGGTCGGCCGTGGCATCACCACGGCGATACGATCCCCGTCTGGGGCTATCCGTCCTGCCAGTGCCAGCTCCACTAGCTGGGCTCCGGCCAGGCCGAGGTCGAGCGACTGCGGCTGCGCTGTGGTACCCGTGGTCGGGTCCAGAGCGAGCAACAGAAGCTCCTCCGGAAGTGTTCTGCGGCTCCTGCCCATCCATGCCTCCCCGCGTGGATGAATGACAGGGTGACGCCTCTCACATTGGTCTGTCGAGAGTGCCTGTGCGCTTTGGATGGGAACCAGTAGGTATGTCGTTCTCGTCTCACCACAGGGGCCGGGCTCCCACACAGGACACTGATAGATGGTTCGGACAACACGGGCCGCCGGTATCCGGCGCCCGTCGGTGCGTACGCAGGGCGGCGGCGCATGACTGATGGAGGAGGCACGGTGGCGGGCGAGTCCCCCGACAGGTCGGAGCAGCGGAAGCCGTCGGGGGGGACGGCGAACGGCGGCGCCGACCCGAGACTTGCCATGGCCGACCGGTCGGACGCGTCCGACACGCCGGACACCACGGATGCGCCGGACGCTCCGGAGGTGCTCGCGCGGGAGTCCGGCACGGAGACGGGTTCGGCGGACGCCGACCGTGAGCTGAGGTCCGCCGTGGCGGCGTGGGTGGCGTCGGCGGGCGACGGGCGTGACGACGGCGGGCGCGAGGGCGACCGCGACAGCTCCGCCGCGGACCGCACGGTGGAGACCGCGGTACTGCCCGGGGCCGCCGCCGAGGAGACGGCGGTGCTGCCCGAGATACGGCGGCGCCCCGGCAAGGGCGGCGAGACCGACCAGGCCGACCAGGGCGCTACGGGTGGCGAGGCCGGGAAGGCCGAGGGCTCCGGCGATGGGCCCGCCGCCCCGGGCGAGGGCAAGGCCGCCGCCGAGCCCGACGCCGAGGCCGCCCCGGACGTCAAGGACGCCGAGCCGGACGTGAAGAAGGACGAGCCGGACGTCAAGGACGCGGCGCCGGACGTCGAGCCGGACCCGGACGTGAAGAAGGACGAGCCGGAGGCGGGGAGCGAGCCGGGCCCGGCCGAGGACGACGCCCAGGAGACGAAGCCCGTCGCGAAGGCGACGGCGAAGGCGGCGTCGGCCGCCGGGCGGGTCGTCGACCACCCCACCACCGCGTTGCGCACGCCTCCGGCCCCCCGTGCGGAGCCGGACTCCGGCGCGAAGGGTGCGAAGGCCGCGAAGGCCGCGAAGGGAGCGGCGGCGGACAAAGCCGCGGACAAGGCCGTGGAGAAGGCCCCCGGCGGGACCGAGGAGGACAAGGGCGGCTCCGAGGGGGACCCCGCGAAGGGCGTCGCGAAGGACGCCCGGAAGGACGCCGGGAAGAAGAAGGACACTGAGACGGACACCGAGACGGACGCCGAGCGGACGAGTACGTTCGTCCCGCTGCGGACCGACGACATCCGGCGTCCGGCCGTGCCCCGGAGCAGGAACGAAACCTCTGGCGCCGCGCCCGCGACCCCCGGGTCCGAGCGCTCGGGGAAGACGGCGGGGGCGAAGCCGGAGGAGAGGCCCGGCGGGAAGAAGTCCGCTGAGGAGCCCGTCGAGAAGCCCGTCGAGGAGAAGCCAGGGGCCGGGAAGCGGCCGGAGAAGAGCGGAGGAGCCGCCGAGGCCACGGGTGCCGCGGCGACCGCCGACCCCGAGCGGACCAGTCAGCAGCCGCTCCCCCCGCTCGATCTGCTCGCCCAGCTCACGAACACCCCGCTCACCCCGTTCCGCGCGGTGGTGCGACGGGTCAAGATCTGGACGCCGCTGGTCGTCCTCCTCCTGATCGTCCTCGCCGTCGCCCAGGTGCTGCGCCCGCTTCCCGCGCCCGAGCTGAAGCTCAGCGGGGACCCGGCGTTCACCTTCAAGGGCGATGCCGTCGATCTGAAGTTCCCGGGTGAGGGCCAGGGTGCGGTGGCCGTGGACGGCGTCGGAACCGTCGCGACCTACGGCGACCAGAAGCCCCGGCCGATCGCCAGCGTCACCAAGGCGATGACCGCGTATGTGATCCTCCGGGAGAAGCCGCTCACCGGGAAGGGGCAGGGCGACCGGATCACCATCGACCAGCGGACCGAGGACGAGTACCACTCCGGCAAGAACAGCGAGTCCGTCGTCGAGGTCAAGGCCGGGCAGAAGTACACCCAGCGGCAGCTCCTCGAACTGCTGATGATCCCGTCCGCGAACAACGTGGCCCGGCTGCTGGCCCGCTGGCACGCCGGGTCCGAGGCCGCGTTCGTGAAGAAGATGCAGGCCGCCGCGGACGACCTCGGGATGAAGGACACCGTCTACACCGACCCGAGCGGGCTGCGGAGCACGACCGTGTCCACCCCGCTCGACCAGCTCAAGCTGGCGGAGGCGGCGATGCAGGACGAGGTTTTCCGGGAGATCGTCAACACCACGAAGCTCAAGGTGCCGGGGATAGAGCGGACCATCTACAACAGCGCCGACAAGGCCCTGCTCCTGGACGGTGTCGGCGGGATCAAGACGGGTTCGTCCACCCCGGCGGGCGGCAATCTGCTCTGGTCGGCCAATGCGGAGGTCGACGGGGAGATCCACCGGGTCTACGGGGCGACCTTCGACGTCCATGACGCGGGCAGGCTCGACGAGAAGCTGGAGCTGGCCGTCGACCACAGCATCCGGGTGATCGAGGCGGCGCAGCAGGCCGTGACCTCCGACACGGTGATCAAGAAGGGCACCGTGGTCGGCCGGGTGGACGACGGTCTCGGGGGCACGACCCCGGTGGTCGCCACGGAGGATCTGAAGGCGATCGGCTGGGCGGGCCACCGGGCGGAGATCTCGATCGACGGCGCGGGCAGTCCCGTGCCCGGCACCGGGGCCGCCGGGGACGTCGTGGGCCGGATCACCGTCGGCACCGGTGAGGGGCGGCTGACCGCGCCGGTCGCGCTCCAGCGGGAGCTGGTGGAGCCCGGAGTCCTGGACAAGCTGACACGGATCGGCTGAGCCGCGGTTATCACCGGTTTTCGCGCCAGGGCGTCCCGGTTCACCGGGGCGCCCTCGTGTTAGCGTCCGATCAGTTCGGTTGGTCCGTCAGTTCGATCGGTCCTGTCAACCTGGACGGCGGGGACGGCGTCCTTGACCGAAGGGCGGCATCCCGGGCGGCGGGGGAGACCGCCGGTGCGGTGTGCCGGGAGGCGCCGCCCGGACGGGGTCACGCCGGGGTGATGACGGACGGATTTGATCACACCCGTTTCCATCGGACAATATCGGATGCAATTGGATGGAATCTGATGCATTCGGGTGGAAGTGGCGGCCGCGCCGGCAGGGGCGAAAGTGACCGGACGAGAGCGGTCGGGCAAGGGCGGCCGGGTGAGAGCATCCGGACGAAGGCAGTCGTGACCGAACGAGGACAGCCGGGCGAGGAAGACACCGGACCGGGAGACGGGGAGAGTCGCAGTGAGTACCGCTGAGCCGGTCCGGACGGACGGCCACAGCACCCGTACCGGACCCGCGGGGTCCACGGGCAGCGCCGGACCGGCCGGACCCCGAATACAGGGGACGGCACCGCAGGCGGGGGAGCCGGGAGGCCCCGACCGCAGAGGGCCGGGCGCCGCCGGAGTCCTCGCCGACGCCCGGGACCGGCTGTCGCGCCGCCCCGTCCTGGTCGCGACCGCGGTCGCGGCCTTCACCCATGTGCTCTGGTTCTTCTTCTTCGCCAACAGCGGCGGCGATCTGGCCGCCCAGGACGCCTGGGCCGAGTTCGTCGGCCGCCACCCCGACTCCGCGTACAACCTCGCCTGGTACGGCGGGATGCACCCCGTCTCGTACAGCGTCGTCTCGCCCTATCTGATGTCGGTCATCGGTGTCCGGCCGACCATGATGGTCGCGGGCACCGTGTCGGCGGCCCTGACGGCGCTGATCCTGGTGCGGCTGCGGGCCGTGCGCAATCCGCTGGCCTGCGCGCTCGCCGGGGTGTTCGCCTTCCTCTGCAACGCGCTGTCGGGCCGGGTCACCTTCGGCCTCGGCATGATGTTCGCGGTCGGCGCCGTCGCCGCCGTCTTCTGCTGGCCGCACCGCTGGCGGTACCACCGCTGGGCGAAGGGCGCCGTCGCCGCCCCGCTCGCCGCGCTCGCCACCGCGTCCAGCCCGGTCGCCGGACTCTTCCTCGGGGTGGTCGCCGCCGCGCTCTTCCTCAACGGCCGCAGGCCCGGCGCGTACGCCATCGGGCTGCCGCCGGTCGCGGTCGTGGGGCTCTCGGCCTGGCTGTTCCCCTTCTCCGGCACCCAGCCGATGTCGATCGCGTCCTCGTCCCTGCCCTTCGTCTACGGCGTGCTGGTCTGCCTCCTCGTCCCGAAGGAGTGGCGCACGGTCAAGGTGGCCTCCGGCGTCTACGCCCTCGGGGTCTTCCTCGCCTGGGCGATAGATTCCCAGATCGGTTCGAACATCTCCCGGCTGCCGATGCTCTTCGCCGGGGTGGCGCTGCTCGCGGTCCTTCCGTACACCGTGCCGCGCTCCCGGAAGTGGTACGCGCTGGTTCTCGCCGTGGTGGGGATGAACGTCTGGGTCGGCTTCAAGGGGGTCGACGACATCCTGCGGACGGCCCCCACCGCGTCCTGGAACTTCGAGCTGGCGCCGCTGGTCAACAAGCTCCAGGAGGTCGACGCGGAGAAGGGCCGGGTCGAGGTGGTCCCCGCCAGCAGCCACCGGGAGGCGTCGGCGCTCGCCCCGTACGTCCATCTGGCGCGCGGCTGGAACCGACAGGCCGACATGGAGCGGAACGCGATCTTCTACGACAAGGAGAACCCGCTCACCGCCGTGGACTACCGCGCCTGGCTGGAGCGCTGGGCCGTCCGCTATGTCGTGCTGCCCGAGGGCACGCCCGATGTCGGGGCCGAGCGGGAGGCGGAGCTGGTCCAGGGCGGGCTGCCCTATCTGGAACGGATCTGGGGCGACGCGAACTGGCAGCTTTTCAAGGTGCGCGACCCGGTCCCGATGGCGGACCCCCCGGCCACGGTGGAGCAGGCGACCGCGGGCGAGGTCCGCATCCGGGTCGCGCAGGAGGGCCGGGTGCGGATCAGGATTCCGTACTCGCCCTGGCTGAGCCTCGTCGACGAGAAGGGCGACAAGGTCGAGAGCCCGGAGGAGACCGAGGAGTCCCAGCAGCGGCCCGAGGGGTCACCCAAGTCGTTCACCAATCCGGGTGGCTGTCTGATCAAGCTGGACGAGGACGACGAGGGCGACGAGTGGACCGAGCTGGTCGCCCCCCGCGCCGGGACCTACCGGCTCGCGGCCCCGTACGACATACAGCGCGGCACGCCGTGCCCGGAGGAGATGCGCCAGGAACTGCCCTGATGGGCTCTGGTGGGCACGGACCGGCCATGACAGGCTCGGACGTGTCCGGGCCCCGGCCTCCGGGGCCCCGCCCCGATGCGCCGTGAGGCGGCTCCGAGGCGCCGCGAGGTGCCCTGGGGCACTCCGGCGCGCGGGCGCGGTCCGAGGAGGCCGAGGCGGTGGGGACTGTGGTGCGGACGGGGAGAAGCGGGTGAACTCCCCCAGGGCTTACCGGCGTTAACACCTGTCGGCCCACGGTCTCCTCATGCATAGTGGACACGATTTCTGAGCCATACCGAACAGTCGGTCTACGTAGTCCAGGTGTGAGATGGCGTGCGAACGATGCGGTGGCCCCGGTGGCACGCTGCCGGGGATGCGATGCCCGGTGTGCGGAGCCCCTCCGGGCCCGGGAGCCGGTGACTGGGCGGCCCGTGACACGGTGCTCGGACGGTTCGCGCTGCTCTCCCGGACGGGGAAGATCCTGCTGGTCGGCGGTGTCGTCCTGACGGCGCTCGCGCTGGCCGCCTCGGTGATGACCCTGCGCGGCGGCGAGTCCCCGCGGGCCAGGGCGGGCGCGCCGAAGGACCCGGGGCTGCTCCCCGAGAGTCTGGGCGGTCTGGGCGGCCTCGGCGGGGTTCCGCAGCGGATCGAGCCCTCGCCGCCCGCCGGGCGCTCGGCCGGAGGGTCCGCTTCCGCCTCCGTTTCCGCCGGTCTCGCGGCGGGCTCGGCCCTGGGCACGGCGGGCTCGGGCGACCGTGAGGGCGGGAGCGCCGGGGGCCGCGGGGGCCCGCTCTCCCCGTCCGCGGCTCCGGTGGAGCCGCCCGCCGAGGCGTCGGAGACCTCGGGAACGCCGGGAGCGGCGGGGCTGCCGGACGCTGTCCCCGAACGGCCGTCCACCGGGGCGGCGGGCGGTGCGGGCGGCTCAGGCCCGGGTGCCTCCGGCGGTCCCGGCTCCGGCTCCGGTTCCGGTTCCGGCTCCGGTTCTGGTTCTGGTCCTGGTTCTGGTTCCGAGGGTGGCTCCGCGTCCGTCCAGCCACTGCGGGGCGCGTACTCGGCCTGGGCGGGTCCTGGCTGCACCGGCGGCGGACGCTACCGCGAGCACGGCCGCTACCAGGACGGCGACCGCGGCTGGTACGCCCGTCCGCAGGGCGGGCACCGGGGCCACGGCTGCGACGGGCGCTTCAGCGCGCTGCCCATGTCGGGCCGCGCGCACCAGGACAGCGGCGGCTCGGCGATCTGGGCGTGGTACGTCGGCAGCGGCTACCGCGAGTGCTCCCTGACGGTCGTCGTCCCCCGGGGCGAGCGCGACCGGGACGTGGCGGGCGCCCCGTCCGTCTACCAGGTCATGGCCGCCCCGGTCGAGGGCGGCGGGCCGATCCAGACCTTCGAGATCGACCAGGTCTCCCGGCGGGGCGACCGCGTGGTCGTCCCCGGCGCCCTGGTGAGCGACCGGCATCTGACGGTGCGGCTGCTGGACCGCGGCGAGGGCCGCGAGGGCGGGCACCACGCGGCGGCGCAGATCAGGGCGGACTGCCGGACGGCGGCCTAACGGTCCGGGCCCAGCGGTCCGGGCCGCGTGTCCGGGACCGGGCCGGGGCGGACGGTCCGGCGGCAGCGCGGGGAGCGTCCCCGCGGAGGGCCCGCGCGGACCACCGGCGTGGAGGGTCCGCGAGGAGGGTCTGCGCCGAGCACCGGCGTGGGCAGGGGCGAAGCGCTCGCGCGAAGGGCCCGCGCCACCCGGAGGGGCGACGCGGGCCTGGGGAGAGGGAGCCCGGTTGGGGCCGGGTCCCTCTGGCTGATATCAGCCCTTGGGGGAGACGAACGCGAGGACGGGTCCGGCGCCGACCGGGCTGGAGGCGGTGTCCCAGTTGAACCAGCCGGCCTTGGAGACCTTGCCGCTCTCGTTGCCGCCGACGGTCTGGATCTGCGTCCCGTCCGCCGAGACCGCGACGACGATGTTGACGTGGTCGGCCTCGCCGTCGTTCAGGTTGCGGTCGACGTCGTAGAGCACCGCGTCGCCGACCTTGGGGCCGCTGGTCCGGTAGGTGCCGTGCCTCTGGCCGTACTCCTTGAGGCTGATGGCTCGGGCGTCCAGCTCACGGGAGTGGTCGACGCTGTTGCCCGCCCAGATGTACTCGACGAACTCGGCGCACCAGGCACGGGCGTGGTTGAAGTCGAAGTCGTTGAAGTTGTTGCCGACCTCGCGGTTGGCGTCGGCGGCTATGTCCTGGCCGAGGGTGTTGACCTGCTTGCAGGAGGTGGTGTCGGGCGCGGCGGAGAGCAGCTTCTGGGTCCAGCCGGACGTGTCGACCGGGTCGTTGGTGTGGTAGACGATGTCGCTGCCGCTGCCGTCGGAGATATTGCCGTCCTTGTACCAGTACATGGCGCCCGTGGTCGGAATCCGGCCGAAGTAGAAGCCGCCGCCGGAGGAGGTCAGCTCGTCGAAGGCGGACCAGCCGTCGTTCTTCAGGTCGTCCCGCTTCCAGGCGGAGCCGATGATCTTGTACGAGAGGAGACGGCCGTCGGCGGCGGTGGCCAGCAGCCGGTCCTTGCCGGTCGCGGTGAGGGTCTTGAGGACGAAGCCGGTCCCGATCTCCTTGCGCTGGCCGATGTGCTGGGAGCCCTGCGGCTTGTCCTGGGAGACGAGGTACTGGAGCAGGTTTCCGGCGGCGGTGGTGCCGTAGAGGTGGCCGTAGCCGTCGTAGGCGAGCTTGTCGTGGGTCCAGCCGCTGTCGGCGATCTTCTCGACGCCGGAGAGTTCCAGGGCGTTGTTGTTGGTCAGAACATCCACGCGGTAGAGGGCGCCCGCGGTGGAGGTCACCAGGATCGTGTTGAAGTTCAGCGTGGCCATCGCCTTGGGCGTGAAGCCCAGGTCCGGGCCGATCAGCGTCTTGAGCCGGTCGCCCTTGGTGTTGATGGCGGAGTAGGTCAGCCGCCCGTCGCCGAGGATCCCGTACACGGAGGCGGTGCCGGTGCAGACCTCGGCGGCGACGGCGGGCTGCGCGCCGGTGGCGGTGACGAGGCCCATCGAGGCGGCCGTCAGGGCGAGTCCGGCGACGGTGGTGCGGAGCTTCTTGGACGTCGGGAACATCTGGCGTCTCCAGGTTCTGGGCAGCCCTGACCGGGGTGTGGCGGGCCGAAGTCGATGAGGGTGTGCGGAGCGGTACGGGATGAGCCGGGGGCGCGGGGCGCGGTGTGCACTCGGGGCCGAGGGCGGTCCCGGGGCTCAGTACCAGTTGTTGTTCTGGAAGAAGTTCCAGGCGCCGCAGGGGCTGTCGTAGCGGTTCTCGATGTAGTACAGACCCCACTTGATCTGGGTCAGCGGGTTGGTCGCCCAGTCCGCGCCCATGAGGCCCATCTTCGAACCGGGGTTGGCCTGCGGGATGCCGTACGCGGCGGAGGAGGGGTTGTCCGCGTTCCAGCGCCAGCCGCTCTCCTTGTCCCAGAGCCGCTCCAGGCAGCTCCACTGCGCGGCGGTGTTCCAGGCGCTGTTCCGCTGGGCCATCAGATTCCGGCCCGCGGCCTTGACCTGCGCGATGTTGTCGCGGTCGACGGTCTCCGGCGCGGTGGTGGTGCACTTGAACGTGTTCGGCTGCGCCGAGAGCAGCTTCTGCGTCCAGCCGTCCGTGTTCACCGGGTCGTCGTTGTGGTACGTGATGTCGCTGCCGCTGCCGTCGTTCGGGTTGGCGTCCTTGTACCAGTACATGGCGCCCGTGGTGCCCATCCGGCCGTAGTAGAGCCCGCCGCCGGGCGAGACCAGCTGGTCGAAGGCGGACCAGCCGCTCGTCTTCAGATCGTCGCGGTCCCAGGCGCCAGCGCTGTTGATCTTGTACGAGTAGAGCGCGCCCGTGGAGGTCGTCGCGAGCAGCCGGTCGTCACCGGCGGCGGTGAGGGTCTTGAGGACGAAGCCGCTGCCGATCTCCTTGCGCTGGCCGATGTGCTGGGAGCCCTGCGGCTTGTCCTGGGAGACGAGGTACTGGAGCAGCGTCCCGTCGGACGTGGTGCCGTAGAGGTGGCCATGGCCGTCGTAGGTCAGCTTGTCGTGGGTCCAGCCGCTGTCGGCGATCTTCTCGACGCCGGAGAGTTCCAGGGCGTTGTTGTTGGTCAGGACATCGACCCGGTAGAGGGCGCCCGCGGTGGAGGTCACCAGGACGGTGTTGAAGTTCAGGGTGGCCATCGCCTTGGGCGTGAAACCGAGGTCGGGACCGATCCGGACCTTGGTGAGGTCGCCCCGAGCGGGGTTGATGGCGCTGAAGGTGAGCCGGCCGTCGTCGAGGATTCCGTACACGGAGGCGGTGCCGGAGCAGGAGGTCGCGGCCTGGGCGGCCGGGGCGGTGGCGACGGTGGCGGCGGTGAGGAGTCCGGCGCCGACGGCACCGGAGAGCAGCGCGCCGGTGGCGGCACGGAGGGCGGGACGGATGGCGGGCACGGGGTTCCCCTCGGGCATACGGCGTACGGCGTACGGGTGTGGTGATCGGTGATCGGTGATCGGCGATGCGGCGGCGGTGACGCGGGGGCGGGCCGGGGTGCGCGGGCGCTCGGCGCGCGGCGCTCAGGGCCGCCCGGGGCCGGTTACTGCCAGCTCATGTCGTACGGAGCGATCTGCCAGCTCATGTCGTTCGTCGTGAACGAGGGCTGAAGGGCCGTCACCGAGGTGGCGCGGACCGGGGCGGAGTGTCCGGCGGCGGAGGCGACGGCCGGGGTACCGAGGGCGAGGACGAAGGCGGCGACCGCGGTGGCCTGGGCGATACGGGTGGCGCTCATGACTGCTGAGGTCCTTTCGGGGGGTGGCCGTCAGGAGGTCCGTGCGACGGCGGAGAGTGCGGATTCCCGGTGCTGTGAGCGCCCCGCGGTTGGCGCCCCCGTTCCGGTGATCACTAGCTAAGCCGCAGCTCAACGGGGTGAGAAGAGGATTCGGCTGGACCGAATAGGACGTGGACGGTTGCGGCCAGCGAGGCCGTTCCGGGGCCGTTTCCGGCCGTCCGCGGCCCCGGTCAGGAGGTGCCGGAGCCGAACAGCTCGGGCCGGAGCAGCGGAGCCTCGGCCTTCAGCAGTCGTGCGGAGGGCAGCCTCCCGCTGTCGAGCAGCCGTCGGCTCACCCGTTCGGCCCGGCTCTCCGCCTCCGCGAGCGATCCGGCCACCAGATAGAAGCCGAGGACGAAGTGCCGGGGCGGACGCCGGTGCACGGACAGATGCTCGATCCGGTCTTCGTCGGTGAGCAGAGAACGGCTCAATTGCCGCAGATCAAATGGGATCTCCGTGTCCGGCGGAGTCTCAAAGCGCGCGTGGACGAGGTACATCCCCCCAGGGTCGGGCCCTCGTCAGGGGTGAACTCGCCCTGAGCGCTGGCCGATTCGGGCCAGGGCCGGAAACGGCCCGTCCGCCGCCCGTTATCACGGCGTGCGCCGGTGCATTTTCTGCACAGATATGAGCCACTTTCTGCGATGATCGACAACGTGTGATCGTGTTTGACACCGAGGGGGGACCTCATGCTCACGGGCCTTGGGCTGAGTGCTGCGGCCGAATCCGTCTACCGGGCGATGCTGCTGCATCCACGGGCCGGGGTGGCCGCGATCGCGGCCACGACCGGCGACTCCGAGGCGGAGGTGCGCGAGGCCCTCGACGAACTCAGCGAGCTGGCCCTCGTCCGGGCCTCGGCCGAGGACGAGGGCCGGCTGCGGGTGGTCTCCCCGGACATCGGCATGGAGATCCTGATGGCCCGCCGCCAGGCCGAGCTGGCCGCCGAACAGCAGCGCCTCGAAGCGTCCCGCGCGGCGGCGGCCCAGCTGATCTCCGAGTACGCGGAGCTGCGCCCCGCGACCCCGCACCCGGGCGTGGAACAGCTCATCGGCCTCGACGCCGTACGCGACCGGCTCGTCGTGCTGACCCGGGAGCTGAAGGAGGAGCTGATGGCCTTCTCACCCGACTCCGCGCTGACCGAATCGGCGATCACGTCGTCCCGCCCGCTCAACGAGGAACTGCTCGCGCGCGGGGTACGCATGCGGACGATCTACCTGGACAGTGTCCGCAACAGCCGCCCCTCCATCGAACACGCCAACTGGCTGGCCGAACTGGGTGGCCAGGTCCGCACCGTGGCCGCGCTGCCGACCCGGATGCTCATCGTGGACCGCGGCACGGCCGTGATCCCGGTCAGCAGCGACAACACGGCGGCGGGCGCGGTGGTCCTCACCGGCCAGGGCATGCTGACCGCCCTCTGCGCCCTCTTCGAGGCCACCTGGGCCGCCGCCCACCCCCTGGCCGAATCCACCACCCGCGACCCCCACGGCCTCACCCCCCAGCAGTCCGTTGCCCTCCACCTCCTCGCCGACGGCCACACCGACGACTCCGTCGCCAAACGCCTCGGCGTCTCCCCCCGCACCGCCCGCCGCATGGCCAACGACCTGATGGAACGCCTTGAGGCCCGCAGCCGCTTCGAGGCGGGCGTCCGAGCGGTACAGCGTGGCTGGCTCCCGAACGAGGAGTGAGCCCGACCCTGCGGGTGCGGGGGCTCAGCGCGCGCGGAGCCCGGCTCCGGGGCGGACCGGCTCGGCTCCGGCTGACCCCGGCCGACATCCAACGCCAACTCCGCTCGAAAAACTCACTTCACAGGCATCCACACCGCCCAACATGGTCCCGACCAGCCTCGACGGCAAGACCTGACAGAGCCCTACTGGTCATCGGTGTTCAGCCAATTCTGGCTGATGGTCTGTACGCCGATGACGCTGGGGAAGCGATCTGCAAGGTAAGGCTGTTCGATCTTCTCGCCGGTCTCACGGTCGCGCCTGGCCTTGACGCCGCCCATCTTCATCTTCTTCAGAGTGCCGATGGTCTCACCTGAGACGAGTGCGTTGAATGCCTTGATGGCTTGTGCCGCCTGTTGGACGCTGTCCCTGCTGATGACGCCTTTGTTCACATTGAGCATGGTGTTTGTGTAGACGGCCCGGGGATCTTTTCCGACATAATCGCGACTTGCGTCACCGATCCCTTCGAAGAAGAGATTGACCACACTCTCGGGCCACTTTTCCAGGATGATGTGGTGACTGATGAGCAGTCCCGTGCCGCTGGCGTGGCACTGTCGTCCCTTTGTCAGCATGTAGTTGATTCGGGATTCTGGGATGGGCCATGATGACATGAGCTCAGGGATCTCATCGGCAGTGATTTTTCCCGTAGTCCAACGGGTCCAGTGAAGGCCCTGAGCCCGATTGCGAAGGATCTTCAGCGATGCGCTGTAATAGTTGGCATTGTTCTGCGTCATGCCGGACGCCTGGGCCACGTGATCGCCTGCGGTCCGCACACGACCTCCGTCGATGGCGGCGAAGGTGTCAGGGTCCAGGTCGTATGTGACCTGTGCGGTCACGGAGATTCCTGTGTCGATGATGGCCTGTGCTCGATGCTGTCCATCGATAAGGCAACCGTGTGAGTCCAGCGCGAAACCTTGATGGGTCGTTCGGAATTGTCCCGTCCGCAGGATTTCTCGAAATTTCTCGACGTTGTAACTGCGCAACGGCACGCAGTTGCAGACCCGGTTTTTCATCCACTTGACGCACATGTCAGGTGTGACCAGCACTGTCTTGGTACGCATGGATGAGTTCTCCCGGTTTTGTACAAGGGTGCGACGGAATTGAGCCCGCTATTTCTCGTTGCGCAGCATTGCAGGCCCGATCTGATTCTGTAGCTGAGTGATTGAAATATGGCAAGATTTGTCCGAAAGTGTAAGTTTTCTTTCTCGGTTGCATCGATTGTGGTCTGTCGACACCGAGTTGTATCAGTCTTTTATCGCCCTTCGTTCAAGGGCGGTCCGACAGGTGATGGGCTCAACGGCAGTTGAATGGGCTACAGCAAGGGTGTCAATGATGGGGATTGCAATGTCATTGAGGTGCCAGTGCAGTGGAATCGAATAATCCCCGTTGCCTGGCGTTTGGACTGATTCATCAGGGTGCCGCCTGTGAGGCCGACGGAGGGGCACCTGGCGCAGAATGCTGCTCAGCTGTTGTTCGGGGCCAGGGTCCTGTGCGGCTGTATGAAGGCGTCCATCGCTTCAGCGGTCGGGTGCCAATGATCTGGGTGGGACGTTGATGGAGGAGACTATTTCGCGGATGGCGGGTTCTCGTTATGGCTCGTACCGTTCGGTCAGGGATTTGGTGGCGATCGCCGAGTTGGCCGGGCGGCCTGCGAGGTCGCGGACGACGTTGTACGGGGAGGTGTCCGGGGAGCGGACGCGGGCGGCGGAGGCGTCGGACGGGCAGTTGCCGGAGTTGCTGCCCCTGGTGACCGACTAGCCGCGTCCCGCCCCGCCCCGCCCCGCCCTGCCCCGCCCCGTCCCGTTTCATCCCGTCATGGTCTGCTGTGGGGCGTCTCGTCCGGGTTTGTCCCGTCCTGTGCGGGCACGGTCCCGTACCGGGGTCCTGTGCGGCGCCGGGGGCGGTGGTGGTGCAAGCCCCTGGGGTCGTGTCGGGGGTCGGTCTCGGTGCTGACTTCCCGGTGCGGGGGACCGGCCCCGCGGTGGATGTGGTGGCGGTGCCGCTGTCGGCATGCTGGAGCCGGCGGCGGGCGGGTGGGGAACGGCCGGTGCTGTTCCTCCGGGTGCCGGGGTGGCCCGTTCCGGCGGGAGTGGGCCCGGTGTGCTGTTCCGTCCGGCGGCCGCGGGAGCTGTGGTCGGTCATCCGTGAGCGGGAAGGCGGCGGTCCGTGGTGTGGTGGTTCGGGCGGACGGAGCTGGTCGCGGGGGCCGTGGTGCTCACGGCTGCCGCGCTGGTGGGTGCGGGGGCGGAGCTGCGGTCCCCGCCTGTGCTGGACCATGGGCCTGTGGTGATCGGCGAACGCGCGGAACGGGAACGGGCCGAGCAGGCCGAACGGGCCGAACGCGCCGAGCGGGCGGAACGGGGCCGGCGCGCCGGGCGGGAGCCGTGTGCCGGGACGGACACGGACACCCGAACCGACAGCGGACACCGGAGGCCCTGCCACCCTCGCGGGTGACAGGGCCTCCGATCTGATGCTTCAGTGTGCCCCCGGCAGGATTCGAACCTGCGACACCCGCTTTAGGAGAGCGGTGCTCTATCCCCTGAGCTACGAAGGCAAGAGCCGGTACCCATGGCCGGTCGGCCGGGTGGGTCCGTGGGCAGTGGGGCTGGTTGGCAGCCGGTGACGGTCAAGGTCGGGGCGGTGCCGTGCAGGGTCCTACTGGCCTCTGACAGCGTAGCGGATGTGTTCGCCGATGAGGCGCCTGGTTGCCGAGAAGATCACGGCGGACCGGGAGGCGGGTGGGGCGGGGCGGGGGGTGGGGTGCCGCCCGGGTCGGTTTCGGGCCGGTGGAGAGCGTCGCCGGGATCGGCGTCGTCCTTCGTCTCCGTCGTGCGCCCGGAACCGGACGCGGGCGCTCCCAGGGCGGACGACCCCCGGCGAGGACGGGGTCGCGCGCGGCGTAGCGTAGAGGTATGAGTGCCTATGGATCTTTCCCCGGGGCCCGGCCGCGTCGGCTGCGGACCACCCCCGCCGTGCGGCGTATGGTCGCCGAGACCCGGCTGCACCCCGCCGATCTGATCCTTCCCGCCTTTGTCCGGGAGGGTGTCAGCGAGCCGGTGCCGATCTCCGCCATGCCCGGTGTGGTGCAGCACACCCGGGACACGCTGCGGAAGGCGGCCGTCGAGGCCCGCGCGGCCGGGGTCGCCGGGATCATGCTCTTCGGGGTGCCGGAGGACTCCAAGAAGGACGCGCTGGGCACGGCGGGCACCGATCCGGACGGCATTCTCCAGGTCGCCATCCGCGATGTGCGCTCCGAGGTCGGCGACGATCTGGTGATCATGTCCGATCTCTGTCTGGACGAGTACACGGACCACGGGCACTGCGGGGTCCTCGACGCCGATGGCCGGGTGGACAACGACGCCACCCTGGAGCGGTACGCCGAGATGGCCCAGGTCCAGGCCGACGCGGGCGTCCATATGGTCGGCCCCAGCGGGATGATGGACGGCCAGGTCGGTGTCATCCGGGACGCGCTCGACACGATCGGCAAGGAGGATGTGTCGATCCTCGCGTACACCGCGAAGTACTCCTCGGCCTTCTACGGGCCGTTCCGGGAGGCCGTCGGCTCCTCGCTGACCGGCGACCGCAAGACCTATCAGCAGGACTCGGCCAATGTGCGGGAGTCGCTGCGCGAGCTGGCGCTCGACCTGGACGAGGGCGCCGACATCGTCATGGTCAAGCCCGCCGGGCCCTACCTCGACGTCCTCGCCAAGATCGCCGAATCGGTGTCCGTACCGGTCGCCGCGTACCAGATCAGCGGCGAGTACTCCATGGTCGAGGCCGCCGCCGAGAAGGGCTGGGTCGACCGGGAGAAGGCGATCCTGGAGACCCTCACCGGCATCAAGCGGGCCGGTGCCGACATGATCCTCACCTACTGGGCCACCGAAGTCGCCCACCGGCTCTGACCTGCGAGGGGAGACACCTGCGAGGGGAGACCGGGGAAGCGGCAGCGGAGGGGGCCGGGGCGCATGCCCCGGCCCCCTCCGTTCGCTCCGTCCGGCAGCCTCAGTGCCTCAGTGACACCTCAGCAGTACAGGTTCGGCCCCGTCGGCACCCCGAGGATCTTGGTGAAGCGCTCGTACCGCGTCACCCGGCTCTGCACGTACTGCGGACCCTTGCCGTCGCACTCCAGCGCACCGTTGATGGAACGGACCGACTGGCCGAAGCCCGCGCCGCTCACCATCGCGTCATGGCCGGTGATCGGGCCGGGGCCGTCCTGCGTGTTCCAGTACCACAGGCCCGTCATCATCGCGATCGCCGGGTCGCGCTCGACCAGCCAGGGGTTGTTCAGCAGGTCGACACCGAGGTAGTCGCCCACGGTCTTGTAGTTGAAGTTCCAGCTCAGCTGGATGGGCCCGCGGCCGTAGTACGCGGACTGGCCCGCCGGGCAGCCGTAGGGCTGGTCGCGGTCGCAGTACAGCGGGTAGTTGGCCTCGTTGATCTCCTTGATGTAGTAGAGGCCGCCGGTCTCATGGCTGACGTTGGCGAGGAACGCCGCCGCCTCCTGCTTGCGCATGGTGTCCGTGCCGGTGTGGGCGAACTTCGGGAACGCCTTCATGGCGTCCGTCAGACCCTTGTACGTGTAGAACGGGTTCCGGCGCGGGAACATCTCGTTGAACTGGGCCTCGGTCACCACGAAGCTGTTGTGGTCCGGGTTCCCGGTGCCGC
This sequence comes from Streptomyces clavuligerus, assembly GCF_005519465.1. NCBI lineage: Bacteria > Bacillati > Actinomycetota > Actinomycetes > Kitasatosporales > Streptomycetaceae > Streptomyces > Streptomyces clavuligerus. The sequence goes on along the minus strand of NZ_CP027858.1, from coordinate 2,654,730 downwards.
TGCCGCAGAGGTACTTGTCCCAGTAGTAGCTGCTGGCCACCGGGTTGTAGCCCGGGTTGTCGCGCTCGGCGATGTAGACCGAGCCATCGGTGTACTTGACGATGTCCCGGGCCTTGTAGTTGGCGCCGGCGGACCAGTTGGGCGCCTTGGCGCACTCGTCGGACGGTGTCGCGGCGGTGGCCGTCGCGGCCGGCAGCAGCACCGTGGCGGCCAGCGTACCGACGGCGGCGACGCCGACCATGAGCGCCTTCATACGTTCTCTGAGCACGACTTTCCCTTTCGCACGAGCACGTCAACGGGCACGCCGGAGCGGCCCGGGGGAAGCCGGTGCCGAACGGGTGCGCCGTGGCGGGGGTGTACGCACAGCCAAGCGCTCCCGATGGGTTCCAGTCAAGGTATAGACCAATGCCTTTTCGCTCTTAACCTTCAGAAAAGGAAGGGGCGTTGGCCTCGTGCGATGGCACGGCGGGCCGGGGGAGATCCCCGGCCCGCCGTGCCGTACGGGTGGTGCGGTGGGCGTCAGCAGTACAGGTTGGCGCCGGTCGGGACGCCCAGGAGCTGGGCGAACCGGGTGTAGTTGGTGACCCGGCTCTGGACCTGTGCCGGGTTGCCGCCGTTGCACTCCAGGGAGCCGTTGATGGAACGGATCGACTGGCCGAAGCCTGCCCCGTTCACCATCGCGGCGTGGCCGGTCATGGTCCCCGGCCCGTTCTGGGTGTTCCAGTACCAGAGGCCGGTCTTCCAGGCCACGGCCGGATCGGTCTGCACCCGGGAGGGGTTGCCCAGCAGATCGATGCCGAGGTGGTCGCCCGCCGCCTTGTAGTTGAAGTTCCAGCTCAGCTGGATGGGCCCGCGGCCGTAGTACGCGGACTGCCCGGCCGGGCAGCCGTACGGCCGGGTGCGGTCGCAGTAGTGCGAGTAGTTGGCGGTGTTCTGTTCCACGATGTGGACGAGGCCGCCGGTCTCATGGCTGACGTTGGCGAGGAACGCCGCCGCCTCCTGCTTCCGTACGGTGTCGCTGCCGGTCTTCGTGAACGCCGGGAACGCGCTCAGCGCGTCCGTCAGACCCTTGTAGGTGTAGAACGAGTTCCGCCCCGGGAACATCTGGTTGAACTGGGCCTCGGTCACCACGAAGCCGGACGGGTTGGGGTTGGGGTTGGGGTTCGGGGTGCCGCCGCCGCTACAGGTGTGCGGGTTCCAGAACCAGTGGCTGATCACCGGGTCGTAGCCGGGGTTGGCGTGCTCGGCGATGTAGTACCGGCCATCCGTGTACCTGACAACGTTGCCAGGTACATAGGCGGTCCCGGCCCGCCAGGCCGGGGCGTTGGTGCACTCGTCGGCCGCGGCCGGTGTCGCCGCGGGGATGAGGCCCGCGACCGCGAGCCCCGCCGCAGCGAGGATCCCGGTCAGGGCGGAAGTCAGGCGCTTTTTCAGCACGATTCGGCTCCTTCGTGCGTCAACGGCCTTGCCCGGGTCCCGGTTGGGGGCCGGGAGGGGATTCCGGACAGGGCTGTGGTGGTGGGGGGAGCACCACTGAACCGCGCTGACTGCGCCCCAGTCAAGGTATAGACCAATACGAATGTGCCTGTGTGACGTGTCGACTCCCGCGCTGTGGTGAAGAGTTGAAGCAATGGGGTGACGGGGCGTCAGTGCGGTGGCTCGGCGTCCCGCGGGCGGGCGGGGTCGCCCGAGCCCGGTCGCGGGGTCGGCCCCGGCGCCGCCGCCGGTCCGGCGCCCCCGCGCCCCGCACGGGCGGCCCGCCCGCCCGGCCCGTACCGATCATGGGGCGCGGCGCTCGGCCTGCCACGGTGCCCGGCGGACACGTCGGCGGGGACAGCGGACAGGTCAGTGGGGACAGCGGACACGTCGGCGGGGACAGCGGCCAGGTCAGTGGGACAGCGGACACACCGGCGGGGACAGCGGGCAGGTGAGCGGGGAAAGTGGTGATCAGACGGCCCCGGGCGCACCCTGGAGACGTACCACCGGACGCGCAGCCCGACCGCTGGAGGTGATCCGTCATGCAGACGCTCGTCGGATGGCACATCGACATGGAATTCCGTGAAGAAGGGCACCATCGGACCCGGGCCGCCGCCCTGGTGCGGCTCCCGGACGGAACCGAGGTGCGCGGTCACGGCTCCGCCCAGCGGCACCCCTCCGACGCGGAGCAGCTCCGGGTCGGCGAGGAGATCGCGGGCGCCCGGGCGCTGATGGACATCGCCTCGCAGATGCTCCAGAAGGCCCACGCCGAGATCGACGAGGATTCGGGGCGCACCTCCCACGGCCTCGGCTGAGGCCGAGCCCCACCGGGAAGGCCCGTGCGCACCTGCCATGACGCGGGCCCGTGCGCACCTGCCGCGGCGCAGGACACGCGCGCACCTGCCACGGCGCGGGACACGCGCGCACCTGCCACGGCGCGGGACACGCGGGAACGTCTACGGCGAAGGGCCCGCGACCGCCACGGTCACGGGCCCCTGCGGTACCCGCACGCACGCCGCGCGGGTGCCGAATGGCTCAGAGGCGCTCGGGCGTGCGGATGCCCAGCAGCCCCATTCCCTGGTGCAGCGTCCGCGCCGTCAGATCGATCAGGAAGAGCCGGTTCTCCACCACCTCGGGCGGATTCTCCGCGCTCAGCACCTGGCACTGGTCGTAGAACCGCGTCAGATGCGAGGCGAGCTGGTACAGATACGCGGCCAGCTTGTGCGGCTCGTACGCGGCGGCCACCTCGGCGATCGTCTCCGCGAACTGGTCCAGGTGCAGCCCCAGCGCCCGCTCGGCCGGGGCCAGCGCCAGCTCGGGGTGCGCCTTCGGCCGGACCTCGCCCGCCTTGCGCTTGATCGACTGGATGCGGGCGTACGCGTACTGGAGGTACACCGAGGTGTCCCCGTTCAGCGACACCATCTGGTCCAGGTCGAACTTGTAGTCCCGGGCGGCGGACGTGGACAGGTCCGCGTACTTCACCGCGCCGATGCCGACCTGGGTGCCGCGCTCGGCGATCTCCTCGTCGGTGAGGTCGCGGGCCTTCTCCCGGACCACGGCCGACGCGCGGTCGATCGCCTCGTCCAGCAGGTCCACCAGCCGCACCGTCTCGCCCTCACGGGTCTTGAACGGCTTGCCGTCCGAGCCGAGGACGGTGCCGAACGCGAGCTGGACGGCCTTGACCCCCTCGCCCAGCCAGCCGGCCCGGCGGGCGGTCTCGAAGACCATCTTGAAGTGCAGCGACTGCCGGGCGTCCACGACATAGATCAGCGTGTCCGCGCCGAGCCGCTGCACCCGGTCGCGGATCGCGGAGAGGTCGGTGGCCGCGTAGCCGTAGCCGCCGTTCGACTTGCGGACGATCAGCGGCACCGGGTTGCCGTCCGGGCCCTTGACGTCGTCGAAGAAGACACAGAGCGCGCCCTCGGAGCGGACAGCGACGCCCGACTCCTCCAGCAGGCGGCAGGTCTCGTCCAGCATGTCGTTGTAGCCGGACTCGCCGACGATGTCGGGGTCGCGGATCTCCATGTCCAGCTTGTCGAAGACGGAGTAGAAGTAGATCTTCGACTCGTCCACGAACCGCTGCCACAGGGCACGGGTCTCCGGGTCGCCCGCCTGGAGGGCGACCACCCGGTCCCGGGCCCGCGCCTTGAACTCCTCGTCGGAGTCGAAGAGCGCCCGGGACGCCTTGTAGAGGCGGTTCAGCGAGGACATCGCCTCCTCGCCGGAGACCTCCGCGCCCTCCTGGTGGTCCAGCTCGTGCGGGTGCTCGATCAGATACTGGATGAGCATGCCGAACTGGGTGCCCCAGTCGCCGATGTGGTGCCTGCGGACCACCGTCTCACCGGTGAACTCCAGGATCTCCGTCATCGCCGCGCCGATCACCGCCGAGCGCAGATGACCGACGTGCATCTCCTTGGCCACGTTCGGCTGGGCGTAGTCGATCACGGTGGTGCCGGGGTGGTCCCTGAGCGGGACGCCGAGGCGGTCGTCGGCGGCGCGCGCCGCCAGCGTCCGGACGATCGCGCCGTCCGTGAGCGTGATGTTCAGGAAGCCGGGCCCGGAGACCTCGATCTCCTTCAGGACGTCGTTCTCCCCGATCGCGTCCACGACCTGCGCCGCCAGCTCACGCGGGTTGCCCTTGAGCTTCTTGGCCAGCGCCAGGATGCCGTTGGCCTGGAAGTCCGCCCGGTCGCTCCGTCGCAGCAGCGGGTCGGCGGGGCCTGCTTCCGGCAGGGCTGCCGTGAGGGCGTCCGCGAGGCGCTGGTGCACATCCGAGGCGAGTGAAGGGACCGAGGCCATGGGTTCCGTTCCTGGGGTGGTCGTACCAATTTATGGATGTCAAGTGTCCCATGCGGGAGCCCTCTCTCCCGCCCGGATTTCCGCCTGGGCCCGGCCTCGGATGTATCCCTGGATTCACCCCTGAATTCACCCCCGGGCCCCGGCCCCCGATTCACCCCTGGGCCCGGCCCCGGAATCACCCCGGCACCCGGCCCCCGGAAACACCTCGACGAGCGGTGCGGACGGTCTGGGAGAATGGGGCATCGATGCGACAACCCCAGCGATGAGGAAGAAGGACGTGCCGACCGTGGCTCAGAGCAGCACCGAGACCGACTGGGTCTCCCGTTTCGCGGACGAGGTCATTGCGGAATCGGAACGGCGTGCGCCTGGGAAACCGGTGGTCGTCGCCTCGGGTCTCTCCCCTTCCGGCCCCATCCACCTGGGGAATCTCCGTGAGGTCATGACCCCGCACCTGGTCGCGGACGAGGTGCGCCGGCGCGGGTACGAGGTCCGGCACCTGATCTCCTGGGACGACTACGACCGGTACCGCAAGGTGCCCGCCGGGGTCGAGGGCGTCGACGAGAGCTGGGCCGAGTACATCGGCCGCCCGCTGACCTCCGTGCCCGCCCCCCAGGGCTCCCCGCACGCGAACTGGGCCGAGCACTTCAGGGCCGCGATGGTCGCCTCGCTGGCCGAGTTGGGCGTGGAGTACGACGGGATCAGCCAGACCGAGCAGTACACCTCGGGCGTCTACCGTGAGCAGGTCCTGCACGCGATGCGCCACCGGGCCGACATCGACGCGGTGCTCGCCCAGTACCGCACCAGGAAGGCCCCGGCGAAGACGTCGCAGAAGCCGCTCGACGAGGCCGAGGTGGAGGCCGCCGAGGGCTCCGGCGCGGCGGGCGAGGACGACGGCGCGGGTTCGTCCGGCTACTTCCCGTACAAGCCGTACTGCGGTGGCTGCGGCAAGGACCTCACCACCGTCACGGCGTACGACGACGAGACCACCGAGCTGACGTACACGTGCTCGGCCTGCGGCTTCGCGGAGACCGTCCGGCTCACCGAGTTCAACCGGGGCAAGCTGGTCTGGAAGGTCGACTGGCCGATGCGCTGGGCGTACGAGGGCGTGATCTTCGAGCCCAGCGGGGTCGACCACAGCTCCCCCGGCTCGTCCTTCCAGGTCGGCGGGGAGATCGTGGGGATCTTCGGCGGCGAGCGGCCGATCGGCCCCATGTACGCCTTCGTCGGCATCAGCGGCATGGCCAAGATGTCCTCGTCCAAGGGCGGCGTCCCCACCCCGGGCGACGCGCTGAAGATCATGGAGGCGCCGCTGCTGCGCTGGCTGTACGCGCGCCGCAGGCCCAACCAGTCGTTCAAGATCGCCTTCGACCAGGAGATCCAGCGGCTGTACGACGAGTGGGACAAGCTCAGCGCCAAGGTGGCCGACGGCTCCGTGCTGCCCGCCGACGCCGCCGCCCACTCCCGGGCGGTGCGCACGGCCGCGGGTGAGCTGCCGGTGACGCCGCGTCCGCTGCCGTACCGCACGCTCGCGTCCGTCGCCGACATCACCGCCGGGCACGACGAGCAGACGATCCGCATCCTCAGCGAGCTGGACCCGGCGAACCCGCTGGCCACGCTGGACGAGGTCCGGCCCCGGCTGGACCGCGCCGAGTACTGGATCACCAGCCAGGTCCCGGCGGACGCCCGGACGATCGTGCGCGCCGAGCCGGACCGTGAGCTGCTGGACACGCTGGACGACGAGGGCCGCGAGTCGCTGCGGCTGCTCCTGGAGGGGCTGGACTCGCACTGGTCGCTCGACGGGCTGACCACGCTGGTCTACGGCGTGCCGAAGGTCATGGCGGGGCTGGAGCCCGACGCCAGGCCGACGCCCGAGCTGAAGGTGGCGCAGCGGACGTTCTTCGCGCTGCTGTACCGGCTGCTGGTGACCCGGGAGACCGGGCCGCGGCTGCCGACGCTGCTGCTCGCGGTCGGCGCGGACCGGGTGCGGACGCTGCTGGGCGCGTAACGCGCCATCGGGCCGGGCGGTCCGAGGCGTCCGGGGTGTCCGGGACGCGGCGGCGGCCCGGACGAGGCGTCCGCGCGGGACGGTGACGGCCCGTCCGGGACGCGGCGGCAGCCGGACCCGCACGGCACAGACACGGCACAGGCACGGCACAGGGGCCGGGCGCTCTCCTTCGGGAGGGGCCCGGCCCCTTGTCGTGTCCGTACCCGGGGCGCCCGCGGACCCGTGGGGCTCCGGGTGGGTACGCGGGACACGCCTGACTCCCTTCAGCGGCGAGATCCACCGGAATGTCGCATTTTCATGATCCACTGGTGGTCGTCTTATCCGATCCATGGGGGGCTGCCCAGGTGAAGGAGTCGGAGTGCGGACACTGCGCGGACTGAGGGCCCTGGCGCTCTCGCTGCTCCCGGCGGTCACCCTGCTGAGCGGCCCGGAGGCCGCAGGCGCGGAGCGCCCCGGGCCCGCCGTACGGCGGCTGCCCCTGACGGACGGCGCCTTCGGACTGACCGCGACCGATCACCGGCCCCTCGCCGACGAACTGGCGCGGACCCGGCTGACCCGGCGGGTGAGCCTGGCCGACGTGCTCGACACCGAGCTGACGACCGACTCGCGGGGCCGCCCCGACGGCTGGCTGGGGCTCCGCCGGATGCGGGCCTGCGCGGGCGCGGAGGCGCTCGCCCTGCCGCCGGTCAGCCGCCGGGCCGCCTGGTGCTGGGACTCGTCCCACCGGGACGACACCACGATGGAGTGGCTGCCGCAGGGGCTGAGCAGCACGGGCACCGCCGACGGCGGCGACGGCGCGATCCAGCGGCGCTCCGCCCTCGCGATCGCCTGGCACCACGAGAACCCCGGCCGCCCCGCCGCCGGGTGCCGGAGTCACAATCTGCTGCGGCTGACCCTCATCGACCACGCCACCCGCCGCTACCGCCATGTGCTCCTCGTCGAGCCGACGGCGGCGGGGCCCTCGTCCACGGGGGCGGGCGGGCCCGGTTTCCGCTATGTCACCGGCCACGGCGGCGGGGTCGTCTGGTACGGGAACCATCTCTACGTCACCGACACCGTCCGGGGGCTGCGCGTCTTCGACCTCGGACGGATGGCGAAGGTCGACACCTACGGCTCCGGTGTCACCACGTACGGCGTCGGCGCCGACGGCCGCTCCAGCGCCTGCGGCTATCCGTATGTCGTCCCGCAGACCCATACCTATCGGCAGGACGCGGCCGTCCCGGCGGGCGGCTGCGGGACCCGGGGCGCCGGAGGGCGGCCCGCTCCGCGCGCCCTCTGCTTCTCCTGGCTCTCCCTGGACAAGAGCGGGTCGCGGACGGCCACCGCCGCCGGAGGAACGGGCGGAACGGGTGGAACGGGCGGCTCCGGAGGAACGGGAGGGGCCGGGGCGTACCGGCTCGTCGTCGGCGAGTGGTACGGCTCCGTCCGCGGCGCCCGGGTGGTCCGCTACCGCCTCAACCCCATGAACGCGCCGTCCGCCCCCGGGCTGCTGCCCCTGACCGGCGGCCGGGCGGTGCCCGACGACGCCTACACCGCCGACCGCTACACCGGACTCCAGGGCGGTATGACCTGGACGGACACCCGGGGCGTGCTCAACTTCGCGTTCCACAAGGGCTGCGAGACCCTGCCGAACATCTTCGCCCGCACCTGGCTGGGGGACACCCGCCCCACGCTCACCACCGCCTGTCAGACCCGGGACGGCAGCCCGGACGGCATCCACCCCCGGGGCAACTGGGCCGCGGGCACCGTCCAGGCCCTCAGCCACTGGCCCCGCCGCGACGGCCGGGCCGTGGACGAGCTCTGGGGGCTGACCGAGAAGGTCTGTCCGCCCGGACGCCGGACCGCCCGGGGCGGGCCCCTGCCGCTGCGCGATCCGCTGGACGCCTGCTCCGCGCAGTACGGCGACCGGCCGCTGTCCCTGCGGACCGTCTTCGCGGTCGGCTTCCACGACCCGCTGGTGCAGGGCCGCCACTGAGCACGGGCGCCGGTGGTCACAGGGGGCGGCCCCGGGAGTCGTACAGACCCAGGAGCCGCCCCCGGCCCGTGGAGAGCCCCGCGACGACCGCGACCGTGGACCGGGTGACGAAGATCTGGGTACGGAACGCGAGCAGCGCGGTGTCCCCGGTCCGGGCCTCCCGGGGGCGGGCCGGGGCCGCCAGCAGCCGGTAGTAGTCGATGTGGTCCGGGGGCGCCGGGAGCACCGGCAGCCGGGTCCCGGTGCGCGGCAGCAGGGCGGTGCGGGCCCGCCCCCGGGCGTAGAAGCCGCCGCCGAAGAGGGCGGGGCGGCCGTCGGCCAGGGTGTGGGCGACCTCGGTGACATACACGTACGCGGGCCGTTCGGGCTGGTCCTGGTCGGCGGCGTGCAGCGGGGTGGTGCCGGTGAGGGCGTGTCCCGGCTCCCCGTGGGTGGCCCCGGCGGCGGCGAGCAGCGGCAGCACGGCGGCGCAGGTGGCCCCCGGGGCGCTCAGCAGGAGCCCTTCATGGCCCCGCGCGGTCAGCAGCGCGACGGCGGCCTGTGCCGCGGCGAGGTCGGGTGTGGCGGACGGCTGCCCGGTGACCGGGTCGCAGCGGACGCACGGGAAGGCGGTGACGCCCGCGATCCGCACCCCCGGCAGCCGCTCGGCGGCCTCGGCGAACTCCGTCAGGGCGGTGAGCGGTACGCCGCCCTCCTGGCCGGGGTGGCCGGAGCCGGGCCCGTTCTCCAGCCGTACGAGGACGTCCTGCGTCCACCCGCCGCGCCGGGCCGCCCGGCCGACCGCGCGGGCGCCCGCCAGGTCGAACACGGTGACGGCCAGGGGCCGCAGGGCCAGCAGCCCGCCGAGGGCGCGCACGGGGATCTGCGAGAGATGACCGAGGTTGCCGGGGCGGGCCCCGGCCGCGTCCAGCGCACGGGCCTCGGCGGCGTCGATCGCCGCGTACCGGGGGATGTGCCGGGCCACGGCCCGGATCAGCGCGGGGTTGCGGCCGAACTGCTTGACGACGAACCAGAGCCCGAGCCCGAGCCGCTCGGCCCGGTCCGCGAGCAGCGCGGCGTTGGCGTCGACGGCGTCGAGGTCCAGGACATAGGTGTCGGGCGGGATGCGCCCCCGCCGGTGCAGCGCGGTGGCGGCCCCGGCGAGCGCGGGATTGCGACGGAGGACGACATCGAGGAACACGCCGGCCCCGCCCCTCAGCACCGGGGCGCGGCGGGCCCGCCGGGGGCGGTAGGGCCCGCAGGGCCGTCCGGCGCCGTGGCGCCGCCGGGGGCCGGTGGGCGGTCCTGGGTCCCTGTACCGGGGGACCGGCTTGGTGGGGTGTCCTCGTCGGGTGCGCCATGGCTGCCGGGGGCCGGGAGGCCGCTCGGGCCTGGGGGGCTGTCGGGTGCGGCGGGCCCGCAGGGGGCCGGGGGGCAGCCCAGGGCCGGTGGGCGGTCCTGGGCCCCTGTACCGGGGGAGGGGCCAGGTGCCCCAGCGCTGCCGGGCACGGGTCGACTGCCGGGTGCCGGGGGGCCGTTCGGGGCCTTCGTCCCGGGGGAGTCGCCGGGTACCGCAGGGGTGGCGGGTGCCAGGGAGTTGCCGGGTGGTGGTGCGAGGTCCGGTGCCGGGGGGCCGTTCGGGGCTGGGGTTCCGTCGGGTGCGCCATGACGGCCGGGGGCTGGGGGCCCGCCGGGTGTCGGTCGGCTGCCCGGGGCCGGTGCCGGTGCCGGTGGGCGGTCCTGGGTCCCCGTACCGGGGGAGTGGCCCGGTGCGGTGGGGCCGCCCGGCGCCGGAGGGTCGCTCGGGAACGGGGCTTCGCCGGGTGGCGCATGCCGATCGGGTGTCGTGGCGCTGCCCAGTTCCCCAGCGCCACCGGGTGCCGGGGGCTCGCCGGGTGGCGCAGGGCCGTCCAGCGCGGTGGGGCCGCCGGGTGGTGGTGTGGGGTCCGGTGCCGGGGGGCCGCTCGGTGCTGGGGTTCCGTCGGGTGCGCCATGATGGCCGGGGGACGGGAAGTGGTCCTGGGGCTCTGTACGGGGGGACCGGCCCGGTGCGGTGTCCCCGCCGGGGGCCGGAGGGGCGCCGGGAGTCGTATGGCGAGCGCTTCCGGGGGCCGCGGGCGCGCCCGACGCCGGGGAGTGGTCCGGAGTGCCGCCGGGGCTCGGGGAGGTGCCCGGTGGGGTCAGTGAGGCGATGGCGCGGCGCAGCAGGTCGACGACGAGGTCCGCGCCCGCTCGCATCGGGTTGACGCGGACGGCCCAGTCGGCGAGCGCGGGCGCGTCCTCCAGGCAGGAGCCGGAGAGGCGGTAGACCAGCGGGGCGATCTCGTAGCGGGAGTTCGCCCCCACGGGGTGCGGCGCCGCACCCAGCCGGGCCGCGGCAGCGGGCAGCTCGCGGGCGAGCGGGCGCTCCAGCCGCACCAGCAGACAGCGGTCCTGCGCGTTGGCGACGGCGACCTCCGCGACCCCGGGCGCCTCGCCCGCCCGCAGCCGCTCGGCGACCTCCTCCGTGACCTGGGACTGGATGGACCACATCACCGGGACGTGGGTGAGCGCGCGCAGTGCGTCCAGCGCCTGGTGGCCCTGGACCTGGCCGCCGCCGGAGTAGTTGTCGGAGCGGATCCGGTCGATCAGATCACGGGCGCCGACGACCGCTCCGACCCCCTCGGGGCCGTGCAGCTTGAAGAGCGAGAAGCAGGACGCGTCCGCGCCCAGTTCCACCCCGCACGCGGGCACCCGCAGCGCCGCGTAGTTGTCGTCGACGATCGTGCGGACCCCGGCGGCCCGGCACGCGGCCACGGTCGCGCCCACGTCGTACGCGTCGCCGAGCCGCTGCCGCGTGTGCTGGATGTACGCCCAGCGCACGGAGGGCAGTACGGCGGCCAGCGCCGCCGGGTCGCCGTAGTCGGCGGCGACGGTGCGGACCGCCATGCCGACGAGGGTGGTCCGGGTGGTCGGGTAGAGCGGGGCCGTGTGCACCAGCAGCCCGCCGGGGGTCGCCGGGCGGATGCCCGCCGCGTGCAGCGCCGCCCGGATCGCCCCGGTGCCCGCGCCCTGGACGAGGGCCGCGTCCTCGGCGCCGAAGAAGTCGGCGAGCACCGCCTCGACCTTGGCGGTGGTCCGGGGCCGGCCGGGACCGGGAACCACTCCGGCGTCCGCCGTGAACAGCTCCTGGCCCTCGAAGTGGCCGGTGACGCACTCCAGGAGCTGGAACTGACGGGCGATCGCGTCCTGGAGCGGCACGGTGGGCAGGGGGTGGGTCCGGGGGAGGGACACGGGATCGGTGACGGTCATCGGGCGTCCTTGGGGGAGGGGTCCTGGAGCGGAGGCCGAGGCGGAGCCGGAGGAGGGGACGGAGACGGGGACGGAGGCGGAACGGGGGCAGGGCGCGCGGGCCCCGGGTCGGCGCCGGTGAGCAGCCGCAGCGGATTGCGGCGGGTCAGCAGGTCGATCAGCGCGTCGTCGGCCCCGGCGGCGCGCAGCCGGGGCAGGAAGACGCGGAAGAGGTGCCCGTACCCCTGGCCGCCCTCGGACCACAGATAGCGGTGGCGGGAGATGTCCCCGCTGAGCAGCGCCCGGTCGGCGTGGCCCGCCTCCAGGAGGGCCAGCAGCAGCCGCAGCCGGGTGGTGTCGCTCCCGTAGTCCTCCTTGCCGACGGTGTCGAACGCGACGTACGCGCCGGTCGCCGCCAGCTCCCGGTGGACGGCGGGGGAGTCCAGGAGGTCCTGGTGGCCGATGCTGACACGGTCGGGCGGCAGTCCCTCACGGGTGAGGAGGGCGAGTTGCGCGGGGCCGCCCCGGCCGAGGTGGGCGTGGGTGGCGACGGCGAGACCGGTGGCGAGCGCGGCCCGGGCGGCGGCCCGCAGCACCCGGGTCTCGGGCTCGCTCGGGGTCTCGCCGTGGCTGCCGACCTCGCCGATGATCCCCGGGAGGACGGGCCCGGCACCGGTCCCGGCCGCGGCGGGGACGGCGCCCGCGGCGGCGCCCGTGGTGATGCCTGCGGCGGCGCCTGTGGTGATGCCCGTGGTGATCTCCCGGATCAGGACGTCCGCCAGCTCCTCGACCCCGGCGCCGTTCACCTCGGGGGTGTGGAACGGCTCGTAGTACCAGCCGGTGGCGGCGACCACGGCGACGCCGGACGCCCGGGAGATCCGCCGCAGGGCCGCCGGGTCCCGGCCCATGCCCCGGCAGGTCGGCTCGACGACGAGGCCGAGGCCGTACTCCTCCCGCAGCCCGGCCAGCTCGGCGGCCACCGCCGGGGCGTGGCGGGCGTCGAGCACGGCCGCGCCCTCCCCCGTCCGGTCCAGGTCCAGGGCCAGATGCTCATGGGCGAGGACCGGGCCGGTGACCGCGTGACCGGGGAGCGGCCCGGTGACCGTACGGACCTGCGGTGGGGCCGGTGGGGCCGGGCGGGTGGCGCGGTCCATGGTGCGGGGCCTCCGGAGGGGAGCGGCGGTACGGGCGCCGCGGTCAGGCGGCCACCGGGGTGAACAGGCCGAGCCAGTGCAGCAGATTGAGCAGTACCCCGCCCGCGAGGACAGCGGCGGGCGCGGCGGCCATCCGGACCAGTGGCCGTCCCATCGCCTCGTTCAGCAGATAGAGCCCGCCGACGATCAGGATGCCCAGCCCGCCGCCCATCGCGTTCGCGGCCATCAGCGAGCCGAAGAGGATCGCCAGCAGCAGGGTCTCGGTGATCGCCCCGCGCAGGTGCTCGGAGGAGTCCCGGACGGTCGGCAGCCGCCCGAGCAGTCGGCCGAGCGCGGACAGGGCCAGTACCTCGACGGTGAGGACGAGGGCCCCGGCGCCCGCCGCGAGCAGCGCGCTCGGCATCAGATAGCCCAGCGGGTAGACGAAGGTGAAGCCCGCGATCGCGTACGCGCCCGAGGCGAGCGCGGTGGTGGCGATCAGCGGCAGAAAGCCGAAGGCGCGGTAGAAGTCGACCTGGGCCGCTTCGGTGTGCTCGCCCTTGGCGATGAGGAAGCTGGTCGCCTCGCCGCCGCCGAAGACATGGCTCTGGGCGAGGACGGCGACCCCCGCGCCGAGCAGGGCGAAGAGCGGGAGGAAGCGCCGCAGCCGGGCCGCGCCCGCGCTGAAGAGCGAGGCCAGCGGGTCGGCGGCGGCACCGGCGGCACCGGCGGCTCCGGAGGTGGGCCGGGTGGCCTGGGCGGCCGCCTGCTCGCGGCGCAGCCGCAGATCCCGGGCGACGGCGAGCGAGACGAGCAGCAGCACCCCCACGGCCATGGCGAGCGCCCCGGCGAACATGTTCGGCCAGAGCTTCATCGTCGCCACGACCAGGGAGAGTTCCAGGGCGCCCGCGACGGCGCCCCAGGCCCGGCCGAACTGCCGGACGATCGCGAGCACCGGGAAGAGGGTGAAGAGGAAGAGGATCGGCGTCGACATCTGCTGCATCGCGGTGAGGAAGTCGACGGGCAGGTCGTGCGCCAGGTCGTTCGCCCCGTCCAGGCCGAAGACCACCACCGCGCCCCACGCCGCGCCCAGCAGGAGGGCGAGCACACGGCCCGGGGCGAGCAGCCCGAGGACATCGGTGGGGAGGAAGAGCAGCCAGGGGTTGAGGACCCCGCTGGAGAGCGCCATCGGCGCCCCGAGGCCGAAGACGAAGCCCGCGGAGAGGCCGAAGGCGACGGCGGCGGTGGCGTTGCGGGTGGTCCGGCCGTGGACGAAGTCCAGCAGGAAGGGGCGGACGCCGTCGTTGAAGACGGCGAAGGCCAGATGGGAGACGAGCGCGGTCAGCGCGCAGAGGCCGATCACCGTCCCCTGCTGGAACGCGGTGAAGTCGAGCCCGGCGGGCGGCGGCGCGGGGACGGGGGCGGCGGCGATGGGGAGGTGCACGGGTCACTCCACTCCGGTTGCCGGGCGCGGTGGGCAGGTCGGGTCCTGGCCCGCGGTGTGTACCGGGGCTCGCGCGGCGCGCTGTGCCACGACGCGGGGGCGCGCTGTGCTCGGGCCGGGCGCGCCGTGCTCAGGCGCGGGCGGCGGCGATGGCGCGTCCGATGGCGGGCGCGACGGCGTCGATCCGGTCCAGGGAGAAGCCGAAGACCCGTTTGCCGTCCGCGAGCAGGGCGCCGACCTCGGTCTCCGTGGGGACCGAGCGGCCGAAGGTGTGACAGGTCCCCTGGCCCAGCAGGCCGACGAGCACCCCGAGCGAGGCCCCGGCGCCGGTGTGGCACGTTCCGAGGTAGTAGTCGGCCCCGCCGGTGGTGAGCCGCCGCGCCGCCTCCAGATCGTTCGAAACGGTGATCTCGACGCCGTCGAGGGCGAGGGCGCGCAGCGCGTCGGCGGTCTCCGTCCTGCCGAGACCGCCGGTGAGGATGTTCATGAGGGCTCCGTCCTGGCGGCGGTGCCGCCGGCTCAGCGCTGGGTACGGATCGGACCGGTACGAGGGCTCAGGGCGCGGGCTGTGCGGTGAGGACGGCCAGGTGCATCCCGAGGAAACGGACCTCGGACTCGGGCAGGGCCGCCCCCAGCGCGCGTTCGGCGCGGCGGGCCACCGCGCGGGCGCGTTCCAGGGCGTCCGGACGGCCGCCCAGCTCCGCCGTCAGCAGCGCGTCGGCGGGGTCGTCGGTGATCGGTTCGCCGTCCAGGAGCCGGGTGAGCGCCAGCATCAGATGGCTCGTCAGCACTCCGGCGGTCGTCTCCGTGACGGCGCGGCCCTCGTCGGCGAGGGCCCGCAGTTCGGCGGTGACGAAGTCGGCCACCTCGGGCCGGACCCGGCCGCCCGCGCGGAACAGGCGGATGCGCTCGGCGAGTCGGTCGTCCATGGGCAGCACCTCCCGGCCCGGACAGTAAACCGGATTCCCGCCCCGGTGCCGAGGGCGGCGGCGTCCCCGGTGTGGCGCGGGGACTGCATCCTTCGGCCTACCCCAGGTTCCGTCGTGGGCATGACGTTTCCACCGGTCCCGCGCGGGACCGTGGAGGCATGAAGAACGAGATCCTTCTGACCATCGGCTGGGTCACCGCGATCCAGGGCGGCCTCGGCGCGGGGGGTCGGCTGTTCGGCGAGGGCCCCTGGGGGCTGCTGCACCGCTGGTGGGACGTGCCCACCTCCGGTTATCTCGCCCTGCTGCTGGTGGGCGCGGTGCTGGCCGTGACCGGCGAGAGGGCCAAACGCGCCCGGACTTGACCCTCGCCCGGTCACTCGGCCGGGCGCCCGGGCGCCCGGTCCCTCGCCCGGTCCCTCGGGCCGGACCCCCGCCGGTCCTCCGGGGGCGCCCTCGTACCTCATTCCCGATTCCCGTCCGCTCCTCGGACCTGACGCTCCGCCAGTCCCCGGCCCGGAGCCCGGGGCCCGGGGCCGGACGCCTGCAGGGCAGGTGCCCTCGCTCTTGACGCCTGTCCGCTCCTCGGTCCTGACGCTCCGGCGGCCCCCGGTCCGGCTCCGGTCTCCGCGACGGAAGCCCGCTCCGGTCCGCGGCCTCGTTCCGGTCCGCGGCCTCGTTCCGGCTCCGGCTCCGGCCCGTCCACAGCGGCGCGCCGGGCTCCGGCACCGGTCAGTGCCGACAGCGGTGTGCCGGACCCGGGCTCCGGTCCCTCGGTCCTGACGCCCGCCCGCCCCTCGGGTCTGACGCCCCGGCAGCCCCGTGCCGGTGGCGGAGGCCCGCGTCGGGCCTCGGCCCCCGTCCGGCTCCGGCCCGGCTGCCGGGGAGCCCCGCCGGACCCAGGCGCGCGGCCCCGGTGCTGGTCACCGGTGGTGGGCCGGGTCTGCGGCAGCGCGCCGGGCTCCGGGGCCGGCACGGGTCCTCGCTATCGGTCCGGGCCCGGTGGCGCGCCTGGGCTCCGGCACCGGCCGGGCCCGGCGGCGGCGTCCCGGGCCTGGGCTCCGGTACCCCGGGCTGGACACCGCCCGCCCCTCTTCGGGGCTGACGCTCCGACAGTTCCTGGTCCGGTGGCGCAAGCGCGCCGGTCCGCGGCTCCGCGTCGGGCCTCGGCCCCCGTCCGGCTCCGGCTGCCGGGGAGCCCGCCGGGTCCGCGGCTCCGGGCCGGTCATCGGTGGTGGCACCGGCCCGGCTTTCGGCAGCGCGCCGAGCCTGCGACCAGCCCGGCCCGGCTGCTGCGGAGCGCGCCGGGTGTGGCCCGTGGTCCGGGCCGGTCATCGGCTCAGGCGATGTGCTCGTCCATCAGTTCGGCCTGGAAGCGCTCCCTGAAGGACGGCATCGCCTGCCGCAGCAGCGCCGCGCCGCCCGCGTGGTTGATGCCGTGGACATCGGAGAGGTGTATGTCGAGCTGCTCCACCTTGGGGTAGTCGCCCAGCTCGTGCGCGAGGGAGGCGAAGACCGGGTAGGCGGACTCGATGAACTCCTCCTCCTGCTCCTTGCGCTCCCGGCGCAGCGCCCGCTTCGAGTCCCGGGCGGACCGCTCGGGGGCGGGGGGCTCCGGGGTCCGCGTCACCGGCTCCGGCACCTCGGGCAGCTCGGGGGCGTCCGGGACGCCGACCGCCCCGGGGACGTCCGACGCGTCCGGGACGCCCGGCAGCGCCTCGGTCCCGTGGCCCTCGTAGCCGGGGTCGTAGCCGCCCTCGTACGCCTTCTGCCGGGGCGGCCCGGCGAACCAGGGGCTGCCGCCCGGCCCCTCGGGCGCCGGGCCCTGCTGCGCGTGCTGCGCCCGGGGCCGGTCCTCGTCCGGGTACGGCGGCTCGTCGTACGGGTCCGGGTGCTCCTCGTGGGGCGGCTCCGGCCACTCCTCCTCCGGCCACCCCTCCTCCGGCCACCCCTCCTCCGGCCAGTGCTCCTCGGGCCACAGCTCCTCGGGCTCCGGCTCGGGCCGCCGCCCCTGCCGCTGCTCCCGGTCCCGGGCCTGCGGGGGCTGCTTCTGGAGCCGAGTCCGTGCGGGCGGCAGCTCCGGCCGGTCGGACCCCGCCGCCGCCACGGCCGGCCGGGTGTCCTGCTCCCCCCGGGGCGACCCGCCCGAGAGCTCCGGTACGTCCGCCCGCTCCGCCGTGACGGCGGCCGGTTCCGGAACGGCAGCGGCAGCGGCGACGGCCGGAGCCGGGGCGGGCGGCAGCAGCACCGGGTCGACCCCCGCCGCCGCGAGCCCCGCCGGAGCCGTCTGCGCGAGCGGCACACCGAACTTGGCGAGCCGCAGCGGCATCAGCGCCTCCACCGGGGCCTTGCGCCGCCAGGCCCGCCCGTACCGCCCCTGGAGCCGCGCCCGGTAGACCAGCCGGTCCTGCTCCAGCTTGATGACCTGTTCGTAACTGCGCAGCTCCCACAGCTTCATCCGGCGCCAGAGCTTGAACGTGGGGATCGGCGACAGCAGCCAGCGGGTGAGCCGCACCCCCTCCATGTGCTTGTCGGCGGTGATGTCGGCGATCCGGCCGATCGCGTGCCGGGCCGCCTCCACGGTGACCACGAACAGCACCGGGATCACCGCGTGCATGCCCACGCCCAGCGGGTCGGGCCAGGAGGCGGCACCGTTGAACGCGATCGTCGCCACCGTCAGCAGCCAGGCGGTCTGACGGAGCATCGGGAAGGGGATGCGCATCCAGGTCAGCAGCAGGTCCAGCGCGAGCAGCACACAGATGCCCGCGTCGATGCCGATCGGGAAGACCAGCGCGAAGTCGCCGAACCCCTTGCGCTCGGCCAGTTCACGGACCGCCGCATAGGACCCCGCGAAGCCGATGCCCGCGATGACCACCGCACCGGCTATGACGACGCTGATGAGTATGCGGTGGGTGCGTGTCAGCTGCATCGCGGCCATACGCGACCCCCTCCCCTTTTGAAACGCGTGCCACAGAGCGTCTCAGAGTGCTCAGAGCTGTACGCGTGTTCCACTTTCGCCAGGGGAAGGCTACTTGTTGGCGCGCGCCACCGATCCGACAGCCTCCTTGGCGGCGGCGACCGCGTCCTTGGCGAGGTCCGCGACGGAGGGGCCCTTGGCGCCCGCGTAGCCGGTGCCGTTGTACGTGAGGCTCACGACCACGTTCTCGGTCCGGCTCACGACGGTGACGTACGAGAAGTCCGCGTCGGTCTTGCGCAGTCCGTAGCTGACGGTCTGGGCCTCGTCGCCGACGCCGGACAGCGGGGCGGTCTTCAGGTCCCTGGCGCCCTCGGCGGCCCGGGCCTTGGACAGCTCCTTGGTGTAGTTCTCCTTGGCGCGCTCGGCCCCGTCGCTCCCGAGCGCGGCCTCCGACTCGTAGCGCTGGAAGGCGACATCGAGCCAGCGGTACTGCGAGCCCTTGACGCCCTTGTCGTCCAGGCCGTTCCAGGAGCAGCCCGCGCGGCTCATGCTGTCCGATGTGCGGCTGGAGGCGCCGTCCTTGTCCTTGACCGAGGGGACCAGCGCACCGACCGTCTTCCCGGAGACCGCCTGGCACGCGGCGGGCAGCTTCGCGTACTTCGCGGGCAGGATCTCCCGGCTCTTCGACGCCTCGGGGGTGGCGAGCGCGGCGCCGGAGTCCTGGGTACCGGCGGACGCGCCGGTCTGGCCGGAGCCGGGCTTCTTCGCCGAGTCGGAGCCGGAGTCCGAACCGGAGTCGGACGAGCAGCCGGAGACGACGAGCATCACCGGGACGACTGCGCAGGCGAGTACACGGGCGAGCCGCGGGGCTGTTCGGTGCATGGTTCCTTCGGTTTCGTTGGTCGTACGCGCTCCGGCCGGTCCGGCGTGACGTTTTTGCCCGCAGGCTTGCGCCCAGGGGCTGTGCGTCCGCGGGCGGGCGCCCGTGGACGCGCGTCCACACGCTGGTGCCCACGTGCTTCCGCCCGCGGGTTTGTGCCCGCGGGCTGGTAGCCGGTGGGCCCGGCCAACGACACCGTACGCGGACACGCTGCCGGGGCGAAGACGTCCGGTGCGGATCGCCCCCGGCACCCGGGGGCGGCGCACCGTGCCGTCAGCCGAACTCCCCGGCCAGGTCCTCGGCCAGCTTTCTGGCCCTGTCCTGGAGTTCCTTGCTGTCGGGGACGTCCGTCACCCGCCCCGAGTGCTCGGTGTAGACGACGGTCGCGACGACGTTCGATGTGCGGAACACCACGCTCACGGTCCGCCGCTGGGCCGTGGAGCCGCCGCCCGCCGCCGACAGGACGTCGTTGATGAACGCGGCGTCCCCGAGGTCGTCCAGCACCCGTGGCACGGGCTCCGCCGCCGCGGTGTCCCCCGGGGCGCCGGAGGCCCCCGGCGCGGAGGCGGACGAGGACGACGGCGGCGCGGAGGAACCGGAGCCGGAGGAGGGCGGCGGTCCGGAGGAGCCGGTGGCGGACGGCGACGGGGGCGCGCCCGGCGTCCCGGGGGGGAACACGGCGCTCTGCTTCCGCCCGTACACCTCCGCGGCCCGGTCCGTGTCGCTGGTCCCGGCGTCGTACGAGACCACCCGTTCGAAGTCGAGCGTGAGGGTGTGGGCGGCGCCCGTGGCGGACGCGGCCCGCCAGGCGCAGCCGACCCGGCGGTCGCTGTCGAAGGTCCCGGCCGCCTCGCCGCGCAGCTTGGCCCGCTGCTGGTCCTCGGGCAGCTCGGCGATGCCGGGCAGCAGCTCGCGGAGGGTGGCGTCGGCGACGGCGCCACAGGGTTCGAGGAGGGTGCGGTACTTCCCGGGCTGGGCGACCGTCCGGGCCCCGCTGCCCGCCTTGGCGTCGCCGGTGGCCCCCTCGTCGCTCGCGCCGGCCGTGCAGCCGGTCGCGACCGCGCCGACGACCAGGGCGATCAGCGCGGCGGCGAGCCCCGGCGCGTACGGCCTGTTCCCCGGGTGCCGCCCGGTACTGCTCCGGCCCGCTCGGCCTGCTCGGGACCGCGGCCCCTCCCGGCGGGTCGTGTACGCCCATCGCTGCACGGTCCCAGGCTCCCTTCGGGCGGAAAAGCGTTTGCCGCCCCCTGGCGGCCGATGGACACAATGTCTATCGCACGCAATGCCGTGGATGCCGGTCCGCTGAGTCTTTCGCGGCCCTTGGCACCGGTTTTGCGATTCATGGATTTTGTCGGGTTGTCGGGGGAATTGGATAGACATGTCGTATGTAGAGGTGCCGGGAGAGCAGACGCCCATCCGGATGTGGACGGATCCCGCGTCGGTCGAGCATCAGGCGATGCAGCAGCTCCGCAATGTCGCCACCCTGCCCTGGATCAAGGGTCTGGCCGTGATGCCGGACGTCCACTACGGCAAGGGCGCCACGGTCGGCTCGGTGATCGCGATGGAGGGGGCCGTCTGCCCCGCCGCGGTCGGTGTCGACATCGGCTGCGGCATGTCCGCCGTGAAGACCTCGCTGACCGCCGAGGACCTGCCCGGCGACCTCTCCCGGCTGCGCTCCCTGATCGAGCAGGCGATCCCGGTGGGCCGGGCCGGACACCCGGACCCGGTGGATGTCTCGCGGGTCTTCGGCTTCTCCGCCGTCGCGGGCTCCGGCCGCTGGGACGACTTCTGGAGCCGCTTCGACGGGGTGGCGGACGCGGTGAAGTTCCGCCGGGAGCGGGCCGCCCTCCAGATGGGCACCCTGGGCGGCGGCAACCACTTCGTCGAACTGTGCCTGGACGAGTCCGGCGCCGTCTGGCTGATGCTCCACTCCGGCTCCCGCAACATCGGCAATGTGCTCGCCGAGCACCACATGGGCGTCGCCCGCGGCCTCCCGCACAACCAGGGGATCGTCGACCGCGACCTCGCCGTCTTCGTCTCCGGCACCCCGCAGATGGACGCGTACCGCAACGACCTGTACTGGGCGCAGGAGTACGCCCAGCACAACCGCGCGATCATGATGGGCCTCTTCCAGGAGGTCGTCCGGCGCGAGTTCCGCAAGGCGAAGGTCACGTTCGAGCCGGTCATCTCCTGCCACCACAACTATGTCTCGGAGGAGCGGTACGAGGGGGTGGACCTCCTCGTCACCCGCAAGGGCGCGATCAGGGCGGGCAGCGGCGAGTACGGGATCATCCCCGGTTCCATGGGCACCGGCTCGTACATCGTGCGCGGTCTGGGCAATGAGAAGTCGTTCAACTCCGCCTCCCACGGCGCGGGCCGCCGGATGAGCCGCAACCAGGCGAAGAAGCGGTTCTCGACCGAGGACCTGGCGGCGCAGACCCGGGGTGTGGAGTGCCGCAAGGACGCCGGTGTGGTCGACGAGATCCCCGGCGCGTACAAGCCGATCGAGCAGGTGATCGACCAGCAGCGGGACCTGGTCGAGGTCGTCGCCAGGATCAAGCAGGTCATCTGCGTCAAGGGCTGACGCGTACGGACGGCGCGGGGTCCCGGACCGGTCGGCGGTCCGGGGCCCCGCGCTCCCCGGCGTCCGCGAGGTCACCCGAACGGACCGTCCGCGGGTGCCGGGGACGGGCCGGGGACATGGACTGGGACCGCTGCCCGCGACCCGCCCGGAGGTGACGATGTCCTCGTCCGCAGCCGTGACGGCCGTCCGCGGACCGCTGGTGTGGTTCCGCGACGACCCCTTCCTCCACGACCGTGACGAGTCGTTCGTCCATATCGAGGACGGCCTGCTGATCTGCGCGGACGGCCGGATCACCGCGGCCGGACCGTACTCCGCCCTGCGGGAGCGGCTGCCCGCCGGGACCGTCCCCGTCCACTACCCGGACCAGGTGATCGTGCCGGGGTTCGTCGACACCCATGTGCACTACGTCCAGACCGGGATCATCGCCGCCTTCGGCTCCCAGCTCATCGACTGGCTCAACCACTACACCTTCGTCGAGGAGCAGCGCTTCAGCGATGCCGGTTACGCCCGGCGGATCGCCTCGGGGTTCTGCGACGAACTGCTCCGCAACGGCACCACCACCGCGCTGACGTTCTGCGCCGTCTACCCCCAGTCCGTGGACGCGCTCTTCGAGGAGGCGTCCCGGCGGAACATGCGGATCGCGGCGGGCAAGGTCCTCATGGACCGCAACGCCCCGGACGCGCTGCTCGACACCGCCGAGACGGGGTACGCCGACTCCAAGGCCCTCATCGCCCGCTGGCACGGCACCGGCCGCAACCTCTACGCGATCACCCCGCGCTTCGCCCCCACCAGCACCCCCGCCCAACTGGAGGCGGCGGGCGCCCTGCGCCGGGAGCACCCCGGGGTGCTGACCCAGACCCATGTCTCCGAGAACACCGGCGAGATCTCCTGGGTGCGCTCGCTCTTCCCCGAGCGGCGCGGCTACCTCGACGTCTACGACCACTACGGGCTGCTCGGACCCCGTACCGTCCTCGCCCACGGCGTCCATCTCACCGGACGGGAACGGGACCGCTGCGCCGAGACCGGGACGGCCGTCTCGCACTGCCCCACGTCCAATCTCTTCCTCGGCAGCGGTCTGTTCCACCTGCACGACGCCAAGGACCCCCGGCGGCCCATGCTCGTGGGCCTCGGTACCGACATCGGGGCGGGCACCAGCTTCTCGCTGCTCGCGACCATGAACGAGGCGTACAAGGTCGCCGAGCTCGGCAACTACCCCCTGGACGCGGTCAAGTCCTTCTACCTCGCGACCCTGGGCGGGGCGCAGGCCATGGGGATCGCCGACCGGGTCGGCTCCCTCGAACCGGGGCACGAGGCCGACTTCGTCGTCCTGGACCCCCGGGCCACCCCGCTGCTCGCGGAGCGCGCCTCCCGGGTGGGGGACATCGAGGAGCTGCTGTTCGTCCTCGCGGTGATGGGGGACGACCGAACGGTACGGGCCACCTATGTGGCCGGTGCCCTGGCCCACGACCGCGACGCCGCGCCCGTGCCCCGGGGCGGCGCGCCCGACGGCTCCGGCTGAGGACAGGAGACCATGGCCATGGCGAACAGCGCGGCCGCCGCCCCCGGCGGCACCACGGAGTACAAGAAGCACCCCGGGGCCCGGATCCTGCACGGACCGCACCGGACCATCGGCGGTGTCGAGGCGTGGATCGTCTGGGGCCTGTGCACGATCTTCGTGGTCTGGCTCTTCTCCATCCAGACCGGGTACGCGGTCGTCTCCCCGGAGATCCAGCGGACGGCCTCCCTCACCGTGGCTCAGATCGGCCTCGCCGGGTCGATCTACACCTGGGCGTTCGCGCTCTGCCAGTTCTTCTCCGGCGCCCTGCTCGACCGCTTCGGCTCCCGGCCGCTGCTGACGATCGCGGTCGCCTTCGTCACCGCCGGAGCCTTTCTGTACGCGCAGACCAGCAGCATGGGCACGCTGATCGCGGCGCAGATCGTGCTCGCGGTCGGCTCCTCGTTCGGCTTCGTCGGCGCGGGCTACATCGGCGGCCAGTGGTTCCCCGCGGCCCGCTACGGGCTGATGTTCGGCATGGTGCAGTGCCTCGCCTCGCTCGGCTCGGCCTTCGGGCAGCCCGCGATCTCCTGGCAGCTCACCCTGGTGAGCTGGCAGCAGCTCCTCAACGGCTTCGGCGCGGCGGGCGTCGTCCTGATCGTGCTCTTCGCCCTGCTGGTACGGAACCCCTCCCCGGGCCCCGAACAGCTCGCGCGGGCGACTGCCGCCGGGCCGCGGCCCGCGCTGGTACCGAGCATCCTGCGGGACCTCGGCGCCTGCTTCCGCAACCGCAATGTGGTGCTCTCCGCCCTGCTCGCCGGGGTCTCCTTCGGCTCGATGCTGGCCATGGGCGTGCTGTGGGGGCCCCGGGTGATGGAGGCGCGCGGCGCCGAGTCCTCGCTGGCCGCCGTGTTGACCGCGATGTCCTGGCTCGGCCTCGCCATCGGCGCGCCGCTGTTCAACCTGGTCTCCGACCACTGGAACAACCGCCGTCTCCCGGCCGTGACGGGGGTGCTGCTCCAGGCGGTGGCGGTGAGCCTGCTGATCTATCTGCCGACCGAGACGAACAGTGTCTCCGTGGTGACGATGTTCTGCGTCGGCCTCTTCGCGGGCGCCCATATGCTCGGGTTCACCGTCGCCGGGGAGTCCGTGCCCGGTGCCCTGGTCGGCAGCTCCGCCGCGATCGTCAACGGGGTCTGCTTCATCGTCGGCGGACTCCTTCAGGCCATCCCCGGCAAGATCCTGCCCGCCGTCCCCGATCTGGCCGACTTCGGCCACGCCCTGCTGATGATGCCGATCCTGCTGGTGTTGGGGGCGGCGGCCGGATTCTTCATCAAGGAGACCGGCACCGCCCGCCAGGACATCTGAGCCGCCCGCCGGGCCATCTGGGCCGGGTGCCGGTGCGGCGCCCGGGCCGGGCGGGTCACGACTCCCGGTGCACCTTGGTGTTGGACGCCTGGGCACGCGGCCGGACGACCAGCAGATCCACGTTGACATGGGAGGGACGGGTGACCGCCCAGGTGACCGCGTCCGCGACGTCCTCGGCGGTCAGCGGCTCGGCCACCCCCGCGTAGACCTTCGCCGCCTTCTCGGTGTCGCCCCGGAAACGGGTGGTCGCGAACCCCTCGGTCCGCACCATCCCCGGCGCGATCTCGATCACCCGGACGGGGGTGCCGACGATCTCCAGCCGCAGGGTCTCGGCGAGGACGTGCGCGCCGTGCTTGGCGGCGACATAGCCCGCCCCGCCCTCATAGGTGGCGTGCCCCGCCGTGGAACTGATCACCACGACGGTGCCGTCGCCGCTCGCGGTGAGCGCGGGCAGCAGGGCCTGGGTGGTGTGCAGGGTGCCGATGACGTTCACCTCATACATCCGCCGCCACTCGGCGGGGTCGCCGGTCGCGACCGGGTCGGCGCCGAGCGCGCCCCCGGCGTTGGCGACGAGGACGTCGCAGCGGTCGAGCGAGGCGGCGAGGGCGTCGACGGCCGCCCGGTCCGTCACATCGAGGACGTGGACCCTGGCCCGGTGGCCCGCGGCCGTCAGCTCCCCGGCGAGTTCCCGCAGCCGCTCCTCGCGGCGGGCGGTGAGGACCACCTCGTACCCGGCGGCGGCGAGCCCGCGCGCGGTGGCGGCGCCGATACCGCCGCTGGCTCCGGTGACGACGGCGACGGGGGTGGCGGCGGTCATGTCGTGACTCCTCGCGAAGACGGTGCCTTCTCCGGTGACGGGACCGGAGGCGCTGGTCCGCATCGTAGGCGGGCGGGGGAGACGGGGGCTCAGCGCCCCCGGGGCGCGTACATGATCAGCGCCATGCCCAGCAGACAGACCAGCGCGCCCGCCACGTCCCAGCGGTCCGGGCGGTAGCCGTCCGCGACCATTCCCCAGACGAGCGAGCCCGCCACGAAGACGCCGCCGTACGCGGCCAGCACCCGGCCGAACTCGGCGTCCGGCTGGAGGGTGGCCACGAAGCCGTAGGCGCCGAGCGCGATGACCCCGGCGCCGATCCAGATCCAGCCCCGGTGCTCCCTGACGCCCTGCCAGACCAGCCAGGCACCCCCGATCTCGAACAGGGCGGCGACGAGGAAGAGGGCGGCGGAGCGGAGGACGAGCATGGGGACACCCTGCCACGGCCCCGGTCACCGACGCGCCGCGCTGATGAATCATCAGGATTATAAGCGGATAAAAGGTATCTTCCTCCCATGGCGGTGATGCACAGGACTCTGCTCGCGGCAGGCGCGACCGTGGTGATGGTGGCCGGTACCGGGGCGGTGAACGCGGGCGCGGGCATGGTCGCGCCCCAGGCGGACGTGGCCCACCACGGGCGGGCCGCACTCTCCGAGGGCCGGCTGGCGCTCTCGGTCGAGTCCGGCAGCCAGGGCCCCGCCGACCTGGAGAACGCCACCGTGCGGCTCGCGTTCTCCACCCCGCTCGCGGGCGGCCGGGAGCTGCCCTCCTCCTGTCTGTGGAGCGGCGAGACGGTGGTGCTCTGCGCCACCGGCCCGCTGCGGGCCGGTGGCGCGAGCCGCCGTACCGTGATCGAGCTGCGGACGGAGGAGAGCACGGACGAGCTGACGGTGACGGTCCGCACCCACTGGAACGGCGGCGCGGTGGACAAGCACCCCGAGAACAACGAACACGAGGTGCTGGTGCCCGCCTCCGGGGAACCGACCGTCTTCTGACCTGCCGTCACGGGCCGCGCTCCCGGGCTCCGGCGTGCCATGCCGCACGGGCTGGACCGGCCCGGGCTTCGGGCGTTTCCCGGGCCCGGGCCCGTCGCCCGGGTGAAAGGTCCCCGACGGTGGCGCGTCACATGGGCTGGACCGGCGCGGGCTTCCGGCGTTCCCCGGCCCGGCTCCGGCGATGTGGTGCCACGGCGGCCCGGTCCGGTGGCTCCGGAAAGACCCCGGCCCGTGCCCCGGGCGGCCCCCGGCGCTGGCGCGCCATGCCACACGGGCCGGGCCCGGCCTTGGCCGTGCGGCGCCGCACGACCCGGCCCCGGCGGAAGGCGCCCGGCGGTGGCGCGGCCCGCCACACGGGTCGGACCTCCGGACCCGTGGTCCTGGAAGGTCCCGGCCGCGGGGCGGCCCGCCACTCCAGGTCCCGGCCCCGGCTTCCGGCGTTCCCCGGCTCCGGCGGTGTGGGGCCGCGCGGTCCGGGCCGGTCCGTTGCGGAAGCTCCAACCTGGCTCCGACGGTGGCGCGTCACACGGGCCGGACCTGCCCGGGCTTCCGGCGTTCCCCGGCCCGGCTCCGGTGATGCGGTGCCACGAGGCCCGGTCCGGTGGCCCCGGGGCGTGGAGTCCACCGTGCCCCCGGGCCTCGGGCGAGGCGCCACGGGCCATCCGGCCCCGCTCTCCCGGTACGGGCCTTCGGCCCGGCTTTCGGCTTTCCCGGGGCCGTCGCCCGGGTGAAAGGTCCCCGGTGGCGGCGTGCCCCGCCGTTCGGGCCTACGGTTTACCGGGCCCCGGTCCGGGCCCGGCCGGCGCGCCGCGCGGTCCGGGCCCGTCGGGCCGGGGAGCCCCAGGCTCAGCGCCCGGTCTGCGCCGCCCAGGCGATATAGCCGTCCGGGCGGATCAGCAGGGCGTCCCGGCGGGCGGAGAGCCAGTGGGCCCGCACCGCGTCCGCCGGGGCCGGGGTCGTCCGGGGCGGCTCGCCCTCCGGTGCCACCAGGACGAACCTGCCGCGTCCCAGCAGCTCGTGC
Organism: Streptomyces clavuligerus; assembly: GCF_005519465.1. Classification (NCBI taxonomy): domain Bacteria; kingdom Bacillati; phylum Actinomycetota; class Actinomycetes; order Kitasatosporales; family Streptomycetaceae; genus Streptomyces; species Streptomyces clavuligerus. The sequence continues at coordinate 2,627,649 of NZ_CP027858.1, read as the reverse complement.
AGCCGCCCCTCGGCGAGCCGCAGATCGGGCGCGCGGCGGCCGGTGAGCGGATGGGAGCCCCGGGGGCGCGGATAGGCGATCCCCACCCCGGAGATCTGGCCGAGCACCGTGTCGAGGAGCGGGGGCAGGGAGCCCACCGCCTTGGCAGCCAGCAGCCGCAGCGCCCGCTCGGCCCGGTTGTGGGCCACGACCATCCGGATGAGGGTCCCGCTGGAGCGGATCACCATCCGGCCCACGGGGTGGCGCTCCGCGTGGTAGCTGTCGAGCAGTTCCTCCGGCTCGGGCGTCCGGCCCTGGACCACCGCGGCCAGCTTCCAGGAGAGATTGGCCGCGTCCTGGAGCCCCGTGTTCATCCCCTGGCCGCCCGCGGGCGAGTGCACATGGGCGGCGTCCCCCGCGAGGAAGACCCGTCCGCTGCGGTACGCGGGAACCTGCCGCTCCTCGCTCTGGAGCCGGGACATCCAGCGGGGGTCGTGCATCCCGAGGTCCGTGCCCAGCGCCCGCCGGGTCGTCTCCCGCACCTCGTCCAGGTCGAGCGGCTCGTCGACGGGTGTCTGACGGCGGGCGTCCGAGCAGATGACACGGTGCCAGCCGTCACCGAAGGGGACGACCAGCGCCACCGCGTCCGCTGCCGCGTTGGCGGCGATCGTCCGCTCGGTCCCCCCGGCGAGCCGGACATCGGCGAGGGCCATGGAGAGGACCAGGGCGCTCCCGGGGAAGGGCATCCCCAGCGCCTCGCGGACGGTGCTGCGCACCCCGTCCGCGCCGACGGCGTAGCGGGCGTGCAGGGTCCCCTCCGTTCCGTCGGCGTCCTCGGTGGTGGCGGTGACCCGGTCCGCGGACTGGGTGAGCCCGGTGAGCCGGGTGCTGTGCCGGAAGGCGACCCCGGCGGCCCGGGCCCGGGCCGCCAGCAGCCGTTCCACCTCGTACTGCGGGGTGATCAGGACAAAGGGGAACCGGGTCCGGTCCGCCAGCCGGGACAGATCCAGGGTGAGCAGTTCGAAGAAGCGCAGGGAAGAGACGGGGGAGCCGGTGGCGATCAGCTCCTCGGCGAGGCCCCGGTCCGCCAGCAGTTCCAGACTGCGGGCGTGGACGGCGAAGGCGCGGGTCAGATTGCTGATCCCGGGCGGGCGGCGCTCGATCAGCGTGGTCCGTACGCCCGCCTGGGCGAGGTCCCCGGCGAGCATCAGGCCGGTGGGGCCCGCGCCCACGACGAGGACGTCGGTGGTGTCGGCGGTGTGGTGAGGGGTGTCGGCTGCTTCGGTGGTCGCGGACGCGTCGGTCATCGCTGCCTCCTGACGGCGGTGCGGGTGATCCTTCCCTCCTGCGGGCCCCACCCTCGGCCGTGGCCGTTCACCGGGCAAACGATCACGTAATCCGGCGGGGCGCAGGGGTGCTGCCGGCCGGTCCCCATGGTCCCGCCCGCTCCCCGCCTCCGCCGGACCGGCGCGCCGCCGCTCACCCCCGGACCGCCGCGCGGCCCGGCCCGGCGTGCCATTCAAACCGCCGGGCCGCTCAGACCGCCGCGCCGCCGAACTCGTCCATCGCCGCCGAGACGATCGCCTCCAGCCGGGCGTGGTGGGCACCCCGCCAGTACACCCGTTCACAGCCGGAGCACTGGGCGAACACGTCGTACGTCCGCTGCGTGCCCTGCTCCAGCCGCTCCTGCACCGCGTCCTTGTCGGCGTCCCGCAGCGGTCCGTTGCACGCGGTGCAGCGGGTCCACGGCGCGAGCACGGGGGCGAACCGCTCCAGGACATCCCTGAGCTGCTCGTCCGGTTTGTCGCTGTAGATGTACGCGCCCGCCCACAGCTCCCGGCGGCGCAGCAGCCCCCGGTCCCGGGAGAGCAGCACCCGCCGCTCCCGCGCGGAGAGCGCCGCCAGCGCGGGGTCGCCGATGTCCTCGTTCTCGTACGCGGCGTCCACGCCCAGCAGCCGCAGCCGCCGGGCGAGCGTGCCGAGGTGGACGTCGAGGAGGAAGCGCAGCGGGGCGCCGGGCACCCGCTGGGGCCGTTCGACCCCGTGCACGGCGACATGTTCCCCGGCGCGCGGGATGTGGGAGACCTCCACCGGGCCTCCGTCGACGAGCAGCCGCCCCGCCTCGGTGAGCGGGACCCCCAGCGACTCGATGACATGGCCGAGCGTCGAGACCCCGTCGGTGGTGAGGGCGGAGCGCCCCGACCGGTGTGCCGAGGGGACGAAAAGGTGCAGCTCGGGGGCGATGCTGAGGGTGATGTCCGGTCCGTTCACGCCGTCAGCATGGCACCGGGGCGCACGGAAATCACCCGGGTTCCGCCGGGGCCGCCGCCGGGGTGCCGGGCCGCCCGCCCGCGCGGGCCCGCCGCCGGGCCCCGGGGCCGTCCGCGCGGGGACGGCCCCGGCGTCCGGCCCGCCCCCTGCTCAGGGCCAGACCAGGCAGTACGGCTGGTGCCCGGCGTCATGCAGCCGGTGGCTGAAGTCCTGCCACTCGTGCAGGAGCTGGTAGACGTCGAACGCGTTCCGCGGCCCGCCCCGGTCCGGCACCGTCGACCAGATGAACGCGGCGGCGCCGACGGACTCCTCGCCGATGCCCCGCAGCGGGTCGACCGCGGTCAGGGGCAGCTTCACCACCGCGTAGTCGGGGTGGAGCACCACCAGCTCCAGCGGCGGCACCTTGTGCAGGGGCAGGCCCTGGATGCCGGTGAGCACCATCGCCGCTATGGTCTCCGGCTTGATCTTGGTGAAGAGCCCGCCCATGCCCAGCTCGTCACCGCCCAGTTCCTCCGGGCGCATCGAGATCGGGACCCGTGCGGCTGTCGCCCCATTGGGAGCCCCGAAGTACTTGTACGTCACCCCCATGCGGGCGTTCCTGCCTCCCATGGCCCGCGCGTCCGCTTCCGCCTCGCTTCGCCGGTGCCTGCCCCGCCGGGTCGGCTCAGGACCCAGGTCGTCGGTCCCCTCGCCCGGTCCGCCACCGCGATACATATCTCCACCCGACCACTCGCGACCCCCGCCGCGCAACCCGATCATCGTGTCAGTGACCTCCCCCGCCGACGCCTGGTGAAACACCTGTCCGCAAGGAACACCGGGGCCTCTGACACCATGGATTCCGTGAGCCTTCCCTGTGTCGCCCCAGTTTCGCAGATACAAGGAGGCTGAGGCCGTTCCGTAATACGAGGAGCACGGACTCTTCGCCCACCCGTGGCCGAGATCATCCGCACCGGCCGCCCGACACCCTCATCCGAGATCAGGACCAAAGTGGCGTATTCATACGAAGCCCCAGTTTCACAGGCGCTCTTCGACCGCGCGTCCGCCGTGACGCCCGGGGGCGTCAACTCCCCGGTGCGGGCCTTCCGGGCCGTGGGCGGTACGCCCCGGTTCATGGTGTCCGGTACCGGTCCGTACCTCACCGACGCGGACGGACGCGAGTACGTCGACCTCGTCTGCTCATGGGGGCCGATGATCCTCGGCCACGCGCACCCGGCCGTTCTGGAGGCCGTGCAGGCCGCCGTCGCCCGGGGCACCTCCTTCGGGACGCCCGGCGAGGGCGAGGTCGCCCTCGCCGAGGAGATCGTGGCCCGCGTCGCCCCCGTCGAGCAGCTGCGGCTCGTCTCCAGCGGCACCGAGGCCACCATGTCCGCCATCCGGCTCGCCCGGGGCTTCACCGGCCGGGCGAAGGTGGTCAAGTTCGCGGGCTGCTACCACGGCCATGTGGACGCGCTGCTCGCCGCCGCCGGGTCCGGCGTCGCCACCTTCTCGCTGCCCGACACCCCCGGTGTCACCGGCGCCCAGGCGGGCGAGACCATCGTCCTGCCCTACAACGACCTCGACGCCGTGCGCGCCGCCTTCGCCGCGCACCCCGGCGAGATCGCCTGTGTGATCACCGAGGCGTCCCCCGGCAACATGGGCGTCGTCCCCCCGCTGCCCGGCTTCAACCAGGGCATCAAGGACCTCTGCCAGGAGAACGGCGCGCTCTTCATCTCGGACGAGGTGATGACGGGCTTCCGCACCAGCCGCGCGGGCTGGTACGGCGTGGAGGGCGTCGAGCCCGATCTGCTGACCTTCGGCAAGGTCATGGGCGGCGGCTTCCCGGCCGCCGCGTTCGGCGGGCGCGCCGACGTCATGGCCCATCTGGCCCCGGCCGGACCCGTCTACCAGGCGGGCACCCTCTCCGGGAACCCGGTGGCCACCGCCGCGGGCCTGGCCCAGCTCCGGCTGCTCGACCAGGCCGCGTACGACACCGTCGACGCCGTCTCGCGGGAGATCCAGGGCCTGGTCACCGCGGCGCTGGCCAAGGAGGGCGTGGCCCACCGGCTCCAGACGGCGAGCAATATGTTCTCCGTCTTCTTCACCCCGGACGAGGTCCGCGACTACGCGGACGCCAAGCGGCAGGAAGCGTTCCGTTTCAACGCCTTCTTCCACGCGATGCTCGCGCACGGCGTCTATCTGCCGCCGTCGGCCTTCGAGTCCTGGTTCGTCTCGACCGCCCACGACGCCCGCGCGATCGAGCGCGTCGCCGCCGCGCTGCCCTTCGCCGCCCGTGCCGCAGCGGAGGCCACGGCATGAGCACGGAGCGCACGGCCCCGGCGAACGGCGGCGGACCCGCCGCCGGGCAGGCCGGAGCCGTCGGAGCCACCGGCCCCGACGGTGCCGCCGGGCAGGCCGAGCCGGTGCGGACCCTCGTCCATCTGGTGCGCCACGGCGAGGTCCACAACCCCGACGGCGTGCTCTACGGCCGTCGCCCCGGCTACCACCTCTCCGAGCTGGGACGGCAGATGGCCGACCGGGTCGCCGAGCACCTCGCGGGCCGGGACATCACCCATGTCGCCGCCTCCTCGCTGGAGCGCGCGCAGGAGACCGCGTCCCCCGTCGCCGAGGCGCACGGCCTGGCCGTGGCCACCGACGACCGGCTGATCGAGGCGGCCAACGTCTTCGAGGGCAAGACCTTCGGCGTCGGCGACGGCGCCCTGCGCAGGCCGGAGAACTGGCGCCATCTGACCAACCCGTTCCGCCCGTCCTGGGGCGAGCCGTACATCGAGCAGGTCGTGCGGATGATGGGCGCGCTCCAGACCGCCCGCGCGGCGGCCGGCGGCCACGAGGCCGTCTGCGTCAGCCATCAGCTCCCGATCTGGATCGTGCGCAGCTTCGTGGAGCGGCGCAGGCTCTGGCACGACCCGCGCCGCCGCCAGTGCACCCTCGCCTCGCTGACGACGTTCACCTTCGAGGACGACCGCATCGTCTCGGTGGGGTACGCGGAGCCCGCCCTCGACCTGGTGCCGCCGCATCTGCGCGCCGGGGCGAAGCCCGTGAAGGGGCAGTCCAAGGCGTTCGGCGCCTGAGCCGCCGACGAGGGGACGCGGGGGACCCGGCGCCCCCGCATCCCCTCGTCGGCCGCCCGTTTCTGCGGACATCCACGGACATGGGAGCGCCCCAGGGGGGCGCCGAAGATCGCCGCAAACGCCATGCGAAACTTTTCACATGAGCCTTAGCCGTGCGCCTCGCGCTGCCCTGCTGACCGCTGTGATCGTGGCCGGCGGGCTCCTCCTGTCCGCTTGTGGAGGAACGTCGGGCGGTGGGGGCAACACCAAGTTCCTCACCAACACGGGCGGGATCTCGACCGTCGAACGCGGCGAGCGCAAGGCCACCGGCGAGCTCAGCGGGGAGACCCTGGAGGGGGACCGGCTCGACCTCGCCGACCTCAAGGGCAAGATCGTCGTCCTGAACGTCTGGGGCTCGTGGTGCCCGCCCTGCCGGGCCGAGGCCCCCCACTTCGTCAAGGTCGCCAACGAGTACAAGGCCAAGGGCGTCGAGTTCGTCGGCATCAACACCCGGGACCCCAACAAGAGCCCGGCACTCGCCTTCGAGAAGGACTACGACGTCCCCTACCCGAGCTTCTACGACCCGGCGGGCAAGCTGATCGTGGGCGGCTTCCCCCGGGGGACCCTGCCGCCGCAGTCCATCCCCTCCACCCTGGTCCTGGACCGTGAGGGGAAGATCGCCGCCCGCTCCCTCCAGGCGCTCGACGAGAAGCGGCTGCGCCAGATGATCGACCCCGTGCTCGCGGAGAAGTGACCCCGTGGCACTCGTACCCACCGCCTCCGCGCCGCCCTTCCCGGGGCCGGCCGCCGAAGCGCTGACCCTCGCCGCCTACACCGGCACCAACGAGACCGTCCTCAGCGGCGCGCTCGCGGTCGCCCTGCCGATCGCGCTCCTCGCCGGTCTCGTCTCCTTCTTCTCCCCCTGCATCCTCCCGCTCGTCCCCGGCTATCTCTCCTATGTGACCGGGGTCGGCGGCACCGATCTGGCCGAGGCCCGGCGCGGCCGGATGTTCCTCGGCTCCCTCCTCTTCGTCCTCGGCTTCACCGCCGTCTTCGTCTCCGGCGGCGCCCTCTTCGGATACTTCGGCGCCGAGCTCCAGGCCCAGCAGGAGATCCTGAGCAAGGTGCTCGGCGCGGTGATGGTGCTGCTGGGCGTCTTCTTCATGGGCGGCATGCCCTGGCTCAGCGCCCGCACGGTCCGCTTCCAGAAGCGCCCGGCGGCCGGACTCGCCGGGGCGCCGCTGCTCGGCGCGCTCTTCGGGGTGGGCTGGACCCCCTGTATGGGTCCGACGCTCGCCGCCGTGCTGACGCTCTCCGCCGAGCAGGAGAGCGCGGGCCGGGGCGCCGCGCTGACCGTCGCCTACTGCCTGGGCCTCGGCCTCCCCTTCATCTTCGCCGCGGTCGCCTACCGCAAGGCGCTGGGCACCTTCGGCTGGGTCAAACGCCACTACGTCTGGGTCATGCGGATCGGCGGCATCATGATGATCGCGACCGGGGTGCTGCTGCTCACCGGCGTCTGGGACGTCATGGTGCAGCAGATGCAGACCTGGACCGGCTCCTTCACGGTTGGAATCTAAAGCGATGAGCACGACAGAGACGACGGCCGCCCCGGGCCCGGAGCGGCCCGGGACCGACGCGGACGCGGACGCCGCCGGGGCGCTCTCCACCGCTCCCCGGGAGGAGCCCGACGGGCCCCGGGAGGAGCTGAGCGGCGGACCCTCGCTCGGGTTCATCGGCTGGGCCCGCTGGTTCTGGCGCCAGCTCACCTCGATGCGGGTCGCCCTGCTGCTGCTCCTGCTGCTCTCGCTCGCCGCGATCCCCGGCTCGCTGATCCCGCAGAACAGCGTGGACGACCTGAAGGTGCGGGGCTGGAAGGAGGCGAACGAGAACTGGGCGGGGCTCTTCGAGGCGCTCCAGCTCTTCGACGTCTACAGCTCGGTCTGGTTCTCCGCGATCTACATCCTGCTCTTCGTCTCCCTCATCGGCTGTATCGTCCCGCGCACCTGGCAGTTCGTCGGCCAGCTCCGGAGCCGTCCGCCGGGGGCCCCGGGACGGCTGAACCGGATGCCCGCGTACACCACGTGGCGCACGGACGCCGACCCCGACGAGGTCCGCGAGGCCGCGCTCGGCCTGCTGAAGCGGAAGCGTTTCCGCGCCCATGTCGCCGGGGACGCGGTCGCCGCCGAGAAGGGCTATCTCCGCGAGGCCGGGAACCTGGTCTTCCATGTCGCGCTGATCGTGATGCTGGTGGCCTTCGCCGCCGGTCAGCTCCTCAAGTCCGAGGGCGGCAAGCTGATCGTCGAGGGCGACGGCTTCTCCAACACGCTCACCATGTACGACGACTTCCGCTCCGGCCCGCTGCACGACCTGGACGACCTGACACCGTTCACGTTCATGCTGGACGGCTTCACCGGGACCTATGAGGAGAACGGCCCGCAGAAGGGCACCCCGCGCACCTTCGAGGCGGGCGTCACCTGGTCGAAGCCCGGCGGTCCTGACAAGAAGGCCACGATCGAGGTCAACCGTCCGCTGAAGGTCGGCGACACCAAGGTCTATCTGCTGGGCCACGGCTACGCCCCCGTGGTCACCGTCCGGGACCGGCAGAACAAGGTCGTCTACAACGGCGCCGTGCCGCTGCTGCCCCTGGACTCGAACATCACCTCGCAGGGCGCGATCAAGGTGATGGACGGCTACCGCGACAAGAACGGCAAGAAGGCGCAGCTCGCGTTCAAGGCGTTCTTCGTCCCGACCTTCGCCGGTCATGGCGAGGGCACGATGTTCTCCACCTTCCCCGGTCTGGAGTTCCCGGTGATGGCGGTCAACGCCTACATCGGCGATCTCGGCGTCGACGCGGGCCTCCCGCAGAACGTCTACCAGCTGGAGACCCGCAAGCTGAAGCAGTTCACGGACGAGAAGGGCAACAAGCTCGCCAAGCTGCTGCTGCCCGGCGAGACCATGAAGCTGCCCGACGGCGCGGGATCGATCACCTTCGAGAAGGAGATCAAGGAGTGGGCCAGTTTCCAGATCTCCGAGTCGCCCGGCAACGGCTGGGCGCTGACGGGTGCCGTCGCCGCCGTCGCCGGACTGATCGGCTCGCTGTTCATCCAGCGCCGCCGGGTCTGGGTCCGCGCGGTGCGGGGCGCCGACGGGGTGACGGTGGTGGAGATGGCGGGTCTCGGCCGCAGCGACTCGCCGAGGCTGCCGGAAGAGCTGGCCGACCTGGCCGGCACGCTGCACGAGCGGGTGCCCACCGCGCCCGCGGGCACACCCAAGGACGAACCCGTGGACGAATCTGTGGACGAACCTGTGGAAGTTTCTGCCGAAGGGGCTGAGAAGTGACTCTCGCCGCCGCTACCAACGAGAACCTCGCCCAGATCAGCAATACGCTGATCTACTCGGCGATGGCCGTCTACACCCTCGCCTTCCTCGCGTACATCGCGGAGTGGGTCTTCGGCAGCCGCAGCAAGGTCGGCCGCAGCTCCGCCGCGCTGACGGGCTCCGCCGCCGCTGCCCCGGCACCGGCCGTGGTGGTGAAGGGCGCCCAGGGCGCCACCGGCACCGCCGTCCTGGAGAAGCCGAGGGTCGTCACCCGGATCGCCGCCGGGACCCGGGACGTCCCCGACGGCCCCGGCGCCGCGGGCGGCACCTACAAGGGCGACCTCTACGGCCGGATCGCCATCTCCCTCACCGTGCTCGCCTGGGCGGTGCACGCGGCCGGGGTGGCGACCCGCGCCGCGTCCGTGCGCCGTGCCCCCTGGGGCAATATGTACGAGTTCTCCATCACCTTCTCCATGGTGCTGGTGGCCGCGTACCTGGGCTTCCTGGTGGCGCGGAAGAACGTCCGCTGGCTGGGGCTGCCGCTCGCCGGAACCGTCCTGCTGGACCTGGGCATCGCGACCACGTACCTCTACACCGCGAGCGACCAGCTCGTGCCCGCCCTCGACTCGTACTGGCTGTGGATCCATGTCTCCACCGCCATCTTCTGCGGCGCGGTGTTCTACCTCGGCGCCGTCACCACGGTGCTCTATCTCTTCCGGGACAGCTACGAGAACAAGGTGGCGCGCGGCGGGAAGCCCGGCGCCTTCGCGGTCTCCGTCCTCGAACGGCTCCCGGCCGCGGCCTCCCTGGACAAGTTCGCCTACCGGGTGAACGCGGCGATCTTCCCGCTGTGGACCTTCACCATCATCGCGGGCGCCATCTGGGCGGGCGACGCCTGGGGCCGCTACTGGGGCTGGGACCCCAAGGAGGTCTGGTCCTTCATCACCTGGGCCGCCTACGCCTGCTACCTCCACGCCCGGGTGACCGCGGGCTGGAAGGGCCGCAAGGCCGCCGTCCTCGGTCTGATCGCCTTCGCGTGCTGGCTGTTCAACTACTACGGAGTGAACATCTTCGTGGACGGGCTCCACTCGTACGCGTAAGGCACCGCTCCCCGTACGCCCGCCCGCGGCGCCGCCGGGAACGGAAAGGGGCCCCGCCGCCGGACATCCGGCCGCGGGGCCCCTCCGCATGCGCACCCGTTCACCGGGACGGGGACATCACACCCCGTCCTCGTCCTTCGTGTCCTTCTTCTGCTCCTCGTCCTTCGGACCCTTCTCGTCCTTCAGGGACCGGAGGAACTCCGGGTTGTCGTCGGGGGCGACCCAGCCGCCGCGCCCTTTGGCGTATCCCACGGTCCGGCGCGGACGGCCCGCGACCAGCCAGGCGACCGGACCGATCAGCACCTGCCCGAACAGCAGCACGATGATGACCCACGCGATCTTCGGCAGATTCCTGACCTCGTTCTCCGGAGTGTTCAGGCAATCGATGAAGGCGTAGATCCACACCGCCAGGACCAGCAGGAAGGGCAGATACCTGAGCATGGTGGACGGTCCCCCAGGAAGAGGCGGAAGGGTACGGAAACGAACCCCGGTGACGCGGCCAGGGTAACGGGTACCGGATACTGGGGCGCATGGCTTATGACGATCTTCGCTCCCTGCTCAGGGCCCTGGAACGCGAGGGAGACCTCAAGCGGATCACGGCCGAGGTGGATTCCCATCTGGAAGTCGGGGAGATCGTCGACCGGGTGAACAAGGCCGGTGGGCCCGCGCTGCTCTTCGAGAATGTGCGCGGCTCGTCGATGCCGCTCGCGATGAACGTCTTCGGCACCGACCGACGGCTGCTGAAGGCCCTGGGGCTGACGTCCTACTCCGAGATCAGCGACAAGATCGGCGGGCTGCTCAAGCCGGAGCTGCCGCACGGTTTCGTCGGGGTCCGCGAGGCGTTCGGGAAGCTGGGCTCGATGGTCCACGTCCCGCCGAAGAAGGTGAAGGACGCCCCGGTGCAGGAGGTCGTCCTGCGCGGCGACGACGTGGACCTCGACGCGCTGCCCGCGCTGTTCACCTGGCCGAAGGACGGCGGCTCCTTCTTCAATCTGGGGCTCACGCATACGAAGGACCCCGAGTCCGGCGTCCGCAATCTGGGGCTCTACCGGCTCCAGCGCCACGACAAGCGCACCATCGGGATGCACTGGCAGATCCACAAGGACAGCCGCAACCACTACCAGGTGGCCGCCCGCCGCGGTGAGCGGCTGCCCGTCGCCATCGCCTTCGGCGCCCCGCCCGCCGTGACCTACGCCTCGACCGCGCCGCTCCCCGGCGACATCGACGAGTATCTGTTCGCGGGCTTCCTCCAGGGCAAGCGGATCGAGATGGTGGACTGCAAGACGGTCCCGCTCCAGGTCCCGGCGCAGGCGGAGGTCGTCCTCGAAGGCTGGCTGGAGCCGGGGCAGATGCTCCCGGAGGGCCCCTTCGGCGACCACACCGGCTTCTACACCCCGCAGGAGCCCTTCCCCGCGCTCACCATCGACTGTGTCACCATGCGGCGCCGCCCGCTGCTCCAGTCGATCGTCGTGGGCCGCCCGCCGACGGAGGACGGTCCGCTGGGCCGGGCCACGGAGCGCTTCTTCCTGCCCCTGCTGAAGATCATCGTCCCGGACATCGTGGACTACCACCTGCCGGAGGCGGGCGGCTTCCACAACTGCGCGATCGTCTCGATCGACAAGAAGTACCCCAAGCACGCCCAGAAGGTGATGTCCGCGATCTGGGGCGCGCACATGATGTCGCTGACCAAGCTGATCGTGGTGGTCGACTCCGACTGCGACGTCCACGATCTGCACGAGGTGGCCTGGCGCGCGCTCGGGAACACCGACTACGCCCGCGACCTCACCGTGGCCGAGGGCCCCGTGGACCATCTGGACCACGCCTCGTACCAGCAGTTCTGGGGCGGCAAGGCGGGCATCGACGCGACGAAGAAGTGGCCCGAGGAGGGGTACACCCGGGACGGGGGCTGGCCCGACATGGTCGAGTCGGACCCCGCGACGGCGGCCCTCGTGGACCGGCGCTGGAAGGAATACGGTCTGTGACCGCTTCCGCCGCGGCGGCCGTGCCCCGGCCCGGCCGCACCCGGGCCTTTCTGCGGCTGGTGATGATCGAGCACTCGGTCTTCGCGCTGCCGTTCGCCTATATCGCCACCCTCACGGCGATGTACACGACGAGCGGCTCCGTGGACTGGCTCACCCTGCTGCTGGTCACCGTGGCCATGGTGGGCCTGCGCACCTTCGCCATGGCCTGCAACCGGATCATCGACCGGGAGATCGACGCCCGCAATCCGCGGACCGCGGGCCGGGAGCTGGTCACCGGCGCGGTGAGCGTCCGCTCCGCCTGGACGGGCGCGCTGATCGCGCTGGTCTTCTTCCTGGGCGCGGCGGCGCTGCTGAATCCGCTCTGTCTGGCGCTGGCGCCCGTCGCGGTGGTCCCGATGGTGGTCTATCCGTACGGGAAGCGCTTCACCGACTTCCCGCACGCGATCCTGGGCCTGGCCCAGGCGATGGGCCCGGTGGGCGCCTGGCTCGCGGTGACGGGGAGTTGGTCCTGGGAGGCGGTGCTGCTCGGGCTCGCGGTCGGGGTCTGGATCGGCGGCTTCGATCTGATCTTCGCCTGCCAGGACGTCCGGGCGGACCGGGCCGAGGGCGTGCGCTCCGTGCCCGCCCGCTTCGGTGTCCCGGCCGCCCTGCACGGGGCCCGCGCCTGCCATCTCGTCACCACGGCCCTGCTGGTCTGGTACGGCCTGGCCAGTGGTGCCGGGGCGTTCTTCTGGGCGGGCCTCGCGATCGTGGCCGCGGCCTTCGTCCACGAGCACACGATCGTCCGTCCGCACGATCTGTCCCGGCTGAACCGGGCGTTCTTCACCGTCAACGGATTCATCGGCATTGCCCTGTTCGTGTGCGCGCTGTTCGATCTGGTGAGCCGCGGGCTGTCGGTCTGACCGTCCCGCCGACGCCGCCGCGCGCGGGCGGACGCCGATGCACGCTGATAAACGCCTATAAAAGCCGATGAACACGGCTGAACGCCGAGGGTGGGCCGGGGGCGCCCCGGGCGGCGGCCCGCCGGTCCCCGCGCGGGCCCCGGCGGTCTCCTCCGCGACCCCGGCGCCTGGCCTACGGAGCCCCGGGGCGTCCGGATAGGCTCCTTGTGTGGAGCCAGCAGAAGTGAACCCCCGTCGGCCCTGGATCGTCGGAGTCTCCGGCGCCTCCGGGACGCCCTATGCCGCCGCCGTGCTGCGGGGGCTGATCGACGCGGGGGAGAGCGTCGACCTCGTGGTGTCGCGCGCGTCCCGGCTGACGCTGATCGACGAGACGGGGATCTCCTTCCGGGACGCCCACTGGCGCGAGGACCTCGGGGAGTGGCTCGGCCGCGGGGCCGACGGAAAGCCCGGGACCTTCGCGGTGGACCTCTCGGACGTGCGGTACTGGGCCGCCGGTGACCTGGCGGCCGGGCCCTCCTCCGGCTCGTACCCCGCGCAGGGCATGCTGATCGTGCCCGCGTCGACGGCGTGTGTCGCCGGGGTCGCCCTCGGGCTCTCCAAGGACCTGCTCCAGCGCACCGCGAGCGTGACCCTCAAGGAGCGCCGCCCCCTGGTCGTGGCCGTCCGGGAGACCCCCCTCAACGGCCAGACCCTCGCCCACCTCGTCACGCTGGACGCGGCGGGCGCGGTGGTCCTGCCCGCGTCACCCGCGTTCTACGCGGGCGCGACCCATATCCAGGACCTGGTGGACTTCGTCGCCGGGCGGGCGCTGGACGCGGTGGAGGTGCCGCACCGGCTGTACCGGCGCTGGGAAGGCGAGCTGGGGGGCTCCCGCAGCGACTGACCCCGCAGCGGCGCCCGGCGGCACGGACCGCCGGGGCACCGGGAAGCAGAGGAACAGCGCTGGTTCCACGCAGTAAACGCAGGGCCTCGTCCCTGCACGCCTCAGGTTCAGCAACGATGGAAGGCTCCAGGCACATGGACGCGGTGGACAGACAGCTCATCCAGGCCCTCCGGGAGAACGGCAGGGCCTCCTACGCCGAGCTGGGACGGCTGGTCGGGCTCTCCGGCCCCAGCGTCACGGACCGGATCAACCGCCTGGAGACGGCGGGCGTCATCACCGGCTATCGCGCCACCGTCGACGCGGCCTCGCTCGGGCTCGGGGTGACCGCGCTGATCGGCATCTCGCTCTCGGACGCGGCCGACCACGAGGACGTGGCGCGGCGGCTGCGCGACCTCGCCGAGATCGAGGACTGCTGGTTCATCGCGGGCGACGACTCGTACATGCTCAAGGTGCGGGCCAGCGATGTGGACGGGCTGGAGAAGACCATCCGCAGACTGAGCGGCACCCGGGGCGTCTCCCGCACCCGGACCACCATCGTGCTCTCCACCAAGTGGGAGAACCGCGTCGGCGAGCTGCCCGGCGAGGGCTGACAGCCACTCGGGGGACCACGGTGCCCGCCCCTCGGAGGCGGGCGGGTACCGTGGGAACGGCCCGATGTGACGAAGGACAAATGGGAGGCGGGCGCATGGACGCAGGGCTCAAGCGCGAGCTGGAGGCGAAGGTCACGGCCGGGGAGCGGCTGAGCCGTGAGGACGGCATCGCTCTGTACGCGTCGGACGACCTGGCCTGGCTCGGCGGCCTCGCGCACGAGGTGCGGACCCGCAAGAACGGCGACGTGGTCCACTTCAACGTCAACCGCCATCTGAACATGACCAATGTGTGCACGGCCTCGTGCGCGTACTGCTCGTTCCAGCGCAAGCCGGGCGAGAAGGACGCCTACACCATGCGCATCGAGGAGGCGGTGCGGCTCGCGAAGGCGATGGAGAGCGACAACCTCACCGAGCTGCACATCGTCAACGGGCTCCACCCGAACCTCCCCTGGCGCTACTACCCCCGCTCCCTGAGCGAGCTGAAGAAGGCGCTGCCGGACGTCTCGCTGAAGGCGTTCACCGCGACCGAGATCCACCACTTCGAGACGATCTCGGGGCTGTCGGCCTCCGACATCCTGGACGAGCTGATCGAGGCGGGGCTCGAATCCCTCACCGGCGGCGGCGCGGAGATCTTCGACTGGGAGGTGCGTCAGCACATCGTCGACCACCGCACCCACTGGGAGGACTGGTCGCGCATTCACCGCCTCGCCCACAGCAAGGGCCTCAAGACCCCGTCCACCATGCTGTACGGGCACATCGAGGAGCCCCGGCACCGCGTCGACCATGTGCTGCGGCTGCGTGAGCTCCAGGACGAGACCGGCGGTTTCCAGGTCTTCATCCCGCTGCGCTACCAGCACGACTTCGTGGACATGAAGGACGGCAAGGTCCGCAACCGCCTTCAGGCGCGGACCACGATGGCGACCGGGGCCGAGGCGCTGAAGACGTTCGCGGTCTCCCGGCTGCTCTTCGACAACGTTCCGCACGTCAAGGTCTTCTGGGTGATGCACGGCCTCCAGACCGCGCAGCTCGCCCTCCAGCACGGCGCGGACGACATGGACGGCTCGGTGGTCGAGTACAAGATCACGCACGACGCCGACAACTACGGCACGCCGAACAAGCTGACCCGTGACGATCTGCTGGAGCTGATCCGGGACGCCGGGTTCCGCCCGGTGGAGCGGAACACCCGGTACGAGATCATCCGCGAGTACCCCGGCCCGGACTCCGGGCGCCGGGAGTCGCCGCAGCCCATGCGGGTGTGAGGCACCTCTCCATGGCACTGCGCTTCACGCTGGACCCGGAACTGGACCCGGCGCTGCACGACGGGGTCCTCGCGCTCTGGGTGGACGCCACGAACGCGGGCGGGGCGGTGGGCTTCGTGCCGCCCGTCGCGGCGGAGCAGGTCCGGCCCGTGCTGGGCCGCCAGCTCGACCTGGTGGCCCAGGGCGGGATGCGGCTGCTCGTCGGCCATGACGAGCGGGGCGAGCTGGTGGCCACCGCGTTCCTCGCCTACAACAGCCATCGGCTCATGACCCACTGGGTCTGGCTCTACACGGTCATGATCCACCCCAGGCTCCAGGGGACCGGGCAGGGCCGGGCGCTGATGGACGCGGTCGCCGGGGCCGCCCGGGGCTTCGAGGGCATCACGGCGATACGGCTCGGCTGCCGCAGCGGGATGGGCCTGGAGCAGTTCTACGAGGGCTGCGGCTATCAGGAGGTCGGCCGGGTCCCCGGGGCGATCCGGGTGGCCGAGGGCGACTACCGCGACGATGTCACGATGCTGCTGCCGCTGCGCTGAGCCCCCGGGGGGCCCGTGATGATCGGGAAGACGCCGTGTTTCACTGGATCGGCACGATCTGTCGTGAGTGGCGATGTGAAGAGAGTAGGCACCCCGGGATGACAGCCAAGACGAGCGCCGCGCTCAAGTACACCGGTATGCGCTTCGGCATCTTCGCCGGCTGCTTCCTGGTGGTGGCCGTCCTGGTCCAGTTCGGCATTCTGCCCAAGGGCCTCGGCGGGTCCAACTTCGTCTGGGTCGTGCTGCTGGCGCTGGTGCTCTCCGCCCCGCTCAGCTTTGTGCTGCTGCGCAAGCAGCGGGACGCGATGTCCGAGCAGATCATCGTCAAGACGGGCGAGGTCAAGCAGCGGCTGAGCTCGCACCGGACCCAGGAGGACTGACCGCGCGGTCCCCGTGGTGAGCCCCCGGCGCCCTGGCGAATGCCAGGCTTCGGGGGCTTCCGTGTGTCCGGGCCGGGTGCCTGGGCCGGGCGTCCGGGCTGGGTGTCCGGCGGGCCCGGGGCATCCGGGCGCCGGGCCCGCCGGGCGGGGCTGAGGGTGCCGGGCCCGCCGGGGGAGCCGGGGGGTGCCGGGCGGGGCTGAGGGTGCCGGGTGTCCGGAATCCGACCCCAACACCCCGCCTCCCCGGGTTCTTCCCCCGGGCCGCGTGGCGAAGATCCCAAAGGGGGCCTTTGAGGTCCTCAAAGTTCAAGTGTTAATGTACTGGCCATGAAGTCAGCAGCGCGCACCCTCGACGACCTGGGGCCTCCCCTCGTCATGCGCCTGCACATCGACCTCTGTCGCTGTATGTCCGCGTACTGTCACTGTCCGCTCTGACTGCACGGCCCGGATCGGCTCCCCCCGATCCACCCGCGCACCGGTCCGATCGCACCGCGTTGATCCGGCCTGATCCGGACAAGCCGCGTCCGGTGGCCCAGGCCCCGACAGCACACGCGGACCGCCCCCACGCGCACGGGCGCCGCACCCCCTCACCCTTCTCCCCAACCGCCGCCACTGGAGTGTGTCCGTGTCCGCGAACGCCGCGTCCACCACGACCGGGGCCCCCTCGGGCTCCGGCTTCCGTATACCCAAGGTCCCGTTCTGGGCGCAGATCGTCCTCGGTCTGGTGCTCGGCGCCGCGCTCGGCTGGCTCGCCCGGGGCCAGGACATCGGCTGGCTCAAGGAGACCCTGAGCCAGATCGGCACCATCTTCGTCCGGCTGCTGAAGCTGGCCGTGGCCCCCCTGGTCTTCTTCGCGATCCTGGTGTCGATCACCAACCTCCGCAAGGTCAACAACGCCGCCCGGCTGGCCGGCCGCACCCTGCTCTGGTTCCTGATCACCTCGCTGATCGCGGTCGGCATCGGCCTCGCCCTCGGCCTGCTCACCAGCCCCGGCGCGGGTACCGGCCTCACCCCGAAGGACGGACAGCTCCCGGAGAAGCAGGGCACCTGGATCGACTTCCTCACCGGAATCGTCCCCACCGACATCATCACGCCCTTCACCGAGCTGAAGGTGCTCCAGATCGTCTTCCTGGCCGCCGTCGCCGGTATCGCCGCGCTCTCCCTCGGGGAGAAGGCCAAGCCGATCCTCACCCTCAGCGAGTCCGTTCTGGAGCTGCTCCAGAAGGCCCTGTGGTGGGTCATCCGCCTCGCCCCGCTGGGCACCGTCGGTCTGATCGGCTATGCCGTCGCCGACTACGGCTGGGATCTCATCAGCAAGTACGCCACCTTCACCGCCGATGTCTACATCGGCTGCGCGATCGTGCTCTTCGGCGTCTACCCGCTGTTGCTCGCGACCGTGGCCAAGGTCAATCCGATCCACTTCTTCCGGGGCGCCTGGCCCGCGATCCAGCTCGCCTTCGTCTCCCGCTCCTCGGTCGGCACCATGCCGGTCACCCAGCGGGTCACCGAGCGGCTGGGCGTGCCCAAGGAGTACGCCTCCTTCGCGGTGCCCTTCGGCGCCACCACCAAGATGGACGGCTGCGCCGCGATCTACCCGGCGCTGGCGGCGATCTTCGTCGCGGAGATCTTCGACGTCCAGCTCGGCATCCAGGACTATCTGCTGATCGCCTTTGTCTCCGTGGTGGGCTCGGCGGCGACCGCCGGTCTGACCGGCGCGACGGTCATGCTCACCCTGACCCTCTCCACGCTGGGCCTTCCGCTGGAGGGCGTGGGTCTGCTGATGGCCATCGACCCGATCATCGACATGATCCGGACGGCCACCAATGTGGCGGGCCAGGCGCTGGTCCCGGTGATCGTCGCCGCCCGGGAGAAGATCCTCGACCACGACGCGTACTCCTCGGCCACCGCCTCGCCGATCGACGAGGCCCCGGAGGCGACCGTTCCGCAGGACCGGGTCCCCGCCACCGCCTGACCGCGACCCCGGGACGGGGCCTGCGGGCCCCGCTCCGGGCCCCGCGGGGCCCGTAACCCAACCGGGCCCCTTCTCCGCCGTGCAGGTCCGCACGCGGCGGAGAAGGGGCCCGGCCGTCGTTTCCACCGTTTCCCCACCGTTCTTCGCCGTTCCCCACCGTTCTTCGCGGTTCTTCGCGGTTCTCCGCCGGTCGTGCCCTCCGGCGGGTCCGGTGAACGCCGCTCGGCATTCGGGTGAATGCCATGCGAAAAACTCGGTAAAGGTCCGGTAATGGAGCGGACAGGGCCGTTCCGGAAAAGGCAGGAGCCCCGTCCCTGGAAGGGACGGGGCTCCTTGGGTACTGCTAAGTCGGGTGCGATCGCCGACCTGGCCCGATTAGGCCGGGGAGACGTTCTCCGCCTGCGGGCCCTTCGGGCCCTGGGTGACGTCGAAGTTCACGACCTGGTTCTCCTCAAGGGAGCGGAAGCCGGTCGCGTTGATCGCGGAGTAGTGGACGAAGACATCCGGGCCGCCGCCGTCCTGGGCGATGAAGCCGAAGCCCTTTTCAGCGTTGAACCACTTGACGGTTCCGGTAGCCATAAGCCCTCCTTGGGCCAAAGGGTTGCCCTGCTCCAGAACCTGCAAACAAGTCTGAAAACTACAAAAGCCTGCGGGTTACATGCTCCGCAGGCTCTGTACTGCAAGGGAAACCAAACTGCAACTTGCGTTGAGCGTAGCACGCAGGGTGTTCTCAGCGGTAGAGGCAAAGATCACTTCACCCGGATGCCTGAAACCTGCGTCCGCCGCTGACGAGTCCCGCACGATCCGAGGATTCGCGGCGGTGGCGGCGGGGTAAGGGGGGAGGCCCCGCAGCCAAGGGGAGACCCGCCGCCACGGGCACCCGGCGGCGGGGCGGCCGGTCCACGGGTCTAGCCTCGCCGTGTGGACAGTCTCGGAGAAAACGCAGCAACCGCCACCCGGCGCAGCAGGCCCCGGGTCGGCCATATCCAGTTCCTCAACTGTCTCCCCCTCTACTGGGGGCTGGCCCGCACCGGAACGCTTCTCGATCTGGAGCTGACGAAGGACACCCCGGAGAAGCTGAGCGAGCGGCTCGTCCGGGGCGATCTCGATATCGGACCGATCACTCTGGTGGAATTTCTGCGCAATGCCGATCAGCTCGTCGCCTTTCCCGATCTCGCGGTCGGCTGCGACGGGCCGGTGATGTCCTGTGTGATCGTCTCCCAGCTCCCCCTGGAGAAACTCGACGGCGCCCGGGTCGCGCTCGGCTCCACCTCCCGTACCTCCGTCCGGCTGGCACAGCTGCTGCTCGCCGAGCGCTACCGGGTGACCCCCGACTACTTCGACTGCCCGCCCGATCTCCGCGTGATGATGCAGGAGGCCGACGCGGCGGTCCTCATCGGCGACGCGGCGCTGCGCGCGGCGCTGCACGAGGCCCCGCAGCTCGGTCTTGAGGTGCACGATCTGGGCCTGCTGTGGAAGGAGTGGACCGGGCTCCCCTTCGTCTTCGCGCTCTGGGCGGCGCGGAAGGAGTACCTGGCCCGCGAGGAGGGGCTCGTGCACGAGGTGCACCAGGCGTTCCTCGCCTCCCGGGACCTCTCCCTCCAGGAGGTCGGCAAGGTGGCCGAGCAGGCCGCGCGCTGGGAGCTGTTCGACGCGGAGCTGCTGGAGCGGTACTTCCGGACGCTCGACTTCCGTTTCGGTGCCGAGCAGCTCGGGGGTGTGCGCGAGTTCGCCCGCCGTACGGGGGCCACCACCGGGTTCCCGCGGGACGTCGCCGTGGAACTGCTGCCGCCCCGCCCCTGACCCCGGCCGCCCCCCGCCCGGGTGGCCAGCGCGGCCCGGAGCCCCGCCCGTACCCCGGCACCGGCCCGGGGCCGCCGAGGGGCCTGGCGTAGGGTGGACGCGCCCGCAGCCGCCGCTGACCAGCCGATGACAGGCCGCCGGCCGGTCGCGCGCCGGACTCCCGCCGGAACCGTCAGAACCGCCGGAACCGTCGGAAATTACTGTCGAACTCGCGAAAAGGTGAACCCGGTGACCGAGAAGGCCGACCTTCAGTCCGTGCTGGACCGTGCCGCCGCAGGAGGCCGGATCACGCCGGAGGAGGCGCTGGACCTCTACCGCTCCGCCCCGCTGCACGCCCTGGGCCGCGCCGCCGACGCCGTGCGCCGCCGCCGTTACGCGGGCACCGAGCACATCGCGACGTACATCATCGAACGCAATATCAACTACACCAACGTCTGCGTCACGGCCTGCCGCTTCTGCGCCTTCTACGCGGCGCCGAAGGACACGGCCAAGGGCTGGACCCGGAACCTCGACGACATCCTGCGCCGCTGCGCGGAGACCGTCGAGCTGGGCGGCACCCAGATCATGTTCCAGGGCGGCCACCACCCCGACTTCGGCGTCGAGTACTACGAGGAGCACTTCTCGGCCATCAAGCAGGCGTTCCCCCAGCTGGTGATCCACTCGCTGGGCGCCTCCGAGGTCGAGCACATGGCCCGGATCTCCGGGGTCTCCGCGCAGGAGGCCATCGAGCGCATCCACGCCGCCGGTCTCGACTCGTTCGCGGGCGCCGGTGCCGAGCTGCTGCCCGAGCGCCCCCGCAAGGCGATCGCCCCGCTCAAGGAGTCCGGCGAGCGCTGGCTGGAGATCATGGAGATCGCCCATGGCCTGGGCGTGGAGTCCACCTCCACCATGCTGATGGGCACCGGCGAGACCAACGCCGAGCGGATCGAGCATCTGCGGATGATCCGCGACGTCCAGGACCGTACGGGCGGCTTCCGTGCCTTCATCCCGTACACCTACCAGCCCGAGAACAACCATCTGAAGGGCCGCACGCAGGCCACGCTCTTCGAGTATCTGCGGATCATCGCGGTCGCCCGGCTCTTCCTCGACAACGTCGCCCATGTCCAGGGCTCCTGGCTCACCACCGGCAAGGAGGTCGGACAGCTCTCCCTGCACTACGGCGCCGACGACCTCGGCTCGATCATGCTGGAGGAGAACGTCGTCTCCTCGGCGGGCGCCAAGCACCGCTCCAACCGCCAGGAGATCATCGACCTCATCCGCGCGGCGGGCCGGGTCCCGGCCCAGCGGGCCACGACGTACGAGCACCTCCTCGTCCACGAGGACCCGGCGGACGACCCGGCCGACGAGCGGGTGGTCTCCCACATCTCCTCGACCGCGATCGCGGGTGGCACCGCCCACCCCGAGCTCAAGCTCCTCGACGCCCGCTGAGCGCCGGACGGTCCCGCGGGTGCTCACCCTCCACACGGCAGACGTCCTGCTGACCGCCGACGGCTCCCCGGTGCCCGGCCCGTACGCCGTCCTCGTCGGCGCCGGGCGGATCGTCGCGCTCGGCCCGGCCGCGGAGCTGGCGGGCGCCCACCCCGGGGCCCGGGAGCGCCGCTGGCCCGGGGTGCTCACGGCGGGGCTGTGGCACACCCGCGCCGCCGAGCTGCTCCAGGGCGCCTACCACCCCGACCCCCGCGAGGCCGACGCGCTCGGCACCGAGCCGCTGACCGGCGCCGCGCTGAGCGCGCTGGCGCCGGACGGGACCCGCTGGGGCGGCAGCGACCGGCGCGGGGTGCAGCGGCTCCTCGCCCGGGGCGTCACCACGGTCTCCGGGCCCTTCGCCCGGCCCTCGGCGCACACGGCGGTGGCCCGCTCCGGGCTCCGCACCCGGCCCGCGCCCCCGGGCGCCCCCGAGCTGACCCTGAGCGGGGCACCGGCCGTCGGCGGACCGGCCGATCTCGCCGTCTTCGCCCTCCCCGGCGCACCGGACCCACGGGCCCTGACCGCCTTCCTCGGGGGCGCGGAGGGCGCGGACGGCCCCGGAGCGGTCGCCGCCCGGCTGGCCGCCGGGGCCGAGTGCGTCGCCACCGTCCTCGGCGGACGCCTGGTGCACCGCCGCGCGTAGCCGCCCCGGGGCGCCCTGCTTGAATGGGCGGCGTGAACCGAGCCTCCCTGGACAAGCAGCCGGACGATGTCGCCGCGATGTTCGACGACGTCGCGAAGAACTACGACCTCACCAACGATGTGCTGTCGCTGGGCCAGGACCGCAGATGGCGCAGGGAGGTCACCAGGGCGGTCGATCCGCGCCCCGGCCAGAAGGTGCTCGACCTCGCCGCCGGGACGGGCACCTCGTCCCTCCCGTTCAGCGGGGCCGGTGCCTGGGTGGTGCCCTGCGACTTCTCGCTCGGCATGCTCACGGTGGGCAAGAGCCGCCGTCCGTGGATGCCGCTGACGGCCGGTGACGCGACCCGGCTCCCGTTCCGCGACGACGTCTTCGACGCGGTCACCATCTCGTTCGGACTGCGCAATGTGCAGGACACCGAGGGGGCGCTGCGGGAGATGCTGCGGGTGACCAGGCCGGGCGGCCGGATCGTGGTCTGCGAGTTCTCCCACCCGACCTGGGGGCCGTTCCGGAAGGTGTACGAGGAGTATCTGATGCGGGCGCTGCCGCCGGTCGCCCGCGCCGTCTCCTCCAACCCGGAGGCGTACGTCTATCTCGCCGAGTCCATCCAGGACTGGCCCGAGCAGCCCGAACTGGCGGGGCTGCTCCAGAAGGCCGGCTGGTCCCAGGTGGCCTGGCGGAACCTCTCCGGCGGGATCGTCGCCCTGCACCGGGGCACCAAGGTCTGACCCGCTGTCGCCGTCGCCGTGGGGCGGCGGGCCGGTCCGGACGCGCGGAAACACGTACGGGACCCGCCCGCCGGACCGGCTACAGCGCCAGCCGGAAGCAGCGCGCCGTCCGCCCCGGCGTCACCTCGTGGCTCTCGCCCGCCTCCATCCCCAGCCGCCGGGTCACCGCGATGGAGCGCTCGTTGCCGGAGTCCACGACCGCGACGACCCGGTCGACGCCCGCTGTGCGCAGCCGCTCCAGTGTGGTGTCGGCGGCGGCGCTCGCGTAGCCCTTCCCCCAGGCCGCCCGCCCCAGCCGCCAGCCGATCTCGATCTCGCCGACCGGACCCCGGTCCCGGTGCGGCCAGGGCTGGGCGCCGGTGAACCCGATGACCTCGCCCTCCTCGTCGAGCAGCGTCCACAGGCAGTAGCCGAGTTCGGCGTCGTGGCGGCGCTGGCGCGCCGTCAGTTCCTCGTACACGGACAGCTCGGACGGGCGCCCGCCCAGGTACCGCATCACCTCGGAGTCCGCGAAGACCCGGTGCCAGGCGAGGGCGTCCTCGTCGGTGGGCACACGCAGGGTGACGGCGGGGAGGAGCCTGCTCATGAGGGAGCCCTTCGGTCGGTGGATCAGTACGTCCCCATAGACTGCACACGTCCTGTGCCGTACAAGCACGTCTGATCGAGTCTTCGGGAGATTCAACCGTGACCGAGCCCCTCTCCGAGCACAGTGCCGATGTGATCGTCGTCGGGGCGGGCCCGGCCGGTTCCACTGCCGCGTACTACCTGGCCAAGGCGGGACTTGACGTCCTGCTGCTGGAGAAGACGGCCTTCCCGCGCGAGAAGGTCTGCGGCGACGGCCTCACCCCGCGCGCCACCAAGCAGCTCGTCTCGATGGGGATCGACATCTCCGAGGAGGCCGGCTGGCTGCGGAACAAGGGGCTGCGGATCATCGGTGGCGGGATGCGGCTCCAGCTCGACTGGCCGGAGCTGGCCGCCTACCCGGACTACGGACTCGTGCGCAAGCGCGACGACTTCGACGAGCAGCTCGCCCGGCAGGCGCAGAAGGCGGGGGCGCGGCTGTACGAGCGCTGCAATGTCGGCGCGCCCGTCATCGACGCCCGCACCGGCCGGATCACCGGGGTGGAGGCGAAGCTCGGCGAGGAGCGGACCCCGGTCACCTTCCACGCCCCGCTGGTCGTCGCCGCCGACGGCAACTCCTCCCGGATCTCCCTGGCGATGGGGCTGCACCGCCGTGAGGACCGCCCCATGGGCGTGGCGGTACGGACGTACTTCACCTCGCCCCGGCACGACGACGACTATCTGGAGTCCTGGCTCGAACTGTGGGACCGCCGCGGCCCCGGCCCGGACCGCCTCCTCCCCGGCTACGGCTGGATCTTCGGCATGGGCGACGGCACCTCCAACGTGGGTCTGGGCGTGCTCAACACGTCCTCCTCCTTCAAGGAGCTGGACTGGCGCGAGGTGCTGAAGGCGTGGTGCGCCTCGATGCCCGAGGAGTGGGGCTACACCGAGGAGAACATGACGGGCCCGATCCGGGGCGCCGCGCTGCCGATGGCCTTCAACCGGCAGCCGCACTACACCCGGGGGCTGTTGCTCATCGGTGACGCGGGCGGTCTGGTCAACCCGTTCAACGGCGAGGGCATCGCCTACGCGATGGAGTCCGCGCAGATCGCCGCCGAGGTCATCGTGCAGGCCCACGCCCGTGCCACCCCGGCCCAGCGGGAGCTGGCCCTCCAGCGCTACCCGAAGATCCTCAAGGACACCTACGGCGGCTACTACACGCTGGGCCGTGCCTTTGTGAAGCTGATCGGCAACCCGAAGATCATGAAGCTGGCGGCCGACCGGGGACTCTCCCACCCGGTGCTGATGCGTTTCACGCTCAAACTGCTGGCGAACCTGACCGACCCGACGGGCGGGGACGCGATGGACCGCATCATCAACGGGCTGTCGCGGGTGGCCCCCCGGGCCTGAGCGCCCCACGGAGAAAACCTCGGAGCGGGACAGCGGGCCGGACATCGGGCCCCGCTGTCCCGCTCTGCTGTTCCACCCCTTGTGAGCTGCGCTTTCGTTGTCCCGGACAGCGGACTGCTGTCCCGGACACGATCAGTGTTGCCGGACGGGTGCCGGGGCCCGCAGTCTGGAACCCGTCCACCGATCCGGACGGTGGGCCCGGCGCCACAGGGCACGGCCCGGCACCACCGGGCACGACCCGGCGCCGATCGAGCACGGCATGCCGCACCCCGCACGTCAGGGCACCGGCGCAGCACGTCAGCAGTCAGCACAGCACTCACGGGGGATACACCATGAACACCTTCACCTTCTCTGCCACGCTCTTCCCGGTCCTCGCCGTCCTCGGGGGAACGGCCGTGCCCATCGGCACGGGCGACGACGACGGCTCGTGGGACCCGTCCCTGGACGGGGCGGCCCCGGCCGGGATCTGAGCCACAGTCCGGTCGCACCGGTTCCGTCGGCACGGCCACTCCGGCCGACGGGAGGGGGAGAGTGCGACTGCCGGGCGGGCCGGGCCACTTCAGGAGGTCCGGTCCGCCCGGGACGCCGATCACGGCGATGGGACGACGACGGGGCCGACGGGAGAGATTCCCGTCGGCCCCGTCGGCCGTGGGCCCGGCGCTCCGGAGCCCGTTCAGGGCCGCTCGGAGCCCCGTTCAAGCCCGTTCAAAGCCCGTTCGAGCCCGTTCACGTGCGGAGGAGTCGGCTCAGGGGCCCGTTTCGGGGCCCGTGGGGTCCGCTCAGAGCACGCGCACCGCGCCCGTCGCCGGGTAGCCCGACAGATCCTGGATGACCACACCCTTGGCGGGGTTCGCGGCGTCGAGGTACTGGCCGCCGCCGATGTAGACGCCGGTGTGGTACGCGCTGCCCGCGTTGCCCCAGTAGAGGATGTCGCCCACCTGGAGGTTGGAGAGAGCGACCGGGGTACCGGCGGTGGACTGCTCCTGGGAGATCCGCGGCAGGTCGACGCCCACCTGGCGGAAGGCCGCCTGGACCAGGCTGGAGCAGTCCCAGGAGTTGGGGCCGGTGGCGCCCATCACATAGGCGTCGCCGAGCTGCGCCTTGAGGAAGTTGATGACGGTGGCCACGCTGCCGGACGCCGGGGCGGAGGTGCTCGGGGCCTGGCTCTGGGAGCCGCCCGTCGTTCCTCCGGTGGCACCGGACGAAGGGGCGCTCGCCGTACGGGCGGTGGAGAGGTCGGTGCGCTCGGCGGCGCGGGCGGCCCGCTCCTGCTCGGCGGCGCGCGCGGCGGCGGCCTCCTCGCGTTCCCGCTTCTCCTCGGCCTTCTTCTCCGCCTCGGCCAGGCGTACCGCTTCGGCCTTGGCCTTCTTCGCGGTCTTCGCGGCGCGGTCGGCGGCGGAGTCCTCGCGGGCCTGGGCGTCCTGCTCGAAGGCGATTTGCTGCTGGGACTGGACGGACTCCTCGACGGCCAGCGCGAGACCGGCGGTGGGGGAGAGGACGGGCATCTCGATGGTCTCGGTCACCGGCTCGGCGTTCGCCGTTCCGGCGGACCCGGCCACCGCGATGGTGCTGAGGACACCACCGGCGACTCCGGCGCGGAGCGCCATGGCGGAGGCGCTGGGGCGGCGCGGCTTCCGGTGGCTGGTTATCTGAGCGGTGTGGGACATGGGAACAACCGCTATCAGCCGCGGCCGGTTCCCGACAACAAACGTGGGTTGCGCCACAGTTACGATCGGAATGAATCAATCCGTTTTCTGTGGGCTCTTATTGACGCCACAACGGACAAAGCGGGCGTCAGTGATCATGGCCGTGATCATGGACTTTCAGAAAAAAGTCCGAATTGCCATTCGCTTACCACTCTTGCGGATCATTGGCCAAGCCCGGTGTTCCTGGTGCCGGGACGGCGTGGCGCAGGTCACAGATCGACTTCGGTCGTGTGTGCGGACGGTGTCCGAAAGGTGACGGGGTGATGCCTGCCGGGCGGCGGGCCGGACGGTGTGCCGACGGGGCCCCGCCCGCCCCTTCCGCGGCGGCGGCGAGGGCGCTCCGCGCCAGGTGAGGCAAGGCTTACTATCACTTGATCGCGGCCACCGCCAATTTGCCCGAGCAGGCATAGGCTTGATAGTGCAAGACGCCTTTCACCAGCGAAAACCTCAAGAGATGTCACCTCTGGTGATCAACTGCGTGCTTCACGTATGAAGATCACGCCTCATCCGAGTTCATGATCGTTCGCCGGGTGGTGGAGATCACAAGAGTGGTTCCCGACCCCGTGTCGCAGATCACAGACCGGCGGGCATAGGATGCGGGGCAATCGGGCTTGTGAACTGCCTCACATGAACGCGATCTTTGTGACGGAGCGCCAGACGCCCGGTGCGGTCCACTCGGTCAAGGACGACTGGAAGGAGCGAGGAGGGTGAATGCCTACGCGCCCATCCTTGTGCTCGGCGCCCTCGGGGCAGGGTTTGCGATCTTCTCCGTGGTCATGGCCACGTTGATCGGCCCCAAGCGGTACAACCGGGCAAAGCTCGAAGCGTACGAGTGCGGCATCGAGCCGACACCGACGCCGGCCGGAGGCGGTCGCTTTCCCATCAAGTACTACCTGACGGCGATGCTCTTCATCGTCTTCGACATCGAAATCGTCTTTCTCTACCCCTGGGCGGTCAGCTTTGACGCGCTGGGGCTTTTCGGGCTCGTCGAGATGCTGCTCTTCGTGCTCACCGTGTTCGTCGCGTACGCGTATGTCTGGCGGCGCGGCGGTCTGGAATGGGACTGAGGCTGAGGGGCTGAGCGACCAATGGGACTCGAAGAGAAGCTGCCGAGCGGTTTTCTGCTGACCACCGTGGAACAGGCCGCCGGCTGGGTGCGCAAGGCGTCGGTCTTCCCCGCCACCTTCGGCCTGGCCTGCTGCGCCATCGAGATGATGACCACCGGCGCGGGCCGGTACGACCTGGCCCGCTTCGGTATGGAGGTCTTCCGCGGCTCGCCGCGCCAGGCCGATCTGATGATCGTGGCCGGCCGGGTCAGCCAGAAGATGGCCCCGGTGCTGCGGCAGGTCTACGACCAGATGCCCAACCCCAAGTGGGTCATCTCCATGGGCGTCTGCGCGTCCTCCGGCGGGATGTTCAACAACTACGCGATCGTGCAGGGCGTCGACCACATCGTCCCCGTGGACATCTATCTGCCCGGCTGCCCGCCCCGCCCCGAGATGCTGATGGACGCGATCCTCAAGCTGCACCAGAAGATCCAGTCCTCGCACCTCGGCGTGAACGCGGAGGAGGCGGCCCGGGAGGCGGAGCAGGCGGCGCTCAAGGCGCTGCCGCTGATCGAGATGAAGGGACTGCTCCGGTGAGCGGGACACACCCCGCGGCCGGGCGGCCGACCAAGGACCGGGCCGCACCCCCGCGCCGCAGTGGCCGGGGCACGGCCCCCGAGGAGGGGCGATGACGGACCAGCCGAACCCCGAGAAGGAACTCAGCGAGCAGAACCTCCCCGGCCAGCGCGGTGAGCACGGCGAGGAGATCCGCGTCCAGCGCGGCATGTTCGGCGCCGCCAACGGCGGCGACACCTCCGGCTACGGCGGACTCGTCCGCTCCGTACGGCTGCCGGGCCCGGCCTCCCGCCCCTACGGCGGCTGGTTCGACGAGGTCGCCGACGAGCTGGAGGGCGCGCTCGAAGAACAGGGGCTCGTCCCCGAGCACGCCATCGCGCAGACCGTCGTGGACCGGGGGGAGCTGACCTTCCACATCGAACGGGAGCATCTGCTCCAGGTCGCCCGCACCCTGCGCGACGACCCCGCGCTCCGCTTCGAGCTGTGCACCGGGGTCAGCGGGGTCCACTACCCCGAGGACAAGGGCCGCGAGCTGCACGCCGTCTACCATCTGCGCTCGCTCACCCACGGCCGGCTGATCCGCGTCGAGGTCAGCGCCCCCGACGCCGATCCGCACATCCCGTCGCTGGTCTCCGTCTATCCCACCAACGACTGGCACGAGCGCGAGACCTACGACTTCTTCGGCCTGGTCTTCGACGGCCACCCCGCCCTCACCCGAATCATGATGCCGGACGACTGGCAGGGCTTCCCCCAGCGCAAGGACTATCCGCTCGGTGGCATCGCCGTCGAGTACAAGGGCGCCCAGATCCCGGCTCCGGACCAGCGGAGGTCGTACAGCTGATGGCCACTTCCCACGCGGACCACCCCGCGGACCACCCGGTGGACGCCCCGGCGGACCCCTCCGGCGGGACCGCGCCCGCCCAGTCCCGCGAGACCACCGAAGGCACGGTCTACACGGTCACCGGCGGCGACTGGGACGAGGTCGCCGAGAGCGCCGCCCGCGCCGACGACGAGCGCATCGTCGTCAACATGGGGCCCCAGCACCCGTCCACCCACGGAGTGCTCCGGCTGATCCTGGAGATCGACGGCGAGACCGTCACCGAGGCCCGCTGCGGTATCGGCTACCTCCACACCGGCATCGAGAAGAACCTCGAATTCCGGAACTGGACCCAGGGCACCACCTTCGTGACGCGCATGGACTACCTCACGCCCTTCTTCAACGAGGCGGCCTACTGCCTCGCGGTCGAGAAGCTGCTGGGCATCGAGGACCAGATCCCGGACCGCGCCTCCGTCATCCGGGTGCTGCTGATGGAGCTGAACCGGCTCTCCTCGCATCTGGTGTGCATCGCCACCGGCGGCATGGAGCTGGGCGCCACCACCATCATGATCTACGGCTTCCGCGACCGCGAGCTGATCCTCGACCTCTATGAGCTGATCACCGGGCTGCGGATGAACCACGCCTACATCCGCCCCGGCGGCCTCGCCCAGGATCTGCCCGCGGGCGCCGTGGACCGGCTGCGCGAGTTCGTGAAGACCATGAAGAAGAACCTGCCGGAGTACGACAAGCTCGCCACCGGCAACCCCATCTTCAAGGCCCGGATGCAGGGCATCGGCCATCTCGACCTGACCGGCTGCATGGCGCTGGGCGCCACCGGCCCGATCCTGCGCGCCGCCGGGCTGCCGCACGACCTGCGCAAGACCGACCCGTACTGCGGTTACGAGACCTACGACTTCGAGGTCCCCACCGCCGACACCTGCGACTCCTACGGCCGCTTCCTGATCCGTCTGGAGGAGATGCGGCAGTCGCTGCGGATCGTCGAGCAGTGCGTCGAACGGCTCGCCCCCGGCCCCGTCATGGTCGCCGACAAGAAGATCGCCTGGCCCGCGCAGCTCGCCCTCGGGCCCGATGGACTCGGCAACTCCCTCGACCACATCAAGAAGATCATGGGCACCTCCATGGAGGCCCTGATCCACCACTTCAAGCTGGTCACTGAGGGGTTCAGGGTCCCCGCCGGACAGGCGTACGCGGCCGTCGAATCCCCCAAGGGCGAACTCGGCGCCCATGTCGTCTCCGACGGCGGCACCCGCCCCTACCGGGTCCACTTCCGGGACCCCTCCTTCACCAACCTCCAGTCCATGGCGGCGATGTGCGAGGGCGGCCAGGTCGCCGACGTCATCGTCGCCGTCGCGTCCATCGACCCCGTGATGGGAGGCGTCGACCGATGACGGCCCAGTCGCCCAAGCAGGAAGTGGCGCTCGGGATGCCCCAGCTCCCCGCCCCCGACTACCCGGCCGAGGTGCGGGCCAGGCTGGAGACGGACGCCAAGGACGTCATCTCCCGCTACCCCGACTCCCGTTCGGCACTGCTGCCGCTGCTCCACCTGGTGCAGTCCGAGGAGGGCTTCGTCTCCCGCACCGGTATGCGCTTCTGCGCCGAGGTGCTCGATCTGACCACCGCCGAGGTCACCGCCGTGGCCACCTTCTACACCATGTACCGCCGCGGGCCCTCCGGCGACTACCAGGTCGGGGTCTGCACCAACACCCTCTGCGCCGTCATGGGCGGGGACGCCATCTTCGAGGACCTCAAGGAACACCTCGGCGTCGGCAACAACGGGACCACCGAGGACGGCAAGGTCACGCTGGAGCACATCGAGTGCAACGCGGCCTGCGACTTCGCCCCCGTGGTGATGGTGAACTGGGAGTTCTTCGACAACCAGACCCCCGCGTCCGCCCGCGCCCTCGTGGACGACCTGCGCGCGGGCCGCCCCGTGAGCCCCACCCGCGGCGCGCCCCTGTGCACCTTCCGGGAGACCGCCCGCATCCTCGCCGGATTCCCGGACGAGCGCCCCGGGGCCACCGCCGCGAGCGGCGGCGCCGGACCCGCCTCCCTCGTCGGGCTCCGGCTGGCCAAGGGCGAGGGCCCGGCGAAGGTGGTCGCCCCCCGCGGCGAGACCGCCCAGGACACGCCCCGGCCCGGTTCCCGGCACCGCGGCCCACAGGACGCACCGCGGCCCACCGCGGACTCCGGCCCCGGCCACCCGTCCGGGCCGGTCACCGAGGAGGGGGAGTGATGACCTTGTCCACGGAGCAGGGCGACACCGCCCGTCCCCCGGCCGACGAGGGACAGGGCCCCGAGCAGCTCCTGACCCCCGTCCTGTCGGCCTTCTGGGACGAGGAGGAGTCCTGGACGCTGGAGACCTATCGGCGCCACGACGGCTACCAGGGCCTGCGCAAGGCCCTGGCCATGGCCCCCGACGACCTCATCGCCCATGTCAAGGACTCCGGGCTGCGCGGCCGGGGCGGCGCGGGCTTCCCCACCGGGATGAAGTGGCAGTTCATCCCCCAGGGAGACGGCAAACCGCACTATCTAGTTGTCAACGCCGACGAATCGGAGCCCGGGACCTGCAAGGACATCCCGCTCCTCTTCGCCAACCCGCATTCCCTCATCGAGGGGATGATCATCGCCTGTTGGGCGATCCGTTCGAACCATGCCTTCATCTATCTGCGCGGCGAGGTCGTCCCCGTCCTCCGCAGGCTCCACGAGGCCGTACGGGAAGCCTATGAAGCGGGCTATCTGGGCCGGAACATCCTCGGCAGCGGACTCGATCTCGACATC
Organism: Streptomyces clavuligerus; assembly: GCF_005519465.1. Lineage (NCBI taxonomy): Bacteria > Bacillati > Actinomycetota > Actinomycetes > Kitasatosporales > Streptomycetaceae > Streptomyces > Streptomyces clavuligerus. Next base: position 2,595,877 of record NZ_CP027858.1, on the reverse strand, counting down.
ACGGTGCACGCGGGCGCGGGCGCGTACATCTGCGGTGAGGAGACCGCGCTGCTCGACTCGCTCGAAGGACGCCGCGGCCAGCCCCGGCTGCGACCCCCCTTCCCCGCGGTCGCCGGTCTGTACGCGTGCCCCACTGTGGTGAACAACGTCGAGTCCATCGCGTCGGTTCCCGCGATCCTGCACCGGGGCAAGGACTGGTTCCGTTCGATGGGCAGCGATAAGTCCGCGGGCTTCACGCTCTACTCGCTCAGCGGCCATGTGGCGAGCCCCGGACAGTACGAGGCCCCGCTCGGGATCACCCTGCGCCAGCTCCTCGACATGAGCGGCGGCATGCGCCCCGGCCACCGGCTGAAGTTCTGGACCCCCGGCGGCTCCTCCACCCCGCTGCTCACCGAGGAACACCTCGACGTCCCCCTCGACTACGAGGGCGTCGCCGCCGCCGGGTCCATGCTCGGCACCAAGGCGCTCCAGTGCTTCGACGAGACCACCTGCGTGGTGCGGGCCGTCACCCGCTGGACCGAGTTCTACGCCCATGAGTCCTGCGGCAAGTGCACCCCCTGCCGCGAGGGCACCTACTGGCTCGTCCAGCTCCTGCGCGACATCGAGGACGGCAAGGGCGCGCCCGCCGACCTCGACAAGCTCGCGGACATCGCCGACAACATCAACGGCAAGTCCTTCTGCGCCCTCGGCGACGGCGCCGCGTCCCCGATCTTCTCCTCGCTCCGCTACTTCCGCGCGGAGTACGAGGCGCACCTCGACGGAGCGGGCTGCCCCTTCGACCCGGCCAAGTCCACCGCTTGGGCCGACCACCCCACGGAGGTGACCGCATGACCGTGACCACCGGCGCTCCCTCCGGGGGTGGCCAGGCGGCCAAGCCGCCCGAGGACCTGGTCACGCTGACCATCGACGGCGCGGAGATCAGCGTGCCCAAGGGGACGCTCGTCATCCGGGCCGCCGAACTCCTCGGCATCGAGATCCCCCGCTTCTGCGACCACCCCCTGCTGGACCCCGCCGGAGCCTGCCGCCAGTGCATCGTCGAGGTCGAGGGCCAGCGCAAGCCGATGGCCTCCTGCACCATCACCTGCACCGACGGCATGGTGGTCAGGTCGCAGCTCACCTCGCCCGCCGCCGAGAAGGCGCAGCAGGGCGTGATGGAGCTGCTGCTGATCAACCATCCGCTGGACTGCCCCGTCTGCGACAAGGGCGGCGAGTGCCCCCTCCAGAACCAGGCGATGTCCCACGGCGGGGCCGAGTCCCGCTTCGAGGGCAGGAAGCGGACCTACGAGAAGCCGGTACCGATCTCCACCCAGGTGCTGCTCGACCGCGAGCGCTGTGTGCTGTGCGCCCGCTGTACCCGCTTCTCGAACCAGATCGCGGGCGACCCGATGATCGAACTCGTGGAACGGGGCGCGCTCCAGCAGGTCGGCACCGGTGAGGGCGACCCCTTCGCCTCGTACTTCTCCGGCAACACCATCCAGATCTGTCCGGTGGGCGCGCTGACCTCGGCCGCCTACCGCTTCCGTTCCCGCCCCTTCGACCTGGTCTCCTCGCCGAGCGTCTGCGAGCACTGCGCCGGGGGCTGCGCCACCCGCACCGACCACCGCCGGGGCAAGGTCATGCGGCGGCTCGCCGCCGACGACCCCGAGGTCAACGAGGAGTGGATCTGCGACAAGGGGCGGTTCGCCTTCCGCTACGCCCAGGGCAAGGACCGGCTCACCACCCCGCTGGTGCGCGACGCCGATGGCGCGCTCCGGCCCGCGAGCTGGCCCGAGGCGCTCGAAGCGGCGGCGGCCGGTCTGGGCGCGGCCCGCGGCCGGGCGGGGGTGCTCACCGGCGGCCGGCTCACCGTCGAGGATGCCTACGCGTACGCCAAGTTCGCCCGGGTCGCCCTCGACACCAACGACATCGACTTCCGGGCCCGGGTCCACTCCCCGGAGGAGGCCGACTTCCTCGCCGCGCGGGTGGCCGGAAAGGGCCGCGACCTCGCGGACGGCGGTCGGGCCGTGACCTATGCGCTCCTGGAGCGCGCCCCCGCGGTCCTGCTCGTCGGCTTCGAGGCCGAGGAGGAGGCCCCCGGGGTCTTCCTGCGGCTGCGCAAGGCCCACCGCAAGCACGGGCAGCGCGTCTACGCCCTCGCGAGCCACGCCACCCGGGGCCTGGCCAAGGCGGGCGGCACCTTGCTGCCCGCCGCGCCCGGCACCGAGACCGAGTGGCTGGACGCCCTCAGCGGACAGGTCGGACTGGACGCGGGCGGTGCCGGGGCCCAGGCCGCCGACGCGCTGCGCGCGGAGGGCGCGGTCATCGTCGTCGGCGAACGGCTCGCCGCGGTCCCCGGCGGCTTCACCGCCGCCGTCCGCACCGCCACCGCGACCGGCGCCCGGCTGGTGTGGATTCCGCGCCGGGCCGGTGAGCGCGGCGCGGTCGAGGCGGGCGCGCTGCCCTCGCTGCTGCCCGGCGGACGCCCCGCCACCGACCCGCGCGCCCGTGAGGAGACCGCCGAGATCTGGCGGGTCCGTGAACTCCCGCGCGCCTATGGGCGGGACACCGGCCGGATCGTGGCCGCGGCGGCCACCGGCGAGCTGGGCGCCCTGCTGGTCGCGGGCGTCGAGGTCGCCGATCTGCCCGACCCGGCGCGGGCCCGCGAGGCCCTGGCCGCCGTCGGTTTCCTGGTCTCCCTGGAGCTGGCGCCGAGCGAGGTCACCGAGCGGGCCGACGTGGTCCTCCCGGTGGCCGCGGTCGCCGAGAAGTCCGGCACGTTCCTCGACTGGGAGGGCCGGGCCCGGCCCTTCGAGGCGGCGCTCAAGCCCGAGCAGATGACCCGCGGGCTCGCCCCGTCCGACGCCCGGGTGCTCCATATGCTCGCGGACGCCATGGACGTGCCCTTCGGGCTGCCCGATGTCGCCGCCGTGCGCCGGGAGATGCACCGGCTGGGCACCTGGGGCGGACCGGGGGCCACCGAGCCGATGGAGTCCGCCCGTCCGCTGCCCCGCGCGGGTGACGGCGAGGCCGTGCTCGCGGGCCACCGCCTCCTGCTCGACCAGGGGCTGCTGCAACGCGGTGACGAGGCGCTGGCCGGTACCCGGCACGCCGCCGTCGTCCGGCTCTCGGCGGCCACGGCGGCCGAGTCCGGCGTCCAGGACGGCGAGGAGCTGGCCGTCACCGGCCCCGCGGGCACCGTACGGCTGCCGCTCGCGATCACCGAGATGCCCGACCGGGTGGTCTGGCTGCCGCTGAACTCCACCGGCGGCGGGGTGCTCTCCGACACCGGGGCCCACCCCGGCGAGCTGGTCCGGATCGGCCCGGCCGCCCCGCAGTCCGCGACGACGGCGCCGGAGGTGCGCGCATGATCTCCCAGGTGCAGGTCCTCGCGGCCGAGGACCTCTCGATGTTCGGGCGCGACCCCTGGTGGCTGGTGCTGATCAAGGCGGTGTTCTGCTTCGCCTTCCTCATGGTGACGGTGCTGTTCTCGATCGTCTGGGAACGCAAGGTCGTCGCCTGGATGCAGTTGCGCATCGGCCCCAACCGGCACGGCCCCTGGGGGCTGCTCCAGTCCCTCGCCGACGGCGTCAAGCTGATGCTGAAGGAGGACGTCGTCGTCAAGCGCGCGGACAAGGTCGTCTACATCCTCGCGCCGATCGTCGCCGCCATCCCCGCGTTCATGGCGATCGCGGTCATCCCCTTCGGCCCGGCGGGCAACGAGGTCTCGATCTTCGGCCAGCGCACCACGATGCAGCTCACCGATCTGCCGATCGCGATGCTCTACGTCCTCGCGGTCGCCTCGGTCGGCATCTACGGCATCGTGCTGGCGGGCTGGTCGTCCGGCTCCACCTATCCGCTGCTCGGCGGGCTCCGCTCCTGCGCGCAGATGATCTCGTACGAGATCGCGATGGGCGCGGCCTTCGCCTCCGTCTTCCTCTACTCCGGCTCGATGTCGACCTCGGCGATCGTGGAGGCGCAGGCGGACCGCTGGTATGTGCTGCTGCTGCCGGTCTCGTTCATCATCTACATCGTCACGATGGTGGGAGAGACCAACCGGGCGCCGTTCGACATGCCGGAGTCCGAGGGCGATCTCGTCGGCGGCTTCAACACCGAGTACAGCTCGATCAAGTTCGCGCTGTTCATGCTGGCGGAGTACGTCAACATGGTCACCGTCTCCGCCGTGTCGGTCACCCTCTTCCTGGGCGGCTGGCGGGCCCCCTACCCGATCTCCACCTTCTGGGAGGGCGCCAACCACGGCTGGTGGCCGATGCTCTGGTTCGTCATCAAGGTCCAGTTGCTGCTGTTCTTCTTCATCTGGCTGCGCGGCACGCTGCCCCGGGTCCGCTACGACCAGCTCATGAAGCTCGGCTGGAAGGTGCTCATCCCGGTATCGGTGGTCTGGCTGATGCTGGTCGCGACCGTCCGGGCGCTGCGGAACGAGAACTACGACTTCCAGCAGATCGTGCTCTATGTCGCCGGAGCGGTGATCGCCCTGCTGCTGCTCTCCTTCGTCGCGGACATCTTCCGCGACCGGCGGGACCAGCAGGAGCAGGGCGACCGGGAGGCGGCGGCCCCGGACTTCGACCCGATGGCGGGCGGCTATCCCGTTCCCCCGCTGCCCGGGCAGACCCTGCCGCCGGTGCCGCGCAGGCGCCCGCGCCGTGAACGCGAGCTGATTGTCAGTGGTGGACCCGACACTGTGAGTGAGGGATCTCGCGAAGGAAAGGAGGCTGACGGTGTCTGAGGAATCGGAGAAGTTCCAGAACCCGGTCGCCGGCTTCGGCGTGACCTTCAAGGCCATGTTCAAGCGGCGGCTGACCGAGCAGTACCCGGAGGAGCAGAAGGTCACAGCGCCGCGCTTCCACGGCCGGCATCAGCTCAACCGGCATCCGGACGGGCTGGAGAAGTGCGTCGGCTGCGAGCTGTGCGCCTGGGCGTGCCCCGCCGACGCCATCTATGTGGAGGGCGCGGACAACACCGACGAGGAGCGCTACTCGCCGGGCGAGCGGTACGGCCGCGTCTATCAGATCAACTACGCCCGCTGCATCCTCTGCGGGCTCTGCATCGAGGCGTGCCCCACCCGGGCGCTCACGATGACCAACGAGTTCGAGCTGGCCGACAGCTCCCGCGAGAACCTGATCTATACGAAGGAGCAGCTCCTCGCCGGGCTGACGGAGGGCATGGTCGACTCCCCGCACGCCCTTTACCCCGGGATGGACGAGGGCGACTACTACCGGGGCGCCGTCACCGGGGCCGCCCCCGGGACCGTCCGTCAGACCGCCGTCTCCCAGGGCGAGAAGGACGAGAAGGACAAGAAGGACGAGAGCGACGAGAAGGCCAAGGAGGTGGACGCATGACCGGCCCGATCCCGCTGGGCACCCTGGCCGCGTCCACCACGTCCACCGGTGAGGCCGTGCAGTTCTGGGTGCTCGGGACCGTCGCCGTGCTGGGCGCGCTCTGTACGATCCTGATGAAACGGGCCGTGCACAGCGCCCTCTGCCTCGCCGGGACCATGGTGGTCCTGGCGGTCTTCTACCTCGCCAACGGGGCCTACTTCCTGGGCGTGGTGCAGATCGTCGTCTACACCGGCGCGATCATGATGCTCTTCCTCTTCGTGGTCATGCTCGTCGGCGTCACCGCCGCCGACTCCCTGAAGGAGACGCTGAAGGGCCAGCGCTGGCTGGCCGCCCTCTGCGGGCTCGGCTTCGGGGTGCTCCTGGTCGCCGGTCTCGGCAACGCCTCGCTGAACGAGTTCAACGGACTCGGCGCGGCCAACAGCGAGCACGGCGGCAATGTGGAGGGCCTGGCCGCCCTCATCTTCACCAAGTACGTGTTCGCCTTCGAGATCACCGGCGCGCTGCTGATCACTGCGACGGTGGGCGCGATGGTGCTCACCCACCGCGAGCGCACCGAGCAGGCCAGGACCCAGCGCGAGCAGGCCGAAGAGCGGGTGCGCGCGGGCGTTCAGCTCCCGCCGCTGCCCGCGCCCGGCGTCTACGCCCGGCACAACGCCGTCGATATCGCGGGTCTGCTGCCCGACGGCACCCCGTCCGAGCTGACCGTCAGCCGGACCCTGCGCGAACGCGGCCAGATCCGCGATGTGTCCACGCAGGCGCTGGACGACCTCAAGGCGCTGGAGCAGCGCTCCGAGGAGCGGCTGGGACGCGGGGGCCACGGCCCCGACGCCCCCGGACCCGCAGGTGATGGACCCGATGACCGTACCCGGAACACCGATGACCGGGACCGGGACGGAGAGGAGGCTCATCGGTGAATCCGGCCAACTACCTCTATCTGGCTGCGCTGCTGTTCACGATCGGTGCGGCCGGAGTGCTGATCCGGCGGAACGCCATCGTGGTCTTCATGTGCATCGAGCTGATGCTCAACGCCTGCAATCTCGCGCTCGTCGCCTTCTCCCGGATGCACGGCAATCTCGACGGCCAGATCATCGCCTTCTTCACGATGGTCGTCGCCGCCGCCGAGGTCGTGGTGGGACTCGCGATCATCGTGTCCCTGTTCCGTTCCCGCCACTCGGCCTCGGTCGACGACGCCAGCCTGATGAAGCTGTGAGGGGCTGAACCGTGACGAACGCTGAGAATCTGATCGCGCTGCTGATCGGCGCGCCCCTGCTCGGAGCGGCGGTGCTGCTGTGCGGGGGGCGGCGGCTCGACCGCGCCGGCCACTGGATCGGCACCGCGCTGGCCGGTGCGTCCTTTGCCATCGGCGCGGTGCTCTTCCTCGACATGCTGGGCCGGAGCGCCGACGAACGGACCCTGCACCAGAAGCTGTTCAGCTGGATTCCGGTGGAGGGCTTCCAGGCGGATGTCGCCTTCCAGCTCGACCAGCTCTCGATGACCTTCGTCCTGCTGATCACCGGTGTGGGCACGCTGATCCATGTCTACTCGATCGGCTACATGGAGCACGACGAGCGGCGCCGCCGCTTCTTCGGCTATCTCAATCTCTTCCTCGCGGCGATGCTGCTGCTCGTCCTCGCCGACAACTATCTGCTGCTGTACTTCGGCTGGGAGGGCGTCGGCCTCGCCTCGTACCTGCTGATCGGCTTCTGGCAGCACAAGCCCAGCGCGGCGACGGCGGCGAAGAAGGCGTTCCTGGTCAACCGGGTCGGTGACATCGGCCTGTCGATCGCGATCATGCTGATGTTCACCACCTTCGGCACCTTCGCCTTCGGGCCGGTGCTCGGCTCGGTCGACGAGACCGGTGAGGGCAGGCTGACGGCGATCGGGCTGATGCTGCTGCTCGCCGCCTGCGGCAAGTCGGCGCAGGTGCCGCTCCAGTCCTGGCTGGGGGACGCGATGGAGGGCCCGACCCCGGTCTCGGCCCTGATCCACGCGGCCACCATGGTCACCGCGGGTGTCTATCTGATCGTCCGCTCCGGCGCGATCTTCAACGCGGCGCCGGACGCCCAGCTCGCGGTCGTCGTCGTCGGCGCGGTCACGCTGCTCTTCGGTGCGATCGTCGGTTGCGCCAAGGACGACATCAAGAAGGCGCTGGCCGGGTCCACGATGTCGCAGATCGGCTATATGATCCTCGCCGCCGGTCTGGGCCCCATCGGCTATGTCTTCGCCATCATGCACCTGGTGACGCACGGCTTCTTCAAGGCCGGGCTCTTCCTGGGCGCCGGTTCGGTCATGCACGGCATGAACGACGAGGTCGACATGCGGAAGTACGGCGGGCTGCGCACCTATATGCCCGTCACCTTCATCACCTTCGGGCTCGGCTATCTCGCCATCATCGGCTTCCCCGGGCTCTCCGGCTTCTTCTCCAAGGACAAGATCATCGAGGCGGCCTTCGCCAAGGGCGGCACCGAGGGCTGGATTCTGGGCTCGGTCGCCCTGCTGGGCGCCGCCATCACCGCGTTCTACATGACCCGGGTGATGGTGCTGACCTTCTTCGGCGAGAAGCGCTGGCAGCCGGACGCCCGGGGGGAGCTGCCGCATCCGCACGAGTCCCCGAAGTCGATGACCATTCCGATGGTGATCCTGGCCTTCGGCTCGGTCTTCGCGGGCGGTCTCTTCTCCATCGGCGACCGCTTCCTCACCTGGCTGGAGCCGGTCACCGGCGCGGAGCACGGCCATCCGCCGATCAGCGCCGCCACCGTCACGGCGTCCACCGTGGTCGCCCTGCTCATCGGGGTCTCCATCGCCTGGGCGATGTACGGGCGGCGGCCGGTGCCCGTCACCCCGCCGCGCGGCTCGCTGCTCACCCGGGCGGCCCGCCGCGATCTGCTCCAGGACGACTTCAACCATGTGGTCCTGGTCCGCGGCGGTGAGCATCTGACCCGCTCCCTGGTCTATGTGGACCACACCCTCGTCGACGGGGTGGTCAACGGTACGGCGGCGTCCGTCGGCGGTCTCTCCGGCCGGCTCCGCAAGCTCCAGAACGGCTACGTCCGCTCGTACGCCGTCTCCATGTTCGGAGGTACGGCGGTGCTGATCGCCGCGACCCTGCTGATGAGGGGTGTGTGACCGCGATGTCCTTTCCGCTCCTCACCGCGACGGCGGCGGTTCCGGCGCTCGGTGCGATCGTCACCGCCGCCGTGCCCGCCGCCCGGCGGACGGCGGCCAAATGGGTGGCGCTGTTCTTCTCACTGGTCACCCTGGGGCTCGCCGCGGGCGTCTTCGTCCGCTTCGACCCCGGCGGCGACCGCTACCAGCTCACCGAGTCGCACGCCTGGATCAAGGACTTCGGCGTCCGCTACGAGCTGGGCGTCGACGGCATCGGGGTGGCGCTGATCGCGCTCACCGCGCTGCTGATCCCGTTCGTGATCCTCGCCGGGTGGAACGACGCCGACCCCCAGGAGACCGGCTCCACCCGCTGGCGGCCCACCCAGGGCTTCTTCGCCCTGATCCTGATGGTCGAGGCGATGGTGATCCTCTCCTTCGAGGCCACCGACGTCTTCCTCTTCTACATCCTGTTCGAAGCCATGCTGATCCCGATGTACTTCCTCATCGGCGGCTTCGGCGACCGCGCCCACGCGGGCACGGACCGCAACGCGGCGGCGCAGCGCTCCTACGCGGCCGTCAAGTTCCTGCTGTACAACCTGGTCGGCGGGCTGATCATGCTGGCCGCCGTCATCGGGCTCTACGCGGTCGCGGGCACCTTCTCGCTCTCCGAGATCGCCGCCGCCCGGGCGGGCGGACAACTGGAGCTGGCCACCCATACCGAGCGCTGGCTCTTCCTCGGCTTCTTCTTCGCCTTCGCGGTCAAGGCGCCGCTGTGGCCGCTGCACACCTGGCTGCCCAACGCCATGGGCGAGGCGACCGCCCCGGTCGCGGTGCTCATCACGGCGGTGGTCGACAAGGTGGGCACCTTCGCGATGCTCCGCTTCTGCCTCCAGCTCTTCCCGGAGGCGTCCGCCTGGGCCACCCCGGTGATCCTGGTGCTGGCGCTGGTCAGCATCGTCTACGGTGCCCTGCTCGCGGTCGGCCAGCGGGACATCAAGCGGCTGATCGCCTATGCCTCGATCTCCCACTTCGGCTTCATCGTCCTCGGCATCTTCGCGATGACCTCCCAGGGGCAGTCGGGCGCCACGCTCTACATGGTCAACCACGGGATCTCGACCGCCGCCCTGATGCTGGTGGCCGGGTTCCTCATCTCCCGGCGCGGCTCGCGGCTCATCGCGGACTACGGCGGGGTGCAGAAGGTCGCCCCCGTGCTCGCGGGCACCTTCCTCATCGGCGGTCTGGCCACCCTCTCGCTGCCCGGGCTCGCGCCCTTCGTCAGTGAGTTCCTGGTCCTCGTGGGCACCTTCGCCCGCTACCCGGTCGCGGGGATCGTCGCCACCTCCGGCATCGTGCTCGCCGCGCTCTACACCCTCGTCCTCTACCAGCGGACCATGACCGGCCCGGTCAAGGACGAGGTGGCGAAGATGCCCGACCTCAGGGCGCGGGAACTGGCGGTCGTGGCACCGCTGATCGCGCTGCTGATCCTCCTCGGCGTCTTCCCCAAGCCGCTGACGGAGATCGTCGACCCGGCGGTGGAGCACACCCTGTCGGACGTCCAGAAGACTGACCCCCGGCCCGATGTGGAGGCGGCCAAGTGAGCCCTGTAGCTGTCCACACCCTGTGGACGACGGCGGCCGGGCCCGTCGACAAGATCCCCGCCCCGGACATCGAGTACGCCCAGCTCGCGCCGGTCCTCATCGTCGTCGGCGCGGCGATCGTCGGGCTGCTGCTCGAAGCCTTCCTGCCGCGCAGGGCACGCTATCCCGCCCAGTTCGTCCTGACGTTCTTCGCGCTCGCCGCCGCGTTCGTCTCCGTCGTCGCCCTCGCCCGGTCCGGCTACGGCACCTCCAAGGTGAACATCGCGGCGATGGGCGCCATCGCGATCGACGGGCCGACGCTCTTCCTCCAGGGCACGATCCTGCTGGCGTCGATCCTGGCCGTGTTCACCTTCGCCGAGCGGGGGCTCGACCCCCACGCGGAGGGGAAACCGGTGGACTCCTTCGTCGCCCAGGCGGCGGCGGTGCCCGGCAGCGACAGCGAGAAGGCCGCCGTGAAGGCGGGGTTCACCACCACCGAGGTCTATCCGCTGGCGCTGTTCGCCATCGCCGGGCTGCTGGTCTTCCCCGCCGCGAACGACCTGCTGACGCTCTTCATCGCGCTGGAGGTCCTCTCCCTGCCGCTGTATCTGCTCTGCGCGCTCGCCCGCCGCAAGCGGCTCCTGTCGCAGGAGGCGGCCGTGAAGTACTTCCTGCTCGGCGCCTTCTCCTCCGCCTTCCTCCTCTTCGGGGTGGCGCTGCTGTACGGCTACGCGGGCTCTGTCTCGTACGCGCGGATCGCCGATGTCGTCGACGGCAGTGTGCGCACCATCGATCCGGCGCTCGCCGACACCATGGGCAATGACGTCCTGCTGCTGATCGGCACCGCGCTGATCCTCATGGGGCTGCTGTTCAAGGTGGGCGCGGTGCCGTTCCACATGTGGACCCCGGACGTCTACCAGGGCGCCCCCACGCCCATCACCGGCTTCATGGCGGCGGCGACCAAGGTGGCGGCCTTCGGCGCGCTGCTGCGGCTGCTGTACGTGGTGCTGCCGGGGCTGCGCTGGGACTGGCGGCCGGTGATGTGGGGCGTCGCCATCATCACCATGCTGGGCGGGGCGATCGTCGCCATCACCCAGACCGACATCAAGCGGATGCTGGCGTACTCCTCGATCGCGCACGCCGGGTTCATCCTGGTCGGCGTGGTCGCGGTGAACGAGGACGGGGTGTCCTCGGTCCTGTTCTATCTGGCGGCCTACTCCTTTGTGACGATCGGCGCGTTCGCGGTGGTCACCCTGGTGCGGGACGCGGGCGGCGAGGCGACCCACCTCTCCCAGTGGGCCGGGCTGGGGCGGCGCTCCCCGGTGGTGGCGGCGGTCTTCGCGGTGTTCCTGCTGGCCTTCGCCGGTATCCCGCTGACGGCCGGGTTCTCCGGGAAGTTCGCCGTCTTCAAGGCGGCGGCCGAGGGCGGGGCGGAGCCGCTGGTGGTCGTGGGTGTGATCGCGTCGGCGATCGCGGCGTTCTTCTACATCCGGGTCATCGTGCTGATGTTCTTCAGCGAGCCGAAGCCCGACGGGCCGACGGTCGCGGTGCCCTCGGGGATGACGACGGCGGCGATCACCACGGGTGTCGTCGTCACCCTGATCCTCGGCATCGCTCCGCAGTACTTCCTCGATCTGGCGGGACAGGCCGGGGTGTTCGTCCGGTAGCCGCCGCCGTCGCACCGCTCCGGAAGCCGGAAGGCCGAAGGGCCCGGGGATCGCTCCCCGGGCCCTTCGCCCTGTCCGTCTGTCCGTGGGCCCGGTCCCTGGCCGGGCCGCGCGGCGATCGCTACCGGGGCGCGGGGACGATCCGTCCGGTGACCTCGCCCAGGCCGATCCGTACCCCGTCGGGGCCCGGGGCCCAGGCCGTCATCGTCACCTCGTCGCCGTCCGCCAGGAACGTCCGCCGCCCCGTGGGCAGTTCCAGCGCGTCCCGCCCGTTCCAGGTCAGTTCGAGCAGGGAGCCGCGCTGGTGCGGCTCGGGCCCGCTGACCGTTCCGGAGCCGTAGAGGTCGCCGGTCCGCAGCGAGGCCCCGTTCACCGTCATCTGGGCGAGCTGCTGCGCGGCCGTCCAGTACATCGACGCGAACGGCGGCTCCGCGACCACCTGCCCGTTGACGGCCACGCTGATCCGCAGGTCGAAGCCGCCCGGCTCCTCCTCGGCGGTGTCGTCGAGATACGGCAGCACCGGCACGTCCCGCGCGGGCGGGGCGGTCCGGGCCGCGTCCAGCGCCTCCAGCGGGGTCACCCACGCCGAGACCGAGGTGGCGAAGGACTTGCCGAGGAACGGTCCCAGCGGGACGTACTCCCATGCCTGGATGTCCCGTGCCGACCAGTCGTTGAGCAGCGAGACCCCGAAGACATGGTCGCGGAAGGCGGCGAGCGGCACCGGGTGCCCCTGCGCGGAGGGGACGCCGACGACGAAGCCGACCTCCGCCTCGATGTCGAGTTTCACGCTCGGCCCGAAGACGGGCGCCGGGTCGGCGGGCGCCTTGCGCTGCCCGGAGGGCCGTACGACGTCCGTCCCCGAGACCACGACCGTTCCGGAGCGGCCGTGGTAACCGATCGGCAGATGCTTCCAGTTCGGCGTCAGCGGCTCCCCGCCCGGGCGGAAGATCTGTCCCACGTTGGCGGCGTGGTGCTCGCTGGCGTAGAAGTCCACATAGTCGGCGACCGTGTACGGGAGCCGCATGGTCACCGCCGGGAGCGGGATCAGCAGCGGCTCCACGGTGGCGCGGTGCGCGGGCACGGTCACCCAGGCGGTGAGTGCCCGGCGCACATCGTGCCAGGCGGTGCGCCCGGCGGCCAGCAGCGGATCGAGTCCGGGGCCGCCGAGCAGGGCGGCGTAGGGGGAGCCGAGGGCCGCTGCCGCCGCTCCCGCGTCCAGGACGTGGTTGCCGATCCGGACGCCGACCTTCCGGCGTCCGGGCTCGTCCGCCGTGGTGAAGACGCCGTACGGGAGGTTGTGCGGGCCGAAGGGATCGTCCCCGGCCAGATCGAGCGGGCTCTGCTCGGACATCGGTGCTTGCCTCGCTTTCATGGGGTGAGGACACCGTACGACGGGGTGGGCCCCGCCCGGCAGAGCGATCATCCCGCCAGTCGCGGAATCCTCTTCTCCCAGGTCCGATGGAAGACGATCTCTCTTCCGTCCCGGCAGACCACCTCGTCCCGCAGGACGAAGTCGTCGGCGTCGCAGCGGATTTCGGAACGGGTCTCGACGGTGGTGTCCCAGGGCAGCGCGGGCCGGTGCAGCCGGGTCCGCCAGACGGTGAGGGCGTGGGCCGAGAGGGGGTCGTGGGCGCGGATCGTCCAGGTCTGAAGGGCCTCCTCGGTCACTTCGAGCCCGTCCGGGTGGACCCGGGTGCCGCCGGGCACGGGGACGGTCTCCGAGCGGTGGACGCCGGTGCCCGGCTCGCGGATCAGCAGCCGCGCCGGACGCTCCCCCTCCAGGGTCCCGGCGGCCCCGACGAGCGGCGGTTCGGCCTGCTCCGGCTCCCTCTCCGGCGCGGGCTCCCGCGCCGTCGAAGGCCCGTTCCGCCGCTCCCGTACCGGGAGTTCGAGGTGCGAACCCTCCGGTACGAGGACGAATCCGGCTGCTGTGTCGTCGGCGGGCCAGAGCCAGGGCCAGTACGCGGAGGAGACGGCGAGCCGGATGCGGTGCCCGGGCCGGAAGGTGTGCCCGGCGGCGGCCAGGGCGAAGGAGACGGGCTCGGTCGCCCCCGGCGGCCAGGCGTGGGCGCGTTCGGTGCCATGGCGGGCGGAGAGCGCGAGGGCGCCCAGGGCGATCCGGGTGGACGTGCCGTCGGGCGCGACGTCGCAGAGCCGGGCCACGGCCTGCCCGTGGGGGACGCCGAGCCGCAGCAGCAGGGTGACGCGGGGGGTGCCGAGGAGTTCCACCGGCTCCCCGGCCACGGGGAACTCGAAACAGGCCGAGCAGGCGTCGTCGGCCCGCTGGTCGCCCCCGGTGGTGCCGTCGGTGGAACGGCAGGGGCCCGCCTCCAGGCCGGTGGACTGGGGCGAGGCGACGGGGACGGGATCGCCGCGCAGCTCGTACGCCACCGGGGTGACCTGCGGGGAGGGCCAGGCGGCGGTGCCGGTCCACCGCCCGGCGCCGGGGCCCGGCCGGTCGTCGGAGCCGCCGTCGGCCCCGGCGCCCCGGGTGCCGTCCCCGCTCCAGGTGCGCAGCAGCGGCTCGTCCATCACCCCGTTCTCGATGCCCCGCAGATGCCGGTCCCACCAGCGGCGGGTCTCCTGGAGGAAGCCGATCGCGGGACCGGGCCGCCCGTGGTCCGGGTACTGGTGCGACCACGGGCCGATCAGCCCGCGCACCCGCTCCGGCGGAAGCGTGCCCACCAGCCGCAGGACGGTGTCCCGGTAGGGGTCCCACCAGCCGCCGACGGCGAGCACGGCGGCGCGGACGGCGCTGAGGTCCGGGCCGGGCCGGGCGGCGGCGGGCCCCGGGGACGCCGCCGCCCAGAAGTCGTCCCTGAGCTGATGGGCGAGCCAGTGGTGGGCGGCGGGCTCGACCGTCTCCAGCCGCTCCAGCCAGCGGGCGCGCCACGGTGCGCCGCTGTGCGCGGGGTCGGGCGGGCGGCAGCCCGTCGACAGCAGCGCGGCGGACGCGGAGTGCAGCGACTCGGCGAGGACCGCGCCGCCCAGATAGCGTCCGCCGTTGGTGTGGGGGTCGTCCCCGCAGCAGACCGCGACGACGGCCTTGAGCGGTTCGGGGGCGCGCGCGGCGGTCGCCAGGGCGCAGCTCCCGCCCCAGCCGAGGCCGAACATCCCGATCCGCCCGGTGCACCAGGGCTGCCCGGCCAGCCAGTCGATCACGTCGACGGCGTCCGCGAGGGCGGTGGCGCCGCCCGGCAGCCCGGCGGGGTCCGGTGTCCCGCCGCTGTTCCCGTGCCCGCGCGCCTCGACGCGGACGGACGCGTAGCCGTGCCCCGCGTACCAGGGGTGGCGCTGGGCGTCGCGTGTCACCGTCGTGTCCGTCAGCCTTTCCGGCGAATACTCCAGCAGTGCGGGGACAGGTTCTCCGGTGCGGGGGCGCCAGACGCGGGCGAAGAGGGTGAGGTCCCCGTGAACGGGGATGCGGACGTCCTGATGACTGGTTTCATAGGGGAACCGAAGGCGGTGGCGCATGGCGGGGCCTCGATGCACGGTGTACGGCCCGCCGCCGGACCGCGTCCGGGTGCGGTTCCCGGCTGCTCGCAGATCTTGGCGAAATGGGCCTTTTCTGGTCGTATGTGCTGATCACGAACATACCGGGGGCGGCGGGAAGGCGCTCACGGTGATCGAAACGCGACCGGATACGCTGACTTGAGTGAATCCACCGACACATCGACAATCCGTGTGATTATCAGCAGACAGGAGACCACCTCGTGACCGACGTCGGGCCGTTCGGGCTGAGCGTGCGGGACCAGGCCCTTGAAGCCGATGTCCACAACGGACTGTCGGCCGTGGAAGCCGGTCTGCTCGATGCCACCAAGAGCGAGGTGCCCTTCATCACGGAGGCGGCGCAACATCTCGTCCGCGCCGGGGGCAAGCGCTTCCGCCCGCTGCTGGTGATGCTGGCGGCACAGTTCGGTGACCCCTACAGCCCCGGTGTCGTGCCCGCTGCCGTCGTCATGGAGCTGACGCACCTCGCGACGCTCTACCACGACGATGTGATGGATGAGGCGGACGTGCGGCGCGGGGTCCCCAGCGCCAACGCCCGCTGGGGGAACTCGGTGGCGGTGCTGACCGGGGACTTCCTCTTCGCCCGCGCCTCCCACATCCTCGCCGACCTCGGCCCCGAGGCCGTCCGGATTCAGGCCGAGGCGTTCGAGCGGCTGGTCACCGGCCAGATCCTGGAGACCGCGGGTCCCCGCGAGGGCGGCGACCCCATCGAGCACTATCTCGATGTGATCGGGGGCAAGACGGGTTCGCTGATCGCCGTCTCGGGCCGGATCGGCGCGATGATGGCCGGTGCCGACGAACGGATCGTGGACACGCTCACCCAGTACGGGGAGCGGCTGGGGGTCGCCTTCCAGCTCGCCGACGACGTCCTCGACATCGCCAGCCACTCGCACGAGTCGGGCAAGACGCCCGGCACGGATCTGCGGGAGGGCATTCCCACCCTGCCGGTGCTGCGGCTGCGCGAGCGGGCGAAGGCCACGGGCGAGGCGGCGGACCGGGAGCTGGTCGAGCTGCTCGACGGGGATCTCGCGGACGACGACCGGCTCGCCGAGGTGCTGCGCCGCTTCCGTGACCACCCCGCGCTGGAGCAGGCCCGGAGGGACACCGTCCGGTACGCCCAGGAGGCGCGCGCCACGCTCGCGCCGCTGCCGGACTGCCCGGCGAAGGCGGCGCTGGAGGAGTTGTGCGACGCGGTGGTGCACCGGGCCGGCTGAGCCCGCGGAATCCGTCCGGAGGGGGCGGGGCGCGACGTGCGGACGTCGTGGCCCGCCCCTTTTCGCCGCTCCGGGGCGGTCCGTGGCGGGCGTCCCGGAGCGGTGTCGGCGCGGGGAGCCCCGCGGCTCGGGGGCCGGGCGCGAAGCGGAGTCGTTCAATCCGGATTCTGTGATGCTGGCCATACTTCTGGATTGAGTCCAGGGCGGGGCCTCTTCGTACTCGTGTGCGGAAGTCGACGCACAGGGCGTCGGCGCCGGTACGGGGAGTCCTCCTGATGAAGCGCACCAAGACCATCCTTGTCGGTATCACCGCTGTTGTGGCCGCGGCCGGTGTGGGGTTCGCCGTTCTCCCCGCTGTCGCGGATGCCCTGAGCGACACCAAGGGCAACGGGAGCAACGGGAGCACCGGCAGCGCCGAGGGTGCAGGGAAGGCCGAGGACGCTGGGAAGGCCGGGAGTACCGGGAAGGTCGAGGGCACCGAGGGCGCTGAGGGTGGCGGGAGTGCCGGGGCCGCGGGGGGCACCGGCGGTGCCGGGGGCCACGGCTCCCACGCGGGCCACGGAGCGGGCGAGGCCGTCTCGGCCGCGGGCCTGGACGCCGCGGGCAAGGCCAAAGCCTGGTACTTCGTGGCCAGTTTGAACGGTGCCAACGAGGTTCCGGTGGCCGGTGGCCCCGCCGTCGGCGACCGTGACGGCCGGGCGCTCCAGTTCGTCAAGGTCCAGGGCGACACGGTCTCCGTCGCCATGAAGTTCCGCGGTGTCGCCAAGCCGACCGCCCTCCACATCCACCAGGGCAAGCGCGGCACCAACGGCGGGGTGAAGGTCGACTTCACTCCGCTCCTGAGCAGGGTCACCTCGCTGAACGGCTGGACGGGCGCCGTGACCGGCTCCGTGAAGGTCAGGGACGCGGCCCTGCTGAAGTCCTTCGTCGGCGACCCGAACGGCTTCTACGCCAATCTGCACACCGCCGAGTTCCCCGGCGGCGCCGTGCGCGCCCAGTACCACCAGGTGACCCAGGGCCTCACGTTCTCCAAGGCGCTGGAGAACTTCCAGGCGTCCGTGGTCGAGGGACAGCAGATCTACGCGTGCGAGCGCGGCACCAATGGCACCTGGTCCTTCCAGCAGCGCGATGTGACGGCCAGGCTGGGCGGCCACATCGGCCACTCCTTCGTGGCGCCGGGCTCGGGCACCCCGCAGTGGATCGCCCCCGACCGCAGCGCGGTGACCGGTTCCCTGGTCAGCAGCGTGGACAACGGTTCCAGGAACATCCCCGAGCTGGACCTGAAGGCCACCCGGTCCGGCAGGGGGGCGGGGCTGCTCGCGACGTCCCACGAGATCCTGCGGCTGAACACCGTGGGCGGCGTGGCACCCGAGGGCGGCTGCGCGAAGGGCGCGACAGCCAGGGTCGCCTACGGCGCCGACTACGTCTTCATCCAGAAGTGAGTCTCCGGGGCGGTGCGCCGCCACGCACCGTCCCGGGCCGCGCCCGCCCCTACGGGAGGGGGCCGGGCGACCCCCCTACGGGAAGGGGCCGGGCGTCTCCCCTACGGGAAGGGGAGGCGCCCGGCTGTTTCGTCATCCCTGAGCAGTACGGCAAGTTGCTCCCGGGGGCGGACGCTGACGGCCCATGTGTTTGGTGTGATGGATACATCGCCCCGGGGCGGCCGACGCTTCCGGGTGAGGGCGCTCCCCCGACCGGCAGGGGCCCGTCCGGCACCACCGCTTCTGACCGACCACGGAGGTAGTCCACACCATGGAAGCCAACGACAGCGCACGGAGCACCGAGGAGACCCAGGGCGCCGGAGGCCGCCGCAAGAAGGCCGCGCGCTACGCCGTCCCCGTCGCCGTGGCCGGCATCGCGGCGGCGACCATCGGACTGGTCCCGGCGCTGGCCGCTTCCGGCGATCCGGACCTCCCGGACATCACGGCCCAGCAGCTCATCGAGAAGATCGCCGCGTCGGAGACCCAGCAGCTCTCCGGCACGGTGAAGATCACCACGGATCTGGGCCTGCCGGGTCTGGACGGTCTTGAGGGCCTCGCCCCGGGCGCCCTGGGCTCCGGCGGCCCCGGCGGCTCCTCGGCGGACCCCCAGGAGAAGCTGACCGAGCTGGCGTCCGGCGGCTCGCACACCCTGCGGATCGCCATCGACGGACCCGAGCGGCAGAAGCTCTCGGTCCTCGACGAGACCTCCGAGTACAGCGTGATCCACAACGGCGGCGAGCTGTGGGCGTACAACAGCGAGAGCAACGAGGTCTACCACGAGAAGGACCTCACCGGGGGCAAGGGTCATGGCGGGGGCGCCCCCGGCGGCAAGGGCGCGAAGGGCCCGGACCGGCTGCCGACGACGCCGCAGGAGCTGGCCCGGACGGTGCTCGACGCGGCGCGCGGGGCGAGCACCTCGGTCGAGGTCGACGGCACCGCCCAGATCGCCGGGCGGGACGCGTACCAGCTCGCGATCAAGCCCGAGCAGAGCGGCTCCACCATCGGCTCCATCAAGATCGCGGTGGATGAGAGGACGGGCACGCCCCTCCGGTTCACGGTGAATCCGAGCGACGGCGGCAAGGCCGCGATCGACATCGGCTTCACCAAGGTGAACTTCGCCAAGCCCGCCCCGGCGATGTTCGACTTCACCCCGCCCAAGGGCGCGAAGCTCGTCGAGGGCGACACAGCCGACAGGGCCGGGGCCGAGGGCTTCGGCGGGCTGGGCGAGAAGGAGCTGAAGAAGCTCGAAGGCGAGTTCGGCAAGGACCTGGGCAAGGACTTCGGCAAGGACTTCGAGAAGGACCTCGCCGCGCTGGAGAAGGAGTTCGGGGCCGGGACGGGCCAGGCCGTCGAGGACCTGGGCAAGGACCTGGGCAAGGACCTGGAGAAGGAGTTCGGGGCCGGGCTGCCCGGCGGCGGGCTGAACATCCTCGGCAAGGACTGGACCTCCATAGCCACCTTCAAGGTCCCGGGCGGCGGACTGCTCGCCTCGGCCTCGGAGAAGGACCTCCCGGAGGAGGCGCGCGGGATGCTGGACATGTTCGGCGACAAGGTCAGCGGCGACTTCGGCTCGGGCAAGGTCTTCACCTCCCGCCTGGTCAACGCCCTGGTGACGGACGACGGCACGGTCTACGCGGGCGCGGTCACCCAGGACGCCCTGGTGAAGGCGGCCAACGCGGCCAAGTAGCGGGACACCCGGGCGGACGGGCCACGGGCCGCCGCACGGGCCGTCACCGACCGTCCCCGCCCGCCCCGCCGTGCTCTGTACGGCGGGGCGGGCGTCTGTGCGCGTCCGGGTGCGTGGAAGCCCCGGGCCGCGGGAAGGGGGAGACGGCTCGTACGCTCGTACGGTGGGGCGGACGGCTGATCGGGTACGGCGGACGGGGGACGGCGGATGACAGCGGTGATCGAGACCCGGGGGCTCACCAAGCGCTACCGGGGCGGGCAACTCGCCGTCGACGGCCTCGACCTGACTGTCCCGGCGGGCAGTGTGTACGGCTATCTGGGACCGAACGGCTCCGGCAAGACGACCACCATCCGCATGCTGATGGGCCTCATCGAGCCGACCTCGGGCACCGCCACCGTCCTCGGTGAGCCGATGCCGCAGTCGGCCCGCACCGTTCTGCCCCGGGTGGGCGCGCTGATCGAGGGACCGGCCCTGTACGGCTTCCTCAGCGGACGGGACAATCTGCTGCGGTACGACGCCGCCGACCCCACCGCCGACCCCGCGACCAGGTCCCGCAGGGTAGCCGCCGCGCTCGACCGGGTCGGGCTCACCGGAGCGGCGGGCAAGAAGGCCAAGGCGTACTCACTGGGCATGAAACAGCGGCTCGGCCTGGCCGCCGCCCTGCTCCAGCCGCGCGGGCTGCTCGTCCTGGACGAGCCCACCAACGGTCTCGACCCCCAGGGCATGCGGGAGATCCGCGCCCTCGTCCGTGAGCTGGCCGCCGACGGGACCACGGTCTTTCTCTCGTCCCATCTCCTGGACGAGATCGAGCAACTGTGCACCCATGTGGCCGTGATGGCCCAGGGACGGCTGCTCACCCAGGGCCCGGTGGCCGAGCTGGCGGCCCGGGCGCGGGGGCGGCTGAGCGTCCTCACCCCCGACACCGCGCGGGCGGCCCGGCTGCTCGTCTCCCTGGGGGTGGCGGGGGTGACCGTCGAGGACGGCAGCCGTGGCGAGGGCGGTGGCCGGGTCACCGCGGAGCCACCGGGGGAGGGGACGGAACTCTCCGACCTCAACGCGGCGTTGGTCGAGGAGGGGGTACGGGTGCGGGGCTTCGGTGTCGAGCGGGCGTCGCTGGAGGACGCGTTCGTCGCGCTCACGGGGGAGGGTTTCGATGTCGCGGGATGACACCACGGCGGTTGACCCGGCGGGAGGTCCGGTGGGAGGTCCGGCGGCGGACCGGGAGACGGGTCCCGAGACGGGTCCGGTGGCGGACCGGCCGGAGGCGGGCTCAGCGCCGGGCGCGGAGCCGGGTCGTCCGGGTGGCGCCCCCGGGGCGCTGTGGACGCTCGGGCTCTTCCGCTCCGAGCTGCTGGTCACCCTGCGCCGCCGGCGGACGCTCGCGCTGCTCGCGGTGCTGGCCGCCGTCCCCGTCCTGATCGGCCTCGCGGTCCGGATCGAGACCGGGGACGGCGGCTCGGTCGGCGGCCACGGGGAGGACGGGGACGGGCGCGGCGAGGGCGGCGGGCCCGCGTTCGTCTCCCAGGTCACCAACAACGGGCTGTTCCTGGTCTTCGCCTCGCTCGCCGCCACTCTGCCGGTCTTTCTGCCGATGGCGGTCGGGGTCGTCGCGGGCGACGCCATCGCGGGCGAGGCAAGCGCGGGGACCCTGCGCTATCTGCTGGTCGCCCCGGCGGGCCGGGCCCGGCTGCTGCTCGCCAAGTACCTCACCACGCTGGTCTTCTGCCTGGTGGCGACGGTGGTGGTGGCCGCTTCGGCGCTCGCGGTGGGCGCGCTGCTCTTCCCGCTCGGGGGGGTCACCACCATCTCCGGGACCACGATCGGCTTCGGCGCGGGGCTGCTCAGGGCGGTGCTGGTCGCGGCGGTCGTGGCGGCGTCGCTCTCCGGGCTCGCCGCGCTCGGCCTGTTCGTCTCCACCCTCACGAGCAGCGGGGTGACGGCGATGGCGGCGACGGTGGGCCTGTTGATCACGGCCCAGATCCTGGACGCGATACCGCAGTTGGACGCCGTCCACCCGTATCTCTTCCCGCACTACTGGCTGTCGTTCTCGGATCTGCTGAGAGACCCGGTCCTCTGGGACGGGATAGCGCGGAACCTCGGGCTCCAACTGCTCTGGACGGCGGTGTTCGGGTCGGCGGCGTGGGCGCGGTTCACCAGCCGGGACATCACCGCCTGAGCCGCTGGGCCGGGCTGGGCGCCTTGGGTGCGGCTGGGTCCGGACATGACTGCATGCGTGTGCGGTGGGCACACACGCATGCAGTCTGTGGGGGGTGGCGGTGGAGATGGTTCCGGTGGAGATGGTCCCTGCGCGGCCGGTGGTCGTCCGGTCGGCCGCAGTGGTGGCCGGTGGGGCGCGGTCGTCCGCTGAGCGTGTCCCACCGGCGGCACGGTCAGTTGCTGAGCGTCCAGATCGCGTGGGCGATGGCGTCGCTCGAACGGTCCAGCGTGGTGTCGCCGATGTTCGCGAGGGTGTCGCACGCCCGGTGGTAGCAGGGGTCGAAGGCCCGGCCCGCGGTGCCGCCCCACTTCTGGACCTGTGCCGCCGTCTTGAGCCGGCCCGCGCCGGTGAAGAGACCGCCGACGGGGATGCCCACGTTCTTGAAGGAGGCGTGGTCGGAGCGGCCGTCGCCCTCGGTGTCGGGCTCGGTGGCGACACCGATCCCGGTGAGGTAGCCCTTGAGGGCACTCTCGATCGCCGGGTCGTCGTCGTAGACGAAGTAACCGCCGTTCGTGGCCCCGATCATGTCGAAGTTGAGATAGCCGGAGATCTTGGACCGCTCGGTGGACGGCAGGCTGTTCACATAGTCCCGGGAGCCGATGAGCCCCAGCTCCTCCGCGCCCCACCAGGCGAACCGCAGATGCTTCGCGGGCTTGAACCCTTCGCGGGCGACGGCGAGGGCGGTCTCCAGGATTCCGGCGGAGCCCGAGCCGTTGTCGTTGATCCCGGCACCGGCGGTGACGGAGTCGAGGTGGGCCCCGGCCATCAGCACCCGGTTGGGGTCGCCGCCGGGCCAGTCGGCGATCAGGTTGTAGCCGGTGGTGCCGAGGTAGCTGAACTGCTGGACGGTGGTGATGAATCCGGCCGCGTCCAGCTTGGCCTTCAGATGGTCGACGGACGCCTTGTAGCCGGGGCGGCCATGGGCGCGGTTGCCGCCGTTGGCGGTGGCTATCGACTGGAGCTGGGTCAGATGCGCCTTGACGTTGGTGACCGGTATGTCAGGGGCGGCGAGCGCCCGTGCGCTGGTTCCGGGGGCGGTGGGGGCGCCGGGGACGGCCGAGGCGGCGGGCGCGGTGGTGGCCAGCAGCCCGGCCAGGGCTATGACGGCCGCCGTGGCCGTACGGCGCGGGAGGGAGATCTTCATCGATGGGCTCCGGATTCCGTGTGTGGGGACAGGACGGAAGGGCGCGACGCCACGGAACGGCGGTGTCCAGGGCGTTGGAGCGTGGGTGGTGCGGTGAACCGGTGGATGGTGCCGGTGAGATCAGAGGTATCAGTGGTACTGGAGGTACCGGTGGCGTCGGGCAGGACGAGGGTGGGTCATGCCCATGACATTCCACGGGACGGACGGCGCCCTCAGCGGGTGGGGGTGGGGTGTGCTGAGTGCGTGGTGCGTCCACAGAGTTCAGCGAGAGTTCGGCCTACCGTCAAGGGCGGAAACCGGTCAGTTACGTCCGTATAGAGGACGGCTGGTCCGCCCTCCGGAGCCGGTGGGGCGGGACGGGGCGGTGGATGCCCCGGGTGCGGCCCGGGTCCGGAGCGGTCGTGCCCCTGCACGGAACGATCCGTTCCGTGCAGGGGCACGATCGGTGGCACCCTCGGGGCGGGGCCCGCCCCGACCCGTGGTCACTCCACGCAGAATTCGTTCCCCTCGGGGTCCGCCATGATCGTCCATGTCCCCATGGGCTGGTTGTGCCGGTGCAGCACCTTCGCCCCCAGCTTCTCCAGCCGGGCCACTTCCGCCTCGCGGCGCTCCGGCCCCACATGGAGATCGAGATGGAGCCGGTTCTTGACCGTCTTGGCCTCCGGGACGCGCTGGAAGAGCAGCCGTCGGCCGTGGCAGATGCCGTTCTCGTCCACCGGGTCGTCCGGATGCCGGACTGCGGCGAGTTCGCGCCAGACCTCACGTCCGTACGCCCGCGTGGTCAGCCCCTCCGTCAGCAGCCCCTGTTCGGTGAGGCGCCGGATGAGGTCGCTGTGGTCCTCGATCTCGTATCCGAGGACGGCGGACCAGAACTCGGTCTGGGCGAGCGGGTCCTCGGCGTCGATGGTGAGCTTCCAGTGCAGGGCCATGTAACTGGTTATATTGGTTACATGACGGAAGCCGCAAGGGGATTGATCCTGACCCCGTCCGACGGGCGCTCTTTCCGCTTCGACCCCGGGGCGCTCTGTCTTGAGCTGCTGCTGACCGGGGGGCCGGGCCCGCTGGCCCGCTGGGAATCCCTGTACACCTCCGCCGACCTGGTGCGCTGGGCGGGGGAGAGCCGCCTTCCCGACGGGCTCGCCCCGGTGGTGACGGAACCGGAGGTGGCGGACGCCCGACGGCTGCGCGACGCCCTGCACCGGATCACCTCGGCCCGTGTCCATGGCCGGAAACTGCCCGCCGCCGATATGGCCGTGGTGAACGAGGCGGCGGCCCTGCCCCCGCCCGTGCCCTGCCTCACCCCCGAGGGGGAGCGCGGATGGGTCCCCGGGGCGAGCGGGTCCCAGGTGCTGTCGGCGGTGGCGCGGGACGCGGTGGAACTGTTCACCGGCCCCTGGGCCGGGCGGGTGCGCGAGTGCGGCGCCGACAACTGTCTGCTGCTCTTCGTGGACACCTCACGGCCGGGCCGCCGCCGCTGGTGCGCGATGGAGCGGTGCGGCAACCGGCACAAGGTGCGGGCACACCGGGCCCGCCCGGCGGATTCCTGAGCGGGGCCGAGGGGCCGGGTCCTGGCCGGGCGCCGTGACCGGGGCCGGACCGGGTCCGCGGGAAGTGCCCGGCGGACCGAAGGGGCCCGAGGGGGGCGGGCTAGCGGGCGGCGGCTGCCGCACCGCCGTGCACCGTCCCAGGCGTCTCCTGAGCCCGCACCGTCTCCTGCACCTCCTGCCTCTCCCGCTCCTCCTGTGCCTGCTGCGCTTCCCGTTCCGCGCGGATGTCGTACGCGGCGCGCGCCGCCGCGATCTCCTGCTGGTGCTCCTCGGTCCAGGTGACGAGCGAGCGGATCGTGGTGTGCAGGGTGCAGCCGAGCGCGGTGAGCGCGTACTCCACCCGGGGCGGCACGACCGGATGGACCGTACGGGTCACCAGACCGTCCCGCTCCAACTGCCGCAGGGTCACGGTCAGCATCCGCTGGCTGATGCCGTCGATCTCCCGGCGCAGTTCGGTGAAGCGCAGGACCCGGCTGTCGAGCAGCGCGATGACGAGCAGCGACCACTTGTCCGCCACCCGGTCGAGGATCTGGCGGACCTCGCAGCCCTCCCGGGTGTCCCACTGGAAGGGGTCCGGGTCGCCGCAGTCGCCGAAGCCGGTGAACGCGAGGTGCCTCGGTGACTTCGAAGTGCCTTCTTCCATGGAACGTCATGCTGGCGCAGGATCAGGACAGTTACAAGAGGGAACCGGCCCCATGGGAAGTAACTGACGTCACCCGTCGTTCCCTCCTCACACCCCTGGAGCCCTGGAGCCGACGATGCTCACGTCCGATCTGCCGCCCCACCCGCCCATGTCCACAGAGAGAGCCCCGGCCCCGGTGGAGGAGCGGCCCGGCGGGTCCGCCGCCCTGTCGGGCCGGTCCTGGGCCCTGCTGCTCGTCCTCTGCGGCGCGATCTTCCTGGAGGGCATCGATGTCGCGATGCTCGCCGTGGCCATCCCCACGATCCGCGCCGACCTCGGTCTCTCCACCGGCACGGCGGCCTGGGTGGTCAGCGGATACGTCCTCGGTTACGCGGGCTTCACCCTGCTCGGCGGCCGGGCCGCCGACCTCCTCGGCCGCCGCCGGATGTTCCTGGGCTGGCTCGTGGTCTTCCTGGTGTTCTCCGCGTTCGGCGGGCTGGCCACCGAGGGCTGGATGCTGGTCGTCTCCCGCTTTGTGACCGGTGTGGCCTCGGCCTTCATGACCCCCGCCGCCCTCTCGGTGATCACCACCTCGTACCCGGAGGGGCCGCAGCGCAACAAGGCGCTGCTGGTCTACGCCGGGACGTCCGCCGGAGGCTTCTCGCTCGGCTTGGTCATCGGCGGGCTGCTCACCCAGATCGGCTGGCGCTGGGTCTTCTTCGCCCCCGTGCTGCTCGCCGCCGCCATCCTGGTGGCCGCCGTCCGGCTGATCCCCGCCGAGCGGCCGCCGATACGGAAGGGAGGCTTCGACCTCCCGGGCGCGGCCACGGCGGCGGGCGCCATGCTGCTGCTCACCTATGGGATCGTGCGTCTGGAACACGGTCTGGACGGCTGGACGTTCACCCTGGCGGCCGTCGGCGCCGGGCTGCTGCTGGCGGGACTCTTCGTCCTGGTCGAACGGCGGACCCCGGCCCCGCTGGTACGGCTGGGCATTCTGCGCCGGGCCCCGCTGGTCCGGGCGGACCTGGGGGCGCTGCTGCTCCTGGGGTCCTTCATGGGCTTCCAGTTCATGACCACGCTCTACCTCCAGGAGCTGCGGGGCTGGGGCTCGCTGGAGACCTCGCTCGCGCTGCTGGTGATGGGGATCGACGTCGTCCTCGCGCCGACCGTCACCCCGATCCTGGTGAACCGTTTCGGCTATGGCCGGGTGATTCTCTCCGGCTTCGCCCTCGCGGCCCTGGGGTACGCGCTGTTCCTGCCGGTCGGCAGTGACTGGACCTATCTGATGATGCTGCCGACCCTGCTCTCCCTGGGGCTGGCCTTCGGGCTGGCCTACGGGCCGCTGACGATCGCGGCGACGGACGGTGTCGACGCCGGGGAACAGGGGCTGGCCGGTGGGCTGCTCCAGACCGCGACCCAGTTCGGCGCGGCGGTGGGGGTGGCCTCCGTGACGGCGGTGTACGGGCTGGTCGGCCCGGGTGCGGACGGCTTCCGGGCGGCGCTGGTGGTGCCGGTGGTGATGGCGCTGGTGGGGGTGGCGGTCGCCGTGCCGGGCGCGCGGCGCGGAGCCCCGGGGCGGCGGTAGGGCCTACCGCTTCCGGGAGCGGCGGGTGCGACCAAGCTCACGCCGGAGGGCGGCGCGGCGGCCCTTACCGTAGGGCAATGGACATTCCGCCCGCCGCTGGACCGAACGGACCGAACGGAGCGGCCCCCGGCTGCCCGCTGGTGGGTGTGGTCGCGACATATCTGCCCCGGCTCTCGGAGTTCGCCTTCGAGCCGGGGCTCGTCGCCGCTGTCGACCAGCACGCGGCGGCGGTCCGCGACGCCCTGCTCCCGGGCCCCCGCCGGTCACCGGAAGCCGGTGAAACCCATGAAGCCTGTGGAGCTGGTGAGGCCCATGCAGCGGTACCGCCGACCGCCCCGCTGTCCGCCCGTACCGACTTCACCCCCGTACGCCGGGACGATCTGGCCGACTATGTGCTCGGCTTCACGGACTGGCTCACGGAGACGGAGTGGACGGAGCCGGTGGGGTACGACTTCGCGACCCTGCGGCTGACGGCGGTCTGCTGGCTGGTGCGGGAGTACGACCTGCTCTCCTGACCGCCGTCGGCGGAGGAACGGCCCCCGGACGGCAGTCGCGTCCGGGGGCCGTTTCCTGGCGGGGTACGGGGGCTCACATCGGGTCGATGTTCTCGCGTCCCTCCGGGCCCCGGCCGCTCTCGCGTCCGCCGGGCGCCCGGGTGTCCGGCGCGGGCCGGCCCGCCTGGGCGTCGGCCCGTCCCCGCTGGTAGGCGCTGATGCTGTCCCGTGCCCGCGTCGACTCCTGCTCGGCCCGGCTCAGCCAGCGGTCCCACCGTTCCCGCATCGGGTTGATCAGACCGCCGCCGACGCCGACGATCAGGATTCCGGCGACGGTGGCGAGCACGGCGGTGAGCAGCGGTCCGGTGATGGCGGTCGCGATCCCCGCCTGGCCGAGGGCCGCGATCACACCGAGTGCGACGATGAACGCCCAGGCCACGGTGGCCAGCACCTTGCCGTACGACTGTCCGCCCAGTGCCCCCATGACGATGTCGCGCACCGCGCGGGCGATGGCCATGGCGACCACGACGATCACCAGCGCGATGATGGCCCTGGGCAGCCAGGCGACGACGGCCTCGATCATGCGGCTGATGGGGTTGGGCCCGAAGGCGCCGAAGGCCAGTTGCAGCACGATCAGCAGCAGACCGTAGTAGATGATCTTGGTGATGATGCCGGTGGCGTCGTACTTCGAGCCGCTCAGGGTGGCGGCGACCCCGCTGCGCTCGGCGAGCCGTTCGGTGCCTATCTTGCGCAGGACCTTGTCCACGACCCGGGCGATGAGCTTCGCGATGAACCAGCCGATCACCAGGATCACGAGGAAGGCGATGAGCTTGGGGACGAAACGGGCCACGGCGGACCACGCCTCGGTGAGGCCCTGGCCGAAGTCCACTGAGAGGGCGAGGGGGGACTGGGACATGACGCACACACTCCGTCCGCTGTGCGGGTCCCGCTCTCCGGGGCCTGGACTTCGGTCGTAACACCGGCGCGGTGGGTGGGGCCTGTGCCCAGGGCCGGGGATAGGCCGATGGAGTGGTATTTCGGGTGCCGGGCCGGGGCCGGGGAGGCCGACCGGGCCGGGGGTCCGGCCGGGCCGGAACGGGCCCTCCGCTCCGGTTCCGGTGACCGGGTGTGTACGGGCTCAGGACCTGCGGTCGGCGTCCGGAGCGGGAGCCGGAGCCGGGGCGGGAAGGGGAACGGGGACGGGAGCGGGCCCGGGGAGCGCGGGCTCCGGGACGGCGGGGGCCTGCGCGGCGGTCCGTGCGGAGTGCCCGGCCTGCTCGGCGAGCCGCAGCGCCGCCGCCTTGTTCCGCCGGGCGGTCCGCAGCGCGTCCCAGGTCAGCATGGCCAGCGCCAGCCAGACCAGGGTGAAACCGGCCCAGCGCTCCGGCGGCATGGCCTCCTTGAAATACAGCACGCCCAGCAGGAACTGGAAGACCGGCGCCAGATACTGGAGCAGCCCCAGCGTGGAGAGCGGCACCCGTATCGCCGCCGCGCCGAAGCAGATCAGCGGGACGGCCGTCACCACGCCGGTGAGCGCGAGCAGCGTGGCGTGCCCCACCCCTTCGGTGGCGAAGGTCGCCTCCCCCTGGGACCCCAGCCAGAGCAGAAAGCCCAGCGCGGGCAGGAACAGCACGGCGGTCTCCGCCGCCAGGGACTCCAGCCCGCCGAGATTGACCTTCTTCTTCACCAGGCCGTAGGTGGCGAAGGAGAAGGCCAGTACGAGCGAGATCCACGGCGGGCGGCCATAGCCGACGGCCAGGACGAGGACGGCGAGCGCGGCGGTGGCGACGGCGGCCCACTGCACCGGGCGCAGCCGCTCGTTCAGCAGGAGCACCCCCATGGCGATGGTCACCAGGGGGTTGATGAAGTAGCCGAGGGAGGCTTCGATCACCCGTTCGTTGTTGACGGCCCAGATGTACAGGCCCCAGTTGACGCTGATGACCGCTGCGGCGGCCGTGATCAGCCCCAGTCGGCGGGGGTTGGACAGCAACTCCCGCACCCACTGCCAGCGGCGCAGGGCGAGCAGGGCGACCACGACGAGGACGAGCGACCAGACCATCCGCTGGGCGAGGATCTCCATCGCGCCCGCGGGCTCCAGCAGCGGCCAGAAGAGGGGGACGAGCCCCCACATGCCATAGGCCCCGATTCCGTAGAGCAGTCCCGCTCTCTCTTCGCCGTCCCGCTTCACTGGACCGCCTGCCTTCCGCTTCCCGGCTCCCGCCGCCTTCTGGTGTCCGTCTCCGGCTGTCCGCTGCTTCGCGGTCTCGCTTCCGCGCGTCAAACCCTCTTGACGGTACGCGCCCGGACCCTCGGAAGTCATGCCCGTATCGCATGACGGTACTGGCACCTCGCCGACCTGCCGGGCGGGGCTCCGGGCCGGGCGGCCAGGGCCGGGCGCGTCTCACGGTCCGCCTCCGGGTCCGCCTCCGGGCCGGTACGGCAGCGGCCCCCGGCGGCCCGGCCCTCCCGGCGCCATGAGCGCGAGGGGGCGGGGTCACCGGGGGCCATGAGTATCGCCGTCCCTACGGCTGTGAGGCCGTGACCACGGGTCCGCGACGGTGAGCCGCGGCGGGGAGATCAGCCGACCACGGTCCAGGTGTCGTTCCCGGCGAGCAGCTTCGACAGATCGCCCTGGCCCGACTGCTCGACGGCGGTGTCGAGCTGTTCGTTGAGCAGGGTGTCGTAGACGGGGCGCTGGATGTCGCGGAAGACACCGATGGGTGTGTGGTGGAGGGTGTCGGGGTTGGCGAGGCGGGAGAGGGCGAAGGCGGTGGTGGGGGAGGGGGTGTGGGTGTTGTGGGTGAGGATGTGGTGTTCGTTGTCGGGTGTGACGGTGACGGCCTGGAGGTCTCCGGTGTGGGGGTCGCGGATGACGCCTTTGGTGTTGTCGGTGCCGAAGCGGATGGGCTGTCCGTGTTCCAGGCGGATGACGGCTTCTTGGGCCTGTTCTTTGTCTTTGAGGGTGTCGAAGGCGCCGTCGTTGAAGATGTTGCAGTTCTGGTAGATCTCGACGAGGGCGGTGCCGGGGTGGGCGGCGGCGGCGCGCAGGACGTCGGTGAGGTGTTTGCGGTCGGAGTCGATGGTGCGGGCCACGAAGCTGGCTTCGGCGCCGATGGCGAGGGAGACGGGGTTGAAGGGGGCGTCGAGGGAGCCCATGGGGGTGGACTTGGTGATTTTCCCGGTCTCGCTGGTGGGGGAGTACTGGCCCTTGGTCAGTCCGTAGATCCGGTTGTTGAAGAGGAGGATCTTGAGGTTGACGTTGCGGCGCAGGGCGTGGATGAGGTGGTTGCCGCCGATGGACAGGGCGTCGCCGTCGCCGGTGACGACCCAGACGGACAGGTCCTGGCGGGAGGTGGACAGGCCGGTGGCGATGGCGGGGGCGCGGCCGTGGATGGAGTGCATCCCGTAGGTGTTCATGTAGTACGGGAAGCGGGAGGAGCAGCCGATGCCGGAGATGAAGACGGTGTTCTCGCGGGGGATGCCGAGTTCGGGCATGAAGCTCTGGACGGCGGCGAGGACGGCGTAGTCGCCGCAGCCGGGGCACCAGCGGACTTCCTGGTCGGACTTGAAGTCCTTCATGGTCTGGCGGCCGGTGGCGCGGGGGACCAGGGACAGGGCGTCGGCGATGCTCAGTACCGGTCTGCCCTCCGCCTGCGGAACACCCGCCCGCGGAACACCGGCCGAAGCCGTACCGGTGCTGCCCGCGCCGGCACCGGCCGAAGCCGCGCCGGTTCCGGCAGCCGCCGGAACCGCACCGTCCGCCGGAGTCGCACCCTCCGCCGTGGTGCCCGCACCGGCACCGGCGGTGGCCGCCGTGCCTGCCGTCGCGGCGGCCGTGGTGCCTGCTGTGGCACCGGTGGTGGGTGTGGTGGTGGGGTCAGGCATCGGTGGCCTCCTTCAGGGCGTCGGCGAGCTGGGCTGCTTTGAAGGGCATGCCGTTGATCTGGGTGTGGGCGTGGACGGGGGTGAGGTAGCGGGCGCGCAGGAGGAGGCTGAGCTGGCCGAGGTTCATCTCGGGCACGATGACCTTGTCGTAGGAGGCCAGGACGGTGCCGAGGTTGGCGGGGAAGGGGTTGAGGTGGCGCAGGTGGGCCTGGGCGATGGCGCGGCCGTCCTTGCGCAGGCGGCGGACGGCGGCGGTGATGGGGCCGTAGGTGGAGCCCCAGCCCAGGACCAGGACCCGCGCGGTCCCGCCGGGGTCGTCGACGGTCAGGTCGGGCACCTGGATGCTGTCGGTCTTGGCCTGGCGGGTGCGGACCATGTGTTCGTGGTTGGCGGGGTCGTAGGAGATGTTGCCCGTGCCGTCCTGTTTCTCGATCCCGCCGATGCGGTGTTCCAGCCCGGGTGTCCCCGGCACCGCCCACGGCCGCGCCAGCGTCTCGGGGTCGCGCTTGTAGGGCCAGAACACCTCGCTGCCGTCCGCCAGCGTGTGGTTCGGGCCGGTCGCGAACGGGGTCCGCAGATCGGGCAGCTCACCCGTCTCCGGGACCCGCCAGGGCTCCGACCCGTTGGCGAGGTACCCGTCGGAGAGGAGGAAGACGGGGGTGCGGTAGGTGAGGGCGATCCGCGCCGCCTCCAGCGCCGCGTCGAAACAGTCCCCCGGCGTGCGCGGCGCGATCACCGGCACCGGCGCCTCACCGTTGCGGCCGAACATCGCCTGGAGCAGATCCGCCTGCTCCGTCTTGGTCGGCAGCCCTGTGGAGGGGCCCCCGCGCTGGATGTCCACGACCACCAAAGGCAGCTCCAGCGACACCGCGAGACCGATCGTCTCCGACTTCAGCGCCACACCCGGCCCCGACGTCGTCGTCACCGCCAAAGACCCCCCGAACGCCGCACCCAGCGCCGCCCCGATCCCCGCGATCTCGTCCTCCGCCTGGAACGTCCGCACACCGAAATTCTTGTGCTTCGACAGCTCATGCAGAATGTCCGAGGCCGGAGTGATCGGATACGACCCCAGATACAACGGCAGACCCGCCCGCTCCCCCGCAGCCACCAGCCCCAGCGACAACGCCAGATTCCCCGAAATATTGCGGTACGTACCCGCCGGGAACGCCGACACCGCCGGAGCCACCTCATAGGAGACCGCGAAATCCTCCGTCGTCTCCCCGAAATTCCACCCCGCACGGAACGCCGCGACATTCGCCTCCGCGATCACCGGCCGCTTCGCGAACTTCCGCCGCAAAAACGACTCCGTCCCCTCCGTCGGACGGTGATACATCCACGACAGCAGACCCAGCGCAAACATATTCTTGCTGCGCTCGGCCTCCTTCCGGGTCAGACCGAACTCCTTCAGCGCCTCCAGCGTCAGCGTCGTCAGCGGCACCGGATGGACCCGGTACCCCTCCAGGGTCCCGTCCTCCAGCGGCGACACATCCCAGCCGACCTTCGCCATCGCCCGCTTCGCGAACTCGTCCGTGTTCACGATGATCTCCCCGCCCCGGGGCACATCCGCGAGATTCGCCCGCAACGCCGCCGGGTTCATCGCCACCAGCACATCCGGCGCGTCCCCCGGCGTGAGAATGTCATGATCCGCGAAATGCAGCTGGAACGACGACACCCCCGGCAGCGTCCCGGCAGGCGCCCGGATCTCCGCCGGAAAATTCGGCAGCGTCGACAGATCATTCCCGAACGACGCCGTCTCCGAGGTGAACCGGTCACCCGTGAGCTGCATACCATCACCCGAATCACCAGCGAACCGGATCACCACCCGATCCAACCGGCGAACCTCCCCCACACCGGCTTCACCAGTGGCGTCGGGCTGGCGCTGGCCGCCGACGAGTGCCTCATTGGCCTCGTCAGCCTCATCGGCATGCTCGGCGGGGCTACTGACCTGGCTGGTCACTGAACTGGACCTCCCTTGAGGCGGCTGCTCGGGCGCCGACCGTCCCACTGGTCGCCCTGAAGAGCCACCCTACGTCGGTAAGGGTGCCCTTCCCTGGGGCTCTCATATGGTGGACGCTCCCGTGAGACGCCTCGATGACCTGAATTGTCATAGTTTGTCCGCTACCCGGCCTGCTCCGGGGAGCGGCTTCCGGCTCATCCTTTGGAACTAGGACCGTCCGTCGGCCCGCCTGCTGACAGCGTGTCAGTGGCCCTAGGAGTTGAGGTATGTCAACACGGCCAGCACCCGTCGGTGATCCCCGTCACTGGGGGAGAGCCCGAGCTTCAGAAAGATATTGCTGACGTGCTTCTCCACGGCACCGTCGCTGACCACGAGGGTGCGGGCGATCGCGGAGTTCGTCCGGCCTTCGGCCATCAGGCCGAGGACCTCACGCTCCCGGGGGGTGAGATGAGCGAGGACGTCCTGTTTGCGGCTCCGGCCCAGGAGCTGGGCGACCACCTCGGGGTCCAGGGCGGTGCCGCCCCGGGCCACCCGGACCACGGCGTCGACGAACTCGCGCACCTCGGCCACCCGGTCCTTGAGCAGATAGCCGACCCCGCGGCTGCTGCCCGCCAGCAGCTCGGTGGCGTACCGCTCCTCCACATACTGGGAGAACACCAGGACGCCCAGCTCGGGGTGGTCCTTGCGCAGCCGCACCGCGGCCCGGACGCCCTCGTCGGTGTGGGTGGGCGGCATCCGCACATCGGCGACCACCACATCCGGCAGCGCGTTCCCGTCCGCCAGCTCACCGACCGTCCTCACCAGCGCCTCGCCGTCGCCCACCCCCGCGACGACCTCGTGCCCGCGATCGGTGAGCAGCCGGGTCAGCCCCTCGCGGAGCAGCACCGAATCCTCGGCGATGACGACCCGCACTCTGTCTTCCACCACTGCCTGACGCCCCCATGTCGTTCCGTGCTGTTCCCGTGCCGTTCCGCGCTGTTCCTGGTCCGGCTGTCCGTACCAGCATCCCAGTATCCGGCGCCGGGACGGGGCGGCTGCCGGGAACGGAGAGCACGGCGAGACCCGGGGGAGGGCCGGGGAAGTCCCGGACCCTCCCCCGGGCGGCCCGGGGGACGGGGCTCACTCCCGCCAGGGGAGTTCGGCGGTGACCGTGGTGGGTCCGCCGGGGGGTGAGTCGACGACGAGGAGTCCGTCGACGGCGTCGAGGCGTTCGGCGAGGCCGGTGAGTCCGGTGCCGTGGTGGAGGGTGGCTCCGCCGTGTCCGTTGTCGGTGACTTGGAGGAGGAGGCGGTTGTCGGTGTGCCAGACGTCGACGGTGGCGTGGGTGGCGTGGGCGTGTTTGCTGATGTTCTGGAGGAGTTCGGAGACGGTGAAGTAGGCGATGCCTTCGATGGCTTCGGCGGGTCGTTGGGTGAGGTCGACGGAGACGTGGACGGGGGCGGTGCAGCGGGCGGCGAGGGCGGAGAGGGCGGCGTCGAGTCCTCGGTCGGTGAGGACGGCGGGGTGGATGCCTCGGGCGAGGTCGCGGAGTTCCTGGAGGGCGAGTTTCACTTCGCCGTGGGCTTCGTCGACCATGGCGGCGGCGGTGTCGGGGTCTTCGTGGAGTTTTTCTTTGGCGAGTCCGAGTCCCATGGCGAGGGCGACGAGGCGGGCCTGTGCTCCGTCGTGGAGGTCGCGTTCGATGCGGCGGAGGTCGGCGGCGGCGGTGTCGACGACCACCCCCCGATCCGACTCCAGCTCGACCACCCGGGTGGCCAGCCGCGAGGGCCCGAGCAGCCCGCCGACCATCACCCGGTCCATATGCGCGAAGCCGCGGATCAGCCCGGCGGTGACCAGGACGAGCAGCAGACCCAGCACCGAGGTGCCCGCGATCTCGAACGGGGTGTCGAGGTAGAAGGCGTCGCCGTCGCTGTCGCCGTAGAGCTGGATGCCGGGGTTGTCCGCGTAGGCCGGCAGGGCCCAGTGCCACAGCGGGTAGAGGAACAGCAGCCAGGCGGTCGACCAGCACACGAGGCTCACGACGAAGGCGACGAGCGCCCAGGGGAAGTGCAGCAGACCGTAAAGCAGATGCCGCCAGGACGTACCGCTCTTGAGGACGGCGCCGACCCAGGACATCAGCCCGGGGGCACGCGGGCGCAGCGGCTCGGGGGCCTCTGTGTCGAGCCGGAGGAACGCCCGGGCGCGGAGGCGCTCCAGCGCCCCGAAGCCCCGGAAGGCGGCGAGGCTCGACGCCAGGACCGGAATGCCCAGGAAGGTGATCAGCAGTCCCGCGCTGAGCGAGAGGGTCACCAGCGCGAAGACGAAGAGCAGCAGGCTGATGGGCAGGTTGAGCATGAGGTGGGTGAATTCCCGCCAGGTGCGGATCTCGAACGGGGCCCGCAGCGCCGTCGGTACCCGGTGGGCGGGGCGCCCCTGGCGGGCGGGCCGGTCCAGCGGGTGGTCCAGGTCCATGGCCATCGGGGTGGTCCGTTCGTCGCTACGGGCTGTCATGGGATCAAGGGTGCTCCGGGGGGCGCGGGCCGCACCATGCGGCGGGTCGGCGTCCCGGACCGGGGGTTTTCCCCACCCTGGGCCCCGGGGTGGGGTTGGGGACCCGGGGGTGCTCAGCGCTGCGGGGCGGCGCCGCGCCCGGCGGCCCGGTCCCGCCACGGCAGCTCGGCGGTGACGGTGGTCGGTCCCCCCGGGGGCGAATCCAGGGACAGCAGTCCGTCGACGGCGTCGAGGCGTTCGGCGAGGCCGGTGAGTCCGGTGCCGTGGTGGAGGGTGGCTCCGCCGTGTCCGTTGTCGGTGACTTGGAGGAGGAGGCGGTTGTCGGTGTGCCAGACGTCGACGGTGGCGTGGGTGGCGTGGGCGTGTTTGCTGATGTTCTGGAGGAGTTCGGAGACGGTGAAGTAGGCGATGCCTTCGATGGCTTCGGCGGGTCGTTGGGTGAGGTCGACGGAGACGTGGACGGGGGCGGTGCAGCGGGCGGCGAGGGCGGAGAGGGCGGCGTCGAGTCCTCGGTCGGTGAGGACGGCGGGGTGGATGCCTCGGGCGAGGTCGCGGAGTTCCTGGAGGGCGAGTTTCACTTCGCCGTGGGCTTCGTCGACCATGGCGGCGGCGGTGTCGGGGTCTTCGTGGAGTTTTTCTTTGGCGAGTCCGAGTCCCATGGCGAGGGCGACGAGGCGGGCCTGTGCTCCGTCGTGGAGGTCGCGTTCGATGCGGCGGAGGTCGGCGGCGGCGGTGTCGACGACCACCCCCCGATCCGACTCCAGCTCGGCGATCCGCCGCTCCAGCTCGTCCGACGGCGAGAGCAGACCCCTGACCATGGCCCGGTCCGCGTTGGCCAGACCGCGGACGACGAACGCCAGGGCGGGCCAGAGGAGAAAGAACCCCGCCGTCACCACGGCGAAGGAGACCACGCCCCACGGCAGCCGGATCACGCAGTACAGCACCGTCCGCCAGCCGACCGGGTCCTTGAGGGTCGCGAGCAGCCATCCGACGAACCCGTCCGCGCCCCGGCCGCCGCGGTGCGGAGGGCTCGGCTCGTCGATCCGCACCCCCAGCAGCACCCGTGCCCGGGCCCGCTCCGCCTTGCCGAGCAGCCGTGCCCCGACCAGCCCGAACGCCAGCGTGGGCAGGGCGATGACCGTGACCGACAGGCCCGCGCCCACAAAGACTGTGAACGTCGCGTAAACAAAACCGATCAGTGCCATGGGCAGATTGATCAGCAGATGCGCGATTTCCTTCCAGGTGTGGGCGTCATACGCCCAGCGCGGCGCGGGCGGCCGATCGTTTCCCGTCGTGCGGTCCCCGCCGGGGGAGGGCGCGGGGGCGGAGGCGGGGCGACGGCCGTCCTCGGTGACTCGTTCCATGGAGTCGGATGCGGTGCTGCTCACGGTCATATGGGACACAGTGCACGGCGGACGCCCACGCGCGCCATGGGGTGGCTCGGGTGAGGCGTAGTGGGGATATCCCCACCAGAAGGCCGACGCGACTGCTTACCGTGCCTTTAGCAGGGCCTAGACTCCCGTCCGTACGGAAAAGGATCGCCGAACAGGCCGCCAGGAGATCCGCCGCCCCGGTGAGCTGGAACGGCGATCCGTGGCGGTGAGCCGTGACAGTGAGCTGGAACGGCGATCCATGAGGTCCATGAGGCCGACGAGGTCAGGGAGCGAGGGGCGGACGTGCCGGAACCGACCGTGGCCGTGCTCGCGGCGGAACGCGCCGATCATGCCGGGTATGTCCAGTACGCCGGTACCGGCGGCGGGGGCGGCGGATACGCCGCGGCTGCCGCGTATTTCGACAGCTATACGGTCGTCGGACTGCTCGCGGTCGTCGGGGTCCTCTTCGTGATGGTGGCCTTCGGCGCCGGGCGGCTGCTGCGGCCCGTCGTGCCCACGCCGGAGAAACTGCTCACCTATGAGTGCGGAGTGGACCCGGTCGGCGAGGGCTGGGCGCACACCCAGGTCCGTTATTACGTCTATGCCTTTCTGTATGTGATCTTCGCGGTGGACTCGATCTTCCTCTTCCCCTGGGCGACCGTGTTCGCGGCGCCGGGGTACGGGGCGACGACGCTCGTGGAGATGTTCATCTTCCTCGGCTTCCTGGCCGTGGGACTGCTCTACGCATGGAAGAAGGGCGTCCTGGCATGGACGTGACCCCCGCCTCCGCCGCCTCCGGGGGGTCCGGCCCGGTGCCGGGCACCGGGCAGACCCCGGGCGCCGGTCCGGTTTCCGGCGCCGGGCCGGTTCCGCTGCCGGAGCCCCAGCGGCTCGGTGTGCTCTCCCGGCTCGCCCCCGAGCCCATGAAGGTCGTCCTGAACTGGGGCCGCCGCTACAGCCTCTGGGTCTTCAACTTCGGTCTGGCCTGCTGCGCCATCGAGTTCATCGCCGCCTCGATGGCCCGCCACGACTTCATCCGGCTCGGGGTCATCCCCTTCGCCCCGGGGCCGCGCCAGGCCGATCTGATGATCGTCTCGGGAACGGTCACCGACAAGATGGCCCCCGCCGTCAAACGGCTGTACGAGCAGATGCCCGAGCCCAAGTACGTCATCTCCTTCGGTGCCTGCTCCAACTGCGGCGGGCCCTACTGGGACTCGTACTCCGTGACCAAGGGCGTCGACCAGATCATCCCCGTCGACGTCTATGTACCGGGCTGCCCGCCCCGGCCCGAGGCGCTGCTCCAGGGCATCCTCAAGCTCCAGGAGAAGATCGCCCGCGAATCGCTCGGCGAGCGCTACGGCAGCGGCGGGCGGGCCTCGGCGGACCAGCTCCGCAGCGGGCTGGTCACCCCGCCCCCACCGCCGTCCGGCGCGCCCGCCGGGGGGCCGGAGCAGCCGGGGAAGCCGGAGAAGGGGGACGGGAAGTGAACGCGTACGACGGTCTCCCCGACTCCGTCACCGAGGTCTTCGGACCGGACGCCACCGCCGAGCACGCCTACGACCTGCTCACCGTCGATGTCCCCGCGGACGCCTGGATCAGCGCGCTGACCACCGCCCGGGACCGGCTCGGCTGCACCTACTTCGACTGGCTCAGCGCGGTCGACGAGCCCGGC
Source organism: Streptomyces clavuligerus (assembly GCF_005519465.1). Lineage (NCBI taxonomy): Bacteria > Bacillati > Actinomycetota > Actinomycetes > Kitasatosporales > Streptomycetaceae > Streptomyces > Streptomyces clavuligerus. Next base: position 2,557,313 of record NZ_CP027858.1, on the reverse strand, counting down.
ACCGGCTTCCGGGTCTGCGCCCATGTCGTCTCGCTGGAGGGCGGCCGGGTACGGAGGCTGCTGCTCCGGACGACGGTCCCGCACGAGGCGGCCGTGCTCCCGACCGCCGTCGGCGTCTACGCGGGCGCGGGCTGGCACGAGCGCGAGACCCATGAGATGTTCGGCGTCGGCTTCACCGGCCACCCCCATCTGGTGCCGCTGCTGCTGCCCGAGGGTTTCGAGGGCCATCCGCTGCGCAAGGACTTCGTGCTGGCGGCCCGCGTCGCCAAGGCGTGGCCCGGGGCGAAGGAGCCGGGGGAGTCGGAGCACGGCGGCCCCAAGCGCCGCCAGATGCTCCCGCCCGGCGTCCCCGACCCCAACGAGTGGGGCCCCCTCAAAGGCCAACTGCCCGCCGCCCCCGCCCGCACTCCCCGAACCCCCCGCACCGCCCCCGGCGCCACCCCGGACCGCCCCGCCCGCCGCACCCGCACCGCGAGCGAGGGCTCCGCGAGCCAGGCACCCGAGGCTGCGGCTCCGCCCCGTCGTACCCGCAGCGCGGCCGAGGGTTCGGCGAGCCAGCCCGCCGCCGGAACGACCGCCCCGCGCCGTACGCGCAGCGCGGCCGACGGTTCCGCCGGCCAGGCGCCCGCGCCCGAGACACAGCCGCGCCCGTCGTCCCGCCCCTCGGACGCCCCGTGGCACCACGCGCGCCCCGCCTTCGACACCCAGGACAAGCTCCACCCCGACCCCACCGACCCGGCCGAGCCGACCGGGCCCGATCGGACCGGCCCCGCCGCTCCGGCGGAGCCCGAGCCCCCGTCCGGCGAGCCCCCGCAGGAGCCGGGCCCCGCCGAGCCGACCAGGTCCGCCGACGCTCCGGCGGAGCCCGCCGAGTCGACGGAGCCCGCCGAGCCCACCGACGCGGCCGAGTCCGCCGACGCGGCCGGCCCCACCGCGTCCCGGCCCGACGGCCGGGGCGGCCCGCGCGGTCGGAGCGACGGCCAGGCGGGCGACGGCGCGCAGGACCCGCAGAGCCCCTACCACCACGACCCCGCCGGAGGCGACCCCGCGTGAACGACGCTCTCGACGTCGCCCTCCGGCTCCTCGCCGTCTTCGTCGCCTTTCTCGTCCTCCCGCTCGTCGTCGGGCAGACGGAGCACAAGGTGATGGCCCATATGCAGGGGCGCCTCGGCCCCATGTACGCGGGCGGCTTCCACGGCTGGGCCCAGCTCGTCGCCGACGGGGTGAAGTTCGCGCAGAAGGAGGACGTGGTCCCGGCCAACGCCGACCGCCGGGTCTTCCAGCTCGCCCCCGCCGTCGCCCTGCTCCCCTATCTCCTCGTCCTCGTCGCCATCCCGATCGGGCCCGGTGGCGCGGTCGGCCAGATCGTCGACGCGGGGATCTTCTTCGTCCTCGCCGTCATGGGCGCCGGAGTACTCGGCTCGCTCATGGCGGGCTGGGCGTCCGCGAACAAGTTCTCCCTGCTCGGCGGCTTGCGCACCGCCGCCCAGCTCCTCGCGTACGAGCTGCCGATGCTGCTCGCCGCGGCCTCGGTCGCCATGGCGGCGGGCACGGTCTCCCTCCCCGGCATCCTGGACGCCTTCGCGTGGTGGTGGATTCCCTGGCAGCTCACGGGGGCCGTCGTCTTCTTCGTCGCGGGCCTCGCCGAGCTCCAGCGCCCGCCCTTCGACATGCCGGTCGCCGACTCCGAGATCATCTTCGGCGCGTACACCGAGTACACCGGACTGCGCTTCGCGCTCTTCCTGCTCGCCGAGTACGCGGGCATCGTCGTGCTCTGCGGTCTGACCACCGTCCTCTTCCTCGGCGGCTGGCACGGCCCCTGGGGCGCCGAGGGCCTCGGCTGGCTGTGGACCCTGCTCAAGGCGGCCGCGCTCGCCTTCGTCGTCATCTGGCTGCGGGTGACCTACCCGCGGATGCGCGAGGACCAGTTGCAGAAACTCGCCTGGACCGTCCTGGTCCCGCTCGCTCTCGCCCAGATCGCCCTCACCGGCGTCGTGAAGGTGGTGACTTCCTGATCATGGCTCCCATTCCCGGCTCCGGACTGGCCAAGGGCCTGGCGGTCACCCTGCGCACGATGACGCGGAAGACCGTCACCGCGCAGTACCCGGACGTACAGCCCGACCTCCCGCCCCGCACCCGCGGGGTGATCGGCCTGTTCGAGGAGAACTGCACGGTCTGCATGCTCTGCGCCCGTGAGTGCCCCGACTGGTGCATCTATATCGACTCCCACAAGGAGACGGTCCCGGCCGCCGCCCCCGGTGGCCGCGAGCGCAGCCGCAATGTCCTCGACCGGTTCGCGATCGACTTCTCGCTCTGCATGTACTGCGGTATCTGCATCGAGGTCTGTCCTTTCGACGCGCTCTTCTGGTCGCCCGAGTTCGAGTACGCGGAGACGGACATCCGCGAACTCACCCATGAACGCGACAAGCTCCGCGAGTGGATGTGGACGGTGCCCGCGCCGCCCGCGCTCGACCCCGCCGCCGAGGAGCCGAAGGAGATCGCCGCCGCCCGCAAGGCCGCCGACAAGCTCGCCGCCGAAGCCGAAGCCGAAGCCGAAGCCGAAGCCGCGGCCGAAGCCGCGGCAGAGGCTGGTGCCGATGCTGAGGACCGGGCCGCCGGAGCCGACGGCCAGGCCGCCGAGGAGGGCCCCGCATGACCCCCGTGTTCCTCGCCGCCGACACCCCGGGCTTCCTCTCCCCGACCGGCGTCGAGATCGTCTTCCTCCTCGTCGGCCTCGTCACCTTCGGCGCGGCCGTCCTGACGGTCACCACCCGCCAGCTCGTGCACGCCGCGCTCTGGCTGGTCGTGGCGCTCGGCGGGCTCGCCGTCGAGTACCTCCTGCTCACGGCGGAGTTCATCGCCTGGGTCCAGGTACTGATCTACGTCGGTTCCGTCGTGGTCATCCTCCTCTTCGGACTCATGCTCACCAGAGCACCCATCGGCCGCTCCCCGGACGCCGACTCCGGCAACCGGTGGGTCGCCCTCGCCGTCGCCCTGACCGCCGCGACCGCCCTGGTCTGGGTGGTCGTCGACGCCTTCCGCACCACCTGGATCGACCTCGACGGCCCCGTCCAGGGCTCCACCGAGGTCACCGGCTCCATCCTCTTCCGGCACTGGGTACTGCCCTTCGAGGCACTGTCCGTCCTGCTGCTCGCCGCCCTCGTCGGCGCGATCGTCCTCTCCCGCAAACAGGCCGAGGCCGACACCCGGGCCGAGGCCGACACCCCGTCGGGGAACGACGCCTTGCCGGGGAACGGCCCCCGGACCGGGAACGGCCCCCGCGCCGCCGCCCCCGAGGGAGACCGCTGATGCACCTCGCCTACCCCGCCGTGCTCAGCGTCCTCCTCTTCTGCACCGGCCTGTACGGTGTGCTCGCCCGGCGCAACGCGATCCTCGTCCTGATGTCCGTCGAGCTGATGCTCAACGCCGTCAATCTCAACCTCGTCGCCTTCGACGTCTGGCTCCGCGACGCCCTCCACTCCGGCCAGGCGCTCACCCTCTTCACCATCGCCATCGCCGCCGCCGAGATCGGCATCGGCCTCTCGATCGTCCTGATGGTCTACCGCAACCGCGGCACCTCGGACATCGACCGGCTCCGGGACACCGCGGAGCGCCCCGACGGCCCGGACGGCACCCCCGACGACCCCGGCGCGACCGCCCCGGCACAGCGGACGCAGAAGACTGAGGCCCCCGCGTGACCACCACGACCCTCGCCGTCCTCGTCCCCCTCCTGCCCTTCCTGGGCGCGGCCGCCGGACTGCTCACCGGCCGTACCGCCCCCGGCTTCGTGCGCCCGCTCGCCATCGTGCCCACGCTGGCCTCGGCCGTCCTCGCGGTCGTCGTCGCCGTGCGCCAGGGCGGGGACGGGACCATCGACGCCGCCACCCGGCTCACGCCGACCGGCTCGGTCCTCATCGACCTCGCCCTGCACATCGACGGCCTCGCCGCCCTGGTCGCCGTCCTCGTCGGACTCGTCGCGTCCTGTGTGCAGATCTACTCCACCGCCTATCTGCGGGACGACCCCCGCTACCCCTCCTACGCGGCCCTCGTCTCCCTCTTCACCGCCGCCATGCTGCTCGTCGTCTACTCCGGCGATCTGATGGTGCTCCTGGTGGGCTGGGAGATCATGGGCATCTGCTCCTACTTCCTGGTGGGGCACTACTGGGAGACGCCCGAGGCGCGTGCCGCCTCCCTCAAGGCGTTCCTGGTCACCAAGCTCGGCGACGTCCCCTTTCTGATCGGCCTCTTCGCCCTGGCCACCGACGCCGGAACCTTCCGGATCACCGGGGTCCTGAACGCCGTCGCGGAAGGCCGCATCGACCACCCGACCCTGGTCGCCCTGCTGCTGCTCGCCGGGGTCGCGGGCAAGTCGGCCCAGTTCCCGCTGCACACCTGGCTCCCCGACGCGATGGCGGGCCCCACCCCCGTCTCGGCACTGATCCACGCCGCGACCATGGTGGCCGCCGGTATCTACTTCGTCGCCCGTCTCCTTCCCGTCTTCGCCGCCTCCCCGGCCGCGCTGACCGTCCTCGCCGTCATGGCCGCCGTCACAATGGTCGGCTCCGGCCTCGCCGCCCTCGCCCAGGACGACATCAAACGGGTCCTCGCCTACTCGACCATCGGCCAGCTCGGCTACATGGCGGGCGCGCTCGCCGTCGCCGACCGGGGCGCGGCCGTCTTCCACCTCCTCACCCACGGAGCCTTCAAGGCCCTGCTCTTCCTCGCCGCCGGAGTGGTCATCCACGCCGCCGGAACCAACTCACTCGCCGCGATGTCCCGGATGAGCGGCCTGCCCCGCCGTATCCCCGACGCCTACTGGACGATGGGCGTCGCCCTTCTCGCCCTCGCGGCCATTCCCCCCTTCGCCGGCTTCTTCTCCAAGGAAGCCGTCCTCGTCGCCGCCGAGCACTCCGCGCTCGGCGAGTCCACCGCGGCCCCCCAGGGCGCGGGCTGGACCGTCCTCGTCGCCGGTCTGCTGGCCGCCCTGCTCACCGCGGCCTACGCCACCCGGCTGTGGCTCCTCGCCTTCCGCGGCCACGGGCCCGAGGCCCCCGACCACGGGCGCGAGCCCCTGGCCATGACCGGTGTGCTCTGGCTCCTCGCCATCCCCTCCCTCGGCCTCGGACTGACCTACGGCTACCTCGACGACTGGTTCGACAGCCACCCCCTCGAACCCACCCTCACCACCGCCGTCCTCGGCACCGGCGCGGCACTGGCCGGCGGCCTCCTCACCTACGGGGCCTGGCGCTCCCTGCGCGCCCGCGACGGCGCGCGCCACCCCCTGCCCGCCACCGCCACCGTCGCCCACCCGGACGCCCCGCCGTCCGTGGTCGAGGCCGAGGCCGTCGAGGCCCACGCCCCCCTCTTCGGCTCCGTCGCCTCCGCCCCCGACCCCGCCGACCCCGGGCGGCTGCTCCTGGGCCCGCTGCACCGCCACGCCGCGTCCGGCTTCCACCTCGACGCCGTCTACCACGCGCTCTTCGTCCGCCCGGTCCAGGCCGGAGCCGACCTGGCGCGCTTCCTCGACCGCGAGGTCGTCGACACCTATGTACGCGGCGCGGGCACCGGCACCCAGTGGCTGGGCCGTCTGGTGCGCCGGGCCCAGACCGGCAATGTGCAGACCTATCTGAGCTGGCTGCTCGCGGGCTCCACCGTCCTGGTGGCCGCCGCCGTCGTCCTGTCCACTGTCAACGCCGGATCGTGAGCCGTGATCGATATCAGCGAGTCCGTGATGCAGTTCCTCCTCGCGTTCATCGTGGTCGGCCCGCTCCTCGGGGCCGTGGCCGCGCTGCTGCCCGCCCCGCCGGGCCTGCGCGGGAAGAACCCCGACCAGGCGGTGCTGCGCCACGGGGTGACCGTCACCGGCGCGGTGCTCGCCGCCGCCATCGCCCTCGTCATCGGCTTCGACCACGACAATCCGTCAAGGATGCAGGCCACGACGGACATCAGCTGGATTCCGGCGCTCGACGTCCGTATCCACCTCGGTGTCGACGGCATCTCCCTCCCCCTTCTGGTCCTGACGGCGCTGCTGACCTTCCTCTGCGCGCTCTACAGCTACTTCCGGATGCCTACGGGCCCGTCCCCGAAGGCGTTCGTCGCCCTGCTGCTCCTGCTGGCATCGGGGACCCTGGCGACCTTCGCCGTCCTCGATCTGCTGCTCTTCTTCCTCGCCTTCGAGATGGTGCTCATCCCGATGTACTTCCTCATCGGGCGCTGGGGCGGCGCGGGCCGGTCCCCCGCCGCCTGGAAGTTCATCCTCTACACACTGCTCGGCTCCGTGGTCATGCTGCTCGGACTGCTCCTCATCGGGCTGAAGAGCGGCACGTTCGACATGGTGGCACTCGCCACTGACAACGGCCGGGGCCTCACCGCGTCCACGCAGGTCGTCGCCGTTCTGGCGATCGGGATCGGCCTCGCCGTGAAGACCCCGATGTGGCCGCTGCACAGTTGGCTGCCCGATGCCCACACCGCCGCTCCGACCGTGGGCTCCGTGCTGCTGGCGGGCGTTCTGCTCAAGATGGGTACGTACGGTTTTGTCCGTATTCTGCTCCCCATCGCCCCCGAGGGCATGCAGACCTTCGCCCCCTATCTGGCGGCGTTCGCCGTCGTCGGCATCGTCTACGGCTCCCTCGTCTGCCTCGCCCTCGCGAAGGAGGGGGCGGGCGGCGATCTCAAGCGGCTGATCGCCTACTCCTCCGTCGGCCACATGGGCTTCGTCCTGCTCGGTATCGCGACGATGACCCCCACCGGCGTCAACGGAGCGCTGTTCGCGAACATCGCCCACGGGCTGATCACAGCCCTGCTCTTCTTCCTCGTCGGCGCGGTCAAGGAGCGCTACGGCACCGCCGACCTGGACACCCTTGCCGGGGCCGCCGGAGCGGCCCTCTACGGCCGGGCGCCCCGCCTCGGCGGACTGCTCGCCTTCGCCGCCGTGGCCTCGCTCGGGCTGCCCGGCCTCGCCGGGTTCTGGGGGGAGATGCTCGCCCTGTTCGGCGCCTTCGACCCGGCGGACGGGCTGAGCCGCCCCGCGTTCCTCACCTTCATGGTGATCGGCGCGTTCGGCACCCTGCTCACGGCCGCCTATCTGCTGATCGTGGTCCGCCGGGTCTGCATGGGCGCCCACCGCCCCGCCGCCCCGGAGCCACCGAGGACCGCGCCCGGCACCGGCACCGATACCCCGGCCCAGGCCGTGCCCGGCGCCGCCCCGGCCACCGGGCCCGCCGAGCCCGCTGATGTTCACCCGTACGAACTGGCGGCCTGGTCCCCCCTCGTCGCCCTCACCGTCCTCGCCGGACTGTGGCCCGCGGTCCTCCTCGGCCTCACCGACCCGGCCGTGCAGCAGCTCCTCGCAGGAGGAAAGTCGTGATCACGACCAGCGGCGATCCCGCCGTCCGCACCGCGGTGGACGCCGTCCGCACCACCGCGGCCGACGGAAGCCTGGTCCAGTCCGTCGACTGGCTCGCGATCGCGCCCCCGACCATCACCGCGGCCGTCGCCCTGATCCTGCTGGTCGCCGACCTCTTCGTACCCGAACGGCACAAGCGCTGGCTGGGCGTCGGCGCGCTCGCGGGCCTCACCGCCGCGCTCCTGACCCTCGTACCGCTGCGGGACGGCGAACGCCGCACCTTCTGCCTCACCACCGACGCGGACACCTGTAGTTACGCCGCCGACCGCTTCGCCCTCGCCATCCAGCTCCTGGTGCTCGGCGGTGCGCTGCTGACGGCCCTGCTCTCGCTCCACCGCGTCCACCGCGCGTACCCGGTGGGGGAGTACTGGTTCCTGCTGCTGTCCGCCACCGCCGGCGCGGCCCTGCTGCCCGCGTCCCGGGACCTGGCCACCCTGGTCGTCGCCCTGGAGGTCGCCTCGTTGCCCGCCTTCGCGCTGGTCGGTCTGCGCCGGGGCGACCGGCTCTCCAGCGAGGCGGCGCTGAAGTTCTTCCTCTCCTCCGTCACCGCGACCGCCGTCACCCTGCTCGGCGTGAGTTTCGTGTACGCCGCCACCGGCAGTCTCCATCTCACCCGGATCGCCGCCGAGCTGGGCAGCGTCCCCGGACAGCTCGACACCCTTGTCAAGACGGGCGTCGCGCTGACCCTGATCGGCTTCGCCTTCAAGACGGCCGCCGTCCCCTTCCACTTCTGGGTCCCCGACACCTATGTGGGCGCGCCGCTGCCGATCGCGGCCTTCCTCTCCGTCGTCGGCAAGGCGGTCGGTTTCTCCGGGCTGATCCTGGTGACCGTGGTCGCGTTCCCCGGGTACGCGGATGTCTGGGGCCCCGTCGTGGCCCTGCTCGCCGCGCTGACCATGACGGCGGGCAACGCCGCCGCCCTGCGCCAGGACCCCGACCGGCCCCGGAGCGCGGTCCGGCTGCTGGCCTGGTCCTCCGTGGGCCAGGCGGGCTACATCCTGGTGCCCGTGGCCGCCGCCGCGTACTCCAGCGACGACCAGATCGGCGCGACGGTCGCGTACGCCCTGATGTACGCGGTCGTGAACCTGGGCGCCTTCGCCGTGGTGGCCCTGGTCGCCCGCACCAAGCCGCTGAACCGGATCTCCGACTACCGGGGCCTCGCGTCCACCAGCCCGCTCACCGCCCTGGTGATGGCCTTCTTCCTGCTCTGCCTGGCCGGTCTGCCGCCGGGGATCATCGGGCTCTTCGCGAAGGTCACGGTCTTCTCCACGGCCGTCGACGCCGAGCTGGGCTGGCTCGCCGTCGTCATGGCGGTCAACGTGGTCATCGCGCTGTACTACTACCTGATGTGGACGGCGGTGCTCTTCCGCGCTCCGGAGCCGGAACGGGCCCCGGGGCAGCAGCGGACGGACCGGTCCGGGCGGCCGGAGCCCCCGGCGACCGCCGGGCCCGGTTCCGCGCCGACGGCGGTCGCGGCACGGCCCGCCACGGGGACCGCCGCACCCGCCCTCACCCTGGCGATCGCCCTCACCGCCGTGGCGGCGGTGGTCCTCTCCGGCTACCCCGAGCTGATCCTCCGCACCGCGGCCACCAGCCTGTTCTGACGGGCCCCGGCGGCTCCTCGACGCCCCCGGCGCGGCCCGGCGCGGCCCGCCGCGCCCCGATCCGGCCCACCGCCCCGGGCCAGGATCACCCGAACGGGCGCCGCCGGGCCCCGCGACGGCAGGGAACTGGGGCCCTTCGCCTGGCGTTGACCAGTACAGAAGGGTCCACTGGAGAGTGGAGCACCACCAGCAAAGGGTTCCCCTGCCGCACCACCTGGAGGGCGTACCGTGCACCGCCGGCACAATGGGCTGAAGACCGCCGTACTTCTCGGTGGACTGTCCGCTCTCATCCTCGTCATCGGCAGTTTCTTCGGCCGCACGGGGCTGATCGTCGCGTTCGTCGTCGCCCTCGGCACCAACGCCTACGCGTACTGGAACAGCGACAAGCTGGCACTGCGCGCGATGCGGGCCCGCCCGGTGAGCGAGTTCGAGGCCCCCGGCCTCTACCGCATCGTCCGGGAGCTGTCGACGTCCGTGCGCCAGCCCATGCCCCGGCTCTACATCTCCCCCACCCAGGCCCCCAAGGCGTTCGCCACCGGCCGCAATCCGCGGAACGCGGCGGTGTGCTGCACCGAGGGCATCCTCCAGCTCCTGGACGAACGGGAGCTGCGCGGCGTCCTCGGCCATGAGCTGAGCCATGTCTACAACCGGGACATCCTGATCTCGTCCGTCGCCGGAGCACTGGCCTCCGTCGTGATGTTCCTGGTGAATTTCGCCTGGCTGATCCCCATCGGCCGGTCCGACGACGACGGCCCCGGCCTCTTCGGGATGCTGCTGATCCTGATCCTCGGCCCGGTGGCCGCCTCGATCATCCAGCTCGCCGTCAGCCGCTCCCGCGAGTACGAGGCGGACGCGTCGGGAGCCCGGCTCACCGGTGATCCGCTCGCCCTCGCCAGCGCCCTGCGCAAGCTCGACGCCGGGACGAAGCAGCTCCCGCTGCCGCCCGAGCCCCGGCTGGAGACCGCGAGCCACATGATGATTGCGAACCCCTTCAGGCCGGGAAAGGGGTTGTCCAAGATGTTCTCCACCCACCCGCCGATGGCGGAACGCATCGCCCGGCTCGAACAGATGGCAGGTCCTCGGTCATGAAGACAGTTCTGAACGTCATATGGCTCGTCCTGTGCGGCTTCTGGATGTTCCTGGGCTATATGTTCGCGGGCGCGCTGCTCTGTCTGACGATCATCGGCATACCCTTCGGCCTGGCCGCCTTCCGTATCGGGATCTACGCCCTGTGGCCCTTCGGGTACACCGTGGTCGACCGCAAGGACGCCGGGGCGCCGTCCTGCGTGGGCAATGTGCTCTGGTTGATCCTCGCGGGGTGGTGGCTGGCGCTGGGGCACATCGTCACCGGGATCGTTCTCTGCGTCACCATCATCGGTATCCCGCTGGGCATCGCGAACTTCAAGCTGATACCGGTCTCGCTGCTGCCGCTGGGCAAGGAGATCGTCCCCACGGACCAGCCCTTCGCCCCGCGCTGACCACCCGGTCCCGCGCCCGGCCCGCCTGCCGGTGCGCGCCGGGACGGCGGGTCAGCCGCTGAGGCCGGTCTCGCGCAGGGTGAGGTTCAGCCGCCCGCTCCGTATCCCGGTCCCCGGGACGGCCGTGCCCGGATACACCTTCGGCACCCCGTGATACGCCGCCCGCGAGGGCCCGCCGAAGACGAACAGATCGCCCGAGGCCAGCTCCACATCGAGGTACGGACGCCCCCGCGTCCGGGTGTTGCCGAAGCGGAAGACACAGCGGTCACCGACGCTCAGGGAGACCACAGGAGCCGCGGACCGCTCCTCGCGGTCCTGGTGCATGCCCATCCGCGCCCCGTCGTCATAGAAGTTGATCAGAGCGGTGTCCGGGGCGTACGCGGACCCGCCCCCGTCGGGCCCATGGGCCGCGAGCACCGCCGCGCGCCCCCACCCGGCCAGCCAGCCGGGCAACGGCGCGGGCCGGGCGCCGTTCACGTCGTCCGCCGTGCGGGAGTACCGGTACGGCTGCCAGTGCCAGCCCAGACACACCGTCCGCACCGACATCACCCCGCCGCCCGGCAGCACCGTGTGCCGCATCGGCACCGGCCCGCGCGCCCAGCCCCGGCAGGCGTCCACCAGCCGGCGCTGCCGCTCGACCGTGAGCCAGCCCGGGACATGCACCGCACCCGGAGCGATCTCGACGGGCACACGCGGAACGGGGCCGCTCACCGGCAGCGGGAACAGCCCCTCACCGTCCGGGGCGCCCCCGGACCCGTCCGTGCCGCCCCAGCCCCCGGGCCGCGGGGCACCGCCTCCCGGTCCGGCCGCCGCGCTCATGATCCGAGCGCGCCCTCAAGGGCGAGCAGACACTCCTTGCGCTCCAGCCCGCCCGCATAGCCGCGCAGCGCGCCGTCGGCACCGATGACCCGATGGCACGGCCGCACCACGAGCAGCGGATTCCGGCCGATCGCCGTGCCCACCGCCCGCACCGCCGCCCCGGAGACACCGACCCGCCGGGCGATCTCCCCATAGGTCGTGGTCGTCCCGTACGGGATCTCCTCCAGGGCCCGCCAGACCCGCCGCTGGAACGCGGTGGGCGCCGCAGCCCCCGGAGCCACCTCGGCCCACTCGATCGCGAAACGGGTCCGTGTGCCCGCGAAGTAGGCGCGGAGCTGCGCCTCGATCTCGGCGAAGGCGCCGGGCCCATGGCGCCAGTCCGGACGGACGACCGCCGCGCCCTTCTGCCCGGGGACGGAGAGCGAGACCAGCGCGGTGCCGCCCGGTGCCGTCGCGGACTCCACGCCCACGAGCAGCACGGTGCCCAGGGGGCTCTCGGTGGTCGTGTACAGCGTCACTGCGTCCCCGCCGGTGCCGGTTCCGGTGCTCATGGCCCTGCCTCTCTCGCGCTCCGGGGCATCCCGCGCCCCACGCCTTCGAGTCTGCGCCGTCGGCAGCCCGCACGCTGGCGGGATTCGGACGTCGCCCCCGGGCGCACCGCCCCCGGCTCCTGGTGCCCGCTCCGCCCTCGCGGACCGGACACCGGGAGCCGTCCGGCTCGGTGGGTCAGGCCACCGGTGGTTTCAGCTCACCGGTAGTTCACGAACTGGAGGGCGAAGTCGAAGTCCTGCCCCTTCAGCAGCGCCTGCACGGCCTGGAGGTCGTCCCGGCTCTTGGAGGTGACCCGCAGCTCGTCGCCCTGCACCTGCGCCTTGACGCCCTTCGGGCCCTCGTCACGGATGACCTTCGCGACCTTCTTGGCGTTCTCCTGCGAGATGCCCTCGGTGATCGTGGCGAAGATCTTGTACTCCTTGCCGGACGGCTGCGGCTCGCCCGCGTCCAGCGCCTTCAGCGAGATGCCCCGCTTGATCAGCTTGGACTGGAACACATCGAGGATCGCGGTGACCCGGTCCTCGGAGTTCGCCTGCATCAGGATCTTCTCGCCGGACCAGGAGATCGACGCTCCGACGTTCTTGAAGTCGTACCGCTGCGCGATCTCCTTCGAGGTCTGGTTGAGGGCGTTGTCGACCTCCTGCCGCTCGACCTTCGAGACGATGTCGAAACTGGAGTCGGCCATGTCCTGTGGCTCCTTGTATCGGGGTGCGTGAAGGGCGCGGCCGGAGTCCCCGAACCGCTCGGGCAAGCCTAGCCACCCGCACCGCTTCCAACGGTTGATCAATCCAGTGGCGTAGCACCCCCGTACATCAGGTATTGTTTACGTCGTCGCCAAGGAGCGCCGCCGCGAGGCGGGGATTCCGAGGTGGCACCTTCTCAATGGCGGTGTGCCCGAGTGGCCAATGGGAGCGGACTGTAAATCCGTCGGCTTAGCCTACCCAGGTTCGAATCCTGGCGCCGCCACGCGAGAACGATGGCCCCTGATCTGCGGAAACGCGGATCAGGGGCCATCGTCGTTCCTCGGGTCCCGGCACCGCCCGCGCGCGGTGGGCCTGCCGCGGAAGAACCCAGACAGACGCTGACAAGTACTGCCAGACGCTGCCAAGTACTGCCAGGCGCTGTCTGACACTGCCAGGCCCTATGACGAAGATCATGAACGGGGGCTGTGGAGCCCGTCCCGGAGGGTCAGTCGTCCCGGCCGCACCACGCGCGGTGGTAACGGAGATGCGCTTCGCTGAGCCGATGGGCGGTGTGCCGCCGGAGCTCTTCCACCGCCTGTCCGTCCGCGGTGGTGCGAACCATGCCGTCGGCGTCGACGTATATCGCGAAGGCATCGAACTGGACATGGTGATTGGGGCACAGGACCAGCAGGTTCGACAGCTCGTCGGGGCCGCGGTGGGGGGGCCGAGACCGCGGATATGGGCGGCTTCCCGCCGGCGATCCTGGAGATGCCCCACAGCAGCGCGAGCGGCTTGTGCCTGCTCGGCCGCCCGTTGAGCCGGTGGACCCGGAGCTTTCTGAGCCTGTCCATGAGGAGGTCCGACGTCAGCTCTTCCAGCGTGCCCATGGTGCCCCCTGACGACTCGTCCTGTCCCCCGATCCTGCCAGGCGGACAGGACCGGGAGGGCGGCGGAGGTCAGTCCGCGAGGCGGAAGGCGAGTTCCATCTCCCACTGGTGCGGGTCGGGTTGGACGCGGGGGTCGGTGAGGTAGGACTCGATGCGGCAGGCACAGTGCTCCACGCCGTCGTCGGTTCGCGTCATGTCGAAGGGCAGGTTCTCGCGGTCGGCCCAGGCGCGCAGGGCGGTGGCCACGGAGCGGAGGCGGTCGGGGTGGCCGGTGAAGCGGGCGGTGGCGTAGCGGCCCGGGGGGAGGGCGCCGATGTGGATGTCGCCCTCCGGGGTGGGGAGCGAGACCACCGGGATGCCCGCCTCGACCTCCGACTCACCGGTCAGGTCGACCGTGTTGAAGCGGAAGAAGGGCGGGCCGGCGAACTCGGTGCCCTGCGCGGCGACCCAGCCGATCAGCTCGCCGAGGCGGTCGGCGATCGTCGCGAAGGCGTCCATCCGGACGGAGCCGCGGATGAACGCGTACGGGCGTTCGCCGTGCTCCACCACGATGGGTTCGAGGGAGGCGAAGTCAGACATGGTGTTCCTCCTGTCGGGAGGACCGGTCCCGGCCCCGGACTCGTCGGGCCGGGCGCCGGGCGTCCGGTGGGTCAGTTCCCCGCGATGTCCTTGACCGCCACGGTGACCGGGACCGAGCCGCCGACCAGCTCCAGGGTCAGCCCCGCCGTGGCCGGGGTCTCCAGCACCTCGGCCAGGACCGCCGCGACGTCGTCGCGCGGGACCGGGCCCCGCCCCGTCGCCGCCTCCAGCCGGACCAGGCCGGTACCGGCGTCGTCCGTCAGCATCCCCGGGCGCAGAATCGTCCAGTCCAGGGCGGAACGGGACCGTACGGCGTCGTCCGCCGCGCCCTTCGCCCGCAGATAGACGTCGAAGACCTCGTCGCCCGGATGCCCGGCGTCCGCGCCCATCGAGGACACCACGACAAAGCGCCGCACCCCCGCGCGTTCCGCGGCGTCCGCGAGCAGCAGCGCGGCGGCCCGGTCCACGGTCTCCTTGCGGGCCGTGCCGCTGCCCGGCCCGGCGCCCGCCGCGAACACCGCGGCGTCCGCGCCCTTCAGCACCTCGGCCACCTCGTCCACGGGCGCCGACTCCAGATCCAGGACGACCGCTTCCGCCCCGGCCGCCCGCAGGTCCGCGCGGTGATCGGGGTTGCGTACGATCCCCACGGCCTCGTGCCCGCCCGCCGAGAGCAACCGCTCCAGCCGCAGGGCGATCCGGCCATGTCCTCCAGCGATGACAATGCGCATGACGTCGACCGTACGTCCGCCGGGCCGCGTCCGCCTCACCGCGGCGGCGCGTCGCACCGAGGGTCCCCCGGTCTGTGGCACGGCCCGGGGCCGTCCCGCCCGGACGCGCCGGGCACGGCTCAGGGGCGCCCCTGCCGCGGCAGCTCCAGCGCCACCGCCACGGCCGAGTCGCAGTACTCCCGTACCGCGCTGGTCCGGGCCACGACCCGGCCGCGGTGGATGACGATCCTGCTGTACGCGAGCGACAGCACCCCCGAGATCCGCTCCCCGCGCACCGCCAGCAGCTCCGCCGGGAAACCCGCCTCCACCCGGACCTCCGGCAGCCCCATGGCCTCCCGGGCGGCCGGGCCGACCGCGTCGTACGCCTCTTGGGCGCGCAGCCCCGTCTGCGAGGCCAGCAGATAGGCGGCCTCCAGCGGGTCGCCCCGGCCCACCGGGTTCGACACATCGCGCAGCGCCCCGCCGCCCGCGGCGACCCGCACCCCCGCCGCCCGCAGCAGCCGCACGGGAGCGGTGCCCCGGTGCTCCAGCGCGCCACAGCCGCCCTGGGGGAGGCAGACCACGGTCACCCCCGCCGCCGCGAGCTGGTCGGCGGCCCGGGACGCCTTGTCGCGCGGCAGCTCCGAGAGCCCGGCGCAGGGCCCGATCACCACCCGGGCCCGCAGCCCGCCCGCCATCGCCGCCAGCCGGGCCAGCCGGGCCGGGTCGTCGCCGTGGGTGTGCAGATCGACGGGGCAGCCGTGTTCCGCCGCCACCTCCAGGACGGTCTGGACATAGCCGGTCGGGTCGGGGTCCGCGTCCGGGCAGCCGCCGACGACCGCCGCGCCCATCTTCACGGCGTCCCGCAGCATCGCCAGTCCCTCCGCCCCGGCGACCCCGGTCAGCAGCCGGGGCACGGCGACGGCCGTCAGATCGGCGAGCCCGCGCAGCGACCGCCGGGCCTGGAGCACCGCCTCCAGCGGGCCGAGGCCCTGGACGGGGCCGATCCGCACATGGGAGCGGAGCGCGGTCGCCCCGTGGCCGAGGTGGAGCAGGGCGGCCTCGGTGGTCCGCCGCTGGACGTCGTCGGAGGCGTACGAGACGGGGCCGGGGGTGTCGGCGGTGAGGGCCGTGTCGCCGTGGGCGTGGGGCTCCGCCGGAGCGGGCAGCAGCAGATACCCGCTCAGATCCACCCGCGCGGAGTGCGCCGTGAGACTCCCCGCGGTGCCGACCGCCTCGATGCGCCCTCCGCTGAGCCGTACGTCGACGGTGCGGCCGTCGGCGAGCCGGGCGCCGCACAGCAGCAGCGCGGTGGTGTCGGCGGTCGCGCCGTCGGACGGCTGCGGCTGACTGTCGGGCATCGCGCTCCTGCGGGGGAGGTCGGGGCTCGGGCCGGGTGAGCGGATGAGGAAGATCACACAGCCTGGGGTGAGCCTAGGGGCGCTCCGGTCGCGCTTCGCGGAAGAGCGAAATAGTCGTACCGGTGAGCCGGGGCGCGTGCCCCGGTCGCTCCCGGGGGCGCGACC
Organism: Streptomyces clavuligerus; assembly: GCF_005519465.1. Lineage (NCBI taxonomy): Bacteria > Bacillati > Actinomycetota > Actinomycetes > Kitasatosporales > Streptomycetaceae > Streptomyces > Streptomyces clavuligerus. The sequence goes on along the minus strand of NZ_CP027858.1, from coordinate 2,541,073 downwards.
GTACGCCCGCCGGTCCCGCCGGACTTCCCACCCGTCCCGCCGGGACTTCCCCGCCACTCCCCGCCGGGCCCCACCACTCGTCACCACAGCCTCGTGGGTCCTACCGGCCCCACGCCGCCCCACAGAACTCTGGACGCACCGCGGAACGGGCTCCGGCGCGGCTCCGGCACGGTTCCGGCGCAGGCTCAGGAACGGGTTTGGAACGGCTTTGGAACGAGGCACGGCACGGCCCGCCGACCCTCTCCCCACCGCCCCGTTCCGCCCCGTCCGACCCCCTCGTCACCGATGCCGGACAGGGCGACAGGAAACGGATTTGGGCGATCGGCGAGAGACCGTGTAATGTCTTCCTCGCTCGCCCCAATAGCTCAGTCGGTAGAGCGTCTCCATGGTAAGGAGAAGGTCTACGGTTCGATTCCGTATTGGGGCTCTGGTGTCGGTGATCCTCACCCTCGGGTGAGGGGATCCGATATCAAAGCGGTGTAGCTCAGTCGGTAGAGCAAGCGGCTCATAATCGCTGTGTCACCGGTTCAAGTCCGGTCACCGCTACACACAGTAGCCGATTGTGGGGTCGGTCCTCCGATCGGCTACTCTCTTATGCGTTCATAGTTTGTACTGTCCATAGTCCGTCCAAGGAGCACTCACGTGGCTGCCACCGACGTCCGCCCGAAGATCACGCTGGCCTGCGTGGAGTGCAAGGAGCGGAACTACATCACCAAGAAGAACCGGCGCAACAACCCGGACCGTCTTGAGATGAAGAAGCACTGCCCGCGCTGCAACTCTCACACTGCGCACCGCGAAACGCGCTGATCAGGCTCGTCTGCGAGGCCGTCCCCGACTCGGGGGCGGCCTCGTGTCGTTTGTCATTGGCCCAGCAGGAGGGAGTCCCTTCATGGCGATCGACCAGTCCTTCGTGGGACGGAGCTATCCGCCCACCGAGCCGTACGAGGTCGGCCGGGAAAAGATCCGGGAGTTCGCCGAGGCGGTCGGGGACGACCATCCCGCGTACACCGACGCCGAAGCCGCGAAGGCGCTCGGCCACCCCGATGTGATCGCCCCGCCCACTTTCGCCTTCGCGATCACTTTCCGGGCCGCCGGAGAGGTCATTCAGGACCCGGGACTGGGTCTCGATTACGACCGCGTGGTCCACCGGGAGCAGAAGTTCGCCTATACGCGGCCGGTGTGCGCCGGGGACCGGCTGAGTGTCGTCTCCACCATCGAGAGCATCAAGACACTCGCGGGCAACGACGTCGTGGAGATCCGGGGCGAGGTCCGCGACGAGACCGGTGCCCATGTGGTCACCGCATGGACCAAGCTGGTGGCGCGCGCCGCCGAGGAGGCGTGATGACGGCGAGGATCTCCTACGCGGACGTCGAGGTCGGCACGGAGCTGCCCGCGCGGTCCTTCCCTGTGACACGGGACACCCTGGTCCGGTACGCGGGCGCGTCGGGCGACTTCAACCCCATCCACTGGAACGAGAAGTTCGCCGTCGCGGTCGGGCTCCCGGACGTGATCGCGCACGGCATGTTCACCATGGCCGAGGCCGTCCGGGTGATCACGGACTGGACCGGCGACCCGGGCGCCGTGGTCGAGTACGGCGTCCGCTTCACCAAGCCCGTCGTGGTCCCCAACGACGGCGAGGGCGCGCTCATCGAGGTCAGCGGCAAGGTCGCGGCGCTCCTCGACGACAACCGCGTACGGGTCGACCTGACCGCGACCAGCGGCGGCGAGAAGGTGCTGGGCATGGCGCGCGCCGTCGTCGCCCTCGCCTAGGCCCCCGGCGCCCCGGGGCTCGGCCGCCCGTCCGCCCTGCCCGTGCCGCCGTGCCCGGTGGGGCGGGCGGACAGGCCGGACGGCCCGGACGGTCCCACGGGGCCCGCGGGGCTGTCGGGGCCGGACCGTACCCTTGTGCCCGTGCAGGAACTCCACGACGCCCCCCTCGCCCCCCTGACCACCTTCCGGCTCGGCGGCCCGGCCACCCGGCTGATCACCGCGACCACCGATGACGAGGTGGTCGCCGCCGTCCGCGCGGCCGACGCCTCGGGGACCCCGCTGCTGCTGATCGGCGGCGGCAGCAACCTGGTCATCGGGGACAAGGGCTTCGACGGGACGGCGCTGCGCATCGCCACCCGGGGCCTCGTCCACGACGGCACCGAGCTGGAGCTGGCCGCGGGCGAGGTCTGGACGGACGTGGTCGCGTACGCCGTCGAGGCCGGTCTCGCGGGCATCGAGGCCCTGGCCGGAATCCCCGGCTCCGCAGGTGCGACGCCCCTCCAGAACGTGGGGGCGTACGGCCAGGAGGTCTCGTCCACCATCACCGAGGTCGTCGCCTACGACCGCCGCGCCGGTGAGACGGTCACCCTCACCAACGCCGAGTGCGGCTTCTCCTACCGCCACAGCCGCTTCAAGGAGCACCCCGGCCGCTATGTCGTGCTGCGGGTCCGCTTCCGGCTGGAGGACGCGGACGGCCTGTCCGCGCCGGTGCGGTACGCGGAGGCCGCGCGGGTCCTCGGAGTGGTCCCCGGCGAGCGCGCCGGCCTGGCGGCGGTCCGCTCCGCCGTGCTCGCGCTGCGCGCCGGGAAGGGCATGGTCCTGGACCCCGCCGACCACGACACCTGGTCGGCGGGGTCGTTCTTCACCAACCCCGTCCTCACCGCCGAGGAGTACACGGCGTTCACCGATCGTGTCCGCGAGCGGCTCGGCGCGGAGGCGACGGCGCCCGCGTATCCGGCGGGGGAGGGGTTCACCAAGACCTCCGCCGCCTGGCTGATCGACCGGGCGGGCTTCACCAAGGGGTACGGCACCGGCCCGGCCCGGATCTCCACCAAGCACACGCTGGCCCTCACCAACCGGGGCGAGGCCACCACCGAGGATCTGCTCGCGCTGGCCCGCGAGGTCGTGGCCGGGGTGCGGGACGCCTTTGGGATCACGCTGGTCAACGAGCCGGTGACGGTCGGCGTGGAGCTCTGACGGCCCCCGGCCGACCGTCGGGCGCCACCACCCGCGCCGACCCGCCCCGGGCGGCCGTCCGGCCCGGGAACGGGGTCACCCGCGGGCTCACCCCGTGACCGGCCGCGGACCCGCCTCCTCGGCCAGCCAGCCGTCGATCCCCGCCAGCATCCGGGCCCGGACGCCCTCGGGGGCGGCGGAGCCCCGTACCGACTGCCGGGCCAGCTCCGCCAGCTCGCTGTCGGTGAACGCGTGGTGCCGCCGGGCGAACTCGTACTGCGCGGCCAGCCGGGAGCCGAAGAGCAGCGGGTCGTCCGCGCCCAGCGCCATCGGCACCCCCGCCTCGTACAGCGTCCGCAGCGGCACGTCCCCGGGCTTCTCGTACACGCCGAGCGCCACGTTCGACGCGGGGCAGACCTCGCAGGTGACCTGCAGTTCGGCGAGCCGCTTCAGCAGCCGGGGGTCCTCGGCGGCCCGGACCCCGTGGCCGACGCGGGACGCGCGCAGATCGTCCAGACAGTCCCGAACGGAGGACGGACCGGTCAGCTCGCCGCCGTGCGGGGCCGCGAGCAGCCCGCCCTCGCGCGCGATCGTGAAGGCGCGGTCGAAGTCCCGGGCCATGCCCCGGCGTTCGTCGTTGGAGAGTCCGAAGCCCACGATGCCGCGGTCCGCGTACCGCACGGCCAGCCGGGCCAGGGTCCGCGCCTCCAGCGGATGCTTCATCCGATTGGCGGCCACCAGCAGCCGTATCCCGAGCCCCGTCTCCCGCGACGCGCTCTCCACCGCGTCGAGGATGATCTCCAGCGCGGGGGTCAGACCGCCCAGCAGCGGGGCGTACGAGGTCGGGTCGACCTGTATCTCCAGCCACTGGGAGCCGTCCCGGACGTCCTCCTCCGCGGCCTCCCTGACCAGCCGCTGGATGTCCTCGGGGGCGCGCAGACAGGACCGGGCGATGTCGTAGAGCCGCTGGAAGCGGAACCAGCCGCGCTCATCGGTGGCGCGCAGCCTGGGAGGCTCGCCGCCGGTCAGCGCGTCGGGGAGATGGACGCCGTACTTGTCGGCCAGTTCGAGCAGGGTGGCGGGGCGCATCGATCCGGTGAAGTGGAGATGCAGATGGGCCTTGGGCAGCCGGGTGACATCACGTACGTGCTCCATCCCAGGATCTTGCCGCACGGCCGGGCCGGGAGGTAAGCGGATTCCCCCATCGGGTCCTTGCCCGGATCTGTGTTCGATCTCACGTGGGGGCGTCCCCGGCGGAACCGGAACGGCTCGCGCGAACGGCCCCGGAACCACCCTCGCGGGGGCTCCGGGGCCGTGCGGCGGCTCACCGGCTCAGCGGTGGAACGATCAGTCGGTGGCCTCGGCGAGCAGCTTCTGGAGCCGCGAGACGCCCTCCACCAGGTCCTCGTCGCCCAGCGCGTAGGACAGCCGCAGATAGCCGGGGGTGCCGAACGCCTCACCGGGGACGACGGCGACCTCGACCTCGTCCAGGATCAGCGCGGCCAGCTCCACGGAGGTCGCCGGGCGCTGTCCGCGGATCTCCTTGCCCAGCAGGGCCTTCACCGAGGGGTAGACGTAGAACGCGCCCTCGGGCTCGGGGCAGACGACGCCGTCGATCTCGTTGAGCATCCGGACGATCGTCCGGCGGCGGCGGTCGAACGCCTCCCGCATCTCGGCCACCGCGTCCAGGCTCCCGGAGACGGCGGTGAGCGCCGCCACCTGCGCCACGTTGGACACATTGGAGGTGGCGTGGGACTGGAGGTTCGTCGCGGCCTTCACCACGTCCTTGGGGCCCACGATCCACCCCACCCGCCAGCCGGTCATGGCGTACGTCTTCGCCACACCGTTCACCACGATGCACTTCTCGCGCAGCTCGGGCACGACCGCCGGCATCGAGGTGAAGACGGCGTCGCCGTAGACCAGGTGCTCGTAGATCTCGTCCGTGAGCACCCACAGACCGTGCTCGACGGCCCAGCGGCCGATCGCCTCGGTGTCCTCACGGCTGTAGACGGCGCCGGTCGGGTTGGACGGGGAGACGAACAGCACCACCTTGGTGCGCTCGGTGCGGGCCGCCTCCAGCTGCTCGACGGAGACCCGGTAACCGGTGGTCTCGTCGGCCACCACCTCGACCGGGACACCGCCCGCGAGCCGGATCGACTCGGGGTAGGTGGTCCAGTACGGAGCGGGGACGATCACCTCGTCGCCCGGGTCGAGGATCGCCGCGAACGCCTCGTAGATCGCCTGCTTGCCACCGTTCGTCACCAGCACCTGCGCCGGGTCGACCGGGTAGCCGGAGTCCCGCAGGGTCTTCTCGGCGATGGCCTTCTTCAGCTCGGGCAGCCCGCCCGCCGGGGTGTAGCGGTGGTACTTCGGCGTACGGCACGCCTCGACGGCGGACTCGACGATGTACTCCGGCGTCGGGAAGTCGGGCTCGCCCGCGCCGAAGCCGATCACCGGGCGCCCGGCGGCCTTGAGGGCCTTGGCCTTGGCGTCGACGGCGAGGGTGGCGGATTCGGAGATCGCGCCGACGCGGGCGGAGACCCGGCGCTCGGCGGGAGAGGTAGCAGCGCTCATGCCGTCCATCGTCCCAGACGCGACAGGCGTCCGGCACAGGTGTTCCGCCCCCCGGACAACGGCCCGGAACACGGCCGGGACGGCGCCGCCGGGCCCTGCGGCGAAGGTCTTCCGGCAGCCCACGAGGGGGGCCGCAAGAACCTCCCCGGAGGCGTCTGTTCGACGAAGAGCCCATGACCACGTACACTCACTCGTCGTTGGCCCACACCGACCGCATCCCCCGGATGCTGTAGGTTGTGGACACCACCAAGGGTCGTAGCTCAATTGGTAGAGCACTGGTCTCCAAAACCAGCGGTTGGGGGTTCAAGTCCCTCCGGCCCTGCTACACACACCTTCGCCAGGCTGTGTGCGCATGTACGTAGATTCATTGGCCGTGCGGCGTCACCGGGCGCGGCACGGCCACGACCCGGGATCAGGTGAAAGAAAGTGACGGACGCCGTGGGCTCCATCGACACGCCTGATGCCGAGGACGAAGCGCCTCAGAAGTCCCGCAAGGGCGGCAAGCGCGGCAAGAAGGGCCCTCTGGGCCGTCTGGCTCTGTTCTACCGGCAGATCATCGCGGAGCTCCGCAAGGTCGTCTGGCCGACGCGCAACCAGCTCACGACGTACACCACAGTGGTGATTATCTTCGTCGTCATCATGATCGGTCTGGTGACCGTGATTGACTATGGATTCCAGGAAGCCGTCAGCTACGTCTTTGGCTGATCCCGCGAGGGGAACCGGTCAGAGGCTCATCGGCGGCGGCAGCCTTCCGTATGTTCCACCCATCTGTAGCCAGGAAGAAGCAGCCACCGTGTCTGACCCGAACCTGAACGAGGCCGCCCGGCCCGGCGACGAGAGCTTCGAGTCGGCCGCGTCGGCGGAGGACCAGCTCGACATCGTTGAGGCCGCGGACTCCATCGACCCGGACCAGGCGGAAGCTGCTGACGCCGAGGCCGGTGAGCCCGCCGAGGAGGCCGCCCTCCACGCCGAGGACGACGCGTCCGCCGAGGACGAGGCCGCCGAGATCGACGAGGCCGTCGAGGCCGACGACGCGTCCGCCGAGGACGACGAGGGCACGGCCGAGGTCGTCGAAGAGGCCGCCGAGGCCGTCGACCCGATCGCCGCGCTCCGTGACGAGCTGCGCATCCTGCCGGGCGAGTGGTACGTGATCCACACCTACGCCGGGTACGAGAAGCGGGTCAAGGCCAACCTGGAGCAGCGCGCCGTCTCGCTGAACGTCGAGGAGTTCATCTACCAGGCCGAAGTGCCCGAGGAAGAGATCGTCCAGATCAAGAACGGCGAGCGCAAGAACGTCCGCCAGAACAAGCTTCCCGGCTATGTCCTGGTCCGGATGGACCTCACCAACGAGTCCTGGGGCGTCGTCCGCAACACGCCCGGCGTCACCGGCTTCGTCGGCAACGCCTACGACCCGTACCCGCTGACCCTGGACGAGATCGTCAAGATGCTCGCCCCGGAGGCGGAGGAGAAGGCCGCTCGCGAGGCCGCCGAGGCCAAGGGCGAGCCCGCCCCGGCGCGCAAGCTGGAGGTCCAGGTCCTGGACTTCGAGGTGGGCGACTCGGTCACCGTCACCGACGGCCCCTTCGCCACCCTCCAGGCCACGATCAACGAGATCAACGCCGACTCGAAGAAGGTCAAGGGCCTGGTCGAGATCTTCGGCCGCGAGACCCCGGTCGAGCTGAGCTTCGACCAGATCCAGAAGAACTGAGCCCTCCGGCCCTCCGCCGGACCATCGCTTCCGACCAGGTCAGAACCGCTCTTCAAGGCGGTTCTGACCTGTCGGTTTTTAACCCCGCACCTCTACCCGTTATCGTGGTGCGGTATGCCTCCATCCGGATGATGGATGGAAGGCCGACCACTCTCACTAGGACCCGGAGAGAGCACATGCCTCCCAAGAAGAAGAAGGTCACGGGGCTTATCAAGCTCCAGATCCAGGCCGGCGCGGCCAACCCGGCTCCGCCGGTCGGCCCCGCCCTGGGTCAGCACGGCGTCAACATCATGGAGTTCTGCAAGGCCTACAACGCCGCGACCGAGTCGCAGCGTGGCATGGTCGTGCCGGTGGAGATCACGGTCTACGAGGACCGTTCCTTCACCTTTGTGACCAAGACTCCGCCGGCCGCCAAGCTGATCCTCAAGGCCGCGGGTGTGGACAAGGGCTCCGGCGAGCCGCACAAGACCAAGGTCGCCAAGCTCACGCGCGACCAGGTCCGTGACATCGCCACGACGAAGATGCCCGACCTGAACGCCAACGACCTGGACGCCGCCGAGAAGATCATCGCCGGCACCGCCCGCTCCATGGGCATCACGGTCGAGGGCTGATTCCCAGCCCGAGGCAGCAGGACGAGGCAGCACGCCCCGTCTGACCTCCTGTGGCAGGACCACGCGCTGGTCCGGACCACATCTCCCACCTGAAACACAGCAGGAGCAGAAGTGAAGCGCAGCAAGAACCTCCGCGCTGCGGACGCCAAGATCGACCGGGAGCGCAACTACGCCCCGCTCGAGGCCGTCCGTCTCGCCAAGGACACCGCGTCCAGCAAGTTCGACGGCACCGTCGAGGTGGCCCTGCGTCTGGGTGTCGACCCGCGCAAGGCCGACCAGATGGTCCGCGGCACCGTGAACCTTCCGCACGGCACCGGTAAGACCGCCCGGGTCCTGGTCTTCGCGACCGGTGACCGTGCCGAGGCCGCGCGTGCCGCGGGCGCCGACATCATCGGCGCCGACGAGCTGATCGACGAGGTGTCGAAGGGCCGTCTGGACTTCGACGCCGTCGTCGCCACCCCGGACCTCATGGGCAAGGTCGGCCGCCTCGGCCGGGTGCTCGGTCCGCGTGGTCTGATGCCGAACCCGAAGACCGGCACCGTCACCCCCGATGTCGCCAAGGCTGTGACCGACATCAAGGGCGGCAAGATCGAGTTCCGCGTCGACAAGCACTCGAACCTGCACTTCATCATCGGCAAGGTCTCCTTCGACGAGACCAAGCTGGTGGAGAACTACGCTGCGGCGCTGGAGGAGATCCTCCGTCTGAAGCCGTCCGCCGCGAAGGGCCGCTACATCAAGAAGGCGACCCTGACCACGACGATGGGCCCCGGCATCCCGCTGGACTCCAACCGCACCCGCAACCTCCTCGTCGAGGAGGACCCGGCCGCCGTCTGATCGGACGACGACCGGCGCGGCGCCTGACACCAGGCGCGGTACACGTTGAGGAACGGCTCTCCTGCCCCCGTGTGGGGCGGGGGAGCCGTTCTGCTGTCCCCGGGCCCGGGAGTCGGCAGCCCGGGGCTTCTGGGCCCGCAGCCCGCAGTCCGCAGTCCGCAGTCCGGAGCCCCGCAGTCCGGAGTGCGCAGCCCCGGAGGCCCGCAGCCCGTCCTCCGGGCTCCCACCTGCGCACTTCTGTGGATTTGCACCTTCGCACCACGGTCCCGTACTCTTCCGGAGAAGCCAAAGACCGCTGGTCGTTGCCGCGTGCTCGTCAGAGAGTGCGGCGACCGAAGGAATCCGCTAGCTACGGACGGCCTGCGCAGGTGACACAGAGGACCCCTGGTTCCCGGACTCGTTCCGGTCGAGCCAAAGCCCCGTGCGCCTGCGCCGGGGCGTTTTGTTTTGCCAAGTTTCCTCCTTCGGGTCCGCGCGGTCCTCATCACCCGGAAGGAGGCCGAAGCTATGGCTAGGCCCGACAAGGCTGCCGCGGTAGCCGAGCTGGCGGACCAGTTCCGCAGCTCGAACGCCGCCGTGCTGACCGAGTACCGGGGTCTCACCGTGGCGCAGCTCAAGACGCTGCGTCGTTCGCTCGGTGAGAACGCCCAGTACGCCGTGGTGAAGAACACGCTGACCAAGATTGCGGCCAACGAGGCCGGGATCACGTCGCTGGACGACCAGTTCACTGGTCCGACGGCGGTCGCCTTCATCACCGGTGACCCGGTGGAGTCGGCGAAGGGTCTTCGTGACTTCGCCAAGGACAACCCCAACCTGATCATCAAGGGCGGTGTCCTTGATGGCAAGGCGCTGTCCCCCGATGAGATCAAGAAGCTCGCGGACCTTGAGTCCCGCGAGGTTCTGCTCGCCAAGCTGGCGGGCGCCATGAAGGGCAAGCAGTCCCAGGCTGCCTCGCTGTTCCAGGCGCTCCCGTCGAAGCTCGTCCGCACGGTGGACGCGCTGCGCGCCAAGCGGGACGAGCAGGGCGGTGCCGAGTAATTCGGCTCGCGCATTGATCGGGGCCCCCTCGGGGCGCTGATCGCAGCGGGCCGCACGCCCGCCGTCATATACAACCGGCACCAGCCGATTTAGTGGAAGGATCGCCCATCATGGCGAAGCTCAGCCAGGAAGACCTGCTCGCTCAGTTCGAGGACATGACCCTCATTGAGCTGGCCGCGTTCGTCTCCGCGTTCGAGGAGAAGTTCGACGTCACCGCCGCCGCCGCCGCGCCGGTCGTCGTCGCCGGTGGTGCCGCTGGTGGCGCCGCCGAGGCCGTCGAGGAGAAGGACGAGTTCGACGTCATCCTCACCGGCGCCGGCGAGAAGAAGATCCAGGTCATCAAGGTCGTCCGCGAGCTGACCTCCCTCGGCCTGAAGGAGGCCAAGGACCTGGTCGACGGCACCCCGAAGCCGGTCCTGGAGAAGGTCGCCAAGGAGGCCGCGGAGAAGGCTGCCGAGTCCCTCAAGGCCGCCGGCGCCTCCGTCGAGGTCAAGTGACCCTCCTGAGTCCCCCGTGACTCTCCGGGCCCGGTGGGCCCACCGACAGCCCCTCGGGGCCGCCGGTGGGCGTCCCGTCGGGACCCGCCAAGGGCGATCACCCATCAGGGTGATCGCCTTTCGGCGTTGAGCGACGGGTGCGTTGCACTTCCCGCGGCGGGGAGTATGGTGATCATCGCCGTGGGGTTCCGGACCGGGCCGGACCGTGATCGGTGTCGCTCCCAGCAGCCGGTGCGGGCCGGGGGGCCTTGACGAACCGCACGCAGCGCGCAATTCTCAGGACGCGTCGTCACAACGATCCGGGTTCGAGGCATGGATCGGCGGGCGAACGGGCAGTATCGATGTGCGCCTCAAGGCGCGGGGCAAGCGCGGAGATGAGAACAACGAGGGTCGTCGGAACCCGGACTGGACATCAGTGAGCCATGTGGCTACACTGACCCTTTGCGCTGCCTGTTAGCTGCCCCCTGCCCGTCACCAGGGGCATCCCCTCGCATGAGCACAGCGGATTGATCCATCCCTGACCTGGGACTTCTCTCTCTGCGCCGGGCTTGGGAACGGTACGCGCGTAGTGAGTCCGAGCCCTCGGAAGGACCCCCTCTTGGCCGCCTCGCGCAACGCCTCGACCGCGAATATGAACAACGGCGCCAGCACTGCCCCGCTGCGCATCTCCTTTGCAAAGATCAAGGAGCCTCTTGAGGTTCCGAACCTCCTCGCGCTCCAGACCGAGAGCTTTGACTGGCTGCTCGGCAACGCCGCGTGGAAGGCTCGGGTCGAGGCGGCTCTGGAGAGTGGACAGGACGTCCCCACGAAGTCCGGTCTGGAGGAGATCTTCGAGGAGATCTCCCCGATCGAGGACTTCAGCGGGTCGATGTCCCTGACCTTCCGGGACCACCGCTTCGAGCCTCCGAAGAACTCCATCGACGAGTGCAAGGAGCGCGACTTCACCTACGCCGCGCCGCTCTTCGTCACGGCCGAGTTCACGAACAACGAGACCGGTGAGATCAAGTCTCAGACGGTCTTCATGGGCGACTTCCCGCTCATGACCAACAAGGGCACCTTCGTGATCAACGGCACCGAGCGTGTCGTGGTGTCGCAGCTGGTGCGCTCCCCCGGTGTCTACTTCGACTCCTCCATCGACAAGACGTCCGACAAGGACATCTACACCGCCAAGATCATCCCGTCCCGGGGTGCCTGGCTGGAGATGGAGATCGACAAGCGCGACATGGTCGGTGTCCGTATCGACCGCAAGCGCAAGCAGTCCGTCACGGTGCTGCTCAAGGCCCTCGGCTGGACGACCGAGCAGATCCTTGAGGAGTTCGGCGAGTACGAGTCGATGCGCGCCACCCTGGAGAAGGACCACACCCAGGGCCAGGACGACGCGCTCCTCGACATCTACCGCAAGCTCCGTCCGGGCGAGCCCCCGACGCGCGAGGCCGCCCAGACGCTGCTGGAGAACCTCTACTTCAACCCGAAGCGCTACGACCTGGCCAAGGTCGGTCGCTACAAGGTGAACAAGAAGCTCGGCGCGGACGAGCCGCTGGACGCCGGCGTGCTCACCACCGACGATGTCATCGCGACCATCAAGTACCTGGTCAAGCTGCACGCGGGCGAGACCGAGACGATCGGTGAGAACGGTTCGCAGATCGTCGTCGAGACCGACGACATCGACCACTTCGGCAACCGTCGTCTGCGCAACGTCGGCGAGCTGATCCAGAACCAGGTCCGTACGGGTCTCGCCCGTATGGAGCGTGTCGTGCGCGAGCGCATGACCACCCAGGACGTCGAGGCGATCACGCCCCAGACCCTGATCAACATCCGGCCGGTCGTCGCCTCCATCAAGGAGTTCTTCGGCACCAGCCAGCTGTCGCAGTTCATGGACCAGAACAACCCGCTGTCGGGTCTCACCCACAAGCGCCGTCTGTCGGCGCTCGGCCCGGGTGGTCTCTCCCGTGAGCGGGCGGGCTTCGAGGTCCGTGACGTGCACCCCTCGCACTACGGCCGCATGTGCCCGATCGAGACCCCCGAAGGCCCGAACATCGGTCTGATCGGCTCGCTCGCCTCCTACGGCCGGGTCAACGCGTTCGGCTTCGTGGAGACCCCGTACCGCAAGGTCGTCGACGGCCAGGTCACCGACGAGGTCGACTACCTGACCGCCGACGAGGAGGACCGCTTCGTCATCGCGCAGGCCAACGCCGCGCTCAACGACGAGCTGCAGTTCACCGAGGCCCGGGTGCTGGTCCGCCGCCGCGGCGGCGAGGTCGACTACGTCCTGCCGGCCGAGGTCGACTACATGGACGTCTCGCCGCGCCAGATGGTGTCGGTCGCGACCGCCATGATCCCCTTCCTGGAGCACGACGACGCCAACCGTGCCCTCATGGGCGCGAACATGATGCGTCAGGCCGTTCCGCTGATCACGGCCGAGGCGCCGCTGGTCGGTACCGGTATGGAGTACCGCTGCGCGGTCGACGCCGGTGACGTGATCAAGGCCGAGAAGGACGGTGTGGTCCAGGAGGTCTCCGCGGACTACATCACCGTCGCCAACGACGACGGCACCTTCACCACCTACCGGGTGGCCAAGTTCTCCCGCTCCAACCAGGGCACCTCGGTCAACCAGAAGGTCATCGTCTCCGAGGGCGACCGGGTCATCGAGAGCCAGGTCCTGGCCGACGGCCCCGCCACCGAAGACGGCGAGATGGCGCTCGGCAAGAACCTCCTCGTGGCGTTCATGCCGTGGGAGGGCCACAACTACGAGGACGCGATCATCCTGTCGCAGCGCCTCGTGCAGGACGACGTCCTCTCCTCGATCCACATCGAGGAGCACGAGGTCGACGCCCGGGACACCAAGCTGGGCCCCGAGGAGATCACCCGGGACATCCCGAACGTCTCCGAGGAGGTCCTGGCCGACCTCGACGAGCGCGGCATCATCCGCATCGGCGCCGAGGTCGTCGCCGGCGACATCCTGGTCGGCAAGGTCACCCCGAAGGGTGAGACCGAGCTGACCCCGGAGGAGCGCCTGCTCCGCGCGATCTTCGGTGAGAAGGCCCGTGAGGTCCGTGACACCTCGCTGAAGGTGCCGCACGGCGAGATCGGCAAGGTCATCGGCGTCCGCGTCTTCGACCGCGAGGAGGGTGACGAGCTGCCTCCGGGCGTGAACCAGCTGGTCCGCGTCTATGTCGCCCAGAAGCGCAAGATCACCGACGGTGACAAGCTGGCCGGCCGCCACGGCAACAAGGGTGTCATCTCCAAGATCCTCCCGATCGAGGACATGCCGTTCCTGGAGGACGGCACCCCGGTCGACATCATCCTCAACCCGCTGGGTGTCCCGTCCCGAATGAACCCGGGACAGGTCCTGGAGATCCACCTCGGCTGGCTCGCCAGCCAGGGCTGGAAGGTCGAGGGCAACGAGGAGTGGATGGAGCGGCTGAAGTCCATCGGCGCGGACGAGGTCCAGCCCGGCACCAATGTCGCCACCCCGGTCTTCGACGGCGCCCGCGAGGACGAGATCGCCGGTCTCTTCGAGAACACGATCCCCAACCGCGACGGTGACCGGATGGTCCTCCCCTCCGGCAAGGCCAGGATGTTCGACGGCCGCTCCGGCGAGCCGTTCCCGGACCCGATCTCGGTCGGGTACATGTACATCCTCAAGCTCCACCACCTGGTCGACGACAAGCTGCACGCCCGGTCGACCGGTCCCTACTCGATGATCACCCAGCAGCCGCTGGGTGGTAAGGCCCAGTTCGGTGGCCAGCGCTTCGGTGAGATGGAGGTGTGGGCGCTGGAGGCATACGGCGCCGCCTACGCCCTCCAGGAGCTGCTGACCATCAAGTCCGACGACGTCACCGGCCGCGTGAAGGTCTACGAGGCCATCGTCAAGGGCGAGAACATCCCCGAGCCCGGCATCCCCGAGTCCTTCAAGGTGCTCATCAAGGAGATGCAGTCCCTGTGCCTCAACGTGGAGGTGCTGTCCTCGGACGGCATGTCCATCGAGATGCGCGACACCGACGAGGACGTCTTCCGCGCTGCGGAAGAGCTCGGCATCGACCTGTCCCGGCGCGAGCCGAGCAGCGTCGAAGAGGTCTGACGGGGTCCGGCCGGGACCCGCACCGCGATGCGGGTCCCGGCCGCCGCCCCCAGGACTCCGTACAGACCACTTTGATACACAACCCTGAGAGGGATTGACGCATAGTGCTCGACGTCAACTTCTTCGACGAGCTTCGGATCGGCCTGGCCACCGCTGACGACATCCGCCAGTGGTCGCACGGCGAGGTCAAGAAGCCCGAGACGATCAACTACCGCACGCTCAAGCCGGAAAAGGACGGGCTCTTCTGCGAGAAGATCTTCGGCCCCACCCGGGACTGGGAGTGCTACTGCGGCAAGTACAAGCGCGTCCGCTTCAAGGGCATCATCTGTGAGCGCTGCGGTGTCGAGGTCACCCGCGCCAAGGTGCGCCGTGAGCGGATGGGCCACATCGAGCTGGCCGCCCCGGTCACCCACATCTGGTACTTCAAGGGTGTCCCGTCCCGTCTGGGCTACCTGCTGGACCTCGCGCCGAAGGACCTGGAGAAGGTCATCTACTTCGCCGCGTACATGATCACGTACGTGGACGACGAGCGCCGGACCCGCGACCTGCCCTCGCTGGAGGCCCATGTCTCCGTCGAGCGCCAGCAGATCGAGAACCGCCGCGACGCCGACCTCGAAGCCCGCGCCAAGAAGCTTGAGACCGACCTGGCCGAGCTGGAGGCCGAGGGCGCCAAGGCGGACGTGCGCCGCAAGGTGCGCGAAGGCGCCGAGCGGGAGATGAAGCAGCTCCGCGACCGCGCCCAGCGCGAGATCGACCGCCTCGACGAGGTGTGGAGCCGCTTCAAGAACCTCAAGGTCCAGGACCTGGAGGGCGACGAGCTGCTCTACCGCGAGCTGCGCGACCGCTTCGGCACCTACTTCGACGGCTCGATGGGCGCCGCCGCGCTCCAGAAGCGCCTGGAGTCCTTCGACCTCGACGAGGAGGCCGAGCGCCTCCGCGAGATCATCCGTACCGGCAAGGGCCAGAAGAAGACCCGTGCGCTCAAGCGCCTCAAGGTCGTCTCCGCGTTCCTCCAGACCAGCAACAGCCCCAAGGGCATGGTGCTGGACTGCGTCCCGGTCATCCCGCCGGACCTGCGTCCGATGGTGCAGCTCGACGGTGGCCGCTTCGCGACCTCCGACCTGAACGACCTGTACCGCCGTGTGATCAACCGGAACAACCGCCTCAAGCGTCTCCTTGACCTCGGTGCCCCCGAGATCATCGTGAACAACGAGAAGCGGATGCTCCAGGAGGCCGTCGACGCGCTGTTCGACAACGGCCGCCGCGGCCGTCCGGTCACCGGTCCGGGCAACCGTCCGCTGAAGTCCCTCAGCGACATGCTCAAGGGCAAGCAGGGCCGCTTCCGTCAGAACCTCCTCGGCAAGCGTGTGGACTACTCCGCGCGTTCCGTGATCGTCGTCGGTCCGCAGCTCAAGCTGCACCAGTGCGGTCTGCCGAAGGCGATGGCGCTGGAGCTGTTCAAGCCGTTCGTGATGAAGCGCCTGGTCGACCTGAACCACGCGCAGAACATCAAGTCGGCCAAGCGCATGGTCGAGCGCGGTCGCACCGTGGTGTACGACGTCCTCGAAGAGGTCATCGCCGAGCACCCGGTGCTGCTGAACCGTGCGCCCACCCTGCACCGCCTCGGCATCCAGGCCTTCGAGCCGCAGCTCGTCGAGGGCAAGGCCATCCAGATCCACCCGCTCGTCTGTACCGCGTTCAACGCGGACTTCGACGGTGACCAGATGGCCGTCCACCTGCCGCTCTCCGCGGAGGCGCAGGCCGAGGCCCGCATCCTGATGCTGTCCTCGAACAACATCCTCAAGCCGGCCGACGGCCGTCCGGTGACCATGCCGACCCAGGACATGGTGCTGGGCCTCTTCTTCCTCACCACGGACGAGGAGGAGCGCGAGGTGCGCGGAGAGGGCCGGTCCTTCGGCTCCACCGCCGAGGCGATCATGGCGTTCGACGCCCGTGAGCTCTCCCTCCAGGCCAAGGTCGACATCCGCTTCCCGGTGGGCACCATCCCGCCGCGCGGCTGGACCCCGCCGGCCCGTGAGGAGGGCGAGCCCGAGTGGCAGCAGGGGGACAGCTTCCGCCTGCGCACCACGCTGGGCCGCGCGCTCTTCAACGAGCTGCTGCCCGAGGACTACCCCTTCGTCGACTACTCGGTCGGCAAGAAGCAGCTCTCCGAGATCGTCAACGACCTCGCCGAGCGCTACCCCAAGGTCATCGTGGCGGCGACGCTCGACAACCTGAAGGCGGCGGGCTTCCACTGGGCCACTCGTTCCGGCGTCACCGTCGCCGTCTCGGACATCGTCGTCCCGGAGGCGAAGAAGGCGATCGTCGCCTCCTACGAGGCCAAGGACGAGAAGATCCAGAAGCAGTACGAGCGCGGTCTGATCACCAAGCAGGAGCGCACGCACGAGCTGATCGAGAACTGGACCCGCGCGACCAACGAGGTCGCCGAGGCGATGAACGCGAACTTCCCGAAGACCAACCCCATCTTCATGATGGTGGACTCGGGTGCTCGTGGAAACATGATGCAGATGCGTCAGATCGCCGGTATGCGTGGTCTGGTGTCGAACGCCAAGAACGAGACCATCCCGCGTCCGATCAAGGCGTCCTTCCGCGAGGGTCTGTCCGTGCTGGAGTACTTCATCTCCACGCACGGTGCCCGTAAGGGTCTGGCGGACACCGCCCTGCGTACCGCCGACTCGGGTTACCTCACCCGTCGTCTGGTGGACGTCTCGCAGGACGTCATCATCCGCGAGGAGGACTGCGGCACCGAGCGCGGTCTCAAGCTGCGGATCGCCGAGAAGAGCGCCGAGGGTGTGCTCCGCAAGACCGACGACGTCGAGACGTCGGTGTACGCGCGGATGCTCGCCGAGGACGTCGTCGTCGACGGCAAGGTCATCGCGCCCGCCAATGTCGACCTCGGCGATGTGCTGATCGACGCGCTGGTCAACGCCGGTGTCGAGGAGGTCAAGACCCGCTCGGTCCTGACCTGTGAGTCCGCGGTCGGCACCTGTGCCTTCTGCTACGGCCGCTCGCTGGCCACCGGCAAGCTGGTCGACATCGGTGAGGCGGTCGGCATCATCGCCGCCCAGTCCATCGGTGAGCCCGGTACCCAGCTGACGATGCGTACCTTCCACACCGGTGGTGTGGCCGGTGACGACATCACCCAGGGTCTGCCCCGAGTCGTCGAGCTCTTCGAGGCCCGTACGCCGAAGGGTGTCTCCCCGATCTCGGAGGCGGCCGGCCGCGTCCGGATCGAGGAGACCGAGAAGACCAAGAAGATCGTCGTCACCCCGGACGACGGCAGCGACGAGACGGCCTTCCCGATCTCGAAGCGCGCCCGTCTGCTGGTGGGCGAGGGCGACCACGTCGAGGTGGGCCAGAAGCTCACCGTGGGTGCCACCAACCCGCACGACGTGCTGCGCATCCTCGGCCAGCGGGCCGTCCAGGTCCACCTGGTCGGCGAGGTCCAGCGGGTGTACAACTCGCAGGGTGTGTCGATCCACGACAAGCACATCGAGATCATCATCCGGCAGATGCTCCGCCGGGTGACGATCATCGAGTCCGGCGACGCCGAGCTGCTGCCCGGCGAGCTGGTCGAGCGCTCGAAGTTCGAGACCGAGAACCGTCGTGTGGTCACCGAGGGTGGTCACCCCGCCTCCGGCCGTCCGCAGCTGATGGGTATCACCAAGGCGTCGCTGGCCACCGAGTCCTGGCTGTCGGCGGCGTCCTTCCAGGAGACCACCCGGGTGCTGACCGACGCGGCGATCAACGCCAAGTCGGACTCCCTGATCGGCCTCAAGGAGAACGTCATCATCGGTAAGCTCATCCCGGCCGGTACGGGTCTGTCCCGTTACCGCAACATCCGGGTGGAGCCCACCGAGGAGGCCAAGGCCGCGATGTACTCGGCCGTCGGCTACGACGACATCGACTACTCGCCGTTCGGCTCCGGCTCCGGCCAGGCCGTGCCGCTGGAGGACTACGACTACGGTCCGTACAACCAGTAAGGCGCCAGTCGGCGAAGGGCGGTCACCCCGTGGGGTGGCCGCCCTTCGGCGTGTCCGGGACCCCGCGCCGGGCCGTGGGCCGGGCCCCTGCTCCGTCCGGGCGGTCCGGGGCGGCTCCCGCTCCCCCCGTTCGCGCTCCGGTGTCCGTTCTGCGATACTGCGCGCTCCCACCGGATGAGCGGCCCCTCGGCGTGTCGCCCCGGCCGCATTTGTTTTGACCGCAGCCCATGCGGTAGGTACGCTCTGACCTTGTGCCTGGGGTGTGCCTGGGCTCCTGCGCGTGTCCTCAACCGCGTGGCGAGTCCGATCTGGGCCACCGCTATCTGCACCCGCTTCCGCCTTCGCGGCGGGAGCCCGCAGCTACGACACACCCGACCGCGTGGGTCGGAGACGTTCCAGGTTAGTTTCACAGTCGGCACACAGAAACCGGAGAAGTAGTGCCTACGATCCAGCAGCTGGTCCGCAAGGGCCGGCAGGACAAGGTCGAGAAGAACAAGACGCCCGCCCTTGAGGGTTCTCCTCAGCGCCGCGGCGTCTGCACGCGTGTGTTCACGACCACCCCGAAGAAGCCGAACTCGGCCCTGCGTAAGGTCGCGCGTGTGCGTCTGACCTCTGGCATCGAGGTCACGGCCTACATCCCGGGTGAGGGACACAACCTGCAGGAGCACTCCATCGTGCTCGTGCGTGGTGGCCGTGTGAAGGACCTGCCGGGTGTTCGTTACAAGATCATCCGCGGTTCCCTGGACACCCAGGGCGTCAAGAACCGTAAGCAGGCCCGCAGCCGCTACGGCGCCAAGAAGGAGAAGTAAGAATGCCTCGTAAGGGCCCCGCCCCGAAGCGCCCGGTCATCATCGACCCGGTCTACGGTTCTCCTCTGGTGACCTCGCTCATCAACAAGATCCTCCTGAACGGCAAGCGCTCCACCGCCGAGCGGATCGTCTACGGCGCCATGGAGGGCCTCCGCGAGAAGACCGGCAACGACCCGGTCATCACGCTGAAGCGCGCGCTTGAGAACGTCAAGCCCGCTCTTGAGGTCAAGTCCCGCCGTGTCGGTGGCGCCACCTACCAGGTGCCGATCGAGGTCAAGCCGGGCCGCGCCTCCACCCTCGCGCTGCGCTGGCTGGTCGGTTACTCCCGCGCCCGTCGCGAGAAGACCATGACCGAGCGCCTCATGAACGAGCTGCTGGACGCCTCGAACGGCCTCGGCGCCTCGGTCAAGAAGCGTGAGGACACGCACAAGATGGCCGAGTCCAACAAGGCCTTCGCGCACTACCGCTGGTAGTCGCTACCCCCATCGAGACCGAGAGAAGACTGAGCCATATGGCCACCACTTCGCTTGACCTGGCCAAGGTCCGCAACATTGGGATCATGGCCCACATCGACGCGGGCAAGACGACGACCACCGAGCGCATCCTCTTCTACACCGGTGTGAGCTACAAGATCGGTGAGGTCCACGACGGCGCTGCCACGATGGACTGGATGGAGCAGGAGCAGGAGCGCGGCATCACGATCACGTCCGCCGCGACGACCTGTCACTGGCCGCTCGAGGACGTCGATCACACGATCAACATCATCGACACCCCGGGTCACGTGGACTTCACCGTCGAGGTGGAGCGTTCGCTCCGTGTCCTCGACGGTGCCGTCACCGTGTTCGACGGTGTCGCCGGTGTTGAGCCGCAGTCCGAGACCGTCTGGCGTCAGGCGGACCGCTACGGCGTTCCGCGTATCTGCTTCGTCAACAAGCTCGACCGCACCGGTGCCGAGTTCCACCGCTGTGTCGACATGATCGTGGACCGCCTCGGCGCGACCCCGATCGTGATGCAGCTCCCGATCGGCGCCGAGGCCAACTTCCAGGGTGTTGTGGACCTCGTCCGCATGAAGGCCCTGGTCTGGTCCGCCGAGGCGTCCAAGGGCGAGATGTACGACGTCGTCGACATCCCGGCCACGCACACCGAGGCCGCCGACGAGTGGCGCGGCAAGCTGATCGAGACGGTCGCGGAGAACGACGAAGAGATCATGGAGCTGTACCTGGAGGGCCAGGAGCCCACCGAGGAGCAGCTGTACGCCGCGATCCGTCGTATCACCATCGCGTCCGGCAAGCCCGACACCTCCACCGTCACCCCCGTGTTCTGCGGCACCGCGTTCAAGAACAAGGGCGTCCAGCCCCTGCTCGACGCCGTCGTGCGCTACCTCCCCTCCCCCCTGGACGTCGAGGCCATCGAGGGCCACGACGTCAAGGACCCCGAGGTGGTCGTGAAGCGCAAGCCGGCCGACACCGAGCCGCTGGCGGCCCTCGCGTTCAAGATTGCGAGCGACCCGCACCTGGGCAAGCTCACCTTCATCCGGGTCTACTCGGGTCGCCTGGAGGCCGGCACCGCGGTGCTGAACTCCGTCAAGGGGCGGAAGGAGCGCATCGGCAAGATCTACCGTATGCACGCCAACAAGCGTGAGGAGATCGAGTCGGTGGGCGCCGGTGACATCGTCGCCGTCATGGGCCTGAAGCAGACCACCACCGGTGAGACGCTCTGCGACGACAAGAACCCGGTGATCCTGGAGTCCATGGACTTCCCGGCGCCGGTGATCCAGGTCGCGATCGAGCCCAAGTCCAAGGGCGACCAGGAGAAGCTGGGTGTCGCCATCCAGCGTCTCGCGGAGGAGGACCCCTCCTTCCAGGTCCACTCGGACGAGGAGACCGGCCAGACCATCATCGGTGGTATGGGCGAGCTCCACCTCGATGTCCTCGTCGACCGTATGCGTCGTGAGTTCAAGGTCGAGGCCAACGTCGGCAAGCCGCAGGTCGCGTACCGCGAGACGATCCGCAAGGCCGTCGAGCGCGTGGACTACACCCACAAGAAGCAGACCGGTGGTACCGGTCAGTTCGCCAAGGTGCAGATCGCGATCGAGCCCATCGAGGGCGGCGACTCGGCGTACGAGTTCGTGAACAAGGTCACCGGTGGCCGCGTGCCCAAGGAGTACATCCCCTCCGTGGACGCCGGTGCGCAGGAGGCCATGCAGTTCGGCATCCTGGCGGGCTACGAGATGACGGGCGTGCGCGTCACGCTCCTCGACGGCGCCTTCCACGAGGTCGACTCCTCCGAGCTCGCCTTCAAGATCGCCGGTTCGCAGGCGTTCAAGGAGGCCGCCCGCAAGGCGTCCCCCGTCATCCTTGAGCCGATGATGGCCGTCGAGGTCGTCACGCCCGAGGACTACATGGGTGACGTCATCGGCGACATCAACTCCCGCCGTGGCCAGATCCAGGCCATGGAGGAGCGCAGCGGCGCCCGTGTCGTCAAGGGCCTCGTGCCGCTGTCGGAGATGTTCGGCTACGTCGGCGACCTCCGCAGCAAGACCTCGGGTCGCGCAAGCTACTCGATGCAGTTCGACTCCTACGCCGAGGTTCCGCGGAACGTCGCCGAGGAGATCATCGCGAAGGCCAAGGGCGAGTAACTCACCCGAGTGCACGCTTTAGGCTTGTCACCGGAGCCCGACGGGGCATTCCCTCCCAGACCGGGATGGAATGCCCCTGGGACCCGGCATCCCAGCAAAGATCACCTGGCGCCGATGAGTAAGGCGTACAGAACCACTCCCCAGGAGGACCCCAGTGGCGAAGGCGAAGTTCGAGCGGACTAAGCCGCACGTCAACATCGGCACCATCGGTCACATCGACCACGGTAAGACGACCCTCACGGCCGCCATTACCAAGGTGCTGCACGACGCGTACCCGGACCTGAACGAGGCTTCGGCGTTCGACCAGATCGACAAGGCTCCTGAGGAGCGCCAGCGCGGTATCACCATCTCCATCGCGCACGTCGAGTACCAGACGGAGTCGCGTCACTACGCGCACGTCGACTGCCCGGGTCACGCGGACTACATCAAGAACATGATCACCGGTGCCGCGCAGATGGACGGCGCCATCCTCGTGGTCGCCGCCACCGACGGCCCGATGCCGCAGACCAAGGAGCACGTGCTCCTGGCCCGCCAGGTCGGCGTTCCGTACATCGTCGTCGCCCTGAACAAGGCCGACATGGTGGACGACGAGGAGATCCTGGAGCTCGTCGAGCTCGAGGTCCGTGAGCTCCTCTCCGAGTACGAGTTCCCGGGCGACGACCTGCCGGTCGTCCGCGTCTCCGCGCTGAAGGCGCTGGAGGGCGACAAGGAGTGGGGCCAGTCGGTCCTGAACCTGATGGCCGCCGTCGACGAGGCGATCCCGCAGCCCGAGCGTGACGTCGACAAGCCGTTCCTGATGCCGATCGAGGACGTCTTCACGATCACCGGTCGTGGCACCGTCGTCACCGGTCGTATCGAGCGTGGTGTCCTCAAGGTCAACGAGACCGTCGACATCGTCGGCATCAAGACCGAGAAGACCACCACCACGGTCACCGGCATCGAGATGTTCCGCAAGCTGCTCGACGAGGGCCAGGCCGGTGAGAACGTCGGTCTGCTCCTCCGTGGCATCAAGCGCGAGGACGTCGAGCGCGGCCAGGTCATCATCAAGCCGGGCTCGGTCACCCCGCACACCGAGTTCGAGGCCCAGGCCTACATCCTGTCGAAGGACGAGGGTGGCCGTCACACCCCGTTCTTCAACAACTACCGCCCGCAGTTCTACTTCCGTACCACGGACGTGACCGGCGTCGTGACCCTCCCCGAGGGCACCGAGATGGTCATGCCGGGCGACAACACCTCCATGACCGTCGCGCTGATCCAGCCGGTCGCCATGGAGGAGGGCCTGAAGTTCGCCATCCGTGAGGGTGGCCGGACCGTGGGCGCCGGCCAGGTCGTCAAGATCACCAAGTGATCGCCTGACGCTCTGACCCGGTAGCTCCCAGCGAGCCGCCGTACGAAGGGCCCCGCACCGTTCACCGGTGCGGGGCCCTTTCGTCTGCCCTCTGCCCTCTGCCGTACGCCGTCCGCCGTCCTCGGACGGCGGACGGATCTGCTCAGACGCTGCCCGTGCGCCGCACCGGGGCCGTGCCGTTCTTCGGGTGCCAGACGAGAAAGGGCCGCGCGTCCGCCCCGAGAGCGACGGCGGTGGGGCCGTAGTGGCAGTCCAGCAGGGTGGGGTCGGACAGCGCCCGGACTCCCGCCGAACGGTTCACCGTCCGGCCGGACGAGGACAGCCGCATCCCGCCCCGCAGCCCCCGGTCGAGCAGGACGGCGCCCGTACGGGTGCGGACCGCGCCGACCGGGCCGTACCCGGGGAGCCCGCCGCCGGGCAGCGGGGTGCCGTCGAGGCCGACCGCGGTCAGCTCCGCCGCCGCCGGCGCGCGGTAGTAGAGCCCCACCCCGCCGTCCCGGTCGGGGAGCGCGGTGACCGGCCCGCCGGGCGGCGGCAGCGGGCCCCCGGGGCGGAGGGCCACCGGCTCCCCGGGGGCCCGCTGCCCCCAGTGCGCCACACCGTCCCGGCCCGCGGCGAAGACCTGGACCCGCCCCCGCGCGTCCACCACCGCGCTGAGCCCGTCCTGGATCTCCGGACCGCCGAGGCGCCGCCAGGGGCCCCAGCTTCCGTCGGCCGCCCGCACCCGGGTGCTGAGCTGCTTGTCGGCGTCGCGCACGAAGAGGTGGACCCGGCCGTCCGGCGCGGCCACCGCCACCGGGACCCCGATCCGCCGGCCCCGGTCGTCGCTGTGCTCCGGGTTGCCGAGGCCCGTCCAGGGCAGGAAGTCGCCGCCCGCGCGCCGCTGCTCCAGCAGCACGATCTCGCGTCGGTTGGGCGCCCCCCGCCCGCCGAGCGCGGCGAACCGCAGCCCGAAGAGGAGCTGGCGTCCGTCCTTGAGGACCGCGGCGCCCAGCGCGGGCGCCAGCGGGCCGCCGCCCAGGTCGTCCGGGGCGCCCCAGGTGCCGCTGCCGGGCGCGGTCTCCCGCCAGCGCACCGCGCGCAGCCCCAGCACCCCGTAGGCGGCGAGCCGCTTGTCCGGCTGCACGGTGACGGCCGGGCGGGGCCCGGGGTAGCGGTGGTGGGTGGAGCGCACCCAGCCCTTCTTGTTCCGGAGCGGCCGGGTCCCGCCGACGCTGTAGTCGCCGCAGCCCGCGTCGTTGCCGCACTGCCAGCCGGGGTCACCGCCGTAGGGGACGAGGTGCGCCGCCTTCTCCTGGAGGACCCGCGGCGGGAGGTTCTTGGGCCAGTGGCGGTTGTAGTAGCCGCGGAAGGCGTTCACGACGAAGCCGGGCACCTGCCCGCCGTCCTCGGTCGCCCGGGCCACCCAGCGCACCATCGCCGCCCAGCTGAAGCAGGCCACGGCGGTGTGGTCGCCGTGGTCGGAGTAGCCGCGCTGCTCGCTGTCCAGACGGCGGGTCCGCTCGTCGCTGTGCTGGATGTCCGGGTCCGGGTCCAGGGTCTGGATCACGGTGGGCCGGTACTGCTCCATCAGCCCGACGAGGACGTCGATCAGCTCGTCGTACGCGTACGGGACGGTCTTCCGCAGCGGGGAGCCCTCGGCGATCACGGTCTGCACCTCGACCGCGCGGTCGTGCCAGAGGCTGGGGAGCGCCATCCAGCGGCGGCGGGTGTGCATGGGCAGATTGAGGAAGATCAGCTCGACCCGGCGGTGGCCGTTGGTGAGGGTGTTGATCTCGGCCAGCCGGTCCCGGCGCAGTGCGGTGACGCCCCGGGTCCACTCGGTGAACTTGTCCAGCCCGAGGAGGGAGGCGTACGCCTGCCGCAGCCCCTGGTGGCGGGCGGAGGAGTAGGCGCGGGTGTCCGGGGCCGGCTCCTGCCCCCCGGGGACGCGGTTCTTCCCGGTGTGCTCCCCGGCGGAGACATAGACGCAGACCAGGGGGGTCCCGGAGTCGAGCATCCGCTGGGTGTCCGGGTTCATGAAGTACAGATCGTCGTCCGGGTGGGCGAGGATCTGCATCAGCTGGGCCCGCCGGGAGCTGGCGATCGGCATACCGGGCGCGGGGTCGGCCGCAGGTATCGGCCGCTGCGGGTCGGGAACCGTGCAGCCGGTGGCGACGCCCGCGCCGAGCAGGCCCGCCGCGGTCACGAGGGCGCGGCGCCGGGGCCCGCGCCGGGGGGTGTCCGCCCCGGCACCGGACTCCGGCTCGGATATCCGGGCAGCCCGAACCAGGGCATGCGAGGGTGCTCTCTTCACTTGGCCGTGCGCTCCGTCCGCTTCCCCCGCAGCGGGCGGCCTGCGGCCCTGGCTGCGTTACATGGTGGTACTGGCGCGAACCGCTGGTCAGGCGGGGTCGCGCAGAATGAGACGGATTATCGTCACACAGGGTTGCCCGAGCGGTGAACTCTTGTTCAAAAACACGGTGATAACGCACGTGGGAGGGGACGGGAGGCGAGCGGAGGGTAACGCTCCGTCGTGATGGCGGGCGATGGCGGGCGACGGCGGGCGACGGCCGAGGGGTCACCGTGCGTACAGCCGGGGAGGTGCCGGAGTGCAGTCGGGGCGCGGCCGGGGAGGTGCAGGGGGGGCGGCCGGGGAGTCGCCCGGGAGCCGTCGGGGAAGCCGTCCGAGGGGCTGGACGATCACTCGGTGATCCGTCCGCGGACGGCGGGGGAGCGGTCCGGGGAGCCGGAGCCGAGGCGATCTTTCCGGCGATCTTCGCGCGATGCGCCGTGCCGTCTGCGTGAACCCCCGTGACCTGGGGTACTCTCTACGGCTCGATTGGCCAGCGCGCCATCCCGTATGGCAGACTGTGCGGGTTGCTCGGTTGAGTGCCGATGCTGCGCGCCTCCCGCCGGGAGGACCGGAAGCGAGTCCCACAGTACTCGTCGCCCCATCTGCCGTACGGCAGCGCTGAGGCGGACGTACGGGAATCTTCCGGGAAGTGTCAGCGGGGTGCAGACCAGGCACTCGGTGGGTGCTTTTCCCCCGATGCGCGGGCCGGACCCGCGCCCCCTTGGTTGGGATGTCCCCTGGGACATCTGCGTAGAGGGAGCGCGACACGCCCGACCGCGTGGGTCGGAGAAAAGCGCAGGACCCCCCGAGTTCCAGAGCGTTCACTAGAGACAGGACTACTGAGTAGCCATGGCGGGACAGAAGATCCGCATCCGGCTCAAGGCCTACGACCACGAGGTCATCGACTCCTCGGCGAAGAAGATCGTCGAGACGGTGACCCGCACTGGTGCGTCGGTCGCGGGCCCGGTGCCGCTGCCCACTGAGAAGAACGTGTACTGCGTCATCAAGTCGCCGCACAAGTACAAGGACTCGCGCGAGCACTTCGAGATGCGCACGCACAAGCGCCTGATCGACATCCTCGACCCGACGCCCAAGACCGTTGACTCGCTGATGCGCCTGGACCTTCCGGCCGGCGTTGACATCGAGATCAAGCTCTGAGAGGCACGGAGAAGATGGCTAAGCAGATCAAGGGCGTCCTGGGCGAGAAGCTCGGCATGACCCAGGTCTGGGACGAGAACAACCGTGTCGTCCCGGTGACCGTCGTCAAGGCCGGGCCCTGTGTTGTCACCCAGGTCCGTACCAATGACGTCGACGGCTATGAGTCGGTCCAGATCGCCTTCGGCGAGATCGACCCGCGCAAGGTGAACAAGCCCCTCAAGGGCCACTTCGCCAAGGCCGACGTGACCCCGCGCCGCCACCTGGTGGAGCTCCGTACCTCCGACGCCAGCGAGTACACGCTCGGCCAGGAGATCACGGCTGCCGTGTTCGAGTCCGGCGTCAAGGTTGACGTCACGGGCAAGAGCAAGGGCAAGGGCTTCGCCGGTGTCATGAAGCGCCACAACTTCCGTGGTCTGGGTGCCGGTCACGGTACGCAGCGCAAGCACCGCTCTCCCGGTTCCATCGGTGGCTGCGCCACCCCGGGCCGTGTGTTCAAGGGCCTCCGCATGGCGGGCCGTATGGGCAACGAGCGGGTCACCACCCAGAACCTGACCGTTCACGCCGTTGACGCGGAGAAGGGCCTGCTGCTCATCAAGGGCGCGGTTCCTGGTCCGAACGGCGGCCTGGTCCTGGTCCGCACTGCGGCCAAGGGGGCCTGAGGACTATGAGCACCATTGACATTCTGTCGCCCGCGGGTGACAAGACCGGGACCGTCGAGCTCCCGGCCGAGATCTTCGACGCCAAGGTCAGCGTTCCGCTGATCCACCAGGTCGTCGTCGCGCAGCTGGCCGCTGCCCGCCAGGGCACGCACAAGGTCAAGACGCGTGGCGAGGTCCGTGGTGGTGGCAAGAAGCCCTACCGCCAGAAGGGCACCGGCCGCGCCCGCCAGGGTTCGACCCGCGCTCCGCAGTTCGCCGGCGGTGGCGTTGTGCACGGCCCCGTGCCGCGCGACTACTCGCAGCGCACCCCCAAGAAGATGAAGGCCGCCGCCCTGCGCGGTGCCCTCACCGACCGGGCCCGCAACGCGCGTATCCACGTCGTCACCGGCGTGGTCGAGGGTGGCATCTCCACCAAGGCCGCCCGGACGCTGTTCGGCAAGATCTCGGAGCGCAAGAACCTGCTCCTGGTCGTCGAGCGCTCCGACGAGGCCGCGTGGCTGTCCGCCCGCAACCTGCCCCAGGTGCACATCCTGGAGCCGGGCCAGCTGAACACGTACGACGTGATCCGCTCCGAGGACGTGGTCTTCACTCAGGCCGCCTTCGAGACCTTCGTGTCTGGCCCCCAGGCCAACGAGACCGAAGGGAACGACGCCTGATGACCGACAACGCTCAGGTCACCGTTACCAGCAAGACCTTCTCGGACCCGCACGACATTCTCGTCAAGCCGGTTGTCTCCGAGAAGAGCTACGCGCTGCTGGACGAGAACAAGTACACGTTCGTCGTCGACCCG
This sequence comes from Streptomyces clavuligerus, assembly GCF_005519465.1. NCBI lineage: Bacteria > Bacillati > Actinomycetota > Actinomycetes > Kitasatosporales > Streptomycetaceae > Streptomyces > Streptomyces clavuligerus. The sequence continues at coordinate 2,513,043 of NZ_CP027858.1, read as the reverse complement.
CGTGCCAACAAGACCCAGATCAAGCAGGCCATTGAGAAGGTCTTCTCGGTCAAGGTCACCGGGGTCAACACGATCAACCGCCAGGGCAAGCGCAAGCGCACCCGCACCGGTTTCGGCAAGCGCGCCAACACGAAGCGCGCCATCGTGACCCTCGCCGAGGGCGACCGTATCGACATCTTCGGCCAGGCCTCCTGACGGAGCGCCCTGGTCCGAATATCGGACGAGGACTGAGAAATGGGTATCCGCAAGTACAAGCCGACGACTCCGGGCCGTCGTGGCTCCAGCGTCGCCGACTTCGTCGAGATCACGCGGTCCACGCCGGAGAAGTCGCTGGTCCGCCCCCTGCACAGCAAGGGCGGCCGTAACAACACCGGTCGTGTGACCGTCCGCCACCAGGGCGGTGGCCACAAGCGCGCCTACCGTGTGATCGACTTCCGTCGTCACGACAAGGACGGCGTGCCGGCGAAGGTCGCTCACATCGAGTACGACCCGAACCGCACCGCGCGCATCGCGCTGCTCCACTACGCGGACGGCGAGAAGCGCTACATCATCGCGCCGCGTGGCCTGTCGCAGGGTGACCGCGTCGAGAACGGCCCCGGGGCCGACATCAAGCCGGGCAACAACCTGGCGCTGCGCAACATCCCGGTCGGTACGACCATCCACGCCATCGAGCTGCGGCCCGGCGGCGGCGCGAAGTTCGCCCGCTCCGCGGGTGCCTCCGTGCAGCTGCTGGCGAAGGAGGGCTCCATGGCCCACCTGCGCATGCCGTCCGGTGAGATCCGTCTGGTCGACGTCCGCTGCCGCGCCACCATCGGCGAGGTCGGCAACGCCGAGCAGTCGAACATCAACTGGGGCAAGGCCGGCCGCCTGCGCTGGAAGGGCGTCCGCCCGACCGTCCGCGGTGTCGCGATGAACCCGGTTGACCACCCGCACGGTGGTGGTGAGGGCAAGACCTCCGGTGGTCGCCACCCGGTCAGCCCGTGGGGTCAGAAGGAGGGTCGTACGCGTTCTCCCAAGAAGGCGAGCAACAAGTACATCGTCCGCCGCCGCAAGACGAACAAGAAGCGCTAGGAGCGGGTTTAGATGCCGCGCAGTCTCAAGAAGGGGCCCTTCGTCGACGACCACCTGATCAAGAAGGTGGACGTACAGAACGAGGCAGGCACCAAGAACGTCATCAAGACCTGGTCCCGTCGCTCGATGATCGTCCCGGCCATGCTGGGCCACACGATCGCGGTGCACAACGGCAAGACCCACGTTCCGGTGTTCGTCACCGAGTCGATGGTCGGCCACAAGCTCGGCGAGTTCTCGCCGACTCGCACCTTCCGCGGCCACGTCAAGGACGACCGGAAGTCGAAGCGCCGCTAATCGCGGGGTGGAACGACTATGACGAACGTGTCAGACACTGAAGGGACAACCATGGAAGCCAGGGCCCAGGCGCGGTACATCCGCGTCACGCCCATGAAGGCCCGCCGCGTGGTGGACCTCATCCGTGGCATGGACGCCACGGAGGCTCAGGCGGTCCTGCGTTTCGCCCCGCAGGCCGCGAGCGTGCCGGTTGGCAAGGTGCTGGACAGCGCCATCGCCAACGCCGCGCACAACTACGACCACACGGACGCCTCCACGCTGGTCATCAGCGAGGCGTACGTGGACGAGGGCCCGACCCTGAAGCGGTTCCGTCCGCGTGCCCAGGGCCGTGCCTACCGGATCCGTAAGCGGACCAGCCACATCACCGTGGTCGTCAGCAGCAAGGAAGGAACCCGGTAATGGGCCAGAAGGTTAACCCGCACGGGTTCCGGCTCGGCATCACCACGGACTTCAAGTCCCGCTGGTACGCCGACAAGCTGTACAAGGACTACGTCAAGGAAGACGTCGCCATCCGTCGGATGCTGACGTCCGGCATGGAGCGCGCCGGTATCTCGAAGGTTGAGATCGAGCGCACCCGTGACCGTGTCCGCGTGGACATCCACACCGCTCGCCCGGGCATTGTCATCGGTCGCCGTGGCGCCGAGGCCGACAAGATCCGTGGCCAGCTGGAGAAGCTGACCGGCAAGCAGGTCCAGCTCAACATCCTTGAGGTCAAGAACCCCGAGGTGGACGCTCAGCTGGTGGCCCAGGCCGTCGCCGAGCAGCTCTCCTCGCGCGTCTCCTTCCGCCGTGCCATGCGCAAGAGCATGCAGTCGGCGATGAAGGCGGGCGCCAAGGGCATCAAGATCCAGTGTGGTGGCCGTCTCGGCGGCGCCGAGATGTCCCGCTCGGAGTTCTACCGCGAGGGCCGTGTGCCGCTGCACACGCTCCGCGCGAACGTCGAGTACGGCTTCTTCGAGGCCAAGACGACCTTCGGCCGCATCGGTGTGAAGGTCTGGATCTACAAGGGCGATGTCAAGAACATCGCCGAGGTCCGCGCCGAGAACGCCGCCGCCCGCGCCGGCAACCGTCCGGCCCGTGGCGGTTCCGACCGCCCGGCCGGCCGCGGTGGCCGCGGTGGCGAGCGTGGCGGTCGCGGTCGCAAGCCGCAGCAGAGCGCCGCTGCCGAGGCCCCCAAGGCCGAGGCCGCTGCCGCTGCTCCGGCTGAGAGCACCGGAACGGAGGCCTGACCGACATGCTGATCCCCCGTAGGGTCAAGCACCGTAAGCAGCACCACCCGAAGCGCAGTGGCATGGCCAAGGGTGGTACGCAGGTTGCGTTCGGCGAGTACGGCATTCAGGCCCTTACTCCGGCGTACGTGACCAACCGCCAGATCGAGGCGGCCCGTATCGCGATGACCCGCCACATCAAGCGTGGCGGCAAGGTCTGGATCAACATCTACCCGGACCGTCCCCTGACGAAGAAGCCCGCCGAGACCCGCATGGGTTCCGGTAAGGGTTCGCCGGAATGGTGGATCGCGAACGTCAAGCCCGGTCGCGTGATGTTCGAGCTGTCCTACCCGAACGAGAAGACTGCGCGTGAGGCCCTCACTCGTGCAGCCCACAAGCTGCCGATGAAGTGCCGGATCGTCAAGCGCGAGGCAGGTGAAGCGTGATGTCGACCGGTACCAAGGCGTCGGAGCTGCGCGAGCTGGGCAACGAGGAGCTTGTCAACAAGCTCCGCGAGGCCAAGGAAGAGCTGTTCAACCTCCGCTTCCAGGCGGCGACGGGCCAGCTCGAAAACCACGGTCGGCTCAAGGCCGTCCGTAAGGACATCGCCCGGATCTACACCCTGATGCGCGAGCGCGAGCTGGGCATCGAGACGGTGGAGAGCGCCTGATGAGCGAGAACAACGTGACTGAAGAGACCAAGGCCGAGCGCGGCTTCCGCAAGACCCGCGAGGGTCTGGTCGTCAGCGACAAGATGGACAAGACCGTCGTCGTCGCCGTCGAGGACCGCGTCAAGCACGCTCTGTACGGCAAGGTCATCCGTCGTACGAACAAGCTCAAGGCCCACGACGAGCAGAACGCTGCGGGCGTCGGCGACCGTGTCCTCCTCATGGAGACCCGGCCGCTGTCCGCGACGAAGCGCTGGCGCGTCGTCGAGATCCTCGAGAAGGCCAAGTAATCGCTTGAAGGGGTAACCCTTCGAGTTCAGTTCCGCCAGGCTCCGGGGGGCCGCTCAGCGGCCCCCCGGGGAACCGGCAGACAAACAGGAGATAGACGTGATCCAGCAGGAGTCGCGACTTCGGGTCGCCGACAACACTGGTGCCAAGGAGATCCTTTGCATCCGTGTTCTCGGTGGTTCGGGTCGCCGCTACGCGGGCATCGGTGACGTCATCGTCGCCACCGTCAAGGACGCGATCCCCGGTGGCAACGTGAAGAAGGGTGACGTCGTCAAGGCGGTCATCGTTCGCACCGTCAAGGAGCGCCGCCGCCAGGACGGCTCGTACATCCGCTTCGACGAGAACGCCGCCGTCATTCTGAAGAACGACGGCGACCCTCGCGGCACCCGTATCTTCGGCCCCGTCGGCCGTGAGCTGCGCGAGAAGAAGTTCATGAAGATCATCTCGCTCGCGCCGGAGGTGCTGTAAGCATGAAGATCAAGAAGGGCGACCTGGTACAGGTCATCACCGGCAAGGACAAGGGCAAGCAGGGCAAGGTCATCGCGGCCTTCCCCCGCGAGGACCGGGTCCTGGTCGAGGGTGTCAACCGGGTCAAGAAGCACACCAAGGCCGGTCCGACCGCGCGCGGTTCGCAGTCCGGCGGGATCATCACCACTGAGGCCCCGATTCACGTGAGCAACGTTCAGCTCGTCGTGGAGAAGGACGGCAACAAGGTCGTGACCCGCGTCGGTTACCGCTTCGACGACGAGGGCAACAAGATCCGCGTTGCCAAGCGGACGGGTGAGGACATCTGATGGCTACCACCACCACTCCGCGTCTCAAGACGAAGTACCGCAACGAGATCAAGGACAAGCTGCGCGAGGAGTTCTCGTACGAGAACGTCATGCAGATCCCCGGTCTCGTCAAGATCGTGGTCAACATGGGTGTGGGCGACGCCGCCCGCGACTCCAAGCTGATCGAGGGTGCCATCAAGGACCTCACCACGATCACCGGCCAGAAGCCGGCCGTCACCAAGGCCCGTAAGTCCATCGCGCAGTTCAAGCTGCGCGAGGGCCAGCCGATCGGTGCACACGTCACGCTCCGTGGCGACCGCATGTGGGAGTTCCTGGACCGCACCCTGTCGCTGGCGCTGCCGCGCATCCGCGACTTCCGTGGTCTGTCCCCCAAGCAGTTCGACGGCCGTGGCAACTACACCTTCGGTCTCACCGAGCAGGTCATGTTCCACGAGATCGACCAGGACAAGATCGACCGCGTCCGGGGTATGGACATCACCGTGGTGACCACGGCGACCAACGACGCTGAGGGCCGCGCGCTCCTTCGTCACCTCGGCTTCCCGTTCAAGGAGGCGTGAGCCGTGGCGAAGAAGGCTCTCATTGCCAAGGCGGCCCGCAAGCCCAAGTTCGGCGTGCGTGCTTACACGCGCTGCCAGCGCTGCGGTCGTCCCCACTCCGTGTACCGCAAGTTCGGCCTCTGCCGTGTGTGCCTTCGTGAGATGGCTCACCGTGGCGAGCTGCCGGGCGTGACCAAGAGCTCCTGGTAAAACCCGCTTTTCGGGTTCTACCGGACGCTCTCGGTAAGCAGAGGGTCGGCGGGGGCCCAGCACTCCATGGCTTAGGCTAGGAGGGTTGGGCGTCCGCCGCCCGTACGACTTACTACGCCGTAGGTCCCCGCGCCGCACCCGTCCCGCCCCTGTGTGGGGAGAGGGATGGCGCATACAGGAAACCCCGGCGAGAGAGGCCGAAGGCCAATTCATGACCATGACTGATCCGATCGCAGACATGTTGACGCGTCTGCGGAACGCGAACTCGGCGTACCACGACACCGTGGCGATGCCGCACAGCAAGATCAAGTCGCACATCGCGGAGATCCTCCAGCAGGAGGGCTTCATCAGCGGCTGGAAGGTCGAGGACGCCGAGGTCGGCAAGAACCTCGTCCTTGAGCTCAAGTTCGGTCCGAACCGTGAGCGCTCCATCGCGGGCATCAAGCGGATCTCGAAGCCGGGTCTGCGCGTTTACGCGAAGTCCACCAACCTGCCCAAGGTTCTGGGCGGCCTCGGCGTGGCGATCATCTCCACGTCCCACGGGCTGCTCACCGGCCAGCAGGCACAGAAGAAGGGCGTGGGTGGGGAAGTCCTCGCCTACGTCTGGTAGTCGGGAACGGAGGAAAAGCCAATGTCGCGTATCGGCAAGCTCCCCATCCAGGTTCCCGCCGGTGTGGACGTCACCATCGACGGCCGCACGGTCGAGGTGAAGGGCCCGAAGGGCACCCTCACCCACACCGTTGCCGCGCCGATCGAGATCGCCAAGGGCGAGGACGGCGTTCTCAACGTCACCCGTCCCAACGACGAGCGTCAGAACAAGGCCCTGCACGGCCTGTCCCGCACGCTGGTGGCGAACATGATCACCGGTGTGACCCAGGGGTACACCAAGGCGCTCGAAATCAGCGGTGTCGGTTACCGCGTCGCCGCGAAGGGCTCCAACCTGGAGTTCCAGCTCGGCTACAGCCACTCGATCACGGTGGAGGCCCCCGAGGGGATCTCCTTCAAGGTCGAGTCGCCGACCAAGTTCTCGGTCGAGGGCATCGACAAGCAGAAGGTCGGCGAGGTCGCCGCGAACATCCGCAAGCTGCGCAAGCCCGACCCGTACAAGGCCAAGGGCGTGAAGTACGCGGGCGAGGTCATCCGCCGCAAGGTCGGAAAGGCGGGTAAGTAAGCCATGGCATACGGTGTGAAGATCGCTAAGGGTGACGCGTACAAGCGCGCCGCCATCAAGCGCCGGCACATTCGCATCCGCAAGCGTGTCAATGGCACGGCGGAGCGTCCCCGTCTGGTGGTGACGCGTTCCAACCGTCACATCGTCGCGCAGGTCATCGACGACATCGCGGGCCACACGCTCGCGTCGGCGTCGACCCTGGACAGCTCGATCCGCGGTGGCGAGGGCGACAAGAGCGCCCACGCCAAGCAGGTCGGCGCCCTGGTCGCCGAGCGCGCCAAGGCCGCCGGTGTCGAGGCCGTCGTGTTCGACCGTGGTGGTAACCAGTACGCCGGGCGCATCGCCGCCCTGGCGGACGCCGCCCGCGAGGCCGGGCTCAAGTTCTGAGCCGCCGTTCGCGCTAGCGACTTTATGTCGCTGCGTAGCTAGCGGAAAAAGAGAGAGGTAATTCCAATGGCTGGACCCCAGCGCCGCGGCAGCGGTGCCGGTGGCGGCGAGCGGCGGGACCGGAAGGGTCGGGACGGTGGCGCTGCTGCCGCCGAGAAGACCGCTTACGTTGAGCGCGTCGTCGCGATCAACCGCGTCGCCAAGGTTGTGAAGGGTGGTCGTCGCTTCAGCTTTACCGCGCTGGTCGTGGTGGGCGATGGTGACGGCACCGTGGGTGTCGGTTACGGCAAGGCCAAGGAGGTGCCGGCCGCCATCGCCAAGGGTGTGGAGGAGGCCAAGAAGCACTTCTTCAAGGTCCCCCGTATCCAGGGCACCATCCCCCACCCCATCCAGGGTGAGAAGGCTGCGGGCGTCGTCCTGCTCAAGCCCGCCACCCCGGGTACCGGTGTTATCGCCGGTGGTCCGGTGCGCGCCGTTCTGGAGTGCGCCGGTATCCACGACATCCTGTCGAAGTCGCTCGGCTCCGACAACGCGATCAACATCGTGCACGCGACCGTGGAGGCCCTGAAGGGTCTCCAGCGTCCCGAGGAGATCGCGGCCCGCCGCGGTCTGCCGCTGGAGGACGTCGCCCCCGCGGCTCTGCTGCGTGCTCGTGCGGGAGCGGGTGCCTGATGCCCCGCCTCAAGATCACGCAGACGAAGTCGTACATCGGCAGTAAGCAGAACCACCGCGACACCCTGCGTTCGCTCGGCCTCAAGCGGCTGAACGACGTGGTTGTCAAGGAGGACCGTCCCGAGTTCCGCGGCATGGTGCACACCGTCCGCCACCTCGTCACGGTCGAGGAGGTCGACTGACATGGCGGAGAACAACCCGCTGCGCCTCCACAACCTCGCCCCCGCCCCGGGTGCCAAGACCGCCAAGACCCGTGTGGGTCGTGGTGAGGCGTCCAAGGGTAAGACCGCAGGTCGTGGAACCAAGGGCACCAAGGCCCGCTACCAGGTTCCGGAGCGCTTCGAGGGTGGGCAGATGCCCCTCCACATGCGCCTCCCGAAGCTGAAGGGCTTCAACAACCCCTTCCGCACCGAGTACCAGGTGGTCAACCTGGACAAGCTGGCCGCGCTCTACCCGCAGGGTGGCGAGGTCACGGTGGCCGATCTGGTCGCCAAGGGTGCGGTTCGCAAGAACCACCTCGTCAAGGTCCTGGGCCAGGGCGAGATCTCCGTGGCGCTGCAGGTGACGGTCGACGCCGTCTCCGGCTCCGCCAAGGAGAAGATCGCCGCCGCTGGCGGCACGGTCACCGAGCTCGTCTGAGACGGCCTCTGTGGCTGAAAGCTGAACCATCCGACCGGGGATGCCCTCTCAAATGGGGCATCCCCGGTTGGTCGTTCCAAGGGGGGCACCGTCGCCGGTAAGGTGGCGTGCACTGTTGCTGTAAACATGCGGGGGGTCTGCCCCTCGTACCGTAAGGTCCGCTTTCACCGGGACCGTACGGACTTGCCTGAAACGTATTCGTCGATCCTCAAGACCGTCACCTCTGACGCAGTTGCGCGGGGGTCGCAGGAGGCACCGTGCTCACCGCGTTCGCCCGGGCGTTCAAGACGCCCGACCTGCGCAAGAAGCTGCTGTTCACGCTCGCCATCATCGTGCTGTACCGGCTCGGGTCACATATCCCCACACCGGGCATCGATTACCAGAACGTACAGATCTGTGTAGACCAGGCGCAGGAGAACAACAACAGCCTGTTCGGCCTGGTGAACATGTTCAGTGGCGGCGCGCTGCTGCAGATCACCATCTTCGCCCTGGGCATCATGCCCTACATCACGGCGAGCATCATCCTCCAGCTGCTGACCGTGGTCATTCCGCGATTGGAAGCCCTTAAGAAGGAGGGTCAGTCCGGGACCGCGAAGATTACGCAGTACACCCGTTATCTGACGATCGCTCTCGCCGTGCTCCAGGGCACCGGTCTGGTGGCCACCGCGCGCAGTGGCGCGCTCTTCAGTGGCTGTCAGGTCGCGAATCAGATCGTTCCCGACCAATCCATCTTCACGACCGTCACGATGGTCATCACGATGACCGCGGGTACGGCTGCCGTCATGTGGCTCGGTGAACTGATCACCGACCGCGGAATCGGCAATGGCATGTCGATCCTGATGTTCATCTCCATCGCGGCCGGCTTCCCGGGTCAGCTCTGGGCCATCAAGGAGAGCGGCAAGCTCGCACAGGGATGGATCGAGTTCGGCACCGTCATCGCGGTCGGTTTTGTGATGGTCGGCCTGGTCGTCTTCGTGGAGCAGGCACAGCGCCGGATTCCGGTGCAGTACGCCAAGCGCATGATCGGCCGCCGTTCGTACGGCGGTACGTCGACCTACATTCCGCTCAAGGTGAACCAGGCGGGTGTGATCCCCGTCATCTTCGCCTCGTCGCTGCTGTACATCCCGGCCCTGGTGGCACAGTTCTCCAGCGGTACCTCGGAGTGGAAGACCTGGATCGAGAAGTACTTCGTCACAGGTGACCACCCGTACTACATCACCGCGTACTTCATTCTGATCGTCTTCTTCGCCTTCTTCTATGTGGCTATCTCGTTCAACCCCGAGGAAGTCGCGGACAACATGAAGAAGTATGGTGGGTTCATCCCGGGCATCCGGGCTGGTCGACCTACTGCCGAGTATCTGAGTTACGTACTCAACCGGATCACTTGGCCGGGCTCGCTGTATCTGGGCCTGATTGCTCTTGTGCCGACGATGGCGTTGGCTTTCTTCGGGGGCGCGAACCAGAACTTCCCGTTCGGCGGGACAAGCATCCTCATCATCGTGGGTGTGGGTCTGGAGACCGTGAAGCAGATCGAGAGCCAGCTCCAGCAGCGCAATTACGAAGGGTTCCTCCGCTAATGCGAATCGTCCTCGTCGGACCCCCCGGTGCGGGCAAGGGAACGCAGGCCGCGTACCTTGCCGAGAACCTGTCGATCCCGCACATCTCCACGGGGGATCTCTTCCGGGCCAACATCAGCCAGGGCACCGACCTCGGCCGTCAGGCCAAGTCCTACATGGACGCGGGAGAGCTGGTCCCCGACGAGGTCACCATCGGCATGGCCAAGGACCGGATGGAACGGCCGGACGCCACCGGCGGCTTTCTGCTCGACGGCTTCCCGCGCAATGTCTCGCAGGCCGAGGCGCTGGACGCGATGCTGAAGTCCGAGGGCATGACGCTGGACGCGGTGCTCGACCTGGAGGTCCCCGAGGACGAGGTGGTCAAGCGGATCGCGGGCCGGCGCATCTGCCGGAACGACTCCAGCCACGTCTTCCATGTGACGTACTCGCCTCCGGCCCAGGAGGGTGTGTGCGACGTCTGCGGTGGCGATCTGTACCAGCGCGACGACGACTCCGAGACCACCGTGCGCAAGCGCCTGGAGGTCTACCACACCCAGACCGAGCCGATCATCGACTACTACCGGGGCCAGGGCCTCGTGGTGACGATCTCGGCGCTGGGCAAGGTCACCGAGGTGACCCAGCGGGCGATGGCCGCGTTGCAGTAGAAGACCGAGGCCGCCGCCGGCCAGGGCGGACGGTTTCGCGGTACGGGTGTCCGTACCGTCAGGAGCAGTACCAGAGTCGTGCACGGCCGTACGCGGTGCGCGACCGACGGCCGCGGTGTCCGAGAGGCACCGCGGCCGTACTGTTGAGCGAGGACCGGAGCCCCGAGGGGCCGTCCCGCCGGCAGGGCGCAGACGGTCACAGAGGACCGACGACAGAGGTGGAAGGCAAGGCCATGGTGCAGATCAAGACCCCGGAGCAGATCGCGAAGATGCGCGAGGCGGGGCTGGTCGTCGCCGCGATCCACGCCGCGACGCGCGAGGCCGCCGTGCCCGGCGCCACCACCCGGGACCTGGACGAGGTCGCCCGCAAGGTGATCGCCGAGCACGGGGCGAAGTCGAACTTCCTGGGCTACGGCGGTTTCCCCGCCACGATCTGCACCTCGGTGAACGAGGTCGTCGTCCATGGCATCCCGGACGACAAGACCGTGCTCAAGGACGGCGACATCATCTCCATCGACGCCGGTGCCGTCATCGACGGCTGGCACGGGGACGCCGCCTACACCGCCTTCGTCGGCACCGGTCACGCCCCGGAGCTGGTCGAGCTGTCCCGGGTGACCGAGGCGTCCATGTGGGCCGGGATCGCCGCGATGAAGAGCGGCAACCGCCTGGTGGACGTCTCGCGGTCCATCGAGACCTACATCCGCCGCCAGCCCAAGCCGGGCGGCGGCCGGTACGGGATCATCGAGGAGTACGGCGGCCACGGCATCGGCACCGAGATGCACATGGAACCGCATCTGCTGAACTACGTCGCCCGCAAGCGCGGCAAGGGCCCCAAGCTGGTGCCCGGCCTCTGCCTGGCCATCGAGCCGATGGTCTCGCTGGGCACGCCGAAGACCGAGGTGCTCGCGGACGAGTGGACCGTGATCACCACGGACGGGACCTGGTCCTCCCACTGGGAGCACTCGGTGGCCGTGACCGAGGAGGGGCCGCTCGTCCTCACCGCGCCGGACTGCGGCCGGGCCCGGCTGGCCGAGCTGGGGATCACGGCGGCGCCGGACCCGCTGGGCTGAGCCCGCCGACCGCCGGACGGGGCCCTGCCCCGGCTCCGGGACCCCGGGCCGCCGGACCCGGGGCACCCGGCGGTCTTCGGCCGCCGCCCGCCGGGCCCTGCGTAAGGATCACGAACCCTGGGCAAGCTCCCTGGATTCGTCTTTTCGAGGGGCCTGGCGTAGACTGATGCGTCGGCTCTCGTGTACCCGTGTGTCCGCACATGGCGACGGGAGTCGATCAAGGTAGCCGATTCGAAGGGCGAAGCGTGGCCAAGAAGCAAGGTGCCATCGAGATCGAGGGCACCGTGATCGAGTCCCTCCCGAACGCGATGTTCAAGGTGGAGCTTCAGAACGGTCACAAGGTCCTCGCGCACATCTCCGGCAAGATGCGGATGCACTACATCCGAATCCTTCCGGACGACCGGGTCGTCGTGGAGCTGTCTCCGTACGACCTGACGCGTGGCCGGATCGTCTACCGCTACAAGTAGATCTTGTCGCGCCCCTCTTCGGGGCGTCGGCACTGACCCGGAGAACCTCACCCCATGAAGGTCAAGCCGAGCGTCAAGAAGATCTGCGACAAGTGCAAGGTGATCCGCCGTCACGGCCGGGTCATGGTCATCTGCGACAACCTGCGCCACAAGCAGCGCCAGGGCTGACGCACGCCGACCTGCACTTCCCGCAGTTCTTCGCGCGACGCGAGCACAACGTACATAGGCAGAACCCGTCCGGCCGCACCGCGGCTGACGACACCTCCGGCGGGGGCCGGAGACCCGGTTCGTACCACCTCTTCCACGACCCCTCAGGGGTGTGGCGGGGTCGGCGGGCGGGAGTGGTTCTGCGGAAGACCCCCGAACACACAGGAGCCATTGCATGGCACGCGTTTCCGGTGTTGACATCCCGCGCGAAAAGCGTGTGGAGATCGCACTCACCTACGTCTTCGGTATCGGCCGCACCCTGGCGCAGGAGACCCTCGCCGCCACCGGTGTGAACCCGAACACCCGCGTTCGTGACCTGGCCGAAGAGGACCTGGTCAAGATCCGCGAGTACGTGGACAACAACATCAAGACCGAGGGTGACCTCCGTCGCGAGATCCAGGCCGACATCCGCCGCAAGGTGGAGATCGGCTGCTACCAGGGTCTGCGTCACCGCCGCGGTCTGCCGGTCCACGGCCAGCGCACCAGCACGAACGCTCGTACCCGCAAGGGCCCGCGTCGCGCCATCGCCGGTAAGAAGAAGCCGGGCAAGAAGTAGTCCTCAGCGGACATGGCGGAGGGCCGGGTACCACCCGGGACTCCGCGCCAACCAGCGGTCTTCGCTGAAGGACCGACCACCTCCCGTAGGAGTTATAGATGCCCCCCAAGGGTCGTCAGGGCGCTGCCAAGAAGGTGCGCCGCAAGGAAAAGAAGAACGTCGCTCACGGCCACGCGCACATCAAGAGCACGTTCAACAACACGATCGTGTCGATCACGGACCCGTCCGGCAACGTGATCTCCTGGGCCTCCGCCGGCCACGTCGGCTTCAAGGGCTCGCGCAAGTCCACCCCCTTCGCCGCGCAGATGGCCGCCGAGTCGGCCGCCCGCCGCGCGCAGGAGCACGGCATGCGCAAGGTCGACGTCTTCGTGAAGGGTCCCGGCTCCGGCCGTGAGACCGCGATCCGCTCCCTCCAGGCCACCGGTCTTGAGGTCGGCTCGATCCAGGACGTCACCCCCACGCCGCACAACGGCTGCCGTCCGCCGAAGCGCCGCCGCGTCTGACGCACGGCCGAGGCACGGTCGGCAGCCTGCTGGGGGTGTGGGGGTCATCCCCCTCATGTCGCAGTACGGCTGCCGTCCGCCGAAGCGCCGCCGCGTCTGACGCACGGCCGAGGTGCCGCGTGCGCCTCACCGCTTCATCCTGAGTGTCCGGGCGGTACGACCCCCTCGTGGGCCGTGCCGCCCGTACCCTTGCACCACATATGTCGGGCGTCATATAGCGGGCGCCCCCGACTGAAGGATCGATACACATGCTGATCGCTCAGCGTCCCTCGCTGACCGAAGAGGTCGTCGACGAGTACCGCTCCCGGTTCGTGATCGAGCCGCTGGAGCCGGGCTTCGGCTACACCCTCGGCAACTCCCTCCGCCGTACCCTCCTCTCCTCGATCCCGGGTGCGGCGGTCACGTCCATCCGCATCGACGGCGTGCTGCACGAGTTCACCACCGTGCCGGGCGTCAAGGAGGACGTCACCGACCTGATCCTCAACATCAAGCAGCTGGTCGTCTCCTCGGAGCACGACGAGCCGGTCGTGATGTACCTGCGCAAGCAGGGCCCGGGTCTGGTCACCGCCGCCGACATCGCGCCCCCGGCCGGTGTCGAGGTGCACAACCCCGACCTGGTCCTCGCCACCCTCAACGGCAAGGGCAAGCTGGAGATGGAGCTGACCGTCGAGCGCGGTCGCGGCTATGTCTCCGCCGTCCAGAACAAGCAGGTGGGCCAGGAGATCGGCCGTATCCCGGTCGACTCCATCTACTCGCCGGTCCTCAAGGTCACCTACAAGGTCGAGGCCACCCGAGTCGAGCAGCGCACCGACTTCGACAAGCTGATCGTCGACGTCGAGACCAAGCAGGCCATGCGCCCGCGCGACGCCATGGCGTCCGCCGGCAAGACCCTGGTCGAGCTGTTCGGTCTGGCCCGTGAGCTGAACATCGACGCCGAGGGCATCGACATGGGTCCGTCCCCGACGGACGCCGCGCTCGCCGCCGATCTGGCGTTGCCGATCGAGGAGCTGGAGCTGACCGTCCGCTCCTACAACTGCCTCAAGCGCGAGGGCATCCACTCCGTGGGTGAGCTGGTCGCCCGCTCCGAGGCCGACCTGCTCGACATCCGCAACTTCGGTGCGAAGTCGATCGACGAGGTCAAGGCGAAGCTGGCCGGCATGGGCCTGGCCCTCAAGGACAGCCCGCCCGGATTCGACCCGACCGCCGCCGCCGACGCCTTCGGCGCGGACGACGACGCGGACGCCGGGTTCGTGGAGACCGAGCAGTACTGAGTCTTCCCGGGGAGCGGGGACGGTGCGCCGCCGTTGTGGCTGAGCGCGCGGGTCCCTGCGCCCCTGGCGGGGCCTTCGGGCCCCGGCACACTGCCCGTGGGCATCCGCCCGCGGGGCCCTGACACCGGTACCTGACACGGCCGGTGCAGCACACAAGGAGAAACACCATGCCGAAGCCCGCCAAGGGTGCCCGTCTGGGCGGCAGCGCCGCGCACGAGCGTCTGCTCCTCGCGAACCTCGCGAAGGCGCTGTTCGAGCACGGCCGGATCACCACGACCGAGGCCAAGGCCCGCCGCCTGCGTCCGGTCGCCGAGCGCCTGATCACCAAGGCGAAGAAGGGCGACATCCACAACCGTCGCCTGGTGCTTCAGACGATCACGGACAAGGGCATCGTCCACGCCCTGTTCACCGAGATCGCTCCGCGGTACGCCGAGCGTCCGGGTGGTTACACCCGTATCACCAAGATCGGCAACCGCCGTGGTGACAACGCTCCCATGGCCGTGATCGAGCTGGTCGAGGGCGAGATCGCCAAGAAGGCCACCGTCGCCGAGGCCGAGGCCGCCACCCAGCGTGCGGTCAAGGAAGACGCCCTCAAGAAGGAGGAGGCGGCCACCGAGGACGCCCCCGCCGCCGAGGCCGCCGACGAGGCGAAGGCCGAGTCCAAGGACGCCTGAGTCCCGGGACCTGTGATCGCCTCCGGGTGATCCTCGTCGCAACGGGCCCGTTCCCTCCGGGGAGCGGGCCCGTTCCGCGTTCCCGGCCGGGCCGGCCCGGGCGGGGCCGCCGCGGGACTCTGAGAGGATCTGTGCTGTGAGCGATGAGGTGGAGCCCGGGTCCGTCCGGGTACGGCTGGACCTTTCCTACGACGGAAGGGACTTCTCCGGGTGGGCCCGGCAGGCGGGCGGGCGGCGCACCGTCCAGGGGGAGATCGAGGACGCGCTGCGGACCGTGACCCGCTCCGCGCGGCCGTACGAGCTGACCGTCGCCGGGCGGACCGACGCCGGGGTGCACGCCCGGGGCCAGGTGGCCCATGTGGATCTGCCCGCCGAGGTGTGGGCCGAGCACCGGGAGAAGCTGCTCAAGCGGCTCGCGGGGCGGCTCGACCGCGATGTGCGGATCTGGCGGGCCGAGGAGGCCCCGGCAGGGTTCAACGCCCGTTTCTCGGCCGTCTGGCGCCGCTACGCCTATCGCGTCAGCGACCACCCCGGCGGGGTCGACCCGCTGCTGCGCGGCCATGTGCTCTGGCACGACTGGCCGCTGGACGTGGCCGCCATGAACGCCGCCTCCCAGCCGCTGCTGGGGGAGCACGACTTCGCCGCGTACTGCAAGAAGCGGGAGGGCGCCACCACGATCCGCACCCTTCAGCGGCTCTCCTGGGAGCGCGACGCCGCCGGGGTGATCACGGCCACGGTGCGGGCCGACGCGTTCTGCCACAACATGGTGCGCTCGCTGGTGGGCGCGCTGCTCTTCGTCGGGGACGGGCACCGGCCCGTGGACTGGCCGGGGAAGGTGCTGGCGGCGGGTGTCCGGGACTCCGCGGTCCATGTGGTGCGCCCGCACGGCCTCACCCTGGAGGAGGTCGGCTACCCCGCCGACGAGCTGCTGGCCGCCCGGAACCGGGAGGCCCGCAACAAGCGGTCGCTGCCCGGGTCAGCCGGTGGCGCCGGCTGCTGCTGACGCCTTCGTCTCCCCGCGGCCGACGAGCCCCCGGAAGACCGTCTCCGCCACGTCGTCGCCCGCCTTGAAGGCGGCCTCGTCACCCTTCTTCACGGGCTTTCCGCCGGTGAGCCCGGTGGTGGTGAAGTACGCGTAGCGGCCGTAGGAGTTGGCCGTGAAGCGGCAGACCGGGCCGCCCTTGCAGAAGTCGGGGCCGCCCTTGGCCTTCAGCGGGGCGATATTGCCCTTGGACTGCTCGATCGCCTTCTTCGCCTCGCGCTCCAGCCCGAAGACGGCGACACCGACGGTGACCGAGATCTTGCCCCGGGTGTAGGTGGCGCGGAAGACCTGGTCGCAGCCGTTGCGCTCCAGGACGTCGCCGAGGCCGCCCTGGGTGACGGCGGAGCAGGCGTCGGCGCGGGCCACGGTGGACTTGGTGTAGGCCCGGTCACCCGCGGTCATCCTGCGGCCGGGGAAGAGGGTGTCGACGGTCAGCGGCGCCGTGTCCAGCTTCTCGTCCGCGACGATCTCCTGGGCGGTCGGCGGGGGCTTCGGGGCGCCCGTGGGCCCGGGGGAGGTGCCGCCGCTCGTGCTCGGCCGTGCGCTCTGCCCGCCTCTGTTGTCTTTTGTGCCGTCGTCGCCGGAGGTGAGCAGGACGCCCGCCGCCGTGGCGGCCACGGCGACGGCCGCGACCGCCGCGCCGCCGATCAGCGTCCGCCGCTTGCGCCGGTCCCGGGCGGCGGAGGCGTCGGCGAGCGCGGCCCAGTCGGGGGTGGTGGAGGCCGCCGGGGGCTGCTGGGCGGCCTGCGGACGGGGCTGCTGCTGCGGGGGCTGCGGCTGTCCCGGCCCGCCCTGCTGCGGATAGCCCGGATACGGCTGGGGCTGCCCGTAGGGGTTCGGCTGCCCCGCTCCGGGGCCGTAGGGGTTCGGCTGGTTCGGCTGCCCCTGGTAGGGGCCGGGAGCGCCCTGCTGCCCCCCGTAGGGCCCCTGCCGCTCCTCCCCCTGTCGGCCGCCGCTGTACGGATTGTGCTGACCGGACCCGTAGGGGTCCCCGCCCTGCCCGTCGGACCCGTGCGAGGGTCCCCCCTGACCGAAGCTCATGCCGCGCATCCTAAACCGGTTGGGTGACAGCGGGGCCTGGGGACAGAATCGAGCGCATGGGACATCTCGAAGCCGCACATCTGGAGTACTACCTTCCCGACGGGCGGGTGCTGCTCGCCGACGTCTCGTTCCGGGTCGGCGAGGGCGCCGTGGTCGCTCTGGTCGGCGCGAACGGCGCGGGGAAGACCACCCTGCTGCGGCTGCTCTCGGGGGAGCTGAAGGCGCACGGCGGCACCGTGACCGTCAGTGGCGGCCTCGGGGTGATGCCCCAGTTCATCGGCTCGGTCCGGGACGAGCGGACCGTACGGGACCTGCTGGTCTCCCTCGCCCAGCCCCGGGTCCGGGAGGCCGCGCGGGCCGTGGACGAGGCCGAGCACCTGATCATGACCGTGGACGACGAGGCCGCGCAGATGCGGTACGCCCAGGCGCTCAGCGACTGGGCGGAGGCCCGCGGCTACGAGGCCGAGACCCTGTGGGACATGTGCACCACGGCCGCCCTCGGCGTCCCCTACGAGCGGGCCCAATGGCGTGAGCTGCGCACCCTCAGCGGCGGTGAGCAGAAGCGGCTCGCCCTGGAGGCGCTGCTGCGCGGCCCCGACCAGGTGCTGCTCCTCGACGAGCCCGACAACTATCTGGACGTCCCCGGCAAGCGCTGGCTGGAGGAGCGGCTGAAGGAGACCCGTAAGACGGTCCTCTTCGTCTCGCACGACCGGGAGCTGCTCTCCCGCGCCGCCCAGAAGATCGTCAGTGTGGAGCCCGGCCCGGCGGGCTCGGACGTCTGGGTGCACGGCGGCGGCTTCGCCACGTACCACGAGGCCCGGCAGCAGCGGTTCGCCCGGTTCGAGGAGCTGAAGCGGCGCTGGGACGAGAAGCACGCGCAGCTGAAGGCGCTGGTGCACCGGCTGCGCCAGCAGGCGGCGATCAGCCCCGACATGGCCTCGCGGTACGCGGCGGCGCAGACCCGGCTGCGGAAGTTCGAGGAGGCGGGGCCGCCGCCCGAGCCGCCGAGGGAGCAGGAGATCCGGATGCGGCTGCGCGGCGGGCGCACCGGTGTGCGGGCCGTGACCTGCGCGGGGCTGGAGCTGACCGGGCTGATGAAACCGTTCGACCTGGAGGTCTTCTACGGCGAGCGGGTGGCGGTCCTCGGCTCGAACGGCTCCGGGAAGTCGCACTTCCTGCGGCTGCTCGCGGGGGATGCCTCGGTGGCCGCCACGGGGGCGTGGAAGCTGGGCGCGCGGGTGGTCCCCGGCCACTTCGCGCAGACCCACGCCCACCCCGAGCTGGAGGGCCGGACCCTGGTCGACATCCTGTGGACGGAGCACGCGAAGGACCGGGGCGGGGCGATGTCGGTGCTCCGCCGGTACGAGCTGGAACGCCAGGGGGACCAGAGCTTCGACCGGCTCTCCGGCGGGCAGCAGGCGCGGTTCCAGATCCTGCTGCTGGAGCTGGTGGGGACGACCGCGCTGCTCCTGGACGAGCCCACCGACAACCTGGACCTGGAGTCGGCGGAGGCGCTCCAGGACGGTCTGGAGAGCTATGAGGGGACGGTGCTGGCCGTGACGCACGACCGCTGGTTCGCCCGTTCCTTCGACCGCTATCTGGTCTTCGGCTCGGACGGGGTGGTGCGGGAGACCCGGGAGCCGGTCTGGGACGAGCGCCGGGTGCAGCGCGCACGGTAACGTTCTGTGAGTGCCGGGGCCCGGTGGGGCCCGGCGCGGCAGATCGTTTTGACCCGCCCGGCGGTACGCGGGTAGTGTTCTGCTTCGTTATGCGTATTGGCTTGCTCTATCTCACGTGAGGGGCCCTTACGCCGGTCCACCGGACCGATGACCAGCGGCCGGCATCCGGGTTGCGTCCCCGTGATGCTGCCAGGGCTGACGTTCATCGTTCGGGTGGCCTTGTCAGGACCCGCTCCCCGAGCCTCCGGGCCCAGGGAGTCCCACTCACTGAAGAAGCGAAGGCTACGACCGTGCGTACGTACAGCCCCAAGCCCGGCGATGTGACGCGTCAGTGGCACGTCATCGACGCGCAGGACGTCGTCCTGGGCCGTCTGGCGACCACCGCCGCCACCCTGCTGCGCGGCAAGCACAAGCCGATCTACGCCCCCCACGTCGACGCTGGTGACTTCGTCATCATCATCAACGCGGACAAGGTGCACCTGTCCGGCAACAAGCGGACCCAGAAGATGGCCTACCGCCACTCCGGCTACCCGGGTGGTCTGCGTTCCGTCCGCTACGACGAGCTGATGGACAAGAACCCCGAGAAGGCCGTGGAGAAGGCCGTCAAGGGCATGCTCCCGAAGAACTCCCTGGGCCGTCAGATGCTCTCGAAGCTGAAGGTCTACGCGGGCGAGAACCACCCCCACGCTGCGCAGCAGCCGGTTCCGTTCGAGATCACCCAGGTCGCGCAGTAGTTCCGGCCACCCCCTAAGACGAAAAGAATCTGAGGAGCATCGTGGCCGAGACCACCGCTGAAATCCCCGTCGAGGGCGAAGAGACCTACGCCGAGGTCACCACCTTCGAGTCGGAGGTGCCCGTCGAGGGCGAGTACACCTCCGAGTCCCTGGCCTCCCGCTTCGGCGACCCGCAGCCGGCCGCCGGCCTGGGCCGCCGCAAGAACGCCATCGCCCGCGTCCGGATCGTCCCGGGCACCGGCAAGTGGAAGATCAACGGTCGCACCCTTGAGGACTACTTCCCCAACAAGGTGCACCAGCAGGAAGTCAACGAGCCCTTCAAGGTGCTCGAACTCGACAACCGCTACGACGTTGTCGCCCGCATCTCCGGCGGCGGCGTCTCCGGCCAGGCCGGCGCCCTGCGCCTCGGTGTGGCCCGTGCGCTGAACGAGGCGGACGTGGACAACAACCGCGGCCCGCTGAAGAAGGCCGGCTTCCTGAGCCGCGACGACCGCGCGGTCGAGCGCAAGAAGGCCGGTCTGAAGAAGGCCCGCAAGGCCCCGCAGTACAGCAAGCGCTAATCGCTCGCTCGGTCTGCTCTGTACGTACGCCCCGGCGGCACTCCGTGCTGCCGGGGCGTCGTCTTTCCCCGACCGGGCGACACGTTACGGCCGGAGCGCGTCCTTTCGGCCCCCCTCGGGCGGAGAACGGGCAGGAAGCGTTCATAGGCTTACCTTTCTGGAGCATCACGGAGTTTTCGGAGGACAGCTGTGGGACGACTCTTCGGCACGGACGGTGTGCGCGGTGTCGCCAACGCGGATCTGACGGCGGAGCTGGCCCTCGGGCTCTCGGTCGCCGCCGCGCATGTGCTCGCCGAGGCGGGAACCTTTGAGGGGCACCGGCCGACCGCCGTGGTCGGACGTGACCCACGGGCGTCGGGGGAGTTCCTGGAGGCCGCCGTCGTGGCCGGTCTGGCGAGCGCGGGCGTGGACGTCCTGCGTGTCGGTGTGCTGCCCACCCCCGCGGTGGCGTATCTCACCGGTGCGCTCGGCGCCGACCTCGGGGTGATGCTCTCCGCCAGCCACAACGCGATGCCGGACAACGGGATCAAGTTCCTGGCGCGCGGCGGGCACAAGCTCGCCGACGAGCTGGAGAACCGGATCGAGTCGGTCTACGAGCAGCACCGCTCCGGTGAGCCGTGGAACCGTCCCACCGGCGTCGGTGTCGGCCGGGTCCGCGACTACGACGAGGGCTTCGACAAGTACATCGCGCACCTCGTCGCCGTGCTGCCGAACCGGCTCGACGGACTGAGGATCGTCCTGGACGAGGCGCACGGCGCCGCCGCCCGGGTCTCCCCCGAGGCGTTCGCGCGGGCCGGGGCCGAGGTCGTCACCATCGGTGCCGAACCGGACGGGCTCAACATCAACGACGGCTGCGGCTCGACCCACCTCGGTCTGCTCAAGGCCGCGGTCGTGGCGCACGGGGCCGACTTCGGCATCGCCCACGACGGCGACGCGGACCGCTGCCTCGCCGTGGACGGCGCGGGCGAGGAGGTCGACGGCGACCAGATCATGGCCGTGCTGGCGCTGGCGCTGCGCGACGCGGGCGCCCTGCGCGGCAACACGGTCGTCGGCACCGTGATGTCGAACCTGGGCTTCAAGCTGGCGATGGAGCGCGAGGGCGTCCAGGTGGTGCAGACGGCGGTCGGCGACCGCTATGTCCTGGAGTCGATGAAGGAGCACGGCTACGCGCTGGGTGGCGAGCAGTCCGGGCATGTCATCGTCCTGGACCACGCCACCACCGGGGACGGCACCCTCACCGGGCTGCTGCTGGCCGCCCGGGTGGCCGCCACCGGCCGTTCGCTGGCCGAGCTGGCCGCCGTGATGGAGCGGCTGCCGCAGGTCCTGATCAACGTCCCGGACGTGGACAGGTCCCGGGTGCACACCTCCGGCGAGCTGGCGGCGGCCGTCGCCGACGCCGAGCGCGAGCTGGGCACGAGCGGCCGGGTGCTGCTGCGTCCGTCCGGCACCGAACCGCTGGTCCGGGTCATGGTCGAGGCCGCCGACAGCGAGCAGGCCCGCTCGGTCGCGGAGCGTCTCGCGGACGTGGTGAAGTCGGCCCTGGGCTGATCCGTCCCCCGGCCGGGACGGCGACGGGCCCCGTGACCCTTGCGGTCGCGGGGCCCGTTTTTGCTGGACACGCCGGCTGGATACGCCCCGTCAGAGCTTGCGCAGCGACAGCCGCCGGACCTTGTGGTCGGCGCCCTTGCGCAGGATCAGCGTGGCGCGGCCCCGGGTGGGGGCCACGTTCTCCAGCAGATTGGGCTGGTTGACGGTCCGCCACATGGTCCGGGCGTACTCCATGGACTCCTCCTCGGAGACCTGGGTGTACTTCCGGAAGTACGAGGACGGGTCCTGGAAGGCGGTCTCCCGCAGCCTGCGGAAGCGGTGGAGGTACCAGCTCTCGATGTCCTCGGGCCGGGCGTCGACGTAGACCGAGAAGTCGAAGTAGTCCGCGAGCCCCACCCGGGTGCGGCCGTCCTGGCCCGGCTGCGCGGGCTGGAGGACGTTCAGCCCCTCCACGATGAGGATGTCGGGGCGGCGGACCACCAGCCGTTCACCGGGGACGATGTCATAGATCAGATGGGAGTAGACCGGCGCGGTGACCTCCTCCTTGCCGGATTTGACGTCCGCGACGAAACGGGTGAGAGCCCTGCGGTCGTAGGACTCGGGGAACCCCTTGCGGGACATCAGCCCACGGGCCCGCAGCTCCTTCATCGGATAGAGGAAGCCGTCCGTGGTGACCCGCTCCACCCGGGGGTGCTCGGGCCAGCGCGCCAGCAGCGCCTGGAGCAGCCGGGCCACGGTGGACTTGCCGACCGCGACGGAGCCCGCCACCCCTATGACGAAGGGGGTGCCGCGCTGCTCGCCCTGGCCGCGGCCCGCGTCGCCCAGGAAGGTGTTGAGGGCGCCCCGCAGCTCCCCGGTGGCCTGGACATAGAGGTTGAGCAGCCGGGACAGCGGCAGATAGACATCGCGTACCTCGTCGAGGTCGATGACGTCACCGAGTCCGCGCAGCCGCTCCACCTCGTCGGCCGTCAGCGGCAGCGGGGTCCGGTCGCGCAGGGCGCTCCACTGGGCGCGGGTGAGGTCGACGAACGGCGTCGGCGCCGGTTCGCCGCCCCGGCGGGGCCCGCCCGCGGACGCGGTCGGCGGGACGTTCGCGGACGGGAACGGCGGAGGTGAGGAGATCACCTCCATATTGTCGTGGCTGTGCGGCGCGGTGGGGTGGTGTGCTCGGTCACGCGGGGCCCACGGCCGTAGGCTGCGGCCATGTGCGCAATCGTGGGGTACACCGGCGGCCGGTCGGCGCTCGAAGTGCTGTGGGAGGGCCTGGAGCGGCTGACGGACCGGGAGTACGACGCGGCGGGCGTCGCGGTGGTCTCCGACGGGGGTCTCGCCACCGCGAAGAAGGCGGGCCCGCTGGAGCGGCTGGAACGGGAGCTGACCCGGCGTCCGCTGCCCAGCGGCTCCACCGGGGTCGGGCACATCCGCCGGGGCACGGGGGAGAGCGGGGGAGACGCCGACGCGCATCCCCATCTGGACAACGCGGGCCGGGTCGCCGTCGTCCACAACGGGGTGATCGGGAACCATGCCGCGCTCCGTGCCGAGTTGACCCGGCGCGGGCACGCGCTCGTCTCCGCCACGGACACCGAGGTCGTGGCGCATCTGCTGGCCGAGTCCTTCTCCTCCTGCGGGGATCTGGCGGAGGCCATGCGGCAGGTGTACGGGCGTCTCGACGGCGTCTTCGCCCTGGCCGCCGTCGGCGCGGACGACCCGGACGTCCTGGTGGGCGCGGTCCGGGGGCTGCCGCTGCTGGTGGGGGTGGGCGACGGGGAGTCCTTTCTCGCGTCGGACGCCGCGGCCCTCGCCGGTGTGGCCCGGTCCGTG
Organism: Streptomyces clavuligerus; assembly: GCF_005519465.1. Lineage (NCBI taxonomy): Bacteria > Bacillati > Actinomycetota > Actinomycetes > Kitasatosporales > Streptomycetaceae > Streptomyces > Streptomyces clavuligerus. The sequence continues at coordinate 2,489,712 of NZ_CP027858.1, read as the reverse complement.
GTGGAGCCGGGCGACGGCCGGGTGGTGGAGGTGCGCCGGGACGGGGTGTCCGTCACCGACGCGGACGGTGCCGTGGTGGAGGTGCTTCCGTACCGGGCGGCGGGGGTACCGGCCGCCGGGGCGCCCTGAGGAGCACGGCCGCGGGACGGCCGAGCCGGACGACCGCGGTGTACAGGCCGCGGCGGATGATTGCGACGGTGGAGTGATTCATGATCATTGGGGTGGGGATCGATGTGGCCGAGATCGAGCGGTTCGCCGCGTCCCTGAGGCGGACGCCGGGGCTGGCGGACCGTCTCTTCCTCGGTCGGGAGCTGCTGTTGCCGAGCGGGGAGCGGCGCGGTGACGCCTCCCTGGCGGCGCGGTTCGCGGCGAAGGAGGCACTGGCGAAGGCGCTGGGTGCCCCGTCGGGGCTGCACTGGACGGACGCGGAGGTGTATGTCGAGGAGGGCGGACGGCCGCGGCTGCGGGTCACGGGGACGGTCGCGGCGTGCGCGGAGCGGCTGGGGGTGCGCTCCTGGCACATCTCGCTCAGCCATGACGCGGGGGTGGCGTCCGCGGTGGTGATCGCGGAGGGGTGAGGGGCCGGCCCGCCGAGCACCCGGCCGACGAGGCGCTTTCCCGGCTGATCGGCTCCACCCGGAGGGAGCCCGGCCCCGGGGCCGGCCGCGGACACCTCCCCGAGGGGCCCCGACGCCTCGCCGAGGGGCCCCGTTTCCCGTTGGGGACCGTTTTCCCGGGGTCCGTCGCTCCGTTTCCGGTGTGCCGGGGAAAGGCTCGGTCCCTCCCGGCCGATGATCGGGAGGGACCGAGGGTCCTGGGGCCGGGCGCGGTCGGGCCCGGTCAGCCGCGGACTCTGCGGCGCGGGATCAGCGCCGCCGCGCCCAGGGCGACGAGGACGGCGGCCCCGAGGGCGAAGGGGAGCAGCGGCATCCCGGTGGCGGCGAGGTTGCCGTGGGTGACGGGGCCGCCGTCACCCGCTCCGCCCGAGGCGCCGCCGCCCACGGGGCTGTCCACCGGGCCGCCCGTGCCGGGGCTGCCGTCGGTGCCCGGTGTCCCGCCGGACGCTCCGCCGGTGTCGCCGGACCCTCCGGGGCGGTCAGGGCCGTCCGGACCGGCCGGGCCCCCGTCACCGCCCGGTCTGCCCGGTACGGCCGGTGTGCCGGGGTCTTCCGGTCCGCCGGGTCCCCCCGGGCCCGGCGGCGCGAGGACGGACAGTTCGGCGGAGGCGGTGCGCGTCGAGCCGACGGGGTTGGACAGCACCGCCCGGTAGCGGTTGCCGTCGTGTTCCGCGGTGGCCCGGAACTCCAGCTCCGCCCCGGCGGCGCCGACGACGGGACGCCAGGTGTCCCCGAGGTCGGAGCTGACCTCCCAGCCGATCCGCGGCGCGGGCGTTCCCTCGCCCGCGACCGTGAACACGGCCTGTTTCCCGGCCGTCACGGAGACGTTCCGCCGCGGCTGGGCCGTGACCGCCGGGGAGATCCGGCGTTCGCTCCGGACGACCTCACCGGTGCCGGTGGAGAGCGTGTACAGGGTGTGCGCCCGCTCGTCGACGGTCAGCGCCTCCGGGCCGCCCCCGGTCTCCAGCGTCTGGACGGTCCTCCTGCGCGCGGTGTCCACGACGGCGACGGTGCCCGCCGTGGTCTGCCCCGCGTAGAGGGTGCCGGTCGTGGGGTCGACCGCCAGGCTCTTGGGGTTGCCGCCGACCTCGGTCGAGCCGGTGACCTTCCCCGCCGCCAGGTCGACGGTGAAGACCGTGCCCGCCGCCATGTTGGCGACATACGCGGTGCCGTTCGCGGCGTCGACGGCCAGGCCCCTGCTGCCGAGTGCGGTCCGGCCCAGCTCGACGGTGCTCACCCGTTTCCCGGTGGTGCCGTCGACCCCGTGGAGCAGGTTGACGAAGCCGGGTTTCCCGGTCGCGGGGTCGGTCGCCTGGCCGATGTGCACCGTGTACGCCCGGCGGGTCCGGGTGTCCACGGCGAGCGCGCCCGCCGGGAGGCCCAGCCCGGCCGGTGCGCCGACCGCCGTCCAGGAGGTGGTGTCGTAGACCGTCACCGTTCCGTCCCTGGTGCCGACGTAGAGCAGGTCCGCCCCGGGGTCGGCGCCCAGGTGCTGGACGGCCGACGGCGATACGGGGGTGCGGTGGTCGGTGACCCGGCCGGTCCGGGTGTCGTAGGTGGCGATCCGGTCGCCCAGCGCGAGGTGCAGGGTCCGGGAGCCGGCGTCCAGCGCCAGCGCCCCGGCGGCGGCGGGCAGTTCGACGGGTGCGCCGATCCGTTCGCCGGTGGCGGTGTCGTACGTGGTCAGCAGGGGCCGCTCACCGCCGGTGCCGACGTAGAGGCGGCCCGCGGCCGGGTCCACCTCGATGTCCAGCGCGCCGCCCGCGGGGAAGCGGCGGACCTCGTCGTGGCGGACGGTGCCCGGGGGGACCGCCGGGGCGGGGGCCTCACCGCCGCGGAAGGCGATCGGGACGACGACGTCCTGTTCGCGGTCGGCCCCGTGGGTGTGGTCCGCCCGGGTGACCACGGCGCAGGCCCGCTGGGTGCAGTCGGCGCCGCTGTCCTTGGCCTTGACGGTCAGCTCGAAGGTGAAGCCGCCTTTGCCGCCCTGCACGGTGAACGGTTTGACGAGGTCCTTGGCGTAGGGCGGCGGGTTGTTGGAGATCCAGTACGAGGAACCCGAGGTGCCGGACATGTCGGTGCCGCCGAGACAGGGGCCGGGTGCTTCGCCCGCCTTCTCGGGGAGGGCGCAGACGGCGAGGTAGACGCCCTTGGCGGGGTCGTAGCCCGAGCCGGTCGCGGTGACCTTCTGTCCGGCCGGGTCGAGGTCCGCGGTGGCGGAGACCGTCAGTTTCTGCCCCGTGGGCCCGGTGGCCTCCCCGGGGGTGTCCGCCCGCGCCGGGCCCGCGGCGGTGAGCCCCGCCGCGAGCAGCAGCGTGGCCACCACGGCCCGTGGTGTGTTCAGGGGTCCTGTGGTGTGGGTGCGCATGGGTCAGGAGAAGGTCACCGGGACATAGACGTCGTACGCGCGGTCGTTCGCGTCGAAGTGGTCGGCGCGGGTGACGACGGCGCAGCGGACGCCGTTCTGGCCGCAGCTCACGGCGGTGGAGATTTTGGCCTTGACGTGGATGGTCACGGAGAAGGAGCCCCGGCCGCCCGCTGTGGCGGTGTAGGGGGAGGAGTTGTTCGGGGACATCCAGTACCAGTCGTTGTTGATCCAGTGCGAGGCGCCGGTGGTGCCGTTCTGGTCCTGGCCGCCGAGGCACGGGGTCGGCTTGCTGTTCCAGGTGGCCGGGTTGTTGGTGTCGACGCCCGCGGGGATGGCGCACAGGCCCACGTAGATGCCCTGCGACTGGTTGAAGCCGCTGCCGCTCACCGTGATGTTGGCCCCGGACGCGGCGGCCGTGCCGGGCGCGGTCACCGAGAGGGTGTAGGTGGTGCCGCCGTCGGTGACGGTGCGGCCCGCGGTCGCGGCGGATGCGGTGGTGGCGAGGCCCAGGGCGAGGGCACCGGCTCCGATCACGGCGGTGGCGGCTCGGGCGGCGGTGCGGGCGGCAGAGCGCATGAAAAGGACACCTTTCGATGGGTGGGGCGCCGCTCAGCGTCCCACTTAGGTAAGGCAAACCTAAGTTTGCTCGTGAGGGTTCGTCAACCCTCCCCGCGCGCCGTCCGGCGAGCTGTCCGAACGGGCAAGTTCGTTCCGAAGGGGGTGATTTGGGTGACTCGGTCCGCCGCTGTGCCGTCCGCGCTCCGCCGTTCGGTGCCCGGCCCGGAGCCGGGCGCTCCGCCGCTGTGCACCCGGGCGCGGCGGGGCCCGCTGAGGCAGACTCGGGACCATGCGTACCGCTCACCGTGTGGAGAAGGTCCGGGCCGCCGAGGCCGAGCTGATGGCACGGCTCCCGGACGGGGCGCTCATGGCGCGCGCCGCCGCCGGGCTCGCCGCCGCCTGCGCCGATCTGCTCGGCCGGGTGTACGGGGCCCGGGTCGTCCTGCTCGTCGGCAGCGGCGACAACGGCGGCGACACGCTCTGGGCGGGTGCCCGGCTCGCCCGCCGGGGCGCGGCCGTGCACGCGGTGCTGCTCGCGCCGGACCGCGCGCACGCCGCCGGGCTCGCCGCGTTCCAGGCCGCGGGCGGGCGGGTCGCCGACGACCCCTTCGCGGTGCTCAGCGGGGCCGATCTGGTGCTGGACGGGATCACCGGCATCGGCGGCACGGGCGGGCTGCGCCCGGCGGCGGTGCCCGTGGCCCGGGCGGCCCGGGGCTCCGGCGCGGTCGTCGTCGCGGTCGATCTGCCCAGCGGCGTCGAGGCGGACAGCGGCGAGGTCCGCGGGGAGGCCCTGCGGGCGGACGCGACGGTCACCTTCGGCACCGACAAGCCGGGGCTGCTGATCGACCCGGCGCGCGAGCACGCGGGGACCGTGCGGCTGGTCGACATCGGGCTCGGCCCCCATCTGCCGTCCGTCCCCGACGTGGAGTCGCTCCAGCACCCGGATGTGGCGGTGCTGCTGCCGGAGCCGTCGGGGGAGAGCGACAAGTACCGGCGCGGGGTCGTCGGCGTCGCCGCCGGGTCGGCGCGCTACCCGGGCGCCGCGGTCCTCACGGTCGCGGGCGCGCTGCGCGGCGGAGCGGGCGCGGTGCGGTACGTGGGCCCCGAGGGCGCCGCCGTGGTCGCCCGCTTCCCCGAGGCGCTGGTGCACGCCGGGCCGCCCGTGAAGGCGGGCCGGGTGCAGGCGTGGGTCGTCGGGCCGGGCCTCGGCGACGACGAGGACACGGTGGGCCAGGTCCTCGCCTCCGATGTGCCGGTGCTGGTCGACGCCGACGGGCTGCGGCTCCTGGACCCCGACGCGGTCCGCGCCAGGACCGCGCCGACCCTGCTCACCCCGCACGCCGGGGAGGCGGCGGCGCTGCTCGGCCGCGACCGTGCCGAGGTGGAGGCGGGCCGGCTGGACGCGGTGCGCGAACTGTCCGCGCGCTACGGGGCGACGGTCCTGCTCAAGGGCTCGACCACCCTGATCGCGGCCCCCGACCCCCGGCTCCCGGTGCGGGCGGACCCCATGGGAACGCCCTGGCTGGCGACGGCGGGCAGCGGCGATGTCCTCTCCGGCCTCGCCGGCTCCCTCCTCGCCGCCGGTCTGCCCCCGCTCGACGCCGCCTCCTGCGCCGCCTACCTCCACGGCCTCGCCGCCCGCCGCGCCGCCGCCGTGTCCACCCCCATCACCTCCTACGAGGTCGCCGACGCCCTCGGGGCGGCCTGGCGCGACATCCGCACCCCGGACTGACCCCGGCCTCCTCTTTGGCCATGTGCCCGCCGGGCGGCCGACGGGGTCCCGCCGTCGACGGCGTCTCCGCGCCCGACGGAGTCCGGTGGGCCGGGGCTGTGACGTGCCTTCCGGTGGCTGGCGGGGGCTGTCTCCGGCGGCCGGGTGGTCGCGCCGCCGACCCGGGTGGGCCGGTCCCGTACCGGGCGGTCGGGGACCGGGCCCGGGGCCGTCCCCATGGGCGGTGGTCCGCCGTGGGCAGCGGTGCTGTGGCCCCCGGTGCCCGGGGCGTCCGGCGCTGGCGGTGGGGTCCGGGTGGTTCGGCCGGTGGGGCGTGAGGAAGGGCACAGCGGGCGGTGGGGTCAAGGGGGAGTCGCGGACCGGGTGGTCCTGGGCGGCCTGAGAGACTGTGGCGGATGACCCAGACAACGCCGCACACCCGAGCCCGTGCCGAGATCGACCTCGCCGCCCTGCGCGCCAACGTGCGCGCCCTGCGTGCCAGGGCGCCCCGGGCCGGGCTCATGGCGGTGGTGAAGGCCGACGGCTACGGGCACGGCGCGGTGCCCTGCGCGCGGGCCGCGATCGCGGCGGGGGCCGAGTGGATCGGGACCGCCACCCCGGACGAGGCGCTGGCGCTGCGCGCCGCGGGCGTCCCCGGGCGGATCATGTGCTGGCTGTGGACCCCGGGCGGCCCCTGGCGGGAGGGGATCGAGGCCGGGCTCGACATGTCCGTCAGCGGCCTCTGGGCGCTCGACGAGGTCGTCGCCGCCGCCCGCGCCACCGGGCGGACCGCCCGCATCCAGCTCAAGGCCGACACCGGTCTCGGCCGCAACGGCTGCCAGCCCGCCGACTGGGCCGCGCTGGTCGCCGCCGCCCGCGCCGCCGAGGCCGAGGGCGCCGTCCGGATCACCGGGCTCTGGTCCCACTTCGCCTGCGCCGACGAGCCGGGCCACCCCTCCATCGCGCACCAGCTCACCGCGTTCCGCGAGATGGTCGCGCACGCGGAGAAGGAGGGCGCCGACCCCGAGGTCCGGCACATCGCCAACTCCCCGGCGACCCTCACCCTGCCCGAGGCCCACTTCGACCTCGTCCGCCCCGGTATCGCCATGTACGGGGTGTCGCCCAGCCCCGAGATCGGCACCCACCAGGAGCTGGGGCTGCGCCCCGTCATGACGCTCGCCGCCTCGGTCGCCCTGGTCAAGCGGGTGCCCGAGGGGCACGGCGTCAGCTACGGCCACCACTACACCACCCCCGGGGCCACCACCCTCGGACTGATCCCGGTCGGCTACGCGGACGGCGTCCCGCGCCATGCCTCCGGCCGGGGCCCGGTCCTCGTCGGCGGCCGGGTGCGCACGGCGGCGGGCCGGATCGCGATGGACCAGTTCGTCGTGGACCTCGGCGGACAGGAGATCCCCGAGGGCAGCGAGGCCGTCCTCTTCGGCCCCGGCACCCGGGGCGAGCCCAGCGCCGAGGACTGGGCGCGGGCCGCGGGCACCATCGCGTACGAGATCGTCACCCGGATCGGCACCCGGGTGCCGCGCGTGCTGCTGCACGAGGAGCCGGAGCGGGAGCCACTGCCGGGGGCCGTCCCCACGGCCCGGCCCTGATCGCACGACGGCACGACGGCACGACGCACGACGACAGGGCGTAGGACGACACGGCGCACGGCGACGAGGGAGGCGGTCAGCACGGTGAGCGAGACCAGTACGGGGGAGTCCGTCGCGGCCGCGGTGGACGCCGCCGCGGCCGGGAACTGGCGCCGCGCGGGCATGGCCGGAGCCGCGCTCGGCCTGCTCGCCGCGGGCGCCGCCGCGGCCGTCGCCGTCGACCGCCTCACCGTCAGCCGCAGCACCCGCCGCAAGGCCCGCCTCGCCCTGGACACCACCGGGCCGTACGGGGCCCTGCGCGGCACCCCCGGCACCGCGTACGCCGACGACGGCACCGCGCTGTACTACGAGGTCGACGCGGTCGATCCGCAGGTCGCCGCCCCGCGCCGGCGCCGGATCTTCGGCCGTCGCGCCCCCGCCCCCGTCACCGTCGTGTTCAGCCACGGCTACTGCCTGAACCAGGACTGCTGGCACTTCCAGCGCGCCGCCCTGCGCGGACTGGTCCGGACTGTGTACTGGGACCAGCGCAGCCACGGCCGCTCGGACCGGGGCGCCGAGCAGACCGGCCCGGACGCGGTCCCCGTCTCCATCGACCGCCTCGGGCGCGACCTGAAGGCCGTCATCGACGCGGCGGCCCCCGAGGGACCCCTGGTACTGGTGGGCCACTCCATGGGCGGCATGACGATGATGGCCCTCGCCGGGCACTTCCCCGAGCTGGTACGGGAACGGGTCGTCGGGGTCGCCTTCGTCGGGACGTCGAGCGGACGGCTCGGCGAGGTCGACTACGGGCTCCCGGTCGCCGGGGTCAACGCCGTGCGCCGGGTGCTCCCCGGGGTGCTGCGCGCCCTCGGCTCCCGCGCCGAACTGGTGGAACGGGGCCGCCGGGCCACCGCCGACCTGTTCGCGGGCCTGATCAAGCGGTACTCGTTCTCCTCCCGCGACGTGGACCCCGCCGTGGTCCGCTTCGCCGAGCGGATGATCGAGTCCACCCCCATCGACGTGGTCGCGGAGTTCTACCCCGCCTTCGACGAGCACGACAAGGCCGCCGCGCTCCCCGTCTTCGCCGGTATTCCGGCCCTGGTGCTCGCCGGGGACCGGGACCTGGTCACCCCCAGCGGCCACAGCGAGACGATCGCGGATCTGCTGCCCGACGCCGAACTGGTGATCGTGCCCGACGGCGGGCATCTGGTGATGCTGGAGCACCCCGACGCCGTCACCGACCGGCTGGCGGATCTCCTCGTCCGGGCGGGGGCGGTACCGGCAGCGGCTACCGTTGGGCCGTATGGAAGCACCGCACAGCCCGGCGGCTGAGTACTCCGCCGCCCACCTCGCCGTCGACTCCGCCGAAGAGATGCGGGACCTGGGACGGCGGCTCGCCGCACTGCTGCGCCCCGGTGATCTGGTGATGCTCACCGGGGAGCTGGGCGCGGGCAAGACCACGCTCACCCGGGGGCTCGGAGAGGGCCTCGGCGTGCGGGGCGCGGTCACCTCGCCCACCTTCGTCATCGCCCGTGTGCACCCGTCCCTGAGCGGCGGCCCCGCCCTGGTCCATGTGGACGCCTACCGCCTCGGCGGCGGTCTGGACGAGATGGAGGACCTGGACCTCGATGTCTCGCTGCCGGACTCGGTGGTGGTCGTGGAGTGGGGCGACGGCAAGGTCGAGGAACTGTCGGACGACCGGCTGCATGTGGTGATCCACCGGGTGGTCGGCAACGGCACGGTCCCCGGGGACGCGGCGGACACCGCCGACGGGGGTGCCGACGACGCCGATGACCGGCGCAGGGTCACCCTGACGGGCTACGGCTCCCGCTGGTCCGGGGTGGACCTGCCCACCGGCTGAGCCCTGTGCCCCGCCGGTCCGGGCCCGCGCCGCGCCGGACCCGGCGGCCCGCGCGGCTTCCGGGACGAATATTCCGACACGGCGTCGGGAAAATGTTGCGTGGGCCGTGCCGACCGTGGTCACATGGTACGGAGCCCTGGTTAGGTATACCTAACCCAGCCCCCGTGACCACAGGAGGCGACCCATGACGGCACCCGAGCGCGAACTCCAGCCCCACTCCGGGCGGCGGCGGACGACGGCGGACCACCCGCCGGTACGGGCCGTCCGCCCGGCCCCAGGGGCCCCCGGGCGCCAGCCGTCCGCCCCCGCCGCGCTGTCCATGCGCGATCTGCTCGCGTCCTGCGCGGCGGCCAGTGCCCTGTCGACGCCGCCGCGCCCGGCCCCGGCGCGGGGGAGCGACCGCCCCGAGGCGCCCGAGGCCGCCTGAGGTCCGCGCCGTCGCCCGTCGCCCTCCGCCGTACTCCCGTGTCCCGCCCTCCGCCGTACTCCCGCGCAGCCCTCGTGTCCGGTGCGCGCGGGGTCCTTCGTACGGGCGATTTCCGTTTCCGGGCCGGGCGGTCCGGGAAGGGGGCGCCGGATTCACGGGGTCCCGGCCTACGGGACCACGATCACCTTCGAGCCGACCGTGGCGAACCGCCACATCACGTCCCCGTCGCTCCGCATCATCCGCACGCCGCCCGTCTTGCGGTCCGGGTCCGGCTCCGCCATCGAGCCGTTCACGGCGGCACTGAAGCCGATCACCACGTCGCCCAGGTGCGCGAACCGCACCACATGCTCGATCGCCACCCCGTCCGACCCGGTGACCTGCCCCGACCGTGAGGTGACGGAGTAGGAACCCGGCCGGGGATGCACCGTCGACGGCATCACGGCGAAGCTGCGGGCGACCTTGCGGTCCCCGTTGACCAGCCAGATCCTGCGTTCCGACAGGTCGTACACCACCCGGGTCCCGGAGCCCGACTCGGCGGGGAGCCCCTGCGGCCCCCGCGGCTTCAGCCGCTGCCGCTCCTCGGCCGCCGCGTCCGCGCGCGCCTTCTCGGCCGCGGGGGCGCCCGCGGCGGCCCGGTAGCCCAGGAAGCAGACACCGGTCAGAGCGGCCGCCGTCAGCCCCGCCACCATTCCCGCGCTGCTCGGTGCCACGGCGCCCGCCTTTCGTGGTTTCTGCGGTTTCTGCAATTTCTGCGGTCTTTTGAATGTTTATGTCTTCGGCCGACGGTAGCAGCAGGGGCCCGTGGGGACGGGGCGCAATGCCCCCGGCGTGGGAGCCGTAGGCTGTTTGCGTGCTCTTGCTCGCCGTAGATACCGCCACGCCCGCCGTCACCGCCGCCCTGCACGACGGTTCCGCCGTCGTCGCCGAGTCCAGCCGGGTGGACGCGCGCCGCCACGGTGAACTGCTGCTGCCCGCCGTCGACCGGGTCCTCGCCGAGGCCGGGGTGACGCTCGACGCCGTCACCGCCGTGGTCGCGGGCGTCGGCCCCGGCCCCTACACGGGGCTGCGGGTCGGCCTCGTCACCGCCGCCACCTTCGGCTCCGCGCTCGGCGTCCCGGTGTACGGGCTGTGCACCCTCGACGGCCTGGCCTGGGCGAGCGGCCTGGAAGGCCCCTTCGTGGTGGCCACCGACGCCCGCCGCAAGGAGGTCTACTGGGCGCGGTACGACTCCGCGCGCCGACGGGTCGACGGCCCCTCGGTCGACCGGCCCGCGGACATCGCCGAGCGGGTCGCGGGCCTCCCCGCCGTCGGCGCCGGGGCGCTCCTCTACCCCGACACCTTCCCCGACGCCCGCGCCCCCGAGCACGTCTCCGCCGCCGCGCTGGCCTCGCTCGCCGCCGAGAAGCTCGCGGACGACCCCTCAGGGGCGGGCTTCCCGCCGCCGCAGCCGCTCTATCTGCGCCGGCCGGACGCCCAGGTGCCGAAGAACTACAAGGTGGTCACTCCGCAGTGAGCACCACCCCCGCTCCCGCTCCCGCCGCGGCGGGCCCTGAGCCCGTGCTCCGCGAGATGCGCTGGTGGGACATCGCCCCCGTACTCGAACTCGAACACGGGCTGTTCCCGGAGGACGCCTGGTCGCCGGGGATGTTCTGGTCCGAGCTGGCCCACGCCCGCGGTCCCCGCGCCACCCGCCGCTATGTCGTCGCCGAGTCCGCCGGGAAGATCGTCGGCTATGCGGGTCTGGCGGCGGCGGGCGACCTCGGGGACGTCCAGACGATCGCCGTCGCCCCCGGCCGGTGGGGCACGGGGCTGGGCTCCCGCCTCCTGGCCGATCTGCTGCGCCACGCCACAGCCTTCGAGTGCGACGAGGTCTTCCTCGAAGTGCGCGTGGACAACACCAGGGCCCAGAAGCTGTACGAGCGCTTCGGTTTCGAACCCGTCGGTTTCCGCCGGGGCTACTACCAGCCCGGCAATGTCGACGCACTCGTCATGCGGCTCCACCTGCGGCCCCATACGCACGGAAACACTGAGGGAATGCTGTCTGATGGCTGACGAACCGCTCGTACTCGGTATCGAGACCTCCTGCGACGAGACCGGCGTCGGCGTGGTGCGCGGTACGACCCTGCTCGCCGACGCCGTCGCCTCCAGCGTGGACGACCACGCCCGCTTCGGCGGGGTGGTCCCCGAGATCGCCTCCCGGGCGCATCTGGAGGCGATGGTCCCGACGATCGAACGCGCGCTGAAGGAGGCCGGGGTCTCCCCGCGCGACCTGGACGGCATCGCCGTCACCGCGGGCCCCGGGCTCGCGGGCGCGCTGCTGGTCGGCGTGTCGGCGGCCAAGGCGTACGCGTACGCGCTCGGCAAGCCGCTCTACGGGGTGAACCACCTGGCCTCGCACATCTGCGTCGACCAGCTCGAACACGGCAAGCTGCCCGAGCCCACCATGGCCCTGCTGGTCTCCGGCGGGCACTCCTCGCTGCTGCTGGCCCCGGACATCACCAGCGATGTCCGGCCGCTGGGCGCGACCATCGACGACGCGGCGGGCGAGGCGTTCGACAAGATCGCGCGCGTGCTCGACCTCGGCTTCCCCGGCGGCCCGGTCATCGACCGGCTGGCCCGGGAGGGCGACCCGGCGGCGATCGCGTTCCCGCGCGGTCTGACGGGCTCCCGCGACCCCGCGTACGACTTTTCGTTCTCCGGGCTCAAGACCTCCGTCGCCCGCTGGATCGAGGCGAAGCGGGCGGCGGGCGAGCCGGTGCCGGTGCGGGACGTGGCGGCCTCGTTCCAGGAGGCCGTCGTCGACGTACTCACCCGCAAGGCGGTGCGCGCCTGTCTCGACGAGGGCGTCGACCATCTGATGATCGGCGGCGGTGTCGCGGCCAACTCCCGGCTGCGGGCGCTCGCCGCGGAGCGCTGCGAGCGGGCGGGCATCCGGCTGCGGGTGCCCCGGCCGAAGCTCTGCACCGACAACGGGGCGATGGTGGCCGCGCTGGGCGCGGAGATGGTGGCCCGCAACCGGCCGCCGTCGGACCTGGAGCTGTCGGCGGACTCCTCGCTGCCGGTGACGGACCCGCATGTGCCCGGCGACAACCATGGCCACGGCCACGGCCACGGCCACGGTCATGCGCACGACCACGACCATGTGCACGAGATCAGCAAGGACAACCTGTACTCATGACCGCCACGAGCGGCCCCGGGGACGCCGCCGCGCCCGGTGCCCTGACGGTCGCGCTGATGTGGGAGGCCCGCGCGGCGGCGGGCCGGGGCGCGGAGCTCCTGGAGTGGGCCCGCGCCCGGCCGACGGACGGGGAGCCGCTGCGCCGCGAGACCTTCCGCGCGGGCGAGGACCGCGTCCTGGTCATCACCTGGTGGCACGCGCCCGCCCTGGACGCCGCCCTCCCGGAACTCCCCGACCCGGCACCGGGCCTGACCACCCGCCCGGTCCACCGCTGGCGCTTCGAGAGCGTCGGCTGACCCTCAGCCGCGCGCGGCCCGCGCGGGGCCCAGGAGCCCGTCGACGATCGCTGTGAGCTGTTCCCGCACGTCGTACCGTTGCAGCTCCTCCCAGCGGCCGGCCAGCTCCGTCAGCCGCGGCAGCTCCCGCGCGTCCTCCCCGGTGAGCGCCGAAGGGAACGAGGGCCGCCGGTCGGGGTCCGCCGCCCGGCGCTCGCGGGCCGCGGTGAGGACCAGATCGCCGTAGACGAAGTGCCAGACGGTGCGGTACGCGCGCACCGCCCGCGCCTCGTCGAGCCCGCTGTCCAGCGCGCTCTGGACGATCTCCTCGGCCATCCACAGCGCCTTCGGGTCCGTGAGGTCGCCGAGCGCCAGCACCTTCAGCACCCAGGGCATCCGCTTCAGCAGCCCGTGCATATGGACCGCGACCGCGATCATCCGCTCGCGCGGGTCGGCGGGGAGCGCGGGCCTCGGGACCGCCGTCGACGTGCCCGCGAGCGTCAGGAGCAGCAGCTCGTCCTTGTCCCGGACATGGTGGTAGAGCGCCATCGGCGTGCTGCCGACCTCCCGGGCCACCCGCCGCATGGAGACCGCCTCCACCCCCTCCTCGTCGATGATCCGCCGGGCGGCGGCGACGATCGTCTCCGGGCCGAGGCGGCGCGGACGGCCGGGGGCGCGCTTCTTCTTCTCTCCGTCAACCACCTGCGCATTTTCCCTCCATCGAGTGACCGTGCGGCTCCCACGGCACGCCCACTCGTATTTCTATACGCGTATAGTAATCTCTTTTGCGGGGGCCGGAGGGACACGAGGCGGGGAGGGCACCGATGGAGGGTCGGAATCGGGACACGGGCTGGCTGCTGACGGCGGTGCTCCTGGTGCAGTTCATGGTGGCGCTGGACGTGTCCGTGGTGAACGTGGCGCTGCCCGACATGCGCGACGACCTCGGCTTCAGCCCCGGCGGGCTGCAATGGGTCGTGGGCGCGTACGCCCTGGCCTTCGGCGGGCTGCTGATGCTCGGCGGGCGCCTGGCCGACCTCGTCGGCGGACGGCGGATACTCCCCGCGGGCCTGGCTTTCTTCGGGGCGGCGAGCCTCGTCGGCGGGCTGGTCTCCGACCCGGGCGCGCTGATCGCCGCCCGGGCCGCCCAGGGGGTCGGCGCGGCGGCGGTCTCGCCCGTCGCCCTCGCGCTGGTCACCCTGAGCTTCCCCGAGGGGCCCGCCCGCTCGCGGGCGCTCGGCCTGTGGGGTGTCGCGGGCGCGCTCGGCGGCGCCGTCGGGGTGCTCGCCGGGGGGCTGCTCACCGACGCGGCGGGCTGGCGCGCGGTGATGCTGGTGAACGTCCCCATCGTGCTCCTCGCCCTGTTCGCCACCGGCCGCGCCCGGCTGCCCGGCCGCCGTGCCGGGGCGGCCCCGCGGCTGGATCTCGCGGGCGCGCTGCTCGTCACCGCCGGGATGACGCTGCTGGTGCTCGCGGTCGTCCGCACCGAGAGCACGCCCTGGGGCTCCCCCGCGACCCTGCTGCCGCTCGGCGCGGCCCTCGCCCTGCTCGCGGCGTTCGTCGCCGTGGAGCGGCGCACCCCGCTGCCGCTGCTGCGGCTCGGGCTGTTCGGCGTCCGCCCGGTCCTCGGGGCGAACCTCTTCACACTGCTGCTCTGCTCCGGCCAGTTCGCCTCGTTCTACTTCTGCTCGCTCTATATGCAGCAGGTGCTCGGCTGGGACGCGGCGACCACGGGCGCGGCCTTCCTGCCGTTCAGCGCGGGCGTGGTGACCGGGTCGGTGATCGCGACCAAGGTGATCGCCCGGACCGGCACCCGCGATCTGCTGGCCCTGGGCGGGCTGCTCGGCACGGCCGGTCTCGCGCTCTTCGCGTACACCGCCACCCCCGACGGGACCTTCCTGTACTCCATCGTGGCGCCCTCGCTGCTGGCCAGCGTCGGCATCGGGATGAGCTTCGTCCCGCTCGCCACGGCGGCGGTGACCGGGGTGGCGCCCGACGAGGCGGGCATGGCCTCCGGGCTGCTCAGCAGCTCCCGTCAGCTCGGCGGCTCCCTCGGGCTCGCCGTCCTCGTCACCCTCGCCGCCTCCGCCACCGGCTCCGGCACGGACCCGGCGGCCCTCGCGGCGGGGCACCGGACGGCCTACGCGGTGAGCGCGGCCCTGCTGGCGCTGGGGACTCTGCTCGCTTTTGTCCTGCTTCCGGGGAGGTCCCGGGGCGCGTCGGAGGACCCCGGCGAAAAAAATCAGAAAGATTCCGGCGGAGATGTCGATCCGCAGGTCTCCCGTTCGACGCAGGGGTGAGAGACGGGGAAAGGCCCTGGCTCACCCCACCCGAGGAGTCACCATGCCGCGCTTCATGACGTTGATCCGCATCGACGAGCAGAACGTCCCCGCCGAGGGCATCAGCGAGGGCTTGCAGCAGCGGATGGGGGAGCTTCTGCAAGAGATCACCAAGGCCGGGGTCATGCTGGAGACCGCCGGGCTCGCACCCAGCTCCGAGGGCACCCGGGTCACCTGGTCCGGCGGACGGATCAGCTCCACGGACGGGCCGTTCACCGAGTCCAAGGAGGTCATCGGCGGGTACGCGATCCTCCAGGCCAAGGACAAGGCCGAGGCCATCGAGTGGACCAAGCGCTTCCTCCAGGTCCACGAGGAGTACTGGACGATCACCTCCGAGGTCCGGGAGATCGTCGGGGGCTGACCTCCCCGTCCGGCTGTTTGCCCCCCGTTCGCGCGGGTGTTCTGATGGCCCGGTGACAGCAGCGAACGCGGTGGAAGCGGTCTACCGGATCGAGTCGGCGCGGATCATCGCCGGTGTCACCCGGATCGTCCGCGATGTCGGCATAGCCGAGGAGATCGCGCAGGACGCCCTGGTCGCCGCGTTGGAACGCTGGCCCGAGTCAGGCGTCCCGGACAACCCGGGCGCCTGGCTCATGGCCACCGCGAAACACCGCGCCATCGATCTCGTCCGGCGCAAGGAGACCTACGCGCGCAAGCTGGCCGAGGTGGGACGGGCGCTGGAGGACATCCCCCCGCCGGAGCCCGCCGACCCGGCCGGGATCGACGACGATGTGCTGCGGCTCGTCTTCACCGCCTGCCACCCGGTGCTCTCCACCGACGCCCGGATCGCGCTCACCCTCCGGCTCGTCGGCGGGCTGACCACCGAGGAGATCGCCCGCGCCTTCCTCACCCGCGAGCCGACCGTCGCCCAGCGGATCGTGCGCGCCAAACGCACCCTCGCGGGCGCGGGCGTCCCCTTCGAGGTGCCCTACGGCCAGGAGCGCGCCGCCCGGCTCGGCTCCGTCCTGGAGGTCATCTACCTGATCTTCAACGAGGGCTACTCCGCCACGGCGGGCGACGACTGGCTGCGCCCCGCGCTCTGCGAGGACGCGACCCGTCTGGCCCGGGTGCTCACGGGGCTCGTCCCGCAGGAGCCGGAGGCGCACGGGCTGGCCGCGCTGCTGGAGCTCCAGGCGTCCCGCACCGCCGCGCGCACCGGCCCGGACGGGCAGCCGGTGCTGCTCGCCGACCAGAACCGCGCCCGCTGGGACCGGCTCCTCATCCGCCGGGGCTTCCTCGCGCTCGAACGCGGCAGGGAACGGGCCGAGGCGCCCGGCCCCTATCTGCTCCAGGCGGCCATCGCGGCGTGCCACGCGCGGGCGCCGCGGTACGAGGACACCGACTGGGCCACCATCGCGGCGCTGTACGGGCAGCTCGCCCGGGTCGCCCCCTCCCCGGTGGTCGAACTCAACCGCGCGGTCGCCGTCTCCATGTCCGAGGGGCCCGGGGCGGCCCTGGCCCTCGTCGACGCCCTCGCCGAGGCGCCCGCGCTGCGCGACTACCATCTGCTGCCCAGCGTCCGCGCCGACCTCCTCGCCCGCCTCGGCCGCACCACGGAGGCCCGCGCCGAACTCCACCGCGCCGCCACCCTCACCCGCAACGCCGCCGAACGCTCCCTGCTGCTGACCCGCGCTGAACGGCTGCTCCCGCCCCGTGCGTGAGCGGACCACCGCCCCGCCCCGGGACGGTTCCCCGGGGCGCGTGCGCCCTCACCCTCTGCCCCTGCCCCGTCCCTGGGCCGGCTGTTTGCCTTGGCCCTGCGGGTGAGTGGGCCGTGGGGACGCGTGGCTGCCGGGAGCGGAGCGCGCGCCCCTGGCTCTTGGGCCGGGCGTCCGCCTCCGTCCTGCGGCGGGTGAGCCGAAGGGGTGCCGCGGGTGCCGGGAGCAGAGAGCAGGCCCCCGCCTCGTGGGCTCTTGGGCCGGGCGTTTGCCTCGCCCCTGTGTTTTTGGGCTGGACGTCTGCCTTGTCCTCGGGGCGAGTGAGCCGAAGGGGTGCCGCGGGTGCCGAAAGTGGAGAGCGCGCGCAGGCCGTGAGGAACGAGCGGCCGAGCACGGTCGACCGTCGGCGCACGCTTCAGCGCCCCGGAGGCGAACCGAGCCACAAAGAAAGGGGCTGTCCGATGAGCATGCTTGGGGCGCCGTCGACCCTGGTGAGGAAGACCGTCGCCATGTTCGGCCCCTTGGGCTTGACGCGGCGGCGGACTTCTTCCGGTTCCACCGCGGAGCCGCGTTTTTTCACGGTCAGGGTGCCGATCTCCCGTTCGCGTACCAGTGCTTTGAGGTTCTTCAGATGGAACGGGAGTACATCCGTGATCTCGTACGCGGTGGTGAACGGCGGCCCGGGGTGTGCCTCGTCGGAGGTGATGTAGGCGATGGTCGCGTCGATGAGCCCGCCGTTCAGCTCTTCGGCGATCTCGGCGACGAGGTGGGCCCGGATCGCCGCGCCGTCCGGTTCGTACAGGTAGCGGCCGACGGGCCGTACCGGCGGGTCGGGCAGTCGCCGTCCGGTGAGTGAGTGTCCGCCGGGGAGCAGCGTGGCCCGTACGGTGCCGGGTTCGGTGCCCGACCACAGCACGGCTTCCTTGACGTCTCCCTCGTACGAGATCCATTCCGCGGCGAAGTCGTCGGGGACGAGTTCGTGCGGCACTCCGGGGGCGATTTTCAGTGCGGCGTGGGGGCGGGTGCGGGCGGAGGCGATGGCCCAGGACAGGGGAGGGGAGTAGGACTCGGGGTCGAAGATGCGGCCCCGGCCGCCGCGGCGGGCCGGGTCGACGAAGACGGCGTCGTATGCCGTGGTGTCGACCTCGGTGACGTCGGCTTCGCGTACCTCGATCAGTTCCGTGAGCCCGAGGGCGCGGGCGTTGGCGCGGGCCACGGACGCGGTCAGCGGGTCGCGGTCCACGGCCAGGACCCGGATGCCCGCGCGGGCGAGCGCGATCGCGTCTCCGCCGATGCCGCTGCACAGGTCGGCGACGGAGCGTACCCCGAGTGCGGCGAAGCGTCCGGCGCGGTATTCGGCGACGGCCTTCCGTGTCGCCTGTTCGACGCCGTGGGGGGTGAAGTACATGCGGTGCGCGTCCTCGGCGCCGAATTTCGCCACCGCGCGCTGTCGCAGCCGGGCCTGCCCGATCGCCGCGGACACCAGCTCGGCCGGGTGGGTGCGGCGCAGCCGGGTGGCGATCGCCAGTTCCCGCGCGGGGTCGTGGTCGCGCAGGGTGCCCAGCAGGGCCTGGCCCTCGTCGGTGAGGAGCGGGGAGAGGTCGTTCACCCGGCCATTGTGGGCCAGCCGGGGGACGGTCCGCTTCCGGTGGCGGTGTCGGAGCGGCCGGGCGCCGGTGTCCTGCCAGGATCGAGCGCCATGAAGCTGAACAGACAAAAGGAAAAAAATACCGCAAAGCTCAGACGGGTGAAACGGCGCAGGACCGCCGCCGCTGCCGCCGCGCTGCTCGCCGCCCTCGCCACGTCCGCGTGCACGGCCGGGGACGGCGCGGGCGGCGGCGCCCCCGGCCCGCAGGCGGCGCGGCGGCAGGCGGGGCCGCCCGGGTCGCCGGTCGACAGGGCCGAGCGGGCCCGCCGGACCCAGGCGCTGCGGGCCGCGGCGGCGGCGAAATGGGGGCTGGACCGGGTCCCGCTCGTCGCACCCCCGCCGCCCGCCGCCAAGCCGGAGCTGACCACCCGGGCGGGCTTCGAGGTGGCGGGCCACGACACGCTGCCGCCGGTCTTCACCACCGTCCCGGTGACCGAACGGGTCGTCTTCCTCACCATCGACGACGGCCGGGAGAAGGACCCGGAGCTGCTGCGGATGATGTCCGAGCTCCAGATCCCGTACAGCTCGTTCCTCAGCGACTACCTGATCAGCGACGACTATCCGTACTTCCAGGAGATGCGCGACCGGGGCACCGCCCTGCACAACCACACCCTGAACCACCGCTATATGCCCGGTCTCGACTACGCCGCGCAGAAACGGGAGATCTGCGGCCAGCAGGACCGGCTCGCCCGGCGGTACGGGCAGCGCCCGCCGCTCTTCCGCCCGCCGTACGGGAACTACAACCAGGACACCCTGCGCGCGGCCAAGGCGTGCGGGATCAAGGCCGTGCCGCTCTGGGCGGCGGAGGCGTTCCCCGACCGCATGGAGTGGCGGGAGTGGGACCGGGATCTGCACCCCGGGGACATCATCCTCACCCACTTCCGGGGGACGGACGAGTGGGACGGCACCATGCCCGACATGATCCGCCAGGTCATGCGGACCGTCACGGAGAAGGGATACGCGGTGGCCCGGCTGGAGGACTACGTCTGAGGGCGCCCGGGAGGGCCCGGCGGGGGGCGGGCCGGCGGCGGCCGGAGGGGCCGGGCGCGTCCGTCCGGGGTGACGCCAGGGGGTCGTATCTGGCACTCCGCTTGACCGAGTGCTAAGCGCGGTCATAGTCTCGCTCTGGCACTCCCCACAGGAGAGTGCCAACACAGCGACGGGCAGGTCCGGCACCCGCGACGACGGATCGACCTGGTCGCCACCTCAGACAGTTAACCCCGTGAGATCTCCGAAGGGGGAGGTCGGATCGTGACGACCACCAGCTCCAAGGTTGCCATCAAGCCGCTCGAGGACCGCATCGTGGTCCAGCCGCTCGACGCCGAGCAGACCACGGCCTCCGGCCTGGTCATCCCGGACACCGCGAAGGAGAAGCCCCAGGAGGGCGTCGTCCTCGCCGTGGGCCCGGGCCGTTTCGAGAACGGCGAGCGCCTGCCGCTCGACGTCCAGGTCGGCGACGTCGTGCTCTACAGCAAGTACGGCGGCACCGAGGTGAAGTACAGCGGCGAGGAGTACCTCGTCCTCTCGGCCCGCGACGTGCTCGCGATCATCGAGAAGTAATTCACCCCAGTTTTTCGTACATCGCGCCCCTGGCCCCGCCGAATGACACCATCCGGGCGCCGGGGGCGCGATGTTTGTCTAGCGGTTCGTATCACGAAGAGGACTGAGACGCTCCCATGGCGAAGATCCTGAAGTTCGACGAGGACGCCCGTCGCGCCCTTGAGCGCGGCGTCAACAAGCTCGCCGACACCGTCAAGGTGACCATCGGCCCCAAGGGCCGCAATGTCGTCATCGACAAGAAGTTCGGTGCCCCCACCATCACCAACGACGGTGTGACGATCGCCCGCGAGGTGGAGATCGAGGACCCGTACGAGAACCTGGGCGCCCAGCTCGTGAAGGAGGTGGCGACCAAGACCAACGACATCGCGGGTGACGGCACCACCACCGCCACCGTGCTGGCCCAGGCGCTGGTCCGCGAGGGTCTGCGCAACGTCGCCGCGGGCGCCTCCCCGGCCTCCGTGAAGAAGGGCATCGACGCCGCGGTCAAGGCCGTCTCCGAGGAGCTTCTCGCGACCGCCCGTCCGATCGAGGACAAGTCCGACATCGCCGCCGTCGCCGCGCTCTCCGCGCAGGACACGCAGGTCGGCGAGCTGGTCGGCGAGGCCATGGACAAGGTCGGCAAGGACGGCGTCATCACCGTCGAGGAGTCCAACACCTTCGGTCTGGAGCTGGACTTCACCGAGGGCATGGCCTTCGACAAGGGCTACCTCTCCCCGTACATGGTCACCGACCAGGAGCGGATGGAGGCCGTCCTGGAGGACCCGTACATCCTCATCAACCAGGGCAAGATCTCCGCGATCCAGGACCTGCTGCCGCTGCTGGAGAAGGTCATCCAGGCGGGTGGCTCCAAGCCGCTGCTGATCATCGCCGAGGACGTCGAGGGCGAGGCCCTGTCCACCCTCGTCGTGAACAAGATCCGCGGCACGTTCAACGCCGTGGCCGTCAAGGCCCCCGGCTTCGGCGACCGCCGCAAGGCGATGCTCCAGGACATGGCCATCCTCACCGGTGCCACCGTCATCGCCGAGGAGGTCGGCCTCAAGCTCGACCAGGCCGGTCTGGACGTGCTGGGCACCGCCCGCCGCGTCACCATCACCAAGGACGACACCACCATCGTCGACGGTGGCGGCAGCTCCGAGGACGTCGCGGCCCGCGTCGCCCAGATCAAGGCCGAGATCGAGACCACCGACTCGGACTGGGACCGCGAGAAGCTCCAGGAGCGCCTGGCCAAGCTGGCCGGCGGTGTCTGCGTGATCCGTGTCGGCGCCGCCACCGAGGTGGAGCTGAAGGAGAAGAAGCACCGTCTGGAGGACGCCATCTCCGCGACCCGCGCCGCGGTCGAGGAGGGCATCGTCTCCGGTGGTGGCTCCGCGCTCGTCCACGCCGTGAAGGTGCTGGAGGGCAACCTCGGCAAGGAGGGCGACGAGGCCACCGGTGTCGCCGTCGTCCGCCGCGCCGCCGTCGAGCCGCTGCGCTGGATCGCCGAGAACGCCGGCCTGGAGGGCTACGTCATCGTCTCCAAGGTCGCCGAGCTGGAGAAGGGCCAGGGCTACAACGCCGCCTCCGGCGAGTACGGCGACCTGGTCAAGGCCGGTGTCATCGACCCGGTCAAGGTCACCCGTTCCGCCCTGGAGAACGCCGCCTCCATCGCCTCCCTGCTGCTCACGACCGAGACCCTGGTCGTCGAGAAGAAGGAAGAGGAGCCGGCGGACGCGGGCCACGGTCACGGCCACTCCCACTGAGGACCGGATGACCCACTGAGGACCGGACCGCCCAGGGGCCGCCGAGGCCCCGCCGGAGCGGATACCGGAGTCAGTGGCTCCGACCGGCCCGGTGCCCCCGTCGCGGGGGCACCGGGCCGGTCCCGTTTTTCCGGCCCCCGGCTCCGGGCGCGCCCGGCTCAGGCGCCGTACCGCAGCTCGTCGCGGCGCACCGGCGAGGCGAAGGGCAGCCCCCGCGCGAACCGCTCCAGCTCGTCCAGGGCCCGTTCCGCCAGCCGGTGCACCTCGCCCCCGAGAGAGCCCGCGACATGCGGGGTCAGCAGCACGTTCGGCAGGGTGTAGAGCAGGGAGTCCGGGGCCGGGGGCTCGGGGTCGGTCACATCGAGCACCGCGGACAGCCGCCCCGACACCAGCTCCGCCAGCAGCGCCCCCTCGTCGACGAGCGAGCCCCGGGCGGTATTGATCAACGTCGCCCCGTCCCGCATCAGCGCCAGCCGGGGACCGTCGATCAGATGGAAGGTCTCCGGCAGCTCCGGGGCGTGCACCGAGACGATGTCGCTGCTCCCGCACAGCTCGTCGAGACCGGTCCGGCGCACCCCCAGCGCCGCCGCCTCCGCGTCGCCGGTGCACGGGTCGTACAGCAGCACCCGCAGATCGAAGGGGCGCAGCAGTCCGATCACCCGCCGACCGACCCGGGAGGCGCCGACGATGCCCACCGTGCGGCGGTAGTTGCCCAGGTCGGCGGGGGCCTGCCGCCAGTCGGGGCGGGTGCGTGCCCGGGTGTAGCGCCGGGCCGACTCCAGGACGCGTTTGCCCGCGAGGAGGATGGCGGCGAGGGTGTACTCGGCCACCGGGAGGGCGTTCGCGGACGCGGCCGACGAGACGGCGATCCCGCGGTCCCAGCAGGCGGCGGTGACATGGTGGCGCACGGACCCGGCGGCGTGGACGACGGCCCGCAGCCGGGGGGCGGCGGCGAGCGCCGCGGAGCCGATCACCGGGGCTCCCCAGCAGGTCAGCAGGGCGTCAGCGGTGGACAGCGCGGCGGCGACGGCGGGGGTCGGCGCGGTCAGGTCATGGGCGGTCAGCCCCGGATCGGTCCGGACCAGGGCGGTCAGCCGGGCCCGCTGCTCCGCCGTGAACAGCCGCTCCGCGACTCCGGGGCCCATGGCGAGCAGCACCTCGGGCCGGTCGCCGTCGGGCCCGTGGGCGACCCGCTCCCCCCGCCCCGTGTGCCTCGTGTGCCCTGTGTGTGCCGCGTGCTCCACATGCCCGGCGTGCTCCGCGTGCTCCATGGAGGACGGCTGCCCGTGCGGCCGGTGCCGTACGCCTGTGGGCGGGCGCGGCGCGGCGTACCGCTTCCGCTACTGCTGCGGCCCGTACTTGCGTCCGGCCCGGGAGCTGATCCCGCCCAGCACTCCGCGCGGCGCCAGCTTCGCCAGTCCGGTCAGCGCCTTGTAGCGGGGGTCGGGGACGGAGACGGTCTTCCCCCGGGAGAGGTCGGTGAGCGCGGCGCCCACCAGCTTGTCGGCGTCCAGCCACAGCCATCCGGGGATGTTGTCGGTGCCCATCCCGGCGCGCTGGTGGAACTCCGTCCGGACGAAACCGGGGCAGAGCGCCATCAGCCGTACCCCGGAACCGGCCAGGTCCCTGGCGGCGCCCTGGGTGAAGGAGACGACCCATGCCTTGGAGGCGCCGTAGGTGCCCCGGGGGACGAAGGCGGCCACGGACGCCACATTGATCACGGCGCCCCGGTGGCGCTCCCGCATCGCCTCCGTGCCCGCGGCCGTGAGCCGCAGCACCGCCTCGCAGTGCACCTTCAGCATGGTCAGCTCATCGGCCATGGAGACTTCGAGGAAGCGGCCCTTGTTGCCGAAACCGGCGTTGTTGACCAGCAGGTCCACTCCGTCACGGCGGTCCCCGAGCCGCTTTTCGACCTGGTTGATCCCGTCCTCCGTGGAGAGGTCGGCGGTGAGCGCCTCCACTTCGACGCCGTGCCGGTCGTGCAGCTCGGTGGCCTGTGCCTGCAACCTCTTGGTGTCGCGTGCCACCAGCACCAGGTTGTGTCCGTCGGCGGCGAGCCGCCGTGCGAACGCGGCGCCGATGCCCGCGGTCGCTCCCGTGATCAATGCGGTCGTCATAGGGGAAACCGTAGTGCCCGTTGGCGATGGACGGTCAGGGGCGGCCGTACTTCGCGACATATTCACGCGCGATTCGCCGCAGATCCTCATGGAGCGCGTCGCCCGCCGCCAGGACCTCGGGGAGCAGTGTGCGCTCGGTGGTCGCGGCCCGGAAGCCCATGGCCGCCGTCACCGTGTGGTCCGGCCGGTGCACGATCTGCACCGGGTCGCCCGCCCGGACCTCGCCGGGCTCGATGACCCGCAGATACGCCCCGGACCTGGCCCGCTGGGTGAACCGCCGGACCCAGCCCGGCTCACCCATCCAGCCCTGGAACGTACGGCACGGCATGCGGCCGTCCGTGACCTCCAGGACCAGCCGGTCGCCGATCCGCCAGCGCTCGCCGATCAGGGCCTCGCTGACCTCCAGGCCCTCGGTGGTCAGATTCTCGCCGAAGATCCCGTTGTGCAGGGGGCGGCCCAGCTCGCGCTGCCACGCGTCGAGATCCTCCCGGGCGAACGCGTACACCGCCTGGTCCGAGCCGCCGTGGTGGCGCAGATCGCCGATCATGTCCCCGGCGAGACCGCTGCCGCCGACGCCGCTCGGTCCGGGGTCGGCCACCTGGACGGCGCCCTCGACGGGGCGTTTGTCGATGGCGGAGGGGCGGTCGCTGTACTCCACCGGCCGGGTGCTGCCCACATTCACGGTCAGAATTCTCATGACCCCACGCTAAACCCGACGATCTCAAATGCCCCAGCCATTAATTAATTCGACCCCCAAGCGTCACTTATACTCAAGGGGTGATCGAAGCCCGTCATCTCCGTGTGCTGCGTGCCGTGGCCACCACCGGTTCCTTCTCCGCCGCCGCCCGCGCCCTGGGCTGCACCCAGCCCGCCGTGAGCCAGCAGATGAAGGCCCTGGAGACCTCGGCGGGCACCCCGCTGCTGATCCGCACGGGCCGTGAGATGCGGCTGACCCAGGCCGGTGAGGTGCTGGTGCGCCACGCCTCCGGCATCCTCGCCGGGCTGACGGCGGCCGAGGAGGAGGTCGCGGCCATCGCCGGGCTGCGCGCGGGCCGGGTGCGGCTCGTCTCGTTCCCGAGCGGCAGCTCCACCCTGGTGCCCTCCGCGCTCGCCGCGCTGCGGGCCGCCCACCCGGGTACCCGGGTCTCCCTGGTGGAGGCGGAGCCGCCGCGCTCGGTGGAGATGCTGCGCGAGGGCGACTGCGATGTGGCGCTGGCCTTCCGTTACGCGGGCGCCGAGCGCGAGGCGGAGTGGGGGGACCTGGTGGTGCGGCCCCTGCTGTCCGACCGGCTCGTCGGGCTGGTCCCGGAGGGCCACCGGCTGGCCGGCGCGGACACCGTGACCATCGACGACCTCGCCGACGAGCCCTGGATCGCGGGCTGCCCGCGCTGCCGCCGACAGCTCGTGGAGGTGTGCGAGTCGGCCGGGTTCGCCCCCCGTATCGACTTCGCCACCGACGACTATCCGACGGTGATCGGGCTGGTGGGGGCGGGACTCGGGGTCGCGGTGCTGCCCGGTCTCGCGCTGGAGTCGGTACGTCCCAAGGGGGCGCGCGCCGTCGCGGTGGAGCCGCCCGTGGTGCGGGAGATCGTCGCCCTGACCCTGCCGGACCTCTCCCAGGTCCCGGCGGTCGCCGCCACCCTGGACCAGCTCGCCCTGGCCGCCTCCCGCTGAGCGCCGGTGCCCCGGCCCCGGGCGCGTGCCCGGGGGTGGGCAGGGCCCGGCGGGGGCCAGCGGGGCCCGGCGGGGTCAGCGGGGGTGGGTGGGGATGGGCAGGAACGTTTCTCCGGAGTCCGGCGCGGCGGTGAGGACGCTCAGCCCTGGGCGTGTCCCGCCGTTCCCGCGGTCCGCGCCGCGGCCCCGGCGGTACGGACCGGCTCCGCCGCGCCCGCGGCCCCGGCCCGGTCCGCCGCCGTCCCGCCGGACGCGCCGCCGGAGTGCCCGTTCGGCGCGCCGTCGGACGTCCTGTTCGGCGCTCCGTTCGTCGCCGGGACCAGCCGGTGCCTGGCGCGGCCCATCAGCTCCTCGCGCTCGTCCTCGGTCAGCCCGCCCCACACGCCGTACGGCTCCCGCACCGCCAGCGCGTGCGCCGCGCACTCCGCGCGTACCGGGCACCTCATGCACACCTCTTTCGCCGAGTTCTCCCGGGCGCTGCGCGCCGCGCCCCGCTCGCCCTCGGGGTGGAAGAAGAGCGAACTGTCCACACCGCGGCAGGCCGCGAGGAGCTGCCAGTCCCACAGATCGGCGTTGGGTCCGGGAAGGCGGGAGAAATCTGCCATGGCGCTTGCCCCTTGAAACCGTTGAAACCGTGCTGAGCGGATCGGTCAGGTCGCGCGCGGGCGGGGATACGGGCCGTACCCGGCACCCGCACACTGCCCCACGACCGTACATCTAATGTGTAAGTAGATGTAAATATGATTCATTGCGAATCTAGCCATAGACACCACCCAAAGTGAAGAAAAGCCGCTAAATGGGGCATGCCTGAGGTGTGAAGAACCGTTCCCCCCTGGTAGCGGGCCTCCTCGCGCGGAGTGCCGAAGAGTGCGGGCCGACCCGTAACTCTTTCGAGTGACCGTCGTTGGTAGTGCGGAGGCGGTTGAAGCGACAGCGCTCGGTCACATGTCCGGAGCGTTCAACCGCACAGGTGAAGACACGTACCCAGCCTGGAGGCACAACGTGACGCGCATCAGCTGCGGAGGACGGCCATGACATCCGTCCTCGTCTGTGACGACTCCCCGCTCGCCCGAGAAGCACTCCGCCGCGCGGTCGCGACCGTGCCCGGTGTCGAGCGTGTGACGACCGCGGCCAACGGCGAGGAAGTCCTCCGCCGCTGGGGCGCCGACCGCTCGGATCTGATCCTCATGGACGTGCGCATGCCCGGACTGGGCGGCGTCGAGACCGTGCGGCGGCTGCTCTCGGCCGACCCCGGCGCCCGGATCATCATGCTCACCGTCGCCGAGGACCTCGACGGGGTGGCGCTGGCCGTCGCCGCCGGGGCCCGGGGCTATCTGCACAAGGACGCCTCCCGCGCCGAGCTGCGCGCGACGGTCACCCAGGCGCTCGCCGACCCCACCTGGCGGCTCGCCCCCCGGCGGCTGCGCTCGGCCGAGATGGGAGCCGCGCCCACGCTCACCGCGCGGGAGATCCAGGTGCTCGAAGGAATGAGCCACGGCCGCTCCAACGCCGAGATCGGCCGGGAGCTCTTCCTCTCCGAGGACACGGTCAAGACCCACGCCCGGCGGCTCTTCAAGAAGCTGGGGGCCTCGGACCGGGCCCACGCCGTGGCGCTCGGATTCCGCTGGGGTCTGGTCCGCTAGACACCCCCCAGGGCGAAGCCCCCGGAGACCGGCCCCTCAGGGCGGAACCCCCGGCGGACGACCGGCCCGGGGGGTGCGGGCACAGCGCCCCCCGGACCCCGCCCGCCCGTACGGTGGGCGGGGAGCGGCGAGGAGCTGACGACCGTACGCGTCCGTTTCCGGCGTGATGCCGCATCCTTGAGATGTGGAGTTCCTCGGGGACGAGTCCGGCGAGCGGAAGGGGAGGGCGCAGGCCATGAGTTCCGGCGCACCTGCTCATAACGCTTCGGTGCACAACATGGGACACGGTGCCACGGATCAGCGGCCACCAAGGCACCATGGACCGATGCGTGACGACAACACCACGGTGATCGGTGCACTCGTTCACCGTGCCGTCGAGGGAGACGAGCAAGCCACGCACGACCTCCTCGCGCATGTCCACCCGCTCGCGCTGCGCTACTGCCGCACCCGGCTCAACCGGCTGCCCGGTGACGCGCGCCACTTCGTGGAGGATCTGGCCCAGGAGGTCTGTGTCGCCGTCCTGATGGCCCTGCCCCGCTACCGGGACACCGGCAGGCCCTTCGAGGCGTTCGTCTTCGCGATCGCCACGCACAAGGTCGCCGATCTCCAGCGGGCCGCCATGCGCCACCCCGGATCGACGGCCGTCCCCTCCGACGAGATGCCCGAGCGGCCCGACGACTCCCTCGGCCCGGAGGAGCGCGCCCTGCTCAGCGACGACGCCGAGTGGGCCCGCAAGCTGCTGGCCAATCTGCCGGAGAACCAGCGCGAGCTGCTGGTGCTGCGGGTCGCGGTCGGGCTGACGGCGGAGGAGACCGGACAGATGCTGGGCATGTCCCCGGGCGCGGTCCGGGTCGCCCAGCACCGCGCCCTGAGCAGGCTGCGCGCGCTCGCCGAGCAGTAGCCCCGTCCGGCCCCGGCGGCCGGCGGGGCGCCCCGCGCACCGACCCGGCGGTATGTGTATCAACCCACAAACCGGCCGGGCGATCTTGTTTGTGGAATGAGTCGGGGCCTCAGGCCGTTAGCATGGACATCCGCACCGATCAAGGCCATTTGGGGAAGGTGTCATGACCAACGTCGACGGAGTGCCCGAGAAATTCGCGACACTCGGGCTGACCTACGACGATGTGCTGCTGCTGCCGGGCGCCTCGGAGATGGCTCCCGACCAGATCGACACCTCCTCGTACCTGTCGAGGAACGTCAAGGTGAACATCCCGCTGCTCTCCGCGGCGATGGACAAGGTCACCGAGTCCCGCATGGCCATCGCCATGGCCCGGCAGGGCGGCGCGGGGGTGCTGCACCGCAATCTCTCCATCGCCGACCAGGCCAACCAGGTCGACCTGGTCAAGCGCTCCGAGTCCGGCATGGTCACGGACCCGATCACGGTGCACCCCGAGGCGACCCTTGGCGAGGCCGACGAGCTGTGCGCGAAGTTCCGCATCAGCGGCGTCCCGGTCACCGACCGCTCCGGCAGGCTGCTGGGCATCGTCACCAACCGTGACATGGCCTTCGAGTCCGACCGCAGCCGTCAGGTGCGCGAGGTCATGACCCCGATGCCGCTGGTCACCGGCAAGGTCGGGATCTCCGGTGTGGACGCCATGGAGCTGCTCCGCCGCCACAAGATCGAGAAGCTGCCGCTGGTCGACGAGGCCGGTGTGCTCAAGGGCCTGATCACGGTCAAGGACTTCGTCAAGGCCGAGCAGTACCCCAACGCCGCCAAGGACAAGAACGGCCGGCTGGTCGTCGGCGCGGCCGTGGGTGTCGCCGGTGACGCCTTCGAGCGGGCCCAGGCGCTGATCGAGGCCGGTGTCGACTTCATCGTCGTGGACACCGCCCACGGCCACTCCCGGCTGGTCGGCGACATGGTCGCCAAGATCAAGTCGAACTCCTCCGGCGTCGATGTCATCGGCGGCAACATCGCCACCCGCGACGGCGCCCAGGCGCTGATCGACTCCGGTGTCGACGGCATCAAGGTGGGCGTGGGCCCCGGCTCGATCTGCACCACCCGGGTGGTCGCCGGTATCGGAGTGCCGCAGGTCACCGCGATCTACGAGGCGTCCCTCGCGGCCAAGGCGGCCGGTGTCCCGGTCATCGGCGACGGCGGGCTCCAGTACTCCGGCGACATCGCCAAGGCCCTGGTCGCCGGTGCCGACACGGTGATGCTCGGCTCGCTGCTCGCGGGCTGCGAGGAGTCCCCGGGCGAGCTGCTGTTCATCAACGGCAAGCAGTTCAAGTCGTACCGGGGCATGGGCTCGCTGGGCGCCATGCAGTCCCGCGGCGACCAGCGCTCGTTCTCCAAGGACCGCTACTTCCAGGAGGGCGTCGCCTCCGACGAGAAGCTGGTGCCCGAGGGCATTGAGGGCCAGGTGCCCTACCGCGGTCCGCTGTCGGCCGTGGTGCACCAGCTCGTGGGCGGTCTGCGGCAGTCGATGTTCTACGTCGGCGGACGCACCGTGCCCGAGCTCCAGGACCGGGGCCGCTTCGTCCGGATCACCTCGGCGGGGCTCAAGGAGAGCCACCCGCACGACATCCAGATGACCGTCGAGGCGCCCAACTACAGCCGGAAGTGACGGCGGCCTACAGCAGGAAGTGACGGCGGCGGCACACCGCCACCGGCGGCAGCCGCCCCATCGCGCGCACGGGGGCGGCCCGGGATTCCACCGGGCCGCCCCCGCCGTGTGCCTGCCCCCGGCTCCGCCGGACCCGGCCCCCGCGGGCGGGCGGAGGTGCCGTATGGGTGGAAAGAGCCCCTGTCGTACGCGTCGGGGATACTGGTAGACGCCAACGTAGAGGGAAAGGCCACACAAGGTGACTGAGATCGAGATCGGGCGCGGCAAGCGCGGTCGCAGGGCGTACGCGTTCGATGACATCGCCGTCGTTCCCAGCAGGCGTACCCGGGACCCGAAGGAGGTCTCGATCGCCTGGCAGATCGACGCCTACCGCTTCGACCTTCCCTTCCTCGCTGCCCCGATGGACTCCGTGGTCTCCCCGCAGACCGCGATCCGCATCGGTGAGCTGGGCGGCCTCGGGGTGCTCAACCTGGAGGGCCTGTGGACGCGGTACGAGGACCCGCAGCCGCTGCTCGACGAGATCGCCGAGCTGCCCGTCGAGACCGCGACCCGCCGTCTCCAGGAGATCTACGCGGCTCCGATCAAGGAGGAGCTGATCGGGCAGCGGATCAAGGAGGTGCGCGACTCGGGTGTGATCACCGCCGCCGCGCTCTCCCCGCAGCGGACCGCGCAGTTCTCCAAGGCCGTGGTCGACGCCGGGGTGGACATCTTCGTCATCCGCGGCACCACCGTCTCCGCGGAGCACGTCTCCGGCGCCGCCGAGCCGCTGAACCTGAAGCAGTTCATCTACGAGCTGGACGTCCCGGTCATCGTCGGCGGCTGCGCCACCTACACGGCCGCGCTGCACCTGATGCGCACGGGCGCGGCGGGTGTCCTCGTCGGCTTCGGCGGCGGCGCCGCCCACACCACGCGCAATGTGCTCGGCATCCAGGTGCCGATGGCCACCGCGGTGGCGGACGTGGCCGCCGCCCGCCGGGACTACATGGACGAGTCCGGCGGCCGCTATGTCCACGTGATCGCCGACGGCGGAGTGGGCTGGTCCGGCGATCTGCCCAAGGCCGTCGCCTGCGGCGCCGACGCCGTGATGGTGGGCTCCCCGCTGGCCCGCGCCACCGACGCGCCCGGCCGGGGACGGCACTGGGGCATGGAGGCCGTCCACGAGGACGTGCCGCGCGGCAAGCTGGTCGACCTCGGCATCGTGGGCACCACCGAGGAGGTCCTGACGGGCCCCTCGCACACCCCGGACGGCTCGATGAACTTCTTCGGGGCGCTGCGCCGCGCGATGGCCACCACCGGCTACAGCGAGCTGAAGGAGTTCCAGCGGGTCGAGGTGACCGTCGCGGACTCGCAGCACCGCCGCTGAGCCTCCGCCGCCGTACCCGTCGAGGGGCCCGGTCACCGTCGTCCGACGGTGACCGGGCCCCTCGCGCCGTTCCCGGGGCCCTCGGGGCAGTGGCTCAGAGGCGGTGGGCGGCGCCCGAGGGGACCACGCCCCGGGTGTCCAGCAGCAGCTGGGCCTTCACGGCGAGTCCTTGCAGGTCATAGGTGCGGTGCGGCTGGAGCAGCACGGTGAGGTCGGCCTCGGCCGCCGTCTCGTAGACGAAGTCCGCGCGGGGTACGGGCTGCTCGTGCACCCGCCAGTGCGGGACGTGCGGGTCGTGGTAGCTGACCGCCGCGCCCAGCTCCATCAGCCGACGGGCGACGGTGGTGGCCGGGGAGCCCGCGAGATCCGGCAGATCGGGCTTGTAGGTGACGCCCAGGAGCAGCACCCGCGCGCCGCGCGCCGACTTTCCGTGTTCGTTCAGGAGGGTGGCGCAGCGCTGGATGACGTACTGCGGCATCCGGTCGTTGATCTCCTGGGCGAGGCCGACCATCCGCAGCGGGTGGCCGGGGGTGCGCCCGCTGTAGGGGAGGGTGCCCGGGTCCAGCGGGACGGTGTGGCCGCCGACGCCGGGCCCGGGGCGGAAGGACTGGAAGCCGTACGGCTTGGTCTCGGCGCAGCGGATCACGTCCCAGAGGTCGATCCCGAGGTCGTGGCAGAGCACCGCCATCTCGTTGACGAGGGCGATGTTCACATGGCGGAAGTTGGTCTCCAGGACCTTGACGGTCTCGGCCTCGCGCAGGCCCCGGGCGCGGACGACCTTCTCGGTGAGCCGTCCGTAGAACGCGGCTGCCGCCTCGGTGCAGGCCGGGGTGAGTCCGCCGATGACCTTGGGGGTGCGGGCGTAGTCGTGGCTGCGGCGGCCCGGGTCGACCCGGCCGGGCGAGTACGCGAGATGGAAGTCCCGTCCGGCCCTGAGCCCCGAGCCCTCCTCCAGGATGGGGCGCAGCACCGCCTCGGTCGTCCCGGGCTGGACGGCGGACTCCACCACGACGGTGGTGTACGGGCGCATCCGGGCGGCGAGCGCGCGGGTGGCCTCGGTGAGCGGGCCGAGGTCGAGCGCCCGGTCCGGGCCGAGCGGGGTGGGGGCGCAGAGGGCGGCGGTGCGGACGCGGCCGAGGGCCGCCGGGTCGGTGACCGTGCGGAAGCCCCCGGACACCATCCGGCGGATGTCGGCGGGGGTGCGCCCGGCGGCGGGTTCGCTGAGCTGCCGGGGGTCGGGGTCGTAGCCGATGGTCGAGATCCCGGCGGCCACGGCGGCCTGGGCGAGGGGCAGGCCGTGGTGTCCGAGTCCGATGACGACGAGGTCTGCGGGCATGGGTGGGGGTCGTCCTTCCCTGAGCCGCCTATAGCCGGAGGGGAGCTTTCACGCAAGCCCTGTGGGCGAAACGGGCGCAGCGCAATGTCACACTAGGCGTAAATATGACCGATATGCCGCATTATCGGAGCGTGGCGGGCCGAGTGTTGTCCACAGGCGGTGGCTGAAGTCGTTGACTGCGGACAGAATCGATGTTGTGAGCCCGATCGCGAGTTCCCTGTCGCGAAGTCTGTTCGGGCGGACCGGGTCCGTGCCGTGCCGGCCATGCCGTGCGGGGCACCGGGCAGGGGTACACGGGGGCGACGGGAGGCAAGTGCGGTGAAGACAGCGACACTGGGGCCGAAGGAGCGGGTGCGGGCGCTCACCACCATGGCCGAGCGCGAGCTGGACGTGCTGGTCGTCGGGGCCGGAGTGGTCGGCGCGGGCACCGCGCTGGACGCGGTGACCCGGGGCCTGGCCACCGGCCTCGTCGAGGCCAGGGACTGGGCCTCGGGCACCTCCAGCCGCTCCAGCAAGCTCATCCACGGCGGTCTGCGCTATCTGGAGATGCTGGACTTCGCCCTGGTGCGCGAGGCCCTGAAGGAGCGCGGCCTCCTGCTGGAGCGGCTCGCGCCGCACCTGGTCAAGCCGGTGCCGTTCCTCTATCCCCTCCAGCACCAGGGCTGGGAGCGGCTGTACGCGGGATCGGGTGTCGCGCTGTACGACGCCATGTCGGTCTCCTCGGGCCACGGCCGGGGGCTGCCCGTCCACCGGCACCTCTCCCGGCGGCAGGCGCTCAGGGTCGCGCCCTGCCTCAAACGGGAGGCCCTCGTCGGGGCGCTCCAGTACTACGACGCCCAGATGGACGACGCCCGCTATGTGGCCACCCTGGTCAGGACCGCCGCGAGCTATGGCGCCCAGGTCGCCAGCCGGGCCCGGGTCATCGGCTTCCTCCGCGAGGGCGAGCGGGTCGTCGGCGCCCGGGTGCAGGACGTCGAGACCGGTGGGGAGTACGAGATCCGCGCCAAGCAGATCGTGAACGCGACCGGGGTGTGGACCGACGACACCCAGGCGCTGATCGGTGAGCGCGGCCAGTTCCATGTCCGTGCCTCCAAGGGCATCCATCTGGTGGTGCCCAAGGACCGCATCCACTCCACCACCGGGCTGATCCTGCGCACCGAGAAGTCCGTGCTGTTCGTCATCCCCTGGGGGCGGCACTGGATCGTCGGCACCACGGACACCGACTGGGACCTGGACAAGGCGCACCCCGCCGCCTCCAGCGCCGACATCGACTATCTGTTGGAGCACGTCAACTCGGTCCTGGCCGTCCCCCTGACCCGGGACGACGTCCAGGGGGTCTACGCCGGGCTGCGCCCGCTGCTCGCCGGGGAGTCGGACGCCACGAGCAAGCTCTCCCGCGAGCACACCGTCGCCCACCCGGTGCCGGGCCTCGTGGTGGTCGCGGGCGGCAAGTACACCACCTACCGGGTGATGGCCAAGGACGCCGTCGACGAGGCCGTGCACGGCCTCGACCAGCGGGTCGCCCCCTGTGTCACCGAGAATGTGCCGCTCGCCGGGGCCGAGGGCTACGCCGCGCTGTGGAACGCCCGGGCGCGGATCGCCGAGCGCACCGGCATCCATGTGGCCCGTGTCGAACATCTGCTCAACCGGTTCGGCTCACTGATCGACGAGCTGATCGCGCTCATCAAGGCCGACGCCTCCCTCGGCGAGCCGCTGACCGGCGCCGACGACTATCTGCGGGCCGAGGTCGTCTACGCCGCTTCGCACGAGGGCGCCCGCCATCTCGACGATGTGCTCACCCGGCGCACCCGGATCTCGATCGAGACCTTCGACCGGGGCACCCGCTGCGCCCGGGAGTGCGCCGAGTTGATGGCCCCGGTGCTGGGGTGGGGGCCGGAGCAGATCGACAAGGAGGTCGCCCACTACGAGAAGCGGGTGGAGGCCGAGCGCGAGTCGCAGCGCCAGCCCGACGATCTGACGGCGGACGCGGCCCGGTTGGGGGCGCCCGACATCGTCCCGCTCTGACGCCCCCGCGTACCGGCCCCCGGCAGGGTCAGGGCCGCGTCCACGCCCGGTCCGGACCGGGCGGGCGCCGGGCCCGGCGGGCCGTGTTCCAGGGGTCGGTACGGTCCGGCCCGGGCCCGGTGCGCCTGGCATGGTGTACCCCTCAACCTTCCGGTGCGCACCGGTGGTCCGCGGACCCGGAAGAAACACCCGTCCCGGAGTGAGGGACAATGATGGCTCTGCCAAGGCGTGTTACCGCATCGCGCGGGAGCGGCAGGCGCGGGCGAAGATCCAGGGATCGCAGAGGGGACGCATGTCGGAGGCGGAGCAGTCGCGAAAGCCCCAGCAGGACAAGTCCACCGCTCCAGGGCCGGAGCGGACCGGCGAGACGTCCGGAGGGGCCCGGGGGGACTCGGGACCGGGGACGCCCGGCGGACGGACCGCGGCCGGCGGTGCTGACGCCGGTACAGACGCGGGCGTGCGGCCCGGGGTTGAGCCGGAGGACCCGGACAGCACGGCGGCGGCGCCCCACCCCGTCGGCCGCCCGGCCGCGGGAGCCCTGCTGCCCCGGCAGGCGGACGGCAGGGAGCCCGCGGGCGCACGGTCCGGGGAGCGGGGCGCCACCGGCGGACGCCAGGCGTCCGCCACCGGGTCCGGCGCGGCCACCGGGCGGAGCGCACCCGGGTCCGGGACCCCGGCGCGCGGCACCGGGGAGGCCCGGGGCGCCAGGGGCGGCGACACCGGCGGCGGCCAGGTCTCCGAAGGGCGGCTGCTCGCCGGGCGCTACCGCCTCGGCGCGGTCCTCGGGCGCGGCGGCATGGGCACCGTCTGGCGGGCCGAGGACGAGACCCTGGGACGGACCGTCGCCGTCAAGGAACTGCGCTTCCCCAACAGCATCGACGAGGAGGAGAAGCGCCGCCTCATCACCCGCACCCTCCGCGAGGCCAAGGCGATCGCCCGGATTCGCAACAACAACGCGGTGACGGTCTTCGACGTCGTCGACGAGGACGACCGCCCCTGGATCGTGATGGAGCTGGTCGAGGGCCGGTCCCTCGCCGAAGTCATCCGGGAGGACGGCACCCTGACGCCCCGCAGGGCCGCCGAGGTCGGACTCGCCATCCTCGACGTGCTGCGCGCGGCACACCGCCAGGGCATCCTGCACCGCGATGTGAAGCCCTCCAACGTGCTCATCGCCGACGAGGGCCGGGTGGTGCTCACCGACTTCGGCATCGCCCAGGTCGAGGGCGACCCGTCCATCACCTCCACCGGCATGCTCGTCGGCGCCCCCTCGTACATCTCGCCGGAGCGGGCCCGGGGCCACCGGCCCGGCCCCGCCGCCGACCTCTGGTCGCTCGGCGGGCTGCTGTACGCGAGCGTGGAGGGCTGCCCGCCCTACGACAAGGGGTCGGCGATCGCGACCCTGACCGCCGTGATGACCGAGCCCCTGGACCCGCCGGGGAACGCGGGCCCGCTGGAGGAGGTCATCTACGGCCTGCTCGCGAAGGACCCGGCCCTGCGTCTGGACGACGCGGGCGCCCGTGCCCTGCTCACCAAGGCGCTGTCCGCGCCGGACACGCCCGTGCGCCCCGAGCCGCCGGTGGACGCCACCCGGGCGATGGCGCTGCCGCCGATCCCGCCGCCGCCCGCCGCGCCCCTGACGCGACCGGTGCCGCCCCGGCGGCCGGCGCCGCCGCGCCCCGTCGGTCCCGTGGGAGCCGGTCCGGTGTCCCGCGCGCCGGGACAGCCCGCTCCGATGCCCCCGGTGCCGCCCGTGCAGCGGGCCGCCCCGGTGCGTGCCCCGCTCACCGATGTGGTGCCCCGGCGCACGATGGTGATCATCGCGGTCGTGGTGGCGCTCGCCGTCGCGGCCACCGTGCTCTATCTGACGATCGGCCCCGAGGACAAGGGCGCGGGCGACGGGGGCAAGAAGGAGACGGCCGACTCCGCCGGGGTCACCGCCTCGTCGGGTTCGGACGCCACCCCCGACGGCGGGCCGGGCAGCCCGGCCGCGTCCGGTGGCGAGGGCACGGGCGACACCCCCGGTGGGACCGGCGAAGGGCAGGGCGGCACAGGGACCGGGAAAGACACCGAGAACACCGAGAACACCGAGAAGGACGAGAAGGACGGAACGGACGGGAAGGAAGAGGAGGAGGCGGCGGAGAAGGACGCCGGGGATGAGGCCGGGAAGCCGGGCGGGGTCCCCGAGGGGTTCCAGCAGGTCTCGAACGACCGGTTCCGTTTCCAGCTCGCGATGCCCGAGGGCTTCCGTATGACCAAGGTCGCCGGGCAGGGCTCCGGCGGCGTCTACAGCGAGAACGGCGGCTTCCCCCGGGTCCAGGTCGACTTCACCGCCACCCCCGGCGACGATGCCGCCGCCGCGTGGAACGCCGCCGTGCCGGGCGTCCGCGGCTCCAGCAGCCAATACCGTCATATCGGGGTGAAGGAGGTCGAGTTCAACGGCTATCCGACGGTCGCCGACTGGGAGTTCGAGCGCACCCAGGGCGGTGAGCGCGTCCGGGTGCTCAACCGGGGCTTCAAGGTCGACGGCGGGCGCGGCTACGCGATCATGATCAGTTGCCCGGCGGCCGACTGGAACAAGCCGGAGTGCGAGAAGATCCGCACCACGGCGTTCACCACGTTCAAGCCCAAAGGCTGAACCGATACACGTATCGTGAGAGCCGGTGGGAGCTGTCGGCAACAGACGTACGAACGGCCGGAATTGACGCATCGGACGGCTTCCCGCTCTGCTGGTGCCGGACGGGGGCCGTACCGCGCCCGCCGGTGGACGGACGGTTCATGGACGGACGGTCGGTGGACGGGCGGCCGGGGCGAGGGGAGGCGACGTGCACGACTACGCGGGAAGGGTGCTCGCCGACCGCTACCGTCTGCCCCCGCCCCCGGCCGACGCGTACGAACTGGTCGAGACCCGGGCGTTCGACACCTACAGCGGCCAGGAGGTCCTGGTCCGCCAAGTGCCCCTGCCGGAGGTCGTCGAGGCCGAGTTCCTCGACGGAACCGGTCCCGCCGGTCCCGTCGCGAGGGCCCAGGGGCGGACGGTCCGCAGCCCCACCGATCCGGCCGTGCTGCGGGCCGTCGAGGCCGCCCGGGCCGCGGCGGCCGTCCCGGACCACCCCCGTCTGGACCAGGTCTTCGACGTCTTCGCGGAGGCCGGTTCGCTGTGGATAGTCAGCGAGCGCGTCGCCGCCCGCCCGCTCGCCGCCCTGCTGGCCGAGCGACCGCTCACCCCCTACCGGGCCGCCGAGGTGGCCGCCGATGTGCTCACCGCCCTGCGGGTGGTGCACGCCCATGGCTGGACCCATCGCAACATCACCGCCCGTACGGTCCTGGTCTGCGAGGACGGCCGGACCGTGCTCACCGGGCTGGCCGAGGGCGCGGCCGAGGAGGCCCTGTGCGGCTACGCGCCCGTACCGCTGGAGACCCCCGAGGGGCTGGACGGGGAGCTGTTCCACGACGACGGGGACGGCGGGCAGCCGTACGCACCCGGGTTGGGCGGGGACGATGACGACGAGGGATACGCCGAGTACGCCGAAGGTCCCGCGTACCCCGAGGACTCCGTGTACGGCGAGGACTCCGTGTACGGCGAAGCCGGATACGAGGCATACGACGCGTACGACGGGCACGCGGAGTACGCCGAGTACGCGGAGGCTTCCGGCGACGGCGGCAGTTCTGACGACGAGACCGACGGCACCGACGAGACCGGTGGCACCGCTCGTGCCGGGGGTGGCCGCACGCCGGTGCGCCCCTACGGGGACCGGGGGAGCGGCCCCGGGGCGCCGGACACTCGGGCGGCCCGGTCGGGGGCGATAGCCGCGTACCGCGCCGGTGCCCGTGCCGGGGCCCGCGCCGGTGCGGAGGAACGTACCGGCGGTCCCGTGCAGACCGGCGGGGACCCCGACTGGTGGGCGCGGCGGCCCGGCGAGCCCACACCGCCCCCCGCGCCCCGGGCGGACGGCCGGGACGGCACGGTCGGCGGCGCCGGTGACACCGGCGATATCAGGGGCGTCGGTGCCGTCGGTGCGGGCGGCACGCTCGGCGGTGTCGTCTTCGACGACGACACGGACGCCACGGGCGTTCCCGCGCAGGGGTGGGGCGGCTTCGGCGGCTCCGGTTCCGCGCGGCTGGCCGGGAGCTGGTGGGACGCCCCGTCCCCCGGCCCGGAGGACTCCCGTCCGCCGTTCCCCGGACAGCGGCCCGCCGGGCCGGAGGGGACCGGCTTCCGCCCGCCTGCCGCCCCCGGCGGCGGCCCCCTGCCGCTGCCCGCCGGTTTCGGGCCTGCGGACGGACCACCGCCCCCGGTCCCCGCCTGGGGCAGCGACCCCCACCCGAACCGTGACAGCGACCCCTACGGCGTCCGGCGCGGGCCGTCCGCGAACGCCCCGCTCCCCGGCGGCGACCGTTCGCGGGACGCCTCCGGGTCCCTGCCCGGCGATGCCTCCGAGGGCACGGAGGGCACCGAGTACACGGAGGACACGGGCGGGGTGGCGGCATCCCCGTACCGGGGCCCCGCGACCCCGCTGGCCGCCGAGCGCGCCCGGCAGGCCCGGATCGCCGTCGTCGGCGCCGTCACCGAGCGCTGGGCCCCCGAACAGGCCGGTCCCGCCCCTGAGCACGGGCGGCTCGACACCCCCGTCGGCCCCGCAACCGACCTGTGGGCCCTGGGCGCGCTGCTCTACCGCTCCGTCCAGGGCCACGCCCCCTACCCGGAGGAGAACGGGGCCGAACTGGTGGAGCTGGTCCGCTCCGAGCCCCCCGCCTTCGCCGAGGAGTGCGGACCGCTCCGCCCCGTGGTCGAGTCCCTGCTCCGCCAGGACCCCGCCGAACGCCCCGACGTCGAGGAGCTGAGCGGCTGGCTGCGGTCGCTGGTGCGCTCGGCACCCGAGCCGGAGGCCGGGGCGGCCGTCGTCCCCGTGCCGCCGCCCGCCGCCGAAGGGGGCAGCCGGCTCCCCGTCGTGCGCCGCCGGGGCGAGCTGGTGCGCAAGCGGCGTTCCGGCTCCGCCGAAGTGGTCCACGGCCGCCACCGCCACAAGAAGGCCAAGGAGCGTGCGCCCCGGGCCCTCGGCCGCACCCTGCTGCTGCTCGTCCTCACCCTGATGGCGGGGGCCGTCGCGTACGCCGTCCTCGTCCTGCCGAAGGCCGGTCAGGAGAGCGTGCCCGAGCCCCGGGGCGCGGGCGACACCCGTCCCACCGGCGCGGACCGCACCGCCGCCGCGCCCGCCGGCGAGCCGGAGAACGACCCCCCGCCGTCCCGGGAGACGCGGCCGTCCGCCGCTCCGTCCCGCACCTCCGGCTCCGAGCAGCAGACCGCCGCGCCGGCCGGGGACCTCCCCGCCGGGTTCGCCCTGCGGGAGGACCCCGAGGGGTTCCGGGTCGCCGTGGACTCCTCCTGGCAGCGCCGCCCCATCAACGACAGCGGTCAGATCCGCTACAGCAACGGCGACTTCACCCTGATCGTCGTCCCCGGCCGGGACAGCGCCCAGGAGGGCGGCGGCGATCCGCTGGTGTACCAGCGGGACACCCAGCGCGAACTCCAGCCCTACCGGGAGTCCTCCTGGGCGGAGGCGAGCGGGCTGCGCCGGATTCAGGTGGGCCGCCGTGTCATGGCCGAGGGCCAGTTCTCCTGGCAGGACGCGACCGACCGGCAGATCTTCGTCCGCAATCTGGTGCTGGTGCTCGACGGCCGCTACCACGTCGTCCAGGTGATCGGCCCCGATGAGCGGCGCGACGAGGTGACGGAGGCGTACCGGGCCGCCGCCGACACCTATCGGACGACCGGCTGATCCCCTGTCATCGGCCGTCCACCGGCAACTCGTCGGCCCCGTACGGCCGTGGCGGTGTGGGGGACGGAGATCCCGTTCCGTAACCTGGGGGCACCGAGGGGACTGGGGCGGGATAGGTACGTGGAGAACTCACAGCGCACGGGGACCGGTCAACTGCTCGCCGGGCGGTACCGGCTGGGCGAGAGCATCGGCCGGGGCGGCATGGGCCGCGTGTGGCGGGCCGAGGACGAGATGCTGAACAGGGCCGTCGCCATCAAGGAACTGACGGCCGGTATGTACGCCTCCGAAGCGGACCGGAGAATCCTGCACGTCCGGACCCGGAACGAGGCCCGGGCGGCGGCGCGGATCAGCCACCCCTGTGTGGTCACCGTCCACGATGTGCTCGTCCACGACGACCGGCCCTGGATCGTCATGCAGTTCGTCGACGGCCGTTCGCTCGCCGACGCCGCCAAGGAGTCCGGGCGCGTCCCGGTGGCCGACGCCGCCCGGATAGGGCTCCAGGTGCTGCGCGGACTGAACGCCGCGCACCGGGCCGGGGTGCTCCACCGGGACGTCAAACCCGCGAACATCCTGCTCGCCGAGGACGGCGGGACCCTGATAACCGACTTCGGGATCGCCGCCATCGAGGGCGACGCGACCATCACCCGTACCGGTGAGATCGTGGGCTCCATCGACTATCTGGCCCCGGAGCGGGTAAAGGGCGGCGATCCGGGACCGGCGTCCGACCTCTGGTCGCTCGGCGCCACGCTCTACACGGCGATGGAGGGCGTATCGCCGTTCCGGCGGCAGTCCCCGGTGACGACCATGCAGGCCGTGGTGACCGAGGAGCCGAAGCCGCCGGAGCACTCGGGGCCGCTCACGCCCGTGATCATGGCGCTGCTGAGCAA
This sequence comes from Streptomyces clavuligerus, assembly GCF_005519465.1. Lineage (NCBI taxonomy): Bacteria > Bacillati > Actinomycetota > Actinomycetes > Kitasatosporales > Streptomycetaceae > Streptomyces > Streptomyces clavuligerus. Next base: position 2,448,801 of record NZ_CP027858.1, on the reverse strand, counting down.
GGACCCGGCGGCGCGGCCCTCGGCGGCACAGGCCGAGGAGATGTTCCGGGCGGTCACGGAGGGCAGGTCGCCGGATCTCTCCGTGCTTCCGGACACCGTGACGCTGGTGCCCGGCGGGGCACCGGTGTCCCGGGACACCACCCGTTCCGTGACCCTGGTGGGCGGGGGGACCCCGGTGGCTCCGCCCGCCGCCGTGCCCCCGCCGCGCCGGAGCGGAGGACTCGGCCGGGTGATCGCGGCGGTCGCCGTGGTCCTGGCGACGCTTGTCGGCCTCGGCGTCGGCTATGTGTATCTACAGGACGGGGACGGCGGCTCCGGCCAGGGCGCCGGCGGCCCGGGCGCGGGGGAGCGGACCCAGGGCACAGCACCCTCGGACGGGGGCGCCGACGGCACCGGGGACAAGGCCGGAGGCAAGGGCCGGAACCAGGGGCAGGGCGAGGCGGACGGCGGCGACGGGCCGGGCGACCGGGCGAGCGGCGGCACGGGCGGCGTCCCAGCGGGCTGGCGCCGGGTCCAGGACCCGGCGGGCTTCAGTCTCCTCGTACCGCAGGGGTGGACCCGGCGGATGGTCGGCCAGCAGATCGACTACTCCCCGGCCGACCGCAGCCACCGGCTGCGGATCGGCATCGACCGCTCGCCCGACTTCGAGACCCCGTACGAGCATCTGCTGGACCTGGAGAAGCTGCTGTCGAAGAGCCTCCCCGACTACCGGCGGCTGTCGCTCGGCCCCACGGTCTACCGGGACCAGCCCAAGTCGGCGCGGTGGGAGTTCGCGTGGACGGAGAAGAAGCCGTTCCCCGGGCCGCGCCGGGCCATCGACCAGATGTACTACGACGACGAGGGCGTCGAGTACGCCTTCTACCTGGACGGCCCGGCGGACCGGTGGAGCACCGTCCGCGCACAGTTCCAGACCATGACGCAGAGCTGGCGCCCGCCGGGCCCGTCGGACTGACACCGCCAGGCCGGACCGGTCCCGCCGCCCCGCCGGCTGGCCCCGGACCCGCTGGAACGGCCGGTCCGCGCCGGTCCCCGCCGGCCCGGCCGAAAGCCATTACCGGCGGGTACCCAAAGTTTCGGACGCCGCATACGCTCGGCTCCATGACGGACGTGAAGGCCCCCGCTGGCCCCCTGGGCACCAACCCCGCAGCCACCGCCCCGGCCGGTGCGCGCACCGCCGCCGACGTGGTCACTCCGGAGGTGGTGGCCCAGCTCACCCGGGACGTCGTCGGCTCCGGCAGAACCGCCAACCACACGCCCCTCACCGAGGAGAAGCTGGCGGACCTGCCCGAGTCGACCCCGGAGGACGTCGCCGACGCCTACGAGCACGCCCGCGCCGCCCAGCCCGTCTGGGCCGCCGTCCCCGTCCGCACCCGCGCCGCCGTACTGCTGCGCTTCCACGATCTGCTGCTGGAGCGTCAGGCCGAGGTGCTGGACCTCATCCAGTTGGAGACCGGGAAGGCCCGCCTGCACGCCCATGAGGAGGTGCAGTCCGTCGCCCTGGCGGCCCGGCACTACGGCCGCAGGGCCCCCGCCTATCTGCGCCCCCGCCGCCACGCGGGCGTCGTCCCCGGGCTCACCAGGGCCACCGAGCTGCGCCATCCGCGCGGCGTCATAGGGCAGATAGCCCCCTGGAACTATCCGCTGGAGCTGTCCGTGGCGGACGCGCTGCCCGCGTTCGCCGCAGGCAACGCCGTCGTCATGAAGCCCGACACCGAGACCGCGCTGACCGCGCTGTGGGCCCGCGACCTGCTGATCGAGGCCGGGCTCCCGGCCGGGGTCTTCCAGGTCGTCCTGGGCGAGGGGCCGGTGGTGGGCCCCGAGGTCGTCCGGCACGCCGACTATGTCTCGTTCACCGGCTCCACCCGCACCGGCCGCGAGGTCGCGAAGGGCGCTGCGGCCCGTCTGGTCGGGGTCTCGCTCGAACTGGGCGGCAAGAACCCCATGCTGGTCCTGCACGACGCCGACATCGAACGGGCCGCCGCCGGAGCCGTCCGTTCCTGCTTCGCCTCCGCCGGGCAGCTCTGCATATCCACCGAGCGGCTCTACGTCCATGAGTCGATCGCCGACCGCTTCGTCGCCCGGTTCGCCGAGCGGGTGCGGGCGATGCGCCTCGGCGGCTCCCTCGCGTACGGGGCGGAGATGGGCTCCCTCGCCGGGCGGCGCCAGCTGGAGACCGTCATCCGCCATGTGGACGAGGCCGTGGCCAAGGGAGCCACCGTCGTCGCGGGCGGGGTGGCCCGCCCCGACATCGGCCCGCTCTTCTACGAACCGACCATCCTGGAAGGCGTCGAGCCGCCGATGGCCGTCTGCACCGAGGAGACCTTCGGGCCGGTGGTCTCGGTCTACCGCTTCACCGACGAGGACGACGCGGTCGAACGCGCCAACGCCACCGCGTACGGGCTGAACGCCGCTGTCTGGTCGCGCGACGGCAGGAGGGCCCGGTCCGTCGCGGCCCGGCTGCGCGCCGGAACCGTCAACATCAACGAGGCGTACGCCGCCGCGTACGGCAGTGTCGGCGCCCCGATGGGCGGGATGAAGGACTCCGGTCTCGGGCGGCGGCACGGCTCCGAGGGCATCCTCAAGTACACGGAGGCACAGACGGTCGCCCAGCAGCGGCTGATTCCGCTCGCGCCCTCGTTCGGTATGGACGACGAGGCGTACGCGGCGCTGATGAGCCGCTCCCTGAAGGTGATGAAGGTGCTGGGGCTGCGCTGACCCGCCGTCCGCTGCGCCGCTCGTCCGTTCCGTTTCCGGTCCGTTCCGTTTCCGTTCCGCTGTTGTCGTTGGACTCGTGTTGCCGTTCCCGTGCGTCCTGTGCTGAGGAGAGCGATGTCCGAGATTCCCCCTGCTGACCTGTCCGAGGCCGAGCCCGGAGCGGGGGGCGGACCCGGCCCCGGCCACGACCACGCGTACGACTACGGCTACGACTATGACGTGATCGTCATCGGGTCGGGCTTCGGCGGCGCGGTCTCGGCGCTGCGGCTCACCGAGAAGGGGTACCGCGTCGGGGTGCTGGAGGCGGGGCGCCGTTTCACCCGTGAGAGTCTGCCGCGCAACTCCTGGGATCTGCGGAACTTCCTCTGGGCGCCGGCGCTCGGGCTCTTCGGCATCCAGCGCATCCACTTCCTCGGCACGGTGATGGTGCTGGCGGGCGCGGGGGTGGGCGGCGGTTCGCTCAACTACGCCAACACCCTGTACGTACCGCCCCCGGCGTTCTTCCGTGACCCCCAGTGGCGGGACATCACCGACTGGCAGACGGAGCTGAAGCCGTACTACGAGCAGGCGCGGCGGATGCTCGGCGTACGGCTCAACCCGACGATGACGCCCTCCGACGTCCATCTCAGGGCGACGGCCGAGGCCATGGGGATCGGGGACACCTTTCACCTGGCGCCGGTGGGCGTCTTCTTCGGCGACGGGGAGGACGCCGACGGCTCCACCGTGGCCGCCCCCGGGGCCCAGGTCCCCGACCCCTACTTCGGCGGCGCGGGGCCCAGCCGCCGGGCGTGTGTCGAGTGCGGCGAGTGCATGACGGGCTGCCGCCACGGCGCCAAGAACACACTCAACGAGAACTACCTCCATCTCGCCCAGCGCGCGGGCGCGGTCGTCCACCCCATGACCACCGCCGTCACCCTCACCGAGAACTCCCGGGGCGGCTTCGCCATCGGCACCCTGCCCAGCGACGGGCGGCGCAGGGGCCGGGGGCGGACCTTCACGGCCGCCCGGGTCGTGGTCGCCGCCGGGACCTATGGGACGCAGACGCTGCTGCACCGGATGAAGGACACCGGGCTGCTGCCCCGTGTCTCCGGGCGGCTGGGCGAGCTGACCCGTACCAACTCCGAGGCGCTGGTGGGCGCGCAGACCGACGACCGGCGCTATCGCAGACGGCACGGGGCGCCCCGGGTGGACTTCACCCGGGGGGTCGCCATCACCTCCTCGATCCATCCGGACGAGAACACCCATATCGAGCCGGTGCGCTACGGCAGGGGCTCCAACGCGATGGGCGGGCTGACCGTGCTCCAGGTGCCCTATCGGCCCGGGGCGCGGGTCACGGGCTGGCTCGTCCAGGTGGCCCGGCATCCGGTCCGCGCACTGCGGTCGTTCTCCGTGCACCGCTGGTCGGAGCGGACCATCATCGGGCTGGTGATGCAGTCCCTGGACAACTCCCTGACGACCTACCGCAAACCGGACGGGGTGGGGAAGGGGCTGCTGGCGGCCCGGCAGGGGCACGGCGCGCCCAACCCGGGCCAGATCCCGGAGGCCACCCGCGCGGCCTCGCTGCTGGCCGAGGAGATCAACGGTTTCGCCGGGTCCAACCTCGGGGAGCTGATGGGGACCCCGCTCACCGCGCACTTCCTGGGCGGGTGCCCGATCGGCGCCACGGCGGCGACCGGGGTGATCGACCCGTACCACCGGCTCCACGGATATCCGGGCATCTCGGTGGTGGACGGGGCGGCGGTCAGCGCCAACCTGGGCGTCAACCCCTCGTTGACGATCACCGCACAGGCGGAACGGGCGATGGCGCTCTGGCCCAACAAGGGGGAGCGGGACACCCGGCCGCCGCAGGGAGCCCCCTATGAGCGTGTCGCCCCGGTGGAACCGAGGTCCCCGGCGGTGCCGGAGGAGGCGTTCGGGGCGCTGAAGCTGCCGTTCCTGGGGATGCCGGTGGTACCGCCGAGGGCCACTGGGGACGGACGGAGGGGGACGGGGGAGTCGGTGGCGGCGCCCACGGAGTGAGACCTCACCCGCCGGGCCGTCCCCCGCTGGGCCGCCGTCGCCCCCGCCGGGCCGTCGCCCCCGCCGGGCCGTCGGCCTCCCTCAGGCCGCCGGACCCGGCGGGGAGGCCGGGGCGGACCGGTCGCCGCACCCCCGTCGCGGCGACCGGTCCGCGTCCGATGGCAGCCGTCGGGCTGCTGCTCCCCCCCCGGAGGGCTCAGGTGGTGCGGCGGTCTTCCGGCCCCAGGCGGTCCGGGGCTCAGGCAGCCCGGCCTCAGGCGGTCCGGCTGGTCCGGCGGCGCCTCGCGGCGAGGAAGGTCCCGGCGCCCGCGACGACGGCGAGCGCGCCGATGCCCGCGATGACCGGCAGCGTCCGGTCCGACCCGGTCGCGGCGAGGTTCCCGCCCAGCGGGGTCTCGTCCCGGCCGCCCTGCGGGTCGGGCCTGCCGTCACCCGCTCCCGCACCGCCCTGGCCCTGACCGCCGCCGGGCTGCTCAGCACCGCCGCCGGTCGTGGCTCCGTCGCCCGAGCCGCCCGAGCCGGAGCCGCCCGACGTCGGGCCACCCGGCCCGGAACCGCCCGTACCGGAGCCGCCGTTGCCGCCCGGCTCCTTGTCCGGGGCGACCACGGTGAAGGCGTAACGCCCTTCGCGGGCGGACTCGCAGTGCAGCTTGCCGTCGATCTTCTCGGAGAAACCGGCGCCGCTGAACGCCGAGCCCGTGCCGGGCTTCTTCGTCGCGTCCACCCGCAGCCGCAGCTTCGCCTCGGCGGACTGGCCCGGCTTCAGCGCCCCGGCCGCGCCGAAGGTGCTGCGGTCGACGTCGACGTTCCGCCAGGTGCCCTGGTCCAGCCACTGGTGGTCGATGACCATGTCGCGTCCGACGGGCTGTTCCGGTCCCCACGCCTCGGTGTAGACGCGGATGCCGGTGCGTTCCCGGTCGGCCTTGTTGGTCAGCCGGAAGGTGTACTCGACCCAGCCCGAACCGGCCTCGACCTTCCGTGGCAGCCCCCGCAGTTCGGTCTGGAGGAGCGGGCTGTCCTCGATGCGCGTCGCACAGGACTCACCGGTTTCGTCGTCGCCGTGGGGACTGCCGGCGCCGATGGTGCCCGGAGGGATCGGCGGCAGCGGACCGGTGCCGGGCCGCTCCTTGGTGTCCTGCGGCTTTCTGTCCGGCTGGGCGGGCGTGCTGCTCGGAACAGGGCCCGAAGGGGTCCTGCCCGCCGCGTCCTTGTCCTTTTCCTCGGGGCCGTCCTTGGGACCGCCGTCCTTGGTGCTGTCCTGGGGGTTTGTGACGCCTGCGGGACCTTTGGGGTCTCTGGGACCCCTGGTGTCACCGGCGTCCTTCGGCGGGCCCGGCTCCCCGGTGACGGGGGTGCTCTCCGCCGTGGACGGCGCGGGGGACGTCCCCGGGGGTGTCGCCGATGCGGCGGGTGCGACCCAGAGGGCCGCAGGGCTGATGACGGCGGTCGCTGCGGCGATCACCAGTGTGCGGCGTATACGCATGAGCCCTCTGCGGGTTGGGGGGCCACTGTGGCGCGGCCCCGGGCGGCGGGCCCTGCCCTCTCCGGGAGGAGTCGGCGGAGTCCGAATACGCATCGTTGACCCGTGCGCCACCGCAAAGGTTGCCCACCGCGCGGTGATGACCGGTGACGGGGCGCGGCGGGACGCTCCGCCGGGGCGGTGCGGTCCCGCGTTCCGGGGGGCGGGAAAAACGGAAGATTCAGGGCATTCAGGAGATTCAGGAGGTGCGGAATGCGGGAGGTTGTGGTGTTTCCGGCGCGGCAAGGGCCCCGTGGGCATCGGTCCACGGGGCCCTTGAGGCGGTACCGACGTCAGGGCCGCGTCGGTACCGCGTCGCGGCGCCGGGGGGTCGCGCCGCGCGGGAAAGGTCGTTCTCCTGAGTCCCACCGGTCCCTGGGCGCCGTCCGCCATGACATGGCTGTCTGCGGGGACGCCCGGGGTGCCGGAGCACGGTCGGCCCCGGGCGTCCCCGGGGCCGACCGCTGGGAGTGACCGGGCTGCTGTCCCCTGCCGACCGGTCACACGCGCTGGGGCGAGGTCCCACGACGCACGAGGTGCGTCACACGCTCCAGCGGAGCCGCGCGTGATCTCCATTCCGAAGTCCGCCTCTGGCTGACACGGACACCGGGACCAACGAAGGGGCGTCGGCTGCGGTCACGCTCCGTACGGGTGAGTTGCGGGCCCGGAGCACCTGCGATACGGATGCGGGGGACACGCGTACGCCCGTACGGAATGTGCGTCAGACGCGTCCCCGGCACAGCTCCAGCACGGTCATCGCCAGCGCGGTCCCGGGCCTGCCGAGCGCGTCGCGGAAGTGCTCCAGCACCTCCATCTCCCGGGCGAGGTTCACCCGGCGTCCGCCGGAGGAGATCCGCGCCTCCTGGATCACGGCCGACACGGCCATCCGCTCCTGGACGAGGCCGATGATCCGGTCGTCGAGCGCGTCGATGCGGTCGCGGGCGTCCGCGATCAGGGCGGCGGCCTCCTCGGTACGGGCCCCGGTCCGCTCGGCGGCGGTCCCGGTGCCGGTCCGGGCGGTGACGGGGGTGTTCGTGCCGGTCCGGGCAGTGGCGGTGGTCCGGGCGGTGGCGGTGGTGCGGGCGGTCGTGGTCGTGGTCGGGCTGGTCATCGGGTGCTCCTGCGGTTGTGGGGCGGGGCCCCGGAGCGACACGGCCCGCGAACGCCGAAACGCCCCGGGCCTTGTCGGCCCGGGGCGCCTGGATGGTCGCTTGTCAGTGGCTCAAGCAGCACGACCATGGCAGCCGGACGGGCCGGATGCCATAGGTAAAGACGAAGGTCTGCTGCTCGCGCATGGCCCCAGTATGGCCGGGCCGACGGTCCCGGACCAAAGTCCCGCCCGGATGATGAGACAGGGGACACATTCCGGCCCCGGTAGAATCGGAAGAACCGAACCCCCCGCCGGAAGGCCGCCAGTGTCCTCAGCGTCTCCCGCTGCCGCGCCCGATGTCGTACTCGTTGTCGACTTCGGCGCGCAGTACGCCCAGCTCATCGCCCGTCGCGTCCGTGAGGCCCGGGTCTACAGCGAGATCGTCCCGTCCACCATGCCGGTGGCCGAGATGCTCGCCAAGAACCCCAAGGCGATCATCCTCTCCGGCGGTCCCTCCTCCGTCTACGCCGAGAACGCGCCCCGCCTCGACCGTGCCCTCTTCGAGGCCGGTGTCCCCGTCTTCGGCATGTGCTACGGCTTCCAGCTGATGGCGACGACACTCGGCGGCACCGTCGACAACACCGGTGCGCGCGAGTACGGCCGTACCGGGCTGCATGTCTCCAAGACCGGCTCGACGCTGTTCGAGGGCACCCCGGCCGAGCAGCCGGTGTGGATGTCCCACGGCGACGCCTGCTCCGCCGCGCCCGAGGGCTTCACCGTCACCGCCTCCACGGACCTGGTCCCGGTCGCGGCCTTCGAGAACGACGAGAAGAAGCTCTACGGCGTGCAGCACCACCCCGAGGTGATGCACTCCACCTACGGCCAGCAGGTCCTGGAGCACTTCCTCTACCGGGGCGCGGGCATCGAGCCGACCTGGACCACGGGGAACGTCATCGAGGAGCAGGTCACCGCCATCCGTGCCCAGGTCGGCACCAAGCGGGCGATCTGCGGGCTCTCCGGCGGTGTCGACTCCGCCGTGGCCGCCGCCCTGGTCCAGAAGGCCATCGGCTCCCAGCTCACCTGCGTCTACGTCGACCACGGCCTGATGCGCAAGGGCGAGACCGAGCAGGTCGAGAAGGACTTCGTCGCCGCCACGGGCGTCCAGCTCAAGGTCGTCGACGCCGAGGAGCGCTTCCTCGCCGCCCTCGCCGGGGTCAGCGACCCGGAGGAGAAGCGGAAGATCATCGGGCGCGAGTTCATCCGCGTCTTCGAGCAGGCCCAGGCCGAGATCGTGGCCGAGGGCAGCGCCGACGGCGAGGAGGTCGCGTTCCTCGTCCAGGGCACGCTCTACCCCGACGTCGTGGAGTCCGGCGGCGGCACCGGCACCGCCAACATCAAGTCCCACCACAATGTGGGCGGCCTCCCCGAGGACCTTGAGTTCCAGCTTGTGGAGCCGCTGCGGCAGCTCTTCAAGGACGAGGTCCGCATGGTCGGCCAGGAGCTGGGCCTGCCGGACGAGATCGTCCAGCGCCAGCCCTTCCCGGGCCCCGGCCTCGGTATCCGGATCGTCGGCGAGGTCACCCGCGACCGGCTCGACCTGCTGCGCGAGGCCGATGCCATCGCCCGCGAGGAGCTGACGGCGGCCGGGCTCGACCGCGAGATCTGGCAGTGCCCCGTGGTGCTGCTCGCCGACGTCCGCAGCGTCGGCGTCCAGGGCGACGGCCGTACCTACGGCCACCCCGTCGTGCTCCGTCCGGTCTCCTCCGAGGACGCGATGACCGCCGACTGGACCCGGATGCCGTACGACGTCCTCGCCCGGATCTCCACCCGCATCACCAACGAGGTCAGCGACGTCAACCGCGTCGTCCTCGACGTGACCAGCAAGCCGCCGGGGACCATCGAGTGGGAGTGACCTCCCTCCGCCCCTGAGGCCCGTACCCGATGCCGCCGCTCGCCCCCGAGCGGCGGCATCGGCGTTTCCGGTGTATCCGCCGTTCTGTCCTGTCCGGCTGTCCGGCTGTCCGGCTGTCTGGCACATCTGGCACATCTGGTGCATCCGGCGTTTCCGGAGGCGGCGGAAGGCGTACGGGGCGCTGCCGGAGATCCACGCGGCGCGCGGCCATTCCGGGCGCCCGGGGCGTTCGCGGCGCGTGGGTACTCGCCGCGCGGCGGGTGCCCATGGCGCGGCGGGTACCCATGGCGCGGCGGGTGCTCATGGCGCCGGAGCGGACGGCGCGGGGGCGGACGGCACACGGCACCGACACCGCGCACCCCCGGCTCGAACAGCACGAGTCCGGTGAATGAGCTATATCACCCTCCCGTACGTATGGTCGGTTGAGAATCGAACCATCACGGCACACAGCCGCAGCGGCCAGAAGCGGGGACAGCGATGACGCAGACATTCCGGATGACGACGGGGCAGGGAGCCCCCGGCGGCGGCGCGACGGGAAACAGTGGCTGGAAGGAGCGGGCGAGCCGCTACGCCCTGCTGCCGCTCCGGCTTTTCCTGGGCATCACCTTCCTCTACGCCGGTATCGACAAGCTCACGGACAGCGCCTTCCTCAAGGAGAGCGGCATCGGCTCGCTCGGCGACCAGATGCGGGGCGTCCGCGACCAGGCCGCCGTCCCCGAACTGGTCGACATGGCCCTCAACAGCCCCGTGGGCTTCGGGTACGCCATCGCCCTCGGTGAACTGGCCGTCGGCATCGGTGTCCTCCTCGGGCTGCTGACCCGTCTCGCGGCGCTCGGTGGCGCGCTGATCTCGGCGAGTCTGTGGCTGACCGTGAGCTGGAGCGCCGAGCCCTACTACCTCGGCAACGACCTGCCCTATCTGATGCTGTGGGTGCCGCTGATCCTCGCCGGGGCCTCCGTGCTCTCCGTCGACGCGCTGATCGCCGCCCGCCGCCGGCGCACGCTGTAGGCCGCGGACGCGGCCGACCCGGCGAGACACAGACCTGAGGAGACCACCGGGACGGCCACCCACCACGGGGTGTGCCACGCCCCCGCCGCGTCCCCGCCGAACAGCAGGGCCAGCAGCAGTGCCATCACCCCGATGATCAGCCTGCCCGGCTGGAACGGGTGCAGCGCCCAGGGGTGCCGGTCCCGCTCCATCACGGCCGCGGGCCGACGCCCGGACTCCCGGCTCCGTATGTCATGGTTCACGGACCACCTCCACCTGTCCTATGTCCACCCGGAGACGCAGCTCCAGGGTGCCCGACGGCGCCGCCCCCTCAGGGGCGGGGAACGCGGCCCGCCTGCTCTGGTCGGGGGAGATGTCGATGTCGTTCTTCGGGTCGCCCGGCAGCTTGATCGCTCCGAGCCCCGCCTCGGCCCGCACCGTGACCGAAGCGGACTTCGGTATGAGGACCTTGAGCTGCCCGGCCCCCACCTCCACGCTGGTCGAGACCGTGTCCCCGGCCGGGACGCCGACCTTCCGGAGGTCGAGCGTCCCCACGCCCGAGCCCAGCGCGTACCGTTCGTGGACCGCGCCCGCGGAGGACGGTTTCCACTGGGCGCGGGCCCACTCGGTGCCGATGTCCTTGGGCAGCGCCGACGCACCCGCCAGCAGCAACGCCGTGATCACCGTCATCAGCAGGGTGCCGAAGCCGGTCCGCCCCAGGAACGCGCTGATCGTCATGCCGAGGCCGAACACCCCCAGCGCACAGACCAGACCGGTCTGAAGACTGGTGCCCAGCGGATTGCCGTCCCAGCTCAGCCGGGTGCCGAGAAAGCCCGCGACCATCGCGAGCAGGAAGACCGTGCCCGCCAGGCCCCGTGGCTCCCGGGAGCGCCCGCGCGGCAGCCGGAAGCCACGGGGGGACTTCTCCCCGCCCGGCGATTCGGCGGGACCCCAGAGATAGGAGGGCCCGGCCTCCTTGGAGATCGGGTCCCGCCACCAGGAGGGGCCCTCCGGAGCGGGCGGGGCCGTCGTCTCCGGCGGCGCCTCCGCGACCGCGTGCGCGGCCGCGGGGGGGAGGTGCTGGCTGTCCGCGGCGACCATCCGCTGCCGGGACCAGACGGCCGCGCCACCGGTGGCCAGCGCCAGCAGCGTCGCGAACGTCACCAGCCCCGCGTTGCCCAGCATGGTCAGGAAGAGACCGAAGCCGATCACGGCGAGGAAGACGGCCGTGAGGGCCGCGCCCTCGACCCGGCCCGACAGCAGCCTGCGGGCCTCGTTCTCCTCCTCCTCGTCCATCGGGACCAGCAGCCAGGCGAAGCCGTAGAACATCAGCCCCACACCCCCGGTGAGGGCGAGCACCGCGAGGACGATCCGGAAGACGACCGGGTCTATGTCGTAGTGCCTCCCCAGCCCGCCGCAGACACCGGCCAGCACCTTCTGGCGCGGGGTGCGGCGCAGCGGGCGCGCCTCGACGGTGAGCCCCGCGGGCTGCCCGCCCGGGGACTCGTCGGGTGATCCGCCCGGTCCTGACCGGTGCGGAGTGGTCGGCTGGTTCATGTACTCCATGGTGACGGCCCCCGCGCCGGTACGGCACCGGGGCCGACCCTGGCCCGACCCTGATATCTGTCCGGCTCTCCCCGCTGTTCCTCCTCAGGGTCGGGCCAGGGTCACCCCTGATACCGCGGGTCCGTCCGGCGTGTGACGATCGATGCATGCCCGTCGCCTCCTCCCGTCCCCCCGCCGCTCCGCGTGCTCCCGTGCCGGAGGACGTCCCGCTGCGCAAGCTCTACCGCAGCGCCGAGGGCCGGCTGCTGGGCGGGGTGGCGCGCGGGCTCGCCGGGCATCTGGGGCTGCCGGTCATCTGGGTCCGGCTCGCCTTCCTCGGTCTCTTCCTCATCCAGGGCGTCGGCGCGCTGTTGTACGCGGTGTTCTGGATCGTCGTCCCGCTCGGGGTCGGGGGCCGTACGGCGGAGCCGCGTTCGGTCTTCGAGATCACCGGCGACGGCAGACGCAAGCTGCGCAAGCCCGACCGGGGGCAGCTCTTCGCGATGCTCGTGCTGGTCTTTGGCGCCGCGATCTTCATCGGCAGCATCGAGACGACAAGCAGCCGCTATGTCTGGCCCACGCTGCTGATCGGCGCGGGTGTCGTGCTGGTGTGGCGGCAGGCGGACAACGCCCGCCGTGCCCGCTGGGCCGAGGCCGAGGGCCGTGGGCGGCGGCTGTTCCAGATGGTCCGGGGGCTGGCCGGGGTCGCCCTGGTGGGCATGGGTCTCGCGGGTTTCATGGTGGTGCGCGGCTCCGCCGCCCAGCTCGGCAATGTGCTGACCGCCGCGATAGCCGTCGTCGCCGGGATAGGGCTGCTCGCCGGGCCCTGGCTGGTGCGGATGACCCAGGATCTCAGCGAGGAGCGGACCATGCGCATCCGCGCCCAGGAGCGGGCCGAGGTCGCCGCCCATGTCCATGACTCGGTGCTGCACACCCTGACGCTGATCCAGCGCCGGGCCGACGACCCGGGCGAGGTCCGCCGTCTCGCCCGGGCCCAGGAGCGCGAGCTGCGGAACTGGCTGTACCGCCCGGAAGGGACGGGCAAGGAGGAGTCCGACGAGCCCGACACCCTCGCGGACGCGGTGAAGAAGGCCGCCGCCGAGGTCGAGGACAAGCACGGCGTCCCGCTGGAGGTCGTGGTCGTCGGCGACTGCCCGCTGGACGAGAAGTTGGCCGCGCAGATGCAGGCGGCGCGCGAGGCGATGGTCAACGCGGCCAAGTACGGTGGCGAGGGCGGTGCCGTCCAGGTCTTCGCCGAGGTCGACGGTCGTATGGTCTATGTGTCCGTACGGGACCGCGGCCCGGGCTTCGACCTGGACTCGGTCCCGGGCGACAGAATGGGCGTCCGGGAGTCGATCATCGGCCGGATGCAGCGCAACGGTGGATCGGCCCGGCTCCGCCCGGCACCCGGCGGGGGGACGGAAGTGGAGCTGGAGATGGAGAGGGCGGCGGAGACATGACGGAGACCGCGGACACCGGCAGGGGCGGCGGAGTGGAGCGACGGGTCCGGGTGGTGCTGGTCGACGACCACCGGATGTTCCGTACGGGTGTCCAGGCAGAGATCGGCCGGACCGAGCAGACCGGGGTGGAGGTGGTCGGCGAGGCGGCCGACGTCGACCAGGCGGTCACCGTGATCACCTCGACCCGGCCCGAGGTCGTGCTGCTCGACGTCCATCTGCCGGGCGGCGGCGGGGTGGAGGTGTTGCGGCGCTGTGCCACGCTGATGGCCTCGGCCGATTCCCCGGTCCGTTTTCTGGCGCTGTCGGTGTCCGACGCGGCCGAGGACGTCATCGGGGTGATCCGCGGCGGGGCCCGGGGCTATGTCACCAAGACGATCACGGGCACCGATCTGGTGGACTCGATCTTCCGGGTCCAGGAGGGGGACGCGGTCTTCTCGCCCCGGCTCGCCGGGTTCGTGCTCGACGCCTTCGCCTCGACGGACGCCCCGCCGGTGGACGAGGATCTGGACCGGCTCACCCAGCGCGAGCGCGAGGTGCTGCGGCTGATCGCCCGGGGGTACGCCTACAAGGAGATCGCCAAACAGCTCTTCATCTCGGTGAAGACGGTCGAGTCGCATGTCTCCGCCGTGCTGCGCAAGCTCCAGCTCTCCAACCGGCACGAGCTGACCCGCTGGGCCACGGCCCGACGACTGGTGTGACATCTGAGGCGTCGGCCGGTCCGACCCCCGGTGTGGCGGCTGGGGTGAGGCTGGTGTGACGTGGAAGCGGCCAACTCCGTCGCCAGGACCGTGACGGAGCCCTCCTCCGACCCCGGAATCCGTGATTCATGTTGTCGCAGGTCGCACGGGAGACGGGTGGGACGTGAGCCGACGTTACCCGCCGTACCCACGCTGACCGGCGGATCAATTCCCGGACAGGGGAAACGGATCTTGCCTCTGGCACCTTCGATGGTGACCCACTGCCATGACAGTATCGCCCTGAGCAGTCGGCCCAGTTGATCACGAGGTTGGCGGAGGAGAGCCGTGAGCGGCGCGAGGGTGGGATTCCAGTCCGGCGAGAGCGATCCCGCGGATGTCATACCCGCGGAAGTCGGCTACATCTGGCATAAGTCCAGTCACAGTGCCAGTGGTGCGGGGCAGTGCGTCGAGGTCGCCGCCCTTCCGCGCGCCGTCCATGTCCGTGACTCCAAGAGCAGCGCGGGCCCGGAGCTCGGGGTGACCCCGGACGCCTGGGCCCGCTTCGTCGTCTATGCGGCCCGTCAGGCGGATTGAGTTCTTTCGGATGCACCCCGGGGCAGCGGCCGGGGGGAGGGTGTGCCCGGTGCGGTGAGGCCGACCTGACCTGAGGGCGGCGAGCGGGCGAGAGTTAGGCTCCGCCCCATGGACGTACTCATCAATGTCTTCGTCGCCCTGCACATCATCGGCATCGCGTCCCTGCTGGGCGGGTTCCTCACCCAGATGAAGGCGATGGGCGCCGGGACCGCGCGCTTCACCCCGGCCATGCTGCACGGCGCGCTGACGATGCTGATCACCGGTGTCGCCCTGGTCGGCCTCAACCAGGCGGACGACCAGACCGTGAACAACATCAAGATCGGCATCAAGCTGGCGGTGCTGGTCGTCGTCCTCGGCCTCGTCTACGTCAAGCGGGACGAGGAGCGGGTGGAGAAGGGGCTCTTCGGCGCGGTCGGCGCGCTGACGACCGCGAACATCTTCATCGCGACCGTTTGGACCTGAGCGGTCACGATCACCCGGAGCCCGGAGCCCGGAGCCCGGAGCCCGGAGCCCGGAGCCCGGAGCCCGGGGCGGTTCGCCGTTGCGGTGCCGGGCGCATTCCGTAAGGGGGCGGCGCGTTGTCAGTGGCTGCGCCTAGACTCGGAGAGCGATGAGCAGCCTCTTTGACGATCACTTCCTGGCGAGCCTCCAGTCCACCCCGGAGGACCCCCCGCCGCCCGAGGACCACGAGGACTCGGAGGCACACGCCCCTGA
Source organism: Streptomyces clavuligerus (assembly GCF_005519465.1). NCBI lineage: Bacteria > Bacillati > Actinomycetota > Actinomycetes > Kitasatosporales > Streptomycetaceae > Streptomyces > Streptomyces clavuligerus. The sequence continues at coordinate 2,433,569 of NZ_CP027858.1, read as the reverse complement.
GGAGATCCCGGACGATCTCTTCCAGGGCGCCTTCGACATGCCCCCGGCCAGAGACGCGTACCACCGTGACGGCGCCCCGCGCACGGTGATCGACCCCGCGTCCCTCCTCGAAGGGCTCAACGAACAGCAGCGCGCGGCCGTGGTCCACGCCGGTTCCCCGCTGCTCATCGTCGCCGGAGCGGGCTCGGGCAAGACCCGGGTCCTGACCCATCGGATCGCCCATCTGCTGGCGACCCGCGGTGTCCACCCCGGCCAGATCCTGGCGATCACCTTCACCAACAAGGCCGCCGGTGAGATGAAGGAGCGCGTGGAGCAGCTCGTCGGCCCGCGCGCCCAGGCGATGTGGGTGTTGACGTTCCACAGCGCCTGTGTGCGGATTCTGCGCCGCGAGTCCAAGAAGCTGGGCTTCACCTCGTCGTTCTCGATCTACGACGCCGCCGACTCCAAGCGGCTGATGGCGCTGGTCTGCCGCGATCTCGATCTGGACCCGAAGAAGTTCCCGCCGAAGTCGTTCAGCGCGAAGATCTCGAACCTGAAGAACGAGCTGATCGACGAGGAGAGCTTCGCCGACAGCGCCGCGGACGGGTTCGAGAAGACGCTCGCCCAGGCGTACCGGATGTACCAGGCGCGGCTGCGCGAGGCCAACGCCCTGGACTTCGACGACATCATCATGACGACCGTCCATATGCTCCAGGCGTTCCCGGATGTCGCCGAGCACTACCGGCGGCGTTTCCGTCATGTCCTCGTCGACGAGTACCAGGACACCAACCACGCCCAGTACACCCTCGTGCGCGAGCTGGTCGGACCGGGGTACGAGGATCTGCCGCCCGCCGAGCTGTGTGTCGTCGGTGACGCCGACCAGTCGATCTATGCCTTCCGGGGCGCGACGATCCGCAACATCCTCCAGTTCGAGGAGGACTACCCGGAGGCGACGACCGTCATGCTGGAGCAGAACTACCGCTCCAGCCAGACGATCCTCTCCGCCGCCAACGCCGTCATCGAGCGCAACGAGAGCCGCCGTCCCAAGAATCTGTGGACCAACGCGGGCGACGGCGCGCAGATCATCGGCTATGTCGCCGACACCGAGCACGACGAGGCGCAGTTCGTCGCGGACGAGATCGACCGGCTGACGGACGCGAGCGAGGTGAAGGCGGGCGATGTCGCCGTCTTCTACCGCACCAACGCCCAGTCCCGGGTCTTCGAGGAGATCTTCATCCGGGTGGGCCTGCCGTACAAGGTCGTCGGCGGTGTGCGCTTCTACGAGCGCAGGGAGGTCCGGGACGTCCTCGCCTATCTGCGGGTCCTCGCCAACCCGGAGGACAGCGTTCCGCTGCGGCGGATTCTCAATGTCCCCAAGCGGGGCATCGGGGAGCGCGCGGAGGCGATGATCGACGCGCTCTCCCTGCGCGAGAAGATCACCTTCCCGCAGGCGCTGATCCGGGTGGACGAGGCGTACGGCATGGCCGCGCGCTCGGCCAACGCCGTCAAGCGCTTCAACGTGCTGATGGGGGAGTTGCGCACGATCGTCGACTCCGGTGCCGGTCCCGCCGTGGTGCTGGAGGCCGTGCTGGAGCGGACGGGCTATCTCGCGGAACTCCAGGCGTCGACGGACCCCCAGGACGAGACTCGTATCGAGAACCTTCAGGAGCTGGCGGCGGTCGCGCTGGAGTTCGAGCAGGCCCGCGCCGAGGGCGAGGGCGAGGGCGGCGCCGGGACGCTGGCGGAGTTCCTGGAGCAGGTCGCCCTCGTCGCCGACTCGGACCAGATCCCCGACGAGGACGAGGACGGCTCCGGTGTCATCACACTGATGACCCTGCACACGGCCAAGGGGCTGGAGTTCCCCGTGGTGTTCCTGAGCGGTATGGAGGACGGCGTCTTCCCGCATATGCGGGCCCTCTCCCAGAAGAAGGAACTGGAGGAGGAGCGGCGGCTGGCGTATGTGGGCATCACCCGGGCCCGCGAGCGGCTCTATCTGACCCGTTCGACCATGCGGAGCGCCTGGGGACAGCCCGCGTACAACCCTCCGTCGCGCTTCCTGGAGGAGATCCCCGTCCGCCATCTGGAGTGGCGGCGTACGGGACCGTCGGCCGCGCCCGCCGGGCCGGTGGCCGGATTCGGGTCCCGGTTGCCCTCGGCTCCGTCCTCCCGCTCCCGGGCGGGCGGCGCCGCGGGGTTCGCCACCGGACGGGGCGGCGCGGGCAAGCCCGTGATCTCCCTGTCGACCGGGGACCGGGTCACGCACGACCAGTTCGGTCTGGGCACCGTGGTGGAGGTCACCGGCGCCGGGACGGACGGCGCGGTGGCGACGGTCGACTTCGGGGACCCCAAGCCCAAGCGGCTGCTGCTGAAGTACGCGCCGGTGGAGAAGCTCTGAGACCGGCCCGACACGGAGTCGCCCGCCGATCGACGGAACGGCGGGCGACGGGTGGAACGGTTGGTTAGCGGGGGTCGAGGCCCTTGCTCTGGAGCCAGGCCAGCGGGTCGATCGTCGAGCCGCCGCCGGGGCGGACCTCGAAGTGGAGATGGGGTCCGGTGGAGTTGCCGGAGTTGCCCGCGTAGCCGATGACATCCCCGGCCTTCACCGCGCCGGACCGGATCTTGGCGCTGCTCAGATGGCAGTACCAGGTCTCGGTCCCGTCGGGCGCCGTCAGGATGATCATGTTGCCGTAGGCGGTGTTGTACTGGGTGCGGATGGTGCCGTCGGTGGCGGCGAAGACATTGGTGCCATAGGGGACCGGGAAGTCGATGCCGGTGTGCAGCGCCATCCAGTTGACGCCGGACTCACCGTAGTAGGTGCTCAGCCCCCGGCTCTCCACGGGAACGGCGAACTTGGGGCGGAGCGCCTCGCGCCGCTTCGCCTCCTCCTCGCGCTTCTTCCGGTCGGCCTCCTGGCGGGCCTTCAGATCGATGCGTTCCTGGGTGCGGGAGGCGCGGTCGCCGAAGTCGCGGGCCCCGGCGCTGAGCGCCGCGAGCTGCGTGTCCATCCTGCTGTTGGCGGCGGCGGTCTTGGCGGCGGTGACCGCCGGGTCGACGGGCGTCACCTTCGCCGCGGTCTTCGGGGAGTCGTCCCCGCCGGTGAGACTGCCGACGGACGCGGCGGCGATGCCCGCGACGCCCATCACGCACACGGACGGGACGGCGACCGTCAGCAGGGCCGACCGTTTGGCGGGCGTACGGCGGCGGCCGCGGCCGCCGTTGCCTCCGGAGCGGCGGACGGGGCGCGCCCCGTCGGCGGCGGGACCCGGGACGGCGGCCGGTTCGGGGGTGTACGCGTGGGTGTCGTCGTCCGTGACGACCGGGAGGCTCGCGGTGTCGCCGATGCGCCCGCCGCCGGCCTGGGGACCGTCCGGACCGTCGAGGTCGGTGAGGTCGTCGGGGTCGGTGAGCCCCGTGTCGTGGACGGCTCTGTAACCGGGGTCGTGGTCCGGCTCGTACCCGGCCCCGTACTCGGTGTCGAGGTCGGCTTCGAGGTCGGCCCCAGGGGTCGCGGCGTACTCCGCGAACTCCTGCTCGGTGCCGTACTCCGTGAACTCCTGCTCGGGGGCGTACTGATGCGGTACGGAGGTCTCCGCGCCGGTGGCCGGGTCGGCGGCGCCGTCCGAGTTCCAGGCGGTGGCGTCGTACGCGCCGGTGTCGAAGGAGGCGGCTGCCCACTGCCCGGTGGTGTCGTAGGCGAAGGCGGTCGCCACCGCCTCGAAGGGGGCGGCTTCCTGGGCCTGGTTCCATGCCGCCGCGTCCCACTGGCCGGTGCCGTCGTAGCCCGCGGCGGGGTACTGCCCGGCCTGCTCGGGCGCGGCGTAGCCGTCGTACGCGTAACCGGCGCCCTGGTGGGCCCCGGTGTCCCAGGTGGTGGAGTCGTACTGACCGCTGTGCCCGGCCCCGTAACCGGCCGTGCCGTCCGGCAACGCACCGAAGAGCGGATCGATGCCAAAGCTGCCGGTGGTGTAGTCGTCGTGGCCGACGTGCCCGGCGTGGGCGTGCTGGTCGTTCACCAACTTCTCTCTCGCCTCGGCAGCAAGGATCTGGATTCTGGGTTCCGCGGAACGGTTGGAGATCCCAGAGGGGAACCAGTGGCCGCGACTGTACCCGGCGGTATGCGACGGCGACAATCTTCCCGGGGTTTTGGCGAATCAGGAAAGGGGCATTCGAGCGTCTTTCGGGGGAGCGCGCGCTCAGCTTTGGCGCTATGTTCGAAAGTCGTTCGATAATGGTTGCGGCCGTTGGGGTTGCCCGCCGGGCGGTGTCCTGCGGGCCCGGGGCGGCGGTCGCTCAGGCGATCGAGATGGAGTCCGGTACTCCGGTCGGGTGAGTGGTCTCCAGGGCCTGCCGAATGGCCGCCGTGACGGCGGGATGGACCGGGAGCGCCAGATGTCCGACGCCTGTGACCTGCACATTCTCTGTGTTCAGATCGGGATGCTCGATCCGTGCGGTCTCGACGGGGACCATCAGCCGGTCCAGGTCGCTCCAGAAGCCCACGAACCTGGTGCGGCAGCCGGGGGCCGGGCCGCGCAGCTCCTCGATGACCTCCGAGTCGGGCCGCATCTGCCGGACGACGGGGTGGGCGCTGGCCAGTGGGGCCACTGTGGTGCCGGAATGCGGAGTGCCGAGAGTGACCAGTGTGCGTACCCGCTGGTCACCGTGAAGGCACTGTATGTAATAGCGGGCGATCAGGCCGCCGAGGCTGTGGCCGACGATATCGACTTCTTTGTGTCCGGTGCGGGCGCAGATTCCTTCGATCCGGTGGCCCAGCGCCACGGCGGCCGTCCGTATGTCACAGGTGAGCAGGGAGTGGTTGAGGCATTCGAGATGGCGCCAGCCGTGCCGGGAGAGTGAACGGCGCAGCAGGACGAAGACCGAGCGGTTGTCCGCGAAGCCGTGCAGCAGCACGACGGGAGGGTGGTCCGGGGCGCCGCGCCCCGGGAGGGGGGTGGCCCGGCCCTCGTCCGCCCGGCCGCCGGGCTGTCCGGTCGGCCGTCCGTCCGCCGGTCCGTTCGGGGGCTCGTCCGCCGCGCCGTCGCGGGGGCGGGGGGCGCGCTCGGGCCGCTCGGCCGCCAGGCCGGTGGGGTAGAGCAGCACATGCCCCGCGAGGATCGCCAGCTCCAGGGCACCGGCCCGGAGCGAGGCGGGGGCCCGCAGATCGCGCAGGCTCTCCAGCCCTCGGGCCGCCCAGGGGTTGAGGGGGCCGAGCCCGGCCGGGCCCAGGCCGAGGGGGCTCCGGCCGAGGGGCCCCAGACTCAGCGTGCCGAGCCCGAAAGCGCTGAGCCCGAAAGTGCCGAGGTGGAAGGCGCCGAGATGGAAAGCTCCCAGGTGGAAGGCGCCCAGGTCGAAGGTGCTGACGTCGAGAACGCCTGAGTCGCCTGAGTCGTCGTCGGGGGTCGGGCGGTCCGGGTCGGCCGGGGGCCCGCCGTGAGCGCTCGCTCTGCGGTGGCAGCGGGGCAGAACCTTCATGGGCCGACCTCCGTATGACACACGGAGGACGACGATGGCCCCCATGTCTCCTTGTGGGGCCCCTTCGGCGCACCGCCGATCCCCGTCCGCCGCGTGGACGTGGGCCCGTGCGGCGGCGGGACCGGCTCTTCGCGCCGCACGCCTGCACGGCACGACGGACCCGTCCCAAGCGGCTCCCGTGCGCCGCCGCCGCGTGGCCCGTGGGCCTTTCGTACGCGGATGCGACGCCGTCGAACATGTCCCATGTGTGATTTCCCCCTCCGGGCTCCCTGCGAAACAGGCCCGTGCGGGATGCTGGAGATAACGTTCGTTCACTTGCGGTTGAGCCGGGTGTGTGGAGGCAGCGATGGGTGTGACGGGGCCGATTCGGGTGGTCGTGGCCAAACCGGGGCTCGACGGGCACGACCGGGGGGCGAAGGTGATCGCCCGGGCGTTGCGGGACGCCGGGATGGAGGTCATCTACACCGGCCTGCACCAGACGCCGGAGCAGATCGTCACCACGGCCATCCAGGAGGACGCGGACGCGATCGGGCTGTCCATCCTCTCGGGCGCCCACAACACGCTGTTCGCGAAGGTGATCGAGCTGCTGAAGGAGCGCGACGCGGAGGACATCAAGGTCTTCGGCGGGGGCATCATCCCGGAGGAAGACATTCCGCCGCTGAAGGAGCTGGGCGTGGCCGAGATCTTCACCCCGGGGGCGACCACGGCGTCGATCGTGGCCTGGGTGAACGCCAACATCCGCCAGCCGGCCGGGGCCTGAAGCCCCCGGCCGGACGCCCTGCCCCTGCTTGCCCCCGGCGGGACGCCCTGCCCGGGGCCGGGAGCGGGCGGCGGACCGGCCGGTGCTCAGGGCGCGGAGCCGGTCAGCTCACGGTGCATCGCCTCCCGCAGCCGCAGGGTGGAGACCAGCCGCTGGAACGCCTCCGCCCAGTACCCGCCCGCTCCCGCCGGTGCTCCCTCGGCCCCGATGGGGTGATCGGCGGTCAGCGGTTCCAGCCGGTCCGCCGCCGATGGGTGCAGACAGCGCTCGGCGAGGCCCATCACCCCGCTGAAGCTCCAGGGGTAACTGCCCCCCGCGCGGGCCGTCCCCAGCGCGTCGACGACGGCGCGGCCCAGCGGCTCGGGCCAGGGCACCGAACAGACCCCGAGCAACTGGAACGCCTCCGACAGCCCGTGCGCGGCGATGAACTCCGCGACCCAGCGGCCCCGCTCGTCCGCCGGAAGGGTCTCCAGGAGCCTGGCCCGCTCGGCGAGCGATGCGGTGCCGGGGCCGCTCTCCGGCGGTATGCCCGGCGGCCCCAGCAGCGCGCGGGACCAGGCGGCGTCTGCCTGGCGCACCGCGGCCCGGCACCACGCCGCGTGCAGTTCCTCGCGCCAGCCGTCCGCCACCGGAAGCCCGACGATCTCCTCCGGGGCGCGCCCCGCGAACCGGCGGGTCCAGGTGGCCAGCGGAGCCGCCTCCACCAACTGGCCCAGCCACCAGGACCGTTTCCCCCGCCCCGTGGGTGGCGTGGGTGTCACGCCGTCGCGCTGCATGTCCGCGTCGCACTCGTGGGGCGCCTCGACGGCGATCCCCGCCCCGGCGCCCCCGTGGTCCGGCCCGACGCACGAGGCGGCCCGCCGCGCCATCCGCCCGGCGAGCGCGGACTGCGGCAGCGCGGAGAGCAGTTCGGCGGCGGCCGTGCGGACATTGCGGCTGCGGTCGGCCAGCGTCCGCTCCAGGAACGGTTCGTCCTCGGGCGACAGCCCCGTGCGCAGCGTGTCGAGGAACATCAGCCGGTCCTCGGCCCGCTCCGTCGGCCAGGTCCCCGTCAGCAGCTCCAGCCCCCGGGCCGGGTCCTCGGCCCGTACGGCGGCCAGCAGCGCGACCCGCTCGGTGAACAGGCCCTCCTCCCACAGGGCGCGGACCTCGTCCATGGCGGACAGCTCGGGGAGCACAGCGCCCCCGCCCGCCGTGCCGCGCAGCGCGAACCGCCAGTCGGGGTTGAACCGGGCCAGCCACAGCCCCCGCGCCCCGGCGAACGCCAGCGTCCGGGGCCGCAGGTCCGTGCGTGCCCTGGCCGCGTCCAGCAGCGCGGGCAGCAGCGCGGACGGGGCCCGGAACCCCTGCTCACCGGCGGTGCTCAGCCACTGCGGCAGCAGCTCCGTCAGATCCGGGGCCACTCCCCGGCGACCCCCCGACGAGGGGGCCGCGCGATCGGCGAGCAACTGCTCCAGCCGGTGCCGCGCCGGCTCGGGCAGCGCGGGCCGGTCGTCGCGCGGCGCGGGCTCCGGCCGCGCCGCCGCGACCGCAGGCAGCAGTCCCGCCCTGCGGCGCACCGTGTGCACGGCCGCCGCGTCCAGCAGCGCGACGGCGGGGTCCCCGGCGGCGGGGGACGCCGCCAGAACCTCCGGCGGCGGGGTCCGCCGGTCGGTGCCGAGCAGCGCCGTGGTGACGAGCGCCTCCCACGGCGCGGGATCGATGGCGGCGTGGGCGCCGAGGGTGTCGGTCACGGTGTCCTCCATGGGGCCGGGGCCGGGGGTCGGTTCGGTCGGGTTCTCCGGGGCGGGGCCGCCGCGCTCGGCTTCGGTGCGGGATGGCGCCGGGCCGGTGTGGCCTGTCGGCCTCGCGCGGCCGTGTGCGCCGGACGGGCGGGGCCCATGGACGGGGGGGCTTCATCGGAGCGGTATCAGGCCCGTGCCGTCGGGGGGCCAGGCCGCGAGTGGGTCCAGGCCCTGGTGGCCGCACTCGCCGAACACGGTCACCGGATGCCCGCCGGACACCGCCATGAGCCGCCACAGCCCGGAACGGGTGCGCGCCGCCGGGGTGATGGGCAGCGCCTCCCCGCCGTCCGCGTCCGCGAGCTGCCAGCCGTCGCCGTGCGGAACCGGGACCACGTCCGTCAGCGTCACCGGCCAGGCGTCCAGCCAGGGGTCCTCCCGCAGCGCCCGCCCGTACGCGTCGAGCGCCGCGCCCACCGGTCCACCCGGCGGCGGTGTCCCCGCGGGCAGGGGCGCCCCCGCCGGTCCGCCCCACTCGGCCCGCAGCTGACCGGATCCCGGGAACGGCGTCAGCTCCGCCTCGATCTCCGTCCCCGGGACCAGGGCCGGTTCGGGGGCGCGGCCCGCCGCCCCGAACGACAGCAGCAGTGCCGTACGGCCCGACTCCCGTCCATGGACCCATGTCCGGCGTGCCGTGAGTCTGCCGTCGGGTGTGTCGTAGCGGGCGAGGACCAGCCAGTGGTCGCGGACCGGGCTTCCCTCTGCCGCCACGGGGAGGCCGACCCGGGTGCGGACCGTCGCCGCCAGCGGATCGGGCAGCCGGTCGATGCCCAGCCAGGCCGCGTCCAGCAGATGCGTCAGCGCGCACTCCTCCAGCAGCCGCACCGGCCAGCCCGGGCCCGTGCCCGGGAGCGCGCCCAGCTCCCGCACCCGCGCCGCGAGGCCGGGGGCCTGCGCGTCGACCATGCGGGCCGCGGTCTCCTCCCAGAGCCCGTACCCCGAGCGCTCGGCCGCCGCCATCCCCCCGCGCATCAGATCCGCGAGCCGCTGCTCCAACTCGCCGACGCCCGCCGAGACCCGCTCGGCCCGGCGCTCCGCCCGGCGTCTGGCCGCCTCCCGCGCGGCGTCACCGCCCCGGGCCCCGCGGCCCCCGGCCGCGCCCGGCTCCCCGGTGGCCGCTCCGCCCCCGCCGCCCGCCGCGTCCGCCGCCGTCCGTGCCGCCCGCAGCGCGCGGTCGGCCAGCCACTCCCCGGCCCACTCGGGCGGCGCGGCGGCCGCCACGCCCCGCTCACCCGCCGACCAGAGCAGCAGCAGCCCCAGCGCGTGCTTGCAGGGGAACTTCCGGCTCGGACAACTGCATCGGTACGCGGGCCCCGAGAGGTCCACGACCGTTTGGTACGGGCGGCTGCCGCTGCCCTTGCACAGACCCCACACCCCCGTCCCCTCCACTCCCGTCCCCGACCAGGGTCCCGGCACACCGAGCCGGCTCCCCGCCTTCTGCGACGCGGCGTCAGGAGCCAGTGCCAGCACCTGGTCCGCCGCCCAGCGCACCCCCTGCTCCGGGGGGTTCGGGGGCTGTCCCCCGTTCGATCCCAGCATGTGTACGACGGTAGAAGGACCCACTGACAATCCGCTCTGAGCTGGGGAAATGACGGATTGTCAGTGGGGTGGTGCAGGGTGGATCGCACGTCGGATCGAATGAGTCGAACGATCTGGAGGGGGATCCATGACCCTGCCCGAAAACGCCGCGGACACTGCTTCCGAAGCCCTGCGGCCCCATGCCGAGGACGCCTTCGCGCACGAGCTGAAGGCGCTCGCCGCCGCCGATGACCGGCCGCGTCCCGTCGGCTGGCGCCTCTCGCCCTGGGCGGTCGCCACCTATCTGCTCGGCGGCACCCTCGCCGACTCCACCGTGATCTCCCCGAAGTACGTGGGCCCGCGCCGGATCGTCGAGGTCGCCGTCACCACCCTCGCCACCGACCGGGCGCTGCTCCTCCTCGGAGTCCCCGGCACCGCGAAGACCTGGGTGTCCGAGCATCTCGCCGCGGCGGTCAGCGGTGATTCCACCCTGCTGGTGCAGGGCACGGCGGGCACCCCCGAGGAAGCCATCCGGTACGGCTGGAACTACGCGCAGCTGCTCGCCCACGGCCCCAGCCGGGACGCGCTCGTGCCCAGCCCCGTCATGCGCGCCATGGCCGAGGGCATGACCGCGCGGGTCGAGGAGCTGACCCGTATCCCGGCGGACGTCCAGGACACCCTGATCACCATCCTGTCCGAGAAGACCCTGCCCATTCCGGAGCTGGGCCAGGAGACGCAGGCCGTCCGCGGCTTCAATCTGATCGCCACCGCCAACGACCGCGACCGGGGGGTCAACGACCTCTCCAGCGCCCTGCGCCGCCGGTTCAACACCGTGGTGCTGCCGCTGCCCGCGACCGCGGACGCCGAGGTCGACATCGTCTCCCGGCGCGTCGCCCAGCTCGGCCGCTCGCTGGACCTGCCCGAGGCGCCGGAAGGGCTCGACGAGATCCGGCGGGTCGTCACCGTCTTCCGCGAGCTGCGCTCGGGGGTGTCCGCCGACGGGCGCACCAAGCTCAAGTCGCCCTCCGGGACGCTCTCGACGGCCGAAGCGATCTCCGTCGTCACCGGCGGGCTCGCGCTGGCCGCGCACTTCGGGGACGGGGTGCTGCGCCCCGGCGACATCGCCGCCGGAATCCTCGGCGCCGTGGTCCGGGACCCGGCGGCCGACCGGGTCGTCTGGCAGGAGTACCTGGAGACGGTCGTCCGTGAGCGGGACGGCTGGAAGGACTTCTACCGCGCCTGCCGCGAGGTGAGCGCATGAGCGGCGGGCCACTGCTGCTCGGCGTCCGCCACCACGGCCCCGGCTCCGCCCGTGCGACCCGGGCCGCGCTGGAGGCCGCGGAGCCCGCGGCGGTCCTGATCGAGGGGCCGCCCGAGGGGGACGCGCTGCTGCCGCTGGCGGCGGACGAGGGGATGCGCCCGCCGGTGGCCCTGCTCGCCCATGTGGTGGACGACCCCCGCCGGGCGGCGTTCTGGCCGCTGGCCGAGTTCTCCCCGGAGTGGGTGGCGATCCGCTGGGCGCTGGCCCGGGGGGTGCCGGTGCGCTTCATCGACCTCCCGGCCGCGCACTCGCTGGCGCTGACCGCGGCCGACGGGGACGGAGCGGCCGACCCGTCGGCGGGCCCGGGGACGGAGCGGGCCGGGCCCCCGGGAGACACAGGCCCGGCGGACACAGACCCCATGGACAGGGACCAGGGCGCGGGCCCGGCGGACGCGGCCGATGTCCGGGTCGACCCGCTGGCGGTCCTCGCCGGTGCCGCCGGGTACGAGGACCCGGAGCGCTGGTGGGAGGACGTCGTCGAGCACCGCACCGGCCACGGCGGCGACCCCCTCGCCCCCTTCGCCGCCCTCGGGGAGGCCATGACGGCCCTGCGCGCGGAGTACGGCCACGGGGGCCATGAGCGGGACCTGGTGCGGGAGGCCCATATGCGGCTCAAGGTGCGGGCCGCGCGCAAGGAGTTCGGGGACGCGGTCGCCGTGGTCTGCGGGGCCTGGCATGTGCCCGCGCTCCAGGAGCGGACCACCGTCACCGCCGACCGGGCGCTCCTCAAGGGGCTGCCGAAGACCAGGACCGAGACCACCTGGGTGCCCTGGACGCATCGGCGGCTCGCCCGGCACAGCGGCTACGGCGCCGGTATCGACTCCCCGGGGTGGTACGCGCATCTGTTCCACTCGCCCGACCGGGTCGTCGAACGGTGGCTGACCAGGGCCGCCGGGCTGCTGCGGGAAGCCGATCTGATGGTGTCGTCGGCGCATGTCATCGAGGCCGTACGGCTCGCGGAGACCCTGGCCGTCATGCGGGGGCGCCCGCTCGCCGGGCTGCACGAGACCACCGACGCCATCCGGGCCGTGATGTGCGACGGCTCCGACGTGCCGCTCGCCCTCGTCCACGACCGGCTGATCGTCGGCGACGTCCTCGGCGAGGTCCCCGACAGCGCGCCCGCCGTGCCGCTGCAACGGGACATCGGCCGCGCCCAGCGCTCGCTGCGGCTCAAGCCCGAGGCGGCGGAGCGCGAGATCGAGCTGGACCTGCGCAAGGAGATCGACGCCGGCCGCAGCCGACTGCTGCACCGGCTGAGGCTGCTCTCCATCGGCTGGGGCGAGCCCTTCCGGGGGCGGGGGAGCACCGGCACCTTCCGGGAGAGCTGGCGGCTGCGCTGGGAGCCCGAGCTGCATGTGCGGGTCGCGGAGGCCGGGGTCTGGGGCACCACCGTCCTGACCGCCGCCGTCGCCCGGGCCGGGAGCAGGGCGGCCGCCGCGACCGATCTGGCCGAGGTCACCGCGCTCGCCGAGGAGTGCCTGCTCGCCGAGGTCACCGACGCGCTGCCCGCCGTGATGCGGGCCCTCGCCGAGCGGGCCGCGCTCGACACGGACGTCGGCCGGCTCGCCGAGGCGCTGCCCGCGCTCGCCCGCTCCCTGCGGTACGGCGATGTCCGGGACACGGACACGACGGCCCTCGCCGAGGTCGCGACCGGACTCGCCGAGCGGATCTGCGTCGGTCTGCCACCGGCCTGTACCGGGCTGGACGCGGACGGGGCGGCCCGGATGCGCGACCACCTGGACGCGGTCCACACCGCCGTCGGACTGCTGCCGCCGGCGGACGGCCTGGAGGACCGCTGGGCCGCCGTGCTGCGCCGCCTCGCCGACCGGGACACCGTGCCCGGGGTCATCCGGGGCCGGGCGGCCCGGCTCCTCCTGGACGGCGGGCGACTGGACGAGGACGGCGCGGCCCGGCTGATGGGCCTCGCGCTGTCGGCGGCCGTGCCGCCCGACCGGGCGGCGGCCTGGATCGAGGGCTTCATCGGCGGAGCCTCGGGCGGCGGCATGCTGCTCGTCCACGACGAGCGGCTGCTCGCCCTGGTCGACACCTGGCTGACGGGTGTCCCCGCGGAGGCGTTCACGGATGTGCTCCCGCTGCTGCGCCGCACCTTCTCCGCGTACGAGCCGGGAGTCAGGCGCACCCTGGGCGAGCTGATCCGACGGGGCCCGGCACCGGCGTCCGGCTCCCGCCCCTCACCCACCGCCGTTCCGGGCTTCGGCACGGGCCTCGACCACCGGCGGGCCGACGCCGTGCTGCCGGTCCTCCGGCTGCTGCTGGGCACGGCGGCCCCGTCCACGGGGACGGCACCGGGGCCTGCTGGGAGCGAGCCCCGCGGCGGGACGGTCCGCCCGGCGGAGCGGGACCGCGCGGGAGCCGGGACATGAAGGGGACGGCCCCGCGTGTCGCCCCTGGGGCACCGGCCATGGGGGCGTTCGGAGGCCGGGTTCGGCGGACCGGGTGTGCGGCGGGCGCCGGTGGCTGTGCCCGGGGCGGGGTGGTCCGCCGGTGTCGCCTGGGCGGGCCTGGCATACGGGCGCGGTGTCCACCGGGCGCGGTCCGGGACGCACGGGATGCGGGGCGCCGGGCGGGAAGCGGTGGTGCGGAGGCGGGGACATGAAGGGGGGACGGTGGGGTGGCCGACGGGCCCGGGTGCCGCCCCCGGGGCACCGCTCGCCGGGGCGTCCGGAGATCAGGCGCGGCGGCCTGGGTGTGCGGTGGGACGGCGGCGGCTGTGCCCGGGGCGGGGTGGTTTGCCGGTGGGGCCCGGGCGATGCGGCGGCGGGGTACCGGGACGGACCGGCACCCCTCCGCGTCGCGCTGGCCGCTGGAGTACTGACGGACCGGCGCGCATTCGGCTCGCGGTGTCCGCTGGAGCACTACGGAAGGCCCGGGGAGCCGGGGGTCCGGGTGCCGGGCCCACCGAGGAGGGCCAGGGGGGCGGGGCGGTCCGCCGGGCGGGGAGCGGTGGTGCGGAGGCGGGGACATGAAGGGGCGGGCCGACGGGCCCGGGTGGCGCAGCGGGGGCGGGTGTACGGGGACGGGCCAGTACGCCGACCAGGGCGGGGTGGAAATACCGCTGGGGTGTTCGCGGCGGAGGCCCGGTGGCGGGGCGCCGGTGGCTGTGCCCGGGGTCGGGGCGCTGAGGCTGCGGGGGACCGGGGCGGGCAGGGCGTACGGGTGCGGCGGACGGGGAGCGTGGGGAAACCGTCCGGGTCGCGGCGTCCGCCGCGAGCGGTCCGGGACGCCCGGGGAGTCGGGACTCAGGGGCCGCGCCCACGGGAGGCACGGGTCGGGAGGCGGCGGCGGTAGGGGAGGCGATGGAGGCGGGCGTGCCCGCTGGGGTGGGAGATGCGGCGGGGCGTCGACGGGGGCCGGGATGAGATGGAGGCGGGGATATGAGGGGAGCGGCACAGATGGGGACCGTGGGGCGGATGGTGGCAGGTGCGGCGGAGGTGCCGGGGGCTGCGCCGGGCGGCTCGCTCGGCGCCGGGGAGACGGAGGGCGCACGGGCTGAGGAGCGGGTGCGGCGGTGGCGGCTGGTGCTCGGGGGAGGGGGTGCCGATGGGACCGGGTACGGGCTGGGCGGGGCGGACGCGGGCATGGACGCGGCTCTCGCCGCGCTCTACGGGGCGCCGGACGGCAGAGAGTCCCGGCCCCGGGGCGCGGGGCTCGGTTCCTCGGCGCCCTCCGTGGCCCGCTGGCTCGGCGACATCCGCAGCTACTTCCCCGGCTCCGTGGTCCAGGTGATGCAGCGCGACGCCATCGACCGGCTGGGGCTGTCCGCCCTGCTGCTGGAGCCGGAGCTGCTGGAGGCGGTCGAGGCCGATGTCCATCTCGTCGGCACCCTGCTCTCGCTCAACCGGGCCCTGCCGGAGACGAGCAGGGAGACGGCCAGGGCCGTGGTGCGGAAGGTCGTCGAGGATCTGGAGAAGCGGCTCGCCACCCGCACCCGGTCCACGCTCACCGGGGCGCTCGACCGGTCCGCGCGGACCGGCCGACCGCGCCACCGCGACATCGACTGGGACCGCACGGTACGCGCCAATCTCAGGAACTACCTCCCCGAGTACCGCACGGTCGTCCCCGAACGGCTGATCGGCTATGCCCGGGCCGACCGGTCGGTCAAGAAGGACGTCGTGCTCTGCATCGACCAGTCGGGCTCCATGGCGGCGTCCGTCGTCTACGCCTCGGTCTTCGGCGCGGTCCTGGCCTCGATGCGCTCCCTCGACACCCGGCTCGTCGTCTTCGACACCGCGGTCGTGGACCTCACCGATCAGCTCGACGACCCGGTCGACGTGCTCTTCGGCACCCAGCTCGGCGGTGGCACCGACATCAACCGCGCCCTGGCGTACTGCCAGTCGAAGATCACCCGCCCCGCGGACACCATTGTCGTCCTGATCAGTGATCTCTACGAGGGCGGCATCCGGGACGAGATGCTGAAGCGGGTGGCCGCGATGAAGGCGGCGGGGACACAGTTCGTGACCCTGCTGGCACTCTCCGACGAAGGGGCCCCGGCCTACGACCGGGACCACGCCGCCGCGCTGGCCGCGCTGGGCGCCCCCGCCTTCGCCTGCACGCCCGACCTCTTCCCGGAGGTCATGGCCGCCGCGATCGAGAAGCGCCCGCTGCCGATACCGGAGTCCTGACCGCGGTGCCCGCCGCGGGCCCTGGGCGGAGCAGATCCTTCCGGTCGGTGCCGATGCGGTCCGGGGCGGTCCGGCGCGTCTCAGCCGTACCTGCGGATCGCTGGTGTGCCGGGGCTCCGGGATCTGTGACTGTTATCACCGCCGATGTGTGATCTGCGATTTAGGGAGCCATGGGCGGCGGGGATACTCTGCGAGGCGGACATGCCGCGTGCCCGGACACCGTGTGCGCCTCCCTTGTGACACCGCAGTCACGTTGCCCTTCGCGGCACGCCCACGCAGACAACGAACCGCGATCACTCAGAAAAGGGACGGACGCGCGTGGACCTGTTCGAGTACCAGGCGAGGGACCTCTTCGCCAAGCACGGTGTACCGGTGCTGGCCGGTGAAGTCATCGACACGCCTGAGGCGGCGCGCGAGGTGACGGAGCGTCTGGGCGGCCGGTCGGTCGTCAAGGCGCAGGTGAAGGTCGGCGGCCGCGGCAAGGCCGGCGGTGTGAAGCTGGCCTCCAGCCCCGAGGACGCGGTCGAGAAGGCCGGTCAGATCCTGGGCATGGACATCAAGGGCCACACGGTCCACAAGGTGATGCTGGCGGAGACCGCCCCCGAGATCGCCGAGGAGTACTACGTCTCGTACCTCCTCGACCGCACCAACCGCACCTTCCTGGCCATGGCCTCCGTCGAGGGCGGCATGGACATCGAGGAGGTCGCGGCCACCAAGCCCGAGGCCCTGGCGAAGATCCCCGTCGACGCCAACGAGGGCGTCACCCCGGAGAAGGCCGCCGAGATCGTCGCCGCGGCGAAGTTCCCGGCCGAGGTCGCGGACCAGGTCGCCGAGATCCTGGTGACCCTCTGGAAGACCTTCGTGGCCGAGGACGCGCTGCTCGTCGAGGTCAACCCGCTGGCCAAGGTCGCCGACGGCCGGGTCATCGCCCTGGACGGCAAGGTCTCCCTGGACGCCAACGCCGACTTCCGTCAGCCGGGCCACGAGGCCCTGGAGGACAAGGCCGCGGCCAACCCGCTGGAGGCCGCCGCCAAGGCCAAGAACCTCAACTACGTCAAGCTCGACGGCGAGGTCGGCATCATCGGCAACGGCGCCGGTCTGGTCATGTCGACCCTGGACGTCGTCGCCTACGCCGGTGAGAACCACGGTGGCGTCAAGCCCGCCAACTTCCTCGACATCGGCGGCGGCGCCTCCGCCGAGGTCATGGCGAACGGCCTGGAGATCATCCTCGGCGACCCGGACGTGAAGTCCGTCTTCGTCAACGTCTTCGGTGGCATCACCGCCTGTGACGAGGTGGCCAACGGCATCGTCCAGGCTCTGGAGCTGCTGAAGTCCAAGGGCGAGGAAGTCACCAAGCCGCTGGTCGTCCGTCTCGACGGCAACAACGCGGAGCTGGGTCGCAAGATCCTCTCCGACGCCAACCACCCGCTGGTGCAGCGTGTGGACACCATGGACGGCGCGGCCGACAAGGCCGCCGAGCTCGCGGCGAAGTAAGGGATTCACACCACCATGGCTATCTTCCTGACCAAGGACAGCAAGGTCATCGTCCAGGGCATGACCGGTGCCACCGGCATGAAGCACACCAAGCTGATGCTGGGTGACGGCACCAACATCGTCGGTGGCGTGAACCCGCGCAAGGCCGGTACGACGGTGGACTTCGACGGCACCGAGGTACCCGTGTTCGGCACGGTCGCCGAGGCGATGGAGAAGACCGGCGCCGACGTCTCCGTCCTCTTCGTGCCCCCGGCCTTCGCCAAGGCCGCCGTCGTCGAGGCGATCGACGCCGAGATCCCGCTCGCCGTCGTGATCACCGAGGGCATCGCGGTCCACGACTCCGCCGCGTTCTGGGCCCACGCCGTCAGCAAGGGCAACAAGACCCGGATCATCGGCCCGAACTGCCCCGGTCTGATCACCCCGGGCCAGTCCAACGCCGGCATCATCCCGGGCGACATCACCAAGCCCGGCAAGATCGGTCTGGTGTCGAAGTCCGGCACGCTGACCTACCAGATGATGTACGAGCTGCGGGACATCGGCTTCACCTCCTGCGTCGGCATCGGTGGCGACCCGGTCGTCGGCACCACGCACATCGACGCCCTGGCGGCGTTCGAGGCCGACCCGGAGACCGAGCTGATCGTGATGATCGGTGAGATCGGCGGCGACGCCGAGGAGCGTGCGGCCGACTTCATCAAGGCCAACGTCACCAAGCCGGTCGTCGGCTACGTCGCGGGCTTCACCGCCCCCGAGGGCAAGACGATGGGCCACGCCGGTGCGATCGTGTCGGGCTCCTCCGGCACCGCGCAGGCGAAGAAGGAGGCCCTGGAGGCCGCGGGCGTCCAGGTCGGCAAGACCCCGACCGAGACGGCGAAGCTGGCGCGCGCCATCCTCGCAGGCTGATCCCGCCCTCGCAGGCCGACCCGCCCGCCCCCGCCCGCCGGGGGAGTCGCGGAGCACGGCGGATGGCCCGCACCCCGGAAGGGGCGCGGGCCATCCGCGTGTCCGGGCCCGTGCGTCCGGGCCCGCGTGTCCGGGCGGTGTGGCCGGGCCGTCCGGGTCCGGGGACGTGCCCATGCGTCCCCGCCTGTACGTCCGGGGCGTCCCGAATGGCCGGGGTGTCCGGGGCCGCTCGCCTGCGCGCCCCCGTTCCCGCGCCACCTGTGCGCCCCGTGCCCGGCCGGCCGTGCGGCGCCGAGGGCATGCGGCGGGGTCCAGGAGTCCGGGGCCCCTCGCCTGCGGGTCCCGGGGCCGAGCGGCGCGGGGTGCCCCGGCCCGGCGGGCCGTTCGCGGGTCCGGCCCGTGCGCCGCAGCCCCCGTCGTTGCCCCGGCATCCGGCATCCGGCATCCGGCATCCGGCATCCGGCATCCGGCATCCGGCACCCGGCACCCGGTGTGGCCGGGTGCCGGGCGGGCGGGGCGGCGTTCAGCGGGCTTCGGGAACCAGTCGGCCGGGGCCGCCGGACACGTCGTCGCGCGGCCGTTGCGGCAGCCGCCCGCTGTCCGGGCCGGCCGCCTGTGGTCCCGCCAGGGCCGGCACGCCGCCGACCGGCCGCCCCGTCGGGACCCCCGGGTCGTACTGCTGGGGGGCGGTCATCAGAGTGAATCCGGTCGCGCTGACGATCAGCGCGGTGACCGTCAGCGCGGTGCGGGTCCAGAGCCAGACATGGCGTTCGCTGCCCTCCCGCACCGACGCCGCCGTCGCGGGCTCCGGCGCGGGGAAGGCGTCGGCCAGTTCGGTCAGCCGCTGGTGCAGGGCCTCGGGCGAGGCCAGCCCCGGGAGCTGTTCGGCGATCGCCTCGCGGGCGTGGAGCACCCGGTTGGCCGCCGCCGGAGTGCTCGCCTCCGTCTCGGCGGCGGTCTCGGGCAGATCGAGGCCGAGGCCGTCGTACAGGAGGACGGTGCGCCGGTAGGCGGGCGGCAGCGACAGCAGGGCTTCGAGCAGGGCGCTCGGCTCGCTCTCCAGCGAGGGGGTGTCGGGGTGCCGATGGGCGGGCCGCAGCCGCTGCCAGGGCGACATGGCGAACTCGTACGCGGCGGCGCGCACCCAGCCCGCCGGGTCCCGGTCCCGGGCGACCTCCGGCCAGTGCTGCCAGGCGAGCCGGAAGGCCCGTTCCACACACTCGTGGGAGAGCCGCTGACGGCCGGTGAGCAGATACGCCTGACGGATGAGGGACGAGACCGTGCGGTCGTAGAGCGCGTCGAACGCGTCCGCCGGGGCCGGGCCCTCCGGAACCGCCCCCGCCGGATCTGTCCCTTCCGGAACCGCCCCCGGCGCAACGGGTCTCTCCGGAACGAGTCTCTCCGGGACGGGTGCGGACCCCTCCTGAGCGGACCGGAAACCGCCGTCGGCCGAGAGAATGGGCCACTGCCACCGGGGCGTGCGCGCGGGGCCGGTCCCGTCGCCGGAAGCGTGCGGCTCCGAATCCTGCCCCGGGCCGCCGGGGGGCGAACCGTTCGGCGCACCCGGGTGCGCCATCGCCCGAACCGCCGGAACGGTCCGTTCCGGCGGTGGTACGGAGCCAGGGGCGGCCGTGTCGGCCCGGACCGGAGCCCCGGCCCCCGGCTCGGGCTCCGCAGGCGCGGCGGCAGCGGGCCCCGTGTCCGTCCCGGTATCCGTCGCTGTGCCCGTTCCCGTTCCCGTATCCGTATTCGTATCCGTTCCCCTGTCCAGGACCGTGACCGTCTCCGCCGCGGTCTGCGCCGATACGGGGACGGGCCCCGGCCCGGTCTCGTGCTCGTGTCCGCGCCCGGGAACGGACGCCGGGGCCCCGGCCGCGACGGACTGCTCCGCCGGGGTGACGTCCGGGGTGACGTCCAGGGCGGCATCCGGGACGGCATCCGGGGTGATGTCCGGGGCGGCCTCGGGCGGAGCCGCTGCCAGCAGCTTCGCGTACGCCGCCCGCCGCCGCCCCCGTGGATCGCTCCGGCCGCTCTCCCAGGCGCGGACCGTCGCCCTGGTGACACCGAGCGCCGCCGCTACCTCCTGCTCGCTCATCGACCGCGCCTCGCGCAGCTTGCGCCGTTCCTTGGCGGAGGGCAGCGGGGTGTCCGAAGCGGAGTGGTTCGGGCTCTGGGTCATGAGGAACTCCCCGAAGCGCTGCACCCGGCGTCAAAGTACATAAGCGTATTTTGAGCGACACAACGTGCATTCGCCCGTTACATGGAGAGAGCGCGTGTCGTTGGCAGCATGGCCGCGTGACCCAGACGACCGACCACAGCCCCCCGCCCTTCCCGCGCACCCCCGTGCCCGTGCAGGGAAGCCGGAGACCCGCGCTGACGGCCTGTCTGGTGCGCGGCGCCACGGCGGCGGGGCTCGGCATGGGCGCGCTGACCGTTCTGGTCATGACGGTGTGGATCAGCGCGCCCTATCCGGACGACGGCCCCGAGGGGGCCCTGCACGCCGCCGCCGCGCTCTGGCTGCTGTCCCACGGCACCGGACTGGTGCGCGCGGACACCCTCTCGGGGCAGCCCGCACCGATCGGCGTCGTCCCGCTGCTCCTGGTGGCGCTGCCGCTCTGCCTGATCCACCGGGCGGCCCGGGACGGGCTCGCCCCCGATACGCACGGCCGCAGACCCCGGCCCTCGCCGCTGGGGGCGTTCTGCGCGGTGAGCCTGGGGTATCTGCTGGTCGCGGCGGTGATCACGGTGTACGCGGCCGGAGGCTCCCCGGCCCCCGACCCGCTGAGCACGCTCGCCCATCTGCCCCTGGTGACGGTGGCCGCCGCCGCGGCCGGGGTGTGGACGGCCCGGGGCCGCCCCGGCGGACCGCTGCCCCGGTGGCTGCCGGAAGCCGTCCGGGTGTGGCTCGCGCGGACCCGGGTCACGGTCGCGCTGCGCTCGGCCGCCGCGGCCGTACTCGTCCTCGTCGGCGGCGGGGCGCTGCTGGTCGCCGCGGGTCTGGTGGGGCACGCGGACGCCGCCCAAGACACCTTCCTGCATCTCTCCGGTGGCTGGTCCGGCCGGCTCGCGGTGCTGCTGCTCGCCCTGGCGCTGGTGCCGAACGCGGCGGTGTGGGGGGCCTCGTACGGGCTGGGACCGGGGTTCGCCCTCGGTACGGAGGCGACCGCCACGCCCCTCGTCGTGACGGGCGACCCTGCCCTGCCGCCCTTCCCACTGGTGGCCGCGGTGCCGTCGGAGGGGCCGGGGACACCGCTGAACTGGGCGGCCCTGGCGGTTCCCGTGCTGGCCGCCCTTGTGGTCGCGGCCTTCACGGCGGCCCGGGCCGCGCCCCGGTTCCAGGACCGGGAACTGGCGTGGAGCGTCTGGGACACGGCCGCGGCGGCGCTGCTCGCGGCGGTCGGGTGCGGGGTGCTGACCGCGGTGCTGTCGGCCGCGGCCGGGGGGCCGCTCGGCACGGAGCGGCTGGCGGAGTTCGGGCCCGTGTGGTGGCTGACGGGTCCGGCGGCGTTCTGCTGGATCGCGGTCGTCGCGGTGCCGCTGGCGGTGGCGGTACGGATCTGGCGGGTGCTGCTCGCGCGGCTCACGGGAGCGGGGATGGGCATGGGGTTCAAGGGGCTCCGCGGATCGCGCGCCCGTGCCTCAGCGGAGACCCCGATGTCTCGTGCCTCAGCGGAGACTCCGATGTCCCGTACGCCCGCCAGGACTCCGATGTCCCGTGCGTCGGCCCAGTCCCCGGGCTCCGGTCCGCCTGCCGAGACCCCGGTGTCCCGTGCGTCCGCCGAGACTCCGCGATCCCTCCGTCCTCCTCGACCCCCTTCAACCCCTGAGTCCCTTCAACCCACCGACGTATCCCCTGAGGCCCCTGACACCTCCGAAGCCCCTGCCTCCCCTGCCTCTCCTGAATCCTCTGGAACACCCGAGCCCTCTGGACCTCCCGCACCCCCCGAGTCACCGGACACCCAAAAACCGCAGAAGGCCCCAACCCCCCCAAAGGCGCAGAAGGCGTCGAACAACGCCCACCCTCCAGCGGCCCCCGCTGCCGCCCCCGCCCCGATGTCCCGCCCTGCCGAGCCGCCGCCCGTGTACGACGGCCTCCCGGCGCGCCCCGTCGCGGACGGGGACCCCCCACCCCCGTGGGCCGTGCCCGCCAGCCCCTGGCCCACGTCACCCACGCCTTGGGGCACCCCGCCCCCCGGGGACCGCCCCGCGGCGCCGCCCCCGGACCGCGCGGCGGAACCCCCCGGGCCCGGTGAAACGGAACCCCCCGGGCCCGGTGAAACGGAAACCCCCGGGCCCGATGAACCGGGACCCGGGGGCGAGTGAGGGAGAAGGCGGCTACTTGCTGACGCCGAAGACGTCCCGCAAGGGCTCCGGCAGCTTCTGATTGCAGGCGATCTGCCCCTCCTTCGTCAGGGCGTCCCGCTCACAGGTGTAGAAGTCCCGGTAGACGATCTGCGCGGTGTAGGCCACCGCCACGATCGCCAGCGCGATGCCGCCCATCACCAGGCCGGTCACGGCGGCTGTCCGCTGCGCCCGCTTCCCGTTCTGCGCCGGGCCGCCCGCCGCACCCGCTCCTGCGGCCGGGGACGGGGACGGGGCGATCGCGTCCGCCCCCGGGCGCCGCTCCTTCGACCGCAGCGAGCTGACGCCCCAGTAGACCGACAGCGCGCCCAGCAGCAGGGCGATCTCCATGAAGTCGAAGATCGCGAAGAAGAAGGCCCACATACCGGCGAGCAGGGCGTAGCGCGCCCGCCGCTGGGCGGGGTCGGTCGGGTCCCAGCGCAGCCCCGGGGAGCCGCCCGGACCCTGCTGGCCGCCGCCCGGCCGGCCGCCGAAGCCGCCGCCCGAGGAGCGCCCCGGCTGCCGGCTGCTCCACTGGCTGCCCCAGCCGCCCCGCTGGCCGCCCTGGTCCCCGGAGTCACCTCCGGAAGAGCCGGAGGAGCCCGAAGAACCGGAAGAGCCGGAGGAGCCGGATTCGTCGTCGTTCGCGGGCCGCCGCGGCTGCCACGGCTGCTCGGGCCTGCCCTCCGGCGGCGGGGCGAAGGGGTTGTTGTCGTCGGTGGACTGGCGCTCCCGCGGCAACAGGAGGTCCGTACGGCGGCGTCGGTCCCGCATGTGGTGAACGTCTTCCCCTCAGACCCGCTGGCGCTCGGGTCTTGTGTCGTGGTACCCGCCTCCGGGACGGGTGGTGTCCCCTGACGCTACCTCCCGTGAACGCCCCCGTCCCGTGGGGGCCGTCCCGTGTGCCGGTATCGTTGCTGACGGTCGGCCTCTTCGTAGAGTTCCCCGTATAGGGGAGGACGAGTCATTCGTACGACCGTACAAAATCGCAAGCTCCGTCCTCGGCACCGGATCTGCGCAGGGCCCGGTGGTCCCCCAGGGGGCGCGGACGCCCCTGCGACAGACCGCCCGCCCGCGACTGACCGGTGATCCGTGTGCCCCCGTGCGCGCGCGTCCGTATGCGAGAGAAAGAGACCCCCGTGGCCTCCCCGCCCCCTTCCGCCCGCCCCCTCCGCCTGGTCGTCCTGGTCTCCGGCTCGGGCACCAACCTCCAGGCCCTCCTCGACGCGACCGCCGCCGGTGCCGAGGCCCTCGGGGCCGAGGTCGTCGCCGTGGGAGCCGACCGCGACGGCATCGCCGGTCTGGAGCGGGCCGAGCGCGCCGGGCTGCCGACGTTCGTGTGCCGGGTGAAGGACTACGCGGACCGTGACGCCTGGGACCGGGCGCTGGCCGGGGCCACCGCCGAGCACCGGCCCGACCTCGTGGTCTCGGCGGGCTTCATGAAGATCGTGGGCAAGGAGTTCCTCGCCCGCTTCGGCGGCCGTTACATCAACACCCACCCCGCCCTGCTGCCCAGTTTCCCCGGCGCCCACGGGGTGCGTGACGCGCTCGCGTACGGGGTGCGGGTCACGGGGTGCACCGTCCACTTCGTCGACGAAGGCGTCGACACCGGGCCGGTGATCGCGCAGCGCGCGGTCGAGGTCCGGGACGAGGACGACGAAGCCGCTCTGCATGAGCGGATCAAGGAAGTCGAGCGCGTGCTGCTCGTGGAGGTCGTCGGGCGCCTGGCCCGGCACGGCCACCGCATTGAGGGACGAAAGGTAGTTTTCCTGTGACTGTTGACGCCCAAGGTTCCGCTGCGACGAACGCCGGGGCGGACCGCCGTCCGGTACGGCGGGCGCTGGTCAGCGTGTACGACAAGACGGGTCTCGAAGACCTGGCGCGCGGGCTGCACGAGGCGGGCGTGGAGCTGGTCTCCACCGGCTCGACCGCCGGGCGGATCGCCGCCGCCGGTGTCCCGGTCACCAAGGTCGAGGAGCTGACCGGGTTCCCCGAGTGCCTGGACGGCCGGGTCAAGACGCTGCACCCCCGCGTGCACGCCGGGATTCTCGCCGATCTGCGGCTCGAATCCCACCGCGAGCAGCTCGCGGAGCTGGGTGTCGAGCCCTTCGACCTGGTGGTCGTGAACCTCTACCCCTTCCGGGCGACGGTCGAGTCCGGCGCCTCCCCGGACGAGTGCGTCGAACAGATCGACATCGGCGGACCGTCGATGGTCCGCGCCGCCGCCAAGAACCACCCCTCCGTCGCCGTGGTCACCAGCCCGGCGCGGTACGGGGACGTGCTCAGCGCGGTGGCCGCGGGCGGCTTCGACCTGGCCGCGCGGAAGCGGCTCGCGGCGGAGGCGTTCCAGCACACCGCCGCGTACGACCTGGCCGTCGCCTCCTGGTTCGCCCGCGCCTACGCCCCCGACGAGTCGGCGGCCGAGGGCGGCTTCCCGGACTTCATCGGGGTCGCCTACGAGCGCGCCCAGGTGCTCCGGTACGGCGAGAACCCGCACCAGGGCGCCGCTCTGTTCACGTATGTGGACGGTGCGGGCGGGCTGGCCGGGGCGGAGCAGCTCCACGGCAAGGAGATGTCCTACAACAACTACACGGACACCGACGCCGCCCGCCGGGCCGCCTACGACCACGCCGGGCCCGCCGTCGCGATCATCAAGCACGCCAACCCGTGCGGCATCGCGACCGGCGCGGACGTGGCCGAGGCGCACCGCAAGGCGCACGCCTGCGACCCGCTGTCCGCGTTCGGCGGCGTGATCGCGGTCAACCGGCCGGTCTCCGTGGCGATGGCCGAGCAGGTCGCGGAGGTCTTCACCGAGGTGATCATCGCCCCGGGGTACGAGGACGGCGCGGTCGAGGTGCTGGCCCGGAAGAAGAACATCCGGGTGCTGCGCTGCGCGGGGGCGCCCGCCGCGCCCGTCGAGGCCCGGCCGATCGACGGCGGCACGCTGGTGCAGGTCGCCGACCGGCTCCAGGCGGCGGGCGACGACCCGGCGAACTGGACGCTGGCGACCGGTGAGCCGCTGGACGAGGCCGGTCTCGCCGATCTCGCCTTCGCCTGGCGGGCCTGCCGCGCGGTCAAGTCGAACGCGATCCTGCTGGCCAAGGACGGGGCCTCGGTCGGCGTCGGCATGGGGCAGGTCAACCGTGTCGACTCGGCCAAGCTGGCCGTCGAGCGGGCGGGCGAGGAGCGCGCGCGGGGTTCCTACGCGGCGTCGGACGCGTTCTTCCCGTTCCCGGACGGGCTGGAGATCCTGACGGCCGCCGGGGTCAGGGCCGTGGTCCAGCCGGGTGGTTCGGTCCGTGACGAGCAGGTGGTCGAGGCGGCGAAGGCGGCGGGCGTGACGATGTACTTCACGGGTACGCGCCACTTCTTCCACTGAGCCCGTCGGACGACGGCTGAGAGGCTGAGGGCCCGAGGGCCGGAGAGTCTGAAGGGCGGTGCCGGGGCCGGTGGAGACATGGCCCCGGCACCGCCTTCGGCCGGTGTGCGGACGGCGGCTCCCCTGTGGTCGCCGTGCGCGCCGGTGTCCTGCTGTGACATAGGACGCCGTGACGGGTGGCGCTGTGACATAGGGCGGCGCGATAGCGGCGCGATACCTGACGCTGTGACGAACAGAGTGGCGAACGGGGCGTCAAGCGGGCGTCAGAGGCTGCCAGGAGGACGCCGGAAACGGACGTCGGACACGGAACGTCGGACGGAGCCATCCGGACCGGCGTCAGACGGCGGACAGGCACGGACGGGCGTCGGACCGGATGGTGGACAGACGGCGGACAGACGGCGGACGGCCGTCCGGGCAGGCCATCGGGCGGGGTCGGCGGCGCTGCGCGCCCGTCAGCAGCTCGGCAGCCACTTCACGGACCGGATCATGACCTTCCCGTTCAGGTTCCGCCGTTCCAGCGGCTGAAGGCAGCCGACCGGCTCCTTGAAGTCCTTGTGCTGGTAGAAGCGGGCGTCGGGCCGCTCGCCCTCGTACCCGTTGTTGAGCACCGAGCGCGGCGCCGTCTCCCGGCCCCAGGCACAGGTGTTGATCTCCTGGTGCCAGTCGCGTCCGTCCTCGTACCACGCGCACATCTCGCCCTGGCCGTTGTGCTCGCTGAAGAAGCAGAGTTCCCCCGTGGCGCAGCGGTCGTACCCCGCGGCCTTCGCGATCGGCGCGTCCTGGAGCATCAGCCCCGTCAGCATCCCGGTGATCACGACCCCGGCCACGGCGCTCCATCCCAGGGTGGACCCGAGCCGGGCTCCGGAGCGGAGCCGGGGCCGCAGCCGGGTTCTTCGCGGCAGCCGGGGGGAGCGTTCGGTGCCCGCGGCCGTCTCGACCCGCCGCAGCAGGGCGGAGGTGTCGAGCCGC
This sequence comes from Streptomyces clavuligerus, assembly GCF_005519465.1. NCBI lineage: Bacteria > Bacillati > Actinomycetota > Actinomycetes > Kitasatosporales > Streptomycetaceae > Streptomyces > Streptomyces clavuligerus. Next base: position 2,407,015 of record NZ_CP027858.1, on the reverse strand, counting down.
CCGCGTGCCTCGGGGGCCCGGGCCAGACAGTCCCCGACGATGCCCCGCCAGCTCTCCGGCAGTTCGGGCGACAGCTCCAGGCCGCCCTCGCCGCGCGCGTACTGGACGGTTGCCTCGCGGCGGGTCCCGGGGGTGTCGCCGGGCAGCGGCAGCGCGCCGGTGAGCACCCGGTGGGCGAGGACCCCGAAGGCCCAGATGTCGGCGGCGGGCCGCAGCGGCTGCACCCGTTCACCGGTACCGGACCAGAGCAGTTCGGGGGCGGTGCACTCGGTGGTCGTCAGCGCGGGGGCGTAGCCGAAGGCCCGGGTGGTGCCCGCCGGGGTGCGCCGTCCCTCGGTCGCGAGATGGAAGTCGCCGAGCCGTACGGTCCCGTCGGGCAGCAGCAGCACATTGCCGGGTTTGAGGCCGCCGTGCACCCAGCCCGCGTGGTGGAGCTGGCGCAGTCCGGCGCAGATCTGGGCGAGCAGGGCGGGGCCTTCGGCCGGGCGCGGGGTGAGCCGCAGCAGATCGGCCAGTGAGCGTTCGGCCCGTTCCATGACGAGGGCGGTGGCGCCGTGCAGCAGGAGTTCGCGGGGGTCGTCGACCGTGCGGATCTCGTAGGTGCGGATCAGCCGGGGTTCGCCGGTCCGGCGCAGTAGCGAGGTCTCGCGCTCGGTGATTCTGCGCAGATGCTGGAGCTGGCCGGAGGTACGGGTGCCGGGCGGGAGGAACTTGAGCGCGGCCGACAGGGGGACGGTCCAGTGGCCCCACTGGCCCGTGCCGGGCTCCGGGGTCCGGTGGGCCGCGTAGACGGTGGCGAACGCGCTGGTGGCGATCGGCTCTCCGACCTCCCACGGGCCCACGCGATAGCCGGGGCGCACCGGCAGGGCCAGGGAGTCGAAGTGGAGGCTCATCGGGCGGGCGCCGGGACGGACGGCGGTACGGTGGTGAGGGCGGCCCGGTGGCCACGGCCACGGCCCTGTGGACAGGTGCTGAGTCGTTTCGCCGAGGGACCACGACTGCGGCGGCCGGTCGGTGCGGCCACCACGACGCTGTACTGCACGGCTGACCCCTCCCCTGGTTGCTTCCGCTCGACGGGATGTCGTCGCCAGGGTAGGAACCCCCGATAAACGTCCGCACAACGTGCTTTGTGACAACGCGTTGACCAGTGGGGCCGTCGGCCCAGGGGATTCGGGGCCTCGCGGCGGGCGTCCCGGTGCCTCGGGGAGGGACGGCCCGAGTGTTCGCATCCGCATCGAGTGCGAATCGCCGGGGGATTTCAGCGGATTCCGGAAGATCGAGTTCAGCGCCGTTCAGTGCCGTTCAACGCCGAGCAGCGCAGGTGAACGCAGGTGAACGCAGATGAACGGCGGTCGGGGCCGGTGAACGGTGCCCGGCCCCGTCGTCGTCTCAGTGCCGGGGCCGGTTGAACCAGGCCGAACCATTCGAATTGCCGGTGAAAACGGCGATCAGAATGGCGGGCACCAGGTGCAGCAGCCCCATGATGGTGAAGGGGTAGAGGGCGAGAACGGCGGTCAGGATGCCGAAGATCATGATCGTGATCCGCATGCCGTTGCCGCCCGAGTTGAACCGGGTGGCCAGGAAGACCGCGACGATCAGCCAGAGGATCGCGAAGACACCGAAGGCGTAGAAGACCCCTTCGGCGAAGCCGAGTTCCTCGGCGAGGTTCGCCGTTTCGTCGTCGGCGGCGGTGCTCTTCTTCGCCTCGGCCACCATGGCGCCGAGTCCGAACATCACGACGGCGCCGAGTATCTGGAGGGCGACGATGACCCACATCAGCACCTGGGCCGCCTTGACGGTGCCCGGCTTGGTGAGCGGCGCCATCGGGGCGAAACCACCGGGTCCGCCGATCCCGCCGGCTCCGTACGGCTGGAGCGGGGGCGCCTGCGGATAACCGTGGCCCGGCTGCGGATAGCCCGGCCCCGGGTACGGATGGCCCGCGCCCGGCTGCCCGGGCTGCTGTCCCGGCGCTCCTCCTTGCTGCGGGGCGTAGGGGTTGTTCGGGTCGCCGAAGCTCATGGCGGATATTCCTCTGTCGGGGACGCGGTGTGAAGTCTGCCGGTGCGGGAATCGGGCGGGCCCGGTTCTGGTAGTGGGCGGATACGGGTGGTGCTGAGCGGTTCAGAACGGTCGCTCCGCTGTTTCCACAGTTCTTCACCGTCATCGTGGATTTTTGATCAACATTTTGTCCAGCCGGTTTTGGGAGGGAAGAGGGGATGTTGTGCAAGTGCAACATCGCCTTCCGGTGCGGCGGCCGGGAGGGTTCCGCGCGGCGGCCGGGCTCCTGGACGGGATTGGAACCGGGGCGGGTGCATCGGCCAGGATGGGGGTATGACCGCCCACATTCTCGATGGCAAGGCCACCGCAGCAGCGATCAAGTCCGATCTGACCGCCCGCGTGGCGGCCCTCAAGGCGAAGGGGGTGACCCCGGGTCTCGGCACCCTGCTCGTCGGTGACGACCCGGGCAGCCGCTGGTACGTGAACGGCAAGCACCGCGACTGCGCCCAGGTCGGCATCGCGTCGATCCAGCGGGAGCTGCCCGCCACCGCCACGCAGGAGGAGATCGAGGCGGTCGTCCGGGAGCTGAACGAGAACCCGGAGTGCACCGGGTACATCGTGCAGCTCCCGCTCCCCGACGGCATCGACGCCCATCGGGTGCTGGAGCTGATGGACCCGGTGAAGGACGCGGACGGGCTGCACCCGATGAGCCTGGGCCGGCTGGTGCTCGGCGTCGAGGGCCCGCTGCCGTGCACCCCGTACGGCATCGTGCGGCTCCTGCGCCACCACGGTGTGGAGATCAAGGGCGCGCACGTGGTCGTGGTCGGCCGTGGGATCACCATCGGACGTCCGATGCCGCTGGTGCTCACCCGCAGGTCGGAGAACGCGACGGTGACGCAGTGCCACACCGGGACGCGTGACCTCGCCTCGCATCTGCGGCAGGCGGACATCATCGTCGCGGCGGCGGGCGTACCGCACCTGATCAAGCCCGAGGACGTCAAGCCGGGCGCGGTGGTGCTGGACGTGGGTGTCAGCCGGGACGAGAACGGCAAGATCGTGGGGGATGTCCACCCCGGTGTGGCCGAGGTGGCGGGCTGGGTGGCCCCGAACCCCGGCGGCGTCGGTCCGATGACCCGGGCGCAGCTCCTGGTCAATGTGGTCGAGGCGGCGGAGCGCGCGGTCGCCGAGGCGCGCTGACGGGAGAGAGGCTGCCCTGATGGGCGTACGGATGAACGAGGACCGCGAGGCCGCCGAGGCGGAGCGCGCGGGCGCGGCGGGCGCCGGGTCCGGTGGCGCGCCGGAGCCGGAGCGTGCTGCGGCGCCGCGGTCCGGTGACGGTCGGCCCGCAGAGGGGCCGTCGGAGACCGGTGCGGACGAGGGTGCCGGTGCCGGTGTCGACGCGGACGCGGGTCCGGACGCGGGCTCCGCTCCTTCCGGCACCGGCGCGGCGGCTCGCACGGACGGGGGCGCCGACGCGGGCGCGGATTCCGGTCCGGCGGGCGGGTCCCCCGAGGGCACGGGTACGGGCTCCGGCCCGGCCGGGGGCTCCGGTGGCGGGTCCGGCAAGGACAAGGACACAGGTACGGGCACGGGCGCTGACTCCGCTCCGGCCGCCTCGGACGGTGGCTCCGGTGCCGATACCGGCACGGCCGACGACGGGGACCGGGCCGCTGCTGCCGCCCCTGCCGCCGCCGACGCGGACGGTACGGATGGGCCGGAGCGTCCGGCGGGGTCGGCGGGCTCCCGGCGTCCCCCGGCGCTGACGACGGACACCGCCCGGCCCGAGGGCGGTGGCCGGGCCGCGCCCGGTGACGCGCCCGCGCCCGCCCGGCAGTGGCCCCTGCTCGTGGTGATCGGCCTCACCGGCCTCGGTCTGATGATCGTCGGCCTGGACCTCTTCACGGAGGCGTTCCGCGTCGGCACGATCCTCATCGGCGTCGCCCTGATCGTGGGAGCCGTGCTGCGGCGCGTGCTGCCGTCGGTCGGCATGCTCGCCGTGCGGTCGCGCTTCACCGACATGATCACGTACGGCGTGCTGGGGGTCGCGATCACCCTGCTCGCGCTGGTGGCCCAGCCGAACCCCTGGCTGGAGCTGCCGTTCCTGGAGGAGTCGGTGCGCTACCTCGTCGGCCGCTGAGCCGACCGCCGTCCCGCAGCGACCGGACCGTTCCGTCCACCGGATCGTTCCGTCCACCGGACCCGTTCCTTCCGCCGGAAGGGGCGGGTCCGTCGCATGGACCCGCCCCCGTCGATCCGTCCCCTCTATCGGGCAGGCGCCGTCGGCCGGGCGTCGGAATCCGTTACTCCGTCGGCATCCGAGGACAGTGGGAACGCGCACCTCCCGAATGGGACACTGAGGCGGCGGCCCGGGGTGGGCCAGGGCGCACGGACGCGGGGGCGGAGAGCCGCGGCCGGGGGACAGAGGGGGGTACAGCCACCATGGCTCGTTGGAAGGCGCTTCCGGAAGATCTCGATCCGGAAGTCCGGGACTTCGTCGAGCAGCTTCGGCGGCTCGTCGACCGCAGCGGTCTGGGCATCGCCGCCGTCTCGGACCGCACGGGGTACAGCAAGACCTCGTGGGAGCGCTATCTCAACGGGCGGATTCTGGCGCCGAAGGGCGCGATCGTCGCGCTCGCCGAGGCGACCGGGAACGACCCGTTCCACCTCACCACCCTGTGGGAGCTGGCTGAGCGGGCCTGGAGCCGCGCCGAGGCCCGGCACGACCGCACGATGGAACAGATACGGATATCCCAGGCCCGCGCGGCGCTGGGGGTGCCCGAGCCCAGCGCGCAGGACCCGGCGTCCCCCGGCGGTCCGGGCCGGGGCGGACGCCGGGCCGCCGGGGGACGCAAGAGCGGTGGCGGCCACAGAAACAGCGGACACCGGACCGGCGGGCGCGGGAACGGCGGCGGACGCAAGGGCGGCAGGCTCCTCGCGGGAGCGGTCGGCGTGGGCGCGCTGGCCGTCGTCGCCGCGCTGATCGTCCTGCTCGGCGGGGGCGACGACAAGAACGCCGAGCCCGCGTCCGCGACGAAGCCGCTGACGGGCTCCTCCGCCGGGTCCGCCGCCGCACCGGACAAGGACGAGATCAAGAACACCGCCAAGGACAACGCGGACGCGGGCGCGGCCCCGGGGACGGCGGCCGACGACGCCTCCGCGTCCGCCGACACCAAGTGCACCGGCGACTCCTGCACCGGGTCGAACCCGGAGGCCATGGGCTGCGGCGGCACCCTCGCCACCACGGTCTCCTCCGCGAAGGTGGGCGGGGCCACGATGGAGGTCCGCTACAGCAAGGCGTGCCGTGCCGCGTGGGCCCGGATCACCGAGGCGACCCCGGGCGACACCCTGGACGTCAGCACCGGCGGCGCGGGACTCCAGAAGGGTGTCGTCGACGCGGGCGGCAACGCGTTCACGGCGATGACCTCGGTGCCCGAGGGCGCGACGGCGACCGCCTGCGCGACGGTGAAGGCGACCGGCGGGAAGACCTGCACGGACGAGTGATGAGCCGGGGCGGGGCCACCCGGCGCCGGGCGTGATCCGCGCCACAAGGGTCCGGGGGCGACGGGCGGACGGGGTCGGATAGCCTGACCGCTGGATGTCTCTTCACATCAAGATTGGTTGGTTCGCGTCACCGCGTGTTCACGGGATCTGTCCCGGGGCGCGGGAGCCGTGGAGTGGTCGCTCGACGTGATGCGGAGGGGCGTTCGGACCCTGGGGCAGGGACCCCCAACGCCAGCTGTCTTACGGAGATCGCCATGACCCGCACTCCCGTCAACGTCACCGTGACCGGCGCGGCCGGCCAGATCGGTTACGCGCTGCTGTTCCGTATCGCCTCCGGCCATCTGCTCGGCCCGGACGTTCCGGTCAAGCTGCGCCTTCTGGAGATCACCCCGGCTCTCGGCGCCGCCCAGGGCACCGCCATGGAGCTGGACGACTGCGCCTTCCCGCTGCTGCGCGGCATCGACATCACCGACGACCCGAACGTGGCCTTCGACGGTGCGAACGTCGCCCTGCTGGTCGGCGCCCGCCCCCGCACCAAGGGCATGGAGCGCGGTGACCTGCTGGAGGCCAACGGCGGCATCTTCAAGCCGCAGGGCAAGGCCATCAACGACCACGCGGCGGACGACATCAAGGTGCTCGTCGTCGGCAACCCGGCCAACACCAACGCGCTGATCGCGCAGGCCGCCGCCCCGGACGTACCGGCGGAGCGCTTCACCGCGATGACCCGTCTCGACCACAACCGCGCCCTCTCGCAGCTCGCCGCGAAGACCGGTACGACCGTGGCCGACATCAAGCGGCTGACGATCTGGGGCAACCACTCGGCCACTCAGTACCCGGACATCTTCCACGCGGAGATCGCGGGCAAGAACGCCGCCGAGGTCGTGAACGACCAGGCGTGGCTGGCCGACACGTTCATCCCGACCGTCGCCAAGCGCGGTGCGGCGATCATCGAGGCGCGGGGCGCGTCCTCCGCCGCGTCCGCCGCCAACGCCGCGATCGACCACGTCCACACGTGGGTCAACGGCACCGCCGAGGGCGACTGGACCTCGATGGGTATCCCGTCGGACGGCTCCTACGGCGTCCCGGAGGGCCTGATCTCCTCCTTCCCGGTCACCGTGAAGGACGGCCGCTACGAGATCGTCCAGGGCCTGGAGATCAACGAGTTCTCCCGGACCCGGATCGACGCCTCCGTGCAGGAGCTGGCGGAGGAGCGCGACGCGGTGCGCGCGCTCGGCCTGATCTGATCCGGCCCGTTCTGTTCCGTTCCGCCCCCGTCGCCCTTTCCCGGGCGGCGGGGGCGGTTCGCGTTCCTGGAACGGTGGTGGAACGGGACCCTGCGGTCACTCGGGGACGGTTCCCTCCCGCAGCCGCTCCGCCATCGAGGCCACCGCGCCGGCCGTCCACCGCTGGAGACGCGGCCCGAAGGTGATCCGGGTGGCGCCCAGCCGCCCCAGCTCCGCCGGGGTGTCCCGGGGCGCGAGCGGAAGGGCGTTGACCGGTCCTTCGACCTCCGCGCGGAACCGGGGCAGATGGGCGGGCGGCATGAGGATCGGATAGACGCAGTCGGCTCCGGCCGCGACATAGAGCCGGGCGCGCGTGATGGCCTCGGCCGGGTCGGCGGTCCGGCCCAGGAAGGAGTCCACCCGGGCGTTGACGAAGAGCGCGGCGCCCGCTTCCGCGCGGACCTCCGCCAGCCAGTCGGCGTGCGCGCGGGGGTCGCGCAGGGCGTGGTCCGGACCGGTGGAGTCCTCCAGATTGCAGCCGACGGCCCCCGCCTCCAGCAGCCGCGCCACCAGTTCCTTGGGCGGCAGCCCGTACCCGGACTCGACATCGGCGGAGACGGGGATGTCCACCGCCCGCGCGATCCGGGCCACCGCTGCGAACATCTCGTCGGCCGGAGTCTGGCCGTCCGTGTAGCCGAGCGAGGCCGCCACCCCGGCGCTGGGGGTCGCCAGCGCCGGGAAGCCCGCGTCGGCGAAGGCGCGGGCGCTCGCCGCGTCCCAGGGGCCGGGCAGGACGAGGGGGTCGGCGGCGGACCGGCCGTGGTGGAGCGCGCGGAAAGTCTCGACGGCGGTCATGTGGTGTGTGGGCTCCATGGGGTCAGTGTGCGTGCTGGTACTGGCCGGGGGTGTAGTGACCGGGCGTCAGCCGGAAGGTCACCCCGAAGCGGTTCCACGCGTTGATCACGATGATGGCCCCGACCAGCCGGGCCAGCTCCGTCTCGTCGAAGGCCGCGCGGGCTCTCGCATATACCTCGTCCGGGACGAAGCCGTCGGTCAGCACGGTGACCGCCTCGGTCAGTTCGAGCGCGGCGATCTCCTTGGCGGTGTAGAAGTGCCGTGACTCCTGCCACGCGGAGAGCTGGACGATCCGCTCGACGGACTCCCCGGCGGCCAGGGCGTCCTTGCTGTGCATGTCGAGGCAGAAGGCGCAGCGGTTGAGCTGCGAGGCCCGGATCTTGACCAGCTCCAGCAGCACGGGGTCGACGCCCTCCCGCGCGACCCGGTCCAGCCGGACCATCGCCTTGTAGAGATCCGGCGCCGGCTCGGTCCAGTCGAGCCGGGGCGGCTCCTCGGGGTTCCTGGTGGCGGCGGTGTCCGTGGTGTTCGGTTCAGTGCTCATGCCGTCGAACCTAGGGCGGAAGTGACACGGAGGTGTGGTCCATTCCGCCGCCAGGATCTTGGGCCACTCGGATGGGGCCCGCTAGGTGGGCAGACGGAGCGTATCCAGCTCCCGCGCGACCCCGGAGGCGATGACCCCCAGGGTGAGGGCCCACAGGGAGAAGGTCATCAGGGCGCTCGTTATGGAGTGCCGTTTGGACTTTCGGGGTCGCACGGAAAGCCTTTCGATTCCGGTGGGGGCGGCTCGTCCTGAGGGGGGCTCGGCCTGAGCGGGCAATTGATCATGGGGCACTCGCAGGGGCCGAAGTCGAAGGGGTTGAACTCCAGTTCCATGCGATAGGGCTGACGCATTGCCAACCTCCGGTTGGGGAGTTGAACGTGGGGGTGGGAATTCGTTGGTGCCAACATGCTTTTGCCGGAAGGGGAGTTGACGCTTCCGCAGGGAACGCGTGTGCCACTGCGCTGTGTAGCGATTCCGCTACCGACGGGCCTCAGGATGGCCTAGGGTCGGAATTCCCTTCAACGTTCGCTGGGTGGAGAGCACGTTGGTAAACCGAAAGAAGTTGAACCCCGACGGAAGTCCGCAGGAACGGTTCGGAGTGCGTGTCCGCAGGTTGCGCGAGGCACGCAAGTGGACGCAGGACGAGCTGGCCGCCCGGATGGGCTACTCAGGCAGGCACATCTCGGCGATCGAAACTGCCAATAAGCCGCCGACTCTTCCAGTCGCGCGCGCCTTGGACATCGCCTTCGGTCTCGAAGGCACACTCGACACGTTCGAACGCCAGTGGAACGAGATCGAGAACGGGGCGCTGGTAGAAGGCTTTCCGGAGTACGTCGGGAAGGAGGCCACTGCGGCGGAAATCCGGCTGTTCGATGTGGGCCTGGTTCCTGGTCCGCTCCAGACGAGTGAGTACGCGGCAGCCGTTGAGGCGGGCAACGTCAAGCGGGGAAGTATTACGGCCGAGCAGGCCACTGAGCGAGTCGACTACTTGATACGGCGCCAGGCCGCGCTCGTGCGCCCTCTACCGCCCATGATGATCGCGGTGCTGGACGAGAGCTGTATTCGTCATTGCATCGGCGGGCTTGAGGTCATGGAGCGGCAGTTGGCGCGATTGATCGAGTTCGCCGAGCAGCCCAACACCTCGCTTCACATCGCTCCGTTCGTCATGGGGGAGCTGCGGCCGTTCAACCGATCAGTGAACTTGCTGACGCTGGCGGACCGCTCCGTGGTCGCGTATGTCGAGTCCCAGGCTCGGGGCTACCTGGATCGTGAGATCACTTCTGTGGCGCCGCTGATGAGGGCCTACCATCAGCTACAGACGGAAGCGCTGTCGCAGGCGGAGTCTGTGGCCGTGATCAACCAGGTACGAAAGGGCACCTCGTGATGACCGAACCCCTTAACTGGATCAAGTCCTCGTACAGCGGTAACGGCGGTACTTGTGTCGAGTGGGCTCCCTCGTACGCCTCCGCTGCGGGTGTCGTCCCTGTCAGGGACAGCAAGTGCGCCGACGGCCCCGTTCTGATGGTGTCCTCCGAGGCGTTCGCGGGTCTGGTGACCATGGCTCGTGAGGCAGCTCTGTAACGAGCGCACAGCACAGCCCCGCCCCCTCGGCAACGGAGGGCGCGGGGCTGTCTGTTGGCGTCACGCCCCCTCGGTCAGCCCGGAGGCTGAGGACAGGCGTACTCCAGGCGGAAGAAGTTCGGGCAGGCTACAAGCTGAACCGAGTAGAACGAAGATCCGCCATTCATCCACCACCCGCCCACGGCGTCGCGTTGGATCTTGATGGACTCCTGGGCGCCGTCGACATGAGACCTGATCGCTGCCTCCGACTTCTGATAGTCCGAGTCGAAGCTCTGGGCGTACGCCCTGATCTGTTCCTCGAACCAGGCGAGGGCAGCAGCAGCTTCGGTGAATGTCCCCTTGATCATCTTGGGCGACTTGAGGAGCCAGTTCGCAGGCTCGATAGGGGCGACGCTCAATGTGCTGAACTGTGCGTTCGTCGGACGGCGCAATGAGTCCGTGCCGTAATCGGAGCCGCTCCCGATCCAGGTGTAGGCGTGATGGTGGACTGGACCTTTCAATGATTTTTCCTCCGGCCCGGGAAGGGCGGCCCCCGTGCCGGGGGTCGCCCTCCGTTCACTGGTGTGCGGAGACTAGCGGGTCACTGGCGCCCGCACCCGTCGCCGTCGCCGCAGCCTCCGGCCCCGCCGTCGTCCTGGAGATCGCTGTCGTCGTCCTCGTCACCGAAACGAGTGTTGAACAATCTTTCGATGCCGCCCATGACCTGGCCCTTTCTCCATGAGGTGAGTGGTGCTCCAGAGCCCGCCTCTCCGGGCGCCCCGTTCACCCCACCGTGACTTGCGTAGTGCTCTGATCACCAGGGGTAATATCTTCGGTTCCCGAAACCGAATAAACGGGGGGAGCCGATGGCCAGGCCGCCGAAGGAGTTGACGCCGGAAAAGAGCGTGGAAGACCTGTTGGGCGCGAGGATTCGAAAGCTCAGGCTGGCTTTGGGGTGGTCCGTTGAGGAGCTTGCCGAGAAGGTGTTCGTCGGCCCCGGTCGGATCACCCAGATCGAGACCGCCAACGACCCCCCTGGGCGGCGTCTGACGGAGCAGCTTGACGTCGTCCTGAGGGCGAATGGCTCGCTGACCGAGCTGTGGCCACTGATCAAGGCCGAGGCTTTCAAGGACTACGCGAAGCGATTCCTCAGGGCTCAGGCGACGGCCCGCGCCATCCATGAGTTTTCGCTCGCCGTTCCCGGGCTGCTCCAAGTCGAGCCGTATGCCAGGGCCCTGATGGGGATCGACTACCCCGAGAGGTCCGCAGACCTTGAGGACGCCGTCGTCAGGCGCATCGAGCGGCAGACCATCTTTGGGCGCCCCAACCCTCCCTGGCTATGGGTGGTGCTCTACGAGACAGCACTCGTGCAGGGGCACGGCAGCCCTGAGACGATGGCCGCACAGATCGATCATCTGCTGGTGATGGTCGGGCACCCCAACATCAACATCCAGATCCTGCCGCTGAACAAGCCTGCGATCCCGGGCTCCATCAGTCTGCTGACGGCCCCGGAAGGGGAGCGTTCTGCCTATGCCGAGGGGTTCAACACGGGTGCGTACTACCAAGAGCCCGACGACGTCGATAGGTTCCAGAGGATCTACGATCAGCTCCAGGCCGGCGCGTTGGACACCGAGGCGTCGGCTCAGGTCATGAGGGACGCGCGAAGGAAGCACCGATGACACAGTCCGACTGGCACATCAGCTCCTACAGTGGAAGCAATGACAACTGTGTCGAAGTCAAGGTCTCAGGCCAGGGCCTTCCCGGTGTCGTCCGTGTCCGCGACAGCAAGGACCGCGACCGGCCGGAGATACAGGCTCAGGCCGGTGCCTGGTCCGCTTTCGTCGCGCAAGTCGACTCGCTCTGAATCAACCGCTTGTGGTGGGTGGTCCCGCTTCTCCGGGGGCGCTCCGTGTCGCGGAGTCCGACCGACGCCGTCGCGGCTCAGTGCGCGACGGCCTTTAAGGCGGTCTGGGAGCCGGTGATCCCGCACGGGGCGTACACCGTCTGATCGTGGTCCGGTCAGCTCCGCCATGGGCCCCGCCCGCCGTCGCGTGACCCGGCGGTATCGTCCCTCCCCATGACGGAACCCCGGGCGGCAGCCACTTCGCGCGGCGCCGGGATCGGGGCCGATCTGCATCTGGAGGTGCGCGGGCCCCGGTTGCGGGCCGGGCTGGTGGAGGCGTTGCGGGAGGCCGTGCGGAGTGGGCGGCTGGCGCCGGGGACGCGGTTGCCGTCGTCGCGGGTGCTCGCCGTCGATCTCGGGGTGGCGCGGAACACCGTCGCCGAGGCGTACGCCGAACTCGTCGCGGAGGGAAGGCTCGTCGCGCGTCAGGGGTCGGGGACCCGGGTCGCGCCGCAGTCCGCGCCCGTCGGGCGGGGGGTGCGGCGGGGCGGGCCCGCCGCGCGGGTGCGGGCGGAGCGCGGTGGGCCGAGGCACGATCTGCGGGCGGGGACGCCCGATCTGTCCTCGTTTCCCCGGGCGGAGTGGCTGCGGGCCGCTCGCCGGGCGCTCACGGCCGCGCCGGACGAGGCGTTCGGCTACGGGGACCCCCGGGGCAGGCCCGAGCTGCGGGCCGCGCTCGCCGAGTATCTGGCCCGGACCCGGGGCGTCGTCACGCACCCGGACCGGATTCTGGTCTGCTCCGGCTTCCTGCACGGACTGACGCTGATGGCGAAGGTGCTGCGGGGACGCCGGACACGCTCGGTCGCCGTGGAGTCGCACGGGCTCGACCTGCACTGGGACACCCTGGACGACCACGGTCTGCGCACCCGCCCGCTCGGGCACGACGACCTCGGCACCCGGGTCGACGGCGCCCTGACGGACGGCGCGGGCGCGGTGCTGCTCACCCCCGCGCACCAGTTCCCGCTGGGGCTGCCCCTGCACCCCGACCGCCGGGTCGCCGTCGTCGACTGGGCGCGGCGCACGGGCGGGCTGCTCCTGGAGGACGACTACGACGGCGAGTTCCGCTACGACCGCCGTCCGGTCGGGGCGCTCCAGGGGCTCGACCCCGAACGGGTCGTCTACCTCGGCACGGCGAGCAAGTCCCTCGCCCCGGGGCTGCGGCTGGGCTGGATGGTGCTGCCGGAGCACCTGGTGGACGAGGTGCTGCGGGCCAAGACCACCCGCAGGCGCACGGACTGGGCACTCGGCGCCCCCGACCAGCTCACGCTCGCGGAGTTCCTCGCGTCGGGCGCGTACGACCGCCATGTCCGGGCGGTGCGGCTGCGCTACCGCAGCCGCCGGGACCAGCTCGTCGCGGCGCTGGCCGAACACGCGCCGGACATCCGGGTCAGCGGGATCGCGGCGGGGCTGCACGCCGTGCTGGAACTCCCCCGGGGCACCGAGCCGTCCGTGATCCGGGCGGCGGCCTGGCAGGGGCTCGCGCTGGAGGGGCTGTCCCGCTTCCGGCACCCGGACGCGCCGGACGGCGGGGACGCGCTGGTGGTCGGGTACGGGCGCCCGAGCGACAGCGCCTGGCCGGGCGCGCTGGCGGCGCTCTGCCGGGCGCTGCCCTGACCGCTCCCGGCCCCGCCCATCCCCGGAATCAGAGGCTCCGAGAGGGGTGAATCCCCGCAAAGGGGATGACGGCGGACCGACGGGGAAACGGGCCCCGTACGCCCCACTAGTCTGACGGCCGAACAAGGCATCGATCAACGCATCGATCTTCAGACGGACGGGGGCGGGTGGCTGATGGCACGGCGCAGACTGAGGTCCAGCACGGTGGTGCTCGGCGGTATGGGGGTGCTCGCGCTGACGATCACCTCCTGCGGCTCGGACAAGGAACCCGACCGGCGCTGCGCCGACCCGGTCACCCTGGCCCAGCTCCCCAGCTACGACTGCGACGCCCCCACCGGGACCGGCCGCTACTACTACGGCGGCGACGTCACCGGCGGCACCGTGACGGACGGCAGCTTCGAGAAGGAGAAGGCCGTCGAACGCGGCGGGTTCGGCTGCTCCGGCTCGGGCTCCGGCGGCGGCTGAGCGGTCGGCGCCGTGACACCGGAGACGATGTGACACCGGAGACGACCCGATGAGACGACACACCATCGAGCCCCGGCCGGGCTGGCAGGAGACCGTCGAGGAACAGGGGTGCGTCTACCCCCTCACCCGCCACCCCGACGGCTCGCTGCGGCCCTACTGGGACGAGAGCGCCTACTACACGTTCTCCCTGCCCGAGATCGAGGCGCTGGAGGAGGTCGTCGAGGAGCTGCACGCCATGTGCCTGGCCGCCGCCGCGCACATCGTGGACCGCGACCGCCTCGCCGAGCTGGGGATCACCGATCCCCGGCTCGCCGCGCTGGTCTCCGAGTCCTGGCGGCGGCGGGCCGAGCTGCCCTCGCTCTACGGCCGCTTCGACCTGCGCTACGACGGCACCGGACCGGCCAAACTGCTGGAGTACAACGCCGACACCCCGACCTCGCTGGTCGAGGCGGCGAGCCCGCAGTGGTTCTGGATGGAGGAACGGTTCCCCGGCGCCGACCAGTGGAACTCCCTCCATGAACGGCTCGTCGACGCCTGGCGCCGACAGGCCCCGCTGCTGCCGCCGGGCCCGGTCCACTTCGCCCACACCGACGCGGACGAGCTGGGCGAGGACCTGATGACCGTCGCCTATCTGCGGGAGACCGCCCAGCAGGCCGGACTCGACACCGAGGCGCTGTCGGTGGAACGGATCGGCTGGGACCGGCTCTCCGGGCGCTTCGTCGACGACCGGCTCCGCTTCATCCGCACCTGCTTCAAGCTCTACCCCTGGGAGTGGCTGGCCACGGACCGCTTCGGCCCGCGGGTCCTGGATACCCTCGACAACGGCGGCGGCACCGGGACGACCTGCTGGATCGAGCCCGCCTGGAAGATGCTGCTGTCCAACAAGGCGCTGCTGGCCATCCTCTGGGAGCTGTACCCCGGGCACCCGAATCTGCTCGCCGCCCATCTCGACGGGCCGCGCGGACTCGCGGCCGAGGGCGGCTACGCCGCCAAACCGCTGCTCGGCCGCGAGGGCGCGGGGGTCACCCTGCACCCGCCGGGCGCGCCGCCCGTCCGGCGGGACGAGCCCTGCGTCTACCAGGAGCTGGCCCCGCTGCCCGACTTCGACGGGAACCGGACGGTGCTCGGGGCGTGGGTGGTCGAGGACGAGGCCGCCGGGCTCGGCATCCGGGAGTCCGCCGGGCCGGTCACGGACACCTATGCGCGATTCGTCCCGCATGTGATCCTCTGACCGGCCCCCGGCCCCCGGCCCCCGGCTCACCCGTTGACCGGTCCAGGGCTCATTCCCTGACCGGTCGGCGCTCGCCCCGCCCGGGCTGGTTCGCGGCTCTCGTCCATGGTCCGGTCCACGGCTCACCCCCCGGCCGGTCGGCGGCTCGTCCTCCGGTCGGGGGCCGTGGCTCGTCCCCCGTGCGGTCGGCGGCTCGCCCCCCGGCCGGTCCGCAGGCCGACCGGACTCGCTGAGCGGCCCACGGCCTGACCGGCCCACGGTCCGACCGGGTCCGCCGGGGGCCGCTCGGCCCGTCAGCCCGTCAGCACCGCCCGGAGCTGCGCCAGCCCCCAGTCGAGATCCTTCTCGCTGATCACCAGCGGCGGAGCCAGCCGGATGGTGGCGCCGTGGGTGTCCTTCACCAGGACACCCCGCTCCATCAGCCGCTCCGAGACCTCCCGCCCGGTGCCGAGCCCGGGGGCGATGTCGACCCCGGCCCACAGCCCCCGCCCCCGGACCGCCGTGACGGCGCCGTCCCGGGCGAGCCGCCCCAGCTCCGCGTGCAGCCGCCCGCCCAGCTCGGCCGCGCGCCGCTGGTACTCGCCGGTGCCCAGCATCGCGATCACCTCCAGGGCGACCGCGCAGGCCAACGGGTTGCCCCCGAAGGTCGAGCCGTGTTCGCCGGGGCGGAAGACCCCGAGCACCGCCCGGGAGGAGACCACGGCGGACACCGGCACCACCCCGCCGCCGAGCGCCTTGCCGAGGACATACACGTCCGGGATCACGTCCTCGTGCTCACAGGCGAAGGTCCGCCCGGTGCGGCCCAGACCCGACTGGATCTCGTCCGCGATGAACAGCACGTTCCGTTCCTCGGTCAGCCGCCGGACCCCGGCCAGATACCCGGGCGGCGGAACGAGCACCCCCGCCTCCCCCTGGATCGGCTCCAGCAGCACCGCCACGGTGTTCTCCGCCGTGACCGCCGCGTCCATCGCCGTCAGGTCCCCGTACGGGACGATCTCGAAGCCGGGGGTGTACGGGCCGTAGTCCGCGCGGGCCTCCGGGTCGGTGGAGAAGCTGATGACCGTGGTGGTCCGGCCGTGGAAGTTGTTGGCCGCGACGACGATCTTCGCCATGTTCTCCGGGACGCCCTTGACCCGGTAGCCCCACTTGCGCGCGGTCTTGACGGCCGTCTCCACCGCCTCCGCGCCGGTGTTCATCGGCAGCACCATCTCCATCCCGCACAGCTCCGCCAGCCGGGTGCAGAAGTCGGCGAACCGGTCGTGGTGGAAGGCGCGCGAGGTGAGCGTCACCCGTTCGAGCTGGGCTCTGGCCGCGTCCAGCAGCCTGCGGTTGCCGTGCCCGAAGTTCAGCGCCGAGTAACCGGCGAGCATGTCGAGGAAGCGGCGCCCCTCGACATCCGTCATCCAGGCGCCCTCCGCCGACGCGACGACGACGGGCAGCGGATGGTAGTTGTGCGCGCTGTGGGACTCGGCCGCGGCGATGCCGCTCGCCGTCGCGGACGACACGGACTCTGCTACGGGCTCCGGTGCAGACACGGGCTCTCCTCATCTCGTCGAGACAGGGTGTCCGGCGCGGGGCGGGGTCACCGCCCCGTGGTGCTGCCGCAGGGACGGGGTGCCGACCCTGTGGTTCTATCGTCGCTCGCCCGCCCGGCGCGGAAACCTCGCGGCACGGCGAGCTGCGACAAGCCCTAAGGTGGGAGTACGCAGGGCGACTGGCGTACGCGGAATGGACCGCGGGGGAGCCGTGCGCGCGGGAACGAGAACGAGGCGCCGACCGCCTGGGCGCCCCGGGCAGCCCTGTCGTCATCAGGAACCCGGAGAAACGCCATGACCTCCCCCTCCGCGGAGCAGCAGCCCTTCCGCCCCGAACACCCCGCGCTCACCGCCGCCGACCCGGAGCTGGCCGCGCTGATCCGGGCCGAGGAACAGCTCCAGGCCGAGACCCTGCGGCTGATCCCCAGCGAGAACTACGTCTCCCGCGCCGTCCTGGAGGCGTCCGGCACCGTCCTCCAGAACAAGTACAGCGAGGGCTACCCCGGCCGCCGCTACTACGAGGGCCAGCAGAACATCGACCAGGTCGAACGGCTCGCCGCCGAGCGCGCCCGCGCCGTCTTCGGCGTCGACCACGCCAATGTCCAGCCCTACTCCGGCTCCCCGGCCAACCTCGCGGTCTACCTCGCCTTCGCCGAGCCCGGCGACACCGTGATGGGCATGGCCCTGCCCATGGGCGGGCATCTGACCCACGGCTGGGGCGTCTCGGCCACCGGCACCTGGTTCCGGGGCGTGCAGTACGGCGTCCACCGGGACACCGGGCTGATCGACCTCGACCAGGTCCGTGAGCTGGCCCTCAAGGAACGGCCCACGATCCTCTTCTGTGGTGGCACGGCGCTGCCCCGCACGATCGACTTCGCCGCCTTCGCGGAGATCGCCCGCGAGTCCGGCGCGGTCCTCGTCGCCGACATCGCCCATATCGCCGGACTGATCGCGGGCGGCGCCCACCCCTCACCGGTGCCGTACGCCGACGTGATCTCCACGACCACGCACAAGACGCTGCGCGGCCCGCGCGGGGCGATGCTGATGTGCCGCGAGGAGCACGCCAAGGCCATCGACAAGGCGGTCTTCCCCGGGCTCCAGGGAGGTCCGCACAACCAGACCACCGCCGCCATCGCGGTCGCCCTCCACGAGGCCGCCCAGCCCGCCTTCCGCGACTACGCGCACGCCGTCGTCGCCAACGCCCGCGCCCTCGCCGATGCCCTGCTCGCCCGGGGCTTCGACCTGGTCTCCGGCGGTACGGACAACCACCTCGTCCTGATCGACCTCACCTCCAGGGACGTCCCCGGCAAGACCGCCGCCAAGGCCCTGGACCGGGCGGGCGTCGTCGTCAACTACAACACCGTCCCCTACGACACCCGCAAGCCCTTCGACCCGTCCGGCATCCGGATCGGCACCCCGTCGCTCACCTCGCGCGGACTGGGCACCGGGCAGATGGCCACCGTCGCCGACTGGATCGACCGGGGTGTGACGGCGGCCCGGACGGGCGACGAGGACGCCCTCGCCGTCATCCGCGCCGAGGTCGCCGAGGTGATGGCCGCCCACCCGGCCCCCGGCCTCGCGATCTGACCGGCCCGGCCGGTCCGGTCGATCTGACCGGTCAGATCCATCCGGTCCATCCGGTCCATCCGGTCCATCCGGCCGTTCCGGTCCGCAGGGCCCGCCGCCCCGGCCGCCGCGCCCCCGTCCCCGCACCGGGGCGGGGGGCGGCCCGGGGCAGCGAACCGGGAGCCGTTCCCCACCTGAGACAATGAAGGACATGGCCCAAGATCACCCGCTCGCCACCGGTGCACGCCCCCGGGCTCTCTCCGGTATCCAGCCCACCGCCGGCTCGTTCCACCTGGGGAACTACCTCGGAGCGATCCGCCAGTACGTGGCACTCCAGGAGACCCACGACGCGTTCTACATGGTCGTCGACCTGCACGCGATCACGGTCCCGCAGGACCCCGCGGAGCTGCGCGCCAACACCCGGCTCGCGGCGGCCCAGCTCCTCGCCGCCGGTCTGGACCCCGACCGCTGCACCCTCTTCATCCAGAGCCACGTCCCCGAGCACGCGCAGCTCGGATGGGTCATGAACTGCCTCACCGGCTTCGGCGAGGCGTCCCGGATGACGCAGTTCAAGGACAAGTCGGCCAAGCAGGGTGCCGACCGGGCCACCGTCGGGCTCTTCACCTACCCGGTGCTCCAGGTCGCGGACATCCTCCTCTACCAGGCCGACGCGGTCCCGGTGGGCGAGGACCAGCGCCAGCACATCGAGCTGACCCGTGATCTCGCCGAGCGTTTCAACACCCGCTTCGGCGACACCTTCAGCGTGCCCGCGCCGCACATCGTCAAGGAGGTCGCGAAGATCTACGACCTCCAGGACCCGGCGGTCAAGATGAGCAAGTCGGCGTCCACGCCCAAGGGCCTGATCAACCTGCTCGACGAGCCGAAGGCGACCGCGAAGAAGGTCAAGAGCGCCGTCACCGACACCGACACGGTGATCCGCTTCGACCCGGTCGAGAAGCCCGGCGTCAGCAATCTGCTCACCATCTACTCCACCCTCACCGGCCGGACCGTCGCCGAGCTGGAGAAGGAGTACGAGGGCAAGATGTACGGGGCGCTCAAGACCGACCTGGCCGAGGTGATGGTGGAGTTCGTCACCCCGTTCCGCACCCGGACGCAGGAGTTCCTGGACGACCCCGCCGCCCTGGACGCGATCCTCGCCCAGGGCGCGCACAAGGCCCGTGCCGTGGCCGCGAAGACGCTGGCGGCCGCGTACGACCGGATCGGCTTCCTGCCCGCGAAGGGCTGAGCCCCGCCGGGCCGGGGAGCGGGGGAGGACCGGTCGGGACCTCCCCCCTGTGTCCAACGCCTCTGGCCACATGTGCCGTACAGCCGCCACACTGGCGGCTGTACGACCACCACCCGATGGTGACCACCCCTCCATGGGCCCGTCCACGCCCATCGGACGACTGAAGGAGAACGACGTGGGGACCGTAACGCTCGGCGTTTCGATCGCGGTCCCGGAGCCCTATGGCTGCCTGCTCCAGGAGCGGCGCGCGGGCTTCGGAGATCCCGCCGCCCACGGGATTCCCACCCATGTCACCCTGCTGCCGCCGACCGAGGCCGACCCCGCGCTGCTGCCCGCCGTCGAGGCGCATCTGACCGGGGTGGCGGCGCGCACGCGGGCGTTCCCCATGCGACTGGCGGGCACCGGCACCTTCCGGCCCGTCTCACCGGTCGTCTTCGTCAACGTGGTGGAGGGCGGGGCCGCCTGCTCCCGGCTCCAGAAGCGGATCCGGGGCGCCTCAGGGCCGCTGGCGCGGGAGCTTCCGTTCTCGTACCACCCGCATGTCACCGTCGCGCACGCCATCGCCGACGAGGCCATGGACCGGGCGTACACGGAGCTGTCCGGCTTCGAGGCCGGGTGGACGTGCGCCTCGTTCGCGCTGTACGAGCAGGGCGCGGACGGCGTCTGGCGCAAGCTGCGGGAGTACGCGTTCGGCGGGGGCGTCGGCTCCGTACCGGCGCAGGGCTCGCCCCTGGACGACGCGGTCGGCGCCATCGGGGTGATCGCTCCGGGCGCTCCGGCCGCCCCGGTGGAGACGGCCGTCACGCCCTCGACCTCCTGAGCCCCGCGACTTTCTGGGGCCCTTCGACTTCCTGAGCCCTTGGCCTTCTGAGCCCGGGGCCCGGTCCGTTCCTGGCCCGGGTCAGATGTCCAGCCTGCGGAAGAGCGCGCGCGGCACATGGCGCAGCGCCGCCATCACCACCCGCAGCGCCCCCGGCACCCACACCACCTCCGAGCGGCGGCGCAGCCCCCGTTCCACCGCGAGGGCCACCTCCTCCGGGGTGGTGGCGAGCGGCGCCTCGGGCAGCCCCGCCGTCATCCGGGTCCGCACAAAACCGGGACGTACCACCATCACATGGACCCCGGTCCCGTACAGCGCGTCCCCCAGCCCCTGGGCGAAGGCGTCCAGCCCCGCCTTGCTGGAGCCGTAGATGAAGTTGGTGCGGCGGGCCCGTTCGCCCGCCACCGAGGAGAGCACCACCAGGGAGCCGTGGCCCTGGTTCTGGAGCGCGCCCGCGCAGACGAGCCCGGCCGAGACGGCGCCGGTGTAGTTGGTCTGCGCGACCCGGACGGCGGCGGGCGGGTCGCCCTCGTCGTTGGCCTGGTCGCCCAGGACACCGAAGGCGAGCAGCACCATGTCGAGGTCGCCCTCCGTGAAGACCTTCCCCAGCACCTCCTCGTGGCGCTCCGGGTCGAGCGCGTCGAAGTCGACCGTCCGGACGTCCGCGCCCAGCGCGCGCAGCCCCGCCGCCGCGCCGTCCAGATCGGGCGAGGGCCGTCCGGCGAGCCAGACCGTACGGGTGCGGCGGGCGATCAGCCGCCGGGCGACGGCCAGGCCGATCTCGGAGGTACCGCCGAGAACGAGCAGGGACTGCGGGGTGCCGAAGGCGTCCTTCATGGCTGCTGCTCCTTGAGCGCGCTGCGGATCGGAGAGGTCGTCGGAGGGGTCCTCGGAGGGGGGCCTCACAAGGCGGGGCGTCAGAGGGCGAGGCGGCGGGAGAGGTCCGAGGTGAAGACACGGTGGGGGTCCAGCGCCGCCCGCAGCGCCCGGAAGTCGTCCAGCCGGGGGTACATCGCGGCGAGGAGTTCCGGCCGCAGCCGGGAGTCCTTCGCCAGATAGACGCGCCCGCCCGCCGCCGCGACCTCCTCGTCCAGTTCGTCCAGGAACGCCCCCAGGCCGGGCAGTCCGGCGGGGATGTCCAGCGCCAGTGTCCAGCCGGGCAGCGGGAAGGAGAGCCACCCCGGGTCGCCCTCGCCGAACCGTTTGAGGACGGCGAGGAACGAGGGGCAGCGGTGCTCCGCGATCCGCTCCACGATCCGGCGCAGGGTCTCCTCCCGGCCGTGGGCGACCACGAACTGGTACTGGACGAAGCCGTCGCGCCCGTAGAGGCGGTTCCAGTGCGGCACGGCGTCCAGCGGATGGAAGAACGAGGTCAGGGGCTGGAGCCTGCCGGTGCGGGAGCGGGGCGCGGCCCGGTACCAGAGCGCGTTGAAGAGCCCCACCGCGGCGGGGGTCAGCAGCCCCCGGGGGACGAACGGCGGCGGCGCGGGCAGCCGCCCCGGCCGGAACGCCAGCGGGCGGCGGCGGGCGCGCGCGTCCAGCGCGTCCAGGGGCGCGTGCTCCCCCCGGCTGAGGACCGCGCGCCCCAGTGAGCGGCCCCGGGCGAGCAGATCGATCCAGGCGACCGAGTAGCGGTAGCGGTGGTCGGTGGCGACGAGCCTGCTCATCAGCTCGTCCAGGTCGGGGGCGCGTTCGGTGTCGACCGTCATGAACGAGGTCTCCACCCGGTGCAGCCGGATCACCGCCGAGAGGATCACCCCGGTGAGCCCCATGCCGCCGGTGGTCGCGTCGAACAGCCCGGTGCCGGGGACGAGGGTGTGGACCCCGCCGTCGGCGGTGAGCAGGTCGAGGCTGCGGACATGGCGTGAGAAGGCGCCGCTGACATGGTGGTTCTTGCCGTGGATATCGGCCGCGAGGGCGCCGCCGACGGTGATGTGCCGGGTGCCGGGGGTCACGGGGACGAACCAGCCGAGCGGGAGCAGCACCTCCATGAGGCGGTGGAGGCTCACCCCGGCGTCGCAGTCGACCGTTCCGGCGGCGGTGTCGAGGGAGCGGACGCGGTGCAGCCCGGTCATGTCGAGGACCGTTCCGCCCGCGTTCTGCGCGGCGTCGCCGTAGGCCCGGCCGAGCCCCCGGGCGATGCCGCCGCGCGCGCCCCAGGCGCGTACGGCGTCGGCGGCCTCCTCGGGGGAGCGGGGACGGACCACCGAGGCCGTGGTGGGGGCGGTACGGCCCCAGCCGGAGACGGTGACGAAGGGGTCGCCGGGGTCCGCCGGGGGGAGATCGACGGGGCCGGGACGGGGGTCGGCAACAGACATAGATGTGACCGTATCGCCGCTTATGCCCACATTTTTGGAGTGCCCAGCGGACTCGCCGAAATGGGTGATTAAACGAGTGTCTTCAAAGAATGGCGTGAAATGTCGGCTGCGGGCCCAGAAGAGTCGGGCCGGGCTCTTCCGGCGTCGACGAGGACCGGCCGGGGGCCGGAGCGGAAGAGCGAAGAGGGACACAGCCGACGGCGACGGACCGACGACGGACCGACGAAGGACCGACGAAGGACCGACGCGGACGGCGGCGGATCGACGCGGACGAAGGGGCGGTTGATGCGGTACGAGGAGTGGGCGGCGGCCGACCGGGAACTCCTGGCGCTGACGGTACGCGGCGGGGCCGGTCTGCCGGGGGTCACGGCGGCGGCCCGGGGGCTGTCCCGGGCGGGCGAGCACGGTGGCCTCTGGCTCGCCGCCGGTCTCGCGGGCGCGGCGGCGGACCGCGCCCGGCGCCCGGCCTGGCTGCGGGCCACGGCCGTGGTGGGGCTGGCCCATGTGGCGAGCGTGGGGGTGAAGTACCTGGTCAGACGGGAGAGACCGAGCGGGGTTGAACCCGCCCCGGCGCGGAGTGGGCAGCGGGCCCGCACCGGGGCGGGAGCCGGGACGGGAAGCGGGCAGGAGGCCGGGCAGCGGAGTGGGACGGGGGGCGGGCAGGAGTTCTGGCAGAGCAGCGGAACGGGAAGCGGGCAGGAGGCGGCCCTGGCGCGGAGTGGGCAGCGGGCCGGGCCGGGGGCCGGGGCCGGCGGGACCTGGCCTGCCGCAGAGGTCTTCGGCCCGTACTCCTTCCCCAGCGCGCACGCCACCTCCGCGTCCGCCGCCGCCGTGGCCTTCGGCGCCCTGCTGCCCGCGCCCCTCGGCGCCGCCGCCCTGACCTCGCTCGCCGCCGCGATGTGCCTGTCCCGGCTGGTCGTCGGCGTCCACTACCCGACCGACATCGCCGCCGGGGCCGCGCTCGGAGCCCTCGCCGCCCACTGGGGGACCCGCCGCCCGCCCGGCCGGCGGAGCGGGGTCGGGGCCGGGGCCGGAAGGGGCCCGGCGTGAGCGAGCGCGGCACCGTTCTCCTCGATCTCCCCGACCGCCCCGGACGGCGGCGCTCCGGGCCCTTCGCGCGGCCCCGGGCGAGGACCCTGGCCACCGGACTGCTCCGCACCGCCCGCCCCCGCCAATGGGTCAAGAACCTCCTGGTCGCGGCGGCCCCCGCAGCCGCCGGCGAACTGGACTCCCTCCACAACACCACCCACCTGGCCCTCGTCTTCGTCCTCTTCACCGCCGCCGCCTGCGCCGTCTACCTCGTCAACGACGCCCGTGACGCCGAGGCGGACCGCGCCCACCCGGTGAAGCGCCGCCGCCCGGTCGCCGCGGGAGAGGTGCCCGCCCCGCTCGCCTACACCGTCGGCGCGCTGCTCGCCGTCCTCGCCGTCGCGGGCGCGGCGGCCCTGTGCAACGCCCTGACCGGCGCCCTGCTCACCGCGTACCTCTCGATGCAGTTCGCGTACTGCCTCTGGCTCAAACATGTCCTGGTCGTCGACATGGCCGTGGTCACCACCGGGTTTCTGATGCGGGCGACGACCGGCGGGGTCGCGCTCGGTATCCCGCTCTCCCGCTGGTTCCTCATCACCACCGGGTTCGGCGCGCTCTTCATGGTGGCGGCGAAACGGTACTCCGAGGCCGTGCAGCTCGCGGGCGACAAGGGCGCGACCCGGGCCCTGCTCACCGAGTACACCACCGGCTATCTGCGGTTCGTCTGGCAGCTCGCCGCCGGGGTCGCCGTCCTCGGCTACTGCCTCTGGGCCCTGGAGTCCGACGGCGGACCGGGCTCCGGGGGCGGGGCCTCGCTGCTGCCCTGGCGGCAGCTCTCCATGATCGCGTTCATCCTCGCCGTGCTCCGCTACGCCGTCTTCGCCGACCGGGGGACGGCGGGCGAACCCGAGGAGGTGGTGCTGCGGGACCGGGCGCTCGCCGTGATCGGGCTGGTGTGGGCGGCGATGTACGCGTGCGCCGTCGCGGGTCTGTGACGCCCGGGTCCGCGGTGCCCGGGTCCGCGATGCCCGGGTCTGTGACGCCCGGGTCTGCGGTGCTTGGGTATGTGGTGCTCGGGTTTGTGGCGCCCGCGTCCGGGGCGGTCGCGTCCGGGATGCTCGCGTCCGGTGTGTCCCGGGCGGTCGCGGCGCTGTGCGGAACCTCCGCTTCCGGCGGTCGGTGAACCACGGCCACGGCTGGGTAGGCGTACCGCATGGACTGGATGGAGAAGGTGCCGGGACTGGCCCGGCTGACGCGGACCCACGCCTGGCGCAGCTATCTGACGCTGGAGCGCGCGCACTGGGCGCGACTGGCCGCCGCCATCACCTTCCTGAGCTTTCTCGCCCTCTTCCCGCTGCTCACCGTGGCGGCCGCGGTGGCCGCCGCCCTCATCGGCGCGGACCGCGCCGGCCGGTTGGAGGCGCGGATCAGCGAGCAGGTGCCCGGGATCTCCGACCAGCTCGACTTCGGCTCACTGGTGGCCAACGCGGGTACCGTCGGCCTGGTCGCGGGCGCCTTCCTGCTCGTCACCGGGATCGGCTGGATCGGCTCGATGCGGGACTGCCTGCGGGCCGTGTGGGGCCTCGACGACGAGGACCGGGGGAACTTCCTGCTCCGCAAGGCCAAGGACACGGGCGTACTCCTCGGCCTCGGCGCCACCGCGCTGGTCTCGCTCGCCGCGTCCGCGCTCGGCACCTCGGCCGTCGGCTGGGGCGCGGAGCGGCTGGGCGTCGAACGCGGCGGGGCCGGGGGCGTCCTCCTCGCGGTCGCGGCCATCGCCATCGCCGTCGTCGCCGACTTCCTGATGCTGCTCTATCTGCTCACCCTGCTGCCCGGGGTGCGGCCGGGCCGCCGTCCGCTGCTGGTGGCCGCACTGCTCGGCGCGATCGGGTTCGAGCTGCTGAAACTGCTGCTCAGCGGCTATATGCAGCAGGTCGCGGCCAAGAGCCTCTACGGGGCCTTCGGGGTGCCGGTCGCCCTGCTGCTGTGGATCAACTTCACGGCGAAGCTGCTGCTGTACTGCGCCGCGTGGACGGCGACACCCGGCAACGGCAGCGACCCCGTTCCCGACCCCGCTCCCGACTCCGACTCCGGCCCCGTCCCCGGCCCCGTTCCCGACTCCGGCTCCGTTGTCGGCGACGGGGGTGCCGCCCCGGGCCCGGACGGGCTCAGCTCCGGCGGGAGGGCCAGCGGCGGTTGACCACGAACACCCCGGCCGCGAGCGCGATCAGTACCCCGCCCGCGACCGCGAGGGCGGTACCCACGCCCCCGGAGGGCTCCTGGGCGCGGGTCGCCGAGGCGGCGGCAGCGGCGGCGGGGCCGGGCGTCGCGGACGCGGTCCCGCTCGGCCCGTTGGACGGGCCCGCCGCCATCGTGTCGTCGAGGGCGGCCGACTTCGGCGGCACCAGCTCGCCCACCGGGGTGACCTTGCCCGCCGCCGCGAAGCCCCAGTCGAGCAGCCGCTCGGTCTCCTTGTAGACGGCGTTGTTCTCCTCGGACTCCGGGTTCATCACCGTCACCAGCAGGACCCGCCCACCGCGCTCGGCGACACCGGTGAAGGTCGCGCCCGCGTGCGTGGTGCTCCCGTTCTTGACGCCCGCGAGCCCCTTGTACGGGTCGAGGCCGAAGTCCCCCGTCAGCAGCCGGTTGGTGGTCACGATCTGCCCCTTGCCGGGGAAGTCCGCCGTCATCGTCGCGCTGTACTCGCGGAAGTCCTTCTTCTGGAGACCGCTGCGGGCGATCAGGGTGAGGTCGTACGCGGAGGAGACCTGCCCCGCGGCGTCGTAGCCGTCGGGGGAGACGACCTGGGTGTCCAGTGCCTGAAGCTCCTCGGCGTGCGCCTGCATGTCCTGGACGGTCTTGTCGATGCCGCCGTTCAGCGCGGACAGCACATGGACGGCGTCGTTGCCCGAGCGCAGGAAGACCCCCAGCCACAGATCGTGGATGGAGTACGTCATGTCCTCCTCCACCCCGACCACACTGCTGTTCAGGCCCACGTCCGCCAGTTCGTCGGCGGACACCTTGTGGGTCGTGGCCTTCGGCAGCTTGGGCAGCAGGGTGTCCGCGAAGAGCATCTTCAGGGTGGAGGCCGGGGCGAGCCGCCAGTGCGGGTTGTGCGCGGCCAGCACCTCGCCGCTCTCGGCGTCGGCCACGACCCAGGAGCGGGCGGTCAGATCCTTGGGCAGGACGGGGGCGCCGGTGCCCAGGCTGACCTGAGTGCCCGCCACGCCCAGCCGGGCCCCGCCGACCGTGGACATGACCGCCGGGGGGTCGGGGTGCTTCCGGGCCGTTGTGGCGCTGTTCTTCCCCTGCGGCTTGTCGTCGTGGGTGTCCGCGAAGGCGGGGGCGCCCCCCAGGGCGGGAAGGAGCGAGGCGGCGGCGACCACCAGCGCGGCCTTCCGCGCGGTGGTCCGCACGGTCGTCCTCACGCGGTTCCTCGTGCTCTTCTTCAGGGTGCTCTTCACGACAGACACGCAGGTGAAAGTACAGGGAAAGAAAGAAAATATGTTTATCGGGTTCGGGACTCGCCGGGGGGACCGCTGAGTCAGCCCACCGGCGTGGGCACCACCGGTGACCCTACCCGCGCGGGTGCGGCGGGCGTCCCCGTCCGGACGGTCCGTCCGGGTGACCCCACCCGGACGGAAGGCGGCCACGGCCGATCGCGATACTGGACGTATGAAGCTCAGCCGCCCCGTCTCCTGGTTCCTGCTCGCTTTCGGGGTGTGGAGCTGGTTCATCTGGGTCACCTTCGTCAAGAACCTGTGGGAGGACGGCAGCGGACTCGCGTTCGACGACGCCGGTGATCCGACGGCCTACTTCTGGGTTCACCTGCTGCTCGCTGTCACATCCCTGATCCTGGGGACGGCCGTGGGAGCCATCGGGTTGCGTGGGGTTCGCGCTCTGCGGCGTGAAGAATAGGGGAGCTTTCTGTGCTGGCCGTCGTCGTACTGGTAGTGATCGCGGTGGTAGCCCTGTTGGCGGGGGTCCACTGGTATGTCTGGCGGCGGGTCGTACGGGACACCACGCGTGGCCCCGGTACGGCACGCCGGGTCGGCACGGTGGCGCTCGTCATCCTGCCCGTGCTCTCCGTGGGCGCGCTGGTCGCGAGACGCGCGGGAGTGCCGTTCTGGCTGGAACGCATACTTGCCTGGCCGGGCTATCTCTGGCTGGCCGTGCTGCTCTACCTGGTCCTGGCGCTGTTGGTGGGCGAGGCGGTACGGGCGATCTGGCTGAGGTGGGACCGGACGGCGAAGAGAACGGCGCGTTCCGGGCGCCCGGAGACCACCGCGACGGCGGCCCCGGTGACGAGCACCACCACGAGCACCATCACCGGTACCACCACGAGCACCACCACGAGCAGCGCCACGGGCGCGGACGCGGGCACGGCGCCGGTGGCAGCCCGGCCCGAGCCCGTGCCCGTCCCCGGCGCCGAGGAGCCGCGGGAGACCGCCGCCCGCCAGGACACCGACGCGGGCACCGCCTCGGCTTCCGGCACCTCCTCCGGCACCGCGAAGCCCGAGCCCGCGCCTGAGTCCGAGCCCGCGTCCGAGCCCGTCACGGAGATCGCCCCGGCACCCGGACCGGCCGCCGCCGAGCCCGCCCGGGCCGTGTCCCGCCGCCTGTTCGTCTCCCGGACGGTCGCCGCGGGCGCCGCTGCCGCCGCCCTCGGCACCGTCGGACACGGCGCCCACGGCGTCCTGCGCGGCCCCCGGCTGAAGCGTGTCACCGTCCCGCTCGCCAAGCTCCCCCGCTCCGCGCACGGTCTGCGGATCGCCGTCGTCAGCGACATCCACATCGGCCCCATCCTGGGGCGCGCCCACACCCAGCGGATCGTCGACACCATCAACGCGGCCCAGCCCGACCTCGTCGCCGTCGTCGGCGACATGGTCGACGGCACCGTCGCCGACCTCGGCCCGGCGGCCGAACCCCTCGCCCAGCTCCGCGCCCGCCACGGCTCCTTCTTCGTGACCGGCAACCACGAGTACTTCTCCGGCGCCGAACAGTGGGTGGAGCACGTCCGTGAACTGGGCCTCAAACCGCTGGAGAACGAGCGCGTCGAGATAGCGGGCGGCTTCGACCTCGCCGGGGTGAACGACGTCGAGGGCGAGTCCACCGGCCAGGGCCCGGACTTCGCGCGGGCGCTCGGCGACCGGGACCGCTCCCGGGCCGCCGTCCTCCTCGCCCATCAGCCCGTCGTGATCCACGACGCCGTCGAGCACGGCGTCGACCTCCAGCTCTCCGGCCACACCCACGGCGGCCAGCTCTGGCCAGGGAACTACCTCGCCGAGCTGGCCAACCCCACCGTGGCGGGCCTGGAGCGCTACGGGGACACCCAGCTCTACGTCAGCCGGGGCGCCGGGGCCTGGGGCCCGCCCGTCCGCGTCGGCGCCGAGTCGGACATCACCATCGTCCAGCTCGCCTCCCGCCAGGCATAGGGCGGACGGACGACGGCAGGGCCGGTCGCAGGCGTCGCCGAACGGGTCGAAGGCGCCGGTGAACGTTCAGACGCTGAGCGTACGGGCGTACCCGACCTGCGCCATGACCTGCTGGAAGACCTCCGGACCGTGCGCCGGGATCATCGTCGTGTGGTGCTTGCCCCCGCTCGCCACACTGACCTGGATATAGCCGCTGGTCTCCTTCTCCTTCATCAGCAGGAAGAAGAGCCCCACCAGACAGGCGAGGGAGAAGACCACCGCGAGAACGATGGCGTAGGTCGGGATCTTCTCACTGGTCCGGGAGAGATCCACCGCGTTCCAGACCGCGCCCTTGAGCGGCATGGTCCCCGCGGGGGTGATGATCTGATCGCCCACCACGGTGATGTCCCCGATCGTCACCGCCGGGCTCATCGGCGCCAGCGGCGCGGGCCCGTACCCGGCGACGGCCCCCGGCACCGGCGTCCCCGCGGGCTGCGTCGGCGTGTACCCGGGCTGCGTCGGCGCGTACCCGGGGTGCGCGGGAGGACCGGCGTGCGGATCTCCGTACCCCGGGCCCTGCTGCGGATACCCGTAGGGCTGTGGCGGCCCCCACTGGTACTCCGGCTCGCCCTCCGCCTGATAAGGATTCGGCTCGTTCATCCCCGTGTCCCCGCTTCCCGTGCCCGTGCTCCGGCCACCGGGCACGATCCTGCCAGGTCCGCCGTGCCCCGGTGAAGAGTCCTTGTGCTCAGGCGCCCCGGGCGCACAGGGCGGGGCCCCGATCCCGGAACGGAATCGGGGCCCCGGTGCCTCATGGCCGCGGTGCGCGCCCGCCGTCAGTAACGGCGGGTGATCAGCGCGCGCTTGACCTCCTGGATGGCCTTCGTGACCTCGATACCGCGCGGGCAGGCGTCCGTGCAGTTGAAGGTCGTACGGCAGCGCCAGACGCCGTCCTTGTCGTTCAGGATCTCCAGCCGCTGCTCACCGGCCTCGTCACGCGAGTCGAAGATGAAGCGGTGGGCGTTGACGATGGCCGCCGGGCCGAAGTACTGGCCGTCGTTCCAGAAGACCGGGCAGGACGTGGTGCAGGCCGCGCACAGGATGCACTTCGTGGTGTCGTCGAAGCGCTCGCGGTCCTCAGCGGTCTGGAGCCGCTCGCGGGTGGGCTCGTTCCCCTCGGTGACGAGGAACGGCATCACATCGCGGTACGCCTGGAAGAACGGCTCCATGTCCACGACGAGGTCCTTGAGGACCGTCAGGCCCTTGATGGCCTCGACCGTGATGGGCTTCTCCGGGTTGAGATCCTTGATCAGCGTCTTGCAGGCGAGCCTGTTCTTGCCGTTGATCCGCATCGCGTCGGAGCCGCAGATGCCATGGGCGCAGGAGCGGCGGAAGGTCAGCGTGCCGTCCTGGTCCCACTTGATCTTGTGGAGGCCGTCGAGGACCCGCTCCTTCGGGTCGATCTCCAGCTCGAAGTCCTCCCAGACCGCGTGCTCGGAGATCTCCGGGTTGAAGCGCCGGATCCGGAAGGTGACGGTGATGTACGGGGAGGCCGCGGCCTCGGCCTCGACCTTGTCCATGACAGGGGTAGCCATCAGTACTTACGCTCCATCGGCTGGTAGCGGGTCTGGACGACCGGCTTGTAGTCGAGACGGACGGTCTCGGAGCCGTCGTCGCCGACCTCGCGGTACGCCATGGTGTGGCGCATGAAGTTGACGTCGTCGCGGTTCGGGTAGTCCTCGCGGTAGTGACCGCCGCGGGACTCCTTGCGGGCCAGCGCGGAGACGGCCATGACCTCGGCCAGCTCCAGCAGGTTGCCCAGCTCGATGGCCTCCAGCAGGTCCGTGTTGAACCGCTTGCCCTTGTCCTGGATCGCCACGTTCCGGTAGCGCTCGCGCAGCTCCGCGATCTTCTCGACCGCGGTCTTGATCGTCTGCTCGGTGCGGAAGACCATGACATTGGCGTCCATGGTCTCCTGGAGCTCGCGGCGGATGTCCGCCACGCGCTCGCCGCCCTCGGACTCCCGCAGGTCCTCCACCGTCTTCACGACGAGCGAGGCGGGGTCCTCCGGCAGCTCGACCCACTCGGCCGTGGCGGAGTACTCCGCGGCGGCGATGCCCGCGCGGCGGCCGAAGACATTGATGTCCAGCAGCGAGTTGGTGCCCAGCCGGTTGGCGCCGTGCACGGAGACACAGGCGACCTCACCGGCGGCGTACAGACCCGGCACGACGGTGGTGTTGTCGGACAGCACCTCACCCTCGACATTGGTCGGGATGCCGCCCATGGCGTAGTGCGCGGTCGGCTGGATCGGAATCGGGTCCGTGTAGGGCTCGATGCCGAGGTAGGTCCGCGCGAACTCGGTGATGTCCGGGAGCTTGGCGTCGAGCTGCTCCGGCGGCAGGTGGGTCAGGTCCAGGTAGACGTGGTCGCCCTCGGGACCGCAGCCGCGGCCCTCGCGGATCTCCGTGTAGATGGAGCGGGAGACGACGTCGCGCGAGGCGAGGTCCTTCATGACGGGCGCGTACTTCTCCATGAAGCGCTCGCCGTCCTTGTTGCGCAGGATGCCGCCCTCACCGCGGGCGCCCTCCGTGAGCAGGATGCCCATGCGCCAGATGCCCGTCGGGTGGAACTGGAAGAACTCCATGTCCTCCAGCGGCAGGCCGCGCCGGTAGCAGGCCGCCTGGCCGTCACCGGTGAGGGTGTGCGCGTTGGAGGTCACCTTGAAGAACTTGCCGGTGCCGCCGGAGGCGTAGATCACGGCCTTCGCCTGGAAGACATGGATCTCGCCGGTGGCCAGCTCGTACGCGACCACACCGGCCGAGTGCTTGACGCCGTCGACCTCGGTGATGAGCTGGTCCAGGACGTAGAACTCGTTGAAGAACTCCACGCCCTCCTTGACGCAGTTCTGATACAGCGTCTGGAGGATCATATGACCGGTGCGGTCGGCGGCGTAGCAGGAGCGGCGGACCGGGGCCTCGCCGTGGTTGCGCGAGTGCCCGCCGAAGCGGCGCTGGTCGATGGTGCCGTTCGGGGTCCGGTTGAACGGCAGGCCCATCTTCTCCAGGTCGAGGACGGCGTCGATGGCCTCCTTCGCCAGGATCTCGGCGGCGTCCTGGTCGACCAGGTAGTCACCGCCCTTGACCGTGTCGAAGGTGTGCCACTCCCAGTTGTCCTCCTCCACATTGGCGAGCGCGGCGGCCATGCCGCCCTGCGCGGCGCCCGTGTGGGAGCGGGTGGGGTAGAGCTTCGTCAGCACGGCGGTGCGGCTGCGCTTCGTCGCCTCGATGGCGGCGCGCATGCCTGCGCCACCGGCGCCGACGATGACGGTGTCGTACTTGTGGATCTTCATGAGTGGAGTTACCTCAGCCCCGTGCCTAGCGGATGTTCGGGTCGAAGGTGAAGATCACCAGCGTGCCCAGAAGGATGGTGAACACCGTGGCGGTGTACAGCAGGCCCTTGAGCCACAGACGCGTGTTCGGCCGCTCGGCGTAGTCGTTGATGACCGTGCGCAGACCATTGGCGCCGTGCAGCATGGCGAGCCACAGCATCAGCAGATCCCAGACCTGCCAGAACGGCGAGGCCCAGCGGCCCGCGACAAACGCGAAGCCGATCTTGGACACACCGCCGTCCAGCACCAGCTGGATGATCAGGTGGCCGATGACCAGGACGACCAGGACCACGCCGGACAGGCGCATGAAGAGCCACGCGGCCATCTCGAAGTTGCCGCGGGTGGAGCGCGGGGTCCTGCCCGTGCGCTTGCGCGGGGCCTCGATGACCGGAGCCGGGTTGTCGACGTCGTAGACGGGCGCACTCTCGACGGAGCCGATGGCGGAAGAGGTGTCAGCAGACATGTCCGGACTCAGCTCCCGAAGACTTCGCGTGCGGCGTGGCCGAGGACGGGGTAGAGAGCGCCCGCCATCAGCACGATCCAGATGCCCATGACGGTCCACAGCATCTGCTTCTGGTATCGGGGGCCCTTGGACCAGAAGTCCACGGCGATGACGCGGAGACCGTTGAGCGCGTGGAAGAGGACGGCGGCGACGAGGCCGTACTCCAGCAGCGCGACGATCGGCGTCTTGTAGACGGCTACGACCTTGTCGTAGTCCTCGGGGGAGACACGGACGAGAGCGGTGTCCAGCACATGCACGAACAGGAAGAAGAAGATGAGGACGCCGGTGACTCGATGAGCCACCCAGGACCACATTCCTTCCCGGCCGCGGTACAGCGTTCCAGCCGGCACGGAAGAACCCTCCGGGAGCGGGGACTGGGGCCTGCCGGCTTCGGTGGTCGGTCTGGCCCGGCCGGGTACGGTCCACCGGCCCCGGCCATCGTAGCGACGACTTGTCGGTTCGTTCGCGCCGGGTCCTCAGGTGTGATCAAACAGGCAATCAAAGAGCCACGGACGGGCTATCGGCGCTGGTGCCGGGTGGTGCGAGGGCCCCGGGGAGACCCCTTCCGCACCGGCATCGACGATCAAGACGGGACAGGATCTGGGGAATCATCCGAGATATGTGCGAATACGCATCAAGCAGGGTTTATTTATGAAGATGGTTACGAGTAGCGCGTAAGGGTGAGTAAATCCGCCAAATGGGGTGAACTGCTGCGGTGACTCGCCGCACGGTCGGAGGGGTGCGGCCACAGGCTTCGGCGGCGATGGCGCCGCCCGTTCCGGAGGTGTTCAATCTCCCCAGGCCGCGACGGGCGGGCGGGGATTCCGCTCAGCGCGCCGTCCACGGCCTGGCTCGGTACTTCGGCGGATGTGTACGGAAATCTGGCAGGAGGTGGCGGAGTGATACGCCATGGTGGGCGAATCCGGTCGGCCGCGGGCACGGCGGTGGCCCTGACGGCCGTCCTCTCCCTGACGCTGAGCGGCTGCGGCGACGGCGCAGCGGACGGGTCGGGGGAGTCCTCGGGGACCGGTGGTGTCGACCGGGCCTCCGTGGGATCGGCAGAACGTTCGGCAACCCCGGGGCCGGCGAGCCCTTCACCCTCTCGGGTGTATCCGCTCTCGAAGCCTCCCGCGACCATCCCCGCCGTGCGGAGCCATACGGCGGCCCGGGGCCCCGGCTGGCGGCCCGCCCCCGGCGCGGGCGTGGCGCTCGCCCCCGGCTCCGAGGAGCTGGCCGACGAGGCGAGGCTGCTCGCCCGGGAGCTGAAGCTCGACTACCGGGGGACCGCCGCCGCCCGCGGGGGCGATGTGGAACTCGTCCTCGATCCGGACGCCGCCACCGGGCCCGCTCCCGCGGCCCCCGCCGGAGCGGTCGGCCCCGAGTCCTACACCCTCACCACCGCGGACAACCGGGTCCGCGTCGTGGCCCCCGCCGAGGCCGGGGTCTTCTACGGCACCCGCACCCTCAAGCAGGCCGTCCGCTCCGGCGGGGCGATGCCCGAGGGCGTCGTGCGCGACGGCCCCGACCGGCCGCAGCGCGGACTGATGGTCGACACCGCGCGGAAGTTCTTCGACGGGGCCTGGATCGAGGCCCGGCTGCGCGAGGCGGCCGACCTCAAGATCAACCAGTTCGGACTGCACTTCTCCGACGACCAGGGCTTCCGGATCGAGTCCGACACCCACCCCGGGATCGTCTCCCGGCAGCATCTGACCAAGGCCGAGGTCCGGCGGATCGTCGCCCTCGCCGACTCGCTCCACATCACCGTGATCCCCGAGATCGACTCGCCGGGCCACCTCGGCGCGGTCCTCGCGAAGTACCCCGGCCTCCAGCTCAAGGACGTGACGGGCCGGGCGGTGCCGGGCGCGGTCGACATCGGGAACCCGGCGGCCGGGGAGCTGGTGGACGAACTGCTGCGGGAGTACGCGGAGCTGTTCCCCGGCGCGTACTGGCATCTCGGCGGGGACGAGTACCAGGCGCTGACCCGGCGGGACCCGGAGGCGTCCTTCCCGGCCCTCGCGGCCCGCGCGCGCGAGGAGTACGGGCCGGACGGCCGGATCAAGGACCTCGCCACCGCGTGGGTCAACGAGCGGGCGAAGGCGCTGCGCCCCGGGGGGCGCACCCTCAAGGCGTGGAACGACGGCTACTTCCGGGGCGGCGAGACCGCTGTCGACCAGGACATCCAGGTCGAGTACTGGACGGGCAAGGAGATCGGCGCCCGCCCTCCGGTGGAGTATCTGGCCGAGGGGCGTCCGGTGGTCAATCTCAACGACGAGTACCTCTATTACGTGCTCGGCGAGCCCAACGACTTCGACTACCCCACCGGACGGCGCATCTACGAGCAGTGGACCCCGCTGGTGCTGCGGGGCACCGAGCCGGTCCCGGCCCGGTACTCGCGGCAGATCCTGGGCGGACGGTTCGCCGTCTGGTGCGACTTCTCCCGGGCGCAGACCCCCGAGCAGATCGCCCGGGGCATCGCGCTGCCGCTGCGGGCGACGGCGCAGAAGCTCTGGGACCCGCGCACACCGTCCCGGAGCTGGCAGGAGTTCCGGACGCTGGCCCAGCGGCTGGGCTGAGCGCCGGGACGAGGCCCGGCCGGTGCCGGGCGGGGGCCGGGCGGGCCGGGGCGCGGGATGGCGGCGCGGGCCCGCTCGGGGGTGTGCGGGCCCGCGCCGCCGCTGCCCGCCGCCCCGGGCGAAGGCGGCGTCCCGGCGGTGCGCGTACACGCGCCCGCCAACACCGTTCTGTCCGCCCCGGCTTACGGGTGCGCCGAATCTAACAGATGAAGGTTTCATATGCCCCCGGTCCATGCCGACCTGGGGGATATCCCCGTAGGGTGCGCCGGTGATGGACACAACCGCTCAGCTCCGGACAACCCATGGCGGCGGGGGTGTGGACGGGGTACTTTGCGCCAAGCGGCCCGAAACCGTGCCGCGAGGGGAGGCGTCAGTGACGTCGAAGTGCCTGAGGGAACTGATCGCGGAGGCGGACGAGCGGAGTCTCGCCGCCAGCGGGCTCGCCTGTCTGGAACGGTGTCTGCCGCTGTCCGCCGCGGACGTGGACGCGCTGCGCCCGCTCTGGGCCGGGCTGGCCCGGGGGGCGGCGGCCTGGCCCGTCTCGCTGGCCTCGGCGTCCGAGGCGCTGGCGGTGGCCGCCGTCCGGGAGCCGGCGGCCCTGGACCCGGCCGCTTCGCTCGTCCGCCAGATGCTGGACGCGGCCCCCTCCGTCTGGGAGACCGAACCGCTCCGGGAGTGGGCCGACGACTGCTCGGTGGCCGCGCTCGAACTCCACCACCGCTTCGACGCGGGCCCCGGGCGCGGGGAGCCCGCCGCCGCCGATGTGGTGGAGGTCCTCAAGGGCTGCCGCGAGGGCGCGCCCGCCGGGGCGGGCCCGCTGGTCGCGGGGGAGTTGCGGCGCCAGGTCCGGGTGTTGGAGATCCTGGCCGCGGGCGAGGGCGGCGCCGGGCTCCGCCAGGTGCTGGGGGTCTCCACCGAGGGGCGGCGGGTACTGCGCGCGGTGGTCTCCCGGCAGGCCCGCGTACGCGGCTGAGGACGGAACCCGCCGTACCGGAACGATCGGGCCCGGAAACGGGCGGCAACCGGATCGACCCGGCCCGGAAACGGGTACCACTCCATCACCCGGGTGATATCCGCTCGCATCCGGGGGCGGACGGGGGAGTTCGGTGCATAGGGTGCGCGCGTGGCCGGGGGTGTTCGTACGGCGCCGTGGACGCGGTGCCGCTGGTGCGGTGCCGTGGGTGCCGCATGCCCCGGGGCGGGTGCCGGCGGGAGGGCGGCCGGAGGATCGGATGAGGGACGACGGCCGTGGCCGCCACCCCCCACAGGAGAGACCCCGGCCGTCGTCCGACGGGTGCGCTGTGCGTCCCCGTACTCCACTCAGCGCCGGGCAAGCGATTTCTGTCACACCCACCGGCCCGCCATATTGTTGCAAGTTGTACAAGTCATGGACGCGGCTGTTGGAACGCCGTAGCGTGCAGGTTCGCGTCCCGGTGGCGCGGGCAGTGGTGACCAGCTGCGATTCGGAACAGGTTGAGGTAGTGCTGGGGGACGACGCGGAGCTGACGGCCGCGGTGCTCGCGGCGCAGCACGGGGACGAGAGCGCCTTCCGTACTGTGTACCGCGCGGTGCATCCGCGTCTGCTCGGCTATGTGAGGACGCTGGTCGGCGAACCGGACGCGGAGGACGTGACCTCCGAGGCATGGCTCCAGATCGCCCGTGACCTGGACGGCTTCAGCGGGGACGCGGACCGGTTCCGCGGCTGGACCGCGCGGATAGCCCGGAACCGGGCGCTCGATCACATACGGATGCGGGGCCGCCGTCCGGCGGTCGGCGGCGACGAGACCGAACTGACCGGGAGGCCCGCCCCGTCGGACACTGCCGACGAGGCGATGGAGGCCCTGGCCACCGGCAGCACCATGGCGCTCATCGCCCGGCTGCCGCAGGACCAGGCCGAGGCCGTGGTGCTGCGGGTCGTGGTCGGCCTCGACGCCAAGAGCGCCGCCCGCACCCTGGGGAAGCGGCCCGGGGCCGTCCGGACCGCCGCCCACCGAGGGCTGAAGAAGCTGGCCGAGCTGCTGGACGCGGAGCCCCCGGGGGCTCGGGGCGGCGGGGAGCCGCCGGTGGGCCACGGGGCGCGGGACCGGCCCGAGTACGCGGATCCGGCCGGAAGAGCGTACGGTGCGGACGGCGTCGGCGGGAGCGACGGGCGACGCTCCGCACGGGTACCGGACGCCCCCCACGACTGCGGTGCGGACCTGAACGGCATGCCTCCGCAGCGCGTGTCACGGCCCGGCGCCGGCGCACCCGCCGGTGTGACGCGTACAGGGCTGCGGACGCAGAAGGACATGTGATGGCCGACGACGGGCACGACTGGCTGGATGAGGACACGGCCGAACGGCTGTTGCGCGGCGAGGCGTTCGACGGCCCCGGTGGTTCCGGCGGCCCGGTCGGCACCGGCCGCGCCGGGGCGCACCGGTTGAACGAGGCGCTGTCCGGGGTCCGCCGGGCGCGGGACGCCATTCCCGCGGGGGACGGCGGGGAGCTGCCGGGCGAGGAGGCCGCGCTCACCGCCTTCCGGGCGGCCCGCGCCGAGGGCGCGGGGGGCACCGCGCCGGCCGCGCGCGCGGCCGGGGAGACGGGGACGAGTCTCGGTGTCGTCCGGCTGGACCGGGCGGGGCGCCCGGCGCGCCGACGGAGGCTGGCCCGGCCCGCGCGCTCCGGTGTGATCGCGCTGGTCGCCGGTTTCGCCTTCAGCGGGGTCGCGGTGGCGACGGGCACGGGGCTGCTGCCCTCGCCGTTCAAGGAGACCCAGGCGGGTGCCACGGTCCGCGGGGCCGGGGTACCGGAACCGCTCGGCACCCAGGTGCCGAAGGGGCCCGGAACCGCCGACCCCGGTCAGCGTTCCCCCCGGGGACCCTCGTTCGCCGACGACGAGGCGTCCGACGGGCCGGGAGCGGAGGCCGGGGCGGACGGCGGCACGGGCGGTGCCCCGGAGGACGGCACGGGCGCGCCCCGGCACGGGGGCGGACCCGAGGAGGCCCGGGGCCTGGGCGAGGGCCGGTACGGCGACGGGCACCACAGCGGGGAGCGGCACCCCCGGCTGCGCGAGGCGTGCCGGGACCACCGGGACGGGAGCCTGAAGGGGAAGCGGTCCGAGCGGCTGAGCCGGATCGCGGGCGGGCCCGATCGGGTCGACGACTTCTGCGACACGGTGCTGCGCGACCGCGAACCCGAACCCGAGCGTGAACGGGAACCCGAGCGTGAACGGGAGCGTGAACGGGAGGACGAGGGCAAACGCGGCAACGCGGGCAAGGGCGGGGACCGGCGGCCGGGGAACCAGGGCGGGAACGGCCAGGGCCAGAGCCATCAGGGCGGCCAGGGAAACCGGGGGAATCAGGGGAGCCAGAACGGTCAGGGGCAGGGCTGGGGCGCGGGCCGTCCGGACCGCGGACCCGGCGGGTCCGGTTCGGCGGGCGGGTCGTCCCGCCCCGAACAGCCACGCCCGGACCGGCCGCAGAAAGGCCGCCCCGGCCAGGGCTCATCGGGCAACCCCGGACAGCAGGGGCAGGGGCAGGGGCAGTCCGGCAAGGCCCGGGGCCATGGCGTCGACGGCCAGGACGGCGCGGCGGACCGGGACCCGTCGCACCGCGTCCCCGGCAGTGGCGCACCGGGCGTGGCGGCCGACGGGAACCGGGTGGAGCCGACCGGTGCCGCCACCACGGCGAGCGGCGGCGGCACCGCCGACGCGGCGCACGAGCGGCAGCAGCCGGGCGCCGCGCCCCCGCGGCCTGCCCGGGTCCCCCGGCCCGACCCCGGGCCCGTCGCCGACGCGGCGAGCGCCGAGGGCGCCGGGGGTGTCGCACGGGCCGGGAGCGGCACCGGCGGCTGAGGGCGTCCGGTCGGTCCGGGGACAGGAGTGCCGCGCCGCATGAGCGGATGCCGCCGGGCGCCGCGTCCCTGCGGCCTGCCCGGGGCCCCGGCAGGCCCCCCCGGGACCGTCGTTGACGCGGCGAGCGCCGGGGAGGGTGGTCGTGGGTGGTCTTGGGCGCGGTGGCGGGTGCCGGGGCATTGGACGGGCCGGGCGCAGTGGTGGTGTGGCGCTGCCGGTGGTGCCATACGGGCCGGGGCGGTGGGTGGCCGTCCGGTCGGTCCGGGCCCGGTGGCGGGTGCTGGGGCATCGTTCGGGCCGGGGACCGTCGTTGACGCGGTGGGTGCCGGGGAGGGTGGTCTTGGGCGCGGTGGCGGGTGCCGGGGCATCGGACGGGCCGGGCGCAGTGGTGGTGCACCGCTGCCGGGTGGTGCCGCTCCCGGGTCGGGCGCGGCGGCGGCTGAGGGCGTCCGGACGGGCCGGGCACGGCACCGGCGCGGAGGTGCCGGGGCATCGGATCGTCCCGGCGCAGCGGCGGTGGCCCGGTGAGCGCCGGGGGTGCCGGGCGGGTCGGGGACAGCGGCGGGTGAGGACGCGGAGGTTGGTGCCCCCGCTGCCGCCCCCGCCTCAGCACCCCGTTGACCAGCTCATTTCCGGTTCGTTCCGACAGGTGTGACGTTTCTCGGGCGGCAGACGCAGTAGTAGGTGAGCCGACTGGTCATCGGCGGCGCCAGAAGCCGGGGTTCCCCCCGTACCTACGGCTTGGCGCATCGGCGCGGGCGGGACTCGTTCCCCCGGTCCCGCCCGCGCCACTTCTTCCGTCCCGCTGTCCGCGCGCCGCGCGTTCACCAGTGGACGACGACCTTGTCGCCGGTGCGGACCTCAGCGAACAGCGCGGCGACCGCCGACCTGTTCCGGACGTTGACACAGCCGTGCGAGGCCCCGTTGTACCCCTGGGCGGCGAAATCGGCCGAATAGTGCACCGCTTGGCCGCCGCTGAAGAACATCGCGTACGGCATCGGGGTGTCGTACAGCGTCGAGACATGGTGCCGCGACTTCCAGAAGACGCTGAAGACGCCCTCGCGGGTGGGGGTGTACTCCGCGCCGAACCGCACATCCATGGTGGAGCGGACCGTTCCGTCGACCACCCAGGAGAGGGAGCGCGTGGTCTTGCTGATGCACAGCACCCGGCCGTTGAGACAGCGGGGATCGAGCCGGGGGCGCGGCTTGTGTGCCGCCTTGACCGGGTCCTTCCTCGTGCCGGACAGCTCCTCGGCGGTCGGCGCCGTCGTCATGCCGCGCAGCTTGCGCCAGGTGGTGGTGTCCGTCAGACCGGTGACGGACAGACCGCGCTTGCCCTGGAAGCCCCGGACGGCGTCGGCGGTGAGCCGCCCGTAGAACCCGGTCGGCGCGGAGCCGAACCAGCCGATCTGCGCCAGCCGGGCCTGGAGTTCACGGACCCGGGGGCCCTGCGCGCCCCGGCTCATCACAACGGTGGCCTGCCCGGCGGCGGGAATCGTGTCCGTGCTCCGCGCCGGGCGCTCCGGCGCCCTTTGCGTCCGTGCCTTCTGCGCCTGCTGTTCCTTCGGCGTTGTCCGCGTCCGCTGTGCGTCCGCCGCCCTCCGCTCGGGCCGTACGGCCGGGGAGTGCGCGGTGTCCGTCGACTTCCGCGGCCCCGGCACCCGCTCCGCCGTCGGGGCGCCGCCCCCGGTGTCCCCGTCGCCGTGCGCGGAGGCCGGCCGGTCGGCCGCCTCGGCCGTGCAGCCGGTGACCGCCGTCAGCACCGCGAGCGCGGCCACCGACCGCCGCACCCCGGCCCCGGACATCCCCGCGCTCCGTGCGTTCCGTGCGTTCCGGACCGTGCGCGTGCTCCGTGTCATACCGTCGCCCCCTGATTCCGTCCGCTGCCCCGGGCGGGCCGACCGCCCCGCCCCGCGACGGGGCCGCCCCGCCCTGCCCGGTCGCGCATTCCCGCGCATTATGGGGAAGAAATCCCGGAGCGGAAACAGGGGAGGCCGAAAATGACACGCCGATCCGAGTCGGGGCAGCCCATCGAACCGGTATACGACCAGAATGCGCTGACGGACTGGGACCCCGCCGGGAAACTGGGCGCACCCGGTGCGTACCCGTTCACCCGCGGCGTGTACCCCACCATGTACACGGGGCGCCCCTGGACCATGCGCCAGTACGCGGGATTCGGCACCGCCGCCGAGTCCAACGCCCGCTATCGGCGGCTGATCGAGCACGGCACCACCGGGCTCTCCGTCGCCTTCGACCTGCCGACCCAGATGGGCCACGACTCCGACGCGCCCCTCGCCCACGGGGAGGTCGGGCGCGTGGGCGTCGCGATCGACTCGATCGAGGACATGCGGGTGCTCTTCGACGGAATTCCGCTGGACCGGGTCTCCACCTCGATGACGATCAACGCCCCGGCGGCGCCGCTGCTCCTGCTCCACCAGCTCGTCGCCGAGGAACAGGGCGCGGCGCCCGCCCGGCTCACCGGGACCGTCCAGAACGACATCCTCAAGGAATACATCGCGCGCGGTACCTATATCTTTCCGCCGCGCCCTTCCCTGCGGCTGGTCGCGGACATCTTCCGTTACTGCCGTACCGAACTCCCCCAGTGGAACACCATCTCGATCTCCGGCTATCACATGGCGGAGGCCGGGGCGACCCCGGCGCAGGAGATCGCGTTCACCCTGGCCAATGGTGTGGAGTACGTACGGACCGCGCTGGCCGCCGGAATGCGGGTGGATGAATTCGCGCCGAGGTTGTCCTTCTTTTTCGTCGCCCGTACCACCCTGCTCGAAGAAATCGCGAAATTCCGGGCGGCCCGCCGTATCTGGGCCCGGCTGATGCGCGAGGAGTTCGGGGCCCGCGAGCCCAGGTCGCTGATGCTGCGCTTCCACACCCAGACGGCGGGGGTGCAGCTCACCGCCCAGCAGCCCGAGGTCAATCTGGTGCGCGTGGCCCTCCAGGGGCTCGGCGCCGTCCTCGGCGGGACGCAGTCGCTGCACACGAACGCGTTCGACGAGGCCATCGCGCTCCCCACCGAGCGCGCCGCCCGGCTCGCGCTGCGGACGCAGCAGGTGCTCGCGTACGAGACGGATGTGACCGCCACCGTCGACCCCTTCGCCGGTTCGTACGCGATGGAGTCGCTGACCGACGGTATCGAGGGCGCGGTGCTGGCCCTGATGGAACGGATCGAGGAGCGGGGCGGCGCGGTGCGCGCCATCGAGGAGGGCTTCCAGAAGGGCGAGATCGAGCGGAGCGCCTACCGGATCGCCCGGGAGACCGAGTCCGGCGAACGGGTCGTCGTGGGCGTCAACCGTTTCACCGTGGACGAGGAGGAGCCGTACGAGCCGCTCCGCGTCGACCCCGGGATCGAGGCCC
Organism: Streptomyces clavuligerus; assembly: GCF_005519465.1. Taxonomy (NCBI): domain Bacteria; kingdom Bacillati; phylum Actinomycetota; class Actinomycetes; order Kitasatosporales; family Streptomycetaceae; genus Streptomyces; species Streptomyces clavuligerus. The sequence goes on along the minus strand of NZ_CP027858.1, from coordinate 2,364,526 downwards.
GGCAGACGGAGCGGCTGGCCGCGCTGCGCGCCGGACGGGACGGCGCGGCCGTCGCCGGGGCGCTCGGGGAACTGCGCGCGGCGGCGCGGGGCACGGCGAACGTCCTGCCCCCGATGAAGGAGGCGCTGCGGGCGCGCGCCACGGTCGGCGAGGTGTGCGGGGCGCTGCGCGAGGAGTGGGGCGAGTATGTGCCCGACGAACGGCTCTGAGCGGTCGCCCGCCCGGTCCACGGCCATGGATCTGCCCAGGGACTTCTGCCCCTACGGCGTGGTCGCACTCCTGTGCGAGACTCCCTCCCATGCTCGGCGTCACGGATCTTCCCACCTATCTCGCGGGCCTCGTGCTGATCATTCTGCTGCCGGGGCCGAACTCGCTCTACGTCCTCTCGGTCGCCGCCCGCCGGGGTGTGCGGCAGGGGTACACCGCAGCCGCCGGGGTGTTCCTCGGCGACACGGTGCTGATGGTGCTGGCCGCCGCGGGCGCCGCCTCGCTGCTCCAGACCAACGCGCTGCTGTTCGGCGCTGTGAAACTCCTGGGCGCGGGCTATCTGACCTGGATGGCGATCGGCATGCTGCGGGCCGCCTGGGCGATGTGGCGCACCCGGCGCGAGCAGGGGTCCGATACCGGGTCCGCCGCCGGGGCGGAGTCCGGGCCGGGCGAGCGCCCGTTCCGCAGGGCGCTCGTGATCAGCCTGCTCAACCCCAAGGCGATCCTGTTCCTGCTCGCCTTCTTCGTCCAGTTCGTCGATCCGGCGTACCCCTATCCCGCGCTCTCCTTCCTGCTGCTCGGCGGCTGTCTGCAACTGGGGAGCTTCCTCTATCTGAGCGGGCTGATATTCACCGGCACCCGGCTGGCCGACGCCTTCCGCCGCCGCCGGGCGCTGTCGGCGGGGGCGACCTCGGCGGCGGGCGCGCTCTTCCTCGGTTTCGCGGTGAAGCTCTCGCTCAGCAGCGCGTGACCGGCTCGGTGGCCGCTCTCCCGGCCGCCGCTGCGGGCGGCGGGCCGTCGAGAGATGCTGGAGGGAGCCGGGAGCCGTGCCCCGGCGGCGGTGTGCCGTGCGGGCGCGGGTGAGGAGGTGCGGCGGCCATGGCGACACGGATAAGGGAATGGACGGTCGGGCTCCAGCTCGTCGAGGAGGACGGCACGACCACGGCACGGGCGGTGCTCGACACGGGCACGGCGACCCTGACCGGCCGGGGCGCCGCCCACTGCAACCCCCAGGACGTCGACATTCCGCAGATCGGCGAGGAGCTGGCGGCGGGGCGCGCGATGCGGGACCTGTCCGGGCGGCTGATGCGGGCCGCCGATCACGATCTGGAGGCGGTGGGCGCGGGCCCGGCGCCGCGCCCGGTGCAGACGCCGCTGTTCGGGTGGCCGCCGGAGTCCTGCTGACGCCTGCGGCGGTGTTGGCGCCGGGGCCCTGCTGACTCCTGTGGCTGTGTTGGCGCCGGGGCCGTGCTGACGTCCGGGGTTGTGCGTGGTGCCGGAGCCGTGTCGATGCCTGCCGCCGTGTTGGCGCCGGGGCCCTGCCCGACTCCTGTAGCCGTGCTGGCACCGGGCCCTGCTGTCGTCTGCTGCCGTGCTGACGCCTGTGGACGTGCTGGCACCGGAGCCGTGCTGACGCCGGGTTGTGTGCGGCGCCGGAGCCCTGCTGACGCCTGCCATCGCGCTGACGTCCGGGGCCCTGCCGACTCCTGTGGCCGTGCCGATGCCTGCCGCCGTGCTGACGCCGGAGTCCTGCTGGCGCCTGCCGCTGTGTTGGCGCCGGAGCCGTGCTGGCGCCGGGTTGTGCGTGGCGCCGGAGCCGTGCCGATGCCTGCCACCCTGCTGACGCCGGGGCCCTGCCGACTCCTGTGGCCGTGCTGATGCCTGCCGCCGCGCTGACGTCCGGGGTTGTGCGTGGTGCCGGAGCCGTGCCGATGCCTGCCGCCGTGCTGACGCCGGAGTCCTGCTGGCGCCTGCCGCCGTGCTGACGCCGGAGCCCTACTGACGCCTGCCACCGCGCTGACGCCGGGGCCCTGCCGACTCCTGTGGCCGTGCCGACGCCGGGGGCCGTGCGGCGCCGGAATCGCGCCGCCGCCCGGTCCTCCCGGGGCGTCCCGCTCGCTCGCCCGCGGCCGGTCGGCCGGTGGCTCAGGCGTCGCCGCGAACGCCCTCCGGGGCGCCCTCCTGAGGGTCGTCCTCCGGATACACCAGCCGGTCCACCACCTCGACCACACCCTCGACGCTCTCGCAGAGCCGGACGAAGACGGGGCGCACGCCCCGGCGCTCCACCGTGCCGCTGAGGGTCACCCGGCCGTCGGTGACGTCCACCGTCAGCGCGGAGGGTGGGAGTCCCAGGGTCTGGGTGAGGACGTCCTCCAGGATCTCCTCCTGGATCGCCCGGTCCCGGCGGAGGAAGAGCCGGAGCAGATCGCTGCGGCTCACCACCCCCGTCAGCCGCCCCTCGCCGTCGACCACCGGAAGCCGCTTGATCCGCTTCTCCTCCATCACCCGTGCCGCCCGCACCACGCTCCACTCCGGCTCGGCGACGATCGCGGGGCTCGTCATCAGCCCCTCGGCGGTCCCGGCGGTCGTCCGGGAGGTCTGCCGCCGCAGCAGATCCGCCTCGGACACCACCCCGACGGGACGCTCGTCCTCGTCGACCACCGGGACGGCGGTGATGCCGTACTCGTCCAGCAGTCGCGCGATCTCCTTGAACGCGGTCCCGCGCTGGACGCTCACGGCGACGGGGGTCATCAGATCGGCGACCCTGCGGTGCCTCATGGCTCGCCAGTCCCTTCCTCGGCTGCTGGTCGATGCGCGCCGGTCGAACGGTGTGCGCGGCGCGAACGGTGTGTACGCCGCGAACCGTGCGAACCGCGCGTACGGTGCCCACAGTGCCAAGCCTGCTCCGCGCAGAGGGGCCGTGCACAGGGACCTCGGTCCTTTTCCCGGCCCGTCCGGCCCGGACATCCCTCCGACTGTCGTTCGATGTCCAGACATTCTCGGGCGATAGCGGGCCATTCACCCCGATGGATCGGGCCATTTCCCTCCCTCTCGCCCCACTGTCATCCCTGCCGGGGGAAAGGCTCCTCCTTGTCCGCCGACCGCTGACATCCGAGAGGAACCGAACCCATGAACACACGCAGGAGCACCGCCACGGCCCTCAGCGCCCTCGCGCTGGTCACCGGCCTGGTCACCGGCCTGGGGACCGGGATGGCGGCGGCCGGGGACCAGGAGCCGGCCACCGTGTCCGTACCGCTGCGGCCCCTGACCGCCGACGACTCGGGGAAGCGCGAGAAGGACCGGGGCGAGGCGGACCTGCTCCAGCCGCGCCGGGCCGAGACGCGCCGGGCCGTGAGAGGGGCCACCGGGGCGGACGACCGGGGCCGCGCGGCGGCCACGGACGACACGGGGAGCACGGACGACACGGGGAGCACGGAGGCGGCGGACTCCACGGACTCCGCCGCCTCCACGGACTCCGCGGAGGCGGCGACGGCCGACGACCGAACGGCTGCCAGGGCACGGGCCGGGGCACAGGCCCGGTGCTCGGTCACCGGCTCCCACCCCAACCGGACGGCCGGATACAGCTCGACGAGCACCCAGATCGTGCGCGAGGGGGCCCGGGGGAACGTCGTCCGGGAGATCCAGTGCCTCCTCGACTACTGGGGGATCTTCCCGCACGCCATCGACGGTGTCTTCGGACCGTTGACCAAGGACGCCGTGGTCGAGGCCCAGCGCCGCTGCCAGATCGCCCAGGACGGGATCGTCGGGCCGAACACCTGGTACTGCATCCGCTAGGAGGGAACCGGCGGCGGGCGGGCGGGCCGGGAACGCGATGGTTCCGGCCCGCCCCGGCCGTTCCGGAGCCCGTCAGCGCAGCGCCGCCCGCTTGAGGCGGCGCGCCCGGCGGACGACCTCCCGGACCGCCGCGTTCCGGGGCACCGGCACCCCGCCGGGCAGCCCGAGCGCGGTGAGCCGCCGCCGTTTGAAGTAGCGCGCGGTGCGCCCGTCCCCGGCCCGTTCGGCGAGGAACCGCTCGGCGCGCTCCCGCAGATCGGGCCGGAGCCGCGCCTGCATGGCGAAACCCACCGCCGCGACCAGTCCCGGCAGGTCCCCGTACGGAGGCTCGGCGCCGGTCCCGCCGTCCTCGGTCAGCTCCGGGACCACCGCGTCCACGATCGTCAGCGGAATCCGGTTGCTGTTCTCGTACGGGGTCAGCCGGTCGAGCAGCGGCCCGGTGCCCACACGGGCCACGGGCAGGCCGAAGAACGCGGACGCGGTCAGCAGCGCCGTGGAGAAACAGCCCACCACCAGCGCGGGCCGCAGCCGCAGGAACACCACCTCGGCGAGGACCGGCCGGTCCAGGACGGCCAGCTCCGCGCCCAGCGCCGCCGCCTCCCGCTCCAGGGCGCGGGTCCAGGCGGCCGGGGCGGTCGGATGGGGCTTGAAGACCAGCTTCCGGTGGCCCCGGGCGACGGCTCCCCGGACCATCCGCAGATGCAGCCCTTCCTCCTCCTCGGGGGTGAGGATGCCGAGGGCCGCCAGATACTGGCCCAGCAGCAGCGCGCCCCCGGCTCCGCCCCCGGCCCCGGGCCCTCCGGCCGGGCCGGTCGCGGACTCCGGCCCCGGCACCGTCTCCGCTGTCTCCGCTGTCTCCGCTGTCTCTGCCGTCTCCGTGCGCTCCGCCGTCCCGTCCGGCTCGGCGTCCGCCAACTCCCCGAAGACCCTCACCAGGGCGTCCGACGGCACCACCTCGGCCGCCGCCCCGAACTCCTCCAGGAGCAGCGGCCCGAGCCCCGGGACGAGATCCGGGTGCAGCACCCGGCGCACCCGTTCGCCCACCAGGGGGTCGATCCTGTTCCGGGTGGGCCCGTAACTCATCAGCCCGTCCGCGTACACGTCCAGCGGGGCGTCCGGGAAGAGGTGGGCGATCGTCAGCGCCGGGGTGACCTGGAGGGACTCCACGGCCAGCTCCACCCGGTCGTCCCCGAGGCCCCACAGCAGCCGCAGATACCGGTGCCACAGCGGCCGGTCGTCCACGCGCGGGCTCCAGCCGCCCGGGTGGAACGGGGCGACGGCCTCGTTCCAGGAGAGCACCCCGTCGAACCGGTCCCGCAGTCGCTCGAAGCCCGGCATGTCCGTCGGCGCGGGCGAGGTCTCCGGCGTCGTCGCGTTGTTGGCGACCAGCAGCAGTCGGCGGTCCGCCGGGCCGAAGGCCCCGCTGTCGATCGCCGCCGCGAGCGTGGCGATCCCGTACAGGGAGGAGGCGTAGCAGATCTGGGTGGTCCGCACGCTCCGCGGGGCGGATGCGCTCTGTGTGGTGGGTGTGGTGGTCATGCCGCGGCCTCCCCGCCGGTCAGCGGATGGCGGCGGCGCAGCCTGCGCAGCCGTGTGGCCCGCTCGGAGTCCATCGCGCCGAGGACGTCGTCCAGCACGTCCTGTGGCATCCGGCGCAGCGCCGCCCCGCTGAGCGTCCGCAGCTTCCGGGCCACCTCGGGCTCGAACTTCCCGATCGACCCCATATGGTGGGCGATCACCGCGCAATAGGTCCGCACCGCTTTGGGAAGCAGCAGAGCGGAATCCCGATCAGCCGCTGTCTCCGCCAATATCTGATCGAAGGCGCGAAGGAAATCGAGTTGCCGGACATCGCCTATCTGTGTCAGTGAGGAAGGGATTCCCCGCCGGTAGAAGATACCGAGACGGCTGATGACAGCAAAGGAATCCGCGTCCCGGTGCAGCCGCCAGATCCAGGGTCGGTCCTCCGCCGTGCGAAGCCCGTCGGTGAAGTGCAGCAGACCTCTCTCCAACAGTCTGCGGTGATACATTCCGGCCCACGCGTAGGGGTAGTCGACGGCGGTCGGGCGGTCGGCGGGCAGAATCGCCTCCCGCGGGTCGAGCACCACCCCGCGGCGGCCGACCGGCACCCGGCGCACCGTGCGCCCCCGGCCCGTGCACTGGACGTGGTCGGTGCGCACGAAGTCACAGCCGAGCTCCTCCAACGCGCTCAGCAGATGGGCGAAATGGCCTGGTGCCAGCCAGTCGTCCCCGTCGAGGAAGGTCAGGTGCTCGCCGCGCGCCGCCGCCAGTCCGGTATTGCGCGCGGTCGCCAGACCGCCGTTCTCCCGGTGCCGGATCAGCCGGGCGCCCGGGATCTCGCGCTCCGCCTTCTCCAGGATCTCCGGCGTCTCGTCCGTCGAACAGTCGTCGACCAAGAGGAATTCAAAGTCGTCCCGGGCGTTGAGCCGAAGACTTCGCAGGGTGTCGGGCGCATATGTCCGTACGTTGTAGAACGGCACGATGACGGAGAGCTTGACCACCCGGGTGACCCTAGGGGCGGCCTCCGGCATAGGCGCTTTCCGATGGGAGGACAGCAGGTGAACGAAGGGCAACGATCATGTTCCCGCCTGGTCGGGTCCCCTTCGTAGGCGTGCTGTTAACCCTTTGTTGCGGTCAAGTTGGGCCGCGAAGCGGAATCGATTTCTAGCGTCTTCGACGTGCCATCACCCATCAGCGGCGCCCCTCGTGTCGCCGTACTCGCCGATTCCGACACCCGGTGGAAATGGGGTGCGCTGACCGCGCGCCGCCTCGTCCCCGGCCCGGCCCGGCCGACCGGATACCTGCTGCGCGGCCGGGCCACGCCCACGCCCCGCCAACTCGCCGAGGTCGGCGCCGAGGCGAGCGCGCTGCACGAGGTGACCGGTACGGAGTTTCTGCGCACCGTCGCGGACGGCGGCTGCGACGTGGTCGTCCTCGCGCTGGTCGGCGGCGGTGTCCAGGCCATGCTGCACGGGCTCGCCGCCCTGCCCCCGGCCCGCCGCCCCGTCGTGGTCACCGGCTATGTCGGCGTCGTCTACGAGAAGCTGGCCGACGGGCTGCTGCTGCGCCACGGCGCGGATCTCGTGCTCGCCAACTCCCGGCAGGACGCCCGGCGCTTCCGGGAGGTGTACGAAGGGGTCGGAGCCGATCCCTCCGCCGTGGTCGAGGCCGCGCTGCCGTTCCTCGGCGGCGCGCCCTACCGGCCCGAGGAGGGGCGCGACACGCTGGTCTTCGCCGCCCAGCCCTCCGTCCCCGCGAGCCGCGCCGAACGCGCCTATGTACTGCGCCGGCTGATCGGGCACGCCCGGCTCCACCCGGGCCGTGAGGTGCTGCTCAAGCTCCGCTCGCGCCCCGGTGAGCACACCACTCACCTGGAGGAGTTCCCGTACCAGCGGCTCGCCGGGCAGGCCACCGGCCCGCTGCCGCCCAACCTCCGGCTGGTCCACGGGCACATGGGGGAGGTCCTGGACCGTACGGATCTGCTGGTCACCGTCTCGTCCACGGCGGCGCTCGAATCCCTGCACCGGTCCATTCCCACCGCCGTCCTCACCGACCTCGGGGTGCGCGAGCCCCACGGGAACCACCACTTCATCGGCTCCGGGCTGCTGACCTCGTTCGACGCGCTCGACAGCGGCCACCGCCCGGTACCCGATCCGCACTGGCTCGGGGAGCAGGGCGTGGCGACCGGGGGCGGGTACGAGACCGCTTTCGACGCGGCCCGGGGGCGGCTCGCGGCCCTGCTGGACGGGGGGCCGCTGCCGCCGATCAGGCCCTACTACACCCCCGCCACCGCGCCCGGCTATCTGCCCGGCATCCTCGCCCGGCACCGGCTCGCCCCCGACGGCACCCCGCTCGCGGGCGCGGAGCCGGGCCCCGGGGCGGCGGGAGGGGTGCGGCGGCTGGTGCGCGACGCCGTACGGGGGGCTGCCCGGGGCGCGTACCGGCAGGGCGTGCAGCGCGTCGCGCCCGCGATCCGGCGGATGGGCGAGCTGTGAGCCCGTCCCCGGGCCTGCCGCCCCCGGCCCCGGTCCCGGTCCTGGCCATGCCCCCGGCCGCGCCTCCGCTCCCGGGCCTGTCGCCCCCGGCCCCGCTGAAGACCGCACCGCACCCGCGCGCGGCCCGTCCACCCGCACCCCACACACCCGCACGGGCACAGGCACCTCACGCACCCGTACAGGCACCCGCACCTCACGCACCCGCGCACGCACCGATCAGCTCAGGAGACCAGCGGATGACCGTCCTCGCCGTGATCCCCGCCCGTGGCGGGTCCAAGGGCGTCCCGGGCAAGAACCTCGCCCCCGTGGGCGGTGTCCCGCTCGTGGTCCGGGCCGTCCGGGAGGCCCTGGCCGCCCCGCTGGTGACCGATGTCGCGGTCTCCACCGACGACCCGGGGATCGCCGCCGCCGCCCGGGCGGCGGGCGCGTGGGTCGTCGACCGGCCCGCCGGGCTTTCGGGGGACACGGCGAGCAGCGAGGCGGCGGTGCTGCACGCCCTTGACGCCTTCGGGGCGGCGCACGGGGCGCGGGTGCGGGCCGTCCTGCTGGTGCAGTGCACCAGCCCCTTCCTCACCCGGGAGGACATCCAGGGCGTGGCCGCCGCGGTGGTCCGGGACGGCGCCGACAGCGCGGTGACCGTGGCCCCCTTCCACGGCTTCGTCTGGCGCGAGGGCGCCGACCCCGGCCCGGACACCGACCCCGGCCCGGGGAAGGACACCGGCCCCGGCCCCGGCTTGGGCACCGCCTCCTCCGGCGTGGGCGTCAACCACGACGCGGCCGTGCGCCCCCGCCGCCAGGACCGGCCCCGGGACCACCTGGAGACCGGCGCCGCGTACGCCATGGACGCCGAGGGCTTCCGCGCCGCCCGGCACCGCTTCTTCGGCCGGACGGCGCTGGTCCGCACCGACCCCGCCCGGGTCCTGGAGATCGACGACCCGCACGACCTGGCCCGCGCCCGCGCCCTCGCCCCGCTGCTCGACACGGCGGCCCGGGGCACCGCTCTGCCCACCCGTGCGGACATCGACGCCGTCGTCCTCGACTTCGACGGCACCCAGACCGACGACCGCGCCTGGATCGACGCCGAGGGCCGGGAGACCGTCGCCGTCCACCGGGGCGACGGACTCGGCGTCGCCCGGCTGCGCGAGGCGGGCCTCGACCTGCTGATCCTCTCCACGGAGCGGAACCCGGTGGTCGCGGCCCGCGCCCTCAAACTGCGGATACCGGTCCTCCAGGGCATCGACCGCAAGGACCTCGCGCTCAGCCGCTGGTGCGAGGAACGGGGCATCGACCTCCGGCGGGTGCTCTACGCGGGCAACGACGTCAACGACCTGCCCTGCTTCTCCCTCGCGGGCTGGCCGGTCGCCGTCGCCGACGCGCATGGGCCGGTCCGGGCGGCGGCGCGCGCGGTCACGGCGGCCCCCGGCGGACACGGCGCCGTACGGGAGATCGCGAGCTGGCTCCTGGGCCCCGCCCTCACTCCCACCCCCGACTCCCCTCCCGACTCCGCTCCCTGCTCTCCTCCCTGCTCCGCGGACGGCCCCGCCGAACTCCTGTCGGCCGCCCCGCCCACCCGCTGACCCGTCCCCCCACCACACCTCCCCCTCGGCCGCGCCCCCTGACGGCCACCCCCTCACCGACGTAAGGAACCACCCCATGAGCACGTCCCGTCTGCGCACCCTCGGCACCAGGACCGCCGGGCCGGGCCGCCCCGTCTATGTCACGGGCGAGATCGGCATCAACCACAACGGCGATCTGGAGAACGCCTTCGCGCTCATCGACGCCGCCGCCGACGCGGGCTGCGACGCCGTCAAGTTCCAGAAGCGCACCCCGGAGATCTGCACCCCGCGCGACCAGTGGGACATCGAGCGCGACACCCCCTGGGGCCGGATGACCTACATCGACTACCGCCACCGTGTCGAGTTCGACGAGGAGGACTACCGCCGTATCGACGAGCACTGCGCCCGGCGCGGCATCGACTGGTTCGCCTCGCCGTGGGACACCGAGGCCGTCGCCTTCCTGGAGCGGTTCGACGTCCCCGCGCACAAGGTGGCCTCCGCCTCGCTCACCGACGACGAGCTGCTGCGCGCCCTGCGGGCCACCGGCAAGACGGTCATCCTCTCCACCGGGATGTCGACCCCGCGCCAGATCCGGCACGCGGTGGAGGTGCTCGGCAGCGACAACATCGTTCTGTGCCACGCCACCTCGACCTACCCGGCCCGCGCCGAGGAGCTGAACCTCAACGTCATCCGGACCCTCCAGGGCGAGTACCCGAACGTCCCGATCGGCTACTCCGGCCATGAGACCGGGCTCCAGACCACCCTCGCCGCCGTCGCCCTCGGCGCGGTCTTCGTCGAGCGGCACATCACGCTCGACCGCGCGATGTGGGGCTCCGACCAGGCGGCGTCCGTCGAACCGGGCGGACTGGCCCGGCTGGTGCGGGACATCCGCACCATCGAGACCGCCCTCGGCGACGGTGTGAAGCGGGTGTACGACTCCGAACTCGCCCCCATGCGCAAGCTCCGCCGGGTCACCGGCGTCGTCGCCGAGGCGGGCGACCGCGAGCCCGTGGCCGTCTGACGCCCCGTTCCACCCCGTTTCACCCCGTTTCACCCCGTTTCACCCGCCCCGGCGGGGTGCGCCGACTCCCGGCGCCCCCGCCGGGGCCCGTGCCCGCCGCCGCTGCCCCACCCCTCACCCGCCCCCACCCGTACGAGGTGACCCGCAGTGCAACTGGCCTTCGTCGAGAGCCCCGTCCAACTGCTCAACGTCCTGGAGTGGGCCCACACCCGGCCGCCCGGCCACCAGCCCCGATCCGGCCGGAACCTTCCGCCCGGCCAGAGCCTTCCGCCCGGCCCCCCGACCCCCGCCGAAGGACTCACCGTCGTGGTGCTGTCGCCCACCGACCCGCTCTCCCGGGGCCAGCTCCGCCGCATGGCCGGACTCGCCCGCGACGAGGGCTTCGCCGTCCGCTGGCAGGAGGCCAGGGGCGGGGCCGGAGCCCCCCTGAAGGCGGTGCGCGAGCTGGCACCCCTGCTGCGCCGGGCGGAGCGGGTCGTCGTCGGCGACCCCTTCTCGCGCTATGTCCATCTGCTGCTCTCCCTGGCCGGGGCCAAGGAGCTGACCGTCGTGGACGACGGCACCGCCACCCTGGAGTTCGCCGCCCAGCTCGCCCGGGGCGAACGGCTGGTGCGCTGGCACCGGCGCGGCACCGGCGGAGCCAGGGAGCGGCTGCTCGCGCCCGTGAGCCGACTGGCGAGGCGGCGCCTGGCCCCGGCGCCGGACCGCCGGGTGGAGGTCTTCACCGCGATGCCGGTCCAGCCGCCCGAGGGCGTCGACGTCACCCCCAACGACTTCGGCTGGACCCGCGCCCGCTTCGGCCCGCCCACCGTGCTCCCGGGCGCCGACCTCGTCGGCACCTCCCTGGTGGAGACCGGCGTCGTCGACCCGGAGCGCTACGCCGACGCCGTGCACCGGCTCGCCGCGGCCCACGGGGCACGGCGCTACCTCGCCCACCGCCGGGAGAGCCCGGACAAGCTCCAGCGGCTGGCCCGGCTCACCGGGCTGGAGATCGTCCGCCCCGAACTGCCGCTGGAACTGGTCGCCCGCCGGGGCCCGACCGCCGCCACCGTGCTGAGCTTCCCCTCCACGGTGGTGCACACCCTGCCGCTCGCCCTCGCGGACACCCCCGTCACGGTCGCCGTCTGCGACATCGCGCCCCAGTGGCTGAAGGACGGGGCCTCCCCCCGGGCCGAGGGCTTCCTCGCGGGCATCACCGGCACCGCCCGGGGCGTGCGGCGGCTCCCCGCCCCGGCCTGAAGGACGGGCCGCGCCGGGCTTGAGGGCCGCCGGGAACCGCCCTGAAACAGCTCTGGACGGGCTCTGAAACAGCTCTGGACGGGCGCTGGACCGGTTCTGGACGGGCCTTGGACGACCGGGCCCGCGAGGGGCCGCCATCACGCGGTGATCCGCCGCAGCCCGGGCGGGATCGACGCAGGTGGGGTACGTTCGAGAAGGGCGCGCAGTGTACCCACGGGGAGCCTGGATCATGCCCCTTCGAACGGTGTTTCCTTCCCCTATCGGATTGAACTTTTGTTGATCAGTGGCCAGTTGGCACCCGTCTGGGCCTACTCTTCAACAGGTGAACAAGCTGATGTCCCGCGAGCCCGAAACCGATCTGCCCGGGAGCGCCGCACTGCCCGGCACACTGTCCACCGCCCTGCGCGACGAGCTGATCGCCTTCCGCCGCGATCTGCATATGCACCCCGAGCTCGGCAACCAGGAATTCCGCACCACCGCCGCCCTCAAGGAACGCCTGGAACGGGCCGGGCTCAGGCCCCGGGTGCTCCCGACCGGCACCGGGCTCGTCTGTGACATCGGCGTACGCGAGGACATCGGTGCGCGGAACGAGACACCCCCGCACGGAGCCGCGCCGGACGCCGCCCCCGGCGGCGGCCCGGTCCCGGCGGCGGCCCGGGAGCCGATCGCCGGCCTGAGCGGCGATCTGAGCGGTGACCTGAACGCCGGCCTGAGCGGCGAAACGCCACTGCTCGCCCTGCGCGCGGACATCGACGCGCTGCCCATCCCGGACACCAAGGCCGGTGTGGCCTACCGCTCCACCGTGCCCGAACGGGCCCACGCCTGCGGCCACGACGTCCACACCACGGCCGTCCTCGGCGCCGGTCTCGTCCTCGCCGAACTGCACCGGCAGGGGCTGCTGCCGCGCCCGGTACGGCTGATCTTCCAGCCCGCCGAGGAGGTGCTGCCGGGCGGCGCCACCGACGTCATCGACGCCGGGGCCCTGGACGGCGTCGGCAAGATCATCGCGGTGCACTGCGACCCCAAGGTGGACGCGGGCGTCATCGGCCTGCGCCCCGGTCCCATCACCTCCGCCTGCGACCGGCTGGAGATCGCCCTCGACGGGCCCGGCGGCCACACCGCCCGCCCCCATCTGACCACCGACCTGGTCACGGCGGCGGCGAAGGTGGCCGCCGAGGTCCCGGCGCTGCTCTCCCGGCGGGTGGACGCCCGCGCGGGGCTCGCCGTCACCTGGGGCCGGATCGCCGCCGGGCACGCCTGCAATGTGATCCCCCAGCACGCCGAGCTGTCCGGGACCGTGCGCTGCCTGGACCTGCCGAGCTGGCGCGCCGCCCCCGACCTGGTGCATACCGCCGTCGACGAGATCGCCCGGCTCTACGGGGCCAAGCCCGAGGTCACCTATGTGCGCGGGGTTCCGCCGGTGGTCAACGACCCGGTCGTCGCCGAGCTGCTGCGCGAGGCACAGACCGCCCGCCGGGGCGTGTACGCGGTCGAGGACACGGAACAGAGCCTGGGCGGCGAGGACTTCTCCTGGTACCTGGAGCACGTCCCGGGCGCGATGGCCCGGCTGGGTGTGCGCACCCCCGGCGACACCGCGCAGCGCGATCTGCACCGGGGCGACTTCGACGTCGACGAGTACGCGATCGAGGTCGGCGTCGAGCTGTTCACGGCCGCCGCCCTGCTGGACGTCCCCCGGAACTGACCCCCGTACCCGGGACGCCCCCGTTACCCCGCAGTCGAGCGGCGTACACGCCGCGTCCCATCGCCCGCCCTCCGTATCCCTCTCCTCCCTCTCCATAACCGGAGAAAACTCCCAGAGAATCGTCGAGATCCGGCCATGCTCCGAGGGAGTTCCCGGGAATCCGTACCGTTCCGTGCCCGGCTCCGCCACCACGAGTGGGCGACCGCGCCGGGACGACGGCAGAGGGCCGTTCCCCGGCCGCGGGGAGGGTATCCGCGCAGGCCCGGCCGCCCCGTCCCGCAGCGGCCTCTACCGTGCCCGGCGCGCTACGCTGAGTCGCCGCGCGGGTCCGTTCGCGACGATCCGATAACGACTCATGAACAGGGCTTTAACTGACATCTACGCGCGTTACGATCGCGACAAAACCAGCGCCGGGAAGAGGCGCTTTCGGTCAGTCTCGAAGGGACCCCTTCTCTTGCGCCGGGTATCCAAGATCACTGCCGCGTGCATCGCGACCGCGGCCCTCGCTTTCACCGCCACCGCGTGCGGAGAGTCCTCCACCGAGGACACGGGCTCCGGCTCGGGGGACGCCGCGGGCAAGCTCAAGATCGGTATGGCCTACGACGTCGGCGGCCGTGGCGACAACTCCTTCAACGACTCCGCCGCCCGCGGTCTGGACAAGGCCAAGGCCGAGCTGGGCGCGGAGACCAAGGAGCTGACCGCCAAGCACGGCGAGACCCCCGCCGACCGTGAGGCCCGCCTCGCCTCGCTGGCGAAGGGCGGCTTCAACCCCGTCTTCGCCGTCGGCTTCGCCTACAAGGACGCGGTCGACAAGGTCGCCGTGCAGTTCCCGAAGACGACGTTCGGCATGGTCGACTCGATCTCCGAGCACAAGAACGTCGACAGCATCGTCTTCGCCGAGGAGCAGGGCTCGTACCTCGCCGGTGTCGCCGCCGCCCTGAAGTCCAAGGACGGCAAGGTCGGCTTCATCGGCGGTGTCGACCTGCCGCTGATCAAGAAGTTCGCCGCGGGCTTCGAGCAGGGTGTCCTGGACACCAACCCCAAGGCGAAGGTCCAGCTCCAGTACCTGAGCTACGGCACGGACCTGTCCGGCTTCGGCAGCCCCGACCGGGGCCGCGCCGCCGCCCAGGGCATGCTCGACAAGGGCATGGACGTCATCTACACCGCGGCGGGCGGCTCCGGCGCCGGCGCGATCGAGGCCGTGGCGGGCAAGAAGGGCGCCTGGTCCATCGGCGTCGACTCGGACCAGGCCAAGGACCCGGCGCTGGCGAAGTACGCCTCCACCATCCTGACCTCGGTCGTCAAGAACGTGGACGCGGGTGTCTTCGCGCTGGCCAAGTCCGTCAAGGACGGCAAGCCGCTGACCGGCACCCACGCCTACACCCTCGCCGAGGACGGTGTCAGCCTCACCACCACGGGTGGCCACCTGAAGGACATCCAGGGCAAGATCGACGAGGCGAAGAAGAAGATCATCGACGGCCAGATCAAGGTCAAGACCACCACCTGATCGCCGCTGCCATCGGGGCCCGGACGAGCGGCCGTGCCGTCCTCCGGGCCCCGACGCGCGTGTGGAATCGGATGCTCTGCGTCCGGTTCCTGCACGATCTGGCGGCGCTACGCGCGTAGCTCCCTCTCCGCGCGATAGTTTGCCCGCCACCGACCCGCCTCATGCTCCTCCGCTCCAGTCCTGGAGAGTGCGCCATCAAACCGTCCAGCAGTCCGCAGGCCGCCGACAGGCCCAGCAGCCCCAACGCCGTGGAGCTGCGCGGCATCACCAAACGCTTCCCCGGCGTCGTGGCCAACCACGACATCGACATCACCGTGACCCGCGGCACCGTCCACGCCCTCATGGGTGAGAACGGCGCAGGCAAGTCCACCCTGATGAAGATCCTCTACGGCATGCAGAAGCCGGACGAGGGCACGATCACCATCGATGGCCAGGACGTCTCCTTCCACACCCCCGGGGACGCCATCGCCTGCGGCATCGGCATGGTGCACCAGCACTTCATGCTCGCCGACTACCTCACGGTCCTGGAGAACGTCGTTCTCGGCTCCGAGAAGCTGTACGGGATCGGCGACCGGGCCCGCGCGAAGATCAAGGAGATCTCGGACGCGTACGGGCTCAATGTGCGGCCCGATGTCATGGTCGAGGACCTGGGCGTCGCCGACCGCCAGCGGGTGGAGATCCTCAAGGTCCTCTACCGCGGCGCGCGCATCCTGATCCTGGACGAGCCGACCGCCGTCCTGGTCCCGCAGGAGGTCGACGCCCTCTTCGACAATCTGCGCGAGCTCAAGGCCGAGGGCCTCACGGTCATCTTCATCTCGCACAAGCTGGGCGAGGTGCTGTCGGTCGCCGACGACATCACGGTGATCCGCCGGGGCACCACGGTCGGCACCGCCGACCCGGCCTCCACCACCCCCAAGCAGCTCGCCGAGCTGATGGTGGGCAGCGAACTGCCCTCGCCGGAGACCCGTGAGTCCACGGTCACCGATGTCCCGATGCTCACCGTCGAGGGGCTGCGGATGACCGCGACCGACCCCGACGGGGTGGTCCGCGCGGTGCTCGACGGCATCGACTTCACCATCCACCAGGGCGAGGTCCTCGGCATCGCCGGAGTGGAGGGCAACGGCCAGTCCGAGCTGGTCGAGGCGATCATGGGGATGCGCCACCTGGACAGCGGCACCCTCGTCTTCGACGGCGAGGACATCGCCGCCCTGCCGACCCGCAAGCGCCGCGAGGACGGCATCGGCGTCATCCCCGAGGACCGCCACCGGCACGGTCTGCTCCTGGAGGCCCCCCTCTGGGAGAACCGCATCCTCGGCCATGTCACCGAGCGCCCCAACAGCAAGGGCGCCTTCCTCGACCTCCGGGCGGCCCGCGCCGACACCGAGCGGATCGTGCGCGAGTACGACGTCCGCACCCCCGGCATCGACGTCACCGCGGCCTCGCTCTCCGGCGGCAACCAGCAGAAGCTGATCGTCGGCCGCGAGATGAGCCACCGGCCCAAGCTGCTGATCGCGGCCCACCCCACCCGGGGCGTGGACGTCGGCGCGCAGGCGCAGATCTGGGACCAGATCCGCGAGGCCCGCCGCGAGGGCCTGGCGGTCCTGCTGATCTCCGCCGACCTGGACGAGCTGATCGGGCTCTCCGACACCCTGCGGGTCATGTACCGCGGCCGGCTGGTGGCGGACGCCGACCCGGCCGACATCACCCCCGAGGAGCTGGGCTCGGCCATGACCGGCGCGGCCTCCGGCCATCTGGAACACCACGACGCCACCGACGCCGCCGACACCGGCGGCGACGACCCCCAGGGCGGGGGAGAGGACCGATGAAGAAGTTCGACAAGGAGCGGGTGCTCCTGGGGATCGCCGCCCCGCTGCTCGCGATCGTCGTCGCGTTCCTGGTCACCGCGCTGGTGCTGCTGGCGACCGGCAAGGAACCGTTCAACGCGTTCGGCATCATGTTCGACTACGGCTCGAAGTCGGACAGCCAGGTCTACATCCTGAACAAGGCCACCACGTACTACCTGGCGGGCATCGCGGTCGCCGTCGGCTTCCGGATGAACCTGTTCAACATCGGTGTGGACGGCCAGTACCGGCTCGCGGCCTTCTTCGCCGCGGCCCTCGGCGGCGCGGTGACCCTGCCCGCCCCGCTCCAGATCCCGATGATCATCATCTGCGCCATGCTCGTCGGCGCGATGTGGGCCGGTATCGCGGGTGTCCTCAAGGTCACCCGGGGCGTCAGCGAGGTCGTCTCCACGATCATGCTGAACGCGATCGCGACCGCGATCATCGGCTACCTCCTCCAGCAGGGCCGCCTCGGCCACCTGGACGCCGCCGGGACCAAGATCGCGACCAAGCCGCTGCCGGAGTCCGCGCACTTCTTCGAGTTCCCGACCACCCCGGCCCCGGTCTGGGGCTTCATCGTGGTCGCCGTGATCGCGGGCATCGGCTACTGGTTCACCCTCTCCCGCACCCGCTTCGGCTTCGACCTGCGCACCGTCGGCCAGTCCGGCTCCGCCGCCGAGGCCAGCGGCGTCAACGTCAAGCGCATGGTCGTCACCTCCATGCTGATCTCCGGCGCCATGGCCGGTCTGGTCGGCATGCCGACGCTGCTCAACGAGAGCTACGAGTACAGCGGCGACTTCCCGGTCGGCGTCGGCTTCACCGGTATCGCCATCGCCCTGCTCGGCCGCAACCACCCGGTCGGCATCGCCCTCGGCGCGCTGCTGTGGGCCTTCCTGGAGCGCGGCAGCGGCCAGCTCGAATTCCAGGGCTACGACAAGGAGATCGTCGGCGTCATCCAGGGCGTCATCGTCCTGTGCGTCGTCATCGCCTACGAGGTCGTGCGCCGCTACGGCCTCAAGCTCCAGCAACGGCAGGTCGGCGCCAAGCTCGCCGCCCAGGCCCGTAACTCCGACCAGCAGGAGGTGTCGGCGTGAGCGCCACGGCGACTTCCACCCCGCCGCCCGCCGCACCCAAGGTGAGCGGTGGCAAGGGCGGCCGTGTCCGCCTCTCCTTCCCGGTGATCCTGCTGATCATCGCGGGCGCGCTGCTGGCCCTGTCCGCGGTGCGCGTCATCACCGGGGCCGAGGACATCACCTCCTCCGGCCAGATCAGCACGGCGCTGGCGATGGCGGTGCCGATCGGTCTCGCCGGTCTCGGCGGTCTGTGGGCCGAGCGCGCCGGTGTGGTCAACATCGGCCTCGAAGGCATGATGATCCTGGGCACCTTCTTCGGCGCCTGGGCGGGCTGGCAGACCAACCCCTGGATCGGCGTGCTCGCCGGTGTGCTGGGCGGCATGCTCGGCGGTCTGCTGCACGCGGTCGCCACGGTCACCTTCGGCGTGGACCACATCATCTCCGGTATCGCGATCAACATCCTGGCGCTCGGGTTCACCACCTACCTCGCCAAGCTCTGGTTCAACACCGGTGAGGCCCTGGAGAAGGGCGGCAGCCCCAAGCAGTCCCCACCGGCGGACAGCATCGCCGACATCACCGTCCCCGGCCTCTCCGACGGGTTGAAGTCGATCGAGGACCACGGGTGGTTCTTCGTCTCCGACCTCGCGGGCATCCTCGCCGGTCTGGTCACCGATGTCTCGCTGCTCACGATCGTGGCCGTGCTGCTCTTCGTCGGCACCTTCGTGGTGCTGTGGAAGTCCGCGTTCGGTCTGCGGCTGCGCTCCTGCGGCGAGAACCCGATCGCCGCGGAGTCCCTCGGCGTCAACGTCTACAAGTACAAGTACATCGCCGTGATCGTCTCCGGCGGTATGGCGGGCCTCGGCGGCGCCTTCCTGTCGCTGGTCACCTCGCACATCTACAACGAGGGCCAGACCGGTGGCCGCGGTTACATCGGCCTCGCGGCGATGATCTTCGGCAACTGGCGCCCCGGCGGCCTCGCCATGGGCGCGGGCCTCTTCGGCTACGCCGACGCCCTCCAGCTCCGCAACGGCGGCGAGTCCGTCCACGCGCTGCTGCTCCTGCTCGTCGTGGTCCTGATCGTCCTCGCCGTCTGGAAGCTCTACCGCAAGAGCTACCTCCAGGGCGCGATCAGCGGAGTCATCGGCCTGGCCGTGCTGGCCTGGTACCTCGGCACGGACGTGGTCCCGACCGAGTTCGTGGCCGCGACCCCGTATGTGGTGACCCTGCTGGTGCTCTCGCTCTCCGCGCAACGGCTGAGAATGCCCAAGGCGGACGGCATGCGCTACCGCAAGGGCCAGGGCAAGTGACGACGGCGGCGGCCGGGTTCGACTGGGAGGCCCTGCGGGTTCAGGCGCGCGCGGCCATGGCCCGCGCGTACGCGCCCTACTCGGGTTTCCCGGTCGGCGTGGCCGCGCTGGTCGACGACGGCCGCACGGTCACCGGCTGCAATGTCGAGAACGCTTCCTACGGCCTCTCGCTCTGCGCCGAGTGCGGTCTCGTCTCCGCGCTCCAGGCGGGCGGCGGTGGCCGGCTGACCCACTTCACCTGCGTGGACCGCACGGGCGGGCCGCTGGTCCCCTGTGGCCGCTGCCGTCAGCTCCTGTACGAGTTCGGGGGCCCCGGGCTGCTGCTCGACACCCCCGGCGGGATCGTCACGCTGGAGCAGCTCCTGCCCCAGCCCTTCGGCCCGGCACACCTGGCGTGAACCCTCGCCACGGCCCCTCCGCCCCGGTGGAGGGGCCGTGGCTGCACCCTCGATCTTTCTGCGCGCAGAGCGCGCACGTCGCGACTCTGGAGGAAATCCATGGACGTCATCTCCGTCATCCGGACCAAGCGGGACCGCGGGGAGCTGAGCCCCGAGCAGATCGACTGGGTGATCGACGCGTACACCCGGGGCGAGGTCGCCGACGAGCAGATGTCGTCGCTGGCGATGGCGATCCTCCTCAACGGGATGAACCGGACGGAGATCGCCCGCTGGACCGCCGCGATGATCGCCTCCGGCGAGCGGATGAACTTTGACGCGCTCTCCCGCCCCACCGCCGACAAGCACTCCACCGGCGGCGTCGGCGACAAGATCACCCTGCCGCTCGCCCCGCTGGTCGCCGCGTGCGGCGCCGCCGTGCCCCAGCTCTCCGGCCGGGGCCTCGGCCACACCGGCGGCACCCTGGACAAGCTGGAGTCCATCCCCGGCTGGCGGGCGCTGCTCTCCAACGAGGAGATGCTGCACGTCCTCGACACCACCGGCGCGGTCATCTGCGCGGCGGGCGACGGCCTCGCCCCCGCCGACAAGAAGCTCTACGCGCTGCGCGATGTCACCGGCACGGTCGAGGCGATCCCGCTGATCGCCTCCTCCATCATGTCCAAGAAGATCGCCGAGGGCACCGGCTCGCTGGTCCTGGACGTCAAGGTCGGCTCCGGCGCCTTTATGAAGAACCTCGACGACGCCCGTGAGCTGGCCTCCACCATGGTGGCCCTGGGCACCGACAGCGGGGTGCGGACCGTCGCGCTCCTCACCGACATGTCGACCCCGCTCGGGCTGACGGCGGGCAACGCCCTGGAGGTCCGCGAGTCCGTCGAGGTCCTCGCGGGCGGCGGCCCCGCCGATGTCGTGGAGCTGACCCTCGCGCTGGCCCGCGAGATGCTCGACGCCGCCGGGGTCAAGGACGCCGACCCGGCGAAGGCCCTCGCCGACGGCTCCGCCATGGACGTCTGGCGCCGGATGATCTCCGCCCAGGGCGGCGACCCGGACGCGGAACTGCCCGTCGCCCGCGAGCGGCATGTCGTCACCGCCCCCGCCTCCGGTGTGCTGACCCGCCTCGACGCCTACGACATCGGCATCGCCGCCTGGCGCCTGGGCGCGGGCCGCGCCCGCAAGGAGGACCCGGTCCAGGCGGGCGCGGGCGTCGAGCTCCACGCCAAGCCGGGCGACCGCGTCACCGCGGGCCAGCCCCTGCTGACCCTGCACACCGACACCCCGGAGAAGTTCGACTACGCCCTGGCCCCGCTGGCGTCGGCCTACGACATCGCCCCCGCCGGCACGGACTTCACCCCGTCCCCGATCGTGCTGGATCGCCTGGCCTGACCTGCACTTTTCTCCAGATGGACCCGTACCGACCCGTACGGGTGAACGGGACCGGTAGCCCTGCGCCGGTCCCGTTCGGCATGCTGGAGTCGGTGATGCAACGAGGCCAAGGAGACCGCCGTGAGCGTACTCACTGTCTACTACTCGCACGAGACCGATGACGAGTGGGACAAGCTTGTCCGTATCTTGGAGAAGACGGACGCTCCCGAGGGCTGCAAGGTGGAGATCGTCGAAGGAATCATCACCGTGGCACCACCGCCGTCCAATGCCCACAATCTGATCAACAGTAAGCTTATTCGGTGTCTTTCCGCTGCGCTGCCAGACGAATGGGGGCTCTTCCCTCACGTGGGCATCGCGGTTCCATCACGACAGGGGCTATTCATCCCTGACCTGGTGGTGGCGCTGAACGATGTCCTTGCCACGGAGGAAGGGCACTGCATTCCAGCCGCTGCCGCTGAGCTGGTCGCGGAGATCACCTCGCCGTCCAACGCTTACCAGGACCGCATCCAGAAGGCCGCCGCCTACTCTCATGCCGGAATTCCGCTCTACCTTCTCATCGATGCCTGGACGCCCGGCGGCCCCACCGTCACGCTGTACGGCGAACCGAAGGGGGGTCTCTACCGTGTCCTCCAGACAGGTAAGTTCGGTGATCCGATCCGTTTGCCGGAACCCATCGGGCTGGATCTGGAGACCGGGGACTTCCCTGCGAAGGGTTGAGCCCGCGGCCCCGCCGGCGGCCCCACCGATGAGTTGTGCCCGCTCGGCGAGTCCGATGAGGCATGAACACCGATACCCCCGACATCACCGACCCCGCTGACCCCACCGTCTTCGTGCTTGTCGTCCCCGAAGGGATCACCCTCGCCGATGTGCCGCCGCTGTGCGAGCGGCTGCGCGCGCTGTACGCGGACGGGGCCCACAGCGTGGTGTGCGATCTGGGGGCCCTGGAGCGGGCCGACCTCGCCGCCGTGGAAGCCGTCGCCCGGCTGCGGCTCACCGCCCGCCGGGCGGGCCGGGAGCTGCGGACCCGCGACACCCCGCCCGCCCTGCGGGCCCTGCTGGCCCTCGCCGGGCTCGACACGCTGATCGAGCCGGTCGAGCCCGGCAGTACAGGCTAGGCGCCCGGCTCCGGGGCCAGCCGGTCCGGGAGGCCGAAGAGGGGGAACCAGCGGGCCGTGTCCAGGAAGGAGTTGATCCCCGCGATCTTCCCCTCGCGGATGTCCATCACCATCAGCGCCCACGGCGTATGGCCGTTCACGTCCTCGGCCAGGTGGTAGTGGGCGAAGGCGGGCATCCCGTTGGCCGCCGTCGGGATCAGCCGGGAGCCCCGGCAGACCGAGCCCACGCCCAGCATCCAGCCCACGATGTCGTCGTGGCCCCGCAGCCACAGGTCGTACGGCGGCATGGAGAGGGTGGCGTCGTCGTGGAGGACCTGCTTCAGCGCCTCCATGTCATAGCCCTCGAACGCGGCGACATAGCGCTCCAGCAGCTTGCGCTGCTCCTCGTCCAGCGGGTCCGCCGGGTCGCTCGGGGCGGGCGAGGACTCCGCCAGGGTGGCGCGGGCGCGCTGGAGCGCGCTGTTGACCGAGGCGACCGAGGTGTCGAGCAGCTCGGCCACCTCCGCCGCCTTCCACGCCAGCACCTCGCGGAGGATCAGCACGGCACGCTGCTTCGGCGGCAGATGCTGGAGCGCGGCGACGAACGCCAGCCGGATGCTCTCCCGTTCCACCGCGCGCTCCGCCGGGTCGGCCACCGGCGGCAGGACCCGTCCGTCGGGCATGGGCTCCAACCAGGTCTCCTCCGGACGGGTCCGCAGTTGCGCCTGCGCGACCGGGGTGGGCCCCGACAGATCCATCGGGCGGGCCCTGCGGCTGCCCGCGTTCAGCATGTCGAGGCAGACGTTCGTCGCGATGCGGTACAGCCAGGACCGCAGCGACGAACGCCCCTCGAACTTCTCCCTGCTCCGCCAGGCCCGCACCAGCGTGTCCTGTACGGCGTCCTCCGCCTCGAAGGACGAGCCCAGCATCCGGTAGCAGTAACCGGTCAGCTCCCGGCGGTACTTCTCCAGCTCGGCGTCGACGCCGTCGGTCGTCGCGAGATCACTCATCGGGTCCACCCCTGTCGCCCCTGCGTTCCCTGCGCTTGGGCAACCTACCGGAGGGGACTGACAGCGGTGGCTCAGGTGCCGGGCTTCCGGCCGTAGACGTACACGTCGTCGCCGTTCCTGAGCATGTTCCAGTACGTCTTGGCGTCGGAGGGACGCATATTGACGCAGCCCGCCGAACCCGGCGGGTTCCACACCGACTTGGTCACCGAGTGGAACGCCTGGCCGCCGTCGAAGAACTGGGCGTAGGGCATCTTCACGTCGTACAGCGAGGACACATGGTCGATGTTCCGCCAGTAGATCCTCTTGAGGCCGGTCCGGGTCTCGTCGCCGTTCCGCCCGGTGCGCACCGGGACCGGGCCGAACCGCAGCTTCCTGCCGTCCTGGATCCAGCTGAGCTGCCGGGTCAGGTCCACACAGGCGATGCGGCCCTTGTTCGTCGGGCACTTGCCCGCCTTGTTCGGGTTCTTCCCCGCGGCCTTCTGCTGGGTCATGACATTCATGACCTGCCAGGTCAGCGGGCCCGCGTACCCCGCCGCCGGGCTGATGCCGTGCGTCTTCTGGAAGGCCCTGACGGCCCGGCAGTCCGCCGCGGACTGCTTGCCGTCGGCCTTGCGGCCGAGGAACCTCTCGACCTGCTTCTGATACGGCCCGGCCTTCGCCGAACAGGCCGCCGCGGCCGCGGCCGGCGTGCTGCCGAGTGCCAGCGTCAGCGGCACCACCATCCCGGTCAGCCCGAGCGCGACGCCCGCCCGCCGTGCCGTTCTGCGGGCCCCGCCCGTCGTCTTCCCCACTGCTCTCAACTCCCCCTTCGAGTACCGCCGGAGTGCGGTCGCTCTCCCCGTATGACGACGATACGGGAGCACCCGCTGCGCGGAGAATGTCTCGATCTCGCCACAGCCGACCGGAAATCGAAGCACGTCGTCCGGCTGTGCGCCGGTAACGGGAGCCGTGCGTACGCGAGGGGCGCCTCAGCGGCTCGCGGGGACGGCGCCCGCCACGACGAGCGACCGCCGCTCGGCCCGGGCCACCCGGGTCCCGTACAGGGTGATCGACACGACCCCGGTCACCGCGAGGAGCGCGAGCCCCACCGTCCCGGCCCAGCCGCCCGCGTGGAAGGCGATCGCGCCGAGCGTGCCGCCCACGCTGCTGCCCAGGTAGTACGAGGACTGGTAGAGCGCCGACGCCTGCGCGCGGCCCGTGGTCGCGGTCCGGCTCACGGCCGCCGACGCGACCGCGTGCCCGGCGAAGAAACCGGCCGTGATCAGCACCAGGCCCAGCAGCACGGCCGTCAGCGAGGCGGAGAGCGAGAGCAGCAGACCCGCCGCCGTCGTGGTCACCGCCAGATACAGCGCGCCGCGCCGCCCCAGCCGGTCCACCAGCCGCCCCGCCGCCGCGGACGAGGCCGTACCGACGAGATAGACGAGGAAGACCGAGCCCACCACGCCCGGCGACAGCCCGAACGGCTCCTGCACCAGCCGGTACCCGATCACCGTGTACACCGCGCCGAACACCGTCATGAAGAGCGCGCCGATCGCGTACAGCCGCATCAGCAGCGGATCGGAGAGATGCCCGCGCACGGTCGCCGCCAGCGCCCGGGGGCTCAGCGTCCCCGGGGTGAAGCGCCGGGGCCGGGGCAGCAGCAGCCGGAACGCCACCGCGCCCACCAGCGCCAGCGCGCCGACGGCCAGCAGGCCCGCGCGCCAGCCGCCGAGCTGGGCCGCCCAGCCGGTGACGATCCGGCCGCTCATCCCGCCGACGCTGTTGCCCGCGACGAAGAGCCCGATCGCGCCCACCAGCGCCCGGGGCCGCACCTCCTCCGCGAGATACGCCATCGCGGACGCGGGCAGCCCGGCCAGCGCGGCGCCCTGCACGGCGCGCAGCGCCACCAGCCACTCCAGGGAGGGGGCGAACGGCACCAGCAGACCGACCGCCACCGCGACGGCGAGGGAGGCGGTCATCATCGCGCGCCGCCCGAACCGCTCGGAGAGCGCGGACAGCGGAAGGACGAAGAGGGCCAGCGCGCCCGTCGCGGCGGACACCGTCCAGCTCGCCGCCGACGCGCTCACGCCGAAGTCGGCGGAGATCGCGGGCAGCAGCGCCTGCGTGGAGTAGAGGAGGGCGAACGCCGCCACTCCGGCGGCGAAGAGGGCCAGGCTCATCCGGCGGAAGCCGGGGCGGCCCGGGGCGAGCGGCCCCTCGGCGGACCCGGAGCCGGAGCCGGACCCGGCTCCGGGGGCGGGCTCCGCCCCGGACTCCCGGTCGGTCCCGGCGGTCCCGGTGGCGGCGGTCCCCGCGGTGGTGGTCTCGGCGGCTGCGGTCTCGGCTACGGCGCCCACCTCGGTGGACGCCTTGGTACTGGCACTGGGCATGCGTCGAACGTACGACCGGCGAGGTTCATGCGTCCAATGCATGGAATGGCGATAATCGTTCCCATGGTGCATGACCGCAGCTCACAGCGTCGGCTGTCACACGGCAGTTACGAAGTAAACAATGGGTACCCTCCGCATGGCGCGACCACGGGGCCCGCCGGGTCCGCCGGATATGACGAGTGGGCCGAGGACATGGCGCTGCTGCTCGCGCCGCGCCTCGCCTACTTCGCCGGGGTCGCCCGCCAGGAGCATGTGACGCGCGCCGCCCTGGAGCTGGGGGTGCCCCAGTCGACCCTCTCCCGGGCGATGGTCCGGCTGGAACGCGACTTGGGCGTCGCCCTCTTCGCCCGCAAGGGCCGCACCGTCTCCCTCACGCCCGCCGGACGGACCTTCCTCACCTCCGTGGAGCGCGCGCTCGCCGAGGTGGAACGGGCCGCCGGTGCCGTCCGCGCCGACGCCGACCCCCGGGCGGGCAAGGTCGCCTTCGGCTTCCTCCACACCATGGGCTCGGAGACGGTCCCCGGGCTGCTGCGCGCCTTCCGCGCCGATCACCCCCGGGTCCGCTTCACCCTCGTCCAGAACCATGGGGACGCCATGCTCGGCGGGCTGCGCTCCGGCGATCTCGACCTCTGTCTCACCTCGCCCGTCCCCGACGCGCCCGACCTGGTCGCCCGCAGACTGGACGAGCAGCGGCTGCGGCTCGTCGTCCCGGACGACCACCGGCTCGCCCGCCGCAAACGGGTCCGGCTCGCGGAGGCGGCGGACGATGTCTTCGTCACCCTGGAACCCGGGTACGGGCTGCGCCGGATCACCGACGCCCTGTGCGCCCGGGCCGGGTTCACCCCGAAGGTCGCCTTCGAGGGCGAGGAGGCCGAGACCCTGCGGGGGCTGGTCGCCGCCGGGCTCGGGGTGGCGCTGCTGCCCCCTCCGGCGGTGGCCAGGCCCGGGGTCGTGGAGCTGACGGTGACGGCGCCGCGCGCCGTCCGCGAGATCGGTGTCGCCTGGCTCGACGGCCACCCCGACACCCCGCCGGTCGCCGCGTTCAAGAAGTTCCTGCTGTCCCGCCGGGGCCGGCTGCTGCCGACGGGCCTGCCGGAGTAGTCCCCTCCGGAACGGTCGGAACGGTCGGAACGGGGGTCCCGGCGGGCGCCGCGACCCCGAGGAGCAGCACCGCGATCACCGGACAGACCACCGCGAACAGCGCGAACACCGAACCGTGGTCCAGACCGGCGCCCGAGGCCGCCCCGTACACCCCGTACACCAGCAGCGTCCCCGCGCTGCTCCCGAACCCGGCCAGCGAGGTCACCGTCGCCCGCGCCGCCGGTCCCTCGATGGCCGCCTGGAGCCGGGCGTCCGCGACCACGTCCAGAAGCTGGAACACCAGGAACGCCCCGGCCAGCAGGGCGAATCCGGCCGCCGACCGCCCCAGCGCCCCCGCCGCGAGCAGCACCCCCGCCGCCAGGAGCAGCACGGCGAGCGCCCGCCCCGGCAGCCGTTCGGCCCGCCCCGCGAGCAGCCCGCCCAGGGTCACACCCGCCCACACCGCCAGCACCAGGAACGGGACGGTCCCCGTCGCCACCCCGGTCCCGGCGGCCAGCAGCGGAACGTACTCGTCCAGCGCGCCCCAGAGCGAGGTGACCGCCACCGACAGCAGCAGCGCGCGGCGCACCGGCCGGACGGTCCGCACCTGGCCGAGGCCCGCCCGCAGGGTGGCGACCGGGCCCGTCCCCGGTCGGGGTCAGGACGTGGGCCCGCGCGGCGGGGTCCGTGGAGGGGTGTGCGGTACGGGCCGTGCCCGGCGGGGCGGTCCCGTGGCCCCCGGGTGTTCCCCGTGCCGTGCCGTGACGGTGGCCGGTCCCGGTCGTGGGGCCGGTCGTCCCCTGGCCGGGGCGGGGATGTGGGCCCGGGAACGGTTCGTGGCCGTTGTGCGCCGGGGGCGCCGGGGGTGCCGGGGGTGCCGGGCGCGGCCGTGGTGCGGGTCCTGGCCTCGGCGTGTTCCCGGTGCCGTGGCGGTGGCCGGTCCCGGTCGGGTCGGGATGTGGGCCCGCGGGGCGGGGTCCGGCGGAGGGGTGTGCGGTACGGCCGTGCCCGGTGGGGCCGTCCCGTGGCCCCCCGGGTGGAGGGGGCCGGGGTGTTCCCCGTGCCGTGGCGGTGGCCGGTCCCGGTCGGCGCGTCCGTCCCCGGTCGGGGTCAGGGCGTGGGCCCGCGCGGCGGGGTCCGGCGGAGGGGCGTGCGGTACGGGCATGCCCGGTGGGGCCGTCCCGTGGCCCCCGGGTGGAGGGGGCCGGGACGGTCAGGGGCGCAGGGATCTGCCGAAGCCCGCGGCCAGCGGCATCCGCAGCCCCAGCGGCGGCGGTGCCGCGAGCGCGTCCGCGACCGGGCGGGCGTACGGGTGCGGGAAGAGCGAACCCAGCACGAAGTCCGTGGCCAGCGCGAGCACTTCGGCGTGGTGCTGGCGCAGCGCGTTCCCGTCCGTGTGGACCTCGAACCGGCATATGCTCCGGTTGACCTTCTTCGCCCGCTCCGCCAGCCGGTACGAGAGATCGGGGTCCGTACGGCGGTCGTTCGTGCCGTGCACGATCATCACCCGCCGCCCCACGAGCTGCCGCACCGGCTCCGCCGCCGACGCCGGGCCCTCCGGCAGCCAGGGCGCCAGCGCCAGCACCACGCCGACCGACGGATGGTCCGCCGCGTGGAGCGCCGCCCGCCCGCCGAGGCCGTGCCCCGCCAGACAGACCGGGACATCCCCATAGCGGCGCAGCACCTCGTCGGCCGCGCCCACCGCGTCCTCGGCGAGCCGGGCCTGCGTCCCGTTCCAGCCCCGGGACCGGTACCGCACCGGGTGCACCACCAGACCGTGCGGCCCGCCCGCCCGGGCCAGCGCCCGCCCCAGCGGCCTGGCCCGCGCCGCCGCCCACCGGGACGGGCCGCGCTCCGAGTCGGGCTCGCCGTCCGGCAGCAGCAGCACCACCCCGCCCACCATCGGGTCCGGCGGTGGAATGGTGCTCCGGAACGCCTTGCCCAGGCGTATGTCCGCCGCCGTTCCGGCCGTTCGCGGCGCCTGCCGCGGACGCTGTCTCTCCTGACGCCCCCACCAGCGGGGCAGTACATGGTCTGCCATGGCTGAACACTGGCAGAAGGGGTTCTCCGAGCCACCCGAATGCACGGTCATTGTTACGGAGCGCCCCGGCTCCCTCCCTGTACACAGGGCTAGAGTGCGCCAATGGCGACAAAGCCCCTCAATACCCCCACTGCGGAGCAGATCCGCCGTGCCCCGAAGGTGCTCCTCCACGACCATCTCGACGGTGGCCTGCGCCCCGGTACGGTCGTCGACCTCGCCCGGGACGCGGGCTACGAGGCGCTGCCCGAGACCGAGCCCGACCGGCTCGGTGCCTGGTTCCGCGAAGCCGCCGACTCCGGCTCGCTGGAGCGCTACCTCGAAACCTTCGCGCACACCTGCGCCGTGACGCAGACCGCCGACGCGCTCTTCCGGGTCGCCGCCGAGTGCGCGGAGGACCTGGCCGCGGACGGCGTCGTGTACGCGGAGGTCCGCTACGCGCCCGAACAGCACCTGGAGGGCGGGCTCGGTCTCGAAGAGGTCGTGGCGGCGGTGAACGAGGGCTTCCGGGAAGGGGAGCGGCTGGCCCGCGAGAACGGCCGGCGCATCCGGGTGGGCGCGCTCCTGACGGCCATGCGGCACGCCGCCCGCTCCCTGGAGATCGCCGAACTGGCCAACCGCCACCGGGACACGGGAGTCGTCGGCTTCGACATCGCGGGGGCCGAGGCGGGACATCCGCCCACCCGCCATCTCGACGCCTTCGAATATCTCAAGCGGGAGAACAACCACTTCACCATCCACGCCGGTGAGGCGTTCGGACTCCCCTCGATCTGGCAGGCGCTCCAGTGGTGCGGGGCCGACCGGCTCGGCCACGGTGTCCGCATCGTCGACGACATCACCGTCGGCGCCGACGGCGAGGTGACCCTCGGCCGGCTCGCCGCCTATGTGCGCGACCGGCGCGTCCCCCTGGAACTGTGCCCGACGTCGAACCTCCAGACCGGCGCCGTCGGCTCCTACGCGGACCACCCCATCGGGCTGCTCCGCCGACTGCACTTCCGTGCCACGGTCAACACCGACAACCGGCTGATGTCCGGGACCAGTGTGTCGCAGGAGTTCGAGCGGCTGACCGAAGCCTTCGGATACTCACTCGACGACATTCAGTGGTTCACCGTCAATGCCATGAAATCGGCATTCATTCCTTTCGATGAACGATTGGCGATGATCAATGATGTGATCAAACCTGGATTTTCCGAGTTGAAGTCCGAATGGCTGTTCTCGCAGACCGCTGTGGCCAGCAGTTCTTCGGGAGGTTAAAGCTGAACCGGGCGATCGGGAAGGGCTTCGGAAATACCGGAAAAAGTGAAGACCACACCGCCCGGCGGTATTTGCGCCGACTCCGCCCGTGTGGCTAGCTTGCGGAGCCGCCGTTTTCCCTTTCCAGGGTGCGGCCGTCCCCTTCTCGACCGCTGTCCCGCACCTCTTCACCCCCTGTCCCCGCCCTTCGCCCCTTCCCTCTTCCTGTTCCGCTTTCACCTGCCAAGGACATATCCCTGATGAAGCAGTCTGCCGCCAGGACCCTCGGTGCCGCCGCGCTCGGCGCCGCCTTCGCCGTCGTCAGCGCGGGCAACGCCGCCGCCGCGGCGACCGTCCCCGCGCCCTCCCTGGAGACGCTGACGTCCCTCGACACCCTCACCAACGCGGCGCCGGTGCAGAAGGTCGTCTCGAAGCTCCCCGCGGGCGCCCCCCAGACCCTGACCGGAGTCCAGGCCAGCACCCAGGCCGCCCTCGTCGAGAGCGCGGCCACCCTGCCGGCGACCCTCGGGTCCGCCACCGCCCGGGCCATGGCCCCCGGCGCGGGCAAGGAGCTCCTCGGCAGCCTGCTCGGCGGGCTCCCGGTCGGCGAGGTGAGCAAGCTGGCCCCGGCTCCGCTCCAGCTCGCGCCCGCCCTGAACACCGGCTCCCAGCCGCTCTGATCCGCCCCCGGGCCGCTTCGGCGCCCCGGGCGGTCCGGTCCTCCCACCCGCCCGCCGTCACTTCCCCTCCGCACGGCGGTCCGGCAGCGCCGTGGGGCGCGCACCGCACCGGTGCGCGCCCCACGCGTACGGACCGGAATCCCGCCCGGCGTCCTACCAGGCGGCCTTCGGCGTGGCCCGCTCGGCGGGCAGCAGTATCCAGAGCGCCAGATAGAGCAGGAACTGCGGGCCGGGCAGCAGGCACGAGACCGCGAACAGGATGCGTACCGTCCTGGCCGAGGTGGAGAACCGCCGGGCCAGCGCCGCGCACACGCCACCGATCACGCGTCCCGAACTCGGGCGGACAACTGCGGCCATGGTGGGTTCCTCCTCGGGGGACCGTGGGGCGTCGTCCGGCTCCGGGCCGGTCCGGTGAGCATCGGTCCCGCTCGCTCCCCGGTACCTCCACCATGCCGTCTCGACCGGGACAGATCCTCCCTCTACGGGGCGATCCCGACCCTGGAAATCGTCGGGGTCGGTCCCTGAGCCCTCTGGTCCTCCCGGAGGACGGGACCGGTCCCCGAGCCCCCGCCGAGCCGCTGCGGCCGGGACCGGGGCAGTGCCGCGAGCGGCACCCGCCCCACCGGGCCCGCCCCCGGGGCGCCCGGGGTCCCCGCAGGACCGCGTGCCGGGGCCGCCGTCCGCGCGCGCCGCAGCCGGGCCCGCGCCAGCGGCACCACCAGCAGATGCGCGATCACCACCCCGGCGGTGTTCAACAGCAGCGAGTCCACATCGAGCACCCGCCCCGGCACACCCGTCTGCAACAGCTCGATCGCCAGCGAGATCAGACCCCCCGCGACGGCGGTCCGCGCCAGCGAGACGAACGGGGAGACCGTGAGCCTGCCGCCCGCCATCGGGAGCAGCACCCCGAGGGGCGCCAGCAGGAACAGCCCCGCGCCTATCTGGAGCGCCGCGTCCGGCGGGGGCAGCTCCAGATCCGCCCGGATACCGGCGAACAGCTCCAGATTCGCGGGCGTCACCCAGGGAACGTCCAACGGGCGCAGGGTCAGCCAGCAGACGAGCAGCAAGTGCACGAGGAGGAGGACGGCCCCCGCCACGCGCATCCGGGTCGCGGCACTGCTGCCGCTCTTACCTTGACACTGCACGGCACACAAGACGCACGACGCCCCGGAAACGGTTCCCCGCCGTCGGCAGCGGTCTTCCGCGGCCTCCCGCCGCCGGTCACGGCCGCCTCCGGGGCTGCTTCGCGGGGCCCCGGACCGGCGGCGGGACACAGCAGGGACACAGCAGGGACACGGCCGGAACGCGGTCAGCAGACGGTCAGAACGTGGTGGCGGCGCCGGGGTACACCGGCGCCGCGGGCGCGGGCAGGGACGACAGGGTCGGCACCGGCTCCGCGGGACGCTCCGTCAGCCGCTGCGGACAGGTGTACCCGCGCGGGCCGCTCTCGTCGGGACCGCCCAGGATCACCGCGCCGCCCGCCGCCGCGGCCCGGCTCTCCGCGAAGGTGCACACGATCTGCGCGAGCGCCGCCCCGGGCAGCCGCTCCGGCCGCAGGCTCAGCCGCAGCGTGCCCACCGGGTCACCGGCGCGGGCCCCGCCGGCCACGGTCAGCCCCGCGGGCACGTCCGTCCCGAAGCCCGCCCCGCGCTCGTCCGCCGTCGGCTTGCGCCGCAGCTCGTCGAGGAGCGCGGTCGCCATCCGGAGCTGTTCGTCGTGGAGGCCGTCGGCGGGCAGCTCCACCGTGCGGTCCACCTGCTTCAGCTTGGCCGCGCACAGCAGCTCGACCCGTACCGGCAGGCCGTCGCCCGCCCCCGGACCGCCGTCCGGGCCGTCGGTCACCGTGCACGGCAGCCGGGAGGGCGCGGGACCGGCGTCCACCGGTACCTGTGTGGTCCTGATCCCGCACCCGGCGAGCAGCAGCGCGCCGCCCGCCAGCGCCAGGGCGGTCAGCCGCCGGACCCTCCGCCTCACCGTGTGCTCCCCTCTCCGGGCGCCTCGTCGCGCCCGTCCGCCGGGGCGGACCCCGACTCCCCGGCCGTGCTCCCGCCCGCGTCCGCGCCGGTCCCGGTGGACGGGGTCTCCTCGCCGTCCACGCCGTCCTCGCCGGAGTAGTCCTCCTTGGGCGCGGACGCGTCCTGCGGCAGCCGCAGCACGAACACCGCGCCGTCGCCGTCCGGCGAGTTCGCCGCGGTGATGGTGCCGCCGTGCGCGAGCGCGTTCTCCATCGCGATCGACAGCCCCAGTCCGCTCCCCTCGGACCGCGGCCGGGAGGCGCTGGCCTTGTAGAAACGGTCGAAGACATGCGGCAGCACATCGGCGGGGATGCCGGGGCCGTGGTCCCGTACCTCGATCACCAGCCCGGCGCCCTCGACGAGCCGCACCGAGACCCGCACCGGCGAACCGCCGTGCTTGAGCGCGTTGCCGATCAGGTTCGCCAGGATCACATCGAGCCGCCGGGGGTCGAGCCGCGCCATGATCCCGCGCTCGGCGTCCAGCTCCACCGCGTCCAGCCAGGCCCGCGCGTCGATGCAGGCGGTCACCTGGTCGGCCACGTCCACCGTGTCCAGGACCACCTTGGCGGTGCCCGCGTCGAAGCGGGTGACCTCCATCAGATTCTCCACCAGGTCGCCCAGCCGCCGGGTCTCGCTCACCACCAGCGTCACCGCGGGAGCGATCATCGGGTCCAGGCTGTCGACCTCGTCCTCCAGCACCTCGGTGACGGCGGTCAGCGCCGTCAGCGGGGTCCGCAGCTCGTGCGACATGTCCGCCACGAAACGACGGCTGGACTCCTCCCGGGCGCTCATGTCGGCGACCTTCTTCTCCAGCGACTCCGCCGTCCTGTTGAAGGTCCGCGCCAGCTCCGCCAGCTCGTCGGTGCCCGACACCCGCAGCCGGGTGTCCAGCTTCCCCTCGCCCAGCCTGCGGGCCGCCTCCCCGAGCCGCCGCACCGGCCGCAGCACGGTCGTCGCCGCGGCCTGCGCCAGCAGCGCCGAACCGACGAGTGCCAGCGTGGTGGCGATCCCCAGCGACCAGGCGAGCGTATTGAGGTCGTCCCGCTCCTGCTCCAGCGACTTGAAGACATAGCCGGTCGGCCCGCCGCCCACGATCCGGGAACCGCCGACGAGATACGGCTCGCCGCCCAACTCGGTGCGCTGCCAGTACAGGTGGTACTCGGCCGCATTCCCGGAACCCGTCTCCTGCCGCCGGTTCACGGCCTCCTGGAGCGCCCCGGGGACCCGGTCCAGGGTGTAGAGCAGCGGGTCGGACGAGCCCGTCACCGGTGTCCCCGACGCGGCGTCGCCCAGCAGCAGCACCCCGTAGCCCTCCTGGCCGCCCGCCATCTGCCGGGCGGCGTCGGCCAGCTCCTCCCGGGACGGGCCGACCGGCAGCGCCGCGGCCCGGCCCTGCATGTCCTTGCGGAAACTCTCCAGCGCGGAGTCCTGCACCCGGGTGAGCACGGCCTCGCGGTTGAGCCAGTAGGCGATGCCCGACGCGGACACCGCGGCGGTCAGCGCGACCACGGCGAAGACCACGACCAGACGGAGCCGCAGACTCGTCCAGCGCAGCCCGGCGACTATCGCGCGCTTGGCGGCACCGCTCACTGCGGCGCGTCCAGCCGGTAGCCCACACCGCGCACGGTACGGATCAGGGTGGGCGAGGACGGCACGTCCTCCACCTTCGCCCGCAGCCGCTGGACACAGGCGTCCACCAGCCGCGAGTCCCCGAGATAGTCGTGCTCCCACACCAGCCGCAGCAGTTGCTGCCGGGACAGCGCCTGCCCCGGCCGCCGGCTCAGTTCCAGCAGGAGTCGCAGCTCGGTCGGCGTGAGCTGGAGGTCCTCGCCGTTCTTGGTCACGGTCATGGCGGAGCGGTCGATCACCAGGGAGCCGAAGGTGGCCGAGTCGGTGGCCTCCCGCTCCCCCCGGCGCAGCACGGCACGGATACGGGCGTCCAGCACCCGCCCCTGCACCGGCTTGACCACATAGTCGTCCGCACCGGACTCCAGCCCCACGACCACGTCGATGTCGTCGCTGCGGGCGGTCAGCAGGATGATCGGCAACTGGTCGGTGCGCCGGATACGGCGGCACACCTCGAAGCCGTCGATCCCGGGCAGCATCACATCCAGCACGATCAGATCCGGCCGCTGCTCCCGGAGCAGCTTCAGGCCGTCCTCGCCCGTCGCCGCGGTGGCCACACGGTGGCCCTGGCGGGAGAGCGAGAGTTCGAGGGCCGTGCGGATGGCGTCGTCGTCCTCGATCAGCAACAGGAAAGGCACGGGCCCATTCTGGCCCATGGCCGCGCCGGGCTTCGACCGGCCGCACCCCGATGCCCCCGACCAGCACCGCCGTCGCCCCAGCCGTCACAGGACTGCTCTCCTCTTTCCCTGTGACAGGTCTGTGACAGTCGACGGACACCTCCATGAAACTGCCTGGGCAAGCTGTGATGCACACAGACGGAAACGGACTCCATCGACAGGGGGGCGCGGAATGAAGGCACTGCACAGCACGACCTCAAGCGCAGTCGTCACGCGTCTTCACGATGTCGGACGGAGCACGGAGAAGTCCGGTGCCGTGAACGGACGGGGGTGCGTGCGCGGCACCGGGCGCCAGCACAAGGCGCCGTACATGTCGGTCGTCGACGGTGCCACGGGGGGCGCCGGCACGGGAGCGGCCGCGTACCGGGAGAACAACGGGGGACGGCAGGCCCTCACGGAGGCGGAGTTCACCGCCTATGTGCAGGAACGTCGTTCCTCCCTGTACGCGACCGCCTACCACCTGACCGGCGACCGCTTCGAGGCCGAGGACCTGCTCCAGAGCGCGCTGTTCTCCACCTACCGGGCCTGGGACCGGATCAGCGACAAGGCGGCGGTCGGCGGCTATCTCCGCAGGACCATGACGAATCTGCACATCAGCGCCTGGCGGCGGCGCAAGCTCAACGAGTACCCCACGGAGGAGCTGCCGGAGACGGCGGGCGACACCGACGCGATGCGGGGGACCGAGCTGCGGGCCGTGCTCTGGCAGGCGCTGGCCAGGCTTCCCGAACTCCAGCGGACGATGCTGGTCCTCCGGTACTACGAGGGCCGCACCGACCCGGAGATCGCGCAGATCCTGGACATCAGTGTCGGCACGGTGAAGTCGAGCATCTGGCGTTCGCTGCGCCGGCTGCGCGAGGACCAGGTCCTCAGCTTCGGCCGTGACGAGGAGGAGTCCTTCGGCGAGCTGGTGGCCTGAGGGACCGGGGGAACCCCCACGGGGGAGAAACACCGGGGGTAGAACACGGGGGAATGTGAGAGGGGGCCGTCGTCTCGGGGGAGCGACGGGAAAGAGGGGGGCCACGAGGGTCGGGGGACCCGCGGGGTCAACGGGGGAAACGGGGGAGAGCGGGATCGGACGGGCCGGGGGGTCTTGTCCGGTCCCGCTCTTTCGTGTCACACCCGCCGTGTCACACGCACTGGGTCGTGCCCGCCGTGTCACACCCCCTGGGTCATGCCCGCTGCGTCATGCCCGATACGGCGCGCCCGCCGCACCGGGCCGCCGCGGCCACCCGGCCCAGCGCCTCGTCCCGGCCGCACGCGTAC
The DNA here is from genome assembly GCF_005519465.1 of Streptomyces clavuligerus. Classification (NCBI taxonomy): domain Bacteria; kingdom Bacillati; phylum Actinomycetota; class Actinomycetes; order Kitasatosporales; family Streptomycetaceae; genus Streptomyces; species Streptomyces clavuligerus. Next base: position 2,328,624 of record NZ_CP027858.1, on the reverse strand, counting down.
GCGCCGAGACCCGTCTGACGCGCCACGATCGACCGTTCGGCACGCATCAGCCGCCACCCCCGCCGCAACAGGAACCCGACGGACTTGCGCCCCTCACGCAGATCGCGGGCGAGCCGCCGCCGGAAGGTGGTCGACGGACGGCCCCGCAGACAGAGCGCGTCCGCGAGCAGCCCCCGCTCACGGCAGCGGGTCACCAGCTCCGCCGCGAAGATCCCCTCCGCGATGAACAGCGGCGCCCGGCCGATGTCCAGGAGTTCGTCGCCCGTCCGCGCGCTGGCCCCGATGTCGTAGACCGGGACCGCGGTGCGCCCCTCGCGGCAGAGGGCCGCGATCGCCGCGAGAGCCGTGTCCGTGTCCCAGGAGAGCGGGGAGTCCCAGTCGATGTCCGTTCCCCCCGCGACCAGCGGAAGCGTGGGGTCGTCGCCCTCTTTGTAGAAGTCGTCCAGACGCAGCACGGGAAGGCCCGTCCGCGCGGCGAGAGAGGTCTTTCCGGAACCCGAGGGGCCCGTGAGCAGGACGACGCGCCTCGGCGTGGGGGAATCAGTCACGGGACACCAGTGTGAGGCATTGACCCGTGAAGGGGACCCACCGGGAAGAGCGGTGGAGGGAGAATCACATCTCAACTACGCTCAGTGCCCCTCTGGTCACGCAAGCCGTGCCCAGTGTGCTCGTCCCGTACCCCCATCGTCTCGTCCGGCGGGAGCCCGACCCATGGCACGTCACTCAGCCCCCCACCCCCCTCGGTTCGCCCTGCGCGCCGGTCTGACCATGGCGGCGGTGGCCGCCGCCCTCGGCGCGGGCGGGACCGCCGCGCACGCGGCCACCGCGACCGCGTCGGGCAGCCCCCTCGACACCGTGGGGGCCGCCCTCGGCGGGACTCCGCTGGCCGGACCGGCCACCGGCGGGCTCGGCGGGGTCGTCACCAACTCGGTGACCGGTGTGGACCAGCTCACGAAACTCCAGCTCAACCCGTTGGCGAAGACGGGCGTCGACCCGCTGGCCAACGGGGTCGCCGCCCAGGTCGCCGACTTCAAGCCGGTCTCCACGGAGGTCGCCACCGGCCCGCTCGCCCAGGGCGCGTCGGCCGCCGAGCTGCCCCTCGTCGGCGGAGTGGTCCAGGCCCTGCCGCTGTAGGGGGCCCGTACACGGCGGCGCCCCCGTCCGCCCGCCGGGACGACGGGACGGGACAGGGGCGCCGGTGCCGCGGGCGGCTCAGCGGCCCGGAGTGCCCGGTGCGCTCAGCGGCTCAGCGGCTCAGTACGAGGAACCCGCCGCGCCCAGCGCCCCGGTGGGGTGCCAGACCGTCTTGGTCTCCAGGAACGCCGTCATCCGGTGGATGTCCGGCTCGGTGGCCCACTCCTCGGCACGCGGGCGCAGCACCCGCTTGAGGTTGTCCGCCGCCGCGATCTCCAGCTCCTTGGCCAGGGACTCGTCGGCCACCGCGCCCGTGAGGTCGATCGCGTTGACGTCCTGGTGCGCGGCGAGCGGGGCCGCGAGCTCCGCGGTCCGGCCGGAGAGGACGTTGACCACACCGCCCGGCAGGTCGGACGTGGCCAGCACCTCGCCGAGGGAGAGCGCGGGCAGCGGGGCCCGCTCGCTCGCCACGACGACGGCCGTGTTGCCGGTGGCGATCACCGGGGCGATCACGGAGACCAGCCCCAGGAACGAGGACTCCTGCGGGGCGAGGACCGCGACCACACCGGTCGGCTCGGGCGTGGAGAGGTTGAAGAACGGCCCGGCGACCGGGTTGGCGCCGCCGACCACCTGGGCGATCTTGTCGGTCCACCCGGCGTACCAGACCCAGCGGTCGACGGCCGCGTCCACCTGCGCCGCCGCCTTGGACTTGGACAGCCCCTCCGCGTCCGCGACCTCACGGACGAACTGCTCGCGGCGGCCCTCCAGCATCTCGGCGACGCGGTAGAGGATCTGCCCCCGGTTGTACGCGGTCGCTCCCGACCAGCCGCCCACCGCCTTGCGGGCCGCGACGACGGCGTCCCGGGCGTCCTTGCGGGAGGAGAGAGGGGCGTTCGCCAGCCATGTGCCCTTCGCGTCGGTCACCTCGTACACCCGGCCGCTCTCGGAACGCGGGAACTTCCCGCCCACGTACAGCTTGTAGGTCTTGAACACATGCAGTCGTGCGGACTCAGACATCGAGGTAAGCCTCCAGGCCGTGGCGACCGCCCTCGCGGCCGAAGCCCGACTCCTTGTAGCCGCCGAAGGGCGAGGTCGGGTCGAACTTGTTGAACGTATTGGCCCAGACGACACCCGCGCGGAGCTTGTTCGCGACGGCGAGGATGCGGGAGCCCTTCTCGGTCCAGATGCCCGCGGAGAGTCCGTACTGGCTGTTGTTGGCCTTGGCCACGGCCTCGTCGGGGGTGCGGAAGCTCAGCACCGACAGCACCGGGCCGAAGATCTCGTCCCGGGCGACGGTGTGGGCCTGCGTGACCCCGGTGAAGAGGGTCGGCGGGAACCAGAAGCCCGAGGAGGGCAGCTCGCACGGGGCGGACCAGCGCTCGGCGCCCTCCGCCTCGCCCGTGCGGGCGAGCGCGGTGATCCGGGCGAGCTGCTCGGCGGAGTTGATCGCGCCGATGTCGGTGTTCTTGTCCAGCGGGTCGCCCAGCCGCAGCGTGGCCAGCCGGCGCTTGAGCGCGTCCAGCAGCTCGTCCTGGATCGACTCCTGGACCAGCAGCCGGGAGCCCGCGCAGCAGACCTGGCCCTGGTTGAAGAAGATGCCGGTGACGATCCCCTCGACCGCCTGGTCGATCGGGGCGTCGTCGAAGACGATGTTGGCGCCCTTGCCGCCCAGCTCCAGGGTGAGCCGCTTGCCGGTCCCGGCGACCTGGCGGGCGATGGCCTTGCCGACCGCCGTGGAGCCGGTGAAGGCCACCTTGTCGATGCCCGGGTGGGTGACCAGGGCCTCACCGGTGCGGCCGTCGCCGGTGACGATGTTCACGACACCCTTGGGCAGCCCCGCCTGACGGCAGATGTCCGCGAAGAAGAGGGCGGAGAGCGGGGTGGTCTCGGCGGGCTTCAGCACCACCGTGTTACCGGCGGCCAGCGCCGGGGCGATCTTCCAGGCGAGCATCAGCAGCGGGAAGTTCCACGGGATGACCTGGCCCGCGACGCCCAGCGGGCGCGGGTTCGGGCCGAAGCCCGCGTGGCCCAGCTTGTCGGCCCAGCCCGCGTAGTAGAAGAAGTGCGCGGCCACCAGGGGCAGATCGGCGTCCCGGGTCTCCCGGATCGGCTTGCCGTTGTCCAGGGTCTCCAGGACGGCCAGCTCACGGCTGCGCTCCTGGATGATCCGGGCGATCCGGAAGAGGTACTTCGCGCGCTCCGCGCCGGGCAGCGCGGACCACGTCGAGAACGCCTTGCGGGCGGCGCGGACCGCGCGGTCCACGTCCTCCCCGGTGCCCTGCGTGTACTCCGCGAGGACCTCCTCGGTGGCGGGGGAGACGGTCTTGACCATCTCCTGGCCGCTGGACTCGGTGAACTCCCCGTCGATGAAGAGGCCGTAGGAGGGGGCGATGTCGACGATCGCGCGGGATTCGGGCGCGGGCGCGTACGTGAACGGGTTGCCCGCGGCGGTGTTCGTCATCTCGGTCATCTCGCTCAGTCCACAGTCACGTAGTCGGGGCCGGAGTAGCGGCCGGTGGCCAGCTTCTGGCGCTGCATCAGCAGATCGTTGAGCAGGCTGGAGGCACCGAAACGGAACCACCGGTTGGCCAGCCAGTCCGGGCCCGCGGTCTCGTTGACCAGGACGAGGAACTTGATCGCGTCCTTGGTGGTGCGGATGCCTCCCGCGGGCTTCACCCCGACCTGGACACCGGTCTGGAGCCGGAAGTCCCGGACGGCCTCCAGCATCAGCAGGGTGTTGGCCGGGGTGGCGTTGACCGCGACCTTCCCGGTGGAGGTCTTGATGAAGTCGGCACCCGCGAGCATGCCGAGCCAGCTCGCGCGGCGGATGTTGTCGTACGTCGACAGCTCGCCGGTCTCGAAGATGACCTTCAGCCGGGCCGGGCCCGCGGCCTCCTTGACGGCGAGGATCTCCTCGTAGACCTTCAGATACTTTCCGGCCAGGAAGGCACCGCGGTCGATGACCATGTCGATCTCGTCGGCCCCGGCGGCGACCGCGTCCCGGGTGTCGGCGAGCTTGACGCCGAGGGCGGCCCGGCCCGCGGGGAAGGCGGTGGCGACGGACGCGACCTTGACGTCCGCGCCGTTCAGCGCCTCCTTGGCGGTGGCCACCAGGTCCGGGTAGACGCAGACGGCGGCGGTCGTCGGGCTGGTCCGGTCGGTCGGGTCGGGGTGCACGGCCTTGGCGGCCAGGGACCGGACCTTGCCCGGGGTGTCGGCGCCTTCGAGCGTGGTGAGGTCGATCATCGAGATCGCCAGATCGATGGCGTACGCCTTGGCGCTCGTCTTGATCGACCGGGTCCCGAGGGACGCGGCCCGCGCTTCGAGCCCGACGGGGTCGACCCCCGGGAGCCCGTGCAGAAAGCGACGGAGGGCTTGATCGGAGGCGGTGACCTCCGGGAGGGCGGATGCGGGTGCGATGGGCATGCTCACCAGCCGAGCATATCTACGCGCGTAGCTGCCTGTACAGGGGGTGTGCTCGTCCCGGCCCCGGCCCGGTTCCACCCCCGCTCCACCCGGGTTGCGCCCGATTGTGCCCGGGTCCTGCCCGACTCGGCCCGTCCTTGTGGGGTTTTGCGCAGTTTTCATGGGTGATGGCCCGGGATTTATCCGGCCCGTTCCTGATGAACCGGCCCTCCGGAGGGCGCGTGGAAGTGGGCGGCCGCACCGTGCCGGGCGCAGGCCCGGCGATCATCCACCGACCCTGGAGGACGGAGAGATGCCTCAGCGACTCGGATCAGCGGGCCTCATGGCGGCGGGGGTGGGCATGGCGCTCGTCCTCGGCGCGGCGGGAACGGCGGACGCGACCCCGCGCGCCGCGGTGGAGTCCGTCCGGATCGGCAGCGGCGGGGTGCTGGTGGCGGTGGCCCACGAGCACGCCGGCCACCAGGGCGCGAGCATCGCGTTCTACGCGCAGAAGTGCCGCGACATCCAGGTGCCCCAGGTCATCGACGACCTGCCCTGGGGCTGGAACGACCGGATCAGCTCGATACGGATCGGGCCCGAGTGCCATCTGCTCACCTATGAGCACAGCGGTGGGAAGGGCCGGTTCCTCCAGCTCTCGGCAGGCGCGAGCTACCCCGTGCTCGGCTTTTTCAACGACCGGGTCAGCTCGGTCACGTTCATCAGACCCTGGTCCTGACCGGCCGGGGCGGACGGCGAAGGCCGTACGGCGACGGCGACAACAGCGCCAACAGCGATAACGACGGCAACGACGACACGACGACAACGACGTGTGGGAATCCAGCGGAATCGGAGGGTGCGATGGTCCAGCGGACGGGGACGAAGGCTCTGGTCACGGCGGGTGCGTGTCTTGCGCTGCTGATCGGCACGGCGGGGGTGGCCGACGCCGCGCCGCGGCCGGAGCGGACGGGGCCCCACGGGGGCATCCTGGTGGCGATCGGCTACGAGCACATCAACTTCGAGGGCGAGCGGTACCCGTTCTACGCCGACGAGTGCCGTGGCAACGCCGCACCGCAGCACCAGGATGTGATCGAGGAGCGGTGGAACGACCGGATCAGCTCGATCCACACCCTGAAGAGCTGCGCTCTGATCGTCTACGAGCACGGGGCCCTGGGCGGGAAGTGGAACCGGCTGCCCGCCGTCGGCGCCTACGCCTCACTGCCCGGGTTCAACGACATGATCAGCTCGGTGTCCTTTCTCCGGCCCCAGGTCTGAGGAGGCGCGCCGGGTGATCCGTCCGCGCGGGTCACCCGGCGGCGCGGGGCGGGAGCCGGGCGCGGCCCGTGGGGGCCGTGGGGCAGAATCGGGGGTATGACCAGCTCGCAGCCGCCCGTGGAGTCCTCGTACCCGGATCGGGCGTTCCGATCACCCGCCGGAATGGTGGGGGGTGTGCTGCTGCTCGGCCTGGCCGTGTGGCTCGGCGGGGACGCGATCCTCCGGGGCGAGGGGCGCACGCCCTGGTTCGCCGTCGCCTGGCTGCTGCTGGTGCTGCCGCTGGTGGTGGCGTTCACCCTGCGGCCCGTCGTCCTCGCGGGCGAGCGCCGGGTGCGGGTCCGCAATCCGTTCCGCACGATCGACGTCCCCTGGGCCTCGGTCGACGAGTTCCGGGCCGCGTACTCCACCGAGCTGGTCACCGAGGACGGGACGAAGTACCCGATGTGGGCCGTCCCGGTCTCGCTGCGGCAGCGCAAGCGGGCCAACCGCCAGCAGATGAAGCTCGCCCGCGCGAGCGCCAAGGGGGAGAACCCGCAGGGCGAGGTGAAGCTCGCGCAGGTCGATCAGACCATCCGTGAGCTGCGGCTGCTGTGCGAGCACCACGCCGGGAGCCCGGGCACCAAGGGCGAGGTCGCGATCCGCTGGGCGTACGAGATCATGGCCCCGGCCGCCGTCGGCGCGGTGCTGCTCGCCGTTCTCTTCGCGCTGGGGTGACCCCGCCGCGGGCGGGCGTCGCGGGGCGGACCCCCGTCAGGGCGGACCGTTCCACACCAGGAGCATGTGCGCGCCCGTCCACGCCGACAGCGCCGTCGCCGAGACGAGCACCACGGCCACCGTCACCGGACGCGCGGCGGCGAGCGCCCGCGCGACGGGCAGCAGCAGGGGGAAGGCGGGCAGCAGGAAGCGGGCCCGGGGGAAGTAGACCCCCGCGCTCCCCAGCACCACCAGCAGCAGCACCCCGCTGAACACCAGCAGCACCAGCGGCTGCCGGTCGGCGAGCGACAGCACGTACAGCACCGACGAGACGATCAGCACCGCCGAGACCAGCAGCACGAACAGCGGTGGACGGCTCGCGTAGAGCAGTTGCTGACGCAGCTCCAGCAGGGTGGCGCGGCCCCCGTCCCACTCGTTCTTCCACAGCCGCTGGACGGCGAAATAGCCGTCCGGGCGGCCGACCCGCAGCCCCACCCAGGCGACATACGCCAGCCAGCCCAGCGGCGCGAGCAGCGCGCCCGTCACCGCCCGGACGCGGGGTGCGCGGCGGCAGGCGAGCAGGGCGGCCAGGGTGACGGCCGCGGCCACGGCGACTCCGGTGGGGCGGGTCAGCCCCGCCAGCGCCGCGAGGGCGCCCGCGAGGGGCCACCGGCCGCCGAGCGCCGCGTACAGCGACCACGCGGCCAGCGCCGTGAACAGCGACTCCGTGTACGCCATCCACTGGACCTGCGCCACCGGCAGCGCTCCCCAGGCCACCGCGAGCAGGGTGCCGGCGCGGCGGCCGTGGAGCCGGTCGCCCACGGCGAAGACGCCCCACGCGGCGAGCAGGGAACACCCCACCGCGAGCAGCAGCGCCGCCGCCGCGGCCGGGCCGGGCACGAGTGCGGCGAGCCCGCGTACGAGGACCGGGTAGAGCGGGAAGAAGGCCAGGTTGTTGGCGTTGACCCGGGTGCCCAGGGAGTCGGCGTAGCCGTGGGCCGCGATGCCCAGGTACCAGTCCGAGTCCCAGGAGGACGCGAGCACCGGCCAGAGGCCGGTGCCCTGCGCGTGCGCGAGCCGGGCGACCAGCAGCAGCCCGCAGAGCCGCACGGCGGTGTACGCGGCGAGCGCGGGCGCGGCCCGCCGCAGGGACCGCGCCAGCCGTCCGCCCGGCCCCGCGCTCCCGGCGGCCCTCTCCGACGGACCCCGGGTCCGCCGGGACGCGGGGACGGAGGGGGAGGAGGAAGGGTGAGCGGTCGCGGCGGGGGACAACGGCGCGGCTCCTGATGTCGGCGGGCACGTCCGGCTCACGATCGCCGTCCCACCGCCACGAGCACGCCCCGCACCCGGGATTCCGCGGCAGATTCACCCGTACGCCCGGGAAGCCCGTGACCGCCGGGCGGCGGTCGTCCCGCCCCGGCGGTGGGTCCGGTCCCCGGTGGACGGGGAGCCCTGGCCAGGGGGCCGGTACCGCCCGGCGCGTCCCGGCGGTGCCGGTGTTCGCAGTGGTCTGTGAGGGCCCGGCCGCCCCGTGGCGGGGCGGCCGGGGGCGGGGTCAGATGCCCGCGGCCGTCGACAGGTCGCGCTTCAGGGCGGTGAGGACCTCGGTGGCGCGCTCCCGGGCCGCCGGGAGGCCGGCCGGGGCGGGGACCGGGACCACGACCTCCAGGTAGCACTTGAGCTTGGGCTCGGTGCCGCTGGGGCGGACGATCACACGGGCCTTGAACGCGCCGTCGAGGTAGTAGCGCAGACCGTCCGTCGGGGGCAGCGCGGCGCTGCCCTCGCTCAGGTCCTCGGCCGAGGTCACCGCGAGACCGGCCAGTTCGGCGGGCGGGGCGGACCGCAGGGCGCGCATGGCGTCCGCGATGATGCCGAGGTCCTTCACCCGTACCGAGAGCTGGTCGGTGGCGTGCAGACCGTGTGCCACGGCCAGCTCGTCCAGCAGGTCCGTGAGGGTGCGGCCCTCCTCCTTGAGGACGGACGCCAGCTCGGCGACGAGCAGCGCCGCCGTGATGCCGTCCTTGTCCCGGACGCCCTCGGGGTCGACGCAGTAGCCCAGCGCCTCCTCGTACCCGTAGCGCAGCCCCTCGACCCGGGCGATCCACTTGAAGCCGGTGAGGGTCTCCTCGTGGCCGACGCCGGCCGCCTCGGCGATCCGGCCCAGCAGCGAGGAGGAGACGATCGACTCGGCGAAGGTGCCGTGCGCGCCGCCCCGGACCAGATGGGCGGCGAGCAGGGCGCCGACCTCGTCGCCGCGGAGCATCCGCCAGTCCTCGCCGTCGGGGACGGCGACGGCGCAGCGGTCCGCGTCGGGGTCGTTGGCGATCACGATGTCCGGCCGGACCCGGCGGGCGGTCTCGAACGCGAGGTCCATCGCGCCCGGCTCCTCCGGGTTGGGGAAGGCCACCGTCGGGAACGCCGGGTCGGGCTCGGCCTGCTCCGCCACGAGCACCGGCTCGGGGAAGCCCGCGCGGGCGAACGCGGCCGTCAGCACGGCCGTGCCCACCCCGTGCAGCGCGGTGTGGACGACCCGGGCGGTGCGCGGCGAACCGGGGGTGAGGACGGCGTCCGTACGGGCCAGATAGGCGTCCAGGACCTCGTCGCCGAGGACCTGCCAGCCGGAGTCGGGGCGCGGGACGTCGGCCAGGGAGCGGACCGCGGCGATCTCCGCCGCGATCCCGGTGTCCGCCGGGGGCACGATCTGGGAGCCGTCGCCCAGATAGACCTTGTAGCCGTTGTCGCGCGGCGGGTTGTGGCTGGCGGTGACCTCCACCCCGGCCACGGCGCCCAGCTCCCTTATCGCGAAGGCGAGGACGGGCGTCGGCAGCGGACGGGGCAGCAGCGCGGCACGCAGCCCCGCGCCGACCATGACCGCCGCCGTGTCCCGGGCGAAGTCGGCCGACTTGTAGCGGGCGTCGTAGCCGATGACGACGAGGCCGTCCCCCTGGCCCTGGGCCCGCAGATACGCGGCGAGGCCCGCGGCGGCGCGGATGACCACGGAGCGGTTCATCCGCATGGGGCCCGCGCCCAGTTCGCCGCGGAGTCCGGCGGTGCCGAACTGGAGGGTGCCGCCGAACCGGTCGGCCAGCTCCGCCGTGTCGCCCGCCTCGATGAGGCGGTCCAGCTCGGCCCGGGTGTCCGGGTCCGGGTCCTCGGCCAGCCACGTCCGGGCCCGCGCCAAGAGATCCTGGTCCTGCTGCACGCTCGCTCCCCTTTTCTCCTGCTGCTCTGTCTGCTGGGTCCTGCTGTGCCGGGTCCGCGCGGACCCGGGCACGGCCGGGAACGGGTACCCGGACGGGGCCGGGACCACGTCCACCCGGGGGTGGGGCCGGGACGACGTATACCCGCGGTACGGCCGGGACAACGCGAACGTCCGGGCGGGAACGGTCCCGCCCGGACGTGCCCGGTGCTCTGCTGCCGGAGCCGGTCGTGCCGTCGGCCGCGCCGCGCCCGCCACCGCCTTCGCGACAAGGGGGCTGGGGGCCGTGGGCGACGACCGGCCGGGGCCGGTCAGATGCGGGCCAGCACCCGCGTCAGCAGCTCGCCCATGCGGGCGGCCGAGTCGCGGCCGGCCTGGAGCACCTCTTCATGGTTGAGCGGCTCGCCGCTCATGCCCGCCGCCAGATTGGTGACCAGGGAGATGCCCAGCACCTCGGCGCCCGCCTCACGCGCGGCGATGGCCTCCAGGACGGTGGACATGCCCACCAGGTCGCCGCCGAGGACCCGCACCATGTTGATCTCGGCCGGGGTCTCGTAGTGCGGGCCGGGGAACTGCACGTACACGCCCTCCTCCAGCGAGGGGTCGATGTCCTTGCAGAGCGTCCGCAGCCGCGGCGAGTACAGATCCGTCAGGTCGACGAAGTTCGCGCCCACGATCGGCGAGGTCGCCGTGAGGTTGATGTGGTCGCTGATCAGGACGGGCTGCCCGGGGCGCATGCCCTCGCGCAGACCGCCGCAGCCGTTGGTGAGGACGACGGTCTTGCAGCCCGCTGCGACGGCGGTGCGCACACCGTGGGCGACGGGGGCGACGCCCCGGCCCTCGTAGTAGTGCGTACGGCCGAGGAAGACCAGGGCACGCTTGTCACCGATGCGGTACGAGCGGATCTTGCCGCCGTGGCCCGCGACCACCGGCGGCGGGAAGCCGGGCAGTTCGGTCACCGGGAACTCGGCCTCGGGCGCGCCGAGCGCGTCCACGGCCGGGGCCCAGCCGGAGCCCATCACCAGGGCGACGTCGTGGGTTTCGGCGCCGGTCAGCTCGCGCAGACGGGCAGCCGCGGCACCGGCCGCCCGGTGGGGATCGGCGCTGGTGCCGTCGAGGTCCGGATTCACATGTGCGTTCACGCGAATGAGAGTAACCGCTGATTCCCTACGCGCGTAGATGCGGTGGTACAAGGTCCTCGGATCGTTGTCTTGTCGTTTCCGACGAATGCTCCGTGAACACCGTCCCAACGCTGTCCGGAACGCCGCTGGAAGAAGCCGGGAAGGCGCTGGGAAGGGCCCGGGAAGGACCCCGGAATTGTGTCGCCGGACCGGGGGAGCGGACGGGGGAGTGGCGCGGCGCGAATACCGGCGCATACGCGGCGCGTCCGCCTGGAAACACTCCGCGAACGAGCCCGCGCGGCACCCCGGGCGCGGCGGACGGATTTCGCAGGACAACAGCCGGGCGCGGCGGACTTTCCCGGGGCTTCCGGCGGGCATTCCACGGCGCGCGCCGGCCCCGCGCCCGATGAGTTTTCGCCACTTCCGCCGAAGAGGTGGAAGTGGCGAGGGGCGCATGGCAGTGGAAAGGCGTGCGCGGGGGCGTGCGAAGGGGCGCCCGGGGGTGTCCCGGGCGGACCCGCGCGGGACGGGCCGGTGGGCGCCGTGCCGTCAGCAGGGCCGCTTGCGCAGCTCCATCACATAGTCGTGCGGCGCTCCCGCCGAATCCGCCGCGTCGGCCAGCTCCCCCAGATAGCGGGCCGACGGCAGCCCGCCCTCGTACCCGTTCAGGACATACACCCAGGCGGGTTCCTCACCGTCCAGCGTGTGCACCCGGACGCGCATCCGCCGGTAGATGTCGAGGCCGACACCCTCCCAGCGGTCCATCGAGTCCTCGTCCATCGGGGCGATGTCGTAGAGGGCGACGAAGACCTGCGAGCGCGGGGCCTCCACGATGGTGGCGAGCGCCCCCTCCCAGCCCATCTGCTCGCCGCCGAACGTCAGCCGCCAGCCGTTGAGCCAGCCCGTGCCGCGCAGCGGGGAGTGCGGTGCGCGGCGGCTCATCAGCCGCGCGTCGAGGTTGCCGGCGTACGCGGCGTAGAGCGACATGGGATCGAGGGTACGGGAGGGGCGCGGGTGGCCGCGTTTCCCGATGTGTTACGGGGGAGTAGGGGCGGCCGGGGCAGCCGGGGCCTGCGGCGGACGGCCTCCACGCCCCCGGACGGGGCCCTTCCCGGCGTGGCTCCCGTCCTTGGTCCGGCGTGGCTCCCCGTCCTTGGTCCGGCGGGTCCGCGGCCACCCCTCCGGGCGGGGCCGTGCGCACCCCCGCGGGCGGCGCGTGTCCACGGGGTGGGCCCCGGGAGCGAGCAGCTTGATGCGTGCGGGACAATGGGGTACGTATTCCAGCCCACCAGTGGGACTCAGCCCCGCGGGGACACCCCCGCAGCAACGAGAGCGCGAGGCGTAACCCCTGTGACCCGGATCGTGATCATCGGCGGCGGACCCGGCGGATACGAGGCGGCCCTGGTGGGCGCCCAACTCGGCGCGGAGGTGACCGTCGTCGACTGCGACGGCCTCGGCGGCGCGTCCGTGCTGACGGACTGCGTGCCCTCCAAGACCCTCATCGCCACGGCCGAGGTGATGACCACCTTCGACTCCTCCTACGAGGAGCTGGGCATCATCGTGGCGGACACCGTGTCCGACGAGGGCTCCGCCGCGGGTCCGCCGCCGGGGACCTCCGCCCGGGTCGTGGGTGTGGACCTCGGCAAGGTCAACCGCCGGGTGAAGCGCCTCGCGCTCGCCCAGTCGCACGACATCACCGCCTCGGTCACCCGGGCCGGGGCCCGCGTGGTGCGCGGCCGGGGCCGGCTGGAGGGGCAGCAGGCCGCCGACGGCTCCCGCAAGGTCGTCGTCCGGGCCGCCGACGGCACCGAGGAGACCCTTGTCGCCGACGCGGTGCTGATCGCCACCGGCGGTCACCCCCGGGAGATCCCGGACGCCCTCCCCGACGGCGAGCGCATCCTCAACTGGACCCAGGTCTACGACCTGGAGGAGCTGCCCGAGGAGCTGATCGTGGTCGGCTCCGGTGTCACCGGCGCCGAGTTCGCCGGTGCCTACCAGGCGCTCGGCTCCCGCGTCACCCTCGTCTCCTCCCGGGACCGGGTGCTCCCCGGCGAGGACCCCGACGCCGCCGCCGTGCTGGAGGACGTCTTCCGCCGCCGGGGCATGAACGTCATGGCCCGCTCGCGCGCGGCGGCCGTCAAGCGGATTCCCGGCGCCGCGTCGCAGGGGCCCTCCTCGCCGGACGCGGGCCCGGAGGGACGGGTCGGCGACCGGGTCGAGGTGACCCTCTCCGACGGCCGGGTGATCTCCGGGACGCACTGTCTGATGGCGGTCGGCGCGATCCCGAACAGCGCCGGGATGGGCCTGGAGGAGGCGGGTGTCCGGCTCAAGGACTCCGGCCACATCTGGACCGACCGGGTCTCCCGCACCAGCGCCCCGGGCGTGTACGCCGCCGGTGATGTCACCGGGGTCTTCGCGCTCGCCTCGGTGGCCGCGATGCAGGGCCGGATCGCGATGTACCACTTCCTGGGCGACGCGGTCACCCCGCTCAATCTGAAGACCGTGTCGGCGAATGTCTTCACCGACCCGGAGATCGCGACCATCGGCTGCACCCAGGCGGATGTGGACGCGGGCACGATCGACGCGCGGGTCGTCAAGCTGCCGTTGCTCCGCAACCCCCGCGCGAAGATGCAGGGAATCCGCGATGGTTTTGTGAAGATCTTCTGTCGTCCCGGCACGGGAATCGTGGTGGGCGGGTGTGTGGTGGCCCCCCGCGCGAGTGAGCTGATCCATCCGATCTCGATCGCCGTGGACAACAATCTGACGGTGGAGCAGATCGCCAACGCCTTTACCGTCTATCCCTCGCTGTCGGGGTCGATTGCCGAGGTCGCACGGCAGTTGCAGACCCGGAAGGCCGCCGACGAGGGCTGACGGGAGCGGCGCCCCGCCCGGGTGCGGCCCGGCCGTTCGGCCGGGCCGTGACCGTTCGGAATCCCCTGGGTGTGCTCGCTCATACCACTTGCCGGTCCCCGGCGAGCGCACTACTTATTATTCGGCGCATACTGCTGAAAACTATCGGCCGCTCAGGTTACTGTCAGTTTCGTGTTCGCTGCAGAACGTCGCCAATTGATCCTTGAAATGGTGCGGGCCAACGGAGCCGTGTCCCTCCGTGAGCTCGCCCGCGTCGTCCAGACCTCCGAAGTGACCGTACGACGTGATGTGCGGGCGCTGGAGGCCGAAGGACTCCTCGACCGCCGGCACGGCGGTGCGGTATTGCCGGGCGGGTTCACCCGCGAGTCCGGCTTTCCGCAGAAGTCCCTGTCCGCCACCGCGGAGAAGACGGCGATCGCCGATCTCGCCGCGGGCCTCGTCGACGAGGGCGAGGCGATCGTCGTCGGCGCGGGAACCACCACCCAGGAGCTGGCCCGCCGGCTCGCCCGGGTGCCCGGTCTCACCGTCGTCACCAACTCCCTGCTGGTCGCACAGGCCCTCGCCCACGCCAACCGGGTCGAGGTCGTCATGACCGGGGGGACGCTGCGCGGCTCCAACTACGCGCTGGTGGGCAGCGGGGCGGAGCAGTCCCTCCAGGGGCTCAGGGTCTCCCGCGCCTTCCTCTCCGGCAGCGGGCTGACCGCCGAACGGGGCCTCTCCACCTCCAACATGCTCTCCGCCAGCGTCGATCGGGCGCTGGTGCAGGCGGCGGCGGAAGTGGTGGTGCTCGCCGACCACACCAAGCTCGGCGCCGACACGATGTTCCAGACCGTGCCCACGGATGTGATCACCCGGCTGGTGACGGACGAGCCACCGGCCCATGACGAGCGGGCGTCGACCGAGTTGCAGGCCCTGGCGGACCAGGGGGTGCAGATCACGGTGGCGGGGGTCCCGGTGTCCCCGTCGGCCGCCGCCCAGGCTCCGGCCTCCTCCGCCGAGTCGGAGAAGGTCCGGCCGCAGCGCCGTGAGATGCCGCTGCCGGGGCAGCGCAGGACCCGGGGCGGGGCCGGGCCCGGACCGGCGCGGCTGGGCCCGGCGGGCGGTCTGGAGCCGGGGACGGCCCCGGGTCCCGGCGGCTCCATGGAACGGGTGGCCCGGATGGCGGACCTCCGCCGCCGCTGAACCGAACCGAACCGGTCCGACCCGGGCCACTCAGGTCTGGTTCGGTCTGTTTCGGTCCTGCCCTGCGGGGCTCCGGGCCGGAGGCGTCAGACGGCCTCGGCGGGTCCGGGGCCGGGCGCCAGGCCCCGCACGGTGAGATTCAGGAGGCGGTCGGGGAGCGCGGGATCGTCCGGCGACTGCTCGGCGGCCAGCGCGACGGCGTTGGTGAGCTGCATCAGATCGCCGATGGACACGTCATCGCGCACCGCCCCCGCCTCCCGCGCCCGGTCGAGCAGCCGCTCCCCCGCCTGGTGCAGCGGTACACAGCACGGCGAGAGCGCCGAACTCGCGTCCTGCGAGGCGGACATCAGCGCCCGGGACAGCCCCCGGTACTCACTCGCATGGGTGATGAGGGCGCGCAGCCACTCCATCAGCGCTGTACGCGGGCGCTCCGCGTACGCCAGCTCGCGGGAGTGGTCGAGCAGGGCCTCGGCCGCCTCCCGGAAGACCGCGTTCATGATCGCCTGACGGTTGGGGAAGTGGCGGTAGAGCGTGCCGATGCCGACGCCCGAGCGGCGGGCGATCTCCTCCAGCGAGGCGTCCGTGCCCCGCTCGGCGAAGACGGCACGGGCCTCGGTGAGCAGCCGCTCGTAGTTGCGTCGGGCGTCCGCCCGCATGGGGCGGGCCGTGCCTGCCGTCGGTGTCGCCATCCCGCGGTCCTCTCTGGGGTCTCTCCGGGCCTCCCGGCCAGGAGGCCAGGATGCCACCGAGGGGGCCCCGGCTCCCGGGGAAGCCGAACTCCTTGACGGACGGGGGAAACAGCGGCGCCGACGGCTGCGGTACGGCGGCTGTACGAGCGGCCTCCGCGGGTGGTACGGCCGCCGCGTCAGGGCGGTGCGGCGGCCGTACGAGGACGCCGCGCGCGGCGGTGCGACGGAGGGGGCGCGGACACGGCGACGGCCCGTGCCGCCCGGGGTGATCCGGGCGGCACGGGCCGTCGGGCGCGGGAACGGCGATCCGTTCCCGCGGCTCAGTCCTTGATCTCGCAGATGGGGGCGCCGGAGGAGACGGCGGCGCCGACCTCGGCGCTGAGGCCCTTGACGGTGCCCGCGCGGTGGGCGTTGAGGGGCTGTTCCATCTTCATGGCCTCCAGGACCACGATGAGGTCGCCCTCCTGGACCTCCTGCCCCTCCTCCACGGCGACCTTGACGATGGTGCCCTGCATGGGGGAGGCGAGGGTGTCGCCGGAGGCGGCGGCGGAGGACTTCTTCGCGGCGCGGCGCTTGGGACGGGCGCCCGCGGCGAGGCCGGTGCGGGCCAGGGTCATGCCCAGCGAGGAGGGCAGCGAGACCTCCAGGCGCTTGCCGCCGACCTCGACGACGACGGTCTCCCGGCCGGGCTCGTCCTCGGCCTCCGGCGCGGAGGGCACCGTGAAGGCGGGGATCTCGTTGACGAACTCGGTCTCGATCCAGCGGGTGTGGACCCGGAAGGGGTCGCTGGTGAAGGCCGGGTCGGTGACGACGGCGCGGTGGAAGGGGATGGCGGTGGCCATGCCCTCGACCTGGAATTCGGCCAGGGCGCGGGCGGCGCGCTGGAGGGCCTGTTCCCGGGTGGCGCCGGTGATGACCAGCTTGGCGAGGAGGGAGTCCCAGGCGGGGCCGATGACGCTGCCGGACTCGACACCGGCGTCGAGGCGGACGCCGGGGCCGGTGGGCGGGTTGAAGACGGTCACGGTGCCGGGGGCGGGCAGGAAGCCGCGGCCCGGGTCCTCGCCGTTGATGCGGAACTCGAAGGAGTGGCCGCGCACCGGCGGGTCGTCGTAGCCGAGTTCCTCGCCGACGGCGATGCGGAACATCTCGCGGACGAGGTCGAGGCCGGTGACCTCCTCGGTGACGGGGTGCTCGACCTGGAGGCGGGTGTTGACCTCCAGGAAGGAGATGGTGCCGTCGAGGCCGACGAGGAACTCGACGGTGCCCGCGCCGACGTAGCCGGCCTCCTTGAGGATGGCCTTGGAGGCGCGGTACAGCTCGGCGTTCTGCGCGTCCGTCAGGAAGGGCGCGGGGGCCTCCTCGACGAGCTTCTGGTGGCGGCGCTGGAGCGAGCAGTCGCGGGTGGAGACGACGACCACGTTGCCGTGCTGGTCGGCCAGGCACTGGGTCTCGACATGGCGGGGCTTGTCGAGGTAGCGCTCGACGAAGCACTCGCCGCGGCCGAAGGCGGCGACGGCCTCGCGGACGGCGGAGTCGTACAGCTCGGGGACCTCTTCGAGGGTGCGGGCGACCTTGAGGCCGCGTCCGCCGCCGCCGAAGGCGGCCTTGATCGCGATGGGGAGTCCGTTCTCCCGGGCGAAGGCGACGACCTCGTCGGCCCCGGAGACGGGGTCGGGGGTCCCGGCGACCAGGGGGGCTCCCGCGCGCTGGGCGATATGGCGGGCGGCGACCTTGTCGCCGAGGTCGCGGATCGCGGAGGGCGGGGGGCCGATCCAGATCAGCCCGGCGTCCAGGACGGCCTGGGCGAACTCGGCGTTCTCGGAGAGAAATCCGTAGCCGGGGTGGATGGCGTCCGCTCCGGAGTCCCGGGCGGCCTGGAGCACCTTGCCCATGTCCAGATAGCTGGCGGCCGGAGTGTCACCGCCCAGGGCGAACGCCTCGTCTGCCGCGCGGACGTGCAGGGCGTCCCGGTCCGGGTCGGCGTAGACGGCTACGCTCGCGATTCCGGCATCCCGGCAGGCACGGGCAACGCGGACAGCGATTTCGCCACGGTTGGCGATGAGCACCTTGCGCACGATGGCTCCCTCCTTGAAACAAGCTGAGTTTAGGGACTACCGACACGGCCTTTCGACCCGTCCCCATTGGTGAGCTTGCCCACACGGAGCGTGATTCGAGGCTCGCGCAAGTCGCGAAATCCCTTGTCGCACCACGGCGCGACGGGCTTCCTTCTGGCAGCGTAGCCCTCTTGCGCGGTGCGGGTCTCTGTTAGGGAGCCCAGCGGCCCGACGTGTTTCTTTGTGGGGTGTCTACGAATGGACCATGGGCGTTTCCCCCACGCTCCGGCGCGTTCGAGGGCGCGGTACGGCGCGGTTGTGCCTCTCGGCCGGGCCCGGTCCCGCCCCCGCGCACCGGTGGAGTCCCGCCCGTGTGCACCGGTGGTGAGGGGTCGGCCGCGCTCCGCGCCGGGCCGGTGATCAGGCCCAGAACTCGGTCACCGAGCGGCCGTGCTCGGCCAGCAGCCTCCGCAGCAGCGGCAGCGAGAGGCCGATGACATTGCCGTGGTCGCCCTCGATCCGGTCGATGAACGGGGCCGACTTCCCCTCCAGGGAGAACGCGCCCGCGAGCTGGAGCGGCTCCCCGGTGGCGACATACGCGGCGACCTCCGCGTCCGTCGGCTCCCCGAAGCGGACCGTCGTGGACGCGGTGGCGGACGCGATCCGTCCGGTGGCGGTGTCGGTCACACAGTGGCCGGTCTGGAGCACTCCGGTGCGGCCGCGCATCGCCTTCCAGCGGGCCGTCGCCTCCTCGGCGTCCTTGGGCTTGCCGAGGGCTTCCCCGTCCAGCTCCAGTACCGAGTCACAGCCGATGACCAGTGCTCCGGCCAGCTCGGGACGGGCGGCGACGACCGCCGCCTTCGCCTCGGCGAGCACCAGGGCCAGCTCGGCGGGGGTCGGCGCGGTCAGGGCGTCCTCGTCGACACCGCTGACGACGACCTCGGGCGCGAAGCCCGCGTTCCGCAGCAGACGGAGACGGGCGGGCGATGCGGATGCGAGTACCAGGCGGGGGGTTCGGGCGGTCATGCCCGCCATGGTAGGCCGCGCTCAGCGCAGACCGACGACGAACATCCCCAGCACCATGGCCAGTGCAAGCAACAGGCCCGCGCGACGCATCATGGCCTGCGTCTCACGCATCTCCTCGGGAGGTTCGTCCTCCGGGTCGGACCACAGCATGTTTCCGATGGTGGCGCCGGGTGGCGGGGGCGCGCCTGAGTACGGGTACTCAAGCCGCCCGGGACCTTGGACACAGGGTGCCGCCGGGCGCAAGCCATCGCGTGATAACCGGCCCGGCCGGGCGCCCGCCAGCACGAGGAGAGCCCCGGGCCCGGCCCCGGTACCGCGAGAGGCCCGGCCGTGGTGCCGGGCGGGGCGCGGCCGTGGTGCGCCCGTCCCGCCCCGGGCCGTTCCGGGTCCGCCTAGACCGGCCAGTAGGTGCGGGCCCACGCCCGCGGGCCCGGCCGCGGGCGGTGGCTGCGGGCGATCCGCGCCGGGTCCGACCACTGTTCCGGCGGCCCCGCCGGGCCGTCCCCGGCCTCCGCCGTCGCCGCCGCCCGGGCGCGCACCACCGCGAGCGCGGCGGCCAGCTCCTCCGGCGTGGGGTTGCCGCGTACCACCCTGATCATCGTGTCGTCCCTCCGCTCGGTGGGGGCCGGGCCCGTCGCCCGGCTCACAGCGGGATGTTGCCGTGTTTCCTGGGCGGCAGGCTCTCCCGTTTGGTCCGTAGCTGCCGCAGTCCCCGGACGATCTGCCCCCGGGTGTCGGACGGCGCGATCACCGCATCGATATAGCCGCGTTCAGCCGCTGTGTACGGATTGAGCAGTGCGTCCTCGTACTCCTGGATCAGCTCCGCGCGCCGGGCCTCCTGCTCCTCGGCCGTCCCGGCCTCGGCGATGGTGCGCCGGTGCAGGATGTTGACCGCGCCCTGGGCGCCCATGACGGCGATCTGGGCGGTCGGCCAGGCGAGGTTGAGATCCGCGCCCAGATGCTTCGAGCCCATCACGTCGTACGCGCCGCCGAACGCCTTGCGGGTGATGACCGTGATCAGCGGAACCGTCGCCTCCGCGTAGGCGTAGATCAGCTTGGCGCCCCGGCGGATGATCCCCCCGTACTCCTGGTCGACGCCGGGGAGGAAGCCGGGCACGTCGACGAAGGTCAGCACCGGGATGTTGAACGCGTCGCAGGTGCGGACGAAGCGGGCCGCCTTCTCCGAGGCGTTGATGTCCAGACAGCCCGCGAACTGGAGCGGCTGATTGGCCACCACCCCGACCGGGAAGCCCTCCACCCGGCCGAAGCCGGTGAGGATGTTCGGCGCGAACAGCGTCTGCGTCTCCAGGAACTCGCCCTCGTCCAGCACATGTTCGATCACGGTGTGCATGTCGTAGGGCTGGTTCGCGCTGTCCGGGATCAGCCCGTCCAGCTCCAGATCCTCGGGGGAGTGCCGCAGATCGGCCTCCTCCGGGAAGGCGGGCGGCTCGGAGAGGTTGTTGGACGGGAGATAGGAGAGCAGCGACTTCACATACTCGACGGCGTCCTTCTCGTCCGCCGCCAGATGGTGGGCCACGCCCGAGGCGGTGTTGTGGGTACGGGCCCCGCCCAGCGCCTCGAAGCCCACGTCCTCGCCGGTGACCGTCTTGATCACATCCGGGCCCGTGATGAACATGTGCGAGGTCCGGTCCACCATCACGGTGAAGTCGGTGATGGCGGGGGAGTAGACGGCGCCGCCCGCGCACGGCCCCACGACCAGCGAGATCTGCGGGATCACCCCGGAGGCGTGGGTGTTGCGCCGGAAGATCTCGCCGTACATCCCGAGGGCGCTCACCCCCTCCTGGATCCGGGCCCCGCCGGAGTCGTTGATCCCGATCACCGGACAGCCCGTCTTCAGCGCGAAGTCCATCACCTTGATGATCTTCTGGCCGAAGACCTCGCCGAGCGCGCCGCCGAAGACCGTGAAGTCCTGGGAGAAGACGGCGACCGGGCGGCCGTCGACCGTGCCGTAGCCGGTGACCACGCCGTCCCCGTACGGACGGGTCCGTTCCAGGCCGAAGCCGGTGGAACGGTGCCGGGCCAGCTCGTCGAACTCGACGAACGACTCCTCGTCCAGCAGCAGATCGATCCGTTCGCGCGCGGTCAGTTTGCCCTTGGCGCGCTGCTTCTCCACCGCGCGCGCGGAGCCCGCGTGCGCGGCCTCGTCGACGCGGCGCCGGAGATCGGCGATCTTCCCGGCGGTGGTGTGGATATCGGTCGGCCGATGGGCGGGGGCGAAGGGCGTGGCGGACTCGGCGCTCTTCGCGTTCCCTCCCTGGACCTGTTCCGGCTGGGACATCGGGATGCGGCTCCCCTGGCTGGTCAGCGCCGACGGCGGCTGAGTCGCGGTGCGGCTGAGCTGCGGTGCGGCTGTGCTGCGGGCGTCTGGGCGGGCTGGGTGCTCTGCGGTCGGTGTGTCTGCTGTGTGTCTGCTGTCGGTCGGTCTGCTGGGGTGACGTCGGCTGCCGATGCGTCTGCTGTGGTGACGTCGGCTGTCGCGGCGTCTGCTGTCGGTCGGTCGGGTGGCCTGATGTCTGCGGTGGTGCGGCTGCTGTCGTGATGTCTGCGGTGGTGCGGCTGCTCGCGGTGCTCTGTTCCGGTCCTGCGTCCGCCGGTGCTGCGCCGGCTGTCGTACGGCAGCCGGGGCGGGACGCACGGAATATGTCCGGACCGGCCCCGAAACCCTTGCTACCGACCCGTAGCGTATCGGCGCGGATACCGTTCGGCAGTGCGGTGTTCACCACACCTAACCTGGCTTGCATGACGCCATCCGATGCGCCCGGGAACCGCTGGTCCGACCTGGACCGGCCACCGCTGAACGCCACCGCGCTGCGCCGTGCCCTGCTCCGCCCCGGCGGTCTGTGGACCTCCGTGGACGTGGTCCCCGCCACCGGCTCCACCAACTCCGACCTGGCCGCCGCGGTGACGGGCTCCCCGCCCGCGGTGGAGGGGGCGGTCCTGGTCGCCGAGGAACAGACCGCCGGACGGGGCAGGCTGGACCGGGTCTGGACCGCCTCGCCCCGCTCGGGGCTCTTCTTCTCGGTGGCGCTGCGACCGGGCCCCGAGGTGCCCGTCGAGCGCTGGGGCTGGCTGCCGCTGCTCGCCGGGGTCGCGGTGGCGACCGGGCTGAGCCGGGCCGCCGGAGTGGACACGTCCCTCAAATGGCCCAATGACCTGCTGGTGACCGTGGACGGGGAGGAACGCAAGGCCGGCGGCGTCCTCGCCGAGCGGGCGGGCGAGGACACCGTGGTCGTCGGCATCGGCGTCAATGTCTCGCTGCGGGCCGAGGAGCTGCCCGTCCCGGCGGCGGGCTCGCTCGCCCTGGCCGGTGCCGTGTCCACCGACCGCGATCCCCTGCTCAGGGCCGTGCTGCGGGCCCTGGAGCACTGGTACGGCCAGTGGCGCGGGGCCGGTGGCGACCCCCTGGCCTCCCGGGTCCAGGAGGCGTACGCGGCCGGGTGCGCGACCCTCGGCCGCACCGTCCGGGCCGAACTGCCCGGGGACCGCTCGCTGACCGGTGAGGCGGTGGCCCTGGACGGTGCCGGACGGCTGGTTCTGGCCATGGAGGACGGGACCCGCGAGGCGGTCGGCGCGGGGGACATCGTCCATCTGCGCCCCGCCGGGTGAGCGTCCGGCAGGGTGGGACGGGCGGGTACGGGGCAGGGGCGCCGGACCGCTCCGCCCCGTACCCGGGGCCCGGGGACGCCCCCTCCGTCGGCCACCCGATGAACCTCGGCAGGCGCCCGGACGTGAGCTAGGGCACACCTGCCGTATCGTTGAGGCGGTCGGGCGACAGAACGAGAAACGGCAGGACAGTGGGCAGGGAACGGGCAGGAGGCGGCTGGTGACCGGCGAACCGTCCACGTCCGGCGCGGGTGCGCCAGGAGGGTCCGCCCGGTCCGCGCATCCGATGCCCCACCACGCCGTCGACCACACGGCCGAGCCGACCGACGACCCCCTCGCCATCCGGCTGGAACAGCTCATCCTCGGCGCGGACCGCCGCTACACCCCCTTCCAGGCCGCCCGGACCGCCGGTGTCTCGATGGAGCTGGCGTCCCGCTTCTGGCGGGCCATGGGCTTCGCCGACATCGGCCAGGCCAAGGCGCTCACCGAGGCCGACGTCCTGGCGCTGCGGCGGCTGGCGGGCCTGGTCGAGGCGGGGCTGCTCAGCGAGCCGATGGCGATCCAGGTGGCGCGCTCCACCGGCCAGACCACCGCCCGGCTCGCGGAGTGGCAGATCGACTCCTTCCTGGAGGGGCTGACCGAGCCGCCCGAGCCGGGAATGACCCGGACCGAGGTCACCTATCCGCTGATCGAGCTGCTCCTGCCCGAGCTGGAGGAGTTCCTCCGCTATGTCTGGCGCCGCCAGCTCGCGGCGGCGACCGGCCGGGTGGTCCAGGCCGCCGACGACGAGGAGATGGTCGACCGCAGGCTCGCCGTCGGCTTCGCCGACCTGGTCGGCTTCACCCGGCTCACCCGCCGCCTGGAGGAGGAGGAGCTGGGCGAGCTGGTCGAGTCCTTCGAGACCACGGCCGCCGACCTGGTGGCCGGGTACGGCGGACGGCTGATCAAGACCCTGGGCGACGAGGTGCTGTACGCGGCGGACGACGCCGGGACGGCGTCCGAGATCGCGCTCCGGCTGATCGACGCGATGACACAGGACGAGACCATGCCCGCGCTGCGGGTGGGCATCGCCTTCGGGACGGTCACCACCCGGATGGGCGATGTTTTCGGGACCACCGTGAATCTGGCCAGCCGGCTCACCTCGATAGCGCCCAAGGACGCGGTGCTGGTGGACGGCGCCTTCGCCGAGGAGCTGATCCGGACCGGCGACGCGCCGAAGTCGGAGGCGCAGGCGGCCGAGGAGGCCGCGGCGGCGGAGAAGGAGGGCGAGGCGCCGCCCGGGTACCGCTTCTCGCTCCAGCCGATGTGGCAGCGGCCCGTCCGGGGGCTCGGGGTCGTCGAGCCCTGGCTGCTCGCGCGCCGCCGCTGACGGCCTGTCCGAGCCGCCACGGATCAGTCCGTTTCCGCGCGGCCGTTTCCGTCCGGCCCCCGACCGGTGGGCCCCGCGGGGCCGGTACGGGGCTGGACCGGCCGCCGGAGGGTGGGCCTATGATCCGGGTCAGGATGGTGAACCGTCGTTAACCGGGAGGGTGCCCCATGTCCGTGTCCGAGCAGCGGTTCGGCGAGCACGTCCTGGTCCGTACCCATGGCCATGTCGCCGAGTTGGTCCTCGATCGGCCCGAGGCGCTGAACGCGGTCTCCACCGGGATGGCCCGGTCGATCACCGCCGCCTGTGCCGCGCTCGCCGGGGAGAGCGCCGTCCGGGTCACCGTTCTCACCTCGTCCAACGACCGCGCGTTCTGCGTCGGAGCGGACCTCAAGGAGCGCAACGGCTTCTCGGACGAGGAGCTGCGGCGGCAGCGGCCGCTGGCCAGGGCCGCGTACACGGGGGTGCTGGAGCTGCCGATGCCCGCGCTCGCGGCGGTGCACGGCTTCGCCCTCGGCGGCGGCTTCGAGCTGGCGCTCTCCTGCGATGTGATCGTGGCCGACGCCACCACGGTGGTGGGGCTGCCGGAGGTGTCCGTCGGCGTGGTCCCCGGCGGCGGCGGGACGCAGCTCCTGCCCCGCCGGGTCGGTGCGGCGCGGGCGGCCGAGCTGGTCTACACGGCCCGCAGGGTGGCGGCGAAGGAGGCCCGGGAGCTGGGCCTCGTCGACCAACTCGGCGACGACGCCCGCACGGAGGCGCTGGCGCTCGCCGCCCGGATGGCCGCGAACTCGCCGGTGGGGCTGCGCGCCGCGAAGCGGGCCCTGCGGCTGGGGCAGGGGCTCGATCTGCGCTCCGGTCTTGAGGTCGAGGACGCGGCCTGGCGCTCGGTCGCGTTCTCCGGCGACCGCGCGGAGGGCGTGGCCGCCTTCAACGAGAAGCGGAAGCCGGTGTGGCCCGGGGAGTGACGCCCCCCGGCCCCGGCTCCCGGTCGCTGCCCCGGCGGTGGCCGGGGCCGTGTCCCCGGCCGTGGCTGTGTCCGCGCCTGGGCTCCTGCCTGGGCCCGTGCCTGGCCCGGGGCGGGCGTGGTCCGGCGGAACGGCCGGAACGATGGAATCCGCACCGGCTTCACCGATCAAAACACGCCAATCCTCCCTAAGCTGGTTTGATGGCTGAGGATCGGCGGCTGCGAGCCGTTGTGGCACTGGCGCAGGCGATGGCGGCGGCGCAGACCCCGCGGGAGTTCTGGCGGGCCGCGGCGCTGGGCGCGTGCTCCGCGCTGGGGGGTTCCTTCGCCGCGCTCTCGGTGTGGGAGCGGGCGCGGGGCAGGCTCAAGGTCCTGGTCAACGCGGGTGAACGGACCCCGGACGAGGAGGAGTTCCCCGAAGCGGAGACCTACCCGGTCAACCGCTTCCCCGAGATCACCGAATTCCTCCACGAACGCTGGGCGGGCGGCGGCGAACCGGACGCCTGGGTCGAGACCGCCGCTCCGGAGCCGGACGACCCCGGAACGGGCGGTTCCTGGGGAGCCGGGGCGGCCGGGGTCGGGAGACCCGTCGTCGTCGAGAATCCGTCGCAGGGGTACCGGCACCCCTCCGCGCCGCCGGACGGACGGGCCGCCGCGCTGCGCCGCAGGGAGCGCGGCTGCTGTGTGGTCGCGCCGATCGTGCTGCACGGGCGGGCCTGGGGCGAGCTGTATGTCGCCCGGCCCCTCGGCGCGCCCGTCTTCGACCGGGAGGACACGGATTTCGCCACCGTGCTCGCCTCGGTCATCGCCTCCGGGATCGCCCAGAGCGAGCGCCTGGAGGAGGTCCGGAGGCTCGCCTTCACCGACCCGCTGACCGGCCTCGGCAACCGCCGGGCCGTCGACACTCGGCTCGACGAGGCCCTGGAACGCCATCGCGCGGACGGCTCCGTCGTCAGTCTGGTCGTCTGCGACCTCAACGGCCTCAAGCAGGTGAACGACACCCAGGGGCACGCCGTCGGCGACCGTCTGCTGGAACGGTTCGGCTCGGTGCTCTCGTTCTGCGGGGCGATGCTGCCCGGCGCGCTCGCCGCCCGGCTCGGCGGTGACGAGTTCTGTCTGCTCTCCGTCGGCCCCTCCGCCGACGAGGTGGTCCGGGTCGCGGCGGAACTCTGTGTCCGGGCCGCCGCGTTGGAGCTGGGGGAGGGGGTGGCGTGCGGCGTCGCCTCCACGGGCGACCCGATCGGCCCGATCCGTACCGCCCGCCGGCTGTTCCGGCTGGCGGACGCCGCGCAGTACCGGGCGAAGGCCGCCCGCTCGCCCGACCCGGTCGTCGCGGGGCGGGACGGCGCGGTGCTCCGGCTGGCGGACACCCCGCCGCCCCACCCGGAGCGCGAGCGCCGCGCCTTCCGCGGCTCGCCGCCGGACGGCCCGCGCGATGCCCGCGATCCCCGTGACCCGCACGGCGCCGACGGCCGGCACGGCGATGACGTTCCGGATGTTCTGGACATCCCGGATGAGCCCTGGAGCGAACCGTAGTCCGGTGCCGGCGTCCGCTGGTGACGTCGTGACGTCGTGTACGTCGTGCCGCCGGGTGTCGTGTTCCTCGGGTGCGAGGGTTTTCCACCTCGGGGAGGGGTGGTGGACGGCTGCGCCCGAGCCGTCCCCGGGTCCCCGGGTCCGCGTGCGCTGCCAGGTGCCCCCGCCTCGTGCCCGGCCCGTGCCCGTCCGTGTCCCGGGCCGCGCCGCCCTGTACTCCGCTCGTCCCGCCCCGCGCACCGCCGTGCGTCCCGCCCGTGCCGCGCCCGTGTGGCCGCCGGGGCCGTGACCCTCGGGTGCGAGGGGCTTCCGGAGCCGGGCCGGAGTGGTGGACGGCTCCGTCCGGGCCGTCCCCGGGTCCGCGGTGCCGGTGCCGGTGCCGGTGCCGGCGCGGGTGCGCGTGCGCTGCCGGGTGCCCCGGCCCCGTGCCCCGGTCCCGTGCCCGTCCGCGTCCGTCCGTGCCCGTCCGCGTCCCGGGCGAGCGCCGCCGCGCGCATTGCCTGCGCGTCGCCTGTGCACCGCCGTGCGGTCCCGCCCCGGTGCCGACGCGGTGCCGGAGCGGTGCCGAAGTGCCGCCGGAGCCGGTCCCAAGGGCCGGGATCACCCCCGTTTTCCCCTGGTGACATGCAGCAATTCAATCCGTACGCTGCTGAATATGGATATGCATACCGTCGTGGTGGGGACGTCCGGTACCACCGCCGATGACGTCGTTGCCGTGGCACGCGAAGGCGCCCGGGTCGAGATCTCGGCCGAGGCCCGCACCGCCCTCGCCGCCGCCCGTTCCATCGTCGACACGCTCGCCGCCACCCCCGAGCCCGTCTACGGCGTCTCCACCGGCTTCGGCGCCCTCGCCAGCCGCCACATCGGCCCCGAGATGCGCGCCAGGCTCCAGCGCAACATCGTCCGTTCGCACGCCGCGGGCATAGGGCCGCACGTCGAACGCGAGGTGGTCCGGGCGCTGATGTTCCTGCGGCTGAAAACGGTCTGCTCCGGGCATACCGGCGTACGCCCCGAGGTCGCCGACTCCATGGCCGCCCTGCTGAACGCCGGAATCACCCCCGTCGTCCACGAGTACGGCTCCCTCGGCTGCTCCGGAGACCTCGCCCCCCTCTCCCACTGCGCGCTGGCGCTGATGGGCGAGGGCGAGGCCGAGGGCCCCGACGGCAGGCTCCGCCCCGCCGCCGAACTCCTCGCCGAACACGGCATCACCCCCGTGGAACTGCGGGAGAAGGAGGGCCTCGCCCTCCTCAACGGCACCGACGGCATGCTCGGCATGCTGGTCCTGGCCCTCGCCGACCTCCAGCTCCTCTACACCTCCGCCGACATCACCGCCGCGCTCAGCCTCGAAGCCCTGCTCGGCACCGACCGGGTCCTGGCGCCCGAACTGCACGCCGTCCGTCCCCACCCTGGACAGGCCGCCGCCGCCGCCAATATGAGCGCCGTGCTCAAGGGCTCCGGACTCACCGGCCACTTCCAGCAGGACGAGGCGCCCCGGGTGCAGGACGCGTACTCCGTGCGCTGCGCCCCGCAGGTGGCGGGCGCGGGCCGGGACACCGTCGCCCACGCCCGGCTGGTCGCCGACCGCGAGCTGGCCGCCGCCGTCGACAACCCCGTGGTCCTGCACGACGGCCGGGTGGAGTCCAACGGCAACTTCCACGGCGCGCCCGTCGCCTACGCCCTCGACTTCCTCGCGATCGCCGCCGCCGACCTGGCCTCCATCGCGGAACGCCGCACCGACCGGCTTCTCGACAAGAACCGCAGCCACGGCCTCCCGCCCTTCCTCGCCGAGAACCCGGGCGTGGACTCGGGGCTGATGATCGCCCAGTACACCCAGGCCGCCCTGGTCAGCGAGATGAAACGGCTCGCCGTGCCCGCGTCCGCCGACTCGATCCCGTCCTCCGCGATGCAGGAGGACCATGTCTCGATGGGCTGGTCCGCCGCGCGCAAGCTGCGGACCGCCGTCGACGCCCTCGGCCGGGTGCTCGCCATCGAGCTGTACGCGGCGACGCGCGGCGTCGAGCTGCGCCGGGGGCTGACCCCCGCGCCCGCCTCCCGGGCGGCCGTCGACGCGCTGCGCGCCGCCGGTGTCGAGGGCCCCGGGCCGGATCGTTTCCTCGCCCCGGAGCTGGAGGCGGCCGAGGTGTTCGTCCGGGACGGGCGGCTCGTGGCGGCCGTGGAGCGCGTCACGGGCCCGCTCGCCTGAGCCCCGCCGCGTCCCCGGCGGTACCCCGTACGGCCGGGGGCCGGTCCCTGCCCGGACCGGCCCCCGGCCGCTTTCCCGGCGGCCCGGCGCACCGCCCCCGCGGCCGTCACATCGGCGAGGAGTCGCGCCGCCGCACCGCGTACGTCACAAAGCCGATGCCGACCCCGAGGAAGGCGGTGCCACCGACGAGATACGGGGTGGTGTCGAAGCTGCCGGTCTCCGCGAGCCGCAGCCGCTGAGCGGTCGTCACACCGTCGGACCCGCGGACGAGGCCCGCCCGGTCGATGTCCCCGGTGCCCCGCGCGCCGTCCGTCCCGTCCGCCCTTTTCATCCCGTTCGTCCCGCCCGTGGCGGCGGTGCCGTCCGTGCCGTCGTCGGCGGCGGTGCGGTCGCCGCCGACGGTGGTGATCTGCCGCTGTCTCTCCGGGACGGCGCCCTGCTCGGCGGAGGCGTTCGCTGACGGAACGAACCACAGCGCGCACAGCAGGGTTCCCGCGGCGGTTGCGGTGAGTAGAGGTCGACGCGCGACGGAAACGGACACGATCTCCCTTGAGGCGTCCTGGAGTTGACCGGATGCGCAGATGGTAGTGAGAGGTGCGCGGCAGGGAAAATCCGGGGATAGCCGTCCCGGCGTAGGACTGCGCGGCGGTGCCAGGGAAGATGGTGGACCCGGATGGTTGCCCGGAGACAGGGAAGGCGAGAGTGGCGTTCCCCACATCGCCCGGGGAAATGAAACCGCGTGGCCCGATATGGGTGTTCAAGTAGGTAGTTCGGTCCAGGGGAATCGGCGACGATGGAGAAGCGTGTGATGACGGACAGCAAGCGGCGCCGGGGTGTGGCCGCCGCGGCAGCGGTGCTCAGCGGAGTGCTGGTGCTGTCGGCCTGCGGGGGCGGCGACGATCAGGCCAAGGACTCCTCGCCGCAGTCCCAGGCACAGGTCGACAAGGCCGCCGCCAAGAAGGTCTCGAAGGCGCGAATAGCCATAGCGCCGAAGAACGGCGCCACGAACGCGAGCATCAACAACGCGGGCAAGGTGACCGTCAGCGAGGGGAGGCTCATCGAGGTCGCGCTCACCACGGAGAGCGGCGCCCCGGTCAAGGGAACCCTGGCCGCCGACGCCAAGAGCTGGCAGCCCGACGAGCAGTTGGAGCGTTCCACCTCCTACCAGCTCTCCGCGAAGGCGAAGGACGACGCCGGGCTGACGGCCCACGAGAACAGCTCCTTCACCACGGTCTCCCCGTCCAACAGCTTCATCGGCAACTTCACCCCGGAGGCCGACACCACGGTCGGTGTGGGGATGCCGGTCTCGATCAACTTCAACAAGCCGATCGCGGACCGCAAGGCCGTACAGTCCGCGATCACCGTCTCCTCCACCGGCGGTCAGGAGATCGTCGGGCACTGGTTCAACAACCAGCGCCTGGACTTCCGCCCGGAGAACTACTGGAAGCCGAACACCACCGTCACCCTGAAGCTGGGCCTGGACGGGGTCGAGGGCTCCCCCGGCGTCGTCGGGGTGCAGCAGAAGACGGTGAACTTCAAGGTCGGCCGCAACCAGGTCTCGACCGTCGACGTCGCCACCAAGACCATGAAGGTCGAACGGGACGGCAAGACCGTCCGGACCATCCCGATCTCCGCGGGCGCCCCCTCCACGCCCACCTACAACGGGCAGATGGTGATCTCCGAGAAGTACAAGGAGACCCGGATGAACGGCGCCACGGTCGGTTTCGGCGGCGAGTACGACATCAAGGACGTCCCGCACGCGATGCGGCTCTCCACCTCCGGCACCTTCATCCACGGCAACTACTGGGGCGGCCGGGGCATCTTCGGCGGCGCCAACACCAGCCACGGCTGTGTCGGCCTGGAGGATGCGCAGGGCGCCGGCAACCCCGGTAAGCCCGGTGCCTGGTTCTACAACAACTCGCTGCTCGGCGATGTGGTGATCGTCAAGAACTCCCAGGACAAGACCATCGCCCCGGACAACGGCCTGAACGGCTGGAACATGGGCTGGGCCCAGTGGAAGGCCGGCTCCGCCGTCTGATCCCCCACTGATTCCCCCACCGGCTCCCCGGTACCGGGGCGGTGCCTCCCTCGCGGAGACGCCGCCCCGGTGCCGTGCCGGACGCTGGAAGTGCTGGTGCGTTCTTGACGCGATGCTGCGTTCTCGACGCGGTGCTGCGTTCTCGACGCGGTGCTGCGTTCTTGACGCGGTGCTGCGTTTTCGCTTGACGGGGCTGTGCCGGGAGCCGTTGATCGTTCAGGGTGGGGCCATGACCATCACCGACTTCAGCACGGTCGGCGCCTATGCCGCGCCCGCCGCCAAGGCTCCGCTCGAACGCACCACCATCCCCCGCCGTCCGCTGCGCGACCGCGATGTACTGATCGAGATCAAGTACGCGGGGATCTGCCACTCCGACATCCACCAGGTGACGGACGGCTGGGGCGCGGGCACCTATCCGATGGTCCCCGGCCATGAGATCGCGGGCGTCGTGGTGGCGACCGGCCCCGCCGTCACCCGCTTCGCCGCCGGTGACCGGGTCGGCGTCGGCGTCATGGTCGAGGCCTGCGGCGCGTGCGACGAATGCCGGGCGGGACAGGAGCAGTACTGCCCCCGCCACGTCGGCACCTACAACGACCGCGACCGGTACGGCGAGCTGACCTACGGCGGCTACTCCACCCACATCGTGGTCGACGAATCGTTCACCCTGCGGATACCCGAGAACCTTCCGCTGGCCGCCGCGGCGCCGCTGCTCTGCGCCGGAGTCACGCTCTACTCCCCGCTCGTCCACTGGAAGGCGGGACCGGGCAAGAAGATCGCCATCGTCGGTCTCGGCGGCCTCGGGCACATGGGGGTGAAGATCGCCCACGCGCTGGGGGCCGAGGTCACCGTGTTGAGCCAGACCCTGAAGAAGAAGGACGACGGGCTGCGGCTGGGCGCCGACCACTACTACGCCACCGCCGACGAGGAGACGTTCGACAAGCTGGCGGGGAGCTTCGACCTCATCATCTCGACGGTCTCGGCGCCGCTGCCGCTGGGCAGATATCTGAAGCTGCTGCGGACCGAAGGGACCCTGGTGCACCTGGGCGCGCCCGAGGTCCCCGTCGAACTGGAACTCTTCGATCTGATCGAGGGCCGCCGCTCCCTCGCGGGGTCGAACATCGGCGGGATAGCGGAGACCCAGGAGATGCTGGACTTCTGCGCCGAGCACGGGATCACCTCCGACGTCGAGGTGATCCGGGCGGAGCAGATCAACGAGGCGTACGCGCGGGTGCTCGCGAGCGATGTGCGCTATCGCTTTGTGATAGACGCCGCGACGATCTGACGGGCCCCGGCGCGCGCCCAAGTCGGCCCCGGCGGGCGCCCGAAGTCCGGCCCCGGCGGGCCTCGGGAGGTCCGCCGGGTCGCCGGGGGCACGCGCCGGGAGCGCTCGTCAGGTCGGCCGGGGTTCGCCGGGGGCGCTGGTCAGGTCCGCCCCGGGGGAGGTCAGCAGCCGTCGCCCGTCCCGGGCAGCCGGTAGCCGGACTCCAGCCGGTAGTCCCCGGCGCGCTCCACCGTCAGCCGGGTGTACTCGCCCTCCTCGCGCAGACAGGCCCCCTCGGCCCGCAGCCAGGGCGAGTACGCCACCCGCACGGTCACCGAACCCGCCGAAGGCATCCGCACCACCAGCTCCCCGGCGTCACCGCTGACCACCGCGGCGGGCGGGGAGACCAGCGGCACCGCGTCCGCGACCCGGTAGATGGTCCAGCCCTCGTCGGACCAGACCTTCTCCAGCCACGCGGGCTCACTCCGGACGATCTCCGCCTCGCCGAGGGCCGGACCGTCGATCCGGCCGTGCGGCAGCACCACGAGCCCCACCGCCCAGCGGTCGAGCCACTGCCGGTAGCTCTCCTCGGTCAGCGAGCCGTCGTAGAAGAGCCGTCCCCGCTCCTTGTCGAGCTGACGGTTCCAGCCGCGGGCCAGATTGATGTGCGGGGCGAGGACGGTGGCCTCCCGGTGGTTGCGCGCCGGGACCACCTCCACCCGGGTCCGCTCGGCACCGAGCCGCTCCAGCTCCCGCACCACGCCGTCCGTGTGCTGCGCCCACGCCGGGACCGCGGTGGAGACACCGAGGTCGTCCTCGGTCTTGTCGGCGAGCCAGGAGACGTTCACCACCAGGACCGCGACCAGCAGCAGCCGGGCCAGGCCGGCCCGGGACCGGCTCGGCCACGCGGACCTCGGCACCCCCGCGGACACGGTCAGCACCGCCGCCAGCAGCACCACGGGCCCCGCGAGCCCGGCGAGGCGTTCCACGTTCGTCCCGATCGGTGTCGGGATGAAGAACGTCAGCACCACACCCACGCCGTAGATCCCGGCGCCGTAGCGCACCAGGGGCCACGCGCGCGGGGCGGCCAGCACCACGGCGGCGGAGACCAGCAGCGGCAGCCACAGCTTCCCCGCCGGCATCGGCATCTCCCCGGAGAACGGGAAGAGGACCGTCGTCACCCCCACCACCAGGGCGGGCGGCAGCAGCAGCGCCACCGCGACCCGCGGGCGCCGGTCGAGGAGGTACGCGGCGCCCGCCACCACCAGGAAGAGCCCGGCGACCGGGCTCGCCAGCGTGGCCAGGGCCGCGCCGACGGCCGCCGGTACGGGCCTGCGGACGCACAACAGCGCGAGCAGCCCGATCGCGAGACCGAGTGCGAAGGTCGTCCGGCCGGACGCGAGATTGCACCAGACGACGACCGCGCCCATCAGCGCGGGCCACAGCGGCGCGCGCACCCCGCTGCGGACGACGAGGGCGGCCAGCGCCCAGGTCCCCAGCAGACCGGCGGCGACGGAGACCGTCCGCACGCCGAACAGCGCCATGAGCGGGGGAGCCAGCACGCTGTAGTTGACGGTGTGCATCCCCCCGTACCAGGAGAGGTTGTACGCCGACCCGGAGTGGTCCTGGGCGAAACGGGTCCAGGCGAACTGCGCGGCGAGATCGCCGCCGCCGGTGGCCAGCCAGAGCGCCCACACCAGATACAGCGGTACGACGGCCGCCGTCACGAAGACCGGCACACGCCAGGCTGCCGACGCCCAGCCCCGTGCGGAACCCGTCCCCCCGGCCGCCCGCTCGGACGACGACGGACCGTGACCGGCTCCGCACTCCCCGGAGCACTGTCCGGGTACCCCCGACCCCGCCGGCGCCTCCTGCCCCGCCGCCCCCGACTCCGCCGCCGTGCCGTGTCCGGTCCGCTGTGCCTGTCGCTCGCTGCTCCCCACGGCGACAACCCTACTGGCGGCGTCGGCCCGGGCCGGGGCGCGGTGTAACCGCCCGCGCCCCGGCCCGTTCCGGCGAGCGAGAGCCTTTCGAGTATCCGCTCCTGCCGGAACCGGCAGGAGCGTGATGCCGTCACCCGGCGGGCCAGCCGTGGACGCCCACCTCACTGCGCCGAATGCTTGCCTCCGCACGCATCAGCGGATGGCGGGAGCCACACCCCGTGTGATGCGTGGGAGGCCACGCGCCCGCTGCTCGGAGAGATCGTCACGGAGGCCGTGTGGCCCGCCGTCATCAGCCGCGAGGGCTCCCATGTGACGAGATCAAGGCAGCGCGCCAGATCCGGAGAGAAACCCTTGGCGGCTGGGCAGCCAGCTCCACGGCTTCAGGCAGCCACCTTGGGGCGAGCCTCGAAGATCGGGGGCCCATCGGGTCCATTGCCGGGCAGGTCCACAGGCCGCCCGAATCGCGGAACCTTGCAGGCTCCCGAATCTCTCGCCCCATGGCCGCTCCCACTCAAAGCCGCTCAACCGACTCTTATTCAATCCCTATTCGGGCCCTTAGGGCCTGAACTTTTCAGTCCCAATCACGGGAATTACGCCCTCGCCATCAAGGGACTTCAGAGTCCCAAGCAGCTTCCCCTGGGCCCAGCTGTTCCATGACTTGGCAATCAAATTGTAGGATACTCGACGCCCTGCGCTCGTTCCCAGTAGCACGCGATCCCGAAAGAATCGATTCCTGAGGACGAGGCGAGGGTCTTTGGCATCCATATTGGCGCCGGAAATAAGACCGCTGGCCCAATCCTCGATCTTGCCTTCATGGTTCGTTCGTGCTGCTTGTGCCAGTACCGCCAGGTGGGTGGGCTGATTGATTCCGGAGGCTCGATACGACGCGGCGGCAATTGGGGCCATGGTCGTAAGCTCCGGCCATGCTGCAACCGCCCTCAAGATGTCTGAAGTTGCGGCTTTTGTATCATAGAAGCCATCGAAAAGAGTGACAGGCTCCCACA
This sequence comes from Streptomyces clavuligerus, assembly GCF_005519465.1. Lineage (NCBI taxonomy): Bacteria > Bacillati > Actinomycetota > Actinomycetes > Kitasatosporales > Streptomycetaceae > Streptomyces > Streptomyces clavuligerus. The sequence continues at coordinate 2,294,039 of NZ_CP027858.1, read as the reverse complement.
TCTTGTACATCTGTCCGATAATCCTGGCCGCTGCGGCCACGATAATTCTATGCGGAATCTTGAGGAGCTGGGCGGCTTGCCTGCGATGTCCTGAGTCGAGTACATCAAAGGTCTCTGCTTCGCAATTAGGAATGACAAGCATCTCCACCGAAGCGCCCGAAAGCTTAATGCCCATCAGCCTGTGCTGCCCGTCGAGCAGCATTCCATTTTTATCGAACGCGATGCCCTGGTGTGTCGTCCTCCATGCCCCATTGGCCATGTCCTTCGCGTAGCGTTCGTACACGGTGTCGGAGAGGACGCGATTATGGGTGGGATTGCAGTGATTCAACCAGATCTCGGCCATGACTGGAGTAATGATCATGTATTTGGGTCCAAGCGGCAGGGCCGGGAAATCGATCATGCTTCACTGCATCCCTTCGTGCTGATGTCTCCTCCCCTCTCATGATTCCAGCACTTCAAGTCGAATTCATGCAGCTGTCCTCAAGTGATGCGTTTATGTGTTTACCGGCGTAAAAAGATCTCTCATCGCTTATTCCGTGTCACCGTTTGATCGTGCGCGCTTCATCTTTGATCGATGCCCCGCTGTCACCGCTCGGCAATGTCCCGAACATGTCAGTCACTTTTCGCCCTCAGGCAGAACGTCGAGTGCCCACCTGTGTGGCAACGCCAACGCACTGCAACGGGCGAGTAGGAGCCTCTGAACTGTCGGATCGGAGAACCGTGGGCAACAGCGGGTGTCGGAACGGTCCCGCTAGGCCGTTCCGCCACTGTTTCTGCTGGTCACAACCCGATTGAGGCCGCAAAGCCTTCTGGGGCCAAGCTCATGGCCATGCTGAATGGCGTACTGGCCGGCGTGCATTGAGCTCGACCTCACCCAGACTCCTCCCGCCTCATCATTCCCTCCTTGAACACCCGTACCGCGGTGAAGGCAGCCTCAGCCGTAGGTAGCGCAGGTGTGACGGGCTCACGTCCGTCTGGCCGCGACGCATTCTGCTCCGTCGCCGCCGCGACAACGACCTCTGGGTGCTGCCCGGCGGCGGGATGGACATGGCCTATTCGCTTCCCGGTACGGCGCTGCGTGACGTCAGGGAGGGGACGGGTCTCGATGTCTCTGGGATGACTACTTCTGCTCAGGGTCCGGGGCGGGGGCGACGCCGATCGGACAACTGACGCCCGTGCCGCCGATGCCGCAGTAACCGGCCGGATTCTTGTCCAGGTACTGCTGGTGATACGCCTCGGCCGGATAGAAGGGGAGGCCGTCGGCGGGCAGGATCTCCGTGGTGATCGTGGAGTGGCCGGACGCGGTCAGGACCTTCTGGTATGCCTCGCGGGACGCCTTGGCGGTGGCGGTCTGCTCGGGGGAGTGGGTGTAGACCGCGGAGCGGTACTGGGTGCCCACGTCATTGCCCTGGCGGAAGCCCTGGGTCGGGTCGTGGGACTCCCAGAACACCTTCAGCAGCCGCTCATAGCTGATCTCGGCGGGGTCGTAGACCACGCGGACGACCTCGGTATGGCCGGTCAGCCCGGAGCAGGTCTCGTCATAGGTCGGATGCGGGGTGCAGCCGCCCTGGTAGCCGACGAGTGTCGTCCACACACCGGGGAGCTGCCAGAACTTCCGCTCGGCACCCCAGAAGCAGCCGAGGCCGAAATCGGCGGTCTCCAGACCCTCCGGATAGGGCCCCAGCAGCGGATTGCCGAGGACGGTGTGGCGCTCCGGGACGCCGAAGGCGGGCTCCGGGCGGCCCTTCAGCGCCTGCTCGGGGGTGGGGAGCTGAGGGGAACGGGACAGGAACATACGGGGCTCCTCGAAATGGCCGGGCTTCAGGGGAACGAACGGGCCGCTCCCGGCATTCCCCGTTCCGCTTCCGTGCACCCCCAGGGACGCGGGCGGGGGCTCAGCGCGCGTGCGACAGATTGATGGCCAGATCGCGGAACGCGCAGTACTCCGCGACCGGATCGGGGGACTCCGTCCAGGGGAACGCGCCCACATGTCCGTCGATCCGCCGGAACTGCTCCAGTGCCGGGGCCGCCCTCCCCTGGCGCACCAGGAAGTACGCGAGGACATGGCGGATCTCCGCCAGATGGGGATGGCCGGGGTCGGCGGCGGACGCGTCCTCGTGCAGCCGGTCCACGGCCGCCATCACCTCCCGCTCCCGGAAGGCCCGCCCGTCCGCGTCGGCGGGCCGGTGGTCCCACCAGGCCAGCAGCCACAGCGAGCTGAGCAGCAGGCCCGGCGGCGCGGCGAGCCCCGCGCGTTCGGCGAAGGAGAAGGCCAGGTCGCGGGAGCCGTGCCAGCGGGCGGACCAGTACTGGAGGGCGCTGCGGTGGGCGCTCAGATGGTACGGGTCGAGGGCGACCGTGCTGCCCCACAGCCGGTGCATCTCCTGGTGCGGGCGGTTCAGCCCGATACCGCGCCAGATGTCGGCCACATAGGGCGAGGGGTCCCGTTCGTCCAGCTCCTTGGCCCGGGTGATGTCCTGTCCCGCGCGGCTCAGGATGCGGAAGAACCCCTCCGACTGCTCCGGGGACATCCGTCCGCCCCGGGCCCCGGCCCGGATCTCCCAGGCCAGGTCGATCATGGCGGTCGCCTGGACGGCCGCGGCCCCGGGGTCCTCGGGCCGCTCGGACCGCCAGCGCTGGAGCCAGACGTCGTTCCGCCGGGCCGCGCCCGCCAGCTCCCCGATCACGGCGGTACGGCGCTCCCACTCCTCGCCGGTGGCGGCGAGGAGGTCCGCCCCCGGCCGCCAGTCGCCCGCGCGGGCCGCCGCGACCACCCGGTCCAGCTCCGGAGCGGGCGCGGGCCGCCCGGTGTTCTGGCGCTCCCGGGGCAGCAGCCCCAGCTCGGCGATGCGCTCGGCGCTGACGGGGCGGTCGGCCCGGCGTCCGGGCCACAGCCCTCGCCCGGGGGCGAGGGAGCGCAGCGCCTCCAGCGGCCGGCGGGGCCGGGGCGATCGTCGGGGCCGCGGGGACGGCGAGGGGTGCGGTGGCCGTACGTGCTCCGGGTACTCCGGGTACTCCGCGTACTGCTGGGGCGGGTGCTCCGGGTACTCAGCGGGTTGCGGGTACTCCGGCGACCGCGGGTACTCCGGGGATCGCGGCGAACGACGCGAGAAGAGGGACATCGGTCCGGCCCTTTCCATGGCCGCGGAGACGCGCCCCGGTCCGCCCCCTCGTGAGGAATCCGCCCCCGTGGACCCGCCCCCTCGGATGGGACCCGCCGGTCACCCCGCCGTGCGCGCGGAGTGACGAAGGTGTGGCGGAGTGGTGCGGGGGAGTCGGAGTATCACTCCGCGCGGCCCCCACTGGCAACCACGGCTCCAGGCCACCGGCCCGCCCTTGGCAGGATCGGGGCGCCGCCGGCCGAGGAGCGGGGTCGGCGGCCGCGCCGCCGACCGGGGCGGTCAGGGCGCCAGCGTCGCCGGGCTGCCGCCGTTCGCCTCGTATCCGGCCACGGCCAGATTCCGGTACACCGTGTACTCGGCGGCCGGGTCCTCGCTCTTCGTCCACGGCAGCGCGCCCACATGGCCGTCCACCCGTACGAGCTGCTGCATCGCCTCGCCCCAGCGCTCCGCGCCGACCAGGAAGAGGACCAGCAGATGCCGGACGTGCGGCAGCACCGGGTCGTCCTCGCGCGCCGAGTGCGCCGTGTACAGGGCGCCGTCCATCGCCTTGCTCACCACCGCGCTGCGGTAGAAGTTCTGCACCATGACGAGGTCGGGGATGTGCTCGTACACCGCGAACAGCGGGAGCGCCGCGAGCAGCGAGCCCTGCGGGGCCCGGGCGGCCGCGGTCGTCGCGAAGTGGTCGGCCTCCGCCCGGCTGCCGTGCCACTTCTCGCTCCAGTACGGGAGCGCCGCCAGATGGGCGCCCATGTGCTGCGGGGCGCGGTCGATCACCATCGCCCACACCTGGTCGAACTGCTCGTGCGGGTAGCCGAGGCCGCGGGCGACGGCCAGCTCGACGATGTACGGGACGGGGTCGCCGGGGGCGAGCAGGGCGGCGTCGGCGCAGGCCGTGCGCGCCTCGTCGAGGATGATCCGGAAGTCGTCGGAGCCGACGGCCGACGAGCGCCACGCCTGCTGCACCAGGAACTCCGCGTGCACCTGGGCGCCGCCCGCGTCCTTCGGGGACTCCAGCCGCCAGGTCCGCAGCCAGGCCCCGCCCGCGCCGGGCTTGCGCTGGAGCTCCAGCGCCGCGGCACCGGCGAACGCCTGCACCCGCTGCCAGCGCAGCTCGCCGCCCTTGGGGGTCCCGGCCAGGAGCTGGGACGCGGCCCGCCAGTCCTGTGTCTGCTGGACGATGCCGAGTACGTCGAGGAGGTCCTGGTCGGGTCCGGGCAGCCGGATGTCCTGCAACTCCTGGCGCAGGAAGCCGTAGCTCACGGGGTCCGCCGCGTCGGGCGCGTCGGGCGCGACCTGGTGGATGCCCACGGCGCGGCGGCGCAGCACAAAGGGGACGACGATCGCGGCGAACATCCCCATCGCGATCAGGAACCAGAGAATCTCCATGCGCTCATTGTCCCGGACGCCACCGACATCCGGCCACGAGTGCGCGGACACGGGCCACCACGGCGCACCACCGCAGGTCGGGAGTGCGCCACCGGGGCTCTCGTCCCGCTCTCCGCGGGCGGCGCGGGGACCGCCGCCGCGGCTACGCTCGGCCCATGAGCCACCAGGACAGCAGCAGCTTCGAGCATCTCGAAACCATCGCCATTCACGCGGGCAACACAGCCGACCCGCTGACCGGTGCGGTCGTCCCGCCCATCTACCAGGTGTCCACCTACAAGCAGGACGGTGTGGGCGGGCTGCGCGGCGGCTACGAGTACAGCCGCAGCGCCAACCCCACGCGCACCGCCCTGGAGGACAACCTCGCCGCCCTGGAGGGCGGTCGCCGCGGGCTCGCCTTCGCGTCCGGTCTGGCAGCGGAGGACTGCCTGCTGCGGGCGCTGCTGAAGCCGGGCGACCATGTGGTGATCCCCAACGACGCCTATGGCGGTACGTTCCGCCTCTTCGCCCGGGTCGTCGCCCGCTGGGGCGTCGAGTGGTCCGTCGCGGACACCTCCGACCCGGCCGCGGTGCGGGCCGCCGTCACCCCGGCCACCCGGCTGATCTGGGTGGAGACCCCGTCCAATCCGCTGCTCGGGATCACCGACATCGCGGTGGTCGCCGAGATCGCGCGGGGCGCCGGGGCCCGGCTCGTCGTGGACAACACCTTCGCGAGCCCCTATCTCCAGCAGCCCATCGCGCTCGGCGCCGATGTCGTCGTCCACTCGCTGACGAAGTACATGGGCGGCCACTCCGACGTCGTCGGCGGCGCGCTGGTCGCGGCGGACGCCGCGATCGGCGAGGAACTGGCGTTCCACCAGAACGCGATGGGCGCGATCGCGGGGCCCTTCGACTCCTGGCTGGTGCTGCGCGGCATCAAGACGCTGCCGGTGCGGATGGACCGGCACAGCGAGAACGCGGGACGGGTCGCCGAGATGCTCACCCGTCACCCGAAGGTGACGCGGGTGCTGTACCCGGGGCTGCCGGAGCACCCGGGCCACGGGATCGCCGCCAAGCAGATGAAGGCGTTCGGCGGGATGGTCTCGTTCCAGGTCGAGGGCGGGGAGGAGGCCGCCGTCGCGGTCTGCGACCGGGCACGGCTCTTCACGCTCGGGGAGTCGCTGGGCGGCGTGGAGTCCCTGATCGAGCACCCGGGCCGGATGACGCACGCCTCGGTCGCGGGCTCGGCGCTGGAGGTGCCCGCCGATCTGGTCCGGCTGTCCGTGGGCATCGAGGCGGTGGACGACCTGCTCGCCGATCTGGAGCAGGCTCTCGGCTAGCAGGCCCTCGGCTGCGCCGCCGGGCGTCCCGGGCCGCCGGGGCTGTCGCGCCGCCGGGCAGGCCGGGCACGCCGGACCGCCCGGGGCCGCTGAGCTGTCGCGTCCGCCCCGGCCGGTGAGCTGGTGGGCCCGTGAGCCGCTGAGCTGCCGCTTCCGGCCCCAGCCGGTGCCCCGCCGCGGGCACCGGCCCGGCCGTCCCGGGGTGGCAGGGGTTGCTGTCCCGGACCGTCCCGGGACACGGAGGAATCCGTTCCGGGATACGGAGGAACGATGCGGAGGAACGCGGAGGAGCACGGAGGAGGGACGCGGAGGAATACGGAGGGCCGGTCCGTGGCGGCGGTCAGACCGGCGCCTTCTCGTCCTCCAGCAGGCCGCGGACCTGTTCCCGCAGCTCAGGGGTGTCCTCATGGCCGTGGACCGAGACGGCGTGCTCGGTGGCGGCCCGGACGACCTCATCCTCGGTGCCCGTGATGGTGAGGGTGCAGCCCGACTCGCTCGGGAACCGGCGGCAGTCGGCGACTTTCCTGGTCATGACGGCCTCCTCGGGGCCATGTCGGCGCCCTCGGCACAGGGTGCCGCTCGTTCCAGAATAGGCCGGTCACCACCCGTCGAGCGGGGGTGTGACCTCGCTGTGCGCGGGCTCCCGGGGCAGTTCCCCCACGGCCCGGACGGCGAGCGCGGCCACCGCCGCGAGCAGCAGGACGGCGAGGGCCCGCAGCCCCGCCCGGCGCCGCCGTATCCGCTCGCCGCGCCGGGCCGCCCGGACGGCCAGCCCCTCGGGGACCGGCCCCGGCGGCCCCGCCAGCATCCGGGCGACCCGTTCCTCCTTGCGGCTGCGCCTGTGACTGCGGTTGCGGTCCACGGCTCAGGCCGCCCGGTCCGCCGCGGTGCGTACGGGACGCGTGGGACCCGTGGGAGCCGGGGAGGTGACGGGGGACAGCGCGGCGGGGGAGCCGGCGGCGCAGAGCGAGGCCACCGCCCGGCGGGAGAGCGCCCGGACCCGATCCACCGTCAGCCCGGCCAGGACGGCGATCTGTTCATCATCCACCGATTCATACAGGCGCAGTACGACGATCAGACGTTCGCGAGCGGTCAGCGTACGCAGAACGCCGTCGCGCACCGGACGGTTCCAGGGTGTCCAGCCGGACGGTACCCGGGCGAAACGGGTCAGCAGCTCCTGGCGGGCGACCTGATAGGGGTCCTCGCCGCGCAGCCGGTCCCAGCGAGCCCAGGTCCGGGCGAGCGCGTGGGTGACCAGGCGCCGGGCATGGGGGTTCGCCGTCGGCCGTTCGGCCGTGAGCAGGGTGGCGACATGGAGCAGTCGCCCGGCCGCGCCCGTGACGAACTCCTCGAACTCACGGGCGCGGCGACGATGTGCCACCGCCTGCCGCGTGCTCACGTCCTCATCTAGAGGCAGGCCGGTGGCCGGGGTCAAGGGGCGCGCGCGGAAGGGGCGTGCGCGGGGAGAGGTGTCGCCGGAGACGTGTGGACGGGAGGCATCGCACCGGCGGGGGACGGTCGGCCCGGGTGGTCGGCGTACCAGGGTCATCCGTCCGATGGTGCGTACGGTCCGCGCCGTACGGTCGGGTCTCTCTCGGGGCTTGTGTCGCTCGTGCGGGTCCGTACGAGTCCGTACGGGGTCATACAGGTCTGTACGGGGGGTCAGGGGTCGGGAGGTACGGCGTCAGCGGGACGAGGACTGCGGATCATGAGGCTCCGGCTTGTTCCAGCGGGTGCGGATGCCCGTTCTGGCGGGCGGAGAGCGCGGTGTTGAAACGGGTCAGCAGTGAACAGAAAGACTCCTTCTCCTCATCGCTCCAGCCGTCCGTCACCTGGGCCATCAACGCGCGCCGCGAGGTGCGGACCTCCTCCAGCCGGGCCTGCCCGCGCGGGGAGAGCTGGAGGACGACCGCCCGGCCGTCCTCCGGGTGCGAGGTCCGCTTGACCAGGCCGGTGTCGACCAGCGGCGCGACCTGCCGCGTCACGGTGGAGGAGTCGATCCCCATACCGGCCGCCAGCGCCTTCACCCCCATGGGGCCTTCCCGGTCGAGCCGGTTGAGAAGGAGGTAGGCGGCGCGGTCCATCGAACTGCGGACCTGGCCGACGGAGCCGAGCCGGGTCTGCTCCGCGCGTCGGGCGAACAGGGCGACCTGGTGCTGGAGAGCATCGAGGAGGCCGGGATCAAAATGTGTCGTCATGTCCTGGGAAGTGGGCATGGCCAATGGGCTCTCTCGTGCGGTGGTCAGATTTGTGGGGGACACAGTACGCGGCCCTGGGGCGGTCCGGACGAGGTTGGGAAAACCGTTAGGAAGCGGATCGGGCGGCTGCTCCCCGGGCGGCCGTTCCCCCTATGAGCTGCGAGACTTGACGTCATGAGCTTGAGCACGCCAGACGCCTTTCCCCCGGTGATAATCGACGATGTCCTCGGGGCACAGAAGATGCTGTCCGGGGTCGCTCGGTTCACCGCGCTGGAGGGCAGCAGGCACCTGTCCCGTCTGGTGGCCGCGCCGGTCCATCTGAAGTGCGAGAACCTTCAGCGGACGGGATCGTTCAAGGTGCGCGGCGCCTATGTCCGGATCTCCTGCCTGCGGCCCGAGGAGCGCGCCGCCGGTGTCGTCGCCGCCTCGGCGGGCAATCACGCCCAGGGGGTGGCCCTGGCCTCCTCGCTGCTCGGGGTGCGGTCCACCGTGTTCATGCCGGTGGGCGCGCCGCTGCCGAAGGTGGCGGCGACCCGGGAGTACGGAGCGGACGTACGGCTCCAGGGCCAGATCATCGAGGAGACGCTGGACGCGGCGCGGGAGTACGCCGAGCGGACGGGCGCGGTCTTCATCCACCCGTTCGACCATCCGGACATCATCGCCGGTCAGGGCACGGTGGGCCTGGAGATCCTGGAGCAGTGCCCCGAGGTGCGGACGATCGTCGTCGGGGTGGGCGGCGGGGGTCTCGCGGCCGGGGTCGCGGTGGCGGTGAAGGCGCTGCGGCCGGATGTGCGGGTGATCGGGGTGCAGGCGGCGGGAGCCGCCGCGTATCCGCCCTCGCTGGCGCTGGGACGTCCGGTCACGGTCTCCGCGCCGGTGACGATGGCGGACGGGATCAAGGTGGGCCGCCCCGGGGACATCCCGTTCAAAATCATTGGTGATCTTGTCGACGAGGTCCGTACGGTCTCCGAGGACGCGCTCTCACGTGCGCTGCTGCTCTGTCTGGAACGGGCGAAACTGGTCGTGGAACCAGCTGGGGCGGCGCCGGTGGCGGCGCTGCTGAGCGATCCGCGGGGGTTCGAGGGGCCGGTGGTCGCCGTGCTGTCCGGCGGCAATGTGGACCCCCTGCTGATGCAGCGGGTCCTGCGGCACGGGATGGCCGCCGCCGGGCGCTATCTCTCGCTGCGGCTGCGGCTGACGGACCGCCCGGGGGCGCTGGCGGCGCTGCTCGGATCGCTGTCGGAGCTGAACGCGAACGTGCTCGACGTGAGCCATGCGCGCACGGACGCGCGGCTCGGGCTCACGGAGGCCGAGGTGGAGCTGCGGTTGGAGACGCAGGGGCCGGAGCACTGCGAGGAGGTCGCGGCGGGGCTCGGGGCGGCAGGGTACGCGGTCACGGTGATCCACTGATCCCTCCGGGCGGGCGCGACCGTCCCCCGTCCCCCGGCCCCGGCACCGGTGCCGCCGCAGGTGCGGTGTGAGCCCGGCGGCGGGGCGATACATCGCGTCGTGATGCGTCGTGATGATACGGAAAGTTGGTTGAGGGACGCGATGTATCGCGTTATGGTGGCGCCCCTGCAAAGGCGGCCCGTCCCTCTGGGCACCCGGTCTTCCTGCCGCTGACTGTCCCTCAATGTGAAAAATGTTGTCTTTGGCAGCAGTATGGGCGTCTTGGGTGGCCAGCCGCGGGCCGCGTGATCACCACCGGTACCACCAGCACCACCGAACCGATCTGCCCGCCACCCCTGGGAGCTCTTCATGCCAGGCGCCATTTACGCCGAAGGTCTGGTCAAGACCTTCGGCGCGGTCAAGGCACTGGACGGCGTCGACCTCGACGTCCCCGAAGGCGCCGTGATGGGACTGCTCGGCCCGAACGGCGCCGGCAAGACCACCACCGTGCGTGTCCTGACCACCCTGCTCCAGCCCGACCGAGGAAAGGCCGTCGTCGCCGGAATCGACGTACTGAAGCATCCGAACGAGGTCCGCCGCTCGATCGGCCTCTCCGGACAGTTCGCCGCCGTCGACGAGTATCTGACCGGCCGCGAGAACCTCCGGATGGTCGGACGGCTCTACCAGCTCTCCCCGCGGGACGCGAAGGCCCGCGCGGCGGAGCTGCTGGAACGATTCAACCTCGCCGAGGCCGCCGACCGGCCCGCGAAGACCTACTCCGGCGGTATGCGCCGCAGGCTCGACCTGGCCGCCGCGCTGGTGGTCTCCCCGCCCGTGATGTTCATGGACGAGCCCACCACCGGACTCGACCCGCGCAACCGCCAGCAGCTCTGGGACGTCATCCAGGAGCTGGTCAGGGGCGGTACGACACTGCTGCTCACCACCCAGTACCTGGAGGAGGCGGACCGGCTCGCCGACTCCATCTGCGTGGTGGACCACGGCCGGGTGATCGCCCGGGGCACCGCCGACGAGCTGAAGGCGCGGACGGGCGGCGAACGGGTGGAGGTCGTCGTGCACGACCCCGCCCGGATCGCCACCGCGCGCGAGGTGCTGACCGGCCTCGGCAAGGGAGAGGTCGCGATCGAGGAGCACACCCGCCGGCTGACCGTCCCCGTCACCGGCGGGGCCCGGCTGCTCGCCGAGGTCATCCGCGAACTCGACGGCCGCGATGTGGAGATCGACGACATCGGACTGCGCAGGCCGACGCTGGACGACGTCTTCATCTCGCTCACCGGCCACGCAGCCGAGCAGGCGCCGGAGAACGGGGACACCGAGGAGAACGAGAGGGGCGGGCGCACGTCCCGCGAGGAGGCCGCCGTATGACCGCGTCGACCGGGACGGCCACCGCCGCCGAGCTGCCGGGGCCGCCCCGGACGCGGGGCGGGGTGGTGCAGTCGTTCAGTGACTCGCTGGTCATCGCCCAGCGGAATCTGATTCGTATGACCCGGATTCCCGAAATGATAATTTTCGGGCTGATCCAGCCGGTCATGTTCGTGGTCCTCTTCACCTATGTCTTCGGCGGCTCGATCAAGGTCGGCGACTCCACCTCGCCCCAGGACTACAAGGACTTCCTGATGGCCGGGATCTTCGCGCAGACGGTCACGTTCGCCACGGCGGGCGCGAGCGCGGGCATCGCGGACGACATGCACAAGGGGCTGATCGACCGCTTCCGCTCGCTGCCGATGTCCCGGGGCGCGGTGCTCACCGGGCGGACCTTCGCCGACCTGGTGCAGACGGCGCTGACGCTGGTCGTGCTCGCCGGGGTGGCCCTGCTGGTCGGCTGGCGCGCCCACGAGAACATCGGCAAGGTCCTCTTCGGCTTTGTGCTGCTGCTCTTCCTCGGCTACGCCTTCTCCTGGATCGGCGCGCTGATCGGCCTCTCGGTCCGCACCCCGGAGGCGGCGACCGCGGGCGGGCTGATCTGGCTCTTCCCGCTGACGTTCATCTCGAACGCCTTCGTGGACTCCAACCAGATGCCGGGCTTCCTGCGGCATATCGCCGAGTGGAACCCGTTCAGCGCCACGGTCCAGGCGTGCCGGGAACTCTTCGGCAACATCCCGCCGGGGTATGTGGCCCCCGACGCCTGGCCCATGCAGAACCCGATCCTGGCGTCCCTGCTCTGGTCCGCGGCGATCCTGATCCTCTTCCGCACCCTCGCCGTCCGCAAATACCGCAAGGCCGCGGGCTGACCCGCCCGCTCCTTGGGCTCCGGTGCCCGCCGCGTTCACGGGGACGCGGCGGGCACCGGCGTTTTCAGCCGGACGACGGTGCACTCCTCCAGTCGCATCAGCATCTGCGAAGCCCGGGTCCACGCGATCCGCGGGTCGCCGTGGAGCAGCCCCCCGTAGGTCTCGATCTCCGGCAGGGGCCGCCCCGGGCGGTAGACGATGCCGTGCACCCCGGCGGGTGTGCAGGACCGCGCCCGCAGAGCCACGTGCCGCCTGCGCAGATGGGGGCAGACGCGCAGGGAGTGCAGAGCGCACGGCATGCAGAGCGGCGGATGCGGGGTGATGAGATCGGGCTCGGGCTCCCCGAGCAGCCACAGCGTCCCCCGCTCGTCCCGGTCGGCGGGTTTTCCGCACACCTGACACAGCAGCTTCCGCATCGCCCGCCGCTGCCGCAACGCGTGCACCTGCCCGAACTCGGGCCTGCCCCGGCCCGGCGATGAGCTGACCCGCGCCCAGAGCACGCCGTCCGCGTCGCGGTCGTACAGGGTTTCGTCGGCGTAGCCGATGCCGGCGCCGCGGGTGACGATGCGGGTGGGGATGGTCTGTTCGGACGACCAGGTCGTGATGTAGGGGACGACGGGGACTCTCGCTTCTCCCGCTGAGGGCATGCCGGGCCTCCTGTGCGCAGTCGTATGCTAGCTCACGATGAAGTCTTCGTGTACTAGCATGCGTTCGTCAAGTGGACCCCTGGGTAGGCTGCTCTAGTGAACTAGTACGCGAATACTGGAGGCCAAGATGGCGCCGCGCGTCCGGCGGGAACTGCCGCCGTTCATGCAGATCGCGAACCACTTCCGACAGCGGATCGTCGACGGGGAGATCGGTGCGGGGGAGAAGCTGCCGTCGATCACGGAGATCTCCGCCGAGTGGGGCGTGGCCACCGCGACCGCCGCGAAGGGGATCAAGCAACTTCAGGCAGAGGGGTATGTGCGCTCGTCCACCCAGGGAACCTTCGCCGATCTGGGACGGAAGCTGACCACGGGGCCGGAGCGGCTGCGGATGCTCCGGGTCGGCGGCACCGGTGTGCGGCCGGGGGAGTCCGTCGAGGTCATCGGCGCCGGGCTCGAACCGGCGCCGGGCGAGGTGGCCGCCGCGCTCGGGGTGGCCGAGGGGATACCGGTCGTCCGGCGGCGGCGCCGTTATCTGGACGAGCGGGGGACGGTCGCCGTCTCGATCTCCTGGCTGCCCGGGGCTCTCGCCGAGAGCGCTCCCGAGCTGCTCACTCCCGAGCCGCTGCCCACCATGACCTTCGGCCTCGTCGAGGACCGCACCGGCCGCCGCGCCGTCCGCCGCCGGGACGCGATCACCCTGCGCCGCGCCCCCGGGGACATCGCTCCGCTGCTCGGCGTGGCGGCGGGTGAGCCCGTGCTGATGTGGAGCAATCTCTACTGGGACCAGCACGGCGAGGTGACGGAGTACGCGACGGACTTCCTCGGCCCGGGGCGCGAGCTGTCCGCCGAAGGCGACATCCCGTGAGGGAAGGGGCCGGGACGATGACCGGAGACGACTGTCGGCAGCCACTCCGGCGGCACGGCATCGCCCGGCTCTCCCGTGCGGATCGGGATGCCGGGCGGACCGTCTGGGACGCGGATCTCGGCGGCCGGAAGCTCGTCGTGGATCAGATCGCCGTCGGGGAGGCGGACGCGCCCGAGCGGATGGCCGGGGTGCTGGGCATCGCTCCCGGCGAACGCCTCTGCACCCGTTCGCGGCGCTACAGCCTCGACGGGAAGCCCGTCCTCCTCGCCACCTCGTACCTGTCCGCCGACCTGGTCGCCGGAACGCCCATCACCTGGGAGAACCCCGGCCCCGGCGGGATCTACGCCCGGCTCGCGGACCTGGGGTGCGCCCCCGTCCGCTTCCGGGAGGAGGTCCGGGCGCGGATGCCCTCGCCGGAGGAGGCCGGGCGGCTGGGGCTCGGCAGCGGGACGCCCGTCGTGCTGGTCGCGCGGACCGCGTACACCGGCGACGGGCGGGCCGTCGAGGTCAATGAGATGGTGCTGGACTCCGCCGCGTACATCCTGGAGTACGACTTCCCGGCCTAGGCGAAGAGGCGAAGGGGCGAAGAGGGAAAGGCGAAGGGCCCCGGGGCGAATCCCCGGGGCCCTTTTGTCGTCCGAACGGTGGCGTCAGGCGGTGTACGGCTTCGCGGCGAGGATCTTCACCATCGCCTGGCTGCCGTTCGGCAGCTCGTACTCCGCCGTGTCACCGACCTTCTTGCCGTTGACACCTGTGCCCAGCGGGGACTGCGGGGAGTACGTCTCGATGTTCGAGCTGGCGTACTCGCGCGAGGCCATCAGGAAGGTCAGCGTGTCGTCCTCGTCGCCGTCGAAGGCGATCGTCACGACCATGCCCGGCTCCACGACGCCGTCGTCCGCGGGGGCCTCGCCGACCTTCGCGCTGTCCAGGAGCTGGGTCAGCTGGCGCACGCGAAGCTCCTGCTTGCCCTGCTCCTCCTTGGCCGCGTGGTACCCGCCGTTCTCCCGCAGGTCCCCTTCCTCGCGCGCGGCCTCGATCTTCTTGGCGATCTCGACGCGCGCGGGACCAGACAGGTGCTCCAGCTCGGCCTTGAGCTGGTTGTACGCCTCCTGGGTGAGCCAGGTGACGTTCTCGCTGGTCTGGGTCACAGGTGCTCCTCGTCGGTACTGGGAATACAAAGCATCGCCCTACCCAGAAGCATGCAGCCATCACGGATGGGCGAAACCACGAGCCTAACAATTTCGCGGCAGAAGGGGGAGGACAAAAACCATCAGAATTACGTCAGCGCAGGTCAGGCGCTGGTTCCAGAGAGGAATGGGAGGTGCGGACCTACCGGGCCGCGCACTGGACCAGTTCGGCGCTGGTCGCCTTCGCGGTGGTGCGGATCGTGGCGACCTCGTCGATCCGGGTGGTGCCCGTCCGCTCCACCGGGACATCCACCCGTCCCACCTCGGCGCCGTCGCGCGCGCGGGAGCGCACCGTACAGGTCCCCGTGGTGTCCTCGCCCTTGCGGATCTCCAGATGGATCTGGACCTCGGAGTCCGAGGCCACATCGAACTTGATCACCTCGGCGCTGATCTTCTGCTCCGCGATGTGGTCGTACCCGAACCACGCGACCATCGCGAGGAAGCCCGTACCGAGCACCGCGCCGAGGATCTTCAGCCGGCGGTCGGCACGCTCGTCGGCCGAGCGGCCGTACCGGCCCTCGGGAAGCTGCTCACGCACCGCGCTCATGGTCGTTCCTCTCGGCGGGGGACGGGCATCCAGGACCTTCCAGACGTCTCCGGCGGGTCCACCCGGTGATTCTCCGTGATACTCCGTCCCGGAGGGGACCAGGAATTTTTCCGTCCCCTGATTCGGTCACTATAGAAGCCTGCCCGCCGCCCACCGACCGCCACCCCGTCCCGCGGAGCGGTTCCGGCGGCCCGCGACGAATCATTGAGGAACGAGTCTTGACTGAGCAGCTGCGACTGATGGCCGTTCACGCCCACCCTGACGACGAGTCGAGCAAGGGCGCGGCCACGATGGCCAAGTATGTGTCCGAGGGGGTGGACGTGCTGGTCGTGACCTGCACGGGCGGCGAGCGCGGCTCCATCCTCAACCCCAAGCTCCAGGGCGACACCTATATCGAGGAGAACATCCACGAGGTCCGCCGCAAGGAGATGGACGAGGCCCGCGAGATCCTCGGCGTCAGCCAGGAGTGGCTGGGCTTCGTCGACTCCGGGCTGCCCGAGGGCGACCCGCTGCCCCCGCTGCCCGAGGGCTGCTTCGCCCTGGAGGACGTGGAGACCGCGGCGGCCCGGCTGGTGCGCTCCATCCGGTCCTTCCGTCCCCAGGTGATCACCACCTATGACGAGAACGGCGGCTATCCGCACCCCGACCACATCATGACCCACAAGATCACGATGGTGGCCTTCGACGGCGCGGCGGACGCCGAGCGCTTCCCCGAGGACGAGTACGGACCCGTCTTCCAGCCGCAGAAGCTCTACTACAACCAGGGCTTCAACCGCCCCCGCACGGTCGCGCTGCACGAGGCGCTGCTGGCGCGCGGCATGGAGTCCCCGTACGGGGAGTGGCTGGAGCGCTGGAAGGAGTTCGAGCGCGCCGAACGCACCCTGACCACCTACGTTCCCTGCGGGGACTTCTTCGAGATCCGGGACAAGGCGCTGATCGCGCACGCCACCCAGATCGACCCCGACGGGGGCTGGTTCCGGGTGCCGCTGGAGCTTCAGCGGGAGGTCTGGCCGACGGAGGAGTACGAGCTCGCGAAGTCGCTCGTCGATACCTCCCTCCCCGAGGACGACCTCTTCGCGGGCATCCGCGAGAATGCCTGATATGAGCGGAAGCGCAAACCTCGCAATGATCCACGCGGCCACGCTGGCCAAGGAGCTGGACAAGAACAAGGTCACCCCGGGTGTCCTCGGCTTCCTGGTCTTCGCCGCGCTGGCCGTGGGCGTCTGGTTCCTGATGAAGTCCCTGAACCGGCACATGGGCCGGATCAACTTCGAGGATTCCCCGGCGCCGGAGAAGAGCACGGGCAACGGCACCGGTTCCGGTGCCGTTGCCGGAACCGCCGCGCGCCCGGCGGTGAAGAGCGGGGCCGGGGCCGCCGAGGTCACCACGACCACGACCACGACCACGGCCGCGAAGGCGACGAAGACCACAAAAGCCGCGAAGGCCACGAAGAAGGTCTGACCCGGTCCGGGTCCGCTCCGCGCGTGCGGGGCCGACCCGGACCGGACGCCCGGCCGGCCCGGAGGCGGTCACCCCGCCTCCGGGCCGGTCCGTGCGTTGTCCGTACCCCTGTACCTCCGTGGCCCTCAGGCCGTCGGGCGGTCCACCGGGACGCCCATGACCTCCCGCGCGTGCCGGTTCGGCACCAGGCCGAGCTGCCACGCCTGCCAGCCGTCCTCCAGCCGGACCCCGCGCTCCAGCACCACGCCCAGCGCCCCGGCGCAGTCTTCCAGCTTTCCGTCCCGTGCGGGGTGCTTCGCCAGGACCAGCCGGGACAGCTCCTCCTGCGCGACGACCGTCCCCACCTCGACCCCGCCGGGCGACGCGTACGGCAGCAGCGTGCACCGCAGGAACCGGGCCCAGTCGCCGCCGCGCGCGTCCTCGTACGAGGCGAAGAGCGCCACCGCCTCGTCACAGAGCGCCAGCGCCTGCTCGGTACGGTGGTTGCCCGCGTCGATCAGGGCGAGTTCCAGACAGGTCCATGCCTCGCCATGGGCGACGCCGATCCGGCGGAAGTCATTGCGGCAGTCCACGAGGAGCTGACGGGCGAAACCGGAGTTGCGGAGGTTGCCCGTCCGCGCGGCCCGCTGGTCCCGGGTGACCCGTCCCGAGTGATGACGGGCGCAGGCCAGCCCGTACACGTCGCGCATCCGGGAGAACATCGTGCGGGCCCGTTCCAGCTCCCGTACCGCCCGGTCGAGATCGCCCTGCTCCTCCAGCGCCTGCCCCAGGTAGTACAGGGTCCATGCCTCACCGCGCACGTCCTCGTTCTCCCGATGGCCGGCCAGCGCCTCCCGCAGCCCGTCCACCGCCGCCGAGGGCTCGCCGTCCACCAGCCGGGCCCGCGCGAGCTGGGTCAGCGCCCACGCCTCACCGCGTCCGTCGCCCGTCCGCCCGTACAGCTCCAGAGCGGTGCGCAGCTCCGTCTCGGCCTCCGGGACCGTGCCCATCCGCAGATACACCTGGCCGAGCTGGAAGTGCGTCCACGCCTCGCCGTGCAGGGACTCGCCCTCGCGGTGCAGCTCCAGCGCGGTCGCCAGCAGGGACCGGGCCCGGGCGAGATCGGCCTGGTCCCGGCGGACCGCCGCGAGCGCGTGCAGCGACCAGGCGCGGTCCTCCGCCTGCCCGGCCGGTGCCTGGAGCGCGACGGCCTCGGTCAGCCTCGCCGCGGCCTCCGTGAGATTGCCCTGGTGGTGCAGGGTGATCCCGAGCGAGCAGAGCGCGAGCGCCGTCCCCGCGTCGTTGTGCTCGTCGCGGTAGCGGCCCACGACGGACGACAGCGTGGTGCGGGCCTTGTCCAGCTCGCCGAGCTGACGCGCCGCGATACCGGTGCGCCACTGCACCGACCGCTCCAGCGGGCCCGAGTCGCCCCCGCCCTGGCCGACGGCCTGCGACAGCTCGCTGATCTCGCCGAGGCGGTAGAGGTCGCCCCGGAGCAGACAGTGATCGGCGAGCGCGCCCAGCAGCCGGAGCACCGTGCGCTGGTCCACGCCCTCCGCGTGGCGCAGCGCCGAGGTGATGAAGCTGGACTCCTCGTCGAGCCAGCGCAGCGCGGAGTCGAGGGACGGGAAGCCGTGCGCGTCGAACCGGCCCGCGCGGGTGGACATCTTGCCGTCGACCATCCGGGTCACGGCCCCGGCGAGATCCGCGTAGTTCTGGATCAGCCGCTCCTGTGCGGCGGTCCGCTCGGCGGCGTCCTCCTCGTCGCGGAGCCGGGCCCGCGCGAAGGCGCGGACGGCGTCGTGGAGGCGGTAGCGGCTGGACCGCACCCGGTCGATCAGCCCGGCGTCGGCCAGCTCGGCCAGCAGCTTCCGCGCCTCCTGCCCGTCGGCCGCGAGCAGGGCCGCCGCGGCTGCGGCGCCGAGGGACGCCCGCCCCGCGAGGGCGAGCCGCCGCAGCAGCCGGCGGCCGGTCTCCGACTGGTCGCGGTAGCGGAGCCAGAGGGCGCGCTCGACGGGGTCGGAGCCCGGCTGGGCGGCGAGTCCGTCGGCGAGCTGCTGGGGGGTGCGGGTGCCGGGGCGGGAGGTGGTGCCGCCGGGGCGGGTGGTGTGTGCGGTGCCTGCGGTGCTGGTGGCGCCGGGTGATCCAGGTGCGCTGGGTGTTCCGGGGGCGTGCGGTGCTCCGGGGGCTCCGGCGGGGGCCGGTGCGTCTGCCGTGCCTGCGGTACCGGGCGTGCTCGATGCATCTGCCGCACGGGCAGCCCCTGCGGTACCCGCGGTACTCGCGCTGCCGGCCGAGCCCAGGGTGCCGGGCGTGTCGGCGGTGCTGGTCGTATCCGCCGAGCCCGGTGAGTCCGCCGCGTGGGCGGCGTGGGCCGAACCCGCCGTCGCCGTATCGGCGGCGCCCGGCCCGCCTGCGGTGCTCGCGGTACCGGCCGTATCCGGTGTGCCCGCCGCATGGACGGTGCCGGGCGTGCCGGGTGTGCTCGGTGCGTCCGCCGTACGGGCGGCGCCGGTTGTATCGGTCGCGCCCGCCGCGTGCGCGGCTCGTGCCGCGCACGGTGTGCCCGCCGCGCCCGGCGTACTGGCGGCCCCCAGCGAGGAGCCCGCGATCCGCAGCGCCAGCGGCAGTCCGCCGCAGAGTTCGCGTACCCGGTCCTCGGCCTGGCCGTCGTACGGGTCGTCGAGCGAGCCGTTCGCGACGGAACGCAGCAACTCCCCCGCTCCGGCGCCGTCCAGCGCCTCGACCGGGAGGTGGTGCACCCACGCCGGGGTGGTCTCCGGCAGGTCCAGCGGTCCGGGCGCGGTGACCAGGACCAGGCTGTCGGAGCGTTCCGGGATCAGGGTGCGGACCTGCTCGGGGTCGGCCGCGTCGTCGAGGACCACGGTCACCGCGAGGCCGGTCAGATGCTGGTGGTACACCTCGGCCAGCCGCCGTACCTGCTGTTCGGCGGAGGAACGTTCGCGGAAGAGCAACTGGTCCCGGGGCGCGCCGAGCCGGTTGAGGAGGTGGAGCAGGGCGTCCCGGGTGGGGAGGGGACGGCCGCTGGCGCCGCGCAGATCGACCAGGCACGCCCCCCGGAACAGGTCCTTGAGATGGTGGGACGCGCGC
Organism: Streptomyces clavuligerus; assembly: GCF_005519465.1. Classification (NCBI taxonomy): domain Bacteria; kingdom Bacillati; phylum Actinomycetota; class Actinomycetes; order Kitasatosporales; family Streptomycetaceae; genus Streptomyces; species Streptomyces clavuligerus. The sequence continues at coordinate 2,274,582 of NZ_CP027858.1, read as the reverse complement.
AGGGCGAGTGCGGTGCGGCCGGAGCCCGCCGGGCCGTGCAGGACGACGACGGTGGGCCGGGTCTCGGTCGCGGCCCGCGCGGTCCGCACCCACTGGGCGATCTGCTCCACCGCGTCCCTGCGGCCCGTGAACGGACCTTCCGGTTCCGGAAGCTGGGTGAAGGAGTGCGCGAGGGTGGAGCGGCGGCGGGCGAGCGCGCCGCGGTCCCGGCCGCGCAACGGCGCCCCCGCGGGCTGCCGGTCGGCGCGGGTGGCGGCCGTGAGCATCCGCTGCTGGTCCAGGAAGGGCCGGATGCCGCGCACCTCCAGCGCGGTGAGCCACTGGAGCCGCAACTGCTCGGTGCCGCCGGGCTGGCCGAGCGCTCCGGCCCTGCGGTGGGCGGCGGGCCAGTGGGCGGCGGTCGCCTTGACGACGGTGGTCGCGGCTCCGGCCGCCGCGACGATCGCCCCGGCGCCCAGCGCGGTGCCGGTCGCCGTGCCGAGCGCGACATCGGCGCCGACGGCGGCAGCCGCCGCGACCGCCGTCACCAGCGCCGGAGTTCCTATCTTCGCCCGGCTGAACTGCGCGGACAGCGGCTGCCTGGCGGCTTCGTCCGCGCTCAGCGCCTCCTCGTACGCGCTGTATTCGTCGGCGGCGCCCGCCGCCATGCTGTCGAGCGCCGCCCGGCCGCGCGCGAGCAGCGTCTGCGCGTCCGTCCGGCTGTCCGGGCGCCGGGTCTCCTCCTCCACGGCGCGTGCCAAGAGCCTTTCCGCTTCGGCCCGGTGACTGTCCCGCATCGGGGTCCCCCTCCCTCGTCGGGTTCCGTTTACGTTGTCGAGTGTCCTGGGTGCGGCCCCCGGAAGCGAGGGAAGATCGCTGTGGCGTTCATGTCATACCGGTCGGGACGTCCGTCGGCTCACCCCTCGGGGGGAAGGATCAGCGGCGGCCCGACGGGGAGCCAGTCCGGGGCCCAGCGCGGTGCGTTGTCCGAGGTGCAGCCGGGGGCGGCGCCGTCCTGCGCGACGTTCGTGGGCGTGCCGATCCAGACGAAGTGCCAGAGCGCGAGCCCGGTGAGCACCGCCAGGAAGAACCCGGCGGGCACGACCGCCCGCACCCACCGCGGCGCCCGCCGCACGGCCACCGCCGCGAGCGCCCACGAGAGCAGCCCGGCCGTGGCCCCGGCGATCACCGCCAGCGGCGTCTGCCAGAACCACCAGTCGAACAGGCTGATGAACTCGCGCACCACGACGGAGCACTCCCGCCGCGCCGCCAGCGAGATCCGGTCGGTTCCGTAACCGGCGAGTCCGCCGAGCAGGAGCGTGAGACAGCCGGGGAGCCAGGGTGGCCGCTGACGGGATTCCATGGGGGAAGAGACGACCCCGTACGCCGGTTCGGTTTCCGGGCCCGGCCCCGTGCCCTCACGTCTCCCTGATGATGACGCGGCCCCCGCACAGCTTCGACCAGTCGTCGCGGTCGGAGGTCAGGACGACGACGGGCGCCGGAGCGCGGAGTGCCAGTGCGGCGACGAGGGCGTCAATGGCGTACTTGTGTCCGTGCAGCCCACCGGCCTCCCGGAGCAGAGCGACCGCGGTCAGGGAGTCCTCCTGGCTGACCGGTTCCACTCGCAGCCGGGAGAGAACCCAGTTCAGCCGTGCGAGATCGGTCTTCCCCTGTGCCGCTTCGACAATGGTCAGCACGGACACAAGCACAGGAACTCCGGCCTGTCGTGACGCCTCGATGCGGGCTGCCATCCTGCGGTCGTTGCGCAGCAGGAGGGAGAACGCCTCGGAGTCGAGCACCAGCGACCGGGCAGGCTGCTCCTTCACGCAGCGTCCCGCGCGCTGTCCTGGGAGTGTCCCTCACCGAACAGCTCACGACGGGCTTCCTCGACCTCCTGCTCCGTCAGCGCGCCGTGCTCGGCCTCGTGCGAGGCGACGATCTCCGCGAGGCCGTCCATCGCGAGCTGGTGCCGGACCGCCTCGGTGATGTAGCCGGACAGGCCGCGGCGCCCGGTCCGCGAGCGGAGCTCGTTCACCAGGTCCGATGGCATGGAGACGGAGATGTTCTCAGTTGTCCCGGCGCGCGTCGGCTTCATGCCTCTCAGTGTAGTACAAGGATTATTACAGTGTGCTGTGCGAACGGTCGCCAGCGGTTGCACACGGCGGCGGGCCATCCGCGCCGAGTGCGTCGTTCGCGGCGTCCCGCCCCGCCCTCCGGCCCCGTGCCGCACGCGCGCCCCGCCGCACCCGTACGCGAGGATGGGCCCATGCCGAACCGCCTCTCGCACGAGACCTCGCCGTATCTGCTCCAGCACGCCGACAACCCCGTCGACTGGTGGCCCTGGACGCGGGAGGCGTTCGACGAGGCGCGGGAGCGCGGGGTGCCCGTGTTGCTCAGTGTCGGGTACGCCAGTTGTCACTGGTGTCATGTCATGGCGCACGAGTCCTTCGAGGACGGGGCGACCGCCGCGTACCTCAATGAGCACTTCGTCTCCGTGAAGGTGGACCGCGAGGAGCGGCCCGATGTGGACGCCGTCTATATGGAGGCGGTGCAGGCGGCGACCGGGCAGGGCGGGTGGCCCATGACCGTGTTCATGACGGCCGAGGGGGAGCCCTTCTACTTCGGGACGTACTTCCCGCCGGAGCCCCGGCACGGGATGCCGTCGTTCCGGCAGGTCCTCGAAGGGGTGACCGCCGCCTGGACCGGGCGGCGGGACGAGGTGGACGAGGTCGCCGCGCGCATCCGGCGGGATCTCGCCGGGCGGTCGCTCGCGCACGGAGGGGACGGGGTGCCCGGGGCCGAGGAGCAGGCGCGGGCGCTGATCGGGCTGAGCCGGGAGTACGACGAGCGGCACGGCGGCTTCGGCGGGGCGCCCAAGTTCCCGCCGTCGATGGTGCTGGAGTTCCTGCTGCGGCACCACGCCCGCACCGGCTCCGAGGCCGCCCTCCAGATGGCCGCCGAGACGGCGGAGGCCATGGCGCGGGGCGGGATCTACGACCAGCTCGGCGGTGGGTTCGCCCGGTACTCCGTGGACCGCGAGTGGATCGTCCCGCACTTCGAGAAGATGCTGTACGACAATGCCCTGCTCTGCCGGGTGTACGCGCGGCTGTGGCGGCTCACCGGCGCGCCGCTCGCCCGGCGGGTGGCCCTGGAGACCGCCGACTTCATGGTGCGTGAGCTGCGCACCGCCGAGGGCGGCTTCGCCTCCGCGCTCGACGCCGACAGCACCGGCGCGGACGGGGTCCGGGCGGAGGGCGCCTTCTATGTCTGGACGCCCGCGCAGCTCACGGAGGTGCTGGGGGAGGAGGACGGCCGCCGCGCCGCCGAGCTGTACGGGGTCACCGACGAGGGCACCTTCGAGCACGGGACGTCCGTGCTGCGGCTGCCCGGCGACGATCCCGGGCCCGGGATCAGGCAGCGGCTGCTGGCCTCCCGTGAGCTGCGGGAACGCCCGGAGCGTGACGACAAGGTGGTCGCCGCGTGGAACGGGCTCGCGATCGCCGCGCTCGCCGAGACCGGCGCGTACTTCGACCGGCCCGATCTGGTCGAACGCGCGACCGAGGCGGCGGATCTGCTCGTCCGGCTGCATCTGGACGGCTCCGCGCGGCTCACCCGCACCTCCCGGGACGGCAGGGCGGGCCGGAACGCGGGCGTCCTTGAGGACTACGGCGATGTCGCCGAGGGTTTCCTCGCGCTGGCCTCCGTCACCGGCGAGGGCGTCTGGCTGGAGTTCGCCGGACTGCTGCTCGACATCGTCCTCGACCGGTTCACCGGCGAGAACGGCACCCTCTACGACACCGCGCACGACGCCGAACAGCTCATCCGCCGCCCGCAGGACCCCACCGACAACGCCGCCCCCTCCGGCTGGACGGCGGCGGCCGGGGCGCTGCTGTCGTACGCGGCGCACACCGGCTCCGAGGCCCATCGCACGGCGGCGGAACGGGCGCTCGGCGTGGTCAAGGCGCTGGGGCCGAGGGCGCCCCGGTTCATCGGCTGGGGGCTCGCGGCGGCGGAGGCGCTGCTCGACGGGCCCCGGGAGGTCGCCGTCGTCGGCGACCCGGAGGACCCGGCGGCGCGGGAGCTGCACCGTACGGCGCTGCTGGCGCCCGCGCCCGGCGCCGTGGTGGCGGCCGGGGCGCCCGGCGGCGACGAGTTCCCGCTGCTGCGCGACCGGGACCTGGTCGACGGCCGGGCGGCGGCCTACGTCTGCCGGGGCTTCGTCTGCCGACGGCCGGTCACCGGGCCTTCCGCGCTGGCGGAGGAGTTGGCGCGGGGGCTGTCCGGGGACGAGTGACCGAGCCGCCGGGACGGGCCGTGCCGCGTCCACCGGCCGCCCCGCCCGGCCGCGCGGGGCGGCGCGTCCCGGTCCGACGGAGGCCCGGGAGCCCGGCCCCGGTGAGCGGCGCCGCCGTGGCGCCGTCCGTCCGGAGGGCGATGACACGGCGCGCGGTGGGATACGGGGGTGCCCCGCCGCGCCGTCGTCGGGGACGGACCGGGACACTCCGCCGCGCCGTCGCCGGGGACCCACCCGTACCGTCGGCCACCGGTGGCCCCGGTGGGTCCTTCCGCCGGGGCCGCACCCGGGCCGCCCCGGGCACAGGGTGAGGCCGCTCCCCTCGCCGCACCGGGGCACCCCACCCGTGCCGCAGGCCACACACGACAACGCACAGACGACAACGCCGAGACGACAACGCACAGCGGAGTACCGCCCGGGGCCGCCGGGTCGGCGGGAACACCGAGCCCGGGCGCACCGGCCCTGCGAGGCCGGAACGACAGGGCCGGGTACAGGCCGGGTGCGGGGCCGGGGCCCGGAGCCGGGGCTAGGGAGTGTCGTCACCATAGCGTCGTCCGTCCGGAGGGCGGGCGGTGCGGCGCATGGTGCGTGCAGATGCAAGGCGGAGGAGGGAGTCCATGCGGTGGGGGTCCCTCCCGGGCCGCCAGGCCCAGGGGGCCATCGGCGACCGACGACAACGCAGCAGATGTGCGTGCAAGGCGTCGCGACACAGACGGGATTTTGACGACACGACTTAGATCCGCAGCCCGCCCTTGAGCTGCGCGAGCGAGCGGTCCACCAGTTCCATCGGGTCCTCCCGGTGGCCCCCGGCGGCCCAGTGCAGCATCACCTCGCGCAGCACCCCGAGCACCGCCGCCGTGAACACCCGTACCCCCAGATCGCCGACGGGCCGCCCGGCGCGCTCCGCCAGGGTGCCGGCCAGCAGCTCCGCCGTGGTCGCGGCCAGGGCCTCCGTCATCCGGGCCCGGAGGGCCGGGACCTCGACCATCAGCCGGGTGCGCTGGACGGCCTCCTCGCGCTCCCTGCCGATGAGTGCCGCGAGGGCGCCGACGAGCGCGTGCCGGACCGAGTCCAGCGGGTCCTCGTCCGGCGGGCGGGACCGCAGCCCGGCCACGAGGAGCGAGTCGTACGCGTCGGAGACCACGATGTCCTCCTTCGCGGGGAAGTAGCGGAACACCGTGGACGGCGAGACCTGGGCCGCGTCCGCGATCTGTTCGACCGTTGTCGCCTCGTACCCCTGCTCGGTGATCAGCCGGTACGCCGCCCGCCGGATCGCCAGCCGGGTCCTGAGCTTCTTCCGCTCCCGCAGCCCCGGGGAGCGCGGTCCCGGGCCGGGGGCCGTGCCCGGCGGAGCGCCGGGCACAAGGGGCGACGGGGATGCCGAGGGGCGACGGGCGAGAGCGGACATGGGGGAATTGTCCCGTATGGGTGGGGTGTGGCGGGGTGAACGCACCCCCGCCGCAGGGGGTTTCCTTCCCCGGGCGCGGCCCCGGTACGGCCTCCGGCGCGACCCCGTACCGGGGCCGCGCCGGAGGCCGGGCGTCAACTCTGGTAGGCGACCAGCGATATACCCACGTAGTGCACGACGAACGCGGCCAGGGTGAGGGAGTGGAACACCTCGTGGAAGCCGAACCAGCGCGGCGACGGATTCGGCCGTTTGATGCCGTACACCACGCCGCCGACGCTGTAGAGGAGCCCGCCGGTCACCACACAGACAAGCACCGCGATCCCGCCCGCGCGCAGGAAGTCGGGGAGGAAGAACACCGCAGCCCAGCCCATCGCGATATAGCAGGGCGTATAGAGCCAGCGCGGCGCGCCGACCCAGAAGACCCGGAAGGCGATGCCCGCCGTGGCGGCGGCCCACACCGCCCACATGAGCGGTTTGGCCTTGGTCTCGGGGAGCAGCAGCATCGTCAGCGGGGTGTAGGTGCCCGCGATGATCAGGAAGATGTTGGCGTGGTCGAGGCGGCGCAGCACGGCCTCGCCGCGCGGGCCCCAGTTCCCCCGGTGGTAGAGCGCGCTCACGCCGAAGAGCAGACAGGCGGTGAGTGTGTAGATCGCGCAGGCGACCCGCGCCTTGGGGGTGGTCGCGAACGCCGTGAGGACCAGTCCGGCGACCAGCACCGCCGGGAACATCCCGGCGTGCAGCCAGCCGCGCAGTCGGGGTTTGGCCGGAGGTGGGTCGATCTCGGTCACTTCGGGCGCGGCAGAGGTCATGGGTGGATGGTACCTACGGAACCGTAGGTAGTGACACGTGACCGGTCGTTGTCGGCCGTCCGCGCCGGGGGTACGGCGGTGTATCCCTCGTTCGTGGGGTGCGCGACGCGGGCGTGTTGACGCGCCGGACGCCGTTCCGCGCCGGTGCGCGCGGCTCCCGGGGCTCCGATGAGCGCTCCCCCGTGGGGGGATGTCTCCCGTTGAATCGGTGTATACCGGGGCGGCGATCGTCGTGACATGCGCGCGACGTGAGTGGTGATGCTCACATGAGAGTCCCCCTGGACATATGGGCACCCGCCACGGATGATCAGATGAGTGCGGTCGGCACCGGATGAGCGGCTACGAAGCATCCGGGTCGAGGCCCCCACGGGGCACAACAGGCAAACACCACAGGGAATCCCCTCACCCTTCTTTTTAGGAGCGATCGTGGCGCGCGACAACGCGGCTCCCAGCACGGCCCCCGGCACCCTCCCCACCCTTCCCACCGATCACAAAGCGCTGATCACCTGGGTCGACGAGATCGCGGCGATCACCCGGCCCGACCGGGTCGTCTGGTGCGACGGATCACAGGCCGAGTACGAGCGTCTGTGTGAGGAGCTGGTCTCGAAGGGGACGTTCCGCAAGCTGGACCCCGCCAAGCGCCCCCACTCGTACTACGCCGCCTCCGACCCCACGGACGTCGCCCGCGTCGAGGACCGCACCTTCATCTGCTCCGAGAAGGAGGAGGACGCCGGGCCGACCAACCACTGGAAGGCCCCGGCGGAGATGAAGGACATCTTCACCGGTGAGCAGGGCATCTTCCATGGCTCGATGCGTGGCCGGACGATGTACGTCGTCCCGTTCTGCATGGGTCCGCTCGGCTCCCCGCTCTCCGCGATCGGCGTCGAGATCACCGACTCCGCCTATGTCGCGGTCGCCATGCGCACCATGACCCGCATGGGCCAGGCGGTCCTGGACGAGCTGGGCGAGGACGGCTTCTTCGTCAAGGCCGTCCACACCCTCGGCGCCCCGCTCGCCGAGGACGAGCAGGACGTCCCCTGGCCCTGCAACTCCACCAAGTACATCTCGCACTTCCCCGAGACCCGCGAGATCTGGTCCTACGGCTCCGGCTACGGCGGCAACGCCCTGCTGGGCAAGAAGTGCTACGCCCTGCGCATCGCCTCCGTCATGGCGCGGGACGAGGGCTGGCTCGCCGAGCACATGCTCATCCTCAAGCTGACGCCGCCCAGCGGCGAGGCCGTGTCCCCGAAGTACATCGCCGCGGCCTTCCCCTCCGCCTGCGGCAAGACCAACCTCGCCATGCTGGAGCCCACCGTCCCCGGCTGGACCGTGGAGACCATCGGCGACGACATCGCCTGGATGCGGTTCGGCGAGGACGGCCGGCTCTACGCGATCAACCCCGAGGCGGGCTTCTTCGGTGTGGCGCCCGGCACCGGCGAGCACACCAATGCCAACGCCATGAAGGCGCTGTGGGGCAACGCCGTCTTCACCAATGTCGCGCTCACCGACGACAACGACGTCTGGTGGGAGGGCATGACGGAGCAGGCCCCGGCCCACCTCACCGACTGGAAGGGCAACGACTGGACGCCGGAGTCCGGCGTTCCGGCCGCCCACCCGAACGCCCGGTTCACCGTCCCGGCCGCGCAGTGCCCGACGATCGCGCCGGAGTGGGAGGACCCCCGGGGTGTGCCGATCTCGGCGATCCTCTTCGGCGGTCGCAGGGCGAGCGCCGTCCCGCTGGTCACCGAGTCCTTCACCTGGCAGCACGGTGTCTTCCTCGGCGCCAACGTGGCCTCCGAGAAGACCGCCGCCGCCGAGGGCAAGGTGGGCGAGCTGCGCCGCGACCCGTTCGCGATGCTCCCGTTCTGCGGCTACAACATGGGCGACTACATGGCCCACTGGATCAAGGTCGGTCAGGACGCCGTGGCCCGGGGCGACGGCGACAAGCTGCCGAGGATCTACTACGTCAACTGGTTCCGCAAGAACGACGCCGGGAAGTTCGTGTGGCCCGGCTTCGGCGAGAACAGCCGGGTGCTGAAGTGGATCGTCGAGCGGCTGGACGGCGCCGCCGAGGGCGTCGAGACCCCGATCGGTGTGCTCCCGGCCGCCGGGTCGCTGGACACCGAGGGCCTGGACCTCTCCGCCGACGACCTGTCCTACCTGCTCACCGTCGACAAGGAGGTGTGGCGGGAGGAAGCCGCCCTGGTGCCCGAGCACCTGAACACCTTCGGCGACCACACCCCGAAGGAACTGTGGGACGAGTACCGCGCGCTGGTCGCCCGGCTCGGCTGAGCCGTCCCGCGAAGCCGACGCGGCGGACCCGTAGGATTCCGCCCTGACCTGTGGGGTCATCAGGTCCGCCGTGCGCGCCGGCCCCCGGAGCCTCCCTCACCGGCTCCGGGGGCCTCTTCCTGTCCTCGGCGGGGCCTCGGCGTCGCGGACCCGGACAGCGTCCTGATCCGCCCGGACCGGGCGGGAGACGCGCACCCGGACGGGGGCCTGGGGGATGGGCCCCCGTCCGGGGCGAGGGGGCACCCGGTCCACGCGCCTTCGCGGCCCTGGACCGGGGCCGTTCAGTGGGCGCCGACCCGCCGCGGCCCGTTCAGCACCGCCGCGTGGGCGTCCATCCGCCCGGCGGCGAGCACGACGGCGGAGGTGTCCGCGCGGGACGCCGCGACGACGAGGGCCCGTCCGGCCAGCGCGTGGGCGCGGCGGTGCAGGGCCCGGGCGTCCGCCCTGCTGTGTGCGGCGTGGCGCACGGGCGGGGTGCCGCGCAACCGCGCCACCTGGGCCGCGATCCGCTCCGCCGGGCCGGTCAGCTCCAGTTCGTCGGTGACGGCGAGAAGGGCGGAGAGATGGCCGGCGAGCTGGATGTCCAGCTCCTCCTCGCGGGAGCGGTGGGGGTGGTCGGAGGGGTCGGCCATCGTGTGGACCGACTTGGTGCGGATCGGTTCGTACATGCGGATGGCCTCCTGCTCTCGGTCAGGAGGCCATCCTACATTGGATTCAGTCTAAAGTTGAGTGGAGTCGGAAACCGGTCGGAGTCCGGGGATGCCTTCCGGGCCGGGGCGGGCCCGCCCCGGCTCCGGGCGGGCCCGGGCGGGTCAGTGCTGGCCGTAGCCGTCCAGGAAGGTGCCGATCCGGGTCACCGCGTCCGACAGGACCTTCACCGACGGCAGGGTCACGATCCGGAAGTGATCGGGCTCGGGCCAGTTGAAGCCGGTCCCGTGGACCACCATGATCTTCTCGGCGCGCAGCAGGTCGAGGACCATCTGCCGGTCGTCCTTGACCTTGTAGACCTTGGGGTCGAGCCGGGGGAAGAGATACAGCGCGCCCTTGGGCTTGACGCAGGTCACGCCCGGGATCTGGGTCAGCAGGTCATAGGCCGTGTCGCGCTGTTCCAGTATCCGGCCGCCCGGCAGCACCAGATCGTCGATCGACTGCCGCCCGCCGAGCGCGGTGGCCACCGCGTGCTGCGAGGGCATATTGGCGCAGAGCCGCATATTGGCGAGGATCGTCAGCCCCTCGATGTACGAGGAGGCGTGCGCCTTGGGGCCGCAGACGGCGAGCCAGCCGGAGCGGTACCCGGCCACCCGGTAGTTCTTCGAGAGGCCGTTGAAGGTCAGCACCATCAGATCGGGGGCGATGGCGGCGGTCGGCGTGTGGGTGGCGCCGTCGTAGAGGATCTTGTCGTAGATCTCGTCCGAACAGATGATCAGATTGTGGCGGCGGGCGATCTCGGTGAGCCCCCGCAGCAGCTCGTCGTCGTAGACGGCGCCGGTGGGGTTGTTGGGGTTGATGATCACCAGGGCCTTGGTGCGGTCGGTGATCCTGCGCTCGACGTCCGCGAGGTCGGGCATCCAGTCGGACTGTTCGTCGCAGCGGTAGTGCACGGCGGTGCCGCCCGCGAGGGAGACGGAGGCCGTCCACAGGGGATAGTCGGGAGCGGGGACGAGTACCTCGTCGCCGTCGTCGAGCAGTGCCTGCATCGACATCTGGATCAGCTCGGAGACGCCGTTGCCGAGATAGATGTCTTCGACATCCAGCTCGATTCCCTTGGTCTGGTAGTGCTGCATCACCGCACGCCGTGCCGCGAGCAGCCCCTTGGCGTCACCGTATCCATGGGCGTCGCCGAGATTGCGGAGGATGTCCTCCAGGATCTCGGGCGGGCATTCGAACCCGAAGGCCGCCGGGTTGCCGGTGTTCAGCTTGAGGATGCGATGTCCGGCTGCCTCCAGCCGCATCGCCTCCTCAAGCACTGGACCCCGGATCTCGTAACAGACATTCGCGAGCTTCGTCGACTGGATCACCTGCATGTCCGTGAGCTTAAGGGCGGGGAAAGCCGAACCGCCGCCGTTTTCACCCCCGTGGGCGGACGGGAGAATCCCCGTGCGGACCGCTATGGGCGGCACGCGGTGGTGACGGGGGCGAACTTCCTTGGAATGCGCAGGCGAGGCGGGGGCGGCGCCTGCGGTTGCCGCGGTGGGGCGGGGAAATCGGCGAATGGGTGTTGTCCTCCTCACATCACCCCCGCTTCCGGCCCGGGGCGGTGTGCCGGTGACCCATCGGTCCGGGGCGGTGCCGACCGGGGCGGGTCGGCCCGGAGCCCGTGACCTCCGGGCCCGTGACCTCCGGGGCCGGGTGCGCGGTGGCACCGGACCGGCGTCGACGGAGTTCCCCGGAATTCCCCGGAATTCCTTCCCCCGCCCGGAGAGGGGCCGCCCGGGGATTTTTCGCGATACTGATTCCCTGGATTTCCGGGGCGGTATTCCGGTCGAGTAATTCTGGAGCAGGGTGGTGCACGGAAAAGCCCCGGGATGTGATTTCGCACATCCCGGGGCCGTGGAATTCCGACATCCGCGCGTCAGTCATCCGGGGTCGGCACGCGGCCGACGGTCGCCGACGTGGGGTCAGGCGTTGATGCAGGTGTTGCCGAAGGCCGGGTTCAGCAGTCCGATGATGTTGATCGAGTTGCCGCAGACGTTCACGGGGACATGCACGGGAATCTGGACGACATTGCCGGACAGCACGCCGGGGGAGCCGATGGCCGCACCGCTCGCGCCCGCGTCGGCCATCGCCGGAGCGGCGGAGCCCAGGGCCATGATGACGCCGGCGGCGACCGCGGCAGCCTTCTTGTGCTTCATTTTCTTGATCCTTTCAGCGGTGGGTGCGTACGCAGTCACGGCCTTCGCGCTGCGCCGACAGAAACCTGTGCATGGCACCCCCGCACACCTGGTAACGAGGGGGTTCCCGGTAGGAAACCGTCGTATGGCCGCCCGTTCGAAATGTCACCCGTATGCAGCACGGTGAAATATCGGAGTGAGCGGAATATAAATTATTGGACGTGCCCTCGGATTTTCATTCCGCAGTTTTCATCGACCGGAGTTCCGTCCGGTGGTCCCGCCGCGGAGTTCCGTCGGGGGAGTTGCGGCCCGCGGCTCCGGCGTACCGTTCCGATGGGCACAGGGGTGTGCCCCCGGGCATGCGAATACCGCGGGGGCACACAGGAGCCGGATCAGCTGTTGGCGGCGCCGTTGCCCGACAGGATCGGGATGTTGCTGAGGATGTGCGACAGCGGCTCGTCGCCCTTGGCCTGGGTCGAGTTCTCGGTGCACTGCTGGTTCTGCGGCGAGGACAGGATCGGGATGTCCTGCACGGTGATCGGGACGACACCGATGAGGGAGCCGACGTTCGCCTTGGCCGGCAGGCCGATGCAGGGCTTGTTCAGCGAACCCTGGATCAGGGCCATCTGCGGGCTCATGTCACCGTGCGTGGCGGAGTTGCCGTACGCCTGGGTCGCACCGTTTCCGCTGAACGAGGTGGTGCCGTTGTCATTTCCGATGGCCATCGCCTGGGGGGCCATCGTGGCGCCCGCACCCACCATCGAAGCGGTGACCGCGGCGGTAGCCAGAATCTTCTTGATCACGAGTGTTCCTTTTCGCTGTGAACGATCGATCGTGGAGCAACCTGATCAACTGTCCCCGGCCCGTTTGGTTCTTCCTGTTCACTCGAATGACGCAAAATCCGGAACGGGTCGTACGGAGGCCCGACGGAGGTCTATTCGGGAAATTCCCGGGCCGGAAAGGGCGCCGTGGGTCCGATCGTCGGCGGTGCGGCAGCGGAAAAGCCCCGGCACCTCGCGGGTGCCGGGGACATTCGCCCGGTGGGCGAAGGGGAAATCAGTGGTTGGCGAGACCGTTGCCCGAGAGGACCGGGATGTTGCTGAGCAGGTGCGACAGCGGCTCGTCGCCCTTGGCCTGGGTCGAGTTCTCGGTGCACTGCTGGTTCTGCGGCGAGGACAGGACCGCGACGTCCTGCACGGTGACCGGGACGAGCAGGCCGATGAGCGAACCGACGTTCGCCTTGAGCGGCAGACCGACACAGGGCTTGTTGAGCGAGCCTTGCACGAGACCGAGCTGGGGGCTCATGTCGCCGTGCGTCTCGGAGTTGCCGTACGCCTGGACCGAGCCGTTGCCGCTGACCGAGGTGGTGCCCTGGTCGTCGCCGATCGCCATGGCCTGCGGCGCCATCGCGGCGCCGACGCCCGTCACGGAGAGGGTGACCGCGGCGGTCGCCATAACCTTCTTGAGCATGTTCCGTCCTTATGTCTCGTGGATGCCCGCGAATGTGGCGTCCTGAGCAACTTTGCTCCGGATGTTTGGTTCCGCCGGTTCACTCCAATGGCCCCGGCGGGGGGTTCAGCCCCCGACCTGGACCCCGCCGAGCAGCGGGGTCACCGCGCCCAGCGTCTTCAGCGCGTTCTGCGGGGCCGTGCCCTTGATGGGACCCAGCGCCGACGCGGTGTCGGCGACATCCCGGACGACATCGCCGCTGCCGCCGTTGAGCAGCGGGGTCTGCCGGAAGATCTGGTCGACACCGCCGTTCAGGCTCATCGAGGGCGAGGTGGGCGGGGGTGCCGCCAGCGCGGGCGAAGCGGCGCCCAGCGCCGCGACCGAACCGGCGACGATCGCGGCGACCCTCGTGTACTTCATGGCTCTGCGTCCCTTCTCGGGCGGCGCTCCTCGCCGCCGTCGGGATGGTTAACGAGAGGCGCCTGCCCGGGAAACCCTCGCGGCGATTCTCATATCGGCGGAAGTTCCGATCATGGGGTGAAGGGTTCCCCGGGGTGAGCGGGCCCCCGCCGAAAGGCGTACCGGGAATTCCCTGCCGCCCCGGACCGGGTGAAGAAAACGCCGTTCCCGCCCCGCCGTACCGTGCGGTTCACCACCGGGTTCCCGGCAGTCGGCGCAGCGGACGCCCACCGGATGGGCCACGCGCGAGTCTTACGTGTTTTCCAACTAGCTTCTGACAAACTGCACTCCTGCTTTTGTCATGTTGATCCGGCATGGAGAGCACGGAGGGCCAGTCATGTCGAAGACGACCCGTTTCGCCGGTCCGGGCGTTCTGGGAGCCCTGTTTCTGCTGGCTCTTTCGGCCGCGCCGCTCGGGGCGGTCGACATCTCGGGCCAGCCCGAATCCGCGGACATTCCTTTCGCCCAGCGCTATCAGACGGTGCAGCGCGGCGGAGTCGTCCGTGCCGCGAATTCCTCCATCACCTGTGTCGTCCCGCAGTCGGACAACGGGCCGAACTGCACAGCCGCGAAAGACGGCGGCCCCGGGGTCAACGGCGACTTCGAGATGTACTACATCGACGAGGACGACGACCTCAACACCTACAACTCCAGCCGGGCTCAACTCGTTCTGCCGAAGAATTCAAAGGTCACCTATGCCCGGCTCTACTGGGGCGGAAATCTTCTCGTCGGCGAGCAGAAACCGGCCGAGGACAACGGACGGGTGCTCATCGCCGAGGAGGGCGGCAGCTACAAACAGGTGCTCGCGGACACCCGGATCGCGCACCGGACCGCCGACGGCACGGACGCGTTCCAGGCGTCCGCCGACATCACCCCGCTGGTGCGCGAGGCGGGCGCCGGGCTCTACACCGTCGCCCAGATCAATGTGGCCATGGGGCACTCCACCGCCGGTGCGTGGGGCGGCTGGACCCTGGTCGTCGTGTACGAGAACAACGCCGAGCCGCTGCGTCAGATCTCGGTCTGGGACGGGTACCGCACCGTGGACACCGAGCACCCCAGCCATGAGATCACCCTCTCCGGGCTCCGCGTCCCCGAACGGGCCGGGGGGCGCGCGGGGTTCGTCGCGTACGACGGGGACCGGGGGCGGACGGGCGACACGGTGACGGTCCGCACCTCCGGGACACCGGGGGCACCCGGCGCGGCCGAGGAGCCGGGCCGGGAGAAGGCGTTCGGCCTCGGCGACGCCGCCAACCCCGCCGACGACCTCATGAACTCCACCATCAGCGGCCCCGGCGGCGCCTTCCTCCGGCGCCCCGCCTACACCAACACCCTCGGCTACGACTCGGACGTCTTCGACATCGGCCCCGCGCTCGCCCCCGGCGGCACCGGCGCGACCTTCCGGTTCACCGCCGAGAGCCGCTCGTACAGCGTCGGTGTCCTCTTCGTCCAGGCGGACACCCGCCGCTGACCACCCACGCCGCTGACCACCCCGCCGCCGGGTGCCCACCGCCGCCCGTCCGCCACAGAGCCGCCCGCCGCCCCCCGTTCCCCCGCCCCTCTGCCTCCTCTGTGCCCCGGCCCCGGGCCGGGACCCCGTCCCCGTACCCCCGAGAGAGCCGCACGTGCCGCAGCCGAGCCGGACCGAGCCGAACCAACTGACGATTCTCCATCTGGTCCAGCCCGTGGAGGGCGGAGTCCCCCGGGTGGTCACCGACCTCGTCCGCGCGCACGCCGCCGCGGGCGTACGGGCCGTCGTGGCCTGCCCCTCCGGCGGCGAACTCGCCGGTCTCGCCGAGGCCGCGGGAGCGCGGGTGCACCACTGGAGCGCCGAGCGCGCCCCCGGGCTGCGGCTCCCCCTGGAAGTGCTCAGCGCCGCCCGGATCGTCCGGCACAGCCGCCCCGACCTGGTCCACGCGCACAGCGCCAAGGCCGGGCTCGTGGCCAGGCTCGCGGTCCGCGGCCGGGTGCCGACCGTCTTCCAGCCGCACGCCTGGTCGTTCCACGCCGTCACCGGACGGGCCGCGCGCGCCGCCCTCGCCTGGGAGCGGTACGGCACCCGCTGGTCCACACGTACGCTCTGCGTCAGCGAGGGCGAACGGGAGGACGGGGAGCGCGCGGGCATCGCCGCCCGCTGGGCCGTCATCCGCAACGGAGTCGACCTCGACCGCTTCGCCCCGGGCCGCGGCCACCCCGGAGCGGCGGCGCGGGACACGGCGGCCGACGGCGGCGACGACGGTCCGCGACCCGGCGCCCCCGCTCCCGCCCCCGGCGCCCCTGCGCCGCCGCTGCCGTCGCTGTCGGGGGATCGCGCAGCCCTGCCGCTCCTCCCGCCCGTCCCCGCCGACACCCCCCTCGCCGTCTGCGTCGGCCGGCTCTGCCGCCAGAAGGGCCAGGACGTCCTGCTCGACGCCTGGCCCCGGGTGCGCGGCAGCGTCCCCGGCGCCACCCTGCTCCTCGTCGGCGACGGCCCCGACCGCGCCCGCCTCGCCCGCTGCTCGCCCCCCGGGGTGATCTTCGCCGGGGCGGTCGCCGACACCGTGCCCTATCTGCGCGCCGCCGACCTCGTCGTCCTCCCGTCCCGCTGGGAGGGCATGGCCCTCGCCCCGCTGGAGGCCATGGCCTGCGCCCGGCCCGTCGTCGTCACCGACGTCACCGGCGCCCGCGAGAGCCTGCCGCCCGGCCACGACGCCCACAGCCTCGTGCCCGCCGACGACCCCGCCGCCCTCGCCGCCGCGATCGTCGCGCTGCTCCGCGACGCCGCGCTGCGGGACACGCTCGGCCGCGAGGCCCGCGCCCATGTGCGCTCCCACGGCGACGCGGAGCGCACCGCCGCCGCCGTCCTCGGCCTCTACCAGGACCTGCTCACGCCCCAGCCGCCGACGAGGAGGAGCACCCCACGATGACGACGGAGAGTGTTCCGGCGCACACCGCCACCCCCCGGTCCGCGGCCGGCACCGCGACCGCCGTCCGCCGCCCCGCGCCGCGCGGGGCCCGGTCCCCGCGCCGCCGCGGCGGCCCGCCGCACGGCCGGACCGGCGGCCGGGCCGCGCTGATCGCCGCCGACGTGCTCGCGCTGCCGCTCACCGTGGCCCTGCTGCCGTCGCTGGCCCCCTTCGCCCCCGTCCTCCTCCCGCTGGCCGCCGCACAGCCGCTGCCCATCGCCTGCCGGGGGCTCTACCGGCCCCGGCTGGCCCCGTCCGCGCTCGCCGAACTGCCCCGTCTGGGCGCGCTCCTCCTCGTCCAGTGGCTCCTCGTCACCGAGGCTCTGCGGCTGCTGTACGGGGACGCGGGCGCGCCCGGCCCCCGGGACGCCGTCCTCGCCGCCGCCCTCCAGACCGTGTGCTGCGCCGCCGTACGGGGGGCCGCGCACGGGGCCGCCCGGCGCGCGGCGCGGTGCCGTCCCCGCGCCGCGCTCGTCGTCGGGGACGGGCCGCTCGCCCGGCAGGTCGCCGCCGTGCTCCAGGGACACCCCGAGTACGGGCTCCGGCTCGTCGGACGGGTCCGGGGCGCCGCCGACGGGGACACCCCGGAACGGGGGAGCGCCGCCCCGGGGGCCGTCGCCGACCGCCGCACGGGGCGGGCGGCCACCGTGGTGACGGCCCGGCAGGAGAGCGGCCCGGTGACGCCCGTGCTCGGCGGACCGCAGGAGATCGAACGGGCCGTGGCCCGCGACGGGGTCCGGGACGCGCTCTTCACCCGCCCGCCCGGGGACGACCCGGCGACCACCGCCCTGATCGGGCTGCTCACCCGGCACGGCTGCCGGCTCTGGCTCGTCGACGGCGGTGCCGCGGCCGGGCCCGCCCGGTGGCGGGTGAGCGGCCACGACCAGCTCTGGGGCTTCGCCGTCCAGCCGCTGCGGGACGCCCCGTACCGGCCCGTCGGACGCGCGGTCAAACGGGCGCTCGACACCCTGTTCGCGGCGTTCGCGCTCGTCCTCGCCGCGCCCGTGCTCGCCGGGTGCGCCCTCGCCGTACGGGTCACGGACGGCCCCGGGGTCATCTTCCGGCAGGAACGCGTGGGGCTGCGCGGACGGCCCTTCACCCTGCTGAAGTTCCGCACCCTCTGCCCCGTCGACGAACGCGAGTCCGCGACCCGCTGGAACGTCGCGTTCGACCGGCGGATGTCCGCGACGGGCCGACTGCTGCGCCGTACCTCGCTGGACGAGCTGCCGCAGCTCTGGAACGTGCTGCGGGGCGACATGAGCCTGGTCGGGCCGCGCCCCGAACGCCCCTACTTCGTGGCGAAGTTCAGCCGCGCCCACCCCGGCTACCGGGCCCGGCACCGGATGCCCGTCGGCATCACCGGCCTCGCCCAGGTCCACGGGCTGCGCGGCGACACCTCCATCGAGGAGCGGGCCCGTTTCGACAACCACTACATCGACACCTGGACGCCCTGGCAGGACGTGCGCATCCTCGTCCGCACCGCGGCGTCGCTGTTCCGGCTCGGAGGAAGCTGAGCATGACGGTGGCCCCGGCCGGTGAACCGGCCGTGTCGACGGCGGACGCGTCCGGTACGGCGTGCGCGGCGGACGCCCCGGCGGCTGCTGCCGCGACGGCGGCGGACGGCAGCGCGGCGAACGGGAACGCGGCGACGGTCCGCGGCGCGCTGCGCGCGGCCGGGCGGTGGGCGGCGCCCCGGTGGGTGCCGCTGCCGCTGGTCGCCACCGTGCTGCTGCTGGCGGCGCCGCTGCCCCGGGGCAGCGAGGCCGGCTCCGGCGGGGTGTCCCCGCCCGACCTCGCCTCCGCCCTGCTGGTGCTGTGGTGCCTGGTCCGGACGGTACGGGGCCGGACGCCGCCGCCGCCCCCGCTCGCCGCCGCCGTGTTCGGGGTGCCCGCGCTCGCGGTCGCCGTCGCCGTCGTCACCGCGTCCGACCCGGCCGCCGCGCTGCCCGGGCTGGTGCGCTACCTCCAGGTCTTCGTCCTGGTGCCGTGCGCGGTGCTGTTGCTGCTGCGCGACGCCCGCGACGTCCGCGCCGTCACCGGGGCACTCGCGGTGCTCGCCCTCGTCCAGGGCGCGATCGGGGTGCGGCAGTACGCCACCGGCACCGGCGCGCTCTACATGGGCGAGAGCGTCCGGGCCGTGGGCACCTTCGGCCCCAGCGATGTGATGGGCATGGCCACGGTCGTCGGATACGGGCTGCTCGCCGCGGCCGCCCTCGCGCTGCGCCCGCCGCCCGGCGCCCCCCGGTGGCTGCGGCCCGCCGCCACCGGGACGGCCGCCGCCCTCGTCGTACCGCTGGCCCTCTCCTTCAGCCGGGGGGTGTGGATCGCGACCGCCGCCGCCGGTCTGGTCGTCCTGCTGCTGACGGGGCTCCGCCGGGCGCTGCTGACGCTGGCGGTGCTCGCGGCGCTCTGTGTGGTGCTCGTGGGCGGCTTCGGCGTCGGCTCAGCGCAGGTGTCCCAGCGGCTGAGCAGCATCACGCAGGTCACCGCGGCACCCGACCGCTCCGTCAACGACCGCTACACCCTGTGGGCCGCCGCCGTGGGCATGTGGCGCGAGCAGCCCGTCACCGGTGTGGGGCTCAAGGGCTTCCCGGCCCACCGGGACGCGCACGCCTCCGTCGCGCTCTCCGCGGGCAGCGACACCGGGGGCGCGGGGCACGCGTTCCGGCGGCAGCCGCTGCTGTCGCCGCACAACATGTATCTGCTGATCCTCAGCGAGCAGGGGCTCATCGGGGCCGTCGCCTTCGTGGGCAGTTGGGGCGCGCTGCTGCTGGGCGCGGTCCGGCGGCTGCGGGCCCCGGGGGCGGCGGCTGCGGCGGACTGCGGGCTCGCGGCGGTGGGGCTGATGGTCTGGCAGACCGTGGACTTCCTGTACGCGGACATCGGCGGCCCCTCCACCGTGCTGACGGGGATCGTGCTCGGGCTCACGGCGTGGTGGGCGTTCTCACCGGTGGGCGGTACCCCGGCTCCTGGTGTGTCTGCGGGCGGTGGGCCGGTGGCCGGTGTGTCTGCGGGCGGTGCTCCGGCCCCTGGTGGGCTGGTGGGTGGTGCCGCTGTGGCCGGTGCGTCTGCGGGCGGTGCCGCTGTGGCCGCTGCCCCAGCCCCTGACGCGTCCGCGGGCGGTGGGCCGGTGGCCGGTGTGTCTGCGGGCGGTGTGCCGGTGGGTGGTGCCGCTGTGGGTGGTGTGTCTGTGGCCGGTGCCCCGGCCCCTGGTGCCGCTGCGGCCGCTGCCCCGGCCCCTTCCGTCCCCGCCCCGGACCGGGCCGGTGACCGGGCGCCGGGTGCCCCCGCCTCCCCCGCGGCGGGGACCCCGTGACCGGCGCTCCCCCGCCACCGGACGGGCCCGACCCGCGCGCGGCCTGGATGGTCGTCCGGGACGCGCAGGACATCGTCCCGCCCGGCCAGGAACTGCCCCCGCTGATGCTGCCGTTCGAGGCCGGTGACCCGCGCGGCACCACGGGCGGCGAGGGCCCGCACGGCCCCGCGGGCGCCGCCGTGGACGCCAGGGGCACGACGGCCGCCGATCCGTCGGCGGGACCGCCGCCCGGCACACGGGGCCCTGTCCCGGCCGTCGCGGCGGTGGTGCGGCTGTGGACCGGCGGCGGCCCGGCGGGCGGGGCCCGGGGAAGCGCTCCCGGGAGCGCGCCCCGGGCGGCGGGGAGCGGGGACGTGTCCGGCGGTGGCGGCGCGCGGACCGCCGGACGGATGTCCGGCTCCCCGCCGGGGCCCGGCGGGCCGGGCGCGCACCCGTACGCCGCGACGGGCGGTGTCCGGACGGGGCGGGAGACCGCGCCGGACGGCCCGTCCGGCGCGGTGCGCGCCGACCGGGGCGGGGGCACCGCCGACCCGGGTGCCGAGGGCCGCCGCCTCGGGAACGTCCTCGCGCGCGCCGCCGCCGTGACCGCCGGGCTGACCGTCGCCGGAGCCGTCCTCGGGCTCGTCCGCGACCAGACCATCGCGCAGATCTACGGCGCGAGCACCGAGAGCGACGCCTTCCTCGTCGCCTGGACCGTGCCCGAGATGGCCGCCACCCTCCTCATCGAGGACGCGATGGCGCTGCTCCTGGTGCCCGCGTTCAGCCACGCGATCGCGCACCGGGCCGCGCCGGGCGCCGCCGACGGCCGCCTCCCGGGCGGCGGCGGGGAGGACCCCGTGCGGCGGCTGGTCTCCGCCACCTTCCCCCGCTTCCTCGCCGTGCTCACCGTCGCCACCGGTGTGCTCGTCGTCTTCGCGCCGGAGTTCGTGCACGCCCTCGCCCCCGGCTTCCGCGACCCCGGGCTCGCCGCCGACTGCACCCGGCTCACCGCCCTCACCGTGCTCACCTACGGAGTCGCCGGGTACTTCAGCGCCGCCCTCCGCGCGCACGGGCGCTTCCTGCACCCCGCCGCCGTCTACATCGCGTCCAACGTCGGCATCATCGGGACGACGCTGCTGCTGCACTCCGTCTGGGGCGTGCGCGGGGCCGCCACCGGGGTGGCCGTCGGCGGGCTGCTGATGGTGCTGGTGCAACTGCCCTCCGTCGTCCGTCATGTGGCGCTGCCGCCGCTCGGCCGCCGTCGCGCCGCCCGCCCGCGCCCCGCGCCCGCCTCCGCCTCCACACTCGCGTCCGCGCCCGCCTCCGCCGCCGGACCGGCCGCCGCGCCCGTGCCCGGGGGACCGCGCCCCGCGCCCGCCGCCGTGGCACCGGCGGCCGCGGCGCCGACGGCCGCGACCCCGGCCGCCGGGGGGCGGATCGCCGGGCCCGCCGTCGGGATGGCCCTGCTCGCCCCCATCGTGTTCTTCGCCGTCAGCCGCCAGGCGCAGGTGCTCGTCGAGCGCTTCCTCGCCTCCTCCCTCCCCGGCGGGGCGATCTCGCACCTCAACTACGCCCAGAAGATCGCGCAGATGCCGATGGTGCTGTCGCTGATGTTCTGCACCGTCACCTTCCCCGTCGTCGCGCAGGCGATGGCCGGGGGCGACCACGAACGCGCCCGCCGCCGGGTCGAGCACGACCTCGCGCTCGCGGGGCTCGTCGTCCTCCTCGGGACCGCGCTCATCCTCGGCTGCGCCCCGCAGATCGTCGATGTGCTCTTCGAACGCGGGGCCTTCGACGCGCGGGACACCGCCACCACCGCGTCCGTCATGCGCGTCTACGCCCTCGGGCTCATCGGCCACACCCTCGTCGGCGCGCTCGGCCGCCCCTTCTTCTCCTCCGGCCGCCCCACCTGGTTCCCGGCCGCCGCCATGGCCGTCGGCCTGGCCGTCACCGTCCTGGCGGGCTCCCTCGCGGTCGGGCCCCTCGGGGTGCACGGCATCGCCGCCGCCAACGCCGCCGGTATCTGCGTCACCGCGCTGCTGCTGCTGCGCGGGCTCGGCCCCCGGGTGGTCGCCATCGAGGTCCGCGCCGTCAGCCGGGCCATCGGCCGCCTCGCCGTCGCGACCGCCGCCGCCGCGCTCGCGGGCCGTCTGGCCTGCCCCCTCCTCGACGCCGCCCTCCCGGGCCCCGCGGCCCTGCTGGGCGGAGCGCTCGTCGTGTCCGCCGTGTTCGCCGCCACCGGGTACGCGGTCCGTGCTCCGGAGGTGGTCCATCTGCTGGCTCTGGTGCGACGGAGGGTGCGTCATGTCCGTTGACGCGGTGGGGGCGGTGTCCTGGGCGGGGTGTGTCCCGGTGCGGACCGGCGGGTCCGCCGGGCGGTGCGGGTGGTGCGCGGTGGTTTCCGTCCGGTGCGGTCGTGGGCGGTGGGTGGCTGTGCCGCGGCGGCTGCGGGCGGGTGGCCGTGCTCCGGAGGTGGTCCATCTGCTGGGTCTGGTGCGACGGAGGGTGCGTCATGTCCGTTGACGCGGTGACGGCGGTGTCCCCGGCGGGGCGGCGCCCCGGGCGGCGGGGGCGTGCGCCCTGGATTCTGATGTACCACGCTGTGGCGGACCCGTCCGACGACCCCTACGGCATCGCCGTCGCTCCCGCGCGGCTCGACCGGCAGCTCGGCGCGCTGCGGCGGATGGGTCTTACCGGGGTCGGGGTGGGCGCCCTGCTGCGGGCGCGGGCCGAGGGCCGGGACCGGGGGCTGGTCGGGCTCACCTTCGACGACGGGTACGCCGACTTCACCGAGGCCGCCCTGCCGCTGCTGCGCCGCCACGGCTGCGCGGCCACCCTGTTCGTGCTCGCGGGACGGCTCGCGGGCGGCAACGACTGGGACCCCGAGGGGCCGCGCCGCCCGCTCCTCGACGAGTGGGGCGTCCGCGGCGCGCTCGCCGCCGGGATCGAGATCGGCTCGCACGGGCTCTACCACGTCGACCTGACGGTGACGGACGACGACGGCCTCCGCGAGGAGACCGTCCGCAGCCGGACCTGGCTGCGGGAGCTGACCGGTACCGCGCCGGACGGCTTCTGCTACCCGTACGGCACGGTCGACCGGCGGGTCCGGACGGCGGCGCGCGCGGCCGGGTACGCCTACGCCTGCGCCATCCGCCCGCCCGCCGGGCTGAGGGCCCGTACGGAGGCGGACACGCCGTACGGCCCGTTCGCCCTGCCCCGTACGCACATCAGCCACGGCGACGGCCCGCTGCGGCTGCGTGTGAAGCGGCTGCGGCACCGGCTGGGGGCGTGAGCCGCCGATGAGGGCGCTGCATGTCATCACCGGGCTCGGAGTGGGCGGGGCGGAGCAGCAGTTGCGGCTGCTGCTGCGCCATCTGCCGGTGGAGTGCGACGTGGTGACCCTGACCAACCCCGGACCGGTGGCGGAGGGCCTGCGCGCGGACGGCGTCAGCGTCCACCACCTGGGGATGGCGGGGAACCGCGATCTGCGGGCGCTGCCCCGGCTCACCGCGCTCATCCGGCACGGCCGCTACGACCTGGTGCACACCCATCTGTACCGGGCGGGCGTGTACGGGAGGCTCGCCGCGCGGCTCGCGGGCGTCCGCGCCGCCGTCGCCACCGAGCACTCGCTCGGCGAGGCGGAGATCGAGGGCCGTCCGCTCACCGGCGCCACCCGGGCGCTCTATCTGGCGACGGAACGGCTGGGCTCCGCGACGGTCGCGGTCTCGCGCACGGTCGAGGGGCGGCTGCGCGCCTGGGGGGTGGCCGGGGACCGGATTCACGTCGTCCCCAACGGCATCGACGCGGCCCGCTTCCGCTTCGACCCGCGCGCGCGGGCGGCGGTGCGTGCCGCGCTCGGCATCCCGCCCGGCGCGTTCGCCGTCGGCGGGGTCGGGCGGCTGGTGGCGGGCAAACGGTTCGACGTCGTCGTGCACGCGGTGGCGGTGATCCCCGGGGTGGTGCTGCTGATCGCGGGGGACGGCCCCGAGCGCCCCGCGCTCGAAGCCCTGGCGGCCCGTCTCGGCGCGGCCGACCGCATCCGCTTCCTGGGCGAGTGCCCCGACGGCTCCGGAGGTTCCGGCGGTGCCGACGGCTCCGGAGGGCACGGTGGCCCCGTCCGGACGGATGACCCCGCCGGTACGGACGGCTCCGACGGGACGGACCGGTGCGACCGGACGGACGGCACCGGCGGCACCGGCGGCTCCACCGGCACTGGCACCGGCACCGACGGCGGCTCCGGCACGGGGAGCCCGCCGCCCGCCGTACGGCCCCCCGCACCCCCCGAGGACCGTCCCCCGGCAGCGGGGGGCACGGCGGCCCCCGGCGAGACCCCGCACACCGCCCCGCCCTCCGTCCCCGCGCCCCCTGTCCCCGTGCCGACCGTCCCCGCGCTGCTGTCCGCCGTCGACGTTTTCGTCTCCGCGTCCCGCGAGGAGGCGTTCGGCCTCGCCGTCGTCGAGGCCCTGGCCGCCGGGCTGCCGGTGCTGCACAACGCCTGCCCCGCCGTCGAGGACCTGCCGCGCGGCCGGGCGCCCGGCGCCCGCCGGATCGACGGGACGGCGGACACCCTCGCGGCGGAGCTGCGCCGGGAGCTGGCCGCCGGTGCGCGGCGGCTCGAACCGCCGCCCGCCGTGCGCCACTACGACATCGCCCACAGCGGTGAGCGGCTGATGGAGATCTACGGCCGGGTGGTCGCCGCCGCCGGACGGCCCCCCGCCCGCCGCGCGCCCCTCCCGCCGTCCCGGCCCACCGCCCCGGCCCCGTCGGCCCCGCCGCAAGCGCCGTCCGCCCGCGCCGCGCGCCCGCCCCGTTCCCCCCGTTCCGCCAGACCCCCGGCGGCGCCGTCCGCACCCGCGACACCCGCCGCACCGCCCTCCACACCCCCCACCCCTTCGTCAAAGAGAGCACCCACATGACCGACTCACCCGAGCAGGAGCCCACCGCCCCCCGGGAGAAGCGGCGGTTCCGCACCCGGATCGCCGCCGTGCTGCGCTGGTGGCCGCTGCCCGTCTGCGCGTTCACGGGGGCCGCGGCGGGGGTCGCGTACGCGGTGGCCGTACCGCCCGAGTACGCCGCCACCAACCATGTCGTCGCGGTGGCCGCCAAGGACGCCCCGCCGGGCGCGGCCCTCGGCTTCGCGCAGGCGTACGGGCGGCTCGCCACCGGCGACTCGACCATCGCCTACGCCCGGGTGGCCGCCGGGCTCCCCGCCCGGGTGCTGCGCACCCGGGTACGGGCCGAGACCTCGCCCGACTCGCCGATGATCGCGATCACCGGGACCTCGCGCCGCCCCGCCGAGGCGGCCGACATCGCCAACGCGGTCGCCGACGCGGTGTTCGTGAGCGCCAATCAGGTCGCCAAGAGCACCGGCGTCCAGCTCGTCGGCTTCTCGCAGGCGATCCCGCCCCGGGAGCCGGTCTCGGCGGGCCCCCGGCTCGCCGCGGCCGTCGGCCTCTCGGCGGGCGGGCTGATCGGCGGGCTGATCGTGCTCGTCCGGCCGCGCAGACGGCCCCGGCCCGCGCCCCCCGCCGTGTCCGTGTCCGTGCCCGCTCCGGCGGGGGCGGCCGACGCCGTCGAACGGGAGCGGGCCTGATGGGGCGGGCGGGCGCCGGACTGCGGGTCACCCTCTGCCGTGACCCGCGCGCGTTCGCCCTGCTGCGGCCCGAGTGGGACGCGCTCCAGCGCCGCTGCGCCGGCGCCACCCCGTTCCAGAGCCACGCCTGGCTGGAGTCCTGGTGGTGCTCGTACGGGGTCCCGGGGCGGCTGCGGGTGGTCCTGGTCCGCCTGAACGGGCGGCTGGTCGCCGCCGCCCCGCTGACCCTGGTGCACCGGCCGCTGCCGCTGCTGGTCCTCCTCGGCGGCCCGGTCTCCGACTACGGCGACATCCTCGTCGACGACGACCACCGGGGGTGCGCCGTCGCCGCCCTGGAACGGGGGCTGCGCCGGGCGGCCCGGCACGCCGTGGTCGATCTGCGCGAGGTACGTCCCGGGGCGGCGGCCGAGGCGCTGTACGAGAGCTGGCGGGGCGGGCGGCGGCGGCTCGCGGACTCGGTCTGCCTGGAACTCCCCGCCGTCCCGATGGACGAGCTGGTCGCCCGGCTGGCGGCCAAGCCCGCCCAGCGGATGCGGGCCAAGCTCCGCCGGATCGACGCGCTGCGGATCGAGGGCCGCGCGGTACCGGAGGCGGAGGTGCCCCGGGCCGTGGCGGAGCTGCTGCGGCTGCACGCGCTCCAGTGGCGGGGGCGCGGGGTGACGGTGGAGCACCTGCGCCCCCGGTTCGCCGAGCACCTGGCGCGGGCCGCCCGCCGGATGGTGCGCGACGGCGACGCCGCGCTGACCGAGTACCGGCGCGACGGCGAGGTGGTGGCGGCGGGCCTGGCGCTGCACTCCGCCGCCCTCACCGGGGGCTATCTCTACGGCGCCCACCCGGCACTGAGGGAGCAGAAGGTGGACGTGACGGCGATGCTGCTGCGCCAGGAGGCGGATCAGGCCGCGCGCGCCGGGCGCCGGGTGGTGAGCATGCTGCGGGGCTGTGAGCCGTACAAGAACCACTGGCGGCCCGAGGCCGTCGGCAACCAGCGGCTGCTGCTGGCCCCGGCGGCGCTGGAGGGCGCGCTGCGGCTGCACACCGCCCGCACGGTGTGGCGCGCCCGCGCGGCGGACGCGGTACGGGCCCGGCTCCCGGCGGCACAGGAGTGGCGGGCCCGCCTCAACGACCTGCGGGCCGGGCGGCTGCACCGCTCCCGGGACCCGGCCCCGGGCGGGCCGGACCTGCCCCGGGACCCGGTCTGACCGGTGCCCGCCACGGCCGGGGCCGCCGGTCAGAGCCACCAGGCGAAGGACCGGCCCAGCGGCCAGGACGGGACCTCGACGCAGATCCGCCGGGTGCCGAGCCAGCGGGCCACCCGCTCCCCGAAGTCCACGGGGACGCACCACTGCCGGGAGTTGACCCGCCGCAGCGGCCCCCCGGCCGCCCCGGCGTCCGGCACCGGCCCGGGGGCCGCCTTGACCGGGGCCTGTGCCACCGGCACGGGCGTCGGCTTCGGTGCGGTCACGGGTGGTGTCGTCCGGGTGGGCTGCGGCGTTGGAGTCGAGGGCGGTACGGACGACGGTGCGGACGGGGCCACGGCGGGTGGTCCCGACACGGACGGGGACGGAGGAACGAGCAGTGGTGCGGACGGTACCGGGGCCGGTGACGGCCGTACGGGCGCGGGCGCTGCCGTCGTCGTCCGCACCGGCGCCGGTGCCGGTGCCGCCGTCCGGGTCGGCGCCGCGGGGGCGGCGGGCGCCGTCGGGTCCGCGACCGGCCGCTGGGGGCGGCCCGGCGCGGCCGGTGAGGCCGCCGAGGGGCTGCGCGTGGGCGCCGGTGTCCGGGTGGGGACCGGCGCCGGGGCCGTCGTCCGGGTCGGAGCGGGCGGGGGCACGGAGGAGGCGGTCGGAGTGCGCCGCGGCGTGGGATCCGCCACGGGCGCCGTCCCGGCGGGCCCCCACAGCGGATGCGCCACCGGGTCCGCGACCGGCGCGGTACCGGAGACCCCCGGTGCCGTCGCGGTACCGGACGCCCCCGGCGCCACGGAGCCCCCGGGTGTCACCGGGGACGGCACCACCGGCGGCACGGGGGTCACGGGCGGCGCGGGCGATACCGGCGGCACCGTGACCGGTTTCGCCAGCATCTCATGGAAGACTTTCGACGATTTGGGGTTGTCATCGCACTGCCAGACGCCATGCGGACAGTAATCCGTGATGGTCTGATAAAGCGGCCGGTGTCGCTCGATCCATTCCAGCATCCCCCGCATGTAATCGGGGTTGTCGCCGTTCCGGAACAGCCCCCACTCGGGATAGGAGATCTGCTTGTTGTGCGCCCTGGCGAATGCCACCTGATCGTGGAGACCGTAGGGAGCGGACGCCTGCTCCTCGAAGGTGCGGCCCGGGGCCTGGTCGTAGGAGTCCATGCCGACGATGTCGACCACGTCGTCCCCCGGGTAGCAGAGGGTCCAGGGAACCGCGTCCCGGCCCCGGTTCGGCGCGAAGTCGAAACGGAACCGCTGCCCGGGGACCGAGCGCAGCGCCGCCACGGCCCGCCGCCAGTAGGCGCGCCAGGACCGCGGGTCGGGCCCGCAGCGGTGCGCGTACGTCGTCCCGTTCATCTCCCAGCCGAGCACGACCACCGTGTCCGGCACCCCGAGGGAGACCAGGCGCTGCCCGAGCGCCCGGAAGTGGTGGTCGAACCGGCCCGCCGCGCCCGCCCGCAGCTTCCAGCGCACCAGCCAGTCCGGCACCCGTTCCTCGTTCCGGTCCAGCATCGGCACGTTCAGCACGAACAGCCGTCCGTCCGCCCCGCGCCGCCAGCGCGCCCAGTCCTCCAGGAAGCCGAGGCCCGAGCCCTCGATATTGCTCCAGCGGTCACCGGGCAGATAGGTGTGCCCGACGGTCAGCTCGGCGCCGCCCAGCCACTGCGAGAGCTGCTGCATCCGCGTCACCCCGGCCGGACCGTAGTCGAGATAAGCGCCCATCGGCACCGCTGAGACCCCGCGCGGTGCGGTCGGGGCGGCCGTGCCGGGCGGGGTGGCACCCGCCGCCCGGTCCACCAGGACGCCTCCGGATGCCAGCAGTCCGGCGGCGACCGAACCGGCGCAGGCGGTGGTGAGACGGCGGTTTCGACGGGCCATGGTTCCTCCCTGGAAAACGGCTGACGCGATCCGGCCGGATGCGCCGCCGCAATGGGGCGGGCGGCGTGTCCGGCAGTGGTTCCGACCGTAGGGAGTAAGTCCTACTTATCGGCAGATTGACAACACGTCAGTACCCCGATCGCGTAACCGCCAGGGGCTTTCCGGAGCATCCAGGTGAACAGATGAAAAGCCGACAGCCGAAAGGGTGAAAAGCTGTGACGCCGCTGCCGCTCGTCGATTCCGGGACACCGTTCCGGAATTCCGTGGCCGCCCCTTTTGACGCCGGGGTCCCCGCGCTGGTGCTCCGCCTCGACCACAACCCCTTTCACCACGGCACCCTCGGAGCGGTCAGAACACTGGGCCGGGCGGGCGTCGAGGTGCACGCGGTGGTCGAGTCGGCCGCGAGCCCCGTGACCCGCTCCCGCCATCTGCACACCGCGCACACCGTGCCGCCCGGATTCCGGGGCGTGTCCGGGCCGGTCGACCCCGAGAGCACCGTGGAACTCCTGCGGCGGGTCTCCGAGCGGATCGGGCGGCGCGCGGTCCTCATCGCCATGGACGACCTGAGCGCCGTCCACACCGCCGCCCACGCGCACCGGCTCGCCGGGCGCTATCTGCTGCCCGCCCAGCCGCCGGGGCTGCCCGGACTCCTCGCCGACAAGGCCGGGCTGGCCGGGGTGTGCGCGGCGGCCGGGATCGCCCACCCGCCGAGTGTGCTGCTCGCCGGGGAGGACGACATCCCCGGGGCGGTGCGGCTGCTGGGGCTGCCGCTGGTGGCGAAGTGGAGCAGGCCGTGGCTGCTGCCGCCCGCCGCCGGGCTGCGCAGCACCACCGTGGTCCGCTCCCCGGCCGCCGTCCGCGCGCTCTGCGCCCGGGCCGGGGCGGCGGGCAGCCCGCTGCTGCTCCAGCGCTATCTCCCGGACGGCCCGGACACCGACTGGTTCTTCCACGGCTGCTTCTCCGGCGCCGACCCCGGCGCCGACCCCGGCACCGACCCCGGCGACGAGGCTCCCGCAGCCGCAGCCGCAGCCGCAGCCGCAGCCGCAGCCCCTCCCGTTCTCGCTCCCGCTCCTGCTCCCGGGTCCGGCGTACCGGCCACGGGGCCCGGCGCCGGAAGCCCGACCGCCTCCGGGTGGGGCGCCCCCGTCTGCCTGCTCGGCGGCAGCGGGCGCAAGGAGCTGTCCTGGCCGCCCCGCGCCGGGCTCACGGCCAAGGGCCGGTGGGCGCCCCACCCGGAGGCGGAGGCGGCGGCGCTGCGGCTGGTCGCCCATGTCGGCTACCGGGGCATCCTCGACCTCGACTTCCGGCGCGACCGGGCCACCGGCGCCCTTCAGCTCCTCGACGCCAACCCCCGGCCGGGCGCCCAGTTCCGTCTCTTCGCCGGACCGGCCGGCGGCCACGGCCCGGAGCTGGACGTCGTCCGGGCGCTCTACCTCGACCTCACCGGCCGACGGGTCCCCGCGCCGCCCGCCCGCCCCGGCCGGGTCTTCCTCGCCGAGAACTACGCGCTGCTCTCGGCCCTCACCCCGGTGCGCGGGGGCGGAACGGGCGGCAGCGGCGCCGGTGCGGACCGCGCCGGGGTCGAGACCGCCTGGTACGCCCCCGACGACCCGCGCCCCCTGTTCGCCATGGCCCGCGCCTGGCTCGCCCGGGGCGCCGCCAAGGCGGTCCGCCGACCGCGTTGACCGCGCCCCCGCCCACCCCCTCTTCCTCCCCGAGCCCCTACCCCCACCGTCCGACGTTCTTCCCCGACCGAACGAGACAGAGGAACGAATCCACCATGTACGACCTGGCAGTGATCGGCGCGGGCCCCTACGGGCTCTCCATCGCGGCGCACGCCGCGGCCGCCGGACTGAGCGTGAAGGTCTTCGGCAGGGCCATGGCCTCCTGGCGCGACCACATGCCTGAGGGCATGTTCCTCAAATCGGAGCCGTGGTCGTCCAACCTCTCCGATCCGTACGGCGTCCACACCCTCCGGCACTTCAGCGAGGAGCACGGGTTTGAAGCGGTGCACGGCCGTCCGCTGTCGATCGCCGCCTTCACCGAGTACGGCCTGTGGTTCGCGGAGCACGCCGTCCCCGGCGTCGACGAACGGACCGTCATCCGGCTGGCACCCGCAGGGAACGGCTACAGCGTCGAGACCGCCGACGGCGAGTGCGTCCTCGCCCGCACCGCCGTCCTCGCCGTGGGCGTGATGCCCTTCGTCAACATCCCCCGGCAGCTCGACGGGTTCTCCGCCGACCAGGTCTCGCACAGCAGCGGCCACCGCGATCTGAGCTGCTTCCGGGGACAGGACGTCACCGTGCTCGGCGCGGGACAGGCCGCCCTGGAGACGGCGACCCTCCTCGCCGAACAGGGCGCCCGCCCCCGGCTGATCGCCCGCAGGGCCCGGCTGAACTGGAACACCCCGCCCGAACCCCTCCAGCGCGGACCGCTGCGCACGCTCAGCACCCCGCACAGCGGGCTGGGCACCGGCTGGACGAGCTGGGTGTGGTCCGAGGCGCCCTGGGCGGTGCGGAGGCTCCCCGGGGCCGCCCGGCAGCACATCGCCCGCACCGCGCTCGGCCCGGCGGGCGCCTGGTGGCTGCGGGAGCGGTACGAACGGCGGGTGCCCGCGCTGCTCGGCCACGGGCTGCGCGCCGCCGAGGCGCGGGGCGGCCGGGTGCTGCTGCGGCTGGACACGCCCGGCGGGGCGGCCATCGCCGTGGAGACCGACCATGTGATCGCCGCGACCGGCTTCACCCCCGACCTGGCCCGGCTCGACCTCCTCGACGCCTCGCTGCGCCGGGCCGTCGCCACCACGGCGGGCGGCGGGCGGGCCCCCGAGCTGAGCGCCGGATTCGAGTCCTCGTACCCCGGCCTCTTCTTCGCGGGCCTGCTGACCGCGCCGTCCTTCGGCCCGTCCATGCGCTTCGTGCACGGCGCCACGTTCACCGCGCACCGCCTGGTCGAGGGGGTCCGCAGGCGACTGCGCACCAGGACGGCGGTCCGTCTGCCGCGCCCGGCCGCGTCGCCCGCCTTCGTCACCCCGGGCGCCCCGGGCACCCCGGGGTCGGTCCGCAAGCGCTGAGCCGTCAGTGGTCCGGTGCGGGGTCCGCCTCCGGGTCTCCGGGGTGGGCGGGCCCCGCGCCACCTCGGCCTCCGAGCGAAATCATCGACTAATTCGAAGGAATGTGGTCTCATGCGATCCCGAATCGACAGGCCGCGGTTGCGGCGCGTCAAGGGATCGCCAGGAAAACACCCCATCGGGCGGTGCGCGAGAAGGGTAAGGTCGCGAATTTTCTCGAAAATCTTTGCGATCGACATCCCGCATTCGAACCTTGATTCTAAATTTTGCCGAATCGAAATAGCATCCACCGGGTCCCGGTGACAGCGGATTTCCCGCCTGTGGTCAGGATTTTCGAACGAGGGTTCTGGCTTTAAAGTGGTCTAGTCCTCTTATCCGCTGATCCTTATCGTCCTTCCTGGGCGGCGCCTGGTCGCTCAGGTGAGGAGAGAGCCATGGCTCTGAAAGTCGGTAATGCTCGCACCTACGGGGCGATCACCATCGCCCCGACCGCGACCTACTGGAACATCTGGAACGACCGGGGATCGCGGGCGCACAGTGATGTCTCCATCTTCGAGCCCCGCGTCAAGCCGTTCTTCGCGGATATAGGACAGAAGGGTTTCACCCTCGGCCATGTGGCCCGGCGCAGCCATGACGACATCAACGGCAAGAGCGCGACCGTCATGCCGCTGTATGTGAGCGTCCACCCGCCGGAGCTGTTCGCGCCGCCGGTCCGCTGGGATCTGGTCTGGACCGACCGCGGCTCCGGTGCCCACTCGGACGCCTCCATCTGGCGTCCCGTCCCGCCGCCCGGCTATGTGGCTCTCGGCGACGTCTGTGTGCGGGGCTACAACGCGCCCTCCCTGCCCGACTACCGCTGCGTCAAGAACGGGGACGTCAGGGGGCACACCTATGTGCGCGAGGCGACGATCGGGGGCTGCATCTGGAACGACCGGGGCACGGGTAGCGGTTCCAGCGTCTCCCTGTGGTCCATCACCCCGCCCAACTACCCCCCGGACAACGTCGAGCGGCTGATCCTCGGTGTCGACACCTTCGTCGCCAACAGCAACCACGACAAGCCCACCCGCACGGTCTACGTCCTGGACCTCCCCGCCCAGGTCACCCAGCAGAACCCCCCGAGCGTCCCGGTCATGAAATCCCCCGGAATGCCCCAGCCCCGGGAGTTCGGCAAGGTCACGGACCACACCGTCATCGTCCCGTGCAGTGTGGTGAAGGACGTGGGGCTGACGGCCGGCCAGCAGGTAGACCAGACGCCCTTCTACACGCTGGAGCGGCGGGTCAGCTACTACTGCCAGATGCATTACGACAACACCACGGGGCCCGTCCAGCAGACCAATGAGCAGACGGTGACCACCGGTGTCAGCAAGACCAAGAGCGAGGAGTTCAGCACCCGGACGAGCATCGGCATCTCCCGTACCGCCGGTATCTCGATGCAGGGGATGGAAGCCTCCCAGACACTCAACTTCAGCATCGAATTCGGGTACAGCGTCCGCTACGACAACACGCAGTTCGAGGAGAACTCCAACAAGTGGTCCCTGAGCGTTCCGCCGAAGACGGCCGCGTCGCTCTGGTCCCCCCGCCACGAGATCATCGCCCTGCGGGACGACGGCACCGCCGTCGGCGGACAGGGCGGCATCTCCTTCGACGTCGAGTCCCGTGTCTACGTCCAGTACACGCCCCCCGGGAGCGCCGCCGCCGCGCCCCCGAGCGGCGAGGCCACCCAGCAGTCGGACATCTCCCGGCACGTCATCGCCGGTGACCCCAACCCCTTCGGGACCATCGCCAAACGCTGACCCCGACGGCCCCGCTCCCTCACCCATGGAGGGAGCGGGGCTTCCTGTTGCCGTCAGGCCGCCGGGTCCGCCTCCAGCGGGGGTGGCATCGGGACCACAGCGGGGGTCGCCATGCCGTTGTGGTCGAGCGAGTGCTCGTCCATCTCGACACTGCGGATGAGCACCCCCGGGATGAGCTCGATCCGTGCGAGCGCCTGCGTCATCGCGTCGAAGAGGCTTTCTTCTGGTGCTTGTCGCCCAGTGCCATGGCCGTACGTCCACGCCCGCCGCCAAGCCCTGGAGGGCCCTTCGGGCCTGTCCACCCGAACGAGCGAGGCCGGGGCCGCGCCGGGTCCCCGGCACCCCCTACGGCCGTAACCGGTCGGCGGGGTGCGCCGGGGCCGGGCGGCGCAGGATCTCCGGGGGGCGCAGCAGCCGGTCCCACTCGCGGTCGGGCACGCCGGGCAGGGTGCGCCCCGAGCCCGCCCACTCCCGTGCCAGCCGTTCGTAGATCGGGCTCTCGCCGCCCGGGGCCGCCCCTCCGGCGGAGGCGGGGCCGAAGGGCATCTGATGAACGCGCTGCCACGGGGCAGCGGGAAAAGTTCTCGCCATGCGCCGCCAACGCCCGCGGACCCGGTGGCGTCACCGTCCGGGCGGGGGTGACCGGAAGCGCGTGCCGCCCGGCCGCCGCCCCGCTGCGAGCCGGTGTGCCCCCGAGAGGCTTCCGCTCCCCCCGCGCGCCCCCGTCCGGCGGGACCCTCCGGGCGTCCGGGCGACACGGAGCGCGACACGGGCCCCGAAGCGCGGGACCCGACGGCAAAGGTGGTGATGATACGGAAACGGTAAGAGCACAGTGATACGGAAAGCGGCCTGCCCACAGAGCCCAAGGGGAGCGATGCGACGACACATCACCGCGGCGCTGTTCCTGTCGGCGCTCGCGCTCGGGGCCACCTCCTGCCGCCCGCTGCCGGTGGAGCTGTTCGGGGGCCCCGCGCCCGCGCGGGCCACCGCCGGGGCACCCGACGCCAAGGGCCCCGGCGGGGTCGCCTGGGTCGGGGACGCGGTGGACGTCGGCGGCTCCGGGTACGGGGAGCATCTGCGGCTCACGGTCACCGGACAGGTCGATCCCGCCGTCGGCGCCCGCAGGGGCGAGGACACACCCCGCGCCGGGACCCGCAGGATCGGCACTCGCCTCTCCGTCCTCAACTTCGGCGGCAGGCCCTTCGACGCCTCCCGCGCCCGTGCCTGGGTCGCCGACGACCGGGGGCGGCGCTATCCCCGGACCGCCACCGGCACACTCACCACCGGACGCCCGCTGACCTGGCGGAATCTCGCGGTCGGCGAACAGCGCGACGGCTGGCTGGTCTTCGAGGTGCCGGAACGGGCACGGATCGTACGGTTCCACTGCGCCGTCGGCGGCCGGACCCTCGCCTGGCAGCTCCGCTTTCCCCCACCCGGGTGAACGCGGGCGCCCGCGCGGTCCCCCCGGGGCTAGGGTGCCGAGCCATGACTCTCGCGCACTCCGCCGGGACCAGCGTCCAGCGGGCCCGGCTGGGCACGGTGTCCCTGCTCGCCTGGATCGGCGATCCGCAGACCGGACACGACACCCCGTTCCTGCTGCTCTACTCGCTCGGCGACGGCAACGACGGCCCCCGGGGGACGATGGAGGCCATGGCCGTGCTGATCGCCGAGGCCGGGCTCACCCCCGGCGAACTGATCGACGCCACCGCCGCCGGGTCCCCCTCGCCGGTCCGGCTGCTGATCCAGAGCGGCTACGCGGTGCTCAACCTCCCCGGGGTGAGCGCCCAGTGCCCCGCCCCGGCCGAATGGCTCGACGCGGCCGCGCTGCGCGGGCACGCCCATCTGATCATCGGTGCCGTGCCCTGGCCGCAGGCCGTTCCCGGGCAGCCGGTCACCGAGGAGATGCTCCAGTCCTACGCCGGGCACGAGGACGTCCTGCTGGCCGCCGGGCACGCCCTGGTCACGGTCGGCCGGCTCCGCTGACCCCGTTCGGCAGTCCCTCAGCCGGAACCGGGAACGGAGCCGGAGCCGAGGGAGAACGGCAGCGCCGCCACCCGGTTGTCGAAACTGGAGTCCACCAGCCGGGGCGCGCCCGTGGCCCGTACCCGGGGTGCCCGGCTCAGCAGCGCGGAGAACAGCGCTCTCATCTCCTGCCGGGCCAGATGCGCGCCGAGGCAGTGGTGCGGCCCGCCGCCCCCGTACCCCAGATGCGGGTTGGGGGCGCGGGTGATGTCGAAGGCGTCCGGCTGGTCGAAGACCCGTTCGTCCCGGTTGGCGGAGGCGTAGAGCAGCACCACCTTCTCGCCGGGGCGGAACACCCGTCCGCCCAGGGCGCGTTCGGCGGTCACCGTCCGGCGGAACTGGATGATCGGGGTCGAGTGGCGCACGATCTCCTCGACCGCGCCGTCCGCGTACCGGTCGAAGTCCTCCGCCAGCAGGGCCCGCTGCCCCGGGTGGTCGGTCAGCAGGACGAGCCCGTGGGCGAGCGCGTTGCGCGTGGTCTCCACCCCGGCCACCAGCAGCAGCGAGAAGAACGCGCCGAGCTGACGGGAGGAGAGCCGCTGCCCGTCGATGTCCGCGCACACCAGCGCGGAGATCAGATCCCCGGTGGGACGGCGGCGGCGCTCCCGGGCCAGCCGCGCCATCAGCCACTGGAGGCCGCCGAGCGCCGCGAGCCCCCGGCCCGGCACTCGCAGCCGCCGCCGGGCGACGCCGACATGCTCGGACGCCCCGTCGATCCGGTGGGCGATCGGGGCCCGGCAGCGCTCCGGGACGCCCATCAGATCGCAGATGACCTCGAACGGCATCCGCGAGGCCACCGACGCGACGAAGTCGGCGGGGCGTTCGCGCACCGCGTCGGCCACGATCCGGTCGGCCACCGCGCGGATGTTCTCGCCGGTCGCGGCGAGCAGCCGGGGGGTGAAGGCGCGGGAGACGATCCGGCGCAGCGAGGTGTGCTCCGCCCCGTCCAGATTGACCATCGAGTCGCCGAAGACGGCCTTCGCCCAGGCCGCGGGCTCGGGGACGGTGACGCCGGGCGCGCTGGCGAAGTGCCGGGGGTCCCGGCTCGCCTCCTGGACGTCCGCGTGCCGTACCAGCGCCCAGAAGCCGGGCTCCGGGCCGAAGCGGACGGGGGTGTCCAGGGCGCGCAGCCGGGCGAACGCGGCCAGCCGCCGGGCGCGGGGCAGCCGCCAGAACGCCGGGTCGCCGAGGTCGGTCCCGGCACCGAGGTCGGTCCCGGTGGGGCTGAGCGGGGCGTTCACGGGCGGGAACCTCCTGAGGGAGCCGAAGGAGCCGGGCGGAGCCGAACGCCGCACGGAGCCGGAATCGGCCTGTACGGAGCCGGATCAGCCGCCGGGAGCCGGGGCGGAGCCGGACCGCCCGCACAAGACCGGACAGGCGGGCGATTCACCCCCTTTGTACCGCTTGTTGGGTCGGGTACGGCCACGGCCCGCGCACGCCGCGCGTCAGCCGTGCGCCCGCGCGCACTGCTGCGGAGGAGGGAACTTTGCAGTGATCCGGCCGACTGGCTCGTTGTCGTTGTGGCGGAGGACCCATCCGCCGCACCGACGGCCCATCGACACGGTGGGACGGCGCAGGACACAGAGGGGACAGAGGCACCGATGAAGTCGACCACCCGCGGGACCCTTGCGGCGGTACTGGCCTGTATGGCCTCGGCGGTGGGCGCGGCGCCCGCGGCGGCCTCGACCACGGTGCCGGTCCGGCTGCCGCTGGAGGCCCTGGAGACCGTCTTCCCGATCGACGCGCCGGAGCTGTCCACCGGGATTCCGGTACCGGTGCCGGGCCCGCCCGACGGGCCCCACCCGGCGCCGGGGCGGCTGCTGCCCGAGCGGCTGCTGCCGCAGGTGCCCTTCACGGCCGAACTCCCCGAGACCGTGGCCGCGCTCCCGCTGGAGCACCCGCTCCAGGACGGGAGGCTGGGCGTCGCCACCCTGGCGTCGGCGGCCGAGGAGCTCCGGCTCACCACCCCCGGCCTCGACCTGGGCGCGCCGCTGTCGCCCCCGCGCCCCGAACTGCTCGGCCAGCCGGAGCCGGTGCTCCCGCAGGCGGGGCTGCTCACCCCGACGCTCACCGGGGCACCCGGGGCGTCCCTGCTCTTCGGCTGAGCCCCGCGGCGACGGGGCCCGGCGCCCCGTCCCCGTCCGTACTCATCCGTCACTTTTCGCCCCCGTTCACCCCTGTTCGTTCCCGTCCGTCCGCCGCCCGGTCCCCGGCTCCGGCCCGGTTCCGGCACGGCTCCGGCACGAGAGGAAGCCCATGCGTATCCCGACCCGGTGGATCGGCCGCCGTACCGCCCTGCGCGCTCTCTTCACCGTGTCCGTGCTCGGGGGCACGGCCGGGGCGCTCGCCCCGGTCCTCGCCCACCGCTCCCGCACCGGCCGGCCGGTGCGGGAGGCCCCCGTACGGGAGCGCTTCGCCGAGGTATACCGGGGGCGGCGCATCGAGGGCGGTACGAACGCGCTGGTCCCGGCGGGCGGCGGGGACGGCGGACCGGCCCGGTCCGCCCCGAGCGCCGAGGTCCGGATCGACGGCCGTCCGCTCCCGGTGCTGCGCCGGGCGGACGGCAGCTATCTCAGCACGATGCACCACTACGAGTCGTTCCCGACCCTGCGCGCGCTGGCCCGCGCGGCGGTCGACGAGCTGGGCCCGCACGGCCCGGCCCTCGCGCTCGCCCCCGCTCACGGCCACTGAGCCCCGCCAGGGGCCTCGAAGCGCTTTCGGAAGACGACGTCCGAGGAACGGAGCGGACCGTGCACATCCGTAAGAACCAGCGGAACCTCACCCGCGACGAGAAACGGCGCCTGATCGACGCCCTGCTGGAGCTGAAACGCAGGGGCGAGTACGACGAGTTCGTCAGGACGCACGGCGAGTTCTATGTCACCGACGCCGAACGCCGCCCCCGCCCGGCCCATATGACGCCCTCGTTCTTCCCCTGGCACCGGCTCTATCTGCTGGAGTTCGAACGGGCGCTCCAGCGGATCGACCCCTCGGTCACCGTCCCCTACTGGGACTGGACGGCCGACAACACGCCCTCCTCCCCGCTCTGGGCCGACGACTTCCTCGGCGGCACCGGACGCAGGGGCGACCTCCAGGTGATGGACGGACCCTTCGCGTACCGCAACGGCGGCTGGCGGATCGAGGCCCGGATCACCGACGGCCGCTATCTCACCCGCGACCTCGGCCGCCCCGCCGCCCCGCTGTCGCTCCCCACCCGCGCCGACGTGGAACGCGCCCTGAGGGAGCCGGTCTACGACGCGGCCCCGTGGAACTCGACCAGCCGGGGCGGCTTCCGCAATCTGATCGAGGGGTGGAACATCGACGGTGAGCGCTGGCGCAACCACAACCGGGTGCACCGCTGGGTCGGCGGGCTCATGACGGGCGCGGCCTCGCCCAACGACCCGGTCTTCTGGCTCCACCACGCCTTCATCGACCTGCTCTGGGTCCGCTGGCAGCGGGCGCACCCCCGGGCGGCCCGCTATCTGCCGGGCACCCGGCTGGACGGCTCCGACCCCCAGGCCGGGCGGATCTTCACCCTGGACGAGCCGATGCCGCCCTGGGACGCCCCACCCGCCGCCCTGCTCGACCACACCCGTCACGACTACCGCTACGCGTGAGCCCGGGGCGGCCCGCACCGCCGGGCACGACCGAGGCCCCTTCCGTTCCACCGGGAACGGGAGGGGCCTCGATGCTCGGGGGGAGGGTACTGCTCAGCCGTAGGCCGGGGCCATGTGCTCCGACGTGTTCACACAGGTGTTGCCGAACGCCGGGTTCAGGATGCCGACGACGTCGATGGTGTTGCCGCAGAGGTTGATCGGGATGTGGATGGGCACCTGGACCAGGTTGCCCGAGAGCACGCCGGGGGAGCCGGCGGCGACGCCCTGCGCCCCGGCGTCGGCGATGGCCAGGCCGGCACCGCCGACCAGGAAGGCGCCCGAGCCCGCGAAGACGGCGGCGGCCTTGGCGATACGCGACATCAGTTCTCCTTGCACTTTCGGAACACCAGCCACAGGACTTGCGGCCTTCAGGTGCTACAACGCCGTGATCCGCAAGCGGTAACGGCAGAGTGCAAAAGTGACTGCCCTTGCCGTAGTGACGGAGGTGTCCCACGTGACTCGACGGGTGAACCATGCCGACCCGGCCCGGCGGGTGTGCCGCGACCGGCCCGCCTCCGCTCCGCCGGTTGTGCCGTGACCGCTCCGCCCCTGCGGGTGATCCACGGCCGCCCCGCCCCGCCCCGGCTCCGGCGGGGGCACCGCGACCGCTCCGCCCTGCCCCCCGAGGCCGACGCGTGACCGACCGGGCCCCTTCGCCGTTGCACAGCACATGACCCGTTCGTTCCGTCATCAGCAGGCCGCCGCCGTCGCGGCCACCGTCTGCGCGCTGGCCCTCTGCGCGGCCGGCGCCGCGCAGGCCGCCCCCGCGAGCCACCACTCCCCGGCCCCGGCCGGTGAGGTCGACCGCAATCTCATCAAGCCGCCGCCGGGCGGGATGCTCGCCCCGGCGACCGATCTGCTCGGCCAGCTCGGTCTCACGCCCAGGCCCTGACCGCCCCGGCGGCCCCGGCGAACGGGGCCGCCGGGGCAGACCGGCGGGGCCGCGGCCACGTCCTCCGCGGCCCCGTCCGTTCGCTCCCGCCAACTCTCTTTCCCATGCCGCCGACACCACCGGCGCCGTACGGCCGGTGGTGTCGGCTCCGTCCTTGCCGTCCTGCCGCTCCCGTACCGCTCAGCGTCCCCCGGCCGGGACCCGCCGGACGGAGCGGCCCGCCAGGACATCGGTGCGTACCCCGTCCTCCACGACGAACCGGCCGTCGATGAGCACATGCGGAATACCGGTCGGCAGTGCGCGCGGCTGCTCGAAGGTCGAGCCCGCCGCCACCGTCTCCGGGTCGAAGAGCACCAGGTCGGCGCGGTGGCCCTCACGGATCAGCCCCCGGTCGGGCAGCCGCAGCCGGGCCGCCGGGCGGGAGGTGAGATGGGCGACCGTCTCCTCCAGCGAGAGCACCCCCAGCTCCCGCGCGTACCGCCCGAGGTAGTGCGGGAAGGTGCCGTAGGCGCGCGGATGCGGCTTGGCGCCCTGGAGGATGCCGTCGCTGCCGCCGGTGTGCACCGGGTGCCGCATGATCTTCCGGACGTTCTCCTCGTGGCCGACGTGCTGGAGGATCGTCGACCCCAGCCGGTCCGCGATCAGCAGCCTGCGGGCCGTGACCCAGGGCGCCTCGCCGCGGTCCTGCGCCGACTCCTCGACGGTCCGGCCGACATACGACCCGAGCGCCGGGTCGGAGACCCCCGATATCTCGATCGTCTCCCACTCCATCGGCACCCCGTGGCAGCCGTCCGAGCCGATCTCCTCCAGATGGTGGCGAATCCGCTCGGCGGTGTCGTCGTCGGCGAGCCGCGCGAGCAGCGCGTCCGGGCCGCCCTCGGCCGCCCAGCTCGGCAGCACTGCGGCCAGGGTGGTGGAGCCGGGGGTGTAGGGGTAGGTGTCCAGCGAGATGTCGGCGCCGTCCGCGAGCGCCTCGTCCAGCAGGGCGAGCAGATCGCCCGCGCGGCCCTTGTTCACCCCGAAGTTCATCGTGGCGTGGGCCAGATGGAGGGCGCAGCCCGCCTCCCTCGTCAGCCGCACCATCTCCTCGTACGCCTGGAGCGCCCCGGCGCCGTAGGAGCGGTGGTGCGGGCAGTAGTAGCCGTCGTACGCGGCGACCACCCGGCACAACTCGGTCAGCTCGGCGTCCTTCGCGTACATGCCGGGGGTGTAGGTGAGTCCGGAGGACATCCCGACCGCGCCCTGTTCCAGGCCCTCGGCGACGAGCTGCTTCATCCGGGTCAGCTCGGCCTCGGTGGCGGGGCGGTCCTCCCAGCCCACCGCGTACATCCGGACCGTGCCCTGGGGGATCAGATAGGCGGCGTTGACGGCGATGCCCCGGTCGAGCCGGTCCAGGTACTCCCCGACGGTGCGCCAGTCGAAGTCCACCGAGTCGTCGCCGGGGCCGCCGCCGTTCCAGCCGTTGATGGACCGGCGCACCTCCTCCAGGGTGCGGTCGTCGACGGGGGCGTACGACAGCCCGTCCTGGCCGATGACTTCGAGCGTGACGCCCTGGGCGGCCTTCGCCTCGTGCGCGGGGTCGCGCAGCAGGGCGAGATCGCTGTGGGCGTGCATGTCGATGAAGCCGGGGGAGAGCGCGAGCCCGGCGGCGTCCAGGACGCGCCTGCCGGAGAGCGCGGGCTCGCCCTCGCGGCGGATGGCGGCGATCCGTCCGCCGTCCACCCCGACGTCGGCGCGGTACGAGGGCCCGCCGCCGCCGTCGATGACGCGGGCGCTGCGGATGACGAGGTCCATGGGCCGTCCCCTGTCAAGAAGTGCGGATATATGGGTATCGGAAGCGTGGGAGAGGGTGTGTGCGGGCCCCCGAGGCGGCTGTCGGCAGACGTCGGCGACAGGTGCCCGCGGCAGCCGTCAGAAGTAGGTGCGGATGTACTCGACGACCGTGCCGTCCGCCTCGACCAGCGGGATGAGCTGCCACTTGTCGAACGAGGTGCACGGGTGGGAGAGCCCCATCCCCAGCCAGTCGCCGACCTCCAGCGCGGTCCCGGGCTCGGTGCGCACCCAGCCGTGCTGGTCGGAGAGCCCGGTGACGGTGATGCCCGTGGCGGGGCGGATCTCGCCGGTGCGCCCGTCGCGGACGGCCTGCGCCTCGGGCAGGTCGAGGTCGTAGGCGGCGTCCCGCTTGCCCGCGTTGACGAACGCCTGCTCGGGGCTGGGCCGGGAGACCACCTGGGCCCACAGCCGGAACGCGGGTTGGAGGGCGCCCTCGTCCGGGACCCGGTTGAACGGGGTGAGATGGCGGTAGTGGCCGTCGTCGTGCGAGACATACGCGCCCGAACGCAGCAGCTTCAGCGTCGGCAGGGAGAGTTCGGGCAGCTCCGCGAGGACATCGGCGACCGCGTCGAACCAGGCGCTGCCGCCCGCGCTGACGACGATCTCCTCCGCGCCGGCGAACCGGCCCTCGGCGTCGAAGCCGGTGGCGAGCGCGGTCAGCCGGCGCAGCCACGCCCGGACGCTCGCGCCGTCCGCGCGCGGCACCTCGCCCTCGTACCCGGCGACGCCGACGAGCCGCAGCGCGGGGGCGGCGGCCACGGCGTCCGCGACGGCCGCGCACTCGGCCTCGGTCCTGGCCCCGGTCCTGGCCCCGTCGCCCGCGCCCAGCTCCACCACGACATCGAGCGGGCGGGGCGCCCCGGCGGCGGTCAGAGCCTCGTCCATCAGCTCCACGCCGCGGACCGAGTCCACGTAGCAGATGAAGCGGAAGGCGGGGTCCGCCAGCTCCCCGGCGAGCCAGCGCAGCGCGGCGGCGTCGACGACCTCGTTGGCGAGGAAGATCCGGTCGATGCCGTGGGCGCGGCAGACCCGGGCCTGGTGGGGCACGGCCACGGTGATGCCCCAGGCGCCGTGTTCGAGCTGGCGGGCGAAGAGCCGCGGCGACATCGAGGTCTTGCCGTGCGGGGCGAAGGCGAGGCCGTGCCGCTCGGAGTAGGTCTGGAGCAGTCTCAGATTGTGCTCGACGGACTCGGCCGACAGGGCCAGGACGGGGGTGGTGAAGCCGCCGGTGAAGAGGTTGCGGCGCTGGTCGGCCAGGTCGCCGACGGTGAGCCCGGCGGCGTCCGGCGGCAGCGCCTTGAACCGGTGGTCGACGCGTTCGAGCCGGAGCGGATCGGGCTGGTCGGCGGTCACGGTGGCTCCTTCGGGGGCGGCGCTCGGGGGCGGTCGGGACCCGGGCGGTCGGGGGCGACCGCCGGGCCGGGGCGGGCCGGGGCCGGACGGCGGCCGGGGCCGTCGCCGGGTTCTCGGCGGGGGCGCGATCAGCAAGCGTTGCATTATTTGCAACACTCATTGCGCATATCGCTCGGTGCTGTCTAACATCCGGCGCAGCGCCGGGTCAATGGATTCGGCACCCAGACCCCGCGAGGAGCCCCAGGGTGAGCAGCCCGACCGGTACCGCAGCCGTGGATGTCACCGACACCGATGTCATCTGCCTCGGCGAGTCCATGGTCACGTTCCTTCCCTCCCGGCCCGGACGCCTGGCCGACGTCCCGTCGTTCGACCGGGCCATCGGCGGCGCCGA
The DNA here is from genome assembly GCF_005519465.1 of Streptomyces clavuligerus. Lineage (NCBI taxonomy): Bacteria > Bacillati > Actinomycetota > Actinomycetes > Kitasatosporales > Streptomycetaceae > Streptomyces > Streptomyces clavuligerus. The sequence goes on along the minus strand of NZ_CP027858.1, from coordinate 2,231,151 downwards.
GTCCAATGTGGCCTGCGCCCTCGCGGCGGCCGGACACCGGACCCGCTGGGTCGGCCGGGTCGGCACGGACGGCTTCGGCGACCATCTCATCCACGCCATCGCCGGATACGGAGTCGACACATCGGCCGTCGGCCGCGACCCCGAACGGCCCACCGGGATCTACTTCCGCACCGCCACCGACCGCGCCACCGACGCCCATGAGGTCGTCTACTACCGGCGCGGCTCGGCGGCCTCCGCGATGTCCCCGGACACCGTCCCGGCCGCCGCCGTCACCGGGGCCCGGGTGCTCCACCTCTCCGGGATCACCCCCGCGCTCTCGGACGACTGCCTCGCCCTGATGCGGCGGCTCACCGCCCGCGGGCCCGGCCGCCCGCTGGTCTCGTTCGACGTCAACCACCGGCCCGGACTGTGGCGCGACCCCGCGGGCGCCCGGGTCCTGCTCGACCTCGCCCGCGGCGCCGACCTGGTCTTCGTCGGCGAGGACGAGGCCGCCGACGCCTGGGGTCTGGAGGGACCCGCCGCGATCCGCGCGGCCCTCCCGGAACCCGCCGCCGTGGTCGTCAAACAGGGCGCCCTGGGCGCCACCGAGTTCGCCCGCCCCGGCTTCGCGGCCCCGGCCACGCCCGCCCGGCACACCGAGGCGCCCGAAGACCGGGAAGAGCCCGGGCCGGGAGCCGACGGCCCCGCCGTCCACGAACCCGCCCCCGCCGTGGACATCACCGCCCCCGTCGGCGCCGGGGACGCCTTCGCCGCCGGCTACCTCTCCGCGCTGCTGCGTTCCCTGCCCGCCCGGGACCGGCTCCGCCACGGCCATCTCATGGCCGCCGCCGCCCTCACCGTCCCCGGCGACGTCGCCGTACCGCCCGCCACCGCACACGCCGACCGCCTCGCGGCACTTCCCGACGCGGACTGGGGGAAACTTCGACTCGGCCCCGGCTGGACCACCAGCGGGGCGGAGGAGGGACACGCACCATGAGCCAGACCGTCGACCGCGCCCTGAGCATCCTGCCGCTGCTCGCCCAGGGCCCCGCCGACCTCGGACGGGTCGCCGAACGCCTGGGCGTCCACAAATCCACCGCCCTGCGCCTGCTGCGCACCCTCCACGACCACGGGCTGGTCTACCGCCAGCAGGACCAGCGCTACCGCCTCGGCGCCCGGCTCTTCGCCCTCGCCCAGGAGGCCGTGGAGAACCTGGACGTCCGCGAGATCGCCCACCCCCACCTCGTCACCCTCAACGAGCAGATCGGACACACCGTCCATCTCGCCGTCTACGAGGAGAGCGAGGTCCTCTACATCGACAAGGTCGAGAGCCGCTACCCGGTACGGATGTACTCCCGCATCGGCAAACCCGTGGCGATCACCGTCGCCGCCGTGGCCAAGCTGCTCCTGGCCGACCTCCCCGAGCACGAGCGGCGCGCCGTCGCCGAGAAGCTCGACTACCCCCTGTACACATCCCGTTCGACGCCGAACGCCACCGCCTTCCTCAAGGAGCTGGCGACCGTGCGCGACCAGGGATGGGCCACCGACCTCGGTGGCCACGAGGAGTCCATCAACTGCATCGGCGCGCCCATCCGGGGCGCCGCCGGACGGGTCGTCGCCGCCATGTCGGTCTCCGCGCCGAACGTCGTCGTCACCGCCGAGGAACTCCTCACCCTGCTCCCGCTGGTGCGCCGCACCGCGGAGGCCATCAGCCGGGAGTACTCCGGCTCCGTCACCCCGCACTGAACCCCTGAGGGACCCTCCATGACCGAGAAGATCGCGCTCACCCCCGCCACCCACACCGCCCCGCCCGCCAAGTTCTCCCACGGCGTCAAGAAGGGGAACATCCTCCAGGTCGCCGGGCAGGTCGGCTTCCTCCCGGCGCAGCCGGGCCAGGCCCCCACCCCGGCGGGCCCCACCCTGCGCGAGCAGACCCTCCAGACCTTCGCCAACGTCAAGGCGATCCTGGAGGAGGGCGGCGCGAGCTGGGACGACGTGATGATGATGCGCGTCTACCTCACCGACGTCGACCACTTCGCCGAGATGAACCAGATCTACAACGAGTACTTCGAGCAGCAGGGCCTCACCGCCCCGCCGTCCGCGCGCACCACGGTCTACGTCGGACTGCCCGCCGGGCTGCTCATCGAGATCGACGCCCTGGCGGTCCTGGGCTGACCCTCCGGCCCACCCGCTGACCGCCCGGACGCCCCCGGCGTCCCGGACGCACCGCCTTCCGGACACCGTTTGCCCTTCCCCCACAGCGCAACGCCTCCCGGGACGGCGCTCCACCACAGAGCGCCGTCCCGCGGTCCCCCCTACCCCAAAACCCTCCATCGACAGGGGTTGCACATGCTGTTCGCTGCCGGCGCCACACCGGAGGCGCCACCGCACACCGGAGGACTCCTCCTCCTGATCGACGGCACGGCGGGTCTGCTGACCGTCGCCGCCCTCGGTATCGCCCTGCTGCTCGTCCTCATCATCAAGGTCCGGCTCCAGCCGTTCGTCGCGCTGCTCGCCGTCTCCATCGTGGTCGGCCTCGCCGCCGGTCTCTCCGTGACCGAACTCTTCGGCACGGTCCAGCGCTCCGCCGCCGAGTCCGTCATCGAGAACGGCATGGGCGGCATCCTCGGCCATGTCGCCATCATCATCGGCCTCGGCACCATGCTCGGCGCGATCCTCGAAGTCTCCGGCGGAGCGGAGGTGCTGAGCAGGCGGTTGCTCGACGCCTTCGGTGAGAAGCGGGCCCCGCTGGCCATGGGTCTGACCGGTGTGATCTTCGGTATCCCGGTCTTCTTCGACGTCGGTATCTTCGTCCTCGCCCCGATCGTCTACGCGGCGGCAAAACGTTCCGGCAAGTCGATCGTCCTCTATGCGATGCCACTGCTGGCGGGTCTGTCGATGACCCACGCCTTCCTGCCGCCGCACCCCGGCCCCGTCGCCGCCGCCGGGCTGCTGGACGTCTCGCTGGGCTGGGTCATCCTGATGGGCGTCGTCGTGGGGCTGCCCGCGGTCGCGGCGGCCTGGGTCTTCTCCGACTGGATCGGCAAGCGGGTCTTCGTCGAGGTCCCGCAGGACATGCTGGACGCGGCCGAGGAGGCCAAGGCGGCCGTGGCGGCCGAGCGGGGCTCCGCCGACGAGGCCCCGGTCGCGCTCTCCACGGTGCTCCTCATCATCGGTACGCCGCTGGTGCTGATCCTCGCGGCCACGTTCTCCTCCATCGGTCTGGACGAGTCCACGCTCCGCTCGGTGATCGAGTTCTTCGGCAACCCGTTCGTCGCGCTGACGATCGCGCTGATCCTCGCGTACTACCTGCTGGGCATCCGGCGCGGCTGGTCCCGGACCTCCCTGGAGCAGGTGTCGACCTCCTCCCTCAAGCCGGTCGGCAACATCCTGCTGGTGGTCGGCGCGGGCGGGGTCTTCGGCGCCGTCCTCAAGGCGAGCGGGGTGGCGCAGGCGCTCTCCGACACCTTCGAGGGCGTCGGTCTGCCGCTGATCGTGCTCGCCTATCTGATCTCGCTGGTGCTGCGGGTCGCGCAGGGCTCGGCGACGGTCGCGATCGTCACCACGGCGGGCATCGTGCTCCCGCTGGTGGAGGGCGCGGACCACTCCCAGCCCTTCCTCGCCCTGGTCATCATGGCCATCTCGGCGGGTTCGATCTTCGCCTCGCACGTCAACGACGGCGGCTTCTGGATCGTCGCCAAGTACTTCGGCATATCGGAGCGGGACACCCTCAGGACCTGGACGGTCCTGGAGTCGGTCCTCTCGGTCGCGGGCTTCGCGGTCGCCGCGGCGCTCAGCCTGGTGGTGTAGCCACCGGAACGGGAGCGCACAGCGGGACGGGCCGCCCGGGGAGCACCCCGGGCGGCCCGTCCGTGCGCCGTCGGCTCAGCAGTACTGCGCTTCCTTGCCGATGGACCGGTACATGCAGTCCGAGTTCTCCAGGAGCTGGAGCACGGCGTCCCGGTTGCGGCTGGTCTCGCGCTCGATCACCTCGTCGGGCGGGTAGAAGCCACCGCCGCCGAAGCCGCTCGGATACATCTCGAAGGTGTAGCCGAAGATCCGCTGGTTGCCCCACAGCCAGTCGTCGATCGACCCGTCGGTGATGTACAGATCGCTCGACTGCTCCGGTGTGTAGCCGTTGCTGGCCGCCATCTTCTGGCCCACCGCGGCGAAGGCGTTCCGGTCGTCCTGGGTCATCCCCGGGGCGGTGTCCGCCGTGGTCCAGCCGAACGGCCAGAGCACCAGCTCGCTGTAGGTGTGGAAGTCGATACCGGTCTTGATCTGCTGCTGACCGCCCACGACCCGGCTGCGCACGAAGTCGGCGACGACCTTCACCTCGGGCGCGGACTCGGCCGCCCGGCCCCGGTAGGTCTCCGAGCTGAACGAGCCGGAGGAGCCGCCGCAGCAGCCCCAGCGGTAGTTCCAGTTGCGGTTGAGGTCGGTGCCGACGAACGAGGAACCGGTGTTGGGCTGCCGGTTCTTGCGCCAGCTCCGGTAGGAGCCGGTCGCGATGTCGTACTCGCCGCCGTCCGGGTTGATGTCCGGGATGATCCAGATCTCCCGGCTGTCGACGGCGTTGGTGACCCGGGCGTCGGTGCCGTAGTCCTCGCCCAGCTCACGGATGAGATAGAGCGCCATCTCGACGGTGAGGTGCTCCCGGGCGTGCTGGTGGTGCGTGAACAGCACCTCGGGCTCGTTCTCGTCCGCCGCGACATTGTCGCTGATCTTGACGGCGATGATCTCCCGGCCCTCGTGGCTGCGGCCGATGACCCGCTTGCTCATGATGTTCGGGTACTGGGCGATCCGTTGATTGATGACCGAGGTCATCTCCGCGTAGTTGTGGTAGCGGGAGTCGGCGGGCGGGAAGTCCATCGCCGTGACCGGTCCGCCGCCGGTCCGGGCGGGCGGCACGGGCAGCGCCACGAGCGTGTGGCCCAGCTCGCGCAGCTTCCGGGCCTGGCGGGCGTCGGCGGTGACGACGGTGGAGTGGGTGTCCGCCTCGTCGATCGCGACCCCGGTCGCGGCGATCGCGGTCCGCGAGGCCACGCTCGCCCTGCCCTTGATCTCGTACTGGCGGACCTGCTCGTCGGCGGCGACCGCCGCCGCCCCGGCGGACGGGGCCGAGGGCGAGGCCGGGTCGGGGGGCGCCGCGTTGGCCGTGAACGGCGCCGCGACGGCGAGCGCCAGCAGCGCGCTGATCGCCGCGGCCTTCGGGCCCTTGCCGCGTATCCGTGGTCGCATGCTGTCTCCTGGGGGTGGAGTGGGGGGTGCGGTTCGCACCGGTAGGACGCATGACAGAGGAGCGGTACGGGCACACATCGTGCGGCCATGACATGGCCAGGTCAAGAGGCGCGCTTCGGTCTCCCGTCACCCGGAACGGGGTACTCCGGAGCGGCGGGGGACCCGGCGGGGCGCGGTGACGGCGCGGGGGAACGCCGACGGCGCCACCGGTGAGCCGGTGGCGCCGTGGCGCTTCAGCCGTGCACTGCCGCGGGGCCGCCGCGCGAGACCGCGCGGGACGCCGCGGAAGGCCGCGAAGGGGTTACGGAAGGGCCTTGACGTGCGGTCCCACCGCGTTCGACCAGGCGTTGCCCGCCGTCGCGTCCCAGTTGGTGGACCAGGTCATCGCGCCGCGCAGCGCGGGGTAGGTCCGCGGCGGCTTGAAGCTGCCGCAGTTGGTGGCCCGGGTGAGGCAGTCCAGTGCCGCGGTCACCGTGGCGGGGCTGACATAGCCGCTGCCCGCGCCCCGGGTGGAGGCCGGGACGCCCAGCCCGACCTGCGAGGGGTCGAGCCCGTTCTCCAGTTGGATACAGGCGAGCGCGGTCAGGAAGTCCACCGAGCCCAGCGAGTAGACCTTGCCGTCGCAGCCGAGCATCGCCCCGCTGTTGTAGTTCTGCATGTTGACGACCGTGAGGATGTCCTTCACGTTCAGCGCCAGCTTGAAGTACTCGGTCGAGGTCGACTGCATGTCGATGGTCTGCGGGGCCATGGTGAGGACCATGTTCGGGCCCGCCTTGGCGGAGAGCTGCCGCAGCGCCTTCGTCAGATAGGTGGAGTTGATCCCGTGTTCGAGGTCGATGTCGATGCCGTTGAAGCCGTACTCCTGCATCAGCGCCCAGGCGCTGTTGGCGAAGGCGGTGGCCGACGCGTCGCTGTTGATGGTCACATTGCCGATCTCGCCGCCGACGGAGATGATGACCGACTTCCCGGCGGCCTTCTTGGCGGCGATGTCCGACTTGAACTCGGCGACGGAGGAGTAGCCCAGCGCCGGGCTGAGGTTGAAGGTCAGCTCACCGGGGGTGTTCGTGGCGTCGGCGAAGGCGACCGCGATGATGTCGTACGCGTTCTGGACGTCCCGCAGCTTCTGCACGGTGGCGCCGTTGTTGAAGTTCTGCCAGTAGCCGGTCACCGCGTGCCGGGGCACCACGGGGTTGGGGATGACCGGGCCGCTCGACGTCCGCGCGGTGACCGCCGTGGAGCGCGCCGACTCGCCCGCGCTGTTGGTGGCGGTGACCTGGAACTGGTACGAGGTGTTCGCGGTGAGCCCGGTCACGGTGGCCGAGGTTCCCGTCGCCGACTGCACCTTGGTGCCGTCGCGGTAGACGTTGTAGCCGGTGGCGCCGTTCGCGGCGCCCCAGTTGAGCGCGACGGACGAGGACGTCACCTGGCCCGTGGCGAGCCCGGTGGGCGTCGGCGGGATCACCGGCTCGGGGTCGGGGCCGCCGCCCCCGTCGGGCCCGAAGACGCTCACGTCGTCCACGAAGTACGCGGGGGTGCCGTACCAGCCGTGGGTGTAGACCGTCACCGACGTGGTGCTGGGGCCGGTGCGGAAGCTGGTGGAGAGCTGCTGCCAGCCGGTGCTGCCCGGGGACCAGGTGGAGATGTCCGTGGTGCCCGTGCCGCTCGCGCCGAGGTAGGCGTGGCCGCCCTGGGTCCAGGCGGAGAGCTGATAGGTGGAGTTCGGCTTGACCGCCACACTCTGCGAGCAGCGGGCGTTGTCATGGCCCGCCGGTGCGGCCCGCAGGGCGGAGGTGCCCGTCCGTACGGGTGACGGGACATTCGAGCCACTGCCGCCGGAGCAGGTCCAGGAGGAGAGCCCGGACTCGAAGCCGGGGTTCTTGGCCACATTGATGTCGGCCGCCTGGGCGACGCCCGTCAGTCCGGTGACGGTGAGTCCGGCCCCGACGGCGAGGGCCAGGCCGCCGCCGAGCCATCTCCGCGAGCGAGTACTGCGGTCCACGTGCTGCCTCCAGTGGGGGAGTTGGGGGGATTGCGAGGGGCAGGGAGGAGTGAACGGTGGCCACCGCTGACCGCCCAAGTTGGTCCAGACCAATGCGGATGTCAAGACCCCGGCCCGGGATGGGCGCCGGGAGTCGTCCATCGGATTCCGGCCAGGACGCCCCATCCGCCCTGGCGCGCACGGCTGTTCGGTGCTGCAACGGCTGTACGGGAACGTCAGACTTTGCCGCCCTTTGGCCTGTGCGGAGCGTACGCGGGCCGCGGCGCAGGGTCCGGCGAGGTGTTCTCTGCCCCCGGAGTCGCGGATACAGTGCTCGTGCAGGAGCAGCGAGCAGTACGTATCTGCGGTCACGGGACCCCCGGCGACCGGAGCCGAACGGGGAACCAGCGTGCCGACCGCAATAGCTGTCACCAGCGCAGACCTGGTGCTACCGCCGATGGACCAGCACACGCCGACGGCCGCTCTGCTGCACCCGCCCGAGGACCGTCCGCTGGACGCCGCGATCACCGACATGACCGCCCTGCTGGAGCGCCACGGCTATGTGGTCGCCGTCTACCCGGCGACCGTCCCGCTCGCCCACGAGCGGCGGCTGCACACCGTGCGGTCGGTCCTGGAGAGCAACCGCATCGCCCTGCTGAAGGTGGATCTGCCGCCGCTGGGCACCGCCGTACTCGTCCGGCAGTTACGCCAGTTGTCCGTCTGCGACTTCGGCCCGGGGGTCATCGCCTCCGCCGCCCGGCTGCTCTCCCACTATGTCCACGCGGGGGCCCAGCTCTCCTCCGTGACCCGGCTGGACCGGGTGCCCGTGGGGATGAAGTCGCACGCCAAGTCCTGGGTGCCGGGCTCCCAGTTCGCGGTGGTCGCCCACCCCGCCCCCGAGCTGGTCAGGATCGGCGGCGACACGGTGCCCGCCGGGCCCGCCTTCCCCACCCGGATGGCCGTGGCCCGGGGCCAGTTGCACTCGGAGTGGACCGAACGCGAGCTGGCGCCCGCCTGGCGCGCCCAGGGAGTGGAGGAGGTCCCGCTCCCCGCCGAGTCGCCCGCCTGGTGGGGCACCGGGAAGCTGGTCGAGTTCGCCGCCTTCCTCCCGGAGATCTCGGTCCTCTACCAGCTGGTCTCGTCCGTCCGGCGCGAGCCCTGCACCTGGTGCGGGATCGAACTCATCGGCGACCGCTGCGGGTTCTGCTCGGCCCCGCTCGCGGGCGGCGACCCCCAGCAGGGCCGCGAATCCGGTGTCCTGCGCCACGGCACCCCCGCCTACCACGGGCCGTGAACCGCCCCGGCGCCCGCCCCCAAGGCACCCCACCGGAGCGGACCGCCCCGGCTCCCGGCGGCCGGGCCGACGGCTGCCGGTGACGACGGACCGGTGAGACAGCGCAGCCCCTGTACCCCCCGCAGCCAGCGAACGAGGTAGACCGGCTCATGAATTCACGCCAACGACGCGGCGTCATCCTTCTGATCGTCTCCGTGCTGTGCGCCCTCGGCGCGTTCGCCGGCGTGATATCGGTGATCAACGATGTGAACTCCAAGGTGGGCCCCGAGGCGACCGCCTACCGGCTCGCCTCGGACGTCGCCCCCTACACCGCCCTGCGCCCGGGGCAGTTCGAGAAGGTCGCGGTGCCGCGCCGCTGGCTCCCCCGGACCGCCGTCACCGATCTCTCGACGGTCCGGGGGAAGATCGCCGTCACCGAGCTGCGCAAGGGCTCGCTGCTCCAGGACGACATGATCGTCAAGCGGCCCGAACTGGCGCCCGGGGAACAGGAGATCGCCATCATGATCGACGCGGCGACCGGGGTCGCCGGGAAGATCACCCCCGGGGACCTGGTCAACATCTTCGCCACCTTCGCCGGAAAGGCGGAGGGCGACCCCGACCAGTCCCGGATCATCGTCACCAACGCCAAGGTCATCGACGTGGGCCGGCTCACCCCGCTCGACCCCCGCAGGGACGACCGCCGCAGCCGGATGCGCGAGGCCGTCCCGATCACCTTCGCCCTCGGCACCAAGGACGCCCAGCGTGTCGCCCACGCGGAGTCGTTCGCCGAACATGTGCGGCTCGCCCTTCTCGCCAAGGGGAGCCCGTCCACATTGCGCCCCGGCGACAGCACCTACACCCTTGACGAAGACAGGAGCAGGTGAGGGCGGCATGAGCACACGCATTCTCCCGGCCGTCGGGGACCCCGACGCCGTCCGGTCCATCACCACCCTGCTCAGCCAGCTTCCCGACGCGGAGCCCGCCGCCCCCGTGGGCGACTCGACCGCGCTCCTCGACACGCTGGCCCGGCTCGCCGCCGACTCCCTCGACGAACTGCCCGAAGTGGTCCTCGTCCATGAGCGGATCGGCCCCGTCCCCGCCCTCGAACTGATCCGGGAAGTGGCGCTCCGCTTCCCCGCCGTCGGGGTCGTCCTGGTCACCGTCGACGCCGGTCCGGGCCTCTACTCCGCCGCCATGGACTCGGGCGCGCGCGGACTGGTCGCCCTGCCCCTGTCGTACGAGGAACTCGCCCAGCGGGTCCAGGCGGCGGCGGGCTGGTCCACCGGGGTGCGGCGGCACCTCGGCCACAGCGGCGACGTGTTCACCGGCCCCGGCGGCACCGTCGTCACCGTCAGCGGGGCCAAGGGCGGCGTGGGCACCACCGTCACCGCCGTCCAGCTCGCGCTCGCCGCCCAGGCGTCGGGGCGCACCGTCGCCCTGGCCGATCTCGACCTCCAGGCCGGGGACGTGGCCTCGTACCTCGATGTCCAGTTCCGCCGCTCCGTCGCCGACCTCGCCGGTATCCAGGACATCGGCCCCCGGGTGCTCCAGGACGCCCTGTTCGCGCACCAGACCGGGATGGGGCTGCTGCTCGCGCCGGGGGAGGGGGAGCGCGGCGAGGAGGTCGACGACCGGGCCGTGCGGCAGATCGTCAGCGCCCTGCGCAACCGCTACGAGGTCGTCGTCGTCGACTGCGGCACCCAGATGCACAACGCCAACGCCGCCGCGATCGAGATGGCCGACATCACCCTGCTGGTGACCACACCGGACGTGGTCGCCGTCCGGGGCGCGAAGCGGATGGTCCGGCTCTGGGACCGGCTCCAGATCCGCAAGGCGGAGGAGACCGTCGCCGTCGTCAACCGCTACACCCGGGGCACCGAGATCCAGCCCCCGCTGATCGAGAAGATCACCGGCACCCGGGTGGCCCGGACCTCCGTGCCCGCCGCCTTCAAGGAGCTCCAGCCGGTGGTCGACGCCGGACGGATGCAGGACCTGGAGGCCAAGTCGACCGTGAAGACGGCCCTGTGGGGGCTCGCGGGCGAACTCGGCCTCGTCAAGGCCGTGGAGGGCGAGCAGAAGCAGAGCAGATTCCGGGGCGACCGGGGTTCGATCCGGGTCCGGCGGGCACGGTCGAGATGACGGTGGCAGGACCGGGAGGCGAAGGGGTGCGGGGAGTGACGGGGTCTCGCGTACGGCACGGCTCGCGGCACGGGCGGCGCCCCCGGCCCCCGGTGGACGCCCGGTGTGCCGCGACGCGCCCGCCCGGCCGGCCCTCCGGCGGGTCCCGTCCCCGGCTGCCGCGCGCCGGGGACGACAGCGGCCAGGCCGCCGTCGAGTTCACCGGCACCCTCCCGGTCATCCTGGTCACGCTGGCGCTGCTCTGGCAGGCCGCCCTGATCGGCTACACCTTCTCCCTCGCGGGGAACGCGGCCGACAAGGCCGCCCGCGCGGGCGCCGTCGGCGGGCCCGCCGCCTGCCGGGAGGCGCTGCGGGAGGACCTGCCCGGGGCGTGGGACGCCGCGGCCGACTGCCCGCCGCCGGGCGGTGAGGGGCTGTACCGGGTCTCGGTCCGGGTCTCCGTGCCGGTGCTCTTCCCGGGCGCGGTGAACTTCCCCTTCGAGGTACCGGCCGAGGCCGCCGCGACCGCCGAGGACCCGTCGTGACGCGGTGGGAGCCCGGCCGGTCCGCTCCGCACGGCGGGCGGGGCCGGGGCGCCGACCAGGACGGTCAGGACCGCCACGGCTGCCCCGAGCGCCACGGCTGGGGCGACGGTGACCGGCACGACCGGCACGGGCGTGAACGGCAGGAAGGCCACGGTGACGGGCACGACCGGCACCACGGCCCCGACTGCCGGTACTGCCACGACCGGGGTGACCGGCAGGACTGCCCCGGCTGCCGGGACGGTCACGGCCGGGGCGATCTGGAGCACGGCCCCGACCGCCAGGATCGCCGTGACCGGGGTGACCGGCAGGACTGCCCCGACTGCCACGGCCAGGGCGACGGGCAGGACCGCCACCGCCGTCACGACTGCCACGGCTCCCGGGAGCACGGCTCCGACCGCCGGGATCGCCATGCCCGCGGCGCCCGGGAGGGCCGTGTGGACCGTCACGACTGCCACGGCCGGGGTGACGGTGACCGGCACGACCGGCACGGGCGTGAACGGCAGGAAGGCCACGGTGACCGGCACGACCGGCACCACGGCCCCGACTGCCGGTACTGCCACGACCGGGGCTCCCGGGAGCACGGTTCCGACCGCGGGGATTGCCATGGTCGGGGCGGCGGGCAGGATTGTCATGGCCGTCACGACTGCCACGGTCGGGGCTCCGGGGAGCACGGTTCCGACCACGGGGATCGCCATGGCCGGGGCGCCCGGGAGCGCCAGGACCGCCAGCGTGGTCAGGCCGCCGTCGAGTACGCCGGGGTGCTCGCCCTGCTGCTGTTCGTCGCCGTCGCCGCGATCCAGCTCGGCGTGGTCGCCTACACCGCCCAGCAGGCGGGCACCGCCGCCCGCGCGGCGGCCCGTACCGCCGCCCAGGAGGACTGCGACCCGGCGCCGGGCCGCGAGGCCGGGTACGAGGCCCTGAGCGGCTGGCTCGACGACGCCGACGTCTCCGTCCAGCCCGGCGAGGACGTCACCGCGACCGTCACCGTCCGGGTCCCGGCCCTGCTGCCCGTGTTCGCGTTCGACCCCGCCGAGCGGAGGGTCACCATGCCCTGCGACTGACCCGGCCCGGCCCCGCGCCCGGCCGCGCGGCGCGGGCACACGGACCCCGGCGACCCCGGCGGCCCCCGGGACCCCAGAGCTCCCGCCACCGGAGACACCGGAGGCACCGGGCCCCCGGACACACCGCCGCCCGGGCCGCCCGACCGACCGACACGACCCCGTACCGCCAGGGAGATGAGGACATGAGCCTGCGGGCGCGCATCAGCAGCCCCGAGCCGGTCAACGGCTTCAGCGAGGAGAACCGCCTCGTCGTCGTCTACCGCGCCAAACTCCTCGAAGAGATCGACCTGGCCGAGATGTCCGCGCTCGCCGCCGCCGAGCGCCGGGCCCGGCTGGAGCGGGTCCTCGGCCACATCATCAGCCGCGAGGGCCCCGTCCTCTCCACCGTCGAACGCTCCCAGCTCATCCGCCGGGTGGTCGACGAGGCCCTGGGGCTCGGCATCCTGGAACCCCTGCTCGAAGACGCCTCCATCAGCGAGATCATGGTCAACGGCCCCGAACAGGTCTATGTGGAACGGGGCGGCAGGCTGGAGCTGCTGCCGCTGCGCTTCTCCTCCACCGAGCAGCTCATGCAGACCATCGAACGCATCGTCTCCACCGTCAACCGCCGGGTGGACGAGGCCAATCCGATGGTCGACGCCCGGCTCCCCTCCGGCGAACGCGTCAATGTGATCATCCCCCCGCTCTCGCTCAGCGGCCCCATCCTCACCATCCGCCGCTTCCCCCGCGCGTTCACCCTCCAGGAGATGATCGCCGTCGGCTCGCTCGACGAGCAGCTCACCCTGCTGCTCGCGGGCCTGGTCCGGGCCAAGTTCAACGTCATCGTCTCCGGGGCCACCGGCACCGGGAAGACCACCCTCCTCAACGCCCTCTCCGGACTGATCCCCGAGGAGGAGCGGATCGTCACCATCGAGGACTCCGCCGAGCTGCGGCTCCAGCAGTCCCATGTGATCACCCTGGAGAGCCGCCCGCCGAACGTGGAGGGCAAGGGCCATGTCACCATCCGCGACCTCGTCCGCAACTCGCTGCGCATGCGCCCCGACCGCGTCATCGTCGGCGAGGTCCGCGGCGGGGAGACCCTGGACATGCTCCAGGCCATGTCCACCGGCCACGACGGCTCGCTGGCCACCGTCCACGCCAACAGCGCCGAGGACGCCCTGATGCGGCTCCAGACCCTGGCCTCCATGTCCGAGGTCGAGATCCCCTTCGCGGCGATCAAGGACCAGATCAACAGCGCCGTGGATGTGATCGTCCAGCTCACCCGGCACGCCGACGGCTCCCGCCGGGTCACCGAGGTCGCGGTGGTCGACTCCACCGGACGGGAGGAGTACCGCATCGTCTCCGTCTGCCGCTTCCACGCCCGGCCGATGGACTCCGACGGCCGGGTGCACGGGCAGTTCGTCTACTACCCCGTACCGCGCCGGGTCGCCGAACGCCTCTACCTGAAGAACGAGTCGCTGCCCCCGGCCTTCGGGGTCGCCGAGTCCGACGACCACCTCGCCGTCCGCGGCACCCTCGCCTGACCCGCCCCCCCGCCCAGCGGTACGTGCCCCGCCCCCGACCGAAGAAGGTTCCCCGCCCGACATGGACAACCTCCCGCTTCTGACGGCCGGAGCCACCCTGCTCGCCGGTGCCATCGGCGTCCTCGGCGTGCACACCTACGCCGCGGGCAGGGCCCAGCGCGACGCCCTCGTCGCCCGGATGGCCCAGACCGGGGAACCGCCCGCCCGCACGGGCCGCCGCCGCCGCTTCCACGCCCTCGACCGGCGGCTGCGCACCACCCGCTACGGCCGGGAGGTCGAGCACCGGATCGCCGCCACCGGACTCGACCTCACCTGCGGCGAGTACACCGTCGCCGTCCTCGTCCTGCTGCTCGTCACCCATCTCGCCGTCGGCGCGGTCTTCGCCCCCTTCTTCGGGGTCCTGGCCGCCCTCGTCGCCCTCTGGGGCGCCCGCAACTTCCTCGAATGGCAGCGCGTCAAACGCACCGAGGCGTTCATCGCCCAGCTCCCCGAGCTGACCCGGGTCCTCGCCAACGCCACCCAGGCCGGACTCTCGCTGCGCACCGCGCTCGCCATGGCCGCCGAGGAACTGGACGACCCCGCCGGGCACGAACTCGGCATCGTCGCCGATCAGCTCGCCGTCGGCCAGAGCCTGGACGACGCGCTCGGCACCCTCGCCGAACGGCTCCCCTCCCGGGAGCTGATCGTCCTCGTCACCACCCTGATCCTCGCCAACCGGGCGGGCGGACAGGTCGTCACCTCGCTGCGCAACCTCACCCAGTCCCTGGAGGAGCGCAAGGAGACCCGCCGGGAGGTCACCACCACGCTCTCCCAGATCAAGGTCACCGCCCTCGCGGTGCCCCTGCTCGGCCTCGGCTTCCTGCTGATGATCAACGGGATGACGCCGGGCGCCCTGGACCGGATGACCGGCTCGGTGGTGGGCCAGGGCGCCACCCTCGCCGCCTTCGGCCTCTACGGACTCGGCGCGTTCCTGATCCGCAGACTCTCCCGGATCCAGGTCTGAGGAGGGCCGGATGGGACCACTGCTCGCGACACTGCTCGCCTTCTCCGTCTACGGGATCTTCCTCGGGGTGCGGATGTACCGCTCCGACGCCCGGCTCCCCGGCGATCTGGCGCTCGCCCTCGAAGTGGGCGCCACCCGCACCACCGCCGTCGGCTCGGTCATCGACCGGCTCGGGGTCCGCTGGGCCCCCGCCGTGCTGCGCGCCATGGGACCCGGCCGGGTCGACGCGCTGCGCCGACGCCTCGACATGGCCGGGAACCCCGGCGGCATGACCGTCGACCGCTACGCCGCCCGCCGCGCCGTCTACAGCCTCCTCGGCCTGGTGGCGGCGTTCTCCATGCTGCTGCGCGGACAGCTCGCGCTCGCCGCCTTCCTGCTGGTCTTCGGCCTCTTCTGGACCGATGTGATCATCCGGGTGGCCATCCGGCGGCGGCGCGCCGACATCGAGCGCACCCTCCCCGACTTCCTGGACGTCCTCGCCGTCGTGGTCTCCGCCGGGCTCGGCTTCCGGCAGGCGCTCGAACGGGTCGCGGAGAAGTACGAGGGCCCCTGGTCCGACGAACTGCGCATCACCCTGCGCCAGATGGACATGGGCGTCAGCCGCCGCGACGCCTTCGACCAGCTCCGCCGCCGCAACGACTCCGAGCAGGTCTCGATGTTCGTCACCGCCCTCCAGCAGGGCGAGGAGCTGGGCGCGCCGATCGTCGACACGCTGATACAGATCGCCACCGACATGCGCCGCACCGACGCCCAGAACGCCCGCCGGGAGGCGGCCCGCGCGGTGCCCAAGTCCACGCTCGTGGTCACCCTCGTGATGCTGCCCGCGACGATGATCCTCATCGTCGTGAGCTTCTACTACGGCTCCGGGGTCGACCTGGGCGAGGTGCTGGGGGGCTGACCGGACCGCCCCCGCCCCGGCCCACCGGTATCCCGTCGACCGCGCGCCCCCGGGCCGCGAGGGAGGTGACACCCCCCATGAATCCCCCCGCCCCGCCGCCCCCGCCGTCGCTCCCGCTCCAGGTCAACGCCCTCCAGGCGCTGTGCCGGCAGGTCTTCGGCTTCCGGCTCGCCATGATCGCGCTCGCCGTGCCCTTCGCCCTCGCGGGCACCGCGCCCGGCCCGGCGAACTGGCTGGTGGGCGCGGCGGTCCTGGTCACGTTCATGACCTCGTACGCGCTGCTGCGGGACTGGGAGCGCTTCGGCCCGGTCCTGTTGCGGCACCCCTGGCTGCTCGGCGCCGACATGGCCTTCGGCGCGCTGCTGCTGGTCACCGCGTCACCGGACTCCACCCTCGCCTATGTGATCATCTGCACCCCGCTGCTCGGCGGGCTGATCTCCGGCCGGCGGGGCGGCGCGGTCCTCGCCGTGCTCCAGTCCGCCCTGGTCGCGGGCGCGTACGCCGTCAACGACAGCGCGGACGCCCGGTACACCGCCCTGCTGCTGCCCGGGCTGTGCGTCCTCACGGGGGTGCTGGGCAGCACCCTCCGTACGCTCATGCTGCGCTTCGGCGCGGCGGGCCAGGCGCTGTCGGAGGCGCGGGCCCGGCTGGCGGCGGCCGGGGCGGTGGAGGACGAACGGGCCCGGCTCGCCCGGGAGATGCACGACTCCGTCGCCAAGACCCTGCACGGTCTGGCGCTGGCCGCCGAGGGGCTCGCCCGCAGCGCCGACCGGATGGACCCCGCCGCCGTACGGGACCGGGCCGACCTGGTCGCGCACGCGGCCCGCAGGGCGGCGGCCGAGTCCCGGGCCCTCCTCGCGGATCTGCGCCGCGACACGGGCCTCGGCCCCGGCGCCGGACCCGTGACCGCGGAGACCGCCGCCGGGCTGCCCGTCTGCGCCGTCCTGGACGGGCTCCGCTCCCGTACGGAGGAGTTCTCCCGGCGCACCGGGGTACGGGCCGTCTTCCGCCGGACGGAGCCCGCGGGACCCGCCTGCGAGCCGCTCGTCCCGCCGACCGTCGCCCGCCAGTTGCTGACGATCGTCGCCGAGGCCCTGGAGAACGCCCACCGGCACGGCGGCCCCGGCCGGGTGGAGGTGTGCGCGGGACGGCCCGAAGGGGACGGCGGCGGGCTGCGGGTGCGCGTCCACGACGACGGGCGGGGGCTGCCGCCCGGCACCACGCTCGACGGGCTCCGCCGGAAGGGGCGCTTCGGCCTGGTCGGCATGGCGGAGCGGGCCGCGTCCATCGGGGCCCGGATCCAGGTCGGCGCGGGCGAGGACGGCCGGGGTACGGAGGTACGGCTCGATCTGCCGCTGCCCGTGCCCGGCCCGCCGGCGCGGCTGTCCCCGCAGGACCCGCCGTCGTGGCGGTCGCAGGACCCGTCGCCGCGGTCGCGGCCGGGGGAGTCACCGGACCCGCCGCCCGGTCCACCGCGGCCCTCACCTTCCTCACCTCTCTCCCTGTCCTCACCTCCCTCGCCGTTCTCGCGGCGCTTGCCGTCCTCCCCGCCGTCTTCGCCGTCTTCGCCGTGCCCCCCGCCGTCTCCGGGCGGAGCCGGGCCCCCGGCGTCCCCCGGACCCTGCGGATGCGCGGATTCCGCCCCGCGGGACCCGCTTCCTCTGCTGCCATGAGAACCCGCCCCCGAGCCCCCCGCCCCGCCTTCCGAGAGGAGGCCGCTGCCGTGCCGGACCCCGTCCACGAGCCGTCGCCGAACCGGCCGCCCCCCGCCACTCCCGTTCCCGCCACCGCCCCGGCGCCGCTGCGGATCGTCGTCGCCGACGACAACCCGGTCGTCCGGGCCGGACTGACCGCGCTGCTGGGCACCCGACCGGGCCTCGCCGTGGTCGCCGAGGCCGCCGACGGCCGCCAGGTCTGCGCCGAGACACTGCGGCACCGCCCCGATGTGGTGCTGCTCGACGTCCGGATGCCCGGGGCGGACGGCATCTCCGTACTGCCGTACCTGGTGCGGCTCGCCCCGGTGCTGATGCTGACGTACAGCAGGGAGACGGAGACCGTCCACGCCGCCCTCGCCCGGGGCGCGGCGGGCTATCTCGTCCACGGTGAGTTCACCGCCGAGCAACTGATCACGGCGGTGGGGGAGGTCGCCGCCGGACGCCCGGTGTTCTCCGCCTCGGCGGCGGGGGTGCTCCCGGCCGTTCCGTCCCCCCGGGGCCGAACGCGCCGCCCGTCCGCTCCCGCCGCTCCCCCTCCTTCCGTCGCGCCGTCCCCGTCGTTCTTGTCCTCGTCGTCCTCGTCGGCTGCTTCATCTGCTTCCGCACACAGGAGGCTCCCATCGGCTGGTCGTATCGAAGCAGGTTCCCTCTCTGTACTCGACGATGACGCCGATACGGCAACCCGTGAATACGTCGTACACCCTTCGCTTTCGCAAGCGATTGTGGGACATTCGTCTGCGGGCGCGCGCCGGGAGACCCACGGCGGGACGGTGCTCGGGGAGCTGAGCCGGCGGGAGGCCGAGGTGATGGAGCTGATCGCCGCGGGCCTGACCAATCAGGAGATCGCCGCGGCCTGCTTCATCAGCCAGAAGACCGTCAAGAACCACATCAACCGGATCTTCGCCAAGCTGAACACGGGCAGCCGGGGCGAGGCCATCGCCCTGTGGCACCGGCTGGCCCGGAGTCAGGCGGGGCCGGTATGAACCGTCCGCCCACGGGCCGTCGACCCTCCGCCGGACCGTCGCCCGACCGCCGCCCGCGCGGCCCCTTACCCCCTCCGTCCGAGGCGAGTTGGGCCCCAGGGCCCATGTCAGGGCCGTTTTTTCCGGCGTACAGTGCTCAGGCCGCTCTCCGGTCCGGCCGGTGGCAGGGCCCGGCGGACGGCGCCAAGGACTCGCAACCGCCGCGCGGACGCCGCGCGAACGGCCCCGGAGGGGAAGCCCATGTCGAAGCTGAGGTCGAAGGCCGTGGAGACGGCACGCCGCCTGGTCGCGGCGCGGACGGCGGACGTCGTCCGGGCGGTGAGGGACCGCCGCGACGAGGGCCAGGACTCGGTCGAGTACGTCGGCGTCATCGTCCTGGTGGCGGCGATCATCGCGGCGCTGGTGGGTTCCGGGGTGGCCGACGACATCGCGGCCGGTCTCTCCAGCCAGGTCCAGGAGATCCTCAACACGGGCGGTGGCGGCGAGTAGCCCGCCCGGCCGCCGGGCGGGACGCCGGGCAGGCGGTCCCGCTCTATCTCGCCATGGTCGTGGGCCTGCTCGCCCTCGCCCTCGCCTTCTTCGCCGTCGGCCAGGCCGGGGCCCAGCGGAACGGCACCCAGTCCGGTGCCGACGCCGCGGCACTCGCCGCCGCCCAGGAGTCCCGTGACGGACTGGAGGACCTGCTGGCGGAGAACATCCTCGACCCCGTCTTCCTCCGGGACTTCTTCGACGGCGGCGCCCAGGAGCAGTCGGCGCCCGGCTGCGCCGCGGCCGGTCACGCCGCCGCCGAGTCGCTCGCCGCCGCCAACGGCACGGCCCTGCGGGACTGCCTCGCGCCGACGGAGGGCCGCTGGGGCGCGTATGTCCGGGTCGAGTCGCGGCGGGCGATGGGCGACACCCTCCTCCCGGGCGTCGACGGCGACCGCGCCACCGCCACCGCGACCGCCGTGGTGGAGCCCCGCTGCGGCTTCGAGCCCTCCGCCGGGCGACCCGGCGCCACCGCCTCGCCCCCGCCGCCCGACGGGCCGCCCGACGGCCCGGGGGACCCCGGGAGCCCGGACGAGGGCCAGGAGCAGCCGGAAGAGCCCGCGGAGCCGGTCACACCGGGGCTGCTCCGCTGCGACGACGACCGGGACTTCGAGCTGGACCCGGCACGGCCCGACCTGCTGCCCCGGATGGCCGACCTCTTCACCGTCCGGCTCGACCGGGACTGACCCCGACCGGGACCGGCCCCGACCGCCCCCGACCCGCGACCGAACGCAAAGGAACAGCAGTGATGAGAAAGAGGTACGGAGCCGGCGCCCCCCGGGCGGTGACCGCGGCACTGGCCGCCGTCGCGCTGGGACTCGCCCTGACGGCGTGCGGCGGCGACTTCGGAGACGACGGCGACGCGCCCGACGCGCGGAACCCCGGCGCGGTCTCCACCGCCACGGGGGCGGGAGCCCAGGACGGGCAGTCCCCGGAGCCGCAGGGGGACGGCCCGGACGCGTCCGAACGCACCGCCGAGGCGCTGGCCACGGTCGAGGGCAGCGACGGCTTCGCGTTCACCATCACCGGCGCGGAACGGGACGAGGGCGGCTTCCTGACCGTCTCCGGCACGGTCACCAACACCAGCGACCGCCGCCTGCCCCCGCCCATCCAGTGGAACGGCCAGGAACGCCAGGTCAAGCGGACCGGGCGGTCGTTCGCCGGGATGACCCTCGTCGACAAGACCGAGAAGAAGCGCTACTACGTGCTGCGGGACACCGAGGGCTACCCGCTGACCACCACCGGGCTCGGGGTGTTCGGCGCGGGACAGAGCGCGGACTTCTTCGCCCAGTTCCCCGCGCCGCCGCCGGAGACCGCATCCGTCGAACTCCAGATCCCGCTGATGCCCGCCCGCACGATCGAGCTGGGCTGATGGGCGGCACGACCGCGCGGCGGCCCGCCGCCCCCGCCGCGCGGCGGCCGGCGGCCCTCGTCCTCGCCGCCGCGCTGCTGCTCACCGGCGGACAGCTCCACGCGGCCACGGCGGCCACGGCGGCGGGCCCCGGCCTGCGGCCCCCGGCGGCCGGGGCCGACGACCCGGTGCCACCGCCGGGCGAGGACCCCGCGCTGCCCCCCGTCGAGGACCCCGCGCTCCCGCCCGTCGGGGAGGCCGCCACCCCGCTCCCGCAGATCGACGCCGACAACCCCGGGCTGCGGATGCGGGAGGGCGCGACCCTCGCCGAACCCCGGGTCCTCGACATCGTCTCCATCGTGGAGTCCGAGGGCGGCGAGGAACGCCGGGAGCAGACCACCGTCTCGCTCAAGTTCGCGCTCCAGGCCGAAGTCCTCTTCGGCAGGGACAGCCACGAACTCAACCCCCGTGCCAACAGCAGGATCGCCGCCATCGCCGAGGAGATCCGCAGGAACGGGGCGAAACAGGTCCGGGTCTTCGGCTTCACCGACGACCTCGGCTCCTACCGGCACGGCCGGACCCTCTCCCGCAAACGGGCCGACGCCGTCCACGCCATGCTGGACGGCCAGGTGGAGGACCACACCGTCTCCTACATCGTCCGCGGCTACAGCGAGGACTTCCCCATCGCCGACAACTCCACCGAGGAAGGCCGCGAGAAGAACCGGCGGGTCGAGGTCTCCTTCCCCACCAAAGGCTCCGGCGACGGGAGTTGACCACCGCCCGGCCGGCCCCCTCCGGAACGGCTCCCGGGCGGCCTCCGCGCCGCGCCGACCACGGATGCTGTACGGGAGACGGCCGGCCCGCAGTACGCTGCGGGCCGACTGTCGAACGAAGTGGGCCGAGGAGCGCGCGGATGAGGCGGGGCAGGACGGCGGTGGCGGGCAGGACGTCGGCCACGGGGAGGGCGCGGGTGGCGGCCCTGCGGAAGGGAATCGTCATCGGGATGTCCTGTGCGCTGCTCCACGGCCCGGCGTCCGCCGCTGAGGCCATGGCGGCACGGCAGGCCGGATACAGGACCGCCCCCGACGCCCGCCCGGTGGTGGGCAGCCCCTCCCCCCGGGCGGGCGGACCGCTGCTGACCCCCGGCACCTACACCGACACCGTCTCGGTGGGCGACCGGAAGTTCTACCGGGTCCGCCTCGACGGCCGCTCCAACGCCTATGTGTCGGCCGTCCTCGCCCCGCCGCCCGGCAGCAGGGCCGGGGCCACCGACGGGATACGGGTCTCGCTGGTCTCGCCCGACGGCGCCGAGTGCAGCGACAGCAACGACATCGTCTTCGGCACCGCCACCCCGCTGCCGACCGCCGACTACTCCACCCGCAGGATCGGCCCCGGCCGCGCCTGCCAGGAGGCGGGCGACTACCTGTACTCCGTGGAGTGGATCGGACCCACCGGCGGGGCCGCCCCCAGGGACTGGCGGGTCGAGATCAAGTACATGACCGAACCCGGGCTGCGCACCGGCTCGCCGACGCCCGCGCCCCCGTCCTCCCGGCACACCCACACCCCCGACCACATCCCCGGACCGGAGCGCCGCGTCGAGGGCGGCTCCGGCTTCAACGACGCGGCCCGCCTCGGCCACGGCGTCTGGGCCGACCGGCTCGGCCCCGGCGAGAGCCGCTTCTACCGGGTGCCCGTCGACTGGGGGCAGCAGCTCTTCGTCGACGCGAGGTTCACCGGGGCCGTCGCGCCCCGGCGGCCCGTCTACGACGGCGTCCGCGTGACGGTCTTCAACACGGCCCGCGGCTTCGTCGAGAACACCGCCCGCGCCCACCGCACCGCCACCACCCGGCTCTCGCTCGCCACGGAACCCGCGGCCTTCGCCAACCGCACCTCCGACCGGGACGCCACCAGCGGAATGCGCTTCTCCGGCTGGTACTACCTCCGGGTCTCGGCCGACCGGAAGATCCCCGGCGAACTGCCGGTGACCCTCGCCGTGGGCATCGAGGGCGAGCCGCACCCCGCCCCGCCGTACGCGGGCGACCCCCTCCGGGAAGGATTCGGCGTCCTGGCCGAGGACCGCGCCCAGCCCCCGCCCGCCGACCAGCAGGCGGCACCCCAGGACGACGACGACACCCGCGAACTCGTCCTCACCGTCATCGGCGTCACCGGAATCACCCTCGGCACCACCCTCCTCCTGGGCCTCCTCGCCTGGACGGCCCTGGCCCGCCTGGGCCTCGGCCGCAAACGAGGCCGCCACGCTTCGTAAATTTTGTGGCTCGGTTCGCCCTCTTTTTTTGTGACTCGGTTCGCCTCCGGGGTGCCAGAGCGTGCGCCGACGGTCGACCGTGCTCGGCCGCTCGTTCCTCACGGCCTGCGCGCGCTCTCCACTTTCGGCACCCGCGGCACCCCTTCGGCTCACTCGCCGCGGGGTCGAGGTAAACGCCCGGCCCAAGGGGCGGGGGTGTGCTCTCCGCTTTCGGCCAGCCACGTGCCCCTTCGGCTCACTCGCCCCGGGGCGGGGGCAAACGCCCGACTCAGGGGCGGGGTGCGGGCCATCGTCCAGCCTGGGAAGAGATGCAGAGGCGTACCCCCTTCGGTTTACGCGCCGCAGGGGTAAGGCAAACGCCTGGCTCGGGGACGGGGCGCGAGGCCATCGTCCGGCCCGGGAGAGAGGCGGAGGCGCGCCCCCTCGGTTCACGCGCCGCAGGGCGAACCGTCCCCGGCCGGGGTGATCGTCCACGCGGGCACGGAGTGCGGGGAGGGGCTGTCTACCCGGCTGGGGTGATGCGGAGGCGGGTGCCTGGCCGGAGGCCCCACTCGGCCATCGTGCCGCCGTCCGATTCCAGGACGTGGCGGGCGCGCAGCCGGGGGCGGCCGAGGCGGCCCGGGGGGAGGGTGTGGAGGTCCAGGACGCGCAGTTCGCGGTCCAGGTAGGCGACGTCGATCGCGAACCGCATCCGGAAGGTGTGCACCCCGCCGCACGGCGTCAGCAGCATCGCGCCCGTGATCCCGTCCCGGCCGAGGAGACCACGCCGCCGGGCGGCACGGCTCGCCGCGATCTCCAGGGGGACGGGTGTGTCACGCCCGGCCACCCACAACTCGCCGCCGCCGTCACGCCATCGCCGTCCTCGCGCCATGGCCCGACGGTAGCGCCCCACCGTCCCCGCGCGTGAGAGAACCGATGGCCCCGACCCGGAACGGCTCCCCCGGGGCGCGGGGCCCTCGTCCTCTGCCCCTGCCCCGTCCCTGGGCCGGGTGTTTGCCCTGCCCCTGCGGCGAGTGGGCCGAAGGGGCGCACCTCCGCCTCTCTCCCGGGCTGGACGATGGCCCGCACCCCGCCCCTGAGTCGGGCGTTCGCCCTGCCCCCGGGGCGAGTGAGCCATCGGGGCGCGTGGCTGCCGAAAGCGGAGAGCGCCCGCCTGTCTGTTGGGCCGGGCGTTTGCCCTGCCTCTGCGGCGAGTGAGCCATCGGGGCGTGTGGCTGCCGAAAGTGGAGAGCGCGCCCCCGCCTCTTGGGCCGGGCGTTTGCCTCGACCCCGCGGCGAGTGAGCCGAAGGGGTGCCGCGGGTGCCGAAAGTGGAGAGCGCGCGCAGGCCGTGAGGAACGAGCGGCCGAGCACGGTCGACCGTCGGCAGACGCTTCAGCGCCCCGGAGGTGAACCGAGCCACAAAAAAGGGGGGGATGACGGCCTTGGGTCCGCCCCTTACGCTCGTCGCCGTGTACCCCGCCCTGATCGTTGTCGCCGCCCTGTGGGGAGCCGTCACCGGGCTGCTCATCCCCCGTGCCGCGTACCGGTTGTCCGTCCGGGCGGGGCAGGAGTGGCGGGACACCTGTCCGGACGGGCATCCGTTCGGCGGGTCGGTGCGGGGCTGGCTCGGTGGGGTGCGCTGTGCGCTGTGTCCGGTGGGGCCGGGCGGCCCGGGGCGGGGTGCGCCCGCCGCCGTTCCGGTGGCCGCGCTGGCCTGCGCGGCGCTCGCCGCTGCCACCGGGTGCCGCCCGGAGCTGGCGGTCTGGCTGGCGCTGGCCCCTTTCGCGGTGCTGCTGGCGGTGGTCGACCGGCGGGTGCACCGGCTGCCGGATCGGCTGACCCTGCCGCTCGCGGCTGCCGCCGCCGTGCTGCTGGGCGCTGCGGCGCGGCTCCCCGGCGCGGCCGGGTCCTGGTCGGGCGCGCTGCTCGGCGGGGTGGTCCTGGGGGCGGCCTATCTGGCGCTGTTCGTGATCCACCCGGGCGGTATGGGGTTCGGGGATGTGAAGCTCGCGCTCTCCCTCGGGGTCGTGCTGGGCTGGTACGGCTGGGGGACGCTGTTCATGGGGGCGTTCGCCGGGTTCCTGTTCGGTTCGCTGTACGGGTTGGCGCTGATGGCGCTGGGGCGCGCGGGCCGCAGGACGGCGATCCCGTTCGGCCCGTTCATGATCGGTGGCGCGCTGGCCGGAGTGCTGCTCGGTGCGCTCCCGGTGGCGGGCTGAGCCGGTGGCGGGCGGACCCGACAGCGGGCCGGGGACACGCCCCCGTCTGAGTCGGCCGGGCCCCGATACCCCTCTAGAGTCATGACGCATGCGGACATTTCCTGATGAACGGGCCACGGATGGCGGGGCATCGCCCGGGGCGCCCCCCGTCCCCGCGCCGCGTACCGGACCACGCCCCGCCGCCCGGGTGCCCGCCGCCCTGCTCCCCTGGAGCTGGGCGGCGGTCCTCTTCACGCTCTACACCACCGTCGCCGTCCGCCGTCATCTGCTGCTGCGGACCACCGGTTACGACCTCGGCATCTTCGAGCAGGGGATTCGCGCCTACGCGGAACTGCGCCCGCCCGTCGCCCCGTTGCGCGGCGAGGGATTCAACCTCCTCGGCGACCACTTCCACCCCGCGCTCGCCGTCCTCGCCCCCCTCTACCGCCTCTGGCCCTCACCCCTGTGTCTGCTCGCCGCGCAGTCCGCGCTGCTCGCCGTCGCCGTCGTCCCGCTCGTGTCCTGGGCGCTGACCGCGCTCGGCCGCAGGGCCGCCCACGCCGTCGCCCTCGGCTACGGGCTGAGCTGGGGCGTCGCGTCCGCCGCCGCTTTCGACTTCCACGAGGTCGCCCTCGCCGTGCCGCTGCTGTCCGCCGCCGCCACGGCGCTCGGCCGGGGCCGCTGGCGCGCCGCCGTCGCCTGGGCCACCCCCCTCGTCCTGATCAAGGAGGATCTGGGGCTCACGCTCGCCGCCGTCGGCTGTGTCGTCGCCTGGAAGGGCCCCCGCAGGCTCGGTCTGCTCACCGCCGCCGCCGGAGTGCTCGCCTCCGCCGTCGAGATCCGGCTGCTGCTGCCCGCACTGCACCCGGCCGGCGGCTACGCCCACGGGGTCAACCTCGGCGAGGGCCCCCACACCTCGCTGCTCACCGCGGTACTGTCCGCGCCGCTGGACGCGCTGCGACCGGACATCAAGGCCATGACCCTCGTTCTCGTCTTCGCCCCCTCCGCCCTGCTCGCGCTGCGCTCCCCGATCGCGCTGCTGGCGGTGCCCACCCTCGCCTGGCGGATGCTGTCGCAGAACGCGTTCCACTGGGGCACCTCGTTCCACTACAGCGCCGTCCTGATGCCCGTGGTGTTCGCCGGGCTCATCGACGCCCTGCGGCCCTGGCGCACCCGGGGCGCGGGCGCGGGCGGGGTCCGGCAGGTGCGCTCCTCGCTGCTGACCGCGCTCGCGGTGACCGCCGTCCTGCTGCCGTCCTTCCCGCTCGCCCAGCTCGCCCAGCGCGCCACCTGGCGGACGACCGCGCACATCACGGCGGCCCGCGCGCTGCTGGCCCGTATCCCGGACGGGGCGAGTGTCGCCGCGTCCAACCGGCTGGCGCCCCAGCTCACCTCCCGCTGCGAGGTCGTCCTCTTCCCCGCGTTCCCGGTCGACGCCCGGCTCTACCGCTACGACCGCGAGCGGCTGCCGCGCCCCACCGCCGAGTGGATCGTCCACGACAGCAGCGCCCCGGAGGCATGGCCCTACCGCAGGGGCCACTGGCCCTACCCGGCCGAGCAGCAGGCCGCCGAACTGGCCGCGGCCGAGCGCTCGTACGGCTACCGCCGGGTCGCCCACCGCGACGGCGTCACCCTGCTGCGCAAGGGCCCCGCGCGGCCGGCGGCGGGCGACGGCCGCTGATCCCGCGGGCGCCCGGCCCCGGGACCCTCCGCTGCGGGGAGCGACGGGCGGGGAGTAGCGGGCGGAGGGCGGCGGACGGCGGCGACCGGGCCGACGGGTGCGGGAGCGGGCGGCGGACCCGGGCACCCGCTCGGCGGGCCGGGCGCCGCGCCCGGCCCCGGGGCCGCCGCAGCGCCGGGCCGCACCCCTGTGGAGCGGATCACCGCCGACGGGACCGGGACGGCGACCTGCCCCGGCCCGCCCCGCGGCCCCGGTGCGCCGGGGCATCCGCCGTCCGGGCGGATTCCCGGCCGCCGCGCGCCGGACGTCCGGGCCCGCGTCAACCCGGCGCCCGCCCGTCCGCGTCCCCCTTCAGAGGGACGGCCCCCGCAAACGCGCTGCTCCCGGCGGTCCGCCCGGTGCGGGGCGGGGCCGGGAGCGGCGGGCCGCGACGGGCGGAGCGCCCGCGACATGCGGTGGTTCCCGGGGTGGCGCGCATCAGCACCAGTGAGGCGTTATGGTGGAAACCCCCCCTCGGGCCGGTCCGTATCCCCCCCCACGGACCGGCCCGGTTTCTTTTCCGGGCGGCCCGGCGTACGGGCGGCCCGGGGCGGGAGCGGCGCGGGGCCCGGCGGCCCCGGGCCCGGCCCCGGCGGGGCTCAGCGCCTGGCCCAGATGTTCACACCCTCCGTGTCCACCGCGAACTCGTCGATCTCCGCCAGCTCCGCCTCGGTCAGCGGCGCCGCCGACAGCGCGGCCACGTTCTCGTCGAGCTGCGCCACGCTGGACGCCCCGATCAGCGCCGACGTCATCCGCGGGTCCCGCAGCACCCAGCTCAGCGCGAGCTGCGCCAGCGACTGCCCGCGCCGGGCGGCGATCTCGTTCAGCCCGCGCAGCCGCCGCACCACCTCGTCCGAGAGCAGCGCCGGGTCCAGCGACTTCCCCTGGCTGGCCCGCGAGCCCTCCGGGATGCCCTGGAGGTACTTCCCGGTGAGCAGCCCCTGCGCCAGCGGGACGTAGGCGATGCAGCCCATGCCCGCCGTCTCCAGCGTGTCCAGCAGGCCGTCGTCCTCGATCCAGCGGTTGATCATCGAGTACGAGGGCTGGTGGATCAGGGCCGGGACGCCCATCTCCCGCAGCAGCCGCGCCGCCCGCTCGGTCTGCTCCGCGTTGTACGAGGAGACACCCACGTACAGCGCCTTCCCCTGCTGCACGGCGGAGGCCAGGGCCCCCATCGTCTCCTCCAGCGGGGTGTGCGGGTCGAAGCGGTGCGAGTAGAAGACGTCGACGTAGTCCACGCCCATCCGGCGCAGCGAGGCGTCCAGCGAGGACAGCAGGTACTTCCGGGAGCCCCACTCGCCGTACGGGCCGGGGTGCATCAGATACCCGGCCTTGGTCGAGATGATCAGCTCGTCGCGGTAGGGGGCGAAGTCCTGGGCGAGGAGCTTGCCGAAGTTCAGCTCGGCCGAGCCCGGCGGCGGCCCGTAGTTGTTGGCCAGGTCGAAGTGGGTGACCCCCAGATCGAAGGCGCGGCGCAGGATCGCACGCTGCGACTCCAGCGTGCGGTCGTCGCCGAAGTTGTGCCACAGGCCGAGGGAGACGGCGGGCAGCAGCAGACCCGAACGGCCGCTGCGCCGGTACTCCATCGTGTCGTAACGGTCACCCGAGGCGAGATAAGGAGAGGAATCAATCACACATCCCTCTTTATCACGGACTTGTGACAGACCAGGTTGGGAGACGTGCATCTCAGCGCAGTACTCTGACGGCCACAGGGGGTGCCGTACGGCGCGGGGAGTGCCGTATGTCTCCGGCCGGGCCGCCCGTATCCGGCGCCCGGGCCCCGGCACCCGTGCCACCGCGCCCCGGAGCGGACCCCTGTCAGCGACCCCCAGAGCCACCGCCACGCCCCGGTCCCGGGCACCCCGCGGCGGGTGAGCCCGACCGAACCGAGAGGTGGACTCCGTGAACCTGCGTGACCTGGTCTACAGGCTCTACGCACGCCGGGTGGAAGGCCGGCTGGACCACGCCCAGGTGCCCAAGCACATCGGAGTCATCCTCGACGGGAACCGCCGCTGGGCCAAGGCGTCGGGCGGCACCCCCGAGGCGGGTCACAAGGCCGGGGCCAGCAAGATCCAGGAACTGCTCGGCTGGTGCGCCGAGACCGATGTCGAGGTCGTCACCCTCTGGCTGCTGTCCACGGACAATCTGGACCGCCCCGAGGACGAGCTGGTGCCCCTCCTCGGCATCATCGAGGACGCCGTGCGCGCGCTCGCCGCCGACGGCCGCTGGCGGGTCCACCACGTCGGCACGCTCGACCTGCTGCCCTCCCGCACCCAGCTCGTGCTGAAGGAGGCCGAGCAGGACACGCTCGACCACACCGGGATACTGGTGAACGTGGCCGTCGGCTACGGCGGGCGGCAGGAGATCGCGGACGCCGTGCGCTCCCTCCTCCTCGACCACGCCGAGCGGGGCACCAGCGTCGAGGAGCTGGCCGAGACCGTCGACGTCGACCTCATCTCCAAGCACCTCTACACCCGTGGCCAGCCCGACCCCGACCTGGTCATCCGCACCAGCGGCGAGCAGCGCCTGTCCGGTTTCATGCTCTGGCAGAGCGCCCACTCCGAGTACTACTTCTGCGAGGTCTTCTGGCCCGCCTTCCGCAAGGTGGACTTCCTGCGCGCCCTGCGCGACTACGCGGCCCGGCACCGCCGTTACGGGAACTGACGGGCTCGTCGCCACGGCGCATCACCGGCTGTTCATCCGTCCGTCGCCGCACCCGGCGGCATGGCCGCGGGTGTTCGAGGGCATATCCCCAGCAGGTCGACGTCCGATCCCCGTACGTCGTATCTCGTGGGCGGCACATCACCGCCCACCCGGGAGGCCCTTTGCGCACGAAGGAACGCACCCCCGGTGCGGCCCAGGTGGAGGGCCGGTGCCCGGCCCGCGCAGCGGGGCCCGCAGCCCGGTTCTCCCCGCCCCAGGCGGGGCGGTCCCCCTGCCTCTCCGCGGCAGGAGGGCCGACAGCCCGTGACGGCGTCGCACCGCGCCGACCTCATCCGAGGGGGTACGTCCTTCCGTGGTGAACAGCACAAAGCGCCGACTGCCCGACAGGCGCACCTATGTTCTCGACACCAGCGTCCTGCTGGCCGACCCGAGCGCCCCGACCCGCTTCGACGAGCACGAGGTGGTGCTGCCGATCGTGGTGGTCACGGAGCTGGAGGCCAAGAGACACCATCCGGAACTGGGCTACTTCGCCCGGCAGGCACTGCGTCTGCTGGACGAGTTCCGCATCCGGTACGGACGCCTCGACGCCCCCATCCCCCTGGGCGATCTCGGCGGCACGATCCGCGTCGAGCTGAACCACTCCGATCCGGCCCTGCTGCCCGCCGGCTACCGGCTGGGTGACAACGACTCACGCATTCTGGCGGTCGCCAGGAACCTCCAGGCCGAGGGGTACGACGTCACCGTCGTCTCCAAGGATCTGCCGCTGCGCATCAAGGCGTCCTCCGTCGGACTGCTCGCCGAGGAGTACCGCGCGGAGCTGGCCATCACCGACTCCGGCTGGACCGGAATGGCGGAGCTGCCGCTCACCGCCGAACAGGTGGATCTGCTCTACGGCGAGGAGCGGCTCACCCTCCCGGAGGCGGGGGCGCTGCCCGTGCACACCGGTCTGGTGCTCCAGTCCGAACGCGGCAAGGCGCTCGGCCGGGTCACCGCCGACGGCGGGGTCCGGCTGGTCCGCGGCGACCGGGAGGCGTTCGGCATCCACGGCCGCAGCGCGGAGCAGCGCATCGCGCTGGATCTGCTGCTCGACCCCGAGGTGGGCATCGTCTCGCTCGGCGGCCGGGCCGGTACCGGCAAGTCGGCGCTGGCGCTCTGCGCGGGGCTCGAATCGGTCCTGGAGCGCCGTCAGCACCAGAAGGTGATGGTCTTCCGTCCGCTGTACGCGGTGGGCGGGCAGGAGCTCGGCTATCTGCCCGGTACCGAGGCGGAGAAGATGAGCCCCTGGGCCCAGGCGGTGTTCGACACCCTCTCGGCGGTCGCCGGGCGGGAGGTGATCGAGGAGGTGCTGGGGCGCGGCATGCTGGAGGTCCTGCCGCTCACCCATATCCGGGGCCGTTCGCTGCACGACGCCTTCGTCATCGTCGACGAGGCCCAGTCGCTGGAGCGCAATGTGCTGCTGACGGTGCTCTCCCGGGTCGGCGCGGGCTCCAGGGTCGTCCTCACCCACGATGTCGCCCAACGGGACAATCTGCGGGTCGGGCGGTACGACGGAGTGGTCGCCGTGGTCGAGAAACTGAAGGGGCATCCGCTCTTCGCGCATGTGACGCTCACCCGTTCCGAACGGTCCCCGATCGCCGCGCTGGTGACCGAAATGCTGGAGGACGGACAGATTTAGTAAGGAATCCCGCTCGTCATCCGGTACGACCGACGAATCAGTGGCGCCGCCCCCGAGAGCGCAGCAGCGTAGTGGGGCGGCGTCGCGCTGTGGATGGTTTCCTCCGGAACTCCAGAGCCAAATGAGTGTGACCTTTCCCACGCAACGAAGAATTGCCTTGCGCCCGTTGGTTCCGGCAAAGTCTTGCTTCCGTCAGGCCCCGCATACGACACAAGGGCACCATCCGTGGTGCCGACAGCAATGCCGTACAACTCAAGACCTGCCGTCGTGTGCCGCCCGCGAGCTGTATCGGCCGCTCCCTTGGGGGAGTTGACCACGGGCCAGCGCCTCCTGTGACCCGTTGCAGTGGAGGCCCGTGCCAGGGGCACGATTCGTCCGCGGGGTCACCTGTGCGGGCGATGCTGGAAGGAAACCGTGTGAGCCGGATCTCGGTCCGGGGATTCGCCGTGGCGTCAGCCACCGCGGTCACCACCGTCGGAGCCGTCGTCGGGGTCGCCTCGGGCAACCCCCAGCCGTCGAACCAGAACCTGGAGACGACGGCCGCCGACGCGACCCTCCTCACCAACATCCCGATGGGCCAGCAGGCCCCGGTGCAGGTGTCGTCGTTGGCGCAGCAGGCCGACGCCCAGGCCGCGGCGGCCGACACGAGCGCCCGCAAGGCCGCGGAGGAGGACGCCCGCGTCAAGGCCGCGCAGTCGGCCAAGGACAAGAGGGCCGCCGCCGACGCCGAGGCGAAGAAGGCCGCCGAGGCCAAGGAGCGCGCCGAGAAGGAGAAGCGGGAGCGCGAGGAGCGGAAGAAGGCCGAGGAGCGGGCGAGCCGTGACGCGGCCCGCAGCGGTACCGCGAGCTTCGCCCAGCAGTCCTCGTACACCGTGGCCCAGGTCCAGTCGATCGCCCGGCAGATCATCCCGTCCGGTCAGTTCCAGTGCTTCAGCAATATCGTGCAGCGCGAGTCGACCTGGAACTACAAGGCGCAGAACCCGTCCTCCGGCGCCTACGGCCTGGTGCAGGCGCTGCCCGGCACCAAGATGGCCTCGGCCGGGGCCGACTGGCGCACCAACCCGGCCACCCAGATCAAGTGGGGCCTCAACTACATGAACGAGCGGTACGGGAGCCCCTGTGGCGCCTGGTCGTTCTGGCAGGCCAACCGCTGGTACTGAGCCCGCGCGCGCCACGGCCCCCCCGGGCCGGGAGCCCCTCACCGTCCGGACGGTGGGGGGCTTCGCTGCGTGTACCGTCGACGGTCTCGGGGGGAGACAGGGGGAAGGGAACGACATGGCACGACTGCCGCGGTGGTACTCCGGGCTGGGAGCGGGGATCGTCCGGATCGCCGAGCGGATGAACCAACGGCGGGAGGGCGACGAGGAACCCGGCGCCGACGTCCTGACCAAGGGCGGCACGGAGCACGGGGACGGCCCGGCCGACGAGCCGGAGGAGGCCGCCGACCGGCCCGATCCGGTCACGGTGATCCCCTGGGGCATCCGGGTCGCGGCCGAGGCGGGATGGCGGCTGCTGGTCCTCGCGGGGACGCTCTGGGTGCTGATGCGGGTCATCAGCGCCGTCCAGCTCGTCGTCCTCGCCTTCGCCTCCGCGCTGCTGATCACCGCGCTGCTCCAGCCCACCGTGGCCCGGCTGCTGCGGATCGGGCTGCCCCGGGGGCTCGCCACGGCGGTGACCGCCATCGCGGGCTTCGCGGTGATGGCGCTCGTCGGCTGGTTCGTCGTCTGGCAGGTGATGGAGAATCTGGACACCCTGTCGGACCGGGTCCGGGAGGGCATCCAGGAGCTGCGCCTCTGGGCGCTCGAAGGCCCGTTCCATGTCTCCGAGGGCCAGATCAACGATC
Organism: Streptomyces clavuligerus; assembly: GCF_005519465.1. Classification (NCBI taxonomy): domain Bacteria; kingdom Bacillati; phylum Actinomycetota; class Actinomycetes; order Kitasatosporales; family Streptomycetaceae; genus Streptomyces; species Streptomyces clavuligerus. Next base: position 2,198,608 of record NZ_CP027858.1, on the reverse strand, counting down.
TCGCCGACAACCTCAGCGACACCATCGGCAGCAATACCGAGGAGATCACCTCCGCCGGGCTCCAGGGCGTCACCGCGCTGATGGAGTTCCTGGCCGGGGCGCTGCTCGCGATGTTCTCGACGCTGTTCCTGCTCCACGACGGGCCGCGGATCTGGCAGTGGACCCTCAAGCTGGTTCCGGCGCAGGCCAGGCCCGGGGTCGCGAGCGCGGGTCCGCGCGCCTGGGCCACCCTGACCGCTTATGTGCGCGGGACGGTGCTGGTGGCGCTCATCGACGCGATCTTCATCGGGCTGGGGATCTGGTTCCTCGATGTGCCGATGGCCGTGCCGCTGGCGGTCTTCGTCTTCCTCTTCGCCTTCGTCCCGCTGGTGGGCGCGGTGCTCTCCGGAGCGCTCGCGGTGGTCGTGGCCCTGGTCACACAGGGCGTGTTCACCGCCCTGATGGTGCTGATCGTGGTGCTCGCCGTGCAGCAGATCGAGGGCCATGTGCTCCAGCCCTTCATCCTGGGCCGGGCGGTGCGGGTCCATCCGCTGGCGGTGGTCCTGTCCGTCGCCGTGGGCGGGCTGATCGCCGGGATCGGCGGCGCGGTCGTGGCCGTCCCGCTGGTCGCGGTCACCAACACGGTCGTGGTCCATCTGCGGCACTACGGGCGCCGACAGCGGGTGGCGGCGGCCCGTGCGCTCCCGGAGCCGAGGGCCGAGGGCGCGCCCGTGCCGCCGGGGCGCGCGGACGCGGGAGCGGGCCCGCCCGCGCCCGAGGCGCGCTAGCACCCGACCGGCCCGCGCCGGAAAGCGGAGGACCCCCGCCGATGTCCCGTCGGCGGGGGTCCGTGCGCGCCGGGGACGGCGCGCGGGGATCACACGGAGGTCACGCGCTCAGCGTGGCCTCGGTGTCCAGGGTGGTGCCCACGGCCTGGACCACGGCGGCGATCTTGAACGCCTCCTGGACCACCTCGCGCTCCACACCGGCCTTGCGCAGCACCTGCTCGTGCGAGTCCAGGCACATGCCACAGCCGTTGATGGCGGAGACCGCGAGCGACCACAGCTCGAAGTCGACCTTCTCCACGCCCGGGTTGCCGATGACGTTCATCCGCAGACCCGCGCGCAGGGTGCCGTACTCCGGGTCGGACAGCAGATGCCGGGTCCGGTAGTAGACGTTGTTCATCGCCATGACGGCGGCGGCGGCCTTGGCAGCGGTGTACGCCTCGGGGGAGAGCTGCGCCTTGGCCTCGGCCTCCAGCTCGCGCAGCACGATGGGGCTGCGGGAGGCGATGGCCGTCGCCAGGACGGTGCCCCAGAGCTGCTGCTGCGTCAGCTTCTCGTTGTTGCCGATGACCGAGCCCAGGTTGAGCTTCAGGTCCTTCGCGTACTCCGGCAGGGCGGACTTCAGCGCGTCGAGGGACATGAGGTCACTCACCGGCCAGCAGGGAGCCGGCGTCCAGGGTGTCCTCGCCCTTGCTCCAGTTGCAGGGGCACAGCTCGTCGGTCTGGAGGGCGTCCAGGACCCGCAGGACCTCCTTGGGGTTACGGCCCACGGAACCGGCGGTCACCATCGTGAACTGGATCTCGTTGTTCGGGTCGACGATGAAGACGGCGCGCTGGGCGTAGCCGTCCTCGCCCTCGATGCCGAGGTCGCGCATCAGCTCGTGCTTGGCGTCGGCCATCATCGGGAAGGGCAGGTCACGCAGGTCGGCGTGGTCCTTGCGCCAGGCGTGGTGGACGAACTCGGAGTCGCCGGAGAAGCCGAGGACCTGGGCGTCACGGTCGGCGAACTCGTCGTTCAGCTTGCCGAACGCGGCGATCTCGGTCGGGCAGACGAAGGTGAAGTCCTTCGGCCAGGCGAAGACGACCTTCCACTTGCCCTCGTAGGACTTGTGGGTCAGGACCTCGAACTCCTTGCCCTTCTCCAGCGAGACACAGGCGGTGAGTTCGAAGGCGGGGAACTGGTCGCCGACAGTGAGCACGGTGATACTCCAGGGTGATAAGGGGTTGGACACCTGCACCCTGTCATATCTGCGATCAGTGGTGAAATCGATCAATCAGCTCACTGTGATCAGGGTGGCCGATCAATCGCGCCCCCGGGGCAGTACCCTCGGCGAGGAGGCCATGGGGGTGTTCCCGCGCCATGCCGATCCCGCCCGCGATGATTCCAGACAGAGGGGTCACCCGGGGAATCGGGCCACGGAGTGGACACGCGGGACGACGAGGGGCGAAGAGAGAGGGACCGGCCATGAGCCAGGCGCACCGGGTGAAACAGCCCAGTATCGCCCAGTTGCGAGCGTTCACCGCCGTCGCGGAGCATTTGCACTTCCGGGACGCGGCGGCGGCCATCGGCATGAGCCAGCCCGCGCTCTCCGGGGCGGTCTCCGCGCTGGAGGACGTCCTCGGGGTGCAGCTCCTCGAACGCACCACCCGCAAGGTGCTGCTCTCCCCCGCCGGGGAGCGGCTCGCCGTCCGCGCCAGGACCGTGCTCGACGCCGTCGGCGCGCTGATGGAGGAGGCCGAGGCGGTCCGGGCCCCCTTCACCGGGGTGCTCCGCTTCGGGGTCATCCCCACCGTCGCCCCCTATCTGCTGCCCACGGTGCTGCGGCTCGTCCACGACACCTACCCCGACCTCGATCTCCAGGTGCACGAGGAGCAGACCGCGTCCCTCCTGGACGGGCTCACCACCGGACGGCTCGACCTGCTGCTGCTCGCCGTGCCGCTCGGTGTCCCGGGGGTGACCGAGCTGCCGCTGTTCGACGAGGACTTCGTGCTGGTCACCCCGGGCGACCACTGGCTCGGCGGGCGGGCGGACCTGCCTCGCGAGGCGCTGCGGGAACTCCCGCTGCTGCTGCTCGACGAGGGCCACTGCCTGCGCGATCAGGCCCTCGACATCTGCCGTGAGGCCGGGCGCGAGGACGGCACGCCCGTCACCACCACCGCGGCCGGGCTGCCCACCCTGGTGCAGCTCGTGGCGGGCGGGCTCGGGGTGACGCTGCTGCCGCGCACCGCCGTCGAGGTGGAGACCGGCCGGGGCGGCCTCCAGACCGGGTACTTCGCCGAGCCCGCTCCGGCCCGCAGGATCGCCCTGGCCATGCGGACGGGCGCCGCCCGTCTCAGTGAGTTCGAGGAGTTCGCGACCGCGCTGCGCGGGGCGCTGCGGCCACTGCCGGTACGCATCGCGGAGTGACACGGACGCCGGACGCCCGGACGCGTCCGGGCCCGGGGCGCACAACGGCCCCGGGACCGCGGCACCGGCGGCCCCGGGACCGCCGCACCGGACGGCCCGGCAGGTCACACCGGCCCCGGGCCCCGCACACCGCCCGCACGGCTACTCGGTGCGCAGCCCGTCCGTCCGCGTCATCCGCCACAGCGTCGGCAGGCTCACCAGCGTCACCAGCAGGATCACCATCGTCCCCGTCCCCGCCACCGGCAGGAAGAGCCGCCAGTCGGGGAGGGGTTTGGCGATCAGCCGGAGCATCACCGCCCCGAGGACCAGACCGCCCGCCGTGGCCACCGCCGTGCCCAGGACCACCGGCAGCGCCGTCTGCCACAGTTGCGACCAGGCGAGCGTGGATCTGCGGGTGCCGAAGGCGAGCAGCGTGGACAGCAGCCGGCGGCGCTCCCGCAACTGCTCGATCTGGGTGATCACCATCGTCGCCGCGATCAGGACCATCGTCCCCGTCGCGCCCGCGAGCAGCCCGGTGTGGATGCTCGCGTACTTCCGGTCCCGCTCGGGCGTGTGGATGCTCCATATGTGGGCCACCGGATCGAGCCGGGCGGCGGTGTTGCGGACGCGGTCCTCGGCGTCGGGGACGCTCTCGTCGAGGGTGACGACCGCCCGGGCCGCGCTGTGGCGCAGCCGTCCGGGGTCGAGCGCCCCCGGCGTCGCGTAGATGCCGTCGTACTCCCAGCCCGCGAAGTCCCGGCGGGCGGTGACGGTCGGGGAGTCCTCGGGCAGGGTCCAGCGGAAGCCGCCCTCGGGGACGGAGTCCGGCGGGGGGCCGTGGCGGGAGTCGACGACGATCTCCTCGCCCTTGCGCGCGGTCCTCCTCACCCAGTCGTTGCCCCAGCTGTCGGAGGAGTGGACGACAAAGGTGTCGCCGTCCTCGCAGGAGCGGATCCGGGCCAGTTTGCGCAGGACGGGGCAGTCGGCGACGGTCAGCGAGGCGCTCGGGGGCGGCTCGTCGCCGGTCGGGGGCAGGCTCGGGGGCCGCGCGGAGGACGTGACCATCGGCAGGACGTCGCTCACCCCCCGGGTCTCCCGGAGCGCGCGGGCCATCGGCTCGACCGGCTTCGCCGCCGCGTTCGTCAGCGTCACATCCATCAGGCCCCAGGCCGGGTGGACACCGGTGACCCGTTTGAAGTCCTCGTGCATCCCCGCGAACACCATCTGGAGCGCGATCGCCCCCGAGACGGCGACCATGATCCCGCTGACCGACCGGGTCGCCGTCCCGCTGCGGAGCTGGAGCGCGCGCACGGCGAGCTGCCAGGGCAGCGGGCCGCCGCGCAGCCGTCCCACCACCGCGCCGACCAGCCAGGGGAAGAGCGCCGTCACCCCGAGGAGCACCAGGATCGCGCCCACCGCGAGCGGCACCGGATAGGTCTGCTCGCTGCCCGCCTTCCGCTGGATCGGGTCCGCGAGCAGCAGGACCGCGACCCCGGTGGCGGGCATCAGCAGCCGCCACCACAGTCGGCGCGGCCGGGTCCGGGAGCCCCGGACGACCCCCAGCGGCTCGATCACCACCGAGCGCAGGGCGAACAGCGTCAGCAGGACGGACACCGTCGGGACCGCACCGGCGATCAGCGCCGCGAGCCAGGGCACCGGGACGACGTCGGAGGGGAAGGCGCTCAGCCCCCAGATCCGGACCGACCCCGCGAACAGCCGGGCGAGGGCGAAGAAGGCGAAGCCCGTCACCAGCCCCAGCAGGGAGGCGAACAGGGCCTCGCCCGCCGCGATCCGGCGGACCGCCCGGATGTCCGCCCCCACCAGCCGCAGCGCCGCGAGCCTGCGGTCCCGGCGGTCGCCGCCGCACCGCAGGGCGGTGGCGATGAAGACCGCGACGGGCACCAGCAGCACCACCGTGATCAAGGTGGCGAGCACGGTGAGCACGGGGTCGACCGAGCCGCTGTCGAAACCCTCCCCGGTATAGCCGAAGCCGTCGGTGCGGAAGCCTTCGACGTCCGCGCTCAGCGTGTCGCTGCCCGCGTAGAAGAGCAGCTCGCCCGGGTCGAGGAGGCCCGCGGGACCGATGGTGCCGCTGATGTGCCGCCCCAGCCGCTCGGCCAGCGGCTCCCCCTCGGGCGAGCCGAGCAGCCGTTCGAGCGCGGGGGAGACCACCATCTCGCCGGGGCGGGGCAGCGCGTCCACCCCCGGGGGCAGCTTCGGCCGGTCCCCGTCCGCGCGCAGCACCTCCCCGGTGACGGTCTCCGAGCGGAACTCGGTGGAGATGTCCGCCGTCACCACCGAGGTCGCGGTGGGCCGGGCGGGCTCGCTCAGCAGAAAGGCGTGCGGGAGGCGGTTGTTCGTCCGCTGGTCGCGCTCGCTCATGATCTGCGGCAACGAGGCCGCTATCAGCAGCAGCGCGACCCCGAGGCCGACACCGACGGCGGTCAGGACATTGCGCATCCAGCTCTCGCGCCCGCCCAGGGCACCGAAGCGGAACCCGAGCACCAACTCCTGCGACCAGCGGCGGGCCCGGCCGCGGACCGCCGGGCGCCGCACCCCCGGCAGGGTCACAGCGCCAGGTCCGGGTCGCGGGTGCGGCCGTCCCGCACCACGATCTCGCGGTCCGAGTACGCGGCCACCCGGGCCTCGTGGGTGACGAGGACGACGGCGGTGTTCAGGGCGCGCGCGGCGTCGGTGAGCAGCTCCATCACCCGTTCACCGCTGTACGAGTCGAGCGCGCCGGTGGGCTCGTCGGCGAAGACCACCCGGGGGGAGGTGACCAGCGCGCGGGCGACCGCGACCCGCTGGCCCTGGCCGCCGGAGACCTCGCCGGGGCGGTGGCCGCCGATGTCCGCGACCTCCAGGCGCTCCAGCCACTCCCGGGCGGTGCGCTCGGCGGCCCGGCGCCTGACCCCGGCGAGCCGCAGCGGCAGCGCCACGTTCTCGGTGCAGCTCAGCTCGGGCACGAGCTGGCCGAACTGGAAGACGAAGCCGAACTCGGTGCGGCGCAGCGCGCTCCGCTCCCGGTCGGGCAGGGCGGTCAGCTCCCGGCCGTCGTAGTGGACGGTGCCCGAGTCCGGGGCGACGATCCCGGCGAGACAGTGCAGCAGGGTCGACTTGCCGGAGCCCGAGGGGCCGAGGACGGCGACGACCTCGCCGGGGTGGATGGAGAAGGCGGCCCCGTCGAGGGCGGTGGTGCGGCCGAAGCCCTTGTGCAGGTTCTCGGCGAAGAGAAGGGAGCCCGCGGGGATCATACGGACGGCGCCTCCTGGGACGGAACGGAGCGCCGCCCCGGCTGCGCGGGTGCGCCGATCGTCCGGGCGAGCCGGTCGAGCCGGGCGGAGGTCAGCTCCAGCCAGCGCAGGTCGGCCTCCAGATGACACAGGGCGTGATCGCAGATGAGCTGGTCGGCCAGGTCGCCCTGGCGCTTGCGGTCGGTGAGGATGCGCATCAGCCGCAGATGCTCGGCCCGCTGCCGGTCCAGCAGTTCGGCCGCGCCCCGCCCGGTCAGCAGCGCCAGGACCACCTTGGTGTAGAGCGTCGACTGAAGATACGGCTCCGGTTTCTCCGGCTGGGCCAGCCAGCGGGAGACATCGGTGATCCCGGACGCGGTGATGGCGTACCGCTTGCGCTCGGGCCCCCCTCCGGGCTCCACCCCGTCCACCTCGACCAGACCGTTCTTCAGCAGCCGCGACATGGTCGAGTAGACCTGCCCGTAGTGCAACGGGCGATCGTGGCCGAACCGTTCGTCGAAGGCGCGCTTGAGGTCGTATCCGTGCCGCGGCCCGGCTTCCAGGAGCGCGAGGAGGGTGTGACCGATGGACATGTCCAGCACTGTACGTGGTGTGTATACGTGGGACGCATACGGCTGAGGGGGCGGGTGGGGGCACTGGGGTAGGTGTTCTGCGGCTCACTCCCCGGCGGGTCGGCTCACTCCGCGGCGGGCGGGGCGGGCCGCTTCGGGGGCCTGCCCCGCCGGGCGATCGGCGCCGCCCCGGAGGGCAGCCGTCCGCTCTCCGCCAGCGCCCGCCGCAGCAGGAACTCGATCTGCGCGTTGGCGCTGCGCAGCTCGTCCGAGGCCCAGCGGGCCAGCGCCTCGTACACCGCCGGGTCCAGCCGCAGCAGGACCTGTTTGCGCTCGGGCGGGGGCGGGGGGGTCACTGGTAGAGCGTGCCCGTGTTGAGTACCGGCTGCGCCGAGCGGTCACCGCACAGCACCACCATCAGATTGGAGACCATGGCCGCCTTCCGCTCCGGGTCCAGTTCCACGAGGTCGCGCTCGGTGATCCGGTTGATCGCCTCCTCGACCATACCGACCGCGCCCTCCACGATCTGCCGCCGGGCCGCGACCATCGCGCCCGCCTGCTGGCGCTGGAGCATGGCGGAGGCGATCTCCGGGGCGTACGCGAGGTGGGTGAAGCGGGACTCGATGATCTCGACGCCCGCCGCCCTGATCCGGGCGTGCAGCTCGACCCCGAGCTTCTCGGTGATCTCCTCGGCGTTGCCCCGCAGCGAGAGGCCGTCCTCGTCGTGGGCGTCGTACGGGTACTCGATCGCGATGTGCCGCACGGCGGCCTCGGCCTGGGTGGAGACGAACTCCTCGTAGTCGTCCACCTCGAAGAGCGCCTGGGCGGTGTCCCGCACCCGCCAGACGATCACGGCGGCCAGCTCGATCGGGTTGCCGTAGGCGTCGTTGACCTTGAGCACGGCGGTCTCGTGGTTGCGCACCCGGGTGGAGATCGCCTCGCGGGAGGTGAGCGGATTGACCCAGCGCAGCCCGTCGGTGCGGATGGTGCCCCGGTAGCGGCCGAAGAGCTGGACCACCCGGGCCTCGCCGGGCGCCACGTTGTTGAGTCCGCACAGGGAGAGGAAGGCGCCGAGGCACAGCAGCACCCCGGTGAAGATCAGAACGACCTTGACGGCGGTGGCACCGGCGACCGCCCCGAGGACGACCAGGGCGACACCGAGGCCCAGTCCGCCGAGCCCGAGCAGCAGAAACGTCCCCCCGCCGATGCTGTGGGCGGGGAATTCCCTGACGGCGGGCTCCGCGGCGGGCCCCCGCGCGGTGCGGGCGGAGTCCGTCGGCCGGGTGGTCCTGGTGGTGGTCATCGCGCTCCCCGTGGCGGTCCGGTCGCTAGCTCCTCGCTAGCAATGTGATTACACATTAATGGTTGGCCGGGGTTCGCGCATCCCTGAAAGAAGGGGCGAAGGGCGGTGTAAGGGGAGGAGTCGGGCCGACAAGGTGCTCATTGTCACGTCGGGAAAGTCAGGATCAGTCGACTTTTGTCACAGCAGTCGGTGTTAGCTTGCGGAGTTGCCGTCGGGGTCGGATCGGAAGAACCGGACACGCGACAACCCGACAACCGAAAAGCGGAAAAGACGAGCGGAGCGGAACGAGCGATGGGCCGAGCGGATGCGCGACGGGAGCGGGAGCGCGCGGCGCGGGCGACCAGGAAGGCCGCCCGCCCGAAGGGACTGCGGCGCTTCTTCACCTGGAAGAAGCTGCTGGGCACGTTCCTGGGTGTCTGCCTGCTCGGCATGGGCGCCTTCTACGCCGTCTATCTGATGACCCCGGTGCCCAAGGCCAACGCCGAGGCCGAACTCCAGAGCAATGTCTACCGGTACAGCGACGGCACCCTCCTGACCCGCACCGGGGAGCTCAACCGCGAGATCATCGAGCTGGAGAAGATACCGAGGGACGTCCAGTACGCCTTCGTCGCCGCCGAGAACAAGAGCTTCTTCAAGGACTCCGGCGTCGATCTCAAGGGCACCGCCCGGGGCCTGCTCAACACCGTCACCGGCAAGGGCAAGCAGGGCGGCTCGACCATCACCCAGCAGTACGTCAAGAACTACTACCTCAACCAGGACCAGACCTTCAGCCGCAAGCTCAAGGAACTGGTGATCGCGCTCAAGGTCGACGGCGAGAAGAGCAAGCAGGACATCCTCGCCGGGTACATGAACACCAGCTACTACGGCCGGGGCGCCTACGGCATCCAGGCGGCGGCCCAGGCGTACTACCACGTCGACGCCGAGAAGCTCACCCTCGACCAGGGCGCCTATCTCGCGGCCCTGCTCCAGGCCCCCAACCAGTACGACTGGGCGATCGCCTCGGACACCGGCAAGCGGATGGCCGAGCAGCGCTGGGCGTACACCCTCGACAACATGGTCGAGGAGGGCTGGCTCGACGCCTCCGCCCGCGCGGACATGCGGTTCGCCGTGCCCAAGGCGCCCAAGGCCGCCCCCGGTATGGAGGGCCAGGTCGGCTATCTCGTCGACGCGGCCAACGCCGAGCTGGAGAACCAGGGCATCAGCGAGGAGGACATCCGGGCCGGCGGCTGGACGATCACCCTCAGCATCGACCAGAAGCGCCAGGCCGCGCTGGAGCAGGCCGTCGACAGCGGGCTGGAGTCCCGGCTCGACCGCGAGAAGAACCCGAAGCACGCCGCCATCCAGGCGGGCGCCACCTCCGTGGACACGGAGACCGGTGAGGTCGTCGCCCTCTACGGCGGCGTCGGCGCCACCGAGCACTGGCTGTCCAACGCCACCCGCCGCGACTACCAGCCCGCCTCCACCTTCAAGCCGGTGGTCCTCGCCGCCGCGCTGGAGAACGGGTCGACCACCCAGGACGGCCGCTCGATCGGCCTCGACACGATCTACGACGGCGACAGCAAGCGCCCCGTCGAGGGCAGCGACACCCCGTTCGCACCCGAGAACGTCAACGACCGGGACTTCGGCCCCATCACCGTCCAGAAGGCCACCAACAGCTCGGTCAACTCGGTCTACGCCCAGATGATCGTGGACGTCACCCCGGAGAAGACCAAGGACACCGCCCTCGCGCTGGGCATGCGCGACGGCAAGGCGTTCCTGGAGCGGCCCGCGATGTCGCTGGGCACCATGGGCGCCTCCACCTGGGACATGGCGGGCGTCTACGCGACCTTCGCCCACCACGGCAAGAAGGTCACGCCGACCATCGTGAAGTCCGCCGAGCACCGGGTCCGCGAGGCCGTGCTCCAGGACCCCATCGGCGGCCAGGCCATCAGCCGGGAGAGCGCCGACACCGTGACCTCCGCGCTCACCTCCGTCGTCGAGGAGGGCTCCGGCGTCGCGGCCAGGGGCGACTACGAGGCGGCGGGCAAGACCGGCACCTCGGAGAGCAACATCACCGCCTGGTACGCGGGCTACACCCCCACGCTGTCGACCGTCGTCGGTCTGATGGGCGCCTCGCCCGACGGCACCCGGCAGGTCACCCTCACCGACAGCGTCGGCCAGGGCCGTGTCAACGCGGGCGGCATCCCGGCCGAGATCTGGAAGGCGTACACCGCGAAGGCGCTCGGCGCCGACGCCGGTGCCGCGTTCGACCTGGAGACGAAGGAGCGGGAGCCGGTCGCGCCGCCGCCCAGCCCCTCGGCCTCCGTCCCCGCCCTGCCGTCGCCCTCACCGTCCGCGGTGGAGGAGCGGCGCCCGGAGCGCCCGGAGCCCACCCGGGAGCAGAACGGGAACGGCCAGCAGCAGCGGCCTGAACCGGAACAGGAGCGTCCGGAGCAGGTCCGGCCCACATCGCCCGCCACCGGCCGTCCGCCGGTGCGGCCCTCGCCGCCGCCGACCAAGACCCCCGAGCGGCCCCGGCCCAGCCAGCCCCCCACCACCCCGCCGACGGGGCCCGGTGGGGGAGAGCAGGGCGGCGGCACCGAGGACGAGGACCCGGGAGCCTCCTGACGGCCGCGGGCCCCGGGGAGATCTCCCCGGGGCCCGCACCCCTTTCCGGACCGGGTGGTCTCCCGGTCAGCCGCCGTTGACCTGCTTGGCGATCCGGTCGCCGATGTCCTGGTCGATGTTCCGCCAGTACTGGAACGCCCGCTCCCGCACCGGCGGGGAGACGCCCTGCTGGAGATGGCCGGCGACATTGGACACCAGCCGTTCCCGGGCCGCGTCGTCCAGGACCGTCCGCACCAGCGTGCCCGCCTGGCCCCAGTCGTCGTCCTCCGCGTGCAGCGTGTACGCCTCCCGCACCATCTCGCCCGCGCTGTACCAGCTCGCCGGCTCGCCGGAGACCGACACATCGGCCGCCGGGCCGCCGTAGGAGTTGGGCGCGTACGGCATCGCGGTGTTCGCGGGCGCGTACCGCATCGGCCCGTCCTTGGCGTACGAGTTCACGGCCGAGCGCGGACGGTTCGGCGGGAGCTGGGCGTAGTTGGGTCCGATCCGGTACCGGTGGGTGTCCGGGTAGGAGAAGAGCCGGCCGAGCAGCATCTTGTCCGGCGAGGGCCCGATACCCGGGATCAGGTTCGAGGGCTCGAACGCCGCCTGCTCGATATGGACGAAGTAGTCCTCCGGGTTCTTGTTCAGCGTCATCCGCCCCACCTCGATCAGCGGGTAGTCGCCGTGCGGCCACACCTTGGTCAGATCGAAGGGGTTGAAGCGGTAGTCCGGGGCGTCGTCGAAGGGCATGATCTGCACCTTCAGCGTCCAGCTCGGCGCGTCGCCGGACGCGATCGCCCCGTGCAGGTCCCGGCGGTGCAGATCCCCGTCCCGCCCGGCGAGGTCGTCCGCCTCCGCCTGGGTGAGGAAGTCGACGCCCTGATCGGTCTTGAAGTGGTACTTCACCCAGAACCGCTCGCCGCCGCCGTTCACCCACAGATAGGTGTGCGAGCTGTAGCCGTTCATGAACCGGTACGACTTGGGGATGCCGCGGTCGCCCATCAGCCAGGCGACCTGGTGGGCGGTCTCCGGCGAGAGGGTCCAGAAGTCCCACTGCATGTCGTTGTCGCGCAGCCCGGTCGCCGGGTGGCGCTTCTGCGAGTGGATGAAGTCCTGGAACTTCTGGGCGTCCCGGACGAAGAAGACCGGCGTGTTGTTGCCGACCATGTCGTAGTTGCCCAGCTCGGTGTAGAACTTCAGGGCGAAGCCGCGGGGGTCGCGCCAGGTGTCGGGGGAGCCCTGTTCACCGGCGACCGTCGAGAAGCGGGCCAGCATCTCGGTGCGGGTGCCCGGCTGGAAGACGACGGCCTTGGTGTACTGGCTCACATCGGCGGTGACCTCGAAGAAGCCGTAGGCGCCCGCTCCCTTGGCGTGCACCACCCGCTCGGGGACCCGTTCCCGGTTGAACTGGGCCATCTTCTCGATCAGATAGTGGTCGTGGAGCAGTACCGGCCCGTCGGGACTGACCGTGAGCGAATGCGCGTCGCTCTCCACCGGAATCCCGGCGTTGTCGGTCGTGTACGGAACCTTGCGGGATGACTCGGTCACGAGCGTCCTCCCGTCCATGGGTCGAGGGTGGTTCGCTGTGGGTCGCGCGTACCCCAGTCAACTCCGCCGACACAGGGTCGGCAACATTTGCCCCGCTGTGCATATACCCCGGGCTGAATGAATCTTTATAGGTGGTTTTGGCTCGGTGGAGAGAGGGAACGCGACGGGGCGCGCGGCCCGCTGTGGGCCGCGCGCCCCGTCGACAACTCCGCTCCCGGCCGGTCGGCCGGGAGGCTAGGGCCGGGTCGGCAGCTCGAACCAGACGACCTTGCCGCTGGAGAGCCGGGTCGCGCCCCACCGCCGGGCCAGCCGGTTCACCAGGAAGAGACCGCGTCCGCCCTCGTCCGTCTCCCGGGCCTTGCGCTGCCGGGGGAGCTGCGGGGAGTCGTCGCCGACCTCGCAGCGCAGCACGTCCGTGCGGAGCAGCCGCAGCATCACCGGCCGTTCCGCGTATCGGACCGCGTTGGTCACCACCTCGCTGACCAGCAGCTCCACCGCGTCGCTCAGCTCCTCCAGATGCCACCGCTCCAGCGCCCTGCGGGCCAGCCGCCGGGCCCGGCCCGGGGCCGCGTCCTCCGGTTCGAGGAACCAGTAGGCGACATCGCTGGGCGCGATCCCGTCGAAACGGGCCGCGAGCAGGGCGATGTCGTCGTCCCGGTCGCCCGGGCCGAGCATGTCGAGCACATCGTCGCAGAGCGCTTCCAGCGGCGGGGAGTGATCGGGCCCGGTGAGCTGGGCCGTGGTCTCCAGACGCTCCCGCAACTGCTCGATCCCGGTCCACACGTCCCGCAGCCGGGACTCGACCAGACCGTCCGTGTACAGCAGCAGGGTGCCGCCCGCCGGGGCGTCCAGCTCCACGGCCTCGAAGTCCACCCCGCCGACGCCGATGGGCGCCCCGGGCGGGACCCGCAGCACCTCGGCCCGGCCACCCAGATGGAGCAGCACCGGCGGCGGATGGCCCGCGTTCGCGATCGTGATCCGGTGCGAGACCGGGTCGTAGACCGCGTACAGACAGGTCGCCATCCGGTCCTGGCCCAGCCGCTGCGCCTGCTCGTCCAGGTGGTGCAGCACCTCCTGCGGCGGCAGATCGAGACCGGCCAGGGTCTGCGCCGTCGTCCGGAGCTGGCCCATGATCGCGGCCGAGGTCATCGAGTGCCCCATGACATCGCCCACGACCAGCGCGACCCGGCTGCCGGGCAGCGGGATCGCGTCGTACCAGTCGCCGCCCACCCGGGCCGTCTCCGCCGCGGGCAGATAGCGCGAGGCCAGCCGTACCCCGGTCGGCTGCGGCAGCGAGTCCGGCAGCATCGTGCGCTGGAGCTCGTCCGCGATGTACGCCTCCCGGCCGTACAGCACCGCCTTGTCGATACCGAGCGCGGTGTGCGTGGCGAGCTGGGCCGCCACCAGCAGATCGTTCGGCTCGAAGGCGGGACGGTCCGGACGGCGCAGGAAGACGGCGGCGCCGATCACCCGGCGCCGTCCGCGCAGCGGGGCCAGGATCGCGCGATGGCCCGCGGGCACACTGCGGTCGGCACCCAGCAGCTCGGGCAGCGCGGCCCGGGCCGCGGCCGAGTCGCCGAAGACCGGACGCACCCCGCGCAGCACCTCCGACAGGGCCCCGCCGGAGCGCACCTCGCACAGGTCGGACGCCGGGGTGAGGTCGTAGTGCGGGTCGGCGACGGTCACCGGTGTCACGGCCGCCCCGAAGTCGACCACGTCCTCAGCTAAACGCAGCCGGTCCGTCCGCCGCAGCCGCAGGACGAACGGGGCCACCGGGCGTTCATCGCCCACCGGCAGCGGATCGCGGAGATAGACGAGGATCGCGTCCGAGAACGTGGGCACGGTCGCCCGGCACAGCCCCAGCACGATCTCGTCCAGATCTATACCGCGGGCGATCCGGCGGGTCGCGGCGCCGACGAAACGCAGCCGGTCCCCTTCCCGCCGGGCCGCCACCGCGAGGTCCTGGAGGTCCTGCGGTGGCCCGCCGGGCGTGGGGACGGCGGGGCCGGGCACGGCGGCCGTGGCTCCGGCCGACTCGGCGCGCGGCCGGGCGCGTTCCTGCGGCCGGGCAGCCAAGGGCTGCCGGCCTTCGTGGGAGGTGGGCTGCTCCGTCACGCGTGGGCTTCCGTCCGTCTGGGCCGGTGGTGCGATGCAAACGCCTCGTGAGGCGGTATACCCGCTCCTGGGGCGGCGTCGGCGGGGTGGCGGGCATCCGGCACGGCTCCACCCCCTCGATGTGACTCATGATGACGTGCTGTCAGGTCCGGTGCTGCGCTCCATGGTTACCGCACACCTGCCGGGCGGCGCAGCCCTGCGGACGACGATCCTACGTTTGCCCCCAGGGGGCGTATCAAGAGTCTCATGGCGCCCTGGGCACCGGAGCGGGTTCCCGCACAGGAGTCGGACATCTTGCACCCTCCCCGGCAGGCGCCGCGCGCGGTCCCGGAGGTCACGAGGCCAGCCGCGCCGGAACACTGCCCCAGTCGGCCGGCAGCTCCGGAACCCGCCACCGGGGATCGGGCCGCCAGTGTTCCCAGCCGTCCGCGAACGGCGGTCCCCACGCCGTGATGACCTCGACGGCGGCGGCACCGGCCGCCCGGACCCGGCGGGCCTTCTCCGGGCTCATCAGCCCCGCCCGCTGGGCCTCGGCGAACTCGTCCTCGTCCCGCCAGAGCCAGCTGCGGTCGGGGTAGACCGAGATGTCCAGAAAATGATCCTCGGAGTCGATTCCGCCAGCCCATCGGGTGCGTGGCTCCTCCAGGTTGACGTACCAGCTCCGGAAGGCCCAGCCGGAGTCCCAGAACAGCCAGACCGACCAGGGCTCGCCGGGCCGGGCCAGCTTGAGCACCCCCGAGCCGAACCAGCGGTCGCGCATCACGGTGCGCGGGGCGGTGTAGCGGGTGGCGAGCGGCTGCTGGTGCACCGGGGTGCCGTCGGCCAGCACCGGTTTGACGCACTCGGTGCCCGGTGCCATCCAGACCGCGAGTATCGCCGCGGTGTCCTGGACGACGGTCACCGGACGGCAGATGTCCACCCGGTCCCGTCCCGACGGGTCCTGGGAGTGCCCCCGATAGCGCCAGAGGATGTGGTCCCCGGGGGCCCAGCGCTGAAAGCGATCCGTGCCTGTCATGAGCAGATTTTAGGAGGACGGCTCCGCCCGCGCACCGATGCCGTGCGCCCGTGCGCCCGCGCGCCGTTCATGCGCGCCGCCCCTGGGCGCGGGGCGGGGGCGCGGTGTACGGGCACCGTTCACGGGCGCGGTGGGCGGCGTTCACGGGCGGGTCATACGGAGGACGTCCAGCGCCTCCTCCAGCTCCTCCCGGGTCAGTTCGCCGTCGGCGATGCGCCGCCGGACCGCCTCGGACTCCAGGACGGCCTCCCGGATCGTCACCCGCCCGGCCAGCGCCCGCTTGGCGATCCGCGCCGCCTCCTCGTACCCGATGTACCGGTTCAGCGGGGTGACGACCGAGGGCGAGGACTCGGCGTACTCGCGGGCCCGTTCGGCGTCGGCGCGGATGCCGTCCACCGTGCGGTCGGCCAGCAGCCGGGCGGCGTTCGCGAGCAGCCGCACGGATTCGAGGACGTTCTTCGCCATCACCGGGAGCATCACGTTCAGCTCGAAGTTCCCGGCGGCACCGGCGACCGCGACCGTCGTGTCGTTCCCGGTGACCTGCGCGGCCACCATCAGCACGGCCTCGGGGACCACCGGGTTGACCTTGCCCGGCATGATGGACGAGCCCGGCTGGAGGTCGGGGAGGTGGATCTCGGCGAGCCCGGTGCGCGGACCGCTCGCCATCCAGCGCAGATCGTTGCAGATCTTGGTGAGCGACACGGCGACCACCCGGAGCTGGCCCGAGGTCTCCACCAGGGCGTCCCGGGCGCCCTGCGCCTCGAAGTGGTCGCGGGCCTCGGTCAGCGGCAGCCCGGTGGCGCGGGCGACCTCGGCGATCACGGCGGCGGAGAAGCCGGGCGGGGTGTTGATCCCGGTACCGACGGCCGTGCCCCCGAGCGGCAGTTCGGCGAGCCGGGGCAGGGCCGCCTCCAGCCGTTCGACGCCGTGGCGCACCTGGGCCGCGTAGCCGCCGAACTCCTGTCCAAGAGTGACCGGTGTGGCATCCATGAGATGGGTACGCCCCGCTTTGACGACATCCGCGAACTCGATGGACTTGCGCTCCAGCGCGGCCGACAGATGCTCCAGCGCCGGGATCAGATCGCCCGTCACGGCGGCGGTCGCGGCGATGTGGATGGAGGACGGGAAGACGTCGTTCGAGGACTGCGAGGCGTTGACCTGGTCGTTCGGGTGGACGGGGCGGCCCAGCCGCTCGCTCGCCAGCGTCGCCAGGACCTCGTTCGCGTTCATGTTGGACGAGGTGCCCGACCCGGTCTGGAAGACATCCACCGGGAAGTGCTCGTCCCAGCGGCCCTCGGCCACCTCGTCCGCCGCGGCGGCGATCGCGTCCGCCGTCTCCCGGTCGATCACGCCCAGCTCCGCGTTGACCCGGGCCGCCGCGCCCTTGATCCGGGCCAGCGCGGCGATGTGCGCGCGTTCCAGCCGCTGCCCGGAGAGGGGGAAGTTCTCCACGGCGCGCTGGGTCTGCGCCCGCCACTTGGCGTGGGCCGGTACGCGGACCTCGCCCATGGAGTCGTGCTCCACCCGGGTCGCGGGCGCGCCGCCGGCGGCCCCGGTGCTTCCGGTACCTCCGGTGGTCCCCGTGCCGCCAGTGGCTCCGGTGGTCCCCGTGCCGTCGGTGCCCCGGGTGCCGTGGTGGGGCCTGTCGCCGGTCTCGCTCATCGCTTCGCTTCCTCCCACGCTGGTTCGACGAGCCACCGGGCCCGTGCCCACAGGAGCACCGGTCGGGTGCGCGCTATTCCCTGCCGCGCTCTTCCCTTCTGGCGCTCCCCATCAGTAAATACCTGGGGTAACCGAATATCGCGGAGGCGCCATGACACCCACCCGGAACCGATTCCGCGCCCTGGCGGCCGTTGCCGCCGGGGCCCTGACCGCGGGGCTGCTGGGGCTGACGGCCCCCGCCGCGGCCCTCGCGGGCGAGGCGCCCCCAGCCGCCTCGTCCGGTGCGCCCCGTCCCGCCGCGTTACCGCTGACGCCCGAGCTGGAGGCCATCCGTGCGGCGGAGGCGGTCCGGCTCTACGGCAGCCCCGCCGAACGCCCCTTCGCCGAACGGAAGACGGGGCTCATCTCACTCGGCGACAGCGAGATATCCGGCGAGGGCGTCGGCACCTACGAACCCGGCACCGACGGCCCCGACAACTGGTGCCACCGCTCCCCGGACGCGGCCATCCACCGCACGGGCATCGCCGCCGACGTGACCTACAACGTCTCCTGCTCCGGCGCGTACACCGGCAACATCAAGATCGGCGGCGACCGGCAGTACGCCGACGAGCTCGTCCAGAGCGACAGCCTCGCCATCAAGGCCCGCAACACCCGCATCAGGATGGTGCTCCTCGTCGCCGGGGCCAACGACGACCTCCAGTTCGGCCCGGTCATGACCGACTGCGTGGTCCGCTTCGTCACCCTCCAGGGCCCCTGCGAGCCCAAGTACGCCCCCGGCTGGCAGGCCCGCGTCGACCGGCTCGTCCCCAAGGTCGAGTCCACCGTCCGCGATCTGCGCACCGTCATGCGGAACGCCGGGTACGCCGACGGCGACTACAAACTCGTCGTCATGGGCTACCCCAGCCCCATCGGACCCGACTTCCGCGACAACCCGAAGTTCCCCGGCAAACTGATCTGCGGCGGCATGGGCTACGACTCCGACACCGTCTGGGGCCGCAACACCGCCGTGCCCGCCTTCCAGCGCGGCATGCGCGAGGCCGCCCGTTCCACCGGCGCGGTCTATCTCGACAACTCACGGCTGTTCCAGGGCCATGAGGTCTGCACGGAGGACGCCTGGGTCCGCGGCCTCTACATCGACCTGGGCCACTTCCCGCCGGACTCCAACTCCGTCCGCCAGTCCTTCCACCCCAACGCCCGGGGCCACGCGGCCTTCGCCTCCTGTCTGACCCAGCTCCACGCCTCCTCGCTGCGCGAGGCGAGCTGCGCCGAGGCCGGCTCCGACGGCCGTCCGGTGCTGCGGGCGGGCGCCTGGGACGACCTCTACCGACCGCTGCGCAACGCGGCGACCGGGAGCTGCGCCGACGTCGACGCCTCCGTCACCCGCAACGGCACGGCCGTCCTCGGCTGGGACTGCCACGGCGGGCGGAACCAGGGCTGGTGGCAGGACCCGGCGAGCGGTTCCCTCCACACCGAGCTGACCCAGGACCGCTGTCTCGACGTGCCCCGGAGCGACTACCGGGCCGGGGCCGCCCTGGTGGTGTGGGACTGCTCCGGCAGCCCCAACCAGCGCTTCGTCCGGGACGCGGGCACCATCCGGCCCGACGCGGCCCGGGGGCTGTGCCTCACCCACGCCTCCGCCCGGGACGCGCTGCGGCTCCAGCCCTGCTCGGGGGCGGCGAACCAGCGCTTCGTCTGAGCGCGGGCGGGGGCGGACGGCGCGGGGCCCGGGGCGTGCACGGCGCACACCCCGGGCCCCGCGCCGGTCCGCGGCTCGGCGACGACCGGTGGCTCAGCCGAGCCCGGGGCCGCGCACCGGGATGGAAGTGAAGGTGGGCGCGGGCGCCGGCTCGGTGAAGAAGTCGTTCCCCTTGTCGTCCACCACGATGAACGCCGGGAAGTCCACCACCTCGATCCGCCAGACCGCCTCCATGCCCAGCTCCTCGTACTCGACGACCTCGACCTTCTTGATGCAGTCCTGCGCGAGCCGCGCCGCGGGGCCGCCGATCGAACCCAGGTAGAAGCCGCCGTGCGCCGCGCACGCGTCGGTGACCTGCTTGCTCCGGTTGCCCTTCGCCAGCATCACCTTGGAGCCGCCCGCCGCCTGGAACTGCTCCACATAGGAGTCCATCCGTCCGGCGGTCGTCGGCCCGAAGGACCCCGAGGCGTACCCCTCGGGGGTCTTCGCCGGACCCGCGTAGTACACCGGGTGGTCCTTCAGATACGCGGGCATCTCCTCGCCCGCGTCCAGCCGCTCCTTGATCTTGGCGTGGGCGATGTCGCGCGCCACCACCAGCGGACCGGTCAGCGAGAGCCGGGTCTTGACCGGGTACTTGGTCAGCTCGGCCAGCACCTCGTCCATCGGGCGGTTGAGGTCGACCCGGACCACGTCGGCCGCGTCGCCCGCGCTCCGGGCGCTCTCGGCGAGGTGCTCGTCGGTGGTGTCCGGCAGGAACCGCGCCGGGTCCTTCTCCAACTGCTCCAGGAAGACGCCCTCGGCGGTGATCTTCGCCTTCGCCTGCCGGTCGGCGGAGCAGGAGACCGCGATCGCGACCGGCAGCGAGGCGCCGTGCCGGGGCAGCCGCACCACACGGACGTCATGGCAGAAGTACTTGCCGCCGAACTGCGCGCCGATCCCGATCCGCTGGGTCAGCTCGAAGACCTTCTGCTCCAGCTCCGTGTCCCGGAAGCCGTGCCCGGTGGGCGAGCCCTCGGTGGGCAGCTCGTCCAGGTAGTGCGCGGAGGCGTACTTCGCGGTCTTCAGCGCGTACTCGGCGGAGGTGCCGCCGACGACGATCGCGAGGTGGTACGGGGGGCACGCGGCGGTGCCCAGGGAGCGGATCTTCTCCTCCAGGAAGCGCATCATGGCGGTCTCGTTGAGAACCGCCTTGGTCTCCTGGTAGAGGAACGACTTGTTGGCGGAGCCGCCGCCCTTGGCCATGAAGAGGAACTTGTAGGCGCCGCCGTCCGTCGCGTACAGCTCGATCTGCGCGGGCAGGTTGGAGCCGGTGTTCTTCTCCTCCCACATGGTCAGCGGGGCCATCTGGGAGTAGCGCAGATTGAGCTTGGTGTACGCGTCGTACACGCCCCGGGACAGCGCCTCCTCGTCACCGCCCGCCGTCAGCACGTTCTGGCCGCGCTTGCCCATGACGATCGCCGTGCCGGTGTCCTGGCACATCGGCAGCACGCCCGCCGCCGCGATGTTGGCGTTCTTGAGCAGGTCCAGCGCGACGAACTTGTCGTTGGACGAGGCTTCCGGGTCGTCCACGATCCGGCGGAGCTGGGCCAGGTGGTCGGGGCGCAGATAGTGGGAGATGTCGTGCATGGCCTCGGCGGCCAGCAGTCGCAGCGCCTCCGGCTCGACCTTGAGGAACGTACGCCCGTCCGCCTCGAAGGTGGAGACACCCTCGCTGGTCACCAGCCGGTAGGGCGTGGTGTCCTCCCCGAGGGGGAGCAGATCTGAGTACGTAAACTCCGGCATGACGGCCATTCCTCACTCAGTGGACCCGGTGGGTCTGGCGGACCCGGGGGAACGCCGCGGACAGCGACGCGCCTCCAGCGTAGAGCGCGCCGGTGGCGCCGCCCGTGTGAGGTAGGGCTCAGTGGCGGAGGGTGGTTCTCCCGTGACGGTCCGGACGCCGGCCCGCGCGGCACGGGGCGGGTCCGACCAGGGCGATCCGGGTGGTTTCGCCGGGTGTTGCCCCTAGTCGCGATCTATCGCGTTTCGCTACCCTGAGGCCGTGGACCTCGAAAAGCAGCCCCAGAAGCCCGCCTTCCCCGCTGACTCCGGTACCGCCGTCCCGGCCGCCGCTCCCGTCCCGGGCGCCGCCGACACCCTGCGCGCCTCGGACGCCGACCGGGACCGGATCGCCGACATCCTCCGGGAGGCCCTGGCCGAGGGGCGGCTGGACGCCGAGGAGCACTCCGAGCGCATCGACGCCGTCTACCGCGCCAAAACCATGGGCGAACTCCAGCCGCTGATCCAGGACCTGCCCGCCGCGCGCACGGCGGACCGGTCCACCGGCCCCGTCGGTGGCCAGGTCCCGCCGGGTCCCGCGGAGCATCTGGTGGCCGTCTTCTCCAGTTCGATCCGCAAGGGCCGTTGGCGGGTCGGCCGCCGCACCCATGCCTTCGCCGTCTTCGGCAGTGTCGAGATCGATCTCACCGAGGCCCTGTTCGAGCAGCGCCACACGGTGATCAACGCCACCGCGATCTTTGGGAACGTCGAGGTCAGGGTGCCCGAGAACATCACCCTGCGGGGCAATGGCAGCGGGATCTTCGGCAATTTCGAGGTCCGCACCCTGGAGTCCGTGGAGCCGGACGCGCCGGTCGTGACGGTCCACGGCTACACGGTCTTCGGCAATGTCGAGGCCAAGCCCAAGCGGGGCCGGAGGGTCGCGGACCTCCAGGACCGGATGCGGAAGTACTTCCTCGGCTGACCGGATCGCGATCGAGCCCGGAGCTTTCTGTCCTGATTCATTACTATTTCGCCCGTCGCGGGAATGTCTCCTACCCCCTGACGGAGGGGTTCATTCCGGCCCTTCGGGTCCGCCCCGGAGCGCTTTTCGGCCGTGCGCGCCCGCGCGGGGAACCGTGCCTCACACCCGTGTGCCACTCAGTGCATAGGAATGCGTACAACGGGTAGGGAGTGCTGCATCGTCTCTCGCTCGCGAAGCCGTCGTCAGGAGTAGACCGTGCTGCAACTGTCGTACCAGTCCCCGCAGGTGACCGCTGTGCCGGTGCAGCGTGCCGCCGCCCGGGAAGACCAGGACGGGCCCTGGCACACGGAGGCGGTGTGCCGACGGGACGAGGCCGGACTGTTCTTCGCTCCCTCCAAGGAGCCGACGGCCGCGAGGCTGTCGCGCGAGGAGGCCGCGAAACGGGTCTGCGCCCGGTGCCCCGTCCTGGTCCAGTGCCGTGAACACGCCCTGCTCCAGCCCGAACCCTATGGTGTGTGGGGCGGGCTGACGGCGGCCGAGCGGCGGGTGGTGCTGGCGCGGCGCAGACGACAGGACATCGAGCTGAAGAAGGCCCAGTCGGCGGCCTGAGCCGCCGCCGTCGTCGGAGAGGGACCCTGGCGAGGGCCCCTCTCCCACGATGACGGCCGGTCCGGCGCACCGCGCCCGGCTCACCGTCCACCCGGCTCACGACACGCCCCGGCGCGCGCCCCGGGGCGTGTCCTCCACCCCGGCGCGCCGCGCCCGGACCCATCGCGCCTGAACCCGCCGCGTCCGGATTCACGTGTCCGGATTCACCGCGTCCGGGCTCACTGCGCCCGGGAGAAGTCCACCGCGCTGTAGGCCCGCAGCTTGGACAGCTTGTGGGTCGAGTCGATCTGCCGGATCGTGCCCGACTTGGAGCGCATCACCAGGGACTGCGTGGTCGCGGTCTCCGAGCGGTAGCGCACACCGCGCAGCAGCTCGCCGTCGGTGATGCCGGTGGCGACGAAGAAGACGTTGTCCCCCTGCACCAGGTCGTCCGTGCCCAGCACCCGGTCCAGGTCGTGCCCCGCGTCGAGCGCGCGCTGCCGCTCCGCCTCGTCCTTGGGCCAGAGCTTGCCCTGGATCGTGCCGCCGAGGCACTTGATCGCGCAGGCGGTGATGATGCCCTCGGGCGTACCGCCGATGCCCATCAGCATGTCGACACCGGTGCCCTCGCGGACCGCCATGATCGCTCCGGCGACGTCGCCGTCCGCGATGAACGTGATCCGGGCCCCGGTCTCGCGGATCTCCTTGACGATGCCGTCGTGGCGCGGACGGTCCAGGACGACGACCGTCACATCCTCGGGGGTGGAGCGCTTGGCCTTGGCCACCCGCCGGATGTTGACCGACACGGGGGCGTCGATGTCGACGAAGTCCGCCGCCTCGGGGCCGGTGACCAGCTTGTCCATGTAGAAGACGGCGGACGGGTCGAACATGGCGCCCCGGTCGGCGGCGGCCAGCACCGCGATGGCGTTCGGCATGCCCTTGGCGGTCAGCGTCGTCCCGTCGATCGGGTCCACGGCGATGTCGCACTCGGCGCCGGTGCCGTCGCCGATGCGCTCCCCGTTGTAGAGCATCGGGGCCTCGTCCTTCTCGCCCTCGCCGATGACGACGACACCATTCATCGAGACGGTGTGCACCAGGGTGCGCATGGCCTTGACGGCCGCGCCGTCGGCGCCGTTCTTGTCGCCGCGCCCCACCCAGCGTCCGGCGGCCATCGCGGCGGCCTCCGTGACCCGGACGAGTTCCAGGGCGAGGTTGCGGTCGGGGGCCTCGGGCGAGACCTCCAGGGGGGACGGCAGGTTGTGCTCGGTCATCGGAGCGCACCTTTCTGATACGACGACGGCCGTGTCTGAGGGTGATTCGGCGTGATTCGACTCTATCCCTACATCGAAAGAATGAGCACAGGGCCCCACGTTTGAGCGCGCACCCGGGATGCGACCATGGGGGCGTGGCAGGTATGCGAGGCAAACAGACGATCCGCGACATGGTTCTGTCCATGGCGGCCATCGGAGTGGTCGTCGGAGTGGTCTATTTTGCGGATCTTCCGAACAAGGACGACGGCGGCGACAAGGTCCTGGCCGTCGACTACCGGGTCGAGATGGTGACGGCGCAGCGCGCGGCGCCCTATACGGTGCTCGTGCCCGAGGGGTTGCCGAAGGGGTGGAAGGCGACCTCGGTGACGTACAAGGGGTACTCGGCCGACTCCTGGCACCTCGGCTTCCTCGACCCGGACCACGCGTATGTGGCGGTCGAGCAGTCCACCGAGACCGTGGGCAAGTTCGTGCCGAGGGTCACCCACCAGGCCACCGACACCGGGCGCACCGAGAAGATCAAGGGCGAGACCTGGCAGCGCTGGGAGGGCCCCAAGTACGACGCCCTCGTCCGCGCGGACCGGGGCTCGACCACCGTGGTGACCGGGACGGCGCCGATGGAGCAGCTCTCCCGGATGGCCGCCGCGCTGGCCCCGGCCCCGAAGACCGCCCCGACGCCCCCGGCCCAGCAGAAGTCCTGAGCCGGGGCCCGGGCCCCGTGTCCGGGCGGAAGCCCCGAGCCGGGGCGGAGTCCCGGTCGCGGGGGTCCGCCCCGGCACCGCGCGCACGGCAGGCAAAGGCCCGCCGCACCCCGTGAGCCGGGGGCGGCGGGCCTTTGCCGTGTCCCCCGCGGGCGGGGGTTCTGTTCCTCAGACGGTGGTGATGACCTCGTCGAACTCCAGCCGGGGGGAGCGCGGGAACCAGGCATCCTCGCCCGGGTTGCCGATGTTGACGATCATCAGCGGGGTGTGGTCGTCGTCCAGGAACTCCTTCTGCACCCCGGCGGCGTCGTAGCCCGTCATCGGGCCCGCGGCCAGACCGGCGGCGCGGACGCCGAGGATGAAGTACGCGGCCTGGAGCGCCGCGTTCAGCCCGGCGGACTGCTCACGGACGGTGCGCTCGCCGAAGAAGACGTCCTTGGCCTGCGGGAAGTGCGGGAGCAGCCGGGGCAGCTCCTCGTGGAACTCGTGGTCGGCGGCGAGGATCGCCACCAGCGGCGCGGTGCCGGTCTTGGCCCGGTTTCCCTCGGACATCAGCGGCAGCAGCCGCTCGCGGGCCTCGGCGGAGCGGACCAGGACGACCCGCAGCGGGGTCTGGTTGAAGGCGGTGGGGCCGTACTTCACCAGCTCGTAGATGGCCTTGACCTGCTCCTCGGTCACCGGCTCTGAGGTGAAGGTGTTGGCGGTGCGGGCCTCGCGGAAGAGGAGGTCCTGAGCGGCGGGGTCGAGGACGAGGGGCATGGCTCACCTTTCACGGCTGTTCTTCGGGTACGCGAGAGTCACCGTAGCGCAATAGGTTAAATTTCAACTAACTCAGAGCTGTGGCGCATCTCACTCTGCGCCACTCACCCCGTGCCGTCCCGGGGCTCCTCGTCCGTGCCGTCCGGGCCCGCGAGCGCCGCGTCCAGCCGGGCGCGGGCCCCCTCCAGCCAGTGGCGGCAGACCTTCGCCAGCTCCTCGCCGCGCTCCCACAGGGCCAGCGACTCCTCCAGCGTCGTCCCGCCCGCCTCCAGCCGGCGGACGACCTCGATCAGCTCGTCCCTCGCCTGCTCGTACCCGGGGGCCGTCCCCTCCGTGGTCTCTTCCGTACCGGCGCTCATCCCATCCACTCCTGCCACTCCTGCCGCTCATGTCCTGCTCTGTCCTGCCGGTCCGCCCGCGGCGGCCGTGCCACCGCTTCCCGGTCCCGTGCCGTGCGCGGACTCACTCCGCCACCCGTACGGGGAACGTGCCGCGCGCGACCCGCGCCCGCAGCTCCTCGCCCGCCGCCACCTCGTCCGGATCGCGCACCACCGCGCCGTCCGGCCGCTGGAGCACCGCGTACCCCCGCTCCAGGGTCGCCGCCGGGGAGAGCGCGACCACCCGGGCCCGGGTGTGCGCCAGCTCCGACTCGGCCCGGTCCAGCAGATGCCCGAGCACCCGACGGCCGCGCGCCGCCAGCGCCTCGACCTCAGCCTCCCGCTCCTCCACCATCCGGTGCGGACGCTCCAGCACGGGCCGGGCCAGGGCGTGGGCGAGCCCCCGCTCCTCCCGGTCCAGCAGCGAGCGCACCGTCCGCAGCGCCCGGCCCCGCAACTGCCGGACCCGCTCCAGCTCCTCGCCCACGTCCGGCACCACCTTCTTGGCGGCGTCCGTCGGCGTCGACGCCCGCAGATCCGCGACCAGGTCCAGCAGCGGGGAGTCCGGCTCGTGCCCGATCGCGGACACCACCGGCGTACGGCAGCCGGCCACGGCACGCACGAGCTGCTCGTCCGAGAACGGGAGCAGGTCCTCGACGCTGCCGCCGCCGCGCGCCACGATGATCACATCGACCTCGGGGAGCGCGTCCAGCTCCTGCACCGCCCCGACCACCTGCGGCACCGCGTGCACCCCCTGCACCGCCACGTTGCGCACCTCGAAACGGACCGCGGGCCAGCGCCGCCGCGCGTTCTCCAGCACATCGCGCTCGGCCGCGGAGGCCCGGCCGCAGACCAGCCCCACCCGGTGCGGCAGGAACGGAAGTCGCTTCTTGCGCTCCGGCCCGAACAGCCCCTCGGCCGCCAGCGACCGCTTGAGCTGCTCCAGCCGGGCCAGCAGCTCGCCGACCCCCACCGGCCGCAGCTCCGCCGCGCGCAGCGACAGCTGGCCCCGGGGGGCGTACCACTCCGGCTTGGCGTGCACCACGACCCGCGCGCCCTCGGACACCACGTCCGCGACGGCGTCGAACACCTGCCGGTAGCAGGTGACGCTCACGGAGATGTCGTGGGACGGATCGCGCAGCGTGAGAAAGACGACCCCCTGACCGGGCCGCCGGGAGAGCTGGGTGATCTGCCCCTCGACCCAGATCGCGCCGAGCCGGTCGATCCAGCCGCCGATGAGCCGGGACACCTCGCCGACCGGGAGCGGGGCGTCCGGGGACGTGTGGAGAGCCATGCAACGACAGTAACGGCCGGGTCCGACAATCCGGCCCCGTCCGGAGCCCGCTCCCGCGCCGCCCCGGTGCGCTGCCGGCGCGTTCCGGCGGCGGACCCCGGTCCGCTCGGACGGGTCCCGGCGCCGGGACCCTCCGGCCCGTTCCCCTGCTCGGACCGCTCCCGAAGGATCTTCCCGTTGCGGAGGTTACGGCTGGTTCTCCTGGTGCCCCCACCGCCCCCACAGCAGCGCGAGCACCACCAGCCCCACGCCCAGCCAGACCACCCCCACCACCTGGGCCGTGAGCGACGCCTCGACGATCACCGCGACCAGGATCGCCACCCCCAGCAGCGGCACCACCAGATGCCGCCCCCAGCGCGGCGGCCCCGCCATCCGGCGGACCACGAACCACCCGATCACACTCAGATGCAGCAGCACGAAGGCCGTCAGCGCCCCGATGTCCACCACCGAGACCAGCTGGTCCAGGCCGTTCGCCCGGCGTGCCGCCCACACCGCCGCCACCAGGTTCACCCCCGCCGCCAGCAGCAGCGCCACCCTCGGCACCCCCGCGTCCGTCCGGGACAGCGCATGCGGAAGCCTCCGTTCCCGCGCCATCGCGAAGACCAGCCGCCCCGCCGCCGCCTGCCCCGCCAGCGCCGCGAACGCCGCCCCGATCGCCTTGCTCACCGCGATCAGATCGTGCAGCCAGGCCCCGACCGACACATCGACCGCCTCGTAGAAGGCCGCGCCCTGTTCCTGGGGCCGGGCCGCCAGCTCCGCCGAGGACACCGGCTGGAGCAGCGCCGCCAGATAGGTCTGCACCACGAAGAGCAACCCCGCCAGCGCCAGGCAGAACAGCACCGCCCGGGCCACCTTCCGCGAGCCCCCCGTCACCTCCTCCGCGAACGAGACGATCGCGTCGAAGCCCAGATACGACAGCACCGCGATCGACACGGCGCTGAACACCGCCGCCACCGAGAAGCCGGTGTCCCCCGTGAACGGCGAGAGCCACTCCCGTCGCGCCCCCTCCTCCACCAGCACGGTCACCGCCGCCACCACGAAGACCACCAGTACCGCGATCTCCATCAGCAGCACGGCGAAGCCGACCCGGGCCGCCGCCCGCACCCCCCAGAGGTTCAGCAGCGTGGTCAGCACCACGGCGATCCCGGTCCACACCCAGCGGTCCACCTCCGGAATCAGCGCCTCCAGGGCGATGCCGGAGAAGAGATAGGCAACGGCGGGGATGAGGAGGTAGTCCAGCAGCGCCATCCATCCGGCGATGAACCCGGGGCCCTCGCCGAGCGCCTTGCGGGCATAGCCGAAGACGGAACCCGCCTGCGGCGCCACCTGGACCATCTGGGCGTAACTGACGGCCGTGAACCCCATGGCGACCGTGGCCACCACATAGACGAGCGCCACCGCCCCATGGGATTTCGCGTCGAGTGCGCCGAAGATGCCGACCGGGGCCATCGGGGCGATGAACAGCAGCCCGTAGACCACCAGATCACGGAAGCCGAGGGAGCGCCGCAGGCCGCCGCCGTCCTTCGGGTGCCCCGCCCCGGCCCGGTCCGCGTCCGTGGTCATCCGGCCCTCCGTCCGTCGGCTACCACATTCAGTCTTCCCACGGTGGGTGATCTCCCGCCTCTTCTGGACGGCCTTACGATGGGGACATGACTGCTACGCCTGCTGCCCGTCGCGTCCTGCTCGCCGCCCCCCGTGGTTACTGCGCGGGCGTGGACCGTGCCGTGATCGCCGTCGAGAAGGCGCTGGAGCAGTACGGCGCGCCGGTCTACGTCCGGCACGAGATCGTGCACAACAAGTACGTCGTCCAGACGCTGGAGCGGAAGGGCGCCGTCTTCGTCGACAAGACGGCCGAGGTCCCCGAGGGCTCGATCGTCATGTTCTCCGCGCACGGCGTGGCCCCGGTCGTCCACGAGGAGGCCGCCCGGCGCAAGCTCGCCACCATCGACGCGACCTGCCCCCTGGTGACCAAGGTCCACAAGGAGGCCGTCCGGTTCGCCAACGAGGACTACGACATCCTGCTGATCGGCCACGAGGGCCACGAGGAGGTCATCGGCACCTCCGGCGAGGCCCCCGACCACATCACCCTGGTCGACGGCCCCGACGACGTGGACAAGGTCGAGGTCCGGGACGAGTCGAAGGTGGTCTGGCTCTCGCAGACCACGCTCTCCGTCGACGAGACGATGGAGACCGTGGACCGGCTGAAGGAGAAGTTCCCGCAGCTCATCTCGCCGCCCAGCGACGACATCTGCTACGCCACCCAGAACCGCCAGACGGCGGTCAAGCAGATGGGCGCCGACGCCGATCTGGTGATCGTGGTCGGCTCCAAGAACTCGTCCAACTCGGTCCGGCTGGTCGAGGTGGCCCTCGGCGCCGGTGCCCGTGACGCCCACTTGGTCGACTTCGCCGAGGAGATCGACGAGGCATGGCTGGAGGGCGTCGCCACGGTCGGTCTGACCTCGGGCGCCTCCGTCCCGGAGATCCTGGTCGAGGGGGTGCTGGAGTGGCTGTCGCAGCGCGGCTTCCAGGACGTCGAGCTGGTGAAGGCGGCCGAGGAGTCGATCACCTTCTCGCTGCCGAAGGAGCTGCGCCGCGATCTGCGCGCCGAGGCCGCCGCGCTGGTGGAGCGGGCCGAGGCCGTCGCCGCCGGTTCCGCCTCCGCCCACCCGGGTTCTGCGTCCGGCGCGTGACGGCCGCACCCTGCCCGTACCGTGGGTCCCATGAACCTGTTCGGAGTGGACATCGGTGGCTCCGGTATCAAGGGCGCGCCCGTCGACCTTGACCGCGGAGAGCTGACGCAGGAACGCCACAAGGTCCTGACCCCGCACCCGGCGACGCCGGACGCGGTGGCGGACGGCGTCGTCGAGGTGGTGCGGCACTTCGACTGGTCGGGACCGGTCGGGATCACCTTCCCCGGCGTGGTGACGAGCGGTGTCACCCGCACCGCCGCCAATGTCGACAAGGGCTGGGTGGACCAGGACGCGGCCCGGCTGCTGAGCGAGCGGCTGGGCGGAGCGCCGGTCACGGTGCTGAACGACGCCGACGCGGCGGGCGTCGCCGAGATGACCTTCGGCGCGGGCCGGGGCCGCAAGGGCACGGTGATGATGCTGACCCTGGGCACCGGCATCGGCAGCGCCGTCTTCATCGACGGACGGCTGGTGCCCAACACCGAGCTGGGCCATCTGGAGCTGCACGGCCACGAGGCGGAGAAGCACGCCTCGACCAGGGCCAAGGAGGACGAGGACCTGAGCTGGCCCCACTGGGCGCGGCGGGTGCAGAAGTACCTGGCCCATCTGGAGATGCTCTTCTCGCCGGAACTGTTCATCATCGGGGGCGGTGTCAGCCGGAAGGCGGACAAGTTCCTGCCGCAGATCGAGGGCGTCCGGGCGGAGATCGTTCCCGCGGAGCTCCAGAACAACGCGGGCATCGTGGGCGCGGCGATGGCGGCGGCGAGCCGCTGACGGCGTCGCTGTCCGCCGCGGGGCCGGGGCGGGCGTCCGGGGGCGGCCTGCTCCGTGCTCGGGCGGCCGGTGGATTCGGCGGGTGTATTCGGCCGGATTCGGCCGGTGGATTTCCGTGGTCCGGCCGGTGGACCCGGTCGGTGGATTCGGTCGGCGGGTCTCCGTGGCCGGTCGGCCGGGCGGCTCAGCGCCGTCCGATGGGCGGTCCCGGGCGTCGCCGGTCGGCCGGGCGCCGCCGCCGGGCCATGGCGCGGACCTTGCGCACACAGCTGATCACCCCGGCCACCAGCGTGCCCCCGTACAGCCAGCCCGCGTGCACGGCGAGGGCGGTGACCACGGCCATGACCTGGCTGCCGAGCCCGCCCTCACCGCCCGCGATGGGCACGATGCCCGCCGCGAAGGCGATCGGCACGCTGATGGGGGCGGTGACGATGTCCGCCTCCCGCACCCAGAGCGCCGTCAGCGCGCACACCGGCAGGAAGAGCGCCCCGTACACCGTCGGGGAGCCCGCCAGCAGCAGCCGGTCGAGCAGCCCGATCGCCACCATGGCCACCGTGGCGAAGAGCCCCCCGCCCAGACCGGTCAGCCGGGGGCCGGGCAGCCGCCGCGGGCTGCTCTCGGCGGGCGCGGCGGGCCGGGCGGTCGGCGTCCTCGGCCGGACGGCGTACCCGCCGGGGCCGTCGGCGCCGGGGCTCGGGGACGGCACCGGGGGCTGCTGCCGCTGCCGGTTCTGGGGGCGACTGGTCCTGTGCTGCTCCACACGACCAACGTAGGGCGCGAGTGGGGAGGAATCAGGTACAGGACACGCCTTTGAAGCGACCTTGGCCAAAGGTTCGACCTCGGGGCACCACCCCGCCCCGTCGCCGCCGGTTGTGCGCCGCGCCGGAAAGCCGCCCCGTAAACTGGGGGATCGGCCCCGTACGGGCCCGTGCGCCGCGGCCCCCTCGGGCGGCCCGGCCGCTCAGCCCCCGCCGGTCCGTCCCACTGGTTCTCACTCAGGAAGTCGCCAACGTGTCGCTCACGATCGGAATCGTCGGTCTGCCCAATGTCGGCAAGTCGACCCTGTTCAACGCCCTGACCAAGAACGACGTGCTGGCGGCCAACTACCCGTTCGCCACCATCGAGCCGAATGTGGGCGTCGTCGGCGTCCCGGACGAGCGTCTGACCAAGCTGGCGGAGATCTTCGGCTCGCAGCGGGTGCTCCCGGCGACGGTCGACTTCGTCGACATCGCGGGCATCGTGCGCGGCGCCAGCGAGGGCGAGGGCCTGGGGAACAAGTTCCTGGCGAACATCCGTGAGTCGGACGCGATCTGCCAGGTGATCCGCGCGTTCAAGGACGAGAACGTCGTTCACGTGGATGGCAAGGTCTCCCCGAAGGACGACATCGAGACCATCAACACCGAGCTGATCCTCGCCGACCTCCAGTCCGTGGAGAAGGCGATCCCCCGGCTGACGAAGGAGGCCCGCCTCCAGAAGGAGAAGGCGGCGGTGCTGAAGGCCGTCGAGGCCGCGAAGGAGATCCTGGAGTCCGGCCGCACGCTGTTCTCCGAGGGCATCACCAAGGGCACCGAGCAGGGCGAGCTGCTGCACGAGCTGCACCTGCTGACCACGAAGCCCTTCCTCTACGTCTTCAACGTGGACGAGGACGAACTGGTCGACGAGGAGTTCAAGGACGCCCAGCGCGCCCTGGTCGCCCCCGCCGAGGCCATCTTCCTCAACGCCAAGATCGAGTCCGAGCTGATCGAGCTGGACGAGGCGGAGTCGCTGGAACTCCTCCAGTCCATGGGCCAGGAGGAGCCGGGCCTCGCCACCCTCAGCCGGGTCGGCTTCGACACCCTGGGCCTTCAGACCTACCTCACCGCCGGCCCCAAGGAATCCCGCGCCTGGACCATCAAGAAGGGCGCCACCGCCCCCGAGGCCGCCGGTGTGATCCACACCGACTTCCAGAAGGGCTTCATCAAGGCCGAGGTCATCTCCTTCGCCGACCTCGTCGAGACCGGCTCGGTGGCGGAGGCCCGCGCCAAGGGCAAGGCGCGCATGGAGGGCAAGGAGTATGTGATGCAGGACGGCGACGTCGTTGAGTTCCGGTTCAATGTGTGACCTGCACCACATGGGCGTGCTGCTGGTTCCGTGACGGTTGAGGGCCGGGCCCTGAGGGGCCTGGCCCTCAACCGTGGCGCCGTGGAGTCAGGCTGTCCAGGTTCAGCTTGATCTCGAAGGGGACGGGGCGGTGCAGGGAGCCCCGGAAGATGCCGGCGGGAGCGTAGGCGCCGGTCGGTTCGTCCAGTTCATAGACGTGGACGACGGGTGTGCCCTCCTCATCCTCGATGCACCAGTAGTGGGGGATTCCGGCCGCCGCGTACTTGTGGAGCTTGACCGTGCGGTCGCGGTGGGCGGACTCGGGAGAGACGACCTCGACGACGAGACTCACCTCCTCCGGCGCGAACCAGGTGCGGTCCGGGTCGAACGGGGTGGTCGTGAGCAGGAGGTCGGGCTCCGGGCGATTGCGGCTGTCGAGGCGGACGGTCATCTCGCGTTCCACGTCGAAGCCCGTCGGGGCCTGTTGCATGAGCGCGGTGGTCAAGACGGTGACGAGGCGGCCGTGCCAGCACCTCTGGGGCCACAGCCTGAAGACGAGTGATCCGTCGATCAGTTCGGTGTGGCGGGGTGCCTCGGGAAGGTGGTCCAGATCTTCCGCGAACCAGCCTTCTGCGCGTGGTGGGTGCATCCAATCGGGCAGTGCGGTCATGGCTCGACCGTAGCGATTCCCGTGCGATCGGGTCACCCGATCGCGGGAGCGGGTGGGGTCACGGCGCGCCCACCCCTTGGTCCGCCAGTTCGGCGATCACCTCGGCGTGGCACTTCTTCGGGACGCACCAGCAGCCGAGCCGGTGGCCGCGGAGCGAGGGGAGGAGGGCCAGCAGCTCGGGGTGGGCGAGGAGGTGGGTCCGGTAGCGGGCCATGACCTCCTCGCGGGTGCCGTCGGGGCCCGGGCGGTACGGGCAGGCGAGCGGGGAGCCTTCGAGGTGCCAGCCGCCCCGGTGCATGGGGCGTCCCACATAGACGACGTCCTCGTACGCGGGGTCGCCGTGGTGTCCCTTGAGGTTGACGGCCGTCGTGCGGGCCATGGGCACCCCTGGAGTCGGTCCGGTTTTTCGGCCTTTCTCCTCTATTTTCCAGACTTTCGCGGCATCCGGCTGTCACCAGGGCGACTGTCCCGCGACGTCGGTCGGTTTATACGATTCGCTCGGCTCGGGACCAGGACGGGCCCGGATTTCCGACAGGAGCGGCGTACCCGTGGACCCATCGCGACAGGACGGCCGACGGCCCGAGGACTCCGACCCGTGGGGAGTGCGGCAGCCTCCGCCGATACCCGGGCCCCACCCGGGCCACCCGCCTCAGCCGCCCCACCCGGCCTACCAGGCGTATCCCGGGTACCCCGGTGGGCCGGGGGCGCCCGGATATCTCGCGCCCCCGCCGTCCGCGCCCCCCATGAACGGCTTCTCCGTCGCCTCCCTCGTGGCCGGGATCGTCTGCTGTCTGCCGCCGCTCGGGCTGATCCTCGGCATCGTCGCGCTCGTCCAGATCAAGAAGAAGGGGCAGCGCGGGGCGGGTATGGCGATCGCCGGTACGGTCCTCTCCGCCATCAGCACGCTGCTCATGCTTCTGCTGCTGGTCACCGGGGGCGCGGCCGAGCTGTGGCGCGGTTTCAAGGAGGGGATGGACGAGGCGGCCCGTTCGCACAGCACGCTCGATCTGCGCACCGGGCAGTGCTTCAACCTGCCGGGTGACGGTCCCCTGGAGGACCGGGAGGCCCTGTCCGTCGAGGTCGTGCCGTGTGCCGGGGAGCACGAGGCCGAGGTCACCGGCTCGTTCACGCTCCAGGGCTTCGACGCCTTCCCCGGCGACGGCCGGATCGACCCGCTGGCCGAACGCCGGTGCGAGGAGCTGAACTGGATGTACGCCCGGGACGAGTGGGTCGTGGGCGGCCGGATGGAGTTGTACTACTACACCCCGACCAAGGAGAGCTGGCGACTCGGCGACCGCGCCGTGACCTGCACGTTCGCCACACCGAAGGGGGACCGGACCGCCGGGTCGGTACGCCGGGACCCCACGACCGTCGACGATGCCCACCAGCTCGCCTACCTCACCGCCGAGACCAGGCTCTATCTCACGGGGAACACCGTTCCCGACGCGGAGTACGCGGCCGACCCGGACGGGTACCGCACCTGGGCGCGTGAGTCGGCCGGCGTCTTCGCCGACCAGGCGGAGGTGGTGCGGGCCTACAACTGGCCGGAGCGGCTCGCCGGGCCGATGGAGCGCCGGGCCGGGGAGTACGAGCGGGCGGCGGCGGCCTGGCGGAAGGCGGCCGGGGCCCGGGACGAGGAGGCGTTCTGGGACCACATGCTGACCGTCGACGAGGTCGTGGCCGACGGGCCCGCGGAGGTGGAGATCCGCAAGCTGCTGAAGCTGCCGTCCGTGCCGCCGGAGTACCCCGAGGACACCGAGGGCGCCCAGGGCGCCGGGGACACCGGGGGCGCCGGGGACACCGTGCGGAGCTGAGCCGCCCGGAGTGCCCGGCGCCCCGGGTCCCGTGGGACGGGCGCCCCGCCCCCTGTCCGGGGCGCCCGTCCGCCACCGCCCGCGGGCGGCCCCGTGGTCGCGGAGCCGCCCGCGGACGTGCTTCGGCGGAGTCCGGCGCGGGTCAGCGCCGCAGTCCGCGCGCCACGGCCTTCACCAGCTCACCGTCGTCCGTGTCCCCGTCCAGCGACCAGAACATCGCCCCGCCGAGCCCCCGGGCGCGGATGTAGTCGGTCTTCGCGTTCAGCACCGTCGGGTCGTCGTACGTCCAGAGCGTCTTCCCGTCGAACAGCCACGCCTGGCCGTACGTGCGGTGCACCGTGTACGTCCCCGACTCCGCGAGCCGCTTGAGGACCTTGTAGTCCTCGAAACCGGGCTGGTGGACCGCCGGAGCGGGCCGCTCGGCGGGCTGCCCCATGCCGTCCCCGCCGCCCGACACGCCGGTCCAGCCCTGGCCGTAGAACGGCATCCCGACCACCAGCTTGTGCGCCGGGGCGCCGCGCCTGAGCCAGTCGCCCACCGTCTGGTGCACGCTGAAGTCGTTCCGCGCGAAGAGGGCGGACTGCTGGGCGGTGGTCCGCTCGCCCGAGACATGGAAGTCGTAGCCCTGGAGGTTGACCCAGTCGAAGTCCTTCATGATCTTCGGGACCTCGAAGCCCGCGTCTATCTTCGCGGGCGCCGTCGGCACGAACGCCGACAGGTCGTAGTGCTTGGGCCGGGTGTCCGTGCGCCGTGCCTCGCTCCGCGCGTACGCGTCGAGCTGGACGCGGAACTCCCGCACCAGCGCGGTGAAGTTCTTCTTGTCCTCGGGGCGGTACGGGGTGTCCGCCTCGCCCTCCGAGCCCGGCCACTCCCAGTCGATGTCGATGCCGTCGAAGATCCCGGCCGCCGCGCCCGGGCCGCCGCGCGCCCCGTCCACGGGCAGATTGCCCTTGATGTAGATGTCGATGCAGGAGGAGACGAGGGATGTGCGCTTCGCGGGGGTGCTGACGGCGTCGGAGAAGTGGGTGGACCAGCTCCAGCCGCCCAGGGAGATCAGGGTCCGGAGGCCCGGGTTCTTCGCCTTCAGCTCACGGAGCTGGTTGAAGTTGCCCGCGAGCTTCTGATCGGGCGTGTCGCCCACTCCGTCGACGGACCCCGCCGCGTCCACCGGGCGGACGTAGTCGGCCCAGGGGTCGGCCTCTCCGACCGGCCCGGTGATGAAGCACCGGCCGTCGCCGCTGACGTTCGCGAAGGCGTAGTTGATGTGCGTCAGCTTCGCGGCCTGGCCGCTGGTCTGAAGGTTCTTCACATGGAAGTCGCGGCCGTAGATGCCCCACTGGCTGAAGTAGCCGATGCGCTTGTACGCGCGCTGATGGCCGCGTTCCTCGGCGCCGCCGCCGTCGGCGACGACGAGCCGCGCGTCCGCCGTGGCGGAAAGCCGACCGCCCGCCGCGGCGGCGGGCGGGGCGGCCGGGGGCGCGGCGCCGGCGGTGGCCGCGGGCGCGAGCGCCGCGAGCAGCGAGAGGGACCCGGCCGCGACCGCGGTCCGTACCGGAGTGGTTCGACGCATGGGACTCATTCCTGTGTGCGCTCCGGCGTGCCGCGCAGGCTTCGCGGCGGCACCGGAACAGGTCTGTCAACGGGGCGTCGTGCAAGGGGTGTTGTGCGGCTGTCGCGAGTGGATCCGCGCAGTGGGTGTGCGGTGAGTGTGCAGTGAGTAAGGACCGTATTGGTCTGGACCATTGAGGTCAATGGCTGGGAACGTATGGATCGGGCACGGTGGGGGAGTGCGTGCCCGGGGGGGCGCATTCGGATGGATGCGCCCCCTGTTTCCTGTCTCTTTGTGTAAATCCGTATCCGCTGAGTGAAGGTCGGGCGTAGGCTCCGGCATATGCGCATTGAGGTTTCGGGGCCATCACCGGTGACACACGGGCCGTGCGAGGGAGGGGCGCGATGACCGACAGCAGTTCAGCGCTCCCCTGGCTCGTCATACGCCAGGACGACAACGGCAACTGCTATCGCGTCGGGCGGTACGCGACCGAGGACGAGGCCCAGCGGATAGTCGACACACTCGATGTCCAGGGGCACAAACAGATGTACTGGGTGGAGCGTATCGAGCAGACGACGACCTACTGACGCGTTCCGGGCGTTCCGCCCCGCCGCGCCACCCGCCGTGCCAACCGCCGTGGGGCACCGTCCCGCGCCGGTCGCGGCCGCTCGCCCGGCCCCGTCCCCGCGCGCGGATTCCGCCTCCGCGCGGGAGGCGGCGGTGGCCCCGCCGGGCGGGCGCAGTACGCTCCGGCGCATGACCGAACGTGTGGTGGTGGCCGGAGCCGTGTACGACCGGGGGCGGCTGCTGGCCGCGCGCCGCAGCGCCCCCGAGGAGCTGGCGGGCCGCTGGGAGCTGCCCGGAGGCAAGCTGGAGCCGGGGGAGCGCCCGGAGGAAGCCCTCGTCCGCGAGCTGCGCGAGGAGCTGGGCGTCGAGACGGAGCCCCTGGCCCGCATCCCCGGCTCCTGGCCCCTGAAACCGGGATATGTGCTCCAGGTGTGGACCGCCCGGCTGGTCTCCGGCGAGCCCCGGCCGCTGGAGGACCACGACGCCCTGCGCTGGCTGGGGCCGGACGAGACCGACACCGTGGACTGGCTCGATCAGGACCGTCCCGCCGTGGCCGAGGCGGCCCGGCTGCTGCGTGACAGCCTGGCGGAGACCCGTCCCGAGGAATCTGGGGAATCACGGGAGTCCCGCAGACCCCCCGAGTGAGATGCGGCGCGGCCGGCCGGGCGGGGCGTGCGCCGTCCACGAGGGCGCGGAGGCCCCGTCCGTACGCCGTTCGCGTCAACCGTGCACCCATGAGGCCGCCGATCGCGATACCCGGAGCCGAATATCGGGTATGTGCTGATTAACCCCCCGAAAAGGGATGTGGTGTGCTGCTGGTCCGGGAAGTGAGCGGTGTGATCGACACCAACGGCGCCCGCGCCGAATGGACTTTTCCCGCCCAGCCCGACGCCGTCCGCGTCGCCCGGCACGCCGTGCGGGACACCCTGCGGGACTGGGGCCTCGACCCGGCGGTCGGCGATATGACCGTTCTGCTGGTCAGCGAGCTGGTGACCAATTCGCTGCGGTACGCCTCCGGGCCCATCGGGGTGCGGATGGCCCTTCCCGGGCCGGGCGACGGCTCGGCGGACGGGGCGGGGGCCCTGCTGGTGGAGGTGTCCGATCCGCTGCCCGACCCGCCCACCGAGCGCACGGCGGCGCCCGACGACGAGGGCGGGCGCGGGCTCCAGCTCGTCGCCGGGTCCGCGCGGCGCTGGGGGACCCGCCGGGGAAGAACGGGGAAGACGGTGTGGTTCGAGCTGGCTCTCACTGGTTAAAAGTGTGAAGAGATAACGATCACTGCTGCGCAGGCGCAAAATGAACGAGACCGTGCTGTGATCGTGAACGCCGTGCGCGCCGCAGCCGTAGTGCTGAATACTGCGGTCATGGCCGGTCCGGTGCGGTGAGCTGGAGGGGACGGTCGCGTGAGCGAGATAACCGGGACGTCGGGCGACGTCGTGTGGCAGAGCTGTCCGCCTGGCTCGATCCATGACTCCATCAGGGTCGCCTCCTTCTCCCTGGGCCCCGATGGTCGGATCGACCGGTGGAGCCGGCGGGCGGCCGAGCTGTTCGGCATCACGGCCGCCGAGGCCCGGGGGAGGGATCTGCTGACGGTCCTGCTCCCGGACGGGCCGGGGCGGCAGGGCGGGCGAACGGCCGCCGATCTCCTTGACGGCAAGGAGTGGACGGGACTCGTCCCGCTGCGGGCGGCCGGGAACGGCGGCGCCCCGGGCATGGCCGAGGTTCTCGTGGTGCCCAGTGAGACGGAGACCGGCGAACGGGCCGCGCTCTGCATCGTGACCGATGTCGGCGCGCTGCGGGGCATGGAGACCGATCTCGCTGCTTCGCAGGCGATTTTCGGTCAATCTCCTTTCGGTTTCCTTCTCTTCGGTACCGATCTGCGGGTGCGCCGTGCCAACCAGCGCGTCGCCGCCGTGTTCGGCGGCACCGCCGAGGAACACCGGGGACGCACCGTCCACGACTACCTCCCCCGCTCCGAGGCCGAACGGATGGACGGCTCGCTGCGGCGGGTGCTGGAGAGCGGCGAGCCCGTGATCGACCTCCAGTTCGTCGGCACCGCCCCCGGCGGCCCCGAGCGCAGGCACTGGTCCGTCAACCTCTACCGGGTGCACGACGCCGCCGGACGGCCCATCGGGGTGGCCGGGGTGGGCCACGACGTGACCCGCCGCCAGGTGGCGGCCCGCGAGGCCGCCAGCGCCCGGCGCAATCTCGCCCTCCTCAACGAGGCCAGCGCCCGCATCGGCAACTCGCTCGACCTGGAGACCACCGCGCGCGAACTGCTCGACGTCGCCGTCCCCGGCTTCTGCGACCTCGCCTCGGTCGACCTCTACCAGTCCCTGCTCACCGGCGACGAGGCGCCGCCCGGACGGTGGGACGCCCCCCGCGCCGAGAGCTACGGCGGCAGCGCCGCGCTCCGCCGGGTCGCCTTCGCCAGCGCCGTGTCCGACGCCCCGCTGATCACCACACCCGGCTGCGGCTCCCGGGGCGGCACCCCCACCGCCGTCGGCGAGGTCCACCGCTACACGGTCAACTCGCCGTGCGCCAACGCCCTGCGCACCGCCCGGGTCCAGGCCATCCCCGGACAGGGCGGCGGCAGCCTGGTGCAGTCCACGCTCGCCGTGCCGATGGTGGCCCACGACAGCGTCGTCGGACTGGTGCAGTTCTCCCGGACCAAGGGCAGCGAGCCCTTCGGGGAACGGGACCGCGCCCTCGCCGTCGAACTCGCCGCGCGCGCCGCCGTCTGCATCGACAACGCCCGGCTCTACCGCAGGGAGCACGAGCGGGCCCTCATCCTCCAGCGCAGCCTGCTCCCCCCGGGCGACCC
Source organism: Streptomyces clavuligerus (assembly GCF_005519465.1). Taxonomy (NCBI): domain Bacteria; kingdom Bacillati; phylum Actinomycetota; class Actinomycetes; order Kitasatosporales; family Streptomycetaceae; genus Streptomyces; species Streptomyces clavuligerus. Next base: position 2,159,034 of record NZ_CP027858.1, on the reverse strand, counting down.
GGAGGCCGCCGGGCTGGACATCGCCTGCCGCTACCTCCCCGGCAACGCGGCCACCGAGGTCGGCGGCGACTGGTTCGACGTCATCGAACTGCCCGGCCACCGCACCGCCCTCGTCGTCGGCGACGTCATGGGGCGCGGGCTGCGCGCCGCCGTCGCCATGGGCGAGCTGCGCACCGCCGTGCGGACCCTGGCCCTGCTCGACATGGAGCCCGCCGAGGTGCTGTCGGCGCTCGACGAGGTCGCCCGGGGCCTCGGCAGCCCCATCGGCGCCCAGCAGGCGTCCCGGGTCGCCCATAAGTCGCGGGACGCCGACCTCTCCGAGGTCTACCTCGCGACCTGCGTCTACGCCGTCTACGACCCGGTCACCCGCCGCTGCACCTTCGCCAACGCCGGGCATCTGCCGCCCGTCCTGGTGGAGCCGGGACAGGAGGCGCTGCTGCTCGACGTGCCGCCCGGGATGCCGCTCGGCGTCGGGGGCGAGCCCTTCGAGGAGGTCGAGGTGGAGCTGCCCGAGGGCGCGCTGCTCGCCCTCTACACCGATGGCCTCGTCGAATCCCGCCACCATCCGCTGGACGAGGGGCTCAAGGCGTTCCGCTCCGCCCTCACCGGCCCCTCCCGGCCCACCGGCCCGGCCGGTCCCGTGCGGGGCCGCACCGCTCCCGAGCACCCCGCTCCCGAGCCTCCCGCGCTCGGACCCGATCTCTCCCGGTCGCTGGAGGACGTCTGCGACCATGTGCTCACCTCGCTCGACACCCGCCACGGCGAGGACGACATCGCCCTGCTGATGGCCCGGGTACGGGGCCTGCCCGCCGAGGCCGTCGGCGACTGGCTGCTGCCCCGCGAGCCCCGCTCGGTGGGCCGGGCGCGCGAACTGGCCCGTGCCCTGCTGGTCTCCTGGGATCTGGAACCCCTCGTCGACACCGTCGAACTGCTGGTGAGCGAGTTGGTCACCAACGCGCTGCGGTACGGCGAGGGCGAGATCCGGCTGCGGCTGCTGCGCGACCGCACCCTGGTGTGCGAGGTCTGGGACTCCGGTCTGGTGCAGCCGCGCCGCCGCCGCGCCCGCGACACCGACGAGGGCGGCCGGGGGCTCCAGCTCGTCGGACTGCTCAGCGCGGCCTGGGGCTCCCGCCGGACCCCGCGCGGCAAGACCGTCTGGTTCGAACTGGCGCTGCCCGACGGGAACACCCCCACCGAACCGACCGTGGACCAGTTGCTCAGCATGTTCTGACGGATGCGGCGCGGACGGTGCGGACGGGCGCGTCCGAGCGGGTGCCCCGCCCGGCGGGTACGGCGGGCAGGGACAGCGGGTACGGCGGACAGGGACAGGGGGGAGGACCCGCCCCCGCCGCCGTCCCGGCTCGCGGTGCGTGCCCGCGAAGGCGCCCGGCGCGGGCACGCACCATCGGTGGCGGCGATCCGATGGACCGGACGGTGCGCCTACGTCCTGCGCCTGATCTTGTCGCCGAGCCAGACCAGCGGGTCGTACTTACGGTCGACGGCCCGCTCCTTGAGCGGGATCAGCGCATTGTCCGTGATCTTGATGCCCTCGGGGCACACCTCCGTACAACACTTGGTGATGTTGCAGTAGCCGAGCCCGTGCTCCTCCTGCGCCGTCCGTTTGCGGTCGAGACCCGACGCGGCGGCGGCGTCCAGCGGATGCATGTCCAGCTCGGCGACCCGCATCAGAAAACGCGGCCCGGCGAAGGCGGGCTTGTTCTCCTCGTGGTCGCGCACCACATGACAGGTGTCCTGGCACAGGAAGCACTCGATGCACTTCCGGAACTCCTGCGAGCGGTCCACGTCCATCTGCTGCATGCGGTACTCGCCCGGCGCCACCCCCTGCGGCGGTACGAAGGCGGGCACCTCCCGGGCCTTGGTGTAGTTGAACGAGACATCGGTGACCAGGTCCCGCACCACGGGAAAGGCCCGCAGCGGGGTGACCGTGATCGTCTCCGTGCGGGAGAAGACCGACATCCGGGTCATGCACAGCAGCCGGGGCCGCCCGTTGATCTCCGCGCTGCACGAGCCGCACTTGCCCGCCTTGCAGTTCCACCGCACGGCGAGATCGGGCGCCTGGGTGGCCTGGAGCCGATGGATGATGTCGAGGACGACCTCGCCGTCATGGACCTCGACGGAGAAGTCCGCCAGCTCCCCGCCGTCCTGGTCGCCGCGCCACACCCGGAAGCCGGCCTGGTACGAACTCACTCGTAGAGCTCCTCTTCGGGGAGGTACTTGACCAGCTCTTCCTTCTCGAAGAGGGCGAGCAGGTCCGGACGGATGGGATCGGTGGTCCGGCGGACCAGGGAGATCTGGCCCCGGGCGGGATCGGCGGCGGCCTGGGCGCCGCTGGGGTCGGTCAGCCGGCAGTGCAGATGGGCGGAGCGCCAGGACCGGTCCATCGCCGGGAAGTCCTCCCGGGTGTGGCCGCCCCGGCTCTCGGTGCGCTCCAGCGCCGCCCGGGCCACGCACTCGCTGACCAGCAGCATGTTCCGCAGATCCAGGGCGAGGTGCCAGCCGGGGTTGAACTGCCGGTGGCCCTCGACACCGACCCGGCGGGCCCGTACCCGCAGCTCGGCCAGTTTCTTCAGGGCCTGCGCCATCTCGCCCTCGCGGCGGATGATGCCGACGAGGTCGTTCATGGTCTGCTGGAGCTGCTGGTGGAGCGTGTACGGGTTCTCGGTGCCCGCCACCGCGTCGGCCGGGGCGTCATCGGCGAGCCCCCGCGCGGTGCCGTCCGTGTCCGTCCCCCGGCCCGCCCCGCCGGTGGCGGTGCCGGTGTCCGGGTGGAAGGGCCGCAGCGCCTCGGCGGCGGCCCGGTCGATCTGCTCCGCGTCCGCGGTGGGCCGTTCGCCGAGCCCGGCCGCGTGCCCGGCCGCGTGCAGTCCCGCGCGGCGGCCGAAGACCAGCAGGTCGGAGAGGGAGTTGCCGCCGAGCCGGTTGGAGCCGTGCATACCGCCCGCGACCTCGCCCGCGGCGAAGAGCCCCGGCACCGCGAGCGCGGCGGCGGAGTCCGAGTCGACCGCGATCCCGCCCATGACGTAGTGGCAGGTCGGCCCGACCTCCATGGCCTCCGCCGTGATGTCCACGTCCGCCAGCTCCTTGAACTGGTGGTACATGGACGGCAGCCGCCGCCGGATGACCTCGGCGGGCATCCGGGTGGAGACATCGAGGAAGACTCCGCCGTGCGGGGAGCCCCGCCCGGCCTTCACCTCGGCGTTGATCGCGCGGGCGACCTCGTCCCGGGGCAGCAGCTCGGGCGGGCGGCGGTTGTGGTCCGGGTCCTCGTACCAGCGGTCGCCCTCCTCCTCGGTCTGCGCGTACTTCTCCTTGAAGACGTCGGGGACGTAGTCGAACATGAACCGCTTGCCCTCGGAGTTGCGCAGCACCCCGCCGTCCCCGCGCACCGACTCGGTGACGAGGATGCCCTTCACGGACGGCGGCCAGACCATCCCCGTCGGGTGGAACTGCACGAACTCCATGTTGAGCAGCGGGGCCCCGGCGAGGAGCGCGAGGGCGTGGCCGTCTCCGGTGTACTCCCAGGAGTTGGACGTGACCTTGAAGGACTTGCCGATCCCGCCGGTCGCCAGGACCACCGCCGGGGCGTCGATGACGAAGAAACGGCCGGACTCCCGCTCGTAGCAGAAGGTGCCCGCCACCCGCTCCCCGTGCTTGAGGACGCGGGTGACGGTGCACTCCTGGAAGACCTTCAGCCGGGCCTCGTAGTCGCCGAACTCCTCCTTGTCCTGCTGCTGGAGCGAGACGATCTTCTGCTGGAGGGTGCGGATCAGCTCCAGGCCGGTCCGGTCGCCCACATGCGCGAGCCGGGGGTACTCATGGCCGCCGAAGTTCCGCTGGGAGATCCGGCCGTCGGCGGTGCGGTCGAAGAGCGCTCCCCAGGTCTCCAGCTCCCAGACCCGCTCCGGGGCCTCCTGGGCGTGCAGCTCCGCCATCCGCCACTGGTTGAGGAACTTCCCGCCGCGCATGGTGTCCCGGAAGTGGACCTGCCAGTTGTCGCCCGAGTTGACATTGCCCATGGCGGCGGCGATCCCGCCCTCCGCCATCACGGTGTGCGCCTTGCCGAAGAGCGACTTGCAGATGACCGCCGTACGGGCGCCCTGCTCACGGGCCTCGATGGCCGCGCGCAGCCCGGCACCCCCCGCGCCCACCACGACGACGTCCCACTGCTGTCGTTCGAGCTGAGTCATCAGAAGAACCTCGGATCGTCGAAGGCGCCGGACGCGACCAGATAGACATAGAAGTCGGCCGCGGCGACGCTGATCAGCGACGCCCAGGCGAGCTGCATATGGCGCGCGTTGAGCCGGCCCACCCAGGTCCACGCGCGATAGCGCACGGGATGCCGGGAGAAGTGCTTCAGCCGTCCGCCGACGATATGCCGGCAGGAGTGGCAGGAGAGGGTGTACGCCCAGATCAGGACGATGTTCACCAGGAAGACGACCGTACCGAGCCCCATGTGCCCGAACGCGTAGTGCTCGTCGCGGAAGGCCAGCACGGTGTCGTAGGTGAGGATGCCGGCGACCGGGAGCGCCGCGTAGAAGAAGTAGCGGTGGATGTTCTGGAGGATCAGCGGGAAGCGGGTCTCCCCGGTGTACTTCCGGTGCGGCTCGGCGACCGCGCAGGCCGGGGGCGAGGCCCAGAAGCCCCGGTAGTAGGCCTTGCGGTAGTAGTAGCAGGTGAGCCGGAAGCCCAGCGGGAAGATCAGGATCAGCAGCGCGGGGGAGAGGCCCCACCAGCTTCCGACGATCTCCCAGTTGGGGCCGCCCTTCATCGGGACGCAGTTCTCCGCGATGCAGGGCGAGTAGAAGGGCGAGACATAGGGCGCGGCGTAGTAGTCCGCGTTCGAGAAGGCCCGCCAGGTCGAATAGATGATGAAAGCGAGCAGTCCGCCCGCTGTCAGCGCCGGGGCCAGCCACCACCGGTCCGTCCGCAGATGGCGGGGACCGATGGTGGCGCGGGTCGCGCCGTGTACGCCGCTGTCGAGTTGGGGTCGTTCGGTGCCAGTGGCCAACGAGGTCTCCTAGAAGCCGCCCTCGGGGCGGGTCCGATTCAGGGAGCGTGCCGGTCGCGGACGCCCAGACCTTCGTCGTCCGAGTCCGTCCACAGGGCGTGGTTGTACGGAACGTCGGGGATGGTGACCAGTTCCGTGCGCTCCGGTGGTCTGCGCCCGGCGGCCGAGCCGTTCGTCCGGCCGCCCGCGCCACGAAGCCGGTCGACGGTTCTCTCCAGCTGCCCGACGCGCTGGACCAGTTCGTCCACACGGTGCCGGAGCACGGCCAGGTCGTCCTGCTGGGACATGATGTGCCCTCACTTCCGCAGGGTGCGGGTGACGTCGCTCATGCGCCTGCGAGTGTCGCGCCTCACATCCCCCTTGGGAAGGGGATGCGCGGGATTCCCTCCGGACTCCCGGGCCCCTCGACGCACGCACAGGGATCGCCCCCGACAGGTTCTGCCTTCGTGGCTTCATTTTCTCCATTTTTGTCAGAGCGTGTACCGCTCGTCACTGCGCTGACCGGGTGACTTTGGGCGAGGAGAGCGCCGTGTCGGCGGGGGCGGCGGCTTGTGGTCCCGTTCAGTGGCCGGACATAGGTGTGATCATCCCAAAATCGGTGAAACAGGATGAAGAGGTAGAGACCATGCCCCAGCTCGACGAGCCACACGGGAGGGCCCAGGACCTCCGCGCGCACCGGGACCGCCGGGCCTCCCGGGTGCTGCGCTCCGCCGCGCTGCTCGCCGGCGGGGCACTCGTGCTGCCCGCGCTGTCGGGCTGCACCGCGGACGACTCCGCCGGCCGGGCCACCGCGCAGGACATCGCCGCGGACAAACGGGACAGGGTCGCCGACGGGGGCACCCTCCGCTGGGCGGTCGACGCGGTGCCCACCACCCTCAACACCTTCCAGGCCGACGCCGACGCCGCCACCGCCAAGGTCGCCCAGGCCGCGCTGCCCGCCCTCTTCACCCTGGACGTCCAGGGGCGCCCCCAGCGCAACCCCGACTTCCTGGAGTCGGCCGCCGTCGTCGAGCGCGAACCCAAGCAGGTGGTGCTCTACAAGATCAACCAGAAGGCGGTGTGGAGCGACGGCAAGGAGATCGGGGCGCCCGACTTCGTCGCCCAGTGGCGGGCCCTCAGCGGCCGGGACAGCGCCTTCTGGACCGCCCGCAACGCCGGATACGACCGGATCGAGGAGATCCAGAAGGGCGCCAACGACCTGGAGGTGAAGGTCACCTTCAAGAAGCCCTACGCCGACTGGAAGGCCCTCTTCAGCCCCCTCTACCCGCGGGCGGTGACCGGGACCCCGGCCGCCTTCAACGACGGGGCCCGCACCACGCTCCAGGCCACCGCGGGCCCCTTCCGCCTCGACCGGCTCGACCGCAAGGCCGGTACCGTCGCCCTCGCCCGCAACCCGCGCTGGTGGGGCGAGCCGGCCAAGCTGGACCGGCTGGTCCTCGCCGCCGTCCCCCGCCACCAGCGGGCCGCGGCGCTCGCCTCCGACCGGGTCCAGCTCGCCGAGATCGACCGCACGGTCGCCGAACGGATCGACCTCTCCACCCGGCACCGGGGCCGTATCGTCGCCCCGCCCGCCCACAGCCCCGACGGCGTGCGCATCGCGCCCCGCGCCGCCCACGGCCCCGCCGCCGCACTCACCCCGTCCGGCGCGCTGCGCTCCTGGGCGGTCGCCTACGGCTCCGACGAGGAGGCGGCCGAGGGCGCCAGGGCCGCCCGGGAGCGGACCCGCACCGCGATCGGGAACTACACCGCCGAGCAGGGCAGGCTGCACGGCCTGGTGGTGCGCAGATCGCTGGAGCCCGCCTTCACCCAGCTCGCCCTGAACGGGGAGAGCGGCCCGCTCTCCGACGACCGGGTGCGCCGGGCGGTCGCCCGCGCGCTGGACCGCCGGGAACTCGCCGAGAGCGTGCTGCGACCGCTCGGGCTCCCCGCCGTCCCGCCCGGCAGCCATCTGGCCCTGGCCGGACAGCGCGCGTACACGGACAACAGCGAGGCGCTCGGCGAGCAGAGCGCCCAGGAGGCCCAGGCCCTGCTCGCGGACGCGGGCTGGGTGCCCGGCGGGGCGCTGCGGAAGTCCGCCCCCGCCAAGGCCGGGCCGGAGGACACATCGTCCGAAGAGGGTGAGGAGAGCGAGGACGAGGAGGGCGAGGAGAGCGGGGACGACTCCAAGAACACCGGGGGCGCCCGCGCCGCGTCCTTCCGGAACGCGCCCCCCGCGCTGGTGGCCGCCGTCCGCACCGGGATCGACGCGCCCTCCGACGACGGTCTGTACATCGTCGGTGACCACGCCCCCGCCACCGGCCGCGCCCATGTGCTCGCCCCCGCGCCGGTGACCTTCCAGGAGCTGGCCCTCCAGCCCCGGGCCCGGACCGCGGGCCTCGACCGGGCCCGCGCCGCCGCCCCCGAGGCCCCGGGCGACAACGGAGCGGCCGGGGCGTACGCCCCCGCGGGTACCGCCGCCCCGGTCGCGGCGGGCGGCAGGCTCGGCAAGGACGGCAAGCCCCTGCTGCTCCGCTTCGTCCTGCCCTCCGGCGCGGGCTCGGAGCAGTTGCGGGTGGTCGCCCAGCGGATCGCGGGCATGCTCGACCGCATCGGCGTCGGCACCGAGATCGTGAAGGTCCCGGACGAGGACTACTTCAAGGACCACATCGCCGCCGGACGGTACGACCTGGCCCTCTACTCCTGGCCGGCGACCGCCTTCCCGGCGACCGACGCCCGTCCCATCTACGCCAAGCCCCGCCCCGCCGACGACGGCTCCCTGCTGGTCGAGCAGAACTACACCCGGGTCGGCACGGACTACATCGACCAGCTCTTCGAGCAGGCCGCGGGCGAGCTGGACGAGGACGAGGCCCGGGACCTCGTCCGCCGGGCGGACGCCCGGATCTGGGCGGCGGCGGGCTCGATCCCGCTCTATCAGCGCCCCGAGCTGGTGGCGGTCCGCCCGACCGTGCGCAACGCCGGTGCCTTCGGTCTGGCCACCCCCCGCTACCAGGACATCGGCTTCGCCAAACCGGAGCCGAAGAAGAAGGCCGAGAACTGACCCCGCGGCCCGGGCCCGTATCGAGGCGGCCCGGGCCGTACCCCTCGTACCCCCGGGGCCCGTGACGGCGGGCCCCGGGCCCCGGGCCTCCCCTCGCGCGTCTGACCTGCCCGTTCTTCCTCAGGGCTTCCGAAGAGACCTTCCATAACCTCAGAACAGCCTCAACTCGCTTGCCCGCCGGTGATCCCGGCGGGCAAGATCGTGTCACTCGTTGACCAGAGTTCAGGCACCTTCCCGGGCATCCCCGGGCACCCCCTCTCCAGGACCGGGAGGCCCCCCGCGCGAGGGCCCCGTACCATGGGAGTGAGCCGCGGCGCGTCCGCCCCGGCTGGGCGTACGAGGAAAAGACGCCGCAGCACACGCCGCATCCCACGATCGAGAGAAGCGCCAGCCAGCATGCCCACGCGCCACGACATCCGTAACGTCGCCATCGTCGCCCACGTCGACCATGGCAAGACCACCCTGGTCGACGCCATGCTGAAGCAGGCCGGAGCCTTCGCCGCGCACCAGCAGGTCGACGACCGGGTGATGGACTCGAACGACCTGGAGCGTGAGAAGGGCATCACGATCCTCGCCAAGAACACGGCGGTGAAGTACCACCCCAAGGACGGCGGGGCGCCCATCACGATCAACATCATCGACACCCCCGGCCACGCCGACTTCGGTGGCGAGGTCGAGCGCGGTCTGTCGATGGTCGACGCCGTCGTCCTGCTCGTCGACGCCTCCGAGGGCCCGCTCCCGCAGACCCGCTTCGTCCTGCGCAAGGCCCTCCAGGCCCGGATGCCCGTCATCCTCTGCATCAACAAGACGGACCGCCCGGACTCCCGGATCGACGAGGTCGTCAACGAGACCTACGACCTCTTCCTCGACCTGGACGCCGACGAGGACCAGATCGAGTTCCCGATCGTCTACGCCTGCGCCCGTGACGGCGTCGCCTCGCTGACCAAGCCCGAGGACGGCACCGTCCCGGCCGACAGCGACAGCCTGGAGCCGTTCTTCTCCACCATCCTGGAGCACGTCCCGGCCCCGACGTACGAGGAGGAGGCGCCTCTCCAGGCGCACGTCACCAACCTCGACGCCGACAACTTCCTCGGCCGTATCGCGCTGCTCCGCGTGGAGCAGGGCGAGCTGCGCAAGGGCCAGACGGTCGCCTGGATCAAGCGCGACGGCTCGATCTCCAGCGTCCGCATCACCGAGCTGATGATGACGGAGGCGCTGACCCGCAAGCCCGCCGAGAAGGCCGGCCCGGGTGACATCTGCGCCGTCGCCGGTATCCCCGAGATCATGATCGGCGAGACGCTGGCCGACCCGGAGAACCCGGTCGCGCTGCCGCTGATCACGGTGGACGAGCCCGCGATCTCCATGACCATCGGTACCAACACCTCGCCGCTGGTCGGCCGGGGCGGCACCGGCAAGGGCGCCGAGGCCAAGGCGGCGGTCAAGGACCGCAAGGTCACCGCCCGCCAGGTCAAGGACCGGCTGGAGCGCGAGCTGATCGGCAATGTCTCGCTCCGCGTCCTGGACACCGAGCGCCCGGACGCCTGGGAGGTGCAGGGCCGCGGTGAGCTGGCGCTGGCCATCCTGGTCGAGCAGATGCGCCGTGAGGGCTTCGAGCTGACCATCGGCAAGCCCCAGGTGGTGACCCGGGAGATCGACGGCAAGGTCCACGAGCCGGTCGAGCGCATGACCATCGACGTCCCCGAGGAGCACATGGGCGCCGTCACCCAGCTCATGGGCGTCCGCAAGGGCCGCATGGACAATATGTCCAACCATGGCTCGGGCTGGGTCCGGATGGAGTTCGTCGTGCCCTCCCGCGGTCTGATCGGCTTCCGTACGGAGTTCCTGACCAACACCCGCGGCACCGGTATCGCCCACTCCATCCACGAGGGCCACGAGCCCTGGTTCGGCACGCTGACCACGCGGAACAACGGTTCGCTCGTCGCCGACCGGTCCGGCGCGGTCACCGCCTTCGCGATGACCAACCTCCAGGAGCGCGGTGTGCTCTTCGTGGACCCGGGCACCGAGGTCTACGAGGGCATGATCGTCGGTGAGAACTCCCGCTCCGACGACATGGACGTGAACATCACCAAGGAGAAGAAGCTCACCAACATGCGCTCCTCCTCCGCCGACTCCTTCGAGGCGATCGTGCCGCCGCGCAAGCTCTCGCTGGAGCAGTCGCTGGAGTTCTGCCGCGACGACGAGTGCGTCGAGGTGACCCCGGAGGCCGTCCGCATCCGCAAGGTGAACCTGGACGCGCGCGAGCGCGCCCGCGCCGCCTCCCGCGCCAAGCACGGCTGAGCGGGGCCGGGCCGCCGCCCGAGCCCGCCCCCTGAGCTCGCGGGCGCCCCGTCGGCGCCCCATGGCTGAAAAACGGCCCGGCCGTCCCCCCCTTGTACGGGGGGACGGCCGGGCCGTTCGCGTCTGTCGGCACCGGGGCGGGCTTCCCAGGGAGGAACCGTGATCCGGCGGCGGAAGTCAAGAGGTTTCCCTAGCCCAAGTCAAGAGGTTTTCCTAGCCCATCTGTCCGACTATCGGGCGTAGCTCACCGGAAACCTGTATTAACAGTCCGTTTCGGGGGTGTCTGTCTGCGATCCCTTTGTCCGAATTTTGGAGGAGGGGGCTCTGCTGATGTTGCCAAAACGAGATGCTTTAAGTGTGGTTTACAGCCCGAACTTACCCAATAGTTGGCTTCACTGAGCTCGGGTCAACGGGTCATGCGCTGTGGGGAGCGCCGACTCACGAGCACACGGGGTACACAGCTCTTCGCCGTCAGGGGTGTCGGCGGGTGTCATGTGCCCAGCCTTGCAGTGAACACGTGGACTCATGAGGAGGAACCCATGCGCGGTGCCACGAGCGCCAGTGGGGTCGGGTCGTCGCAGATGGCTTGTACGGCCGGTTTCCAGCGCATTCCATCCGGGCCGGCCGCCGACGACGGCCGCCGATCCTGAGCCCCGGTCAACCGCTCGGCTCGCGCTCCTGAGGGTGGATTCAATCCCTATTGACGCGCTTTCCAGCCCATTTGCCCTTGGGTGAACCATCGGCATGAGGCAGTACGGCCATCCCCGCTCCGGCGGTGGCCGACAGGGGGGAACGTCATACGGCAGGACTGACGGCACACGTGCATCCACGTCGCCCGTCTCCCCCGTCGTACGCAGGACCGCGGGTCACCCGACACCCGTGAATGGACACATCATGACCAGTCCAATCGAGACCGAGGCCACGGACGCCTCTGTCGCCTTGGACAAGAAGAACGCGACCAAGAACGACGCCGCCGACGGCCCGTCCCACACCGGGCGCTCGCCCGGCCAGTTGATGTGGGCGCGCTTCAAGCGCGACAAGGTCGGCATGACGGCGGCCGGCGTCGTGATCTTCTTCTATCTGATCGCGGCCCTCGCGCCGCTGATCTCCAAGATCTACGGCAAGGACCCCTACACGCTGTACCCCAACGAGCCGGGGTACGAGGACATCCTCGACGACTTCTCGCTGCCGGTCGGCACCTTCGGCGGCGTCTCCGGGGACTTCTGGTTCGGCGTGGAGCCCAAGCTGGGCCGTGATGTGTTCACCATGCTGCTCTACGGCATGCGCACCTCGCTCTACATGGCGCTCGTCATCACCTTCCTGTGTGTGCTCACCGGTGTGCTCATCGGTATGGTCGGCGGCTACTTCGGCGGCAAGGCGGACTACTGGCTCGGCCGGGTCACGGACTTCTTCCTGGCCTTCCCGAACCAGCTCTTCTTCATCGCCTTCATGCCGGTCGTCACGGCGCTCTTCGTCTCGCCGACCGACGAGACCCCCACCTATCTGCGGGCCGTCTCCATCATCCTCGTGATGTGGTTCCTGGGCTGGATGTCCATGGCCCGTCTGGTGCGCAGCTCCGTCCTCTCCCTGCGGGAGCGGGAGTTCGTGGAGGCGGCGAAGGTCTCGGGCGCCTCGCGCTGGCGGATCGTCCGCAAGGAGATCCTGCCCAACATCGTCACGCCGATCCTGGTCCAGGGCACCTACACCCTGCCCAGCTCCATCCTGACGATCGCCTTCCTCTCCTATGTCGGCGTGGGCTTCGTGGAGCCCACCCCCGACTGGGGCCGGATGTTCGCCATCGGTGCCGAGACCTATGAGCAGAACCCCGCGTTCATGTTCTTCCCCGGCGTCGCCATGGTGGTCTTCGTTCTCGCCTTCAACCTCCTCGGCGACGCGGTACGGGACGCTTTCGACCCCAAGACCGGACGGTGACGTCCTAGGGCGGGGGTGTGGCTGCCGCCCCCGCGCCGGGCAACCGGACGGTCAGGCAGCGCTTGATATTCACTACGGACAGGTAGGTGCAACGAGCACATGAAGCCCCTTCGCTCACGCTCCGTGCGTGCCATAGTCGTCGCTGCCGCGGCCGGCTCTCTGGCTCTGACGGGCTGCTCCAGCAACGACAGCAAGGCGAAAGACGAGTCGAAGTCCCAGGAGGACGCTCAGCTCCAGTCGAAGCCGGTGCAGTATGTCGACGCCGCAGGCTCCAACGGCCCGGCCGAGGCGATCCCCGGCGCCAAGAGCGGCGGAACGATCAATGTCTTCATGGAATCCGATCTGTCCCACATGGACCCGGGTCAGATCTATGTCAGCGACGCGGGCCAGTTCTCGAACCTGGTCCACCGCGGTCTGACCAACTTCAAGGAGGACAAGGACGGCAACCTCACCATCGTCGGTGACGTTGCCACCGACTCCGGGAAGGCGTCGCCGGACAAGAAGACCTGGACCTTCACCCTGAAGGACGGGGTCAAGGACCAGAACGGCGACCCGATCACGTCCGCGGACGTCCGCCACACCATCGAGCGGATGTACGCGAAGTTCATCGCGGACGGTCCGTCGTACATCCAGAGCTGGCTCTCGGGCAAGGACTACCGCAAGGCCCTGCCGGACGGCCCGTACAAGGGCAAGGGCCTCCCGGACAGCGTGCTGGCGACCCCGGACGCGAAGACCGTCGTCTTCAAGTTCAAGCAGCCCCAGCCCGACCTGCCGCAGGCGCTGGCCATGCCCGGTTACTCCATCGTGCCCAAGAAGGCGGACACGAAGGAGAAGTACGACAAGGCCCCCGTCGCGCTCGGCCCCTACAAGATCGCCGACTACAAGCCGGGCAAGTCGATCAAGCTGGTCAAGAACGACCAGTGGGACGCCAAGACCGACGCCGTGCGCCACCAGTACCCCGACGGCTTCGACTTCACCCTCACCATCGACCAGTCGAGCCAGACCAAGCGTCTGATCGCCGACCAGGGCGACGCGAAGAACGCGATCCAGTTCACGGACTCGGTCGACCCGGCGATGATCCGCGACGTCATCACCAAGCCCGAGGTGAACAAGCGCAGCGTCAAGGGCTTCCAGCCCTACGTCTGGCAGCTCACCTTCAACTTGGACAAGATGAAGGACAAGAAGGTCCGCGACGCCATCACGTACGCGATCCCGGCCAAGCAGATGATCGCCGCGGACGGCGGCAAGTACGGTGGCGAGGCCGCCGGCGGTCTGATGGGCCCGACGCTGCCCGGCTTCGACGCCTCGTACGACCCGTACGAGAAGCTGAAGTTCCCGAACGGCAACCTGGAGAAGGCCAAGGAGCTGCTGAAGGAGGCCGGTGTCAAGCCCGGCACCAAGCTCACCTACGCCCACTCCAACACGCCGCGCGGCCAGCAGCAGGCCGTGATCATCGCGAAGATGCTGGAGAAGATCGGCTTTGACCCGCAGGTCAAGGAGATCGACCGCGCCACCTACTACACGCAGGTCGGCGTCGTGAAGAACTCCTACGACCTGTACATGACCGGCTGGGGCCAGGACTGGCCGTCCCCGTCCACCGTCATCACCCCCGTCTACGACGGCAAGCTGATCTACGACGGCGCCTCGAACTACTCGCACATCAACGACGAGCAGGTCAACCAGGGCATCGAAGACGCTCTGGCCCTCGACCCGACCGCGGCGCTCCCGAAGTGGAAGGAAGTCCACAAGCGGATCGTCGAGGAGATCAACCCGGCCGCCCCGGTCTACTACTCCAAGCAGATCCAGCTCTCCGGCTCCAACGTGGGCGGCGTCCGGTACAGCACCGAGTCGAGCTACATCGACATCAACAACCTGTACCTGAAGCAGCCGTAAGACCCGTCCACAAGACAGCGGTCCACGGATGATCCGTGGGGGTGCGCGCCAGGCGGAGCGCACCCCCACGGGCCCACGTCTACAACCCCCGCCGCCTTCGAAGAGAGCAGCCTTCCGCGATGCTTCAGTTCCTCATCCGCAGGTTGACCGGCGCAGTAGTGATCATGTTCTTGATCGGCGCTTTCACGTTCTTCCTGTTCTACGCAATCCCTCAGGACTTCGCCCAACTCGCCTGCGGCAAGAACTGCACACCTGAGAACATCGCGGTCATCCGCGAGAACCTCGGCCTGGACAAGCCGATCACCACCCAGTTCTGGGAGTTCATGGGTGGCATCTTCTCCGGCCGGGACTTCGCGGCGGGGCACTGCTCCGCACCGTGCCTGGGCATGTCCTTCGAAACCAGCGAGTTCGTCTGGGACTCGATCATCGACCGCTTCCCGCTGACGCTCTCGCTGACCGTCGGTGGTCTGGTCATCTTCCTGACCCTGGGCCTCGGCTCCGGCCTGCTCGCCGCCTGGAAGCGCGGCACCCCGCTCGACCGTGTCGTCAGCGGTGCCTCGATGGTGCTCAGCTCCTTCCAGATCTACTTCCTCGGTCCGATCGTCCTCGGTCTCCTCGTCTACAGCACGGGCTGGATGGAGAACCCCAAGTACGTCCCGTTCACGGAGAACCCCGGCGCCTGGGCGCTCGGCATGCTGATCCCGTGGCTCGTGATGTCGACGATCTTCACCGCTCAGTACACGCGTATGTCCCGCTCGACCATGATCGAGCAGCTTCAGGAAGAGCACGTCCGCACCGCGCGCGCGAAGGGCATGTCCCAGCGGTACGTCTTCTTCCGCTATGCCTGGCGCGGTTCGCTCACGCCGATCGTCACCATCCTGGGCATGGACCTCAGCGGTCTGCTCGCGGGCGCGGTCGTCACCGAGTTCACCTTCGACCTGGCGGGTATCGGCCGTCTCGCGGTGAGCTCGTCGCTCCACAAGGATCTGCCCCTCACCATGGGTGTCATGCTGTTCGGCGCGTTCTTCATCCTGATGCTGAACATCCTCGTGGACCTCGCCTACGCCTACATCGACCCGCGCGTGCGCCTCAGCTAGGAGATCGACCGTGACCACTCAGACCAAGACCGGGGGCACACCGGCCCCGACCGGTCCGGGGGCCTTCCTCTCGGTCCGCGACCTGCGCGTACGGTTCTCCACCGAGGACGGCGTCGTCAGCGCGGTCGACGGCCTCTCCTTCGACGTCGAGCGCGGCAAGACGCTCGGCATCGTGGGCGAGTCGGGTTCCGGCAAGTCCGTGACCAACCTGACCATCCTGGGGCTGCACAACCCCCAGACGGCCACCGTCGAGGGTGAGATCCACCTCGACGGCCAGGAGCTGGTCGACGCCTCCGAGAAGGAGCTGGAGAAGCTCCGCGGCAACAAGGTCGCGATGATCTTCCAGGACCCGCTGACGGCGCTCTCGCCGTACTACACGGTGGGCCGGCAGATCGCCGAGCCGTACATGAAGCACACCGGCGCCTCCAAGAAGGAGGCCAAGGCGCGCGCGATCGAGATGCTGGCCAAGGTCGGCATCCCGCAGCCCGCGACCCGCTTCGACGACTACCCGCACCAGTTCTCCGGCGGTATGCGCCAGCGCGCGATGATCGCCATGGCGCTGATCTGCGACCCCGATCTGCTGATCGCCGACGAGCCGACCACCGCGCTCGATGTGACGGTGCAGGCCCAGATCCTCGATCTGCTCAAGGAGCTCCAGCAGGAGTTCGGCTCCGCGATCATCTTCATCACCCACGACCTGGGCGTCATCGCCAATATGGCGGACGACCTGCTGGTGATGTACGCGGGACGGGCGGTGGAGCGCGGCACGGTCCGTGAGGTGCTCCAGACCCCCAAGCACCCCTACACCTGGGGTCTGCTCAGCTCGATGCCGCGGCTCGGGGGCGACCTCGACGAGCCGCTGGTGCCGATCCCCGGCTCCCCGCCGAGCCTGCTGAACCCGCCGTCCGGCTGTGCCTTCAACCCGCGCTGCGGCTTCAAGGACCAGGTGGCGGGCGGCCTGTGCACCAGTGACCGGCCGCTCCTCGCGGCCGGCCGGGCGGCGGCCTGCCACCTCACGCCGGACCAGAAGCAGTCCATCTTCATCGATCAGATCAAGCCCCGGCTGGGCTAGGAGACGCAGAGACATGAGCGAGAACGTCACTCTGCCGCAGCAGCAGAACGCCAAGGGCCCCGAGCGGGCGGGCGAGCCGCTGCTCACCGTCGAGGGTCTCCAGAAGCACTTCCCGATCTACGGCGGGTTCCCCTTCCGGCGCCAGGTCGGCGCCGTGAAGGCCGTCGACGGGGTCGACCTGACGGTGTACCCGGGTGAGGCGCTGGGCCTCGTCGGCGAGTCCGGCTGTGGCAAGTCCACGACCGGACGGCTGGTCACCCGGCTGCTGGAGCCGACCGGCGGCAAGATCACCTACGCGGGCCAGGACATCACCCACGCCTCGCGCAAGCAGTTGGCGCCGATCCGGTCCGAGATCCAGATGATCTTCCAGGACCCGTTCTCGTCGCTGAACCCGCGGCAGACCGTCGGCACCATCATCAAGAGCCCGATGGAGGTCAACGGGATCAACCCGGCCGGCGGGCGGGAGAACCGGGTCCGGGAGCTGCTGGAGACCGTCGGTCTCAACCCGGAGCACTACAACCGCTTCCCGCACGAGTTCTCCGGCGGTCAGCGCCAGCGCATCGGCGTGGCCCGGGCCCTGGCCCTGGAACCCAAGCTGATCATCGCCGACGAGCCGGTCTCCGCGCTCGACGTGTCGATCCAGGCCCAGGTCGTCAATCTGCTCCAGAAGGTGCAGGACGAGCTGGGGATCGCCTTCCTCTTCATCGCCCACGACCTCGCGGTGGTGCGTCACTTCTCGCAGCGCGTGGCCGTGATGTACCTGGGCAAGGTGGTGGAGGTCGCCGACCGCAACTCCCTCTACACCCGGCCCCGGCACCCGTACACCCACGCCCTGCTCTCGGCCGTGCCCGAGGCGGACGTGGACGCGGCGAAGAAGGAGCGCATCCGGCTCTCCGGCGACGTCCCCTCGCCGATCATGCCGCCGTCCGGCTGCCGCTTCCGCACCCGTTGCTGGAAGGCGCAGGACAAGTGCGCGACGGAGGAGCCGCCGCTGGTGCAGCTCTCGGGCAGCGACGAGGGTCATCTGACCGCCTGCCACTTCCCCGAGGACCCCACCCGGCCGCGGACCGAGGACGTCGTCATGGACCCGGCGCTGGCCGCGCCGGCGGACAAGGCCGACGACGACTCCGCCGACGGCAAGAAGTAGTCCCCGGGCCCCGAGGGCCCCGCTCCGCCCCACCCCGGTCCCGGTCCACCCGGGCCGCCCGGGGTGCCGCACCCCGCTCGTCCCCCTTCGTCCCCGGTCGCCTCCACGGCGGCCGGGGACGAGCCGTTCCCGGGCCGGACGGCCTCCGGGCCCGCACGCCGGGCCGGGGGAAAACGCGTTGCGCGGCGGAAGCCCGGGGCGTGACAGTGAGGCGATGGACCTCACCATCCGCCCCGCCGTACCCGATGACGCCCCGATGGTCTGCCGTCTCCTCAACGCCGTCGACCTGATCGAGATCGGCCGCGAGGAGACCGACCTCGTCTCCGTACAGGCCGATCTGACCCACCCCGAGGCCGCCCTGGCGGAGAACTCCTGGCTCGCCCTGCGCGACGGCGAACCGGTCGGCTACGGACTGCTGTGGGACGACTCCGGCGCCGAGCGCATCGACATGGACCAGTACGTCCTGCCGGACCACCAGGACGTGGCCGACCGGCTGTTCGAGCTGATGGAGGCCCAGGCGGTGCGCCGCGCCGGGGCCAACGGCGCCGAGCGCGCCGTGGTCCATCTCCATCTGCACGCCCGTCCCACCGTGGACACCGCGCTCCTGCTCCGGCGCGGCTGGTCGGCCGTGCGCCGCCACCACGTCCTCACCCGCCCGCTCGACCCCGCCGCCGACCGTGTCCCCGTCCTGCCCGACGGGCTCGCGCTGCGCGCGTGCCACACGGAGGAGGACCGCCGCAGGGCCCACGCCCTGCTCCAGGAGAGCTTCGCCGAGCACTACGACCACCAGCCCCGGAGCTATGAGCGCTGGCTGGGCGACCTGGGAGAGCTGATCGACTGGTCGCTGGTGTGGCTCGTCTCGCTCGACGGGCGGGGCGATGCCGCCGCGGCGGTGACCTCCAACCACCGCGAGGCCCACGGCTGGATCAACAACCTGGGCGTCCGCGCGGAGTTCCGCGGCCGGGGCATCGCGGGTCTGCTGCTGCGCCACGCCTTCGGGGTCTACGCGGAGCTGGGCCGCGACACCATCGGCCTCGGGGTCGACACGGACAACGCGACGGGCGCGCTGCGGCTGTACGAGGGCCACGGCATGGGCGTCCACTACGCCGTGGACACCTGGGAGGTGGCCCTGCCGGTGCCCGCCGCCGCGCCCTGACCCGGGGCCTGGCCTCCCGCCGCCCGCACCCCCGCCGCGCCCGCCGCTTCCCGTCCCCGTCCCGTCCCGTCCCGTCCCGTTCCGTCCCTGTGCCGGGCCGCCCGTCCCTGCGCCGGGTCGGCTCTCAGCCGTACGGCCGCCGCCGGAGTGCGGGCCCCGCTGCCCTGGGCGACAGTCGGTCCTGACACGCGGGATACGCGGGACATGGGAGACACAGGAGACTCGGGAGGCACTGGATGCGCCGCACCCCTCTCCTGCGACGAGGCCCTCGCCCCGGGCGCCCCCCGCTGCTGCGACGGGTCAGCCCCCTCCTCGCCCCCATGGCCGCGCTCCTGCTCACCGCCACGGCCTGCGGCGGGGGCGGCGGCACCGCCCAGGGAGTGGTCAGCGCCTCCTGGGGCGACCCGGCCAACCCGCTGGAGCCCGCCAACACCAACGAGGTCCAGGGCGGCAAGGTCATGGACATGATCTTCCGCGGGCTGAAGCGCTACGACCCGAGGACCGGCCGCGCCCAGGACATGCTGGCCGAACGGATCGAGACCACCGACTCCACCACCTTCGCCGTCACCGTCCGGGACGGCTGGACCTTCAGCAACGGCGAGAAGGTCACCGCCCGTTCCTTCGTCGACGCCTGGAACTACGGGGCCGACCTCAGGAACAACCAGCGCAACGCCTATTTCTTCGGCTACATCGAGGGATACGACAAGGTCCACCCCGACTCCGGCGAACCCACCGCCACCACCCTCTCCGGCCTCACCGTCACCGGCGAGCGCACCTTCACCGTCCGGCTCAGCCAGAAGTTCTCCACCTGGCCCGACACCCTGGGCTACGCCGCCTTCGCCCCGCTGCCCCGCGCCTTCTTCGACGACCACGCCGCCTGGCTCAAGAAACCCATCGGCAACGGCCCCTACACCGTCGACTCCTACGCCCGGGGCTCCGCGATGTCCCTGCGCACCCGGGACGACTACCCCGGCCCCGACCGGGCCCGCAACAGCGGGGTCGACCTCATCGTCTACACCGACAACAACACCGCGTACACCGCGCTGCTCTCGGGCAATCTCGACCTCGTCGACGACGTCCCGGCGGCCCAGCTCCGCAATGTCCACAAGGACCTGCCCGGCCGGTACATCAACACCCCCGCCGGGATCATCCAGACCCTCGCCTTCCCCTACTACGACCCCGCCTGGAACACCCCGGACGGCGCCAAGCTGCGCACCGGACTCTCCCGGGCCATCGACCGGGCCCAGATCACCCAGACCATCTTCCGGGACACCCGCACCCCGGCCAAGGACTGGACCTCGCCCGTCCTCGGCACCGACGGCGGCTTCAGCCCCACCCTCTGCGGCGACGCCTGCGTCCACGACCCCGCCGAGGCCCGGCGCCTGGTCGCCGAGGGCGGCGGCATCCCCGGCGGCCGGATGACGATCACGTACAACGCCGACACCGGCTCCCACAAGGAGTGGGTCGACGCCGTCTGCAACAGCATCAACAACGCCCTGGGCCAGGACAGCGCCTGCGTCGGCAACCCCGTCGGCACCTTCGCCGACTTCCGCAACCAGATCACCCAGTCCAAGATGTCCGGCCCCTTCCGGGCCGGCTGGCAGATGGACTATCCGCTGATCCAGAACTTCCTCCAGCCGCTCTACTACACCAACGCCTCGTCCAACGACGGCAAATGGAGCAACAAGGACTTCGACCGCCTGGTCGACCAGGCCAACGCCGAGTCCGACCCCCAGGCGGCGGTACGGACCTTCCAGCAGGCCGAGGGGGTGCTGCGGGACCAGATGGGCGCCATCCCGCTCTGGTACCAGAACGGCAGCGCGGGCTACTCCCCGCGCGTCTCCCACGTCGCGCTGAACCCGTTCAGCGTCCCCGTCTACAACGAGATCACCGTCAGCTAGCCGGATCGGCCGGTCCGGGCATCAGGACCGGCCGGGGACAGGCCCCAGGGAGGCGCCATGGGACGTTATGTGATCCGGCGGCTGCTCCAGATGATCCCCGTCTTCTTCGGCGCCACCCTGCTGATCTTCCTGATGGTCAATGTGATGGGCGACCCCATCCAGGGGCTCTGCGGCCAGCGGCAGTGCGACCCCGCCACCGCCGCCCGGCTGCGCCAGGAGTTCGGCCTCGACAAGCCCGTATGGCAGCAGTACCTCACCTATATGGGCCATGTCTTCACCGGGGACTTCGGCACCGCCTTCAACGGACAGCCGGTCATCGAGCTGATGGCCGACGCCTTCCCGGTCACCCTGCGGCTCACCCTTGTCGCGATCTTCTTCGAGATCGTCATCGGCATCACCCTCGGCGTGCTCACCGGACTGCGCCGGGGCCGCCCCGTCGACACCGGTGTCCTGCTGCTCACCCTGGTCGTGATCTCCGTCCCCACCTTCGTCACCGGGCTGCTGCTCCAGTTCCTGCTGGGCGTCGAGTGGGGGATCGTCAAACCGGCCGTGTCCCCCGCCGCCACCCTGGACGAACTGATCGTCCCCGGGCTGGTGCTCGCCTCCGTCTCCCTGGCCTATGTCACCCGGCTCACCCGGACCTCCATCGCCGAGAACGCCCGCGCCGACTATGTCCGCACCGCACGGGCCAAGGGGCTGCCGCGCCGCCGGGTCGTCACCCGCCATCTGCTGCGCAACTCGCTGATCCCGGTGGTCACCTTCATCGGCGCCGACATCGGCGCGCTGATGGGCGGGGCGATCGTCACCGAGCGGATCTTCAACATCCATGGCGTGGGCTACCAGCTCTACCAGGGCATCGTCCGCCAGAACACCCAGACCGTGGTCGGCTTCGTGACCGTCCTCGTACTGATCTTCCTGCTGGCGAATCTGCTGGTGGACCTGTTGTACGCCGTACTCGACCCGAGGATTCGCTATGCCTGAGCCGCCCCCCGACTTCGAGGCACGGCAGGCCATCGCCCCCACCGGCGCGGGCGGCGCCACCGACCTCGCCATGAGCGAGGCCGAGACCCTGGAAACGACGGCAGGGACCGCAGGGGCGGCGGGGGTGCCCGGCGGTCCGTCCGGCACCGGGACCGCCGGGAAACCGCGCAGCCTGTGGTCCGACGCCTGGCGCGATCTGCGCCGCAATCCCGTCTTCGTCATCTCCGGGCTGATCATCCTCTTTCTGGTGATCATCGCCATCTGGCCCTCGCTGATCGCCACCCAGAACCCCCTCCAGTGCGATCTGGCCAAGGCTCAGGAGGGCTCCCAGCCCGGCCACCCCTTCGGCTTCAACGGCCAGGGGTGCGACGTCTACACCCGCACCGTCTACGGAGCGCGTGCCTCCGTCACCGTCGGTGTCTGCGCCACCCTCGGGGTCGCCCTGCTCGGCTCCTTCCTCGGCGGTCTCGCCGGATTCTTCGGCGGCGCCGGGGACGCGGTCCTCTCCCGGGTCACCGACATGTTCTTCGGCATCCCCGTCGTCCTCGGCGGCCTCGTCCTGCTCTCCGTGGTCACCAGCACCACGGTCTGGCCCGTCATCGGCTTCATGGTGCTGCTCGGCTGGCCGCAGATCTCCCGTATCGCCCGGGGCTCCGTCATCACCGTCAAACAGAACGACTACGTCCAGGCGGCCCGCACCCTCGGCGCGTCGAACACCCGGATTCTGCTGCGGCACATCGCCCCCAACGCCGTCGCCCCGGTCATCGTCGTCGCGACGATCGCGCTCGGGACGTATATCTCGCTGGAGGCGACCCTCTCCTACCTCGGTGTCGGCCTGAAACCGCCCACCGTCTCCTGGGGCATCGACATCTCGGCCGCGTCGCCCTACATCCGCAACGCCCCGCACATGCTGCTCTGGCCCGCCGGGGCGCTGGCGGTCACCGTGCTCGCGTTCATCATGCTCGGCGACGCGGTACGCGACGCCCTCGACCCCAAACTGCGCTGAACGACCGCCGTGGAGCCCGCGATGCTGCTGGACGTCAGAGATCTCCATATCGAGTTCCGCACCCGCGACGGGGTGGCCCGCGCGGTCAACGGGGTCGACTACGGGGTCGAGGAGGGCCGCACCCTCGCCGTGCTCGGCGAGTCCGGTTCCGGGAAGTCCGTCACCGCCCAGGCGGTCATGGGCATTCTGGACTCCCCGCCCGGCCGGATCACCCGGGGCGAGATCCGCTTCCAGGGCCGGGATCTGCTCACCCTGAGCGAGAAGGAGCGCCGCGCGGTCCGCGGCCCCGGCATGGCCATGATCTTCCAGGACGCCCTCTCCGCCCTGAACCCGGTGCTCAGCGTGGGTGAGCAGCTCGGCGAGATGTTCACCGTCCACCGGGGGATGCGCCGCAAGGAGGCCCGTACCCGCGCCGTCGAGCTGATGGAACGGGTGGGCATCCCGGGCGCGGAGGAGCGTGTACGGCAGTATCCGCACCAGTTCTCCGGGGGCATGCGCCAGCGGATCATGATCGCGATGGCGCTCTCCCTGGAGCCCTCCCTGATCATCGCGGACGAGCCCACCACCGCCCTCGACGTCACCGTCCAGGCCCAGGTCATGGAGTTGCTGGCGGAGCTCCAGCGGGAGCTGGGCATGGGGATGGTCCTGATCACCCACGATCTGGGGGTGGTCGCGGACGTCGCCGACCGGATCGCGGTGATGTACGCGGGCCGCATCGTCGAGACCGCCCCCGTCCACGACATCTACCGGGCCCCCGCCCACCCCTACACCCGGGGCCTGCTGGAGTCGATCCCCCGGCTCGACCAGAAGGGCCGTGAGCTGTACGCGATCAAGGGCCTGCCCCCCAATCCGGCGGCCGTGCCGCCCGGCTGCGCCTTCCATCCGCGCTGCCCGCTCGCCCGTGCGGTGTGCCGTACGGACGAACCACCGCTGTACGAGGTGACGGCCGGCCGGGGGAGCGCCTGCCACTTCTGGCGCGAGACCCTGGCCCTGGCCCGGGAGCCGTCCGGGGAACGGCCGCCGCCCGGGGCCGGGGAGCCGCCCGCGCCCGGGACCGGGACCGCGCCCGGGTCCGCGCCGGGGTCCGAGCCGCCCGCGCCCGGCTCCGGGGACGACGGGGACGGAGACCGGGGGCGGAGCGATGGCTGAGCCGATCCTCACCGTCCGTGGGCTGGTCAAGCACTATCCGCTCACCCGGGGCATCGTCTTCCGGAAGCAGATCGGCGCCGTCAAGGCGGTCGACGGCGTCGACCTCGACCTCTTCGCCGCGGGCACCCTCGGCATCGTCGGCGAGTCCGGGTGCGGGAAGTCCACCCTGGCCCGGATGCTCGTCCATCTCGAACGTCCCACCGCGGGCACCATCCACTACCGGGGCGAGGACATCACCGGGCTCTCCGGCCGTGCGCTCACCCGCGTCCGCCGCAATATCCAGATGGTGTTCCAGGACCCGTACACCTCGCTCAACCCCCGGATGACCGTGGGCGACATCGTCGGCGAGCCCTTCGAGATCCACCCCGACGCGGCCCCCCGGGGCGACCGCCGCCGCAAGGTGCGGGAGCTGCTCGACGTGGTCGGCCTCGACCCGGACTACGTCAACCGCTATCCGCACCAGTTCAGCGGCGGCCAGCGGCAGCGCATCGGGATCGCGCGGGGCCTCGCGCTCAACCCGGAGGTGCTCGTCGCCGACGAGCCCGTCTCCGCGCTCGATGTCTCCGTCCAGGCCCAGGTGGTCAATCTGCTGGCCGCGCTCCAGCGGGAGTTCTCCCTCAGTCTGGTCTTCATCTCCCACGATCTGTCGATCGTCCGCCATATCTCCGACCGGGTCGGGGTGATGTACCTGGGACGGGTGGTGGAGCTGGGGTCCGACGCGGAGATCTACGACCATCCCACCCACCCCTACACCCAGGCGCTGCTCTCCGCCGTCCCGGTGCCGGACCCCGGCGCACGGGAGCACCGGGAACGGATTCTGCTCGGCGGCGACGTCCCCTCGCCCACCCGGATTCCCTCGGGCTGCCGCTTCCGCACCCGCTGCTGGAAGGCCCGGGAGCGGTGCGCGCTGGAGGTGCCGCTGCTGGAGGTGCCCGCCGAGTACCGGATCTGGGAGGGGGCGGCCCGGCACCCCTCGGCGTGCCACTTCGCCGAGGAACTCCAGGTGGTGCCGTCGGGCCGGCCCGGCGAAGGGCCGCGGGAAGGCGGGGGAAGCGAGGGAGCCGAGGGGCCTGGGGAGCCCGGTACCGGGTGAGCGGGACGTCGTTAACGTCCGGGCAACGTGACCGACGCGCATCCGATATACGGACAGGGAACGCTGAGATCCGTACGGCCGTGCGGGTGCCGTGGACCGGCCGGGGACGCCGCAGCGCTCTCCGGCCGGTCGGCCGCCCCAGGTCACCCCTCGGGGGCGGGCGCGGGCCTCACCCCTCCGGGTCCGGCGTACGGGCCGCCAGCGTCCGCCGCAGGAACTCCACCTGCAACAGCAGTAGATTTTCGGCCACCTGCTCCTGGGGGGTCATATGGGCCACCCCGCTCAGCGGCAGCACCTCGTGCTCCCGTCCCGCCGCCAGCAGCGCCGACGACAGCCGCAGGGTGTGCGCGACGACCACATTGTCGTCCGCGAGCCCGTGCACCAGCATCATGGGACGCGCCGGATTCTCCAGACCCACCAGTCCATCCTCCGTGACCAGGGAGTTCTTCGCGTAGACGGCGGGCTGCTCCGCCGGGTGGCCGAAGTAGCGCTCGGTGTAGTGGGTGTCGTAGAGCCGCTGGTCCGTCACCGGCGCCCCGACCACCGCCGTATGGAAGACGTCCGGCCGGCGCAGCACGGCCAACGCCGCCAGATAGCCGCCGAAGGACCAGCCCCGGATGCCCACCCGCCCCAGATCCAGGGGAAAGGTCTCGGCCAGGGCGTGCAGGGCGTCGATCTGGTCGTCGAGGGCCGGGGTGATGTCGTCGCGGATCGCCTTCTCCCAGGCGGGGGAGGGGCCGGGGGTGCCCCGGCCGTCGGCGATCACCACGGCGAAGCCCTGGTCGGCGAACCACTGCGGGGTGAGATACACGTTCTGCGCGGCGAGCACCCGGCGGAAGTGCGGTCCCCCGTAGGGGTCCATGAGGACCGGAAGCGGCCCGTCGGACGCCGTGTGGTCCTTGGGCAGCAGCACCGCGCACGGGATCTGCCGGACGCCCGCCAGACACAGCCGGGGCCGGGCGCGCAGCACCGGCTGCTCCGCGTGCGAGGCCACCCGGGCCACGACCTCGCCCCCGCGCACCACCTCCACCGCGGCGCCGCTGAGGTCGAGCCGCGCGGAGGAGAGCACCGTCACCCCGCCGCCGCGCACCGCCGTGTGCACCCCGGGGCCCCGGGAGACCCTTTCCACCCCCCGTTCACTCACCCGGAGCACATGGATCTCGCCGATTTCGGGATGCGCCGCCTCCGCGCCCGCCGCCGCTGTGATCAGCACGTCCTCGGCGCCGATGTCGAGCACCGCGTGCACCTGGAGCGCCGCGCCCGTCAGCGCGCGGTCGCCGACGGCCAGTACCCGTGCGCCGCCCTCGTCGGCGATGCGCACGAGCTGTCCGCCGGGGGTCCAGGCGGGTACGCCCTGGCAGAGTTCCAGCCAGTCGGGGTCCTCGTCGACATGGACGGTCCGGGTGGCCCCGGTCTCCGGGTCCACGGCCAGATACCGCTGGGTCCGCTGGTTCCGCGTCTGGACGAGCAGCAGCGGGGCGCCCGCCGACGACCAGTGCGCCCGGGCCAGATAGGGGTACTCCGCGCGGTCCCAGACCACCTCGGTCCGCTCCCCGTCGAGCGTGGCCAGAAAGAGCTGTACATCCGCATTGGCCGTGCCCGCCGCCGGATACCGGACGGAGCGCGGCTCCCGCTCCGGGTGCGCCGGGTCCGCCAGCCACCAGCGCCGCACCTCCCGCTCGTCGACCCGGGCGATCAGCAGCCGGTCCGACTCCGGCGACCACCAGTAGCCGCGCTGCCGCCCCATGTCCTCGGCGGCGATATATTCGGCCACCCCGTGGTGGACCCCCTCGCCCTCGGGCCCGGCGAGCGCCCGGTCGCCCTCCCCGTCGGCGCCCGTGATCCGCAGCGCGCCGCCCGACACATAGGCCACATGGCGTCCGTCGGGCGAGGGCCGGGGGTCGACGACCGGGCCGGGGGTGTCCAGTTCCCGAACGGTACCGGTGCCCAACCCGGCCGTGAACAGCCGCCCGGAGAGTGCGAAAGCGGCCAACTCGGCCGCCGCGTCCACCGCGTAGCCGACGATGCCCGACGAGCCGTCGCGCACCCGCTCCCGGCGGGCCCGCTCCTCGGTGGACAAGTCCTCCTCGACACCGCCGAGAAGGACCTCCGGGTCGGCGATCAGCCGTTCCTGGGGGCCGTTCGTCCCGATGTCCAGATCCAGTACCCAGAGGCATCCATTCCGGTCGACACCGGACGCCGTTCTGAGGAAAATCACTCGCGAGCCGTCCGGCGACACCGTGAACGACCGCGGTGCGCCCAGGGAGTAGCGCTGTGTTCTGGCGTACTGACGGGGGAAGGAAAGCTGTGTTGTGGTGGCCATGTGACCGAAGCTAGCGGTCGTGCGCCCCCATGTGCTGCTGTGCACCGATCAATGCGTTCGTACGGATAGTTATGATCCCTAGCGCGAGGTGGGTAGGAACCACCTGGCACATGCAAGCTGCCTGTCCCGACCGAATATCTGTGGAGGTGAACCGCCGTGGCACTCTCCATTTCGGCGGTGCTGCTGCTGGCGATCATCGTCTTCCTGCTGATCCGGAAGTCCGGACTCAAGGGGGGGCATGCCGCGGTCTGCGTGTTGCTCGGTTTCTATCTCGCCAGCTCTTCGCTCTCTCCGACCATCAACGACCTCACGAGCAACGTGGCGGGGATGATCGGCGACTTCAAGTTCTGATCCCGTGCTGATCCGGGCCTGACCCGTTTCAGGCCCCTTCTTCACCTTTCTACGCTTTTCTCACCGATGTGCTATCGGTCGACGACCGGCTCCGCGCCGGGCGTCCGGCCGGGCGCGGCCTTCGGCCCCGTGGGGATCGCACGGGGCCGCCGAACCAGCCTCCACGGCACCCCCTTGCCTCGTAGGCTGTGCGTATGAAGGATCTCTCCGCGCGTCGTCTTCTCCTGGTGCACGCGCACCCGGACGACGAGTCGATCAACAACGGCGCGACGATGGCCCTGTACGCGGCCACCGGAGCCCAGGTCACCCTGGTCACCTGCACCCTGGGGGAGGAGGGCGAGGTCATCCCGCCCGGCCTCGCCCATCTGGCGCCCGACCGGGAGGACCGGCTCGGCCCCCACCGCAGGGCCGAACTCGCGGCCGCCATGAAGGAACTGGGCGTCGCCGACCACCGCCTCCTCGGCGGGGCCGGCCGCTTCCGGGACTCCGGGATGATGGGCGTCGAGCAGAACCGCCGGGAGAGAGCCTTCTGGCGGACCCCGGTCGACGAGGCCGCCGGATATCTGGTGGAGATCATTCGATCCGTCCGGCCGCAGGTCCTCGTGACCTATGACCCCGACGGGGGATACGGGCACCCCGACCACATCCAGACCCACCGGGTCGCCGTCCGCGCCGCCGACCTCGCCGCCGAGCGGGCCTACCGCCGCGACCTCGGCGACCCCCACACCATCGACAAGATCTACTGGAATCGGGTGCCGCGCCCGGTGGCCGAGGAGCGCTTCGCCGCGCTGCGCGGCGTACCGCTGCCCGGCCCGGCCGGGGCCCTGGGCGTCGGGGCGATCGACGATGTGCCCGGAGTGGTCGACGACGCCAGGATCACCACGGAGATCGACGGCTCCGCCCACGCCGCCCGCAAGGCCGCCGCGATGCGCGCGCACGCCACCCAGATCACCGTGGACGGCGACCGCTTCGTCCTCTCCAATCTGCTGCTCCAGCCGCTGTTCACCACCGAGTACTACGAGTTGGCGCAGGGCGTGTCCGGCGCCCCGGCCGGGGAGCGCGAACGGGATCTCTTCGCGGGCCTGGCCGGGGCGGGCTCCTCGCCGGACGGCGGCCCGGCGGACGGCCGGACGGCCCCGGGCACCCCCGGCGCCTCCGGAGCCGTGGGAGCCGCCGTATGAGCGGCCGTACGGGCGGACAGGGCGCACGGCCCGCGCCGGGCTCCCCGGCGGGCTCCTGGCTCGCCACGCCACCGCGGCCGGGGAGGATCGCCGCCTACGCCGCGCTGGCCGTCCTCGGCGCGGCCGTCGGCGTCGCGGGCGCACTGCTCCAATCCGCCTGGTTCCCCGGGGGACTCGCGCTCGCGCTGCTCGGCACCGCCGGGCTCTTCCACGGCGCGGCCCGGGCGCTGCGCACCCAGCTCGCGGTGGTGGCGCCCGCCCTGGGCTGGCTGACCGCCGTCATCCTGCTGAGCGTCGGACGCCCGGAGGGTGACGGAGTGCTCGCCGCGGGGACGGGGTCACTCCTCTTCCTCGTCGGCGGGATGGTTCTGGCTGTGATGTGTGCCACGATGGCGCGACCGGCGCAACCGGGTGGCCTCACCACCCGACTTGACCCCTAGGGGACACGCGGGGGCCTCGGCGGGCACCGTGGCCCGTGGCCCCCTAGGCTGGGTCGCCAAGGATGGGGTCACGCCCCGTACCGGCTCCGCCCGTACGCCGATATCCGTGACGCTCTGCCAGTCGCAGAGTGAGTGTCGTTGGCGGCCAGTATGGTGGTGCGCGCCGCCGAGCCGCCCATAGCACGCAGCTATCCAGTAAGAGACGGGCGGCGAAGCCAACCGGGAGAACCTGCTTTGAGTCGTGAAACTGACAGTTCGTCCTCCGGGCCCCAGGGGCGCGCCGGAGCCGCGTACCCTTCGGGAACACCGCCGTACGGATCACGCCAGTACCCGTCACCGCACCCGACGCAGGACGCTTCCGAGCGGGCGGCGGCCGGTGCCGCCGACGGCTCCCGGGAGCCGCGCGCGGACGGTGCGCCCGCCAAGTCCGAGCCCAGGACCGAGACGACGGTGACCACGCGCATCCGGATCAACATCCCCGGATCGCGGCCGATCCCGCCCGTCGTGATGCGCAAGCCGGTCGGCGAGAACGGTGAGACGTCCGGCGGCGCCACCGCCCCGGCCGCCCCGGTCGCCGAGACCGACCCCGAGCGCACGGCGGCGATGCCGGTGATCGGCGGAGCGCAGAGCCCCGCCCCCGCGCAGCAGTTGCCGACCCGGACCCCGGGCGCGACCGTGCCCTCGGCGCCCTCGCAGGACAGGGCTCCGGCGAACGACTGGTTCGCGCCACGCAAGAGCGCGACCGCGTCGAACGGCGCCGGTATCCCGACCGGTGGCGCCCACGGCCCCGCCGCCCCCCAGGGGCCGGACGGGACGAACGGCGCCGGTCTGCCCACCGGGGGTCCGGCGGCGGCCCCGGCCCCGGGGCTGCCCGGCGCCGGCGCCCGGGCGCCCGGTTCCCCGACCCCCGCCGCGGGCATCCCGCCGCAGGGCCAGGCCCCGGTCATCGACCCGCTGACGGCCCCCGTCGCCGATGTGCTCGCGGAGGCGGCGGGCGGCCAGTCCTCCGCCCCCGGGCTGCCGTACTTCTCCGACGCCCCGCAGAACGGCTTCGCCGAGGCCCCCCGGGACCCCTTCGCGGACGCCGCCGGGAACGGCTACGCCGGGGCCGCCCCGCAGCCTCCCGTCCCGGGCGGTCCGGTGGCGGACCCGGCGCGGCACCCGGCGGCGCCCCCCGTGTACGAGGGCACCCCGCCGCTCGGCACGCCGCTTCCGGGTGAACCCACCGGCGCCACCTCGGGACCGGCCAAGGGCAGCATGCCGATCCGCCAGCGGATGGGCGCGGGTGCCTCCGCGGCCGACACGGCGGCGGCTGCCGTCGGCACCGCGGCCCCGGCAGGACCGGGCGCCGGAGGCACGGCACCCGGCGGCCCCGGTGGTCCCGTCGCCCCCTCCGTCCCCGGCGGTCCGCTCGCCGGTGCGGGGATCTCCTCCGGCGCGGACGCGTTCGGCGCCGTGGCGGCTCCGGGCGCCGGTGCGGGTACGGGCGCTCCCGGCTCCGCCGGGGGCCGGTCCGGCCGTCGCGGCCGGGGCGGTTCCGGCGGCGGCCCCGGCGCGGGCTCCCCGCAGGGCCGCGTCAGCACCCCCCGGATGTCCGACGACACGGCCGTCCTGACCCCGCAGAAGCCCGCTCCGGCGCCCGGTCCCGAGGGCCAGGTGTCGGGCGACACGCTGACCAGCGGCCTTCCGGCGATCCAGGACGACCGGCGGCCGGGCAAGGGCCCGCGCGGCCCCCGTTCCCAGGGCGACCGCCCGGCGAACTTCCCGGGCGGACCGGGTGCCGCCACCGCCCCCGGTGCGCCCGGCCCCGCCGGACCCTCGGGCCCGACGGGCCCCGGCATGGCCTCGGGCGGCACCCCGGCGGCGCCCAAGCCGCAGCCCGGCGCGGCGGACGCGCTGCCCGCCGCGCCCCGTCCCCCGCAGCCCGTCAAGAAGAAGGGCCGCTCGAAGCTCGTGCTCCTCGGGGTCGCCGTGTTCGTCCTGGGCGGTGTCGCCTACGGCGCGGGCCTGCTGCTCAACCACTCCGAGGTGCCGAAGCGGACCACCGTCCTCGGCGTCGACATCGGCGGCGGCACCAAGGACCAGGCGATCGCCGCGCTGGAGAAGAACCTGGGCGAGCGCGCGGGCACCCCGCTGCGGGTCTCCGTGGACGGCAAGGAGCATCTGCTCGCGCCCGACAAGGCCGGTCTCGACCTGGACCGCCAGGCCACCGTCCGCAAGGCGGCGGGCAGCGACTACAACCCCGTCTCGGTCATCGGGTCCCTCTTCGGCGGCGAGCGCGCCGTGCAGCCCGTGTTCCCGGTGGACGAGGAGAAGCTGAGCGTCGCGCTGGCCGACCTCGCGGGCAAGGCGGGCTCGGCGGTCGAGGGCACGATCACCTTCTCGCCCAACAAGGTCAACGCCGTGCCCGGCCGGGCCGGTGAGTCGCTGGACGTCGCCCGTTCCGTGCTCGCGGTGAAGGACGCCTACCGCGCCCAGGTGGAGTCCGGGCGGTCCAAGGTGGTGGAGCTGCCGGTCGCCAAGAAGGAGCCGACCGTCGGCCAGGCGGAGCTGGACCGGGCGATGAAGGAGTTCGCGGAGCCCGCGATGTCCGCCAACATCACCGTCGTGGCGGGCGGCCGGACCATCGAGCTGGGCCCCGCCATCTCGCTGCCGCAGATCCTCTCCATGAAGGCGGTGGACGGGAAGCTGGTCGAGGTCTACGACAAGAAGGCCATCGAGCAACTCGTCGGCGACCGCTTCGCCGGGGTGACGATCACCAAGGGCGACGGCAAGCAGCACCAGCTCGGCCCCGACGACATCGCCCAGGCGATGGGCCCGGCGCTGCGCGGGAAGACGCCCGCGGAGCGGACCGCCGAGATCGATCTCGGCTGACGCCCCACCGGGCGGCCCCGGCACGGCCCGTCAGGGCGGCGGCGCCCCGTTCACCCAGGAGAGGGGAACGGGGCGCCGCCGCCGTTCCCGGCCGGGTGACCGCGGGTGACCGGGGTGGCCGGGGGCGTGAGGGCGCGGGCAACCGCGCGGGCCCGTCCCGGAGGCCGCCGTACGCCCCGGAGGCCGCCGGGGCCGCGCCGTCAGTTGAGCATGGCCCGCGCGGCCCGGGCCCGGCCCCGGACGGCCTCCGCCGTCGCGGGCTCGACCGGCTGCACCACCTCCGCGTACGCCTCCAGCTCCGCCGCCCCGGTGAGGAAGTCCCCGCGCTGGACGAGCAGTTGCGCGTGCTCGTAACGGAGCCGCGCGGGGTGGGACGGCAGCAGCAGCGAGAACTCCACCGCCCACAGCGCCGCCGCCGACTGCTCGGGGCGGGCGGCGGCCCAGGCGCGGATGTTGCCGAGGATGCGCAGCACCACGTCGAGCGGGCTCGCGGGGGTGAGCATCGAGGGCTCCAGGGGAGCGCCCGTCGCGTCCATCACCAGGAGTTCGGCCTCGTTCCCGGTCAGCGGCCCGCCGCCCGCGAAGGGGTCGGCGAGCACCGGTCCGCCCGGGGCGCCGGGGTCCCCGAAACCCACGACGAAGTGGCCCGGCAGGGCCACCCCGTAGGCGGGCGCGCCCGCCCGCCGGGCGACCTCGACCCAGACCACCGAGAGCAGGATCGGCAGTCCGCGGCGGCGCTCCAGCACCTGGTGGAGAAGGGAGGCGCCGAGCCGCCGGTACTCCCCTGAGGTGCCGTGGAAGCCGCACTCCCGACCGAGCAGATCCGCCAGCGCCCCGGCCCACTCCCGGGGCGTCTTGGGGCCGTAGGGCAGCAGCCCGGCGAGCCGGTCCAGCTCGATCTGGGCCGCGTCGATGCCCGCGTCGTCCAGGGCGGGGTCCCCGGCGGTGGCGAGCAGCAGACACAGCAGGGCGAGATCGGGGCGCTCGGAGCGTGCCTCCTCGGCGAACCAGTCACGATATTTCGCGGAATCATCGTCCATGGTGCATATGTACCCGTCTCTGTGCTGTGCCGGTGGCCGTGCCCGCCCGCGCCCGCCGGTCAGGGGGCCCGGAAGTGGTGGTAGCGGTGGTGCGTCACAAACCCCAGACCGTCGTAGAGCGCGCGGGCCCCGTCGTTCTCCGTCTCCACCTGGAGCCAGGCGGCGGACGCCCCCTCCGCCAGCGCCCGCTGCGCGAGCGCGGTCATGACGGCCGAGCCGAGCCCCTGGCGGCGGCGGTCCGGGTCGACCTCCACGGCCTGGAACCCGGCCCAGCGCCCGTCGACCACGCAGCGTCCGATCGCCGCGGGCGCCCCGCCCCCGCCCGGCACCGACGCGAACCAGACCGAGGGCCCGGCGCCGAGGACCCGCCGCACGGCCGCGGCCGTCCCGCCGCCGCCCGTGCGCCCGTAGCGGCGCAGCCAGCCCTCGTCCAGGTCGCGGGAGAGGACGACCCCGGAGACGTCCGCGTCCCGGTCCGCGAGCGGGGCGAGTGCGGCGATCCACACCTCCGCGGTGGCCTCGCGCCGCCAGCCGAGCCCCTCCAGCTCCGCGCAGAGCACCTCCTGGGTGCCCGCGGCGCCCGTCGCCGCCTGGAGGTACGCGGGCAGCTCCCGCGCCGCGTACCAGGCGCGCACCCGCTCCAGCGCCTCGTCCCGCGGGAGTCCGGGGTCACCGGCCGCGAGCACCGAGTTGGCCCGCCGGGTGAAACCCCCGGCGGCCCGCAGCTCCCAGTCGCCGAGCCGGGCGCTCTCCAGCGGCTGCCAGGCCCGCGAGGCCACCCGGCACAGCTCCGCGAAGTCCGCCGCGGGCCCCCTTCTCCGGGCCGGTGCGGCGGGGATGACCTTGCCCGCGACCAGGGACGATTCCTCGATCCGTACCGTCTCGCCCCGCTTCGTTGTGATCAGCAGCACACCCTCGTCCCAGGATGTGAGAACCCCGACCGCGTCGGTGAACCGCTCCCCGCTGGCGGGGGGCGCCGTCAGACGTCGGGTTGATACCCGTTTGCCCACGTCAAGGGGGGTGATACGGACGTCGAGCCGTCCGGTGCCGGTGAATTCCACAGCTCTGCGAGCCCCTCCTGTTCGGATCGTCCTCAGGAACGGAGATACTAGGTGCGGGCATCGACGACGCCGCGCTCCCGCGCAAAGCCAGCCCTACCGAGGAGGAACGACAGCGTGACCTACGTCATCGCGCAGCCTTGTGTCGACGTCAAGGACAAGGCGTGCATCGAGGAGTGCCCCGTCGACTGCATCTACGAGGGCCGCCGGTCCTTGTACATCCACCCGGACGAATGCGTCGACTGCGGGGCCTGTGAGCCCGTCTGCCCCGTGGAGGCCATTTTCTACGAGGACGACACCCCGGAGGAGTGGAAGGACTACTACAAGGCGAACGTCGAGTTCTTCGACGAGCTCGGTTCGCCCGGTGGTGCCTCCAAGCTTGGTCTGATCGAGCGGGACCACCCCTTCATCGCGGCTCTGCCCCCGCAGGGCTGATCCGCCCCGGCCCGGACTCCGGAGCCGCACGCATCCCGGTCCCGTACGGTCGTCGTCCGTACGGGACCGGCGTGCTCCGGCCCCCGGCCGCCCGCTGACACCCGGACAAGCGACCGGCGACCGGCAGTCCGGTGGGGAAAGCCCGGTGCCGAAGGCCCGGTGACCGGAGCCCGGTGAACGGGGGTCCGGTGAACAAGAGTCCGGTGACAAGAAAGAGAAAGCACGTGTCCGCAGTCTCTTCGCGCCTGCCCGTCTTCCCCTGGGACAAGCTGGAGCCCTACAAGGCGACGGCCGCCCGCCACCCCGACGGCATCGTGGACCTCTCCGTCGGCACCCCGGTGGACCCCGTCCCCGCGCTGATCCAGAAGGCCCTGACCGACGCCGCCGACTCGCCGGGCTATCCCACGGTCTGGGGGACGGCCGCCCTGCGGGATGCGCTCACCAGCTGGGTGGAGCGCCGCCTCGGCGCGACCGGTGTCACCCACCGCAATGTGCTGCCGGTCGTCGGCTCCAAGGAGCTGGTGGCCTGGCTGCCGACCCAGCTCGGCCTGGGCGCGGGCGACCGGGTCGCGTATCCGCGGCTCGCCTACCCGACGTACGAGGTCGGGGCGCGGCTGTGCGGGGCGACCCCCGTCGTCTACGACGACCCCACCGAGCTGGACCCGCGCGGGCTGCGGCTGCTGTGGCTGAACTCGCCGTCGAACCCCACCGGGCGGGTGCTCGGCAAGGACGAGCTGACCCGGATCGTGGCCTGGGCCCGTACGCACGGCGTGCTGGTCTTCAGCGACGAGTGCTATCTGGAGCTGGGCTGGGAGGCCGAGCCCGTCTCGGTGCTCGACGCCGAGGTCTGCGGCGGGGTGTACGACGGCCTGGTCGCCGTCCACTCCCTCTCCAAGCGCTCCAACCTGGCGGGCTACCGGGCCGCCTTCATCGCCGGTGACGAACGGGTCCTCGGCGAGCTGCTCCAGATCCGCAAGCACGGCGGGATGATGACCCCCGCGCCGGTGCAGGCGGCCACCGTCGCCGCGCTCGGCGACGACACCCATGTGACGGAGCAGCGGGCCCGGTACGCGGCCCGCCGCACCGCGCTGCGCGGGGCCCTGGAGGCGCACGGCTTCCGGATCGAGCACAGCGAGGCGAGCCTGTATCTGTGGGCGACCCGGGACGAGCCCTGCTGGAGCACCGTGGCGCACCTGGCGGAGCTGGGCGTCCTGGTCGCTCCCGGGGACTTCTACGGCGCGGCGGGGGAGCGGTTCGTCCGGGTCGCGTTCACGGCGACCGACGAGCGGGTCGCGGCGGCGGTCGCCCGCCTCGGCGGCTGACGGACGGGAACGGCCCGTCCGCACCGGCACGGGAGCGCGTGAGCATGCGCGAGGGGCCCGGAAGCGTTGTGCTTCCGGGCCCCTCGCGCTGTGTGCCGGGAGGGCGGATCAGGCCAGCGGCAGGGTCTGCGCGGGGCTGGTGACCTGGGCGGGCAGACCGCCGATCAGTCCGGCGGCCGGGGCGGGGGCGCCGTTGCCCAGGGCCTCGGCCGCGGTGCCCGCGGTGCCGCCGAGGACGGTCCCGGCGGTGGTCGTGGCGGTGGTCGCGGTGTCGTTGGCGGTCTCCCGGACGGTGGGACCGGCGGCCTCGCCCGCCTGGCCCAGGGTCCGTCCGGCGGTCGGGACGGCCTGCTGCGTGGCGGCCTCTCCGGCGGCGCCGAGCGCCTGGGACGCCTGCTCACCGGTGTGGTCGGCGGTGGCGCTCAGACCCCCGGCCTCCATGGTGTCCATGGCGGACACCGCGCTGAGCGGGTTGGCGTCCTGGATCTCCACGGCGCCCGCAGAGCCGGCCGCACCGACCACGGGGCTTGCGCCGACCGCGACGAGCAGTGCGGCACGGGCGATCCGGCGGGTCAGGGGGAGGGACATTTTGCTCCTTGAGAAACAAGAGTTGGGACAAGAGGGGACGGGGTGTCCGGGCCGCTCCGGCCGTTGGCTCCGGCCTCCGGGGGACACCGGCCCGGGTACCCGGACGCAGTGACAACCGCTCGGAGGGGCGGGGAAGTTGCGGTGCATCAAGGTAAAGAGTTGGCAATGCGTCGCATTATCAGACCCGGATAAAGACGGGCAAACATTCCCGCTTCCCCGTGGTCGAGGAAACGTCACTCCGCAAGGCGCGCAACGATCGCCGACGGCCCGGAGCCGCCCCGTCCCCAGGGCCCCGTCCGGCGGGCGACAACTCCCTCCCCGGGGGGAACCACCGCATCGCTGTGCGATCTGCCGCCGCACCGCCCGGACCCGGGTCCCCGGCCACCGCCGACCGCCCCGGTGCCCGTCCGCCGCGGTCCGTCCGGACCCGGGGCCCCGGTCACCGCCGCGTTAGGGTCGTCCCATGTCCCCCACCGAGCTGGACCTCACCCTCGACGGGCCCGCGCTCACCGCCGCGCTGGTCGACTTCCCCTCCGTCAGCGGGGAGGAGAAGCCCCTCGCGGACGCCATCGAGCGGGCGCTCTCCGCGCTGCCGCACCTCACGGTCGACCGCCACGGCAACAACATCGTGGCCCGCACCCGCCTCGGCCGCGCCGAGCGGGTCGTCCTCGCCGGGCACATCGACACCGTGCCGATCGCGGACAACGTCCCCTCCCGGCTGGACGGGAACGGGGTGCTGTGGGGCTGCGGCACCAGCGACATGAAGTCGGGCGTCGCCGTGCAGCTGCGGATCGCCGCCACGGTGCCCGAGCCCAACCGCGACCTCACCTTCGTCTTCTACGACAACGAGGAGGTCGCCGCCCACCGCAACGGCCTCGGCCATGTCGCCGAGGCCCACCCCGACTGGCTCGCCGGTGACTTCGCCGTGCTGCTCGAACCCTCCGACGGCGAGGTGGAGGGCGGCTGCCAGGGCACGCTCAGGGTGCTGCTGCGGACCACGGGCGAGCGGGCGCACTCCGCGCGGAGCTGGATGGGGTCGAACGCGATCCACGCCGCCGCCCCGATCCTGGCCCGGCTCGCCGCCTACGAGCCCCGCCGACCCGTGATCGACGGGCTGGAGTACCGCGAGGGCCTGAACGCCGTGAAGATCGAGGGCGGCGTCGCGGGGAATGTGATCCCCGACGCCTGCACCGTCGTCGTCAACTTCCGCTACGCCCCCGACCGGAGCGCGGACGAGGCGCTGGCCCATGTCCAGGAGGCGTTCGCGGACTGCGGAGTGGACGAGTTCGTCGTCGACGACCACTCCGGCGGGGCACTGCCCGGCCTCGGCCACCCCGCCGCCGCGGCCTTCATGAAGGCGGTCGGCGGCAGCGCCCGGCCCAAGTTCGGCTGGACGGACGTCTCCCGTTTCAGCGCCCTCGGGGTGCCCGCCGTCAACTACGGCCCGGGGGACGCGCTCTACGCCCACAAGCGGGACGAGCATGTCGCCGTGGAGAAGATCACACACTGCGAGAACCGGCTGCGGGAGTGGCTGACGTCCTGAGTTCGCCCGGTCGTCATCCGCACCGGCCTACCCTGGGACCTGCAACAGTGTTCGGCGGAGGGAGCGTCATGGCCAACCCCGGGGAGTCGCGGGAGTACGAGGAGCGCAGGCAGGGACCGGTGCTGCGGCGCCGGGAACAGGTGCAGCCGGAGACCACCGACCAGCGGCTGCTGGACACCGAGGGCGACTCGGAGTGGGTGCACACCGACCCCTGGCGGGTGATGCGCATCCAGTCGGAGTTCGTCGAGGGCTTCGGCGCCCTCGCCGAGCTGCCCAAGGCCATCAGCGTCTTCGGATCGGCCCGCACCAGGCCCGGCACCCCCGAGTACGAGGCGGGCGTCCGCATCGGCGGGGCGCTGGTGGACGCGGGCTTCGCGGTGATCACCGGCGGTGGTCCGGGCGCGATGGAGGCGGCCAACCTCGGCGCGCGCGAGGCCCGGGGCGTCTCGGTGGGCCTCGGCATCGAGCTGCCCTTCGAGCAGGGCCTCAACCCCCATGTCGACATCGGCGTGAACTTCCGCTACTTCTTCGTCCGCAAGACGATGTTCGTGAAGTACGCGTCCGGGTTCGTGGTGCTGCCCGGCGGGCTCGGCACCCTGGACGAGCTGTTCGAGGCGCTGACCCTGGTCCAGACCGGCAAGGTCACCCGGTTCCCGATCGTGCTCTTCGGCTCCGCGTACTGGAGCGGCCTGGTCGACTGGCTGCGGGACACCGTGGTCGGCCAGGGCAAGGCGTCCGAGCGGGATCTGCTGCTGTTCCACGTCACGGACGACGTGGACGAGGCCGTGTCGCTGGTGACCAAGGAGACCGGCCGCTAGGGAGTGTCGTCAGAGTAGCGTCGTCCGTCCGGAGGACGGGCGGTGCGGCGCATGGTGCGTGCAGATGCAAGGCGGAGGAGGGAGTCCATGCGGTGGGGGTCCCTCCCGGGCCGCCAGGCCCAGGGGGCCATCGGCGACTGACGACAACGCAGCAGATGTGCGTGCAAGGCGTCGCGACGCAGACGGGATTTTGACGACACGACCTAGGGCCGCCGGAACGGTCCGGGGCGCGCCCGCCGGGCCCGAGGGCTCCGGCGGGCGCGCCGCGTCAGGCCAGGCCCCGGCGGGCCACGGCGGGCGGGCGGTGGCCCGCGATCGAGGCGACCATGTCCAGTACCTGACGGGTCTCCGCGACCTCGTGCACCCGGTACACCCGCGCGCCCAGCCACGCCGAGACCGCCGTGGTCGCCAGCGTCCCGATCAGCCGTTCCTGCACCGGCCGGTCCAGGGTCTCCCCCACGAAGTCCTTGTTCGACAGCGAGACCAGCACCGGCCACCCCGTCTCCACCAGCTCCCCCAGCCGCCGGGTGGCCTCCAGCGAGTGCCGGGTGTTCTTGCCGAAGTCATGACCGGGGTCGATCATGATCCCGTCGCGCCGCACCCCCAGCCCGGCGGCCCGCTCGGCCAGGCCCACCGTCACCCGCAGGATGTCGGCGACGACATCCTCGTACGCGGTCCGGTGCGGCCGGGTCCGCGGCTCCGCCCCGCCCGCGTGGGTGCAGACCAGGCCCGCCCCGTGGCGCGCGGCGACCTCGGCCAGCCGGGGGTCGACCCCGCCCCAGGCGTCGTTCAGCAGATCGGCGCCCGCCGCGCAGACCGCCTCGCCCACCTCGTGCCGCCAGGTGTCCACGCTGATCACCACATCGGGGAAGCGGCGGCGCACCTCGGCCACGAAGCCGACCGTCCGCCGCACCTCCTCCGCCGCCGTGACCTCGTCCCCGGGGCCGGCCTTGACCCCTCCGATGTCGATGATGGCCGCGCC
This sequence comes from Streptomyces clavuligerus, assembly GCF_005519465.1. Taxonomy (NCBI): domain Bacteria; kingdom Bacillati; phylum Actinomycetota; class Actinomycetes; order Kitasatosporales; family Streptomycetaceae; genus Streptomyces; species Streptomyces clavuligerus. The sequence goes on along the minus strand of NZ_CP027858.1, from coordinate 2,119,288 downwards.
CTCCGCCACCGCCTGCTCCACCCGCGCCAGCGCCGGCTCGTCGTGGAAGGTCGCGCCCCGGTCGTAGAACGAGTCCGGGGTACGGTTCACGATCGCCATGATCACCGGCTCGTGCGGGTCGAATTCACGCTGTCCCAGCCGCAGCATCAGCGGTTTTCCTCCTCAGGTCGTCCGGCTGCGACCCTAACGGTCCGACCGGCGTGGCACGATCGACCGGGCAACAGTTGTGGCCGGGGGCGTCCGCGGTCCGGGGAGAGGTCGTCACGTGTTCTTGTTCTTGCTGATCACGATGGTCGTGGTCGTCGGCGCGGTCACGCTGGCCGTGATCGGCGGCGGCGACAGCGCGGCCCTGCCCGAGGCGGCGCCCGAACAGCTCGTCGATCCGCTGCCGCCGAACCGCCCGGTCGGCCGCGCCGACGTGGAGGCCGTCCGGCTGCCGGTGACCCTGCGCGGCTACCGCATGGCGGACGTCGACGACGTGCTGAGCAGGCTCGGCGCGGAGCTGGCCGAGCGGGACGCCCGGATCGCCGAGCTGGAGACCGCGCTCGCCGGTCCGGGGGACGCCCCCGCGGGCCCGGCGGCCGCGTCCGCCCGGCCGGGCGAGGAGGACGCGCGGTGAGCGGCGCCCTGGTCACCGGCCCGGACGGGGTGTCCCGCTGCCCCTGGGGCGTGAGCACCGACGACTATCGCGTCTACCACGACACCGAGTGGGGCCGCCCCGTCCACGGGGACGACGCCCTCTTCGAACGGCTGTGCCTGGAGGCGTTCCAGTCGGGTCTCTCCTGGCTCACCATCCTGCGGCGGCGCGAGGGCTTCCGGAGCGCCTTCGCAGGATTCCGGATCGCGTCCGTCGCGGAGTTCACCGGGACCGACCGGGAGCGGCTCCTCGCCGACGAGGGCATCATCCGCAACCGTGCGAAGGTCGACGCGACGCTCGCCAACGCGCGGACGCTCGCCGACTGGGCCCCCGGTGAGCTGGACGCCCTGATCTGGTCGTACGCGCCGCCGCGCGCGGGCCGCCCGGCCCCGGTGACGGTCGCCGACGTGCCCGCCGTCACGGACGAGTCGAAGGCCCTGGCCAAGGAACTCAAGAAGCGCGGCATCCGCTTCGTCGGGCCCACGACGGCCTACGCCCTCATGCAGGCGTGCGGGCTGGTGGACGACCATCTGGCGGGCTGCGTGGCCCGGGGCGGGTAGCGGGGCCGCCCGTGCCCCGCACCGGGCCGGGCGGGCCGGTCAGCGGCCCCGGTAGACGGGCCGCTCCTTCGCGACGAAGGCGGTCACGGCGGTGGAGTGGTCCTCCGAGGCACCCGCCCTGGCCTGGAGCTCCTCCTCCTTGAGCAGGGTCTCCTCCAGGGAGTGGGCCGCGGCGTGGGCCAGCGACTCCTTGATCGCCGCGTAGGCCAGGGTCGGGCCCTGCGCCAGCCGCCGGGCCACGGCGGCGGCCTCGGCGGCCAGCTCGTCGGCCGGGACCACCGTGTTCACGACCCCCCAGGCGTGTGCCTCCTGCGCGGAGAAGGAACGGGGGAAGAGCAGCAGATCGGCGGCGCGGCCCGGGCCGACCAGCCGGGACAGGGTCCAGGAGACCCCGGAGTCGGCGGTGAGCGCGACCCCCGCGAAGGCGGTGGTGAACGTCGCCGAGTCGGCGGCCACCCGGTAGTCGGCCGCCAGGGCGAAGCCGAGGCCCGCGCCCGCCGCGACCCCGTTGATCCCCGCCACGACGGGCTTGGGCATCGAGGTCAGGGCTCGCACGATCGGGTTGTAGTGCTCACGCACCGTGTTCATGGTCCCGCCGGTGCCCGTCTCCCGGTCCGCGGCGAGCAGCCCGATGTGCTCCTTGAGGTCCTGGCCGACGCAGAAGGCGCGACCGGTGGCGGTCAGCAGCACCGCGCGGACGGAGTCGTCGCCCGCCGCCCGCTCCAGGGTGTCCCGCAGGGCGACCTTGGCCTCGACATTCAGCGCGTTCATGGCGTCGGGCCGGTTGATCGTGATCGTCGCGAGTCCCTCGTGCACCTCGTACAGCACGGAGTCGGCCATCTCAGCTCCCTTGGCGATCGGCGGTCGTGTCCCGCCTCAGCATGGCGGAGATCGCCGGGGCCGGTCATGTGAGCTGCGTCAAACCGGGGGCGCTCGGGGGCGGCCCCGGGGGCGTGGGAAGGAGGCGAAGTATCGCAGGCGGATCGCCGAATTGGGTGGTTTTGCGGGAGCGCGTTGCCTAAGCGATGTCGACCGATGTTGGTCATCGGGTCCCGCGATGCGGGATAATGACCTGGAAGCAATGTGTTCGATGCCGGTGAAGCATGCCTACCCAGGGGCCGTCGGCTGAGGATGAGCTGGTTTCAGGAAGGGGAACGAGCATGGCGGCCATGAAGCCGCGGACGGGCGACGGCCCGCTCGAGGTGACCAAGGAGGGGCGGGGCATCGTCATGCGCGTTCCGCTCGAAGGCGGCGGTCGGCTTGTCGTCGAGCTGACACCGGACGAGGCCGAGGCGCTCGGTGACGCCCTGAAGAAGGTCGTCGGCTGACGCGGAGCCCACGCGTTCTCACCGCCCCGGTACCTCTGAGGTGCCGGGGCGGTTCGCTGTCCGGAGCCGGGGCGGCGGCCGGGGCTGCGGTCGCCGGAGTCAGGACGGACGGGCGGCACCGGCCTCCGCGCACCGCCGGGCGCGGCGGAGGCGTCGGGAGCGCCGTCGGGGGTGTCCTCGGGGGTGTCGGGGCGCGGCGGGGCGTGTCGGGGCGCGGCGGGGTCAGCCGCGGCGGACCGCCGTGAGCAGACCGTCGCCCACCGGTAGGAACGAGGCCACCAGCTCCGGGCTCTCCCGCACCGTGCGCAGCAGCTCCCGCAGCCGCAGCACCTCGACCGGCTGGGCCGCCGAGTCGACCGTACGCCCCTGGGCGAACACCCCTTCGAAGCAGACCAGGCCGCCCGGCCGCAGCAGCCGCAGCGCCTCCGCCAGGCACTCCAGGGACTCCAGCCGGTCGCCGTCGCAGAAGACCAGGTCGTAGCCGCCGTCGGCGAGCCGGGGCAGGACGTCGAGGGCGCGGCCGGGGATGAACCGCGCCCGGTTGCCCGCGAAGCCCGCCCCGCGGAACGCCTGCTTCGCGAACTGCTGCCGGGCCGGCTCGGGGTCCACCGTGGTGAGCACCCCGTCGGGCCGCATGCCCTGGAGCAGATAGATCCCGGAGACCCCCGTCCCGGTGCCGACCTCCGCCACGGCCTTCGCGTCGACGGTGGCGGCCAGCAGTCGCAGCGCGGCGCCGGTGCCCGGGGACACCGAGGGAATCCCTGACTCCCGGGCCCGCTCACGGGCCCAGCGCAGCGCGTCGTCCTCGGCGACAAAGGCGTCGGCGAACGCCCAGCTTGTCTGCCGGTTCGCGGTAATCGGCCTCTCCTGTCCCCGTAGTTGAACGCGACGTCGACTGTATCCGCTGCCCTCGGGAACCCGCAGATGGGACCGGGCGTTGTGAGGGACGGGGGGAAGCGATGGAACAGAGCCGGTGGCAGTACCCAAATTCGCGTAAAGATTCTTATCCGGAGCTAACGGGCGAGGTGGCTATGGTAGGGGCTCCGCTGGACACCACCAGAGCCGATAGGGGAGGTGCGGCTGCACCTGCGGATCGCAGGGGAGTGCTCACGCGCTTTCTCAGGTCACCGGGTGAGCCGAAATCCGTGACCAACACCGCTGACCGTTCCCGTACCCAGGACTCCGCGACCACCGCGACCTTCACTTCGGAGGCGGAATCCCAGGCATGGACACCTCCGTCCTGGGAGGAGATCGTCAGCACGCACAGTGGTCGCGTGTACCGTCTCGCCTATCGGCTCACGGGCAATCAGCACGACGCCGAGGACCTGACGCAGGAGGTCTTCGTCCGCGTCTTCCGCTCGCTGTCGACCTACACGCCCGGCACCTTCGAGGGCTGGCTCCACCGGATCACCACCAATCTCTTCCTGGACATGGTCCGCCGCAAGCAGCGCATCCGTTTCGACGCGCTCGGCGACGACGCCGCCGAGCGGCTGCCCAGCCGTGAGCCGTCCCCGCAGCAGGTCTTCAACGACAGCCACTTCGACGCCGATGTCCAGCAGGCGCTGGACACCCTCGCGCCCGAGTTCCGCGCCGCCGTGGTCCTCTGCGACATCGAGGGGCTGTCGTACGAGGAGATCGCCGCGACCCTGGGTGTCAAGCTGGGCACTGTCCGCAGCCGGATCCACCGGGGCCGCTCGCATCTGCGCAAGGCCCTCAAGCACCGTTCGCCCGAGGCCCGGGCCGAGCAGCGCATGCTCGCGGGCGCCGTCGGGCTCGTGGGGGAGGGCGGACCGGCGTGAGCGAATACCGCCCCACCCCCGCCGAGCAGCATCTGGGGGACCGCCTCGCCGCCCTGGTCGACGGCGAGCTGAAACACGACGCGCGCGACCGGGTCCTGGCCCATCTGGCGACCTGCGCCAAGTGCAAGGCCGAGGCGGACGCCCAGCGCCGGCTGAAGGACGTCTTCGCCCAGGCCGCGCCCCCGCCGCCCTCGGAGGGGCTGCTCGCGCGGCTCCAGGGGCTGCCCGCGGGCCCCGGCGGGACGGATCTCGGCGGTCCCTTCTCCGGTGGTCCGTTCCCCGGGGGGCCCGTCATCGACGCCGTCTTCGAGGGAGCGGGCACCCCGTCGGGAAGACCGGGCGGCCGCCGCCCCGGGACCTTCGGCTATGTCCCCGGGGCCCACGTGGGCGCCCCGGTGCTGCCCGCAGGGTCGGGGGGCGGCTTCCGTATCCATGAGGTGGGGCGGCCCGAGTCCGAGCGTTCCGGCTCGCCCTGGCGGGGCCGCAGATTCGCCTTCGCCGCCGCGAGCGCGGTCTCCTTCGCCGCGATCGCCCTCGGGGGGACGCTGCCGCTGGACGGCTCGGTCCAGCAGAGCGCCCGCGGCGGCGGCCAGGGGAACAGCGTCACCCCGATGCGGGCCACCAACGGCACCGGGGCGTCCGCTGCCGGTGCCGGAGTGCCCGCGGCGTCCCCCGGTGCGCGCAGCCTGGAGTACGACCGGCGTCGCAGCCCCGGCGGTCTCGCCCCGGCCCGGGGCGAGGAGCAGCGGGCCGCGGGGCGTCCCGCGCCGCGGCTGTTCGCCCCGACGCCGCCGGCGCCCAGCCTGCTGGAGCCGCTCGGTGTCGCCGCGCCCGCCCTCGGCCCGCCGCTGGTGCCGCCCGTCGCGGTCGGTCTGCGGCTCGCCGGAGCCCCCGGGATCACCCCGGCGGTGACCCCGGCGCCCAGCCATCTCGTGGCCCCGACGGACGTCTCACCGCCGACGTCCCCCTGAACCGGCGGGCTCGGGGCGAGCCGGGCCCGGCCCCTGCGCGGAGTTCGGCGAACCTGGTTGAATCCTCGCAGGGGCGCCCCGAGGGGGGCGCCGCACGGGCCGGCTGTTTGCGGGGAGAGCATGGACGACGGGAAGACCACGGAAGCCCGGGCGAAGTGGTGGAGCCGCCCCGGCGCGGAGCCGTCCCCGCAGGACCGGGACACGACACCGCCCGCGCCCGCCTCCGACATCCCCGCACAGCCCGACGGCCCCACGGCCCCGCCCGCCCCTTCCGCCGCCCCGGCCGACGACCCTGCGGCCCCGGGCGGTGCCGCCCGCCCCGCCGACGGCCTGACGGCTTTCGGCGGCTCGGCCGCTTCCGTCGACGGCTCCGCCCGTTCCGGCGGGTCGGTTCCCGACGGCGGCTCCGCTTCCTCCGGCCGTCCGGCGGATGGCCCGGCGGCTTCGGTCGGCCCTACTCCCTCCGGTCGGCCGGGCCTCGCGGACGGCTTGGTTCCCGTCGACGGCCTGACGGCTTTGGGCGGCTCGGCCGCTTCCGTCGACGGCTCCGCCCGTTCCGGTGGGTCGGTTCTCTCCGGTGGTCCGGCGGATGGCCCGGCGGCCTCCGGTGACGGCTCTGTTTCTTCCGGCGGCTCCGTGCCCGACGGCGGTCCGGCCCTCTCCGGCGGTCCGGCCGACGGCCTGACGGCTTCGGGTAGCCCTGCCGCCTTCGCCGACGGCCCCGCTTCCTCCGGTCGTCCGGCCGACAGCCCCGTCCCCTCCGGCGGTCCGGCTGACGGTCTGACGGCTTTCGGTGGCTCGGCCGCTTCCGCCGACGGCTCCGCCCGTTCCGGCGGGTCGGTTCTCTCCGGTCGTCCTGCTGATGGCCTCGCGGCCTCCGCCGACAGCTCTGTTTCTTCCGGCGGCTCCGTGCCCGACGGCGGCCCGGCCGACGGCTCCACGGCTTCGGGTGGCTCGGCTGCTTCCGTCGACGACTCGGCCCGTTCTGACGGCTCGGCCGTCTCCGGCCGTCCGGGCCCGGCAGACGGCTCCGTCCCGTCCGGCCGTCCGGCTGACGACTCCACGGCTTCTGCCGACAGCCCCGTCCCCTCCGGCCGCCCGGCCGACGGTCTGACGGCTTCGGGCGGCTCGGGTGCTTCCGCCGACGGCTCCGCTTCCTCCGGTCGTCTGGCCGACAGTTTCGTCCCCTCCAGCCGCCCGGCTGACGGCCCTATGACTTCGGGCAGCCCTGTTGTCTCCGGTCGCCCGGGCCTCGCGGACGGCTTGGTCCCCGCCGACGGCCTGGCGGTTTCCGGGGGCCCCGTCGCTTCCGTCGATGGCTCCGTCCCGTCCGGCGGCCCTGTCGACGACCTCATGGCCTCCGGTGGCTCCGCCGCCTTCGCGGACGGCTCCGCCCGTTCCGACGGTGGCTCCGGGCGGTCCGTCGACAGCCCCGCTGCCTCCGGTGGGGCCGGTGAGCCGTCCGCCGTTCCGGCCGCGAGGGTGGGGCCGGCCGAGGGCGGGGCGGTACCGGCGCCCGCCGTCTTCGGGTCCGGGGGTGGGGCGGAGCCGGGGGCCGGGGCACCCGTTCCGCCCGCGCCCCGGAGCGGGGAAGGGGACCGGCCGCAGCCCCTGCATGAGCCGGACGCGTACAGCACCCCGCCGTACGGGGAGCCCGGGCCCTGGGCTCCCGCCCCGCCCGTGCAGCGGCCGGTGCCGACGCCCGCGCAGGGCACCTCCGTACCGCCGCAGCTCCCCGACGGCGGGGCCGACAGCGGCTACGGCCACCCCGGGTACGGGGCACCGGGGCAGCCGGGGGCGGTGTACGGGCATCCCCCGGCGTACCCCCAGGACTCCGCGCAGCCGCCCGCCGGGCAGTGGCTCCAGTACGACCCCTGGGCCACCCCCGGCAGCCAGGTGCTCGGGGTGCCGCTCAGCCAGGTCGGCGAGCCGCCCCGGCGGCGCGGCCGGTTCGGCCCGCTGGTCGCCGGGGCCGTGCTGCTGGCGCTGGTCGCGGGCGGGGTCGGTGGCGGCATCGGCGCGTACATCGAGCGCAACGGCGGGATCAACCGCGTGGAGCTGGAGCAGGCGCCCCGCGAGAACCGCGACCGGGCCCCCGACAGCGTCGCCGGGATCGCCGCCAAGGCGGTGCCCGGCGTGGTCACCCTCCATGTCAACGGCGGCGGCGAGCAGGGCACCGGCACCGGGTTCGTGCTCGACGGCCAGGGGCACATCCTCACCAACAACCATGTCGTCGACCCGGCGGGCGACGGCGGCTCGATCCGGGTCACCTTCAGCGGCGGCGAGACCGTCCGGGCCTCCCTCGTCGGCAAGGACAGCGGCTACGACCTCGCCGTCGTCAAGGTCACCGGGGTCTCCGGGCTCACCCCGCTGCCGCTCGGCAACTCCGACAACGTCCGGGTCGGCGATCCGGTCGTCGCCATCGGTGCCCCGTTCGACCTCCAGAACACCGTCACCTCCGGAATCATCAGCGCCAAGGACCGGCCCATCACGGCCGGCGGCGACAAGGGGGACGGCAGCGATGTCAGCTATGTCGACGCCCTCCAGACCGACGCCCCGATAAACCCGGGCAACTCCGGCGGCCCGCTGGTGGACACCACCGCCCGGGTCATCGGGATCAACAGCGCGATCCGGGCGGCCGACACCGGCCCGGGCACCGAGGGCCAGTCCGGCTCCATCGGCCTGGGTTTCGCCATCCCCATCAACCAGGGCAAACGGGTCGCCGAGGAGCTGATCAACACCGGCCGGGCCACCCACCCGGTCATCGGTGTCAGCCTCGACATGAAGTACACCGGCGACGGCGCCCGCGTCGGCGGGAAGAGCAAGGACGGCACGCCCTCGGTCGTCCCGGGCGGCCCCAGCGCCAAGGCGGGGGTCCGACCGGGCGATGTGATCACCGCGGTCGACGGCCGCCGGGTGCACAGCGGCGAGGAGCTGATCGTCAAGATCCGGGCCCATCGCCCGGGGGACCGGCTGAAACTGACCCTGGTGCGCGAGGGCAAGGAGCGGACGGTGACCGTGACCCTGGGGACCTCGGGCGACGACTGACCCGCCCCGGGACGGCCCGCCCCCGCCGCGGGCCGTCCCCGAAGAGCCCGGCCCGCCCCGGCCCGTCGCCTTCCGTACGCCTCCGGTCCGCCCTTCCGCAGGGCCCCGTTGCACCCCGTGTGCCTCCCCGCCGCGACGGCGGCGGCTGATCGCCGATCACGGCCCCGGGCACGTGACGTGCGCGAGATTCGGCGGGTACCGTGGATCGGGCCCCGGACCGACCGATGTCGCGGGCCACCGAGGACACGAGGAGCGACAGGGTGTTCAACGACATAGGCGCACTGGAACTGGTGGCCCTCGTGGTGCTCGCCGTGCTCGTCTTCGGCCCCGACAAGCTGCCGAAGGTCATCCAGGACACGGCCCGCTTCATCCGCAAGGTCCGGGAGTTCTCGGACAACGCCAAGCACGACATCCGAAGCGAGCTGGGCCCCGAGTTCAAGGACTTCGAGTTCGAGGACCTCAACCCCAAGACCTATCTGCGCAAGCAGATGAGCGAGAACGACGAGCTGAGGGAGCTGCGCGAGCTGGGCAGCAGCTTCGATCTGCGCAAGGAGATGAACGAGGTCGCCGACTCGGTCAACGGCAGGGGCGATTCCTCCGGGACGGTGCCCGCCGCCGTCAACGGCTCCGGCACCCCCGACCTCCTCAAGAAGCGTGACCGTCTCGACAAGGACGAGCGCCCGCCGTACGACGCCGACGCCACCTGAGCCGCGGGGCCCCTTCCCCCTGATGCCGCCCGGTATTCAGCCGTGGCCACTCCCGACCCGGACGCGCCGGTGATGCAGGCCATCCGGCGGCGGTCAGTCCCCGCAAGAGCCAAGTGGGTGGTTATTCTCTCCATCTGTCAGGACGCGAGGACGCCCGAGGGGGGCGGGTCCGCGTCTCGACCTCGGACACAGAGGAGACGGCCGGGCAGATGGAGACGACGAGCCCCACAGCCGAGCAGGATTCGCCCGGCGATGCCGAAGCCCCTGCCCCCGGGTCCGGTGCGACAGCACTCCCGCCCCGCCCCGCGCTCGACGTGTACACCCGGGCCTCCTTCGCCTGGTACGGCCTGGACGAGGCGTTCACCGGCCCCCGCTGGCTGATGCGGGCCGTCACCACGGCCGACGGGGTGGTCCGGCACGGCTCCACGGGCCACGGGGACGAGCCGTCGATACGGTCCGCGGCCCGTCCCGCCGAGGAGACCGCGAAGGAACGGTTCACGGTCGTCGTCACCGTGGCCGCGGGCCCCGACCTCCGCAGCGGCGACGGTACGGGCGTCCTCGACGCGACCACCGTCTCCTCCGCCGCCTGGCTGGCCGGGTCCGGGCTGCTCGCCCACACCTGGCCCCCGCAGCTCGATCACTCCCTGCGCGACGACTGGCTGGAGCAGCAGACGGAGACCGCCTTCACCCTCGCCCACGATCTGGAGGGACCGGAGTGGTCCACGCTCTCCCTGCCGGTCGACGGCCGGGCCAGCGTGTTCCGCTTCCGTGAGTCGGAGTTCGGCTGGATCATCGCCGGACCCGGTGACCAGGACGGCGACGGTACGTTCATCGGGGCGTACGGGCGGGGCATGAGCCCCTACGGCCTGGGCTTCGCGCGGCTGCCCGACCTCACCCCGTACGGCTGACCGCCGGGCCACGGCCACGCCCCGTACGGCCCGGCGCCCGGCGGCAGGGGGCGAGGCGTCGTGCGGGGACGGGCCTTTGGGGCCGGTCCCGCACGACACGGCCCCAGGGGGTGCCCCGGTGGCTCAGAACTTGTTCCGCGGGGTGATCCCCAGGCTCATCCCGGAGAGACCGCGCTGCCGCCCGCCCAGCTTGCCCGCGATCGACCGCAGCGCCGCGCCCGCCGGGGACTCGGGGTCGCTGAGCACCACCGGCGTCCCGGCGTCGCCGCCCTCGCGCAGCCGGACGTCGATCGGGATCGAGCCGAGCACCGGCACGGTCGTCCCCGTGGTCCGGCTGAGGCCCTCGGCGACCCGCTGGCCGCCGCCGGTGCCGAAGACGTCGACCATCTCGTCGCAGTGGGGACAGGGCAGCCCCGCCATGTTCTCGACCACGCCGACGATCTTCTGATGGGTCTGCACGGCGATCGAACCGGCGCGCTCCGCGACCTCCGCCGCCGCCTGCTGGGGCGTGGTCACGACCAGGATCTCCGCGTTCGGCACGAGCTGGGCGACGGAGATCGCGATATCACCGGTGCCCGGCGGCAGATCGAGGAGGAGGACGTCCAGGTCGCCCCAGTACACATCCGCGAGGAACTGCTGGAGCGCGCGGTGCAGCATCGGGCCCCGCCACACCACCGGCGCGTTGCCCGGGGTGAACATGCCGATGGAGATGACCTTCACACCGTTCGCCGACGGCGGCATGATCATGTTCTCGACCTGGGTGGGACGGCCGTCCGCGCCCAGCATCCGGGGGACCGAGTGGCCGTAGATGTCGGCGTCCACGACACCGACCTTCAGCCCGTCGGCCGCCATCGCCGCCGCCAGGTTCACCGTCACCGAGGACTTGCCGACCCCGCCCTTGCCGGAGGCCACCGCGTAGACGCGGGTCAGCGAGCCGGGCTGGGCGAACGGCACCTCCCGCTCGGCCGTGGTGCCGCGCAGCGCCGCCGCCAGCTCCTTGCGCTGCTCGTCGCCCATCACGTCCAGCGTGACGTCGACCCGGCCGACCCCGTCGAGGCGGGAGACCGCGTCCGTGACGTTCTTCGTGATCGTCTCGCGCATCGGGCACCCGGCGACGGTGAGGTACACCGTGACGGCGACCGTGCCGTCCGCTCCGACCTCCACCGATTTGACCATGCCGAGTTCGGTGATCGGTCGGTTGATCTCGGGGTCGTTCACCGTCGACAGCGCTTCGAGCACCGCGTCTTCCGTAGCCATACCGACGATGGTACGGCGCCCCCTCCCGGCGGCGGAAAGGCCCGTCGGCGGTCGACTTCGTCACTCCCCGGCCGTCCCCGCGCTCTCCCGCGTCAGTCCTCCGGCCGTCCCGCGTCGCCCTCCCCCGGCCCGTCCCCGCGCCGCTCCTCCATCTCTCTGGCCAGGTCCTGGAGTTCCGAACGGATCCAGTCCCGGGTGGCGACCTCGCCGAGGCCCATCCGCAGCCCGGCGATCTCCCGGGTCAGATACTCGGTGTCCGCGATCGAGCGCTCGTTCTGCTTGCGCTCCTGCTCCCGGGTGACCCGGTCCCGGTCGTCCTGCCGGTTCTGGGCCAGCAGGATCAGCGGGGCCGCGTAGGACGCCTGGAGGGAGAGGGCCAGGGTCAGAAAGATGAACGGGTACTCGTCGAAGCGGACCAGGGCCGGGGCGAACACGTTCCAGAGCACCCAGACGATGATGATCAGCGTCATCCAGAGGATGAACCGCCAGGTGCCCAGGAAGCGGGCGATCCGCTCGGAGAGACGCCCGATCGACTCGGGGTCGTACTCCGGCAGCAGGGTGCGGCGGGGGGCGCGCGGCACATCGAGCCGGGTCCGGGGCCGGTTCACCGCGCTGGCGCCCGCGGGCATGGGCTCCCGCGGCTCACCGGGGCCGCCGCCCGGCCCCGCGGGCCCCGGGGGTCTGCGCTCGCCGCCGCTAGCCATGCCAGGACTCCCCGCCCGTGCCGGGCGCCCGCGCGGGTCCGGTCCCCCCGTCGGAGCGCGCGGGCTCGGCGAACTCCGTCTCCCGCCAGTCCTCCGGCAGCAGATGGTCCAGGACGTCGTCCACCGTCACCGCCCCCAGCAGGGAGCCGCTCTCGTCCACGACCGGCGCCGCGACCATGTTGTACGCGGCGAGATAGCTGGTCACGGCCCGGAGCGGGGTGTTCGGCGGGAGCGGCGGCAGATCGCTGTCCACCATCGAGCCGACCAGCGTGAACGGGGGATCGCGCAGCAGCCGCTGGAAGTGCACGGTGCCCAGGTACTTGCCGGTCGGTGTCTCGTCCGGCGGCCTGCACACATACACCTGCGCGGCGAGCGCGGGGGACAGGTCCTGGCGGCGCACCCGGGCGAGGGCGTCGGCCACCGTGGCGTCGGCCCGCAGCACGATGGGCTCGGTGGTCATCAGCCCGCCCGCGGTGCGTTCCTCGTACGACAGCAGCCGCCGCACATCGGCGGCGTCGTCCGGCCGCATCAGGGCGAGCAGCCGTTCCTTGTCGGCCTCCGGCAGCTCGGAGAGGAGGTCGGCGGCGTCGTCCGGGTCCATGGCCTCCAGGACGTCGGCGGCGCGCTCCTCCTGGAGCTTGCCCAGGATCTCCACCTGGTCGTCCTCGGGCAGCTCCTCCAGGACGTCGGCGAGCCGGTCGTCGTCGAGGGCGTCGGCGACCTCGGCGCGCCGTTTGGGCGACAGATGGTGCAGGGCGTTGGCGAGGTCGGCCGGGCGCATCCGTTCGAAGGTCGCGACCAGGCTCTCCGCCCCCTGCGCCTCCTCCTCCAGGGAGAAGCCGGTGACCGCCGACCACTCCACGGTCAGGGTCTCGCCCCGGCGGCGCAGCGCCCCGCCCCGGCCCCGGCGGACGAAGACCCGGTCGATCTCCCAGTCGCGGCGGGCGGGCAGCCGCTGGACGGACACATCGAGGACGGTGGCCTCCTCGCCGCTGTCGACCAGCTCGACCCGCCGGTCCAGCAGCTCCCCGATGACCAGCCGCTCGGTGGGGCGCTGCTCGAAGCGGCGGACGTTCAGCACCCCGGTGGTGATGACCTGGCCGGACTCGATACCGGTGACCCGGGTCATCGGCAGGAAGATCCGGCGGCGGTTGAGCATCTCCACCACCAGGCCCAGCAGCCGGGGCGGACGGCGGCCGACGCGCAACATCGCGACCAGGTCGCGGACCCGGCCGACCTGGTCCCCGTTGGGGTCGAAGACGGGCACCCCGGCGAGGTGCGAGACAAAGATCCGGGGGCCGCTCGCGACCATGCTCCGCACCTCCGCTCCGACCCGGGCCCGGCGGCTCCGCCGGAGCCATGACGCCTCAGGGCGCTCCGTAACGCCCAGGGCGCCGATGCCGCCCATGAACATTCATCGACGTTCATCAGCGCTCATCAGCGTTCATCAACGTCTATGAAGAGCTATGACGGCTTCAGGCTAGCCCGTCCTGTTACGGCCCGCTGTCTCTGCGATTGTCCCTGCGGTTGCCTCTGTAGTCCGCGCGGTCCGGGGGCGTTCTCTGCCGCCCCTGTCTCCCGTGATCCTCCGGTGGTCCTCCGGTGGGGGCAGGGTGGCCATGTCATGGCCGTCCGGTGTCCGGGCGACGGGCCGCCGGGGCGGGCATCCGGCACCGGTACGCTGCCCACTGCGCTCCCGCGCTGAGCGGAACGAGCGGAAGACGCAGCAGACAAGCAGATGAGAGGCAGTGCGCCGGTGACTCCCCTCCCTTCGGTCCCCCGGGTTCGCCGGGCCGTGCTCTCGGCGGTGCTGTGCGCGGGGCTCGCCCTGTCCGCCACCGCGTGCACGGAGGAGAAGAAGCCCGACCCGGACAAGGGGACGAACGGGGTCGGCAAGCTGACACCCCGGGAGATCGAGACCAAGGCGCGGGTGGCGGCGGACGCCGCCAAGGCCGTACGGGTGTCGGGGACCCTCGTCAGCAAGGGCGGCACATTTCGGCTGAACATGCAGCTCAAGGAGGGTGGCGGCGCCGGTTCGGTCACCTCCAGGGAGAACACCTTCGAGCTGCTGCGCGTCGACGACCAGCTCTATGTCAAGGCGGACGCCTCCTTCTGGGTGCACGAGGACGGCGACAAGCCCCGCGACCGGTCCGGACGGCCGGGCACGGCGGCGGACCAGGCGGCGGCCGGAAAGCTCGGCGGCAAGTATGTGAAGGTGCCTCAGGGCGATCCGGCGTACCAGGAATTCCGCGGCTTCACCGAGATGGACGAGCTGATCGACGGGCTGCTCGGCATGGAGGGCGAGCTGAGCAAGGGGGAGCGCACCCGGGTGGGCGGGGTGCGGACGATCAAGGTCCAGGCGGCGGACGGCGCCGGGGGCGTCCTCGATGTGGCGCTGGACGGCGCCCCGTACCCGGTGCAGTTCGCGCGGGCGGGCGGCAAGGGCGTGCTCACGCTGGCCGAGTGGGACGTGGACTTCGCGCTGGAGCCGCCCGCGAAGGGGGAGACGGTGGACTACGGCGGGCAGCTCCCGAAGACCAGCGGCTGATGACCGCTGACCGCCCGGCCCCCGGGCGGGGCCGGGTGCTGTCAGGCGGTGTCGCGGGACCGCTTGGCCCGGCCGGAGCGGCGGGAGAACAGCAGCCGGGGCAGGGCCGCCGGGACCGGGCGGCGGGTGGTCGCGGCGCTGGGCAGCGGCGGCGCCGCCAGTGAGCCGTCCGGCAGTTCGGTGGTGGAGGTGAGCGGCGCCAGCCGCAGCACCCGGCAGTCGCGCGCCCAGCGCTCCGGCATCTCCTCGGCGGCCACCGCGTTCAGCCGTTTGCCCTTCAGCTCCGGGACGACCGCCTCCCACGCGGCGGAACGGGGCTCCAGCTCGTCCACGGAGGCCGTCCAGGCGACCAGTCGGCCGCCCTTGTCCTTGCTGCGGACGGTGATCTCGGCGGTTTCGCCGGACGTCAGGCCGGGCAGCGGCTGCTCGCCCGCGCCGTCCCCGACCACATAGGCGGCGCCGTCGTGCCACACATGCCACAGCGCCCGCTCGGGGCCCTGCCCCCGGACCCAGATCAGCCCCGACTTCCTGGTGGCCTCCTCGACCAGCGCGGGGCCGAGGAAGGGGTGCCCGCCCCCGGGGCCGGACGGGCCGGAGGGGCCCGAGGGGCCCGGGGACACGGAACGGCGGCCGGAGGGGTTCGCTGTCATGCCCGCAGCCTATCGACCCGTGCCGCACCGGCCCGTTCCGCGGGACCGCACCGACCGTTCGGCGGGACCGCACCGACCTGTTCCGCCGTGCCGCACCGGCCTGTCCGGCAGCAGACCGCACCGGCCTGGTGGGCCCGGCCCGGATCGTTCCGCCAGAGTCGGCCGTTCCGCTAGAGCCAGCCGTTCCGCTTCAGGGTGCGGTGAATGGTGAAACAGATGACGGCGATGGAGACGAGCACCATGGGATAGCCGTACTGCCAGCGCAGCTCCGGCATGTGGTCGAAGTTCATGCCGTACACACCGCAGACCGCCGTGGGCACCGCGATGATCGCCGCCCAGGAGGTGATCTTGCGCATGTCCTCGTTCTGCGCGACCTGCGCCTGGGCGAGGTTGGCCTGGAGGATCGAGTTCAGCAGCTCGTCGAAGCCGATGACCTCCTCCTGCACCCGGGCGAGATGGTCGGCGACATCGCGGAAGTACTTCTGGATGTCCGGGTCGATCAGCCGCATGGGCCGCTCGCTCAGCAGCTGCATCGGCCGCAGCAGCGGGGACACGGCCCGCTTGAACTCCAGCACCTCCCGCTTGAGCTGGTAGATCCGCCCCGGGTCGCTGCCGCGCTTCTTGCCCTTGGCGGGGGCGGAGAAGACATCGATCTCGACCTCGTCGATGTCGTCCTGCACGGCGGCGGCGACGGCGATGTAGCCGTCCACGACATGGTCGGCGAGCGCGTGCAGCACCGCCGAGGGGCCCTTCGCCAGCAGCTCGGCGTCCTCCTGGAGACCCCGCCGGAGCTGGCGCAGCGAGCCCTTGCCGCCGTGCCGCACGGTGATCACGAAGTCCCGGCCGGTGAAGCACATCACCTCGCCGGTCTCGACGACCTCGCTCGTCGCCGTCAGCTCGTCGTGGTCGACGTAGTGGATCGTCTTGAAGACGGTGAAGAGGGTGTTGTCGTACCGCTCCAGCTTGGGCCGCTGATGGGCGTGGACGGCGTCCTCCACGGCGAGCGGGTGCAGCCCGAACTCGGCCGCGATCCCGGCGAATTCCTCCTCGGTGGGCTCGTGCAGCCCGATCCAGGCGAAGCCGCCGCCCTCGCGCACCCGCAGCATGGCCTCGCGGGGGGTCTGGCAGGACTCGCCCTCCAGCCGCCGGCCGTCGCGGTAGACGGCGCAGTCGACGACGGCGCTGGAGGCGGAGGGGTCCCGGGTGGTGTCGTACGAGCTGTAGACGGCGCTGGTCTTGCGCAGCGAGGGACGGACGGCTGCGCGCAGATCACGGATCATCGACATGGCTGGCTCCTTCACGAAAGGGGCCGTCGGCGGGGCGTGGCGCAGCCCGGAATGGGGACGTGAGCGCTGCGTCCGCATCAGCGGGCGGCACCGCGGGGACTACGTCCGCAAAGCGGGCGGCACCGCGAGGACGCGGTGACGGCGTTCGCTACAGACAGGCAGAAAGCAGGAGAAACAGGAAGAAAGCAGTGAAAGGGGGGTGCTCTTCCGTGGTGTGCATTTCCGTCGGACAGGAAGGCGCCGGAAGGCCGACGCCCCGGGAGTTCCCTGGGACGCGGGCCGTGCGGAACGCCGGAACCCGGATGGAGAGAGGGCTCAGTACGCCCGGAGATGGTGCCGTACGGAAGAGCGGCTGGTACTGCACGGTCGACTTCGATCCACCGTGGACCCCACCTCCTCCGGCCGGTCCCCCGTAGGGGAGAGACGAGACGCCGGGGAGGAGGAGCGACGCTGTCGCGTGCCGTCCCCGCGTGCATCAGCACGCCACCCCGGCCAGCGGCCAAGACTATCAGCCGACTGAGGGTCAATCCCGGGGTTTGCCCATTCTCTCCGCGCTTTATGCTCGCCGGATGGGAGAAGTTCTTGCTCTGGTCGAGTCCCGGCTCCGTACGGCGCTCGGGGAGCCCGACGCGCGGGCTTCGGTGACCTTTCTGGGAACGGACCGGATCGAGGTGCTCCGGTTCTTTGCGCCCGACGGCCCCGGCAGCGTTGGCGGCCCCGAGGTGCCTGACGGTCCCGACGGCGCCGGCGGCCCCGGCGGCTCCGAAGCGCCCGGCGGCCCCGGCGCGGCCCACGGCACCGGGGCGGGCGCGGGCAGGGGCGCGGGCCTGGTGCGCTACGCCACGCTCGGGATGTCCGCCCACCCCATGACCGACCCCACGGCCCCGCACGCCGACCCCCTCAGGGGCCCGCGTGCCGAACTCGTCCTGTCGGTACGGGCGGGGCTCGCCGACACCGGCAAGGTGCTGCGGACACTGGCGGTACTGGCGGCCTCCCCCCAGGTCGAAGGCGTGGTGGTGGCCCCCGGCGCCGCCCTGGACGTGGGGGGCCCGCTCTGGCCCGGTGCCCCCTTCACCGCGGTCCTCGTCGCCGAACCGGGCGGCCTGGTGCCGGATCTGGAGCTGGACGCCCCCCGGGACCCGGTGCGCTTTCTGCCGTTGCTGCCGATGACGCCCAACGAGGCCGCGTGGAAACGGGTGCACGGTGCCCAGCGGCTCCAGGAGCGCTGGCTCGCGGAGGGAACCGATCTGCGGGACCCCGGACGCGGCTCCGTGCGCCTGGCGTGAACCCCCGGTGACTGGCCGGAACTCGACGCTCGCGGAGGGTGGGCGCACCCGCCGGAAGGGTGATCGTCCTTGACGCGGCGCGTGCGGGGTAGGACCGTGGAGCGCTATGAGGGGCGAACCCAGTTGCCCGAAGTGCGGTGGCCGGGTCAGGGCGCCCGGTCTCTTCGCCGACTCCTGGCAGTGTGATGTGCACGGCGCCGTGCACCCGCTCCAGCCGGTGATCCCGCCCAGTGTCGAGGCCCTCGGTGTCGTCGTGCACCGGGCCGTGGTGCCCGTCTGGATGCCCTGGCCGCTGCCGGTCGGCTGGCTCTTCACCGGCGTCGCGTACGCGGGCGACGACCGCAGCGGCGGCCGGGCCACCGCCGTCGCCTGCTCCGGCCCCGGGCCGCTCGGCGGCATGGGGGAACTGCTGCTGGTCGCCGAGGAGTTGGGGGTCGGCCTCGGCGCCCGCTTCGCGGGGATCGACGGCCCCGACCCGGGTCCGCACCTCGATGTCTCCGAGCCGCCGCAGGTCAAGGTGCTCGCCGCGGGCCGCCCCACCCCGCTGTGGCATGTCCGGTCCGCCCCCGGCGACCGGGCCGTCTTCGCGGGCGAGGCCCGGGGGATCTGGCTCTGGGCGATCGTCTGGCCGGAGCGGTCCGGGCTGCTGATGTACGACGAACTGGTCCTCACCGACCTCCACGACGCGGGCACCGAGGTCGAGCTGGTGCCCTGCGGGGCGCTCTCCCCCCGGCTGATCGCGTAGACCCCGCCCCCTCCGGTGCCCCGGGGCCGGTGAGGCCCACGGTGTGGGAGGGGCGTCGCGGTGTGGGAGGGACATCACGCTCTTGGACGGCCGGGTGCCGTACAGGTGCCCGATACACTGGACCGACCCCTGTCCGCCCCACCCGCTGGAGCTGAGCCGTGCGTATCGACCTGCACACCCACTCCACGGCGTCGGACGGTACGGACACCCCCGCCGAGCTGGTGCGCAACGCCGCCGCCGCGGGTCTGGACGTCGTCGCGCTCACCGACCACGACACCACCCGGGGCCACGCCGAGGCGATCGCCGCGCTCCCCGAGGGGCTGACCCTGGTCACCGGCGCCGAGTTGTCCTGCGCCCTCGACGGCATGAGCATGCATCTGCTGGCGTACCTCTTCGACCCGGCCGAGCCCGAGCTGCTGCGCGAGCGCGAGCTGCTGCGGGACGACCGGGTGCCGCGTGCCCGGGCCATGGTCGCCAAGCTGCGGGAGCTGGGCGTCCCGATCACCTGGGAGCGGGTCGCCGAGATCGCCGGGGACGGCTCGGTGGGCCGTCCGCACCTCGCCAGCGCGCTGGTGGAGCTGGGTGTGGTCCCCACCGTCTCGGACGCCTTCACCCAGGAGTGGATCGCCGACGGCGGCCGGGCCCATGTCGTCAAACACGAACTCGACCCCTTCGCCGCCGTCCGCCTGGTCAAGGCCGCGGGAGGTGTCGCCGTCCTGGCGCACCCCGGCGCGGCGAAGCGGGGACGTTCCGTCTCCGACTCGACCATCGCCGAGCTGGCCGCCGCCGGGCTCGACGGCATCGAGGTCGACCACATGGACCACGACGCCGAAACCCGTGCGCGGTTGCGTGACCTCGCCTCCGGTCTCTCCCTGCTGACCTTCGGGTCCAGCGACTACCACGGCAGCCGCAAGGACATCGCGCTCGGCGCGTACACCACGGACCCGGAGATCTACGGCGAGATCACCCGCCGGGCGACGGGGGCGTTCCCCGTGCCCGGCGCCGGGGGACTCCCCGCGTAAGCCGCGGCGATCCGCCCCGCACCGCCGCGTCCGCTCCCCGGACGGGTGGGCGTGTCCCCGGTCGGGTGGGTGCACCGCGTTCTCCCGCCGCCCGGGCGCAGGTACCCGCGTACCGCGCATCTCTCCGTGCCCTGTCTGTCTCCTTTGTGCCCGCGCGCCCATGGCGCTCCGGCACGCCCCTGCCCTCCCCTTCCGTACCACTCTGTCGCAAGGCCACACTGTGTTCGACGCCGCCGTCTTCGGCTCGCTCTTCCTGACCCTTTTCGTGATCATGGACCCGCCCGGGGTCACCCCGATCTTCCTCGCGCTGACCTCCGGGCGTCCCGCCAAGGTGCAGCGGCGGATGGCCTGGCAGGCCGTCGCCGTCGCCTTCGGTGTGATCACCGTCTTCGGCCTGGTCGGCCAGCAGATCCTGGACTATCTGCATGTCTCCGTGCCCGCGCTGATGATCGCGGGCGGGCTGTTGCTGCTGCTGATCGCGCTCGATCTGCTGACCGGTAAGACCGACGAACCCAAGCAGACCAAGGACGTCAATGTGGCGCTCGTGCCGCTGGGCATGCCGCTGCTGGCCGGTCCCGGCGCGATCGTCTCGGTGATCCTCGCGGTGCAGAACGCGGACGGGGCCGCCGAGCAGATCTCTGTCTGGGCGGCGATCGCGGCCATCCACGCGGTGCTCTGGCTGGCCATGCGCTATTCGCTCGGCATCATCCGGGTGATCAAGGACGGCGGGGTGGTGCTGGTGACCCGGCTGGCCGGAATGATGCTCTCGGCCATCGCCGTGCAGCAGATCATCAACGGGGTGACCCAGGTGGTCCAGGGCGCCTGACCCGGCCCCGCCCCTGCCGCTGCCCGTCCGGGAACTCCGGGACCGTCCGGGCGGGTCCGCGACGGCTTCGCGGCGGGACGGCAGCGCCCCCGTACGGGAGGTTCCGTACGGGGGCGCCGTCGTGTGCTGTGGCGTACCGGCGGGGTCGCCGCCCGGCACGCGGGCCGACCTACAGGGCCGTGGGCTCGACCGGGCGGATATACACGCGCTGGCCGGTGGCGGCGGCCTGCTGCACGATCCGGTTGACGGAGGCGGCGTCCACGACGGTACTGTC
The DNA here is from genome assembly GCF_005519465.1 of Streptomyces clavuligerus. Classification (NCBI taxonomy): domain Bacteria; kingdom Bacillati; phylum Actinomycetota; class Actinomycetes; order Kitasatosporales; family Streptomycetaceae; genus Streptomyces; species Streptomyces clavuligerus. The sequence goes on along the minus strand of NZ_CP027858.1, from coordinate 2,098,732 downwards.
CACGGCGGTCCCGTCGACGTCGTCCAGGCGCATGATCTCGAAGCGCACTGCTTCTCCCTTCGTCTGATCCTCCGGTGGGGGAGCGGCCCCCTGGAGTACTGGTGTCCCTGGATTCAACACGATCACCGACGGGAAACATTCCCTACACTAAGGAAAATCTTTCCTTGTCTAATGACTGGCGGGTCACCCAGGGGTTACTGATGGGTATCGGTCATCGGCCGGTGCATGGGGCCGGTATGCCGGAGAATGAGCCCCGTATGAAGGACTCACAGATCGCCACAGCCCTCGGGGACCTCGGCTCCCGGGTCGAGCAGACCAATGAGCTGCTGCAACGCATGCTCGCCGAGGTCGCCAAGACGCCGTCGACCCATGCGATCTTCGTCGACGCGGGCTATGTCTACGCGGCGGCGGGGCTGCTCGTGGCGGGGACCGAGGACCGGCGCGCGTTCGACCTGGACGCCGAGGGGATGATCGAGGCGTTCATCGACAAGGCCCGCACGATCTTCGCGGACAGCAGGCTGCTGCGCGTCTACTGGTACGACGGGGCCCGCCGGCGTATCCACACCCCCGAGCAGCAGTCCATCGCCGAACTGCCGGATGTGAAGGTACGGCTCGGCAACCTCAACGCCAACAACCAGCAGAAGGGCGTGGACTCGCTGATCCGCAGCGATCTGGAGTCCCTGGCCCGGCACCGCGCGATCAGCGACGCCGCGCTGGTGGGCGGCGACGAGGACCTCGTCTCGGCGGTGGAGGCCGCCCAGGGGTACGGGGCCCGGGTGCATCTGTGGGGCATCGAGGCGGCGGACGGGAGCAACCAGGCCGAGCCCCTGCTCTGGGAGGTCGACAGCCAGCGCACCTTCGACCTGGACTTCTGCCGCCCCTACATCACCCGCCGGGCGGTCACGACCTTCGAGAACGAGGGGGCGCCGCCGCCCTCCCGGGACGAGGTGCGCTTCGTGGGCGCCCAGATCGCGGCCACCTGGCTGGCGGAACGGGGCCGGGACACGATGGCCGAGCTGCTGCCCGGCCACCCCTACCTCCCCGGCCCGGTGGACCAGGATCTGCTCATCGAGGCGGAACGGGTGCTCCAGCGCTCCCTGCGCGGGCACGCGGTGCTGCGCAGGGCGCTGCGGGACGGCTTCTGGCAGCACCTTCAGGCCCAGTACTAGCCGACAGCACCTCCAGCCCCAGGCCGGGCGCCCGGACGCCACCGCCGGGCCCGCCGGGGCCGTCACTCCGCCGCCGGTTCCCCTGCGTCTCCTGTGTCTCCTGCGTTCCCTGCGTTCTCGGTGTCTCCTGTGTCCCCTGCGTTCTCGATCCGGTGGACGGCGGCCCCCGCCCGCGCACCCCGGTCGCGCAGTCCGGCCCGGCGCACCTTGCCCGATATCTGATGCCGGGTCCCCGGCCCCTCGACGACGGGATCGCCCTTGCCGTAGGACATGCCGTCGCTGTGGTCCGGCACTCCGTCGCGCACCAGCATCAGCTCATGGCCGAGGTGTTCAGGGAAGTCCCCGTGGGCGCCGGGCGGAAAGCGCAGGAGGAGTCCGGCCGATTCCGAGGTCCCACCGGGGCCCCACAGGACGCAGTGCTCGTTGCGACATGCGTGCGCGATGCAAAGGACGTCTTCCGCCATCGATCTCCCCCTCTCTCCTCGGTGCGGAGCCCGCCGTGTTACCGGGGCCGTGGCCAGGGTTCCTTTTCTTTCGTCGATGAGCGGTATCGGTGGGGTCGACGGCCGGAAAGGAGAAAAGGCGGGGTGCCGGAACAGGAGCACTCTTCCGGCTCCCCGCCCGGTGTGATTCACCGTGGTGGCACTGCGCCAGCGGGACTTCAGCGAAATCACCCCAAGGCCCTTTCCGCTCGTGCTGCCACCCGGATCTCCGGGTGGGTGCCGACTTCTGGGGATGCCGTCGACAGGGTCCGCTCCCTGGAACGGCTCCCCGCCGCCGTGGGGTTCGGCGCGGGTCTCGAAAGGCGCGGCCCGGTGGTCCCGCCGGGCCGGAAGGGGGTGCGTCAGGCGAACTCCACGGCCTGGTGCTCCCGGCCGATCCGCTCGGCGACACCGCACACCGCGGCCACCGCGGACATCGCCCGGTCGGCCCAGAGCGCGCGCACCCCCAGCCGCACCCGGGGCAGCCCCGGGACGACGGCCAGCCCATGGCACTCCTCGCCCCGGCACACGGCCTCGGCGGGCAGCATGGCGATGCCGTAGCCGCTGCGGGCCAGCTCCCGCGCGCCGCCCACCGAACCGGCCTCGACCATCGGCGCGTCGATGCCGTGGACCTCCCGCAGGCTGGTGGCGAGCACCTGGTGGGAGACGCAGTCGGGGTCCACGACCAGCACTCGCGCGGCGGCCGGGACGGCACCCGGTTCCCCGCCGCGGGCGAGGGCGGCCCGGCCCACGGGGACCACCTCCAGCGGCGGCAGATCCTTGATCATGACTCCGATCGGCAGGGGCTCGTCGAAGCCGTTGTCGCCGTGGATCAGGGCCATGTCCACGGCCCCCGTGCGCACCGCGTCGGCCGTGCCGGCGATCGTGAGCTGCCGGGGCGAGACCCGGACATGGGGGTAGCGGTGGCGGCACTCCCGGACCAGCGGGCCCATCCGTGTCTCCAGCAGCAGGGCGGACGCGCCCACGGTCGCCCGGCCCTCCATCTCGCCGGTGGGGTTCAGCGCGCTCGCCATCTCGTCCATCACATGGAAAATACGGAGAACGTGATCCTGGAATATCTCGCCCGCCGCGGTGAGTCGTACGCCGTGCGGCATCCGCTGTAACAGCTTGAAACCGATATGGGCCTCCAGTGCCCTGATATGCGCGCTGATACTCGACTGCGCGTACCCCAGGCTCCGGGCCGCTTTGGTGAAGCTGCCCAGCCGGGCGACTTCCCGGAACGTGCGCAGCTGATACATCGACAGATCGTAAGTCACACATCGCCCCAGTCATATGAGGTCCGACCCCTCCCGAGGCCGCCACCGAATTGGATTCCACTCACGCTGTGCCCATCTTTGTGAGGTGCCGGATCTCTCCCGGACCGCGGGGCCCGAGTCCCCTGTCCCCGCTTTCGGACAGCCCCGACCATGTGTCTCCGTGCCTGGATCACACACGGGTCTTCTCACGGTGAACGTACGCTTAGCGGCCCGGGTTCATCGGTGGACCGGGGGCGTCCTCGCGGGCGCGGCGGCTGTGCCGGGCCACCCGGACCCGGTTGCCGCAGACCGGAGTGCACCACACGCGAGACCGGAGTGCACCACGTGCGGCGGGGGTGCCCCGTGACGAAGCAGAGGCCACAGCCGGAACTGTGCCCGCAGAGTGTGCGCGGCCTGTCCGGGTGCCCCGTGACGGAGGAGAGGCCACAGCCCGGTGCCGGACAGGCCCGTACGAGCCCCGCCCGGTCTCTCCGACGCGCCGTCCTCCGCGACAGCCCATCCGCCCGGGTCGGCGTCCTGCCCGGCGCCCGCCGCGGAGGGCAGCCCCTCGTCCCGATACGCCCAGATCCGGTCCGGCCCTCCGGGACCGTGTCGCCACCGTCCTGGGGAGCAGGGCCCCGGCGCGGGCGCCGCTTCCCGTCATTGTCGCCGCGACACTCGCGGCCGTCGGCGCCCTGCTCGCGATGGTCGCCCTGGGGACCGTGCTCGACCGTCCGGCGCTGATACCGCCGCTCGCCGCGAGCGCGGCCCTCGTCCTCGCCGCCCCCGCGCTGCCGCTCGCCCAGCCGCGCGGCGTCGTCGGCGGGCAACCGATCTCCGCCACCGTGGGGCTCCTCGCCGGAGCGGTGGCGGGCGACTCGCTGTGGACCGCCGCCGTGGCGGGCGGGCCGGCCGTCGGCGCGATGGCCCTGGCCAGGACCCCGCACTCCCCGGCCGCCGCCACCGCCGTCGTCGCGGTGCTCACCGAACCGCCCCGGTCTCCTTCCTGGCGCTGCTGCTGGTCGCCGTCGGCATCGCGGCGGCCCGCCCGGGCGGTGCCGCCCGTTACCCCGTCCACCGGTGGTGACGCCTCCCGCGAGCCGCCGTCACCGCCGACGGGCGCGGGCTGGGCATCCGCCGATGTCCCGCCGCTTCGTCCGGGCCGTGGGCGCGGGGCTCACCGGCCGGACGGCGGGTCCGTCCGCGGGGTGTGCGCGTCCCAGAAGGCGGCCGTCGCGGCGGCCGTCTCCTCGGGCCGGTCGGTGTTGGGGGAGTGCTCGGCCCCGCTGATCACCGTGCGCCGTGCGCCGAGCCGCCGCGCCATCTCGTCCAACTGCTCCACGGGCCAGGTGTCGTCCCGTTCCCCGCTGATCACATGCTTGGGCAGCGTGTCCAGCGCGGCCAGCGCGTCCACCCGGTCCGGCTCCGTGGAGAGCTGCCGTCCGGTGGCGACGAGCTGACGGGGGTCGGTGAGCATCCAGCGCCGCCGCAGATCCTCCCCGTCGGTGGCCGTCTCCTCCGGCGGGTCGAGGGCCTGCATCGCCTCCCACACCTCGGCCATCCCCATCACGGCCAGCGCGTCGCTCAGCAGCCGTACCCGCTCGCGCTGGGCGGGCGAGATCCGGGCCGGACCCGAGGACATCACGGTGAGGGTGCGGAACGGGGAAGGGTCCAGCAGGACGGCGGCCCGGGAGATCTGGCCGCCGAGCGAGTGCCCGAGCAGATGCAGCGGGCCGTCCCCGCCGACCGCCCTGGCCTGGGCGAGGACATCGCGGGCCAGCTCCTCCTGGGCGTAGGCCCGCTCGTCGTCGGGGCCCTCGGTCTCGTACTGCCCCCGGCCGTCCACGGCGACCACCCGGTATCCGGCGGCGGCGAGGGGCGCGAGCATGGCGATGAAGTCCTCCTTGCTGCCCGTGAAGCCGGGCAGCAGCAGCGCCGTCCCCCGGTGGTCGCCCGCTCTGGGCCGGGCGTCCAGGACGGCGAACTCCCCCCGGGAGGTCCGCAGCGTGCGGGACTCGGCGCATACGGGGGGCACAAAGGTGGGCGGCCTGCTCATGCCCCGAGGTTACCGACGGGTTGCACCCGGCGCGCGGGAAGCCCCCCACCCAGGGCGCCGGATACGCCACCGGCCCGGCCCCCTGGGCGGGGACCGGGCCGGTGATCAGGCCGGTGACCGGGCTGACGCGCTGTCGATCAGCCCTCGGTCGGAGCGGCGGCCGTCTTCGGCGCCGCCTTCTTGGCCGTGGCACGGGTGCGCCGCGGCTTGACCTCGGTGCCGTCCGTGACCTCGGCCGTCTCCGCCGTCTTCTTGGCGGTGCGGGTGCGGCGGGGCGTCGCGACGGCGGTCTCGGTGGCTTCGGTCGTCTCGACGGCCTCGGCTGCCTTCTTGACGGTCCGGGTGCGGCGCGGCTTGGCCTCGGTGGCTTCGGCCGTTTCGACGGCCTCGGCCGCCTTCTTCGTCGTCCGGGTGCGGCGCGGCTTGGTCTCGGCCTCGACGGTCTCGGCGGCCGTGGTGCCCTCGGCGGTCTCCATGGCCTTGACCGCGGCCTTCTTGACCGTACGGGTACGGCGCGGCTTGACCTCGGCCTCGGGGGCGTCGACGGCCGCCTCGGCACTCGCCGTCGCCTTCGTGGCACGGCGGCGTGTCGTCGGCTTCACGGCCTCCGTGCCCTCCGCCGTCTCCACGGCCGTCTCCGCCGTCTTCTTGGCGGTGCGGGTGCGGCGCGGCGTCGACACTGCGGCCTCGGTGGCTTCGGTCGTCTCGACGGCCTGGGCTGCCTTCTTGACCGTCCGGGTACGGCGGGGCGTCGCGACGGCGGTCTCGGTGGCTTCGGCCGTTTCGACGGCCTCGGCTGCCTTCTTCGTCGTCCGGGTGCGCCTCGGCTTGGTCTCGGCCTCGGCGGTCTCGGCGGCCGTGGTGCTCTCGGCGGTCTCCATGGCCTTGACTGCGGCCTTCTTGACCGTACGGGTACGGCGCGGCTTGACCTCGGGCTCCGGCGCGTCATCGACGGCGGGGGCCGGGGCGGGCACGACGGGGGCGACGGTCGCCTCCACCGTGTCCACGGCCTTCACCGCACGGGTGCGGCGGCGGCGCGGCGCCGACACCACGGCCTCGGCGGCGGGAGCCTGCTGCGGCAGCGGCTCGGCGGCCGTCGCCACGGCCGTGGGCTCCTCGACGACGGCCTGCGGCTTCTCGACGGCCTGCGCCGGAGCGCCCGCCGCCGGAATGCCCGCCGACGACGCGCCCGCACGGGTGCGGCGACGGCGCCTGGGCGTACGCGGAGCCGTGGCGTCCGGGCTCACCGGGGAGTCCGTGGAACGCTGCGGCTCGGCCGCCGTCCCCGTCGACTCCACCGTGCTGCCCCCACGGGTACGGCGGCGCTGGCGCGGGGGCCGGGTGCGCGCGGGGCGCTCCTCCCGGGCCGGGGCCGGGGCCGAGGGCGACCTGCGGCCCCGTGCCCCGGTCTCGCCCAGGTCCTCCAGCTCCTCCGCCGCCAGACCCGCCCGGGTCCGCTCGGCACGCGGCAGCACACCCTTGGTGCCCGCCGGGATGCCCAGCTCCTCGAAGAGGTGCGGCGAGGTGGAGTACGTCTCGACCGGATCGGGGAACTTCAGGTCCAGCGCCTTGTTGATGAGCTGCCAGCGCGGGATGTCGTCCCAGTCCACCAGCGTGACCGCGGTACCCGACGCGCCCGCGCGCCCGGTGCGGCCGACCCGGTGGAGATAGGTCTTCTCGTCCTCGGGCGACTGGTAGTTGATGACGTGGGTCACACCCTCGACATCGATACCGCGCGCGGCGACGTCGGTGCAGACCAGCACGTCCACCTTGCCGTTGCGGAACGCCCGCAGCGCCTGCTCGCGCGCGCCCTGGCCGAGGTCGCCGTGGACCGCGCCGGAGGCGAAGCCCCGGCGGGCGAGCTGATCGGCGATGTCCGCGGCCGTGCGCTTGGTCCGGCAGAAGATCATCGCCAGTCCCCGGCCCTCGGCCTGGAGAATGCGGGAGACCATCTCCGGCTTGTCCATGGAGTGGGCGCGGTAGACCCGCTGGGTGATGTTGGCGACGGTCGCGCCCTCGTCGTCCGGCGCGGTGGCGCGGATGTGCGTGGGCTGCGACATGTAGCGGCGGGCGAGACCGATCACCGCGCCCGGCATCGTCGCCGAGAAGAGCATCGTCTGCCGCTTGGCGGGCAGCAGCTGGATGATCTTCTCGACATCGGGGAGGAAGCCCAGGTCGAGCATTTCGTCGGCCTCGTCCAGGACCAGCGCGCGCACCTGCGAGAGGTCGAGCTTCTTCTGGCCCGCGAGGTCGAGCAGTCGGCCCGGGGTGCCGACGATCACATCGACGCCCTTCCTCAGGGCCTCCACCTGGGGCTCGTACGCCCGGCCGCCGTAGATCGCGAGAACCCGCACATTGCGGACCTTGCCGGCCGTGAGCAGGTCGTTGGTGACCTGGGTGCACAGTTCTCGGGTGGGGACGACGACAAGCGCCTGGGGGGCCTCGGAGAGCTGGTCGGGCCGGGCCCGGCCCGCCTCGACGTCCGCGGGGACGGTGACGCGCTCCAGCAGCGGCAGACCGAAACCGAGGGTCTTGCCGGTGCCGGTCTTGGCCTGGCCGATGACATCGGTGCCGGAGAGCGCGACGGGGAGCGTCATCTCCTGAATGGGGAACGGGTTCAGAATGCCGACGGCTTCGAGTGCCTCGGCGGTTTCCGCGAGGATGCCGAGATCCCGGAAAGTGGTGTGCTGCGTAGTCAGGGTGTTGCCTCTTCTGTGAGACGCGGCGCGAGGCGAACGACTGGGGGTCCTGTCGCGCCCGGAGCGGGCCGACCGTGGGTGGCCGGATGGCGCGGGACCTCTGCCGTCGCTCAAGCGTCGTACCGCTGAGGGGGCCCCTCATCAGCGGTCGTGCGCGAGGGGCGCACGGTCCGCACGGAGGGCGGTCGGTTCGGAGCCGATCGTGTCACCGACCGGGCATCCTCAAGGGGTCGAAGGAAAAAAATCCCTCGGTCAAACACTGCGATCGCCCACCGAGAAGACGTGTTTCCCTAGAAAACCTCTCGACAGGCGCATTACCACTGTACCCCGGATTCGCGCATGTGTGTTGGGCGATTTCCCGGGATGCAGGACGGCGGAGCGCGCCGGGAGAGCCCCGTACGGGGTTGACCAGGCCCTTACGGCCCGCTGCGGGCGGGCTATTGTGCGCTCCATGGAGACGCCTGACAACGCCGCTGATCCCACCGATCACGCAGAGCACACAGATCACGCAGAGCCTGCCGATACCACCGAGCACACCGGAATCGCCGCCCAGGACTGGGCGACGGCGTCCGCGCAGCCCCAGTACCGCGCCGCCGTCGTGGATCTCCTCGGCGCGCTCGCCTATGGCGAGCTGGCCGCCTTTGAACGGCTCGCCGAGGACGCGAAGCTGGCTCCGACCCTCGGTGACAAGGCGGAGCTGGCCACGATGGCCACGGCGGAGTTCCACCACTTCGAGCGCTTGCGGGACCGGCTGGCCGCGATCGACGTCGACCCGACGGCCGCGATGGAGCCCTTCGCGCAGGCGCTGGACGACTTCCACCGTCAGACCGCCCCGTCGGACTGGCTGGAGGGCCTGGTCAAGGCGTACGTGGGCGACTCGATCGCCAGCGACTTCTACCGGGAGGTCGCGGCCCGGCTGGACTCCGACACGCGCGCCCTGGTGATGGCGGTGCTCGACGACACGGGCCACGGCCATTTCGCGGTCGAGAAGGTGACCGCCGCGATCGAGGCCGACCCCCGGGTGGGCGGACGGCTCGCCCTGTGGGCGCGCAGGCTGATGGGTGAGGCGCTCTCCCAGGCGCAGCGTGTCGTCGCCGAGCGGGACGCGCTCTCGACGATGCTGGTCGGCGGTGTGGCGGACGGCTTCGACCTCGCCGCCGTGGGCGAGATGTTCACCCGGATCACCAAGGCCCACACCCAGCGGATGGCGGCTCTGGGGCTCGCCGCCTGACTCCGGGGACGGCGCCCCGCCCCCGGGACCCCGGCCGCACGGGGCCACCGGGGGCGCGGGTGGCACGGCGGCGGGGCCGGGGCGCGAAGCCGTATCCGCCGCTGCCGCGGCGGGGCGGAAGCGGAGCCGGGGGCGCCGCACAGGACGGGGGGACATGGTGCCGGTGGTCGTCGCTCGGCCGTCCGCCTCAGAAGGGGAGCGCCCTGCGCAGCCGGTGCGCCGAGGGCCGCAGCAGCAGGGAGAGCAGGACACCGCCGAAGAGCGTCGCTCCCAGCAGCGTCCCCAGCTCATGGCCCGGGCCGAGCGAGGCACCGGCCACCCAGGCGCCGAAGAGGGCGCCCAGCGCCCCCGTGCCGTAGACCGCGGGGCGCCCCGGGAGGCGGGCGGCCAGCCGCCGGTCGGCGGCCCACGCGAGCGCGAGGCCGAGCAGAACCGAACCGAACACTGCGAACAGCACTGCTGATCACCTCGCGGACACGGGTAAGGGGGCAGTTCGTTACAGCCCGTACTACCCGGTGGCTACGGAAAGCAACCCTCCCCGTGCGGTGAACGGCCGGTGAACCCCGGCGCGCCGCCCCCGCCCCCGGAGAGGCCCCGCACGGCCCGCGCGGTGGTCACCGGCGCGTCGTCGGCGGGGCCCCGCCCCCGCCGACGGGTGGCGCGTGGGCCCGGACGGCGGCGCGTCCGCAGGACGAACGGCAGGCATGGCGGCGGCGGGCATGACGGGGGCGAGGGCGAGGGCATGGCGGGGGCTGGCATGACGACGGCCGGGGGCCGGACGGAATCGCATCCGTCCGGCCCCCGGCCGTTCCGCGTCACCGCGCGCGCCGCGGGCGTACCGCCGCGCCGCCGCTCCCGCGCTGTCCCGCTCTGCTGCGGGCCGACCGCTGCCGGCTGCTGCCGACCGCGCGTCCGCTGTGCGTCTGCTGCGCGCCTACTGCGCGCCGAAGCCCACGCGCCGCACGGCGGGCTCGCCGATCTCGACGTAGGCGATCCGGTCCGCCGGCACCAGGATCTTGCGGCCCTTGTCGTCCGTCAGGCTGAGCAGCGGCGCCTTGCCGGACAGCGCCTCTCCGACGGTCTGCTCGACCTCGTCGGCGGACTGTCCGCTCTCAAGAACGATCTCCCGGGGCGCGTGCAGCACCCCGATCTTGACCTCCACGGCTATGTCCCTCCGAACGGTCAGTGCGTCGCGCGGTCAGCCGCGCCGTACCCGCACACCCTAGCCGGGCCGAAGCCGCAGGAAGCCGCCCGGGGGAACGCCAGGAGCGAACACGCCCCGACGGGTGCCGGAGCCGCCGCCACCACAGCCGTCAGACCGGCCCGGCGTGCCCGATCGGCTGGTCCACCCCGTGCAGCGGGAACCCGGCGATGCCCCGCCAGGCGAGCGAGGTGAGGAGCTGCACCGCCGTCTCCCGGGGGATGCTGGAGCCGCTGGAGAGCCAGTACCGCGCCACCACCTGGGACACCCCGCCCAGGCCGACGGCGAGGAGCATCGACTCCTCCTTGGACAGCCCCGTGTCCTCGGCGATCACCTCGGAGATCGCCTCGGCGCACTGGAGGGAGACCCGGTCGACCCGCTCCCGCACGGCGGGCTCATTGGTCAGGTCCGACTCGAAGACCAGCCGGAAGGCCCCGCCCTCGTCCTCCACGTACGCGAAGTAGGCGTCCATCGTGGCGGCCACCCGCTGTTTGTTGTCACTGGTCGACGCCAGCGCGGTGCGCACTCCGTGGAGCAGGGCCTCGCAGTGCTGGTCGAGCAGGGCGAGATACAGCTCCAGCTTTCCCGGGAAGTGCTGGTAGAGGACCGGCTTGCTGACACCGGCGCGCTCGGCGATGTCGTCCATCGCGGCCGCGTGGTAACCCTGGGCCACGAAGACCTCCTGGGCCGCGCCCAGGAGCTGGTTCCTGCGGGCTCGGCGCGGCAGACGCGTGCCCCGCGGGCGCGCCGCCTCTGTCTGCTCGATGGCTGTCACGCCGCCTCCCAAAATTCGTTCCGTGCGCGCTGTGCGCCGCGCCCGCCATCGTACTTTTGGGTAACCCGGCCGTGCGCGTCGCCGACGCAGAATTTCACGGATCGGACACCCGCGATAACTCCCTATTCGGGGGCAAAGAGGGGCAGGTCACCGATAGTCGTCCTCATCCAGGCCGACCGTACGGGCCTGCTCCACGGCGTCCGCCTCGTTCGCGGCGTCCGCGTCGATATGTGCCGGACGGTCGTCGCCCTCCGGAGTCACCTCCGTGCGCTGTTCGACGGCGTCCGCCTCCGGCACCTCGTCCTCAAGCGTCCCGGCCTCCCGCCGGGCCGCTGCGCCGCCCGTGCCGTTCTCCTCGAAGCCCGTGCCCTCGAAGTCCTCGAAGTCCGCGAACTCCTCGATGGTTTCCGGATCGGTGGGATCGACAGCCATACCGCACCGCTTTCCCTGAAGGTGGGTTCTCATCCCTTCCGGGCCCGACACCGGACTGGTGAATCCTGTCAGCAGCCGGTGAATGCGGCCTTTCCTTCGAGCGTAGAAGCTGATGAAGCCGGGCGCTATGCGATGTGTGACGCCGAACACACGAATCGCGGTGTGATCGTCTCGTAACATTGCCGCCATGTCTTCGACCGAGCCGCCAGGCGTCCGTACCGCCGTCGCCCAGCCGGCCGCCGGAGCGGTCACGGGCACCGTCGCGGACCCGGCCGCCGGGTCCGGCGCCGACCCGGCCGCGCGGCTGCCCGCCGTGCGGGTCGCGGAGGGGGAGAAGCTGCGCTCCGTCACCGTGTCCGGGCTCACGCTCGCCGTGCGCTCCCGGCCCCCGGCGCGCTCCGGACTGCCGCCCGCCCTCTGTCTGCACGGCCTCGGCGGCTCCTCCCTGAACTGGTCGCCGCTGCTGTCGCTGCTCGCGGACGCCGTCGACGGCGAGGCGCTCGACCTGCCCGGCTTCGGGGTCTCGCCGCCCCCCGCGGACCGTGACTACTCGGTCACCGGACACGCTCGCGCGGTGATCCGCTTCCTCGACGCCTCCGGCCGGGGCCCCGTCCATCTGCTGGGCAACTCGCTGGGCGGGGCGGTGGCCACCCGCGTCGCCGCCGTCCGCCCGGATCTGGTGCGCACCCTCACCCTGGTCTCGCCCGCGCTGCCGGAGCTGCTGGTGCAGCGCACGGCCCTGCCCACCGGGCTGCTGGGGCTGCCGGGGGTCGCCCCGCTCTTCGGCCGGATGACTCGCGGCTGGAGTGCCGAGCGGCGGGCCCGGGAGGTCGTCTCACTGATCTACGGCGACCCCTCGCGCGTCTCCGACGAGGCCCTGCGCCAGGCCGTCGAGGAGATGGGGCGACGCCTTCGACTCCCGTATTTCTGGGAGGCGATGGGGCGTACGGCGCGGGGTATCGTCGACGCGTACACACTGGGGGGCCAGCACAATCTGTGGCGGCAGGCCGAGCGGGTGCTCGCGCCGACGCTGCTGGTGTACGGCGGACGGGACCGGCTGGTCTCGTTCCGTATGGCGCACCGGGCCGCACTCGCCTTCCGGGACTCGCGTCTGACGACCCTGCCGGACGCGGGGCATGTGGCGATGATGGAGTACCCGCGGGCGGTGGCGCAGGCCGTCCGGGAACTGCTCGACGACACCGGTAGGAGCTGATCGGAGCCCGTGGGACGACACAGCCGCAAAGGGCCCGCGCCCAAGGCCGCCGCGGTGGACTCCGTACCCGCGGGGGCTCCCCTCTCCGCCGGTGGTTCCGGCCCTTCCGGCCCTTCCGGCGGTGGGGACACGCGCGCCACGGGCGGATATGACACCGGCGCGCTGCCTCCCGTGTCCGTCGGGTCCGGAGCGTGGTCGGGGCCGCACGCGGCAGGTCACGGCCCGGTGGGCGGAGCGCCTGGGTCCGGTCATGGTCCGGTGGACCAGGGGCCGCCGCGGACCCGGGGCGGCCACCCCGAGCAGCGCGAGTCCGGAGGCGCCTGGGGCGCGCCCGCGCCGTCCGGACCGTACCCGTCCGCGCAGGCCCCCTCCCAGGGGGCGGCACACCCCGCTCCGGAGGCGGCGGCCCGGCCGTACCCGGCGGAGCACCGGGAACCGGCGCGTGAGCCCGCGCTCCACGGGGCGGCCGAGCACGCACGGGACTCCCGCATACCCGGTCCGCGCCGTGAGTTCGTCGAGGCGTTCGACGCGCCCGGCGCGCCCGCGCCGTACGCGGGGCCCGGCACCGGCGGAGGCGGAGCGGACGACGGGGGGACGGAGGACGGGTCCGCCCCGCCGTCGACCGGCCGCCGGCTCCCCGGGCAGCGGAGCGGGTCCAAGGGCCGTACGCTCACCGGGCTCGCGGCGGCCGCCGTGACGGCCGTGCTCGCCGTCGTCGTCTCGGGCCAGGTCGCCCAGGACCGGGAGCGCGACCGGGACGCCGGACCCGCGGCGACGGGGGAGGACCGGGCCGACGGGGACACCGGCGGCGCCGACGGCTCCCTCCCCGAGAGCCGCCGGGACCCGTCACCCGCGGGTGACGCGGTCCAACCGCCCACCTACGACGAGCTGATGGCCCGGCAGTACCCCATCGACCGGGAACTCGCCGCCGACGGCGCCTTCGAGGCGGTGCCCGGGGGCGACGCGGTGCCCGGCGCGCGCGGCAAGGCCGTCCGCTACCGCGTCGACATCGAGAAGGGGCTGCCGCTGGACGGGGCCCTCTTCGCCCGTGCGGTGCACCGCACGCTGAACGACGGGCGGAGCTGGGGCGGCCGGGGCGAGATGACCTTCCAGCGGATCTCGTCGGGCCAGCCCTCCTTCGTCATCACCCTGGCCAGCCCCCGCACCACCGATGTCTGGTGCGCGAAATCCGGCCTCGACACCTCCATCGACAAGGTCAGTTGCGACTCCGCGGCCACCGACCGGGTGATGATCAACGCCTACCGCTGGGCGCGCGGCTCGGAGACCTACGGCCCCCGGGCGATGCACGCCTACCGGCAGATGCTCATCAACCACGAGGTGGGACACCGGCTGGGTCACGGTCATGTGAACTGCGGCACCGAGGGCGCGCTCGCTCCGGTGATGCAGCAGCAGACCAAATCGCTGGAGATCAACGACATCGAATGCCGCCCCAACCCCTGGCCCTACCCGGGGAGTTGACTCCGGCGAGGGCTTTTCGGCCCTCGGTGCCCCCCGGTCTTTCCCGCTTCCGGGGCCATGGTGAATCCGGGACGGGCGTCTCAGTATCCGGTCGTACGGCTTTGACATCGACGGGCGGCTCATCCATATTTCTCGGCATGTCGCACCGCCCTTCCTCCGTCGAACGCGCCGCTTTCGAGCTGGCGCTCATCGGCGTGACCGGGCACAGTGTGGCCGATATCCACTGTTGCTGACGTCTGCCCGAGCGCGCGTCGTCCGTCCCCGTGCGGGACGTTTCTTCTGAACTCCCCCGGCTTCTTCTGAGGTTTCCCGGGGATTACGGGAGTTCCCGAGGACTGCCGACCGCGTCCGGCGATACAGGTCCGCAGGCGCGGCTTTCTGTTGTTTCCCTCTCCGGTGCCGCTTTTTCGGTGCTCGGCCGTTTCGGCGGCCTCCGTCTCCGTGGCTCCGGCGTCCCCGATATCCCCGGTCCCCCCGGTATCCCGATACCCCCGGTCTCTCCGGTGTCCGTGGTGCCGCCGGTCTTTCCGGTGCCTTTGGTGCCCGAGGAATCCCCGGTGTCCCCGGCGTCTTCGGTGTCCCCGGCGCCTCGGAGGGTCTCCGGTGTTTCCCGGTGCTCCGGCGTCGTCCTGGAAGCCTGCCGTCGCCTGCATGGACATATCCGCGTTATTCGCGTTTCCGTAATTTTCCGTGCTGTGTCTGTTTCTTCCATGATGGAGAGGTCCCCTTCCGATGCGTCAACGGTCCGCCATATCCCGCCGCGCGGCAGCGGCAGCACTCGTTCTCGTCGTGGTCACGGGCGCCGCCGCGTGCGCCGGGCCGCAGGACGGCGACGCCCGGGGCGATGGCTCCGGCGGCGGCGAGCCCCGCCGGGGCGGCACCCTGACCGTGCTGAACTCCGAGCCGCAGACCGACTTCGACCCCGCCCGCCTCTACACCTCCGGCGGCGGCAACGTCCCCTCCCTCGTCTTCCGCACCCTCACCACCCGCAACCGCGAGGACGGCGCGGCCGGTACCGAGGTCGTGCCCGACCTCGCCACCGACACCGGACGCCCCAACGCCGACGCCACGGAGTGGACGTTCACCCTCAAGCCCGGTCTGAAGTACGAGGACGGGACCCCGATCACCTCGGCCGACATCAAGTACGGCGTCGAGCGCTCGTTCGCGGCCGAGCTGTCCGGCGGCGCCCCCTATCTGCGGGACTGGCTCATCGGCGGCAGCACCTACCAGGGCCCGTTCACGGGGAAGGGCAAGGACAAGAGCAAGGCCGACGGCGAGAACAAGGGAGGGAACGGGCTCGACTCGATCGTCACCCCCGACGACCGGACGATCGTCTTCAAGCTGCGCAAGCCCGCGGGCGAGTTCCCCTACCTCGCCACCCAGACCCAGTTCGCGCCGGTGCCCCGGGCGAAGGACACCGGGACCCGGTACGAGGAGCACCCGCTCTCCTCCGGCCCGTACAAGGTGGTCAGGAACGAGGGCGACGGCGAGCGGCTGCTGCTGGAGCGCAACCCCCACTGGTCCGCCACGACCGACCCGGAGCGCAAGGCGTACCCCGACACCATCGACGTCCGCTCCGGGCTCGACTCCGCCGTCATCAACCAGCGGCTGTCCACCGGCTCCGGAGCCGACGCCTCCGCCGTCACCACGGACACCAACCTCGGCCCCGCCGAGCTGGCCCGGATCGGCGACGACAAGGAGCTGGCCGCCCGGGTCGGCACCGGCCGCTTCGGCTTCGTCAACTACCTCGCCTTCAACCCGAAGGTGAAGCCGTTCGACAACATCAAGGTGCGCCAGGCCATCGCGTACGCGATCAACCGCACCAGCGTCGTCAACGCGGCGGGCGGCTCCGCGCTCGCCGAGCCCGCGACCACCTTCCTCCCGGAGAAGGAGGCGTTCGGCCACACGCCCTACGACCACTTCCCGGCGGGTCCGACCGGCGACCCCGAGCAGGCGCGCAAGCTGCTCAAGGAGGCCGGGCACGAGAAGCTCACCATCACGCTGACGCACTCCACCGAGCAGAACCGGCAGACCAGCCCCGAGGTCGCCACCGCCGTCCAGGAGGCCCTGAAGAAGGCCGGGATCACGGTCGAGCTCCAGGGCCTGGAGAACAACGCGTTCAACGAGGCGCGCTGGGACGCGGCGAAGACGCCCGGGTTCTTCCTCTCCCGCTGGGGAGCCGACTGGCCCTCCGGAGCGCCCTTCCTCGCGCCGATCTTCGACGGTCGGCAGATCGTCCGCGACGGCTCCAACTACAACCACGCTCAGCTCGACGACCCGGCGGTGAACCGGGAGATCGACGAGATCAGCAAGCTGACCGACCTGGACGCGGCGGCGAAGCGCTGGGGCGCGCTCGACCGGCGGATCGGCGAACTGGCACTGGACGTTCCGCTCTTCCACCCCGTCTACAAGCGGCTCTACGGCAAGAACGTCAAGAACATCGTCATCAGCGACTGGACCGGTGTGCTCGACATCTCCCAGGTCGCGGTCGCGTGACCATCGGCACCGCACCGGAACGCCCGGCCGCGGGCGGGGGCGAGAGCCCGCCCGCGGCCGGGCCGGCCCCCTCGCCCGGCGCCCCGGACACCGCGAAGGACACCAGCGCCGCGAGCGCTGAGAACGGGAGCGGGAGAGGCGGGAGAGGGAGGAGGGGGAGAGGCGCGAGCGGGCGCGGGACCGCCCGGGCCGTGCTGCGCGGGCTCGGCCGCCGCCCCTCGGCGCTGATCTCGGCGGGCGTGCTCGCCCTGCTGGTCCTGCTCGCCCTCGCCGCCCCGCTGATCACCGCCCTGACCGGCCAGGACCCCTACGCGTACCACGACGGTCTGATCGACTCGGCGCGCGGCGGGGTCCCCGTCGGCCCCCTGGGCGGGGTCAGCGCCGATCACTGGCTGGGCGTGGAGCCCGGCACCGGGCGCGATCTGCTCGCCCGGCTGCTGTACGGGGCCCGGATCTCGCTGCTGGTGGCCGCCGGGGCGACCCTGGTCCAGATCGCGATCGGCCTCGCCGTCGGCCTCGCCGCCGGTCTGGGCGGCCCGCTGCTCGACTCCCTGCTCAGCCGGGTGGGCGATGTCCTGGTCGCGCTGCCGATGCTCGTCGTCGGGATCGCGCTCACCGCCGTCGTCCCCCCGGACTTCCCCCGTCCGCTGCTGCTCGTCCTGCTGATCGGGGCGTTCGGCTGGGGCGGCACCGCACGGATCGTCCGGGCCCAGACCCTGAGCCTGCGGCGGCGGGACTTCGTCGCGGCGGCCCGGCTGAGCGGAAACGGCCCCTGGCGGGTCGCCCGCCGGGAACTGCTGCCCTCCCTGGCCGCACCCGTGATCACCTATGCCGCGGTGCTGCTGCCCGTGAACATCGTGGTCGAGGCGTCGCTCTCGTTCCTCGGCGTCGGAGTGAAGCCGCCCACGCCGTCCTGGGGGCAGATGCTGTCCACCGCGCAGACCTGGTTCCGGGCGGACCCGATGTACGTCCTGCTCCCCGCCGGGCTGCTCTTCGTCACCGTCCTCGCGTTCACCGTCCTCGGGGAGGCCGTGCGGACGGCCCTCGACCCTCGGGAGGCGAGCAGGCTCGCGGTCGGCACCCGCCGGGAGAAGCCGGCGTCCCCGGAGTCGGTGGCCTCCCCGGCGTCCCCGGCGCCCGTGTCCCCCGATCCGGCCCCGTCCCCTGATCCGGCCTCCCCGAGGAAGGCCCCGTCATGACTCTCTTCCTGCTCAAACGGCTCGGCGGCGCCCTGCTGGTGCTGCTGGCGCTCTCCGCCCTCGTCCACGGGCTGTTCCAGCTCGCGCCCGGCGACCCCGCGCGCCTCGCCTGCGGCGAACGCTGCTCCCCGCAGCAGATCGCCCAGGTCCGGGAGACACTCGGCCTCGACGCCCCGGCGCTCACGCGGTACGCCGAGTTCCTCCAAGGGCTGGTCACCGGACGCGACTACAGCACCGGGACGGGGGTGAGGCACTGCTCCGCGCCCTGCCTCGGCCTCTCGTACCAGAGCGATCAGCAGGTCACCGAGCTGATCGTGGAACGGCTGCCCGCCACCGCCTCCCTGGCGCTGGGCGCGCTGGTGATCTGGCTGGTCGTCGGCGTCGGCGTCGGGCTCCTCTCGGCCCTGCGCCGGGGCGGCCCCACCGAGCGGGCCCTGACGGTGCTGACGCTCGCCGCGACCGGAATGCCGGTCTTCATCCTCGGCCTGCTGCTGCTCATGGCCGTCTGCGCCTATCTGCGCTGGCTGCCCTTCCCCAGCTATGTGCCGTTCACCGAGAACCCCGAGCAGTGGGCGTGGAATCTGCTGCTGCCCTGGCTCACCCTCGGTCTCTTCGAGTCCGCGAAGTACGCCAGGCTCACCCGGAGTTCGACGCTGGAGACCCTGGCCGAGGACCACATCCGGACCTTCCGCGCCTACGGCGTGAGCGAACGGGCGATCGTCACCCGGCACGCGCTGCGCGGGGCCGCGCCGCCCGTGATCGCGCTGAGCGCGCTCGACGTCGGCACGATGTTCGGCGGCGCGGTGCTCACCGAGTCGCTGTTCGGCATCCCCGGACTGGGCAAGACCCTGATCGACGGGGTGAAGGTGATCGATCTGCCCGTGGTGGTCGGCGTGGTGCTGGTGATCGGCACCGCGGTCGTGCTCGCCCATCTGCTCGCGGACCTGCTGTACGCGCTCGCCGACCGAAGGGTGGTCCTGTCATGACGGACACGGTGGCTTCCGCCGTCTCCCCGGCCTCTGTCTCCGCTCCTGCCTCGCCGGCCCCTGCCTCCGCTCCTGTCGCTCCCGCCGGCTCCGTGGCTCCGGCTTCCCCGGCCGTCGTCCCCGACCTCCTCGTGGACGTCCGCGATCTGGTGGTCCGCTTCCCCGGCCCCGCCGAGGGCGTCCGCGCCGTCGACGGAGTGTCGTTCACCCTGGCACCGGGCGCCGCGCTCGCCCTCGTGGGGGAGTCCGGCAGCGGCAAGAGCACCGTCGCGGGCGCCCTGCTCGGACTCCACCGGGGTACGGGCGCGCGACTCTCGGGGACGGTACGGGTCGGCGGCGTCGACGTGACGACGGCGGGCCCCCGGGAACTGCGGGAGCTGCGCGGCGGTGTCGCCGCCATGGTCTTCCAGGACCCGCTCTCCGCGCTCGACCCCCACTGCTCCGTCGGCGGCCAGATCGCCGAGGTGTACC
Organism: Streptomyces clavuligerus; assembly: GCF_005519465.1. Taxonomy (NCBI): domain Bacteria; kingdom Bacillati; phylum Actinomycetota; class Actinomycetes; order Kitasatosporales; family Streptomycetaceae; genus Streptomyces; species Streptomyces clavuligerus. The sequence goes on along the minus strand of NZ_CP027858.1, from coordinate 2,079,587 downwards.
GGGTGCACCACCGGGTCTCCCGGCGGGCGGCCCGCGCCCGCGCCGTCGAGGTGCTCGACCGCGTCGGCATCCCCGACGCGGCCCGCCGGGCCCGCTCCCGGCCGCACGAGTTCAGCGGGGGGATGCGGCAGCGGGTGCTCATCGCCATGGCGCTCGCCTGCGCCCCCCGGCTGCTGATCGCGGACGAGCCGACCACGGCGCTCGACGTGACCGTCCAGGCGCAGATCCTGGATCTGCTGCACGGGCTGCGCGAGGAGACCGGGGCGGGGCTGCTGCTCGTCACCCACGATGTGGGGGTCGCGGCCGGGACCGTGGACGAGGTCCTGGTGATGCGGAACGGCCGCAGGGTCGAACACGGCCCCGTGACGGACGTCCTCACCGCCCCCGCGGCCCCCTACACCCGCTCGCTGCTGGCGGCCGTCCCCCGCCTCGACACCCCGTTGGCCCCGTTGACCCCTTCGGTCTCTCCCGCCCCGGGCGGCCCGGCGTCCCCCGTGCTCGAAGTGACCGGGCTGCGCCGCACGTTCGGCCGGGGACGGGAGCGGACCGTCGCGCTCGACGGGGTGGACCTCACCGTCGCCGCGGGCGAGAGCCTGGGCATCGTCGGCGGCAGCGGCAGCGGCAAGACCACGCTCGGCCGGCTGCTGGTCCGGCTGGACCGGCCCACCTCCGGGGAGGTCCGGTACGACGGCACCGAGATCGGCGCGCTGTCCGAGCGGGCGCTGCGGCCCCGGCGCCGGGAGCTCCAGATGGTGTTCCAGGACCCCGTCGCCTCGCTCAACCCCCGCCGTTCCATCGGCGAGTCCATCGCCGACCCGCTGCGCGCGGCCGGACACCGCGACGAGCGGCTGATCCGGCGGCGGGTGGGGGAGGCGCTGGAGCGCGTCGGACTCGACCCCGACCGCCACGGGAGCCATCCGCACGAGTTCAGCGGCGGCCAGCGGCAGCGCGTCGGCATCGCCCGCGCCCTCGTCGCCGGGCCGAGGGTCGTCGTCTGCGACGAGCCGGTCTCCGCGCTGGACGTGACCACCCAGGCGCAGATCGTCGCCCTGCTCCGGCAGCTCCGCCGCGAGCTGGGCCTGACCCTGGTCTTCATCGCCCACGACCTCGCCGTCGTCCGGCAGATCAGCGACCGGGTCGCCGTGATGCGGCAGGGCCGGATCGTGGAACACGGCCCGGTGGAGCAGGTGTACGGGGCTCCCCGCGACCCTTATACCCGGGAGCTGCTCGCCGCCGTGCCGAGCCCCGATCCACGGCTCGCCCGTGCCCGGCGCACGCGCCGCGAGGAGGCCGTCGGCGACCGGTCCTGACGGCCGCTCCGTCCGGCGCGTATGACGGAGCGTCCCTTTAGCGCGACGGAACGCGACCCCGCGGCGAAAGTCACGGCCATTCACCCCTTCCGGTGGCGCGACGGACAACCGTCCGTCGCGCCACCGCCGTACCGGCTTACGGTCTTTGCGCCGCGGGTCGACGGAACGACAGCGGTCGTCCACCAGGGAGATCGGGGGTGTGATCGGTGCACATCGGACTCGTCGCGCAGGGTGATACTTCATGCGCGGAGAGCGGCTTCGCGGTCCGGCGTGCGCGGAGCGCGGGGCCGGACGCCCGACCCGCCCCCCGGTCCGCACACCGGACCCCCTCCCGGCCGTACGGCACCCGCTCCCGCCGCTTCCGGTCCGGTCGCCGCCCCGGTGCGGCCCCGGCCCACCCGTCGCGCCCGCGGCCTGACCAAACGCTTCTGCGCGGCCCCCGGGCCGGTCACCGGGCCCGGCCCGGCCCGGGGCCGCCGCATACCGCCCCGGGACCGCCGCGCACCACGGAGTGCGCCCGGTCCCACCGGCGTACACGCCGGAGCCGACCGACCGGGTGCGCCCGCGGACGAACCGTCCCCCGCCGCGGCGCCCCGTCCGCCCGGCCCCGGGCGCCACGGCAGCCGCACCGATATCACGGAGGAGACCGCCCTATGACCCCCCAACCCCAGGCCCCGGCCCCCTGCCAGCGAGGGGACGTGCGATGAGGGTGCTGCTGCTCGGAGCCAATGGCTTCCTGGGACGCTTCGTCGCCGACCGGCTGCTCGCCGACCCGGCCGTCCATCTCACCGCGCTCGGACGGGGCGACGACGCCGACGTCCGCTTCGACCTCGCCGGGGGCAGCCCCGGCGCGCTCACCCGCTTTCTGAGCGCCGTCCACCCCGGTGTCGTCATCAACTGCGCCGGAGCCACCCGGGGCGGCGCCCGCGAGCTGACCCGGCACAACACCGTCGCCGTCGCGACCGTCTGCGAGGCCATGCGCCGCAGCGGCTGCGGGGCCCGGCTGGTCCAGCTCGGCTGCTCCTCCGAGTACGGGCCCTCCCAGCAGGGCTCGTCCACGGCCGAGGACGCGGTGCCCCGGCCCGGCGGCCCCTACGGGGTCAGCAAGCTCGCCGCCACCGAACTCGTCCTCGGCTCCGGTCTGGACGCGGTCGTCCTGCGGGTCTTCTCACCCGTCGGCCCCGGCACCCCCGCCGGTTCGCCGCTCGGACGGCTCGCCGAGGCGATGCGCCGCGCCATGCAGTCCGGTGACGGCGAACTGAAACTCAGCGGCCTCGGGGTCCAGCGCGACTTCGTCGACGTCCGCGACGTGGCCCGTGCCGTGCACGCCGCCTCGCTCTCCGCCGCGCAGGGCATCGTCAACATCGGCACCGGCCGCGCCGTACGGCTCCGGGACGCCGCCGCCGTCCTGGCCAGGGTGGCCGGATACGCGGGAGCGCTGCACGAGCTGGACGGCCCGCCGGGCCGTCCCGGAGTCCCCGGTATCGGCGTACCCCGCTCCGAATCCGTTCTCGAACACCTGGCCGCGACCCCCGTCCCGTACCCCGACGGCTGCGGAAGCTGGCAGCAGGCGGACGTCCGCACGGCGCGCGACCGGCTCGGCTGGCGGCCCCGGATCAATCTGGAGGAATCCCTCGCCGACATCTGGATGGAGGCGGCGTGCCGTATCTGACCACGGTGGGCGCCCCGCTCGCCGCGACCGGCGCCGAGAGACTCGGCGTCGGTGTCCCCGGCTACGCCCATCCGCTGCTCGCCCCCGTCGAATGGGCCGAACTGACCCGCCCCGGCACCCCGCTGCACTGGGTGGTGCTCAATGTGGCGAACGGCCCCGGACACCGGCCCGACCCGCACTGCCTGACGGCGGCCGGGCGGCTGAACAACGCCGGGGTGCGGGTACTCGGCCATCTCGACCTGGCCTGGGGCGCCCGCCCGTTCGCCGACCTGATCACCGAGGCACGGCGCTACGCCCAGTGGTACCGCGTCGGCGGGTTTCTGCTCGACCGCTGCCCCGGTGACCGCTCCCGACTGGCCGCCGTCCGCCGGATCACCGCGGCCCTGGGCGGGGTGGCCGAGGGCGGGCACCTCGTCCTCGGGCACGGTACGCACCCCTGGCCCGGCTATGCCGAAGCCGCCGACCAGCTCGTCACCTTCTCCGGGCCGTGGATGGACTACCGCTGGTCCCAGGTGGCGCAGTGGACCGCGGACCATCCGCCGGAGCGGTTCGCCCACTTCGTCCACGGGGTGCCGCGCAACCGGCTGGAGGAGGCCACCCGGATCGCGCGCTGGCAGGGCGCGGGGACGATCTTCTTCACCGATCGCACGGACTGCGCCGACCGGGAGGGGCACCCGGACACCGCCCCCGCCCCGGAGTGCTGCCGGGCGCAGATCGGTCCTTATGAGACGCTGCCCGGCTACTGGGACGAAATTGTCTCGCAGATCGGACCAGGTGTCTCGGAATGAGGAGGCGCGTGGCAGTGTTACCAGGGAACAACCGTACTGATATATCGACGCTACGGAGTCCCCGTGTCGCTGCCACCCCTGGTCGAGCCAGCAGATGAGCTCACCGTTGACGAGGTCCGCCGGTACTCCCGCCACCTGATCATCCCGGATGTCGGGATGGGCGGACAGAAGCGGCTGAAGAACGCCAAGGTGCTCTGTGTGGGCGCCGGGGGCCTCGGCTCGCCCGCGCTGATGTACCTGGCCGCGGCGGGTGTCGGCACCCTCGGCATCGTGGAGTTCGACGAGGTCGACGAGTCCAACCTCCAGCGCCAGATCATCCACAGCCAGGCCGACATCGGGCGCTCCAAGGCCGAGTCCGCCCGGGACTCGGTCCTCGGGATCAACCCGTACGTCAATGTCGTCCTGCACACGGACCGGCTCGAAGCCGACAACGTGATGGACATCTTCAGCCAGTACGACCTGATCGTGGACGGCACCGACAACTTCGCCACCCGCTATCTGGTCAACGACGCCTGTGTGCTGCTGAACAAGCCCTATGTCTGGGGCTCGATCTACCGCTTCGACGGACAGGCGTCCGTCTTCTGGTCCGAGTACGGACCCTGCTACCGCTGCCTCTACCCGGAGCCCCCGCCGCCGGGCATGGTGCCGAGCTGCGCCGAGGGCGGTGTGCTCGGCGTGCTCTGCGCCTCCATCGGCTCCATCCAGGTCACCGAGGCCATCAAGGTCCTCACCGGCGTCGGCGACCCGCTGGTGGGACGGCTGATGATCTACGACGCCCTGGAGATGCAGTACCGCCAGGTCAAGGTGCGCAAGGACCCCGACTGCGCGGTCTGCGGCGAGAACCCGACCGTCACCGAGCTGATCGACTACGAGGCGTTCTGCGGTGTCGTGTCCGAGGAGGCCCAGCAGGCGGCGGCCGGTTCCACGATCACTCCCCGGCAGCTCAAGGAGTGGATCGACGGGGACGAGAACATCGAGATCATCGATGTCCGTGAGGTCAACGAGTACGAGATCGTCTCCATCCCGGGCGCGACGCTGATCCCGAAGAACGAGTTCCTGATGGGCACCGCGCTGGAGCGGCTGCCGCAGGACAAGAAGATCGTCCTGCACTGCAAGACGGGTGTCCGCAGTGCGGAAGTCCTCGCCGTGCTGAAGTCCGCGGGCTTCTCCGACGCCGTCCATGTCGGCGGTGGCGTGATCGGCTGGGTCAACCAGATCGAGCCGCACAAGCCCGTCTACTGACCCACCCGCCGCGGCACGGCTTCCGTCCGTGCCGCGGTGCCTTCGCTCAGCTCCGGCCCGGGGCCCGGCTCCGCGTTCGGGGCCGCGCGCCCGGGCCGCGGTGTGTGCGGGCCGCGCTCGGGCCGCCCGGGGCGCGTCAGTCGCAGACCTTCCCGTCCTCGGGTATTTCGCCCTCCAGCAGATACTTGTCGACGGTCCGCGTGGTGCACTGCGAGGTGCCGTAGGCGCCGTGCGTGTCGCCCTTGTTGGTGAGCAGCACCCCCACGCCCTCGCCCAGCGCGTCCGCCATGCGCCGGGCGCCCTCGTACGGCGTGGCCGAGTCCCCGGTGGTGCCGACGACCAGGATCGGGGCGGCCCCCGGGGCGGAGACGTCCGGGGACTCCCAGGCTCCGGCCACCGGCCAGTCGGCGCACCAGCCCGCGAGATCCCAGGCCAGATAGGGGCCGAACACCGGAGACACCCGGGTGAACCCGGCCAGATGGCGGGAGCGCACCTCGTCCGCCGTCACCCTGCCCTTGCTGTCGGCGCAGGAGATGGCCCGCTGGGCGTGGTCCTGCGGGCTGTACGCGCCCTTGTCGTCACGGTTGTTGTAGGCGTCCGCCAGCGCCAGCAGCGCGGTGCCGTCGCCGTCCTCCGCCGCCTCCAGGGCCTCGGTCAGCCGGGGCCAACTCGCCTCGGAGTACAGCGGCAGGATGATGCCGATGAGTGCCAGGTTCTCCGTGAGCGGCCGGTCCGACGCGGTGGTCAGCGGGGTGCGGTCCACCCGTTCCAGCAGCCGGACGATCCGCCGGGTCCCCTCCCGGGGGTCCTCGCCCCGGTCGGTGAAGTAGTTCTCCAGGGCCCGCTGGAAGCCGATGACCTGGTTCCGCGCGCTTCCCACGAAGTCGGCGGAGGGGTCGACCACCCCGTCCAGGACGAGCCGCCCCACCCGGGAGGGGAAGAGATGGGCGTAGACCGCGCCCAGTTCGGTCCCGTAGGAGAAGCCCAGATAGTGCAGCTTCTCGTCCCCGAGGGCCCGGCGGATCAGATCCATGTCCCGGGCCGCGTTCTCCGTGCCGACGTGGGGGAGCACCCTGCCGGAGCGCTCCGCGCAGCCGGCGCCGAAGGCACGGGAGGTCCTCAGATAGGTCTTCTCCTCCTCCGGGGTGTCCGGTGTGTGGTCGATCCGGTGGGCCGCCTCGGTGGCGGCGCTGTCCCGGCAGACCACGGCGGAGCTTTCGGCGACTCCGCGAGGGTCGAAGCCGACCAGGTCGTATCGGCTGTTCAGGGCGGTGTACTGACCGGCGGACAGCGGTAGCGAGGCGACGCCCGAGCCGCCGGGGCCGCCGAAGTTGAAGAGCAGGGAGCCGATCCGGCGGCCGGGCTCCTTGGCCTTGGCGCGGATCAGGGCGATGTCGATCGTCCCCCGCGAGGGGTCGCCGTGGTCGAGCGGCACGGTGAGATCGGCGCACTGCCAGCGGTCACCGGGGCGTTCGGCGGCGCTGCCGTGCGCCGTGACCGGGGCCGCGCAGCGCTTCCAGACGGGCTCGGCCCCGCCGTCCGGCTCCCCGTCCTGCCCGTCCTGTCCCCGGGGCTTCTGACGTTCCGCCCGGTCGGCCCGGTCCGGCCGGTCGTCGCCGTCCGCTCCGCAGGCGCTGACCCCGCCCAGCAGCGTCAGCGCGGCGGCCAGGGCGGCCATACGTACTCTCGTCCTCATCGCGGCCCCCCACGGCTTGCGGCACTTCGGACCCGTCCCACGGTTTTTCCACCGTGGTCGCCATCCTAGGCAGAGCCACTGACAACGGCCCCGGGCCCCGCCCCCACCAGGCACGATCCACTGACGGCCGGGGCGGCCACAGCCGGTGCCCGGGGCGGAGCGGGGTCAGGCGCAGACGGTGCCCGACGCCGGAACGGTGCCGTCCAGCAGATAGGCGTTGACGGCGTCCCGGACGCAGGTGTCGCCGCCGTTGTACGCCCCGTGGCCCTCGCCCTTGTAGGTCATCAGGACGCCGACACCCGCGCCGAGCGCGTCGGTCATCGCCCGGGCGCCCTCGTAGGGGGTCGCCGGGTCGCCCGTGCTGCCGATGACCACCATCGGGGCGGCACCGGGGGCGGAGACGTCCGGGTGGTCCCACGCCCCGGCGACCGGCCAGCCGTCGCAGCTCATCAGCCCCCAGCCGAGGGACGCGCCGAAGAGCGGCGACGCCTCGCGGAACTGGGGCAGCCGCGCCTTGGTCTCCGCGAGGGTGTAGCGCCCCCGGTAGTCGGCGCAGCTGATGGCGGTGAGCGCCGCCATGCTGTTGTCGTAGTGGCCGTTCTGGGCCCGTCCGTTCATCAGGTCGGCGAAGGTGAGCAGCAGTCCGCCGCTGCCTCCGTCGGCCTCGTCGAGGCCCTGTTCCAGGTACTGCCAGAAGTCCTTGGCGTACAGGGTCTGGACGATCCCGGTGACGGCCAGCGACTGCGTCAGGTCCCGGCTGCCGATGCCGGGGATCGGCTCGCGGTCCAGCCGGGCGAGCAGATCGCCGACCCAGTCCTCGATCTCCGCGACGGATCTGCCGGGGAGCAGGCACTCGTCGCCCCGGGCGACGCAGTCCTTGGCGAAGTTGGTGAACGCGAGCTGGAAGCCCTTCGCCTGTCCGAGCGCCCCCTGCTCGGAGGTCTTGGTGGGGTCGATGGAGGCGTCGAGGACGGCGCGGCCCACGGCCTTGGGGAAGAGATGGGCGTAGACGCCGCCGAGTTCGGTGCCGTACGAGATCCCGAAGTAGTGGAGCTTGTCGTCGCCGAGGACCCGGCGCATGAGGTCCATGTCACGGGCGGCGTTGGTGGTGCCGACATGGGGGAGTTCGGTGCCGGAGTTCTGCTCGCACGCCTTGACGTACGAGGCGAGGCCCTCCTGGTACGCCTTCTCCTCGTCGGGGGTGTCGGGGGTCGAGTCCCCGGCGTAGAAGCGGTCGAGCTGCCGGTTGTCCTCGCACTCGACGGCGACGCTGCGGCCCACCCCGCGCGGGTCGAAGCTGACGAGATCGTAGCGGGTACGCAGATCGGCGTAGTCGCTCTCGAAGTTGGGCAGGGCGGCGACACCGGAGCCGCCGGGTCCGCCGAAGTTGAAGATCAGTGAGCCGATACGTTTCTGCTGGTTCACCGCACGGGCCCGGATCAGAGCCAGCTCGATGGTCTCGCCGCCCGGTGCGGCGTAGTCGAGCGGGACCTCCAGGAAGGAGCACTCCCACGCGGCCCCGCCGGGGAGCGGCGAGGGGGCGGTGCCGCCGCCCTCGGCCTCGGAGGGCGCGGGGCAGGGGCGCCAGTCCAGCTCCTGCGCGGCCAGCTTCTCCAGCGCGTCGGCGCTGCCCGCGGTGGGCCTGGTCGTGGTCCCGCTCGGGGCGGAGCCGCCCCCGGTCCCGCCGCCCGAGCAGCCCGCGGCCAGCAGCACGGTGAGGGAGGCGACGAGTGCGGCGGCCCGCAGGGCGGCGGATGTGGTGGGCATGGCACCATCCTGGGCGCCGCGGGCGGACGCTGCCCCCGAGCGGGGCCGATCGGGTGACCGCCCGGGGCCGCGCGGACCCGGGGCGCCCGGTGCTACAGAGCGCCCTTCCGCGTCAGATGGTTGAAGACGAACCAGCCCGGCAGCACCGGCAGCCAGAGCGTCAGCGTCCGGTACAGCAGCACCGCGGGCGTGGCGACCTCCTTGGGCACACCCGCCGCGATCAGACCGAGGATCAGCGCGCCCTCGACCGCGCCGACGCCGCCGGGGGTGGGTGCGGCCGACCCGAGCGCGTTGCCCGCCAGGAAGACCACGGCGAGGCTGGCGTAGCTCAGCGGCTGGTGCCCGTTCCCGAACGCCCGGACGGAGGCGTCCAGACACATCACGAACACACCGGTCAGCATCAGCATCCCGCCGATGCCGGTGAGCAGCTTCAGCGGACGCTGGAGCACGTCGAGCAGGCGGGGCACCACCCCCGCGAACAGCGACCGCAGCCGGGTGGAGACGAACTTGCGCAGGAACGGGATCGCCGTCACGACCAGCGCCAGCACCGCGACGGTGAGCAGACCGGCGATCACCGTCCGGGAGGGGTTGAGCGACGGCGTCTTCTCCGTACCGGTGAGATAGCCGAAGGTCAGCAGCAGCAGGATGTGCGCCCCGAGCCCGAAGAGCTGGGAGGCGCCCACGCTCGCCACCGCGAGCCCCGGGCGGACCCCCGAACGCTGGAGGAAGCGGGTGTTCAGCGCGACACCGCCGACCGCCGCCGGAGCGACGATCTTGACGAAGGAACCGGCCACCTGGGCCGCCACGGTCCGCAGGAAGGGCACCCGCTCGGGGACGAAGCCCAGCAGGCTCATCGCCGCCGCCACATAGCTGAGCGCGGAGAACGCGGCGGCGGCGGCCACCCAGCCCCAGTGCGCATGGCTGAAATCGGTACTGAAGTCGTTGCCCGCGATCGTGGACAGCAGGAAGTACGCGGCCACCGCACCGGCGATCAGACTCACCAGTGTCCGGGGCCTGATCCGCTCCAGCCGCACCGGCTCCACCGGCGCCTGCGGCCTGATCCGCAGCACCTCGTGCCGGATCTGGGAGAGCAGGTCCTCCTCGCGCGCCTCGTCCATCGCCTCGTCGATGGCGCGCTTGTCGGCCTGCTTCTCGGCGCGCTCCGACTTCCGGCCCGCCCTGTGCCCCTCCCGCGCCCGCTCGGCCGCGGCCTCGGCGCGCGCCCGCTTGGCGGCGGCCGATGCCTCCAGCACCGCTTCCCGCTCCCGCTGTGCCCGCTCCCGGGTGAGCCGTCGCAGGGTCGCGCGCGTGGAGCGGGTCAGGGCGATGGGCTGGAGGAGCGGCAGACAGTCGGCGACGGTGTCCGGGCCCAGGACCTCCACCGCCGTCGCGACCGCGCGCTCCGCCCCGAGCCGCAGCGCGAACGTGGTCAGGAGCTGGGCGATGTCCATGCGCAGCACCACATCGCCCGCCGCGATCTCACCGCCGCGCAGATCGGTCAGGATCACCTTGCCGGAACGATCCACCAGGATCGCCTCGCCGTCCAGCCTGCGGTGGGCGATCCGGCGCGACTGGAGCGCCTTGACCTGCTGCCATGCCCCGCGCACCACGTCGTCGGTGATCTCGCCGTCGGTCATGGCGTCCAGGGACCGGCCGCCGAGGTGCTCGTAGACGAGCATCACCGCGTCGGGCCCCAGCTCGGAGGTGGCGATCAGCTTGGGGGCGTTGGCCCCGGCGGAGATCGCCGCGTACGCGAGCAGCGCCTCCTGCTCCAGCGCCTGACGCAGGGACTGGAGCGACCGGCGGGTGGTGATGGACCGCAGCGTCAGCCGCCGCCACACGCGGTAGAAGAAGCCCTGCGCCTGCTGTTCGCGGTCGACGACGGTGACATCGAGCGGAGGGCCGTCCTCCAGGGTGACGAGATAGCGGCGCCCCCGGTCGTTCTGCTCGGACCGGTGCCGCTCGCCCTTCTCGCCCCGTTCCCGTCCGCGGGGCTCCCCGGTCCCGGCCCCGTCCGTGCTTCCGCCGCCGCCGTCCGCGCCGGTGGCATCGGTGGCATCGGTGACCGGGCCGAGCGGGGAGGACATCCCCGGGGTGTCCTCGGCGCGCAGCGCGGTGACCGGCCGGAAACCGACCCTCCGGAGCCCCGCCAGCAGGGTCTGCCCGGTGGGGCGGACATTGGGTGTGCCCACCGCGTACAGCGTTCCGTACGCCACGGTCCAGCCGAGCAGCACGGTCAGGATGATCGAGAACGGTGTGGTGTAACCCGCCACCAGCATCGCGAAGGCGTCCAGCAGCAGAACGACCCACAGCACCACCCGCCAGCGGGGTCTGCGGGCCATCCCGACGGCCGTCATATAGGCGATCACCGGCGCGAGATAGCCGTGGACGGGGTCGGTGAGCCCGCTTCCCTGGTGCTGGGTGAGGGCGTCCCGGATGCTGTCGGGCGCCGCTCGGGCCACCCAGAGGTCGGTGGCGAGCGTGACGCCGTGCGCGAGCACCGCGGCGAGGACACCGTCGGCGATGCGCAGCCCGTCCCGTTTGATCAGCCGCTCGATGGCGAAGGCGATCGGGACGAGGAGCAGGGCGATGGAGGAGACCAGCCCCGCCAGCTTGACCAGCAGGTCGGGTGCCTGGCCGGTCCCCTTGGTGATGTCCTGCTCCAGGCCGGCGGTGGTGCCGTGGGCGAACGCGGAGACAGCGAGCACGACCGCGATCGCGAGGATGCCGGTGAGCAGGCGCAGCAGGTCGGAGGGGCGGTGCACGCGGGCCGCGAGCAGCGGCTCGTCGCCGGAGACGCGGTCGGTGGACGCCACCCCGGAGGGTCCGTCCGCACCGGGTCCGGTGCCGTCCGGCGACTCCTCCGGGTCCTTCCGGTCCTTCAGGTCGTTCCGGTCCTCGCGGTCCTCACGCTTTCCGCGGTCGCCCGGGTCCTTCCGGCCCGCGCGCTCCCGGGAGGAACCCCGGTCCGGCGAGCCCTCGCCCCGTGAGCCCTTCCCCGGCTCCGGATCCGGCTGCGGATCGGTCTCAGGGGCGCCCGCCGACCTGCCTGGCTGCACGCCCTGCTCCTTCGCCGTCTCGGTCTCTTCTTGATCTCGTATCACCAGTCACCGCCCGCACGATGGTGGCACGACCGGGCAGGCGACGGGGGACTCAGGGGCCAACGCGGAGGATAGGGCTGGGCACTATCCACTGCTTCAGCCAGTGAAATCCATTCTGCACCGGTTGTCTGTGCACAGGGGGCCGGGGGCCGTCGGTGCGGTGGGGCAGGATGGGGGGCGTGGAAGAGCTGCCGGAGTACGCCGAGCGGGTGCTGGAGGTCGCCGAGCTGATCCCGCCCGGAAGAGTGATGACCTACGGTGACATCGCGGAGTGGCTGGGCGAGGGCGGGCCGCGCCAGGTCGGACGGGTGATGGCGCTGTACGGAGGGGCCGTGCCGTGGTGGCGGGTCGTGCGCGCGGACGGGCACCTGCTGCCGGGACACGAGCGGCGCGCCCTCACCCACTACCGCACGGAGGGCACACCGCTGCGGGAGGCGTCGCGCACCGGCGGGGGCGGCGGCGCGGAGCTGCCGCGTGTCGACATGAAGCGGGCGCGCTGGGACGGCGCGGGTGCCCCCAGCGGTGGTGAGGACGCTCACAGATGACGGCCCGGGAGCGGCGGTACGGACCGTCGGCGCCGCGCCCCGGGCGGAGAACGGCGTAGCCTCGGTCCTTCCCGTCCGCGGCCGTGCCCCGGACACCCCGACCACCTCCCGCATCAGCATCACTCCTCAGGACCGGCGAACCACGTGAGCACCTCCTCGTGAGCACCTCCTCCACCACCGGACCCGTGCCGTATCCGCGACCGGTACGGCGGCGGAGTCCTGGTGCGTACCGGCTCGTGCGCACGGCGCCGTCCGCTGTGGCCCCCCCACTCCTGGACGCGGCACAGCGCGCCGTGGTCGACCACCGGGGCGGCCCGCTGCTCGTGCTCGCCGGTCCGGGCACCGGCAAGACCACCACGCTGGTGGAGGCGGTGGCCGAACGGGTCGCGGCGGGCGCCGACCCCGCGCGCGTCCTGGTGCTCACCTTCAGCCGCAAGGCGGCGGTGGAGCTGCGGGACCGGATGGCGCTGCGGCTCGGCGGCGCGCGCGGCCCCCAGGCCACCACGTTCCACTCGTTCTGCTATGCCCTGGTCCGTGCGCACCAGGACGCCGACCTGTTCGCCGAGCCGCTGCGGCTGCTCTCCGGACCGGAGCAGGACGTGATGGTGCGGGAGCTGCTGACCGGCCAGCTCGACCTGGAGGCGGACGGCTTCGACGGCCACCGCTGGCCCGACGAGCTGCGGGCCTGCCTCACCACCCGGGGGTTCGCGGACGAGGTGCGTGCGGTGCTCGCCCGCAGCCGTGAGCTGGGGCTCGGGCCGAGGTCCCTGGCCCGCTTCGCGGCCCGCACCGGACGGCCGGACTGGCGGGCCGCGGCGTCCTTCCTGGCGGAGTACCTGGACGTCCTCGACATGCAGGGGGTCCTCGACTACGCCGAGCTGGTGCACCGCGCGGTGCTGCTGGCGGAGCGCGCCGGACCGGCGCCGGACTTCCCGTACGACACGGTCTTCGTCGACGAGTACCAGGACACCGACCCCGCGCAGGTGCGGCTGCTCACGGCGCTCGCGGGCGGGGGCCGCACCCTGGTCGCGTTCGGCGACCCCGACCAGTCGATCTACGCCTTCCGCGGCGCCGACGTGAACGGCATCCTCGACTTCCCCGCGACCTTCCGGCACCCGGACGGACGGCCCGCGGACGTGGCCGTCCTCACCACCTCGCGGCGCAGCGGGGCGGCGCTGCTGGGGGCGACCCGGCTGCTGACCCGCCGGATGCCGCTCACCCGGCTGCCCGCCGACAAGGTCCGCGCCCATCGCGAGCTCGCGGCGACCCGCCCCGGCGGACGGGTGGAGACGTACACCTTCCCGACACCCTCCGCCGAACTGGACAATGTCGCCGACATCCTGCGCCGGGCCCATCTGGAGGACGGCGTGCCCTGGCACGGGATGGCCGTCCTGGTCCGCGCCGGCGCCCGCAGCATCCCCGCCGTCCGCCGCGCCCTGACCGCCGCGGGCGTCCCCCTGGAGACGGACGGCGCCGATGTCCCCCTGCGCCACGAACCGGCCGTCGCCCCGCTGCTGACGGCCCTCCGCGCCATCGCGACAGCCGCGTCCACCACCCCCACCGGAGCCGCCGTCCCGGGCCCCCGGCACGGCACCGCCCCCGTCCCGGCCCCGGAGGATCGCACCCCGGTCCGGAGCGACACCCCGCCCGCGCACGGTGATCCGGCGACGGCCGCCCCCGCCGCCGACAGCGGTCCGCCGGACGCGGCTGCGGTCGTGCGTACGGGGACGGGCGCTTCCGCGGCGGCCGGAGACCTGTCCGGCCCGGTCGCGGGGGAGGCGCCGGACACCCCCGTACCGGCCCCCGGCGGCGGCCCGCCGGGTGACATCGCCGCCGACGCCGTGGGCGGCACCTCAGCGGACGCGGCTGCCGTCGTGCGTACGAGTGCGGAGACGGACGCCGCAGCGGACGGCGGACCGGACCGGAGCGGGGCCGGGGACGGGGCCGGAGACGGGGTGTCCGGGCCGGGCGCGAGGGCGCGCGCGGCGGTGGGCCGGGCGTGGCTGGACACCGGGACCGCGCTGGCGCTGCTCACCTCCCCGCTCGGCGGCATGGACGCCGCCGACCTGCGCCGTCTCGGCCGTGCGCTGCGGGACGAGGAGCGCGCCGCGGGCAACCGCGTGCCCCCGCCGTCGGACGAGCTGATCGCCCGGGCCCTCGCGGAGCCCGAGCGCCTCGTCACGCACGACCGGACGTACGCGTTCGGCGCCCAGCAGCTCGGCGGGCTGCTGCGGCACGCCCGGGAGCTGCTGGAGCGCGGCGGCACCGCCGAGGACGCGCTGTGGGCCCTGTGGGACGGCACCGGCTGGCCCGCGCGCCTGGAGCGCGCGGCCCTGCGCGGCGGTGCCGCCGGGCGCAACGCCGACCGCGACCTCGACGCCGTGTGCGCGCTCTTCGACACCGCGGCCCGCGCGGAGGAACGCACCGGAGGCGCGGGCGCGCTCAACTTCCTCGAAGAGATCGACGCACAGGACATCGCCGCCGACACCCTCTCCGCCCGGCGCAGCCGCCCCGACGCCGTGCGGCTGATGACCGCCCACCGCTCCAAGGGCCTCGAATGGCGTCTGGTCGTCGTCGCCGGAGTGCAGGAAGGTCTCTGGCCCGACCTGCGCCGCCGCGGTTCGCTGCTGGAGGCCGACCGCATCGGGCGGGACGGCCTCGCCGAGCCGCTGAGCCCGGGCGCGCTCCTCGCCGAGGAGCGCCGCCTCTTCTACGTCGCGGCCACCCGCGCCCGTGAACGGCTGGTCGTCACCGCCGTCAAGGCCCCCGCCGACGACGGTGACCAGCCCTCCCGTTTCCTCGCCGAACTGGGCGTCGAACCGAAGGACGTCACCGGCCGCCCGCGCCGCCCCCTCGCCGTGGCGGCGCTCGTCGCCGAGCTGCGCGCCACCACCGTCGACCCGGACGCCTCCCCGGCGCTGCGCGAGGCCGCGGCCCGGCGGCTGGCCCGGCTCGCCGCGCTCACCGACGAGGAGGGCCTGCCCCTGGTGCCCGCCGCCCACCCCGACCGCTGGTGGGGGCTGCACGAGCCGACGCACAGCCACGCCCCGCTGCGCGACCGCGACCACCCCGTCACGCTCTCCGGGAGCGCCCTGGACCAGCTCGCCGGGGACGGCTGCTCGCTCCAGTGGTTCCTCGGCCGCGAGGTCAAGGCGGACGCTCCCGCCACCGCCGCCCAGGGCTTCGGCAACGTCGTCCATGTCCTCGCCGACGAGGTCGCGTCCGGCCGCACCCCCGCCGACCTCGCCGTCCTCATGGAACGTCTGGACTCCGTGTGGGACGGCCTCGCCTTCGACGCCCCCTGGAAGTCCCAGCAGGAGAAGGAGCACGCGCGGGCCGCGCTGGAGCGCTTCCTCCGCTGGCACGTCATGGACCGGGGCGGGCGCACCACCGCCGCCACCGAGCACCCGTTCGACGTCACCCTGGAGGCGGGGGAGTACGCGGTCCGCATCCGGGGCTCCATGGACCGCGTCGAGCGGGACGCCCAGGGCCGCGTCTACGTCGTCGACTTCAAGACCGGCAAGCAGGCGCCCACGGCCCGGGAGGTCGACCGCCACCCCCAGCTCGCCGTCTACCAGCTCGCCGTGCGGGAGGGAGCCCTCGACACGCTCGACGGGACGGGCACGGCCGATGCGCCCGACGGGGCCGAGGCGTCGGACACGGGCCCGGGCCCGGGGGAGGGCCGTCCGGAGTCCGGCGCCGCCCCCGTACCCGGCGGGGCCGAGCTGGTGCATCTGCGGCAGGCCGCCCCCAAGAAGGAGGGCGGCGACGCCCTGCCCAAGGTGCAGGCGCAGCAGCCCCTCACCGGTGAATGGGTCGGCGGGCTGCTGGCCACCGCCGCGGGCCGGGTCCTGGACGAGCGGTTCGCGCCGGTCACCGGCTCCCACTGCGCCACCTGCGCCTTCCGCAGCACATGCAGTGCCCGCCCCGAGGGCCGTGCCGTGGTCGAGTGAGCCGGCCGCGTCGTCCACCGGCGGACCGTCCGCCGCCGGGTTGTCCACAGGTGGACCGTCCGCCGGTGGACCGCCCGTCGCCGGGTTGTCCACAGGCGCGACCGGTTTCCCGGCGGGGCGATTAGCCTCGTGAGGGTGACCGCACCCCTCACCGATCCCGAACAGCTGAAGGAACTGCTGGGGATTCCCTTCACCCCGGAGCAGACGGCCTGCATCACCGCGCCGCCCGCCCCGCAGGTCATCGTGGCCGGAGCCGGGTCGGGGAAGACGACGGTCATGGCCGCCCGCGTGGTCTGGCTCGTCGGCACCGGACAGGTCGCCCCCGAGCAGGTCCTCGGCCTCACCTTCACCAACAAGGCCGCAGGCGAGCTGGCCGAGCGGGTCCGCACCGCGCTGGTCCGCGCCGGGGTGACCGACCCCGACGCCATCGACCCGGACCGGCCGCCGGGCGAGCCCCGGATCTCCACGTACCACGCCTTCGCCGGGCAGCTCCTCACCGACCACGGGCTGCGGATCGGCCTGGAGCCCACCGCCCGGCTGCTCGCCGACGCCACCCGCTACCAGCTCGCCGCGCAGGTGCTGCGCGCCGCCCCGGGCCCCTACCCCGCGCTCACCCGCTCGTTCTCCACACTCGTCGGCGACCTCCTCGCCCTCGACGCCGAGCTGTCCGAGCACCTGGTCCGCCCGGAGCTGCTCGCCGCCCACGACGAGGAGCTGCTGGAGACCCTGGCGTCCGCCTCCCTCACCAACGCCGACCTGCGCAGGCTCCCCGAGGCCGCCGCCGCCCGCCGGGAGCTGCGGGGGCTCGTCCTGCGCTACCGCGCCGCCAAGCGCTCCCGGGAGCTGCTGGACTTCGGCGACCAGATAGCCCTCTCCGCCGAGCTGGCGCTCACCCGGCCCGCCGTCGGCACCCTGCTGCGCGACGAGTACCGCGTCGTCCTGCTCGACGAGTACCAGGACACCTCGGTCGCCCAGCGGCTGCTGCTGTCCGGGCTCTTCGGACAGGGCACCGGCCACGCCGTCACCGCCGTCGGCGACCCCTGCCAGGCCATCTACGGCTGGCGCGGCGCCTCCGTGGCCAACCTCGACGACTTCCCGATCCACTTCCCGTACCGCGACGGCACCCCCGCCGCCCGCTACTCGCTCAGCGAGAACCGCCGCAGCGGCGGCCGGCTGCTCCAGCTCGCCAACGGGCTGGCCGCGCCCCTGCGGGCCATGCACGAGGGCGTCGAGGCGCTGCGCCCGGCCCCCGGCGCCGAGCGCGACGGATCGGTGCGCGTCGCCCTGCTGCCCACGCACGCCGAGGAGATCGACTGGCTGGCCGACTCCATCGCCCGGCTGGTGCGCGCCGACAAGGCCCCCGGCGAGATCGCCGTGCTCTGCCGCACCGCCACCGACTTCCCCGAGATCCAGGCCGCCCTGGTGGCCCGGGACATCCCGGTCGAGGTCGTGGGCCTGTCCGGGCTGCTCCACCTGCCCGAGGTCGCCGACCTCGTCGCCGTCTGCGAGGTGCTTCAGGACCCGGGGGCCAACGCCTCGCTGGTCCGGCTGCTCACCGGCCCCCGCTGGCGGATCGGCCCGCGCGACCTCGCGCTGCTGGGCCGCCGTGCCCGGCTCCTGGTCCACCGCGACAGCGGTCACGACGACGGCGCCGGTCTCGCCGAGCGGCTGGCGGCCGCCGTCGAGGGCACCGACCCGGCCGAGGTGATCTCCCTGGCCGACGCCCTCGACGCCTTCATCGACCCGGCCGGGGCCGACGACGGACTGCCCTTCTCCGGGGAGGCCAGGGTCCGCTTCGCCCATCTCGCCCGGGAGCTGCGCGAGCTGCGCCGCTCGCTCGCCGACCCGCTCATGGACGTCCTGCACCGAGTCCTGTCCACCACCGGGCTGGACGTCGAGCTGTCCGCGTCCCCCCGGGCGCTGGCCGCGCGCCGCCGGGAGACCCTGGGCAACTTCCTGGACATCGCCGCCGGTTTCGCCGCCCTGGACGGGGAGGCGTCCCTCCTGGCCTTCCTCGGCTTTCTGCGGACGGCCGCGCAGTACGAGAAGGGCCTGGACAACGCCCTCCCCGGCGGGGAGAACACCGTCAAGGTGCTGACCGCGCACAAGTCCAAGGGTCTGGAGTGGGACGTGGTGGCGGTCCCCGGGCTGACCGCCGGGAGCTTCCCGAGCGACCGGGCGCGCGAGGCGTGGACCGCGCACCCCCAGGTGCTGCCGCACGCGCTGCGCGGCGACGCGGCGACCCTCCCGGAGCTGCCCGCCCCCGACGCGAAGGGGCTGAAGGCGTTCAAGGAGGAGCTGAAGGAGCACCAGCACACCGAGGAGCTGCGGCTGGGCTATGTGACCTTCACCCGCCCGCGCTCCCTGCTGCTGGGGTCGGCCCACTGGTGGGGCCCCGCCCAGAAGCGCCCCCGGGGCCCGTCGGCCTTCCTGGAGGCCCTGTACGAGCACTGCGTGGCGGGCTTCGGCGAGATCGAGGTCTGGGCCGACGAGCCCGCCGCCGACGCGGAGAACCCCCAGCAGACGCCGGGCGGCCCGGACGAGGTCTGGCCGCTGCCCCTTGACCCGGCCTCGCTGCGCCGCCGCCGAGCGGCCCGTGACACGGTGCTGGCATACCTGGAAGAGCCCGTGGAACCCGTGGGCCCTGTGCGGTCGGACGGGTCCACCGCGACCCCCGCGGCGCCCGTGCCGCTCTCCGCCGACGCCCTTGGGGACACCTCCGCGGACGCCTCCGGGAACGCCGGGTCGGAGCCGTGGGGCGACGAGCCGTGGCACCTGGAGGAGCCGTGGGACCCCGAGGACTTCCCCGAGCCCGAGGAGCCGTGGGCCCCGGCGGACGCCCCCACCGCCCCCGCGCCGTACCCGTCGGGCCCGCAGGACACGGGCCCGGAGGACACAGGGCGCACAGGCCCGGAGGCCACGGGCCATACGGGTCCGCAGGCCACGGGTCCGGCGGACGGCGGCCCCGACGGCCCCGAGCCGCTGACGCCCGAGGAACTGCGCGCCATCGCCTCCTGGGACCGTGACCTGACCGCGCTCGCCCAGGAGCTGCGCGGCGCCCGCGCCTCCGTCCACGAGGTGCCGCTGCCGCCCGCCCTCACCGCGTCCCAGCTCATGCGGCTCGCGGCCGACCCGGACGGCTTCGCCCGTGAACTGGCCCGGCCCATGCCGCGCCCGCCGCAGCCCGCCGCCCGCCGGGGCACCCGGTTCCACGCCTGGGTGGAGTCCCGCTTCGAGGAACTGCCGCTGCCCCTGCTCGGCCCCGACGAGCTGCCCGGCGGCGATCTCGACGGACCGGACCTGGCCGACATCGCCGACGAGGAGGATCTCGCCGCGCTCAAGGAGGCTTTCGAGCGCACCCCCTACGCCCGCCGTACACCCCACCGGGTGGAGTCGCCGTTCCAGATCACCCTCGCCGGACGGGTGGTCCGGGGCCGGATCGACGCCGTCTACCGCACCACCGCGGCGGACGGACCGGCCACCTCCCCGGCCCGTTACGAGATCGTGGACTGGAAGACCGGCGCCGCCGCGGCCGCCGACCCGCTCCAGCTCGCCGTCTACCGCCTGGCCTGGGCCGAGCAGCACGGCCTCGACCCCGAGGAGGTGGACGCGGCGTTCGTGTTCGTCCGCAGCGGGGAGGTCGTCCGCCCGCAGTCCCTTCCCGGCCGCGCCGAACTGGAGCGCGTCCTGCTCGGTGGGACGGCAGACGAGGGGGGTGGTGGAGGCGGCTAGGCTCAGACACATGAGCGACACCCCGGACAGCGCCGTCCGCCAGTACATCGAGCAGCACCGCGCCGCCTTCCTCGACGACCTCGCGGACTGGCTGCGCATTCCCTCCGTCTCGGCCCAGCCCGAGCATGACGCGGATGTACGGCGCAGCGCCGACTGGCTCGCGGCCAAGCTCACGGAGACCGGCTTCCCGGTCGCCGAGGTGTGGCCCACCCCCGGCGCGCCCGCCGTCTTCGCCGAGTGGCCCGCCGAGGACCCGGACGCCCCCGTCGTCCTGGTCTACGGCCACCACGACGTGCAGCCCGCCGCGCGCGCCGACGGCTGGCACACGGACCCGTTCGAGCCGGAGACCGTCGGCGGCAGGCTCTACGCCCGGGGCGCGGCCGACGACAAGGGCCAGGTGTTCTTCCACACCCTGGGTGTCCGGGCGCATCTCGCCGCCACCGGCCGGAGCGCTCCCGCCGTCCATCTCAAGCTGCTGGTCGAGGGCGAGGAGGAGTCCGGCTCGCCGCACTTCCGCGCGCTGGTCGAGGCCAACGCCGAGCGGCTGCGGGCCGACGCCGTGATCGTCTCCGACACCGGGATGTGGTCCGAGACCACGCCCACCGTCTGCACCGGCATGCGCGGCCTCGCCGACTGCGAGATCGAGCTGTCCGGGCCCGGCCAGGACATCCACTCCGGCTCGTTCGGCGGCGCGGTCCCCAACCCGGCCACCGTCGCCGCCCGGCTGGTCGCCGCGCTCCACGACGAGGACGAGCGGGTCACCGTCCCCGGCTTCTACGACGGCGTCTCCCCGCTCGGCGACGAGGAGCGCGCCCTCTTCGCGGAGCTGCCGTTCGACGAGAAGGAGTGGCTCGCCACCGCCCAGTCCCACGGGACCCTCGGCGAGCGCGGCTTCTCCACGCTGGAGCGGATCTGGGCCCGCCCCACGGCCGAGGTGAACGGCATCGGCGGCGGCTACCAGGGCCCCGGCGGAAAGACGATCATCCCCTCGTCGGCCTCCCTGAAGCTGTCGTTCCGGCTGGTCGCGGGCCAGGACCCGGGGGCGATCGAGGCCGCGCTCAGCCAGTGGGTCGCCCAGCGCGTCCCCGACGGCATCCGCTACAGCCTCACCTTCGGCGCGGCCACCCGCCCCTGTCTCACCCCGCTGGACCACCCCGCGCTGCGCTCCGTCGTCCGCTCCATGAGCCGGGCCTTCGACGGGCGGAAGATCCTCTTCACCCGTGAGGGGGGCTCGGGCCCCGCCGCCGACCTCCAGGACGTGCTGGGCGCGCCCGTGCTGTTCCTCGGCATCTCCGTCCCCTCCGACGGCTGGCACGCGCCGAACGAGAAGGTCGAGCTGGACCTGCTGTTCAAGGGAGTGGAGACGGCCGCCTACCTCTGGGACGACCTTGCCGCGTCCCTGCGCTGACCGGGACCGGCCGAGCCCCGGCCCGGCCGACCGCGGCCCCTGGCCGACCGAACGAGCCCTTGGCTGACCGACCGCCGAACCGAGACCCGATCCACCGGGGGAGTTGGAAGTACGTGAGCACCAACGGCCATGTCACCGCGGACCGTGCCACCGGCCTCACCGCAGAGCCCGTCAGCCTGACCGCGCCGAGCGGGATCGACCGCGAGGCGCACCACCGGCTGGACGAGGCCTGGCTGGCGGCGGCGTGGAGCCACCCCACCACCCGGGTCTTCGTGGTCTGCGGCGGTCAGGCGCTGATCGACGACACCGCCGACGGGCGCACCGAACTGGTGATGACCCCGGCGTTCGAGGCCCCCGTCACCGAGACCCACCGCTACTTCCTGGGCACCGACGAGGACGGGGTGCGCTACTTCGCGCTCCAGAAGGACACCCTGCCGGGCCGGATGGACCAGTCCGCGCGCCCGGCGGGGCTGCGGGAGGCCGGGCAACTGCTCTCCGCGCGGGACGCGGGGCTGCTGGTGCACGCGGTGGCGCTGGAGAACTGGCAGCGGTTGCACCGCTTCTGCTCGCGCTGCGGCGAGCGCACCGTCATCGCGGCGGCGGGCCATGTCCGCCGCTGCCAGGCGTGCGGCGCCGAGCACTACCCGCGGACCGACCCGGCCGTGATCATGCTGGTCACCGATGAGGAGGACCGGGCGCTGCTGGGCCGGCAGGTGCACTGGCCCGAGGGGCGCTTCTCCACCCTCGCGGGGTTCGTGGAACCGGGCGAGTCGATCGAGCAGTCGGTGCGCCGGGAGGTCCTGGAGGAGGCGGGCGTCGAGGTCGGCGAGGTCGCGTACGTGGCCAGCCAGCCCTGGCCCTTCCCCTCCAGCCTGATGCTCGGCTTCACCGCGCGGGCGACCTCGTCCGCGATCACGGTGGACGGGGAGGAACTGCACGAGGCCCGCTGGTTCTCCCGGGAGGAACTGCGGGCGGCCTTCGCGTCCGGCGAGGTGCTGCCGCCGTTCGGCATCTCCATCGCGGCCCGCCTGATCGAACGCTGGTACGGCGAACCCCTCCCGTCCCCCGCTCCCCGGGTCTGACTCCCGGCCCACGTCACGGCCCCGGAACCACCGGTGCCCCGGGGCCGTCCGCCCCGGGGCACACCGGTCGCCGCACGCGGCCATGGGCCCGCGGGCCCGGGCGTCAGACGCCGACCTTCTCCTTGACCTGCGCGAGCGAGGGGTTCGTCAGCGTCGAGCCGTCCGGGAAGAGCACGGTCGGCACCGTCTGGTTGCCCCCGTTGGCCTTCTCCACGAACGCGGCGGACTCCGGGTCCTGCTCGATGTTGATCTCGGTGTACGCGATGCCCTCGCGGTCCATCTGGCTCTTCAGCCGACGGCAGTATCCGCACCAGGTGGTGCTGTACATCGTCACAGTGCCCGACATCGTCTTCCGGCTCCTTCGGTGGCTCACGGCATGCGTCCGCCCCCGTACGACACGGGGGCACCGTAGAGAACGTACGAGGTCCCGGAGCCATTCCCGGCACCGGCCCCCGCCCGGCGCCCGGGTCAGGGTCCCCACTCGGTCGTGGTAACCAAGGGTGATCGATTTGTCACTCCGGGGTGTTCCGGTGGGGATTCGTATGACCGGAGGTGGTGGCCTGTGGACAACCGCCGCATCCACACCGCCGGACCTGGCAGCATGGCGGGGTGACAGCAGCAACGCACTCCTCCCTTTTCCCTCAGGTTCCCGAGTCGGCGGACGCGGTGCTCGACGGCCTCGACCCGGAGCAGCGCGCGGTGGCGACGACCCTGCACGGACCGGTGTGTGTCCTGGCGGGCGCCGGTACGGGCAAGACGCGGGCGATCACCCATCGCATCGCCTACGGGGTCCGCGCGGGGATACTCCAGCCCGCGAGTGTGCTGGCCGTCACCTTCACCAACCGGGCGGCGGGGGAGATGCGGGGGCGGCTGCGGCAGCTCGGTGCCGGAGGGGTGCAGGCGCGCACCTTCCACTCCGCGGCCCTGCGCCAGCTCCAGTACTTCTGGCCGCGGGCGGTCGGCGGCGAGGTGCCCCGGCTTCTCGAACGCAAGATCCAGTTGGTCGCCGAGTCGGCGGCGCGCTGCCGCTTCCGGCTCGACCGCAATGAGCTGCGCGATGCGACCAGCGAGATCGAATGGGCGAAGGTCACCCAGACCGTCCCGGCCGACTACCCGGCGGCGGTGGCCAAGTCCCTGCGGGACGCCCCCCGGGATCCCGCCGAGATCAGCCAAATCTACGCCATGTACGAGCAGCTCAAGCGCGATCGCGCGGTGATTGACTTCGAGGATGTGCTGCTGCTGACCGTGGGCATCCTCCAGGACCGCCCCGACATCGCCGACCAGATCCGCCGCCAGTACCAGCACTTCGTGGTGGACGAGTACCAGGACGTCAGCCCCCTCCAGCAGCGGCTGCTGGAGCTGTGGCTCGGCGACCGGGACAGCCTCTGCGTCGTCGGCGACGCCAGCCAGACGATCTACTCCTTCACTGGGGCCACCCCGGACCATCTGCTGAGCTTCCGCACCCGCCATCCCTCGGCCACCGTGGTCAAGCTGGTGCGGGACTACCGTTCGACCCCGCAGGTCGTCCATCTCGCCAACGGGCTGCTGAGCCAGGCCAGGGGCCGCGCCGCCGAGCACCGGCTGGAGCTGGTCTCGCAGCGCGAGTCCGGCCCCGAGCCCTCCTACGAGGAGTACCCGGACGAGCCCGCGGAGGCGGAGGGCACCGCCCGCCGTATCCGTGAGCTGATCGACACCGGTGTGCCCGCCGGTGAGATCGCCGTGCTCTACCGCGTCAACGCCCAGTCGGAGGTCTACGAGCAGGCGCTGGCCGACGCCGGGGTCCCGTACCAGCTGCGGGGCGCCGAGCGGTTCTTCGAGCGGCAGGAGGTCCGGGAGGCGGGTGTGGCCCTGCGCGGCGCGGCCCGCGCCGGGGGGAACGACTCCCTGCTCGACTCCGCCGACGATCTGCCCGGCCAGGTCCGCGCGGTCCTGTCGACGCAGGGCTGGAGCACCGAGCCGCCCGCGGGCTCCGGGGCCGTGCGGGACCGCTGGGAGTCGCTGGCCGCGCTGGTGCGGCTGGCGGAGGACTTCGCCCGTGCCCGGTCCGGTGCCACGCTCGCCGATCTGGTGGCCGAGCTGGACGAGCGGGCCGCGGCCCAGCACGCCCCCACCGTCCAGGGCGTCACCCTCGCCTCGATGCACGCGGCCAAGGGCCTGGAGTGGGACGCGGTCTTCGTGGTCGGGCTCACCGAGGGCATGATGCCGATCACCTATGCCAAGACGGACGAGCAGATCGAGGAGGAGCGGCGGCTGCTCTACGTCGGCGTCACCCGGGCCCGGTTCCATCTCTCGCTGTCCTGGGCGCTGTCCCGCTCCCCGGGCGGCCGTGCCTCCCGCCGTCCGACCCGCTTCCTCAACGGACTGCGGCCCGGCTCCGCCGCCGCCGGTCCCCGGGGCACGGCGGGCGCGGGCGGGGCGGAGCGCGGCAGCCGGCGCAAGCGCCGCGGCCCGGCGCTCTGCCGGGTCTGCGGCAAGACCCTCACCGACGCCGGTGAGATGAAGCTGATGCGCTGCGAGGACTGCCCGTCGGACATGGACGAGGGCCTGTACGAGCGGCTGCGGGAATGGCGTTCCGCGCAGGCGCGCGGGCTCGGCCAGCCGGCCTATTGCGTGTTCACCGACAAGACCTTGATCGCGATCGCCGAGGCCGTCCCCGCCGACGAGGCGGAGCTGTCGCGGATCTCCGGGGTCGGGGGGCGCAAGCTGGAGCGGTTCGGCGCCGATGTCCTCACCCTCTGCGCAGGTCAGGAGCTGGAGGACGAGGCAGGTGACCCCTCCGCCGAGGACTGAGACGAACTCGTCGGAAAAATAGTTTGCGCAGTCCCCGACATCCCCCATAGGTTCTTAACCACGGGAACAGCGGGCTTCTCCGAGCCCCTGCCCCCGTGCTCTACTTATCCGAATACATGTGGTCGGCTTGTCCGGCCCCGAGACGCCGAGAGGAGGCGAGTCCAGTGATCAGCAATAACACCAGCAGCAACATCAGCTTCAACGCATCGTCCATTGTGGCCGATCGCTCGATCGTCGCCTCCGCCTGCTCGCTCGGCTTCTCCCTGTCGTTCGACTTCGACGCCACCCGTGTGTCCGGTGTCGCGACCGAGGTCTCCCTGCGGCCTCTGGGCGGGCTTCCCGTCCTGGAGCGGGTCGAGCGACCGACCGAGGCACTGGAAGCAGGAGTGGCCAAGGCACAGGTCAAGACCTATGCCTTTGCGGCGACCGGTGCCGGAACCGCGAAGAAGCAGACGCAGCACCACATGACGTGGGCCTTCCGTGGGCTCGAACCCTGGAGTGATCCAGCCTGATGTGATCAGGCCGGCGCCTTCAGGGCCGCGGAACCCCACTCGGGTTCCGCGGCCCTTCTGTTTTCCCCACACCGGGGAGCCGGAACGAAGGGGCCTCGGGACAGCAGCACCCGGTACCAGCCCCCCGGTCCGACCGGGGGACCACCAACCGGCCGACCGGCCGGACCGACAAGACGAGGAATACACCACCGTGCAACTCGAAGCGCACGCCCCGTCCGTACCGCCTTCCGAGACCATCACCCCGCCCGCTTCCACGGAGGACTCCCCCTTGACCGCGCTCACCGCGCTCACCGCTCTCGACGACGCCATCGAGAACCTCGGCGTGCCCGTCCCCTGCCGCTCCTACGACCCGGAGGTCTTCTTCGCCGAGTCCCCGGCGGACGTGGAGTACGCCAAGTCCCTCTGCCGCACCTGCCCGCTGATGGAGGCATGCCTCGCGGGTGCCAAGGAGCGGCGTGAGCCGTGGGGTGTCTGGGGCGGCGAGCTGTTCGTCCAGGGCGTGGTCGTCGCCCGGAAGCGTCCGCGTGGCCGTCCGCGCAAGAACCCGGTAGCGGCATGATCGCCATCGGCACCGTCGACCGCCCCCTCACGCACGATCCGCAGAAGCAGGCCCTCATGCCCACTTCCCTGAGCGAGCCCGCAGGCTCCGCCACCCCAGTCGTCACCACCATCGGCGCGAACGCCTCGCGTCAGAACAGGACCCGCGAAATGCAACTCATCCCAGAAGCCCTGGCGCGTGCGCATATGCATGACCGCCTGCGCGACGCCGACATCGAGCGCCGGGCCGTCCGCCTGGTCACCGCCCGGCGTATGCAGCGCCGCGCGGAGCGGGTGTCGATGCGCGCCCGCCGCGCGCTGGCCATGGCCGTCATGAACTGACCATCGGCCGTAGGCTCCCGGGGGCAGGTCCGAACGGACCTGCCCCCGCGGTGCGTTCCCCGGCCAACGGGCCCCCCGGGGGGTATCGTCACAGGGTGGACCAGCAGCAGAACCCCCACCCGGCGGACCCGGGTGCCGAGAGCATCATGTGTTCCCGCTGTGGCACGGCGGCTGAGGGCACCCCGCCCACCTGGACCTGCTCCGTGGAGAACCACACCCGCCGCTACTTCTGCGACGAGTGCGCCCGCGCCAACCTCCGCGCGATCGAGAGCAGGCTCGACTCGGCCTGGTGGTAGCCCCCCGGCCGAGGACCCGGCACCGCCCCCGGCCACCGCCCGGCCCGGTCACCCGCCCCGGGCCCGCGGCAGGCCGACCGCCCCGGGCCCGCGGCAGGCCCGTGCTCCGGGCCGACCGCCCCGCCCCCCCCGGGTCGGGCGCGCGGCGGCCGGATCAGACCTGCGCCGGTGCGGTGCCGTCCACCGGGTCCTTCCCCTCGGGCGCGGCGTCCGGGCCGCCGTCCGGGTCCGGGACGTCCTCCTCGGCGAGCGGGTGCTCCGCCACAAAGCCCGGCACCCATGTCTCCAGCTCGTCCCGCAGCCGTACCGTCGCGTTCAGCTGGCACAGCACCCCGATCGTGCTCAGCGTCACCCGGTGTATCAGCAGATACGACGGCGGCAGATTGAGCTGCTTGCCCAATTGGTGCGCGGGGGAGCGGATGTCCGCGATCCGGGTGGCCTGGGAGCGCATCCAGCCCCGGGAGAAGGTGAACGCCTCCACCTCCGCGGGCTCGATGATCGGCAGCAGATACTCCAGCACGGCGTCCGGGTCCAGCTCGATCTCCTGCTTCACGAAGCCCTCTTCGCACAGCAGTTCATAGACCGTGTCGGCGTGACCCTCCAGAGTCATCCGCAGACACTCCCCGATCGGCAGCGGCAGCCCGCCGGGCAGCCGGTCCACCGTGCCGAAGTCCAGCACGCCCAGCCGCCAGCCCGCGCCCCCGTCCAGCGGCAGCAGCCGGAAGTTCCCCGGGTGCGGGTCGGCGTGGAGCAGCCCGGTGCGCGCCGGGCCGGAGAAGAGAAAGCGCGCCAGGAGCTGCCCGGCCCGGTCCCGCTGCTCCTGGGTGCCCTCGGAGATGACCTCCGCCAGGGGGATGCCGTCGATCCACTCGGTCACCAGCACCTGGTCCGACTGGAAGACCACATCCGGCACCAGCACATCCGGATCGTCCGCGAACTCCGCCGCGTGCTCCCGCTGCGACTCCGCCTCCAGGGCGTAGTCCAGCTCCTCCGACACCCGGTCCCGCAACTCGGTGATCAGCGGCTTGATGTCCATCCCCGGAATGAGCGGACCCAGCAGCTTGGCGAACCGGCTGAGCTGCGTCAGATCCGCGAGCAGCGCCTCACCCGCGCCCGGGTACTGCACCTTCACCGCGACCTCACGGCCGTCGTGCCAGACCGCGCGGTGCACCTGGCCGATGGAGGCGGCGGCGGAGGGCTTGTCCTCGAAGGTGAGGAACAGCTCCCGCCACTCCTCGCCCAGCCGCTCCTCCAGCACCGTGTGGACCGTGCGTGTCGGCATCGGCGGAGCCGCGTCCTGGAGCTTGGTGAGCGCGGCGCGATAGGGCCCGGCGATGTCCTCGGGGAGCGCGGACTCGAAGACGGACAGCGCCTGCCCGAACTTCATCGCACCCCCCTTCAACTCCCCCAAGACCTTGAAGAGCTGCTCGGCGGTGCGCTGTTGCAGTTCACGGGCGACGATCTCGGCGGACTTGCCGCCGATCCGCTTGCCGAGCCCCCAGGTGGCCCGGCCGGCGAAGCCCAGTGGCAGAGCGGCCAACTTGGCGGTCCGGGTGACCGCCTTCCGGGGAAGATCAGACATACGCCCCTCCAAATCCCAGCCGGCCGTGCCCGTGACGTGCTCAGCGGCCCTGCTCCGTCGACGGCGGTTACCCGGCCATTGTCTCGTGTGAACGTGCGATACCGGGGGTGTCCTGCCCCTCACTTTTCCCTCCCGCGCCGCAGTCGCAGTCGTCGTGCGGGGCCACGGGCCGCGGCCGCCACTCCAGCAGAGGCATCGAGGTCTCCCAGCGCGCGCCGACGCAGGCGGGCAACTCCCCGTCCAGGAAGGACAGCGCGTGCGCCGCCGCCGTTCCCGCGACCGCCGATGCCAGGGAGAGATCACACGCGGGTACCGGTGCCCGGCGTCCGCCCGAGCGCCACTGCGCCACCAGCCTCGGCCACCCCGGGTCGCGATCGGCCCGGCCCAGCTCCAGACAGCCCGCGCACGCGGTGCCGCCGGGCAGTACCAGGGGCCCGACCAGGCCGGTCGACTCGATCACCCCGGCATAGAGATGGGGTGTCCCCGTGGCGATCCAGTCCCTGGCCGCCGCCGGGTCGGGGGCGTGGGCGGCGAGACCGTCGCGCGGGCAGAGCACGACCAGGGAGAGCCCCGCCGCGTGCCCCGGGCCGCCCTCCGCCGTCCCGTCGCCCTGCGGCGCGCTCCCCGGCCGGGGAGCGCGCCGGGCCGGTATCGCCGCCGTATGGCGCACCAGACGGCGGGCCGCCGCGTCCCGCCGCTCCCCGACGGCCGCCGCC
Organism: Streptomyces clavuligerus; assembly: GCF_005519465.1. NCBI lineage: Bacteria > Bacillati > Actinomycetota > Actinomycetes > Kitasatosporales > Streptomycetaceae > Streptomyces > Streptomyces clavuligerus. The sequence continues at coordinate 2,050,516 of NZ_CP027858.1, read as the reverse complement.
GGAAGCCCGCCGGGCGCCACGTCCCAGGGCTCGGTGTGTCCGCCGTCCAGCACCTCCACCCGGCCCACTCCGGAGGCCGACAGCAGGGCCGCCACCGAGGCACCCACCCTGCCCGCGCCTCTGATCTGCACATGCGTCGCCTGCCGTGCGGCCAGCCGCCGTAATCCACCGCCGGGTTCCGGATGGACCACGGAGAGCGCAGCCAGGTCGGGCCGCAGCCGGTCGAGGACCGGCGCCCGATGGCGCAGGGCCTCGGCCTCCGGTCCGCCCGCCCTGACGTCGTCCAGCAGGCCCGCCGCCGTGAGCCGGCCCAGCAGGGCGTCCAGATGTCCGTCCGGCAGCCCCAGCGACCGGGCCTCCGCCCGCAGCAGTGGCAGCCCGCGGGTCCCGTCGAGCAGATCCAGCAGCGTGCCCGTCGCCGTGTCCACCGGTCCGAGCGTCACCGCCAGCGCGCCCGTCACACCGAACTGCACACTCTGCCGCTCCCGCCAGGCCCGCCGCAGCGCGGGCTTCAGCATGGGATGCATATCCGTACCCCCTTGTCCGCCGACGGAAGTCAGAATGCACGGGATCTGCACGGCGCGCGGAAAGTTGTCCACAGGGGCGGCCTATTAGTCATATGAATTTGGCGTCGTGGAAGAGGATCATGGTGGATCGCGTCGGAACCGATCCAGGGGCGGGACTTATTCCACGGTCAGCGGGTAACGTCGGGGCGTGTCCGTCGAGCCTTCCCCCAGCGTCGCGGAGGAGACCCCGCCCCGGCCGCCCCGCCGATCGGGGACGAGTGCGGTCGAGGTCCGCAGAAGCCCGCGCCGCCGCCGAACCGTATCCGCCTACCGCGAGGGCGACAGAACGATCGTCCTGATCCCCGCCCGGATGTCCGAGGCCGAGGAGCAGCGCTGGGTGGGCGTGATGCTCGACAAACTCGCCGCCCAGGAGAGCAGACGCACCCTCGGCGACCGGGAGCTGGCGGCACGGGCGAACCGGCTCTCGGCGCAGTATCTCGGCGGCAGGGCCCGCCCGGCCTCCGTGCGCTGGGTGACGAACCAGAACACCCGCTGGGGCTCCTGCACCCCCGCCGAGGGCAGCATCCGCCTCTCGCACCGGCTCCAGGGGATGCCCGAGTACGTGATCGACTATGTGCTCGTCCATGAGCTGGCACACCTTCTGGTCCCCGGTCACGGCCCCCGTTTCTGGCAGCTCATGGAGGCGTACCCCCGTACCGAGCGGGCCCGGGGGTATCTGGAGGGCGTGGTGGCCGCGACCCGGCTGCCGCATCCGTCACCGGAGGCGGGGGAGTGAGACACAGCCGCTGACCACACCCGGTGAGCAGGGAGAAAACCATGGGCGCGGGAAAGCGGCGCGCGTCCCGGGTGGAATACCGCCGCACCGGGCCGGGGCCGCTCTTTTTATGCCGTCCGCCATGCCGCCTTATGCCGTCCGCCGCGACAGTCCCGGCACCGGTGCGGAGGCCGTTCCACGACCGCGTTTTCCTTATTCGTGAATCGCCCTGGAGCGGTCCCCGCCCACGGAGGAATCCCCGCGGATTCCCGGCCCTCCCGGCCATTCCCCCACCAGGGCGGCCGGGATGCGCGCGAGGGGTGACCCGCCGGAGTTCCGGCAGGCCACCCTCGGTGTCCCGGTGTCAGACGACCGGGGACGACGGCGCCGCGAGCGCCGCGCGGGTCCGCTCCAGCAGCCGCACGACCGAGGTGTCGGCCACGTCCGCCACCTCGTCGTAGCCGAACCAGCGCAGATCCAGCGACTCCTCGCTGATCTCCGCCACGGCCCCCGCCGGGGCCAGCGCCGCGTACTGCACATCCAGGTGCCAGTGGCACGGCGCGGGGATCGGATGCCGGTCCAGCCGCACCGGGACACCGCCCCCGAGCAGCGTCAGCCCCCGTACCCCGGACTCCTCGGTGGCCTCGCGCAGCGCGGCCTCCGCCAGCGTCCGGTCACCCGGCTCGCAGTGGCCGCCCATCTGGAGCCACATGCCCAGCTTCCGGTGCAGCGTCAGCAGCACCCGCTCGTGCTCCGGGTCGACCACCAGGGCGCTGGCCGTGAGATGCCCCGCGGAGCAGGACTTCCACATGCCGTCGAGCCGGGCGGCCAGATGGCCGAGATAGAGCTGTCGCAACTGCTCCTGCTCCTCGTGGCCCTCCCGGTCGGTGTACCCCTCCAGCGTCCGTACGGCGTCTCCGTGCAGGCCGGCCGCGGCCGTGTCCTGCCGCCGGTCCGGCCTCTCCACCGCGTCCTCGTCCGTGCCTGTGCCGGTGTTCTCGGACGGGCTCACCGCTCGGAGCCGCCCTCGCCCCGCGCTCCGTCCGTGTCGTCGCCCTCACCGTCGGTGTCCTTGGTGCCCTTGACGTCCTTGGCGCCCTCGGTGCCCCGGTCGCCGCCGGAGCCCTGGGACGCCGCCTCCCCGAGCATCCTGTCCAGCTCGGAGAAGTCGAGGTGCTCGCGGTGGACGAAGCCGTCCGGGTCGTCCAGGTCGGTGGCGGTCGGCAGCATGTCCGGGTGCTCCCACAGGGCGTCACGGCCGTCCACGCCCCGGGCGTCGGTGAGCGAGGCCCACAGCCGGGAGGCGTCCCGCAGCCTGCGCGGACGCAGCTGGAGACCGATCAGGGTGGCGAAGGTCTGCTCGGCGGGACCGCCGGACGCACGCCGCCTGCGCAGGGTCTCGCGCAGCGCGTCCGCCGACGTCAGCCGGGACGAGGCCGCCTCGTGGACCACCGCGTCCACCCAGCCCTCGACCAGGGCGAGCGCCGTCTCCAGACGGGCCAGCGCGGCCTTCTGCTGCGGGGTCTCCTCCGGCTGGAACATGCCCTGCTGGAGTGCTTCCTGAAGCTGCTCGGGGTGGGTGGGGTCGAACTGTCCGACCACGTCCTCCAGCTTCGACGTGTCGACGGTGATCCCCCGCGCATAGCCCTCGACCGCGCCGAAGAGGTGCGACCGCAGCCACGGCACATGGGCGAAGAGCCGCTGATGGGCCGCCTCGCGCAGGGCCAGATAGAGCCGGACCTCCTCCCTCGGCACCCCGAGGTCCTTGCCCAGGGCGTCCACGTTCAACGGGAGGAGCGCGGCCTTGCCGGCGGGGCCGAGCGGCAGGCCGATGTCGGTGGAGCCGACCACCTCGCCCGCCAGCACGCCGACGGCCTGGCCGATCTGCTGGCCGAACATGGCGCCGCCCATGGAGCGCATCATGCCGATCAGCGGGCCCGCCATGGCCTGCATCTCCTCGGGCAGCACACTGCCCATGGCCATGCCGACCCGCTCGGCGACCGGGTCGGCGAGCTGCTGCCAGGCGGGCAGGGTCTCCTCGACCCACTCCGCCCGGCTCCAGGCGACGGCGGTGCTCGCGCCGGACGGCAGCGAGGTCACCCCGTCCAGCCACAGATCGGCCAGGCGCAGCGCCTCCTCGACCGCGGTCCGCTCGGCGGGGCCCACGCTCGCGTCCTTGGTGCCGTCCGCGGTGCCCTGGGAGACGGTCTGGCGAGCGATCTGCTTGGCCATGTCCCAGTTCACCGGGCCGCCCTCGTAGCTGAGCATCTGGCCCAGCTGCTGGAAGGCCGCGCCCAGGTCGGCGGGGTTCAGCGCACCGAACATGGAGGCGAACGGATTGTCCGCGCCACCGGCCCCGGGGCCGAATCCGAAGGGATTCACCGGGGAGGAGCCGCCGGGACCGTGGCCACCTCCGGCGGGGTCCTTCTTCTTGCCTTCGTCGCCGTTCTCCGGCTCCTCCGGCGGAAGGCCGAATCCGAATGGGGTGTCACTCACGGGTTTCCTCGGCTCGTAGGGCCGCCGGCTTCTGCCGACGGCGAATGCCCGACAACACCACCAGCGTAGACATCCGCGCCCGCTGATGGGCTCGGTGCTCCGCGGACTCGTGGCCTGGGGCAGGATGGACGCCACCTGGTACGTACGCGTCATACGCTCACGTACTGAAGACAACCGCTGGAGACACCTGGTGAGTTCCCCAGATCCGCAGGTTCGCGGAGCGCGAAACCGCTCAACCCCGTCCCCCGGCGGCGGGCCCGCAGGACGCGGCCCCGTCGTCGCGGTCACGGGTGCCGCCACGGGCGTGGGCGATCTGCTCACACGGCGGCTCGCCGCGTCCGAAGAGATCAAGCAGGTCGTGGCGATCGACGAGCGCCGGGGCGACGTCTCCGAGGCGCACTGGCACATCCTCGACGTCCGGGACCCGGCGATCGCGGAGAAGCTGCGCGGCGCCGATGTCGTGGTGCACCTCGCACTCGACCTCGACCTGGAGACAGATTCAGCCGCCCGGACCGCGTACAACGTACGGGGAACGCAGACCGTCCTGACGGCGGCGGCAGCGGCCGGAGTGCGGCGGGTGGTCCTGTGCACCTCCGCGATGGTCTACGGAGCGCTGCCGGAGAACGACATTCCGCTGTCGGAGGACGCCGAGCTGCGGGCGACGGCCGAGGCCACCGGCGTGGGCGACCTCCTGGAGATCGAACGCCTGGGGCGCCGGGCGCCCCGTGCCCACCCCGGGCTCAATGTGACCGTGGTCCGGCCCGCCGTCCTGGTCGGCGGGGGCAGTGACACCGCGCTGACCCGCTACTTCGAGTCCCCGCGGCTGCTCGTCGTCGCCGGGTCCCGCCCCACCTGGCAGTTCTGCCATGTCGACGACCTGGTGAGCGCGCTGGAGTACGCCGCCCTGGAGAAGGTGGACGGGGAGCTGGCCGTCGGCTGCGACGGCTGGCTGGAACAGGACGAGGTCGAGGAGCTGAGCGGCATCCGGCGGATGGAGCTGCCCTCGGCCGTGGCGCTGGGTGCCGCGGCCCGGCTGCACCGCATCGGTCTCACCCCGTCACCGGCCGGTGACCTCGCGTACACCATGCACCCCTGGGTGGTGAGCGTGAGCCGCCTCCACGATGCGGGCTGGCGTCCCCGCTGGACCAACGAGGACGTGCTGGCTGCGCTCCTGGAGGAGGTCGAGGGCCGGCACACGGTCGCGGGCCGCAGGCTGGGCCGCAAGGACGCGACGGCGGCGGGCGCGGCCGGTGCGACGGTCGCCCTGCTCGGCACGGCGGCGCTGGTACGGCGGGCCCGCAAGGCCCGACGGCGGATCTGAGGGGGCCGGGCCGCACCCGGGTGCGGCCCCGGGCCGTCCGCGGTGTCAGTGGCATGCGGCACGATGAACGCATGGGCATCACTGACGACCATCCGGGTGAGCGGACGGGGCCGGACCCGATCCGGCTCGTGGCGATCCGGGACACCCCTCTCTCGCTGGACGAGGTCTTCGCGGCGGTGGGCGACGAGGCCGCCGGAGGCACGGCGCTCTTCGTCGGCACCGTGCGCGACCACGACGGTGGGGCCGCGGTGACGGGGCTCGGCTATTCGTGCCATCCGACGGCCGAGGCGGAGCTGCGCCGGACGGCCGCGGAGATCACTGTGAAATACCCGGTCCGGGCGCTGGCGGCGGTCCACCGGGTGGGTGATCTGAAGGTCGGCGACCTGGCGGTCGTCGTCGCGGTGGCCTGCGCCCACCGGAGTGACGCCTTCGACGCCTGCCGACAGCTCATAGACACCCTCAAGCACGAGGTCCCGATCTGGAAGCACCAGACGTTCGCGGACGGCACCGAAGACTGGGTGGGCGCGTAGCGCCCCCGGTGTGGGGCGGTGGTCGGGTGGCGCTCTCAGCGGGGGCGCCGTCGTTCGAGGGACGAGGGGGGCTGAAACCCGCTGGAGTGCCATGCGCCCCGATTTGCGTAACCGCCCCCCTGCCCTGAGCGTTGAACTGGCAGATGACTAATCTGCTGATCACTCAGTTGCGGATGTCATGGGGTAGGGAGGTCGCGATGGCAGCGCTCGCCTGGTTGTTGATTCCGCTCTTCGCTGTTGTCGGTGCGGCGATATGGGGAGGCTGGGCCTCACGGAACCGGACGACCGGCGATGTCGCCGAGCTGGCCGGTTACGCGCGGTTCCGGGACGCGATGGAGAAGGCCGCCTCGGGCGGTTCCCCGGGCAAGTAGCGGGCGGACGGCCGCACGGCCGCCGCCGTCGTGCGCGGGCCGCGGGCCGGACCCGGACGGACCGGCCCCGACAGTGCGTGCAGGGCCGTGTCCCGTACTGTCGTTCCATGCCACGCCGCACCGCGACGATGCTCGCCTCCACCCTGATCTTCATCGCGTTGCTGTGCGCCGGGGTACTCATCCCGGTGCCGTACGCGGAGATGTCGCCGGGGCCGACGGTGAACACGCTCGGCAAGGCGGGAGACGAACCGGTTCTCCGGATCTCCGGCCGCAAGACCTACCCCACCGGTGGCCATCTCAATATGACCACGGTCCGGGTCACGGGGGCCGACTACCGGATGAACCTCGTGGAGACGGTGTACGGCTGGCTCGCCCACGACCAGGTGGTCGTCCCGCACGAGACGCTCTATCCGGACGGGCAGACGGAGGAGCAGTCGACGCAGGAGAACGCGGAGGAGTTCAGCCAGTCGCAGGAGAGCGCGAAGGTGGCCGCGCTGAGGCAGCTCAAGATCCCGGTCAGCTCGCAGGTCGTCGTCTCGACCGTCGTCAAGGACACCCCGGCCCAGGACCGGCTGCACGCCGGGGACGTGATCCGCGCGGTGGACGGCACCGCCGTCGAGGAGCCGGGCGACGTGGCCGGGCTGGTCACCCGGCACCAGCCCGGGGAGAAGGTCGTCTTCACCATCGTGCCCGCCAAGGAAGCGGCGGCGGCGGAGAAGGCGGGCAAGGAGCCGACCGTCGTCGACGAGGTGACCATCACCACCGCCAGGTCGCCGGAGAGCGGCAAGGCGATCGTCGGTATCCAGGCGGGGCTCGACCACACCTTCCCGTTCACGATCGACATCCATCTCGCGGACGTCGGGGGACCGAGCGCGGGGCTGATGTTCGCTCTGGGCATCGTGGACAAACTCACACCCGGTGACCTGACCGGGGGCGAGTTCATCGCGGGCACCGGGACGATCGACGACGACGGGAAGGTCGGCCCGATCGGCGGGATCGAGATGAAGCTGGTCGGGGCGCGGAACGCGGGCGCGGAGTACTTCCTCGTACCGAAGGCGAACTGCGCCGCGGCGGCGGCGGACATCCCCAAGGGGCTCACCCTGGTGAAGGTGGACACCATCGCCGACGCCACAGCCTCGCTGGAGAAGATCAAGGCGGGGCGTACGGGGGAGCTGCCCGCCTGCACGAAGGGCTGACCGCCCGGCCCCGCCCTGCACGAAGGGCTGACCGCCCGGCCGCACCGCCGCGGGGCCGGACCCGAGGGTGGGTCCGGCCCGGCACGGCTCAGGACTCGAAGGTCGCCGCCAGGGCCTCCGCCAGCCCCGGCACCAGGTCGGAGCCGGTGAGCACCTCGTTCGGGGAGTCCTTCGCGCGCAGCCGCAGCGCCGACTCGCGGGCGCCGTCGCGCAGCACGGCGACCGTCATCCGGACCTCCTGGCGGTCCGGATGGGCGGCGACCCACTTCGCCAGGGACTTCTTGTCGAGGTTGTCGGGGACGGACGCCTCGGCCGACGGGGGCAGCATCAGCCGCTCCACCGTCAACGCGCATCCGGCGACCGCGTCCGGCCAGGCGATGGTGGCCAGGAACTCGTCGAGCGCGGTGCCCGCCGGGATCTCGTCCTGTTCGACCGGGGTGAGGACCGGGCCGTTCTCGTCGCCGTCGAGGCCGAGCTGGGCCGCGAGACCGGGTTCCTGGCTGCGCAGCCGGGCGGTGTCGACCAGGGCGAAGAGGCGTGCGGGCTGGTCCCAGCCGAGACCGGAGGCGTACTCGTCGATCTCCAGGACGGCGCGGGTCAGCGGGCTCGCGGCGAGGGGGCCGGAACCGGCCGGGGCCGGTCCGGAGCCGCCGGAGGCACCCTCGGAGGGGCCGCCGGCGGAGGGGGTGGAAGGGGAAACATTGGACATGCCCAATATCCTGCCTCCTTCGGGACCCCAGTCGGGAACTAGGTAAAGCCTCAGTAAGTTGCATGTGTGGGGCTCTAGGATCGCGGGGCCCGTCTGACAGACGCGAATATCCACACCCGACCGCGAACTTCGAGGTGCGCACGTTGGCTTTCCAGATGCCGGACCGCGGCGGAGGCCCCCCGACCGGGCCACGGATCAGAGTGGGCCGCCCCTCCCGGCGTGTCCGCACCCTGCTGATGACTCTGGGGGTGCTGGCGGTCCTGGCCATGGCGTTCGTCATGTTCGCCGGGTTCTGGACCGACTGGCTCTGGTACCGCTCCGTCAAGTACTCATCGGTGTTCACCACCACCCTGTGGACCAAGATCGGGCTCTTCGCCGTCTTCGGTCTGCTGATGGCCACGGCCGTCGGGGTGAACATCTGGCTCGCCCATCGGCTGAGGCCGCCGCTGAGCGCGATGTCGCTGGAGCAGCAGAGCCTCGACCGGTACCGCATGGGCATCGCCCCCTACAAGAAGTGGGCGCTCCTCGCGATCACCGCGCTGGTCGGTCTGATCGCCGGAGCCTCCGCCACCGGCCAGTGGCGTACCTGGCTGATGTGGATTCACGGCGTGCCCTTCGGTGAGAAGGACCCGCAGTTCAAGCTGGACGTGTCGTTCTACGCGTTCGATCTGCCGTGGTACCGCTTCCTGCTGGGCTTCGGCTTCGCGGCCGTCGTCCTCTCGCTGATCGCCGCGGCCCTGACCCACTACCTGTACGGCGGGCTGCGGATCACCAGCCCGGGCGCGCGGGCCACCGGCGCGGCCACGGGGCACCTGTCGGTGCTGCTCGGGATCTTCGTCTCGCTGAAGGCCGTGGCGTACTGGCTCGACCGGTACGGCCTCGCGGTGAAGTCCAGCGACTTCAAGGCCACGGGGAACTGGACCGGTCTGCGCTACGTCGACGCGAACGCCTATCTCCCGGCGAAGACGATCCTCTTCTGCATCGCCGTGATCTGCGCGGTGCTCTTCTTCGCCACGCTCTGGCGCCGTACCTGGCAGCTTCCGGTCATCGGCTTCGGCCTGATGGTCCTGTCGGCGATTCTCATCGGCGGCCTCTACCCGGCCATCGTGCAGAAGTTCCAGGTCCAGCCGAACGAGCAGGCCAAGGAGAGCCAGTACATCCAGAAGAACATCGACGCCACCCGCAAGGCGTACGGGATCGACACGGCGAAGCAGGAGGACTACGCCGGAAAGAGTGATCCCAACCGCAAGGCGCAGCAGCGGGAGGACGCGCAGTCCGCCGCGAGCTACCGCGTGGTCGACTCCAACATCGTCTCGCCGGCCTTCCAGCAGCGGCAGCAGGAACGGAAGTACTACCAGTTCCCGGACACGCTGGACGTCGACCGGTACACCGGTCCGGACGGCAAGCCGCAGGACACCGTGATCGGTCTGCGCGAGCTGGACCTCGACGGCATCCCCAAGCGGAACTGGATCAACGACCACTTCACCTACACCCACGGCTACGGCGCGATCGCGGCCAAGGGCACCAGTGTGGTCACCGACCCGAACGAGGGAACGGTCGGCTCGCCGGACTTCACCGAGGCCGGGCTGCCGACCAAGGGCCAGCTCAGCAAGGACAACCCGGGCGGGAAGTACGAGCAGCGGATCTACTACGGCGAGAAGACCGAGCAGTACTCGATCGTCGGCGGTCCGCAGAAGGAGCTGGACTACGAGGCCAGCTCCGGTGACACCGAGTACACCAGCTACCGGGGCAACAGCGGTGTCAGCCTCTCCAGCACGCTGAACCGGGCCGCGTACGCGGTCGCGTTCAACGAGCCGCAGATCCTGTACTCGGGCGCGGTCGGCGAGGGCTCGCGGATTCTCTACAACCGCACGCCCAAGGAGCGGGTCGAGGCGGTCGCGCCCTGGCTGACGATCGACGGCGACGCCTATCCGGCGGTGGTCGACGGTCGTATCCAGTGGATCATCGACGCGTACACCACGACGAACAGCTACCCCTACTCCTCGCGGACGACCCTGGGGGACACCACCGCGGACTCGCTGACCACCAACCAGCGTGCGGTCGTGGCCCAGCAGAACCAGGTCAACTACATCCGCAACTCGGTGAAGGCGACCGTCGACGCGTACGACGGCACGGTCAAGCTCTACCAGTGGGACACCAGCGACCCGGTCCTCAAGACCTGGATGAAGGCGTTCCCCGACACGGTGAAGTCCAAGAGCGAGATCTCGCCCGAGCTGAAGTCGCACCTGCGCTATCCGCAGGACATGTTCAAGGTGCAGCGCGAGCTGCTGACCCGGTACCACGTCACGGAGCCCGAGCAGTTCTACAGCGGCAGTGACGCCTGGCAGGTGCCGGACGACCCGACGAACAAGAAGGGCAGTGCGGTCCCGCCGTACTACCTGAGCCTGAAGATGCCGGGTGAGACGGATCAGAAGTTCTCGCTCACGACGACGTTCACCCCGGCGGGCCGTCCCAACCTGGGCGCGTTCATGGCGGTGGACGCCGACGCCAACAGCGCGGGCTACGGTTCGATAAGGCTGCTCAGAGTCACGGAGACCGTACAGGGCCCGTCCCAGGTGCAGTCCGAGCTGAACGGTGTGCCGGAGGTCGCCACCTTCGTGCGTGACCTCAGGGGTACCGACTCCGACATCGAGTACGGAAACCTGCTGACCATTCCCCTGGACGGCGGCTTCCTCTATGTCGAACCGGTCTACGCCCGGGGTGGCAGCGCCAACTATCCGCTGCTGAAGAAGGTGGCCGCCGCCTACGGCGGTGGCAAGCCGGTCTTCAAGGACACCCTGGACGAGGCGCTCGACGCGGTCTTCGTCCAGGAGGGCGGTACGCCGCCGCCGACGCCACCGCGGGAGGGTGAGACCACCAAGCCCAAGCCTCCGGCCACCGGGGACGCGGCGCTGCGCGACGCCATCGCCGATGTCCTCAAGGCCAACGAGGAGGCCAACGCGGCGCTGGACAAGGACCCGAAGGACTGGGGTGCGTACGGCAGGGCCCAGGAGGACCTGGAGAAGGCGCTCGAACGGCTCGCCGCGGCCGAGGGCAAGTCCCCGCCCGCGTCCGCGCCGCCGAGAACGTCCGCTCCGTCCGCCGCGCCGTCCTGACGGCCGTCGGCCGGGGTGGCCCCGGCAGTACCCCGGCAGCACCGCCGGGGTACTGCTGAGGCGCCGCTGAGCAGGCAACATCCCGCGTCGTGATAGTGTGGGGACACAACGACGCGGGGTGGAGCAGCTCGGTAGCTCGCTGGGCTCATAACCCAGAGGTCGCAGGTTCAAATCCTGTCCCCGCTACTGCTTTCGAAGAGGGCCCGGATTCCTTTGAGGATTCCGGGCCCTCTCCGTGTGTACGGGTGGGTGGCGGCGGTGAACGGGGGCACGGCGCGGAACGTGACACGGGTAGGGCGTTTGGCTTATCTCTCTGTGGGCATGTCGACAAAACGCTGAAGTGACCTTCCCGGTTGCGGTATACCGGGTGTGAGCGGGTTGCAGGTGGTGCGACGATGGAATATATGGGGGACAGGGCAACTCTGTTGGAGACAGGGCGGTTTGTGCAGCGACATGCCGGGAGCGCAGCGGGACCGGTCCCGCCTGCGCAGGACGGCACCGTCACGACCGCCGCGGCCGCCGTGCGCCAGGACTCCGTGACGGGGCCCGGGAGAGGCACGGGAATCACGAGAACCGCGCGGGACGCCGGAGGGGGAGCCCCGGCCGCCGCGGACATCCGGAGCACCGCGGACACCGGTGCCCGCGACCGCAGTGAGATCGTCGGCGTCGACGCCGTGGAAGCCGCGGGCTCCGAGGAGCGGTACCGGCGCTCCGCCGCCTCCGGGGACATCGCCGCCATGAGCGCGCTCGGCGCGCTGCTGCTGCGCCGGGGCGACCTGGACGGCGCCGAGCCCCCGCTGCGGGGCGCCACCGCGGGCGGGGACCGCGCCGCCGCCAACAATCTGGGCGTCCTGCTCCATCAGCGCGGCTACGCCGAGGAAGCGGCCGGCTGGTGGCGCGTCGCCGCCGTCGCCGGGTCGGCCGCCGCGGCCCACGCCCTGGGGCGCCACTTCCGGGAGCGCGGCGACGAACCGGGCGCCGAGTACTGGCTCCGCCAGTCCGCCGAGCAGGGCCACGCGCTGGGCGCCTACGCCCTCGCCGATCTGCTGGAGCACCGCAGCGACGTGGGCGCGGAGCGGTGGCTGCGTGCCGCGGCCGAGCAGGGCCACCGCGAGGCCGCCTACCGGCTCGCCCGGATGCTGGAGCTGCGGGCGGCGGACGAGGAGCGCCCCGGCGGGCACCGCGACACCGGACCCCACTCGGGGACACGGCACCGCATCGGGGACTTCGGCGCGGGGCGGGACGGGTTCGCCCCCGCGCCGCCGGTCCGGGGGCGCGCGGACACCGCCGGGACCGCCCCCCGCACGTGCACCCGCGCGCCCGCCGCGCCGCACACTCCGGCCACCGGGACCGCGCCGCACGTCCCGCCGACCGGGAAAGGGCCCCGTTCCGGCGGGGAGGCACCCCGTACCGGTGCCGCGGGTGCCGACGGCGGCACACCCCGTACCGGGGCGGGGGCGAGGCCCGCCGGACCCGGCGGTGCGGCACACACCGGCGGCGGGACCGCCGACAGCGCGACGAACCTGCGGCTCCCGACCCTCGACGAGGCGGCCCAGTGGTACCGGCAGGCCGCCGCGCGCGGCCACCGCCGCGCCGCGCTGCACCTCGGCGCCATCCTGGAGAAGCGCGGCGACCTCAAGGAGGCCGGCCGCTGGTACCTCAGCTCCGCCAAGGACGGCGAGACCCGTGCCGCCTGTGCGCTCGCCTTTCTGCTGCGCGACGCCGGGGACGAGGAGAGCGCCGCCGTCTGGTGGCTGCGCGCGGCCCAGGAGGGCGACGGCAACGCGGCCAACGCCCTGGGGGCGCTGCACGCGGCCCGGGGCGAGCCGCAGACGGCGGAGCGCTGGTACCGGGCCGCCATGACCGCGGGAGATGTGAACGGCGCGTACAACCTCGGGCTGCTGTGCGCCGCGCAGGACCGGACACAGCAGGCCGAGCAGTGGTACCGCCACGCCGCCTACGCCGGACACCGGGAGGCCGCCAACGCGCTCGCGGTGCTGCTGCTCCAGGCCGGTGACGCGACCGGGGCGGAGCCGTGGTTCTCCAAGGCGGCCGAGGCCGGAAGCGTGGACGCCGCCTTCAACCTCGGCATCCTCCACGTCGGCCGGGACGACGACCGCGCCGCGCTGATGTGGTACGAGCGGGCGGCGGCCGGCGGCCACACCGAGGCCGCGCTCCAGGTGGGCATCGCCCGGCTGCGCGACGGCGACGAGCAGGCGGCGGAACGCCATCTGCGCTGCGCGGCGGGGGGCGGCAGCGCGGAGGCGGCCTTCCGGCTCGCCACCCTGCTGGACTCCCGTCAGCCGCCGCCCGGGCCGCAGGTGCTCGGCGAGCCCATGGGCGAGAAGACCGAGTGCGAGGAGTGGTACGAGCGCGCCGCCGAGCAGGGGCACCGCCGCGCCCAGGTACGGGTGGGGATGCTCGCCGCCGCCCGCGGCGACATGACCGGGGCGGCCCGCTGGTACCGCGAGGCGGCGGAGGCGGGCAGTCGTAACGGTGCGTTCAATCTCGGGTTGTTGCTGGCTCGGGAGGGGAGTGAACGGGAGGCGGCGCTCTGGTGGAGTCGTGCGGCCCGGGCCGGTCATGGTCGGGCGGCGCTGCGGTTGGCGCTGCTCGCTGCGCGGCGGGGTGAGCTGACCGAGGCGCAGCGTTGGTGTGCTCGCGCTGTGGAGCTGGGGCCCGCCGAGGTCGCCGAGCGCGCGGCCCGGCTCCGTGAGGCGCTGCACCAGGAGCTGACGGCCTGACCCCGGGCAGTCGTAACGGTGCGTTCAATCTCGGGTTGTTGCTGGCTCGGGAGGGGAGTGAACGGGAGGCGGCGCTCTGGTGGAGTCGTGCGGCCCGGGCCGGTCATGGTCGGGCGGCGCTGCGGTTGGCGCTGCTCGCTGCGCGGCGGGGTGAGCTGACCGAGGCGCAGCGTTGGTGTGCCCGCGCCGTGGAGCCGGGGCCCGCCGAGGTCACGGGCCCCGGGCCCCGCGCCTGCCGTCCCGGCGTCCGGCCCCGGCCCAGCGGCCCCCGGCCCGGTCCCGCCCGCCCCAGCCAGCCCGGCCCGGCTCCGACCGGCCTCGCCGACCGGCCCCGTCCCGTTCCCCGGCTCCCCCCGGAACGGATTTGCACCGGCCGGTCGGGTCCCGTAAAGTGGTGTTCACCGACGCGGGGTGGAGCAGCTCGGTAGCTCGCTGGGCTCATAACCCAGAGGTCGCAGGTTCAAATCCTGTCCCCGCTACTGAAACCGAAGGCCCAGATCTCAGGATCTGGGCCTTCGGTGTTTTCGCGTTCCCTCGGCCGCCTGCCCGAGCTTCCTGGGTTTCCGGGTTTCCCGGGCCGGGGTCCGGCAAGACTCCCCGGAGTCGAGGTGTGCCGAGCGTGCGGAGGCCCGGTGCTGTGCGGCACCGGGCCCATGGTGAGGACGGGGTCGATCCGCTCGCGGTTCAGGCGCTCGCGCAGGAGGGGCAGATGCCCCGGTAGGTCACCTCGACATGGGAGACGGTGAAGCCGAACCGCTCGGAGTCGGGCAGATCGGACAGCGGATTGCCCGAGGGGTGGACATCGCGGATGGCGCCGCAGTGGGCGCAGACCAGATGGTGGTGGGGCCGGTGCGCGTTCGGGTCGTAGCGCTTGGCGCGGCGGTCCGTCGCGACCTCCAGCACCTCACCGAGGGTGACCAGCTCGCCGAGGGTGTTGTAGACGGTCGCGCGGGAGATCTCCGGCAGCCGCTCCACCGCCCGTGCGTGCACTTCGTCGGCCGTGAGATGCACATGCTCACCGTCGAGGACCTCGGCCACGACACGCCTCTGGGCAGTCATGCGCCAGCCGCGGCCGCGAAGTCGTTCCAGAAGGTCACTCATAGGACCAGCCTAACAGCGGGGGACCGGGATCCCGAACGGGTGTGACTTTGGATGTTCACTTGACTTAGACAAAGTCCATCGTAGGATCGGATCGGCACCAGGGCCAGGACACACGATCATGGAGGCGTACGTGACGCAGGGACCGCTCACCACGGAGGCCGGAGCGCCGGTCGCCGACAACCAGAACAGCGAGACCGCGGGCGTCGGTGGTCCGGTGCTGGTCCAGGACCAGTCCCTCCTGGAGAAGCTCGCGCACTTCAACCGCGAGCGCATCCCGGAGCGCGTCGTCCACGCACGGGGCGCGGGCGCCTACGGCACCTTCACGGTCACCGCCGATGTGACGCGGTACACCCGGGCGGCGTTCCTGTCCGAGGTCGGCAAGGAGACGGAGACGTTCCTCCGCTTCTCCACGGTGGCCGGGAACCTGGGCGCGGCGGACGCGGTGCGCGACCCCCGCGGCTTCGCGCTGAAGTTCTACACCGAGGAGGGGAACTACGACCTCGTCGGCAACAACACCCCGGTGTTCTTCATCAAGGACGCCATCAAGTTCCCCGACTTCATCCACACCCAGAAGCGCGACCCGTACTCGGGCTCCCAGGAGGCCGACAACGTCTGGGACTTCTGGGGTCTGTCCCCCGAGTCGACCCACCAGGTGACCTGGCTCTTCGGCGACCGCGGCATCCCCGCCTCGTACCGTCACATGAACGGCTACGGATCTCACACCTACCAGTGGAACAACGCCGCCGGTGAGGTCTTCTGGGTGAAGTACCACTTCAAGACGGACCAGGGCATCAAGAGCCTCACCCAGGACGAGGCCAACAAGCTCGCGGGCGAGGACCCGGACAGCCACCAGCGGGATCTGCGCGAGGCCATCGAGCGGGGCGACTTCCCGAGCTGGACCGTGCAGGTGCAGATCATGCCCGCGGCGGAGGCGGCGGCGTACCGCTTCAACCCGTTCGACCTCACCAAGGTGTGGCCGCACGAGGACTACCCGCCGATCGAGATCGGCCGGCTGGAGCTGAACCGGAACCCGGAGAACATCTTCGCGGAGGTCGAGCAGTCCATCTTCTCGCCCGCCCACTTCGTGCCGGGCATCGGCCCCTCGCCGGACAAGATGCTCCAGGGGCGCCTCTTCGCCTATGGGGACGCCCACCGCTACCGCGTCGGCATCAACGCCGACCATCTGCCGGTGAACCGTCCGCACGCCACCGAGGCACGGACCAACAGCCGGGACGGCTTCCTGTACGACGGTCGCCACAAGGGCGCGAAGAACTACGAGCCCAACAGCTTCGGCGGACCGTTCCAGACGGACAAGCCGCTGTGGCACGCGTCCCCGGTCGGGGGCGACACGGGCAACCATGTGGCCCCGAGCCACACCGACGACAACGACTTCGTCCAGGCGGGCAACCTCTACCGGCTGATGTCCGAGGACGAGAAGGGCCGTCTGATCGCGAACCTGTCCGGCTTCATCGCCAAGGTCTCGCGCGACGACATCGCCGAGCGGGCGATCAACAACTTCCGTCAGGCTGACGGAGACTTCGGCAAGCGGCTGGAGGCCGCGGTCCAGGCCCTGCGCGGCTGACGGGCGCTTGCCGTAGACGGAGGGCCGGATTCACTGTCCAGGGGGGTCCGGCCCTCCTTTGTCGTTCTTTATCGCGCTTTACCGCTTTTTTATCGTTCCCGCCGGTGACCCCGGTGACCCCGGTGACCCCGGTGGGTGCCGGGGCTCAGCCGACCAGTGCGCCCTGTCGCTCGCGGGCCGGTACCCAGCAGCGGATGATGTCGCGGACGGAGACCACGCCGACGGGGCCGTGGCCGTCCAGCACGATCAGATGGCGGAAGCCGCCGTGCGACATCGCCTCGGCCGCCTCGTCCAGGGTCCAGGACGGAGCGGCGTAGACGACATCGGTGGTGGTGTGGGCGCCCGCGGTCTCCTGATCGGGGTCCTGGCCCGCCCCCACCGAGGTGAGGATGTCACGCTCGGTGAGAATTCCCGGGCCGCCCTCGTTGTCCCCGTCGAGAACGACGGCGGCCCCGACCCGGCGCGCGGCCATCAGCCGTGCGGCCTGGCGCAGGGTGTGGGCGGGTCCGATGGTGAGGACCATCGTGCTCATGGCGTCACGGACGAGCATGGATGGAGCCACCTCCTTGGTGTCGGTTCCTCGGGAACCGATTCACAAGTTCACAAGTGGGGGGAGCTCTCAGCGTCGCAGCCGGAGCCGGTCGCGGCAAGGGGCCCGGAGGCGGCGGTTCCCGTTGACACGGGGAACCGCCACTGTGCGTGACGGGATCGTGTCGGTCGGCAGTGGGTCAGGAGTGTCGGCCGAGGTGGCCGAGCAGCTCCTCGTGGAGCAGTCCGTTGGACGCGGCGGCATTGCCGCTGTGCGGGCCCGGGACACCGTCGAGGCCGGTGAAGACTCCGCCCGCCTCCTGCACCACCACCACGAGCGCGGCCATGTCCCACAGGGACAGCTCGGGCTCCGCGCAGAGGTCGAGGGAACCCTCCGCCACCAACATGTATGGCCAGAAGTCGCCATATCCCCGGGTGCGCCAGCAGGCGCGCGTCAGTTCGAGGAAACCGGCGAGGCGGCCCTGCTCCTCCCAGCCGGTCAGGGAGGAGTACGCGAAGGACGCGTCCGCGAGCGTGCCGACCCGGGACACCCCGAGCCGGGTGGCCGGGCCGGGCGCGCCCCGGAGCCCGGGGGTGAGGGAGCTCCGGGTGTACGCGCCGCCGCCCTGCGCGGCCCACCAGCGCCGCCCCAGCGCGGGGGCCGAGACCACGCCGACCACCGGCTGAAAGCCGTTCTCGCCCTCCTCCATCAGCGAGATCAGCGTCGCCCAGACCGGTACGCCCCGGACATAGTTCTTGGTCCCGTCGATCGGGTCGATCACCCAGCGGCGGGGGCCCGAGCCTTCGAGGCCGTACTCCTCGCCGAGGATCGCGTCCGTGGGGCGGTCGCGCAGCAGCCGGGCGCGGATCGCCTCCTCCGCCGCCTTGTCGGCCTCGCTCACCGGGGTCATGTCCGGCTTGGTCTCGACCTGGAGGTCCAGTGCCTGGAAGCGGGACATGGTGACGGTGTCGGCGGCGTCGGCGAGGTCGTGGGCGAGACGGAGATCGTCGTCGTAGTCGGGCATGGCCGTCACTCTAGCGAGCCGGGGGTGGCAGGTCGGCCAGGGGCGGACCACGGGCCTTGACAGTGCGAGGGCGGCCGTCAAACCTGAGCGGAGCGCCGCACGGCGGAGGGCATCGGGGCCCCTGAGCCATGCGGTCAGGGGAGGCTGCGATGCCCACGGCCCGTGAGTCCCTGCTCGACGCCGCACAGGCCGCGCTTCATCATCTGCCCTGGTCAGGGGTGCGGATGGTGGATGTCGCCGCCGCCGCGGGGCTGTCGCGGCAGACGCTCTACAACGAGTTCGGCAGCAAGGACGGACTGGCCAGGGCGCTGCTGCGGCGCGAGGCCGACGCCTATCTCCAGGGGGTCGACCGGCTGCTCGACGAGGTGAGCGGTCCGGTCGACCCCCTGGTGGCGCTCGCCGAGTGGACCGTGGGCCAGGCGCGCACCCGTCCACTGCTGCGGGCCCTGCTCACGGGGTGCTGGGGGGAACGGCTGCCCGAGCCGCGGCCGGTGCGCATGGGCACGGTTCCGGCCGGGGTGCCCGCACAGCGCCGGGCCGACGCGGGGCTGCCCGCTCCGGCCGAGGTGGTGGCGCTCGTGCGGGACCGTTCGCTCGCCGTGCTGGGTCCGTACGGGGTGGCGGCGTCCCAGGGTCCCGGGCCGTACGGGCAGGACGTCGAGGAGTGGTCCCGCAACTCGGCGGACCGCTGTGAGCTGGCGATGCGGCTCGCGCTCTCCTGTGTGATCGCCCCGGCGGCGGACGGGGTGGGGACGCTGGTGCGCCGGGTGGTCGGGCCCACGCCGCCTCCCCGGCCCGTACCGCCTTCCGCGTTCGCGGGTCCGTCCGTGCCGGCGGATGGGCGCCCGCCGGGTTCCACGCCCGTGGGGCCCTCGGCCGTCGGGGCCCCGGGGGGTCAGTGCGCGGAGCCCGAGAGCTGAAGTCCGATCACCCCGATGATCACCAGCGTGATCGAGGCGATCTTGAGGCCGGAGACCAGGTCGCCGAGGAAGACCATGCCGTAGATGGCGGTGCCCGCCGCCCCGATGCCGGTCCACACCGCGTACGCCGGTCCCACCTCCAGCTTCTTCAGCGCGAGGGTCAGCAGTCCGAAGCTGCTCAGGGCGAAGGCGGCGAAGGCGACGGTCGGCCAGAGCCGGGTGAAGCCGTGGGAGAGCTTCAGACAGACGGCGAAGCCGGTTTCCAGCAGTCCCGCGATCACCACCAGCAGCCATGCCATGGTCAGTGCCTCCCCGTCAGTCGATGACCGCTCTGTCGGATCTGGCGATTGTAGGCACGCAAAGAGCTTTTTATCGGGTAATTGTGGGCGAATTACCCATTTTCGCGTCGCGCGCCCTATGCGCCGAACTCCCCCGCCCGCCCCGCCCGCGTCGCGCGGTCCCGTACCGCGACGCCCCGTGCCGCCCGCCCCGGCACGGGGGCGGGCGGGTGGCGTGCGTCCCGTGGCTCAGTCGCCCTCGTGGCGTTCGCGGGTGGCGAGCAGCCGCCGCAGCGAGTGGAGCCGGGCCGGGTCCGCGTGGCCGTCGGCGACCCACGCGTCCAGCGCGCAGTCCGGCTCGTCGTGGCTGCACGCGCGCGGGCACTCCGCCGTGCCCGGTTCGAGGTCGGGGAAGGCGTGGATCACCCGGGACGGGTCCACATGGTTCAGGCCGAAGGAGCGCACACCGGGGGTGTCGATGACCCAGCCGCCCTGCGGGTCCGCGAGCGGCAGGGCGAGCGCCGAGGTCGTGGTGTGCCGCCCGCGCCCGGTGACGGCGTTGACATGGCCCGTCGTCCGGCGGCGGTCCACCGGGACCAGCGCGTTGACCAGGGTGGTCTTGCCCACCCCGGAGTGGCCGACGAAGGCCGTGGTGCGGCCGGTCAGATGCTCCCGCACCCGTTCGGCCGCGACCCCGTCCACGAACTCGTCCCGGGTGGTGACGACATAGGGGACGCCGAGGGCCCCGTACCGCTCCAGCAGTCCGTCCGGCGGGGCCAGGTCGGACTTGGTGAGCACCAGCAGGGGGTCGAGTCCGCCGTCGTACGCGGCCACCAGACAGCGGTCGATGAGCCGGGGGCGCGGCTCGGGGTCGGCGAGGGCGGTGACGATGGCGAGCTGGTCGGCGTTGGCGACGACGACCCGCTCATAGGGGTCGTCGTCGTCCGCCGTGCGGCGCAGCACGGAGGAGCGCTCGCCGATGCGGACGATCCGCGCCAGGGTGTCCTTCGCCCCGGAGAGATCGCCGACGAGCCAGACCCGGTCGCCGACGACGGCGGCCTTGCGGCCCAGTTCGCGCGCCTTCATCGCGAGGATGACGCGGTCCTCGACGAGGCAGGTGAGCCGTCCGCGGTCGACGGTGAGGACCATGCCCTCACAGGCGTCCTCGTGTTTGGGGCGGATGCTGGTCCGCGGCCGGTTGCCCTTGCGGTTGGGGCGGACGCGGATGTCGTCCTCGTCGGGGTTCTTGCCGTAGCGCCGCATGTCAGTTCCCGTTCAGCTTTCCGCTCCGAGCATGGTGGTCCACATCCGGGGGAAGTCGGGGAGGGTCTTGGCGGTGGTCGCCACGTTCTCGATCTCGACGCCCTCGACCGCGAGGCCGATGATCGCTCCGGCGGTGGCCATCCGGTGGTCGTCGTAGGTGTGGAAGACGCCGCCGTGCAGCGGGCGGGGGCGGATGTGCAGCCCGTCCTCGGTCTCGGTGACGTCACCGCCCAGGTTGTTGATCTCCTTGGTGAGCGCCGCCAGCCGGTCGGTCTCGTGGAGCCGCAGATGGGCGACGCCGCGCAGGGTGGAGGGGGAGTCGGCGAGGGCCGCGACCGCCGCGATGCCGGGGGTCAGCTCGCCGACCTCGCTCAGGTCGACGTCGATGCCCCGGACCCGGCCGGAGCCGGTGAAGGTCAGGCCCCGGTCGGTCAGCTCGCAGGAGCCGCCCATCCCGGTGAAGATCGTGCGCAGCGCGTCACCGGGCTGGGTGGTGGTGAAGGGCCAGTCGGGGACGGTGACCCGGCCGCCGGTGACCAGCGCGGCGGCGAGGAAGGGCTGGGCGTTCGACAGGTCGGGCTCGATGG
Organism: Streptomyces clavuligerus; assembly: GCF_005519465.1. Lineage (NCBI taxonomy): Bacteria > Bacillati > Actinomycetota > Actinomycetes > Kitasatosporales > Streptomycetaceae > Streptomyces > Streptomyces clavuligerus. Next base: position 2,029,468 of record NZ_CP027858.1, on the reverse strand, counting down.
TGATGTCCCGGCCGAGGACGGCGGAGGGGGAGACCCGCCAGACGTTGGGCTCGCCGCCGGTCTCCGGCTCGTCCACCTGGGCGCCGACCGCGCGCAGCATGTCGACGGTCATCCGGATGTGCGGCATCGAGGGCAGCCGGGCGCCAATGTGGCGCACCTCGACCCCCTGGTTGAAACGGGGCCCGGAGAGCAGCAGCGCGGAGACGAACTGGGAGGACGAGGAGGCGTCTATCTCGACCCGCCCGCCGTCGAGGGCGCCGCTGCCGTGCACGGTCAGGGGCAGGGCGCCGCGGCCCTCGTCGTCGATCCGGGCGCCGAGGGCGCGCAGGGCGTCGATCACTCCGTGCAGGGGGCGTTCATGGGAACGGGGGTCCCCGTCGAAGCGGACGGGGCCGTCGGCCAGGGTGGCGACGGGCGGCAGGAAGCGCATCACCGTGCCCGCGTTGCCGACGTCGACGGTGGCGGGGCCGTGCAGACCGGCGGGGATGACCCGCCAGGACTCGCCCTCGCCGTCCGGTCCCACGCCTTCCTCGATGCCGACGCCGAGGGCGCGCAGGGCCTGGGCCATCAGCAGGGTGTCGCGGGAGCGCAGGGGGCGGCGCAGCCAGCCGGGCTCGGCGGCGAGGGCGGCCAGCACCAGGGCGCGGTTGGTGACCGACTTCGACCCGGGCACGGTCACCGTCGCGTCGACGGCTCCGCTCGCGGAGGGGGCGGGCCAGAGGGCGGGGTGCGCGGGAGCTTCGGTCATGGGCCTTACTTTAGTGGCTCGCCGGAGGCCGCGATCTTGATCAAATACGCCGAAACCGGGGCGTAATCGTTGAGTGGTAGGGGCGGATACGGTGCGTCACCGGCTCCGGCCGGCCGGGACCCGGTCGTGCGGTGCGACGGTGTGGTGGGACCGTGCGGTGCGACAGGGCGTGCTACGAGGTGCTGCGGTGCGGCGTGCTGCGAGGTGCCGCGTGCCGCGGTGCGGTGCCGCGTGATCGTGCGGGGGCTCACCCCAGCTCGGCGAGCCAGGGTGCGAGCAGCCATCGCCCGCCGCCGATCAGCGAGCAGAGCGAGACCGTGTGGAAGAAGAGGAACCAGAGCCCCACAGGGACCCCGGTGAGCCGGGAGAGCTGGTCGGCGTCCGAGTCGGGAGCGCCGCCGTGCCGCCGCTTGGACTGGAGCTCGAAGGCCGGGCGCACCCCGCCCAGCAGCAGGAACCAGACGGCGGTGTACGCGAAGGCGGCCTGCGTCTGTGCCGTCGCCAGCCAGGAGACGAGCAGGAAGGCCGCACCGGTGAGGACCACCACGAGCGCCCCGTACGCGTTGCGGACCATCACCAGGAGGGCGAGCAGCAGGGCGGTGGCCGCCCACAGCAGCAGGGTGATCCGGTCCGCCGCGAGCAGCCAGGCGCCGCCGAGGCCGAGCAGCGGTGGGGCGGTGTAACCGGCCGCCGCGGTGAGGATCATGCCGAGGCCGGTCGGCCTGCCCCGGCTCACCGTCAGCCCGCTGGTGTCGGAGTGCAGCCGTATGCCCTCCAGGCTGCGCCCGGTGAGCAGGGCGACCAGACCGTGGCCGCCCTCGTGGGCGACGGTGACGGCGTTCCGGGTCACCCGCCACACCGGCCGGGGCAGGACGAGGGCGAGCGCGAGCAGCGCCGTCGCGACGATCAGCCAGGTCTCCGGCATCGGCTGGGTACCGGAGAGCCGGTCCCACAGTCCGCCCGGGGAGGCGCTGCCGAGAAGGGACACGGGGCCCGTTCCGTCGGCGGCGGTGCGGGACGGGCCGTCCGGTCCTGCGCCGATGAAAGCGGAATAGATGCTTTCCATTTCTGGGGCGGCTCCTTACGGGACGGGCGGGAGTGGCAGTGTGGCACTCATGTGCGGACGGTATGCGGCCAGTCGTGGGCCCGAGGACCTGGCGGGACTCTTCGATGTGCGGAGCTTCGGCTCCGACTTCGGCGAGGAGACCCTGGCACCGGACTGGAACGTGGCCCCCACCAAGGAGGTCTACGCGATTCTGGAACGCCCTCTGAAAGACGCGGAGGACCGTCGTCCGGTTCGCCAGCTCCGCAGACTGCGCTGGGGGCTCGTCCCGTCCTGGGCGAAGACCCCGGAGGGAGCGGCCCGGATGATCAACGCCCGCTCCGAGACCGTCCACGAGAAGCCCTCGTTCCGCGGCCCGTTCGCGGCCCGGCGGTGCATCCTGCCCGCCGACGGCTATTACGAGTGGGTGACCGGAGGCGGCGAACGGGAGCTGGAGGAACAGGGCCGGCGGAAGCGGCCCCGGAAGCAGCCGTACTTCGTCACCCCGGCGGACGGCTCGGTCCTCGCGATGGCGGGTCTGTACGAGTTCTGGCGGGACCGGACCCTGCCGGACGGGCACCCCAGGGCCTGGTGGGCCACGTGCACCGTGCTGACCACCGAGGCGGAGCAGGGGCCGCTCGGGGTGGCCCCGGCGGAGGGGCCGCACACACTGGCCGACATCCACCCCCGGATGCCGCTCATGCTCACCCCCGACCGCTGGGACGCCTGGCTCGACCCGGCGCGGACGGACGTCGAACGGCTGCGCCCGCTGCTGGAGCCGCCGCCGGAGGGGCTGATGCGGGCGTACGCGGTGACGACGGCGGTCAGCAACGTCCGCAACAACGGACCCGAGCTGCTGACGGAACTGGAGGGGCCGGAGGAAGGCACGCTCTTCTGACGGGTGGCCCGGCCGGAGGCAGGATGGCCCCGTGACCCCACACGGAACAGACACCGCACCCCAGGGCCCCGGGAGCCCCGGCGGCACCGAGACCGTCGACACCGGTCCCCCCGGCACCGCCCGGATCGCCTGGTACCCCGCCGCCCGCCCCCGGCTCGTCCTCGCGCTCGGCCACGGCGCGGGCGGCGGCACCGCGACCCGCGACCTCCTCGGCATCGCCCGCACACTCCCCGCCGACGGCGTCACCGTCGCCCTGGTGGAGCAGCCCTGGCGGGTCGCGGGCAAGAAGGTCGCCGCCGCCCCCGCCACGCTCGACACCGCCTGGCGCGGACTGTGGCCCGCCCTGCTGCGCCCCGGTCTCCCCGTGATCGCGGGCGGACGCAGCGCCGGGGCCCGCGTCGCCTGTCGCACCGGCCGCGAGCTGGGCGCCGTCGCCGTGCTCGCCCTCTCCTTCCCGCTCCACCCGCCCGGCCGCCCCGAGCGCTCCCGCGCCGCCGAACTCCTCGGCACCGCCCTGCCCACACTGGTCGTCCAGGGCGCGGCCGACTCCTTCGGCAAGCCGCCGGAGTTCCCCGACGGCCCGTACGGGCTGACCGAGGTCCCGGCCGCCGACCACGGCTTCGCCGTCCCCAAGCGATCGGGTATCACCGAGGAGCAGACCGTGACAACGATCACAGACGCGGTCCGTGCCTGGCTCCGGTCCCTGCGGGAATGACACGGCGCTCCGCTCTGTTGCAGCGAGTGTCAGGACGTCAGGAACAGAGCATGGAGTAGGGAGTCCCGCGCATGGCTTCGACCATCTGCCCCGGCCGCACGCGCCCCGCTGACCTGGAGTGGACCGTGCTCACCGCGGCGAGGACGGCCGGCCGCCGGGCGCCGGGCACCACCGATCGACAGGAGCCTTCGGCGGAAGGTCGACTATTCTCCGAAACGAGCGGGTCCGCACCCGGGCCCGGATCGTCGAAGGAGGTGGGTCCGGTCACTGGGACCGAAGACGGCCAGACGGTACAGCCTGCGGAGACGGCTGCCGAGCGGAACGCGCGCTTCGAGCGCGACGCCCTCGGCTACCTCGACCAGATGTACTCCGCCGCGCTGCGCATGACGCGGAACCCGGCCGACGCCGAGGACCTGGTGCAGGAGACCTTCGCCAAGGCATACGGGTCGTTCCACCAGTTCCGCGAGGGCACCAACCTCAAGGCGTGGCTCTACCGGATTCTGACCAACACGTTCATCAACTCCTACCGCAAGAAGCAGCGGGAGCCGCAGCGCAGCGCCGCCGAGGAGATCGAGGACTGGCAGCTCGCGCGCGCCGAGTCGCACATGTCGACCGGGCTGCGCTCCGCCGAGTCCCAGGCGCTCGACCATCTGCCGGACTCCGATGTGAAGGGCGCGCTCCAGGCCATTCCCGAGGAGTTCCGCATCGCCGTCTACCTCGCGGACGTCGAAGGCTTTGCCTACAAGGAGATCGCGGACATCATGGGTACCCCCATCGGTACGGTGATGTCCCGTCTGCACCGGGGCCGCCGCCAGCTGCGCGGCATGCTGGAGGACTACGCGCGGGAGCGCGGACTCGTCCCGGCCGGTGCGGGGGAGTCGGACGAAGCGAAAGGTTCGGGCTCATGAGCTGCGGAGACCCGCACGAGACGGACTGCTCGGAGGTGCTCGACCATCTCTATGAGTTCCTTGACCGGGAAATGCCGGACAGCGACTGCACCAAGTTCGAGACGCACTTCGAGGAGTGCTCCCCCTGCCTGGAGAAGTACGGTCTGGAGCAGGCGGTCAAGAAGCTGGTCAAGCGGTGCTGCGGCCATGACGACGTCCCCTCCGACCTGCGGGCGAAGGTCATGGGGCGGATCGATCTGATCCGCTCCGGCCACGCCGTCCCGGAGGAGGAGCTGACCGTCACGGTCCCCGGGGAGGCCCCGGCCCGCGAGGGCGCCTCCGTCCCGGAGAGCGCCACGGCCCGCGAGGAGGCCCCCGTCCGGGAGGCTCCCGGAGCGGACTGACCGCCGGGGAACACCACGCTCGACTGGCCGTACGACCGTACGCCGCAAGCGTGTGCGAAGAGGGTGTGCCGTGTCCGTCACGGCACGCCCTCTTCGTACGTACCAACCGTCACTCGTCTGTGCGAACCACGGTCGCCCCGGCCGCACCCGCCCCCTCAACTCGCTAGCGTGACGCGCGAGATGCGAAGGGGGGCGGCGCCGTGGGCTCCGTACCGGCGACGGCACGCGCGTACATTCTCTGCGCCCTGCTCTGCGCGGTGGCGTGCGCACTGCCCGCGCTCTGGCAGGAGAACCGCGTCGGCTGGTGCGTCGTGGCCCTGCTCGCCCTGCTCTACGCGGGCTGCGAGATGCCCTCCCGCCGCCGCTGTCCGGGCCCCGCCCTGCCGGTGAACGCCGGGTCCTTCTTCCCGGTGCTGCTGGCCGCCGCCTTTCTGCTGCCGCCCGCCGCCGCCGCGCTGGTCGCCGTGCCCGGGGCGGCGCTGGGCCCGGTCGCAGGCGGACCCGCCGCCGTGCGCCGCGTCTGGCGCGCCGCCCAGCTCGCCCTCGCCACCTGGAGCGCCGCCACCGCGGACGCCCTGCTCGGCGGCAGAACCGCCCTCGACGGACAGCACAGTCCGCACTTCCCGTTCGCGCTGCTCCCCGCCGCGGCCGCCGCCGTCACCTTCTGTCTGGTGCTCACCGTTCTCGAAGCGGGCATCCTCGCGGCGGCCGAACGGCAGCCCGCGCCCACCGCCTGGCGCGGACTCGTGCTGCGCTCCCTCGTCCCCCATCTGGTGCACGGGCTCGCCGGGCTGATGATGGCGGTCCTGTGGACCAGCCCGTACGGGCCGGTCTCCGCGCTCTTCGTGCTGCTGCCGATGTACATCTCCTGCTGGCTCTTCCAGCAGTACCACCGCGAGCGCTCCGCCCACCAGGCCACCATCCGCGCCCTGGTGCAGGCCGTCGACCTCAAGGACCGCTACACCCGGGGCCACAGCGAACGGGTCGGCCGGGCCTCGGTGCTCATCGCCCGCGAGCTGAACTGGGACGAACGCCGGGTCGAGGTGATCCGCTTCGCCGGGATTCTCCATGACGTGGGCAAGCTCGGGGTGCCGACCCGGGTACTGCGCAAGGAGGGGCCGCTGACCGACGACGAACGCCGGGTGATCCAGCTCCACCCCGAGTACGGCCATGAGATCGTGCGCGGCATCGGTTTCCTCGGCGAGGCCAGGAGCGCGATCCTCCACCACCATGAACGGATGGACGGCACCGGCTACCCCTGCGGACTCGCGGGGGAGCGCATCCCCGAGTTCGCCCGGGTGGTCGCCGTCGCGGACGCGTTCGACGCGATGACCTCGACCCGTTCGTACTCCCGGGCCCGCCCGGTCCCGGTGGCCCTCGCGGAACTGCGGCGCTGCGCGGGCTCCCATTTCGATCCGCGGATGGTGGAAGCCCTGGTCCGGGCGTTGGAGCGGCACGGCTGGGAGAGTGAGGTCACCGCCGACGACCCCACCGGGCAGCAGCCGCCGAAGCCCCGTGCGGGGCCCGCGGACGGCCGGGTCGAGGGGCCCGGCGGGGCGATCCCCGCCCAGTCCGCACGGGTCGCGGGGCGCACACGCACCCCGGGCGGGCCCGCGTGAGCCGGGCCGCGGGGTCACACCGCCGCACCCACGGCAGCCGCCGGGGCGCGCTCCCGCGCCCGCCCCGCCCCGGCACCGCCGTCCTCCTCGCCGTCCACACCGCCGGAGCGCTCCTCCTGGCCGCCGCGGTCGTCGCCACCGTCCGCGGCGGACTCCACGAACCCGTCACCGCGCTCTCCTTCGGCGCCCTGATCGCCATCGGCGAGCTGGCCCGCTGGGGCGCCGCCCCCGGGGAACGGGAGCCCGCGCCGCTCGGCGCCGCCGCGGCCCTCGCGTACGCCCTGCTCGGCGAGTGCGGCGGCGAGCCCACCGGCCACGGAGTCCTCCAGGTCGTCGCCGTGGTGGCCGCCGGAGCGCTCGCCGGAGCCCTGCCCCAGCTCGCCCACGGCCCGGGACCCGCCCTCGACCATGTGCTGCGCAGGGTGCTGACCTGCGTCTTCGCCGCCGGGTGCTTCCAGCCGATCTATAACTCCGGCGAGCTGGTGCACTGGGCGCAGGGTTCCTCGTACGCCCTGTTCCTGCTGGTCCTCACCGTGCTCACCGCGCTGTGGGACGCTCTGCTCGCCGCGCTGGTGCTGTGCGCCCGCACCGGCTTCCCCTACGGCTCGCTGCTCCGCGACGAACTGCGCGCGCTCCTCGGCATCGGCTCCGCGGTCTGCGCCACCGGGGCGGTCATCGCCCTCGCCGTGGCCGTCGCCGGGCTGTGGGCCCTGCCCGTCTTCTGTGTGCCGCTGCTCCTCACCCAGCTCTCCTTCCGGCGGTACGAGGCGGTCCGCGCCACCTATCGGCAGATCATCACCTCCCTCGCCCGCTCCACCGAGATCGCCGGATACACCCCGCCCGGCCACTCCCGCAGGGTCGCCGCGCTGAGCTGCGCCGTCGGCCGTGAGATGGGGCTGACCGGGGAGGATCTGACCGTTCTGGAGTACGCGGCCCTCATGCACGACATCGGTCAGCTCTCCCTGGTCGACCCCGTGCCCGACGGGGCGACGGCGCTGCTCCCGGCCGCCGAGCAGCGCACGATCGCCCGGCTCGGCGGGGCCGTGGTACGGCAGACCGGGGTGCCCGCCGAGGTCGCCGTGATCGTGGAGCGGCAGGCGGACCCCCTCCCCGAGCAGCCGCTGCCCGCCCGGATCATCCGCGCGGTCAACGCGTACGACGATCTCAGCGGAGCCGGAGCCGGAGCCGGAGCCGGAGCCAGGACCGGCCCCGGGGCCAGGACCGGAGCCGTACCCGGGGCGCGGGCGGAATCCCCCGCGCCGGGGGAGGCACCGGCGGCGGTGGGCGCGGACGGCGGCGGCCCGGCGGGCGACGGCGCCGCGGCGGGGCACGACGGCGCGGACGGGCACGCGGAGCGGGCGACGGACGGCCCGCCCGGGCCGCTGGAGCTGCTGCGCCGCGGCGCGGGCCGGGAGTACCACCCCGAGGTCGTGGAGTGCCTGGCCCGGGTCCTGAGCCGGGGCGGCCCCCTGTCCGCCGGGGCGTCCCCGCGGTCCGCCGAGCGCGGCCCCGGCGCCTCCGCCGGAGGCCGAAGCCGCTGATCCGACGAGGTCTGGACCCTTTGCTCCAGGGGTAACCCATGGGTAATGAGCCAGCCTTAAGGCAGGCATGGTTGGATGCGAAAGAGAGGCACGGCCAGCGTCAAGCGGACACACGAGAGCAAGGTCAGGAAGCACACCAACAGCGTCCGGGTCCATCACCCGAACGACCGGCAGGCGGTTATCGTGAAGATCTTCGGGAAGGTACGGCATCGGCCGTCCACCTCGTGGCGGCAGGCAACCGACCGCGCGTTCACGCTGATCGGCGACGGCCGGTACGAGGACGCGGGCGCGCTGCTGACCAGGGCCGCCGATCTGGAGCCGTGGCTCTCGGAGTCCTGGTTCAACCTCGCGCTGCTGCACAAGTTCCGCCATGACTGGGAGCAGGCACGCGCCGCCGGGCTGCGGGCCGTGGCCCTGCTCGACAAGGACGGGGGCGCCCCCGACTGGTGGAATGTGGGCATCGCCGCCACCGCCCTCCAGGACTGGCCGCTGGCCCGCCGCGCCTGGCAGGCGTACGGGCTGCGGGTCCCCGGGCTCCCCGGCCGCTCCGGCGCGGGCGCCGGCGGCGGGCCGCTGACCATGGACCTCGGCAGCGCGGCCGTACGGCTCTCGCCCGAGGGCGAGGCCGAGGTGGTCTGGGGCCGCAGACTCGACCCGGCCCGGATGGAGGTGCTCTCCATCCCGCTGCCCTCCTCCGGCCGCCGCTGGGGCGAGGTCGTCCTCCACGACGGGGTGCCCAACGGGGAGCGGACCACCGCCGCGGGCCCCTCGTACCCCGTCTTCGACGAGATCGAGCTGTGGGCGCCCTCACCCGTGCCCACCTGGGTGGTCCTCCTGGAGGCCGCGACCGAGGCCGACCGGGACGCCCTGGAGCGGCTGGCGTCCGACGCGGGCTACGCCGCCGAGGACTGGTCCTCGTCCGTGCGGCTGCTCTGCCGCTCCTGCTCCGAGAGCCGGATGCCGAGCGCGGAGGGCGAGGGCGAGCACCTCGACCCGCACGACCACAGCGAGCCGGGGCACCCCGGGCCGCTCGGCCACCGCACCTCGGGCGAGCTGTGGTCCGCGGAGCGCGAATGCGGGATAGCCGCCCCCGCCTCCCTGGTGCGCGGGCTGCTCGACGGCTGGGTGGCCGACAGCCCCGACACCCGTGAGTGGCGGGATCTCGAAGAGGTGTGCTGACCGTCCGCTGCCACGGTGCCGACGTCTGCCCGTAGGCTGTACGAGGAACAGCGGACGACGCGAACGGCACGGACGACACGCGGGGCCGGCCCGGGCTGACCGGCCGACCCGCTCGGCGACCGGCCGACGCGCGACCGGCCGACTCCGGACGGTCACCGCTGACAGCGCATTTCCAGCGCACTTCAACACCGAGGACCGAGGAAGGCGTACGGCAGACATGGCGTCGCAGCAGGAGACGGACCAGCAGGTCAACGAGACCGTTGCCGTGGACGACGAGGGATTCGTCGTGGACACGGAGGACTGCGAGGCGCGCGAGCTCGCCTTCCGCGAACGGGGCACCTCGCGTCCCATCACGGTCGTCGGCAATCCCGTGCTCCACCAGGAGTGCCAGGACGTGACCGCGTTCGACGAGGAGCTGGCGCGGCTGGTCGACGACATGTTCGCCAGCCAGCGCACCGCCGAGGGCGTGGGGCTCGCGGCCAACCAGATCGGCGTGGACCGGAAGGTCTTCGTCTACGACTGCCCGGACGACGACGGGGTGCGCCATGTCGGCCATGTCGTCAACCCGGTCCTGGCCGAGCTGCCGCCCGAGCGGCGGGTGCTCGACGACGCCAACGAGGGCTGCCTCTCCGTGCCCACGGCCTACGCCGAGCTGGCCCGCCCCGACTACGCCGAGGTCACCGGCCAGGACCTGCACGGCAACCCGATCCGGGTCCGGGGCACGGGCTACTTCGCCCGCTGCCTCCAGCACGAGACGGACCACCTCTACGGGCGGCTCTACATCGACCGGCTCTCCAAGCGGGACCGCAAGGACGCCCTGCGGCAGATGGCGGAGGGCACCCCCCGCTACCCGGTCGTCCCCAACAACTGACCCCGGTACCGCCCCGACGCCATGAGGAAGGGCCCCGTCCGCCACGGACGGGGCCCTTCCTCATGGGAAACGGGTCAGGGGCCCCCGGTCAGAAGTCCTCGCCGAGGTCCACCGAGCCCTCGACCGCCACCTGGTAGGCGGACGGACGGCGCTCGAAGAAGTTCGTCAGCTCCTGGACGCCCTGGAGCTCCATGAAGGAGAACGGGTTCTCCGAGCCGTACACCGGGGCGAAGCCCAGCCGGGCCAGCCGCTGGTCGGCCACGCACTGGAGGTACTCGCGCATGGACTCGGTGTTCATGCCCGGCAGACCGTCGCCGCACAGATCCCGGCTGAACTGGAGCTCCGCCTCCACGGCCTCCTTCAGCATGTCGGTGACCTGCTGCTGGAGGGCGTCGTCGAACAGCTCCGGCTCCTCCTTGCGGACCGTGTCCACGACCTCGAAGGCGAAGTTCATGTGCATCGTCTCGTCACGGAACACCCAGTTGGTGCCGGTGGCCAGACCGTGCAGCAGCCCGCGCGAGCGGAACCAGTACACATAGGCGAAGGCCCCGTAGAAGAACAGCCCCTCGATGCACGCCGCGAAGCAGATCAGATTGAGCAGGAAACGGCGGCGGTCGGCCTGGGTCTCCAGCTGGTCCAGCTTCTCCACCGAGTCCATCCAGCGGAAGCAGAACTGCGCCTTCTCCCGGATGGACGGGATGTTCTCCACGGCGGCGAAGGCCGCGTTGCGGTCCTCCGGGTCGGGGAGATAGGTGTCGAGCAGGGTCAGATAGAACTGGACGTGCACGGCCTCCTCGAAGAGCTGACGGCTGAGGTACAGCCGGGCCTCGGGGGAGTTGATGTGCTTGTACAGCGTCAGGACCAGGTTGTTCGCGACGATCGAGTCACCGGTGGCGAAGAAGGCGACGAGCCGCCCGATCAGATGCTGCTCACCGGGGCTGAGCTTGGCCAGGTCGGGCACGTCGGAGTGGAGGTCGACCTCCTCGACGGTCCAGGTGTTCTTGATGGCGTCCCGGTAGCGCTCGTAGAAGTCCGGGTAGCGCATCGGGCGCAGCGTCAGCTCGAAGCCGGGGTCGAGCAGGTTCTTCGTGGGGGTCGGGGACGTCACTGGCAGGCCTCGCAGGACTCGGGGTTCTCAAGGGAGCAGGCGACCGCGTCCTGGGGCACCTGCTGGACGGGGACGGTGGCGGGCGCGGCGGCGGCCGTGCCGGAGGCGGCGCGGGCGATCCGGGTCGCCGGGCGGGACCGCAGGTAGTAGGTGGTCTTCAGCCCCTGCTTCCAGGCGTACGCGTACATCGAGCTGAGCTTGCCGATGGTGGGCGTCTCCATGAAGAGGTTCAGCGACTGGGACTGGTCGATGTACGGGGTGCGTGCCGCCGCCATGTCGATCAGTCCGCGCTGCGGGATCTCCCACGCCGTGCGGTACAGCTCGCGCACCTCGTCCGGGACCCAGTTGAAGCCCTGGATCGAGCCACTGGCGTCGCGCAGCGCCTCACGGGTCTGGGCGTCCCAGACGCCGAGCCGCTTCAACTCCGCCACCAGGTAGGAGTTGACCTGGAGGAACTCGCCGGACAGGGTCTCGCGCTTGAAGAGGTTGGAGACCTGCGGCTCGATGCACTCGTAGACACCGGCGATGGAGGCGATGGTCGCGGTCGGCGCGATGGCCAGCAGCAGCGAGTTGCGCATACCGGTGGTGGCGACGCGCTCGCGCAGCGCGGCCCAGCGCTCGGGCCAGTGCTGCTCGACGCCGTAGTGGTCCGGGTGCAGCACACCCCGCGCGGTCCGGGTCTTCTCCCAGGCGGGGAGCGGTCCGTGGCGCTCGGCGAGGTCGGCGGACGCCTCGTACGCGGCCAGCATGATCCGCTCGGCGATCCGGGTGGACAGCGCCCGGGCCTCGGCGGAGTCGAACGGCAGCCGGAGCTGGAAGAAGACGTCCTGGAGGCCCATGGCGCCCAGGCCCACCGGACGCCACTTGGTGTTGGAGCGGCCCGCCTGCTCGGTCGGGTAGAAGTTGATGTCCACGACCCGGTCGAGGAAGGTCACGGCGGTGCGCACGGTGGCGTCCAGCCGCTCCCAGTCGATGTCGCCGCCGCTGACGAAGGCGCCCAGGTTGACCGAGCCCAGGTTGCAGACGGCGGTCTCGCCGTCGTCGGTGACCTCCAGGATCTCGGTGCAGAGGTTGGAGGAGTGGACCGTGTGGCCGGGCAGGGCGGTCTGGTTCGCGGTGCGGTTGGAGGCGTCCTTGAAGGTCATCCAGCCGTTGCCGGTCTGCGCGAGGGTGCGCATCATCCGGCCGTACAGCTCCCGCGCGGGCAGGGTCCGGCGGGCCAGGCCCGCGGCCTCGGCCTTGCGGTAGGCGGCGTCGAACTCGTCGCCCCACAGGTCGACCAGCTCGGGCACGTCGGCCGGGGAGAAGAGCGACCACTCGGTGTCCGCCTGGACCCGGCGCATGAACTCGTCCGGAATCCAGTGGGCCAGGTTGAGGTTGTGGGTACGCCGGGCGTCCTCGCCGGTGTTGTCGCGCAGCTCCAGGAACTCCTCGATGTCCGCGTGCCAGGTCTCCAGATAGACGGCCGCGGCGCCCTTGCGGCGCCCGCCCTGGTTCACCGCGGCGACCGAGGCGTCCAGGGTCTTCAGGAACGGCACGATGCCGTTGGAGTGGCCGTTGGTGCCGCGGATGAGGGAGCCGCGGGAGCGGATGCGCGAGTACGAGAGGCCGATGCCGCCCGCGTGCTTGGAGAGCCGGGCGACCTGGTGGTAGCGGCCGTAGATGGAGTCCAGCTCGTCCTGCGGGGAGTCCAGGAGGTAGCAGGAGGACATCTGCGGGTGGCGGGTGCCCGAGTTGAAGAGCGTGGGCGAGGACGGGAGGTAGTCCAGCCGGCTCATCAGGCGGTAGAGCGCGGCGACCTCGTCGAGGGCCCGCTCGGTGTCGTCCTCGGCCAGCCCGCAGGCCACCCGGAGCATGAAGTGCTGCGGGGTCTCGACCACCTTCCGGGTGATCGGGTGGCGCAGCAGATAGCGGCTGTAGAGGGTGCGCAGGCCGAAGTAGCCGAAGCGGTCGTCGGCGTCGAGGTCGATCAGCGCGTCCAGCCGGGCGGAGTGCAGCGCGACGAAGGCGGCGGTCCGGTCGGCGATCAGGCCCTCGGTGTGCCCGACGGCGACCGAGGCGGAGAAGGAGACGGCGCCCTGGCTGCGGGCCTCGTCGCCGATGGTGAGCGTGAGCAGTCGCGCGGCGAGCCGGGAGTAGGCGGGGTCCTCGGCGATGAGGCCCGCGGCGGCGTCGGTGGCCAGTCCGCGGAGCTCGGCCGCGTCCGATCCCGGGTGCCGGCCGCGCAGGGCGGCGGCGGCGACCCGTCCGGGGTCGGTGTCCGGCAGATCGGCCGTGAGGTCGGTGAGGGTCCGCAGCAGCGCGGTCCCGGGGCCGTCCTCGCCGTGCCCGGGGACGGGCGCGGCGGTCTCCCCCGTGACCTGGGGGGTGGTGGGCCGGATGATCTGCTCGGCGCTGCCCGAAGCCGGATCGGCTGGCGCGATGGTCACGTGGTGCTCTCCCTCGCTCGGCTCACGGGCCGGCGGGGCGGGCGGGCAGGCCGCAGGGCGCGCGTACCCGTGGGGCAGGCGCTTCCGGCGGCGTCCACCGACCCTAACCGCGAGGCCCGGACGTCTCGGCACCCGGTTCGGATGAGCCGGGCGCGCTGTCGGCAGACGTCCGGACTTGCGGGTACGACAAAGGCACCACAGCACACCGTTGCGGGACAGTTCCGGATTCCCACCGGATTCCTCTGCGTCGACAGCGAGATGAGCATACATGTGGTGGCGATGAGTGGTGATGCCCACCAGATGTTGTGTCGCAGGGGTGGCGATGGGTGAGCTGAGCGTGAGCAGGGGGCGCCGTGAAGCGTAGGTGCTCGCTGGGGGTCCGCCGGTCCGGTATGGGGAGGATCGCGCCAGCGATGTATGCTGTATTGTCTAGTCAATGTATGCAATGTGGATCGATGCATATATGAGATCGGGAGGCTTCGATGACCACAACGCAGATCGACCTCGATGATGAGCTGCTGGCCCAGGCGGCGGACATACTGGGCACGGCGACCAAGAAAGCCACCGTGAACGAGGCCCTGCGCCGACTGGTGGCCCTGGAGACCCAGCTGCGTCATCTGGATGAACTGGCGGCGGGGGAGTATCCGGACCTCGCCGACTCCGAGGTGATGGCGGGGGCATGGCAGTAGCGCGCTACCTGGTCGACATGAGCGTCTGGGCGCGGGCCGGGAAGCCGGGGGTGAGGGCGGCTCTGGAGCCCAAGCTGCTGCGGGGGCTGGTGGGCACGTCCGGAATCATCGATCTTGAGCTGCTCTTCAGCGCCCGGAACGCGGACGACTACGAGCGGATGCTGGGGCGGCGCCAGGCGTTCGAGTGGTTTCCCACCACCGACGAGATCGTCGCCCGTGCGATCGAGGTGCAGGGTTTCTGCGCGCGGAAGGGCAATCACCGGGCGCTGTCCATCCCGGACCTTCTGGTGGCGGCCACGGCCGAGCGCCATGGGCTGACCCTGCTGCACTACGACGGCGACTTCGATCTGATCGCCGAAGTCACCGGCCAGCTCACCGAATGGATCGTCCCCCGGGGCACGGCCGACTGACCAGGGAGGTGCCGCGCTCAGGGCCGCCGTCGCCGACGGCCCTGAGGCATGGCCGCCTCAGTGCGCCGGGCGCTGGAGGCGGGCGACGAACTTGTAGCGGTCGCCCCGGTAGACCGAGCGCACCCACTCCACCGGCTCCCCCCGCGCGTCCAGCGAGTGGCGCGAGAGCATCAGCATCGGCAGACCCACATCGGTCCCCAGCAGCCCCGCCTCGCGCGGGGTCGCCAGCGAGGTCTCGATGGTCTCCTCCGCCTCGGCCAGACGGACGTCGTACACCTCGGCCAGCGCGGTGTAGAGCGAGGTGTACTTCACCAGGCTCCGCCGCAGCGCGGGAAAGCGTTTGGCCGAGAGGTGGGTGGTCTCGATCGCCATCGGCTCGCCGCTCGCGAGCCGCAGCCGCTCGATCCTCAGCACCCGTCCGCCGGTGGTGATGTCCAGCAGCCCGGCCAGGGTGTCATCCGCCGTCACATAGCCGATGTCCAGGAGCTGCGAGGTGGGCTCCAGTCCCTGGGCCCTCATGTCCTCGGTGTACGAGGTGAGTTGGAGCGCCTGCGACACCTTGGGCTTGGCCACGAAGGTGCCCTTGCCCTGGATGCGTTCCAGCCGCCCCTCGACGACCAGCTCCTGAAGTGCCTGCCGTACGGTGGTCCGTGAGGTGTCGAATTCGGACGCGAGCGTACGTTCGGGGGGCACAGGCGTCCCCGGGGGCATAGTCTCTGTCATGTCCAGAAGGTGGCGCTTGAGCCGGTAGTACTTTGGTACGCGCGCAGTGCGGGTCGACGCCCCGCCCTCGCTCTCCGTCCCCACCCCGTCCGTGGTCATGCCCAGCCTTCCCGACTCCTGCGCTGCTGCCGTCACCGGCTCCTCCGTCTGTAGCGGCTCACATGGTGGCACGGTCCGGTCACGGGTCGTCGCCCTCCCTCAGGTGTCGGTCCTATAACGGACGCGACTGCCCTTCTTATACACCCTTGACACCCCAAAAGGTCTAGGCCAAGCTCCCGGGTACTGGTCTAAACCATTAAAGACCAGGTCCCAGCCCCACGGGCAGACCTGAAGCACTGTCACTGCGTGTTGTGCACTCCCGGGCGGTGGGGGGAAATCTTGCATCCCTTGAGGAGGGTGTGGCGTGAAGCGCAAGCTGATTGCTGCGGTCGGTGTGGCGGCCATGATGGTCTCGGTCGCGGCCTGTGGGTCGGACGACAAGGACAACGCGGCGAAGGACCCCAAGGACCGCACCGGTGAGCTCACCGTGTGGCTGATGAACGACGCGCAGTCCACCTGGCCCCAGGTCGTCAGCGACGCCACCAAGCAGTTCAACGCGAAGTACCCCAAGGTCAAGGTCAACGTCCAGTTCCAGCAGTGGGCCGACAAGACCAAGAAGCTCGACGCCGCCCTCTCCGGTGACAAGTTCCCCGACGTGGTCGAGCTGGGCAACACCGAGACGATGACCTACATCCTCGGTGGCGCCCTCGGCGAGATCGACGAGAAGAAGTACGCGAACTCGGACACCTGGATCAAGGGTCTGAAGGACACCTGCACCTACGAGGGCAAGCTCTTCTGCGTGCCCTACTACGCCGGTGCCCGCGTCGCCGTCTACAACGCCGACATGTTCAAGAAGGCCGGCGCCGGCGACAAGCTCCCCGCCACCGAGGCCGAGCTGACCGCCGCCCTGGACAAGGTCCAGACGAAGTTCGGCAAGGACAAGGGCTTCTCCTCCCTCTACCTGCCCGGTAAGTACTGGTACGCCGCCATGTCCTACGTGGCCGCGTACGGCGGGAAGATCGCCGAGGTGGACGGCGACGGCAAGTGGACCGCCTCGCTCTCCAGCCCGGAGGCCCAGAAGGGCATCCAGCACTACGTCGACCTGGTCAAGAAGTACAACAAGGCCGACAAGACCAAGGACGAGCAGGACCACGCCAACGTCATGGCGAACGAGAAGGCCGCCGTGATCTACGGCAACGCCTGGGAGGCCGGCAGCGTCGTCGGTGGCCAGAACGGCAACCCGAAGCTGGACGGCAAGATCTTCGCGGCCGGTATGCCCGGCCCCGAGGGCAAGGCGCTCCCGACCTTCATCGGCGGCTCGGACCTCGCCACCATCGCCAAGTCCAAGCAGCAGGACCTGGGCGAGGAGTGGATCTCGTTCTACACGAACGAGAAGTCGCAGGAAGGCCTGATGGCCAAGGCCACCCTGCCGAACAACACCAAGCAGCTCCAGGCGATGAAGACCAAGCCGGAGACCGCCGCCGCGGCCAACGCGGTCGAGGGCGCCTGGTTCACCCCGATCGCCCCGGGCTGGGCCGCGATCGAGAAGTCCGAGATCATCGAGCTGATGCTGCTCGACATCATCCGGGGCACCTCGGTCGCCGACGCCACGAAGAAGGCCGACGCGGAGATCAACAAGCTGATCAACACCGAGGGTGCCTGACCTTTCCGGTCACCAGCCTCTGATCTCCCCGGGGGGTGACGGCCCGGCGCCCGCGCCGGGCCGTCACCCCCGCCTCAGGTGACAAGTCGAACGGAAGGCCACGCACCATGAGTGCCGCCGAGCTCAAGACCCCCGGGGGACCTGACCCCCAAGCCGCCTCCCCGGCGGCGGCCGACAAGCGGCCCGCAGGAGTCCATGAACCCAAGGCGCCCGGCGGGGGTGGTCGGCGGAGACGCAAGGGGGCGCTGCTGCCCTATCTGCTGATCGCGCCCGCGTTCATCGCCATCGCCGCGGTGTTCGTCTGGCCGCTGATCAAGACAGTGATCATGTCCTTCCAGGACGTGGGCCGCAAGGAGCTCTGGCTGGGCACCGAGCCGGAGTGGGTGGGCTTCGAGCAGTTCGAGAACATCCTCACCGACGGCGAGTTCTGGGACTCGGTCATCCTGACCGTGGTCTTCATGATCGCCTGTGTGGTCGTCAGCCTCGCCCTCGGTCTGGGCGTCGCGCTGATGATGCAGCGCATGTCCGACTGGGCCCGGCTGGCCCTGACCGGCGCGCTGATCGCCGCCTGGTCCATCCCGGTCATGGTGGCGTCCTCCATCTTCCGCTGGCTGTCGGACTCCGACTACGGCGTGCTCAACATGGTCCTGACCAAGTACCTGGGGCTGGACTTCCAGGGCCACAACTGGTGGCTCGACTACAAGCAGGGCTTCCTCATCATCGGCGCGGTGGTTGTCTGGGGCGCCATTCCCTTCATCGCCATCACGCTCTACGCCGCCCTCACCCAGGTCCCGAAGGAGCTGGAGGAGGCCGCCGCCATCGACGGCGTCAACGCCTTCGGCAACTTCCGCTATGTGACCTTCCCGGTGATCAAGCCCGTCTTCCAGATGGTCGCCACCCTCTCGGTGATCTGGGACTTCAACGTCCTCGGCCAGGTCTGGCTGATGCGCGGCGGAAAGCCCGAGCCCGAGTACGAGATCATCGGCCTCTACGCCTTCAACAAGGCATTCGAGAACAACTCCTTCAGCCAGGGCGCGGCCATCTCCCTGATCACCGTTCTGCTGCTGTCCGGTGTCGCCGTGTACTACCTGCGCCAGCTGCTCAAGATCGGAGAGGTCGATTGAGCACCACCGCCCCCGCGCCGGAGACCGAGACGCCCGTGAACACCGTGAAGACCGCGCCCGCCGCCAAGCCCATGCGCTCGACGGACCGCAAGAAGAAGAGCCGCCACATCTACAACACGCTGGGAATGCTGACCTTCGCGGTCATGGCCTTCCCGGTGTACTGGCTCGTCGTCAGCGCCCTCCGCCCCAACCGGGAGATCCGCAGCTGGGACCAGACCCTCTGGCCCTCCTCGCTGACCTTCGACAACTTCAAGCGCGCGGTGAAGTACGAGAACTTCGACACCGCCATCCAGGCCAGTCTGATCATCAGTGTCACCGCCGTCGCCGGCGCCATGCTGCTGGCCACGGTCGCCGCGTACGCCATCGGACGCTTCCGCTTCCACGGCCGCCGGGCGCTCATGATCGTGCTCATCGTGGTGCAGCTGCTGCCGCCCACGGCGATGCTGATCCCGATCTACCTCCAGCTCAACGAGTTCGGCGCGCTGAACGAGTTCTGGGGCATCATCATCATCTACCTGGTCTCCACGCTCCCCTTCGCCACCTGGATGATCCGCGGCTTCGTGATCAACATCCCGAAGGAGCTGGAGGAGTCCGCGATGGTGGACGGCTGCACCCAGATGGGCGCCTTCTGGCGGATCATCTTCCCGCTGCTCGCCCCGGGTCTCGCGGCTGCGTCGATCTTCTCGCTGATCAACGCGTGGAACGAGTACATGCTCGCGTACATCGTTCTCCAGGACAACGACAAGTACACGCTGAACATCTGGCTGGCGAACTTCACCACCTCCCGGGGCACCGACTACGGCGCGCTGATGGCCGCCTCGGTCATCGTCGCCATCCCGGTCGTGATCTTCTTCATGATCATCCAGAAGAAGATGGCCGCGGGCCTCACCTCCGGCGCAGTGAAGGGATAACGGCTTCATGACCACCGTTGTACGCGGTACGTCCGACACACTCACCCGGGACGCCCTCGCGGTGCTCCAGCCCGGCTTCGTGGGCACCACCGCACCCGACTGGGTACTCCGCCACATCGGCGAGGGCCTGGGCTCCGTCGGGCTCTTCGGCCGCAACATCGTCAGCCCCGAGCAGGTGGCCGCGCTCACCGCGCAGCTCCGCGCCGAACGGGACGACATCCTCGTCGCCATCGACGAGGAGAGCGGCGACGTGACCCGGCTGGAGGTCCGTGAGGGCTCCTCCTTCCCCGGCAACTACGCCCTGGGCACCGTGGACGACCCCGGCCTCACCCGTGAGGTCGCCCATCAGCTCGGCCGCATGCTCGCCGACTGCGGGGTCAACCTCAACTGGGCCCCGACCGCGGACGTCAACGCCAACCCGGACAACCCGGTCATCGGTGTCCGCTCCTTCGGCGACGACGCCCGGCTGGTCACCCGGCACACCCTCGCCTATGTCGAGGGCATGCAGGCCGCCGGTGTCGCCGCCTGTCTCAAGCACTTCCCCGGCCACGGCGACACCAACGTGGACTCGCACCACGCCATGCCCCGGATCGACGTCGGCATGGACACCCTGCGCATCCGCGACCTGCCGCCCTTCCGGGACACCCTGTCGGCGCGCCCCAAGGCGGTGATGAGCGCGCACATCCTGCTGCCCGCGCTCGACCCGGAGCGCCCGGCGACCCTCAGCCCGCAGATCCTCGGCGGTCTGCTCCGTGAGGAGCTGGGCTTCGACGGGCTGATCATCACCGACGGCATCGAGATGAAGGCCATCTCCGCGACCTACGGCATCGAGCGCGGCACCGTGCTCGCCATCGCCGCGGGCGCCGACGCCATCTGTGTCGGCGGCGGGCTCTGCGACGAGGAGACGGTGCTCCAGCTCCGTGACGCCCTGGTCGCCGCGGTCCGCAACGGGGACCTGGCCGAGGAGCGGCTGGCGGACGCGGCGGCGCGGGTGCGCTCCCTCGCCGACTGGACCCGCCGGACCAGGACGGCGCCGGAGCCGGGCGCGGCACAGCAGGAGGGGAGCGCGTCCGGCCCCGGCGTCGGACTCGTCGCCGCCCGCCGGGCCGTCCGGGTCACCGCGGGCGAGCTGCCCTACGAGCCCGTCACCGCGGCGCCCTATGTCGCCTCCTTCGCCCCGGTCACCAACATCGCCGTCAGCACGGAGACCCCCTGGGGGGTCCTGCCGGAGCTGCGGAAGCTGCTGCCGGACACGCAGGGTGACACCTTCGACGCCTCGGAGACGGACGCCTCCGCCCTGGTGGGCAAGGTGCTGGCGGGAGCCGGGGACCGTAGGATCGT
Organism: Streptomyces clavuligerus; assembly: GCF_005519465.1. Lineage (NCBI taxonomy): Bacteria > Bacillati > Actinomycetota > Actinomycetes > Kitasatosporales > Streptomycetaceae > Streptomyces > Streptomyces clavuligerus. The sequence goes on along the minus strand of NZ_CP027858.1, from coordinate 2,009,127 downwards.
CGCAGTGGTACGTGACGTGCACCGGCACGGCTGGATGTCGGCCGGTCTGGACGCGCTGCTCGCGGCCCGTCCGGACACGGTCGTCGTGGAGATGGGCCTCAACCGGGACCGTCCCCGGGGCGCCCTGCACATCGCGACCCATGGCGCCGCCCGCGTCTGCGGTGAGGCGGCCGCCGAGATCATCACCGGCCGGGGCACCGGAGGCTGACCGGCCCGTACCGCACCACGCCGGGGCGGGTCTCCCGCCCCGGCGCACGGACGACAGTGGGAGGCACGCCATGTCCACCACATACTCGGCCGAACAGAGCGAACGGCCCGGCCGGATCATGTCCGGCGAGATGGCCGAACAACCCGCTGTACTGCGGCGCATCCTGGACCGGGGTGCGCCGCAGATCCATGAGGTGGCCGACCGGATCGCCGCCCGCGCCCCGCGCTTCGTGCTGCTGACCGCCCGCGGCACCTCCGACAACGCGGCGCTGTACGCGAAGTACCTGCTGGAGATCCGGCTCGGCCTGCCCTGCGGGCTGACCTCGATGTCCACCACCACCGCCTACGGCGCCAGGGCCAGGCTCCAGGACGTCCTCGTCATCACCGTCAGCCAGTCGGGCGGCTCGCCGGACCTGGTCGACTCCACCCGGGCGGCACGGGACGCGGGCGCGATCACCCTGGCGGTCACCAACAACCCGGACTCCCCGCTCGCCGCGGTCTCCGAGTACCACCTCGACATCCTCGCGGGCCCGGAGAAGGCGCTCCCCGCCACCAAGACCTACACGGCCTCCCTGCTCAGCCTGTATCTGCTGGTCGCGGGGATGGCAGGCGCCGACGGCAGGGAGGCGGCCCGGGAGCTGCCGGAGCGGGCCGGGGAGATCCTCGCGCGGCAGGACGAGGTGCGGCGGCTCGCCTCCCGCTACCGCTTCGCCGAACGGATGGTCATCACCTCACGCGGCTACGGCTATCCCACCGCGAAGGAGGCCGCGCTCAAGCTGATGGAGACCAGCTACATCCCGGCCCTGTCCTACTCCGGGGCGGATCTGCTGCACGGCCCGCTGGCGATGGTGGACAACATCTCACCGGTGATCGCCGTGGTCACGGACGGCAAGGGCGGGCAGGCGCTGCAACCGGTGCTGGACCGGCTCCGCGGCCGGGGCGCCGATCTGGTGGTGGTCGGACCGTCCGCGCAGGTGGCGGCGGCGTCCGCGGGCTTCGTCCTGCCCACGGAGGGCATCGCGGAGGAGGTGCAGCCGGTCCTGGAGATCCTGCCGCTGCAACTGCTGGCGTACGAGGTGACGATCGCCCGGGGGCAGGACCCGGACGCGCCCAGGGCGCTGGCGAAGGTGACGGAGACGCACTGACACCGGTCCGGCGCGGGTGCCTGCCGGCTCTTCCTGACACCTGACACCCCTCCGCCGGGCGCGGGAACGGGAGAAGCCCCGCAGGTGCGGTGGGCCCGGAACGACCCGCGGGCCGCGGCGCCCGACGGGACCCTCAACCCGTCCGGCACCGCAGCCCGGAGTGACTGACCGACGCGAGTGTGCGGGCCCGCGCGGCCATGGGGGAGGACCGGGCGCAGTCAGGGCAGAGAGCGCCGGGGCCTCGTTCCACTCCTCTGTGCGGTGAGGAGCGGAAGTTCGGTGTGCGTCTTCATTGTGGACTAGACCATTCGCGGATGTCCATGGATCGGCGGGGATTGCTTGGCGCACGCGCTCCGCGGGCGGGTGCGCCCCATGCCGGTCCACTCACGGGTGGGTACCCCCGCCCTCCGGCACGGCCGCCGGGCGCCCCCGGTTCACCCCGCGGGTACGCTCGCACTCGTGCCCTCCATGAACGACCTCGTACGCCAGCACACCGCGCTCGGCGAATCCGACCTCGAATGGCTCCACCTCCTGGTCTCGGAGTGGCAGCTGCTCTCCGACCTCTCCTTCGCCGACCTCGTGCTGTGGGTGCCCACCCGGGACGGCACCCGCTATGTCTCGGTGGCGCAGATGCGGCCCAACACCGGCCCCACCTCGTACCAGGACGACATGGTCGGCCATCTGGTCCCGCGCGGTCGCAGGCCGCTGCTCGACGCCGCCCTGGACGAGGGCAGGATCGTGCGCGAGGGCGACCCCGAGTGGCGCGAGGAGGTCCCCGTACGCGTCGAGTCGATCCCGGTGCGCCGTGAGGGCCGGGTCCTCGGGGTGATCGCCCGCAACACCAATCTGCTGACCGTGCGGACGCCCTCCCGGCTGGAGCTGACCTATCTCCAGTCCGCCTCCGACCTCGCCCAGATGATCGCCGCGGGCTCCTTCCCCTTCCCCGCCGAACAGGTCGACATGGACGCCTCGCCGCGCGTCGGCGACGGACTGATCCGGCTCGACGCGGACGGTCTGGTGCAGTACGCGAGCCCCAACGCGCTCTCCGCCTACCACCGGCTCGGTCTCGCCTCCGACCTGGTGGGACACCATCTGGGACAGGTCACCGCCGAGCTGGCGCCCTCCCGGGGCCCGGTGGACGAGGCCCTGGTGAAGCTCGCCAGCGGCTATGCCCCCCGGGAGACCGAGGTGGAGGGCAACGGCGGGGTGATCCAGCTCCGCGCCATTCCGCTCAAGCCCAAGGGCACCCGGATCGGCTCCCTGGTCCTGCTGCGCGACGTCACGGAACTGCGCCGCCGCGAACGTGAGTTGATCACCAAGGACGCGACCATCCGGGAGATCCACCACCGGGTCAAGAACAACCTCCAGACGGTCGCCGCGCTGCTGCGGCTCCAGGCCCGCCGGATGGACTCCGTGGGCGGCCGGGAGGCGCTGAACGAGGCCGTCCGCCGGGTGGGGTCGATCGCCATCGTCCACGAGACCCTGTCGCAGAACCTGGACGAGCGGGTGGAGTTCGACGAGATCGCCGACCGGGTGATCGCGATGGTCGCGGAGATCTCCCCGGGCAAGGTCGAGTGCCGCCGCACCGGCCGTTTCGGGGTCCTCGACGCCGAGGTCGCCACCCCTCTCTCCATGGTTCTCACCGAAGTGCTTCAGAACGCCCTGGAGCATGCCTTCCCGGCGGGGGAGCGGGGCTCGGTCGAGGTGTCGGCCGTCCGGGGCGAACGGCGCGCCGACGCGAGCGCCGCCCGGCTGCTGATCACGGTGCAGGACGACGGCCGCGGACTTCCCGAGGGCTTCGACGCGCACCGTGCCGGAAATCTCGGTCTGCAGATCGTACGAACGCTGGTGGAAGGGGAGTTGGGCGGAACGTTCGACATGCTCCCCGTGCCCGGACCGGAGAGCGGTACGAGGGTTGTCCTCGATATCCCGGTGCGTGCCCACAAGTAATTCCCGTATCGCCGGGCGGTGATTTACCGCCATGGGTACGGGCATCGCGAGGGATACGGCCATCGCTCCGTGCACAGCAGCGAGCCCCGGACCGAAGGGATTTCGGTCCGGGGCTCGAATGCTGTGGGGTACTGCTGCGCGCTGCGGCTCGGGGGCGGTGAGTGCGTACTCGCTGTACGCGCCGCCTCAGGCTCGGTGCGGGGCGGTTCAGGCGCTGGCGTTGCGCGCCCGGTTGCGGGCGGCGCGGCGCTTCATCGCGCGGCGCTCGTCCTCGCTGAGGCCACCCCAGACGCCGGAGTCCTGGCCGGACTCAAGCGCCCACTGCAGGCACTGCTCCATGACGGGGCAGCGGCGGCAGACGGCCTTGGCTTCCTCGATCTGCAGCAGCGCAGGACCGGTGTTGCCGATGGGGAAGAAGAGCTCGGGGTCTTCCTCGCGGCAAACGGCGTTGTGACGCCAGTCCATGGCTGCTACCTCTCCTTGGTATTACGTGCGGTTGCTTGTGAATGTGAACGCTTTCACGAATCCCCCGACAAGGGAAGGGCCGACCGCCGACACGTCGACGTGTGGTCCAGGGTTTTGAGAGGGGGATCTGGCGATCTGCGGTCACCCGATCCTGCGGGCCGTCCCGATCGCCATGAAGAGACTCGCAAACCTCGGCGACGGATACAACCCCTTCCGGAAAGTTTTTTTTGATTCTACGGTGTCGACTAGGTCACAGCCGTCATTCTATGGGGTGGAGCCCAGTCCGTACGTTCGAGATAAAGGCTGTTTGAGCCTTCTACTCACACAATCACACGCAGTGCACGGCGAACGCCTGTGAACGTCACGCTCGTACGCAGTCCGAGGTGGTCACCGTCCATCTGGAATGGCAGTGGGACCTTTGAATTCAAGGTGAAGTCGGTGAGGTCATGCAGAGTAATCGCGTGCTTGCCGTGCGGTCCCCGGCTGGGGCTGGAGGTCAGCAACTGGGTGCCGTAGCGGGCGACGGCGGCGGTGGAGAGCCGGGAGAGGCCGAGCACATCGAGACCGGTGTCGAAGGACGCGTTCGGTGAGACGTACACCGGGCGATTGCCCAGGTAGGTCCAGGGCGAGGTGTTCGCCACTATGGAGAGCACCAGATCGGTGACGGGCTCGTGACCGGGGCGCTCCAGGGTGATCCGGCCGTGTATCCGGTTCGGGTCCCCGAGGAACTGGCGGGCGACCTGACGCAGATAGAGGGCGTGGGTCGAGCGCTTGCCGCGCTCCCGCTGCTGTTCGACCCGGCCGATCACGCTCGCGTCGAAGCCGACGCCGGCGCAGAAGGTGAACCAGCGTCCCGGGATGCCCTCGTCCGGCGTGCCGGGGGTGCCGGAGGCGAGCCCGAGGCCCACCGTGCGCTCGCTCTGCTCGGCGAGGGCGGCGAGGATCGCGCCGGTGGCCTCGACGGGGTCGTTCGGCAGACCGAGGGCGCGGGCGAAGACATTGGTCGAACCGCCGGGGACCACGGCGAGCCGGGGCAGCCGCTCGGGGTCGGGGCCGTCGTGCAGCAGACCGTTGACGACCTCGTTGACCGTGCCGTCGCCGCCGAGGGCGACCACGAGGTCTATGTCGTCGGACTCGGCCGCCCGGCGGGCCAGGTCCCGGCCGTGCCCCCGGTACTCGGTGGTGACGGCCTCCAGCTTCATCTCGCTGGCGAGGGCGTGGATCAGAACGTCACGCGTCCGCGCGCTGGTGGTGGTAGCTGCCGGGTTGACCACGAGAAGTGCGCGCATGCGGAGCAGGGTACCCACTGGGGGTGAGCGCGGCCCAGTCCGGGTGGTTCCGGGCCCGCCCGGTCCGGGGGCCGCGAGCCGCCGCCCGCCGGGCCGACGGCTACGCTTGCCGGTGTGAGTGACGACCGGACCCCGCGCCCCGCCCGCCTGACCGCCGCCGCCGCGGTGTCCGCAGCGGAGGGCCTGGCCCTGGTCGGCTTCGGCCTCTATCTGCTGGTGATGGGAGTGCTCGGGACGCCCGAGAGCCCCGTCCAGGCGGAGACGGGCGGAGTGACGCTCGTCGCACTCGGCGCGATCCCGCTGTTCGCGGCGCGCGGACTGCTGCTGTGCCGGAGCTGGAGCCGGGGCCCGGCGCTGATCACCCATCTCATGGCGCTGATCCCCGCCTGGACCCTGCTGCGCTCCTCGGGCGGGCTGATCCCGCTGGGCATCCTCGTCGCCGCGGTCGCGGTCGCCGGGCTGGTGCTGATCGTCAACCCGGCGACCACCCGGGCCCTCGGCATCGGCGCCGCCCGCGACGCCTGAGGGCCCGCGGTCCGGTCGGCCCCGGGCCGTGCGGGCCCGGTCGGCTACTCCTCGACCAGGAGTTTGTCCCGGAGCTGGGCGAGGGTGCGTGCCAGCAGCCGGGAGACGTGCATCTGGGAGATGCCGACCTCCTGCGCGATCTGCGACTGGGTCATGTTGCCGAAGAACCGCAGCAGCAGGATGCGCTTCTCGCGCGGGGGCAGGTCCTCCAGCAGCGGCTTGAGCGACTCCCGGTACTCGACCCCCTCCAGCGCCTCGTCCTCGGCGCCCAGGGTGTCCGCCACCGCGGGGGACTCGTCGTCCGTGTCGGGGACGTCCAGCGACAGGGTGGAGTACGCGTTGGCCGACTCCAGCCCCTCCAGCACCTCCTCCTCCGAGATGCCGAGCCGTTCCGCCAGCTCGTGCACGGTGGGGGAGCGGCCGTGCAACTGGGACAGCTCGGCCGTCGCCGTCGTCAGGGCCAGCCGCAGCTCCTGGAGCCTGCGCGGTACCCGGACCGCCCAGCCCTTGTCCCGGAAGTGGCGCTTGATCTCGCCGACCACGGTGGGGGTCGCGTAGGTCGAGAACTCGACCCCCCGCTCCGGGTCGAAGCGGTCCACCGACTTGATCAGACCGATGGTCGCGACCTGGGTCAGGTCGTCCAGCGGCTCCCCGCGGTTGCGGAACCGCCGGGCCAGATGCTCGACCAGCGGCAGATGCATCCGTACGAGCTGATTGCGCAGCTCGGCCCGTTCCCGGGAGCCGTCGGGCAGCGCGCGCAGCTCGACGAACATCGCCCGCGCGCCGCCCCGGTCCTGCGACTCCTGCTGCGCGCCGCCCTCGTCGCCCCCGTCTTTCCCGTCGCTGTCTCCCGCGGGGTTTCCTTCGTTTCCCTCGGTTCCTTCGGTTTCGTGCTCGCTCATCTGGCCTGCCCTCTCCCGGCCCTCCGCCGCACGCGGGGTGCCCCCGGCGGCACCGGGCGGACCACCCCCTGCCCGCGCCCGCTCCGCACCGGCCGCGCCGCGGCCGGCGCGTGTGTCCACCGGGTGCGGCCGGACCTGCTCCGGGAAGTCGTGCACCGGGGGTGGTTCGTTCCGCACCGGACCGTCCTCGTTCCGCACCGGACCGTCCCCGTTCCTCACGCCGGACCGGGGCCCGCGCCGCGCTGTTTGTACAGGCTGATGGAGACCGTGCGGTCGTCGGCGACCGAGGAGTCGACCTTGCCCGCCAGGGCGGAGAGCACGGTCCAGGCGAAGGTCTCGCGCTCCGGTGCCCTGCCGTCGGTCGTCGGCGCGGAGACCGTGACCTCCAGGGAGTCGTCGATGAGCCGGAAGACACAGCTGAGGACGGAGCCGGGAACCGCCTGCTGGAGCAGGATCGCGCACGCCTCGTCGACCGCGATCCGCAGATCCTCGATCTCGTCGAGGGTGAAGTCCAACCGTGCGGCGAGTCCGGCCGTGGCCGTCCGCAACACCGACAGATAGGCACCCGCAGCGGGCAGCCGGACTTCCACGAAGTCCTGGGTCCCGGGCTCGCCTGCGATCTGGGACACCCTCACCTCCAAGGTGGCACAAGCTCTTTCCGGGCCGTGGGAGTGGCTCCCGCGGCCGTCGCTACGCAGTCCGTGCGTAGCCGGTACTGGCCCGGCGACGCTATCGCGATCCATGGTGTGCTGTCGCCGGGCCCCCTCCCCTCCAGCTCAATCACTCATGGTAAGCATATGACCACATACGGTGGCTAGGGGTCAGGGGCCCAAATGTGAGCAAGGGGTGGATGATTGACGTACCCGCACGTGGGGCGGTCGAACCGTCACCCGCGGTAAAAGCGTCGATCTATCGGATCATCGCACTGCGTCACCGTCGGGGGCAACGCCGGGCAGTCGGCCGGACCTGCGGGGAGCGGGCGGCCGGGCCGGCCGGGGCATGACCGGGCAGGCGGCCGGCCGGACCGGTGTGCGGTGGCCGCACGCGGTCAGACGAGCACACCGTCCACGAAGCACCACCGCCAGTCCTCGCCGGGCTCGAAGCTCCGCATCACCGCGTGACCGGTGTCGGTGAAGTGCGCCGTCGCGTGCCGCAGCGGGGAGGAGTCGCAGCAGCCGACGTGCCCGCAGAGCAGGCAGAGCCGCAGATGCACCGGGGTCGTCCCGGCGATCAGGCACTCCGGACAGGTGTCGGTCTGCGCGGCGGGCTCCGGACTCGGCAGACCGGCGACATGCGGACACTCGCTCATGCGGCCAGGTTACGGCGCTGACGGCGTACCGTCCCGGCGAGCGCTCCGCGCGGCCCGCGGACCCCCCGTACGGACCCTCCCGTACGGACGTCCCCTGGCCGCGCGGCACAGATCCCGAGGACGGAGCGGGGACGAAGCATGGACGTACTGCCACTGGTGGCCCTGGTCGCGGCGAGCACCGTGATCGCCGGAGCCGCCCGCAGAACCCCGGTGGCGGCCCCGCTGCTGCTGGTCACCGCGGGGCTGCTCGCCTCCTTTGTCCCCGGCGTGCCCGACTACGTACTCGATCCGCAGGTCGTCCTGCCGCTGCTGCTGCCGCCCCTGCTCCACCTGGCCGCCCTCGACGCCTCCTATCTGGACCTGCGCGCCAACGCGCGGTCGGTGGCCCTGCTCTCCGTGGGTTATGTGCTCTTCGCGACGGTGGCCGTGGGCCTGCTCGCCCATCTCCTGGTGCCGGGACTTCCGCTGACCGCCGCCCTGGTGCTGGGCGCCGTGGTCGCGCCCCCGGACGCGGTCGGCGCCACCGCGGTCGCCCGCAGACTGCGGCTGCCGCACCGCATCACCACCATCCTCCAGGGGGAGTCCCTGGTGAACGACGCCACCGCCATCACCGCGTACCGCGTCGCCCTGGGCGCGGCGGTCGGCGCGAGCGCGGGCTGGGCCGAGGGCGCCGGGGAGTTCGCGCTCGCGGCGCTCGGCGGTGTCGGCGTGGGGCTGCTGCTGATGGTCCCGCTGCACTGGCTGCGCATCCATCTGCGGGACGCGCTGCTCCAGAACACCCTGTCGCTGCTGATTCCCTTCGTCGCCTACGCCGCCGCCGAGCAGGTGCACGCCTCCGGGGTGCTCGCCGTGGTCGTCGTGGGGCTGTATCTGGGCCACCGCCGCTGGCAGGTCGACTTCGCCACCCGGCTCCAGGAGGAGGCGGTCTGGAAGATGGTCGCCTTCGTCCTGGAGTCCACCGTCTTCCTGCTGATCGGGCTCCAGCTCACCTATGTCCTGCGGGGGCTCGGCCACCTCGGGGCCGGGCGGGCGCTGGGGTACGCGGCCGTGGTCTTCGTCTGCGTCGTCGCGGTCCGGTACGTCTGGGTCTTCCCGGCCACCTTCCTGCCGCGCGCGCTCTCCGCCCGGATCAGGGCCCGCGAGCCCGAGGTGACCTGGAAGGGGGTGGTGATCGTGGGCTGGGCCGGGATGCGGGGGGTGGTGTCGCTCGCCATCGCCTTCTCGATCCCGCTGGTCACCCTCGCCGGGGACCCCTTCCCGGCGCGGAACCTGATCCTCTTCCTGACCTTCACCACCGTGATCGGCACCCTGGTGGTGCAGGGGCTGACCCTGCCCGCGCTGATCCGGGCGCTCCGGCTGCCGCAGCCCGACGCCCAGGCGGAGACGCTCGCGGAGGCGCAGGCGCAGAACCAGGCGTCCGGGGCGGCCGACGACCGCCTCGACGAACTGCTCCAGGACCGGCGCAACGCCCTGCCCGAGCCGCTGGAGCAGCGGCTCCGCACGGTCCTGGAGCGGCGGCGCAACTCCGTCTGGGAACGGCTCGGCTCGGTGAACGAGATCACCGGGGAGACCGCGGACACCACCTATCGGCGGTTGGCCGGGGAGCTGATCGAGACGGAGCGCACGGTCTTCGTCCGGCTGCGCGACGAACGGCGGATCGACGACGAGATGATGCGGACGCTGCTGCGCCGGCTCGATCTGGAGGAGGCCGCCGCCTATCGGGAGGAGGACGAGGACGGGTGACCGTCCCGCCGTCCCGCCTGGGCGCGGTGGACGGGTGGACGTGGTGGACGCGGCGGCAGGGGCGGGCCGGGGCGGCCGGGGCGGTTCAGACGGGCTCGGGGCGGCCCGTGACCACGGCGACGACACGGGTGCCGGGGGCGAAGGCGCCCTCCTCGGCGAGGGTCGTCAGGCCCAGCAGCATTTTGGCCACGTACATCCGCTCCAGCGGGACGCCGTGCGCGGCCTCGAACCCGTCCGCGAAACGGGTCAGCTCCGGGGAGGTGCGGGCGTATCCCCCCGCGTGGAACCGGCCGTCGAGGGACCAGTCGCCCCGGCGCCCGCCGAACGCCTCCCGCTGGATGCGCAGGGTCTCGCGGGCGAGGAAGTCGCCCTTGAGGACGGGGAGGCCGAGGGCGCGCACGGTGGGCGGGAGCCCGGCGGCCAGGCCCGCGAGCGTACCGGCGGTGCCGCAGGCGACGGCGGCGACGGCGACGGCGGCCGGGTGCCGCTGTCCGCCGGGGCCCGGGGCGGCGGTGCCGGACCCTCCTCCGGGGCCCGGCTCCAGGCCCAGCCCGGCGGCCAGCTCCCGGCCCAGCTCCACGCAGCCGCGCGCGGCGAGGGCGTTGCTGCCGCCCTCGGGGATCACATAGGCGCCGCCCTCGGGCGCGGCGCGCTCCAGCAGCCCGGCCAGCACCTGGGGCTCGGCCTTGCGGCGGTAGACGGACCGCTCCACGAAGACCAGGCGCATCCCGTCGGCTGCGCACCGGGCCAGGGAGGGGTTGAGCGGGCGGGACGCCAGTTCGTCGCCGCGGACCACGCCGATCGTCGGGCAGCCGAGGAGGCGTCCGGCGGCGGCTGTCGCCCGCAGATGGTTGGAATAGGCCCCACCGAACGTGAGCAGGGGACGGCCGTCGGCGGCGCGCAGATTGAGGGCGAGTTTGCGCCACTTGTTGCCGGGGATCTCCGGGTGGATCAGATCGTCCCGTTTGAGCAGCAGACGCACGCCGCGGCGGGTGAAACGCTCGTCGTCGACCGGCTGGAGCGGTGAGGGCAGCCGGGGGCGCAGGGTGCTGGGATCGGGCGCCCGCGGTGGCACGCGCCCCGCTTCGGGAGACATGGGTTCATTGTCGCCGCACCCTCCCACCTGCGGCGACACGGGGAGCCTCGCTGCCGCCGCACCGAGAACTCCGTTTTCTGTGCGATGCGTTCGGTTTGTGTGCGATCCGATCCGGTCATTCACCGGAGGGTTCGAGGAAAGGCCGACACCCATGCCCCGTCGGCGGGGAAGTAATCCCATCCGTTTGTGTAATGGTGCTAGGACTCTCCGTGCTGAAAGGCTTCTCGCGTGGGTCGACGGCGAACAGATGACCCACTGCTCGTGCGCGTGATCGAGAGGACGTGGCCCTGGCGGCCCCGGACAGGGCCGGTGCGGGGCGCGGCCCGAAGTCTCCTCCCGGATCCCGGCGCGGGCGCCTTTCCCCTGCCCCACCCCCTGCCTCTTCCCCCGCTCCCCGTGCCCCTTCCCGCCCCTGTCCTTCCCGCTGAAAGGATTGCTCCGTTGACCATGTCGGAGGCCGTCGAGGGCCGTGTGGCCCTGGATCTGCTGGACCGCGCCCGTGAGCTGGTCGATCCCTCGCTGAGGGCGGCCCTGGAGACCCTTCCCGGGCCGCTGCGCCGGATCGCGATGTACCACTTCGGCTGGGAGGACGCCGACGGCGCCCCCACCGCCGGATCGGCGGGCAAGGCCATCAGGCCCGCGCTGGTCCTGGCCGCGGCGCGGGCGCTCGGCGGTGACCCCGAGCGGGCCGTCCCGGCCGCCGTCGCGGTGGAGCTGGCGCACAACTTCAGCCTGCTGCACGACGATGTGATCGACCGCGACCCCACCCGCAGGCACCGGCCCACCGCCTGGACCGTCTTCGGCACCGCGGACGCCATCATCGCCGGTGACGCCCTTGTCTCGCTGGCGCTGCGGATTCTCGCCGAGGACGGGCATCCGGCGTCGGCCGCCGCGGCCGGACGGCTCTCCGCCTGCATGATCGAACTGTGCGCCGGGCAGCAGGCGGACTGCGCCTTCGAGGGGCGCGGCCCGCAGGAGGTCACGCTCGCGGAGTGCGTGGAGATGGCCGTCGCGAAGACGGGGGCGCTGCTGGGCTGCTCCTGTGCGCTGGGTGCCCTGTACGCGGACGCGGGCCCCGGGCCGACCGCCGCGCTGGACGCCTTCGGCCGACAGGCCGGTCTGGCCTTCCAGTTGATCGACGATCTGATCGGGATCTGGGGGGACCCCGGGCGCACCGGGAAGCCCGCAGGGGCCGACCTCGTCTCCCACAAGAAGTCGCTGCCGGTGGTGGCGGCGCTCATGTCCGGCACCCCTGCGGGCACGGAGTTGGCGGAGCTGTACCGGACCCCGCTGACCGGTGACGATGTGCGCCGCGCGGCCGATGCCGTGGAGGCGGCCGGGGGGCGGGACTGGGCTCAGGCCGAGGCCGCCGACCGGATGGCGGACGCCGTGCAGGAGCTGGCCCGCGCGGTGCCCGACCCGGCGGCGGCGGGAGATCTGCTGGCCCTGGCGGAGTTCGTCACCCGGCGCACCCGCTGAGTCCCGGTCGATTCCGGCCCTTTCCCATCCGGCCCTTTCCCTTCCGGACCCGTCCTCTCCTGCCCCTCCTCGATTCCCTCTTGCCAAACCACTACAGGTGAAGCACTATGTGCGGAGTGGTTGGCGGGGCGCTGTCGCGCTCCGCCCCGCGCGGCGCCTCCTGTCCCCGGACGGGGGCGCCGCCTCCGCGGCTCGTTCCGTCTCCACGGTCCGTTCCGCCCGTTCCGCTCGTCCGGCAGGAAAGGATCGGTTTGCGCAAGCTCAGCTACTGTGTCGCGGTGTCCATCGACGGCTTCATCGGAGGCCCCGACGGTGACGCCGTCTTCTTCAACCGCTTTGTCCACGGCGACTTCCTCGACCACCTCACGGGCGAGACCCCCGAGATCCTGCCGACCGCGGCCCGGCGGCACTTCGGCGTCGACGAGGCGCCCAACCGCCGCTTCGACACGATCATCCAGGGCCGCCGCAGCTACGACCTGGCCCTGGAGGCGGGCATCACCAGGCCCTACGCCCATCTGCGGGAGCTGGTCGCCTCCCGGAGTCTCACCGGGTCCCCCGATCCGCGGGTCGAGATCGTCTCCGGGGACCTCGTGGCCCGGGTCGCGGAGCTGAAGCGCGAGGACGGCCTCGGTATCTACCTCTGCGGCGGGGCGAACCTCGCGGGGCAGCTCAGGGACGAGGTGGACGAACTGGTGCTCAAGACATACCCCGTGGTCCTCGGGTCCGGGATGCCCATGTTCGACAGCGGATTCCAGGTCGACGACTTCGCGCTGGACTCGCTGCGCGCCTTCGACAACGGCGTGGTCGTCCGCACCTACCGCCGGGAGCGCTGACCCGCGCCCCCGGCGGCGGGGCCGTGCGCGGCCCCGTGCCGCCGCCGGGTGTCCGCGCCGCCCGTGCCGCCGTACGCTGGATCCATGGGCAGCGAGGGACGCGGGACCACCCGCGGCACGCAGGCCGAGCACCGGTGCCCCGTGTGCGGGCAGCCGGTCGCCACGGTCATCACACGACGCAAGACGCTGGGGGCGTTCGTCCCCTCCTGGGGCCCCGGGCCCTGCCGCAACACCCGCTGTGCCGCCTTCGCCGGGCCGCCCGTACGGGCCGCCGCCGGGCCCGCGCGCCACGGTGCCGGAGGGCGGGGGCGGCCGGAAGGCGATCCCGGCGCCACCCTGCGTGCGCTCTGAGCCATCCCTGCTGTTCAGCGAAGGGCCGGGTAGCGCTACAGTCCGCGCCATGTCATCGGAGTCGACTGAAGTCTGGGCGGGCTGGTACCGCGACCGGAGGGGCGCGGAAGCGGTCACGATCGCGGTGCGCGGACAGCAATTGCGCATGTGTATCAGGGGTGTTGAGTACGAAGGGGCGCGCATGGCCGCCCTGGAGGCGGTGGGGGCGGAGGGCGTCCTGCTCTCCGGATGTGTACTGGAATGGGACATACCGTTGCCCGTGCATACGGACGGTGCCACCGAACGGGCCACGCTCAGCTGTCTGCTGACGCTCGGGGAGCTGCGGTCCGAGGGGCGGCTCGACCGGGCCGATCTCAATCTGACCCTGCACTACGCCGGGGCCGCCTTTGAATCCGGGGTGGCCGGGGGCGACTTCGACAGCGCGCTGGAGCGCATCCGCGGACAGCTTCCGCACGGGGTCGAACTGGGGGCGCCCGCCGCCGCCGGTGCCTGACGGGCGGACCCGCACATCCGAAGGGCGCCCCGTCGTGGTGCGGACGGGGCGCCCTCATGAGAAGCCCGCGGGGGGCCTGGACCCTCAAGGCCCGGGGCGTGGAACCCCGGCCGGTCTCAGCGGGCCTGCCGGAGCGCCTTCGTGAAGCCGTTGACCCACAGGGCGTTCACCCGGGCGCGCTCGGCGGCGTTCGGCACCGCGTTGGTGCACCAGGGGCCGGGGCCGCCGCCGGACATCAGCTCGGAGCACGGGCCCCGGTAGTTGTCCGGCAGGCCGAGCACATGGCCGGTCTCGTGCGAGGTGATCCGGGTCGAGTCGTTCAGCTGGTTCTGCTGGTAGTCGAGGAAGATATAGCCCCGGCCGTGGCCGTCGGTGTTCGCGTGGGAGCCCCGGGGGTCATCGCCCTCGAAGTAGCGGAAGCTGGCGTTCGGACCCTCCTGGAGCCGGACATTGGTCACCGAGCTGTTCCAGATCTGGGTGGAACGGGCTATCTGGGTGCGGAAGGTGGGGGCGCTCGTCGCGTTGTAGGTGACGGTGACGACGCGCTCGCCCGGGTTGGCGGCGCGCTTCTCGGCCACGGACTTGACGACCGCCTGGAAGAACGCCGCGGTCGCCCGGCGGTCCTCCGCGGACCCCTCGTAGGCGGCGTAGGACGGGGCGGCGGAGGTGGGGGGCTCCGGGGCGGTGGCGGCGGACGCGGGGACCGCGCCGAGCGACGCGGCGAGCGCGGCACCGAGCGCGGCGGAGAGAACGGTGGTGGAGAGACGCATGTGGGGGGCTCCTACTCGTTCCGAAACGGATTCGGGTACGGCGAGTTTCGAGGAGGCGCCCCCGTACTGGGATGATGCCAACCAGCGATAACACCAGCTAATCGGCATGTCCATGACTTTCTGTGTCTTTCGTCGCGGCCGGACCCGGGTGTCTGGTGTGGCGGCTGGAAGCCGCCCTACTCTCAGCTCATGCAGCTCGAAGTGAGGCATCTGCGCGCCCTGTGTGCCATCGCGGACACCGGCAGCCTGCACAAGGCGGCCCGCCAACTGGGCGTGAGCCAGCCCTCCCTGACGACTCAGCTCCGTCGGATCGAGAAAGCCCTGGGCGCGGAGCTGTTCTGGCGTGAGCGCTCCGGCTGCCGCCCCACCCCCGTGGGCCGTGCGGTGCTCACCCGGGCCCGCCCCCTCGTGGCCGGGATGACCGCGCTCGTGATCGAGGCCAAGGCCGCCGCCGCCCGCTCCGACGGCCCCCGGCTGCGGATCGGCTCCACCGCGAGCCGCGCCCTCCCGGGCTGGCTGGGCCGGCTGCGGCAGCGGCAGACCGGCGCCGACATCTCCCTGCACATGGACGTCTCGGCCAACAACCTGCTGCGGATGGTGGCCGGGGGCCAGCTCGACGTGGCCTTCGTCCACGAGGTGGAGGGCTGTCCGCTGGCGCTGCCCGAAGGGGTCGCCGTCCGTGTCCTGGTGGAGCGGGAGCCCCAGTTCATCTCCCTGCCGCGCGACCACCCCGCCGCGCCGGCCCCCGTCGTGGAACTGGCCGAGCTGGCCGGGGACCGCTGGATCGTCGACCCCACCGTGGACGGCGAGTGGGACGGGCTGCGCCGGGTGCTCTCCGGCGCCGGGATCTCCCCGTCCATCCTGCACGGCGACTACCACACGGCCGCGGCCCTGGTCGCCGCGGGCGAGGGGGTCTGCCCCTGCCAGCCGACCTCCGCCCCCAGCGAGGCGACGGTCGTCCGCCCGCTGCGCGGCGACCCGCTCGCGGTCCGGCTGCTGCTCTGCTCCCCGCCGGGGACGGGGGAGCGGTACGAGGGGGTGTTCACCGACCTCCGGGCCGCCTACCGGGACGTGGCGTCGAGCGCGGTGGCGTACCGGCAGTGGCTGCTGCGGCACGGGAGCCCGCTGCTGACCACTCCGGCGGCCTGACCGGCGTCCGGAGACCCCGGTGCGCGGACCTCTTCGTACGGGCGCCTCCGGATGGACGCCTCCGCAGGCGGACGCCTCCCGGTGCGGACCGCGGACGCCGGCCGTGATCGGACCGGACGAGACCGTCCGCTGCCCGCCTCCCCGTGCGAACGCGGACGCCGGCCCCGCGCCGACGGGCGGACGCGCCGGTGACGGTGTCCCCCGGGCCCGTCAGGCCCGCGGCCCGGCCGGTGAACCGGCGCCCGTGCCGTCGTCGAGCAGCAGATACAGCAGCCCGATGAGACTGCCGCCGCTGACGATCTCCCGCCGGTCGACCATGGTCCGGATGCGGTCCAGCGGTACCCACTCGATCCGGTCGGACTCGTTCCGTTCCGTCGGGGGCCCGGTCCAGTGCGCGCCGTCGGCGCGGAAGACATGGTGCTCGGAGTCGGTGATGCCGTTCGCGGGCTGCGCGTACACCAGCGGACGCAGCGGGCCGGGCCGCCACCCGGTCTCCTCCTCGACCTCCCGCGCGGCCGTCTGCGCCGGGGTCTCGCCCGCCTCGATCAGCCCCATCGGCAGCTCCCACCCCCAGGTGTCGGTGATGAACCGGTGCCGCCACATCATCAGCACCCGCCCCCGGTCCACCACGGCGGCGACCGCGAGGTGCCGCATCTTCACCACATGGTGCTCAAAACGGAGGCCGTCGGGCTGCTGGACGTCCGCCAGCCAGAGGTTGACCCAGTGGTTGCCGTAGATCTGGCGCTCGCCGTGGACCGTCCAGCGCATTGCCCAACTCCTCGTGATCTCAACGCCGTTTCGGGATGTCGGGACCACTCTCCACGCTCGGGGCCGCTCCTCCCGCGCGGATCACCCGTGCGGCGTACACCGCCGGAACCCGGTGGACGGGGTGGTGCGGGGGCATACGGAAGCGGCCCGGTCCCGTTCGGGGACCGGGCCGCCGCAGAGTCGCGGAGCCGGGTGGCTCAGCCCTTCTTCGTCTCCCAGAAGATCCGGTCGATCTCGGCGATCAGCTCCAGCGCCTTCTCGCCCGTCTTCGGGTCCGTGGACGCCTTCGCCGCCGACAGCGCCTTCAGCGTGTCGTTGACGAGAACGTGCAGCTCCGGGAAGGCCGCGAAGTGCGGGGGCTTGAAGTAGTCGCTCCACAGCACCGAGATGTGGTGCTTGGCCAGCTCCGCGCGCTGCTCCTTGATGACCGTGGCGCGGGCGCGGAAGTGCGGGTCCTCGTTGGCCTGGAACTTCTCCTGGACGGCCTTGACCGACTCGGCCTCGATACGGGCCTGGGCCGGGTCGTACACGCCGCAGGGGAGGTCGCAGTGGGCGCTGACCTTCACCTTGGGGGCGAACAGTCGGGAAAGCATGGGAGCTGTCCTTCCTCGTGATCGTCTTCTCAGGTGGGACATTACTCCGTGAGAGAGACGTTTTCGCGGGTGCCCCCTGATGCTTAGGCCGAAAGTCCGGGGCCACCATGGGACCGGGGGCGGACCGTAGGCTGGGACCCGGAGGTGGCGGATGGCCGAGCAGGGGCGGGAGACCGCGGCGCCCTTCGGCGTCGCCGAGGTGACGGGCCCGTCGATGTATCCGACGCTGCACCACGGCGATCGGCTGCTGGTGCACTACGGGGCCCGGGTGCGCCCGGGACAGGTGGCGGTCCTGCGCCACCCGCTCCAGCAGGACCTGCTCATCGTCAAGCGGCTCGCGGGGCGGCGCGACGGCGGCTGGTGGGTGCTGGGCGACAACCCCGGTGCCGAGGGGGACAGCCGCCTCTTCGGCGCCGTCCCCCCGGAGCTGCTGCTCGGCCGGGTACGGGGGCGCTACCGGCCCCGCGACCCCGGGCGGCGTTCACCGCGGGCGCTGCTGGCCTGGCTGCTCTCGGCGGTCCGGCCGATCCTCTGACCCCGGCCCCCTGACCCCGGCCCCCTGATCCCGGCCCGGACGGCCCCTCAGCCCCGGTCCGTTCCGCCCGGTGTCCCGCCCGGTGCCGTGCCCCGGCCCGCCTCCTGGCGTTTGCGGGCCCGGTACGCCGCCACATTGGCCCGGGTGGCGCAGCGGTCCGAGCAGTACCGCCGGGAGCGGTTGGTGGAGGTGTCCAGATAGGCGTTGCGGCAGGGCGGGGCCTGGCAGAGGCCGAGCCGGTCGACCCCGTACTCCGTCAGATGGAAGGCCAGCCCCATGGAGGCGATCGCCGCGTATCCGGCGGTGGCGTTCGACGGGTGCTCCGCGAGATGCATGTGCCACTTGGGGCGCCCGTCCTCGTCCCGGAAGTCGTGCCCGGAGATCTGCGGGCTGACGGGGAACTCCAGCAGCAGCGAGTTGAGCAGGTCGACGGCGCCGCTCTCGTCCCCGGCGTCGGCGGCCGTGAAGACGGCCCGCAGCCGGCTGCGGACCGAGCGGAACCGGGTGACGTCCGCGTCCGTGGCCCGGCGGGCGGCCTGCATCGAGGGGCCGAACAGCTCCCGCACCGCCTCGACGGAGGTGAGGGAGTCCTTGTTGCGTGCCGGTTCCTCGGTGTTCACGAGGCGCACGGCATAGTCCGAGTAATAGACCAGTTCCACTTGCAGTCCTTACCGGCGGAGTCTAGGGTTCTGGCGGGGAGGGGTAATAGGTACTTCCCTGAACAGGGTATTACATCAGTGGCGATGGAGGGCTTTCCGGTGACGGAGACAGCACACGGCACGGACTGGCGGGCCTGGCAGGAGAGCTGGGACCGGCAGCAGGAGTGGTACATGCCGGACCGCGAGGAGCGGTTCCGCGTGATGCTGGACATGGTCGAGGCCACCGTCGGCCCCGCGCCCCGGGTACTGGACCTCGCCTGCGGTACGGGAAGTATTACGGACCGGCTGCTGCGAAGGTTCCCCGACGCGGTCAGTACCGGGGTCGACCTCGACCCCGCGCTGCTCACCATCGCCGAGGGCACCTTCGCGGGGGACGACCGGGTCACCCTGGTCACCGCCGATCTCACCGACCCCGGCTGGATGAAGGCCCTCCCGTACGCCGAGTACGACGCCGTCCTTACCGCCACCGCGCTGCACTGGATGTTCGCGGGCCCCCTCACCACGCTGTACGGACAGCTCGCCGGGGTGGTCCGGGACGGCGGGGTCTTCATGAACGCCGACCATATGATCGACCGTTCCACTCCGCGGATCAACGCGGCCGAACGGGCCCACCGCCACGCCGGGCGGGACCGCGCCAAGGAGTCCGGCGCGCTCGACTGGGCCGAGTGGTGGGCGCTCGCCGCGAAGGACCCGGCCCTGGCCGCGCCCACGGCCCGGCGGTTCGAGATCTACGGGGAGCACGCGGACGGGGAGACCCCCTCGGCGCAGTGGCACGCGGAGACCCTGCGGCTGGTCGGCTTCGCCGAGGCCAGGCCGGTGTGGTCCTCGCCCTGCGACGCCCTGGTCCTCGCCCTGCGCTAGCCGGACACGCGTGCGGGGCGGTACGGACATCCGTACCGCCCCGCACCCGTCCCCGTCCGGCGCGCGCCCCGGGTCAGAGCACCTTGGGTCAGAGCACCTTGGACAGGAAGGACTTCGTCCGCTCGTGCTGGGGGTTGGTCAGCACCTCGCGGGGGTGGCCGGACTCGACCACCACACCGTTGTCCATGAAGACCAGCGCGTCGCCGACCTCGCGGGCGAAGCCCATCTCATGGGTGACGACGACCATCGTCATCCCCTCCTCGGCGAGGTCGCGCATCACGTCGAGCACATCGCCCACCAGCTCGGGGTCGAGCGCCGACGTCGGCTCGTCGAACAGCATCAGCTTGGGCTCCATCGCCAGCGCGCGGGCGATCGCCACCCGCTGCTGCTGGCCGCCGGAGAGCTGCGAGGGGTAGTTGCCCGCCTTGTCGGCGAGGCCCACCCGGTCCAGCAGCTTCAGCGCCCGGGTCCGGGCCGAGGACTTGGACTCGCCCTTGACCTGGACCGGCGCCTCCATCACGTTCTCCACCGCCGACATGTGCGGGAAGAGGTTGAAGCGCTGGAAGACCATGCCGATGTCGCGGCGCTTGAGGGCGACCTCGCTGTCCTTCAGCTCGTACAGCCTGTCGCCCTTCTGGCGGTAGCCGACCAGTTCGCCGTCGACGGAGAGCCGACCCGCGTTGATCTTCTCCAGATGGTTGATGCAGCGCAGGAAGGTCGACTTGCCGGAGCCGGAGGGGCCGATCAGACAGAAGACCTCACGGGGGGCGACCTCCAGGTCGATGCCCTTGAGGACCTCGACCGGGCCGTAGGACTTGTGGACGCCCTCGGCCTTGACCATGGGGTGGGTGGTCATGCGGAGACTCCCTTCGGGCGGCGCACCGAGAACACGCTCGACTTGATCTTCTGGAACGGGGTCGGCGGCAGGGTGCGGGTGGAGCCGCGGGCGTAGTGCCGTTCCAGGTAGTACTGGCCCACGCTCAGGACCGAGGTGAGGACCAGGTACCAGGCGGCGGCGAGGAAGAACATCTCGACCGGGGCGCCGGAGGTCTGGCCGATGTTCTGGGCCTGCCGGAAGAGTTCGGTGAACTGCACCGCCGCCACCAGTGAGGTCGTCTTCAGCATATTGATGACCTCGTTGCCCGTGGGCGGCACGATCACCCGCATCGCCTGCGGGATCACGATCCGGCGCAGGGTCTTGGAGTGGCTCATGCCCAGCGCGTGGGACGCCTCGGTCTGGCCCTCGTCCACGGAGAGCAGACCCGCGCGGCAGATCTCCGCCATGTACGCGGCCTCGTTGAGGCCGAGGCCGAGCAGCGCGGTCAGGAACGGGGTCATGAAGTCCGACCACTCGTCCCGGTAGAAGCCGAAGTTGACGTACTCGAAGACCAGGCCGAGGTTGAACCAGACGAAGAGCTGGACCAGGACCGGGGTGCCCCGGAAGAACCAGATGTAGAACCAGGCGATGGACGAGGTGACGGGGTTCTTCGAGAGCCGCATCACGGCGAGCAGGATGCCGCCCCCGATACCGATGGCCATCGAGAGCACCGTCAGGATCAGCGTCTCCTTGACGCCGTCGACGATACGGTCGTCGAAGAAGTACTCCGGGATGGCCCCCCAGTTGATCCGTCCCTGGGAGAAGGCGTAGACGATCAGCCCGAAGAGGCCGATCGCGACGGCGGCGGAGACATAGCGGCCGTAGTGGCGGACCGGGACCGCCTTGATGGCGTCCGGCCCGCCCGCCGGTGGCGGGGGCGCGTCCTTGGGGTCCGTCGTGTTGAGGTCGGCAGTCACAGGGAGCCTTGAGCCTTTCGATGGCGAGTGGGTGCTGCTGGGGTGCGGGTCCGGGCCGGGGCCGCCGGGCGGTGGCGGCCCCGGTCTTCGCGGGGCGGGTCCGGACCCGCGCACGGGTCCGGACCTCGCGGACGGGGTCCGGACCCGCCGGTCAGGAGCCGCCGTTGATCTTTGCCTCGGTCACCGCGCCCGCGGGGACCCCCCACTTGTCGAGGACCTTCTGGTACTCGCCGTTCTTGATGATCGCGTCCAGGGCGGCCTTGACGGCGTCCCGGAGCTGGGTGTTGTCCTTGGCGAAGGCGATGCCGTACGGGGCGGCCTCCACCTGCTCGCCGACGAGCTGGAAGTCCTTGCCGCCGCCGGACTTCTGCACCGCGTACGCGGCCACCGGGAAGTCGGCGGAGCCCGCGTCGGCGCCCCCGGCCCGCAGCCGGGTCTGGGCCTCCAGGTCGTTGTCGAACGCCTCGATCTTGATCGGGCCCTTGTCGCCGCACTTCTTGTTCTCGGCCTTGGCCAGGTCCTCGGAGACCGTGCCGCGCTGGACGGCGATCTTCTTGCCGCAGAGGTCGGCCCAGGTCTTGATCCCCTGGTCCTTGCCCTTCGGGGTGTAGATCGAGACGCCCGCGGTGAAGTAGTCGACGAAGTCGACGCCCTCGCCGACCTTCTTGCCGGTCTCGGAGTCCACGCCGTTCTGGCGGTCCTTGGTGTCCGTCATGGCCGACATGGCGATGTCGTACCGCTTGGAGCGCAGACCGGTGATGAGGGTGTCGAAGGTGCCGTTCTGGAACTCGAACTTCACCCCCAGCTCCTTGCCGAGAGCGGCGGCGATATCCGGGTCGATGCCCGTGGTGGCGCCCGAATCGTCCTTGAATTCAACGGGCGGGTAGGCAATGTCCGAACCGACCCTGACGACACCCTTGTCGCGAATGGCCTGCGGCAGCATGCTGTGGAGCTTGGCCTCGGTCGCGGCGGAGGGGGCGTCGCTCTCGCCACCGCCCGAACTCGTCTTGTCCGTCTGGTCGCCACAGCCGGTCAGCAGCAGGGCGCCGGCGACCGCGATGGCGCTGACCGCGGCGAACCGGGAGTTCAGAGGCTTCCGGATCTTCCGGGCGGTCGTGGTACGCGTGGTGCGTGCGGTCATCTGGTTGTCCTCCGGCGGGTCAGAGAGCTGCCATTTCCTGGTCGTGTCCCGATCGCGTACTCGTCGTTGAGTGCCGCGACCTTGAGTGTTTTCGGCATCTTGCCATTCGGACTAGCCCATTCAGGGGGCCAAGCATGTCAAAATCGGGTAACGGGACACCCCCATCCCCCCTGTGACCGGTCCTACCAGGCTGGAGCTTTCGCGGGAATATCCCCTTCCGGCCGGAAGTTCTTCGGTTTGCGGCGGGCCGCGGGCCAGAAAGAGGGCACGTGGCCGACGTGTCCTGATATCCGAGACGAGTCCCACCAGGACCGGATATCGGACTCGTCCTCGGTGGGCCCGGTCGGGTAAGAAGGATCCTTACACCCCTCATCCGGGGCTCAGGGCACGTGTGCGGCGTGCCCGCGTGTTCGCACCACCCCCGCCGGGCGGCTCAACCGCGGCGGCGGGGCACGGACACGGTGCCCGCTCACCCTCCTCACCTCGGGAGGGCAACCCTCGACAGCAGAAGAAACAAGGGGTCACATTCACATGGCAGCGGAGATCGTCAACCCTCCCAGCGGCAGCGCCGAAGGCGCCGAGCGGCTGGACGCCGGTGCGGACAGCGCTCCCACCGAGCCCTTCGATCCGGCCTTCGCCCTGCACCGGGGCGGCAAGATGGCCGTGCAGGCCACGGTTCCCGTGCGGAACAAGGACGACCTTTCCCTCGCGTACACCCCCGGTGTCGCCAAGGTGTGCAGCGCGATCGCCGAGCAGCCGGAGCTGGTCCACGACTACACCTGGAAGTCCCAGGTGGTCGCCGTGGTCACCGACGGCACGGCGGTCCTGGGCCTCGGCGACATCGGCCCCGAGGCATCCCTCCCGGTGATGGAGGGGAAGGCGATCCTCTTCAAGCAGTTCGGCGGCGTGGACGCGGTCCCGATCGCGCTCGCCACCACCGACACGGACGAGATCGTCGAGACCGTCGTCCGGCTCGCCCCGTCCTTCGGTGGGGTGAATCTGGAGGACATCTCGGCCCCGCGCTGCTTCGAGATCGAGCGCAGGCTCCAGGAGCGGCTGGACATCCCGGTCTTCCACGACGACCAGCACGGCACCGCCGTGGTGACGCTCGCCGCGCTGCGGAACGCGGCGAAGCTGACCGGCCGGACCCTGGGCGAGCTGCGCGCGGTGATCTCGGGCGCGGGCGCGGCCGGGGTGGCCATCGCCAAGTTCCTGCTGGAGGCGGGGCTCGGCGATGTCGCGGTGGCCGACCGCAAGGGCATCGTCAGCCGGGACCGCGAGGACCTGAACCCGGTCAAGCGGGAGCTGGCCGGGCTGACCAACAAGGCGGGGCTCAGCGGCTCCCTGGAGTCCGCGCTGGCGGGGGCCGACGTCTTCATCGGGGTCTCCGGCGGCACGGTGCCGGAGGCCGCCGTCGCCTCCATGGCCCCGGGCGCCTTCGTCTTCGCGATGGCCAACCCCACCCCGGAGATCCACCCCGACATCGCGCACAAGTACGCGGCGGTGGTGGCCACGGGCCGCAGCGACTTCCCCAACCAGATCAACAATGTGCTGGCCTTCCCGGGGATCTTCGCGGGCGCGCTCCAGGTGCGGGCCTCCCGGATCACCGAGGGCATGAAGATCGCCGCCGCGCGGGCGCTGGCCGACGTGGTCGGGGACGAGCTGGCGCCGGACCGGGTCATCCCCTCGCCGTTCGACGAGCGGGTCGCCCCGGCGGTGACCGCCGCGGTCGCCGCCGCCGCCCGCGCCGAGGGCGTCGCCCGCCGCTAGTGCCGTGCCGCCGGTGATTCCGTCGCCGCCGCTCTGCCGCCGGTGATTCCGCCGCCGGTGGAGTGCCGCCGGTGCTGTGCCGCCGTTCCCGCGGAACGGATGCGTGTGCCCCTGCCCGGACCGGCGGGGGCACCTCCGTCCGCGGGGCACCTCCGTCCGCGGGTCGGGTACCGGGCGGCGCGGGTACCGGGCGGTGCGGGACGATCAGGGACGCTCCGGGCGGCGCGGGGACCCGCGCGGCACGTGTCACATGACGACCTCATTCCGTCAGGGCGTTCCCCGGCCCTAGGGTCGGGCCATGTTTGCCGCCTATGCCGCACGTATCGACCGTGACGACCCGCTCAAGGGACTGGAGTTGGGGGAGCGACCGGCCCCCGGGGACCGGCCCGGCTGGACCACGGTGACCGTGAGAGCCGCCTCGCTCAACCACCACGACCTCTGGTCCCTGCGCGGGGTGGGACTCCCCGAGGGACGCCTCCCGATGATCCTCGGCTGCGACGCCGCCGGGGTCGACGCCGAGGGCCGGGAGGTGGTCGTCCACGCCGTCATCGGCCAGACCGGCCACGGGGTCGGCCCCGACGAGCCGCAGTCCATCCTCACCGAGCGCCATCAGGGCACCTTCGCCGAGCAGGTCTCCGTACCCTCCTGGAACGTTCTGCCCAAGCCGAAGGAGCTGAGCTTCGAGGAGGCCGCCTGTCTGCCCACGGCCTGGCTCACCGCCTATCGGATGCTCTTCACCAACGCGGGGGTGCGGCCCGGGGACTCGGTCCTGGTCCAGGGCGCGGGCGGGGGAGTGGCGACCGCCGCGATCGTGCTCGGGAAGGCCGCCGGGCTGCGGATGTACGCCACCAGCCGGCACGAGGCCAAGCGGACCCGGGCCGTCGCGCTCGGCGCGGTCGGCGCCTTCGAGCCGGGGGCGCGGCTGCCGCACCGGGTGGACGCGGTGATCGAGACGGTGGGGGCGGCCACCTGGTCCCACTCCATCAAGTCGCTGCGCCCGGGGGGCACGCTGGTCATCTCCGGCGCGACCAGTGGTGACCGGCCCTCCCACGCCGAGCTGACCCGGATCTTCTTCCTGGAGCTGAAGGTGGTGGGCTCCACCATGGGCACCCGGGACGAGCTGGAGGATCTGCTCGCTTTCTGTGCCGCGACCGGGGTACGGCCCGTGATCGACCAGGTGCTGCCGCTGGACCGGGCCCGGGAGGGCTTCGAGCGGATGGCGGGCGGGGACCTCTTCGGCAAGATCGTGCTGACGCCCTGACGCCCTGACGCCCTGACGCCGAAGCCTCCGGGAGCCCGTCCACGGCTCCCGGGGGCTTCGGGCCGTCCGGGGCCGGTCAGCCCTTCCGGCCGCCGCCCGTGAGCAGCGCGGCGACGATGTGCGCCGAGGCCGTCGACAGATGGCGGCGGGCGTCGGCGAGCTGGGACTCCGTCACCCCGTGGTCGCGGGCCGCGTCCCGGATGTCGTCCCGGAAGCGGTCGAGCAGCCGTTCCAGATCGCGGAACGGGTCACCGCTGGACGGGCTCCCGGAGGCTTCGGCGGTCCCCGGCTCCGGTGCGAACGGTTCGGCCGGGGCCTCCGACACGGACGGTGCCTTTGACACGGACGATGCCTTTGACGCGGAGGATGTCTCTGGCGCGGACGGTGCGGACGGGCCCTTCGGCGCGGAGGGCGCGGACGAGCCGGCCGGGGCGGCGGACGGCTCCGGTGCCGAAGGGGTCCGCCGCGGCTCCGGTCCCGCGGGTGTCCCCGGCTCCTCCTGGCCCCCCGCTGTCCATGACATCTGCTGCTTGGCCAGCGTGCCGAGCCGGTCCGTCAGCCCGGTGAGCCCCTCGCGGACCCCTGTGGGCCAGGCGCCGCGCGCGACGTGCTCCTCGACCTGGTCCTGAACCTCCCTGGCGAGGCGCTGAAGCTCCCGGCGCGCCTTCTCCTGGGCCTCCTTGGCCTGGTGGCGGGCGTGCTGGGCGTCCTCGCGGGCCTGCCGGGCCTGCTCCTGCCACGCATGGGTGACCTCGCGCCACTCCTCCCGCTCGGTCCGCTCCCGGTCCGGGCCGTCCGCGGTGGCCGTGGCGGCGGCGCGCAGCCCGCCGCGGAGCCCGCCCACCGCGCCCCGCACCTCGTCGCGGATCTCGGCGGCCAGCCCGGAGACCGACTCCCTGATCTCCTGCTCCAGACCGACCAGCTCCGCCCGGCGCCGCGCCAGCTCCTCGCGGCCCGCGTCGGTGAGGGAGTAGACCTTGCGCCCGCCCTCGGTGGCATGGGTGACCAGGCCCTCCGCCTCCAGCTTGGCGAGCCGGGGGTAGACGGTGCCCGCGGAGGGCGCGTACAGGCCGTGGAAGCGCTCCTCCAGCAGCCGGATCACCTCGTACCCGTGGCGGGGGGCCTCGTCCAGGAGTTTCAGCAGATACAGGCGCAGTCGGCCGTGGGCGAATACGGGCGGCATCTCAGAGCACCTTTCCGGTGGGGCCGACGGGGCCGGTGGGGCCCCCGGCTCCGGAGATCCCCAGCCGGGTGGGCCCCTCGTCCGTGCCCGGCACCTGCGCGGTGCTCCCGGCGGCCCCGGCGCTGCCGGAGATCCGTCCCCGCCGGGTCCGTACCGGTTCCTCGGAGGTGAGCCGCGTGGGCCCGGTGATCCCCCGCGTCGACTCTGCCATGGCGCTGCCCTTCCAGCCGGACGGGTCGGAGTCCGAAGACACGACGCAACATATCGCGTCTCTCTTCGATACGATATATCGCGACTACATGGTGTCAAGGGGCAGAAGCGACCGGTCGCATGACCATAACCAGTCATAACGGGGCAAACTGCCCTAGCGTAAGGGGTGTGAGTTCCCAGAACGCGACATCCGTGGGCGCGCTGCTGCTCAGCCGCGCCGAGCCGGCCGCCGTGCGGCCCGTGGCCCAGCTCCTGCGCGAGCGGCAGCTCCTGGCCCCGGCGGGCGAGGGCTGGAGTGTGCTGATCCCCGAGGGAAAGCCCTGGCGGGACGGTCAGGAACCGGTGGAACGGGTGCTCGGCGGCTGGGCCTCGGCCCTCTCGGTCGCCACCAACCGGCCCGCGCTCGCCCTGTGGTGGGACGGCGAGCGCTCCGGATTCCTGCTCGCCTCGGGGTTCCGCAGGCCCGTGGGGTACGTCTGGCTCGCCGACGGGACCCCGGCCGGTGAGGACGAGGCGGTCCACACCTTCGCCGCCCGTCTCGGGCTCGACCCCGTCCTCGATGTGCAGACGCTGGAACCGCTCACCCGGCCCGACCGCGCGGCCGACGCCCGCGCCCGCCTCCTCGGCCTGATCGCGGTGCTCGCCAGGACGGGGCTGCGGCTCCCCGCCGGACTCACCCCCGGTGAGAGCGGCGACCGGCTGCGGGCCGCCGCCCGGGGCTCCGGAGCCGAGTCCGTCGAGTGGGCGGGCTGGCGCGACGCCGTACGGGCGGAGCTGCACGCGGTGGAGGAAGGGCTCGACCACTGGCTGCGCGCCCGGGAGTCCGGGCGGGCCCGGGCCATCGGCGCGGCCCAGCTCGTGGCGGGGGTGCCGGTGACCCTCTACGGGGTACGGCGGCGCAGCCCCGGCTGGATCGCCGCGGGCGCGGTCCTGCTGCTGAACGGGGGCCTCGCACTCGGGGCGCGGCCGCGCCGCGCACGGTAGCGGGGGCCCCGGCCGCCGCAGCCGCCGTCACGGCGGCGCCCCGCACGGCCGGTGCGGGCCGCTCCCGCCCTACTCGTCCTCGTCCTCGTCGTCCAGCCGGGCCAGCCAGGTCGCCAGCCGCTCCACCGGGACCTCGAAGTCGGGGTTGAGATCGACGAAGGTCCGCAACTGCTCGGCCAGCCACTCGAAGGTGACCTCCTCCTCGCCGCGCCGCTTCTCCAGCTCCTCGATGCCGCGATCGGTGAAGTACAAGACATGCTCCCGGGACGGATGGGGGACTACCCCCTCAGCCTACGGTCCCCGGGGCCCGCCCCGGTCCCCGGAGGGCACTCGTCCGCCGTCCTCCCCGGTGATTCCCCCGTTCCCTCCCTCCGATCCGTTCACCGGACGCCTGGCTGCGGTACATACCAGGGGAGTTCTCCGTCGAGCAGCGGGGGGATCGCCCATGAGCGGACACGTCCAGCGGATCGAACTTCCCGGGGGTGCCGTGGTGCACGCCCGGCTCTCGGCCCCGGGCGGTGGATACGGCGAGGACGAGGAGGACGTGGGTTTCGTCGAGAGCGCCACCGCCCGGGTCCGGCAGCTGGAGCAGCTGATCGCGGGGGTGGGCTCCTCCGTGCTCGCCGCCGCGTCCGCGGCCCGGCCGGACGAGGCCGCCGTCTCGTTCGGGATCGAGCTGACGGCCAAGTCCGGGGTCGCGCTGGCCGTGCTGGCCGCGGGGGAGGCGAAGGCGTCCGTGCAGGTCACCCTGGTGTGGTACCGGGGCGAGCAGAACCGGCCCGAGGGCCTGGACGACAGTCCGGCGGGAGCCCCGTCCGACGCCCGGTCCGGCCCGTCCGGTACCCCGGCCGCTCCCGATACCCCGTCCGGTGCCCCGGCCGCCGCCCCCGAGGGCGACCCGCGGTCATGAGCGACGCCGATCCGGTCATCGACGCCCTCGCCCGCGCCGCCACCGTCTACTTCCACGCCCTGGACGCCACCCCAGGAGCGGAGGGCTCCGCGCTCTGGGGCACCGGCTTCTTCATCGCCCCCGGGCTGGTGCTGACCTGCGCCCATGTCCTCGCTCCCGCGTTGCGCGGCGACCGGGACCGGATCTTCGGGGTGTGCGGCGGCGAGGTCGCGGGCGGCGAGCCGCTGCCCGCCCGCCTGGAGCGCTGGCTCCTCGACGGCGAACCCCGGCCCGAGCAGCGCGTCCCCGTCGCCCAGGACCTCGCCCTGGTCCGGGTCCTCGAACCCGGTGTCGAACACGAGTGCGTCTGGCTCACCGACCGCACCGACCACCCCGGCGGCCGGGGCGTCGTCCAGGGCTACCGCCCCGGGGAAGGGGGCCGCGCCGTCCGCTGGAAGGCCACCGCCCGGATCAACGGCTTCGACGACGACTACGGACTGCGCTTCCGCCCCGAGGCCGAGTTCCCCAAGGGCGGCTCCGGCTCCCCCGTGCTCGACGCCCACACCGGCGCCGTCACCGGCGTCCTCAAGTCCCGGCGCGCGGGCCGCGACGGCGGCACGGCCATCGCGGTCACCGCCCTGCGCCGCTTCGGCCCCGCGTACCAGCCGCTGATCGCGGACCACGACCACTGGCATGGGCAGTCGCCGAAGACGACCGGCCACAACTGGGTCGAGCGCCAGCACCAGCTCCCCGGCGCGGGGGTGCACACCGGCGGCGACCAGTGGGGCCCCCGCGACCGCCGGGAGGCGCTCGGGCTGCTCGCCTCCGTACCGCCGCCCGACGGCATCCGGCCCGTCGTCGAACTGGTCCGCAAGGCCCGGGGCGGGGTCGCCGCACCTCCCGGACAGCTGCTGCCCCACTCCTGGCGCGACGGCCACGGACTGCTCTACGAGGCCGGGCAGCCCGTCGCCGCCATCGCCGCGCTGCACTACCTCCAGCTCGTCGTGGAGTACGAGCGCGTCCGCGGCGGGGACGCCTCCGCGCTCGCCGACTGGGTCGCCCTCCGCCTCCAGGACGTCCCCCGGATCGTGCACACCGTCGTCACCCAGGCGAGCCTGCCGCCCGGCCTCGCCCCGCCCCCCGTGACGGCGGGAAGCGCCCCCGCCGTGGTCCGCTACCCCCGGGCGGGCGACGGCACCGGCGTCGTCATCGTCGAACTGGAGCCGGTGCTCGGCCCGTTCCGCGCCGGACCCGCGGGCACCGCCCCCGGCAGCCGCTTCTACTGGCGCATCCGCGTCGACGACGGCTTCGACCTCAACGAGCCCCTGCACGAGGACCAGACCGGTGACGGCGTCCCGCCCGAGGAACTCGTCCACACCCTGCGGGCCCCCCTCGCGGAGGTCTTCGCCACCCTCGACGCCCCCGGGGCCCCCGCCCCGCTGGAGGTCGCCCTCCCCGCCGACCACTTCGACACCGCCGTACACCGCTGGCAGCTCACCGAGATGGCCCGGCTGCACCAACCGGCGTATGTCGGGGTACGGCGGATGGTGGTGCTGCGGGACCTCGGCAGACGAGGCGAACCGGACCCCGTCTGGCTCCGCCGGTGGCGGGCGATGGAGCGCGCGGGAGCACCCGTCGCCGTCCGCACGCCCCCGCCCCGGCAGCTCCCCAGACCCCGCCACTTCGAGGAGATGGGCGCGTCCGCCGTGCCCGTGCTCTGCCGCCCCGCGAGCAGCGGCGCGGGCCGCCGCGCCATCGGCATGGCGCTCGCCGCCGGGCACGGCATCGCCCTCTGGCACACCGACGGCCACCCCGACCTCGGCTGCGGCGACTTCTGCGACCGGCTCCACGAGGGAGCCGCCCTCCTCCTGGAACAGAGCACCGCCCCCGTCGAACTTCCCGACCGGCTCAGACGTATCAGGGACGACATCAGCGGAACCCGCGACACCGGCCACTGGGCCGAGTCGGTGGCCCTCCTCTACGACGACCCGGGGCGCCCGCTGCCCCTCGACGACAGCGGACCGGTCGACTCCCCATGAGGGCGCCGTGCGGTCCCGGTGAGGAGAGCCTCAAGAGATCGCCGCCGTCTGCCATGGGAGGGCGGAGGTGTGGGTACATAAACGGCGTTGCCCGCGACCGGTTTCCCGACCCGTCACTGAGGAGCGAGCGATGGACGACTGGCTGATCTACCGCGGCGTCGGCGCGCCGGACCACCGGCGGATACGCTCCCTGCCCCCGCCCCCGCCCTGGCGTGCCTTCACCGGGGAGCCGCTGCCCGGCCCCGTCCCCCCGATCGACGCCGCCTCGCTGCGGCGCCTCGGCACCCGGGTGGGCGCACCGCCCGCCCAGGACTCCCGCGCCCTGGAGCTGATCAACGCGGCGCTCTATCTGCGCCGCCCCCTCCTCGTCACCGGCGAACCGGGCTCCGGGAAATCCACCCTCGCCCACTCCATCGCCTATGAACTGGGGCTCGGGCGGGTCCTCCAGTGGCCCGTCGTCTCCCGCACCGAACTGCGGGACGGCCTCTACACCTACGACGCCATCGGCCGCCTCCAGGACGCCCAGCTCGCCGAACGCGAGGAGCCGGGGGAGGAGCCGGGGGAGGAGCCGGAAGAGGGGGCGACCGGGCGGCGCGGGCCCGACGACATCGGCCGCTACATCCGCCTCGGCCCCCTGGGCACCGCGCTGCTCCCCACCGAACTCCCCCGGGTCCTGCTCATCGACGAACTCGACAAGAGCGACATCGACCTCCCCAACGACCTCCTCAACGTGGTCGAGGAGGGCGAGTTCGCCCTGCCCGAACTGGAACGGACGGCGGACCGGCCCGGACGGTACGAGGTCCGCGTCCTCACCGACGACGGCCGCCGGGTCCCGGTGCGCGGCGGCCGGGTCCGCTGCCACGCCTTCCCCTTCGTCCTGATGACCAGCAACGGCGAACGCGACTTCCCCGCCCCGCTGCTCCGCCGCTGTATCCACCTCCACCTCGACCCGCCCCGCGACGAACGGCTCGCCGCCATGGTGCAGGCCCACTTCGGCACCGGCGCCGACGAACACAACCTCGATCTGATCGGCCGCTTCACCAGCGAGGACGGCGACGGCGAACTCCGCCCCACCGACCAGCTCCTCAACGCGATCTATCTGACCCAGCACACCGCGCGCACGGAGCCCGGACGGCGCGAGGAGATCGCCGGACTGCTGATGCGGCCCCTCGACACCCGCAGGCGCTGACCCATGGACCCACGACCCCGCGCCCGGCCCGGCCGCCGCTCCCCGCCCCGCCCCGGCCCGGCCGCCCCCGGCGACGGCCCGGACCACGAGCGGCACGAGGAGCCCGGCGCGCCCGCGCCCCCGCTCGTCGCCCTCGTCCGCCGGATGCGCGCCGCCGGTCTCGACCCCACCCCCGAGGAGCTGGCCGACGCCCTCTGGCTGGCCCGGCACGTCCCCGCGACCCCGCCCCCCGGCGCCCGGCCCGGCCCCGCCCCCGCCGCACCGCCCGGCGAGGAGGAGACCCCCGACCCGGTACGCGACCCCGCCCCCGCAGACGACCCCGCGTTCCCCGCCGCCCTGCGGCCCGCCCCCGTGCACCGCTCACCCGTCGAGCTGTACGCGCCCGGCCGCCCGGGACCCGGCACCGGCGGCGCCCCGCCCGGCGCGGTCATGCGGCGGATCAGGGTCCCCGCCCCCACCGCCCTCCCCGACGCCCGCGCCCTCGAACGCTCCCTGCGCCCCCTCCAGCGCTACCGGCCGCCGCTGCGCCCCGTCCGCCGCGAACTCGACGAGACCGCCACCGCCGACCGCGCCGCCGACACCGGGCTCGTGCTGCCCGTCCTGACCACCCGGCGCCGCCGCGAGGCCCGGCTCGCCCTCGTCATGGACGAGTCCAGCTCCACCGTCGTCTGGCAGGACGTCCTGGAGGAGCTGCGGCAGATCGGCGAGCGCGCCGGCGCCTTCCGCGAGGTCGCCGTCCACCGCATCGGCGACGGCACACCCCCCGGGGGACCGCCCGGCATCGGCGACCCCACCGGCCGCCGGCTCACCGTCGTCCTCAGCGACTGCGCCGGACCGCTCTGGCGCAGCGGCCGGATGCAGCGCCTCCTGTACACCTGGGCCGCCACCGCGCCCGTCGCCGTCGTCCAGCCGCTGCCCCAGCGGATGTGGGGCCGCACCCATCTGCCCGCGCTCCCCGGGGTGCTGCACCGCCGTGAGGGCCCCGCCGGACGGCTGGAGTTCGCCCCCCGGGACGGCACCGCCGCCCCCCGGGGCATCCCCGTGCCCGTGCTCGCCCTGCGCCGCTCCTCGTTCGAGGCGTGGACCCGGCTGATCGCGGGCGGCACCGGACAGAGCGTCGGCGCCGCCGCCGGGATCGTGCACCGCCGCCACCGGCCCGCCCCCGGCCGCGCCCGCGCCGCCCAGCGCCTCGACGCCGCCGAACGCGTCCGTCGCTTCCGCAGGACCGCGTCGCCCGCCGCCGCCCAGCTCGCCGTGCATCTGTCCGCCGTCCCGCTGATGCTCCCCGTCATGCAGCTCGTCCAGCGCGCCACCCTGATGCGCAGCGGCCCCGACGTCCTCGCCGAGGTCCTGCTCAGCGGATTGCTGCGGCGCGACCCGAGCGGCCCCGGCGCCGACGACGGCGGCCCGTCCTACGTCTTCCTCGACGGGGTGCGCGAGGAACTGCTCGCCCGGCTCGGCACCGGCTCCGCCGCCCTCGTCCTCAAACACTGCTCCGAGTACGTCGAATCCCGCTACGGCCGCACCGTGCGCAACTTCCCCGCCATGGCCGCCGCCTTCCTCACCGGGTCCGTCGACCCCAGCCCCCAGCCCCTCGCGCCGGTCGGCCCCGAGGACCGGGGGCCGCTCTCCTTCGCCCAGATCTCCACCCAGGTACTGCGCCGCTTCGGCGCCGACCGGACCGCCATGCTCCCCGGGCGGCTGCACCGCGAGGGCACCGCCGGGCTGCTGGCCCGCGCGCACGCCTGTCTCGCCCACTACGCCGAGCACGGCACCGTACGCGACCTCGACACCGCCATCGCCCTCCTCGCCTCCGCCACCCAGGCGGAGAGCTGGACGAGCCGCACCACCGAACGCGCCGGGCTCTACGAGGAACTCGCCGACGCCCTGCTCCGCCGCTGGCTGGTCCGCCCCCTGCCGGAGGACCTGCCCGAAGCCCTCGACGCCGCCCAGACCGCCATCGCGGGCGGGCCCCCGCGGGCCCATCTCACCCTCGCCCGCGTCCTGGAGGCCATGGCCGACGAGGTCGCGTCCGGACGGCTGCCCGCCAAGCTCGTCCCCGAGTGGGCCTGGGTCCAGGCCGGGGACGAACCCGAGCCCGTGGCCGCCGTCCTGCTCACCGCCGCCGACAGCAGCCTCGCCGAGCTGACCGACGCCGTCCCCCGGAGCCGGTCCGCCCCCACCGCCCTGCGCGAACAGGCCGCGTCCGCCCGTATCCGGGTGCTGCGGCGGCTCGCCGTCCTCGGCGCGCCCTACGCCCTGAGCGGCCCCGCCGACCCCGGGGACTGGTTCACCGCCACCCTGGACACCGCCATCGCCGTGGTCCATCTGCTGATGGCGGAGGCCGTCCCGGACGCGCTGGCCGAGCTGCGCACCGACGAGCGCCATGAGTCGGCCCTGCTGGCCCGCGGCGGGCTGCTGCTCGAACTGGCCCGCCACCACCGGGGCGAGGGACCGGTGCGGCCCCGGGTCGTGGACCTGGCCGCGTCCCGCGCGTACGCGGAGAGCGCGGGCCACGATCTGCACACCGGCATCGACGGCATCGACTGGGACGCCGTCGGCCCCGCCGAGCTGTGCCGGGTCTGGCTCGACTACGCCGACGCCATCGAGTTCGCCGACGAACACCCCGACGACGACACCAGGCTGCGCATCCTCCAGGCGCTGGACCAGGCGCGGCGCAACGCGGGCCGGGACGAGGAGACCCAGGCCCACATCCTGCTGCGAATGGCCTCCCTGCTGGAGCAGCGGTACCTCACCACCGGGGGCTGGGCCCACCGCGACTCGGCGATCGCGGCCTGGACCGAGGCCCTGCCGCTGCTGTCCTGGTCCGACCCCGGGCGCACCGGGGTGCTCACCTCGCTCGGCCGCCAGCTCACCGAACGGGGCGTGGACAAGGAGAACCCGTCCGACGTCCACGCGGCGGTACGGGCCCTGCGCGGCGCGATCGAGGAGACCCCGCCCGCCGACCCCGAGCTGCCGCGCCGCCGGGCGCTGCTCGGACACGCCTGCATCGAGCGGTTCCGGGCCGACGGCTCCCTCGCCGACCTCCATGAGGCCGAGTGGGCGCTGGGCGCGGCGGCCCGCGAGGCGGCCGACCCGGAGCTGACCGCGTACGCCTGGTGGTACCGCGCGCTGGCCTCGGCCCTGCTGGCCCGGCGCACCGGATCACCGGCCCGGCTGCGGGCCGCGGCGGTCTACTACCAGCGGGCCGGACAGGGCCCCGACGGACTGCTGGAAGGCGCGGTCACCGCCCAGTGGGCCCGCGCGGGCAGGCTGGAGCGCACGGCCGGTCCCGAACGGGCCCTGGAGGAGCACCGCGCGGTGCTGGGGCTGCTCTCCTCGGCCCGCTCCCGCCCGGCGGAGCTGATCCGCCAGGAGATCCGGCGGCTGGAGGACCCGGGCGGGGAACCCCGCCGCGAGGAGGACCCGGAGCAGGGCCCCCCGGGCCCCCGGGACCGCCACGGCCGCTGACGACCCCCGGGTACACCCCCGAACCCGGGAACGCCGGAGGGCCGGCACCCCCATGGGTACCGGCCCTCCGGTCCGCCGCGGCGGACCACAGCGCGGATCAGGCGTCGAAGACCTCGTTGACGAGCTGCTCCTGCTCCTGCTCATGACGCTTCTTGGAGCCCACCGCCGGGGACGAGCCGTGCGGACGGGAGATCCGCCGCAGCCGCTCGCCGTGCGGGACGTCCGCGCCGACGGCCAGGTCCAGGTGGTCGATCAGGTTGAGCGCGATGAACGGCCAGGCACCCTGGTTCGCCGGCTCCTCCTGGGCCCAGATGTACTTCTCCGCGTTCGGGAACTTGGCGATCTCGGCCTGGAGCTCGGCACCCGGCAGCGGGTACAGCCGCTCCAGCCGGATGATCGCGGTGTCCTGCGTACCGCGCTTCTTCCGCTCCGCGTCGAGGTCGTAGTAGACCTTGCCGGAGGTGAAGACGACCTTGCGCACGCCCGCCGGGTCCACCGTGCCCGCGTCGACGCCGGTGTCCCCGATCACCGGGCGGAAGCCGCCGGTCAGGAACTCCTCCGTCTTCGACTGCGCCGCCTTCAGCCGGAGCATCGACTTCGGGGTGAAGACGATCAGCGGCTTGTGGTGCGGGTTGTGCACCTGCCAGCGCAGCAGATGGAAGTAGTTCGACGGCAGCGTCGGCATCGCGACCGTCATGTTGTTCTGCGCGCAGAGCTGGAGGAAGCGCTCCGGGCGGGCCGAGGAGTGGTCCGGGCCCTGGCCCTCGTAGCCGTGCGGCAGCAGCAGCGTCACACCGGAGTGCTGGCCCCACTTCTGCTCGGCCGAGGAGATGAACTCGTCGACGACGGTCTGGGCGCCGTTGACGAAGTCACCGAACTGGGCCTCCCACACGACCAGCGCGTCCGGGCGGGCCAGCGAGTAGCCGTACTCGAAGCCCATCGCCGCGTACTCGCTGAGCAGCGAGTCGTACACGTTGTAACGGGCCTGCTCCTCGGTGAGGTAGAGCAGCGGGGTGTAGTCCTCGCCGGTCTCCTGGTCGACGAGGACCGCGTGGCGCTGGCCGAAGGTGCCGCGGCGGGTGTCCTGGCCGGAGAGGCGCACCGGGGTGCCCTCCATCAGCAGCGAGCCGATGGCCAGGGTCTCGCCCATGCCCCAGTCGATCGTGCCGTCCTCGACGGAGGAGGCGCGCCGCTGGAGCTGCGGCAGCAGCCGCGGGTGGACGGCGACGTTGTCCGGGATGTTCACCTGGGACTCGGCGATCCGCTTGACGATCTCCTGGGAGACCGCCGTGGTCACCGCCACGGGGAACTCGGCCTGCGGGTCGGGGACCTGCGCCGGGGCGGGCAGGCTGGTGGCCTCGCGGACCTCGGCGAAGACCTTCTCCAACTGGCCCTGGAAGTCCTGGAGGGCCTGCTCGGCCTCCTCCAGCGTGATGTCCCCCCGGCCGATCAGCGACTCGGTGTACAGCTTGCGCACCGAACGCTTCTTGTCGATCAGGTTGTACATCTGCGGGTTGGTGAACTGCGGGTTGTCGCCCTCGTTGTGACCGCGGCGGCGGTAGCAGATGAGGTCGATCACCACGTCCTTGTTGAACGTCTGGCGGAACTCGAAGGCGAGCCGCGCCACCCGGACGCACGCCTCCGGGTCGTCGCCGTTGACGTGGAAGATCGGCGCCTCGATCATGCGGGCCACGTCGGTGGCGTACATCGAGGAGCGGGAGGACTCCGGGGCGGCGGTGAAGCCGACCTGGTTGTTGATGACGACATGGACGGTGCCGCCGGTGCGGTAGCCGCGGAGCTGCGACATGTTCAGCGTCTCGGCGACCACGCCCTGGCCCGCGAAGGCCGCGTCGCCGTGGAGGGCGACCGGCAGCACGGTGAAGTCCGTGCCGCCCTTGTTGATGACGTCCTGCTTGGCGCGGACGACACCCTCCAGGACCGGGTCGACGGCCTCCAGGTGGGAGGGGTTGGCGACCAGGG
The DNA here is from genome assembly GCF_005519465.1 of Streptomyces clavuligerus. NCBI lineage: Bacteria > Bacillati > Actinomycetota > Actinomycetes > Kitasatosporales > Streptomycetaceae > Streptomyces > Streptomyces clavuligerus. Next base: position 1,972,094 of record NZ_CP027858.1, on the reverse strand, counting down.
AGACCTTGATCTGCTCACCGTCGAGACCGGTGAAGGTCCCCTCGGCGCCCAGGTGGTACTTGACGTCACCGGAGCCGTGCATCGACTTCGGGTCGAGGTTGCCCTCGAACTCCCGGAAGATCTGCGCGTACGACTTGCCGACGATGTTGGCGAGGACGTTCAGCCGGCCGCGGTGGGCCATGCCGATGACGACCTCGTCGAGGCGGGACTCGGCCGCCGAGTCGATGACCGCGTCCAGCAGCGGGATGACGGACTCGCCGCCCTCCAGCGAGAACCGCTTCTGACCGACGTACTTCGTCTGGAGGAAGGTCTCGAACGCCTCGGCCGCGTTGAGCCGGCGCAGGATGCGCAACTGCTCCTCGCGCTCCGGCTTGGCGTGCGGGCGCTCCACCCGGTCCTGGATCCACTTGCGCTGCTTGGGGTCCTGGATGTGCATGAACTCGATGCCGGTGGTGCGGCAGTACGAGTCCCGCAGCACGCCGAGGACGTCGCGCAGCTTCATCAGGGACTTGCCCGCGAAGCCGCCGACCGCGAACTCGCGCTCCAGGTCCCACAGGGTGAGGCCGTGCTCGGTGATGTCCAGGTCGGGGTGCTTGCGCTGGCGGTACTCCAGCGGGTCGGTGTCGGCCATGACATGGCCGCGGACCCGGTAGGAGTGGATCAGCTCGAAGACCCGGGCGGCCTTGGTGACGTCGTCGTCGTGGGAGGCGTCGATGTCCTTGAGCCAGCGGACCGGCTCGTACGGGATGCGCAGCGCCTCGAAGATGTCGTCGTAGAAGCCGTCCTCGCCCAGCAGCGAGTTGGCCACGACCCGCAGGAACTCGCCGGAGGCCGCGCCCTGGATGACCCGGTGGTCGTAGGTCGAGGTCAGCGTCATGACCTTGGAGATGCCCAGCTTGTTCAGGGTGTCCTGGGAGGTGCCCTGGAACTCGGCCGGGTAGTCCATGGAGCCGACGCCCATGATCACGGACTGGCCGGGCATCAGCCGCGGCACGGAGTGGACGGTGCCGAGGCCGCCGGGGTTGGTCAGGGAGACCGTGACCCCGGTGAAGTCGTCCATCGTGAGCTTGTTGCCCCGGGCGCGGCGGACGATGTCCTCGTACGCCTGCCAGAACTCGAAGAAGTTGAGCGTCTCGGCCTTCTTGATGGCCGCGACGACGAGCTGGCGGTCGCCGTTGGGCTTGACCAGGTCGATGGCGAGGCCGAAGTTCACATGCTCCGGCTTGACCAGCGTCGGCTTGCCGTCCTTCAGCGCGAAGGACCAGTTCATCGACGGCATGGCCTTGAGGGCCCGCACCATCGCGTAGCCGATGAGGTGGGTGAAGGAGACCTTCCCGCCCCGGGCGCGCTTCAGATGGTTGTTGATGACGATGCGGTTGTCGAAGAGCAGCTTCACCGGGACGGCGCGCACGGACGTGGCCGTGGGCATCTCCAGCGAGGCGTTCATGTTCTTCGCGACGGCGGCGGCCGGGCCGCGCAGGGTGATCAGCTCGGGACCCGCGGGTGCCTCGGCGGCCGGCGCGGGAGCCGCGGCCGGCTTCGGCGCGGCGACCGGGGCCGGGGCCGGGGCCGGGGCGGCGGCGGGCACGGGCTTCGGCGCTGCGGGGGCCGGAGCCGGTGCCGCAGCCACGGCCGGGGCCGCGGGGGCGGCCGGGGCGGCGGGCACGGTGGCACCGTTGGCGCTCGCCCGGGGGGCGGGAGCGGTCGGCGCGGGGGCCGCGGCGGGAGCCTCCGCGGTGGGCTCGGCCCCGGTGGCGGCGGTGTTCTGCGCGCCGGGCTTGTAGTCGGCGAAGAAGTCCCACCAGGCCCGGTCGACCGAGTTCGGGTCCTGGAGGTACTGCTGGTAGATCTCGTCGACAAGCCACTCATTGGGCCCGAAAGCGGCGGCGGGACCGGCGCCCTGCGCGCTTTCGTCGGTCGTGGGGGCACCACCCGGCCGGAGGCTGGGCGAGCTGGAGTTACTGGGGGACTGAGACGACACGGCGGCAACCGCCCTCTTCCGCTTCACAAGGTGATGGACAGCGGGAATCAAGGCTACGCCTCCCCGGCCTGGACGTGCAGACCAGACGGGTCACAGTCGCGCAAGTCACATCGAAAGACGGGTTTCACGGAGGGGAATGGCGGGAAATAAGCACGGTTTACCCGCACCGCTGGTATGGCAGCCAGCGATGGAGCTTCCGGACATGTTCACCCGCTGTTCCGGTTTTCCGCCCTCGTCCCGCACACGTAGAAGGGTTGGTTCCGATTCGAACCCTACGTCAAGGGCGGGGTGAGGGGACCCCCGGAAGAGTGACGAGGATGCGGCAGCCCCGGGCCGATTCGGCCACACCGATCCGACCGCCGTGGAGATCGACGGCCCAGCGGGCGATGGCGAGGCCGAGGCCGGTGCCCCCGTCGCCCTTGCCGGGCGCCGCGCCCCCGCCCCGGTTGAACCGCTCGAAGACCTGGCGCCGCTGCGGCTCCGGGATGCCGGGACCCTCGTCCACGACCTCCAGGTCCAGCGACTCGGGGCTCTCGCCGCGCCGGGCCCGTACCGTCACCCGGCCGTGCGGGGGCGAGTGCTTCACCGCGTTGTCGATCAGATTGGCGACGACCTGGTGCAGCCGCTCGGCGTCCGCGTGGGCGGTCAGCTCCGGCGGGGAGACGTCCAGATGCAGATGGACGTCCGTCCGCGTGTGATGCCCCGAGCCGGAGGCGAGCGCGCGCCGCCCGGCGGCGAGGTTGGCCTCCTTCAGCACCCCGGAGAGGTACGGCCACACCTCGAAGCGCCGGGCCCGCAGCGGTACGACACCGTTGTCGAGACGCGACAGGTCGAGCAGGGTCTCCACCAGCCGGCCCAGCCGCTCGGTCTGTTTCAGCGCGGTCCGCATGGTCTCCGGGTCGGCGGCGGAGACCCCGTCCACCACGTTCTCCAGGACGGCGCGGAGCGCGGCGATCGGGGTGCGCAGCTCGTGCGAGACATTGGCGACCAGCTCCTTGCGGTGCCGGTCCACCGCCTCCAGGTCGTCCGCCATGCGGTTGATCGTGCAGGCGAGGTCGCCCAGCTCGTCCCTGCGGTCCGCGCCGCGCACCCGGCGGGTGAAGTCGCCGTGCGAGATCCCCCGGGCCACGCGGTTCATCTCGTCCAGCGGCGCGGTGAGGCCGTGCGCCACGAACTGGGTGATCAGCAGGGTCGCGATCACCGAGAAGACGGTGATGAAGCGCAGCTCGGTGGAGGTCTCCAGGGCCACCAGCAGCAGCCCGGTCGTGATGAAGACCGAGACCACCACCAGCGTGCCCAGCTTGGTCTTGATGGAGATCTTGGCCTTGACCGGGCGGGGCCGCCCGGCGCCCTGGCCCCGGGGGCGGCTCACGGCGCCGGGGTCTCCAGGGCGTACCCCACCCCGTGGACGGTACGGATCCGCTCCGCGCCGATCTTGCGGCGCAGGGCCTTGATATGGCTGTCGACGGTCCGGGTGCCGGAGGCGTCCGCCCAGTCCCAGACCTCGGCGAGGAGCTGCTCGCGGGAGAGGACCGCGCGCGGGGTGTTCGCCAGACAGACCAGCAGATCGAACTCGGTGGGGGTCAGATGCACATCGTCGCCCCGGACCCGGACCCGCCGCTGGGCGTGGTCGATCTCCAGCTCGCCCAGGCGGAGGATGCCGCTGCGGGGGGTGACGGCGGCGAGCGCCGCCCGCTCCACCCGGCGCAGCAGGACATGCACCCGGGCGGCCAGCTCCCGCATCGAGAAGGGCTTGGTCATGTAGTCGTCGGCGCCCACGCCGAGGCCGACGAGCATGTCCGTCTCGTCGTCCCGGGCGGTGAGCATCAGCACCGGCACCGGGCGCTGGGCCTGTACCCGGCGGCAGACCTCCAGGCCGTCGAAGCCGGGGAGCATCACGTCGAGCACCATCAGATCGGGCTGCCATGCCTCGGCCGCGTCGACGGCGGCGGGGCCGTCGGCGGCGGTCTGCACCAGGAAGCCCTCGGCCCGCAGCCGGGCGGCGATGGCGTCGACGATGGTCGAGTCGTCCTCGACGACCAGCACCCGGCGCTGGGCTCCGGGCGTGGCCGCGACGCCGTTGTGGGTGGTGTGTGTCTGTTCCATCGCCCGCCCCTGTAAGCGCTGGGCCGCGTCGCCCGCGCATTGTCGTCCATGTGTAGCTCAGCAGCGTAAAGGCAGTTGGAGGCTCCGGGCTACGCGGGCACTACGGCGAGATGGACCACGTCAGGAACGCCTCGGGCAAGGTGGATCTCTTCCGTCCCTACCCCGTTGAATCCGGCATTCCGCAAGGTTTCTTCAAAAGCGGGGGACGGTCGCGCCGACCAGATCGCGAGCACCCCGCCCGGATTCAGCCGCCGGGCGGCGAGGGCCAGACCGGCGGGGGAGTACAGCGCCCCGTTGTCCTCGGTCACGGTCCAGTCCGGGCCGTTGTCGATGTCCAGGCAGAGGGCGTCGTAGCGGACGTCGGTGTCACGGAGATGGGTGAGGAGGTCCACGGGGAGGAGCGCCGTCCGGGGGTCGGCGAGGGCGGGGGCGGAGATCCGTCCCAGGGGGCCGTGGAGATGCCAGTCGACGATGGCCGGTTCTCGTTCCACAACGGCGATATGTCGCCAGACCGGGGAGGCGGCGGCGTGGGCGAGGGAGAAACCGGCACCGAGTCCGCCGATGAGGAGGGACGGGTCCGGGCGGGCGCCCAGGGCGCGGTGGGCCGCGTCGATCAGCAGCCGCTCGGAGCGGCCGTCCGAGGTGTCCATCAGGAAGCAGCCGTTGGCGATGATCTCGTACACCTCGCCCCGGCGGCGCAGGGCGACCTCGCCGAAGGGGCCGTCGCGGCGGTCGAGGGTCACGGGCGGTTCATGGGGTGCGCGGGGCGTGGGCGGGGTGGTGCGCATCGGGCCTCCGGTCGGCTGGCGCGGCGGACGGGCGGTCGGGCGGTTGGTTGGGCGAGGGCGGTGGGCGGTGGGCGGTGGCTCCGGCGGTCGGGCGAGGGCGGTGGACGGGCGGCGGGGGCTCCGGCGGCCGGGTGCGGGTGTTGGTGCTGGTGTCGTGGTGACGCGTGGTGACCGGGCCATCGTGGTCCGTCGCTCCCCGCCGGGCCAAGTGGTTTCCCGGGGCGTCGCCGCTTCCGCCGGCTCCGGCGGGCGGGGCGGCGTCACCCGCCGGAGCCCCGCCGTCCCCGCCGCCGCTGTGCCGTCCCCGCCGTGCCGCCGGGTGCGGCCCCGATCGCTCAGAGCGAACAGGCGGCCGGGAACATCCGGGGCTCCCCATGCATTGACCTCACATAACTGCATTGAGTCTCCATAGCTCAAGTTCACTGCCTAAGGGGAGATCATGGCTGCTGAGTCCCAGACGTTCACACCGCTCACCCTGCCCGTGCTGCCGCTCGACGACGAGGTCGTGCTGCCCGGAATGGTGGTGCCGCTGGACCTCACCGACACCGAGGTCCGCGCCGCGGTGGAGGCCGCGCAGGCCGCCGTCCGCTCCGCCGGGCCGGGCAAGCCGCGGGTGCTGCTCGTCCCCCGGGTGGACGGCCAGTACGCGGCGACCGGTGTGCTCGGGACCGTCGAGCAGGTCGGCCGGCTCTCCGACGGCGACCCCGGCGCGCTGATCCGCGGCGAGGGCCGCGTCCGCATCGGCTCGGGGACCACGGGCCCCGGCGCCGCCCTGTGGGTGGAGGGCACCCAGATCGCGGAGTCCGTCCCCGACCCGCTGCCGGGCCAGCTCGCCGAACTGGTCACCGAGTACAAGGCGCTCGCCACCGAGTGGCTCAAGAAGCGCGGTGCCTGGCAGGTCGTCGACCGGGTGCAGCAGATCGACGACCTCGCCCAGCTCGCGGACAACTCCGGCTACTCCCCCTTCCTCAGCACCGCGCAGAAGATCGAGCTGCTGGAGACCGCCGACCCGGTCGCCCGGCTGCGGCTCGCCATCTCCCAGCTCCGCGAGCACCTCGCCGAGCAGGACGTGGCGGAGTCCATCGCCAAGGACGTCCAGGAGGGCGTCGACAAGCAGCAGCGCGAGTTCCTGCTGCGGCGCCAGCTCGACGCCGTCCGCAAGGAGCTGCGCGAGCTCAACGGTGAGCAGGAGGGCGAGGAGTCCGACGACTACCGGGCCCGCGTCGAGGCCGCCGCGCTGCCGCCGAAGGTGCGCGAGGCCGCCCTCAAGGAGGTCGACAAGCTGGAGCGCGCCAGCGACCAGAACCCCGAGGCCGCCTGGATCCGCACCTGGCTGGACACCGTCCTGGAACTGCCCTGGAACGAGCGGACCGAGGACGCGTACGACATCCGGGGCGCCCGGGCCGTCCTCGACGCCGAGCACGCGGGCCTCGCGGACGTGAAGGAACGGATCACCGAATACCTGGCGGTGCGCAAGCGGCGCGCCGACCGGGGGCTCGGCGTGGTCGGCGGGCGGCGCGGGGGCGCGGTGCTCGCGCTCGTCGGCCCGCCGGGCGTGGGCAAGACCTCCCTGGGGGAGTCCGTCGCGCACGCCATGGGACGGAAGTTCGTCCGGGTCGCCCTCGGCGGCGTCCGGGACGAGGCGGAGATCCGCGGCCACCGGCGCACCTATGTCGGAGCGCTGCCGGGACGCGTCGTCCGGGCGATCAAGGAGGCGGGCTCCATGAACCCGGTGGTCCTCCTGGACGAGATCGACAAGGTCGGCTCCGACTTCCGGGGCGACCCGGCCGCCGCCCTCCTCGAAGTGCTCGACCCGGCCCAGAACCACACCTTCCGGGACCACTACCTGGAGGTCGAGCTGGATCTGAGCGATGTGGTCTTCCTGGCCACCGCCAATGTCCTGGAGGCTGTCCCCGAGGCCCTGCTCGACCGGATGGAGCTGGTCCGGCTGGACGGCTACACCGAGGACGAGAAGGTCGTCATCGCCCGGGACCACCTGCTCCCGCGCCAGTTGGAGCGGGCGGGCCTCACCCCCGGCGAGGTGGTCCTGGAGGAGTCGGCGCTGCGCCGCCTCGCCGGGGAGTACACCCGCGAGGCCGGGGTGCGGAACCTGGAGCGGGCCGTCGCCCGGCTGCTGCGCAAGGTGACGGCCCAGCACGAGCTGGGCGAGGGCGGGCTGCCCCGCGCCATCGGCGCCGGGGAGCTGCGCGCGCTGATCGGGCGCCCGCACCATGTCCCGGAGTCCGCGCAGGACCCGGCCGAGCGCCGCACCGCCGTACCCGGTGTCGCGACCGGACTCGCGGTCACCGGCGCGGGCGGCGACGTGCTCTTCGTCGAGGCGTCGCTGGCCGACCCGGAGACCGGCGCGGCGGGGCTGACCCTCACCGGCCAGCTCGGCGATGTGATGCAGGAGTCGGCGCGGATCGCGCTGAGCTATCTGCGCTCGCACGGCGCCGAGACCGAGCTGCCGGTGGCCGATCTGAAGGACCGGGGTGTGCACATCCACTTCCCGGCGGGCGCGGTGCCCAAGGACGGGCCGAGCGCGGGCATCACCATGACCACGGCGCTCGCCTCCCTGCTGTCGGGGCGGCCGGTGCGCACGGATGTGGCGATGACCGGCGAGGTCTCGCTCACCGGGCGGGTGCTCCCGATCGGCGGGGTGAAGCAGAAGCTGCTCGCCGCCCACCGCGCGGGCATCACCACCGTGGTGCTCCCCAAGCGGAACGAGGCCGACCTGGACGATGTCCCGGCGGAGATCCTGGACGTGCTGGACGTCCACCTCGTCACCGATGTCCGTCAGGTCCTGGAGCTGGCGCTCGCCCCGGGGCGGCTCCCGGCGGTGGCCACCGCGGCCTGACCCGGGTGCGGAACGGCCCGGCCCGGTGCGACCGGGCCGGGCGCCGGTCCCCGGGCGGCGCTCCCCCGCCGCCCGGGGCCCTGCCCGCGCGGGGCCTGTCCCCGCCCGGGGCCCCTTCCGTCCGGGAACTCTGTCCGCGGCCCTCTCCCCGGCCTTCTTGCCCCGGGCCCTTGCCACCCGGGGCCCTTGCCCCGGGACCCCTTCCCCGTCCGGGACCCCTTCCGCGCGGGATCCTTGTCCGCGGCCCTGTCCGCCCGGGGTTCCTCCCGCCCGGGGCGCTGTTTGCGCGGTCTCTTTCCGCGCGGGTCTCTTCCGCCCGGGGCCTTCCCCGCCCGCGGCCCTGCCCGCGCGGGGCCCTTCCCGCTCCGGGCCTTCCCCGCCCGTGACCGCTTCCCGGCCCCCTTTCCCGGCCCTCTTGCCCCGGGCCCTTGCCACCCCGGCCCCTTGCTCCGGGGTCCCTTCCCCGTGCGGGTGCGGGCGGGGCGCCTCTGTCGCTCCGGGCCTTCCCGCCTGTTGCCCCCGTCCCCGGCTTCTTGTCGCGCGGGGCCCTTGCCACCCCGGCCCCTTGCTCCGGGGTCCCTTCCCCGTGCGGGTGCGGGCGGGGCGCCTCTGTCGCTCCGGGCCTTCCCGCCTGTTGCCCCCGTCCCCGGCTTCTTGTCGCGCGGGGCCCTGCCCGCCCCGGGTCCCTCGCCGTCCGCGGCCCGTTCCCGCCCCCCTGCCCCAGGCCCCTCCGGGCTGTGGCCCCTTCCCGGCCGGGGCCCGTCGCGGCCCGGGCCCTTCCCGTCCGCGCCGGTGGCGGGGCGCCTCTGGCGCTCCGTCACAATGGCGGCATGGAAACGACCGCCGGGCCCGCCGGGCCGCCGGAGCTGCGGGCGGACTGCGCCGACTGCTTCGGCCTGTGCTGTGTGGCCCTGCCCTTCGCCGCCTCGGCGGACTTCGCCGTGGACAAGGCCGCCGGGGAGCCCTGCCGCAGCCTCGGCACGGACTTCCGCTGCGGAATCCACACCCGGCTGCGCCGGAGCGGCTTTTCCGGCTGCACCGTGTACGACTGCTTCGGCGCGGGCCAGAAGGTCTCCCAGGTCACGTTCGGCGGTGTCGACTGGCGGACCGCGCCCGGGACGGCCGGGGCGATGTTCGCCGCCTTCCCCGTCGTACGGCACCTCCATGAACTGCTCTGGTACCTCGACGAGGCGCTGACCCTGGAGCCCGCGCGCCCGCTCCACGCCGGGCTGCGGGCCCTGCTGGACGAGACCGAGGAGCTGACCCGGCGGGACCCGGCCGCCCTCGCCGCCCTCGACCTGGCCGCACACCGGGCGCGCGTGGGCGAGCTGCTGCTGCGCACGAGCGAACGGGTGCGGGCCGGGGCGGGACGGCGCCGCGCGAAGGACCGCCGGGGGGCGGACCTCGTCGGCGCCCGGCTGCGCGGGGCGGAGCTGCGGGGGGCGAGCCTGCGCGGCGCCCTGCTGATCGCCGCCGATCTGACCGGCGCGGATCTGCGGCAGACCGATCTGCTCGGGGCGGACCTGCGGGACGCGGACCTGACCGGCGCCGATCTCACGGGGTGTCTCTTCCTGACCCAGCCGCAGGTGAACGCGGCCCGGGGGGACGCCGTCACCCGGCTGCCCGCCCGGGTGCACCGCCCCGCCCACTGGGGCTGAGCCCCGCCCCGGTCAGCCGTTGGCGAGTGCCACGACCCGGTCCAGGGCCCCGTTGAACCGGTTGTGGTCGCCGACGATCGGCCCGGAGGACGTGTACTGCCACATCGTCTGGACGTTCCACCCCGCGGGCAGGGGCCCCGGGGTGCTGTAGTACCGGGCGATCCACAGCGGGTGGACGGCGCCGAAGCCCGCGTAGCTCCCGGTGCACTGGGTCCACCAGCTCGTGGCGGTGTAGATCACGGGGTCCCGCCCGGTCCGCGCCCGGTAGCGGGTGAGGAAGTCCCTGATCCAGCTCACCATCTCGGCCGGTGTCCTGCCGTAACAGGTGTCGCCGTACGGGTTCCACTCGATGTCCAGCGCGCCCGGCAGGGTCTTCCCGTCCCGGCTCCACGCGCCGCCGTTGTTCACGAAGAAGTCCGCCTGGGCGGTGCCGCTCGCGGTGTCGGGGGTGGCGAAGTGATACGCGCCCCGGACCATCCCGATGCCGTACGAGCCGTTGTACTGCTGGGTGTAGTAGGGGTTCCGGTAGTACGTCCCCTCGGTGGCCTTCACATAGGCCCACTTCACCCCGCTGTTCCACAGCGCGGGCCAGTCGACGTTGCCCTGGTGGCTGGAGACGTCGACCCCCTCCGTCTGCACCGCCTGCACGGCCCGGCCGCTCCGGCTCCCGCGCGGCGGCAGCAGACCCTGGCCGTCATGGGCGATCACCCCCATGCCCAGATAGGCCGAGCCCCGCGGCGGGATGTCCGAGGCACCGGCCGAGGGCTGGGCGAGCAGCGGGAAGAGAACCCCGAGGAGGGCGGCGACCGTCAGCAGCGGACGGCGCGGCCCCCGTCCCCGGGTCCTCCCCGGAGAGTATCTGGAAGTGGTCATTCCGTTTCTCTGCACGGACATAGCGTGCCTCCGAAGCCGAGTGGTGGGGGGACGCGGCGCGGTGCGGGGCCACACCGGGATGGAGCAACATGGTGTGGACATGCCATCAAGCACGCTACGCGCGGAGAAACCCGCCCTGAAAGAGGTCCGGGGGGCCGCCGTTGGTCTATGCCTGCGAAATACTGGCGGAGCTGCGGCGACCGTCGCCGACGGCGGAAACTTTCCCGGACCGGAAACCGTACAAGGGGTGCTGACGTGCACAGAAGTGAAACCGGCGGCGCGGCCGGTCTCGGCGGCGGTGACGGTGCCGACCGCGAATTCCTCGCCCTGGAGAGAGAGTTGGCGGTCTTCCTCCGCCGCGCCCGCGCCTCATCGGGCGAGATGGCCCGTCAGCTCCACCCCGATCTGGAGGCCGCCGCCTACGGTCTGCTCGTCCGCCTCGACGAGTCCGGCTCGCTGCGCGCCACCGATCTGGCGGGGTACTTCGGCGTCGGCAAGGCCACGATGAGCCGGCAGCTCCGGGCGCTCGAAGAGCTGGGGCTCGTGGTCCGGGAGCCCGATCCGGCGGACGGCCGGGCGTCACTCGTCCGGCTCACCGAAGAAGGTCTGCGGCGGTTCCGCCAGGTGAGGGACGCCCGTCGGGCCCGCTATGTCGCCAAGCTCGCCGACTGGGACCGCGCCGAGATCGCCGAGCTGGCCCGGCTGCTCCATCAGCTCAACGCCCGCGCGGAGGACTGACGGCCCGGTCGCCGTCCCCCGCCAGCTCGGCGAGGACCGCCGACGCGTCGTCATGGAGCTTCCACCGGCGCGGCGCCGTGCGCGCGGACCCGTCCTCCCCGGCCCGCGTCTCCAGCTCCCGCACCCGGCCGATCAGGCCCCGCGCGCCCTCCGCGCGCAGCACCCCCAGGCACCGGGCCCAGTCGCCCTGCCCGAACAGATCCACCCAGCGCGCGGCGCCGTCCGTCAGCGCCGCGACCGACCGCACCCGTGAGCGGGGGGTGCTCCCCGTCACCGCCCGCAGCGCCACCGAGGGGTCGGCCGCCGCCGTGAAGAAGCCGCCCTCCGCGTTGCGCAGGGCGTCGACAGCGGCATGGCTGCGCCGGATCTCCTGCGGCAGCCGGCCGACCCGCTCGTCCGTCACCGCGCGTACCTCTCCCTCCGGTGACTCGATCAGCAGGGTGGAGTCGGCGAGCACCAGATGTTCGACCGGGTCGCCCGGTCCGCCCCAGCGCACCAGGACCACCGTCGCCTGTGGCGTTCGAACGTGAGAAAGGTCACAGGTTTCGCGGTGGGCGTCGGCGGTGCGGCGGATTGCCGCGGAGAGAATCCCGGCCAGTTCCGTATCCGGACGAGAAGCGGACAGTTCGAGCAGCGCGCCCCCGAGCCGGGCGGTGAACCAGGGCACCGGATGCACACAGCCGTAGCCACCCTCCGGGGGTGTCACACCATCCAGCACCACCAGCGATCCGCCCCGGCCCGACGCGGGCAGGGCCATCGACACCCAGTCCTCGTTGGGCCGTTCGGGCGACCCCGGTGATGTGGCCAGATCCATCTGCATGCGACCCAGTCTGCATGACTCGTTCACGTGATCCGCACACCTGCGAATTTCGTTGGTACGGCCAGGTCAGAGGCTTTTCCCGAGTGCTGACGGGGTGTCTGGAGGGGCTGCGGGCGCGCATCCTCCCAAAGCCCGGCCGGAAGATCCAGTCAGTGTCCGTCGTTCGGCCCAGCCCGCAACCGAGAGGAGTTGTTTGTCAACTCCCCCGTGATGTTCACTCGTTCGGGTGGCAGAGCGGCCGATACACGCCCCCTTCCCCAAAAGCACTGGAATGGTGTCATCTCGTGCCTGGGGTGGACTTCAGAGTGTGACCGGTCGTCACCTCTGCTCCAGGTTCCCCAGGGTGGACGAGTCAAGCAGGATTGCGAGCACCGGTGCAGAAGAAGCGGCCTCAGGCCCCGCTGGCCCCTGAGACCTATCCGGCACAGGACGGCGCGACGGTCCCTGTCGTACAGGGCCGCGCCAAGCGGGTACGCAACCGCCTCGTCATAGGGGTCGCCGTCGCCGGGCTCGCCGTCACCGGAGCGGGCACCCCCGGAGCCCTGCACAGCCTGGACGAACTGCGCGAATCGCAGAAGCTGCTGACCCTCGCCGAGCTGAACCGGCAGGCCGTCACCCTCGCCCACTCCCTCTCCGACGAACGCGACGAGGTCACCGCGTACATCGCCGCGGGCCGTGACGAACAGCGCGGCGGCAAGAAGGAGCGGCGCGACATCACCGACGCGCGGACCGCCCGGGTGGACCGGCAGATCGAGGAGATCCGCGGCGCCATCCCGGACGACCGCGCCGAACTGCGCCGGGAACTGGCCACCGTGCCGACCCTGCGCCGGGACGCGCTCACCGGCAAGGGCTCCGCCACGGAGGCCCACCGCGCGTACACCACCGTCATCGGCGCCCTCCAGGGGCTCGCCGACGAACTCGCCGACCGGATTCCGCCCCGCGCCGAGGGGGCCACCCGGGACGCCCGGGCCACCGCCGAGCTGGGCCTCGCCGTCGAACAGGCGTCCGCGGCCCGCGGGCTGCTGCTGGCCGCGCTCTCCGTCCCCGCGGCGGAGCCCGTGCGCTCCATCGACCCCCTCACCGGACTGCCGGTCGAGGAGGAGAGCGAGGAGGGCAAACGGGCCAAGGAGGCACGCGGCGCGCTCAGCGCCGCCGCCCAGCAGGCCCGGGTGCGCGAACTGGCCGCCCTCGCCGACTTCGACCAGGCCGCCGCCAAGGACGCCCGCGACTCCCTCGCCGCCACCGTCACCGGCGCCGAGGTCAAGACGGCCGAGAGCTATCTCACCCGCCTCACCGACCAGCCCGGACTGAGCGACGGCGACCTCCGCGTCGACACCGAGAAGCTGGAGACCGCGCTCACCGCCCGGATCGAACAGATGCGGGGCGTCGAGTCGGCCCTCGCCTCCGAGCGGATCGCCGCCCTCAAGAAACTCCGTGACGACGATGTCACCGCCCTGGAGATCCAGGCCGTGATCCTCGGCGGACTGGTCCTGATCTGCCTCGGCGTCTCGGCGGGCGTCGCCCGCAGCCTCACCCGTCCGCTCGCCGTGCTGCGGATCGGCGCCGCCCGCGTCGCCGCCGCCCCCGAACGCGAACAGCCCATCGGCTTCACCGGCCGCAACGATGAGTTCGCCCAGGTCGTGCACTCCCTCAACGCCCTCCACGGGCGGGTGCGCGACCTCTCGCGGCGCGCCGACGAACTGAGCAGCGAACGCACCGGACTGATCGGCTCCAGGGACAATCTGGCCGCCAAGCTCTCCGAGTCCCGGGCCGAGCTGCGGCAGCGGACCGACGAGCTGACCGCCGAACTCCAGCGGCTGCGGCACACCGTCGACCACACCTTCGTCAATCTCTCGCTGCGCACCCTCGGCCTGGTCGAACGCCAGCTCGGGGTGATCGAGAAGCTGGAGGAGCGCGAGCAGGACCCGGAGCGGCTCGCCACCCTCTTCAAGCTCGACCACATGGCCACCGTCATGCGCCGCCACAGCGAGAACCTGCTGGTCCTCGCCGGTGCCGAGCACGGCCACGGCCACCCGGGACCCGTCCCCCTCGTCGATGTGCTGCGCGCCGCCGTCAGCGAGATCGAACGGTACGAGCGGGTCGTCATCCAGTCGCTGCCGCCACACGCCCATATCGCCGGGTTCGCGGCGGACGACCTCAGCCATCTCATCGCCGAGCTGCTGGAGAACGCCACCGCCTTCTCCCCGCCGGACGCCCAGGTCGAGCTGTCGGGCTGGCTGCTGGAGAACGGCGAGGTGATGCTCTCCGTCACGGACACCGGCATCGGGATGACCGCGTCCCGGCTCGCCGAGCTGAACAGCCGCCTCGACGATCCGCAGGCGTACGAGCTGGCCCCCACCGGCGGCGACGCCGAGGGTCTCGGGCTGCGGGTCGCCGGGCTGCTCGCCTCCCGGCACAGGGTCCGGGTCCAGCTCCGCGAGCAGAAGCAGGGCGGCGTCACCGCCGTCGTCGTGCTGCCCGCCGCGCTGCTGCCCGCGCCGCCCCCGGCCGACGGTCCACTGCCGTCGATGTCCGACACCGCCTCCACCCAGGTCCGGCTGCCGGGCTCGGTCGCCGAGGCCAACTCCAACGCGCTCCCGAGCGGACCGCGCCGCCCCCTCACCGCCCCTGTGCACCCCTCGGCCCCGGGCGACGACCCGCTGGTCGCGGCGGCGGAGGCCGCCGTGCGCCAGGCGGGCGACGCCATCGACGACACCCATGAGCGGGCGGCCGACGGTGCCTTCGCCGGGAACGGTGCCTTCGCCGGGGACGGTGCCTTCGCCGGACCGGGACAGCAGGGCGGACCCGTCGACGAGCCGACCTTCGAGATGCGGCTGCCCGGCCCGGAGGCCGCCCAGGCCCCGGTGCTGCCCGCGCCGCAGGGACCGCCCGTCGTCCCCGCGCCGCCACCGCCGCCACCACACGTACCGGAGACGCCCGCCCCGGCGGCGTACCGGACCACCGCGGGCCACGCGCCCGCGGCCGGGCCCGAGCGGGCGGGCGAGCCCGTACGGCCCACCGCGCCCACGCCGACGCCGGGGGCCGAGCCCCCGGCGGGGCGCGTCACCGACAAGGGCCTGCCCAAGCGCACGCCCAAGGTCGTCGCACCCGCCGCCGCGCCCGGCGAGCGGACCGGCAGCGTCGACGCCGAAGCCCTGCGCCGCAGGCTGGGCGGTTTCCAGCAGGCCGCGGACCGCGGCCGCAAGGAGGCCGAGGCGGAGATCGCGCGCACGGCACCCAGAGAATCGGGGGACACAGTCGAGGAGGCACGCAGTTGACTGCGACCGGTACGTTCGGCCTGAGCAGGGAGGCCCGCAATCTGCACTGGTTGCTGAGCAACCTGGTGGAGGAGGTGCCCGGCCTGCGTTCGGTCGCCGTCGTCTCGTCCGACGGACTGCTCCTGCTCTCGTCCGACCCGGCCCGCAACGTCGCCCCGGCGGCGGGTGAGCGCCAGGAGGGCCCCAAGGGCTCCAGCGCCGATCTGGCCACCATCGTCTCGGGCATCGGCAGCCTCACCGTGGGCGCCGCCCGGCTGATGGACGGCGGCGGCGTCAAACAGACCATGGTCGCCATGGAGGGCGGCTGTGTCTTCATCATGTCCATCAGCGACGGCTCCCTCCTCGGGGTGCACGCCGACGCCGACTGCGACATGTCCGTCGTGGCCTACCACATGGGCCTGTTCGTGGGGCGGGCCGGACATGTGCTGACCCCGGAGCTCCGCAGCGAGCTGCGCAAGTCCCTGGAGGACGCGCAGTGACCGCCGTGCCGCCCGCGCCGGACCTCCCCGGGAGCCCGGACCCGGCCGGGCCGCACGGCCCGTACGCGCCGGCCGTCCCGCTGCCGGTGCGCGGGGAGAACCGCCGCCCCGCCCGGGTCCGCCCGTACTCCCTCACCGGCGGCCGGACCCGCTTCGGCCATGTGCTGCTGGTGGAGACCTTCGTGGCCGCGCTGGAGGCCCCGGCCGAGCGCCCGGAGCTGCCCAAGGGGGATCTGTCCACCCGGGTCATGCCCGAACTCCAGGCCATCGTCGAGCTGTGCCGGCGCATGCGGACGGTCGCCGAGATCTCGGCGATCCTCAAGATGCCGCTGGGTGTCGTGAGGGTGCTGCTGAGCGACCTGGCCGACCAGGGAAAGATCCGTGTATACGGCACCGGGCACGGCCCGGGACGCCCCGAACGCGCACTGCTGGAAAGGGTGCTGAGTGGACTCCGCCGCCTCTGACACGCTCGCCTCCGGGAGCCCGGCCGCCGCGCCGCCGCTCCCGTCCCTGCCCGGGCAGCAGGGACCCGCGCACCGGGAGGCGCCGAACCCCGCCGAGGAGGGCCTTCAGGACTGGCAGCTCGACCACACCCGGGCCCCGACCGCCGCGAAGGTCGTGGTCGCGGGTGGCTTCGGTGTGGGCAAGACCACTTTCGTCGCCTCGGTGTCGGAGATCACACCGCTCCAGACCGAGGCGCTGATGACCCGGGCGAGCGAGGAGACCGACGACCTCAGTGCCACCCCCGAGAAGCTGACGACGACCGTCGCCATGGACTTCGGCCGGATCACCCTGGACCGGGATCTGGTGCTGTACGTGTTCGGCACCCCCGGACAGCAGCGCTTCTGGTTCATGTGGGACGACCTGGCACGCGGCGCGATCGGCGCGATCGTGCTCGCCGACACCCGGCGGCTCTCGGACTGCTTCCCCGCGCTCGACTACTTCGAGAGCAGCGGGCTGCCGTACATCGTCGCCGTCAACCACTTCGACGGTTCGGAGCGGTTCGCCACCGAGGATGTGCGCGAGGCCTTGACCATACCCGTCCATGTGCCGATCGTGATCATGGACGCGCGCGATCAGGCCAGTGTGGTCGAGTCCCTGCTCGAACTGGTGACACATGCGCTGGACGCCACCCCCGAATAACGCGCGGTTCGCACGCCTCGTTCATCCGTTCAGACGAAAGAGACCCCCCGGATGCGGAAGATACTCATCGTCGGAGCCGGTCAGTCCGGCCTCCAGCTCGCCCTCGGGCTCCAGTCCCAGGGGTACGAGATCACCCTGATGTCCAACCGTACGGCCGACGAGATCCGCCACGGCCGGGTCATGTCCACGCAGTGCATGTTCCACACCGCGCTCCAGCACGAGCGCGACCTCGGCATCGACTTCTGGGAGTCCCAGGCCCCGCGGATCGAGGGCCTCGGTGTCTCGGTGGCCGGACCCGAGTCCCAGCGGCTGGTCGACTGGGTGGGCCGGCTGGAGGGCCATGCGCAATCCGTCGACCAGCGGGTCAAGATGGCCGCCTGGATGGAGCTCTTCGCCCAGCGCGGCGGACAGCTCGTGATCCACGGCGCGGCCGTGGGCGACCTCGACTACTTCGCCCGCACCTATGACCTCGTCCTGGTCGCGGCGGGCAAGGGCGAACTGGTCTCGATGTTCGCGCGGGACGCCGCCCGCTCGCCCTACGACGCCCCGCAGCGCGCGCTGGCCGTCGCCTATGTCCACGGTCTGGGGCCCCGGCCCGAGCACCCCGACTTCGACGCGGTCCGCTGCAACCTCGTCCCCGGTGTGGGCGAGCTGTTCGTCATGCCCACCTGGACGCTCTCCGGGCGGGCGGACATCCTCTTCTGGGAGGGCGTCCCCGGCGGACCCCTCGATGTCTTCCAGGGCATCCGCGACCCCCAGGAGCATCTGCGGCTCACCCTGGAGCTGCTGGAACGTTTCCTCCCCTGGGAGTACGCGCGTGCCACCCGGGTGGAGCTGACCGACGAGGGCGGCACCCTGGCCGGGCGGTACGCGCCGACCGTGCGCAAGCCCATCGGACGGCTGCCCAGCGGCGGACTGGTGCTGGGCGTGGCCGATGTGGTCGTCGCCAACGACCCGATCACCGGCCAGGGCTCCAACTCCGCCGCCAAGTGCGCCGCGTCCTACCTCGCCTCCATCGTGGAGCACGGGGAGAAGCCCTTCGACGAGGCGTGGATGCAGTCCGCGTTCGACCGCTACTGGGAGACCGCGCGGCACGTCACCAAGTGGACGAACGCGATGCTGGCGCCGCCGCCCGCGCATGTGCTGGACGTGATCGGGGCGGGCGGGCAGTTCCAGCCGGTGGCGGACCGCTTCGCCAACGGCTTTGACGACCCGGCCGACTTCGAGGACTTCTTCTACGAGCCCGAGCTCGCCGAGAAGTATCTGGCCGAGGTCGCGGGGGCGGCCGGGGTCTGAGCCGTTCCGGCGCGCTCCGGGCGTTCCTGGGCCGTTGCCGGTCCTGAGCCGTTCCCTCCGACGGGCTCCGGGCGTCGCCGAGCCCTTCCGGCGCGCTCCGGGGCCCCTCGTCCCCCGGCGGGCGCTCCGGGGCTCCCCGTCTCACAGCGCGCTGTCCGCCGGGGGCGCGTCCGGCTGTGACCAGCCGGTGTCCGTTCCCGCCGTGGCCCCGTCGGGCAGCGGCGGCGGGACGAACGCCCCCGGGGGCAGCGGCGGTCCGTCCGGGTCCGGGCGGACCGCGCCGAGCAGCGGATTGGCGGCGATCGGGGAGACCTTGACGGTGGCCCCGGGGCGGGGGGCGTGCACCACCTGCCCGCCGCCGAGATAGATCCCCACATGGGTGGCGCCCGGGAAGTAGATCACCAGGTCGCCGGGGCGCAGCGAGCGCAGCGGCACCCGGGGCAGCCCGGCCCACTGCTCCTGGCTGGTGCGGGGGATGCGCACCCCGGCGAAGTCCCAGGCCCGCAGGGTCAGCCCCGAGCAGTCGTAGGCCCCCGGGCCCTCGGCGCCCCAGAGATAGGGCTTGCCGATCTGCTCGATCGCGTACCGCAGGGCCAGGGTGCCCGCCCTGGTCGGCGGGTGGTCCCGGGTCAGGGTCCCGGCGGGCAGGACGGTGTCGCGGGTGCCGGGGGCGGAGAGCCCGGTGATCTGGGTGGGGGTGAGCGAGGCGAGCAGGGCCTCGACGGCGCGCAGTGAGGCGGCGGCGGAGTCCCGGGCCAGCCGCTGCCGGGCGGCGAGGGTGCGTTCGCGGTCCAGCGCCCTGCGGGAGGCGCGGGCGAGGGCCGCGGCCCGCCGGGTGGCGCCCTCCAGCCGGTGCAGGGCGGCCCGCCGGTGGGCCGCGGCCCGTTCGATCAGGTACTGCTCGTCCACGGCCCGCCGGGGGTCGCGGGAGAGCAGCAGCCGCAGCAGCGCCGACAGCTCGGAGTGGCCCTGGTACTGCTCCCGGGCGAGCCGTCCGGCCTCGATCCGGCTGAGGCCCAGGGCCTCGCGGGCCCGGGTGAGCCGGCGGCCCAGCCGGGCGGTCCTGGCGCGCTGGGCGCGCAGCCGCCGGGCCGCGTGCTCGTACTCGGTTCCGGTGTACTCGGCCCGGTGGTAGACGATCCGGAGCTGGGCGAGGGCGTCGGGGAGGGTGGCGGGGGCGCCCGGACCGGGGAGCGGGGCGGCGGGGAGCGCGGGGAGTCCCGGGGCGGCCGGACCCGGGAGCGGGGCGGGGGCCGCCGGGCCGGGCGGGGCCGGTGGGGTCAGGGGGCGCGCCACGGGCGCGAACCGGGGCTCGTCGGACGGCGCCGGGTCCGGGGCGCGTTCGCCGGGGACGAGCGCCAGGGCGGTGACCGCCGCGAGTGCCGCCGCCCCCGCCGTGCGGGGCCCGTTGCCGCACCTCGGCCCCCGGGACCGCCTCCGTTCGACTGCCATCTCGGTTCACCTCCGGCCGGGGCGGCGGCCTCGTCTCCGCGGGCCGCCCGCTTCCGGGAATGTGGACGCCGGGACGGCCCGCTCCACCGGAATTGGCCCGGGTGGCGCAGCAGCGTCACCCGTCGCGGTGGACCCGGCGGCCGTCACGGCGCGTCGGCCCGCCCCGCCCCGGACGGCCCGCCGGACCCCGCGTCCCCGGTGGGCCGGGGGTGCCCGGACGGCTTGGACCAGGGCCACTTCGGCGCGCGCCGCTCCCGTCCCTCGGGGACGTAGACGTATTTCCAGCCCCGGGGGAGATGGAGCCGCCGGGTGTGCCCCAGGGGCTCGCGCCGGTAGGCGTGCACGGTCGGCGGGGTGC
The DNA here is from genome assembly GCF_005519465.1 of Streptomyces clavuligerus. NCBI lineage: Bacteria > Bacillati > Actinomycetota > Actinomycetes > Kitasatosporales > Streptomycetaceae > Streptomyces > Streptomyces clavuligerus. Next base: position 1,952,267 of record NZ_CP027858.1, on the reverse strand, counting down.
CGTCGTCGTGCGGTACGGGGATCTCGTACCACTTCGGCGGATGGCCGGTCGGTCCGACCAGGACCTCAAGGGCCTGCCGGTCCAGGGGGCCGCCGACGAAGGGGGTGTTCTCTCTTCTCACCCCGCCAGTCTCACCCAGGGACCGCCGGACCGGGACGGCGCCCGGGTCCGGACCGGGCGCCGCCCCGCCGCCCCCGCCCTGCCGGGAGGGCTCCCGGGCCCGACCGGTCCGGGTGGTGCCCCGCACGGCGTTCTGCCGGCCGCCGTGGCTCCCGGCTGTGCTGTGCGGGTCCGGGTGGTGCCCCCGCCCCGGCCCGGTGGCCCCTGTGGGCCCCCGGCGCGGCGTGGGGGAGTGCCGCCGGGAGGGCTCCCCCGCACGCGGGCGGTGCCCCGGCCGCCCGCCGCCGGACCCGTGCTCCGGCCGGGCGGCGCCGGGGTGGCGGCGCTCCCGGGGGAGGGCCGCCGGGGCCGGGGCATGGGCGCGGGGGCCCCGGGGAAGGCGTGGGGCATGACCACACTTCCGGACGGGCGCCCCGTCCCCGCGCCGCGCGGGGACGAGCGCGGCATGCTGGAGACCTGGCTCGACTTCCAGCGGCGGACGCTGGAGCTGAAGTGCGCGGGGCTCAGCGAGGAGCAGTTGCGCACCGCGTCCGTCGAGCCCTCGTCGATGAGCCTGCTCGGCCTCGTGCAGCACATGGAGGAGGTCGAGCGGAACTGGTTCCAGCGGACCTTCGCGGGCCTGGACGCGCCGCCGCGGCATCCGGAGGACAACGGCTTCACGGTCGCCCCCGGGCGCGGCGCCGAGGAGACCTTCGCGGGCTGGCGCGCGGCGGTCGCCCGCAGCCGGGAGATCGTCGCGGGAGCGCGGTCCCTGGACGAGAGCGGGGCGTTCACCGAGCCGGAGGCGGCGGAGGCACTGGGGGACAGCAGGGTGTCGCTGCGCTGGGTGCTGATCCACATGGTGGAGGAGTACGCGCGTCACAACGGGCACGCGGATCTGCTGCGGGAGCGGCTGGACGGGACCACGGGGGTCTGAGCCGCCCCGCCGCGGCACCCCCGTCCGCCCGGAAGCCCTGCGCGCCGGCGCGGGTCGGCGGTGCGGCACCGCCCGTCCGCCCGGTGCGCCGGGCGGTGCGGTCCGGGTCAGACGGGTCCGGCGGCGCGGCGGGCCGCCGGGAGGATCGCACGGGCCAGGAGGCCCACTCTGCCCGGGCCTTCCTCCGTGCCGTCCTGGGACAGCTCCAGGGCGAGCAGCGCCCGCAGCGCCGCGGCGGTCGGCTCGTCCCGTGCGGAGGCCGCCGCCAGCGAGGCGATCAACTGGTCGATGAGCCAGTCCCGCAGCTCGGCGGCGGTGGGCTGCTTGCCCTCGTCCAGCCAGATGAGGGAGGCCGCCTCCACGGCCGCGATCCAGGTGCGGACGAGCATCCGCAGCCGGGGCCCGGGGCGGTCGCCGCCCAGGTGCACCAGGAGCGCTTCGGCGGCGGCCCGCCGGACCTCGTCCACGATGGAGGTGGTGCGCGAGGTCTCCGCCACGCTCCCGCCCCGCAGCAGCGCGCTGAACCCGGCGTCGTGCTCGTCCACGAAGACCAGATAGCGGTCGAGCATCGCCGCGATCCGCTCGGTCGGCGGCCCCGACTCCGGTTCGGCGAAGCACCGTTCCAGCTCATCGGCTGCCGAGCGCAGCGCCGTCTCGTACAACTGCTGCTTGCCGCCCGGGAAGTAGCGGTAGACCAGGGGCCGGGAGACCCCGGCCGCCTCCGCCACGTCGTCGAGGGAGACGTCCTCCGGCGCGTGGTGCGCGAACAGGGTCAGGGCCGCCGCGAGAAGCTGGGTACGGCGGTCCTCGACGCTCATGCGCCGATAGGCGGGCGAGGCTGAGGGCGGGGCGGTCATGACCGCAGAGTAGCCCGCCGTGCCGGGCGGGGGACCGGCTGACGCACGGCGGGGATCGCCGTCGGTCCGCGCCGCCCGGCCGCCGCTCTCACGCGAGCAGGCCGGAACTGCGCCACAGTCTGCGGCCGGGCCCGCGCAGGACGCCGATGTCGTCGAGGAAGTCGGTGAGCCGTTTCGCGCCCGTCCGCATCACCTCGCGCCGGTGGCCGCTGGCCCTGACCTGTGCGACGGCGGAGCGCCGGTCGAGCCCGACCTGCTCGTAGACCGCCGGGTTGACGAAGCACACGGAGAAGACCCGGGCCGCCTCGCCGCAGCTCAGCCGGGTGAGCCGGCGCTGCCAACGCGGCGCGGTCACCATCTGGCGGCGCAATTCCTCGCGGGCGTAGCGGACATGGCGGGACTCCTCCACCACATGGATACGGGTGATCGAGCGGATCAGCGGCTGTATGCGCTCGTCGGGGAAGGTCAGCCGCTGCATCCAGTCCAGGATCTCCTCGCCGAGCAGGGTCGCGGCGAAGGAGCCGGGGGTGGTGGAGGCGGTCTTCAGCACCCGGGCGAGCTGGTGGTGGACGCGGGGGACGGGGTACGCGGGGGCGCCGTTCTTCGTGATCATGCGGGCGAACATCATCGAGTGGCGGCACTCGTCGGCGATCTCGGTGAGCGCGTAGCGCACATGGTCGCTGGTCGGGGGCTTGTCGTAGATATGGCGGGTCAGCAGCTGGATCAGGATGATCTCGAACCAGATGCCGAGCGAGGCCAGCGACGCGGACTCGTGCCGGGCGAGTTCCATCCGCTGCTCCTCGGACATCCGCCGCCACAGCGGGGTGTCGTAGAGGGAGACCAGCTCCGGCGGCAGGAACCACTTGCCCGCCAGGAAGGGCGCGTCCCAGTCGATGTCCCGGTCCGGGTCGTACGAGTGCCGGAGCGAGGCGTCGAGCAGGCGCCGGGCGACCTGCTCGCGGTCGCGGAGCGGGCCGAGCGCGTCGTGCAGCAGGGTGAAGTCGGGTGCGGACCGGGGCGTCATCGACGGGCCACCTCGTGAACATCGGGACGGCGTGCGGACGTGTTCCTCAAAGGGCGCTGGCGCACCCGGGAACCCCCTTATCAGACTCTCTGTCAGCAGGTGCGTCAACACCTTGGGCGCGACTTGTTGACTACCCGTCTACCAAGTGTGAGCCTGCCCCTGAGCGCTCAAGTCACCCTGAAAATCCGGGACATCAGGCGAAGGAGCCCCACAGGTGTCGACGTACGACCGCTACACGAATCCGCCCGCATCCCTGGACTGGCAGATCCCCGCCTCGGGCGCGGCCCGCCTGAGCTGGGAGTACGACGAGGGGCGCGAGAGCCTTCTCGCCCTCTACCAGAAAGGCAAGGACAAGCAGTGGGACGGCGCCAAGCGCATCGACTGGGAGCTGGAGGTCGACCCCTACGACCCCCTCGGCACCCCGGACGAGGCGCTCGCCGTTCACGACACGCCCTACTGGACGAAGATGAGCGCCCGGGAGCGGGCCGACCTCCACCGGCACATGGCCTCCTGGCAGTTCAGCCAGTTCCTCCACGGTGAGCAGGGCGCGATGGTGTGCGCCGCGCGGATCGTGGAGAGCGCGCCCGACCTCGACGCGAAGTTCTACTCCGCGACCCAGACCATGGACGAGGCCCGGCACGCCGAGATCTACGCCCGCTTCCTCCAGGACAAGGTGGGCATGGTCTATCCGATCAACGACAATCTCCAGGGCCTGCTCGGGGACACCCTGCGCGACTCCCGCTGGGACATGCCCTATCTGGGGATGCAGGTACTGATCGAGGGGCTCGCGCTGGCCGCGTTCGGGCTGATCCGCGATCTGACCGACAAACCGCTGCCCAAGCAGATCCTCGCCTATGTGATGCAGGACGAGGCCCGCCATGTGGCCTTCGGGCGGATGGCGCTGCGCGACTACTACAGGGAGCTGAGCGACGCGGAGCTGCGGGAGCGCGAGGAGTTCGTCATCGAGGGCTGCTATCTGATGCGGGACCGGCTCAAGGCCGTCGAGGTGCTGGAGAACTTCGGGGTGCCGCGCACGGAGGCGGACGACCTGGTGGAGCGCTCGGAGTTTCAGCGGATCTTCCGGAAGCTGCTCTTCAGCCGGATCGTGCCCTGTGTCAAGGACATCGGGCTCTGGGGCGAGCGGTTGCAGCGGGCCTATGCCGACATGGGCGTCTTCGAGATGGGCGACGCCAATCTCGATCTGCTGATGTCCCAGGACGAGGAGATCGCGGAGGAGCTGGACCGGCAGCGGTTCGCGGCGGAGGAGGAGGCAAGGGCCGAGGAGGTGGCGGAGGCGATCCGGCAGGGCGCGGGGGAGGAGGAGCCCGCCGCCTGAGCCGGTGGGTTTTTCGGGGCGCCAGGAGGACCGGAGGGGCGGCCTCCGGGGCACGCGGGGCACCGCGCGGACCGGAGGGGCGGCCTCCGGGCCGGTGGGCGGACGGGGACCGCCCCGGTACCGGACGGAAAAGGCCCGGAGCCCGGACCGCCGTGAGGGTACGCGGCACCGCCGCTCCGGGAACGATGACGGCATGACCATCACCGTGACCCATGCCGATCGTCAGGCCGCCCGCCGCAGCCTCCAGGGGCTTGCGCTGGGGGACGCGTTCGGGGAGCGCTGGTTCCCCCTCTTCCGGGAACGGGAGCGCGCCCAGGAGGAGATCAGGCAGCGCCGTACGCCCGAGGAGGACGACTGGCGCTGGACGGACGACACCGCGATGGCGCTGGTGATCCATCAGGTGCTCGACCGGCACGGGGAGATGGACCAGGACCGGCTGGCCGCCGCCTTCGCCCGTGCCTACGCGGACGACCGGGGCCGGGGCTACGGCGCGGGCATGCGCGAGCTGCTGCCGCAGCTCCTGGAGGAGCCCGCCCGCTGGCGGGAGCTGGCGCCGGGCCTGTTCGACGGCGGCAGCCTCGGCAACGGCGCGTCGATGCGGGTGGCCCCGCTGGGTGCCTGGTTCTCGGCCGACCTCGGGACGGCCGCCCGGCAGGCGGAGCTGTCCGCGCGGGTCACCCACGCCCACCCCGAGGGCGCCGCGGGCGCGGTCGCGGTGGCGGTGGCCGCCGCGCTGTCCGTACGGGGGGAGCTGTCCGTGTCCGCCGTCGCCGACCGCACCCCCGCGGGGCTGGTCCGGGACGGGCTGCGGCGCGCGGCCGGAGTGCCCTTCGCCACCGCCCCCCGCGAGGCCGCCGGGATCCTGGGCAGCGGCACCCGGGTCCGGGCCGACGACACGGTCCCCTTCGCCGTCTGGACGGCCGCCCGCCACCCCGCCGATCTGGAGTCCGCGCTCTGGTCCACCGCCGAGGGCTTCGGTGACGTGGACACCACCTGCGCCATCACCGGTGGCATCGTCGCCGCCGCCACCGGTGTCGGGGGCGTCCCCGCCGACTGGCTCAGCCGCCGGGAGGGCCTGCCCCTGGAGTGACCGACCGGCCGTGTCCGGCGGTGCCCCGGTCAGGTGGTGGGCGGTCCGGCGGTGTCCGGTCAGGCGGTGGGCGGCGGGAACGAGGTCCGCAGCGTGAACGCGTCCGGGGTCGGGCCATGGGTGCGCAGAAGGGTGAGGCGGTGCTCGGCGTCGGCGATGGTGGGGCGATGGCCGGAAGGCACCCACCACAGCGCGGCCATGGCCTCCTGGACCCGCTCGAAGAACTCGAAGCGCCGGGAGAGCAGTTCGCGGTGCGTGCCCTGGTACATGAAGGCGGTCAGCGCGGCGGTGTCCCGCCAGACGGACATATTGACCAGGAGCTGATCGTCTCCGAAGATCCGCTGTTCGGTGGCGTTGTCCGCCGTCTCGTCCCGGAACCGCCAGACAAAGCCGTCGAAACCCTCCGCGACCGCGTTGACCGGGGAGAGATTGTCGGTGAAGTCCTTCATCTCGGGTGCGTCGAGGGCGTATTTGCGGCGGCCGATGTTCACCTGTGCGAGTTCGTAGGTCGTCATGGCCATACGGTAATCGGCCAAATGTGCGACTCAGTCGGGGGAGGGTACGGTGAGGGCCGCCGCCATCATCGCGCGGGCGATCGGCGCCGCGTCGCCGCCGCCGCTGATGTGGCCCCGTACCGCCTCCGCGTCCTCCACGACCACCGCCACGGCCACCCCCGGGCGGGCGCTGTCGTGCGCCTGGGCCCAGGAGATGAACCAGGCGTACGGGACGCCGGAGTTGCCGAGGCCGTGCTGCGCGGTCCCCGTCTTGCCGCCGACAGTGGCGTACGGGAGGGCCGCCGCCGCGCCCGTTCCCTGCTCGACCACCCGGACCATCAGCTCCCGCAGCAGCCGCGCCGTCAGCGGACCCATCGCCCGCCGGGCGGCGTACCGGCGGCCGTGGGCGAGCGTCCGGGTGCCGTTCCCGGAGGTGATCCGGTCCACCAGATACGGCCGCCGCAGCTCGCCGCCGTTGGCGACGGCCGCCGCCACCAGCGCCATCTGGAGCGGGGTCGCCGTCGTGTCGAACTGCCCGATCGAGGAGAGCGCGAGCTGGTCCGCCGACATGTCGGTGTCGAAGTTGGACGGCACCACCGGGGACGGGACGCGCAGCCCCGGGTCGTTGAAACCGAAACGGGTGACCGCCTGCCGCATCCCCTCTGCGCCGACCCGTGTCCCCAGATGCGCCAGCACCGTGTTGCAGGACCACTGGATCGCGTACGCGAGCGACGCGTCCCCGCAGCCCGGCGACGCGTCCGGCAGCCGGGTGCGCGTCCCCGGCAGCACATAGGGGGAGGGCGTCCCCGTCGGCGCGTCCGCGTCGGTGACCACCCCCGCGTCCAGCGCGGCGGCGGCCGTCACGATCTTGAACGTGGAGCCGGGCGGATAGGTCTGCCGGATCGCCCGGTTCAGCATCGGCTGCGTCGGCCGCGCGTTCAGCTCCGCCCAAGCCTCCCGGGCGGCCCGGCCCGTCCCCGAGAGCACCCCCGGATCGTACGAGGGGCTGCTGACGAGTGCCAGGATCCGGCCGGTCGACGGATCGACAGCCACCGCCGCTCCCCGTCGGCCGCCGAGCCCCGTGAAAGCGGCCCGCTGCACGGCCGGTTCGACCGTCGTGGCGACATCCGCCCCCGCCGGACGGCTGCGGCTGAGATCGCGCCACAGCGGCAGCGACGCCAGCGCCGGATCGGCACCCGAGAGCATCGCGTCCTCGGCGTCCTCGACCATGGTGGTCCCGTACGTCTGCGAGGAGAACCCCGTCACCGGCGCGTACAGCGGGCCCTCGCGGTAGACCCGTTCGAACCGGAGCTGCTGCCCGGTGTCCCGGGAGCCGGTGACCGGCCGCCCCCCGGCCAGGATCTCCCCCCGGGGCACGGCGTAACGGGCGATGGCCCCGCGCCGGTTGGCCGGATTGCGGTCCAGCTCCCCCGCGTCGACGAGCTGCACCCGCGCCGCCTGCACCGGCAGCGCCGCCAGCAGCAGCAGACTGAAGGCGGCCGACCGCCGCACACAGCGGATCACCGGACCGCCCCGCCCGGGAGCGCCGCCGGACCGCCGTGCCGGACCGCCCCGGCCGGTCGCGGCGCCGGTCCGGCGCGCCGGGCCGAGTCGCTGAGCCGGATCAGCAGCGCCACGATGATCCAGTTGGTGACGACCGAGGAGCCGCCCTGCGCCAGGAACGGCATCGCCATGCCCGTCAGCGGGATCAGCCCGGTGACCCCGCCCGCGATGACGAAGACCTGGAGCGCCACGATCGCGGAGAGCCCCACCGCGAGCAGCCGCCCGAAGGGGTCCCGCAGTCGCAGCGCGTAGCCGTACCCCCGCGCGACGAGCAGCGCGTACAGCACCAGCACCGCCGTCAGCCCCACGAGCCCGAGTTCCTCGCCCGCCGTGGCGAGCACGAAGTCCGAAGTGGCGGCGAAGCCGATCAGAGCGGAGTGCCCGAGTCCGAGCCCGGTGCCGAGCAGTCCGCCCGCGCCGAAGGCGAACAGCGACTGCGCCACCTGGCCCGGGCCCTGGCCCGCCTCGATGGTGGCGAACGGATTCAGCCAGTCCTCGACGCGTCCGTGGACATGCGGCTCCAGGGTGCCCGCCGCCACCGCGCCCGCCGCCGCGAGCAGCAGCCCCACCGCGATCCAGCCGGTGCGCCCCGTCGCCACATAGAGCATCACCACGAAGAGGCCGAAAAAGAGCAGAGAGGTTCCGAGGTCCCGTTCGAGAACGAGGACACCCACACTGACCAGCCAGATCGTCACCACCGGGCCCAGTACCCGACCGGCGGGCAGCCGCAGTCGGCCGAGCCGCCGGTGCAGTCGGCGGCCGGTGACGGAGAGGGTGTGGTGATTGGCCGCGAGATACGCCGCGAAGAAGACCGCCAGCAGGATCTTGGCGAACTCCCCCGGCTGGAAGGAGAGGCCGCCCGCCCTGATCCAGATCCGGGCCCCGTTCACGGCGGGGAAGAAGATCGGCACCGTCATCAGCACCAGCGCGGCGGCGACCGAGAGATACGCGTACCGCTGGAGGGTCCGGTGGTCGCGCAGCACCGTCACGACGGCGATGAAGAGCCCCACCCCGAGGGTGGACCACACCAGTTGCGCGGGGGCCGCGTTCCCGCCCGGGGGCTCCAGGTCCAGCCGGTGGATCAGCACCAGGCCCAGACCGTTGAGCAGTACCGCGATGGGCAGCGGCAGCGGATCGGCGCAGGGGGCGCGGAGCCGTACGGCGAGATGGGCGAGGAGGGCGAGGGCGCCCAGCCCGGCGCCGTAGCGCAGGGCGTCGTCCGGGACCGAGCCGGTGCGGGTGACGCCGGTGATCACATAGCCGAGTACGGAGATCAGGACGGCGGCGGTGAGGAGGGTCAGCTCGACCCCGCGCCGTCCGGGCCGTCCGGTGGCGGACGGGGGAGCGGCTGCCGTGCCCGTCGGTGCGCTCATGTCCGGCAACGTACCAAGATCTCGGGGTTATGACCTTTAGGTGGCTTATGTGGTGCTGGGGGTATGTCGTGTGGGGGTTCGTCGGCTTGCGCGTGAGCCTTGCGTGGGGTGCGGGGTCCGTCCTCAAACGCCGGACGGGCTTGTTTTGCTCGGGTCGGTCGTCGGGTGCGGGGGTGGGGGCCTCCGGGCTCGACTCCTCAGGGCCGGCAGACCGGGCGTCCGATGTCTGGACGCGGGTGATTCTCCGCCGGTCCCTTCCGGGGACGACCCTGCACCCCCCACCAGCAGGGACCAGGCCGCCCGGTGCGGGAAGCGGGCACGCTCCCGCCCGGGCTCATAGCGTCTGCGTTATGCAGTGCACCGTGATGTCCAGCTTGATGGCTACGGTAGTCATGCGACCACAGCCATGTGCGTCCCCGGCAGCCAAGTCGACCACCGGGTTCAGGCCGGGGCTCTTCCACAGGCGGTATCGGTTGACATGCTCAAACGATGACGAAAGGGCACTCGGTGATGACTGACTCTCTCCGCTGGCTCAAGTCCTCCTACAGCAGCAACGGCGGCGCCTGTGTCGAGTGGGCTCCTTCGTACGCGTCCGAGACGGGTGTCGTCCCGGTGCGTGACAGCAAGCGGACCGACGGCCCCGTCCTCATGGTGTCCGCCGTCGCGTTCGCGGGTCTGGTGACCATGGTCCGCCGGGCAAGCCTGTAAGCGGGCCGCACACGCAACGGCCCCGCTGCCTTCACGAACGCCTGGTCCACCCGATCGGGGCCGCCCTGCGGCGGCCCGGTGACGTCAGACGGGCCAGGACCGGTCCGGGGTGTCCAGCCAGGCGGTCTGCCCTGCCCCCGTCACCGTGAGCCCGAAGCGCCCGTACTCCGGCTTCCGCTCGTTCTCCCACCACCGGTACGCGGCTTCGGCCTCGTCCCAGATGCGGCGGGGCCCGGACTGCCAGACGCGTGCGGTGTCGCCGTCGCGGAACAGCACGCACGCCCAGGAGCGGTCGGTGAGACCGTAGAACCAGACGGGGCGCGCGCCGTCCCGCTTCTCGGCGATCACGTGGTGGCAGTGCGGCACCCGGAGGCCGACGGCGAAGCGCTGAGGGCTGAAGCGCTCCCCGAGGAACGCGTCCTCCGTGAGGTCGGTGGCGGACACGTCCCGGTGGCCGCCCGTCACATGGTCGCCGTGGACGACGGGGGAGAGCCGTTGCGCCCGGAGCTTCATGAACTCCACCGGGCCGGTGAAGGCGCCTGACGCGCTCTGCCCGTCCGGAGCGACAGCGAGCCGGGCCACGCAGTCGCCGTTCCCGTAGTGCGTTCCCCAGGGGACGACGATCAGCCCGCCCGGCCGGGTCTGCGCCACCCAGGTGAAGGGGATGTGGCGGACCCCGGCGGTGGCGATGATCCGGTCGTACGGGGCGTCTTCGGGGTGACCCGCGTATCCGTCGCCGTGGATTACCCGCACTGCGGTTCCGAACCGTTCCAGGGTGGTCCGTGCACGTTCGGCGACCGTGCGGTCCACCTCGATCGTGACGACGTTCTGCGCACCGGTCCGGTGGGCGAGCAGGGCGGCGTTCCACCCGGTCCCGGTGCCGACCTCCAGCACTCGGTCACCCGGGTGCGCGTCCAGGTCCCGGAGCATCCGGAACACGACGCTCGGCATGGACGCCGAAGAGGTCGGGACCTGCCCGGGTTCCGTGCCGGTGTGCTGTCCGTCGTCCCACTGGGTGACCACGGGAACGTCGGCGTCCGCGTACTCGTACCAGGTGGCCGGATCGTCGGACCGGGAGACGGGGACGCTCGTGCCGGTTTCGATGTCGAAGGGCCACATCAGCTCGGGGAGGAAGGCCGAGCGGGGCACGGCCGCGAAGGAAGGGGCCCAGTCCGAGGGGAGGGCCCCGCCGGACATGAGGACACGCCCCAGCTCGGTATGGCCGGGGCGGTCCTGGTGCGCGTGGGCAGGCATGGGCGGACTACCTACTTACGCCGGGAGGCGGAGTGATTCGAGGTCGAGGGCCACGCCTGAGGCGATCATTCCCACGGATATGACCCACAGTGACAGGATCATAACGGCTCCCAGTGCGGAGACTTTCCTACTGCGGCGGCGCATCGGGTCCTTCCTGGTGCTCAAGGTCCGCAGGTGTTTTCTCGCGCAGGGCGGTGAGCGCGGGGGCCTTCCTCTTGAGCTTGCAGTCGGGGCGGGGGCAGGCGCAGGGCCCGAAGTCGAGCGGGTTGAACTCCGGACCTCGATCATGCGGCCGACTCATGGTCAACCTCCGTGTGGTGGGGCCTGTGCAGTGCGCACGGACCGCTCCTCTCCGTAGCGATTTCGCTACCGAGGGGCACCAGCGTGGACTAGGGTCGGACACACCTTCAACTCAGGGGATTTGTAGGGAGAGTTATGGGATCTCGATGGTGAACCGCAAGGAGCTTGATCCGGAAAGGTCGCCACGTGAGAAGTTCGGCCAGGTCATGCGCAGCCTGCGAGACGAACGTGGCTGGACTCAGGAAGAGCTTGCAGAGCGTGCTGGGTGCTCTAGCCAGCACATTTCCGCTGTGGAAACTGGTCGGCGTCCGCCGACCCGCCGTTTTGCTTCAAGGATCGACCGAGCGTTCGGGACTGGCGATCGGCTCGAACGGCAGAGGCAGGCTCTGGGGCACGCGGCCCTGCTGGAGGGACTGGATCAGTACGTCGCGTACGAGCGGCGGGCGATCGAGATCCGTCAGTTCCAGATCGGAATCGTTCCTGGGCTGCTACAGACCACCGACTATGCGAAAGCACTGGCGGAGCGTGACATACGACGTGGCGCCATCACACCGGAGCAGGCGGACGAGCGCAGGTCGTTCCTGGCTCGGAGGCAAGCGGTGCTGATGCGGCCTCGCCCTCCCATGGTGCTCGTGGTTCTGGATGAGAGCTGCCTTGTGCGTCCGGTCGGCGGGACCGAAGTCATGGACGCCCAGTTGGCGCGGCTGGTGGAATTCGCTCACCTGCCGAACACCGTTTTCCAGGTGGTTCCCTTCGCCGTCGGCGAGCGCCGACCGTTCGACCTCCCGGTCAACTTGCTGACGCTGGAGGACCGGTCGTTGGTCGCGTACGCCGAGACACATGCGCAAGGGCAGGTGGACCGGGACAGCTCTGGGACCCTGTCCCTGCTGGCGGGCTACCATCACCTACAGGCCGAATCGCTGTCCCAGACAGCTTCCGTGGCGATGATCGAACAGCTTCGAGAGGGAACCTCGTGACGACCGAACCCCTTAACTGGCTCAAGTCTTCGTACAGCTCCAACGGTGGTGAGTGCGTCGAGTGGGCACCCTCGTATGCGTCCACGACGGGTGTCGTCCCGGTGCGTGACAGCAAGCAGGCCGACGGCCCAGTGCTGATGGTGTCCGCCGACGCGTTCGCGGGTCTGGTGACGATAGCCCGTGAGTCGGCCCTGTAAGCACGCACACAGCAGCCCCGCCTCCTCGGCAACGGAGGGAGCGGGGCTGTCTGCTGCCGTCAGGCCGCCGGGTCTGCCTCCAGCGGGGGCGGCGCCGGGACGACGGCGGGGGTCGCCATGCCGTTCTCGTCCAGCGCGATCTCGTCCAGTTCGACGCTGCGGACGAGGACGCCGGGGAAGTCCTCGAAACGGCTCAGCGCGTCCGCGATTGCCCCGGTCAGGGATTCGGCCTCGAAGGTGCACCAGAATTCGGCCGTGTCCGGCCCCCTGACCAGGTTGGTCCGCCCATCGCTGAAGCTGTCCAGGCCGAACAGGGTGTCCAACTGCCCTGGAGTCAGAGGGGCCTGGAGGTGCAGGGTGAATCGCCAGTCACGCACAGTTCGTGTGCCTCCGTGTGAATCGATCGATGTCCCGGGCCAGGTCTCCGGCGCTCCGGGGCGTGCAGTACACCGCGATATCCGCGTCACAGGGGCAGCAGAGGATGAATCCCCAGTTGTGCCTGTTCTGCTTGCGCGTCACCTTGAGTCCGGCTTTCTCCGCCCGCTTCAGGGCCGCTTCGACATCCTTCTTCTGGTGCTTGTCGCCAGGTGCCATGGTCGTACGTCTACTGCTGGGATCGGGCGGGCGAACGGTTCTTCCGTGTCCGGTCCACCCGGACGAGCGAGGCATGGCCGTGAACGCGGAGGAGCCCCGCGCCCGCCCCTTCGTCGGGGCTGGTGGGCGCGGGGCGGGCGTGCGGGTGGTCCCGCAAGCGCCGGGCTCAGCGCTGATACGGGTTGCGCGGGGCCTGGCCCGGGTGGGGCTGGTGGTCGAGGGGGGTGCCGCCCTGGAGGCCCAGGGTGCCCGCCGCCTGCTGGGCGAGCAGTTGGTCGGCCTGCTCGGCGGTGAGCTTCTGTTCCGCCGCGCAGAAGGTGCACTGCGTCCCGTACTTCGTCGACACCGGGAACAGCGGCACGAAGAACAGGGTGAACTTCGTGACCCGCTTCCGCAGTGTGTGCGCCGACGGATTGCCGCACGACCCGCAGACGAGCGTCAGGATCGCGAGCTGGTGCAGATACCCCTTGGTGCCAAAAATGATCATGGTGTGGGCCTCTCCCCGGTGGTGCCGGTCCCGCCGGTCAGTGCGCGCCGGCACAGGGCCAGCAGCTTCTCGTCCCTCACGATGTCATGTCCGCCATAGCCGCCGTCCATCGCATTGTGCCGCCGCACCCGCCCCAGCTCGGCGCGGAGCAGCCGCTCCGCGCCCTCGGTGCGGCCCGCCACCGGCCCGCCCGCCGGGTCCGGCCGTTCCGCGAGCCGCTCGGCGGTCGGGACCCGGGTGAACGGGAGCGCCTCCCACGCCGTCCTCAGCGCGGGCCAGCCGGGCTCCGCGTCCCCGGTCACGCGCCAGAGCGCGAGCGCCGCGTCCACCCGCGTCCCCGGGTCCGAGGAGTCCAGTGCCAGCCGCAGCTCGGGCACCGCCTCCCGGGCGACCGGGCCCATCGAGCCCAGCACCCCGGCGGCGGCCCGCCGCGCCCCGGTGTCGGACGCCAGCGTCGTCCGCAGCAGCGGCAGCACCGCGCCCGCTTCCCGCTCCACCGCCCATAAGGCCGCCGCCGCCTTCACCGCGAACGCGCCGGTGTGCCCGCCCGTCCGCGCGGAACGGGCCAGCAGCCCGCGCAGATCCGGCGCGGCCTCCCGGGCGGCGGGCCCGAACGACGTCAGCGCACCGAGCACCAGCTCCACCACCCACTCCCCGCGGTACTCCGGGGCGCCCCGCAGCACCCGCAGCACCTCGGGCAGGGCCTCGCCCGCCCGCAGCGCCGTCAGCCCGTAGAGCAGCGGGCCCGCCGCGTCGTAGAGCCGGTCGTCCAGCTCGGTCTCCGCCAGCCGGGCGCGCAGGGCCGGGACCAGCGGGGCCGCCGCCGGGCCCAGATGGTCCAGCACATAGCCGAGGTCGTGCGGGGCCTGCGGCAGCTCCAGAATCCGGGCCAGCACCGGCACCGCCCGCGCGTCACCCGTGCGCGCCAGCGCGGCCACCGCCCCGCCGAGCGTCCGCGGGCCGCTCGCCCACTCCTGCACCCAGCAGCCCGGGTCGGCGGCCACGAAGTCCGCCAGCGCGTCCGCCGCCGGGGCGGCCAGGCCGAACAGCTCACCGAGCGCCGCGGCCGCCGCGTCCGCCAGCCGCGGCTCCTTGTCGGCGAGCTGCTCCCCGATCAGCGTCACCAGCTCCGCGTACTCGCCGCGCCGGGTCCGCAGCAGCGCGCTGCTCATCCGTACCCCGTCGATCCGCTGCCCGGGGTCGGGGCTGCACAACTGGTCCGTCAGCAGCGCGGTCCGCTCCGCGACCCGGTCGCCGAGTCCGGAGTGGAGCGTGCGCAGCAGATCGCCCGTCCACAGGGCGTGCCGACCGGTGTCGTCGGACTCGCGCTCCCAGGGCTGTTCCGGCGCCGGGGACCCGGCGGGCACGGGCCGTGCTCCGGCGGGGCGTGCCTCCGGTGGCCCCGAAGCCCCGGGGGGCGGTGCGGCGCGGGGCCCGTCCGGGTACGGACCGGCGGGCTCGGCCCGCAGCTCCCGCAGCAGGCCCACCACCCCGGGCACCACATCGGCGGGCAGCGCGTGCGGGGCGCACCGGGCGAGCTGGGCGAGGGCGGAGAGGCGCAGCCCGGCGTCGTGCGGCCGCCGCGGATCCGCGGGGTCCGGACACTCCCCTCCGGCGGGCTCCGGGGGCTCCGTGCCCGGGAACCCGGTGCTCCGCCCCCCGCCCCCGGGTCTGTTTTCCGCCGTTTTTCCCGACGGCCCCTCCGGGTCCCTCTCCGCGAGCCCGTCCGGCGGGTCCCCGTCCGTTCCCCGGACGGGGTCCGCCGCCGGGTCATCTCCGCGCGTTGAATCGTGCGACGAGCCGGGTGCGGAGCGGGCTGCGGGGGCGGTGGAGCCGTCCCGGGGGCCGGGGGGCGACGGCAGTCCGTTGAGCGTCGGACGGGCGGCCGGAGGGGTGCCCGGGGGCCCGTCGGGCGGCACCGCCCCGCCGGGGAACACCGGCCCGTCCGGCGGAACGGGGTCGTCCCACGGGCCGGGGAACTCTACCCGGCCGGGGGCGGGCCAGGGGTCCGGCCTGCCGAAGCCGTCCGCCCAGGGGACCTCCGGCCCCGGGCCGTCCACCCCGAAGCCGTCCGTGCCCCAGACCTCGGTCCCCCAGACCTCCGTGTCGAAGTCGGACCCGTGGTCGGCCGGGTGAGGGGGGTCGTCCCACGGGTCCCGGCGGAGCGAGTGGCGGCGGACCACCGCGCCCCCGTGCTCCGGACCGGCCGCGCGTCTGGGCTCCGCCGGGGTCCCCGCCCCGGCCCCGTACCGCACCCGGGCCAGCTCCACCAGCCAGTCCACCACCTCGGCCGCCAGCCAGGAGTGCCGCAGCGCGATCCGTCCCGCCGCCTCCACACAGGCGAACCGCACCTCGGGGTCCCGCTCGGCCTCCAGCCGCTCCCGCAGCAGCCGCAGCACCAGATCCGGCTCGCTGTGCAGCGTCGCCAGCGCCAGCGGCACGGTGAGCCGCACCCCCCGGTCCGGGGAGTCGATCAGCGCCAGGAAGACGTCCGAGCCCGCCGTCACCGCCGACGCCGCCATCGCGTAGTTGGCCGCGAACTCGAACTCCTCGTCCTCCGGGTCCAGTTCGTCGTCGCCGTCCAGATCGATCCCGCCGATGCTGGTCAGCAACTCGACGATGCCGCCCCGGTCCTGGACGGCGGGGTCGGCCACCAGCTCCAGCAGGAACGGTATGCACGCCAGCGTGGAGTCGTAGACGTCCCCCTGGTGGTGCACCGCGCCGTACATCCCGTCGAGGGCGGCCTCACGCTCCACCGGGTCGCCGGAGGCCAGCCCGCGCAGCAGCTCAGGAACGTCGTCCGCCGGTCCGTACGCATGCCCCAGCGCGGCCCAGTCGACCTCGTCGATTCCCCCGAACACGCCGCCCCCTCCCGAGAATCGTGCGGCATCCTTCCACGCCCGGAACCATGCGCCGGCACCGCGCGCTTGGGGAGAGTGTGCACCACCGCCCGGACATCGCGGGGATATTGCCCGGAAGCCCTCGGGCCTGTTCCCATGGTCGGGTGTGCAGGGCTGTGAGCGGGGCGTGACGGCATGACGCGACTGAGGGTCGTACCAGCGCGGGGAGAAAGCGGTTTCCGGCTGTATGTGAGCCTGCCGGACGGGCGCCATGTCGCGTGGTACGACCACGAGGACACCGGGGCCGACGGCCGCGCGGCCGGTGGTGCCGGGACCCGGAGCGGTGGCGACAGTGGCCGAATCTGTTTGGTGCATGAGCGTCTTCGACAGGAGGTGCTCGCCGCGCTCGCCCCCTACATCACGGGCGGGGTGACGGTGGGGCCGCCGCCCGTGCCGACCGCCGCCGACCTCGCCCGGCTCGCG
The DNA here is from genome assembly GCF_005519465.1 of Streptomyces clavuligerus. NCBI lineage: Bacteria > Bacillati > Actinomycetota > Actinomycetes > Kitasatosporales > Streptomycetaceae > Streptomyces > Streptomyces clavuligerus. Next base: position 1,935,654 of record NZ_CP027858.1, on the reverse strand, counting down.
CTCCACCCGGACGACGACCTCGCGCCCAACCGCCCCGGCGAGGCGCTGCACGGCGCGCTCGACCGAGGGCCCGGCGCGGGCAGGGCCCCCGGGCCGCGCGTGCGCCGCGCCGCGCTCGCCCGGCTCGCGGCCGAGGAGGCCGTGGGCGGTGCGCTGGACCTGCTGGACGGGGCCGGCTGGCGGATTCTCCACTCGGTGCCGCTGCCCGGCGCCGACCGGGTGGACCATCTCGCCGTCGGACCCGGCGGGGTGCTCGCCGTGCACACCCTCGCCGCCCGCGGCCGCCGGGTGCGGATCGCGGGTCTGGCCGTCCGGACCGGCCGCGCCGGGCCCGAACCGCTGCTCCGCCGCACCCTGCGCCGCGCCGAGCGGGCCTCCCACGCCCTCGCGACGGGGGTGCGCCCGGTCCTCGCCGTCGTCGGCGCCTCCCGGCTGGAGGTCCTGGGCGCCCCCGAGGAGTTACGGATCGTGACACCGCCGGACCTCGGCGCACTGGCCCGCCTCGGCCCGGTGCACAAACCCGCCGATGTCGAGACCCTGTTCGCCCTCGCCCGCGACCGCCGCACCTGGCTGCGCACCTGACGGCGGAGGACGGCGGAGGACATCGGCGGCTGCCTCGGGCCTCGGTCCGCCGCACCGGGCGCCGATGTCTCCCGCACCCGACGAGCCCCCGCCGCCGGGTCAGTCGTTCGTCCGCACGCGCACGAACCGCGCGGTCCCATGGCGTCCCGGCGCCTCCCGGAGCTCCACCGGCAGCGGCTCGGTGAGCAGCCGGGCGCGGCCCAGGCCGGGGCGGTCGGCGAGCCGGCCCAGCCGGTGGGCCGTCAGCTCCGCGAGGTCCCGCGCGTGGACGGCGGTCAGCGCCGCCACCCGGACCTCCCGCCCGTCGGCGAGCCGTACCAGCAGGGCGCGGGGGCGCCGTTCGGGGCCGAAGAGGCCCAGCAGGGTGCCGTCCACCGTGTCGGTGTGGCGGATCTTCTGCCAGGCCCAGGTGGGGCCCGCCCGGTACGCGGAGTCCAGGGACTTCGCCACGATCCCCTCGACGCCCTTGTCCCGCAGCCCGTCGAACCACAGCCGGGCCGTCCCCTCGTCCCTCGTCGCGAGCACCCGCTGGAGCGGCGGCCCGGTCTCCCGCAGGGCCGCGCCGAGCAGTTCCCAGCGTTCGCGCAGGGGCAGCGGACGGACATCCCGGCCCGCCCCCGCGGCCTGCGCGGACCCGGCCGGCACGGCCAGGATGTCGAACGCGATGTAGTACACCGGCACCCCGGAGCGCTCCCGTTCCGCCCGTGGACGGAGCAGTTCGGCGAAGCCGATCCGCCCGTCCCGGTACGCGCACAGCTCGCCGTCGAGCACGAGCCCCGGCGGCAGCCCCTCCCCGAGCCGGCGGGCGAGAACGGGGAACTCCGGCGCCAGTGCCCGCCCCGAGCGCGACTGGAGGAAGACCTCCCCGCCGTCGCCGACGAAGGCGAGCGCCCGGAAGCCGTCCAGCTTGATCGAGTACTGCACCCCTCCCGGCAGCCCGTCCGGCCCGGGGAGCTCCTCCGCGCGCCGGGGCCGCATCACTCCGAGCGGCGGACGCAGCGGCGCCGGGCCGGAGCCGGTCACGGCAGCGGGGGCCGGTCCCGGCCCGGGTCGGTGAGCGGGGCGAGCAGCTCCCCGTGCCGTGCGAGACGGCCGGCGATGTCGTCCGGGAGGAAGACCAGCCCCTCGCCGCCCCGGGCCGCGGACTCCACCTCGTCCCAGGTCACGGGGGTCGAGACGGTCGGCAGCGCCCGTGCCCTGAGCGTGTACGGCGTGGCCGTGGTCTTGGCGGCGGCGTTCTGGCTGTGGTCGACGAAGACCTTCCCCGGCCGCAGCGCCCGTTTCATCCGGTGCAGCACCAGCTCCGGCAGTCCGGCCTCGCCCGCGAGGGCGAGTCCCTTCGCGTACGCCGACACCGCCGCCGACGGCGTGGGCGCGATCGGGACCAGCAGATGCAGCCCCTTGGCCCCCGAGGTCTTCGCGTACGCGTCGAGCCCGTCGGCCGCCAGCCGCTCCCGCAGCCACAGGGCCACCGCGCAGCACTCGGGGAGCCCGGCGGGCTCGCCGGGGTCGAGGTCGAGGACGAGCCGGTCGGCGACGCCGGGTTCCGCGGCCGTCCACTGCGGGGTGTGGAACTCGACCACCAGGTTCGCCGCCCACATCAGCGGGGCGAGCCCGTCGAGGACGACCTGCCGGGCGCCCGGGTCGTCCGTGTGCGGCACGGGAACGGTCCGTACCCACGACGGAGTACCGGGCGGCGGGTTCTTGGTGAAGAAGAGCGCTCCCGCCGGGCCGTCCGGATAGCGGAGGAAGGAGACGGGCCGCTCCCGCAGATGCGGCAGGATCGCCCCGGCGACGGTGGCGTAGTAGTGCAGGATCTCGCCCTTGGTGGTCCCGGAGGCGGGGTGGATGACCTTGTCGAGATTGCTGAGCGGCACCCGTCGCCCCGCCACCTCTGTGATCGGCGTCATACGATAAGAGTTCCATGAAAGCCGCATTCCAGGGCGAGGTGGTCACACGGTGCGATCCATTTGGAACGGGGCGATCTCCTTCGGCCTGGTCAGCATCCCGATCAAGCTGGTGAACGCCACCGAGAGCCACTCGATCTCCTTCCGGCAGATCCATACCGCCGACGGCGGCCGGATTCGCTACCGGAAGGTCTGCGAGCTGGACGAGAAGGAGGTCCCGGCGGCGGAGATCGGCAAGGGGTACGAGGAGGCCGACGGCTCGATCGTCCCGATCACGGACGAGGATCTGGCCCGGCTGCCGCTGCCGACGGCGAAGACGATCGAGATCGTGGCCTTCGTCCCGGCTTCGGAGATCGACCCGCTCCAGATGGACGCGGCCTACTACCTCTCGGCGGACGGCGTCCCGGCGGCCAAGCCGTACACGCTGCTGCGCGAGGCGCTGAAGCGGAGCCGGAAGGTGGCGCTGGCGAAGTACGCGCTGCGGGGGCGGGAACGGCTGGGGATGCTCCGGGTCGTGGACGATGTGATCGCCATGCACGGGCTGCTCTGGCCGGACGAGATCCGCCGCCCCGAGGGGGTGGCCCCGCAGACCGAGGTGACGGTGCGTGACGCGGAACTGGATCTCGCGGACGCGCTGATGGACACCCTCGGCGAGGTCGACATGGACTCGCTGCACGACGACTACCGGGAGGCCGTCGAGGCCATGATCGCCGCGAAGTCCGATGGCGGGGCCGCCCTGCCCGGGGCGGAGGGCGACGAGGGGCGGGGCGGCCAGGTCATCGATCTCATGGCCGCGCTGGAGAACAGCGTCAAGGCGGCGCGCAAGGCCCGGTCCGGGGGTGCGGAGGGCGAGGAGCTGGCCGGGGTCACCCGGCTGGAGACGCGGAAGCGGGCCCCGGCGCGGAAGGCTCCGACGGGTAGGGCTCCGGCGGGGAAGCCCGCCGCCCCGGCGCAGAAGACGGCGCAGAAGACGGCGAAGAAGGTGCCGACAGAGGTGGCGGCGAAGGCGGCGAAGAAGGCTTCGGCTCCGGCGAGGAAGTCCGCCGCGGCGAAGGGCACGGCCACGAAGGCGACGGCGGGCCGGAAGGCGGCCCCCGCGAAGAAGTCCGCCCCCCGCAAGCGCGCCTCCGCCTGAGACCGCGACGCGGGGGATCCGGCCGGTGCCGCGCCCGGCGGCCCCGGGCCCGGCGGGCGGAGTGGGAGAGCGCCGACGCCGACCGCGAGTCGTGGCTGACCCCGGTCCGCCGCGGTGGACGAGCGCCCCGCCCCGGCCGCCCGGCCGGTCGTGCCCGCGCCCGACCCGGCGCCGCCCCGCAGCGGCTCTGTGGGGGCCGGTGCCGGTCCCGCGTCGTGCTGTCCTGCGGCCCGGCGGCCTCGCGGCCCGGCGTCCGGCCCGCCCCGGCAGCCGTCCCGCCCGGCGCGGAGCCGTCCCGTGACGGTGCGACGAGGGCCTGTGTCGGTCCCGCGCACCGTTTGGCCCGCCCCCGTCGGCGCTCCGGTCCGGAGCGGGCCGTGCGGTGCCGGCGGTCGTGCACGGCCGCGCGGATTCCTTGGCGTCCCCGCACGTTCCTCGACCGCTTCGCCGCCGAGGAGGACCCTCCTGGTGCCCTGTCCGGACGAGGCCGCCCGGACGGACCGGGCGCCCGGTGCCGCGCCCGGTGGGCGGAGCGGGAGAGCGTTGACGCCGACCGCGAGTCGTGGCCGACCCGGTCCGCCGCGGTGGACGGCCGCCCGGCCGGTCGTGCCCGCGCCCCATCCGGCGCCGCCCCGCAGCGGCCCTGTGGGGGCCGGTGCCGGTCCCGCGCCGTGCTGTCCTGCGGCCCGGCGGCCTCGCGGCCCGGCGTCCGGCCCGCCCCGGCAGCGCCGTCCCGCCCGGCGCGGAGCCGTCCCGTGACGGGCGGAACGGCCGGTCGGGCCGGTGGCGCCGTTCGCCCGGTCCGGCCGGTCGCCGGGGCGGGCGGCGCGGTGGCGGCCGGTCCGTCGCGGCCCGTGGGGAACGAGACAGCGACCCCGGCGGTGGAGAAGGCGCGGCGGACAGGGCGGCGGCGGAGAGTCCACCATGAGCGGCATGGACACCGCGATCGTCATCGGAGGCGGCCAGGCAGGCTTAGGCACCGCCTTCGCCCTGCGCAACCAGGGCTTCTGCCCCGTCGTCCTGGAGGCGGGACCGGAGCCGGTGGGCTCCTGGCCCCACTACTACGACAGCCTCGTCGTCTTCACCCCCGCACGCTTCTTCTCCCTCCCCGGGATGCCCTTCCCCGGTGCCCCCGGCCACTTCCCGGCCCGGGACGAGGTCGTCGCCTATCTGCGGCAGTACGCCTCCCGGCTCGACTGCGAGATCCGTACCGGCGCCCGGGTGGTCTCCGTCGTCGCCGACCGGGACGGATATGCCGTCACCACGGCCGACGGCACCCGGCTGCACGGCGCCGTCGTCGTCGCGGCCAGCGGCTGCTTCGGCAACCCCCACCGGCCCGGGCTGCCGGGGCTCGCCGACTGGACCGGCAGGGTGCTGCACTCCTGCGAGTACCGCACACCCGAACCCTTCGCCGGACAGCGGGTCGTGGTGGTCGGCTCGGGGACCTCCGCCGTGCAGATCGCCGTGGAACTCTCCGGCGGCGCCCGCACCTCGATCGCGAGCCGCCGGCCGATCCGGTTCACCCGGCCGCGCGACTTCGACCCGCGGGAGTACGTCTGGCGGACGTTCGAGCAGATCGGGCGGATACCCGTCGGCCCGCTGCTGCCGTCCGCGGCCGTGTCGTTCTTCCGGGCCGTCCCCGACTCCAGCGGTGCCCAGCGGCGGGCCGTCGAGCAGGGCAGGCCGGATCGCAGGCCGCTGTTCTCCGGGGCCGAGGGCAGGGAGCTGATCTGGCCCGACGGCACCCGTGAGCAGGTGGACACCGTGGTGCTCTGCACGGGGTACCTGCCCGCGCTGGAGTATCTGCGCCCGCTCGGCGCGCTGACCCCCGACGGCCGCCCCCGGCAGCGCCACGGCCTCTCGACCAGCCACCCCGGCCTCGCCTACGTCGGCGTGGAGGGGCAGCACACCCTGCTCTCCGCCGCGCTGCACGGCGTGGGGACGGACGCCCGTCACATCGCCCGCGGGCTGCGCGCCCACATCGTCCGCGGGGAACCGGCCCTGCGCCGCCCGGCCGTCCGGGACGGGACGGCCGGACGGCCCCGGTTCAGCCCGCCGCCTGGGGACCCCGAGCCGTCCGTTCCTCGAACGCGAAGGTCGCGGTGATGGTGTCGAACACGTCGAAGAGCTGCTCGGCCAGCGGGAGGTTGGGGCTGAAACAGGTCACCACCATGGCGCGGGACGAGCCCGGCACCGGGATCACCGTGTGCATCACCAGGAGCTTGTAGCCGACTCCGTCGACGAGTTCGCTCTCCTCCACGCCCACCAGCCGCCCGACCTGCCCCACCGAGGGCAGGGTCCGGGTGGAGAAGGTCCGCGCGGTGCCCGCCCCGCGCCCCCGCTTCCCGGCGGCGCTGAACTGCTTCGCCAGCGTCTGCGCCGAGAAGTTCTCCCCGGGCGGAGGGGCCACGCTGAACACCATGACCCCGGCCATCAGCAGGCCGTCCTCGTACAGGCTCGTGGTCCCGGCGGCGTAGAGCGCCCCCCGCCGCCGTGCGCCCTCCAGGATTCTCCGCGCGTTGCGGAACGCCTCGTTGATCTGATCGCGTCCGTGCGGGTCGGGCACGGTCCGCAGCATGCTCGCCCGGAGCGGGGTGAGGGTGTCCCCGGAGAGGTCGTACTGCACCCAGCTGTCCGGGATGCCGATCGCGAAGGACCGGGGCGGGCCGGTTGTGTCGCTCCCGCTCATGTCTTCTTTCCGCTCCCTTCCCCCGTGCCCGCCCCGGGGTGTTCCCGGGCCTCCCGCTCCCGGCGCGGGGAGGAACCGGTACGGCTCCCGCCGCCGGTTCCGGTGGTTCCTGCACCTCCGGAACATGTGATTCCACTGCCATTGCAGGTGATGTGGGAGCGGCCCTCCCGCGTTTTCCGGTCGATTGCGGGACCTAAACGCGCCCATCGTGATCCGGCGGTCGCTGCTTCACATCCCGGTGCCTTGGTGTCCCTGAGATCCAGCATCCTTCCCAGGAGCATATGCATACGCTCCGCCTCATCCCCTGGGACGTCGATCTCGGCCATCGGCCCCTCCTGCGTGCGGCTGACGAAACGACGGGAGATCCCCCCGTCATGCCCCCCGCACGGATCACAAGCGTGGTTGGTTCAACGGGTTGATAGCGGAGATGTCCGGCGCGGCCGGGATTCCGGGACCGCGGAGAAGCAACTCGGTCGACGCGGAGCGGTGTTGTCGAAGTCCGCTCCCGCTCCGATGACCTTGTGTCTCCGTCTGGTCGTGGGAGGGGTCTTCGCGATATGTTCGACCGGCCGGAGCGCGCTGGCGCACATCCCTCGTCACATCGCCTTCCGGGGTATTCCACGGCGTCCCGCCGATCGGCCCGGGGCCCGGTTCCACCACGGTTTCCTCCGTGCGGGGCAGTGGATGCAAGAGAAATGAGCATGACAAAAAGGATGCCGCGGTGACCGTCCCCGGTACGGCCGGAAGCGCTCACCGCGCCCATGGCCACGCGGGCCGTGTATCCACCAATGCCCTGGCCACCGAACGGAGTCCGGCGGCATCGGCGCGACCTGTGCGGACGGCGATCGCCCCGCCTCCCGGCGGTCCGCGCCACGCCGATTGGGCGGTATAAGGAACAGTCCGGTTCGCGCCCGGCGGCCGCGCCGGAAGAAAGGCGGCCCGATCGCCGTTCCCCCGTCCGCGCCATCGAATTCCCCGGCAATCCCGCCGACCGTCCGAGCGTTCCGGCGCGCTTTTTGTGAACGATCACCCGAGAACGGTCGGACGAGGCCGGGGCGGATGTCCTTCCAGAGGTTCGGCGAAGAGTGTCCCGGTCGTCCGGAAAAGGTTTTCCGGAATGCTTATCCGTAGCGCACTTCCGGCAGTCGGCCCGCCTGTGCGCCGGAATTCCGGGGCCGTCGGGAGGGACGCCAACCGGCCAGTCCCCGCCTTTTGGCCGCCGTTCCCGGCCCCGGCCTCCCCCGCAGCCGCCCCATTGAACCAACCCCGCCCCGGGCCCGTGTTCAGCGCGTCGGACCTGCACAGGACGGAGTGAGTGGATGGCGGCACTGTGGTCCCGCTCTCGGCAGAAGACCAGCGACGACGTACTGATCCGCGCCCTGTACGAGGAGCACGGACGAGCCCTGCTCGGCTACGCGCAACGGCTCACCGGTGACCTCGGCGCCGCCGAGGACATCGTCCAGGAGACCCTGATCCGGGCCTGGCGCCACCCCGAGTCCCTGGTCAACGGGAAGGGCTCGGTCCGGGGCTGGCTCCTCACCGTGGCCCGCAACATCGTCACCGACCGCTACCGGGCCAGGGCGGCCCGCCCCACCGAGGTCGCGGAGTCCCCCTCCAACGGCCCGGTGGAGCAGGACCACGCCGAGGCGGTCGTCGACTCGATGGTCGTGATGGAGGCGCTGGACCAGCTCTCGCCCGACCACCGGGAGGTCCTGAAGGAGATCTACTTCCAGGGGCGCACGGTCGCGGAGGCGGCACAGGCGCTCGGCATCCCCGCGGGTACGGTCAAGTCCCGTTCGCACTACGCCCTGAAGGCCCTCAGAGAGCTGTACACGGAGAAACCCAGGACAGCGAGGCTGACCGTGGTGAAGGGAGCGGTGGCATGAGCACCCAGCGGCACGACGGCGGACTGCTCGGCGCCTATGTGCTCGGCGTACTCGACACGGACGAGTCCCGCGCCGTCGAGGACCATCTGGCGGGCTGCACCCGGTGCCGTGAGGAGACCAGGGCCCTGCGGGAGCTGGAGACGTCCCTCGGCGAGGTGCCGCCCGAGATCTTCCTCGACGGCCCGCCCCAGGGCGGCGATCTGATGCTCCAGCGCACCCTGCGCCAGGCGCGCCAGGAGCGGCGCGGAGCCGAGTGGCGGCGGCGCTCCGCCCTCGCCGCCGTCGCCGTGGTGGCCGCCGCGGCCGTCCTGGGCGCGGGCGTGGCGATCGGCCGCACGACGGCGGGCGGCGACGGGGCCCCGCCCGTCGCGGTCCCCACGGTGACCGTGACACCCACCCCGCCCGCGCCCCCGCCCGGCGTCGTCCTCGCCTCGGCGCGCGACACCGGCACCGGGGCCCATATGGCGGTCCGGATGACCCCCGCCCACCAGTGGGTCCGGGTGAACGTCGCCGTCACCGGCGTCCCCGCCGGAGAGCTGTGCCGACTGATCGTCGTGACGAAGGACGGCGAGCGGCGGGTGGCCGGAGGCTGGCGGGTCGGCAGCGCCGAGAAGGGCGCGAATCTCGACGGGTCCGCCGCCGTCGCGCGCGAGGACGTGGCCGCCGTCGTCGTGGAGAACGAGGCCGGGAAGAGCTATGTGACCACCCCGATCCGCGTCTGACCCGCCCGTTCCCGCCCCCGCTCCGGCCCGCGCGCTCCGCCCGTGACGGCCGACCGATCAATTGACGCCACGTCGGCCGGGAAGCGGCGCCGGTGCCTACAAGGAGACAGGACACGATGGTTTGATGACCCGGATGGCCCCCGAGACCCCGCATGGACCACCCGCCGTCTCCCCCTCCCCCCGGCGGGACCCGGGCACGCGCGTCGGCGCCCCCGCCCCGGCCGGACTCTCCCGGCCGGACGGCACCCCGCTGCGGCTGCTCGTGGTGGACGACGAGGCCCCGCTGGCCGAACTGCTCTCGATGGCCCTGAGATACGAGGGCTGGGAGGTGCGCTCCGCGGGGGACGGGAGCACCGCCGTCCGCACCGCGCGGGAGTTCCGGCCGGACGCGGTGGTGCTCGACGTCATGCTCCCCGACATGGACGGACTGACGGTCCTCGCCCGGCTGCGGCGCGAACGGCCCGAGGTGCCCGTCCTCTTCCTCACCGCGCGGGACGCCGTCGAGGACCGTATCGCCGGACTCACCGCGGGCGGCGACGACTACGTCACCAAACCCTTCTCCCTGGAGGAGGTCGTCGTCCGGCTGCGCGGACTGCTGCGCCGCTCCGGAGCTGTGTCGGCCCGCCCCGACACCGTGCTCGTCGTCGGGGACCTCACTCTCGACGAGGAGAGTCACGAGGTCAGCAGGGGCGGCCAGGCCATCCGTCTGACGGCAACCGAGTTCGAGCTGCTGCGCTGCCTGATGCGCAGCCCGCGCCGCGTCCTGAGCAAGGCGCAGATCCTCGACCGGGTCTGGTCGTACGACTTCGGCGGCCAGGCCAACGTCGTCGAGATCTATATCTCCTATCTCCGCCGCAAGATCGACGCGGGCCGCGCCCCGATGATCCACACCCGGCGCGGCGCGGGCTATCTGCTGATGCCCGCGGAGGGGACATGAGACGGAGGTGGGCCGGGTGGTCGCTGCGCACCCGGCTCGTCGCCCTCACCGTCGTCCTGCTGACGCTGGTGCTCACCGCGATCCCGCTGATCACCGGGCTCGTGGTCGAGGCGTCCCTCCACGCCGAACTCGACGACCGGGTGAACAAGCTCGCCGTCGTGCTGCGGGCGGAGGACGAGCGGCGGCAGCGCCACCGGGGCACGGACCCGACCCGGTGCCCGGCCGGCGGCTCCGGACGGGACGGACTCGGCTTCATCCGGAGCGCGGGCACCCTCTTCGGTACCGTCGGGGTCGAGACGCGCGACGGTGAGGTCATCGACGGCGCCGTCCTCGACCGCGCCAGGGAAGGGCTGCGACCGCTGACCGGCGAGCAGTCCGCCGCCGTCGCGGACATGCCCCCGGACCGCGGGCCCCGCACCCGTACCGTCCCCGGGCTGGGCGACTACCGGCTGATCGCCCACCGCGCCCACGGGGGCGAGGTGATGATCACCGGGCTGCCGATGGGCGAGGTCGAGAACACGGTGAGCCGGTTCCTCACCGTCCACGCCGGGGTCTCGGTCGGCGGGATCGTCCTCGTCGGCCTCGCCGCCGCGGCGGCCGTCTCACTGACCCTCCGGCCGCTGCGGAGGATCGCCCAGACCGCCACCCGGGTCTCCGAACAGACCCTGCACAAGGGCGAGGTGGCCGAGTTGGAACGGGTACCGGAGGGCGACACCCGCCCCGGGACCGAGGCCGGCCAGGTCGGGGCCGCGCTGAACCGGCTGCTCGACCATGTCGGGGCCGCGCTGTCGGCCCGGCACGCCAGCGAGACACGGGTGCGGCAGTTCGTCGCCGACGCCAGCCATGAGCTGCGGACACCGCTCGCCTCCATCCGGGGGTACGCGGAGCTGACCCGCCGGAGCGGCGAACGGCCCCCGCCGCGCACCGCGCACGCGCTGCGCCGTGTGGAGTCCGAGGCCGACCGGATGACCTCCCTGGTCGAGGATCTGCTGCTGCTCGCCCGGCTGGACTCCGGCCGTCCGCTGGCACCCGCGCCCGTGGAGCTGTCGGCGCTCGTCATCGACGCCGTCAGCGACGCCAGGGCGGTGGGTCCCGAGCACCGCTGGCGGCTCGAACTCCCCGATGAGCCCGTGCGGGTGGAGGCGGACCCGGACCGGCTGCTCCAGATCCTCGTCAACCTCCTCGCCAACGCCCGCGCGCACACCCCGGCCGGAACCACCGTCACCGTCTCCGTCCACGAGGAACGAGGGGGACACCCGGCGCACGGGCCGGGCGGGGAGCCCGTGGGACGGGGGGAGCGCGCGGGCGGGGACGCGGTGGTCATCACCGTCCGCGACGACGGCCCCGGCATCCCGCCGGAGCTGCTGCCGCAGGTCTTCGAGCGCTTCGCCAAGGGGGAGTCCTCCCGCTCCCGGGTCGCCGGAAGCAGTGGTCTCGGGCTCGCCATCGTCCGGGCCCTGGTGCTCGCGCACGACGGCACCGTCGACGTCAGCAGCGCGCCCGGCCGCACGGCCTTCGTGGTGCGGCTGCCGTACGAGACCACCGACACCACCGGCACCGCTGACACCGCCGAGCCCGCCGAGCCCGCCGGGACCGCCGGGGGCACGGGGAGCGCCGGGGGCGAGGCCCCGGAGCCGGGGGCGGAACAGGGGCCGCCGGGGACCCGGGCCACGGCGGTGGCGCCCGCGCGGGCGGGGACGGGGACGGCCTAGGCGGTCACGCCCCGCTTCTCCAGCTCCGCCCGCATGATCCGCAGCCCGTAGTGGAGCCGGGACTTGACCGTTCCGGGCGGTACACCGGTGCTGAGGGCGACCTCGTTGATGGTGCGCCGGTAGAGGTACACCTCGGTGATCACCCGCCGGTGGGCGCTGGTGAGCTTGGCCATGGCGTCCAGGACGACGATCCGCGACAGGATCTGACTGGTGCCGTCGGGGACCGTGAAGAAGCCGGGGTCGCCCTCCGTGACCTCGACCTCCTTGGGCCGGCAGGCCCGGCGCCTGCGGTCGTTGATGACGATCCGGCGGGCCACGGTCGCGAGCCACGGCAGCAGATTGCGGGTCTCGCCCTCCTGGCGGAGCTGGTGGACGTGGCGCCAGGCGCGGAGGAACGTCTCCTGCACCACGTCCTCGGCCCAGTGGCGGTCCCCTCCGGTGAACCGCAGCACCAGTGACAGCAGCATCTTTCCGTAGATGGCGTGGACCTCCCGCAGGGTCTCGTGGCAGCTCTCCGCCCGGACCGGGTGGCCACAGCCGTGCGGCCGGTCGAGGGCGGCGGCACCGGCGGTGTCCGGGGTTCTCTCGCGCAGGGCAATCACGGCCGTTTCCCTTCAGCCTCGCCGCCCCACACCACAGGGACGGATGCGGAGAGAAGCGGCTGCGTCATGGATTCATGCGTCGTACGACTGCTGCACCGGTGAATGCGAAATGCATTTTCGCCATTCTTTGAGCTGGTCACAGCGCCCCCTGTTTCCCTCGACCTGACATGGGTAATTGTCGGTCCGGTCGCGGCAGAACGTAACAGCTCTACCGCCCCGCAAGGGCTTTCACAGGGAACTCACAGTGCTTTCGTATCGAATTCCAAGTGCCATGGAGCGGAGCCCCGCAGGGGACGGGCCGCACACTCATGGGCGGCCTGCTCGCGGACGCTCACCCCAGTCTGCCGCAGCCCCCTGGACCATCGCTGGAGGCGGAGGGGGTTTCGGTTGTGGCGCACTGGAGGCGCGTGGGAGTGAGCGCGCGCCCGGGGCGCGGCCGTTCGCTCCGGCGCACCCGGGGTCCGGGTGCGGCGGGAAAGGCGGAACCGGGCCCGTCCGGTGGTGCCGACAAGCGCCTTCGGCGCATTCGGCCGCGCGGTACGGCGTTCCGGAAAGCATCCGAGGAAAAGCGGAATGCGGGCAGCCCAAAACAATTCACCGTGCGCCCGCCGGAGACCGGGGAGCGGAGTGTGCCGCGCTCAGCGGAGTCCGTGCCCGTGACCGTTCCCGCGCGCCTCCCTTCCCGCCGTTCCCGCCGCCCTTGCTGTTCTCGCTGCCCTCGCCGTCCTCGCTGTTCTTGCCGTTCTGCCGACCGTCGCGGTCGTCACCGGGCCGGTTTCCGCGGCCCGGGGCTCACCAGCGCACCGGGAGCTCCCTCAGCCCGCACACCAGCCGGTCGCCGCGCCAGGCCAGCTCGTCCAGGTCGGCGACGGCGGGCCGCAGCCCCGGGAAGCGGCCGAGCAGCGTCCCGAGCGCCACCTCCAGCTCGATGCGGGCCAGCGCGGAGCCCAGACAGGCGTGCGCCCCATGGCCGAAGGCGACATGTCCGCCGGGCGGCCGGTGGATGTCGAAGCGGGCCGGGTCGGCGAAGCGGGCGGCGTCCCGGTTGGCGGCGTTGGGCAGCGGCATGACCCCGTCCCCCTCCCGGATGGTCACCCCGCCCAGCTCCAGATCGCCCCGGGCCACCATGATCAGGAAGAAGAGCCCCTGCGGCTGATACCGGAGGATCTCCTCGACGGTGCCGCGCAGCAGCCCGGGGTCCGCGCGCACCGCCGCGAGCTGCTCCGGGTGCTGGAAGAGCCGCCACATACCGGCGCTGATGGAGTTCACGGTCGTCTCGTAGCCGCCGATGATCACCGTCTGGGAGAGCCGGACCACCTCGTCGTCGGTGAGCCGGTCGCCGTTCTCGTCGGCCGTCAGCCAGCCGCTGACGACATCGTCGCCGGGTTCGGCCCGCCGGGCGGTCACCAGCTCGTGCAGATAGCCCTGGAGGGCGTCCCGGGCGTCGGCCACCTCCTGCTCGCTGATGCCGAGCAGGGTGACGATCCGGTCCGACCAGACGCCGAAGCGGGCCCGGTCCCCCTCCGGCACGGCGAACAGCTCGCAGATCACCGTGATCGGCAGCGGATACGCGAACGAGGAGACGAGGTCCGCCGGGGAGCCGGACCGCTCCATGGTGTCGAGGAGGCCGTCGGTGATCCCCTGGATGCGCTCCCGCAGCCGGGCGACCCTGCGCGGGGTGAACGGCCGGGCCGCCAGCCGCCGTACCGCGCCGTGCGCGGCCCCGTCGCTCTGGAGGGTCCGTACGCCGCCCCGGGCGCCGCCGATCACCCCCGCCGAGCCCACCTGCGGATCGTCCGCGCCCACCTGCCGGGAGAGCAGCGGATGGGTCAGCGCGGTGCGCACCTCCTCGTACCCGGTGACCAGCCAGACGGTGTCGCCGCTGGGCAGCCGCACCCGGGCCACGGGTTCCCGGGGCAGCGGGACGGGGCTCCCGGCGAAGGTGTGGCCGGGGTAGTCGGGGACCGTCTGCATCGAGCCTCCTTCGCCGCCCGCGCGCGGGTGCTCCGCCGGTAGCGCGGACTCCTTGCCCGCACCCACGGACCGGGGGCCCGGCCGGTTCACCCCGGCCGGGCCCCGCGAGGCCCGGACCTCAGACCCCGGACCTGAGCCCGGATCCCAGACCCCGGGCCCGGACCGTGTGCCGGATCGGCGCGTCCGCCCCGGCTCTCAGGGCTCGCGCCGCAGGGGCCGCTCCGCGGGCCCCTCGGCCCCGGGCCGGTACGCCCGGATCCTCGGCGCGTCGATGGAGCCGTCGGGCCGGATCGCGGGCAGCTTCCGCTGCGGGGTGGGGAGCAGCGCCCGGGAACGGTCGATGGTGCCGTCCTCCGCGACGCCGTACAGCGCGTTGTAGATCTTGCGGACGGCGGGGGCGGAGCCGCCGGAGCCCGTACCGCCCTGGGAGATCGTCAGAACGACCGCGTAGTCGTCGGTGTAGGTGGCGAACCACGAGGTGGTCTGCTTGCCGAAGACCTCGGCGGTGCTCGTCTTGGCCCGGATCGGGATCTGCTCCTGCGGCCAGCCGACGAACCGCCAGCCCGCCGTGCCCCGGGCGGTCGCGACCCCGGCCAGGGCCTGGTCCATCTTGTCGCGGGTCACCCGGTCCATGGGCAGCTTCCCGTGCGCCTTCGGCTCGATCTCCCGGATCTTCCGGCCGTCGGCGCTGACGACCGCCTTGCCCACGCTCGGCGTGTAGAGGGTGCCGCCGTTGGCGAGGGCCGCGTAGATCGTCGCCATCTGGATGGGGGTGGTGAGGGTGTCGCCCTGGCCGATGGAGTAGTTCACGGAGTCACCGGCGCGGACCTGGTTGCCCTGGCGGCAGTTCTCCCAGGAGAACTGCTCCAGCATGGTGCCGTCGCGCTTGCCGTGCTCGCACCAGGAGTCCTTGTTCGCCTCCCAGTACTCCTGCTTCCACCGGTGGTCGGGGACCCGGCCGGTGACCTCGTTCGGCAGGTCGACGCCGGTCGTCTTCCCGAGGCCGAACTGGTGGGCGGTCCTGTAGAACCAGTCCTTCGCGCCCTTCTTCGGGGTGAGGCCGCCGTCCTTGCGCCACTCCTCGTGGGCGAGGCGGTAGTACACGGTGTCGCAGGAGACCTCCAGGGCGCGGCCGAGGTCGATGGGGCCGTACGCCTTGGACTCGAAGTTCCCGAAGGACCGGCCGCCGATCGAGTACGAGCTGGAGCACTCGTACCGCCCGTCGAAGGGGTAGCCCGCGTTGACGGCGGCCACCGTCGGTATGACCTTGAAGATCGAGCCGGGGGCCGCCACGCCCTGGATCGCCCGGTTCAGCAGCGGGTGGTTGGAGTTCTCACCGGTGAGCTTCCGGTAGTCCTTGGCGGATATGCCGCCGACCCAGGCGTTGGGGTCGTAGGACGGATTGGACGCCATGGCGACGATGCGGCCCGTCCTCGCCTCCATCACGACGACCGCGCCGGAGTCGGCCTCGTAGTTCCTGCGGGTGTTGCGGTCCCAGTCCTTGCGGGCGGCCTTCATGGCCTCGTTCAGCTCGTACTCGGCGATCCGCTGCACCCGGGCGTCGATGCTGGTGATCAGGTTGGCGCCGGGGGTCGCGGGGGTGTCGCCGGAGCGGCCGATGACCCGGCCGAGATGGTCGACCTCGTATTCGGTGATGCCCGCCCTGCCGCGCAGGATGTCGTCGTACTGCCGCTCCAGACCGCTGCGCCCCACCTGGTCGGAGCGGAGGTAGGGGGAGTCGGACGTCTGCGCGGCCCGCAGTTCCTCGTCGGTGACGGGGGAGAGGTAGCCGAGTACCTGCGCGGTGTTGGCGCCGCCGGGGCCGGGGTAGCGGCGCACGGCGGTGGGCTCGGCGGTGATGCCGGGGAACTGCTCGGAGCGCTCGCGGATCTGGAGCGCCTGCCGGGCGGTGGCCTCGTCGGTGAGCGGGATGGGCTGGTACGGCGAGCCGTTCCAGCAGGGCCGGGGGGTCTTGCTGTCGCACAGCCGGACCTTGTCCATCAGCTCCCGCGCGGGCAGGCCGAGGACCCCGGCGAGCCGGGTCAGCACGGCCCTGCCCCGGTCCGGCGCCTTCAGCAGCTCGGTCCGGGAGGCGGAGACGACCAGCCGGGTCTCGTTGTCCGCGATCGGGGCCCCGCGCGCGTCGAGGATGGCGCCGCGCACGGCGGGCTGGACGACCCGCTGGACCCGGTTCCCCGACGCCTTCTCCGCGTACCGCTCGCCCTCCCGGATCTGGAGGTGCCAGAGCCGGCCGCCGAGGGTCAGCAGCAGGGAGACCACCAGTATCTGGACGACCACGAGCCGTATCCGGACCCTCGGAGTCCGGCCGGTCTCCGGGATATTGCTCATCTGCTGCCCCCTGCTGTGTGCCCTCGTCGCCCTCGGTGCCCCGGCCGGGCGCCCCCGCCGGTCCGGTCCGGCGTCCGGTCCGGCTTCCCGCCCGGCTGTCCGGCCGTCCGTCCCAGCGTACGGAAGTGACGGAGCCCACAGGGCCCGCCCTTCCGGTTCCCGGCGGCCCCGGCCCCCGCCGTCCTCCGGCTCCCCGGGGAAAGATGCGCCCGGGGCTCCGGCGGTTCTCCGGGATTCCCGGGAATCCCGGAGTCCTCCCGGGCCGGGCGGGGCGGCCCTCGGGACAGAGCCTAGGTGAGGGGCCGCGTTCCGCGTCGGCCGCTCCCCGGACACCCGCGATATCGCGCCATTCGCCGCTTCGTATCCTGTCCTGGGGGTCCTCTCGATTCCGCCTCCGCACGGCCCGCCGAGCCCCCCGGAGGACCGGTATTTTTCGCCCGCGGTGCAGGGCCGGGGGACCCGTTCGGCACCCGGGCCGTTCAACTAAGGTGCTTGTATGGTGCTTTCCACTCTGACCCCTGTCCGCCCGGTTCTCCCGCCGGAACAGGCGGTCGCGATCGACGGCCGGCCGGCCGGGAGCGTTCCGGCGGCCGGAGGAGGTGCTCCATGAACAGGCCGCTGCGGCACATAGCCATCTTCTGCGGGCTGCTGACACTCGCGCTGCTGCTGAGAGCCAACTGGCTGCAGTACGTGGACGCCGAGGAACTGGCCACGCACGAGCGCAACCGCCGGGTCCAGATCAACCAGTTCGCGACCCCGCGCGGCGACATCATCGTGGGTGGCGGTACCTCCATCACCGGGTCGAAGGCCGTCGACGGCACCGACTTCAAGTACCAGCGCACCTACAAGAACGGCCCCATGTACGCGCCCGTCACCGGGTACGCCTCGCAGTCCATGGGCATGTCGCTGCTGGAGAACACGTTCGACAGCGTATTGAGCGGGCAGGACGACCGGCTCGCGATCCAGCGCTTCACCGACGTCGTCACCGGCAAGGACCGGCGCGGCGGCAATGTGATCACCACGATCGACCCCAAGGCGCAGCAGGCCGCGTACAAGGGGCTCACCGCCCTGGACGCCCGGGGCTCGGCCGTGGCGCTCGACCCGAAGACGGGCAAGGTGCTCGCCCTGGTCTCGACCCCGTCCTACGACCCCGGTGTCTTCGCGGGCAACAGCCTCAAGGAGAGCAAGCGGTTCCGGGACCTGGACAAGGACAAGGGCAAGCCGCTGGCCAACCGCGCGCTGCGGGAGACCTTCCCGCCCGGCTCCACGTTCAAGATCCTCACGGCGGCGGCGGCCCTGGAGCACGGGGTGATCGACGACATCGACGCGAAGACCGACGCGGTGTCCCCGTATCCGCTGCCGCAGTCGACCAACACGGTCGGCAGCGAGGCGGGCAACGCGGCCTGCGACAAGGTCTCGCTGAAGACCGCCATGCAGCATTCCTGCAACAATGTCTTCCTCGACGCCGCGGTCAAGCTGGGCGTGGACAAGATGCGCGACACCGCCGAGAAGTTCGGGTTCAACGAGGACGTCTACTCGGACGCCTTCGGCGACATGCGGGCCGTCAAGAGCCTGTACCCCAAGGAACTGGACAAGCCGGGCACCGCGCTGACCGGTATGGGACAGGGCAGCCTCACCAGCACCCCCTTGCAGATGGCCATGGTCACCGCCGCCATCGCCAACAACGGCAAGCTGATGCAGCCGTACATCGTCGACGAGGTGCAGTCCCCCGATCTGAGCACCCTGGAGAAGAACGAGCCCCGGGAGATGAGCCAGGCCGTCTCCGAGGAGACCGCGGGCAAGGTCCGGGAGATGATGGAGTTCACCGCCAGGGAGGGCAGCGCCCGCAAGGCGCTGATCGACGGCGTCACGGTGGGCGGCAAGACCGGTACCGCGCAGCGCGGTGTCGATGTGCGCGAGCAGGTCCCGTACGGCTGGTTCGTCTCCTACGGGGAGAAGGACGGCCAGTCCGTGGCGGTGGCCGTCTTCATCGACCCGACCGCGATGGACATCTCCCGTGAGGACATCTCCGGCGGCGGTCTGGGCGCGCCCATCGCCCGCAGTGTGATGAAGGCCGTCCTGGAGAAGTGACCCCCGGGGCCCCGGCCCCCGGCCCGTTCCCGGGCCCCGCGGCCCGGCTTTCCGACGACGATGGCTCCCACCCCCCGAGGGCGGGAGCCATCGGGCTTTTCCGGCATGCCGCGCGGCCCGCGCGGGCCCCGCCGGCCGCCTTCCTATGCGCCTCGCTCACAGCCTATGCACACCGCGTCCGTAACCGTGTCCCGAACGTGATCGGCGCGGTCAACTGGAGCCTGTGTATCCGAGTCGAGTCGACTGAACAGCGTCATGACGGAGGCGGTTCGATGACCACACCCCTGGCCGACTATGCCAAGTTCGCGGGCAAGCGCATCGCGATCGTCGAGCACATGCAGAACCACCCCTTCGTCCTGGGGCTCCACCAGGCACGTGAGCACGGCCTTGAGGTCTGGCTGCTCACCGGGGACCGGTCCTGGTACACCCACGGGCACGACTGGGACAGCCACCCCCTCGCGGCGGCCGTCGACCGGGTGGTCGACGTGGACACCACCGATCTGGCGGCCGTGCTCGCGGCCGTCACCGACGAGAGCGGGCAGTGCCTGGTCGACGGGCTCACCTCGTTCTCCGACTACCACACGGTCATCGCCGCGCAGGCGGCCCAGCGGCTGTCGCTGCCCGGCCCCGACCCCGAGGCCGTGGAGACGGCGAACGAGAAGGACCGGCTGCGCCTCGCCCTCGGCGACGTCCCCTACAACATCCCGCACGCCCGGGTCAGCAGCCGCGAGCAGCTCGACGAGGCCGTACGGAAGCTCGGCTTCCCCATGATCGCCAAGCCGCCCGCCGAGGCCATCAGCTACGGGGTGCGCCGCGTCGACACCATGGCGGAGCTGGTCGAGGCGTACGAGGAGCTGTCCGGCGTCCGCCACAGCCTGCGCGGCCAGCCGCGCTCCGGCGATGTCCTCCTGGAGACCTATGTCGAGGGCGTCGAGGTCAGCGTCGAGACGATGACCGTGGACGGGTACACCCATGTCTTCGGGGTCACCTCCAAGGACCTGTTCGGCGACCCCGCGTACATCGAGTGCGGGCACACCTTCCCGGTGCCCCTCTCCGACGAGGAGCGCGAGGCGCTGTACGCCGCCGTCCGGGGCACCCTGGAGGCGATCGGCTACCGGCACGGCCCCTGCCACACCGAGGTGCGGCGCACCGAGACCGGCTGGCGGATCATCGAGGCCAACCCGCGCACCCCGTCGAGCTGTATGACGATGCTGGTCACCGATGTCACCGGGCGCAGCCCGATCCTCGACGCCTGGCTGCTGACGATCGGCGAGGCCCCGCCGATCGAGCCCGTCGTCCACAACGGCGGCGCCGCCGTGCGCATGATCTACCCGACCCGGAAGGGCACCCTCACCCGGGTCGACGGCATCGAGGCCGCGGCCGCGGTGCCCGGGGTCCAGGTGCTGCTGCACGTGGAGAAGGGCGACAAGCTGCTCCAGCGCATGGACAACTCCTCGTGCGTCGGCTTCACCTACTGCGCCGGGGCGGACCGGGAGGAGGCCCAGGCCCTCGCGGACCGCGCGGCCGGATACCTGGACTTCGTCGTCGAGGAGGACGAGCGGGGCGAGCGGGGCGGGGAGTCGTGAGCGGAGACGCCACCCTGCCGGTGACGGACGCGCTGCCGCACACGGCGGCGGACGCGGTGACGGACGTGGTGGCGGTGCCCGACGCCGCCGCCCTCCCCACCAGCGGCTGGCCGGATCTCGTCGGCCCGGAGGACTTCTTCCAGACGCCCCGCTGGCTGGCGGTGCAGGAGCGCAACTCCGGCACCACGATGGACTTCCTGGTCCGCCGCCGCGCGGGCCGTCCCGTCGCGGCCCTGGTGACCGCGTGGGGCGACGACTCCGTGCCCTGGCTGCTGGCCCGCCCGGACGCGATGCTCACCCGGGCGCTGGAGGGCGAGGGGGAGCACCCCGAGGCCGAGGCCCGGCTCGCCGACACGGCCGGGGGAGACCCCGCCTCGCTGCTGCCCTCGCTGGTGTGCGGCGGCCGGCATCTGGGCCGCACCCGCCCGCTCGCCGCGCCCGACGCGCTGCCGTCCGACGTGGAGGCGCTGGTCGCCGAGGCCGAGCGGCTCGCGAAGGAGCGGGGCGCGGCCACCGTCTGCTTCCCGCACGTCGACGACCGCGACGGCGCCCTGATCGGGCTGCTGCGCTCGCGCGGCTATGTCTCGCACCCCTCGGCGCACTACGCCTGGCTCGACATCCCGCCCGGCGGCTGGGACGAGTTCCTGGCCGACATGACCAAGCACCGCCGCCGCCGGGTCCGGCTGGAGCGCCGGGCGCTGGACGCGGCGGGCATCGAGGTGCGGATCGAGCCGCTGACCCAGGAGATCGTGCCCCGGCTCGGCGAACTCGACTGCAATCTGCTGCGCAAGTACGGCAACCCGGCGAGCCCCGAGCACTCCGCGGGGCTGCTGAGCTGGATCGCCCAGGTCATGGGCGACGACGTGATGGTCTCCGTGGCCCGCAAGGACGGGGTGATCATCGGCTTCGGCATGGTGCTGCGCTCCCGGGCCCGGGGCCGCGAGGAGTGGTTCGGCCACCGCGCCGGATTCGACTACGAGGCCCAGGGCAGGCTGCCGCTCTACTACGACGTCCTGTACTACCGGGTGCTGGAGGCCGCCGCCCGCGAGGGCGTGACCGTGCTGCACGCCGGGATCGGCAGCGTCGAGGCGAAGCTGGCCCGCGGCTGTCTGGCCAGCCAGGAGCACTCGTTCCTGCTGCGCCTGCCGCGCACCGGGGAGACCGGCACCACCGACACCGATCAGAAGAGGACCGCACCATGACCACCGCCGCGCGACGACCGGCCCCGACGACCGCCGGAGCCGGCTGGGACGCCGGGGTGGGGGCGCTGGTGAACCCCTCGCGGCGGCGCGGCGGGACCCTGCGGCTCGTCTCCTCGGCCGACGTCGACTCCCTCGACCCGGCCCGCACCTACTACGTCTGGGTGTGGCTGCTCCAGCGGCTGCTGAACCGTACGCTCATGGCCTATCCGACCGACCCCGGCCCCGCCGGACTGGTCCCGGCCCCGGACCTGGCCGAGGGCCCCGGCGAGGTCAGCGACGGCGGCCGGACCTGGACCTACCGGCTGCGCCGGGGGCTGCGCTACGACGACGGCACCCCGATCACGTCGGACGATGTGCGCCACGCCGTGCAGCGGGTGTTCGCGCAGGACGTGCTGCCCGGCGGCCCCACCTATCTCATCCCGCTGCTGGACGACCCCGAGCGGCCCTACCCCGGTCCGTACCGGACGGACGAGCCGCTGCGGTCGGTCCTCACCCCCGACGAGCACACGATCGTCTTCCGGCTGACCCGGCCGTTCTCCGACTTCGACCATCTGATGGCCCAGCCCTGCGCGGCGCCCGTGCCCCGGCGCTCGGACACCGGCGCCGACTACGGCCGCGACCCGCGCTCGTCGGGCCCCTACCGGGTCGCCCGCCATGAGCCGGACACCCTGCTCCACCTGGAGCGCAATCCGCACTGGGACCGGGCGACGGACCCGATCAGGCCCGCGCTGCCGGACCGGGTGGAGCTGACCATCGGTCTGGACGTCGATGTCCTGGACGCCCGGCTGATCGCCGGGGAGTTCGACATCAACCTGGAGGGCCGGGGGCTCCAGCACGCGGCCCAGCGCCGGGCCACCGCGGACGAGGTGCTGCGCTCGCACACGGACAACCCCCGGACGAGCTTCCTCCACTTCGTTGCGATGCAGCCGCACATCCCCCCGTTCGACAATGTGCACGTACGCCGCGCGGTGCAGTACGCGGCGGACAAGATCCTGCTCCAGGACGCCCGCGGCGGCCCGGTCAACGGCGGCGACCTGACCACGGCGCTCTTCCCGCCCACCCTCCCCGCCCACCAGGACCTGGATCTGTACCCCACGGGGCCGGACCTCCGCGGCGACCTGGACGCGGCGCGGGCCGAGCTGGCGGCGGCGGGCCTCCCGGACGGCTTCCGGGCGGTGATCGGCACCCAGCGGGGCAAGTTCCGGCTGGTCGCCGACGCGGTCGTGGAGTCGCTCGCCCGGGTCGGCATCGAGCTGACCGTCAAGGAACTCGACGTCGCCACCTACTTCAGCCTCGGCGCCGGGCACCCCGAGACCGTCCGGGAGCACGGGCTCGGACTCCTCGTCACCGACTGGGGCGCCGACTTCCCCACCGAGTACGGCTTCCTCGCCCCGCTCGTGGACGGCCGCCAGATCAAGCGCAACGGCGGCAACTGGAACCTGCCCGAGCTGGACGACCCCGAGGTCAACGCGCTGATCGACGAGACCCTGCACACCACCGACCCCGCCGCGCGCGCGGAGCTGTGGCGGGCCGTGGAGCGCCGGGTGATGGAGCACGCCGTGCTGCTGCCCCTCGTCCACGACAAGACGCTGCACTTCCGCAACCCGTGGGTCACCAACGTCTATGTCCACCCGGCCTTCGGCCTCTACGACATCCAGGCGATGGGCCTCGCCGAAGAAGACTAGGTCCATCACCCGGGCCCGGCGGGGGACGGCGCACCCGTCCCCCGCCGGGCCCGGCCCGCGGCACCGAACCCGACCGACTCACAAGGGACCCGCATGAACGACACCGCCGGCGAACTGGAGTTCGTCCCCCTCGCGGCGAACGACGACGAAACGGTCGGCCAGTGGCTCGACCTGATGGCCCTCGCCGCCGAGACCGGCCCCCGGGCCGCGCCCCCCTGCAATGTCGACATGGTCGGCTCGCTGCGCTTCGCCCCGCCCGCGACCGCCCTCGACGACTGGGTCGTCCGCAGCGGGGGCCGGGTGGTGGGCGCGCTGCGGCTGGCCCTGCCCGACGGCGCCCCGACCGCCCGCGTCGACCAGCTCCTGGTCCACCCCGGGCGGCGCCGCCGCGGCATCGGCCGCGCGCTCTGGGCCCACGCCCGGGAACTGGCCCGCAAGCACGACCGGACCACCCTCACCGCGACCGTCGTCGAGTCCCTGCCCTCCGGCCCGGCCCAGGACCCGGGCCCGGCCGCCTTCGCCGCCGCGATGGGCGCGCACCGCTCGGACATCCCGGCGGGCACCCACCAGTGGCTCGACCTCGACCGGCACGACCCGCTGGCGGACGGCGTCCCCGCGGTCCCCGCCGGGTACTCCCTCGTCACCTGGGGCACCATCACCCCCGACGAGTACGCGGTGCCGGTCTCCGAGCTGGAACTCTCGCTCGGCGCCGGGCCCGTCGACAGGGCCGCGCAGGAGGTCAGGACGAGCTACGCCCGGCAGTTCGAGACCATGCGGGTCGGCCGCGGCCGGCGGGCGTACCACACCGGCGCCGTCCACGACGCCACCGGCGCTCTCGCCGGGTACACCAGCGTCTCCAAGACCACCGGGAACCCCGCGTACGCGCTCCAGGGCATGACCGTGGTGCACCGTGAGCACCGCGGCCACGCCCTGGGAACCCTGCTGAAGCTGGCCAATCTGGAGTACGTGCTGCGGCACGAGCCGGAGGTGCGGCTCGTGGAGACGGCGAACGCCGAGGACAACCACCCGATGATCGCCGTCAACGCCGCGCTGGGCTTCGAGCCCTACGACCGCTGGGTGTTCTGGACCGCCGAGGCCGGTCCGTCCGACTGATCGGGACCCGTGTCCCCGGGCCCCGGTGGGCGCCGCCGCAGCATCCGGCCGCGTTCCGCCGGGGCCTTCGGCGGCCTTCCGGCGGCCGGGGGCGGGCCCGCCTCCCGGGCCGCGCGCGACCGGGTCGTCCCCACCAGCACGCCCAGCACCACGGCCGCGCCGGACACCGCCGACCAGAGGGTCAGCCGCTCGTCCAGCCAGATCGTGGCGACCGCGACGGCGACCACCGGAACCAGCATCGAGAACGGCGCCACGGTGCCCGCCTCGTACCGTTTCATCAGGGTGTTCCAGATCCCGGAGCCGACCACGGAGCCCGCGAGGGCCGTGTACAGCAGCGCCACCGGACCGGTGAGGTCGCCGGAGGTGAGCGAGTCGCCGAGGGCCCGCCAGCCCGCCGTCGGGCCCTCCAGGGCGGCCGACAGGCCCAGCAGCGGGATCGGCGGCAGCACACACATCCAGAGCGCGAAGCGCAGCGGATGGTCCGGGCGGGCCTGCCGGCTCGCGATATTGCCCATCGCCCAGCCGAACGCCGCCACCAGGGTCAGCACCAGCGGCAGCAGGGCCGCGTCCTGCGCCCGTTCCACCGCGATGGCGCTCATCCCGGCCACGGCCAGCACGATGCCGCCCGCCTGCCGCCGGGAGATGCGCTCCCCCAGCAGCAGCCCGAGCAGCATGGTGAACGGGGCCGCCGCCTGCACCACCACGGACGCCTGCCCCGAGGGCATGCCGATGTCGATGGCGAGGAAGAGCAGCCCGAACTGGATCACACCGAAGCCCAGTCCGTACACCAGCAGCCAGCGCAGGGGCACCTTGGGCCGGGGCACGAAGAGGATCACCGGCACGGCCACGACCACGAACCGCATCGCGGAGAGGAACACCGGAGGGTAGTAGTCGAGGCCGATGCGCACGGCGAGGAAGTTCAGGCCCCACAGCACCGCCACGAAGCAGGCGAGGAGCCGGTCTCTGACGCTCATCGCCGGGCGGCTTCTCCGGCGCTCGCGCGGTCGTCCCCGGCCGCCGCGGTCCCGGCACCGCGGCGCTCACCGGAGCTGAGCAGCTTCGCCTCGGCCTCGATGATCTTGGCGCCGATCCCGCGCAGGAACAGACCGTCGCCGATGAGCCGCTGCTCGTCGGCCGACTGCCGCAGGACGAGGACGTACGAGATGCCCGCGTGGTCCTGGAGCAGCCAGCAGAACATCATCACACCGGGGCTGGAACCGGCCTTGAAGTAGACCCGGCGCCAGCGCTCCTCGTCGATCAGCAGACCGGGGTAGGCGGTGAGGATCTCCTCGACCGTGCCGCTGGTGTCCCGTCCGCTGTCCTGGAGCAGCCCCTCCAGCACCCGGACCACGTCGAAGGCGTCCATGTGCCAGTCGATGCCGAGCTGATGGACCGTCGCGCCCAGGTCGGAGCCGCGGACGGTCATCACCCCGGCCATCTTCTCCAGCAGCTCCCGGCGGCCCGCCTCGTCCTGCCGGACCCACTCCGCGCGCCGCTCCGGGTCGCCCCAGCCCAGCTCGAAGACCTCGTGGCTGGTGAGGAACGGGCGCATCAGGGACGGGTCGTGGTGGCCCGCGGCTGCCAGGGAGCGCTCCACGACCTCCCGGCCCAGCCGGTCCGCGACCAGATCGGCGCCGGTGTTGTCGCTCAGCGCGATCATCTTGTGCGCGGTCTCCCGCACGGTCACCCGGGTGCCGTCGGGGAGGTCCTGCATATCGCCCGTGGGCAGGCTGCGCAGCTCGGGCGTGAGCGTGAGGATCTCGTCCCAGCCCACCGTCCCCTTCTCGATCTCGGCGACGAGCGCGCGCATCAGATAGAGCTTGTACGCCGACCCGGTCGGCATCGGCCGCTCCGGCGCCGACGCGTGCAGCACCTCGTGCCCGTCGGGCGTCAGCCGCACCGCGTACACGGAGTGCTGCACACCCGGGGTGTGGAGGGTCTCCTCGACATCGTTCCACGTGACCATGTCGGGTATGACGGTCTCGGGCTTCAGGGTGAGGATGCGGATCAGCCCGCTGGAGTCCAGCGTCAGCGACAGGATGTACCGCACCCCGGCCGGGGCCGACAGCACGACCCAGCCCTTGTGCGCGACGGGGTGGTAGGCCCGGACCGTGAAGGGGCCCTTCGACCGCCACTCCCGCACGGTCTCCGCGAAGTTCCCCGCCGCCGCGAAGGTGGGGATGAAGCGCGCGGCCACATCCTCCGGCCGGGGCAGTCCGGACGAGGTCAGCAGCCCCATCGCCCAGCGGGCCGCGTCGCCCATGGGGGAGTCGTCGGCCGCGAGCGCGGTCTGGGCGGCGAGGGCCGCCTCAGCCGGGGTCGGGACGGAATCAGCTTTCTTCATCATCGCTCCTTGTCGGCCCTCGGCCACGGTGCGGGAGGCGCGCGGAACGGCGCCAAGGCTGTCAAGGGAGTGTCGTCAAAATAGCGTCGTCCGTCCGGAGGACGGGCGGTGCGGCGCATGGTGCGTGCAGATGCAAGGCGGAGGAGGGAGTCCATGCGGAGCATCGGCGACTGACGACAACGCGGCAGATGTGCGTGCAAGGCGTCGCGACGCAGACGGGATTTTGACGACACGACCTAGCCCTCGGTGACCGTGATGGCCTCGCACGGGCACAGCTCGGCACAGAGCCGGGCCGACTCGTGCAGCTCGGGCGGGGGAGTGGCGTCGAGCAGGACGGCGATCCCCGTCTCGGGGTCCTGGTCGAAGATCTCGGGGGCCGTGGCCGCGCAGCGCCCCATCGCGCAGCAGGCCGACGCGTCGAGGACGACGGTCAGCCGCTCCACGCCGCTCACCAGGTCACCGGGAGGGCGCCGAGGCCGTAACTGGACACCTCATGACGGAAGTCCAGCTCCTCGAAGGGCACCGCGAGCCGGGCACCGGGCATCCAGCGCAGCACCGCGGCGAGGATCTCCTCCAGCTCCACCCGGGCCAGCCACTGGCCCAGGCACTGGTGCATGCCGTGGCCGAAGGCGAGATGGCGGCGGGCGTCGCGGTCCACGTCCACCCGGTCCGGGTCGGGGAAGACCGTCTCGTCCCGGTTGCCCGCCGACAGCGACAGCACCACGCCCTCGCCCGCCCGGATGAGCACATCGTCGAGCTGGACGTCCTCCACCGCGGCACGGGCCAGCCCGTTCTGCACGATGGAGTGGAAGCGCAGCAGCTCCTCGACCGCCTTGGGCAGCAGGGCCGGGTCCTCGGTGAGGCGCCCGGCCAGCTCCGGGTCGGTGAGCAGGCTGAGCAGGCTCAGGCTCGCCTGGCTGGTGGTGGTGCCGTGACCGGCCACCAGCAGCAGCCGGCACATCGGGACCATCTCCTCGACCCGCAGATGCCCCGGCCGCACCTGGTCGATGACGAGCCGGCTGATCAGGTCGGTGCCCGGGTTCTCGATCCGCTCCTCGACCAGCTCCCGCAGATAGCCGTCGAGTTCGTCCCGGGCCTTGGCGACCTGCTCCGGGGTGTAGCCGCGGTCGATGAGGACCGCGCTGCGGTCCTCGATGAACTCCCGGCGGTCGTCACCGGCGCCGAAGAGCAGGGTGATGACCCGCGAGGGCACCGGGATCGTCAGTCCGGCGACCAGGTCGACCGGCCGCTCCCCCTTCACCAGCCCGCCCAGGATCTCGTCCAGCAGCTCCCGCACCGCGGGGCGCAGCGCCTCGGCGCGGCGGGCCAGGAAGTCCCGGGTGAGCATCGAGCGCAGCCGGGAGTGCTGCGGGTCGTCCATGCGGATGAACGACGCCGACTCCGGGTTGGCGCGCACCAGTTGGGAGGTGCGGGTCAGCATCGGGAAGCCGGGCGCGCTCGTCACCGCGGTGAAGCGGCGGTCGCCCAGGACGGCCCGGGCCCCGGCGTGCGAGGTCACCAGCCACACCTGGCTGCCGTCCCA
The DNA here is from genome assembly GCF_005519465.1 of Streptomyces clavuligerus. NCBI lineage: Bacteria > Bacillati > Actinomycetota > Actinomycetes > Kitasatosporales > Streptomycetaceae > Streptomyces > Streptomyces clavuligerus. The sequence goes on along the minus strand of NZ_CP027858.1, from coordinate 1,907,595 downwards.
CAGCGTCACCCGGCTCGCGGCCTTCTGGGACCGCAGCCCGGCCAGTTGCGGCGGCGGGTCGACCGGGCAGACCCGGTGCATCGGATACGCCGGTGCCACCTGGTCGGACTGAGGCGCTGCCTCGTTCATCATCCACCGCCGATCGCTGCTCGCGCCATGTCGTGGCGCCCAATCTGCCGCAGCCCCCGGGCGGGTGGCCGGTCCGCCGGGGCGGCGCGCATAACCCGGCGGAAACAGTCATAACCCGGTCCACCGAAGGGAATTCACCGGGGAATGCGACGCTGATAGCGTCTGCCGTGGACGGGGAGAACTCCGGCCGCTGATTCCCGGTGAATCCCCGGGTGTCCTCCGAAGACCATCGGAGAGCGCCGCGGTATTCACCATTCCCCGGGAACTCCCCGGGGAACTGCGGCCATCCGTACCCGGTCGGCCGTGCCCACCGCAACGGTCCGGCGTACGGAACCCGCCCCGGCACGGCAGGTCTCACCCCTTCTTCATACGCTCACCACGATCGCAGCACCATGTGGAGGAAATGATGCCATCCGCACTCCAGGGGAAAGTCGCGCTCATCACGGGCGCGAGCTCGGGCATCGGCGAGGCCACGGCCCGCGCCCTGGCCGCCGAGGGCGCCGCCGTGGCCATCGCCGCGCGCCGGGTCGAGAAGCTGCGCGCCCTGGGTGACGAGCTGACCGCCGCCGGGGCGAAGGTCCATGTCCTCGAACTCGACGTCGCCGACCGGCAGGGGGTGGACGCCGCCGTCGCCTCCACCGTCGAGGCGCTGGGCGGCCTCGACATCCTCGTCAACAACGCCGGGATCATGCTGCTCGGCCCGGTGGAGGACGCCGACACCACCGACTGGACCCGGATGATCGACACCAATCTCCTGGGCCTGATGTACATGACCCGGGCGGCCCTTCCCCATCTGCTGCGCAGCAAGGGCACCGTGGTGCAGATGTCCTCGATCGCGGGCCGGGTGAACGTCCGCAACGCGGCCGTCTACCAGGCCACGAAGTTCGGTGTGAACGCGTTCAGCGAGACGCTGCGCCAGGAGGTCACCGAGCGCGGGGTGCGGGTCGTCGTCATCGAGCCGGGCACCACCGACACGGAGCTGCGCGGCCACATCACCCACACCGCCACCAAGGAGATGTACGAGCAGCGGATCAGCCAGATCCGCAAGCTCCAGGCCCAGGACATCGCGGAGGCGGTCCGCTACGCCGTGACCGCGCCGCACCACGCGACCGTCCACGAGATCTTCATACGCCCCACCGACCAGGTCTGACACCCGTCCGCCGACCAGGTCCACGCCGCGCGCCCGGACCGGGTGGCCGGCCGTGCCGTGCCCCGTCCCCCGTTCCCGGGACGGCGCCCGGAGCGCGCCCGCCATCCGGCCGGGCGCGTTCCGCTTCCCGGCGAGGAGAATCCGAAGAGCGGCGCTGCCTAGGATCGATTCCGAAGCAATTCAAGAGCCACTTCGGACAATTCAGCGGTACAGTCCTTGACGGAAAAGGGAACCGACATTGTCTCTCGGGTCAGAACCGACGTCTGCTGGTGTCAGCCGATGCGATCTGTCTTTACTGGACGCGGTGGGACACTGCGGAGACCTCATGGAAGTGGCCCGGCGGACGGGTGTCCGGCACGGCACCGTGGAGCGCAGACTCGACCGGCTGGACCGGATCGTCGGCCTCCCGCTGACCCTGCGCAGCCGCCACACGGCCCGGCTGACCACCGCGGGCTCCCGCATCCTCGTCGCCGGGCGGCGGTTCTTCCACCAGGTCGACCTGGCCGCGCGGACGCATATCTTCGGCCATGGCTCCGAGGCCGTGGACGCCCCGGAGGTGCTGTCGCTGGTCTCCACGGAACCCCTGCTCGACGAGGTGGTGGAGGACGCGGCGGCCTCGCTGGACCTGCTGCTGTCGGTCCGGCACGAGGCCCCGCACCAGGTCGCCGCCCAACTGGCGGGCTACCAGGTGGACGCGGCCTACACCTGGAGCCTCCAGTCCCCCCGGCACAGCCTGGAGCGGTCCGTGCGCACCTGTGAGGTGCTGGACGACCCGCTGTGGGTGATCCTGCCCCGGGACCATCCGCTGGCCGCCCGGCGGGAGGTCTCGCTCGCCGATCTGCGGGACGAGACCTGGGTGTCCGAGACGGGACCCGGCTCGGAGATCCTGGTGACACGTGTCTTCCAGCTGGCCGGGCTCACCGCGCCCACCCGGCTCCACATCACGGGGGCATCGGTTGCCCGGGGCATCCTGCGCCGCGGGGACGCGATAGGTCTCGGCTCGCCCACCCACCCGGCGGTGCAGGACCCCTCGCTGGTGCGCCGCTCCCTGGCGGAGCGCCCGCGCCGCACCACGAGTCTGCTCGTCGACCCCACCATCGTGCCCCGGGCGCTGGCGGGACGGCTGGCCGCGCTGATCGCCGAGGTCCAGCTCCGGCGCTTCGCCGAACACCACCGCGACCTGCTGGACGAGCCCTGGTGGGCGCAGTGGTACGCGGAGCGCACCGGCGCGGACGCCCGCCGCTTCGGGGCGGGACCCGACCAGGGCTCCGTGCCCGGCCAGGCCGAGGGCCGCAAACTGGATGTGGACGATCTCCATCTGCTCCAGGCCGTGGCCCGGCACGGCAGCATCAACCGGGCCGCGGCGGTGCTGTCGATCAGCCAGTCGGCGCTCACCCGCCGGATTCACCGGCTGGAGCAGTCCCTCGGCGCCCGGCTGCTGCTGCGCAGCCCGCGGGGGACCAGCCTGACCGGCCCGACCCGGCAGTTCCTGCGCCAGCTCGCGCTGTACGAGGCGGAGTTCCGCGAGGCCGCTCTCGCCTGCCGCAGCGTGGAACGGCCCCTGGCGCAGGGCCACTGGCCGATCCGGCGCGGGGTCGCGGCCGGGGCCCGGATGTCCGGCTGAGCGGGCCGCGACCGGGTCCGGACCGGACCGGGCGGGGAACGGGCGGGGTCCGGCCCCGGGACATACGGTCCCGGGGCCGGACCCCGTGCTCACTTCGCGCCGAGCGCCACGTAGTCGTACATCCCGAAGGAGCCGGTGACGAAGGCGTTGCGGGTGTCCGGGTGCCGGTAGAGCAGGGACCGCGGGTACAGATACGGAACGATGACCGCGTGGTCCATCGTGAGCTGGTCGATGCGGTGCCAGATCTCCGCGCGCCGCGCCGGGTCGGCGCACTGCGCCCCCTCGTCCAGCAGCGCGTTGATCTCCGGGTCGTCCAGCTCGCCCATGTTCTGGTTGCCGCGCTCCTTGATCGCGCGCCCGTCGGTGATCTGCTGGAGGAAGCCGTATCCGTCGGGGAAGTCGGCGCCCCAGCCGAACATGATGATCCCGATCCCGTGCTCGCGCAGATACTCCGGGCAGCCGCCGTAGCGGTCGAAGTAGTCGCCCGACGGGAAGTCCAGCACCTCCGCCTCGATGCCGACCCGGGCGAGCCCGGCGGCCAGCGCCTCGGCGGCCCGGTACTCCTTGAGCCGGTCCTTGCGGGCGGCGATCCTGGTGCGGAAGCCGTCGGGCATCCCGGCCAGCTTCAGCTCGGCGCGGGCGGCCTCCAGGTCGCCGGTGCCCTCGGGGCCGACCGGGTAGCGGTCGAAGTGCTTGTAGCCGTCGAGGGTCGGGGGCAGCAGGGTGGTCGCGATGTCGCCGCCCACCGCGCCGCCGTACGCCTCCTGCATGGCCGCTTTGTCGGTGGCGAACTGCACGGCCCGCCGGCAGTGCACATTGTCGAACGGGGCGATCCGGCTCGACAGGCAGTAGATCCAGGTGAAGCCGGTCAGCGGGTTGTCCGCGTGCGCGCGCAGCTCCGGCTCGGCGAGGATGCGCTCCTGGGCCGCGGGCTGCACACCGAAGCCCGCGAGGTCCACATGGGCCTCGCCCGCCAGCAGCATGCGGTCCACCTCGTGCGGGTCCTTGCCGAGGTGCACCTCGATCCGGGAGGCGCGCTGGACGCGCACCGGGTCGGTCTCGGGGTCCCAGTGCGGATTGGGCTCCAGGACGGCCAGCTCGCCCCGGGTGTACGAGACGATCCGGTACGGGCCGGTCGCCACGGGCCGCAGCCGGTACTCGGCGCCGGTGTCCCGGTCGCGCGGCACGGGGGTGGTGGACGGCATGGTCGCCAGCAGATCCATCCCCGCGAACGGCTCCCGCAGCCGGAAGACCAGCGTCCGCTCGTCCGGGGTCTCCAGCGTCACCGGTCCGTCGGCGTCCGGCTCCCGCCAGGGGCCGCCGTACTCGGTGCCCAGGAGGTGGCGGAAGTAGGTCGGACCGGCGCCCAGGACATCGGTGCCGTAGTTGCTGCGGGCGATGGCGTGCTTGATGTCGGCCGAGACGACCGGCGTGCCGTCCTCGTAGCGCAGGCCCTCGCGCAGCCGGTAGGTCCAGACCCGGCCGTCCTCGGAGGACTCGCCCAGCGACTCGGCGAGGTCGGGCACGAGCCGCTGGCCCGCCTTGCCCGGCGCGGTGTCGAAGGTGACCAGCGTCCGGCCGATGAGCCGGAGGAAGTTCCAGGTGTAGGCGTAGTACGTGTTGCCGGGGTCGAGCGAGTCGAAGTCGTCCGTGCGGACCAGCCGCAGCGTCCCGCCCGGGGCGTCGGTCGGCGCGACCACTCCCCGTACCCCGGCGTCGAAGCCCTCGTCCGCGGTCGTCGACCGAGTGGTCTCCATGTCCCTCCTGCCCTCGTCACCTTGCATCGCCCCTCATCGTGCGGCCGGGCGGGGCCCGGCGGGGGCCGCTCCGTCCCGTGCGCATAGCCGGGGAACGGTCGGTATAACCACACGGGACGGGAGCGGACAGGGAACGGGGCGGCGGCCCGTTCCCTGTCCGGGGATCAGGTGGTGTACTCCGAGTTCAGCCGGACATAGCCCTCGGTGAGGTCGCAGCCGTAGACGGTGAAGGCCCCGTCCGCGATGGCGAGGTCGATCCCGATGACCACCTCGTCGCCCCGCAGATGCTCCGCGACGGCGGCCCGCAGCGCGTCGTCGGCCTGGTCGCCCCGGGCCTTCGGCGGATAGACCTCGACCTCGCCGAAGCGGATCGTCACCCGCTCCTGGTCGATGTCGGTGTCGTCCGAGCACTTGCCGATCGCCATGGCGACCCGGCCCCAGTTGGGGTCGCAGCCGTGCACGGCGGTCTTCACCAACGGGGAGTTGACGACGGTCTTGCCGACCCGCTTGGCCTGGGCGTCGTCGCGGGCGCCGGTGACCTGGACCTCGATCAGCTTGGCCGCGCCCTCGCCGTCGCTCGCGATGTCCTTGACCAGGGCCAGCGCCGCCGTGTGCAGCGCCTCCTCGAACTCCCCGGCGTCGACCTCGCCCGCCAGGCCGTTGGCGAACAGCACCGCCGTGTCGCTGGTGGAGGTGTCGGTGTCGATGCTGACCGCGTTGAAGGTGCGGTCCATGACCCGGCGGAAGAGGCGGTCCTGCTCGGCCGGGTCCAGCCGGGCGTCCGTGGCGAAGAAGGTCAGCAGCGTCGCCATGTCGGGCTCCAGCATGCCGACGCCCTTGGCGATGCCCACGAGGGTCGCCCCGCCGACGCTGACCCGGACCTCCTTGGGCCGGGTGTCGGTCGTCATGATGGCGCGGGCCGCGCGGTCGAAGCCGCCCTCCCCGGCGGGCCACTCCAGCGTCTTGAGGTGCTCCCGGATGCTCTCCATCGGGTACTGCCGGCCGATCACCCCGGTGGAGGCGATCAGCATCTCGCCCTCCGGCAGCCCGAGGGCCCGGGCGACGGCCTCGCGCACCTCGCGCGCGTTCTCCTCGCCCTCCAGGCCGGTCGCGACATTCGCGTTGCGGGCCAGCACCACCACACCGCGCGCCTGCCCGTCGGCCACCGCCTCCCGGCACAGCACGACGCTCGGCCCGGCGAAGCGGGAGCGGGTGAAGACGGCGCTCACGGTGGCCGGGGCGGTGGAGGCGAGGACGGTGAAGTCGTCGCGGCCGTCGTCGGCCAGGCCCACCGGCGCCGTGTGCACCACGAATCCCCGGGGCGTCTTCGGTGTGCTGTCGGACATGTCAGCGTCTCCTGTCACGGAAAGGGCACGGCGACGGCCTCACCCGTCGCACTCTGCATTATTTCCCATAGAGTGGCAAATTTATGCACGGGGTGGCGCACGGCACACGGAGTGCTGTACAGCACCCACGGGCGGCGCACGGCACCCGGCCGCCGGGCACCTCCGCCGTCCCCCCCGCCCCGGCACCCTCGCAGGACGCACGGCACCCGGCACAAAGGGGCCTGCCCCCTCACCCGCGCGGCGGGTGAGGGGGCAGGACCGGGAGCCGGTTCCGGCGCCGGGGCCCAGGGCCTCGGGGAGCCGGGCTCAGCGGCGCGGCGAGAACGAGATGGTGTCGCCCGCGCGCTCGCCGCCGGAGAGCTGTCCATTGCGGTCGGTGCGGATGTAGACGCGGTGCAGCCAGCGGTCCTTCCCGTCCCAGCGGGGCGAGAACGGCGTCCGCGCGTGCGTGGTGCGGAAGTTGTCGATGATGAGGACGTCACCGGGGACGAGCTTCACCCCGACGGTCACATCGTCGAGCGCCTGGGACAGATGGGCGACGGCCTCCTTGTCCGCGGGGTCCTCCGGCGCCAGCAGCTCGCGGTCGTACCCGAGGAACGGGTCGTTCGCGTCCCCGTAGAGCGGCTTGACGTTGGCGATCGCGCCCGGGTCGTCGACCCCGCCGCGGAAGGCCACGTCCACGCAGCAGGGCACCTTGCGGTCGAAGAGACGGGCCCGGGTCTTCTCGTCCAGCAGGGGCAGCGCCTTGCGGACCGAGCCGACCAGCGTCTCCGCCCGGTTCTCGTGGTCCGCGCGGGAGCAGGCCAGCATGACGTAGTTCGGCTGGAGGATGTGGTACGCCATCTCCGTGTGGAACTCCAGCAGCGTCTCGGAGGTCTCCGAGGACAGGTAGTGCGCGCCGGGCGACGGGTACACGTCGTGGTAGACCGTGCCCGAGCGCAGCTCCTGGTACCCCGTGTGCAGACCGAGCCGGCGGCCGGCCAGCGCGAGCATGGCCTCCATCACCAGCCGCTTGCGGTCCAGCGGGGCCGGGGTGGAGGTCGGCGTCTCGGGCAGCTCGCTGTCGTCGACGGGCAGCCCGCGCAGCAGCAGATAACCGTCCTCGCTGCCCACGGCGTTGAAGGTGTCGAGAGCGGCGGCCAGCCCCTCCGGGAGACGGGCGGCCAGCGTCTTCGCCTCGTCGAGGAAGCCATGGAGGTCCGCGCGCGGCACCTCGGGAAGCTCGGAGGCGAGCGCGAGCAGCTCGTCGCGGTACGGGGTGCAGTCAACTATCGGAGAGGCCATGACACGATGTCTCCTTCACAACTGGGTTCTGTGGGCTCGGGCGTACTGGTAGAGCAGTTCCGCACCGATCTCCGTGGCCAGGATCGAAGTGATCCCGCCGTGGTCGTAGAGGGGTGACACCTCCATCACGTCGAAGCCGACCGGCTTCAGGTCACCCACGCAGCGCAGCAGCGCCAGCACCTCGCGCGAGAGGAGCCCGCCCGGCGCGGGCGTGCCCGTACCGGGGGCGAAGGCGGGGTCGACCACGTCGATGTCGACCGAGACGTACACGGGCCGCTGGCCGACCTTCTCGCGGATGAGGTCGGCGGTCCCGCCCACCCCCAGCTCGCCGAACTCGTCCGCCGTGACCACCCGGACGCCGTGGCCCCGGGCGTAGTCGAGCGAGTCCGGCTTCGGGTTGTGGCCCCGGATGCCGATCTGGACCATCGCCGCCGGGTCGATCAGCTTCTCGTCGATCCCGTGCCGGAAGGGGGTGCCGTGGTGGTACCGGCCCCCGTAGAAGGCCGGGTTGGTGTCGGAGTGCGCGTCCAGGTGCACCACGGCGAGCGGGCCGTGCTGCTCCGCGACCGCGCGCAGGGCGGCCACCGTCAGCGAGTGGTCGCCGCCGATCATCAGAAAGGCGGCGTTGGCCTTCAGCAGGCCCGACAGATGGCTCTGCGCCGTGTCGATCGCGATGTTCATGTCGAACGGCGTCAGATTGATGTCCCCGGCGTCGACACAGTTGATCAGGTCGAACGTGCCGGGGCCCCGGTCGATGCCGACACCGTGGATGAGGCCCGACTCACTGCGGATGGCCTGGGGGCCGAACCGGGCGCCGGGACGGTAGCTGGTGCCCCCGTCGTAGGGGGCTCCGATGACCACCACGTCATAGCCGCGGGGCTGGGGATCGTGCGGCAGGCGCATGAAGGTGGGGATCTGTGCGTAGCGGGGTGAAACGTGCGAGTCGATGCGCTCCACGCTTTCAGCTCCCTCCTGGGAATCGGGCGACGGTCGTCAGGGGCCGCGAGGGCCGAGGGCCGACGGTCGTCAACGGGTGGGGGACAGGGGTGCCGGTGCGCCGGAGTCCGCGGGCGGCCCCGGGTACGGGTCCCGCGCGGGTCCGGCGTCCGGCGGGCTCCCCGTGGCGGGACTAGGCCGCCCCCCGCGCGGTCCGGTCGGCCACGGAGCGCACCACATCGTCGGTGTCCACCTCGGAGGGGTGCCGTCCGCCCCCGACCGTGAGATCGAACAGCTCGCGCACCACCTGCCGCTTCGCCTCGTGGACGCGGTCCTCGGCGACACCGTGGTCCAGCAGCAGCCGGGAGAACGAGGACGTGGTGCCCGAGCCCTCGTGGACGCCCAGCTTGGGCCGGTTGACGGTCTCCGCCGGGAGGGCGTCGGCCATCGCGGCGCGCAGCACCCACTTGTCCCGGCCGTGCCGCCGCTTGAGCCCGGCCTCCAGCGAGACCAGCAGATCGAGGACCTCCCGGTCCCAGTACGGGTGGGTGGTCCAGTGCCCCGCCAGCGTGGACAGCACCGGGGACATCTCGTTCAGCCCGTCGAAGGTGGCCATGTCGTGCGCGAGAACGGTGTCCAGCGCGGGCAGCCGGTCCTCGCGGTGCATGCCCCCGAGGGGGATGTCCGCGCCGTACCCGGTGAGGATGCGGCGCTCCGGCCCGTCGAGCGCCCGGTAGAGCGCTGTCAGGGGGAGCAGGTACTCGATGATGTCCGGGTCCACCGACTCGGAGGCCCACACCGCGTACGGGAGCTGCGCCAGCAGCTCGGTGGTCGGGATGGTGATCTCCCGGTGCCGGGTGCGCAGATGGTCGACGACCGCCCGGGCCTCGCGGAACTCGTTGGACGTGTCGGTGCCCATGGACACCGTGTCCAGTTCCCCGGCCGCCCGGTGCGCACAGGCCGCGACCCCGGAGGAGTCGATTCCGCCGGAGAGCACCACCAACGGGGTGTCGCCGGGGGTGACCCGCTGGGCGACGGCCTTCTCCAGCGCGGCCCGCACGGCCGCGACGGCCTCGCCCTCCGGCAGGATGCGGCGGGAGAGGCCCGGGGTCCAGGTGCGGTGGGTGACGGCGGTGCCCGAGCCGAGGTCGATGTCCATCACGGCGCCCGCGGGCACCTGGTAGACACCGGTCAGACCGGCGACCCGGCGGGCGTCCGCGAGCGGGAAGCCCTTCGGGTCGCGGTGCGCGGCGAGCGCCTTGGCCTCGGTGGACGCCCGGACCTCGCCCGGCGCCACACAGGTGTACAGCGGCACCGAACCGGCGTGGTCGGTGGCGAGCAGGACCCGGTCCCCGGTCCGCACCACGGTCGCGAAGCGCCCGTTCACCAGCCGGAAGGCATGCAGGTCATAGCGTTCCAGCAGCCGCAGGACCAGCTCCGCGTCCCCCTCCGGCGCGGGTCCGGCGGGCAGCACGGAGAGGAGTTCGTCCCGGTTGTAGATCTCACCGGCGAGCACCGCGGTGGTGGGCGCGCCGGTGAGGGAGCGCGCCACCGCGCGGTCGGGCGCGACCGAGGGGGCGTGCACCAGGGTCGCCGCGAGCGAGCGCTCCCCCTGGGGCGTGTCGATGTCGGTGTGGCTGCCCCGGGTCGCGAAGACCGGGCCGGGGGCCCGGCCCCCGCCCGTTCGGGCGGAGGCCAGGAACCCGAAGGCAGCCGGAAGAACCGGTGCCCCCATGATCAGATGCTCAGGGCGCCGAAGCCGCCCGGCTGGAAGTCGTAGTTGACCGGGACCTCGATGAGGAACGGACGACCCAGCTCGGCACCCTTGCGCAGGGCCGCGAGCAGCTCCTCGCGGTTGGTGGCGCGGGTGGCGTCGACACCGTTGGCCTCGGCGAGCGCGACGAAGTCGACGCCGCCGAACTTGACCGCCGGGTCGTGGCTGCGGTGGTGACCGATGTTCTGGTACAGCTCGATCAGGCCGTTGGTGTCGTTGTTGACGACGACGGTCACGATCGGCAGGTTGAGCCGGGCGATGGTCTCCAGGTCGGAGCTGTTGGAGTGGAAGCCGCCGTCACCCGCGATGAGGAAGGTCGGCTGGTCCGGGCGGGCCATCTGGGCGCCGATGGCGGCGGGGATGCCGTAGCCGAAGCTGGAGCAGCCCGCCGAGGTGAGGAAGCCGAAGGGCTGGTCGGCGCGGGCGAAGAGCACACCGTAGTGACGGAAGAAGCCGATGTCGGAGACGATCGTGCCCTCGCCGGGCTCGGCGGCCTCCTCCATGACGGTGTTCATGGAGTCGATGACCTGGTGGACGCGCATGCCGTCCTCGTAGGTCTCCGGGTCGGCCAGGAACTCCGCGATCCGGGCGCGCAGCGGCTCGATGTCGTGGCGCTGCTTGGCCCCGAAGGAGGCGGTCGCGGTCTCGAAGTGCTCCACGAAGGCGAGGACGTCGGTGACGACGTCGACGTCGGGCCGGTAGACCCGGGGGATCGGGTTGACCGTCGGGGAGATACGGACGGTCTTCTTCTCGATGCCCTTCTGCCACATGGACGGGCGCAGGTCCTCGGCGTAGTCGTAGCCGACGGTGAGGACGAGGTCCACCGGGGCGAACATGGTCTGGAGCGCCGGGAAGTTGAGGATGCCGTCCATGTAGCCGGTGACGGCGCCGTAGTTCAGCTCGTGGCCGACCGGCAGGACACCCTTGGCGATGTAGGTCGTGATGACCGGGATGTTCAGGCGCTCGGCCAGGGCGCGGATCGCCGGGACGGCGCCCGAGCGGATCGCGGCCGCTCCGACGACGAGCACCGGGTGCTTGGCCTCGGCGAGCAGGGCGGCGGCCTGGTCGGCGGCCTTCTGCCAGCCGTCGGCGACGACGCCGACCGGTTTCGCCGGGGTGTTCGCCGGCGGGTTGGGGACGGTGGTGTCGATGCCCTCGGAGGAGCCGAGCAGGTCCACCGGGAGGGAGATGAAGGAGGGCCCGACCGGCTCGGTCATGGCCGCGTTCACGGCGGAGTCGACGAGGTCGGTGATCTCGTGGGGCCGCTGGAGCTCCACGGCGTACTTGGACATCGGGGCGACGATCGCCACCGAGTCCAGGCACTGGTGGGTGTCGTTCGGGAAGATGTCGTGCGACTCCGACTGCGCGGCGAGCGCGATGACCGGCGAGCGGTCCAGGACGGACGTGGCGATACCGGTGGAGAGGTTGGTCATACCGGGGCCCAGGGTGGCCCAGCACGCCTGGGGGCGACCGGTGATCCGCGCGAGGACATCAGCGGCGACACCCGCGGTGAACTCGTGGCGGGTCAGAACGAAGTCGATCCCCTCGACCTCGTCGAAGAGAATCGACGCGGCCTCTCGGCCGACAACCCCAAACACCTTCCCCACACCGTGATCACGCAACCGTGACAGGAGGGCGTGAGCGGCGGTAGGCTTGCCGCTGGGGGCGGTCGATACACGGGACATGAGCGGTCTCCAGACTCCGTCAGTACCAGGCTCCGTCATGGTGGACGGTTCTCGGCAACCCTGACCGGACGCGCTCTTCACGCTCTCTTCTCCACGTATCGGGAGTTCTTGTGAAGAGGGGACGAAGAGTGACGGTGCGTGGCCGAACCGCCCATCCGTCGCCGAACCCGATGACTCGAATTCGCTCGGCTTCCCTGGATTCGCACAATCAATCGATGGAATTCAGTCAATTCCCTTCAGGGGTCTGACCGTTTTGTCGCTACTCCCCGCTGTCACGCTTTCAGAGGTCTACTCCAATCGCGGTGAACTCGGCGACCGATTCGCTCCCCTTTCCATGGATGTTGCCTCGGTCACCTTCCGGGTGCCGCTTCCCCCCAAGGGGTGGGAACGGGCCGCTGAGCGGCTGGTCCAGCCCTCCGTTCGGCCCCTTGACTGTCCTGAAACGCGGTATCCGGGGAGGAGGGAAAGAGGGCGCCCGCATAGCCTGGCCCCATGACGCATTCCGACAACTATGGCGATGACCCGCCGCAGGGCAGGCGCCGCTCCCGTGGCCGGGCGGCCACCGCGGTGGTCGCCGGGCTGGCCGTGACGGTGGGGCTCGGCTATTGGGGTTACACCAGCCTGGTTGCCGACGAGAAGGATTCGGGCGACCCCGAGGTGGAGGCGGCGGCCGGACAGTTCGACACCTTCCTCGGCGCCTGGGAGAAGGGCGACGCCCCGACGGCCGCCGGGCTGACGGACACCCCGGACAACGCCGAGTCGCTGATCAAATCCGTCATGACCAACCTCAAGCCGACGAAGACGGAGATCACCGCCAAGACCGGGGAGAAGAACCCCGAGGGCGAGGTGGAGATACCGTTCACCGTCAGAATGACCCTCCCCGGGGCCGGGGAGTACGCCTGGGACTCCACCGCGAAGGTCGTCGGCGGCGGCAAGGAGTGGAAGGTCGCGTTCAACACCGAGATGATCCATCCGCAGATGGTTCCGGGGCAGACCCTCGCCCTCAAGTCGCGGGAGCGCGCGGACATCCTCGACGCCAACGGCAATGTCCTCCAGGCCGCCTCCATCATCGGCGCGGTCGACCCCAGGACCGGCAAGGGCTCGGCGGGCCTCCAGTCCCGCTACGACAAGCAGCTCACCGGCGGCTCCGGCGCGGCGCGCTCGGTCGTGATCCTGGACCGTGAGTCCGGCCAGGTGGTCAAGAAGCTCACCGGCCTCAAGGACACCGAGGGCAAGCCGGTGAAGACCACCATCGACCCGCGGGTCCAGTCCGCCGCCGCGGCGGCCCTGGAGGGCTCGAAGAAGAACGCGGCGATCGTCGCCGTCGACCCCGCCACCGGCAACATCCTGGCCGCCGCGAACGTGCCCTCCGGCATGAACCGCGCGCTGGAGGGCCGCTACCCGCCCGGCTCCACCTTCAAGGTGGTCACCACCGCGGCCCTGCTCCAGCAGGGGATGAACCCGGAGGAGCGGGCCGACTGCCCGAAGTTCGCCCATGTCAACGGCCAGAGCTTCGAGAACCAGGACCAGTTCACGCTGCCCGCGGGCTCGACCTTCCGGGACAGCTTCGCCCACTCCTGCAACACGTTCTTCGTCAACTCCCGCAGCAAGCTCTCCGAGTCCAGCCTGAAGCAGGCCGCCGAAGCCTTCGGCATCGGCGGCACCTGGGACGTCGGCGCCTCCACCTTCGACGGCAGCGTCCCCGTCTCCAACAGCGAGAACGACAAGGCCGCGTCCACCATCGGACAGGCCAGGGTCGAGGCGTCGCCCCTGGTGATGGCCTCCATCGCCGCCACCGTCAAGCAGGGCGAGTTCAAGCAGCCCGTGCTGGTGCCCGACGCGGTCAAGAAGCCGCACCAGGCCCCCCGGATGGCCCCGGGCATCGTCGACTCGCTGCGTTCCATGATGCGTTCGACCGTCACCGACGGCGCCGGCGACGCCCTGCGGGGCCTCGGCGGACAGCCGCACGCCAAGACCGGTACCGCCGAGTTCGGCACCGAGAAGCCGCCGAAGACGCACGCCTGGATGATCGGCTACCAGGGCGACCGGAACATCGCCTGGTCGGTCCTGCTGGAGGACGGCGGGTCGGGCGGCGCCGACGCGGGCCCCGTCGCCGCGAAGTTCCTCAGCAACCTCGCGGCCGGCTGACCCGCGCCGCACCCACCGCGCGCACCGGACGGGCCGGCCGCCCCCTCCCGAGGGGACGACCGGCCCGTTTCCTTCCCGGCCGCCCCGCTCAGGGGCGGCCGGTTCCGCTCAGGTCTGGCCGTTCTTGACGATCAGCGCCCGCAGCCCGTGCTGGAGGTAGTCCCCGTAGGACAGGGCCTCGTTCCTCACCTCCTCGCTCGCGCCCTCCGGCACGAACGGCTCGATGACCGCCTCGTGCCCGCCGTTGAGGAAGAACGGCAGGGACAGCCGCTCCGCGTTCACGAACTTCACCCGGTGGTTGGGCGCCGGGAAGTAGTCGTTCGTGACATGCGCCATGTAGGTACCGCAGTTGACCAGGAAGTCGTTCTCCGACGTCGGGATGTCCCGCCAGCCGTCGACCGTCTCCACCTGGAGGTTCTGCACCTGGGTCTGGAAGAGCACGGTGATCATCGAGACGTCCAGATGGTCCTCGAAGCTCAGGAGCTGGCCGTCGGGACCCGTCTTCACCGGCGGGTACTCCTCCAGATACGGGTAGCGGATCAGCGAGACGGACGACAGGGAGTCCTGCTCGGCGAGCGCCGCGTCGAAGAAGTGCTCCGGCCTCCCGAGCGCCAGCGCCAGCCCCCGCATGAGCACGGTGGAGAGCTTCAGCATCTGCCGGTAGTAGCCCTCGCAGAACGGCCGGAAGCGCGGGTGCCGCTCCTCGTCGGGCCAGAGGTTCACCTCGTGCATCGGCGTCCCCGCGGCGATCATCGGGTGGTCCTCGCCGAAGTCCGGGTTGAGGTAACAGAAGGACTCGACGGCCTTCCTGCCCGGGACCGCCTTGTAGTAGCCGTTGCGCACATGCGGGTTGTCCGGGTTGTACGCGTGGATCGCCAGGTCGTGCTTCTCCTGGTCGGTCATGGCGCCGTGGAACTCGTTCACCACGTCCTGGAGCTGCTGGACGTCCACGCCGTGGTTCGTGGCGTAGAAGAAGCCCGAGCCGCGGCAGGCCCCGTGTATCTCCTCGGCGACGCGCTTCTTCGCGGCGGCGTCGGTTCCGAACAGCGGCGAGATGTCGATGGTCGGAACGTGGGCCGACGGCATCAGAACTGGCATGAAACCCTCCTTGGACTCAGCGCCCGGCCGTTCACCGGGCATCCGGCGACGACGCCGAGACACGCGCACAGATGTCGGCGACCAGCCGGTCGTTTCGTACCCACGAATGGTGGGTCTCACCGTGCAGCCGGTGGACCTCGATGGACTCCGCGGGCAGCAGCGCGTCCAGCCCGTTGAAGGAGGACCGCTGGTAGAAGTCGAACAGCCGGCGCTGCTCCTCGTCCCGGACGATCTCGTTCGGCTCGTCCGCCCGGAACAGCACCACATCGCCGGTGTTCGCGCGCAGCCGCTCCAGATCCTCCCGGGCGGGCGCCCAGTGGTAGTTGATCGGATCGAGGATGTCCTCGGTCTCCGGCAGCCCGATCGCCGCCGACGAGGCCCGGACGTCGAAGTACGGGTCGATGAGGAACAGCTCCTCGATCCGCTCGCCCGCCCGGGCCAGCCGGAGCGAGACCTCCACCGAGAGCACCCCGCCGAAGCTCCAGCCCAGCAGGTGGTACGGGCCGGACGGCTGGATCTCCCGGAGGAGGGGGAGATAGAAGTCGGCCAGCGCCTCGAAGGACTCCATCGGCCGGTGCAGATGCACATTGTTGAAGAGCACCAGCCGGTGGCCGGGCAGCCGCTGCGCGAGATTGCTCAGATAGCTCTCGGCGCCGCCCTCACCGGGCGGGAAGACGAAGAGGGTGCGCTCGGCGCGGTCCCCGTCGACGAGGATGTACGGGTCGAACTCCGTCCCGGCCCCGGCCCGCTCGGCGGCGCGCGCCCGGCCGCCGTTCTCGCCCGACACCGCCGAGGTGTGGGCGACGAGCCGCTCCAGCCAGCTCCTCAGCTCGTCCGTGAAGCGCCGGGTGGTCTCCTCGTCCAGTCGGCTGTCCACCGCGGTGACGAGCCGGCCGCCGGTACATCGCATGGTCACGTCCACACTGAACTGGTCGGCGCCCCGGTTGCGGCCGGAGATGTTGCTCCCCGACATCGCCGAGTCGAGCCGCCAGCCCGCGGAGGGCCCGTCCGTCTGCTCCCCGGCGTCGGAGACCCGGCCGAGGTAGTTGAAGCTCACCGGCGGCAGCGGCGCCCGCTCCCCGCCGTAGCGGCCGAAGAGGGCCCCGTATCCGATGCCGTGGTGCGGCACCCGCCGGGAAGCCTCCTTCGTGGCGGTGATGCCGCGCCCCACGTCCTGCGGGTGCGCCTCCACGGCCAGCGGGTGCATGGTCGTGAACCAGCCCACCGTGTCCCGGACGTCGGGCGCCCCGTCGAACCGCTCCCGGCCGTGGCCCTCCACGGTGACATGGTTGACCGCCAGGCCGGTGACGGCCCGCAGCGCGCCCCCGACCGCCGTCAGCAGCAGATCGTTGATGGTGGTGTCGTACGCCCAGTGGCACTCGGTCAGCAGCGCCGTGGTCCGCTCCGCGTCGAGCGCGAACTCCTCCCGGAGCGTCGCCGCGCCCGGCGCCGGGACCGGCAGCGCCTGTGCGGTGGCCGCCAGGGACGCGACGGCCTCCGCCCACAGCCGCCGCTCGGCCTCGTCCGCCGGGTACGCGGCGAGCGCCCGCGCCCACTGGCGGTAGCTGCTCGTCTTCTCCTCCAGCGCGCCCCCGTGGTACAGGATCTCCAGGTCCTGCGCGAGGATGTGCCAGCTCACGGTGTCGACGACCAGGTGGTGCAGGGCGAACCAGACCCGGGCCGAGCCATCGGCGAAGCCGTGCAGATAGGCCGCGCAGTGGATCGGTCCGCGCTCCAGGTCGAAGCCGCTCTGCCAGCGGGCGAGCCGTTCGGAGATCTCCTCGGGGGAGAGCCCGCGCACATCCAGCTCGTGCAGGACGACCTCGGGCACGGCGGCGTCGTAGCGCTGGACGAACCGCTCGTCCGCGCCGTCGCCGCCGCCCTCGGAGCGGTACCGCAGGCTGAACGCGTCATGGTGCTCGACCAGCCGCGCCAGCGCCTGGCCCAGCCTCGCCACGTCCAGCTCCGGGGCGGTGACGGCGAAGTTGTGGTTCCACCAGTTCCGGTCGGCGAGCGGCTTGGCGAAGAACCACTCCTGGATGGGCAGCAGCGGACAGTCACCGTCCAGCCGGCCCTGCTCGGGCGCCTCGCCGCCCTCGCCGGGGTCCCGCCCCCGGTCCGGGGCGGCCAGCACCCGCTCGGCGAAGTGCCGGACGGTCGGATGGTCGAAGATGTCCTTGACGCCGACCCTGCGCCCGATCTCCCGCTGCACCTGGCTCGCCAGGTGCAGGGCGCTGATGCTGTCGCCGCCCGAGCGGAAGAAGTCGTCGTCGATGCCGACCGTGCCACCGGGGAGCCGGTCGCCCCAGAGCTGGCACAGCCGGGCCTCGGTCCGGTTGCGCGGGGCCGTGCGGTCCGCGCGCCGCTCCGGCAGCGCCGCCTTCGGCAGCGCCTTGGTGTCCAGCTTGCCGTTGATGGTCATCGGCAGCGGGCCGTCCATGCGGATCAGCAGCGAGGGCACCATGCCCGGCATCAGCCGCGCCCGCAGCACCGCGAAGATCGCGTCCTCGTCGGCGCCCCCGGCGTCGCCCGTGCCGGTGTCCGTGTCCGTCTCCGTGCCGGTGGCGGCGACGTAGTAGCCGACCAGCCGGGTGTTCCCCGGGGAGCGGTCGTCGGCCACGGCGGCGACCGCGCACTCGCGGACCCCCGGAGCGGTGGCGAGGACCGCCTCCACCTCGCCCGGCTCGATCCGCAGCCCGCGGATCTTGAGCTGGGCGTCGTTGCGGCCCAGGTACTGGAGCTCGCCGCCGCGGGTCAGCCGGACCAGGTCGCCACTGCGGTAGAGGACCGGGTGGCGGCCCTCCCGCCCCTCCTCCCCGGTGTCGAACGGGTTCGGCAGGAAGCGCTCACCGGTCAGCTCCGGCCGGTTGAGATAGCCGTCCGTCACACACTCACCGGCCACATACAGCTCGCCGACCGCGCCCGGCGGCAGCGGCTTCAGCCCGTCGCCGAGGACGTACAGCCGGGTGTTCCCGAGCGGCAGACCCAGGGTGTTGCGGTAGGGGTCACCCGGCTCGAAGCGCCGGACGGTGTTGTAGACGGCCGTCTCGGTGGTGCCGTACGCGTTGAGGATCGGCCCCGCCCAGCCCTCGCGGATCTTCTCGAAGTGGCGCTCGTGGAACGCCTCACCGGCGACCAGCACTGTGCGCAGCCCCGGCAGCCGCGCCAGGTCGAACTGCTGGACCTGGGTGGGCGTCCCGCTGATGTACGTCAGCCCGGCGCGGTTCGCGTCCTCGTAGAACCGCTCGTCCTGCGCGGGCGACGGCGGCGGGACGATCAGGGTGTGACCGCCGAGGACGGACAGCGCGAGCTGCTCCACCGAGAAGTCGAAGACATAGTTGGCGAGGAACAGCACCCCCTGGCGGCCGGTGTCGGGCGGGCCGAAGTACCGTCCGGCCAGCGTCGCGCGGAAGCTGTCCACCGCGCGGTGCGGAACCAGCACCGCCTTGGGGCGGCCGGTGGTGCCCGAGGTGTAGATCGCGTACGCGAGGTCCGCCGGGGTGGTGTCCGTGACCGGGTCGTCGGTCGAGCGGTAGCCCTGCGGCAGCGCGTCGATCTCCACCACCGGCAGCGCGTCGCCCGCGAGGCGGCGCAGCCGCTCCCCGTGGGCCCGCTGGGTGACCACCAGCCGGGCCTCGGTGTCCGCCAGCATGAAGGTCACCCGGTCGTCGGGGTGGCCCGGGTCGATCGGCAGATAGCCCGCGCCCGCCTTCCACACCGCGAGGATCGCGACGACGGTCAGCTCGCTCTTCTCGACGACCAGGCCGATCAGATCGCTCGGACGGATCCGCGCCACGGAGCGCAGATAGTGCGCGAGCTGGTTGGCGCGCTCGTTCAGCTCCCGGTAGGTGAGCCGGGTCGCGCCGTGGGCGACCGCGACGGCGTCCGGCCAGGCGGCGGCCTGCTCCTCGAAGACCGTGTGCAGGGTCCGGGGGGCGGGCAGCGCCTCGGCGGCCGCGGCCTGGAGGGCCCCGGCGGGACCGGCCGCGAGGGCCGCGCGCTCCGCCGCGCCGACCGGGTCCACCTCCGCGACCCTGGCCTGCTCCCCGGCGTCCGCGAGCCGCGCGAACTCCGCGAGGACCTGCCGGAAGGTGGCGATGAACCCTTCGGCGGTGTCGTCGTCGAAGAGCGCGGCGGCGTAGGTGAGGTTGCCCGCGAGCCGCCCCGCGGCGTTCTCGGTGACCGTCGCCGACAGATCGAACTTGGTGGCCGTGAAGCCCCCGGCGTCCGGCTTGTACTCGGTGAACTCCGGCTCCGCCCCGGCCCCGCCGCCGACGGGAGCGCGGTCGGTGACGTTCTGGAGGGTGAAGTTGACCTGGAGCACGGGGTGCCGGCTCGGGTCCTTCTCCGGGTTCAGCTCCTTCACGAGCTGCTCGAACGGCAGCTCGCCGTGGACCTGGGCCGCGACCACGTCCGCGCCGACCGCGCGGATGTACTCCGCGAGACCGGCGTCCGCGTCGACCCGGACCCGCAGCGCCAGCAGGTTCGCGAAGAAGCCGACGGTCCGGTCGAACTCCGGGCGCCCCCGGTTCGCGGCGGGCGTGCCCACGACGAAGTCGTCCTGGCCGGTGTAGACGCGCAGGGTGAGCGCCCACGCGCCGAGCAGCACGCTGTACAGGCTCACCCGCGCGGACCGCGCCAGCTCGCGCAGCGCCCGCGCCGTCCCCTCGTCGAGGTCGAAGTCGATCTCCCGGCCCCGGTAGTCGAAGCGCGCCGGACGCGGGCGGTCCAGCGGCAGCCGGATCGTCTCGTACCCGGCCAGCGCCCCCGTCCAGTACCCGGTCAGCTCCGCCAGCCTGCCCCCGGACAGATACTGCCGCTGCCACAGCGAGAAGTCGGCGTAGCTGCCGTGGACCTGCCGCAGATCCGTCACGGGGACACCGCGCAGCAGGGCCGCCAGCTCCTCCCGGAAGGTGCTCCACGACCAGCCGTCGAAGGCGCTGTGGTGGACGACCAGACTCAGATACGCGCGGCCGTCCGCCGGACCGGCCGTGAAGAGGTCGGCCACGAGCGGCAGCTCCTCGTCCAGCCGGAAGACCGTGCGGGACCGCTCCACCAGCCGCTCGTCCAGGGCCGTGCGGTCCGCGACCGTGTGCAGCGGGACCTCGAACCGGGCCGCGGCCTCGGCGGCGGGCAGCGGGTACTGCCGCCGGACGCCGTGCTCGTCGGTCCGCAGCAGGGTGCGCAGCGCCGCGTGCCGCCCCAGCAGGGCGCGCAGCGCCCCGGTGACCGCGTCCCGGGTCGAGGCGGCGTCCCCGGTCGCGATCTCCAGGACGAAGGGGATGTTGTAGGCGTCGGTGCCGCCCTCGAACTCGTCGATGAACAGCAGACGTTCCTGCGCGAGCGACACCGGCGGGTTTCCGTCGCCCGCCGCGGCCCGGCCCGCGACCGGCCCGTCCTGCTCCCCGTCGCCGTGCGCGGCGCTCTCGCGGATGTGCTTCGCCTGCGCCCCGAGGGTCGTGTGCTGGAGCACGGTCGCGACCCCGAGACCCCGGCCGAAGCCGGTGGTGATGGCCTGCGCCAGCACCATCGCCCGGAGGCTGTCGCCGCCGAGGGCGAAGAAGTCGTCGGTGACGCCGACCCGCTCCGGGGCGAGACCGAGCACCGTGGCCCAGATGCCGCACAGCTTGGTCTCGACATCGTTCGACGGCGCGATGTACTCGCCGCTGTCACCCGGGCCGAAGTCGGTCTCCGGGAGCCGTGTGACGTCCAGCTTGCCGCTCGGCGTCACCGGGATGTCGGTGATCCGCAGCACCCGGGAGGGGACGACCGCCTCGGGCAGCTTCGTCCGCATCCACTGCCTGACGTCCTGCTCGTCCAGATCGTCCGTGCCGACATAGAAGCCCACGAGGTACTTCTGCGCCGACGCGAGCCCCGCGCCCCGGTGCTCCCGCGCGATGACCAGGGAACGGGTGACGCCCGGGTACGAGGAGAGCGCGGCCTCGACCTCGCCCAGCTCGACCCGCTGTCCCCGGATCTTGACCTGGAGGTCGGTGCGGCCCAGGCACTCCAGCTCGCCGTTGGGCAGCCAGCGCACCAGGTCACCGGTCTTGTAGACGCGCGCGTTGCGCCCCTCGGCCCGCTCCTCGGCGGTCTGGAAGGGGTTGTCGACGAAGCGGTCCGCCGTCAGCTCGTCGCGGTTCAGATAGCCGCGGGTGACGCCGACACCGCCGATGTACAGCTCGCCCATGCCGCCGACCGGCACCCGCTGCATCGACTTGTTCAGGACATAGGCCGTGTAGTTGTCCACCGGGTGGCCGATGCTCTTCGTCGACCGCCGCTCGCCGACCGTGTAGGGCCGCTTGTGGCTGGTGATCGAGATCTCCGTCGGCCCGTACCCGTTGATGATCGTCCCCGGGAACATGGCGCGGATCTTGTTGAAGACCGGCTCGGTGAAGTCCTCGCCGATCGCGTCGATCCGGGTCAGCGAGGTCGTCGTCGAGTAGTCGTAGAGCGAGAGCACCGACGGCGTGCCGGAGAGATAGGTGACCTGCTCGTCGTTGATGTACCGGTACAGCCGCTCGGCGTCCGTGCGCATGGTGTCGTCGAGGACGACCAGCTTCTGCCCGTTGAGCAGGGCGTCCGTCATCTGCTCCACGAAGTGGTCGAAGACGTAGTTCGAGAACGACAGCAGCGCCTCGACGCCCTCGCTCCGGTCCAGGCCGAACAGCTTCGCCAGCGAGTGCTGGAGGTTCACCACACCCCGGTGCTCGACCAGCACCGCCTTGGGCCTGCCGGTGGTGCCGGAGGTGTAGATCGCGTACGCGAGATCCGTGGCGGTGACATCGGTGACCGGGTCGCCGTCCGCGCCGTTGCCGTCGGGCAGCCGGTCGAGATCCACCACCGGCAGCGCGCCACCGGTCAGCTCCCCGATCCGCGCCACCCGCCCCTGGTTGGTGATCACCAGCTTGGCGCTGGTGTCCGCCAGCATGAACGCCACCCGGTCGTCGGGGTAGCCCGGGTCGATCGGGACATAGCCCGCGCCCGTCTTCCACACCGCCAGGATCGCGGTGATCATCAGCTCGTTCTTGTCGACGACCAGGCCGACCAGGTCGTTCGGGCGCAGCTCCGCGACCGAGCGCAGATGGTGCGCCAGCCGGTTGGCGCGCTCGTTCAGCTCCCGGTAGGTCAGCCGCCGGTCGCGGAAGACCACCGCGGTCTCGTCCGGCCAGGCGGCGGCCTGCCGCTCGAAGACCCCGTGCAGGGTCTGCCCGGCCGGGAACGGGGCCGTGGTCCGGTTCCACACCCCGTACTGCTCGACCATCGCGGGCGAGACCAGCTCCAGCCGGTCCACCCGGCGCGAGATGTCCTCGGCCACCTGGTCGAACAGGGTCTCCGCCACCCCGAGCAGGGTGTCGATCGTGGCGTCCTCGAACAGCTCACCCGCGTACCAGAGGGTGACGGTCAGCTCCTCACCCTCCTCGCGGGCGACCACGGCCAGCGGATAGTCGACCTTGTCGGCGTCGTACGCCTTCTCGAAGCGCAGCAACTCGTCGTGGGCGCGCTCCTCGTCCTCGGAGAGCAGCCGCGGATAGTTCTCCAGGACCAGCAGGGTGTCGAAGAGGCGGCGCTTCATCCCGCCGGTCTCCAGCCGGCCCAGCTCCACCGTGCTCCGGGCGGCCATGGCGGTCACGGCGGACTGGATGTCCGCGATGGCCGCGTCCGTGCCCAGCGCCGCCTGCTCGTCGTGGTCGACGATCACGGGCAGCGTGTTGATGAACAGACCGACGGAGTTCTCGATCCCGTCGATGTGCGGATTGCGCCCGGACACGATCGTGCCGACCACCGTGGTGTTCCCGCCGCCGACGGCGTACAGCACCTTGTGCCACACGAACTGGAGCACCGAGTGCAGGGTCACGGAGTGCTCCGCGCAGACCGCCTTCAGCGCCGCGGTCCGCTCGGCACCGAGGGCGAGCCGCCGGGTCCGGTGCTCCTTGACGTGGTCGTACTCGCTCAGCGCCACCTGGTAGCGGATGTCCTCCCGGACCAGCCCGCCGAAGTCGCCCCGCTCGTCGATCCGCTCGATCTGACGGGTCCAGTAGTCGACGTGGTCGCCGCGGTGCGCCTCCCAGTCCCGCTGCGCCGCGATGTACGCGGTGTCCGTCTTCCCGGTGTTCCCGGTGTTCCCGGTGCTCCCGGGGGTACCGGTGCTCCCCGCGTCCGCCGTGACCGGCTCGCCGTCCACCAGCCGCAGATAGGTCCGGTGCACGTCGTCGTGGAGGACCGGCAGGCTCCAGCCGTCCAGGATGATGTGGTGGCAGCTGAACAGCAGCGAGAAGAACTCTTCGCTCCGGCGGATCAGATAGATCCGGAACAGCCCGCCCGCCGCCGGGTCGTAGGGCTCGGTCCGGTCCCGCTCCTGGAGCTCCCGGATCCGGGCGTCCTGCTCCGCCGGGTCGGCCACCCCGCTCAGATCGGTGAACCGCCAGTCCACGGAACGGTCGTCGTTCTCGACGATCTGGAGGGCCTCCTCGGCCCACTCGAAACGCAGCCGCAGCGCGGGGTACGTGCGCCGCGCGTGCTGCCACGCCTCGCGCATCAGCTCGGGGCGGATGGCGCAGCGGTAGTGGTGCACCGACTGCATCACATAGGCGTCGTCGCCGTTGCGGCGCTTCAGGGCGTGGTAGAGCAGCCCCTGCTGGAGACCGTTCGCGAGCAGCCGCACGGGCCCGCCGTCCGCGCCCTCCGCACCGTCCGTGCCCGTCGTGTCCGCTGTGCCCTCGGCGGACCGCCGCTCCTGCGGCGTGCCGTCCGCGGGCGCCGTGCCCCGGTCGCGCTCCAGCCGGTCCGCCAGCGCGCCCAGCGTCCTCAGCGTGAAGACGTCCTCGACCCCGACGAAGACGCCCAGCCGCTGCCGTATCCGGGCGATGAGCAGAATGCAGGAGATGCTCTGGCCGCCGAGCCGGAAGAAGTCGTCGCCGTCGCCGATACGGGACACCGGAAGGCCGAGGACCGCGCTCCAGATCTCGCGCAGCTCACCCCGGACACCCCCGGTCGTGGTGGAGCCCACCGCGCCGCCGCCCGTGTCCGGGCGGGCGAGGTCCACCTCGGGCAGCGCCCGCCAGTCGACCTTGCCGTTGACATTGACGGGGATGCTCTCCAGCCGGACCATCCGCGCCGGGACCATGATCCGGATGAGCCGCCGCTCCAGGAAGGACAGCAGCTCCGCCTCGGTCACCCCGGCCCCGGGCTCCGTCAGGTAGTAGCCGACCAGATGGCGGTCGCTGCCGCCGCCCGCCCCCTCACGGGCGATGACCACGCACTTGCGGACCCCCGCATACTCGGTGGCCTGCGCCTCGATCTCGCCCGGCTCCACCCGGACACCGTTCAGCTTGAGCTGGAAGTCGCTGCGGCCCATGAACTCGACCTCGCCGGACGGCAGCATCCGCGCCAGGTCACCGGTCCGGTAGATCCGGGCGTTCATCCCGCGCGCCCGGTCCTGCTCCGAGGCGTACGGATTGGTCAGGAACCGCTCGGCCGTCAGGTCGTCGCGGTTCAGATAGCCCGGCGCCACCCCGCAGCCGCCGATGTACAGCTCGCCGATCGCCCCGACCGGCAACCGCTTCAGATCCTGGCTGAGGACATACCACTTCACATTCCGCACCGGTCGGCCGATGCTGCGGTCCGCGCGCTCGGTGACGCCCGGCGCGAACTCCTTCACGGCGGTGACGAACGCCGCCTCGGTGAAGGCGTACTCGTTGACGATCCGCCCGGAGAACCGCTCGCGGAGCTGGCGCAGCCCGGCCGCCGTCAGCTCCTCGCCGACCAGCAACAGCCGTTTCAGGCTGGTACATCGGCGCAGATCGAAGTGTTGCAGCACCGAACCCGTCGCGTTGAGGTACGTGACGCCGTGCTCCTCGATGTACGCGGGGAAGCGGTCCGGGTCGAGCCGGACCTCCTCGGGGACGACGACCAGCGTCTGCCCGTTGATGAGCGCGATCAGCGTCTGCCGCAGATGCGGCTCGAAGACGTACGAGGCGAAGAGCGCGACCCGCTCCGTGCCCGGCCGCCGCATGTCGTACCGCTCCGACAGGTCCGTGATGCTGTTCACGACACTGTCGTGGTACTTGGGCACCCCCTTCGGCACACCGGTGGTGCCGGAGGTGTAGGTGAGATAGGCCAGATCCCGTACCCCCAGCGCCAGCTCGGGCTTCACACTCAGCAGGCCGTCGGTGTCGGCGGCGGCCTGCTCGTCGAGCACGGACTCGATCTCGACGACCGTCACATCCGCGTGCTCCGCGCCCAGGATCTCCCGCAGCCGCCCCGCGTGGTGCCGGTTGGTGACGATGCCCCGCAGCCCGGTGTCACCGACCGCGAACCGCACCCGCTCCGCCGGATAGGCCGGGTCGATCGGCACATAGGCCGCGCCCGCCTTCCAGATGCCGAGCGTGGCGACCACCCCGAGATCGCTCTTGTCCAGAAAGATCCCGACGAGCTGCTGCGAACGGACCCCGAGACCCGGACCGAGCAGCCAGTGCGCGAACCGGTTCGCCCGCGCGTCGACCTCCCGATAGGTCAGCCGCTGTGTCCCGAAGACGACCGCCTCACGGTCCGGCGACCGCCGCACGGCCGCCTCGACCAGGTCGTTGAGGCGCTGGTCCGCCGGGAAGTCGCCATCGGTCGCGTTCCACCGCTGAAGCCGCTCGCGCTGCTCCCGCGAGGCCAGCTCGATCTCGGCGACCCGGTCGCCCGGCCGCCCGGCGTACTGCCCGAGCACCTCCCGGACGACCTCCAGCACACCGGCGACCGTCGTGTCCTCGAACAGCTCGCCCGCGTACGCCATCGTCCAGCACAGCCGGCCCCGGGCCGCGTCGTCCCGGACGACCATGACCAGCGGGGCCGACGGCAGCTCGGACAGGGCCACCTCGCGCTCGGCGAGCACCAGCAGGGCATCGAAGAGCCCCCGCTGGAGCACCTCGTCCGCACGGGTGTAGGAGTCCTTGCGGCGCAGCGTCTCGTCCAGCTCCCGGATCGCCTCGGCGCAGGTCAGCCGGGTGTGCTCGATATGGTCGACGATCACCGGCAGCACGGCGGCCGTCTTCAGCTCCGCCGTCGCCGTCGCGTCGACGAACGCCGCCACCGTCTGCTCGCCATGGCCGTACGCGCGCATCACGCTGTGCAGGGAGGCCAGCGCGAGCGCGCCCGCCGAGACCCCGTCGGCGGCGCGCAGCGCGTCCTTCAGAGCGGTGTACTCCCGCCCGTCGACGACGATGTCCCGCTGCCTCGTCGCACGGACACCGGGGTCGTCGTCCCGTACCGCGATCCTGTTGCGCCACTCGTCCTTCAGCAGCATTTCAAGATCGCAACGCTCGCTCGACACTCCTTGAATGCGAGTGGTCCACTCCGCTGCGGTCCTCGGGTACCGTGCTGACATCATTCGTGGGCTCTCCGTGCGGGTGAAGGCGAACGTGCCGTGGGGGTGGCGCGGTTGAGCCGCCCGGAGAGCGTGTCACCGGGCGACGCGCCAGGGGTGTTCCGTTCCGCGGTGCGGCCGGCCGGGCCCCGCTGGGGCACCCGGCCGGCCGGGCGTCAGACGCTCTCGGCGACCGCCGTGACACTGCTCGCCAGCGCCTGAAGGGCCTGGTCGATCTCGTGCTCGGCGATCGTCAGCGCGGGGCGGAACCGGAGGCTGCGCCCGCCGCAGGGCAGGGCGATGACCTGGTGCTCCGTGTACATGAGCCGCAGCACCTCATTGCGGGTCCGGGTGTCCGGCAGGTCGACCGCGCACATCAGGCCCCGGCCGCGGGCGTTGGTCACGACGGAGGGGTGGCGGGCGGCCAGGTCCTCCAGGCCGTCCCGGAAGTACTTGCCGCGCTGGACGACGGTGTCGAAGACCTGGGTGCGCTCGATCGTCTCCAGCAGCCGGGTGGCGCGGACCATGTCGGCGAGGTTGCCGCCCCAGGTGGAGCTGATCCGGGAGGAGACGGCGAAGACGTTCTCGGGGACCTCGTCGATCCGGCCGCCGCCCATCACCCCGCAGACCTGGGTCTTCTTGCCGAAGGCCACCAGGTCGGGCTGGAGGCCGAGCTGCTGGTAGGCCCAGGCGGTACCGGTGATGCCGCAGCCGCTCTGCACCTCGTCCAGGACGAACAGGGCGTCGTTCTCGTGGCAGAGCCGCTGCATGGCCTGGAGGAACTCCGCGCTGAGGTGGTTGTCGCCGCCCTCGCCCTGGATGGGCTCCGCGATGAAGCAGGCGATCATGCCGTCCGCCGCTGCGAACGCCTCCCGGGCGGCCTCCAGCGCCCGTCGCTCGGCCTCCTGGTTGGCGCCGGTGTGCTCGGCCGGCGGGTGCTGGAGGGCGGGGGACGAGATCCGTGGCCAGCCGAACTTGGGGAAGCGGGCGGTCTTGGACGGCTCGGTGTTCGTCAGCGACATGGTGTAGCCGCTGCGGCCGTGGAACGAGCGCTCCAGATGCAGCACCTGGAGCCGGTCGGTGTCCGGCTCGGCGAGGCCCAGCTTCTGGGCCTTCCAGTCGAGGGCCGCCTTGAGCGCGTTCTCCACGGCCAGCGCCCCGCCGTCCACGAAGAACAGCCGCGGCAGCCGGGGGTCGCCGAGGACCCGGGCGAAGGTCTTGACGAAACGGGCGTACGGCACCGAATAAAGATCGGGGTTCGACGGCTTGTTGACCGCGGCCACGGCCAGCTCCCGCATGAATGCCGGGTCCTCGACAATGCTGGGCGGGTTGATTCCGAGCGGCGCCGAGGCAAAGAAGGAAAAGAGGTCGAGATACCGCTTCTGGGTGACGGCGTCGACGAGCCAGACGCCGGAGCTGGCGTCGAGGTCGAGAACGAGGTCGTACCCGTCGACGAGCATATGCTGCTCAAGTGCCTGGTGCACGTCCTGAGCGTGGAGGTTTCCCACGTCCGAGAAATCGCCGTCGGGGTGGCGTGCTGCTTCGCCCATGGGTGAGAACTCCTGGGGGATCAGGCTGAATTATGGGGGACTTTCCAGCCTCTGCTGTCATGGCGGTGAACTGGACATTTTAGGATCACAATAATGACCCACCATGCTCTTGGACCCCTCTTCCAGCTCTCTCGGACGCCTCTCGATGGCTCTTTGTGAACTGCCCTGAATGGCCAGCTCGGGAGCGCGTGACGAGCTGTTGCTCAGCTTCGTGTTCAGGGGAATTCCAACGGGCTTGCCGCCTTTTCCGAATAGGTGGGGGGCGGAGGCGCGGAGGGCGGCGCATGGCTGGATCTTTGCGGTGGCCATCGAAGCCTGGGACCGACCGTTTTCGGCCGGGTACTCGGGTGCTGCCCGGCCGCCCCGGAAAAGCGGAACGGCCACCGAAGGACATTCGGTGGCCGCGCTGCCCGATCGGGGGTGGAACGCCCCGATCGGGCAGGGGTGCGTTCGATGGGATTGCGCCGGTGTTTTCCGGTCGGCAGCGCGGTGGAAAACCCGAATCATGCGTTCGGTCCGGAAACGGCGCATCGTCGGCCCGGCAGTGGAACATCACCTTTCGGTGTTTCTCCCGAAGCCCGGCCTTCGGTCTGCTATGGCCCGCTTCAGGGCAGTTGGCTCTGCGACCTGCTGGTCAGCTTGCCATCGGTGAAGGTGAAATAGGCGCTCGGCGCGAACCGCTCGGCCTTGCTGGGGCAGACGTACTCCCGCAGATTGCCGTTCGTGGCGGGCCAGTTCGGGTACTGCTCGGCCAGCGCCGAGCAGGTGTCCGAGGGGACGGCCGCCCAGAACTGGGCCTCCGTCATGCCCGTCTGGGTCTTGTTGTAGGTGGCCAGCCGCATGGTCGGCTTCGGCGCGGGGAACAGCTCCATCTGCCGCTTGTGGATGAGCTTGTCCGCGGCGTTGAAGAAGAAGTGGCCCTGCGGCCCGTAGTGGTCCGGGTTGTTGTAGCAGATGATCCGCTCCACTTGGTCCGAGCAGGACTGGTCGGCACCGGCGAGCTGCCAGACCAGGGTCCGGTCCATCCCGAACTGGATCTTGTTGTACCGCTCGGGCGTGAAGCCCGTGTACGCGT
This sequence comes from Streptomyces clavuligerus, assembly GCF_005519465.1. NCBI lineage: Bacteria > Bacillati > Actinomycetota > Actinomycetes > Kitasatosporales > Streptomycetaceae > Streptomyces > Streptomyces clavuligerus. Next base: position 1,878,686 of record NZ_CP027858.1, on the reverse strand, counting down.
GGGCGCTGGTGGCCGTGGCGAGGACGGCTCCGGCGGCCGCGGTCAGCGCGAGCGCGGACCTCCATGTCTTCTTCACCATGTGAAGGAACCCCTTGTCTGTATCGGCTGTCTGGGTCGGCCCATGAGGTCCGGGAGGTGCATGACGTGCTGGGGATGCATGGGGTGTGAGAGGTGCACGAGGTGCGGAAGGCGCACGAGATACGGGATACGTACAAGGCGCGGGATACGTACGAGGTGCGGGATATGGGCAAGGCGCGGGATACGTACGAGGTGCGAAAGTGCACGAGGTGCGGAAGGTGCGTGAGGTGCAAGAACCGGTGTGCGGGCCATCCTCACCAGCCGTGGTCTTCCGCTGATCTCCGCCGCCTTCCAACGGCTGGTGACAGACCCTGGCCCGCATCGGTCATTCAGGGCTTTCGCGCAGGTCAGGACAGTGCGGCGGTGAGATCCAGCACACCCAGGTGATGCGGTTCGATCACGCGTGATCGCGCTGCGGCGGCCCGGGACAGCTCCCGTGCCGCCATCGGCCGGACCGAGTCGGCGAGCGCCCGAGGCGCACGGGTGAGCGGCGTGGTCATGTCGTCGTGGTGACTGGGGATCAGCAGCGGCGGATTTCCCGTTGCCGTCAGCAGCCGCTCGACATAGCGGTGCACCGCCGTGTGCGACGTCATGGGGACGAGCGCGACATCGGGCCGGATTCCGGCCAGTTCGCGTTCGACGAAGTTCCCCGCGCCCATCAGCAGGATCGTGGGCCCGCCGTCGACGGAGACCTGGTAGGCGAGGGTGTCGCCCTCGACCAGATCGCCCAGGGCGGACGGCCGCCGCGGCGGGGACACCCGCCGCCCCGGGGCGAAGGAGCCGTGGTCCGGCAGCCGGCTGTGCAGACTGCGGAAGACCTCCACCGTGTAGCCGTCGAAGCGCAGATACTCGCCGCCCTTCACCTGGATGACGTCGTCGATCCGGGGCCGGGGCGCGTCGAGCGCCAGCAGCAGATGCAGCACCGTCTCGTCGCACACGGTCCGGATGCGCCGCCGCCGCCACGCCGGACGGGCCAACAACTGCGGGACATCGGCCATATGGTCGAAATGGCCATGGCTGATCAGGATCAACTCGGGCGGAACGGTGAGATGGCGCGCGGCCGTCGCCTCCACCAGGGACCGGTCGGTCCGCAGGGGCAGCCGTGAATCGAGCGCGCCCGTCCGCGGATTCCGGCAGGGCATCCGGCTCAGATACGGGTCAAACAGAATGCTGTGCCCGCCGTCGATGACGATCTCCCAGCCGGAGACCCCCAGCCAGCGCAGCCGCACCCGGGTGGAGAAGGAGCCCCCGCGGCGGGCGGGCGCGTCGGCGCCGGCGAGGCCGACACCGAGCCCTGCCCCGACCGCCGCCGCACCGGATGCCGCCAGGGCCCCTTTGAGTACCGTCCGCCGCCGCCCGGCCACTGTCGCCCCTGCTCCCCGCGCTCGGTGAGCGCGCTGTCGCGATGATCGCTGTGAGCGAGGGACGTTACGGCCGGCGGGTGAACGCGGCGGTGGTTTTCGGTCTGCTCTGTGTGAGGAAGAAGAGGAAGAAAAGGAGAGCCGGAGCGCACGGCGGGCGGCACTCCGGCCCGGCCGGCCCGGGTGGGGCCGGTGGGTCGTACGTCTTCGCAGGCTCCTCCGGTCACCTCCCGACCGGAGATTCCCCGCCGTTGTGAGAAGAAGAACGTTTCTTCAGCGTTGGTTCAGGGAAACGTCGACAAACATTCCCGTATCGCGCGCGGTTTCAGGCCGGGGTACCGACCCGCAGGACCTGCTCGTCCTGACGCAGGATGGCCTGCATGACCCTTGTCATCCGCTCGCCGGGGCTGATGCCGATCTGCTCCCGCAGGATGTCCTTCGCGCGGTGGAAGACCTGGATCGCGTCGGCCTGGCGGCCCTCCGCGTAGTAGGCCTTCATCAGGCTCACATACAGGTCCTCACGGAACGGGTCGTGATCGACGAGCTCCGACAGCCGGGTGATCGCGTCCCCGTAGTAGCCGAGGCCGACATCGATCAGGGCGCGCAGCTCGACCGCGGCGGTCCGCTCCTCCTCCAGGGTCTCGCCCCGCAGCCGCAGCCGACTGGAGGTCACATCCGCGAAGGCGGGCCCCTTCCACAGGGCGAGCGCCGTGTCGAGCCGTTCGGACGCCTCCTGGTGCTGACCGCGTGCGTGCAGGTCCCGCACGGCGCGCACGGCCTCCCGGAAGACGAAGAGGTCGATGGAGTCCGGCAGGACGCGCAGTTCGTAGCCGCGGTCGTGGGAGCCGAGGGCGTCGCGGGGCAGCCCCGCCTCCGCCAGCGCGGTCCGGATCATCCAGGCCGACGTCTGCAACTGGCCCGAAACGGTCAGTGGTGGCTCCCCGTCCCAGGAGTCTTCGATGATCGCTTCCTTGGAGATGACCTGGCCCGGTCGCAGCGCTAATGAGGCGAGGAATCGCCGCTGTCGCTGCCCGCGGATGGGTATCGGTACGGAACCTTTCACGAGTGTCACCGGCCCCAGGAGCCGGATCGTCACATCATTCCAGGTGTTCATGGCGGTCCCCCTTGTGAAGGAACCACGCCCTCGCCGAGAGGGGTGGACATGGCTTCGGCGTAATCCTTGGTGTCGGCACCCATGTTTACGCTTAATCCACAGAAATTCCAAGGGTTACGGTTCGATCACGCAGCGGGACCCTCAAGGCATGGACGATTTGGGACAGCCTCGGTGAACCCGGAAGAACCCGGGGCTTCACGGCGAGTCGGGACGGGTGGGTGGGAAGGCTGTGGGAAGGGACGTCGACGGGGCTGTCGGACTCTCCCCTCCCTACCCCCCGGACCTGGGCGGATCCGATGGGGAAGCGGAAGCCGCGGCCCGCGCCGGGGTGGGGACGGGGGGCTCGGCGGGCGACAGTCCGGAAATCCTCGGCAAACCTCCGGAATGGTGGAATCTGCAATCAGTTGGCCGGATTCCCGGGAAGCCCATAAAAGCTGCCGTCAATCACGCGGAGATACGTGTGTGCGATGCCTTCGGTGACGGGGATGAAATGCCTGGAGCAGGAAGAGAATTGGTCTGGACAAGGGGGCGTTGTCATCTGTGGTTCCCCCGTTCGTTCCCCGTCTGAAGGGCGTTGCTTTCCGGTGTTCTGCGGTGGTGTCCGCCCTTCTTCGCGGAGGGTGCGCACCGATGTCGCCGGTCCGCCGCTTTCCCGTTTTCCCGGTGGCGGAGAAGGGTCTCGGAGGGTTTCCCGGCGCCGGGGATCGGGCGACCGGAAATCGTTCATGTCGTCGGCATATGCGTATCGGTCACCTCTCCCACGTGCATATGTTCGAAACGGGCGGACCCGCGGGCGGGCCGCTCCGGGCGCCCCTCTCCCGTTCGGCCGGGACCCCGGGGTCCGTGCTTCCCTCGGTGCGAGGGAAAAACGTACCCCGGGGTCGGTTTTCCCGGGCGCGGCCCGGGGCGGACGGCTCAGGAACCGGCTATTCGCCGGTACCAGGTGTCCCCGACGACCATGTCCTGAATTTCGCGCCATTCGCAGTAACGAACGAGGTCGGACATCCGGTTGATGAACCCGTCGCCGTTGAAGTTCAGCGAGGTGTTGCACAGGACACCGAGGCCCTGCCCCTGGGCGAACACCGACAGCAGCCGGTGCAGCTCGGGATTGCTCGTCCCGGTGACGGTCTGACAGCGCGCCGAGCCGTCCACATGGGTCACGGCCCGTACCCCGCTCTCCTCCCGGACCCGCCGGAAGTACAGCATGTGCGGGTCCTCGAAGTCCTCGTGGAAGACCTTCCCCAGGTCCTCGACCCGGCAGACCGGGGCGATGGGCCGGTAGTCCTCCCGCATCTTGACGGTGTTGAGCCGGTCGCGGCTGGCCGAGCTGAACGCCTCGGCCAGCAGGGACCGGTTGCCCAGCGCGCGCGGGCCGATCTCCCAGCGGCCCTGCACCCAGGCGACGACCCGCCCGGCCGCGAGCGCCGAGGACAGCGCGGCGTGGTCGAGCGGGACGGATTCCCAGCGGGCCGGGTCGGGCCGGGTGTCGTGGACGAACTCCAGACCGCTGTAGACGTTCCAGTCGATATGGGGGTCGCCCGTGAACGTGGTGAGCGCGTCGATCGCGGTGCCCAGCGCCGAGCCCGAGTCATTGGTGCAGGGCGCCACGAAGACCGAGGAGAAGTGGCCGAGCTGGGCCCACTGGCTGTTCCAGTCGCAGTTCAGCCCGCAGCCGCCGGAGATGTAGAGGGGGGTGCCCTCGGGCAGTTCGCGCCGGGCGACCTCCGCGAAGGTCTCGAAGAGCCGCTCGGTCAGCAACGCGGCGGCGATCTTGCACTCCTCCGACTCGACGCCCGCGTTGTGCAGCACGGAGTCCCGGTACTCGGCCTTCGGCGCCGGATACATGGAGTCCTGCTTCAGGACGCGCTCGACGACATGCCGGATGTCGGGGCTCGCGTCGGCCGAGTCGCCGAACGCCGCCAGGGCCATCAGCTTGCCCGCGTCGTTCAGCCGCGGCTTGCCGCCGGTGTCCGGGAAGGTCGGGTCGGCGAGCCCGAAGAGGAAGGAGTAGCGCGCCCCGGGTCCCGTCATCACCGGAATCGTCCGGATGATCCGGTGCTCGGAGTCGACGAGGTAGAACGCGCCCACGTCCCCCTCCCAGACGAGCACGCTCTTCAGCGGGGCGCCGTCCTTCGGGGCCATGCCCAGCGCCATGTAGATGTGCGAGCGCTCGTGCGTGGAGGTGAAGAACTTCACCTCCTTGCCGAAGAAGCGCGAGGTGGTGACGGTGGGTTCCTGGGTGCCCTCGTATCCGGCGCCCGTGTACACGACACCGCGCGGACGCAGGTCGGCCCAGCCGCCGAGCGCCACGACGTCCGGGATCGCGCCGAGGCGTTCGGCGATGTCGAGGAAGGTCGTCGGCAGCAGCGTCGAGTAGCGCGGCCGGGAGTCCTTCTCCGACTCCAGCGAGTAGAGCAGCCGGCGGTCGTCGATCGCGGCGACCGCTCCGTCATGTCCCGGCTTGAATGCAACGACGAGCATGTCTGTCCTTCCAGCGCCTTCGGCCGCCGTCGGCGGCCGTCCGTGTTCCGATCCCCACCGTGGTGTCAGGACTGCTCATCCGGCCTGCGGCTCGTTCTTCGCGTGCATGGTGACGTAGTTGGTGCCGATCCAGTCGCCGAAGGTGGCCGTCTCCATGTCGAGGTCGACGGCGAGGCCGTAGCTGCGGGCCTTGGCCACCGAGAACGAGAAGTCGGTCGTGGGGCGCAGGAAGAAGACGCTCGACGTGCGGTCGCTGCCCTCGCGCATACCGGCGCCGGGGGACCGGACGTGGTGCCGGGGCGCGGGCAGCGCGCCCTGGGTCGCCAGCGGGGCCATCGCGCCGCACATCACGACGACGGCGTCCTCCACGACGGGCAGGCTCACCAGTTCGCCGCCGATCTCGGCCTGGAGGCTGACGAAGCCGTTGGCGCACGGCGTCTGGTGGATGAAGGTGATGATCGACAGGTCGTAGTGCGGGGCCATCCGGCGCGGCTCGTGCTCGGCGGACCGGTGCTCGGGCACCTCGGGGAAGTACCGCAGCCGCAGCACGGGGTCGGCGTCCAGCAGCTCGTCCAGGCTTCCGACGATCTCCGCGTCATAGCCGCCGCTCGCGGTCAGCACCAGCCGCGCCGTCTCCTGGGCCGCCGCGTAGAGCTTGTCGAAGTACTCCGTCCACACCCGCTCGAACTCCGGCGAGGGGAAGACGTTGCCCGAGATGCCCATGGAGAAGGACATCGAGTAGTCCGTGTAGGAACCGGTCCTGGTCACCTGGGCGGTGCTCTCGGCCTCCAGCGCGGAGTAGCCGCGCCGCATGGTCGGGACGTCCGTGGTCACGGCCGCCTTCTCGGCCTCGGTGCCGTTCGCGAAGAAGTCCATCGCCGTGTCCGTGGCCAGCCGGTGGTCCTTCTCCCCGGCGCCGTACCCGGTGAGGTAGAAGACCCCCATCCCGGTCACGCACTCGCGGAACTTCTCCTGATCGGCGCCTTCCCGCAGTGCGGCGAGGTTGAAGATCGGTACGGGCGTGTCCGCCATGTTCCCCTGCTCCTTCGAAGCTGTCCTGGCGCCCCCGACGGCCCCTCGGCGTCGGCCGTCGGGGGTGTTCTCGGCTGCCGGATCGACGTTCGGTCGTCAGTCGTGAAAGATAAGAGCGCGCATTTCCAGAGAAATGCGCAGATGTCCGGTGGTGGGCCCCTCCTCGTCGAAGAAGGCCGTGTGCGGACTGAGCCCGGCGGTGTCGACGAGGCCGCCGCGCCGCGGCCCTGCTGCCGCCCGCCCGCCGGCGTCCGTGCCGTCGCCGGCGGTGCCGTCGTCCTCGGGGCCGTGGCCCGTGCGGGCCAGACCGAGGCTCGCGCTGTCGTAGCACTTGAAGATCAGCGCCTCGTCGGGCGAGAGCGCCCCCCAGTGGTACCAGCGGTGGCCGGGGTTGTGCCGCACGGAGTAGTTCTCGCGGTCCTTGAGCCAGGCGGGGAAGTCCAGCCGGGTGACCACCAGATCGGCGGCGGGGTCCAGGGACCGGTAGTCGCACAGCGCGAGGGGGAAGTTGCGGACGGGCTCGATCAGCGGGCGCCAGACATTGATGATCTGGAACCGGCTGAAGCGGCGGCCGGGCCCCGCGGTGTCCACGGCCCTGGCCCAGGCGCTCCGCGGGCTCTGGTCGACGTGCACCCGCAGATGCGGCGACTGATGGGCCGGGTCGGCGGGGGCGTCCCCATGTTCCCGCCGCAGGGTGACGTCGAAGAACTCCACCGCGTCGGCACCGGTCAGCCCGGTCAGCAGCTCTTCGGTCTCCCGCTGGTACCGCTCGACGGCCGGCGCCGAGCCCTCCAGCAGGGCCCGCTGGTCCGCCCGGGTGGGCGCGACGGCCATCTCGAAGCCCATCCCGTCGAGGGTCGGGGAGACGGTGCCGTCGCGCACATCGGTGACGGCGGTCCGGTGCGGGACCTTGCGGAAGTTGAAGAGCGCCTCGGGCGGCCGGGAGACGGCGTCGATGCACCAGTCGTCGTCCCGTCCTCCCGGCGTGAGCGGTGCGCTGTAGTACAGGAGACTCGATACGGTCGGCATGGCCACCTCTTCCCTGAGCCGTGGACGGACGCGCCGGGCCTGGGGTGGCTACTGCTTGGCCGCCACTCGGCGGAGGACGCCGCGGTCGAGCTGCGAGCTGGCGTTCGCGTACAGCATGTCCATGGACAGGACGTCGCGGAAGGCGCCGAGGTACTCGGAGAGAAGCTGCGGGGCGTACCGGTACCAGTACGGGATCATGTCCTCGATGATGAAGTAGTCGCCCTCTTCGAGGAGATGGTCGACCGCCCACTTCATGATGTTGAAGGTGTTGGCGTGGGCGTCGTCGATGAAGATCAGCGGGTGGGCCATCTCCCGCAGGTGCTCGAAGGTCGTGAGGTCGGAGCAGTCGCCCTGGTGCAGGGTGATGTTCTCCATGTCGGACGCGGGGATCTGACATCGGGACAGGTCCCGGTCGATGCCGATGACCTGGCAGTCGATCCCCATGATCTTGGTGAGATCGCGGAACCAGGCCAGCGAGCCGCCGTTGTACACACCCAGCTCCACGATGGTGCGCGGGCGCAGCTCCCAGAGCATGTCGTGGTAGACGGCCTGGGTGTCGGGGTCCTTGAGCATCCGCAGCCCGCGCCACTGGTACGGGGAGAAGTCCGAGTAGCCGAGGTCGCGCGGGGCCTCGGCCCAGCGGTCGAGGGGCCAGTCACGCGGCCGGTCCGTCAGGACGGGAGGGTGATAGGCCGGGTCCTCACCCAGACCCCGGAACAGGTTCAGATCCAGGAAGTTCTGACGAGAGTAGTCGTTCATTGCCCTCTTCCTTGAGTGTGCGACGGGCACCGCCGCGCCTGCGGGAGGGGAGCCGCCCCACCGGGCCGCCCCGGCGGGAATGCGGCAGGGTATTCCCGTCCCGAATTACGTGGTGATGACGCGTGATGACCCGGCGGATAATTTTTGCGCCGGGGTGGGGCAGGGCTTGATCAGTGATCGTGCGGCGATCGGACGACCATCGATTGATGGTCCGCCGGCGGTCGATCGGCGGTCGGGCGACAGAGGTATGAACCAGTGTCAGGCGCCGCTCTGGACAGTACACTCCAGGCCGGTGAAGGAACTGTCAAGACCCGGTGATCACGGCCTTTACAAGATGTGGTCCAGGTGCCGCATGCATCACGCAACCATCGATCTCGACCAGAAGTTGAGATCGATGGAAAATGAGTCATGAAATGGCCTAATCTGCACGCCTAGCCCGCTCTGACCTGCTGCTTTAGCAGCTCGGAGACGTGGGCGGCGCCGTTGTGCACCCATGGGTGATAACTCCTGTGGAGCGGGACAAAAGGTCGAAAGATTCAAATGCCGAGCAGCCCGGACGGTTTACTGCATAATGTGGGCTACCTATGCTGGACGACAGGACTCTTGAAGTGCTCTTCGGCTGGTCTTCAGAATCTCTTCGCTATTTTTCCGAAGCGGACAGAAAATCTTCCTGTTCGAGATCGAGTCATGACTGCTACGCTGCATCGGGCCGATCGAATTTCGATGGCTGCACTGAATTGACTGTTCTTCTGGATTTGCGGGAGATGCGTTGACATGGCGGTAGCCGACTGGGAAGAAGCCCGCGGCCGTATGCTGCTCGACCCCACCGTCGTCAACCTCAACACCGGCTCCGGGGGACCGCTGCCGCGCAGCGCCTTCGAGCGGGTCACCGGCTTCCGCGCCCATCTCGCGGCCGAGCCGATGGACTTCCTGCTCCGCGAGGTCCCCGCACTGCTGTGGCAGGCGCGGGAGAGCCTCGCCCGCCTCATCGGCGGGGACCCGCTGCGCCTCGCCCTGGCCACCAACGTCACCGCCGCCGTCAACCTCGTCGCGTCGTCACTGCGCCTCGAAGCGCCCGGCGAGATCCTGCTCAGCGACGACGAGTACACGCCCATGCGCTGGTGCTGGGAGCGGGTCGCCCGGCGGCACGGCCTGGAGCTGAGGACGTTCCGGCTGCCCGAGCTGCCCTCGGACCCGGCCGAGATCACCGCGGCGGCGGTCGCCGCGATGGGACCGCGCACCCGGCTGTTCTTCTTCAGCCATGTCGTCTCCACGACCGGGCTGATCCTGCCCGCCGCCGAACTGTGCGAGGAGGCCCGCGCACGGGGCATCACCACCGTGGTCGACGGCGCCCACGCACCCGGCTTCCTCGACCTCGACCTCTCCCGGATCCCCTGCGACTTCTACGCGGGCAGCGGCCACAAATGGCTGCTCGCCCCCACCGGGGTCGGCTTTCTCCACCTCGCCCCCGGCCGCCTGGAAGAACTGGAGCCCACCCAGGTGAGCTGGGCGTACGAGCCCCCGGAGGGCAGCGGCCCGCCGGCCGCGCGCGACCGCTTCGGCAGCACACCCGGGCTGCGCAGACTCGAATGCGAGGGGACCCGGGACATCTGCCCCTGGCTCGCCACACCGGAGTCGATCGACTTCCAGGCCGAGCTGGGCCCCGGGGCGATCCGCGCCCGCCGCCGCGAGCTGACGGACCACGCGCGCCGCCTGCTCGCCGACCGCCCGGGCCGCACGCTCCTCACCCCCGACTCCCCGGAGCTGTCCGGCGGCATGGTGGCCTACCGGCTGCCCCCGGGAACCGACGCGGCCGAGCTGCGCCGGGGGCTCTGGGAGCGCTTCCGGATCGAGGCCGCGGTGGCCGAGCAGCCGCCCGGGCCGGTGCTCCGGATCTCGGCGAACTTCTACACCACCGAAGAGGAGATCGACCGCCTGGCGGACGCGCTGGACGCGCTGACGGGCGAGTGATCCCCCCGGCTCGCGGACCGCCTCCCCCGCGCTGTTGACCACCCGGTTCACGGATTACGAGAGGATCAGTGAGAGTTGATGGACACGACGGTGCCCACCTTCAGCCTGGCCGAACTCCAGCAGGGCCTGCACCAGGACGAGTTCCGCAGGTGTCTGAGGGACAAGGGCCTCTTCTATCTGACGGACTGCGGTCTGACCGACACCGAGCTGAAGTCGGCCAAGGACATCGTCATCGACTTCTTCGAGCACGGCAGCGAGGCGGAGAAGCGCGCCGTCACCTCGCCCGTCCCCACCATGCGCCGCGGCTTCACCGGGCTGGAGTCGGAGAGCACCGCCCAGATCACCAATACCGGCAGCTACTCCGACTACTCGATGTGCTACTCGATGGGCACCGCGGACAACCTCTTCCCGTCCGGTGACTTCGAGCGGATCTGGACCCAGTACTTCGACCGCCAGTACACCGCCTCCCGCGCGGTCGCCCGGGAGGTCCTGCGGGCGACCGGGACCGAGCCCGACGGCGGGGTCGAGGCCTTCCTCGACTGCGAGCCGCTGCTGCGGTTCCGCTACTTCCCGCAGGTCCCCGAGCACCGCAGCGCCGAGGAGCAGCCCCTGCGGATGGCGCCGCACTACGACCTGTCGATGGTCACCCTCATCCAGCAGACACCCTGCGCCAACGGCTTCGTCAGCCTCCAGGCCGAGGTCGGCGGCGCGTTCACGGACCTGCCCTACCGTCCGGACGCCGTCCTCGTCTTCTGCGGCGCCATCGCGACCCTGGTGACCGGCGGCCAGGTCAAGGCCCCCCGGCACCATGTCGCGGCCCCCCGCAGGGACCAGATAGCGGGCAGCAGCCGCACCTCCAGTGTGTTCTTCCTCCGTCCCAACGCGGACTTCACCTTCTCCGTCCCGCTGGCGCGCGAGTGCGGCTTCGATGTCAGCCTGGACGGCGAGACCGCCACGTTCCAGGATTGGATCGGGGGCAACTACGTGAACATCCGCCGCACATCCAAGGCATAGAGAGCACACACCGTCATGGTCACAGCAGCAATCAGTGGTACCGACGAGATACGCGCGAGGGCGGAGCAGGCCCTGACCCGGTGCGGAGTCGACCTCACCGCGGTCAAGGGCGACGCCCTCACGGCCCGCACCCCGCTCACCGGCGCGGATCTGTTCGGCCTGCGCGCCCACACCCCCGAGGACGTGGACCGCGCCGTCGAGGCCGCGCACACCGCGTTCCTCACCTGGCGCACCACCCCGGCCCCGGTGCGCGGCGCCCTGGTCAAGCGGTTCGGGGAACTGCTCACCGAGCACAAACAGGACCTCGCCGACCTGGTCACCATCGAGGCGGGGAAGATCCGCTCCGAGGCGCTCGGCGAAGTCCAGGAGATGATCGACATCTGCGACTTCGCGGTGGGCCTGTCCCGGCAGCTCTACGGCCGGACGATGCCCTCCGAGCGCCCCGGCCACCGGCTGATGGAGACCTGGCACCCGCTGGGCGTGGTCGGTGTGATCAGCGCCTTCAACTTCCCGGTCGCCGTCTGGGCGTGGAACGCGGCCGTGGCCCTGGTCTGCGGTGACACCGTGGTCTGGAAGCCGTCCGAGCTGACCCCGCTGACCGCGCTGGCGTGCGCCGCCCTGCTGGACCTCGCCATCGCCGACGCCGGGGCGCCGAAGGGCCTCAACCAGGTCGTCGTCGGCGCGGCCGACGTGGGCGAGCGGCTGGTTGACTCCCCCCGGGTGCCGCTGGTCAGCGCCACCGGATCGACCCGTATGGGCCGCGCCGTGGGCCCCCGGGTGGCCGCCAGGTTCGGCCGCACCATCCTGGAGCTGGGCGGCAACAACGCCGCCGTCGTGACGCCGTCCGCCGATCTCGACCTCACCGTCAACGCGGCCGTCTTCGCCGCCGCGGGCACGGCGGGCCAGCGCTGCACCACGCTCCGTCGGCTGATCGTGCACGAGGACATCGCCGACACCGTCGTCGAGCGGCTCACCGCCGCCTTCGAGCGGCTGCCGATCGGCGACCCGTTCCAGGACACCACCCTGGTCGGACCGCTGGTGAACGAGGCCGCCTTCGGCCGGATGCGGGAGGCGGTCGAGCGCGCGACCGCCGAGGGCGGCACCCTGTGCGCGGGCGGTGAGCGGCAGTTCCCCGACGCGGCGCCCGGCGCCTACTACGTACGGCCCGCGCTGGTCCGGATGCCCGCGCAGACCGCCGTGGTCCGCGAGGAGACCTTCGCGCCCATCCTGTACGTCCTCACCTACCGGGACCTGGACGAGGCCATCCGGCTGAACAACGAGGTCCCGCAGGGCCTGTCGGCAGGGATCTTCACCGCCGACCAGAGCGAGGCCGAGCGCTTCCTCGCCCCCGACGGCGCGGACTGCGGCATCGCCAACGTCAACATCGGCACCTCGGGCGCGGAGATCGGCGGCGCGTTCGGCGGCGAGAAGGAGACCGGCGGCGGCCGCGAGTCCGGCTCCGACGCCTGGCGGGCGTACATGCGCCGGGCGACCAACACGGTGAACTACTCCGGGCGGGTGGCACTGGCCCAGGGCGTGGACTTCTCCCAGTAGTCCGCCCCGGCCCGCGGCGCCGGGCGCCGTCCCGTGCGGGAGGGATCCCGCACGGGACGGCGCCCCCGCGGACGACCCCCGGTGCCGCGCCCGCCGCCGCGCCGGGGGAGCGAACTGCCCTGCCGTTCCGGGCCGGTCGGGGACAGGGGCGGGGGCGGGCGGCACGGCCCGCACGCGTCGTACGGGGGGCACATCGCACCGGCTCGTCCGGCACCGGCGCGTCCCGGACCCGGCCGTCCGGGACGTCCTGACTCGTCCCGGCCCGGTCCTCCGGGGGTCCTCAGGGGGCCTACGGGGGGGCATGCCGCACGGATGACGCCGTGGCGCCCCGCACCCAGGGCAGGCGGGGCGCACCCGCGCGTGTCCGCAGCACCCCGCGCCCGCCGGAGCGCGGACCTCATACACGCCACACGGGGGAGAGGCCCAGCCATGCGAGGGAGTTCCGCTGCGAGGACGGCGCTCGCGCTGTCGTGTACGACGCACTTCCTGGTCCTGTTCGACGTCTCGGTGATGACCGTGGCGCTGCCGTCGATCCAGTCCGACCTGGGGTTCACCCCCTCCGGCCTCCAATGGGTCGTCAGCGCCTACACCCTGGCCTTCGCCGGACTGCTGCTGCTCGGCGGACGCCTGGCCGACCTGTACGGACACCGCAGGGTCTTCACGGCGGGCCTCGCCGTCTTCACCGTCGCCAGCCTGCTCGGCGGGCTCGCGACCGACCCGGCGACCCTCATCGCGGCCCGGGCCGCACAGGGCCTCGGCGCCGCCGTCCTCGCCCCCCTGTCGCTGACCATGCTGACGACCAGCTTCCCCGAGGGCCCCAGCCGTACCAGGGCCCTGACCATCTGGACCGCGGTGGCCCTGGCCGGCGGAGCGGCGGGCAATCTGCTCGGCGGGCTGCTGACCGAATATCTCTCCTGGCGCTCGGTGCTGCTGGTCAATGTGCCGGTCGGGATTCCCGCGGCCCTCTTCGGCCTGCGGGTCCTCGCCCGCCGGGGGGCGCCGGAGCGCGCGGTCCGGCTCGACCTGCCGGGCGCGGTCCTGGCCACGGCCGCGCTGACCCTGCTCACCTTCGGGGTCGCCCAGGCCCACACCCACGCCTGGTCCGACCCCCGCACGGCCCTGCCGCTGCTCGGCGGCGGCGCGGCCCTCGTCGCGTTCGCGGTGGTCGAGGCGCGTTTCGCCGCCACGCCCCTGATCCCGCCCCGGCTGTTCCGGCTGCCCGGGATCGGCTGGGGCAATCTGGCGATGCTGCTGGCGGGGGCGAGCCAGGTGCCGCTCTGGTACTTCCTCACCCTGACCATGCAGGACGTCCTGGGCTACAGCGCCGCGCAGACCGGACTCGGCTTCCTGCCGCACGCGGCGGTCATGCTGCTGGTCTCGCTCCGGCTCATACCGTTGCTGATGCGCCGGGTCCAGGCCAGGGTCCTCATCGCCACCGGGGCGATCGTGGAGGCGGGGGGCTTCTGGTGGCAGAGCGCCATCACCCCCGACAGCGGCTACGTCACCGGCATCCTCGGCCCGGCCGTGCTGCTCTCGCTCGGCGGCGGTCTGCTCAGCACCCCGTTGACCAGGACGGTCACCTCCGGCGTCAGCCACGCCGACGCCGGGGCCGCCTCCGGCCTGATGAACACCACCCGGCAGTTCGGCGGCGCGTTCGGCCTCGCCGTCGTTCTCACCCTCACGGCGACCGGGACCACGGGCGCGGCCGGGAGCCCCGCCGCGCTGGCGGAGAGTTACGGGGACGCCTTCCTCTCGATGGCCGTGATCCTGCTCGTCCTCGCCGCGCTCACGCCCCTGCTCCCCGCGCTGCGCGACAGCCGGTCGGGCGCCCGCCCCGGCGCCGGGGCCGGGGAGAACACCGACGGGGCCGACGGCGACACCCGCCCCGCCGTTCGCTGACCGTCCGCCATCCGCCGTCCGCCCACCGCCCGCTGTCCGGCGTCTGCAACCAGGTGCGGCCCGGTGCCGTCTTCCCCCGGGGCGGGAGAGCGGGCCGACAGGCTCCGGCCGCTCGGGAACGGGGTGCCGCAACTCCCCCCGTACCAGCGGAAGGAGGCACCGCCGGTACGGTCCGATCGGCCCGCTCACCCTCGAACACCGATCGGTTACGCTGGTCGCCGCCGCAGAGCGAACGGTGTCCGCACCCCGGGGGGAGCGCGTCCGGGGCCGGGTTTCGGCACGGGGCACGCCCGGACAGACGACACGGCCACGTGGGGCAGAGAGCGACGGCGCGGCGTATGAAGGAGACAGCAATGGCGGGGCGGTCCCCCGACACACTCGACCAGAAGAACGTGCCGACGGGGAACGACGGCGACGAACGCGATCCGCGCCCGGCCGACGAGGGGACGACCTCACCGGCCACCGACGAGGTGCCGCCCCGGAGCGAGGACGCGGACGACGAGACGGGGGCCGACGACGAGACGGTGGACGCCGAGTCCGCCGAGTCCGCCGAGGGCACAGAGGGGTCGGAAAAGGCTGAGGAGGCGGAGACTCCGGCTGACGAGAAGCCGGAGTCCGCCGTTCCCGGGCCCAAGGAGCCGAAGCCGGAGCCGGAGCCGGAGGCCACGGCCGAGCCCGCGAAGCCCGCCGAGTCCTCGGAGACCACGCGGGTGATCGCGCTGCCGCGCACGGGCACGGACCGCACGGGCACGGACGGGAAGGACGCGGACCCGACCTCGGACGCTCCCGTTCCGGACGACGCCACCCGCAGTCTGCGCAAGCCGCGCCCGTCCTGGGCCGTGGACCCGGACGCGCCCGCGAAGCCCGTGCCCACGCCGCGGGAGCAGACACCGGAGCAGGCACAGAAGCAGGCACAGAAGCAGGCACAGAAGCAGGCCCCGGAGCGGGACAGGACACCGGAGCGGGACAAGGCCCCGAAGCCGAAGCCCGTACCGGAGCCGAAGCCTGCCCGGACACCCGCCGCCGCGTCGGCGCCGGACGCGGCCTCGGACGCGGCACTGGTCCAGCGGCAGCGGCAGGAGCAGACCCGGAAGCGGGAGCAGGAACGGGAGGACGCCCGCGCGCGGCTCGATCTGCTCGCCCGGCTCTCCGTCCCCGCCGGGTCGTCCGCCGCCCCCCGCTCCCGTGGCCGCGCCCGCCTGGCCATGATCGCGATCCCGCTGGCGGCGCTGCTGCTCGTCATCGCCTTCGTCGCCGTCCAACTCCTGCGCCCGCTCCCGGACCCGGTCCTCACCCTGCGCGACAGCGCCTCGTCCACCACGCTCGGCGGGGACCGGATCTCCATACCCTGGCCCAAGGAGGGACAGGGCGCGGTCACCGTCGCGGGCTCCGGCGTCTACGAGACCTTCGGCCCGGAGAAGTCCGTACCGACGGCGAGCACCGCCAAGATCATGACGGCCTATGTGCTGCTGCGGAAGCACCCCCTCAAGCGGGGCGAACCCGGGCCGACCATCACGGTCGACGCGCAGACCGTGGCGGAGGGCAAGGCCAAGGACGAGTCCCGGATCGAGGGACTCACGGAGGGTCAGACCTTCAGCCAGCAGGACATGCTGAAGATGCTGATGATCCCGTCCGGCAACAACATAGGGCGGCTGCTGGCCCGCTGGTCCACCAAGACGGACGATCAGACGGCGTTCGTCCGGGAGATGAACGAGGCCGCGAAGGACCTCGGCATGAAGAACACCGTCTACACCGACCCCAGCGGCCTGGACAAGGGGACGGTCAGCACCGCCGTCGACCAGCTCAAGCTGGCCGAGGCGGTCATGGAGTACGACGTCTTCCGCGATGTCGTCGCCCTGCCGAACGCCGAGATCCCCGGCCACGGCCGGATCTACAACAACAACGACCGGCTGATACTGGCCGGTCTGGGGATCGTGGGCATCAAGACCGGCTCCAACACCCCCGCGGGCGGCACGCTGTCCTGGGCCGCGTACAAGACGTTCGACGGCGAGGACCGGCTGATCCTGGGCACGATGATGGCCCAGCACGCCCCGGGGCCCGACATCAACGGCGGCGACAGCCTGGTGCTGGTGCAGGACAACAGCAGGAAGGTCGTCGCCTCGGTGCGCGAGATGCTGACCTCCGCGAACGTGGTGAAGAAGGGCGAGGTCGTCGGCCATGTCGACGACCGCTTCGGCCGCCGGATCCCGGTGGTGACGACCAAGTCCCTCGATCTGGTCGGCCTGTCCGGTCAGAAGGTGACGCTGACCTACGGCCGCAAGGGCGACGGAGCCCTCTCGCGCACGGCGAGGGCCGGGGCCGTGGTCGGTGAGCTGACGGTGGGGAACGGTCCCGACGCGCACCGGATTCCGCTGGCCCTCAAGGAGGGGCTGACGGAGCCGTCCCTGGGCACCAGGCTGACCCGGCTCGGCTGACCGCCCCTCGGGCCCGGCTCGTCCTGTTCCGTCCCGTCAGGGGCCGGGGTGCCGCGAGGGCGCCCCGGCCCCTGACGCATGGGTCGGCGGGTGCCGGACCAGCCCGGCGACGATCCGCTCCGCGGCCTCGGCGATCAGCCGTTCGCTGGGCGGGGTGCGAAAGCCGGGACGGTCGGACATGACGGCTACTACCAGCGGGGACGACCGGGGCGGCCAGAGCACGGCGATGTCGTTGGCCCTGCCGTAGTTGCCGGTTCCGGTCTTGTCGGCCACCCGCCAGCCGGAGGGGACTCCGGCCCGGATACGGCGGCCTCCGGTGGTGTTCCGCACCAGCCAGTCGGTGAGCAGGGCGCGCCGGTCCGGGGTCAGCGCGTCCCCGAGGACCAGCTTCCGGTAGTCGGACGCGATCGCCCGGGGGGTGGTGGTGTCCCGGGGGTCGTGCGGCGGGTCGTGGTTCAGCTCGGGCTCGTACTGGTCCATCCGGCTGACGGAGTCCCCGAGTCCGCGCAGATAGGCGGTGAGCCGGGAGGGCCCGCCGAGATCGCGCATCAGCAGATTCCCGGCCGTGCCGTCGCTGTGCCGGATGGCGGCGTCACAGAGCTGGCCGACCGTCAGCCCGGTGGCGATGTGGTCCTCGGTGACCGGTGAGATCGAGTCGACGTCGGCCCGGGTCCAGGTGACCCGCCGCTCCAGATGGCGGATCGGATGGTGGTGCAGGACCGCGGCGGCGGCGAGGGCCTTGAACGTGGAGCAGAAGGCGAAGCGCTCGTCGGCGCGGTGGGCGACCTCGGCCCCGGTGCCGGTCTCCAGGGCGTACACCCCCAGCCGGGCCCCGTGCTCCCGCTCCAGCGCGGCCAGGTCCGCCACCCGCGCCCGCCCCTCGGCGCCGGGCGACCCGCGCCCCGCAGCCCGTACCGACGCGGGCGGGGAGCCGGTCCGTTCCCTCGTACCGCACCCGGCGAGCGGCAGCAGCGCCGCTGCCGTCAGCAGCGCCCGGCGGGAGACGGCGGACGGGCGGACAGCCCCCGCCCGCACGGGTCCCTCCGCCCGGACAGGTCCCTCCGGCCGCCGGGACCGCTCGAAGACCATGCGCCGTCACCTGCTCTCACCACCCGGCGCGGAGCCGCGCCGGGCGCTCTGTGATCACGAACGTGGGGCCACGCACGCTACCGGTACGCGCCCGGGTACAGCGGTAACGCCGTGGTGTCGCGACGGCGCGGCGCACGGAGCGGAAGCCGGAGGAGGCCGCTTGCGGGTCTCCCGGCCGTCCGTCACGCCCCCGACGGGGGACCGTTCGGGGTGCGCGGCAGATACGCCGCCGCCGTGCCCGCTCCACAGCCGAGCAGGGTGATCCCCCAGGCGAGGGCTTCCGGCGCCCGCCACTCCCACAGCAGCGCGGATACGGTCTCGACGGCCGCCATGAGCAGCACGGCACCGACCGTGAGCAGGGTCGCGGTGGCCGGGCGGCGGCCGACGGCCCGCAGGATCCAGCCCGCGCCGTACCCGAGGGCGAGGGCGGCCAGGGCGGCGCAGCCGCGTACCACCGGCCCCGAACCGGAGGAGACGAGCTGGACGAGGAACGCGGTGAACGACACCGCTCCCGCGACCGCGGCCGGGACCAGGAGCTTCAGGGAGGCATCCGGCATCCGGTCGAGTCCGGGGCGGCCGTCCTGGGCGACCATCGCGACGACTCCGGCGCCGACGACCATGAGACAGGCGGCGAAGAGCCAGTTGAGGGACCAGAGCCCCGCGAAGCCGTCGGATT
The DNA here is from genome assembly GCF_005519465.1 of Streptomyces clavuligerus. Classification (NCBI taxonomy): domain Bacteria; kingdom Bacillati; phylum Actinomycetota; class Actinomycetes; order Kitasatosporales; family Streptomycetaceae; genus Streptomyces; species Streptomyces clavuligerus. The sequence continues at coordinate 1,860,194 of NZ_CP027858.1, read as the reverse complement.
CGGGTTCATGCGCCAGGAAGGAGACCAGCAGCAGGGCGGAGGGAACGCCGCCCGCCGCCGCCATGGCGGCGCCCGCGCCACCGCCGAAACGGCCGGTGACCCAGGCGGCGACCGCCAGGACCACCGCGAAGAGCGCGACCCCCCACCAGGTGTACCCGGTGGTCAGGGTGTCCGATCCGGGGGCGACCGGCACCGTGGCTCTCGGGTCCCAGGGCAGCAGTACGAGTCCGGCGACGGCCGAGCACACGGCCGCGGCGAGGGAGAGGGCGATACGGAACGAGGGGTGTGACGTTCTGTTCATGGGGGGCGATCCTCAGGCGGGGTCGGGTGTGGCCGGTCAGGGGAGTGTTCCTCTCGGTCCACCCCCCTGACCGGCCACGGAGCGATCAGCTGGTTCTCATGTCGGCGAGGGTCACCACTTCTTGAAGAAGGAGCTGTCCCCACCCTTTTTCACCGCGTAGTAGAAGCCGTCCGCCGCCCCCTTGCACACGAATTCGACGGCCTTGGGCTCACAGATCCGCTTCTTCATGTCGTAGCGGAACCGGTTGTCGATCTTGTCCTTGTTCGCCCTGGTGCGACGGTTCTGCTTCCGGTAGTTGCGGTAGCCGAAGTCGTGCCGGGCGCAGGGCCAGTAGAACTGACCGCTGTAGTAGCCGACCGAAGGCCCGATCACGATGTGCGAGTACCACGGGGCGGAGCACCCGTCGTCACTCCAGACGAGGTCACCGCGGCGTCCCTTGCGGCGCTTCTCGTCCCGGAAGGCCCACAGGCCGCGGGTGAAGAGCCAGTAGTCCGTGGCGGACTTCGCCGAACCCTTCGGCGAGTAGCGCGCCGCGGCCCTCATCGGCGAGGCGAGGGGGGAGGCCACGCAGCCCAGGCACCGGGCGAGGGCACCGGCCGCGCCGGTGACGTCCTCGCCGCCGATCAGAGCCGCCAGATCCGCTCCGGCGGGCTGTCCGGCCGCGCTGTCCTGGACGAGGACGTCCCCGGTGCCGGGGGTGTACTGGATCTGTCCCTCGTCACTGGCCTCGTTGAGTTCGATCGTCACCGAGCCGTCGTCGCCGATCGCCGCGATGCCGTTCAGATCGTCGACGTCGGTCACCAGCGTGCGGGTGACGCCCCCGCTGCCGTTCCGCACCCAGACGAGCTGGTCGTTCTCGTCGTAGTGGAACTGCTCGGCATCGGTCTGGGCCCATGCGCCCGCGGTGTTCGTCTCGATCAGGACGCCGCGCTTGCGGCCCGCCGGGTCGAGCGTCCAGGTCTGCCGGCGGTCGTCGGCCGTCTGGCGCCGGGTCGTGTCGTTGGCGAAGTACTCCGAGGACAGCCCGTCCGGGGAGGAGACCAGACGGCCCCGTCCGTCGTAGCGGTAGCCGTCGTCGACGATGCGCCCCGCCGAGTCGTAGACGTGCTCGGTCGGGGTGCCGGTGGCGGAGGGGCAGCCCGTCTCGGCGTTGCCGGTCCCGGCGGCCTGGCTCTTGCGGCTTCCGTTGGCGTTGTACGTGTAGCTGTACAGGGCGCAGTCGGCGGAGCCGTCCTGGGCGGTGGTGGCGCTCCGCACGAGACGGCCCGCCGCGTCGTAGGCGTTGTCGGCCACGGTCAGACCGGTCCGCTCGGCCAGTTCACCGTGCACCGTGGTGGTGGCGGCGCTGGAGAAGAAGGGCTCCTCCTGGCCGTCGAGGGTGTAGCTCCGGGCGACCGCCTCGCCGTTGGGCGCGTTGGTCTGGCGCATGGTGACGCCGCCGGGAAGGGTCTGCCGGACGGTCTGTCCGTCGGCGTCGTAGACGCTGGTGAACTCACCGGCGACGGAGTCGGTCACCTTGGTCGCCAGGCCACGGGGCTCGGCGGCGGTGTCGTAGGTGTAGGTGAGGGTGTACGGTGCGGAGCTGGTGGTCGTGACCACCCGGTTCAGGGCGTCGTAGGCGGTGGCGGTGGTGGCGCCGTTCGCGTCGGTGTATCCGACCAGACGCCCCAGGGCGTCATAGGCGCTGGTCAACGTGGCGTCGGCGGTCGAGACCGCGACAACCCTGCCGTTCTCCCGGTCGTAGCCGGTCGTGTTCTCCTCGACGGCCGCCCCGGCGTCGCCGGTGATCGCTGTCCGCGTGACCCGGCCGGCGTCGTCGTAGCCGGTCTCGGTGACGCGGGTGGTGCCGTTGCCGGTCTCGGTCGTCCTGGTGGTCTGCCCGTGCCGGTTGTACTCGGTGGTGGTGGTCAGGCCCTCGTCGGGGTTGCCGTTGGCTCCGGTGATCTTCGCCGCGGGGCTGGTCCGGCAGACCAGATCGGCCCACTCGGGGCGGCCGGAGCAGTCGCCCGTGCCGCCTGCCGTCCAGTAGGCGGTGACGGTCGCGGAGGCGTCCTGGCCGTCCGAGGCCGGGGTGGTCGCGAGAACCGGCTGTCCCGCGGCGTTGTACGTGGTGGTACGGCTCAGTGCGAGGCTGTCGGGCGCTTCCGTCCTGGAGAGCGGCAGCCCGGTGGACCAGTCGTAGGCGGTGCGGGTGGTGCGGGCACCGCTCTCGGGGTAGCCGGGTACCTGTACGCCGACCGTGGTCTCGGTGGGCCGGTGGCTGGCCCCGGCGCTGCCGTCGGTGGGACGGCCCTGGTCGTAGACGGTGCGGGTGTGCTCGCGCCCTGCCACCGCCGTTCCCGCCGGAACGGCCGGAAGGTCTCCGGCCGCGGGCAGTCCGGCGGTCAGCGAGGTGAGACGCAGGGGGCTGTAGGCGTCGATCTCGCTGACGCCGTCCTTGCTGTAGACGGACCGGGAGGAGAGCAGCTCCGCGCGGTCGTCCGCGGGCAGGGAGGTGATGCCCAGCGCGTCGAGGGTCCCGGCCGCCCCTGCCGAGGTGCCGAGGGCCAGCGCGCGGTTGGCGGCGGTCAGCTCGCGCACGGTGTTGCCGAAGGTGTCGTACTCACTGGTGGAGATGTGACCACCGGGCTCGGCGCTGTTGACCTGCCGCCCGGAGGCGTTGGTGTAGGTGATCACCGCGCGGCGGTAGTCGGCGGCCGTCAGCAGATCGCCGCTGTGGGCCGAGGGGACCTCGTCGGCGGGGAAGAGCGCGGTGGCGTCGGCGGGGGCGTCGGTCTGTCCCCATGCCGCGACCCGGTCCGGTCCCATGCCGTGCGGGGCCTTGTCACCGGTGAGCGGGACGTCGTAGACCACCGAGGTGGCGGCCTCTCCCTCGGTCTCCGTCCGCGACCCCTGCTTCAGCGCCGGACGGGACGCCTTGACCAGCATGCCCTCTCCGGCCGTGGCGGACGCGCCCGCCTTGGCGTAGGCGAACGTCCAGGGGAGTTCACCGGGCTGGGTGAGCCGGGTGACGCGACCCGCCGTGTCGTACGCGTACTCGGTCTTCAGCGCGGGGGTGATCCGGGGGTCCCACGTCTGGCGGAGACGGCCGTCGCTGTCGTAGGCGTAGGCGGCGACTTCGGTCGCCGTCGCGGTGGCCGCGCCCGGTTCGGTGGCCCACAGCTTGATCGCTGAGACCTGTCCGGCGTAGTCGCCGAGGTCGCCGCCGGTGGCTGTGGTGGTCCCGGCGTAGACGTACTCCAGTACGCGGCAGCCCTTTGTGCTCGGGGTGGCCTCGCACGTACCGACCGGGACCGCGCTGGTACGGGCGATCACATAGGCGGGGCGCGCGATCCGCCTGTCGTTCTGGGTGGTGACCGTGGAGACCAGCACCGTGGTGGGGTCGTCCGGGTCGTCGCCGGGACGGGCGGTGGCCGAGAGCTGCCAGGCGTCGGTACCTGCGGGCTTGGTGAAGGTGCTGACCGTTCCCGTGGTGTCCTTCAGGCGGTAGGCGCCGTCGCGCTCCTTCGCCAGGCTCAGGCCCTCGGCACCGGGCTCGGCCTTCCAGCCGCCGCCGGTGGTGGCGGTGAAGCCGATCTGACGGCCGTCCCCGTCCGTGACCGTGACAAGGCCGCCGTCGGCCTCACGCACGGTGGACCACGTGGTGTCGGTGAGTTCCGCTTCGGTGCCGGAGGCCCACTGCGGTCCAAAGATCGCGGCCTGACCGCTCTGCGTGCTGCCCAGGGAGGGGCGGCGCGAGGAGGCGTTGCGGGTGACGGAGAGCCCGAAGACGGTGGTGTCGCTCTCTCCGAGGGTGAAGTCACCGGTCAGAGCGTTGACACTGCCGGGGCCGACGGGCATCTCAGGGGCCGCACCCGCGTTGCGGTCCACGACGACGGTCGTCTCCGGAGAGGCGTCGGTACCGGCGCTGTCCTTGAAGACGGCACGGATGTCGACCGGGCCGTCCGCGCTGAGAGTGTCGGTGATGTTCCAGGTCAACGGGGCGGGCTTGCCTCCGCTGACGGCGACGGGCCACGCGCTCAGCACCTGGCCGCTGGAGTTGACGCGGACGTCCGCGACGGGCACGTCCTTCCAGGAGTCGGTCTCGCCACGCCGGTACTGGTAACGGACCTCGGTGTAGGTGCTCTTGCCCTCGGCCATCAGCCCGGTGCGCCGGGCCGGGCGCTCGCCCTCGCCGGGGGCGGTCAGGGCCGCGCCCTTGCCCGCGGCGAAGGAGTACGTCCTGGCGGCGGAGGTGTTGCCCGCCGCGTCACGGGTCTGCGTGGTGAGGGTGTGCTGCCCGGCCTTGAAGGTGAGGGTCTTCACGACGGCCGCCCCCGTGGTGGGTGCGGTGACCCAGGCACCGGCGTCCAGCTTGTACTGGATGTCCTTCACATCGCTGGTGGGCGGGGTGAAGGTGAAGGAGCCCGAGAAGTTCCCGGCGGAGTCGGGGGTTCCCGACCACTGACCGGAGGGGAAGGCGGACGAGGACACCGCGGTGGTGCCGGGCTTCACGGTGTCGACCGTGAAGGTCTGCCAGGCCGACCAGGTGCCGTTCCACGTCGTGCCGTCGTAGACCGCGGCCCGCCACTTGTACTGGCCCGGGGCCAGAGCGGTGGTCGGGCTCCACGGCGCGTTGGAGCCCGAGGCGACATAGGCGGACTTGCCGGTCTGCACCGCCGCGGTGCCGGTCGGAGTCCATATCTCGTAGGTGAGCTGGACGGTGTTGCCGTCCGGGTCCGTGGCCTTGCCGGTCAGGGTCGGAGTGGTGTCGGCCGTGGCCGTACCCGACAGGGGGGAGACGGGCGAGGCCGCTCCCGGCTTGGTGTTGTAGGTGACGGACAGATAGGGCGTGTTCGATGTCGCGTTGCCGGAGTTGAACCTCTTCCAGCCGAACTCGTCCTTCTCGTCACCGGCGCGCAGACCGATGTGGTTCTCGGCGCTGCCCTTGGCGGCCCAGTCCTTGGCCAGCGTGGTGATGTCCGCGCTCACCCAGCCGTCGGCGCACGGGCTGGAGTGGCCCTTGGTGCCGGTGGAGGTGGCCTGCTTGGAGTTCCAGGTGGGCTGGGCGGTCCAGCGGGATGCCGTGCCGGCGGGCTGGGTCGTCCACACGTCCCACGGCTTGGCCGTGCAGGACCAGGAGTGGAAGTTGAACAGGTTGAGCTTGGCGCTCTTGACGACCTTGCCCTTGATGGCGCCCGTCTTGAAGGACAGGAAGGAGCGGGCGACCTGGCCGGAGCCGTTGTTGCCGATCTTCAGCTCGACCGCTGTCGACTGGTCGGTGCCGTAGCCCTGCTGGACGAAGGTGTCGAAGTAGCCGCTCATGTTCACCGCCGGATCGACGGTGACCGGGAACTTCGTCTCCGGAGCGTCCAGGAACTTCGCGTCCGGGGTGAGCGTCAGGTCGATACGGTCGCCGTCCTGGGTGACCTTCAGCCCGACCGGGGCACGGCGGGTGTGCTCACCGGACTTCTTGTCCACGGTGGCGTCCCACATCACCGGGGCGGGCAGCGTACCGGCCTGCTTGCCGGTCTCGCTGTCCAGGAAGGTGACAGACCGGTCGTCGTTGGCGCGTGCCTTCAGCCCCTTGACGCTGAGGCTGAGCGTGACGGTGCCGGTGGCGTCGACCGCCGACCGGTCCTTCAGCTCCAGGAACTGCTCGAAGCCTGTCCGCGTGGCATCGACCACCAGATCCGTACGGGGCAGCACGTCCGGGTAACGGGCGGTGTTCCCCTCCAGCGCCGGTGCGGGAAGCGCGCCGCGCCAGGAGAGGGTCATCTTCCTGCCGTCGCCGTCGTCCAGGGACACGAGCGGTACCGCCGGGGTCTCGGCATCGCCGGGCGCGGTGCCGGCCGCCTTGATCCTCGCGGCGGCGGCGGCCGGTGTCTTCCCGGCCAGCGCCAGGTCCAAGGGGTGCGCCTGAGCCGCGACGGTTCCGTCGGGCTGCTCGACCAGGTCGGCGTCGACCGTCTGCCACTCCCCGGAGGCGTCCTTGAAACGGACGGGTCCGGTGGAGACCTCTTCCGTCGTGGTGCCGTCCGGGTTGATCCAGGTCGTGCTGTTCTCGGTGCGCTCCGACAGCACCTCGATGCGGCGGTCCTGGACTCTGGCCATCAGGGCCGCGGCGGCGGCGTCGTCCGCCGAGGCGGCCCCGGCGGGCCGCTTGGCGGCCACGGCGGCGGGCGCCCGCACATCGGCGGGCACCGGTGACGCGACCGCCTGTCCGGTGGTCTGGACGACCAGCGCGGTCTCGGCCGCCATCAGCGCGGCCAGCGTCCAGGCCAGCGGCTTCCACTTCTGCGCGGCGGGAGGCGGAGGCGGTGGAGAGTGGCTGAAGCCCCGGTCGGAAGGTTCGGGCATGAAGAGATCCTCAAAAAACCGGATTTACATATTCCGGATTGCCGAGGATCTTCACATCGTTCTTACTTTGGATCAATAAGCCCATCACATGAGATGTTGCTCGATCGTGATCAAGGTGTCTCATGGATGATCGATTTGCCGGAAAAGGCAGGCAAGTGACCGATAAGGCAAGAGGTGTTATGGCCTTCTCTGTGCCGTGTATCACGCTGTGCCCGCCCTTCGGTGAAAGGTTCCCGCGAGACGCGGGGAGGGGGCGGCACACGGCTGGACCGCACCGCTCCCCGCACGGGTGATGGGACCATCGACCGGAGGCCGACAGACGTCGAGCGGGAGCCGAAACGGGGTGGGGAAGCCATGGAGAGGCTGACGGAGGCGGACCTCCGGTCGCTGGCCGGGCCGCGTTCGTTCGAGCGCGGGCTCGGTTACGTCGACGCGGTGTCCGGTGTGGAGGTCGGCGACGGCTGGATCAGGGCCTCGGTCCGCGGCACGGAGCGCTACGAGGCGGAGTTGACGCCGGGTCGGCGCGGGGGGCTCACGGGCGTGTGCGACTGCCCGTACGGCCAGGAGGGCAACTTCTGCAAGCACCTGGTCGCGCTCGGCCTGACCGTGCTCGCCCAGGAGGGCGGGCTTCCCCGCCTGCGGGAGTCGGCCCGGACCCGGGCGCGGAGCCTCGACGCCTGGCTGTCCGGCCTCTCCCCGGACGAACTGCTCACCGTCGTACGCGACGAACTCGCCGAGGACCGCCGGCTCCGCCGCCGCCTGGAGCTGCGGGCGGCGAGCGCCCGGGGCGACCTGGCCGCACTCCGCTCCCGCATCCGGGACGCGCTCGACATCGCTCCGTTCGCCCAGTACGGCCACGTCGAGTACGCCGATGCCCGCGCCTACGCCGACCAGGCCGGACAGGCGGTGTCCGCGATCCGTTCACTGACCGCATCGGGTCGGGCCGCCGACGCGATCGCGCTGGCGCGGGAGGCGATCGGGCTGCTCGCCGGGGTGGTCGAGAGCGTCGACGACTCCGACGGATGGCTCGGCGGGATCGGTACCGACCTCGCCGACATCCACCACGACGCCTGCCGCGCGACCCGCCCGGACCCGGAGGAACTCGCGCACTGGCTGGTCACCCACGCCCTCGACGACGCCGCCGACCTGACGGACATCGACCCGCTCGACTACGAGGACCTGCTCGACGAGCGGGGGAGGGCCGCCCTGCTCCGGTACGCGACGGAGGCATGGACGGCGAACCGCACCGGCTGGGCCGAGAAGGAGCTGATGCGGCGCCTGGCCGGGGCGCGCCGGGACATCGACACGGTGGTCGCCGTGCTCGCCGCGGACCTCGCGCCGAACGGCCACACCCATCTGCTGATCGCCCGCGAACTGGACGCCGCCGACCGCCCCGCCGACGCCCTGGAATGGGCCGAGCGCGGCCTCCGCGCCACCGCGGACCTCGCCGCCGTCGACACGGCCCTGGTCGACCACCTCGCCGACCGCTACGCACGGACCGACCGCCCCACCGACGCCCTCACCCTGCGCCGCGACCACTTCGCCGCCCGCCGCACCCTGCTCACCTACCGGCAACTGCGCACCGCGGCCCGGGCCGCCGCATGCTGGCCGCCCGAGCGGGAGAGGGCTCTGGACCTCCTGCGCGCGGACGCCGACCAGAAGGCCGCGCACGGCGGCCGTGTCCTCGTCGACGTCCTCCTGGACGACAAGGACACCGACGCCGCCTGGCAGGCGGCCATGACCCACGGCACCCACGACGACCAGTGGCTCACCCTCGCCGACCTGTCGCGCGCGACCCGCCCCGCCGACGCCCTCGCCGTCTACCACCGGATGGCTGCCGGCCTCGCCCATGAGACCGGCAATCGTGTCTATGAGCGGCTCGTCGGCCTGTTCCTGAGCATGGGTGACTGCCACCGCCTTCTCGGCACGCCGGACGACTTCACCGCGTACATCACCGACGTGCGCACGGCACAGAGGCGCAAGCGGAACCTGATGCGGCTGATGGACGGCCACGGCCTGTGAGCCACTGCCGCCGCCTGGCACCGTTCACTGTGCTGCCCCTGGTGGGAACCGCCCTGCGCACACGGCTCAGGAGGTTCGTGGGGACGGGGAGCGGTCCGCCATCCCGGCCCCGCCGTCGCCCGGTGGCCGTTCGCCTCCAGGACGGCAATCCGCATGATCACCAGAGCGCGAAGCAAGACAGGGTCGCCAAGCTCGTCCGAGACCCGAGGTGGGGCCGAGTGCCGACTCCTTCCCCGCCGGATCGACCAGGCCGGTGCAGATCTCTCGGATCCACTGTTCGCGAAGATCCGTCAGAGTTGTTCCGGGGCGCATGCCTCCGACCTGCTCCTGTCTGCCCTCTGCCTGAGGTGGGTGTTCCAGAGCGTCACCATCGAATGGTGCGAAGAGGGTAGCGAGGGGCACTGACACGGGGTCCGAGTTGGTGGCGCCTCAGGACAGAGTCCTCTGCCCGGACTTGAGCACCCCCTGCCACTCGCCCGGCGGCTTGCTGCTGCCCGCTGGGTGCTCTGTCCAGGCGGGTCGGACGCGGTCCGCGAGCCCGGTCAGATCTTGATCACGGTCGCACGTCCACCGCAGAGGGCGGTGAGGTCCTCGGGGCCGGAGGTCAGGATGGTGGCCGGCCCGGGTGAGGCGAGGGCCGTGGCGCTGAGCATGGCGTCGATCGCGTACTTGTGGCCGTGGAGGCCGACGTCCGCGAGGAGGGCCGCCGCGTGCCGGGCGATGGCCTCGGTGGCCGGTTCGACCACGATGCGGGAGAGCATCCACTCCAGGGCGGGGCGGTTGATCCGGGGGTGGACGACCTCCACCAGGGTGGCCGCGGAAGTGATCACGCGGAGGTCGTCGGTCCTGGCCAGGGCGAGCCAGGTCGTGACCGTCCGGTCACGGAGGACCGCCTTGGCCAGCCCTTCGCTGTCGAGCACGAGCGTGCCGCCGGGGGCGGCAGGAGAACGGGTCACGCGGCGTTTGCTCCGCCCTGCGTCTGCTGCTGACTGCGGGCGCGGTGGAGCTGGTCGCGCGCTGACTGGATCTCCTCGTCGCTGACGGGGCCGTGCTCGGCCTCGGCGACCTGGATGATCTCGTTGAGGTTGTCGCGCTCGATCTGCCGGGCGACGGCTGCGGCCACATAGGCGGAAAGTCCGGAGGGGCCACTGCGGGCCTTGGCGGCCTCGGCGATATCGCGCGGCATGGTGATCGAATACTTGCCGGTAGGTTCGCTCATGCTACCTATCCTACCGCTGATGCCCTATCTGTGTGTGCGGCATCCCGCACGCAGCCCCGGCGGGTTCACCTGGTCGGAGAGGTGGTGGCTCGTCATGAACGCGAAGGGGAAGCAACCGCAGACCGTCGAGGGGGAGGACCGGCGTGGGTCAGGTCGAACTCGGCACCGGAGCGCTGCTGAGGACCTGGCGGGCGTGGTGCACCGGTGCGCGGTGGGATGCCAAGCCGCTCGTCGAAAGCAGTGCTCTCGGCCCAGCCGGCGTTCCACGAAGCGGTGGGGCGTCGGCGGAAAGGGAGGGACGAGGCCGAGCGGTCGTTGGAACGGTTGACCGAAGCGTGGGCCGAGCAAGTCCGCGAGGCTGCGGCCACGGCATCGGCCGGGAAGCCGTGGAGGCTGATCGGGGTGGAGATACCCCCTACCGGGCCGTCCACGCGTGGTGCGGGGAGACACGAGGTGCTGACCGACGGGGAGTCGGCTGTGCTCGCGGCGTACCAGGTTGCCGTGGACCGGCGCCGGTCCACCGCGGCATTGTGGGTTCCCCAGGGCATCGGCGGGCAACTCCTGGCAGAAGAGGGCGCGATGGCGGCGACCGATCTCCTCCGTGGAGCCGAGGACTGGGCCGCGCCGGCCTCCACCCTCCTCATGGCCTGGGACCCGAAGGGCTCTGCTGGCACGGCTCGATGGCCGATCGAGACCTCATGGCGCCCTGTAGCCCCGGAAAGACAAACGGCCCCCCGGACATAGGGCATTGGTGTCCCCAGCGATGGGAATAGCAGGTCACAGAGTTTCAGCGGGCAAAGAGGGCCCTCGCCGACTTTCATCCCGCGGGTGTCCCGCAGAATCCGACACGGATTTCTCCGCGGGATCGCGAACTCGTCCCCTCCGCCTTGGATCGCGACGAAACCGCTGGCCAGCGTCCTGGTGGCAGCCAGTTGCACACGGTCCAGTCGACCGTTGCTGTTCTGCCATGCACAAGAAAGGCCCTGACCGGCATTTCTGCTGGTCAGGGCCTTAATTCGGAGTGCCCCCGGCAGGATTCGAACCTGCGCACACGGCTCCGGAGGGCATGCGCATGAGACCTGCGAAGGCTGCTCTGACCTGCAAGAACGGGTCAGTGCGTGAGAGTGCTCCGACAGTTCACGCACTGCTCACGCACTGGCTGCGCTGAGCAGGCTGGGAGCCCTCAGCGTCCGACAGGTCCCGCAGCCGTGACGGCCTCAGCCAGCTCGGCCATAGAGTCCGTTACCGCGATGGCCCCGGCTGCCGCGAGCTTCGCTGACTTATGGGGCTTGTTGGCGTACCCGATGGTGGCCACCCCCGCTGCCGTGCCAGCCTCTACGTCCCGTACCGCGTCCCCGATGAACACGCACTCGGATGGGTCTGCGTCCGCCGCTTGCAGCGCGTCATCGAGCAGTCGGGTGCTGGGCTTCATGGAGGACGGATCGCCAGGGACCCGACCGAAGACTTCCGCCACGTAGTCGTGCAGGCTGTGGGCAGTCAGGTAGGAGCGAATGGCAATTCCGGCGTTGTTGCTGACCACCCACACATTGCGCCCCGTCTGCTGACACGCACGCAAAAGTGATTCGGCACCTGGTGTCGGGCTGGCAACCCTCACCGCGACCTCCTCAAGCTGGCTGAGATAGGAATCGGCAGTTGGAATGAGCGATGGGTGGGCATCGGCTACGGACCGGAGGATGACGAATGGGTCTGTCTCTGCGGCGGAACCGATAGGTGCGTTCGGAGCTTCTTTGGCTAGGAAGTCCTGGAGGCGTTTGGTCACCTCTGGAGCTGGCAGGCCCGCGAACGCCGAGCACACCGGGCCATCGAAGTCGAGAAGAACGTGGCGGGCGGGGCGCAGTGCTTTCACCAGCGCGTTCATGCGGTCACGCCTTCCACTCGTAGGCGATCGTGTCCCACACGCTGTTGAACCACCGCTGAGCCTGCTGGACGTACTGGGAACCGATTGAGGCGTCATCGGGTCCGGCGGAGTGGTGGAACAGGGTCGTGTCCTTCCCGGTGATGTCAAAGAAGGAGTAGGACTCGCCCTCGAAGGTGAGAGACCTTTCGCGTAGCGGGTAGAAACCGAAGAATGCCTCTCGCTCGTTCAGAACGTAGAGCTTGAACAGGCTCGATGCTTTGTGTACCCGAACCTCTACCTTCGCTGACTGGACCAAGCCATATTCCGCCAGCACTTCGACGGAGTGCTTGATGCCGCCCGCGTTCGTGACGCCGATGTTGTGAGCCCTGCGCCGCAGCGCCTCTTCGTCGCGTAGGCCATCTACGGCCACAGGCACCCCCATCGGTGCCGAAGCGTCCGGCAAGAGCAGTCGGACGGTCACGGACTCCGGCGTGAGTCGTCCACTGCGTACCTTGTCCAGTGGTTCCTGCATGGCGTTGTGCAGGGTCTCGCTGGAGAAGCCAGCGAAATCGATCGTGACGTTCGGCTCCGCGAACGCTGCTTCCAGGTGGGGGCGGAGCCCTACCGGTCGCTCTGTTCGCTCCCGCACGAAGCTGCCACTGCCCTGGCGCGTAACGATGAGCCCTTCACCTCGGAGGAGGTCAAGGGCCTTGTCGACGGTGCCCCGAGCTACGCCGTACCGGCGAGCAAGTTCGGGGCCGGAGGGAAGTTTGTCACCCGGGGTGAAGCCTTCCTTGCGGGTGAGGATCGCGGCACGCAACGCGCTGCTGACCTGCTGATACGGGGGGCGCGGGTCGTCCGGGTCAAGGCTCATGAATCCATGCTAGAACACATGCCCAACAAGCCCGAGTCTCCTGACTCTCTTGACCTGCCTAAGCAGGTTCTCTATGTTGAGCATGTCGCCACCGCGAGAGCGGAGGAGATGGAGAGGCCCTTCTTTGGGCTGCTCGCAGCGTCCGGTGGGTCCCGTGTGAACGGGAGCCCTGAGCAGGGGTTGCCGCGCTCACCGGGGAGCGATTGATCGTTGCTTGAGAACTGAACAGAGTGTGCGAATGAACGGCGGGGTGGAAGTCCCCGTCCCCGCGACGGCCGGGTAAATGCCGTCCCTGCGGCGGCCGGGTAAGTGCCGTCCGGCGGCACACCTTGCTCGTGTGCCAGCTCTGGAGACCACCTGCGCGGGATCATCCCTCCCTTTTCGGGAGGTCAGCCCGTGGGGTGCCATCTGGTGCACGGCCGCCCTGCTGGCGTCAGAGCAGCGACGATGACGCGCCCGTATCCGGCATCTCGGGACCGGTGCCCCGTGGCAACGGGGCACCGGTGAAAGCCGTTCCCGCCCCGTTCGGGGCGGCCGGTTGCCTCTCCTGTCCGTCCGGCCCCGCGAGGGCTGTACGGACGGGAGCGCGGGGAGCCGGAGGTACCGGCCCCGGACAGGAGAGATCGATGGCTCGCGAACGTATCCGTCGGGTTGTGGACCCGCAGACCGGTCGTGTGGTGACCGAGACGGCGACGCTCCACGGGGAGGCCGCCGTCGCGCCGGGCGTTCGGATGGTGCCCGGCAAGAAGAGCGACGGCGGCAAGAAGAAGAACAAGAAGGGCTGACCAGCCCCTCTCTGGCGCGGCCCCCGGGGATGCACCCCCGGGGGCCGCTGTCGGGCCGCACACCAACCACTACGAGGAGAGATACGACCCATGGACATTGTCCTTCAACCGGCCGCCGTCGCTGACGCGGTCGAGTGGCTTGAGCCCACGGACGCGGACCTGGACGCGATCGAGGCTGAGATGCCCGCGATCCTCGCGGACGCGGCCGGTCTGGATCTGGAGGCCGAGGTGCTGACCGCCGCTGCGGAGTGGCTGGACGCGCTGATCGGCGCTGTCCGCCCGGTGCGGGCGGCGGGGGAGCGGCCGGTGCGGCGGGCCCACCGCCGGACGCTGGCCGCGCGCCGGGACCTGACCAACCACACCACCACGACCACGACGGCTGTTTCGGCTCTGGGGAGTGCGGCATGAACACGGGGCTTGAGGCGCGGCTGGCGGCTGCTCTTACCGGGGTGCAGGCGGAGATCGCCAAGGCTGACGGCAAGGTCGCGGGTGTGATGGCGTTTGTCGGCGCGGTCCTGCTGGCGGTGGTGGCGGCGGCGAAGGATCTGCGCGGCCTGCCGACCGGGGCCTATGTCAGCGGTGGAGCGGGGGTCGTGCTGCTGGTGGCTGCGGTCGTCATGCTGCTGGTGGCGGTCTGCCCCCGGCTGGGAGGTGCCCGCCCGGTCGGGTTCCCGGCGTGGGCTCGGATGACCGTGGACGAGATCCGGGCCGATCTGGAGACGGACCGGACCGCCGAGCACATCGCGGTGCAGTCCGGCGTCGCGCTGGCCAAGTACCAGGCGATCAGCCGGGGGATGGTTCTTGTCCTGGCCGGTCTCGGGCTGCTGGTCGTGGCGGTCGCGATCGTGATCGGGGGTGCGGTGTGAGTACCGCGTCTGTCGCCGGGGTCAGGGCCGATCGGCTGAGTGAGTGCATGCGTCGTGCCCTCTCCACGGGCGGGGACGGCGCAGTGGTGGTGTGCAGTGTCGGCACGGAACGCGCCCTGGTCGCCCGGGGCCTGATCCACCCGGTGGAAAGCACGCTGACGGAGCAGGGCATGGCCGTGCTGGCGCAGCTCCAGGACCCCACCACCGTGGAGATTGCCGCACCCCGTACCGCCGCTGATCTCCCGAAGGGCACCCGCGTTGTCTCGTCCGACGGGCGCACGGGCACCGTCAACGGGGTCGACGTCGGTCGTGTCACCAACCCCGACCACCGGAACTGCGGCCGCGAGTACGTCGGCGTCGAGCTGGACCCCGTCGTGGGCATGGCGCCCGGCACCGGGCGGACCTGCCTCTTCGTTGACGAACTGACCATCGGGGGTGCGGCATGACGACCTATACCGCGCGTCTGGATCAGTTCGGCGGGGGGTGGGGGTTGTGCGTCGTCCTTCACGATGCCTCCTGTGAGGAGTGGCCGGAGATGGAGTTCGGCCGGACCGATCCTGCCCCCACTCCTGCGGAGCGCACGGCCGCGCTGCGGGCGCTGGGCTTTGAGGTGGTGGGCCGCCGGTGGGCGTGGGAAGAACTCACGGTCCCCGACGGTCCGACTGAGCTGGCTGCCTCGATCGAGGTCCGCCGGATCGGCGGCGGGTCATGAAGGCCGCGCAGCGGACGGCTGGGCCCGCCATGGCGATGACGGCCGTGTCGATGGTGCTGACGCTGGTCGTGATCGTGCTGTGGCTCGATCCGGTGCTGCCGCTGCTGGTCGTGGCGGTCGTCGGGGCGGGGATCGACGGCGGCTGGCTCACCACCCTCGCCTACGAACGGCGTCTCGCCGCGCAAGGGGACCGGTCGACCCCGGTCACGGTCGTCGGCTGGCTCTTCGGGGCGGTGGCGACCGGGGTCCTGGTCGCCCACGCCCTCACCGAGGAGTCCCCCGCCCCGTGGCTGGCCGTGTCGTGGCTGCCGATCGGGGCGAAGCTCCTGTGGGTGGTGCACGGGCTGTGGGAGCGGACCGCGCTCACCCCGAGCGCGCTGGGAACGATCCAGCGGGTGCAGCAGGAGGCGCGGGATACGGCGGCGGTGGCACGGGCCCGGCTGCGGGCACAGGCCGCCACCGAGGAAACCCGCCTGACGGCCGTGACCGGCGTCGGGGCGCGGGTCGCCCGGGTCCAGGCGGAGACCGCCGGGGCGCTGGCCCAGGCGTGGTCGGTGCTGGAGAGTGCCCGCACGGGTGAGGCCACGGGCCGGGCGCTGGCGAGTGTGGCGGCACCCGCCACGGCCGCCGCACCGGGTGTGGCGGCCCGGTGGGAGCTCCCGGTGTGGGGGCCCACGGCGCCCGTGTCGGCACGTCCCCCGGAGAAGACCCCCGCCACACCCGTGGCGGGGGCGGACACGCAGGTCACGGCCCTGGGTCCGGCGTCTGCCGCACCCGTACCGGAGCCGCCCGCCGCACCCGCCACGGGTGTGGCGCCGATGGTGCTGGACGACGCGGCGGCCGTGGCGGGGGTCGCCACACCCACCCCGGGCGAGCCACTGACGGAAGATCAGCTGATGGTGGTGCTGCGCTATCTCCGCCACAGCGAGGACCCGCCTCTGTCCTACCGGCAGGCCCTGGCCGCCTACCGCGCCGCCGGGTACGTCGGCGGCGACGCCCGCATCCGGCTCGTGTGGACCGCGCTGCTGGCCCGTGAGGGGACCGGAGCATGAGCGGGGTATCCGCCGTGGTGGCCCGTCGTGATCTCTACGACCCGGACGGCGCCCGCCACGGCATCCCCACCTTCCCGTGGCGGTGCGCCCCGGACGGGTACGCCACCCGGCGTCAGCTCCGCGCCGACGGGCTGAGGCCCGGCGGGGCCGGGGGCCGCTGACGGCCTACCTGTACCGGGTGGCTCTGGCGCTCCCGGTGCGGCCGATGACCCCGGCCCGTGCCGCCGCCCTCGCTGCCGCGATGCGGGCCCGCCGCACCTGCCCTTCCTGCCGCACCGACTGCGGCTACTGCATCCCGCGCTCTCTCGGCATGTGCGTGCCCTGCGCCGACGGCGCCCCGCACACGGTCTGAGGCTTCCTGACTTCTGAAGGGACCGGTCATGACGACCGCGCATGAGACTGCTGCTGCTGTTCCGCAGCAGGGATCGCACCACTACGTCCTCACGCTGGATCTGCCTGGTCAGGCGATGTTCACGTGGGACGGCACGCTCACCCCGGGCACCCGGGACACCCGCTACGACGTCTACGTGTGGCTCAAGCGGCAGATCGTCGCTGCCCGTCCGGAGCTTGCCGACGCCAACGTGACGTTCTTCGCGCTGGAGCCCAACTCCCTCTGATCTTCGCCTGGAGGCGATGGCTATGAGTACTACCAGTCCGGGCCGTGGCGCGAATGGCAGCCAGGCCAAGACGAACAAGTCCAGCTCGTACACGGCGTTCGCTCCGGGGTTCACGGTGAACGTGAACACGGGCAGCAAGACGGCGGTGCCCACTCCGGCGGGCGGCGGCGGTGGTGCCGGTGCCGCGCACCGGGACGGGCATCTGCCGGAGCCGTACTTCACGTCCCCGGCGGACATCCGCTCGTACTGCAACCACCTGCGGGCCTTGGGTATTGGGCTGTCGTTCGAGGTGTCGATGGGCGCGGAGATCCTGAAGGCGACGCTGGAGACGGTGCCGGACCCGGAGGGCCGCCCCTTCGGGGCGAAGCTGCGGGCCCGGAAGGTGGCCCGGAAGATGCGCAAGAGCGCTGATGCGCTGAAGGACGCGGCCGTGAACGCCGCCGCCTGCTACGCGGCGTTCCAGCAGGAGTTCGAGGAAGAGATCAACCGCGTCCGGCACCGGGCCCGGCGCCCGCAGGGTCCCCGCATGGACTGGGCCCGCCAGTAGGGAGGTGAACGTGATGACCAGCAAGAACACCGATACCGAGAAGGATCGGGAAGAGCGGCTGAAGGGCGAGTCGTCCGCGTCCGGGCTGCGGTCGTGGCTGTGGCACCGGGCCAAGCCGTACGCGCCTCCGTGGATCGTGACCGGGGTGGTCGGCGTGGCCGGGGCCGGGGGACATGTGCTGTGGTCGGGGTCGGCTGCGGCGGGGGTGGGGCTGACCCTGGCGTCGGTGACGCTGACCGGGGCGGCGTGGTGGGCGGGCAAGAACGCCGGTCCGCAGCGCCGTCTGCACTCGGCCATCACGGTGGCGGCCGGGTCCGGGTGGGTGACCGGGGCCGCGCTCGCCGGGCCGCTGCCCGACCTGTTCCTGATCGGCGGGGCGACCGCCGCCCTGTCGTGGAACCTCCGCCAGACCCTCCGTTCCACCGAGCGCACCGCCGATCCGTCGGGGTCGCTGCTGGAGAAGGTGGGGCTGGCCAAGGCGGCGATCAAGAACGCGAAGGTGGAACCGAACCGGGTGACCGCCGGTCTGGTGCTGGAGCCGGGCGAGCAGACCAACGACGACGTGACCCGGGCCCTGCCCCGGGTCGCGTCCGCGCTGGACGTCCCCCCGACCGCCGTGCGGTACCTGCCCGACCCCGACTCGGCCCGCCGGGGCGAACTGGTGGTGGTGCCGGTCGACATGCTCGCCGACACGGTCCGCTGGGAGGAAGAGGGCCCGTCCCATCCGGGTGGGTCGATCACCGACCCGCTCGTGATCGGCGTGTACGACGATGGCTCCCCTCTCCTGCTGTGGCTGCCCGGCGACAAGGAGGCCGGACGCAACGCCACGCACGTCCTGATCGCGGGCATGACCGGCTCGGGCAAGGGCGACGGGGCCCTGAACCTTATGACGGAGATCCTGTCCCGCACGGACGTGATCTTCTGGCTGTCGGACCCGAAGGGGTTCCAGGACTTCCGGCCCCTGCTGCCCGGGATCGACTGGGCCGTTGAGGGAGGCACGCCCACCGAAGTCATGATCGAGGCGGTCAAGGCCGTCATCCCCGCCCGCACACAGTGGCTGGGCCAGCACTCCTACCGCCAGTGGGAGGCCGCCGCCGCCCAGCGGCAGACCGACCCCAAGCACTCCTGCCGCACCGGCGGCACCCCGTGCGGGTGCGAAGGGCTGCCCTTCCACGTCGCCTGGTTTGAGGAGGCCGGGGTCTCCCTCGGTCTCCTCGGGGACGACGCGTTCAACAGCATCGCGAACCTGGCCCGGTCGGCGGGGATGGCGCTGGTGGTGTCGCTCCAGCGGCCCAGCCACGACCAGCTCTCCACCACCACCCGCGACGCGCTCGGGTCCCGGCTGTGCTTCGGCGTCCCCAACGCCATGGCCGCCTCGTTCATGCTCCCTGATGCGGTGATCGACGCCGGGGCCGCGCCGGAGCGCTGGGCCAACCGCCGCCCCGGCTACTGCTACCTCATCACCCCCGGCATCCCCGAGGAGCGGTACAGCAGTCCGGGCCGTACGCGGTGGTTCACCGACACCGCCACCAGCCTCATGGAGACGGTGGCCCAGTGGGCCGCCCGCAACGGCGCCCGCGTCGACCCCGTCACCGCCCGTGCCGCCACCGGGGTTGCAGGGTCCGCCTACACCGACCGCAGCCAGCCGGACACCGGCACCGGCCCGACGGAGGAACCCGGGATGGACGACCCCAGCACCGGCACAGGACCGGCGGTCGACCCGGAAGACAAGGACATCGACCCCGAAGCCGACCTCCCCGGTCCCCAGCCCGGTGACGACGCCCCGCTGTTCGGCGAACCCGCCGGGCGCAAGCCGTCCCCGGACCAAGCGCGGGAACTGTTCGCCCAGGCGCTGGACGAGTTCGCGTCCGAGGGCCGGATGGTCATCGGACCGAAGGACTTCATGGACTGGTGCGACACCCACAATCTCTCGCGCTCGTGGGTCTCCCTCCGGCTGAAGGACGCGGCCGTGGACGGCCGTCTGGAACCCACCAGCCAGACCGGCCGGTGGCGCATCGTCCCCGCCCTCACACCTGCCTGACACCCGTAACGCGTTACGCCCGCCTAACACCCAAACCCTTAGGCAGACGGGCTGTTAGACGGGCGTAACAGCACCGCGTAACACCCCCTCACACCTCCCGTCCGACTCTGCGTAACACCCGCCGGGCTGGCCCCGCGCACACCCCCGTGCGGGGCCAGCCCGGCGGCCCTGGAGGACCACCGTGCATGAGCCGTACGAGATCACCACCACCGCCCTGGAGACCGGTCCGGCCTTCCGGCCCGCCTACCTCCCCGACCCGTCCCGACCCCCGATGGCCCCCCGGGAGATCCCGCCCGGGGTGGAACTGGTCACCCTCCCGGACGGCCGCCGCACCCTCGCCTACACCCACCCCACCCCCGTGCCGGTGATCACCACCGCCCCGGGGGCGGCCGGTCCGGGAGTACGGCCGGTACCGGCATGGGCCCGCACCACCGCCCTCCTCGCACCCACCGTCGGCGGCGGAATCGCCGCCGCAGGCATCGGTATCTCCTACGCCGCCCCGGGACTGACCGCCATGACCAACGCCCTGTGGGCCGCTGCCGCCCTGATCGCCACCGGCACCGCCGGAGCCATCGCCCTGCGCACCGGACGCCCCCGGGCCACCGGCCGGGGCACCACCCACATCACCCAGCAGATCACCGCCACCGGCCTCTTCGGCCGCGCCACCGGCACCATCAACCACCGCTGAACCGTCGGGAGCCCCATGCTCCAAAACCGCATCCGCCCCCACATCACCTTCACCACCTGGCCCCGCCCCGCCCTGATCCTCACCGACACCCCCGCCCCCGACTGCGCCGACTGCCACGGGGACGGCGGATGGGCCTACGACTACGGCGACGAGACCGGCTACGCGGGCACCAACTGGACCACCTGCCCGTGCTGGGACGCGGGATACCGCCGCACCCTTCTCCGCCTCCCCCGGCCGCCCCGCTGGCTCCGGCGACGGACCGGCCACCCGGACCCCTGGGCCCCCGGCGGCTACAGCAACAAACCCCCCTTCTAGAAAAGGAGACCCATGACCGCAGCACCCCGACAGCCCGCTCGGCGCACCAGCCCCCCGCCCGGGATGGAGCGGGTGGAGATCCGGTTGATCGCCCGTGACGGCGTCACCCAGGCTCTGGCCGGGCAGATCGCCGCCGCGATCCCCGACTGCCCCGCCCCCGCTTTCTACCGCTCCCGCAAGACCCCGGGCCAGACCCTCGCCTACATCCGAGCCCAGCTCCCCACCAGCAGCATCCCGCGCGCCATCGACGGCCCGGAGGCATCGTGCTGACCGCCCTCATCGCCGTACTCGGCACCCTCGCCGGTGGCGCCCTCGCCACCTACACCCAGCGCGCCACCGACCGCGCCGCCCGGATCGAGCGGCACCAGCAGCAAGTCACCGACGCGCTCATCGGCCTGCTGGACGCCGTCCTCCGCTACCGCGAACACCACTGGCTGATCGTCGCCCAACGTCGGAACGGGCGGCCCGAGACCCCGGAGCAGGCCGAACAGCGGTGGCGGCTGCGGACATCGGTCACTATCACCCGGGACCGCCTCGCCCTCATCGCTCACGGCACGCCCCTGGTCGACCTCGGCGAAGCTGCGGCGTGGGCGGCGATCGAACTGAGTGACATCCCGCTCGGCGGCGCCTGCGACGGGCTGTTCGCCCCCGACGTCGAGACCGAGCTGGAGACCGGACGGGACCGCAGCCGCGACGCCCACACTGCCCTCCGGCAAGCCGGAAGCGCCTACCTGCTGGCCACGACCCGGAGCCGCCGACGGCGACCCGCCCTGGAGACCCGATGACCCTCACCATCACCACCGCCACCGCGACCCGCCGGGGCACCCGCCCCCACAACGCCGACAACAGCGCCGTTCACCGGCTCCCGGGGACGGGGATGGTGGCCGCCGCACTCGTCGACGGCATCGGTAACAGCCCCGACGTGGTTCTCTTCTCCCGCACTGCCGCTGAGGTGGCCGCGCGGGTCGGTGCCCGCCGGGGCGCACTGCTCGGCATCCTCGCCGCCGCTGAGATGGCCGCCGCCCCGACCACTGTCCAGGTCGACGACGGCGTTGCCGTGGTCGCCGTCACCAACGCCGAGTCCGGGACGACATCGATCGCGTGGACCGGCGATGCCCGCATCTACGGCTGGACCGGCACGAGCCTGATCCAGCGGTCGACCGACCAGACCATGGGCACCTGGCTGCGGGAATGGGGCGGCACCGCCGTCACGCTCCACCGCGACAACCGCCCCGATGAAACCGTGACGGTAGAGGCCGGGGCGAGGGTGCTGGACGACTACGCCCGCAGTGCCCTGGGCCGCTGCTCGATCGCGACCGTGCCCCTCTGCTACGTCCGCGACCGGGTCATCATCCTCACGTCCGACGGTGCCCACGGGCAGATCCGCCGCACCACGCTGGAGGCCCTGGTCCAGGACCACCACGCCGATCCGTATGCCCTGGCCGACGCCATCACCGCCGCCGCCATGACCGGCCCGGACGGCTACCGCGACGACGCCACCTGCGTGGTCCTGAGCATCACCGGCTGACCCACCCGCCACACACCGAGGGCGGCCCCCGTCTCGCCAAAGTCCGGGGCCGCCCTCGTCCAGCACAACTCAACAGAGAGCTGAGGTGTCCAGCATGACTCATGCCCGCCCCTCCCTGCTACAGGCCGCGCTCAACCTCGCCGGTCGGGGGGTGCCCGTGCTCCCGCTCCGCGAGAAGCGCCCCCCGGCGAACTGCTCCGCGTGCCGGGACACCGTGTGCGGGGGCCGCCCCCACATGCGGACCCCCGGACTGTGCGTGTGCCCGCTGCCGTGCCACGCCTGGGCCGCCGCCACCACCGACCCGGCCGTTCTCTCGTCCGTCCAGTGGGCCGCAGACTGGCACCGCGCCACCGGGCTCGCCTACCACCCCGGCGGCGCCGGACTCACCATCGTCGACCTGGACGACGCGGCTGCGATCGCGTGGGCCCGCCGGACCCTGCCCCGTACCGTGACCGTGGCCACCACCCGGGGCGAGCACTGGATCTACCGGGGCACGATGCGGTCCGCGAACGCCGTCCGCCCCGGTGTCGACATCAAGTCGACCATGGCCTACGCACGGTGGCTCGGCCCCGGAACCGGGGCCATGATCCATCTGCCGGACGTGGTCCGGGCGCTGGTCGTGAAGGCGACCGCGCCCCGGACCGCGTCACTGCCCGCCGTGCCGTTGCCGGGTGGGGGCGGGGCGTGTCCGCACCGCACGCCTGTCTTCCTGGAGCGCGGGATCGCGATGGCCGAGCAGCACATCGCGGACGCCCGGAGCGCGATCCACAACACGGTCTACCGGGTGTTCCTTGCCGTGCTGTCCACCCATGGCCGGTGCGGCTGCCTCACCGAGGCACACGTGGAGCGGCTGTTCGCCGCCGCGCAGGCGCGGGGTGAGTCGATGCGGCACTGCACCGTCGCGTGGGTCAACGCCCGCGCCGCGCTGGTGATGTAGGCGTGGCCGAGGACGAGAAGGCCCCGGCGGCACGGCAGATCATCACCGACTACGCGCAGTCCCATTTCCGGTACTTCCGTACCACCGAGGGCACCGTGTACGCGCAGCGCAACGGCCACCCCGTGGCTCGCCCGATCCGCTCCCAGGGCACGACCGGGAGCCACCGCCAGGAACTCATGGTCGGCCTCTACCGGGACGGCCATGGCGTGTTCAACGGAACCGCGCTCAAGGAGGCGTTGGACTTGATCGAAGCACTCGCGCTGACCGAGGACGTGCAGCCCACCCATATCCGTGTCGCCCCGGGGTTCGACGGGGCGACGTGGCTGGACCTGGGCCGCGACGACGGCCGGTCCGTCCGTATCCACCCCACCGGGTGGGACGTCCGTATCCCTGATCCGCGTGAGGTGTGCTGGCGGCGCACCCAGCTCACCGGGGAACTCCCCCTCCCCGCCAAGGACACCAACGGCAAGGGCATCGACCTGTTGTTGAGGTTGTGCAACTT
This sequence comes from Streptomyces clavuligerus, assembly GCF_005519465.1. Classification (NCBI taxonomy): domain Bacteria; kingdom Bacillati; phylum Actinomycetota; class Actinomycetes; order Kitasatosporales; family Streptomycetaceae; genus Streptomyces; species Streptomyces clavuligerus. The sequence continues at coordinate 1,836,991 of NZ_CP027858.1, read as the reverse complement.
CGCCAACGCCGAGAGCGAGTGTCTGGCCCTCGCGTGGCTGATCGGGTGCCTGGAGCCGTCCGTGCCCGTCCCGGCACCGTTCCTCACCGGACCGCAGGGCGCGGGGAAGTCGACCGGCGGCCGGATGCTGGTACGGGTGATCGAGGGCATGACCGGTGACCTGCGCCGGGCCCCGCGCGATGAGGAGAACCTGATCACGGCGGTTGCCGCCGGATGGGTCACCGCCCTGGACAACCTGAGCCACCTTCCCCCGGACCTGTCCGACCTGATGTGCTGCGTCGTCACCGGCGCCGAGAGCATCAAGCGCGCGCTGTTCACCGACGGCGACGTGGTCCGCTCCCGCTACCGGCGCCCGCTGCTGCTGACCGGGATCGACGTCGGCGTCATCCGCCCCGACCTTGCCGAACGCCTCCTGCCCCTGCGGCTGGAGCGGCCCCGGGTCCGGCGCACCGAGGCGGAACTGTGGACGGAGTACGCACAGATCCTTCCGGTCGTTCTCGGCTCGCTCCTGGACCTCACGGTCCAGGTCCGCGCCACCGAGGCGGACATCCCCACCGACCTGCGCATGGCCGACTTCGCGCACCTGTGCGCCCAGCTCGACACAGCCGTCTCCCTCGGGGCGCTCGCTGCCTACCGGGCGAGCCTGGACGATCTGAACGACGACGTCATTGAGGGTGATCTGCTGGCGCAGACGGTCCTGACGCATGCCGCCGGGCTGGAGCCGGGGGCGGAGGTGCGGATGACGTCGTCCCAGTGGCTGCACTGCCTCACCGACCTCTACAGCGGCCAGGAGTGCCGTCCCCTGCCCAAAGGCTGGCCGACGACCGGGAAGGTGCTGTCCGACCGGCTGAAGCGGCTCCAGCCCACTCTGGCGGCCCGGGGTGTCCTCGTCGACTGGGGCCGCACCAAAGCCGCCCGCTACATCGAGATGACCCGCCCCGCCCCCGTACCCGCGCATCAGCAGACCGCACTCTGACCGCCGCACCACGGAGCGGACAAGCAAGAGGAGCACCGCCCGCCCCGGGTGCTCCTCTTGCTGTTCCGGCGCGAAGCCGCCCTGCAACAGGCGCGCCGCGACAGCGGCCCCTTCTTCACGCCCTGACAGCGGTGGCACCACCACAGACACCACCCCCTTCTTTTTCCTAAGAAAGGGAACGCTGCGTCACCCACGTCACCAGCACCCCACAAACGGCACCTGACCAGCAGCGACAGCGATGACGCAGACCCCCGAACTCTGCGTCATCCAGCGTCACCAGCGTCACCCGGTGACGCGGGCCCGCGTCACCGGGTGACACACCCCCCGTATCCCTGCGTCACCGAAAACCGCAGGTCAACCCCCTGATTGACGCAGATGACGCGATGACGCAGAAATCCCACCCTCGGACAACACCGCCGCCCCCGCGGCACCCGCGCAGCCCAGCCCGACCACAGAGAGGACGTGGCGTGAGTCCCAGAACCGTGGACGAGAAGATGACCATCAAGGAAGTCGTAACCGATCTCCGAGTTCCCGAGTCGACGTTCCATCGGTGGCGACAGCTCGGAAAAGGACCCCGCTCGATCAAACTCCCCAACGGGGATGTGCGCATTCGCCGCTCTGACTATGAGAGCTGGCTGACGGAACGAGAAGAAGTAGCGTGACTCAGAGCGTTAAGAGTGCGCCTCAGGATGCCCGCGAAAGTGGGCATCCTGAGGATTGGCAAGAACGAGTTTTCTCGTCGGACGTCCGGGTCTGGAAAATCAGCAAGGTGAGGAGTAAATCGGCTCCCTACCAGATCCGTTGGGTTGTGGCTGGCGATGTGAAATATGCATCGTTCGCAACGTATACGCTTGCCGACAATCGTCGTTCAGAAATACTCCAAGCGATGCGTCGGGGTGAGTCGTTCGACATCGAATCGGGGCTGCCTGAGTCCGAAGTTCGTCGGGCGGAAGCGGCTGAGGCTGCGAAGGCTGAGGAGAAACCAGATCCCACATGGTGGGCCTTCGCCCACGAGTTCATGAAGCGACGCTGGCGTACGGCGGCGGCGAAAACACGGGAAGGGCTCGCCGACAGCTTGGCGTCTGCGGCTCTGGGGATGATGGGTGACGGACCGGATGCACCGGAGCTTCTGACAGTACGCTTGGCCGTCAGATGGGCTGTCGTGCCAGGACACGAGGGCGAGGAGCCGCCAGCGGATCTGGCAGAGGTCTGCAAGTGGCTCGCGGGTAACTCCCACCCGTTGTCGTCGTTGAAGAACTCCGTCGTCGCCGAGGACGTCCATTACCGGCTGGCCTACAGGCTCGACGGAAAGCTTGCGGCCAAGGAGACGTACAAGCGGCGGCGGCGCGGTTTCAACGCGGCCATGGCGTACGCGATTCAGATGGGCTACCTGGACGAGAATCCCATCGACGGTTTGGCGCGCTATGCCACTGCACAGACCGGTTCGGTAGACCCTCGCGTGTTGATGAACAACGTGCAGGCGCAGGAATTTCTGACGGCTGTTTCATACATCGGATCGGTGCATCGGAACAGGGGAAGACGTCTTGTCCCATTTTTCGGTTGCATCATCTACGCGGCGCTGCGCCCTGCGGAAGTCGTGGGGCTGAGGGAATCCGACTGCCACCTTCCCGAGGAAGGGTGGGGAGAGATGACCGTCTGGGAGACGCGCCCCGTTTCCGGCAAGAGATGGACTGATTCAGGTGAGCGTCACGACAGGCGCGGGCTGAAGATGCGGGACCCTGATACGAAACGACGAGTACCCATTCCGCCGATTCTCGTCGCGATGCTCCGGGCACACCTGGAGGAGTTCGGCACTGCCGCTGACGGCCGCGTCTTCCAGAACGAGCGGGGCGGACTGGTCGGCACGTCCAGTTACTGGCGTGTCTGGCAGGAGGCTCGGCCGCTGGCCTTCCCGCCGTACAAGGTCGAGTCCCCGTTGGCCAGGAAGCCGTACGACGGTCGGGCGAAGGCCATCACGGACTGGCTCCGCGCCGGACTGCCCGTGGCTGAGGTCGCCCGCCGCGCCGGAACGTCCCCGGAGGTGATCGACCGCCACTACGCGGGACTCATCGACGAGAGTGAGGAGGCCGACAACGAGAAGATCGAGAAGGCCATGGGGTGGGGCCCCGCCGACCCCGCGTGAGCCGTGTGTGGCTCACGCGCTTCTCACGCACAACCAGTGGGAGACAACGAGAAAGGGCGGGAGTCAGTGAGACTGACTCCCGCCCTTCCTGAAAGGCTCCCGCCCTGGTCAGATCACCCTTCAGTTCCTTGACCCGCGAGTGCCCCCGGCAGGATTCGAACCTGCGCACACGGCTCCGGAGGCCGTTGCTCTATCCCCTGAGCTACGGGGGCGCACCATCTCCGCCGGGCTGTTGCCCCGTCGCGGTGACGAGAAGAACATTACCAGCTCCCGCGGGGTGCCCGTGAACGGGTCTTTCCGCAGGGTGCGCGGGGGCGGCCGGGGTGGTGGGCGGGGAGAGGGCGGGGTCCCCCGCAGGGGGTGGAAGTGGGGAAAACCCGGACGCCGCCGCGAGCGGGGACCTACTCTCAAGTTGTGTCAGGCGCGTCCGGCCGTGTGCTCGTTGTCGATGACAACCGGGTCATCCGGCAATTGATCAGGGTCAACCTGGAGCTGGAGGGCTTCGAGGTCGTGACCGCGGCCGATGGTGCCGAGTGCCTGGAGGTCGTGGCGGAGGTGCGGCCCGATGTGGTGACACTCGATGTCGTCATGCCACGGCTCGACGGGCTGCGGACGGCGACGCGGCTGAAGGCCGATCCGCTCACCAGCGGGGTGCCGGTGGCGATCATCAGCGCCTGTACCCAGCACGAGGTGGAGAGCGGCATCGCCGCCGGGGTCGACGCCTTTCTGGCGAAGCCCTTCGAACCGGCCGAGCTGGTCCGGGTGGTGCGGCGGCTGATGCGGCCCGAGGGGCCCGGTGGGCCGCCGGGGCCGGGCGGGCGGCGCGGGGCGGGACGGGCCGGGAGCACCCGCGGCTGACCGGATGGCGAAACGGGTTCGCGAAGGGCCCCCCTCCCTCCCCTAGGCTTGCCCTGTGACCCCCGCCGAGCTGTCCCGTACCGTGCTGCACGCCGTGTGCCGTGCGGTGGAGGACGGCGCGCTGGAGGTGCCCGTACCCGACACCGTCACGGTCGAACGGCCCCGGCCCGGGGGGCGCGGGGACTGGGCCACCACGATCGCCCTGCGGCTCGCCGGACCGGCCGGGAAGGCGCCCCGCGCGGTGGCGGAGATCCTGCGGGAGCGGATCGCCGGCACCCCCGGTATCGCCGCCGTCGAGATCACCGGCCCCGGCTTCCTCAATCTCTCCCTCGTGGACGGGAGCCAGGCCGCCCTGGTCCGCCGGGTCCTGGAGCAGGGCCCGGCGTACGGACACCGGGTGACAGGCGCCGAGGGCGCACCCCAGGTCGCTCCCGCCGCTCCCGCCGCTCCCGCCCGCCCCCGCGCCGCCGTCTGGGACGAGACCGTGCGCCGCATCGCCCGCACCCAGGGACCCGACGACCCCGCGCACCCCCGGGGCCGCGGCCGGGTCGCCCCACCCGTCGAAGCGGAAGAGGCGGAAGAGGCGGGAGGGACGGAAGCGGCCGGGCTCCTCGGGGCGGAGGCCCTGCGCTGGGCTTTTCTCTCCACCGCCGCCCACGACCGGCCCCGCCCCGGACCGCACCTGCTCCGCCAGCACGAGAGCAACCCCCTCTTCACCGTCCGCTACGCCCACGCCCGCAGCCGCGCCCTCACCCGCAACGCCGCGGCCCTGGGCTTCCGCGGCGAACCCCTGGAGCATGTCGACACCGCGCTGGACGGACTGATCGGCGACTACCCGGACGTCCTCGCGTCCGCCGCCCGGCTGCACGCGCCCGACCGGCTCGCGCGCCATCTGGAGGCCACCGCCGACGCGCTGCTCGCCTTCCAGCACACCGTCCTGCCCCGGGGCGAGGAGAAACCCTCGGCCGCCCACCGCTCCCGGCTGGCCCTCGCCGAGGCCGCCGGGACGGTGCTGGCCGGCGGCCTGTCCCTGCTCGGCGTCAGCGCCCCCGACCATCTGTGAGAGAGCCGCCATGAGTCGTTCCGCCCACCCCGCAGGGCCCCGCCACGCCGATGTCCTCCCCGAGGGCCACCACCCCGCCCCGCCCGCCGACCTCAACCGCCTCGACGCCCGGATCTGGTCCCGTACCGTCGACCGGAACGAGGACGGCGTCGCCACCGTTGGCGGACTCGATGTGACCCGGCTCGCCGAGGAGTTCGGCACCCCCGCCTACATCCTGGACGAGGACGACTTCCGCGCCCGCTGCCGCGCCTGGGCCGACGCCTTCGGCCCCGGGGCCGACGTCTTCTACGCCGGGAAGGCGTTCCTCAGCCGCGCCGTGGTCCGCTGGCTGCACGAGGAAGGGCTCAATCTCGATGTGTGCTCCGGCGGCGAGCTGCTCACCGCCCTCGACGCCGGGATGCCCGCCGACCGCATCGCCTTCCACGGCAACAACAAGTCCCTTGAGGAGATCGAGCGCGCCGTCCGGGCCGGGGTCGGACGGATCGTCCTCGACTCCTTCCAGGAGATCGCCCGGGTCGCCCATGTCGCCCAGGGCCTCGGGGTGCGCCAGCGCGTCCTGATCCGGATCACCGTCGGCGTCGAGGCGCACACCCACGAGTTCATCGCCACCGCGCACGAGGACCAGAAGTTCGGCCTGCCGCTCGCCGGCGGACAGGCGGCGGAGGGCGTGCGCCGCGCACTCGGCCTCGACGGGCTGGAGCTGATCGGCCTCCACTCCCACATCGGCTCCCAGATCTTCGACACCTCCGGCTTCGAGGTCGCCGCCCACCGCGTCGTCGGGCTGCTCCAGCAGGTCCGCGACGAGCACGGCGTCGAACTCCCCGAGATCGACCTCGGCGGCGGCCTCGGTATCGCGTACACCCCCGACGACGACCCGCGTGAACCGCGTCACATCGCCAAGGCGCTCCACGAGATCGTCACCCGTGAGTGCGAAAACGCCGGACTGCGCCCCCCGCGGATCTCCGTCGAGCCGGGCCGCGCGATCGTCGGCCCCACCGCGTTCACCCTGTACGAGGTCGGCACCATCAAGCCGCTGCCGGGGCTGCGCACCTACGTCAGCGTCGACGGGGGGATGTCCGACAACATCCGCACCGCTCTGTACGACGCCGAGTACAGCGTCTCCCTCGTCTCCCGGGTGTCCGACGCGGCCCCGATGCTCTCCCGTGTCGTCGGCAAGCACTGCGAAAGTGGTGACATCGTGGTGAAGGACGCGTTCCTTCCCGCGGACCTCGCCCCCGGCGATCTGCTCGCCGTCCCCGCGACCGGTGCGTACTGCCGCTCGATGGCCAGCAACTACAACCACGCGCTGCGCCCGCCCGTGGTGGCGGTGCGGGACGGTGCGGCACGGGTGATCGTCCGACGGGAGACGGAGGAAGATCTCCTGCGTCTCGATGTCGGTTAATTGAGATAGTTGTCTCGCATACCGGACCAAGGATAGAAACTGCCGTCCGGTGAGTGAGACTGGACCAACCGTAGAAGTGATGAGAAGCGAGGTCGGATGATGCGTACGCGTCCGCTGAAGGTGGCGCTGCTGGGCTGTGGAGTGGTCGGCTCAGAGGTGGCGCGCATCATGACGACGCACGCCGACGACCTCGCCGCCAGGATCGGCGCCCCCGTCGAACTGGCGGGGGTGGCCGTGCGCAGGCCCTCCAAGGTACGGGCGGGCATCCCGCAGGAGCTCATCACCACCGACGCCACCGCGCTCGTCAAACGCGGCGACATCGACGTCGTCATCGAGGTCATCGGCGGCATCGAGCCCGCCCGCACCCTCATCACCACCGCCTTCGAGCACGGCGCCTCCGTCGTCTCCGCCAACAAGGCGCTGCTGGCCGAGGACGGTGCGACGCTCTACGCCGCCGCCGAGCGCCACGGCCGCGACCTCTACTTCGAGGCCGCGGTCGCCGGGGCGATCCCGCTGATCAGGCCGTTGCGCGAGTCCCTCGCCGGGGACAAGGTCAACCGGGTGCTCGGCATCGTCAACGGCACCACCAACTTCATCCTGGACCGGATGGACAGCTCCGGCGCCGGCTACACCGAGGCCCTGGACGAGGCCACCGCGCTCGGCTACGCCGAGGCCGACCCCACCGCCGACGTCGAGGGCTTCGACGCCGCCGCCAAGGCCGCCATCCTCGCCGGGATCGCCTTCCACACCCGGGTCCGGCTCGACGATGTGCACCGCGAGGGGCTGACCGAGGTCACCGCCGCCGACATGGCCTCGGCCCGGCGGATGGGCTGCACCGTCAAGCTGCTCGCCATCTGCGAGCGCGCCGCCGACGGCCGGTCGGTCACGGCCCGGGTGCACCCCGCGATGATCCCGCTCAGCCACCCGCTCGCCTCCGTGCGCGAGGCGTACAACGCGGTCTTCGTCGAGTCGGAGGCCGCCGGGCAGCTCATGTTCTACGGCCCGGGCGCCGGCGGTGCCCCCACCGCGTCCGCCGTCCTCGGCGACCTCGTCGCCGTGTGCCGCAACAAGCTCGCCGGTGCGACAGGGCCGGGGGAGTCCGCGTACACCCAGCTCCCCGTGAGCCCCATGGGCGAGGTGGTCACGCGGTACCACATCAGTCTCGACGTGGCCGACAAGCCGGGTGTCCTCGCCCAGGTCGCGACGGTCTTCGCCGAGCACGGGGTGTCGATCGACACCGTGCGCCAGCAAGGACGACAGGACTCCTCCGGCGAGGCGTCGCTCGTCGTCGTCACCCACCGCGCGCCCGACGCCGCCCTTCAGGGGACCGTCGAGGCGCTGCGCTCGCTCGACACCGTGCGCGGTGTCGCCAGCATCATGCGTGTTGAAGGGGAGTAAGGACCCATGACCAACCAGGGCACCCACCAGTGGCGGGGCATCATCGAGGAGTACCGGGACCGGCTTCCGGTCACGGACACCACGCCGGTCGTCACGCTCCGTGAGGGTGGTACGCCGCTCGTCCCCGCCCAGGTCCTCTCCGAGCGCACGGGCTGCGAGGTCCATCTCAAGGTCGAGGGCGCCAACCCCACCGGCTCCTTCAAGGACCGGGGGATGACGATGGCGATCACCCGTGCCAAGGAGGAGGGCGCCAAGGCCGTCATCTGCGCCTCCACCGGCAACACCTCCGCCTCGGCCGCCGCGTACGCGGTTCGGGCCGGGATGGTCTGCGCGGTGCTCGTCCCGCAGGGCAAGATCGCGCTGGGCAAGATGGGCCAGGCGCTTGTCTACGGCTCGAAGATCCTCCAGGTCGACGGCAACTTCGACGACTGCCTCAACCTGGCGCGGAGCCTGTCCGAGAACTACCCGGTAGCGCTGGTCAACTCGGTCAACCCGTATCGGATCGAGGGTCAGAAGACCGCCTCCTTCGAGATCGTCGACGCCCTGGGCGACGCCCCCGACATCCATGTGCTGCCGGTGGGCAACGCGGGCAACATCACCGCGTACTGGAAGGGGTACCGGGAGTACGCGGCCGACGGGGTCAGCAGCCGTACGCCCCGCATGTGGGGCTTCCAGGCGTCGGGCTCCGCCCCGATCGTCCGCGGCGAGGTCGTCAAGGACCCGTCCACCATCGCCACCGCCATCCGGATCGGCAACCCGGCCTCCTGGCAGCAGGCGCTGGCCGCGCGCGACGAGTCCGGCGGCCTCATCGACGAGGTGACGGACCGTGAGATCCTGCGGGCCTACCGGCTGTTGGCCGCGCAGGAGGGCGTCTTCGTGGAGCCCGCCTCCGCGGCGTCCGTCGCCGGTCTGCTCAAGGCCGCCGAGGCGGGCAGGGTCGACCCGGGCCAGCGGATCGTCTGCACCGTGACCGGAAACGGACTCAAGGACCCCGACTGGGCCGTCGCGGGCGCCCCGCAGCCGGTCACCGTGCCGGTGGACGCGGCCTCGGCCGCCGAGCGGCTGGGTCTCGCGTAACGGCGCTCGGCGCATCGGGCGGCGTCCGGCCGTACGCGATCCCCACACGATCGCGTACGGCCGGGCGCGCCAGGCCGGTTCTCCCTGGCCGTAAGCGTTCCGCGACGGTGTCCGCACGGTCCGTGCCGACGGTCCCGTCGAGATCCGTGGCCCGTACCGGGAGAAGAAAAGCCCTACCCCAGTGGAAAGCCCGGCAAGCGGGGCAACGGCGCATGTAGAGGCACGGACGGCTTGCGACACGCATCGTGCGCCTGCTGTGCGCCCTATGTCGCCGCAGAACCTTCCTTCGATAGGCTGTACCGAACCAGCCCCGCCGCATATGCCGCGGTGCAGCCGCCGTGATGGCCCCCGGGCGTTCGATCCCGCCCCGCAGCGTCCCGACCCCGTAGCCAGAGCGTCCGCCGTCAGAACGTCCAGAACATCTCGCAGTCAGAACCAAGGAGTGTCATCGAGCGATGGCCGGTCCAGCGTTCCGTGCCGCCGCCGTCCGGGTGCGCGTGCCTGCCACCAGCGCCAATCTCGGCCCGGGCTTCGACGCCCTCGGGCTGTCCCTCGGGCTCTACGACGATGTCGTCGTCCGGGTGGCGGACTCCGGTCTGCACATCGACATCGCGGGTGAGGGCGCGTCCACCCTGCCGCGTGACGAGAGTCACCTTCTCGTGCGCTCCCTGCGCACGGCGTTCGACCTGCTCGGGGGGCAGCCGCGCGGCCTGGAGGTGGTCTGCGCCAACCGCATCCCGCACGGCCGGGGCCTCGGCTCCTCCTCGGCGGCCATCTGCGCCGGGATCGTCGCCGCCCGCGCCGTGACCATAGGCGGGGAGTCCCGTCTCGACGACACCGCCCTGCTGGAGCTGGCCACCGAGATCGAGGGCCACCCCGACAATGTGGCGGCGTGCCTCTTCGGTGGTTTCACTCTCGCCTGGACCGACGGGGGAGCCGCCCGGGCCATCAGGATGGAGCCCGCCGATTCCGTCGTTCCGGTGGTTTTCGTCCCCGAGAAGCCGGTGCTCACCCAGACGGCGCGCGGACTGCTGCCGCCGACCGTCCCCCATGTGGACGCCGCCGCCAACGCGGGCCGTGCCGCACTGCTCGTCGAGGCCCTGACCAGGCGTCCCGAGCTGCTGCTGCCCGCCACCGAGGACCGGCTCCACCAGGAGTACCGGGCTCCGGCGATGCCGCAGAGCGCCGACCTGGTCAACCGACTGCGCGCGGACGGCGTCCCCGCGGTCATCTCCGGTGCGGGCCCGACGGTGCTCGCACTGGCCGAGGACAGCGCGGCCGAGAAGGTCGCGCGACTGGCGGGGGAGGGGTGGGCCGCCAACCGGCTCGCCTTCGACACCGCGGGCGCGAGCGTCCTGCCGCTCACTCCCGCGGGTGCCGCGTCCGCCGGTGGCGAGGCGTCCGCGCACTAGCCCCGCACGGGCACGGAAACGGTGGGCGGCCGAGCCGTGCGCGAGCGCCCGGGGCCCGGACCAGCAGGTCCGGGACGTGTCCGGGGAACGTGGGTCCGTCGGGCGGCACCGGGACATGCCGGTGAATCGCCGTGACACGAGATTGCCGGTGATGGAGAGGGGGAATGTTTGTTGGAGCCGGTAGTGTTAACCTCAAGTCTGCAACCAAAGCCATTGCGGCTTGGTTCTCCGTGTCCCGATCATGATTCGGGGCCGCCCATTCTTCCGGGAGCCTCCCCAACTGCCTGAGCAGCCTGCCTGAGCAGTTGCGAGCACGCTCCGGAACCGGCACGTAACCTCCCGCTCCGCCACGGAGTGGGCCGAGCAGGGGGACTCGGGCCGGACCGCATGTATCTGATTTCACCGATTCACTGATGTCACCTTTCCTCGCCGTACCAGAACCGGCGGGGACCACCGCCCCGACCGGTCCGCACACGGACCGCAGTCGGACAGCACAACCGGTCGCCGAGCCAGAAAGGCCGACGTCCGCTCCAGGGAAGGACCCTTCGTGAGCGACACCACCGATCTGATGGGCGTGAGCGCCGACAGCAACGTCGACACCTCCGCGCCCGCCGCGGGTGCTGCCTCCGGCACCACCTCACGGCGCCGCCGTTCCGGCACCGGCCTGGAGGGCATGGTCCTGGCCGAGCTCCAGCAGGTCGCTTCCGGCCTCGGTATCAGGGGCACCGCGCGCATGCGCAAGAGCCAGCTGATCGAGGTCATCAAGGAGGCGCAGGCCGGCGGCTCAGCCACCGGCGCCAAGGCGGCGGACTCCGCCGCCAAGGGCGCGGAGACCGAGACGAAGCCGAAGCGCCGCGCAACCTCCAAGGCCCGTACGGGCGAGAGCGCCGCCGCCAAGGCCGCGACCGCCGCCGAGAAGGCCGCCGGCCAGCAGCAGATCGAGATCCCGGGCCAGCCGTCGCCGAAGCCCGCCGCTGCGGAGCAGGCCGCCGCCGACGAGCAGCCGGTCGCCGAGCGCCGCCGCCGCCGGGCCACCGCGCCCGCGGGCAGCCCCGACGCCCAGACCGAGGCGAAGGCCGAGTCGGCCGTCGAGGTCAAGGAGAAGGCCGAGGAGCGTCCCGAGTCCAGGACCGACGCCGCCGTCGCCGCCTCCGCACAGGGCCAGGACGGCGAGGGCCGCCGCGAGCGCGGCCGGGGCGACCGCCGGGAGCGCCAGCGCGACCGCCGCGGCAGCAAGGGCGACGACCAGCAGCAGGGCGGCCAGCGCCAGCAGCAGGGCGGCCCGTCGCAGCGTCAGAGCAGCGTCCCGCAGGACGACTTCGACGACGAGGCCGGTGGCCGCCGCGGTCGCCGCGGCCGTTACCGCGACCGTCGCGGCCGTCGCGGCCGTGACGAGTTCACGAACGAGCCGCAGGTCTCCGACGACGACGTCCTGATCCCCGTCGCGGGCATCCTCGACATCCTCGACAACTACGCGTTCATCCGGACCTCCGGCTACCTGCCGGGCCCCAACGACGTGTACGTCTCCCTCGCCCAGGTCCGCAAGAACGGGCTGCGCAAGGGTGACCACGTCACCGGCGCGGTCCGGCAGCCGAAGGAGGGCGAGCGCCGCGAGAAGTTCAACGCGCTGGTCCGGCTGGACTCGGTCAACGGCATGGCCCCGGAGTCGGGCCGCGGCCGCCCCGAGTTCAACAAGCTGACCCCGCTCTACCCGCAGGACCGGCTCCGGCTGGAGACCGACCCGGGCGTGCTGACCACGCGGATCATTGATCTGGTGTCGCCGATCGGCAAGGGCCAGCGCGGTCTGATCGTGGCCCCGCCGAAGACCGGCAAGACCATGATCCTCCAGGCCATCGCCAACGCGATCACGGTCAACAGCCCCGAGTGCCATCTGATGGTCGTCCTCGTCGACGAGCGGCCCGAAGAGGTCACCGACATGCAGCGGTCGGTCAAGGGAGAGGTCATCTCCTCGACCTTCGACCGCCCGGCAGAGGACCACACCACTGTCGCCGAGCTGGCCATCGAGCGCGCCAAGCGCCTGGTGGAGCTGGGCCACGACGTGGTCGTCCTGCTGGACTCCATCACCCGTCTGGGCCGTGCGTACAACCTCGCGGCCCCCGCCTCCGGACGCATCCTCTCCGGTGGTGTCGACTCGACCGCGCTCTACCCGCCGAAGCGCTTCTTCGGCGCCGCGCGCAACATCGAGGACGGCGGCTCGCTGACCATCCTGGCCACCGCGCTGGTCGACACCGGCTCGCGGATGGACGAGGTGATCTTCGAGGAGTTCAAGGGCACCGGCAACATGGAGCTCAAGCTCGACCGGAAGCTCTCGGACAAGCGCATCTTCCCGGCGGTGGACGTCGACGCGTCCAGCACCCGCAAGGAGGAGATCCTCCTCGGCAGCGAGGAGCTGGCCATCGTCTGGAAGCTGCGCCGGGTGCTGCACGCGCTCGACCAGCAGCAGGCGATCGAGCTGCTGCTCGACAAGATGAAGCAGACGAAGTCGAACGCCGAGTTCCTGCTCCAGATCCAGAAGACCACCCCGTCGATCTCCAACGGAGACTGACGCACGGTCGGCGATCCACCGGAACGCCCCGCCACCCTTGAGGTGGCGGGGCGTTCCGCTTTTCCGCGTGCGGGGGTCATTTCCCGGGGATAGGGGCCCGGGGTGGCCAACGGCCCTGACTCGCACATACGATCGGGCCATCACAGGTGGGGGTTCCTGGGGGGCTCCGGGGGGATTCACCCTGCGCCGTGCGGGCTCCGGCCCCGGCGCACGCTGTCCCCCGCGCTCTTCCGCGCCCCACCGCCGCACTTCCGGCGGGGCCTCGGAGGCCCCGCCGGTCCGAACAGCCCGAGGTGGACACCGAGTGCCCCACAGCACCCGTACGCGCCGGATCAGACATGAGATACCCGCCGCCCTGACCGTTCTGGCTCTGGCGGGCACCGGCCTGCTGAGCGGTAGCGCCCACGCCGCCGGGACGGCCCCCGCGCAGGCTCCCGTCCAGAACTCCGCCGCCGTGACCCCGGCCGGTCAGCAGCCCGAGGTGCCCTCGCAGGGCGAACTCCGCGAGCGGGTCGCCGAAGCGCTCACAGCGATCCGGGCGAAGGGCGACAAGCTCCCCGTCAGGCCCTCGCCCGGCGGCGAGGGCAGCACCGGGCCGAGCGCCCGCATCATCGGCGGCAAGACCACGACGATCTCCTCCGCGCCCTGGATGGCGCAGCTCTACTTCAAGGACGCGTTCGGCGACCTCTTCTCCTGCGGTGGCGCCGTGGTCGCCCCCACGAAGATCGTCACCGCCGCCCACTGCGTCAGCGGCATCGACTTCCGCAAGACCGGGGCCGTCATCACCGGCGCCACCCAGACACCCGTCTTCACCGGGCGGGACGACGCCGACGGACGGCCCCTCCTCAATCTGCGCGGCGGTGAGCTGCGCGCCGTCGTCCGGCAGTGGCACCATCCCAAGTACGACGACTGGACGCTCAACAACGACATCGCGGTGCTCACGCTCGCGAGCGGTGTCCAGGCGAAGCCGCTGCCGGTCCTGAAGCCCACCGACACCGGGCTCTACAAGGCCGCGACGGACGGCAAGGTGTACGGCTGGGGCCGTACCGGCTCCGGCCCCACCGCCGGTGGCTCCGAGGTGCTGAAGGTCGCCGACGCGGACGCCCAGTCGGACGCCAACTGCAAGAGGGCGTACGGCTCGGAGTTCTTCGCCGGGACGATGTACTGCGCCGGTGCCGCCCCCACGGGCAAGGACAGCACCACCGAGACCAGTTGCCACGGCGACTCCGGCGGCCCGCTGGTGGCCGGCGGCAAGCTGGCCGGTGTGGTCTCCTGGGGCGACCCCGACTGCGCCGCCAAGGGCAAGTACGGCGTCTACACCAAGGTCAGCGCCTTCCAGTCGGCCATCAGGGCGCAGATCCACGATGCCAACTGGAACCGGGACCGCTACGCCGATCTGGTCGCCCGCCGCGGCGACACCCTCTTCCACTGGTCCTCCACCGGCAAGACGCTGGTCCGCAAGGAGGAACTGGGGAACTTCTCCGGCGCGAACATCCTGTTCCAGACGGACCTGGACCGGGACGACCGCCAGGACCTGGTCTGGCGGGACGCCGCGGGCGGTGTCCAGTGGAAGCGGGGCGGCGGCGCGACCACGACGATCGTCAAGGACTGGCGGGACCAGCGGCAGATCCTCGCCCCGGGCGATCTGAGCGGTGACGAGATCCCCGACCTGATGACCGTCACCTCCAAGGGCAGTGCCTATCTGCACGCGGGCACCGGCAAGGGCACCTTCGGCGCGCCGGTCCTGATCGGTCCCGGCTGGCAGCAGTTCGACATGGTGCGTGGCCACGGCGACTTCAGCAACGACGGCCGGGCCGATGTCCTGGCCCGGGGCGCGGGCGGCAAGACCTACCTCTACCAGGGCACGGGCGACGCCAAGAAGCCGTTCCTGGCCCGGGTCGAGGTGGCCGCCTTCAGCAGCCTCAACGCCCTGATCACCACCGGCGACATGAACGGCGACGGCCGCGCGGACCTGCTGGCCCGCGACACCGCCAACAGGCTGTGGCTCTACCCGGGCACCGGCTCGGCGACGAAGCCCTTCGGGACCCGGACCCAGTTCGGCAGCGGCTGGCAGAACTACAACCTGTTCGGCTGATTCCGCTGTCCCAGGACCCTGTGGCCACCGTGCGTCGACGCACGGTGGCCACAGGGGTCTCCGCCGGGAGGCGCGGCAGAGTCCTTCGGGCAGTTTTTGCCGGGGCTTGAATTTTCCATGGGGGATTCAATACTGGTGGGAGTCGGCCGAAAGCATTCTGTGACCGTCCTCCTCTCAGGCTGTTCTCACCCGCCTGTGCAACCCTTTTCCTCCTCTCGCCGTCTCCCCAGTGGCGGAGCAAAAATTGACAGGGCAGGCAAACCGCTCCTGATCGGTTCAGCGGGGGAAGCGGCGCACGGAATGGAGCCGAGGAGACCATGGGCGAGCAGAGCAGCGGCCGAATAGGCGGCAGCCGCGGCAGGCGGCGCAGAAAGCCGTCCACGGCGCGCAGGGCCGGCGGTGTGGCCGCCTGGTCCCTGGTGGGGCTGCTGCTCGTGGGCGGGGCGGGCGCGGGCTATGTCTACCTCAAGCTCGACGGCAATCTCGACGGCATCGACATCAACGCCCGGCTGGGCACCGACCGCCCCGACGACGTCGACAACGGCTCGCTCGACATCCTGCTGCTGGGCTCGGACTCCCGCGCCGGGGCGAACGCCGGATACGGCGGCGAGGACGAGGGGGCCCGCGCGGACACGGCGATGGTCGTCCACCTCCACGAGGGCCGCAAGAAGGCGAGCGTCGTCTCCATCCCGCGCGACACCCTCATCACCCGCCCCGAGTGCACGGACCGCGAGGACCGGCCGGTGCCCGCGCAGAACCGGGTCATGTTCAACACGGCGTACGAGGTCGGCGGGCCCGCCTGCGCGGTGAAGACCGTCGAGCGGATGTCCGGCATCCGGATGGACCACTACATCGAGGTCGACTTCACCGGCTTCAAGAAGCTCGTCGACGCCCTCGGCGGGGTGGAGATCACCACCAACCAGGCGATCAAGGATCCGAAGAGCCATCTCGATCTCTCGCCCGGCACCCACACCCTGAACGGCGAGCAGTCCCTCGGCCTCGTCCGGACCCGCAAGAGCGTCGGCGACGGCAGCGACCTCGGCCGCATCCAGCTCCAGCAGGCGTTCATGAAGGCGCTCATCAACCAGGTCAAGGAGGTGGGGGTGCTCACCAGCCCCACCAAGCTCCTCGACATCGCCGACACCGCGACCAAGGCGATCACCCCCGACTCCGAGCTGGACTCCGTCGGCGAGCTGACCGGTTTCGCCAAGGGCCTGACCGGCCTCGACGCCCAGGACGTCACCATGGTGACCATGCCGGTCGAGTACGACCCGATCGACCCCAACCGGGTGATCCCGCTGCGCGGCGCGGCCCAGCAGGTCTGGACGGCGCTCCACCTGGACCGCCCCATCCCGGCCGCGGCGCTCGTGGACTCCGCGGGCGACAAGGGCGTGGCGGGCTCGGTGGTGCGCGGCGGTACGGCACCCGCCGACCCGGGCGCCGCGCAGGACGCCGAGGGCCGGAGCGGCACCTCGGCCGGGTCCGGGGACACCGGCCCGGCGACGGGGAACGGCGGCGGCTGAGGGGCCGGGGAATAGCCGGGCGGTCACCCCGGTTTTGGGAGATACGGCCGGTCCTGGCAGACTGGTACGTCGGCCCCGGTTCACGCGCGGACAATCCGCCCGGGCGACCCGGAGCCCTCCCGAAACTAGGAGACACCTTGAAGCGCGACATCCACCCCGAGTACGTCGAGACGCAGGTCAGCTGCACCTGTGGCGCGGCGTTCACGACTCGCAGCACCATCGGCAGCGGCAGCGTCCGCGCCGAGGTCTGCTCCGAGTGCCACCCGTTCTACACGGGCAAGCAGAAGATCCTCGACACCGGTGGCCGTGTGGCCCGCTTCGAGGCCCGCTTCGGCAAGGCTGCCGGCTCCGGCAAGAAGTAGCGAGCCAACTGCGCCGGTCCTCGGCCGCCCCTGCGGGCGCGGCCGGGACCGGCGCTTTGCCGTCCCGCCAGCCGAAGCTGGGGTTCCGGGGCCCCAGGCGGACCGGTCGCACAGCCGGCCCGCGGAAAACCTCGTACGACACAGGAGCCATTCGATGTTCGAGGCGGTCGAGGATCTGATCGGTGAGCACGCCGGTCTGGAGAAGCAGCTCGCCGACCCTTCCGTCCACGCCGACCAGGCGAACGCGCGCAAGCTGAGCAAGCGCTACGCCGAGCTGACCCCGATCGTCGGCACCTACCGTTCGTGGAAGCTGACCGGTGAGGACATCGACACGGCGCGTGAGCTGGCGGCCGACGACCCGGACTTCGCCGCCGAGGTGAAGGAGCTGGAGCAGCGGCGCGAGGAGCTGACCGAGAAGCTGCGGCTGCTGCTCGTCCCGCGCGACCCCAGCGACGACAAGGACGTGATCCTGGAGGTCAAGGCCGGAGCGGGCGGCGACGAGTCCGCGCTCTTCGCCGGTGACCTGCTGCGGATGTATCTGCGGTACGCCGAGCGCGTCGGCTGGAAGACCGAGATCATCAACTCCACCGAGTCCGAGCTGGGCGGCTACAAGGACGTCCAGGTCGCGGTCAAGACCAAGGGCAACGCCGAGCCCGGCCAGGGCGTCTGGGCCCGGCTGAAGTACGAGGGCGGGGTGCACCGCGTCCAGCGCGTGCCCGCCACCGAGTCGCAGGGCCGTATCCACACCTCCGCCGCCGGGGTGCTCGTCACCCCCGAGGCCGAGGAGATCGACGTGGAGATCAACCCCAACGATCTGCGGATCGACGTCTACCGCTCCTCCGGGCCCGGCGGCCAGTCCGTCAACACCACCGACTCCGCCGTGCGCATCACCCATCTGCCCACCGGTGTCGTCGCCTCCTGCCAGAACGAGAAGAGCCAGCTCCAGAACAAGGAGCAGGCCATGCGCATCCTGCGGTCCCGGCTGCTCGCCGCGGCCCAGGAGGAGGCCGAGAAGGAGGCGGCGGACGCGCGCCGCAGCCAGGTCCGCACCGTCGACCGGTCCGAGAAGATCCGTACGTACAACTTCCCCGAGAACCGTATTTCGGACCACCGGGTGGGCTTCAAGGCGTACAACCTCGACCAGGTGCTCGACGGCGACCTCGACGCCGTGATCCAGGCATGTGTGGACGCGGACTCCGCAGCGAAGCTCGCTGCCGCGCAGTAGAACCGCCCCCACACAGCCCGACCCAGCACAGCCCGACCCACAGCCCCGCGCACCAACTGACGTACGAACCCGGGTGGAGGACCAGTGAACCTGCTGCTTGCCGAGGTGGCCCAGGCCACCCAGCGGCTGGCCGACGCCGGCGTGCCGTCCCCGCGCTTCGACGCGGAGGAACTGGCCGCGTTCGTGCACGGGGTGAAGCGCGGTGAGCTGCACACCGTCAAGGACGCGGACTTCGACGCCCGCTACTGGGAGGCCGTCGCCCGCCGCGAGGCGCGCGAGCCGCTCCAGCACATCACCGGGCGGGCCTTCTTCCGCTATCTGGAGCTCCAGGTGGGGCCCGGTGTCTTCGTGCCCCGCCCGGAGACCGAGTCGGTCGTCGGCTGGGCCATAGACGCCGTACGCGCCATGGATGTCGTCGAGCCGCTCATCGTCGACCTGTGCACGGGCTCCGGTGCCATCGCCCTCGCGATGGCGCAGGAGGTGCCCCGCTCCCGGGTGCACGCCGTGGAACTCTCCGAGAACGCCCTGGACTGGGCCCGCAAGAACGCCGAGGGGTCCCGGGTCACCGTGCACCACGGCAACGCGCTCACCGCGCTGCCGGAGCTGGACGGCCAGGTCGACCTGGTGATCTCCAACCCGCCGTACATCCCGCTCACCGAGTGGGAGTACGTCGCCCCTGAGGCACGGGACCACGACCCCGAGATGGCCCTGTTCTCCGGCGAGGACGGCCTCGACACCATCCGCGGCATCGAGCGCACCGCCCACCGGCTGCTGCGCCCCGGCGGCCTCGTCGTCATCGAGCACGCCGACACCCAGGGCGGACAGGTGCCGTGGATCTTCAACGAGGAGTCCGGCTGGGCGGACGCGGCGGACCACCCCGACCTCAACAACCGCCCCCGCTTCGCGACGGCCCGCAAGGCGACCCCGTGACGCCGCCTCTGCCCCACGAGCACACGAACACGAGGGAGAACGTCTGATGGCTCGGCGATACGACTGCAACGAGGCGAGCGATCGCGCCACCGGTCTGCGTGAGGCCACGTCGGCGGTCCGCCGCGGCGAGCTGGTCGTGCTGCCCACGGACACCGTCTACGGGATCGGCGCGGACGCCTTCAGCTCGGAGGCGGTGTCCGATCTCCTGGAGGCGAAGGGCCGCGGCCGGAACATGCCGACCCCCGTCCTCATCGGGTCCCCCAACACCCTGCACGGCCTGGTCACCGACTTCTCCGAGCAGGCGTGGGAGCTGGTCGACGCCTTCTGGCCGGGGGCGCTCACCCTGGTCGCCAAGCACCAGCCCTCGCTCCAGTGGGACCTCGGGGACACCCGGGGCACCGTCGCCGTCCGGATGCCGCTGCACCCGGTCGCCATCGAACTGCTGACGGAGACCGGCCCGATGGCGGTCTCCTCGGCCAACCTCACCGGGCACCGCGCCCCGGAGGACTGCGACGCCGCCCAGGAGATGCTGGGCGACTCCGTCTCGGTCTACCTGGACGGCGGGCCGACCCCGGGGATCGTGCCCTCCTCGATCGTCGATGTGACGGGACGGGTCCCCGTACTGCTGCGCGCGGGCGCGCTCGACGCGGAGGAGCTGCGCAAGGTCGTACCCGACCTTGAGGTGGCGCCTTGATCGCCCCTGAGGGGCGTGGCATAGGCGGGGACGCCGTCGGCGACACGTTCAGAATCCTCCATGTCAGCACCGGCAATGTCTGCCGCTCGCCGATCACCGAGCGGCTGACCCGGCAGGCCCTGTGCGACCGGCTCGGCGACCTTCCCCCCGGCTCGGCCGGGGGGTCGCCCATCGGTGGGCTGATCGTGGAGAGCGCGGGCACCTGGGGCCACGAGGGCGCCCCCATGGAGGCCAACGCGGAGGCCGTGCTCGCGGACTTCGGCGCGGACGCGAGCGGGTTCGTGGGACGGGAGCTGCTGGACGAGCATGTGATTCGCGCGGATCTGGTGCTCACGGCGACGCTGGACCACCGGGCGCAGGTCATCTCGATGGGGCACTCGGCGGGGCTGCGGACCTTCACGCTCAAGGAGTTCACCCGGCTGGTGCGGGCCATCGACCCGGCGACCCTGCCCGACCCCCGGGACGAGGGCGTCGTCGAGCGCGCCCGTGCCCTGGTGCGGGCGGCGGCGGCGCTGCGGGGCTGGCTGCTGGCGCCGAGCCCGGACGCCGACGAGGTGTACGACCCGTACGGCGCGCCCCTCACGTTCTTCCGTTCCGTCGGCGGCGAGATCAACCAGGCCCTCGATCCGGTGCTCACGGCGCTGACGGGCATCAACACCCCCTCGTCCTGCCGCTGAGGCCCCGCCCCGGCGCCCCGGGCGCGCGGGAGGGTCCGGCCCGTGGCGACCGGCGCCGTGCGCCCGGAGCGGTGACGGCGGGCCCACGGGGGGCCGCGGGCCTACATTGGAGGGGAGCAGCACCTCCGCGCTGCCGCACCCCGGTGCGGTGGCACCCCGCCAGGCACGGAGGCCGGGATGGCAGCACCCACCGCACCCACCGCCGCCACATCACGGCGGACGCCCGGCACATCCGCCGGAATCGACGCCTCCGCCGCACCCGCTGACGCCTCCGCCGCACTCGCCGCGCCCGCTGACGGCTTCGCCGACTTCGCTGCGCTGCGCCGCCAGGACCCGGAGATCGCGGAGGTCGTCCTCGCCGAGGCCGCCCGCCAGGCGGACACCGTCCAGCTCATCGCGGCGGAGAACTTCACCTCCCCCGCGGTGCTCGCCGCGCTCGCCTCCCCGCTGGCGAACAAGTACGCGGAGGGCTATCCCGGTGCCCGGCACCACTCCGGCTGCGAACCGGCCGACGCCGCCGAGCGCATCGCCCGTGAACGGGCCACAGCGCTCTTCGGAGCGGATCATGCGAACGTCCAGCCCCACTCGGGCTCCGCGGCCGTCCTGGCGGCGTACGCGGCCCTTCTGCGGCCCGGTGACACGGTCCTCGCGATGGCCCCGGCGCACGGTGGCCATCTCACCCACGGCTCGCCCGCGAACTTCTCCGGCCGATGGTTCGACTTCGCCGGTTACGGGGTCGACCCCGTCACCGGTCTGCTGGACTACGAGCGGATTCGCGCACTCGCCCGCGAGCGGCGCCCCCGGGCCATCGTCTGCGGCTCGATCTGCTACCCCCGCCACCCCGACTACGCCGCCTTCCGGGAGATCGCCGACGAGACCGGCGCCCATCTGATCGTGGACGCCGCCCACCCCCTGGGCCTGATCGCGGGCGGCGCGGCCCCCAGCCCCGTCCCGTACGCGGACCTCGTCTGCGCGACCACCCACAAGGTGCTGCGCGGCCCGCGCGGCGGGATGCTGCTCACCGGCCGGGACCTGGCCGAGCGCGTGGACCGGGCGGTGTTCCCGCTCACCCAGGGCGGCGCCCAGATGCACACCGTCGCCGCCAAGGCCGTCGCCTTCGGGGAGGCGGCGACCCCCGCGTTCGCCGCGTACGCCCATCAGGTGGTGGCCAACGCCCGGGTGCTGGCGGCGGCCCTGGCGGCGGAGGGGTTCGCCGTCGTCACCGGCGGCACCGACACCCATCTGATCGCCGCGGACCCGGCCCCGCTCGGCACGGACGGCCGGACCGCCCGGAGTCTGCTCGCCGCCGCCGGCCTGGTCGTCGACGTCTGTCCGCTGCCCTCGGGCGCCGGGCGCGGGATCAGGCTCGGCACCGCCGCCGTGACCACGCAGGGCATGGGGGAACGGGAGATGGCCACCATCGCCGCGCTGTGCGGCCGGGCGGTCCGCGACGGCGGCCGGGAGCCGGGGGCACGGACACCGAGGGTGCGCGATCAAGCCCGTGATCTTGCCGGTAGATTTCCGCCCGGTCCGGGATGAGCCCGGCCCCGCAACCGCCGGGGGCACCCGCGCGTCCTCGACCATGGGCCCGTCGCGGCTAGGGTGTGGGGATTGAGATGGCCGGCGATTCCTGTGGGGCAAGTCCGTGCGTGATTATTTGCTGACGCTCTGTGTCACAGCCGCGGTGACCTATCTGCTCACCGGACCGGTGCGCAAGTTCGCCATCGCGACCGGCGCGATGCCGGAGATCCGCGCCCGTGACGTGCACCGTGAGCCGACACCGAGGCTCGGCGGCATCGCCATGTTCTTCGGGCTGTGCGCGGGTCTCCTCGTCGCCGACCACCTGACCAATCTGCACAGCGTCTTCGAATGGTCGAACGAGCCGCGCGCCCTGCTGTCGGGCGCCGCCCTCATCTGGATCATCGGCGTCCTGGACGACAAGTTCGAGATCGACGCCCTGATCAAACTCGGCGGGCAGATGATCGCCGCCGGTGTGATGGTGATGCAGGGTCTGACGATCCTGTGGATTCCCGTCCCCGGCGTCGGCATGGTCACGCTCACCGACTGGCAGGGCACCCTGCTCACGGTGGCCCTGGTCGTGATCACCATCAACGCGGTGAACTTCGTGGACGGCCTCGACGGCCTCGCCGCCGGGATGGTCTGCATCGCCGCCGCCGCGTTCTTCCTGTACGCGTACCGCATCTGGGTGGGCAACGGAATTCAGGCGGCGGCCCCCGCCACGCTTTTCACCGCGATTCTCATCGGAATGTGCCTGGGCTTTCTGCTGCACAATATGCACCCCGCGCGGATCTTCATGGGCGACTCGGGATCGATGCTGATCGGGCTGGTGCTCTCCGCCTCGGTGATCTCGCTGACCGGCAATGTCGACATGGACACCCTGCAACTGTTCGCCGAGGACGGCTCCGCGCAGAACTCCGCGCAGGCGGCCCTGCCGGTCTTCATCCCGCTGCTGCTGCCGCTGACCATCATCGCCATCCCGCTCGCGGATCTGCTGCTCGCGATCGTGCGCCGCACCTGGAACGGGCAGTCGCCGTTCGCGGCCGACCGGGGGCATCTGCACCACCGGCTGCTCCAGATCGGTCACTCGCACAGCCGAGCGGTGCTCATCATGTACTTCTGGGCCGCGGTGATGTCGTTCGGCCTGGTCGGATACTCCGTGGACTCGTCCTCGGCATGGATCGTGATGATCATCGCCGGGCTGAGCGCCGTCGGCCTCGTCCTGCTGCTCCTGCCGCGGTTCACCCCGCGCGCCCCGCGCTGGGCGGAGTCCTTCGTCCCGCCGCGCTACCGGCGCCGCAGGCCCGCCGTGGCGCCCGCCCCCGGGGCGCCGGAGGAGGGGGCGCACAGCGGCGCCCCGGTGCCCGTCACGGCGGCCTCCGGCGCCCGTCCGGAGCAGTCGCCGCCCCCGGCGCGCACAGGTGACGGCGGGGTCAGCGGGGTCAACGGAGCGACCGCCGTGGGCGCCCGTTCGCGTCTGCTGGACGGGCGTAAGGCAGGAACCCGAGGGTGACGTTCCGTTTCTTTCCGGGGCGATAGCACATATTTCCTCGGGTGATCTCTGCACACACGGGCGCGTTCGCTCTCATGTGTGATAGTTGGCACACGGATGGGTAAAGGTCTCTTCAAATAGTTTGTGATACGGTTCACGAGAACCGGCGACAGAGCTGAAGGACCGTAGTGCGACGGTCATTTGGCCCCGAGGACCCGACTCGGACCCGGATTACGCTCGTCCATGACGACACACCACTGCCATTCCCCAGGAAGCGGAGCTGCCGCCATGCCGTCCAACGACGTCCGCACACTCCTTCACACCGCCGTACCCACAGCTGTCACCGGCCTTGCCGCCGCCGTGATCAGTGCTGTGTTCGCGGGCGGCAAGGGGGCGCTCGGCGCCGTCATCGGCACCGTGGTGGTGATCGGTTTCATGGGTGTCGGCATGGTGGTCCTCCAGCGGACCGCCAAGTCTCTCCCGCACTTGTTCCAAGCCATGGGGCTGATGCTCTACATGGCGCAGCTGCTGCTGCTCTTCATGCTGATGGCCCTGCTCAAGGGCACCACCGCGTTCGACTTCAAGGCCTTTGCCTTCACGCTGCTCGCGGCGACGATCGTCTGGGTCGCCGCTCAGGCGCGCGTCTTCATGAAGGCCAAGATCATGTATGTCGAACCCGAGTCTTCGAAGGGCGAGAAGCCCCAGAAGGCGGGCTCGCCGTCGTGAAGGGTAGGGGCGGGATAAAGAGCAGTTCGCGAGCCTGCTATCGTCCGGTGCCAACTACTGCGGCACAGCGGGCGCGGGCATCTGAGCTGACGCCTGCTCATTCGCGAGGCTCCATGCCCGCCAGCCGCCCTCACATCCGTAACACCAGTCCAGTGCCGAACCGCGGCCGTGCGCCGCGCCGACACAACGAGGTTGCCGTACCCATGCGCCACGCTGAAGGAGCCCGCGGTGAGTGCTGACCCCCAGATGCTCGCCTTCGACCCGAACTGTCAGCTCTTCTCGGGGTGCGGGTTCCCAGCTCCGGGCCTGCACACGTTCCTGTATGAGCCGATCTTCACGGTCAACGGCTTTGAGTTCACCAAGCCGATGCTGCTGGCCTTCGTCAGCTCCATCCTCGTCGTCGGCTTCTTCTGGGCCGCCTTCGGCAAGGCGAAGCTGGTCCCGGGCAAGCTCCAGATGATCGGTGAGGCCGGGTACGACTTCGTCCGCCGCGGCGTCGTCTACGAGATCATCGGGAAGAAGGACGGCGAGAAGTACGTCCCGCTGATGGTGTCGCTGTTCTTCTTCGTCTGGTTGCTCAACCTCTGGTCGATCATTCCGCTCGCCCAGTTCCCGGTCACGTCGCTGATCGCCTTCCCGGCGGGTCTCGCCCTGATCGTCTATGTCACCTGGGTCTCCCTGACCTTCAAGAAGCACGGCTTCGCAGGCGGCTGGAAGAACATCCTCGGCTACGACAAGAACCTCGGGCCGATCCTCCCCCTGGTGATGATCCTGGAGTTCTTCTCCAACCTGATCATCCGCCCCTTCACGCACGCGGTCCGGCTCTTCGCGAACATGTTCGCCGGCCACATGCTGATCGTGATGTTCTCCCTGGCCACCTGGTACCTGATGAGCGGGATCGGCTTCGTCTACGCCGGCGCCTCGTTCGTGATGGTCATGGTGATGATCGTCTTCGAGCTCTTCATCCAGGCCGTCCAGGCGTACGTCTTCGTCCTCCTGGCCTCCAGCTACATCCAGGGCGCGCTCTCCGAGCACCACTGAGCAACCGGCCCGCCCCTCAAGACCCGCAGTCGTCCGGTGGCCAACCCCCACCGGGACATTGAAAGAGAAGGAAGAACCGGCATGTCCGCTCTCCAGACCCTCGCCGCCGCCGACACCGTCTCCGGCAACGTCAACGCCGTCGGCTACGGCCTCGCCGCGATCGGCCCCGGCATCGGCGTCGGCATCATCTTCGGTAACGGCACCCAGGCCCTCGCCCGTCAGCCCGAGGCGGCCGGCCTGATCCGGACCAACCAGATCATGGGTTTCGCCTTCTGTGAGGCGCTCGCCCTCATCGGCATCGTCATGGGCTTCGTCTTCAAGTAAGCCGACCGACAGCCCTATCTCTTTTCACGGAAGGCACTGATGTGATCGCTCAGCTCACTATCGCGGCAGCGGAGGAGCAGCCTCCTCTCATTCCGCATCTGGACGAGCTCATCGTCGGCCTGATCGCGTTCGCCATCGTCTTCTTCTTCCTCGCCAAGAAGCTCCTCCCGAACATCAACAAGGTTCTGGAAGAGCGCCGGGAGGCCATCGAGGGCGGTATGGAGAAGGCCGAGGAGGCGAAGACCGAGGCCGAGAGCGTCCTGGAGCAGTACAAGGCGCAGCTCGCCGAGGCCCGCCACGAGGCCGCCCGACTGCGCCAGGAGGCGACCGAGCAGGGCACCGCGATCATCGCGGAGATGAAGGCCGAGGGCCAGCGGCAGCGTGAGGAGATCATCGCGGCCGGTCACGCCCAGATCGAGGCCGACCGCAAGGCCGCGTCCGCCGCGCTCCGTCAGGACGTCGGCAAGCTGGCGACCGACCTGGCCGGCAAGCTGGTGGGCGAGTCCCTTGAGGACCACGCCCGGCAGAGCCGCACCATCGACCGCTTCCTCGACGAGCTTGAGCAGAAGGCCGAGGCGGCCCGATGAACGGAGCGAGCCGCGAGGCGCTGGCTGCCGCACGCGAGTCCCTCGACGCACTGACCGACAACACCTCGGTCGACGCGGCGAAGCTCGCCGAGGAGCTGGCGGCCGTCACCGCGCTGCTCGACCGCGAGGTCTCGCTGCGTCGGGTCCTGACCGACCCGGCGCAGTCCGGCGAGGCCAAGGCCGCGCTCGCGGGCCGTCTCCTCGGCGGCCAGGTGGGCGGCGAGACCGTCGACCTGGTCTCGGGCATGGTCCGCTCCCGCTGGTCGCGCTCGCGCGACCTGGTGGACGCCCTGGAGGAGCTGGCGGCCACCGCCGACCTCACGGCGGCCCAGCGGGCGGGCACGCTCGACACCGTCGAGGACGAGGTGTTCCGCTTCGGCCGGATCGTGGACTCCAGCAAGGAGCTGCGCGCCGCGCTCACCGACAAGGCGGCCACCAAGGCCGCCAAGACGGAGCTGCTGCGCGAGCTGCTCGGCGGCAAGGCCGACCCGGTCACGGAACGACTGGTCGCCCGGCTGGTCACCGCTCCCCGGGGACGTAGCCTGGAGGGGGGCCTGGAGGCCCTGTCCAAGCTCGCCGCGGCGCGCCGGGACCGGATGGTCGCCATCGTCACCACGGCGGTGCCCCTCAGCGACCAGCAGAAGCAGCGCCTCGGCGCGGTGCTGGCCAAGGTGTACGGCCGCACGATGCACCTGAACCTGGACGTGGACCCCGAGGTCCTCGGCGGGATCGCGGTGCGCGTCGGCGACGAGCTGATCGACGGCACGGTCGCGGAGCGTCTGGGCGACGTCTCGCGCCGTATGGCCGGCTGACCGGCTCCACGCCACACACGCTTCACCAGCAGTACGCAGTACGAGAAGTACCAGCGGCCCGGTTGGGCCGTGCAGAGATTGCAGAAGATTCCTGGGGGTCGGCCCCCAGACCCCCAGTAAGAAACTTCGGGCCCAACAAGGAGAGCAGGGAACCCAGATGGCGGAGCTCACGATCCGGCCGGAGGAGATCCGGGACGCGCTGGAGAACTTTGTCCAGTCGTACCAGCCGGACGCGGCCTCGCGCGAGGAAGTCGGTACGGTCAGCCTGGCCGGCGACGGTATCGCCAAGGTCGAGGGCCTTCCCTCGGCCATGGCGAACGAGCTGCTGCGGTTCGAGGACGGGACCCTCGGTCTCGCCCTGAACCTGGAGGAGCGCGAGATCGGCGCGATCATCCTCGGCGAGTTCAGCGGCATCGAGGAAGGCCAGTCGGTCACCCGCACCGGCGAGGTGCTGTCGGTCGCCGTGGGCGAGGGTTACCTCGGCCGCGTCGTCGACCCGCTCGGCAACCCGATCGACGGTCTCGGCGAGATCGAGACCACGGGTCGCCGCGCCCTTGAGCTGCAGGCCCCCACGGTCATGCAGCGCAAGTCCGTCCACGAGCCGATGGAGACGGGCTACAAGGCGGTCGACGCCATGACCCCGATCGGCCGTGGCCAGCGTCAGCTGATCATCGGTGACCGTCAGACCGGCAAGACCGCTCTGGCCGTCGACACGATCATCAACCAGCGCGACAACTGGCGCTCGGGCGACGTCAACAAGCAGGTCCGCTGCATCTACGTCGCCATCGGCCAGAAGGGCTCCACCATCGCGTCCGTGCGCGGTGCGCTGGAGGAGGCCGGTGCGCTGGAGTACACCACCATCGTCGCCGCCCCGGCGTCCGACCCGGCGGGCTTCAAGTACCTCGCCCCGTACACCGGCTCGGCCATCGGCCAGCAGTGGATGTACGAGGGCAAGCACGTCCTGATCATCTTCGACGACCTGTCGAAGCAGGCCGACGCCTACCGTGCCGTGTCGCTGCTGCTGCGCCGCCCGCCGGGCCGCGAGGCGTACCCGGGTGACGTCTTCTACCTGCACTCCCGTCTGCTGGAGCGCTGCGCGAAGCTCTCCGACGAGATGGGTGCCGGTTCGATGACCGGTCTGCCGATCGTCGAGACCAAGGCCAACGACGTCTCGGCGTTCATCCCGACCAACGTCATCTCGATCACCGACGGTCAGTGCTTCCTGGAGTCCGACCTGTTCAACGCCGGTCAGCGCCCGGCCCTGAACGTCGGTATCTCGGTCTCCCGCGTCGGTGGCTCCGCCCAGCACAAGGCGATGCGCCAGGTGTCCGGCCGGCTCCGCGTGGACCTCGCCCAGTTCCGTGAGCTGGAGGCGTTCGCCGCCTTCGGTTCCGACCTGGACGCCGCGTCGAAGGCATCCCTGGAGCGCGGCAAGCGCATGGTCGAGCTGCTGAAGCAGGCCCAGTACCAGCCGATGCGCACCGAGGACCAGGTCGTCTCCGTCTGGGCCGGCACCACCGGCAAGATGGACGACGTTCCGGTCCAGGACATCCGCCGCTTCGAGCGTGAGCTGCTGGAGTACCTGCACCGCGACGAGGCCGGTCTGATGGCCTCGATCCGGGACGGCGCCAAGATGTCGGACGACACGCTGACCAAGGTCGCGGACTCGATCGCCGCGTTCAAGAAGCAGTTCGAGACGCACGACGGCAAGCTGCTCGGCGAGGACGCCCCGGCCGCCGTCAACGTCTCGAAGTGATGACGGAAGGGACCTGACTCATGGGAGCGCAGCTCCGGGTCTACAAGCGTCGCATCCGGTCCATCAGCGCGACGAAGAAGATCACCAAGGCGATGGAGATGATCGCCGCCTCGCGCATCGTCAAGGCACAGCGCAAGGTGGCCGCCTCCACGCCGTACGCGACCGAGCTGACACGCGCGGTCACGGCGGTGGCGACCGGGTCGAACACCAAGCACCCTCTGACCACGGAGGCGGAGAACCCGGTCCGCGCCGCGGTGCTGCTCATCACGAGCGACCGCGGTCTGGCCGGCGGCTACTCCTCCAACGCCATCAAGGCGGCGGACCAGCTCACGAAGCGGCTCCGCGGCGAGGGCAAGGAGGTCGACACCTACATCGTCGGCCGCAAGGGTGTCGCCTACTACGGCTTCCGTGAGCTGAAGGTCACGGACTCGTGGACCGGGTTCACCGACAGCCCGGTCTACGCGGACGCCAAGAAGGTCGCCGCCCCGCTCATCGAGGCCGTCCGCCAGGACACCTCGGAGGGCGGTGTCGACGAGCTGCACATCGTCTTCACGGAGTTCGTGTCGATGATGACGCAGACGCCGGTCGACAACCGGATGCTGCCGCTCAGCCTTGAGAAGGCGACGGAGGACAACGCGGGCAAGGGAGAGATCCTGCCGCTGTTCGACTTCGAGCCGTCGGCGGAGGACGTCCTCGACGCCCTGCTGCCGCGCTATGTCGAGAGCCGGGTCTACAACGCCCTGCTGCAGGCCGCCGCTTCCGAGCACGCGGCCCGCCGCCGGGCGATGAAGTCGGCCACCGACAATGCGGGAGACCTGATCAATTCGCTCTCCCGACTTGCCAACGCGGCCCGACAGGCCGAAATCACCCAGGAAATCAGCGAGATCGTCGGTGGCTCCAGCGCCCTGGCCGACGCGACCGCGGGGAGTGACAAGTAATGACGACGTCTACCGACAACCGAGTGACGGCCACGGGCCGCGTCGCCCGGGTCATCGGCCCGGTCGTCGACGTGGAATTCCCCGTCGACGCGATGCCGGAGATCTACAACGCGCTGCACGTCGATGTGGCCGACCCGGCCGAGGACGGCGCCACCAAGACGCTGACCCTCGAAGTGGCCCAGCACCTCGGTGAGGGTCTGGTCCGCACCATCTCGATGCAGCCCACCGACGGTCTGGTCCGCCAGGCCGCGGTGACCGACACGGGCGAGGGCATCACCGTCCCGGTCGGCGACTTCACCAAGGGCAAGGTGTTCAACACCCTCGGCGAGGTGCTGAACCACCCCGAGGCGAACAAGGAGAAGACCGAGCGCTGGGCGATCCACCGCAAGGCTCCCGCGTTCGACCAGCTCGAGTCGAAGACCGAGATGTTCGAGACCGGTCTGAAGGTCGTCGACCTGCTCACCCCGTACGTCAAGGGTGGAAAGATCGGTCTGTTCGGTGGTGCCGGTGTCGGCAAGACCGTGCTGATCCAGGAAATGATCATGCGTGTCGCCAACCTCCACGAAGGCGTGTCCGTCTTCGCGGGTGTGGGTGAGCGTACGCGTGAGGGCAACGACCTCATCGACGAGATGGAGGAGTCGGGCGTCCTGGAGAAGACCGCGCTGGTCTTCGGCCAGATGGACGAGCCCCCGGGGACCCGTCTGCGCGTCGCCCTGGCCGGTCTGACCATGGCGGAGTACTTCCGCGATGTGCAGAAGCAGGACGTGCTCTTCTTCATCGACAACATCTTCCGGTTCACCCAGGCCGGTTCCGAGGTGTCCACCCTGCTCGGCCGTATGCCGTCCGCGGTGGGTTACCAGCCGAACCTGGCGGACGAGATGGGTCTGCTCCAGGAGCGCATCACGTCGACCCGCGG
The DNA here is from genome assembly GCF_005519465.1 of Streptomyces clavuligerus. Taxonomy (NCBI): domain Bacteria; kingdom Bacillati; phylum Actinomycetota; class Actinomycetes; order Kitasatosporales; family Streptomycetaceae; genus Streptomyces; species Streptomyces clavuligerus. The sequence continues at coordinate 1,806,480 of NZ_CP027858.1, read as the reverse complement.
TCACTCGATCACCTCGATGCAGGCGATCTACGTCCCCGCGGACGACCTGACCGACCCGGCCCCGGCCACCACCTTCGCCCACCTCGACGCGACGACGGTGCTCTCCCGTCCGATCTCGGAGAAGGGCATCTACCCGGCCGTGGACCCGCTGGACTCCACGTCCCGGATCCTGGACCCCCGCTACATCGCGGCGGACCACTACGAGGCCGCCATGCGCGTCAAGGGCATCCTTCAGAAGTACAAGGATCTCCAGGACATCATCGCGATCCTCGGTATCGACGAGCTGGGCGAGGAGGACAAGCTCGTTGTCCACCGTGCCCGTCGTGTCGAGCGCTTCCTGTCCCAGAACACCCACGCCGCGAAGCAGTTCACCGGTGTGGACGGCTCGGACGTGCCGCTCGACGAGTCGATCGCCGCGTTCAACGCGATCTGCGACGGTGAGTACGACCACTTCCCCGAGCAGGCCTTCTTCATGTGCGGTGGTCTTGAGGACCTGAAGAACAACGCCAAGGAGCTGGGCGTCTCCTGAGTCCCCCGACTCATGGCCGAGGGGGCGGGTGCCGTCCCGCCCCCTCGGTACGCCCCTGTCCCGGGGGCCCGCCCCCGGGGTCCCGGCCGTGACAGGCCGGGGCGGGGTCCGGACGCTTCGGCGACCGGCGCCCCATTAGACTTTGACCCAACACCCGGCGTCTGTGCCGGGTGGTGACCCGAGGAGCCTCCCTTGGCTGCTGAGCTGCATGTCGAGCTGGTCGCCGCCGACCGTCAGGTCTGGTCCGGCGAGGCCACCCTGGTCGTCGCGCGCACCGCGTCCGGCGACATCGGTGTCATGCCCGGTCACCAGCCGCTGCTCGGTGTGCTGGAGTCGGGCCCGGTGACCATCCGTACCACCTCCCCGGAGGGGGCCGGCACGGTCGTCGCCGCCGTGCACGGCGGTTTCATCTCCTTCGCCGACAACAAGCTGTCGCTGCTGGCGGAGATCGCCGAACTGGCGGACGAGATCGATGCCCAGCGCGCCGAGCGTGCGCTGGAGCGCGCGCGGTCGGAGTCGGACGCGGCGGCCGAGCGCCGTGCCGAGGTCCGGCTGCACGCGGTGGCGGTGCGCTGAGTACCCCGCCGACTGTCGTCATCCTCAGCCGCGGCCCGGACTGGACCCCTCCAGACCGGGCCGCGGCTGAGGCGATGCGGGTGCACACACGTTTGCGGTCAAGGACGAGGACAAGGCGAGGAGGTCGGAGAAGATGTACCTCGCGGTGCTCGTGAGCGTCCTGGCGCTGGTGGCCCTGGTGGGAATCGGGCTGTTCGTCTTCGGACTGCGCAGAAGGCTGATCCAGCGTTCCGGTGGCACCTTCGACTGCTCCCTGCGGTGGAACGTCCCCGAGGAGCCCGACCCGGTGGGCGCGCCCTCCGGCAAGGGCTGGGTCTATGGGGTGGCCCGCTACAGCGGTGACCGGATCATGTGGTTCCGGGTCTTCTCGTACGCCCCCCGGCCGCGCCGGGTGCTGGAGCGTTCGGCGATCGAGGTCATCGGCCGGCGTACCCCCGAGGGCGAGGAGGAGCTGGCGCTCCTCTCCGACGCCGTGGTGCTGGGCTGTCTGCACCAGGGGGTCCGGCTGGAGCTGGCGATGAGCGAGGACGCGCTCACCGGCTTTCTCGCCTGGCTGGAGGCCGCGCCTCCGGGACAGCGGGTGAACGTCGCCTGACGGCGCGGTCCGGGGCATCCGGGCCCGTGCCATGATGCCGAGGTGCCCTTCGATCACAATGACCACTATCACCGGCTCTTACTCCGCCGGATCCCCGAGAACTGTCGCAGAGCGCTCGATGTCGGCTGCGGTACGGGGAGTTTCGCCCGGGAGCTGGCCGGTCGGGGAGTCGAGGTCGATGCCCTCGATCCGGCGGAGGCGGCCATCGAGACGGCGCGGTCTCTTTCCTTGAGGTCGGCGCATGCCCGGCAGATCCGCTGGCAGCAGGCGGACATCACCGATACGGCCCTGTCTCCCGGCACCTATGACTACATCGCTTGCCTGGCGAGCATCCACCACGTTCCCTTCGGCACCGTGGAGAAGCTCCGGGAGGCATTGAGCCCCGGCGGTGTGCTGGTGATCCTTGGCTGCTACCGGGAAAGCACCTTCTCGGACCGGCTGCTCAGCCTCGCGGCCGTACCCGCCAACGCGCTCTGCCGGGCGGTGACGTGGATACGGGAGTCCTTCGGCTGGAAGCAGGACATCAGCCGCCCCTCTGTGACCACCCGGCCGCTCATGACGCTGCCCGAGATATCGAGAAGTGCCCGGGGACTCCTGCCCGACAGCACGATCAGGCGTCTCCTTCTCTGGAGGTATCTGCTGGTGTACCGGAAGCCCCTTCAGGAAGGAGTGTCCTGGTGAGGAGGAAGGGAACGGCGCCCGCTGAGGACCACCCGCTGGAGCCGTATCTGCTGGGGGCGACCTGTGTCGCCTTCAATGAGGTGGGCGAGGTTCTGATCGCCTGCCGCAGAGATCCCCCGAGATGGGAGCTTCCCGGGGGGTTCGTCGACCCGGGGGAGCGGTTCCCTGAGGCTGCGGTACGCGAAGCGTTGGAGGAGACGGGCGTCACGGTGGAGGTGCACGGCCTGGTCGGCCTCTACCAGCACCCGAGTCGGCGGGTCCTGGCCGGCCTCTTCGTCGCCACCGCGATCTCCGGGACTCCGGGGGAGACCGAGGAGTCGAGCGACGCCCGCTGGGTCGACGTGGACACCGCGCTGCGGACTCTCCACCCGCTGTACCGGCCCCGGCTGGAGGATGTGCTGGCAGCCAGGTACACGGTCCCGCTGAGGGTCCATGAGGGTGCCGACACGGTCATGAGGCTCCCGGTGCTGCCCAACGCGGGTCGGCCGGAGGCCGAAGACCGCCGCTGACAGGAGGATGCTCCCGGTGCCGCCGGAGTGGGTTTCCTGCGGCACCGGGACACCGTCGGCCTGTGGCCGCTGCTCAGGCAGCAGACCGGCTCTTGTCGGCCCTGAGTTTCTCCGGCGTCCGGAGTTTTCGCCGCTGCCCCAGCAGGACGATGCCGAGGAGCAGCCAGAGGCCGCCCAGGAGCTGCCCTGCCAGTACATCGACGGAGTAGTGCACGCCGAGCAGAACCCGGCTCAGAGCGACCAGCTCGGAGCAGACAACGGCGAGTACCAGAACCAGGTGTGCGGCGGGAGCGCGGAGGAACCGGCTCAGGAACAGGGCGACGAGGATGAATCCGGTGGTTGTGCTCACGGCGTGCCCGCTCGGGAAGCTGAACCCCTCGGCCGCGGCGGAGCAGGCGAGCCCCGGCCGTTGCCGCTCCACCAACTCCTTGAGGAGGCTACAGCTCAGAGCAGCGGCATAGGGCACCGCCAGCAGCGTGGTCGCGGCCATGACCTCTCGGCGGAGGAGCGCGACACAGGCCGATACCACCGCGAGCAGAGTCACCGGCAAGGGATTGCCCCAGGAGGTGATGAAGTCGACGGCTCCGGAGCGCGAGGTGTCGCTCCCCCACGCGCAGAGCGACCTGGTCAATTCCTTGTCCTGGGCGAGTCCGACGATCAGCATCAGTGCACCGAGGTGCGCCGCCGTCCACCAGCCGAGCCACCGTACGTTCCCTGACCGCCAGAGTGAGTGCGAGGTGCTCACCGAGTGGCGCTGACGCCGGCGATGTATTCCATGACGCCGCGTGGAGTGCGAATGGTCCGCAGGGTGCTGTCGTCTATCTCGCAGTCGAAGGCATCCTCGATCCGAGTGATGATCTCTATCTGGTTCAGGGAGTCCACATCCAGATCGCCGAAAGTGATGTCGAGCTGGGTCTCGTTGATCGTCGTCCCGATGATTTCCTCCATCAGAGGTGCCAGAACGTCGATGAACTCTTTCTCGGTCATTGCTGCGTTCCTCTCGTGTCGGGAGTTGCTCGGGGTCAGGAGACCCGGGAGTACCGGGCACGCCAGTGCATGCCCAGGGTGGTCAGCAGCCAGGCGGCGAGGGCGAAGACGCAGAGGGCCCCCAGGCTGGGCAGCACATCGAGACCGCTGGGTGAGGTGATCGACTGGCGTAGCGTGCTCGACGCGTACACCGCGGGGTTGGCATGCCCGATCGTGACCAGGATGTCGGGCAGCAGATCGGGAGGGACGGCCACCGGGCCGAGCGTCATCATGAGCAGTGTCGTGGCGAGGCTCAGTGAGGATGCCTGCTCTATGGTGGTGCAGCGACTGCCGATCAGTGCTCCGAGTCCGGCCGACGGCAGCAGGGCCAGGAGCAGACAGAACGGGGCGAAGGGCGAGAAGCCGAGAGGGACGTCGAGCAAGGCCGAGCCCAGCAGCAGGGTCACCGCGACCGCGGGCAGCGAGAGCAGTGAGAAGGCCCCCAGGGTGGCCAGGATGAGGGCCTCCCGCCGTACCGGCATCGAGGCGTAGTACTCAAAGGCTCCGGTGCTGCGCATGAAGGCGAAATTGCTGGCAATCTTGTTCTGTGTCTCGAACAGAATGGCCATGGTGACGCTTCCGGTCAGCACGAACTCACTTGCCTCCGGACCGGATTCCCGGGCGAAGAGGCCCAGGGCCGCGAGACTGACCATGGGGGCGAGCATGCCGGTGAGCACCATTTGCGGCCATGACCAACGCCAGTTGGTCAACTGGATTCGAAAGAGGTTCCAGACCTGACGGGGGAAGCTCAGGCCGGAAATCCCTTCACGCGTAGGTGACATAGACATCTTCCAAGGTCGCCGTATGGATCGTGAACTCGGGAAAGCGGGTGAGATCCACGTCCTTGGTCAGGCGGGGAAGGTCGGCGGAGTCGACCAGTGCCACCACACGCCCTCGGTGTTCGGACTGAATCCGCAGGTAGTCCGGGAGGACATCGCCTTCGCCGAGCGTGATGGTCAGCCGGACCCGGGAGCGCAGGGACGACTTCAGCTCGGCGGGAGCACCCAGGGCCACCAGTTCGCCCTCGCGCATGATCCCGACCCGCTCGATGACCTGTTCCGCCTCGATCGCGTTGTGGGTGATCAGAATGACGGTGCGCCCATCGCGCTGATGGAGGTCCCGGAGCAGGTCCCACACCTGGCGGCGGCGGGAGGGGTCGAGTTCATTGGTGGGTTCGTCCAGGATCAGGACCGGTGGTGCGCCGGTGAGGGTCACCGCGAGCTGGAGCAGTCGGCGCTCGCCGCCCGAGAGCTGTCGGACGACCTTGCGTGCCAGTGCCGTCAGACCGAGAGCCTCCAGCAGGGTGTCCCGTTCCCTTTTGGCGGCCCTGATGGACATGCCCCGCAGATGGGCACTGAAGTAGACGGCTTCCCTGACGGTCAGACTGTTCAGGGCGAAGGCCGTCTGCGGCATGTAGCCCACATGGGTTGTGGTGTACCGGGAGTGGGCGAAGACATCGTGGCCGAAGAGCCGTATTGAACCGCGGTCGGGCCGCACCAGACCGATCATCTGCTTGATGAGTGTGGTCTTTCCGGCCCCGTTGCTGCCCAGAAGACCGAAGAACTCCCCCTCCTCGATGCGGAACGACAGGCCCGCGTTGGCCGGTTCCGTTGAGTCGCCGTACCGTTTGTGCAGATCCTCCACCTCGTAGGCGTATCGCTGGTCGGCACTCACGTCGACGCTCCCGGTACTGTCAGCCGACGCCAGACGTCACGGATCACGGTTGCCGCACCGGTGATCACCGAGGGAGGCGGTCGATGGGCGGCGACCGTACCGAAGGCCCGGTAGAAGCCGTTCATGGCGGGGTCACCGGGGAGATAGCCGTGTGACGCCGATGTCACTTCCTCCTGGAGCTTTCCCGGGCCGTACTGGAACTCGGTGTGGCGACCGCAGGTCACCGTCAGTCGGCCGACGCGAGGGCTGCCGACGGGCAGGTTCAACCGGGTCTGGTCCTCGGTCGTGAGGACAGCGACGGACGGATGGAATCGGCGGAGACCTTCACGCAGTGTCCGCTCCTCGGCCGTGGTCAGGGGCTCGGCCGTATAGAGATAGGCGCAGTTGCTGTCACCCTGGAAGACCATGCGGTCGGCGAGTCCCAGCTCCTGGAGGAGACGGTTGGGCCGCAGATGGGACTCGACCCAGTCGATGCCGTGGTCGGAGAAGAGGACGAACTCCGCCCGGTCGCCCACGGCCTCGGCCAGCCGGCCCACACAGGCGTCGATACGGGTGTAGACATCGAGTATCTGCTTCCACGCGGTCTCCCGCGCTTCCGGGTTGCTCCGTACCGCATGCCAGTAGAGAAACTCCTGGGCGTGGTCGGCCTGGTTGAAGCGGACGAACAGCACATCGGGGTCGTGATCGGCGAGGATGTCGAGGGCGGCCCGTTCCACCCATTCGGCGCGGGGCGACTCATGGAAGTCGTGATCGGGGTTGGCGCTGTACTCGACAGAGAGAGAGGCGGGCCCGGTGCCTCCCCGATAGCGTGCCGGGTCCAGCCCGCCGAATCCCAGGGTGATCACGGCGGTCCCGAGACTCAGCCCTATCTCTCGCCGGTCCAGGTGCCGGACGGAGACAGCGGCCGACAGGGACCCCCAGGGCATGCGTACATCCAGCCGGACGGGCTCACTGCCCCGCAGCACAGTGGGCTCCCCGTCGTCTCCGGCGAGGACAGTGACACCCTCCCCGCCGACCCGCACCCGCAGAGCCAGGGGGTGTCCGAAGTAGGACAGCTCCACCCGGGCCCGTGCCTCCGCGGACCCCTCGTACTCCAGGGTGACGACCGCCTCCCGGGCGGGTGCGTACAGGCAGTAGCAGCTCGGGATCGACAGCTCGGCGGAACGGGAGAAAGTGTGCGGGAAGTGCACCGCGGCCATCGAGGCCCCTTGTTCCGCCAGCCAGTCCAGCAGATCCGGGGCGGTGAGTGAGCTCTTCTCGTAGGGGTGGAAGGCGGCCAGCGGGTCGTCCGCACGGCGCCGGATCTCTTCTGGCGCCTCCGTTTCCCAGAAGCGGTTGCCCACGATCCCGTGGTCACGGGGGTAGGCCCCGGTGAGGAAGGAGGCGTGCGAGGGCGCGGTGGACGAGGGGTAGATGCTCCGCAGCTCTTGGACGGCGGTGCCGGCGAGCGAAGGGAGCCGCTGGGCGAGATTGAAGAAATCATGCTGTCGGATCAGAGAGGGCAGGCCCCCGTCGACACAGATGACAACCATCCGTGCCCGCTGGGCGATCATGTGTTCGGCTCCGTTCCGCCGGGGTTTCCCGGTCCATCGGGTGTGGGGGAGGGGAGCGGCGAAAGGCCGGGGACGATGTTGTGCCGATGCAGCAGCCAGGAGCCTCCGAAGCAGCCCGGGCGGTACTCCCACTGAGTGATCCCCGTGTGGGCGACCTTGAGTTCCACGCGGCTCCCGCCACCGTTCAGCAGTTCTTGGACCGCGTCGAAGAAGCCGCTGTGGGTCACGAGCACGATCCGCTGTCCCCTTGACGCGTTCCGGCACAGACCGCTGACCGACAAGGCCACCCGCCCCATGAAATCGTGCCAGGACTCCGCCCCCGGAGGGGGCGGATACCAGCGGTTCTCACGGGGGTGCGGCAGGCTCTCCCCTGTGGGTGACTCCCAGTGGATCTCGTTGAGATGTGGATCTTCCCGTACGGGCAGCCCGGCCTCGCGCCCCACGGCGTCTGCCGTCCGTCGCGCGCGGGCCAGGGTGCTGCTGCGTATTTCGGTGGGGTGCTGTCCCGCCAGCCAGCGGGCAGCCGCCCACGCCTGGCGGTGTCCGCGGTCTGTGAGACGGCGGGTGTGCGGGGGCCGTGGCGTGGGTCGGTCCTCGGCGTGACGCAGCAGATAGAGGTGCATCTCACTCCAGCGAGGCCGGTACTCGGGTGTGCCAGGCCCAGGCGGTACGGACGATGTCGTCGAAGCTGTGCTCGGCGCGCCAGCCGAACCGGCTCTCCGCCAGTGCCGGATCGGCCCATGACAGAGCTGGGTCACCGGGCCGCCGTGGGACGGTGGACACATCGATGGTCCTGCCGGAGACCTTCTCCAGGGCGTCGACCAGTTCGCGTACGCTGACAGGCTCGCCGCGACCGAGGTTGACGGCTCCGTTCCGGTCGTCGCTGTCCAGTTCCTCCACCACCCGGGCATGAGCGCGGGCCAGGTCCTCCACATGGATGTAGTCGCGGAGGGCGGTTCCGTCCGCTGTCGGGTAGTCCCCACCGAAGATCCGCAGTGTGGGGACGAGCCCGAGTGCCGTCCGGACGGCGACCGGAAGGATCTGGGTGGCGGAGGGACCCGCGTTCTCCCCGAGTGCGCCGTCGGCGGCGGCACCTGCGGCGTTGAAGTAGCGGAGGTTGGCGTAGCGCATCCCCGTGGCCCTGCCGTAGGAGGCGATCATGCGTTCGCACAGATACTTCGACTCACCGTAGGGGCTCTCCGGGCGGACGGGCGCCGACTCGTCCACCGGGCAGATCTGCGGTGTCCCGTAGACCGCGCAGGACGAGGAGAAGACGAAGCGTCCGACACCCGTCTCGGCGCACAGCCCGAGCACGTTCTGGGTGCCTGTCACATTGACCCGGTAGTACGTGGTGATGTCCCGCAGCGACGCCTCCGACGACTTCAGAGCGGCGAAGTGGATCACGGCATCCGGACGGAATCCCTGAAAGACCCGGCGCAGGGCCTCGGTGTCGAGGATGTCCACGACCCTCAGATCGTGCTCGGCCACCGCCTCGCGTCGGCCGGTGCTGAGATTGTCGGCCACGACGACGTCGTGTCCGGCCGCGGCCAGCCCGCGTACGGTGAAGGAGCCCACGTACCCGGCTCCTCCGGTGACAAGAACTCTCATGTCCGTCCCACTCCGAGGGTGTCGTGTCCTGTCGTCGGCGAGGTGCGCAGCTCCCGTCCCAGGGCGAATGCCTCCGCGGCGGTGACCCCGACCTGGTGTCCCCGGTGGGCGGCCAGGGTGCGGACGGCTTCCAGGGAGCGCGGATGGGGCGGCTCGTGCACTTCGTAGTCGTAGGCGGCGAGGGCCCGGCACTTGGCCTCGACCTCCCCGGTCACGTCGTAGAAGACATCGGGCCGGAACGGTGCCATGAGACCGGTCTGCTGTTCCGTCGAGGACAGCACCTCGAAGTGCAGTACCTGGCGGACCGGCCCGCCGCCCAGGATTCGGGTGCCATAGGACACCGCGTGGGCCACTCTCCGGTGGTCCGCATGGATGTCGCCCGGGTGGTGGGTGAGGACGAGTTCGGGGCCGGTCTCCCGCAGCAGTTTTCCCACCCCGTCGACCACCGGGCGCTGAGAGAGATCGGCGAGGAGCCGCCCATCGGCCGCGTACCCCCCGAAAGAGATCTCCTTCGCACCCAGTTCTCCGGCCGCAGTCTCGCATCGGGCTCTGGCCTGTTCCCTGGTGACACCCTCGTGCCGGAGGGAGACACCCTCCGCCATGATGTGGATGTGCACCTGAGCGCCCTGGCGGCTCAGGGTCGCCACCGTGGCCCCGGCACCCAGGACCTCGTCGTCCGGGTGTGCGGCGATGACCAGGACCTTCACCGGAGGGCCGGGGTGGTGGCCGCCGCTCCCGGCCGGCTGAGGGCACCCATGGCATAGAGCCGCTCTGCCAGGGAACGGGTCGGCACCGCAGCCGGTTTGAGGAGCAGGCGGGGATCTTTGGCCTCGACGGAGGCGGTGAGGACCGCGAAGGTCTCGGCGTCCACCTCCATGATGTGGGAGGAGTGGGGCACAAAGACGAAGCCGCTGTCGCTCTCCTCACGGAGCCGTACCTCGTCCCAGACCACTTCCCCGAGTACGACCTCTGGGCCGATCCGGTCGATGACCAGCAGATCCAGCCGGTGGGAGAGATATTCGACGCGCTGTGCGGCGCGGTGTCCCCCGTGGATGGCCTCCCGGCCGGCCCGTCCCATGGCGGCTCCCGCGTGACGGTCGTCCATCATCTGCTGCATCGCCTGTCGCAGATCCTCGTCGTCCACGATGAGGAGGCCGTGCCGCTCGTCCTCGACGAACTCGGGGATACCGCCCTGGGCCGCAGCGACGACGGGCCGCCCGCCCGCCATGGCCTCCTTGAGCGCGAGCGGTCCCGTTTCGGGCACGGTACTGGCGAGAACGACGGCGTCCGCCGCGGCGATGACAGGAGCGACCTCCTGCTGATGGCCGATGAACCGGACCTGATCCGCAATGCCGAGCTCGGTGGCCTGGGCGCGCAGGTCGTCTTCGAGTGGACCGTCGCCCGCGACGACGAGCAGCGGGGGAGGCGAGTCGGGGCCACTTCTCAGCTCGGGCAGGGTTCCGACCACGCGGTCCAGACCCTTCTCCCAGGAGAGCCGTGCGAGGGAGAGGAAGACATACTGGTCCGGAGCGATTCCCAGCCGTTCTCGCGCGGCGTCCCGGTCTGCCGTGTCGAGCGCGTCCAGGAGCGTCCCCCGGACACCGCTGGTGAGAACCTCGACCTGTTCCTCTTCCAGAATCCCCGCCTCGACCAGGGGTTGGAACTGCCGCAGGTACTGTTCCTGGGAGGTGGCGACGACCAGATCCACCCTGCTGAACAGCTCGCGCACCTCGTCCGTGGTGCCCAGGGGGAAGGCCGAGTGCCGGAAGAGGCAGACCGCCATCTCGTCGGCTGTGTGTTCTCCGGCGCTCTGGACCACCGAGGCGTCGGCCCGCCCGGTGACACAGACGACGTGGGGCCGACGGTCCAGCAGGACCGCCGAGACGGCGTCCACAGCGGTGTCGTCGGCGAAAGGCGGCACACTCACGGTGTCCAGACCGGCGGCCTGGCACACCTCCAGCATGGCCCCGCCTTCCTCGGCGAGGACGGTTACCGAGTGACCGTGCGCGACAAGGCCGTCCGCGACGTCCTGCATATAGCGGTGCTTTCCGCCCCAGACCTGATCGGAGACAGTGATAATGATCTTCATTAGTTCCGGATGCCCTTCCCGAAGATCCCGGGGTACGAACCGGGAATGGTCCACAGTGCGTTGATATAGCGCAGGGCGGTCAGCCGGTTGGCGACTCCCCCGAGGACGGCATACGGCATTCCGCTCGCCTTGGCCTGGCGCAAGCACTCCTCCAGGAGGGCCGGGGCCAGCTCCAGACTGTGACCGCGTACCGAGGGGATGAGGGCGATGGTGGAGAGCATGCCGAGCCGTGCGGTGTCGTACGCGACAAATCCGATCAGCCGCTCCTTCGCGGGCAGGCCGGTGTCCTGGTCCACGACGATGACCGAGGAGATCGGGTCCCGTGAGAAGGACCGGTGGATCTCGCTCGCCCAGCCTCCGCCGAAGGTCTCTTTGATCCATTCGACGAGGAGGAGTCCCTCACTGGCCTCCGGGCGGCGGACCACCAGCTCACGGCCGGCCGCGTGGAGCGTCGCCGGCTTGTCGCGGGGAGACCAGGTGCGCAGGTCGATGAAGAAGTCCGCCCACTTCAGGCTGGGGTCGTCCCGGCTCGCTGCTCTGGTGCGTCCGGTGGTGAGGGGGATCTGCCACGCTGCGTCCGCCACCGCCGGAGGGAGTCCGTCTGTGTGCTCCCCGATGTTCAGCAACCCATAGGCGTAGCCCAGCCAGCCGAGGTGTTCCAGCGCGAGATGGACCAGTGCCCAGCGGACCAGTGGGCGATGCGCGGCGGCGATGGTATCCGCGATCTCGCAGGGCCCGACCGTACCCGGCCCCGAGGTGTTGATGTCGCAGCTACCGAGGGTGTCTCCACCCTGTCGGAGCCTCACGGAGGTGGCGGTGCGTGGGTTTGCGCACGGGCTGAAGACGGGGGTGACCCCGGAGGCGGGCCGGTCCTGGTCCCCGTGGGGAAGGAGGACTGAGGCCAGGGCGTCCAGAGCGGGCCGGGAGGGTGGTACGTCATACAGACGGATCAGTACTTCCCGGGTCACGACTATCTCACCTCTGCACCTTCGAAGATCTGGCGGTCCAGCAGCGAGGTGAGCGGGGGCGCGTCGTCCGCGTCCTCGGAGGCGAAGTCCCAGAAGATCTGACGCAGTCGGTCCTCGGTGAACTCCTCCTGTTCCTCGACCAACTGCTGCTGGCCCTTCGACCAGATCTCCGGGACCGGCGCGTCTTTGACATTGCCCAAGGGGGCGGCGCTGTACAGACGGCTCATGGTCACGTCCCCGGTGGCAGAGATCGCGACACTGCTGTCCCTCACCAGATAGGGGAACATCACTACATCCTGGAAGGGACGGAGGCTCTCGCCCGGAACCAGGTAGGGGGCGTTGAGGTTCAGGTCGAAATCCGTCACAGGGACGTTCCGCTTGAACTCGGTCACCCGCTGATGGATCGCCATGGTCTCCTGCTCGGTCAGGAGCAGCCGGTTCCGACCGCCCCGGCCGTGGGCCCGCACCAGGATGAGGTCCTGCCGACGGAACCCCTGCCCCCGCAGATGGTGTGCCAGGTCGAAGACGTTGTGCTGGTTGGTCTTCATGACTGTGGTCAGCACCTTGAAGCTGCGGACCCGGTCCCGCAGATAGGCGGAGTTCTCCATGACGGTGTCGAAGACGTCCATGAGCCGGACGGCTGCGAAGGTTTCGCGGGTACCGTCCATGCTGACGCGGATGGAGTCGATTCCGCTGTCGACGATGCGGTCGAGTTGTTCACGGGTGTGGTTGGCCGCGTTGGTGATGAGGGTGACCGTCGAGTGCCGCAGTTTCGGCACGACGTCCAGAAGCTGCCAGAACCCCTTGCGGACGGTGGGCTCACCGCCTGTGAGGGTGATCTCGAAGGTGCCCATCCGGTCCAGTTCGAGCATCGTGTTCTGCAACTGCTCGATGGAGAGCATCTTGCGCCGGATGTGCAGGGGGATCTCACCGGTGTTGGTGCGGCAGTGGATGCACCGCAGGTCGCATGCGTAGGTGACGTCGAGGCTTGCACGTACAGGGGCGGTATAGCCGGCCATCAGTGGGACTCCTCGTGAAGAACGCGCTGGTGGATATCGTCCGCATCGCGTGATTGCCACCACGCGAGCGTCAACTCTGTTCCCTTCTCCATGCCGACCGTGTCCGGGGAGGGGGCGATACGGAGATTCTGCTGAGTGGTGTCGGCGCGGAATTCCATGATCTCGTTGACCCTGTTCGGCCTTCTGGCCACACGAGCACCGGGGGAGATCCGCTGCAGCAGGGCCACAACCTCGTTGACGGAGAAGGAGATACCGGAGCCGAGGTTGAGCACTGGTGGGAGAGGGCCGCCCGCGAGCGCGATCAGCTTGTCGACGACATCGGTGATGTAGCTGAAGTCCCGGCGCTGGCTGCCGGCGCCCTCGACCGGAAGCTCACCGTTGAGCAGGAGGTTGGCGCAGAGCCGGGGGACCAGGGCGTCGGGCCGTTCGCCGGGGCCGTACACATTGAAGAATCGGACGATCCCGATCTCGGGAGCTCCCGGGGCCTTCTGATGGGCCCGGGCCAGCATCTCCAACGCCACCTTGCTCGCGGCATAGGGGGAGAGCGGGGCCAGCGGACTGGTCTCTGGTGTCGGCAGGAGATCGGCCCGCCCGTACACCTCGCAGGTGCTCCCGATGACCACTCTCGGTACCCCGGCCTTCGCGCACAGACGGAGCAGATGGCGGCCGGAGTCCACGTTATCCAGATATTCAAGTGGTTCCTTGAACGATCGTGGAACGCTTTTGTGCGAGGCTAGATGGTAAACGGTCCCGACATTCGAAAGATCATCTTCGTGGAGTTCAAGTATTGATTTCTCAAGAAATTTACCTGTCCCCTCCGGTGGAATCATTGGAGGGACGCGCAAGTCGTCGACGACAGTGACATCACAACCCGACTCTGTAAGCCTCCGGGCCAGGTTTCCTCCTATGAATCCGGCGCCTCCGGTAATGAGAGAGCGTCTTCGGGAGAGTTCACTAGGAATGGTTTGCACCCTGCACCTCCGCAACGGATAGATCAAGCCATGTGCGGGATTGCTGATTTATTTCCCGACGGGTGTTGTCGGCGATTCACTCGATGTCGTTGGCAAGTACAAGCATCTTAGGTGGGGTGCCGATCATGGCGAGTGTGTCGTGGATCACAGTGGACCGCTCGGCGCTCCTCGTTCAGGTGAAGGTCCTGGTGGAGAGGTGATATGGAATGTTACCCTTCGGTAATTTCTCGCTTTACTTGGCTGAGTGATAGTCGTTTTTCACGTGTCAATGGCGCGATTCTTTCTACGGACGGGAAGATTCCGGATTGCTGTGGTTGTGATAACGGTCGATTGGTAAGAAATGCTGGAAAATCACCATTCAATGGTGTGAAAGGTTGATGGCGGATGCCTCTGTGTCATGTGGAGGCGTATGGATTCCGGCACGGGAAAGTGAGTTCCAGGGATATGGAAGGCCGTGAATTCGGCAACTCGCCGGTGGTTCCATCTTTATGGGGGAGGTCGATAGCCGGTGCATTTTTTCAGGCCTCGTACGACCCGTGCGCCTCATCTCGATATGCATATCGAGCGATGACGCGGCGGCGGAGAGGCTTTTCCGCGGCCGGCGGCCCGGGTGGGCCTGCCACTCCATCACGGTGGAGCGTCCCACTGTCCTTCTCGGTCCTCTTGCGCGCGGGGCGCGGGCATGCGCAACGGCCTTCCGGCGGTGCCGTACGCCCTGGGCCCACAGCTCTGGGAGACGGCGGGTTCTGTGTCATTCCCGGGAGCGCGGACCGCTTCTCCGCGCGTACTGAACCGACTTCACCCGGCGGGAGAGTCCGCCTCCCGGGGGTGTGGCGGGCGATTGCTTCAGCCGCCGGCGGGAGCGGGCCGCGCTCCGGTCCTCCCCGGAGGAATGGCGAAGGGGCCGGGGAGTGATCCCCGGCCCCTCTGTCGTGCTGGCGGTCCTGCGGTTCTGTGCCGTGCTGTTGTCGCCCGTGCTGCGGGTGGTGCGGAGGGCCTACTTCAGACCGTTGTCGATCGCCGTGGTCAGCTCGCCGTTGCCGGTGTCACCGCTGGCCTCCCAGGCGAAGGCGCCGCCCAGGCCCTGGCTCTTGGCCCAGGCCATCTTGGTGGCGATGGTCGCCGGGGTGTCGTAGCCCCACCAGTTGCTGCCGCACTTGGCGTAGGCGGTGCCGCCGACGGTTCCGGTGGCCGGGCAGGTGTTCTTCAGGACCTTGTAGTCCTCGAAGCCGGGCTCGTAGGTGCCCTGCGCGGGTCCGGTGGCGGTGCCGCCCGGTGTCGCCTGGGTCACCCCGGTCCAGCCGCGGCCGTAGTAGCCGACGCCCAGCAGCAGCTTGGCCGCGGGGACGCCCTTGGCCTTCAGCTTGGCGATGGCGTCGGCGGAGTTGAAGCCCTGCTGCGGGATGCCCGGGTAGGAGGTCAGCGGGGAGTGCGGGGCCGTCGGGCCCTGCGCCGCCCAGGCGCCGAAGAAGTCGTACGTCATCACGTTGTACCAGTCGGTGTACTGCGCGGCGCCGCCGTAGTCGGCGTTGTCGATCTTTCCGCCGGAGGAGGCGTCGGCGGTGATGGCGGCGGTCAGCAGGTAGTTCGGACCGGTCCGGGCACGGAACGCCTGCATCATGTTCTTCATCACCGCGGGGCCGCTGGTGTCACAGGTCAGACCACAGGCGTTGGGGTACTCCCAGTCCAGGTCGATGCCGTCGAAGACATCGGCCCAGCGCGGGTCCTCCACCAGCCGGTAGCAGGAGTCGGCGAAGGCGGCCGGGTTCTGCATGGCCTGGGTGAAGCCGCCGGACCAGGTCCAGCCGCCGAAGGAGAACAGGACCTTGATGTGCGGGTGCTTCTTCTTCAGCTCGCGGAGCTGGTTGAAGTTGCCGCGCAGCGGCTGGTCCCAGGTGTCGGCGACACCGTCCACGGACTGGTCCGCGGTGTACGCCTTCTCGTAGTCGGCGAAGGCGTCACCGATGGTGCAGCGACCACCCTGCACATTGCCGAAGGCGTAGTTGATGTGGGTGATCTTCGCGGCGATGCCGGAGGTGTCCAGGTTCTTGACGTGGTAGTTGCGCCCGTAGATGCCCCACTGGGTGAAGTAGACCATCTTCTTGGCAGTGCCCGGGTTGCCCCCGCCGCCGCCCGGGGTGGTGACGAAGAGCGGCTCGCTCTTCGGGCCGAGCTGGTCGGCGGTGTCCCGCGCCTGCACGGTGTAGGTGTAGTTCGTGCCTTTGGTCAGACCGGTGTCGGTGAAGGTCAGGGCCGTGGTGGTGGTGACCTTGGTGTCGTTCCGGTAGACGTCGTAGTTCTTGACGCCCTTGTCGTCCGACGCGGCGGTCCAGCTGATGACGGCCGAGGTCTCCGTCACGGTGCCCGCGGTGGGGACACCGGGGGCGGTCGGCGGGGTGTCGCCCGGGACCCCGCCGCCGTCACAGGAGTTGCCGTTGAGCTTGCAGTTCGACGGGGCTCCGGTGCCGGTGCCGTTGAACCCGAAGGTGACGGAGGCCCCGGGGGCCAGCGATCCGGCCCAGGGCTTGTTCTTGGCGGTCCAGCGGTTGCCGACGTTGGTCACATCGGCGTCCCAGGCGGAGGTGACCCGGGTGCCCGCGGGGAAGTCCCACTCCACGGTCCAGCCGTTGATGGTGGTGGTCCCGGTGTTCTTGACGGTCCACCGCCCTTCGAAGCCGCTTCCCCAGTCGGCGGCCTTGGCGTAGGTCGCGGTCGCGGACGTCGCGGCCTGGGCCGGGGTGGCGAGTCCGACCATTGCGGCCAGCGGGATGATCAGGGCCGTCAGCGCCGCTGTGATCCGGGATCGGGTGGAAAGCCGTGCCCAGCGGGTAGGACGACTTCTGGAACCGTGCAGTGGTGGGGGTTGAGTGCTCACGGGTACTCCTTGAGGAGGTCCGGACAGTGGGGTGGGGCGACCGTGCACTGCGCACTCTGCGTGGCTCACCGCAGCGTGTGATGCGGCGAGACTAGGAAGGTCTGGACCAATCGTCAATAGGTCCAGACCAAAGGTGGGGGTCGGGGCCGGGAATCGCCCCCCGCGCCCTCGGGCTGCCCGAACGGGCGTGCGGAAGGGCGTGGGGAGAGGCGTGCGGAGGGGCGGTGTCTAGATCCCCAACTCCTGCGCCAGGACGGCCGCTTGTACCCGGCTCCTCAGTTCCAGCTTGTTCAGCAACCGGCTGACATGGGTCTTCACCGTGGCCTCCGCCATCGACAGCCGGACGGCGATCTCCGCGTTCGACAGGCCCTCACCCACGGCGGACAGCACCTCCCGTTCCCGCCGGGTCAGCACGTCGAGCACCGAGGGATCGGGCCCGCCGGGGCCGCGCACCCGGCGCGGCGCCGCGAACTCGGCGATCAGCCGACGGGTCACCGCCGGGGCGATCAGCCCCTCGCCCCGGGCCACCGTCCGCACCGCCGCCAGCAGATCGGCCGCCTCGGTGTTCTTCAGCAGAAAGCCCGAAGCCCCCGCCCGCAGCGCCCCGAAGATGTACTCGTCCAGGTCGAACGTGGTCAGCACCAGCACATCGGCCAGGGAGTCCGCCACGATCTGCCGGGTCGCCGAGACCCCGTCGAGCCGCGGCATCTGGACGTCCATCAGCACCAGGTCCGGCCGCAGCTCCCGGGCCAGCCGTACCGCCTCCTCGCCGTCCGGCGCCTCCCCCACGACCTCGATGTCGGGCGCGCTGCGCAGGATGAGGACCAGGCCCGCCCGGACCGCGCTCTGGTCCTCGGCGACCAGGACCCGTACCCGGCCCGTCCACTCAGGACGCTCGTCGGCCGGCGGATACCGCGTCATACGAAAGGCTCCTTGTCGTCCCGCACGGGCAGTACGGCCCGTACGCACCAGATCTTCGCCGGTCCGCCCGGCGGTCCCGGGACGGGGCCCGCGGCGACCTCCCCGTCGAGCAGGGCGACCCGCTCCCTGATCCCCACCAGTCCGCTGCCGGACCCCGGCGCGCGCGGACCGGAGCGGTCGCCGTGGACGCTGCTCACCCCGACGGTCAGCGCCCCTCCGGGGTCATGGGCCAGCTCGACGCGCACCTCGCCCGGGTCGGCGTGCTTGAGCGCGTTGGTCAGCGACTCCTGGACGATCCGGTAGGCCGCCATCTCCACCGGGGCCGGGAGCCGCAGCTCCGGATCGCGTCCGTCCAGCAGGGTGAAGGTCAGACCGCTGGCCGCGCCGGTGACACGGGCCTGTTCGATCAGTGCTTCGAGCCCGGAGAGGGTGGGCGCGGCGGCGGGTTCCCGATCGTCCCCGCCCTCCCGGAGCAGCCCGATCAGCCGGCGCATCTCGGTCAGTCCGGCGACGCTGTTCTCCCGGATCACCCCCAGCGCCTGACGGGTGACCGCCGGGTCGTCCAGGGAGAGTGCCGCCGTGGAGTGGATGGCGATCGCCGAGAGATGGTTGGCGACCATGTCGTGCAGCTCGCGGGCCATCCGGCCGCGTTCGGCGGTCACGGCCTGCACCCGGTCCATCTCGGCCAGCAGCGCCGTCTGCTCCGCCCGCAGCCGGGCCGTCTCGGCGGCGTCCCGATGGTTGCGGATGATCACTCCGGTGGCCGCGGGACCGACAGTGATCATGCCGATGACCACCCCGAGGAGCAGCCCCTCGGGGCTGCGGAGCCAGACCAGGAAGGCGACGGTCGACGCGACGGTGAGCAGCCCGGCCGCCACCGGGATACGCCGGGCGGCCGAGGGCGGGCCGTAGACGACCGCCGCGTACACCACATCGGTGAAGAGGAGCACGGTGATCAGATTGCCGTGGGTGAAGAGGTCCGCGACCAGCGCGGCGGTGCCCACGAGCAGGGTGGTCAGCGGCAGCGAGCGGCGGAACAGCTCCTGGACGCAGAGCACCGTCAGCGGTACCAGGGTCGCCCACGGCGGGAGCGAGGACTCGCGCTGGGTGTAGAGCCCCAGGGACCACAGCAGCACCCCGCCCAGCAGGGCCGCCGAGGCCAGGACGACATCGTCGCGGTGGGGGCGTGGAACGGTCACCTCCTCATCCAACACGCCCTCGGGGCTCCGGACCTCGCCGGCCCGGCGGAGCCTCCGTTCCACCGAGTACACCGAAGGATGCAGTCCGGGTTCCTCACCGGCGACGACGACGCGGGGCCCCGGGGCCGGGAGGCTGGTGGGGTAGGTGTTCGTCCGGACGGGGAGAGGGCGTGGTCGGACCGTGGTCCTTGCGCTGATCATCATCTGTGAGGTCGGTTTCTGGGTACTGCTGGCGGCCGGTCTCGGCGCACGGTATGTCCTGCGCAGGCCCCGGCTGGGCATGGCCCTGCTGCTGTGCGAACCGCTGCTGGAGGTCGTGCTGCTGGCCGCCACGGCGATCGATCTGCGCAACGGCGCCGAACCGAGCTGGCACCACGGTCTCGCCGCGCTCTACATCGGCTACACCGTCGGCCACGGCCACCGCACGGTGACATGGCTCGACGGCCACGCCGCCCACCGCTTCGGGGGCGCCCCGCCGCCGCCGGAGCCGCCCCGGTACGGGAAGGCGCGCGCCGCCCACGAGGGAAAGCTGTGGGCCGGCACCGTGGTGGGCGCGGTGGTGGCGAGCGGACTGCTGCTGCTCGCGATCCTGTACGTGGGTGACGCCGCCCGCACGGCGAGCCTGGAGGCGTGGCTCCTTCAGGCATGGAAGATCACCGGTATCCACGGTCTGATCGCCCTCACCTATGTCATCTGGCCGCGGCGGGCACCCGCGGGGTCGGGCGACGGGAACGACGAGGGCGACGGGAGCGACGGGAGCGGCGGGGAGGATGCGCCGCGTGTCCCGGTGAAGGTGGAGCGCCGCCGCTGAGCCCCCCGTCCACCCCCTCCGTTCCCTTCTGTTCCTCTCCGTTCCTCTCCGTTCCTCTCCGTTCAGTGCGCTGCTGTCAGCGCTCCCCGCCGGGGACCCAGAGGACGTCCCCCGTCTCCCGGTTCGCCACCCGGGCCAGGATGAAGAGCAGATCGGACAGCCGGTTGAGATAGGTGGCGGCCAGGGGGTTCATCGTCTCCCCGTGCGCCTCCAGCGCCGCCCAGGTGGAGCGCTCCGCCCGGCGGACCACCGTGCACGCCTGGTGGAGCAGGGCCGCGCCCGGCGTCCCGCCCGGGAGGATGAAGCTGCGCAGCTTCTCCAGGCCCTCCAGGAAGCGGTCGCAGTCGGCCTCCAGCCGGTCGATATAGGGCTGCTCCACCCGCAGCGGAGGGTGCGCGGGGTTCTCGACCACCGGGGTGGAGAGGTCCGCCCCCACGTCGAAGAGGTCGTTCTGGACCCGGGTGAGCGCCTGGACGACGTCCTCGGGGAGGCGTCCCAGCGCGATGGCGGTGCCGATGACCGCGTTGGCCTCGTTGCTGTCGGCGTACGCGGAGATCCGCAGATCGGTCTTGGCGGTGCGGCTCATGTCGCCGAGCGCCGTCGTGCCCTGGTCGCCGGTACGGGTGTAGATGCGCGTCAGATTGACCATGGGCCCAGCGTAGTTTCGTCCCGGCGGCTTTCCCCGCCCCCCGGCCGGGTGCCCGGTGTGATGTCCGCCGGACGGAGCGTGACGCGCATCTCTTCGCCGCCACTTGGCCCGCCGGGACCGCTAACCTCCGGCCAGGAGCCGTCGGGTAAACAGCCGTTGGACGGCAACGAGCGATAGGGGTGTCGCAGTGGCCAGGAAGCTCGCCGTCATCGGGGCCGGACTCATGGGTTCCGGTATCGCGCAGGTCTCCGCCCAGGCGGGCTGGGACGTGGTGCTGCGCGATGTCACCGACGACGCGCTGACCCGGGGCCTGGACACCGTCAAGGGCTCCTGGGACCGCTTTGTCGCCAAGGGGAAGCTGGAGGCGGCCGACGCCGACGCCGCGCTGGCCCGGATCACCGCCACCACCGACCTGGACGCGGTCGCCGACGCGGATGTCGTGGTCGAGGCGGTCTTCGAGAAGCTGGAGGTCAAGCATGAGATCTTCCGCGCCCTCGACAAGCTGGTGCGCGAGGACACGGTGCTCGCCTCCAACACCTCCGCCATCCCCATCACCAAGATCGCGGCGGTGACCGGGCGGCCCGAGCGGGTCGTCGGCGCGCACTTCTTCTCGCCGGTGCCGATGATGCAGCTCTGCGAGCTGGTCCGGGGCCACAAGACCAGCGATGAAACCCTCGCCACGATCCGGGAGTTCGCCGAGTCCGTCGGCAAGACCTGTATCGTCGTCAACCGTGACGTCGCGGGCTTTGTCACCACCCGGCTGATCTCGGCGCTGGTGGTGGAGGCGGCGAAGCTGTACGAGTCGGGAGTGGCCTCGGCCGAGGACATCGACACCGCCTGCAAGCTGGGCTTCGGCCATGCCATGGGGCCGCTGGCCACCGCCGATCTCACCGGGGTGGACATCCTGCTCCACGCCACCGGCAACATCTACACGGAGTCCCAGGACGAGAAGTTCGCGGCGCCGGAGCTGATGCGCCGGATGGTCGACGCCGGTGACATCGGCCGCAAGAGCGGGCAGGGGTTCTACCGCTACTGAGCGGCGGCAGGCGCCCGGCACCGTCACCGCCGGGCTCACTCCACGGAGTGAATCCGGTGTCACTCCGCTGACCCGTGGAAACCGTCTTCCTGAACGGGGAGTCAGCCGATGCGGGCAGTGCGCCGGTGACCCCGCGGCAGCGCGAAGGCGGTCGCGAGCAGCGGCGAGCAGCAGCAAGAAGGGGAGCGGCAGGGGCGAGTGGGGCGCGCCCGTGCCGCCTCGACGACATGTCCACAGGGCACCGGCACTCTCGGGGAGCGCATATGCACATCAGGGGCGACCATGCCGAGCTGGTGGTCGGGGGCCGCCTCGACGTCCGCAGCGCGGCGGACGCCCGTACGGTCCTGCACTCGGCGGTCGACGACGGGGACGGGGATCTGGTGCTCGACCTGACCTCCCTCGACTCCTGGGACGCCACCGGGCTCGGGGTCATCATGGGCGCCCACCGCCGGGCGGGCCGCTGCGGCAGGCGGCTCGTGCTGCGCGGAGTGCCGCCGCAGATGCAGCGGCTGCTGGTGGCCACCCGGCTGCACCGCATCCTCGCGATCGAGGGCGGGCTCGCGGCGGAGTCGCTGCCCCGGGTATGACCCCGGGCCGCCCCGGCCCGCCGGACCGCCCGCCGGGCGCGGGCGGGCGGCCGTGCGACGGCTTCTCCCGGTTCCGACCTGGTGGCCCGGCCGTTCCGCTTCGTCCCGGCCGTCGCCGGGTGGCGGGGTCGCGGCAGCGGGGCCTCGGCCTTCCGGACGGGGTGGTACCCGGCCCGCCGGGCGTGTGCACCGGCCCGTCGCCGCTCGGGACTGTTCCGCCCGGCCCGGGGACTCCGCGTCCTTCCGGTCTGTCACCGGGGGCGGGTCACGGCAGAGCCCTGGCGGTATTCGGCCACCGGGCGTGAGCCGCGGGCACGGGCAGGTGGCCGTGTTTCCCCGGCCTGCCGCTGTGCCTGGCCCACCGGGCGGGCAGCACCGGCCCGTCGGCCGCCCGGGGCCGTTCTGCCGGGGGTTTCGCATGGTCCGTCCGGCCCAGGGGACTTCGCGTCCTCTCGGCCCGACGCCGGGGCGGCGGGCCGTCGCAAGGCTCCGGCCGTTCAGGTGCGGCGGTACCCCCGGCGCCGGGGGTGCGCCTCGGCCCGCCGGCTGTCCGGGGCCGTTCGGCCGGCCGGCCGTTCCGCTTCGTCCCGGCCGTCGCCGGGTGGCGGGGTCGCGGCTGGGCCCGGGTGTCCGGGGCGTCGGTCGCTCCGCCGCGTCCGGCCGGGACTTCGTGCCGTCCGGATCCGTCCCAGGCCGTGGGCCGCGACCGCGGGCCGTGGGCACCGGGCCGCCGATCGTCGCGCGTCGTCCCGGACCGCCGCCGAGCCGTCCGTTCCCGCTGTGCCATGGGCTCCTCATCAAGCTGTGACCCCACCGGCAGGCGGCACTCCGTGCGATGCGGGATACCCTGCTGACGTCTAGGGTTCGATCGCCGGCCGTCGCACGGAGCGCCCCGGGAGCCAGGCCACCGGCCGCTCCCCGCCCTCCCGCCGCGGCCCATCGGCACCGCAGCGACGCCGGACGTGCCAGGGGAACCGGGAGAACCTTCACGCACGGCCCTGCCACGGACCCCCGACGGACAGAACGGCCGAGACGGACAGTGCGCAGCGCACTTGGGGGGCTTGCACCTATGGACCACGAGAGCACGGGCGAGGACACCGGAGCCACGCGCCCGCCGCGCGACCCCGGCAAGCCCGGCTTCGACCGGCCCGCGCCCGTCCGCACCGCACGACTCGTCTCCGGCGACTTCCTCCTGACGGTCAACCCGGTCGACGGCAGCGAGATAGAGCTGCGCCCGCCCGGCACCCCGGTCGCCTTCGCGGGCACGGTACCTGACGCCCCCTCGGCCGGCACCCCCCGCCGCACGCCGCAGCAGCGCGCCGAGCACGAGCGTGCCGGGCGCCCGCCCGCCCCGGCCGGGCCCGCGCCGCTCGTCCCGCCGCTGCTCGGCCGCGAGGACGAACGCGCCCACATCGGCAGCCTGCTGTCCCGGGGCCGCTCGTTGCGAATCACCGGACCCCGCGGCTCCGGCCGCACCGCCCTCCTCGACGCCGTCGCCGCCGACTGCGCCCGGCTCGCGCCCGACGGCGTCATACGGCTCAACGGCCGCCACCGCACCCCCGCCGACCTGCTGTACGAGCTGTTCGCCGCGGTGCACCACGCCCCTTCGCACCGGCCCGCCCGCGCCCGGCTGCTGGAACATGTCGCCGCGATCGGCGCCGTCGTCGTCGTGGACGACCTGGAGTTCGGCGGCAGCGCGCTCGCCGAGCTGCTGGACGCCGCACCCGAGTGCGCCTTCCTGCTCGCGGCCTGCCCCGACGCCCCCGAACCGCCCGCCGCGCTGGAGCTGGCGGAGGTCGCCCTCCCGGGCCTGGACCGCACCACCTCGCTGGAGCTGCTGCGGCACCTCGTGGACCGGCCGCTCGCCGAGGACGAGACCAACTGGGCCGGAGACCTCTGGTTCGAGTCCGACGGACTGCCCCTGCGCTTCGTCCAGGCGGGCGCGCTGCTGCGGCAGGGCGACGCCCTCCAGGAGCGGCTGCGGGACGATCCGGACGGCTTCGACGCCTTCGCGCCCCCGGAGGGCGTCGAGGACGGCGCGGTGGCCCTGCCGACCCTCGGGCAGGGCGCGGCCCCCGCCGCGCTGCTCGCCTCCCGGCTCGGCGAAGCGGCCCGCAGGACCCTGCGGTTCGCGGTCGCCCTCGGCGGCGAACTGCCCCACCAGACCCATCTGCCCGCCCTCGTCGGCGACACCCACGCCGACACCGCGATCGGCGAACTCCTCCGCTGCGGACTGCTCTCCCCGGCCGGCGGGTGCTACCGGCTCGCCGCCGGAGCCCTGCTCCAGCTCAAGGAGAAGGGGTACGGCGACGCCGCCGAGGCCCGCGCCCACACCGTCGCCCAGCACTACACCTGGTGGACCGCGCACCCCTCCGTGACCCCCGAACGGGTCGCCGTCGAGGCGGACGCCGTCCTGGCCGCGCTCACCGCCCTGGTCGCGAGCCGGGAGGACGGGCACTCCGCCGCCGCCGTGCGTCTCGCCCGCAGCGCCGCGCCCGCCCTCGCCGCCGGGCTGCACTGGAGCGCGTGGGAACGTGCCCTGCGCGCGGGCTCCGAGGCCGCCCGGCAGGCGGGGGAGGTGGCCGAGGAGGCGTACTTCCACCATGAGCTGGGTGTCCTCGCGCTCTGCACCGGCGGGCTCGACCGGGCCAGGGCCGAGCTGGAGACCTCGATCGGTATGCGCGGCGCGCTCGCCGACCGTATCGGCACGGTCGTCGGCCGCCGGGCCCTCGCCCTGGTGGAGGACCGGGAGAACGGCCGGGTGCCCGCAGCGGCCCCCGTTCCCGTGGCCCCCGACGCGGCCCGCGCCCGTGCCGGGCTCCCCCCGGTGCCCCGCCCGGCCGCACTGCCGCCCGCCCTGTCGTCCGGCGGCGGCGCGGCGGTGTCCCCGCGCGACCAGGAGCGGCGGGGTGGCACCCAGCCGCTGCCGGTGATCTCCGGGGCGACGGTGACGGTCCCGCAGACCCCCGTCCCGGCGGGGCCCGCCAAGCGCCCGGCCGCCCGCCTGGCCGTGCTGCGCGGCACCCGCCGCAACCTCGCCGCCGGGGGAGCGGTCGTGCTGCTCGCCGCCGTCGTCGGCGCGATGATCACCCTCGGCCCCGCCGGGCGCGACGAGGACCCCAAGGGCGGCCCGGTCCGCGAGACCACGTCCGAGGGCGTCGACGAGCGCGAGGGCGAGGGCTCCGGCCAGTCCGCCGACGGCAGCGGCGCCGGCACCCCCGGCACCCCGGAGACCCTCCCGGGACGGACCGCCGGCACCGTGCCCCGCCCCGGCGGCGGTACGAGCCCCTCGGCATCCGTTCCCCCCGGTACGCCCGGTACGTCCCTGCCTCCGTCCCGGCCCCCCGCGCCGTCGGACCCGGCCTCGCCGTCCGGGCCGCCGCCCGGTCCGACCACCCCGCCGCGGCCGTCCGGCAGCGGCTCCCCGCCGCTGCCCTCGCCGACGCCCTCGCAGCCCCCCGCCCCGTCGCCGTCGGCGCCCACGGTCCCCCCGACCACGCCGTCCAGCAGGCCCCCGGTCTCGCCGTCCCCGCCCGACTCCGGGACCGACCCGGACGATCCCCCCGGCGGCCGGGCGGGCGGCGGCTCCGGCGGCACCGGGCAGACCGGGGAGCGCTCCGCCCCCTGACACACCGACGGCCCCGGGGTGCTCCCCGGGGCCGTGCGCACATCTTGTTCAACGGGCCGTCCTCCGGACCGGACCGCCGGGCAGATCCTCGCGGACCCGCAGCGCCCCGCGGCGCCGCCCGGTGTCAGAACAGCCGCAGCTTGTCGTCCTCGATACCGCGCAGCGCGTCGTAGTCCAGCACCACACAGCCGATCCCGCGGTCCGTCGCCAGCACCCGCGCCTGCGGCTTGATCTCCTGGGCCGCGAACACGCCCTTCACCGGCGCGAGACGGGGGTCGCGGTTCAGCAGCTCCAGATAGCGGGTGAGCTGCTCCACCCCGTCGATCTCGCCCCGGCGCTTGATCTCCACGGCGACGGTGGCGCCGTCGGCGTCCCGGCACAGGATGTCCACGGGGCCGATGGCGGTGGGGTACTCACGGCGGATCAGGCTATAGCCCTCGCCCAGGGTCTCGATCCGGTCCGCCAGCAGCTCCTGGAGGTGGGCCTCGACACCGTCCTTGATCAGACCGGGGTCCACGCCCAGCTCGTGCGAGGAGTCATGGAGAACTTCCTCCATGGTGATGATCAGTTTCTCGCCCGCCTTGTTGACGACCGTCCAGATGTTGTCGTCGCCCTCCTTGAGGGTGCACGGCGGCGACATCCAGTTCAGTGGTTTGTACGCCCGGTCGTCCGCGTGGATGGAGACACTGCCGTCTGCCTTGACCAGGATCAGACGGGGAGCGGAGGGCAGATGGGCGGTGAGCCGGCCCGCGTAATCCACGGAGCAGCGGGCGATGACAAGGCGCATGGTCGGCAACGCTACTCGACTCCGGCCCTCGCGCGCGATTCTCCCTACGTACTCCCACGGTGGGGGACCCCCTGCGGCTGACTGAGATTCTTCGGGTAGATCCCTTCGTCCCCCTTCGTTTCCAGCCGGATGTCCGCTCCTTCTCCTGGTGCGGCCCCGAGCGCGCACTTACCGTTGATGCGGGAGGTCGCTGTTCGCACACTCTGCGTCGTCATGCGTCATGTGCATGACTACCGTGGCACGCTCCAGTACGGCGGCCTCTTCCCGTGCCCGTAAGGTCCCGGACCTCCGGGACCGCGAGAGGAGAACCCATGTCGCTCGACGTCTCACCGGCCCTGTTGGCACAGGCCGAGCGAGGCGAGGTCGACGAAGCTGACTTCGTCGACTGCGTCCGGACCTCCCTGCCCTACGCCTGGGAGATGATCAGCTCGCTGGTGGACCGTCTGAGGGTGGACGGCGGAGAATTCGCCGACAACCAGACGCCGCCGCCGGACGAGCAGGCACGCGGCCAACTGCTGCGTGCGCTCGCCAGCGATGCCATCCGCGGCTCGCTGGAACGCCACTTCGGCGTGCGCCTGGCCTTCCAGAACTGCCACCGTGTCGCGGTCTTCCCGCTGGACCCGGCGGTGGACGAAAGGCTCACGCGCTTCACGTCGATACGGGGGCAGTTGCTCAACCAGTCACCGGTCCTCCGCGACTGCTGAGTCTCTTGTGGCCCGGTTCGCCTCCGGGGCGCTGAAGCGTGCGCCGACGGACGCCCCTGTTGGCGGCTCGGTTCGCCTCCGGGGGTGCTGGAGCGTGCGCCGACGGTCGACCGTGCTCGGCCGCTCGTTCCCCGCGGCCTGCGCGCGCTCTCCGCTCTCGGCACCCGCGGCACCCCTTCGGCTCACTCGCCGCAGGGCGGGAGCGGCCGTTGGGCCCGGGCACAGGGGCGCGGGCGGTCGGTCCATGAGGGCGAACCGGGCCTCAAAGAAGCAGCGGCAGCACGTCTTCGCCGAGGCGGCGGATGGTGTCCTCGGTCGCGGACAGGTCGCCCGAGCCCTCCACCAGGAGGGCGAAGCGGCGGATGCCGGTGCGTTCGGCCGTGGCCGCCAGGCGGTCGGCGGCGAGTTTCGGCGGGCCCACGGGGTGGATGCCGCACAGCATCTCCGTGTACGCCAGCGGGTCCCGCATCACCCGCACCCGCCCGTCGACGGTGATGTGCGCGTCGAGCCCCTGCTTCAGCCAGCCCGGCATCGCCTTGAGCAGGAGTTCGCTCGCGTCGGCCGCGCTGGAGGCGATCTGTGCCACTCCGGCGGAGACATGCTCCGCGGACGCGGCCACCTCGGGCGGGTGGCCCGCTTCCGTGGCGCAGCGCCGCCAGAGGGCGACCATCTCCGCCTTCTCCTCGTCCCCGCAGTGCATTCCGAGGAGCATCGGGAGGGCGCGTTCGGCGGCCAGGCGCACGGTTGTGGGCGAGGTGCACGCCACCACGGTCTCCGGTCCCGGCGGGCCGCCGATCAGCTCGTCGGGCCGGGGTACCACCGCCACCTCGCGGAAGGGGAACCGCGGTGAGGCGGATCCCACGGAGGGCTCCCGCAGCCAGCGCAGCAGCAGGTCGAGCGATTCGGGGAAGCCCGACTCATAGGCTTCGAGGCCCGCGCCGAACACCTCCAGGTCCACCCAGGGGCCGCCGCGCCCCACACCGAGTGTGAACCGGCCGCCGCTGGTGACATGGAGCAGCGCCGCCTGTTCACCGAGGGCCACCGGGTGCACTCCGGGCAGCACGCTCACCGCCGTGCCCACCCGGATCCTCCGGGTGCGGCCGAGCAGCAGCCCGGCGAGGGTCACCGCGGAAGGGCAGACCCCGTACGGGACGAAGTGGTGCTCGGCGAGCCACACGGAGTCGAGCCCGGACTCCTCGGCGACCTCGGCCGAGCGCACCGCGCGATGCAGTGCCTCCCCCTGCCCCTGGCCCGGGAACTGGGCTGCCAGTACGAACGTACCCACGCGCATCGCCTTCTGCCTCCTTGCGGCCGACGCGTCTCTCTTTCCCCCACCGGCACTAACGTCTGACACGTGCCAAGGGCACGGCTCCTCGTGAATCTCTTGCGATTGTCCGGTAACCGCGCCGGTGGGAGGCCCGGTCACCCCGCTCGCGCGGTACGTGTACCCCCGGCGGTGGCCCGTAGGCTGGAGATCCGCACATCGTCTCCGCGCGCCCGTGAGGTGTCCACGTGTCCCCCCGCCGCAACCGCCCCAAGGGCGGTGACCGTTCCCCCGCACACTCCGATGAACCGTCCGACCGCTATGGGGGTTTCGGCCGGACCGAGTCCTGGCAGGGTGAGGACTGGGCCGTGCGCCTGGTGGCTGGTGCGAGCGCCGAGGGGAAGCGCTACCGCTGTCCCGGCTGCGACCAGGAGATCGTGGGCGTACCGCACGTGGTGGCCTGGCCCGAGCACGGCGGTGTGGACGACCGGCGGCACTGGCACAAGGCGTGCTGGAACGCGAAGGACCGCCGCACCACGCGGGTGCAGCGGTCCCGTAACGCGCCGAAGCACTGACCGGGGCCCGGGGCCGGAGTCGGCGCCGAGGCGCTGACCGGGCCGGGGCCGTCGGCCGGTCAGCCCGTCGGCGCGGAGGCCCCTCGGTGCTCAGACATCGCGGCTTTTGAGCACGGCGTAGGCGCTGCCGAGGACGATGGCGGAGATCACCATCATGATGCCCACGGGCTCCCAGCCCTGCGGGCCGCTCTCGCCGGGCACCGAGTCGTAGATCATGACGATCTGGTTGGGGATGGAGTAGTCGAACATCGCCTCCCGCACGCCCTGGAGCGACTCCGCGAACATGAACATCGCGGCCACCAGGGGCAGCAGCACCGCGCCGATCATGAGGGTGATGGCGCCGGCGGAGTGGCGGATCAGCGTGCCGACGGCCAGCGAGAGCAGCCCCAGGAAGGCGAGGTAGAGGCTGACGCCGAGGGTGCCGCGGGCCCACTCCGCACCGCTGGGCGCGGGCGCCCCGGTGATCAGGGAGACCTGGAGCGCGCCCACCACCAGGGTGAGGACGAAGGTCACGGAGAAGACGAGCAGGAAGAACACGAGGGACTTGGCGGCCAGCACCCGGCCCCGGGAGGGGCAGGCGGTCAGCGTGGTCCGGATCATCCCGGTGCCGTACTCCGAGGTGATCGTCAGCACCCCGAGGGTGATCACGCAGACGCTGCTGAGCAGGACGCCGAAGAAGCCGAGGCCGAGGACCGACTGGTCGGCGACGCCCGTCTCGTCCGGGTCGGCGCTGCCGACGATGGCGGCGACCAGGAGACCGAGGCCGAGCATGAGCAGCGCCATGACGCCGAGCGTCCACATGGTGGACCGCACGGATCGGATTTTGGTCCACTCCGAGGCGAGCGCGTCGCCGAGCGTGGCCTTGCGCACCGGGATGGGTGAGGTGTAAGAGGCGCTGAACGCGCCCTGCTGCTGCGGGTACGGGGTCGTCATCGGGGGTCCTCGGACAGGGTCGGGGCGGCGGCGGGAGCGGTGGCCTGCGGCGCCGGCGGCACGACCGGCGGCGCGAGGCGCGGGTCCTGCACCGGGGCGGCGGGCGCGGGAGGCACCGGCGGCACGGCGGCCGTCCGCGTCCCCGGCGCGAACGGGGCCTGGACCCCCTGCGCGGGCGGCGGCGGGGCGTACCAGCCCTGCTGCGGCACCTCGGGAACCTGCGGCGGGGGTGCGAAGCCCGGCCGCGCCTGCTCCATCAGACCGGACTTCTTGTCGTCGGATGAGCGGTAGTCGACGGCGCCCTGCGTCATCCGCATGTACGCCTCCTCCAGCGAGGCCCGGTGCGGCGACAGCTCCCACAGCCGCACCCCGGTCTCATGGGCGAGGTCGCTGATCCGCGGCAGCTCCAGCCCCATCACGCGCAGCGCGCCGTCCGGCTCCGGCATGACCTGCCCGCCCGCCCCGTTCAGCGCGGCGGACAGCTTCTCGCGCAGCGCCGGATCGGTGTCGGGGGTGCGCACCCGTGCGAAGTCGGCCGAGTTCGCCGAGATGAAGTCGGTGACGCTCATGTCCGCGAGGAGCTGACCCCGGCCGATCACTATCAGATGGTCGGCGGTGAGGGCCATCTCACTCATCAGGTGCGAGGAGACGAAGACCGTGCGGCCCTCGGCGGCGAGCTGCTTCATCAGATTGCGGACCCAGAGGATGCCCTCGGGGTCGAGGCCGTTGACGGGCTCGTCGAAGAGCAGCACCTGCGGGTCGCCGAGGAGGGCCGCCGCGATACCGAGCCGCTGGCCCATGCCGAGCGAGAAGCCCTTCGAGCGCTTCCTCGCGACCTCCTGGAGGCCGACCACACCCAGGACCTCGTCCACCCGGCGGGCCGGTATGCCCGAGAGCTGTGCCAGCGACAGCAGGTGGTTGCGGGCGCTGCGCCCGCCGTGCACGGCCTTGGCGTCGAGCAGCGCGCCCACCTGGCGGGGCGCGTTCGGCGTCTGCCGGAACGGGCGTCCGCCGATGGTCACCGTGCCCTCGCTGGGGGTGTCGAGTCCGAGGATCATCCTCATGGTCGTCGACTTGCCGGCACCGTTGGGGCCGAGGAATCCGGTGACGGCACCCGGCCGCACCTGGAAGGAAAGGTTGTGGACGGCCGTCTTGTCGCCATAGCGCTTTGTCAGGCCGACTGCCTCGATCATTCTCCAGCCCCATCGACTTTCGATCGTCGTCGGGGCACACGCCACTGGCCGTACGCCCCCGTAAGTCTAAAGAGGATAACGACCTCCGTTGAGTTCCGGCCACGTGGTAACGCTTTCATCACGATCGCCTGGTGGGGCGGCCCGGGAAAGCGGGGAAACCCGGGGGGATTCCGGGACGATTCCGGGGGGATTCGGGGACGAGAACCAGGGGGAATTCCGTCCCGGTCCTGTCAGGCGTCGCGGTTCCGCAGCACCAGATACGCACCGGCAATCGCGGCCACCACCCACAACGCCATGATCCCGAGACCGCTCCACGGACCGTACGGAGTGTGCGCACTTCCCAGCGCGTCCGGCACCACCTGCATGATTTTCGCGCCCGCCTGATCAGGGAAGTACTGCGCGACCGTCTTCGCCCGGGGTACCGAAGCCAGAATCTGCGAAACCAGGAAGAAGAACGGCATGAGAATGCCGAGTGCCAGCATCGAACTCCGCAGCATGGTGGCGACCGCCATCGAGAACAGCGCGATCAGCCCCATGTAGATCCCCCCGCCGAGCACGGCCCGCAGCACGTTCTCCGCGCCCAGCGTCGTCCGCAGCCCGCTGCCCAGAGCCGCCTGACCGGTGAAGAAGGCCGCGAAACTCGTCGCGAACCCCACCAGCAGCGCGAGCGCCGTCGCCACCGCCAGTTTCCCGAAGAGGAACATCCCGCGCCGCGGCACCGCCGCCAGCGAGGCGCGGATCATGCCGGAGCTGTACTCCGTCCCCACCACCAGCACCCCGAAGACCACCATCGCGAGCTGCCCCAGCACCATGCCCGAGAAGCTCGCGAAGGTCGGGTCGAAGGCGAGCTGCTGCTGCGGGCTCAGCCGCTCGAAGCCCGAGCGGAACAGCGCGCACAGCGCCCCGCCCATCGCCACCGTCACGACGAACGCGCTCACCAGCGTCCACACCGTCGAGGACACCGTACGGATCTTGGTCCACTCCGCCTGGAGCACCGCCGGAACGGAAGACACCGCTCAGCCCTCCCCGCGGTCCGTGCGGCCCCCGGGGCCGCCCCGGCGAAAGTCCTCGCCCCAGCGGGGCCCCCGCGGCCCCGGCGGCGCCGTGGTGGGCCCCTCGGCCGTCCCGTGCGCGTGGTACTCCACCGCGCCTGCCGTCATCCGCATGAACGCCTCCTCCAGCGAGGCCCGCTGCGCGCTCAGCTCGTGCAGGGTGATCCGGTGCTGCGCCGCCAGCTCCCCGAGCCGCTCCGGGGTCGCGCCGTCCACCTCCAGCGTGCCGCCGCCCGCCTCCACCGGGGTGAACCCCGCCGAGCGCAGCACCTCCGTCAGCCGCTCGTGCTCCGGCGAGCGGACCCGGGCATAGCTGCGCGAGTTCTCCTGGATGAACGAGGCCATCGAGGTGTCCGCCAGCAGCCGCCCCTGGCCGATCACGATCAGATGGTCGGCGGTGAGGGCCATCTCGCTCATCAGGTGCGAGGAGACGAAGATCGTCCGCCCCTCCGAGGCGAGCCGCTTCATCAGATGGCGGATCCAGTGGATGCCCTCGGGGTCGAGGCCGTTGACGGGCTCGTCGAAGAGCAGCACCCGCGGATCGCCGAGGAGCGCCGCCGCGATCCCCAGCCGCTGCGCCATGCCCAGCGAGAAGCCCTTCGCCTTCTTGTGCGCCACCGCCGTCAGCCCGACGACGTCCAGCACCTGCCGCACCCGGGCGGTGGGGATGCGGTTCGACTGCGCCAGCCAGAGCAGATGGTGGTACGCGCTCCGCCCGCCGTGCACCGAGCGGGCCTCCAGCAGCGCGCCGATGGCGGTGAGCGGCTCGGCGAGATCCCGGTAGCTCCGGCCGTCGATCCGCACCCGGCCCGCGGTCGGGCGGTCGAGATCGAGCATCATGCGCATGGTGGTGGACTTCCCGGCCCCGTTCGGGCCCAGGAAGCCCGTCACCATCCCGGGTCTGACCCGGAACGAGAGCCGGTCGACGGCGACCTTGGCCCCGAACCGTTTGGTGAGACCGTCCAGCTCGATCATGCGGCCACGCTAAGGGCGCGGAAAGCCCCCCGCCACTGGAGGGACGGGGGGCTTTCCACAGACGTCTCGCCGGGGGGCCCGCAGGGGCGGCCCGGGTGTCGGACGGGTGTTCAGCGGGACTGCTGGGCGGGGACACCGCGCGAGATCTCGTCGTCGACGGGGGAACCGGCGGCGGCCACCGCCGCGCCCGTCAGCGTCGCCAGCATCTCGCGGACGTTGGTCAACTGCGCGTTGATCGAGTCACGGCGGTTGGTGAGCGCCGCCAGCTCGCGCTCCGACTCGCTGCGCACCCGGTCGGCCTTGGCGTTGGCGTCCGCGACGATGTCCTCGGCCTGGCGCTGGGCCGTCTCCACCGTCTGGCGGGCCCGGCGCTCGGCGTCCGTGCGCAGCTTCTCGGCCTCCAGCCGGAGCTGCTCGGCGCGGTGCTCGATCTCCGCGAGCCGCTTCTCCGCCTTCGCCTGACGCGAGGCCAGATCGCGCTCGGACTGCTCGCGCCGCTTGGCGAGGTTGGTCTCGAAGTCCGCCGCCGCCTGCGCGGCCTTGGCCCGGGTCTCCTCGAAGAGCGCGTCCGCCTCCTCCCGCTTGGACTGCGCGTCCTTCTGCGCCTCGGAGCGGAGCTGCTGGGCGTCGCTCTTCGCCTTGTCGACGATGCGGACACCCTCGTCCTCGGCCTTCGCCTTGCGCTCGGCGGCGAACGACTCGGCATCGTTCCGCACCTGCTGAGCAGCGGATTCCGCCAGCTCACGGTGCTGTTCGGCGGCGCGGCGCGCCTCCTCGCGCAGATCCTTCGCCTCCTCCTCGGCCAGCCGGAGGATCTTTTCGACGCGGGCGCCGAGACCGGCGTACGACGGCTCCGACTCGGCCACCTGGGCCTGGGCGTTCTGCGTTTCGAGATGCAGTTCCTCGATGCGCTTTTCCAGAGAGGTGATTCGGGCCAGCGCACTGTCACGGTCGGCGACGAGCTTGGTAATGCGGTCGTCCACCTGGCCGCGGTCGTAACCACGCCGCACGAGCTCGAAGCCGAAGGGGGAGGATGTGTCGCTCATGGGGTTCCTGTCGAAAGAGACCGGTGAGGTGATAGAGGGAATCCTAGGGGCCCGAGCGGCGTGTCATCGAGCGGATGTCGGTTTGATCTGGAGAATGTCCAGCCTTTCGGGTGGCTGGCGCGTGTCTCTCGTATCCTGACGCGTCGTCGGGTCCGCCGGCGGGTGGCGCGCGTCCGCCGATACGGCCGCTCCGGGGCCGTTCCCCGTTCTTTCCGGACTTCTCACCGCTCGTCACCGCGGCCCGCCCGGCGCCCTGTTCCGCGCGGACTCCGTTCCCGTGACGACCGCGCCGCGGCACCGGGCACCGCCCGCGCCCGTCCGTCTCCGCTCCGGACGGGCCGCACCCGGCGCGGCTCAGGGACTTCTGTGACACCTGCGGCTCCCGCGCCGAACCGTCCGGACCCCGCCGGGCAGCCGCCGCACAGATCGCCTTCCCCGATCCCGGCCCGGCACTCCCCGGCTGTTCCCGGGTTCGCCCGAACGCCGCGCCGTCCGTGTGCCGGGTGCGCCGCGCCGGTACGGCACATCCGTACCGGTCCACCGGCGCGCCCCGGGCCCGTCCGGGGACGGCGACCGGAAGGCGGGGGTGCGAGGGGCGGTCAGCCGCCCGACTTGCCGACCGAACGGCCGCCGCCTCCCGCGCCCGCCCTGACACCCGCGCCACCGGAGGGCTTTCCGCCCGCGCCCGGCGCCTCGAAGGTCTCCAGCGCCTCCAGCACGTCCTGCACCCGCGAGATTTCCGTCTGGATGTCCGCCCGGCGGCGCACCAGCACCTCCAGCTCGCGCTGGCCCTCACCGACCAGCCGCTCCGCCTCCGCCTCGGCCTCCGCCCGGATGCGCTCGCCCTGCCGGGTCAGGTCGGCCTTCTTCTGCTCGGCCTCCTTGAGCAGCCCCTCGGCCCGCTTGACCGCGGAGATCCGGACCTTGCTCGCCTCCGCGTCGGCGTCGGACAGCAGCTCCTTGACCTTCGCCCGGGCCTCGGCCTCCTGCGCGGTCGCCGCCTTCATGAGCTGGTCGACCCGCTCACCGGTGGTCTTCATCTGCTCGGCGGTCTCCCTGCGGGCCCGCTCGTGCAACTCCTCGACCTCACTCTCCACCCGGGTCCGCAGCTCCTCGCCGCGCTCCCTTATCGCGGTGGCGTCCCGGCGGGCGCCCACCAGCAGCTCGTCCGCGTCCGTACGGGCCTTCTCCACCAGGGAGTTGCCCTCCACGGTCGCCTCGGCGACCAGCCGCTCCGACTCCTGACGGGCCGCGCCCACCAGCGCGTCGGCCCGCTTCTCGGATTCGAGCGCGGCCCGCACCGCCTCCTCCTGCGCCTTCGCGACCAGCTCGTCTGCCTGCCCGGCGGCGTCCGCGCGCCGCTTGTCCGCGGCCTGCCGCGCCTCGTCCACCAGCCGGTCGGCGGCGTCCTGCGCGTCGGTCCGCATCCGCTCCACGGCCGCGTCCGCGTCCGTCTGCTTCTGCTCGGACTCGGCCCGCATGCGCTCCGCCGCCTGCTGCGCGGCACCCACCGTGTCGGCGGCCTCGGCCCGCAGCCGCTCGGCCTCCGCCCGGGCCTCGTTCAGCAGCCGCTCGGCCTCGCCGCTCGCCTCGGCGACCAGCCGGTCGGCCTGCTCGGCGGCGTCCGTACGGCGCTTGTCGGCGGTCTGCCGGGCCTTGGTGAGCACCTGCTCGCTCTCGGTCCGCACCCGCTCCGCGTCGCTCTGCGCCTCGGCGACGAGCTGATCGGCCTGCTCGGCGGCGTCCGCGCGCCGCTTGTCGGCCGTCTGCCGCGCCTCGTCCAGCACCTGCTGGGCCTCCGCGCGGATCTGGTCGCCCTCCGACGCCGCCTCGCCCATGAGCCGGTCGGCCTGCGCCGCGGCCTCCGAACGGATACGGTTCGCGTCCTCCCGGGCGTCCGCCCGGGTACGGGCCGCGTCCTGGTCGGCCGAGGCCGCCGCGTCGGACGCCTCCGTCCGCATCCGCTGCGCGTACTCCGCGGTGTCCGCGCGCAGCCGCTCGGCGTCCGCGACCGCCTCCGCGCCCACCCGCTCGGCCTCGGCCACGGTCTCCGTGCGCAGCGTCTCCATCTCCGCGATGGTCTCGGCGCGCAGCCGGTCCGCCTCCGTGACCGCGTCCGTGACGGTCTGCTCGGCGAGCGCCTTCGCCGCCTCGGTCTCCTCCGCGGCGCGCGCCCGCAGGGCGGCCACGTCCTCGGCGGCCCGGTCCCGCTCCGCGTGCGCGTCGGAACGCAGCCGGTCGGCCTCGTCCTGCGCCTCAGCCCGGGTCCGCTCCGCCGCGTGCTCCGCGGCCGACCGCAGCCCGGTGATCTCCTCCTCGGCCTGCGCGTGCAGCCCCGAGACCGAGTCCCGGATCTGCCGGGCGCTCTGCTCGGCGGCGGCCACCAGCTCCGCGGCCCGGTTCTCCGCCTCCTCGACCAGCCGGTGCGCCTCGGCCTGCGCCTCCTCGACCCGGCGGCGGGCGGACGCCAGCAGCTCCTCGCTCTGCTCCCGGGCCCGCTCCCGCTCCTCGCCGGCCTCGGCGCGCGCGGACTCCAGGATGCCCTCGGCCTCCCGGCGGCGGCGCTCGGCCTCCTCCCGCGCGGCGGCCAGCGCCTCGGCGGCCTCCGCCCCGACCCGCTCGGCGGCGGCGGCGGCCTCCGCGCGCAGCCGGTCCGCGGTGTCCTGCGCCTCGTTCTTGAGCCGCTCGGCCTCGCTCGCCGCGTCGCTGCGCAGCCGCACCGCCAGGTTCTCCGCCTCGGCGCGGGCCGCGGAGGCGTCGGCGGCGGCCTCGTCGCGCAGCCGGTCGGCCGCCTCGTCGGCCTGCGCCTGGAGGGTACGGACCCGCTCGGCGGCCTCGGCCCGCAGCCGCTCGGTCTCCTCGGCGGCCTCCCGCCGCGTCCGCTCGCCCTCGGCGCGCGCGTCGGTCAGGGTCTGCTCGGCGGCCCGCAGCCGGGCGTCGGTCTCGTCCTGGACCCGGGTGACCTCGGCCGCGGCCTCCTCCTGCCGGACGGCCACCGCGCGCTCGGTCTCCTCGCGCAGCTCCCGGGCGGCGCGCTCGGCGCCCTCCCGGACCCCGGCGGCCTGCTCCTCGGCCTCGGCGTGCAGCCGGTCGGCCTCCTCGCGGCTCCGCTCCAGGGTCTCGTCGGCCTGCCGCCGCAGCGTGCCCGCGCGCTCGGCCGCCTCGGTACGGACCCGTTCGCTGTCCGTCTCCGCCGCCGTCCGCAGCCCGTCGGCGTCGGTCCGTGCCTTCGCGACGATCTCCTCGGCGGAACCGGCCGCCTCCTCGATCTGCTGGACGGCCTCCCGGCGCGCCTCGGTACGGATGCGCTCGCCCTCGGCCACCGCCTCGGACCGGAGCTGCTCGGCCTCGCCGCGCAGCCGCCGCGCCTCCTCCTGGAGCTCGACGGTCCGGGCGCGGTACTCCTTGGTGTCGTCCTTCGCCGCGCCCTTGAGCTGGTCGGCCTGGGCCTCGGCCTCGGTGCGCAGCCGGTCCGCCTCGGCCTGGGCCTCACCGCGGATGCGCTCGGCCTCCTCGCCCGCCGTGGACGTGGTCCCCCGGGCGTCGTCGGACGCCTTGGTGAGGATCTCCTCGGCGGTCCGCGCCGCCTTCGCGAGCTGGGCGGCGGAGTCCTTCGCCGCCTCCGTGCGCGCCTGCTCGGTGGCGGCGGCCACCTGCTTCTCGGTCTCGGTCCTGGCGTCGGCGAGGACCTGCTCGGCCTCCGCCTTCAGCGCCTCGGCCTCGCCGGTGGCCTCGGCGACCAGCCGGGCGATCTCCGCCTTCGCGGTCCGGGTGCGCTGCTCGTTGTCCGACTCGGCGGACGCCAGCCGCTTGGCGGCGGACTCCTTGGCCTCGGACATCACCCGGTCGGCCTCGGTCCGCGCCTCGCGCAGCCGCTCCTCGGCCTCCTGGAAGTGCTGCTCGGCCGTCCGGTTCAGCTCGGTGGCCCGGGTCCGGACCTGCTCGGCCTCGGTGGCGGTGGTGGTGCGGAGCTGCTCGGCGTGGGCGGCGGCCTCCTGCGCCTGGCCGGAGGCCGCGTTCAGCAGCCGCTCGGCGTCCTTGCGGGCGCGCAGCAGGATCGACTCGGCCTCGGCGCGGGCGGCCTCGGCCTCCCCGTTCACCCGTCTGCGGGTCTCGTCGGAGAGCCGCTGGGACTCGGCACGGGCCTGGGAGACGGCCTGCTCGGCCTCGGTCCTGGACTCGTCGAGCAGTCTGCGGGCCTGCGACTCGGTCCGGGTCCGGAGCTGCTCGGCCCAGGCCACGTTCTCGTTGACGTGCGCCTCGACGGTGCGGCGGCGCTCCGCCAGCTCCTGGTCGAGCCGCTGTCGGCGCTGGTTCGCCTCGGTGTGCAGCTCGGCCTGGAGCCGGGCCTGGTGCTCGGCGTGCTCCTGGAGGATGCGCTGGGTCTGGGCGCGGGCCTCCCGCAGCTCCCGCTCGGCGTCCTGCCGCATCTGGTCGGCCTGCGCCTGCGCGTTCCGCAGCATCTGCTCGGTCTGATACCCGAGGTCGGCGCTGTCGTAGGCGGGACGCGCCGCGAGGCTGCGGCGCGCCTCATGGAGCTTGGCGCGCAACACCTCGACCTGGTAGCCGAGGTCCTCGGCGTGCTGGACGGCCTTCTCCCGCTCGGTCTTCAGCCGGTCCATCTCGGCTTCGAACCGCGAGAGGTGGTCGTCGTCAGCTCGGTGGCTCTCCTGGCGTTCGTAGCCCCGCACTGCGCGGTCCCATCCGTCCCCTGGTCGCAACTG
This sequence comes from Streptomyces clavuligerus, assembly GCF_005519465.1. Taxonomy (NCBI): domain Bacteria; kingdom Bacillati; phylum Actinomycetota; class Actinomycetes; order Kitasatosporales; family Streptomycetaceae; genus Streptomyces; species Streptomyces clavuligerus. The sequence goes on along the minus strand of NZ_CP027858.1, from coordinate 1,767,723 downwards.
ACTCCACACAAGCGCCGTTCGCGTACGAACGGCTCCCCGGGGAATGGTGACAGATCGAAATGAGAGGACGCGGCGCGGCCCCGACCCGGCCCCGGCCCGGAATCGCCCACTCTACCGGGCCGGGAATCGTGAGGTCAGTGCTCTGTTGCAGAGGTGACGAGTTCCGTGAGGACCCCATGACAGTCCTTGGGGTGCAGAAAGGTGATTCTGGACCCCATGGAACCCGTCTTCGGGGTGTCGTAGAGAACCCGGACTCCCTTGCTCCGAATGGATTGGGCGTCCCCGTCGACATCCGCCGTGCCGAAGGCGATGTGATGAACGCCCTCCCCGTTCTTCGCCAGCCACGTGGCCACGGTGGAGTCCTTCCGCACCGGCTGGAGCAGCTGGATGTACGAGGAGCCGCCGTCCGATGTGCCGTTGATCCGGAGCATGGCCTCCCGTACCCCCTGCTCCTCGTTGACCTCCGTGTGGAAGACCTCGAAGCCGTAGGTGGACCGGTAGAACTCCACAGTTGTGTCGAGGTCGTGACACGCGATCCCGATGTGGTCGATTCTTGTCAGCATCCGCCCAGTGCAACCGGGGCGGAAGGACGACGCAAGGTGCGCGCGATCACACTCTCCGCCCGGTGACCCCCGGCGGTACCGCTCAGTACATTTGAAGTAAACCCTCGTTCACTCATCGGCCGGGCGGCCGGTAAGGGGATCGTGCTCATGTCTGGAACGACCGGTACCACCTCCGTGATCGTCGCGGGTGCGCGGACGCCCATGGGGCGGCTGCTGGGCTCGCTGAAGTCCTTCTCCGGCGCCGACCTCGGTGCCTTCGCCATCAGGGCGGCGCTGGAGCGGGCCGGGGTCGAACCCGGGCAGGTGGAGTACGTGATCATGGGCCAGGTGCTCCAGGCGGGCGCCGGGCAGATCCCGGCCCGCCAGGCCGCGGTCCGTGCGGGTATCCCGATGTCCGTCCCCGCGCTCACCGTCAACAAGGTCTGTCTCTCCGGCCTCGACGCCGTCGCCCTGGCGGACCAGCTCATCCGCGCGGGTGAGTTCGACATCGTCGTCGCGGGCGGCCAGGAGTCCATGACCAACGCCCCGCATCTGCTGCCGAAGTCCCGCGAGGGGTTCAAGTACGGCGCCGTCGAGATGCTGGACTCCATGGCGTACGACGGCCTCACCGACGCCTTCGACAACATCGCGATGGGCGAGTCCACCGAGCACCACAACACCCGGCTCGGCATCGGCCGCGCCGAGCAGGACGAGATCGCCGCGCTCTCCCACCAGCGGGCCGCCGCCGCGCAGAAGAACGGGATCTTCGAGGCGGAGATCACCCCCGTGGAGATCCCGCAGCGCAAGGGCGAGCCCGTCGTGTGCGACCGGGACGAGGGCATCCGCCCCGAGACCACGGTGGAGAGCCTGGCCCGGCTGCGGCCCGCCTTCAGCGCCGACGGCACGATCACCGCCGGGTCCTCCTCGCAGATCTCCGACGGCGCCGCCGCCGTCGTGGTGATGAGCCGGGCCAAGGCCGAGGAACTGGGTCTGGAGTGGATCGCCGAGATCGGCGCCCACGGCAATGTGGCGGGCCCGGACAACTCGCTCCAGTCCCAGCCGTCCAACGCGATCCTGCACGCGCTCCGCAAGGAGGGCATCGACATCGCCGACCTCGACCTCATTGAGATCAACGAGGCGTTCGCCGCCGTCGCCGTGCAGTCCGTGAAAGATCTGGGCGTGTCACTCGAAAGGGTGAACGTCAACGGCGGGGCGATCGCGCTCGGTCATCCCATCGGCATGTCCGGGGCCCGGCTCGTCCTCCATCTGGCGCTGGAGCTGAAGCGGCGCGGCGGCGGGGTGGGCGCGGCGGCGCTGTGCGGCGGCGGCGGACAGGGCGACGCGCTGATCCTCCGGGTGCCGGCCCAGGGCTGAGCCGCCCCGGCCACCCCGCACGGATCTGTTCGGAGAAAGAGGAGCGGCATTCATGGTGGACGTCCCAGAGCTGGTCGCCCAGGCACGGGAGGGCAGGCCCCGGGCCGTGGCCCGGCTGATCTCCCTGGTGGAGGGGGCGTCCCCGCAGCTCCGTGAGGTGATGGCGGCGCTGTCCCCGCTGACCGGCGGGGCCTTCGTCATCGGGCTCACCGGCTCCCCCGGAGTGGGCAAGTCCACCACCACGTCGGCCCTGGTCACCGCGTACCGCAAGGCCGGGAAACGGGTGGGGGTGCTGGCCGTCGACCCGTCCTCGCCCTTCTCCGGCGGCGCCCTCCTCGGCGACCGGGTCCGGATGTCCGAGCACGCGTCCGACCCGGGGGTCTACATCCGCTCCATGGCCACCCGGGGGCATCTCGGGGGGCTCGCCTGGGCCGCCCCCCAGGCCATCCGGGTCCTGGACGCGGCGGGCTGCGAGGTGATCCTCGTGGAGACCGTCGGGGTCGGCCAGTCCGAGGTGGAGATCGCGGCCCAGGCCGACACCTGCGCGGTGCTGCTCGCGCCCGGGATGGGGGACGGAATCCAGGCCGCGAAGGCGGGAATCCTGGAGATCGGCGACATCTACGCGGTGAACAAGGCGGACCGGGAGGGCGCCGACGCCACCGCGCGCGAGCTGAACCACATGCTCGGGCTCGGGGAGGCGCGGGGGCCGGGGGACTGGCGTCCGCCGATCGTCAGGACGGTGGCGGCGCGGGGGGAAGGGATCGACCAGCTCGTCGAGGCGGTCGAGAAGCACCGGGCGTGGATGGAGGAGCACGGCGCGCTCACCGCCCGGCGGGTCCGGCGCGCCGCCGCCGAGATCGAGACCATCGCCGTCACCGCTCTGCGCACACGGCTTGCCGATGTCCACGGTGACCGCCGGTTGGCGGCTCTGGCGAGCCGGGTCGTCGCGGGGGATATTGATCCGTATCGGGCGTCGGATGCGTTTCTTGCCGATTTGACGGGGGTGGGGGGCTGACCCGGATCAGCCTTCGGGGGGTGCCCGAAATCCGGCCCCGTGGGGGTGGCCCGCACACATTCAGCCTCGTGGGGGTGCCCCCTCTGGGGGAGGTTGCCCCGCGCACATTCAGCCTCGCCGGCGATTGAGGCGCGGGGGTTCGGGGGCTGGCCCCCGACAACGGGCCCGCGCGGGGGGCCGTCGGCTTACGCGTCAGCCTTGCGTTGGTGCGGGGTCCGTCCTCAAACGCCGGACAGGCTGATTTTGTGCGGGTTCGCCTGTGCCCCGGGGGGCGGGGCGCGGGCGGACCGTCAGGTGCGGGATGTGGGGGCCTCCGGGCTCGACTCCTCAGGGCCGGCAGACCGGACGTCCGTCGTCCGGGCGCGGGCGGTTCTCCGCCGGTCCCTTCCGGGGACGACCCTGCACCCCCCACCGGCAGGGACCAGCCCGTCCGGTGCGGGAAGGGGGGGCACAGTCCCCTCTCGGGGGGAGAGGCAGGGGCGATCGTGCGTCGCGGGTCAGTCGTTGTCGCGGTCGTCGTCGTCGGTGTCGTCCGCGTCGTCCGCCGGAGCGGCCGACGCCTTGCCGGTCGTCGCGTCCACGTGGACATCGTGCTCGGTGCCGTCCTCCGCACGGACCTCGACCTCCCAGCGGCCGTCCTCGAACTCCACATCGGTGACGGTGCCGGCCTGGAGAGCGACCGCGGCGGACGCGGCCCGCTCGGCGTCGACCTTGGTGCCCTGTGCGGGCACGTCGTCGCGGTCGGCGGCGTCGTCGGCGTCGTCACGGTCGTCCCGCTCCACGCCCACGACCTCGCCGTTCTTCGCGTCGACGCGCACCTCGTGGCCCTTGTCCTTGCCGTCGGCGATCTCGATCTCCCACACGCCGTCGTCCAGGCTCACCGACCCCACCGTGCCGGAGCGCTCCTTCAGCGCGGTGTTCACCGCGTCGGACGAGGAGATCTTCGGCTTCACCGGCTTGTCGTCGGCCGAGGCGGCGACGGCGGTGACCGTACCGCCGGCGAGCAGGGCGGCGACGGCGGCGGAGATGACGAACTTGCGCTTCATGGGGGGCCTCCGGTGAGGGGCTCGGTTGTGGTGACGGGAACCAATCTCGCCGGGGGATGCTGAACACAACCTGAAGCCACCTGAAGCGATCTTCAGCTTCGGTTTGGGACCCTGGGCGCATGCGTTTGTTGATCGTGGAGGACGAGAAGCGGCTCGCGCTCTCGCTGGCCCGGGGGCTGACCGCCGAGGGCTACGCCGTCGATGTGGTGCACGACGGCCTCGAAGGGCTGCACATGGCCTCCGAGGGCGTCCACGACCTGGTCATTCTCGACATCATGCTGCCCGGTATGAACGGCTACCGCGTCTGCGCCGCGCTGCGCGCCGCGGGCCACGACATGCCGATCCTCATGCTGACCGCGAAGGACGGCGAGTACGACGAGGCCGAGGGCCTGGACACCGGCGCCGACGACTATCTGACCAAGCCGTTCTCGTATGTCGTCCTCGTCGCCCGGGTCAAGGCCCTGCTGCGCCGCCGGGGCCGCGCCGGGGGCTCCCCGGTGCTCGCCGTCGGCGATCTGCGCGTCGACACCGCCGCCCGCCGGGTCTTCGTGGGCGAGACCGAGACGACCCTGACCGCGAAGGAGTTCGCCGTCCTGGAACAGCTCGCGGTCCGCGCGGGCGACGTCGTCAGCAAGGCGCAGATCCTGGAGCACGTCTGGGACTTCGCCTATGACGGCGACCCCAACATCATCGAGGTCTACATCAGCTCCCTGCGCCGCAAGCTCGGCGCCCCCCGTATCCAGACCGTGCGCGGCGCGGGCTACCGGCTGGTGGCCGCGCCATGAGATCCGTACGGGCGAAGGCCACCGTCGGCGCCACCCTCGTCGTCGCGGTCGCCCTGATCGCGGCGGGGCTCTCCGTCCTGCTGCTGCTGCGCCAGAACCTGGAGCAGCAGGCAGCGCTCGAAGCCGAGGTCACCGCGCGGGAGACCGCCTCGCGGTACGCGCTCGGCCAGGAGCTGGATCTGTCGGACGCGGAGGAGCGGCCGATCCAGATCGTGGACGAGAACGGGTGCGTGGTCGCGGCCAGCCCCGGCCTGGAGCGGATCTCCGGCACCGGGAGCGGCGCCGTGACGGCGCAGCGGTGCCCGCCGCCCGGCCAGGACGGTGAGGACACCGCCGACGGCGACGGCGCGTCCGACGAGGCCGACGACGCCGACGGGCCCGACGAGACCGACGAGCCCGATCCGGGCCAGGTGTCGCCGGGCCGCCCCGGGACCGTCACCGGCAGCGCCACCGTCAACGGCGACACCGCCCGTTACCGCTTCGCCGCCGTCGAGGCCACCAGCGGCGAGAGCGATGTCACCGTCACCGTCTGGGCGGGTGCCCCGCTGACGACGGAGGAGAACGCCGTCGGCACCGTCCGCGACGCCATGCTGGTCGGTCTGCCGGCGCTGCTGCTGGTGGTCGCGGCGGTGACCTGGCTGGTGACGAGCAGGGCGCTGCGGCCGGTCGAGGGCATCCGCCGGGAGATGGAGGCCATCACCCACAGCGAGGACCTGTCCCGCCGGGTGCCGGAGCCGGACACCCGGGACGAGGTGGCCCTGCTGGCCCGGACCACCAATGAGACGCTGACCGCGCTGGAGGCGTCCGTGGAGCGGCAGCGCCGGTTCGTCGCCGACGCCTCGCACGAACTGCGCAGCCCCATCGCCTCGCTCCGCACCCAGCTCGAAGTGGGCGCGGCCCACCCGGAGTTGCTGGACGTCCCGGGCGCGGTGGCGGACACCGTGCGGCTTCAGCAGCTCGCCGCCGATCTGCTGCTGCTGGCGCGTCTCGACGCGGGGGAGCGGCCCGCGCCCGCCCGGGTCGACCTCGGGGCGCTGGCGCGGGAGGAGGTCTCCCAGCGGAGCGGGGACACGGTCCCGGTGGCGGTGACGGCGGCGGAGGGCCTGGAGGTGAACGGTTCGCGGTCCCAGCTCGCCCGTGTGCTCGGCAATCTGCTGGACAACGCCCAGCGGCACGCCCGTGCCTCGGTCGCGGTGACGGTGCGCTCCGAGGGCCGCGATGTGGTGGTGGAGGTCGCCGACGACGGCGAGGGGGTCCCGGAGGCGGAACGGGAACGGATCTTCGAGCGGTTCGTCCGGCTCGACGACGCCCGTACCCGGGACGAGGGAGGGGCCGGACTCGGGCTCGCCATCGCCCGGGACGTGGCCGTACGGCACGGTGGTGGGCTCACCGTCGCTGCCGCCGGGGCGGGCGGGGCGCTCTTCCGGCTGCGGCTGCCCGCCGCCTGACGCGTCCATGGACCGCGTCCAAGGGCGAGGAGCCCGATTCGCCTTCGACTCACCGGCCAACGGGGTGGGGCCCGGCCTCCGGACCGCTGACCCGAGGGTGGTGCCTGTGGCCCGCGCGGGCCACAGGCGTCCGGGTCAGCCCTTGGCGCGCCGTCCGCGCAGATGCTCGGCGACGGGCTCCAGGGACTGCCGCAGATCCGCCAGCGCCTCGGGGGCCATCAGATCGATGAAGTGCTTCCGCACGGAGGCCACATGGTGCGGGGCGACCTTCCGCATGGTCGTCGTGCCGTGCTCGGTGAGGACGGCGTACAGGCCGCGCCGGTCCGACTCGCAGTTCTCCCGGCGGACCAGACCCGCGCTCTCCATGCGGGTGATCTGGTGGGACAGTCGGCTCTTCGACTGGAGGGTGGCCGCGGCGAGGTCGCTCATCCGCATCCGGTGCTCCGGCGACTCCGAGAGATTCACCAGGATCTCGTAGTCGTTGTTGGTCAGGCCGAACGGCTGGAGGTCCTTCTCAAGCTGGTGCATCAGCAGTCTGCTGACATCCAGATGGGTGCGCCAGGTGCACTGCTCGTCATCGGTCAGCCAGCGCGTGGCCGTCTCGGTCTCCATATATGGATTCTACCTAAGAAGTTGAATTGCGGACGAAGCCTGGACTGTGACCCCGGGCACCCATGACAGCGGGGCCGCCCGGTGGTCCGATGTCCGCAGCGTACTGGGGGCGCAGACGTTCGACGTCACACTCCGCAGACTACCGCTCACAGGCCGAAGCGACGTTGGAGATCCCCGAGCTGGCCGGGCAGGCGCGGGGTGGAGCCGTGTTGACCGGAGCCCGTCGTGCTCCCCGGTGAGCCCCGGCGTGCGCCGGGGATGCCCGCCTCCTCGGGCGGCGCCCCCGTGGCCACCTCGTCCAGCACCTTCTCGGTCGACTGGAGCAGCACCGTCCCGGCGCCCACGAACTCGAACTGGTGCTCCTCGCCGGAGACCCCGCCGAGCCCCGTCAGCGTCCGCAGCCCTCCGATCACTCCGGTCTTGTAGCCGTGGTCGTAGTGGTGGCACGGCGAGGGGCAGTCGGCCCACCCCACCAGCGCCTGCGGGTCCACCCGGAGCGGCGGTTCGAGGAAGACCACCGGGCCGTTCGACACGGCGACGAACTTCCCCGTCCCGAGCAGGGTCAGAAAGCCGGGCACGATCGACTGCTTCAGCGCCAGCGAGGGCTGGTACGCCAGCAGGTTCCCCGATCTGATCGTCAGGTTCCCGTCGTCGAGGTCGAAGGAGTTCACATCGAACGCGCGGTCCGCGAGCAGCATCTTCCCGCTGCCCTCCGCCACCACCCAGTCACCCGCGTGCAGCGGGGAGTGGAAGGAGGTCCGCAGCAGCGCGTCGAAACGGCCGTGCCCGATGCCGTTGAAGTCGATCCGCCCGTAGTAGGCGATCATCTTCCCCTTCTGGAGGAACCACTGCTCGCCCTTCAACTCCACACAGAAGGTGTACGGGTTGACGTTGTCGTCACTCGGCAGAGTCAGGGGGTCGTATGCGACGGGCCCGCTCACAGCTTCTCCTCCGATGCCTGGACATACACCGCGCCACTGCCGCTCAGCTCCAACTGGAACGCCTCGCCCGAGCCGCGTCCCACCATGTCCCGCCAGCCGAGCGCGGTGGACAGCTTGTTCTGTACATCGCCGTGGTGGGCGACGTACGCCTGCGGGTCGACATGGACCGGACGCCCGGGGACGATCGGCAGCTCGATCACGCCGCCGTGCGCCATCACCGCCGCCGAACCATGGCCGCTCAGCGTGGTCGTGAACAGCCCCTGCCCGCTGACCTGGCCGCGCACCAGCCCCATGACCCCGCCCTGGGAGCCCAGGAAGAGAGTGCCCTGGCTCAGGGTGCCGTCGAAGGCCAGCAGCCGGTCCGCCTCCACACAGAGGGTGTCGCCGGTCAGCCCGATGAGCTGCACATGGTGGCCGCCGTGGCCGAACATCACCGTGCCGCTGCCCTCCACCGTCATCATCGGCGTGGCCTCGCCCGCGACCCTGCGGCCGACCATCGACATCAGCCCGCCCCGGCCGCCCACGCTGTTCGGCGTGAACGAGACCTCGCCCCGGTACGCGAGCATCGCGCCGCGCTGGCTGTACAGCTTCTGGCCGGGTGCCACGGTGGCCTCGACCATACGGGAGTTGATCTCACGGAACGGCATCTCAGGCATCCCCCCCGACGGTGATCCGCTCACTCGGCTGGACATAGACCAGCCCGTCGCCCTCGAAGCGGATCTGGAACGCCTCGCCGCCGCCCTCCCCGACGAACGAGCGGAACGTCACCCCGGACTGGAACTTCTGCCGCAGATCCCCCTGGTGGGCTATGTAGGCGCCGGGGTCCACCGACAGCGGGTACTGCGGTGTCACCCGCAGCAGCACCGCCGGGCCGTCGGACATGATCGCCACCTGGCCGCTGCCCTCCACCGTCGTGGTGAAGAGCCCCTGGCCGCTCGCCCCGCCGCGCAGCCCGGTGAAGCTGGTGCCGGTGCGCAGCGAGCCCTCGGCGCACAGCAGATTGGTCGATTCCACGAAGAGCTTGTCCCCGTCAAGACCGACCAGGTTGATCTCGGTCGCGCGGTCGGCGAACCAGCAGGTGCCCTGTCCCTTGACCTCCATCACCTCCATCTGCTCCCCGGTGATCCGGCGGGTGACCATCCCCCGGACGCCCTCACCCCCGCCGGACAGCTTCTTGAAGGCCATCCGGCCGTCGTACGCGACCATCGAGCCGTTCTTCGCCTTGACGGCGTCGCCGGTCAGGTCGACCGCGAGCACCTTGCTCCCCTGGAGCCGGAACGTTGCCACGGAGCGACGGTAGCCGCCGCGCCACCGGCACGACAGGGCCTGTGGACAACCGCGCGGCCCCCGGCGCGCGCCGGAGGGCCCGTACACGAGTCACCCAGGAGCCGGGCCGGGGGCGGGCCGGAGCCGACCCCGGACAAAGGCTTGGCAAAGACGCCTGCCACAATGGCGGACGGTGTTTGTGAGCGTATTCACAAAGATCGACATCCCGTCGCCCCCCGCCGTACCAGAAGGTGCCACCGTGGACATCAAGACCGCCTCGTCCCTCCACCGCCTCCGGCTGATCTCCGCCCCGGAGGCCGTCTCCTTCATCCTGCTGCTGATCGCCTCGGTGCTGAAGCGCACGACGGAGTTCAACGCCGTCCCGGCGCTCGGGATGATCCACGGCATTCTCTTCGTGATCTACGTGCTCTTCTGGGCGGACGCCTGGAACCGCACCAAGTGGGACCTGAAGACGGCCGCCCTCTACTTCGTTCTCTCGGTGCTGCCCTTCGGCGGCTTCGTCGCCGAGCGCAAGCTGAAGCGCGCCGCCGACGACGAGGTGATCGCCGCCCGTGCCCGTCGCGAGGGCGTCGTCGAGGCCTGAGCCGGGTCCCTGGTGGGCGGGGTGCCGGGGGACCGGCCGGCCCCGCCCGGCGGCGTCGGCCGCCCGACCGATGGGCGAGACGGGGCTGCCCGCCCGATGTCCGCTCGGTAGGGTCGGCGTGTGTCCAAGCCGCTCAGCCTGCCCTTCGACCCGATCGCCCGCGCCGATGAGCTGTGGCGGCGGCGCTGGGGCCCCGTGCCCTCCATGGCCGCCATCACCTCGATCATGCGCGCGCACCAGATCCTGCTCGCCGAGGTGGACGCCGTCGTCAAGCCGTACGGGCTGACCTTCGCGCGGTACGAGGCACTGGTGCTGCTCACCTTCTCCCAGGCGGGCGAGTTGCCGATGTCCAAGATCGGTGAGCGGCTGATGGTGCACCCCACCTCCGTCACCAACACCGTCGACCGGCTGGTCCGGTCCGGTCTGATGGACAAGCGGCCCAACCCCAACGACGGGCGCGGCACCCTCGCGAGCATCACCCCCAAGGGGCGGGAGGTGGTGGAGTCGGCGACCCGCGATCTGATGGCGATGGACTTCGGTCTGGGCGCCTATGACGCGGAGGAGTGCGCCGAGATCTTCGCCATGCTCCGCCCGCTGCGGGTGGCCGCCCGCGACTTCGAGGAGCGATAGCCCCCGTCGCGCCGGACGGGGCGGCTCCGCGTCCGGGCGGCGGTCCGCGGCCTCTCGGTCCCCCGCCTTTTCCGTCCGTTTCCGCACCACCCCGGCGGCGGTGCGCCTCTCACTCCCGGTTACGCTCATGCCCATGAAACAGACCGTGCTGACCCGCTACCGCGTGATGGCGTACATCACCGCCGTCTGGCTGCTCGTGTTCACCGCGGCCATCGTCGCCAAGTACGGCTTCAACACCGGCGACACCATGGTGATCTCCCAGATCCACGGTGTGCTCTTCATCCTCTATGTCATCTTCGCCTTCGACCTCGGCTCCAAGGCGAAGTGGTCCTTCGGCAAGCTGCTGTGGGTGCTGGCGGCCGGCTGCATCCCCGTGGCGTCGTTCTTCGTCGAACCGAAGATCTCCCGCGAGGTTGCCGCTCTGATCACGGACAGTGACGCCGCCGCGGCGCAGGTCTGAGGGCGCCGGCGCCCACGAGTGACAGGCCGCCGCGGATCCGTTCCGCGGCGGCTTTCTCATCGACATTTACTAGGACGTCCTAGTAAATTTGAAGCATGGACGCTGACGCCATTGAGGAGGGCCGCCGCCGCTGGCAGGCCCGCTACGACCGGGCCCGCAAGCGTGAAGCGGACTTCACCACGCTCTCGGGCGACCCGGTCGACCCGGTCTACGGGCCCCGGCCGGGCGATGTGTACGAGGGGTTCGAGCGCATCGGCTGGCCCGGCGCGTACCCGTTCACCCGGGGACTCCACGCCACCGGCTACCGGGGCCGCACCTGGACCATCCGCCAGTTCGCGGGCTTCGGGAACGCCGAGCAGACCAACGAGCGGTACAAGATGATCCTGGCCGCGGGCGGCGGCGGGCTCTCCGTCGCCTTCGACATGCCCACCCTGATGGGCCGGGACTCCGACGATCCCCACTCCCTCGGCGAGGTCGGCCACTGCGGGGTCGCGATCGACTCCGCCGCCGACATGGAGGTGCTCTTCCGGGACATCCCCCTGGGCGATGTCACCACCTCGATGACCATCAGCGGCCCGGCCGTCCCCGTCTTCTGCATGTACCTCGTGGCGGCCGAGCGCCAGGGCGTCGACCCCGCCGTGCTCAACGGGACCCTTCAGACGGACATCTTCAAGGAGTACATCGCCCAGAAGGAGTGGCTCTTCCCGCCCGAGCCGCATCTGCGGCTCATCGGCGACCTCATGGAGCACTGCGCCCGCTCCATCCCCGCGTACAAGCCGCTCTCGGTCTCCGGGTACCACATCCGCGAGGCCGGTTCCACGGCCGCGCAGGAGCTGGCGTACACCCTCGCCGACGGCTTCGGCTATGTGGAGCTGGGCCTCAGCCGGGGGCTCGACGTCGACGCGTTCGCCCCGGGGCTCTCGTTCTTCTTCGACGCCCATGTCGACTTCTTCGAGGAGATCGCCAAATTCCGGGCGGCCCGGCGGATCTGGGCCCGCTGGATGCGCGAGGTGTACGGGGCGAAGCAGGAGAAGTCGCAGTGGCTGCGCTTCCACACCCAGACGGCCGGGGTCTCGCTCACCGCCCAGCAGCCCTACAACAACGTGGTGCGCACGGCGGTCGAGGCCCTGGCGGCGGTCCTCGGCGGCACCAACTCCCTGCACACCAACGCCCTGGACGAGACGCTGGCGCTGCCCAGCGAGCAGGCGGCGGAGATCGCGCTCCGTACCCAGCAGGTGCTGATGGAGGAGACCGGTGTCGCCCATGTCGCCGACCCGCTCGGCGGCTCCTGGTACGTGGAACAGCTCACGGACCGGATCGAGGCCGAGGCCGAGGCGATCTTCGAGAGGATCAAGGACCGCGGGGCGCTGGTCCACCCCGACGGCCGCCACCCCATCGGCCCGATCACCTCGGGCATCCTGCGCGGGATCGAGGACGGCTGGTTCACCGGGGAGATCGCCGAGGCGGCCTTCCGCTATCAGCAGGCGCTGGAGAAGGGCGACAAGAAGGTCGTCGGGGTCAACGCCCACCTGGGATCGGTCACCGGCGATCTGGAGATCCTGCGGGTCAGCCACGAGGTCGAACGCGAACAGGTGCGGACCCTCGCCGCCCGCAGGGCCGCCCGCGACGACACCCGGGTGCGCTCCGCGCTGGACGCGATGCTGGCCGCCGCCCGGGACGGCTCCAACATGGTCGCCCCGATGCTGGACGCGGTCCGCGCGGAGGCCACCCTCGGCGAGATCTGCGACGCCCTGCGGGACGAATGGGGCATCTACATCGAGCCGCCGGGCTTCTAGAGGGACAGGTGCCCGGCGGGAGGAGGGGCCGGCGGGAGGGGTGTCTGGAGAGCGGGAGGGGTGCCTAGAGGGAACCGATGCCGCTCAGCAGCAGCCGGGTGAAGCGGCGGGCCCAGGCCGGGTCCACCGGTTCCGCGCTGACCAGGGCGCGGTGGACGACCGCGCCCGCGATCACGTCGAAGATCAGGTCGGCATTGCGGGCGGCAGACGCCGTGTCCTCCTCGTACGGGAGTTCGCCGCGCGCCTGCGCCCGCGCGCGGCCCTCCAGGACCAGACACTTCTGCCGGTCCACGATCGCCGAGCGGATGCGCCCGCGCAGGGCCTCGTCCCGGGTGGCCTCGGCGACCACCGCCATCAGCGAGGTCCGCGTCTCCGGCCGCTCCAGGAGCGCGGCCAGACGGAGCACCATCTCCTCCACATCGGCGGGCAGGCTGCCCAGATCGGGCAGGGCCAGCTCGTCGAAGAGGGCGGCGACCGCGTCGACCACCAGTTCGCTCTTCCCCGTCCAGCGCCGGTAGAGCGTGGTCTTCGCCACCCCCGCACGGGTGGCCACATCGCCCATGGTCAGTTTGGACCAGCCCCGTTCGACCAGGGCCGCCCGGGTCGCGTCCAGGATCGCGCGGTCCGCCTCCGCGCTGCGCGGGCGCCCCGTGCGGCCGTTGGGCGCGCCGGGGTGAGGGTCGCTGTGCATGACGGCGACCATACCGGCGGGTAGCCGCGGCGCTGTGAGCCAGTTCACGCGGTGGAGCTTCCGTGCCCTGGGGGAGCGGAGTTACGCTACGGGGCGTAGCGAAAGCCCTGAGTGGCCGAGCGACGACCACGGGCGCGGGGTGGGGACCCCGCGCCGAGGGGAGCGGGCCGCCCCCGGCGGCGGCACTTTTCCTCTGCGCGCGGGAAAGGGGGAGGATGTACTCATGCAGCCTAGGAACATGTCCATGAGCGGCGTCGTCGACCTCGCCGCGGTGAAGGCGGCCTCAGAGGCCAAGGCCAAGGCCGAGCAGGCCCGTGCCGATGCCGCCCGCCAGGGCGGCGGCGGTGCCGTCTCCCCCTCCAGCCTGGTGATCGATGTCGATGAGGCGGGCTTCGAGCGGGATGTGCTTCAGCGCTCCGCCGAGGTCCCTGTCGTCATCGACTTCTGGGCCGAGTGGTGCCAGCCCTGCAAGCAGCTCGGACCGCTGCTGGAGCGGCTGGCGCAGGAGTACAACGGCCGCTTCGTGCTGGCCAAGATCGATGTCGACGCCAACCAGCTGCTGATGCAGCAGTTCGGCGTCCAGGGAATCCCCGCGGTCTTCGCGGTGGTCGCCGGGCAGGCGCTGCCCCTCTTCCAGGGAGCCGCCCCGGAGGCCCAGATCCGGCAGACCCTGGACCAGCTCGTCCAGGTCGCCGAGGAGCGTTTCGGACTCACGGGCATCGTGGTCGACGCGGACCCGCGGGACGACGGCGAGCAGCAGGCCCCGCCCGTTCCGGCGGGTCCGCACGACGCGGCGCTCCAGGCGGCCGTGCAGGCGCTGGACGCGGGCGACTTCGCCGGCGCGGTCCAGGCGTACGGGAATGTGCTCTCCGACGACCCCGGCAACACCGAGGCCAAGCTGGGCCTGGCCCAGGCGCAGTTGCTGGGCCGGGTCCAGGACCTGGACGCGCAGCAGGTCCGTACCGAGGCCGCGCGGCAGCCGGGCGATGTGGCCGCGCAGCTCGCGGCGGCCGATCTGGACCTGGTGGGCGGTCATGTGGAGGACGCCTTCGGGCGGCTGGTCGAGACCGTCGGCCGGACGGCGGGCGAGGACCGGGACGCGGCACGGCTCCGGCTGCTGGAGCTGTTCGAGGTGGTCGGCACCGACGACCCCCGGGTGACGGCGGCCCGTCAGGCGCTTGCCAGGGTGCTGTTCTGAGCCAATCTGAGATCAGCCGGAACGAGCCCCTCGTTTCGTCGGAATTGTTGTGAAATGCGGCGGTGGTGCGGAGGACGCACCACCGCCTTCGCGCTGTCGACGCAGGGAAGCCTGGCCTATCTTTGCTAAATGTTGGTAAAGTCATGCCGTGTTACTCGCAGTAAATCAATGCCTTATTTCTGTCCGTTTATCGATGGCATTCACCCTTTCTGATGGCAGACTCGGCTCCATCCTGTGTGGCTGCTGGGCGGCTGTTGACGGTGGTGTGGTTATCGGCCCGTTACCAGTGAGTAACGATCCCTCTTGTGCGTCGGCCGGGAATGGACCACGATCGGCGACGCTCGGTCCAATACTGCGTCGGCCCGGTTCCCAGCCGTGCCGTGGCGACTTGGGTCCCCACCGGGTCGGCCGGCGGCGGTACCGCCGACCGCGGGCAGGGGGGTTCCTGTCGAACGGCAGGGCCTGTCCGCTTCGGGTTGTGTGCGACACGTCAGGCGCGACCCGTGGTTGTCGCTCGGGGGTGATCGCCGGTGTTTCGGACGCGGTACGCGCCTGAAAGTGCGGGCGCTCTCCTTCCCGAGGACGTAGCACTTCTCCCATCCCAGGACGGACGCTCACAGTCCGGACCGGAGATATACGTCCGAGAAGGAGGAAAGTCATGGAGTCAGTGGCTCGTGGCGGAACCAGATGGAAGAGGTTCGCCCTCGTCATGGTGCCGAGCGTGGCCGCGACGGCCGCGATAGGCATCGGTCTGGCACAGGGGGCGCTCGCCGCCTCGTTCACGGTGTCGGGTCAGCAGTTCAAGGTCAGGGCCGGTTATCTGGAGGGCTACGGCTTCTCCCAGTACGGCGGTGTCGATGTCGCCTACAAGGGGACGGAAGGGGACGAGACGGTCAGGCACCCGGTGTCGATCTCCTCCTTCAAGACCGCCACGATCCGGGACATGTGTCAGTCCGTCGTGACCGATGTCCCCTTCGTCGGCAAGGTCACGATGCGGATGACGGCCGGTGAGGGCCGGGAGCCGGTCAAGGCGCGCAATCTCTACCTGGACATCGCCGAGTTCGACGGCAACGCGACCTTCGACGACATCGATATCGGTGTCGCCGTCAAGGACACGGACGGCCCGTCCGGCAAGGGGCCGGACGTCAAGGACGGAAGCGCTCTGGAGAACGGGTTCGCCCAGCAGGCCAGGCGGGCCACGCTCACCAATGTCGAGCAGGTGGCGTGGGCGACCACGGCCGGCAGCTTCTCGCTCGCCGGACTCAAGATGCGCCTGCACCGGGGCGACGGCCCCGATGTCGAGTGCTTCTGACGGTGACCGTCGGGGTGGGCGGGGAAGCCGCTGCTCCCCGCCCACCCGCTCACCTCTCCACACAGCAATACCAGTTCCAGGGAGCTGTTTTCCATGAGCGCCGAGTCCACGGCCACGGGGCAGAACGAACACTTCCTCCGCGTCTTCCGGCGGCGGTTCCACGACTGGCGGGGACAACGGCCTTTCTGGGCGGGCCTGTTCACTCTGCTCGGCGGCATCCCCATCGCCTACTTCCCCTACGCGAGCCTGAGCCTCGGAGATCTGTCGATCTCCATGGCCACCACGGCGGGCGCGGGTTCGCTCATCATCGGCGTGCTGCTGGTGACGCTCGGACTGACGATGTGGTTCCACCACATCGTGCGGGTGTTCGCCGGGGTCGCCTCGATCCTGCTGGCCCTGATCTCCCTCCCCATCGCCAATCTGGGCGGATTCGTCGTCGGGTTCCTGCTCGCGCTCGTGGGCGGAGGCATGTCGCTCTCCTGGGTGCCGGGGGAGCCGCTGTCCGCCGAGGACGCCGTGGTGGCCCCCGGCGCGGCCGAGGGCGGGAGGACCAGTGGGCGATGACACCGCGGACACAGGGCTGACCGGTGACGACGGGCCCCGGACCACCCGGGGGCCCCGCCACGCGGCCCCCAGGAAGTCGCTGCTCGCCAAGTTCCAGCGGCCCGCCGGCAAGGCGATGGCGCTGGCGGCGATGCCGACCGCCGTCCTGGTGGGCATGGGCTTCGCGCCCAAACTCGCCCTCGCCGAGGACAAGGACGTCCCCTTCGCCCCCGGGCCCTGTGTGACCCGCTCGGAGGAGCCCGCCGGGTCGCCCGGCCCCTCGGGGACACCGTCGCCCCCCGGCGCCGGTGGCACGCCGTCCGCCGCGCGGTCGCCGGAGCCCGTGCCCTCGGCCTCGCGGTCGCCGGACGGCGGCACCGGCCCGGCGGACCGGGCCGTCCGGACCGGGCCGCAGCCCGCGCGCTCCCCGTCCGCCGGGGCCGCACCGGGCCCGCGGCCGTCCGGGGAACCCTCCCGGAAGCCTTCTCCGAAGCCCTCCTCGACGCTCTCCCCGAAGCCGGACGTCCACGGGCCCACCCTGCCGGGGAAGCCCTCGCCGACCCCGCCGGGGGAGCGCCCCGGGCAGCGGCCGAACCTCCTGGACCCGCTGGGGCTCGGCAAGGCGATCGGGGATCTCCTCGGCCTCCGGGCGTCGCCCGTCCAGCGGGAGCGCGCACCCGCCCGGACGCCGGCGCGGGACGGCGAGGGGGACGGGGACGGGAGCCCGGAGCGGACACCCGTGGCCGAGCCGTCGGCCGCCTCCCCGGCCCGGCCCGTCCGCGACCCGGTGCACGCGTCGGCCGCGGGGGCGGCGGAGGCCACGGGGGCGGCGGGCCCGGCGCGGCGGTCCGGTGCCCCGTCCGCCATCGGGTCGCCGTCCGCCCCGGCCCGGGAGGACCGGGCCGCCGAAGCGCCGGGGGAGCCCCGGGCCCAGCAGCTCAAGGACCCCGAGGACCCCGAGGGCCGGGACCCGGAGGGGAACGCCGCCCGGGACGGGACGCCCCGGGGCGAGGGGGCGGCGGCCGGGGAGGCGAAGGACCCGGGGCCGGCGGGCGACCCCGTCCGGGACCCGGCCGCGGACCCCGCCCGGGACCGGCTCAGGAAGGTCGTCGAGGACGCGGCGGCCCGGGCGGGCGCCCCCGTCGAGGAACTGGACGACACGGCCGGGGGGCTCGACCCGGTCAAGGACGAGGACATCCCCGAAGGCGCCAAGCCGCCCTTCCCCTGCCCCACCCCCGACCCCGCCGCCCTGGCCGCCGCCACCGAGGAACAGGGGCTGCCGCTGCTCCCCGACGACCCCTGGGTGCTGGAGAGTTCCCGGCTCACCCTGGAGGGCCTGCGCTACCACGGCATCGTGGAGGTGCGGACCGGCGGCGGGAAGGTCAAGAAGGCGCTCAAGTTCACCGCGACCCGGATCGCGATCGGCGACCTCCACCAGAAGGCGCGCGGCCCCGGCGGCACCACCCTGCACGCCCAGGCGAAGAAGCGCTCCGTCTCCCATCTGCGGGAGGGCACCGTGACCATGTACACGGAGAAGCTGACGGGCACCATCTTCGGTCTGTGGCCGGTCACCTTCAGCCCCCGGACCCCGCCGCCGCTGAACGTCCCCTTCGTCTGGTTCGACGACGCCACCGTGGTCCAGGCGGGCCAGTTCGGCGGCACCCTCACCATCCCCGGGCTGCGCAACTTCACCACGGGCTCGCTCGACAACCGGGCCTGAGCCCCGCCGCCGTACGGTCCGGGCTCCGTCCGGCGCCGTACGGCAGCGACCACGACAACGGCGGTGGGCCGTGACCCCGTACGGGTCACGGCCCACCGCCGTCGCTGGGAAGGCGCCGGAAAGGCGCCGGGGGAAGGCCGGGTGTTACGAGGCGCGGCCCAGGTGGTGCACCCGCACCATGTTCGTGGTGCCCGGCACACCCGGAGGGGAACCGGCCGTGATGATCATGGTGTCGCCCTCGTTGTGGCGCTGGAGCTTCAGCAGCTCGGCGTCGACCAGGTCGACCATGGCGTCCGTGTTGTCCACGTGCGGGACGACGAAGGACTCGACGCCCCAGCTCAGCGCGAGCTGGTTGCGGGTGGACTCCTCGGTGGTGAAGGCGAGGATCGGCTGACAGACCCGGTAGCGGGAGAGGCGGCGGGCCGTGTCGCCGGACTTGGTGAAGGCGACCAGGGCCTTGCCGCTCAGGAAGTCCGCGATCTCACAGGCGGCACGGGCGACCGAACCGCCCTGGGTGCGCGGCTTCTTGCCGGGGACCAGGGGCTGGAGGCCCTTGGAGAGCAGCTCCTCCTCGGCCGCGGTGACGATCTTGGACATCGTCTTCACGGTCTCGATCGGGTAGGCGCCCACCGAGGACTCCGCCGACAGCATGACCGCGTCCGCGCCGTCCAGGATCGCGTTGGCGACATCAGACGCCTCGGCGCGCGTGGGACGGGAGTTGGTGATCATCGACTCCATCATCTGGGTCGCCACGATCACCGGCTTCGCGTTCCGGCGGCACAGCTCGATCAGGCGCTTCTGCACCATCGGGACCTTCTCCAGCGGATACTCGACCGCCAGGTCACCGCGGGCCACCATCACCCCGTCGAACGCCAGGACGACGTCCTCCATGTTGGCGACGGCCTGCGGCTTCTCCACCTTGGCGATGACGGGGACCCGGATGCCCACCTCGTCCATCACCTTGTGGACGTCCTTGACGTCGTCGGCGTCGCGGACGAACGAGAGGGCCACCAGGTCGCAGCCCATCCGCAGGGCGAAGCGCAGGTCCTCGACGTCCTTCTCGGAGAGGGCCGGGACATTCACCGCCGCGCCGGGGAGGTTGATGCCCTTGTGGTCGGAGATGACACCGCCCTCGACCACGATCGTCTTCACCCGGGGGCCCTCGACCTCGACCACGCGCAACTCGACATTGCCGTCGTTGATCAGGATCTGGTCGCCCTTGGAGACATCGCCCGGCAGCCCCTTGTAGGTGGTGCCGCAGATGGACTTGTCTCCCGCCACGTCCTCGGTGGTGATGGTGAACTCGTCACCGCGCACCAGCTCCACCGGGCCCTCGGCGAAGGTCTCCAGCCGGATCTTCGGACCCTGGAGGTCGGCGAGGACGCCCAGGGCGCGCCCGGTGTCGGCGGCGGCCTTGCGGACGCGGTGGTACCGCTCCTCGTGCTCGGCGTGGGAACCGTGGCTCATGTTGAAGCGGGCCACGTTCATACCGGCCTCGATGAGGGCCCTCAGCTGGTCGTAGGAGTCGACAGCAGGGCCCAGTGTGCAGACGATTTTGGAACGGCGCATAACGCGTATCCTATCGGTTTGTTTCGCCTCGGAATATTCCGGCTGGTGGAAAGTACAAGTGGGCGGCGCCCCGCTCAGTCGAGTGAATTCGGAGCCGCCAAAGCGATGGTTTGGCGGGCGATCTCCAGCTCCTCGTCGGTCGGGACCACCGCGACGGCGACCCGGGCGTACGGGGTGGAGACGATCCGCGGCTCGCCGGAGCGCACCTCGTTCAGCTCCGAGTCCAGGGCCAGGCCCAACTCCTCCAGACCGGCCACGGCGGCCTGCCGCACCGGGGCCGCGTTCTCGCCCACGCCGGCGGTGAACGCGATGGCGTCCACCCGGCCGAGTACCGCGTAATAGGCGCCGATGTACTTCTTCAGCCGGTGAATGTAGATGTCGAAGGCGAGCTGTGCCCGCTCGTCACCCTCGTCGATACGGCGGCGGATCTCCCGCATGTCGTTGTCGCCGCAGAGACCGATCAGTCCGCTCTTCTTGTTGAGCAGTACATCGACATCGTCGGCCGACATTCCGGCGACCCGCTGGAGATGGAAGGCCACCGCCGGGTCGATGTCGCCGGAGCGGGTGCCCATCACCAGGCCCTCCAGCGGGGTGAGCCCCATGGAGGTGTCCACGCACACACCGCCGCGCACGGCCGAGGCGGAGGCGCCGTTGCCCAGGTGCAGGACGATCACATTGACGTCCTCGGGGGCCTTGCCGAGCAGCCGGGCCGTCTCCCGGGAGACATAGGCGTGCGAGGTGCCGTGGAAGCCGTAGCGGCGGATGCGGTGGGCGTCCGCGACCTCCGTGTCGATGGCGTAACGGGCGGCCGACTCCGGCATCGTCGTGTGGAAGGCGGTGTCGAAGACCGCGATCTGCGGGAGGTCGGGGCGCAGCGCCCGGGCGGTGCGGATGCCGGTGATGTTGGCCGGGTTGTGCAGCGGGGCGACCGGCACCAGCCGCTCGATCTCCGCCAGTACCTCCTCGTCCACGACGGTGGGCGCGGTGAACCGCAGTCCGCCGTGGACCACCCGGTGGCCGATGGCGGCCAGCTCGGGCGAGTCCAGGCCGAGGCCGTCGGCGGCCAGCTCGTCGGCGACGGCCTTCAGCGCGGCCTCGTGGTCGGCGATCGGGCCGGTGCGCTCGCGCTGCTCGGCGCCCTCGCGGTTCAGCGGGGTGTGGACCAGCCGGGAGGTCTCCTCGCCGATCCGCTCGACCAGGCCGACGGCGAGCCGGGAGTCGTCGCGCATGTCGAGGAGCTGGTACTTGACCGACGAGGAGCCGGAGTTGAGGACGAGGACTCGGGTGGCTGTCGTGGTTGTCATGGGGAGGTCTTCGTGTCTTTCGGGCCGGGACGGGAGGGCAGGGGTCAGACGGAGGCGGGGCGCTCGGGCTGCGCCTGGATGGCGGTGATCGCGACGGTGTTGACGATGTCGCTCACCAGCGCGCCGCGGGAGAGGTCGTTCACCGGCTTGCGCAGGCCCTGGAGGACGGGGCCGACCGCCACGGCGCCCGCCGAGCGCTGTACGGCCTTGTAGGTGTTGTTGCCGGTGTTGAGGTCGGGGAAGATCAGCACGGTGGCCCGGCCCGCGACCTCGGAGTCGGGCAGCTTGGTGGCGGCCACGGAGGGCTCCACGGCGGCGTCGTACTGGATCGGGCCCTCGATCCGCAGCTCGGGCCGGGTCTGCCGGACCAGCTCGGTCGCCTCCCGCACCTTCTCGACGTCCGCGCCGGAGCCGGAGGTGCCGGTGGAGTACGAGAGCATCGCGATCCGGGGGTCCACGCCGAACCGGGCCGCGGTGGCCGCCGACTGGACGGCGATGTCGGCGAGCTGGGCCGCGTTCGGGTCCGGGTTGACCGCGCAGTCGCCGTACACGAGGACCTTGTCGGCGAGGCACATGAAGAAGACCGAGGAGACGATCGAGGCGCCGGGGCGGGTCTTGATGATCTCGAAGGCGGGGCGGATGGTCGCGGCGGTGGAGTGCACGGACCCGGAGACCATGCCGTCGGCCAGGCCCTCCTCGACCATCAGGGTGCCGAAGTAGTTCACATCGGCCACGACGTCGTACGCCAGCTCCTCGGTGACGCCCTTGTGCGCGCGGAGCTGCGCGTACCGCTCGGCGAAGCCCTGGCGCAGCTCGGAGGTGTTCGGGTCGACGAGCTGGACGCCGGTGAGGTCGATGCCGAGGTCGGCGGCCTTCTTGCGGATCTGGTCGGTGTCGCCGAGGAGGGTGAGGTCGCAGACGTCCCGGCGGACCAGGACATCGGTGGCCCACAGCACCCGCTCCTCGGTGCCCTCGGGCAGGACGACCCGGCGGCGGTCGGCGCGGGCCTGCTCCAGCAGCTCGTGCTCGAACATCATCGGGGTGACATGGCCGCTGCGGACGACCGAGAGCCGGGCCAGCAGCTCACCCGTGTCGACATGGCGCTCGAAGAGCCCGAGGGCGGTCTCGGCCTTGCGCGGGGTCGACGCGTTGAGCTTGCCCTCCAGGCCGAACAGCTCCGCCGCGGTGGGGAAGCTGTTGGACGGGACGGACAGCACCGGGGTGCCGGGCGCGAGCCGGGCGGCCAGCGCCAGGATCTCGTCGCTGGGCCGCTCGTCCAGGGTGAGCAGCAGACCGGCGATCGGCGGGGTGCCCGCGGAGTGCGCGGCGAGCGCGCCCACGACCAGGTCGGCGCGGTCGCCGGGGGTGATCACCAGACAGCCCGGGGTGAGGGCGGTGAGGAACTTCGGCAGCATCGCGCCGCCGAAGACGAAGTCGAGGGCGTCCCGGGCGAGGCCCGAGTCGTCGCCGAGCAGCACGGTGGCGCCGAGGGCGTGCATGATCTGCGCGACGGTGGGGGCGGCGAGCGCGGGCTCGTCGGGCAGGACGTAGCAGGGGACGGGGAGCCGGGCCCCGAGCCGCTCGGCGATGTCCGCGCGCTCCTCGGGGGCGACCCGGTTGACCACCAGGGCGAGCACCTTGGCACCCAGGGCCTCGTAGGCGCGGTGGGCGTTGCGGGCCTCGGCGCGCACGGACTCGGCGGGCTGTCCCTTGCCGCCGACCACGGGGATCACGGAGGCGCCGAACTCGTTGGCCAGCCGGGCGTTGAGGGCCAGCTCGTCCGGGAGCTGGGTGCCGACGAAGTCGGTGCCCAGGACGAGGACCACCTCGTACTGGCGGGCCACCGCGTGGAAGCGGTCGACGAGCCGGGAGACCAGCTCGTCGGTGCCCTTCTCGGCCTGGAGCGCGGCGGCGTCCTGGTAGTCCATCCCGTACACGGTGGCCGGGTCCTGGGTGAGCCGGTACCGGGCCCGCAGCAGCTCGAACAGGCGGTCGGGTCCGTCGTGCACCAGTGGCCGGAAGACGCCCACCCGGTCCACCTGGCGGGTGAGGAGTTCCATGACCCCCAGCTCGACGACCTGCCGCCCGTCTCCGCGGTCGATCCCGGTCACGTACACGCTGCGCGTCACGCGTGCTCTCCCGTCCTGCTCTGAAGTCTGCTCTGAGGCGGCCGATTCTCGATGGCCACGTACAAAAGTTCGTACAAAAAAACCGCTGGAGGGCGGCCATTCCCTCTTGACAATACCCCTCGCGCTGGATAAAGCGCCTTCCGGGCCTCCCGGCCCTTCCCCGGGGCCGCGGGACCCCGCCCACCAGCGGCTGAGCCCTGCTCCCTTCGGTGTACGGCACCGCGAAAGCAGCGCCACAGGGCACATGGAACAATTGACCCCGGGCACACGCGTCCCACCGACCGAGCAGGAGACAGAGCGCGATGCGTATCGGAGTACTCACCGCCGGAGGCGACTGCCCCGGCCTGAACGCAGTGATCCGGTCGGTCGTGCACCGGGCGATAACCGGATACGGCGACGAGGTGATCGGCTTCGAGGACGGCTTCAAGGGGCTGCTCGACGGCCACTACCGCCCCCTCGACCTCAACGCGGTCAGCGGCATCCTCGCCCGCGGCGGCACCATCCTCGGCTCCGCCCGGCTGGAGCGCAGCCGGCTGCGCGAGGCCGCCGAGAACTGCGGCGAGCTCCAGCGCCGCTACGGCATCGACGCCCTGATCCCCATCGGCGGCGAGGGCACCCTCACCGCCTCCCGGATGCTCGCCGACGCCGGGATGCCCGTGGTCGGCGTGCCGAAGACGATCGACAACGACATCTCCGCCACCGACCGCACCTTCGGCTTCGACACCGCCGTCACGGTCGCCACCGAGGCCATCGACCGGCTGAAGACCACCGCCGAGTCCCACCAGCGGGTGATGGTCGTCGAGGTCATGGGGCGGCACGCGGGCTGGATCGCCCTGGAGTCCGGGATGGCGGGCGGCGCCCACGGCATCTGTCTGCCGGAGCGCCCCTTCGAGGTCGACGACCTGGTCAAGATGGTCGAGGAGCGCTTCGCCCGCGGCAAGAAGTTCGCCGTGATCTGCGTCGCCGAGGGCGCCCACCCGGCCGAGGGCTCGATGGAGTACGCCAAGGGCGCGATCGACCAGTTCGGCCACGAGCGCTTCCAGGGCATCGGCAACCGGCTCGCGACCGAGCTGGAGCGCCGCCTCGGCAAGGAGGCCAAGCCGGTCATCCTCGGCCATGTCCAGCGCGGCGGCGTCCCCACCGCGTACGACCGCGTCCTGGCCACCCGTTTTGGCTGGCACGCCGTGGAGGCGGTGCACCGGGGCGACTACGGGAGGATGACCGCGCTGCGCGGCACCGAGGTCGAGATGGTCCCGCTGGCCGACGCCGTCACCCGGCTGAAGACCGTGCCGGAGGACCGGATGTACGAGGCGGAATTCGTCTTCTGAGCCCCCTGGGGCCGGGCGGGCGGTGCGGTCAGCCCTTGACCGCGCCGCCCAGCGCGAAGCCGCCGCCGAGCCTGCGCG
Organism: Streptomyces clavuligerus; assembly: GCF_005519465.1. NCBI lineage: Bacteria > Bacillati > Actinomycetota > Actinomycetes > Kitasatosporales > Streptomycetaceae > Streptomyces > Streptomyces clavuligerus. Next base: position 1,743,332 of record NZ_CP027858.1, on the reverse strand, counting down.
CGATCAGCACGTACAGCAGCAGCACCGGCAGCGAGTAGAGGATCGAGAACGCCGCGAGCTGCCCGTAGACCACCGAGCCGTAATTGCCGAAGAAGGTGTAGACGGAGACGGAGGCGGGCAGCCGCTCGGGCGTCAGGATCAGCATGAACGGGACGAAGAAGTTCCCCCAGAGCTGGATGAACGTATAGACGGTCACTACCGTCAGCCCCGGGCCCATCAGCGGCAGCACCACCCGGGTCAGCGTCCGCGCCCCCGAGGCCCCGTCCGTCCACGCGGCCTCCTCCAGGACCAGCGGGACCGCGTCCATGAAGTTCTTCGTCAGCCACAGCGCGAACGGAAGCTGGGACGCCGCCATGAACAGGGCCGTCCCGTACCGGGTGTCGATCAGCTCCACCCGGACGAAGAGCGCGTAGACGGGGACCATCACCGCCGTGATCGGCAGACACGTCGTGAACAGGACGGTCAGCAGATACGGTCGGGCCCAGCGCGCACGGTGGCGGGAGAGCGGATACGCGGCCAGCGCCGCGCACACCACCGTCACGGCGGTCGCCCCGCCGCACAGCAGCAGACTGTTGAGCATCGGGGTGAACGCGATCTCGTCGGTGAGCACCGCGCGGAAGTTCTCCCCGGTGAGCGTGGACGGCGCCCGGACCCGCAGATCCGCCCCCGGGTCGAGCGACGCCAGCAGCAGCCAGACCAGCGGCAGCGCGAAGGCGGTCGCGAGCAGCAGCAGCGCGGCGTCCGCGGCGAGCCGCCGTCCCCGTTCCCGCCGTCCCCGTTCCCGCCGTCCCCGCTCCCGGCGCGCCCGCTTCTGTCGCGTCCTCACAGCTCCACCCTCATCAGCCGCAGATACACCACCGAGAACAGCGCCCCCACCACCAACAGCAGCAGCGCCACCGCCGTGCCATAGCCGATGAGGCTCTTCACCAGGGCCTGGTCGTACATGTACACCGGGAGGGTCTGGCTCCGGCTGCCCGGTCCGCCCCGGGTCATCGCCCAGATCAGCCCGAAGACGGAGAGCGTGGACAGGGTGTTCAGCATCAGATTGGTGCCGATGGAGCGGCGGATCATCGGCAGGGTGACGTACCAGAGCCGGCGCGCCCCGCGCGCTCCGTCGACCTCGGCCGCCTCGACCACGTCCCGGGGGATCTCCGCGAGCGCCGCGGAGTAGATCAGCATCGAGAACGCCGTGCCGCGCCAGACGTTCGCGAGGGACACCGCGAGGATCGGCAGGGTGAAGAGCCAGTTCTGCGCGGGCAGACCCAGCCACTCCAGCAGGGCGTTGAGCGTGCCCTCCCGGCGGAAGAACGCGTACAGCAGAAACGCCGCCACGATCTCCGGCAGCACCCAGGCGGCGATGACCAGCGATCCCGTGACGCTCCGCACCGGGCGGGACGCCCCGCGCATCAGACCGGCGAGCAGCAGCCCGAGGGTGTTCTGCCCCAGCACCGCCGAGACCACCGTGAACACCAGGGTGAGCCACACCGCGTTGCGGAACGCGTCGTCGGCGAAGGCCCGGCGGAAGTTCTCGAACCCGACGAAGTCGGCGCCCGCCGCACCCGTCAACTGGGTGTCCGTGAAGGCGATCCAGACGCAGTACCCGATCGGCCCGCCGAGGAAGAGCAGCATCAGCACGGTGGCGGGGGCGATCGGGGCCCAGCGCCACCGTCCTCCCGTCGCGCTCATCCCCGTCCGCTGACGACCGCGCCGTCGGTGATCGTCCCGAGCTGTTCGTCATAGGCGCGCGCCGCCCGCTCCGCCGTGGCGTCACCGGTCGTCACCTGCTCCATGGCCTCCCCGATCGCGGACGAGACCTGCGGATAGACGGGGAGCGCGGGCCGGTAGTGGGTGTACCTCACCAGGGAGGTGAAGAAGTCCACCCCCGGCATCGAGGTCAGATAGGCGCGGTCCGCCGCGACGTCCTCCCGTACGGCGATCTGCGCGGCGACCACGCACCAGCGGGTGGCGTTGGCAGGCGTCTGGAGCGCCTTGACGAACGCGAAGGCCAGCTCGGGATTGCTCGCCCTCGCCGGGACCGACCAGGCCCAGCCGCCGGAGAGGGAGACCGTGCCGGGGGACTGCCCGTGCTGTGTGGGCATGGCGGCCCGCCCCAGCTCCTCGCCCCAGCCGGGCCACTCCCGGGGGCCCTTGTTGACCCAGTTCTGCCCCATCCAGGAGCCGTCGAGCGCGATGGCGAGCTTCCCCTCGGGCAGCCACTCCGTCGCCACCCGGGTGTTCACATTCGGATCGAGCGCGTCTGAGACATCGGGCCCCAGCTTCTCCCGGAACACGGTCCGCACGAACTCCAGTGCGTCCGTGAAGCCCTGACCTCCCGTCACCCACTTCCGCTCACCGGGGTCGTAGAGCGGATCGGCCCCGGTGCCGTAGAGCAGCATCTCGAACCCCTGCATCACGGCGGCCTCACCGGGGGCCTTCCCGGTGTACATGTTGAACGGGATGACCCCCGGCACCTTCCGCTTGACCGCGCGGGCCGCGTCCAGCACCTCGTCCCAGCTCCGGGGCCGCCAGTCGGCGGGCAGCCCGGCCCGCGCGAACAGCGCCTTGTTGTACCAGAGCCCACGGGTGTCGGTGCCGTCCGGGACGCCGTAGGTCTTCCCGTCCTCGGCCCGGGCGGCGTTCCTCGCGGACGGCAGGAAGCGGTCCCACTCCTTCCACCCCGTCAGATACTCGTCCAGCGGTCTCAGATACCCGGCCTTGATATCGGAGTTGATCCGGAAGGTGTCCTCATAGATCAGGTCCGGCGCGGTACTGGCGGAGCGCATCATCTGCTGCGCCTTGGTGGCGTAGTCGTTGTCCGGCGCCTGCACCGGGACGAGTTCGACCTTCTTGCCAGGGTTCGCCTTCTCGAACTGCCGCTTCACCTCGGCGAGATGCTCGTCCTTGAAGCGGATCGTGTTGTCCGTGGAGCGGTTGTAGACGACCTTGACCGTATCCGGATCGGAGCCGGAGCCGTCGCCGCAGGCGGTGAGCGTACCGGCGGTGGCGGCGAGGACGAGGGTGAGGGCGAGGCGGAGCGGTGGGATGGTTCGCACGGGCACGACCTCCTCGGAGTCCGGCCCTTGGGGGGCCGGTCTGCGGTGCGACCGTAGGTCGCGGTCTCGCGGGGGGTCAATCCCCCGTGCCGGTCGACCGGGGCCGGGGCCTCTCGCGCATGGGCTTCGCCCGTTCGAGGGGTCGTCGGCCGTTCGACCGCTTATCCCTTCGCTGTCCCGTAGGACTCCGAGTGAAGAGGCTCGGGACATCGATCGATTCACTCGGAGGCATCGGAACTGTGCGTAACTGGTACTTCAGCCTGGTTCTTCAGAACGCTCTCACCGAAGAGCAGGACGACAGGCTGGTGGAGTTGGCCGGCTTCCATGACGGCCGCATCCACCTGGAGGAAGGCCCCGGCGATTCCCGGTTCACCTGCTCGTTCGAGGCCGAGACCCTGACGGGGGCCATCGCCGACGCCCTCGCCCGTTTCCAGGACCTTCCCGGTGTCCTTGTCCGCAGCGTCGAACTGGACGAGATCGCCCTGGAGGAGAACGGGATGGCGACCCCGTCCGTCGTCAGGCTGCCGCCGCTGGAGGAGGACCCGGCGGCGTGACACCGGCAGGTGGCCCCCGCTTCCTCTGGCCGAGGTGAGCGGGGCCGCTGCGTGGCGTGTGGCTACTGGGGGAGAAGGCTGTGCGCGGTGTCCTTGAGCCAAGAGGGGCCGTCGCGGTCGATAACACGCAGCATCCGGCGGATACGAAGCTGTGTGCGTGTAGTTGTCACGTACGGTAGCGGGCCGAGGTGGTCAACGATGATCGACTCAGTATCCCGCCACGCCCCCGCCAGCGCGGCTGCCTCCGCCAGTACGGATGCGTAGCTCTTCCGGCGACTGTTTCTCGGGCTGCTGTGCAGCGAGCGGTCCAGTCCTGACTGAAGGTGCGGCAAGGCGGCGGGGGCGTCTCCGGCGTCAACCAGCAGCATGCCCTGGTGCACCGCGATCTCAGCTTCGTCGATCCACCATGTCCACATAGGGTCACGATCGGATCCGGAATCCTGAAGTGCTCCGTTTGCACGCTCCATGACTGCGGAGGCACGTGTGAGATCGCCTGTGATGGCCAGGGCCCGTGCTTGCCTCACCCTGGCCATGAGCGCCACTCGATGAGGGACGCGGGGCACTGTGAGCAGCCGGTCGGCGAGCGCCATGGCTTCTCCGGGCCGCTCGGCTGTCACAGCGGCCATGGCCAGCAGGTCGAGACAGAAGTGCTCCATGCCTTGATCCCTGGCCGTCTGAGCCAGCATCAGCGCCTCCAGGAGCGCGGCACGCGCGGCATCGGGGCGGCATGCTTCATGCAGCAGCCATCCGGCGACTTCAGCGGCTTCAGCCGTTGCCGCGACGTAGGACCGGTCGTCCATGGGCATGTCCCGTACGGCCGACTTCCATACCTGCACAGCCGCGTCAACCACATGATCGGCACCGAATTCACGGTCATGGTGCAGCAGCGGGGCCAACGAAGTTCGGATGTGTTCAGCGGCGTCGCTGGCGCGTTCTTCGGACTCCTGTTCCAGAAGTGAGGCCAGCGCTCCGTCAGTGCCCAGGACGGAGTCGAGAGCCAGTGCGAGAGTCGCTGACGGATCTTGTCTTCCATTGAGCACTCTGGACAGGTAGGCCACATCAAAATGTGCTTCCTTGGCGGTCGCCCGCATGCTGAGTCCCCGGTTGGCCATTGCATTCCGTACTGCGTCTGCGAATCTGACGAGCATGAACACCTCAGTTGACTCCCGTTGACTGCTGGCTGGCTCCAGAGTAGTCAACAGCAGTCAACTACCGCACGTTCACGATGAGTTATTTCATGGAGGGGGTGGAGAACACGAAAACCACCCTGCCAGACAGGAAAGGCATTCCGTGCGACCTCGGAAGTCCAAGCGCTCCTTGGTGAGCGCACTGGTGATGATCTCTCTGTGGGCCATCGCCTTAGGGACGTTCGCCTCGGGGATCGCGAGGGAACTGGAAGGGCTCCGGCTCCCCGTCTAGAGACTCCGCCCCTGCCGGGTCGTCCGCATCCATTTCCCCCGCGGCGGGCCCCGGCAGGGGCGGGCACTCCCCTGTACCGACAGCAAAGCGCCCCGACAGACCGTTGCGACCGGTCCATCGGGGCTTCCGCCGATCAGCTTCAAGGAGCTGAACGACATGCGCGATCGTATCGCCTGTGCCCTCACGCGGGTACTGCGTCTCTTACTCCCGGCCCGGGGGCGCCACCGCACCACTGCACCACCCACCGCCCCTGTCGTGCCCGTCCCCGAACCTGTCCCCGTGTCGCCGTGGACACGTCCTTGGACAGGGCCCAGCAGTGCCACAGCTCGCGCGATCTTCACCGCGCCGGAGACGCGGGGGCTCACGCTGGAACAGCGGGAGCGCTTCTACGCGACCGCGTGGGCGGAGCTGGGGCGTGACTACCCTCACGCCGCCGCCTCGGGTGAGACCAGCACACTCCGTTGACGCGGCAACGGTTCGCGAGCCGCGTAGGACAGTCCAGAAACAGCACACCAGTGGCCCCGGGCAGCCATCAGACCCGATGGGAGCCTCCAGGGCCGCATGGCCGAAGGGATGCACCATGAGCCGTGTCGAGTCATCACACGTTCAGTCACCGGTCAGGGCGACCAGCCCGTTACGCACCCGCCGTGCCGTCCGGCACCTGTTGGAATCACAGACCCTCTCACCTGCCGATCTGGGTATGGTGCTGTTGGTTACTGTGGAGCCCGCCGACCGGCCCATGCCGACAGTGACCGTCGCAGAGATTCCCGCTGTGGTCCGCGAGGCCGCGCGGCTCGGCATCCGTTCGGTGAAGCTGTTCGCGGAATCCACTGAGAGGGACACTCTCGGAGAAGTCGCCTTGGCAGAGGACTCTTTGATGTCCCGTGCCATCCACGCGTGCAAAGACACCGAGCCTGCCCTCGCGGTCATGACAGAAACATGCCTGTGCTCGTACACACCCGATGGGCTCTGCTATCTCACAGACCGGCGCGGACGCCCCGACATCAAAGCGACTGTGTGGGCGACCGCTGCGCAGGCGCTCGCCCACGCGGAAGCAGGGGCGGACATCGTCGGTCCCGCGTCGATGGTCCTTGGCACCGTGAGGGCCGCGCGCAAAGCGCTGGACGAGACCGGACATGAAGGGGGCGGCATCATGCCCCACGTCATCTTCTGGTCCAGCCTGTACGGCGCGTTCCGCGAAACGATGGGGCCACCCCGAAAGCGGGGCTCGACCGAGAATTTCAGATCAACCCTGGTCGGGCCGATCAGTTCGTCGACACGGCCTTGCAGATGGAAGCGGACGGAGCGGACATGGTCTTGCTGGAGCCCGCGCAGTTCACCTCGGATGTGCTCACCACCCTGCGGACACAGACCCGGGTACCGTTGTTCCCTTTCTCCGTGTCGGGCGAGTACCTGACCCTCACCCACGTGGACCCGGACACCGGACAGCGGGACGTACGGCTGCTGGTCGAGCTGTTCACCATGCTGAAACGGGCGGGGGCATCCGCGAGCCTGACGTATGCGGCGCTCGACATCGCCCGCCGGGTCGCCTAGCTAGGTATTGTCCGACGAATCGATGCCTCCAGCATCTGGTTGGGCCCAGAACTCCTTAGCCACGAGCAGCCTCGTTCCCTACAGTGCCGAAGGCATGACGGCACTCGATTCCTTCACCTAGGCATGCAGGCGAACCCGAACCGCCGGCCACCGTCTGGCGCAGCTTTAAAGACGACCGCCCCTACCTCTACGACCTCCTGGCCCTCGACCCCGAGGCGTGATCCGCCGGATAGTGCCTGGACCCGTGAGTAGAACGGACTCTGTCAAGGATCGCGTGCGCGCCCCGGTCGATGAGGAGTGCGGCCAGGGACGCGCCGAGCTTTTCCGGCTCCGTCGCCGGGCCGGTCAGCGTCCCTGCCACCCGTTCGCGTCCGTCCAGCGATGTGACCTGGCCCGCGAGGGAGAGTTCCCCGTTCGGCAGGGGCTCGGCGTACGCGCCCACGGGCACGCTGCACCCGCCGTGCAGCTCGGCGAGCAGCGCGCGCTCGGCCCGCACCGCGGCGTCGGCGGACGCGTCCCCGACCGTGGACAGAAGGTCCCGCAAGGGGGCCGAGTGATCGTCCGTGCGGACCTGAATCCCCAGCGCGCCCTGTCCGGGGCTCGGTGGGAACAGATCGAGCGGCAGCACGTCCCCGATCGCGTCGTCCAGCCCCAGCCGACGGAGACCGGCCACCGCGAGGACCACCGCGTCGAGCCCCATGGTCTCGATCTTCTTGAGGCGGGGTGGGACGTTGCCCCGGATCGGGACCACAACGAGATCGGGGCGCACCGCGAGGAGCTGTGCGACACGGCGCGGGGCGCCCGTGCCGACCCGGGCCCCCTTCCGGAGGCCCGCGAGAGTGGACCCGCACAGTGCGTCGCGTACGTCCTCGCGTCCGGGCGGGGGCAGCAACACGAGACCGGCGGGGTTCGCTGTGGGGAGGTCTTTCAGCGAGTGGACGACGACGTCGACGTCGCCCCGGGAGAGCGCGGCTTCCTGCGCGCTGCTGAACGCCGATCCTCCGTTGACGGCGGACACGGCGGACAGCGTCGATGTGCGGTCCCGGTCTCCCCCCTCCAGGATCACCCGATGAGTAAAGGTGATCTCGGGGAACCGTTCGCGCAGGGGGCGCAGGTATTCACGTACCTGTGCCTTGGCCAGATTGCTCGCGCGCGAGCCGACGAAGTATGTCGCCACAGTGACCCCCATTCCACCGCCTGACAGGGCGTTACAAGGCTATGAGTCCCGTACATGTGCTCATGCAGACATGCGGTCGGGAACGACCGGCCGTCCCGCACCCGGGTGGGCCGTCTGCCCGTGGTGGGGGGTGCAGGGTCGTCCCCGGAAGGGACCGGCGGACGTTGACCCGCCTCTGGACATCGGACGTCCGGTCTGCCGGCCCTGAGGAGTCGAGCCCGGAGGCCCCCACCCCCGCACCACACGGTCGACCCGAGCAAAATCAAGCCCGTCCGGCGCTTGAGGACGGACCCCGCGTCCAACGCAAAGCCCGACGCGTAAGCGGACGGACCCCCGCACGGCCCCGTCGTCGGGGGCCAGCCCCCGAACCCCCGCTCCTCAATCGCCGGAGGGGCTTGATTGTGCGCGGGCCAATCTCCCCCAGAGGGGGCACCCCCACGAGGCTGAATGTTCAGCCCCCGTCATTTCTTCGGCAGCCACCGATACTGCAACTCCGGCCGCCCGATCTGCCCATACTGCGGACTCCGCCCCGCCCGCCCCTCCATGACGAGGTGCTCCAGATACCGCCGCGCCGTGATCCGCGAGATACCGACCGCCGCCCCCGCCTCCGCCGCGGTGAGCCCCGTGGGCGCCTCCCGGAGGGTGCGGGTCACCGATTCGAGGGTGGGGCCGCTGAGGCCCTTGGGGAGGGCGCCGCCCTGGGGGGCGCGCAGGGCGGCCAGGGCGCGGTCGACCTCGTCCTGGCCGCTGGCCTCGCCGACCGCCGCGCGGAACTCCGCGTACCGGCCCAGTCGGTCCCGCAGTGTCGCGAAGGTGAAGGGTTTCAGCACGTACTGCACCACACCGAGCGACACCCCCTCCCGCACCACGGCGAGATCCCGCGCCGAGGTCACGGCGATGACATCCGCCAGGTGCCCGGCGGCCCGCAGTGAGCGTACGAGCTGGAGGCCGTGGCCGTCCGGGAGGTACAGGTCCAGCAGCAGCAGATCCACCCGGGTCCGCTCCAGCATCCGCACCGCCCCCGCGCGGGAGTGCGCGACCCCGGCGACGGTGAAGCCGGGCACCCGGCCGACGTACAGCGCGTGCGCGTCCGCCGCGACCGGGTCGTCCTCCACCACGAGGACCTGAATCGTGTCCATGCCCGTACCCGTCCCCGTACCCGTGCTCACGCGGTGACCTCCGTCCGCAGCGGCAGCCGCACGGTGAACTCCGCGCCGCCGTCGGGCCCCTCGGCCAGGACCACCGTGCCGCCGCCCCGGTGCACCGCCTGCCGGACCAGCGCCAGTCCGAGGCCCCGGTGCGAGCCGTGTGTGGACCAGCCCCGGCGGAAGACCTCGTCGGCGCGGGCCGGGTCGATGCCCGCGCCCGTGTCGTACACCCGTATCAGCAGCTCGTCGGCGTCGGTGTCGGCCCGTGCGGTCACGGTGACCCGCGGGCGCGCGGGCCGGTCCGCGCCGTCCTCCGGCGGCGGGGACGACGCGGCGTCCACCGCGTTGTCGACGAGGTTGCCGAGGATGGTCACGAGGTCGCGCGAGGGCAGCGACGGCGGCAGCACCCCGTCGTCGATCCTGCTGTCCTCGGCGAGCACCAGCTCCACCCCGTGCTCGTTGGCCTGCGCCGCCTTCCCGAGCAGCAGCGCGGCGAGGACCGGCTCGCCCACCGAGCCGACGACCCGGTCGGTCAGCTCCTGCGCCAGCTCCAGCTCGGCCGTGGCGAAGTCGACGGCCTCGGGCACCCGGCCCAGCTCGATCAGGGAGACCACGGTGTGCAGCCGGTTCGCCGCCTCGTGCGCCTGGGAGCGCAGCGCCTGGCTGAACCCCCGTTCCGAGTCCAGCTCCCCGAGGAGGGCCTGGAGTTCGGTGTGGTCCCGCAGGGTCACCACCGTGCCGCGCTGCTCCCCGCCGACGACGGGGCTGGTGTTCACGACGACGACCCGGTCCGCGGTGAGATGGACCTCGTCCACCCGGGGCTCGGACGCGAGCAGCGCCCCGGTGAGCGCGGGCGGCAGCCCCAGCCCGGCCACGGGCCGCCCCACCGCGTTCTCGCCGAGGCCCAGCAGCTCCCGCGCGGCGTCGTTGACGAGGGCGATCCTGCGCCGCCCGTCCAGCATCAGCAGCCCCTCGCGCACCGCGTGCAGCGCTGCCTCGTGGTAGTCGTGCATCCGGCTCAGCTCGCTCGCGTTCATGCCCTTGGTGTGCCGGCGCAGCCGGGCGTTGATGACATAGGTGCCGACTCCGCCCACGACGAGGGCCGCCCCGGAGAACAGCAGCAGCGCGGTGAGCTGTTTGCGGGCTTGCTCACTGATCTCCCCGATGGTGATCCCGGCGCTGACCAGGGCGACGATCCGGCCGTCGGCCGAGTGCACGGGGACGACGGTGCGGACCGAGGGGCCGAGCACCCCGAGGTGCTTCTCGCTCTGGGTCCTCCCGGTCCGCGCCCGGTCGATGTGGCCGAGGTACTTCCGGCCGATCTCCTCGGGCTCCGGGTGGGTCCAGCGGGTGCCGTCCGGGGACATCACCACGATGAAGTTGACGCCCGCCGCCCGGCGCAGCCCCTCCGTATAGGGCTGGAGCCGGGCGCTGGGGTCCGCGGTGAGCGCGGCGTCCACCACGGAGGGGGAGCGGGCCACGGCGGTCGCGGTGGCCGTCGACTGGAGCCGCGCGGTCTCCTCCGCCTGGGAGCGGTCGGTGGCGTAGGTGAAATAGGCGCACCCCGACACGATCGCGGTGACCAGGACGACCTGCATCGCGAAGAGCTGTCCCGCCAGGCTGCGGGGTCGGGGTGTGCGCATGGCTCAAGTCTGCCTTCAGGAATTCGTATGAACGAAACGTACGCAAGGGTGACCGGGGTCACAGGGTGGTGGATAGTCACGGAAATCCGGGCCGACGCCCGGACTGTGTTGTGGAACGTTTCGAGGAGGAACCCCGTGGCTGCTGAGGCAGGCAGAAGGGACCGTACGCACTACCTGTACATCGCCGTGATCGCGGCGGTGGTGCTCGGTATCACAGTGGGCTTCGTGGCGCCCGGAGTCGCGGTGGAGCTGAAGCCCATTGGCACGGGGTTCGTGAACCTCATCAAGATGATGATCTCCCCGGTCATCTTCTGCACCATCGTGCTGGGTATCGGTTCGGTGCGGAAGGCCGCCAAGGTGGGCGCGGTCGGCGGGCTGGCGCTGGGCTACTTTCTGGCCATGTCGACCGTGGCGCTCGCCATCGGTCTGCTCGTCGGCAATCTGATCGAGCCGGGCTCCGGTCTCCAGATCACCGAGGCCACGAAGGAGGCGAGCGACAAGGCCGCCGCCAACGCGGGCGGTGAGTCCACGGCGGACTTCCTGCTCGGCATGATCCCGACCACCATGGTCTCCGCCTTCACCGAGGGCAAGGTGCTCCAGACCCTGGTGGTGGCGCTGATGGCCGGATTCGCGCTCCAGGCGATGGGCGCGTCGGGCGAGCCGATCCTGCGCGGGATCGGGCACATCCAGCGGCTGGTCTTCCGCATCCTGGGAATGATCATGTGGGTCGCCCCGGTCGGCGCGTTCGGCGCGATCGCCGCGGTGGTCGGCGAGACCGGGATCGACGCGCTGAAGTCGCTCGCCGTGATCATGATCGGTTTCTATGTCACCTGCGCGCTCTTCGTCTTCGTGGTGCTCGGCGGACTGCTGCGCCTGGTCGCCGGAATGAATCTCCTCTCCCTGCTGAAGTATCTGGGCCGGGAATTCCTGCTGATTCTCTCCACCTCCTCCTCCGAGTCGGCCCTGCCGCGGCTGATCGCGAAGCTGGAGCACATGGGCGTCAGCAAGCCCGTGGTCGGCATCACCGTCCCCACCGGCTATTCGTTCAACCTCGACGGCACGGCGATCTATCTGACGATGGCCTCGCTCTTCATCGCCAACGCGCTCGGCGACCCGCTCAGCGCCTCCGAGCAGATCTCGCTGCTCGTCTTCATGATCATCGCTTCGAAGGGTGCCGCCGGGGTCACCGGCGCCGGTCTCGCCACGCTGGCGGGCGGCCTCCAGTCGCACAAGCCCGAGCTGGTCGACGGCGTGGGCCTGATCGTCGGCATCGACCGCTTCATGAGCGAGGCGCGGGCGCTGACCAACTTCGCGGGCAACGCGGTGGCCACCGTCCTCGTCGGCGTCTGGACCAAGGAGATCGACCGGGACCGGGCCCGCGAGGTGCTCGCCGGGCGGATTCCGTTCGACGAGCGGACCCTGCTGGACGACGGGCACGGCGGCCCGGCCCCGGCGCCGGAGGCCGAGGAGTCGCCGGCGCGCGCCCCGGAGGCCCGCAAGGGCGCCGACCTGGAGAAGACCTCCTGATCCCCTGATCCCCCTGCCCCTCTGATCCTCTGCTCCTCCGTCCCCTGGACCCTGTCCTTCGGGACCCGTGGCCACGCGGTGAGCTTCCCCCTCCGCATCCGCGGCGCCGACGCGCCCGCTCCGTTGCGGCACCCGTGACCACGGCGCAGAAGCCGCGCCCACCCTCCGCAGACTTTCCCCCATGGCGGAGGGCGGGCGCGGCATCGTCGTTCCCGGGCCGCGACGCGCGGTGCCGCTGTACGGACCGGGTCGGCGCTCGGCCCGTTCCGGCCGCTCGGGGTGCCCGGTTGGCCCGGCGACCCGGGCAGAACCAGCGACTCATCCGCCTCATTCACCCCACCCGTCACTTCAGACAAATCCTCTGTCGTACATCTGTCCTCCGCTTGCCTGAACGAGTTCGGCCACGGGCATATGTCAGTCCGTCTTGGTACAACGTCGCCACGGACGGAACGCAGCAGCCGACGACCAGTTGAGGAGGCCCGGTGGGAACCTGGGGCAGTGGGAACTTCGAGAGCGATACGGCCGCCGACCACCTCTCGGTCGTCACCGCCCGGTTGGTCTCCGAGGTGGCCGAGGCCATGGCCGGTGACCCTGTGGGGCTGGAGCCGGACGAGTACTGGGGCACGGCCGTCCCCTGCAATCTGGAGCTGCTGCACCTGATCGCCGCTCAGGGGCATGTCGGGGCCGAACTGCCGAAGGCCGCCGTGGTCGAGGCGTGGAAGCGGACATTCATGGCGGTGTGGGAGCGGTCCATAGACGACCTGGAGCCGTCGCAGGACTTCAAGGAGCGGCGCCGGGCCCTGCTGTTGGAGACCTTCGACCGGGTCGCGGCGGTGGCCAGGGAGCGGGCGGGGCGGCCGGGGGCGGCGCCCGCCTGGTGACCGTCCCGGTGGTCTCCCGGGCATGAAAAAACCCCGGCCGTCTTGACGGTCGGGGGACTTCTCCGCGTATATTAAACGTTTCCCAATGCGCCTGTAAGAGTGCATAGCGAAACCAACAATCTCACCTTATCGCGGCAGGAGTCGAATTGTCAACCGATCCCTTGCGGGCCACGGAGGAATTGCGGGAGGAGCAGGAATACGTCTCCCTTCTCCACGACCGTCTCGACACCCTCCGGAACGAGGCCGAACGCGATGTCGCCCGTGCGGTCCGCCCCCAGGGCACCGGCCATCAGGCCCGGGTCGAACGCGATGTGGGCGTGGCGGAGCGGACCGACCGCCTCGCCGCGCTCGACGCCGTCGGCTCCGGGCTCTGCTTCGGCCGGATCGATCTGCGCGACGGCACCCGCCACCACATCGGCCGCGCGGGCATCCGCGAGGACGACGCCGAGCGCACCCCGCTCCTCGTCGACTGGCGCGCCCCCGTGGCCCGGCCCTTCTACCTCGCCACCGGCCATGAACCCATGGGGCTGCGCAGGCGGCGGCACATCAGCACCGAGGGCCGCACCGTCACCGCGCTCCACGACGAGATCCTCGACCTGGACGACGCCACCCGCACCGGACACGAGGACCCCGGCGGCGACGCCGTGCTGCTGGCCGCGCTCGGCGCCGCCCGCACCGGCCGGATGACCGACATCGTCCGCACCATCCAGGCCGAGCAGGACCGCATCATCCGCGCGCCCCGCCAGGGCATCCTCGTGGTCGAGGGCGGCCCCGGCACCGGCAAGACCGCCGTCGCCCTGCACCGCGCCGCCTATCTCCTCTACGAGCACCGCGAGCAACTGGCCCGGCGCGCCGTGCTGATCGTCGGCCCCAACCCCGCCTTCCTCGGCTACATCGGCGAGGTGCTGCCCTCCCTGGGTGAGACCGGGGTCCTGCTCGCCACCGTCGGCGAGCTGTTCCCCGGCGTCCGGGCCACGGGCACCGACACCCCCGCAGCGGCCGAGGTCAAGGGCCGGGCCGCGATGGCCGACGTGCTCGCCCGCGCCGTCCACGACCGGCAGCGGCTCCCCGAGGCCCTGCCCGACCGCGACTTCGAGGGCGAGAGCGCCGTACCGGAACCCGCCCTGGAGATCGACCACGACACCTGCGGCCCGCTGTGGCTGCACCGCGAGATGGCGCACGCGGCCCGGGACCGGGCCAGGGCCACCGGCCTGCCGCACAACCTCGCCCGCCCGCACTTCGCCTTCCACGTCATCGACGCGCTCACCGCCCAGCTCGCCGACCGGCTCGGCGCCGACCCCTACGGCGGGCCCAACCTCCTCGGGCCCGACGACATCGCCCAGCTCGGCAAGGAGATCGCCACCAGCGGCGCGGTGCACGCCGCCATCGACGAGCTGTGGCCGTCCCTCACCCCCGAGGAGTTCCTCGCGGACTTCCTCGCCGGGCCCGAGCGGCAGCTCCCCGAGCACGAGGCCGCGCCGATCCGCCGCGACGGCGGCCCCTGGACCCCCGCCGACGTGCCCCTCCTCGACGAGGCGGCCGAACTCCTCGGGGTGGACGACAGCGCCGAGCAGGCCGCGGCCGAGGCGCGCCGCCAGGAGGAGATCGCCTACGCGCAGGGTGTGCTGGACCTCTCCCAGGGCTCGGAGAGCTTCGAGTTCGAGGGCGAGGAGTCCGAGATCCTGGCCGCGCACGACGTCATCGACGCCGAGCGGATGGCGGAGCGCCAGGAGGAGGCCGACCGCCGCAGCGCCGCCGAACGCGCCGCCGCCGACCGCACCTGGGCCTTCGGGCACATCATCGTGGACGAGGCGCAGGAGCTGTCCGCGATGGCCTGGCGGCTGCTGATGCGCCGCTGTCCCAGCCGTTCCATGACCCTGGTGGGCGACCCCGCGCAGACCGGCGACCCGGCCGGGCTCGGCTCCTGGGAGCGCATCCTCGGCCCGTACGCGGGCGACCGCTGGCAGCTCGTCCGGCTGGGGGTCAACTACCGCACCCCCGCCGAGATCATGGAGCGGGCCGCCGCCGTCCGCCGGGCCGCCGACCCCCGTTTCGAGCCGCCGCGCTCGGTGCGTTCGACAGGGGTGGAGCCGTGGACGGTGCGGACCGGCGACCCGGCCCGCGCGGTCCGTGAGGCCGTCGCCCGGGAGTCCGCCCGCGGGCCCGGCGGCGCGGGCGCGGGCCAGGACTGGACGCCGGGCCGGATCGCGGTCATCGCCCCGCGCGAACTCCACGGCGCCCTGGGCGAGATCGCCCCACCGGGCCCCGTCGACCTCACCCGCCCCGTGGTGCTCCTCGACCCCCGGGAGGCCAAGGGTCTGGAGTTCGACACCGTGATCGTGGTCGAACCCGCCCGCTTCGGCGCCAGCGATCTCTATGTGGCGCTGACGCGGGCCACCCAGCGGCTGGGCGTCGTCCACCGGGACGCGCTGCCCGCCGGGCTCGGCTGAGCGGCCCGCCCCGGGGCCTCACTCCGGCCGCAGCCACACCGTCGCCAGCGGGGGCAGCGTCAGCACCAGCGACGCCCCCCGGCCGTGCGAGGGCTCCGGCTCCGCCTTGAGCTGGTCCGGGTTGCCCACCGCGCTGCCCCCGTACCGCGCCGCGTCCGTGTTCAGCACCTCCGTCCACAGCCCCGACGCCGTGTCCGGCACGCCGAGCCGGTAGCCGGTCCGCACCACCGGGGAGAAGTTGCTCACCGCGAGCAGCGGCTCCCCGTCCCCGGCGAATCGCAGGAAGGCGAAGACGTTGTCGTCGGCCGCGCCCCCGTCCACCCAGGCGAACCCCTCCGGGACGCAGTCCCGCTCCCACAGGGCCGGGGTGGCGCGGTAGACGGTGTTCAGCTCGCGGACCAGCAGCCGCACCCCCCGGTGGTCGGGCTCGGCGGCGTACGAGGGGTCGAGCAGCCACCAGTCCGGGCCGTGCGCCTGGGACCACTCCGCGCCCTGCGCGAACTCCTGCCCCATGAAGAGGAGCTGCTTTCCCGGGTGGGCCCACATGAAACCCAGATAGGCCCGGTGGTCCGCGCGCCGCTGCCACCAGTCGCCCGGCATCTTCCCCACCAGCGAGCGCTTCCCGTGCACCACCTCGTCGTGCGAGATCGGCAGCAGGTAGTTCTCGCTGTACGCGTACACCATGGAGAAGGTCATCTCGTGGTGGTGGTACTTGCGGTGCACCGGCTCGTGCGTCATGTAGCCGAGGGAGTCATGCATCCAGCCCATGTTCCACTTCAGCCCGAAGCCGAGGCCGCCGAAGCCGCCCGCGCCCACATGGTGGGTGGCCCGGGTGACCCCGTCCCAGGCGGTGGACTCCTCCGCGATCGTCACCACCCCCGGGCAGCGCCGGTAGACGGTGGCGTTCATCTCCTGGAGGAACGCCACCGCGTCCAGGTTCTCCCGGCCGCCGTGCTCGTTGGGCGTCCAGCCGCCGTGCTCCCGCGAGTAGTCCAGATAGAGCATCGAGGCGACGGCGTCCACCCGCAGCCCGTCGATGTGGAACTCCTCGCACCAGTAGACCGCGTTGGCCACCAGGAAGTTCCGCACCTCGGCCCGGCCGTAGTCGAACTCCAGCGTCCCCCAGTCGGGGTGGTCGGCCCGGGAGGGGTCGCCGGGCTCGTACAGCGGACGGCCGTCGAAGGCGGCGAGCGCCCACGCGTCGCGCGGGAAGTGGGCGGGCACCCAGTCCAGGATCACCCCGATGCCCTCCCGGTGCAGGGCGTCGACGAGGTACCGGAAGTCGTCGGGAGTGCCCATCCGGGCCGTGGGCGCGTAGAAGCCGGTGACCTGGTAACCCCAGGAGCCGCCGAAGGGGTGCTCCGCGATCGGCATGAACTCCACATGGGTGAAGCCGAGGTCGCGCACATAGGCCGGGAGCTGCTCGGCGAGCTGGCGGTAGCTCAGCCCCGGGCGCCAGGACGGCAGATGCACCTCGTACACCGAGAAGGGCGCCTCGTGCACGGGGCGCTCGCCCCGGCGGGCCAGCCAGTCGGCGTCCTGCCAGCGGTACCGCGAGGAGGTCACGACGGACGCGGTGGCCGGGGGCACCTCGGTGCGCCGGGCCATCGGGTCGGCGCGCAGCGTGGCGGTGCCGTCGGGGCCGGTGACCTGGAACTTGTAGAGCGTTCCCGCGCCGACGCCCGGGACGAACAGCTCCCACACGCCCGAGGCGCCCAGCGAGCGCAGGGGGTGGGCGGTGGTGTCCCAGTGGCAGAAGTCGCCGGTGAGCCGGACCCCGCGCGCGTTGGGGGCCCATAGGGTGAACCGGGTGCCGGGGACGCCCTGGTGCGTCATCGGGTGGGCGCCGAGCGCCCGCCACAGCTCCTCGTGGCGGCCCTCGCGGATCAGATGGAGGTCGAGGTCGCCGAGGGTGGGGAGGAAGCGGTACGGGTCATGGGTCTCGAACTCCGTCTCCCGTTCCGCCCCCGGCTCCGGGTCGCCTGCCGGGCCGTAGGTGACGAGCAGCCGGTGGTGGTCGTCCTCGGCGAGCCGCGGCAGCACCCCGGCGAACAGCCCGTCGCCCTCGGGGAGCAGCGCGGTGCGTCCGCCGCCGGCCCTGTCACCGGCCTTGCCGCCGGTCTCGCCGCCGGTTCCGTCGCCGGTGAGGACGGTCACCCGGCGGGCGTGCGGGCGCAGGGCGCGTACCAGCGTCCCGCCGGGGACCGGGTGGGCGCCGAGCAGGCTGTGCGGGTCGTGGTGGACGCCGCTCAGCAGCCGTTCCCGGTCCATGGGTTCCAGCGGCGGCGCGGGCCGTGCGGCCGGTGGCTCCGGAGGAACGGGGACGGGAACGGAGACGGGGCGGGGGTCCGGTCCGCGGGAGGATCGGCGGCCACGGGAGCGGGGCGGGGGGCGGTCGGTCACCGGAACGGCTCTCCTCGGGGATGTCGCGGAACGGGGAACAGCGGGGGTACGGGGCGGCGCGGGCGGTTCAGACGGACGCGGCGGCGAGACGTTCGATCGCCGCCATCGGCACCGGCAGCCAGTCGGGCCGGTGCCGGGCCTCGTAGACGACCTCGTACACCGCCTTGTCGGTCTCGTAGGCGCGCAGCAGCTCGGGCTCGGCCCGGGGGTCGGCGCCCGACGCCTGGGCGTAGCCCTCGCAGTACGCGGCCCGGCAGCGCTCCGCCCACACGGGGTTGCCCGGCCGGTGGGTGCGGGCCGCGTAGTCGAAGGAGCGCAGCATTCCGGCGATGTCCCGGACCGGTGGCTGGGGGCGGCGGCGTTCGCTCAGCGGGCGGGCGGGCTCGCCCTCGAAGTCGATGACGGACCAGCGGCCGGTGCCGGGCCGGGGCGGCGCCGGGGTGCGCGCCGCGCTCCCGTCGCCGCTTCCGCCGGTGGCCGATGGTTCCGTCGCCGGTCCGTACAGGGCCTGCCCCAGATGGAGATCGCCGTGGATGCGCTGGGCCCGCCAGCCGAGCCCCCGGTGGGCGGGTGCGGCGATCGCGTCGAACGCCGCCCGCAGCCGGGGCGCGTACGGCAGCAGCGCGGGCACCTGCCGGACCGCCTCGTCCAGCCGCCGGTGCATCCCGGCCGCGAGCCGTTCGGCGCGCGGGCCGCACAGCCGCACGGTGGGCAGCTCCTCGGCGAGCGCGGTGTGCACCTCGGCGGTGACCCGGCCCAGCGCGCGGGCCTCCTCGGTGAAGGGGGTCCCGGCCGCCAGCGCCTCCAGCGCGAGCCGCCAGCCGTCCCGCGAGCCGCGCAGATAGGGCTGGAGCACGCCCAGTGTGTACGGGTGCGGGGCGGTGGACTCGTACCAGGCCAGCGGTGCCGGGACCCGGGCGCAGCCCGCGCGGGCCAGCGCGAGCGACAGCTCCAGGTCGGGGTTGGGGCCCGGCTGGACGCGGCGGAAGCACTTGAGGATGTAGGTGTCGCCGTACACCAGTGAGGAGTTGGACTGCTCGGTGCCCAGCGGGCGCGCGGTCAGGGCGCGGGGGAGCGGGGGCAGCGGGCCCGGACTGGCGAAGCGCAGCGGGCCGAGCGGGCCGGGAGTGCGCAGCCGCTCCAGGAGCAGCGCGGCGAGTCGGGGGTCGTACAGGCCCTCGTACACCATGAGCCCGGCCAGCGGCCCGCCGTGGGGGCGGCCGATGAGGGCGGGGGCGAGGTGCGGCGGCAGGGCGGGGCACACGCCGAGGAGGAGTTGGTAGCAGTCGTGCGGGTCCCCGGCGGGCGGCTCGGGGCGCTGGTCCACCCCGACCAGCAGATGGAGCAGCCCGGGTCCGTTCCCGCCCCGCGGCGGCAGCAGTTCGACCGCGCTGACGAGGGAGAAGCCGGTGACCGGCCGGCCCTTTCCGGCGAACCAGCGCTGCCGCGGCAGCCAGGCGCGCAGCAGCGGGGCGAGGGAGGGGAGAAGGCCGGGGAGGAGGCCGACGGGGGTCCGGGCGGCGGCAGTCTCCGACATGGATCGCGTCCTTTCCCGGCCGACGCCATACAAACGCCGTATATACGCCAATGCGGAGAGTGTCCCGGATTGCGGCATTGACTGTCGGGCGGCGCGCGGGGGCGGGGTCCGAGTGCCCGGCGCGAGTGCCCGGTCCGGGGCGGCGGAAACCGCCCCGGACGGGTGGCGGGGGCCCGGAGCGCTGGGCACGCGGGGCCCGGGAGCGCCGGGCACGCGGGAGCCGGTGGCCCCGAGTGCCGGGCTCGGGAAGCGGAAGCCGGGGCCGCGGCGCGCGGGCCCCGGGGTCCGGTGGCTACGCCTGGGCGGCGAGGGCCGCGGCCGGGTCCCTGCGGAGCCGGAACCAGTAGAAGCCGTGGCCCGCGAGGGTGAGCAGATAGGGCCACTGCCCGATCGCGGGGAAGCGCACCCCGCCGATCAGCTCGACCGGGTGCCGTTCGGCGAACTGCCGCAGATCCAGCTCGGTGGGCTGCGCGAACCGGGAGAAGTTGTGCACGCACAGCACCAGGTCGTCCCCGTGCTCCCGGGTGAAGGCGAGCACCGCGGGGTTGGAGGACGGCAGCTCGGTGTACGAGCCGAGCCCGAAGGCCGGGTTCTGCTTCCGGATCTCGATCATCCGCCGGGTCCAGTGCAGCAGTGAGGACGGGCTGGACATCGCGGCCTCGACATTGCCGACCTGGTAGCCGTAGACCGGGTCCATGATCACCGGGAGGTAGAGCCGCCCGGGGTCGCAGGAGGAGAAGCCCGCGTTCCGGTCCGGGGTCCACTGCATCGGGGTGCGCACGCCGTCCCGGTCGCCCAGCCAGATGTTGTCCCCCATCCCGATCTCGTCGCCGTAGTAGAGGATCGGCGAGCCGGGCAGCGACAGCAGCAGCGCGGTGAACAGCTCGATCTGGTTGCGGTCGTTGTCGAGGAGGGGCGCGAGCCGTCTGCGGATGCCGATGTTGGCCCGCATCCGCGGGTCCTTGGCGTACTCCGCGTACATGTAGTCGCGCTCCTCGTCGGTGACCATCTCCAGGGTCAGCTCGTCGTGGTTGCGCAGGAAGATGCCCCACTGGCAGTTCTGGGGGATCGCCGGGGTCTTGGCCAGGATCTCCGAGACGGGGTGCCGGGACTCGCGCCGCACCGCCATGAAGATCCGGGGCATGACGGGGAAGTGGAACGCCATGTGGCACTCGTCGCCGCCGCCCTCGAAGGCGCCGAAGTAGTCGACGACGTCCTCGGGCCACTGGTTGGCCTCGGCGAGCAGCACGGTGTCGGGGTAGTGCGCGTCGATCTCCCGGCGGACCCGCTTGAGGAAGGAGTGGGTGGCGGGCAGGTTCTCGCAGTTGGTGCCCTCCTCCTGGTAGAGGTAGGGCACGGCGTCCAGCCGGAAGCCGTCGATGCCGAGGTCCAGCCAGAAGCGCAGGGCCGAGATGATCTCCTCCTGGACCGCCGGGTTCTCGTAGTTGAGGTCCGGCTGGTGGGAGAAGAAGCGGTGCCAGTAGTACTGCTTGCGCACCGGGTCGAAGGTCCAGTTCGAGGTCTCGGTGTCGACGAAGATGATCCGCGCGTCCTGGAACTGCTTGTCGTTGTCCGCCCAGACGTAGTAGTCGCCGTACGGGCCCTCGGGGTCGCTGCGGGACTGCTGGAACCACTCGTGCTGATCGCTGGTGTGGTTCATGACGAAGTCGACGATGACCCGCATACCGCGCTGGTGGGCCGCGTCCACGAAGTCCACGAAGTCGGCGAGGTCGCCGAACTCGGGCAGCACCGCGGTGTAGTCGGAGACGTCGTAACCGCCGTCCCGCAGCGGCGACTTGAAGAAGGGCGGCAGCCACAGACAGTCGATGCCGAGCCACTGGAGATAGTCGAGCTTGGCGGTGAGACCCCGGAGGTCTCCGACGCCGTCGCCATTGCTGTCCTGGAACGATCTGACCAGGACCTCGTAGAACACCGCCCGCTTGAACCAGTCCGGATCGCGGTCCTTGGCCGGGGTGTCCTCGAACAGGTCGTGGACGGGCTTGTTGACGATCATGATGTGGGTGACCCTCCGATCGGCGGGGACGGTCGCAGAACCGCGATGTGCGCGGGCGTACGGCCCGGCTCAAGGCGCACAAAGAAGGCTCTGCCCCAGTGGTAGGACTCCCCGGTGAGCTGATCGCACACCGGTGCCGGCTCGTGCCAGGCGAGGCCGAGCCGCGGCATGTCCAACGAGACCGTGGCCTCCTGGGTGTGGTGGGGGTCCAGGTTGACCACGACGATGACCGTGTTGCCGGCGGAGCGTTTCGAGAACGCGAGGACGCTGTCGTTGTCCGTGTGATGGAAGGCGATGTTCCGGAGCTGCTGGAGGGCGGGGTTGCGCCGTCTGATCCGGTTGAGCGCCGTGATCAGCGGGGTGAGCGTACGGCCCCGGCGCTCGGCGGCGGCCCAGTCCCGGGGGCGCAGCTCGTACTTCTCGGACCGCGCGTACTCCTCGGAGCCCTCCCGCAGCGGGGTGTTCTCGCCCAGCTCGTAACCGGCGTACATCCCCCAGCTCGGCGACAGCGTCGCCGCCAGCACCGCCCGCGCGGCGAACGCGGGCAGCCCGGCGCCCTGGAGCGGCGCGGGCAGGATGTCGGGGGTGTTCACGAAGAAGTTGGGGCGCATGACGGCGGCGCTCTCCCCGGCCAGCTCGGTCAGATACTCCGTCAGCTCCTGCTTGGTGTTGCGCCAGGTGAAGTAGGTGTACGACTGGTGGAAGCCGACGGTGGCCAGGGTGCGCATCATCGCCGGACGGGTGAACGCCTCGGCCAGGAAGAGGACGTCGGGGTCGGTACGGGCGATCTCCGCGAGCACCGCCTCCCAGAAGACCACCGGCTTGGTGTGCGGATTGTCCACCCGGAAGATCCGCACCCCGTGGTCCATCCAGTGCCGCAGCAGCCGCACGGTCTCCTTGACCAGGCCGTCCATGTCCCGGTCGAAGCAGATCGGATAGATGTCCTGGTACTTCTTGGGCGGGTTCTCGGCGTAGGCGATGGTGCCGTCGGGGCGGTGGCGGAACCACTCCGGGTGCTCCCGCACCCAGGGGTGGTCGGGGGAGCACTGGAGCGCGAAGTCGAGCGCGACCTCCAGGCGCAGCGAGCTGGCGACCGCGACAAAGTGGTCGAAGTCCTCGAAGGTGCCCAGCTCCGGGTGGAGCGCGTCATGGCCGCCCGCGGGGGAGCCGATCGCCCAGGGCACGCCCACATCGTGGCGGCCGGGGTGCAGGGAGTTGTCGGGGCCCTTGCGGAAGGTGGTGCCGATGGGGTGGACGGGCGGCAGATAGACCACATCGAAGCCCATGGCGGCGATCGCGGGCAGCCGCCGGGCGGCGGTGCGCAGGGTGCCGGGGACGGGCGGGGCGCCCGGGGCCAGGACCGCGCCCTCGGAGCGCGGGAACAGCTCGTACCAGGAGCCGTACAGGGCGCGGCGGCGCTCCACCAGCAGCGGCATCGGACGGGAGAGGGTGACCCGTTCGCGCAGCGGATGGCGGGCGAGCACGGCGGTGACGGCGGGGGCGAGCGCGGCGGCGAGCCGGGCGGCGGGGGGACGGCGCCGGTCGCGCAGGGCGTCCGCCACGGCGAGGACGGTCTCCCGGCCGTCCCGCTTGGGCACCTGTTCGGCCGCCCTGGTGTACAGCTCGGCGCCCTCCGCGAGCACCAGCGCGGTGTCGATCCCGGCCGGGACGGTGACCCGGGCCCGGTGCAGCCAGGTGGTGACGGGGTCGCTCCAGGACTCGACGGCGAAGCTCCAGCGGCCCTCGGTGTCGGGGGTGATCTCCGCGCCCCAGCGGTCGGAGCCGGGGGACAGCTCCCGCATGGGGGTCCAGGGGCCGGGGCGCCCGGCGGGGTCCCGGGTGACGGCGTTGGCGCCGACGGCCTCATGGCCCTCGCCGAAGACGGTGGCGGTGACCTGGAAGGTCTCGCCGACGACGGCTTTGGCGGGCCGCCGTCCCGAGCCGACGCACGGGCGGACGTCCAGGACGGGGATACGGCCGATCATGAGGCTCACCACCGGGGGCTGTGCGGACGGGACGGGGGGACGGGAGGGGACCGGGCGGAGGCTCGCGGGGGGTGCCGGGCGCCGGGTGGGTGCGTGGATACGCGGATGCGCGGATACGTGGGTGTGGGGGCGTGAGGCGTGGGACGTGAGCTGTTGAGCGTGAGCTGTGGGGCGTGGGGCGTGGCAGGAGGGTGTGACGGGTGCGGTCCGCGGGACGGAGTGCATGTGTCTGTTAAATGCAATTTGTAACGGTTTTGTTGATGTCTGGGCGGCTGGGCACGGGGCAGGAGAACCGGTTCACCCGGGTGGACCGACCGGGCCCGGCCCCGGCCGCCCCCCGTGGCTCCCTGGGGGCTCCCCGGCGGCGACGCACCGCCGTGCGTCCCCTGGGACGGACGTCTCCCCTGCGAAGGTGGACCCCGTGAAGGCCATTCGTCGACTCACCGTGCGCCCCGTGCTGCCCGAGCCGCTCCGCCCGCTCGGCGAGCTCGCCCGCAATCTGCGCTGGTCCTGGCATGCCGAGACCCGAGAACTCTTCCGCTCGGCCGACCCGGGCGGCTGGGGCGCGGCCGGAGCCGACCCGGTACGGCTGCTCGGCTCCGTCTCCGCCGCGCGACTGGCCGAACTGGCCCGGGACCGGAGCTTTCTGCGGCGGCTGAGCGACGCCTCCGCCGACCTGGACGAGTATCTGCACGGCCCCCGCTGGTACCAGCGCCGCGATCCGCAGGGCCCCGACGGCGGCCCGCTGCCCGCCGCCATCGCCTACTTCTCGCCCGAGTTCGGCGTCACCGCCGCACTGCCGCAGTACTCCGGCGGACTCGGCATCCTCGCCGGGGACCACCTCAAGGCCGCGAGCGACCTCGGGGTGCCGCTGATCGGGGTCGGGCTGCTCTACCGCCACGGCTACTTCCGCCAGTCGCTCTCCCCCGACGGCTGGCAGCTTGAGCACTATCCGGTCCTCGACCCCGGCGAACTCCCCGTCACCCTGCTGCGCGAACCCGACGGCACCCCCGCCCGGGTGACCCTCGCCCTGCCCGCCGGGCGCTGTCTGTACGCCCGGATCCACCTCGCCCGGGTCGGCCGGGTGCCGCTCCTGATGCTCGACTCCGACATCGAGGACAACGAACGCGGCGAACGCGAGGTCACCGACCGGCTCTACGGGGGCGGCAGCGAGCACCGGCTGCTCCAGGAGATGCTGCTCGGCATCGGCGGGGTGCGCGCGGTCCGCGCGTACTGCCGGATCACCGGCCACCCGGCGCCCGAGGTCTTCCACACCAACGAGGGGCACGCCGGATTCCTCGGTCTGGAACGGATCCGGGAGCTGGGCGAGGCGCACGGGGACGGCACCGGGCCGCAGTGGGGCGGCACCGGGCCACGGGGCGACCGGGACGGCGAGTGCGCCGAGGGCGGCGACGCGGGGGGAGACGAGGGCCCCGGCGCGGGGACCGGTGCCGGTGCGGGCCCCGGTGCGGGCGCGCCGCTCGACTTCGGCGCGCCCCTCGACTTCGACGCGGCGCTGGAGGCCGTGCGCGCGGGGACCGTCTTCACCACCCACACCCCCGTGCCCGCCGGGATCGACCGCTTCGACCGGGACCTGGTCGCCCGTCACTTCGGCACCGGCGCCGAGCTGGCCTCCGTACCCGTCGACAAGATCCTCGCGCTCGGCACCGAGACCTACTCCGACGGCGATCCGGGGCTCTTCAACATGGCGGTGATGGGGCTGCGGCTGGCCCAGCGCGCCAACGGCGTCTCCACCCTGCACGGCGCGGTCAGCCGGGGCATGTTCGCCGGGCTCTGGCCCGGGTTCGACCCCGAGGAGGTGCCGATCACCTCCATCACCAACGGGGTCCACGCCCCCACCTGGATCGCGCCCGAGGTGCACCGGCTCGGCGCCCGCAGGATCGGCGCCCGCAGGGCCGAGGAGGCGCTCGCCACCGGCGGCTGTGAGCTGTGGAACGCGGTGGTGGACGTCCCCGACGCCGAGATCTGGCACCTCCGCCGCACCCTGCGTGAACGGCTGGTCGGCGAGGTCCGCGCCCGGCTGCGCGCCTCCTGGCGGCAGCGCGGCGCGGGCGCCGCCGAACTGGGCTGGGTCGATCAGGTCCTCGACCCCGACGTCCTCACGATCGGCTTCGCCCGCCGGGTCCCCTCGTACAAACGGCTCACACTGATGCTGCGCGACCGGGACCGGCTGCGGGAGTTGCTGCTCCACCCGTCCCGGCCGGTGCAGATCGTCGTCGCGGGCAAGGCGCACCCCGCCGACGACGGCGGCAAACGGCTCATCCAGGAGCTGGTGCGGTTCGCCGACGATCCCCGGGTGCGGCACCGGATCGTCTTTCTGCCCGACTACGGGATGGGGCTCGCGCAGAAGCTCTACCCCGGCTGCGACGTCTGGCTGAACAACCCCCTCCGCCCGCTGGAGGCGTGCGGGACGAGCGGGATGAAGGCCGCGCTGAACGGGGGGCTCAACCTCTCCGTGCTCGACGGCTGGTGGGACGAGTGGTACGAGCCGGACTTCGGCTGGGCGATCCCCACCGCCGACGGGTCCACCGCGCACGAGGAGCGCCGCGACGACCTGGAGGCGGTGGCGCTCTACGACCTGATCGAGAACCGGGTCGCGCCGTGTTTCTACCAGCGGGGTCCGGAGGGGCTGCCCCGGCGCTGGGTGGAGATGGTCCGCCGGACCATGGCGGTCCTGGGGCCGAAGGTCCTGGCGGGGCGGATGGTCCGGGAGTATGTGGAACGGCTGTACGCGCCCGCCGCCCGCGCCCATCGGGCGCTGGACCGGGACACCGCGCGGGAACTCGCGCGCTGGAAGGCGCGGGTGCTCGCGGAGTGGGGCGGGGTGGCCGTCGACCATGTGGAGACCGTGGAGCCGATCGAGGCCCCGGAGTCCCCCGGGGCCCCGGCCGAGCCCCCGGGGCCCGGCCCGCGCGGCCGGGCCGAGCTGGGGGCGGCACTCACCGTCCGGGCCCGGGTCGCCCTCGGCACGCTCGGTCCGGACGATGTGGAGGTCCAGGCGGTCGCGGGCCGCGTCGACCCGGACGACGCCATCGCCGACGCCCGGGTCTCCCCGCTGAAGCCGGTCGGCGGCGCGGACCTGGAGGGCCGCCGGATGTACGAGGGCACGCTCACCCCCGACCGCACCGGCCCGTTCGGCTACACCGTGCGCGTACTCCCGTGCCACCCGCTGCTCGCCTCCCACACCGACCCGGGCCTGGTCTCCCTGCCGGGCGACCGCAGCCCGACCCCCTGACCCCTTCGGCGGCGGTGCGCCGGGCCTCCGGCAGAGGTCGGGCGGCCGTGCGCCGGGCTCAGGTCGCCCCTGAAGTCCCGGGGTGACGGCGCGGGGCCCGGGTCCGCTCGGGCCCCGGGGCCTTCGGTTCCATCCCGGGGCTGCCTCCCGGGTGGGGGCTCGGGCCCCTCGGGGCGACGGCGCCGGACTCCGGGTCCTCCGCGGGTGTGCCCGTGCCCGTGCCCGTGTCTGTGCCTGTTCCTGTGTCTGTGCTCGTGTCTGTGGGCACCGGGCTCGGCGCGGCTTCGGGCGTACCCGGTCGTCTCCAGGGGCTGGGCTTTCGTCCCCGGTGCGGCCTCCGGGCGGAGGGCTCGGGCCCTCGGGCGACCGCGCGGGGCCACGGCGCCCCATCGGCCGTGGGGGCCGTGCTCTGCCCGGGGCCGCGAGGGCCGGGCCCGGAGCACGTGCTCCGGCGCGTGCTCCTGTTCCGGCCGGGCGCGTGGGTTCCGGGCCGGTGCCGGGTCGTCGGGGCAGGCCCGGGTCACGGCTTCGGGGTTTCGGCCCGGGGCTGTGGGCGTGCGCGCCCCGGGCCATGGGCGGTCCGGGCCCGGGGTCAGTCCTGGAAGGCCGAGCCGAACGCCGCGCCGTCGGGGTGGATGCCCGTGGCGGCCGGGCCGAAGGAGACCGAGCCCTGGGCGGTCGGGCCGGAGGGCGTGGCGTCGAAGGACCATACGGCGCCGGAGTTCACGTTCTCGCCGGGGGCTCCCGCGAAGAGCTCGGACCGGCCGTCGCCGTCCGTGTCGATCAGGGCGGTGGTCCGGCCGAAGGCGTCACCGGCCTCCGCCGCGCCGGGCACCCCGGCCGTGTTCTGGTTGAACGACTGGGCCCCGGTGCCGGTCGGGCCGGTCGGGCCGCCCCGCAGGGTGACCACCGCGCCGTGGTCGGTGCCCGCCGTCCCGTTCAGCTCCTCGGACGGGACGCCCGCCGAGATGTCCGCGTAGCCGTCCCCGTCGATGTCGCCGACCGCGACCCCGCTGCCGAAGGCGTCGTCCGCCTCCGCCGCGCCGGGCACCCCGGGGGTGTCCTGGTTGATGTGCTGGGCCAGATCGCCCTTCGGGCCCTGCGCGGACCCCGGTATCCAGGTCACCTTGCCGCCGAGCGCGGCGGGCGGCGGGGGCTCGGTACCCGTGTACTCGTCGTACCGGGCGATGACGAGGTCGTCGTAGCCGTCCTTGTCGACGTCGCCCAGGGCGAGTTCGTCGCCGCCGAAGGAGGTGGTCTCCTGGTTCGCGAGCACGGGCGTCCCCGGGCCGCTCGGACCGCCGGGGGCGCCCAGCCAGTAGACCGTGCCCCGGGTGTCGCGCTGCGGCATGTCCGTGAGCCTCCGCACGGAGAAGAGGTCGTCCCTGCCGTCCCCGTTGATGTCACCGGTGGCGAGATGGGAAACCCGCTGGTAGAAACCGCCGGTGATAAAGGTGTTGCTCGCCGCGGCCGAACCGTCGCGGCCGAAGGGCCCCGAGAGTATCCGCAGATCCTTGTGACTGTGGTTGAGGGCGAGGTCCGTGTCCCCGTCGCCGTCGTAGTCCCCGGCCGTCAGCAGGGTGCCGTTCTGTCCTTCGCGGATGGGGCCTTCGAGGACGGTCGCCGCGCCCGCGAGCCCCTGGCTCCCGCCCCAGACCACGGTGAGCATGCCCTGGTTCTCGAACTGGGGCTGGTAGTCCTCCAGAGGTGTGGAGACGACCAGGTCGGTGTAGCCGTCCCGGTCGAGGTCGCCGGTGGCCAGGGCGTGGCCGAAGCGGTCGCCCTCCTCCGCCTGGTCGGGTACCCCGGGCGAGTCCTGGTGGAAGGTCTGTCTGCGCGTGGTGACCGCGCCGCTCGCCGAGCCGTAGTGGACGGCGATCTGACCCGCCGCTCTCACCTGGCCCACCTGGGCGTCGGGCGCGGCGACGACGACATCGCGGTAGCCGTCGCCGTCGAAGTCGTCGGGCCGGGCGACGGAAACGGAGGCGGGGTCCGTGAGCGGCGCGGCGGACGCCGCCGGTGCCGTGAGCAGACTCGCGGCTGCCGCCGCGACCAGGGTGCAGCCCAGGATCGAACGCTGTGACGTCATGACGTACTCCTCAGTGCCGGGTCGGTGGGACGAGCAGAACGGTGACCAACAACTAGGGGCAACGGTGACCAACAACAAGGACAGCGGAACGGGGAGAGGCCAGGCCCGGCGATCTTCCCGTCTCCCGTGTCCGGACAGAGCAGAGGGCGGTTTGGTTGCCTCCGCGCCCGCTATCACCTGGGAGCGCGCGTGATTCCGTGCCCGCGGACGGCGCTCCGGCACGGGTGTGCCCGGTGCCGGCCCCGGTCGGCCCCGGCAAGTCAGCCGCTGTCGGCGCCGTCGCGGAACTCCTCGTTCGGCACGTCCTCGACCACCGTCTTGGACACCAGCCGGTCGTCCCGGAAGCAGAGCCGGTAGGCGCTGTCGTCGCTGTACTTGCGCACCCGGTAGTACCGACACTCGCCCGCGTCCGCGGGCTCCGGGTCCACCCCCGGGGGCCGCTGCTCCAGGGCCTGCTCGGGGAGCCGGGTATCGGCGTCCGCGCGGGTGTCGCCTATGCGGAGCAGGTCGTACCGCTCCCGCTCCAGCAGGCTCCGGTTGCGGAAGTGCTCGTCGATGAAGAAGAACGCCACGCCGAGGACCGCGAGCGCCACCACGGGGACGGTGATCGCCTGCCACAGCCCGCGCCGCACCCGGCGCCGGGCCCGGTCCAGTTCCCGTTCCGACGTGGTGGCGGGGGACGGTGGCGCGGGGGTCCCTGGGTGGTCGGCGGCGGCCGGGAGGCGGGCCTCCACCGTGAAACCGCCGTCCGCGCGGGGGCCGTGGGCGAGGCTGCCGCCCGCGAGCCGCACCCGCTCGTCGAGCCCGACCAGACCGCTGCCGTTCCCCGGGCGCCCCGGCGCCCGCCGCGCCGGGCCGCTGCCCACCGTGACCCGGACCGCCTCCGGCTCCCGGACCACCGCGACCGCGACGGCCGCGCCCGGCGCGTGCCGGGCCGCGTTGGTGACGGCCTCCTGGACGACCCGGTGGACCGCGCGGTCCACCATCTCCGGCAGCGGTGATGCCCCGTGCGGCCCGCTGTCCGAGCCCGGCCCGCCGTCCGGACCGGGCCCGCCGTCCGGGCCCGGCCGGGTGTCCTCCTCGGCGAGGGTGATCTCCAGACCCGCGTCCCGGGCCCGGTCCACCAGCGCGCGCACCGTGTCCCCGACCGGCGTGGTCGGCGCCCGTTCGCCGTCGGCGCGCAGCACCCCGACGATGTCCCGCAGCCGGGCCGTGGCGTCGGCCGCCGCCCGCCGCAGCTCCCCGGCGGCCTCCCGCTGCGGTCCGCTCAGCGTGCGGTCCACCTCCAGGGCGGCGGCCCGTACCGCGATCAGCGACAGATCGTGGCCCAGCGAGTCGTGCATGTCCCCGGCGATCCGGGACCGCTCCCGCAGCCGCTCCCGGTCGGCCACGGCCCGCTGCTCGCGCTCCATCCGCTCCGCCAGCTCCCAGCCGGTGCGCACCAGTTCGGCGTACTGGCGCGTGTACCGTCCCACCAGCCAGGGGACGACGACGGCGAAGAACACCGCGGCGATCTGGCCGGGCCACTTCCACAGATCGCCGCCGGTGGCGAGCAGCACGAGGGGCCAGCTGGCGGCCAGCGCGGCGAACGCGAGGGCGGCGGGGCGGGCCCGGGGTGAGCGGCGGCCGGTGAGACAGCCGAAGACCAGCAGCGCGAGTGTGTACTCGGGGCTGATGAGCTGGGGGTGTTCGAGGGCGGAGAGGGCGACGGCGATCCCCAGCGACAGCAGCGGGGCACGGCGGCACAGCAGCACCGCGAGGCCGAGGAGGGCGCACCCGGCGGCGGACACCGCCCAGGGGGCACCGCCGCTCGGGGCGGACCACAGCAGCACGGGGCAGCAGAGCACGGCCCAGAGTGCGAGGTCGGCGAGGGTGTCACGGGTCCTTTCTCGGCGCATGCCCTCAACTCTGCCCCAGGGGGCAAAGCCCCGGCCCCCACCGAAAGTACGGTTTGCGGCGCGGGTCCGGAGCAAGGTGCCCGGGGCGCTACGACTTTCGGTGGACGGGGCCCGCCTCGTGCACGAGGATCGCGAGCTCGACCCGGTTGCGCAGGCCGAGCCGGGCGAGCACGGCGCTGACGTGCGCCTTGACGGTGCCCTCGACGACATGGAGCCGTTCGGCGACCTCCGCGTTGGAGAGGCCGTCGGCGACGAGGGCGACCACGTCCCGTTCCCGTCGGGTCAGCGGCTCCAGCGTCCGCCGGGCGGCCCAGGCGCGCGAGAGACGGCCGTCGCCGAGCCGGGCGATGACCCGCCGCGCGACCTCGGGGGAGAGACAGGCGGCCCCGTCGGCCACCGCCCGCACCCCGGCGATCAGTTCCCGGGGGTCGCCCGCCTTGAGCAGGAAGCCGCTCGCCCCGGAGTCGAGCGCGCGGGCGATGTACTCGTCCTCCGAGAACGTCGTCAGCATCACGACCGCCGTGTCCGGTGCCACCCGCTGGATCTCCTCGGCCGCGCGCAGCCCGTCGAACCGGGGCATCCGGACGTCCAGCAGGACGACGTCCGGCCGGTGGCGCAGCGTCAGCTCGACCGCCTCGTGCCCGTCGGCCGCCTCGGCGACCACCTCGATGCCGGGCTCGGCGGCGAGGATCGCGCACACCCCCGCCCGGATCATGGCCTCGTCGTCGGCGAGGACGACGCGCACGGGCCGGGTGCGCGGGGCGTCGTCGGGGGTGGCGGTCATGCGGTCACCCTACGCGGGAGGGGCGGTGCGGCCGACAGTGTCCCGTTCCCTCCCGGGAGTGCGGACGAAGGGCGGACGAAAGGTGGATGAAGAGCGGACAAAGGGAGGACGGCGGGCGGACGAAGGGTGCGAGTGGCGGGGGAGCTGGCTTGTTTGGAGCGCTTGGGCTCAGAGAGCCGCAGGTGACTGATGTGACGGTCGAATTCAAGCCATGATTGTCGCGAAGGAGCCCCGGCGGGGAACCCGGGCGGAGAATTCTCCCTGTAGCTCGATGTCGGTCCCCTGCTGTCGCCCGCACGCTCGACGAGGCCCCGGCGGCCGGACCGGCGTCGGCCCCACCCGACGACCCAGCCCCCGCGAGGTTCCCGTGCCCTCCCATCCGCCCGGAACACCCCGGCTCCGCGCCCCGTCCACCGCGAGGTGCGGCGCGTGACCGCCGGGGCGCCGTCCGCCGCTTCCGCGCTGCTGGCCCTCGGACTGCCGGACCGCAGATCGTCCGTCATCCTGATCGGGCTGGCCACCGCCTTCGTGCTGCTCCTGTGGTGGCTGATACGGGCGATCCGGGCCCAGGGCGGCGTGCGGCCGGCCTGGCGCCGGCTCGTCTGGGAGATCAGGACGACCCGCCGGGCCTTCACCCAGCCGGTGCGGGCCCGGCGGGTGCACCGGCGCCGGGTCCGGACGCTGACCGCGTACTTCGCGGACCCGTCCGCGCCCGCCGCGATGACCGCCGCGCTCGACGCGGCCGAACGCTCCTCCGGCACGGGCTGCCACGGCGCGGCGGTCGGGCTGAGCCCCGAGCGCGACCGGGTCGCCGTCGTCGTGACCGGGCGCAGCCCGGTGGAACCGGTGGCGCCGTGGCACGACGTCTCCGCCGCGCCCGGTGGGTGGAGCTGGTCGGCGCCGGTGGACTCGGTACTGCCGGCACCGACGGACGAGGCCACAGAGGCCGACGCGAACGGCGGGAACGGCGGGAACGGCGGGGCGGACAGGGCCGACGAGCCCACCGCCGGGCGGCTGCTGCTCGCGCTGGGCGTGGACCGGACGGCCGCCGGTCCGGTCGCCGTGGACTGGGCGGACGGGCCGCCCGCGATCGGCGTGGAGGGCGACCAGCGGACCGCGCGCAGTGTCCTCCAGGCGCTGGCCGCGCAGCTCGAACGGGTTCCCGGCGGGCCGGACGTGGAGGTGACGCGCGGGGTGCACGCCCGCTACCCGGGGCGGGACCTGGACGCCGTCCTCGACGGCCTCGACAGCCCCGACGACGGACGTGACGGCCTCGTGGACGGGGCGGCGGGGCAGCCGCCGGTGGTGGTCTGCTGGGCCCCGACCGGGGAGCAGCGGGCCCGGCTGGCCGGGCTCTGCGCCTCCGGCCGGGTACGGGCGCTCGTCGGCGGGGCCCGCGTGCCGGGCCGCTGCTGGAGCCTGCACGCCGAGCCCGGCGGACGGCTGCTCGGGCCGGGGCTCGGCGTCGACGTCGAGTCCGCCGCGCTCGCGACGGCCGTGAGCCGCACTCTCCGCCGCCACCGCCGCCGCGGTTCCGTCCCCCCGGACGCCCCCACCCCGCCGGGCCGCCCGCAAACCTCCCTGGAGAAGCCCCCGCGCTCCGCCGCGCCCGCGATCGCGCCGGTGACCACGGCCGCCTCCGCCCCGCCCCCCGACCCCCGCACGGCTTACAGCCTCGCGAAGCCCGGACCCACCACCGGCCCGCCGGTACCCGCACCACGCGCCTCCGTCGCCGCCTCTGCCGAGGACCTGACCGAGCCCGGGGAACTGCCCCCGGCGCGGGGCGGCGGTGCGGACGGCAGTCCGTCGGCCGGTGCCGCTGCCGCCGGGTCCGTGCGGCGCGGGACCACGGGTGCTCCCGTCCCCGGGGACGCCCCCGCCCGGTCGCGTTCGGCCGCGTCCGCCGCGGCGGACGGCGGTGTCCTCGGCGACACGGGCGGCGGACCGGCGTCCTCGTCGCGCGGTGCGACCTCCGGTGGGGACCTGGCCGGGCCGGGTGCCGACGGTCCCGTACGCCAGGGGGCACCGGGCGGCGGGCGCTTCGGCGGTACGGAGGGCGCGCCGGTGCAGGACGGCAGTCCGTCGGCCGGTGCCGCCGGGTCCGTGCGGTCCGGGACCACGGGTGCTCCCGGAGGCGCGGACGGCGGAGCGGCGTCCCGGGCCGGTGCCGGGGCCCCCGGCGGTGCCGTGACCGCGTCGGGTACCGGCGGAGGGCCCACGCGTCCCCCCGTCCCCGGGGACGCCCCCGCCCGGTCCCGTTCCGCCGCGTCCGCAGTGTCCGCCGCGTCCGCCACGGCGGACGGTGGCACAGGCAGCGGATCGTCCGGTGCCGGTGCCGGTGCCGGTGCCGGTGTCCCGTCCGCGGCTGCGGAGGCGCGTGGCTCCCGGTCGGGTGAGGGGCCTCCGCCGACCGGTGCCGGTGCCGCCGCCCCGGGTGGGGACGTGGCCGGGCCGGGTGCCGACGGTCCCGTACGCCCCGGGGACGCGGGTGTTCGCGCCTCCGGGGCACCGGATGGCGGGGCCGCGTCCGTGCCGGAGATCCCGGCCGCCGGTGCGGCGGGGGCCGTGTCGCGCGGTGCCTCCTCCGGGGGGCGGGCCGCCGCCGGGACCGAGGGCGCTCGTGCCCCCCGGGACGGAGGCGGCGGCCTGGCGGCCGCAGGTACGCCGCAAAGGCCGCGTGACCCCCGGCTGTGGGGCGAGGACGCGGTGCCCCCGGCGGGCGGGGACTTCGACGAGCCCCAGGGCCCGGCGGTGGCCGACGGCGGCCGGGTGGACCTTCTGGAGCCCGAGGACGGGGCGGCGGAAGGGGCCGGGGCCGAGGGCCCCGCAGGGCGTGGGGCCGGTGTGTCGGCTGCCGCGCAGGGACAGGACAGGGCGCCGGCCGCGCCCGGCAACGACTCGGAACGGACTCCGCGCAACCGATGAGACTCTTCGTCAGCGTCACCACGCCCGACACCCCGGACCTCAGCCGTGACGTCCTCCTCGACACCCCCGGCGCGACCACCGTCGGCGCCCTCGCGGCGCGCCTCACCCCCGAGCACGGGACGGCCGCCGCCCTCCACCTGGACGGGGCGGAACTCTCCCCCGACACCCCCCTCGGGGTCGCGGGCATCCGCGACGGTTCCCGCCTCGGCATCGGCGTCCCCGCCGCGCCCGAACCCGCGGGCTACGGCCCCGCGCGCGCCGAGCTGCCGCCGCCCTCGCGGCTGCCGGACGGCGAGCGCCTGCCCCGCCCCGCCCTCGTCGAACTCCGCCTCGTCGGCGGCCGGGGCGCGGGCCGGGTGTGGCTGCTCGGGCAGGGCACCCACGCGATCGGCCCGGTCCCCGGCAGCGCCGTCCTGCTGACGGGGCGGGACGTGCCCTCCCGGGGCGTACGGATCACCGTGCGCCCCGACGGCACGGCCCTCCTCCGCACCGGCGGCGCCGACCACGTCAGGCCCTCCGTGCCGCAGCCGCCCCCGGAGCGCCCCCGCGCCGACGCCGTGCCGCTGCCGCCCGAACCCCCGGGCGAACTCCCCGACCCGGACGCCGACACCGCCGAGCCGCTGCCGCGCGGCTGGCAGGAGTGGCCCCTCGGCGGCGAACTCGTCCTCGGCGAGCATCTGCTGCGGATCGGCGAACCCGTCGAGGCCGACGCCGCCGTCGCGCCCTCCGCCGACGGCGCGCACCTCGACTTCAACCGCCCGCCGCGGCTCGTCCCCCCGCTGCTGCCGGAGCGGTTCGTCCTGCCGTCCCCGCCCCCGCCGCCCACCAACCGGCCCATACCGCTGCTGATGGTGCTGATGCCGATGGTCTTCGGCATCGCCATGGTCACCATCTTCAAGTCGTACTTCTATCTGATGTTCGCGCTGTTCAGCCCGGCGCTCGCGCTCGCGAACTGGCTCAGCGCCCGCCGCAGCGGCTACCGCGAGTACCTGGACGCCGTCGCCGGTTACCGCTCCCGCCGCGCCTCCCTGGAGGCCGATGTCCTGAAGAAGGTGGACCGGGAGCGCGCCCTGCGCACCGAGGGCGGGCCCGACCCCGCGACCGCCGGGCTGTGGGCCGTCGGCCCCGGGGCCCGGCTGTGGGAGCGGCACCGGGGCCACGCCGACCATCTGCTGCTGCGCGTCGGCACCGTCGGCCAGCCGTCCCTGCTGACCATCGACGACAGCTCCCGCGAGGACAACCACCGCTCCGTCAACTGGACCATCCCCGACATGCCCGTCGGTGTCGACCTCGCCGGGGACGGCGTCGTCGGCGTCGCGGGCGAACGGGACGCCGCCGCCGCGCTCGCCCGCTGGGCCGTCGCCCAGGCCGCGATCCTGCACAGCCCGCGCGACGTCCGGCTCACCGTGCTCACCGACCCCGCGGGCGCGGCCGGCTGGGAGTGGGTGCGCTGGCTGCCGCACGCCCGCCCCGGGCAGGGCGGCCACACCCCCGGCGCCCCCGGCGGCCCCGCCGTCACCCTCGGCAACGACCCCGAGACCGTCGCCAACCGCGTCCAGGAACTCGTCTCGACCGTACGGGCCCGGATGCGCGCCCGGGACTCCGCCATGAGCGGCGCCCTGCTCGCCGAACCCGATCTCGTCGTCGTCCTCGACGGCGCCCGGCGGCTGCGCGACGTCCCCGGCATGGTCCAGGTCCTCAAGGAGGGCCCCTCGGTCCGGGTCTTCCTGCTCTGCGTCGACCGCGAGGAGCGCATGCTCCCCGAGGAGTGCGTCTCCGTCTGCTCCGTCCAGGCCCGCGAGGTGACCTGGCGCCGCACCGGCAGCGCCGATGTCACCGGTATCCGCCCCGACCTCGTCGACACCGACTGGTGCGAGCGGATCGCCCGCGCCCTCGCCCCCGTGCGCGACGTCACCCCCGACGGCTCCGACGGCCTCCCCGACAAGGTGGGCCTGCTGGGGCTGCTGGACCTCGAACCCCCGCACGGGGACGAACTCGTGCGCCGCTGGGCCAAGCGCCCCGCGTCCACGAGCGCCCTGCTCGGTGTCGGCTACAGCGGGCCGATCGCCTTCGACCTGGTCAAGGACGGCCCGCACGCCCTGGTCGCCGGAACCACCGGCGCGGGCAAGTCGGAACTCCTCCAGACCCTCGTCGCCTCGCTCGCCGCCGCCAACCGGCCCGACGAGATGACCTTCGTCCTCGTCGACTACAAGGGCGGCAGCGCCTTCAAGGACTGCGTCGACCTGCCGCACACCCTCGGCATGGTCACCGACCTCGACAGCCATCTCGTCGAGCGCGCCCTGACCTCCCTCGCCGCCGAGCTGACCCGCCGTGAGCACCTGCTCGCCGCCGCCGGGGCCAAGGACCACCCCGAGTACCGGGCCCTGCGCCGCCGCGACCCGCTGCTGCCCGCGCTGCCCCGGCTGCTGCTGATCATCGACGAGTTCGCCACGCTCGCCCGCGATGTCCAGGAGTTCGTCCCCGGGCTGGTCTCCATCGCCCAGCGCGGACGCTCCCTCGGCATCCATCTCGTCCTCGCCACCCAGCGCCCCGCCGGTGTCGTCACCGCCGACATCCGGGCCAACACCAATCTGCGGATCGCGCTGCGGGTCACCGACACCCTGGACAGCCAGGACGTCCTGGAGGTCAGCGACGCCGTCACCATCTCGGCCACCACCCCCGGCCGGGCCCTCGCCCGGATCGGACACCGTTCCGTCCTGCCCTTCCAGACCGCGTTCGTCGGCGCCCCGCGCCCCGGCGAACAGCAGCGGCGGGAGCAGGAGACCTCCGAGGCCGCGGCCGACGCCGCGATCTGGACCAGCGAGGTCACCTGGTCCCTCCTCGGCCGGACCGCGCCCGAGCCGGGCCCCGAGCACACCGGGGACGAGGACGGCGACGACGCGTACGAGGACCCGGACGCGGCCACCGATCTGACCGCCCTGGTGGAGGCGGCCCGCGCCGCCTGCGCGGCCCTGGACATCCCGGCCCAGCCCAGCCCCTGGCTCCCGGCGCTGCCGCACCAGCTCACCCTGGACCAGCTGCCCGAACCCGCCGCGGGGGAGGGCGACCTCGCCCCCGTCGCCTGGGCCCTGGCCGACCTGCCCGGCGCCCAGCGGCAGGAGCCGCTCACCCTCGACCTGAGCCGCTTCGGCCATCTCTACGTCATCGGCACCCCGCGCACCGGCCGCTCCCAGGTGCTGCGCACCATCGCGGGCGCGCTCGCCCGCCGTCACTCCTGTGCCGATGTCCATCTGTACGGGATCGACGCGGGCGGCGGCGCCCTCGCCGCGCTGACCGCGCTGCCGCACTGCGGCGCCGTCGTCCCCCGTACCGATCTGGAACGGCTGAACCGGCTGCTGGCCCGCATGATCGCCGAGATGGCCCGCCGTCAGGAACTGCTCACCGCCCATGGCACCGCCAGCCTCGGCGAACTGCGGGCGCTGCTG
The DNA here is from genome assembly GCF_005519465.1 of Streptomyces clavuligerus. NCBI lineage: Bacteria > Bacillati > Actinomycetota > Actinomycetes > Kitasatosporales > Streptomycetaceae > Streptomyces > Streptomyces clavuligerus. The sequence goes on along the minus strand of NZ_CP027858.1, from coordinate 1,705,589 downwards.
CCCGAGGCGCAGCGCCCCGCGCATCTGCTGCTGCTGATCGACGGCTGGGACTCACTGGCGGCCCTCCTCGGCGACCACGACGGCGGCAGGCCCGTCCAGGAGATGACCGCCCTCATCCGCGAGGGCGCCCCGCTCGGCATCCATGTCGTCGCCACGTCCGAACGGGCCCTGCTCTCCGGCAAGGTCGCGTCCCTCAACGACGAGCGGCTGCTGCTGCGGCTCACCGACCGTACCGAGTACACCCTCGCCGGGATCTCCACCAAGCAGATCCCCGCCGTGGTGCCCCCGGGCCGGGGCTGGCGCGGCCAGAGCGGCACCGAGATCCAGATCGCGCTGCTCGCGGGGCCCGCCACCGCCGGGGCCATGGCCACCGGACGGGACCAGGCCGAGGCCCTGCGCGCCATCGGCGCCCGGGCCGAGCGGCGCGACCGCGCGGTGCCCGCCGCCCGCAGGCCCGCGAAGGTGCTCTCGCTGCCCCGGGAGATCGGCTTCGCCGACGCCTACGCGGCGGTGCCCGAGGCGCAGCGCCGCCCGCTGTGGGGGCTGCTGGGCATCGGTGGCGACGATCTCGCCCCGATCGGCGTCGACTTCGCGGCCGACGCCCCGTCCTTCCTGGTCAGCGGCCCTCCTGGGGCCGGGCGTTCCACCACCCTCGCCGCGATCGCCGTCTCGCTGCTGGCGTCCGGGACCCGGGTCGTGGTCCTCACCCCGAGGGAGTCGCCGCTGCGGGGGCTGCGGCGGCATCCGCAGGCGACCGTGGTGGAGAGCACGGACCCCACGGCCGACGAGGTGCGCGCCGCGCTGGACGCCGCCCCCGGGCCGGTGGTCCTCATGGTCGACGACGCCGATCTGCTGGCCCAGATGCCCTCCGCCGACCCGGTGCTGAGGGAGACGGCGGCCACCGGCCGGGACCGGGGGCAGGCACTGGTCGCGGCGGCCACCCCGGAGACCCTGACCTCGGCCGGTATCGGCTGGCTCGGTCAGGTCCGCCGGGTCCGCAAGGGGCTGCTGCTGTCGCCGCAGTCGCCCGCCGAGGGCGATCTGCTGGGGGTGCGGCTCCCGTACGACCTGCTGCGGGGCCGTCCCACCCCGGGGCGCGGCCTGACCGTCGACCCGGTGACCGGCTCCCTGGTCTCGGTGCTGGTGCCGGAGACCACGCTGCAACCGGAGGGTTAGCCCCCGCGGTTCCTGCCCACCGACGGCGGCGGCCCGTCCCCGGCACGCGAAGGCGCCGGGGGCGGGCCGCCGTCCGCGTGTCCCCGGAAGGGCCGGGCGCGGGTCGGGACGTGCCGGTGCTGTCCGCGGCGGACGCGTCCATCTCCTGCACGGACTTCACGGACTTCTTGATCTGATTGGACTGGTTCGCGAACGTGTTGATGCTGTCCACGGCGGTCTGGGGGGAGAGGGCCGGCTTCTCGTGGGCCGCCTTCGGCGCGGGGCCGCTCTGCTGCCGCCGGGTGCCTCGGCCCACGTCCCGTCGGGGTCGGCCGGGTCGCTGTGGCCGCGCCTCCGCCGGGGGTTCCCGGCGGCCCGGTACCACCGGCCGCCGTGGCCGATGCCGTGGACGCCCTGGCGCGGGCGGTGCGGCAGCTCGACGGGGCCGACCGCCTGGCGGCCCCGGCCCCCGGGGCGACACCGGCCTCACCACTGTCGCCGAACTGCACCGGGCCCGCCGCGAGCCGGACCGCGCCAGGAACGCCCTGAGGGCACTGGGCGTTGACCCGGCAGGACCGGAAAGGCGGCTGCGGTCCAGGATGGGACCATGACAGAAGGACAGCCGTACTCCGGAAGGGGACCACGGTGAGCACACCCCCGCCCCGCTCCGCCGTCCACCGGGTCGACCCCCGCGCCGAGGGCGCCCACGCCACCCTCACCGCCGCGCTGCGGGCAGCCGCCGACGGCGACGAGATAGCGATCGCCCCCGGCCGCTACCAGGAGCATCTGCGGATCGACCGCGCGGTGACCCTGCGGCCCGACGGCGGCCCGGCGGCCGGTGCGGTCGTCGTCGCCGGAACGGACCCCGAGCGGCCCGTCCTGGAGGTGACCGCGGGGGAACGGGTCCTGCTCCAGGGCCTCGTGGCCGAGGGCGCCGCCGCCGACCGGCCCGCCGTCGTCCTCGGCGGCGGCCGGACCCGCTGGGAGGGCGGCGGCCTCGCCGCCGGACGGCTGGAGGCACGGGGCGCGGCCGAACTGGAGCTGACCGGGGCGGTCCTCACCGGAGCCGGGCTCGCCGGGGTACTGCTGCGCACCACGGGGCCGGTCCGCTTCACCGACTGCCGGATCGACGGCACCGAGGGCACCGGCGTCGTCGCGGGCGGCACCACCCGTCTCGACGTCGTCGGCGGCTCGGTCCGCGCCACCACCGGATCGGCCCTGCGGATACGGGAGAACGCCCGTGTCACCGTGCGGGACGCCCTCATCGACGGGGCGGGCCGCAGCGGCGTCCTCGTCGAGGACCAGGGCTCCCTGAGGCTCACCGACTGCCGGGTGCGGGACTGCGCGGGGGACGCGGTGCGGATCCTCGGCAGCTCACCGGCGGACAGGGGCACGGACGAGGGCGGAGTGCGCCTCGACGGCTGCGAGCTGACCGGCAGCGGCGGGGACGCCGTCCGCGTCGGCGGAGGCGGCCACGCCGTCCTGAACCACTGCCTGCTGCGCGACACCGGCGGCTCCGGCGTGAGCGCCGGTGACGACACCCGCACCGAGCTGACCGGCACCCGTATCGTCCGCACCGCCGCCGCCGCGCTCTTCGCCCACGGCGGCGCCCGGCTGACCGCCGTCGGCGCGGTCGTCCGCGAGTCCGCCGCCAACGGCCTCGTCGCCACGGACAGCTCCCGGGTCGACCTCACCGACTCCGAGCTGACCGACTGCCGCTTCAGCGCCGTCCACACCGGTGGCGAGGCCGAGACCCGGCTGTCCGGGCTGCTGATCGGCACCACCCCCGAACACGGGGCGCACACCGTCGCCGCCGCCCGGCTCACCCTGGAGGACAGCCGGATCACCGACTGCGGCATGTCGGGCGTCGACCTCTCCGACACCGCCCGGGCCACCCTCGCGGCAGTCGCCGTCCGCCGCTGCCGCACCGGTGCGACCTCCGGCGGCGGGAGCGAACTGCGGCTGCGGGAGTGCGAGATCGCCGACAGCGAGCGTGCCGCCGCCGTCCTCGGCGGCACGGGAGCACAGGAGATCACCGGCGGGCGGCTGCTGCGTTCGGGCACCGCCGGACTGGTGATCGAGGAGGGCACCCGGCCCCGGGTCGACGGGGTGGAGATCCTGGACGCCGCCGGTACGGGCGTGGTCGTCGCGGGCGGCGCCGCACCGGAGCTGACGGGCGTACGGATCGTGCGCCCCGGGAAGAACGGCCTGGTCGTCGACGCCCGCGGCGGCGGGGTGTTCGAGGAGTGCGCGATCCTGTCCCCCGGCTTCCCCGCCGTTCACCTCGGTGACGCGGCCCGCCCGGTGCTGCGCCGCGTCCTGGTGCAGGACGCGTCCGAGGATCTGAGCGCCGAGCCCGGCGCCGAGCCGGTCGTGGAGGAGTGCGTCTCCGTCCGGGTGGAGTCACCGGTGTGGCCGGACCCCCGCGCGCTGCCGCGGCCCGCCACCGCCCGGGCGGGTGGACGGGACACCGCGCCCGGACTCCCCGCCCCCGCCGCCCCGGGCGCGGACCCGGCGGCGGACGGTGCCGAGGAGGAGAGCCTGGAGGACCTGCTCGGGGAGCTGGACGCGCTGATCGGTCTCGCCCGGGTCAAGCAGGACGTGGCCTCGCTGGTGAAGCTCATGCGGATGGTGCAGCGCCGGGAGGCCGCCGGGCTCGCCGCGCCCCCGCTGAGCAGGCACCTCGTCTTCGCGGGCAACCCCGGCACCGGCAAGACGACGGTGGCCCGGCTCTACGGCCGCATCCTCGCCGCCGTGGGGCTCCTGGAACGCGGCCATCTGGTCGAGGCGGACCGTTCCGCGCTGGTGGGCGAGTACGTCGGACACACCGGCCCCAAGACCCAGCGGGTCTTCATGGAGGCGATGGGCGGGGTGCTCTTCATCGACGAGGCGTACTCGCTGGCGCCCGCCGGGGGCGGCGGCGGGAACGACTTCGCGCAGGAGGCCGTCGCGACGCTGGTGAAGCTGATGGAGGACCACCGGGACGCGGTGGTCGTCATCGTGGCGGGCTACCCGAACGAGATGGAGCGCTTCATCGACTCCAACCCCGGTCTGGCCTCCCGTTTCAACCGCACCCTGCTTTTCGAGGACTACGACAACGCCGAGTTGGTGCGGATCGTCGAACAGCACGCCGGGACCCATCAGTACGAGCTGACGGACGCGGCGCGCGCGATGCTCGACGTGTACTTCGCGCACTTCCCGAGGGACGGGCGGTTCGGCAACGGCCGTTCCGCGCGGCAGACGTTCCAGGCGATGACCGAGCGGCAGGCGTACCGGGTGGCGGAGATCGAGACGCCGTCGGAGACGGACCTCGTCACACTCTCGGAGCTGGACGTGCCCGAGCTGGAGGTGCCGGAGAGTCCGGCGGGGGCGCCGGGGTTCCTGGGCGCGGCGGGCTGAGCCGCGGGGCCCGGGCCCGCGGGGAGCGGGCCCCGGGCCGTACGCCCAGAGGCTCAGCCCACGAGCCACCGCTGTGCGCCGGAGCCGTCGCAGCGCTGCAACTGGAGCCGGATGCCCCGCTTCCCGCCCTCGTCGACGGCCTCGACGCACTTCCCGGACCTCGGGTTGTGGATCGTGCCGTCGGAGCGCAGCCGGAGCTGCTGGGCGGGGTTGCCGCTGCAATGGGCGACCTGGAGCGGGGTGCCGCTGCCGGTGTTGCCCCACTGGACGTCCATGCAGTACACGCGGTTGATGCGCGACCAGACCTCGCCGTCCTTGCGGAACTCCCAGCGCTGGCGCTGCTGCCCGGAGCAGGTGGTGGCGCGCAGGGCCGCCCCGTCGGTGACCACACCGCCGACGACGTCGACACAGCGGTTCAGCGCCCGGTTCTTCGTGGGGCCCTTGGCGACATAGTTGACGGGCTTGACGGGCTTGACGGGCTTGACGGGTTGCGGGGCCGTGGGTGGCTTCGGCGCCGGGGGCTTGGGGGCCGGAGGCTTCGGCACGGGGGGTGCGGGCGGGCGGGGCTTGTCCGCCGGGGGCGGGGCGGGCCGCTGCGGAGCCGGGGCGCCGGTGCCGGAGCCCCGGGCGGGTGCGGTGCCGGGGCCCGTCGCGGTGCCGGGCCGCGCGCCGGAGCCCGTCCCCGATCCCGATTTCGCTCCCTTTCCCGAGCCGACGGCCGGAGGAACGCCCTCCGAGGCGGTGTCGTCCCCGGACTCCGTGTTGTCGGGGTACTCGTCGGAGTACTCGTGCCCGGCGTCGACCCCGTCCACCTCGTCGACGCCGTCGACGCCGTCGACCCCGTCGGCACCGTCCGCGCCGTCGAGGCCCGCGGGTCCCGGCGGTTGCTGCTCGGCCGCCGTCGTCCGTTCCGCCGCGGCCTTCTCCGTCCGTTCCCCGCCGAAGTCCACCTGCCCCACCAGGGCGGCGGTCAGCAGGGAGAGACAGGTCAGCCCACCGGCCGCGCCGAGCGCGGTCCACACCCGCCGCCCCGGCAGCGGACCCCGCCTGATGGTGGCCGGCTGACCGGCGAAGACATCCGAGAATCGATTCTGCGGCCCAGGGTCACCGGAGGGCCGACGGCTGGCCTGGCGCGTCACATGCTCTCCTTTTGTCGCCTACTGCGTGCATAGTTCACTGAGTTGGCCAGTGGATCATGCCATCCGGCCGATGGGACGGGATTCCCGGCCCGGGGATGCGCCGGGGCCCGAATCTATCGTGAACCGCTCGCGGATGGGCATGGAACGGGCGCGACACGGCAAGGGAGGGCAGGGGAGGGGCAGGCGGCACGGCGAGGCCCCCCGGGGCCGCCGAGGGCGGTGCCGGGGGGCCGGAGGACCCGTGCCGCGTCCGCCCTCACGGGCCGGACCGGCGGCGGATCAGAAAGTCAGCTTGACGCTGTTGATGTAGCCGGTGTCCGCGGTGGCCCGGTCCTGGACCCGCAGCCCCCAGGTCCCGTTGGCGACCTCGGACGAGGCGTTGACCGTGAAGATCTCCCGTACGTCGTCCCCGGAGTCGGACGGGCTGAGCGGCTTCAGCGGGTAGACGGTCCCGTCGGGGGCCACCAGGTCCACCTGGAGGTCACCGCGCCAGGTGTGGACGATGTCCACGTCCACCGCGAGGTTCGACGGCGCGTTGCCCGCCACACCGGTGACCGCGACCGGAGAGGTGACCGCCGCGCCGTTGTCCGGGATGGCCACATCGGCGGTGTTCTCGAAGCTCGGGCCGCCGGGGTTGCCGCCCCCGCCGGGCCGGGCGCCGACGTTCACGGCCGCCCAGGCGTGGGTGATGTTGGTGACCTCGGGGCTGCCCGCGCCGTACAGCTCGGTCGCCGCCGCGATCGTTCCGGCGCGCGCCGCCGCGTAGTTGGTCGTGGTCGTGAACTTGGTGGTCAGCGCCCGGTACCAGATCAGCGCTGCCTTGTCCCGGCCGATCGGGGTGACCGGCTGCCCGTCGTAGGTCGGGGAGTCGTAGCTCACGCCGTTGACGGTCTTGGGCCCGCTGCCCTCGGAGGCGAGGTAGAACCAGTGGTTGCCCACGCCGGAGGAGGAGTGGACGCCGATGCTGCCGATGCCGGAGTACCAGTAGTCCTTGGAGCTGCCGTCCCGGCTCGGCCGGTCCATGTACCGCAGCGGGGTGCCGTTGCCCCGGATGTCGATCTTCTCGCCGACGAGGTAGTCGCCCGGGTCCTGCGCGTTGTTCGCGTGGAACTCGACCGCCGCGGCGAAGATGTCGGACGTCGCCTCGTTGAGGCCGCCGGACTCCCCGCTGTAGATGAGACCGGCGGTGTTGGAGGTGACACCGTGGGTCATCTCGTGCGCGGCCACGTCGATCGAGGTCAGCGGCTTGGCATTGCCCGCGCCGTCGCCGTAGGTCATGCAGAAGCAGCTGTCGGTCCAGAAGGCGTTGACATAGTTGTTGCCGTAGTGGACCCGGGAGTACGCGCCCACGCCGTCGTTCTTGATGCCGTTGCGGCCGTGCACATTCTTGAAGTAGTCCCAGGTCAGACCCGCGCCATAGGCGGCGTCGGCACCGGCGGTCTCCGCGTCGGCCGGAAGGCCGTTGCCCCAGATGTCGTCCGGGCCCGAGAAGAGGGCGCCGGTCCCGGTGGTGCCGCGGTTGAGGTTGTGGGTGCGGTGGTTGCCCCGCGCGGTGTCGGTGAGGTTGAACGTTCCTCCGGACGCCACGCTGCCGAGGGTCACCTGCCCGCTGTACTGCGTGTGGCCGGTGCCGTTGTGGACGGCCTGCCACTCGTACAGCTTCGCGCCGGTGGTGGCGTCGGTGACGACGTGCAGCTCGTTCGGGGTCCCGTCGGGCTGGGTGCCGCCGACGACCGTCTCGTACGCCAGGACCGGCTTCGAACCCTGCGCGAGCCAGACGACCTTGCGCGGCGCGTGCTCCGTCTCCGTCCCGCTGGCCTTCTGGGCCACGGCCCGGGCGCGCGCCTGCTTCTCGGCGGTGGCCGGGGTGACACGGGCGGTCGTGGCGACCCCGCGCAGCGCGGTCCGGGACGCCTTGACGACCGAGGTCACCGCGCCGTCCTTGGCGCTGGCGACGACGAGGTCCCCGCCGAGCACCGGCAGCCCGGCGTAGGTGCGCTCGTAGCGGGTGTGGACGGTCCCGTCGCGGTCCCGGGCCACCTCCCGTACGAGCAGCTTCTCCTGCGGTCCGAGCCCGAGTTCGCGGGCCGTCTCCCCGGTGGTCGCGCTCTGCGCGCGTATCAGCCCGGTGCGCTGGGCGGGGGTGAGCTGCTGGGGCAGTGCCCCGGGGTCCGCGTCGGCCACGGCGGCGCCGAAGGCGGCCCCGGCCCGGTCGGCGGGCGCGGCCGAGGCCGGGACTCCGGCCTGGACGCCCACGGCGATCATCGCGGCGGAGAGGAAGAGTGCTCCGGCGGCGCCGACACGCCTGCGAGGGGTGGATCTCACACGAACTCCTTCTGCGAGGGGGAACCGGGCGGTGGAAGGGACCGGCCCGGACAGAGCTGAGGAGCAGAGCCGAGAAGAGGGTGTGCGGTGGTGCGGTCACGCGGTGGTGCGGGAACGGCGGTGTCCGAATGGGGGGAAGAGTGGCAGGGACACGACAGTTTTTGACAGAGTCGCGTCAAGGAATGGCCGGATGTGCTCCGTTGAGCGAGTGCGGGTGTTCGTTGAACGGACGTGTGTACGGTGTTGCGCCACTGTGAACGGCCCCTCCGCGCCCACCGGCCCACACCCGCCCCACGCAGGCACGATCGCCCGGAACCCGGGTGTCCCGACGCCACGCGCGGACACATGGCCGTCACGGTGCCGTCATGACCCGCCCTGGACAGAACGGCGTGATCTGTCACGCCGGACCCGCCGGTCGGCGCCCCGCGTCCGGGGCCGGCCGGCCGCGGGCCCGGGCGCCGCTACGGCAGCCCCGCCCACGCGGTGAGCGCGGCGGTCCGCTCCTTCGCCCGCGTACGGGGGTCGGCGGTGCGGGACGCCCACGCGACATGGCCGTCCGGGCGGATCAGCAGCTCCCGCACCCCGTCCAGGTCGGCCCGGCGCTCATGGGCCGTCACGGCGCACCCGGTCACCCGGTCCCGCCACGGCTCGGCGGCGGGGTGTTCCCCGTCCAGACCGAGCAGGACGAAACGGCCGTCGGCGAGGAGCGCGAACAGCCGGTCCGCCGGGCCCGCCGCGGTCAGTCCGAAGTCGGGCATCCGCCGTCCCGCCAGCGGGTCGGCACCCGGCCCCGGCGCCGGGTACGCGACGCCCAGCGCCGACACCCGCTCCGCCAGCAGCCGGTTCACGTCCTCGATGCCCAACAGCTCGTTCATCAGACCGCGCAGCGCCGTCCCGGGCCTCCGGTAGCGCTCCGTCAGCGGCAGTTCGATGAGCAGCGTCTGTGCCTCGGTGTTCTCCGCCAGCGCCCGCCCGACGGGGCGCCGCTCCGCGTCATAGGTGTCGAGGAGGCCGGGCGGGGCCCAGCCGCGGACGGTGGCGGCGAGCTTCCAGCCGAGGTTCACGGCGTCCTGGAGGCCGGTGTTCAGGCCCTGTCCGGCGGCGGGGAAGTGGATGTGCGCGGCGTCCCCGGCGAGCAGCACCCGGCCCGAGCGGTAGCGCTCCGCGAGCCGGGTCGCGTTCCCGAAACGGGAGAGCCAGTGCGGCCGGTCCACTCCGAAGTCGGTGCCGCAGACGGCGGTGAGGGAGGCGCGGAACTCCTCCAGCGTGACCGGCTCCCGCGAGGGCACCCGCATCCGCGCCGGGTCCACCAGGGCGAAACGGGTCAGCCCGCCCTCCATCGGAACGATCAGGACCCCCGCCGGCCGCTCCCGCGCGAACAGGAGCGACGAGGGGGGCGGCTCGGTGACGGCGAAGTCGCCGAGCATCCCGGTCAGGGTCTCCGGGCTGCCGGGGAAGGCGATGCCCGCCGCCTCCCGGACCGCGCTGCGCCCGCCGTCGCAGCCGACGGCCCAGCGCGCCCGCACGGCGCGCCGGCCCGCGCCGCCGCTGAGGCGCGCGTCGACGCCGTCGGCGTCCCGGCCCAGCTCCACCAGCTTGTACCCGCGCAGGATCTCCGCGCCCAGCTCCCGGGCCCACGCCTCCAGCAGGGCCTCGATACGGGCCTGTCCGACGACGAGCGTGCCGCCGTGCCGGGTGTCGAGGGCGGAGAAGTCGAGCCGGGTGCCGAGCGTGCCGAAGTGCCATACGGGCGCGACCGGTCCGGCGGGGAGGCGGTCGGCGATCCCCCGCTGGTCCAGCAGCTCCCGGCTGCGCGGGTGCAGGGACAGCGCCCGCGACTCCCGGCGCGGTTCGGCGTGGCGCTCGGCCACGGTGACCCGTACCCCGGCGAGGGCCAGCTCGGCCGCGAGCATCAGACCCGTCGGGCCCGCTCCCACGACGAGTACATCGGTGTCCCCGGTGAGGTCCATCTGTGCCCTCCCATTTAGTGAACGATGTTCACGTGAACGCTGTTCACTATGATGGGCCGGATGAGCGCCACGTCAACCCCCCGCCCCGGCCGCGGCCGCCCCGCCCGCCTCGACCCCGAGCGCACCGTCACCGTCGCGCTGGATCTGCTGGACGAGGTGGGCCTGGACGCGCTCACCATGCGGCGGCTCGCGGAGGCGATGGGGGTCCGGGCGGGCGCGCTCTACCGGTACTTCGCCACGAAGCACGACCTGCTGACGGCGATGGCCGAACGCATCCTGGCGGAACACGCCCTTCCGGCAGCGGAGTCGATGGCTTCCGCGACGTCCGCGACGTCCGCGGATTCAGCGTCCGTGCCGGAGGGACCGGCGGGGGAGTGGGACGAGCGGGCCGCGGCGCTGGCGTACGCGCTGCGCGGAGCCCTGCTGGCGCACCGGGACGGGGCCCGGGTCTACGCCGGTACGCACTCGTTCGGCCCCGGCACCCTCGGTTTCGCCGACGCCCTGGTCGGCGTCGTGCGCGAGGCCGGTCTCGACGACCCGGACGCCGCCCGGGGCGCCCTGGCGATCGTCCACTTCACCCTCGGCCACACCCTGGAGGAACAGGCCGCCCGGGGTGGCGCGCCCGACGCCCGAACCTCCCCCGAACGCCTCCGCGCGGCCGTCGGCTCCGACGACCGCCACCCCCACCTCCGCGCCGTACTCCCCACCCTGGCCGCCGCGGACTTCGAGGCCCACTTCGCCTTCGGTCTCCGCCTCGTCCTCGACGGTCTGCGCACCCACCGCCGACGGCTCTGACCCGGCCGCTCCGCCGGCCCGGCACGAGTACCCGCACTCAGTGATCGATGCCGCCCCCGGCCGGTACGGCGGCCGGAGCCGCGTCGCCCCCCGGCCGCTGACACGCCGATACGACGGTGTCTCCCCGCCCGGCCGCCGGGCGGGGAGACACCGTCACGGAAAACGGTCAGACCAGGCTGTCCCGCCAGGCCCGGTGCAGGTCCGCGAAGCGGCCCGTCCCCCCGATCAGCTCCCGGGGCGTTCCGTCCTCCACGATCCGGCCCCGCTCCATCACCAGCACCCGGTCGGCGACCTCCACCGTGGAGAGCCGGTGGGCGATCACGATCGCGGTACGTCCGCGCAGCACCGTGTCCATGGCCCGCTGCACCGCCCGTTCCCCGGGGATGTCCAGAGAACTGGTCGCCTCGTCCAGGATGAGCACGGCGGGGTCCGCGAGCAGCGCCCGGGCGAAGCCCACCAACTGCCGCTGCCCGGCGGAGATCCGGCCGCCGCGCTTGCGCACATCGGTGTCGTAACCGTCCGGCAGGGCGCTGATGAACGCGTGCGCCCCGATGGCCCGCGCCGCCTCCTCGATCTCCGCGCGGGTCGCGTCCGGCCGTCCGACGGCGATGTTCTCCGCCACCGTCCCGGAGAACAGGAACGCCTCCTGGGTCACCATGACCACCCCGCGCCGCAGCTCCGGCAGGGACAGCTCCCTGAGGTCGGTGCCGTCCAGCAGCACCCGGCCCTCCGTCGGGTCGTAGAACCGGGCCAGCAGCTTGGCCAGGGTCGACTTGCCCGCGCCGGTGGAGCCGACGACCGCGAGGGTCTGCCCCGCCGGGATGGTCAGATCGAAGCGCGGCAGCACCTCGCCGCCCGTCCGGTAGGCGAACCGGACGTCCTCGAAGACCACCGCACGGCCCGGCCCCTCGCCCCGCGCCGGCGGCAGCTCCCCGGGGCGGGCGGGCTCCGGGACGGACGGGGTCTGGGCCAGCAGCCCCGCGATCTTCCGCAGCGAGGCGGCGGCGCTCTCGAAGGAGTTGAGGAAGATCGCCAGCCGGTCGATCGGGTCGTACATCCGCCGCAGATACAGCGTCACGGCGGCCAGCACCCCGAGGGCCAGCGTCCCGTCCGCGACCCGGTACGCGCCCCAGAGCACCAGCGCCGTCACCGTCGTGTTCGCCACCAGCCGGGAGCCGACGACATAGAGCGCGACCTCCAGCATCGCGTCCCCGTTGCGCTGCTTGTGGCGCTCGTTCAGGACGTGGAACGCCTCGTCGTTCGACCGCTCCCGGCGGAAGGCCCGCACCGGGCGGATGCCGTTGAGGGTCTCCGTGAACTTCACGATGACCCCGGCGATCGCGGTCGAGCGGTCCCCGTAGATGACGGCGGCCCGCCGCCGGTAGAGGCGCACCAGCAGCGCCAGCGGAAGGAAGGACGCGATGGCGACCGCGCCGAGCCCGAGATCCAGCCAGAGCAGCAGGGCGCCGATGTAGACAAAGGCCAGCGTGACGTTGATCAGCTCCTGGAGGCCCTCCTCCAGGAGTTCGCGCAGGGCCTCGACATCGGTGGTGGAGCGGGCGATCAGCCGTCCCGAGGTGTACCGCTCGTGGAAATCGACGCTCAGCGCCTGCGCCTGGCGGAAGATCCGGCCGCGCAGATCGAGCAGGACGTCCTGGCTGAGCCGGCCCGAGACGGACATGAACAGATACTGGAGCAGCCCGGCCCCGGCGGCGCACAGCGCGTAGCCGGTGGCGACGGCGAGGACCGGGCCGTACTCCCCGTCCCGGTAGGCGGGGACACCCCGGTCGATGGCGTACGCCACCAGCAGCGGCCCGGCCTGGAGGACGAGCTGGTGGACGAGGAGGACCGCCACGAACCGGATCGCGCGGGCGCGGTGCGGGGAGAGCAGCGACCGCAGCAGGGCCAGGGTCGCGCCCCGGGGGGCGGGCAGGTCGTCCTCGTCGAAGGGGTCGCCTCCGCCGGGGGCCGGTCCCGGTCCCGGTCCTGTTCCCGGTCCCGGCCCTCCGGGAGGTCCGGGCTCCCCGGGCGCGGTCCGCTCCTCGCCGCCGGTGGTGCCCGTGGGGCCTGTGGTGCCGGATGTGGTCGCGGCGGTCATCGTGCGGTTCCTTCCGGGAGTTCGCCGTCGCTGCCGTGGCCGGTGTCCTCGCCGTCCCGCGGGGCCCGTACCGGGTCCGTCCCCGACATCAGCCAGGCGTACTCGGCGTTCGTCCGCAGCAGTTCCTGATGGGTTCCGACGGCCGAGATCCGGCCACCGGACAGCAGCGCCACCCGGTCGGCGAGCAGCACCGTCGACGGGCGGTGGGCCACCACCAGCGCGGTCGTGTCCGCGAGGACCCGGCGCAGGGCCGCCTCGACCAGCGCCTCCGTGTGGACGTCGAGTGCCGACAGCGGGTCGTCGAGCACCAGGAAGCGGGGCCGGCCGACCACCGCCCGCGCCAGCGCGAGCCGCTGGCGCTGGCCGCCCGACAGGCTCAGGCCCTGCTCGCCCACCTCGGTGTCCACGCCCTGGGGCAGCTCGTGGACGAAACCCGCCTGGGCCACGTCCAGGGCCCGGTCCAGCGCGGCGCTCCGCCCGGCGTCCCGTTCGCCCCGCCGCCGCTCCGGGGGGTGCCCGCCGTCGCCGGGCGCCGCTCCGTCGGCGATGCCCATCAATACGTTCTCGGCCACGGTCGCCGAGAACAGCGTGGGCTCCTCGAAGGCCACCGACACCAGGGAGCGCAGCCGCTCCCGGGGCATCGCGGCGATGTCCTCGCCGTCCAGCGTGATCCGTCCGGCGGTGGCCTCGTGCAGCCGGGGAACGAGTGCGGTGAGTGTGGTCTTCCCGCTGCCCGTCCCGCCCACCAGGGCCATCGTCTCGCCGGGCCGGATCTCCAGATCGACGCCGCCGAGCACCGGCGCCGCCTGGGGGTCCGCGTCCGGGTAGCGGAACGCCACGCCCTCGAAGCGCAGCCCGCCACCGTCCGCCCCCTCCGGTACGGCGGTGCCGGGGCGGTCTCCGGCGCTGGCCGAATCCTTTTCCTCCGGTTCGTCCATCACCTCGAAGTAGCGGTCGGTCGCGGTCGCCGTCTCCTGGCTCATCGCCAGCAGAAAGCCGATGGACTCCACCGGCCAGCGCAGCGCCAGCGCGATCGAGAGGAACGCCACCAGCGTGCCCGCCGAGAGATCGCCGTCCGCCACCCGCACGGTGCCGAGCACCAGCACCGAGCCCACGGCCAGTTCGGGGAGGACCGTGATGACCGCCCAGATGATCCCGAGGAGCCGCGCCTTCAGCAGCTCCGTGCCGCGCAGCTCCCCGGCCAGCTCCTGGAAGGCACGGACCTGGCCGCGGTGGCGGCCGAAGCCCTTGATGATCCGGATGCCGAGGACGCTCTCCTCGACCACCGTCGTCAGATCGCCCACCTGGTCCTGGCTGCGCCGCGATGCGGTGGCGAAGCGCGCCTCGTAGAAGGAGATCAGCGCCAGCAGCGGGACGACCGGCGCGAGCAGCACCGTCGCCAGCAGCCAGCCCTGCCAGAACAGGATCACGAAACCGACCGCGATGGTCACGGCGTTGACGAGGAGGAAGGTCAGCGGGAACTGGAAGAACATCCGCACGATCATCAGATCGGTGGTGCCCCGCGAGAGGAGCTGCCCGGAGGGCCAGCGGTCGTGGAACGCGATCGGCAGCCGCTGGAGCCGGGCGTAGAGGTCCGCCCGCATCCGGGCCTCGACCTCGGCCAGGGGGCGGGCGACCAGCCAGCGCCGGAAGCCGAAGAGCAGCGCCTCGGCGAATCCGAGCAGCAGTACGGCGAGCGCGCCCAGCCAGACCCCCGACGGGTCCCGGTCGGCCACGGGGCCGTCCACCATCCACTTGAGCACCAGGGGAATCACCAGGCTCAGGCAGGAGGCCACGATCGCGACGAGGGCCGCGAAGAGCAGCCGGTTCCGCGCGGGACGCACACAGGGCCACAGGCGCAGCAGCGAGCGCACGGCGGAACGTTTCCCGGCGGATATATGTGTAGTGGACATCAGGAGGGAGCCTACGATCGGGGGGCGGGCCCGCTCATCCCAATTTGCGGACACCCGCCCGGGCACCGGCCCAGGGCACCCGCCCGGGCGCCGGTCCGGGGCGCCCGCCTGCGCCACCCGCCCGGGGCGCCCGCCTGCGCCACCCGCCCGGGGCGCCCGCGCCGCCGGGTCACCCGGGTCCGGGTCCATCTCGTACGCACCTCGCGTCCACCCCGGGTCGACGCCGCGTCAGCGGAGGTACCGGACATCACCCCGTTCCACCCCTGTGCGGTGTTTTTCCACGTTTCCCGCCGAGGCCCACGGTCGTTGGAGGGGCGTGAGACATGTACTGAGACGCGCGGGGCGGGGCGCGATCGCCGCCGTGACGGTGGCGGGGCTGCTGGCCGGGCTCTCCGGCTGCGGGGGCTCCACCCTTGACATCAGCGGAAAGCACCGGGCGCCCGAGGACGCCATCCGGGTCCTCCCCGAGCACGGCGCGCAGAACATCCCGCCCGAAGGCCCGCTGGAGGTGCGGCTCCCCAGCGGACGGCTGGAGCGGGTACGGGTGAGCCGGATCGAGAACGAGTCACCCGCCCCGGTGCCCGGTGACATCTCCGAGGACGGGCTGCGCTGGACCCCCGAGGCGGGCACCAGACTGGCGCTGGCCGCCAAGTACAGCGTGGACGTGGTCGCCCTGGACGGCCACGGCCGCCGCTCGGCCCGGCACACCACGTTCACCACCGAGGTCCCCGCCCACCGTTTCATCGGCTATTTCAAGCCGGAGAACCGCGCGGTCGTCGGCACCGGGATGATCGTCTCCTTCGACTTCAACCGGAAGATCACCGACCGGGCGGCCGTGGAGCGCGGCATCACGGTGACCTCGGACCCGCCGGTCGAGATCGCGGGCCACTGGTTCGGCGCCGACCGGCTGGACTTCCGCCCCCAGCGGTTCTGGGAGCCCGGCACCGAGGTCACCGTGCGGCTGCGGCTGCGGGACGTCGAGGCGGCGCCGGGCGCGTACGGCATCCAGCACAAGACCGTCTCGTTCACCGTGGGGCGTTCCCAGATCTCCACCGTGGACGCCACCGCCAAGACGATGGAGGTGCGCAGGGACGGCGGGCTGCTGGCCACGCTGCCCGTCACCGCGGGGGCGCCCAAGTCGACCACGTACAACGGCAAGATGGTCATCAGCGATATGCAGGACGTGACCCGGATGGACGGCCGGACCGTCGGCTTCACCAAGGCCGACGGGCGCGGGGAGTACGACATCAAGGACGTGCCGCACGCGATCCGGCTGACCGAGTCGGGGACCTTTCTGCACGGCAACTACTGGGCCACGCCGGACATCTTCGGCCGGGACAACATCAGCCACGGCTGTATCGGGCTGCGGGACGAGAAGGGCGGCAGCGGGGACGCGCCCGCGGGGTGGTTCTACGACCGGAGCCTGATCGGGGACGTGGTCGAAGTGGTCAACTCGACCGATCAGGTGGTGGAGCCGGACAACGGGCTGAGTGGCTGGAACCTGACCTGGGAGCGGTGGAAGGACGGATCGGCGCTGCGCTGACCCCGCCGGCCGGGCGCGGGCGGGGCCGGGGCGCGCACATCCGGCCGGGCGCGGTGGTCCGCCCGGTGGTGGTCCGATCGGCGGTCCCGCGGATGCCCGTACGGCCGGGTCGGCGCCGGGCACCATACGGCCGGGCACCGGGCGTGCGCCCGGTCAGCGGTCCCGTATGTGCCCGCACCCCGAGCACACCCACAGGTCCCGCTGGAGCCACATCGTCCCCGCGCAGCGCGGGCATCCGCTGGTCTGGATGCCCTGTCCGCCCATCGGCGGCGGGTCGGGGGTCGAGGTCGCGTACGCGATGATCCGGTCGCGTACCTGCGGGTCGTCGGTGGCGGCCATGCGCAGCAGATGGGCGGTGCGCGTGCGTGCCTCGTCGGCGAAATCGGTCATCTCGCGCGCAGCGTAGCGGCGGGGAACCGCGCCGACCCACGCGTTCACTCCGACGTGTCACGGGGTGTCGTGCTCCGTGCCGGGCGGCGGCGTGCGCCGGTGCGCCGGGGCGGCGTCCGGTGCTCTGTCCCACCACCCCTTGCCCTGGGTCTCGGCCACCCCCTTGCCCTGGCGTTAGCGACGGTTAACCTCCCTCCATGACGACTACTGTGCATTTCGAGGTCGCGGACGGCGTCGCCACCGTCCGCCTGGACCGTCCGCCGATGAACGCGCTGGACATCGCCATGCAGGACCGGCTCTTCGAGCTGGCGGCCGAGGCGGGCCGGCGCGAGGACGTCCGGGCGGTCATCCTCTACGGCGGGGAGAAGGTGTTCGCCGCCGGCGCGGACATCAAGGAGATGCGGGCCATGGACCACGCGGCCATGGTGCAGCGCTCGCGCGGGCTCCAGGACGCGTTCACCGCGATCGCCCGCATCCCCAAGCCCGTGGTCGCCGCCGTCACCGGCTACGCCCTCGGCGGCGGCTGCGAACTGGCGCTGGCCGCCGACTTCCGGATCGCGGCGGACACCGCCAAGCTGGGCCAGCCCGAGATCCTGCTCGGGCTGATCCCGGGCGCGGGCGGCACCCAGCGGCTCGCCCGGCTGATCGGGCCCTCCCGGGCCAAGGACCTGATCTTCACCGGCCGTCAGGTCACGGCCGACGAGGCGCTGACGCTCGGTCTGGTGGACCGGGTGGTGCCCGCCGCGGAGGTGTACGAGGCGGCACACGCCTGGGCCGCCCGGCTGGCGAAGGGCCCGGCGATCGCCCTGCGGGCCGCCAAGGAGTCGGTCGACGCGGGTCTGGAGACCGACATCGACACCGGGCTGACCATCGAGCGGAACTGGTTCGCGGGCCTGTTCGCGACCGAGGACCGCGAGCGCGGCATGCGCAGCTTCGTCGAGGACGGCCCCGGCAGGGCGACGTTCCTCTGAGGCGCCGCTCCTGAGGCACCGCATCCGGGGCGCGGCCCCGGGACCCGCCCCCTGAGCAACCGTCCCGAAGGCTGGTTTCCGGCGTTCCGGCGTGGCGCGCGGCCGTGTCAACCCGTCGTGAAACTTATCTCCGCCTTAAGGGAACCTTAAGAAATCCGGAGGCCGTATAGGTGTCCGATTCCTATTGACGCCAAGTCAGCGCAGCTCAGCATGGGCACAGACGTACGTATGACAGGGCGGACCGCCCCGGGACGGCACCCCCGTCCGGGGGTGGCCCGCCCTCGTCAATGCTCCGGAACGACCACGGGATCTGCTCGCTTTGGTCATGATGGGGGGCATGGCGGGGCTTGAAGGTGTGGAACAACCGCGGCAGCGCGGCGGCGCGGTCGCGACCCGGCGGATGGCCGCCCTGGAGGACGAGCAGGCGCTGAAGGCGCTGGAGTTGTACGGGAACCCCGCCGACCAAGAGGTCCGACTGCCGTCCCGGCCCGAGTCCGCGGCCACGGCGCGCAGGCTCACCCACGGGGTGGCGCTGCGCCACTGGGCGCTCTCCGCGCAGACCTCCGAGTACGCCGTCCTGCTCGTCTCGGAACTGGTGGGCAACGCCGTCCGGCACACCGGGGCACGGGTCTTCGGACTGCGGATGCTGCGCCGCCGTGGCTGGATCCGGGTGGAGGTCCGTGACCCCTCGCGCGGGCTGCCCTGTCTGCTGCCGGTGCAGCCGATGGATGTGAGCGGCCGGGGGCTCTTCCTCGTCGACAAGCTCTCCGACCGCTGGGGGGTGGATCTGCTTCCGCGCGGCAAGACCACCTGGTTCGAGATGCGCGTCTAGCCGGTCCGCCGGTCCGTGCCGCGTGGCCCTTCGGGTCGTGCCGCACCCGCCTTGCGTGTGTCCTGCGCCCGTGCCGCGCGCTCCCGCCGGGGCGTGGCGCACCCCTCCCGCGTATGAGCCGCACCCGTCCCGCGCGGGTGCCGCGCCCGTCTCGCACCCGCCCCGCGCAGGTGCCGTGTCCTGTCCGGACGCACGGAAGCCCCCGTGCCGCGGTCGGGTATGAGCGGCGGGGGCTTCCATGGCGCGACGCGGCACAAGGGGGTGTCGCCGCCTCGCTGAGGACGACCTGGCCCGGGTCAAGGGGGGTCGTGCAATCGACTATGGCAGACAGGGGCCTCACGTCCAAAATTCTCTAATCGGCTATAAGTGGGCAAAATCGATAGATCGATTGTGAATCTCAGGTGATTTGGCCCACTCGCCTCATATTTTGTGGGCTTGGATCCGCTTCCTATGAAGATTTCCTTGATCTGTAGCTACTGATCAGGCGCGACCCACCGACCTGGCAAACGGGGCAATCATCATTTTTTGTGCTCTTTACTCCTAGGGTCGGTGCCCGTGACCCCGATCGACCGCCGCCGGGCCCTGCGCACAGGAGCGGGAGCCGCCGTCGCCGCCCTCGCACTGGGCTGCGGCGGCCCCGGCCCCGCGCCCACCGGAACCGGCGCGACGCCACGGGGCACCGGTGCCACACCGCAGGGCCCCGGCGCGACGACCGGCCCCGCCCCCGCCGCCCGCCGCTTCCCCGGCCGTCCGGCCGAGATCGTCCACGGCCCCCGCGACCGCGACCGGGTCGCCCTCACCTTCCACGGCGGCGGCGACCCCGCCACCGCCCGCGCCGTGCTCGCCGAGGCCGAACGGGCGGGCGCCAGGATCACCGTCCTCGCCGTCGGGAGCTGGCTCGACCACCACCCCGAGCTGGCCCGGCGCATCCTCGACGGCGGCCACGACCTGGGCAACCACACCCAGAACCACCGCACGATCACCGAACTGCCCGAGGCCGAGGCCGCCGCCGAGATCACCGCCTGCGCCCAGCGGCTGCGCCGTCTCACCGGCTCCGCGGGCACCTGGTTCCGCCCCTCCCGCACCCGCTTCACCACCCCGCTGCTCACCCGGCTCGCCCAGCGGGCCGGGTATCCGCACACCCTCTCGTACGACCTCGACTCCCTCGACTTCACCTCGCCCGGGGCCACGGCCGTGACCCGCACCGTCACCGGGCAGATCCGCCGCGGATCGGTGGTGAGCCTGCACTTCGGCTACGCGGACACGGTCGCCGCGCTGCCCGCCCTGCTCGACGACCTCCACCGGCGCGGACTGCGCGCGGTGACCACCACGGAGCTGCTGAGCTGATATGCGTACCGCGACTGCCCTCACGATCCCCCGGCCCGCCGGGCCGCGGACCGCCCGGACCGCCCGGCGCACCCGCACGCTCGCCGCCGGGGCGCTGATCGCCCTGCTCTCCGGCTGCGGCCTCGACACGGGCCCCGAGTCCGCGGCCCGGGACCGCGCGGAACGCGCCGCCGCGGCCCGGACCACGGCCGCCGCCCCGCCCGCCCGGCCCACACCGCCCGCCGGGCTGCCGGGCATGCCGCCCGTCCTCGACCCCCAGGACATCTACGCCGCCGACCGGCCGGGCAAGCTCTCCCCGGTGGTACGGAAATTCCCCTCCCGGGTCTACGTCCCCAACACCAACGACAACACGGTCAGCGTCATCGACCCCAAGACCTACGAGGTCATCGACACGATCCAGGTGGGTGTGCAGCCGCAGCACGTCGTCCCGTCCTGGGACCTCAAGACCCTGTGGGTCAACAACAACCGGGGCCACACCCTCACCCCGATCGACCCCGCCACCACCGAGGCGGGCAAGCCGGTCGAGGTGCACGACCCGTACAACCTCTACTTCACCCCCAACGGCAAGCACGCCGTGGTCATGGCCTCGCTCGACCGCGAACTCGTCTTCCGCGACCCGCACACCATGAACCGGGTGAAGACCGTCCCCGTCACCTGTTTCGGCGTCAACCACGCGGACTTCTCCGCGGACGGGCGCTACTTCATCGTCTCCTGCGAGTTCTCCGGCGAGCTGCTGAAGGTCGACACCGAGCGGATGGAGGTCGTCGGCCAGCAGAAACTCCCGTTCGAAGGGGCCATGCCGCAGGATGTGAAGGTCTCGCCGGACGGCAGGACCTTCTATGTGGCGGACATGATGGCCCACGGGGTCTGGGTGCTCGACGGGGCGAAGTTCACCACCCCCCGGCTGCTGCCCACCGGCGAGGGCGCGCACGGCCTCTACATCAGCCGCGACTCACGGGAGATGTACATCCCCAACCGGGGCGAGGGCTCGATCTCCGTCTTCGACTTCGCGCAGGACAAGCTCAGCAAGAAGTGGTGGCTCCCGGACGGCGGCAGCCCCGACATGGGCGGGGTCTCGGCCGACGGGAAGACGCTGTGGCTGTCGGGGCGGTACGACGCCGAGGTGTACGCGATCGACACCCGCTCGGGCAAGCAGCTCGCCCGGATTCCCGTGGGCAGCGGCCCGCACGGACTCGCCGTCTATCCGCAGCCGGGCCGCTACTCCCTGGGGCACACGGGCATCTTCCGCTGACGGCCGCCGCCCCGCCGCCCCGCCGATCGACGGCCCGCTGCCCCACCAACCGACGGCCCGCTGCCCCGGCCGGGCCGGACGGCGGCTCAGGAGGAGGGCCGCACCAGCGAGAACAGCGCCTCCGAGCCGACCGCCCGGAACCCCGCCGCCTGGAACGTCCGCACACTGCGGGCGTTCCCCGGCGACTGCTGCGCCCACACCTCCCCGGCGGGCACCAGCCGCCGGGCCGCCAGGGCCAGTTCCCGGCCGAGCCCCCGGCCCCGGGCCGCCTCGTCCACCTCGATCGCGCACTCCCAGCGGCCCGCGAGCCCCCGCCCGAGGATCAGCAGTCCGCCGTCGGCGGCCCATACGCGCACCCCGTCGCGGTAGTTCCGGGCCCGCCGCACCCGGGGGTGGTCCGGGTCCGCGATCTCCCGCAGCCCGGGCCCGCCGCCGGCCCCGCCCGGCAGCGCCGGGGCGACCGTCAACAGATCGATGGTGCTCATCGACCGGCCCGTGCGCGCGAGCAGCTCCGCCAGGAAGACCGGGTTCATCGGGGCGGCCAGCGGATCGGACGGGACCGCGGCCAGCCGCTCCCGTATCCACTCGGGGTCCTCGTCCAGGAAGACCACCGCGTGGGCGGTGAAGGCGAGGACCCCGGCGTCACGGGCGCTCGGCGGGCCGACCACCGTGACCCCGCCGTCCGGCGGCGGGAACACCCCGCGCGCCGCCGCCGTGAGAATCCGCGTCAGTTCATCGCTCATGGGCCCATTCTCCGTGCCGCCGTCGCACTCCCCGAGCCGCCCCGAACGCCCCTGGCGCGGGAGCAGCCGGACAAACGGATAACCTGACCTCCGTCAACAGTGCGGTCACGCACCAAGGAGGGGTTCCGCAGTGGTGTCCAAGGACGAGGCGCGCAAGGCGTTCGACCGGTACGACCTCGACGGCGACGGCGAGATCACAGCCGCTGAGTACAAGAGCGTGATGGCGCAGCTCGGTGACTTCCATGTCACGGAGACGGTGGCCGCGGCCATCATCAGGAACAAGGACGCCAACGGCGACGGCCGGCTGACCTTCGACGAGTTCTGGGCCTCGATCGAGAAGTGACCGAGGGACGGCGGTCCTGACTTCTCCGGCTCCCCGGGCCGGGCCCGGCTGCTCTCCGGGCCCGGCCCGGGGGCGCGTCGTGACCCTGTCCGAAGCCACCGGGCCCGGCCCGGAAAGCCCACCGGACGGCCTGCCGGAGAGCACAGGGACGCCCGAGTTGCCATGTATGTGACCTCAGGTGACGATCATGACGTGACCAGCCCCGGAGCCCTGGCCCCAGGCCGGGCCGCCCGTCGCAGGGCCGCCCGGCGCGCCGCCCGCCGCACCGCCGCCGTCGTTCTCGCGGGTGTGCTCGGCGCGCTCGTCCTCGCCCTGCTGGCCGGACGGTTCGCCGCCCGGGGCACGGGCGAACTGCGGGTGCCCGCCGCCGGAACCACCACGGTGCTGCGGACGGTGGTGTTCACCGCCCTCGCGGTCCACCTCGGCGAGCTGGCGGGCCGCCGTCTCGCGGGCCCCGGAGCCCGCCCCCGGGACTGGTCCCTGTACGCGGCGCTCGCCGGAGCCGCCGGAGCCGCGGGACAGATCGCGGTCCTCGCGTCGGTCAGCGACATCGACCTCGTCACCGCCTACGGCACCCGTGACGGACGGCTGCTGCTGCTGATGGCGAACGGTTTCCTCGCCGCAGCCGCCTGTATCGGCCTGCGCCGCCCGGGCCTCGCGCCGCTGCCGCTGCTGCTGGTGATCGGCGCGGAGGCGCAGCGCGCCCACCCCGAGCAGTACACCCCGCTGATCGGCGCGGCGCTCACCTTCGTCCACCTCCCCGCGTCGGCGCTCTGGACCGGCGGACTGCTGTACGCCCTGCGGGTGATGGCGCTGCGCCGCGCCGACCGCCGGGCCGCGCTGGACGTGCTCGGCCGGTACGCCCGGTTCGCGCTCTGGCCCCTGGTGCTGCTCGCCCTCACCGGCACCGCCTCCGCACTGCGCAAACTCCCCCCGGACGTGGTCCTCGACTCCGCGTACGGACGGCTGCTGCTGCTCAAGCTGGCACTGGTCGCCGCCGTCTGCGCGCTGGCCCTGACCGCCCGTCACCGCATGCGGCGCGGACGGCTCGACGCCCAGCTCCCGGCCCGGGTGGAACTGGCCCTTCTCGCGGTGGTGACGGTGGTCTCGGCGGTGCTGACCGTGGTGCCCGACCCGCACTGGGTGAGCACCCGGCTCGGCATCCGCTGACCCGTCGGCGCTCCGCGCTACGATCGCAGCGATCTGTACCGAAAAGTGAGGATCAAAAGTGAGGATCGGGCATGAGTGAGTACGAGGAGTACCCCACCCCGTCGCAGGCCGAGGGCGAGACCGACGAACCCGTCGAGGAGGTCCACCCGGACGTGCCCCGGACCACGCCGTCGCAGGCCGAGGGGGAGAACGACACGGAGCTCCCGCCGCAGCAGCCGTGACGCCCCGTCCGCCGGGCCCGCCCCTGTCCTCGGAAACCTACGAGGTGGTGCTCGACGGTGACGGGGCGCCCGTCGTCGCCACGGGCAGCGCGTAGACGTGGTCCGGGGTCACGACCTTCGTGACCGCCTCCGCGACGAGGGTGCCGGGCTCCTGCCGGTCATGGCTGATGTCCGTGTTCAGCAGGACGACCATCGTGGCCCGCTCCTGCGGCAGGTACACGACCACGCACTCGTACCCGGGCAGTGAGCCGTTGTGCCCGATCCAGCCCTGGACCGTGAAGATGCCCAGGCCGTAGCCGGTCCCCGGGATGGTCGTGGGCCAGGTCTCCAGCCGTTCCGCCTGGGTCCCCGGGGACAGCAGGGTGCCTGTCGCGACCACCTCCGCCCAGCGCCGCAGATCCGCCAGATCGGAGATCATCGCCCGGCGGCCCAGCCCCAGGACGGATTCCAGTCGGTGGCGTCCGCCCGCTGCCCGTCGGCGGTCTGGTCCGTATACCCGTGGGCGTGCGGAACGGGGAACTCCGCCCCGGTCGGGAAGAGCGTCCGGTGCAGCCCGGCGGGGATCAGGACGTTGTCCCGGACGAACACGTCCAGCGGCGCCCCACCGGCCTTCTCCACGACCAGGCCCAGCAGGATGAGATTGGTGTTCGAGTACGGGAACTCCGCGCCGGGAGCGAACTGCACCGGGTGCTTGAACGAGTACGCCAGCAGCTCCCCGGGGGTGAACGGGCGCCGCGGATTCGAGGTGAGGGCGGTGAAGAAGTCCTCGTCCTCCGAGTAGTTGTAGAGCCCGCTGCGCGCGCCCGCGAGCTGGCGCAGGGTGATGCGGTCGCCGTTCGGGACACCGTCCGCATAGCGGTCGACGGTGTCGTCGAGACCCACCGCGCCCCGGTCGACCAGCTCCAGCAGCGCGGTCACCGTGAAGGTCTTCGTCCCACTGCCGATCCGCAGGTTCAGATCGGGGGTCATGGGGGCACCGGTGGCCTCGTCGGCCGTCCCGAAGGACTGGACATAGCCGCCCTTGCCGGGCGCCCACAGGCCGACGGTCGCCCCCGGGACCGGAGCCTCGCGCAGGGCGTCCCGTACCGCGCGGTCCAGGCGCGCGGCCGTCTCGCCGTCGAGGACGGGGAAGCCGCCGGGGGCGGCCGGCGGGACGGCCGAGGAGGTGGGGGCGGGCGGGGGCACCGGCTCCGCGTGGGCGGCCCCGGCCCCCGCGGGTCCCAGCAGCAGCCCCGCGACCGCCGGCCCCGCGCACGTTCTGCGCCAGTGTCCGTGTGAGCACCGCACGGCGGCCTCCCGTCGTTCCACGGAGCCGGACGTCGCAGGGGACGCCACAGGAGACGTCGAAGGGGTTGTCGAAGGAGACGTCAAGGAGACGTCTGCACCAGGCTGGGCCGGGGTTCCGCGCTCCGCACGGCGGGAGCGCGGAGCCCCGGAGCGGCGGGCGGGACCGGGCCGCTCGTGGGGCGGGGTTGCGTCCGGGGCCGTCCCGCCGGACCGGGGCCGCTCACGGCGGGGTCCGGGGGAGCCGGCGCCGGGGTCAGAGCCAGCCGCGCTGCGCCGCCTTGAGCCCCGCCTCGAACCGGCTGGTCGCGTTGAGGCGTTCCATGAGACTGGACATCTGGCGGCGCACGGTCCGCAGGGACAGCCCGAGCCGTTTCCCGGCGGCCTCGTCGGTCATCCCGGACGCCAGCAGCTTGAGCAGTTCCTGTTCCCCCGGGGTGATGCCGTCCCGCGGCGCCTGCTGCGGAATCGCGCCGAGCGGCACGGCGGCCTGCCAGGTCTGCTCGAAGAGGGTGACGAGCGCGGCCACGATGCCCGGGGACCTCGTGCACAGCGCGCCGAGGCGGGAGTTGGCCGGATCGATCGGGACGACAGCCGTCTCACGGTCGAAGATCAGCAGCCGGGGCGGCAGCACGGGGCTGGTGCGGACCTGTCCGCCGTGCTCTGTGGTCCACTGCGCGTAGGCGAGGGTCGCAGAATCGTTTCTGACACTGTCCTGGTAGAGGGCGCACATCTCCACCCCGCGCGCCATCGCCTTCTCGTCCAGCGGCCGGGAGGCGTCCAGGCTCGCCTGGGACTGGGCACCGCCCGGCATGATCGACAGACACTCCCCGCGCAGCTCCTCGGTGAGGGCCTCCAGCCGGGACTGGATGGCGTCGAGTCCGACCAGCCGCTCCGCGCCGTCCGTCTCCGTGTTCGGCCGCAGATCCGCGTACTCCGCGACGGCGCGGGCCGCGGCGGCCTTGCTCAGCGCCAGTTCCCGCTGACGGCGGGCGAGATCCTCCTCCTGGCGGCGGAGCAGCCGTTCCAGGCCCGCTTCGGGGCTGACCGCGCGCAGCCCCCCGGTGTGCTCGCGGGACGGGGTGAGCAGTCCCAGATCGACGAGGCGGTCGAGGGCGTCCCGCACCTGGGACTCGGACAGCCCCAGATGTCGGGCGAGTTCGGCCACGCCTCCGGTCCGGTCCGCCAGCATTCCGCGGTAGACGGCTTCCGTGTGTCTCTCCAGCCCCAGCACTTCCAGCACTGGTCTACCCCCAGTCGTGATGTCGGCACCGACGGTGCTCACCCCCGGCTCAAGATGATCTTAGGTGCGAGGCCCCGGAAGCCCCAGAGGTGGCACCAAGATGCCCGGCCTCTTGGTGCCATCCGCACTCCCTTTCTCCGGGTCGAGGGGGCGAGCAGGATGGTGGTCACCGGGACGGCGGGGCACACCAGCCCCACCCCAGGCCAGGGCCGCAAGGCCGGACCGGTGCGGCGCGCACCGCAACCGTCCGTCCTTTCCACGCGTTCCTGTCCCAGGGGGATTCCATGTCTCG
Source organism: Streptomyces clavuligerus (assembly GCF_005519465.1). Taxonomy (NCBI): domain Bacteria; kingdom Bacillati; phylum Actinomycetota; class Actinomycetes; order Kitasatosporales; family Streptomycetaceae; genus Streptomyces; species Streptomyces clavuligerus. The sequence goes on along the minus strand of NZ_CP027858.1, from coordinate 1,679,164 downwards.
CACCGCTCGCCTGATCTCCGCCGCCGGCGTCACCGCCCTGCTCTCCCTCGGCCTCGTCACCGTGGCGGAGGCGCCGGGTGCCCCCGGGGTCATCGGCTGGGACTCGGTGCGGGCCGCCGGTGCCGGGCCCGCCGTGATCGGCTGGGACTCGGCCCCCGCCGACAAGCGCGTCATCGGCTGGGACTGATCCGGCGTGCGGGTGATCCAGACCTTTCTGACGGGCACCCGGGCGGGGCCGCCCGCCGAAGGGGCGGTCCACCTGGTGCACGATCTGCTCTGGGCACACGCCAGACCCTCCGACGGCCTGGAACATGTGCGGGCCCGCCGCGACGAACACGGCCTGGACGTCTTCCTCTTCGTCGACGCCGACAGCGATCGGTCGGCCCGCGCCCAGATGGCCGCGCTGCTCGGCCGGGTGGACACCCTTCTGGACTCCCACGGCTTCGCCCTCGATCTGTCCTGACCTCCGCCCGCCTCTGCTGTGCGGGTCATGGCCGCTGACCGCGGCGACCGCCGCGGACCCCGGCCGAACGCCGTCCGCCCCTGTCCCCGGGCGCCCTCTTCCTCTTCGCCTTCAGGAGTTTCCGCATGGCTTCGGTGCCTTCCCGTCTGACCCGCACGGCTCTCGCCGCCGCCCTCGCTGTCTCGGGCACGGTGGCGGCCACCGCCTTCACCGCCCCGTCCGCCCACGCGGCCCCCTCGGGCTCCGCGACCGCCCCGGTCGCCGCCGCCTCGGCGGTCAACGGCGAGATCTCCCGTTCGGAGGTCATCGCCCGCGCCAGGTTCTGGCTCAACAAGGGCATCCCGTACGACCAGGGAGGCTCCCACCCCGATCAAGACGGCCGCAACTACCGGACGGACTGCTCGGGTTATGTCTCGATGGCCTGGCACCTCGGCACCAGCGCGAACACCCAGACGCTGCCCGGCCACTCGCATGAGATATCACGCAGTGATCTCAAGCCCGGCGACATCCTCAACAGCTTCTACGACCACGTCATCCTGTTCGAGAAGTGGGAGGACGCGGCCCGTACGAAGTTCTCCTACTACTCGTTCGGCTCGACCCCGGTGAAGCATGTCACCGGAGTCTCCATCAACGCCTCGCACTTCGACGGCCGACCCAACGGCGACTACAAGGCCCTGCGCTACAACAAGATCATCGACGATGGCGCAGCCCGTGATTTCACGGGTGATGGTCGTGATGATCTGTTGGGTATTTCGGATGCGGGTGAGTTGAGGTTGTTCGAGACGGGGGCGGATCTGTCGTTCGCGACGCGGGTGGTGGGTCCGGGGTGGGCGGCGAAGGATTTGGCGTCGGCGGGTGATGTGAATGGGGATGGCCGGGGTGATGTCGTCGCGGTGGATCGGGTGACGGGTGATCTGCATCTGTGGACGGGCCGGGGTAATGGTTCGTTGAATGCTGCGGTGCAGGTCGGTCGTGGGTGGACGAATATTGAGCAGCTTGCTGTCGGTGATTTCACGGGTGATGGCAAGGCTGATGTGGTGGCGATTACGAGGGATACGGCGAATCTGTTGCTGTATCCGTCGTCGGGTTCGGGTTTTTCGGGTCCTGTGGTGTTGGGGACGTCGGGGTGGGGGAGTGTGAAGAACCTCGCGGTGGGTGATTTCACGGGGGACGGCAGGGCGGATGTCGTGGCGACGAATGAGACGAGTGGTCAGCTCTCGTTGTATCCGAGCAATGGCAGTGGTCTGAACGGTTCGGCGGTGATCGGGTCGAGTTTCCATCTGAAGGACAAGCTGACGATGGCGGATCTGAACAAGGACGGGACGAGCGACATCGTGGCGGTGGACCGGGCCACGGGTGATCTGACGATCTACGCGAGCAACGGCAGCGCGATCACGGACACCCGCAAGATCGGCGACGGCTGGTCCACCATGACCAACCTCCTCTGACCCTCGCCCTGTCGCACAGGGGTGCCTCATCACCGGGCACCCCGGCTTCTCCGGCTGTCCACCCTGTTCCCCTTCACCACTCTGTGAGGTCATCTGTGTCCGCAACCCTCGGCCGCCTCCGTATCGCCGGTATCACGGTGGCGCTCGCCGCTCTGGCCCCGTTCGCCGCCGCCACTGCCGAAGCCGCTTCCGTGGAGACCTGGGACAAGGTCGCCCAGTGCGAGTCCGGCGGCAACTGGTCGATCAACACCGGCAACGGCTACTACGGCGGCCTCCAGTTCTCCCTCCAGACCTGGCGCGCCTACGGCGGCGCGGACTACGCCGCCTACCCGCACCAGGCGACCAAGAAGCAGCAGATACTCACCGCCGAAAAGGTTCTCGCCGGCCAGGGCGAAGGCGCCTGGCCGACCTGCGGCCCCCGCCACGGCCTCGGCTCAGACCCGGCCGAGCCGTACCCGCCCACCATCCCCGCCCGTGATTTCACGGGTGATGGTCGTGATGATCTGTTGGGTATTTCGGATGCGGGTGAGTTGAGGTTGTTCGAGACGGGGGCGGATCTGTCGTTCGCGACGCGGGTGGTGGGTCCGGGGTGGGCGGCGAAGGATTTGGCGTCGGCGGGTGATGTGAATGGGGACGGCCGGGGTGATGTCGTCGCGGTGGATCGGGTGACGGGTGATCTGCATCTGTGGACGGGCCGGGGTAATGGTTCGTTGAATGCTGCGGTGCAGGTCGGTCGTGGGTGGACGAATATTGAGCAGCTCGCTGTCGGTGATTTCACGGGTGACGGCAAGGCTGATGTGGTGGCGATTACGAGGGATACGGCGAATCTGTTGCTGTATCCGTCGTCGGGTTCGGGTTTTTCGGGTCCTGTGGTGTTGGGGACGTCGGGGTGGGGGAGTGTGAAGAACCTCGCGGTGGGTGATTTCACGGGGGACGGCAGGGCGGATGTCGTGGCGACGAATGAGACGAGTGGTCAGCTCTCGTTGTATCCGAGCAATGGCAGTGGTCTGAACGGTTCGGCGGTGATCGGGTCGAGTTTCCATCTGAAGGACAAGCTGACGATGGCGGATCTGAACAAGGACGGGACGAGCGACATCGTGGCGGTGGACCGGGCCACGGGTGATCTGACGATCTACGCGAGCAACGGCAGTGCGATCACGGACACCCGCAAGATCGGCGACGGCTGGTCCACCATGACCAACCTCCTCTGACCCTCCTCCACTCCCCACCCCGCCCGAGCGACAAGAAGGCCCCGGCCGACGCGAGAACGCGCCGACCGGGGCCCGGGCCGTAGGGACTCAGCACTCGATGATGTTCACCGCGAGCCCGCCCCGGGCCGTCTCCTTGTACTTCACCTTCATCCCGTCCGCTGTTCCGATCATGCCGTTGACCTGCGATTTCTGAGCGGAAGCAATGCCCCATCCCGGCCGCCAGGGACTTCTCAGGGACTTTGCGCCCGGCGTCGGCGAGCCAGGAGTCCATGGCCGCCAGACCGCGCCGCCCGGCACCGGGCATGAAGTGAGCGTAGTGGTCGAGCGTGATCTTGGGGGAGGAGTGCCCGAGCCAGACCGCGAGGCTCACCACGGACTCGCCGGCCTCAAGCTGCACGCTGGCGTAGGTGTGCCGCAGGACATGGAACATGTCCGAGCGTGACGACGCGTAGACGGGGTAGCGGCGGACCCGGCCGCCGTACTCCTGAGTCTTCTCGCCGATCACCGTGAGCAGCCCGACGGCCGCGAGCGCGGGCCGCCAGCTCCGCTCGTTCCAGGTCTTGTAGTAGATCCGGTTCCCGTGGGAGGTGGTCAGCACGAGCTGTGCGGTGATCGGCCGCCGCTGCCGCTCCTCCAGAGCGTTGGCCGGAGGCTCCGGGTTCCTCCAGGGAAGGGTGCATGCTGTCGAAGGGAACCGGCGGAAGTGCCCGCGGGCGCGGGCCGCAAGGCTGGGAGAGAGCGGCACATCCCGCGTTTTGCCGCCCTTGGGCAGGCAGAAGTACGGACGACCCTTCGTGTCCCACCGGAGCTGACGCCGGATGCGCACGACCATGTTCTTGAGGTCGAAGTCCTCCTCCGCCAGGCCGAACGCCTCACCCTGGCGAAGGCCGAGCCCGAGCCCCAGGTCCACGGCCAACCGGTAGCGCTCCTGAAGGTGCTCCCGAACGGCGTTGACGGTCGTCCGGGACCACGCCTTGCCCTTCTTCTCCTTGGCACGCGGGGCCTTGACACTCTTGTGGACCTTGAGCGGGTTCCGCAGCAGCCGCTGATCGTCCACGGCGCTGTTGAGGACGGACGAGAGGTGCCCCCAGATCACCTCCGCGGTCGAGTCCTCGACCCGTGTCAGCAGAGTTGCCTTGAAAGTACGCAGGGTGGACGCGTCGATGTCCCGCAGCGCGACCTCGCCGAGCAGCGGTATGAGGTGGTTGTTGATCCGGCTGGCCATCGGGCCGGCGGTCGAGGGCTCATCGGTCCGTCCCGGCCACCAGTGCTCCACGATGTAGTCGCCGACCGAGATCGCGCCATCGCGGGGGTCGATGAACTCGCCCCGGCTGGAGTCGGTCCGGGCGGTCGCCAGCCATTTCTTGGCGTCCTCGCTCGTGGTGAATGAACGATCCTGCACGCTGGGTATCCCCTTGACCGGTACCGCAGGCCCTTGCCGTACAGGGCGGTGCGCTCGCGCTTGCCGGTCTCCTTGTTCGGCCGCTTCTTCAGCCATCGGTCCTCTATGTAACCAGCCACGCGCTTGGTGCTCCCCTTATGGTGCGGTGATTCCTTCCGAATGGGTGTTCAGGACGCTGGCTGGAGCCAGTCCTTATCCCGAATCCGGAGATTTCTCTGAAGAATTTTTCGAGGGGGATTTTCTCTATGCGACCCTGCGCGTGCGGGCCTGAGGTTTTTGACGAAGCGGGTCAAGAGAGGGGTTCGACCGTGAATTGGACAGCTCTTGGGCTCGCACCCACTCGTCGAGCGCCGTGATCCGGTACATGACGCGACGGCCCATGCGGAAGCTCGGCGGTCCCTGACGCCGGTGACGCCAGACATAAAGGGTGTTCGGGGAGAGCCCCAGATATGTGGCTGCCTGCGGCAGGCTCAAGAATGCCGTTTCGTTCGGTGAGATTGCCTGAGGCATGACTGCGTTCCTGTCGTCCGTCCTTGAGGTGACAGGAGAATGGTCCGGAGAAAGAGAGGCTTGGATGAGCCGGGCCGCCAGTGATAGATGGGCGCGGCAGACTCCTCGATGATCCCTCCTTCTACTCGGCCCCAGGACCGATCAGCCGCAGAAGCTGCAAAGGGTCGGTGAGGTCGGAGATGACATGGTCCGCGCCCGCGTCGGCCAGATCGGCTGCCGAGGTGGTCCCGGATGCGACACCGATCACCCGCGCCCCGCCTTCGCGTCCTGTGCGGACGTCCTCCAGCGAGTCCCCGACGATGACGGTGTTGCTCCGGTCGAAGAAGTGCTCGTACGCGGCCCCGGCTCGCCCCTGAGCAACGCCCACCAGGGCCGGACGATGAGGATCGTCCGACGCGTACCCCCCGACCGCCGGATCGACAAGGCCAATCAGATCGAATGTCGAGAGTTTGATTTCCGCGCTGGCCCGAAGATTTCCGGTGACGACGGACGGTAGAAGACGGGGAGACTTCCGCACGGCGGTGAGCGACTCGGCCGCACCGGGGAGCAGTAGCCCCTCTGTCAGCATTTTTCCTCGATGCCGCTCCAACTCTCCGGGCATGAGACCGATGATCCGCCGCGCGAACGAGTCCACCTGCTCACTGGGGACACCGTTCACGGTGAGGAGTTCCTTCACCGCGACCGGCATGGTGACACCCGTCCCTTTCGCCGGAAGCCGCTCCGGAGGGCGTCCGACGACCTCCTCGAAGACGGTTCGGTAGACGAGCCGATCGATATCGCCGACGTAGACAAGGGTCCGGTCGATATCCCACAGGACAAGAATCATGCCGCCGCACGCCCCTTCATGACGGATTCGCCGCGTTCCAGGAGTTCACGTGCCGCCGGGGTGTCCTCGAATCGCCGGACCTCCGCCAGCATGGAGTGGAGGTGATCGTCCAAGCGGGAGGAATGAACGCCGTCCACCAGGCTGAGGACGTCCCCGGCAATGCCCCATCCGACGTCGGGGTTCTTCGTCTTCATATGAGCGGTCGCCGCTCGTGAGAGGAACTGGGCGGTCGTACGGATCTCCTCCTGGCTCAGCTCATCCCGGGCAGCGTCGAAGGACTCCGCCGCTTCGCTTGGCCGGCCGAGGTCGAGAAGGCAACTCGCCGTCTGACCGAGGATCTCGCCCGGCTTGATCCAGTACAGCCAGTCCGGATCGTCCTCCCCACGGCCTTGTGCGCACAGCACCCTGGCCTCCTCCAGGGCCGCGCGGGCTGCGGATTCCTCGCGCAGCCGTGCGTGACCCCGGGCCTGCCGGGTCAGAAGCATCGCCTGCAAGGCGGGGGCATCGCGGTCGCTGATACCCAGCCGCGCGGTTCTGGCGGCGGTGACCGCGTCCCGTGGATCTCCGACGGAGTACCCGTGAATGGCCAGGAAGGAAAGGGCCGCCGCGGTGAGGCGGGAGTCCCCAGAGGCATGGGCCGCTCGCAGCGCGGCGAGGAACAGTCTCTGCGCCTTCGTGTGGTTGCCGCCGTCGAACATGTACCAACCGGCCTGCGCTGCCGCGTCCGCGGTTGCCGCCGCCAGCCGACGACCCCGGGCCTCGTCGTACGAACCGTGCTTCAGCAGCCTGACGAGGATCTTCAGATGCCCCATCGACGTCGCCGCCAGACTGCCGCTGCCGCTACTGGCGTCCATGTGCCGGAGTGCGTCGGTCGTCGCCTCCAGAGAAGCGATCAGCGGGATGGTGACTCTGGTCCCGTTCGAAGACATCGAGGCCATGACCTCAGGGGCCGCGATGGTGGATTGCAGCACGTACTGCGTCAGGCCGGCCCCGCTCAGCGCCAGCACCCCACGGCGTTTCATGACACCTCCGACAGCGAACTCAAGTGAGGTCACCATACGGTCCGCATTCCACGGCAGAGCGGGGTCGAGAGGCCCGCTCGACCCCGCCCGACCCGGTTCACCGAACGGGGTCAGCAGCAGGGGACGAAGGTCCGCGGGAAGCCCGAGGCCGTTGAGGAAGTCGATGATGGCCTCGCCTCCTCCCAGATGCTTCCGGCCACGCTCCAGGTCCGAGATGAACGACTGGGTGAGGCCCGTCAGAGAGCGGACGGCCATCTGGGAGAGACCGGACCGCCGACGCAGCAACCGCAGTAACTCACCGAAATCCCAAGCGGACAGTGCTCTGCAGACCTGCTCGTCACGCCATGCCCGGTCCGGGACCCGTGCGATGTCGCCGCCCCGGGAACAGGGGGCGCACAGAGGGTCGGGGTTGTACTGGCTCAGCCCGTGACCGCACTTGTCGCACACGCGAAACGACGACTTCATGAGCTGCCCCTGCCTCACTGCCTCACCCCAACCGTCCGTCGGCACCAGGCTAGGCACAGATGGATATCGCCGTAGCGATATCGCTTCAGCGGTCCCCTTGGACCCGCGCGACCTCAAGACTCCTCCCACGGCTCACCGCACACGCCGTCCGGAAGCACCGCGATTCCGAGTCCGAGGGAGGGGACAGTGACCACAGGTACGGCTCAACGCTCGAAGCACGTTGGCCTGTTGACCGACGAACAGGCGTCACCGGAGTCCGTCCTCACGGAGCCCACCGCGTTGGTGTGCTCACTCGGACGAGGAGTGAGGTGCTGGAACCTCCGGAACCCGAAAGCGCAGTGCTTCGCGGTCGACTTCGACCGGACCACGGCCCCAGGCCGCCCCCTCACCGATGAGGACAGATCCCGGCCCGGAGAGGTCCGGCGAATCGAACGAGCCCATCTGCGGCTCTGGGGAGCCGACAACCTCGTCGCAACTGCCGACCTTCTGATCACCGAACTGGTGACCAACGCGTTCGAGCATGGACGTGGCCAGGTCGAGGTGCGCCTGTGGTGCACGGCCAGCCGCTTCTGGCTCAGAGTCGGCAGTGGCTCGCGGATCGAGATCGGCGAAGGCGGGCTCGAAGCGCCGGACGAAGATCTCGCCCAGACCGGTAGGGGGCTGCTTCTGGTTGACGCGTTCGCCGATTTCTGGGGACTGTCGGACGACCGCACCTCGGTGTGGTGCTCCCTCCGGACTCCTGAAGGCGAAAGCCCCGGGGAGGCGGTGCCCGCTGATTGACTCCGTTATCGGGCCAATCTCGCCGCAGCGGGTTTCGGACATCCTGCCGTCTCGCCCCCATGGCGGCAGCGTCTCCGGGGCAACGCGGCACTGAACTCGTCGCGTCTGGGGCGGGGTCGGCTGCCGTCTGCTGCGGTGATGAGCACTCGTCGGACCCGCAGGAGACTGCGCGACCTGACGCAGCGCATTCCGGCCAGCCCCTGTCGTTTGCCGGGGAAGGCCGACGGCCGCCGATAGCGTCCCGGCGTGGTGGCACCGACGGCGCCCCGCCGGCCGGTTCTTCCCACCCTGAACACGTACGAACGAAGGACACCCTCATGACCCACACGACAGTCGACTCCGGCGAGGCCGCACGGTTGCGCAACCAGGTCGTGGACCAATTGGTCGCCGACGGCGCGATCGCCTCCCAGGAGGTCGAGGCCGTGATGCGGAAGGTCCCCCGGCATGCCTTCGCTCCCGAGGCGACCCTGGAGAAGGCGTACGCCCCGTACGCGGCCGTCATCACCAAGACGGACGAACACGGCGTCCAACTCAGCTCGGTGTCCGCGCCGCAAATCCAGGCGATGATGCTGGAGCAGGCACAGGTACGCCCGGGAATGCGGGTGCTGGAGATCGGCTCGGGCGGTCTGAACGCGGCCTACCTCGCCGAGCTGGTCGGGGAAGCCGGTGACGTGGTCACCGTGGACATCGACCCCACGGTCACGGACCGGGCCCGCCGACTGCTGGACGAGTACGGCTACGACCGGGTCCAGGTGGTCTGCGTCGACGCGGCGGAACCCCTGGACGACCTCGGCACGTTCGATCTCGTCATGGTGACCGCCGGCGCCTGGGACATCCCGCCCGCGTGGACCGAGCGGCTCGCCCCGGGCGGACGCCTGGTCGTACCGCTGCGGATGCGCGGGCTGACCCGGTCCGTGGCCTTCGCCCGTACCGGCGACCACCTGGAGAGCGAATCCGCGTTCGTCTGCGGATTTGTCCCCATGCAGGGTTCGTCCGGGCACCAGGAGGAACTGCTGCTCGTCGCCGGGACCCCGGAGATCGGGCTGCGGTTCGACGACGGACTGCCCGCCGATCCGAGCCTTCTCGATAACGCCGTCACCACCCCGCGGGTCGAGTTGTGGACCGGAGTCGACGTCGGCCGCGGCGAACTCGTGGACACGCTCCAGATGCACCTGGCGATCACACTGCCCGGCTTCTGTGTCATGACGGTCGACCCCGACCTGGACACCGGGATCGTCGCCCCCTCCAACAAGTCCTTCTCCCTCGCCGCCGTGGACGGCGCCGACTTCGCCTACCTCACCGTCCGCCCGACCGAGGACGACAAGGGCGTCGAATACGGCGTCCATGCGCTCGGCCCGACGGCCTCCGGCTTCGCCAAGATCGTCGCGGACCACATCCGTGACTGGGCCTGCGACCGGCGCGGTGGCCCCCACCCGGTCATCCGGGTCCATCCGGCCGGCACCCCTGACGAGCAGATCCCGGCCGACCGGGTCATCGACAAGGTGCACAGCCGGATCTCCCTCGCCTGGCCCCCGGCTTAGCCGCCGGAGACCAGGTTGTCCCGTACCACTTCAGAAGAGAGGAAGGGCACGGCATGACGAACGCCACCCTGGCTCAGGCCGAACTGCCTATGGCCTTGGACGAGGACGACTTCGCCCCGCTCGATGTACGGGTCGTCATCGCGGAACACCCGTACGGCAAGCTCATGTGCTCCACCGGTGACGGCTGCGGACCGACCTGTCAGGGCGGGGCCTCGGCCTGCAACTCGTTCGTGGAGGACTCGGCCTGACCCGGCACCTCCGGTGGACCGGGCCGTCTTCGGTCCGGTCCACCGGACCGTTCCCCGCTCACGCGCCGCCCGAAGGGTTTCCCTTTCATGACCGCCACGACCGGGGCCGGCCACCGGTGGCAGGGCGTGGCCCTGCTTCGCGCCACCACGAGCACGGGCACAGCCGACCTGCCCCGCACACTGGACCTGGACAACACCGTGCTCCTCCAGGGCTGGCTCGCCCGGATCTGGCAGCGCGATGACGTTCGGGAGGCGCTTCGGTTCACCGCGCCAGTGCTGTGCGAGACCGTCGAGGCCGTGATCGAGGGACGGCAGACTCAGGCCCGGAAGATCCGCCGCGCCGTGCTCTCGATCGCTTCCTACCTTCTGCGCTGGCAACACCGCCCGACACCTCTGGGCCTCTTCGCCGGTACGGCCCCGCTCCTCGTCGGGCCGGATCCTTCGGTGAGCTGGGGTACGAAGCCGAAGGCGACGGTCCGAGCCGACGCCGACTGGCTCACCGAGATCATTCAGCGCCTCCAGGCAAGCCCCGGGCTCCGCGACCGGCTGCCCGTGATGGCCAACGCCCCAGTCCGGATACGTGATGACCGGCTCGTCGCTCCTGGCTCGCCCGCCGACGCCTATGCGTCGCACCTGGCGCCGGAAGAGATAGCCGTATGGAACACGCGCTCGCTCGCGGCTGCGATGGAGGCGGCCCGGCTCCCCATCCCGTACCGGGAGCTACGTGAATGCCTCCGCACCCGGTTCCCACGGGCCGCCGCCGGGCAGATCGACACCCTGCTCCAAGAACTCGTCTCGCACCACCTCCTCATCACGAGCCTGTGGGCACCCATGACCACCGTCGACGCCTTCGGCCACCTCTGCACCGAGCTGAGGAAGGCCGACGCGGAGACCGTGGACGAGGTCCGGGAAACGGTGCAGGAGCTATATGCCATTCACGCTGAGCTGTCCAGGCCGCGGTCCGACCGTACGACCCTCGGCGCCACGATCGCGCGGATGCAGACGGTCTCCTCAGTCACCCGGACCCCGGTTCTCCTCGACACAGCCCTCGACTGCGAGGTCCGGATCCCCCAGCTGGTGGTGGACGAAGTCCAGCGCGCCGTCGCGGCGCTCTACCGGATCACCCCGCAGCCGTACGGCTACCAGCACTGGCGCGACTACCACCACGAGTTCCTCGCCGAGTACGGCACCGGAACGCTCGTCCCCGTCCTGGATCTGGTGTCGGACACGGGCCTCGGCCTTCCTGCCGACTACACCGGATCAGTCCGCGAGCGAGCACCGAAGCAACTGACGGACCGGGACGGAATCCTTCTCCGCATGGTCCAGGAGACCGTTATGGCGGGCCGGGACGAACTGGTCCTCACCGATGCCATGACCGAGACTCTGGCCAAGGCCGTGGGTACCGACGACCGGACGCTCGTCCCTCGTGTGGAAGTCGCCTTCGAAATCCACTCCGCCTCCACCACGGCACTCGCCCGGGGCGACTTCCAGCTCCTGGTCACCGGCGTACCGAGACCAGGCAGCAGCATGGCCGGCCGCTTCGCTCACCTGCTCCCCACAGAGCATCGGGAGGCGCTGGCCGCCACGTTCACAGACAACACCGGCGCGGTAGCTACGCAGCTCAGCTTCGCTCCCCGCCGACGGCGCAACGAGAACGTCGCCCGCGTTCCGCACCTGCTCTCCCATGTCATCCCGCTCGCCGAGCACCGCGAGCCGGAGGACGGCTCCATCCCCCTCACTGATCTCGCCGTCACCGCGGATGACCGCAGCTTCCACCTCGTCCAGATCTCCACCGGCAGGCCGATCACCGTCCGGGTCCCGCACGCCCTCGAAGCCGCAGTCCAGACTCCGCCGCTGGCCCGGTTCCTCGCCGAGATCGCCACGGCCCGGCACGCCGTCTACAAGCCGTTCGACTACGGCGCCGCCGCCCGCCTGCCGTATCTGCCCCGGGTGCGCTACCGCCGTACCGTCCTCACTCCGGCCCGCTGGCTGCTCGCCGCCCAGGACCTTCCGAGCCAGACAGCCACGACGAAGGAATGGGACCACGCTTTCGACGCCTGGAGGGAGCGGCTCCGTGTCCCGGAGCACGTCACCATGACCGAACACGACCAGCGCCTCCCCTTGGACCTGACCCACAGCGTCCACCGCCACATCCTCCGCACTCACCTCGACGGAGCCGACCGCCTGGTCCTGCGCGAATCACCCGGCACCGATGCCTATGGCTGGATGGGCCGTGCTCACGAGGTCTGGCTACCGCTCCACACGGTTCCTGGGGAAGACGACAGCGAGCGCCCTGCTCGGATCTCAACCGCCCTGGTCTCCGAGGGGGAAGCTCACTTACCGGGCGCCGGCACCGTCCTGCGCGCCCGGATTTACGCTCACCCCCGGCGCTACGACGCGATCCTCGTCCGGCACCTGCCCCGCCTCGTCGGCCGCTTCGGCTCCGCCCCGCCGATGTGGTGGTTCACCCGCCGCTCCGACGTTACGCCGCACCTGGACCTCGTCCTTCACATCGAACCTGGCACGTACGGGACGGGGGCGGAACACGTCCATGAGTGGGCCCGCTCCCTTCACGACAAGGCCCTGGTCTCCAACCTCACCCTGACCGACTTCCGCCCGCACCCGGGCGAGTACGGTCACGGACCGGCACTGGACGCCGCCCACCAGCTTTTCGCCGCCGACTCGGCGACCGTCCTCGCCCAGATCCGATTCACCGACCAGAACCCCGACCTCTCACCCCAGGCCCTGGCAGCGGCCAGCATCCTCGACCTCGTACAGAAATTCGCTGCCACTCCCGAACATGGGGAGGAATGGTTCATCGAGCACACACCCCAGGGAAGCGGGCGACTGGACCGCAGCCTGCGCGAACAGGCGCTCGGCCTCTCCACCCCGGGAGACCGGGCCGCGCTCAGCGCCCTCCCTGGCGGCACCGAGGTAGTAGAAGCATGGACCACCCGTGCCACCGCCGTACGCGCCTACCGGCGAGCCCTGATCGACCAGCGCGAGCCCCTGACCGCCGCCCGCTCACTGATCCATCAGCACCACGCTCGCGCCCTCGGCCCGGACACCACCACCGAAGCCGCCACATTGCGACTTGCCCGCACCACTGCGCTGCACCACCGACACCGGAGGCAAACGCGATGACGGCCCTCCCCGCCGAACTCCTCCTACGGCTCACCGACCGCTTGACCGACCCCGTTCCGCCGCCTGCGGACGAACCCTGGCGAGCCCAGTCCCTTGCCGAAGGATCAGCGGGAATCGCCTTGCTCCACATCGAACGCGCCCGCCTCGGCCTGGCACTCTGGAAGCACGCTCACCACTGGATCACCGAAGCAGTGGCCGGAGAGGTCAGCGCCGCCGATACCACCGGACTCTTCCTCGGGGCGCCGGCCGTTGCCTTCCTCCTCAGCACAACGCTCCCGTCCGTCGAGCACCTCTACGCCGACGCACGGGCCACCCTGCACCGGCACATCACGGAGCTCGCCCACCGTCGGACCGACGCCGCGTTCGAACGAATCCACCATGGATCACTGCCTTCGTTCGCCGAGTACGACGTCTTCTACGGACTCACCGGAATCGGCGCCTATCTCCTCCGCACCGACCCCGGAGGCAGGGCCCTGGAACGAGTCCTCGGCTACCTGGTCGCTCTGACCCGCCCGCTCGGCGAAGGCCACCGCGGCCTTCCCGGATGGTGGGTCGACCACGGCCCGAACCGCGAGCACTCCGCCGACTTCCCCGGCGGCCACGACAACCTCGGCGTCGCCCACGGCGTCACCGGCCCCCTGCTCCTCCTCGCCCAGGCCCTCCGCAGGGGCATCGCCGTCCCCGGCCAGTCCGAAGCCATCCGTACGATCAGCGACCACCTCGACACCTGGCGACAGCAGAGCGAAACCGGCCCTTGGTGGCCGGAGCACCTCACCCGCCACGACCTCGCCACCGGTCACCCCCACCAGCCCGGCCCCGCCCGCCCGAGCTGGTGCTACGGCACCACCGGCATCGCCCGCGCAGGGCAGCTCGCCGGCATCGCCCTGAACGACACAAAGCTCCAGGTCACCCACGAAGACGCTCTCCACCGGGCACTGACCGACCCCGCTCAGCTCGCGAGCATCACCGACAACGGTCTCTGCCACGGATGGGCGGGCATCTACCAAACTGCCGTCCGGGCCGCCAGCGACGCGCTCGACCCCCGCCTCCGCGCTCTGCCCGCTCTCCTCAGCACCGCCTTCCGGGACCGTACGCACCCTTCCGAAGATCGGAACCTCGGCTTTCTGAACGGCGACGCGGGTACGGCGCTCGCCCTGACCACCCTGACCGCGCAGCACACCCCGACCTCGGGATGGGACGCATGCCTTCTGATCGACTGACCCGGACCGATCCGTCCCAGGCCACGGAAGCCGTCCTCGACGTCCTGGCCGGAACTGGGATCTCGGAGGCCGCCCGCAAGGCAGACATGGACCCGGCCGACCTCACCGACGCCGTCGAGCTCTTCCGGCGCGCGGGCACCGAGGCCCTCCGGAGCAGCTCGGCCGACTCCGAGTGGTGGCAGGTGAACCTCCACTTCGCCGAGTGGAGGATGGCCGAGACCTACTTCCTGGCCGCGATCATGCCGCTCCTGCGTGCCGCGGAGGCCGCGGGGGACATCGACGGCTGGTGGTACACGCGCAAGCACCCCTGCTGGCGCCTCCGTATCCGGCTCACGTCCACGGACCCGGCGGCAAGGGCCACACTGGCCGTCGGCTTCGACCGGCTCACCGCCCCAGGCGGGAGTTTCCTCGAACGGTGGTGGACCGGCATCTACGAACCGGAGACCACGGCCTTCGGCGGCCCGGTCAGCATGACGGCCGCGCACCGACTGTTCGTCGCGGACAGCCGGGAAATCCCCCGTATCGACGACCGCCACGACATTCCCCTCGGACGCCGAGAACTGTCCGTCCTCCTCTGCACCCTGATGATGCGCGCCGCCGGCCTCGAATGGTACGAACAGGCCGACGTCTGGCACCGCGTCATCACCGACGAACACCGCACCCCGGTCAACCCCATGTCCCCGGAGAAGCTCGAAGACATCACCGAGGACATCGGAACCCTTCTCCGAGCTGACCATGACAGCCTGCTGGGCCCCGGCGGGTCACTCGAATCCGTCAAGGAATGGGCCGCGGCTTTCGGGGAGACCGGCAGATCGCTCGCCGAGGCCGTCCGGCTCGGCACGCTCGACCGCGGCCTGCGCCGGGTCCTCAGCCTCCATGTGATCTTCCACTGGAACCGGATGGGGCTGAGCCTGCACTCCCAGGGCGTCCTGGCTCTGACCGCTCGCACCGCGATCCTGGGCCATTCACAGGATTCATCACGGCCTCCGAAGACCTCGTCCGGAGAGTGAGGCTGCCGTCGTCCGGAGCCGGCCATGAGGGCTCACGGAGTATGCGGTGAGGGCTCACTGAACACTCACTGAGGGCTCAGTGAGCCTCACGGAGCAATCAGTGATCCCTCCGTGAATCGTGAAATCGCAGGTCAAGTGGCATTCAGCGAGCCCTCACGGAGTACTCACTGAGCCGTCAGTGAGTACTCCGTGAGGGCTCATGGTCCGGATCTAGGACCTAGGAACCAGGATCTAGGAACTACTACTGCGGGGCGCGAGCGCCCCCACGCCTGCCCAACGTCTGGTTCCCTGCTCAGGGAGACCGTCTGATCGCCGGATGAAGCCTGAAACGTATTGGACCGGCCGGACTTCTCGACTATCGTCCCTGGTCACCGACCTGGCCCACCCGCGCCGTCCCTACCCGTCACCAACACCGAGGAGCTGCGATGCCCGCCCACGACATCCCGCTCATCGGGTTGCCTCGCCCCTATGCCCACCATCCGACCGGACCGACCGGGAGACTGACCGTCCCGCCGGACACCGACTGACCCGGCCACGGCAACCACCAGTACACCAGTGCCCGAAGTAACGGCACTTCGTCCTGACCGCCCGAGCGGCGGTCACCCGCGCACAAGGTCTCCCACCAGATCGTCGCGGACGCCACCCGCTGGCCAACGACCCGCTGACTTCCCTTGCCACACAGCTCCGTGCTGGCAAGCAACAGGCCCGGTCACTGTGACCAGCTGACCGACCGAGGGACAGGGGTGACCTGGCTGTGAACCGACCGGCCCGGTCACCCCACCCGGGACACCCGGAAACCGAACCCAGCCTCTGCCCGTACCGGAGGTCACCCTGGCCGAAGCCGACGCCTGGATCACCACCCTCTACCGTCACGGTTGCCTCCACCGCGCCGAGCGCGGCCCGGACGGGCTCTGGGCCGTCCGCCGCACGGCCAGCGATGAGTCGTGGATCCTGCACCACCCGGCCCTCGCCCTCGACTACGCCGCCGAGATCCTCCGAGACCTCCGGCGAACCGCCCGGAGACCCGTCGATGACCCGACCCGAACCAGCCGACCCCACCACCGTGGAGGGGGAGGCGACTGCCCGGCGCGAGGCCGAGCAAGCTATATCGTCCGAAACTCCTTGGCAGCACGAGGCCGCCAAGGATCCTCGGACGCGCTCGCCCCCACCCCGGACGGGACGGGGAAACCCTTCCGGCACCAGGGTGCACCGGGAGGGAAGGCTGCGACCAGGGCAGAACAACCTGTTGCCTCCGCCGCAGCAGCGTCCGCGCCTGCACCAGACCGTTCACCGTGACCACGTCCGCAGCCGTCCGCCCGCTTCACCACCGTTGGGCACGCGGCCGGTACGGGTTGGCTGACCATTGCCGGGTTCCTCGCCGTCGCCACCCTTATCCGCCTCATAGCTGCATGGATCTGTATGACAGACCAGTGGACACCCGTCGAATGGCGGATGATCGGGACTACCGACCTCGCGTGTAGGTGTGGGGCTTTCATGCATCCCACCTCTGAACACCAACCTGTTCTTGTCAAGTTGGGTCAGTGAGAGAGCAGACATCGCCTAGCGTCTGATGTGATGAACGAGGGTGAGCGGGAGCGGCAGAGTGGGCGGGGACGGCAAGGTGCGCAGAGGGCGTCGATCGGCGGAGCAGGCGGCTCTGGAGGTGTGGGTTCGCAGCGGCGGGCGCTGCGTCCTGTGTAACTCGTACCTACTGGATGGGCCGATGTCTGGCCGCACAGTCCGGCTGGGCGAGATGGCTCATATCGTTGGACGGAGCACTCATGAGCGCTCGCCTAGGGGGTCGGATCCGCTGAGCGAAACTCTGCGGGACGAGGCGGATAATTTGATGCTGTTGTGTGCTCAAGAGCACACTGAGATTGACGCCAAAGCCACGCAGGACATGTTCACCGTCGCGTGGCTGAGAGGGCTGAAGCAGGACCATGAGGACCGCATCAGACATGTGACGGGACTCGGTCCCGATCGAGCCACCACAGTGGTCCGGATGATGGGGCCGGTGCACGGAAATGCAGTGGAACTGTCGCGACAGACGGCCGCGAGTGCAGTGACAGCGCGGCGTCGGTTCCCGCTGTTCTTGGAGTCCTACTCCCGACATGGAGTGGAGATCGATCTTCAGAACACGCCTGGTGAGGGGCAAACGGTCTCCGGGAATGCTCTGTCTGCGGCGGCTGCGAGTCGCAGCTACTACCAGCAGGCAGTGAAGGTCATCGACGGGGTAATCCAGTATCAGCTGCAGCCGGGAATCGAGAGTGGTTCCGTGCAGCACGTGAGCGTGTTCGGGTTTGCGCGCCTGCCGCTGTTGGTCTACTTAGGGTCTCGGCTTGACGATACGGTACCGACGGACGTCTATCAGCGTCATAGGTCCGAGCAGTCCTGGGTCTGGCCGACTGAAAGTGGCGCAGGTGTGGAGTTCAGCGTGCGGTTGACCCAGGCGGAACCGGCCGGCGATGAAGCTGTAGTGATCATGAATGTCTCGGGAGCGATCGCTTCTCGCGAGGTACCAGCAGAGATCGCGGCCTTGCGGCGGTACGAAATCAGCCCAGTGAACGCGGAGATCTATCCGGATATATTGCGTCAACCGGCTTCCCTGTGCCACCTAGAGGCCGCATTTCGAGGCATTTTGGCACGGCTTGAGATCGAGGCCAAGGGTTTGCGACGGCTGCACATGCTGCCTGCTATACCCATGTCTGCTGCTGTGACGCTAGGACGTATCCATCATCCGCAGGTTCATCCGCAGTTAGTGATCTACGAGAGGCTGGCCGGAAGCTACGCGCCGACTCTTGAAGTGGGGCAGAGTATCGATTGACGAAGCGGCGGGCGACTCTGTGCTCGCGCAGATTGCGAGGGCAGAGTCGCCCGCGTTCCTCGTGTTCCCGTTGAGGATGGGGTCGTGTCGGCCCGGCTATTGGTCCGGAGCCGTGTGGGTGATGAAGTGGTGGGCTGGGAGAACGCCGGTGTGGGGTTGAGCGCACAGATGGGTTCCCGATTGGGGGTGGCGCATCTGGATGCCCAGAAGGTTGACTAAGGTCGCGGTTGTTGCCATGAGATCGGCGGCGGAACCGTGGAAGGTGGGGACGGAACAGCCGCGGGTGGGAAGTAGTTCGTCGCCTGGGGCTGGTTCGGCCCACAGTTGGTGGTAGGGTTCAAGGCTTGAGGTGGCCAGGACACGCTGACCACTGATGTGGTCAATCGTGGAGAGGCTTGCGGGGGTGCCGGGGGCGGCTACCGTGAGGATTCCCAGGCTGGCGCTCAGGCTGTCAGTAGCCATCTGAGCGAGAACTGCTTTGCGGTGGGGACGCTGGGCGAGGAGGTCGAGGAAGCGTCCTGCGGGCATGCTGACGGTGGCATCGATGATGAGGTCCGCGTGGTCTGCGGCCTCAATCAGAGCGGAGTCCGGTGGCGGGCTGGCGATTTCGATGGTGACGTCGTCCCGGATAGTGCGCAGACGCTGGGCCAGAGCGACTGCCTTGCTCGTCCCGATGTGGTTCTCTGTGTAGTTCTGCCGTACGAGGAGACCGCCGGTGATAAGACCGGGGTCGCTGAGGGTGATACGTGCGGCTCCTGCTCGGGTTACCAGCTCTGCAGCCCATGAGCCGATTCCGCCGCAGCCCCAGATGTGTATGTGGGTCCCTTGAAAGATATGGACGGGACGCTGGGTGTCTCGACGGATGGTGATTTCAGGGCGTTCATCGGAGAGGTAGCACCATTCGATGGTGGCCTGGAGGAGTTCGTCGGAGAGACGACCCAGTCGGCCTGGTGCTCTGCGGCGCGTAAGCAGGCGCAGCATGTCGCTAAAGGGAGGCTTCAATCGGCCGGCGAGAAGGAAAGGAGCGCTTGCTGGTATGGCAGGGTGGCGGACGGCCAGGATGAAGTACTGGGCAGTTCCCTCGGGGGCGCGTACGCAGCTTGCTGCGAGTGCTGTGAGTAGTGCCTGAGATAGGGCGCCCGACTGGGGCACCACCTTAGGTATGTCTAAGTCGGTTGAGTCGATGAGCGTCATCAGTTCGGCCAAGGTGCTGCCGGCTCCCAGGGGGAGGGAGTGATCTACCGGCAGGATCGGAGCACGGTGGCTGTCCGCGTTCACAGGCCCCGTGGTGAGGTCGAGTCGGTGAGGGCTGCGAGGGGTGAGCCATCCTGTGCTTGGCGTGTGGTACGGGAGTGCTTCTCGCGCGACCACCGTCGGAGCGCCCGCCGTGTAGTGCAGAACGCCACCGACCGGGTGGTAGAGGGCGGTTGTGGGATCGAATTTGTTGGCCGTCGCGTCGGTTATCCATTCCCACAGCCGATTCACGACGGAGGCGATTCCGGCCCTGGGGTCCCATTCACGGGTTGGGTCAAGGTAGATACACAGTCGGTTGCCCTCCAGCACGTGCGGGGTGCCGGCGAACCGGGTGTGCCTGGTCTGCACCCAGGGCGGGGCTGCAGGTGTGGGGGGAAGAATGAGATCGAAGTCCTCGACTTCTTTCACGGGCAGGCCCCCCTGCACCTGTGGTATGTCGGCAGTACGGATGCTGATGGGCACGGTGACCAGGTTGTCGGGACCAGTGCGAGGGCGGCCGGTGACGCGCAGGTCTTGGCGGTGCCCGGCCGCGAGAGCCGTGAGCTGACCCAGTAACTCTTGCTGCCACGAGTTGGGCTGATCCCGAGGCTTCTTGCGCTTACTCATCCGGCGCGCCCGGTGCGGGAGGTGGAGGTAACGAGCAGGGGGCTCGCGAACTTGGCCGCCGAGGCAATTGAGGCGGTGGGGCGCGGAACGTCGGGGAAGGCGTTGCCGAACAGGCTCCTCCACAGTCGCACGCTTCGGTCGTAGTCCGGCTCATCGTATGCTTCGCGGATCTGGCGGGCGTGGGTATGGATGCGGTCGCGGAAGTAGGCGTAGGTGTCCTGGTTCCATCGGTGATCGAAGGTCACACCCGATCCAGAAGGGTCAGGGATGGAGGGCTTGAAAGGGTGGTCCTGCAGCCAGGTGTCGAGATCCTTGATGATGGTGAGCAGAGCGGTGGGCACGTTGCTGTAACAGCCCGGCTCGCTGACGGCCTTGGTCTCGCTCACGAGCTCGCCGAGCAGAGTGGTGAGGATGATAGACCGAGTGCCGGTGAATGATTCTCGGTGGTTCCGCAGGTACTTCATCAGACGGATGACCTTGCGCAGGTTGCCATCAGCGATGCCGTCTTTCTTCTGCATCCAGGCGGTGAAGCCTGCCGGGTTGGTCTCCTCCCACACGTTGTCGTCACGGTTGACGATTACCTCGCGGCCGTCCTTAAGGCGGAGGTAGGGCACGATGTCGACGTGCATGGATTTCGCGTAACTGAGCTGTACGCAACGACACTTACGATGGTGTTCCATGCCACCGTAGACGCTGTGGCGATGAAGTGCGGCGTAGACCATTTCGATGTACGTCTTCGGATTGTCGGCCCACTCCGCGACCTCATCGAGTTGGAGCATGAAGTCCGCGTCGAACTCGCTCTCGCCGACGGGGTTGATGATGGTGCGCTGCGCCCAGGAGCCCTGTCGCTTCTTAGCCAAGACCAAGGGGCCGAGCTCGGGGTCCGCCTTGAGCGCCCTGTAAATAGCCTCGACACAGTTGGCGAGGAGATCGAGCTTGGCCTGGCTGAGATTCACGGTGTCTCGAAGGAAGGCGTCGAAGCCTGTGCTGTGCTGCATGGCGATGATTCCGTTCTGTACTGGGCCAACAGGGGCGCGCAGGTGGTGGTTGTCTGGATATGGCGAGGCCCTATGGATGTTTGGGGCCCACGCCGGTGGGCGCGGCGAAGCAGGTCGCCGCAGGAGTGGTAGGGGAAATGAAGACGCACGGTCATGCCCGCAGGGGCGGGGCGCACTCACCCGTATTAACAGTGTTGCGGGCGCGAGGACCTGGGATCGGACTCCCGAAGGAGCTTGCGCGACGCTTTGAAAGGGGAAGCCGATGAGCGGCATCAGCGAATGACTGTTCGCGAGGGCAAATCAATCGATGGAGATCGGTGCAGTCCGGTCAGTGGTGCCGAAGGCCATCATGGCCGGGCACATGCGCGCGGTACGGCCCGCAGGCGGATTCCCGTCAGGCTCACGCCGAGGAGAGCTCGCCTCATTTCACAAAGAGCCCGTCAGCTCTCTGCGGTAACTAGTGGACCACATAGAGCGACACCGCCGCAAGGCATATTTTGAGTGACAGTTTCGCTGGCGCTGTCGGGGTGGGACGCGCGTGGATTACGAGCCGAGCTTGGTCGGCCGGTGCCGCCGCTGAGAAGGGCCGTCTCTGTGCGGGCGCGAGGCTCGCTGCCCTCCCTGTGGGCAGGTCGTTCCATGCCCGGCTGGAGCTTGCCGTCAGTGGGCTGGACCGGAGACGATGCCGAGATTCATCAGGCGGTACGTCATGGCCATCTCGCTCAAATGGAACTGGCTGGCCAACACCCTGACGAGGTCGTGTGTCGTTCGGAAGCTGATGCGCTGAGCCGCGCGACGGACCATGCTCTCAGGTGCCAGCAACGCTGCGGCGAATCGGTTGGCGTCGATCTCCTCGCGGTCGGTGGCCATGCTCGAGACCGCGTTGCGGTAGTTCACACGTGCGTCGGTATCCAGGATCAGCGGTCGGCCTTCGTGCAGGCGTAGATGTCCCAGTTCGTGCGCCACGGTGAATCGCTGTCGCTCGTGCGAGTGAGACTCGTTGACGCCAATGACGCAGCGGCCGTCCTTGCGCAGGAGCATGCCTGAGACGTCATCATCCATGCGTTGGGGGACGACGATGACGCCGAGGGCTCCAGCCAGCTCGAAGGGGTTCACCGGGGGCGCATCAATGCGAAACTCCAGCAGTAGCGCGCGTGCCGCGATGTCAGCCTTCGCCATGATCGCCCCTCATCTTGGATGCTTGCGCCCAGACTGCGGCGACATCGGCAGCATGCCGAGCCGGAAGGTCAGCGGCTTCGTCGGGTTGCAGAGGGGGAAGCAGCTCGGCTGGCTGCACGTTCAACGCCAGTGCGATAAGAGCGAGCCGATAGAGCGGGGGCACCTGTGTCCCGGCCTCGATGTTTGCGATCGAACCACGGGAAAGCCCAGCTCGGCGTCCCAGGTACACCTGCGTTACCCCTGCCCGCTTCCGTGCCTCTCGGATCAGCCCAGCCACAGCCGTGTTGAACGCCTGTTCCTCCATGCTGCCCCCAAGCGCTGCCAGTCTCCCTGACAACCTAATACCCCACGTGCGGCGCTGCACAGGTCCAAGCTCGACCAGAGCGTGTCCGGGCGTGCATCTCACGGTGGGTGTGGCCCTGTCGGCAGGGACTTTTCAGGGACTTTCACGCTTGCCCCAGGGCTGATCCAGGGACTTTCCACCGCGTAAGCAGGGAACGCCCTGACAGCGCTGAAAGATGTAAACACGCTGGTCAGGGCCTATAGCCTCAGCACTCGATGATGTTCACCGCGAGCCCGCCCCGCGCCGTCTCCTTGTACTTCACCGACATGTCCGCCCCGGTCTCCTTCATCGTCTTGATGACCTTGTCGAGGGAGACCAGATGATTGCCGTCGCCGCGCATCGCCATGCGGGCCGCCGTGACGGCCTTGACCGCCGCCATGCCGTTGCGTTCGATGCAGGGGATCTGGACGAGGCCGCCGACGGGGTCGCAGGTCAGGCCGAGGTTGTGTTCCATGCCGATCTCGGCCGCGTTCTCCACCTGCTCGGGGGTGCCGCCCAGGACCTCGGCGAGGGCGCCCGCGGCCATGGAGCAGGCGGAGCCGACCTCGCCCTGGCAGCCGACCTCGGCGCCGGAGATGGAGGCGTTCTCCTTGAAGAGCATGCCGATCGCGCCCGCCGCCAGCAGGAAGCGGACCACGCCCTCGTCGTCGGCGCCGGGGACGAAGTTCATGTAGTAGTGCAGCACCGCGGGGATGATGCCCGCCGCGCCGTTGGTGGGGGCGGTGACCACCCGGCCGCCGGCCGCGTTCTCCTCGTTGACGGCCATCGCGTAGAGGGTGATCCACTCCATGGCGCGGGCCTGCGGGTCGCCCTCGGCGCGGAGCTGGCGGGCGGAGCCCGCGGCCCTGCGGCGGACCCTCAGGCCGCCCGGGAGGATGCCCTCGCGGGAGAGCCCGCGCGAGACGCACGACTGCATCACCCGCCAGATCTCCAGCAGCCCGGCGCGGATCTCGTCCTCCGTGCGCCAGGCCCGCTCGTTCTCCAGCATCAGGGCGGAGATCGACAGACCGGTCTCCCGGGTGAGCCGCAGCAGCTCGTCACCGGTGCGGAACGGGTACTTCAGCACGGTGTCGTCGAGCTTGATCCGGTCCTCGCCGACCGCGTCCTCGTCCACCACGAAGCCGCCGCCGACCGAGTAGTACGTCTTGGTGAGCAGCGGCTCGCCCCGCTCGTCGTGGGCGGCCATCGTCATGCCGTTGGCGTGGTAGGGCAGGGCCTTGCGGCGGTGGAGCACCAGATCGCGGTCGAAGTCGAAGGCGATCCCGTGCATGCCGAGCACCTCGATCCGCCCGGATTCCTTGATCCGCTCCACCTCCGCGTCGGCGGTCTCGACGTCGACCGTGCGCGGGGAGTTCCCGGCGAGGCCCAGCAGCACGGCCTTCGGGGTGCCGTGGCCGTGGCCGGTCGCGCCCAGGGAGCCGAACAGCTCGGCCCGGACGGAGACGGTGTGGGCGAGCAGGCCCTCCTTCTTCAGCCGCTGGGCGAACATCCGGGCGGCGCGCATCGGGCCGACCGTATGGGAGCTGGAGGGGCCGATACCGATCGAGAAGAGGTCGAAGACCGAGATGGCCACGGGAACTCCTAGAGCGTGGTAGACGCCGTTGTCTGCCAGGTTCCGCGTCGGCGTGGTGCGCCGGGTGCGGGGCGGGCGTGCGGGTGGTGCGACGGTGCGGTGCTGCGGTGGTGCGGACCGTGCCCCTGCGATGGGTGGCACGGGTGGTGCGGTGGCCCGGTTCGGCCGGGACGGGCGATCGGCGGGCGAGCGACGGACGGTGGCCGACATGGGGCGGGGCACCGCGCCCACTGCACTTCTCCAGTGTGCGCGGTGCCCCTGGCTCCGTACGAACCGTACGGGACCACTCCAAGCAGCCTTCAACCGTACGGGACCGCCACAAGCGACCCTTGAACCGTACGGGACCGGCGCAAGCGATCCTTACAGCCCCGGGTACAGCGGGTGCTTCGCCGCGAGCGCCGAGACCCGGTCCCGCAGCGCCCGCGCGTCGTAGGACGGCTTCAGCGCCTCGGCGATGATGTCGGCGACCTCACGGAAGTCCTCCGCGCCGAAGCCTCGGGTGGCGAGCGCCGGGGTGCCGATGCGCAGACCCGAGGTGACCATCGGGGGCCGCGGGTCGTTCGGGATCGCGTTGCGGTTGACGGTGATCCCGACCTCGTGCAGCCGGTCCTCGGCCTGCTGGCCGTCCAGCTCGGAGTCGCGCAGGTCGACCAGGACGAGGTGGACATCGGTGCCGCCGGAGAGCACGGAGACGCCGTACTCCCGGACGTCGCCCTGGACCAGCCGCTCGGCGATGATCCGCGCGCCCTCCAGGGTGCGCTGCTGGCGCTCCTTGAACTCCTCGGACGCCGCGACCTTGAAGGAGACCGCCTTCGCCGCGATCACATGCTCCAGCGGGCCGCCCTGCTGACCGGGGAAGACCGCGGAGTTGATCTTCTTGGCCAGCTCCTGCGTGGAGAGGATCACACCGCCGCGCGGGCCGCCCAGGGTCTTGTGGGTGGTGGTGGTCACCACATGGGCGTGCGGCACCGGGTTGGGGTGCAGCCCCGCCGCGACCAGGCCCGCGAAGTGGGCCATGTCGACCATCAGATAGGCGCCGACCTCGTCCGCGACCCGGCGGAAGGCGGCGAAGTCGAGCTGCCGGGGGTACGCCGACCAGCCCGCCACGATCAGCTTCGGCCGGTGCTCCTTGGCGAGCTGCTCCACCTGCGCCATGTCGACCTGGCCGGTGGCCTCGTCCACGTGGTAGGCGACCACGTTGTAGAGCTTGCCGGAGAAGTTGATCTTCATGCCGTGGGTCAGGTGCCCGCCGTGGGCGAGGTTCAGACCCATGATCGTGTCGCCGGGCTTGAGCAGGGCGAACATCGCCGCCGCGTTCGCCTGCGCGCCGGAGTGCGGCTGGACGTTCGCGTGCTCGGCGCCGAACAGCTCCTTGATGCGGTCGATCGCGATCTGCTCGACCACGTCGACGTGCTCACAGCCGCCGTAGTAGCGGCGGCCGGGGTAGCCCTCGGCGTACTTGTTGGTGAGGACCGAACCCTGGGCCTCCATGACGGCGACCGGAGCGAAGTTCTCCGAGGCGATCATTTCCAGGGTGGACTGCTGACGGTGGAGCTCGGCGTCGACGGCGGCGGCGACATCGGGGTCCAGCTCATGGAGAGGGGTGTTGAGGAGCGACATCTCGGGTCCCTGTCATGTGGTCGTGGGCGGGCGGTGGGGCGGAGCCGGGCCGGCCCCGCCGGGGCCGGCCAAGGGCGCCTCAGCTCGCGGTGAAAGCCTCGTACTCGTCGGCGGTGAGCAGGTCGTCCGGGGTCTCCCCGACCCGCACCTTGAACAGCCAGCCGCCCTCGAACGGGTCGCTGTTCACCAGCGACGGGTCGTCCACCACGTCCTGGTTGGCCTCGACGACCTCACCGGAGACGGGGGAGTAGAGGTCGCTCACGGACTTGGTGGACTCCAGTTCGCCACAGGACTCGCCCGCGGTCACCGTGTCACCGACCGCGGGGAGCTGGGCGAAGACCACGTCACCGAGGGCGGTGGCGGCGAACGCGGTGATCCCGACCGTCGCGACGCCGTCCTCGGTGGCCGACAGCCACTCGTGCTCCTTGCTGTAACGGAGCTGCTGGGGGTTGCTCATGAGCTGAATTCTCCTGTACGCGGGTAGGGGGAAACGACGTGGTGGGGCGGTGTGCGGGGTGCCGCTGGTCACTTTTGCCACAGACCTGTCAAGGACGGTGGCACAGACCCGGCGGCCCGGGACGGGGCGTCCGGCAGGCGGGCACGGCGGACACCCGGTCGGCGCTGCCGCGGCCCGCCGCACGGGCGGACCGCGGAAAGGTCACTTCCGGCGCTTGTAGAACGGGAGCGCCACGACCTGGTACGGCTCATGGCTGCCGCGGATGTCCACACCCACGCCCCCGGTGCCGGGGGCGGCGTGCTCCTGGTCGACATAGGCCATCGCGATCGGCTTCCCCAGCGTGGGGGAGGGGGCGCCCGAGGTCACCGTGCCGATGACCGTGCCGTCCGCCACCACGTCGTACCCGGCCCGGGGGACCCGGCGGCCCTCGGCGACCAGACCGACCAGGACCCGCGGCGGGGCGGTCCGCGCCCGCTCCGCGGCCTGCTCCAGCGCCGCCCGGCCCACGAAGTCGCCCTCCTTCTCGAACTTGACCACCCGGCCGAGCCCGGCGTCGAAGGGGGTGAGCGAGGTGGTCAGCTCATTCCCGTACAGCGGCATGCCCGCCTCCAGGCGCAGGGTGTCCCGGCAGGACAGCCCGCAGGGCGCCAGACCGGCCTCGCGGCCCGCCTCGGTCAGCGCCGACCACAGCTTCTCGGCGTACCGGGGCTCCACGAACAGCTCGAAGCCGTCCTCGCCGGTGTACCCGGTCCGCGCGATCAGCGCGGGCACCCCGGCGACCGTGCCGGGCAGCCCGGCGTAGTACTTCAGCCCGTCCAGATCGGCGTCGGTGAGCTGGGCGAGGATGCCGGGGGACGCGGGTCCCTGCACGGCGAGCAGCGCGTACGCCTCCCGGTCGTCCCGGACCTCCGCGTCGAAACCGGCGGACCGGGCGGTGAGCGCGTCGAGGACCGTCTGCGCGTTGGAGGCGTTGGCGACGACCATGTACTCGGTCTCGCCGAGGCGGTAGACGATCAGGTCGTCCAGGATGCCGCCGTCCTCCTGGCAGATCATGGTGTAGCGCGCGCGGCCGACGGCGACCGAGCCGATGTTGCCGACGAGGGCGAAGTCCAGCAGGGCCGCGGCCTGCGGGCCGAGGACGGTGATCTCCCCCATGTGGGAGAGGTCGAAGAGTCCGGCCCGGGTGCGGACCGCGAGATGCTCGTCGCGCTCGCTGCCGTAGCGCAGCGGCATGTCCCAGCCGGCGAAGTCGGTCATGGTCGCGCCCAGCGAGCGGTGCAGGGCGTCGAGGGCGGTCTGACGAGGGGCATTGCTCATGAAACGGGCTCCCGGGACAGGTCGGGCGAGGACGGTCCTCCCCATCTGTCATCGGAACCTGAGAGGTTCGTCGCGACCCCGCGCTCTCGTCGCTCGCGCGGTCGTGACTTGCACCTTGGGTGGAGCCGCACGGCGGCGGCCCGCTTTTCAGATCTGCCTCGTCACGCGCGGTACGGGGCCTGAGAGATTCAAGGGAGGGACTTGCTCCTTCGGCGCCCGGCACACAGTGCCGGAACTCTCCCGCGCGGATTCAAACGGCCGGTATGCAGTTGGCGGGCACATCATTGCACGCATCCGGGGCGTGTGGGGGATCGCTCCCGCCCGGCTTCAGCGGGCCCGCCGGAGAGCCGGACCCCCGGGGCGCCCGGGGCCCGGCCCCGTCCGGCCGCCCGCCCGGCCCCCGCCCCGCCGGGGGCGCCGGACGCCCGTCCCGGCCGGAGAGGGCGGGCGGCGCCCCGCCACGCGCCGGACGCACTTCCAGGGGAAATCGGTTGTGTCCCATTACCATTTCTTTACGCTTCTTGGGCAAGTGTGTGGTGAGCCGACAAGGGGGAGGGTGTGATGACGTCGCAGTACTCCAGCGCGTACACCACGACGGCCGCGACCAGGGGTGCGCCCACGCGACCACGGGTGGGCCACGCCCGCCGGGGCGCCGCCGCGGCGCCCGTGGTGCGGGACCTCAGAGGCCGAGCGGGGCGCTGCCCCCGGCGGCTGGTCTTCGCGGCGGGGGATCTGGCCGTCGTCTCCGGGCTGCCCGGCAGCGGCAAGTCCACCCTGATCCGGCAGGCGGCACGGGGCAGAGCCCTGGACTCCCAGGACACCCGGGACCGCTGGGACGCGCGGACGCCCTCCTTCCTCCCGTACACCGTCTACCGCCCCCTGGTCCGGCTGGCCCACTACGCCCGGCTGTGGCGCGCCCTCCGCTCGGGGGAGGGCGTCGTCGTCCACGACTGCGGCACCCAGGCATGGGTGCGGCGCTGGCTCGCCCGGGAGGCCCGCCGCCGGGGGACCGCGCTCCATCTGGTGCTGCTCGACGTGGAGCCGGAGGTGGCCCGGCAGGGCCAGCGCGAGCGCGGCCGGGGCGTCTCCCGCCCTGCCTTCGCCCGCCACCGCCGGGGCGTCGGCCGGCTGATCGCCCAGGTGGAGGCGGGCGATGTGCCGGGCGGCTGCGCCTCGGCCGTCCTGCTCGACCGGGACGCCGCGTCCGCGCTCACCCTGCTCGGCTTCGGGCAGGGCTGAGCGGCCATTAGGGTCGGGGGGTCAAGAGGGCCGGAGGGGTGAGGTGTCACGTCGTCACAGACGTCACACCGAGGGGAAACCGGTCCGCCGCGCCGGGAACCCGCACCAGCGGGCCGCCGGGGACCCGCACCGCCGGGGGAGAGGCCAGCACACCATGACCATTCCGGAGCAGGTACGTCCGCACAGCGCGGGCTGGCCCGCCAACGAGCTCGAAGAAGCCCTCGCCGCCTCTCTCGGCGACCCCTCCGCCGGGGCCCGGCTGCTGGAGGTGCTCGGCCGCAGCCCGGTCTGGGTGCCGCTGCCCGAGGGCGGCTCCACGGAGAGCCGCCATCTCGACCTCCCCACGCTGGAGCTGGACGGCGCCCCTTATGTCCCCGTCTTCAGCTCCGAGGGACAGTTCCTCGACTGCGTGGGCACGCACATGTCGTACACGGTGGCCCCCGCCCGGGACTTCGCCCGCGGGCTGCCGCCCCAGCTCGGCATCGCCGTGAACCCGGGCGGGGCCGTCGGCGCGCCGCTGCCCCCGCCCGCCGTCGCCGAGCTGTGCCGGGCCGGGACGCTCTCGCCCGACGCGCCCGGGGCGGGCGGCCGGGTCCGGATGTACGAGCCGGACTGGCAGGAGGAGCCGGTCGACTTCCTCGCCGCCGCGGCGCAGGAGTTCCGCGAGACCGGCGTCGTCCTCAGCGCCCGCCGCGTCCTCGCCTCCGTGGAGGGCGACCCGCCCGCCCTCTTCATCGGCGTCCAGCTCCTGACCCCGCCGGTTCCCGAGCCCTGGGAGGGGCAGGGCCCGGCGGGCGCCGAGCCCTGGGAGAGCCCCGAGCGCACGGCGCCCCTGGACGCGCTCGGCCGGGCGCTCGGCCGGGTCCAGGTGCCCTGGCCGGTCCATCTCGTCCTGCTGGACCTCGCCGGACAGGACCCGGTCGCCCAGGCGATGCTGGAGCGCGTACGCCCCTTCCACCAGCACGGAGACTGACCGCGACGGCCCGGCCCGGCCCGTACGGCGCGGAACGGACAGCGGCGGCGCGCCGCCGCCGTCCCGTCGACATCAAGTCCGCGTAAGGGCGGCCGATTAAGCTGGGGCCGTGGCCCGGCCTCCCGCCGGGCCCGAGATTCGGTTGTGCTGACAGTGGAGTCAGGAGACGAAAGGACCCCAGGGTGAGCCCGTCAGGCACCGCGGCGGCCGGCCAGGTCGAGCACATGCTGCGCCAGGTGACGCCCGGACGCTACGACGCGTACGAGGCACTGCTCACGGCGCTCGCCGACCCGGCCCGGGGCAGGGTCTGGATGCTGCTCTGGCACGGCACCCCGGGCTCCCCCGAGGCCCAGTACGGAAATGTGGAGATCGACGGCCTCGGTTACGCCCCCTGCGCCACCTCCGCCGAGGAGCTGGCCGGCTCCGGCTGGACCCGCGCCCACGAGGTGGTGTCCGGGGTCGACATCGCCCGCACCCTGTTCCCCGAGCGCTGGGGCATCTGGCTCAACCCGCACGCCCCGGGCGGCGGGGTCGGCATCCCCTGGACCGATCTGCGCCGGATCGCCACCGGCCTGGACCGGATGCCCGCGGGACCGCTGCGGCTGTCCGAACCGGCGCTGGAGATCCCGCACTTCTACGCCCTGCTCGCGCAGAACGCCCACCGTACCCCCGCCGTCCGCTCACTGCGCCGGGCCTGGGTGCAGCCCGCCCTGGGCGCCCCCTATCTCGCCGTCGGCCTCGACCTCTACGACACCGGCCCGGCCTCGGTGGACACGGTCCGCGCGATGATGCAGCAGTCCATCGCCGCCGTCCCCGAGGGGCTGCCGGTCTCCACGGTCGCCATGTCCGACGAGTACGACCCGGTGGCGATGTGGATGCGGGCGCTGGCCCGGCCCTTCTACGACCGGGAGGCGCACGGCGGCGGCGCGGAACGCCCCGGCGGCTACGGCTACCCCCCGGCCGCCCCCGCCCACTGAGCCCCGCCCGCCCACCGTCCGCCCACCGGCCAGGGCCCGCCGACCACCGGGCCCTCGCCCGACCGCCGGCCGCCGCCCGCCGGGCCCTCGTCCGGCCACCGGCCACCGGCCGCCGACCGCCGGGCCTCGTCCGGGCCCGCTCCACCGGCCCCCACCCGGGCGCCGCGCCCGCGGCGCCTCTTATCCCTGCGCCGTTCCGCGCCCTCACCGAGGAAAGCCGCTCCCGGACCGGCCCCCACCGGCGAAAACATTCTCGAATTTCCATCCCACCTTCGAAACCGGGAATCGGCCACCTGTCCGCATTGCCGAGACTGTCGCAACTATCCATCGGTAATGGGTACATGGCGTTCCGCTGAGCTTGTGCCGAAGTCCGGATAACGGAACTCATCTACACGCATCACGTTTGGGCAACCATTCCCCGAGGGGGCTGGCGGCTGATCGCGTGACCATTGAAGACTCCCGCAGCAAGGGAAGTTTGGCCGGGTGTGCGTCCCAGTTCATACGGACATCTCGCTCCAAGTGCCCCACGTACGCCAGAAGTTGTGAAAGAAGCCGC
Source organism: Streptomyces clavuligerus (assembly GCF_005519465.1). Lineage (NCBI taxonomy): Bacteria > Bacillati > Actinomycetota > Actinomycetes > Kitasatosporales > Streptomycetaceae > Streptomyces > Streptomyces clavuligerus. The sequence continues at coordinate 1,647,958 of NZ_CP027858.1, read as the reverse complement.
TCCAGCGGCGGGTACGGGCCGGTGAATCAGCCGGTCGAGAGGGGTTCCCACCACGATGACGGCACCAACGCACGACACGAGCGCGGACACGGAGAAGTCCACCTCCGGCAGCGCGGAGCCGGCGGTCGCCCGGAAGGTCGAGGGGCGGTCGCTGGGCCGGATCGCCTGGACCCGTCTCAAGCAGGACAAGCTGGCGCTCGCCGGCGGAATCGTCGTGGCCCTCCTCATCCTGGTGGCGGTCTTCGCGCCACTGATCGTCTCGCTCTTCGGACATCCGCCGAACCAGTTCAACCAGGACAAGATCGACCCGCTCTTCGGCACCCCGAAGGGCGCCTTCGGCGGCATCAGCGGCGAGCATCTGCTCGGCGTCGAGCCCAACAACGGCCGCGACGTGTTCAGCCGTATCGTCTACGGCGCCCGGATCTCGCTGCTGGTGGCCTTCCTCGCGGCGCTGCTCGCCGTCGTGCTCGGCACCGTGCTCGGCGTCGTCGCCGGATACTTCGGCGGCTGGGTCGACGCGGTCATCAGCCGGGTGATGGACATGCTGCTCTCGTTCCCGCAGCTCCTGTTCATCATCTCCCTGGTCGCGGTCCTCCCGAACGATCTCTTCGGACTGACCGGAAGCAGCGTCCGAATCACCATCCTCGTCTGTGTCATCGGCTTCTTCGGCTGGCCCAACGTCGGCCGGATCGTCCGGGGCCAGACCCTCTCGCTCCGGGAGAAGGAGTACGTCGAGGCCGCCCGCAGCCTGGGCGCCGGACGGCGCTATGTGCTCTTCAAGGAGCTGCTGCCCAACCTGGTGGCGCCGATCACCGTCTACGCCACCCTGATGATCCCCACCAACATCCTCACCGAGGCGGCCCTCAGCTACCTCGGAGCCGGAGTGCGGCCACCGACCGCCTCCTGGGGCCAGATGCTCTCCACCGCGGTGGACACCTACGAGTCCAATCCGACCTTCATGGTCGTACCCGGTCTGGCGATCTTCGTGACGGTGCTGGCCTTCAACCTCTTCGGCGACGGCGTGCGGGACGCGCTCGACCCCAAGGGCACCCGCTGAACACAGACCCGCTGTCCCTGACCACACCGCCCCGGCCCGGCGCCGGAGGCGGTACCCGAAGGCCCCCCGCCAGGCGGGGAAACCCAGTTCATCCGGAGGTTGCAGCAACCATGACTCCCCAGCGTTCGTCCCGGACCCGGCGCGCCGCCGGAGCGGCACTCGTCGTGGCCGCCCTCACCGCCACCGCGGCGTGCGGTGGCGGAGGTTCCGACAGCAAGGGCGAGAGCGGCAAGGGCGCGGGCTTCAACGCCGCCGTGTCCGGCATCGCCAACGCGTCCACCACGAAGGGCGGGACGCTCAAGTTCATCGGCAAGCAGGATCTCGACTCGGCCGACCCGCAGCGCCAGTACTACGGCATGGCCTGGGACTTCTCCCGCTTCTACGCCCGTCAGCTCGTCAGCTACGCCCCCAAGCCGGGCACCGGGGGCACCGAGCTGGTGCCGGACCTGGCCAAGGCCAACGGTGTGGTCTCCGACGGCGGCAAGACCTACACCTACCAGCTCCGGGACGGGATCACCTGGGAGGACGGCTCGCCGATCACCTCCAAGGACATCAAGTACGGCATCGAGCGCATCTGGGCCAAGGAGGTCATCACCGGCGGCCCGGTCTACCTCCAGCAGGTCCTCGACCCCGAGGGCACCTACCCCGGCCCGTACAAGGACAAGTCCCCGGACAAGCTGGGTCTGAAGGCGATCGAGACGCCCGACGACAAGACCATCGTCTTCAAGCTCCCCAAGCCCAACGGCGACTTCGAGCAGATGCTCGCCATGCCCGCCGGCTCGCCCGTCAAGCAGGACAAGGACACCGGGGCCAAGTACCAGCTGAAGCCCTTCTCCTCCGGGCCGTACAAGTTCAAGACGTATGAGCCGAAGAAGCGGATCGTCCTCATCCGCAACGAGAACTGGAAGAAGGAGACCGACCCGATCCGCGCCGCGCTGCCGGACGAGGTCACCGTCACCATCAACACCAACCTCGAAGCGATCGACGAGCTGCTGATCAAGGGCGAGTACGACCTCGACCTGAACGCCACGGGCATGACCCAGGCGGGTCGCACCAAGGCGCTCAAGCAGCACAAGGGCAACGTCGACAACATCGAGACCAGCTTCGTCCGCTATGTCGACATCGCCACCAAGGTGGCGCCGTTCAACAACATCGAGTGCCGCAAGGCCGTGATCTACGCCACCGACTACAAGTCCATCCAGTCGGTCCGCGGCGGCCCGGACGCCGGTGGCAACATCGCCCCCAACATGCTGCCCAAGTCCATCAAGGGCTCGGACGGCTACGACCCGTACGGCGTCCTCGCCCGCGAGGGCAAGCCGGACGCCGCCAAGGCCAAGGACGCGCTGAAGAAGTGCGGCAAGCCGGAGGGCTTCTCCACCAACATCAGCGCGCGCACCAACCAGCCGGGTGAGGTCCAGGCCGCCGAGGCGCTCCAGGAGGCCCTGGGCAAGGTCGGCATCAAGACCCAGGTCGAGACCCTGGACGGCGCCGAGTCGGCGAGCATCACCGGCTCCCCGTCCGTGGTCAAGAAGCGCAACCTCGGTCTGGTCATGACCGGGTGGGGCCCGGACTTCCCGACCGGCCAGGGCTTCTCCCAGCCGCTGGTCGACGGCCGCTTCATCCAGCCGAACGGCAACTACAACGTCTCCGAGACCAATGACCCGAAGATCAACAAGCTCTTCGACGACGCGCTCGCGGAGACCGACCCGGACAAGGCCGGGAAGATCTACCAGCAGATGAACCACGCCGTGAGCGACCTCGCCGTCCAGATGCCGTTCCTGTACGACAAGAACTTCACCTGGCGCAGCTCGCGGCTGACGAACGTCTACTCCACCCACGCCTACAACGGCCGCTACGACTACGTCTCCCTGGGCGTCGTCAAGTAGCCGTGAAGACGGCGGCTGTCCGGCATCCCTGCCGGGCCGCCGCCGGGAGTAGCCCGCCCCCGGTGCCGCTTCACACCCCACCATCGCCCAACCCGCCAGTCCCGAAGGGCAGGTGATGGCCTCGGGCGGCGGCCCGTCCGACCACCGTCAGCGCTGGTCGGACGGGCCGCCGCCGGGCCGAGCACAGTGCTTGCTTATCTCATCCGGCGCTTGTTCGCCGTCGCCATGATGCTGATGGTCGTGCTGCTGACGACCTTCTGCATCTTCTTCGTCCTGCCCAAGTGGGCGGGCCAGGACCCGGCGTACCTCTTCGCCGGAAAGCAGACCGACGAGGCCGCGATCGAGGGCATCCGGGAGAAGCTCGGACTCGCCGACCCCGTGCTGGTGCAGTTCTGGCACTTCGTCCAGGGCCTGGTCATGGGCCGGGAGTACAGCAGCGGTACGGATGTCACCCAGTGCCCCGCACCCTGCTTCGGCTACTCGTTCCGCACCGAGCAGGAGGTGTGGCCGCTGCTGACCGAGGCGATCCCGGTGACGCTCTCGCTCGCCGCCGGGGCCTGTCTGCTCTGGGTCACCGGCGGGGTCGCGGCCGGTGTGGTCTCCGCGCTGCGCCGGGGCACCGTCTGGGACCGGGCCGCGATGACCGTCGCGCTCGCCGGTGTCTCGCTCCCCATCTACTTCACCGGCCTGATCTCGCTGGCGGTCTTCAGCTACCAGCTCGACTGGGTCAGCGGGGAGTACACCCCCATCGAGGAGAACCCGGCCCAGTGGTTCCAGACGCTGATCCTGCCCTGGATCACCCTCGCCTTCCTCTACGCGGCGATGTACGCCCGGCTCACCCGCGCCACCATGCTGGAGATCATGGGTGAGGACTACATCCGCACGGCCCGCGCCAAGGGCCTGACCGAACGGGTGGTCATCGGACGGCACGCCATGCGCTCCACCTGGACGCCGGTCCTGACCCTGCTCGGCCTGGACCTCGGGGCGCTGCTCGGCGGCGCCGTGCTCACCGAGTCCACCTACAACCTGCCCGGCCTGGGGCGGCTCGCGATCGACGCGATCAGCAGCAAGGACCTGCCGCTGATCCTCGGGGTCACCCTCTTCGCCGCGCTCTTCATCTGTGTCGCGAACCTCCTCGTGGACCTTCTGTACGCCGTTGTCGACCCGCGAGTGAGGATCGGATGACCAGCCCCGACCCGTCCGACACGTCCGGCGCGGCCGGGCCCGCCGCCGGGCTCGCGCCCGGAGAGGTCGCCCCGGCAGGTGCCGCGGCGCCCACCGCCTTTCTCGAAGTGCGCGACCTCAGGGTGCACTTCCCCACCGACGACGGTCTGGTGAAGTCCGTCGACGGCCTCAGCTTCCGGCTGGAGAAGGGGAAGACCCTCGGGATCGTCGGCGAGTCCGGCTCCGGCAAGTCCGTCACCTCGCTGGGCATCATGGGACTGCACACGGCCGGTCAGTACGGCCGCCGCAAGGCCAGGATCTCCGGGGAGATCTGGCTCGACGGCCAGGAGCTGCTGGGCGCCGACCCCGACGAGGTGCGCAAGCTGCGCGGCCGGAACATGGCCATGATCTTCCAGGACCCGCTCTCCGCGCTCCACCCGTACTACACGATCGGCAAGCAGATCGTGGAGGCGTACCGCGTCCACCACCCCGTGGACAAGAAGACCGCGCGGACCCGGGCGGTCGAACTCCTCGACCGGGTGGGCATCCCCCAGCCCGACAAGCGGGTGGACAGCTATCCGCACGAGTTCTCCGGCGGGATGCGCCAGCGGGCGATGATCGCCATGTCGCTGGTGAACAACCCCGAGCTGCTGATCGCGGACGAGCCGACCACCGCGCTCGACGTGACCGTGCAGGCGCAGATCCTCGATCTGATCCGCGATCTCCAGAAGGAGTTCGGCTCGGCCGTCATCGTCATCACCCACGATCTGGGGGTCGTCGCCGAGCTGGCCGACGACATCCTGGTGATGTACGGGGGCCGGTGTGTCGAACGCGGCCCCGCCGAGGAGGTCTTCCACGCCCCGCAGCACCCCTACACCTGGGGTCTGCTGGGCTCGATGCCCCGGATCGACCGGGACCAGACCGAGCGGCTGATCCCGGTCAAGGGCTCGCCGCCCAGCCTGATCGACATCCCCGACGGCTGTGCCTTCCACCCCCGGTGCCCGTACGCCGACCTCCCCAAGGGGAATGTGACGCGCACCGAGCGGCCCGAGCTGCGGACCGTCGGCGAGCGGCACTTCTCCGCCTGCCACCTGGAGCCGCAGGAGCGGACGCGGATCTGGACCGAAGAGATTGCGCCCAAGCTGTGAATGACAACGTGAAGATTCCCGGGCAGAAGTCGGCGCCGTCTTCGTCGTCGTCGCGTGAGGACGCGCCCTCGTCATCGGCGGCCTCGGCCTCGGCGGCCTCGCCCTCGTCCTCGGCGGAGGCGCTGCTCACCGTGGAGGGGCTGGTCAAGCACTTCCCCATCCGGACGGGGATGCTGCGCCGGCAGACCGGTGCGGTGCAGGCGGTCGACGGGCTGAGCTTCGACGTGCGCCCGGGGGAGACGCTGGGCGTGGTGGGCGAGTCAGGCTGCGGCAAGTCCACCATGGGACGGCTGATCACCCGGCTGCTGGAGCCCACCGGCGGGAAGATCGTCTTCCAGGGCCATGACATCACCCATCTGAACACCGCCGGGATGCGTCCGCTGCGCCGCGATGTGCAGATGATCTTCCAGGACCCGTACTCCTCGCTGAACCCCCGGCACACGATCGGCACGATCGTCTCGGCCCCGTTCCAGCTCCAGGGGATCACCCCCGAGGGCGGGGTGAAGCGGGAGGTCCAGCGGCTGCTGGAGCTGGTCGGCCTCAACCCCGAGCACTACAACCGCTATCCGCACGAGTTCTCCGGCGGACAGCGTCAGCGCGTCGGCATCGCCCGGGCGCTCGCGCTCAAGCCCAAGCTGGTGGTGGCGGACGAGCCGGTCTCCGCGCTGGACGTCTCCATCCAGGCCCAGGTCGTCAATCTGCTGGACGACCTCCAGGACGAGCTGGGACTCACCTATGTGATCATCGCGCACGATCTCTCGGTGATCCGGCATGTCTCGGACCGGATCGCGGTGATGTACCTCGGCAAGATCGTCGAGCTGGCGGACCGCGCCTCCCTCTACTCGGCGCCGATGCACCCGTACACCCGGGCGCTGCTCTCCGCCGTGCCGGTGCCGGACCCCCGGCGGCGCGGCGGGAAGAGCGAGCGGATTCTGCTGAAGGGCGATGTGCCCTCGCCGATCGCGCCGCCGCCGGGGTGCCGTTTCCACACCCGGTGCTGGAAGGCGACGGAGCGCTGCCGGACGGAGGAGCCGCCGCTGATCGAGCTGCGGCCGGGGCAGCGGGTGGCCTGCCACCACCCGGAGAACGCACCGGACCAGGCGCCGGACGATCCGGCTCTGGGGTCGGCGCGGGAGGCCGTCGAGATCGTGACGGCGGTGCCGAAGGCGGCGGAGCCCGCGCCGGAGCCCGTACCGGAGGCGGACCCGGAGTCCGCTGCCGGAGAGCCGGAGGGCACGGACGGCGCGGAGGGGACGGACGGGACAGAGGGCGCGGACGGGGAGCGGCGGAAGCAGTAGGCCGCGGAAGGCTGGCGGACGAAGGCCGCGGGCGGGCGGCGGACCGGGTTCCGGGCCGCTCCCGCCCCCGCGTGGCCGGGTGCACCGGCACAAAGGGGGCACAATCGTTCGGTGCTCCAAGAATTGTTCACCCCCTCCGTCCAGCATGCGCTCGACCTCGCCGGGATCTTCGTCTTCGCGATATCGGGCGCGCTCCTCGCCGTCCGCAAGAACTTCGATGTCTTCGGCATCGCGGTGCTCGCCGAGGTGACCGCGCTGGGCGGGGGGCTCTTCCGCGACCTGATCATCGGGGCGGTCCCCCCGGCCGCGTTCACCGATCTCGGCTACTTCCTGATGCCCCTGGTGGCCACGGCCATGGTCTTCTTCCTCCACCCGGAGGTCGAGCGGATCCAGGTGGGTGTCAATGTCTTCGACGCGGCGGGCCTCGGACTGTTCTGTGTGACGGGCACGGTCAAGGCGTACGAGTACGGCCTGGGGCTGACGATGTCCGCCGTGCTCGGGCTCGCCACGGCGGTGGGCGGCGGTGTGCTGCGGGACGTCCTCGCCAACGAGGTGCCCTCGCTGCTGCGCTGGGACCGCGACCTCTACGCCGTACCCGCGATCGTCGGCGCGACCATCGTGGCGCTCTGCATCCGCTTCGACACGCTGAACGCGGCCACCGCCGGAGCCGCCGCGCTGACGGCGTTCACCCTGCGGCTGCTGGCGATGCGCTTCCACTGGCGGGCGCCGCGCGCGTGGAACCGCCGCTCGGCGACGGCGGACGACGGCCAGTGAGCCGCCGGGCCGGGTGCGCCGCCGGTCCGGCGCGGGTGCCGACGGTCGCCGTGCGGCGGGTGGTGACTCCCGGTGAGCGCCGGGTGCGGCCCCCTGGAGAGTGACTCGATTAAGCTACCGCTCAGTAGTGGACTGTTGTACGGTGCGGCCATGGCACAGGCAGTTCAGGCATCCATCGGGGACAGCGAGTTCGACCGCGACACCGCCGTCACCCTCCGCGCGCCCGGCGTCCACGAGGCGCGCCTCTCGGCGGGCTGGACCATCTTCGGGGCCGTCAACGGCGGCTATCTGCTGGCCCTGACCGGCCGCGCGCTCAGCGGGACGCTGCCCCACCCCGACCCGTTCACCGTCTCCGCCCACTACCTCAGCGCCTCCCGCCCCGGCCCGGCGGTGATCCGCACCGAGACGGTCCGCACCGGCCGGACCCTCTCCACCGGACAGGCGTCCCTCGTGCAGTACGAGGAGGACGGCACCGAGGTCGAACGCATCCGCGTGCTGGCCACCCACGGCGACCTCGACGGGCTCGCCCCCGAGGTGCGCACCTCGGCCCGGCCGCCCGCGATCCCCCCGTACGAGCGGTGCCCCGGACCCGCCGACGCGCCGGTGTCCCTCCCCGGCGGCGCGGAGATCATGGACCGGCTCGCCGTCCGGCTGGACCCTGCGACCGCCGGATGGGTACTCGGCGCCCCCTCCGGCCGGGGCGAGATGCGCGGCTGGTTCGGTCTCGCCGACGGCCGCGACCCCGACCCCCTGGCCCTGCTGCTCGCCGTCGACGCGCTGCCGCCGACCTCCTTCGACCTGGGGCTGAAGGGCTGGACCCCGACCGTCGAGCTGACCGTCCACATCCGCTGCCGCCCCGCGCCGGGACCGCTGCGGGTCGCGATCTCCACCCGCAACCTCGCGGGCGGCTTCCTGGAGGAGGACGCGGAGATCTGGGACAGCGCGGACCGGCTGGTCGCCCAGTCCCGCCAGCTCGCCAAGGCGCCGCTGTGACCCCTGCCGGGGCGCCCGGCCCCTGACCGGCCCCGCCCGGCGCGGCGGGGGAGCCCGGCGGGCGGCTGCCGGTTAGGGTCGGCCGTGCCCCGGCCGGTCCCGCCTCTGGCTGCCCACGCCGCCCACCGCCGGGGCGCGAGGGAGGACCGCTCCTCATGGACGCGCACCCCGACGCCATCGCCCCGGCCGGTGCGGGACGCACCGCGCTGCGGCTGGAGCGCCGTGTCGACGAGCCGCCCGCCCGGGTCTGGGCGGCCCTGACCGAACCGGAGCTGCTCGCCCGCTGGTTCCCCGCCCGGGTGGCCCTGGAGCCGCGCGCCGGGGGGACGATCGGCTTCCTCGTCTCCGGCGCGTCCGGTGGGTCCGCCGGCGAGTCCGCCGATGGGCCACGCGGCGAGGAGGAGCCGACGTCGACCGGGACGGTCACCGCCTGGGACGAGCCCCGGCTGTTCGCCTTCACCTGGGGCGAGGACGAACTGCGCTGGGAGACGGCCCCGGACGGGGACGGCACCCTGCTCACCCTGACGCACACCTTCGGCGACCCCTGGGGCGCGGCGAGCTTCGCCTCCGGGTGGCACCTCTGCCTCACCGCGCTCTCCCAACTGCTCGCCGGGCAGGAGATCACCGCGGGCCGGGACAGTGCCGGGACGCTGCACGAGGAGTACGTCCACCGCCTCGGCCTGGACCGGGGAACGGTCGAACCCACCGGCGACGGCGGGCGGCGCATCCGTTACGAACGCCAGCTCGTCCGGCCCGCCACGACGGTCTGGGACGAGCTGACCGGGCCCACCACCCCGCTGCTGAGCGGCCCGGTGCCGCCCGGGTTCACCGTCCCCGGGGCCCGGCCGGGCCGGATCACCGAACTGCGCCCGCCCCGGCTGCTGGCGTACGAGCCGCCGTCCGGGGGAGAGGTCCGCTGGCGGCTCCAGGAGGGCACCGGCCACGGCGCCCGGCTGATCCTGACCGCGACCGTCCCCGGGGAGGCCGAGGACACGGCCGAGGCGACCCTGGAGTCCTGGCGGACCCGGATCGAACGGCTGGCGGCGGAGCTGACGCGCCGCTAGGGGGTTGCTGTCGGCGTCCTGCCCGCGCCGTGGCTGTTCGTCGGCTGCCCGTGTGCCGCGGGGAGTTCGGGGGAGCGTCCCGGCGGGCTCGGGAGGCGTCCCTCCGCGGGCGGATTCCTTCCGCCGCTGTGCGGTGCTTCTCCGCACGCGGGAGGTGCCCTCGGCCGGGTGGGCGGCGGTCCTGCGGCGGTGCTTCCTGGTCAGGTGGTGCGGTGGGCGTTCTGTTCGCGCCGCGACGGCTCGCGCGCTCCCTGTGTGCCGGGGGCTCGGGAGGCGTCCCGGCGGGCCTGGGAGGTGTTCCTTCCGTTGTGCCCCTCCGTGGGTGGATTGCTTCCGCCGCCGTGCGGTGTTTCCCCGTACGCGGGAGGTGTGCCCTCGGCCGGGTGGACGGCGGTCCAGCGACGGTGCTCCCCGGCCAGGTGGTGCGGTGGGTGTCCTGTCCGCGCTGCGACGGCTCGCGCGCTCCCTGTGTGCCGGGGGCTCGGGAGGTGTCCCGGCGGGCCTGGGAGGTGTTCCTTCCGTTGTGCCCCTCCGTGGGTGGATTCCTTCCGCCGCCGTGCGGTGCTTCCCCGCACGCGGGAGGTGTGCCCCCGGCCGGGTGGACGGCGGTCCAGCGACGGTGCTCCCCGGCCAGGTGGTGCTGTGGGCGTCCCGTCCGCGCCGCGACCGCTCGCAGGCTGCCCGTGTGCCTGGCGGCATGGGGGAGGTGCCCCGGCCGCACGCGGATTCCTGCCTCCGTACCGGCCCCGCAGGCCGCACCGCCTCCCGGCGGACGGCGTTCCTCCGGCGGTGCTCCCCGGCCGGACGCGGCGTGCCGCCACCGCCGTGGCGTCCGGGCCGGTGGCCGGGCGGGCCGACGGCGCGACCGGGGGTACGGGGGCCGCTTCGGACCGCCTCCCCGGGCCGGGCCGTCGGCGGCGGGCGGCCCGGGCGGGCGTCGTGGACGGCGCCTTCCGGCCCGGCCGAGGAGGTGCCGCGGCCGGGGTGCGGGCGGGTGCGCACCGGCGTACACCCCTGCGCCTCGTCCGTGCTCCAGGGGCGCCTCGTAGAATCGTGGCCACCATGGCTTACCTCGACCACGCCGCGACCACTCCGATGCTGCCGGAGGCCGTCGCGGCGATGACCGCGCAGCTCACCGTCACCGGCAATGCCTCGGCACTGCACGCAGCCGGGCGCCGGGCCCGCCGGACCGTCGAGGAGGCCCGCGAGACCCTGGCCGACGCCCTCGGCGCCCGCCCCAGCGAGGTGGTCTTCACCTCCGGCGGCACCGAGGCCGACAACCTCGCCGTCAAGGGCCTCTACTGGCAGCGCCGCGACGCCGACCCCGCCAGGACCCGCGTCCTCGCCAGCCCCGTCGAGCACCACGCCGTCCTCGACGCCGTCGACTGGCTCGGCGGGCACGAGGGCGCGACCGTCGAGTATCTGCCGGTGGACCGCTACGGCCGGGTGCGCCCGGAGGCGCTGCGGGAGGCCATCGAGCGCGACCCCGACGATGTGGCGCTGGCCACCGCGATGTGGGCCAACAACGAGATCGGCACCGTCACACCGGTCGGCGAGCTGGCCGCCGTGGCCGCCGAGTTCGGGGTGCCGCTGCACTCCGACGCCGTCCAGGCGTTCGGACAGGTCGAGGTCGGCTTCGCCGGGTCCGGGCTCGCGGCCATGACGGTCTCCAGCCACAAGATCGGCGGCCCGTACGGCATCGGCGCGCTGCTGCTCGGCCGCGAGTACACCCCCGTCCCCGTGCTGCACGGCGGCGGACAGGAGCGCCATGTCCGCTCCGGCACCCTCGACGTCCCCGCGATCGCCGGTTTCGCGGTGGCCGCGCGGCTCGCCGCCGAGCGCCGCGCCGACTTCGCCCGGGAGGTCGGGGCGCTCCGCGACGAACTGGTCGCGGCCGTCCGCGCGGCGGTCCCGGACGCGATCCTCGGCGGCGACCCCGTGGACCGGCTCCCGGCCAACGCCCACTTCACCTTCCCCGGCTGCGAGGGCGACTCGCTGCTCCTCCTCCTCGACGCCCAGGGCATCGAGTGCTCCACCGGCTCCGCCTGCACGGCGGGGATCGCGCAGCCCAGCCATGTGCTGCTCGCCACCGGGACCGATCCCGACCTGGCCCGGGGCACCCTCCGCTTCAGCCTGGGGCACACCTCCACGCGCGAGGACGTGGCCGCCCTCGCCGCCGCGATCGGCCCCGCCGTGGAACGGGCGCGCACCGCAGGACTGAGCTGACCCGCCCGCCCGGCCCGCGCGGCGCCCGCCCTCAGCCCCGGTGCGCCGTACGGGCCGCGGGCAGTGCCGCCCGCACCAGCCGCAGATAGCGGTCCCAGTCCCAGTGCGGCCCGGGGTCCGTGTGGTCGGTCCCCGGCACCTCCACATGCCCGATGATGTGCTCGCGGTCCGCCGGCAGCCCGTAGCGGACGCAGATCCCCGCCGTGAGCCGCGCCGAGCCCTCGTACATCGCCGCCGTGAAGTCCTCGGGCCGGTCCACGAACCCCTCGTGCTCTATCCCGACACTGCGTTCGTTGAACGGGCGGTTGCCCGCGTGGAAGGCCACGTCCAGCTCGCGGATCATCTGGGCGACATGGCCGTCCTTGCGGACGACATAGTGGGTCGCCGCCCCGTGCCCCGGGTTCTTGAAGACCCTCAGGGCCGTCGGATAGCTGCCCTGGACCACATGGATGATCACCCGGTCGATGCGGTAGTCGTCGGGGCGGTCGGCCAGCCGCCAGTTGGCCCGGGACGCCGGGGTCCACTCGGCGCCCTTGTGGTCCAGCGTGCCCTCCTCGCGGGGCTTCGTCACCCCCGGTATCTGCCACCACAGCCGCCGCAGCTCGTCCTGGGCGAGCACCGCGCCCGTGCCCACCGCCGCCGCGGCGCCGCCCAGCAGCAGCCCGCGCCGGCTGACCCGGGGCGCGGGCCGTCCCGCGCTCCGCCCGCCCGCACCGCCACGGCGTCCGCCGCCGTGCCCGCCGTCACCGCTCGTGCCGCCACGGGCCGTATCGCTGTCCATGCGCTGTACAACGCGGACACGCGCTGCCGCGGTTCCCGGCCCCGTACCCTGGTAGGGCTATGACTCAGACACCCCCGCGCCCTCTCCGTGTGCTCGCCGCCATGTCCGGCGGTGTGGACTCCGCCGTCGCCGCCGCCCGTGCCGCGGAGGCCGGCCATGATGTGACCGGTGTGCACCTGGCGCTCTCCGCGAACCCGCAGTCGTTCCGCACCGGCGCGCGCGGCTGCTGCACCATCGAGGACTCGCGCGACGCCCGCCGCGCCGCCGATGTCATCGGTATCCCCTTCTACGTCTGGGATCTCGCCGAACGCTTCCGTGAGGACGTCGTCGAGGACTTCGTCGCGGAGTACGAGGCGGGCCGCACCCCCAACCCCTGTCTGCGCTGCAACGAGAAGATCAAGTTCGCCGCGCTGCTGGACAAGGCCCTCGCGCTCGGGTTCGACGCCGTCTGCACCGGCCACTACGCGACCGTGGTGACCCTCCCGGACGGCGGCCGGGAGCTGCACCGCGCCAGCGACATGGCGAAGGACCAGTCGTATGTCCTCGGGGTGCTGGACGAGCGCCAGCTCGCCCACGCGATGTTCCCCCTCGGGGACACCCTCACCACCAAGGACGAGATCCGCGCGGAGGCCGAGCGGCGCGGTCTGGCCGTCGCGAAGAAGCCGGACAGCCATGACATCTGCTTCATCGCGGACGGCGACACCCAGGGCTTCCTCGCCTCCCGCCTGGGCCGCGCCGAGGGCGACATCGTGGACGAGTCCGGTACCCGGCTGGGCACCCACGAGGGCGCCTACGGCTTCACCATCGGCCAGCGCAAGGGGCTGCGCATCGGCCACCCCGCCGCCGACGGCAAGCCGCGCTATGTCCTGGACATCTCCCCGGTGGACAACCGGGTGACGGTGGGCCCCGCCGAGGCGCTGGACGTGGTCGGGCTGACCGCGATCAGGCCCCGCTGGTGCGGGACCGCCCCGGCCGGAGCGGGCGCGTACACCGCGCAGCTCCGTGCCCACGGCGGTGAGACGCCGGTCACGGCCGAGCCGGTCGGCGACGGGCTGAGGGTGGAGTTCGCGGAGCCCGTGCGCGGGGTCGCGCCCGGGCAGGCGATCGTGCTCTACGACGGCACCCGGGTGGTCGGCTCCGCGACGATCGCCTCGACCCGGCGGCGCACGGCGGCCCCGGCGGAACCGTCCGCCTCGGCGGTCTGAACGGCCCGTGACGACGGGCGGGGCCGACGGGCGGGGCCGACGGGCGGGCCCGCTCCCCGTCGCCCCGGCCCGTCCGGTCGGGCCCCGGCCCCTACGCCGCGAAGAAGTCCCCCACCAGCGGCGCCAGCACATGGGGGGCGACCTCGTGGGTCTGCCCCGTCAGCGTCCGATGGCGGCCCCGGGGCAGCGCCAGGGCCACCAGCCGGGCCGCCTCCCGGGTCGCGGTCGGGCTGGCGCCCCCGTCGACGACCATCACCCGGATGCCGACCCGGCGCAGCAGCGCGGTGGGCACCGACCCGTTGCCCGTCACCCGGTGGTCGTAGGGCAGGGTGTGCGCCACGGACTCCAGGACCTCCCAGTGGGCCGAGCCCCGCACCCGGGCCACGGTCTGCTCCGGCATCCCCGCCCCGTTCAGGAAGACCGCGAGCGCGTCGCCGCGCCGCCCCGACGCCAGCAGTCCGAGGATGCGCCGCACCTGCTCCGGGGGGCGCTGCCCCGCCCGTACCGAGGGCAGGAACGGGGGCTCGTACAGCGAGAGCTGGGCGATCGGCACCCCGGCCGCCGCCGCCCGCAGCGCGAGCGCGCCGCCCGACGAGGTGCCGTGGACGCAGACCGCTTCGCCCGCCTCCTCGATCACCGCCGCCAGGTCCTCGATCTCCCGTTCCACGGTGTGGCCGGAGCGGTCGCCGCTGGCGGCCCGGCCCCGCCGGTCGTAGGTGAGCACCCGGAAGCGGTCCGAGAGCAGCCCGGCGAGCGGCGCGTCCGTCGCCGCCGTGCTCAGCGGGCCGCCCACCAGGACCACCGGGGGGCCGTCCCCCCACTGTTCGTACGCGATCAGCGTGCCGTCCGTCGACCGTGCCTTGGCGAGCGTGCGGCTCATGTTCTCCATGGAAGTGCTGACCGGACCCCGGCACGGAACTCATCGTCCCCGGTCAAGATTTTTTCTGGAACTTCCGTTGAAGAGATGACAGTTCACACCTGAATCGCGCGCCGCGTACGGTGGCTCCGTGAACATCTGTGTCTTTCTCTCCGCGGCCGATCTGGACGAGCGTTATACCCGCCCCGCCCGGGAATTCGCCGAACTCCTCGGAAAGGGCGGCCATACGCTCGTCTGGGGAGGCTCCGAAAGCGGTCTGATGAAAGTGGTGGCCGACGGGGTGCGGCGGTCCGGCGGCCGGCTGGTCGGGGTCTCCGTCGACTTTCTCGCCCAGGTCGCGCGGGCGGACGCCGACGAGATGGTGGTCACCCGGGATCTCGCGGAGCGCAAGGCCGAGCTGCTGGCCCGGGCGGACGCCGTGGTGATCATGGTCGGGGGCGCCGGGACGCTGGACGAGGCCACCGAGATCCTGGAGCTGAAGAAGCACGGCAAGCACACCAAGCCGGTGGTCCTGCTGAACACCGAGGGCTTCTACGACGGTCTGAAGCAGCAGTTCCGCCGGATGGAGGCCGAGGGATTCCTCCCCGTCCCCCTCGCCGACCTGGTCTTCTTCGCCGAGGACGGGGCCGGGGCCCTGGAGTATCTCCTCGGCCCGGCCGGTTCCCGGTAGGGCGATCCCGGGGTGCGACCATGGTCCGCATGGCAACTCATGTGATCACCGGGGCGGGCTCGGGCATCGGCGCGGCCGTCGCCCGGCGGCTCCACGCCCGGGGCGACGACCTCGTCCTGCTGGCGCGGAACGCGGCCCGCGCCAAGGAACTGGCGGGCCGCTTCCCGGGCGCCCGCACCCTCGTGGCCGATCTGGCCGAACCCGAGCGGATCTCCTGGGCCTTCTCCCACCAGGAGCTGCCCGACCGGGTCGACTCGCTGCTGCACAGCGCGGGCATCGTCGACCTCGGCCCGGTGGGCGAGCTGCGGCCCCGGACCTGGCTCCAGCAGCTCGGCACCAATCTGGTGGCCCCCGCCGAGCTGACCCGGCTGCTGCTGCCGCAGCTCCGGGTCGCGCGCGGCCAGGTGATCTTCATCAACTCGGGGGCGGGGCTCGACGCCCGCGCCGAGTGGGGCGCGTACGCCGCGTCCAAGCACGGACTGAAGGCGCTCGCGGACGCGCTCCGCGCCGAGGAGCGCGCCCAGGGCGTGCGGGTGACCACGGTGTACCCGGGGCGCACCGCCGGTCCCATGCAGGCGAAGGTGCACTCCCAGGAGGGCCGGGAGTACGACCCGTCCCGCTGGATCGACCCGGAGTCCGTGGCGACGGCGGTCGTCACCGCGATGGACCTGCCGCGGGACGCGGTGATCGAGAACGTGACGGTCCGCCCGGGGCCCGACGCGGGCTGAGCCCCCGGGCACCCGGACGCGGGCCCGGTGACCCGGCCCCGGTCCTCGGCGCGGGCACCCCGGGCGCGGGCCGGCGGGCCCGCCGTGTGTCCGCCCGGCCGCGCGGCCCGGACGCCCGGCTGCCCGGCCACCCGGAGGCCGGGCCGTCCGGTGCGCCGGGGGCACGTACCCTTCCCGGGTGAGCGACGAGAAGAGAGCGTTTGACTGGGGCCCCGCGACCGGTGTCGGGTCCATGCCCGGCGGCGACGCGCGGGAGGCCGCGAAGACCGTCACCGGGTCCTTCGAGGACTTCCCCCATCTGCCCGAGCTGCCCGCGCGCGGCCCCGGGGCCGACATGATCGGGCGGACCATCGGACTGCTGGTCGAGATGTACGCCCATGTCGAGCCCAGCGGCTGGCGGATCAGCGACCGGCCGGGCCGCGACACCCGGCGGGCCCGCTCCTGGCTCGGTGAGGACCTCGACGCCCTGGAGGAGTTCACCCAGGGGTACGCGGGCCCGCTCAAGGTCCAGGCCGTGGGGCCGTGGACGCTCGCCGCCGCGCTGGAGCTGCGCGGGGGCGAGGCGGCCCTCTCCGACCTCGGGGCCTGCCGCGACCTGGCCGCCTCGCTCGCGGAGGGGCTGCGCGCCCATCTGGCCGAGGTGCGCCGCCGGGTGCCCGGCGCCCGGATCGCGCTCCAGCTCGACGAGCCCTCGCTCACCGCCGTGCTGCGCGGGCAGATCCGTTCCGCCAGCGGCTACCGCACCCACCGGGCCGTCGACCGGCAGCTCGTCGAGGCCACCCTCCGCGAGGTGATCGGCGCGGAGACGGCCGTCGTGCACTCCTGCGCCCCGGACGTCCCCTTCGCCCTGCTCCGCCGGGCCGGGGCGGCGGCGATCTCCTTCGATCACACCCTCCTCACCGAGCGTGACGACGACGCCATCGGGGAGGCCGTGGAGGCCGGGACGAAGCTCTTCGCCGGGGTGGTGCCGTCCACGGACACGGCATTGTCCGACCCGGCAGGTAGCGTCATGGGGGTACGGACGCTGTGGCGCAGGCTGGGGCTGAATCCGGGGACTCTGGCGGAGTCCGTGACAGTTACCCCGACCTGCGGTCTGGCGGGCGCCTCACCGGCGTACGCCCGGGCCGCGCTCGCCCACTGCGCCCGTGCCGCGAGATCGCTCGCAGACAACCCTGAGTGAGGGGTGCCCGGAAGCGGGCCGGGAAACGGGAGGACGAGAACGGTGGCTGGCGAAGAGCTGACGGAGCCGACGGAGCCGAGGGAACGGACGGAGCCGCAGGCGCCGTCCGACGAGGGGACCGGGGCGGCGGGGGAGCGGGCGCGGGGCGCGGAGCTGCCCGCGCAGGACACCCCCGGGCTGCCCGCGCGGGCACGGGAGCGCCACGCGGAGCTGGCCGAGCAGATCGAGGAGCACCGCTTCCGCTACTACGTCAAGGACCAGCCGGTCATCAGCGACAGCGAGTTCGACCGGCTGCTGCGCTCGCTGGAGGAGCTGGAGGAGCGCCACCCCGCGCTGTGCACGCCCGACTCGCCGACCCAGAAGGTCGCCGGGCAGTACGAGACGGACCTGGCGAAGGTCGAGCACCGCGAGCGGATGCTCTCGCTGGACAACGCCTTCGACGAGGAGGAGCTGACCGCCTGGGCCGAGCGGGTCGAGCGCGAGGTCGGCAGCCCGGACTTCCACTTCCTGTGCGAGCTGAAGGTCGACGGCCTCGCCGTCAACCTGACCTATGAGAAGGGGCGGCTCACCCGCGCGGCGACCCGGGGCGACGGCCGGATCGGCGAGGACATCACACCGAACATCCGCACCATCGCCGATGTGCCCGACCGGCTGCGCGGGGACCGGATTCCGGAGCTGGTGGAGATCCGGGGCGAGGTCTACTTCCCGATGGACCAGTTCCAGCAGTTGAACGAGAGACGGATCGCGGCCGGGGAGCAGCCCTACGCCAATCCGCGCAACTCCGCCTCGGGCTCGCTGCGGCAGAAGGACCCCAAGGTCACCGCGACGCTCCCGCTGCACATGGTGGTCCACGGCATCGGCGCCCGGGAGGGCTTCGACATCGACTGTCTCTCCCACGCCTACGACCTGCTGCGCGAGTGGGGGCTGCCCACCGCCCGGCACAACAGGGTCGTGGACTCCCTGGAGGGTGTGCGGGAGTTCATCGCCCACTACGGCGAGAACCGTCACTCGATGGAGCACGAGATCGACGGCGTGGTCGTCAAGCTGGACGAGATCCCGCTCCAGGGGCGGCTCGGCTCCACCGCGCGGGCCCCGCGCTGGGCCATCGCCTGGAAGTACCCGCCCGAGGAGGTCAACACCCGGCTGGTGGACATCCTGGTCGGCGTCGGCCGCACCGGCCGGGTCACGCCGTACGCCCAGGTGGAGCCGGTGCAGGTGGCGGGGTCCGAGGTCGAGTTCGCCACCCTGCACAACCAGGACGTGGTGAAGGCGAAGGGCGTCCTCATCGGGGACACGGTGGTGCTGCGCAAGGCCGGTGATGTCATCCCCGAGATCCTGGGCCCGGTGGTGGAGCTGCGGGACGGGACCGAGCGGGAGTTCGTGATGCCCGCCGAGTGCCCCGAGTGCGGCACGGAGCTGCGGCCGATGAAGGAGGGCGACGTCGATCTGCGCTGCCCCAACGCCCGGTCCTGCCCGGCACAGCTGAGGGAGCGCCTGTTCTATCTCGCGGGCCGCAGATCCCTGGACATCGAGCACTTCGGCTATGTCGCCGCCGCCGCCCTCACCCGGCCGCTGGAGCCCGCCGAGCCGCCGCTCAAGGACGAGGGCGACCTCTTCTCCCTCACCGTCGAACAACTGCTGCCCATCCGGGCGTATGTCCTGGACCCGGACAGCAAGCTGCCCAAGCGGGACCCGAAGACCGGCGAGGAGAAGATCGCCACCGTCTTCGCCAACCAGGAGGGCGAGCCCCGTAAGAACGCCCTCGCGATGCTGCGGAACATCGAGGCGGCGAAGACCCGTCCGCTGGCCCGTGTCCTGACAGGGCTGTCCATCCGCCATGTGGGCCCGGTGGCGGCCGAGGCGCTGGCCCGGGAGTTCCGTTCGGTCCAGCGGATCCAGGAGGCCACGGAGGAGGAGCTGGCGGCGACGGAGGGCGTCGGCGCCATCATCGCGGCCTCGCTCAAGCAGTGGTTCGCGGAGGAGTGGCACCAGGAGATCCTGCGCAAGTGGGAGGCCGCCGGGGTGCGGATGGCGGAGGAGGGGGCCGACGAGGAGCAGGGCCCCCGGCCGCTGGAAGGAGTCACCGTCGTGGTGACGGGAACGCTCCAGGACTACACAAGGGATGGCGCAAAAGAGGCCCTTCAGAGCCTTGGCGCGAAAGTGACCGGTTCTGTTTCCAAGAAAACCGCTTTTGTGGTTGTCGGTGACAACCCTGGTTCCAAGTTCGACAAAGCCATGCAGTTGAAGGTGCCGGTTCTCCGTGAGGACGGCTTTACCCTTCTGCTGGAACAAGGGCCTGATGCGGCACGTGAGGCTGCTGTGAAGGAAGAGCCGGAAGAGGAATGACCCGGGGGGCGTGCGCGGGGGGCGGACAGGGCCTGCCCCCGGAGCCGAAGGGCGCACGCACGACGGGAACAAGACGCCCCCAGAGGATGCGGAACGACCGGTACAGGTCACCCGTTCAGCGCATAGCAGATGGATAAGGGTGGTCGGGTCGCATTCGGGCAAGAGCTGTAGAGCGCTGCCCGTCGGAGCCCAACGCCGCCTACTGTTGAGATGTGCGCCTGTCGTGCACGGCTGCGTGGTGGGAATTCAGTCGTGGTGGCATGACGAAACGAACCATCGCCAGGCCTCGGCACCGCCGGCTGTGAGAGGGACGGGAATGGAACCGACCGAGAGCGCCGCCCCGGTCCCACGGCCGCGCGGATTCGCGGCCCTGGCGGGTCTCGCTGGCATGACACCCGGGCTGCCCGCCGCCGTCGTCGCCGGGGCCGTGCTCGTCCTCGTCACCGGGATCGCCGGGGCGGTGCGGGACGAGCGCGCCCTCTTCCCCGGCTCCACCGAGGGCTGGGGCTTCGCCATCCTCACCGGGATCGTCGTGGGACATCTGGTCGCGCTCGGCCGCGACCGCTGGTGGGGCGGGACGGGCTCCGGCGCCGCCCTCACCCTCGCCGTCCTCCTCCTCTACGGCTGGGTGCCCGCCGGACTGGTCTCGCTGGCCGTCGTCACCCTCGTCGGCACCGTCCGCAGACAGCGCCGCAGGCATGGCGTCCTGCACGGCTCCGCCGACCTCCTCGGCATCGGGGCCGCCGCGCTCGTCCTCGACGCGTTCGGCGTCCGGCCCACCGTCGAGACCCCCTGGGAACCACTCGACTGGGGCATCGGGGCCGCGCCCGAAGTACTGCTCGCCGCCGCGGCGTATCTCGGGGTGAGCCGGCTGCTCCTGTGGTATGCGCTCGCCCCGCAGGGCGGCGGCCTGCCCACCATCGCGCGTACGGCCCTGCTGCGGCAGGGCCTTGTCGCGGTCGCGCTCCTCGGCATCGCCCCGCTGATCTGCGTGGTCGCCGTCGCCCTGCCGCTGCTGCTGCCCCTGTTCGCGGTCCCGCTCATCGCCCTGGACTCCACCCTGTGGATCGCCCGGGCCCGCGCCGAGGAACAGCTCCGCGACCCCCTGACGGGGCTGCCCAACCGGCAGTGGCTGCTGGAGCGGACCTGGGCCGCGCTGGAGGAGGCCGAGAGCAACGGCACCCGCTCCGCGCTCGTCCTCATCGACCTCGACCGCTTCCGCTCCGTCAACGACACCCTCGGGCATCTCGCGGGCGACCGGCTGCTGTTGCAGATAGCCCACCGGCTGCGGCACGCCCTGCCGCGCGGCGCGGAGGCGGCGCGCCTCGGGGGCGACGAGTTCGCCGTCCTGCTGCCCGCCGCCGACTCCATCACCAGCGCCCAGCGGGTGGCCCGGCAGCTCGCCGGGGAGCTGTCCTCACCGCTCGACCTCGACGGGCTCACCCTCGTCCTGGAGGCCAGCGCCGGGGTCGCCGTCTTCCCGGAGCACGCCCTCGACGCGGAGGGGCTGCTGCGCCGCGCCGACGTGGCGATGTACCAGGCGAAGCGGGACCGCACCGGCGTGGAGGTCTACGAGTCCAAGCGGGACAGCAACACCCCCGACCGGCTCGGCCTCCTCGGCGATCTGCGCCGGGCGCTGGACGCCCACGAGGTGGAGCTGCACTACCAGCCGAAGGTCCGCTTCGACGGCCATGTGGCCGGGCTCGAAGCCCTGGTCCGCTGGGTCCACCCGGACCGGGGACGGGTGCCCCCGGACGAGTTCATCGCCATCGCCGAGTCCTCGGGGCTGATGCCCCACCTCACCGAGTACGTCCTCGACACGGCCCTGGCGCAGGTCGCGAAGTGGCGCGCCCAGGGGCTCAAGGTCCCCGTCGCCGTCAATGTCTCGCCGCGCGACGTCCACACCCCCGGCTTCGCCGGTTCCGTCGCCGCCCGGCTCGCCCGGCACGGGGTCCCGGCGGGCGCGCTCCAGCTGGAGATAACCGAACACGTCCTGCTGGAGGACCCGCAGCGGGCCGCCGACACCCTCGCCGGGCTCACCGACCACGGCGTGCGGATGTCCCTGGACGACTTCGGCACCGGCTACTCCTCCCTGGTGCATCTGCGGCGGCTCCCGGTGAGCGAGCTGAAGATCGACCGCTCCTTCGTGGCGCGCCTCGCCGTGGACACCGAGGACGCCGAGATCGTCCGCTGCACCGTCGACCTGGCCCACTCGCTGGGGCTGCTCGTGGTCGCGGAGGGCGTCGAGGACGACGAGACCTGGGAGCGCCTGCGGGACCTGGGCTGCGACGCGGTCCAGGGCTGGCTGGTGGCCGCCGCGATGCCGCCGCAGGAGGCCACGGCCTGGCTCCGGGCCCGGGGCGAGCGCGGCTGGCACCGCACCCGCCCGGCCGACCCCGCCCCGCCGCCGCCTCCGCACCCCCCGCCGCCCGCCGCCGCCGGGGCGGACACACCCTCCGGCCAGTCCTCCGGCCAAGTGGTGCCCTGACCGCGACCGGCAGGGCGGGCGGGAGCGGCCGGGCACGGACAAGAGCGGCCGGGAACGGGCAGACGGGCGCGTTCGGGCGGAGCGGCGGGAGCGGGTCGGGAAGGGGGCGCGGGAACGCGTCCGGGGGGAGCGGCGGGGAGGTCCCGGGAGGGCCGGGGCGAACCGTTTCGTGGTCCGGGGCACCTGCCCCATAGGATTGGCCCCAAACCACACACACTCACCCCTGAGGATCGCTGCATGCCTGGCATCACGCGCGAGGAGGTCGCCCACCTCGCCCGGCTGGCACGCCTGGAACTCTCCGGCGATGAACTCGACCACTTCGCCGGTCAGCTCGACGACATCATCGGCGCGGTCGCCCGCGTCGCCGAGGTCGCCGACCAAGACGTGCCCCCGACCTCCCACCCGCTGCCGCTGACCAATGTCATGCGCGCGGACGAGGTCCGTCCGTCGCTCACTCCCGAGCAGGCGCTCTCCGGAGCCCCCGCCCAGGAGCAGCAGCGTTTCAAGGTGCCGCAGATCCTCGGGGAGGACTGATCATCACCATGACGGACATCATCAAGCTCACCGCGGCCGAGATCGCCGCCCGGATCGCCGCGGGCGATCTGACCGCCGTCGAGGTCACCGAGGCGCACCTCGCACGCATCGAGGCCGTGGACGAGAAGGTCCACGCCTTCCTCCACGTCGACCGTGAGGGCGCGCTCGCGCAGGCCCGCGCCGTCGACGCCAAGCGCGCCGCTGGCGGGAAGCTGGGCCCCCTCGCGGGTGTCCCGCTCGCGCTGAAGGACATCTTCACCACCGAGGGCGTGCCCACCACCGTGGGCTCCAAGATCCTCGAAGGCTGGATTCCGCCGTACGACGCCACCCTGGTGCGCAAGCTGAAGGAAGCGGACGTCGTCATCCTCGGCAAGACCAACATGGACGAGTTCGCCATGGGGTCCTCCACCGAGAACAGCGCCTTCGGCCCGACCGGCAACCCCTGGGACCTGACCCGGATCCCCGGCGGCTCCGGCGGCGGCTCCAGCGCCGCGCTGGCCGCCTACGAGGCGCCGCTCGCGATCGGCACGGACACCGGCGGCTCGATCCGCCAGCCCGCCGCCGTCACCGGCACCGTCGGCGTCAAGCCCACCTACGGCGGGGTCTCCCGCTACGGCATGGTCGCCTTCTCGTCCTCCCTGGACCAGGGCGGCCCCTGTGCCCGTACGGTCCTGGACGCGGCCCTGCTGCACGAGGTCATCGCCGGTCACGACCCGCTGGACTCCACCTCCGTCGACGCCCCGGTCCCCCCGGTGGTCGAGGCCGCCCGCAACGGCAGCGTCGCGGGGATGCGCGTCGGTGTCGTCCAGCAGTTCCGCGGCGAGCACTACCAGGCCGGTGTGATGCAGCGCTTCGACGAGTCCGTCGCCCTGCTCCGGGAGCTGGGCGCCGAGATCGTCGAGCTGGACTGCCCCTCGTTCGACCTGGCCCTGTCGGCGTACTACCTGATCGCGCCCTCCGAGTGCTCCTCGAACCTGGCCCGCTTCGACGCCATGCGCTACGGCCTGCGGGTCGGCGACGACGGCAGCCGCTCCGCCGAGGAGGTCACCGCGCTCACCCGTGAGGCGGGCTTCGGCGACGAGGTCAAGCGCCGGGTCATCCTCGGCACGTACGCCCTCAGCTCCGGCTACTACGACGCCTACTACGGCAGCGCGCAGAAGGTCCGCACGCTGATCAAGCAGGACTTCGACGCGGCGTTCGAGCAGGTCGACGTGATCGTCTCCCCGACGACCCCGACCACCGCCTTCCCGATCGGCGAGCGCGCCGACGACCCGATGGCGATGTACCTCGCGGACCTGTGCACCATCCCGACCAACCTGGCGGGCAACGCGGCGATGTCCCTGCCGTGCGGCCTGGCCCCGGAGGACAACCTCCCGGTCGGACTTCAGATCATCGCCCCCGCGATGCAGGACGACCGGCTGTACACGGTCGGTGCCGCGGTCGAGGCCGCCTTCGTGGAAAGGTGGGGGCACCCGCTGCTGGAGGAGGCTCAGTCCCTGTGAGTGCACTGACGAAGGCCAAGAGCTTCAAGAAGTCCAAGGCCGGTACCTATCTGTCGATCGGCACCACCGCGTTCGGCGCGCTCGGTGTCGCCAAGCAGATCAAGGCCGCCCGTAGCGAGCACGACACGCTCCGGCTGATCGACGCCGCGATCACCGGTGCCGCCATCGTCACGGGTATCGCCCTGCTGGTGCGCGAGCTCAAGCGCCTCGGCGACGACGACGTCCTGCTGGGCTGAGAGGGAAAGTTTCACCGTGACCGTCACTGAACTGGTGTCGTACGAAGCGGCCCTCGCCGGCTACGACCCTGTCATGGGCCTGGAGGTCCATGTCGAACTCGGCACCAGGACCAAGATGTTCTGCGGCTGCTCCACCGAGCTGGGTGCCGAGCCCAATACGCAGACCTGCCCGACCTGTCTGGGTCTGCCCGGCTCCCTCCCGGTCGTCAACGCGACCGGCGTGGAGTCGGCCATCACGATCGGCCTCGCGCTGAACTGCGAGATCGCCGAGTGGTGCCGCTTCGCCCGGAAGAACTACTTCTATCCGGACATGCCGAAGAACTTCCAGACCTCGCAGTACGACGAGCCGATCGCCTTCAACGGCTATCTGGACGTCCAGCTGGAGGACGGCGAGATCTTCCGCGTGGAGATCGAGCGCGCCCACATGGAGGAGGACACCGGCAAGTCGACGCACGTCGGCGGTGCCACGGGCCGTATCCACGGCGCGTCCCACTCCCTGCTGGACTACAACCGCGCGGGCATCCCGCTGATCGAGATCGTCACCAAGCCGATCACCGGCGCGGGCGAGCGCGCTCCCGAGGTCGCCAAGGCGTACGTCGCGGAGCTGCGCGAGCTGATCCGGGCGCTGGGCGTCTCCGAGGCCCGGATGGAGATGGGCCAGATGCGCTGCGACGTGAACCTCTCGCTGATGCCCAAGGGCAGCGAGGTGTTCGGCACCCGCAGCGAGACCAAGAACGTCAACTCGCTGCGCTCGGTCGAGCGGGCCGCCCGGTTCGAGATCCAGCGGCACGCCGCGGTGCTGGAGTCCGGCGGGACGATCGTCCAGGAGACCCGTCACTTCCACGAGGACGACGGCTCCACCACCTCCGGCCGGATCAAGGACAACGCCGAGGACTACCGGTACTTCCCGGAGCCGGACCTGGTGCCGGTGGCCCCCGCCCGCGCGTGGGTCGAGGAGCTGCGGGCGGGCCTGCCGGAGCTGCCCCGGGTGCGCCGCAACCGGCTCCGTGAGGAGTGGGGCGTCTCCGAGCAGGACATGCAGTCCATCCTCAACGCGGGCGCGGTCGATCTGATCGTCGCCACGACCGAGGCGGGCGCCCCGGCCGAGGCGGCCCGCAAGTGGTGGACGGGCGAGCTGGCGCGCAACGCCAATGAGTCCGGCCGCGCCCTGGAGGAGCTGCCCATCACCCCGGCGCAGGTCGCCCGGGTGGCCGAGCTGGTCTCCTCCGGCGACCTCAACGACAAGCTGGCCCGTCAGGTCATCGAGGGTGTCCTCGCGGGCGAGGGCGAGCCGGACGCCGTGGTCGAGCGGCGCGGACTGAAGGTCGTCTCGGACGACGGCGCGCTCGGCACCGCCGTGGACGAGGCCATCGCGCAGAACGCGGCCGTCGCGGAGAAGATCCGCGGTGGCAAGGTGGCGGCCGTGGGCGCGCTGGTCGGCGCGGTCATGAAGGCCACCCGGGGTCAGGCCGACGCGGCCCGCGTCAAGGAACTGATCCTGGAGAAGCTGGGTGTGACGGAGGGCTGAGCCCTTCCGCCGCGCACCTCCCGGGGGCGATCGCACCACATCGGCGCGGTCGCCCCCGGGTGTGTCTCCGTGTGCCTCGGGGGCGTGTCCCGCGCCCGGCCCAAGGTGCGCGCCCGGGCCCCGGGTGTGCGCGCTGCGGCGCCGGGGGATTCCGCCCTCCCGCGCGGGCACGCCTTGCCCGCGCCGCAGGCGGTCCCCGGGCCGGTCCTGACACGGCGCCCGGCACATCCGGGACGCGTGGGCCGTGTCCCCGGTACCCACGTGTGCGCTCCGCCCGTGTCCCACAGCAGCGCCGGACTGTTCGCCGACACGGCTCCGCACAGGCTGTGTCCGCGTCCCGGATGTGTGCCGGGCCGGGATGCCGCCCCTGCCCTCTGTCCGCCCGCCGCGGGCGGTCAGTTGCGTATGCCCAGGCCCGGCAGAAGCAGTTCGCCCCGGTCCTTGCAGCTCGCGTCCCGGGCACGCAGCTCCTTGGGGTCGGTGGTGCCCCGGGCGCGCAGCTCCGTCAGGGCGAGCCGGGCCGCCCGAGCCGTCTCGGGGCGCTCGGGGTGCGGGAACTCCGTCTGCCACCAGCCCCGGTCGCGGGAGTGCCAGCCGCGGGCCCGCATCAGCGCGGCGCGCTCCGGGGTGTCCTCGCCGTCCCGGTCGTCGACCCCGACATGCAGCCCGTCCGCGAGGGCGTAGGAGAGCTGCACCTCGCGGCCCCGGTCGGCCCCGCTGGTCAGCGCGAACCCGGCCCAGTCCGTGCCCACCTGCGCCGGAAGCTGCTCCACCCAGGCGGTGAGCATCAGCTCCAGCGCGTGCCCGAAGTGCTCCAGCGAGGACGCCATCCGCCCGGCGGTGCGCTCGGCCGGGCGCTCACCGGGCCCGCCGCGGTCGAGCTGCCAGATGTACGGCAGCAGGTCGAAGTCGTGCGGCTCCTCCGCCGACCAGGCCCCGCCCCAGGCGAAGACCCTCAGCTCGTCCGCCTCCAGCGCCTCCGTCCCGTGGACGGAGAGCCGGGCCCCGGCGCGGTCCCCGGCGAGCAGCACGGTCCGGTGGGCGTCCCGCCAGCGGACGCTGGGCCCGTGCGCCGAACCCCCGTACAGCGTGGGCTCGCCGATCCGGGCGACGATCGCCCCGTACACCTCCCGGAAGGACTCCCGGCGCTCCCGCAGCGAGGCCCCCGGCTCATGCGCGAGAACGGGCACCGGGGCGCGGCCGATATGGGCTCCGGGGGTGTCGTGCAGCGTCAGAGCGAACGCCGCGGCGGCGCCGGGCGCGGGAATCTGCTGGTCGTTCCCTGTCGTCTCCATGCCGCCCATCGTGCCAGCCGGCACGGACAACGTCCGTGCCCCGAAGGGCCGTTGCCCCGCTCCGGCGGGGTCCGCCGGCCCTGGGCCCGTATCCCCCGCACACCCTCCCGCATGTGATCAATCCCACGAAAAGCGGCTCAAGGGGCAAATGATCTCTTTTCACTGACAGAGTTCTCCTCGGTCAGTCATATGTTCTTCCGGGCCATGCCCGTTCGAAGATCTACAAGGTACCCAGGGAGCAGGTCCGTTGGCAGCCCTCGCCCGGTGGTGCGTCACCCACCGACTCGTCGTCGTCCTGCTCTGGCTGGCCGTCTGCGCGGGTACCGCCCTCGCGGCGGGAGTCGCCAAGACCGCTTACTCCAACGACTACGACGTCCCCGGCACCGAGTCCGGCCGGGCCGCCGCCCTGCTGTCGGAGGGCTTCCCCGGGCTGGACGGCGACAGCGACACCGTCGTCTGGCACACCGAACGGGGCACGGTCGGCGCCCCCGGGGTGCGTGAGCCGATGACCCGGATGCTCGAAGCGGTCGGCCGCCTCCCCGAGGTGGCGTCCGTGAGCGGCCCGTACGGCCCCGGCCCCGGCGGCGGCGAGCGGATCAGCCCCGACGGACGGACCGCCTACGCCACCGTCACCTATGAGCGGCGCGCGGCCGACCTCCCCGCGGAACGGATCGACGCGGTCGTCGACACCGCCCGCGCGGCGGCGACCGAACAGATCCGGGTCGAGGTGGGCGGGCCCGCCGCCGGGCGGATGCAGACCCCCGGCGGCTTCACGGCCGAAGCGGTCGGCGTCGCCGTGGCCGCCGTCGTCCTCTTCCTCGCCTTCGGCTCGCTCGCCGCCAGCCTGCTCCCGCTCATCACCGCGGTGATCTCCGTCGGCACCGCCTACGCGGGGACCGTCCTGCTCGGCCACACCATGACCGTCGCCGACTTCGCCCCGATGCTCGGCGTTCTCATCGGTCTCGGCGTGGGCATCGACTACGCCCTCTTCATCGTCACCCGGCACCGCCGCGGGCTGCGCGCCGGGCTCCCCGTCGCCGACGCCGCCCGCGAGGCCGTCGTCACCACCGGCCGGGCCGTCGTCTTCGCCGGGGCCACCGTCTGCATCGCCCTCCTCGGCATGCTGGTGCTGCGGCTCGACTTCCTCGACGGGGTGGCGATCTCCGCCTCGCTCACGGTCGTCCTCACCGTCGCCGCCTCCGTCACCCTGCTGCCCGCGCTGCTCTCGTTCATCGGAACGCGCGCGCTCAGCGGGCGCGAACGGCGGGCGCTCGCGGAGCACGGGCCCCTGGCCGAGCCCGTCCCGGGGCTGGCCGCCCGCTGGGCCCGGCTGGTGGAGCGGCGACCCCGGCTGCTGGGGGCGGTCGCGACCGTACTGGTCGCGGTGCTCGCGCTGCCCGCGCTCTCGCTCCGGCTCGGCACCTCCGACCAGGGCAACCACCCGGCGGGCTCCACCACCCGCGCCGCCTACGACCTGCTGGCCCACGGCGGCTCCGCGCCGGACGGCGCCGGGGCGGCGGGCGGCTTCGGCCCCGGGGTCAACGGCCCGCTGACCCTGGTCGCCCGGATCGACGGGCCCGCCGAGCGCCGCGCCATGGACCGGCTGCCCGCCGTCCTCGACGGTGCCCGGGGCGTCGCGTCCACCGGCCCCGTCGTGGTCAACGCCGCCGGTGACACGGCCCTGCTCAGCGTCGTCCCGGACTCCTCGCCGCAGTCGGAGGAGACCAGCGAACTCGTGGACCGGCTGCGGCGGACCGTGCTGCCCGCCGCGGCCGACGGCACCGGGCTGCGGGTGTACGTGGGCGGCGTGACCGCCGGTTACGACGACTTCGCCGCCCTGATCATCGGCAAGCTGCCGCCGTTCGTCGGGGTGGTGATCGGGCTCGGCTCTCTGCTGCTGCTGCTCGCCTTCCGCTCCTTCGCGATACCCCTCAAGGCCGCCGCCATGAACATCGCCGCCGTCGCCGGTGCCTTCGGCGTCGTGGTCGCGATCTTCCAGTGGGGCTGGGGCAGCGAGCTGATGGGGCTGGGCGCCGCGGGGCCGATCGAGCCCTTCCTGCCGGTCATCATGGTCTCGGTGCTCTTCGGCCTCTCCATGGACTACCAGGTCTTCCTGGTGGGCCGGATGTACGAGGAGTGGCTGGCGACGGGGGACAACCGCAGGGCGGTACGGGTCGGGCTCGCCGAGACCGGACGGGTGATCAACTCCGCCGCGGTCATCATGATCTCGGTCTTTCTCGCCTTCGTCCTCACCGGCGACCGGATCATCGCCATGTTCGGCATCGCGCTGGCCGCCGCCGTCGCCCTCGACGCCTTTGTCCTGCGCACCCTGCTGGTCCCGGCCCTGATGCATCTGCTCGGCGGCGCCAACTGGTGGCTGCCGCGCCGGGTGGACCGGCTGCTGCCCCGCATCACGATTGAGCCGCCCTCGGACGGCGGGCATGCGAAGATCGTGGAACAGCGCACCGGTGACCACACACATCACACAGGATGCACTGACCACATAGATCACACAGGTCACACAGATCGCGTGGATCACATGGGGCGTACGGACCACGCCGAACGCGGGGGCCGTGAGGAGTGCGAGGGCCGGGAGGACCAGGTCCGGACCGCGCCCTGATCGACGTGCCGCGCACCCGTGGCACGAGCAGGCGGGAAGCGAGCGGCGCGAGACAGCGCGAGAAGGAAAGAGCACCATGTTTGCGATACCCCTGGGGTCGGACGCCGACGGAACCGGCGCGGAGCTGCGTCCCCTGGAGCCCTGGCAGGCCGAGGAGTTCTTCGCCCACATCGAGCGGGGCCGTGAGCACATCGGCCGCCATGTCCCGCTCCCGGACGTCAACCGCACCGTCGAGGAGTCGCGGGCCTTCCTGGAGCGGTACGCGGAGAAGCAGGCCGCCGACGGCGGCCGGATCTACGGCATCTGGCAGGGGGGCACCCTCGTCGGCGGGGTGCTGTTCCGGCTCTTCGACGCCGGGCAGGGCACCTGCGAGGTGGGCTGCTGGCTGGAGCCCGCCGCCGTCGGCCAGGGGCTGGTGACCCGGGCCCTGCGGCTGCTGATCGACTGGGCCGTCGACGTCCGCGGCATCCACCGGGTCGAGTGGGTCGCCTCCGCCGAGAACGCGCCGAGCCTCCGGACCGCCGAACGGCTCGGCATGCGGTGCGACGGTGTGCTCCGCGACGGCGACCTCCACCGGGGGAAGCGGACCGACCTGGAGA
Organism: Streptomyces clavuligerus; assembly: GCF_005519465.1. Lineage (NCBI taxonomy): Bacteria > Bacillati > Actinomycetota > Actinomycetes > Kitasatosporales > Streptomycetaceae > Streptomyces > Streptomyces clavuligerus. The sequence goes on along the minus strand of NZ_CP027858.1, from coordinate 1,617,759 downwards.
TCTGGTCGGTCCTGGCCCCCGAGTGGCGACAGGCGCGCGCGTCCGCCTCCTGACGCGCGCCGCCCTCCGGCACGCACCGGCCCCGGTCCTGGGCCGCTCCCGGGCCGGGTTCTCAGCCCGCTCTCAGACGGGCCGCCTAGCGTGCGCACCATGGACCTGACGAAGACCGAGAAGAACGACGGCATGCCGGACGGCGCCGGAACGGACCCGGCCCCGGAGGCCGCGGGCACACGGACGGCCGCCCCGGCCGAGGACACGGGGGCGGCGGGCCCTGAGGCCGCGGCGCACGAGGACGGCGGGCCCGGGGCCGGGAACGGTGCCGAGGCGGAGGCCGAGGACGGGACCGAGGACGGAACCGACGATCAGGGCGAGGACCAGGGCGACGGGGAGACCGAGGGGGAGACCGAGGAGGAGGCCCCTGTCTCCTCCGGGGTGCTCTCCGCCGCCGCCGCGGTGGTCGCCGCCGGGCTCGCCGTCGTCGGGCTCAGCGGCAGTTGGGTCGGCCGGATCGCCGCCGAACGCCAGACCCTGCTGGGCCAGATCGAGACCGCCCAGGGCGGCTCGGCCGCCACCCAGATCTCCGCCATCTACGGCGACGCCTGGCACACCACCGCCCTCGTCAACGGCATCTTCGCGCTGATCGCCCTCATCGTCGGCATCGCCGTCCTCACCCGCCCCGGCAAGCCGGGCTGGGTCCGCGCCTGCGCGACCGGCGGGGCCGTCCTCGGCGGCATCGGCGTCTTCCTGGCCACGGGCATGTACTTCGATCTCTTCCTGGCCCTCCCCGAAGCGGGCTCCTGACCCTGCCCGTCCGAGACATCCGAAACATCCGAGACGGCTGAGACAGCTGAGATGACCGAGGAGGTCCGAGGCGTCTGAGGTGTCTTAGGCCGTGAGGGGCGCACCGGCCGCCCCGCGCGGGCGCGCCTAAGGACCCTGCCCCGGTGCACATGCGGAACTCTCCCGATGTGCCGCACCCCCCTGGGCGGCCAGAGTGGACGAGCACGGCAGCACACCGCTCCGTCCCGACACCCAGGGGAGAAACCGATGTCCGGTCACCGCCGCCAGCCGCACCAGGACCGCCACGCCGACCTGATCCAGGAGGCCGAGGCCCACCGGCTCGCCCGGTGGGTGCGCCAGGCCCGCCGGGAGGGCGCCGGCGATACCGGCGACCCCGTGCCCGAGGACCCCGGGCACTACGCGCCCGCCGCCTGACCAGATGGCTCTTGAGCTGGTACGGAGCCCCCGGATCAGCACGGCGGACCGCTGTGCGATGCTCGGCACCGTGGAGACCAGGTCCGTCAGTCCGGTATTCGTCGGCCGCGCCGGTGAGCTGTCCACGCTCACCGGCGCGCTCGCCCGAGCGGGCACCCGCGGCCCGGGCGAGCCGCAGGCACTGCTCATCGGCGGCGAGGCGGGCGTCGGCAAGACCCGGCTCGTCGAGGAGACACTCGCCGAGGCCCGGCGCCGCGGCGCCGTCGTCGCGGTCGGCGGCTGTCTGGAGATCGGCGCGGACGGACTGCCCTTCGCCCCTTTCGCGGGCGCCCTGCGCGCCCTCGACCGCGCCCTGCCCGGGGAACTGGCCTCCGCCGCCGCCGGACAGGAGGACGAACTCGCCCGGCTCCTGCCCGAACGGGGACGGCGTCCCCGCGGCGAGAGCCCCGGGCGCGGCGAGGAGGACCGGGCCCGCCTCTTCGAACTGACCGCCCGGCTGCTGGAGCGGATCGCCGCCGAACGCACCGTCGTCCTCGTCCTGGAGGATCTGCACTGGGCGGACGCCTCCACCCGTCAGCTCCTCGCCTATCTCTTCCGCACCCTGCGCCGGGGACGGCTCGTCCTCGTCGCCACCTACCGCTCCGACGACGTCCACCGCCGCCACCCGCTGCGGCCCTTCCTCGCCGAACTCGACCGGATGCGCACCGTCCAGCGCATCGAGCTGACCCGCTTCACCCGCGGTGAGGTCCACCGCCAGCTCACTGGCATCCTCGCCGGTGAACCCGGCGCCACCCTCGTGGACCGCGTCTTCGAACGCTCCGACGGCAACGCCTTCTTCGTCGAGGAACTGGCCCGCAGCATCGCCGACGGCGGCAGCCCCCACGGCCTGCCCGACTCCCTCCGCGACATCCTCCTCGTCCGGGTCGAAGCCCTCTCCGACGACGCCCAGCGCGTCGCCAGGACCGTCGCCGAGGGCGGCTCCACCGTCGAGTACGGACTGCTGCGCGCCGTCGCCCGGCTCCCCGAGGACGACCTCATCGAGGCGCTGCGCTCCGCCGTCGGCGCCCACCTCCTGCTCGCCACCCCGGACGGCGACGGCTACCGCTTCCGGCACTCGCTGGCCCGGGAGGCCGTCGCCGACGACCTGCTGCCCGGCGAGCGCTCCCGGATCAACCGCCGCTACGCGCAGGCGCTGGAGGACGACCCCCTGCTTGTCCGGGAGGACGAACGGGCCACCCGGCTCGCCAGCTACTGGTACCACGCGCAGGCCCCCGCCAAGGCGCTCCCCGCCGTTCTGCGCGCCTCCGTCGAGGCCCGGCTCCGGCACGCCTACGCCGAACAGCTGAGCCTCCTGGAACGGGCCATGGAGCTGTGGGACGCCGTCCCCGACGACATCCGCGCGGAGCTGCGCCCCCTCGACTACGCCGAGGTCTACCCGGCCTGCGGGGACCCCGCCCAGCCGCTGCGCTTCCTCGATCTCATGGCGGAGGCCGCCGTCGCGGGCCGCCTCAGCAGCGAGCGGGAGCGCGCGCTCAAGATCACCAGACGGGGGCAGCGGATGGCCGCGGCCGAGGGCGACCCGCTGCGCGCGGCCTGGTTCGCCGTGGAGAGCTCCCGGCTGGTCCCGGCCCTCGGCCGGGGCGACGGCTGGACCGAACTCGCCGAGGCCCAGAACCTGGTGCGCGGCCTGCCGCCGTCCGCCGTCCACGCCGAGGTCCTGGCGGAGGTGGTCGGCTGGCAGCGGCTGCACACCCCCGGCCCCGACAGCGTGGAGACCGCCGAACGCGCCGTCGCCTACGCCCGGATGGTCGGCGAGGAGGAGATCGAGCTCAAGGCCCGCTTCGTCCTCGGTGTCCTGCTGACCGACTCCGGCGACGTCACCGGCGGCCTCGCCGAGATGTACGCCGTCCGGGAACGCGTCGTCCGCCTCGGACTGCCCGCCCTCATCGGACGCGTCCATGTGAACCTCCCCGCCGTGCTCGAAGGACTCGGCCGCTCCCAGGAGGCCGTGGACCTGATGGCCGAGGGCATCGAGCTGATGCACCACTACGGCCTGCTGGACTCCGAGGCGTGGATTCTCGGCAACCTCGCCGAGTCCCACTACTCCCTCGGCCGCTGGGACGACGCCGTCACCGCCGCCGAGGACGCCCTGCGCAAGGCCCTCAGCCCCCGGCCCCGCGGCTACGCCTCCCTCCAACTCGGCCTGGTGGACCTGGCCCGCGGCGACACCGCCGCCGCGGGCCGCCGACTGGAGGCCGCCCACGGCCACTTCGGCGCCCACAACGCCATGCCCCAGAACATCCTTCCGCTGGCCTGCATCGCCCTCGGGGTCGCGGCGGCCGAGGGCCGGATCGACGAGGCCCGGGAGATCTTCGCCCGTGCCGTACGGGCCGGTCTGTCGGCCTGCACCCTCCGCTACGCCTGGCCGCTGGTCCGGGCCGCCGCCTCGCTGGAGGCCGACACCCGGGCGCTGCCCGCCGCCGAGCCCGGCCGGGCCGGGGCCCTGGACCTCATCGGCCGCACCATGCGCCCGCTCGCCGCGGCGCTCCCGGTCTGGCGGGCCCATGAACGCTGGGTCCGCGCCGAACTGCGCCGGGCCTCGGGCGAGGACACCGCCGCCGACTGGGCCGAGGCGGACGCCGCCTTCGAGACCGTGGGCTTCCCCCGGGAGCGGGCCATGGTCCGCACCCGCTGGGCCCGGGCGCTGCTGCCGTCGGACCGCTCACACGCCCGCGAACTGCTGCGCTCCGCCGCCGACACGGCCCGCCGGGTGGGCGACCGGCCCCTCACCGAGGAGATCGCGCTGACCGCCCGCGGCGCCCGGCTCGCGCTCCCCGCCTCCGCGTCCGGCCCGGACGGCCCCCACGGGCCCGCCGCCGCGCCCGAGCCGGGCCCCGGTCTGGGGCTCACCCCGCGCGAGGAGGACGTCCTCCGGCTGGTCTCGGCGGGCCGCAGCAACCGCCAGATCGCGCAGACGCTCTCCATCTCACCGAAGACCGCCAGCGTCCATGTCTCGAACATCCTTGCCAAACTGGGCGTCTCCGGGCGCGGCGAGGCAGCCGCCCTCGCCCATCGGCTGCGCCTCTTCCCCCCGGCCCCGGAGGGCTAGGGAGTGTCGTCAAAATAGCTTCGTCCGTCCGGAGGACGGGCGGTGCGGCGCATGGTGCGTGCAGATGCAAGGCGGAGGAGGGAGTCCATGCGGTGGGGGTCCCTCCCGGGCCGCCAGGCCCAGGGGGCCATCGGCGACCGACGACAACGCAGCAGATGTGCGTGCAAGGCGTCGCGACGCAGACGGGATTTTGACGACACGACTTAGGCCCCAAAGCGCCGGTCCCGGGCGTCGGCAGCCCGCCCGACCGGCCCTGGTCCCGGGAGCCGGGGGTCGGCGGACGGGGGATCAGGGCCCGGGTATTCCGGTGCCCTCGGTGTCCTCGGGCTCCGGCGGGCCCTCGTGCGGCTCCTCCGCGCGGCGGACGAGGACCAGGCCCGAGCCGAGGTCGACGGGGCCCCGGCACGGGTCACCCGTCCCGGCGTCCTCCCGGGTCAGCTCCAGCCGGTTGCGCTCCTCCGTGAGATGTCTGGTGCCCGGGACGAAGAACTCGTCGAATGTCTGGAACATCGGCCCAACCCCCTGTCGCCCGCCCTGTCCTGCCCGCTCGTCCCGCCCGTTCGCCGCCTGCGCGGCCACCCGCCCCGCCCGGACGGCCCCCGCCGCACGGGACACCGGCCCGGCCCGCCGTCCGCCGGGGCGCCCCGGCTAGCTCACCGTCAGCCGGAGCACCCGGTCGTCACCCGCCCCGGGCGTTCCCCGTCCGTCGGTCTCGCTCGTCAGCAGCCAGAGCGTGGAGCCGCCCGCGGCCACCACCGTGCGCAGCCGTCCGTACTTCTCCTCCAGGAACGCCTGGGGTTCCGCGGAAGGTTCCGCACCGGCGAGGGGAATCCGCCAGAGCCGTTCACCCCCGAGCCCGGCCATCCAGATCGACCCGCGGGCGTGGGCGATCCCGCTCGGTGACGCCTCGTCCGTCCGCCACTGGGCCACCGGGTCCACGAAGCGGGAGCCGCCGCCCCTGCCCTCGGCCTCCGGCCAGCCGTAGTTCTTCCCCGGCTCGATCAGATTCAGTTCGTCCCAGGTCTTCTGCCCGAACTCCGCGGCCCAGAGCCTGCCTTCGGCGTCCCAGGCCAGGCCCTGCACATTGCGGTGCCCCAGGGAGTAGACGGGGGAGGACGGGTCCGGGTTGTCCGGCGCGGGGCGCCCCTCCGGGGTGATCCGCAGGATCTTGCCGCCCAGCGACTCCGGGTCCTGGGAGAGCCCGGTCTCGCCCGCCTCGCCCGTGCCCGCGTACAGCATCCGGTCGGGGCCGAAGGCGATCCGCCCGCCGTTGTGGACGCTGCCCTTGGGGATGCCCCGCAGAACGACGTCGGGGGCGCCGAGCCGGCGGCCCGCGGGCTTGCTCGCGTCGTAGCGCAGCCGGGCCACACGGTTGTCCGACGAGGTGGTGAAGTAGGCGTAGAGCCGGTGGTCCGAGGCGAAGTCGGGGGAGAGGGCGAGCCCCAGCAGACCGCCCTCGCCCCCGGGGGAGACGCCCGGGACCGTGCCGACCTCGGTCTGCTTGCCGTCCTTCGCGGAGACCCGGGTGACCGTGCCCTCGTCGCGCGAGGACACCAGCAGGTCCCCGTCGGGCAGGACGGCCACGCCCCACGGCGAGGCCAGCCCCTCGGTGAGCGTGGCCGCGACCGTGACCGAGCCCTTCGCGGGGACCCCGGACGCCGACGGCCCGCCGGAGGAGGGGGCGGCCCGCGCCGGGCCCGGGGGCCCGTCGCCGCCGTTCGGCGAGCACCCCGTGGCCAGCAGCGTCACCAGCGCGGCCAGTGCGGCCGTCCCGCCAAGTCGTCGCATCGTCCCGGTCCTTTCCCGGCCGTCGCCGGTGGTCGGTCGTCGTTCCCGGCCCGCAGCCCGCAGCCCGCAGCCCGCAGCCCGCAGCCCGCAGCCCGTGGCCCGCAGCCCGTGGCCCGTGGCCTGCGGCCCGTGGCGCTCGGCCCGTGGGCCGCCGGGGCGGTCCCCGTTCGCGCTACTCCTCCTACTCCGCGCGACCCTCTGAGGTTCCCGTTTCCCCTGGGGTTCCTGTTCCCGTGGCTCCGGCGCCCTCAGTCCCAGGAGCCCCGGGCCTCCGGCAGCCCCTCGATCTCCCACACATCACGCGGTGAGAGCCCCAGCCGCGCCGCCGCCGCGTTCTCCACCGCCCACTCCACCCGTTTGGCCCCCGGCACCGCGACCACGTTCCGGCCGCGCCCCAGCACCCACGCGAGCGCCACCTGCGCCGGGGTCCACTGCGGGCCGTGCCGCCCGGCGATCCGCCGCAACCCCGCCACCAGCGGCTGGTTCGCCGCCATCATCTCGGCGGTGAACCGGGGGTGCCGCGCCCGGATGTCGTCCGGTTCGAAACCCTGCCCCGGGGTCAGCGTCCCCGTGAGGAACCCGCTGCCCAGCGGCATCCCCGCCAGAAATCCCACGCCGCGCGCCTCGCACCACGGCAGCAGCCGCTCCAGCGCCCGCGCGGACCACACCGACAGCTCCGCCTGCACCGCGCTCACGGGGAACACCTGCTGGAGCCGGTCCAGTTGCCGGATCGTTCCCTCGTACAGATCAACGGTTTCACCCGGACGGCCGCCGCCGCCCGCCCGGAGGCGCCGTGGCGTCCACGTCCCGTCCTGCCGCGCCGCCCGTACGCCGCTCCGGCGCGCGCCTCCCGAGCGCGCCCCCGCCGGGCGCGCGCCCATCGCGCACACCCCGAGCGCCCGTACCTTCCCGGCGCCCACCAGCTCCGCCATGGCGCCCCAGGTCTCCTCCACCGGTACCTCGGGGTCGGCGCGGTGCAGTTGATAGAGGTCGATCACATCGGTCTGGAGCCGCCGCAGCGAGGCGTCGCACGCCCGGCGGACATAGCCGGGGCGGCCGTTGGCGACCACATGCCCGTCGCCGACGAGCAGCCCGACCTTGGTCGACACGAACGCGTCGCGCCGCCGCTCCCGCAGCACCCGCCCGATGAGCAGTTCATTGGTGAACGGCCCGTACATGTCGGCGGTGTCCAGCAGGGTGGTGCCCGCGTCCAGCGCCGCGTGAACCGTGCGCACCGAGCGTTCCCCGCGTTGCTGGGAGCCGGTGTACGCCCAGCTCATCGGCATACAGCCGAGCCCGACCGCGCCCACCTCCAGAGCCGACGCACCGAGTGTCCTGCGCTCCAACTGCCCGTACCCCTCCCTTGGCCGCCCACCAAACTAACCAATGCGGAGCACCCCTCTCCGCACGGCCCGGCCCTGGACGCCCGCCTCCGCCGCGGCTTCGACCGCAGGCCCTAGCCTCGTGGTCATGACGACAGACATATGGCTCCCGTTCCCGGCCGACGAGATCCCGGGGCTGCCCTCGCCCGCCGATTCCGGCTTCACCTACCGGCTCTGGGACGGCGAGCCGGAGTACCCGGCCGATCCCGAGGACTGTGTCTTCTACACCGTCCCGTACCTCGAAAGGGTGGAGACGGTGATCCGTCCGCTCTCCCGGATGCGCTCCCTGCGGGTGGTACAGACACTCTCCGCAGGCACGGACAGTGTCGAAGCGGCGATCGGAGGGCTGCACTCCGGCGTACGCCTCTGCAACGCCCGAGGGGTGCATGAGGCTTCGACGGCCGAACTGGCGATCGCGCTCGTCCTCGCCTCCCTGCGCGGGCTGCCGCGCTTCGTCCGGGGCCAGGACGCGGAGGAGTGGCACGCAGGTTTCTACCCCGCGCTCGCCGACAAGTCGGTGCTGATCGTGGGGTACGGGGCGATCGGCGGGGCCATCGCGGAACGACTGGCTCCGTTCGAGTGTGCGCGGGTTGTGCGCGTCGCGCGCTCCGCCCGCACCACGGCGCACGGGGAGGTGCGCGCGCTGAGTGAAATGCCCTCTCTGCTCCCGGAAGCCGACATCGTGATCCTTTCGACCCCGCTGACCGACGGGACGAGGGGGCTGGTCGACGCCGGATTCCTGGCCCGGATGAAGGACGGGGCCCTTCTGGTCAATGTGGCACGGGGTGCCGTGGTGGACACCGCCGCGCTGCTCGCCGAGGTGAACCGTGGCCGGATCACTGCGGCGCTCGATGTCACCGACCCCGAACCGCTGCCTTCCGGTCACCCGCTGTGGCACGCCCCTGGAGTGCTGATCAGTCCCCATGTCGGCGGCTCCACTTCGGCGTTCCTCCCGAGGGCCAAGAGACTCCTGGCGGCCCAGTTGCAGCGGCTCGCGGCGGGCGATTCACCCGACCATGTCGTACTCACCACCGAATGACTCCAGCCTCCGGGACCCCGGGGGACCCAGACGCCATGACGGTGGCACATGAGCGGCACCTCGCCCCAATGTCGTCACATCCGAAAACTCTGCGAAGTCATCCGATCGCTCCGTGTGCCGTCGCGGCACAGGGCAGTCACTGAGAGTAGAGGAGCTATGTCCCTGAGTGACGGTCCTGGTGTATCGTCCCGACCTGGGGGCCGCGCCGGGGTTTGAGGCGGCGCGGAACACGACCTGACTGCCGATCAGATTTTCGAGGGGGGCGACGGGTGATGTACGGCCGAGGGACCAAAGATCCGACCTGGTGGGGATGTCGGCGACGACCGTCGGCCCCCGGGGCCACGGCGGATCGGCCAAGCGCCACACCGGCATATGCGGCGGTGACCCGCGCCGCGCACACGACCACGGCACACGCGACCACGGCCCGCCCGGCCGGTGCCGACCCGGCGGCCGACGCCCGCACGGCCGCGGTCCGCACGGCCGGGTGCGCCGGCGAGCGTCCGCGCGCCACGGCGGAGCCCCCGCGTCCGTGGGGAGCGGGGCGGTGAGCGCGCCCGGGGCGCTGCTGGCCCGGGGACCGGTCCCCAGCGCCACCGGACTCCTCGCCCAACTGGTGCTCGCCCTGATCTGCTCGGCCTACGCGGTCGGCGCGGCCGTCGGCTGGGGCTCCCGCGAACTCGCCGTGATCATGGGAGACTTCGGCCTCAGCATCGGTGCGCTGGTCGCCTCGATCTCCTGTTTCCTCTACGCCCGTAGCAGCCCGCCCCGCCACCGGCCCGCCTGGCTGCTCTTCGCGCTCTCCTCGGCCATGGCCAGCGCGGGGAACGCCGTCTGGGGCTGGTACGAGGTCGTCCTCGACCGCAGGGTGCCGGGGCTGTCCCTCGCGGATCTCTTCTTCCTCTGCTTCGCCCCGCCCGCGATCATCGGGCTGCTCGTCCTCGCCAAGCGCCCCGTGACCCGGGCCGGCTGGGTCTGCCTCGCCCTGGACGCCTGGCTGATCGGCGGCTCGCTGCTGACCCTCTCCTGGAGCCTCGCGCTCGCCCACACCACCCGTGTCCAGGGGGAGAGCGTGGCTCCCGCCGCCCTCTCACTTGCCTATCCGCTGCTGGACATCGTGCTGGTCAGCATGGTCCTGGCACTGCACTTCCGGCGCTCCGCCGCCAATCGCTCCGCCGTCAACACGGCCATCGGCGCGCTCGCGCTGACCGTGCTGTGCGACGCGCTCTTCACCTCGCCGCTGCTGCGGGAGAGCTACCGCTCGGGGCAGCTCCTGGACGCGGGCTGGTTCGCCGGGTCGCTGCTGCTGGCGTACGCGCCGTGGGGCGCGCGCCGCTCCGCCGAGCTCGCCGGGCCGGTGCGCGGGGCCCGCCCCACCCGCCCGGTCGGGGGCTCACTGGCCGCGCTCACCCCGTACCTCGCCGCGGCGGTCTGCACGCTCGGGATTCTCTACAACGTCGTCCAGGGCCGCGCCGTCGACCGGGTCGTCGTCCTCACCGGCTGCGGGGTCGTGCTCGCCCTCGTCGTCCGCCAGGGGATCATGCTCCTGGACAACATCGCGCTCACCCAGGAGCTGGCCCAGAAGGAGAACCACTTCCGCTCCCTGGTGCAGGGCTCCAGCGATGTGATCATGATCGCCGCGCCCGGCGGGACGCTGCGCTATGTGAGCCCGGCCGCCAGCGGGGTCTACGGCCGGGACGCCGAGGACATGATCGGCACCCCGCTCTCCTCCCTGATCCACCCCGACGACCTCGGCCGGGTCCTGCACGAGGTCCGCAGATTCCTGGCCTCGTCCTCCTCGTCCGAGCCCACCGCCCGGGTCGAGTGCCGCTTCCGGTCGGGGCGGGGCGACTGGCTCAATGTGGAGTCCACCGTCAACCGCCACCAGGGCGGGCTGATCTTCAACAGCCGCGATGTCACCGAGCGGGTCCGGCTCCAGGCCCAGCTCCAGCACAGCGCCGAGCACGACCCGCTCACGGATCTGCCCAACCGCGCGCTGTTCACCGAGCGGGTCGGCCAGGCCCTCACCGGCCGCCGGGCGGGGGACCCGGGCACCGCCGTGCTCTTCATCGACCTCGACGGCTTCAAGGGCGTCAACGACCGCCTGGGCCACCAGGCCGGGGACGAGCTGCTGATCCAGGCCGCCCAGCGGCTCGGCGACTCGGTGCGCTCCGGCGACACCGCCGCCCGGCTCGGCGGGGACGAGTTCGCCGCCCTCATCCTCGGCGACGGCATCCGCGACCAGGCGTCCCGGGAGAGCCAGGTGGTGGAGATCGCCGAGCGGCTGCGGCTCACCCTCTCCCAGCCGTACCGCATCGACGGCCAGGACGTCCGGGTCGCCGCCTCCATCGGGGTCGCCTTCGCCGAGAAGGGCATCGCCCCCAGCGTCCTCATGCGCAACGCCGATCTGGCGATGTACCGCGCCAAGGCGGGCGGCAAGGACCGGGTGGAGCTGTACGCGCCCCAGATGCAGGCCGAGGTGGTCCGCCGCACCGAGCTGGCGGCCCGGCTGCGCAGCGCCCTGCACGAGGGCGAGTTCGCGCTGCTGCACCAGCCCGTGGTCAGTCTCACCACCGGCCGGATCGAGGCGATCACCGCCCAGGCGCGCTGGCGCTCGGCCCAGGGCATCCTCTTCACCCCGGCCGAGTTCCTGCGGGTCTCCGGCGACACCGACCGCACCGCCGAGCTGGGCCGCTGGCTGCTGGAGGAGGCCGTGGAACAGGCGGCCGAGCGGGACCGGCTCGGCCATCGCGTCCCCGTCTCCGTCCGTATCCCCGCCCGCCGTCTCCTCGACCGCTCCATGCCGCTCACCACGGTGGAGGCGCTGCTCAACCGGTACGGGCTGGCCTCCGGCGCGCTGATCGTCGAGCTGTCCGAGTACGACCCGCGCATCCCGTTCGACGAGCTGGAACAGCGGCTGGTGGGGCTGCGCAGGCTCGGGGTCCGGGTCGCCCTCGACGGCTTCGGCAGCGGCCACGCCGCCTTCACCGCGCTGCGCCGGCTCCCGGTGGACATGCTGAAGCTCGACCGTGAGCTGGTCGAGGGGATCGTCGAGTCGGCCCGGCTGCACAAGATCACCAGCGGGCTGCTCAGGATCGCCTGTGATCTCGGTCTCCAGTCCGTCGCCGACGGGGTGGACGCCCCGGAGCAGATCATCGCGCTGCGCGCCATGGGCTGCACCCATGGCCAGGGCATGGCCTTCGCCGGGCTCCTGGACGAGTACCGACTCCGCCGGGCCCTGGTCCGGGACGACTTCGCGGTGCCCGGCGGACTCGCCGTCCCGATCGCCCACCGCTGGCGGGTCGAGCACCCCCAGTGGACCAAATAGTGAGACCCGTATCCCACCCACTTGACAGGGACCTTGCGTCAGGGGGAGGGTCGGAGCCATGCGCACCGGAATTCTCGTACTTGGCAAGCGCGTCGGCTGAGCGGGGACCTGATCCAGGCCCCCGCTGTCCCACTCCGACGCGCTCCCCTCGCTTGCCTCACGGCACGGGGGGTTTTTTGTTGCACCGGCACCCCCGGGCAAGCGCCGACACGTGCGAGAAATCCGGTGAAAAGACCCAGTAAGCACCATCAGTACCCCCGCAGCACCACCGGCACCACCACAGACGTCAGTACCCACAGCACCCCACAGCACCCCACAGCACAGCCACCAGCTTCACCCTCAGCTTCAGCCCTCAGTGTGAGAAGAGAATGCCGATGACCGAGCAGGCCACCGGGGCCCACCATCCGCAGCCGCGGGCCCGTACCGGAGGACACCCCACCGTTCCCGCCGTCGAGCACGTCACGGGCGCGCAGTCGCTCATCCGTTCTCTTGAGGAAGTGGGCGCCGACACGGTCTTCGGCATCCCCGGCGGCGCGATCCTCCCGGCCTACGACCCGATGATGGACTCCACCCGGGTGCGCCACATCCTGGTCCGGCACGAGCAGGGCGCGGGCCACGCGGCCACCGGCTACGCCCAGGCCACCGGGAAGGTCGGCGTCTGCATGGCCACCTCGGGCCCCGGCGCGACCAACCTGGTCACACCGATCGCCGACGCCCACATGGACTCGGTCCCGATCGTCGCGATCACCGGCCAGGTCGCCTCCAAGGCGATCGGCACGGACGCCTTCCAGGAGGCGGACATCGTCGGCATCACCATGCCGATCACCAAGCACAACTTCCTGGTCACCAAGGCCGAGGACATCCCCAGGACCATCGCCGAGGCGTTCCACATCGCCGCCACCGGCCGCCCGGGCCCGGTCCTCGTCGACATCGCGAAGGACGCGCTCCAGGCGCGGACCACCTTCAGCTGGCCGCCCGTCCTCGACCTGCCCGGCTACCGCCCCGTCACCAAGCCGCACGCCAAGCAGATCCGCGAGGCCGCGAAGCTGATCGTCCAGGCCAAGCGCCCCGTCCTCTATGTCGGCGGCGGCGTCATCAAGGCCCGTGCCACCGCCGAGCTGAAGGTGCTCGCGGAGCTGACCGGAGCCCCGGTCACCACCACCCTGATGGCCCTGGGCGCCTTCCCCGACAGCCACCCGCAGCATGTCGGCATGCCCGGTATGCACGGCTCCGTCACCGCCGTCACCGCGCTCCAGAAGGCCGATCTGATCGTCGCCCTCGGCGCCCGCTTCGACGACCGCGTCACCGGCAAGCTGGACAGCTTCGCCCCCCACGCCAAGATCGTCCACGCCGACATCGACCCGGCCGAGATCGGCAAGAACCGCGCCGCCGACGTCCCCATCGTCGGGGACGCCCGCGAGGTCATCGCCGACCTGGTCCAGGCCGTCCAGGCCGAGCACAGCGAGGGCCGCATCGGGGACTACGGCCTGTGGTGGACCGACCTCAACCGCTGGCGCGAGACCTACCCCCTCGGCTACGAGCAGCCGGAGAACGGCACGCTCTCCCCGCAGCAGGTCATCCAGCGGATCGGCCGGCTCGCCCCCGAGGGCACCATCTACTCCGCCGGAGTGGGCCAGCACCAGATGTGGGCCGCCCACTTCATCGAGTACGAGACCCCCGCCACCTGGCTGAACTCCGGCGGCGCCGGGACCATGGGGTACGCGGTCCCCGCCGCCATGGGCGCCAAGGCCGGAGCCCCCGACCGCACCGTCTGGGCCATCGACGGCGACGGCTGCTTCCAGATGACCAATCAGGAACTGACCACCTGCGCCCTCAACAACATCCCGATCAAGGTCGCCATCATCAACAACGGCGCCCTGGGTATGGTCCGGCAGTGGCAGACCCTCTTCTACAACCAGCGGTACTCCAACACCGTGCTGCACTCCGGCCCCGGCGACGCGGGCAAGGGCCCCGGCTCCGGCACCCGCGTCCCCGACTTCGTCAAGCTGTCGGAGGCCATGGGCTGCTACGCGCTGCGCTGTGAGTCCCCGGAGGACCTGGACAAGGTCATCGCCGAGGCCAACGCGATCAACGACCGTCCCGTCGTGATCGACTTCATCGTCCACGAGGACGCCATGGTCTGGCCGATGGTCGCCGCCGGAACCTCCAACGACGAGGTCATGGCCGCCCGGGGCGTCCGCCCCGACTTCGGCGACAGCGAAGACGACTGAGCCCCGCGAGAGCAGCAGAAAGAGGTACGACCGCATGTCCACCAAGCACACGCTCTCCGTCCTGGTCGAGAACACGCCCGGCATCCTGGCCCGGATCGCCGCCCTGTTCTCCCGGCGGGGCTTCAACATCGACTCGCTCGCCGTCGGCGTGACCGAGCACCCCGACATCTCCCGTATCACCATCGTGGTCAATGTCGCCGACCTGCCACTGGAGCAGGTCACCAAGCAGCTCAACAAGCTGGTCAATGTGCTGAAGATCGTCGAGCTGGAACCCAGCGCCGCGATCCAGCGCGAACTCGTCCTGGTGAAGGTCCGTGCCGACAACGAGACCCGCTCCCAGATCGTGGAGATCGTTCAGCTCTTCCGGGCCAAGACGGTCGACGTCTCACCCGACGCGGTCACCATCGAGGCCACCGGCTCCAGCGACAAGCTGGAGGCGATGCTCAAGATGCTGGAGCAGTTCGGTATCAAGGAGCTGGTCCAGTCCGGCACCATCGCCATAGGGCGGGGGGCCCGCTCCATCACCGACCGGTCGCTGCGCGCACTCGACCGCAGCGCCTGATCCGCGCGGCACCGTCCCGGTGAGCGGACCGAGCAGGCCGGGACAGAGCCCGAAGAACGTCCTCAACCAGCCCCGCCGTACGGTGGGACGCACACCTGTACACCAAGGAGACAAACCAGTGGCCGAGCTGTTCTACGACGCCGACGCCGACCTGTCCATCATCCAGAACCGCAAGGTCGCGGTCATCGGCTACGGCAGTCAGGGCCACGCCCACGCGCTGTCGCTGCGGGACTCGGGCGTCGATGTCCGCGTCGGTCTGCACGAGGGCTCGAAGTCCAAGACCAAGGCCGAGGAGCAGGGCCTTCGGGTCGTCACCCCCGCCGAGGCCGCCGCCGAGGCCGACGTCATCATGATCCTCGTCCCGGACCCGATCCAGGCCCAGGTCTACGAGGAGTCCATCGCCCCCCATCTGAAGGACGGCGACGCGCTGTTCTTCGGCCACGGCCTGAACATCCGCTTCGGCTTCATCAAGCCCCCGGCGGGTGTCGACGTCGCCATGGTCGCCCCCAAGGGCCCGGGCCACCTGGTCCGCCGTCAGTACGAGGAGGGCCGCGGCGTTCCCTGCATCGCCGCCGTCGAGCAGGACGCCACGGGCAAGGCGTTCGAGCTGGCGCTGTCGTACGCCAAGGGCATCGGCGGCACCCGCGCCGGCGTCATCAAGACCACGTTCACCGAGGAGACCGAGACCGACCTCTTCGGCGAGCAGGCCGTGCTCTGCGGCGGTACCGCCGCCCTGGTCAAGGCCGGTTTCGAGACCCTGGTCGAGGCGGGCTACCAGCCGGAGATCGCGTACTTCGAGTGCCTCCACGAGCTGAAGCTGATCGTGGACCTGATGTACGAGGGCGGCCTGGAGAAGATGCGCTGGTCGGTCTCCGAGACCGCTGAGTGGGGCGACTACGTCACCGGTCCGCGCATCATCACCGACCAGACCAAGGCCGAGATGAAGAAGGTCCTCGCCGAGATCCAGGACGGCACCTTCGCCCGGACCTGGATGGACGAGTACCACGGCGGTCTGAAGAAGTACAACGAGTACAAGACGCAGGACGAGAACCACCTGCTGGAGAGCACGGGCAAGGAGCTGCGCAAGCTCATGAGCTGGGTCGACGACACCGACCAGTAAGCGGTGAACGGCGGAGGGCCGGGGCGGACACGCCCCGGCCCTCCGCCGTCGCGCCCGCCCGCCCGGGGCCTCCTGCCGCCCCTTCGCCGCCCCTTCCCTGCCTTCCTTTTCCCCCTCTTCCCGCCCCTCCTCTTCTCCGTCCGGTCTTCGTCCAGTTCGTCCAGCCACGGACGGGTGATCCTGCCGCACCGGCGCAAGACCCGACCCCGATCACCACTACACTGCTCAACAACACGCGTCAGGCCCACAGTGTCGTGCGTCTTCCACGCGGCTTGCCCCTCCACCGCCTGCGGCCGTCGGGACGGCCGTGCCTCCCCCCGTGACTGCGGGAGCACGGGCGGGGCCCCCATGGACATGTGAGGACTCACGTGAGCTTGAACCCCAGCCAGAAGCCAGTGGTACTCATCGCGGAAGAGCTGTCGCCCGCCACGGTGGACGCGCTCGGCCCGGACTTCGAGATCCGTCACTGCAACGGCGCCGACCGTGCCGAGCTGATCCCGGCCATCGCCGACGTGGACGCGATCCTGGTGCGCTCCGCCACCAAGGTGGACGCCGAGGCCGTCGCCGCGGCCCGCCGGCTGAGGGTGGTCGCCCGCGCCGGAGTCGGCCTGGACAACGTGGACGTCTCCGCCGCCACCAAGGCCGGTGTGATGGTCGTGAACGCCCCGACCTCCAACATCGTCACCGCCGCCGAGCTGGCCTGCGGCCTCCTGGTCGCCACCGCGCGCAATATCCCGCAGGCCAACACCGCGCTGAAGAACGGCGAGTGGAAGCGGTCCAAGTACACGGGTGTCGAGCTGAGCGAGAAGGTCCTCGGCGTCGTCGGGCTCGGCCGTATCGGGGTGCTGGTGGCCCAGCGGATGTCCGCGTTCGGCATGAAGATCGTGGCGTACGACCCCTATGTACAGCCCGCGCGCGCCGCGCAGATGGGCGTCAAGCTGGTCACGCTGGACGAGCTGCTCGCCGCGTCCGACTTCATCACCGTCCACCTCCCGAAGACCCCCGAGACGCTGGGGCTCATCGGCGACGAGGCGCTGCACAAGGTCAAGCCGACCGTCCGGATCGTGAACGCCGCGCGCGGCGGGATCGTCGACGAGGACGCGCTGTACTCCGCGCTCAAGGAGGGCCGGGTCGCCGGGGCGGGCCTCGACGTGTACGCCAAGGAGCCGTGCACCGACTCCCCGCTCTTCCAGTTCGACCAGGTCGTCTGCACCCCGCACCTGGGTGCCTCCACCGACGAGGCCCAGGAGAAGGCCGGTATCGCGGTCGCCCGCTCGGTGCGTCTCGCCCTCGCCGGCGAGCTGGTGCCGGACGCGGTCAACGTCCAGGGCGGTGTGATCGCCGAGGACGTCAAGCCGGGGCTGCCGCTCGCCGAGCGCCTGGGCCGGATCTTCACCGCGCTCGCGGGCGAGGTCGCCGTCCGGCTCGATGTCGAGGTGTACGGGGAGATCACCCAGCACGATGTCAAGGTGCTGGAACTCTCCGCGCTGAAGGGCGTGTTCGAGGATGTCGTCGACGAGACCGTGTCCTATGTGAACGCCCCGCTCTTCGCCCAGGAGCGCGGTGTCGAGGTACGGCTGACGACCAGCTCGGAGTCCCCGGACTACCGCAATGTCGTCACCGTGCGCGGCACCCTCTCCGGCGGCGAGGAGGTCTCGGTCTCCGGCACCCTGGCCGGTCCCAAGAACGTTCAGAAGATCGTCGCCATCGGTGACCACGATGTGGATCTGGCCCTCGCCGACCACATGCTGGTGCTCCGTTACGAGGACCGCCCCGGTGTCGTCGGCACCGTCGGCCGCATCCTGGGCGAGGCCGGGCTGAACATCGCCGGGATGCAGGTCTCCCGCCACGAGGAGGGCGGCGAGGCGCTCGTCGTCCTGACCGTGGACGACACGGTGCCCGTGCCGGTGATCGCCGAGATCTCCGCCGAGATCGGCGCGGCCTCGGCCCGCTCGGTGAACCTCGTCGACTGAGCGTCCGCCCGGTCCACAGCGACAGGAAGGGGCCCCGCCGCGCACACACCGTGCGCGGCGGGGCCCCTTTCCTTCGTGGGACGGGTCGTCCCCGGCGGTGCGCCGCCGGGCTTCAGCGCCGGGCGGCCTTCAGCGCCGGGTCGCCTTCAGAGCCGGGCGGCCTTCAGCGCCATATGGAGGAGGAGCCGGTCTTCGCCCTCGCTCAGCGTCAGACCGGTGAGCTGTTCCACCCGCGAGAGCCGGTAGTAGAGGGTCTGCCGGTGGATGCCGAGCGCCGCCGCCGTCCGCCCCGCCTGCCCCGCGCAGTCCAGGAAGACCTCGGCCGTCCGCGCCAGCTCCGTATGGGCGGGGTCGAGCAGGGTCCGCACGGCGGGGTCCTGCGCCCGCTCCGGGGGCAGCGCGGCCAGCATCCGGTACGGCCCGATCTCCGCCCAGCGCGCCACCGGCTCCGCGCCCGGCCGCGCCCGGGCCGCCCGCGCGGCGGCGGACGCCTCCCGCCAGGCCGTGTTCAGCCCGGTCAGCCCCTGCCGGGGGGCGCCGACGCCCACCGTGACCCCGGTGCCCGCCGCGGTGCGCAGCCGCTCGGCGACCGCGAGGGCGGGTGTCTGGGTGTCGGCCGCCCGCAGCCGCACCAGGACCGCGAGGGCCCGCGGGCCGTCCGCCTCCCGGTCCGGCCCGGTCCGCCGCTCGCGTCCCCCCGCCGCCGCCGATGGGGGTGCCCCACTGCCGGAACGGGCCCCTCCGGGGCCACCGCCCCCGCCTTCGCCGCCGTCCCCATTTCCGTTTCCGTTCCCCCGTCCGGGCGACCAGGGCGAGGACATCGTGCAGACGGCCGCGACCCCGGGCAGCGACCGGGCCGACGGCGGATCGGCGGGGGACCAGGGGACGACACAGAGGACGGCGTGCGGCCCGGCCGGTGCCCGCCCGTCCCCGCCCAGCGCGGTCCGCAGGGCCGCCACGGCCATGTCGTACTGCCAGCCGCGCTCCGCCGTCAGGACCGCCCGCAGCTCCCGGGAGAGGTCCGCGCCCGCCCGTTCCTCGTCCGCGAGCAGCGCCCCGATCCGGCCCGCCACCTCCATCGCGGCGTCGAGCTGGGCCCGGGTGGGACCCGGGGTGGAGTCCAGCAGCCAGACATAGCCGAGGACGACCCCCCGATGGCGTACGGGCAGACAGATCCGGTCACGGACGACGCCCGCCTCCGGGGCGGCGGGGATGCGCACCGGACCGGTCGCGCGGGCGATCCCGAACCCCTCGAACAGGGCCCGGACCGCCGGGGCGGAGGTTCTGGTGAGGATCGAACGGGTGCGGACCGGGTCCATCGCGCTGTCGTCGTCGCTGTCGTGCGCGCCGAAGGCGATCAGCCCGAAATCGCGGTTCTCCAGCGTGGCCGGGGCCGCCAGCAGCGTCGAGATCTCATCGACCAGATCCTGGTAATCACCCTTCATCAGGACATTCTGCCACGCCTTTCAGACAACTGTCTGAGATCCCGAACACGAATGCGTGACAGCTGTCGATGGCTGAGGATCGTAGGCGTTCCTTAGGTTTCACGGTGGTTCTCCGTGCCGTGACCGAAAGTGTTCCTTCCGGTCCTGCGCACCCGTCTCGTTCCTGAGTTCTTTCCGTGGAGGTGCCCAGTGCTGGGTCCCGTGATCCTCGCCGCGTCGCGCAGCGACAAGATGCGCAAAATCGTCTCCGCCGCGCCGGTGACCAAGCCTGTGGTGAATCGATTCATCCCCGGTGAGACCGTCGACCAGGTCGTCCCGATCGTCCGTGAGCTGGCGGACAAGGGCCTGGAGATCACCCTCGATGTGGTGGGCGAGGACATCACCGAGGTGGAGCAGTCCTACGCGGCCCGTGACGCCTACCTCGAACTGATCGGACGGCTGAAGGAGCTGAAGCTCGGCGAGCGCGCCGAGATGTCCGTCAAGCTGTCGATGTTCGGCCAGGCGCTGGAGAACGGCCATGAGCTGGCCCTCGCCAACGTCCGTCCGGTCGTCGAGGCCGCCGCCGCCATCGGCACCACGGTTACCCTGGACGCCGAGGACCACACCACCCTCGACTCGATGTTCGCCATCCACGAGGAGCTGCGGAAGGACTTTCCGCAGACCGGATGCGTCATCCAGGCGTACCTCTTCCGCACCGAGGACGACGCCCGCCGCCTGGCCGCCAATGGCAGCCGGGTCCGGATCGTGAAGGGCGCGTACAAGGAGCCGGCCGAGGTCGCCTACCAGAACAAGGCGGAGATCGACCAGGCGTATGTCCGGATTCTGAAGATCCTGATGGAGGGCTCGGGGTACCCGATGATCGGGTCCCACGACCCGCGCCTGATCGCCATCACCCAGGAGCTGGCCCGCCGCGCCGGGCGCAAGCTGGACGAGTACGAGTTCCAGATGCTCTACGGCATCCGCAGCGAGGAGCACGTCCGGCTGGCCGCCGAGGGCCACCGGATGCGCGTCTACACGGCGTACGGCACCGACTGGTACGGCTACTTCATGCGCCGTCTCGCGGAGAAGCCGGCGAACCTGCTCTTCTTCGTCCGCTCGATGATCACCAAGAACTAGGCCAAGGAGTTACCAGACCCATGGACGCAGTGACCACGGTTCCCGCGCCGGTCAACGAGCCGGTGCACGGCTACGCCCCGGGCAGCCCGGAGCGCGCCCGTCTGGAGGCGAAGCTCAAGGAACTGGCCGAGAACCCGATCGAGCTGCCGATGACCATCGGCGGCGTGCGGCGCATGGGCGGCGGCGAGCGCGTCGACGTCGTGCAGCCGCACAACCACAAGGCCGTCATCGGCACCTTCGCGGGCGCCACCCAGCAGGACGCCCAGGACGCGATCGACGCCGCCCTGGCCGCCGCCCCCGCCTGGCGCGCGATGTCCTTCGACGACCGCGCCGCGATCATCCTGCGCGCCGCCGAGCTGCTGGCGGGCCCCTGGCGCGAGACGCTGGCCGCCTCCACCATGCTGGGCCAGTCCAAGACCGCGCAGCAGGCCGAGATCGACACGCCCTGCGAGCTGGTCGACTTCTGGCGCTTCAATGTCGCCTACGCCCGCCAGATCCTCGCCGAGCAGCCCCCGGCGAACGCCCCGGGCGTGTGGAACCGGATGGACCACCGTCCGCTGGAGGGCTTCGTCTACGCGATCACGCCCTTCAACTTCACCGCGATCGCGGGCAACCTGCCGACCGCCCCGGCCCTCATGGGCAATGTGGTCGTGTGGAAGCCGTCCCCGACCCAGACCCACTCCGCGGTGCTGCTGATGCAGCTCCTGGAGGAGGCCGGTCTCCCCAAGGGTGTCATCAACCTGGTGACCGGTGACGGCATCGCCGTCTCCGAGGTGGCCCTGAACCACCGGGACCTGGCCGGTATCCACTTCACCGGTTCCACCCGCACCTTCCAGCACCTGTGGAAGACGGTCGGCACCAACATCGAGAAGTACCGCTCGTACCCGCGGATCGTCGGCGAGACCGGCGGCAAGGACTTCGTCGTCGCGCACCCGAGCGCCGACCGCGCCGTCCTGAAGACCGCGCTGACCCGCGGCTCCTTCGAGTTCCAGGGCCAGAAGTGCTCGGCCTCCTCCCGCGCGTACATCCCGGCGTCCATCTGGAACGACGGGTTCAAGGAGGAGTTCGCGGCCGAGGTCGACGGCATCACCATGGGTGACGTCACCGATCTGTCGAACTTCATCGGCGCCGTGATCGACGAGCGTTCCTTCGCGAAGAACAAGGCGGCGATCGACCGCGCCGCCGCCGACCCGAGCTGCACGATCGTCGCGGGCGGCACGTACGACGACTCGGTGGGCTACTTCGTCCGCCCGACGGTCATCGCGTGCACGGACCCGGAGAACGAGGTCTTCAAGGCCGAGTACTTCGGTCCGATCCTCGCGGTGTACGTGTACGAGGACGAGTCGGCCGACGGGTACGACGCGATGCTGACCCAGATGGAGTCGGTGTCGGACTACGCGCTGACGGGCGCGGTCATCTCGAACGACCGCGCCGCCGCCGCGTACACGATGGAGAAGCTGCGGTTCGCCGCGGGCAACTTCTACATCAACGACAAGTCGACCGGTGCGGTCGTCGGCCAGCAGCCGTTCGGCGGCGGCCGTGCCTCCGGCACCAACGACAAGGCGGGCGCGCCGCAGAACCTGATGCGCTGGACGCTGACCCGCGCGATCAAGGAGACGCTGGTCCCGCCGACGGACTACGCGTACCCGCACATGGGCTGATCACAGCCTGCCCGGGCCGATCCCGGCCCCACGAACCCGCCCCCGCTCCGGCCCCCACGCCGGAGACGGGGGCGGCTCCATCTCTCTTGATGGTCATCGACCATGATCGGTTGCCTGCCGTTCGGCGGCTTCCGAGATTTTTCTGATCGCCGCGAGCCGGGAGCCCCACACGGCGGCGGTCCGCTCCATCCACGCGGCGGTCGCGTCCATGGTCCCCGGCACCACCCGGTACCGGGCCTCCCGCCCCTGCCGCCACACCTCCACCAGCCCGGCGCGGTCCAGCACCCCGAGGTGTTTGACGATCGCCTGCCGGGTGACGGGCAGCTCCTGCGCCAGCACCGTGGCCGTGGAACTGCCCTGCCGTACGAGCGCGTCGAGTATCCGCCGCCGGGTGGGGTCCGCGAGCGCGGACAGCACCCGGGACACCGTCTCGTCGTCCGTCATCCGGAGAGTTTCTCGGTGTAGTCGCGAATATTCTCGACCTGCCCGGCCCAGCCGCCGTCATGACTCTCGTACGAGGCGGTCTCCCGCCGTTCCTCGGGAATCTCCAGCGCGGTGAATCCGGATTCCGTGACCCGTAGCCGGGTTCCTTCGCCTTCGGGGGTGAGGGTGAATTCCACAAGGGTGGAATTCCCGGGCACGGCTTGTTCACCGGGGTGGGCGGAGGCCCAGCGGTAGGAGAACCGATGCGGTGGTTCGACCTCCACGACAGTGGTGGGGAACTGCCCGTACTCCCCGTGATCGAGGAGCATCGTCCCCCCGGCCCGCAGCTCGACGGGGGTCGGCTCCCCCTGCCCGAACCACGCCCCGACATGCTCGGGCTCGGTGAGCACGGCCCACACCCGCTCGGGGGGTGCGGCGATGACGATCTCCTTCTCGATTCTGTCCGGAGTACTCATGGCGGTGCCTCCTTCTTCGGCTTCGGTGTGCTGTATCCATGTGCTATTTCACGGTTGCACGGCATGGTGAATACCGAAACTGGGAGGTTGCGGTGTGGGTGGGGTTAATTTGTTCGGGCGGGTCGTTCGCGGGTGTTCTTTTCTCCGATTCGGCTTGTGATCCAGACTTGGTCCCCTAGAGTCTCCACCAGTCCGTTGGACAGTCAGAGATATTCCAGTCCCAGGATGGATTTTGGGAGGGGTGGTTGAAAGTGGGGCGACCGAAGAAGGCTGCGCCCAGTGCCCGACAGCTGTTCGGTACGAAGCTCCGGCGCTACCGCGAGGACGCTGGGCTGACACAGGAAGCCCTGGGCTTGAAGGTGCAGATCAGCAAGAGTCATCTGTCGCGGATCGAGAACGCGGAGTACATGCCGCCGCCGGAGCTGCCGAAGGCTCTGGACGACTACTTCCAGACCGGGGGCATTTTCGCCGAGCTGTACGAGGTGTGCGTACTGGAGGTGTACCCGAATCAGTTCCGGCGCTCACTGGAGTTGGAGTCCCGAGCCCTTGTGATCAAGCAGTACTGCGGCCAACTGATCCCGGGGCTGCTCCAGACCGAGGCATACGCGCGGGCGCTCTTCGACGAGTTCAACCCTTACTTGAGCCCTGAAGAGATCGACGAATATGCGTCGGGCCGCATGGCACGGCAGGCTCGGCTGCGCGGCAAGGACGCCCCGGATTGCTCCTTCATCGTGGACGAGGCGGCCCTGATGCGCCGGGTCGGCGGTCCGGATGTCTGGCGGGAGCAGCTTGTCCGGCTGGCCGAGGAGACCGAAACCAAGGGCAGGATCGTGCAGATACTTCCGCTCGCGGCGGGCTGCCATGGGCTCATGGGCGGTTCGCTGGTGCTCATGGCTCTGGAGGAGGGCGTATGGACGGCTTACGAGGAATCCATTTCCACGGGGACGGTCCTGGAGGAGTACCGTGCCGTCTTGCGACGTGAGCAAGCCTACGGCCGGTTGATGGCCCGTGCGTGGTCGCCGGCGAGGACAGCGGAGCACATCCGGTCCCTTATCGAGGAGCATGCGACATGAGCCGTATCTCTGTCTCGTCCACCGAGCACACATGGGTCAAGTCCAGTTACTCCGGTGCGGGTGGCCACGACTGCGTGGAGTGGGCTCCGTCCATGGCCGCGATATCGGGCCGCGTCCCGGTCCGCGACAGCAAGTCCCCGCACCGTCCGGCGCTGGTCTTTCCGGCCGCCGGGTGGTCCTGTTTCGTGGACTTCGCCAAGGGGCGGTCCGTCTGACGCCGATGGCCCTCCGCCCGTGGGGAAGGAGGGCCGTCGGCGTTTTTGTCAGGCGCGGGACCGGGCCACCGGGCAGGAGAGCCCAGGGGCGGCCCGGTTCGGGGAGCATGTCACGAGGGCGACCGCGTGGAAGGCCGTCCCGTTCAGATAGTGGCCGAGGGAGACGTCCCCGCCCCAGGTGAGCCGTCCGACCACGGCTCGCTCCAGGAGGGCGAGCCGGTCGGGCTCCCGCTCGTCCGCCGAGGCGAACCGGGAAGCGAATCCGGCGAGCTGGAGCCGCAGCCAGGCACCGGCTTCCTTGGGCTCCTCCCAGGTGCCCCGGATGATCGACGGCGGCTTCAGGAGCCAGTGCGCCGTCTGGATCGGGGGAACCCCGGACACGGGGAACTCGGCCACGGCCTCCCGGTAGCGGTCGAAGACCTCCTTCTCACTGTTCGCGGTCGGGGCCTCGCCGGGCGGCCTGCGGATGCTCTCGCGGTCGAAGGTCTTCTTCTCGCCGACCCAGGTGTATCCGTGGTGGTGCACGGCGGGCGGGTCAGGCGGAGAGACCGAAGCGGCCCGGGTCGATGCCCGCCGCGTCCAGCTCCGCCGTGGTGAAGCGCAGCGGCTCGGCGCCGGGGCGCTTGGTGTCTCCCAGGGCCCAGGCGTCCGGTCCGATCCGCGCGAGGGTCACGCATGCCTCGCCGTCGGGGTGGGTGTTGCCGCCGCAGGCTTTCGAGAACACCACTGTGGCGAGGGAGAGTTCGTACAGCTCGGTCATGACCGTACCTTCCTGGTGTCCGACGGCTGTTGAACGCTGCCGTCATTCCGTGATGGAAGGCCCATGGTGTGTCCGCTCGGGTGGCCGGGCTAGCCGGTTTCCTGTTCGCGCAAGAAATCGTCCCGGATGGTCTCGACCAGGGACCGCATGGCGTCACCCGAAAGGGCGGATTCGCTGAAGCGCTCGAATTTATGCGCGTAGAGAGCGACGTCCTTGGGGTCGGTCACCATTATTTCTGCGTGAGCGGTTTCGATGGCCACTATGCGGTCATCCGTGATGCAGAACGAGTGGCTGGGAAAGTCGGTCTGCTGTGTGGCCAGTGCCACAACCCGGATGTCCACACCGGGCAATCGGGATGCCGAGATCAGCCGATCCAGTTGGCTTGCCATCATCAAGGGTGGAAGGACACGCCACCGGAGGACCGACTCCGTGATGACAAAACGAAACGTCTTCTCCCTTGAGTACAGCACTCGCTGGCGTGCGAGCCTCGCGCCGATGGTGCGTTCCAGTTCCACTTCCCCGAGGCTCTCGCGGGTGAAGACCGCCCTTACATACTCAGGTGTCTGAAGCAGACCGGGAATGAGTGCGGGCTGGAACAGGCGCAGCAGGGCGGTCTGCGCTTCGAGGGCCTGTACCTGCTGCTGTTTGCGGCTGTAGCCGAGGCGCCGCACGAGCCGCCATGCTGTGACCTCCGTGGCGGCTTCCCTCGCGACGGCCATGAACTCGGCCTTGGCCTCGTTGGACACCCCTATGGCCGTGAGGATGCAGTCGACGTCGGTGACGCTGGGGGCTGTGTTCCCGTTTTCGATCTTGGACAGCTTGGAAGAGGACATGGCAGCGCCGCGGGCGACTGCCTTGGCCTCCAGTCCGGAGGACTTCCGCAGCTCCCGCAGCGCTGAACCGAGGGTGGATCTGTTCACTCGCCGTGCTGCGCCCACCATTCGGGGAACGGCACCGCATGGGCCAGGGCGGTGTCCCGGTACGCCAGGAACCGGGCCAACTGGTCCTCGCCGAGGAAGTCGGAGCCCAGATACTTGCCGTTGCCGTCGTAGCTCATGGCGCTGATGACACTCTCGTCGAAGAGCCAGAAGTCCGGGGCTTCCGGGATCGGGTTCTCCCGGTTCGTGGTGTCCAGGATGAAGAACTCTTCCCCTGCCGTCATGTTGCGGTGGTAGCCCCAGGAGAGTTCGAACCGCAGATAGTCGGTGAGCGGCCGGGACAGGATATGTACCCGGTACATGCGCCTGCCCGACCCGGTGGCGTTTCCGACCGTCGTCACCCAGTCGTCCGTCGCGTACCCCTCGGGCTGAGGCTTACCAGCGATGAAAGCCTGGTACGCGGCGACGCCGCCCGACTTGCTGTAGTCGTCCAGGGTCTCCAGCCGGAAGGCTTCCCGCTCGAAGTCGGTGAACCAGTCTCCCAGCGTCCTAGATGAGGTTGTCACGAATGGCCTTTCGGATGATGTCGATGGGGACCTCCACCAGGGCTTCGTGGGGAGGAATCTTCAACCCGTGATCGGTCAGGATGTTCCCCTGGAAGGCGAGCGTTGCCCGGTCCGTGGCGTAGATCGCCGGACACTCGCCGTCTTCGCACTCTCCCACCAGCCGTGTCAGTGCCACAACGTGCCCCCTCAGTGTCGGGTTTCAGGTCTGATGTTCGTGGCTTCAGCCGTGCGGAAACAAGAGGTTCGGGTTTCCGTTACTGGAAATCGTTTGCAGGAACGATTGCCCGGGCGTCCGCCGTGATGAGGAGTGCGCGGAGATCCATCGATGCCAGGGTTGAGCAGGCCCTCAGCGAGGGCGGAGGCTTGGTCGACGGAAGGGGACGGGCGATGAGGACAGTGGGGATCGGCGCGGGGGTTCGGAGGCTGGGGCGGGCCGTGGTCATGGCGGCGGCCGTGGGTGGGCTGGTGCTCGGGTCGGCGGGGGCTTCGAACGCGGCGGGGGTGATGACCGGGGCGAAGTTCACGCAGATCCAGTTCGGGATGACACGTCAGCAGGTCCTCGACATAGCCGGTGCGGAGAACTGTGAGACCGGCGGGTCGTTCGGGGACAGCATCCACTGCCGGGGGCACGCGGCAGGGGACTACTACGCCTACGCCACCTTCGGCTTCACCAGCGCCGCCGCCGACGCGAAGGTGGACTCGAAGAGCCAGGAGAAGCTGCTGGCCCCGAGCGCCCCGACGCTCACCCTCGCCAAGTTCAACCAGGTCACCGTGGGGATGACCAGGGCCCAGGTACTGGCGACCGTCGGGCAGGGGTCCTGCACCACCTGGAGTGAGTACTACCCGGCCTATCCGTCGACGGCCGGGGTGACCCTCAGCCTGTCCTGCTTCGATGTGGACGGTTACTCGTCGACGGGGTTCTACCGAGGCTCGGCGCACCTCTGGTTCACGGACGGGGTGCTTCAGGGCAAGCGGCAGTGGGACCTTGTATAAGGACGCGGTTTCACTGTGCGGGGCGGATCACCCGGTGATCCGCCCCGCACGGCCAT
Organism: Streptomyces clavuligerus; assembly: GCF_005519465.1. Lineage (NCBI taxonomy): Bacteria > Bacillati > Actinomycetota > Actinomycetes > Kitasatosporales > Streptomycetaceae > Streptomyces > Streptomyces clavuligerus. The sequence continues at coordinate 1,590,353 of NZ_CP027858.1, read as the reverse complement.
GAACCAGGGGGATGGGAAACATCAGTACGTCAGAAATTCTCGTCGCCGAAGGAGTCGACCTCTCCTACGGCGATCAGCCCGCCGTGCGGGATGCCCGGATCTCGGTGGTACCGGGGGAGGTCGTCGCGATCACCGGGCAGAGCGGGTCCGGGAAGTCGTCGCTCCTCTACTGCCTGGCGGGGGTGGTGCCCGTCAGCCGGGGGCGGGTGCGGTTCGAGGGGCGCGTCATCGGGGGGATGTCCGACGACGAGGTCAGCGCGCTGCGGCGGGAACGGTTCGGATTTGTCTTCCAGTACGGGGAGTTGCTTCCCGAGCTGACCATCGAGGAGAACACCGCGCTGCCGCTGCGCCTGGCGGGCAGAGTCAGCGGGTCGCGGTGGCGCGGGCGCTGGTGCACCGGCCCGCCGTGGTCTTCGCCGACGAGCCGACCGGCTCACTGGACAGCGCCAACGCCACCGCCGTGCTGAAGGAGTTCCTCGGGCTGGCCCGTTCGCAGCGCACGGCGGTGATCCTGGTGACCCACGACGGCGCGGTGGCGGAGCAGGCGGACACCCGTTACACGATGACCGACGGCGTCCTCTCCCCCTGGGGGGAGCGGTGACCGAGTTCCTGCTCGGACTGCGGCTGCTCGCCGGTTCGGGGCGGGGCAACCGCGTCCGCTTCCTGCTGATGGCGGTCGGCGGGTCGGTCGGGGTCTGCTGCCTGGCCCTCGTCCTCACCCTTCCCGCGATCCTCGACGCGCACAACGGACGGGCCGCGGCCCGGCAGCCGGTGACCGCGGCGAAGGGACCGGCGGACGGCACCCTCGTGCTCCCGCGTTCGGACGCGTACGGCTCCCACTCGTTCACCCGGGTCTTCGTGGCCCGAGGCCCGGGGCAGGACACCCCCGCCCCGCCCGGTCTGCGGGAACTGCCCCGCCCCGGAGAGGTGTTCGTCTCCCCGCGCGTCCGTGAGCTGCTACGGGAGGCGCCCGCCGTCAAGGGACTGCTTCCCGGTGATGAGAAGGGGACGATCGGCCCCGGCGGTCTGGCCCACCCCGACGAGCTGTACGCGTACATCGGCACCACCCGCGACCGGCTGGACGGCGAAGGACGGCACCTCAAGGGCTTCGGCTACCGCTACGCCCCGAACCCGGTGGTCGACCCGTCCACCCTGACGGACGTACGGTTCGCGCTGGCGACCCTGGTCCTGCTGCCGCTGGGCATCTTCCTCTCCGTCTGCGCCCGGCTGTCCGCGGCCAGCCGCACCCGCAGACTGGCCTCGCTGCGGCTGCTGGGCCTGAGCAAGAAGGGCACCCAGCGGGTGAACGCCGCCGAGACCACCGCCGCCGCGCTGACCGGGGCGGCCCTCGGCCTGGGCGAGTACACGCTGCTCAACCAGGTGATGTCCCGGACCGGGCTGCCCTCCCTGCGGTGGTACCCCGAGGACGGCGCGCTCTCCGCGACCACCGTCGCCGTCTGTCTGATCGGCTGCCCGGCCCTCGCCTGGCTCGTCGGCCGCCGCAGCGCGCGGGACGCCACCGCCGACCCGCTGGCCGTCCGGCGCACCGCCGTCGCGCGCCCGCCGACCAAGTGGTTCGGCCTGCTGCTGCTCGCGGGCCTGGGAATCGTCTGCGGCTACTGCCTCACGGGCCTGCTGGGACGTCCCGCGTCCAGCGTCGGGGTGAACGCGCTCCTCGTGGTCGCGGGTGTGCTGCTCACCGGGGTCGGGCTGGTGCTCACCCTGCCCTATCTGTCGTACGCGCTCGCCCGCGCGCTCGCGGGGTCGACCCGTTCCCTCACCCTCAATCTGGCCATGCGGCGCAACGAGGCCGAGCCCGGCAGCACCCTGCGGGTGGTCACGGGGCTGGTCCTGCTGGTGTACGCCGCGTCCCTCGCTCAGGGGGTGCTCATCCAGCTCGACCAGGTCAGCCGGCCCTCCGGCCCCGTTCAGGACTACTCCCTGGCCCTGCACGAGCTGACCGAGCGGCAGCGGCAGGAGCTGGGCGGACTGGACGGGGTCCGCACCCGGGCCGTGATGATGAACTCCTGGGTGGATCTGCGGGCGGAGAGCCCCGACGCGGCGTTCGCCTCGTCGGCGACCGCCCTGGTCGCCACCTGCGATGAGCTGGAACGGATGGTCCGTACCGCAGAGGGGTGTGTGGACGGCAGGGTGATGCGGCTCGACGACCCCAACTCCAGCCTGGGGAGCCGGATCGCCACCGGCACGGTCTTCCGTTTCCGCCACACCGGGGGGAAGGACGGGAAGCTGGACATCGCCTACCCGGCCGAACGCGTCGTCTACAGCGGATACGGAACCTCCTCCGTCGGCAACGCGCTGCTGCTCGTCCCGCCCTCCGCGCTGCCCGGCGGGGTGAGCCCCCGGGACGCGCAGTACGTGCTCACCAGCGGGTCGGCGCCGGACCAGGTCCGCGCGGTGCTCGACGGTATCGGGGCGGTGGCCCCGATCGCCGAGGTCGAGCTGGTGGGGCTGAACATCCAGGGGCTGGAACAGATATCGGTGGTCGAGACCCTGCTCGCACTCGGTATGGCCATGGGCCTGCTGATCGGGGTGGCCGCCTTCCTGGTCTCCGCGACCGACCGGGCGGTGGAGCGCAGATCGCAGATCACGGCCGTCACCCTGATCGGGGCACGGGCGCGGACCCTGCGCACGGTGCAGTGTCTTCAGGTGGTGCTGCCCCTCGGGCTGGGGCTGGTCCTCGCGGTGATCACCGGCAAGCTCGCCGAGTCGAGCTATCTGATCACCGGTGGCTCCGCGGTGAGCTGGGACGTCGAGGGGCTGCCGCCGCTGCTCCTCGCCGCGGCCGGTGTGGTCCTGGTGGCCGCGGCCGGGTCGTTGCCGCTGGTGGGCCGCCGGATCGACCCGGAGCTGATCCGCCGCGACTGAGGGCTGAAGGACCGAAGGACCGGTACGACGGGAGGCGGGTTCACGGCGGTGTCCCCGGCGCTCAGCAGCTCGTACGGCCCGGGTGCCAGCGGCACGCCGTCGCCGCGAAGCCGCCGTCGGCGACCACCGGGAGGGTGAGGGTGGCGCCGCCGTGCGCGGGGCGGGTCTCGCGGCGGAGGCCGGACGGGCCGTCCGTCACCGTCTCGACCAGCCAGCGGCCCCGGCCGATCCGCAGCGGGACCTCCACCGTCCGCGCCGGGCCCGCCTGGATGGCGCCGAGGAACCAGCGCGGTCCGGCGCGGCGGGCGAGCACCGCGAGGGTGCCGGGAGCGCCTGTCAGCAGCCGGGTCTCGTCCCAGGCCGCGGGGAGGCGCTCCAGGAAGCGCCGGGCCTCGGGGCGGGCGTCGTACGACTCGGGGGTGCCGGAGAGGTTCTGGACGCCGGACTCGTACAGCACCGCGAGCCCCAGTTCACCGGCGTCGGAGGCGGCGTTGGGGCGGGCGGGGCGGTGGAAGGAGCCCGGGGTGAAGTCCATCGAGCCGATGACGTTCCGGGTGAAGGGCAGGATGGTCAGGTGCTCGGCGGTGTTGACGCGCTTCTCCTCGCCGTTGACGCCCTCCAGGGTCATGACATGCGGCCAGGTGCGCTGCATGCCCTTGGGGATCGTGGAGCCGTGGAAGTTGACCAGGAGCCGGTGCTCCGCCGTGGCCGGGAGGATCTCGTCGTACCAGCGCAGCCGGTCCTGTGACTCCGAGTCCATGAAGTCGATCTTCACGCCCTTGACGCCCCAGCGGTGGAGCACCGGCAGCCAGCGCTCCCGCTCCTGCGCGGTGTCCAGATCGCGGTAGTGAATCCATACATGGACGCCGACCCCGCGCGCCGCGCCGTACCGCACCAACTCCGGTATCCAGCTGTTCCGTTCCCACTCCGGGTCGGTGACGTCCCACTGCCGGGGGTCGAAGTACCAGCCCGCGTCGACGACGGTGTACGGCCAGCCGCGCGCCGCCGCGTAGTCGGCGTACGCCTTCTGCATCGGCAGGCTCTGGCCCGCGGGACGGCCCCCGGCGAGCCAGGTCCACAGGGCGGGTCCTGGGCGGACCCAGGAGGTGTCGCGGACCCGGGAGGCTGGGGCGAGGTCGTCGATGAGGGTGGAGCGGGTGATCCGGGCCGGGTCGCCGGTGATCACGGCGCGCCAGGGGGTGTCGAGGCGTCCGCCGTCGACGGCGATCCGCGCGTCCCAGAGCCGGACCCCGTACACCGGCGATCCGGCGGTATGCGTGAGCCGGGCACCCGCGTAGGCGCCGGTGAGGCCGGACTCGGCGATCAGGGCGTGGCCGCCGGGGGTGCGGAAGAGCGACTGCATCATGTACTCGCCCGTGGGCGCCGCTGCGGCGGGGTACGCGGTGAACAGGTTCTCGTTGTCGGCGCGGTAGCGCCCCAGCCAGGAGTCCGAGCCCGCCGGGAGGACGAAGGCGGAGGACTCGCCCGTGACCGTGCCGGTCGCGCCGGTGTCGGGGAGGGTGTAGCGGTAGGCCACGCCGTCGGGGGCGACCCGGACCGTCAGATCCAGCCGGGTGCCGTCGGCGGTACGGAAGCCCCAGCGGGTCTCGGCCAGCCGCGTTCGGCGGTCGCGGCTCTTGCCTGTGGTGGTGCGATAGCGCTCCACCACGGTCCGGCTGCTCCGGCTCACCGGCCGTAAACCACGGGAGAGATCGGCTCTTTCGGTGAGAAGCCCCAGGGGTGAAGGCTCCAGGACGGTGCGTCCGTGTCGTTCGACGGCCAGAGTGAGGGAGCCGGGACCCGGTGCCAGGGCGACCCGCGCGACCAGCCCGTCCGTCCCATGTATCCGCCAGACCTGCTCGTCGGGGAGGGAGTGGGCCGGGGGAGCGAGCAGCAGGGCGGTGGTGAGCGCGCCGCAGAGCGGCAGGACGAGCGTGCGGAGCGGGCGTCGTAACGGCATGGGACCTCCCGGGCCGGTCATCCGATGACTCGGAGGATGGAGGCAGGGGAGACGGCCGTCAAGGGCGTGGCCCCGGCGACCCGGGTGCCGTGCCGGTGCCCTTCCGTTCCGCCGGGCCCGGCGTCGCGGACGCGGCCCTGCGGCACCCGGGCGGGGGCGGGGGCGCGGCGGGGCCGGTAAATCGGTGCGTGCGCGGCGGGGGGCCTGGAAGGCTCGGTCCATGACCGACGCGCTGCGCACCCTCCACACCAGTTCCCTCACCCCCGCCGAACTCACCGATATCCGCGCCCTCCTGGACGGCTGCTTCCGGGGCGATCTCGACGACGACGACTTCGATCACCTGCTCGGCGGGATGCACACTCTGGTGCGGGACGCCGAGGGCCGGATGGTCGCCCACGGCAGTGTGATCATGCGCCGGGTGCGGCACGGCGACCGGTTCCACCGGGTCGGCTATGTGGAGGCGATGGCCGTCCGCGAGGACCGGCGCCGCGAGGGGCTCGGCTCCCGGGTGATGGACGAGCTGGAGGGGATCATCGACCGTGCCTACGACTTCGGCGCGCTGTCCGCGTCCGCCCTGGGCGAGCTGCTCTACCGTTCGCGCGGCTGGTGGGCCTGGCCGGGGCGGATCGAGGGGATCGGGCCGCAGGGGCTGGTGCACCTCCCGGACGAGGAGGGCACCGTTCTCGTCCGTGGCGCGGTGCCCGGGGACAGGGGCGCGCTGGCCTTCGACTGGCGCGACGGCGATGTGCTCTGACATGTCGGCGGGCTCCGGCGTACCGGCGGGGGCTCCGGCATGCCGGCGTGCCCCGATATGCCGGTGTGCTCCGGCATACCGGCCTGCCGTGAGTCCGGGCGGGCTGTGAATCCTGGCCTGGGGTGAGTCCGGGCGGGCCGTGAGTCCGGGCCTGCGGTGAGTCCGGGCGGGGCCGTGCACCCGGGCGGGGGGCCGCGTATCCGGGCGGGGGCCGCGAATCCACCGCTCCCACCAGCGGCTTCCATGATTTCCGTCTCAGATAGTAGGAAGTCCGACTAGTTGTGGAGACAGCGGCGCCCGGCTGGCTTAGCGTGGAAACCAGCCGAACGTCTCGCTCGATCCAGCGAAGGGCGATGTCGGCCGTGCGCCACGCAGGTCACCCCTGCCGCACGGCCCCCGCCCCCTCCGGCGCCTTCGAAATCCCGTGATCGTGTGATTTCCGTCGTGTGATCTTCAAGGAGTCGATCCTCATGCCTGCCGAGACCGTCCGCCGCGCCCGCCGCTCCGCCGCCCGTGCCGTCCGCACCACCGAGTCCGACCGCAGGAACGCCGCGGCGGCCCTCCAGCGCGCACTCGACCGCCGGGACAACGGGGGCGCCGCCGGATGAACAGGCCCCGTTGGGACCGCGGTCGGGCCCTGACCAGGGTCTGACCAGGCCCTGGGGCACTTCGTCCAGACCGGGCTTCGTCCATATGGTGGACGACGTCTGCTCATGGTCTGGGACGGGGAGTAGGGTGCGGGCATGTCTCGCAGCCTCAACATCGCAGTGATCCCCGGTGACGGCATCGGCCAGGAGGTCGTGGCCCAGGGCCTGAAGGTCCTCTCGGCCGTCCTTCCGCAGGATGTGAAGGTGGAGACCACCCCCTACGACCTCGGCGCCCAGCGCTGGCACCGCACGGGGGAGACCCTTCCCGACGCGGACCTCGACGCCCTGAAGGGCCACGACGCCATCCTCCTCGGCGCCATCGGCGACCCGTCGGTGCCCTCCGGAGTGCTGGAGCGCGGGCTGCTGCTCAAGCTCCGCTTCGCCTTCGACCACTACATCAACCTGCGGCCCTCGAAGCTCTTCCCGAACACCGCGACCCCGCTGGCGGGACAGCCCGAGATCGACTTCGTCGTCGTCCGCGAGGGCACCGAGGGCCCCTACACGGGCAACGGCGGCTCGCTGCGCACCGGTACCCCCGCCGAGGTGGCCACCGAGGTCAGCGTGAACACCGCGTACGGCGTGGAGCGCGTGGTCCGGGACGCCTTCGAGCGGGCCGCGGCCCGGCCCCGCAAGAAGCTGACGCTGGTCCACAAGAACAATGTGCTCGTGTACGCGGGCCATCTGTGGAAGAACACCTTCGACCGGGTTGCCGCCGAGTACCCCCAGGTCACCACCGACTATCTGCATGTCGACGCGGCGACGATCTTCTTCGTCACCCAGCCCGAGCGCTTCGACGTCATCGTCACCGACAACCTCTTCGGCGACATCCTGACCGACCTCGCCGCCGCCGTGACCGGCGGTATCGGCCTGGCGGCCTCCGGCAACATCAACCCGACGGGCGCCTTCCCGTCGATGTTCGAGCCGGTGCACGGCTCCGCGCCCGACATCGCGGGCACCGGCAAGGCCGACCCCACCGCCACGATCCTCTCCGTCGCCCTCCTCCTGCGGCACCTCGGCTTCGAGGCCGAGGCCGCCCGGATCGAGGAGGCCGTCTCCGCCGACCTCGCGGAACGGGACGGCACGTTCCGCACCACGGACGAGATCGGCGACGCGCTCGCGGTACGCGTAGCGAGCTGACCCGACGATTCCTCGAAGCCGCCGGGTCGCCAAGCGCCCGGCGGCTTCGCTCTGCGCGGCCCCGGGTGCCACCATCCAACCGGGACCGCTTTCACCCCTTCCACCCTGTTTCTTGCGCCGAGGCATTCGAGCGATAATCGAACCGGGCCGTGGCATGCGGGAATGTCCGGACGTCCGAGATTCAGTAGCGGCGTGAGCGCGGTCCGTCACAACCAACGGTGAAGGACAGAAGCACTCATGACGACGCCCACGATCGAGCTGAAGCCCTCCTCGCACCCGCTCTCCGACGCGGAGCGGGAGGCGATCCTGGCCAACCCCGGGTTCGGCCGCCACTTCACCGATCACATGGTGACCATCAAGTGGACGGAGGGTCTGGGCTGGCACGACGCCCAGCTCACGCCGTACGCCCCGCTCTCGCTCGACCCCGCGAACATGACCCTGCACTACGCGCAGGAGATCTTCGAGGGGCTGAAGGCCTACCGCCGCCCCGACGGCTCCGTCGCCACCTTCCGCCCCGAGGCCAACGCCGAGCGCTTCCGCCGCTCCGCCCGCCGGCTTGCCATGGCCGAGCTGCCCGTGGACCTCTTCATCGCCGCCTGCGACGCGCTGGTCCGCCAGGACAAGGCATGGGTCCCCGCCCACGGTGGCGAGTCCTCGCTCTATCTGCGTCCCTTCATGATCGCGACCGAGGTCGGCCTCGGGGTGCGCCCCGCGAACGAGTACCTGTTCATCGTGATCGCCTCCCCGGCCGCCGCGTACTTCCCCGGCGGCGTCGAGCCGGTCTCCGTCTGGCTCTCCGAGAACTATGTCCGCGCCGTCCCCGGCGGCATGGGCTTCGCCAAGACCGGCGGCAACTACGCCGCCTCGCTGCTGGCCCAGGCCGAGGCCGCCGAGAAGGGCTGCGACCAGGTCGTCTGGCTGGACGCGGTGGAGCACCGCTGGGTCGAGGAGATGGGCGGGATGAACCTGTACTTCGTGTACGGGGACCGCATCGTCACCCCCGAGCTGACGGGCTCCCTGCTCGCCGGTGTCACCCGTGACTCGCTGCTCACGGTCGCCCGGGACCTCGGCTACACGGCCGAGGAGGGCCGGATCTCCACCGACCAGTGGCGGCGCGACACCGAGAACGGCACCCTCACCGAGGTGTTCGCCTGCGGCACCGCGGCCGTGATCACCCCGGTCGGCTCGGTGAAGTCGGCGGGCGGCGAGTGGACCCAGGGCGACGGACGGCCCGGCGAGGTGACGATGAAGCTGCGCGAGGCGCTGCTGAACATCCAGACCGGTGTCGCCGCCGACCGGCACGACTGGATGCACGACCTGGGCTGACGCCCCCGCCCCGCCCCGACCCGCCACCGCGCCGCCCGGACCCGTTCGGACCGCGGCGCCCGGGCCGGACCCGACGAACCCGGTGAGGACAAGCCCCGGATGGCCGTTTCAGGCCGTCCGGGGCTTTGCTGTCCGGATGTCGGACCTCTTCCTTGCCCAGGAGGAAACCCGTCCACCCAGGTCAGCGCGGATCCACCGGGGCGGAATCCCCCTTCGTAATGTTCACGGCAAGAAAGTCAAGAGAACGCTGAGACGAGCGATGGGGAGATCTCAGGGGGTATTCGCAGACCGAGGGGGAGGCGAAGAGATGAGGAGAGACTGTGGCTCCTGTTCGACTGACGACCGGACTGATGGCGAAGGCCGGGTCGTCCGGCGACCGCCAGGGGGGTGCGGGCGCGGGTTCGCGCCGCCCGCGCGGCGGGGGCGGCGGCGCGGCGCGCACGGCGGAGGAGGGCCGGACGGTCCTCGTCGACGTGCTGGTCGGTTCCCCGGTCTATTTGAGCGGTCTGGCACAGGTGCTCGGCGACGCCGCCGGGATCAGGGTGGTGGGGACCCGGACCTCCCCCGGAGAGCCCCCGTCGCCACTCGCCGATGTCCTGCTGACCGACGCGGACGCGCTGCCCGTGCCGGACGGGCCCGCCCGGGTCGGTGACATGGCCGAGCACACCCCCGTTCTCGTGGTCAACGTCGAGACGGCGTCGGCCGCGAGCCCCTGGCTGTGGGCGGGCGCGTCGGCGGTGCTGTGCCGACGGGAGCCCGGCGCCTGCATCGTCAGCGCGCTCCGGGCGGTCGCGACGGGGACCGGGGTGCAGCCGTGCGAGTGCGCGATGGCGTCGCCCGGCGTCCCGGCACAGCTCTCGGCGCCGACCCTGTCGCTGCGGGAGAGCCAGGTGCTGGGGCAGATATCCCAGGGGCTGACCCATGGGCAGATCGCCACCCGGCTGGGCATCAGCAGGCACACCGTCGACACCTATGTGAAGCGCATCCGCACCAAGTTCGGGGTGGGCAACAAGGCCGAACTCACCCGGGTGGCCTTACAGATGTGCAGACTCGGCGGCCCGGCGGGACCGGTGGCGCAGGACGCCGCGCCGTCCGTCCCGCTGTAGGCGCGGCGGGCCGCCGTACGGGCCGGAGCCCCCGGCCCGTACGGCGCGGCCCGGGGGCTCCTTCGGTCAGGGAGTGCGCGGGGTGAGGACCACCGGCATGCCGTCGGACGGCGCGGGCAGGGAGCTGAACCGCCACGCCGCCTCGTACCCGGCGGGGAACTCCCAGTGGAACCGGCGCACCATCGCGTCCAGCGTCGCCTTCACCTTCAACATGCCGACGTGCAGACCGATGCACTTGTGCGCGCCGGAGCCGAAGGGCGCCCAGGCCAGCCGGTGGACGCGGTCCTCGTTCCGGTCCGGGGCGAAGCGGTCCGGGTCGAAGCGCTGCGGCTCGTGCCACAGCTCCGGCATGAGCTGGTTCACGCCCGTGCACACCGAGACGAGCTGACCGGCGGGGATGAAGTGGCCCAGCACCTCGGTGTCCTTGACCGCGACCCGCATGTTGATGGGGGACGGCGACACCAGCCGCATGCTCTCCTTGACCACCCGTTCCAGGACGTCCAGGCCGCCCAGCGCCTCGACGGTCGGCGGTCCCCCGGGGCGCGCCAGCGACTGGGCGCGGGCCCTGGCCTGCCACTCGGGGTTGCGGCCGAGGAAGTAGAAGGAGGCGAGTGTCGCCACCACCGTCGTGTCGTGCGAGGCGATGAGCGTGAACAGCGCGTGCTCGGCGAGCTGCCGGGTGCTGAACCTGTCCCCGTCCGGCCCGCCGATCCGGGACAGGACGGAGAGGAAGTCGTCCCCCGCGCGCTCGCGTGCCGCGGGCACGGCCCGGGTGAGTCCGGCGAGGAGCAGTCGGCGGGCCCGGTGCGCCCGGTACCAGCTCGTACCGGGAATCCGCAGCCGTACCGCGGCGGTCTCCGCGTGGATGCACTCCTCGACGGCGCGCATGATCCGCCGCCCCGCGGGCTCGTACGCCACTCCGAGGATCGCCCTCGGGGTGACCTCGGAGGACAGCTCCCTGATCGCGGGCACGGCGGTGAAGGCGCGGCCCAGCGGCCAGCGGGCCAGGGCCGCTTCGGCGTCCTCGGCCATCCGCAGGACGTAGCCCGCGATGGCCTCCTCGCCGTACGCGGTCTGCATGACCCTGCGGTCGGCGAGATGGGCGGGCGCGTCCATCGCGAGCAGACCGCCGTCGAACCAGGGGCCGATGACGGCGGGCCACCCCGTCGCGAACGCCTTGTCCTTGTTGACGAGGACCGCCTGCACGGCGTCGGGCCCGGACACGGCCACGATCCGGCGGCCGAACGCCTGCCACCAGGACACCGGACCGTGCCGGCGCAGCAGCTGGAGCTGGAAGGCGGGGCCATAGCGCAGAGTGTGGACGCCGAGGCCGAGGAAGGGCAGGCCCTTGTCCCCGGGGACCGGTTCGAGGCCGCTGCCCGGGGGCGGCGGTGCGAGCGGGCCCGTCCTCAGGGGTACGCGCTGGAGTGCCGCGTCGAGCCAGTGCGTGGTGTCCACATCGACGAGTCCGGGGTTCTCGGCGAGCCCCGGACTCCCGGCGGGTCCCGGATTCCCGGCGGAACCGGGGTTCTTGGCGGGACCGGGGTTCTTGTCGGGGCCCGCGCCATTGGAGCCTCTGGAGTGTCCCGTGTTGTCAACGGGGCCCGTGTTCTCGGCGAGTGGGCCGTGTGCTCCTGCCGTCATATGAGCGACCTCCCGGCAGCCGTTCTACCCCGAATCCGCCGTCGCCGCTGTCCCGCCTTCTAGGGACATCACGGGCCTGATCTCCGTGGTTACTGTCGGTGCCATGTCGACACGTCGTTCGTCACTGCCGCACCACCGGAAGCCGACTGCGTCGTCCAGCCTTCCCGAGCTGCCGTGGGCACGTGGCGCGTCGGAGCAGTCGACGCCGGGCACGCCGGGGAGTTCCGGCACCGGGGACCCCATCGCGATCGTCGGCATGGGCTGCCGCTTCCCCTCCGCCTCCTCCCCCGGTGAGCTGTGGGACTTCACCGCGCGCGGCGGGAACGCCGCCGCCCCCGGCTTCCCCGCCGACCGGGGCTGGGACCTGGCCGCGCTCACCGACCCGGACCCCGAGGCCGCGGGCTCGACCTATGTCCAGGGCGGCTCCTTCATCGACGGCGTCGGCGACTTCGACGCGTCCTTCTTCGGCATCAGCCCCCGTGAGGCCCTGGCCATGGACCCCCAGCAGCGCCTGCTGCTGGAGGTCTCCTGGGAGGCCCTGGAACACGCCGGGATCGACCCGACGCGGCTCGCGGACACCCCCGCCGGGGTCTACTTCGGTGTCGTCGCGCAGGAGTACGGCCCCCGGGTGTACGCGGGGGACAAGGAGCACGCCGGACATCTGACGACGGGGACGACCCCGAGTGTGGCCTCCGGCCGGGTCTCCTACGTCCTGGGGCTCGAAGGCCCCGCCGTCACCGTGGACACCGCCTGCTCGTCCTCCCTCGCCGCCGTCCACATCGCCGCCCGCGCGCTGCGGGCGGGCGACTGCTCCCTCGCGCTCGCGGGCGGCGCCAACGTGGTCTGCGCGCCGAGCATCTTCGTCGGCTTCGGGCATCTCGGCGCGCTCGCGCCGAACGGTATGAGCAAACCTTTCTCCGCCGACGCCGACGGCTTCGGGGTCTCGGAGGGCGCCGGAGTCCTCGTGCTGGAACGGCTCTCCGACGCACGCCGCAACGGCCACACCGTTCTCGCGCTGCTGCGCGGCACCGCGATCGCGCAGGACGGCGCGTCCGAGGGGCTCTCCGCGCCCAGCGAGGACGGTCAGCGGCGGGTCATCGGGGAAGCGCTCGCGGACGCCGGGCTGACCGCCGCCGATGTCGACGTCGTCGAGGCCCACGGCACGGGCACCCGGGTCGGCGACCCGATCGAGGCCCGCGCCCTCATCGCGACCTACGGGGCCGCGCACCGCCCGGACGACCCGCTGCTCGTGGGGTCGGTCAAGTCGAACATCGGACACGCCCAGGCCGCGTCCGGCGTCGCCGGGATCATCAAGATGGTGGAGGCGATCCGCCACGGCGAGGTGCCCGGCACCCTCCATCTGACGCGGCAGACCGACGCCGTCGACTGGTCGGCGGGCACCGTCCGCGTGGTGGGGGAGACCCGCCCCTGGCCGACCCGCCCGGCCGGGGTGCCGCGCCGGGCGGCCGTGTCGTCCTTCGGCATCAGCGGGACGAACGCGCATGTGATCGTGGAGCAGGCGCCGACGGCGGGTGCCGTGGGGTCTGTGGTGGACGTGCCGTCCATGGCCGCGGTGCCTGCTGGGGCTGATGGGGATGGCGGGCAGCCCCTGGCCTTTGTGGTCCCGGATTCTGCTGCCGCTGGTGTGCTGTCCGTGTCTGCCGGGGGCGGGACGCGGCACGAGGCCGCTGCGTCCGCTGTGACCCCGGTCGTTTCTGATCCCGCCGCCGAGCGGTCTGCGGCTGTCGTGGCTGCCACGACCTCCGAGTCCGTGGCCGCTGGTGGGCTGTCCGCGTCTGCTGGGGCCGGTGTGTCTGCCATGGCCGCTGCGCCGTCGGTGGCCGCTGTCTCCTCAGCGCTGCCCGTGGGCGCTGAGTACGCCGCCTCCGGTGAGCCGTCCATGGCCGCTGCTGTCCCCGCTGCGGCTGCCGTGCTGTCCGTATCCGCCACGACCCCTGGGGCCGTGGCACCCGGTGGGCTGTCCGCGCCTGCCGCGCCCGGTGTGGCCGCCGCGCAGGACGAGGGGGCCGTGTCCGCTGTGACTCCGGTCTCCTCTGACCCCGCCGCCTCCGGTGGGCCGTCCGTGGCCGCGGTGTCCGCCACGGTGTCGGTGAGTGCCGCTTCTGCCGCGTCCACCGAGCAGCCTGAGGCCACCGCGTCCACCGGGGCCGCCGGTTCTGCTGGGCCTGCCGGGTCCGCTGTGCACTCCGGGGCTGCCGGTCCCGCCGGTCCCGTCGGGGCCGCCCTGTCCGGCCGGCCGGCTGTGGCTGCCGTGGCCTTGGGGCCGGGCGGGAGTCCCGCCGTCCCCGGTCCCGCCGCCCCCGGTCCCGCCCGGCCCGGGGGCGGTGACGCGACGGCGCGCCCCGTGCCGCTGGTGCTCTCCGCGAAGTCCGAGGCCGCCCTCCGCGAGCAGGCGGCCCGGCTGTCGGCGTGGCTCGGTGAGCGGGCCGGGCTGCCGCTGCCGGATGTCGCCCACACCCTGGCCACGGGCCGCGCCCGGTTCGACCACCGGGCCGTGGTGGTCGCGGACGGCCACCCGGAGGCCGTCGCCGCCCTCGCCGCCCTCGCCGGGGACCGGCCGCACGACGCCGTCGTCACCGGCCGGGCCGCCCTCGCGAGCGGCCCCGTCCTCGTCTTCCCCGGCCAGGGCTCGCAGTGGGCGGACATGGCCGTCGAACTCCTCGACACCCACCCCGTCTTCGCCGCCGCGATCGAGGACTGCCACCGCGCCTTCGCCGAGTTCACCGACTGGTCGCTCCTGGACGTGCTCCGCTCCCGGCCCGGCGCGCCGGGACTGGACCGCGTGGACGTGGTCCAGCCCGCGCTGTTCGCCGTCATGGTCTCCCTCGCGCGCTGCTGGCAGGCGTACGGGGTCACCCCCGCCGCCGTCATCGGCCACTCCCAGGGCGAGATCGCCGCCGCGCACATCGCCGGGGCGCTCTCGCTGCGGGACGCCGCCAAGGTCGTCACCCTGCGCAGCAAGGCCATCACCGCCCTCGCGGGCACCGGCGGCATGGCCTCGCTCGCGCTGCCCGCCGCCGACGTGGAACGGCTGCTCGCCCCCCGGCCGGGCCGGATCGGGATCGCCGCCGTCAACGGACCCCGTTCGACCGTGGTCTCCGGCGACGCCGCCGCCCTCGACGCACTCGAACGGGACTGCGCGGAGCAGGACATCCGCATCCGCCGCATCCCCGTGGACTACGCCTCCCACTCCGCCCATGTCGAGGAGCTGGACGAGACCCTGCACCGGGTGCTCGACGGCATCGCGCCGATGGACACCGCCACCGGGTTCATCTCCACCGTCACCGGGGAGCCCGTCGCGACGACCGGTCTCGGCACCGGGTACTGGTACCGCAACCTCCGCCGCACGGTCCGCTTCGAGCAGGCCGTGCGGACCGCGTACGAGCGGGGGCACCGGATCTTCATCGAGGTCAGCCCGCATCCCGTGCTCACGGCCGGGATCGAGGACACCCTCCAGGAGACGGCGGGCGCCACCGACGAGCCGTATCTCGTCACCGGCACTCTGCGGCGCGAGGAGGGCGGTCCGCGGCGGCTGCTGACCTCGGTCGCCGAGGTGCACACGGCGGGCGGGGCGGCGGATCTCGTACCGCACCCGGACGCGGACTGCCCCGGGCCGGTGGACCTGCCGACCTATGCCTTCCAGCGCAGAAACTTCTGGCTGGCGCCCGACACGGGGGCGCGGAACGCCGCGGCGGCCGGGGCCGGGGGCGGCGGGCTCGACCACCCCTTCCTCGCCGCCGCGCACGACCACCCCGAGAACGACGAGTTCCAGTTCACCGGGCGGCTCTCGCTCGCCACCCACCCCTGGCTCGCCGACCACGCCGTCAACGGCGTCGTCCTGCTGCCCGGTACCGCCCTGACCGAACTGGCGCTCACCGCGGGACAGCACAGCGGCTGCCCCGCCCTCACGGAGCTGGTGCTCCACGAACCGCTCGTCATCACCGAGCACACCGCCGTCGACCTCCGGGTCACGGTCGGAGCCCCGGGCGAGGACGGCGCCGACGGCGCGGACGGCGGTGACGGACGCGGGGTGCGGATCTACTCCCGCCCGGCGTCCGCGCAGCCGCCCGGCCCCGGGGCCTTCGGGGCGTCCGGCGCCCCCTGGACCAAGCACGCCGAGGGCGCCCTCGCCCCGGCGCCCGCCGCCACCGACGAGCCCGCCGCCGGTGCCGCCTGGCCGCCGCCGGGCGCCGAGCCCGTCGACATCTCCGACAGCTACGAGCGGCTGGCCGCCCGCGGCTACGAGTACGGGCCCGCCTTCCGGGGGCTGCGCGCGCTCTGGCGCCGGGACGGCGAGGTCCACGCCGAGATCGCGCTGCCCGACGGGGTCGCCGCCGGGCAGTTCGGCGTCCACCCCGCCCTCCTCGACGCCGCCCTGCACACACTGGAGTACGTCGACTCCGGGCGCGAGGACGACCCGGAGCGGGTGTGGCTGCCGTTCGCGCTCGCCGGGGTGCGCCTGCACGCCGTCGGCGCCTCCACCCTGCGGGTACGGATCGCCGCGCTCACCCCCGACACCTGCACGCTCACGCTCACCGACCCCGACGGACAGCCCGTGTGCACCGTCGGCACGGTGACGCTGCGGCCCATCGCCCGCGACCGCATCCGCACCGTCGGACAGGGCACGCGCGACTCCCTCTTCGGCCTCGACTGGCCGGTGGTGCCGCAGCCCGCCGCGGTGCCGGTGGAGTGGGCCGAGTGGGCCCGGGTCGCGGAGGGGGGCACCGCGGGCGCCGCCGTCCTGCGCTGTGTCACCGACAGCGGACCCGCCGGAACGGACGCGTCCCCCGGGTCCCTTCCGCGGCGGGCCCGGCAGGCGCTGGCCACCGTGCTGGACGCCGCCCGGCGCTGGCTGACCGACCCCGCGTTCGACCGGGCCACGACCCTCGTCGTCGTCACCCGGGGCGCCGTGTCCACCGGCCCAGGGGAGGACGTCACCGACCTGGCACACGCCCCCGTGTGGGGGCTGCTGCGCACCGCGCAGACCGAGCACCCCGGCCGGATCGTCCTCGTCGACGTCGACGACTGGACCGGCTGGCACGAACGGATACCCCAGGTCCTGGCCACCGGTGAACCCCAGCTCGCCGTCCGCGGGGGCGTGGCCCACGCGCCCCGGGTCTCCCGGGTCACCGGCACCCCGATCGGCGGGCTCGAACGGCTCCCGGAGCCGGACTGGCAGCTCCGCACCCTCGGCGGCGGCACGCTCGACGCGGGCAACATGGCGCTCAAGCCCTGGCCCGAGGCCACCCGGCCGCTCGCGCCCGGCGAGGTCCGGGTCGCGGTCCGCGCCCACGGGCTCAACTTCCGCGATGTCATGATCGCGTACGGGCTCTACCCGGACCCCGGCGTCGACCTCGGCAACGAGGGCGCGGGCGTGGTCGTGGAGACCGCCGCCGATGTCACGGCGCTGCGGCCCGGCGACCGCGTGATGGGCATGTTCTACGGCGTCGGCCCGCGGGTCGTCCGCGACCACCGCTACTTCGCCCGCTTCCCCGCCGGATGGTCCTTCGAACAGGCCGCGTCCACCCCGGCGGTCTTCCTCACCGCCTACTGCTCGCTGCGCACCCTGGCCCCGGTCGCCCCCGGGCAGCGGGTCCTCGTGCACGCCGCGACCGGCGGTGTGGGCATGGCGGCGATCCAGCTCGCACGCCACTGGGGCGCCGAGGTCTTCGCCACCGCGAGCCGCCCCAAGTGGGGCACCCTGCGGGCGCTGGGCGTCGACGAGGCGCACACCGCCGACTCGCGCGCCCTGGACTTCGCCGAGGAGTTCCTGCGGGCGACCGGGGGCGCCGGGGTCGACATCGTCCTCAACTCGCTCGCGGGCGAGTTCGTCGACGCCGGGCTGCGGCTGCTGCCGCGCGGCGGGCACTTCGTCGAACTGGGCAAGACCGACATCCGCGCGGCCGAGGGGATCACCCGGGACCACCCGGGCGTGCGCTACCAGCACTTCGACCTCACCAAGGTGGGACCCGCCGAGACCGGGGAGATGCTGTCCGCGCTCGGCGCGCTGTTCGAACGGGGGGTGCTGCGTCCGCTGCCAGTGTCCGTGCGCGATGTGCGGCACCTGCCGCAGGCGCTGACGCTCCTCGGCAAGGCCCGGCACACGGGGAAGCTCGCCGTCACCCTGCCGAGGGCCCTCGACCCCGGGGGCACCGTGCTCATCACCGGCGGTACGGGGGTGCTCGGCGGTCTGTTCGCCCGCCATCTGGTGACCCGCCACGGCGTACGGCACCTGCTGCTGCTCAGCCGCGGCGGACCGGACACGCCCGCGGCGCGGGAACTCGGCGCGGAGCTGCGCGCGCTCGGCGCGGAGGTGCGGATCGCCGCCTGCGACACCGCCGAGCGGCCCGCCCTCGACGCCGTCCTCGCGGACGTGGCGCCCGCCCATCCGCTGACGGCGGTCGTGCACGCGGCCGGTGTGCTGGACGACGGCGTGTTCAGCGCGATGACCGCGGACCAGGTCGACCGGGTGCTCCGGCCGAAGCTGGATGCCGCGTGGCATCTGCACGAGGCGACACGGGACGCGGATCTCGCCGCGTTCGTGCTCTTCTCCTCGGCGGCGGGCATCCTCGGCTCCGCCGGACAGGCCAACTACGCCGCCGCGAACACGTTCCTCGACGCGCTCGCCGAGCACCGGCGGCAGCGCGGACTGGCGGCGACGTCCCTGGCGTGGGGCGTGTGGGCGCAGGAGACCGGGATGACCGGCCACCTCGACGAACGCGACCACGCCCGGTTGCGGCGCCTGGGCTTCCTGCCGATCTCCTCGGACGAGGGGCTCGCCCTCTTCGACGCGGCGCTCGACACCGGGCGTTCACTGCTCGTCCCGGCCCGGCTGACCCCGCCGACGACCGGGCGCGCCGAACTGCCCGCCGTCCTCAGCGGATTCGCCCGCCCCGGACTCCGCACGGCGAGCACCGGACGGGCCGCGGACACGGGCCCGGCGGCCACGCTCGGCGACGACCTGGCGCGGATGTCCGACGACGAACGGCGCACGGCGCTGCTCGCGGCGGTCCGCACGGTCGCGGCGGCGGTACTCGGCCACGAGACGGCCGAAGCCGTCGGCCACGACGTCCACTTCAAGGACCTCGGCTTCGACTCGCTGGGGGCGGTGGCCTTCCGCAACCGGCTGAAGAAGGCGGTGGGCCTCCCCGTCTCGACGAACGCGGTCTTCGACTTCAAGACCCCGACGGCCCTGGTGGGCCACCTCCTCACCCTCCTCCCCGCCCCCGCCGGACCCGCCACGGCCCACCCCCTGCCCCCGGCCGCTCCGGCGGACTCACGGGCCACGGCCTCCGCACCCCTGCCCGTGCCTAGGCCCTCGACCTCGGCCGGGACGGAGAGCGCGGCTGTGTCTCCGCAGCCCGTGCCGGTGGGCCCGGCCCTGGACGGTGCTGGTGCGTGGGCGGGTGCTGCCCAGCCGCAGGGCCCGGCTGCGGCCGTATCTGCGGCCCCCGCTTCCGCGTCCGCGCCGCCTGCTGTGGCTCAGCCGCAGGCTCCGTCCGCGTCCGCCCTGCCCGCAGGTGCCGTCGCCGGGCCGGAGAGTACGGCTGTGCCTCTCTCGTCCGTGCCGGACGGCTCGGCCCCGGTGGTGCCCGGTGATGCGCGGGCTCCGGGCTCGGGCGCTGCTGCCCTGTCCGTGCCGGGGGCTCCGGCCTCCGCCGCGCAGGCCGTTCCGGGTGCCCAGGCCCCGGCCTCGCCGCAGGGCCCGGCCCCGGGCGCTGTCGCCGGGTCGGAGGGCACGGCCGTGGCCTCCCCGCCCCCGCAGGCGGAACCGGGCCCGCGCGGCAGCGCGCCGTTGAGCCAGTACCAGCAGGACGTCGTGACCGTCGCGCTGACCTACCGGGATCGGGCCGTCGCGCAGCCCAGCGGCTATCTCCGGCTCACGGGGGCCCACGACGTCGAGCGGATGAGGGCGGCGATCCGGCGGGTCGCGCTCCGGCACGACGCCATGCGGCTGCGGCTGGTGGCGGACGGTGAGACCTGGCGGCAGTGGGTGCCGGACGCGTACCCGGACGTCGAGGTCGTGTCGTTCCTGGACGCGGCCGATCCGCGGGCGGCGTGCCAGGAGTGGATCGCGCGGACGACCGGGGCGGTGATCCCGCTCGACGGGCCGCTCGCACAGGCGACGATCCTCGTCGACGACGCGGACTCGCTGATCGTGTACTGCCGTTTCCACCATGTCGCGGCCGACGCCTGGGGCATCAACCTCATGCTGCGGGAGGTCTGTGGCCACTACGAGTCCCCGCTGCCCGGCCAGGGCCCCGCCGAACCCGCGCCGAGCTGCCTCGACACCGTCGCCGCCGACGAGGCGTACCGCGCCTCGGCGGACTGGGCGGCCGACCGGGACGCCCTGGCCGCCACCGTCAGCGGGCTGGACCCCGCCCTGTTCGCGCGGACCGCGACCGTCGCGGGCCACCGCAGACTCCGGCGGTCCGTCCATGTCGACGCCCCCACCGCCGACCGGATCAGGGCCACCGGGCGCTCCGTGTTCTCGGTCACGGCCGCCGCGCTCGCGGCCTGTCTGCGCCGGGTGCACCGCGACGGCGACATCGTCCTCGGCATCCCGCTGCTCAACCGGCGGACCCCCGAGGAACTGACGACGATGTCGAACGTCGCGAACATCCTGCCCCTGCACATCCCCGTCGGCGAACAGGACACCCTGCTCGACCTGGCCGACCGCGTGCGCTCCGGCGTCTGGGACCTCACGGCCCACCAGCGGCTCCCGCTGAGCGATCTGCTCGCCGCGCTGCGGGCGGAGTCGGGCCGCCGCACCCCGGCCCTGTTCGACGTCACGTACTCGTACATCACCGTCCCCGACAACCCGTTCGACCGCCGGTCCGACGTCGATCTGACCGTGCTCTCCTCCGGCTACTCGCTCGACGCGGTCAACGTCGTCGTCCGGGAGCACGAGAGCGACGGCTCGCTCGACGTGGACGTCTTCTACGCGGACGACGTCTTCGACGCGTCGTTCTCCCTCGACGCGGCCATGGGGCACCTCGTCCGGCTGCTCGACGGGGGGCTGCGCGACCCCGCCGCGCCGCTGCTCGCGCTGGAGCTGCTCGACGCCGCCGAGACGGCCCGCGTCCAGGGCTTCGAACGTCCGCACACGGCCCCGCTCGACGAGACCGCCACCCTGGACCGCCTCTTCCTGGAGCAGGCGGCGCGGACCCCGGACCGCACGGCCGTCGTCGCCTGCGACACCGAGGGACGGCGGCACCGGCTGACGTACGAGGAGTTCCACGGCCGTGTCGCCGCCCTGGCGCGGCGGCTGCGGGAGGCCGGAATCCGGCCGGAGGAGTGCGTACCGGTGCTGCTGCCGCGCTCCGTGGACTTCCTGGTCGCGGTGCACGCCGTGCACGCGGCGGGCGGCGCCTACGTCCCCGTCGACCCGGGGCACCCGCGCGAGCGCGTCCGCACCCTGCTGACGGACTGCGGGGCGCGCCTCGCGATCCGCGCGCCACAGGCGGACGGGCTGCTCGACGGGCTGCTCGACGGGCTGGGCATCCGGGCGCTGGACCCGGCCGCACCGGGCGGCGCCACCGCCCCGGCGGACCCGCCGCCCGCCACCACCCGGCCCACGGACCTGGCGTACGTCATCTACACCTCGGGCTCCACCGGCACCCCCAAGGGGGTGATGATCGAGCACCGTTCCGTCGTCAACCGTCTCGCGTGGATGCAGCGGCAGTACCCGCTGCGCGACGACGACGTCATCCTGCACAAGACCCCGACCACGTTCGACGTGTCGGTGTGGGAGCTGATGTGGTGGGCGCAGACCGGGGCCAGGGTCGCCGTCGCGCCCTCGGGGGCGGAGCGCGACCCGAGGGAGCTGGCGGCGGCCGTCGCCCGCCACGGGGTGACGGTGCTGCACTTCGTCCCGTCGATGCTCGGCCCGTTCCTCGACCATCTGGAGCAGCGGCCGGAGGCGGCCGAGCAGATCCGCACCATCCGCCGGGTCTTCGCCAGCGGCGAGGCCCTTCCGCCCGCGCTCGCGGAACGTTTCCGCACGGTGTTCGCGGCGGCCGGGAACACCGGTGCCCGGCTGGTCAACCTCTACGGCCCCACGGAGGCGGCCGTCGACGTCTCGTTCCACGAGATACCGGCCGACGGCCCGCTCGACCGGGTGCCCATCGGCCGCCCCATCGACAACATCGCCCTGATGGTCCTCGACGGGTCGGGCCGCCGCTGCCCGGTCGGGGTGGCCGGCGAGCTGAACATCGCGGGCGTCGGCGTGGGCCGCGGCTATCTCGGCCGCCCCGATCTGACCGACGAGGTCTTCGTCCGTGACGCCGCGCTGCCCGAGCGCCGCCGCTACCGCACCGGGGACCTCGCCCGCTGGCTCGCGGACGGCTCCCTCGACTACCTCGGCCGCGTCGACGACCAGGTCAAGGTGCGCGGCAACCGGGTCACCCTGGGCGAGATCGAGAACGCGCTGACGCGCTGCCCGGGGGTCGCGGCGGCGGCGGTCGCCGACGAGCGGACGGGGGACGGGACCCGGCTCCTCGCCTTCCTCGTCCCCGGCGAACCGCGGGACGCGGCCCAGGCCACCGCTCCGGGCACGACCCCGGGCACAGCCCCGGGCACAGCCCCGGGCACGACCCCGGGCTCCGCACGCACCGCCGCCCTCGTCGACGCCCTCGCCGCGCTGCTGCCCCCGTACATGATCCCGGCCGAGTTCGTCTGGCTGGACCGGCTGCCGCTGACCCGCAGCGGCAAGACGGACCGGCGGGCGCTGCTCGCGCGGGAACGCCCCGGGCGCGCCGGGGAGCCGGAGGGCGCCGGGACCCCCGCCGAGCGGGAGCTGACCGAGATCTGGCGGAGCGTCCTCGGAACCCGCGCCTTCGGTGTCCACGACGACTTCTTCACCGTCGGCGGGGACTCGATCCTGGCGCTGCGGCTGCGGACCGAGGCCGAGAAACGCGGATTCCGCTTCGACCTCGACCAGTTCTACGCCCGGCCCACCGTCGCGGGCCTCGCCGCCCGGGTGGAGTCCGCGGCGGAGTCCATGGCGGAGTCCGCGCGGTCCGGCGGCCCGGCGGCACCCGGAACCGGCCGGGGCCCGGACCCCGCGGTCACCGCCCCGTTCGACCTCGTCCCGCTCATCGACCGGGCCTCGCTGCACGGCGTGGAGGACGCCTTCCCCGCCTCCCAGCTCCAGCTCGGCATGGTCTACCACAGCCTGGAGAGCGCCGAGTCCCCGCTGTACAAGGACGTGTTCCGGTACCGGCTGCGGATGCCGTGGGACGAGGACGCCTTCCGCCGTGCCTACCGGCGGATGGTGCGGCGGCAGCCCGCGCTGCGCTCCGGCTTCGATGTGACGGGCCGGTCCACACCGCTCCAGATCGTCTTCCCGGACATGCCGGACACATCAGATGTGCCGGACGGGCCGGACACGGCGCACGCAGGGGATGCGCCGGACGCACCCGGCGCACCGGACGCGCTGGAGATCACGGCGCCGGAGGCCACCGGCCCCGGTGAGCCCGCCGCGTACGCCCACCGGATGCACCGGGCCGCGTATCCGCTGCTCGACGCGGCGGCGCAGCGGGTGACACCGCTGTACCGCATGCGGGTGTTCGTCCGGCCGGACGGCGCCGACCTGGTGTTCAGCTTCCACCACGCGCTGCTGGACGGCTGGAGCGTGGCCCAGCTCATGAGCGGACTCCTCCGCGACTACCTCGCGTACGCCGACGGCCGCGACCCGGCGGACGACCCGGCGGCCGGGTCCGTACCGCTGACGTATCTGCTCGCCGAGCACGCCCGCGCCGAACGGGCCGCGCGCGGCGACGCCCAGGCACGGCGGTTCTGGGAGCGGGTGCTCGACGGCTCCACCGCCACCACTGTCGAGTCGCAGCGCGCCCATGTCGTGCGGACCGCCGCCGACGGGGCGCCGGACGGCCCGTCCGCCGCCGACGGACGGCTGCGTCCGCTGCCCGCGTGGCTGGACCGGGCCGTCAGGGACTTCGCGCGGCGCGGCGGCCTGCCGGTCAAGTCCGTGCTGCTGGCGGCGCACTGCCTGGCGCTGGGCGCGATGACGGCGACGGACGACGTCACCACCGGGTGCGTCACCCACACCCGGCCCGAGCGGCCCGGCGCCGAGGAGGTCGCCGGACTCTTCCTCAACACCGTCCCGGTCCGGCTCGACAGCCACGGGCGCACCTGGCGCGAGGCCGTCGAGCACGTGGCCCGCTGGGAGCGGGACGCCTTCCCGTACCGGCGGCTCCCCGTCGGCACGCTCATCGCGGAGCGCGGCGGGCCCGTCTTCGACACCGCGTTCAACTTCGTCAACTACCACGGGCTGAACGAACTCCTCGGCGACGGACGGATCGCGCTCACGGATGTCGAGGTGCTGGAGCGAACCAACTTCGGACTGCTGACGACCGCGCTGGTCGACCCGCGCGACGGGCGGCTCGCGCTGCGCGTCAGTACCGGGGAGGACGGGCTCACCCCGGCCCAGTGCGCGGAGTTCGCCCGGCTCCTCACCGCCGTCCTCGCCGAGCTGGTGCGCGGACCCGACGAAGCCGTGGACCCGGCGGTGCTGCGGCACCGTGAGGTGACGGAGCTGTTCGCCGGGACCGCCATGGAGCACCCGGCGCACACCGCCGTCGTCGGCGGCGGCCCGGACCGGGCCGAGCGCTGGACGTACCGCGAACTCACCGACACCGCCGACACGGTGGCCCAGGCCCTGCTGGCCCGGGGCCTGCCGCACGGGGCCCGGGTCGCGGTCCGGATGCGGCGCTCGGTCGAACTGCTCGCGGTGGTGCTCGGCGTGCTGCGCGCCGGGGCGGCCGTCGTCCCGCTCGACCCGGACTACCCGGACGCCCGTATCCGCGCCATGCTGGCCGTCGCCGAGCCGTGGCTCACCGTCGCGGAGAGCGGCCCCGGCGGTCCGGTCCCCGGGACGGACGGGGTGTGCGCCCCGGAGGAACTGCTCGGCGCGCCCGACGGGACCACCGACGGCGCCGGGGGCGCGCCCCCGCTGCCCCGGCCGGCCCCCGAGGACGCCGCCTATGTGCTCTTCACCTCGGGCTCCACCGGTGAACCCAAGGGCGTCGTGATGCCGCACCGCGCGCTCACCAACCTGATCGACTGGCAGAACCGGCGCGCCACCGGCGGGGTGGGCGTCACCACCCTCCAGTTCGCCCCGCTCAGCTTCGACGTCTTCTTCCAGGAGGTCTTCTCCACGCTCTGCGGCGGCGGCACCCTGCATCTGCTCACCGAGGGCACCCGGCACGACATGGCCGCCGTGCTCAAGACCATCGCCGACGGCGGCGTCCAGCGGGTCTTCCTGCCGTATGTCGCCCTCCAGGCGCTGGCCGAGGTGGCGGAGGCCACCGGCACCTATCCGCCCTCGCTGCGGGTGATCGCGTCCTCGGGCGAACAGCTCCGGATCACCCCCGAGATCCGCGCGCTGTGCGCCGCCCTCCCGGAGCTGGTCCTGGAGAACCAGTACGGGCCGACCGAGACCCATGTCGTCCTCGCGCACCGGCTCCTGGGCGCCCCCGGCGACCTGCCCGCGCTGCCGCCCGTGGGGACGCCCGTGACCGGAGCGGTCGTCACCCTGCTCGACGCGCGGAAGCGCCCCGTCCCGCAGGGGACCCCGGGCGAGATCCACGTCGAGGGCCCGTGCGTCGCCCTCGGGTACGAGAAGCGGCCGGAGCTGACCTCCGAGAGGTTCGACACCGGCCCCACGGGGCAGACCCGTTACCGCACCGGGGACATCGGGATCGCCCTCGCGGACGGGGACATCGTCTGCCTGGGCCGGGCGGACGGGCAGGTCAAGGTGCGGGGCTATCGCGTCGAGTGCGCCGAGGTCGAACTGGCCGTCCTCGACCACGCGGCCAACCGCCCGGGCATCGGCCAGGTGGCCGTCGTCCCGCGCTCCCTCGGCGGCTCCGACGCCGTGCTCCAGGCGTTCCTGACCGGGGACCCCGGACAGGCCGACACCGAGGCGCTGCGCACCGCCCTCCGCTCCGCCCTGCCGTCGCACATGGTGCCCGCGCAGTACCGGTGGATCGACGCCATGCCGCTCACACCGAGCGGCAAGCGCGACGACGCGGCGCTGCGGGCCCTGGCCGCGTCCGGGACCTCCGCCGCCGACGCGGTCGGCGGCGGACGGCCCGGGGAACCGGGGGACGACCTGGAGAGCGACCTCGCGGCCGTGCTCGCGGAGTTCGCCGGGGTCGACCGGCTCGGCCCGGACCGGAGCTTCTTCGACGCGGGCGGCACCTCCATCGGGGCGGTGCGGGTGTCGATGACGATCGCCCGGCGCTGGGGCGTCGAACTGCCGCTCCCCGCCTTCCTGGCGGCGCCGACGGCGCGGGACCTCGCCGCCGTCGTCCGCTCCCAGGACACGCGCTCCGTGTTCGACCCGGTGGTGCCGCTGCGCACGGAGGGCGACGGCGAGCCGCTGTTCCTCGTCCACCCGATCGGCGGCAGCGTCCTGTGCTACCACGACCTGGTCCGGCACCTGCCGCCCGGCAGACCCGTGTACGGGCTCCAGGCGGCGGGCGCCGAGCCCGGACACCAGCCGCTGCGCTCGATGGAGGCGCTGGCCGCCGCGTACATCGAGGCGATACGGCGGGTGCGGCCGAGCGGCCCCGTCCACCTCGCGGGCTGGTCCTTCGGCGGCTATGTGGCCGTCGAGATGGCCCGCCGCCTCGGCGAGGACGCGGTGCCGACGCTGACGCTGCTCGACACCATGGCGCTCGGTGAGGGGCCCCGGCGGGGCTTCGGCGAGGAGGAGCTGATCGTCATGTTCTTCCGGGAGCTGCTGTGGTACGCGGTCGGGGAGACCGACTCCGACGACGGCCTGGAGACCGCCGGACGCGGTCCGGACGAACTCTTCGACGCGGTCTTCCGGCGGACGGTACGGCTGGGCATCCTGCCCGAGGACGGCTCACCGCGGCTGCTGCGCAGGCTGTACGAGGTGTTCCGGGCGAACTACCGGGCGACGATGGAGTACCGGGTCGCGCCGATCCGGCGACCGCTGCTGGTGCTGCGGGCCGCCGACGCCCTGCCGAACGCGTTCGAGGTCGCCCACCGGACCCTCGGCAGCATGGTCGGCAGCCCCGACAACGGATGGGGGCACTGGGCGCCGGGCGCGGTCGAGACGGTGACCGTGCCGGGCAACCATCTGACGATGATGGCCGATCCGCAGGTGGCCGCGGTCGCCGCCCGGCTCGGCGCGGCGCTGGCGGCCCCGCGCGACGGCCGCACGGGCGGTACCGGCCGGACGGAGGAGGGCCGGTGAACGCGGCCGCGGACACCCCGACCGCCGGTGAGATCAGGCGGCCCCTGAGCCCCATGGAGCGGTGGTACTGGATCTGCGACCAGATCTCGCCGCTCAACGTCGTCGCCCGGGTACGGGTCCAGGGCACCGTGCCCGAGGGGGCCCTCGCCCGGGCGGGCGAACGCCTCGTCGCGGAGCACCCGCTGCTGCGGGTCGCCGTCACCGCCGGGCCGGACGGCGGCGATCCGCGCTTCGTCGGGGCGCGCGACCCCCGGCTGCCGGTGCGCACCGTCCGCTGCGGGGAATCCGCGCCACGGCGGTGGGAGGAGGAGGTCGACGCGATCGAACTGGCGACCCCGGTCGACTGGCGCACCGGCCCGCTCGCCCGCCTCACCGACATCGCCCAGGGCACCCCCGGCTCCCCCGACGCCTGCCACGACCTGGTCCTGACGGTCTCCCACGTCATCGCCGACGGCACCACCGCCCTCGAACTCCTCCGCCGCGTGGTCGACCTGGCGGCCGCCGAAGCGGGCCCCCGGGCCCCCGGCCCCGCCGAGCCCTCGGCCGTACCACCGGGGACCGCCGCACCCGCGCAGGGCGCCGAGGGCTCGGCCCCCGCGGTCTCCGCCGCTGCGCCACCGGGGACCGCTGCACCCGTCGGCGGAACCCCGGACGCGGGTGAGGGAGCGGGCCCCGGCCCCGGGCGGCCGCGGCCGGTGCTGCCCGCGCCCGAGGAGATGCTGCCGCGGCGGGTCGCCGGGCTGCCGAGGGTGCTGCACTGCGCCGCCTGGACCGTCGCGGATCAGTTCGCGGCGGTGCGGGCCAGGCCCCGGCGGCTGCGGCCGAGCACCCCCGTACCGCCGGAGCTGCGCCGGACCCGGCTCATCCGGCGCGAGCTGTCCGGGGAACAGCTCGACCTGCTGGTGCGCCGGTGCCGGGAGGAGGGCGTGACCGTGCACAGCGCCCTCGCCGCCGCGATGGCGCTCGCGGTGGCCGACGCCGAGGCGGAGGCGGACGGGTCGCGCCGACGCGCGGCGAGCGTCACCGTCGGGTCGCCCGTGGACTTCCGCGGGGCGCTCACACCCCGCGTCGAGAAGGAGGACGCGGGCGCCTACGTCGCCACCGTCCCCTCCCACGTCCCCGTCGGCCCCGGCGCCGACCTGTGGAGCGCCGCCCGCGGCGCCCTCCGGTCCCTGCGCCGCAGCAGACGCTTCCAGCACGCCCTCGCCCTGGTCTCCCTGTTGCGCGCCATCTGCCCGCGCTCGGTCGCGGACAGCGCCCGCACCATCGCCATGATCGACGGCTCCGGCCCCGGCAATGTCTGCCTCTCCAACATCGGGCGGTACGACTTCCCCGCCCGCGCGGGCTCCTGGCGGCTGAGCGGCGCCCAGTTCATCGCCGGGATCTCGGTCAGCGGCTGTCTCGTCGCCGCGGTCAACACCACCCACGGCACGCTCCACTGGAACGTCACCCATATCGACGGCGCCCTGCCCCGGGACCGGGCCGAGCGGATCACGGACCAGGCGGTCCATCTCCTCCTCCAGGGCATCCGCCCCGGCGGGCAGCCGGAAACCGCCCCCGGCCGCGCCTTCGCGCCGGGCACCACGAGAACGAAAGGTTGATCATGGCGAACAGTCGAGGCGCGGTCCTCGTCACCGGTGCGTCGTCGGGGCTCGGCCACGCGACCGCGCGGGCCCTCGCCGACACCGGATTCACGGTGTACGCCGGGGTCCGGTCCACGCAGACCGCGGAGCGGCTCACCCGTGAGATCCCGGGGGTCCGCCCGCTGATCCTGGACGTCACCTCGTCCGACGCGGTCTCCGTCGCCTGCAAGGAGGTACGCGAGCAGACCGGCCCGGCGGGCCTGCACGGCCTGGTGAACAACGCCGGGATCTGTGTCTCGGCGCCGCTGGAGTGCGTGTCGCCCGACGCGCTGCGGGCGGAGCTGGAGGTCAACCTCGTCGGCACCGTCGCCGTGATCCAGGCGTTCCTGCCGCTGCTGCGGCTCCGCTCCGCCGGGACGCCCTCCGCGGTCCCCGCGGGCCGGATCGTCAACGTCAGCTCCGGCATCGGCCGGGTCGCGGCCCCCTTCCTCGGCCCGTACGCCGCCTCCCAGTTCGCCAAGGAGGGCATATCGGACGCCCTGCGCCGGGAGCTGGACCCGCGGTCGGTGAGTGTCTCCGTCGTCGAGCCCGGCGCCGTCATGACCCCGATCTGGTCCAAGGTCTCGGACGGCGCCCGCCGGGTCCTCGAAGCCGCCCCGGCCGACATCGCCGAGGTCTACCGGGCCCGTTTCGAGGACTTCGTCCGCCAGAATGAGGAGCGCGCCCGCACCAGCAGGACCCGCCCCGAGCAGGTCGCCGCCGCGATCACGCACGCCATGACGGCCCAGCGGCCCCGCACCCGCTACCGCGTCGGCCCCGACGCCTGGGTGGCCTCGGTCGCGGCCCGGCTGCTGCCGGACCGGGCGCTGGACTCGGTGATCCGCAGCCAGTTCCGCACCGCGGACACCGCCGCGCCCTCCCGGAGCGCGGCCCGGGAGGAGAGCCGATGAAGGTCCTCGTGGCCGGTTCGGGCGTGGGCGGGCTGACGACCGCCGTGGCCCTGCGCTCACGGGGCATCGAGGCCGAGATCTTCGAGGCCGCCCCGGGGCCCGTGGTCTCCGGCGGCGGCCTCGGCATCACCAGCAACGCCACCCGGGTCCTCGGTGAACTCGGCCTCGGCCTGCCCGAGGCCGGTGTGGGACGGGTCTGCGAGCATTTCCGCGTCTGCGCCGCCGACGGCACCCTGATGCGGGAGATCCCCATCCGGTCGATCTCCGAGGAACTGGGCTCCCCGGTCGTCAACGTCCGCCGCAGCGAACTGGCCGCCCTGCTCCGGGACGGCCTCGGGGACACCCCCGTCCACTACGGTTTCGAGCTGACGGACTACCACAACACCGACAACACCGACAACACCGGCGGCACCGGCACCGGCACCGGCACCGGCGTCACGATCCGCGCCGCCGACGGCCGGACCGCCACCGGTGACGTCCTCGTCGGCGCGGACGGCATCCGCTCCGCCGTCCGCGCCCGGATGACCGGGCCCGGCCCCGAGCCGATCCACGAGCACGGCTATGTCTGCTGGATCGCGACCGTGCCCTTCGCCCACCCCCGGCTGCCGCGCGGCGCCGCGGCCCACTTCTGGGGCCGGGGACAGCGGTTCGGGCTGATGGACATCGGCGACGGCCGCGCCTACTGGTGGGGGACGAAGAACACCCCCGGCCGCCGCAGACTGCGCTGGGCCGGTACCAAGGAGGACATCCTCCGCTGCTTCGACGGCTGGGCCGAGGAGGTCCGGGCGGCCATCGCGGCGACCCCCGGATCCGACATCGTCTGTGTGCCCGCCCAGGACCGCACCTTCCTGACCACCTGGGGCACCGGCCCCGTCACCCTCGTCGGGGACGCGGCCCACCCCATGCTCACCAGCCTCAGCCAGGGCGCCGGTACGGCGATCGAGGACGGCCACGCCCTCGCCCGCCACCTCGCGACCGCGCCCCACCCCGTCACGGCCCTGCGCCAGTACGAGGCGGAGCGCCGTGAGCGCACCCGCTGGCTCGTCTCCGCCTCACGGCGGCTGAGCCATCTGGAACAGCTCCAGAACCCGATCGCCGTCCTCCTGCGCGACCTGGTCATCAGATACGCGCCCGACGAGGCGGTCCGCAGCCGGAACATCGAGCCCATGCGGCACGGCCTGACGGCGTGACCCGGGCCGCGCCCGGGACATCCGCCCCGCACCACCCGCACCACCCGCACCACCCGCACGCCCCTGTTGCCACGAACACCACGAACGCCACGAGGAGGCCCCACCATGCCCGCAGGAACGGACACCGAGCCCGTACCCGCCGAGGTCCCCGAGGACGGCCCGCTGCCCGTGCCGTGGGACATGCGCGCCGGAGTACGCGCCTATCTCACCCCCGACGTGCCTCCGCCGGGCGCCAACGACCCCGACTTCCGGCCCACGGAGGAGCACCCGCGGCCGGTGCTGCTGCTGCACGCCTTCATGTCGAACCAGTCGTTCAACTTCCAGGCCGGCGCCCCGTTCCTGCGCAACCACGGCTACTGCGTGTACACCATGAACTGGGGCAAGCCGAAGTGGGCGGAGAAGTTCAACGTCCCGTTCCACGGCTGTTCGGATCTGCGTGTCGCGGGCCGGGAGCTGGCGGCCGAGGTCGAGCGGATCAAGGAGCTGACCGGGGTTCCCAAGATCGACCTGGTGGGCCACTCCGGCGGCGGCGGTCTGCTGATGCAGTACTACCTGAACGTCCTGGAGGGCTACCCGAATGTCGAGAAGGCGGTGTCCATAGCCCCGTCCAACCACGGCGTCTCGTTCAGCACCCTCACCTATGTCATGCGGAACGCCACCCCCCGGATGTATGACCTGATGGCCCGCAAGGTCTTCCCGCTCTGCGACCAGGGCGCCCCGGACTCCGACATGGTCGAGCTGATCTACGGCAAGGGCGACACCCGGCCCGGACCGCA
Source organism: Streptomyces clavuligerus (assembly GCF_005519465.1). Taxonomy (NCBI): domain Bacteria; kingdom Bacillati; phylum Actinomycetota; class Actinomycetes; order Kitasatosporales; family Streptomycetaceae; genus Streptomyces; species Streptomyces clavuligerus. The sequence continues at coordinate 1,559,126 of NZ_CP027858.1, read as the reverse complement.
GTACACCGTGATCATGACCGAGCACGACCAGATCGTGACGCCCTACCGCAAGGCGTTCCTGGACGGTGACAACGTCACCAACATCCTGCTCCAGGACGGCTGCCCGGAGGACCTGTGCGAGCACGCCGGGATCATCTACAACAAGCGTGCCTGGCTGCACGTCCTCAACGCGCTCGACCCGGAGAACGCCAAGCCGGTGCCCGCCTTCCGGGTGGACCCCTACTTCCCCGGCTGGAAGTGACCGATGACGGCGGACACCGGGACCACCGGGCCCGGTCCGGCGTAGGAGCGGAATGAACCACACGCACTCGGCAGGACCCCCCGAGGGCGGCGCCCCGCGCCGGGCGCCCCGGCGGAGAGGGCGGCCATGATCCCGTCCGACCGCCGGGCCGCCCTCGTGGGCCCGCTGTTCGTCCTCGGCTACTGCGTCATCAACTCGCTGAAGTCGGTGCTCGAAGGGTCCCTGGTCCAGAGCCTGTCCCCGGAGTTCATCGTGGTGAACTCCTTCGCGCTCGCCCAGGCGTTCTATCTGCTGACCCTGCCGGACAAACGGGGGCTCCTCGCCGATGTGCGGCGGTGCCTGTCCGACGTCGTGATGCTCAACATCTCCACCGCCGTCTGCTGGCTGGCCTTCCTGTACGCGTTCACGGTGCTGGAGCCCGCCGTGGTCAACGCGCTGATCAACGGGCTGGTCCCGGCGATCACCATCCTGCTGGGCTTCCGGCTGCGGCCCGGCGTCAAGGCGCTGCCGCTGGAGATCGCCGCGGCCGCGGGGATGCTGGCGGCCATGGGCTTCCTGCTGCTCGCGGCCTTCCGGGGCTCCTCCGCCATCGGCGAGATCTCCGGCGGTGCGCTGGTCTTCGGCGTCGTGGTGTGCGTGTTCGCGTCCACCTCGCTCTCCGGGATCACGTACTACACGAAGCGTCTGGGCGAGGCGGGCATGACCGTACGGCAGATCCTGGCCACCCGCTTCGTCCTGCTGCTCGTCTCGACGCCCGTCCTGCTGGTCGCCCGGGAGGGGTACGAGACCTACACCCCGAGGAACGTCCTGGCGATCCTCGCGATCAGCCTCGTCGGTGTGATCGTCTCGATCTACCTCCTCCAGCAGGGGATCATGCGGACCGAGCCGATCACCGTCTCGATGCTCTTCGGGACCAATCTGCTGATCACCTATATCGCCCAGTTCCTCGATCCGCGGCTGCACCAGTCGGGGGAGACCCTGGTGGGTGTCCTGGTGCTGTCCGCCGCGATGTGTCTGGGCACCTGGGGCCGCTGGCGTGCCGGAGCCGCCGGACCCGCGGCCCCCGCGACCACCCCACCACCCCCCACGGAACCCCTGCCGGAGCGGGACGCGCCTGCCAGGACCGATCCGTGACCGACCAGGGAGGACCATGGCCGAGCTGCATGATCTGACAGCCCTCGAACAGGCGGGCGCGATCCGGAGCGGAACCGTCTCGCCCGTCGAGCTGACCGAGCACTATCTGACCCGCATCGACCGGTTGAACGACACCGTCGGCGCGTATCTCACCTGCACTCCCGAACTCGCCCGGGAACAGGCCAAGGAGGCCGAGGGCGAGGCCCTGTCCGCACGGCGGGAGGGGCGGGAACTGGGCCCGCTGCACGGGGTCCCGGTCCCGGTGAAGGACCTCAACCAGGTGGCCGGGGTGCGCTGCACCCTGGGCTCCGCCGTGTACGCGGGCCATGTGTCGGAGCGGGACGACCATGTGGTCACCCGGCTGCGCGCGGCCGGGACGGTGCTGCTGGGCAAGACCAACATCCCCGAGTTCTGTCTGCCGAACCACACCGAGAACCGGCTGGCGCCGCCCGCGCGCACCCCCTGGGACCTGGAGCGTTCGGCCGGCGGGTCGAGCGGGGGAGCGGGGACAGCGGTGGCCGCGGGACTCGCCCCGGTCGCCCAGGCCACGGACGGCGGGGGCTCCATCCGCATCCCCGCGTCGGTCTGCGGTCTCTTCGGCATCAAGCCGAGCCGGGGCCGGGTCAGCGGCGGTCCGCTCCTGCACGACGTGAGCGGGCTCGCCACCCACGGCCCCCTCGCCCGGACGGTGGGGGACGCCGCAGCCCTGCTCGACATCCTGTCCGGGCTGATGCCGGGCGCCCCGTACGACGCGCCCGCGCTGCCGCCGGGGGAGACCTTCTCCGCGTACGCGCGGCGGGACCCGGGCACCCTGCGGGTGGCCGTGCTGGTGGAGCCGCCCATACCGGGGGTGCCGGTGCACGCCGACTGCCGGGCCGCCTGCGAGGACGCGGCGGAACTGCTGCGCGGGCTGGGACACCGGGTGGAGGAGCTGGAACTCCCCGCCGACGAGGCGCTGCTGGACTCCTTCGTCGCGGTGTGGGAGGTGATGGCCGCGACCTTCCCCGTGCCGCCCGGGCAGGAGGAGGAGCTGATGCCGCTCACCCGCCATCTGCGCGAGCGCGGCGCGCGGGTGCCGGGCCTGCGGTACGTGACCGCCATGGCGCACTTCCGCGCGGTGGGGCAGTTCCTCGCGGACCAGGTCTTCTCCTCGTACGACGTGATCCTCTCGCCGACCCTGGCCCAGCCGCCCGCGCCGGTCGGAGGGTTGCGGAACGACGAGGACCCGGAGGCCGAGTTCGCGGCGGTGATGGCGTTCAGCCCGTACACCTCGCTCCAGAACGCCACCGGCCAGCCGTCGGTGGGGGTGCCGCTGCACCATACGGAGGAGGGGCTGCCGATCGGCGTGATGCTGAGCGGGCGCTACGGCGACGACGCGCTGCTCGTCTCCCTCTCGGCCCAGTTGGAGGCCGCCCGGCCGTGGCACACCCGGCACCCCGCGATCTGGTGACCCGCCGGCCCGCTGTGCGGTGACCCGCCGCCGTCCCCCGCCCGGGGTACGGCGGCGGTCGCGTCGGTACGGGCCCCTGCCCCGCGCGGGCTCTCCGCACGCGTCCTTGCCCCGCAGGCGGTCCCTCCGTACGGGCCCCTGCCCCGTGCGCGGTCCTTCCGGTATGGGCCCCAGCCCCCGCGCTCTGCCCCGCGCCGCGGCCCTGACCGGCACCGTTTTCGAGCAGCGTTCCATATTTCGGCGCAAAACCTTCCCCTCCCCTTGCCTCCCCGTTAGAGTGCTGCTCTAAATGCGGCACCGCTCCTGCGGACGGCCGCCCGGGAAGGAGGTGCGGTGGGATGCGACTGACCCCCACCGAACGGGACCGGCTGCTGCTCTTCGGCGCCGCCGAGCTGGCACGGGCCCGCCGGGCCCGGGGGCTGAGACTCAATGTCCCGGAGGCGACCGCGCTGATCGCCGACACCGTCTGCGAGGCGGCCCGTGACGGGCTGCGGCTCGCCGACGCCATCGCGGCGGGGCGCTCCGTGCTCGGCCCGGACGACGTCCTGCCCGGCGTCGCCGACGTGGTCACCGAGGTCCAGGTGGAGGCGGTCTTCGACGACGGGACCCGGCTCGCCGTCGTCCCCGACCCCATCGGCGGGGGCGGCCTCGGCGACACGGCCCCCGGCGCCGTCCTGCCCGGCCCGGCCGGACCCGCGTCCGTACCCGTCCTCAGCCTGACCGTGCGCAACACCGCGTCCGTCCCGGTGAGTGTCACCTCCCACTTCCACTTCTTCGAGGCCAACCCCCGGCTGGACTTCGACCGCTCCGCCGCCTACGGCATGCGGCTGTGCGTCCCCGCGGGCTCCTCCGTCCGCTTCGACCCCGGTGCCGTGACCGAGGTCGGCCTCGTCCCCGTCGGCGGCGCCCGGGTCATGATCGGCTTCGCCGGTCTGGTGGACGGCCCGCTGGACGCCCCCGGGGCGAAGGAGGAGGCCCTGCGCCGCGCCGCGGCCTGCGGCTATCTGGGGGCGGACCGATGATCGGGGTGATCGCCGTCGTCGCCGTCACCACCCGCCCCCAGGTCGGCGACCGGCCCGCGCAGCAGCAGTCCCTGCCCGTGCTCTCGCTGCTGGTGATCGTGCTCGTGGTGGCCGCGGCGACCGCCGCCACCGGACTGCTCTCCCGCCGCGCCGGGACCCAGGCCCGCAGACCCACCCCGTTCCGCCCAGAGGCCCGCGCGGGCACATCGCCGGGCCGGGGAAGCCGGACCGGCACCCCGCCCCGTCCGGAGGACCGCGCCGAGGACCGCGCAGGGAACCCCGCCGGGAACCCCGCCCGGCCCGTCCGCGCCGAGGACCCCGCACCCGCCCCCGCCCCCGCCCCCCGGAGCCCCCGATGACCGCGATCGACCCCCGCGAGTACGCCGCCGTCCACGGCCCCCGGGCCGGTGACCGGGTCGTCCTCGGCGACACCGGACTCGTCGTCCGGGTCGAGTCCGACGCCCAGCTCCCCGGGGACGAATTCCTCGCGGGCTTCGGCAAGACCGCCCGCGACGGACTCCACCTCAAGGCCGCCGCCGTCCGCGACACCTGCGACGTCGTCATCAGCAACGTCCTCGTCATCGACGCCGTCCAGGGCATCCGCAAGGTCTCCATCGGCATCCGCGAGGGCCGGATCGCGGGCATCGGCCGGGCGGGCAACCCCGACACCCTCGACGGCGTGGACGTCGTCACCGGCACCGGCACCACCATCGTCTCCGGCGAGGGCCTGATCGCCACCGCGGGCGCCGTCGACACCCATGTCCATCTGCTCTCGCCCCGGGTCCTGGAGGCGTCCCTCGCCTCCGGGGTCACCACCGTCATCGGCCAGGAGTTCGGCCCGGTCTGGGGCGTGGGCGTCAACTCCCCCTGGGCGCTGCGCCACGCCTTCAGCGCCTTCGACGCCTGGCCCGTGAACATCGGCTTCCTCGCCCGGGGCTCCTCGTCCGACCCGGCCCCGCTGATCGAGGCGCTGGCCGAGGGCGGGGCGAGCGGCTTCAAGGTGCACGAGGACATGGGCGCCCACACCCGGGCCCTGGACACCGCGCTCCGGGTCGCCGAGGAGCACGATGTCCAGGTCGCCCTGCACAGCGACGGACTGAACGAGTGCCTGTCGGTCGAGGACACCCTGAGCGTCCTGGACGGCCGGACCATCCACGCCTTCCACATCGAGGGCTGCGGCGGCGGCCATGTCCCCAACGTCCTCAAGATGGCCGGGGTCCCCAACGTCATCGGGTCCTCCACCAACCCCACGCTCCCCTTCGGCCGGGACGCCGTCGCCGAGCACTACGGGATGATCGTCGCCGTCCACGACCTGAAGACCGATCTGCCCGGCGAGGCCGCCATGGCCCGGGACCGCATCCGCGCCGGGACGATGGGCGCCGAGGACGTCCTGCACGACCTGGGCGCGATCGGCATCACCTCGTCCGACGCCCAGGGCATGGGCCGGGCGGGCGAGACCGTGCGCCGCACCTTCGCCATGGCCGGGAAGATGAAGGCCGAGCTGGGCCCGCTGCCGGGCGACGGCCCGCACGACGACAACGCCCGGGTGCTGCGCTACATCGCCAAGCTGACGGTCAACCCCGCCGTCGCCCATGGCCTCGCCCATGAGGTCGGCTCCATCGAGCCCGGCAAACTGGCCGACATCGTGCTCTGGCACCCGGCCTGGTTCGGCGCCAAACCGCAGCTCGTCCTGAAGGCGGGCTTCCCCGCCTACGGAGTCACCGGCGACCCCAACGCGAGCACCGACACCAGCCAGCCGCTGGTGCTCGGGCCGCAGTTCGGCGCGCACGGCGCCACCCCCGCCGAGATCTCCGTCGCCTTCGTCGCCGGGGCGGCCCTCGCCGGCGGCGCCGACCGGATGCCCACCCGCCGCCGCCGGGTCGCCGTCCGCGGCACCCGCGGCATCGGCCCCGCCGACCTGCTGCTCAACTCCCGTGTCGGCGCCGTGGGCGTGGACCCCCGGACCGGTCTGGTCACCCTCGACGGCGACCCGATCCGCTCCGGGCCCGCCGACTCGATCTCCCTCAACCGCCTCTACTTCCTCTAGGACCTCAGGAGTTGCCGACCGTGTTCCGTATGCCGCCCGAGTGGGCCCCGCACGAGCGCACCTGGATGGCCTGGCCGCGCCCCAACACCACGTTCACCCCCGGCTTCCTGCCCGTCGCCCGCCGGGCCTGGGCGGACGTGGCCCGCGCGGTCCGCCGTTTCGAGCCGGTCACCGTGGTGGTGCCGCCGGGCGGCGCCGAGGAGGCCCGGGAACTGCTCGGACCGGGGATCGACCTCGTCGAACGGGAGCTGGACGACGCCTGGATGCGCGACACCGGCCCCACCTTCGTCAGCGACGGCGCCCGGCTCGCCGCCGTGGACTGGGTCTTCAACGGCTGGGGCGGACAGGAGTGGGCCCGCTGGGAGCACGACTCCGCCCTCGCCCGCGAGATCGCCGCCCTCGCCAAGGTCCCCGTCCACCCCTCCCCGCTCACCAACGAGGGCGGCGGCATCCATGTCGACGGCGAGGGCACCGTCCTCCTCACCGAGACCGTGCAGCTCGGCCCCGAGCGCAACCCCGGCTGGACCCGGCAGGAGGTCGAGACCGAGATCCACGCCCGGCTCGGCACCACCAAGGCCATCTGGCTGAAGCGCGGACTGACCGCCGACTACGACGGCTACGGCACCCTCGGCCATGTCGACATCGTCGCCGCCTTCGCGGGCCCGGGTGTGATCGTGGCCCACACCCAGCCCGACCCCGACCACCCCGACCACGCGCTGTGCGCGGAGAACGTGGCGTTCCTGCGCGGCCAGACCGACGCCCGGGGCCGCGCCGTCGAGGTCGTCGAGATCCCCGCGCCCACCGCCGTCCGCGACGAGGAGGGCGGCTGGGCCGACTACTCGTACATCAACCACTACGTGTGCAACGGGGGAGTGGTCCTCTGCGCCTTCGACGACCCCCGGGACGCCGACGCCGCGAAGATCCTGGGCGGCCTCTACCCGGACCGCGAGGTCGTCCTCGTCGACGCCCGGCCCGTCTTCGCGGGCGGCGGCGGCGTCCACTGCATCACCCAGCAGCAGCCCCGCGTCTGAGAGCGCGGCCCCGCGAACGGCCCCAGGGGCGGAAACCGGCCTCCGGCGGGCCGGGGATCAGGTAGAACTGACGGATGATCGAGCTGACGGGCGCGGCCCGGAGCACCAGCGAGGAGAGCGCCGGATGACCCCGCCCGCCCGCCGCCGCAATGTCGCCCCGCCCCGCGAGTCCGTGCTCGCCGCCGCCATGGCCACGATCGCCGAACGCGGACTCGACGGGCTGACCATGGCCGGGCTCGGCCGCGAGGTCGGCATGAGCAGCGGCCACCTCCTCTACTACTTCCGCACCAAGGACGAGCTGCTGCTGCGCACCCTGGAGTGGAGCGAGGGCCGCCTCGGCGCCGAGCGCGCCGCCCTGCTCTCCGGCCCCGAGCCCGCGGCCGAACGGCTCACCGCCTATGTGGAGCTGTATCTCCCGCGCGGCCCCCGGGACCCCCACTGGACGCTCTGGCTCGAAGTGTGGAACCGCTCCCAGAACGCCGGGGACGAGGCCCGCGTCCGCCAGGCGGCCATCGAGGGCGCCTGGCACCGGGATCTGGCCGCGCTGCTCGCCGAGGGCGTCTCCCGGGGCGAGTTCCGCTCCGTGGACCCCGACCGGTACGCCACCCGGCTGCGCGCCCTCCTCGACGGCTTCAGCGTCCATGTGGCGGTGGGACTGCCCGGCGCCGGACGGGAACGGGCCCTCGCCCACGTGGCCGAATTCCTCGTCACCACCCTGCTCGAACAGGACATCTGAACGCGCCCCACCGCCGGCCGGACCCCGCCCCCGACCGCGTCGACTCCCTTGCCGCACACGGTAGTTGACGCCCGACGGCCCAGGTGGAGGCCGTGCGCACACCCGCGCGCGGACGGCGAACAGAAGGCACGCAAGTACTCCTGATCGTTGCCGGTGCACTCCTTGTCGGCCCCCGACCCCTCCGGCACCGTTCCCCCATGGGACGAGAGCACTGGAAAAAGATCTGGGTCGGCTCGGCCGGCAACATGGTCGAGTGGTTCGACTGGTTCGTCTACGCGAGCTTCGCGACCTACTTCGCGGGCGCGTTCTTCCCCGAGGGCAACGACACCGCCAAGCTCATGAACACGGCCGGTATCTTCGCCGTCGGCTTCTTCATGCGTCCCGTCGGCGGCTGGCTGCTGGGCCGGGTCGGCGACCGCAAGGGCCGCAAGGCGGCGCTGACCCTCACCGTCACCCTGATGTCCGCGTCCGCCGTCCTCATCGCCGTCGCGCCGACCTACGAGGTCGCGGGCTACGGCGGCGCCGCCGTGCTGCTCGTCGCCCGGCTGCTCCAGGGCCTCTCCGTCGGCGGCGAGTACGCCGCCAGCGCCACCTACCTCACCGAGGCGTCCCACCCCCGGCACCGGGGCTTCGCCTCCAGCTTCCAGTACGTCTCGATGACCGCGGGCCAGATCCTCGGCCTCGGCCTGCTGATCGTGCTCCAGCGCACCCTGTCCGACGCGGCCCTGCACGACTGGGGCTGGCGCATCCCCTTCGTCGTCGGCGCCCTCGGCGCGGCCGTCGTCTTCTATCTGCGCCGCAACATGCTGGAGACGGAGGTGTACGAGGAGTCCGGCGACGACACCCCCGAGGGCGACAAGGGCACCATCAGGGCGCTGCTCGCCCACAAGCGCGAGGCGGTCCTCGTCATCGCGCTCACCATGGGCGGGACCGTGGCGTACTACACGTACACCACCTATCTGACGAAGTACCTCTCCAACACCGCCGGACTGCCCAAGGAGACGGCGACGCTCGTCTCCTTCTGCGCGCTGATCGTCTTCGCCTGCCTCCAGCCGTTCGCCGGGGCCCTCTCCGACCGCATCGGCCGCCGCCCGCTGCTCATCACCTTCGCCCTGGGGTCGACCTTCCTGACCGTGCCGATCATGACCCTGCTCCAGCACGCGGGCTCGTTCTGGCCCGCCTTCGGCCTCTCACTGCTCGCCCTGGTGGTGATCACCGGCTACACCTCCATCAACGCCTGTGTGAAGGCGGAACTGTTCCCGACCGGCGTACGGGCCCTGGGCGTCGCCCTCCCGTACGCGATCGCCAACGCCCTCTTCGGCGGCACGGCGGAGTACGTCGCCCTGTGGTTCAAGGACGCGGGGATCGAGTCCGGCTTCTACTGGTACGTCGCGGGCTGCGCCGCCGTCTCGCTGATCGTCTATCTCACGATGCGGGAGACCAGGGACATCGACCTCAACCGCGTCGGGTCTTCTTCTTCGAAGCTCGGTTCGCCTTCGCCCCGTGCGTGAGCGGATGATCCCCTTGGCCCTGCGGCGGGTGAGCCGCAGGGCCGCCGCGGGTGCCGGGAGCGGGGAGCGGGCCCCTGTGTCTCGGGCCGGGCGTTTGCCTTCGCCCTGCGGCGAGTGAGCTGAAGGGGTGCCGCGGGTGCCGAAAGTGGAGAGCGCGCGCAGGCCGTGAGGAACGAGCGGCCGAGCACGGTCGACCGTCGGCGCACGCTTCAGCACCCCGGAGGCGAACCGAGCCACAAAAAAAGGGGGGGTATCCGCATCGTGAGACCCCCGTCCCGTTTCTTTCGGATGTGTGGAACACTGCGACCGTGCCCGCGTTCGTCATGATTATCGACAGCAGGCGCGCCGGTCCGCAGTGACCGCCCCGTACGACCCCGTACGCCGCGGCCACCGTGCCCCAGACCCGCGCGCAGACCTCTCGCACCCGCGAGGGGTTTTTTCGTTTTCCCGGCCCGACCCCGGCCGGTGCAGGGCGGCACGCGAAGATGGGGGCAAGTGGAACCAGATATTCCGGGAGCCACTCACCCGACAGGAGTCAACAGAGTCATGACCAGACAGCCCACGGACCAGGGCCCGGCGACCGACGACGGTTTCCATGTCTTCGATACGACCCTCCGTGACGGCGCCCAGCGCGAGGGCATCAACCTCACCGTCGCGGACAAGCTGACCATCGCCCGTCACCTCGACGACTTCGGGGTCTCCTTCATCGAGGGCGGCTGGCCGGGTGCCAACCCCCGGGACACGGAGTTCTTCGCCCGCGCCCGCGAGGAGATCACCTTCCGCAACGCCCAGCTCGTCGCCTTCGGCGCCACCCGCCGCGCGGGCGCGAAGGCTGCTGAGGACCCGCAGGTCAGGGCGCTGCTCGACTCCGGAGCCCCGGTCATCACGCTGGTCGCCAAGGCCCATGACCGCCATGTGGAACTGGCCCTGCGCACCACCCTGGACGAAAACCTGGAGATGGTCCGCGACACCGTCTCCCATCTGCGCGAGCAGGGCCGCCGGGTCTTCGTCGACTGCGAGCACTTCTTCGACGGCTACCGCGCCAACCCCGCCTACGCCAAGGCCGTCGTCCGCGCCGCCGCCGAGGCGGGCGCCGACGTCGTCGTCCTGTGCGACACCAACGGGGGGATGCTCCCGGCCCAGATCCAGGCCGTCGTCTCCACCGTCCTCGCCGAGACCGGGGCCCGGCTCGGCATCCACGCTCAGGACGACACCGGCTGCGCCGTCGCCAACACCCTCGCCGCCGTCGACGCGGGCGCCACCCATGTCCAGTGCACCGCCAACGGCTACGGCGAGCGGGTGGGCAACGCCAACCTCTTCCCGGTGGTCGCCGCACTGGAGCTGAAGTACGACAAGCGGGTGCTGCCCGTCGGCGCGCTCGCCGAGATGACCCGGATCTCGCACGCCATCGCCGAGGTCGTCAATCTGACGCCCTCCACCCACCAGCCCTATGTGGGTGTCTCCGCCTTCGCCCACAAGGCGGGCCTCCACGCCTCCGCGATCAAGGTCGACCCCGACCTCTACCAGCACATCGACCCCGAGTCGGTCGGCAACACCATGCGGATGCTCGTCTCCGACATGGCCGGGCGCGCCTCCGTGGAGCTGAAGGGCAAGGAGCTGGGGATCGACCTCGGCGGCGACCGCGAGCTGATCGGCCGGGTGGTCGACCGGGTCAAGGAACGCGAGCTGAAGGGCTACTCGTACGAGGCCGCCGACGCCTCCTTCGAACTGCTGCTGCGCGCCGAGGTCCAGGGCCGGGTACCGGGCTACTTCCGCACCGAGTCCTGGCGGGCGATCGTCGAGGACCGCCCCGACGGCAGCCACGCCAACGAGGCCACCGTGAAGCTCTGGGTCAAGGGGGAGCGGATCGTCGCCACCGCCGAGGGCAACGGCCCCGTCAACGCCCTGGACCGGGCGATGCGGGTGGCGCTCGAACGCTTCTACCCGGCGCTCGCCAAACTGGAGCTGGTGGACTACAAGGTCCGCATCCTGGAAGGCCGGCACGGCACCGAGTCCACCACCCGGGTACTGATCACCACGGGCGACGGCCGGGGCGAGTGGTCGACGGTGGGGGTCGCCGACAACGTCATCGCGGCCTCCTGGCAGGCGCTGGAGGACGCGTACACCTACGGGCTGATCCGCGCCGGGGTCGAGCCCACGGAGTGAGAGCCGGGGCGCACCCGCGGCCGGTCGGCGGGTGCTCGAAACGGCCGAGCGCCCGCCCCCGCCGTCGAGGGACGGCGGGGCGGGCGCGCTCGGGGCCGGGTCCCCGGGGCGGCCGGGTCGCGGCCGGTCGCCGCGGTTCAGCCGGATGCCGCCGACTCGGGCGGGCTCGGCGGACCGGCGGTCGGCCTCAGGCGGACTCACCGGCCGGGGCGGACTTGATCGCGGAGATGTCGAAGACCAGCTTGACCTTGTCGCTGACCATGACGCCGCCGGCCTCCAGCGCCGCGTTCCAGGTCAGACCCCAGTCGGAGCGCAGGATCTCGGCCGTGCCCTCGAAGCCGACCCGCTCGTTCCCGAAGGCGTCGGTGGCCGCGCCGTTGAACTCCAGGTCGATCGAGAGCGGACGGGTGACGTCCTTGATGGTGAGGTCGCCGGTGACCCGGTAGGTGTCGCCGCCCCGCTGCTCGGTGCCGGTGGAGCGGAAGGTCATCAGCGGGAACTGCGCGGTGTCGAAGAAGTCGCCGCCGCGCAGATGGGTGTCGCGGTCCGCGATCCCGGTGTCGATGGACGCGATCGTCACATCGATGGTCGCCGTGGACGCCGACGGGTCCGCGCCGTTGAGGTTCAGGGTGCCCTCGTGCTCGGTGAAGCTGCCCCGCACATTGGTGACCATGGCGTGACGGACCGTGAAGCCGATGTTGCTGTGGGCCGCGTCGATGGCGTATTCGCCGGTCAGCGCCGCGAGCGCCGGGTCGACCGAGGTCGGGGCGGCGGCGTCGGCGGTGCTGGCCTTGCGGTTGAAGAGACCCATGGTGACGTACTCCTTGCGGGCGGGGCTGCCGCCCGTTGTAGTTGAAGATTCAACGAGATCCAACGGAGAAGACCGTAGACCTATTCCGTCCAATTTTCAACCTCTTCGGAGAAGTGTCCATCCCCCCGATGGGTCATCGGGGGATCATTTAGGGGACCAGGACATTGACAGGCCGTCCAGAGTTGGAAATTTTGACTAGGTACAGACTCCGGGCGGACGACCGAGATCCGGGGCCGACGGCAGGGGGGACACGCATGGCGGAGCCCAGCGGCGACGCACGGGACGCGGGCGCACGGGACACGAGCGACACGAGCGACGCAAGGGGGGTGCGGGACGGCGGGCCCCGGTATCTCGACGAGCGCACCGGCACCGGCTACCCGATCGGCGCCGATCTGCGCTGGCGCGCCGAGAGCGGCGCGCCCCTGTCGGTGAGCCCGCTGCCCGGTATCACCCGCGCCGACGTGGACACCGCCCGGCGCTCCCTCTGGCGCTACCGCGCCGCCCTCCCCGTCGACCTCCCCCGCCCCGTGTCGCTCGGCGAGGGCTGCACCCCGCTGGTCGACGGGGAGTGGGACGGCGTCCCCGTCTCGTTCAAGCTGGAGTGGTTCAGCCCCACCGGCAGCTTCAAGGACCGGGGCACCAGCGTGATGATCTCCTTCCTCGCCGCCCACGGGGCCACCGAGGTCATCGAGGACAGCTCCGGCAACGGCGGGGCGTCCGTCGCCGCCTACTGCGCCGCGGCCGGTATCCGCGCCCGGATCCTCGTCCCCGCCGCGACCTCGCCCGCCAAGGTGCTCCAGGCCCGCGCCTACGGGGCCGAGGTCCAGCTCGTCCCCGGCGATCGCGAGGCCACCGCGGCCGAGGCCCTGCGGCAGTCCGCCACCACCCCCTACGCGGGCCACAACTGGCATCCGTTCTTCCTCCAGGGCGTCAAGACACTCGCGTACGAGATCTGGGAGGACCTGGGCTTCACCGCCCCGGACACCGTCGTCACCGTCGCGGGCGCGGGCAGCACCGTCCTCGGTCTCCACCTCGGCTTCACCGAGCTGCTGACCGCCGGTCAGATCGACCGGCTGCCCCGGCTGCTGGTCGCCCAGCCCGCCCACTGCGCCCCGCTGTACGCGAGTTTCCGCGCCGGGACCGCGGCGCCCGTCCCCTTCACCTGCGCGCCCACCGTCGCCGAGGGCGCCGCCATCCAGCGGCCCGTCCGGCTGCCCGAGGTGCTGCGGGCCGTACGCCGCTCCGGCGGCGACATGGCGGCCGTCCCCGAGGACGCGATCGAGGACGCCGTGCGCGCGCTCGCCGCCCGGGGGCTGTACGCCGAACCGACCAGCGCCACCGCCGCGGCGGCCGTCGGGCTCTTCGCCGCGCGCGGCGCCCTCGTACCGGGGGAGCGCACCGTGGTCGTCCTCACCGGCTCCGGCCTCAAGGCGGCCGGGGCGATGGGACGCGTCGTGAACGGCGCCGACGACCGCGGGAGCGATCGATGAGCGACGGCGGTACGGAGGCGGCCGGGACGCCGTCCGAGGACGAGACGCTGCTGCGGGAGGCCGAGAAGATCGCCCAGGCCGTCGGACGGATGTTCCCCGGGCTCTGCGAGGTCGTCCTGCACGATCTGCGCGACCCCGGGCACGCCGTCCGGGCCATCGAGAACAACCTCTCCGGCCGACGGGGCGGCGAGCCCGCGACCGAGCTGGGTCTGGCCCGGATCGCGGACCCCGACTACCCGGGCGTGGTCCAGAACTACCCGGGGCGGCTGCCCGACGGCCGCCCCGTGAAGAGCACCTCCATCGGCATCAGGAACAGCCGGGGCGTCTACGTCGGCGCGCTCTGCCTCAACCTCGACACGGCCCCGCTGACGTCCCTCGCCGACGGCATCGCCCGGCTCGTCCGCACCGACGAGCACGAGAGCCCGCCCGTCGAGACCTTGCGCGCCCGCACCGTGGACACCCTGCGGGAGGCCGTCCGCGCCTACGCGGCGGAGCGCGGCCGAGGCCCGCGCGAACTGCGCCCGGCCGAGCGCCGGGAACTGCTCCGCGCCCTTCAGGACCAGGGACATCTGGAGGTCCGGCACGCGGTACGGGTGCTCACCGCGCTGCTCGGCGTCTCCCGGGCCACCGTCTACAACCACCTCCGCCCGCAGGGCCACGACCCGGGCGCACCCTGAGCGGCCCGGCCGCCCGAAGCGCGCGGATCACGCCGATCGTGTCGTCCCCGCGCCCCGTGGCCCCCGAACGGGTGACGCCCATAGTGGCGTTCACCGCCCCAAACCAGCCCATGATGCGATATCCCTGTACAGGGTTCCGGGTATCTTCCCGGCCATGAGTGAACGTGAACGCACCGTTCTGGACGAGAAGTTGGACCGTTCCTTCGGGATGCTCGACACCGACGGCGACGGCCGCATCCGCGAGCGGGACCTCGTCTGTCTGGCGGAGAAGCTGAACGCGGCCTTCTCCGGCGGGGCACCCGAGGCCGTCGCCCGGCTGGAGCGGGCGTTCACGGTGCTGTGGACCACCGATCTGCGGCCCATGGACGCCGACGGCGACGAGGCCATCGACCGCGCGGAGTGGTCCATGGGCGTGCGCCGGGCCGTGGCGGACGACCGGGCGGGCTTTCTGCGCCGGATGGGCACCGTGCTCCAGGCGTGGCTGGCCCTCTGCGACCGCGACGCCGACGGCCGCATCGACCGGCGGGCCTTCACCACCATGTACGGCCGCACCCTCGGAGTGCCCGACGCGGCGCTGACGGAGGCGTTCACCACGCTCGACATCGACGGGGACGGATACGTCGGCCACGACGAGGTCCGCGCCGCCGCCGAGGAGTACTGCACCAGCGAGAGCAGGGACACCCCGGGCAACTGGCTGCTGGGCCCACTGTGACCGCCGGGGCAGCCCCGCCGCCCGCGCCCGTCTTCTCCCGGCGGGCCCGGCCCGGGACGGGCCCGCCGATGAGCCCGGCCCCTTGAGGGAGCGCGGCCCCGTTCGTGTCCGGCGTGTCGGCGGTTTCCGTCCCCCGGCCCTCCGGGTGGCGTGTCCGGGGCGGCGGGCCCGGCCCCTCGGCCCTGCCCGTGAGTCCGGTCCCGCCGTCCCCCGCCCCTTGAGGAAGCGCGGACCCCGTGGGCCGGGAGCACCGGAGCCGCCCGTATCCGGTGTAACGGGTGTCTCCGTGGCCCGTGGCCCGTGGCCCGTGGCCCGGCCGTCCGCCGGGTCCCGCCGTGCGGGGCTGCCCGGGGCGGCGGACCCGGTCGCTTGAGTCCCGGCCCCTTGAGGAAGCGTGGACCCCGTGGCGGGCAGGAGCAGCAGTACGGGTCCCGTTCGTGTCCGGGGCGGTTGGGCCCGGTCCCGTTGTCCCGGCCCCCTGAGGGAGCGCGGGCCCTGCGGTGGGCCGGGAGCACCGGCGCCACCCGTGTCCGGCGTACGGTCTTTCCCGGGATCCGGCCGTCCGCCGGGTCCCGGGACGCGGGGCTGTCCGGGCGGCGGGCCCGGCTCCTCGGCCTCCGGCCCGTGAGCCCGGTCCCTTGGGTGCAGTCCCTTGAGGAAGCTGAGTACAGCCCCTTAAGGAAGCGCGGACCCCGTGGTAGACCAGGGTCACCGGCCCCGCCCGTATCCGCCGTATCGGAGGATTCCGTGCCCCAGCCGTCCGCCTGGTCCCGACGTGCCTTCCTCGCCGGCCTCACCGCCACCGGTGCCACCACGGCCGCCGCCCCGCCCGCGGCCGCGGACACCCGCCCGCCCGGCGCGTCGGGCGGGTCCGAACCCGGCGACCCCTACGAGGGTCTGCGCCGCCGCTGGCTGGAAATCGCCCTCGGCGGCGGCTACGACCCCGCCGCCGAGCCCTACGCCTCCCGTATCGCCCGCACCGTCCGGCTCGCGGCGGACCACCTCGCCGCCATGGCGCCCACCCCCACCTCGCTCTGGCCCGGCCACCCCTACGACCCGCCCGCCGGGATCACCCGCAGCTGCGCCCGGCTGTGGACCATGGCCCAGGGCTGGCACCACACCGGCGACCCCGCGCTGCTCGCGGGCGTCGTCCGCGGCCTCGACCATCTGGCCGCCACCGTCTACCACCCCGGCACCACCCGTTACGGCAACTGGTGGGAGTGGCAGATCGGCAGCCCCCGGCTGCTGCTCGACACCGTCGCGGCCCTGGGCGACCGGCTCACCCCCGACCGGCGCGAGGCCGTCTGCGCCGCCGTGGACCACTTCATCCCCGACGCCCTCCTCGGCAGCTACACCGGCACCTCCACCGGGGCCAACCGGGTGGACCTCGCCCGCTCCGTCGCCCTGCGCGGCATCCTCGGCCGCCGCCCCGCGAAGATCGCCCTCGCCCGGGACGCCCTGACACCCGTCTTCCCCCATGTGACGGCGGGCGACGGCCTCTACGCCGACGGCTCCTTCGTCCAGCACACCTGGGTGGCCTACTCCGGCACCTACGGACAGGTGCTCCTCGACGGCCTCGCCCGCCTCCTCGCCCTGCTCACCGGCTCGCCCTGGGCGGTCACCGACCCCCGCCGCCAGCTCGTCCTCGACAGCGTCGAACACGCCTTCGCGCCCCTGATCCACAACGGTCTGATGATGGACGTCGTCAACGGCCGGGCCGTCAGCCGGGGACGGCTCGCCGGTGACGAGGGGACCGTCCCGCGCGGCGACCACTTCCACGGCCACGCCATGATCGCCGCCATCGCGCTGCTCGCCGAGAGCGCGAGCCCCGCCGAGCGGGACCGCTGGCACGCCCGGATCCGCGGCTGGACGTACCGCGACACCACGGAACCGGTCCTGACCTCGCCCCAGTTCGGCGTCGCCGCCCTCGCCCGGCTGCACACGATCGCGGCGGCCCCAGGACCCGTCGCCCCCGAACCCACCGGCCACCGCCTCTTCGCCGCCATGGACCGGGCCGTGCACCGCCGCCCCGGCTGGGCCGCCGCCGTCGCGATGGCCTCCGAACGGATCGCGCACTACGAGTGCGGCAACGGCGAGCACCCGCGCGGCTGGCACACCGGCGCGGGCATGGTGCTGTGGTGGCCCGCCGACACCCAGGGCGGCCAGTACACCGACGCTTTCTGGCCGACCGTCGACCCCTACCGCATGCCCGGCACCACCGTGTCCACCCGGCGGCTGCCCGACCGGGCTGGAGGCGAGTGGGGAGAGCCCAGGCCCCCCGTCCGCTGGGTCGGCGGCGCCACCGACGGGGAGTACGCGGCCGTCGGCCAGCAGCTCGCCGGGCTGGGCTCCACGCTCACCGCCCGCAAGTCCTGGATCTGCGCCGACGACGCGATCATCTGCCTGGGCTCTGCGATCGGCTGCCGGGACGGCGTCCCCGTCGAGACCGTGATCGACAACCGCAACCTCGGCGCCCCCGGCTCCCCGGCCGCGTCCCCCGCCCTCGCCACCGGCCCCGGCTGGGCCCACCTCCCCGGCCACGGCGGCTGGGTCGTCCCCGGCGGACAGCGGCTGCGCACCCTGCGCGAGGACCGCACCGGGGCCTGGCGCGACATCAACAGCGGCGGTTCACCCGAACGGATCACCCGCCGCTATCAGACACTCTGGCTGGATCATGGCAGTGACCCGACGGCCGCCGCCTACCGCTATCTCCTGATGCCGGGCGCGAACCGGCGCGCCGTCGCCGCACGCGCCCAGGACCCGGGCTGGCTGACCGTGCACGCCCTGGACGCCGCCCGCCACGCCGTGTCGGTACGCTCCCTCGGGCTGCTCGCCGCGAACTTCTGGGAACCCGGCCGGGCGGGCCCGCTGACGGCGAGCGCGCCCGTGAGCGTGCTCGTCCGCCGCCGCCCGGGGCGCCGCGCCGCCCTGTGGCTGGCCGAGCCGCCCCGGACCGGCGCCCCGGTGGAGATCGTCTGGCACCGGCCGGTCCGCCGGGTCACCGCCCACGACCCCGGGATCGAGGTACGGTCCACCGGCCGGGCGCTGCGGCTGCGGCTGAACGGTGCGACGGCGTGCGCGAGCCATGGCTGTGAGGTCGCTCTTGACTGAGCGGGTTGTGAGGTTTCCATAAACAACACCCGCTCCCGGCTGGTGGGTGGGCCTCTCCGTGGTTCAGTTCTGTCAAGGGCCGACAGGAGATCGGCCGGGAGACTGTACGGTGTCGACGGGACGATTTTCTTGGAACGATCCGTAGGGTCGTTACATGACCGTTGTGGACGAGACCCCCAGCGAGCCGACGGACGCGCGCGGCCGTGTGGCGGAGCTGCGTGAGCTGCGTGAGCGGGCGGTACGCGGCCCGAGCGACCGAGCGACCGAGGCGCAGCACGCCAAGGGGAAGCTGACCGCGCGCGAGCGGATCGACCTGCTGGTGGACGCGGGCTCCTTCCGCGAGGTGGAGCAGTTGCGGCGGCACCGGGCCACGGGGTTCGGCCTGGAGGCCAGAAAGCCCTACACGGACGGTGTGATCACCGGCTGGGGGACGGTCGAGGGCCGGACGGTCTTCGTGTACGCCCATGACTTCCGGATCTTCGGCGGCGCGCTGGGCGAGGCCCACGCCACCAAGATCCACAAGATCATGGACATGGCCATCGCGGCCGGCGCCCCCCTGGTCTCGCTGAACGACGGCGCGGGCGCCCGTATCCAGGAGGGCGTCTCGGCGCTCGCCGGATACGGCGGGATCTTCCAGCGCAACACCCGTGCCTCCGGGGTGATCCCGCAGATCTCGGTGATGCTCGGCCCGTGCGCGGGCGGCGCGGCCTACAGCCCCGCCCTCACCGACTTCGTCTTCATGGTCCGCGAGACCTCGCAGATGTTCATCACGGGCCCGGACGTGGTCAAGGCCGTGACCGGCGAGGAGATCACCCAGAACGGCCTCGGCGGTGCGGATGTGCACGCCGAGACCTCCGGCGTGGCGCACTTCGCCTACGACGACGAGGAGACCTGCATCGCGGAGGTGCGCTACCTCCTGTCGATGCTGCCGCAGAACAACCGTGAGAATCCGCCCACCGTCGCCACCGACGACCCGGCGGACCGCCGCTCCGACGTCCTGCTCGACCTGGTGCCCGCCGACGGCAACCGGCCGTACGACATGCACCAGGTGATCGAGGAGCTGGTGGACGAGGGCGACTATCTGGAGGTCCACGAGCGCTGGGCGCGGAACATCATCTGCGCCCTGGCCCGGCTGGACGGCCGGGTGGTCGGCATCGTGGCCAACCAGCCGCAGACCCTCGCCGGGGTCCTCGATATCGAGGCTTCGGAAAAGGGTGCGCGCTTTGTCCAGATGTGCGACGCTTTCAATATTCCGATCATCACGTTTCTGGATGTCCCCGGCTTCCTTCCGGGTGTCGACCAGGAGCACGGTGGGATCATCCGGCACGGCGCGAAGCTGCTCTACGCGTACTGCAACGCGACGGTGCCGCGGATCTCGCTGATCCTGCGCAAGGCGTACGGCGGCGCGTACATCGTGATGGACTCCCAGTCCATCGGCGCCGACCTGACCTACGCCTGGCCGACCAACGAGATCGCGGTCATGGGCGCCGAGGGTGCCGCCAATGTGATCTTCCGTCGGCAGATCGCCGAGGCGGAGGACCCCGAGGTCATGCGGACCCGCATGGTCAAGGAGTACAAGTCCGAGCTGATGCACCCGTACTACGCCGCGGAGCGGGGGCTCGTGGACGACGTCATCGACCCCTCGGAGACCCGCGAGGTGCTGATCGCCGCGCTCGCCATGCTCCGCACCAAACACGCCGACCTGCCGTCCCGCAAGCACGGCAACCCGCCGCAGTAGGACCGCACCGGGTCCGGCGGCGGACCGCTTCAGCACCCGTAGTGAGCAGCAGTGCCGCAGTAGCCCAGTAGCCCTGTGGAGAACGGAGCCCGACCGATGAGCACACCCACCACCGAGTCCTCCCTGCTGCGTGTGGAGAAGGGCGCGTGCGAGCCCGAGGAACTGGCGGCGATCACCGCGGTCCTGCTGGCCCGCGCCGCGGCCAAGCCCGGCGAGCCGGACCAGGTCACCCCCTCCGCCGCCGGCTGGCGCCGGCTGGAGCGGCAGCGCGGCTTCCAGCCCTCCCACAGCTGGCAGGGCTGACCCGCCGCGCACCGAGCGTGCGCCGAAGGGCCCGTGGCACCCACCGTGCCACGGGCCCTTCGGCGTCCTGGGACCACCGCGGCCGACGGCCCGATCCGGCCACCGCCCGTACGAGCCGCCGCACACGGAAGGCCCCCCGCGCCCGTACGGCTCGGGGGGCCTTCTCGCCGGTGTGTTCTCGCCGGTCTGTGCCGATGTACCGATTCGGCTAGCGCAGCCGGGCCATGAGGGCGTGTTCGACGAGGGTGATGAGGGCGCTTTTGGCGTCGGCGCGGTGGCGTGCGTCGGTGGTGATGATGGGGGTGTCGGGGCCGATCTGGAGGGCTTCGCGGACTTCTTCGGGGCTGTAGGGCTGGTGTCCGTCGAAGCCGTTGAGGGCGATGACGAAGGGGAGGCCGCTGTTTTCGAAGTAGTCGACGGCGGGGAAGCAGTCGGCGAGGCGGCGGGTGTCGACGAGGACGACGGCGCCGATGGCGCCGCGGACGAGGTCGTCCCACATGAACCAGAAGCGGTCCTGTCCGGGGGTGCCGAAGAGGTAGAGGATGAGGTCCTGGTCGAGGGTGATGCGTCCGAAGTCCATGGCCACGGTGGTGGTGGTCTTGTCTCCGGTGTGGGTGAGGTCGTCGATGCCGGCGGAGGCCGATGTCATGACGGCCTCGGTGCGCAGCGGGTTGATCTCCGAGACGGCGCCGACGAACGTGGTCTTGCCCACGCCGAAGCCGCCCGCCACCACGATTTTCGCGCTGGTGGTTGAGCGGGCAGCACCGCCGCTAGAGCTTGCGAAGTCCACTGAGCACCCTTTCGAGCAGTGTCACATCTGGCTGACCACCGGCGGCCTCGTCGCCGCCCGGCTGGTGGATGGCGACGAGGCCCGCCTCCGCCAGGTCGGCGACGAGGATTCGGGCCACGCCGAGGGGGATATGGAGCAGCGCCGAGATCTCGGCGACCGACTTGATTTCGATGCACAGCCGGCAGATCCGCTGGTGCTCGGGCAGTTGCCCGTGCAGGCTCGACGGATCGGCCGTGGTGCTGACCAGCGCCTCGATGGCGAGCTGGTAGCGGGGCCGGGTCCGGCCGCCGGTCATGGCGTACGGACGCACCAGCGGATTGTGTGTGTTCTGCGGCGGCGGCTCCGGGGCTGCCCGCTGCTGCCGCTGCTGGTAGGGCCGTTCATAGGGCCGTTGCTCATACGGTGAGGCATACGGCTGGTGCGGCTGCCCGGGGTACGGGGGAAGGCCGCCGCCCTGGGGCTGCCCCTGGCCGTGGCCCGGGAACTGCCCCTGACCCTGGCCGTGGCCCGGTCCCATGCCCTGTCCCTCCGGTGCCGGAGTGAATCCGTAGCGGTGGCGGGATCGCTCCTCGGCCGTCCGGTGAGCATCGCCGTCGTAGGGGCGTCCGCCCGGGGGTGTTGCCACGTTTCCTCCTCCGATCGCGAGTAGCCGGTTCCCGTACCTGTGGAGCCGCGCCACCGCACCCTATGGTGCGGTGGCGTGAAACGCACTGTCTGCCGGTTAGTTGAGAAGACTCCCCTGAAGTTCCGCGCGGAGGTCGGGAGTCAGGACATTTCCGGCACGGTCCACCAGGAGGGCCATCTCATAGCCGACCAGGCCGATGTCGGCCTCCGGGTGGGCGAGGACGGCCAGTGAGGACCCGTCCGAGATGGACATGATGAAGAGGAAGCCGCGCTCCATCTCCACGACCGTCTGGTTGACGGCCCCGCCCTCGAAGATGCGGGAGGCCCCCGCGGTCAGCGAGGTCAGTCCGGAGGCGACGGCCGCGAGCTGGTCGGCACGGTCGCGCGGGAATCCTTCGGACATCGCCAGCAGGAGTCCGTCGGCGGAGACCACCACCGTGTGGGACACCCCGGGGGTGTTGTCCACGAAGTTGGTGATCAACCAGTTCAGATTCTGCGCTGCCTGGCTCATCGGGCTCACACTAACGCTCCTGGTTGTAGGTGCTACCCGGGTCGAAACCCGGTCCGTTCGTGTCCACTCCCGCACTGCGTCCCCGCTGGACGCCGCGGCGGAGATTGCTCAGTCTGCCGCGTACGTCCTCCGGAGCGCGGGAGACCTGAGGGCCCCGCTGCGCGGTCTGCTCCGCGGCGCCCTCGATGAGGTTGGCCTTGGGCACCCGCCGCGGCAGCCCGGACGAGGTCACCCCGCCTGCCTTCGGCTCACGGAGCTTCTCCGCCCGCTGCCAGCGCTCGTCGTTGGCAGCGCGCTCGGCCGAGGACTCGGCGGAGCTCCGCGTGTCGCCCAGCGCCTCGGACCGATCGCTCCGCGGGGCTTCCTCCACGGGCTGCCGCCACTGCTCCCGGGGCTGCTGCGGCGCCTTGGGGGAGCCACGGCGCGGCAGACCGGCCCCGGTCAGCTCGTGACCGCTGCCCGGGGACTGACCCGGACGGTCGAAGCCTACGCGCTCGGGACCGTTCCCGGGACCGTCCAGGTGGGTAGGAGCGGCCTCCGGTTCTGGCTGGAAAATCGGCTCAAACGCACTGGGATAGGAGGTCTGCTCCGTCCAGTCCCCCTGGTGGGGCTGGTGGACATAGGCATCCCCATAGGGCGATCCGCCCGGCTGCACGGCCTGGAACGAATCCTCCGTATAGCCGTCCGTACCGGGCAGCCCCACAGCGGCGGACGGGCCCGCGGGCAGGACACCGGCACCGGCAGGACCGAACGGCGCCCGGCCCTCGGGACCCGTCGGATACCCCGTGTACCCGTCGGCCGCCGTGTGCGCGGTGTACGCGTCGGCACCGGGGTGCGCCGGGCCCTGCGCGTACCCGCCCTGAGGGCCGGGGTACGGCTGCTGCCCACTCGGGCCGGGGAAGCCCTGCCCGGCGGGGAACTGCTCGCCGAACGGGGCGCCCTGACCGGGCTGCCCGTATCCCGGGGCACCCGGGCCGCTCTGGACACTCTGACCACTCGGGACACCCTGGCCGCTCCCGACGCTCGGGAAGCCCTGGGTGTCCTGCCCGCCGGGGCCGCCCTGCCCGCCCTGGCCCGCGGGGCCCTGCGGGGCGGGCCCGGGGCGCGCGCCGTGGTGCGTCTGCGCCTCCAGTGCCGCACGTCGCTCACCGCGCTTCAACGAGCGGTTGACGGCGCCGGGCCGGGGTGATCCCTGATGGGCCTCGTAGCGGGAGTCGTCGAAGCCCAGTTCGGCGGCGGTCCGTACCGGACCCGCGCTGAAGGACTCCTGCTCCGGGATGATCTGCGACACGGTGAAGTCGCTGAGGCCGCCGTCGGCCTGCCCCTCGCCGCCGCCCCCGCGGGTGATCGGCTCGGGGAGCATGACCAGCGAGGTCGTGCCCGCCTGCTCGCCCGAGGGGCGGAGCTGGACCCGGATCCCGTGCCGGTCGGCCAGCCGGCCGACCACGAAGAGCCCCATGCGCTGGGAGACGGCCGCGTCCACCACCGGCGGGTTGGCCAGCTTGTGGTTGATGTCGGCGAAGTCCTCGGGGGTCAGACCGATGCCCTTGTCATGGATCTCGACCATCACCCGGCCGTCGGGCAGCCGGGTGGCCGTCACCCGCACCTTGGTCTGCGGCGAGGAGAACGTGGTGGCGTTCTCCAGCAGCTCCGCCAGCAGATGGACGAGGTCGGTGACCGCGCGGCCGTGGATATCGGTCTCGGGGACGCCGGACAGCTCGATCCGCTCGTACGACTCCACCTCGGAGGAGGCCGCGCGGAGCACGTCCACCAGCGGGATGGGCTGGTCCCAGCGGCTGCCGGGGTCCTCACCCGCGAGGATGAGCAGGTTCTCGCCGTTGCGGCGCATCCGGGTGGCGAGGTGGTCCAGCCGGAAGAGGGAGGCGAGCTGGTCCGGGTCGGCCTCGCTGTTCTCCAGCTCGGTGATCAGCGTGAGCTGGCCCTCGATCAGCGACTGGTTGCGCCGGGAGAGATTGGTGAAGATCGCGTTGACGTTGCCCCGCAGCATCGCCTGCTCGGCGGCGAGCCGGACGGCCTCCCGGTGGACCTGGTCGAAGGCGCGGGCGACCTCGCCGATCTCGTCCCGGCTGTCGATCGGGATCGGTTCCACCCGGGTGTCGACCCGGCCGGGCTCGGTCCGGGAGAGCTGGTCGACCAGCATCGGCAGCCGCTGCTCGGCGACACCGAAGGCGGCGGTGCGCAGCCGCTGCATCGAGCGGCTCATCTGACGGGCCGCGGCCCCGCCCAGAACAAAGGCCACCAGCAGGGCGACCACGGTGATCGCGCCGTTGACGAAGGCGTCCCGGCGGGCGTCGGACGCGATGGCGGACGCCTCCCGCACGGCCCCGTCCATCAGCTCCTGCTCGACCTGCCGGTACCCCTCGAACCTGTTGGTGGCCACCGCCATCCAGGTCTCGGGGGTGATGTCCTGCTTGGCCAGGTCCTTCGGCGCGGTGCCGGTGCCGATGCGGCGGGCCATGCCGGTGAAGACGGACTCGTTCTCCTTGGGCGGGTTCGCCCCGGTCTCCTGGAGCTTCTTCTCGTCCTCGGCGGCCCGCACGTTCATGACCGACTGGAGCCGGTCCACATCCGCCTGGGTGCCGCCGGAGGCGAACTCGGCGATCGCGATCTGTTCCAGGTAGTTGTAGGAATTGAAGGCGATGGTCTGCTTCTGGAAGACGTCCGGCTTGTCACTCGGACGCACCAGCAGGTGCATACCAATGGAACGCTGAAGGGATTCGGCGGCCTTGGCGAGCTGAATGGCGTAGACCATGCGCCCGTAACTCGTCACATTTCCGGTGCCGAGCCCCAGCTCGTTCCCGAACTCCATGAGGGAGTGCTGCACCTGGACATAGCCCTCTTCGGTGCGGACCGGGTCGAGGCTGGTGGTGTAGGCGGCCTCGCGCAGCTCCTTGAGCCGCGGCTCCTCACTGCGGAAAAGCGTCAGCCGCCGCTCGAGCCCCTGTCCGGACGGCATGTCCTTGACGGTCCTGTCGAACGCGGCTTTCGCGGCGTCCGTCGCCGCGTAGGCCCGCTTCACCTCGTCCGAGCGGCGTTCCTCGGGTGTGGTGGCGGTGAGGAGCGGTCGCGCGGTGAGGTCGCGCTCGTTGAGGAGGGCGGCGCCGTACTGGGCGGCGGCGCGCACCACGCGCGCGGTCCGCTCGGCGTCCTGGGCCTCGCCCCAGGTGTCGATGGACGACTTCACCTGGAGCCCGCCCATCACCAGTCCGACCAGGACGGGGAGGAGGAGGATCGCGTTCAGCCGGGTGGGCACCCGCCAGTTGCGCGGGGCGAGCCGGGCGGCGAGGCCGCCGGAGGCGGCGGGAGGATCGGCCGCGGGCACGTCGACGGGCTCAGCGACCGCGCGCTGGGGCGGGGTGAAGTTGCCCCGCGCCTGTTGCTCCGCGGAGCTGTTCTTGCTTCGCCTCACTCGACCAAAACCTCTCGGCGCCGGCACCGGGTTGATGTGCCGTTGTTCTGTTCAGAGCCGTACTACTCAGAAGTCCGTCGAATTTCAGCATGTGGAGCGGGTGGGCTCCAAACAGTTGGAACCAGCCATTCCGAGTGATCACGCCGCCAGATAAAACGGGCATAAAGAGCGAGATGCTTCAAAAGGCAAGGGGTATGTGAGCACAGCGGCACCGAGTGGATGCGCCGGGTGGTCGATCCCGGGTAATTCTCTGTCGAAATGTTATGAACACGGGGGCGGACCGTGTCAAAGGACACAGTCCGCCCATCGGTGGCTTCTGGGCCACTACGACAACTTCCGTATACCCATGTCTACTTGAGCCGGGCCATGAGGGCGTGTTCGACGAGGGTGATGAGGGCGCTTTTGGCGTCGGCGCGGTGGCGTGCGTCGGTGGTGATGATGGGGGTGTCGGGGCCGATCTGGAGGGCTTCGCGGACTTCTTCGGGGCTGTAGGGCTGGTGTCCGTCGAAGCCGTTGAGGGCGATGACGAAGGGGAGGCCGCTGTTTTCGAAGTAGTCGACGGCGGGGAAGCAGTCGGCGAGGCGGCGGGTGTCGACGAGGACGACGGCGCCGATGGCGCCGCGGACGAGGTCGTCCCACATGAACCAGAAGCGGTCCTGTCCGGGGGTGCCGAAGAGGTAGAGGATGAGGTCCTGGTCGAGGGTGATGCGTCCGAAGTCCATGGCCACGGTGGTGGTGGTCTTGTCTCCGGTGTGGGTGAGGTCGTCGATGCCGGCGGAGGCCGATGTCATGACGGCCTCGGTGCGCAGCGGGTTGATCTCCGAGACGGCGCCGACGAACGTGGTCTTGCCCACGCCGAAGCCGCCCGCCACCACGATTTTCGCGCTGGTCGTCGACCGGCTCTGCCCTCCGGCGTCGCCGCTAGAGCTTCCGAAGTCCACTGAGCACCCTTTCGAGCAGTGTCACATCCGGCGTGCCGCCGGCATCTCCGTTGCCCGGCTGGTGGATCGCCACCATGCCCGCCTCCGCCAGGTCGGCGACGAGGATGCGGGCCACGCCGAGCGGCATCGACAGCAGCGCCGACACCTCCGCCACCGACTTGACCTCACGGCACAGATGGCAGATCCGCTGGTGCTCGGGGAGCAGCCCGGCGAGCAGCGCGGGGTCGGCCGTGGTGCTGACCAGCGCCTCGATGGCGAGCTGGTAGCGGGGCCGGGTCCGGCCGCCGGTCATGGCGTACGGACGCACCAGCGGCTGGTCACCCTCGAAGCCGTAGTCGCTTTGAGCACCGTACGGATCGTGAGAGGCGGTTGGCGGGGTCATGAGTCCTCCGGGCGGGACAGCAGGTGGTCGACGTGCCGTCGGAACGGGCCGGTGGGGGCCGATCGGGCGACCTGACGGTGACGGCGCGAGGCGCGCTATCTGGATGAATGGGCGGTATCGGGTGCGGCGGTCAATGCAGCAGACTTCCCTGAAGCTCGGCGCGGAGGTCGGGGGTGAGCACCCCGCCCGTGCGGTCGACCAGAAGAGCCATCTCGTAGCCCACGAGGCCGATGTCGCACTCGGGGTGGGCGAGGACGGCCAGCGAGGACCCGTCCGAGATGGACATCAGGAAGAGGAAGCCGCGCTCCATCTCCACGACCGTCTGGCTCACCGGGCCGCCCTCGAAGATGCGGGAGGCCCCCGCGGTCAGCGAGGTCAGTCCGGAGGCGACGGCCGCGAGCTGGTCGGCACGGTCGCGCGGGAATCCTTCGGACATCGCCAGCAGGAGTCCGTCGGCGGAGACCACCACCGTGTGGGACACCCCGGGGGTGTTGTCCACGAAGTTGGTGATCAACCAGTTCAGATTCTGCGCCGCCTGGCTCATCGGGCTCAACTAACGCTCCTGCGGGTGTGTGGGGCCGAGGTTGAAGCTGTCGGTCGTCGAGCTGTTCTGCTGACGGCCCTGCTGAATGCCACGGCGGAGGTTGGTGAGCCGGCCGCGCACGTCGTCCGGCGCTCGCGAGACCTGGGGGCCGCTGTGAGCGCTCTGCTCCTGAGCCGTGCCCGCGACCAGGTTGGCGCGCGGTACCCGGCGAGGAAGACCTGAGGTGGTGACGCCGCCGGAGGAGGGCTTGCGGGCACGTTCCGCCTGCCGTCCCAGCTCGTCGTTGGGGGAGTCGTGCCAGCCGGCCTCCGGCTGGTCCTGCTGGACGGGCCGCTCGGCGTGGACGTCCTGGCCGGAGGCGCCGGAGCCCTGCTCCTGCGAGCGGAACCAGTCCGTCTCCAGGGTGTCGTACAGCGGGGTACGGCCGTCGACCGGGCCGGGGGGCGCGGGCGGCAGCGCTTCGGGCTGCGGCCGGTCCGGCAGCGCGGCCGGCCGGTGGCCGTCCAGGGCGTTCCCCGGCTGCTCGAAGCCGCGCGGAGCGGGCGCCTGGCCCGGCGCGGGCGGCTGCGGGGCCCCGAGGTCGGGGCGCGGGAACTGTCCGGTGTCCGTCTGGCCGGGGTAGCCGGGGAGGCTGTTCTGTCCGGTGTCCTGCCCCGGGTAGCCGGGCCGGGTGTAGGAGCCGGTGGTGGCCGGGTCCTGGTAGCCGGGCTGGGGGAGCTGTCCGGAGTTCTGGTCCTGGTAGCCGGGGCGGGGGAGGTTGCCGGACGCCGGGTCCTGGAAGTCGGGGCGCGGGAACTGTCCGGTGTCCGTCTGGCCGGGGTAGCCGGGGAGGCTGTTCTGTCCGGTGTCCTGCCCCGGGAAGTCGGGCCGGGTGTAGGAGCCGGTGGTGGCCGGGTCCTGGTAGCCGGGCTGGGGGAGCTGTCCGGAGTTCTGGTCCTGGTAGCCGGGGCGGGGGAGGTTGCCGGACGCCGGGTCCTGGAAGTCGGCGCGCGGGAACTGCCCGGTGGCCGCCGGGTCCTGGCCCATGCCCGCGGGGCGCGGCGCCCCGGGGTCGATCCGGGGCATCGGGGCGGTCGCGGTCGGGTCCTGCTCCGCACCGGGGTTCCGGGACGCGAAGGGGCCACCGGGTGGGTTGCCGCCCGCCCGACCGCCGACCGGGCCCTGCTGCGGGGAGCCGAAGACATCGGGACGGACGAACGGACCGCCGGGCCCGCCCTGCTGCGGGGAGCCGCCGGGGCCGCGCAGGCCGCCGTTCTCCTCATGGCCGCGCGGCGCGTCGGCCGCCGGGCCGCCGAACGGGCCGGGGGCCTGGTTCGGTCCGCGCTGCGGAGCACCGGGGCCGCCGGGCAGCTCGGGGCGCGGCCCGCCCGCCGCGGGGGTGGGGAGCTGCCGTCCGCGGTCGCCCGCGTTCGGGCCGCCGGGGCCGCCCTGCTGCGGACCGGTGCCCCGGCCGGAGCCGTTCTTCGGGGGACGGTTGCCGAAGGCGCCGGCGAGGCCGGTGCCCTGACGGCCCTGGCCGGGACCGCCGTCCCGGCTCGGCAGCGCGGTGCGCCCGCCCGGTCCGCCCGGTCCGGCGCCGACCTGGCCGCGCTGCGGACCGCCCGCGACGGGCGCGCCGGGACCACCGGGGCCGCCGGGTCCACCACCGAGACCGCCGGGACCGCCGAGACCGCCGCCGGGTCCGCCCGGGGGCATCCCGCCGGGCACACCGGCGCCGGGGGCGCCGGGCGCCTTCCGGCCGCCCTGTGCCAGGTCGACGGGGAGCATGACCAGCGCGGTCGTACCGCCCGAGTCGGAGGGACGGAGCTGAATCCGGATGCCGTGACGCAGCGACAGCCGACCGACCACGAAGAGGCCCATGCGGCGGGAGACGGAGACGTCCACGGTGGGCGGCGAGGCCAGCCGCTCGTTGATCGCGGCGAGGTCCTCGGGGGAGAGGCCGATACCGGTGTCGTGGATCTCGACCAGCACCCGCCCGTCGGGGAGGGCGTGACCGGTGACCTTGACCTTGGTCTGGGGGGAGGAGAACGAGGTGGCGTTCTCCAGCAGCTCGGCGAGGAGGTGCACGAGGTCGTTGACCACGCGCCCGGCGACCTGGGTCGCGGGGACGGCGGCCAGTTCGATCCGCTCGTACTGCTCCACCTCGGACGCGGCGGCGCGGAGCACGTCGACCAGCGGGACCGGGCGGGTCCAGCGGCGGCCGGGCTCCTCGCCCGCGAGGACGAGGAGGTTCTCACCGTTACGGCGCATACGGGTCGCGAGGTGGTCCAGCTTGAAGAGCGAGGAGAGCTGGTCCGGGTCGGCCTCGCGGGACTCCAGCTCGGAGATGAGCGAGAGCTGGCGCTGGATGAGGCCCTGGGAGCGCCGGGAGAGGTTGGTGAACATCGCGTTGACGTTGCCCCGCAGCAGCGCCTGCTCGGCGGCGAGGCGGACCGCCTCGCGGTGCACGTCGTCGAAGGCCGCGGCCACCTTGCCGATCTCGTCGCGGGAGTGGACGCCGACGGACTCGACGGAGGTGTCCACGTCCTGCGGGTCGGACTCGGAGAGCTGCTTGACCAGCTCGGGCAGCCGCTCCTGGGCGACCTTCGTGGCCGTGTCCTGGAGCCGCCGCAGCGAGCGGATCATGGAGCGGGCCACGACGAAGGCGCCGACGAGCGAGACACCGAGGACGACGACGATCAGCGCGCCGTTGATGATGGCCTCGCGCTGGGACTCCTCGCGGAGCTGGCGCGCCTTGGTCTCCATCTCGCCGAGAAGCGTGGTCTCGATCTGCTTCATGGCCTCGATGCGGACGCCGTAGTCGTCGATCCAGTCGAGGTACGAGCGCTGCTGCCGGTCCTCCAGCGCGTCGGCCCGGCTCAGCACCCGCTGGGCGTACTCCTGGGCCTCGCCGATGATCGGGTTGCCGTTGTCGAGCTGCTCGGTCAGATCCTGCGGGTCCCCGCCGGAGGCGGCGTAGATCTGCTCGAACTGCTCCAGCTCGTCCTCGCCGTTCTGGAGGGCGGCCTCGCCGTACTCGCGGTCGGTGTCGCTGAGACCGGGGCCCTCGGCGCCCGCGCCGCCGGGCAGCGCGGCGGCGATGATCCCGCGCTGCATGGACGCGTACTCCTTGGCGGAGGAGAACGCCGCCAGCGCCCGGGTGCGCTTGATCATCTCCGGGTTGGAGGTGGCCTGCGCCATGTCCTGGGAGAGGCCGAGCAGCGACTGGATGAGCCGGTGGTACTTCTCGACCGTGAGCGACTTCGGCAGATTGTCCGCGTAGGCGTTCTTCCGCAGCGTGTTCAGCTCGGCGAGCTGGCGGGCGATCTGGTTGGCGTTGGCCCGGATGCTCTCCAGCGCGTCGTTGTCCCCGGTGTTGGGGATGTCGCGGGTGGTCTCCAGGAAGCTCTTGCGGGCGCGGTCGGTGGACTCGCGCGGCTCGGTGATCTTGAAGTCGGTCTTCTTGACCTTGTTGGAGAGCGGACCGGCCGTCTCGTCGCGCTCCTCCTGGAGGGCGACGGCGAGCTTGGTCGCCTCCTGGGTCATGTCGGTGAGCAGCTGCATGTGGTCGAGCTGCTCCATGCGCTCCATGGACTCGTTGATCCGCAGCCCGCCCAGGGCGGTCGCCGCGACAACGGGGAGGGTCAGCAGGGAGATGAGACGGGTACTGATGCGCCAGTTGCGCAGGGCGAGCCGGGAACCGGTGTCGACCGGGCCCGTGCCCTTGGGAGCGCTGGGGGAGTTGTCGCCCGCCGGGACGGGTCCGCCGCCGGGTCCGCCGGGGCCACCCGCGCCGCCGGGTCCGCCCGGTCCACCGGGCACCCCCGGTCCGGGCGGCGGTCCGGCCATCCCGGGCACCGTGACACCCGCGCGCGCGGCTGCGGAGCGGGGGCCTCCGGGAAGCGGGGCGGGCCCGGAACGGGCGCCGCGGTCACCGCCGTCGGCGCCCGGCCCGGCCGGTCCCTGGTTCCGGGTGTGCTGGGGAGAGGGGCCGCGGTCGGTCCCGCCGCGCGGCTCCTGTCCCGCTACAGCTTCCCCTCGGCTCTGGCGGGTCGGGGGAGATCCCGCGCCATCCCTCTTGAAACGTCCCTGCACTAGCGTCGCAACCTCTTGACCAGGCGTCCCACCGCGATCCGCGGCAGAACTGTTGTCGGCGTCGGTGAGGCGCGGCAAGCGCCCCGGTGGTGGTCGTGAGTGACCGGCGCTCTCCCCCTTTCCCGCCGCCGCTCGGCGCTGCGTTGCGCCTTCCTGCGCGCCGGCCTTGATAACCGCGGCGGTGCGGGAATTCCAGCACAGCCCCGGATCTCCAACAAGAGCGGCGGGGGCCGTCCCCCATTCCATGACGCAAAGTGATGCACATGTCACAGTTCGTAGAGGAAGTGGGGGGATGAAAGGGGCATTTCCCTGCGATTTCGTGAGGCGTGAAGGGTGCCCCAGTCGCCATGATCGGGAGCGGAATGGCAGCTTCAGCTACCAATGTCCGTTTCTGACCCTCTCGCATCCGGTCTGAAATGACCGAATTGCCGGGCAAGTGGTGAGCAAACTCACATGGATCTCACCGTCTCTCCCCACATTCGCGGGGAATCCGATGTTTAGCCTGGCGCTTTACATGTACGACTTTCTGTCGATCGCCGTTCACCGAACGGCCCCACACCAAGGGTCGGAAAGCAGCCGATGAAGTCAACGATGACGCTCCGCAACATAGCGAATCCCCGGCGCACCACGCTCGCCCATCTGGCGAAGGGCGAGTCGTTCCCGGCGCCGGAGCGCCCCGAGCACGCGGCCGAGCTGCCGACGCAGACCGCCAACCCCCGCCGCACCGTGCTGATGGTCGCCCCCGTCCAGGGCTGAGGCGCTGCGGCGCGCACGGGAGGGCGGGCCCGGCCGCGTTAGCCTGGAGCGTCAGACTCCAGCAGCGTCAGCAGTAGTAGAGGGGCATCCGCATCCCGTGCGCATCGCCAGGTTCTCCATCGACGGCAATGTCGCCTTCGGCGCGGTCGAGGGCGAGGGCCCGGACGGGCTCGTCCTCGACATCATCAAGGGCATTCCGTTCGCGGACTTCGAACTCTCCGGTACGAAGGTTCCGCTGAGCAAGGTCAGGCTGCTGCCTCCCGTGCTCCCGAACAAGGTCGTCGCGTTCGGCCGGAATTACGCGGAGCACGCGGCGGAGCTGGGCCACGAGGTCCCCGACGCCCCCTTCGCCTTCTTCAAGCCGTCCACGTCGGTCATCGGCCCCGGCGACGCCATCGCCTACCCCTCCTTCTCCCAGGAGCTGCACCACGAGGCCGAGCTGGCCGTGGTCATCGGCCGGATGTGCCGGGAGGTCCCGCGCGAGCGCGTCAAGGACGTCATCCTCGGCTACACCTGCGCCAACGACGTGACCGCCCGCGATGTGCAGCGCCGCGAGAAGCAGTGGGCCCGGGCCAAGGGCTTCGACACCTCCTGCCCGCTGGGTCCCTGGGTGGAGACGGACCTCGATCCGTCCGACCTCGCCATCCAGTGCACGGTCAACGGCGAGCAGCGACAGCTCGGCCGGACCAGCGAGATGATCCACTCCATCGAGGAGCTGATCGTCAACATCTCCGAGGCGATGACCCTGCTCCCGGGCGACGTGATCCTCACGGGCACCCCCGCCGGAGTCGGTCCCCTCTCCGTCGGCGACGAGGTCGCCGTCACCGTCCAAGGCATCGGCACTCTCACCAACAAGGTGATCAAGCGTGGCTAACGCGACCGTCCGCGTACGTTTCTGTCCCTCGCCGACCGGCAACCCCCATGTGGGTCTGGTCCGCACCGCCCTGTTCAACTGGGCCTTCGCCCGGCACCACGGCGGCACCATGGTCTTCCGCATCGAGGACACCGACGCGGCGCGCGACTCCGAGGAGTCGTACCAGCAGCTCCTGGACTCGATGCGCTGGCTCGGCCTGGACTGGGACGAGGGCCCCGAGATCGGCGGCCCCCACGCCCCCTACCGGCAGTCGCAGCGCATGGACCTCTACGCGGACATCGCGAAGAGGCTGCTGGAGGGCGGCTACGCCTACCCCTGCTACTGCACCGCGGAGGAGCTGGACGAGCGCCGCGAGCTGGCCCGCCGCGAGGGCCGCCCGTCCGGCTACGACGGACACTGCCGGGACCTGACCGAGACGGAGAAGGCCGCCTACGAGGCCGAGGGCCGGGTGTCGATCGTCCGCTTCCGGATGCCCGACGAGCCGATCACCTTCACCGACCTGGTCCGCGGCGAGCTGACCTTCACCCCGGAGAACGTGCCGGACTACGGCATCGTCCGCGCCAACGGCGCCCCGCTCTACACCCTGGTGAACCCGGTCGACGACGCGCTCATGGAGATCACCCATGTGCTGCGCGGCGAGGACCTGCTCTCCTCCACCCCCCGGCAGATCGCGCTCTACAAGGCGCTGATCGAGCTGGGCGTGGCCCAGGAGATCCCCGCCTTCGGCCATCTGCCGTACGTCATGGGCGAGGGGAACAAGAAGCTCTCCAAGCGCGACCCGCAGGCTTCGCTCAACCTCTACCGCGAGCGCGGCTTCCTCCCCGAGGGCCTGCTCAACTACCTCTCCCTCCTCGGCTGGTCCTTCTCCGCCGACCAGGACGTGTTCTCGGTCGCCGAGTTGGTCGAGAAGTTCGACATCGCGGACGTCAACGCCAACCCGGCCCGCTTCGACCTCAAGAAGGCCGAGGCGATCAACGCCGACCACATCCGCCGGCTGGACGTGAAGGCGTTCGCCGCCGCCTGCGAGCCCTGGCTCACCGCCCCGTTCGCCACCTGGGAGCCCGCGGACTTCGACCGGGCCGCCTGGGAGGCCATCGCCCCCTACGCCCAGACCCGGCTCACGGTGCTCTCCGACATCACGGCCAACGTCGACTTCCTCTTCCGTGAGACGCCCGTCGAGGACGAGGCGTCCTGGGCGAAGGCGATGAAGGAGGGTTCGGACGCCCTGCTGGTCACCGCCCGGGAGAAGCTGGCGGCGGCGGACTGGAGCTCCGCGGACTCCCTCAAGGAGGCCGTCCTCGCGGCGGGCGAGGCCCATGGCCTCAAGCTGGGCAAGGCCCAGGCCCCGGTGCGGGTCGCGGTCACCGGCCGCACGGTGGGCCTGCCGCTCTTCGAGTCGCTGGAGATCCTGGGCCGGGAGCGGACCCTCGCCCGGATCGACGCCGCGCTCGCGAAGCTCGCCGTCTGACCCGGCGCGGACCGAGCCGCACCCCGGCCCGTCCCGGTCCCGAACGCCCCGATCCGGGCGGCCGGGACCGGGACGGGCCGCGCCGTTCCCGGTTACTGTGAGGATCATGACGATCCGCGCGGTCCTCTGGGACATCGACGACACGATCTTCGACTACGGACGCGCCGACCATCTGGGCATGGAACGGCATCTGCGCACCGAGGGCCTGGCCGGCGGATTCACCTCCGTCGCCCAGGCCCTCGCCCGTTGGAAGGAGCTGACCGCGATCCACTGGGCCCGGCTCTCCGCCGGGGAGGTGGACTTCCCGGGACAGCGCCGCGACCGGGTACGGGCGTTCACCGGCACGGCCCTGAGCGACCCGGAGGCGGACGACTGGTTCGCCCGCTACCTCGTCCACTTCAGGACCGCCTGGAGCCTCTTCCCGGACGTCGTACCGGCCCTGGACGCCCTCGGGGGATACCGGCACGCCGTGCTCTCCAACTCCACCCTGGAGGTCCAGCGGCCGAGGCTGGCCGCCCTCGGGGTGGCCGACCGCTTCGAGACCGTCGTCTGCGCCGTGGAGCTGGGCAGCTCCAAGCCGGACCCGGAGGCGTTCCACGCCGCCTGCCGCTCGCTGGGACTCCCGCCGGAGCAGGTGGCGTACGTCGGCGACGAGCCCGACATCGACGCCCGGGGGGCCGGTGAAGCGGGGCTCCTGGGCATCTGGCTCGACCGCCCGGGCCGGGGCGGCCGACCCGAACTGACCCGGATCACGGGCCTCGACCAGCTCCCCGCGCTGCTGCGGGGGGATACCCGTTTTGGAGCGCCGGACACCTTCGGGTAATGTTCTTTCTGCGCCGCCCGGGAAGGCAAAAAGCCGGAACGGACAGCGTAAACCGAGCAAGGCCCCCGTAAGGGGGTTGCGCCTTGGTGGCCTATGGTGTAATTGGCAGCACGACTGATTCTGGTTCAGTTAGTCTTGGTTCGAGTCCAGGTAGGCCAGCTCGCAGAGCTCATCTGCAAAGCCCCCGTTGTGTAGCGGCCTAGCACGCTGCCCTCTCAAGGCAGTAGCGCCGGTTCGAATCCGGTCGGGGGTACAGATCCATCCCGTTGATCATCAGGTCGCTCCTGGTGACCGCACGGTGACAGTGACCCGGATCACACCGGGTCGGGATCGCTAGGGCCCCCGTTGTGTAGCGGCCTAGCACGCCGCCCTCTCAAGGCGGTAGCGCCGGTTCGAATCCGGTCGGGGGTACGGTCTGAACCACCATGGCCTATGGTGTAATTGGCAGCACGACTGATTCTGGTTCAGTTAGTCTTGGTTCGAGTCCAGGTAGGCCAGCAGATCCTTGGATCTCATAGACTTGCCCCCGTTGTGTAGCGGCCTAGCACGCCGCCCTCTCAAGGCGGTAGCGCCGGTTCGAATCCGGTCGGGGGTACAGAGGGAAAGCCCCTTCGCGATCATCGCGGAGGGGCTTTCCGTTGTCTGCGGCCAGGGGCCGCGAAAGCCGGGGATCTCGGGTCGGCGCCGTCCCGTCTCCGCAGCTCAGCGAGGGTGGGACGGCGCCTGACGGTGATGCGCGGGGCGGCCGTCGGGGCCGGGAGGCTCAGCCGCCGCTGCGGCGCAGCGCCTCCGACAGCCGGGCGGCCGAGTCGATGACCGCCTGGGCGTGCATCCGGCCCGGGTGGCGGGTCAGCCGCTCGATCGGCCCGGAGACCGACACGGCAGCCACCACGCGGTTGGAGGGCCCCCGTACGGGAGCGGAGACCGAGGCCACGCCCGGCTCGCGCTCGCCGATCGACTGGGCCCAGCCGCGCCGCCGTACGCCCGACAGCGCCGTCGCCGTGAAACGCGCCCCCTGGAGCCCCCGGTGCAGCCGCTCGGGCTCCTCCCAGGCCATCAGGATCTGCGCGGAGGAGCCCGCCTTCATCGTGAGCGTGGAGCCCACCGGGACGGTGTCCCGCAGTCCGGACAGCCGTTCCGCCGCCGCGACACAGATCCGCATGTCCCCCTGGCGGCGATAGAGCTGCGCGCTCTCGCCCGTCACGTCCCGCAGATGGGTGAGGACCGGTCCGGCGGTGGCCAGCAGCCGGTCCTCACCGGCCGCCGCGGCCAGCTCGGACAGCCGGGGACCGAGGATGAACCGGCCCTGCATGTCCCTCGCCACCATCCGGTGGTGTTCCAGTGCCACGGCCAGCCGATGGGCCGTGGGGCGGGCGAGCCCGGTGGCCGCGACCAGCCCGGCGAGGGTGGCCGGACCGGACTCCAGTGCGCTCAGAACCAGAGCCGCCTTGTCGAGTACGCCGACGCCGCTAGAGTTGTCCATGCAACGATACTTGCGTCTCACAGTGTGAAACGCAAGTTCAAAGTTCCGGAGAACCCGCCAGTCTGTAATGGCGGCGCCGTTGCACCAGGGCCCGCACAGGTCTCTACATGTGCCGGCAGTGCGGCCGGCCGGAGGGAAAGCGATGGGTAGGACACTCGCGGAGAAGGTCTGGGACGACCATGTCGTCCGGCGCGCCGAAGGCGAGCCCGACCTCCTCTACATCGATCTGCACCTGCTGCACGAGGTGACCAGCCCCCAGGCGTTCGACGGCCTGCGGATGAGCGGTCGTACCGTGCGGCGGCTCGACCTGACCATCGCCACCGAGGACCACAACACCCCCACCCTCGACATCGACAAGCCGATCGCGGACCCGGTCTCCCGCGCCCAGTTGGAGACCCTGCGCAAGAACTGCGCCGAGTTCGGCGTCCGGCTGCACCCGCTGGGCGATGTCGAGCAGGGGGTCGTCCATGTCGTGGGCCCCCAGCTCGGACTGACCCAGCCCGGCACCACCGTGGTCTGCGGCGACTCGCACACCTCCACCCACGGCGCCTTCGGCGCGCTGGCCTTCGGCATCGGCACCTCCCAGGTGGAGCATGTGCTGGCCACCCAGACGCTGCCGCTGGCCCGGCCCAGGACCATGGCGATCACCGTCGAGGGCGAGCTGCCCGACGGGGTCACCGCCAAGGACCTCATCCTGGCGATCATCGCGAGGATCGGCACCGGCGGCGGCCAGGGCTACATCCTGGAGTACCGCGGCCCGGCCATCGAGAAGCTCTCGATGGAGTCCCGGATGACCATCTGCAACATGTCCATCGAGGCCGGTGCACGCGCGGGCATGATCGCCCCCGACGAGACCACCTTCGCCTACCTCAAGGACCGCGACCACGCCCCCCGGGACGAGGAGTGGGACGCCGCCGTCGCGTACTGGAAGACCCTGCGCAGCGACGACGACGCCGTCTTCGACGCCGAGGTGGTCATCGACGCCGCCGCGCTCTCCCCGTTCGTCACCTGGGGCACCAACCCGGGCCAGGGCGCCCCGCTCTCCGCGAGCGTCCCCGATCCGGCTTCGTACGAGGACGCTTCGGAGCGCCTGGCCGCCGAAAAGGCCCTGGAGTACATGGGGTTGGCCGCGGGGCAGCCGCTGCGGGACATCACCGTGGACACCGTCTTCGTAGGCTCGTGCACCAACGGCCGGATCGAGGACCTGCGCTCGGCCGCCACCGTGCTGGAGGGCCGCAAAGTCGCCGACGGCGTACGGATGCTGGTCGTCCCCGGCTCCGTCCGGGTCTCCCTCCAGGCCGTCGCCGAGGGCCTGGACAAGGTGTTCACCGCCGCCGGCGCCGAATGGCGGCACGCGGGCTGCTCGATGTGTCTGGGCATGAACCCCGACCAACTCGCTCCCGGCGAGCGTTCCGCGTCCACCTCCAACCGCAACTTCGAGGGCCGCCAGGGCAAGGGCGGACGCACCCACCTGGTCTCGCCCCCGGTCGCCGCCGCCACCGCCGTCCTCGGACATCTGGCCTCCCCGGCCGACCTCGCCGACGCCGCCCGTACGCCCGCTGGAGTCTGATCAGCCATGGAAGCTTTCACCGCACACACCGGCCGGGCCGTCCCGCTGCGCCGCAGCAACGTCGACACCGACCAGATCATCCCCGCCCACTGGCTGAAGAAGGTCACCCGCGACGGCTTCGAGGACGGGCTCTTCGAGGCATGGCGCAAGGACCCCGGCTTCGTGTTCAACCGGCCGGAGCGACAGGGCGCGACGGTGCTGGTCGCGGGCCCCGACTTCGGTACGGGCTCCTCCCGGGAGCACGCCGTCTGGGCGCTTCAGAACTATGGCTTCAAGACCGTGATCTCGGCCCGGTTCGCCGATATCTTCCGGGGCAACTCGCTCAAGAACGGTCTGCTGACCGTCGTTCTGCCGCAGGAGACCGTGGACCGGCTCTGGGAGCTGACCGAGGCCGACCCCACCGCCGAGATCACCGTCGACCTGGAGGCCCGCGAGGTCCGGGCCGAGGGGATCACGGCCCCCTTCGAGCTGGACGAGAACGCCCGCTGGCGGCTGCTGAACGGGCTGGACGACATCTCCCTCACCCTCCAGCACGAATCGGACATCGCGGCTTACGAAGGGGCCCGCCCGGCCCACAAACCGCGCACACTTCAGGTCTGATCAGCGGCTTTCCCCGACTGTGCCCTCCACCGTCCGGTGGGGGGCGCAGTCGTCTGTTGAGACCCCGCCGGGCGACAACTCGCCCCAGATGGCACAATCGGTGCATGGAACGCGACAGTCAACTCAAGCTCTATGCGACTGTCGCCACCCGATTGAAGGAAGCGCACCGCCTGGTGCGCGAACTGCAAGTCCCGGAGGGCGTA
Organism: Streptomyces clavuligerus; assembly: GCF_005519465.1. Classification (NCBI taxonomy): domain Bacteria; kingdom Bacillati; phylum Actinomycetota; class Actinomycetes; order Kitasatosporales; family Streptomycetaceae; genus Streptomyces; species Streptomyces clavuligerus. The sequence goes on along the minus strand of NZ_CP027858.1, from coordinate 1,519,873 downwards.
AGGAAGGCGCTCGCCCGGAAGCTGCTGGTCATCACGGCTGCGGCGAAGCACGATCTCCCGGATGCCGCACGGCGTCTGGACCGCTTGATGAAGGACCTCTCCGAAGGTCGATTCCCTGAAGGCGACTGACACCTGAACTCCCGCGAAGACGACTTCGGTAGTCGACTTCGTTGCGGCACTAGGGTGATTAGACCGTTTCGTGTTTGATTTGCGGTATATATCTGCCTAACGTGCGAAAAAGCCTGGACGGTTTCGTTCAGGCAATGTCTCCGAAGGGGAAGACGTGAACAAGGCGCAGCTAGTAGAAGCGATTGCCGACAAGCTCGGCGGCCGACAGCAGGCCGCGGACGCCGTCGACTCGGTGCTGGACGCGATCGTCCGCGCGGTGGTCGCCGGGGACCGGGTCTCGGTCACCGGATTCGGCTCGTTCGAGAAGGTCGAGCGTCCCGCCCGTTACGCCCGCAACCCGCAGACGGGTGAGCGGGTGCGGGTCAAGAAGACCTCCGTGCCCCGCTTCCGCGCGGGCCAGGGCTTCAAGGACCTGGTCAGCGGTGCGAAGAAGCTCCCGCGCGGCGGTGAGGTCTCGGTGAAGAAGGCGCCCAAGGGCAGCCTGACCGGCGGCGCTTCGGCGACCGTGAAGAAGGCCGCGGCCAAGAAGGCCACCACCGCCAAGAAGGCCACGACGGCGAAGAAGGCCGTGGCGAAGAAGGCGACGACCGCCAAGAAGGCGGCTCCCGCGAAGAAGGCCACCACCGCCAAGAAGGCGACCACGGCCAAGAAGGCCACCACCGCCAAGAAGGCGGCACCGGCGAAGAAGGCCACGACGGCGAAGAAGACCGTGGCGAAGAAGACCGCCCCGGCGAAGAAGGCCACCGCCAAGAAGGCCCCGGCCAAGAAGACGACGGCGCGCAAGACCGCCGCCAAGAAGACGGCGACTGCCAGGAAGAGGTAGGCGGACCCACCACCGGGCCGCTCATGCGCCGGGCCGGGCTCCTTCCGGGGAGCCCGGCCCGCGGTGTTCCCCGCGCCCGCCCCCGTTCTCCCGTTCCTTGTCCGGCCTCGCTGACCTGTGGGGACGCGGGAGGCGCCGGGGATGCGGCACAGCCGTCGAGAGGTCCGGAACGGCCGTGGCGGGGCCGTGCCCGGGGCCGCGCGGGCCCGTCAGAAGGTCTGGAGGGTCACCAGGGTGATCCGCAGCTCCGCGCCCGCGCCCTCCGTCTCGATCCGCACCCGCTGCCCGGGACGGAGCAGCCGCAGCCCCCCGGCGTCGAAGGCCGCCGTGCCGAACTCCACGGGGGTCCCGTCGTCGAGCAGCACGCTCCCGCTGCGGGTCTCGGGGTCGTAGGTGTACGAGGTCGCCTGCATGCCCGCCAGCTTAGGGCTTCCCGCCCTGCCGGGCGCGCCCGTCCGGTCCGTGGGAGCCGCAGGTCCGGGTCCGAGAGAGGGCCGGGCCGATGGGAGCCGCGGGCCCGCGGGGGTCCCGATCCGCAGGGGTCCCGATCCGCAGGAGTCCCGGTCCGTGGAAGCCCGGGACATTCCGCCGGAATCCGGTGTCTCAGTGGTCCCCGACGGGGATTCCCGGCTCCAGCCGGGCCGCCGTGCACGGCCCCACCCCCAGGGCCAGAGCCGCCGCCAGGTCGATTCCGGTGTCCACGTCCTGGCGCACCGAATCCACCCCGTCAAGCGGAATTTCCACCGCACCGGAAGCCGAATGCCTGCTCCGCGAGGAGCCGCCGAAACCCGGGCGCAATTCCACTCCACCGGCCGCGGAGAGCAAAGTCGTCCCGATACCGGCCGCATCGGCGAGAAAAGCTCGTGGAAATCCGCCCGCATAGGCGAGTACCCGGGCCAATTCCAGGGGCCGCAGCGCGGGCAGATCCGCGTTGAGCGCGGCGACCGCCGCGCCGGGCCGGCCCTGGCGGACCGCCAGCACGCCGTGGGACAGCGCCGCGTTGAGCCCCCCGCCCGGGACGTCCGGCACGATCCGTGCCCCGAGCGCCGCGAGCGCCCCGCCCGCCGTGTGATCGTCCGTGACGACCGCCACATCCCGAACGGCGGGGCAGGCCAGCGCCGCGGCCACGGTGTCCTGCGCAAACGCCAGCGCCAGCCGGGGTCTCAAGGAGTCCCCCGCCGTGGGCGCGAGCCTGCTCTTCGCCAGGACGAGGGGTTTCAGGGGGATCACCAGGGACCAGCCCGCCAGGGGCGTGGCGCGGCTCCCGGTGCCGGTCGGGGTGTCCAGCTCTCCGTCCATGTGCATCGGGCCCCATTGTGGCCCGGCGCCGGACCGGACGGCGGGCCGGGCCCGTGCGCGGAGCGTACGGTGTCCTCGACAGACCAGGTGCCTGGGGCGACACTTGACCCCCGGCCACCGGGCAAAGGCCCGGTCGTCCACGAGGAAGGGTATCCGAGTGTTCCGCCGTAAAATCGGCTTCTGGTACCGCCTGGCAGCGGCCATCGCCAAACCTCCGCTGCTGGTTCTGTTCAAACGGGACTGGCGGGGAATGGAACACATTCCGGCCGAGGGCGGATTCATCACGGCGGTGAACCACAACTCGTATCTGGACCCCCTGTCCTACGCCCACTACCAGTACAACACCGGACGGGTGCCGCGCTTTCTGGCGAAGGCGGGCCTCTTCAGCGCCCCGTTCGTGGGCGTGGTGTTCCGGCGGACCGGGCAGATCCCCGTCTACCGCGAGAGCACCGACGCGATGGACGCCTTCCGGACCGCCGTCGACGCCATCGAGCACGGTGAGTGCGTGGTCTTCTACCCCGAGGGCACCATCACCCGCGACCCGGAGATGTGGCCCATGGCGGGCAAGACCGGAGCGGCCCGGATCGCCCTGCGCACCCGTGCCCCCGTCATCCCCGTCGCCCAGTGGGGCGCCAACCTCGCGATGCCTCCGTACGCCAGGGTCAACCGGTTCCGGCTCTTCCCCCGGAAGACCCTGATCGTGCAGGCCGGGCCGCCCGTCGACCTCAGCCGGTTCTACGATCGGGAGCCGACCCCGGAGCTCCTGCGCGAGGCGACCGAGGCCATCATGGCCGAGATCACCGCGCTGCTGGAGGACGTACGCGGGGAGAAAGCACCGCCCGAGCCGTACGACAACCGCTCGGCGAGGGCAGAACAGCGGCGCAAGGCCGCAGGGGAAGGAATGCTGTGACACACCCCGCCAGGGCGGCCGTCTTCGGGACCGGCTCATGGGGAACGGCCTTCGGGACGGTGCTCGCCGACGCGGGCTGCGAGGTGACCCTCTGGGGCCGCCGCGCCGAACTCGCCGAGGCCGTCAACACCACCCGGACCAATCCCGACTATCTCCCGGGGATCGAGCTGCCCGAGGGCGTGCGGGCCACCACCGACCCGGCCGAGGCGCTGGACGGCGCCGACTTCACCGTGCTCGCCGTCCCCTCCCAGACCCTGCGCGCCAACCTCGCCGCCTGGGCCCCCCTGCTGCCGCCGGACACCCTGCTCGTCTCGTTGATGAAGGGCGTCGAACTCGGCACCGCCAAGCGGATGAGCGAGGTGATCGAGGAGGTCGCCGGGGTGCCCGCCGAGCGGGTCGCCGTCGTCACCGGGCCCAACCTCGCCCGGGAGATCGCCCAGCGGCGGCCCGCCGCCGCCGTGGTCGCCTGCCGGGACGAGTCCGCCGCCCAGCGGCTCCAGTCCCACTGCCACACTCCGTACTTCCGCCCGTACACCAACACCGATGTGGTCGGCTGCGAACTCGGCGGCGCGGTCAAGAACGTCATCGGGCTGGCGGTCGGCATCGCCGACGGCATGGGCCTCGGCGACAACGCCAAGGGCTCGCTGATCACCCGGGGACTGGCCGAGACCACCCGGCTCGGGCTCGCCATGGGCGCCGACCCGCTGACCTTCTCCGGTCTCGCGGGCCTCGGCGACCTGGTGGCCACCTGCTCCTCGCCGCTCTCCCGGAACCACACCTTCGGCACCAACCTCGGCAAGGGCATGACCCTCCAGGAGACCATCGCCGTCACCCGGCAGACCGCCGAGGGCGTCAAGTCCTGTGAGTCGGTGCTCGATCTGGCCCGCCGCCACGGCGTCGACATGCCGATCACCGAGACCGTCGTCGGCATCGTCCACGACGGCAAGCCGCCCGCCGTCGCGCTCAAGGAGCTGATGGGGCGCAGCGCCAAGCCCGAGCGCCGCTGAGCCGCGAGGCCCCCCGGGCCGCCCGCCGGTCCGCCGGTCCGTGCGGCTTCCCGCCACCCGTCCCCGCCGGCGGCCCTGTTCGAGTCCGGCGGGGACGCCGGCCCCGCCCGCGACCAGGCCCCGGTGTCCCGCGCGGCCCCGGGACACCCGTCTGGCCTGTGCCAACCCTGCTGTACGTGGCAGGTGCACGGTAGTCTCATGGCGATATGAGCACCGAGAATCTCCCCCAGAGTCCCGAACAGCCGGGTTTCGAGCAGCCGATCCGCAAGCCGCGTGTGGCCGTCGTCTTCGGCGGGCGCAGCTCCGAGCACGAGATCTCCGTGGTCACCGCCGGTGCCGTGCTGCGCGCCATCGACCGGTCCGTGTACGACGTGCTGCCCATCGGCATCACGGTGGACGGCCGCTGGGCGCTGACCGCCGACGAGCCCGACCGGATGGCCATCACCGACCGGCGGCTGCCCAGCGTCGACCAGCTCGCGGAGTCCACGGAGGGCGATGTCGTGCTCTCCGTCCACCCGGGCAGCCGTGAGGTCGTCTACACCGAGCCCGGCTCCGTGCCGAAGGCGCTCGGCGAGGTCGACGTGGTCTTCCCGGTGCTCCACGGCCCCTACGGCGAGGACGGCACCCTCCAGGGGCTGCTGGAGCTGGCCGGGGTGCCCTATGTCGGCGCCGGTGTGCTCTCCTCGGCCGTGGGCCAGGACAAGGAGTACATGAAGCGGGTCTTCACCTCCTTCGGGCTGCCCGTCGGCCCGTATACGGTGATCCGCCCGCGCGAGTGGGAGCAGGACGCCTCCGCCGCCCGCAAGAAGATCGTGGACTTCACCGGTGACCACGGCTGGCCGGTCTTCGTGAAGCCCGCGCGCGCCGGTTCCTCCATCGGCATCACCAAGGTCGACGACCTCTCCGGTCTGGACGAGGCCATCGAGGAGGCGCGGCGCCACGACCCGAAGATCCTGGTGGAGGCGCTGCTCCGGGGCCGGGAGATCGAGTGCGGGGTGCTGGAGTTCGAGGACGGGCCGCGCGCGAGCGTCCCGGCCGAGATCCCGCCGGTGCAGTCGCACGACTTCTACGACTTCGAGGCCAAGTACATCGACTCGGCGTCCGGGATCGTGCCCGCCCCGCTGACCGAGGAGCAGACCGCCGAGGTGCGGCGGCTCGCGGTCGCCGCCTTCGACGCCGCGTCCTGCGAGGGGCTCGTCCGCGCGGACTTCTTCCTCACCGAGGACGGCGAGTTCGTCATCAACGAGATCAACACCATGCCGGGCTTCACCCCGATCTCCATGTACCCGCGGATGTGGCAGGAGACCGGTGTGGGCTACGCCGAGCTGGTGGACCGGCTGATCCAGGCGGCGCTGCGGCGGAGCACCGGGCTGCGCTGACCCCGGGGGAAGGACCGGCCCCCGTACGGCACAGTACGATCACGGCGTCACCCGGGCCGCCCGCCGCCGGGCGGCCCCGGCCCCGCGCCGTCCGCACCCCCGTGCGGCCACGCGGCGCGCCGACGGACGCGGCGACAGGGCCGAGGACGGTGGGCGGAGCGGTCGGCGGGCGGCGCCGGCCCGGCGCGGACGGGGGCTACAGATGCACGACCGGGCAGGTCAGTGTGCGTGTGATTCCCTCCACCTGCTGCACCTTGGCGACCACCAGACGGCCCAGGGCGTCGACCGTGTCGGCCTGGGCGCGGACGATCACGTCATAGGGGCCGGTCACGTCCTCGGCCTGCATCACTCCCGGAATCTTCCCGATGATGTCGGCGACGGTCGACGCCTTGCCCACCTCGGTCTGAATCAGGATGTACGCCTGTACCACGGAACCTCCAGGGCGACCCGAGGAAGATGTCCCCTACCGTCGGTGGACAGACCCCGGGGGAGAGAAAGGGACGCCACGGTATCGCGTCGCCCGTCGCCACGGGGAGACCCGCGCGCCGGGCGGGGTACCGGGTGTGGCGCACGGAGGACACGGCGGGCGCCGGGGGCCCCGTACGGCGCATACGGAACGCAGGCAACAGGGACGACGGGCCGGTGCCACCGGACCCCGCAGGACAAGGGTTGCCGCCGGACCCCCGGCGGTACGAGGGTTGCGCCGGACGGTCGGCGGGCGATGGAGAGGTGGGACTTCGGTGAAGGGCACTGTGGGCGAGCTGGGGGAGTTCGGGCTCATCAGAGAGCTGACCTCCCGGCTCACCGCCACCCCCGCGGTCCGGATCGGACCCGGTGACGACGCCGCCGTCGTGGCCGCGCCCGACCGCAGGGTCGTGGCGAGCACGGACATCCTCCTGGAGGGCCGCCACTTCAGACGGGACTGGTCCACGGCGTACGACGTGGGCCGCAAGGCCGCCGCCCAGAACCTCGCCGACATCGCCGCCATGGGCGCCGTCCCCACCTCGCTCCTGCTCGGGCTGGTCGTCCCGGCCGAGCTGCCCGTCACCTGGGCCACCGAGCTGATGGACGGCATCCGCGACGAATGCCAGGTCGCGGGCGCCGCCGTGGTCGGCGGCGATGTCGTCCGCGGCGAACTGATCACCCTCGCCATCACCGCGCTCGGGGATCTGCGCAGCCAGGAGCCGGTCACCCGGGCGGGCGCCCAGCCCGGCGACGTGGTCGCGTACACCGGCTGGCTCGGCTGGTCCGCCGCCGGGCACGCGGTGCTCTCCCGGGGCTTCCGCTCCCCGCGCGCCTTCGTCGAGGCGCACCGCCGCCCCGAGCCCCCGTACCACGCGGGCCCCGCGGCGGCCGGTCTCGGCGCGACCGCCATGTGCGACGTCAGCGACGGACTCATCGCCGACCTGGGACACATCGCCGAATCGAGCAAGGTCCGCATCGATCTGCGCTCGGCGGCCATCGACGTCCCCACCCAGATGAACGACATCGGCCAGGCCGTCGGTGTCGACCCGCTCCAGTGGGTGCTCACCGGAGGAGAGGACCACGCCATCGTGGCCACCTTCCCCCGTGACACCAAGCTGCCCGCCCGCTGGAAGGTCATCGGAGAGGTGCTGCACCCCTCCGCGCTGCCACAGGTCACCGTGGACGGTGCGCCCTGGCACAGCAAGGGCGGCTGGGACCACTTCGGAACCTCGGAGGGATCGTGAGACTGCCCCTCGTCCTGACCGTCGCCGGATCGGACTCCGGCGGCGGGGCCGGCATCCAGGCCGACCTCAAGACCATGCTGGCGCTCGGCACCCACGGCATGAGCGTGATCGCCGCCGTCACCGCCCAGAACTCCCGAGGGGTCCAGGGCTACTGGGAGCTGCCGCCCGAGGCGGTCCGCGCCCAGTACCGCAGCGTCGTCGACGACATCGGCGTCCAGGCGGTGAAGACCGGGATGCTGGCGTCCGCCTCGCTCGTCGAGACCGTCGCCGAACTGATCGCCGGTACGGACGCGCCCGTCGTGGTCGACCCCGTCGGCGTCTCCAAACACGGCGATCCGCTGCTCGCCCGCTCCGCGCTGGACTCGGTCCGCGGGCTGCTGCTGCCCGCCGCCACCCTGGCCACCCCGAACCTGGACGAGGTGACCCAGCTCACGGGCGTCGAGGTCGTCGACGAGCGGGGCCTGCGCGAGGCGGCCCACGCGATCCTGGCCCTGGGGCCGCGCTGGGTGCTGATCAAGGGCGGACATCTGCCCGGGGACGCCGTCGACCTGCTCACCGACGGAACGGACGAGCACTGGCTGCGGGCCCCCCGGCTCGACAACCGGCACACCCACGGCACCGGCTGCACCCTGGCCTCCGCGATCGCCGCCGGGCTCGCCAAGGGGCTCACCGTGCCCGAGGCGGTCCGGGCGGCGAAGGAGTACATCACCGGAGCCATCGCGGCCGGGTTCCCGCTCGGCGGGGGCATCGGCCCGGTCGACCACGGCTGGCGCTTCCGGCAGCCGCTCTCCTGAGCCGTTTCCCGCCCGTGCGCGAAGGCCCGTCCCCCGATCCTCAGGACCGGGGGACGGGCCTTGTCGCGTTCAGCGGGCCCGGGGGCTGCATCGCGGCCGTCCGGATACGGAAAAAAAGCATGGCAAAAAGCCGGTTCACCGAGGTGAACCGGCTTTTCAAGGCAACCGCAGGGGCTGCGCTACGACGTCGAGGTCGGTATTAGCGCGAGACCTTGCCGGCCTTGATGCACGAGGTGCAGACGTTGAGCCGCTTCGGCGTCCGACCGACCACGGCACGCACACGCTGGATGTTCGGGTTCCAGCGACGAGACGTACGGCGGTGCGAGTGCGAAATGTTGTTGCCGAAGCCCGGCCCCTTGCCGCAGACGTCGCAGTTGGCAGCCACGGGACACTCCAAAGACTTCAGATGCACTTACAGTGAAATCCGGCGTGCCGGAAATCAGTGGGCTGAAATCGGTGGCCTGCCGGGGGACGGCCCGATTTTCATCGGGCAACCGGAGCAGCATACAACGCCTGCATCCGCAGTACGAAACTACCACGGCCGGGCCCCACCCCCACCCGGCCGTCCACCGCCGGACGGGGTCTACCCTGCGGTGCGACCCGCCGCCACGCCCGCCCGGCCGCTCAAGGAGGACCCCAGGTGCCGCAGACGCCGCAGAATCTCGACGCCGCAGCGGTACGGACCTGGTGCGCGAAGGCGCTCGCGACGCTGGGCCGGGAACGGGCGGACATCGACGCGATCAACGTCTACCCGGTCGCGGACGGTGACACCGGCACCAACCTCTATCTGACCGTCGAGTCCGCCGCCCAGGCCGTGGAGGCGGTCTTCGCCGCCCACGGCACCCGGGCGCACGAGCCCGGTACCGCCGCGTACGAGCCGGATGTGGCCGACACCGTACGGGCCATGGCCCACGGGGCCCTCATCGGCGCCCGCGGCAACTCCGGCACGATCCTCGCGCAACTGCTGCGGGGCGTGGCCGAGCGCGTCGGCGCGGGGGACCATCTGCCGGGCGCGCTGCGCCGGGCCGCGGTCCTCGCCCGGGACGCCGTCGCGCACCCCGTCGAGGGCACCATCCTCACCGTGGCGGGCGCCGCGGCGGACGCCGCCGGGGCCGTGGAGCCGCCCGAGGACACCGTGCGGGCCGCCCGCGCCGCCTACGAGGGGGCGAGGGCCGCGCTCGACGCCACCCCCGGCCAGCTCGCCGTCCTCGGCCGGGCGGGCGTCGTGGACGCGGGCGGCCGGGGTCTGCTCGCGGTGCTCGGCGCGCTGGTCGCGGCCGTCTCGGGCCAGGAGCCCGCGCCCGGCCCCGTCCGCCACACCGGCGTCCCGGTGCCCCGCGCCGCCTGCGCCGACGGCGGCCCCGCGTTCGAGGTGATCTACCTCCTGGAGGCGGACGACACCGCCGTCGCCCGGCTGCGCTCCCGGCTCGACGCCCTCGGGGACTCCCTGGTCGTGGTCGGCGGCGACGGACTCTGGAACGTGCACGTCCATGTCGACGACGCGGGCGCGGCGATCGAGGCGGGCGTCGAGGCGGGCCGTCCCCACCGCATCCGTGTCACCCACTTCGGAACGGGGGGCGCACCGGCCCCCGACCCGCTCCCGCGGCCCCGGGAGGAGGGGCGGCGGGCCGTCGTCGTGGTCGTCCCCGGCGAGGGTCTCGCGGAGCTGTGCGCCGGGGCGGGGGCCCGGGCCGTGGTCGCCCGCCCCGGGGAGCCGCCCGCCAGCGGGGAGCTGGCCGACGCGATCCGCCGCGCCCACGCCCCCGAGGTGGTCCTGCTGCCGAACGCGGCCGAGCTGCGGCACACCGCGTCCGCCGCCGCCGACCAGGCGCGCGCCGAGGGGATCAGGGTCGCCATCGTCCCCACCCGCGCCGCCGTGCAGGGCCTCGCGGCGCTCGCCGTCCACGAACCGGACCGCCGCTTCGACGAGGACGTGGTTGCCATGACCGCCGCCGCCGGGGCGACCCGCTGTGCCGAGCTGACCGTCGCCGAGCGCCAGTCGTGGACCTCGGCGGGCGTCTGCCAGGCGGGGGACGTCCTCGGTCTCATAGACGGCGACGTCGCCGTGATCGGCGGCGATCCCACCGAGGTCGCCCTCGCCGTGCTCGACCGCATGCTCGCCGCCGGGGGCGAACTCGTCACCCTCGTCCTCGGGGACGCCGCCCCGGCTCCCGCGCCCGCCCCCGAACGGCTGGAGCGCCATGTCCGCGACACCCATCTCGCCGTCGACACCGTCACCTACCACGCGGGCCGGGGCTCCCCGCTGCTGCTCATCGGGGTGGAGTAACCCGTTCCGGGGGCTCGCGGACCCGGGCGCGGGGCCGGGCCGGGCGCCCATTGTCGGTGCCGTGGTGTGCAATGGACCGTGTGTCCGCGTCTGACGAGATCCAGAAGAAGCCCCGGAGCGGGAACCGGCCCGCCGGGCCCGCGGCGGCCGGTCCCCCGGAGCCGGTGGCCGAGCCCCTGACCGCCCGCCGGTCCGATCCGCTGGACGAGCCGCTCACCAGGACCCTCGGCCCCGCGTCCGCCAAGGTGCTCGGCGAACAGCTCGGGCTGCGCACCGTCGGCGACCTGCTCCACCACTACCCGCGCCGCTACGAGGAGCGCGGGCGGCTCACCCGCCTCGCCGAGCTGCCCCTCGACGAGGAGGTGACGGTGGTCGCCCAGGTCGCCGACGCCCGGGTGCACACGTTCAACGGCGGCCGGGGCAAGCGGCTGGAGGTGACGATCACCGACGGCAGCGGCCGGCTCCAGCTCGTCTTCTTCGGCCGGGGGGTCCACAAGCCGCACCAGGAGCTGCTGCCCGGCACCCGGGCGATGTTCGCGGGCCGGGTCTCCGTCTTCAACCGCAAGCTCCAGCTCGCCCACCCCTCGTACGCCAAGCTCGGCACCGGCGACGGCGCGGACGGCGGCGGAGGCCATGACGACGGAACGGCCGTGGACTCCTGGGCGGGCGCGCTGATCCCGATCTACCCCGCCTGCAAGGGGATGGAGTCCTGGAAGATCGCCAAGGCGGTGGACGCGGTGCTTCCGCGCCGGACGGAGGCGACGGACCCGCTGCCGCCCGCGCTGCGCGAGGGCCGGGGCTTCGTCCCCCTGCCCGAGGCCCTGCTCAAGGTGCACCGGCCGCGCACCAAGGCGGACATCGAGGCCGCCCGGCAGCGGCTGAAGTGGGACGAGGCGTTCGTCCTCCAGGTGGCGCTGGCCCGGCGGCGCTTCGCCGACACCCAGCTCCCCGCCGTCGCCCGCCGCCCCGCCCCCGGCGGGATTCTCGACGCCTTCGACGCCCGTCTCCCGTTCACCCTCACCGAGGGCCAGCGGAAGGTCACCGGGGAGATCTTCGGCGATCTCGCCACCGAGCACCCGATGCACCGGCTGCTCCAGGGCGAGGTGGGCTCCGGCAAGACCCTGGTGGCGCTGCGCGCGATGCTCGCCGTCGTGGACGCCGGGGGCCAGGCCGCGATGCTCGCCCCCACCGAGGTGCTGGCACAGCAGCACCACCGGTCCGTCGTGGAGATGATGGGCGACCTCGCCGACGGCGGGACGCTGGGCGCCCCGGACGGGGCCACCAAGGTGGTGGTGCTGACCGGCTCCATGGGGGCCGCCGCCCGCCGCGCCGCCCTGCTGGACCTGGTGACGGGCGAGGCGGGCATCGTCATCGGCACCCACGCCCTGATCGAGGACAAGGTGCAGTTCCACGACCTGGGCCTGGTGGTGGTGGACGAGCAGCACCGCTTCGGCGTGGAGCAGCGCGACGCCCTGCGCTCCAAGGGCAAGCAGCCGCCGCATCTGCTGGTGATGACCGCCACCCCGATCCCGCGCACGGTCGCGATGACCGTCTTCGGCGATCTGGAGACCTCCGTCCTGGACCAGCTCCCGGCGGGCCGCTCCCCGATCGCCAGCCATGTGGTCCCGGCCCGCGACAAACCGCACTTCCTGGCGCGGGCCTGGGAGCGGGTGCGCGAGGAGGTCGGCAAGGGGCACCAGGCGTATGTGGTCTGCCCCCGGATCGGGGACGAGGAGGAGGGCACGGGGGCGGCCGCGAAGTCCGGGAGGAAGGCGGCCGACGAGGAGGCACAGGCCGCCGACGCCGAGAAGCGTCCGCCGCTCGCCGTGCTGGAGATCGCCGAGGAGCTGGAACGGGGGCCGCTGGCCGGGCTGCGGATCGGTGTGCTGCACGGCCGGATGCCCCCCGAGGACAAGGACGCCGTGATGCGCCGCTTCACCGCGGGCGAGGTGGACGTGCTGGTCGCCACCACCGTCATCGAGGTCGGGGTGAACGTCCCCAACGCCACCGCGATGGTGATCATGGACGCGGACCGCTTCGGCGTCTCCCAGCTCCACCAGCTCCGCGGCCGGGTCGGGCGGGGCTCCGCCCCCGGGCTCTGTCTGCTCGTCACCGAGATGCCCGCGGCGAGCCCCGCCCGGGCCCGGCTCGGCGCGGTCGCGGCGACCCTCGACGGCTTCGAGCTGTCCCGGATCGACCTGGAGCAGCGCCGCGAGGGCGATGTCCTCGGCCAGGCCCAGTCCGGCGCGCGCTCCTCGCTGCGGATGCTCGCCGTCATCGAGGACGAGGAGGTCATCGCCGCGGCCCGGGAGGAGGCGGTGCGGACCGTCCGGGCCGATCCGGAGCTGGAGCACACCCCCGGACTGCGGCTGGCGCTGGACGCCCTGCTGGACAAGGAGCGCGAGCAGTACCTCGACAAGGGCTGAGACACTGGCGGTGAGCGGGGGTTCTCCGCCGTGGGGCCCCCGCGGCGCACCCGCACACCCGACGAAGACACCGCGATAGGACCGAGATGACCCGCGTGATCGCCGGCACGGCCGGTGGCCGCCGCCTGGCCGTGCCCCCCGGCACCGGTACCCGCCCCACGTCGGACCGGGCCCGCGAGGGCCTGTTCTCCAGTTGGGAGGCGCTCCTCGGAGGACTGGAGGGGCTGCGGATCGCCGATCTGTACGCGGGTTCCGGCGCCGTGGGTCTGGAGGCGCTCTCCCGCGGCGCGGCCCACGCCCTGCTGGTGGAGGCCGACGCCCGGGCCGCCCGCACCGTCCGGGAGAACGTCCGCTCCCTGGGGCTGCCGGGTGCCGAGGTACGGACCGGCCGGGCCGAGCAGATCGTCTCGGGACCGGCCCCCGCCGACCCCTATGACGTGGTCTTCCTCGATCCCCCCTACGCCGTCACGGACGACGATCTTCGGGAGATCCTGCTCACACTCCGGTCCGGGGGCTGGATCGCACGGGACGCCGTGGCGACCGTGGAGCGCAGTACCAGGGGCGGCACCTTCGACTGGCCCGCGGGTTTCGAACCGCTGCGGGCCCGGCGCTACGGCGAGGGAACGCTTTGGTACGGTCGCGCAGCCTCGGTCTCCGCCGAGGCTTCGACGTGCGAAGACATCCCATGACCGGACCGGAGAGCGAGGGACTTCCAGTGCGCCGCGCAGTCTGTCCGGGGTCGTTCGACCCCATCACCAACGGACACCTCGACATCATCGCCCGCGCCTCCAGGCTGTACGACGAGGTGTACGTCGCGGTGATGATCAACCAGTCGAAGAAAGGTCTGTTCACCGTCGACGAGCGGATGGACCTCATCCGCCGGGTGACCACCGAGTACGGGAACGTCACCGTGGAGTCGCACCACGGGCTGCTGGTCGACTTCTGCAAGGCGCGCGGGATCCCGGCCATCGTCAAGGGGCTGCGCGCGGTCAGCGACTTCGACTACGAACTCCAGATGGCCCAGATGAACAACGGCCTCTCCGGGGTCGAGACCCTGTTCGTCCCCACCAACCCCACCTACAGCTTTCTCTCGTCGAGCCTGGTCAAGGAGGTGGCCGCCTGGGGCGGTGATGTCTCCCACCTGCTCCCCGACGCCGTCCACCGGGCCCTGGTCGAACGGCTGCGCGGCGAGGTCTGACCCCCGTACGGCCCCGCGCCGGGACCGATGGCCCGTCAAGCGGTGTCGGGCGGGGTCCCACTGCCCGTACAGTCGGTCCTCCCGTCCGCCCCGCGGCGGAGCGGCCCCCGACGGACCATGCGGAGAGTGGCGGACCACCGTGGACGTGCAGAAGAAGCTCGATGAGATCGTCCGGGCGATCGGGGGCGCCCGGTCCATGCCGATGTCGGCGTCCTGCGTGGTCAACCGCGCCGAGCTGCTGGCCATGCTCGAAGAGGTACGGGCCGCGCTGCCCGGCTCGCTCGCCCAGGCGCGGGAGGTGATCGGCGACCGGGAGCAGTTGGTCGCCGAGGCCCACCAGGAGGCCCGGCGGATCATCGACGGCGCCCACGCCGAGCGCGGCACCCTGGTCTCCAGCAGCCAGGTGGCCCGCCAGTCCCAGGACGCCGCCGACCGGATTCTGGCCGAGGCCCGCCGGGAGGCGGAGGAGATCCGTGCCGAGGCGGACGACTACGTGGACTCCAAGCTGGCCAACTTCGAGGTCGTCCTCACCAAGACCATCGGGTCCGTGGACCGGGGCCGGGAGAAGCTGCTCGGCCGGGGACCGGGGGCCGGTCCTGACGGCCGGGCGGACGCCGACGCCCCCGAGTACAGCTCCGACCCGCAGACCCTGATCCAGCGGGGCGACGCCTATGTGGACGCCAAGCTGGGTGCCTTCGAGGCCGTGCTCAGCAAGACCCTGGAGGCGGTCGGCCGGGGGCGGCTCAAGCTCCAGGGGCACACCCCGGACGCGCTCGGCGAGCATCTGGCGGCCCAGGACGCGGCAGGCGCGTCGGGCGCGGCCCGGCTGCACACCAGTGACGCGGAGTATCTGGCCGGTCTCGCCGAGCTGGCCGACCCGGAGCCGGGCCGCCCGGAGCCCGGCCGCCGGGCGGACCGCGCCCTGGCCGACCGTGCCGACCGGTCCGCTCCCGGGGCACGGGACGCCGCCCCCGTCCCCCCGCAGCCCGTGTACGACCCGGGGTACGGGGTGGCACCCGCCGCCGCGGCGCAGCAGCCGTACGGGCAGCAGCCCGGATACGGACACCCGGAGCCCGTGGCACAGGGCTTCGCGCCCGGGTACGAGCAGCAGTCCTGGCCCGGCTATCCGCAGGACCCCTACGCCGGATATCCCCAGCAGGGCTACGAGCAGCCGCACGAGCAGGGCCATGAGCAGCCGCACGCCCCCGGGCCGCACGCGGGGGGCGCGTCCGGATACCCGTACCCGGACGCCTCCGGGGCGCAGCTCCCGTCCCAGCCGGACCGGCAGCACCAGCGGCAGCAGGGCCCGGCACTGGACGAGACGAGTTTCTTCGACACCGGCATGATCGACCTGGACCAGCTCCGCCGCTATGAGCAGGGACGCTGAGCCGATCGCGGTACCGGCCCGGATTGGGTCCTGGGCGGCCCGTCCAGTATCCTGGCTCTTCGGTCGCGCGTAGTCACGCGATCCGGGCTGCCGCCTTTCCCCGGGTTCCTCCCGGGAGCGAGGGGCCGCGGCCCCTCTCCCCAGCACCACGAGCAGCACGATCCGAAAGCAGGAAGAGCCCTGAACGCCCGCCTCGACCACCGCAACCCCCTCGTGTTCGACACGCACGAGCTGGGCCGGCGTCCCGGTGCGCTCCAGCGGCTCTCCCGCTCGGTGCCCGCCCCCGTGGACCTCGGCGTCGAGGGGGTCATCGGCGTGCCGGAGGGCGCGCCCGTGGAGCTGGAGCTCCGCCTTGAGTCGGTCATGGAAGGGGTGCTTGTCACAGGCACCGCCCGTGCGTCGGCCGAGGGGGAGTGCGTAAGGTGTCTGGAGCCGGTGCGCCTCGATGTCGCAGCGGAGTTCCAGGAGATGTTCACGTACCCCGACGCCGATGACCGGGACCGCTCAGCGGAGCCCGGCGACGACGCCGAGGGCGAGGACGTCCTCTTCCTCAAGGACGGCTTGTTCGACCTTGAGCCCGTGCTGCGTGACGCGGTGGTGCTCGCACTGCCGATGCAGCCGGTGTGCCGGGAGCAGTGTGCCGGTCTGTGTGCCGAGTGCGGCATCAGGCTGGACGACGACCCGGACCACCACCACGACGCCGTCGACATCCGTTGGGCGGCACTGCAAGGACTCGTCGAAACCGTCAAGGACGGCGAGAAGGACAACATGAGCGGCGCCGAAGCGGGCGTCGACGAGAAGCAGGAGAAGTAGCCGTGGCTGTTCCGAAGCGGAAGATGTCGCGCAGCAACACGCGCCACCGCCGGTCGCAGTGGAAGGCTGCGGTCCCCACCCTGGTTTCGTGCGAGCGTTGCCAGGAGCCCAAGCAGCAGCACATCGCGTGCCCGAGCTGCGGCACCTACAACAAGCGCCAGGTCCTCGCGGTCTGAGCGGCTGGTGAGAGGCCCGATGTCTGAGCTGTCCAATGCCAAGAAGCAGGAAGACACCGACAAGACAGTCAACGCAGCCTCGTCCCACACGCTTCTGGAAGGGCGGCTCGGCTATCGGCTGGAGTCCGCCCTTCTGGTACGTGCGCTGACCCATCGTTCCTACGCGTACGAGAACGGCGGCCTGCCGACCAATGAGCGCCTGGAGTTCCTCGGGGACTCCGTGCTCGGTCTCGTGGTCACCGACACCCTCTACCGCACCCACCCCGACCTGCCGGAAGGCCAGCTGGCCAAGTTGCGGGCCGCGGTGGTCAACTCGCGTGCCCTCGCAGAGGTCGGCCGCGGGCTGGAACTGGGCGCCTTCATCCGCCTCGGCCGGGGCGAGGAAGGCACGGGCGGACGGGACAAGGCGTCCATCCTCGCCGACACCCTCGAAGCGGTGATCGGCGCGGTCTATCTCGACCAGGGTCTCGACGCGGCCTCGGAGCTGGTGCACCGGCTCTTCGACCCGCTGATCGAGAAGTCCTCGAACCTCGGTGCCGGGCTCGACTGGAAGACGTCTCTCCAGGAGCTGACCGCGTCCGAGGGCCTGGGTGTGCCGGAGTACCTGGTCACCGAGACCGGTCCGGACCACGAGAAGACCTTCACTGCTGCCGCCCGCGTCGGTGGTGTCTCGTACGGCACCGGCACCGGCCGCAGCAAGAAGGAGGCCGAGCAGCAGGCCGCGGAGTCGGCGTGGCGGGAGATCCGCGCCGCCGCCGACCGCCGGGCCAAGGAGGCACAGCAGGCCGAGGCGGCCACCGACGGGACTCCCGCCGGTGTGTCCACCGCCCCGGACGCCTCCGCGCCCGAAGCCTCCACCGTGCGGCAGGCCGCGACCGGGACGCCGTCCGTGGCGGACGAGCCCCCGGGGACGGAGCGGGCCACGGCCTGATCCGTCCGCGCGGCAGCGGCACGACCGCAGTACCACCGGGCCCCCCGCCCCTCGGAATCCCTTCGGGAGCACCGCGGAGCGGGGGGTTCCGTGCGTGCCCGCCGCTCCGTCCGGTACCGCCCCGGCCTCTGCCCGCGCGGGCTCCGCCCCCCGGTCGGCGGCCGGGCGGAGGGCGGTACGCTGCGGGCATCACCCCGAGCGTCCCCCAAGGAGCCCCCGTGCCCGAGCTGCCCGAGGTCGAGGTCGTACGCCGCGGACTCCAGCGCTGGGTCAGCGGCCGGACCATCGCCGAGGTGCGGGTGCTGCACCCGCGCGCCGTGCGCCGCCATATCGCGGGCGCCGGTGACTTCGCCGCCCGGCTCAAGGGCCACAGCGTGGGCATCGCCCGCCGCCGGGGCAAGTATCTGTGGCTGCCGCTCGCCGACACCGACTCCTCGGTCCTCGGCCATCTCGGTATGAGCGGACAGCTCCTGGTGCAGCCCGAGGACGCCGCCGACGAGAAGCACCTCAGAATCCGGATCAGCTTCGACGACTCCCTCGGCACCGAGCTGCGCTTCGTCGACCAGCGCACCTTCGGCGGGCTCTCGCTGCACGACAACACCCCCGACGGGCTGCCCGACGTGATCGCGCACATCGCCCGCGACCCGCTCGACCCGGCCTTCGACGACGACGCCTTCCACGCGGCGCTGCGGGCGAAGCGCACCACCGTCAAACGGGCGCTGCTCGACCAGTCGCTGATCAGCGGGGTCGGCAATATCTACGCGGACGAGGCGCTGTGGCGGGCCCGGCTGCACTACGAGCGTCCGACGGCGAGCCTGACCCGGCCCCGCTCGGCCGAACTGCTGGGACATATCCGGGACGTCATGAACGCGGCGCTGGCGGCGGGCGGCACCAGTTTCGACAGTCTGTATGTGAATGTGAACGGTGAATCGGGGTATTTCGATCGTTCGCTGGACGCCTACGGGCGGGAGGGCGAGCCCTGCCGCCGCTGTGGGACGCCGATGCGCCGCCGCCCGTGGATGAACCGGTCCAGCTACTTCTGTCCGCGCTGCCAGCGCCCGTCGCGGGCTCAGCGCGCCGGAGGCTGACGCCCCGGGCCGCCGGGCCCGGGGCGCGGTCGCGGACCGTTCAGAAGCCGAAGTTCTGGGTCCACCACGGGCCGCCGGAACCCGTCTGGACACCCACGCCGAGCCGGGTGTAGTCGCAGTTGAGAATGTTGGCCCGGTGGCCGTCGCTGTTCATCCACGCGTCCATCACGGCGGCGGCGTCCGCCTGGCCCCGGGCGATGTTCTCGCCGCCGAGGTTCTGCACGCCCGCCTGCCGGGCGCGGTCCCAGGGGGTGTCGCCGTCGGGGTCGGTGTGCGAGAAGAAGCCGCGGGTCGCCATGTCCGCGCTGAAGTCGCCGGCCAGCTTCGCGAGCGAGGCGTCGAAGCGCACGGGGGAGCAGCCCACCTTGGCGCGCTCCTCGTTGACCAGGGCGAGCACCTCGTTCTCCAGTGCCGTCGGACCGGACGACGAGGGAGCGGAGGGGCGGGGCGCCGGGGCCGAGGGGCGGGCGGGCGGCTTCACGGTGGATGTCTTCGCCGGTGCGGGCGCGGCGGCGGGCGCTGAGGCGGAACGTTCCGCCTTGCGCTCCGGCGCGGGGGAGGCGGAACGTTCCGGGGCGGGGGCGCCGGTCTTCCGCTCGGGCGCCGTCGTCGTCCCGGCGGGGGCCGGGGCCGTGCGGGAGGGCTCGGCCGAGCGCTGGGCGTCCGTGGCCGGAGCGGGGGAGGTCGAGGGCGCGTGCGCGGGTTTTCCGCTCTCCGCCGCGGTGCCGCCGTCGCCCCGGGCGGCCTCCCCGCTCTGCTCGCCCTGGGTGTTGAGGGTGGCCGAGCCATCGGTACGGACCGTTCCGCCGGGGTTGCGCTCCCCGCTCACGGTGAAGCTGTCACCGCCCGGCAGCAGTCCGGAGGCTGCGGCGACGGCGCCCACCGCCATGGCCGCGGAAGCGCCGAGCAGTCCCGTGCGAACGGGTCGTGGCGTACGCCCGGTGGAGCGCCGGTGCCGTCCCATCTGCTGTGCCTTCCTGTACGCGGCGGCGAACAGCGCCCGTATGGGTGACGCGCCCCGGCCCCCGCCGACGGTGTGGGGGTGAACCTCGTCCGAACGGGCGACGTTCATTGCGACGGGACTGTACGCCATACGGGTGACGGTGAACGGGCCCACCGGGCGTTTCCCGGGACCGCGGACGGCTACGGTGCCCCTATGGACGACATTGCGCGGCTGACCGCCTGGGTACGCGGTCGAGTACAGGGAGTGGGCTTTCGCTGGTTCACCAGGGCAAACGCTTTGGAGATCGGCGGGCTCACCGGATTCGCCCTCAACCTTGACGACGGCCGTGTGCAGGTTGTGGCGGAAGGGTCACGTGAGAATTGCCACCGTCTGCTGGAGTGGCTCCGCTCGGGCGACACACCCGGTCGTGTGGACGGGGTGACCGAGATATGGGGCACACCCCGGGGCGGCTACGAGGACTTCGCGATCCGCTGATCCCGCCGTCGGCAGGGGGGTCGCCGCGCCTGGTCCACCCCCCTGCCCCGGGTCCGTGCCGTCGGCAGAAACAGCAGGTGGTTGCCAAGATCGGCCGTTCGTGCGACGCTGCGGCAGAAGAAATGATCACCACACCCCAGGGCCCCGGGCCCGAGGCCGCTTCCATGATCACGGAGGCCGCGCCCGCCCGGGTTCGCCCCTTCATCCGGGGTGTGATCGTGTTGACCGTCAAACTTTTTGGTGAGACTCTGGAAGCCCCGCGCACCTTAACTGTTTGACAGTAAGAACCGCAGCGATTGAGCAGTACCCCAGCACTGTCGAGCACCGCGGGTGCGAATCCCTCACGACCCACACCGCATCGGTCGGTCACTCAGTGTGGAGGACCATCCATCATGGCAAAGGCGCTTCTCGGTTACGTCGGCGGTTCCGATCCGCGACTCCTCGCCGAGATGCGACGGCTGCAGCAGCGCGTCCAGGACCTCGAATCCGAGCTGGTACGGATTCAGTCCGAGAACGACGCGCTGAACGCCGCCATCGCACAGCACCCCGGAGAGTCGCTGCTGGACGGCATCGACATCGACGTATCCAAGGCGGAGCCCGCGCTCACCTGAGCGTGGATGCATCCATCGCGCAAGATATGCAAGGGACGCCCCCGGCGTCCCTTCTTTCTTTTGCCCGTGCGGCCCCGGGCCCCGCGTTCCGCCGCTTTCCGCCTGTCCCCCCGCTCCGCCTCGATCCGCCCCGGTCACCGTCCCCCGGCCCCCGTGACCCGCCTTCACGACCCCGGCCGGGGTTTACGTCTTCTGTGCCCTGCGCCTTCATGGGTGAAACCGCCCGCTGAAGGTAGAGTCCGGCTGCGTGCACCTCAAGGCCATGACCCTGCGCGGTTTCAAATCCTTCGCGTCCGCCACCACTCTCCGGTTCGAGCCGGGCATCACCTGTGTCGTGGGCCCCAACGGCTCCGGAAAGTCCAATGTGGTCGACGCGCTCTCCTGGGTCATGGGGGAGCAGGGGGCGAAATCGCTGCGCGGCGGGAAGATGGAGGATGTCATCTTCGCCGGGACCACCGGACGGCCCCCGCTGGGCCGGGCCGAGGTCTCCCTCACCATCGACAACTCCGACGGTGCGCTGCCCATTGAGTACGCCGAGGTCACCATTACGCGGATCATGTTCCGCAACGGCGGCAGTGAATATCAGATCAACGGCGACACCTGCCGTCTTCTCGATATCCAGGAACTCCTCTCCGACTCCGGTATCGGCCGCGAAATGCATGTCATCGTCGGGCAGGGGCAGCTCGACTCGGTCCTGCACGCCGATCCGATGGGCCGCCGGGCCTTCATCGAGGAGGCCGCGGGGGTGCTCAAGCACCGCAAGCGCAAGGAGAAGGCGCTGCGGAAACTGGAGTCGATGAAGGCCAATCTGGCCCGGGTCCAGGACCTCACCGATGAGCTGCGTCGGCAACTCAAGCCGCTCGGACGGCAGGCCGCGGTGGCCCGGCGGGCCGCCGTCATCCAGGCGGACCTGCGCGACGCCCGGCTCCGCCTGCTCGCCGACGACCTCGTCCGCCTCCAGCGGGCCCTGCGCGCGGAGATCGCCGACGAGGCCGCGCTCAAGGCGCGCAAGGAGGCGGCCGAGGCCCGGCTGAAGGCCGCGCTCGCCCGCGAGGCCGAACTGGAGGGCGAGGTACGCGCCCTCGTGCCCCGGCTCCAGCGGGCCCAGCAGACCTGGTACGAGCTGTCCCAGCTCGCCGAGCGGACCCGGGGCACCGTCTCGCTCGCCGAGGCCCGGGTGAAGAGCGCGACCGAACACCCCGCCGAGGAGCGGCGCGGCCGGGACCCCGAGGAGCTGGAGCGCGAGGCGGCCCGGGTCAGAGAACAGGAAGCGGAACTGGAAGCCGCGCTGGAGGCGGCCCAGCGCGCCCTGGAGGACACCGTTGAGCACCGGGCCGAACTGGAACGCGCCCTCGCCGTCGAGGACCGCCGTCTCAAGGACGCCGCCCGCGCCATCGCCGACCGGCGCGAAGGGCTCGCCCGGCTCGGCGGACAGGTCACCGCCGCCCGTGGCCGGGCCGCCTCCGCCCAGGCCGAGATCGACCGGCTCAGCACCGCCCACGACGAGGCCCGCGAACGGGCCGCCGCCGCACGGGAGGAGTATGAGCTGCTGCGCGCCGACGTGGACGGCCTGGAGGCCGACGACGAACGGCTCGGCGCCGAACACGAGGCCGCCCGGCGTGAACTCGCCGCGGCGGAGACGGCGCTGACCGCCGCGCGCGAGGCGCTGACCACGGCGGAACGCGAACGGGCCGCCGTGGCCGCCCGCCGGGACGCGCTCGCGCCCGGACTGCGCCGCAAGGACGGCACCGGGGCGCTGCTGGCGGCCAGGGACACCCTCGGCGGGATCGTCGGACCCGCGTCCGAACTGCTGACCGTGGTGCCAGGACAGGAGATCCCCGTCGCCGCCGCACTCGGGGCGGCGGCCGACGCGATCGCCGTCAACAGCCCCGCCACGGCAGCCGACGCGCTCCGCCTCCTCCGCAAGTCCGACGCGGGCCGCGCCTCGATGCTCCTCTCCGGCGCCCCCGAACCGCCGCCGGACCCGCTGACCGACCCCGCGGACGCGTGCGGCGACCGTCGTGCCGGGGCCGTCCGCGCCGACGCCCCGGACGGCACGGGCGACCCGGAACCGCCGCCGTCCGACCGCGCCCCGGAGGGCGCTCGGGGCGCCCGCGCGGCAGCGGCGCGCGCCACGGACACGGCCCCCGGCGGGCTTCGGGGCCCGTACGCGGCCGGGATTCCCGGTACCGCGGGGGACGGGGCCGGGCACGCGACCCCGCCTGAGGGGCACGTCGGGACGGCCACGCATGGACGGAGCGCTTCCGGTACGGGGGACGCCTGGTCCGTGGCCGCCGCGCCGGGCGGCTCCCGGGGCCCGTACCCGGCCGGGGCGGTGCGTCCGGTCGCGACGGCCGCGAGCGGACGAGGTGCTTCCGCCACAGACGGCGCGCGCCACGCCGAGGCGGGCGGAGCGGCCTCCGGGCCGTCGGCGGCGTACGGAGAGGGTGCCTGCGCCACCGACGGGGGAGAAGGCGCGCCCGGTCCGGCGGGCGCGGACGCAGATGCCCCCGTGCACGGGGTGCGGAGCCCGTACGCCGGCGCCGGGCATGCGGAACGGGCCCCGCACGGGCGGTACGGGACGCCCGCGGTCGCGCTGGTGCGCGGGCCCGCGGAGCTGATGCCCGCGGTACGCCGGCTGCTGCGCGGCTTCGTGGTCGTGGCCACCCTGGACCGGGCCGAGGAGCTGGTCCGGGCCCGGCCCTGGCTCACCGCCGTCACGGCGGAGGGTGATGTCCTCGGCGCCCACTGGGCCCAGGGCGGCTCCGCGGGCGCGCCGAGCCTGCTCGAAGTGCGGGCCTCCGTCGACGAGGCCGAGGCCGAACTCGCCGAGCTGTCCGTACGGTGCGAGGAGTTCACCGGGGAGCAGCGGCGGAGCACCGAACGGCGGGCCCGGTGCGCCGCCCGCGTCGAGGAGCTGGACCGCCGCCGCCGCGCCGCCGACCGGGAGAAGTCCGAGGTCTCCGGCCGCCTCGGCAGACTCTCCGGCCAGGCGCGGGCCGCCGAGGGCGAGTCGGAGCGCACCGCCGCCGCCGTCAGCCGCGCGCAGGAGGCGCTGGAGCGCGCCCGCCAGGAGGCGGAGGAGCTGGCGGAACGGCTCGCCGTCGCCCAAGAGGCGCCCGTCGACGCGGAGCCCGACACCCAGGTCCGCGACCGTCTCGCGGCCGACGGCGCCAACGCCCGCCAGACCGAGATGGAGGCCCGGCTCCAGCTCCGTACCCACGAGGAGCGGGTCAAGGGGCTCGCGGGCCGGGCCGACTCCCTCGACCGCGCCGCCCGTGCCGAGCGCGAGGCCCGTGCCCGCGCCGAACAGCGGCGCGCCCGGCTGCGCCACGAGGCGGCCGTCGCCGGTGCCGTCCGCGCCGGGGCGCGCCTCCTCCTCGCGCACATCGAGGTCTCCCTCGTCCGCGCCGACAGCGGGCGGACCGCCGCCGAGGCCGCCAAGGCGGAGCGCGAGACGGAGCTGGCCGCGGCCCGCGCCGAGGGCCGCGACCTCAAGTCCGAACTCGACAAGCTCACCGACTCGGTGCACCGGGGCGAGGTCCTGGGCGCCGAGAAGCGGCTGCGGATCGAACAACTGGAGGCCAAGGCCCTGGAGGAGCTGGGCGTCGAACCGGCCGCGCTCGTCGCCGAGTACGGCCCGGACCAGCCCGTCCCCCCGTCCCCGCCCGCCGAGGGCGAGACCCTGCCCGAGGACCCCGGCCACCCCCGCAACCGTCCGGCGCCCTTCGACCGCGCCGCGCAGGAGAAGCGGCTCAAGGCGGCCGAGCGGGCCTATCAGCAGCTCGGCAAGGTCAACCCGCTCGCCCTTGAGGAGTTCGCGGCCCTGGAGGAGCGCCATCGCTTCCTCTCCGAGCAACTGGAGGACCTGAAGAAGACCCGTGCCGATCTGCTCCAGGTGGTCAAGGAGGTCGACGAGCGCGTCGAACAGGTCTTCACCGAGGCGTACCACGACACCGCCCGCGAGTTCGAAGGGGTCTTCTCCCGGCTCTTCCCCGGCGGCGACGGCCGGCTGATCCTCACCGACCCCGACAACATGCTCACCACCGGCGTGGACGTCGAGGCCCGCCCGCCCGGCAAGAAGGTCAAGCGGCTCTCGCTGCTCTCCGGCGGCGAGCGCTCGCTGACCGCCGTGGCGCTGCTCGTCTCGATCTTCAAGGCCCGGCCGAGCCCGTTCTATGTGATGGACGAGGTGGAGGCCGCGCTCGACGACACCAACCTCCAGCGGCTGATCCGGATCATGCAGGAGCTCCAGGAGTCCTCCCAGCTGATCGTGATCACCCACCAGAAGCGGACCATGGAGGTCGCCGACGCGCTCTACGGGGTCTCCATGCAGGGCGACGGGGTCTCCAAGGTGATCGGTCAGCGGCTGCGCTGAGCCCGCCCCGGACGGACCCGGGGTCAGGCCGACGGCCCAGCCCCGGTGGTGGGCCGGGCCCGGCCGTGCGCCACTGGAGGGACCCGCTCCGCCCGGCGCCCGGGCCCCCGTGGGCGGGTGCGCCGCGGACGGAGCTCCGGGCGCCGGCCCCAGGAGTTGATGTGAGCAGCAGGACTCCCCCGTCACCACCGCCCCCGGGGGTCCCCGCGGCGGCCCATCCCGAGCACCTCGGCCATGTCGTCTTCATCACGGCGTCGGCCGCGATGGGCGGCTTTCTCTTCGGCTACGACAGCTCCGTCATCAACGGCGCCGTCGAGGCCATCCGGGACCGCTACGCCATCGGCTCGGCCGAGCTGGCCCAGGTCATCGCGATCGCCCTGATCGGCTGTGCCATCGGCGCGGCGACCGCGGGCCGGATCGCCGACCGGATCGGCCGGATCGCCTGTATGCGGATCGCTGCCCTCCTCTTCGCCGCCAGCGCCGTGGGCTCGGCCCTCCCCTTCGCCCTGTGGGACCTGGCGATGTGGCGCGTCATCGGCGGCTTCGCGATCGGGATGGCCTCGGTCATCGGCCCCGCGTACATCGCCGAGGTCTCCCCGCCCGCCTACCGGGGACGGCTGGCCTCCTTCCAGCAGGCGGCCATCGTCATCGGCATCGCCGTCTCCCAGCTCGTCAACTTCGGCATCCTCTCGCTCGCCGACGGCGAGCAGCGCGGCAAGCTGGGCGGACTGGAGGCATGGCAGTGGATGCTCGGGGTGATGGTGGTCCCGGCGCTCCTCTACGGGCTGCTCTCCTTCGCCATCCCCGAGTCGCCCCGCTATCTGATCTCGGCGGGCCGGATCGACCGGGCCAGGAAGGTGCTCGTCGAGGTCGAGGGGGAACACGTCGACCTCGACGCCCGGGTGGCCGAGATCGACCGGGCGATGCGCAGCGAGCACCGGTCGACGTTCCGGGATCTGCTCGGCGGGCGGTTCGGCTTTCTGCCGATCGTCTGGATCGGTATCGGCCTCTCCGTCTTCCAGCAGCTCGTCGGCATCAATGTGGTCTTCTACTACTCGTCCACGCTCTGGCAGTCCGTGGGCATCGACCCGACCAGCTCGTTCTTCTACTCGTTCACCTCGTCCATCGTGAACATCATCGGTACGGTCATCGCGATGGTGCTGGTGGACCGGATCGGCCGCCGGCCGCTGGCGCTCATCGGCTCCGCCGGGATGGCGATCTCCCTGGCGCTGGAGGCATGGGCCTTCTCCGCTCCGCTGGTGAACGGGAAGCTCCCCGGCACCCAGGGGACGGTGGCGCTGATCGCGGCCCATGTGTTCGTGCTCTTCTTCGCCCTCTCCTGGGGCGTGGTGGTCTGGGTGCTCCTCGGGGAGATGTTCCCCAACCGCATCCGCGCCGCCGCCCTCGGGGTCGCCGCCTCCGCGCAGTGGCTCGCCAACTGGCTGATCACGGCGACCTTCCCCAGCCTCTCCGACTGGAATCTGTCGGCGACGTACATCATCTACGCCTCGTTCGCGGTGCTTTCGATCCCGTTCGTCCACTTCTTCGTCAAGGAGACCAAGGGCAAGCCGCTGGAGGAGATGGGCTGAGCCCCGGCCCACCTCCCCGGCCCGCCTCCGGGCCCCGTCCATCGGCGCGGACGCGTCAGAACTCGTCCGTGGTGTGCGGCAGCAGTTCCGTGCGCGCGGCCCGCTCGAAGCGCTCCGCCGCGCCCGGGGTGTGCTCGGTCACCAGACCGGCCCGGACCAGCTCGCGCACGCCGATGTCGCCGAGATAGCCCGCCGCCAGCTCCCGGACGTCGAGGGTCAGATCGGGCGCGTCGTCCGAGGGGACGACCTCGGCCGGGTGTCCGCCACCGCCGTGACCGCCGGGCCCGACGGTGAGCCGGTACCGCCCGGCGTTCGCGGGCAGCCGGTCGTCGGTCACCTCCAGCACCAGGTCCACCGGCTCCGACCAGAGCCGTCCCGCCAGCGCGGCGGGCACGTCGACCAGCCGCAGCCACAGCGCGGGGAACTCCTGGACGATCTCCACCTGGTCCCGGTCGGCCGCGAACCGCAGCAGCGGATCGTCCAGCGGGCGCCCCCACGCCCGTACCTTCCGCGCCAGGTCGATCGAGGCCAGATAGCGCCAGAGGGCGGCGGCCACGGCCGGGGACTCGGCCTCCAGCTCCCCGACGTGGACGACGCTCCCGTCCTCGCCGCCCCCGGTGCGGTAGCAGACATAGCCCGCGGGCTCCGCCCCCCGCTCGCCGAGGGTCACCACCCGGACCGGGGTGAGGTCGTCGTCCCCGTCGTCCTCCTCCCGCAGGATGTGGGTGCGCCACCAGAAGTCGTCCCGGGCGACCCGGCCGCCGCGCCCGGCCCGCGCCGCCGCGTGCCGGGCCCCGATCAGCGCGGGCGCGTCCGCCGGGGGAACGAGCCGCAGCGGACGCTCGTCGGGATCGATCCGCAGCCGCAGCGGCTGCTCGGCGTCGATCTCCACGGTGTAGGAGCGGGTCGCGGGCTCGAAGCCGAACCGGCCGTAGATCCCCGCCTCCGAGACCCAGAGCGCCGCGAGCGGCTGTCCGGCTCCGGCGCAGCGCCGGTACAGCTCCGCGATCATGCCGCTGAGCACCCCCCGGCGGCGGTGGGTCGGCGCCACCGAGACGAACGTCACCCCGGCGCAGGGCAGCTCGCCGCCGGGCACCGACAGCGAGAGCGGATGCGCGGCCAGCAGCCCGACGAGATCGTCCCCCTCATAGGCCCCGATCCGGTCGCAGTGCTCCAGGATCTCCCGGTGCAGCTTGCGGGTGTCCCCGTCCGGCTCCTTGTCGAGGAAGACGAGATAGTGCAGGTCCAGCGCGCGTTCCAGCTCGGTGTCCGGAATGCTCCGGTAGTCCAGGGCGGTCATGGTCCGGGACGCTAACCCGCCCGCGTTCAGTAGTCACCGGGTTTTTGTGCCTGTACCGCGTCCCCGCTGCGCCCTCCTGGCTGGAATTGATCATTCCGATTGGGGGCGGGTCCGGCGCGGGTCCCGGCCGGTGCCGCGCCCCGCCCCGGCCCGGCGGCGCCCCGTACCCGGCCGGAAACCCCGGGTGTGGCCGCCCGGCTCCATGCCGGTGTGTCCGATACTGGGTCCGTTATGGAATTCGTCATTCTTGCTGTCGTCATCGCCCTGGTCGCCGTCGGCGCGATCAGCGGGCTCGTGATCAGCAGCCGCAAGAAGAAGCAGCTGCCGCCCGCGGCCCCGCCGTCCGCGCCGACCATCACCGCTCCGCCCGCCGAGCCGCATGTCGGCGACGAGGCGGAGACCCCGCGGGAGGAACCCCGCCGCACCATCGAGGAGGTCGGCCTCCCGTCCGCCGAGGAGGCGGATTCCCCGGTCGCCGTCGAGGACCCGGTGGCCGCGGAGGCCGAGGCCCCGGCCGCCCCCGAGATCGAGACCCCCGAGCCCGCCGCCGGCCGTCTGGTGCGGCTGCGCGCCCGGCTCGCTCGCTCCCAGAACTCCCTCGGCAAGGGTCTGCTGACCCTGCTCTCCCGCGAGCACCTCGACGAGGACACCTGGGAGGAGATCGAGGAGACCCTGCTCACCGCCGATGTCGGTGTCGCGCCCACCCAGGAGCTGGTGGAGCGGCTGCGCGAGCGGGTGAAGGTGCTCGGCACCCGGACCCCCGACGAACTGCGCACCCTGCTCCGCGAGGAGCTGCTGACCCTGGTCGGCACCGACCTGGACCGCGCGGTGAAGACCGAGAGCGGCCTGGACACCCCGGGTGTCGTGATGGTCGTCGGCGTCAACGGCACCGGCAAGACCACCACCACCGGCAAGCTGGCCCGGGTCCTGGTCGCGGACGGCCGCTCGGTCGTCCTGGGCGCCGCGGACACCTTCCGTGCCGCCGCCGCCGACCAGCTCCAGACCTGGGGCGAGCGGGTGGGTGCCCGTACGGTGCGCGGCCCCGAGGGCGGCGACCCGGCGTCCATCGCCTTCGACGCGGTCAAGGAGGGCATCGCCGAGGGCGCCGACGTGGTGCTGATCGACACGGCGGGCCGGCTGCACACCAAGACCGGTCTGATGGACGAGCTGGGCAAGGTCAAGCGGGTCGTCGAGAAGCACGGCCCGCTGGACGAGATCCTGCTGGTCCTGGACGCCACCACCGGCCAGAACGGACTGGTCCAGGCCCGGGTCTTCGCCGAGGTCGTGGACATCACCGGCATCGTCCTGACCAAGCTGGACGGGACGGCCAAGGGCGGCATCGTGGTCGCGGTCCAGCGGGAGCTGGGCGTCCCGGTGAAACTGGTCGGCCTGGGCGAGGGCCCGGACGACCTGGCGCCGTTCGAGCCGGAGGCGTTCGTCGACGCGCTGATCGGCGACTGACACCGGTCCGGTTCCGCCCCGGCTCCGGCCCGGTTCCGTCCGGCCCCGGGCGGAACCGGGACAAAGCACCAGGAGTGCCCGGCGCGCGCCCGCGTGCCGGGCACTCGGCCGTCCGGGGCCGTCGGCCCGGGGCGCCGCCGTCCGGAAGCCGTGGCCCGGGGGTCGGCGGGCCGGGTCACGGCTTCCGGGGTCACGGCACCCGGGTCACATCGCCGAGCGGTGGCAGATGTACGCCAGCGTCCCCAGCAGCAGCCGGGCCTCGGGCGGCGCGACGGCCGTGTCCAGGGCGGGCGGGCGCAGCCAGATCACCGGACCGAGCCCGCCGCGGTCCGACGGCGGGGCGGTGATGTGGTCCCCGGGGCCGAGCGCGTGCAGATCCAGATCCGCGTCGTCCCAGCCCATCCGGTACAGCAGCGCGGGCAGGTCCACCGCCGCCCCCGGGGCGACGAAGAACTGGCACCGCCCGTCGGGTGTCGCCGTCACGGGACCCAGCGGCAGCCCCATCCGCTCCAGGCGGAGCAGCGCCCTCCGTCCGGCCGGGGCGGCCACGTCGAGGACGTCGAAGGCGCGGCCGACCGGCAGCAGCAGCGCCGCGTCCGCCCTGCGCGCCCAGGCGCCGGTCACCTCGTCCAGGGTGGCCCCGGCGGGGATCTCGTCCGCGCCGGGGAGCGGATGGGCCCCCGGGCGCGGGCAGCCCCGTTCGCCGCAGGAGCAGCCGCCGGGCACGGCCCGCGCCCCCGGTGTCACCGCCCAGCCCCACAGTCCGGTGTACTCCGCCACCACGGTGCACTCCGCGGTACCGCCCCGGCGTCGTGAGCCGGCCCGGATGTCCCTGATGCTCCGGCTGCTGCCGATCGTGAAGCCCATGCCCCCTCCAACGGGTCGTCCTCGCCGGTGGTTACGACCCGAAGTCTCCTCGTAACGCAGCGTCGCAGCCGGTGGAGTGCGGGCGGCGCGTAGTGGCGCGGGGGAGAGTGCGGGTCGCGGGACGCGCCCTTGAATGCGTCTTTCCGCCGTCTGCTGATCGGCGTGTGTCAAGTGAATCGCGCCCGAAGGCGGGGGAGTTCATTCAAAGGGGTGGCGAATGGTGGCGTTTCCAGGACGGCGGTCGCGAGGCGGGTGATCGTAGGATTACTTTTGGCGAACGGGCCCCGGTGCGTCGCCGTGCGCTTCTGGGTATGAGGGAGTCGGCGGAGTCGTTGGTGGGATGTCGCAGATCGTCCGGGTCGCTCGGGTCGCTCGCTTCGTGGTCGGATCGTCGGTGGTCGCGGCCGTTCTCCAGCCGGCCGGGCCGACGGGGACACCACTCTCCGGTCTTGTGTGGATTCTGTGAAGTCATGGTGCGGATTCCCTGCGGTATTCCTCCTGCTGTTCTACGGGTTCCGTTCGGATCCCGTTCGGGTTTCGCCAGGTTTTTTCAACAGTGGCCGCACCCCGGGGGCGGCCGGTCCCGACTCACGGCATTCTGATCGGGGTTCGGGCTTCAGGACTCATGGATGGGGGCGTTTCCGTGGACGGCAGCGAGGCCGGTACACACACCGGAAAGCGTCCGAACGACCGGCTGGGCTCGTGGTTTCTGCGCAGCGGCTGGTCCAAGGGCGAGCTGGCGCGGCAGGTCAACCGCCGGGCCCGGCGGCTGGGCGCGCACCACATCAGCACCGACACCTCACGGGTGCGGCGCTGGCTCGACGGCGAACAGCCGCGCGAGCCGATTCCGCGCATCCTCTCCGAGCTGTTCTCGGAGCGGTTCGGCACGGTCGTGGCCATCGAGGACCTGGGGCTGCGCACGGCGCACCAGTCCCCGTCGGTCTCCGGGGTCGACCTGCCCTGGGCGGGCCCCCAGACCGTCTCCCTGCTCAACGAGTTCTCCCGCAGCGATCTGATGCTCGCCCGGCGCGGCTTCCTCGGCGCCTCGCTGGTACTGGCGGCCGGGCCCTCGCTGATCGAGCCCATGCAGCGCTGGCTGGTGCCCACCCCCGGCACCCCCGGTGACCCCCCGCCCGAGACGGTCCCCGTCGCCTCCTCCCGGCCGGTCCGGCTCTCCGCGGGCGAGCTGGAGCAGTTGGAGGCCGCCACGATGATGTTCCGGAAGTGGGACGCCCAGTGCGGCGGCGGACTGCGCCGCAAGGCGGTCGTGGGACAGCTCCACGAGGTCACCGATCTGCTCCAGGAGTCCCACCCCGAACAGACCCGCAAGCGGCTCTTCGTCTGCGCCGCCGAACTGGCCGAGCTGGCGGGCTGGATGAGCTACGACGTCGGCCTCCAGCCCACCGCGCAGAAGTACTTCGTCCTCGCGCTGCACGCCGCCAAGGAGGCCGGGGACAAGTCGCTGGGATCGTTCGTCCTCTCCTCCATGAGTCGTCAGATGATCCATCTCGGCCGCCCCGACGACGCCCTGGAACTCGTCCATCTGGCGCAGTACGGCAGCCGTGACTGCGCCACCCCGCGCATCCAGTCGATGCTGTATGCGATGGAGGCCCGCGCCTACGCCAACATGGGCCAGCCCAGCAAGTGCAAGCGGGCCGTCCGGATGGCCGAGGACACCTACGCCGACATCGGCCTCGACGGCCCGCAGCCCGAGCCCGACTGGATCGGCTTCTTCTCCGAGGGCGAGCTGAACGCGGAGAACGCCCACTCCTACCGCGACCTCGCCTATGTGTCCGGCCGCAGCCCGACCTACGCCTCCCTCGCCGAACCCGCCATGGAGCGGGCCGTGCGCCTCTTCGAACAGGACGACGTGCACCAGCGGGCGTACGCCCTCAACCTGATCGGCATGGCCAGCATCCATCTGCTCAAGCGCGAACCCGAGCACGCGACCGAGCTGGCCTCGCGGGCGCTGAAGGTCGCCCGGCGGGTGCGTTCCGAACGGGTCAACACCCGGCTGCGCCAGACCGTCGACACCGCCGCCAGGGACTTCGGCGATGTGGCCGAGGTCGTCCACTTCACCGATCTGCTCACCGCCCAGCTCCCGGAGGCGGCGGAAGCGGTCTGACGCGCCGACCGGCGGAAGCGGTCGGAGCGCCGGCCGGGCCGCCGGTCGGTGCTCCGAGCCCGACGGGTGGCCCGCTGGGAGGAGCCGCCGCCGACGCGGCCGTGACGAGGCGGTATGCGCGGGAGACCCAAGATCGGGGCCTTCCGTGCATACCGCCTCGTCCGGTTTCCCCCGGCGGCCCGGTTCATGGCGGCGTAACACGGCGGATCCCTTCGTCACCCCCGTGAAACATCGCACGGCATCGGCTGAAACCGCGCTCCGCCACCCTCATGGCGCATAACCGGCCCGCCGCCCGATCCGCTCAGGCTCCCGCCCGATCCGCTCAGGCTCCACCCGTACGTGGCCGCACCGACGACGAGGAGTCGCCCATGCTCCCAGGCATCTCGACGCTGGCCGCCCCGGCCCCGGACCTGTCCGCGGCCAACACCGGCTTCATGCTCATCTGCTCCGCCCTCGTGATGCTGATGACCCCCGCCCTCGCCTTCTTCTACGGCGGCATGGTGCGGGTCAAGTCCACCCTCAACATGCTCATGATGAGTTTCATCAGCCTCGGCATCGTCACCGTGCTGTGGGTGCTCTACGGATTCAGCGTCGCCTTCGGCACCGACATCGGATCGGTCGTCGGCTGGTCGGGTGAGTATGTGGGGCTCAGCGGTATCGGACTGACCGAACTGTGGGACGGCTACACCATCCCCGTCTATGTCTTCGCCGTCTTCCAGCTCATGTTCGCGATCATCACTCCGGCCCTGATCAGCGGCGCCCTCGCCGACCGGGTCAAGTTCTCCGCCTGGGCGCTCTTCGTCGCGCTCTGGGCCACCGTGGTCTACTTCCCGGTCGCCCACTGGGTGTGGGGAGCGGGCGGCTGGCTCTTCGAGATGGGCGTCATCGACTTCGCGGGCGGCACCGCCGTCCATGTCAACGCGGGCGCGGCGGCGCTCGGCGTCCTCTGGGTCATCGGCCGCCGCGTCGGCTTCGGCAAGGACCCGATGCGCCCGCACAGCCTCCCCCTGGTGATGCTGGGCGCCGGGCTGCTCTGGTTTGGCTGGTTCGGCTTCAACGCGGGTTCCTGGCTCGGCAACGACGACGGCGTCGGCGCGGTGATGTTCGTCAACACCCAGGTCGCCACCGCCGCCGCGATGCTCGCCTGGCTCGCGTACGAGAAGATCCGCCACGGTGCCTTCACCACCCTCGGCGCCGCGTCCGGCGCGGTCGCCGGACTGGTCGCCATCACCCCGGCGGGCGGCTCCTGCTCCCCGCTCGGCGCCATCGCCATCGGGGCCATCGCGGGTGTGCTCTGCGCCATGGCCGTGGGCCTGAAGTTCCGCTTCGGCTACGACGACTCCCTCGACGTCATCGGCGTCCACCTCGTCGGCGGTGTCGCGGGCTCCCTCCTCGTCGGCCTCTTCGCCACCGGAGGGGTGCAGTCCGACGCCAAGGGCCTCTTCTACGGCGGCGGCCTCGAACAACTCGGCAAGCAGGCCGTGGGAGTCTTCTCCGTCCTGGCCTACTCGCTGGTGGTCTCCGCGCTGCTCGCCCTCGTCCTCGACCGGGTGATGGGTATGCGGGTGGACGAGGAGACCGAGGTGTCCGGCATCGACCAGGCCGAACACGCCGAGACGGCGTACGACTTCAGCGGCGCGGGCGGCGGCGCCGCCGCCCGCAGGGGCGTGCCCGCGCCCGACGCCCCGGCGGCATCCGTACCGCACAAGGCCGCGCCGGGCACCGGGCGGAGTACCGCCCAGGACCCCGCGGCCCAGGACACCGCCGTTCAGGACACCGCGGCGCAGAACAAGAAGGTGGACGCATGAAGCTCATCACCGCCGTCGTCAAACCCCACCGGCTCGACGAGATCAAGGAGGCGCTCCAGTCCTTCGGGGTCCAGGGGCTGACCGTCACCGAGGCCAGCGGATACGGCCGTCAGCGCGGCCACACCGAGGTCTACCGGGGCGCCGAGTACACCGTCGATCTCGTCCCCAAGGTCCGGATCGAGGTGCTGGCGGAGGACGACGACACCGAGCAGCTCATCGAGGTGATCATCAAGGCCGCCCGCACCGGGAAGATCGGCGACGGCAAGGTCTGGAGCGTCCCGGTGGACACGGCGGTCCGGGTGCGGACCGGGGAGCGCGGCCCGGACGCGCTCTAGGACTCCGGGGCGCGTGCGCCCGGGGCATGGGCAGAGGCGAGGCGAACGGAAGCGAGGCCGGTCGGGTGTCAGGTCAGAAGCGGATCACCGGGGCGGACGCCCAGGGCCCCCCGGGGGCGCCGCACGGGCCGGGGCGGTCCACACCCCCCGGGCCGGTGGACGAGGACGCAGGGACACCCCCCGGGCCGGTGGACGAGGACGCAGGGACACCTCCCGGGCCGGTGGACGAGGACGCAGGGACACCTCCCGGGCCGGTGGACGAGGACGCCGGGACACCTCCCGGGCCGGTGGACGAGGACGCCGGGACACCTCCCGGGCCGGTGGACGAGGACGCCGGGACACCTCCCGGGCCGGTGGACGAGGACGCCGGGGGAGGGGACGGACGCCCCGGCCGGGCGGACCCCGGCCCCGGCACCGCCGACGGCACCCCCGGCCCCGGCTCCGCGGGCCGGGCCCCCGCCCCCGTCGGCGGGACCCCCGTCCGGCTCCCCGGCGGCCCGGCCGTCCACACCCCCGGACCTCCCGGGTCTCCCGGCCCGGACGCCGACGTCCCCGGCGCCGACGGCTACGCCGAGGCCCGGCTGCTCCTCCTCACCGGGAAGGAGCAGCCCGGTCCGCCCCGCCGCTCCGCGCTCGCGGGCCTCACCGACCGCTGGCTCGCCGCCCTCTTCGCCGCCGCCTGCCGTGCCACCCGGGTGCACGGCGCCGCCCTGGTCGCCGTCGGCGGCTACGGCCGGAGCGAGCTGTCCCCCCGCAGCGACCTCGATCTGCTGCTCCTCCACGACGGCTCCGCCGACCCCCGGGCCCTCGCCACCCTCGCCGACCGCATCTGGTACCCCG
This sequence comes from Streptomyces clavuligerus, assembly GCF_005519465.1. Lineage (NCBI taxonomy): Bacteria > Bacillati > Actinomycetota > Actinomycetes > Kitasatosporales > Streptomycetaceae > Streptomyces > Streptomyces clavuligerus. Next base: position 1,484,765 of record NZ_CP027858.1, on the reverse strand, counting down.
TCTGGGACCTCGGGCTCTCCCTCGACCACTCCGTCCGCACCCCCGCCGAGGCCCGCCGCACCGCGGGCGGCGATCTCCGCGCCCACCTCGGACTCCTCGACGCCCGCCCGGTCGCCGGGGACCTCGCCCAGGTGGCCGGGTTGCGCACGGCCGTGCTCGCCGACTGGCGCGACCAGGCCCAGCGGCGCCTGCCCGAACTCCACGACCTCTGCCGCGAGCGCGCCGAACGCCAGGGCGAGCTGCGCTTCCTGCTCGAACCCGACCTCAAGGAGGCACGCGGCGGGCTGCGGGACACCACCGCGCTGCGGGCCGTGGCCGCCTCCTGGCTCGCCGACGCCCCCCGGGAAGGGCTCGCCGAGGCCCGCCGCACCCTGCTCGACACCCGGGACGCCCTCCATCTGACCACCGGCCGCGCCACCGACCGGCTCGCCCTCCAGGAACAGGACCAGGTCGCCGCCGAACTCGGCCTCCTCGACGGAGACGCCCTGCTGCGCCAGGTGTACGAGGCCGCGCGGACCGTCGCGTACGCCACCGACGTCACCTGGCGCGAGGTGCACCGGGTGCTCCGGGCGCGCTCGGCCCGGCCCCGGCTGCGCGCCGTCCTCGGCGGCCGGCGGAGCGACCCCGGGCGGGTCCCGCTCGCCGACGGCGTCGTCGAACAGGACGGCGAGGCCGTACTGGCCCGTACCGCCCGGCCGGACCGGGACCCCGTGCTGCCGCTGCGCGCCGCGGCCGCGGCGGCCCAGGCCGGGCTGCCGCTCTCCCGTCACGCCGTGCGGCGGCTCGCCGACGCCGCCCCGCCGCTGCCGGTGCCCTGGCCCGCGGAGGCTCGGCAGGAGTTCGTGATACTGCTCGGCGCGGGCGCCCCCGCCGTCGCCGTCTGGGAGGCCCTGGAGGCCGGGGGTCTGATCGACCGGCTGCTGCCGGACTGGGAACGGGTGCGCTGCCGCCCCCAGCGCAACGCCGTCCACACCTGGACCGTCGACCGCCACCTCGTGGAGACCGCCGTCCGGGCCGCCGCGCTGGCCCGCCGGGTCGACCGCCCCGATCTGCTGCTGACGGCCGCCCTCCTCCACGACATCGGGAAGGGCTGGCCCGGGGACCACTGCGCCGTGGGCGGCACCATCGCCCGGGACATGGCCGTCCGGATCGGCTTCGACGCCGACGACGCGGCCGTGGTGACCACCCTCGTCCGCCACCATCTGCTGCTGATCGAGACCGCCACCCGGCGCGACCTGGACGATCCGCAGACCGTCCGGGCCGTCGCCGACGCGGTCGGCTCGCGGCGGGCGCTGGAGCTGCTGCACGTCCTCACCGAGGCGGACGCCCTGGCCACCGGGCCCGCGGCCTGGTCGTCCTGGCGGGCGTCCCTCGTCGCGGAGCTGGTGCGCCGGGTCGGGGCCCATCTCGCCGGGGACGCGGACCGGACCGAAGACATCGACCAGCGCAAGCACGGGAACGAGCACGGGCACGGGCACGGGATCGGGAGCGGGAACGAGGACGAGAGCCAGGACGAGACCGGGAGCGGGGATCGCGGCGGTCCGGCCGCGGAGTACGAACGCCTCGCGGCCGAGGCGCTGCGCACCGGCGGCCCCGTCCTCTCGCTGAGCACCCCCGGCACCGCGGCGCAGGAGCCCCCCGGGTCATCCGAGGCGCCGGAACCCGTCGGCGTGGAACTGCTGATCGTGGTGCCGGAGCGGCCCGGAGTGCTGCCCGCCGCCGCCGGGGTCCTCGCCCTGCACCGGCTCACCGTCCGCTCCGCCGAACTGTCCGTCGTCGTACCCGAGGACGCGGCGGCGCTGCCCTGGTCGGTCCTCGTCCTGAACTGGCGGGTCGCCGCCGCCTACGGTTCGCTGCCGCAGGCCGCCCGGCTCCGCGCCGATCTGGTGCGCGCCCTCGACGGGACGCTGGACATCCCCGCCCGCCTCGCCGAGCGGGAGGCCGCCCGGCCGCGCCGCCGCGGGGCCGCGCCCGCCCCGCCCCGGGTCACCGTCGACCCCGCCGCCTCCCGGGACGCCACCGTGATCGAGGTCCGCGCCCAGGACGCCCCCGGTCTGCTGCACCGCATCGGGCAGGCGCTGGAGACGGCGGGGGTACGGGTGCGCAGCGCGCATGTGTCGACCCTGGGCGCGCACGCGGTGGACGCCTTCTATGTCACCGGCGCCGACGGGCTCAGACTGCCGGAGGACACCGCCCGGGAGCTGGCCGACCGGCTGGAGCGGACGCTGGGCTGACCCGGGCCCGTACCGCCGCGCCGCCCGCCCGCGCCGCCCGCCGCCCCGGTCCGCCGCCGCCCCGTCCCGGGCGCGCCGTACCCGCCGAACCCGAGGGGGACGGCGGGTAATCGCGCAGGGGACGGCGGGCACCGTGAACGGCCGGATACCCTGGAGGGCGATTACTGCCTGCCCCCGACCCCTGAGGACCGACGAGCGCCGTGTTCGACACTCTCTCCGACCGCTTGGCGAATACCTTCAAGACCCTGCGCGGAAAAGGACGGCTCTCCGAGGCGGACATCGACGCCACGGCGCGCGAGATCCGGATCGCGCTGCTGGAGGCGGATGTCGCCCTTCCGGTCGTCCGGGCGTTCATCGCCAAGGTCAAGGAGCGGGCGCGCGGTGCCGAGGTCTCCAAGGCGCTGAACCCGGCCCAGCAGGTCATCAAGATCGTCAACGAGGAGCTGGTGGCGATCCTCGGCGGGGAGACCCGCCGGCTGCGCTTCGCCAAGCAGCCCCCCACCGTGATCATGCTCGCCGGTCTCCAGGGTGCCGGTAAGACCACCCTCGCCGGAAAGCTCGGCCACTGGCTGAAGAGCCAGGGTCACTCCCCGCTGCTCGTCGCCTGCGACCTCCAGCGCCCCAACGCCGTCAACCAGCTCTCCGTGGTCGCCGAGCGCGCCGGGGTCGCGGTGTACGCCCCGCAGCCCGGCAACGGCGTGGGCGACCCGGTCCAGGTGGCCAAGGACTCCATCGAGTTCGCCCGGACCAAGGTCCACGACGTGGTCGTCGTCGACACCGCCGGACGCCTCGGCATCGACGAGGAGCTGATGCGGCAGGCGGCGGACATCCGGGACGCGGTCTCGCCCGACGAGATCCTCTTCGTCGTCGACGCCATGATCGGCCAGGACGCGGTCAACACCGCCGAGGCGTTCCGCGACGGCGTCGGCTTCGACGGCGTGGTCCTCTCCAAGCTGGACGGCGACGCGCGCGGCGGTGCCGCGCTCTCCATCGCGCATGTCACCGGCCGCCAGATCATGTTCGCCTCCAACGGCGAGAAGCTGGACGACTTCGACGCCTTCCACCCGGACCGCATGGCGTCGCGCATTCTGGGCATGGGCGACGTCCTGAGCCTGATCGAGAAGGCCGAGCAGACCTTCAGCCAGGAAGAGGCCGCCAAGATGGCCTCCAAGCTGGCGAGCAGCAAGGGCAAGGAGTTCACGCTCGACGACTTCCTGGCCCAGATGGAGCAGGTCCGCAAGATGGGCTCCATCTCCAAGCTGCTCGGCATGCTGCCCGGCATGGCCCAGATGAAGGACCAGATCAACAGCATCGACGAGCGCGACGTGGACCGCACCGCCGCGATCATCAAGTCGATGACCCCGGCCGAGCGCCAGGACCCGACGATCATCAACGGCTCGCGCCGCGCCCGTATCGCCAAGGGCTCGGGTGTCGAGGTCAGCGCGGTCAAGAGCCTGGTGGAGCGGTTCTTCGAGGCCCGCAAGATGATGTCCCGGATGGCGCAGGGCGGCGGGCTCCCCGGCATGCCGGGCATCCCGGGCATGGGCGGCGGCCCCGGCCGGCAGAAGAAGCAGCAGAAGCAGGCCAAGGGCAAGCGCCGCAGCGGCAACCCGATGAAGCGCAAGGCGGAGGAGGAGGCCGCGGCGGTCCGCCGTGAGCAGGGCGGCCAGGGCGGCGCCTTCGGCCTTCCGGCGGGCGCCCCGGGCAAGGACTTCGAGCTTCCCGACGAGTTCAAGAAGTTCATGGGCTGACGAGATGTCCCTGGGCCGGTCGGCGCCGCCGCCACCGGCCCCGGTGGCGCCCGGTGACGTCTGCCGTACGCCGTACGACGGTGTCGGCACCCCGCGCGGGGTGCCGACACCGTCGTTCTGTCTTAACGTCCCGGTATGAGCAACGCCGCGCCGGGACCCCCGCCGGACGGCCGGGCCCGCGCCCGCGGTACCCCCGGCCGGACCCCGGCCCGCGGCTTCCCGGGGTGGCGCGCCCCCGACAACCGCACCCCGGACAACGGCGCCCCCGACAACCGCACCCCGGACAAGCCCTGGCGCTCGGAGGGCGCACCGCCCCCGTCGCAGCCGAAGCGGCGGATGCCCGGCGGCTGGGCCGGGCTGGTCCTCGCCGCGCTCGCGGTCTACCTGGTCACCAATCTGGTGCTGACGTACATCAACGAGAGCAACGAGCCGACGGTTTCGTACACCGAGTTCAGCAAACAGGTCACCGCGGGCAATGTCTCGAAGATCTACTCCAAGGGCGACGCGATCCAGGGCCAGCTCAAACAGAAGGCGCCCCTTCCCGGGGAGAAGGGCGACTACACCAAGTTCACCACCCAGCGCCCCGCCTTCGCGGACGACAACCTCTGGGGCGAGCTGACCGCCCAGAAGGTCACCGTGACGGCCGAGCCCGTCGTCCAGCAGCGCAGCTTCCTCACCAATCTGCTGATCGCCCTCGCGCCGATGCTGCTGCTCGTCCTGTTGTGGGTGTTCATCGCCCGCCGGATGGGCGCCGCGCTCGGCGGCGGCGCCTTCAGCCGCAAACCCCCGCCCAAACCCGTCGAGGTGGCGGAGGGCAGACGGACCACCTTCGCCGACGTCGCCGGGATCGACGAGGTCGAGGGCGAACTCGACGATGTCGTGGACTTCCTGAAGAACCCGCGGCCCTATCGGCGCATGGGCGCCCGCATGCCCGGCGGGGTGCTGCTCGCGGGCCCGCCCGGCACCGGGAAGACCCTGCTCGCCCGCGCCGTCGCGGGGGAGGCCGGGGTTCCGTTCTTCTCCGCGTCCGCGTCCGAGTTCATCGAGATGATCGTGGGTGTGGGCGCCGGACGGGTGCGGGAGCTGTTCGCGGAGGCCCGCAAGGTCGCCCCCGCCATCGTCTTCATCGACGAGATCGACACCATCGGCCGGGCCCGGGGCGCCGCCGGGGGACTCGGCGGACACGACGAACGCGAGCAGACCCTCAACCAGATCCTCACCGAGATGGACGGCTTCACCGGCTCCGAGGGCGTCATCGTGCTCGCCGCCACCAACCGCGCCGACGTCCTCGACCCCGCCCTGACCCGGCCCGGACGCTTCGACCGGATCGTCCATGTATCGCCCCCCGACCGGGCCGGTCGCGAGGCCATCCTCCAGATCCACACCCGGGAGATCCCCCTCGCCGACGACGTGGACCTGGCCCGGATCGCCCGCGCCACCCCCGGGATGACCGGGGCGGAACTGGCCAACCTCACCAACGAGGCCGCGCTGCTCGCGGTCAAGCGCAAACAGTCGGCGGTCCGCCAGGGCGATCTCTCCAGCGCCCTGGAGAAGGTCCAGCTCGGGGCGGAACGCCCGCTGGTCATGGCGGCGGACGAGCGCCGCCGCACCGCCTACCACGAGAGTGGCCACGCCCTGCTGGGCATGGTCCAGCCGGGCGCCGACCCCGTCCGCAAGGTCACCATCGTCCCGCGCGGCCGGGCGCTCGGGGTCACCCTCTCCACCCCGGACGCGGACAAGTACGCCTATACCGAGGAGTATCTGCGCGGACGGATCATCGGGGCCCTCGGCGGGATGGCCGCCGAGTCGGTCGTCTTCGGGGTGATCACCACCGGTTCCGAGAGCGACCTCGAACAGGTGACCGCGATCGCCCGCGGCATGGCGGGCCGCTGGGGGATGAGCGCCCGCGTCGGACGGCTCACCGCGATCCCCGGCGACACCCAGGCGGCGTACGGGCTGGCCGCCGCCCCCGCCACCCTGGACACCGTCGACGGCGAGATGCGGCGGATCGTGGACGAGTGCTACGAGCAGGCGTGCCGGCTGCTGCGGGAGAACCGGGAGCGGCTGGACTCCCTGGCCGCCGCGCTGCTGGAGCACGAGACCCTGGACGAGGACGCCGCCTACCGCGCGGCCGGTGTCCCCCGGCTGTCGAAGGACGACTCCGCGTGACGGACCGCCCCATGGCCGCCGCCGCGCCGGGAGGGCGGTGGTGCGGTTCCTGGCCGGGGCGGCGCGGGGTGGGTCCGGGCGGCGCGGAGGGCCCCGGCAGCGGCCCCTCGGGGCGGTACTCGGCCAGGAAGGCGGGCCGACCCCGGTGGAACAAGCCGTTTCTGTGCGCTGACCGGTGGCCGGGGGCCGCTCCGTCCCCACGGCGGACGGCCCGCCCGGTAATGTCGCGGTGGTCGCCCGCCCCCGCAGAACCCGCCCGGGTGCGTCCCGCCCGTTCCGTACCGCCGGTACGGAGCCCCGCGGACGGACGTCTCCGGCGGCCCCGGAACGCTTGGTGCGTGCCGGGCTTGGTGGGAGGTGCGCGGCTTCTCCGCAGATCCGCGTACCCGCCCTTCTCGGTGCGCTGATCACGCCAACTGACGGGTACGTGCAAAATATTTGGGATGGCCCGGAATGGAACCCGGTGACGGTCCGGCTCGTTATCACGACGTGAGCACGACACCACCTGTTCTCGCCGCAGAGCTGGCACAGGCCTGGGCCGATATTCAGCGGCACCACCCTGAGCTGCCAGACCTGGCCGCGCCCGAGTCCCTGATCGGAGAGTCGTCGTCCGCCTGCGGCGCCGAGCTCTCCTTCGAGCGACTGCTCCATGAGGCAGTCCACGGCATCGCCGCCGCGCGAGGTGTCCGGGACACCTCGCGCGCCGGCCGCTACCACAACCGCAGATTCCTGGCGATCGCCGAGGAAATGGGTCTCGACCATGCCGAGGAGCCGCATCCCAGCAGCGGGTTCTCGCTGGTCGTGCTCAGCCCCGAGGCCAAGCGCCGCTACCGCCCGACGATCGACCGGCTCCAGCGCGCCCTCAAGGCGCACACGGTCGCCACGGCATCGGACACCAAGCGATCCTTCCGCGGACCCGCCGCCCGGCACGGTTCGTCCGGCGGGGGCGTGCGGGTCAAGGCCGTCTGCGACTGCGGTCGCAATGTCCGGGTGGTGCCCTCCGTCCTCGCCCAGGCGCCCATCGTCTGCGGCGGCTGCGGCAAGCCCTTCCGTATCCCCGAGCCGGTCGCCGCGGCGAGCTGACCCCCGGACCGGCCGCCGGACGGGGGCGGCGCGGGACCGGGGGACAGCACGTCATCGGCGTCTGGCGCCGTGTGGCACAATGAGTAGCTGTACTCGACGGCCGTACAGGACCCCTCTCTCCTCCGGCTGGCGCGTCCATCGGGCACCCGAGTACCGCAACCCCACGTGGCATCTCGTTGTGCCCAACCACGTCAAGACCAGGAGACACCACTTCCGTGGCAGTCAAGATCAAGCTGAAGCGTCTGGGCAAGATCCGTTCGCCTCACTACCGCATCATCGTCGCCGACTCCCGTACCCGCCGTGACGGCCGGGCCATCGAGGAGATTGGCCTGTACCACCCGGTGCAGAACCCCTCGCGCATCGAGGTCGACTCGGAGCGCGCGCAGTACTGGCTCTCCGTCGGCGCCCAGCCGACCGAGCCGGTTCTCGCCATCCTGAAGCTGACCGGCGACTGGCAGAAGCACAAGGGCCTGCCGGCCCCGGCGCCGCTGCTCGTGGCCGAGCCGAAGGTCGACAAGCGCGCCGCGTTCGACGAGTTCGCCAAGGCCCTTGAGGGCGGCGAGCCGAAGGGTGAGGCCATCACCCCGAAGGCGAAGAAGGCCGACAAGAAGGCGGACGACGCGGCTGACGCTGCCGAGTCGACCGAGGCCTGAGCATGCTCGAAGAGGCGCTGGAGCACCTCGTGAAGGGCATTGTCGACAACCCGGACGACGTACAGGTCGCCTCGCGCAACCTGCGGCGCGGGCGGGTGCTGGAGGTCCGGGTCCACCCCGACGACCTCGGTAAGGTGATCGGCCGCAACGGCCGCACCGCACGTGCCCTGCGCACCGTCGTGGGCGCCATCGGCGGCCGTGGCATCCGTGTCGACCTCGTCGACGTGGATCAGGTCAGCTGAAGCAGTTGAACACCGGCTCGGGCCGGGGAGGGGCATTTTCTGCCCTCCCCGGCCCGTAGTCGTAGGGCCCGGAGCAGGCCCGAGGGTCCCCCGGGTGACGCGGCGGCCCGCTCCGTCACCCGGGTGGACCGGGCCGCACCGTCGCAGTGACGACAGAAGAGAGAGCACCGTGCAGTTGGTAGTCGGCCGGATCGGCCGGGCCCATGGCGTCAAGGGCGAGGTCAGCGTGGAGGTCCGCACGGACGAGCCGGAGCTGCGGCTCGGCCCCGGCGCCGTCCTCCTCACCGACCCGCCCGCCAGGGGGCCGCTGACGATCGAGACCGGCCGGGTGCACAGCGGCAGACTGCTGCTGCGCTTCGCGGGCGTCCGGGACCGCAACGGCGCCGAGGCGCTGCGCGAGACCCTGCTCATCGCCGACGTGGACCCCGAGGCGTCGCCCGAGGGCGACGACGAGTACTACGACCACCAGCTCATCGACCTCGACGTGGTCACCGTCGACGGGACCGAGGTGGGCCGGATCACCGAGATCAGCCATCTGCCCTCGCAGGATCTGTTCATCGTGGAGCGGCCGGACGGCACCGAGGTCATGATCCCGTTCGTGACGGAGATCGTCACCTCCATCGACCTGGAGGAGCAGCGGGCCGTGATCGACCCGCCGCCCGGACTGATCGACGACCGTGCCGAGATCGCGTCCGCGCGCGAGGCCGCCGCCGAGGCCGAGGCCGAAGCGGGCCAGGGCGCCGAAGCGGGCAAGAGCGCTGAGTCCCCTGCGTCCTCTGCGTCGGCTGCGTCCGCTGCGTTTCCTGAGTCCACCGAGGACGACGCCTGATGCGGCTCGACGTCGTCACGATCTTCCCCGAGTATCTGGAACCCCTGAACGTCTCGCTCGTCGGTAAGGCGAGCGCCCGGGGCGTGCTCGATGTCCACATCCACGACCTGCGGGAATGGACCTACGACCGGCACAGCACCGTCGATGACACCCCCTATGGCGGCGGCCCCGGCATGGTCATGAAGACCGAGCCCTGGGGGGAGGCCCTGGACGCCGTCCTGGCCGACGGCTATGAGGCGGGCGCCCGGGAACCGGTCCTGGTGGTGCCCACCCCCAGTGGCCGCCCCTTCACCCAGGACCTCGCCGTGGAACTGTCGGCCCGGCCCTGGCTGATCTTCACCCCGGCCCGGTACGAGGGCATCGACCGCCGAGTCATGGACGAGTACGCCACCCGGATGCCGGTGTACGAGGTCTCCATCGGTGACTATGTACTGGCGGGCGGTGAGGCCGCCGTCCTGGTGATCACCGAGGCGGTGGCGCGGCTGCTCCCGGGTGTGCTGGGCAACGCCGAGTCCCACCAGGACGACTCGTTCGCCCCCGGTCCCATGGCCAATCTGCTCGAAGGGCCCGTCTACACCAAGCCGCCCGTCTGGCGGGACCGCTCCATCCCTCCCGTCCTGACCAGCGGACACCATGGGAAGATCGCCCGCTGGCGGCGGGACGAGGCATTCCGCCGCACGGCGGAGAACCGGCCCGACCTGATCGAGCGCTGCGACCCCTCGGCCTTCGACAAGAAGGACCGGGAGACCCTGTCCATCCTGGGCTGGGCCCCCGAGCCCGACGGCCGATTTTGGCGCAGGCCCCCCGCCGTGGAAGAATAGGCCGCTGCCGTACGTCCGGCGTGCGCCCCTGCCACAGGGGGACACGACGCCCGCCCCGAGGTACCGGCCCCTGAATCTCATCCTCTCTCCCGCTGATGACCTGTGGCATCGGTGAAGAAAGCAGACGAACATGTCGCACGTGCTCGACGCCGTCAACTCCGCCTCGCTGCGGACCGACGTCCCGGCCTTCCGTCCCGGTGACACCGTGAACGTCCACGTTCGCGTCATCGAGGGCAACCGCTCCCGTATCCAGCAGTTCAAGGGTGTCGTCATCCGCCGCCAGGGCGCGGGCGTCAGCGAGACCTTCACGGTCCGCAAGGTCTCCTTCTCCGTCGGTGTCGAGCGGACCTTCCCGGTGCACAGCCCGATCTTCGAGAAGATCGAGCTGGTCACCCGTGGTGACGTCCGCCGCGCCAAGCTGTACTACCTCCGTGAGCTGCGCGGCAAGGCCGCGAAGATCAAGGAGAAGCGCGACAACTGAGGTTGTCCCGGGCGCACCGCGCCTTCGGCTTCGATGAGCCGCCGCTCCCCGAGCGGCGGCTCGTTCCCGTTTCCCCGCCCGCCCGCCTGCCCGCTCCGGACTCCGGTCCCGGACTCCGCCGCGCACCGGCGGCCGGTGGGACCCGTCCGGGTGCCGCGTCCACCCGGCGACGACCGTTTCACACCGCCTTTTCGGGGTACAGGGTGACCTGCCCGGGATGTCATCGGGGGCACAGCGGGGGCCGCTAGGCTTCGCCCTCGTATGGACACCACAGCGATGAACACTGAGCGTGACCGTGCTCCCGGCGCGGACGCGGCGGAACCCTCCCCTCCTGCGTCCCGCGAGCCGGAGGCCGGCGCGCCCGCCCGGTATGCCCGGCTGCGACGGCCGCTCCGGCGCTCCGGCGGTGGCGTCTCCTGGCGGGGGCTGCTGATCCAGGCCGTGGCGGTGGCCGCCGCCGTGCTGCTGTTCAGCCGTTTTGTGGTGCAGCCCTTCCAGATCCCCAGCGGCTCCATGGAGCCCCTGCTCCGCAGCGGCGACCGGGTGCTGGTGAACAAGCTGGCGTACGGCGACGACTCCCCGCCCCGGCGCGGGGACGTGGTGGTCTTCGACGGCGTGGACTCCTTCGTCCCCGGTGGCGCGGTCGAGGAGAACCCCGTGAGCGGGGCCGTCAGGGGCGCGCTGGCCACACTCGGACTGATGGACTCCGGGGAGACCGAGTTCGTGAAACGGGTGGTGGGCGTCGGGGGCGACCGGGTCGTCTGCTGCGACCGGGACGGCCGTCTGCGGGTCAACGGGACACCGGTCGGCGAGGGGGCGTATCTGTACCCCGGCGACGTCCCCTCCGAGGTCCCGTTCGACATCGTCGTCCCCCCGGGGCGGCTGTGGGTGATGGGCGACCACCGCTCCGACTCCCGCGACTCCCGTGATCTCCTGGGCGCGCCGGGCGGCGGCATGGTCCCGGTGGAGCGTGTCATCGGGCGGGTGGACTGGATCGGCTGGCCGGTGGGTCGGTGGACCTCGGTGGAGCGCTCGGAGGCGTTCGCCCGGGTCCCGGACGCGCCCGCCGGGGGCCACCCCACCGGCCCCGGGCACGGTGTTCCGGGGGCGGACCCGGGCGGTTCCCGTGGGTAGGCGGGGACGCCCCGCCGCCCATCGGGCCGGTCCCCGGCCGCGTACGGCGGCGACCGGCCCCGTCGGCACCGGCCGTCCCCCCGGGCGCGCGGAGCGCCGCAGACGGGCGCGGCGGGTCGAACGCCGCCGTCGCAGGACCGCCCTGCGCGAGATCCCCCTGATGGTCGGAGTGGCCCTCGCGATCACGCTGGTCCTCAAGACCTTCCTGGTCCAGGCGTTCGTCATCCCGTCCGGCTCGATGGAGCAGACCATCCGCGTCGACGACCGGGTGGTGGTGGACAAGCTGACCCCGTGGTTCGGGGCGCGGCCGGACCGTGGGGACGTGGTGGTCTTCAAGGACCCCGGCGGCTGGCTCCGGGCGGAGAGCGGCCCGGCCCCGGCCGCTGACCCCGTGGGCGTCCGGCAGATCAGACAGGGGCTCACCTTCATCGGACTGCTGCCCTCCGGCGGTCGGCAGGATCTGATCAAACGGGTGATCGCGGTCGGCGGCGACACCGTGCGCTGCTGCACGGCGGACGGTCGGGTCAGCGTCAACGGCGTCTCTCTCGACGAGCCCTATCTGATGCCGGGCGACGCGCCCTCGGCCGTCGGTTTCGAGGTGCGGGTGCCCCCGGGGCGGCTGTTCGTCATGGGCGACCACCGGGCCAACTCCGCCGACTCCCGCTTTCACCTGGGGGAGGGCGACCGGGGGACGGTCCCGGAGGAGCGGGTCGTCGGCCGGGCCTTCGCCGTCGCCTGGCCCCTCGGCCACTGGCGCCGTCTGGAGGAACCCGCGACATACGCCGCCGTTCCGGACGTCTCACCTCCGGACGCGGGCGCGGGTGCCACCGCCGCGCCGCCTGTGTCGCATAGGCTGTTCTCCCAGGATCGCAACGGAATGGTCCTGCTCCCGAGCCTTGCGGAACTCCCGCTCGTTATGGGAGTAGTGGGCCTGCTTCTTCTTCGGGGCAGGCGGTTCGCACGGAGTGAGGAGTGGATGTGGGGGACGTGGCGGTCGGCACACGGTCCGGACACGATCAGCCGGAGGACAGGCCGGGAGAGCAGCCCGTCGATCCCTCCCTGCCCGTGGCGGGCGATGATCCGTCCAGGGTCCCCCCGGCGGGTGGGAATCCCGCTGACGACGGGATCGCCGGGGACGACGGGGACGACGACGGGGGCGACCGGCGGAAGGCGCAGCGGTCCTTCTGGAAGGAACTGCCGCTGCTGATCGGTATCGCGCTGGTGCTGGCGCTGCTGATCAAGACCTTCCTGGTCCAGGCGTTCTCGATCCCCTCGGACTCCATGCAGAACACGCTCCAGCGCGGGGACCGGGTGCTCGTCGACAAGCTGACGCCGTGGTTCGGCTCCGAGGCGGAGCGCGGCGAGGTCGTCGTCTTCCACGACCCGGGCGGCTGGCTGGAGGGGGAGCCCACCCCCGCGCCCAACGCGTTGCAGAAGTTTCTGAGCTTTATCGGCCTGATGCCGTCGGCCGAGGAGAAGGACCTGATCAAGCGGGTGATCGCGGTCGAGGGCGACACCGTGGAGTGCCGCAAGGGCGGCCCGGTCAAGGTCAATGGGAAGGTGCTCGACGAGCCCTATGTCTTCCCCGGCAACTCGGCCTGCGACGACCAGCCCTTCGGCCCCTTCAAGGTGCCCAAGGACCGGCTCTGGGTGATGGGCGACCACCGGCAGAACTCCCGGGACTCCCGCTACCACATGGAGGACGTGAACGGCGGGTTCGTCCCGGTCGACAAGGTCGTCGGCCGTGCCGTCGTCGTCGCCTGGCCGGTCAGCCGCTGGTCGACGCTCTCCGTCCCGGACACCTACGACCAGCCCGGACTGAACGCGGCGGCGTCCGTCGCGGTCTCGTCCGCCCCGCTGGCCATGGGCACCCTGGGCGCCCTGCCCCTCGTCCTGTGGCGGCGAAAGCGGCTGACCGGCGCCGATACCGCCCGGTAGGGTGCCGTCCCAGATCGGGCTCACCGGGCCTCCGTGAGGGGAGCGCCCCGGAGCCGCGTCTCCGAGGGGTGGGGAGCACGGGATGGGACCAGTTCAAGCGGGCGACGGCCACGGCCGGCTCGGCAGCGTGCTGTCGGGTCTGGCCGTGGCCGTCGGCTGTCTGCTCTTTCTGGGGGGCTTCGGCTGGGGCGCGCTGGTCTATCAGCCGTACACCGTGCCGACCGGTTCCATGTCCCCGACGGTCGAGCCGGGCGACCGGGTGCTCGCGGAGCGCGTCGAGGGCGACGCGGCCCGGCGCGGGGACATCGTGGTCTTCCAGGACGCCCAGTGGGGCGGGGAGCCGATGCTCAAGCGGGTGGTGGGCGTCGGCGGCGACACGGTCGCCTGCTGCGGTGACGGCGGCGCCCTGACCGTGAACGGCCGGGAGATCGACGAACCCTATCTCTCGGCCGCCTCGTCGCAGGGGCCGCCGGACACCTTCTCGGCGGAGGTCCCCGACGGCCATCTCTTCCTCCTCGGCGACGAGCGCATGGGGTCGCTGGACTCGCGCTCCCACCTCCAGGACGCGGGCGGCGGCTCGGTGTCCCGGTCGGCGGTCGTCGGCCGCCTCGACGCCATCGCCTGGCCGCTGACGGGCGGGGTGATCGAGCGGCCCGAGGGCTTCGCGGCACTGCCCGGCGGTGTCTCCGAGCCGGGGCCGATCCGGCTGATCGCGGTATCCGTCGTGGTGGGAGCGGCGCTGATCGTCGGTGGCGCCGTGTACGGGCCCCTCGCGCGCCGCCGCACCGGCGCGACCGGGCGCGGGAGGGCGGTCAGCGGTGCGGGGCGCTGAGACCCCACCGGCCCCGGGGCCGAGGTGGTGGACTTCCGCCGAACTGCCGTCCGCGCGTGAGACGGTGTACCCGACCAAACTCGCCGGGCCGCTGCGCACTGCCCGGCGGGGGCCCTCCGCACACGCCGGTGACTCCGGCCCCGGAACGACCGGGGCCCGGGGGCACAGGCGCACCATGAGGGGGGACGCACGGCTGAAGGGGAACATGCCATGAGCGCCGAGGACCTCGAAAAGTACGAGACCGAGATGGAGCTGAAGCTCTACCGGGAGTATCGAGACGTCGTCGGACTGTTCAAGTACGTGATCGAGACCGAGCGTCGCTTCTATCTCACCAACGACTACGAGATGCAGGTCCACTCGGTCCAAGGCGAGGTCTTCTTCGAGGTGACGATGGCGGACGCCTGGGTCTGGGACATGTACAGACCAGCGAGGTTCGTCAAACAGGTCCGGGTGCTCACTTTCAAGGACGTGAACATTGAGGAGCTGAGCAAGAGCGATCTCGAACTTCCGGGTGGCTGAGTTATCCACAGTCGACGGGTTGTCCACCGGTTTCCCCCAAGATCCACGGCGCCGGGCGTGATGCCTCATCGTCGGTGCCGGAGGTGGTGCCGGGATGAACGCGACGGGGGCACTGGGACGGTACGGCGAGGACCTGGCGGCACGGCTGCTGACCGGGGCCGGGATGACGGTTCTGACGAGGAACTGGCGGTGCGGCCGGACGGGCGAGGTCGACATCGTCGCCCGGGAGGGCGACACCGTCGTCCTCTGTGAGGTCAAGACCCGCAGAGCGAGCCGGTTCGAACATCCGATGGCGGCGGTCACCCCCGCCAAGGCGGAGCGGCTGCGGCTGCTCGCCGCCTGCTGGCTGGAGCGGCACGGCGCCGCCCCACCGGGCGGAATCCGGATCGACCTGGTGGCAGTGGTGCTGCCCCGGCGGGGAGCGCCCCGGGCCGAGCATGTCCGCGGGGTGGCCTGATGGGGTTCGCACGGACGTGCTCGGTGGCGCTGGTCGGCGTCGAGGGCGTGGTGGTCGAGGTCCAGGCCGGTCTGGAGCGCGGCGTGGCCGCGTTCACCCTGGTCGGACTGCCGGACAAAAGCCTGGTGGAGAGCCGCGACCGGGTCCGGGCCGCGGTCGTCAACTCCGGGGAGGAATGGCCGCAGAGGAAGCTCACCGTGGGGCTCAGCCCGGCCTCGGTGCCCAAGGGGGGCAGTGGCTTCGACCTCGCGGTCGCCGGCGCGGTGCTCGCCGCCGCCGGGCGGGTCGACCCGGCGGCGATCGCCGATCTGGTGCTCATCGGAGAACTGAGCCTGGACGGCCGGGTACGGCCGGTGCGCGGAGTGCTCCCCGCCGTGATCGCGGCGGCCGAGGCCGGATACCGGCAGGTGGTGGTCCCGGAGCCGACGGCGGGCGAGGCCGCGCTGGTCCCCGGGGTCTCGGTGCTCGGCGTGCGGAGCCTGCGGCAGCTCATCGCCGTACTGGGCGACGAGCCGGTCCCCGAGGAGGAACCCCTGCCGGAGGGCAGTCCCGATCCCGCGCTGGCCGGTCTCACGGTGCCGGGCGCCGGAGCGGGCACCGGGCTGGCCTCCGCCCCCGTCTCCCCGGGCGGCCCCGACCTCGCCGATGTCGCGGGCCAGCGGACCGCCCGCAGAGCCCTGGAGATCGCGGCGGCCGGGGCACACCACCTGCTGCTCCACGGCCCGCCGGGAGCGGGCAAGACACTCCTCGCGGAGCGGCTGCCGGGGGTGCTGCCGCCCCTGACCCGGCAGGAGGCCCTGGAGGTCACAGCGGTTCACTCGGTCGCGGGCATCCTGCCGCCCGGCCAGCCCCTGGTGAACACCCCGCCGTACTGCGCCCCGCACCACTCGGCCACCATGCCCTCCCTGGTCGGCGGGGGAAACGGGCTGCCCCGTCCGGGTGCGGTGTCCCTCGCCCACCGCGGTGTGCTCTTTTTGGATGAAACTCCTGAATTCGCCACAAAGGTGCTGGATGCCTTGCGGCAGCCCCTGGAGTCGGGGCATGTCGTGGTCGCCCGCAGCGGGGGAGTGGTGCGGCTCCCGGCGCGCTTTCTGCTGGTCCTCGCGGCGAACCCCTGCCCCTGCGGCCGCCACACCCTGAACGGCGGGGGCTGCGAGTGCCCGCCGTCCGCCATCCGCCGGTACCAGGCCCGGCTCTCCGGCCCGCTGCTCGACCGGGTGGACCTCAGGGTCCGGGTCGACCCCGTCCACCGGGACGACCTGCTCGGACCGAGCGGGCGGGGCGAATCCACGACCGTGGTCGCCGCCCGGGTCCGCGCCGCCCGCGAACGCGCCGCCGAGCGGCTGCGGGACACCCCGTGGACCGTCAACAGCGAAGTGCCCGGCCATGAGCTGCGCACCCGCTGGCCGCTCGCCCCGGGGGCGCTCGCGGCGGCCGAGCGCGATCTGGAACGGGGCCTGCTCACGGCCCGCGGCCTGGACCGGGTGCTCCGGGTCGCCTGGACCGTCGCCGACCTCGCGGGCCGCGACCGCCCCGGCGACGAGGACATCGCCCTCGCCCTCGAACTCCGCACCGGCGTCGCCCGGGGAGTCCCGCTTCCCACGAGGGGGTGAACCGCCCCCGCCGGACCTCACCGACAGGCCGTCCCGCCCCGGGGCAGGGCGGGCCCGAAGGAGCCGCCCGAACGGCAGCGGCGGATTACAGGCGCACACGGGCGCAACGGACATCACCTGCCCGGACGCGACCGGACAGCCGAAGAACAGCGAGAGGAGAGGGGACAGGCGTGGACGAGGAGGAGCGGTGGGCGCGGGCCGCGCTCACCCGGGTCGTCGAACCGGGGGACGAGCACGGCGGGCGCCTGCTGCGGCACCTGGGCGCGAGCGGGCTGCTGGCCCGGCTCACCGCGACGGAGGACATCACCCCGGCGCCACCCGGCGTCGGAGCGCGCCGCCTCGCCCGCTGGCGCGCCCGCGCGCGGACCGCCGAACCGCATCGCGACCTCGACAGCGTCACCGCGTTGGGTGGCCGGTTCATCTGTCCGGGCGACATGGAATGGCCCACCCAACTCGACGACCTCGGCGACACCGCCCCCATCGGCCTCTGGCTCCGGGGCCGCCCCGATCTGCGCACCTGGGCCCTGCGCTCCGTCGCCGTCGTCGGCGCCCGCGCCTGCACGCCCTACGGCGCCCACATGGCGGGCGCACTCGGCTCCGGACTGGCCGAACGCGGCTGGATCGTGGTCTCCGGCGGCGCCTTCGGCATCGACGGCGCCGCGCACCGGGGCGCACTCTCGGCAGGCGGCGCGACCGTCGCGGTCCTCGCCTGCGGTGTGGACATGGTCTACCCCCGCGGACACACGGAACTCCTCGGGCGCATCGCCGAACAGGGACTGCTGATCGCCGAGTTACCGCCCGGCGACCACCCCACCGCGGCCCGGTTCGTCCTCCGCAACCGGGTGATCGCCGCGCTCACCCGGGGCACCGTGGTCGTCGAAGCCGCCCACCGCAGCGGCGCCCTGGTCACCGCGCGCTGCGCCCAGCGGCTCACCCGTCACACGATGGGTGTACCGGGGCCCGCGACGAGCGGACTCTCCGCCGGGGTCCACGAACTGCTCCGCGAGAACGCCGTACTGGTCACCGACGTCGACGACATCGTCGAACTCGTCGGAGGGATGGGGCAGCTCGCCCCGCCCCGCCGGGGCCCCGTACTCCCCCGTGACCTCCTGGACCCCGCCGCCGCCCGGCTTCTGGAGGTCTTCCCGTCCCGGGGCGCGGTCCCCGTCGCGCGACTCGCCCGGGAGACGGGGGAGAGTCCGGACACCGCACTCGGCAAGCTGTACGAACTGCACGCGCTGGGGTTCGTCGAACGGCACGGCGACAACTGGAAGTTGACTCCCGAGGCGAAGCAGCGCCACCGGCCCCCACGAGACACCCCGTGACCTGCGGCATCCGGGTGACGGGCGGGCGTTGCGGCCCGGTGCGCCGCCACCGGCCCGACCCCGGTGACCCGCGTGCGGCGCGCCCGCCCCGGTGCGGGGGTGCGCCCCGCGGTGATATCCCCGTACCGGGGTGTTCGCCGACTCTTCGCCCACAGCGACCGCATAGTCACGCTACGCTCACCATCCCATGGCCCAGACGTCTGTCCGCTCACCTCCCCGACTTCCCTCACGGTTAGAACGGCTCAAGGCAACGCATGCCCCAGCACACCTCCGGGTCTGATCGCGCGGCAGCGCCCCCCGCTGCCCCTGGCGCCGTGCGTCCTCCCGCCCCCACCTCGCTCGACGAGCTGTGGCGGTCGTACAAGGTCACCGGGGACGAGCGGCTGCGCGAACAACTGATCCTGCACTACTCACCACTGGTGAAGTACGTGGCGGGCCGGGTGAGCGTCGGACTGCCGTCCAATGTGGAACAGGCGGACTTCGTCTCCTCCGGGGTCTTCGGACTGATCGACGCGATCGAGAAGTTCGACATCGAACGGTCCATCAAGTTCGAGACCTACGCGATCACCCGGATCAGGGGCGCGATGATCGACGAACTGCGCGCGCTGGACTGGATTCCCCGCTCCGTCCGGCAGAAGGCCAGGGCCGTCGAGCGCGCCTACGCGACCCTGGAGGCCCAGCTCCGCAGAACCCCGTCGGAGGGCGAGGTGGCGGAGGAGATGGGCATCGCGGTGGAGGAACTGCACGCCGTCTTCAGCCAGTTGTCCCTCGCCAACGTGGTCGCCCTGGAAGAGCTGCTGCACGTCGGCGGCGAGGGCGGCGACCGGCTCAGCCTCATGGACACCCTGGAGGACACCGCCGCCGACGACCCCGTGGAGGTCGCCGAGGGCCGGGAGCTGCGCAGACTGCTCGCCCGCGCCATCAACACCCTCCCCGACCGCGAGAAGACCGTCGTCACCCTCTACTACTACGAGGGGCTGACCCTCGCCGAGATCGGCAATGTCCTCGGGGTCACCGAGAGCCGGGTGAGCCAGATCCACACCAAGTCGGTGCTCCAGCTGCGGGCGAAACTCGCCGACGTCGGACGATGACACCGAACCATGGCCGGGCCCGGGGCCTCATCCGTAAAGTGGAGGGGTGCCCAGGATTCGAGCGGCCTCCGTGGCCGAGCACCGGACCATGCAGCGCGACGCCCTGCTCGACGCCGCGCGCTCCCTGCTGTCCGAAGGCGGCACGGAGGCGCTGACCTTCCCCGCCCTCGCCGAGCGCACCGGCCTCGCCCGGTCGTCGGTGTACGAGTACTTCCGCTCCCGGGCGGCGGTGGTCGAGGAGCTGTGCGCCGTCGACTTCCCCGTCTGGGCCGCGGAGGTCCAGACCGCCATGGAGCGGGCGGACAGCGCCGACGCCACCGTCGAGGCGTATGTGCGCCGTCAGCTTGAGCTGGTGGGGGACCGGCGGCACCGGGCGGTCGTCGCCATATCGGCGAGCGAGCTGGACGCCGGGGCCCGGGAGAAGATCCGCGCCGCCCACGGCGGCCTGATCGCCATGATCGTCGAGGCACTGGCCGAGCTGGGCCACGAGCAGCCCCGCCTCACGGCGATGCTGCTCCAGGGCGTGGTGGACGCCGCCGTCCGCCGCATCGAGCTGGGCGCCGCCGAGGACCCCGGGACCATCGCCGACGCGGCCGTCTCCCTGGCCCTGCGCGGCGTCTGAATTCTTTTGTGGCTCGGTTCGCCTCCGGAGCGCTGAAGCGTCTGCCGACGGACGCCCCTTTTTGTGGCTCGGTTCGCCTCCGGAGCGCTGAAGCGTCTGCCGACGGTCGACCGTGCTCGCCCGCTCGTTCCTCACGGGCTCCGCGCGCTCTCCACTTTCGGCAGCCACGCGCCCCTTCGGCTCACTCGCCGCAGGGCGGAGGCAAACGCCCGGCCCAAGGGGCGGAGGCGCGCTCTCCGCTTTCGGCGCCCGCGGCGCCCCTTCGGCTCACCCGCCCCGGGCCGGAGGCAAACGCCCGGCCCAAGAGATCAGGGGCGCACTCTCCACCTTCGGCAGCCCGCGCCGACACCGCCCGCGCGGCCGAGGCCGCGGCCGAGGAGCGCCCTCCCCGCTTTCGGCGGCCACGCACCCCCACGGCCCACTCACCCGCGGGGGAACCGTCCCGGCTGAGAGGCGGAGGCGCGCCCCTGCGGCTCACTCGCCGCAGGGCCGAGGCGGACGTATACGCCGGGACGGGGCAGGGGCAGAGGGCGAGGGCTCACCCGCCCCGGGGGCAGGGTGATCGTCCGAGCCGCGAAAGACAGAGGGCAGCAGCCGGGAGGGGGCACGTCGGAGCAGGTGGGGCGGGAGCAGGGACAGGGGGTCCAGGTAGTCCCGTCCGTGCCGCAGCCCCCAGTGGAGACAGCCTCCGGCGCAGTGGGAGGGGCCCGGTGCCACCCGGGCCACTGTCCGGCCCGCGCGGACCCGGGTGCCCGCGGGGAGCAGCGCCCGTACCGGTTCGTAGGTGATCCGTAAGCCGTCCGGGGCCGGTCCGGGGCCGTCCAGGGCGATGGCGAGCACCCCGCGACCGCCGACGGGGCCCGCGAAAGCGATGCGCCCGTCCGCCGCCGCGTGGACGGGTGTCCCCGGGGGCGCGGCGAGATCCACTCCGCGGTGTCCGCGCCCGTACGGCGTCGGTGGCGGCTCCCAGCCCCGTATCACCCGGGGGCGGGGCGGTCCCACGGGCCAGGCCGCGGCGGCCCGTGCCGTGGGACCGGCCGCGGCGGCGCGGGCCCAGGTGTGTCCCGCCCCCGGCGCGGGGCCCGGGGCCGGGACGGCGAGCAGCGGCAGCACGAGGGCCAGGGCCAGCGCCAGGGCCTGGGAGATCAGCAGTGACGGCAGGGTCGGCGGCGGTCGCCACCGAGATGTGCGAAACATAGAAGGCACCGTGCACCCCCGGTCCCCGAGCGAGGGGATCTTGCTCCCGTTCTGTGGAGTACCGGTCGGTTGTGGACACTGCCGTCACCCACAGCCGTGACGGTCCCGTACACTTCTTCTGGCGGCCCGGGTCACCGGGTCGACTTCGCACGCCCCGCCACCGCTCGCCGTTTCCGGCGTGGTGGCCGCGCTCCTCGGTCCTCTGTGGCACGGCGCGTCAGGGGCGTCAGGACACAACCGAGAACCCAAGGAGATACGGCCATGGCCGTCGTCACGATGCGGGAGCTGCTGGAGAGCGGCGTCCACTTCGGTCACCAGACCCGTCGCTGGAACCCGAAGATGAAGCGCTTCATCTTCACCGAGCGCAACGGCATCTACATCATCGACCTGCTCCAGTCGCTGTCGTACATCGACCGCGCCTACGAGTTCGTCAAGGAGACCGTCGCCCACGGCGGCTCCATCATGTTCGTCGGCACCAAGAAGCAGGCCCAGGAGGCCATCGCCGAGCAGGCCACCCGCGTGGGCATGCCCTACGTGAACCAGCGCTGGCTCGGCGGCATGCTGACCAACTTCTCCACGGTCTACAAGCGCCTCCAGCGCCTCAAGGAGCTGGAGCAGATCGACTTCGAGGACGTGGCCGCCTCCGGCCTCACCAAGAAGGAGCTCCTGGTCCTCTCCCGCGAGAAGGCCAAGCTGGAGAAGACCCTCGGTGGTATCCGCGAGATGCAGAAGGTGCCGAGCGCCGTCTGGATCGTCGACACCAAGAAGGAGCACATCGCCGTCGGTGAGGCGCGCAAGCTCCACATCCCGGTCGTCGCGATCCTCGACACCAACTGCGACCCCGACGAGGTCGACTACAAGATCCCGGGCAACGACGACGCGATCCGCTCCGTCACCCTGCTCACCCGTGTGATCGCCGACGCCGTCGCCGAGGGCCTCATCGCCCGTTCCGGCGTCGCCACCGGTGACAGCAAGCCGGGCGACAAGGCCGCCGGCGAGCCCCTCGCCGAGTGGGAGCGCGACCTGCTCGAAGGCGACAAGAAGGCCGACGAGAAGCCGGCCGAGGCGCCCGCCGCCGAGGCCGTCGTCGAGGCCGAGGCCGCCGCCGAGGCCGAGACGGCCCCCGCCGCCGAGGCCGAGAAGCCCGCCGCGGACGCCGAGCAGGCCTGACGCCCGTACAGCTTCGGTAGGTGAACGGCGGGGGACGGTGACACGCGCACCGGCCCCCGCCGTACACCCGTGGATCTGCGTCACACTGTCCTGAGACGGCCCGCCGGCCTCTCTGCGCACCCGGCGACAGATCTTCGACTTTCGACTTTTCGAGAAGAGACTCAAGGACATGGCGAACTACACCGCCGCTGACGTCAAGAAGCTCCGCGAGCTGACCGGCGCCGGCATGATGGACTGCAAGAAGGCGCTGGTCGAGGCCGAGGGCGACGTCGAGAAGGCCGTCGAGCTGCTGCGCGTCAAGGGCCAGAAGGGCGTCGCCAAGCGCGAGGGCCGTTCCGCCACCAACGGTGCCGTCGTCGCCCTCATCTCCGAGGACCAGACCTCCGGTGTGCTGCTGGAGCTGAAGTGCGAGACGGACTTCGTCGCCAAGGGTGACAAGTTCCTCGCCACCGCCAACACGCTGGCCGCGCACGTCGCCGCGTCCTCCCCGGCCGACCTGGAGGCGCTGCTCGCCTCCGAGATCGAGCCGGGCAAGACCGTCCAGGCCTTCGTGGACGAGGCGAACGCCAACCTCGGCGAGAAGATCGTCCTGGACCGCTTCGCGCAGTTCTCCGGCGGCTACGTGGGCGTCTACCTGCACCGCACCATGCCTGACCTGCCCCCGCAGGTCGGCGTCCTGGTCGAGCTGGACAAGGGCGGCGACGCCGCCGCTGTCGTCGCCAAGGACGTGGCCCAGCACGTCGCCGCCTTCGCGCCGACCTACCTCACCCGTGAGGACGTCCCGGCCGAGGTCGTCGAGAACGAGCGTCGCGTGGCCGAGGCCACCTCGCGTGAGGAGGGCAAGCCCGAGGCCGCCCTGCCCAAGATCGTCGAGGGTCGGGTCAACGGCTTCTTCAAGGAGGTCACCCTTCTTGACCAGCCGTTCGCCAAGGACAACAAGAAGTCCGTCAAGAAGATTCTTGACGAGGCCGGTGTCGAGCTGAAGCGTTTCGCGCGCATCCGCGTCGGCGCCTGAGCGAGTACGGCGAGTACGCGATCGATCCGGGAGCCCGCTAGGGTTTCTCACGCTGTCGACGGCCGCGTGTGCCCCTCGGCACAGCGACGTCAAGGCGCCGGACGACCGCAGATCTGACGAGGAGGCCATTGCCGACAGGGA
Organism: Streptomyces clavuligerus; assembly: GCF_005519465.1. Classification (NCBI taxonomy): domain Bacteria; kingdom Bacillati; phylum Actinomycetota; class Actinomycetes; order Kitasatosporales; family Streptomycetaceae; genus Streptomyces; species Streptomyces clavuligerus. The sequence continues at coordinate 1,461,448 of NZ_CP027858.1, read as the reverse complement.
CACCAGCACCCGAGCGGCAATGGCCTTCTTCGTATGTGCACGAGGAGATCTCCATGAACAAGGGCGCGGACGCCACCAAGGCAACCGGCGACAACAGCGACCACGACGGGAAGCATGACGTGAAGAAGGCCGGGCGCTTCATGCTGAAGCTCTCCGGTGAGGCGTTCTCCGGCGGCGGAGGACTCGGCGTCGATCCCGACGTGGTGCACGCCATCGCCCGCGAGATTGCCGCGGTGGTCCGGGACGGCGCAGAGGTCGCCGTGGTCATCGGCGGCGGCAACTTCTTCCGCGGCGCCGAGCTCCAGGTGCGCGGCATGGACCGGGCCCGCTCCGACTACATGGGCATGCTCGGCACCGTGATGAACTGCCTCGCCCTCCAGGACTTCCTGGAGAAGGAGGGCATCGACTCCCGGGTCCAGACCGCCATCACCATGGCGCAGGTCGCCGAGCCCTATATCCCGCTGCGCGCGGTGCGCCACCTGGAGAAGGGCCGTGTGGTGATCTTCGGCGCGGGTATGGGCATGCCCTACTTCTCCACCGACACCACCGCCGCACAGCGCGCCCTGGAGATCCAGGCCGAGGCCCTGCTGATGGGCAAGAACGGTGTCGACGGTGTCTACGACTCCGACCCCAAGGCCAACCCCGACGCGGTGAAGTTCGACGCGCTGGAGTACGGCGAGGTGCTCGCCCGCGACCTCAAGGTCGCCGACGCCACCGCCATCACCCTGTGCCGGGACAACGCCCTGCCGATCCTGGTCTTCGAACTTCTCGCCGAGGGCAATATCGCGCGGGCCGTCAAGGGTGAGAAGATCGGCACACTGGTGAGCGACGAGGGCACCCGGGCCTGATTCCGGGACGTCCGGGACGGCCGCCGCGGCGGCCGTCCGGGGCATGGACAAAGCCCTGCCGGTCGGACACCGTGCAGGGAAGACGCGACAGACGTTCCGCCCGGCCCGGGCATTCCCCCGTGGCCCACGGCCCGGGGGACCGCAGCCTACTCAAGACACGCAGGAGCAAGTGGTGATCGAAGAGACCCTCCTCGAAGCCGAGGAGAAAATGGAGAAGGCCGTCGTGGTCGCCAAGGAGGACTTCGCCGCGATCCGCACCGGGCGTGCGCACCCGGCGATGTTCAACAAGATCGTCGCCGACTACTACGGCGCGCTGACCCCGATCAACCAGCTGGCGTCGTTCTCGGTGCCGGAGCCGCGGATGGCCGTGGTGACCCCCTTCGACAAGACCGCCCTGCGCAACATCGAGCAGGCGATCCGCGACTCGGACCTCGGGGTCAACCCGAGCAACGACGGCAACATCATCCGAGTGGTGTTCCCCGAGCTGACCGAGGAGCGCCGCCGCGACTACATCAAGGTCGCCAAGGGCAAGGCCGAGGACTCGAAGATCTCGATCCGCTCCGTCCGCCGCAAGGCCAAGGAGGCCATCGACAAGCTGGTCAAGGACGGCGAGGTCGGCGAGGACGAGGGCCGCCGCGGGGAGAAGGAGCTCGACGACACCACCGCGAAGTACGTGGCGCAGGTGGACGAGCTGCTGAAGCACAAGGAAGCCGAGCTGCTCGAAGTCTGATGAACGACTCTTCCTGGGGGGCCCCGCCGAGGGCCGACGTGGTCGGAGGCAGGCGACCGTCCGACCTGGGGTCCGCATCGGCGGGTCCCACGTACGAGGAGCATGCCGCACAGCAGACTCGGCCCATGCCCATCGTGCCGGACTTTCCCGACGCAGGTAGAGACGCCGAAGACAGCGGCCGCCACGGCCGTGAGCAGCGCGAGAGGGGGGCCGCCCCGCGAAGCGGCCCCCCGCTTCACGACCAGCGCCCCGACGGCCCCGTGCCCGGCTCCGTACCGCCCCATCCGGCCGCCGCCCAGCCGCGTCCCGGAGACCGGGCCGGACGGCCCGGCCGGGCGGTACCGGAGAAGAAGGCAGTGCGCGAGAAGAAGAACGCGGGCCGCGATCTGAGGGCGGCGATAGGAGTCGGCGTCGGGCTCGGTGCCGTGATCGGCGCCTCGCTCTTCGTCGTCAAGGCCGTCTTCGTCGGCGTCGTCGTGGTCGCCGTCGTCGTCGGGCTCTGGGAGCTGACCAGCAGGCTCCAGGAACGCAAGCAGATCAAGGCGCCGCTGGTGCCGCTCGCCGTGGGCGGTGCGGCGATGGTCGTGGCGGGGTACGCGCGCGGCGCGGAGGGCGCCTGGGTCGCGACGGCCCTGACCGCCCTCGCCGTTCTGGTGTGGCGGATGACGGACCCCCCCGAGGGGTATCTGCGGGATGTCACCGCCGGGGTCTTCGCCGTCTTCTACGTGCCCTTCCTCGCGACCTTCGTGGCGCTGATGCTCACGGCGGACGACGGCCCCTGGCGGGTCCTCGTCTTCCTCGCGCTCACCGTCATCAGCGACACCGGCGCGTACGCGGTCGGCTGGCGCTTCGGCAGGCGCAAACTGGCGCCCCGGATCAGCCCCGGCAAGACCTGGGAAGGGCTCCTGGGCGCGATCGGCTTCGCGATGGCCGCGGGCGCGCTCTTCATGGAGTTCCTGATCGACGGCGGGAGCTGGTGGCAGGGGCTGCTGCTCGGGCTCGCGGTCGCGGTCAGCGCCACCCTGGGCGACCTGGGTGAATCCATGATCAAGCGGGATCTGGGCATCAAGGACATGGGCGCGCTGCTCCCGGGCCACGGGGGCATCATGGACCGGCTGGACTCGCTGCTGCCGACCGCTCCGGTGGTCTGGCTGCTGCTGGTGCTCTTCGTCGGCTCGGGCTGAGGCTCCGGCCGCCCGGCTCCGGCCCCCCGGCCGCCCGGCTCCGGCCCCCCGGCCCCCGGCTCCGGCCGCCGGGCCCCCGGCTCCGGCCGCCGGGCCCCCGGCTCCGACCGGCCACCGGCCTTGGGCCCACCGGGGCGACCCCATCCAGCCGCACGGCTCTGACCTGCTTGTTCTTCGATCGAGGGCTCGTTGTCCACAGGGTGGCGAGCCCTTTGTCGTATCTCTGCGACACTGGTAGGACCATGCCCAAGCCCGGAGAACTGACCTTTGTCGCGCCGCGCGGAGCCAAGAAGCCGCCGCGGCACCTCGCCGACCTCACCCCCGCAGAGCGCAAGGAAGCCGTCGCCGCGATCGGCGAGAAGCCGTTCCGTGCCAAGCAGCTCTCGCAGCACTACTTCGCGCGGTACGCCCACGACCCGGCCGCGTGGACGGACATCCCCGCCGCGGCGCGGGAGCGGCTCGCCTCCGAGCTGCTGCCCGATCTGATGTCCGTCGTCCGGCATGTGTCGTGCGACAACGACACCACCCGCAAGACCCTGTGGCGGCTGCACGACGGCACCCTGGTCGAGTCCGTGCTGATGCGCTACCCGGACCGGGTGACGATGTGCATCTCCTCCCAGGCGGGCTGCGGGATGAACTGCCCGTTCTGCGCCACCGGGCAGGCCGGGCTCGACCGCAATCTCTCCACCGCCGAGATCGTCCACCAGATCGTCGACGGCATGCGCGCCCTGCGCGACGGAGAGGTCCCCGGCGGCCCCGCCCGGCTGTCGAACATCGTCTTCATGGGCATGGGCGAGCCCCTGGCCAACTACAAGCGGGTCGTCGGTGCCATCCGCAGGCTCACCGACCCGGAGCCCGACGGGCTCGGCCTCTCGCAGCGCGGGATCACCGTCTCCACGGTCGGTCTGGTGCCCGCGATGCTGCGCTTCGCCGACGAGGGCTTCAAGTGCCGGCTCGCGGTCTCGCTGCACGCCCCGGACGACGAGCTGCGCGACACACTGGTCCCGGTCAACACCCGGTGGAAGGTGCGGGAGGTGCTGGACGCCGCCTGGGAGTACGCGGAGAAGTCGGGCCGCCGGGTCTCCATCGAGTACGCCCTGATCCGCGACATCAACGACCACGCCTGGCGGGGCGACCTGCTGGGACGGCTGCTCAAGGGCAAGCGGGTCCATGTCAATCTGATCCCGCTCAACCCCACCCCGGGCTCCAAGTGGACCGCGTCCCGGCCCGAGGACGAGAAGGCGTTCGTCGAGGCGATCGCCGCGCACGGGGTTCCCGTGACCGTGCGGGACACCCGGGGCCAGGAGATCGACGGCGCCTGCGGACAGCTCGCCGCCGCCGAGCGCTGACCCCGACGCGGTGCGGCGGCCCCGGTGGGGGCTGCCGCCGCCCGGGGGTGACCTTGTACGCTGTGCCAGGTCATCGCCGTGATGACCATCCACTGACATCTGTATACCCATCCGACAGGGGAGCGCCACAGCGCTGAGAGTGCGGCAGCCGACGGCCGCAGACCCTCTGAACCTCGCCCGGGTCATTCCGGGTAGGAAGTTCGGTCACCACCTCAAGCTGTTGCGCCCCGCCGGGCCCTCCTTTCCGGGGACCGGGCGGGGCCGCGTCTCTTCCTGGCCACTCCGGTCCCAGGAGGAATCTCAGTGAACACCAAGAAGACGGTGGCCACCGCGCTGGCGGCGGCCCTGGGCGTCAGCGCGCTCGCGGCCTGCGGCGGGGGCTCGGACTCCGAGGGCTCAGGGGGCTCGAAAGGCTCCGGGTCGGGCGGCTCCTCGTCCACGACCGTCACCCTGGTCACCCATGAGTCGTTCGCCGTCTCCGAGAAGGTGCTGAAGGAGTTCACCAGGAGCACCGGCTACACCGTCAAGGTGCTCAAGAGCGGAGACGCCGGTGAGGCGCTGAACAAGGAGATCCTGACCAAGGGCTCCCCGCAGGGCGATGTGTTCTTCGGCGTCGACAACACCCTGCTGTCGCGCGCACTCGACAACGGGATCTTCACCTCCTACGAGGCCAAGGGCCTGGACCAGGTCGGCGACGCGGTCGAGCTGGACCGCGGGCGTCACCGTGTCACCCCCGTCGACACCGGCGACATCTGCGTCAACTACGACAAGAAGTACTTCGCGGACAAGAAGCTGGCCCCGCCGCGGACCTTCGACGACCTGATCAAGCCCGAGTACAAGAACCTGCTGGTGGTGGAGAACGCGGCCACCTCCTCCCCGGGTCTCGGCTTCCTCCTGGGCACGGTCGCCCGCTATGGGGAGAAGGGCTGGCAGGAGTACTGGAAGGACCTCAAGGAGAACGGGGTCAAGGTCGTCGACGGCTGGTCCGAGGCGTACAACGAGGAGTTCTCGGGCTCGGCGGGCGGCCGGAAGGCCAAGGGCGAGAGGCCGCTGGTCGTCTCGTACGCCTCCAGCCCGCCGGTCGAGGTGCTGTACGCCGATCCGCAGCCCGCCGAGGCCCCCACCGGGGTGGCGGACGGCACCTGCTTCCGGCAGATCGAGTTCGCGGGCCTGCTGAACGGGGCGAAGAACGAGGCGGGCGGCAAGGCGCTGCTGGACTTCATGGTCTCGAAGACCTTCCAGGAGGACCTGCCGCTGAAGATGTTCGTGAACCCGGTGCTCGACGGGGCGAAGCTGCCCGAGATCTTCACCGCGCACGGCACGAGGATCGAGCAGCCGCCGACGGTCGACCCCGGCACCATCGCCGACAACCGTGAGCAGTGGATTCAGACATGGTCCTCGACCGTCCTGAGGTGACCGTTCCCACGGGAACCGGAACCGGAACCGGAACCGCCCCGGCCCGCCCCGGCCCGGCCGGGCGCGCCGGTGCGGCACTGCGGCGGAACGCGGGGCGGCTCGGTCTGATGGCCGTGCCCCTCGCGTTCTTCGCGGTCTTCTTCGCCCACCCCGTCGCCGCGATCGTCGGCCGGGGACTGCGGATCGACGGGGTCTGGCAGTTCGGCCGGATCGGCGAGGTACTCGGGCGCGACGACCTCCAGCGGGTGCTCTGGTTCACCACCTGGCAGGCCGTCGTCTCCACCGTGCTCACCCTGCTGATCGCGCTGCCCGGCGCCTATGTCCTGGCCCGCTTCTCCTTCCCCGGCAAGAAGCTGCTGCGCGCCGTGGTCACGGTGCCCTTCGTGCTGCCGACGGTGGTCGTCGGCAGCGCCTTCCTCGCACTGGTGGGACGGGGCGGAGTCCTCGACGAACTGTGGGGCGTCCGGCTCGACGGCACGGTGTGGGCCATTCTGCTGGCCCATGTCTTCTTCAACTACGCCGTCGTGGTCCGCACCGTGGGCGGGCTCTGGGGCCAGCTCGACCCCCGGCAGGAGGAGGCCGCCCGGGTGCTCGGCGCCGGACGGTTCACCGCCTGGCGCCGGGTGACGCTGCCCGTGCTCACGCCCGCGGTGGCCGCCGCCGCGCTGATGGTCTTCCTCTTCACCTTCACCTCCTTCGGCATCGTCCAGATCCTCGGCGGCCCCACCACCGCGACGCTGGAGGTGGAGATCTACCGGCAGACCGCCCAACTGCTCGATCTGCGCACCGCCGCCGTGCTGACGCTGGTGCAGTTCGCGGTGGTCGGCACCGTGCTCGCGGTGCACGCCCGGGCCGTGCGGCGGCGCGAGGGCGCGCTGCGGCTGGTGGACCCGGAGCGCGCCGCGCGCCCCGTGCGCGGCGCCGGTCAGCGGGCACTGCTCGCCGGGGTGCTGCTCACCGTGGCCGTTCTGCTGCTGACCCCGCTGGCGGTGCTGGTGGAACGGTCGTTCGACACGTCCGGCGGCTACGGCCTCGACCACTACCGCTCGCTGGGCACGCTGGACGAGGCGGGCGGGGCGTTTCTCGTCCCGCCGATCGAGGCGGTGGGGAACTCGCTGGAGTACGCGCTCGCGGCGACCGCCGTCGCGGTGCTGGTCGGCTCGCTGGCCGCCGCCGCGCTCACCCGGCGGGCGGGACGGCTGACCCGCGGTTTCGACGCGCTGCTGATGCTGCCGCTCGGAGTGTCCGCGGTGACCGTCGGCTTCGGTTTTCTGATCGCCCTGGACGAGCCGCCGCTCGATCTGCGCTCCTCCTGGATTCTGGTCCCGCTCGCCCAGGCGCTGGTGGGCACCCCGTTCGTGGTGCGGACCATGCTGCCGGTGCTGCGCGCGGTGGACGGGCGGCTGCGGGAGGCGGCGGCGGTGCTGGGCGCCTCGCCGCTGCGGGTCTGGCGCGAGGTGGACTTCCCCCTGGTGAGCCGGGCACTGCTGATCTCCGCGGGGTTCGCCTTCGCGGTCTCGCTGGGCGAGTTCGGGGCGACGGTCTTCCTGGCCCGGCCCGATCAGCCGACACTGCCGGTCGCGGTGGCCCGGCTGCTGAGCCGCCCCGGTGAACTCAACTACGGACAGGCGATGGCCCTGAGCACGATTCTGATGGTGGTGTGCGCGGTGGCGCTCTTCCTGCTGGAGCGGATTCGCGTCCGTCCTTCTTCGTCGGCGTCTCCGTCGGCGTCTTCTTCGGCGTCGTCCGCCACGGCGGCGGCGTTCTGATGGCCCTGCTGACACTGGACGGGGTGACCGTACGGTTCGGGGCGCGCGATGTGCTCGACGCGGTCTCCCTCACGGTCGCCGCGCACGAGACCGTGTGTGTGCTCGGGCCGAGCGGCAGCGGGAAGTCCACGCTGCTCCGGGTGGTCGCGGGGCTTCAGCCGCCGACGGCGGGACGGGTGCTGCTGGCCGGTGCCGACCAGGCGGGTGTCCCCGTGCACCGCCGCAACCTGGGCCTGATGTTCCAGGACCACCAGCTCTTCCCGCAACGGGACACCGGCGGCAATGTGGGCTTCGGACTGCGGATGCGCGGGGTCGGCGGTGCCGAGCGGCAGCGGCGGGTGGCCGCGCTGCTGGAGCTGGTGGGGCTCCCGGGGGCCGAGCGGCGCTCCGTCGCCTCGCTCTCCGGCGGTGAGCAGCAGCGGGTGGCGCTCGCGCGGGCGCTCGCGCCCGAGCCCCGGCTGCTGATGCTGGACGAGCCGCTGGGGCAGCTCGACCGGGTGCTGCGGGAGCGGCTGGTGGTGGAGTTGCGCGAGCTGTTCGCCCGGCTGGGCACCACGGTGCTCGCCGTCACCCATGACCAGGGCGAGGCGTTCACCCTCGCGGACCGGGTGGTGATCATGCGGGACGGGCGGATCGCGCAGACCGGTACCCCGCGCGAGGTGTGGCAGCGGCCCGCCGACGCGTTCGTGGCCCGTTTCCTCGGCTTCGACAACGTGGTGCCGGGGACGGTGTCCGGTGCGGCGGCACAGACCGCGTGGGGCCCGGTCCCGGTTCCCGCCGGTTCCCCGGACGGCGCCCATGACCTGCTGATACGGCCCACCGGGGTACGGGTCGGGCCGGTGGCGGACGGGCTGCGCTGCACCGTCGGGTCCACCGTCTTCCGGGGGGAACGGGTGGCGGTACGGCTCCGTCCCCCGGCCGGTCCTGAGCTGTCGGCGGAGCTGCCCTCCGCCGCGGCGCCCCGGCAGGGGGATCAGGTGGGCGTGGTCTTCACCGCCGACGATGTGGTGGTGCTGGGCTGACGACCGGAGAACGGCCCACGGGCGAAACGGTGGCACAGCGACGATCGGCGTCCGGCGGAACGACGACGCACGGTGCACGATGCACGACACAGGGCGGACGGAGGCTGGAGGCCGGGCCCGGGTCAGACACCCGGGGCGCAGGCCGCCGCGATCGCCAGGCTGTCCTCGTACACCCGGAAGCGGACGATCAGTCCGTCCACCACGCTCAGCCGGATCGCGAACGGTGAGCTGAAGTACCGGCCCGTGGAGCGGACCCGGCCCGCGAGGACGCCGCTGAACAGGGCTTCCGTGCCATCGGTCAGCAGCGCTTCGATCGCGGTGCCCGCCGGGTCGCCCTGCTGGCCCTCGGCCAGCTCGCGGAAGTGGTCCGCGACGTCGGCGCGGGTGCGGCGGGGGCGTATCCAGGGGACGGCGGGGTTCTCGGCGATCAGCCAGTCGACCCGTTCGGCGAAGAGCGCGGCGATCCGCTCCGGGTCGCCCTCCTGGAGCCGCCCGAGGAACTCCTCGGCGGTCGCCCGTGTCACCTCCGTGGCGAGGTGGTGCTCCTGCTCCGTGCCCAGTACCGCGTGCGTGTCCATCCGGCCCTCCTCGGGTGACGTCCGTTGGGACGATCATGGAGCAGGGGCGGTCGCACGGTCGATGACCCCCGAGGTAAGGGAGGCGGCGGGCGGGACGGAACGGGTCAGCGCCCGGCCGGCAGGGTCGCGAGCATTCCCACCGCCCCGACCACCGGGACGAAGACCAGCAGCAGGGCCCCGACCCGCAGCAGGGCCGCGAGCCGCAGCGGCGCGGCGGGCGCGCCCAGGCCGCGCAACTGCCCGATCAGCTCGGCCCGGTCCTGGCGGGCCTCGACGGCCGAGATCACCAGCGCGGCGGTGGTGCAGGCGAGCACCAGCCCCGCGCCCAGCCCGGTCAGCGGTCCGAACAGCCGCGGCCCCGTCCCGTTCAGCGCCCAGGCGGTGACCGTCGCGGCGGCGACGGCGCTGAGCACCCCGAGGGGCCGTCCGATCCGGTGGGACTCCGCCATCAGGACCCGGCCCGCGAGCAGCCGGACCGCCCCGGGGCGCACCGCCTGGAGCAGCCGTCCGCAGAACCGGGTGAGGGAGGGACCGGCACAGGCCAGCCCGAGGGCGGTGAGCGTCCAGCCGACCAGCACCCACGCCCGGTCCGGGGCGACCGCGACCACGGCCGTGCCGGTGCCCGTGCCCGCCTGCCGGACCGCGGCCCCCTCCCCGGCCGACGCCGAGAAGGCGCCGACGGCCAGGCCCGCCGTCACCAGGGCGCAGCCCCAGGGCAGCCCGCCCGGTGGCGCGGCGGCGGGCCCTGGATGGGGACCGGTGCGGCGGGGGCGCAGGGCGAGGCCCGTCGCCACCGCGGTGACCAGCGGCGCGAGGGCCAGCAGTACCAGCACCGCACCCGCGGGGAGCGCGGCGGCGGCCCCGGTGGCGACCCCGGCCGCGGGGAGCGCACCCGGATTCCCGCGCAGCCGGACGAAGAGCAGCAGGGCGACCACGCTGCCGAGGGCACCGGTCAGCGCCGTGGAGACGACGGCCAGCAGGGTGAGCCGGGCGGGGCCGAGTCCGAACGCGTCGAAGCCGCCGCGCGGGCGGGTGCCGGGGTCGGTGCGCGCCACCGTGACCGCGAAGTACGCGGCGGCGGCGAGCGGGGCGGCGCACCAGGCCAGCCGGAGGGCAGCGGCCGGGTCGCCGGGGTGGGCCAGCGCGAATCCGAGCGAGGACAGCAGCAGGACGCCGACCCCCGCCGACGCGGCGGTCACCAGCAGTCGGCGCAGCAGCGGCAGCGGCCCCGCGCCCAGGGTCAGACGGAGAGCGAGCACGCTGCCAGACCTTCCGCTTCGGCCGCGGCCGGGGCGTCGGTGCGGCGGCCGTCGACGAGGGCGACGGTGCGGTTCGCACGGGCGGCTACCCCGGGGTCGCAGGTGGCGAGCACGGTGGTGATGCCGTGGCTGCGGACGGCGGCGAGCACGGTCCGCAGCATCAGGGCCCCTTCCGCGCGGTGCAGACAGGCGGTCGGGTCGTCGGCGAAGAGCACGTCCGGTGGTCCCGCGAGCGCCCGCGCCAGCGCGGTCCGCTGCTGTTCGGACCGGCTGAGGGAGGCGGGGCGGCGCCCGGCGAGCGCGTCCATGTCCAGCCGTTCCAGCCACTCCATGGCCCCGGCGCGGGCCCGGTGGGCGGGGGTGCCGCGCAGCATCAGCGGCAGTGCGGCGTTCTCCCACACGGTCAGCTCGGGGACGAGGGCGGGCTCGGGGCCGATCCAGCCGGTCCGTTCGCGCCGCAGCCGCTCCCGCCGGGACGCGGTGAGCAGATGTACGGGGGTGCCCTGGAGGTGGACCTCGCCCCCGTCGGCGAGGCGCTGTCCGCTCAGACACTGGAGCAGGGTGGTCTTTCCGCTGCCCCGGGGGCCGAGGACGGCCACCACCTCGCCGGTGCGCACCGCGAGGGAGACATCGGTGAGGACGGGCGCGCCGGAGCGGGAACAGTGCAGGGACCGGGCCCAGAGCGCGTCGTCGTCCGGCGGAGCGGCCATGGCGTACACCTCGGTTCTGGGCTGTCCGGTCTGCTGTCTCCTGTTCCCGCGCGGGGAACGCGGTCCGGTCTGCGCTCTGCACGCGGGGGACGCGGTCCGGCCGCACCGGTCACTGGCACGCTAGGCATCCGGCCGCGGGGTCCGGGGAAACACACGGCCCGGGCACGCGCCATCCACTCGGATGGGCGTACCCGGGCCGGGGTACGGGGCAGGCGGGTCCGTGCGGCGGGCCGTGCCGCCCGGCACGGTCCACCGGGCAGGCCCGAGGGGTCAGAGCTTGGTCCACGCCTCCGTCAGCACGGTCCGCAGCACCTGCTCGATCTCGTCGAACGTCGACTGGTCGGCGATCAGCGGCGGCGCGAGCTGCACGACCGGGTCGCCCCGGTCGTCGGCGCGGCAGTACAGACCGTTCTCGAAGAGGGCCTTCGAGAGGAAGCCGTAGAGGACCCGCTCGGTCTCCTCCGCGTCGAACGACTCCCTGGTCGCCTTGTCCTTCACCAGCTCGATGCCGTAGAAGTAGCCGTTGCCCCGGACGTCGCCGACGATCGGTAGGTCGTAGAGCTTCTCCAGCGTGGCCTTGAAGGCCGCCTCGTTGTCGAGGACATGCTGGTTGAGGCCCTCGCGGGCGAAGATGTCGAGGTTGGCGAGGCCGACCGCCGCGGAGACCGGGTGGCCGCCGAAGGTGTAGCCGTGCAGGAAGGTGTTGTCGCCCTTGTAGAACGGCTCGGCGATGCGGTCGGAGACGACGCAGGCGCCGATCGGGGAGTAGCCCGAGGTCATGCCCTTGGCGCAGGTGATCATGTCGGGGACGTAGCCGAACTTGTCACAGGCGAAGGTGGTGCCGAGCCGGCCGAAGGCGCAGATGACCTCGTCGGAGACGAGCAGTACGTCGTACTGGTCGCAGATCTCGCGGACCCGCTGGAAGTAGCCGGGCGGCGGCGGGAAGCAGCCGCCGGCGTTCTGCACCGGCTCCAGGAAGACCGCGGCGACGGTGTCCGGGCCCTCGAAGAGGATCTGCTGCTCGATCTGGTCGGCGGCCCAGCGGCCGAACGCCTCCGGGTCGTCGCCGTGCAGCGGCGCGCGGTAGATGTTGGTGTTCGGGACCTTGTGGGCGCCCGGGACCAGCGGCTCGAAGGGGGCCTTCAGCGCGGGCAGACCGGTGATGGACAGGGCGCCCTGCGGGGTGCCGTGGTAGGCGACCGCGCGGGATATGACCTTGTACTTGGTCGGCTTGCCGGTGAGCTTGAAGTACTGCTTGGCCAGCTTCCAGGCGGTCTCGACCGCCTCGCCGCCGCCGGTGGTGAAGAAGACCTTGTTGAGGTCGCCCGGGGCCTCGTGGGCCAGCCGCTCGGCCAGCTCGACGGCCTTGGGGTGGGCGTAGGACCACACCGGGAAGAAGGCCAGCTCCTGGGCCTGCTTGAAGGCGGTCTCGGCCAGCTCGACCCGGCCGTGACCGGCGTTCACCACGAAGAGGCCGGCGAGGCCGTCGATGTAGCGCTTGCCCTTGTCGTCCCAGATGTAGGTGCCCTCACCGCGGACGATGGTGGGCACGGGCGCGTTCTCGTACGACGACATCCGGGTGAAGTGCATCCACAGGTGGTCGTAGGCGGTTTTCGAGAGATCCTGGCTCACGGTTATCGGGTTCCCCACATATAGGTCTGCTTCTTGAGCTTGAGATAGACGAAGCTCTCGGTGGACCGCACACCGGGGAGCGCGCGAATCCGCTTGTTGATCACTTCGAGCAGGTGGTCGTCGTCCTCACAGACGATCTCCACCATCAGGTCGAAGGAGCCCGCGGTCATGACCACGTACTCGCATTCGGCCATGGCGGTCAGCGCGTCCGCCACCGGGTCGAGGTCGCCCTCGACCCGGACGCCGACCATCGCCTGACGCCGCAGGCCCACGGTGAGGGGGTCGGTGACGGCGACGATCTGCATCACGCCCTGATCGAGCAGTTTCTGGACGCGCTGCCGTACGGCCGCCTCCGACAGGCCCACGGCCTTGCCGATGGCGGCGTAGGGACGGCGCCCGTCCTCCTGGAGCTGCTCGATGATCGCGAGGGACACGGCGTCGATCGCCGGGGACTGTGCTTTCCCGGCGGACCCGTTCCTGGAGTCTGCGCTTCGACTGGCCACGCCCTCACCATGCACCCGGATCGTCGGTCCCGCAAGCCCCAAACGATGAAATTCGTTGTTGATCAAGCTCTGAATAACTGAATCCGAAGTTGGGGTGGGTCGGCCCTGTCGAAAGCGTCGCTCCTGGCACTAGGGTGGGGGAGGGTGTCTCACCCATTGGACCCATCGGAGTTTCAGACAGGAGGGTGGCCACAGTGACCACCGAGCTGCGTCGTCTGCGCAACTACATCAACGGGGAGTTCCGGGACGCCGCCGACGGACGGACGATCGACGTCATCAACCCGGCTACCGGCGAGGTCTACGCGGTTTCCCCGCTCTCCGGTCAGGCCGACGTCGACGCCGCGATGGACGCCGCTGCGGCCGCCTTCCCCGCCTGGCGCGACGCCACTCCGGCCGAGCGCCAGCGCGTGCTGCTGAAGATCGCCGACGCGTTCGAGGAGCGCGCCGAGGACCTGATCGCGTGCGAGTCGGAGAACACCGGCAAGCCGCTGGAGCTGGTCCGTACCGAGGAAATCCCGCCGATGGTGGACCAGATCCGCTTCTTCGCGGGCGCCGCGCGGATGCTGGAGGGCCGCTCCGCCGGTGAGTACATGGAGGGCCACACCTCCATCGTCCGGCGTGAGCCGGTGGGCGTCTGCGCCCAGGTCGCGCCGTGGAACTACCCGATGATGATGGCCGTGTGGAAGTTCGCCCCGGCGCTCGCCGCGGGCAACACGGTCGTGCTGAAGCCCTCGGACACCACCCCCGCCTCCACCGTGCTGATCGCCGAGATCATCGGTTCGATCGTGCCCAAGGGCGTCTTCAACGTGCTGTGCGGCGACCGCGAGACCGGCCGGGCGATGGTCGAGCACCGGACCCCGGCGATGGCCTCCATCACCGGCTCCGTGCGCGCGGGCATCCAGGTCGCGGCCTCCGCGTCCAAGGACGTCAAGCGGGTCCACCTGGAGCTGGGCGGCAAGGCGCCGGTCGTGGTCTTCGAGGACACCGACATCGCCAAGGCCGTCGAGGGCATCTCCGTCGCGGGCTACTTCAACGCCGGTCAGGACTGCACGGCCGCCACCCGGGTGCTGGTGCACGAGTCCATCCACGACCAGTTCGTGACGGCCCTGGCCCAGGCCGCCGCCGAGACCAGGACCGGCGCCCCGGACGACGCGGACGTGCTGTACGGCCCGCTCAACAACGCCAACCAGCTCGCCCAGGTCTCCGGCTTCATCGACCGCCTCCCGGCGCACGCCAAGGTGGAGGCCGGTGGCCACCGCGTCGGCGACAAGGGGTACTTCTACGCCCCGACCGTGGTCTCCGGCCTCAAGCAGGACGACGAGATCGTCCAGCAGGAGGTCTTCGGCCCGGTCATCACCGTCCAGTCCTTCGCGGACGAGGCCCAGGCGGTCGAGTGGGCGAACGACGTCGAGTACGCGCTGGCCTCCTCGGTCTGGACCAAGGACCACGCGCGCGCGATGCGGATGTCCAAGGCGCTGGACTTCGGCTGCGTCTGGATCAACACCCACATCCCGCTGGTGGCCGAGATGCCGCACGGCGGCTTCAAGAAGTCCGGCTACGGCAAGGACCTGTCGGCCTACGGCTTCGACGACTACACCCGGATCAAGCACGTCATGACCGCGCTCGACGGCTGATCGGGGACACCCCCGGCGGACGGTCGAGGGGCGCGGGGACGGTTCCCCGCGCCCCTCGACGCGCTTTCCGCGCCCCTCGACCGACGCGCTTCCGCGTCCCTCGACGCGTACGGACGGGAACGGCCTAGGGTTTGACGCCCACCGCGCCGTACTGCGCCACCGGGGCCGGTTCGCCGTCGGCGGGGTCCGGGCGCCAGCGCGCGCAGGAGACGACGCCCGGCTCCAGGATCTCCAGACCGTCCAGGAACGAGGTGATCTCGGCGCCGGTACGGGCCCTGATCGGCGGGGTGGCGTTCTCGTTCCAGAAGGCCATGGCCTCCTTGTTGCCCTCGCCGCCCAGCTCCAGGGTGGGGTGGGTGACGACGAGGGCGCTGCCCGGGGGGACCGCGTCCATCAGGGTCCGGACGATCGAACGGGCCTCGTCGGTGTCCAGCACGAAGTTGAGGATGCCGAGCATGATCACCGCGACCGGACGGCCGAGGTCGAGCGTCGGCCGCACCGCGCGCAGAATGCCCCGCGGGTCGTGGGCGTCCGCGTCCAGATACTCGGTCCGCCCCTCGGGCGAGCTGGTGAGCAGGGCGCGCGCGTGCGCCAGCACGATCGGGTCGTTGTCGACGTAGACGACCCGGGAGTCCGGCGCCAGGCGCTGGGCCACCTCATGGGTGTTCTCGGCCGTGGGCAGGCCGGTACCGATGTCGAGGAACTGCCGGATGCCCCGCTCGGCGGCGAGCAGGGTCACCACCCGCCCCAGGAAGGCCCGGTCGGCGCGGGCGACCTCGCCGATGCTCGGGTACAGCCCGGTGATGTGGTCACCGACCCGGCGGTCGACGGGGTAGTTGTCCTTGCCGTGCAGCCAGTGGTTCCAGACCCTGGCGTTGTGGGCGACGTCGGTACGGATTCTGTCGTTCATCTGCGCTCCTCGGCCGTGGTGCGGGGCCCGGTGGCCCATCATGCCGCAGCGGCCACGGCAGACGCGGCGGTCACGGCAGCCGGGTGCCGGTCACGGCGGTCACCGCGATCACGATGCCGGGGCGCCGGGGGAGCCGGGGACCGCCGCGGGGGAGCCCGGCAGCGGCCGTCCGGCGCCGGGTGTCGCGTCGAGCACGGAACGGAGGGTGCCGACCCGGTTGGTGGTGATCGAGTCGACGCCCGCGGCGACCAGGGCGCGCATGGAGCGCCGGGTGTCGGCCGTCCAGGCGGAGACGAGCATGCCCGCCGCGTGCACCCGCTCCGTCAGCTCCCCGCTGACCAGGCCGAAGCGGTAGTTCAGCGTGCGCGGACGGAGCGCGTCCAGCAGCACCGGACGCGGCGGCGCGAGCGAGGTCCAGGTCAGGGCGGTCTCGGCGGACGGGTCGGCCGCGCGCACCGCGAGCATGGTCCGGGGCCCGGCGCAGTAGTACGCGCGCTCCCGCGCCCCGGCCTCCCCGACGGCCCCGACCACGGTCCGCACCGTCCGCTCGTCCGCGCCCGGGAGGTCGATCATCACCCGGTGGCCGCCCAGCGCCGCCAGGACGGCCAGCGCCTCGGCGAGGGTCGGCACCCCGCCCCCGGTCACCTCCGTCACCTCGGCGGCCGTCAGCCGGTCCAGCCGCCGGCCATGGCCCCAGAGCCGTTTCAGACCGGCGTCGTGGAGCAGGACCGGCACCCCGTCGCGGGTGAGCCGGACATCGATCTCGACCGCGTCCGCGCCGTGGCCGACGGCCGAGCGCAGTGAGGGGAGCGTGTTCTCCCGGACGCGATACGGATCTCCCCGGTGGCCCACGGCCGTGACGGTACGCATGGGGCCATTGTCCCCCGTGGCACCGGAGGACGGGGAGCCGCGGGGGACACGGGGGCGTGCGGGTGCCGGGGCGGGCCGCTCACACCGGGCGGTGCGCCGGGCCGCCCCGGCCTCTCAGCGGGTGCCCGCCTGCCACCGCGCGGTGTACGCGTCGATCTCGGCGTTGATCCGGGCCTTGCCCGCCGGGTCCAGGAAGGAGACGTCCACCGCGTTCTTCGCGAGGTCGGCGATGCCCCGCTCGTCGAGGTCGAGCAGGCGCGCGGCCACCCCGTACTCGGTGTTGAGGTCGGTGCCGAACATCGGCGGGTCGTCGCTGTTGATCGTCACGAGCACCCCGGCGGCCACCATCTCCTTGATCGGGTGCCGGTCGAGGTCGGTGACGGCGCGGGTGGCGATGTTCGAGGTGGGGCAGACCTCCAGCGGGATGCGCCGCTCGGCGAGGTGGGCCAGGAGCGCCGGGTCCTGGGTGGCGCTGGTGCCGTGCCCGATGCGCTCGGCCCGCAGCTCGGTGAGCGCGTCCCAGATGGTCTGCGGCCCGGTGGTCTCACCGGCGTGCGGCACCGAGTGCAGACCGGCCGCGATGGCCCGGTCGAAGTACGGCTTGAACTGCGGCCGGGGCACCCCGATCTCCGGGCCGCCGAGCCCGAAGGAGACCAGGCCCTCGGGGCGCAGGTCCAGCGCGAGCCGGGTGGTCTCCTCGGCCGACTCCAGCCCCGCCTCGCCGGGGATGTCGAAGCACCAGCGCAGCACGACGCCCAACTCGGCCTCGGCCGCCTTGCGGGCGTCCTCGATCGCGTCCATGAAGGCCCGCTCGTCGATCCCGCGCCGGGTGGAGCTGAAGGGGGTGACGGTCAGCTCCGCGTAACGGATGTTCTGCCGGGCCATGTCCCGCGCCACCTCGAAGGTGAGCAGCCGGACGTCCTCCGGGGTGCGGATCAGGTCCATCACCGAGAGGAAGACCTTGATGAAGTGGGCGAAGTCGGTGAAGGTGAAGTAGTCCGCCAGGGCCTCGGGGTCGGTGGGGACCTGGGAGCCGGGGTGACGGGCGGCCAGCTCGGAGACGATGCGGGGGGAGGCCGAGCCGACGTGGTGCACATGGAGCTCGGCCTTCGGCAGGCCCTCGATGAAAGTCTGCAGGTCGGACATCGGTCCTCCGGAACGGTATAAGTGGGTCACGGCGTCGGCGACGCGGGAGCCATCGTAGGCGGCGGTCCTCCGGCGGGGGACGGCCCGGGGCGCGCGACCGGACGGACCCCAGGGGTCGGCAGGGGGAGAGCGATGACAGCGGAGCACGAGCCGGGGCCGGGGCCCGGCGGGACGCCCGGACCGAAGGACCACGACCCCTGGGCCCCGCCGCCGCGCAGCCCGCACCGCCCGGCGCCCGGCGCCGCGCCCCTTCCCCTCCCTGACTCCGGTGCCCCGCCCTCTCCCCTCCCTGACTCCGGCGCCGCCCCTGCCCCTGTGCCTGGCTCCGGTATCGCGCCTGCACCCGGCCCTGCCTCAGGCCCGGCCTCCGGTGCCGTGCCCACCCCGGCCCCCGGCGCACCCGTGCCCCCGCCGCCGACCGCCCCGGGCGGTGACGGGCGTCCCGTGCCGCCCCCGCCGCCTCCGCCCGCCGCGCCGGGCGGGTTCGGACCGCCGACCGCGTACCCCGGGTACTCCGGGCCGGTGCCCCCTTCCCCGTACCCCGGGGCCCCGGGCGGGCCCCCGCCCGGGTGGCAGCCGCCCGCCTCCCCGTCCAACGGCATGGCGATCACCGCGCTGGTGCTGGGCGCCGTCGCCGTCTGCCTCTTCTGGGCCGTCGGGCTCGGGGTCGTCCTCGGGGTGCTCGCCGTGATCTTCGGCGGCATCGGGGCGAGCCGCGCGAGGACCACCGGCTCGGGCCGGGGCCTCGCCGTCTCCGGGCTGGTCCTCGGGGCCGTCGGCATCGTCGGCTCCGCGCTCTTCCTCTGGTATGTGATCCAGCTCGGGATCGAGGAGGACCGGCGGCAGCGGGACGAGCGCCGGGACGCGGGGACTCACTCCCTCAGCGCCGCCCGGGGGCCCGCAGCTCCTCCCGTGCCGCCATCAGCGCGAACCCCAGCAGATTGAGCCCCCGCCAGCGCGCCGGGTCCTCGGCCCGCTCGTCATCGGCGGTCAGGCCGATGCCCCACACCCGGTCGCGGGGGCTGGCCTCCACCAGCACCCGGTCCCCGGTCGCCAGCAGGAAATCACCCAGCTCGGCGTGGTGGGAGAACTTGTGCACGCTGCCCTCCCGGACGATGCCGAACCGCTCGCGCTCCCATATCGCCTCGTCGAAGCCGCGCACCAGCCGCCCCGCGTTCTTCGCCCCGGCCGGACTCCGCGCCGCGAGGACGCTCCGCTCCGCCTCGGGGTCGTCGAACAGCCGTGCCTTGGCCGCCATCATCCAGTGCTCCGCCGTGGCATAGCCCACCCCGTCGACCGTGAAGGGCGACGGCCACCACTGGCTCAGACAGCTCGCCCCGATCCGTCCGTCCCGGCGCGGCGCATGGCCCCAGAAGGGCAGGTACTTCACCCGCTCTCCCGAGGCGACCCGCTGAAGCAGCCCGTCCAGGTCCCGCGCACCGCGCACACCGCTCATGCCGTTCACACCACTCACACCGCTCGCCCCCGTGCACACCGCTCGTTCCGTCGCGCCGCTCGCCCGTACACCGGCGCCGATGGGGAAAAGTCTGACAGGCACCACTGACACTCCGTATGGTCCGGCGCCCGCCCACACGACAGAAGGTCGACCGATTCCGTCGGGTGACCAAAAGGAAACTTCGGAATCCCTTGTTGCCCATCGGACGCTCTGCCAGGATCGGCACTCAATTCGCGCTGGGACGACACCTCGGCACCCCGGCCGGAGTGCCGGGGCCGGGAGTACGGAGAGCGTCATGGACAACCGTTACCGTGTGCTGGACCGCTTGGCGGAGGGCGCGCAGTACATCGGCGGGCGGCTGCGGCCCGGCAGCTCGGGGCGGACCCAGGACCTCGTGGACCCGGCCACCGGGGAGACGGTCCACACCTACGCCGCGGCGGGCGCCGCCGATGTGGACGCGGCCGTCGCCGCCGCCCGCGCCGCCTTCCCCGGCTGGGCGGGCGCCACCCCCGGGGAGCGCTCGGACGCCCTGCACCGCCTCGCCTCCGTCCTCGGGGAGCAGGCGGACGCCCTCGCCCGCGCGGAGACCGTGCAGTGCGGCAAGCCGATCAAGCTGAGCAGCGAGTTCGACGTCCCCGGCACCATCGACAACACCGCCTTCTTCGCGGGTGCGGCCCGGGTGCTCCAGGGCCGGGCGGCGGGGGAGTACAGCGGCGACCACACCTCGTACGTCCGCCGGGAGCCGATCGGGGTCATCGGTTCCGTCGCCCCCTGGAACTACCCCCTCCAGATGGCGGCCTGGAAGATCCTCCCGGCGGTCGCCGCGGGCAACACCGTCGTCCTCAAGCCCGCCGAGATCACCCCGCTCACCTCGCTGATGTTCGCTCAGGCGGCCCGGGAGGCGGGCATCCCCGACGGAGTGATCAACATCGTCTCCGGCACCGGGCGGGACGCGGGCGAACACCTGGTCCGCCACCCCGACGTGGCGATGGTCTCGTTCACCGGCTCCACCGCCGTCGGCAGGAGGGTCGCCGAGCTGGCCACCGCGTCGGTGAAGCGCCTCCATCTGGAACTCGGCGGGAAGGCCCCCTTCGTGGTCTTCGACGACGCCGACCCCGTCGCCGCCGTGCAGGGCGCGGTCGCCGCCTCCCTCATCAACTCCGGCCAGGACTGCACCGCCGCCACCCGCGTCTATGTCCAGCGCCCGCTCCACGAGGAGCTGGTCGCGGGCGTCGCCGACGTCATGGCCGCGGTCCGCCTCGGCGACCCCCTCGACCCGGCGACGGACCTCGGACCGCTGGTCTCGCACGCCCAGCGCGAGCGGGTCGCCGCCGTCGTGGAGCGGGCCCGAGGCTATGCCACCGTCCGCACCCCCGGCCGTACGCCCGGCGGCGCCGGCGCCTGGTGGCCGCCCACCCTGATCACCGGGGCACCCCAGGACAGCGAGGCCGTGCAGCACGAGATCTTCGGCCCGGTGCTGGTCGTCCTGCCCTTCGACACCGACGACGAGGGGCTCGCGCTGGCCAACGACACCCCCTACGGACTGGCCGCCTCCGCCTGGACCCGGGATGTCTTCCGCGCCCATCGCGCCACCCGCGAACTCCGGGCCGGATGCGTCTGGATCAACGACCACATCCCCATCGTCAGTGAGATGCCCCACGGAGGCTTCGGGGCCTCCGGCTGCGGCAAGGACATGTCGATGTACTCCTTCGAGGAGTACACGCAGGTCAAGCACGTAATGTTCGACAATACGGCGGTGGCCCGCAAGGACTGGCACCGTACTGTCTTCGGTGACCGGAACGGCTGACCCCACGACCGGCGCCACCGCGGTACGGCTCGCCCGCCCCGGACGCGCCCACCGCGGGGGTGCCCGTCCCCGGGCGCGTCCGTCCGGGCCCGCCCACCGCCGGTGCGGCCCCTCGTCCGTACCGGCCCGGTCCGAGCGGCCCGCGCGGTGCGCCCCGGTCGGACCGCACCCCGGACCGGGCACCCCCCGGACCGGCACCCCGGCCCCGGCCACCCCTGATCCGTACCGTCCCGCGAGGGCCTCTCCCGAAAGGGCACAGCGATGCACCCCACCGATCCCGACGGCCTGTCCGCGGCCGGGCCGGCGGCGATACGGCGCGGCCCCGCCGCCGCGGGCCGGGGCGCCCGGAGCGCCCTCACCCGGCGGTCGCTGCTGCGCGCGGCGGGCGCCGGAGCGCTGGGCCTCGGTGCCCTTCCCGCCCTCGCCGCCTGCGGCATCCCGCCCGCCAAGCGGGAGGGCGGCGGGGAGATGTCCGACGACCACTCCGCGAAGGAGCGGACCGTCGTCTTCTCCAACTGGACGGAGTACATGGACGTGGGCGAGGACAAGACGTCCCGCCCCACCCTGGACGCCTTCACCCGGCGCACCGGCATCACGGTCCGGTACACCGAGGACATCAACGACAATGTCGAGTTCTTCGGCAAGATCCAGCCCCAGCTCGCCGCGGGCCAGGCCATCGGCCGCGATCTGATCTGCGTCACCGACTGGCTCGCCGCCCGGATGATCCGCCTGGGCTGGGCGCAGAAGCTCGACCCCGCGCTGCTGCCCCACGCGTACAGCCGTCTCTCGGCGCAGTTCCGCGCCCCGGACTGGGACCCCGGCCGGGCCTACTCCTACCCGTGGACCGCCATCTCCACCGTCATCGCCTACAACATCAAGGCGACCGGCGGGAAGACGGTCGACTCCGTGAGCCAGCTCCTCGACGACCGTTCGCTCAAGGGCCGGGTCGGGCTGCTCCAGGAGATGCGCGACACCGTCGGCATGACCCTGCTCGACCTCGGCAAGAACCCGGAGCGCTTCACCGACGAGGACTTCGACGAGGCGATGGAACGGCTCGGCGGCGCCGTCGACGGCAAGCAGATCCGCCGTTTCACCGGCAACGACTACACCTCCGACCTCGATCGGGGCGATCTCGCCGCCTGTCTGGCCTGGGCCGGGGACGTGATCCAGCTCCAGGCCGGGAACCCCGACATCCGCTTCGCCGTCCCCGCCGCCGGATACCTCACCTCGACCGACAATCTGCTGGTCCCGGCCGGGGCCCGGCACCGCGCCAACGCGACCCGGCTGATCGACTACTACTACGAGCCCCCGGTCGCGGCCCGGCTCGCCGCGTACATCAACTATGTGTGCCCCGTGGACGGGGTCGCCCCCGAGCTGGCGAGGATCGACCCCGCGCTCGCCCGGAACACCCTGATCGTCCCGGACAGGGCCATGGCGGCCCGCTCGCGCGCCTTCCGCTCGCTCACCAGCGAGGAGGAGAAGGCGTACGAGGAGAGGTTCGCCGAACTCATCGGCGCCTGAGCCCGCCCGCGCGGGCCCCCGCCCGCACCGCCACCGGCCCCGCACCGGCCCCGCACCGTCACTGGCCCTCGTACTGCCACCGGGCCCTCGTACCGCCACCCGGCGCGAGCCCCGCCACCGGCACCCGGGCCCCGCACCGCCCATCGGCGCCCGGCGCCCGCCCCCCGTTCAACCGCGACCCCTGGGACCACGACCCATGACCGACATACCAGCGGGCGGCGATGTCCGCCTCGTGGGGATCAGCAAGACCTACGGCAACTCCTTCACCGCTGTGCACCCCCTGGACCTGACCGTCCCCCAGGGCACCTTCTTCGCCCTCCTCGGAGCCTCCGGCTGCGGCAAGACCACCACCCTGCGCATGATCGCCGGGCTGGAGGACCCGACCACCGGCGCCGTCCTCCTCGGCGACCGCGACGTCACCCGGGTCCCGCCGCACAAGCGCCCCGTCAACACCGTCTTCCAGAGCTACGCCCTCTTCCCGCATCTGACGATCCACGAGAACGTCGCCTTCGGGCTGCGCAGGCGCGGCATCCGCTCCGTCCGCAAGCAGGTCGCGGAGATGCTGGACCTCGTCCAGCTCGGCGATCTCGCGGGCCGCAGACCCCATCAGCTCTCCGGCGGCCAGCAGCAGCGGGTGGCCGTCGCCCGCGCCCTGATCAACCACCCCCAGGTGCTGCTGCTCGACGAACCGCTCGGCGCGCTCGACCTCAAGCTCCGCCGTCGGATGCAGCTCGAACTCAAGCGCATCCAGACCGAGGTCGGCATCACCTTCATCCATGTCACCCACGACCAGGAGGAGGCCCTGACCATGGCCGACACGGTCGCGGTCATGAACGGCGGCCGGGTGGAGCAGCTCGGCGCGCCCGCCGAGCTGTACGAGACGCCGCGCACACCGTTCGTCGCCCGCTTCCTCGGCACCTCGAACCTCATCGGGGCGACGGCCGTCTCCACCGCCGGGGGCGAGATCGCCGCCACCGCCGGTGACACCACCCTCCGGCTGCCCGCCGACCGCTGCGCACGGCTCCCCCGCGCCGGTGAGCGGCTGCTCGTCGGCGTCCGCCCGGAGAAGATCACGCTGGTCCGCGCCGAGGACGCGGACACCGTCCCCGCCGGGCGGAACCGGCTCTCCGGGACCGTCGCCGCCGCCGGCTTCCTCGGGGTCTCCACGCAGTATCTCGTCGAGAGCCCCGTCTGCCCGCCCGGTGAACGGCTGGAGGTGTACGCGCAGAACATCGAGCGCGACACCCGCCTGGTCCCCGGCGCCCCCGTCGTCCTGCACTGGAACCCCGTCCACACCTTCGGACTCGACGCTGAGCCCGGCACCGGACCGGAGTCCGAGCCCGGCACCGGACCGGAGGCTGAGCCCGCCGCGGACACCGGGGCCGGAGCCACGGCGGGCGCGGGGGAGCGCGCATGACCGGCACCACCACTCCCACCGCCGCCGGGACAGCGGGGTCGCCCCCGCCCGCTGTCCACCGACCGCCGCTGCGCCGCGCCCTCGTCCCCTACTGGCTGCTGCTCCCCGGCGTCCTGTGGCTCGTCGTCTTCTTCCTGCTGCCGCTCGTCTACCAGGCGTCGACCTCGGTCCAGACCGGTTCCCTGGAAGAGGGCTTCCGGGTCACCTGGCACTTCCCGACGTACTGGGACGCCCTGACCGATTACGGGCCCCACTTCGTCCGCTCGGTCCTGTACGCGGGCACCGCCACGGCGCTCTGTCTGCTGCTCGGCTATCCGCTGGCCCACCTCATCGCCTTCCGGGCCGGACGCTGGCGGAATCTGCTGCTCGTCCTGGTCATCGCGCCCTTCTTCACCAGCTTCCTCATCCGGACGCTGGCCTGGAAGACGATCCTCGCCGACAGCGGTCCCGTGGTGGAGTTCCTGGGCACCACCGGCTTCCTCGACCTCACGGCCTTCCTCGGCATGACCGAGGGGGACCGGGTCCTGGCCACCCCGCTGGCCGTGGTCACCGGGCTGACCTACAACTTCCTCCCCTTCATGGTCCTGCCGCTGTACACGGCGCTGGAACGGATCGACCCGCGCCTGCACGAGGCGGCGGCCGATCTCTACGCCTCCCCGGTGACCGTCTTCCGCACGGTGACCTTTCCGCTCTCCCTGCCCGGGGTCGTCTCCGGCACCCTGCTGACCTTCATTCCGGCCAGCGGCGACTACATCAATGCCGAACTTCTCGGCTCGACGGACACCAAAATGGTGGGCAACGTCATCCAGTCGCAGTTCCTGCGGGTGCTCGACTATCCGACCGCGGCTGCCCTGTCCTTCCTCCTGATGGCCGTCGTCCTGCTGATCGTCACCTTCTACATCCGCCGCGCGGGAACGGAGGACCTGGTCTGATGGCATCACTTCTGGCCTGGTTGCGGCGCCATGTAGCCGTTGTCGCGGGGCTGTTCACCCTGGCCTATCTGATCCTGCCGAACATCGTGGTCATGGTGTTCTCCTTCAATCGGCCGGCCGGGAAATTCAATTACTCCTGGCAGGAGTTCTCCACCGAAGCCTGGCGGAATCCGTGCGGGGTCCCCGACCTCTGCGGCTCGCTCACCCTCTCGCTCCGGCTCGCCCTCTGGGCGACGCTCGGGGCCACCGTGCTCGGCACGATGATCGCCTTCGCGCTGGCCCGTTACCGCTTCCGGGCGCGGGGCGCCGTCAACGCGCTGATCTTCCTGCCCATGGCCATGCCCGAGGTGGTCATGGCCGCCTCCCTGCTCACGCTCTTCCTCAACCTGGGCGCGGAACTCGGCCCGCTGACCGTGCTCATCGCCCACACCATGTTCTGCCTCAGCTTTGTCGTGGTGGCGGTCAAGGCGCGGGTGCTCACCATGGACCCCCGGCTCGAAGAAGCCGCCCGCGATCTCTACGCGGGCCCCGTCCAGACGTTTCTGCGGGTGACCCTGCCGATCGCCGCACCCGGTATCGCGGCGGGCGCGCTGCTCGCTTTCGCGCTCTCGTTCGACGATTTCATCATCACGAATTTCACCTCGGGCTCCACCGTCACCTTTCCCATGTTTGTCTGGGGTTCCGCCCAGCGCGGCACCCCCGTACAGATCAATGTCATCGGTACGGCCATGTTCGTCATCGCCGTACTGACCGTGGTCGCCGGGCAGCTCCTGGCCGACCGCCGAAAAAAGAACAGCGCACCCAGCGCCCGCTAGCAGCCGGAGCAAGGGCCCGGCCGCAGCGGACACCGAAGGAGTGGAAACCATGGCACCGAACGCCATGACCTTTGCCCCATCCCTTGCCGATGCCACACCGACCCCCTACTGGCTGGACGACCCCGCCCGGCCGGAACCCCTGCCCGCGCTCACCGGCGACGAGCAGTGCGATCTGCTCGTCGTCGGGGGCGGCTACAGCGGACTGTGGACCGCGCTGCTCGCCAAGGAGCGCGACCCGGACCGCGATGTCGTCCTCATCGAGGGACGCGAGGTGGGCTGGGCCGCCTCCGGCCGCAACGGCGGCTTCTGCGCCGCCTCCCTCACCCATGGCCTCGGCAACGGCCTGGCCCGCTGGCCCGGTGAGATCGCCGCCCTGGAACGCCTGGGCGAGGAGAACCTCGACGCCATCGAACGGGCGGTGGCCGACCACTCCATCGACTGCGACTTCGAACGTACCGGCTCCATCGACGTCGCCACCCGTCCGCACCATCTGACCGAGCTGGCGGAGCTGTACGGGCAGGCCGGGCGGCTCGGCCTCGGCGACGGGCTGGAACTCCTCGACCGGGACGCCATGCGGGCCCAGGTGGACTCCCCGACCTTCCTCGGCGGCCTGTGGGACCGCCGGGGCACCGCGATGCTCCACCCGGCCAAGCTCGCCTGGGGCCTCAAGCGCGCCTGCCTCGCCCTGGGTGTGCGGATCTATGAGAACACCCGCGGGCTGCGGCTCGCCGCGGCGGGCGCGGGCATGGCGGTGCGCACCCCGTACGGCAGGGTCATCGGCCGCCGGGTCGCCCTCGGCACCAATGTCTTCCCCTCGCTGCTGCGCCGGGTGCGGCCGTACACCGTCCCGGTCTACGACTACGCCCTGATGACCGAGGTGCTGAGCCCCGAACGGCTCGCGGGGATCGGCTGGCGGGGGCGGCAGGGCCTCGGGGACGCGGCCAACCAGTTCCACTACTTCCGGCTCACCGCCGACCACCGGATCCTGTGGGGCGGCTACGACGCCGTCTACCCCTTCGGCGGCCGGCTCAACGCCGAACTGGACCAGCGGCCCGAGACCTATCTCACCCTCGCCGGGCACTTCTTCCGCTGCTTCCCCCAACTGGAGGGGGTGCGGTTCACCCACGCCTGGGGCGGGGCCATCGACACCTGCTCCCGCTTCTCGGCGTTCTTCGGCACCGGGCACCGGGGCCGGGTCGCCTACGCGGCGGGCTACACCGGGCTCGGCGTGGGCGCGAGCCGCTTCGGCGCCGAGGTGATGCTCGATCTGCTGGCGGGGGAGCGCACCGAGCGCACCGCGCTGGAGATGACCCGCACCAAGCCGCTGCCGTTCCCGCCGGAACCGGCCGCCTGGGCCGGGATCGGACTGACCAAGTGGTCCCTGGCCAGGGCCGACGCCCATGGCGGACGGCGCAATGCCTGGCTGCGGACGCTGGACCGGCTGGGGCTCGGCTTCGACAGCTGACGCCCGGTCACCGCGCCGCCCGGCCCCGGCGTACGCCCCGCCCCGGGCCCGGTGACGCACTTCACTGAAGCCGGTGCCCCAACCCGCGTCATACCCGCGGCCCGCGCCCCTCTCACCCCGGTGAAGGCGCTCACGCGCACGGGACGAAGGACGGAGGCCGGACGATGGCCGGCTCGGGGCTCAAGACGGCGGTGGAGTGGCTGGTATCGGTGGCGCCCGACCCGGACGCCTGCCGACGGGAGTGGGAACGCGGTCCCCTGGGGATCACCCTGCTGCCCGCCGGTGACCGCTGGGACGTACTGATCCTCCCGGGGGAGCTGGGGCACGGCACCCTCGGGGTGTTCCAGCGGCTGGTGCGCAGGCCCGGCCCGGTGCTCGCCGACTTCGGCGACACCCGGCTGGGCTTCTTCGTACCGCCCGGTACGGCCGCGCGGTGGGTCGGCACCGGTGTCCGCGGCGCCGGGGCGGGGGCCTGGATCGTCGTCCCCCACCCGGGCCGGGCCACCGGCGGCGGCATCCGCTGGGTGGTCCCGCCGGACGGCTCCGGCACCCTCAGCGACCCGGCGGTGCTGGAGCTGGCGATGCACGAGGCGACGGCCCTGCGCGCCGAGGAACGGGACGAGGACCCGTGGTACGGGGGCGGTGACGGGCCCTGGAGCGGATGACCTGCGCGGGGCCCGCGCCGCGCCGGCTGCGGCGCGGGCCTCCCGGCCTCCCGGCCTCCCGGCCTCCCGGCCTCCCGGCCTCCCGGCCTCCCGGCCTCCCGGCCTCCCGGCCTCCCGGCCTCCCGGCCTCCCGGCCTCCCGGCCTCCCGGCCTCCCGGCCTCCCGGCCTCCCGGCCTCCCGGCCTCCCGGCCTCCCGGCCTCCCGGCCTCCCGGCCTCCCGGGCCCTTCGGTCGGGGTCCGGCCGGGCGGATCGTCCACGGAACTCCGCCCGGTGGCCCACGGAACTCCGCCGGTGGTTCGCGCCCCCGCCGACAACTGTCCGCGGGAGTCGCCGACAGCCGCTCCGCCGACGGCTCGCGAGCCCCGCCACGGCCGCTCCGCCGACCGTCCGCGAGCCCCCGTCGGCATCCGGCCCCCTCCGGCCCCTTCCCCCGCCGTCCGCCGCCGGTGCGTGGGAGGGAGGCGCGCGGACGGGGCGGCGCAGCAAGGGGCCGGGGCGGCGAAAGGCTGCACGAGGTCTTGACAAGCCCATTGGTCTGGACCAAATTGACGGCGCTCCCACTTCCATCCCCCCACGCTCGGAGGCAGTTGTGGAACGCACCAGACACCGGACCGCGGGCGCCGCCCCCCGCCGGGCCCGGGCCCGCGAGCGGCTGACCGCCGTCCTCGCCGCCGTCGTCCTCGCCGCGGGCGGCGCCCTCGTGTCGGCCGCCCCTGCGACGGCGGCCGACACCGAACTCGCCGTCAACGGAGGCTTCGAGGCCGGACTCACCGGCTGGAGTTGCAGCGGGGGGACCGGGGCCGCCGTCACCACCCCTGTCCACAGCGGACTCTCGGCGCTGAAGGCCACCCCCACCGGCGGGGACAACGCCCGCTGCACCCAGACCGTCGCCGTGCAGCCCAACTCCGCGTACACGCTCAGCGGCTGGGTCCAGGGCGGCTACGCCTATCTCGGGGTCACCGGCACCGGCACCGCCGACGCCTACGCCTGGACCCCCTCCGCCCCCGCCTGGCAGAAGCTCACCACCACCTTCCGCACCGGCCCGGGAACCACCTCCGTCTCCCTCTACACCCACGGCTGGTACGGCACCGCCGCCTACCACGCCGACGACATCTCCCTCTTCGGCCCGGGCGGCGAACCGGTCCGGGTGCCCGACGCCCCCACCGGGCTCGCCGCCGGATCGCCGGGTTCCACCTCCGTACCGCTGAGCTGGACCCCCGCGGCCCGCACCACCGAGTACCACGTCTACCGGGGCGCCACCCGGGTCGCCTCCGTGAGCGGGACCTCGACGACGGTCACCGGACTGGCCCCCTCCACCGCGTACACCTTCCAGGTCAGCGCCGCCAACACCGCGGGCGAGTCGGCGCGGTCGGCCGCCGTGACCGCGACCACCACCAGCGGCGGCACCGGCGGCGGACTGCCGCCGCACGCCCTCGTCGGCTATCTCCACGCCAGCTTCGCCAACGGCTCCGGCTACACCCGGCTCGCGGACGTCCCCGACTCCTGGGACGTCATCAACCTCGCCTTCGGCGAACCCACCTCCGTCACCTCCGGCGACATCCGCTTCTCGCTCTGCCCGGCCACCGAGTGCCCGAACGTCGAGTCCGTCGCCGAGTTCAAGGCGGCGATCAAGGCGAAGCAGGCGGCGGGCAAGAAGGTGCTGATCTCCATCGGCGGCCAGAACGGCCAGGTGCAGCTCGCCTCCACCGCCGCCCGGGACGCGTTCGTCACCTCGGTCTCACGGATCATCGACGAGTACGGGCTCGACGGGCTCGACATCGACTTCGAGGGCCACTCCCTCTCCCTCAACACCGGTGACACCGACTTCCGCGCCCCGACCACCCCCGTCGTCGTCAACCTGATCGCGGCGGTCAAGACCCTCAAGGCGAAGTACGGCCGGGACTTCGTGCTCACCATGGCGCCGGAGACGTTCTTCGTCCAGCTCGGCTACCAGTTCTACGGCTCGGGCCCGTTCGGCGGCCAGGACCCGCGCGCCGGTTCGTACCTCCCGGTCATCCACGCGCTGCGGGACGATCTGACCCTGCTCCATGTCCAGCACTACAACTCCGGACCGATCATGGGCCTGGACAACCAGTACCACTCGATGGGCGCCGCGAACTTCCATGTCGCCCTGACCGACATGCTGCTCACCGGCTTCCCGGTGGCGGGCAACCCGTCCCGGGTCTTCCCGCCGCTCCGCCCGGAACAGGTCGCCATCGGCCTCCCGGCCGCCACCCACGCGGCGAACGGCCACACCGCGCCCGCCGAGGTGAACCGGACGCTGAACTGTCTGACGAAGGGCACCGACTGCGGCAGCTACCGGCCGCGCTCCACCTATCCCGCGCTGCGCGGACTGATGACGTGGTCCATCAACTGGGACCGCTTCAACCAGTGGCAGTTCTCGCGGAACTTCGACGCCTACCCCTGGAGCTGACCGCCGTCCGCACGGCGAGCAGCAGGGCCGTGCACAGCAGTACGGCGCCCACCACGTCCAGCGGCCAGTGGTAGCCGCGCAGCACCAGACCGACGCCCGTCGCCAGGGTCAGCGCCCCGGCGGCGGGCACCGTCCTGCCGGGCCCGCCCGCGTACGGGGCGAGCAGCAGGGCCGCCCCCGCGTAGGCGACGAGGGCGGTCGCCGTGTGCCCGGAGGGGTAGTGGCCGGTGGCGTCCGTCAGCGGTCCCGGGCGGGCGGTCAGCGCCTTCAGCGGGACGACGAGGGCGGGTACGGCGGCCATCGCGACGGCGGCGCCGACCACCTCGTCCAGCCGCTGTCCTCGCTCCCGCCACAGTGTGTATCCGGCGGCCAGCGCGAGGACCGGCAGGGCGACGGCGAGGGAGCCGAGGTCGGCGAGGAGTTCGGTGAGCCCTTCGGGGCCGCGGCCGAACAGCGCGCGCCCGGCGCGTTCGTCCAGTCGGCGCAGCGGCCCGTCCACGACCACCTGCCAGGTGACCAGCGCGAAGAGCAGCGCGCACAGGGCGGCCCACAGCGGGCGGGAGCGGAGGACACGAAAGACCGGCCGCTCCGGAACAGGGGGGACGGTTCCGGAGCGGCCGGTGGGACCGGGCCGCCGCACGCCCCGGGGGGTGTGGGACGAGC
Organism: Streptomyces clavuligerus; assembly: GCF_005519465.1. NCBI lineage: Bacteria > Bacillati > Actinomycetota > Actinomycetes > Kitasatosporales > Streptomycetaceae > Streptomyces > Streptomyces clavuligerus. Next base: position 1,430,711 of record NZ_CP027858.1, on the reverse strand, counting down.
GGCCATCCGATCGGTGAGGAGTCCCGGAGCCCGAAGCTCCGGCGGTGTGCGCGAGGGCACGTGCGGAACGGGGCTGGGGAGGCTCCGTCCCGGCGTCGCCCGCAGTCTCCTGCGAGCGGGGTGTTTCTCTCATCTGCAGAAACCGTACGGCAGGCAGCGGGGGAACCGACAGGCGGATCTCCATCCCGCCATCGCCCCCCCACACCTTCTTCACAGGTACCTTCCGTTCCGCCGGAGCGGACGGTACCGGTCCGCTCCAGCGGATGGCCGCGAGGCGCGCCGCAGCGCCCGTTCCCCGGCCCCTGCCCAGGTCAGAGCGAGGGCCGGAGCGGGGGCCGGAGCCACCGGGCGGACGAACGCGGAGCGCGGGACCCCGGAAGCGGGTGGCCCGGCGCAGGGCTCAGCACATGACTCGGCGCGCGCGACGGCTCGGAGCTCCGGCGCGGGGCCCCGGCGCGGGCTCAGAGCGCGGCGAACGCCCGCTCGATGATGTCCAGGCCCTCGTTGAGCAGGTCCTCGCCGATCACCAGCGGCGGCAGGAAGCGCAGCACATTGCCGTAGGTGCCGCAGGTCAGTACCAGCAGCCCCGCGGCGTGGCAGAACTTCGCCAGCGCGGCGGCCGAGGCGGCGTCCGGCGCCTTCGTGGCGCGGTCCTGCACCAGCTCGATCGCGATCATCGCACCGCGGCCCCGGACCTCGCCGATCACCGGGAACTTCTCCTGCATCGCCGCGAGGCGGGCCTTCATGACCTCCTCGATGCGGCGGGCCCTCCCGTTGAGGTCCAGCTCCTTCATCGTCTCGATGGCGCCGAGCGCACCGGCGCAGGCCACCGGGTTGCCGCCGTAGGTGCCGCCCAGGCCGCCCGCGTGCGCGGCGTCCATGATCTCGGCGCGGCCGGTGACGGCCGCGAGCGGAAGGCCGCCCGCGATGCCCTTGGCGGTCGTGATCAGGTCCGGGACGATCCCCTCGTCCTCACAGGCGAACCACTGGCCGGTGCGGCAGAAGCCGGACTGGATCTCGTCCGCGACAAAGACGATGCCGTTCTCCTTCGCGAACTGCGCGATCGCGGGCAGGAAGCCCTTGGCGGGCTCGATGAAGCCGCCCTCGCCGAGCACCGGCTCGATGATGATCGCGGCCACGTTCTCCGCGCCGATCTGCTTGCTGATCTGGTCGATCGCCATGGCGGACGCCTCGGCGCCCGCGTTCTCGGCACCCGTGGGCCAGCGGTAGCCGTACGCCACCGGCACCCGGTAGACCTCCGGCGCGAACGGGCCGAAGCCCTGCTTGTACGGCATGTTCTTCGCCGTCAGCGCCATCGTCAGATTGGTCCGGCCGTGGTAGCCGTGGTCGAAGACGACGACCGCCTGGCGCTTGGTGTACGAACGGGCGATCTTGACCGCGTTCTCCACGGCCTCGGCGCCGGAGTTGAAGAGGGCCGACTTCTTGGCGTGGTCGCCCGGGGTCAGCTCGGCCAGCGCCTCGGCGACCTCCACATAGCCCTCGTACGGCGTGACCATGAAGCAGGTGTGGGTGAAGTCCGCGAGCTGCGCGGAGGCCCGGCGCACCACCGCTTCGGCGCTCGCACCCACGCTGGTGACGGCGATGCCCGAGCCGAAGTCGATCAGCCGGTTCCCGTCGACGTCCTCGATGATCCCGCCCCCGGCGCGCGCCGTGAACACGGGCAGCACCGACCCCACGCCGCCCGCGACGACGGCGGTACGGCGGGCCTGCAACTCGATCGACTTCGGTCCGGGGATCGCGGTGACGACGCGGCGCTCCTGCGGGACGGCGCTCATGGGGGCTCCTGGGTGGTTCGGGATCTGGCGGAGATCCGGGGGTCGTGGACGCACTCGATGTCGTTATGCGCAGGCTAGGGCGGCGGGGGAGCGGTGGGCATGCTCCGTTCAGGAGTGTTGGGGCCCGTCGCCTTGTCCGCACCGGACATAGGCGCGGCCGGGGCACTAGATTGACCGTGCACAGAGGCGGGCCTGGCTGGTCAGGGGGCAGCGGTTCAGATGAACAGGGATTCTGCGGGCACGGATGCTGCGGGCGCGTACGAGGGGCGGGGCACTCCGCCTCCCTCGGTGCCCCCCCAGGCGGCGCCCCCCCACGTACCGGCACCGCCAGGACACGCCCCACCGCCGCCCGGTGAGCCGCGCGGTGAGCCGCGCGCCGGTGTGCCCGCCCCGCCCGCGCACCCGCCCGTCACCCGCCCCGCCGTCGTCGACTGGCTCCGCACCCCGCGTCCGGCCGCGGCGCCCGGCGTCTGGCGGCCGGGCCATGTGCCCCGCCCCGACGAGGAACCCGACCTGGTCCCCGGACGGCAGCTCGCCGCCGGGGCGCTCATCGCGTTCCTCGTCGGGTGGCTGCTCTGGTCCCTGCTCTGGAACGGCTATCTCGACGGATGGTGGATCTTCATCGACAGCTGGTGGACGCTGCCGCTGGCCTGGCTGACCCCCGCCGCGTGGACGGCCCCCGAGCACGCCCGTTTCGATCTGTACGCCGTCCTCTCCTACCTCTACTACGGACTGGTCGTGGGCCTGCTCGCGGTCGGGATGGGACGCGTCGGGAACTGGGCCGAGGTCTGGCGCCGCTACGGCGTCCCGCTGTGGCCGCTCTTCTTCGTGTTGCCCGGCTTCTGGCGCGAGATGCCCCGGGAGACCACCGGACTCCTCTGGCTGTCGAACCTCTACTACGTCCTGCTCGGGGTCGCCCTCGTCGCCGTCGTCGGCCGGGCGGGACGCTGGCCCGCCGTACGCCGCGGACCCGGCGGACACCCGGACGGAACGGTGAACGGGAAGGGGGGACGGGCCGCCGCGCCGGAGCCCCCCGCCGACCCCGCCGACTGGCCCGAGCTGCGGGCCGCCGGGCTCACCGAGGCCGCCGACCGGCTGACCGCCGAGACCCACGGGGGCGCCCTCGGGGACGTCGACTACGCACGGATCCGGCACGCCTGGCAGAGCGTCCAGGCCCAGCCCGGACTGCTGCCGACGTTCACCGACTCCGTGCGCGGCCGGGGCGCCGCCGCCTGCGCCCACCCCTCCGGGCTGCGCGACCTCCCCGTCCGCGCCGCGCTGCACGACCTCGCCACCGGACAGGTCCGCATCGGCACCGCAGCCGACGACCCGCGCAACCCCTACAACCGCCGTACCACCGGGGTCGCCCTCGACCCCGCGCTGCTCGGCACCTCCCTGCTCGCGGTCGGCCCCTCCGGCGCGGGCAAGAGCGTCCGGCTGGTGCGGCCCGTCGTGGAGTCGCTGTGTCTGCTGGCGCTCGCCAACCGCGCCGCCGTCGTGGTGGTCACCGCCCAGGGCTCCGCGCTCGCCCCCGACGAAGCCTTCGACCTCGTCCTCGCCGTCGGCCGCCCCGACGCCCCCCACGAGCTGGACCTCTACGGCGGCACCGACGACCCCGACGAGGCCGCCCGGACCCTCGCCGAGGCGCTGATCGGCGATCTCGCCACCGGTCGGCCCGGCGCGGAGCACGGACGCGCGGCCACCGCGCTCGCCCAGCTCATCGGCCCCTACCGGGCCGTCCGCGGCCACTTCCCCTCCGTGCCCGAGCTGCGGGAACTGCTCGGAGGGGCGCCCGACGGCCTCGCCGCGCTGCGGGACGCGCTGCTCCGGCGGAGCGGCCCCGAGGCCGCGGCCCATCTGCGGGAGCTGGATGCCAGGGCGCGGCTCGCGGCCCGCGCCGACGACATCGCGATCCTGCTGGCCGAACGGATCGCCCTGCTCGACCGGCCCGCCTTCGCGCGCACCTTCCGCACCGACGGCGGGGGCCGCCCGTTCTCGCCGCGCGCCATCGGCCATCCGCTGCGGGTCCGGATCGACCTTCCCGAACGGGGCCACGCCGAAGCCTCCCGGATCGTCGCCCGGCTGGTCCTCGCGCAGTTCACGGAGGCCGCGCTCGCCCGCACCGACCGCTCCCTGTTCGCCGCGCTCGTCCTCGACGACGCGCTGTCCACGGTCACCGCCGACTCGGTGCGCGCCGTCCAGCGGCTGCGCTCCGCGAACGCCGGGGTCCTGTTCGCCCTGCGCACCCTGGAGGACGTCCCGGAGCCCCTGCGCGGACCGCTGCTCGGGGCGGTCGGCTGCCGGATGGCCTTCGCGGGGCTCCCCCCCGGGGACGGCAACCGCTTCGCCGACGCGTGGGGCACCGAGCTGGTGCAGACCCGCGATGTCACCAACCGCCAGATCATCACCGACGAGCCCCTCACCAAGGCGCTGCATCTGATGCGCCGACTGGTCACGGGGAAGGCGACCACCGCCGAGGCGATCACCGTCCGGGAGGTCGAGCGCGCCCGCTGGTCGCCCTCCGACCTCGCCCACAAGGTGCCCGCCGGGCACGCGGTGCTCTCGCTGACCGATGTACGGGGCAACAGCGCGCCACCCCTGCTGGTGGACCTCAGAACCTGAACCCCGCTCCTCGCGGCCGCCACCCGGCCCACCGGGGCGCGTCCTCCCGGCTCGCGGTCCACGGCGCCGCGCCCGCACGCCCGGCCCTGGTGCCGTGCCCACGTCGGTGGCGGGCTCCTCCGTGCGAGGGACCCCTCATGAGTGCCCGTGCCCTGGCCGGTCCGGCTCCTCGGGTCGGCGGGCGCCGCCGGCGTGTCCGCGTCCTCGGCCCGTGATCCGTGACGTTCGGCCCGCGCGCGGTGCCCTGACGCCGCGTCCTCCCCGGGCCCGGCGGCGGGTCGCCGGGCCCACGTCGGCGGCGGGCTCGCCCGCCCGTCGGCGGCTCCCGCCCCCCCTCGGACCCGGCGGTCCGGGCGGGGCGCCCCGGTGGAGCGTTCCCGCCACGTGGGGCCCCGGGCGCGGCTTCGCCCGTGAGCGGGTCGTCCACGGACCGGTCGGTCCGGCACCTCCGGGTCGCGATCCGTGACGCTCCGTCCGCGCGCGGTGCCCCTGGTGCCGCGTCCTCCCCGGCCCCGGCGGCAGGCGGCCGGGCGCGTCGTGGACGGCCGTCCCTTCCGTCGGCGGCTCCCGCACCCACCGGGCGCGTCGGGTGGAGGGCTCCGCCGTGTGGGGACGTCCCTGTGCGGTTCCTCGTGCGGTTCCTCCCGTGAGGGGGTCGCCCGCCGATCGGCCGGTCCGGCTCCTCGGGTCGGCGGGTGCCGCTGTCGTGCCGGCGCCTCCGGGCCGCGGTCCGTGACGTCGCGCCCGCGCGCGGTGCCCTGGCGTCGCGCCCCCCGGCGCCGGGGCGGGCCACCCGGGCGCCCCGCCGGGCCCGGCGGCGGACGACCTCCCGCACCGCTACGAGCTGGCAGAATCGACTCATGCCGTTCATACGGAACGGATGAAAAGTCACCGCAGACCCACCCGACCCGAATCGGCCGGTGCGGCGGCCGGCTCCGCGGGATGCCGTGGAGCCCCCGCCCCGGCCCGGCGCCCCCTGAAGGTCCCATGCCGCCCACCCTCGCCTCCCTCGTCCAGCACTCGGCGCTCCGGCTGACCGTCCGCGCCGGTCAAGGACGGCTGGCGACCCCCGTGCGCTGGGCGCACGTCAGCGAGCTGGCCGACCCCGTCCCCTATCTGGAGGGCGGCGAGCTGCTGCTCGTCACCGCGGCCACCCTGGAGGCCCGGGACCCCGGGGCCATGCGCCGCTATGTGCGCCGCCTCGCCGACGCGGGCGTCGTCGGCCTCGGCTTCGCGATCGGCGTCCACTACGACGACATCCCCGACGCGCTCGTCACCGCCGCCACGGAGGCCGACTTCCCGCTGCTCGCGGTGCCCCGCAGAACCCCGTTCCTGGCCATCAGCAAGGCCGTGTCGGCGGCCATCGCGGCCGACCAGTACCGCGCCGTCACCGCCGGTTTCGAGGCGCAGCGGGAACTGACCCGGGCGGCGCTGGCGGGTGGCCCCGCGGCGGTCGTCGCCCGTCTCGCCGCCCATGTCGACGGCTGGGCGGCGGTGTACGACGGCTCCGGCGCCGTCACCGCCGCCGCGCCCGAGTGGGCGGCCCGCCGCGCGGCCCGGCTCACCGCCGAGGTGAAACGGCTGCGGGAGCGCCCGGCCCCGATGAGCGCCGTGGTCGCGGAGACCGGGGACGACCGCGTCGAACTCCAGTCGCTGGGCAGCGGACGCCAGGTGCGCGGCGTGCTCGCGGTCGGCACCGCGGCACCGCTCGGCACGGCGGAGCGGTACGCCGTGCACTCCGCCGTCGCCCTGCTCACCCTGACCGGTGAGCGCTCCCGCTCCCTCCACGACGCCGAGCGGCGGCTCGGCGCTGCCGTGCTCGGCATGCTGCTCTCCGGGGAGCCCGACCACGCCCGCACCGCGGCGGGGGACCTGTGGGGCAGCCTGCTCGACGCGCCGTTCCGGCTGTTGATCGCCGAAGCGGCGGGCCCCGCGGGCGCCGACCCCACCGCGCCCCGCCCACTGCGGGAACTCGCCGACGCGCTGGAGGCCGCGGCCGACCGCGCGGGCGAACCCCTGCTCACCGTGGCGGAGGGCGGGGACCGGCTCGTGGTGCTCGCCGTCGACGGGGGAGCGGTGCTCACCGAGCGGCTCGCCGCCGTCCGGGGGGCCGACGAGCCGGGCACGGTGCTCGGACTCTCCGCCCCCGCCGGGCCGAGCGGCGCGGCCGGCGCCTACCAGCAGGCCGAACAGGCCCTGTCCGTGGCCCGCCGCCGGGGTACCGCCCTGGTCGAGCACCAGGAGCTGGCCACCGGCTCGATCCTGCCGCTGCTCGCCGACGACGCCGTCCGCGCCTTCGCGCAGGGGATGCTCAGGGATCTGTACGAGCACGACGCGACCGGCCGCGGCGATCTCGTGGCCTCCCTGCGCGCCTGGCTCTCCCGCCACGGCCAGTGGGACGCGGCGGCGGCCGACCTCGGGGTCCACCGGCACACCCTGCGCTACCGCATGCGCCGGGTGGAGGAGATCCTCGGCCGCTCCCTCGACGACCCGGACGTCCGGATGGAGCTGTGGCTCGCCCTCAAGACCACCCCGGCCCCGGCACCGTCGCGACGGGTCCCCCCTGCCAATCCGTAGGAGAAGCCCGGCCGACCACTCCACCCTGGACAGACACCGTTCCGCCCTCCCGGTCCTACCGTGGTCGCACGCACCCCCATACCCGTTACTCCACCCCTCGGAAGGGCCGGGACATGACTTCCACCCACGCCTTCTGGCTGGCCGGCCGCCAGGCCACCGGCGAGACCTCCTTCGACGTCACCAACTCGTGGGACGGGCGTCTCGTCGGCACGGTCTCCGTCCCGACCCCCGAGCAGGTCGAGGAGGCCGTCGCCGCCGCCCACGCGGTACGGGACGAGTTCGCGGCGACGCCCGCGCACATCCGCGCCGCCGCCCTCGACCATGTCTCCCGGCGGCTCGCCGAGCGCACCGAGGAGATCGCCGCGCTGATCTCCGCCGAGAACGGCAAGCCCATCAAGTGGGCCCGGGGCGAGGTCGGCCGCGCCGTGTCCGTCTTCCGGTTCGCCGCGGAGGAGGCCCGCCGCTTCAACGGCGGCGAGGCCCAGCGCCTGGACACCGACGCGGGCGGCACCGGACGGCTCGCGCTGACCCGCCGCATCCCCCGGGGCACGGTCCTCGGCATCGCGCCGTTCAACTTCCCGCTGAACCTCAGCGCCCACAAGGTCGCCCCCGCCATCGCCGTGGGCGCCCCGATCATCCTCAAGCCCGCCCCGGCCACCCCGATCTCCTCGCTGATCCTCGGCGAGCTGCTGGCCGAGACGGACCTCCCGGCCGGTTCCTGGTCGGTGCTGACCGTCCCCAACGACCGGATGCCCGCCCTGGTCCAGGACGAGCGGCTGCCGGTGATCTCCTTCACCGGCTCGGGCCCCGTCGGTTACGCGATCATGGACTCGGTGCCGCGCAAGCACTGCACCCTGGAGCTGGGCGGCAACGGCGCGGCCGTCGTCCTCGGCGACTGGAACAGCGAGCAGGACCTGGACTGGGCGGCGAGCCGCATCGCCACCTTCTCCAACTACCAGGGCGGCCAGTCCTGCATCTCGGTCCAGCGGGTCATCGCCGACACCTCGGTGTACGACCGGCTGCTGCCGAAGATCGTCGCCGCCGTCGAGGCCCAGGTCACCGGCGACCCCTCGGACGCCGCGACCGACGTCGGCCCGCTGGTCAGCGAGGACGCCGCCCGGCGCGTCGAGTCCTGGGTGGACGAGGCCGTCGCCGCCGGTGCCGCGCTGCTCACCGGCGGGGTGCGCGAGGGCGCCACCTACGCCCCGACCGTCCTCACCGACCTCCCCGCCGGGACCACCCTCGCCTGCGAGGAGGTCTTCGGCCCCGTCCTCACCGTCAGCCGGGTGGACGGCGAGGCCGAGGCGTTCGCGGCGGTCAACGACTCCGTGTACGGACTCCAGGCCGGTGTCTTCACCCACGACGTCCGGACCGCGTTCCGGGCCCACCGCGCCCTGGAGGTCGGCGGCGTGATCATCGGCGACGTCCCCTCGTACCGCGCCGACCAGATGCCGTACGGCGGGGCCAAGCAGTCCGGCACGGGCCGCGAGGGTGTCGCGTACGCGATGGACGACTACACCTACGAGCGGGTGCTGGTGCTCACCGGCCTCGCCCTGTGACCGGAGGCGTGCCCGCGGCCCGCTGAGGGACCACGGCCGGAGCCCGACTGTGCGGGGGCTCCGGCCGTTCTCCGTCTCCCGTCGGGAGCTGCCCGCCCCAGGGAACCGGACGGTCACCCTCCGGCGTCGCCCGACTGCGCCAGGGCCACTGGTGGAGCCCGCCGGAATCAGGTACTACGGATGAGTGGTACCAGCCGGTACAGGGCTCGGCCCGAGCCCCGGCCCGCCCGGGAGCGCGCGGGACCGGACCCCGGCTCCCCGACGCGCGGCGAGGTGGACCCCATGACCGCACCACTGGAGAAGGAACCCCGTCCCAAGGTCGGCGAACGTGAGTCCCGGCAGGTCGCCGAGGCCGCGCGGGAGCGGGACTGGCGCAAGCCCAGCTTCGCCAAGGAGCTGTTCCTCGGGCGCTTCCGGCTCGATCTCATCCACCCCCACCCGCTGCCCGCCGTCGACGACAGGCGCCGGGGCGAGGAGTTCCTCACCCGGCTGCGCGCGTTCTGCGAGACCCGGATCGACGGCGCCCGCGTCGAACGCGAGGCGAAGATCCCCGACGAGGTGATCGAGGGACTGCGGGAGCTGGGCGCCTTCGGCATGAAGACCGATGTCGCGTACGGCGGACTCGGCCTCACCCAGGTGTACTACAACAAGGCGCTGGCCCTGGTGGGCTCCGCGAGCCCGGCGATCGGCGCGCTGCTCTCCGCGCACCAGTCGATCGGGGTGCCGCAGCCGCTGAAGCTGTTCGGCACCCAGGAGCAGAAGGACACCTTTCTGCCCCGGCTCGCCCGGGGCGACATCTCCGCGTTCCTCCTCACCGAGCCCGACGTCGGCTCCGACCCGGCCCGGCTGGCCACCACCGCCGTCCCCGACGGGGACGACTACCTCCTCGACGGCGTCAAGCTGTGGACGACCAACGGCGTCGTCGCCGATCTGCTGGTCGTGATGGCCCGCGTGCCCCGCTCCGAGGGCCACCGGGGCGGTATCACCGCCTTTGTGGTGGAGGCCGCGAGCGAGGGCGTCACCGTCGAGCACCGCAACGCCTTCATGGGCCTGCGCGGCCTGGAGAACGGCGTCACCCGCTTCCACCGGGTCCGGGTCCCGGCCGCCCACCGCATCGGCCCCGAGGGCGCCGGTCTGAAGATCGCCCTGACCACCCTCAACACCGGCCGGCTCTCGCTGCCCGCGATGTGCGTCGGCGCGGGCAAGTGGTGTCTGAAGATCGCCCGCGAGTGGACCGCCGTCCGTGAGCAGTGGGGCAAGCCCGTCGCCCGCCACGAGGCCGTCGGTACGAAGATCTCCTTCATCGCCGCCACCACCTTCGCCCTGGAGGCCGTCCTCGACCTCTGCTCCCAGATGGCGGACGAGGACCGCAACGACATCCGGATCGAGGCGGCCATCGCCAAGCTCTACGGCTCCGAGATGGCCTGGCGGATGGCCGACGAGCTGGTGCAGATCCGCGGCGGCCGGGGGTACGAGACGGCCGACTCGCTGGCGGCGCGGGGCGAGCGCGCCGTACCGGCCGAGCAGATGCTGCGGGACCTGCGCATCAACCGCATCTTCGAGGGCTCCACCGAGATCATGCATCTGCTGATCGCCCGGGAGGCCGTCGACGCCCATCTCACCGTCGCGGGCGATCTGATCGACCCCGACAAGAACCTCGGGGACAAGGCGCGCGCGGGCGCGGCGGCCGGCGCCTACTACGCCCGGTGGCTCCCCAAGCTGGTCACCGGAGCGGGCCGGGTCCCCGGCGCGTACGGGGAGTTCCACCCCTCGGGCCACGCCGACCTCTCCGTCCATCTGCGCTACGTCGAACGCGCCTCCCGCAAACTCGCCCGTTCCACCTTCTACGCCATGTCCCGCTGGCAGGGCCGGATGGAGGGGAAACAGGCGTTTCTCGGCCGGATCGTCGACATCGGCGCGGAGCTGTTCGCGATGAGCGCCGCCTGTGTCCGCGCGGAGCTGCTGCGCGGCGGCGGGGGCCGCGGCCGGGAGGCGTACCAGCTCGCCGATGTCTTCTGCCGCCAGGCCAGGCTGCGGGCCGACGAGCTGTTCGACCGGCTCTGGTCCAACACCGACGACATCGACCGCAGGGTGGTGGACGGGGTGCTCGCGGGCCGGTACACCTGGCTGGAGGAGGGGATCGTCGACCCCAGCGGGGACGGCCCCTGGATCGCGGAGACCGAACCGGGCCCCTCCGTCCTCCCGAACGTCCACCGCCCCGTCCACCCGGACCGCTGAGGGTGACGGCGCGGCACCCCGGCCCCGCGGCCCCGGAGCCCGGATGACCTCCGGGGCCACGGCGGCGGACCCGGGGCGCGTGCGGGCCCGCCGTCCCCCGGCGGCGCACCGGCGCGTCCGGATTGCGCCCCCCGCCCGCGCCGGTACGGGACGCGCTGTCCAACCGGGCACGGCTTGCGGCCACAATGGGGGGATGAGCGACAGCCCATCCCCCCTCGCCGACCCGCATATCGCCTTCGACCCGACCGGAGGGCGCCGGGACATCGTCGTCCTCGGCGCCACCGGGTCGATCGGCACCCAGGCCATCGACCTCGTCCTGCGCAACCCCGACCGCTTCCGGGTCACCGCGCTCTCCGCCGCGGGCGGCCGGGTGGAGCTCCTGGCCGAGCAGGCCCGGCGGCTGCGGGTGCGGACGGTCGCCGTGGCCCGTGCGGACGCCGTACCGGCGCTGCGGGAGGCGCTGTCCGCGCAGTACGGGAGCGAGCCGCTGCCCGAGATCCTCGCGGGCCCGGACGCCGCCGCCGAGCTGGCCGCCTCCGAGTGCCACACCGTGCTCAACGGCATCACCGGCTCCATCGGTCTGCGGCCCACCCTCGCGGCGCTCGCGGCGGGCCGCACCCTCGCCCTCGCCAACAAGGAGTCGCTCATCGTCGGCGGTCCGCTGGTGAAGGAGGTGGCCCGGCCCGGTCAGATCATCCCGGTGGACTCCGAGCACACCGCCATCTTCCAGGCGCTGGCCGCCGGGGTCCGGGCCGATGTGCGCAAGCTGGTCGTCACCGCGTCCGGCGGGCCGTTCCGCGGCCGGAGCAGGGCCGAGCTGGCCGGTGTCACCCCCGCCGACGCCCTCGCCCACCCCACCTGGGCCATGGGCCCGGTGATCACGGTCAACAGCGCCACCCTGGTCAACAAGGGCCTGGAGGTCATCGAGGCGCACCTCCTCTACGACGTGCCCTTCGACCGGATCGAGGTCGTGGTGCACCCGCAGTCCTATGTCCACTCCATGGTGGAGTTCCTGGACGGCTCCACCCTCGCCCAGGCCACCCCGCCGGACATGACGGGCTCCATCGCGGTCGGCATCGGCTGGCCCGAGCGGGTGCCGGACGCCGCCCCGGCCTTCGACTGGACCAAGGCGTCCACCTGGGAGTTCCTGCCCCTCGACAGCGAGGCGTTCCCCTCCGTCGGGCTCGCCCGGCAGGTCGGCGCGGCGGGCGGCACGGCCCCGGCGGTGTTCAACGCCGCCAACGAGGAGTGCGTCGACGCGTTCCTCGCCGGACGGCTGCCGTTCAACGGGATCATGGACACGGTCACCGAGGTGGTCGCCGAGCACGGCACGCCCGCCCGCGGAACCGGCCTCTCGGTGGCCGACGTCCTGGAGGCGGAGAGCTGGGCCCGTACCCGGGCCCGGGAACTGGCGGCGAAGGCCACAGCGGAGGCGCGCGCATGACGATGTTGTTGACGGTTCTCGGCATCGTGCTGTTCGCCGTCGGCCTGCTGTTCTCCATCGCCTGGCACGAGCTGGGGCATCTGTCGACCGCCAAGCTCTTCGGCATCCGGGTGCCCCAGTACATGGTCGGCTTCGGCCCGACCCTGTGGTCCCGGCGCAGGGGCGAGACCGAGTACGGCATCAAGGCCATCCCCATGGGTGGCTACATCCGCATGATCGGGATGTTCCCGCCCGGCCAGGACGGACGGATAGAGGCCCGCTCCACCTCGCCCTGGCGCGGGATGATCGAGGACGCCCGCACCGCCGCCTACGAGGAGCTCCAGCCCGGGGACGAGAAGCGGCTCTTCTACACCCGCGCGCCCTGGAAGCGCGTGATCGTGATGTTCGCCGGGCCGTTCATGAATCTGGTCCTCGCCGTCGCGCTTTTCCTCGGCATCGCGATGACCTTCGGCTTCGCCACCCAGACCACCACGGTCGCGGGCGTGCCCAAGTGCACCATCGACCAGCGCGAACAGCGCGACACCTGCGCGAAGACCGACCCGGTCTCCCCCGCCCACGCCGCCGGGCTCCGGGCCGGCGACCGGATTGTCGCGTTCAACGGGGAGAAGATCTCCGGCTGGCCGGAACTGTCCGAACGAATCCGCGAAACCATCGGTCCCGCGACCCTCACGATCGAACGCGGCGGCACCGAACGCGACCTTCGCGCCACTCTTGTGGAGAACGAGGTCGTCAAGAAGGACGCCGACGGCGAGGTCGTCCCCGGTGAGTACGTACCGGCCGGATATCTCGGCTTCGTCGCCAGGACGGAGATTCTTCCGCTCTCCTTCACGGACTCCGTCGACCGTATGGGCGGCATGATCGAGAACGGTGTGGAGTCGATCATCGCGCTCCCCGCCAAGGTTCCCGACCTGTGGGACGCGGCCTTCGGCGACGGGGAGCGCAAGGAGGACTCGCCCGTGGGCGTCGTCGGCGCCGCCCGTATCAGCGGCGAGGTCATGAACCTCGACATGCCCACGCAGAACATCGTCGCCAGCTTCCTCATGCTCCTCGCGGGCTTCAATCTCTCCCTCTTCCTCTTCAATATGCTGCCGTTGCTCCCCCTGGACGGCGGGCATATCGCGGGCGCGCTGTGGGAGTCCGTACGCCGCAGGACGGCCCGGCTGCTGAAGCGGCCCGACCCCGGTCCGTTCGACGTGGCGAAGCTGATGCCCGTCGCCTATGTCGTGGCCGGAATCTTTATCTGCTTTACCCTGCTGGTGCTGGTTGCGGACATTGTGAATCCAGTCAAGATCAGCTGACCGCCACGGCGGCCTCCGGCGGCCGGGTGTACTTTGTGCCCGGCCGCCGTGTCGTACGGCGGGTCTTCCGAGACGATGTGCTGACGACAAGCGCGGTGCCGTAATCTCGACAGTTGAGCCCGGCGATGCCGGGAACTCGATCCACACCTTGGGGTTGCACAGCTGATGACCGCGATTTCTCTCGGTATGCCTTCCGTTCCGACCAAGCTCGCCGACCGGCGGGTCAGCCGGAAGATCCAGGTAGGGTCGGTGGCGGTGGGAGGTGACGCGCCCGTATCCGTCCAGTCGATGACCACGACCAGGACGTCCGACATCGGCGCGACCCTCCAGCAGATCGCCGAGCTGACCGCGTCCGGCTGCCAGATCGTCCGGGTCGCCTGCCCCACCCAGGACGACGCGGACGCGCTCGCCACCATCGCGCGCAAGTCGCAGATCCCGGTGATCGCGGACATCCACTTCCAGCCCAAGTACGTCTTCGCCGCCATCGACGCGGGCTGCGCGGCCGTCCGGGTCAACCCGGGCAACATCAAGCAGTTCGACGACAAGGTCAAGGAGATCGCGAAGGCGGCCTCCGCCTCCGGCACCCCCATCCGGATCGGCGTCAACGCCGGATCGCTCGACGCGCGGCTGCTGAAGAAGTACGGCAAGGCCACCCCCGAGGCCCTGGTCGAGTCCGCCCTGTGGGAGGCGTCCCTCTTCGAGGAGCACGGCTTCCAGGACATCAAGATCTCGGTCAAGCACAACGACCCCGTCGTGATGGTCAACGCCTACCGGCAGCTCGCCGCGCAGTGCGACTACCCCCTCCACCTCGGCGTCACCGAGGCCGGGCCCGCCTTCCAGGGCACCATCAAGTCCGCCGTCGCCTTCGGCGCGCTGCTGAGCGAGGGCATCGGCGACACCATCCGGGTCTCCCTCTCCGCCCCGCCCGCCGAAGAGGTCAAGGTCGGCATCCAGATCCTGGAGTCCCTGAACCTGCGCCAGCGGCGTCTGGAGATCGTCTCCTGCCCGTCCTGCGGCCGGGCCCAGGTCGACGTCTACAAGCTCGCCGACGAGGTCACCGCCGGTCTGGAGGGCATGGAGGTCCCGCTCCGGGTCGCCGTCATGGGCTGTGTCGTCAACGGCCCCGGCGAGGCCCGCGAGGCCGACCTCGGCGTCGCCTCCGGCAACGGCAAGGGCCAGATCTTCGTCAAGGGCGAGGTCATCAAGACCGTCCCCGAGGCGAAGATCGTGGAGACCCTGATCGAAGAGGCGATGAAGATCGCCGAAGAGATGGAGAAGGCCGGAGTGATGTCCGGTGAGCCCCAGGTCAGCATCGGCTGACCGGGCCCGCGCCCGTCGCCGCCCCTTCCCGGGCAGCCGGGAGGACCCCGCACCCACCGAGGGAGAGATCCCCGCAGAGCAGGTGAAATCGGCCCCGCCACGCCCCCCGCGTGCGCGGGGCCGATCGCTGCACTCGGCACCGGACCCACCCGCCGGGTACAGTGCGGAAATCAGCAGATGGTAGGTGAGGCCCCCTCGTGTTGACGCAGACCACCACCCGGGTCCTCGAACCCGGCGACCTCGGCGCGGCGCTCGCCGTCCTGGAGAGCGACCCGGTCACGAACGCCTTTGTCACGGCCAGGGTCCGGGTCGCCGGACTCGACCCCTGGCGGCTCGGCGGCGAGATGTGGGGCTGGTACACCGAGGGCCGGCTGCGGTCCCTGTGCTACTCCGGCGCCAACCTCGTCCCCATCTGCGCCACGCCCGAGGCCGTCCGCTCCTTCGCCGACCGCGCCCGCAGAGCGGGCCGCCGCTGCTCCTCGATCGTCGGCCCCGCCGAACCCACCGCCCGGCTGTGGCGGCTGCTCGAACCGAGCTGGGGCCCCGCCCGGGACATCCGCCCCCGGCAGCCGCTGATGGTCGCCGACCGGCTCCCCGACGGCATCGAACCCGACCCCTACGTCCGCCGGATCCGCAAGGACGAGATGGACGTGATCATGCCCGCCTGCGTGGCCATGTTCACCGAGGAGGTCGGCGTCTCGCCCATGGCCGGGGACGGCGGACTGCTCTACCAGGCCAGGATCGCCGAACTGGTCGGCGCGGGCCGCTCCTTCGCCCGGATCGACAACGGACGGGTGATCTTCAAGGCCGAGATCGGCGCCGCCACCGACCAGGCATGCCAGATCCAGGGCGTCTGGGTCGACCCCGCCCACCGGGGCCAGGGCCTCTCCGTCTCCGGAATGGCCGCCGTGCTGCGCTACGCCCTCGCCGACGTCGCCCCCGTGGCCAGCCTCTACGTCAACGACTACAACACCGCGGCGCGCGCCACCTACCGGCGGGTCGGCTTCCAGGAGGTCGGCGCGTTCATGAGCGTGCTCTTCTGAAGCGTGCTCTTCTGAGCGGCGGGCCGCGACGGTGGCCGGAGCCGTCGCTTCCGCCGGGCCCGCGACCCGGTGCCGCCGGAACCCGATGTACGGTTCTGGTCACAGCCGGTGCCGAGTAGGGTTCCCGCATGGCAGCACTCCCCGCAGTCGTGATCGAGCCCGTCGATCTCGCCACCCGGCTCGACGAGGCCCTGACCGTGCAGGCCCTGGCCTTCGGCCTGTCCGCCGACGAGGTCGAGGTGCGCCGCCCCATCGTCCACCGGCACCTCCTCCAGCCCGGTGCCCGCGCCCTCGGCGCACTGGCCCCGCCCGGCAACCTCGTCGGTTTCGTCTACGGCATGCCCAACGACCGGCGGCACTGGTGGTCCACCGTGGTCGAGTCCCCGCTGCGGCGCGGCGGCAACGACGGCTGGCTCGACGACGCCTTCGTCATCACCGAACTCCATGTCCACCCCGCCTTCCAGGCCCGGGGCATCGGCCGGAGCCTGATCACCGCCATCACCGACACCGCCGACGAGCCCCGTTCCATCCTCTCCGCCGTCGACACCGAGTCCCCCGCCCGCAGGCTCTACCGCTCCCTCGGCTACCAGGACCTCGCCCGCCGGGTGCTCTTCCCGAGCACGATCAGTCCCTACGCCGTGATGGGCGCCCCACTGCCGCTCCGGCGCGGCAACTGATTTCCACCCGGGAGCGCCCCCGGCTAACCTCCTGACACATCACCTTTTCTTGACGCAGGAGAAACCCCATGGCAGCCCAGGTCCAGCGCATGTCCCGCCTCATGGTCAAGACCTTGCGCGACGACCCCGCGGACGCCGAGACGCTGAGCCACAAGCTGCTGGTCCGCGCCGGATATGTGCGGCGCAACGCGGCCGGTATCTGGTCCTGGCTGCCGCTCGGCAAGAAGGTGCTGGAGAACGTCACCCGTGTGGTCCGCGAGGAGATGGACGCGATCGGCGCGCAGGAGGTCCTGCTCCCGGCCCTCCTCCCCAAGGAGCCGTACGAGATCACCGGCCGCTGGGACGAGTACGGCGCCGAACTGTTCCGGCTCAAGGACCGCAAGGGGGCCGAATACCTGCTCGGCCCCACCCACGAGGAGATCTTCACCCAGCTGGTGAAGGACCAGTGCTCGTCCTACAAGGACCTGCCGGTGATCCTCTACCAGATCCAGACGAAGTACCGCGACGAGGCGCGCCCCCGCTCGGGCATCCTGCGCGGCCGTGAGTTCCAGATGAAGGACTCCTACTCCTTCGACACCACGGACGAGGGACTGGCCGAGTCCTACGCGCTGCACCGCGAGGCATACATCCGGATCTTCCGGCGGCTCGGCCTCGACCACCGGATCGTCTCGGCGGTCTCCGGCGCGATGGGCGGCTCGGCCTCCGAGGAGTTCCTCGCCCCCGCCGCCGCCGGTGAGGACACCTTCGTCCACTGCCCGTCCTGCGACTACGCGGCCAACACGGAGGCCGTGACCTACGTCGCCGCCGCCCCCGAGGCCGTGGACCACCCCGCCGTGGAACTGCTGGACACCCCGGACACGCCCACCATCGAGACCCTCGCCGAGCACCTGGGCGTCCCCGCGTCCGCCACCCTCAAGAACCTTCTGGTGAAGGTCGACGGGGAGATCGTCGCCGTGGGTGTGCCGGGCGACCGCGAGGTGGACCTCGGCAAGCTGGCCGACCATCTGGCCCCCGCCCAGGTGGAACTGGTCACCGCCGAGGACTTCACCGGCCGCCCCGACCTGGTCCGCGGCTATGTCGGCCCGCAGGGCCTGGACAAGGTCCGCTACCTCGCCGACCCCCGGATCGCCGCCGGAACCTCCTGGATCACCGGCGCCAACGAGGAGGGCAAGCACGCCCGCCATGTCGTCGCGGGCCGTGACTTCGAGATCGACGCATACGTGGACGTCGTGGTCGTCGAGGACGGCGACCCCTGCCCGAAGTGCGGTACCGGCCTCAAGCTGGACCGCGCCATCGAGATCGGCCACATCTTCCAGCTCGGCCGGAAGTACGCGGACGCCTTCCAGCTCGACGTCCTCGGCCAGAACGGCAAGCCCACCCGGGTGACGATGGGCTCGTACGGCATCGGTGTCTCCCGTGCCGTGGCCGCCCTCGCCGAGCAGACCGCCGACGAGAAGGGGCTGTGCTGGCCCGCCGAGATCGCCCCCGCCGACGTCCATGTCGTCGCCGCGGGCAAGGCCGTCCAGATCGAACTCGCGCTGGAGGTCGCCGACCAACTCGCCGCCGCCGGACTGCGGGTCCTGGTCGACGAGCGCCCCGGCGTCTCGCCCGGCGTCAAGTTCACCGACGCCGAGCTGATCGGCGTGCCGACGATCCTCGTGGCCGGACGGCGCTCCGCCGAGGGCGTCGTCGAACTGAAGGACCGCCGCACCGGAGAGCGCGAGGAACTGCCCGTCGCCGAGGCGGTCGCCCGGCTGCGCGGCGTCTGAATTCTTCTGTGGCTCCCCCTTTTTTGTGGCTCGGTTCGCCTCCGGGGTGCTGAAGCGTGCGCCGACGGTCGACCGTGCTCGGCCGCTCGTTCCTCACGGCCTGCGCGCGCTCTCCACTTTCGGCACCCGCGGCACCCCTTCGGCTCACCCGCCGCAGGGCCGAGGCAAACGCCCGGCCCAAGGGACAGGGGCCCGCTCTCCGTTCCCGGCGGCCGCGCGCCCCTGCGGCTCACCCGCTGCGGGGCGGAGGCAGACGTCCACCCCAAGGGGCGGGGGCGCGCTCTCCGCTTTCGGCAGCCACGTGCCCCTTCGGCTCACTCGCCGCAGGGTCAAGGCAAACGCCCGGCCCAAGGGGCGAAGGCAAACGCCTGTGCAGGGACGGGGGGCGTGTGCTCCGCTTTCGGTAGCCGCGCGCCCTTCGGCCCACCCGCCCCGGGGCGGAGGCAGACGTCCAGCCCAGGAGACGGGGGCCCGCTCTCCGCTTTCGGCACCCGCGGCGCCCCTGCGGCTCACTCGCCGCGGGGTCGAGGTAAACGCCTGGCCAAGGAGACAGGGGCCCGCTCTCCGCTCCCGGCGGCCACGCACCCCCACGGCCCACGCGCCGCAGGGCTGAGGTAAACGCCCGTGCGGGGACGGGGGCGCGTGATCCGCTTTCGGCGGCCGCGTGCCCCTTCGGCCCACCCGCCCCGGGGGAACCGTCCCGGGGCGGGGTGATCGTCCACGCGCGCACGGGGTGCGGGGCCATCGTCCAGCCCCGCGGAGAGGCGGAGGTGCGCCCCTTCGGCTCACTCGCCCGCAGGGCGGAGGCACGGGGCGGGGGCTCACCCGCCCGGGGGTGAGGGCGATGGCTCAGCCCCGGCGACGCACACAGAGCGCCCCCGCCCCCGGCGAACGAGCCGGGGGCGGGGGCGCTCCTCGTGGGGGCGCTCGCCGGGTGCTGCCCCGGGGCGCTCAGGCGCACTCGGTGGCGCCCGGAAGTGTTCGGGAGCGCTCGGCCGCTCAGAGCCAGGAGGCGAACTCCAGCGAGGACTCCGCCTCCCGGACGCGGCCCGCGGCGAGGGCCCGCGTGCCCGACTCGACCGCCCGGAACAGCGCCCAGCCGCGCAGCCGGGCCGGGTCGATCTCCAAGGAGTCCGCGAGCCTGTTCACCCGGCGACGGGCCGCCGAGGGCCCCGACGAGGCGGCCACCAGATCCTCCGCGCGGTCGCGGACCAGCCGGGCGAGGTCGTAGGCGCGCTCGCCGACGACGGGCCGGGGACCGACCGTGAGCCAGGGGACCCGGTCGGCGGCCAGCACCTTGCCCTGGCGGAAGGAACCGTGGAGCAGCAGAGCCTCGGGGGCGTCCTCGGTCAGCCGCGCCCGGGCGTCGAGGGCTGCCGTCGCCAGCGGGTCGTCCAGGGCGCGCAGCGCGAGGGCCTGCCGGGCGGTCCGGTCCGCGACGGTCTCGAAGGGATGCCCGGCCGGGGGCGGCACCCACAGCCGCCGTACGGTCGCCGCCGCCTCCAGAAGGGCCTTCGCCTCGGGCAGCGAACGCAGGGAGACCTCCGGGTGCAGCCGCTCCAGGAGCAGCGCGTCCCCGGCGGCGGGCGCCTCGGGCGCGTCGAGCAGGCGTACCGCGAAGCGGCCGTCCCAGTGGGCCAGTGCCGCCCGCTCCTGCGCGGCGGCGCCGCCCGGCGGGATCAGCTTCAGCGCCGCCGGGGTGCCGTCGCCGAGCCGGACCAGGACGATCAGACTGCCGCGTCCGCCGGGGGCCACCACCCGTTCGGCGTCGAGACCGAGCCGGGCCACCGTCTCCTCGGCGATGGCGGGCAGCCGGTCGAGCCAGTCGCGCAGACCCTCCCGGCCGCCGTCCTCACCGAGCGCCCGCACCAGACGCCGGGGCGCTTCAAAACCCATGCGCGAACAGCCACCCTCTCCGATGTCTTCCTGTGTGCTCCGTGTCGTCCACGGTGTCCGTGCCCGCCCCGGCGCCCACCCTCTCCAGGCGTCCGCGCCGGAACCACGGAACCCGCTGAAATTACTCGAATTCCCAGGAATATCGAAATGCCGGATATCGCGTGATGGCCGGGTCGGTACGGGTCAGTATCGGCCGGTGCTGCTCACCGCTGGTGCGCGCCCTGCCGTTCCCCGGACATCCGGCCGGATGTCATCGGTCGCCCGTGCGTTCGGCGAGTCCGGGAAAGGCTACGCCGCTGCCGCGCCAGCGCGCCGACCGCACCGCCGCCTCCCGCAGCGCCGCCGCGGCCTCCCGCCGCAGCGGGCCCTCGGCGGCGCGGACCAGATCGGAGTAGACGCCCGCCACCCGGTCCTCCAGGAGGGCCGCCAGCCGCACCGCCGCCGCCGGGTCCTCCGTGGCGAAGGGCAGCTCGTAGCCGGGCGCCGCCGCCACCGGATCGGCGCCCAGCCCGCGCACCGTCCGCGCCAGCGCGTCCCGGCGGGCGCGGTGGGCCTCGTACGCGGCCCGCGCGTCGGCCCGGCGCTCCTGCCCGGCCCGGGCGCCGACGACCCCGTACCCGTAGACCGCGGCGTGTTCGGCCGCGAGCGCGGCGTGGACGGCCGTGATCACCGCGTCGTCGGCCCGCGTGCTCCGGCCGCTTTGCCCCGTGGCCGGAACCCGGCCCGTCGTTCCTGTCGTTCCCGCCGTGGTCGTCGTCACCGGCCGCCCTCCGTCAGCAGATACGCGTGGGCCGCGCCCGCCGCCGCGAGCGACGCCAGCAGCCGGGCCAGCTCGGGTTCCGCCGTCAGCAGCGCGGCCGTGCGCGCGTCGGCGGTGGTGCGTTCGGCGGCGGCGAGCGCGTCCAGGGCGCCCGCCGGGTCCTCCGGCACCGCCATCGGGGCGGGGGAACGATCACCGTCCGCCCCGGCGTGCGCGCCGCCGCGCCCCGCGTCCGCCGGGGCACCCGCGCGCTCCGGCGCGGGTGCCAGCGCCGTGACATGGGCGGCGACCGAGGCCCGCAGTGGACTCAGCCGTTCGCCGAGCCCCGGATGGCGGTCGAGTGTCGCGTCGTACCGGTCGCGCAGCTCCCGGCTCGCCGCGGCCTGCCGCCGCCGCAGCCGGGCCCCGGCCCGTTCCCGTTCCGCCGCCTCCTCCGCGCTCCCGGGGGAGCATCCGGCCACGGCGCCCGCCGCCAGCGCACCCGTCGCCGCGAGCACACCTCTGCGTGTCGTCCCGGTGCGCCCCACGCGTGTCTCCCTCGGCCGTCGGTGATCATCGCCGCAGGCGAGCGTACCCGCGGGCACGGCCCGGGTGGACGGCAACACCCTGTGGGACCGGATACCCTTTGAGGCGACGCACGACGATCCCACAACAGCACACGCGGCCGAGGAGTCACCCGGATGAGCACCACCCAGAGCGAGAGGCTGCGCGAGCTCCTTGAACCGCTCGTCACCGCCGCCGGCCTGGATCTGGAAGAGATCGAGCTCGCCCGCGCGGGCCGCCGCCGCCAGCTGAGGATCGTCGTGGACTCCGAGGACGGAGCCACCCTGGACGCCTGTGCCGAGCTGAGCCGCGCGATCTCCCAGAAGCTGGACGAGAGCGACGCGATGGGAGAGGACGAGTACGTCCTCGAAGTCAGCTCCCCCGGTGCCGACCGCCCCCTGACCGAGCACCGCCACTACGTCCGTGCCACCGGCCGGCTGGTGAAGCTCCACCTCGCCGACGGCGGCGAGCTGGTGGCCCGTGTCCTGACCGTGGACGACGAGGGGCTCGATCTGGAGGTTCCCGGGGTCAAGGGCCGCAAGCCCACGGCCCGGCGGGTCACCTTCGCGGACATCGCGAAGGCCCGGGTGGAGATCGAGTTCAACCGCAAGGACACGAAGGAAGAGGAGGCGTAGCCATGGATATCGACGTGAAGCTCCTGAAGGGCTTGGCACAGGAGAAGGAGATCCCCTTCGACCTGCTGGTCGAGGCGATCGAGTCGGCCCTCCTCATCGCGTACCACCGCACCGAGGGCAGCCGCCGCCACGCGCGCGCGGAGCTGAGCCGCCAGACCGGGCATGTGACGGTGTGGGCCGAGGAGGACCCGGCCGACCTGGAGGAGGGGCAGGAGCCCAAGGAGTTCGACGACACCCCGTCGGACTTCGGCCGGATCGCCGCCACCACCGCCCGCCAGGTCATCCAGCAGCGGCTGCGGGACGCCGAGAACGACGTCACCTTCGGCGAGTACGCCCGCCGTGAGGGCGATGTGGTCTCCGGCCAGGTGCAGCAGGGCAAGGACCCCAAGAACGTCCTCGTCAAGCTGGACGACAAGCTGGAGGCGATCCTGCCGGTGCAGGAGCAGGTCCCCGGCGAGGAGTACCCCCACGGGCTGCGGCTGCGGACGTATGTCGTACGGGTCGCCAAGGGCGTGCGCGGACCGTCCGTGACCCTCTCGCGCACCCACCCCAACCTGGTGAAGAAGCTCTTCGCGCTGGAGGTCCCCGAGATCGCGGACGGCAGCGTGGAGATCGCGGCGATCGCCCGTGAGGCCGGTCACCGCACCAAGATCGCCGTGCGCTCCACCCGTTCCGGACTGAACGCCAAGGGCGCGTGCATCGGCCCCATGGGCGGCCGGGTCCGCAATGTGATGGCCGAGCTGCACGGCGAGAAGATCGACATCGTGGACTGGTCGGACGACCCGGCCGAGATGGTCGCGAACGCGCTCTCCCCGGCCCGGGTCAGCAAGGTCGAGGTCGTGGACCTCGGCGCCCGCTCCGCCCGGGTGACCGTCCCCGACTACCAGCTCTCGCTCGCCATCGGCAAGGAGGGGCAGAACGCGCGGCTCGCCGCCCGGCTCACCGGCTGGCGCATCGACATCCGCCCCGACACCGAGCCGGGCACGGACACCGAGCCCCGGCAGGACTGAGCCCGGGGACCCGGCCCAGGACCGGGCCCGGGGGTTCCGCGGCCCGGTGTGTCCCGGGCCGGGGAGTGACCGGTGCCCGGACCGGGAAAACCGGTGGAAGAAAACGGCCGCGTGCGGTGTTCTGGCATGGACGACGTGTCATCGGGGCCGACCGAGACCGATGATCTCCGGGCGTCCAGGGACACACCGGGCGCGACGGGGATCACCGCCGGAGCAGGCCGGGCCCCCATCGGGGGCCGCAGCCGGATTCGGACAACGAGTGTTCGATTCTTGCCCCGTAGGGGTGAGGTCGGCGCGGGGAGGTAGACTTAATCGTGTCTGGCCGGACGCATGCCTGCGCACGCCCTGAGCGCACCTGTGTGGGATGCCGGGAGCGGGCGGCCAAAGCGGATTTGCTGCGCATCGTGGCGGTCGGGGGTGACTGTGTCCCCGACGATCGCGGTACGCTGCCCGGCCGGGGTGCCTATGTGCACCCCGTCGAGGTCTGTCTCGATCTGGCAGTACGACGCCGTGCGTTTCCCCGCGCCCTCAGGGCCGAGGGGCCACTCGACACGGCCGCAGTGCGCCGGGTTCTTCAGACCCCGCAGATCCCGCAGTGAAGAAGTACGGCACGGAACCCCGTGCGGTCAGGTACCTCGCGAGTTGGAAGTAGGTCGAGATTGCGATGAGCACTCGATGAGTACGCGATGAGTACGCCCATGAAGTAGCGACGGTCCGGCGGTAACCCGGACCTCAAAGGAGCGAAGTGGCTAAGGTCCGGGTATACGAACTCGCCAAGGAGTTCGGTGTGGAGAGCAAGGTCGTCATGGCCAAGCTCCAGGAACTCGGTGAATTCGTCCGTTCGGCTTCCTCGACGATCGAGGCGCCGGTGGTACGCAAGTTGACTGACGCGTTGCAGGGGTCCGGCTCCGCCGGAAAGCCCGCAGCGAAGCCCGGTGCGCCCCGCAAGGCGGCGCCCACCCCCGCCGCCCCCCGTCCGGGCGGCCCTGTCCCCGGCGCGCCCTCCCCGGCCGCGCCCAAGCCCGGTGCGCCCAAGCCCGGTGCACCGGCCCCCCGGCCGGCCGCCCCGAGCGCCCCGGTCGGCGGTGCGCCCGCGAGCGCGCCCTCCCCGGGCCCGCGTCCGGGTCCCAAGCCCGCCCCCGCGCGTCCCGCGGCCCCGGTGCCTCCGGCGGAGTTCTCCGCTCCGGCGGCTGCCCAGCCCGCGGCCCCGCAGGCCCCGCGCCCCGCCGCCCCCGGTCCGCGCCCCGGCGCCCGTCCGGGTGCCCCCGGCGGCCAGCGTGACGGCGGTCAGCGTGACGGCGGTCAGCGCCCCGGCGGCGACCGTCCGGCGCGTCCGGCCCAGGGCGGTCAGCGCCCCGGCGGCAACCGCCCGGCGGGTCCCCGCCCGGGCAACAACCCCTTCACCTCCGGTGGCTCCACCGGCATGGCGCGCCCGCAGTCCCCGCGTCCGGGCGCTCCGCGTCCCGGCGGTGCCCCCGGCGCCCCGCGTCCCCAGGCCGGTCCCGGCGGCGCTCCGCGTCCCCAGGCCCCGCAGGGCGGCGCTCCCCGTCCCACCCCCGGCTCGATGCCGCGTCCGCAGGCCCCCCGCCCCGGCGGCGGCCCCGCGGGCAACCGCCCGAACCCGGGCATGATGCCGCAGCGTCCCGCTGCCGGACCGCGTCCCGGTCCCGGTGCGGGCGGGCGTCCCGGCGGCGGCCCCGGCGGCCGTCCGGGCGGCGGCGGTGGCGGCGGCGGTCGTCCCGGCTTCGCCGGTCGTCCCGGCGGTCCCGGTGGCGGCGGTGGCGGTCGTCCCGGCGGTGGCGGCGGCGGCTTCGCCGGTCGTCCCGGCGGCGGTGGCCCCGGTGGCGGCGGCGGTGGCTTCGGCGGCCGTCCCGGCTTCGGTGGCCGTCCCGGCGGCCCCGGTGGCCGCGGTGGCACACAGGGCGCCTTCGGCCGTCCCGGCGGCCCGGCCCGTCGTGGCCGCAAGTCGAAGCGGCAGCGGCGCCAGGAGTACGAGGCCATGCAGGCCCCGTCGGTCGGCGGCGTGATGCTGCCCCGCGGCAACGGCGACACCATTCGCCTGTCGCGCGGTGCCTCGCTCACCGACTTCGCGGAGAAGATCGGCGCCAACCCGGCGTCGCTCGTCGCGGTCATGATGAACCTCGGCGAGATGGTCACGGCCACGCAGTCCGTCTCCGACGAGACGCTCCAGCTCCTCGGCGACGAGATGAACTACACGGTTCAGATCGTCAGCCCGGAGGAGGAGGACCGCGAGCTGCTGGAGTCCTTCGACATCGAGTTCGGCGAGGACGAGGGCGGCGACGAGGCCCTGGTCTCCCGTCCGCCGGTCGTCACCGTCATGGGTCACGTCGACCACGGAAAGACCCGACTGCTCGACGCGATCCGCAAGACGAACGTCGTCGCGGGCGAGGCCGGTGGCATCACCCAGCACATCGGTGCCTACCAGGTCGCGACCGAGGTCAACGGCGAGGACCGCCGGATCACCTTCATCGACACCCCGGGTCACGAGGCGTTCACCGCCATGCGTGCCCGCGGTGCCAAGTCGACCGACATCGCGATCCTCGTAGTGGCGGCCAACGACGGTGTGATGCCCCAGACGATCGAGGCGCTGAACCACGCCAAGGCGGCCGAGGTGCCGATCGTGGTCGCGGTCAACAAGATCGACGTCGAGGGTGCCGACCCGACCAAGGTCCGCGGTCAGCTCACCGAGTTCGGCCTGGTGGCCGAGGAGTACGGCGGCGACACCATGTTCGTCGACATCTCCGCCAAGCAGGGTCTGCACATCCAGGACCTGCTGGAGGCCGTCGTCCTCACCGCCGACGCCTCGCTCGACCTGCGGGCCAACCCGGAGCAGGACGCGCAGGGCATCGCGATCGAGTCCCACCTCGACCGCGGTCGCGGCGCCGTCTCGACCGTCCTGGTCCAGCGCGGAACGCTGCGCATCGGTGACACGATGGTCGTCGGCGACGCCTACGGCCGTGTCCGCGCCATGCTCGACGACAAGGGCGAGAACGTGGAAGAGGCGGGTCCGTCGACCCCGGTCCTCGTCCTCGGTCTGACCAACGTCCCCGGCGCCGGTGACAACTTCCTCGTCGTCGACGAGGACCGCACCGCCCGCCAGATCGCCGAGAAGCGCGCCGCCCGTGAGCGCAACGCCGCGTTCGCCAAGCGCACCCGCCGGGTCTCCATCGAGGACCTGGACAAGGTGCTCAAGGCGGGCGAGGTCCAGCAGCTCAACCTCATCATCAAGGGCGACGCGTCCGGTTCGGTCGAGGCCCTGGAGTCCTCGCTGCTCCAGCTCAACGTGGGCGAGGAGGTCGACATCCGGGTCCTGCACCGCGGCGTCGGCGAGGTCACCGAGTCCGACATCAACCTGGCCATGGGCTCCGACGCCATCGTCATCGGCTTCAACGTCCGCGCGGCCGGCCGTGCCTCGCAGATGGCGGAGCGCGAGGGTGTCGAGGTCCGGTACTACTCGGTGATCTACCAGGCCATCGAGGAGATCGAGGCGGCCCTCAAGGGCATGCTCAAGCCCGAGTACGAAGAGGTCGAGCTGGGTACGGCGGAGATCCGCGAGGTCTTCCGCTCCTCCAAGCTGGGCAACATCGCCGGTGTGCTCATCCGCTCCGGCGAGGTCAAGCGGAACACCAAGGCCCGTCTCATCCGCGACGGCAAGGTGGTCGCCGAGAACCTCAACATCGAGGGCCTGCGCCGCTTCAAGGACGACGTCACCGAGATTCGCGAAGGCTTCGAGGGCGGTATCAACCTCGGAAACTACAACGACATCAAGATCGACGACGTCATCGCGACCTACGAGATGCGCGAGAAGCCGCGCGGCTGATCACGCACCGTACCGGCCGCAGGGAACCGCACACCGCGTGCGGTTCCCCGCGGCCCGCGAAGGACAGCGCCCGGGGCCGGTCGGCGGGGATATTTCCGTCGAACGGCCCCGGCCCTGCGTGTACGGTTCAGATGTTCCTGCCAAGCGCTGGCAGGCGTCATGAACCCGAACCGGCGGGACATCCGGGTACACCTATGTATGTGGGGACGCTCTCCTTCGATCTGCTTCTCGGCGACGTACGGTCGCTCAAGGAGAAGCGCTCCGTGGTCCGTCCGATCATCGCCGAGCTGCACCGCAAATACGCGGTCAGCGTCGCGGAGACCGGGGACCAGAACCTCCACCGCAGGGCCGAGATCGGCCTCGCGGTGGTCTCGGGTGACACAGGGCACCTCACAGAAGTGCTGGACCGGTGCGAGCGCCTTGTCGCCGGCCGACCCGAGGTGGAACTGCTGTCGGTTCGACGCAGGCTCCACAGCGACGAAGACTGATGGCAAGGCAAGCAGCAGGAAATAAGGAGAAGGACCAGTGGCCGACAACGCGCGGGCGAAGAAACTGGCGGACCTCATCAGGGAGGTGGTCGCCGAGAAGCTACAGCGCGGCATCAAGGACCCGCGGCTCGGCACCCATGTGACCATCACGGACACCCGGGTCACCGGCGATCTGCGGGAGGCCACGGTCTTCTACACGGTCTACGGTGACGACGAGGCCCGGGCCAGCGCCGCCGCCGGGCTCCAGAGCGCCAAGGGCGTGCTGCGCTCCGCGGTCGGGGCCGCCGCCGGGACCAAGTTCACCCCGACGCTCACGTTCGTGGCGGACGCCCTCCCGGAGAACGCCCGGAACATCGAGGACCTCCTCGACCAGGCACGGGCCTCCGACGCCCGGGTGCGCGAGGTCTCCTCGGGCGCCGCGTACGCGGGGGAGGCGGACCCGTACCGCAAGCCCGAGGACGAGGACGAAGCCTCCGAATGACACAGCGGCCCACCCCGCCCGACGGCCTCGTCATCGTCGACAAGCCGTCGGGCTTCACCTCGCACGACGTCGTCGCCAAGATGCGCGGCATCGCCAGGACGCGCCGCGTCGGCCATGCGGGGACACTCGACCCCATGGCCACCGGTGTGCTGGTGCTCGGCGTCGAGCGTGCGACCAAGCTCCTCGGGCACCTCGCCCTCACGGAGAAGGAGTACCTCGGCACCATCCGGCTCGGTCAGACGACCGTCACCGATGACGCCGAGGGCGAGATCACCGCGTCCGCCGACGCCTCCGCGGTCACCCGCCAGGCCGTCGACACGGGCGTGGCCGCCCTCACCGGCGCGATCATGCAGGTCCCGTCCAAGGTCAGCGCCATCAAGATCGACGGCAAGCGGTCCTACGCCCGGGTCCGCGGCGGCGAGGAGTTCGAGATCCCGGCCCGCCCGGTCACCGTCTCCTCCTTCCGCGTCTACGACATGCGCGAGGACCGCGCCGAGGACGGCACCCCGGTCATGGACCTGGTGGTCTCCGTCGTCTGCTCCTCCGGCACATACATCCGTGCCCTCGCCCGTGACCTCGGCGCCGCGCTGGGCGTCGGCGGGCATCTCACGGCGCTGCGCCGCACCCGGGTCGGCCCGTACGGCCTGGACGCGGCCAGGACGCTCGACCAGCTCCAGGAGGAGCTGGCCGTGATGCCGATCGCCGAGGCCGCAGCGGCGGCGTTCCCCCGCTGGGACGTGGACGAGCGGCGCGCCCGGCTGCTGGTGAACGGTGTACGGCTGGACATGCCCGCGTACGAGGCCGAACCGGTCGCCGTCTTCGGGCCGGAGGAGCGATTCCTCGCCCTGGTGAAGGAGGAGCGCGGCAAGGCCAAGAGCCTCGCCGTGTTCGTCTGACGTACGCCCGGGGCGGGGCGGTCGATCGGCTCGACGACCGCCCCGCGCCCGTGTTCGCCCTCGCCGGTGCCCCGGCACGCGTGTCCCCGGCACCGGTCCCGGCCCCGGTGGGACCGCGCGCGATCCGCGGACTCCGGACGGGGCGCATGACACGTGACGCACCGGCTCTTGGAGCGAACCGAGGCGCACCCGGAGGCGCTTTCCCCGGGCCGTCTTCAGCGGTCGGTCAGCGCCGCCCCGCCGCCGTGGACAGAGGACGCCCGTACCCCTCTGCGGTCCCACCGGGACCGGATGCGTCGCCGATCGGCCGGGGACGGTCGTCACCGGTCACGGGAGTGCCGACGGGCTGATCCGGGTGGTGCCGCACGCGCCGGGAGAACGGGTCTGCCGTGCCGCGGCCGACGCCATCGTGCCGCTGTCCCGCTCCGGCCTCGCCCTCGCCTCGTGGGCACCCAGGGCCTCGCGGTACCGCCCGTCCCGTCAGCGCCCGGCGGCGCATCGTGCCCGGCACCCGGCTGCGGCTGTCCCCGCGCGGCTGGAGCGAGGCCCGCGCGCTCGGCTCCGCCCTGGCCACCCACCCCGAGCCCGTACGCGTCGCCCTCCGGCCCCGGATCGCCGAGGACGCGGGTGCCGGGGACGTGCCGCGCGCCCCCGCCGGGGTCACCGTGCCCGCGCCCGTCTGCCGGGCCGCCGTGCTCGTCGCCGAGTACGTGCGGCGGCACCCGGAGGGCGCACCGCCCGCCGCCGTCTTCGCCGATCGCCGCCAGAGCGGTTCTGTTCCCGCTGGTCAGCGGTCTGCTCCGGGAGGTCCCCCGGGGTGTGCCCGGCCTTCGCCGCCGCTGTGGCCACGCCGGTCAGCGCCCCCTCCCGGCCGCTGCGGGCCGAACGGCTCACCGCCCTCGTCGATGTGTGCGGACGGCACCTCGCCTCCCCCCTGGACAGCCCGGCCACCCCGGGTGGCGGGAGGCGTACCTTCTGCGGGCCGCCGCCCTCGGCCACGGGGCCGCCCGCCCGACGAGCCCCGCGCACCGTTGCGCCGTACCGCGCGGGTCCTCACCCGTACCCGTGACGCACCGCCCGCCTCCGGCGGCGGCTGCTCGCGCTCGCGGGGGAGTGCCCCGGCTTCGGCGAACTCGCCGCCGACCGGCCGCCCGAGGATTCGGGCGGGGAACCCGCGCCGCCCGCCGCCATGGCCGCCCGGGCGCCCGGCCCCCGGGGGGCCGATGCCGATGCCGACCGACGGCCCGGGGCATGGCAGTCTTAGACCTGCACAGTCGGCAGTTCGCCGACAGCCGCCACAGCGGCATTCGGTACACGGGTTCGGGCGAGGAGCGGTCACAGTGCAGCGCTGGCGTGGCTTGGAGGACATCCCCCAGGACTGGGGACGCAGCGTCGTCACCATCGGCTCCTACGACGGGGTGCACCGCGGGCACCAGCTCATCATCGGGCGGGCGGTGGAGCGCGCCCGTGAGCTGTCGGTGCCGTCCGTCGTCGTCACCTTCGACCCGCACCCCAGCGAGGTCGTGCGCCCCGGCAGCCACCCGCCGCTGCTGGCGCCGCACCACCGCCGCGCCGAGCTGATGGCCGAGCTGGGGGTGGACGCGGTACTGATCCTCCCGTTCACCGCCGGGTTCTCGCAGCTTTCGCCCGCGGACTTCATCGTCAAGGTCCTCGTCGACAAGCTGCACGCGTGCCTCGTCGTCGAGGGCCCCAACTTCCGCTTCGGCCACCGCGCCGCGGGCACCGTGGACTTCCTCGCCGAGCTGGGCACGTCCTACGACTACGCGGTGGAGGTCGTCGACCTCTATGTCTCCGGCGCCGCGGGCGGCGGACAGCCGTTCTCGTCCACCCTGACCCGCCGCCTGGTCGCCCAGGGCGATGTCGCGGGCGCGGCCGAGATCCTGGGCCGTCCGCACCGTGTCGAGGGCATCGTCGTCCGGGGCGCGCAGCGCGGCCGTGAACTGGGTTACCCGACGGCGAACGTCGAAACCCTTCCGCACACGGCGATTCCGGCGGACGGCGTCTACGCGGGCTGGCTGACGGCCGACGGCGAGCGCATGCCCGCGGCGATCTCGGTCGGTACCAACCCGCAGTTCGACGGCACCGAGCGGACGGTGGAGGCGTACGCCATCGACCGGGTCGGGCTGGATCTGTACGGGCTGCACGTGGCCGTGGACTTCCTCGCCTATGTCCGGGGGCAGCAGAAGTTCGCCTCCGTGGACGAGCTGCTCGTCGCGATGGCCGACGACGTCAAACAGTGCCGTGAGCTGACCGCGGGCCACTGACGGCCCCCTGTCCCGGGCCTTGGTCCCGCCGCGCCCGCCCCGGCCGCCGCGCCGCTGACGCGTCCGCCGGCGCGCCCGCTGCGGCTCCGTACGGCCAGGGAGCGGCGTCACAGCGGCGTCTGTCCGCCCGGAGGCGGGGTCCGGCTGGGGCGGTATCTCCGCCCGCGGTGGAGCGGCGCAGGCGCAGGCGGAGGAGGGGAGTCCCCGTGGTGGAGCACGTCCCCTCGCTGTGCCGGGACCGCCCCCACCCGTGCCGCCAGGCCCAGGGGGAGTGCCGCGCCGGGGCACGCCGGACGGACGGTCGTGGCGACCGGCCTAGGCGGTCTGGGCGCCAATCCCGGCCCAGTGGCACGCCACCCCCGCGCCCGGCAGCACCGTCAGCGCCTCCGTACGGCAGCGGTCCGCGACCCCCGCCCGTTCCGCCTCGCCCGAGGCCAGCACCTGGCAACGGGCGTGGAAGCGGCAGCCGCCGGGAATCCGGGCCGGGTCCGGCGGCTCTCCCGTCAGCACCACCGGTGCCTCCCGTGACTCCGGCAGCACCGACAGCAGGGCCCTGGTGTACGGGTGCCGGGGCGCCGTGAGCACGTCCTCCACCGTGCCGCACTCCACGATCCGGCCCAGGTACATCACGGCCACCCGGTCCGCCATGTTCCACGCCAGCCCCAGATCGTGGGTGACGACCAGCGCGGACAGGCCGAGTTCGTCCCGCAGCCGCAGCAGCAGCGCCAGGATCTCCCCGCGCACCGAGGCGTCGAGCGAGGCCACCGGCTCGTCCGCGACGATCAGCCGGGGGCCGAGGGCCAGCGCCCCGGCGATCACGACGCGCTGGAGCTGTCCGCCCGACAGCTCGTGCGGACAGCGCAGCAGAAACCGCTCGGGCGGCCGGAGCCCCGCCTGGGACAGAGCCTCGGCCACCGCGGCGCGCTCGTCCCCGCCGACCCGGTGGATCCGCAGCCCCTCGGCGACGGCGTCGTACACCGTGTGCCGGGGGTTGAGCGCCCCGCGCGGGTCCTGGAGCACGAGCTGCACCTGCCGCCGGTACGCCTTGAGGCCGCGCGCGGTGCGGTCGAGCGGGGCGCCGTCGAAGGCCACCTCGCCCCGCTCCGCGGGCACCAGCCCGAGCAGCGCCCGCGCCAGCGTGGTCTTGCCGCAGCCGGACTCGCCCACCAGCGCGACGATCTCGCCCCGCCCGATCTCCAGGTCGACCCCGTCGACAGCGTGCGCGGGCGGTCCGCCCCGCCGCCCGGGGAACGACACCCGGAGCCCGGCGGCCGTCAGCAGCGGACCCTCGCTCATCCGACCCCTCCTTCGCCACTGCCCTCGCCTCGGTCTCCGTCGCACGCTCCGGGGGGCGCGACCCGCACACACGCCACCCGATGCGCCGCGCGGTCCGCGGACACACCGTCCGCGGATGTGCCGTCCCCGGGACCGCCGTCGTCACCGCCCCCGGACGCCGGGACCGTGCCAGGGGCGTCCGGTGGGCCGCCGTCCCGGCCGTCTCCCGTGCGGACGCGGGTGCCGACACCGCCGGAACGGGTCTCCTCGCCGGGAGCGTCCGGCGGGATGGGCGGTCCCTCGGCGTCCGTCCCGGGCACCGGCCGGAGCGCCGGTCCCGGCTCGCCGCCCCCGGGGGGAGCGTCCGCGACCGGGAGGTCCCCGGCCGGGGCGCCCGGCCCCGGTACGGCCCGGTCGTCGTCGGCCGCGGCGCGCGGCCGGACCACGGCCTCCGTGTCGCCCGCCCCGAACACCGTGAGCCGCTGCTCCTCCCGCGCGCACCGCTCCACCGCCACCGCGCACCGGGGGTGGAACGCGCACCCCGGGGGCAGCGCCGCCGGGTCGGGCGGGTCGCCGGGGAGCCCGCGCGGGGCGCGGCGGGAGGCCGGGTCGCCGATGCGCGGGAAGGCGGCGGCCAGGGCCTGCCCGTACGGGTGGAGCGCGGCCGAGTACACGGTGCGCGCCGGTCCCTCCTCGACCACCTGCCCCGCGTACATCACCGCCAGCCGGTCGCAGACGTCCGCGAGCACCGCCAGATCGTGGCTGATCATCAGCAGCGCGATGTCCTGTTCGGCGACCAGCCGTCCGATCAGCCCCAGGATCTGCGCCTGGATCATCACGTCCAGCGCGGTCGTGGGCTCGTCCGCGACGATCAGCCGGGGGTCGCAGGCGAGCGCCATCGCGATCATCACCCGCTGGCGCTGCCCCCCGGACAGCTCGTGCGGATACGCCGCCGCCCGCGCGGCGGGCAGCCCCACCTGCGTCAGCAGCTCACCCACCCGGGCGCGCGCCGCCGCCGGGGTCGCCCCGCGGTGCAGCAGGATCGGCTCGGCGATCTGGTCGCCGATCCGCTGGACGGGGTTCAGCGCGTGCATCGCCCCCTGGAAGACGATGGACGCCCCCGCCCACCGCACCGCCCGCAGCCTGCCCCAGTTCATGGTGAGGACGTCCTCGCCGTCCAGCAGGACGCGCCCGCTCAGCCGCGCCGACGCGGGCAGCAGCCGCAGCACGGCCATCGCCAGCGTGGTCTTGCCGCACCCCGACTCCCCGGCGATCCCCAGTTTCCGGCCCGCCGCCAGCGTCAGGTCCACCCCGCGCACGGCGGGTACGGCGGTGGCGCCGGTGCCATAGGTCACCCGCAGACCGCCGATCTCCAGCAGGGTCACCGGCCCACTCCCAGCTTGGGGTCGAGCACCCGCTCGACCGCCCGTCCGCACAGGGTGAACGCCAGCGCGACCAGCGCGATCGCCAGCCCCGGCGGGGCCAGGTACCACCAGTGCCCGGCGGAGACCGCGCCGGTGGCGCGGGCCTCCTGGAGCATCCCGCCCCAGGAGACCACCGTGGGGTCGCCGAGCCCGAGGAAGGCCAGCGTCGCCTCGGTGAGGATCGCCGCCGAGATCCCCAGCGTGGTCTGCGCCAGTACCAGCGGCAGCACATTCGGCAGCACATGACGGGCCATGATGTGCCCGTGCCCGCCGCCCAGCACCCGCGCGCGCTCGATGTACGGACGGGCCTCCACGGCGATCGTCTGCGCCCGCACCAGCCGTGCCGTCGTCGGCCAGCTCGTCACCCCGATGGCGACGACCACCGTCCACAGGCTCCGGGACATCACGGTCGCCAGGACGATCGCGAGCACCAGCGCGGGCATCACGAGGAACCAGTCCGTGACCCGCATCAGCAGGGTGGAGAACCAGCCGCCGTAGTGCCCGGCGACGATCCCGACGACCGTGCCGATCGCGACCGACAGCGCCGCCGCCAGCAGCCCCACCGTCAGCGAGATCCGCGCCCCCAGGGCCAGCAGCTCCAACAGGGACCGCCCGAACTGGTCGGTGCCCAGCCAGAACCGCCCGCTCGGCGGCTCCAGGGGCGCGCCGGGCGCACCGGTGATCTCCCTGATGTCCTCGTCGACGAGGAGCGGCGCGGCCAGCGCCACCAGGGCCAGCAGCGCCAGCGCCACGAGCCCGAGGAGACCGGCCCGCTGGGCGCGGTACGCGTGCCACAGCCGGGCCGTGCCCGCCCGGCGCCGGGCCCACACCAGTGATCCGCTCATCGTGCCACCCGGGGGTCGAGGAGGGGGTAGAGCAGGTCGGCGAGGAGGTTCATCAGGATCATGGCTCCGGCGAACATCATGAACAGCCCCTGCACCAGCGGCAGGTCCGGCACCCGCAGCGCCTGGTAGAACAGCCCGCCCAGGCCCGGCCAGGAGAACACCGTCTCCACCAGGATCGAACCGGCCGCCACATGCCCCAGATTGATGAAGATCATCGTGACGGTCGGCAGCAGCGCGTTCGGGACCGCGTGCCGCCGTCGTACGGAGGCGTCCCGCAGCCCCTTGGCCCGCGCGGTCGTCAGATAGTCGCCGCCCATCTCGTCCAGCACGGACGCGCGCATCACCAGCAGGGTCTGCGCGTATCCCACAGCCACCAGGGTGAGTACCGGGAGCACCATGTGGTGGGCGACGTCGACGGCGCGCGCGAGCCCGCCGGTGTCGCCGGACTCCATCCCTCCGGTGGGGAAGAGCCCGGGTACGGGGCCGACGCCCACCGAGAGGGTGACGATCAGCAGCAGTCCCAGCCAGAAGGACGGCACCGACCACAGGGTGAGGGCCACGCCGGTGTGCAGCCGGTCACCGGCGCCGCCGTGCCGCCACGCCGTACGGGTGCCCAGCCAGAGCCCGATCGCCGAGTACAGCACCACGGCCACCCCGGTCAGCAGGAGCGTCGCGGGCAGCTTCTGCACGATCAGCTCCCCGACCGGCGCGCGGAACTGGTACGACATCCCGAGGTCGCCGGTGAGCGCGTTGCCGCAGTACTCGGTGAACTGCCGCCACAGCGGCAGGTCGAGGCCGAACTGGCGGCGCAGCGCGGCCAGCTCCTCGGCCGTGGTCGGGGTGCCGTGGGTGAGCACCTTCACCGGGTCCCCGGGGATGATCCGGAACAGGAAGAACCCGGTGACGAGGACGGCGAGCAGGGAGACGGCCGCGCCGCCCAGCTTTCCGCCGCAGTGGCGCAGATAGGCGCGGACGCCGCTCACCGGGGTCTCTCCACCGGGCCGCCCGCGGAGCCGCGGCCGTCGCCGGAGCCGTGCCCACCTGCGGAGCCGTGCCCACCTGCGGAGCCGTACCCATCTGCGGGGCCGTGACCACCCGTGGGGCCGTGGCCGCCCGAGCCGCGGGCCGCGGGGGCGGCTCCCGGGCCGCCGGGGCTACTCACGTGTGTCGGCCGTGGCCCGGCGGCGCAGCGCCACCACGAGCCCCACCGCGACGGCGAGCGCCACGAACGCCCCGATGCCCACCACGACCTCCGTCGCCGAGTTCCCGTCCCCGCCCTCGCCGTGCCCCTCGGCGGGCTCGGCCGACCACCAGCTCCAGTAGCCGTCCTGGCCCCAGAGATTCCCGGCCGCGGCCGGCATCGTGGTCATCGAGGCGATGTGGTCGGTGCGGTACGCCTCCACCG
The DNA here is from genome assembly GCF_005519465.1 of Streptomyces clavuligerus. Lineage (NCBI taxonomy): Bacteria > Bacillati > Actinomycetota > Actinomycetes > Kitasatosporales > Streptomycetaceae > Streptomyces > Streptomyces clavuligerus. The sequence continues at coordinate 1,394,584 of NZ_CP027858.1, read as the reverse complement.
CGTTCGGATACAGCAGCACATTCATCAGTCCGGTGTCGTAGAGCCGTGACTGCATCCGCTTCACCAGTTCGATGCGTTTCACCGGGTCGTATTCGGCGATCTGCCGTTCGTACAGCTCGTCGTACTCCCGGTCGCAGATGAAATTGTCCGTCGACCCGGTGTCCTTCGGCGTCGCGGGAAGCGCGTCACAGGTGTGGATGGAGAGGACGAAGTCGGGGTCGGGGTTGACGGACCAGCCGTCGAAGGCGATGTCGTAGTCGCCCTTGAGCCAGGGGTCGGAGACATTGTCCAGACACTCAAGACGGGTGTCGATGCCGAGCTTTCCCCAGACGCTGTCGAGGTACTTCCCCATATGGGTCTCGTTGGGGTCGGTGGCATGGCAGAGAATGCGGAAGGTCAGCGGTTTCCCGTCCTTGCCGAGCCGCCGTCCGTCGCCGTTCCTCCGATAACCGGCCCCGTCGAGCAGCGACGCGGCCACATCCGGCGCGTACACCCGTTTCTGCCGGGCGTCGGGCCGCCAGTGGTAGGCGCCGAACCGGGGCGGGACATATCCTTCGCCCTCCACCGCGTGGCCCTGATAGACGGTGTCGACGAGCTCCCGCCGGTCGATCGCGTGGAAGAGCGCCGCACGCACCGCCGGGTCCCGGAGGGCGGTGTGCCCCGTGCCGAAGGTCCGCCCGTCCCGGGACCGCGCGCCCGGATTCACGGCGAGCGCGAGAAAGCGCCGCCCGGGCGCGTCGTTGACCTCGATGTCCTCGGTCTTCCTCAACGCCGCCGCCTGCGCCGGGCTCAGTCCGTGCACGAAGGAGACCTCGCCCTTGCGCAGCGCCGCCACCGCCGCGTCGCTCTCCTTGTAGAACTTCAGCATCAACTCGTCGAACTTCGGAGCACCCCGCCAGAAGGTCTTGTTGGGCTTCAGCCGGATGAAGCCGTCCACCTTGAACTCCGTGATGACGAACGGCCCGTTGCCGACGATCGGGAACGTCTTGTCGTTGTTGAACGAGCCGAAGTCGCCCACTTTCTCCCAGATGTGGCGCGGGACTATCGGGATGTCCAGCGCCGTCATGGTCGCCTGGGCCCGCTTCAGCTCGATGACGAGCGTGGTGGGGTCGGGCGCGGTGACCCTGCGGAAATTGGCGGTGAAATTGCCGTTGGCCGTCGCCGCCTTCTCGTCCTTCATCATCGTGTTGAACGTCCACGCCACATCGTCGGCCGTGACCGGTTTCCCGTCCGACCAGGTGGAGTTCTTACGGATGGTGTAGGTCCAGATGAGCTTGGACGGCGAGGACTTCCAGCCGGTGGCGAGCCCGGGAATCGTCCGCCCGTCCGCCGCGTCGTAGTTCGTCAGATTCTCATAGACCAGCCGGTGCACGGTGGTGGAGACCAGCCGCTGCGCCAGAAAGGGGCTGAGCGAGTCCACGCTCTGCGACAGCGCGATGGTCAGGACCTTCTTGCCGTCGTCCGGGTCCGCCGCCGCCGGGCTCTGGAGCGCGGAGACGGACAGCAGCGCGGCAGCGGTGCATAAAGCGGGCAGAGCGCGGGTGCGGAACGAGACCTCTATGACCATGACGGTGACCTCGCGTCGTCCTCCACGGAATGGTGAGAGGGAGATCTACCAGGGCGGTCCGGCCCCGTCAACGGATTGCGGGATACGGCGTGTACGGAGCGTACGGCGTTGACCAGGGGAGACGAGGGAGGACAGAGGGGCGGGAGAGAGCAGCATGGCCCGTACGGCGCACCGGTGTGCGCGATACGGGCCACAGGGGCCGCACTCCCTAGACGGCGGGCGGCTGCGGCTCCGGTCCGTCCTCCTGCTGCGGCTGTGTCGACGGCTGCTGCGGGGCGGACGCCGGGGGCTGGAGCGGATACGACCCCTGCTGCCCCGGCCACCCGGCGGGCTGCGGCGGCAGCGGCGGGACCTCCCCGGGCGCGGGCGCACCCGGAAGGGGCGTCCCCGGAGCGGCGGGCGGCAGCGGCGGGAAGTGCTGCGCCGAGGGCTCGGACGGCCCGCCCTGCGGCTGTGCGGGCATCCCGTACGGCGACGGCTGCGGCGGATACGGCTGTCCGGGCCCCGGCTGCTGCGGCGGCACCGGCGGCGGCCCGTACGGACCCGCTCCCTGCGGCGCACCGGGCTGCGGATACCCCGGCATCGGCGGCGCCATCGTCGGCGGCGGATTGCCGTCGGCGGTCCACAGCCCCTGCTGCTGCTGGGCGCGGATGAAGTCCTCGGCGATCAGGGCCGACAGATGGAAGTACGCCTCCCGGGTCCTCGGCCGCAGCATGTCCAGATCGACCTCGGCGCCCGCCGCCAGATGCTCGTCGAACGGCACCACGACCACCCCGCGGCAACGGGTCCGGAAGTGCGCCACGATGTCCTCGATCTTGATCATCTTGCCGGTCTCGCGCACCCCCGAGACCACGGTGACCGAGCGCTGCACCAGCTCCGCGTACCCGTGCGCGGAGAGCCAGTCCAGCGTGGTCGACGCGCTGCTGGCCCCGTCCACCGAGGGGGTGGAGACGATGATCAGCTGATCGGCCAGGTCGAGCACCCCGCGCATCGCGCTGTAGAGCAGCCCGGTACCGGAGTCGGTGAGGATGATCGGGTACTGGCGGCCCAGGACCTCGATCGCCCGCCGGTAGTCCGTGTCGTTGAAGGTCGTCGAGACCGCCGGGTCGACGTCATTGGCGATGATCTCCAGACCGGAGGGCGCCTGCGAGGTGAACCGGCGGATGTCCATGTACGAGTGGAGATACGGAATCGCCTGCACCAGGTCGCGGATGGTGGCACCGGTCTCCCGGCGCACCCGGCGGCCGAGGGTCCCCGCGTCCGGGTTGGCGTCGATCGCCAGGATCTTGTCCTGCCGCTCCGTGGCCAGTGTGGAACCGAGCGCCGTCGTCGTGGTGGTCTTGCCGACGCCGCCCTTGAGGCTGATGACGGCGATCCGGTAGCAGGAGAGCACCGGCGTACGGATCAGCTCCAGCTTCCGCAGCCGCTCGGCCTCCTCCTTCTTGCCGCCCAGCCGGAAGCGGGACGCCCCGGAGGGGTTCCTGCTGGAACGGGCCTTCTGCCGGGTGTTCCGCAGCAGCCGGTCCGAGGACAGCTCCACGGCGGCGGTGTAGCCGAGCGGGGCGCCCGGCACCGCGCGCTCCCGCTGGTCGTGGGTGACGGGGGTGGGCCAGGGGGCGCCGGTCTGCGGGTCGAACTGCTGCCCCGGGAACGGGCCCTGGTGCCCCTGCCCCGGTGGCTGCTGCTGCGGGAACTGCGGCGGATACGGCTGCTGCTGCGGCGGCAGGGGGGCGGCGCCCTCGGGAGCCGGTGGCTGCGGATAGCCGTAACCGTCCTGCGGCGGCGGAGCCCCGAACGGCGGGGCTGCGGCCTCCTGCGGGGCCGTCGGCCGCTGCGGCGGAGGGGACTGCGGCGCAGCGGGGGACGACGGGTCCAGTGGCGGGAACCCGTACCCGGGCTGCTGCGGCGGGAACCCGTACCCCGGCTGCGGGGGACCGAAGGCGGCGGGCGGTCCGGGCGGCTGCGGCACCGGGGTTCCCGGGGGCACGGACCCCGGCCCGGCGGGCTGCTGCGGGCCCGGCCACCCCGGGGCGGCGGACGCGGGAGCGGCGGGCTGGAACGCGGGCGGCAGCGGCGGCACTCCGGACTCCGGCGCGGGCGGCGGCGCCCACCACGGGGCGGACCCAGGGAGGCCGTCGCCCTGGGGCACGGGAGCCTGCGGACCCTGTGCGGCGGTGGGAACGGCAGCGGGGTGCGCCGGGTCCGGGGGCTCCGGGGCGGGGTGCTGCGGCGGGCCGCTCACGGGGCCGGCGCCGCCGGTGTCCGCGGCGGTGTCCGGCAAGCCGCTCCCGGCCCCTGTACCCGGCGCCGCGCCCATGGCGCGGTCCGCGGGTCCGCCGGGCTCTCCGCCGCCGTCCGCCGCCGCCTTCGCCGCCTCCCGCTCCGCCATGGCCTTCTTCGCGGCGTCCAGGGCGGCGAACTCGTGCTTCGGCGCGGAGGGGGAGAAGCGTGTCGTGTCGCCGGGCTCCCCGCCGTCCCCGCCGAACGGCTGCCCGGAGCCGAGCACCTCACCCGGCTGGACCGGCTGTCCCGTCGGCGCGGCAGGCACGGTCGGCGGAGTCGGGGCGGCGTCCGGCACGACCGGCGCGACCGGCGCGACCGACGGAATACCAGGGGAGACCGGCGCGTCCGGCGCGGACGGGACGTTCTGCGTGTACCAGGCGGGCGGGGTGTAGTCGATGGTGAACTCACCCGTCAGCTCGGCGGGCTCCGCGTCGGACTCGTCGACGGGAAGGTCCCACTCCCCCCGCATCTCGTCCCGATCGCTGTTCACTGTGCCTCCTGGAATGGTCGAGCACCCTGGTGCCGTCGCGGGTGGGCGTTCGCGCTCTTTCCGTCCGCCCTGCCCTCCGCCCGGGTATGCGGTGGGCCGTCCCGCAGGTTCTTCCCTGCCGCTGTCCGTACCAGCCTAGTCGTCGGGCAGGTCCACGGGGCAGGCCGACGGGTGGCCGCCGCCGTCGCGCGCGAGGGGGCGGCCGGCAGGGGCCGGACAGCGCGTCAGCCGCGCCCGGCCCCTTCGTACCCCGTCATCAACCGTTCAATCGGCTGCTTTTGCCATGCTCCGGATTGTTCTGGATGGTTTCCGCGGCTGTGCTGTGGGGGGTGTCCCCGGAACCGCCGTGGACCACGACAGTTCCTGACTCTCTGTCAGGTCGGTTCATTGCAGATCGAACTCTCCGTCGCGTGCCCCGAGGACGAACGCCTCCCACTCCGCCGCCGTGTACCGCAGCACCGTGTCATGGTCCAGGGAGGACCGCATCGCGACACCCCCGCCCGGCAGATAGGCGATCTCGACCCGCTCCTCGTGCTCCTCCGTGCCGGGGGCACTGATCCACTCGACGCCCGAGATGTCGAGGGCGTACAGCTCGTCCCTCTCCTGCGCGCTGCCCATCGTCCTGCTCCCTTTCGGTAGACGGCCGACCCGCCACCCCGCCCGGCGCCCGCTCGCACCCTGCCCGGCGGCGGACCGCATCACGGGGAAATCCTATGCCGCTCACCCCCGGTGACCGAGGGCGATGCAGCCGTACGAACGGACCTATGGACAACCGTACGAACAGACCCGGACGGACGGAACGGAATACCTCCGGGAACCCGCCCGCGACACCCGCCCCGGGACAACACCCCTGCCGCGCCACTCGGTCCGCGCCGCTCAGTCCATCCGCCGGGCCGGGCCCAGCAGCGCGGTCTCCGGCTCCGTCGCGACGGTCCGCACCCAGTGCCGCTCCCGCCCCGAGCACCAGAGGGTGACCCCCTCCGACAGCGTCGGCAGCGTCTCCACCTCCGCCCGGGACAGCCCCAGAATCCGGCCGATCGGCCCGGCTTCCTCCGGCGACACCTGCTGCACCCCCACCAGAGCGGAGTCCCGCAGCAACCGCGGTGCCACCGGGCTCAGATACGGCAGCAGCGTCACCACCGACTGCCACGGCGACGACACCACCCGGCCGCGCGGCGGACGCGTACCGCAGTCCCGTACCACCACCACCGGCCCCGACACCGCCGCCCCCAGCGGGGGAACCCGCCCCACCGCGTGCAGCGTCATACAGTCGACGCCCGCGCCCGCCGCCCGCGCCAGCGCCGTCCACGCCTGCGCGCGCCCCGTCTCCACCGCCACCCGCGCACCCGTACCGGCCGCCCGCAGCGCCAGCACCTGAGCCGTCCACAGACCGCCGATCAGCAGCACGTCGTACCGCGTCGACCGGTGCAGCCCCAGCACCAGCGCACGGCAATCCGCGTCCTCACCGACCACCACACCGTCGTCACCGACCGGCAGCGACAGCGCACCCAGATCCCCGGCGGGCAGGGTGTGCCCCGGATGCCGGACACCCGGCAACCCGCGCGCCGCCCGCCTCACCGCGCACCCCCCAGCGGCAGCGTCGCCAGCGCACCCGGCACCTGCTCGCGGTCGAGCCGCACCAGCCCCACCCGGGCCACCCGCGCCGCCTGCTCCAGCGTCCTGCGCGCCGCCGTCAACTCGCTGTCGGAACCGCCCGTCACCCGCACATGACCGGACAGGTCCGTACTCCCCTGGTGCGCCCCCCGCCGCAGCGCGAGACTGAACGTCGTCGCGTACGCGGGAACCGACATCAACAGCGACACCGGCTTCGGCAGCGGAGCCGCGCCGCGCCCCAGCTCCGGCCAGCGGTCCACCGCGTACGTCGTGTGCAGGCGGTCGTCGCACCGCCACACCCGCGAGGTCTCGGCGGTCCGCCGCCGCCCACCCGGCTCCGGCGCCCCCGCCCGCGCGGCCGGCCGCGGACTCGCGCACGCCGCCGTCGCCACCGCCGCGTTCAGCTCGTCCTGATCCAGTACCACCGCCTGGAAACCGGCCCCGGTCACCCGGCTCGCCACATGGTCGGCCACCCGCACCAGAGCGCGCTGCGCCCCCTCCGGTCCGCCGCCGCGCGCCCGGATCGCGTCCCGGCACAGCTCCGGGTCCAGCTTCACGGCCACCCAGGTCAGCCGGAGCGCCGGAGCACCCGTCCGCTCCTGCAACGGCGCGTACGACAGCCGGGCCGGAGCCTGCCGCGGCAGATGCGGAGCGGGCGCCGGGCGCACCTGCTGCACCCACTGCACCGACTCCACGGCGATGTCGTCGACGAGGAGCGCACCCGCCAGCACGGCCAGCGGGAACGCCCGTGCCCCGAACGCCGGGCGCAGCCCGTCACCGTTCGCCTCGACCCGTACCACCGCCGTCAGGAACGTCCCGTCCCCCACCATCCCGACCGTACGGCGCTCCCGGTCCACATACGGATACGGTCCGAAGCCCGGTACCCACTCGGCGACCGGAGCGAGCGACGGATCGCACTCCGCGGCGGCGGGGCGCGCCGCCCGGACCCGCGTCCGCAGCGCCAGGGCGGCGGCGGGCCGGTCCTGGAGCGCCTGGCCGCGCCACCGGGCGAACGCGAACAGCAGCAGCACACCGCCGACCGCCGCGGCAGGGACCGTCCACAGGCCGCCCGCCGCCACCCCGACCGCCGCCAGGGCGAGCGCGATCTCCGCCAGGGCGAGCTGACGCAGGGGCAGCGGGCCGATCCGGCGGGTACGGGAGAGCGGCCGCGGTGTCACGGCGGAGGGAGGCGCCGCGGCCGGGTCCCGCGGCCCCCGTGACCGCGACGACGGGCCGCGGGAGCGGCGCAGGAACCCGGAGCGCCGGTCGGAACGGAGCGCGTGGCGGGACGTTCCACGGCGCCGATCGGAAATCCGCCCATCGCGCGCACGTGTCCCCGTTCCCATCCCCCCGCTGCCCCCTCTGTCCGTCATTCTGTCCGCCATCGCCAATTCCCTCATGGGCGCCGACCGGGCGATCACCCTACCTGGGCGGTAAGCCGTCATGGTCAACAGGCATAGTAGGGGCCGCGATACGGGGGCGAGCCCGCCCAACGGGGAGAGGGGCAGCAGGCACATGGCATCACGCCGGGATGAACTCAACGCATACACCTTTGCCAAGCGAAGGCTCATCGCACAGTTTCTTCAGCCCAGTACGACCGGTTCGGAAGAGGGCGCTCCTCGTCCGCTTCGCGCCGTCGTTCCCGGGGCCATCGCCGGTGTCGTCGTTCTCGCCGGATTCGCGGCCTGGGGAATGTTCCGTCCCGTGGCTCCCAGGAACTGGGACACGCCCGGCGAGAATGTGATCATCGCCAGTAGATCCACCACCCGTTATGTCGTTCTGGAGACCGACGGGGAGAAACAGCTCCACCCGGTGCTGAACATGTCCTCCGCGAAACTGCTTCTCGACCCCGACAAGGGGAAAGTCATCAAGGTGGCCGAATCCGTACTCGACAAGGGAGACATTCCACGCGGAGCGACACTCGGCATTCCCTACGCCCCCGATCGGCTGCCCTCCGCGAAAGAGGCGGGATCGCCCAAGCGCTGGGCGGTCTGCGAACGTCCCGGTGACGGCGGACGCACCATCCAGAAGGCGGCCTTCCTCCTCGCCCCGCGGGAACAGGACAGAACCGAAGGCCCCGACCGCCTCCGCGGCGGGGAACTCCTCCATGTCGAGGGCCCCGACAGAACCCGCTACATCGTCGACGCCTCCGGGACCGCCTACCCCCTCGCCACCGGGGAACACCTCCTCCGCCAGCTCGTCGGACAGGGCCGCGCCCCCCAACGGGTCTCCCGCGCCTGGCTCGACACCCTCCACCGGGGCGACCGCGTCGACTTCCCCGAGGTCCCCGCCCCCGGCACGGACGCCGGAATCCCCCCGTCCGAGCTGCCGTCCGCACTGAACGAGGTCGGCACGGTCCTCGAAGCCAGCGACGGAGCCCGGAAACAGAAGTACGTCGTCCTGCCCGGCCGGGTCGCCCCCGTCTCCGACTTCACTGCCGAACTGCTGCTCAACAGCAAGGCCCTCGTCCACCTCGGCCAGGGCGGCCGGGCCGAACGCCTCAGCAGTGGCGCCTTCACCCCCGGCAGGGCCTTCCACCAGGAGAAGAAGTGGCCCCAGCGACTCCCGGAGGCCGTCGACTCCGCGAGCACCGGCCAGGGCGGCCGCAACACCGTCTGCCTCGGCTACGGCGGCGTCGAACCGGGTCCGGTGCCCGCCGCGTGGTCCGCGTTCCTGCCGACGGGTCCGCGGCTGTCCACCGGCTCCGCGCGTCAGCCGCAGGGCTCATGAGGCGGCGGACGGCCCTGCGCGCCCCGCTGCCCGCCTTCCGCGGCCTCGTGGTTCTGGCGGCGGCCGCCGTTCCGACCTGCGTCGGCCTGCCGCTGCCCGTCGCCGTCGCCGACACCCCGGGTCGGTGCGCCTACCCCGGGGAGGTCTACCGGGGCCGCCCCTGGGCGCTCCAGCGGGTCCTGCTGGACGAGCTGTGGAAGCAGTCCACGGGTACCGGTGTACGGGTCGCGGTGATCGACACCGGAGTCGACGTCCGGCACCCCCAGCTACGGGCGGCCGTCGACGTCGACAGCGGCGTCAATCTGATGCCGCGTGGCCTCAAGGACGCGCACGGCGACGAGATCGAGCGCGGCAAGGAGGACGGCACCACCGACACCGTCGGCCACGGCACCAAGGTCGCGGGCATCATCGCCGCCCGCCCGCGCGGGGGCACCGGCTTCTCGGGGCTCGCGCCCGGTGCCACGATCATCCCCGTCCAGCAGAACGACGCCGAGGGCAACGGGACGGCCGAAACCCTGGTCGAGGCCATCGACCACGCGATCGAGCAGCGGGCCGACATCATCAACATCTCCCAGGACACCGCGGAGGCGGTGGAACCCACCCCCCTGCTGCGGCGGGCCGTGGAACGGGCCGTCGACCGGGGCGTGGTGGTCGTCGCGTCTGCGGGCAACGACGGGGCGGACGGCAACGTCAAGAAGACCTACCCCGCCTCGTACGAGGGGGTGCTGGCGGTGGCCTCGTCCGACCGTGACAACGAGCGCGCCGCCTTCTCCCAGTCGGGCGACTTCGTCGGCGTCGCCGCGCCCGGCGTCGACATCGTCACCACGGTCCCGGGCGGCGGCCACTGCGCCGACAACGGCACCAGTTTCTCCGCGCCCTATGTGTCCGCCGTGGCGGCGCTGCTCAAGAGCAAGCACCCGGACTGGGAGCCCCGCCATATCGTGGCCCGGATCCAGCAGACCGCCGAGCGGGCGACCCCGGGCTACGACCGTCTGGTCGGCTGGGGTGTCGTCGACCCCGTCCGCGCCCTCACCGGGGACGGTCGGCGCATCGAACGCCCATCCGCCCGCGAGGGCCCGACCCGGGCGGAGGCCCCCACCCCCGCCGAGGTCCACCTCGGCGAGTCCGCGGCCGAACGCGACGCCCGCCTCGCCACCTACGCCGTCGTCGGCACCGGGGTCCTGGTCGCCGCCATCGGCGGCGGAGCCGTGGCCCTCCGCGACGCCCGCCGCCGAAAGGCGCGCATCACCGGAGATTTCCGATAAACGCACTGCGGGGCAAGTCACTTGGGACTGTCATAGGCAGTGGATAGAGTGGTCGCACGATGATCGGCACAGATGATTTGTCCGATCATCGGCGGGACGGTGGTGCACAACGGGGGAGGGACGGCATCGTGCTCGATACGGAGAGCGGCGGAGTCGGAGGCGGCGGGGGCCCGGGTGACCTGGAGCGCGAGATCGGCGCTCTGAAGGATTTCCACCGGCAGGTCACCGCACTCCTGGCGGATTTCGAGAACGGGGCGGGCGGCAGTGCCAGAGTCGCCGAACAGCGGGTTTCCCGCACCTCGTTCAGTGGCGCGAATCTGCCTTTCGCCGAGGCGGACGGATTCTTTCGGCAGTACGAGCGGGTGCACACCGAACTCGTCTCGCTCTCCCGGTCCCTCGGCCGCCAGATCGAAGCGCTGACCATCGGTGTTCACGCGGCCGACATCGGCTACAACAATGTGGAGGACGAAGTGAGGCAGCGCTTCCACACCATCCAGGGCGGACTCGGACGGGAGCGGGACAAGGCGCTCGCCGCCGAACAGCCGAAGCTCACCGAGGAGTCCCGCGTTCCGAAGGATCTGGGTTAATCCTTATGGGTGAAAACGCGCGACGGAATCTGACGCCCGAGCAGCGGCAGACGGCCGACACCACCCGGATCGAGACCCAGTACGCCGCCGTCGACGTGGTCGAGGAGGTCACGTCCGCCCTCGGCCGGATCGGCTTCGCCGACCGCAGCCCCGGCGGCTTCTTCGGCCGGACCGACTTCGAGAACGCCCGGCTGAACGACATGCTCGACCTGGTCGAGACCGCCGACCCCGCGGACCTGGAGAGCGCGGGTGACGCCCTGGAACGGGCCACCCGGGCACTCAACAGGGCCGCCGAGAGCCTGAAGGGACACGTCGACGCCACCGAGTGGAAGGGCGTCGGAGCCACGGAGTTCCAGCGCTACGGGAGGGACCTGGTCCGGTACGCGTCGGACCTCGCCACCTACGCCAACGCCGTCGGCAGCCAGATGAAGGTCGCCTCCGAGGGCCTGACCTCCGTCCGCAACTCCAAGCCCCCGCGCGACGGCCGCGCCGACCCGCGCAGGGCGGAGGACTTCCCGCCGGACGAGCGCACACAGGACAACCCGGAGTACACGGCCGCGGTGAAGGCGGAGAAGCACCGCCAGGAGGCGATCAACCAGCTCAATCGGCTGGCGTCGTACTACGCGGTGTCGGCGCAGTCGCTGGCGGCGCAGGAGCCGCCGAGGATGCCCAGGGCTTTGGCCGCGGATGTGCCGCGACCACGCCGTACCAGTCAGGAGCCCGGGGGCTCCGAGCAAGGGGCGGGGCGAGCTGGTCCGGTCGATACGTCCTTACAGCCTCGGCACGGCGACAGGCCGGAGGCGGTGGGTACTCGGCAGGCGGGCTCCGTCGACACCACGACCCCGTCTGTGGTCTTGCCCTCCTCGCCCTCCACCCCGTCACCGGGAAGTGCGATGAAGCTCGACAACGCCACGGCTCCACCATTGCTCCCGAGCGTGCCGTCGACACCTCCCGTCACCTCGCCGGGCGGACCGTCGGCCACCTCCGTCACGCCGGTGCTGCCCGTCGTGCCTGGGCTCGCGCCCAACAAGGCGGTTCCGGGCAAGGCTGTACCCGGCGTATCGGCCGGGCCGAAGACCGTCGGAGGAGGACCGGCCACACCGGCGGCGGGCCGCCCCGGAACCGAGGGCGCGGGAAAACCTGTTGCCCGACGTAACGAGGCGGCGGAACGGGCGGGCGTGGTGGGTGGAACCAGTGCGTTCGGGCGTGGGGGATCGGTAGGCCCGGTGACCTCCATGGGACAGCAGGGCCCGGTGGCGGGGCGGGCCGCCGGTCGGGCCGATGGCATTGTCGGAGGAACGCCGCAGCGCGCCGCCAGTGGCGCTCCGGGCGCCTTCCGGGGCGTCCCCGCCAGCAATGGAATCGTCGGAACTCCGCGCGGCGACAGCGCCGCTTCCCGGTCGCGGACGAGCGGGCCCTCGACCGGAGGGGTCGGCCCGGTCGGAGGTCGCCCCGGGCACCGGCAGCCCATGCGGGAGGAAGAGGGAAACACCTCCACGCGTCCGGACTATCTGACGGAAGACGAAGACACATGGGCGGTCCGGCGGCGGGTCGTTCCACCGGTGATCGAGTAACGGCAGCGGAAGGTTCGGAAGCCAGGATGTCGTCATGGATGAGCCATGGTCGAAGGCGCAGTGCGCCGTGTGCCGTGAGGCGAGGTCTGGTCTGCGCTGTGGCCATGGTCGGGGCTTGGACAACCGGTGTTGTCGCCGCCGCGCCTGAGGCAGCCGCTGTGGAAGACATGCGATCACAGCAGTGGTACCTGGACGCGATGAAGGTGGAGAAGGTCTGGAGTGTCGCACAAGGTGAGGGGGTCAAGGTCGCTGTCATCGACACAGGCGTGAATCCTTCGACACGCTCGTTGAAGGGCCAGGTCCTCAAGGGGTTGGACCTCACAGGGGCGCCCGGGGACGAGACCGACGACTACGAGGGTCACGGCACGACCATGGCCGAGCTGATCGCGGGTACGGGCGCAGGTGGCGGGCTGCAGGGGCTGGCGCCGAAGGCCAAGATCATTCCGTATCGGATCGCTCTCGACGAGTTCCAGGAGGAGCACAAGACGGGCGCCTTCGACGGAGCCGACGCCATCCGGGCCGCTGCGGACGGCGATGCACAGATCATCAGCATGTCCTTTGGCAGCGAGTTTCCCGAGACCAAAGAGCAACAAGCGATCGAATACGCGGCGCGCAAGGGTAAATTGCTCTTCGCCGCAGTCGGCAACACCGGCGACGAGGACAACGAGCCGGAGTATCCCGCCCTGTACCCCGAGGTCGTCGGTGTCTCCGCGTCCTCCCCCGAAGGCAGGATCGACGACTACTCCCAGCACGGCCAGGTCGTCGACCTCGCCGCTCCCGGCAGCGACATCCCGGGCTGGTGCGACACCACGTTCACCCGCTACTGCGATTCCGACGGCACCAGCGCCGCCACCGCCGTCGCCTCCGCCACCGCCGCGCTGATCTGGTCGGCGAACCCGGACTGGACGGCGAATCAGGTGCTGAGAGTCATGTTCGAGAGCGCGGCCAAGGGCAAGGACGGCAAGGCCACGGGGATGAGCCGTTACTCGGGCTACGGAGTCGTCCGGCCGGGGGCGCATCTCAACCGGGGGATCGGGAAGCCCGGTGATCCGGACATCAGCCCACTGACCGGCCAACGGACGAGCGGTCCGTCCGGCGCGCCGAAGGGCACGGCCTCACCGCGGCCCAAGGGCACGGCCGGTGCGCAGGCGGGGGAGAAGACCGAGGCCACCGCGGACGCGGGGGACGGCGGCGGCAGCCGGACGGGGCTGATCGCCGGTGGTGTGGCCGCCGTGCTCGCCGTCGCCGCCGTGGCCGTCCTCGCCGTACGCCGCCGTCGCTCCGCCTGACGGCGCTCGGCCCGCCATCCACGCGAACCACCACCCAGCACCCACCACCCAACACCGAGAGGGGACGCCCGGCATGGCAGTGCAGAAGGTCACGGACGAGTACCTGGGCACATTCCAGAACGAGATCACCGTGCAGTTCGAGAGCGTCAAGGGGCAGCTCCAGCAGCTCCAGGGCGTCATCGACGGCCTGGAGGGCAACTGGAAGGGCATCGGCCACGGCGCCTTCGACGTGAAGCAGGCCGAGATCAACCAGGGCATGGTGCGGATCGCCAGGATGCTGCTCCACTTCCAGGAGGCCATCGAGGTCACCCGGGTCACCGCGGGCAACACCGACGACGAGGTCCGCGCCGCCCTCCAGGGTGTCGATGTCACGCCGGGGTACTCCGGTGACGCGGGGGCGACCCGTTCGGCGACGTCGAACCTCAGCAGCTACTGATCCACCACGCGGCACCACGCGGCACATCGCACATCAGACATCGCACTTCACTGAGCACTGAGCACTCAGCACTGAGCACGGCAGCCGGAGGGATTCATGTCGGACAACGCGGGACAGCTCGTCGTCACCTACGCGTCGCTGGACCAGGCGGCGACCACGATCGAGCAGCAGGCCAAGAAGCTGGACGACGGGCTGGTCGCCCTTCAGACCAAGCTGCGCAGCATCTCGGACGGCTTCCAGGGCGAGGCGGCCACCGCCGCGGACGCCTACCACAAGCAGTGGGACAAGGAGACCCGGATGATCCACGAGGCGCTGCGCGGTATCGCCCGTGCCGTGCGGGAGGCGTCCCCGGCCTACCAGGCGGGCGACCGCAAGGCGGCGGGCTACTTCTAGCCGTCGGCCCCGGGAACGGCCGGCGGGGTGGACATGCACGGGAGATGCCCACCCCGCCCCGTTCACCGGTGCCCCGCTCCCGGGGCCGGGGTCATTCCACGGCCGGCAGCAACCCCGTCTGCACCAGCGGATTGCCGCGCTGCCGGGAGACGAAGATCCCCCGGCCCGCGGGCATCGGCCGCATCCGCACACCGCCCAGCACATCGCCCTCCTGCGGATCGCCGGAGAGCAGCACCCCCTGCGCGCCCAGCTCCGTCATCCGCTGGAAGAACGACTCGTACACCGCCCTGCTCGCCCCCGCCGCGCCACGCGCGACGATGAAGCGCACCCCCACGTCCCGGGCGAACGGCAGCAGCTCCGTGAGCCGCGCCAGCGGGTTCCCGCTCGATGTCGACACCAGGTCGTAGTCGTCGACCACCACGAACACCGTGGGCCCGCGCCACCAGCTCCGGTCCCTCATCTGCCGCGCCGTCACCTCGGCCGACGGAGCCCGGCGCCGCATCAGATCCGCGAGCGCGTCCACATGGTGTTCCATGGCGTTCGACATCGGCACGTACTCGGCGAGGTGCGAGGCCGGGGTGGCGTCCAGCAGCGCCCGCCGGTTGTCGATGACGAAGAACTTGCAGACGCCCCCGTCGTACCGCTCGCTGAGCTGCTTGATCAGCAGCCGCAGCAGATTCGACTTGCCCGACTCGCTGTCGCCGAGCACCAGGAAGAACGGATTCCGCTCGAAGTCGAACCAGACCGGCTCCAGGCTGTTCTCGTCGATCGCGAACGCCACGCCGCGCTCGGGCGCCGCCGCGCCGGACGGAAGGCGGTCCGCGGGAAGCTCACGCGGCAGCAGCCGAACCTCCGGGGCGCCGGGCGCCTGCCAGTGCCGGGCCACCTCCCGGTTCATCGCCGCGGTCGCCTCCGACAGCTCACTGTCGGAGCCGATCCCGTCGATCCTCGGCACCGCCGCCATGAAGTGCAGCTTCTCCGGCGTCAGCCCGCGCCCGGGGACACCGGCCGGTACGTTGACGGCCGCCTTGCGGTCCAGTTCGGAGTCCATCGTGTCCCCGAGCCGCAGCTCCAGCCGGTTCATCAGATGGTCCTTCAGATGGGCGCGGACCTCCATCGAACGTGAGGCCGTGAGCACCAGATGGACGCCGTGGCCGAGCCCGCGCGCGGCGATGTCCAGGATCAGCGGCTCCAGCCCTTCGTGGTCCGTGCGGAAGCTGCCCCACCCGTCGATCAGCAGGAACACATCGCCGAACGGCTGCTCCACGGGGGAGATACCGCCGCTCGCCCGCATCCCGCGGTACGTGGCGATCGAGTCGATGCCCGCGGCGCGGAAGTACTCCTCGCGCTGCGAGAGGACCCCGTACACCTCGGCGACCGTCCGCCGTACCCGCTCAGGGTCCAGCCGGGACGCCACCCCGCCGACATGCGGCAGACCGGCCACCGCCGACAGACCGCCGCCGCCGAAGTCCAGGCCGTAGAACTGCACCTCCTGCGGGGTGTGGGTGAGGGCGAACCCCGCGACCAGGGTCCGCAGCAGGGTCGACTTCCCCGACTGGGGCCCGCCGACGATCTGCATATGTCCCGCCGCGCCCGAGAAATCCCGGTACAGCGTGTCCCGCCGCTGCTCGAACGGCTTGTCGACCACCCCCAGCGGAACGACGAGCCGCCCCGCCCCCTCGTACCCCGGCCCGGTCAGCCCCCGGCCGTCCACGGGGGCCGGCCCCGGCAGCAGCTCGTCCAGCGCGGGCGGACTGTCCAGCGGCGGCAGCCAGACCTGATGGGCCTCCGCCCCACGCCCCTCCAGCCGCCGGACGACGACGTCCAGGACGGAGTCCGCGAGCGCGTCGTCCCCGCCGGAACGCGCCTCCGGCACGAGGGGACCCGCCGCGGGCCGCGCGTACACCACCGGAACCGGTGCCGCCGTGAACTCCACCGGCCTGCGGTCCACCGGCAGCGGCCCGTCCGGAACCGCCCGGTGCGCCTCGGAACGGTACGCGCCGGAGACATACGCGGCCTTGAAGCGGACCATCTCGTCGGTGCCGTACGCGAGATAGCCCGAACCCGGCACATTCGGCAGGGCGTACGCGTCGGGCACCCCCAGCGCGGCACGCGACTCGGCCGCCGAGAAGGTGCGCAGCCCCACCCGGTAGGACAGATAGGTCTCAAGACCGCGCAGCCTGCCCTCCTCCAGACGCTGCGACGCCAGCAGCAGATGCACCCCGAGCGAGCGGCCGATCCGCCCGATCTGCACGAACATCTCGATGAAGTCGGGCTTCGCGGTCAGCAGCTCGCTGAACTCGTCGATGACCAGCACCAGTGAGGGAATCGGCTGCAAGGGGGCGCCCGCGGCGCGCGCCTTCTCGTAGTCGTGGACATTGGCGTGGTTGCCCGCGTCCCGCAGCAGCTCCTGGCGCCGGTTCAGCTCGCCCCGGATGGAGTCGCCCATCCGGTCCACCAGCGTCAGATCGTCCGCCAGGTTGGTGATGACCGCCGCCACATGCGGCATCCGGGACATCCCGGCGAAGGTCGCACCGCCCTTGAAGTCCGCGAGGACGAAGTTCAAGGTCTCGGAGGAGTGGGTGACCGCCAGCCCCAGGACCAGCGTCCGCAGCAGCTCCGACTTGCCGGAGCCGGTCGCGCCCACGCACAGCCCGTGCGGGCCCATGCCGTCCTGTGCCGCCTCCTTGAGGTCCAGCATCACCGGAGTGCCGTCCTCACCCACCCCGATCGGCACCCGCAGCCGCTCCGAACGCGACCGGTCCCGCCAGGTGCGGCCCACGTCGACCGAGGCCGCGTCACCCAGATTCAGCAGATCCGTGAAGTCCAGATTCGCCAGCAGCGGCTGGCCGTCGTCCCCGCCGGTGCCCATGCGCAGCGGGGCGAGCTGCCGGGCCAGCGCCTCCGCCGCCGCCGGTTCCAGCCGGTCCGGCACCCCGTCGTACACCAGCCCGTGCCCCGACTCTAGCCGCAGCGCGCCGGGGGTGACGGTGACCGACAGACCGCCGGGCGCACCGACGGCGGCCCCGGACGACCCCGGCACCACCTCCACGACCGTGACGCCCTGGAGCCCCTCCGCCGCCGCCAGCGCTGATGCGCCCGGCACCGGCGGGCCGTCCAGGACGACCACCACATGCGGCCGGTCGAGCAGCGGCTGACCGCCGCCCTGGAACCGGGGCCGCCCCTCCCACTGGGCCGCCAGCAGCTCGTCCAGCTCCCGGGCCCCGGTGGTGATGAGCCTGCGGCTGCCCGCGCCGTCGCCCGGGCCCGGCGCCTGCGTGTGCGGCAGCCACTTCGCCCACTCCCAGTGCTCAGCGGTCTCCGGCCGCACGGCCACCGCGATCACCAGATCCTCGGGGGAGTGCAGCGCGGCGAGCGAACCCAGCAGCGAACGGGCCGTGGAGCGCGCCGACTCCGCGTCACCGCTCACCGTCAGGTGGTAGAAGGACCGCAGCGAGACCGCGAGCGGCAGCCCGTCCACCGTCCCGTGGGTCGCCAGGAACTGCCGCATCGCGCCCGCCGTCAGCGGCTCCAGCTCGTCCACCGGCGCGGTCTCGGGCGCGATCAGCTCGGTCGCCAGCCGCTGGCTGCCCAGGCCGATCCGCACCTGGGCGAAGTCCGGGTCGCCGACGCGCCGCTCCCACAGCCGGCCGCCCTCCGCGACCAGTGCCCACAACTGCTCGGGCGACGGGTGCAGATAGAACGCGGAGTCCCGCTGGCGCCGCGCGGTCCGCAGCACTCCCTTGCGGGTCTGGGTCAGGTACTTCAGATAGTCCCGGCGCAGATCGGCTAATTCGCCCTGGGTGCCCCGGCGGTGGCGGACCAGCATCGCGATGGCCATCGCGACCGTCGACGCGATCATGATCATGCCCATGATGCGCATCACGGGGTTCGGGGTGAGGAAGAAGAAGACCACCGAGCCGCCCATGCCCAGCATCGGCAGCAACTGCATCAGCGCGCCCTCCTGCTGCCCGCGCGGCAGTTCGGGTGGCGGCTGCAACCGTAACTGCTCACCGGGCACCTCGGCGGGCAGGGCCCGCGGCGGGCGCTTGACGACGATCTGACTCATCGGCTCACCCATCTCGCCGGACGGATGAATCCCCTTCGGCGCCCCCGTGGCGACGGATTCCGTCCGCGGGGACGGATATTACTTGCGCGACGGCGCCGGTACGGACGGTAGGGTGACGCGATGTCCGCCGGGCGCGCACACGGACAGGCCCGGTCCGGTCCGCCCCGTTCGCGCCCCGGTCGACGCGGGTGGACGACCGGCTGCCGGACGCACCACGGACACCACGGGCACCACGGACAGCGCGCGAACGCCGTACCCGGCACCCGGTACCGGCCGAGCGGCACCCCGTACCGGTGGACCACCGGCCGGAATACCGTACGGACGCCGGACATCTGATGGATGCACGTATATATCGCGCATATATACGGGCGGGCGACGGGACGGACGCAGGCACGGGCGGACGACAGCCGGACGCCGCAACGGACCGACGCGGGAACGGGCGAACGAGAGCGAACGAGGGCGAACGAGGGGGGAACGGACCGACGGCCGCGGGCGACATCGGCGGGGTGGACGAAACCCCCGATCCCCCCGGACCGGGACCGGCCACCGCACCGCCCCACGCCGCAGGACGATCACCACGATCACCAGGGGGAAGCAGCAGGTGAGCAGGTTGGCCTCAGAGACAGCGCGAGGAACGGCCGGCGGCCCCGGCCGCACGGCCCCGATGTCCGCGTCCACCCCCGTGGGACCCATGGGCTCCACCGGCTTCTGCCGGGTCACCGTCGTCGCACCCGACGGCCGCGTCGACGTCGCCCTCCCCGACGACCTGGCCGTCGCCGACCTCTACCCGGAGATCCTGCGGCTGTCCGGACAGAGCCCCGCCCCCGGGGCCCCCGTCGGCTACCACCTGGTCCGCCGCGACGGCACCGTCCTCGACGGCGCCCGCTCCCTCGGCGCCCAGCGCATCCTCGACGGCGAACTCCTTTCCCTGCGCCCCTTCGCCGAATCCCTCCCGCCCGCCGTCTTCGACGACGTCACCGACGCCGTCGCCACCGCCGTCGTCCGCGACCGCGGCCTGTGGAACGAGGACCTCACCCGCGGGGCGGCGCTCTTCGGCGGCTCCGTCCTCCTGCTCCTCCTCGCCTTCGTCCTGTGGTCCTCCGCGCCCCGCCACGACACCCACGGCCTCCCCGGCGTCCTCGCCGCCGTCGCCGCCGTACTCCTGCTCGCGGTCGCCTGTGTCCGCGCCCGCGTCTACGACGACCGGGGCTCCGCCGTCGCCCTCGGGACCGGAGCCCTGGCCAACGCCGCCGTCGCGGGCTCCGGACTGCTGCCGCCCGCCGACGGCCAGGGCGCCGGACGCCTCCACTTCCTCCTCGCCTGCGCCGCCGTCCTGGTGGCCGCGGTGATCCTCACCCTGGTCTCGCCCGGCGGCGACAGCCCCTTCGTCGCCTTCGTCCTCGCCTCCGCCGTCGGCGCGTCGGCCGCCTTCGCCGCACTCCTGTACGGGCTGGCCCCCGTCGAGACCGCCGCCCTCTGCGCCCCCCTCGCCGTGGGCGCACTCGCCTTCCTCCCCGGGCTCGCCACCCGCGTCGCCCGGCTCCCCATCGGCTTCGACCCGCCCCGCACCGCCCTCGTCAGCGGCCACGACGGCGACACCGGGCCGCAGGGCCCCGTCGACGCCGTACGGATCGCCGCCCGGGCCCGCCGCGGCCATGAACTGCTCATCGGCCTGGTCGGCGGCTGCGCCCTGCTCGCCGTCGGCTCCGCCGCCGTCCTCGGCTTCTCGGACAACGGCTGGGCCCGGCTCCTCGCCCTCGCCACCGGCGTCGCCATGCTCATGCGGGCCCATCTCTTCCGCTACACCGCCCAGGTCGCCTGCGCCCTCGCCGCGGGCCTCGCCTCCCTGGTCCTGCTCGGCCTCGGCGTCGGCACGGAACCGCCCGCCGCACTGCTGCGCGAGGCCCTGCGGGGCGACGGCACCGCCCTCGACCTGCGGACGGTCTGGCTCGCCGCCGCCGTCGCCGGGGTCGCCGCGCTGATCACCGCCATCGGGCTGATCGTCCCGCGCACCGGCGTCACCCCGTTCTGGGGCCGCTTCCTGGAGATCGCCGAGACCTGTGTCCTGCTCACCCTGATCCCGCTCGCCCTCGCCGTCTTCGACGTCTACCACGCCATCCGCGCCACCACCTCCTGACCGGGGCCAGGCCCCGCGACACACCGTGCGTGCCCCGCGGCGCTCCGTGCCCGGCGCCCGGCCCGCGACCGGACACGGCGACCGGGGCTGGTACGCTGTGTGACGGCCGTTTGTGTACGCGCTCCCGGATGCCTGGGAGCTGCGCCCATCGGACCTTCGCCTCCGAGTCACGGAAGCCACCTGAGACCAAGACCAGGGGCACTCGCAGGCGCTTCGAACACTCAAGAGGAGTACCCGTGTCTCTCGACGCCGCCACCAAGAAGCAGATCATGGCCGAGTTCGGCACCAAGGAGGGCGACACCGGCTCCCCCGAGGTCCAGGTCGCGATGCTCTCCCGCCGCATCTCGGACCTGACCGAGCACCTCAAGACCCACAAGCACGACCACCACTCCCGCCGTGGTCTGCTGATCCTGGTCGGCCAGCGCCGCCGCCTGCTGCAGTACCTGGCCAAGAAGGACATCCAGCGCTTCCGTGCGCTGGTCGACCGCCTCGGCATCCGCCGCGGTGCGGCCGGCGGCGCCAAGTAAGACGCCGTGAAGGGAGCGGTTCCCACCCCCGGGGACCGCTCCTTTGCTGTTGCCGCCACTGCGGGGCGGCAACCGGGTGACGGGCCGGTGGGACGCCCGTCAGGACGTACCCGCTGTACGCGCCTGACCCGCTGTACGTGCGCGGGCGGCCGGACGCCATTTAGTCTGGTCGCACAACGCACCACCGCAAAACGACAGACCTGACCCGAGAAGCCGACTCACCGCCGGTCCTCGGTAGTGGCCCCCGGAGTGCACAGCCCCGGGTGCTTCGATCGAAGACCGGCCCAGTTCGAGAGCTTCTCCGCCGGTCCCCCGCCACACGGGCGCCGGGGACATAAAGACGCAACGTAACGGAGAAAACGCTAGTGGAGAACGAGACCCACTACGCCGAGGCCGTCATTGACAACGGCTCCTTCGGCACCCGCACCATCCGCTTCGAGACGGGCCGCCTCGCCAAGCAGGCCGCCGGTTCCGCCGTGGCCTACCTGGACGACGACACCATGGTGCTGTCGGCCACCACCGCCTCCAAGAAGCCCAAGGACCAGCTGGACTTCTTCCCCCTCACGGTCGACGTCGAGGAGCGGATGTACGCCGCCGGGAAGATCCCCGGCTCCTTCTTCCGCCGTGAGGGCCGTCCCTCCGAGGACGCCATCCTCACCTGCCGGCTGATCGACCGGCCGCTGCGCCCCTCGTTCAAGAAGGGCCTGCGCAACGAGATCCAGATCGTCGAGACGATCATGGCGCTCAACCCCGACCACCTGTACGACGTGGTCGCCATCAACGCCGCCTCCTGCTCCACCCAGCTCGCGGGCCTGCCCTTCTCCGGCCCGATCGGCGGCACCCGGGTGGCCCTGATCAAGGGCCAGTGGGTCGCCTTCCCGACCCACACCGAGCTGGAGGACGCCGTCTTCGACATGGTCGTCGCCGGCCGTGTCCTGGAGGACGGCGACGTCGCGATCATGATGGTCGAGGCGGAGGCCACCGAGAAGACCGTCCAGCTGGTCAAGGACGGCGCCGAGGCCCCCACCGAGGAGGTCGTCGCCGCCGGTCTGGAAGCCGCGAAGCCCTT
This sequence comes from Streptomyces clavuligerus, assembly GCF_005519465.1. Taxonomy (NCBI): domain Bacteria; kingdom Bacillati; phylum Actinomycetota; class Actinomycetes; order Kitasatosporales; family Streptomycetaceae; genus Streptomyces; species Streptomyces clavuligerus. Next base: position 1,372,554 of record NZ_CP027858.1, on the reverse strand, counting down.
CATCAAGGTGCTCTGCAAGGCCCAGTCCGACCTCGCCGCCAAGGCCGCCAAGCCCGAGGGCGAGTTCCCGGTCTTCCTGGAGTACCAGGACGACGTGTACGAGGCCCTGACCGCCGCCGTCAAGGGCGAGCTGGCGCAGGCCCTCACCATCGCGGGCAAGCAGGACCGCGAGACCGAGCTGGACCGCGTCAAGGAGCTGGCCGCCGAGAAGCTGCTCCCGGCCTTCGAGGGCCGCGAGAAGGAGATCTCCGCCGCCTACCGCTCGCTGACCAAGGCCCTGGTGCGCGAGCGCGTCATCAAGGACAAGGTCCGCATCGACGGCCGCGGCGTCACGGACATCCGTACGCTGGCCGCCGAGGTCGAGGCGATCCCGCGGGTGCACGGCTCCGCGCTGTTCGAGCGTGGCGAGACCCAGATCCTGGGCGTCACCACCCTCAACATGCTCCGCATGGAGCAGCAGCTCGACACCCTCTCCCCGGTGACGCGCAAGCGCTACATGCACAACTACAACTTCCCGCCGTACTCCGTCGGTGAGACGGGCCGCGTCGGCTCCCCCAAGCGCCGTGAGATCGGCCACGGCGCCCTCGCCGAGCGCGCCATCGTGCCGGTGCTGCCGTCGCGCGAGGAGTTCCCCTACGCGATCCGCCAGGTCTCCGAGGCGCTGGGCTCCAACGGCTCCACCTCCATGGGCTCGGTCTGCGCCTCCACCATGTCGCTGCTGAACGCCGGTGTGCCGCTGAAGGCCCCCGTCGCCGGTATCGCCATGGGGCTGATCTCCCAGGAGATCGACGGCAAGACGCACTACGTCGCCCTCACCGACATCCTCGGTGCGGAGGACGCCTTCGGCGACATGGACTTCAAGGTCGCCGGTACCAAGGAGTTCGTGACCGCCCTCCAGCTCGACACCAAGCTGGACGGCATCCCGGCCTCCGTCCTGGCCGCGGCCCTCAAGCAGGCCCGCGACGCCCGCCTCCACATCCTCGACGTGATGATGGAAGCGATCGATACGCCGGACGAGATGTCCCCGAACGCCCCGCGGATCATCACCGTCAAGATCCCCGTGGACAAGATCGGTGAGGTCATCGGCCCCAAGGGCAAGATGATCAACCAGATCCAGGAGGACACCGGCGCCGAGATCACGATCGAGGACGACGGCACGATCTACATCGGTGCCGCCGACGGACCGGCCGCCGAGGCCGCCCGCGCCACGATCAACGGCATCGCCAACCCGACGATGCCGGAGGTCGGCGAGCGCTACCTGGGCACGGTCGTCAAGACCACCACGTTCGGCGCGTTCGTCTCCCTGCTCCCGGGCAAGGACGGTCTGCTGCACATCTCGCAGATCCGCAAGCTGGCCGGTGGCAAGCGGGTGGAGAACGTCGAGGACGTGCTCGGTGTGGGCGCCAAGGTCCAGGTCGAGATCGCCGAGATCGACTCCCGCGGCAAGCTCTCCCTGATCCCCGTGGTCGAGGGCGAGGACGCCGATGCCGACAAGAAGGACGACACCGACAAGTGACGTCGCGTAGTTCCCGTGCGACGGCCCGCGCCTCTTCCCAGGCGCGGGCCGTCGCCCGTACCCAAACCCTTCTCAAGGGCGAGGACGGCATCGGTACCGTCCGCCGCACCACCCTCCCCGGTGGGCTGCGGGTGGTCACCGAGACCCTGCCGTCCGTACGCTCCGCCACCTTCGGCATCTGGGCCCACGTCGGCTCCCGGGACGAGACGCCGTCCCTCAACGGCGCCACGCACTATCTGGAGCACCTCCTCTTCAAGGGCACCGAGCGCCGCTCGGCCCTCGACATCTCCTCCGCGATCGACGCGGTCGGCGGGGAGATGAACGCCTTCACGGCGAAGGAGTACACGTGCTACTACGCCCGGGTGCTCGACACCGATCTGCCGCTGGCGATCGACGTGGTCTGCGACATGCTCACCGGTTCGCTGATCCTCCAGGAGGACGTGGACGCCGAGCGCGGGGTGATCCTCGAAGAGATCGCCATGACCGAGGACGACCCCGGTGACTGTGTGCACGACCTGTTCGCGCACACCATGTTCGGCGACACCCCGCTGGGCCGGCCGGTCCTCGGCACCGTCGACACGGTCAACGCCCTCACCGCCGATCGCGTCCGCCGCTTCTACCGCAAGCACTACGACCCGACCCATCTGGTCGTGGCCGCGGCGGGCAACGTGGACCACGCGACCGTCGTCCGCCAGGTCCGCCGCGCCTTCGAGCGGGCCGGTGCCCTCGACCGCGTCGACGCCGTCCCGCTGGCGCCCCGCGACGGGCAGCGCGCCGTGCGCACCGCGGGCCGGGTCGAGCTGATCGACCGCAGGACCGAGCAGGCCCATGTGGTCCTCGGCATGCCGGGCCTCGCCCGCACCGACGACCGCCGCTGGGCGCTCGGCGTGCTGAACACCGCGCTCGGCGGGGGCATGTCCTCCCGGCTCTTCCAGGAGGTCCGCGAGAAGCGCGGGCTGGCCTACAGCGTGTACTCGTACACCTCGGGCTTCGCCGACTGCGGACTCTTCGGCGTCTACGCGGGCTGCCGTCCCAGCCAGGTCCACGATGTGCTCAAGATCTGCCGGGACGAACTGGACCGCGTCGCCTCCCACGGTCTCGACGACGACGAGATCGGCCGCGCCATCGGACAGCTCTCGGGCTCCACGGTGCTCGGCCTGGAGGACACCGGCGCGCTGATGAACCGTATCGGCAAGAGCGAGCTGTGCTGGGGCGCGCAGATGTCCGTGGACGACATGCTGACCCGGATAGCGGCCGTCACCCCCGACGAGGTACGGGAGGTCGCGGCGGAAGTCCTCGGCCGCCGACCCTCGCTCGCGGTGATCGGCCCGCTCAAGGACCGCCAGGCGGAACGGCTGCACGAGACGGTCTCCTGACGTCCCGGGCGTCCCTCCTGAGAGTTCCCGACAGGCACTGAGCACCGTGAGTGCGTACAGAGCGCAGAGCACCGAGGACTGAGGAAGAACTGATGAGCAAGTTGCGCGTGGCGGTCATCGGCGCCAAGGGCCGTATCGGCTCCGAGGCGGTACGGGCCGTCTCGGCCGCGGACGACCTGGAACTGGTCGCCGCCCTCGGCCGGGGCGACCGGCTGGAGACGCTGGCCGAGTCCGGGGCCCAGGTCGTCGTGGAGCTGACCCACCCCGACTCGGTCATGGCCAACCTGGAGTACTGCGTGGGCCAGGGAATCCACGCCGTCGTCGGCACCACCGGCTGGACCGACGACCGCCTCGCGCGGCTGGGGACCGCACTGGACGCCGCCCCGGGCACCGGTGTGCTCATCGCTCCGAACTTCTCCATCGGCGCCGTCCTGACCATGGCCTTCGCCCAGCAGGCGGCCCGCTGGTTCGAGTCGGTCGAGGTGGTGGAGCTGCACCACCCGAACAAGGCCGACGCGCCCAGCGGCACGGCGACCCGTACCGCCCAGCTCATCGCCGCAGCCCGGGCCGCGGCGGGCAGCCCGCCCCAGCCCGACGCCACGGTCACCGCCCTGGACGGTGCCCGTGGCGCGGACGTCGACGGGGTGCCGGTGCACTCGGTACGGCTGCGCGGCCTCCTCGCCCATCAGGAGGTCCTGCTCGGCGGTGAGGGCGAGACCCTCACCATCCGCCACGACTCCCTGCACCACAGCAGCTTCATGCCCGGCGTGCTGCTGGGCGTCCGCCGTGTGGTGCACACCCCGGGCCTCACCTTCGGCCTGGAACACTTCCTCGACCTGGGCTGATCGCATGCGCGCGAAAATCACCTATCTGATCACGGCCGCCGTCCTCGTCGTCTACTTCGTCCTGGTCGGCAGCCGTGGTGTGATGCTCCTCCAGCAGGCCACCCCGCTCACGGTCACCTTCGGTGTCGCGGTGCTGATCCTGCCGGTCATCGGTATCTGGTTCCTCTGGAAGAACACCCAGTTCGTCACCAGGGCCAACCGGCTCGCCGCCGAGCTGGAGGCCGAGGGCGGGCTGCCGGTCGACGATCTCGCCCGCACCCCCGGCGGACGGATCGACCGGGACGCCGCCGACCGGGTCTTCGCCCTGCGGCGCGCCGAGACCGAGCGGTCGCCGGACGACTGGCGCTGCTGGTTCCGGCTGGCGGTCGCCTACCACGACGCCCGCGACACCCCCAGGGCCCGCAAGGCGATGCAGCGCGCGATCACTCTCCGCGAGAGCGCCCGCTGACGACGACGCCCCCGGTCCCGGGCCCGTACACGAGGTACGAAGGCCCGGGACCGGGGGTGTCGCCGCGGGCGGCCGGTCCGGCCGGGAAGGGTCAGGGGGTCCGGTACTCCGAGGCCCATGCCTCCAGGGTGTCCGTGGCCCGGTCGAAGGCTTCCACCCGGCCCAGGAAGTCCCCGTTGTGGTCGGTCAGCAGCGGCAGCGGCTCGCTCTTGCCCTGCCGTACGAGCAGCAGCGCCTGGCCCTGCACCGTACGCGGCAGCCCCAGCCACCGCACCGGCTGCTGAGCGGTCCGCACGGCGGAGATCCGGCCCCAGGGCACCGTCGACGTGGAGAGCAGCGCGACCCGGCGCAGACCGTGGCGGCTCACCCAGACGCCCGCCCGCAGCAGCCGCAGGGCGAGGGCGATCAGGGTCAGGGCGAAGACCGCGCAGACCACGGCCCCCGAGAACGCCCCGGCGACAGCGGTGATCACCGCGGCGAGCAGGACGAACGAGGCGAGCAGCAGCAGGACCGCGCTCGCCCCCACCCGCCAGGGACCCGGGCGGTACGGACGGCGCCACTGGTCGTGGTCGTCGAAGGGCAGGGCGACGCCGTCTGTGTTCGTGTCGTTCGCGTCGTCCGCGTCAAACGTACGGTCGGCCGTCAGAAAGGGCAGGGGCACGACTGATCCTCACTCACCAGCACACTCGATCGGTTGCTGTGACGGGTGAGGCTACCGATGCATATATCGGGCGACCACCCCAGGGGGGCCGTACGAGTTCAGCGACGCTCGGTCGCCTCGGACTGGCCACCCCGGTCCGGCGCCTGGCCGGACTCCATGGCGGGCAGCCCGAACAGCAGCGCCCCGACCAGCCCCGCGGTGACGGTGAGGCCGACCAGCGTACGGGCGGCGAGCTGGGACGGCGTCGCCCGCACCCGTGGCGGCGGGGCGACATTGCTGTCGAAGCTGTCGGCCTCCGCGTGAGCGACGAACGCGAACGGAACGGCTTCTCGCCGGCGGGACATCGGGGCACTCTCCTTCGGATGCGGGACTTCGTTACTCGTACAGACGCACGGAAGGCTGTTTTGGTGCCGCATTCCGTGGAACCAGTCGAAACAGGACAGAAATGGCCGAGAGGGGAGGGTCAGGGAGGAAGGGGAGCAGACCTGAGGGGTGGACTAGAGTGGTCCGCGCCCGCTCAGCCGTTGGAAGGACCCACCCGGTGACCGACACCCCCGCCCAGACCGTGACGCCCAGTTTCCGCAGCGATGTCACCGTCGAGCTGGTGAAGCACACCGCGGCGGACAGCGACGTGCTGTGGGCGGCCCGGGTCTCCACCGCGGGTGAGCAGTCCCTCGAAGAGCTCCAGAAGGACCCCGAGCGCTCCAAGGGCCTGATCAACTATCTGATGCGGGACCGCCACGGCAGCCCCTTCGAGCACAACTCGATGACGTTCTTCATCAGCGCCCCGATCCTTGTCTTCCGTGAGTTCATGCGGCACCGCGTGGGCTGGTCCTACAACGAGGAGTCGGGCCGCTACCGGGAGCTCGAACCGGTGTTCTACGTTCCCGGCCAGGACCGCAAGCTGGTCCAGGAGGGCCGCCCCGGCAAGTACGTCTTCGTCGACGGCAGCCCGGAGCAGCACAAGGTCGTCTCCGACGCCATGATCGACTCCTATCGGCGCTCGTACGAGACCTACCAGGAGATGCTGGCCGCGGGCATCGCCCGCGAGGTGGCCCGCTCGGTCCTTCCCGTCGGACTCTTCTCCTCCATGTACGCGACCTGCAACGCCCGCTCGCTGATGCACTTCCTCGGCCTGCGCACCCAGCACGAGCAGGCCAAGGTGCCGTCCTTCCCGCAGCGGGAGATCGAGATGGTCGGGGAGAAGATGGAGCGGGAGTGGGCCCGGCTCATGCCGCTCACCTACGCCGCGTTCAACGCGAACGGCCGTATCGCCCCCTGACGCTGCCCGGCGGCCTTCTCGTAGCAAAGGGTGGAATTGCACGATAAGTGTCCGCATTGCGGTATTTCATGAAGTTCATCTAGGCTGATCAGACGGACCCGGCACTGCTTGAACCCCCGAGCAGGCAGTGCCGGGCTCCGCATCCCGCTCATCCCACGACGTACGTCACGTCCGGGAGGGGGCACAGCGTGCTGAGCAACGAGTAGCGTGTAACCCATGGCTCCGATCTCCACCCCGCAGACCCCGTTCGGGCGGCTTCTCACCGCGATGGTCACCCCCTTCACGGCGGACGGCGCGCTTGATCTCGACGGCGCGCAGCGCCTCGCCACCCACCTCGTCGACGCCGGAAACGACGGCCTGATCGTCAACGGCACCACCGGCGAGTCCCCGACCACCAGCGACGCGGAGAAAGACCGGCTCGTCCGGGCCGTCCTGGAGGCCGTCGGAGACCGGGCCCATATCGTCGCCGGCGTCGGGACCAACGACACCCGCCACAGCATCGAGCTGGCCCGCGCCGCCGAACGCGCTGGCGCGCACGGCCTGCTCGTCGTCACCCCGTACTACAACAAGCCCCCGCAAGAGGGCCTGCGCCGCCACTTCACGGCCGTCGCCGACGCCACCGGGCTGCCCGTGATGCTCTACGACATCCCCGGCCGCAGCGGTGTCCCCATCGACACCGAAACCCTCGTCCGCCTCGCCGAGCACCCCCGCATCGTCGCCAACAAGGACGCCAAGGGCGACCTCGGCCGGGCCGGCTGGGCCATCGCCCGCAGCGGCCTCGCCTGGTACTCCGGCGACGACATGCTCAACCTCCCGCTGCTCTCCATCGGCGCCGTCGGCTTCGTCTCCGTCGTCGGCCATGTCGCCTCCCCGGAGCTGCGCGCCCTGCTCGACGCCCACCTCGGCGGCGACGTCCGCAAGGCCACGGAGATCCACCAGCGGCTGCTGCCCGTCTACACCGGGATGTTCCGCACCCAGGGCGTCATGACGACCAAGGCCGCCCTCGCCCTCCAGGGCCTGCCGTCCGGTCCCGTCCGGCTGCCCCTGACCGAGCTGTCCCCCGAGGAGACGGACCGGCTCCGCGCCGACCTCGCCGCAGGCGGAGTGCAGCTCTGACCACAGACTTCACAACTGAATAGACAATTGAAAGTCGATCGGAAGTTCGGCGAACTGAATACCTGACCCTGTCCACCGGAGGACGGCCGGACAGGGAACCCCCCCAGCAAGTGCACGAATGTCACGTACGCCACGTGCCCCAGCGGCACGTGGCGTACGTGGTGAGGAGAGTCTTTTGAGTCATCCGCATCCAGAACTCGGCGCCCCGCCGAAGCTGCGCAAGGGCGGCCTGCGCGTCACCCCGCTCGGCGGTCTCGGAGAGATCGGCCGAAACATGACGGTCTTCGAATACGACGGCCGTCTGCTCATCGTCGACTGCGGAGTCCTCTTCCCCGAGGACGAGCAGCCCGGAATCGACCTGATCCTTCCGGACTTCACCACCATCCGGGACCGGCTGGACGATGTCGAAGGCATCGTCCTCACCCACGGTCACGAGGACCACATCGGCGGTGTCCCCTATCTGCTCCGGCTGAAGCCCGACATCCCGCTGATCGGCTCCAAGCTGACGCTCGCCCTCATCGAGGCGAAGCTCCAGGAGCACCGCATCCGCCCGTACACCCTGGAGGTCGCGGAGGGGAACCGTGAGCGGATCGGCCCCTTCGACTGCGAGTTCATCGCGGTCAACCACTCCATCCCGGACGCCCTGGCCGTCGCCATCCGCACCCCCGCGGGCATGGCGGTCCACACCGGCGACTTCAAGATGGACCAGCTCCCGCTCGACGGCCGGCTGACCGACCTCCACGCCTTCGCCCGCCTCAGCGAGGAGGGCATCGACCTGCTGCTCTCCGACTCGACCAATGCCGAGGTCCCCGGCTTCGTCCCGCCGGAGCGCGATATCTCGAACGTGCTCCGCCAGGTCTTCGCGAACGCCCAGAAGCGGATCATCGTGGCGAGCTTCGCGAGCCATGTCCACCGCATCCAGCAGATCCTCGACGCCGCTCATGAGTACGGACGCCGGGTGGCCTTCGTCGGCCGTTCCATGGTCCGCAACATGGGCATCGCCCGCGACCTCGGCTACCTCCGGGTCCCCGCCGGGCTCGTCGTGGACGTCAAGACCCTCGACGACCTGCCGGACCACGAAGTGGTGCTCGTCTGCACGGGGTCCCAGGGCGAGCCGATGGCCGCGCTCTCCCGGATGGCCAACCGCGACCACCAGATCCGCATCGTCCCGGGTGACACGGTCATCCTGGCCTCGTCCCTCATCCCAGGGAACGAGAACGCGGTCTACCGGGTGATCAACGGGCTGACCCGCTGGGGCGCCAACGTGGTGCACAAGGGCAACGCCAAGGTCCATGTCTCGGGCCACGCCTCGGCCGGCGAGCTGCTGTACTTCTACAACATCTGCAAGCCGAAGAACCTGATGCCGGTGCACGGCGAATGGCGCCATCTGCGCGCGAACGCCGAGCTGGGAGCGTTGACAGGGGTCCCGAAGGACCACATCGTCATCGCCGAGGACGGTGTCGTGGTCGATCTGGTGGACGGCAGGGCCCGTATCGTCGGCAAGGTCCAGGCGGGCTATGTCTACGTCGACGGCCTCTCGGTCGGCGATGTCACCGAGGCATCCCTCAAGGACCGGCGCATCCTCGGCGACGAGGGCATCATCTCGATCTTCGTCGTGGTCGACTCCACCACGGGCAAGATCGTCGGCGGTCCCCATCTCCAGGCCCGGGGCTCCGGTATCGACGACTCCAACTTCGGCGGGGTGCTGCCCAAGGTCGAGGAAGCCCTCGCCAAGTCGGCGGCAGACGGGGTCGCGGAGCCCCACCAGCTCCAGCAGCTCATCCGCCGCACGGTGGGCAAGTGGGTGTCCGACACCTATCGCCGCCGCCCCATGATCCTTCCGGTCGTGGTCGAGGTCTGACCTCGCCGCAACCGGTCTGACGTGGTCCTTCTCTGTGCCGAGCGCCTCGATTTGCATCCGGGCGCTCGGCGCAGTAGGTTTACGGCTCCGCCCAGGGGGAACCCCACACATTCATGTGTCGGATCACGGTGAACCAAACGGGCGGGAAATTCCGACTCAGAATCTCTGATAAGGTCGGAGCAGCCGAAAGGCGAAAGGCCGGTCCAACTGGCCGCTGGATCTGAAGGTCCGAATCCCGGGAGACCGGGGGGCGGGAAAAGGATCTGGTAGAGTTGGAAACGCCGAAAGGCAAGAAAGACCGAAGGGAAACTGCCCGGAGGGCCTGGTGAAAAGGGCCTGAAGGAAGCGTCCGTTCCTTGAGAACTCAACAGCGTGCCAAAAGTCAACGCCAGATATGTTGATACCCCGTCCGGGAGCTTCTGCTCCGGGATGAGGTTCCTTTGAAAAAGTCCTCCGTTTCATCCCCATTGCGTGGGGTGGCGGGGGCGCACACAGCGAGGACGCTGTGGACCGGGAGTGATTATTCCTTGCTCCTGGTTCCGCTCCCGTGTGTGTCGACCAGGATTACCTGGAAGCATTCACGGAGAGTTTGATCCTGGCTCAGGACGAACGCTGGCGGCGTGCTTAACACATGCAAGTCGAACGATGAACCCGCTTCGGTGGGGGATTAGTGGCGAACGGGTGAGTAACACGTGGGCAATCTGCCCTGCACTCTGGGACAAGCCCTGGAAACGGGGTCTAATACCGGATACCACCCGGGGGCGCATGCCTCTGGGTTGAAAGCTCCGGCGGTGCAGGATGAGCCCGCGGCCTATCAGCTTGTTGGTGGGGTGATGGCCTACCAAGGCGACGACGGGTAGCCGGCCTGAGAGGGCGACCGGCCACACTGGGACTGAGACACGGCCCAGACTCCTACGGGAGGCAGCAGTGGGGAATATTGCACAATGGGCGAAAGCCTGATGCAGCGACGCCGCGTGAGGGATGACGGCCTTCGGGTTGTAAACCTCTTTCAGCAGGGAAGAAGCGAGAGTGACGGTACCTGCAGAAGAAGCGCCGGCTAACTACGTGCCAGCAGCCGCGGTAATACGTAGGGCGCAAGCGTTGTCCGGAATTATTGGGCGTAAAGAGCTCGTAGGCGGCTTGTCACGTCGGGTGTGAAAGCCCGGGGCTTAACCCCGGGTCTGCATTCGATACGGGCAGGCTAGAGTGTGGTAGGGGAGATCGGAATTCCTGGTGTAGCGGTGAAATGCGCAGATATCAGGAGGAACACCGGTGGCGAAGGCGGATCTCTGGGCCATTACTGACGCTGAGGAGCGAAAGCGTGGGGAGCGAACAGGATTAGATACCCTGGTAGTCCACGCCGTAAACGTTGGGAACTAGGTGTTGGCGACATTCCACGTCGTCGGTGCCGCAGCTAACGCATTAAGTTCCCCGCCTGGGGAGTACGGCCGCAAGGCTAAAACTCAAAGGAATTGACGGGGGCCCGCACAAGCAGCGGAGCATGTGGCTTAATTCGACGCAACGCGAAGAACCTTACCAAGGCTTGACATACACCGGAAAGCATTAGAGATAGTGCCCCCCTTGTGGTCGGTGTACAGGTGGTGCATGGCTGTCGTCAGCTCGTGTCGTGAGATGTTGGGTTAAGTCCCGCAACGAGCGCAACCCTTGTCCTGTGTTGCCAGCATGCCCTTCGGGGTGATGGGGACTCACAGGAGACCGCCGGGGTCAACTCGGAGGAAGGTGGGGACGACGTCAAGTCATCATGCCCCTTATGTCTTGGGCTGCACACGTGCTACAATGGCCGGTACAAAGAGCTGCGAAACCGTGAGGTGGAGCGAATCTCAAAAAGCCGGTCTCAGTTCGGATTGGGGTCTGCAACTCGACCCCATGAAGTCGGAGTTGCTAGTAATCGCAGATCAGCATTGCTGCGGTGAATACGTTCCCGGGCCTTGTACACACCGCCCGTCACGTCACGAAAGTCGGTAACACCCGAAGCCGGTGGCCCAACCCCTTGTGGGAGGGAGCTGTCGAAGGTGGGACTGGCGATTGGGACGAAGTCGTAACAAGGTAGCCGTACCGGAAGGTGCGGCTGGATCACCTCCTTTCTAAGGAGCACATGGCCGGATGCGAGCGAATGTCTCGCACGGTTGCTCATGGGTGGAACGTTGACTATTCGGCACAGTAGGGTCTGCTTCTTTCACTAGTACTGCTTCGGCGTGGAACGTGGATGGGGTGGGGTCTGCTGGGCCGGGCGCGCTGTTGGGTGTCTGAGGGCACGGGCTTCTGCCAGTGTCTTCGGTTGCCGGCCCCGGTGAACTCACCATGTCGTGTGGTGGGGTGGCGGGTGGTTGGTCGTTGTTTGAGAACTGCACAGTGGACGCGAGCATCTGTGGCCAAGTTTTTAAGGGCGCACGGTGGATGCCTTGGCACCAGGAACCGATGAAGGACGTGGGAGGCCACGATAGTCCCCGGGGAGTCGTCAACCAGGCTTTGATCCGGGGGTTTCCGAATGGGGAAACCCGGCAGTCGTCATGGGCTGTCACCTACTGCTGAACACATAGGCAGTGTGGAGGGAACGAGGGGAAGTGAAACATCTCAGTACCCTCAGGAAGAGAAAACAACCGTGATTCCGGGAGTAGTGGCGAGCGAAACCGGATGAGGCCAAACCGTATGTGTGTGATACCCGGCAGGGGTTGCGCATGCGGGGTTGTGGGATCTCTCTTTCACAGTCTGCCGACTGTGAGACAAGTAAGAAACCGTCATGATAGGCGAAGGGCATGCGAAAGGCCCGGCGTAGAGGGTAAGACCCCCGTAGCTGAAATTGTGGCGGCTTGTTTGAGAGACACCCAAGTAGCACGGGGCCCGAGAAATCCCGTGTGAATCTGGCGGGACCACCCGTTAAGCCTAAATATTCCCTGGTGACCGATAGCGGATAGTACCGTGAGGGAATGGTGAAAAGTACCGCGGGAGCGGAGTGAAATAGTACCTGAAACCGTGTGCCTACAAGCCGTGGGAGCGTCGGGATGCGAGTTTACTCGTATCCTCGTGACTGCGTGCCTTTTGAAGAATGAGCCTGCGAGTTTGCGGTGTGTTGCGAGGTTAACCCGTGTGGGGAAGCCGTAGCGAAAGCGAGTCCGAACAGGGCGATTCAGTAGCGCGCTCAAGACCCGAAGCGGAGTGATCTAGCCATGGGCAGGTTGAAGCGGCTGTAAGAGGTCGTGGAGGACCGAACCCACCAGGGTTGAAAACCTGGGGGATGACCTGTGGTTAGGGGTGAAAGGCCAATCAAACTCCGTGATAGCTGGTTCTCCCCGAAATGCATTTAGGTGCAGCGTCGTGTGTTTCTTGCCGGAGGTAGAGCACTGGATAGGCGATGGGCCCTACCGGGTTACTGACCTTAGCCAAACTCCGAATGCCGGTAAGTGAGAGCGCGGCAGTGAGACTGTGGGGGATAAGCTCCATGGTCGAGAGGGAAACAGCCCAGAGCATCGACTAAGGCCCCTAAGCGTACGCTAAGTGGGAAAGGATGTGGAGTCGCAGAGACAACCAGGAGGTTGGCTTAGAAGCAGCCACCCTTGAAAGAGTGCGTAATAGCTCACTGGTCAAGTGATTCCGCGCCGACAATGTAGCGGGGCTCAAGCGTACCGCCGAAGTCGTGTCAATCCAGCAGATAGCCCCAACGGGTGCTGGGTTGGGTAGGGGAGCGTCGTGTGCCGGGTGAAGCCGCGCCGGAAGGCAGTGGTGGACGGTTCACGAGTGAGAATGCAGGCATGAGTAGCGATACACACGTGGGAAACGTGTGCGCCGATTGACTAAGGGTTCCTGGGTCAAGCTGATCTGCCCAGGGTAAGTCGGGACCTAAGGCGAGGCCGACAGGCGTAGTCGATGGACAACCGGTTGATATTCCGGTACCCGCTTTGAAACGCCCAATATCGAATCCTCTGATGCTAAGTCCGTGAAGCCGCCCTTGATCTCTTCGGAGTGAGGGGGAGTGGTGGAGCCGACGACCCGAGGTGGTAGTAGGTAAGCGATGGGGTGACGCAGGAAGGTAGTCCAGCCCGGGCGGTGGTTGTCCCGGGGTAAGGGTGTAGGCCGTGTGATAGGCAAATCCGTCACACATTAAGGCTGAGACCTGATGCCGAGCCGATTGTGGTGAAGTGGATGATCCTATGCTGTCGAGAAAAGCCTCTAGCGAGTTTCATGGCGGCCCGTACCCTAAACCGACTCAGGTGGTCAGGTAGAGAATACCGAGGCGTTCGGGTGAACTATGGTTAAGGAACTCGGCAAAATGCCCCCGTAACTTCGGGAGAAGGGGGGCCATGTCTGGTGATCCAACATGCTTGGTGAGCTGGGTGTGGCCGCAGAGACCAGCGAGAAGCGACTGTTTACTAAAAACACAGGTCCGTGCGAAGCCGTAAGGCGATGTATACGGACTGACGCCTGCCCGGTGCTGGAACGTTAAGGGGACCGGTTAGCCAGGATTCGTTCTGGCGAAGCTGAGAACTTAAGCGCCAGTAAACGGCGGTGGTAACTATAACCATCCTAAGGTAGCGAAATTCCTTGTCGGGTAAGTTCCGACCTGCACGAATGGCGTAACGACTTCTCGACTGTCTCAACCATAGGCCCGGTGAAATTGCACTACGAGTAAAGATGCTCGTTTCGCGCAGCAGGACGGAAAGACCCCGGGACCTTTACTACAGTTTGATATTGGTGTTCGGTTCGGCTTGTGTAGGATAGGTGGGAGACTGTGATACGGGCACGCCAGTGTTCGTGGAGTCGCTGTTGAAATACCACTCTGGTCGTGCTGGATGTCTAACCTGGGTCCGTGATCCGGATCAGGGACAGTGTCTGATGGGTAGTTTAACTGGGGCGGTTGCCTCCTAAAGAGTAACGGAGGCGCCCAAAGGTTCCCTCAGCCTGGTTGGCAATCAGGTGTTGAGTGTAAGTGCACAAGGGAGCTTGACTGTGAGACCGACGGGTCGAGCAGGGACGAAAGTCGGGACTAGTGATCCGGCGGTGGCTTGTGGAAGCGCCGTCGCTCAACGGATAAAAGGTACCCCGGGGATAACAGGCTGATCTTCCCCAAGAGTCCATATCGACGGGATGGTTTGGCACCTCGATGTCGGCTCGTCGCATCCTGGGGCTGGAGTCGGTCCCAAGGGTTGGGCTGTTCGCCCATTAAAGCGGTACGCGAGCTGGGTTTAGAACGTCGTGAGACAGTTCGGTCCCTATCCGCTGTGCGCGTAGGAGTCTTGAGAAGGGCTGTCCCTAGTACGAGAGGACCGGGACGGACGAACCTCTGGTGTGCCAGTTGTCCTGCCAAGGGCATGGCTGGTTGGCTACGTTCGGGAGGGATAACCGCTGAAAGCATCTAAGCGGGAAGCCTGCTTCGAGATGAGGACTCCCACCCACTTGATGGGGTAAGGCTCCCAGTAGACGACTGGGTTGATAGGCCAGATATGGAAGCCGGGTGACCGGTGGAGTTGACTGGTACTAATAGGCCGAGGGCTTGTCCTCAGTTGCTCGCGTCCACTGTGTTGGTTCTGAAACCACGAACAACCCATTGCTGGTTTGTTGATTGTTTCATAGTGTTTCGGTGGTTATAGCGTTAGGGAAACGCCCGGTTACATTCCGAACCCGGAAGCTAAGCCTTTCAGCGCCGATGGTACTGCAGGGGGGACCCTGTGGGAGAGTAGGACGCCGCCGAACAATTTTTGGGGAAGGCCCCGCACCGTATGGTGCGGGGCCTTTCGCGTTTCCGGACCCTTTTTCCGGCCCTTTCCCAGGCCATGCCAGGCCCTGCCAACCCTCCCCGGAACCCCTTCCGAGCCGCCCGGCCCCTGCGTGGCCGGCCTTGTGGCGCCGAGGGAGGGCCGCCCTCGGGCGTGGGTCGAGCCACTGTCAGAACCGTGTATGATTAACCTCGTTGAACGGCGCAAGCGCCAGACAACAAGGCCCCAATAGCTCAGTCGGTAGAGCGTCTCCATGGTAAGGAGAAGGTCTACGGTTCGATTCCGTATTGGGGCTCAGTAAAAAGAAAGGCCCCCGCCACTCGGCGGGGGCCTTTCTCTTTGTCTAGAGCGGGAACGGACCCGGGACACGCATGGCGAGGATGGCCATGTCATCGGACGCGGGCTCCGCGGCGAAGCGCTCGACCGCTCTGAGGACCCGCGCGGCGACCGCGCCGGCCGTCAGACCCTTGCAGCCCGCGAGGACTTCGGCGAGGCCCTCGTCGCCCAGCATGCGGCTGCCTTCACGGCGCTCGGTGACCCCGTCGGTGACGCACAGCAGGACATCGCCCGGGTCGAGGGTGACCTCCTGCTCGAACAGCTCCAGTTCGTCCATGACACCCAGCAGCGGCTGAGGTTCCGCGGCGGGCTCCACCGTGCCGTCGCGGTGCAGCCGGAGCGGCAGGGGATGGCCCGCGCAGACGACCTTCAGCAGGGCTCCGCCGTTCTCCTGGGGCCACAGCTCGCCATAGAGCAGGGTGAGGAAGCGGCTGCGGGCCCCCTCGTCGAGGATCGCCGCGTTCAGCCGCTCCAGGACCGCCGGGCCGCCGAAGCCCTCACGGGCCAGCAGCCGCAGGGCGTGCCGGGCCAGACCGGTGACGGCCGCCGCTTGCGGGCCCGTACCACAGACATCGCCGATGGCGAAGCCGTAGGCGCCGTCGCGGATGGGGAACAGGTCGTAGAAGTCGCCGCCGACCTCGTTGCCCTCGCCCGCCGCGCGATAGATGACCTCGACCTCGACACCCGGGACCTCGGGCAACTCCGGCGGGAGCAGACTGCGCTGGAGGGCCTGGCTGTTGGCCACGCGCTCCGAGTACAGGCGGGCGTTGTCCAGGGCGAGCGCGGCCCGGCGGGACAGATCCTCGGCCAGCTCCAGGATCTCCTGACGGAAGTGGTCGTCGGAGGGCTTGCCGAGCGTCAGCATCCCGATGACGCGGTTGCGGGCGACCAGGGGCAGGACCACCGTCTCACCGCCGACGGCCGCGGCGGTCGCGAGCGTGGTGTCGATGCCGGAGGAGACCGGCTGCGAGGAGCCGAGACCCAGTTCGCGCCGGGAGGTGAGCAGGGCCGCCTGCTGCGCGGCACGGCCGGGAGCGGCCCAGACCCGGGCCCCGGGGGTCAGCACCGGGTCCGGCGGGGGAACCTTGGACAGCAGCGCCTTCAGCCCGTCGATGCGTTCCTCGTCCTCGTGCAGTACATAGCTGAGATAGGGGTCGGAGGACTGGTCGGCGATGGTGTAGACGGCACACCAGGTGGCCAGCGTCGGGACCGTCATCTGCGCCATCAGCGCGAGTGTCTGGTCCCGGTCGAGAGTCCCGGCGAGCAGGTCGGACGCCTCGACGAGGAAGGAGAGCGAGCCGCGCCGCAGCCGTTCCAGCTCGCCGAGGCGGGCGGACTCGACGGCGAGGGCGATACGGTCGGCGGCGAACTGGAGCCGCAGGGCCTCCTCGTTGGAGTACCGTCCGGCGGACTCGGCGGCGACCCCCAGCGAGCCGGTGAGCCGCCCCTCGACCTTGAGCGGGACGGTGACGACGGAGCGCATCCCGGTGGAGTTGAGCAGGGGCACCGCACCGGGGACCGAGGCGAGGTCGTCGTGGACGGCGGGCATCCGCGCGGAGCCGTACCGTCCGGTGCCTGCCTCGACCGGGACGCGGGCGAACCGCTGGCGCGCCGAGGGGAGCCCGGTGGTGGCGCGGACCTCCAGTTCGGTCTCGTCGTCGGTGGCGAGCAGCAGGAACGCGGCGTCGCCGTCGAGCATGTCGCGGGCGCGTTCGACGGTCCGCTGGAGGAGTCCGTCGAGGTCGTCGGGGGCGGGGGAGCCGATGAAGACTTCGAAGGGGTCCGCGCCGGTGCCGTCGGTGCCTGTGGCGGGGTCGGGTACGGGGCCGCGCTGCGGGGTCTGGAGGATGGCGCGTTCGTCGTCCCGTACCAGCAGACAGACCGTGGACGGCTCGCCCTGGGAGTCGCGGACCCGCAGATGGGAGGCGTAGACGGGGATGACCCGGCCGTCGGTGCCGCGGATGCCGTAGCTGCCCTCCCAGCGGGAGAGCTGAAGGGCCTCCGCGATGCCGGTACCGGTGCCGGGGGTGTGGGGCCAGGCGGCGAGGTCGGCGAGGGGTTTGCCGACGACCTGTTCGGCGGTGTAGCCGAAGATCTTCTCGGCGTCCCCGTTCCAGGCGGAGAGGGCGCCGCAGCGGTCGATCTGGACGACGGCGACGCGCACCCGTTCGTCGGCGGCGGGGAGCAGGGCGGTCGGCAGGACAGGGCCCGCGGAGCGGGTGCCGACGGGGCGGCGGGGCAGGTCGAGCTGGAACCAGACGTGCTTCCGGGCGGGGCTGTACTCGACGCCCCAGCGTGAGGCGAGCGCGGAGCACAGCATCAGACCGCGGCCGTTCTCGCTGTCGAGCGAGGCGAAGGCGTGGCCCGCGCCCTGCATCGGGACCTCGCGTTCGGGGTAGCGGTCGCCGACCTCGACGCGGACGCTGTCCTCCTTGCGCAGACAGAGCACATCGGCGGCGGTGCCGGCGTGGACGATCGCGTTGGTGACGAGTTCGCTGGTGAGGACGACCGCGTCGTCCACGACATCGGAGTACCCCCACCCCTGGAGGGTGTCGCGGACAAAGGCGCGGGCGGTCGCGACGGACCGCCCGACAGGGTCAAAGCTGGCAGCCGCCCGCGCGGTGATCACAGAACTCCTCGTACGTGTGTCGACGCCCGGCTCCGCCATGATCGGCCTGCCCCTCCAGGTGCCCGGTGGTGGTTCTCGTGCCCGTGCCACCCCGGCCGGGCGGACCGGGGCGGTTGGACAGCCGGAAGCCAGGTTACTTACCTTCGCTGTCCGCGCGGATGCCGGTTGCCGCTGTTTCCGTCCCGCAGGGGATGGCTTCGGCGGGCGTTGCTGCCGAACTGTTATGGCCTGGTTCCGCGTGGGTGAAACACTGGGCAGGCCGCCTGTTACGGCTCAGGCGGCTCGGTCGACCCCTGCGGGAGGGACACGGTGGAGTCTGGCGCGTCGGCGCGTGGCACTAGCACGCGCGCGAAAGGCGGACGATCCCGGAGCAATGCGACGACAGAGGTCGATACGGCTGCTCTGCACAAGCTGCTGGCCGCTCTGGTGTCGATGCGGGACGGGAACTTCCGCAGGCGTCTGACGGTGTCCGGCGACGATGTGATGGCCGAGATCGCGGCCGTCTACAACGAGGTCGCCGACCGGAATCTGCACCTCACCGGGGAGATGGCGCGGGTGCGCCGGGTCGTGGGGCGGGAGGGCAAGCTCACCGAGCGGCTGGAGACGGGTGCCTGCGAGGGCTCCTGGGCCGCCGCGATCGAGGCGACGAACGACCTCGTGGACGATCTGTCGCGGCCGGTCTCCGAGGTGGGCCGGGTGCTGTCGGCGGTCGCCGACGGTGAGCTGGACCAGCGGATGGAGCTGCGCTCGCACGGGGCCGACGGCGCCGTACGGCCGCTGCGCGGTGAGTTCCTGAAGGTGGCGCGGACGGTCAACGGCCTGGTGGACCAGTTGTCCTCGTTCACCGACGAGGTGACCCGGGTGGCGCTGGAGGTCGGGACCGAGGGCAAGCTCGGGGGGCAGGCGCAGTCCCGCGGCATGTCCGGTTCCTGGAAGGATCTGACCGAGTCGGTCAACTTCATGGCACAGCGGCTGACCGCTCAGGTGCGGGACATCGCCCGGGTGACCAAGGCCGTCGCGATGGGCGATCTGTCGCAGAAGGTCACCGTCCATGTCGACGGGGAGATGCTGGAGCTGAAGAACACCGTCAACACGATGGTGGACCAGCTCTCCGACTTCGCCGACGAGGTGACACGTGTGGCCCGCGAGGTCGGCACGGAAGGCGAGCTGGGCGGCCAGGCCGAGGTGCCCGGGGTCGCCGGTGTGTGGAAGGACCTGACCGACTCGGTCAACACCATGGCGGGCAATCTGACCTCGCAGGTGCGCGGGATCGCCGAGGTCACCACGGCGGTCGCCAACGGCGATCTGTCGCAGAAGGTGACCGTCAGCGCGCGCGGCGAGGTCGCCCAGCTCGCCGACACCATCAATCAGATGACCGAGACGCTGCGGACATTCGCGGACGAGGTCACCCGGGTCGCGAGCGAGGTCGGCGCGGAGGGGCTGCTCGGCGGCCAGGCGCAGGTGCCGGGTGCGGCGGGGACCTGGAAGGACCTCACGGACTCCGTGAACACGGTCTTCCGCAATCTGACCACCCAGGTGCGGGACATCGCGCAGGTGACGACGGCGGTCGCCAACGGCGACCTGTCGCAGAAGGTCACGGTGGATGTGGCCGGGGAGATGCTGGAGCTGAAGAACACCGTCAACACGATGGTGGACCAGCTCCAGTCCTTCGGCTCGGAGGTCACCCGGGTGGCCCGCGAGGTCGGTGTCGAGGGCCGGCTGGGCGGTCAGGCCCGGGTCCCGGGTGCGGCGGGGACCTGGAAGGACCTCACGGACTCCGTGAACAACGCCTTCCACAACCTCACCGGCCAGGTGCGGGACATCGCGCAGGTGACGACGGCGGTCGCGCGCGGCGATCTGTCGCAGAAGGTCACGGTGGATGTGGCCGGGGAGATGCTGGAGCTGAAGAACACCGTCAACACGATGGTGGCGCAGCTCTCCTCGTTCGCCGACCAGGTCACCCGGATGGCCCGGGACGTGGGGACGGAGGGCAGGCTCGGAGGTCAGGCCCGGGTCGACGGGGTCTCCGGCACCTGGCGTGAGCTGACCGACTCGGTGAACTTCATGGCGGGCAATCTCACCGCCCAGGTGCGCAACATCGCCCAGGTGGCGACCGCCGTGGCGCGCGGTGACCTGTCGCAGAAGATCGATGTGGACGCCCGGGGCGAGATCCTGGAGCTGAAGAACACCATCAACACGATGGTCGACCAGCTCTCCGCCTTCGCGGAGCAGGTGACGCGGGTGGCGCGGGAGGTGGGCACCGACGGTCGGCTGGGCGGTCAGGCCCAGGTGCCCGGGGTCGCCGGTGTCTGGCGCGACCTCACCGACTCGGTGAACGGCATGGCCGGCAATCTCACCTCGCAGGTCCGGCAGATCGCGCAGGTGACGACGGCGGTCGCGCGCGGCGATCTGTCGCAGAAGATCGATGTGGACGCCCGCGGGGAGATCCTGGAGCTGAAGAACACCATCAACACGATGGTCGATCAGCTGTCCAACTTCGCGGAGCAGGTGACGCGGGTCGCCCGGGAGGTCGGCACCGAGGGCATCCTCGGCGGCCAGGCCGAGGTGCAGGGGGTCTCCGGCACCTGGAAGGACCTCACGCAGTCGGTCAACTTCATGGCGAACAACCTGACCAGTCAGGTGCGGAACATCGCCGAGGTGACCACCGCGGTGGCGAAGGGCGATCTGACCAAGAAGATCACCGTGGAGGCGAAGGGCGAGATCCTGGAGCTGGTGACCACGGTGAACACCATGGTCGACCAGTTGTCCGACTTCGCCGACGAGGTGACCCGGGTGGCCCGGGAGGTCGGTACCGAAGGGGTGCTCGGCGGCCAGGCCCGGGTCCGGGGCGTCACCGGCATCTGGAAGGACCTCAGCGACAACGTCAATCTGATGGCGAACAACCTCACCAGTCAGGTGCGGAACATCGCCCGGGTCTCCGCGGCGGTCGCCGGGGGCGACCTCACCAAGAAGGTGACCGTCGAGGCCCGCGGCGAGGTCGCCGAGCTGGCCGACACCGTCAACACCATGGTGACGACGCTGTCCTCGTTCGCCGACGAGGTGACGCGGGTGGCGCGGGAGGTGGGCACCGACGGCCGGCTGGGCGGCCAGGCCCAGGTGCCCGGCGTCTCGGGCACCTGGAAGGACCTCACCGAGTCCGTGAACTCGATGGCGTCCAATCTGACCGGTCAGGTGCGGCAGATCGCGACCGTCACCACCGCCATCGCGAAGGGCGATCTGACCCGGAAGATCGACATCGATGCCCGGGGGGAGATCCTGGAGCTGAAGAACACCATCAACACGATGGTCGACCAGCTCTCCTCGTTCGCCGAGGAGGTCACCCGGGTGGCCCGGGAGGTGGGCACCGACGGGCAGCTCGGCGGCCAGGCCCGGGTGCGGGCCGTGGACGGCACCTGGCGCGACCTCACCGAGTCGGTGAACGAGATGGCGGGCAACCTCACCCGGCAGGTGCGGGCGATCGCGGCGGTGGCCACCGCCGTGACCCGGGGCGATCTCAATCTCAAGATCGACGTGGATGCCGCCGGCGAGATCCAGGTCCTCCAGGACAACATCAACACGATGATCGCGAACCTCCGCGACACCACGCTCGCCAATGAGGAACAGGACTGGCTCAAGGGCAACCTGGCCCGGATCTCGGCCCTGATGCAGGGGCGGCGCGACCTCGACGACGTCGCCTCGCTGATCATGAGCGAGCTGACCCCGGTCGTCTCCGCCCAGCACGGCGCCTTCTTCCTGGCCCTGCGTCCCGGCAGCCAGGACCTGGTGGGCACCGGCAGCGGGGACGGCTCCTACGAGCTGGTCATGCGGGCCAGCTACGGCTACTCCGCCGGGTCGATGCCCACCACCTTCCGGCCCGGCGAGACCCTGATCGGGACGGCGGCCGAGGAGAACCGGACCATCCAGGTCGACGTCCCCCCGGGGTATCTCAAGATCTCCTCCGGGCTCGGCGAGGCATCGCCCGCACATGTGATCGTGCTGCCGGTGCGGTTCGAGGGCACCGTGCTCGGGGTCGTCGAGCTGGCCTCGTTCCAGCCGTTCACCCAGATCCAGCGGGACTTCCTCAACCAGATCGCCGAGATGATCGGCACCAGCGTCAACACCATCAGCGTCAACACCAAGACCGAGGTGCTGCTGAAACAGTCGCAGGAGCTGACCGAGCAGCTGCGGGAACGCTCCGCCGAGCTGGAGAACCGGCAGAGCGCGCTCCAGGCGTCCAACGCCGAACTGGAGGACAAGGCCGAGCTGCTGGCCCAGCAGAACCGCGACATCGAGGTCAAGAACACCGAGATCGAGGAGGCCCGGCAGGTCCTGGAGGAACGCGCCGAGCAACTGGCGGTCTCCATGCGGTACAAGAGCGAGTTCCTGGCGAACATGTCGCACGAGCTGCGGACCCCGCTGAACTCGCTGCTGATCCTCGCCAAGCTGCTCGCCGACAACCCGGAGACCAACCTCTCACCGAAGCAGGTGGAGTTCGCCGAGACCATCCACGGGGCGGGCTCCGATCTGCTCCAGTTGATCAACGACATCCTCGATCTGTCGAAGGTCGAGGCGGGCAAGATGGACGTCAGCCCCACCCGGATCGCGCTGGTGCAGCTCGTCGACTATGTGGAGGCGACGTTCCGGCCGCTCACCGCGGAGAAGGGGCTCGACTTCTCGGTACGGGTCTCGCCGGAGCTGCCCGCGACCCTGCACACCGATGAGCAGCGGCTGCTCCAGGTGCTGCGGAATCTGCTGTCGAACGCGGTGAAGTTCACCGACAGCGGATCGGTGGAACTGGTGATCCGCCCCTCCGGCGCCGATGTCCCGCAGTCGATCAGGGAACAGCTCCTGGAGGTCGGCTCGCTGCGCGACCCGGACGGCGCGCTGATCGCGTTCTCGGTCACGGACACCGGCATCGGGATCGCGGCGGGCAAGATGCGGGTCATCTTCGAGGCGTTCAAGCAGGCGGACGGCACCACGAGCCGCAAGTACGGGGGCACGGGGCTGGGCCTGTCGATCAGCCGGGAGATCGCACGGCTGCTCGGCGGGGAGATCCACGCGGCGAGCGAACCGGGGCGCGGTTCGACGTTCACCCTGTATCTGCCGCTCCGCCCGATCGAGCTGCCGTCGTCGAACGGTCAGGGCCCGGGCGCCGAGTCCCCGGCGCCCGAGGAGGCGGCACCGGCGCGGCAGGTCGGGCACTCCTCGTCGGCGACGCTCTTCCGGCGGCGGCGCAAGGCGCGCGAGAGCGCGGAGGGCGCCGCGGCGCTGCCCGCGTCCGGCGTGGGGGCGGCCGTCGGCACACCGGTCACCGCGGAGCCGGTGGAGCCGCGGCGCACCTACTCCTTCGACAACGAGAAGGTGCTGATCGTCGACGACGACATCCGCAATGTCTTCGCGCTCACCAGCGTGCTGGAGCAGCAGGGCCTGACGGTGCTGTACGCGGAGAACGGCCGGGAGGGGATCGAGGTCCTGGAGCAGCACGACGATGTCCAGGTCGTCCTGATGGACATTATGATGCCGGAGATGGACGGGTACGCGACGACGACCGCGATCCGCAGGATGCCGCAGTTCGCCGGGTTGCCGATCGTGGCGCTGACGGCGAAGGCGATGAAGGGCGACCGGGAGAAGGCGATCGAGTCGGGGGCTTCCGACTATGTCACCAAACCGGTCGACCCGGATCATCTGCTCACGGTGATGGAGCAGTGGGTGCGCGCTCGGTGACCGGATGCCCCGTCTGTTGCTGACTGACCGTGGCGGAGGATGTGTGCGTCGTCGTCGTGCGGGGAACCTTTCGGACTCCCGTTACGTTTCTTCTCCGTGCACAGTGACATCGTGGTGACAGGGTGTGGCGACAGGCGGGGTGCGGCTACCATGACCGGCACAACATTGGGCGACGCAAGGGAGTCGTCCCCTGGGGCGGCGCCGGTGGTGCCTCCCGGCTCGTGGAGCCGGGGAGACCCCAGGGCGGGGCGAGGAGGACGGGGCATGGTGCAGAAGGCCAAGATCCTCCTGGTCGATGACCGGCCGGAGAATCTGCTGGCGCTGGAGGCCATTCTTTCCGCGCTCGATCAGACGCTGGTACGGGCATCGTCAGGGGAGGAAGCGCTCAAGGCACTGCTGACGGATGATTTCGCCGTCATTCTGCTGGACGTTCAGATGCCCGGCATGGACGGGTTCGAGACGGCCGCGCACATCAAGCGGCGGGAGCGGACCAGGGACATCCCGATCATCTTTCTCACCGCGATCAACCACGGGCCGCACCACACCTTCCGCGGCTACGCGGCGGGCGCGGTCGACTACATCTCCAAGCCCTTCGATCCGTGGGTGCTGCGGGCGAAGGTCTCGGTGTTCGTCGATCTCTACATGAAGAACTGCCAACTGCGGGAGCAGGCGGCACTGCTGAGGCTCCAGCTCGAAGGCGGTGCCCGCGCCGGCGGCGGCGCGGACGGCAAGGAGCCGGTGGGTCTGCTCGCCGAGCTGTCCGCGCGGCTCGCGGCGGTCGAGGAGCAGGCGGAGGCCCTGTCGAAGCAGCTCGACGACGAGTCCGCGGATGTGGCCGCCGTCGCCACCGCCGCCCATCTGGAACGCAAACTGACCGGCCTGCGGCGGGCGCTGGACGCGCTGGAGCCGGGCACGGGCGGTCCGAACGCCCTGCCGACCCAGAACTGACCACCCGCCGATGACCGACTGACCCACTGACACCCCCTGCTGATTCCCTGCTGCCCCAGCGCTGCTCCCCGGGCGCGACCGGCCCGGGTCCGCGTGCCCGACGGCCCGTCCGGACCCGGTGCTCCGCCGTGTCGGGGCGGTGCGCCGGTCCGCCGGGGGCCGCTGAGGGAGTGTCACGTCAAGGCGGGCACCCGGGCGACACCAACGGGTGAGGGCGTGGGCACACGTGTCCGCCGCGTCCCGCACCGGTAATCTCACCACCATGGCTTCACGTACGTCCGGCAAGGGCCCCCAGGAACCGGCGGCCTCCGCCAAGCCGCGCACCGGCCGTACGAGCGGTGCCACGGCCGCGGCGAAGAAGAAGGCCGCGGCCGGGAAACCGGGCGCGCCCGCCGCCAAGGGCCCGGCGGGGGGGAAAACCTCCGCCAAGCCCCCCGCGAAGAAGGCCACCGGCCGGAAGGCACCGGCGGCAGCGGCCCGGAAGGCACCCGCGAAGAGGACCGCCGCCCAGAAGGCCGCCCCCCGGCCCGCGCCCTCCCCGACCGGGGGGCTCTACCGCCTGGTGCGTGCCCTCTGGCTCGGTCTCGCGCGCACGGTGGGCGCCCTCGTCCGGGGCATAGGGCGGGGTGCGAAAGGGCTCGACCAAGCCCACCGCAAGGACGGGCTCGCGCTGCTGCTGCTCGGGCTCGCGCTGATCGTCGCGGCGGGCACCTGGTCGCATCTGCGCGGCCCGGTCGGCGATCTGGTGGAGATGCTGGTGACCGGCGCGTTCGGCCGGCTCGATCTCCTCGTCCCGATACTCCTCGGGGTGATCGCGGTCCGGCTGATCCGCCATCCGGAGCGGCCCGAGGCCAACGGCAGGATCGTCATCGGACTCTCCGCCCTGGTCATCGGGGTACTCGGACAGGTCCATATCGCCTGCGGGTCCCCGGACCGCGTCGACACGGAAGCGGTGCAGGACGCGGGCGGCCTGATCGGCTGGGCCGCCGCCGAGCCGCTGATCTTCATGATGACGGCCGCGCTCGCCGTGCCGCTGCTGGCGCTGCTCACCTTCTTCGGCCTGCTGGTGGTCACCGCGACCCCGCTCACCGCGATCCCGCGACGGGTCCGGCAGCTCCTCGTCTGGCTGCGGCTCGTCCATCCGGCTGACGACGGGTACGACGGGCCCGACGGGTACGAGGAGAGCGAGGACGACCGGCGGTACGAGGCGCGGTGGCGCGAGGGGGTGTCCGGGGGCCCGGGCCGTCGGGGCGGCCGCCCCGGCCCCGACGGTCCCGGCGCGGCCGAGGAGGCGGCGCTGTCCCGGCGACGCGGTGCGCCGGACGCCTTCCCGCCGGGCCGCCCGCTGGACGCGGTGGACGTGGCCGCTGCGGCGGCAGCCGCCCTCGACGGCGCCGTCCACAACGGGCTGCCGCCCTCGCCGCTGGTCGCCGACCTCACCAGGGATCTGTCGGCGGACCGGGAGCAGGCCCTCGGCGGGCCGGTGCCGCCCGCGCGGGGCCCGCGCACCCCGGCGGCCGGTTCCGGCGGCGCGACCCCGGGCGGTGCCCCGTTCTCCGTACCGGATCTCACCAAGCCGTCGCCCGAGGAGAGCCGTCCCCTGCCACCGCGGGCCGAACAGCTTCAGCTCTCCGGGGACATCACCTATGCCCTGCCGACGCTGGACCTGCTGGAGCGCGGCGGCCCCGGCAAGACGCGCAGTGCCGCCAACGACTCGGTCGTCTCCGCGCTGACCACGGTGTTCACGGAGTTCAAGGTCGACGCGGCGGTCACCGGCTTCACCCGGGGGCCGACGGTGACCCGCTACGAGGTGGAGCTGGGACCGGCTGTGAAGGTCGAGCGGATCACGGCCCTGACCAAGAACATCGCGTACGCCGTCGCCAGCCCCGATGTGCGGATCATCTCGCCGATCCCGGGCAAGTCCGCGGTCGGTATCGAGATCCCCAACACCGACCGGGAGATGGTCAAGGTCGGCGATGTGCTGCGGCTCGCGGACGCGGCGGAGGACGACCATCCCATGCTGGTCGCGCTCGGCAAGGACGTCGAGGGCGGCTATGTGATGGCCAACCTCGCCAAGATGCCGCACATCCTGGTCGCGGGCGCCACCGGCTCCGGCAAGTCGTCCTGCATCAACTGCCTGATCACCTCGGTGATGATAAGGGCGACCCCGGAGGACGTCCGGATGGTGCTCGTCGACCCCAAGCGGGTGGAACTCACCGCCTACGAGGGCATCCCGCATCTGATCACCCCGATCATCACCAACCCCAAGCGGGCGGCGGAGGCACTCCAGTGGGTGGTCCGCGAGATGGATCTGCGCTACGACGATCTCGCGGCCTTCGGGTTCCGGCACATCGACGACTTCAACCGGGCCGTGCGCGCGGGGAAGGTGAAGCCGCCCGAGGGCAGCGGGCGGGAGTTGCAGCCGTATCCGTATCTGCTGGTCATCGTGGACGAGCTGGCCGATCTGATGATGGTGGCCCCGCGGGACGTGGAGGACTCCGTCGTCAGGATCACCCAGCTCGCGCGGGCCGCGGGCATCCATCTGGTGCTGGCGACCCAGCGGCCGTCCGTCGATGTCGTCACCGGTCTGATCAAGGCGAACGTGCCCTCGCGGCTCGCCTTCGCGACCTCCTCGCTGGCCGACTCCCGGGTCATCCTCGACCAGCCGGGCGCGGAGAAGCTGATCGGCAAGGGCGACGGGCTGTTCCTGCCGATGGGCGCCAACAAACCCGTCCGGATGCAGGGCGCCTTCGTCACCGAGGACGAGGTCGCGGCGGTGGTACAGCACTGCAAGGACCAGATGACGCCCGTCTTCCGGGAGGACGTCGTCGTCGGCTCCCAGCAGAAACGGGAGGTCGACGAGGAGATCGGCGACGATCTCGACCTGCTCTGCCAGGCCGCCGAGCTGGTGGTGTCCACGCAGTTCGGCTCGACCTCCATGCTCCAGCGCAAGCTGCGGGTCGGCTTCGCCAAGGCGGGGCGGCTGATGGACCTCATGGAGTCGCGTTCGATCGTCGGACCCAGCGAGGGGTCCAAGGCCCGTGATGTCCTCGTCAAACCGGAGGAACTCGATGGCGTGCTCGCCCTGATCCGGGGGGAGCCTCACCCATAAGGGTTCGGCTCGCCCGGCGTTGGGCGGGCAACCGTTTCCCCGGCCCGTTCGTCAAGTTGGAGGGAGGGGCGGAAAAACCGTTCCCGCCGTTTCGCCACCCACCCCGTCGCTCTTCCGGCCGAGCCGCGGCCATCGGCCATTCGGATGGCGTACAAACCCCGGCCGCCCGGTTGCCCCACCCTTTCGTACCAGCCATACACTGAACCTCCAGCAGGTGGTTACACGCTCGAAAGGCACGCCTGTGACCCTCGGCAACTCCCCTGAAGACGACCGTCCTTCCATCGAGGAGGACCGGCCCTCCATCGGCCGCGTGCTGAAGCAGGCCCGGCTCTCCGCGGGCCTGACCGTCGACGAGGTCAGTGCCTCCACCCGGGTGCGGGTCCCGATCGTTCTCGCGATCGAGCAGGACGACTTCGCCCGCAGCGGCGGCGATGTGTACGCGCGGGGCCATATCCGGATGATCGCGCGGCGGGTCGGGCTCGATCCCGCCCCGCTGATCGAGCGGTACGACGCCGAACGCGGCGGGCGGCCCGCGCCCACCCCCGCGGCACCCCTGTTCGAGGCCGAACGGATTCGGCCCGACGCGCGCCGCCCCAACTGGACGGCGGCCATGGTGGCCGCGATCGTCGCCGTGATCGGCTTCGTCGGCTTCACCCTCGTCAGCGGCGGCGACGAGCGGTCCTCCCGGGACCGTACGGTCGCCGAGGGGCAGGCGCCCGAGGCCCGGCCGTCGAAGCGGCCGAGCGGCAGGCCCGCCGACCCCAAGCCCGTCCCCTCGGACAGCGCCATCGCCGCCGCCCCCGCCGACCGGGTCACCGTCCGGCTCTCCGTCATCGACGACAGGAGCTGGATCTCGGCCAAGGCCCGCAGCGGCAAACTGATCTTCGACGGCACCCTCGCGAAGGGGGATTCCCGGACATTCCAGGACGCCGAGGGGATCGATCTCACGCTCGGTAACGCCGGGGCGATCGAGCTGTTCGTCAACGGCAAGAAGATCGACGGCGGTTTCCGGCCGGGCCAGGTGGA
The DNA here is from genome assembly GCF_005519465.1 of Streptomyces clavuligerus. Classification (NCBI taxonomy): domain Bacteria; kingdom Bacillati; phylum Actinomycetota; class Actinomycetes; order Kitasatosporales; family Streptomycetaceae; genus Streptomyces; species Streptomyces clavuligerus. The sequence goes on along the minus strand of NZ_CP027858.1, from coordinate 1,343,942 downwards.
GCGGCTCTCGTACACCAAGGGCGACCCCCAGGTCGGCTGAGACCGGCCCGGAGGAGGCCCGGAGCGGGGACGGGACGGGACGGAACGGACCCGCTCCGGACACGGCCACCGGGACGGACCGGAGCGCGGCGGTGGCCCCGTACGGCGGAGGAGCCCTCGGGGCAGGGGCGCGGGCCAGGACAAAGTAGTCTTGAGCCCATGCCCGAACGCCGTACCGTCGCCCTTGTCACTCTTGGCTGCGCCCGTAACGAGGTGGACTCGGAGGAGCTGGCAGGCCGCTTGGCAGCGGACGGCTGGCAGCTCGTCGAGGACGCCGCCGACGCGGATGTCGCCGTCGTCAACACCTGTGGTTTCGTCGAGGCCGCGAAGAAGGATTCCGTCGACGCCCTGCTGGAGGCCAACGACCTCAAGGACCACGGCAGGACCCAGGCCGTGGTCGCGGTCGGCTGCATGGCCGAGCGCTACGGCAAGGAACTCGCCGAGGCCCTGCCCGAGGCCGACGGAGTCCTCGGCTTTGACGACTACGCCGATATCTCCGACCGGCTCCAGACCATCCTCAGCGGTGGCATCCACGCCTCTCACACCCCCCGTGACCGGCGCAAACTGCTTCCGCTGAGCCCTGCCGAGCGCCAGTCCGCCACCGGGGTCGCCCTGCCGGGCCACGGGGACGCCGCCCCCGCCCCGATCGTCGATCTGCCCGAGGGCGTCGCCCCGGAGTCCGGGCCGCGCGCCCCGCTCCGCCGCAGGCTCGGCAGCAGCCCCGTGGCCTCCGTGAAGCTGGCGTCCGGCTGCGACCGGCGCTGCTCCTTCTGCGCCATCCCGTCCTTCCGCGGCTCGTTCATCTCCCGGCGCCCCTCCGATGTCCTCGGGGAGACCCGCTGGCTGGCCGAGCAGGGCGTGAAGGAGGTCATGCTGGTCTCGGAGAACAACACCTCCTACGGCAAGGACCTCGGCGACATCCGCCTCCTGGAGACCCTGCTGCCGGAGCTGGCGGCCGTCGACGGCATCGAGCGGGTGCGGGTGAGCTACCTCCAGCCCGCCGAGATGCGCCCCGGCCTCATCGACGTGCTGACCTCCACACCGAAGATCGCCCCCTACTTCGACCTCTCCTTCCAGCACTCCGCGCCGGACGTGCTGCGCTCGATGCGGCGCTTCGGGGACACCGAACGCTTCCTGGAGCTGCTGGAGACCATCCGTTCCAAGGCCCCGCAGGCCGGAGTGCGCTCCAACTTCATCGTCGGCTTCCCCGGCGAGAGCGAGGCGGACTTCGCCGAACTGGAGCGCTTCCTCACCCATGCCCGGCTCGACGCCATCGGGGTGTTCGGCTACTCCGACGAGGACGGCACCGAGGCCGCCGGGTACGGGAACAAGCTGGACGAGGACGTCGTCGCCGAGCGGCTGGCCCATCTGTCCCGGCTCGCCGAGGAGCTGACCGCCCAGCGTGCCGAGGAGCGGGTGGGCGAGACGCTGGAGGTCCTGGTCGAGTCGGTCGACGCGGAGGACGGCGCGGTGGGCCGCGCGGCGCACCAGGCGCCGGAGACCGACGGACAGATCCTGTTCACCGCGAGCGAGGGTCTGGTGCCCGGCCGTATGGTCGTGGCCAAGGCCGTCGGCGCGGAGGGCGTCGATCTGCTGGCCGACCACTGCGAGGACGTGCGGACCGGCGGCGGGACCCCGGGCGAGGAGGCGGGCAGATGACCGGAGCGCCGGCATCCGCGGGGGGCGGCTCCGGCAGGCCCGCCCCCGGTGGCAAGCTGGGCGCTGCGGCCGTCAACCAGGCCAGCCTCTGGAACATCGCCAATGTCCTCACCATGCTCCGTCTGGTGCTGGTGCCCGGCTTTGTCCTGCTGATGCTCCAGGGCGGTGGATACGACCCCGTCTGGCGCGCCTGGGCGTGGGCGGCGTTCGCCGTCGCGATGATCACGGACATCTTCGACGGGCATCTGGCACGGACCTACAACCTGGTCACCGACTTCGGGAAGATCGCCGACCCGATCGCCGACAAGGCGATCATGGCCGCCGGTCTGATCTGTCTGTCGGCGCTCGGGGATCTCCCCTGGTGGGTCACCGCGGTGATTCTCTTCCGGGAGCTGGGCGTCACCCTGATGCGGTTCTGGGTGATCCGCCATGGAGTGATTCCGGCCAGTCGGGGCGGCAAGATCAAGACCCTGGCCCAGGGTACGGCGGTCGGGATGTATGTCCTGGTGCTGACCGGACCGCTGGCCACCCTCCGCTTCTGGGTGATGGGCGTCGCCGTGGTGCTGACGGTCGTCACCGGGCTCGACTATGTGCGACAGGCGGTCACGCTGAGACGGCGGGGACTGGCCAAGGCGCGCGGCACGGCGGGAACCGGACGGTGACCGAGGCGGCCCGGGTCCTGGCCCTGCTCGCGGAGCGTGGTGAGACGCTGGCCGCCGCCGAGTCCCTGACGGGTGGCCTGCTGGCCGCAGAGCTGACGGCGGTGCCGGGGGCGTCGGCGGTCTTCCGCGGTTCCGTCACGGCCTACGCCACCGATCTGAAACGGGATCTCCTGGGGGTCGACGGGACCCTGCTGAAGACCCGCGGAGCGGTGGACGCCGAGGTCGCGCGGCAGATGGCGGCCGGTGTGCGCCGGGCGCTCGGGGCCGGCTGGGGCATGGCCACCACCGGCGTCGCGGGACCCGCCCCGCAGGACGGCAGCCCCGTCGGCACCGTCCATGTGGCGATCGCGGGACCCTCCGGGGCGGGGAAAACCGCCGCACTGCGATTGAACGGCAGCCGTGCGGAAATCCGTAAGGAAAGTGTACGGAGCGTACTCGCGCTGCTGCTGGACGAACTGCTGGGGACGGCGCGGGCACAGGATACGGAACAGAACGGGGGGAATTGATGTTTGCAGCCCTGAGTGAACACGACATCGCTCCCCGCACGGCCGCAGCACAAGGCGGTACGGTGGGGCGTGAAGGATGCGGTAACACGGTCCGAGGAGGGAGCCACCGATGATTCTGCTCCGTCGCCTGCTGGGTGACGTGCTGCGTCGGCAGCGCCAGCGCCAGGGCCGTACTCTGCGCGAAGTCTCCTCGTCCGCCCGAGTCTCGCTCGGCTATCTCTCCGAGGTGGAGCGGGGGCAGAAGGAGGCTTCCTCCGAGCTGCTCTCCGCGATCTGCGACGCGTTGGACGTACGGATGTCCGAGCTCATGAGGGAGGTCAGCGACGAGCTGTCGCTGGCTGAGCTGGCTGCTTCGGCCGCGGCCACCGAGCCGGTGCCCACACCGGTTCGTACGATGCTGAACTCCGTCTCCGTCACATCGGTCACCGGTGTGCCGACGGAGCGAGTGACGATCAAGGCGCCGACGGAGGCCGTCGACGTCGTCGCGGCGTAGTGCGCAGGGCGTCGAACCGTTCCGCCGTGCCGTTTGGTACGGCGTTTTGCGGCCCTCGGCGACACCGCACCGGAAGGAGACGTTCCGGATGGTGCGGATACGGTGTGGTGCGATGCGAACCCCGGTCGCTGCCCTCTGGGGCGGTGGGCCGGGGTTCTTGCGTGGGACCGTCGGTCTCCTGGGCGGGACCGTCGATTTCTTGGGTGCGGCTTCAGCGGGGCTGAAGTCCCGCTGAAGCCGTGGTACCCGCATCACGTGATGGCGGAGGCGGTCAGCCGCCGGAAGGGCGGGACGAGCGCCCCGGAGGCCGCCCCGATCGGTCGCGGACAGTGACCGCCGCGGGGCATGGGCGGCGGGCGGAGAGAGATCCGTCCGCAGGTCCGTTCCGTGGGGCTGTGTCATGGTGGAAAACGCCGACAACCGACTGGAGGCCCCGTATGTCTGTCGTGAAGAGTCCTCTGTCCGACGCGGATCTCAAAACCGTCGGGGAGGCGCTGCGGGGCGCGCTCGTGGATCTGGTGGATCTCTCCCTCGTGGCCAAGCAGGTCCACTGGAACGTCGTCGGGCCCCGCTTCCGGTCCGTCCATCTCCAACTGGACGAGGTGGTGGACACCGCCCGGCTGCACTCGGACACGGTGGCCGAGCGGTGCGCGGCGATCGGGGTCACCCCCGACGGACGGGCGGCCACGGTGGCGGCCCAGAGCGCGATCGGCACCGTACCGGAGGGATGGATCAAGGACGGCGACGCCATCCAGGTGCTCGTACGGGCCCTGGACGCGGTGATCGTACGGATGCGGGAGCGCATCGCGACGACCGGCGACCCCGACCCGGTGAGCCAGGACATCCTGATCGGCCTCACCGGCGATCTCGAAAAGCACTCGTGGATGTTCCAGGCGGAGAGTGTGTGAGACGGTCCCGGTGCCCTGGTCCGGCCCCGGGCGGTCCTTCGGGTGCCGGGGCCGGACGGGGCGGAGCCGATGTGACCGGCAGGTGTGCCCGGGCGGGTGTGCCCGGGCGGGTGTGACCGGGGAAGCGTGATCGGGGACGCGCGTGTTTCCGGGACGTGTGCGCCCGGACCCGACCCCGGTGCGCCCTCCCTGTGGGTGATCTCCCAGGTCTAGCGTGGTTCCGAGGGAGGCAGCAGCCATGGAGTGTCGCGGAGGCGCCCTCGGGGCCGGGGCCGTGCTCTCGGTGCTTGTCGCGCTCGCGGCGGGCGGGGTCTGGTGGTGGGCGCTGATACGGCTCGTCACGGCGCCGGAGCGGGCCGGTCTGACCGAGGGGATGGTGGTGGCGGGCGGCTGGGGCCTGAGTCTGCTGCCGGTGCATGTGACCGCTCCCCGGCGGCGGCGCGGGGGCCTTCGGCCGCGTGCGCTGTGCTGGAGGGGGCCGCGCCGCCGGGGAGCGGAGGGTCCGGGGATGCCGGGGGACGGTGGCGGTCCGGGTCCGGCCGGTGGCGGCGGTGGCCGCGGCGGGTCGGGCGGCGGTGGCGGTCCCGGCGGGGACACGGTCACCAGGGCATCGTCAGCCCGCCGTTCGGACGGATGATCTGGCCGGTGAGGTAGGCGGACGCGTCGGACGCCAGGAAGAGGACCGAGTGCGCCACGTCCTCCGGTTCACCGACCCGGCCCAGCGGGGCGCGTTCGGCGATCTGCTCGGGGGTCGCCAGCCGGGCCGCCGTCTCCGGATGCCCCGGCGCTGGCCCCGGCGCCATCATCGGGGTGCGTATCCAGCCGGGTGCGACGCTGTTCACCCGGATGCGGTGCGGGCCCAGCTCCGTGGCGAAGGTCCGGGTCAACTGGACCACGGCGGCCTTGGACACGCTGTACGGGAGGAGCCCCGGGTATCCCACGTCCACCGAGCCCGAGGACATCGTGATGATCGAGCCCGGCGCGCCGTCCGCGATCATCGCCCGGGCCGCCTCCTGGCAGAGGTACAGCACACCCTTGAGATTGACCGCGAGCACCCGTTCCAGATCCTCGTCCGTGGTCTCCAGGGCCGGGCCGGTGTGCACGATGCCCGCTATGGCGGCGGCGATGTCCAGCCGCCCTTCCCCGGCGGCGACGCTTCCGACCAGTGCGGCCACGGCGGCCCGGTCGGTGACGTCCAGGGTGTGGGCCGCTCCCCGCCCCGGGGCCTTCGCGATCAGATCGAGGGTCCCGGCCAACCCCTCGGTGTCGATGTCGGCGCAGTGGACGTCCGCTCCCGCCTGTGCCAGCAGGACCGCCGAAGCCCGGCCGATGCCGCTCGCCGCCCCGGTGACCAACGCCGTTCTTCCGCTGAGGTCGTACGCCGTGAGCGCCATGCGGGGACCGTACGACCGTATCTGACGGGCTGTCAATCAAGCGGTCCGGACTGGCAGCCGGGGCACCAGTAGCTGATCCGTTCGTCCCCGGCGCGGCCCGGACCGCTGCGGCGGACGGGGGTGCCGCAGCGGGGGCAGGGGCGGCCCGCACGGCCGTGGACATGGAGCCGGGACCCCGCCCGGGAACCGGCGGCCGTGGTCCGGCGCTCGACCGCGTCCCTGTTCTCCTCCAGCAGCCGGTGGGCGGTCGCGAGCAGTCGCTCCAGAACCCCTTCGGGCAGCTCGCCCACCGGGAGCCAGGGCGTCACCCCGGCGAGAAAGGCCAGCTCGCACTTGTAGACATTGCCGATTCCGGCGAGGTTGCGCTGGTCGAGCAGGGCCTCGCCCAGCGGCCGGGACGGATCGGCGAGCAGCCGTTCGCGTGCGGCGGCGGGGTCCCAGTCCGGGCCGAGGAGATCCGGGCCGAGATGGCCCACCACCTTCTGTTCGTCGGTGGTGCGCAGCAGTTCCAGGACCGGCAGCCGATAGCCGACGGCGGTGTGGGACGAGGTGCCGAGGACGGCCCGGATCTGGTGCTCCGGCCCTCCGCGCGGGCGTTCGCCCGCCGGGAAGACCCGCCACGCCCCGTCCATCCGCAGATGCGAGTGCAGGGTGAGCCCGCCCTCGAACCGGGCCAGCAGATGCTTGCCGCGCGGTACCACTTCCAGCACCCGCCGCCCGGTGAGGTCGGCCGTCGCGTACCGGGGCACCCGCAGCTCGGACCGGGTCAGCTCCCGCCCCGCCAGAGCGGTGTCCAGACGCTTCGCGGTCCGCCAGACGGTGTCACCTTCGGGCATGCCTCCATGATGCGCGATGCGGGGCGGGGGTCGGCCGCGGGCCGGTGGTGGGGGAGGTGCGGGCTCCCTGGGTGGCGCGGGTGTCGGCGGCGCGGTGGACCTCGCCGCCGTCGGAGGCGAGCGTGACCCCGCTCGGATCGGTCCGGCGGGGGCGGCACCGTCACCGGGGCGGCTCCACAGTGGCGCCGGGCGCACGGTGCGGGGACAGCAGCCGGTGGGTCAGCCCGAGCCGGGAGGGCACGGACTGCCGACGACCCGCTGTCCGAGCGCGCGCCCGGCGCCCTCCGCCGCGGCACCGGGGCGGCTCCACGGGCGGCGCGAGCGGTGCGGGGGTGGCCGGTGGCCGTGGCGGCTGGGCCGGATCACCGGCGCGGGCCGGGACCGGACCGCGCGGGGGTGGCTCCGGTGCGGGCGCGGCTCCGGGTGCGGCGTGCGGTCAGGGGCGTATGCGCAGGCCCTTCGGGGTGGCGTGGAAGCCCGCCGTCTCCAGGGCGGGGGCCAGCGGGGAGGTCAGGGCGGGGGCGCCGTTGGCCCGCTCCACCGTCACCGGCCCCAGCGTCCCCGCGCGGGCGGCGTCGGCGAGCGCCGCCACGGCGGTGCGCAGTGCGGGGTCCTCGGGGGACGCCGACCAGGCGAGCAGAGTCCTGCCGCCGCGCTCCACGTACAGGGTCAGCCCGCCGTCCACCAGGACCACCAGGGAGCCCGCCTTCCGCCCCGGCTTGTGGGTCGCGCCCGGCGGGGGCTCGGGCCAGGGCAGGGCCGCGCCATAGGCGTTCGCCGGGTCCGCCGCCGCCAGTACCAGCGCGGACGGGTCCCGGTGCCCCTCGGCGCGCTCCCCGGCGGTTACGGCGGCCCGCAGCCGGTCCACCGCGCCGTCCATGGCGAACTGGGCCGCGCCCAGCCCCTCCACCACATAGCCGCGGCGGGCCTGCCCACTGTCCTCGAACGCCGACAGCACCCGGTACACCGCGGCGAAGCCGCCCTCGACGCCTTCCGCCGCGACGGCTCCCCGGGTGACCACGCCATGGCGGTCCAGCAGGGTGCGGGCCCGGGCGTGGGCCCGGTGGGTGGGATCGGGCTCGGGCGCGGGCAGCAGCGCCCAGCGCCCGCTCACCGTCGGCGGTCCGCCCCGGCTCGCGGGCCGTGCCGCGGCTGTGAGCCCGCCGTACCGGCCCCGGGGCACGGTCCGCCGGGCCCGGTGGGCGGTGGAGCCCGCGGTGCGCCCCGAGCCGAGGAGGGAGCGCAGCGGGGCGAGCGAGTCATTGGTGAGGCGGCCGGACCAGACCAGCTCCCAGAGGGCGTCGGCGAGCTGCGGATCGGTGGCGTCCGGGTGGGTGGTGGCCCGGACCCGGTCGGCGATCTGGCGGAAGAACAGACCGTACCCGGGGGCGAGGGCGGCGAGGACCGACTCCTGGAGCGCGGTCGGCTCCAGCGGGCGCGGCGGGGGCAGCAGCAGCGGGGCGGTGTCGGCGGGGCAGAGGGCGACCCAGCCGTCCTTGCCGGGCAGGGCGCCCGCCCCGGCCCAGACGACCTCGCCGGTCGTGGTCAGCTCGTCCAGCATCGCCGGGCCGTAGTCCCGTACCCGGGCGGGGAGGATCAGCTTCTCCAGCGCGGAGGCGGGGACCGCCACGCCCTGGAGCTGTTCGACGGCGCGTGCGAGCCCGTCGATCCCCCGCAGTCCGCCGCCCAGATGCTGCCACTGCGGCAGGAAGACGGCCAGCGCCGCCGGGGGAGCGGGCTCCAACTCCTGGCGCAGGGCCGCCAGCGAGCGCCGCCGCAACCGCCGCAGCACGGTGGCGTCGCACCACTCCTGGCCGATGCCCGAGGGGTGGAACTCCCCCTGGACGATCCGCCCGCCCGCGGCCAGCCGCTGGAGCCCGCCCTCCGTGACGGCCGTGCCCAGCCCGAAGCGGGCCGCGGCCTGCGCGGAGGTGAACGGGCCGCGGGTCCGGGCGAACCGGGCGAGCAGATCGCCCAGCGGATCCCCGACCGGCTCGGTGAACGCCTCTGGGACCCCCACCGGCAGCGCGGTGCCCAGGGCGTCCCGCAGCCGCCCCGCGTCCTCGATCGCCGCCCAGTGGTCCGTGCCCGCGATCCTGACACGGATGGCGCGCCGCGCCGCGGACAGTGTCTGCGGCCAGGAGGGCTCGGCGCCCCGCTCGGCCAGCTCGGCGTCGGTCAGCGGCCCCAGCACCCGCAGCAGATCGGCGACCCCCTCCACATCCTTGGCCCGGCGGTCCCCGGTGCGCCACTGGAGCTCCCGTTCCAGCTCGGTGAGGACGTCGGCGTCGAGCAGCTCGCGCAGCTCCGCCTGGCCCAGCAGCTCCGCGAGGAGCCGGGAGTCCAGCGAGAGCGCGGCGGCCCGGCGCTCGGCGAGCGGGGAGTCGCCCTCGTAGAGGAACTGGGCGACGTAGCCGAAGAGCAGGGAGCGGGCGAAGGGCGAGGGCTCGGGGGTGGTCACCTCGACCATGCGGACCCGGCGGGAGGCGATGTCGCCCATCAGCTCGGTGAGGCCGGGGACGTCGAACACGTCCTGGAGGCACTCGCGGACCGCTTCCAGGACGATCGGGAAGGAGCCGAACTCGCTCGCCACCTGGAGCAGTTGGGCCGCCCGCTGGCGCTGCTGCCACAGCGGGGTGCGCCGGCCGGGCCGACGGCGCGGCAGCAGCAGCGCACGGGCCGCGCACTCGCGGAACCGGGAGGCGAACAGGGCCGAGCCGCCGACCTGGTCGGTGACGATCCCCCCGATCTCGCCCTGGTCGAAGACGGCGTCGGCCGCGCCGACCGGGGCCTGGGCGGCGTCGTGGTCGGTGCCGCTGTCGGCGGGGTCCTGGTCGAGCAGGTCCAGACCGAGCAGATCGGCGTCGGGCAGCCGCAGCACGATGCCGTCGTCGGCGTGCATGACCTGGGCGTCCAGGCCGTACCGCTCGGTGAGCCGGGCGCCGAGCGCCAGCGCCCACGGGGCGTGCACCTGGGCGCCGAACGGGGAGTGGATCACCACCCGCCAGTCGCCCAGCTCGTCCCGGAACCGCTCCACGACGATCGTGCGGTCGTCGGGCACATGGCCGCAGGCCCGGCGCTGCTCGTCGAGATAGGCGAGGACGTTGTCCGCGGCCCAGGCGTCCAGGCCCGCCGCCAGCAGCCGCAGCCGGGCGTCCTCGTCGGTGAGGCCGCCGACCTCCCGCAGAAAGGCGCCGACCGCGCGCCCCAGCTCCAGCGGGCGGCCGAGCTGGTCGCCCTTCCAGAACGGCAGTCTGCCCGGGACGCCGGGGGCGGGGGAGACCAGGACCCGGTCCCGGGTGATGTCCTCGATCCGCCAGGAGGTGGTGCCCAGGGTGAAGACATCGCCCACCCGGGACTCGTACACCATCTCCTCGTCCAGCTCGCCGACCCGGCCGCCGCCCTTCTTGGGGTCGGCGCCCGCGAGGAAGACCCCGAAGAGCCCCCGGTCCGGGATGGTCCCGCCGGAGGTGACGGCGAGCCGCTGCGCCCCGGGCCGTCCGGTGACGGTGCCCGCTACCCGGTCCCAGACCACGCGGGGGCGCAGCTCGGCGAAGGCGTCGGAGGGGTACCGCCCGGCGAGCATGTCGAGCACCGCGTCGAACGCGGACTCCGGCAGTGAGGCGAAGGGCGCGGCGCGGCGGACGAGCGCCAGCAGCTCGTCGGTGGGCCAGGTGTCGAGCGCGGTCATGGCGACGAGCTGCTGCGCCAGCACGTCCAGCGGATTGGCGGGGACGCGCAGCGACTCGATCGCGCCCTCGCGCATCCGTTCGGTGACGACGGCGGCCTGCACCAGGTCGCCCCGGTACTTGGGGAAGACGACGCCGGTGGAGACCGCGCCCACCTGGTGGCCCGCGCGGCCGACCCGCTGGAGGCCGGAGGCGACGGACGGCGGCGACTCGACCTGGACGACCAGGTCGACCGCGCCCATGTCGATGCCCAGCTCCAGACTGGACGTCGCCACCACGGCGGGGAGCCTGCCCGCCTTGAGGTCCTCCTCCACCTGGGCCCGCTGCTCCTTGGAGACGGAGCCGTGGTGGGCGCGGGCGAGCAGCGGCGGGGCGCCGAGCGCGGCCCCGGACTGGGCCATGATCTCAGCAGGGGAGCCCTGCGGCGGCGGTGTCGCCGCGGGGCCGCCGGTGGGGCCCGGGGGCCGGGGGGCGTCGAAGGCGGTGCCGGTGGCCCGTTCGTACGCGATCTCGTTGAGCCGGTTGCACAGCCGCTCGGCGAGGCGGCGGGAGTTGGCGAAGACGATGGTGGAGCGGTGGGCCTGGACGAGGTCCGCGATCCGCTCCTCGACATGCGGCCAGATCGAGGGCCGGTCCCCGTCGCCCCGGTCCCCGGAGGCGTCGGCCGCGGGCGCGCCGCCCAGCTCGCCCAGGTCCTCGACGGGGACGACCACCGAGAGGTCGAACTCCTTCGCGGACGGCGGCTGGACGATCTCCACCTTGCGCTGCGGGGAGAGATAGCGGGCGACCTCGTCCACCGGGCGGACGGTGGCGGAGAGGCCGATCCGGCGGGCGGGGCGGGGCAGCAGCTCGTCCAGCCGCTCCAGCGACAGGGCGAGGTGGGCGCCCCGCTTGGTCCCGGCGACCGCGTGCACCTCGTCGAGGATCACGGTCTCGACGCCCGTCAGCGCCTCCCGGGCCGAGGAGGTGAGCATGAGGAAGAGCGACTCGGGGGTGGTGATGAGGATGTCCGGCGGGCGGGTGGCCAGCGAGCGGCGCTCGGCGGCGGGGGTGTCGCCCGAGCGGATGCCGACCCGGACCTCGGGCTCGGGCAGCCCCAGCCGCACCGCCTCCTGCCGGATGCCGGTCAGGGGGCTGCGGAGATTGCGCTCCACATCCACCGCGAGCGCTTTCAGCGGGGAGATGTAGAGCACCCGGCAGCGCGCCCGGGCGTCGGCGGGCGGCGGCGTGGACACCAGCCGGTCCAGCGCGGCGAGAAAGGCGGCCAGGGTCTTGCCGGACCCCGTCGGCGCCACGACCAGGACGTCCGAGCCCTCGCCGATCGCCCGCCAGGCGCCCGACTGGGCGGCTGTGGGCGCGGCGAACGCTCCCGTGAACCAGCTCCGGGTCGCGGGGGAGAAGGAGTCGAGCGCGTTCCTGGCCATGAACCCCATCGTGCACCCCGCCACTGACAATCGGCCGTGCCCGGCCGGGCGGCTGCCCCGCCGCGGAGCCGGAACGCCACCGTCCGTGACGGTGACCAGGCGGGATGTCTCCCGTCCTGGCCGCTGCCCAGGCAGTGGCGCGGGCGCCGTGCCCCCGCACCGGCAGTGGCACGGGCCGTGCCCCCGCACCGCGCACAATGGTTGACCGCGCACAATGGTTGTATGGGGCAATTGAGGCGGGGGGACCACGGTGAGTGGGCGAGGCACTGGCAGTACGAGGAGTTGCCGGGCCTCGATCTGCTGCGGGCCCACTACGTCCGGCACACCTTCCGCCGCCACAGCCACGAGGGCTTCACCCTCGCCGCGGTCAGCGGCGGCATCGAGGAGATGAGCCTGCCGGAGGGGGTGGTCCGGGCCGGTCCCGGCAGCGTGATCATGATCAATCCGGAGGTGCCGCACACCGCCCGCGCCGGTGTCCCCGACGGCTGGACGTACGCCACCCTCTACCCCTCCGTCGAGCTGGTCTCCCGTATCGCCGAGGAGAGCGGCGCCCCGCCCGGCACCCCCGGGTTCGGCGAGACGGCCGTCGGGGACCCGCACGGCGCCGAACTGATCCGGGGTGTGCACCGGGCCGCCGAGGCGGGCAACGCGCTCGCCGCCGACAGCCTGCTCCGGGTCACGATCGCCCGCCTGCTCGCCCGCCACGGCGGACAGCTCCCCTCCCGCGCGCCCCAGGACGCCGGAGCCCGCGCCGCCGCCCGCGCCCGGGCCCTGCTGGAGGCCCGCATGGCCGACCCGCCGTCCCTGGAACGGCTGGCCCAGGAGGTGGGCACCAGCCCCTTCGCACTGCTGCGCGCGTTCCGCGCCGCGTACGGCATGCCCCCGCACACCTGGCTCACCGACGCCCGCGTCCGCCGCGCCCGCAGGCTGCTGGAGGGCGGCGGCACCCCCGCCGAGACGGCGATCGCCGTCGGCTTCACCGATCAGCCGCATCTCAACCGTCACTTCACCCGGATCGTGGGAGTGCCGCCCGGCGCGTACCGCAGGGAACGCGCCGGGCGGCCCCCGGCACGGCAGCCGGACGACGGCCCCGCGGGCCCGGTGGACGGCCGTCGTGCGGACGGGCCGCCGGGGAGCGCCACCGGGCGCACCGGGACCGGGGACGTACCCACGGAGTGAACCCGGCCGCTGGGCCGCGCCGTCGGCGCCCCGTCGGTCCGGCACGCCGCGGCGCGGCGCTCCCCGTGGGCCCGGCAGCCCGGGTGGTGTGCCCACGCGGGGTGCCCCGGTGGCCGCCGATGGGCCCCCTGCGCCCTATGGCGCGGGAGGTACCCCCACCCTGCGCCCTGCGGCGCGGGAGGTACCCCCATCCCTGCGCCCTGCGGCGTGGGAGGTACCCCCACCCGTGTGCGGCTTGTGGTAACAGGAGGCGGCCCACGGCCTGCGCCCTGGCGGCAGGGGAGGCGCACCGCACGGCGCCCTGCGGCTGCGGGCGGGGACTCGCAACGCGGTGAGGACGCGGTGAGGGGGAGCGCCGCCACCGCGGAGCGTTCCTCCGCCGCCTTGCGGCGCGTCCCCGCGGGCGGGAGGCACCCGGCCGGACCCGCCGGACCCGCCGGACCCGGGCTCCGCGCGGATGACGCCCTTCCGGCGACGCACTCGGGCCGCGCACTCGGGCCGCCGTCCTCATCCGCCCCCGGCTCCGCTCACCGTGCCGGCCTGCCGCCCCCGGGGCCGCAGCACCCGGCCGGGAGCGCAAGAACGTACAAGACCCCAGGTGGAAGCCGCGAGTAAGGTCCCCGACGTGCCGGAACAGACAACCTCCCCAGCAAGCTCCCCACCGCCCCGCACCGAGACGACCCCGATATCCGGGACAGCCGCGATATCCGGCGCCGCCGGAGCGGGCCCCGCGGCCGACCGTGAGCACTCCGCCAAGCCCGACGCGGCCGTGGTCCGCGACGCCCTCGGCGTCGGCGTGGCCGTCGGCCTGTCCGGATTCGCCTTCGGTGTCACCGCCGCGGGCTCCGGGTTCAGCGTGCTCCAGACCTGTCTCCTGAGCCTGCTGGTCTTCACCGGAGCCTCGCAGTTCGCCCTCGTCGGCGCGCTCGCCGCGGGCGGCAACCCGTTCACCGCCGCCGCCGGGGCCTTCTTCCTGGGCACCCGCAACGCGTTCTACGGACTGCGGCTCTCCCAACTGCTCGCCCTGCCCCGCCCGGTACGCCCCCTCGCCGCCCACTGGGTGATCGACGAGACCACGGCCGTCGCCCTCGCACAGCCCACCCGCCGCGCCGCCCGCATCGGCTTCACCGTGACCGGGGTGACGCTGTACCTGTTGTGGAACCTGACCACCCTCGCCGGTGCCCTCGGGGCCGAGGCCCTCGGGGACACCCGCGCCTGGGGCCTGGACGCCGCGGGGCCCGCCGTCGTCCTGGCCCTCCTCGCGCCCATGCTGCGCACCGCGACCGAACGCGCCACCGCCGCGCTCGCGATCGTCCTCGCACTGGCCGCCCTGCCCCTGCTGCCCGCCGGAGTGCCGGTGCTCGTGGCGGCACTCGCCGCCCCTGCCGTGCTCTGGCTCAAGGGCCGCGACGGGACACGGCAGCGCGCCGGGGACCCGCACGCCGCAGGCCCGCACACCACCGCCGCCCCGGGGAAGGAAGAGGACCGATGAGCATCTGGATCGCGATCGCGGCGACCGCCCTCGGCTGCTACCTCCTCAAGCTGGCCGGTCTGCTCGTACCGGCCGACACTCTCGAACGCCCCGTGGTCCAGCGGCTGGCCGCACTGGTCCCGGTCGCCCTGCTGGCGGCACTCACCGCGCAGCAGACCTTCGCCGACGGCAGCACCCTGGTGCTCGACGCCCGCGCCGCCGGGGTCGCCGCCGCCGCGATCGCCCTGGTGCTGCGCGCGCCCTTCCTGGTCGTGGTCGCGGCGGCCGTCGCGGTGACGGCGGGCGTACGCGCCCTCGGCGGCTGACGGCGGGGCGGGCGTCCCCGCGCGGGCACGCACGGGCGGACGGTGGTCAGCCCACCAGCCGTCCGTACGCCCGCAGCGTCCGCAGCGCCTCGATGGTCACGATCGGCCGGGCCTCCAGGGCCGTCCCCGGAGCCCACTGCCGCCAGTTGACCGGCCAGCCGCCGTCCTCCTGCTGCTCCGCCGCGAGATGGTCGAGGGAGTGCGTGATCTCCTCCTCGGTGAACCAGCGCCGAGCCAGGGAGGTCGGCGTCCGCGCGTAGTCGTACGGGAAGTGGTGCTCACCCGGTGCGTAGCCCTCGGCGACGGGATACTCCGCGCGCCGCTCCGGGTCGAGCACCGCGAGCCGGCGCTCGCGCACCAGCCTGCCCAGCCGGTCCGCCGCCGCCTCCGCCCGCACCCGGTCGGGCACCCCGTCCAGGAAGGCGACCGCCGCCTCGATCTCGTACGGATGGGAATCGGTCAGCGCGTCCACAGCAGCCCAGCAGAAGTCCGTGGCCCGGAAGAGCCAGGCGTGCCACACCTGATTGCGGTGGAGCAGCCCGACCACCGGACCGGTCGACAGGAGTGCGCCCGGCGGATCGTTCACCACAGGGACGAACGGCGCGGCCGGAAAGCCCCGCTGTGAGGGGTGGATCGCGGGCAGCGCGCCCTCGCGGGTGGACACATCGGTGAAGTAGCGGCACATCCGCTCCACCCGCAGCCCGCCGCAGCGGCCGATCGAGTCCAGCACGCGCAGCGCGTGGCCGGTGTGCAGCGGCTGACTGACCGGACCTCGAAGATCCGGTTCCAGCGCGTAGCCGTACCCGCCGTCGCCGCCGAGATACGCGGTCAGGGCGGCCTCGACGGCGTCGGCCTCCCCGCCCAGGAAGTGGTACGCGAAACGCCGCTGCTCCAGCACCCGTGCGGTGAGCCAGACAAACCGCTCGGCACGGTCGAGCGGGGACGGGGACGACGGCGACGAGGACGACGGCACGGGGCCTGCTCCGGTTCCAGCCATGCCCCGACCGTAGGGCGGAAAGTGCGCCCGGCATACGGAACCGGCAGTACCGCTACCCGGGGGCGGGATACTGAGGGCATGCGGTTGACGATTTTCTGGGAACGGATGGCGGAGCACTTCGGACCCGCGTACGCCGATTCCTTCGCCCGGGATCACGTGATGTCCGAACTGGGTGGCCGAACGGTGTACGAGGCGCTGGACGCCGGCTGGGAGACCAAGGACGTCTGGCGGGCGGTCTGCGCCGCGGCCGGGATTCCGGCGGAGCGGCGGTGACCGGGGGCGGTCCGCTCCCGACCGCTCCCGACCAGCGGCTTCCGGGGCGGTTTTCCCGCCGGGGCCGCCGTACGCCAGACTGACCCCGTGGCTCCGAAGACCGACGCAAACGACCCTGGCGGCACCGAAAGCACTCAAAGCGCTGAAAGCGTCGGAAGTGCCGAGGGCGCAGGCACCACGGACGGCACGGACAGAGAGGGGCGTACCGGCAGGGCCGGCAAGGCCGACAGGAGCGGAGTACCGCACCAGGGCGGAACGGGCGGACCCGCGGTCGGCACGGTCCCGCCGGACGCGCCCCCGCCCGGGGCGGTGACCGGCACCGGCCCTGTGCGCATGCCCCGCTGGCTGCCGCGCGCCATGCTGCTCGCGCTCGCCCTCTACGCCTGCTTCCAGCTCGGCAGCTGGGGCTTCCACCAGCTCCTCGGGCTGCTCATCAATATCCTGATCGCGTTCTTCATCGCCCTGGCGATCGAGCCCGCCGTCGCCCGGATGGCCGCCCGGGGAGTCCGCCGGGGCCTGGCCACCTTCCTGGTCTTCTTCGGGTTGCTGTCCGCCGCCGTCGGCTTCGTCGTCATGCTCGGCTCGATGCTGGCCGACCAGATCGTGACCATGGTCGAGGACTTCCCCCAGTACCTCGACTCGGTGATCAGCTGGATCAACCAGACCTTCGAGACCGAGCTGTCCCGGGTCGAGGTCCAGGACAGCGTGCTGCGCTCCGACTGGCTCCAGAGCTATGTCGAGGACAGCGCCACCGGTGTGCTCGATGTCTCGGCCACCGTGCTCGGCGGGCTCTTCCGGCTGCTGACGATCTTCCTCTTCTCGTTCTACTTCGCGGCCGACGGGCCCCGGCTGCGCCGCACGATCTGCTCCGTGCTGCCCCCCGCCAAACAGGCCGAGGTGCTGCGCGCCTGGGAGATCGCCGTCGACAAGACCGGCGGCTACATCTACTCGCGCGGTCTGATGGCGCTGATCTCCGGGGGCGCCCACTACGTCCTGCTGGAGGTCCTCGGGGTGCCCTACGCCCCGGCGCTCGCGGTCTGGGTGGGGCTGGTCTCCCAGTTCATCCCGACGATCGGCACCTATCTGGCGGGCGCGCTGCCGATGCTGATCGCCTTCACCGTGAACCCCTGGTACGCGGTGTGGGTCCTCGGCTTCGTGGTGGTCTACCAGCAGTTCGAGAACTATGTGCTCCAGCCCAAGCTGACCGCCAGGACCGTCGACATCCACCCCGCCGTCGCCTTCGGTTCGGTCATCGCGGGTACTGCCCTGATGGGAGCGGTCGGCGCGCTGATCGCGATCCCCGCCGTCGCCACCCTCCAGGCGTTCCTGGGCGCCTATGTGCGGCGGTACGACGTGACGGACGACCCCCGGGTGCACGGCCACCGGCGGCGTGAGCGCGGCCGGCTGGCGGCGCGGGCGGGTGCCACCCTGACCAAGGGGCGCGCCGCGCTCACCCGGGTGCGCTCCGGGCGCCGGACCGCCGGTCCCGCGGACCCGGCCTGAGGCCGGAGAAGGTCCCTGCCGCACGACGAAGCCCCCGCCACGGTGGATGTGGACGGGGGCTTCGCGCGGTCCCGTGGCGCGCTTGACAGCAAAATCGAACATCTATTCTCATGGGTGTTCCGGCCCCTGCTGTCGCGGGAGTTTTCCACAGGCCGGAGGGGACGTCGGGCCCATTGTCAGTGGCAGGGGTTAGCGTCTTTGACGTGAAGCGATCGACACAAGCAAACCGGGTGGAACCCATGGCAGGAACCGACCGCGAGAAGGCCCTCGACGCCGCGCTCGCACAGATCGAACGGCAATTCGGCAAGGGCGCAGTGATGCGCATGGGTGACCGGACCCAGGAGCCCATCGAGATCATCCCGACCGGCTCGACCGCGCTCGACGTGGCGCTCGGCGTCGGCGGACTGCCGCGCGGCCGAGTGGTCGAGATCTACGGTCCCGAGTCCTCCGGCAAGACGACCCTGACCCTGCACGCCGTGGCCAATGCCCAGCGCGCGGGCGGCCAGGTGGCCTTCGTGGACGCCGAGCACGCCCTCGACCCCGAGTACGCGCGCAAGCTGGGCGTCGACATCGACAATCTGATCCTGTCCCAGCCGGACAACGGCGAGCAGGCGCTGGAGATCGTCGACATGCTCGTCCGCTCCGGCGCCCTCGACCTCATCGTCATCGACTCCGTCGCCGCGCTGGTGCCGCGTGCGGAGATCGAGGGTGAGATGGGCGACTCCCACGTGGGTCTCCAGGCGCGGCTGATGAGCCAGGCCCTTCGGAAGATCACCAGCGCTCTGAACCAGTCCAAGACGACCGCGATCTTCATCAACCAGCTCCGCGAGAAGATCGGTGTGATGTTCGGCTCGCCGGAGACCACGACCGGTGGCCGCGCGCTCAAGTTCTACGCCTCCGTGCGGATCGACATCCGCCGGATCGAGACCCTGAAGGACGGCACCGAGGCAGTGGGCAACCGCACCCGCTGCAAGGTCGTGAAGAACAAGGTCGCGCCTCCCTTCAAGCAGGCCGAGTTCGACATCCTGTACGGCCAGGGGATCAGCCGTGAGGGCGGGCTGATCGACATGGGCGTGGAGCACGGCTTCGTCCGCAAGGCCGGTGCCTGGTACACCTACGAGAGCGGTCAGCTCGGCCAGGGCAAGGAGAACGCCCGTAACTTCCTGAAGGACAACCCCGATCTCGCCGATGAGATCGAGAAGAAGATCAAGGACAAGCTGGGCGTCGGGGTCCGCACCGAGGCCCCCGGGGCCGAGCCCGGTCCGGACGCCGCGGGTGCCGCGCCCGGGGACGAGCCCGCCAAGGCCGTGCCCGCGCCCGCCACGAAGTCCAAGGCGACCAGGTCGACGGCGGCCAAGAGCTAGCGCGCCGTGTCGTTCTCGGAGAGGGCACCGGAGAGACCGGGCGATGGACAGGGCGGCGGCTTCCCCTCGTCGAGGGCCGAGCGGGAGCCGTCGCCCCAGGACCCGGCGGAGCGGGCGCGGGCGATCTGCCTGCGCCTGCTCACCGGGGCCCCGCGCACCCGGCGGCAGCTCGCGGAGGCACTCCACCGGCGGGGCATCCCCGAGGAGGTCGCCGATGAGGTGCTCGGGCGCTTCCAGGACGCGGGGCTGATCGACGACGCCGCCTTCGCCGGGGCATGGGTGGAGTCACGGCACCACGGCCGGGGCCTCGCCGGCCGGGCGCTGGCCCGGGAGCTGCGGACCAAGGGGGTCGACACGGCCCTGATCGACGAGGCGGTGGGGCGGCTCGACCCCGAGCAGGAGGAGGAGACCGCCCGCGAGCTGGTGGCCCGCAGGCTCCGCGCCACCCGGGGGCTCGACCGGGACCGCCGGATACGCCGCCTGGCCGGGATGCTGGCCCGCAAGGGATATGGGGAGGGCATGGCCCTGCGGGTGGTGCGCCGTGCGCTGGAGGAGGAGGGCGAGGACCCGGAGGGCCTGGAGGAGGGGTACTGAGCGGGGAGCGGGCCTGCTCTCCGCTCACCCCGCCCACTGCTCCTCAGGACCTCCGGTCCGCCGCTCCGGACCTCTGGTCCATGCGGCCCGCCAGGGCGGCCGAAGATGTGCCCGGCCGCCCGGCCGCCCGGCCGCACCCCCGCGCCCGGACCGGGTGCGGGACAGGGGGGCGGACCCACCGGAGGGGTCAACCGTCCGCGGTCACGGGCAGTCCCGCCGCCTTCCACGCCTGAAAGCCGCCGATCAGATCCGTCGCCCGGCGCAGCCCGAGCCGACGCAGGGACTCCGCCGCCAGGGAGGAGGCATAGCCCTCGTTGCAGACCACCACGACCCGTAGGCCGTGGCCGACCGCCTGCGGCGCGCGATGGCTGCCCAGTGGGTCGAGCCGCCACTCCAGCTCATTGCGTTCCACGACCAGCGCGCCGGGGATCAGCCCGTCCCGGTCGCGCAGCGCGGCATAGCGGATGTCCACCAGCAGGGCGCCCGCCGCCGCCTCGTGGAACGCCTGCTCCGGGCCCACCCGGTCCAGACCGCTGCGGACCCGTTCCAGGAGGTCGTCGATGCCGATCCGTTCGCCGCCGCCACCGATGCCGTCGTCGCTGTCGGCCTGCGGGGAGAGGGGTTCGTTCCTTGTCACTGCCAGTCCTCCGGGCGCTCGACCTGCTCCAGCCGCAGCACCGCGCCGGTCCGGCTGAAGCGGCGGATCAGCGGCAGCGGCGGATAGTAGGCGTGGACGGAGACCGCGTGCTCCGCCGTCGAACCGTTCCGTACCTCGTGCACATGATGGGTGCCGAACGCCCGGCCCCGGCCCCTGGCCAGTCGGCGTTCCCGGTCCACCCCCTCATGCAGCTCCAGTGACCGCCAGCCGCTCGCCGGGAGGCGTACGGCGAGGGAGCGTTCGGTCAGCTCGCCGCTCGCCGTGGCGAACGCGCCCCGCGACTCGGCGTGGTCGTGCCAGCCGGTGCCCGCTCCGGGCGGCCAGCCGATGAGCCATGCCTCGCTGCCGCCGGGCCCGTCCAGACGGACCCAGGTACGGCCCTGGGGATCGAGGGGGAGCGAGGCGATCAGCTCCTGGTCGGCGGCGGCGCGCCGGACGAAGTCGAGCAGGTCCGCCGCGGAGGGCCCGCGGTCTCCGGCGGGCCCGGACCGGGCACCGGACACCGGCGTGCCGAAGGACGCGGAGGAGCCGGAAGAGCCCGAGAAAGCAGGGGGAGCGGGGGAGCCGGGGGGCCGGGGAGGCGTCAGGGCAGAGTGGGAGAAGGTCTGGGGCATGGTGGTGGGAACCGTCCTGAGAGTTCGCTGAGGACGCGCGGGGGCACGGCGGCCCGCGGCGCGGAGGAAGGGCGAATTCAGCAGGAGGGGCGACACACACAGCCCGCGTAACGGAGCAGATCCATATGGACCCTCCGCCACAGGCGCACATCGGTGTCGGTCATACGGCGAGTATGGCCATACCGCTCTGGAGGGTCAATTGACGTCGGCTGTACGGTCACTGGGGTCGGCGACCGCGGCGGGGGAGGGCTCGCCGCCCCGGGCCGAGTCGGCCGCCGCGTACAGCCCGTCGGGCCTGACACCGGCGAAGGAGGCGACCAGATGTCCGTCGGGGCGCACCAGCAGTACGGTGTGGGCCGCCGCGCCCGGATAGCTCTCCGCCACCAGCAGCTCGGCCCGTGCCGGGAGGGCTGCCACCGCCTCCGCCAGCCGGGGCATCAGCCCCGCGCTCTGCCAGTGGCGGCGGTCCCAGACCCCGGTGCCGGGGGCGATCAGCACCACCAGCAGATGTCCCCGGTCCAGCCGGTCCCACAGCCGTGCGGTCGTCCCGTCCGGTACGGAGACCGGTACATCGATGACCAGCGCCCCGGGGACCGTGCCGACGACGGCCTCGTCGGGGGCGCCCGGGTGGGCGAGGGGGGAGTGGAGATGGGCCGCAGGCGCGCCGAGGCGGCCGAGTCCCAGGTGCCCGTCGGCGAGCAGGGCGTCCTGTCCGCGCCCCGTGCCGGGCAGCCGGACGCGCAGGGCGCCGCCGCGCCGTGCCGACAGCGCCTGGTCGGCGGCGCGCAGCCGGGCGGCGACGGCGGTGCGGCGCTCCGACTCATAGCTGTCCAGGAGCTGTTCGGAGGCGCCGTGATGCCAGTCGTACGCCAGTTTCCACGCCAGGTTCTGGGCGTCCCGCAGCCCCTCGTCGAGTTCCTGGGTACCGAGGGCGCCCAGCAGATGGGCGGCGTCGCCCGCGAGGAAGGCGCGCCCGACCCGCCAGTTCCGGGCGAGCCGGTGGTGGACGGTGTGGACGCCGGTGTCGATGAGTTCGTACGGGGGTGTCTCGCCGCACCAGCCGGCGAGCGTGTCCCGGACCCGGGCGACCAGGGTGTCGGGGGTGACCAGTTCGCCCTGCGGCGGCAGCAGCCAGTCGAGCCGCCAGGCGCCGTCCGGGAGCGGCCGGGCGGTGATCTCCTCGCCGCCCGAGCGCCAGGGGGGCCTGCGGTGCAGCACGGCCTCGTCGGGCCAGGGCAGTTCGGCGCGGAGGGTGGCGACCGCGTGCCGCTCCACGGCGGTGCGGCCGGGGAAGCGGATGCCGAGGAGCTTGCGCACGGTGGAGCGCGATCCGTCGCAGCCCACCACATGGCTGCCGCGCCACCAGGTGGGGTGCGGGCCCCGGGTGTGCACGGTGACGCCCGCGCCGTCCTGCTCCAGGGAGTCCACATGGCTCTCGGTGACCAGCTTGATCAGATGGCGGCCGGTGACGGCGTCCCGCAGGCCGCGAGCCAGAGCGTGCTGGGGGATGTGCAGGGGCGCGGGGACGGTGCCGGTGGCGGCCGGGTCCGTGTCGCGCGGCGGGGTCCCGTCGTCGGGACGGTCCGTCAGCTCCAGCCGCCGGAGCTGCTGTTTGCGTCGGAGCGAGCGCCAGGCGGTCCAGAGGCTGCCCTCGTCACGGAGCGTGGCGCAGCCGAGCCGTCCGGCGAAGTGGGCGGTATCGGGGCGGAGTACCACCGTACGGGCGGGGCGGGCCTCCTCCTGACCGCTGGTCTCGTCGAGCAGCACGGAGGGGACGCCCTGCCGGGCGAGGGCGAGGGAGAGCGCCAGTCCCACCGGGCCGGCGCCGACGACGATCACCGGGTCCACAGCGGAACCCCCCGGCCTCGCAGGGGCACGGGGGGCAGGCCGGAAGGCATGGTGGTAGCCCGGTGTGTGATCACAGAACGTATGCAACCGACTGGGGGTGCCTGCGTCAAGTGACGGAAGGGTGGCATGGCGTGCACACGACCAACCGCTCCGTGCCCCCATCGTGCCCGCCGTCCCGCGCGGGGCAAGCCGGGCCGTCCCGCGCGGGGCAGGCAGAGAGGGTCGGTGACACCGCCGCGTCACCGACCCTCCCTGGTCTTGGGGCCCCGGTCAGGGGGCGCCGGCCGCTCCGGCTTCGACGGCCTTGGTGTCGACCACCGTGCCGGTGCCCTTCTTGCCCCGCCGGATACGGCCTTCGAGCCAGCTCGCGAACGAGGTGAGGGCGAAGTTCACCAGGATGAAGATCAGCGCTATCACGGTGAGCGCGGCGATGGTGTTGGCGCCGTAGTTCGCGGTGATGGCACGGTTCTGGTAGAGCAGCTCGCTGAAGCCGAGGAGCGCGCCGCCCAGCGCGGTGTCCTTGACGATGACCACGAGCTGGCTGACGAGCGCGGGCAGCATCGCGGTCACGGCCTGCGGCAGCAGCACATGCGCCATGGCCTGGCCCTTGCGCATGCCGATCGCCTTGGCGGCGTCCGTCTGCCCGTTCGGGAGCGAGAGGATGCCCGCCCGGACGATCTCGGCGATCACGGAGGCGTTGTAGAGGACCAGACCGGTGATCACCGCGTACATCGGCCGGAAGTCCGACTCGATGGTGGTGAACTGCACGAACGCCTGGTAGGCGAAGACCATCAGCAGCAGCACCGGGATGGCGCGGAAGAACTCCACCACCGCGCCGACGGGTATCCGGACCCAGGCGTGGTCGGAGAGCCGGCCGATGCCCAGGGCGGCGCCGAGCGGCAGCGCGATGAGCATGGAGATGCCCGCCGCCTTCAGGGTCTCCCCGAGGCCCGGAAGGAGGAAGGTGGTCCACACCTTGGCATCGGTGACGAACGGGCTCCACTTCTCGGACGCCAGTTGGTCCCGCTCGGCCATGACGCCCAGCACCCACCAGGCCACCACGGCCAGGACGGCCAGGAA
This sequence comes from Streptomyces clavuligerus, assembly GCF_005519465.1. Taxonomy (NCBI): domain Bacteria; kingdom Bacillati; phylum Actinomycetota; class Actinomycetes; order Kitasatosporales; family Streptomycetaceae; genus Streptomyces; species Streptomyces clavuligerus. The sequence continues at coordinate 1,320,425 of NZ_CP027858.1, read as the reverse complement.
GCCCACGGTGTAGAGGATGTTGCGCCGCTTCGCCCGGGGGCCCGGGGCGTCGTAGAGCACGGAGGTCATCGCTTCACCGCCACACGCTTGGAGACCCAGCCGAGCAGCAGACCCGTCGGCAGGGTGAGGACTATGAAGCCGAAGGCGAAGACGGCGAAGACGGCGAAGAGCGCGTCGGCCTCGTTCTCGACCATCTCCGACATCAGCAGCGCGGCCTCGGTGACCCCGATCGCCGCCGCCACCGTGGTGTTCTTGGTGAGCGCGATCAGGACGTTCGCCAGCGGGGCGACCACCGAGCGGAACGCCTGCGGCAGGATGATGAGGGTGAGCACCTGGAGGAAGCTCAGCCCGAGTGCGCGGGCCGCCTCGGCCTGTCCCACGGGGACCGTGTTGATCCCGGAGCGCAGCGCCTCGCAGACGAAGGTACCGGTGTAGGCGACCAGCCCGAGGACGGCCATCCGGAAGCCGATGTCCTCGAAATTGTCGGCCCCGAGCGAGAAGCGCAGGGTCTGGTTGAGGCCGAGTGAGCAGGCCACGACCACCACGGTCAGCGGGGTGTTGCGCACCACGTTGACATAGCCGGTGGCGAAGGCCCGCATCACCGGGACGGGACCGACCCGCATGGCGACCAGCACCGTGCCCCAGACGAGGGAGCCGATGGCCGAGTAGACGGCGAGCTGCGTCGTCGTCCAGAACGCGCCGAGCAGGTCGTACTGCCCGGAATCAAGAAAGTCGAACACGATGACCCGCGCTCTCTCCTGGTGGGATCGTGGCGCGTGCCACCGGCCGGGGCCGGTGGCACGTCACCGCTGGCCTCAGCTGGTCTCGGTGATCTTCGGGGCCGGCTCGCTCTGGTACTGGGACGGACCGAGGTTCTTCTGGACGAACTTGTTCCAGGAGTCGTCCTTCTGCATCTTCTCCAGAGCCTTGTTGATCTTGTCCCGCAGCTCCTTGTCGCCCTTCTTCAGGCCGATGCCGTAGGGCTCCTCGCTCAGCTTGAGGCCGAGGAGCTTGAACTTGCCCTGGTGCTCCTTCTGCGAGGCGTAGCCCGCGAGGATGGCGTCGTCGGTGGTGAGGGCGTCGACGGCCTTGTTCTCCAGGCCGGTCAGGCACTCGGAGTAGCCGCCGTACTGCTGGAGGTCGGCCCCGGGGACCCGCTTGTCCTTGACGTTCTGCGCCGAGGTGGAGCCCCTGACGGAGCAGAGCTTCTTCTTGTTCAGGTCCTCGACCTTGGTGATCGAGTTGTCGTCGGCGCGGACCAGCAGGTCCTGGTGGGCCAGGAAGTACGGGCCCGCGAAGTCGACCTCGGCCTTGCGCTTGTCGTTGATCGTGTAGCTGGCGGCGACGAACTTGACGTCACCGTTGCGGATCAGCGTCTCGCGGTCGGCGCTCGGCGCCTGCTTCCACTCGATGTCCTTGGCCTCGTAGCCGAGTTCCTTGGCGACATAGGTGGCCACATCGACGTCAAGGCCGGTGAAGTTGCCTTCCGGGGTCTTCAGACCGATGCCCGGCTGGTCGAACTTGATACCGATGACGATCTTGCTGTCGTCGCTGCCCGCGCCGCCGCCGCAGGCGGTGAGCGTCAGGGAGAGGGCCAGCCCGGTGGCGATCGCCAGCGATGCCTTGCGCAGCTTCATGGAGAACATCCCTTGAGTCGTGATTCGTGGGTCGTCAGTGGTGCAGGATCTTCGAGAGGAAGTCCTTCGCCCGGTCGCTGCGCGGGTTGTTGAAGAACTCCTCGGGCGTGGCCTCTTCGACGATCCTGCCGTCGGCCATGAAGACCACCCGGTTGGCCGCGGAACGGGCGAAGCCCATCTCGTGGGTGACGACGACCATCGTCATCCCCTCGCGCGCCAGTTGCTGCATGACTTCCAGCACCTCGTTGATCATCTCCGGGTCGAGCGCCGAGGTGGGCTCGTCGAAGAGGATGACCTTCGGGTCCATGGCCAGCGCGCGGGCGATGGCCACCCGCTGCTGCTGGCCACCGGAGAGCTGGGCCGGGTACTTGTCGCACTGGGTGCCGACGCCGACGCGGTCCAGCAGCTTGCGTGCCTGCTGCTCGGCCGCGGCCTTGTCCTTGCGCCGGACCTTGATCTGGCCCAGCATCACGTTCTCCAGCACGGTCTTGTGCGCGAAGAGGTTGAACGACTGGAAGACCATGCCGACGTCGGCGCGGAGCCGGGCCAGCTCCTTGCCCTCCTGCGGCAGCGGCTTCCCGTCGATCGAGATCTCGCCGGAGTCGATCGTCTCCAGCCGGTTGATGGTGCGGCACAGGGTGGACTTACCGGACCCCGAAGGTCCGATGACGACCACGACCTCGCCCCGGGCGATGGTCAGATCGATGTCCTGGAGCACATGCAACGCGCCGAAGTGCTTGTTCACCCCGCTCAGCACGACCAGGTCCCCCGCCGCCCGGACACCGCCCTCGGGGCCCTTGGTCTTGGCCAGTCCGCTCATCGGCTTCTCGCTCCGTCCTCCTCGGTTGGGAGGACAGTAGTGACGCCGGTCGCCGAGCGTCATTACATCTGAGCGGAAATTGAGCATAACGATATGACTTCGGACGACAACTTTGTGTGACGAGGGTGACGAATGGCGTACCGGGTGGATAACGGAAGCCGAGGAGCGGGCGACATCCACTTGACTCCGGGGGTGGGAATCAGCCTTGATTCCGTGGGCATGTGTGGGAGCACGCGGACCGCACACCGGAGTGGGGCCCGTACGCGTACCGCATCCGTCGCACCGCCCCGGGGCCGCCGACGCCCCGGCGCCGCGGCGGCACAGGCCCGGAGCCGGACCACGGCCGGGCCAACGACGACCACGGCCGACCGACCCGGCCGACGACCACGACCGCACGACCGAACCGCCGGACGACGATCCGTTCCGCACGCCCGAGGGGGGCCATGAGACTGCTGCTCGTCGAGGACGACGACCATGTCGCCGCCGCCCTGTCGGCGGTGCTGGGCCGGCACGGCTTCCAGGTGGTGCACGCCCGCAACGGCGAAGAGGCGCTGCGCGCGGTCCTGCCCGCCGCGCACCCCGGCAGGCCGCCCTTCGGGGTGATCCTGCTCGACCTGGGCCTGCCCGACCAGGACGGCTACCAGGTCTGCGGAAAGCTCCGCAAGATCACCTCAACCCCGGTGATCATGGTGACCGCGCGTTCCGATGTGCGCTCCCGGATCCACGGGCTCAACCTGGGCGCCGACGACTATGTCGTCAAGCCCTACGACACCGGCGAACTGCTCGCCCGGATCCACGCCGTGAGTCGGCGGGGCGGCCCCGGCGACGACGCTCCCGCCCCGGCCGGCCAGGCCCTGCGGCTCGGTCCCATGACCATCGAACTGTCCACCCGCAGGGTGAGCGTCGACGGCACCGAGGTACAGCTCACCCGCAAGGAGTTCGACCTGCTCGCCCTGCTCGCCCAGCGGCCGGGGGTCGTCTTCCGCCGGGAACAGATCATCAGCGAGGTCTGGCGCACCAGTTGGGAGGGCACCGGCCGCACCCTGGAGGTCCATGTGGCCTCGCTGCGCGCCAAACTCCGGATGCCCGCCCTGGTCGAGACCGTTCGCGGCGTCGGCTACCGGCTCGTCGCACCGGCCGACTGACCCCGCGTGCGCACCCGGCTCCTTCCCCTGCTGATCGTCCTGCTCGCGGGCGTCCTGCTCGCGCTCGGCTTCCCGCTCGCCGTCAGCCTCGCCGCCGCCCAGCAGCAACGGGTCGTCGTGGACCGGATCGACGACACCGTGCGCTTCGCCGCGCTCGCGCAGTTCGTCGTCGACTCCGGCGATCTGAGCGAACGCCGCCCCGTGCTCCAGTTGCAGCTCAACCGCTACTGGTCCACCTACGGGATCCGGGCCGCCGTCCTCAACCGCGACGGCTCCATGGTCACCGGCGCGCCCGACGGCTGGTCGCTGCCGAAGCAGGGCGAGGGCGCCGAGGCCTTCAAGGAGGCCCTGACGGGGCGGCGCAGCCAGGACCCGCCGCAGGTCTGGCCCTGGCAGCGCGGCAGCCGCCTCGTCGTCGCCTCCCCCGTCGTCCGGGACGGAGACGTCGTCGCCGTCGTCTACACCGACTCGCCCACCGGGCGGCTGCGCTCCCACATCCTCGAAGGCTGGCTGCTCATCGCCGCCGGAGAGGCGGCGGCGATGCTGCTCGCCGTCGGCGCGGCCTTCCGCCTCACCGGCTGGGTGCTGCGGCCCGTACGCGTCCTCGACGCCGCCACCCACGACATCGCGACCGGACGGCTCAACTCCCGTGTCGCCGCCGCCGGAGGACCGCCCGAGCTGCGCCGGCTGGCCCGCTCCTTCAACGAGATGGCGGACAACGTCGAACAGGTGCTGGAGCAGCAGCGGGCCTTCGTCGCCGACGCCTCCCACCAACTGCGCAACCCGCTCGCCGCGCTGCTGCTGCGCATCGAACTGCTCGCGCTCGAACTCCCCGAGGGCAACGAGGAGATCGCGTCCGTGCGCACCGAGGGCAAACGCCTCACCCGGGTCCTCGACGACCTCCTCGATCTGGCCCTCGCCGAGCACGCCTCCGTCACCCTCCAGCTCATCGATGTCGGAGCGCTGGCCGCCGAACGCGTGGACGCCTGGCGTCCGGTCGCCGACGGGAAGGGGATACGGCTGAGCGGACCGGCCACGGCGGTCACCGCCTGGTGCGACCCCATCGGTCTCTCCAGCGCCCTGGACGCCGTGATCGACAACGCGCTGAAGTTCACCCCCGGCGGCGAGAAGGTCACGGTGACCGCGTCCGCCCGGGGCCATGTCTCCACCATCGTGATCGCGGACCGGGGGCCGGGACTCACGGACGAGGAGCTGTCCCGCGTCGGCGACCGCTTCTGGCGCAGCGGGCGGCACCAGAACGTCAAGGGCTCGGGTCTCGGTCTGTCCATCTCCCGGGCGCTGCTCTCGGCGGGCGGTGGCACCATCGCCTATGCCCACCACCGGCCCCGGGGGCTCAAGGTGACCGTCACCGTCCCCCGGGCGCCCTCCCCGACGGCGGGCGGACCGTCCTGAACCCCCGCCCTCAGGGCTTCTCGGACTGGTAGTAGCGCTGCGCGCCCGTGTGCAGCGCCAGGGGCTCCGTGTAGATCGCCGTCCGCAGATCGACGAGCTGCGCCGGGTGGACCCGGGTGCCGATGCTGTCCCGGCTCCTGATCACCGTCCGGGTGAGCCCCGCGACCAGGTCCTCGTCCATCCGGTCGGTGGTGACGAGCAGATTCGCCACGGCCATCGTCGGCACCGAGTACCCGCCCGGGATCTTCCGGTAGGCGTCCGGCGGCATCACCGCCTGGCGGTAGTGGCCCGCCGGGCCGTTCGGCGGGGCACTGGTGTCGTGGACCGTGTCCACGAGCTCCGGCGGCAGCGGCACCAGCCGGATCGGGACCCGCTGGGACAGCCGCTCGATCGCACCGGTCGGCAGCCCGCCGGACCAGAAGAACGCGTCGACCTCCCGCCGCTCCAGCGCGCCCGGGAGCGTGTCGATCCCCCGGTGCACGGGGTCGATGCCGTCGGCGGGGTCGATGCCCGCCGCCTTCAGCAGCCGGTCGGCGATCAGCCGCACCCCGGAGCCCGGCTGGCCCACGCCCACCTTCCGGCCGCGCAGCTCGCCCAGTTCCCCGACCTTCGCATCGGCACGCACCACGAGCTGCACATAGTCGTCGTACAGCCGGGCACAGCCGCGCAGCCGGTCCGCGTCGGGCCCGTTCTGCCGCTGGTACTGGGCCACCGCGTCGGCGGTGGCGATGGTGAAGTCCGCCTCACCCCGTGCCACCCGGGCGATGTTCTGCTGCGAGCCCTCGCTGTTGCGCAGCACGACCCGCACCTGGGGCAGGTCGTCGCGGAGCGCGTCCCGCAGCAGGTCCCCGTACCGCTCGTAGACACCGTTCTTCAGACCGGTGCTGAACGTGACGGTGCCCCGGGGACCGGAGTCCTCCAGGGGGAACAGCCACCACAGCAGCAGCCCGGACACGATCAGCAGCGCCGTCGCGGCCTGCGCGGCGCGGCGGCGTCCGATACGGGTCATGGCCGGGAACATACGGGAATCCTGCCAGGTGACGCGCTGTGATGACCAGGGTCCGCCGGTGGAGCGGGCGGCCCGGGTCCTCCCCGGTGAGGAAGCGTGCGGCTGCCCCGGTGAGCAGGGCGCGGGCGGGCGCGCGGCGGGAGCTGTCCGCGGCACCGCCTACCCTTGTCCCATGACCAGCAGCGACCGGAGCCAGGCAGTGGACGTTCAGCGCAGTTACGAGATCCGCACCTATGGGTGCCAGATGAACGTCCACGATTCCGAGCGGCTGTCCGGGCTGCTGGAGGAAGCGGGCTACGTCCGCGCCGCCGAGGGCTCCGACGGCGACGCCGACGTCGTCGTCTTCAACACCTGTGCCGTCCGGGAGAACGCGGACAACAAGCTCTACGGAAACCTCGGCCGCCTCGCCCCGATGAAGACCCGGCGCCCCGGGATGCAGATCGCCGTCGGCGGCTGTCTGGCGCAGAAGGACCGGGACACCATCGTCAGCCGCGCCCCCTGGGTCGACGTCGTCTTCGGTACGCACAACATCGGCAAGCTGCCCGTGCTGCTGGAGCGCGCCCGCGTCCAGGAGGAGGCCCAGGTCGAGATCGCCGAGTCGCTGGAGGCGTTCCCGTCCACGCTGCCGACCCGGCGCGAGTCCGCCTACGCCGCCTGGGTGTCGATCTCCGTGGGCTGCAACAACACCTGCACCTTCTGCATCGTGCCCGCCCTGCGCGGCAAGGAGAAGGACCGCCGTCCCGGCGACATCCTCGCGGAGATCGAGGCCCTCGTCGCCGAGGGCGTCTCCGAGATCACCCTCCTCGGCCAGAACGTCAACGCCTACGGCTCCGACATCGGCGACCGCGAGGCGTTCAGCAAGCTGCTGCGCGCCTGCGGGCGGATCGAGGGCCTTGAGCGGGTCCGTTTCACCTCGCCGCACCCGAGGGACTTCACGGACGACGTGATCGCGGCCATGGCCGAGACGCCGAATGTGATGCCCCAGCTCCACATGCCCCTCCAGTCGGGCTCCGACGCGGTGCTCAGGGCGATGCGCCGGTCCTACCGGCAGGAGCGCTTCCTCGGGATCATCGACAAGGTGCGCGAGGCGATCCCGCACGCCGCCATCTCCACCGACATCATCGTGGGCTTCCCCGGCGAGACCGAGGAGGACTTCGAGCAGACGCTGCACACGGTGCGCGAGGCACGGTTCGCCAACGCGTTCACCTTCCAGTACTCGAAGCGCCCCGGGACCCCCGCCGCCACCATGGAGGGCCAGCTCCCCAAGGAGGTCGTCCAGGCCCGGTACGAGCGGCTGGTGGTCCTCCAGGAGGAGATCTCCTGGGCGGAGAACAAGAAGCAGGTCGGCCGGGTGCTGGAGGTCATGGTCGCCGAGGGCGAGGGCCGCAAGGACGGCGCCACCCAGCGGCTGTCGGGCCGGGCACCGGACAACCGCCTCGTCCACTTCACCAAGCCGGAGGAGGAGGTGCGCCCCGGCGACGTGGTGACCGTGGAGATCACCTACGCCGCCCCGCACCATCTTCTCGCCGAGGGGCCGGTGGCGGCCGTGCGGCGCACGCGCGCAGGTGACGCCTGGCAGAAGCGCCAGGCCGGAGCGGCGGCGAAGCCCGCGGGTGTGCTCCTCGGCCTGCCGAAGATCGGTGTTCCGGAGCCGCTTCCCGCGGCGCAGACCCCGGCCTGCGGACTGGGCTGACCGGACGGCGCCGACCGGACGGGGACGGCCTCCGCCGCGTCGACGGGCCACCGCCCGCCGCCACGGCCGTCCCGTAGGTCCGCCGGCGGCCCTCCCCTCGCCCGGGACCGGGCCCGGCCGGAGGGCTCTTCCCGCACGGCGACGCACTGCCCGCCCGGAGGCACCCGTCCGAGGGGGTCCGGCCGGGAGGGCCCCTTCCGCGCGGCGACGCACTAGGCTGCCGATCATGCTTGTCGCCGCCGCCGTCTGCCCCTGCCCGCCGCTGCTCGTGCCCGAGGTCGCCGCCGGTGCCGCACCCGAACTGGCCGGGACGCGGGACGCCTGCGCCGCCGCCGTCGGGGTGCTCGCCGCGTCCCGGCCCGATCTGCTCGTGGTGGTCGGGCCCGCGGACCCCGGGGCCGAGGGGCCGTACCCTGCGGGCACACCGGGCTCGTTCCGCGGTTTCGGCGTGGATCTCGCCGTACGGCTGGGCTCCGGTCCGGGCGCGGCAGCGGGACAGGACGCGGAACGGGACACCGGTCGGGAGCTTCCGTACGCGCTGGCCGTGGGCGCCTGGCTGCTCGGCGGGGCCCGCTGGGACGCCTGCGCGGTGGCGGGCCTCGGGGTCACCGAGGAGCTGACGGCGGCGGACGCCGTGGAACTCGGCCGGACCACCGGCGTCCGGGCCGACCGGGTCGCCCTGCTGGTGATGGGCGACGGCAGCGCCTGCCGCACCCTGAAGGCCCCCGGCTATCTCGACGAGCGGGCCGAGGGCTTCGACGCGCTCGTGTCGCGGGCCCTCGGCGGCGCCGACACCGGGGCGCTGAAGGCGCTGGACGCGGGGCTGGCGCGGGAACTGAAGGCGGCGGGCCGGGCGCCCTGGCAGGTGCTGGCGGGCGCGGCGGAGGGCAGGGGCCTGGCCGGGCGGCTGCTCCACGACGAAGCGCCCTACGGCGTCGCGTATCCGGTGGCGGCCTGGACCTGAGCCCGCCCGGGACGGCCTGAGGGCCAGGCCGGGGGCCAGGGCCGCCCGGGGCGAGCCGGAGCCGTGGCCGCCGAACGGTCCGCGGCAGGCCGGGGGCGGCCCTCAAGGCCGGCCCGAGCACGCCCCCCGGGGGCTCCCCGGCCCGCGCGGTGAGGCGGGGCGCGCCCGGCGACCCGCCGCCGTCCGTACAAACGGCGGACGGCCGCGGAGCGCTGTGCTCCACGGCCGTCCGCCGATGATCCGAGGCTGCCTCAGGACGCCGGAGGCGCGGGCGGCGGCGGGGTGCCGCCGTCGTCCTTGTGCGCGAGGCGGTCCAGGGCCTCCTTGGCCTTGTCCGTGCCCGTGTGGATCTTGTCGCTGTACTTGCCCTTGGTCCGGGCGTCGACCGCGTGGGCGGCCTTCTCCAGCCCTTGCTCGATCTTGCCCCCGTGCTGCTGGGCCAGGTCGGAGACCTTCTCCTTGGCCGGGGCGAGCTTGGCCTTCAGTGTGTCCATGAGACCCATGGGGCACCTTTCCTCGTGGGACTACTGGCGGGCGCCCTCGCCGGCCTCGCGGTCCGCCGCGTCGCCGGACGACTGCTGGCGCGGGATCTCCACGCCCTCGGGGGCCGCGGCCTGCGCTCCCTCGGCCTGCTCGGCCTCGGGGGCGCCCTCCGCCGCCCCGGACGGCTTCTCGGCCGCCCCGTCCTTCGGCGCCTCGGTCTCACCGGTGCTTCCGGCTGCGGGCTCCACCTCCAGAGTATCGGCGGTCTTCTCCTCGGCGGGCGCCCCGGTCCGCGCCGCGGTGGTGGGGGCGTCGCCCTTGGTTCGACCGAACAAACGTGCAAAAACACCCATGTCTACTCCAAAGCGTTATGTGCGTGAGGGGATTCCGCGCCGGGGCCCGGCCGTCCGGGAAACCGGCGTTCGGGGCCTCCCAACAGGCAACGACCCCCCAGCCGTGACGTCACCTCGCTCGTTCGGGGACATCGCCCGGGGTTTGCGAGACTGGTGCGGTGAGAAGCACCCCTCCCGCACCGCGGGTCATCGCCGTCGTCGGCCCCACCGCAGCCGGAAAGTCCGATCTGGGCGTCTTCCTCGCCCAGCGGCTGGGCGGGGAAGTCGTCAACGCCGACTCCATGCAGCTGTACCGGGGGATGGACATCGGCACCGCCAAACTGACGGTCGCCGAGCGTGACGGCGTCCCGCACCACCTCCTCGACATCTGGGACGTGACCGAGGCGGCGAGCGTCGCCGAGTACCAGCGGCTCGCCCGGGCGGAGATCGACCGGCTGCTGGCCGCCGGGCGCACCCCCGTCCTGGTGGGCGGCTCCGGGCTCTATGTGCGCGGCGCGGTCGACGCCCTGGAGTTCCCCGGCACGGACCCCGCCGTCCGGGCCCGCCTCGAAGCGGAGCTGGCCGAGCGGGGGCCCGGAGTACTGCACTCCCGGCTCGCCGCCGCCGACCCCGAGGCCGCCCGCGCGATCCTCCCCGGCAACGGCCGCCGGATCGTCCGCGCCCTGGAAGTGATCGAGATCACCGGAAAGCCGTTCACGGCCAATCTCCCCGGCCACGAGAGCGTCTACGACACGGTCCAGATCGGCGTCGACGTCGCCCGTCCCGAGCTGGACGAGCGCATCGCACTGCGGGTCGACCGCATGTGGGAGGCCGGTTTCGTGGACGAGGTGCGGAGCCTGGAGGCGCACGGCCTGCGCGAGGGGCTCACGGCCTCCCGGGCCCTCGGCTATCAGCAGATCCTCCGGGCACTGGCCGGTGAGTGCACCGAGCAGGAGGCGCGCGACGAGACCGTGCGCGCCACCAAACGCTTCGCGCGCCGTCAGGATTCATGGTTCAGAAGGGACCCCCGGGTGCATTGGCTGAGTGGCGCCGAGGCCGACCGGGGGGAACTTCCCGGACAGGCGCTGGCGTTGATCGAACGGGCCGTCGCCGCCTGATCCTCGAACGGGCGGTTACAGCCTGATCACGTGATGGCATCGGGAAGCCCAGCCCGTCATGGGGGCGCCCCGGACCGTGCCATCATCGAGCGACGATCGACTGTGGAGTCCTGAGTGGGGAGGGCGCGTGGCGATGGAGGCCGGCCCTCACGACACCGACCAGCAGCGGCGGGACGCCGTGGCCGGGGCCCCCGGCCTGAGCCCCGATGGACCCGACGCGTCCGACGAGCCGGATGTGCTGGCGGGCGGGGCCGAGGTCGAGGTGGAGCTGCGCCCGGCACGCAGGATAAGGATCTGGCAGCTCGCTCCCATCGTGATCCTGGCTGTGACCGGCTCCCTGATGTTCGGCTTCCCGCTCGCCTTCGGCACGGGGGGCTCCGGGCCCGTCGTCGCCATGCTCGGTCTGCTGATCGGCTGCTGCGCGGCGGGCTGGGGCGTCATGGCGGCCCGCAGGGTCGGCCACACCTGGCCCGGGCTGCCGCCGAGGGGCTCGGGGGAGCGGCCCGACTGGCGCGTCCTGCTGCTGTACGCGGGGATGGGCGCCGCCCTTGTCGCGCTCGCCGTCTGGCGGGTGGCCCGGCTCCGCTGACCACCCCCGGCGGTGGACGCTGAGCACCCCGGCGGTGGACGCGGGCCCCGCCCCTTCGCCGCCCGCTCGGCCCGGATGCCGGACGGGGCCCTCGCGGGGTCGCCCACTGCGGGGTTTTCCCCGGCCCGGGGCGCCCGCCGACGCGCTTTCCCCGGCCGCTCGTACGATGGACGGCGTGAGCACCCCATCGGCCGCGCCGCCCGCCCCGACCCCGTCCGTGCCCTTCCTGAAGGGCCACGGCACCGAGAACGACTTCGTGATCATCCCCGACCCGGAGAACGCGCTCGACCTGCCCGCGTCCACCGTGGCCCGCCTCTGCGACCGCCGCGCCGGGATCGGCGGCGACGGGGTGCTCCACGTCGTCCGGTCGGCGGCCCACCCCGAGGCCCGCGCCATGGCGGACGAGGCCGAGTGGTTCATGGACTACCGCAACGCCGACGGGTCCATCGCCGAGATGTGCGGTAACGGCGTCCGGGTCTTCGCCCGCTACCTCCAGTACGCCGGTCACACGGACGCCGGTGATCTGGCCGTCGCCACCCGCGGCGGTGTCAAGCGGGTGCACATCGACAAGGCCGTCCCCGGGGCCGACGGCACCACCGCCAGGAGCGCGCCCGGGGCGATCACCGTGAGCATGGGCCGCGCGGTCCTCCCCGCCGAGACCGTCACGGTCGGCGTCGGCGCCCGCCAGTGGCCCACCACTCATGTGAGCATGGGCAACCCCCACGCCGTCGCCTTCGTCGACGACCTTGATCACGCGGGGAACCTCCACGAGGAGCCGACCCGCACCCCGTCGCACGTCTACCCGGACGGGGTGAACGTGGAGTTCGTCGCCGACCGGGGCGAGCGCCATGTCGCCATGCGGGTCCATGAGCGCGGCTCCGGCGAGACTCGCTCCTGCGGCACCGGCGCCTGCGCCGTCGCGGTCGCCGCCGCCCGCAGGGACGGCCTGGACCCCGCCGTCACCGGGTCCCCCGTCAGCTACACCGTGGACCTCCCCGGCGGACGCCTCGTCATCACCGAACGGCCCGACGGCGAGGTCGAGATGACCGGCCCCGCTGTGATCGTCGCCGAGGGAACCATCGCCCCCGATCTGCTCGTACCGACCGCATCACCGCAAACCGCCGGGTCATAGAGCTTCGCTCGAATGGGTGATCCGTTTCACGCTCGGCGAGAGGCGGACTGCTCCACGTGGTGGGCTCGATAGCATCAAGGACCGGCCCGGAGGGCACGCCTGCCTTTCCCTCGCCGGTCGATTGCCGCCCGGAGGTGCCCCCCATGAGTGCAGAGGCCGCGAACCCTGGTGCCCACAGCCGCAGACGCGGCCGTCCCCGCATCGACCTCCGCAGGCTGGGCCGCGCCGCGTTGCTCGGCGCGCCCGGCCGGGACCGGCTGCCGGACGCCATCGCGCACATGGCCGAAGCCCATCGCGGCCACCACCCCGACGCCGACCTCGCCACCCTCCGCGAGGCGTATCTCCTCGCGGAGTCCTCGCACCGGGGCCAGTTCCGCAAGAGCGGGGAGCCCTACATCACCCATCCGCTCGCCGTCACCCTGATCCTCGCCGAACTCGGCGCGGAGACCACGACCCTGACGGCGTCCCTGCTCCACGACACCGTCGAGGACACCGATGTGACCCTCGATCAGGTCACCCGCGCGTTCGGCGACGAGGTCGCCTACCTCGTCGACGGCGTCACCAAACTGGAGAAAGTGGAGTACGGGGCCGCGGCCGAGTCCGAGACCTTCCGCAAGATGCTCGTCGCCACCGGCAACGACGTCCGGGTGATGTCGATCAAACTCGCCGACCGGCTGCACAACATGCGCACCCTCGGGGTGATGCGCCCCGAGAAACAGGCGCGCATCGCCCGCGTCACCCGGGACGTCCTGATCCCGCTCGCCGAGCGGCTGGGCGTCCAGGCCATCAAGACCGAGCTGGAGGACCTCGCCTTCTCGATCCTCCACCCCGCCGAGTACGAGACCACCCGCCGCCTGATCGCCGAGAACGTCTCCGCGGGCGCGGCCCTCGACGAGATCGCCGAGCGGGTACGGGCGGTGCTGCGGGACGCGGGGATCGCCGCGGAAGTCCTCATCAGGCCACGCCACTTTGTCTCCGTGCACCGCGTCAGCATCAAACGCGGCGAACTGCGGGGCACCGATTTCGGCCGGCTGCTGGTGCTCGTCGGCGAGGACGCCGACTGCTACGGCGTCCTCGGGGAGCTGCACACCTGCTTCACCCCGGTCATCTCCGAATTCAAGGACTTCATCGCCGCCCCCAAGTTCAACCTGTACCAGTCGCTGCACACCGCGGTCGCGGGCCCGGAGGGGTCCGTCGCCGAAGTCCTCATCCGCACCCATCGGATGCACCGGGTCGCGGAGGCCGGAGTGATCGCCCTCGGCGACCCCCATGTCTTCCCGGAGAGCGCCGAATCCGCCGACGGGGACCGGGCGGACGGTGAGCGGGCGGACGGCGAGCGCGTCGACCCGACCCGCCCCGGCTGGCTCTCCCGGCTCCTCGCCTGGCAGGAGTCCACCCCCGACTCCGACGCCTTCTGGACCTCGCTCCGCGCCGACCTCGCCCAGGACCGGGAGATCACCGTCTTCGGCGCCGACGGCCGGGTCCTCGGGCTGCCCGCAGGCGCGAGCTGTGTCGACGCCGCCTACGCGCAGTACGGGGAGCGCGCCCACGCCTGCATCGGGGCCAGGGTCAACGGTCGGCTGGCGACCCTGAGCACGGTCCTGAGCGATGGCGACACCGTCCATCTGCTGTTCGCCGGGGAGGCACCGGACGCCTCCCGGGCCCCGCTCTCCGGGAAACCCGCCGCGCCGGACGCGCCCGGCGCCCCGCGCACCTCCGAGGACCGGGGCGCCGCCCCCGAGGACGCCGACGGGGGACCCTCGCCGGACTGGCTGGAACACGCCCGTACCCCCGCCGCCCGCATCGCCATCACGAGCTGGCTGGAAACCCATCCCCACGGCACCGAGGCCCCGGCGACCGCGCCCCGCCGCTCCGCTCCCGTCAGCACCGAGACCGACCGGCCCGCCGTCGCCGATGCCGTCGTCGACCTCCCCGACGCCACCGTCCGCCTCGCCGGGTGCTGTACGCCGGTCCCCCCCGACCCCGTCATCGGCTTCGCCGTACGCGGGGGAGTGGTCACCGTCCACCGCGAGGAGTGCTCCGCCGTCGCCCGGATGGCCGGGCCGCACCGGGAGCCGATCGCCGCCCGCTGGGGCGAGGCCCCCGGCTGCCGGGTCACCCTGGTCGCCGAATCCTTCGGCCGCCCCCGGCTGCTCGCCGACCTCACCGAGGTCATCGCCGTCGCGGGCGCCGCCATCGTCTCCGCGACCGTCGAGCCGCCGAGCGAGCAGCGGGTCCGGCACACCTACACCCTCGCCCTGCCCGACGCCGCCGGACTCCCCGCCCTGATGCGTGCCATGCGCCAGGTCCCCGGGGTGTACGACGTGAGCCGGAGCCAGCATCCGGCGGCCACCGGCTGACCTCGTTCGGGTGGTTGGACGCGTGCCGCCGACGGCTGGGGTGCCGTCCCTGGTAGCGGTTGTGCATGCTGTCCAACTCCCCGCCCGCCGCCCCACGGCGGCCCCGGTTCTCCCGCGCCGGGCGCCGGGTGCGCGCGCTGCTGCTGGCCGGAGCCTCGGCGGCGCTGGTGGCCGCGGTGCTGCCGCCGCCACCGCCCACCGCGCTCGGTATCGGCGACCCGCTCTTCCCCCGGCTCGGCAACCCCGGCTACGACGTCCTCTCCTACGACCTCGCCCTCACCCACCACGGCGGCAACACCACCCCCCTGGACGCGGTCACCCGGATCGAGGCCCGGACGACCGAGCGACTGGAGCGCGTCAACCTGGACTTCGCCGGGGGCAGGGTCGACTCGGTGGCGGTCAACGGCCTCCCCGCCGAGTTCACGACCGTCGACGAGGATCTCGTCATCCAGCCCGTACTGCCGCTGGAGGCGGGCTCCCGGGTGCGGATCACGGTGGCGCACACCAGTGACCCCCGGAACGCCGACGGCGGCTGGGTGCGCACCCGGGACGGCCTGGTGACGGCCGCTCAGGCCGACGTCGCGCACACCGTCTTCCCCTGCAACGACCACCCCGCCGACAAGGCGTACTTCACCGTCCGGGTCACGACGCCCGCCGAACTCACGGCGGTGGCCAACGGCGTACGGGTGGGACACCGGGCGAACGGCGCCACCGCCACCTGGGCGTACCGCACCCTCCACCCCATGGCCACCGAGCTGGTGCAGATCGCGATCGGCTCCTCGGCCGTCCCCACCCGCGAGGGGCCGCGCGGGCTCCCCGTCCGCGATGTGGTCCCCGCGAAGGACCGTGCCGCGCTGGAGCCCTGGCTCGCGAAGACCCCCGGACAGATCGAGTGGCTGGAGGGAAAGGTGGGCCGCTACCCGTTCGAGAACTACGGGGTGCTGATCGCCGACGCGTCCACCGGCTTCGAGCTGGAGACCCAGACCCTGTCGCTGTTCGAACGCAGGATCTTCCTCGGGAGCCCCTTCCCCGAGTGGTACGTCGACTCGATCATGGTCCATGAGCTGGCCCACCAGTGGTTCGGCGACAGCGTGGCCCCCCGCCGCTGGTCCGACCTGTGGCTGAACGAGGGGCACGCCACCTGGTACGAGGCCCTGTACGCCGAGGAGAAGTCCGGGCACACGATGGCGGCGAGGCTCCGCGAGGCGTACCGGCACTCCGACCAGTGGCGCGCGGACGGCGGCCCTCCGGCGGCGCCCCGGCCGCCCAGCCCCGGGCAGAAGATCAGCCTGTTCCGGCCGGTGGTGTACGACGGCAGCGCGCTGGTCCTGTACGCGCTGCGGCAGACCGTCGGGGAGGAGGCGTTCGAACGGCTGGAGCGCGCCTGGGTGAGCCGTTTCCGTGACGCCAGCGTGGGCACGGCGGACTTCACCGGGCTCGCCGAGGAGATCACGGGGCGCGATCTGACGGAGTTCTTCCAGGAGTGGCTGTACGGGGAGCGCACCCCGCCGATGCCCGGTCACCCGGAGTGGACGACTCTCGCGCCGGTCACCGGGCCCGCCGCCGCGCCCCCGTCGGCTCCCGCCCCCGAGGAGGCGCTCACCGGCGGCGGGGCCGGGCGGCCCGCCGGGGGCCGCCTCCCCGCGCCCGGCACACCAGGGGGGAAGGACACCGCCCACGCCCCCCTGGTGCTGCGCTGACCGGGCCCGCCCGCCCCCCGGCCCCGGCCCGGCGGCGGACGGTGCTCCCCGGCGCGGAGCGGCCCGGGACACCCCGGGGAAACCGGGGTGACGGCGCCAGTGGCAGCGTGCGACCATCAACGGGTCGGCGACGCCGCCGAGGCCGGTTCCCCCGGGATCGCCCGAGGGGAATCTTCCGGCCCCGTCACGCGTTGTGACTGATGTACGCCGTGCCGGACCGGCCCGACCGGGCTCGGCGCGCAGCGCACCGTTCAGCGATCCACCCCATCGACGTAAGGACCCAATGACCTCCTCTTCATCCCCTTCCCAGGACGAGCAGAGCTTCGAGCGGACGCGCACCGAGAGCCTTCGGGCCGATGCCCTGATGGAAGAGGACGTCGCCTGGAGCCACGAGATCGACGGAGAGCGGGACGGCGCCCAGTACGACCGTGCCGAGCGCGCCGCCCTGCGACGGGTGGCCGGTCTCTCCACCGAGCTGGAAGACGTCACCGAGGTCGAGTACCGGCAGCTCCGTCTGGAGCGCGTGGTACTGGTCGGTGTGTGGACCTCGGGCACGGTGCAGGACGCGGACAACTCCCTCGCCGAGCTGGCGGCCCTCGCCGAGACCGCGGGCGCGATGGTCCTCGACGGTGTCATCCAGCGGCGCGACAAGCCGGACCCGGCCACGTACATCGGCTCCGGCAAGGCCCAGGAGCTGCGGGACATCGTCCTGGAGTCCGGCGCCGACACGGTGGTGTGCGACGGTGAGCTGAGCCCCGGCCAGCTCATCCACCTGGAGGATGTCGTCAAGGTCAAGGTGGTCGACCGCACCGCCCTGATCCTGGACATCTTCGCCCAGCACGCCAAGTCCCGTGAGGGCAAGGCCCAGGTGGCGCTGGCGCAGATGCAGTACATGCTGCCGCGGCTGCGCGGCTGGGGCCAGTCGCTCTCCCGGCAGATGGGTGGCGGCGGCGGTGGCGGCATGGCCACCCGAGGCCCCGGTGAGACCAAGATCGAGACGGACCGGCGGCGGATTCGCGAGAAGATGGCGAAGATGCGCCGGGAGATCGCGGAGATGAAGACCGGCCGGGATCTCAAGCGGCAGGAGCGCAGGCGCCACAAGGTGCCGTCGGTGGCGATCGCCGGTTACACCAACGCCGGGAAGTCCTCGCTGCTGAACCGGCTCACCGGCGCCGGAGTCCTGGTGGAGAACGCCCTGTTCGCCACCCTGGACCCCACGGTGCGCCGGGCCGAGACGCCCAGCGGTCGGCTCTACACCCTCGCCGACACCGTCGGATTCGTCCGGCATCTGCCGCACCACCTGGTCGAGGCGTTCCGCTCCACCATGGAGGAGGTCGGGGAGTCCGATCTGATCCTGCATGTGGTGGACGGCTCGCACCCCGCCCCGGAGGAGCAGCTCGCCGCCGTACGCGAGGTGATCCGCGATGTGGGCGCGGTGGACGTGCCCGAGATCGTCGTGGTCAACAAGGCGGACGCGGCCGATCCGCTGGTCCTCCAGCGGCTGATGCGGGTCGAGCGCCACTCCATCGCGGTGTCCGCCCGTACCGGCGAGGGCATCGAGGAGCTGCTGCGGCTCATCGACGACGAGCTGCCCCGGCCCTCGGTCGAGATCGAGGTGCTGGTGCCGTACACCCAGGGCGGCCTGGTCGCCCGGGTGCACGCCGAGGGCGAGGTGGTCTCCGAGGAGCACGGCGCCGAGGGCACCCTGCTCAAGGCGCGGGTCCACGAGGAGCTGGCGGCGGTGCTCGCACCGTACGCGCCGGTGGCGCCCTGACCCGGGCTTCGACCCTCTGACGCACGGGCGCGGCCTCGGGGCCGGGCCCACGCGTCCACCGCTCGCACACCGGGGTGGTGCCCGTACCGGACGCCGGTACGGGCACCACCCCGTGGTCGTTCCAGCGGCCGGGCGCGGAGACGCACCCGTGGGGCCCGTCGTCGGTGGCCGTCCGGAGGCCCGCCGACGACGGGAGCCGGAGCGGGAGCCGGTCGGGCCGTCCCCCGCCCGGTCGGCCATCCGGCCGGAGCCGTGGAACCGGTGCTACCGGCCCGCGAACTTCTCACTCACGGAGTCGAAGACGGCCTTCGCCTCGGAGCCGAGCCGCGGCCCGGCCAGCCAACCGGCGGGCACCGGGCCGATCGAGGTGTTCGAGACCAGCGCGGGCCGCCCGTCGCGGCCCGCGGCCACCCAGCCGCCGCCGGAGGAGCCCCCGGTCATGGTGCAGCCGACGCGGTACATCGTGGGCTGGTCCTCCCGGACCGAAAGACGCCCCGGGTCGTCCGCGCACTGGAACATCCGCTCGCCGTCGAAGGGCGCCCCGGCCGGATATCCCGTCGCCGTCACCGCGTCCATCTCCTGCGCCGACAGGGCGTCGAAGTCCACCGGCAGCGCCGAACCGACGGTCTCCTCCAGCGACCTGCCCGTTCCGCCCTTCTCGGGCGTGACATGGATGACGGCGTAGTCGTAGGGCGCGCCCCGGCCGCCGTTCTTCGACCCCTCGCCGATCCACTGCTCGGAGGTCTTCGCCCAGTCGCCCCACCACACCCCGCGCGGCGCGACCTCGTCCTGCGGAGCGCTCTCCAGCTCCGCGCCGGGCCGCGCGCTGTCGTTGTACGAGGGCACGAAGGCGATATTGCGGTACCAGCCGCCGTCCTTCCCGGCGTGGACACAGTGCCCGGCGGTCCAGACGAGATTGGACTTCCCCGGGTTGGCGGGGTCCGCCACCACCGTCGCGGAGCAGACCATGGAACCCTCGGGGCCGTCGAAGAAGACCTTCCCGGCCTCGGGCGCCTCCGTGCGGTACGGGGCCTGCACCGGCCGTGCCGGGACGGGGACGGGTGTCGCGTCGGTGACCCCGGCGTCGTCCGGGATGCCCTGGCCGACGGGCCGGTCCGGCGGGGTCTCGGCCCCGCGCATCCGGTCCGGGTTCCACAGATCCTCGATGATCGGGTTGACGAAGTCCTGGGCCTCGCGGAGCCACTTGTCCCGGTTCCAGTCGCGCCAGGCTCCGTCGCGCCACTTGTCCAGATCGATCCCGTGCTCCTTGAGCCGCCTGTCCAGTTCCTCCGGGATCGTGATCCGGTCCAGCAGATTCTCGTCGGAGGACTGCGCCTGCTCCTCCTTGCCGCCGCTGTCGTCGGCGCCGCAGGCCGTGGCGGTCAGCGCGAGCGCGGCGGCTATGGAGAGGGCCGTGAGGGCCGGACGGACGGTTCGCATGTGGTGATCCCCCTGGGGCTTCGTCGTTCCGCGCCGGCGCACCGTGAGGGCGGGGCGTCCGCCCGGGGCCGCGGACGTCCGCGGCCCCGGACGTACGGCCCCGGCGCTCGCGCCGGGTGCCGCCGCCCCCGGGCGGCCGGTCCTCGGCCCCGGGGCGGTTTCCCGGAGCCGCCGCGAACCCTACAAGGCCGCGCACGGGCGGGAACGCGGCCCCGGACCGCCGGTGCCGATGGGGACGGCGCACGGCGGCCGGACGGTTCCGCCACCGCGCGGATCTTCGCGGATCTTCCCCACCGCAAGGATCTGGGGAGCGGCCGTGATCCCCGGCCCGCGCCGTCGTTGGTACACACGGGGATACGGAAGGGGGACCGCGAGCGTTCAGCCGGTCCGGCCGGGCGGGAGCCCGTACCGGCCCGGGTGCGCGGGCCGCGACCTCCCGGGCCGGCCGACCGGGACCGTACCGGCCGCCGGGGGACCCGGCCCCGTACCCCGCACGCCCTTTCCGCACGATCCGCACCACCGGTACCGCCAGTACCACCGGTACGAGCCGCACGGCTCGTACCGCCCGGACGCCTCCGTACCTCCGTACGACCGCCCCGGACCGGCCGGGACGTGCCACCGCAGGACGGCAACGCACCACCCCGGTACGGAAAACGCACCATCGCAGTACGGAAAACGCACCACCGGAAGACGCACCGCCGAAGACGAGACACCGACCCGTGGAGGACCGACAGCCGTGGCCGTGACCCAACCCGCTTCCGTGGCCCCGGCCGCGCACGAAGGGATTCTGCGCCGACAGGCACTGCGCGAGTCCGCGGCCCGCACCTACGCCCGTTCGCTCCCCGTCGTCCCCGTCCGGGCCCGGGGGCTGACCATCGAGGGCGCGGACGGCCGCCGCTATCTCGACTGCCTCTCCGGCGCGGGGACGCTGGCGCTCGGCCACAACCACCCGGTGGTCCTCGAAGCCATCAAGAAGGTCATCGACTCCGGCGCGCCCCTGCACATCCTCGATCTGGCCACGCCCGTGAAGGACGCGTTCGTCACCGAGCTGTACGCCACGCTGCCCCCCGCGCTCGCGGCGGACGCGCGCATCCAGTTCTGCGGCCCGGCGGGCACCGACGCGGTGGAGGCGGCGATCAAACTCGTCCGCACGGCGACGGGACGCACCGGGCTGCTCGCCTTCACCGGCGCGTACCACGGGATGACCGCCGGGGCCCTGGCCGCCTCCGGCGGCGCTCCCGAGGTCAGCGTCGCCCGGTTGCCCTTCCCGCAGGAGTACCGCTGCCCGTTCGGCGTCGGCGGTGCCCACGGCGCCGAACTGGGCGCGCGCTGGACCGAGAACCTGCTCGACGACCCGAGAAGCGGAGTGCCCGCCCCCGCCGGGATGCTCCTCGAACCCGTGCAGGGCGAGGGCGGGGTGCTGCCCGCCCCCGACGCCTGGATGCGGCGGATGCGCGCGATCACCCGGGACCGTTCGATTCCGCTGATCGCCGACGAGATCCAGACGGGTGTCGGCCGCACGGGCGCGTTCTGGGCCGTGGAGCACAGCGGCATCGTGCCCGATGTGATGGTCCTGTCGAAGGCGATCGGCGGCTCGCTGCCGCTCGCCGTGATCGTCTACCGCTCCGGTCTGGACTCCTGGCGGCCCGGGGCGCACGCCGGGACCTTCCGCGGCAACCAGCTCGCCATGGCCGCGGGGGCCGCCACCCTCGCCCATGTCCGCGAGCACCGGCTCGCCGACCGCGCCGCCGTGCTGGGCGCCCGGATGCGGGAGAGCCTGCGGGGCCTGGCCGCCGCGCACCCGTGCGTCGGGGATGTCCGGGGCCGGGGCCTCATGATCGGTGTGGAGCTGGTCGACCCCGAGGGGATGGGCACGGCCGGTGGCCGCGCGGTGCCCGGCTCGGCGTCCGGAACGGTCCCCGGACCGCGGACGGAGACGGTGGCCGGGGCGGCGGGGGACGACGGCGGTGTGCGGCGGCCTCCGCCGTGGCCGGGGCTCGCCGCCGCCGTCCGCCGGGAGTGCCTGGACCGCGGTCTGATCATCGAACTCGGCGGGCGGCACTCCGCCGTCGTCCGGCTGCTGCCCCCGCTGACCCTGACGGACGAGCAGGCCGTCGCCGTACTCGACCGCTTCGCGGACGGCCTCGCGGCGGCGGAGCGCTCGGTGCGCCAGGGGATGTCCGGGAGAGATCCGGGCCGCTGACCCGCGCCGTCCGCCGCCGGGCGGCGGGCCGCGGTGGCTCAAGGTCCCGGCGGGCCAAGGGCCCGAGGGCTCAAGGCCCCGCGGCCCAGGGGCCCGGCCGATCGAGGCCCCGCCGCCGTCCGGTCCGCCGCGTGGGGTGTTCGGCCGGGTCCCGCCGGTCCCGGCTCTCCTCGGGCGGCCCGACGGCCTTCGGGGCCGGGCGAGGCCGAAAGGCTCCCAGCAGATCCAGCAGACTCAGCAGACCCGATAGCCCTGGCCGCCCCGGCAGCCTCGACGGCCCTGACAGGACCACGCACCTCGGCTGCCCCTCCCGTCCCTCCTCCCGTCCCCGTCCCGTCCCGGATACCTCGCCCCGCCCCCGCCGACCGGCCCTCTCGGCCTCCCCCGACCCTCAGACCCCAGGAACCCCGGAACTCCCAAGGACCTCGTCGTGAACGCCACCCCCGCTTCCTCCGGACCTGTTCCGCCGACCTCCCCCGCCGCCGAGGGCCCCGCCCCCTCCGGCGGCGCCCACCCGGCCGGGCCGACGGTCCCCCGCCAGGCAGCCGGACCCACCGGAGAAGGGCGGCCGGAGCCCGCGCCCGGACACCCGGGGGAGCGGTCCCCGGACGCCCCTCCTCCGGCGTTCACCCGGACGGGTGTCTCCGCGTCGGGCCCTCCGGCCGGGGAGCCGTCCCCGCCGGACCGCCCCCGCCCCACCCCGCCGCCCTCGTTCCCCTCCGGGAACCCGCGCACGGGCACCGCCGCGTCCGCCGACCCTCTCGACGACCCCGACCCCCGGCGGGCCGCCGACGCCGCGGCCGTCGAGAACCTGCTCCGCTGCTGGGCACGGGAACACGACCTCACCGACCCCGGCGGCCCGGTCCTGCGCATCCCGCTCCCCGCCAGCGGCACCGCCCTGCTCGTACCCGTCCGCTACTGGTCCCCGACCGGTACGCACCGCTTCGCCGCCCCGGCCCTCGACGGAGCGGCGGCCACCGCGCCCCCGGCGGACGCCGTCACCGTCGCCGCGCTCCTCGCCCGGGAGACGGGCGCCGGGCCGGGCAGCGACCTCGTGGGCCGGGTCGCCGACTCGGTGCACCGGACCGCCGAGTGCATCGCCCACCGCCGCGACCACCCCGCCCCGCCCGGAGCCGACGCCTTCCTCACCGCCGAACAGGCCCTCGTCCTCGGCCACCCCCTGCACCCCACCCCCAAGAGCCGTACCGGACTCTCCGACTCCGAGCACCGTCACTACGCGCCCGAGCTGCACGGGGCCTTCCCGCTGCACTGGCTGGCGGTCGACCGGTCCGTCCTCGCCACCGACTCCGCCTGGACCGAACGGGGCCGTCCGCTGCCCGCCGCCGCCCTGAGCGCCCGGCTGGCCGGGGACCTCGCCCTCCCCGACGGCACGGTCGCCCTGCCCCTCCACCCCTGGCAGGCGGACGAGGTCCGCCGCCGCCCCGCCGTCGCCGCCCTCCTCGGCGCCGGGCTGCTGCGCGACCTCGGCCCCCACGGGGAGCACTGGCACCCCACCTCCTCGGTACGGACCGTGTACCGGCCCGGCTGCCCCGTCATGCTCAAACTCTCCCTCGCCCTGTCGATCACCAACTCCCGCAGGGAGAACCTCCGCAAGGAGCTGCACCGGGGCGTCGAGGTCCACCGGCTGCTCCGCACCGGGCTCGCCGAGCGCTGGCGCGCCGCCCACCCCGGGTTCGGCATCGTGCGCGACCCCGCCTGGCTCGCCGTCGACACCGCCGCCGCCGACCCCGTCCACGGGGGGCCGGTGCCCGGACTCGACGTCGTGCTCCGCCACAACCCCTTCGGACCCGGCGACGACGCCGTCTGTGTCGCCGGGCTCACCGCACCGCGGCCCTGGCCCGGCCGGGCCGGGCTGCGCTCCCGGCTCGCCGAGACCGTCGCCCGGCTGGCCCGCCGCACCGGCCGGACCGTCGGCGGCGTCGCCACCGAGTGGTTCCGGCGCTATCTCGACCAGGTGGTGCGCCCCGTGCTCTGGCTGGACGCCACCGCGGGCATCGCCCTGGAGGCGCACCAGCAGAACACCCTCGTCCTCCTGGACCGCGACGGCTGGCCCGCCGGTGGCCGCTACCGCGACAACCAGGGGTACTACTTCCGCGCCTCGCACCGCGAACGCCTCGACGGGCTGCTGCCCGGCGTCGGCCGGGCCGGTGACACCTTCGTACCGGACGAGGTCGTCGACGAGCGCTTCGTCTACTACCTCGGCGTCAACAACCTCCTCGGACTGATCGGGGCGTTCGGGGCGCAGCGCCTGGCGGACGAGCGGGCCCTGCTCGACGTGCTGCGGGTGTTCCTCTCCTCGGTCACGGGTCTCGGCTCCCCCCTCCCCGCCCTGCTGCTCGACGCCCCCACCCTGCGGACGAAGGCCAATCTGCTCACCCGGCTGCACGGGCTCGACGAGCTGGCGGGGCCGGTCGAGGCCCAGTCCGTGTATGTCACCGTCGCCAACCCCCTGCACTGCTGAACCGACCGACACGAGAGGAGAGCGCCGCTGTGCCTCCCACCGATACGGGCCCCGGCCCGGCCGCCGGGCTCGCGGGGTCCGCGTCGGCCCCCCTGGACGACTCCTGCCCCCTGGACGCCGTGGACACGGTGGAGCTGCTGCTCTCCGACGACATCCGCAGCTTCTTCCCCGAGGGCGCGGGCCTCGACCTCTTCGCGGACGTCCGCGAGGTCCCCGGCGGCACCGGCGACCCGGGTGCCCCGGGCGGGGACCGGCGCGACGGGCGCGACGGCCCCGATCTGCTGGACGACGTGGCCGACTGGGGCGCGGTCGTGACCCCGGTGGGCACCTTCCGGCTGGCCCCGGTCCGTATCGACCGCGATCTGGGACTGATCAGCCACTGGATGAACGATCCCGCCGTGGCGGCCTTCTGGGACCTGGCGGGCCCCGAGGACGTCACCGCCGACCATCTGCGGGCCCGGCTGCCCGCCGACGGCCGCAGCCTCCCCTGCCTCGGCGTCCTCGACTCCGTCCCCATGAGCTACTTCGAGATCTACCGCGCCGATCTCGACCCGCTGGCCCGCCACTATCCGGCCCGGCCCCATGACACGGGTGTCCACGTCCTGATCGGAGGGGTCGCCCACCGGGGCCGGGGCATCGGCTCGGCCCTGCTGCGGGCCGTGTCCGATCTGGTGCTGGACCACCGCGCCCGCTGCTCCCGCGTCGTCGCCGAGCCCGATCTGCGCAACACCCCGTCCGTCGCCGCGTTCCTCAACGGCGGGTTCCGTTTCGCCGCCGAGTGCGACCTCCCCGGCAAACGGGCCGCTCTCATGATCCGTGAACGGGCCCTCCGGGAGCTGCTGTGACCGGTGCCGCACCGGGGGCCGCAGCGGTTTGGCCATGGCGGGATCGCGACGGCCTGTCGGTGCCGCACCGTAGGGTGGTCGGCCTATGACAAAGCCATCCCTCCCCGAACTCCTCCATGCCGCCGTCGACGCCGTCGGCGGGGTGGAGCGGCCTGGCCAGGTCGCCATGGCCGAGGCCGTCGCCGAAGCCGTCGACGACGGGTCCCATCTGCTCGTCCAGGCCGGTACCGGCACCGGAAAGTCGCTCGGCTACCTGGTGCCGTCGGTGGCGCACGGCGAGCGGGTCGTGATCGCGACGGCGACGCTGGCGCTCCAGCGCCAGCTCGTCGAGCGCGATCTGCCCCGGACGGTGGAGGCGCTGCATCCGCTGCTGCGCCGCCGGCCCGAGTTCGCGATGCTCAAGGGACGGTCGAACTATCTCTGTCTGCACCGGCTCCACGAGGGGGTGCCGCAGGAAGAGGAGGAGGGCCTTTTCGACCCCTTCGAGGCCGCCGCCCCCACCAGCAGGCTGGGGCAGGATCTGCTGCGGATGCGGGACTGGGCGGACGAGACGGAGACGGGCGACCGGGACGCGCTGACGCCCGGTGTCTCCGACCGGGCCTGGGCCCAGGTCTCGGTCTCGTCCCGGGAGTGCCTGGGGGCGAGCAAGTGCGCCTACGGCGCCGACTGCTTCGCCGAGCAGGCCAGGGAGCGGGCGAAGCTGGCCGATGTGGTCGTCACCAATCACGCGCTGCTCGCGATCGACGCGATCGAGGGCGCGCCGGTGCTGCCGCCGCATGAGGTCCTGGTGGTCGACGAGGCGCATGAGCTGGTCTCCCGGGTGACGGGCGCGGCCACCGGCGAGCTGACCCCGGGGCAGGTGAACCGGGCGGTGCGCCGTTCGGCGAAGCTGGTGAACGAGAAGGCGGCGGACGCCCTGCTGTCGGCGGCCGAGGGCTTCGAGCGGCTGATGGAGCTGGCGCTGCCCGGCAGGCTGGAGGAGCTTCCCGAGGATCTCGGCCATGCCCTGCTGCTGCTGCGGGACGCCGCGCGGACGGTGATCTCGGCCCTGGGGTCGACCCGTGACTCCTCGGTCCAGGACGAGGACGCCGTGCGCAAGCAGGCCCTCGCCTCGGTGGAGAACGTCCACGACGTGGCGGAGCGCATTCTTCAGGGCTCCGAGTACGACGTGGTCTGGTACGAGCGCCACGACCGCTTCGGCGCCTCGCTGCGGGTCGCGCCGATGAATGTGTCGGGGCTGCTGCGGGAGAAGCTGTTCGCGGAGCGTTCGGTGGTGCTGACGTCGGCGACGCTGAAGCTCGGCGGGGACTTCAACGGGGTGGGGGCCTCGCTCGGTCTCGCTCCGGAGGGGACCGGGGGTGATGACGTCCCGCAGTGGAAGGGCCTCGATGTCGGGTCCCCGTTCGACTATCCGAAGCAGGGCATCCTCTATGTCGCCCGGCAGCTCGCCACTCCGGGCCGGGAGGGTTCCCGGGGCGACATGATGGACGAGCTGGCGGAGCTGGTGCAGGCGGCGGGCGGGCGCACGCTGGGCCTGTTCTCCTCGATGCGGGCGGCGCAGGCGGCGGCGGAGGAGCTGCGGTCCCGTCTCGATCAGCCGATCCTGCTCCAGGGCGAGGAGACGCTGGGCGAGCTGATCAAGGCGTTCGCGGCCGATCCGGCGACCTGTCTGTTCGGCACGCTCTCCCTGTGGCAGGGCGTGGATGTGCCGGGGCCGAGCTGCCAGCTCGTGGTCATGGACCGGATTCCGTTCCCCCGGCCGGACGATCCGCTGATGAGCGCCCGGCAGAAGGCGGTGGAGGAGGCCGGGGGCAATGGCTTCATGGCGGTCGCGGCGACGCACGCGGCGCTGCTGATGGCGCAGGGCGCGGGCCGTCTGGTGCGGGCCACGGGGGACCGCGGGGTGGTGGCGGTGCTCGATCCCCGGCTGGCCACGGCGCGCTACGGCAGTTTTCTGAAGGCGTCGCTGCCGGACTTCTGGTACACGACGGACCGCAATCAGGTGCGGCGTTCGCTGGCCGCCATCGACGCGGCCGCGCGGGCGGACGGCCGCTGACGCGGGGGCCGTCGGGGTACGGTGCCCGGCCGCCGGAGGGGTCGCGGTCTTTGGCGGCCGGGGTGGGCGGCGGACACAGCGGGACCCCGGGACCGGCGCAGTGGGGTCCCGGGGCCCGGTCGGAGGGCGCCGATGGTCTCAGACCCGGCGCAGCACGGCGACGACCTTGCCGAGGATGGTCGCGTCGTCGCCGGGGATGGGCTGGTAGGCGGCGTTGTGCGGGAGGAGCCAGACATGGCCGTTCTCCCGTTTGAAGCGCTTGACGGTGGCTTCGCCGTCGAGCATGGCGGCGACGATGTCGCCGTTCTCCGCGACGGGCTGGC
Organism: Streptomyces clavuligerus; assembly: GCF_005519465.1. Classification (NCBI taxonomy): domain Bacteria; kingdom Bacillati; phylum Actinomycetota; class Actinomycetes; order Kitasatosporales; family Streptomycetaceae; genus Streptomyces; species Streptomyces clavuligerus. The sequence goes on along the minus strand of NZ_CP027858.1, from coordinate 1,292,907 downwards.
GGCGGACGGTGACCCAGTCGCCGTCGCAGATGGCGGCTTCGATCATGGAGTCGCCGACGACCTTGAGGACGAAGAGTTCGCCGTCGCCGACGAGCTGGCGGGGGAGGGGGAAGACGTCCTCGACGGATTCCTCGGCGAGGATGGGGCCGCCGGCCGCGATCCGGCCGACCAGGGGGACATAGGAGGCGGCGGGTTTGCCGCTGGTGTCGGCGGGCTGTGCGCTGGGCTGGTCGGAGCCGCGCACCTCGTAGGCGCGGGGGCGGTGGGGGTCGCGGCGGAGGAAGCCCTTGCGCTCCAGGGCCATGAGCTGGTGGGCCACCGAGGAGGTGCTGGAGAGTCCCACCGCCTGGCCGATCTCGCGCATCGACGGGGGGTATCCCCGGCGCTGCACGGAGTCGCGGATGACTTCGATGACGCGCCGCTGCCGGTCGGTGAGCCCGGAGCTGTCCGCACGGATTCCGGGGGGGCGGCCGGGGAGGGAGCGTGCGGCCCTGGAGGGGTCCGCTCCTTCGGGGCCTGTGGCTGCTTCGGTCATGGAATGCACCGGCTCGAATCGGTTCTGGGCGCGGTCCTGGGCAGTGATGGTGGCACTGTCGGCGGTGGTGGTCACGTCGGCCCCTCTCGAATGGTCTCCCTAGCTGGACAACGGTAGTTGGTTTCGAAAGGTTGCGCCAAACACACGTTCGAGTGAAAATTCGCGGATTGCCTTACGCGGGCACGCGATTAGGTGTATTGGTGAGCGACCTTGCCTTGTTGTTGCGGTACGGCGTTGTTGCGGTACGGCGCGGCGACTCGCCGGTCGCTGTGCGGCGATGCGAGCCCTTACGGTAACGTTCCCCGCTGTGCCGAACCGGCGGATGTCCTCAGTTTTGCATCCCCCGGCAGGGATTCGCGGCATACCCGCTCGGGAAAGCCCGCGCCGGGCCTTTCCCGTACCCTCATGGCCGATCCCCGGGCGTCCGTGCGGCGCAATCGCGGCGGTCGGCGCATCCGCCCGTCCGCGCCATGCCGACGCGCTCGCGCCCGTCCCGTTCGACGCGACTCTCCGTGACCGGTGGGTCGTCGGAGCGGGCGGAACCGGAACGGCCTCCGCAGTGGTGGCGGCGACCGTGCCGAACGGCCGGGCGCGCCCCGGCCGGGGATGCCGCCGGTGGCTCTCCGCGACCCCGTGGCCACCCCTCGCGCAGGGCGCCCGGTGCCGCCGCGTCACCGCGTGTACGCCCTGTGCGATCATCGCCGCTCACACGACACGCTCTAGGGCCCCAAGCGCCGTCGAACCCCAGATGTAGTGGTTGGATTGTGGGCGTCGCCCAGTAGTTGTGGTCCCCCGTCCCGAGCGGTTCCGGCCATCGCCTATGCTGGGGACTGCTCCGAAGGGCTTGAAGGCCCCGGCGGAGCGAAGCGCATCAGTCGTGCCACGAAGGAGGGTTCGGGACCGTGCACTGCCCCTTCTGTAGGCACCCCGACAGTCGGGTCGTCGACAGCCGCACCACCGATGACGGGACGTCGATCCGACGCCGTCGGCAGTGCCCCGACTGCTCCCGCCGGTTCACGACGGTGGAGACCGCGTCGCTGATGGTGATCAAGCGCAGCGGGGTCACCGAGCCGTTCAGCCGGACCAAGGTCATCTCCGGGGTGCGCAAGGCGTGCCAGGGGAGACCGGTCACCGAGGACGCTCTCGCCCAGCTCGGCCAGCGGGTCGAGGAGGCGGTGCGGGCCACCGGCAGTGCCGAGCTGACCACCCATGACGTGGGACTGGCCATACTCGGCCCGCTGCAGGAGCTGGACCTGGTCGCCTATCTGCGCTTCGCCTCCGTGTACCGGGCCTTCGACTCGCTGGAGGACTTCGAGGCGGCCATCGCGGAGCTTCGTGAACACCGGCTGCCCGCGGAGCGGAGCGGCGGCGGAACGTGCGGGACCGGTACGGTCCCCGTTCCCGCCGGCACCGCCGACTGAGCGCGTTCCGCCGACGGGCTTCCGTCCGCCCCCCTGGGAGGACGGGCCGCCCCGGCGGACTGCTCGGCCGGACGGACGAGCGCCGCGGCCCGACGGCCGGACGGCGTACATACACAGAGATCGTTCATGGACGCTCGGGGGCGTCCGTGACACCACAGACAGACCGTGCCCTGGGAAGATCTGGGCACTTCAGGGCGTTTTTGCCCGTATATGGGAGGCGGCATGACAGAGACGACGAGCGGTCCGGCACGAGGATCCCGCACCAAGGGAACCAAGGCCACCAAGGGCCTGCGTATCGAGCGCGTCCACACCACTCCCGGCGTGCACCCGTACGACGAGGTGGTCTGGGAGCGCCGTGACGTCGTCATGACCAACTGGCGCGACGGCTCGGTCAACTTCGAGCAGCGCGGCGTCGAGTTCCCCGACTTCTGGTCGGTCAACGCGGTCAACATCGTCACCAGTAAGTACTTCCGCGGTGCCGTCGGCACTCCGCAGCGCGAGACCGGTCTGAAGCAGCTCATCGACCGGATCGTGAAGACGTACCGGAAGGCCGGCGAGGAGTACAAGTACTTCGCCTCCCCCGCCGACGCCGAGATCTTTGAGCACGAGCTGGCCTACGCCCTGCTCCACCAGATCTTCAGCTTCAACTCGCCGGTGTGGTTCAACGTCGGTACGCCCCAGCCGCAGCAGGTCTCCGCCTGCTTCATCCTCTCCGTCGACGACTCCATGGAGTCGATTCTCGACTGGTACAAGGAAGAGGGCATGATCTTCAAGGGAGGTTCCGGCGCCGGTCTGAACCTTTCCCGTATCCGTTCCTCCAAGGAACTGCTCTCCTCCGGCGGCAATGCCTCCGGCCCCGTTTCCTTTATGCGCGGAGCCGACGCCTCCGCCGGAACGATCAAGTCGGGCGGTGCCACCCGCCGCGCCGCCAAGATGGTCATTCTCGATGTCGACCACCCCGATATCGAGGGCTTCATCGAGACCAAGGTCAAGGAAGAGGAGAAGATCCGCGCCCTGCGCGACGCGGGCTTCGACATGGACCTCGGCGGCGACGACATCACGTCCGTCCAGTACCAGAACGCCAATAACAGCGTCCGGGTGAACGACGAGTTCATGCGCGCCGTCGAATCCGGCTCCGCCTTCGGGCTGCGCGCCCGGATGACCGGCGAGATCATCGAGCAGGTCGACGCCAAGGCGCTCTTCCGCAAGATGGCCCAGGCGGCGTGGGCCTGTGCCGACCCGGGCATCCAGTACGACGACACGATCAACCGCTGGCACACCTGCCCCGAGTCCGGCCGGATCAACGGCTCGAACCCGTGCAGCGAGTACATGCACCTGGACAACACGTCCTGCAACCTCGCCTCGCTCAACCTGATGAAGTTCCTCACGGACGACGGTGAGGGCAACCAGTCCTTCGACGTCGAGCGCTTCGCGAAGGTCGTCGAGCTGGTCATCACCGCGATGGACATCTCCATCTGCTTCGCCGACTTCCCCACCCAGAAGATCGGCGAGAACACCCGCGCCTTCCGCCAGCTCGGCATCGGCTACGCCAACCTCGGCGCGCTGCTCATGGCCACCGGCCACGCCTACGACAGCGACGGCGGCCGGGCCATCGCGGGCGCCATCAGCTCGCTGATGACCGGTACCTCCTACCGGCGCTCCGCCGAGCTGGCCGCCGTGGTCGGCCCGTACGACGGCTACGCCCGCAACGCGGCCCCCCACAACCAGGTCATGCGGCAGCACGCCGACGCCAACGACACGGCCGTCCGCATGGACGACCTGGACACCCCGATCTGGGCCGCCGCCACGGAGACCTGGCAGGACGTGCTCCGCCTCGGTGAGAAGAACGGTTTCCGCAACGCCCAGGCGTCGGTCATCGCCCCCACCGGCACCATCGGTCTCGCGATGTCCTGCGACACCACCGGCCTGGAGCCCGACCTCGCGCTGGTCAAGTTCAAGAAGCTGGTCGGCGGCGGCTCGATGCAGATCGTCAACGGCACGGTGCCGCAGGCCCTGCGCCGTCTCGGCTACCAGGCCGAGCAGATCGAGGCGATCGTCGAGCACATCGCCGAGCACGGCAATGTGCTCGACGCCCCCGGCCTCAAGACCGAGCACTACGAGGTGTTCGACTGCGCCATGGGCGAGCGCTCCATCTCCGCGATGGGCCACGTCCGCATGATGGCCGCGATCCAGCCGTGGATCTCCGGCGCCCTCTCCAAGACGGTCAACATGCCGGAGTCGGCGACCGTCGAGGAGGTCGAGGAGATCTACTTCGAGGCGTGGAAGATGGGCGTCAAGGCGCTCGCCATCTACCGCGACAACTGCAAGGTCGGCCAGCCCCTCTCCGCCAAGACCAAGGAGAAGGAGCAGGACGGGATCGCCGAGAAGACCGAGGACACCATCCGTGCCGCGGTCGAGAAGGTGATCGAGTACCGCCCGGTCCGCAAGCGCCTCCCCAAGGGCCGTCCCGGCATCACCACCTCGTTCACCGTCGGTGGCGCCGAGGGCTACATGACCGCCAACTCCTACCCGGACGACGGTCTCGGCGAGGTCTTCCTCAAGATGTCCAAGCAGGGTTCCACCCTCGCGGGCATGATGGACGCCTTCTCGATCGCCGTCTCGGTCGGCCTCCAGTACGGCGTGCCGCTGGAGACCTATGTCTCCAAGTTCACCAACATGCGTTTCGAGCCGGCCGGTATGACGGACGACCCGGATGTGCGGATGGCGCAGTCGATCGTCGACTACATCTTCCGCAGGCTGGCGCTGGACTTCCTGCCCTTCGAGACCCGCTCGGCGCTCGGCATCCACTCCGCCGAGGAGCGTCAGCGCCACCTGGACACCGGCTCGTACGAGCAGGTCATCGAGGAGGACGAGCTCGACGTCGAGGGGCTGGCCCAGTCCGCGCCGCGGCAGCAGATCCCGGCGGTCCCGGCCGCCCCGGCCGAGATCCCGGCCCCGAAGCAGGCGCACACCTCGGCCGAGCTGGTCGAGATGCAGCTCGGCATCAGCGCCGACGCCCCGCTCTGCTTCTCCTGCGGCACCAAGATGCAGCGCGCCGGGTCCTGCTACATCTGCGAGGGCTGCGGCTCCACCAGCGGCTGTAGCTGATTGGACACCGCCGCGGCCCCGCCGTGGCGACAGCGCGGGGCGCCGACCTCAGGGTCGGCGCCCCGCGCCGTGTCCGGCGCCGGTGTCCGGCGTTCCGTGCCTCAGCCCGAAGGGCCCATCAAGGGCCTCAGCCGGAGCGGCCCATCAGGGCAGGAAAGCTCTGCGGATCGGTGTCGAAACCGCGCAGCAGCGGCCGGTGCTCCCACACCCCCGGCGCGGTGCGGACGAACTCCGCGAGCACCGCGGCCGTGGACCCGGCGACCGACGCCAGATCGTCCTTCCACAGCTCGGCCACGCCCTCACCGACCCGGACCAGGGTCTTCGCCACCTCGCCGAAGGTCCGCCTGCCGTGGTTCTGCTGGATCACCACACCCACCACGACCCGGCCGTAGCGGGGCGCCAGCCGGGACAGCTCCAGCGTCATCACCTCGTCGAAACCGAAGCCCTGACCGGTTCTGCTGTCCCGTGTCAGCGCGATCGTCCCGTCGGGGGAGCGGCTGTCGAAGTGCACGACATACGCCGGTTCGCCCTGCGGTGCCTCCGCCGGGTAGGTCGCCGCGACGAGGTCGAGATCGTGCGGATCGGACCCCATCGGGCTCGGGTCCCACCGCAGCGCCACCTCGACCCTGCCGACCCCCTTGCTCAGGCTGCTCACCCGACACCCCTTCCCCGTGATCGCCGGAACTTCTCCCTGATCCGACCGTATCGGCTCGGCCCGGCCCACGGCGAGGAGTTGGCGGACGCACTCCAGTTCCGGTCTTCTCAAGCACCATGGGTCACCTGGGCATCCCCCGCCACAGGGTCTCCAGGTGCGTGCCGACGGCGGAAGGCGCCGCCGTCGGGAGTGACGTCCGGCCGGAGGAGGGCCGTACGATGGCGCGGTGCTGGTCAAGTGGACGCGTTGCACCGTCGTGGACCGTCGTGGTTTTGAACGGGGGCAGCGGAAATGGGCGGGGCTGCCGGGTGAACCGGGATTCCGGGGACAGGGCGGTGGGTGGAGCAGAGCGCTCCCCCATGTCGCCCATGTCTTCGCGTTCTGGGAGAGCCGGGCGTTCTACGACTCCTTCATGGCCCGCTCCCACGACCGGCTGGCCTCCGGGCAGGCGGGGACGTACCGCGACGCCCAGGTCCGGCTGTTCGACCACCGCTTCGATGTGAAGACGGGCTTCGAGCCCCGCTTCACCGGCGCCGACGTGGTGCGCGTCGCCCACTGCACGGTCCGCGAGGAGCGCGTCGAGCACTACACCCGGATGCAGGAGAAGGTGTGGAACCCCGCGATGGCGGGGTCGCCCGGGATGGTGCGCGGGCTCTTCGGCGCGGCTCCCGAGAACGAGTTCCTGGTGATGTCCATGTGGCAGTCCGAGGCCGAGCACGGGAAGTACCGCAGGGAGCGGGTGGAACGGCTGCTGCTGCGCACCCAGACCGAGGCGGATGTCGCCGCGCTCGCCGGGGATGTGGTGGTGCTCGAACCGTCCTGGACGGTGTGACCCACCCTGACTCCGGGGCTCCAGGACTCCGGGTGGCCTGGTGACATCGGCGGCGGGGCGTCCGGTGCCGACGTCCGATACGCCGGATGGAGCCGACCCGACCGCCCCGGCCCGCCGCCCCCGATCTAGGGTCGGGTCATGGGAAGACCGCGGCGTATCGTCCTCGTCCGGCACGGCGAGTCGGAGGGGAACGCCGATGACACGGTGTACGAACGGGAGCCCGACCACGCGCTGCGGCTGACGGGGCGGGGGCTGTCCCAGGCGGAGGAGACCGGGGCCCGGCTGCGCGAGCTGTTCGGCCGGGAGTCCGTGAGCGTCTATGTGTCGCCCTACCGGCGCACCCATCAGACCTTCCGCGCCTTCGGCCTCGACCCCGCCCGGGTCCGGGTGCGCGAGGAACCCCGGCTGCGGGAACAGGACTGGGGGAACTGGCAGGACCGCGAGGACGTACGGTTGCAGAAGGCGTACCGCGACGCCTACGGCCACTTCTTCTACCGCTTCGCCCAGGGCGAGTCCGGAGCGGATGTCTACGACCGGGTGGGCGCCTTCCTGGAGAGCCTGCACCGCAGCTTCGAATCCCCCGACCACCCGCCGAACGTCCTGCTCGTGACCCATGGACTGACGATGCGGCTGTTCTGCATGCGCTGGTTCCACTGGACGGTCGCCGAGTTCGAGTCGCTGTCGAACCCGGGCAACGGCGAGACGCGGGTACTGACCCTCGGCGACGACGGCCGCTACACCCTCGACCGGCCCTTCGAGCGGTGGCGTACCCCCGAACCGTATGGGGCCACCGGATAGAGTGGGCAGGGAGATGACCCCCGACACCACCTCCGCCTCCGGCGACGCGAGGCGCTTCGCACGTGCTCTCGACAGCCTGCGCGGGCTGTCCGTGGGAGACGCCCTCGGCTCCCAGTTCTTCGTGCCCGCCCACCACCCCCTGCTGAAGCGGCGCGAGCTGCCGCCCGGGATCTGGCAGTGGACCGACGACACCGAGATGGCCTGCTCGGTGCTGGCCGTGCTCGCGGACCACGGCCGGATCGACCAGGACGCCCTGGCCCGCTCCTTCGCCGAGCGCCACGACTTCGACCGGGGCTACGGTCCCGCCGTGAACCGTATGCTCCGGCTGATCAGGGAGGGCGGGGACTGGCGAGAACTCGCCGCCGCCCTCTTCAACGGCCAGGGGTCCTGGGGCAACGGGTCCGCGATGCGGATCGCCCCGCTCGGCGCCTGGTACGCGGACGACCCCGAGCAGGCCACCCATCAGGCCGAGATCTCCTCGTACACCACCCACCAGCACCGGGAGGCCGTCGTCGGCGCGATGGCCGTGGCCGCCGCCGCGGCCATCGCCGCCGACCCCTCGGGGACCCCGCGGCCCGGGGAACTGCTGGACGGTGTCATCGCGCTGGTGCCGCGCAGCGCCGTGGGGGCCGGGCTGCGGCGGGCCCGGGACATGCTGGACTACGACGACGCCACCACCGTCGCCGCCGTCCTCGGCAGCGGGCGGCGGACGAGCGCCCATGACACGGTGCCCTTCGCACTGTGGTCCGCGGCGCGTTCGCTGGACGACTTCGCGCGGGCCTTCTGGACGACCGCGCAGGTGGGCGGTGACGTGGACACCACCTGTGCGATCGCCTGCGGGGTGGTCGCGGCGGGAGCGGCGGGCAGGCCGCCCGCGGACTGGCTCGGCTCCGCCGAGGAGCTGCCGGAGTGGCTGCCCCGGGCCGTCTAGCCGGAGCCCCGGTCTCCTGCCCGGACGGCTTGCCCGGACCGCCCGGGTCGCGCTGTCGGAATCCCGCCATCGCGGCGGGTGTGCCGTTGCGGGGCGGGACCCGCACGCCTCGCGCGCGGACCGTGGGCACAGTTTGTTCACAAGGTCGACATAGGGCGTTCACAGATTCGCGGGTGTGATGCCGGGCTCCGGCGGCCGTGCGGAGCCGGAGGGCCGATCTGCGCGGGCTCCCTGGGGCCGGTCGATGGTCCCGTGCGGTACGGGGCGCCGTACGGGCCGCTCCGTCGGGAGCTGGTGCACGGGAACGGGGCCGGGGCGGGGGTGCTGTGGTGCGAGGCCCGGCGGCCCGGCCGTGGTTCGGTGGGGGCTCGGGCGACGGTCCCGCGGTGGCCCGGTGGGGGTTCCCGGCGGCTCCGGGCTCTCCCGGGCTCTCCGGGCCCTCCGGTGGGGAGGGCCCGGATACCCCGCCCAGGTGTGCGGAAGCGAATCGGCCGGGCGCGTGGACTGGGCCGGGGCGGCGCTCCGGTGCCCGCCCGGACCGCCCCGAACCGGCCCCGGGAAACCGGACGGAGACCGTCCGCGGCGCTCGCGGCGGACCGTCCGGACCGCTGTCGGAATCCGCCGGGAACCATGAGGGGAATCCGGTTGTCGCCCAGGGGGTCGGGCGGCGTACGCTTGCTGGCGCCATGCCCTACGAACCACCCACCCACACAGTCGAGCGCTCGATCCGGGCCCGCACCGGCGCCAGGATCATCGCCGGGGTCGACGAGGTCGGCCGCGGGGCGTGGGCCGGTCCCGTCACGGTGTGCGCCGCGATCACCGGTCTGCGCCGCCCGCCCGAAGGACTCACCGACTCCAAGCTCATCAGCCCCAGACGCCGGGACGAACTCGCCGCCGAACTGGAGCGCTGGGTCACCGCGCACGCGCTGGGACACGCCTCCCCCCAGGAGATCGACGACCTGGGCATGACGGCCGCGCTGCGGCTCGCCGCCTGTCGCGCGCTCGACGGACTGCCCGTGCGCCCGGAGGCCGTCATCCTCGACGGCAAGCACGACTACCTCGGCGCGCCCTGGACCGTGCGTACGGTGATCAAGGGCGACCGGAGCTGTGTCGCGGTCGCCGCCGCCTCGGTCATCGCCAAGGTGCGCCGGGACGCGCTCATGGCCGAACTGCCGCAGGAGTTCGCCGACTTCGCCTTCGCCGACAACGCGGGCTACCCCTCGCCCGTCCACAAGGCGGTTCTGGAGGAGCGGGGCCCCACTCCCTACCACCGGCTGTCCTGGGCGTATCTTGACGCTCTGCCCCGGTGGCGGCACCTCAAGAGGACGCGGGTGCCCGTCTCGGCCGAAGCGGCGGCGCTGGAGAGCGGGGGCCAGCTCGGCTTCGACTTCTGATTCTCGCGGCACCGCTCCGCCCACCGGGCGATCGTACGAAAGTGCCCACCCGCCTATGCCGTTCGAACCTGTATTTGATAGACATCCACTCATGCCTCTCCTTCCCGAGGAGCCTCAGATTCACGAGAGTGCCCAGGGTCCCCGCGTCGCTCCGGCCGCCGGCCGACCCGTGCCGACCCCCCGCCCCGTACCCGGTCCGCGTTCCGTGGCCGTGCCGCGTCCCGGAAACCCGGGCCCCGGACCGGCCAGGCCCGCGCCTCCGCAGCCCCGGAGCGCCGCAGCCCCGGCGCGCGAGACGGCCACGGAAGATCGTTCCCGGCCGCAGATCCAGCTCATCCCCGCCCCGGTGGACGGCGCGCTCGACGCCGCCGAGGAAGCGGTGGACCTGCTGCTCGACAGCGGACGCACCCCGAGCGACGTACTCGTCCTGACCACCGGTGAGCAGCACCCGTGGGCCGCGCACGAGCTGTCCTTCGGCGAGGCCGCCTACTGGGCCCAGCACGACGCGCGGGACGACGTCTTCTACGCCGACGCCGCCGTGCTGTCCCGGGCCGCGTCCCGGCCGGTGGTCGTGGTCGCGCTCAACGGCGGCAGCGACGGGGCCGCGGGCAGCCGCCTTCCCCAGGCGCTGGAGAAGGCCGAAGCGCTGCTGATCGTCTGCGGCGACCCGCAGCGGATCACCGCCGCCCTCGGCGTCAGCGCCTGAGCCGCTTCCGCCACCGGGGCCGTGCCCCGGTGGGCCCGCGCCCACGGACGCTCCGGTCCGGTCTCCCGTAGCCCCGGCCGGCCGGACCGCCTCCGTATGTCCGCGTACGGTCCGCGCCGTCCGGAGGGCGGGCCGGTACGGGGTCTGTCCACGGGCCCGGGCGCTGTCTTTCGGGTCCGTCGGCGTCCGGGTCCGTCGGCGTCCGGGCAAAGGGTGGCTCGACGGCTCCCGGCCGCGCCGAGGGTCCGCCGCCCGGCGCGGGGCCGGGCGCTCGGTGGTCCGGCCCCCGGACCGGGAGCCCTCGGGAGCCGTCCCGCCGCGGTGCGCGGTGTCAGCGGGCCGCGGTACGGCGCAGGGCCTCCGGAGCGCCACTGGCGGTTCGCAGCTCCCTGGGCTGCATCACGGTCGCCATGTCGGCGAGATCGCCGGGGGACGAGGTGAGATTGGGTCTGCGCCCGCCCCGGCCCTCGCCCAGCACCTGCCAGCCGCCGCGGGTCAGCGTGATGTACGCGCCGCAGCGCAGCCCGTGCAGGGTGCACGCGTCCCGCAGCCCCCACATCCAGGCGCCGTCCTCCTCCGTCCACCGTTCGTCGCCGTCGCGGCAGTAGAGAAGGATGGCGGTGCGCACGGGAGTGCGGCGGCGCAGATCGTGCGGGATCACCCGGCGCAGATGCGCCAGCAGCGCGTTGCGGAAGTCCCAACCGTCCACGGGGGCCGAGCGCCGGGCGAACGAGGCGCTGGCCGTCAGCCGTTCCTCGGGATCGAGCACCGCGACGACCGCTGTCGTCGGAGTGGGTCGATGGCGGGCGTGCAGCCCGCTGACCACCTCTCGGGGATTGCGCAGCAGGGGTATTCCTGCCGTGGCCCACTCGGCGGGCTCCAGCGTCCTGAGGCGGCCGGCGGAGTTGGCCGCTTGGCCCATCGAGGCTGCGGACGAAGCGAATCCGAAGGTCACAGTCCTCCCTTCGCATACGCGCCCACAGTGCGGGCAGGGTCGGGTGAGGGGGCGCACCGCGACACAGCCCTTCCGTACCGCCGACGGGCCGTGTGGGGAGCGTTCCAATTCTTGCTGTCCCACCGGCGTGCGGCAACGAGCAATTTGACGCCACCGGCAGGAATCGGTGGGTATGGGGCTCTTTTCCCTTCCCGTGGATGTCTTCGGCACCCGGCAGAACCGGTCTCCCCGAGGTCACGCCTGCACCGCGAGAACCAGGGGGTAGACCCCCCGGGCCCCCGCTCTGCGCAGCAGCCGCGCCGCGACCGCCAGAGTCCAGCCACTGTCCGACAGGTCGTCGACGAGCAGCACCGGGCCGCCCGCCTCCGTGAGCGCCGCGGACAGATCGGCCGGGACGGTCAGCGCGGTGTGCAACGACCGTACCCGCTGGGCGCTGTTGGTCCGGGAGAAGCCCGCCTCCAGTGCCTCGGGGACGTATTCCACCGAGCCGAGCAGCGGCATCCGGCCCACCTCGGCGATCCGTGCCCCGAGGGACCCCGTCAGCAGGGGGCGGCGCCGGGAGGCCACGGTGACCACGCCGACCGGCCGGGCCGGGGCGTCCGCCGTTCCCGAGGCCCAGCCGCCGGGCCCCTTCGCCCAGTCGGCGAGCACATGCACCACGGCGTCCACCACATCGTCGGGAACGGGACCGTCCGGCGCCTGCGCCGCCAGCATCGGGCGCAGCCGATTGCCCCAGCCGATGTCGGAGAGCCGCCCCAGCGCCCGCCCGGTGAACGCCTGCTCCCCCTCGGGGATGCGGCCCTTGAGCGCCACCCCGACCGCCGCGAGCCCCGTCGGCCACATCCTGCGCGGCTCGACCTCCACCCCCGGGCGGCTCAGCTCCCCGCGCGCGGCGGCCAGCGCCGCTTCGGAGACGGCCGTGGTGAACCGGCCTCCCGCGCAGTTGTCACAGCGCCCGCAGGGCGCCGCCGCCTCGTCGTCGAGCTGCCGCCGCAGAAACTCCATCCGGCAGCCCGTCAGTGCGACGTACTCCCGCATGGCCTGCTGCTCCGCCTCCCGCTGCCGCGCCACCCACGCGTACCGCTCGGTGTCGTACTCCCACGGCATGCCGGTCGCGGTCCAGCCGCCCTTGACCCGGCGCACCGCCCCGTCCACGTCGAGGACCTTGAGCATGGTCTCCAGCCGGGTGCGGCGCAGCTCCACCAGGGGTTCGAGCGCGGGCAGCGACAGCGGGCGCTCCGACCGGGCCAGCACATCGAGCGTGCGCCGCACCAGATCCTCCGGGGGGAAGGCCGCCGAGGCGAAGTACTTCCAGATCGCCTCGTCCTCCGGGCCCGGCAGCAGCAGCACCTCGGCGTGGCGCACCCCGCGGCCCGCGCGGCCGACCTGCTGGTAGTAGGCGATGGGGGAGGAGGGGCAGCCCAGATGGACCACGAAGCCGAGATCCGGCTTGTCGAAACCCATGCCCAGCGCGGACGTGGCGACCAGCGCCTTGACCCGGTTGCCGAGCAGATCCTCCTCGGCCTGCCGCCGGTCCGCGTCCTCCGTGCGCCCCGTGTAGGAGGCGACGGCGTGCCCGCGCTGCCGCAGATGGGCGGCGACCTCCTCGGCGGCGGCCACGGTGAGGGTGTAGATGATCCCCGACCCGGGCAGCTCGTCCAGGTGGTCGGCGAGCCAGGCCAGCCGGGTGGCCGCGTCGGGCAGCCGGATCACCCCGAGGCCCAGGCTCTCCCGGTCCAGCGGGCCGCGCAGCACCAGCGCGTCGCCGTCCGTCCCCGTGCCGAGCTGCTCGGCGACATCGGCCGTCACCCGCGCGTTCGCCGTCGCCGTGGTCGCCAGCACCGGGACGTCCGGGGACAGCTCCGCCAGCATCGTGCGCAGCCTGCGGTAGTCCGGGCGGAAGTCATGGCCCCAGTCGGAGATGCAGTGCGCCTCGTCGACCACGAGCAGTCCGGTCGCGGCGGCCAGCCGGGGCAGGACATGATCGCGGAAGTCCGGATTGTTCAACCGCTCCGGGCTGACGAGCAGCACATCCACGGTCCCGGCGGCGACCTCGGCCTGGATCGTCTCCCACTCCTCGGGGTTGGCCGAGTTGATCGTGCGGGCGTGGATACCGGCCCGGGCCGCCGCCTCGACCTGATTGCGCATCAGCGCGAGCAGCGGGGAGACGATCACCGTGGGGCCGCTGCCCCGCTGCCGCAACAGCGCGGTGGCCACGAAGTACACCGCTGACTTGCCCCAACCGGTCCGCTGGACCACCAGCGCCCGTCGGTGCTCCGCGACCAGTGCCTCGATCGCCCGCCACTGGTCCTCCCGGAGCCGGGCCGGGGCGCCGCCCGAGGGGACGAGACGGGCGAGCACCGCGTCGGCGTCGGCGCGCAGCGCGGCCCGATCACGGGGATCGGCCGCGGCCGGGGCGGGAGCGGAGTCCGGAAGATCTGCGTTGGTCATGCCCCCATGCAACCCGATGCCACCGACACCGCGCGAATGAGGCGCCGCTCCTGTGGACAACCGGCGGCGCGCCGCCCCTGTGGACAACTCCGTCACCCGGGCGTTGTCCACAGGGGTCGCGCTCCCGGGCCGGACCCGGGACCGTCGAGGCCATGAGCGAACACCACGAACACACCGGCGCCACCGACCGGACCCAGGTGACCCTGCGGGGCCCCGCCGAGCTGGCCGACGCCCTGCCCTATGTGCTGGGCTACCACCCCACCGACTCGGTCGTCCTGGTCGCCCTCCACGGCAGTCGCGGTGCCTTCGGCGGCCGGGTCCGGCTGGGCATCCCGCGCTCGCCCGCCGAGTGGCGGCCCGTCGCCCGACAGCTCGCGGAGTGCCTGATCGAGGGCAGCAGGGCGCGCGGCGACCAGCCCGACGGCGTGGCTCTCTTCCTCTGCCAGGACCCCGGATCCGAGGAGTCCGGCAGAGCCGTCATGGAGCGGTTGAGGCCCCTGTCCCACTGGTTGCGCACCGCGTGCGGCGCGCTCGACGTGCCCGTGTACGAGGCGCTGTGCATCTCCGGCGGCCGCTTCTGGTCCTACTGCTGCCCGGACCCGCGCTGCTGCCCGCCCGAGGGGCATCGGCTCGCCGCGTCCGGGACCTCCGTGATGGCCGCCGCCGCGGCGTACGCGGGGGTCCAGGTCCGCGGCTCGCTCCGTGACATGGAGGTCCGGCTGGCGCCCTGGACGGGGACCCGCGCGGCCGAGCAGGAACGGGCCCTGGACCGGGCCGCCGCCGCCCTCGTCCCCCGGATTCTGGACCGCGAGGGGCGCGTCCGGGTCACCGAGGAGACCATCGCGCTCGCGCGGGCCCTGCTGGAGCGGCTGGCCGCCGCGGTCCGCCCGCCCCGGGGCCTGGTCGGCCCGGACGCCGCCGACGACGCCCTGGTCGGCCAGGACGAGGCCGCCGCTCTGATCCTCGGCCTCCAGGACCGGGTGACCAGGGACCGGGCCGCCGAATGGATGGAAGGGTCCGAGGGGGAGCCCGCGCTCAGGCTCTGGCGGGTCCTGTCCCGCCGCTGCGTCGGCCCCTACGCGGAGCACGCGGCGGCGCCCCTGACGCTCGCGGGCTGGGTCTCCTGGTCCCTCGGCGACCAGCCCGCGGCCCGGGTGGCGCTGGGGCTCGCCCTGAGCAGGGACCCGGAGTACGTCTTCGCCCTGCTGCTGCACCAGGCGTGCAACGCGGGCCTGGAGCCCGAGGCCGTGCGCGGTGTGCTCCGTGAGGAACGGGCGGCCCGGGAGACGGCGGTGCACCGCCCCGGCGGCCCGCCGGACCGTCCGGCCCCGCGGGCGCGTGCCCCGCTCCGGCCCGTCGCACGCACCGGGCGCGGGGCGGCCCGCCCGCCGCGCTCCGGCCCGGCTCCCGGCACCCCCGGCCGGAGCGCGGGAGCCCGGCGCCGGGGAGCGGACCGGGCCGGGACGGGCGAGGGGGGAGGGAGCGGTGCGCCTGGGTGAAAGGCGTGTTTATCGTCAGGCAGACGACTATGATCACCGTCATGTCTCCCTACGACCCGTCGGCCTTCCCTCCCTTCGCCGTCACCGTCGATCTGGTCGTGCTCACCGTGCGGCGGCATGCGCTGTGCGCGCTCGTCGTCCGCCGTGGGGAGCCGCCCTTCCAGGGCCGGTGGGCGCTGCCCGGGGGTTTCGTCCGAACCGACGAGGATCTGGCCGAGGCGGCGGCCAGGGAGCTGGTCGAGGAGACCGGCCTGTGCGCCCATGACCCGGCGGCGCCTCAGCTCGCCGGGGCGGCGCACCTCGAACAGCTCGCCACATACGGCGATCCGCGGCGGGACCCCCGGATGCGGGTGGTCAGCGTGGCTCATCTGGTGCTGGCCCCCGACCTTCCGGCGCCCCGGGCGGGAGGCGACGCGAACAGCGTGCGATGGGCGACCGTGGAGGATCTGCTCGCCCAGGAGGGAGGGGCCGCCCGCGAGGACGGCCTCGCGGACCCGCTCGCCTTCGACCACGCCCGGATTCTCGCGGACGGGGTGGAGCGGGCCCGCTCCAAGATCGAGTACTCCTCGCTGGCCACCGCGTTCTGCCCGCCGGAGTTCACCGTCGGCGAGCTGCGCCGGGTGTACGAGGCGGTGTGGGGGGTCGCCCTCGATCCGCGGAACTTCCACCGGAAGGTCACCGGCACCCCCGGCTTCCTGGTGCCGTCCGGGGGGACGACGACGCGTCAGGGCGGCCGTCCCGCACAGCTCTTCCGGGCGGGTGGCGCGACGGTGCTCAACCCGCCGATGCTGCGCCCCGAGGTCTGACGGGACGCCCGGGACCACCGGGGAGCCGGACGGGTCCGCCCCCGGGCGGGCCGGATGACGGTGGTCGCCGCCGCACGCCGTCCGGCCGGGACGGGGTATCGGCGGGGTGACACCCGGACCCTGTCCGATATGCGGGGAAAGTTCGGAAGATCGGGTTATCGTGCTGCTGCCCGCCCGCCGCCGGGGGGCCTCCCGTCCGCGCTCGGGGAGAGATGCGATGCTCCAGGCCATCGGGTTGTCCAGCCGCCCCCGGCACGGCCGCCCGCCCGCCGTCCGTGAACTGTCCTTCGAGGCACGGCCGGGCCAGGTCACCGCTCTCCTCGGCCCCGGGGGCGCGGGCAAGTCCACCGTGCTGCGCCTGCTGCTGGGGCTCGAACCGGGCCGGGGCGTCACCTGTTTCCAGGGCGGCCCCCTCGACCGCGCGGCCCTCCCCGCCCGCGAAGTGGGGGCGCTCCTCGGCGATGTGCCCGGCCACCCCGCCCGGACGGTGCGCGGACAGCTCCGGATGCTCGGCGCCGCTGTCGGGGCGCCGCCGGGCCGCGCCGACGAGGTGCTCCGCGCCGTCGGCCTCGCCGCCCTCGCCGACCGGCGGCTCGACGCCCTCTCCCTCGGCATGGACCGCAGACTCGGCATCGGCTGCGCACTGCTCGCGGACCCCCGGACGCTCCTCCTGGACGAGCCCTTCCGCGGCCTTCCCCCCGGGGAGCGCGCCTGGTGGTACGGACTGCTGCGGGCACACGCCGGGCGCGGGGGAACGGTGCTGTGCACCACCGCCGAGCCGAAGGAGGCGGCCCGGTTCGCCGACCGGGTGCTCGCCATCGACGCGGGCCGCCTCGTCGCCGACCAGGACGCCGCCGTGTTCTCCCGCGCCAGACTGCGCCCCCGGGTCGCCGTCCGCACCCCGCACGCCGCCCGGCTCGCCGAACTGATCCACCGCGAGGCGCGCGCCGGGCGGCGCGGGGTGGAGGCCGTCGCCGAGGGGGGCGGGCTGCTCTCCGTCTACGGAAGCAGTTGTGCCGAGGTCGGGGAGACGGCGTTCCGGCACCGCGTGCTGCTCCACCGCCTCGCCGAGGAGACCGGGGACGCCCCACCGGCGTGCGCCGCCCCAGCCGCGGCCCCCCTCCCGCCCCGGGCGCCGGAGACCCCCCGGCCCGCGCCCGCGTCGGCCGACGGCCGGGCCCCGGCCCCCTCCGTGGCCGCGCCGTCCGCTGCCGCCGACGCTTCCCCCGCACCGGCCGACGGCCCGGACCCCTCCGCGCCCGCTGCCGCCGCTGGGCCCGCGGCGGCGACAGCGGGCCTGAGCCCCGCCCTCGACGCTCCCGCCGCACCGGCCGAGGGCCCGGACCCATTCGCCCCCGTCCTCGACGCCCCTCCCGCGCGGGTCGCCGCCGACAGCGCCCGTACCGGGGGACCCGGTGACGGTGGCGGCCCGCCCGGCCCACCCCGGCGGAGTGCCCCGGGGAGCGCCGTGCCGAGCACCCGGCGCGGCCTCCGGTGGGCCGCCCGCCGGAGCGGCCGCCCAGGCGCCCGGACCGCCCGTCCGGCAGGACGGGGGCCGGGGCCGCTGGTGCACGGCCCGGTACGCCCCGTGCGGTACGAGGTGCTGAGGATGTTCGGGGTGCGGACGGTGCCCCTGGTGATGGCAGGCGGTGTACTCGCCTCGCTGCTGCTGTGCGTCCTGCTGGGCCGGTCCCGGGCCACACCCCCGGCCCTGGCACTCGCCGGGTGGCCCGCCACCCTGCCGCTGCCGCCCGCCGTCCTCGCCGCCGGGCTGATCGGAGCGCTCTCCTTCGGCGACGAGCACCGCTTCCCCGCGCTGGCGCCCCTGCGCGGCCCGCTCTCCCGGCGGCTCGCACTCCTCGCCGCCAAGCTGCTCGTGACCGGGGGCGCCGCCGTCCTGACCGCGCTGCTCGCCCTCGCCGCCGCCATTCCCGCGCTGGCGCTGGTCTACGGCGTCGGCACAGAGGTGCTTCCGGCGCCGGGGGACCGGGCCGCCCTCCTCGTCGGCTGGTGCGCCCTGGCCGTCGGCAGCGCCTGGGCCGGGCTGCTCGGGGCGGGGATCGGCCGGGTCACGGCGGCCGGGTTCGCGGCCGTGCTCGCCGTCCCGGTGGTCGTCGTCCCCCTGGTCCGGGACCTGGTCGATGTCCCCGGCGGCTCCGGAGCCCCCGGAGCCCCCGGGGACGCCGGGCCGCGCTCGGCGGCGGGCCTGCCCGGCAGGCTCCATGACCTGTCCCGCACGGCGCTCCCGGAACGGGCGGACGACTGGCTGACGTCCGGAACACGTCTGTTCGCCCAACCCGTGGGCGTCGCACTGATGTTGTCGCTCGCCGTTCTGATCTGCGCTTATATGGTCAGCGACGGCCGCCGTGAGGCCCCTCGGCGCCCCTGA
Source organism: Streptomyces clavuligerus (assembly GCF_005519465.1). Taxonomy (NCBI): domain Bacteria; kingdom Bacillati; phylum Actinomycetota; class Actinomycetes; order Kitasatosporales; family Streptomycetaceae; genus Streptomyces; species Streptomyces clavuligerus. Next base: position 1,274,427 of record NZ_CP027858.1, on the reverse strand, counting down.
GCGGGCCGGGTGCGCCGATCTGGTCATCACGCGGTGGAGACTGCCCGATTCTTTGCGATAAGTCGTCAATTGTGGGGGAAGCGCCGATCACCCTTTCGTGTGCTTTTCACCAAAGACCTCAAGGGCCGTGTGAGCCGGGCCGACAAAGGATGCGTGAGTACCCTTGCGCACACCATGATGACCGCCGCCCGCCCCACCGATTCCGGCCTCGCCGGTCCGGGCGAACTCGATCGATACCCCTACCCGGAGTCGCCCGGAGGCGACCGGGTGGGACCTCCCGCGTGGGAGGGGTCCGATACGGAGCTGGGCCGGGTCGGCCGCCGCGCCGCGGGCAGCCGGGGCCGCGGCCTCCACGGCCAACTGGTCCAGCAGCTCGGCCAGATGATCGTCTCGGGCGATCTCGGCGCCGACCGGCCACTCGTTCCCGAGGAGATCGGCCAGCGCTTCGAGGTCTCCCGCACCGTCGTGCGTGAATCCCTGCGTGTACTGGAGGCCAAGGGCCTGGTCAGCGCCCGCCCCAACGTCGGCACCCGGGTCCGTCCGGTGAGCGACTGGAATCTGCTGGACCCCGACATCATCGAATGGCGGGCCTTCGGTCCGCAGCGCGACGACCAGCGGCGCGAGCTGTGCGAGCTGCGCTGGACGATCGAACCGCTCGCCGCCCGGCTCGCCGCCGGGCACGGCCGCGAGGACATCCAGCAGCGGCTCGGCGACATGGTCGAGATCATGGGCCACTCCCTGGCCCAGGGCGACGGGATCACCTTCTCGCGCGCCGACGCCGAGTTCCACACCCTGCTGATCCAGCTCGCGGGCAACCGGATGCTGGAGCACCTGTCCGGCATCGTCTCCGCCGCCCTCCAGGTCTCCGGCGGGCCGGTCACCGGATGCGAACGCCCCCACGAGACCTCCCTGGCCCATCACGCGCGGATCGTCGACGCCCTCGCCGCGGGCGACGCGCACGCGGCCGAGTCCGCCATGCGACAGCTCCTGACCGTGCACCCGGAGGTGGAGCGGGTCGTCCCCGCGCCCCGCGAGCACTGAGTCCCGGGCCCCGGCGCGCGGCCGGGGGCGTCGAGGCGCGCACGCCGAGTGTCGCCGGGCACCCTGGGGGTCCGGCGGCACGGATGGGTGCGACATTTGGGTGTGGAATATCCACTCTGTCCGATTAGTGCCCGATGGGGTGTGACTCGGGCCACGTGGATTGGGCGTAACACTCCTCGAAACAGTGCGATGACCTAAGAGGTGACAGCCGAGGAGGGAATACGGCAGCCGTTTTCGGCGCTGTTCATGTTCCAGCCACGGTTCCGCCCCGCGCCACCGGCATCCGAAGCCCGGTGGTCGTCGGCTCCGGCCCGATCATGGGCGGAGCCGGAAGCCGTTTCCATCGTTCCGAGAGGTTGTTCGTGTCGGCCAGCACATCCCGTACGCTCCCGCCGGAGATCGCCGAGTCCGAGTCTGTGATGGCGCTCATCGAGCGGGGAAAGGCTGATGGGCAGATCGCCGGCGATGACGTGCGTCGCGCCTTCGAGGCCGACCAGATTCCGCCAACCCAGTGGAAGAATGTTCTGCGCAGCCTCAACCAGATCCTTGAGGAAGAGGGGGTGACGCTGATGGTCAGTGCCGCAGAGTCCCCCAAGCGGACCCGAAAGAGCGTCGCCGCGAAGAGCACGGCCAAGCGCACCACTACCAGGACCGTCGCCGCCAGGACGACGACCACCACGAAGACGGTCGCGGCCAGCACCGCCCCGGCCGCCGACGCCGCCGCGGGCGAGGACGGCACCGCGCCCGCCAAGAAGGCCGCCGCGAAGAAGACGGCCGCCAAGAAGACCGCGGTGAAGAAGACCGTCGCCAAGAAGGCGACGGCCAAGAAGACCGCGTCCAAGAAGGACCTCGACGAGCCCATCGAGGGCGAGGAACTGCTCGACGACGTCCAGCCCGGTGGCAAGGACGAGGACGAGGCCGAGGGCGAGAGCAAGGGTTTCGTCCTGTCCGACGAGGACGAGGACGACGCCCCCGCGCAGCAGGTCGCGGTGGCCGGTGCCACGGCCGACCCGGTCAAGGACTATCTGAAGCAGATCGGCAAGGTCCCCCTCCTCAACGCCGAGCAGGAGGTCGAACTCGCCAAGCGCATCGAGGCCGGTCTCTTCGCCGAGGACAAGCTCGCCAACGCGGACAAGCTGGCGCCGAAGCTCAAGCGCGAGCTGGAGATCATCGCCGAGGACGGCCGCCGCGCCAAGAACCACCTGCTGGAGGCCAACCTCCGACTGGTGGTCTCGCTGGCCAAGCGGTACACCGGCCGCGGCATGCTCTTCCTGGACCTGATCCAGGAGGGCAACCTCGGTCTGATCCGCGCCGTCGAGAAGTTCGACTACACCAAGGGCTACAAGTTCTCCACGTACGCCACCTGGTGGATTCGCCAGGCCATCACCCGCGCGATGGCCGACCAGGCCCGCACCATCCGTATCCCGGTGCACATGGTCGAGGTCATCAACAAGCTCGCCCGGGTGCAGCGCCAGATGCTCCAGGACCTGGGCCGCGAGCCCACCCCGGAGGAGCTGGCCAAGGAACTCGACATGACCCCGGAGAAGGTCATCGAGGTCCAGAAGTACGGCCGTGAGCCGATCTCGCTGCACACCCCGCTCGGCGAGGACGGCGACAGCGAGTTCGGTGACCTGATCGAGGACTCCGAGGCGGTCGTCCCCGCGGACGCCGTGAGCTTCACCCTCCTCCAGGAGCAGCTCCACTCGGTGCTCGACACCCTGTCCGAGCGTGAGGCGGGCGTGGTCTCCATGCGCTTCGGCCTCACCGACGGCCAGCCGAAGACCCTGGACGAGATCGGCAAGGTGTACGGGGTCACCCGTGAGCGCATCCGCCAGATCGAGTCCAAGACCATGTCCAAGCTGCGCCACCCGTCCCGTTCCCAGGTGCTGCGGGACTACCTCGACTAAAGGACCGCCCCTCGTGTCGTGCGTGCGACGCGTGTCGAAGGCGTGACGAAGGCCCGGATCGCGTGAGGAATCCGGGCCTTCGTCGTGTCCGGGGGTGCGGATGACGCTGTACTGAATGACTCTGAGTGCACTTGTCATTGCCAAGAGTCAGGAGAACTGATGCGCCGTCCTCTCGTCCGAGCCCTGGCCGGGGCGCTGGCCCTGCTGCCCGCGGGCCTGGTGGCCCCGCTGGCCGTGCCCGCCCCCGCGGCGGCCGACAGCGTCGTCGTGGGCGGCCGGCCGGTACGGACCGCGGAGAGCCCCTGGGTGGTCGCCCTGTCCAGCCGTGACCGGTTCGGGGGAACCCGCGGGGGCCAGTTCTGCGGCGGGGTCGTGGTGGCGCCGGACCGGGTGATGACGGCCGCCCACTGTCTGAGCCGGGCGGTGCTGGGCGAGGAGGTGCGGGACGTGCCGGATCTGCGGATCATCTCCGGCCGTACGGAGCTGACGGGCTCCGGCGGGGTGGAGGTCGCGGTCACGGACACCTGGGTCTCACCGCAGTACGACCCCGTCACCAACAGTGCCGACCTGGCGCTGCTGACCCTGGCGGACCCGCTGCCCGCGTCCAGGGTCATCACCGTGGCGCCGGTCGGTGACCCCGCGTACACCCCCGGTACGACGGCGTCCGTATACGGCTGGGGCGATACGACGGGGGAGGGGGCGTACGCGACCTCACTGCGGGCGGCCCAGGTGAGCGTGTTGTCGGACACCACCTGTCACCGGGCCTATCCCGGTGGGCTCGACGGCCGTTACATCGCCGCGACGATGCTCTGCGCGGGAGACTCCCGGGGCGGGCGGGACGCGTGCCAGGGGGACAGCGGCGGTCCCCTGGTGGCGAAGGGCAGGCTCATCGGCCTGGTCTCCTGGGGCAGCGGCTGCGGCCTCGCGCAGAGCCCCGGGGTCTATACGCGGGTCTCGGCGGTGGAGCTGCCCCACGGGGCCGTCAGGGGCGCTCAGGAGGCCACGAGGGTCTGACTCCCCGCTCCCGGGGTGCCCGCCCTCGCCGGAGCGCTCTCCACGGCCCTGGAGGGGGTGTGCGGCCCGGACGGCGGTGACCCGGCCCCCAGGGCTCCGGGACCTACCGCGCGGGCCCTGACGCCCGGCGTGGGGCGTTCCGGGACACGAGCGGGCGACCGCCTCGGGAGACGGTCGCCCGTGTGCCGGTCCTCGACCGGCCATCGCTCGTCGTGGATGCGAGGCGTCAGTGGTCCTCGTGACCGGCTCCGGCCGGGACGGCCGTCAGTCGGTCGGTCTCATCCTGTATTTCCGCGGCGATCTTCTTGAGTTCCGGCTCGAACTTGCGCCCGTGGTGGGCACAGAAGAGCAGCTCACCGCCGCTGGTCAGGACGACGCGCAGATACGCCTGGGCGCCGCAGCGGTCGCACCTGTCAGCGGCCGTCAGCGGGCTCGCGGGGGTCAGAACAGTAGTCACGTCGCCTCTTCTCTAGCTCGACGAGCTGTCGTACCAGGGTCAACATCCAACCAGTCCCAAATCGTTCCCGCTCGGGACTTATTCCTTGAAGATTTCTCCCCAAGGGGGCCGGCTGCTTCCGGGTGGCGGCGAATGGGCCGTATTGCTGGGCTTTACGGGTTTCGCGTTGCTTGTCTTGTTGGGGCCCTCCCGGCTGGCTTGCCGGTTGTTCTTGAGGACGTGCCCGGAGCCTAAATGGTTCATGCGCCGAAGGGAACGTGATGTTCGCGTCACTCCATCGAGGTATCGAACAAGCATGCGACGCTGGACTAGCATGGAGAATCAACCAGGGTGGCGTGACAACGGCTCTACCAGGGCTCGGTACCCTCTCACCGGGCGACCGACGCCGGGCCCTACCCCACCGGGCCACATCTGAAATTCAGCGAGGAGCGAACCGCGTGACCGCCGAAACGTCTGTGCCGTCGACAACACTGCTGACCGCAGAGCGTGACGGTTCCAACTACACCGCGCGGCACCTGCTCGTCCTTGAGGGCCTGGAAGCGGTCCGCAAGCGCCCCGGTATGTACATCGGATCGACCGACAGCCGCGGTCTGATGCACTGCCTCTGGGAAATCATCGACAACTCCGTCGACGAGGCGCTGGGCGGCTACTGCGACCACATCGAGGTGATCCTGCACGACGACGGCTCCGTCGAGGTGCGGGACAACGGCCGCGGCATCCCGGTGGACGTGGAGCCCAAGACGGGTCTCTCCGGCGTCGAGGTCGTGATGACCAAGCTGCACGCCGGAGGAAAGTTCGGCGGCGGCTCCTACGCCGCGTCCGGCGGTCTCCACGGCGTCGGCGCCTCCGTGGTCAACGCCCTCTCCGCCCGCCTCGACGTCGAGGTCGACCGGAACGGCTCCACGCACGCGATCAGCTTCCGCCGCGGTGTCCCCGGCATCTTCACCGAGCAGGGCCCCGACGCCCCGTTCGACCCGGCGAACGGACTGCGCAAGGGCAAGCGGGTGCCCAAGACGCGCACCGGCACCCGCGTGCGGTACTGGACGGACCGGCAGATCTTCCTCAAGGAGGCCAGGCTCGCCCTGGAGACCCTGCACCAGCGGGCCCGGCAGACCGCGTTCCTGGTGCCCGGTCTCACCATCGTGGTACGGGATGAGCGCGACCTCGCGGGCGAGGGCAAGAGCCAGGAGATCTTCCGCTTCGACGGCGGCATCAGCGAGTTCTGCGAGTACCTGGCGCAGGACAAGGCCGTCTGCGACGTGCTGCGGCTGACCGGCCAGGGCACCTTCAAGGAGACCGTCCCCGTCCTGGACGACCGCGGCCATATGACCCCGACCGAGGTCACCCGGGAGCTGGGCGTCGACATCGCCCTGCGCTGGGGCACCGGCTACGACACCGCCGTCCGGTCCTTCGTCAACATCATCGCCACCCCCAAGGGGGGCACCCACGTCACCGGCTTCGAGCGCTCCGTCACCAAGACGGTCAACGAGGTACTGCGCTCGGCCAAGCTGCTGCGGGTCGCCGAGGACGACATCGTCAAGGACGACGCCCTGGAGGGGCTGACCGCCGTCGTCACCGTACGGCTCGCGGAGCCGCAGTTCGAGGGGCAGACCAAGGAGGTGCTGGGCACGTCGGCGGCCAACCGGATCGTGTCCAACGTCGTCGCCCGCGAGCTGAAGGCGTTCCTCACCTCCACCAAGCGCGACGCGAAGGCCCAGGCCCGCGCCGTGCTGGAGAAGGCCGTCGCCGCCGCGCGCACCCGGATCGCCGCCCGTCAGCACAAGGAGGCGCAGCGCCGCAAGACGGCCCTGGAGACCTCGTCCCTCCCCGCCAAGCTGGCCGACTGCCGCAGCGACGACGTCGAGCGCAGCGAGCTGTTCATCGTCGAGGGGGACTCCGCGCTCGGCACCGCCAAGCTCGCGCGCAACAGCGAGTTCCAGGCGCTACTGCCGATCCGCGGCAAGATCCTGAACGTTCAGAAGTCGTCCGTGTCCGACATGCTGAAGAACGCCGAGTGCGGAGCGATCATCCAGGTCATAGGTGCCGGGTCCGGCCGGACCTTCGACCTCGACGCCGCGCGCTACGGCAAGATCGTGCTGCTGGTCGACGCCGATGTCGACGGCGCACACATCCGCTGTCTGCTGCTCACCCTCTTCCAGCGCTACATGCGCCCGATGGTGGAGGCGGGCCGGGTCTTCGCGGCCGTGCCGCCGCTGCACCGGATCGAGCTGGTCCAGCCCAAGAAGGGCCAGGACAAGTACGTCTACACCTACTCGGACAACGAACTCCGCCAGACCCTGCTGGAGTTCCAGCGCAAGGGTGTGCGGTACAAGGACTCCATCCAGCGCTACAAGGGTCTCGGTGAGATGGACGCCGACCAGCTCGCGGAGACGACGATGGACCCCCGCCACCGCACCCTGCGCCGGATCAACATCGGTGATCTGGACGCCGCCGAGCAGGTCTTCGATCTGCTGATGGGCAACGAGGTGGCGCCCCGCAAGGAGTTCATCACCAGCTCGGCCGCCACGCTGGACCGCTCCCGTATCGACGCCTGACGGGCCCGGCCGCGGCCTCCCGCCTTCCGGTCCACGGGCCGGGGCGGGAGGGCTCAGGCCACCGGCCGCGGGCGGTGGGCGGGGCTCAGGGCCGGGCCGACCAGAGGTAGCGGTGCTCGGGGCGGCCCGTCTCGCCGTACTTGAGGCTGAGCCGCACCCGGCCCGTCCGTTCCAGCAGCTTGAGATAGCGCTGCGCGGTCTGCCGGCTGACCCCCGCGCGCTCCGCGATGAGCTGTGTGGAGAGCGGGCCCTCGGCCGTCAGCAGCACCTGGCGGACCACTTCGGCGGTGGTCGGGGAGTGGCCCTTGGGCAGGTCCGGGGCGGCGGCCCCGGCCGAGAGGGCCCCGAAGATCCGGTCCACCTCGGCCTGTTCGGCCTCGCCCCCGCCGCCGAGGGTGCGGCGCAGCCCCGCGTACGCCTCCAGCTTGGTCCGCAGTCCGGCGAAGTTGAACGGCTTCACCAGGTACTGGAGGGCGCCGTGGCGCATGGCCGCCTGCACGGTGGCCACGTCACGGGCGGCCGTCACCATGATCACGTCGGTCTGGTGGCCGAGTCTGCGCAGCTCGCGGACGACCGCCAGGCCGTTGCCGTCCGGCAGATAGTGGTCCATGAGGACGAGGTCGGCGGGGGAGTCGGCGATCCGGGCCAGTGCCTCGGCGGCCGAGTGGGCCTCGGCGCTGACCCGGAAGCCGGGCACCTTGGCGACATAGGCGGCGTTGATCCCCGCGACCCTGATGTCGTCGTCGACCACCAGGACGTCGATCATGCCCTCCGGCGCCGGACGCCCCGGCGGTCCGCCCGCGCCGGTGGGGTCCGTGGCGGGGGTGCCGACCCTGCCGTTGCCGACCGTGCTGCCGTTCGTCATCGTGCCTCCGCCGCGGTCGCGGTCTTCGGCTCATGGGCCGTCGTGCCGTCCGGGGAGCCCTCGTGGCCCTCGTCCGTCGGTGTCCCGTCCGTCAGCGCCTCGGGTGCCAGGGCCTCGGGCAGGACCACGACGAACTCGGCGCCGCCGCCCTCGGCCTCGCGCACCAGGGCGCTGCCGCCCTGCCGCTCGGCGAGTCTGCGCACCAGGGCGAGGCCCAGCCCGCGCTTGCCGTGCGCGGGCAGCTCCTTGGTGGTCCAGCCCTCGGTGAAGATCTGCTCGCGCTGCTCCGGCGGGACCCCGGGGCCGGTGTCGGCGACCCGCAGTACCGCCGTGCGGCCCTCGGACGACAGCTCGACCTCGATCCCCGGCTCCGCCGATCCGGCCGCCGCGTCCATCGCGTTGTCGACGAGGTTGCCCAGGACCGTGACCAGCCCGCGCGGGTCCACGACCCGGTCGGGGAGCAGGGTGCCCGGCGCGATCCGCAGTGAGACACCGCGCTCGGCGGCCACCGTCGCCTTGCCGACGAGCAGGGAGGCCAGCAGCGGGTCGTGGATCTTCTCGGTGACCTGTTCGGCGGTGGCCCGGTGCACCCCGACCACCTCGGTGACGAAGGAGACCGCCTCGTCGTGCATCTCCAGCTCCAGCAGGCCGAGCAGGGTGTGCATCCGGTTGGCGTGCTCGTGGTCCTGGGCGCGCAGGGCGTCGATGAGCCCGCGGGTGGAGTCCAGCTCCCGGCCGAGCCGTTCCAGTTCGGTGCGGTCGCGCAGGGTGGCGACGGCGCCGCCGTCGTCGGTCGGCATCCGGTTGGTGATCAGCACCCGGTGGCCGCGCACGGCGAGCAGGTCCTCGCCGGTGACCCGGCCCGCCAGGACATCGGCGGTGCGGCCCGCGCCCAGCACCTCGTCGAGGGGCAGTCCGCGGCCGTCGGACTCCAGTCCCAGGAGGCGCTGGGCCTCGTCGTTCATCAGCCGGATCCGGCCGGTCGCGTCGAGCGCCACGACACCTTCACGGATGCCGTGCAGCATGGCCTCGCGCTCCGCCAGCAGGGCGGAGATATCGGAGAAGGCCAGGTCATGGGTTTGGCGCTGGAGCCGGCGGGAGATCAGATAGGCGGCGATCGCCCCGGCGGCCAGCGCGCCGCCCGCGTACAGGAGCATCCCGGGGATGGCGGAGAACAGACGGTCCCGGACGCTGTCGTACTCGATGCCGACGGAGACCGCGCCGATGATCCGTCCCGCGTCGTCCCGGAGCGGGACCTTGCCCCGGGCGGAGCGGCCCAGGGTGCCGTCGTCGATCTCCATGACCTCCCGGCCCGCGAGGGCGGCGCTGGGGTCGGTGGAGACCAGCCGTCCGATCTGCTCGGGGGAGGTGTGGGACCAGCGCACCCCGGTCATGTCCATGATCACGACATATTCGGCGCCGGTGGTCCGGCGAATCCGCTCGGCCTCCGTCTGGACCGGGCCGGTGGCGGTGGGCCGGGTGGTGGCGAGCCCGTCGGCGACCTGGGGGGAGGCGGCGGTCTGGGCGATGGCCAGGGCCCTGCGCATGGCCTGGTCGTCGAGTTGCGCGGAGAGCGGCGCCAGGAAGAAGCCGGTGGCCAGCACGGTCACACCGGTGGCGATGGCGAGCTGCATCAGCAGGACCTGGGAGAAGACCCGCTGGGGCCAGCCGATCCGCCGACGGCGGGGCGGTGCGGTCGGTTCCGGGCTCATGTCTATGAACGGTAAACGGACAGGGGTGCTTTCCGAAATCCGCCCCTGTGCCGGGCCCGGGGCGGAGCGGGCGGCCCCGCGACGCCGGTGATCTGCCCGGATGCCGGCCCGGGCCCGGTGGCTCCGGAGGCCGGGCCCGCGTGCCGGACGGGTCCGCCGCCGTACAGCCGCCCCGCCCGGGGTGGCTGTACGGAACGGTCCGGTCCGGGTGTGCCGTCCCGGTGGCCCCCACCGGCTCTGGCCGGGGAGCGCCGTCGGGACGGCGTCGGCGTCGTCCGCCCGGTGCGGGCGATCGCGGGGCGGAGAGGGCCCTGCGGTGGAGCGCTCCCCTCGCGCCGCACCGGGGATCGGGGGCACCTCCCTGTGCCCGCCAGGCCGGGGGAGGGGAGCGCGCAGGGCGCCGCCGACCGGACGGGACGGTGACGGCGCGGCCTGGAGCGGGCGGGCTCCCCAGCCCGTCGGCGGTGCCCGTGGGACCTGTGTGACCTTGCCCGGATGCCGCCGGGCCCCGGGTTCGCGCCCCGAGTCGGGTGTGACGGGTCCCTCCGGCGTGTTCCCGCCGTACGGGTATGCCGGGCTCAGGCCCGCCGCAGGGATACGCCGGGCCTCAGTGCTCCGGCTCGGGCAGCGGGCGCGGTGGGCGGGGCCCCGTGTACTGCCCGCTGGGGCGCAGCCGCAGGGGGCGTTCCTCGTACTCCTCCAGGGCGTGGGCGATCCACCCCGCCGTGCGCGCCACCGCGAACACGGTCTCACCGGCCTCGGCTGGCATGCCGAAGGAGACCGAGAGCACGCCCAGCGCCAGGTCGACATTGGCGTTCAGCGCCATCTGCCGGGCGGTGACGGCCTCCACCTCGCGGGCCGCCTCCAGTGCCGCGCGGGCCTCGGGAAGGGGCTCCAGGGCGGCGAGGAGCGCCTCGGCGCGGGGGTCGCGGCCCGGGTAGAGCCGGTGTCCGAGGCCGGGCACCCGGCGGCCCGCCCGCAGATGGTCGGCGACGACCGCCGCCGCGCTGCCGCGTTCCAGCACCTCGGTGAGCATCCGGTGGGTGAGGCCGCTGGCGGCGCCGTGCAGCGGCCCGTCCAGGGCGCCGAGCCCGGCCGAGACGACGGCGTAGGGATGGGCACGGGCCGAGGCCGCGACCCGGACGGCGAGCGTCGACGCGGCCAGGTCGTGGTCGGCGAGGAGCGCCAGCGCCAGGTCCAGTACCCGGACCGCCGCCGGACCGGGCTCCGCGGCGGTCAGCCGGGGCCACAGCCGCCGGGCGATCGGTACGGCCCCGTCCGAGGGCCCGCCGGTCTCCGGACCGGCCGCCTCCGCGGCCGTACCCGCCCGTGCCGCGGCCCCGGTCGGCGGCAGGGCCTCCACGAGGGTGGGGATCAGCATCCGGGCGCTGCCGAGGACCGCGTCCCGCCCGAGGTCGAAGCGGACCGGGTCGGTGACGGCGGCGGCGATGGCCGCGACCCGCAGCCGGTCCGTGGAGCCGCTGTTCGCGGGGAGCGCCGCGACCGCGCGCCGGGCCGCCGCGAGCGCGTCGGGCGGGGCGGTGAAACGGACCGAGGGCCGCAGGGTCCCCGTCCAGAGCCACTCCGCGACCGTCTCGTACGGGTACCGGCGGGCCAGCTCGACGGCGTCGACGCCGCGGAACCAGTAGCGGTCCGCGTCGATCAGCGTGAGGCCGGTGCGGATGCGCTGGGTCGGCTCGCCGCCGGACGCGGCCTCCCGGCGGTTGCGGCGCACCAGCGCGTCGACCTCCTGGGGATCGAAGGTGCTGCCCCGGCCGCCGGGGCCGCGGCGGCTGGTGAGCAGTCCCCGGCTGACATACGCGTACAGCGTCGCGGGCTTCACCCCCAGCCGCTCGGCCGCCTCACGGGTGGTCAGCCGCTCCGCCTCGGCCGCGTGATCCGTCATGAGGACACCGTACACACCCCCCATGCATATTGATTCAATCAACATTGACACCTGGAGATTCAAGCATGGACAGTCAAATCAATCTTTGATGGAGGAGGCCGCCATGCAGAGCGCCGAAGGAACGCCGACCACAGGGACGACACCGACCACAGAAGCAACACCGGCCGCCGGAGGTGTCAGGGCCGTGCCGCGCGGGCTCGCGGGTGTCGTCGTCACCGACACCGGGCTGGGGGACGTCCGGGGCCGCGAGGGCTTCTACCACTACCGCCAGTACTCGGCCGTCGAACTGGCCGAGAGCCGGACGTTCGAGGACGTCTGGCACCTGATGTTCCACGGCCGGCTCCCGGACGCCGCCGAAGGGGCCGCCTTCCTCGCGCACACCGCCCGGCTGCGCCGTCTGCCCGACGCGGTACGGGCCGCGCTCCCCGCGATCGCGCACGCCGGGCCGGCCTCCGGGCCCCTCGCCGGGCTGCGCACCGCGCTCTCCCTGCTCGGCGCGGCCACCGGTATGCGCCCCGTGTACGACCTGGACCCGGACGCCCGCCGCGCCGACGCGCTCACCGCCTGCGCCGCCGTCCCCACCCTGCTCACCGCGCTCCACCGGCTGTCCCGCGGCCTGGAGCCGGTCGAGCCGCGCACCGACCTGCCGTACGCCGCCAACTATCTGTACATGCTCAGCGGCACCGAGCCGGAGCCCGCCCGGGCACGGGCGGTCGAGCGCTATCTCGTCTCCACGGTGGACCACGGGTTCAACGCCTCCACCTTCACCGGCCGGGTGATCGCGTCCACCGGCGCCGATGTCGTGGCCGGTCTGACCGGTGCGATCGGCGCGCTCTCGGGACCCCTCCACGGCGGCGCCCCCAGCCGTGCCCTCGACACCCTCGACGCCATCGGCACCCCCGACCGGATTCGCCCCTGGATCACCGAACGGGTCCTCGCGGGAAGCCGCATCATGGGCTTCGGCCACCCCGTCTACCGCACCGAGGACCCCCGCTCCCGGATGCTGCGCTCCGTCGCGGAGGGCTTCGGCGGACCGCTGGTGGAGTTCGCCGTCCAGGTGGAGAAGGAGGTCGTCGCGATCCTCGCCGAGCTGAAGCCGGGGCGCGAGCTGCACACCAACGTGGAGTTCTACGCCGGTGTGGTCATGGAGCTGTGCGGGCTGCCCCGGGAGATGTTCACCCCCACCTTCTGCGCGGCCCGGGTGGTCGGCTGGAGCGCCAATATCCTGGAGCAGGCGGCGGACTCGAAGATCATCCGCCCGGCGGCCCGCTATGTCGGCCCGCCCCCGCCGCAGCCCGTGCCCGCCGTCTGAGAGAGGCCCCAGGTGAGTCCCGTCCCCCCGCCGAGCAAGCAGATCCCCGTCATCGTCCTCGCGGGCTTCCTCGGCTCGGGCAAGACCACCCTGCTCAACCATCTGCTGCGGGCCTGCCGGGGCACCCGCATCGGCGCGATCGTCAACGACTTCGGCTCCATCGAGATCGACGCCATGACGGTCGCGGGCCAGCTCGGCGACTCCACGGTCTCCCTCGGCAACGGCTGTCTGTGCTGCGCCGTCGACGCCTCCGAGCTGGATGTCTTCCTGGAGAAGCTGGCCCGGCCCGCCGCCCGTCTCGATGTGATCGTGATCGAGGCGAGCGGTCTGGCCGAGCCGCGGGAACTGGTGCGGATGGTGCTCGCCGCCGCGAACGAACGGGTGGTGTACGGAGGACTCGTCGAGGTCGTCGACGCGGCCGAGTTCGACGCCACCCGGGAGCGGCACCCCGAGATCGACCGCCATCTGGCCATCGCCGACCTGGTGGTCCTCAACAAGACCGACCGCGTGGACGGGGCCGCGCGGGCCCGGCTGCGCTCCGCGCTGGCCGCGCTCGCCCCCGGGGCCGCGGCCGTGGAGTCGGTGTACGGGAGGGTCGACCCGGAGCTGTTCTTCGACCGCCGACCCGCCGGGGAACGGGTGGGACAGCTCGCCTTCGACGATCTGCTGACGGCGGACGACGCCCATCCCGGAGCCGGGACCTGCGACGGGAGCTGTACGGGGAGCTGCGACGCGGGAGCGGGCCATCCGCACGCGTCCTACGACAGCGTCGCCTTCACCGCCGGGCGGCCCCTGCACCCCCGGCGGCTGCTGGACTTCCTCGACTCCCGGCCCGAGGGGCTCTACCGGATCAAGGGCTTCGTCGACTTCGGCGCGGCCGACCCCCGCAACCGGTACGCCGTCCACGCCGTCGGCCGCTTTCTGCGCTTCCTCCCCGAGCCGTGGCCCGCCGGTGCCGAGCGCCGCACCGACCTCGTCCTCATCGGCTCCGGCATCGACGCCCCCGCCCTGCGGACCGCGCTCGACCGCACCCCGGTCACCGACGACCCCGCGGACCTCCCCGACGAGCGGAGCATGTGGGGCGTCCTGCGCTATGTCGCCGATGTTCCCGATGTTCCCGATGTTCCCGACGCCTCCGGAGCCCCCGGCCCGGCGGCGGCGGAACCGGCCATGGCGGAACCGGCCGCGGAATGGACCGGGGAGTGGACCGGGGAGACCGTGCCCGGCGGCTGACCCCCCGCCCGCCCCGCCCGCGGAAACCGTGGGCGCGGAAACCGCCGGGGCGGGCCCGCGCCGGGGACGGACCCCGACACCGGCCCGCCCCGATGGACGACGTGCGCGGACGAGCGGCTCAGCGCGGCGGGCCCGCCAGGACCGCGACCGCGGAGACCGGCGGCGTACCCGAGCCGTCCCGCCGGGGGTCCTGCTCCGGCAGCTCCGCCGGGACGCCATTGGCCTGCGCCGCCCTGGCCGGGGCCTCGCCCGCCCAGGCGAGGAGCAGCACGTCCTCCCCCTTGAGGAAGCGCTGACAGCGCACCCCGCCGGTGGCCCGCCCCTTGCGCGGGTACTGGTCGAACGGGGTGAGCTTCACCGTCGTGACCGAGTCGTCCAGCGCGCCCGTGGAGCCCGCCGCCGTGAACACCACCGCTTCCGCCGCCGGGTCGACCGCCGTGAACGACAGCACCCGGGCGCCGTCCGCCAGCTTGACGCCCGCCATACCGCCCGCCGCCCGGCCCTGCGGCCGGACCTGGGCCGCCGGGTAGCGCAGGAGCTGTGCGTCGGAGGTGATGAAGACCAGATCCTCCTCGCCGGTGCGCAGCTCGGCCCCGCCGACGATCCGGTCGCCCTCCTTCAGCGAGAAGACCTCCAGCTCGTCCTTGTTGGCCGGATAGTCCGGCACCACCCGCTTGACGACGCCCTGGAGCGTGCCCAGCGCCAGCCCCTGCGAGGACTCGTCCAGCGTGGTGAGGCAGATCACCGTCTCGTCCGCCTCCAGCGACAGGAACTCCGACAGCGGCGCGCCGCCGGACAGCGTCGGCGCGGTGGCCGTCTGCGGGAGCTGCGGCAGATCGATCACCGCGACCCGCAGCAGCCGTCCCGCCGAGGTCACGGCGCCGATGTCGCCGCGTGCGGTGGCCGTGACCGAGGACACGACCAGATCGTGCCGCGCCCGCTTGGGGCCCGGCTCCGGCAGCGGGTCCCCGGTGACCGTCCGCGCCAGCAGCCCGGTGGAGGACAGCAGCACCCGGCAGGGGTCGTCCGCGACCTCCAGGGCGACCGCGGGGGCCGGGACCGCCCCCGACTCCAGCAGGACCGTGCGCCGCTCGGTGCCGAACTTCTTCGCCACCGACGCCAGTTCGCCGGAGACCAGCTTGCGCAGCTCCGCGTCGGACTCCAGGATGCGCGTCAGCGCCGCGATCTCGTCCATGAGCCGGTCGCGCTCGCTCTCCAGCTCGATCCGGTCGAACTTGGTGAGCCGGCGCAGCGGGGTGTCCAGGATGTACTGCGTCTGCACCTCGGAGAGGCCGAAGCGCTCGATCAGCCGCTGCTTCGCCTGCGCCGAGTTCTCGCTGGAGCGGATCAGACGGATCACCTCGTCGATGTCGACGAGCGCGACGAGCAGCCCCTCCACGAGGTGCAGCCGGTCCCTGCGCCTGCCGCGCCGGAACTCGCTGCGGCGGCGGACCACGGTGAAGCGGTGGTCGAGGTAGACCTCCAGCAGCTCCTTCAGCCCCAGCGTGAGCGGCTGGCCGTCCACCAGCGCCACATTGTTGATCCCGAAGGACTCCTCCATGGGGGTCAGCTTGTAGAGCTGCTCCAGGACGGCCTCGGGGACGAAACCGTTCTTGATCTCGATGACCAGCCGCAGTCCGTGGGCACGGTCCGTGAGGTCCTTGACATCGGCGATGCCCTGGAGCTTCTTCGACCCGACCAGATCCTTGATCTTGGAGATCACCTTCTCCGGGCCCACCGAGAACGGCAGCTCCGTGACGACGATCCCCTTGCGGCGGGCCGTCACGTCCTCCACCGACGTGGTGGCGCGGATCTTGAAGGTGCCCCGGCCCGTCTCATAGGCGTCCCTGATGCCCGAGAGGCCCACGACCCTGCCGCCCGTGGGCAGATCGGGACCCGGGACGAAGCGCATCAGCGCCTCCAGGTCCGCGCCCGGGTACCGGATCAGATGCCGCGCGGCGGCGATGACCTCGCCCAGATTGTGCGGCGGCATATTGGTCGCCATGCCGACCGCGATGCCGGACGAGCCATTGACCAGAAGGTTCGGATAGGCCGCCGGGAGGGCCACCGGCTCCTGCTCCTGGCCGTCGTAGTTGGGGGCGAAGTCGACCGTGTCCTCGTCGATGGACTCCGTCATCAGCGAGGTGGCGTCCGCCATCCGGCACTCGGTGTACCGCATCGCCGCGGGCGGGTCGTCATTGCCCAGCGAACCGAAATTCCCGTGCCCGTCGACGAGCGGGACCCGCATCGAGAACGGCTGCGCCATCCGCACCAGGGCGTCGTAGATCGACGCGTCGCCGTGCGGGTGCAGCTTGCCCATGACCTCGCCCACGACCCGGGCGCACTTCACATAGCCGCGGTCGGGGCGCAGGCCCATCTCGTTCATCTGATAGACGATGCGGCGCTGGACCGGCTTCATCCCGTCCCGCGCGTCCGGCAGGGCGCGCGAGTAGATGACGGAGTAGGCGTATTCGAGGAAGGAGCCCTGCATCTCGTCGACGACGTCGATGTCGAGGATCTTCTCCTCGAAATCGGGCTGCGGGGTTTTCGTGCTGCGGCGGGCCATCGAGGCTGCTGCTCCTTCACGACCGGATCGGGAACTGACGCCGACCATTGTGGCCCGTCGCACTGACAACACCGACCGCGACCCGGTGAACGACTTCGGGTGACCCCCCGGGGAGCCCCCGCGGGGCGCGGACCGGCGCGGTGTCCGCCCCGGCGGAGACCGCGCACGGGTGCCGTGCCACGGAAGGACACGGAAGGACACCGGAGGACGCGTAAGGACTTCGCCAGCGGTCGTCCCGCTTGCATACAGTGGCGGTGCTGGGAAAACAACACCCCTTAAGCATCGCGATCGAAGGGACGTACATGCCCATGGGTCACACGGCCACAGCGCGGGCCGGTTCGGGCGGTCTGACAGCGACGGAGCACCGGCTGGCCAATGGCCTGCGCGTGGTGCTCTCCGAGGACCATCTGGCTCCGGTCGCCGCGGTCTGCCTCTGGTACGACGTGGGATCGCGCCACGAGGTCAAGGGCCGTACCGGGCTCGCCCACCTCTTCGAGCACCTCATGTTCCAGGGCTCCAAGCAGGTCCACGGCAACGGCCACTTCGAACTGGTGCAGGGCGCGGGCGGCTCGCTGAACGGCACGACCAGCTTCGAGCGCACGAACTACTTCGAGACCATGCCCGCCCACCAGCTTGAGCTGGCGCTCTGGCTGGAGGCCGACCGCATGGGCTCCCTGCTGGCCGCCCTCGACGACGAGTCGATGGAGAACCAGCGCGACGTGGTCAAGAACGAGCGCCGCCAGCGCTACGACAACGTGCCCTACGGCACCGCGTTCGAGAAGCTGACCGCCCTCGCCTACCCCGAGGGCCACCCGTACCACCACACGCCCATCGGCTCCATGGCCGACCTGGACGCCGCCACGCTGGAGGACGCCCGCGCGTTCTTCCGTACGTACTACGCGCCGAACAACGCGGTGCTCTCGGTCGTCGGCGACATCGACCCGGAGCAGACCCTCGCCTGGGTGGAGAAGTACTTCGGCTCCATCCCCGGCCACGACGGCAAGCCCGCGCCGCGCGACGGCTCCCTCCCGGACGTCATCGGGGAGCAGCTCCGCGAGGTCGTCGAGGAGGACGTGCCCGCGCGCGCCCTGATGGCCGCCTACCGGCTGCCGCACGACGGCACCCGTGAGTGCGACGCCGTCGACCTGGCGCTCACCGTCCTCGGCGGCGGCGAGTCCTCCCGGCTGCACAACCGGCTGGTGCGCCGCGACCGGACGGCCGTGGGGGCCGGCTTCGGCCTGCTGCGGCTGGCCGGGGCGCCCTCCCTGGGCTGGCTGGACGTGAAGATCTCCGGCGGGGTCGAGGTCGGGACGATCGAGGTCGCCGTCGACGAGGAGCTGGCCCGGTTCGCCGCGGACGGCCCCACCCCCGAGGAGATGGAGCGGGCCCAGGCCCAGCTGGAGCGCGAATGGCTGGACCGGCTCTCCACCGTCGCCGGCCGCGCCGACGAACTCTGCCGGTACGCGGTGCTCTTCGGTGACCCGCAGCTCGCGCTCACCGCCGTCGAGCGCATCCTCACGGTCACCGCCGACGAGGTGCGCGAGGCCGCCGCGGCCCGGCTGCGGCCGGACAACCGCGCGGTGCTGGTGTACGAGCCGCTCGCCGCCGAGGCGGCCGGGCAGAGTGACGAGACCGACGAAGAAGGGGCGGGCCAGTGACCGACGCCGAGCCGCTGACCACCATGGAGTTCCACCCCCAGCCGCAGGCGGGCCGGGCCAGGCCGTGGGCCTTCCCCGCGCCCGAGCGCGGCGCGCTGGACAACGGGCTGACGGTGCTGCACTGCCACCGCCCCGGCCAGCAGGTCGTGGCCGTGGAGATCCTGCTCGACGCCCCGCTCGACGCGGAGCCCGAAGGACTCGACGGCATCGCCACGATCATGGCCCGTGCGCTGTCCGAGGGCACCGACAAGCGCTCCGCCGAGGAGTTCGCCGCCGAGCTGGAGCGCTGCGGGGCCACCCTCGACGCGCACGCCGACCACTCCGGTGTACGGATCTCGCTGGAGGTCCCCGCCTCCCGGCTGCCCAAGGGCCTCGGGCTGCTCGCCGAGGCCCTGCGCGCGCCCGCGTTCCTCGACACCGAGATCGAGCGGCTGGTGCGCAACCGGCTGGACGAGATCCCCCACGAGACGGCCAACCCGTCCCGGCGCGCCGCCAAGGAGCTGTACAAGCAGCTCTTCCCGGCCTCGCTGCGGATGTCCCGGCCGCGCCAGGGCAGCGAGGAGACCGTCGCCCGGATCGACTCCACGGCCGTGCGGGCGTTCTTCGAGACCCATGTCCGCCCGGCGACCGCGACCCTGGTCGTCGTCGGCGACTTCACCGGGATCGACCTGGACGCGGTGCTCGCCGACACCCTCGGGGAGTGGACGGGCGAGGCGGGCGCGCTCCGTCCCGTGCCGGCGGTCTCCGCGGACGACGCCGGACGGGTGATCGTCGTGGACCGCCCCGGCGCGGTGCAGACCCAGCTCCTCATCGGCCGGGTGGGCCCGGACCGCCACGACCGTGTCTGGGCGGCCCAGGTGCTCGGCGCGTACTGCCTCGGCGGCACCCTCACCTCACGGCTCGACCGGGTGCTGCGCGAGGAGAAGGGCTACACCTACGGCGTCCGCGCCTTCGGGCAGGTGCTGCGGTCCGCGCCCGACGGCTCGGGCGCCTCGCTGCTCGCCATCAGCGGCTCGGTGGACACCCCCAACACGGGCCCGGCGCTGGAGGACCTGTGGCAGGTGCTGCGGGTGCTGGCCGCCGAGGGGCTGACCGACGCCGAGCGGGACGCCGCCGTGCAGAACCTGGTGGGTGTCGCACCGCTGCGCTACGAGACGGCCGCCTCCGTCGCGGGCACGCTGGCCGACCAGGTCGAGCAGTATCTGCCCGACGACTACCAGGCGCGGCTGTACGCGCGGCTGGCGGAGACGGGGACCGTGGAGGCGACGGCGGCCGTCGTCAGCGCCTTCCCGGTGGACCGGCTGGTCACGGTGCTCGTCGGGGACGCCGCGCAGATCGCGGCGCCCGTGGAGGCGCTGGGCATCGGCAAGGTCACGGTCGTCACGGGCTGACCTCCCGGGCGGCCGGACCCCGTGACCGGCCGTGCGGCGTACGGACGTACGGCGGCCGGACCCCGTGACCGGCCGGACTCCCGTGACCGGCCGTGCGCCCGGCTGTGCGACCGGCTCCGCGACGCGTGGACGGAACCCCGGCGGTGCTCTGACCGCCGGGGTTCCGCTGTACTTGCTCTACATTTGCCCGGTTTTGAGGAAATGTCATGGGGCTTCTCCTGTCTGGGCTGTGGCATAGCCAACAAAATCCGTCGTCTGTTTGGCGAACCGGAGGTGACGCCCGTAGCGTCGACGCGGCTGTTCGCCCGCTCCACGCCGCGTCCGCGGCACGGACAGCCATCGCCGAGTCCCCACCGGGTGCGAGCCCAGGGGAGCCGGGGACCCACCGTCCCCAGGGGTGAATCGGGCGCCTTCGCACCGCGGAGGGGTCCGTAGGAGACCTTCCTGCTCCGAACCCGTCAGCTAACCCGGTAGGCGAGAAGGAAGGAAAGGATCAGCCTCTTCATGGCGTTGACCCGCTCCACCGGGAAGCACCGCGCCCCGAGCCGTGCGACCCTCCGAGGCGCCAACATCGCCCGCGCGGCCACGCTCGCCACCACGGGCGTCTGCGGCTCCCTCGCCACCCCGGCCCTGGCCGCGGAGAGCACGGCACCGGCCGCGTCCTCCGAGGACACCGGCACCTTCATGATCCTCGCCGCGGACGCCGAGGCCGACTCGCTCGCCGACGAGGTCGCCGACCAGGCCGTCACCCAGAAGCGCGAGGCCATCGCCCGCGAGGAGGCCGCCGAGGAGGCCCGCCGCAAGGCCGAGGCCCGTGAGCGGGAGGCCCAGGAGGCCCGGGAGCGCGCCGCCCGCGAGGCCGAGCGCGAGCGTCTGATGAACACGTATCAGGCGCCCGTCAGCGGCGGGGTCTCCACCGCGTACCAGACCGGCGGCGCCTACTGGTCCTCCGGCAGCCACTCCGGCATCGACTTCCACGCCTCCTACGGAACCTCCGTGGTCTCCGTGGGCGCGGGCACCGTCGTCGAGGCCGGCTGGGGCGGTGCCTACGGCAACAACGTCGTGATCCGGATGAACGACGGCTCGTACACCCAGTACGGCCATCTGGCGGCGGTCCATGTCGCCGCCGGGCAGAGCGTGCTGCCGGGCCAGCAGATCGGTCTCGCCGGGTCCACCGGCAACTCCACCGGCGCGCACCTCCACTTCGAGGCCCGCACCGGCGCCGAGTACGGGTCCGACGTCGACCCGGTCGCGTATCTCCGTTCCCACGGCGTGCACGTCTGACATCTCTCCGCGCGCCGTGCGGCGCGCGCCCGGGGCCCCGTCGCGTATCCACGCGGCGGGGCCCCGGCCGTCCTCCGGCCGCCGTCGCGCGGGCCCGTGCGGCGCTCCTGGCCCCGGGTGCCGCCGGACCCGGTGGCATCCGGCCGCTGGCACGTGTCCCGGGCACTGGCCGGAAGCGAGCGACGCCGCACGCCGTCCCACGGGGAAAGGGGCTCCGCTGCAATAGAGTCGCCGGACGCGCGGCACAGGCGCCGTGCGGCCCCCGGCAGCCGTCCGGCCCGGGGCGCGAGCGGCGGATCACAGCGGAGGTTCGGTCATGCGCGTCCCCGCGCACTCGGTCTGCACGGCGATCCGCGACGACATCGTCTCCGGGGTCTTCCCGCGCGGCGCCAAACTCACCGAGGAGCAGCTCGCCCGCCGCTACGGCGTCTCCCGTATCCCCGTGCGCGAGGCCCTGCGGACCCTGGAGGCCGAGGGGTTCGTGGTGACGCAGCGGCACGCCGGTGCGCATGTCGCGGAGCTGAGCGAGCAGGAGGCCGCGGATCTGCTGGAGGTGCGGATGCTGCTGGAGCCCCTGGGCGCGGCCCGCGCGGCCCGGCGGCGCACCGAGGCCCATCTGCGGGTGCTGCGTGGCCTGGTGCGGCTCGGGCAGGAGCGGGCCCGCCGGGGCCAGGCGGAGGATCTGCGGGCGCTGGGCGGCTGGTTCCACGAGACCCTGGCGCAGGCGTCCGTCAGCCCGGGGCTGATCGCCCTGCTCACCCAGTTGCGGCACAAGATCGCGTGGATGTACGCGGTGGAGCAGCCCGCCGAGCCCGTCGCGTACTGGGCGGAGCACGGCGCGATCCTGGACGCGGTGGCCCGGGGGGACGCGGAGCGGGCGCGGGCCCTGACCGCGCTGCACGCCGAGCGGAACGCCGGGGCGCACCGGCTGCGGACCTCCCACCCGGTCCGCCCGCCCCGCCGCGGGCTGGCGCCCGCCCGCCCCTGAGGCGGGGAGAGGGGAACGGGGAAACGGTGGCGCGGGCGGGTCGCGGCGGCATGGAACCGCGCCGCGAAGGGGTGGGCCGAGGCGCGGAAGGCGGGCGGCGGAGGCGCGAGAGGCCGCGGAACCTCGCCGCCTGCCGCCCCGGGCCCGCGCACGGATCGTCGCGGAGACACGAAAAGGCCGCGGACCCCGGTGTCGTGTCGTCACGGGAAGTCCGCGGCCCCTGAGCGGTGCCGGACGGGTCAGACCGTCTCCGGCAGCTCCTCCAGGCCCTCGGCCACCAGCTTGGCCAGGCGGTCGAGCGCGGCGTCCGCGCCCTCGGCCTCGGAGGCCAGCACGATCTCCTCGCCACCCCGGGCGCCCAGGCCGAGCACCGCCAGCATGGAGGCGGCGTTGACGGGGTTGCCGTCGGCCTTGGCGATGGTCACCGGCACGCCGGACGCGGCGGCGGCGCGGACGAACAGGGAAGCGGGTCGGGCGTGCAGGCCCTCGGCCCAGCCGACGTTGACACGGCGCTCAGCCATGGTGGTGCCCTTCGGGGGGAAATGGGTTGTCTAGACCAGTGTGCCATGGTACGGGCCCCGCCCCGTGCCGTCCGGGGGCGAACCAGCCGCGCCGACGGGGCCCCCAGGGAGCCCCGGATGGCCCCCGCCACCCCGGCCGGCCGTTCCGACCTCGCCTTTCTCCTCCCGCAGAGCTTCGTGACCGCTCCGACCGCCGTACGCTTTCGCCATGCGCACCCGGCCGGAACAGACCTATCCCGACCACTGGGAGGCCGATGTGGTGCTGCGCGACGGCAGCACCGCGCGTATCCGGCCGATCACGCCCGATGACGCCGGGCGGCTGGTCAGCTTCTATGAACAGGTCTCGGACGAGTCCAAGTACTACCGGTTCTTCGCGCCCTACCCCCGGCTGACCGACAGGGACGTCCACCGCTTCACCCACCACGACTACGTGGACCGCGTGGGACTCGCCGTCACCGTCGGCGGGGAGATCATCGCCACCGTCCGCTACGACCGGATCGACGGCCTCGGACGCCCCGCTTCCGCCCCCGCCGAAGAGGCCGAGGTCGCCTTCCTCGTCCAGGACGCGCACCAGGGGCGCGGGGTCGCGTCGGCGCTGCTCGAACACATCGCGGCGGTGGCACGGGAGCGGGGGGTGCGGCGGTTCGTGGCGGAGGTGCTGCCCGCCAACACCAAGATGATCAAGGTGTTCCGGGACGCCGGGTACACCCAGCGGCGCAGCTTCGAGGACGGCTCCGTCCATCTGACGCTCGATCTGGAGCCCACCGAGAAGTCGCTCGCCGTCCAGCGGGGCCGGGAGCAGCGCGCCGAGGCCCGCTCCGTGCAGCGGCTGCTCGCACCCGGCTCGGTGGCGGTCATCGGCACCGGCCGCGCCTCCGGCGGCATGGGCCGCACCGTCCTGCGCAACATCCTGGACTCCGGCTACAGAGGCCGTCTCTACGCGGTGAACCGCGCCTTCGGCGGCGGCCGGACCGAGGTGGAGGGCGTGCCCGCGTTCCGTTCCGTCGCGGAGATCGCCGCCGCGACGGGGGAGGCCGTCGACCTCGCCGTGGTCGCCGTACCGGTGGAGCGGGTGCCCGAGGCCGTCGCGGACTGCGGTGAGCACGGGGTGCGCGGACTGGTGGTGCTCACCGCCGGGTACGCCGAGAGCGGCGCGGAGGGACGGCGGCGGCAGCGGGAACTCGTCCGCCGCGCCCGCTCGTACGGGATGCGGATCATCGGCCCCAACTCGCTCGGCATCATCAGCACCGCCGACGCGGTACGGCTGAACGCCTCGCTCGCCCCCGGGTCGCCCGCGCCGGGGCGGATCGGGCTCTTCACCCAGTCCGGTGCGATCGGGATCGCGCTCCTGTCGGAGCTGCACCGCCGGGGCGCCGGGCTCTCGACGTTCATCTCGTCGGGGAACCGCGCCGACGTCTCCGGCAACGACTTCCTCCAGTACTGGTACGACGACCCCGACACCGATGTGGTCCTGATGTACCTGGAGTCGATCGGCAACCCGCGCAAGTTCACCCGGCTCGCCCGGCGTACGGCGGCGGTCAAGCCGCTCGTGGTCGTCAAGGGCGCCCGGCACAGCGGCAGCGAGCCGCCCGGGCACGCCGTCCCGGCCACCCGGATCCCGGACGCGGCGGTCGGGGCGCTGCTGCGGCAGGCCGGGGTGATCCGTGTGGACACGGTCACGGAACTCATCGACGTGGGACTGCTGCTCGCCGGTCAGCCGCTGCCGGCCGGGCCGAGGGTGGCGATCCTCGGGAACTCCGAGTCGCTGGGGCTGCTCACCTATGACGCCTGTCTGACGGAAGGACTGCGTCCGCAGCCGCCGCTCGACCTGACCACGGACGCCACCCCGGCGGACTTCCGGGCGGCGCTCGCCCGGGCCCTCGCCGACGACGGCTGCGACGCGGTCGTGGTGACCGCGATCCCCTGGGTGGGCGAGCACGGGGCGACGGAGTCGGGCGACGGCGAAGTGCTGGCGCGGGCGCTGCGGGCCGCGGTCGCGGAGTCGGGCCGGACGAAGCCGGTCGCGGTGGTCCACGTGGAACTCCGCGGCCTCGCCGAAGCCCTGGCGGCCGTCCGCGGCTCCACCGACGACGCGCCCGCCCCGCCCGGTGACGGCGGCTTGGTGGGGGAGGTGCGGCGGTCGGGTGCCCCCGGTGCTTCGGTATCCGCCCCGGAGGCCCGTGGCTCCGGCCTGCCGTCGGCCGCGGGACGGGCTCCCGCTCCCGGTGGCCCGGTGCCGTCCGCTCCCGGTGCCCGGCCGTCCGTGCCGCCCGGTGGCGGTCCCGCTCCGTCGTCGGACGGGTCCGTGCCCGGAGCGGACGCCCGGTCGGGCGGGGCGGCCGCGCCGGTGTCCTCGGCGCGCGGTGACGGCGGCCCGGTGCGGGAGGTCCGGTCGTCCGGTGGCGGTCCCGGTCCGTTGTCGGGCGGGTCTCCGCGGGGCGGCGGGGAAGGCGTCCCGGTGTCCGGGGTCCCCGGGGAGCCGGTGCACGGGGCGGACACCCCGTCGGGTGGCGCGGCGGTGTCCGTTCCCGGCGGTGGGCCGGTGCCGACCGGTCCGGAGGTTCCGGTGTCCGCCGCGCCGGGCGCTCCGGCATCCGCCCCGGAGGCTCGCGGCTCCGGTCTGCCGTCGTCCGCTCCCGGTGCCGGGCCGTCCGTGCCGCCCGGTGATGGTTCCGGTCCGCTGTCGGGCGGGTCTCCGCGGGGCGGCGGAGAAGGCGTCCCGGTGTCCGGTTCCTCCGAGGGGTCGGTGCACGGGGCGGATGCCCGGTCGACGGGGGATGGCGGGGCGGTGTCCGTTCCCGGCGGCGGCCCTGTGCCGCCCGGTGCGTCCGCCGCGCGCGGTGACGGCGGCCCGGTGCGGGAGGTCCGGTCGTCCGCCCCGTCCGGTGGCGGTTCCGGTCTGTCGTCGGGCGGGTCCGTGCCGGAGGCCGGCGCCGGGCCGGGCGAGTGGGACGGCGGCGGGCGGATTCCCGGGTATCCGGCGGCCGAGCGGGCCGTCCGGGCGCTGTCCGAGGCGGTGCGGTACGCCCGCTGGCGGCGGCAGGCGGCCGAGCCGGGGCGGGTGCCCGAGTTCGAGGACATCGACGAGGTGGGCGCGGCGGCGCTCATCGAGCGGCTGCTCGACGAGGACGGCAGCGGCACCCTCCCCGCGGCGGACGCCCACGCCCTCCTCGGCCGGTACGGCATCCGCGTCCGCGCCGCCCTGCCCGCCCCCGGCCCCGACGACGCCGCCGGGGCGGCGGCCCGGCTCGGCTACCCCGTCGCGCTCAAGACCACCGCGCCCCAGCTCCGCCACCGCCCCGACCTCGGCGGCGTCCGCCTCGACCTCGCCGACGAGGCACAGCTCCGCCTCGCCTACCGCGAGCTGACCGAACAGCTCGGCCCGCCCGACGCGCTGCGCCCCGTGGTCCAGTCCATGGCCCCCCGGGGCGTCGACACCGTGGTCCGCGCGGCCGTCGATCCCGCCGTGGGCGCCGTCCTCTCCTTCGGTCTCGCGGGAGCCGCGTCCGAGCTGCTGGGGGACACCTCCCACCGGCTCGTCCCCGCCACCGTCCGGGACGCCGCCGAACTCGTCCGGGGCATCCGGACGGCTCCCCTCCTCTTCGGCTGGCGCGGCTCCGCCCCCGTCGACACCCCCGCGCTCGAAGAGCTGCTGTTGCGGGTATCACGACTGGTGGACGGCCACCCGGAAGTGGTCTCGATCAGTCTTGAACCCGTCGTCGTGGCGCAACGCGGACTCTCCGTGCTCGGTGCCTCCGTCCGGCTGGCCCCCGCCGCCACCTTCACTGACCTGGGGCCGCGCCGTCTCCCGAGCTACTGAGCACTCCTGGGCGATGTGAGCGCCCGGCGCCCCCGGGGCCCCGTAGGATGGACCGCATGGCGAAGACCGGTACGACGACCCAGGGGCTGCGCGCGGCGATCGAGCGCAGCGGCTACTACCCGGCTCTGGTGGCCGAGGCGGTGGAGGCCGCTGTCGGCGGAGAGCAGATCGGGTCGTACCTGGTGCACCAGGAGACCACCTTCGACGCCAACGAGGTACGCCGCCATGTGACCGTCCTCGTCCTCACCGGCAACCGCTTCATCGTCAGCCACACCGATGAGCAGGCCGCCGACTCCAGCTCCCCGACCCCGTACGCCACCACCTCCACCGAATCGGTGAAGCTGGACCGGATCTCCTCCGTCGTCGTCAGCAGAGTCGTGGCCAACCCCGAGGCGTACACACCCGGCACCCTGCCCCGTGAGGTCGTGCTCACCATCGGCTGGGGCGCGGTCTCCCGGCTCGACCTGGAGCCCGCCGCCTGCGGCGACCCGAACTGCGAGGCCGACCACGGCTACACCGGCAGCTCCACCGCCGACGATCTGAGCCTGCGGGTCAGCGAGGCCGGCGACGGCCCCGACACCGTCCGGCAGACCCTCGCCTTCGCCCAGGCGCTCTCCGAAGCCACGGCGGCCACGGCGACCCCGTCCGGCGCCACCCGCTGATGGTCCAGCCCGCCACCCCCGCCGCCGTCTGGCCGGACGAGCCCGAACCGCTCGCCGTCGGCAGCGCCCCCGTACCCGCGTACGGACGGGGCTCGCTCGCCGATCTGCTGCCGACCCTCGCGGCCGGACTCGGCGTCCCCGGCCTGGAGCCGCTCATCGGCGAGCTGACCCCCGCCGACCGCAACTGCGTCTTCCTGATCGACGGCCTCGGCTGGGAGCAGATCAGGAACCACCCCGCCGACGCGCCCTATCTCACCTCGCTGCTGCCCACCTCGTGCGGCGGCACCGGGCGGCCGATCACCGCCGGGTTCCCCGCCACCACGGCCACCTCGCTCGCCTCCGTCGGCACGGGGCAGCACCCCGGCGCCCACGGTCTCGCCGGGTACACCGTCCGCGACCCGGCCACCGGGGAGCTGATGAACCAGCTCCGCTGGCGGCCGTGGACCGATCCGCACACCTGGCAGCCGTACCCGACCGTCTTCCGGCTCGCCCACGCGGCCGGGGTGCACACCGCGCAGGTCTCGTCCCCGATCTTCGAGGACACCCCGCTCACCCAGATCGCCCTCAGTGGCGGAACGTTTCTCGGGCGCCTCGGCGGCGAGGAACGCATGGACCTCGCCGCCGAGCAACTGGCCGCGGGGGATCGTTCCCTCGTCTATACGTACTACAGCGAGGTCGACGGCAAGGGGCACCGGTTCGGTGTCGACTCGGACGCCTGGCGGGGCCAGCTCGCGTATGTCGACCGGCTGGTGCAGCGGCTCGCCGAGCAGTTGCCGCCCCGTTCCGCGCTCTATGTCACCGCCGACCACGGCATGGTCGACGTCCCCTTCGACGAGGAGTCGCGGATCGACTTCGACGAGGACTGGGAGCTGCGGGCGGGCGTCGCCCTCCTCGGCGGTGAGGGCCGGGCCCGGCATGTGTACGCGGTCCCCGGCGCCGAGTCCGATGTGCTGGCGGTCTGGCGGGAGGTCCTGGGCGACCGCTTCTGGGTCGCGAGCCGGGCGGAGGCCATCGCCGCGGGCTGGTTCGGGCCCTCCGTGGACGAGCGGGTCCACGGCCGGATCGGCGATGTGATCGCCGCCGCCCGGGACGACGTGGCGATCACCGCCTCCGTCTCCGAGCGCCATGAGTCCGCGATGGTCGGGCTGCACGGCTCCATGACCCCGGCCGAGCAGTTGGTGCCGCTGCTTGAGGTCCGCGCTTAGGTGTCCACCGTCCGTTCCTAGGCCCGCACCGCGCCGCCCGCTGTCCGTCGCCCGCTGTCGTCCGCCCGCCGTTCCGTGCTGTCCGTCCGCACCGCCCCCTGACCCCGAAAGGTCTCAACCCCCCATGTCCGAGCTGGTGTTCTTCTCCGGAACGATGGACTGCGGAAAGAGCACCCTCGCTCTTCAGATCGAGCACAACCGCTCCGCCCGGGGCCTCCAGGGAGTGATCTTCACCCGGGACGACCGCGCGGGCGAGGGCAAGCTGTCCTCCCGGCTCGGCCTGGTCACCGACGCCGTCGAGGCCGGGGAGAGCTTCGACGTGTACGCCCATCTCGTGGACCGGCTCTCCCAGGGCGGGCGCTGCGACTACGTCATCGCCGACGAGGCCCAGTTCTTCGCGCCCGAGCAGATAGACCAGCTCGCGCGGGTCGTCGACGATCTCGGTCTGGACGTCTTCGCCTTCGGTATCACCACCGACTTCCGCTCCAAGCTCTTCCCCGGGTCGCAGCGGCTGGTGGAGCTGGCCGACCGGATCGAGGTGCTCCAGGTGGAGGCGCTGTGCTGGTGCGGGGCGCGCGCCACCCACAACGCCCGTACCGTCGGCGGGATGATGGTCGTCGAAGGGGCCCAGGTCGTGATCGGCGACGTCGACGCCATTGACGAGGTGGGGTACGAGGTGCTGTGCCGGCGTCACCACCGCCGGAGGATGACCGCCGCGAGCGCGCGTGCGGCGGCCCTCTCGCCCGATGTGCTCCCGGTCGACGCCCCGGCCCCGGTCGCCGCCGCGTCCGGTGCGGTCCGGTCCGTCGCCGCCACCTCCGGCGGCCCCGTCGGCTCCGTCAGCCGCCCGACCGTACGATCCTGAACATCGCGCCCTCCCGGTCGGCCACCGTCGCCGTCCGCCCGCGCGGCCCGTCCTCCGGCGCGTCGACCACCCGTCCCCCCAGCTCGGTCACCCGGCGCGCGGCCCGGTCGGCGTCGTCGACCTCGAACGAGATCATCCAGTGGCTGCCCCGCCCCTGGGGCAGCCGCCCGAGCCCGTGCACCACCGCCACCGGACGCCCGTCGATCCGCAGCGTCACCCGGTCCGCGCCCGAACCGCCCCCGGGGGAACGGGCCTCCTCCACCTCGTAGCCGAACGCCGTCTCATAGAACTTGCGCACCGCGGCGGACTCCACCGTCAGCAACTCGTGCCAGACCGGGGTGCCATGGGCGCCGCGCACCGCCGTGCCCGGGAGCGCCCCCTGCTGCCACATCCCGAAGATCGCGCCCACCGGGTCGGCGACGATCGCCAGCCGGCCCGCGTCCCCCGCGTCCAGCGGACCGACCGCGACGGTGGCACCGCTGCACCGGGCCGTCTCCGCGCAGGAGTCCGTGGAGTCGGTGGCCAGATACGGGGTCCAGGACATCGGGGCCTGCCGCCCCCGGGGAAGCTGCCCGAGACCGGCGACGTCCTTGCCGTCGAGCCGGGCGCGCACATAGGGGCCGAGCGGTTGGGGACCGGGGCTGAAATCCCAGCCGAACAGCTCGTGGTAGAAGGACTGGGTAGCTTCCAGGCGGTGCACCATCAGGCTCGCCCAGCAAGGCGTGCCGGGGGTGTGCCGAGTCGCCTCGGTCATCGTCACTCTCTCCTCGGACCATCGTGGTGGCCGTGCGGGGGGACGGGGTGCGCGTGCCGTCGTGCGGGCCGTGCGCCCCCGAGCCGCATGCTTCCATGCCGCCGACGTCCGGCGCGCCCCGGCCGCGCCGTTTTTGGCGGGTTCCCGTTGAGCGGTGCGGGTCTCACGGCGGCACAGGCGGGAGATTCAGGGGAACGGGCCGGCTCAGGGCGGGCGGCGGACCCCGCGGACCCCGTGGTCACGGCGGTGCACCGGCCGCACGGCGGC
This sequence comes from Streptomyces clavuligerus, assembly GCF_005519465.1. NCBI lineage: Bacteria > Bacillati > Actinomycetota > Actinomycetes > Kitasatosporales > Streptomycetaceae > Streptomyces > Streptomyces clavuligerus. The sequence goes on along the minus strand of NZ_CP027858.1, from coordinate 1,244,444 downwards.
ACTCCCGCGAGGGGTGGCCCGGGGCGGGCACGGACGGACGAGAACCGGTCGCCCGGGTCCCCGGCCGGGGCGGCGTGGGCGAGGATGGGGCCATGAACGCCATCAGCCCGATCATCTCCGCCGACGAACTCGCCGACGCGCTCGCGGGGCCCCGGCCACCGGTCCTCCTCGACGTCCGCTACCGGCTCGGCGGGCCGAACGGCCGCCCCGAGTACGAGGCCGGGCACATCCCCGGCGCGGTCTTCGTCGACCTGGACAAGGAACTGGCCGCACCGCCCGGCGCGGGCGGCCGGCACCCCCTGCCGGACCCGGAGGTGTTCGGGGCCGCGATGCGCCGGGCCGGGGTCCGCGCCGACTCGCCCGTGGTCGTCCACGACGCGGACAAGGGGTGGGGCGCGGCCCGTGCCTGGTGGCTGCTGCGCTGGGCGGGACACCGGGACGTCCGGGTCCTGGACGGCGGCCTCGGCGCCTGGACCGGACCGCTGGAGACCGGGACGGGACGACGGTCCGACGAGGGCGACTTCACCCCCGCGCCGGGCGCGCTGCCGCTGCTCACCGCGGACACCGCCGCCGCGTGGGCGCGCGAGGGGCTGCTCCTCGACGCGCGGGCGGGCGAACGCTACCGGGGCGAGGTCGAGCCGATCGACGCGGTGGCCGGTCACATCCCCGGCTCCGTGTCGGCGCCGACCGACGGGAACCTGGACGAGCACGGACGGTTCCTGCCTCCCGCGACCCTGCGCGAGCGGTTCACGGCGCTGGGCGCCGAGAGCGACGAGGTGGCCGTCTACTGCGGCTCGGGCGTATCGGCCGCCCAGCAGGCCATCGCCCTGGAACTGGCGGGCTTCGTCCCCGCGCTCTACGCGGGCTCCTGGTCCGAGTGGTCCCGCGACCCCGCCCGCCCGGTGGCGACGGGTCCCCTGCCGGGCTGATCCGGCCGCGCGTCCGCCGTGCTGCGGCCGGTTCCGGGCCGGACGCGCGGCACGGGTGGTGCCGTCGTCCGTGCGCCGGGCCCGGCAGCCGGGCCTGCCCGGCCCGGTGCCCCGGGGCCGTGTGCGCACGGACGTCCCGGTCCGGCATCCCGGCCCGTCGTCCGGCCGCCCCGCCTGCGTGTCCCGGCCCGGTCCTGTGCCGCCGGGTGGGAGGGGGTGACGACATGTCGAGCCCTCCCACCCGGCGCGGTCACCGCTCCCGCCGGCGGGCGATGATCCGTACCCCTCCCGGATCGTCCGGCCGCCGTCCGGCCGCCGGTTCCCCGTGCCCCCCGGCGGCCCGCGGACAGGTCCGTACGGCCGGCACACGGACCGCGGGCCGCCGCCGGTTCACCCTCCCGTCGCCGGGCCCGCCGCGCCGCGGCCCCGGTGATCGCGGAGGATGGGGACCACACGGACCGACGGAGAGGAAGGCGGAGACGACGATGACGGCGGACACCCCCGTCGCCGGGCGGCCCCCCGGACAGCGGCCGCGCTGCCTCGTCACCGGAGCGACCGGCTACATCGGCGGCCGACTGGTGCCGGAACTGCTCGCCGCGGGCCACCGGGTGCGCACCCTCGCCCGCAGCCCCGAGAAACTGCGGGACCACCCCTGGGCCGCGGACGTGGAGAGCGTCCGCGGCGACGTCCTCGACGCCCGTTCCGTCCGCACCGCCCTCACCGGTGTCGACGTCGCCTACTACCTCGTCCACTCCCTCAACACCGGCCGGGACTTCGAGCGCACCGACCGCGAGGCCGCGCGGATCTTCGCGGCGGAGGCCCGCGCCGCCGGGGTGCGGCGCATCGTCTACCTCGGCGGACTCACCCCCGCGGGGGTGCCCGAGCACCGGCTCTCCCCGCATCTGCGCTCCCGCGCCGAGGTCGGCAGGATCTTCCTCGACGGGGAGGTCCCCACCGCGGTGCTGCGCGCCGCCGTCATCATCGGCTCCGGCTCCGCCTCCTTCGAGATGCTGCGCTACCTCACCGAACGGCTGCCGGTCATGGTCACCCCGAGCTGGGTGCGCACCCGCGTCCAGCCCATCGGCGTCCGCGACGTGCTGCGCTACCTCCTCGTCTGCGCCACGCTCCCCGACGACGTGCACCGCGCCTTCGACATCGGCGGCGCCGACGTCCTCACCTACCGGGAGATGATGCGCGGCTACGCGGCCGTCGCCGGGCTGCCCCGCAGGCTGATCGTGCCGGTCCCGGTGCTCACCCCCCGGCTGTCCAGCCACTGGGTGGGCCTCGTCACCCCCGTCCCGCACTCCGTGGCCCGCCCGCTCACCGAGTCACTGCGGTACGAGGTGGTCTGCCGCGAGCACGACATCGCCCGCTGGGCCCCCGACGGCCCGGGGCGTCCGCTCGGCTTCCGGGGCGCGCTCACCCTGGCGGTCCAACGGGTCCGGGAGGCGAACGTCGTCACCCGCTGGTCCTCCGCCGCCGTGCCCGGCGCGCCCAGCGACCCCCTGCCCACCGACCCCGACTGGGCGGGCGGCAGCCTCTACACCGACCGCAGGGAACTGCCCGTCGACGCCTCGCCGCAGGCGCTCTGGCGGGTCATCGAGGGCATCGGCGGCGACAACGGCTGGTACTCCTTCCCGCTCGCCTGGGCCGTGCGCGGCTGGCTGGACCGCTTCGCGGGCGGGGTCGGGCTGCGGCGCGGACGGCGGGACGCCCAGCGGCTGCGGGTCGGCGACTCGCTCGACTTCTGGCGGGTGGAGGAGATCGAACCGGGCCGGCTGCTGCGGCTGCGCGCCGAGATGCGGCTGCCCGGCCTGGCCTGGCTGGAGCTGTACGCCGACCGGGACGCCGAGGGCCGCACCCGCTACCGGCAGCGCGCGCTCTTCCACCCCCGGGGGCTGCTGGGGCACGCCTACTGGTGGAGCGTGGCCCCGTTCCACTCGGTCGTCTTCGGCGGGATGGCCCGCAACATCGCCCGCGCGGCCGTCAGACGCGGGGAGGGAGCCTGACACCGCTGACCGGCGGCTGACCGGCGGCCGTCCGGCGGTGTCAGGCGCGCAGCGCGAGCCGCGCCAGGACCCGCTTGCCCACCGGTTCGCGCCGTGCCTCGAAACTCTCGCTGAGCGCCAGCACGATCTCCAGACCGTGCCGCCCGATCCGCTCGGGGCCGCCCGCGGCACCGACCACCGGCAGCGCGGGACTGGCGTCCCGCACGGTGATCTCCAGCACCCCGCGGCTCACCTCCAGCTCCAGCAGACAGGGGCCGGGCGCGTACTTGCAGGCGTTGGTGACCAGTTCGCTCACCACGAGCTGCGCGGTCCGCACCGCGTCCGCGGGCACGGCCACGCCCGGCCGGGCCCGTGTCCGCCGCAGGAAGTCCCCGGTGAACCGGCGCGCGTCGGCGATGCTCGACGGCGCTCCCTCGTAGCAGACGGCGGCCCAGGGCACGGTGTGCCACCCCTGTGCGCCGCCGTGCCGGTCGATCAGTCCGGTCCGATGATCCATCCGTTCCACACCCCGTTGTCGATCCCGCCGCACGCGTTCCGCCGTACGACGGGGCTCGCCTACCCCGGTCCGGGGCGCCCACTCCTGCGCGGGGCGGACGGGACCGACGGGGACGACCCGAGGAGATGGGGAAGGGACGGACGGGGCGGGGCCTCAGGCGCGGGAACGTTCCCACGCGCCGAGGAGGCCGGGCCGCGCCGGGCTCAGGCGTCGGCCGGGAGCCCCGCCCAGTCCTGGCGGCGGACCTCGTAGCAGGCGACGGCGAGCGCGGTGGCCACGTTCAGCGAACCGACCCGGCCGAGCTGCGGGATGAAGGCCACCGCGTCGCACATCCCCAGGGCCTGGGGCGAGATGCCGTGGTCCTCGTTCCCGACGGCGATGCACGTGGCCCCGGAGAGGTCCGCCTCGTGCAGCGGCACGGCCTCGTCGGCCAGTTCGAGGCCCACGAGCCGATAGCCGTCGGCCCGGACCCGCTCCACCGCCTCGGGCAGGGTCTCGAAGGTCTGGACGTCCAGATAACGGTCCGTGCCCATGCAGATCTTCTGGGCCTTGGCGTTGCGGGGGGAGGCGGTGTTCCCGGCGAGGTAGAGCCGTCCGACGCCCAGCGCGGCGGCGGTGCGCACGATCGAGCCCACGTTGAACGGCGACTGGACGTTCTCCAGCAGCAGCGCGACCTCCGCCGAGCTCTGCCGCTTCCAGGACCGGTGCAGTCGCTTGAGTTCGGTTCCCCTGAGCTGGTGCATGTCTCTCAATCCTGTGAGGAGCGGTCGGATGACTTCTGGACCTCAAGCAGCCGGTAACCGCGGTGGGACAGCAGCCGGGCCGCCGGGAGGCCCTGCGCGTCCAGCCACTTCGCCAGGGAGTCGGAGCCGAGGTGCTTCTGCACCACCAGATAGGCGGTGCCGCCGTCCTGGAGCAGCGGGAGCCAGCGCAGCAGCATGGCGTGCATCTCGGCCTTGCCGATGCGGATCGGCGGGTTCGAGTAGATCGTTCCGAAACGGACGTCCTCGGGCACCTCGTCCGGCAGGCAGGCCGTCACATTGCCGAGCCGCGCCGTCTCCGCGTTCTCCCGCACCAGGCCGAGCGCGCGCTCGTTCACGTCGACGGCCCACACCCGCAGCCGCTTGCGCCGGGTGGCGAAGGTCAGTGCGATGGGGCCGTAGCCGCAGCCCAGATCGAGGATGTCGCCGCGGTTCCTCGGCAGCGGGGCGTTCTCCAGCAGCACCTTGGTGCCGGGGTCGAGCCGGGAGTGGGAGAAGACGCCGGAGTCCGTCCGCAGATCGAGCTGCACGTCCTCCAGCTCCACCCGGACCTGTCCGGGCCGTGAGGCCACCCCGGGATCTGCCGAGAAATAGTGCTGTCGGCCCTGCTCGGCCACCTCGATCAACTCCTCTCCGGTTACGCACAGTGATCGAGGGAGGGAGTCGCTGTGCCGCGTCAGTTTACCGCTTCACCGCACGCCCCTTTGCGCCCCGTACGCCCCCGGACCTCGGGGGAGGTGGCCTCCCGGGCCGTCACCGACCGCCAAGGGGGCTACGGGCCGTGCGGGTCGTGTGTCCGGGCGCGCGGGTCCGCCTCCCGCGGTGCTCTCCGTGCGCTCTTCGCCGGGGCGATCACCGAGTGTTCTCCTTGACCTCCGGTCGGCGGCCTTCCCATACTCGGGCGGGTTTGGCGGTCGGCCGAGGTGAGGCGACCGCCGGTCATTCGGGGAAAGGCGGAGTGGTATGGGCAGGCGTTGGGGAATCGGGGCGGCGTGCGCCGCGGCGATCGTCATGGCGGCGCCGAGCGCGGTCGCGGCCGGGCAGGCGGGGGTCATGGCGCCTCCCGGGACGATGACGGCGGAGAAGTTCGGCGCGGCGCAGTTCGGTATGACGAGCGCGCAGGTGATCAATGCCATCGGCGCGGAGTCCTGTGAGGGGTGGCCGACGGGGCCCGCGATGAAGACCGCCACGTGCTGGAGCTCCAAGAGGTGGTGGGACGGGTACGCCTACGCCCATCTGACCTTCACGAACGACAGGCTCACCCACAAGGGCCAGGACGGCCTCATCGTCCCGGCCGCCCCGTCCATGACGCTGGCCAAGTACAACCGGGTCACCACAGGGATGACGGTGGATCAGGTCATGGCCGTCGTGGACCGGAAGTCCTGTGCGAAGAAGCGGGAGGCGTACCCCGCGTACCCCTCGCAGGCGGGCCGTGAGGAGTCCTATACGTGCGACTCCGCCCGCTCGTACCTCGCCTACGCCTATTTCCTCTTCACCGACGGGGCTCTCGTCTCCAAGGGGAAGACCGACCTGCTGACGTAGGTCCGGCCCGCCGCCCGGTCCGGGTGTCCGTCCCGAAGGCCCCTCCTGGTGAGGGGCCTTCGTGTTGCCCACGTCACGTCCGCGTCCGGGACCTCGGACTGGCTAAATGAAAATGATTATCGTTAGATGGTGGCCGTCCCATCCACCCTGGGGCGTTCGACGGCAGCGGGGGCCGATCCCCCCTGCCCGCGCCCGGACAAGGAGACGTGCCCGTGGACCCGCACATATCCGAGGCGATCGGCCGACCGGACCTGATCCGCCTCGACGACGGCGTGGTCTGTCTGCGCTTCGAGACGATGAAGGTGGTCTCCGCCCTCGCGGCGGTCAGACATCTGCTGTCCACCGGGGCCGTCCGCCCCGGGGACACCCTCCTCGACAGCAGCAGCGGCATCTACGCCCACGCCCTCGCGCTCGCCTGCCACCGCTACGGCCTGCGCTGCCACATCGTCGGCTCCACCACGGTCGACCGGACCCTCCGCGCCCAACTGCGCATCCTCGGCGCCCGGCTGGAACAGATGGAGCCCACCCCCGATCTCAAGCTGGACCAGCGGCGGCGGGTCGCCCGGATCCGGGAGATCCTGGCCGAGCACCCCGAGTACCACTGGATGCGCCAGTACCACGACGACATCCACTGCCTCGGCTACCGGGCCGTCGCCGACCGCGTCCACGAGAGCTGCGGCGGGCGCCCCCTCACCCTTGTCGGGGGCGTCGGCTCGGGGGCGTCCACCGCCGGGCTCGCCCGGCGGCTGCGCGAGCGGACGTCCGGGGTGCGGCTGGTCGGCGTCCAGCCGTTCGGGAGCGTGACCTTCGGCGCCGAGCAGGTGCCCGACCCGGAGATCATCATCGCCGGGATCGGCAGCTCCATCCCCTTCGGGAACGTCGACCACACCCTCTACGACACCGTCCACTGGGTCGGATTCACCGCCGCCCGCGCGGGCAGCGTGGCCCTCCTGCGCGACCACGCCGTCTTCGCCGGACTCTCCACCGGCGCCGCCCATCTCGCCGCCCGCTGGGAACGCGGCCTCGCCCCGGACCGCACCGTGGTGTTCATCGCCCCCGACACCGGACACCGCTATGTCGACGCCGTCTTCGCCGACGCGCCCATCGGCGACCCGTCCTTCGCCGACGCCGACGCCGACCCCGTGCCCCCACCGGCGTACGCCCCCCATGAGGCCGCGGGCCCCGACGACCTCGTCATGCCCTGGACCCGCCTGGAGTGGAACCGCGCCTGCGCCCCGCCGGAGGGCGACGGCACCGCGGAACGCCACCTCGCCACGGCCTCCCGGCCCCTCTGAGCCGCCGGCCCCATGCCCCAGCGGACCCGAAAGACCCACCGGATTCAGCAGACCCAGCAGATTCAGCAGATTCAGCAGACTCATCAGGCCCAGCAGGCTCAGGACTCCCGGACGAACGACGCACCGCCGGAACGGGGAACCGCGCCGCACGCCTCCCGGATCGCGGCGGGCCCGGCGGCGGTCACCGTCCTCGCCGCCGGACTCTGCGCCGCCCTCGCCCTCTCCGTCCTCCTCGCCATCGGCCTCGGCCCCGCCGCCATCGGCCCCGGTGACACCGCCCGCCATCTGTGGGCCGCCCTCACCGGAGGCGTCGTCCCCGCCGCCGATGTGCCGGAGTACCAGATCATCTGGGAGATCCGCACCCCGCGCGTGCTGCTCGCCGCCCTCGTCGGCGCCGGTCTCAGCGCCGTGGGCGTCGCCGTGCAGGCCCTGGTGCGCAACGCCCTCGCCGACCCCTTCGTCCTGGGCATCTCCTCCGGGGCCTCCGTCGGCGCGGTGAGCGTCACCGTCACCGGAGGGCTCGCCGGGCTCGGCCTCCACGCCATGTCCGCGGGCGCCTTCGCCGGGGCGCTGCTCTCCGCCGTCCTCGTCCATCTCGCGGCGGTCCGCGGCGGCGGCCTCTCCCCGCTGCGGCTGGTCCTCACCGGGGTCACGGTCTCCTTCGGCCTCCAGGCCGTCATGAGCCTCATCGTGTATCTCGCGCCCGACAGCGAATCCACCAGCACGGTGCTGTACTGGACGATGGGCGGCTTCGGCGCCGCGAGCTGGAGCGCCCTCCCCGTCGTCGCGGTGGTCGTGGCGGCGGGAGTCGCCGTCCTCCACCGCATGGGCCAGGGCCTGGACGTCCTGGCCCTCGGGGACGAGACCGCCGCCAGCCTCGGCGTCGCCCCGGACGCCTACCGCCGCCGACTGCTCCTCCTCGCCTCCCTGATCACCGGGGTGACGGTCGCCGCCAGCGGGGCCATCAGCTTCGTCGGCCTGGTGGTGCCGCATGTGACCCGGCTGCTCGTCGGCGCCGTGCACGCCCGGGTGCTGCTGATCGCGCCCCTGGCCGGGGCCCTCTTCATGGTCTGGGCCGATCTGCTGGCCCGCACCCTGGCGGCCCCGCGCGAACTGCCCCTCGGTGTCATCACCGCCCTGATCGGCGTGCCCGTCTTCATCGCCCTCATGCGCCGCGGGACCTATGCGTTCGGAGGACACTGACATGACGCCCGAAGACCCGGTATCCGAAGACCTCGTGACCGAAGACCCCCCACCGGGTGCGGAGCTGACACTCGACCGCCTCGGTGTCACCGTCCGGGGCCGCGCCCTCGTCCGCGAGCTGTCGCTGCGGGCGGGGGCCGGAGAGGTCGTCGGCCTGGTCGGCCCCAACGGCAGCGGCAAGTCCACCGCCCTCCGCTGTGTCTACCGGGCGCTGCGGCCCACCACCGGGGCCGTCCGCGTCGACGGCACCGACCTGCTCGCGCTGCCACCGCGGCGGAGCGCCCGGACGGTCGCCGCGCTCACCCAGGACCCCGCCGTCGACCTGGACTTCACCGTCGAGGAGCTGATCGCGCTCGGCCGCGCCCCGCACCGGCGGGCCCACCGGTCCCGGGGCCCCGCCGCCGAACAGGATCTCCTGGAGCGGGTGATGGACCTGCTGGACGTGCGCCATCTCGCCGGACGGGGCGTGCTCGGCCTCTCCGGCGGCGAGCGGCAGCGCGTCCTCATCGCCCGGGCCCTGGCCCAGGAGCCCCGGGTGCTCGTCCTCGACGAGCCGACCAACCACCTGGACATCCGGCATCAGATCAGGTTGCTGAGGCTGCTGCGCGAACAGTCCTTTCTGACGGTTCTCGTCGTCCTCCACGACCTCAATCTGGCCGCCGCCGTGTGCGACCGGCTGGCCGTCCTCAGCGAGGGACGGCTCGTCGCCCAGGGCACGCCGTCCGACGTCCTCACCCCCGGTCTCCTGTGGGACGTCTTCGGGGTGACGGCCACCGTCGTACGCCACCCCGCCACCGGAGCACCCCAGTTGCTCCATGATCTCGGCCCCCGGTCCTGAACCACCGCACCACCCTGTGAGGAGAGTCCGAACGTGTCCCCGACCGCCCCGGCCCCACGCCGTCCCCGCCCCGGCCTCCACCGCCGCTCCCGTACCCTCACCGCTCTCACCGCCCTCGCCGCCACCCTCGCGGTCGCCGGCTGCGGCGCCGATGTCACCTCCGGCGCGGAGGAGGAGAAGCGGGTCACCGTCAAGCGCTGCGGCGAGCCCGTCCCGTACACCGTTCCGCGGCGCGCCGTCGCGTACGAGGGCGGCAGCGCGGACAAGCTCTTCAGCCTCGGCCTCACCGACCACGTCCTGGGGTATGTCATGCCCCCGGCGAACCCATCGGTGCGGACGTCGCCCTGGGCGAAGGAGTACGCGAAGGTCCGCAAGCTCAGCGACGATCTGCTGAACAAGGAGGTCGTCGTCTCGCACCGGGCGGACCTCGTGGTCGCGGGCTGGAACTCGGGCTTCAGCGACCAGCGCGGCATCACGCCCGCGATCCTGGACAAGCTCGGCATCCAGAGCTTCCTGCACACGGAGAGCTGCTTCAACTACCCGGGCCACCCGGAGCGGGCCACCCCGTTCAAGGCCCTCTACACCGATCTGGAACGGCTGGGGCGGATCTTCCGCGTCGAGAAGCGGGCGGACGAGGTCGTCGCCGGGCTCAAGCGGCGGGTCGCCGCCGTCGAACGGGAGACCGCGCGCGCCGGAGGCGAGCCGCTGCCCGTGTTCCTCTACGACTCGGGCACCGACCAGCCGTTCACGGCGGGCAACCAGGTCCCGCCGCACGACATCATCAGGTCGGCGGGCGGCCGGAACGTCTTCGCGGACCTCGACGCCCGCTGGACCCAGGTGGGCTGGGAGGCCGTCACCCGCTCCGCACCCGAGGTGATCATCATCCTGGACTACGGCGACCAGCCCGCCTCGGAGAAGATCGAGTTCCTGAGGACCTCGCCCCGGACCCGGGCGCTGCCCGCCGTGCGGAAGAACCAGTTCTTCGTCCTCCACTACAACGAGGGCATCAGCGGTCCCCGCAATGTCGACGGCCTGGAGAAGTTCGCCGCGTACCTGACGTCACTGCGTCGCTGACAACTCCGCTGCGGCACGGTGCTTCCGCGCCGTGTCGCCGGAGCCCCGCTTGCCCGGTGGGCCCGCGCGGGGGTTCGTCGGCTTGCGCGTGAGGTTTTCCGTTGGGTGCGGGGTCCGTCCTCAAACGCCGGACGGGCTTGTTTTGCTCGGGTCACCCGTCGGGTGCGGGGGTGGGGGCCTCCGGGCTCGACTCCTCAGGGCCGGCAGACCGGACGTCCGATGTCTGGACGCGGGTGATTCTCCGCCGGTCCCTTCCGGGGACGACCCTGCACCCCCCACCACGGGGAGACGGCCCACCCCGGTGCGGGGGGCTTCTGTCAGGTGGGGAGGTGGAGTGTTTTGAGGTCGCTGGCGACTCCTGAGGCGATTATCCCCACGGATATGGCCCACAGCGACAGAATCATGATGGATCCCAGCAGGGAGGCTTTCCTACTGCGGCGGTGCATCGGGTTCCTCCGGCTGGGCGGTGGCCGCAGGGGTCTTCTCCCGCAGGGCGGTGAGTACGGGAGCCTTTTTCTTGAGCTTGCAGTCGGGGCGGGGGCAGGCGCAGGGTCCGAAGTCGAGCGGATTGAACTCCGGACCTCGGTCATACGGCCGACTCATGGTCAACCTCCGTGGACGTGCTGGCGGAACGACGGTCAGGTCCCCCGGGAGCAGCTTCCGTGCCGGTCGGCGAACGGTGGTTTCGACCGACGTCCGCCGGAACGGGGGAGTCCCGCCCGCCATGGTCTGGGCCATGGCGGGCGGAGGGACGGCGGTGGCGTTTGCCTGCGGCTAAAGGTTGCCGGGGTCGGACCCCGACTCGCGGAACCAGTTCACCAGCTCCGTCGCGTCGGCCATCTCCTCGTCGGATGCCATGAGGTGGTCCATTTTTCCGGCGCGCAGAGTGTTCGCGAAGACGGTGAAGGCGACCCGGGCGACGACGATGACGCGCTCGGGGACCACGCAGTCGTAGATCCGGATCATGCGCAGTTCGCAGGGTCCTTCAGGGGCTTCTTCGGCGTGGAGCGACATGGGTGTTCCTTTCGGAAACGGCGGGGCCGCCCTTGTCAGGTGGGGACACAGAGGTTTTCGAGTTCCTGCGCAATCACGGCGACGAGTATCCCCACGGCGAGATATCCCAGAGACAGGATCACCAGGGCAATTGCTATGGAAAGCTTGGACTTTCGGGGTCGCACGGAAAGCCTTTCGATTCCAGTGAGTGTGGAAGGGGCCCCGGCCGTTCCTACGGGGGCTGAGGACGACCGGGGCCAGGGAGCACGGCAGGCGGGTTGCGCGCTCCCTCTTCCCTCTGCCCGGTGAGACGGGCCAGAGGGGCTTGATGGGGTCCGGTCGGCGTTTCGAGGGGATACCGCGCGGCCGGACCCCTGCCACCACCCATGGGCGATGAACCCGGTGGTGGGGCCTCTCAGCGCTGCGGAGTGGTCACACGGGGAGGGTGATCTCCGCGCCGCTGAGAGGAGTCTCAGATGGGCCCCTGCCCGGCGTCGGCGATAACCAGCAGAGCCAGCAGGACCCCGCAAGAAATCCAGCTACCGCCGAAGATGCGGGAGACGCCTATCGATCGGAGAAATCTCATGACTGCATGCTCCGAAAAGGGTCTTGGTTCCTTTCGGCCACCTTGTCGGACAGGGTGGCCCGGGTGACGTCGTCGGGTTGTGCGGTCCAGGTGCGGCCCCCGCGGGAGGGCTGGAGGATGAAGCGACCGTCATCGGTGTCGCCGACGACGAACCCCAGTCGTCCCGTGGCGGTGTCCCGGGCCAGTGCGCCGCCCCACCTCAGGTCGCGGTAGTCGGCCAGCAGCTCCGGCAGGAGTGCGATGGTGTCGGCCGACGGGCGCCGGAACGGGCCGCGTGCCACGCCCTCCGGCAACACGATCTCGGGCGGGACGGACCACTCCTCCGGGAGCTGGACAGCCCCGTCGACGCGGGCGGGACAACGGGGCTGCTGTGGCAGGCAACTTGAGGGATCTTGTGCAGCACGCACGGTCGCTCCTCTCCGTAGCGGAATCGCTACCAAGGGGATTCAGGGTGACCTAGAGTTGGCACGTCTTCAACTTGTCCCAAGATCATGAGGACTTAAGAGGGAGCATGTATCGACGAGAAGTAGATCCGAAGTCGTCACCCTTGGCCGCCTTTGCTGTGCAACTCCGCAGCTCACGTGAGGCGCGAGGGTGGATTCAGGATGAATTGGGCGAACGTATGGGCTACTCGGGAACACACATCTCCGCCGTAGAAACGTGCCGCAGATCCCCATCCCGTGACTTCGCTCAGGCGGCTGACGCTGCCCTTGGCACAGGTGCGACGTTCGACGTCATGTGGCAAGCGATCCAAGACACAGTGCTGTTGGAGGGGTTCCCGGAGTACCTACAGCACGAGATGAAAGCCGTACGTCTACGGACGTTTGAGCTTGGCGTGATTCCGGGCGTGTTTCAGACACCCGGGTACGCCGGAGCATTGGCACGGGCAGATGTCGAGCGGGGCAGCATCACGCCAGAGCTAGCCACTGAGCGAGTCGCGCTCTTGGCGAAGCGCCAGAAGCGGCTTCTCCGGCACCGTGACGCCCCACTCGTGTACGCGGTACTAGACGAAAGCTGCGTCCGCCGCGTGGTCGGTGGGCGCGACGTGATGGCCAACCAACTGGATCATCTGGTCAGCGTCTCAACCCTGCCGTCCGTGACGCTTCAACTTGTCCCGTACGCCCTTGGGCACCTTCGTCCCCTGCTGCTCCCTGCGGTGCTGCTAACCATGCAGGATCGAACGCTCGTTGGTTACACGGAGTCCGCAAGTCGCGGGTACCTAGAACGGGATGACGGTCTCCTTGACCGGTGGGAGAGGGCCTACGATCAGTTGCAGGCGGGCGCGCTGTCCCCGGCGTCCTCCCGTGACCTGATCAGTGATGTTCGAAGGGAATTCCAATGAGCGTTGACCCGACCCCGGCCCAGTGGGTCAAGTCGTCCTACAGCCAGCAGGGGGGCAACTGTGTTGAGTGGGCGCCTGCCGCCGTCTCGACTTTGGGTGTCGTCCCGGTCCGGGACAGCAAGCGTGCCGACGGGCCCGTCCTCACAGTGACCCCGCAGGCGTTCACCGGACTCGTTGCGCTCGCCCTCGCCGCCGACCTGTAGGCAGACACAGAGCAGCCCCGCTTCCTCCGACCGAGAGGGGGCGGGGCTGTCTGCTGCTGTCAGGCCGTCGGGTCCGCTTCCAGCGGTGGCGGTGGGGGGACGACGGCGAGGGTCCACATGCCGTTGTGGTCGAGGGAGTACTCACTCAGCTCCACGCTTCGAATCAGCACCCCCGGGAAGTACTCGAAGCGGGCAAGTGCGTCCGCGATGGCGCCGGTGAGCGTCGGCGCGTCCACATAGCAGGTGAAGAGCGAGCAGCCCGGGCCTTGCTCAAGGCCGAGGTCCCCGTCCGCGAACTGGTCGAGTCCGGCCAGGACATCGACCTGGTCCGGGGTGAGTGGATCTTGCGTATGCAGGATGAAATGCCAGCTACGCACAGTTCCGGTGCCTGTCGGTGAACTCATCGATCCTCTTCGCCATGGTTCCGTTGTCTCTCGGGGTGCCGTGCACTGTCACGCTTCGGTTGCACGGACAGCACAGCACGTAGCCCCAGTGATGGCGGTTCTTGTCGTGCGTCACCTTGAGTCCGGCCTTCTCCGCCCGTTTCAGCGCAGCTTCGACATCCTTCTTCTGGTGCTTGTCTCCCAGTGGCATGGTCGTACGTCTACTGCCCCCTCGGGGGCCCGAACGGTTCTTCAGCGCCTGGTCCACCCGAACGAGCGAGACAGGGGCCCGTGAATGCAGAAAGCCCCACCAGCCTCTCCGGACAGAGGGAGCTGGTGGGCAGAATCGGTCCCTGGTGGCCTGGGTGGAGTGGGCACCCTCGTACGCTTCGGCGACCGGCACCGTTCCCGTCCGGGACAGCAAGCGGACGGACGGCCCGGTTCTCATGGTCTCCACAGGCGCGTTCGCCGGTTTGGTGGCCGTGGCCCGCGCCGCCGACCTGTAGGCAGACACACAGCAGCCCCGTTCCCTTGGACCGAGGGGAACGGGGCCGTCTGCTGTCGTCAGGCCGCCGGTTCGTCCTCCAGCGGTGGCGGCGCCGGGACGACGGCAGGGGTCGCCATGCCGTTCTCGTCGAGTGCGACGTGGTCCAGCTCGACACTGCGGACGAGAACGCCGGGGAAGTCCTCGAACAGGGAAAGAGCTTCCGCGATGGCGCCGGTCAGGGTCTCGGCATCGAACGAGCAGATGAACCGGCTGTAGCCCGGTCGTTCCGCCAGGCAGATCCGTCCGTCATTGAAGCGGTCAAGCCCCGCCAGCGTGTCGGACTGTTCCTCGGTGAGGGGGGCGTCCAGTACAAGGTTGAAGTACCACTCACGCGTGGCCACGGTGGTTGTTGGTGAAGCCATCGATCTTCTTCGCCTCTCGACCTGGGTTCTGCGGGGTGCAGTGGACGGTGAAGCTGTCATTGCACGGACAGCAGAGAACGGCGCCCCAGTTGTGTCGGTTCTGCTTCCGCGTCACTTTGAGTCCGGCTTTCTCCGCCCGTTTCAGCGCTGTTTCGACGTCCTTCTTCGGGTGCTTGTCGCCAAGTGGCATGGTCGTACGTCTGCTGCCCTCTCGGGGGGCCGAACGGTTCTTCAGCGCCGGGGCCACCCGATCGGGCGACGCAGGGGCCCGTGAACGCAGAAAGCCCCACCGGCCTCCCCGGACAGGGGAAGCCGGTGGGGCTTGTTGGGGATCAGCCGGCGGCGTGCGTACGGCGGGGGAGCCCCGTGCGCGGGAGGCGCTACGCCCGCGGCGCGGCCCGGTGCGGCTGCCCGCGCGGGGCCGTGGTGAAGACCCGGGTGACCGGGATGCCCTCGCTCTCCAGCGCTGCGGCACAGCGCCGCAGTGTGTTGCTGTCCGCCGCGACCGCCGGGTCGAAGAGGAGTCCGGCCACATTGCCGCTGTGGGCCACCTGGACCCCGACGGCACCCGTCCGCGCGGCCACCGCCTCCAGAACGGGCAGTTCCGGGTGGCACACGGTCCGCTGGGCGCGGCGCGCGCTCCCGGTGCAGACCTGGCCGAGCAGCGCGGTGTCCGCCGTCCGCACGGCCCGGCGCAGCAGTCCGCGCAGTTCCTCGTAGGCGGCGACCTCCGCCGCGCACTCCGCGGGCGCGGACAGCGCGAGGGTGTCCACGGGGGCGCCGCCGCCCAGCAGGCAGCCGACCACGACGACGGGCGGGAGGGCCGGGCCGAGTACTTCCAGCACTCGGCCCTCCCGCTGCGCGAACAGCAGCGGACGCCCGTCGAGCATCAGCGGATCGGAGGCCCGTTCCGCGCCGACGGCGAGACGGGCGACGGCACTCGGCGGCAGCCGCAGCCCATAGGAGTCGGCGACGGCCCGGACGGCGGCGATGACATCGCTCGTCGACGAGCCCATGCCCAGGCCGACGGGGATGTCACCGCGCAGCCGCAGGGTCCCGCCGCAGGGCCGCTCGCCGCGCCGCAGCGCGCACTCGCGCAGGGTGAGGGCGGCGGCCCGCAGTGCCTTCGTCCGGTCCGGCGGGACGACCGACAGTTCCTCGGGCGGGCTGCCGGGCCGCCGGACGAACCGGGCCCGGGTGCCGGGCCCGTCCAGCGGCAGGGTGACGAGGGCGTGCCGTGCGCGTCCCGTACCGTCCCGGAAGACGCCTTGCAGGATCTCGCCGTGGTGGCAGGGCGCCTGCCCGGTGCCCACAGCACCCCGCTCCGCGCGGACACTGGTCCGGGTCCAGCGGGCGGCCGACGCGCTCACGATCGGCTCGCGGCGCGGTCACGGTCGCGGTAGCGGTAGAGCGCCGTCGGCCCGCCGCTGAACTGGGAGAAGGGAAACGGTTCCGCGGACAGGGCGGTGACCCCCGAGCCGAGGAACTCCCGGGCGATCGCGCTGCCGGTCTGCGCGTACACCACGAGCGGCAGCGCCCGGTCCCGGCAGTGTCCGATGAGGGTGTCGAAGGTGCCGTTGCCGATCGTCATCCCGGTGGCGACCACGGCGTCCGCGCGGTCGAGCACCTCGTGCATGTCCCGGCTGACGGGGTCGCCCCACGCGGTGGTCCGCAGGGTGAAGTCGCAGGGCAGCGGGGTCCCGCCGCGCGCCCGGACGGCCGCCATCAGCGGGTTGACCACCCCGATCACCGCGACCCGCGGCCCACCGGCCGGACCGCTGGTATCGGCCGGACCCGAGAGACCCGTGGGGCCGGGGCTGCCGGGCAGGTCCAGCAGTCCGGCGACGGCCGCGTCCCGGGCCGCCGCCCGTTCCTCGGGGCTGCCCGCCGGGAGAGTGACCGCCTCGGCGTCCGGCGCCTCCCGGTGCGGACGGCCCTCGGCGAGGAAGGCGTCGAGGGCCGCGATCCGCAGCGGGCGCGGCGCCTCCCGCAGCAGGGTGTCGAGGGGGCTGCCGGACGCGTCCCGGCAGACGGCGGAGTCCAGTTCGCCGGGTTCGAAGGCGCACGCGCCGAACGATCCGCCGAGCCGCACCAGGACGTACTGGTTGAGATAGGTGACATCGCCCCCGGCCAGCCGGGTGCCGTGGTGCACCCAGAACACGCTGGTGGCCGTGGAACCGGCGGGGTCGGGGCCCCGCTCCCCGGCGAGGACGGCGGACATCAGCTCGTCGACGGTCTTCACGCCCGTCCCTCCCGGGTGAACCGGAAGAGATAGGTCAGCACGCCGTCCCGCCAGTCGTGCAGATGCGCGACCTCCGGGGTGAAGCCCGCCGTCAGCGCGTCCTCGACGATGGTGCGCAGATCGGCCGTGTTGGACGCGACGACGAACACCTCGCCGTCCGGGGCCAGCAGCTCCCGCTCGGCGAGCTGGGCGAAGAACCGGGCCAGCAGGGGCGCTCCGGCGCAGACGTTGCGTATGACGTCGGGGTCCTCGCTGACGCGGCGGCTGACGGCGGGCGGGTTGAAGGTGACGACGTCCAGCGGGGTGCCGTCGGGCACGGCGGCGAAGAGGTCGCCCGTCCCCGGGACGACCCGGCTCGCGGCCTGGTCACCGGCGATGCGCCGGACATGCCGGACCGCCGATTCCACGCTGGCGGGGTGCACGTCGAGGGCGTGGATCCGCCGCGCCCCGCGCACGGCGGCGGCCACCGCCTCGACACCGAGCCCGACGCCCATCGCGGCGTAACGGCGGTCCCGCACGGCGATGCGCCCGTCGAGAATCCGCTCATGGATCATGCGGCTGGTCCCGCCCGGCAGAAAGACGCCGGGCGGCGCCTCGAACGTCCAGTCGTTCCAGGTGTAGCGGCGGGTGGTGTGCAGATCGCCCCGGGGGCGGTTGAGATCGATGATCCGGTCGGCGGGCAGGGGCGGGGGCAGTTGGTCGAGCAGGGCGGGTCGGGTCGCCGGTCGGGGCATGGGGGAGTACTCCTGTCATGGGTCATGGGTCACATGTGCCATGGGGGTCATGGGCCCTGGGCCATGGCGATCCGCCGGATCACGGGCGAGTGGTACGCGCGGCGTTGGGCGTAAACCGTTGAAATCCGGCATAAGGGATGCGGGGTATGGGGTCTCGCTCCCGTGTGGCGGGAGCCCCGGCGCGGCCGGGTCGTCGACACTCTAACGAAAATGATTATCATTACGCCAGGGTGTTCGGGTGCCGCGCGCCACACTCGCCCGGGCGGACTCCGGATCAGCTTCAAGCGGCTTCGATCGCATGTGGTCGACTTCGGTCGGACCGGATCGAGTTCGGACGACGCCGGAGGCTCCGGGCGGCCGTGCCCGGATCTGCGGCCCGTACCCGGCCCTCCCGCGGAAACCCGTGCAGAACGCCCCTGGAAAACCCCGTACAGAACCCCGGACCGGTGGCCGCCGCGGCACCCCGGACCGACGAGCGACAGGAGCCCCCTCCGTGCCGACCACCCCCGTCCCGCCATCCGTCGCCGAGCGGGAGCGGCCCCGTCCCCTCCTGCGCGACCTCGCCTTTCTGCGGCTCTGGACCGGCGCGACCGCCTCCGGACTCGCCACCTGGGCCCTGCCGTTCGTCCTCGGCCTGGCCGTCCTCGACCGCACGCTGACCGCCGCCGCGCTGGGACTGCTGCTCGCCGCCCGTACGGTCGGCTTCCTCGCGGCGGTCCCGCTCGGCGGTGTCCTGGCCGACCGCCACTCCCGCCGGGGCGTCGTCCTGTGGGCCGGGCTCGCCGCCGCGGCCTCGTCCCCGCTGCTCGCCGCCGGACTGGACGGTTCCCTGCTCCTCATGACGATCGCCGCCGCCCTCGCGGGCGCCGGACAGGGCGCCTGCCGCCCCGCCTACCAGGCCCTGACCGCCGAGGTCGTCGACCCCGACCGCAGGCAGGGCGCGAACGCCGCCCTGACCCTGGCGACCCGTGTCACCACCCTGGTCGCGCCCTCGCTGACCGCCCTGCTGGCCCTGCTCGTCGACACCTGGGCGCTGCTGCTCGGGATCGGGGTGCTCTGGCTCGCCGCCGCGCTCGTCCCCGGCCCCGGCACCCGGGGCACGGCCGGGGACGAGCCGGAAGCCGGTGCCGCAGGACCGGGCCGGACCACGCTGGTGGGCGAGTTCGCCGAGGGGATACGGGAGGCGCGCCGCCACCCCTGGTTCATCGCGGGCCTGCTCTCCCTGACCGCCGTGATCGCCACCGGCTACTCGGCCACGGGCGTCGCCCTCCCCCTGGTCAGCCGGGACACCGACAACGGTGGACTGGTGCTCGCCGGGGCCCTGACCGCCTACACCGCGGGTGCGCTCGCGGGCGCCCTGCTCATGGCCCGCTGGCGGCCCCGCTCCCCGGGCCGGACCGCCCTCGCCGGGCTCGCCGCCTACGGCTTCGCGCCCCTCGCGCTGCTGCTGCCCGTCCACCCGGCCGTGGTGATGGCCGCGTACGCCGTCGCCGGGATCGGCATCGAACTCTTCAACGTGCCCTGGTTCACCTCCGTGCAGCGGGAGGTCGCACCCGACAAGCTGGCCCGGGTCTCCTCACTGGACTTCCTGCTCTCCTACGGCCTCGCCCCCGCCGGACTCGCGCTCTTCGCCCCCGCCGTCGACGCCCTCGGCCTGCGGACGGTCCTCGCCGTCTGCGCGCTGACCTGCTTCGTCGCCCCGGCAGCCGCCGCCCTGGTCGCGGGCACCCGCCACTTCCGCCGGGGCACGGCGGCGGCGCTCGGCGGCGCCACCCGGGGCCGGGCCTCCGTCTGACCCGCCCCCGCCCCGGCGCCCGTCCCGCACGGGCGTCGGAGGCTCACGCGTGGCAGGGCCGCATCGGCCGCCCGTCGTGGGACAGCGCCTCCGCGAACAGCAGGACCAGCGGATGGAACTGGTACGTCAACTGCGCCTGGGCGGTACGGGTGATTCCCATCAGGGAGGCGTCGACGAGATCCTCCAGGACGGATTCCGCCCGGTGCGCCGACATGCCCAGCGCACCCCCGGCCGCCGCCGCCGTGAACGGCTGCTCGCCCAGCATCGACAGCCAGGGCAGCGTCTTGCGGGTGCGCGGGCGCAGCCGTCCGAACGAGGACCGGAAGCCGTCGCTGACCCCGAGGTCCCCGAAGCGCAGCTCTTCGAGACGGCGGCTCGGATCGGCGAGCCGCCCCGCGAGTTCGGACAGCGGCCACTGCGGCCGGGAGGCCAGCCGGGTCCCCGCGATCCGGACGGCCAGCGGAAGCCCCGCGCACTGGCGCACCAGGGTCCGGGCCACCTCGGGCTGGTCCGCCATCCGCTGCGCCCCCATCGTCGCGCCGAGGAGCTGGAGCGCCTCCTCCTCGCCCATCGGGTCGAGGACGACGGTGTGGGCCATGGGGACGGAGGTGAGATGGGTGCGGCTGGTGACGACCACCGCGGTGCCCGTGCCCGCGGGCAGCAGCGGGTCGATCTGCGCGTCGCCGGTCGCGTCGTCCAGCAGGAGCAGCAGCCGGCGGCCCGCGGTGCGGGTCCGGTACAGCCGCACCAGTTCCTCGACGTCCCCGGTGAGCGCCGGGAAGCCGCTGTGGTCCGCCGAGGCCCGCGGCTCCCCGAGGGCGCGCAGCAGCCGGACGAGGACCTCTCCGGGTGTCTTCGGGCGGCCGTCGGCGTGGCACAGCTCGGCGTGGAGCTGTCCGTCCGGGTAGTGGTGGGCCGCGCCGTGCGCCGCGACGGCCGCCAGGCCGGACTTCCCGATGCCCGCGATGCCGGTGATCAGGGCGCGGACAGGCTGCTCGGCCCGGTGTGCCCGCCGCGGGACGAGGATCGCCCCGAGCAGGTCCAGCGCACGGGAGCGCCCGACGAAGGGCACCGGGACCGGCGGCAGCGTGGTGGGCACCACGGCGGGCGCGGCGGCCGTCCCGTGCATCTCGCCGCGGAGCATCGACTCATACGCGGCGCGGAGTTCGGGCCCGGGGTCGACGCCCATCTGCTCGGCGAGCACCGTGCGCCCCTTGTGGTAGACGTGGACCGCCTCCGCCTGCCGCCCGCACCGGTACAGGGCGGTGATGAGCTGGGCGCGCAGCCTCTCGTTCAACGGGAAGCCGGCCACCAGGCCGGTCAGCTCGGCGGAGATCTGGTGGTGCCGCCCCAGGGCGAGGTCGGCCTCGACGCGGTGCTCCAGCGCGGTGAGCCGCGCGGCCAGCAGCCGGGGGACCTCGACCTCCTGGAGGTGCTCGGTGGCGTTCTCCAGCGGTTCGCCCTGCCACAGCTCGATGCCCTCGCCGAAGTAGCGGCTGGCGGCGGTGTAGTCGCACTGGCCGAGGGCGCGCTGACCCAGCGCCGTGAGCCGCTCGAACTCGAAGACGTCCACTTCGCTGTGGGGCGCGTCGAGGACGTAACCGGGCCCCTGGCGCGCGATGCTCACCGCGGCCCCGAGCTGTTTGCGCAGCCGGGAGACGTAGGTGTAGATCTGCGCGCTGGACGTGGAGGGCGGATGGTGTCCCCACAGCGCGGTGCTCAGACTGGTGTCGGAGACCGTGCGGCCCCCGGCGAGCAGGAGTTTGGCGAGCACGGTCTGGATCTTGGTGCCGGAGAGCGGTACCTCCGACTGCGCCCGGCTCGCCGTGACGGGGCCGAGCAGACGGAACTGGATCGGACTGACGGATTCAGCAATCATGTGAATGTTGATGCGCACACAAATGACTCGCCCGTGCCGGTGGCCGGAGAACGCCCGGAGGACACGCCGAAAGAGTGGATACCGACCACTGGAACGAGTTATTTCTGTCGCCAGGTCGTAGCGCCGATCCGCTGGACCGGTGCTGAGTCGATAGAGAGAAACATTCCGCGCTGTCCGGCACGGAACGGAGAACCCGAACCGGCGTTTCTTTACCTGCGGCCCGCCCATGAGGCGGGCAGAAAACACTCGACTGCTGTCGGTGGTGTGGCCGTCGATCCGTCCCGCATGAATTCCCCCCGATGCTGAGCCATCGATCCGGGCACCGGCCCTCCGTTTTGACCTCCCCAGGTCAACGGAGTCAAGCGGGGCTTCCGAGCGGATGGAAAACGCCCTTGGCCAGGCCCGTCATTCGCCCCACCCTAGCATTGGGCGGCAAAAACTGGCCACCTGCTGACGCGATCCGGCAGGGTGCTGTGATTTTCACCCGGTGATAGGTCGTACAGGGCTTCCAAAAAATATCTGCAAGGTCATCGCAAAGGACGTCCCGGCGTTCTTTGCGCAAGATGAATGCTACATGAAATCATCATTGCCGACCGGGACGTCCTCCCTGTTTCCGAACGGCCCAGTGAGGCCGTTCGGACGGTGGTTGAACCAAGGGGACGATGGGAAAGCGACAGGGGATCAGTAACCGCCCCACTGGGTCAGCAGCGCAGTCTTCTCCTCCTGGTCCATCAGATCAACGCTCCGCACCGGCGTGTCGAGATCACCGGTCAGGGCCCGCAGCGCCAGCAGAGCGCGGTCGAGATACCGCTGCCCCTGCTCCCGGGTGAGGACATCCGGCCGGTACCCGAGCCGGAGCCCCAGTGAGCCGTCGGTCCCGGGCACGGCGACCAGCCGCAGCGGATAGTGCGTGGCGTCGAGGACGTCGATCCCCGTCAGCCGCGCACCGGGCACGGCCGCGGACAGCGCCCGCCGGTCCAGCGGATAGTTCACCAGCATCGTCGTGGTGTCGAAGAGCTGCCGCACACCGACGAGACGCTGGATGCGCCCGAGCCCCAGATGCTGATGGTCCAGCAGGGCGGACTGCGCGTCCTGGAGCGTCCGCAGCACATCGAGCACCGAACGGTCCCCGGGCAGCCGCACCCGGACCGGGACTGTGTTGGTGAACAGCCCCACCATGCGCTCCACCCCCGGCAGCTCGGCCGGCCGGCCGGAGACACTGGCCCCGAAGACGATGTCGTCCCGGCCCGTCGCCCGGCCGACCACCAGCCCCCAGGCGAACGCCACCGCCGTGTTCAGGGTGATCCCGTGCGGCCGGACGCGCTCCTGGAGCGCGCGGAGCTCCGGCGCCGACAGCTCACCGGGGATGCGCTCGTGCAGCACCGCGGGCAGCCTGCCGGCCTCCGGTGCCACCAGCAGCGGCCCTTCGAGCCCGGCCAGCTCCCGCGACCAGGCGTCCTCGGCGGCCGTCGCGTCATAGCGGGCCAGCCACTCCAGATGGCTCCGGTGCGCCACCGGCGCGGGCAGACCGCCGCCCGACGCGTCCGCCCACAGGGCGAACAACTCACCCACCAGCACCGGCGTGGACCAGCCGTCCCAGATGATGTGATGCGCCGTCACCAGCAGCCGGTGCCGCTCGGGCCCCATCCGCAGCAGCACCATCCGCAGCAGCGGCGGCCTGCTCAGATCGAACCGCCGCACCCGCTCCCGTTCCGCGATCTCCCGCGCCCGCGCCTGTGCCTCCTCCCGGGGCAGCGTGGAGAGATCCACCACGGAGAACGGCAGTTCCGCCGAGCCCCGCACGATCTGCACCGCCCGCCCGCCGTCCAGATGGAACCCCGTCCGCAGCCCCGTGTGCCGGGCGAGCAGCAGCCCGCCCGCGCGGCGCAGCGCGTCCTCGTCCAGCAAACCATCAAAATCCATCGGGATCTGACAGGTGTACACATCCACCCCGTCCTCGCCCGCCTCCAGGGCGTGGAAGAGGAACCCCTCCTGGAGCGAGGTGACCGGAAGGACGTCCACCAGATCGGGGACCCGCTCCTCCAGCCGCTCGATCTCCGGCTGCCCGAGCGCGACCAGGGGCAGGTCCGACGGCGTCCGCCCGCCCGCGCCGGGCCGCCCCGCCAGCTCCGCGACGGCCCGCAGCTCCGCCAGCCACCCCTCGGTGACCTCGGCCACCCCGGCCTCGTCGAGCACACCCGGCGGCGTGGTCCACAGCGCGTGCAGCTCCGCCCCGTTCGCGGTGCGCCGCTGCTCGGCGTTGACCTCCAGGACATGGGTCAGGGGCATCCCCGGGTCGGCGCCGTGCGGCAGCGCCGAGGTGGCCGGGGCCAGCGGCCACCCGTCCCCGCCGGTGACCAGGCCGAGATAGTTGAACAGCACCTGCGGGGCGGGCAGCCCGGCGAGCCGGGGCGCGGCCTCCGGGTCGAGACGGCGCAGCAGCCCATGGCCGATCCCGTCGTGGGGCGCCTGCCGCGCCTCCTCCTTGATCCGCTTGATCGCGGCGGGCAGCGGCAGATCCGCGCCGCTCAGCCGCACCGGGCGGATCGCCGTGAACCAGCCGACGGTACGCGACAGATCGTGGCCCGACGGCGTGTTCCTGCCATGGCCCTCCACGTCCACCAGCACGGGCCCCGACGGCTGCCCCCGCCGGGCCCGCCACCCCGCGACGGCCCGGACCAGCGCCGTCAGCAGCAGATCGTCCACCCCGGTGTGGAAGGCCGACGCGACCTCCAGCAGCCGCCGGGTGTCCGCGCCTGGCACCACCACCGAGGTGTGCCGGGCGTCCCGGTAGAGATCCCGCCCCCCGTCCAGGGGCCGCGACCCCAGCGATGGTTCGACGGTGTCCAGCACCGCCGTCCAGTGGTCCAGCTCCGCCCGGTGCGCGCCCGCGGCGGCCCGCCGCTCCTCCGCGCGCGCCCAGGTCCGGTACGAGACCGGCACCGGCGCGGGTTCGGGGTCGCGGCCCTCGGCGAGAGCGCGCACGGCCTCCGCGAGATCCGGCAGGATCACCCGCCAGGACACCCCGTCGACCACCAGATGGTGCACGCACAGCAGCAGCCGGTCGCCCCGCCCGGCGGGCCCGGTGATCCGGACCGCCTGGAGATTGACGCCCCGCCAGGGGTCGAGCCGGGCCGCCGCCGCATGGCAGACCGCGGCCAGAGCGGCCCGTTCACCACCGCCGTCCCCGGCCTGTCCACGGTCCTGTGCCGTTCGTGCGCCGCCGTCCCCGGCTCGGGCACCGCCCCGCTCCGCTCCTCCACCGGCGTCCTCGGCCGGGACCGCGACGGCCCGGCCCAGCAGCGGACCGGCGGCGACCGCCCCCGGCGGCGGAATGTCGAAGCACGGCGTGCCCCCGCCGTCCCGCACCAGCCGGGCCCGCAGCAGATCGTGCCGGTCGACGACGGCCTGGAGCGCCGCCCGCAGCACGTCGTCGTCGGCCCCGTCGGGCAGTTCGGCGAGGACCGCCTGGTGGAAGCGGCCCACCGTGTCACCGGCGCGCTCCAGCAGACCGAGGGCCACCGGGGTCAGCGGGGCGATCCCGAGCGCGTCGGCCCGGTCCTCCACCCCCTCCCCGGTGCCCTCGCCGAGCGGCCGGGCCACCAGCGCGAGCCCCTCCGGCGTACGGCGCCGGAAGACCTCCTGGGTACTGACCGACCAGCCCGCCTCCCGGGCCAGCGACACCACCCGCATCGCGAGGATGCTGTCCCCGCCCAGATCGAAGAAGTTCTCGTCCGCGCCCACCCGGTCCAGACCCAGGACCCGCGCGAACACGGAGACGAACACCTCCTCCCGCGCGGACCCGGCCGCCCGGCCGCCGCCGGACGCCTCGGGCTCCGGCAGCGCCCGCCGGTCCACCTTGCCGTTCGGCGTCAGCGGCACCGCGGCGAGCGGCACGATCACCCGCGGAACCATGTACTCCGGAATCCCGCGCGCCATCTCCTCCCGCACCGCCGCAGGATCGGGCACCGCACCGGGCTCCGGCACCACATACCCCACCAGCCTGCGCACCCCGGGACGGTCCTCCCGCACGGCGGCCACCGCGCGCGCCACCCCCGCGCAGGCGGCCATCGCCGCCTCCACCTCGCCCAGCTCGATCCGGAACCCCCGGACCTTCACCTGGTCGTCGCCGCGCCCCAGGTATTCGAGGACCCCGTCGGCGCGCCAGCGCACCAGGTCCCCGGTCCGGTACATCCGCTCACCCGGCCAGAACGGGCAGGGCAGGAACCGCTCGGCCGTCAGACCGCCCCGGCCCAGATAGCCGCGGGCCACCCCCGCACCGGCCACATACAGCTCGCCCTCGGTCCCCACCGGCACCGGCCGCAGCCGCGCGTCCAGCACAAAGACCCGCGAGCCGTCCAGCGGAGTGCCGATCGGCGCCACGTCGGCGATCTCCCCGAAGGAGTGCAGCGCCGCGAACGTGGTGGTCTCCGTCGGCCCGTAGCCGTTGATCAGCTTCAGCCCGGGGCACGCCTCGCGCACCCGGCGGAGCACCGGCGGGGACAGCGCCTCGCCCCCCGCGATGACCGCCCGCATGCCCCGGTAGGCCCCGGGGTCCTCGGCGGCGATCAGCGCGAACAGCGCGGCCGTCAGGAAGGTGCTCGTGACACCGTGGCGCTCGACCGCCTCCCGCAGCACGGCGGCGTCCACCGGCCCCGGCGGCGCGACCACCACCGTGCCGCCGGACAGCAGCGGCACCCACATCTCGTACGTCGACGCGTCGAAGGCGTGCGGGGACTGCATCAGCAGCCGCTCATGCGCACCGTCCCGCCAGCGCCGCTCCGCCGCGAAGGCGGCCACCTCGCGCTGCGCCACCGCGACCCCCTTGGGGACACCCGTGGAACCGGAGGTGTAGATCACATACGCGAGCTGCCCGCCCAGGGCGGGGCGCGCCGGATTCCCGGCGTCCGCCTCCGCGGGCCCCTCCGGCACCCGGACCACCCGCTGATCGGCGGCGAAGCCCAGCTCCGCGTCGGGGCGGTCGGTGATGAGGACCGGGGCACCCGAGTCCTTGAGGACCCACGCCATCCGCTCGGGCGGATAGCCGGGGTGCAGCGGTACATAGTGACCGCCCGCCTTGAGCACGGCGAGCGTGGCGACCAGCACGGCGCCGGACCGCTCCAGCAGCACGCCGACGGGGGTCTCGCACCCCACACCCCGCTCGATCAGCAGCCGCGCCAGCCGGTTCGCCTCCGCGTTGAGCCGCCGGTAGGTCAACTCCCCGTCGGGCGCCACCACGGCCACCGCGTCCGGGTCGGCCGCCACCCGCGCCTCGAAGAGGGCGGCCAGGGTGTCCGGCCCGCCCTCGGCCGCCGGGTCCCGGTCCCCGGCCCCGTTCCACTCGACGAGCATCCGGCGCAGCTCGGCGTCCGGGACGAACGGCGTCTCGTCGAGCGCCCGCTCCGGCCGCTCGATCACCGCGTGCAGAAAGCGCTCGAACCGTTCCTGGAACCGGCTCAGATCCGAGCCGCGGTAGTGGTCCGGATTGCCGTCCAGGTCGAAGTGGAGCCCGGAGCCGTCCTGCCGGTCGTACACCGCGAAGGACAGGTCCTCCGTCGGACCGAGCGTCAGATTGTGCGGCACGGCCGGACTGTCGCCGAAGCTCAGCCGGTAGTCGAAGTCCATGATGTTGACCACGGGCCGGCGCAGCCCGGTGTCCTCGCCCGCCCCGCCGCCGTCGCGCCGGATGTCCTCGTACCGGTACCGCTGGTGCCGCAGCGCCCCCTTGATCCGGGCGGAGACCCGGGGCATCAGCTCGGCGAGGGTATCCCCGGGCGATACCTCGATCCGCAGCGGGACGACATTGGCGAACATCGCGGGGGTCGCGCGCTGCGCCGCGCCCACCCGGCCGGTGACGGGAAGCCCCAGCACCACCTCGCGGGCCCCGGTCTCCCGGTGCAGATAGGCGGTGACGACGGCGATCAGCAGCAGCGGCCAGCGGGTCCGGTGCACGCGCGCCAGCTCCGCGAGCCGGCCGGTGACCTCGTCCCGCCAGTGGCTGGACCGCCGCACGAAGGACCGGCCCGGGTCGGCGGGCACGGGCCCGCCGGTGGCGGTCCGCTGGTGCAGCAGGACCGGATCGGGGGCGTCCGCCAGCAGCGGGGCCCAGTACGCGCGGTCACCGGCGGCCTGCTCGCCCTCCCGGTAGGCGGTGTCCTCGGCCACCAGCTCTTCGAGACGGGCGAGCGGGGCGGGCCGCTCGCCGCCGTGGACCAGCGCGGTGTACTCGGCCGCGAGCCTGCGGGTGAAGAGGGCCGCCCCGTACCCGTCGACGAGGATGTGGTGCGCCCGCTCGTAGTAGACGTGCCGGTCGTCCGCGACGCGGAAGAGCGCCCAGCTCGTCAGGGCGCCGCCCCGGGCGAGGTCCACGGGGCGTTCGAGATCCCGCCGGATGTACGCCTGGACCTCGCCGTCCGGGTCCGGGGACGCGGACATGTCCAGGAAGCGCAGCTCGTTCTCGGGGCCGTCGGCGAGCAGTTGCCGCAGCGCGCCGTCGGGGCCCTCCTCGAAGCGCCGGACCCGCAGGCAGTCGCTCGCGGCGATGGACCTCAGCCAGGCCGTGCGGAAGACCTCGGGGTCCAGCGGACCTCGGATCTCCACATAGTCGGAGATGTTGTACGCGTGGGCGGTGGGGTCCAACTGGTGTGCGAACCAGATGCCCCGCTGGGCGGCGGTCAGTGGCAGCCACCGCCCGTTCACAGCTTCGGCCATGAGTGCTCCCCCGGTGCTCGGTGGATGGGACGGGCGGTCAGTGGGCGACGGCGAGGCCGGGAAGGTCGGCCGTCAGCCGCCGGGTGAGGAGATTGGCCAGCTCGGCCCCGGCCGTCTCCAGATAGAAGTGGCCGCCGGGCAGGGTCTCGACACCCAGCCCCGCGACGGTGTGACGGCCCCACTCCCGGGCGTCCTCCAGGGTGCACGACGGGTCGTCCGCACCGCGGATCACCGTGATGGGGCAGGTGAGCGGGGGGCCGTCGGGGCAGCGGTAGTCCGCGAGGAGCCGCAGGTCGGCACGGAGGATATG
The DNA here is from genome assembly GCF_005519465.1 of Streptomyces clavuligerus. Taxonomy (NCBI): domain Bacteria; kingdom Bacillati; phylum Actinomycetota; class Actinomycetes; order Kitasatosporales; family Streptomycetaceae; genus Streptomyces; species Streptomyces clavuligerus. Next base: position 1,216,210 of record NZ_CP027858.1, on the reverse strand, counting down.
GGCCGCCATGGCCCGCAGCTCCGGATCGGCGAGCAGCGGGGCCCCCTGCCCGCCGAGGGAGCGGATATAGGCCACGGCCTGCTCGTCGTCGTCGAAGACCACCGGGGTCCGCAGGGGTGTGTGCGGTGCCCTGCGGGCCGAGGCGAACAGCCGCACCGGGAAGCCGGGGTGGGTGCGGCGCAGCTTCCGCGCGACCTCGAACGCGACGGTGGCGCCCATGCTGTGGCCGAACAGGGCGGTGGGCCGGTCCAGTCCCGCCACGACCGCCTCGGCGAGCGCGGTCGTCAGCTCGTCCATGGACCTGGGCATCGGCTCGCTGAAACGATCCTGCCGTCCCGGGTACTGCACCGCCGTTACCTCCAGCGACTGCGGTGCCCGCCCGGCCAGTTCGCGGAAGGCGGAGGCGCCCCCGCCCGCGTGCGGAAAGCAGATGAGCCGGCCGTGGGCGGCCGGCCGGGGACTGTAGGCCCGAAACCACTCACTGGGGGCGACGGTTCTGGTGGCAGTCATGGGTGCGGCAACTCTCCGTGTGGGAACGACGCGCGGGAGTTCCAGGCACCAGAACTCCAGGTGAGCGCACCGTGCCGCACCTTCCTATACTTTCTCCACACACGACGGTCCGGCATGCGGGCCAGGAGCGGCCCCGGTGTATGCGAGGCGTATGCGAAGGGACCGCCGGGCGGATCGCCCGACGGTCCCGCTCCCCGCTCCCGGGGCCTTCGCTCAGCCGGTACGGATCGTCAGATCGCCGCCCTCGGTGTCGGCCTGGATGTGCTCGGCCGCGCCGTGGTCCTGACCGACCTCGATCTTCTTGTCGCCGCCCGAGGTGTCGGCCCGTACCGCGTACGAGCCCTCCGGCACGGTCATGGTCACGTCCCCGCCGTCGGTGGCGGCGGTCACCTTGGTCGGCTTGGTGCGGAAGGCCAGCTTCAGCGCGCCTCCCGCGGTACGGGCGGTCACCTTGAAGGCCGCCAGCTCCGACAGATCGCCCCGGCCGCCCTCGGTGGCGACGGAGAGATCGCCCTTCGTCCCCCGGACCTCCACATCGCCGCCGTCGCTGCTGATGTCGAGCGCGAGCGCCGCGGGCAGCTCGATCGTGTAGTCGACCCCGCAGTTGCCCTTGGAGCAGGCGCCGCTGTCGAGGGTGATCGCCCCGTCCGCGACCGCGTGCGTGGGTTCGGGCGCGTCGTCCGAGTAGTGGATCTTCTCGGTGACCTTCACATCCGTACGGTCGGACGCGGTGATCGTGACATCGCCGCCCCGGGTGGCCAGCTTCAGCCCGGTGGCCTTCTCGGTGATCGTGTAGCTCTGGCGCTCGCTCTTGCGGTCGTCGCTGGAGGGCGGGTCGCAGGCGCTCAGCGCGAGCGCCGCGGCGGCGACCAGGGAGGCGCAGGCGAGCTGCCTCCGCGCCCGGGTCTTCGGGGTACCGGTGTCCGCTTGCGTGGTCAGTGCCATGATTCAGTGCTTCCTTGTGAGGAGCCGGTCGTCAGGAGCTGTGGGCGTCGGACGGGGTCCGCGCCGGGGGGACCGCGTCGCTCTGCGGTGCGGGCTGTGCGGCGGGCCGCTCGGGGCGCCTGCCCCAGGCCCGGTCGCCGAGCAGGGCGAGGGCGGCGGGCAGCAGGACCCCGCGCACCAGCGTCGCGTCGATGAGGACGGCGACCGCCATGCCGACACCGAGCATCTTGTACTCGACGAGGCTGAGCGTGGAGAACAGCGCGAACACCGCGATCATCACCACGGCCGCACTGGTGATGACGCCCGCGCTGCCGGAGACACCGCGGGTCACGGCGGTCAGGGCGTCCTCGCCGCGCTGCCAGCGCTCATGAATCCGGCTGAGGATGAACACGTGGTAATCCATGCTCAGGCCGAACAGGATCGCGAACATGAACAGGGGCAGCCAGTTGACCACTCCGCCGCTCGACTGGAAGTCCAGCAGGCCGGAGAGATGGCCGTCCTGGAAACCGAGGACGACCACGCCGTAGGCGGCGCCGATGGAGAGCAGGTTGAGCAGGACCGACACCAGGGCCACCAGCGGCGCGCGGAACACCCGGACGAGGATCACGAGCGCCATGGCGAGCACGAAGGCGATGACCCAGAGCTGACGCTCCGCCAGCAGATCCGCGAGATCCTGCTTCCCCGCGACCTCGCCGGTGACGGCGTACTCCAGCCCGCCGACCCCTTCGAACGCCTCCGGCAGAACCTCCTGCCGCAGCTCCTTCAGCGCCTTCACGGAGGTCGCGTCGGTGCCCTTCCCGGCCAGCGGGACCTGCACGCTCAGCACCTCGTCCACCTTCTCCGCGATGATCGGCTCACCGATCAGCTCGCTCTCGGCGGCCTTCCGGTGCAGCACCTCGATCGCGGCGTCGGCCCGGCCCGCCGTCGCGCCCTCGCCCCAGACCACGACCTGGGCCGGGGAGGCACCGCCGGGGAACGCCTCCTGGAGACGGACACCGGCGTCGACGACATCGATACTGCGGGGCAGCGAGCTGAGCGAACCGGGCTCGCTCAGCTTCATGCTGAGCGCCGGTACGGCGAGCGCGCCCAGGGCGAGCAGTGCCAGGGAGCCCGTCAGCAGCGGCTTGCGGACCACGACCCGGGCGATCGCCGCCCAGCTCCTGGACTCCGTCGCCTCGGTGCGGCGGCGGCCCAGCAGGGGCAGGCGCAGCGCGTCGACCTTGCGGCCCAGCAGCGCCAGCACCGCGGGCAGCACGGTCACGGAGCCCAGGACGGCCATGCCGACGACGACGATGGTGCCGACGGCCATGCCGTTGAAGACATCCGCTCCCACGATGAGCAGACCGGACATGGAGATCATCACGGTGAGGCCGGAGACCACGACCGCGTGCCCCGAGGTACGGGCGCTGATGCGCAGCGCCTCCTTGGGGAGCCGGCCCGCCGCCCGCTCCTCGCGCTCACGGCGCAGATAGAAGAGGGAGTAGTCCACGCCCACGGCCATGCCGATCAGCAGCACCACCGAGGAGACCGTGCTGTTCGCGGGGATGACCGTGCCGATCACCCCGACGAGCCCGAGGGCCGCCGCGACCGCGGTCACCGCGAGGAGCACGGGCACACCGGCGGCGACCAGGGCACCGAAGACGACCAGCAGGATGACCAGGGTCAGGGGCAGCGACAGCAGCTCGGCCCGGGCCAGGTCCTTGTCGGCCGCCTCGCCCAGCGCGATGTCCAGCGAGAGGCCGCCCGCCATGGCGATCCGGGCGTCCGGGTGGGCCTTCCGCAGCTCCTTGACGGCGTCCTGGAGCGCGAACAGCCGCTTGTCGGCCGCGGGTCCTGCGGGACCCTCGATGGTCGCGGTGACCAGCCCGCTCCTCCCGTCCGCCGAGATGAGCTGCCGGGCCGCCGCGGCGCCGTCACCGGGGGCGGCGACCTCCTTGACGATGTCCTCGCGGGCCCGGAGCCGCTTGGCGACATCGGCGGCCACGGCCTCCAGTTCGGCGTTGCCGCGGAACTTCTCCGTGCGGGTCCTGTCCTCGATGAGGATGTTCTCGCGGAAGTTGGTGGCCTTGCGGTCCTGCTCCCGCAGAATGCGCTGGCCCTGCCCGGCCTCGCCGGGGTCGGAGGTCTTGGCGCCGCTGCCGACGCTGCTGCCCGCGACCACACAGACGACGACCAGCAGGAACCAGCCGGCGATGGCCTTGCGCGCGTTCCGTGCCGACCAGCCCGCGATGCGTTCGACCAGCGTGGTGCGGACCGTGGACCCCTCGGCCGGGGAGGGCTCCTGCGGAGCCGCCCCGGAGGGGGAGTGCCCAGCGGGCGGTGCACTTGACATCGGCTATACTCCAAGGCTGGAAGCGTATTTCGGAAATCCGGAACCCGGAGGCGCGGGCCTGGGATCACGGCCCGGAAAACCGGGATTCAGATCCGGGACATCGCGGGGCGCCATGCGGCCCGAGCCCTTTCCCGAGGGCATGCGAAGTCACCGGAGAGAGATCCGCGTCCGGCACGATGTGGTGTGCGAAGCCGAGTGCCGGGCCCGGAACGGAATCCACCCGATGAGGTGGGACCACCGATGAGGTGGGAATGGAATCCACCTGATGCGGTGGTGAACAGCGCTTTCGTCGAGTACCGCGCCGAATGCCCATCGAATCGAGCGGCGCGGTCTCGTACGGTCCGGCGCGGGACGCGGTCCTACTCGATCTCGCGCATCATCCGCTCCATCGACATCACCGACTGCTGGGTGCTCGCCAGATCCTCGGCCATACGGCGCTGGAGTTCGACATTGTCCTCCAGCAGATTCGCGTACTTCTCGGCCAGCGCCCTGTACTGCTCCTCACGGGCGGCCAGCATCCGGGCCCGCCAGGTCACGGCGACCTGCCAGACGACCACGATGCACAGCAGGAAGAGACCGCCTGCCCCGACCATCCCCGTGAGCTCCCCGTCGTCCATGGCGAGCGTCACGACTCCCTCCCCCTTCATCGGTTCTCCTCCTCCTTGGCCTCGACCGCGGCCCCGTTCGTGAACCCGGAGGCGTCGAACAGGCCGCGGTGGGCCTGCTTCCCGCCTCCGTCGGTCAGCTCGCGCCCGCCGCCGTCACCGGCGGGGGCGCGCCCCTCGTCACCTTCGTCGGTCAAGGTCCGTACCGCCTCCGCCACCAGCTCCGGAGTCAGTTCGTAGACAAAGGGCACGACCTCGAAGTAGCGCATGGCCTTGCCGCCGCGGGAGACCTCCAGCGAGCCGGTGATCAGTCCCGAGGACTCCAGCCGCTTGAGGTGCATGTGCAGCAGCGGCCGGCTCATGCCGATGTCGCGAGCCAGTTGGCTGACATAGTTCCGCCCGTGGGACAGCGACGCGATGATCCGCATCCGGTGCGGATTCCCCAACGCCGCCATGACCTGCAAAAAGGCGTCCCCGGTGAGAGGTGGGCCGTTCGTCACAGCTTTCCCTTTCATGTGTAAGGAAAGACTGACACACCCCCGAGGACCTGTCAAACATCCCTGACACATGTCCAGTTGGCCTAATCGGCCGCCCGGCGGACGGTGGGCGCCGCCAGCGCGAGCAGGGTGACGACGGCCATGCAGACGGCCACGCCCGCCATCGTCCGGGCCCCGCCGTACCAGGTGAGCAGCACACCGCCGAGCAGCGCGCCGAGGGAGTTGAGCCCCGAGGTCACCAGGGCGAACACACTGCTCACCCGGCCCTGGAGCGCGTCCGGGGTCACCTTCACCTGGTGCACCCCGGCGGCGACGTTGAGCAGGGCGCCGACCCAGGTGGTGCCGGCGCTCACCAGACCGAGGGCCACCGGGTGCGCGACGAACGCCAGCGAGGCCATCAGCGCCGTCCAGACGGCCAGCGCCAGCAGAAGCAGCGGCCCCAGCCGTATCCGCCGCATCACCCACGCGGCGGTCATCGCGCCGGTGATGCCCCCGGCCCCGCCCAGCAGACCCACCAGGCCCACCATGTAGGCCGGGTGGCCCCCTTCCTTGACGAGCACCACCAGGGCGAGCGCCATCACCTGGAACGCGATATTGCTGATGCTGATGACCAGCAGCGCCGCCCGCAGGAACCGCTGCCGCCACACCCAGGCGATTCCCTCGGCGATCTCGGTGCGCAGGGCCCGCCGTGTCCCGGTCCTGCTCTCCACCGGCTGGTGACGCATCATCAGCAGGGTCACCAGGGCGACGGTATGGGTGACCGCAGCGGCCAGGAAGGGCGCCCAGCGGGCGAGGGAGAACAGCCCCGCGCCCAGGGGCTGCCCCAGCACCCCGGCCGCGTGGCCGCGCGCCTGGTGCTGGGAGAACGCCTCCGAGAGCTGGCCGGTGGGCACGGCGCCGCGGATCACGGCCCGTTCGGCGATCCGGTAGAAGATGACGGCCCCGCCCTCCAGGAACGCCACCAGCATCACCTGGCCGACGTACAGCTTGCCCAGGAGCAGCGCCACGACCAGGGAGGCCATACCGGCCAGCCCGACGGCGTCGCACACCATCAGGGTCCGGCGCCGGTCCCAGCGGTCCACGAGCGCGCCCGCGGGCAGGACGAGCAGGAGCTGGGGCAGCAGCGCGGCGAACGCCACCAGACCGGCGTGCGCGGCCGATCCGGTGCTCCAGAGCATCAGCAGCGGGTACGCGGAGACCGCCGTCCGTACGCCGAGCACGGAGCTGCCGCCCCCGATCCAGAGCATCCGGAAGTTGTGGTTCCGGCGGAGGGGGACGGGCGGCGGGCTCTCCGCCGGTGTCTCCGACGCCGCCTCGGGCACCTCGGGCGCCTCAGGTATCCCGGGCGTCTCGGACGTCTCGGGTGTCCCGGGTTTCCCCGGTGACGAGGACCCCGGGGCGGACCGGTTCGGTGGAGTGGACAACAGACGCGCTCCTCGATGACAGGGAAGAGGGAAGGAGGAGGCGGCCCGGCCCCGGGAACCCGCCCGGGGCCGGGCCGCCTCGATCGGAGCGGACCGCCCGATCGGCCGGCCGCTCCGTGGATCAGACCGCTCCGCGGAACTCCGTGAGTGCCTTCACCACCCGCGCACCGGAGTCCCCGTTGGTCAGGGCGACGAAGCCGGTCCGCGCGCGCAGCCGCGCCGCCGACAGCCCGTGGAACCCGACCGGGGTCCCGGCATGGCCGAACTCGGTTTCTGTCTCCGTGACATCGACGACCGTGCCGAGGCCGTAGAGGCTCAGCGGCGACGGGGTCAGCATCGCCCCGGCCGTGGCCCGCTCCAGCAGCGCGCCCGGACGGCCCAGCGCCGAACGGCGCACCTCCAGTGCCGCCTTCGCCAGGTCCACCGCCGTCGACCACAGCCCGGCCGCCGCGGCGTCCGGCCGGACCCGCCGGCCCAGGGGCCCGCCGTCGGCGTCGTGCCCGACGGCCACCGTTCCGCTCAGCCGCTCGGGATACGCCTGGTCGAAGCTACTGTCCCGCATGCCCAGGGGGTCGAGCACCAGCGAGCGCATCAGCTCGGCGAAGGGTTCACCCGTCACGTCCTCCAGAATCCGCTGGAGGACGACGTAGTGGACGTTCGCCTTCCGGAACTGCGTACCGGGCACGCCCTCGCGGGTGACCTCGGGCACCTCGGGCACGGCGCGACCCGTCAGCAGATCCAGGGTGGACGGCACCTTCGGCCCCGGCGGGAAGCCCAGACCGGGCGTCGCCGACAGACCGGACTGGTGTCCGAGCAGATGCCGCACGGTCACCGGGGGCAGTCCGGGCCCGCCCGGAATCCGCCAGTCCGTCAGATAGCTGTCGGCGTCCGCGTCCAGGTCGAGCACCCCCCGGTCCACCAGGCGCAGCACGCCCAGCGCGGTGATGTGCTTGCTCAGGGAGCCCACATGGAACGGGGTGCCGGCGCGGACCGGCCGTGTCCCGTCGGCCGTGCCGTAGCCCTCGGCGGCCACCAGCTCACCGTCGTGGATCACAGCCAGGGCGATCCCGGGGACGCGGTGCTCGGCCAGCAGATCGCGCACCCGATCGGCCTCGGGCAGTCGGCCCGCGGTCCACCAGGAGAGGGCGGACACCGGCCGCTCACCTCCCCGCGGGTCCCGCGCGTTCCGTGTCTCCTGCCCGTTCCCTGCCTCCGCTGCCGGGGCGGCCTCGGCCAGGGCCGTGTCCACCGCCGCGGCCACCCGCTCCAGCGTCTCGTACTGATAGAGCTGGAACAGCGTCATCGGCAGCTGCTCCCGCTGCGCGGCGGCGACCGCCCGGATCACCAGGAGGGAGTGCCCGCCCCGCGCGGAGAAGCCGTCCCCGCGGCCGATCCGTTCCACTCCGAGGACCTCGGCCCAGATCCGGGCGAGTCGCTGCTCGGTCCCGGTGACGGGCGGCTCGAAGTGCTCGGCGCCCGTGTCCCACTCGGGGACGGGCAGGGCCTTGCGGTCCACCTTCCCGTTCGCGTTCAGCGGCAGGGCGTCCAGCACGGTGAAACCGGCGGGGACCATGTACTCCGGCAGCAGCTCCGCGCAGTGGGCCCCCAGCTCCGCCGCCGTGGGCGGCCCGGCCGGGTCGGCGGGCACCAGATAGGCGGCCAGCCGGACATCGCCCGGGGCGTGCTCATGCCCGATCACGAACGCCTCGCGGACCTGGTCGTGCTCCAGCAGGACCGAGCTGACCTCTCCTGTTTCGATGCGGTGGCCGCGGATTTTGATTTGGTGGTCGGTGCGGCCGAGGAATTCGATGGTGCCGCCTGGGAGGTGTCGGGCGAGGTCGCCGGTGCGGTAGAGGCGGGTGCCGGGTTGGCCGTGGGGGTTGGGGAGGAAGGTGTGGGCGGTGTGGGCGGGTTGGTTGTGGTAGCCGTGTGCGGTTCCGGTTCCGGTGATGAAGAGTTCGCCGGTGGTTCCGGTGGGGACGGGGTTGAGGTGGGTGTCGAGGATGTGGGTTTGGGTGCCGGGGAGGGGGGTTCCGATGGGGGTGGTGGGTCGGGTGTTGGGGTGGGTGGGGATGGTGTGGGTGGTGGTGCCGATGCTGGTTTCGGTGGGTCCGTATTCGTTGATGAGGCGGTTGGGTCCGAGGAGTTGGGTCCAGTGGTGGGCGAGTGTGGGGGGGAGGGGTTCGCCTGCGGTGACGATGGTGCCGGCGAGGTGGGTGGCTTGGGTGGGGGTGAGTTGTTGGGTGAGGATTTCGAGGTGGGCGGGGGTGAGTTTGAGGTAGGCGTAGGGGGCGTGTTGGTTGAGGTGGTGGGCGAGTTGGGAGAGGTCGAGGTGTTGGGGGAGCATGACGACGCGTTGGCCGGTGAGGAGGGGTGCCCAGATGTTGGGGATGACGAGGTCGAAGGCGAGGGAGGTGAAGACGGCGGTGCCGGTGGGGTTGTGGGTGGGGTGGTTGGTGGTGCCTTGGTTGACGAGGTCGCGGGTGGCCCAGGTGAGGTGGTTGGCGAGTCCTTGGTGGGGGATGGTGACGCCTTTGGGGCGGCCGGTGGAGCCTGAGGTGTAGATGAGGTAGGCGGGTGTTTGTGGGTGGATGGTGGTGGTGGGGGGTGTGGTGGGTTGGGTGGTGAGGGTGGTTTGGGTGTGGGGGTTGTCGAGGTGGATGAGGTGGGGGATGTGGTTGTAGGCGGTGGTGTTGTGGGTGTGGGTGGTTTGGGTGATGAGGGTGTGGGCGCCTGCGTCGTTGAGGGTGGTGGTGGTGCGGTTGGGGGGGTTGGTGGGGTCGAGGGGGAGGTAGGCGGCTCCGGTTTTCCAGATGGCGAGGAGGGTGGTGTGGATGTGGGGTCCTCGGTCGAGGAGGACTCCGATGATGTGGCCGGGTCCGGCGCCGGTGGTGGTGGTGAGGTGGTGGGCGAGTTGGTTGGCGCGGGTTTCGATGTCGTGGAAGGTGAGGGTGAAGTCGTGGCCTTCGACGGCGGTGGCGTGGGGGGTGCGGGCGGCGATCCGGGACCAGGTCACCGGTACCGGAACCACCGACAACGCCCCTTCGACGGCGTCGGCCCAGCGGTCCAGCGTCGCCTGCTCCTCGGCGGGCAGCGTGTAGAAGCGCGGATCGCCCTCGGGGTCCTCGGCCATGGCCTCCAGCACCGAGCGGTACAGAGCGGCCAGCCGCCGCGCTGAGGACTCCCCGAGGCTCCGGCTTCCGCAGCGGAGCTGAAGCCGCCCCGGAGCCGACGCCACGGAGAACCCGAACTCGTTGTGGCCCGCCCCGGCACCCGCCGCCGCGTCCACCTCGACACCGGTGCGCTGACCCAGCTCCTCGGCGGAGCCGAAGTCCTGGTGGCTGAAGTAGACCTCCAGCAGCCGTTCACCGTTCCCGAACTCCTGCTGGATCGCAGGCATCGGGAAGTGCCGGTGCCCCCATACCTCCCGTTCCCGGGCGAAGACCCCGGCGACCAGCTCCGTGTGGCTCCGGGCGCCCCGGCGGAACGGGAACGGCAGCACATTCAGGAACATGCCGTGGATACGGTCCGCGTCCGCCGACTCCGGGCGCACATGGTGGGTGAGGCCGGAGAGGAAATCGTCCTCGGGTGTCAGTCTGCTGAGCACCGTGAGATGGGCGGCGAACAGCACACTCTTCAACGGTGCCTGCGCGCGGGCCGCGAGCCTGCGCAGACCGTCCTCGATGTCCGCGAAGGGCACGGACAGCACCCGCGGACCGTCGTCCTCCACCCGCTGTCCCTGTTCCGTCCGGTCCTCGGCGGCCTCGCCCGCCGCGCTCCAGTCCGCGGGCAGCCGGACCGGCGACCGCCCGGCCACCAGCCCGCGCCAGAAGTCACGGGTCCCGGCCGACTCCAGCGCGGCCAGCTCGGCGGCCACCGTGTCCGCGAACCGCACGGCGGTCGGCGCCGACGGCGGAACCTGTCCGTCCAGCAGCCCGTGATACAGCCCCATCAACTCGCTGAGCAGCCGCTGAAGGCTCCACCCGTCCAGGATCACATGGGCGTACGCGACCGTGAGCTGCCAGCTTCCGTCGCCGCACAGCCGCACGTCCAGCCGCAGCAGCGGGCACGCGTCCCGGTCCAGCGCCCTACGGGCGAGACCGTCCACATGGTCCCGGACGAGCCGGTCGGCCTCCTCGGCGGTGACCCCCCGGAGGTCGGTGACCTCCACGGTCAGCGCCACGGACGAACGCACCAACTGGAGCGGACGCTCATACGTCCCCAGATCGACGCCGGTGCGCAAGACGTCGTGCGCCGCGACCAGCAGGTCCACGGCCCGCTGGAACACATCCGGGGCAAAGGGACGCTCGTCCCGCACCCGCATGCTCTTCACCAGGTGGTACGCCGGGCGCTCCGCACCGGCCAGCATCTCCAGATGCATACCGAGCTGGCTGCGGGTGAGCGGGTAGGCGTCGTCCAGGCCGTCCGGCAGCAGGGCCCGCTCCGCCGCGCTGATCAGCGAGAACGGCTCGGTGGAAGCGACCGCGGCCTGCCCCGGGTCCGGCTCCGGGAGGCTTCCGTCGTCTGTCAGCAGCCCGGCGCAGAAGTCCTGGAACACCGGGCGCTCCAGCACATCGCGGACCTCCGCCCGGATTCCGGCGTCCCGCAGGGTGCCGACGAGCAGCACACTGCGGATCGAGTCGCCGCCCAGCTCGAAGAAGCTGTCCTGCATACCGACGCGGGCCTCCCCCAGAACCTGCTGCCAGATCTCCGCGATCCGGACCTCCAGCGCGGTACCCGGAGCGATGAACTCCGTGGCATTGCCCAGTGACCGTCCCTCGGGTGCGGGGAGGTTGCGTTTGTCGAGCTTGCCGTTGGGGGTGAGGGGGATGGTGTCGAGGGGGACGTAGGCCGCTGGGACCATGTAGTCGGGGAGGGTGGTGGCGAGTTCGGTGCGGAGGGTTTTGGCGTCGGGGGTGTGTCCGGGTTCGGGGACGAGGTAGGCGACGAGTCGTTTGTCGCCGGGGGTGTCCTCGCGGACGATGGTGACGGCCTGGCGGATGTCGGGGTGGTTGGTGAGGGCGGCGGTGATCTCGCCGAGTTCGATGCGGAAGCCGCGGATCTTGACCTGGTCGTCGATACGGCCGGAGAAGTCGAGGGTTCCGTCGGGGTTGCGCAGGGCGATGTCGCCACTGCGGTACATCCTGCTGCCGGGCGGCCCGTAGGGGTCGGGGAGGAACCGTTCGGCGGTCAGGGACGGACGGTTGAGGTAGCCGCGTGCCACACCCGGGCCGGAGACATGGATCTCCCCGGGAACACCGTCCGGCACCGGGCGCCCGTCAGCGTTCAGCAGATGAACGGCCAGGTCCGACAGCGGACGTCCGATCGGGTTGCCGTCCGCCTCGAAGTCCTTCTTCGTGAGCCGGTGGTAGGTCGTGTGGACGGTGGTCTCCGTGATCCCGTACATGTTGACGAGGGAGATCCGTCCGAGGCCCATGCGGTCGACCCACGGACGCAGCCCGCTGATCTCCAGTTTTTCTCCGGCGAAGATGACGGCGCGGAGGTGGAGGCGCTTGATGCGGGGGTCGTTGGCGGCGGCGAGGGCGGTGAGGGAGCTGAAGGCGGTCGGTGTCTGGGACAGGACGGTGACCTGGTGTTCGGTGAGGAGGTCGGCGAACTCCTCGGGTGAACGGGTCACTGCACGGGGGACGATGATGAGCTGTCCGCCGTGGGCGAGGGCTCCCCACATCTCGAAGACGGAGACGTCGAAGGCGTAGGAGTGGGCCATCGACCAGACGTCGGTGTGGTCGAAGGCGAAATGCTCCTGCGCCGTGGTGAGCAGGCGTGCGACGTTGACATGCGTCAGCACCACACCCTTGGGGCGGCCGGTGGAGCCGGAGGTGTAGATCGTGTAGATCGCGTTCTCGGCCGAGGACACGACCGCAGGGTTCTCGGTGGAGAAATCCGTCAGGTCGGTGGTGTCGAGGACGACGAGCTGTCCGTCGTAGACGGTGGTGAGGCTGGGTGCGAGGTCGCTGGTGGTGATGACCAGGCGGGCCTGCGCGTCGGAGACGATGTAGCCGAGCCGGTCGACGGGGTTGACCGGGTCCAGCGGCAGATAGCCCGCCCCCGACTTGAGAACGCCGAGGAGAGCCGGGATGAGATCCGGACCGCGTTCCAGGTGGACACCGATGGCGTCCTCGGGACGTGCGCCGAGAGAGCGGAGCAGGTGGGCGATACGGTTCGCCCGCTCGTTCACCTCCGCATACGTGTACTGCGTACCGTCGGCGACGACGGCGACCGCGTCCGGACGCTCCGCCACCATCGACTCGAACAGACCGTGCATCAGCGGACCCTCGGCATGGGCCCCGGCGGAAACCCCGGCAGCGGAAGTCTCACCGACCGTGGGGTAGACCGCGCCCACCTCGCCGTCCAGGCCCTCCGCCATCGACTCCAGCACCGACCGGTACATGCCGCCCAACCGTTCCGCGTGCTCATGGCCGACCAGCGAGGTGCTGCCCCGCAGGGAGATCCTGCGGTCGCCGTGCGCGTGCACGCTGAGGCCGAACTCATTCGGGGCTTCGCTGATCCCCGTGCTCTTGTCCACGATGTCGCCGTCGATCTCGTAGAAGTCGATGAAGTTGAAGAACACATCGGCGAGCCGCTGCCCGCCGCCGAACTCCCGCTGGATGCTCGGCAGCGGGAAGTGCCGGTGCGTCCATACCTCGGTCTCGTGCGCCAGCACGGCCGGGAGCAGATCGCGCCAGGTCCGGGCCCCGCGCTCGTACGGGAACGGCAGCGTGTTGAGATGCATGCCGATCACCTGCTCGGCGCCTGTCGTCTCCGGCCGGACATGGAAGACCACGCCGGTGTGGAACCGGGGCTCGTCGTTGAGCTGGCTCATCACCTTCAGATGCGCCGCCAGCATCAGTGTCTTGAACGGAACGTCCGCCTCGGCGGCACGCTCCCGCAGCCGCCCGGCCAGATCGGCCACCGGGACATCCACGGACAGTTGCTCCGCCGCTCCCGGGCCGGCCCAGCTCGCGGGCGGGACCGCCTTGACATGCTCGGTCACCACAGAACGCCAGTAGGCACGGCTCTCGTCCCGGCCCAGCGCGGCCAGCTCGGCGGCGATCACATCGGCGTACCGCACGGGAAGCGGCTGACGGGCGGGGGCGGCACCCTGGTCGCGGACAGCGCGATAGGTGGTGAGGAGGTCCATCTCCAGGTTCTGCGTGCTCCAGCCGTCCATGACCACATGGGACGTGGTCAGCACCAGCCACCAGGCGTCGTCGCTCTCCAGCAGCGCGGAGACCCGGACGAACGGTGCCTGCTTGAGGTCGAACAGCCGGGCCCGCTCGGCGGCCACATGGGCGCGCAGCTCCCGCAGGCCGTGCTCCTGGTCGAGCCCCCGGAAGTCGGAGATCCGGACCGGGACATCGGCGCTCTCGTGCACCAGTTGCAGGGGAGTGGACCAGCCGGTGAGCCGCACCGATGTGCGCAGGGAGTCGTGGCGTGCGGTCACGGCGCGGACGGCGGTGCGCAGGGCGGACTCGTCGAAGGCGCGGTCGTCGGTGATCCGCTTGGCGATGACGGTGTGGTAGTTGTTCCGCCCGTCCCCGCCTCCGCCGCCGATCAGTTCGGCGATCATGCCGAGCTGCATCTGACCCAGCGGATAGGCGTCCACCACTCCGTCCGGCAGGGTCGCGCGGTCCGCCTCCGGGATGAGGGCGAACGGTGCCGTTCCGGTGCTCGGCCGTCCGATCCGGGGGCGGCTGTCGATGACCGACGCGAGCCGGTCGGCGGTGCGCTGTTCGAACACATCCCGTACGGAGACCTCGTAGCCGCGGCCCCGCAGGGCGCCCACGACGCCGACCGCGCGGATGGAGTCGCCACCGCGGTCGAAGAAGCGGTCCGTCACGCTGACCCGGTCGGCCCGCAGCACCTGCTGCCAGATCTCGACGACATCGCTCTCGGCGGCCGTTCTCGGCGCGACGATCTCCGACTCGTCCCGGGCCCCGGTGTCCGGGGTGGGCAGGGCCTTGCGGTCGAGCTTCCCGTTCGCGTTCAGCGGCAGGGCGTCCAGGAACATGAACGTGGACGGGACCATGTATTCGGGGAGCTGTTCGGCGCAGTGCTCCCTGAGCCACTCCGACTCTCCGGTGGCGCCGTTCGTCTGCTCCGCTCCCTGCTCCGGGCGGCCCATCAGATAGGCGATCAGCCGCTTGGCGCCCGACGCGTCCTCGTACACCAGGACCCTGGCCTGCTGCACCGCGGGATGCCGCTGGAGATGTGCCTCGATCTCTCCTGTTTCGATGCGGTGGCCGCGGATTTTGATTTGGTGGTCGGTGCGGCCGAGGAATTCGATGGTGCCGCCTGGGAGGTGTCGGGCGAGGTCGCCGGTGCGGTAGAGGCGGGTGCCGGGTTGGCCGTGGGGGTTGGGGAGGAAGGTGTGGGCGGTGTGGGCGGGTTGGTTGTGGTAGCCGTGTGCGGTTCCGGTTCCGGTGATGAAGAGTTCGCCGGTGGTTCCGGTGGGGACGGGGTTGAGGTGGGTGTCGAGGATGTGGGTTTGGGTGCCGGGGAGGGGGGTTCCGATGGGGGTGGTGGGTCGGGTGTTGGGGTGGGTGGGGATGGTGTGGGTGGTGGTGCCGATGCTGGTTTCGGTGGGTCCGTATTCGTTGATGAGGCGGTTGGGTCCGAGGAGTTGGGTCCAGTGGTGGGCGAGTGTGGGGGGGAGGGGTTCGCCTGCGGTGACGATGGTGCCGGCGAGGTGGGTGGCTTGGGTGGGGGTGAGTTGTTGGGTGAGGATTTCGAGGTGGGCGGGGGTGAGTTTGAGGTAGGCGTAGGGGGCGTGTTGGTTGAGGTGGTGGGCGAGTTGGGAGAGGTCGAGGTGTTGGGGGAGCATGACGACGCGTTGGCCGGTGAGGAGGGGTGCCCAGATGTTGGGGATGACGAGGTCGAAGGCGAGGGAGGTGAAGACGGCGGTGCCGGTGGGGTTGTGGGTGGGGTGGTTGGTGGTGCCTTGGTTGACGAGGTCGCGGGTGGCCCAGGTGAGGTGGTTGGCGAGTCCTTGGTGGGGGATGGTGACGCCTTTGGGGCGGCCGGTGGAGCCTGAGGTGTAGATGAGGTAGGCGGGTGTTTGTGGGTGGATGGTGGTGGTGGGGGGTGTGGTGGGTTGGGTGGTGAGGGTGGTTTGGGTGTGGGGGTTGTCGAGGTGGATGAGGTGGGGGATGTGGTTGTAGGCGGTGGTGTTGTGGGTGTGGGTGGTTTGGGTGATGAGGGTGTGGGCGCCTGCGTCGTTGAGGGTGGTGGTGGTGCGGTTGGGGGGGTTGGTGGGGTCGAGGGGGAGGTAGGCGGCTCCGGTTTTCCAGATGGCGAGGAGGGTGGTGTGGATGTGGGGTCCTCGGTCGAGGAGGACTCCGATGATGTGGCCGGGTCCGGCGCCGGTGGTGGTGGTGAGGTGGTGGGCGAGTTGGTTGGCGCGGGTTTCGATGTCGTGGAAGGTGAGGGTGAAGTCGTGGCCTTCGACGGCGGTGGCGTGGGGGGTGCGGGCGGCGATCCGGGACCAGGTCACCGGCACCGGAACCACCGACAACGCCCCTTCATCGGAACTCCAGGAAAGCTGGCGCTCCGCCTCTCCCCGGGGCAGGTGGACCGTGCGCGCGTCACCGTCGGCACCCCGCGCCATCGACTCCAGGACCAGCCGGTACATCTCGGCCAGCCGTGCGGTGGCCTCACGGGCCAGTACACCCGTGTGCGTCTTGAGGACCAGACCAGCGCCGCCGGTTCCCACCGTCAGCGCGAACTCGGTGCCGCCTGAGCCGAACCCGGCACCCAGGTCCAGCTTCTCCGCGTCCAGATTGTGGAAGTCGCGGTAGTTGAAGATCACATCGATCAGGCGCTGCGAGGCGCCACCGGCGAGCCGCTGCATCTCGGGCAGCGGATAGCGGCGGTGCGGCCACAGCTCGACCTCGGTGTCGAAGACCTGGCGCACCAGCTCGCCCCAGGTCCGCGCGGCCCGCCGGAAGGGGAAGGGCAGCGTATTCAGGAACATGCCGTGGACGCGGTCCGAGCCCCGTACCTCCGGCCGGACATCCGCGACCAGCCCGGTGTGGAAACGCTCCACATGGGTGAGCTGGCTCATCACCTTCAGATGCGCCGCCAGCAGCACACTCTTCACCGACACCCTGGCCTCGGTGGCCAGGGCGCGGAGCTGCGGCTCCAGATCCGCGAGCGGCACGGTGACGGAGTACGCCTCGGGCGCCGCGTCGCCGTCGCCGGCCCAGTCCTGGGGCAGCGTCAGCGGAGTGTGGTCCTCCACGAGCTGCTGCCAGTAGGCACGCTCCTCCGCCGACTCAAGGGCGGCCAGCTCGGCGGCCACGGTGTCCGCGAACCGCACCTCGGGGGTTCCTTCGGAGGTTCCTTCGGAGGTTCCTTCGGAGGCGAGGGAACGGCCCTCGACCAGCGCCCGGTAACCGTCGACCAACTCCATGATCATGGAGTGCTGGCTCCAGCCCTCGGTGACCATGTGCGAACGGGTCAGGCTCAGCCACCAGCCGTCGTCCCCGAGATGCACGGCCATCCGCAGTTGCGGAGCCCGGGCCGGGTCCAGTGGACGTTCCCCTTCCGCGGCCACGTGCAGATCGAGCGCCTCCTGGACCGCCCGCGGCTCCAGCCCGCGCAGATCGTGCACGGCGAGCGGGGCCTCCACCCGGCTGTGGACCAGTTGCAGCGGCGTCGACGCGATGGACAGGTCGAACGACGTCCGCAGGGCCTCGTGCCGGGAGACCACGTGATCCAGAGCCGCTCGCATCGCTGCCGCGTCGAAGGGCCGCTCGTCCCGGACCTTGTAACCGGCGGTGCTGTGGTAGTGCGCCCCGGTGCCTGCCTGCTGCTCGTACAACATGCCCGTCTGCACCTGCGTGAGCGGGTAGGCGTCGTCCAGGCCGTCCGGCAGCAGGGCCCGGTCCGCCGCGCTGATCAGCTCGAACGGGGCCACCGCACGGTGCCCGGCAGCCGAAGTGCCCCGCGTACCGACCAGGGCCGCGAGCCCGGCGATCGTGCGCTGTTCGAAGACCTCGGCGACGCTGACGTCGTATCCGGCGGCACGGACGGCACCGACGAGGGCGACGGCACGGATGGAGTCACCGCCGACATCGAAGAAGGAGTCCTCCACACCGACCGTTTCCAGCCCCAGCACATCCGCCCAGATCACGGCGATGTGCTGTTCGAGGGGGGTGCGGGGGGCGGTGTAGGTGTCGGCTGTGCCCAGTGACCGTCCCTCGGGTGCGGGGAGGTTGCGTTTGTCGAGCTTGCCGTTGGGGGTGAGGGGGATGGTGTCGAGGGGGACGTAGGCGGTGGGGACCATGTAGTCGGGGAGGGTGGTGGCGAGTTCGGTGCGGAGGGTTTTGGCGTCGGGGGTGTGTCCGGGTTCGGGGACGAGGTAGGCGACGAGTCGTTTGTCGCCGGGGGTGTCCTCGCGGACGATGGTGACGGCCTGGCGGATGTCGGGGTGGTTGGTGAGGGCGGCGGTGATCTCGCCGAGTTCGATGCGGAAGCCGCGGATCTTGACCTGGTCGTCGATACGGCCGATGACTTCGAGGCTTCCGTCGGGTCGGCGCAGGGCGATGTCGCCACTGCGGTACATCCTGCTGCCGGGCGGCCCGTAGGGGTCGGGGAGGAAGCGTTCGGCGGTGAGGGCGGGGCGGTTGAGGTAGCCGCGTGCGACGCCGGGGCCGGAGACATGGATCTCTCCCGGGACGCCGAGGGGTACGGGGTGTCCGTCCGTGTTCAGCAGATGAACGGCCAGGTCGGAGAGGGGGTGGCCGACGCGGCTCTGGGCGGGGTTGGCGAGATCGGTGTCGTCGAGTGCGTGGTAGGTGGTGTGGACGGTGGTCTCCGTGATCCCGTACATGTTGACGAGGGAGATCCGTCCGAGGCCCATGCGGTCGATCCAGGGGCGCAGCCCGCTGATCTCCAGTTTTTCTCCGGCGAAGATGACGGCGCGGAGGTGGAGTTGGCTGATGCGGGGGTCGTTGGCGGCGGCGAGGGCGGTGAGGGAGCTGAACGCGGTGGGGGTCTGGGACAGGACGGTGACGCGGTGGTGGGTAAGGAGGTCGGCGAACTCCTCGGGTGAACGGGTGACCGCACGGGGGACGACGATGAGCTGTCCGCCGTGGGCGAGGGCTCCCCACATCTCGAAGACGGAGACGTCGAAGGCGTAGGAGTGGGCCATGGACCAGACGTCGGTGTGGTCGAAGGCGAAGTGCTCCTGCGCCGTGGTGAGCAGGCGGGCCACGTTGGTGTGGGTGAGGACGACGCCCTTGGGGCGGCCGGTGGAGCCGGAGGTGTAGATCGTGTAGATCGCGTTCTCGGCCGAGGAGACCACCGCAGGGTTCTCCGTGGAGAAGCCCGAGACGTCCGTCGTGTCGAGGACGATGAGCTGTCCGTCGTAGACGGTGGTGAGGCTGGGTGCGAGGTCGCTGGTGGTGATGACCAGGCGGGCCTGTGCGTCGGAGACGATGTATCCGAGTCGGTCCACGGGGTTGACCGGGTCCAGCGGCAGATACCCCGCACCCGACTTGAGAACGCCGAGGAGAGCCGGGATGAGATCCGGGCCGCGTTCCAGGTGGACACCGATGGCGTCCTCGGGGCGTGCGCCGAGAGAGCGGAGCAGGTGGGCGATACGGTTCGCCCGCTCGTTCACCTCCGCATACGTGTACTGCGTGCCGTCGGCGACGACGGCGACCGCGTCCGGACGCTCCGCCACCATGGCCTCGAACAGACCGTGCATCAGCGGATAGCCATCGACGGACGGAGCGCTGACGGGCCCGGTGGTGACCAGGGTGTGTTCGTGGTCGGGGAGTCGGGTCACGCGGGCGTCGCCGCTGATGCCCTCGGCCGCCATGGCCTCCAGCACCGCCCCGTACATCCCCACCAAACGCTCCACATGGGCCTGGGACAGGACATGGCTGTTGCTGCGCAGACCGATCTGCCCGGCGACAGTGGTCACCGCCAGACCGAACTCGGTCTCCGTCTGGTTGATGCCATTGCCCTCGTCCACGATCTCCTCGTCACCGAGGTTGTGGAAGTCCAGGTAGATGAAGAACACGTCGAGCAGTCGCCGACCGTCGTTCCGGATGGCCTGGAGCGGGAAGGAGCGGTGCGGCCAAGCGGCGACCTCGGCATCGAAGACCTGCCGCGCCAGCTCGCCCCAGGTGGCGGCCGTACGGGTGTGAGGGTGCGGCAGCGTCGTGATGTACATGCCGATGAGACGGTCGGCGCCCTCCACCTCGGGACGGGTGTGGCCGACCAGGCCGGTGAAGAAGTGCTCCTCGCTGGTGAGCTGGCTCATCACCTTCAGATGGGCGGCGTGCAGCACCGCCTTGACCGGCACGCCGGCCGCCGCCGCGACCGCGCGCAGCTGGGGCTCCAGATGCCGGTACGAGTAGCCGGCGCCGACCCGCTGAGCGGGAGCGTCCAGGTCGCCGTGCCAGCCGTCGGGCAGGGTGAAGCGCGTGTGGTTGTCGACGACATCCCGCCAGAACTGCCGCTGTTCGTCGGAGGCGAGGGCGTCCAGCTCCGCCGCGACGGTGTCGGCGAAACGGATGCGGGGTGCCTCGTAGTCGACGTCATGACCCGCGCTGAGCCGGTCGTACACCTCGACGATGTCCTTCAGCAGGGCGTGATAGCTCCAGCCCTCCAGCACCGCGTGGTTCTTGGTGAACGAGCACCGCCAGGCGTTCGGGCCCTGGACATGGAAGAAGATCCGCAGCAGCGGCGCCGAGCTGTCCAGGTCGAACGGGGCGGCCCGCTCGGCGGTGACGAAGGCGCGCAGCTCGGCCTGCTGCTCGTCGGGGTTGAGGTCGCTGATGTCCCGCCAGCCGAGCGGGATGGCGACGTCCCGGTGCACGAGCTGCATCGGCACGCTGTAGCCGGTCAGTGAGGCGGAGGTGCGGAGGATGTCGTGCTGCTCGGCGACCGTGCGCACGGCGGCGGTCAGCTTCTCGAAGTCGAAGGGCTTCTCGTCGCGGACCAGGAAGGAGATCAGGTCGTGGTAGTTGGCCCGCTCGCCCGAGGCCAGCGTCTCGACCAGCATGCCGGTCTGGTTCTGGGACAGCGGGTAGGCGTCGTCCAGGCCGTCCGGCAACAGGGCCCGGTCCGCCGCGCTGATCAGCTCGAACGGCTGGACAGGCGCGGCCGGGGCCTGCGGGACGGACTGACCGGTGACCGCCTCGCACAGATCGGCGATGGTGGTGTGCCGGAAGACGTCTCGGACGCTGACGTCGAACCCGGCGGTCCGGAGCGCTCCGACCAGGGTGACCGCGCGCAGCGAGTCCCCGCCCAGCTCGAAGAAGTCGTCGTGCACACCGACGCGGTCGACGCCCACGGCCTGCGCCCAGATGGCGGCCATCCGCTCCTCGTCGGGCCTGCGGGGGGCGACATAGCGGTTCCGGGCGAGCTGCTCGATGTCAGGCGTCGGCAGGTTGCGTTTGTCGAGCTTGCCGTTGGGGGTGAGGGGGATGGTGTCGAGGGGGACGTAGGCGGTGGGGACCATGTAGTCGGGGAGTGTGGTGGCGAGTTCGGTGCGGAGGGTTTTGGCGTCGGGGGTGTGTCCGGGTTCGGGGACGAGGTAGGCGACGAGTCGTTTGTCGCCGGGGGTGTCCTCGCGGACGATGGTGATGGCCTGGCGGATGTCGGGGTGGTTGGTGAGGGCGGCGGTGATCTCGCCGAGTTCGATGCGGAAGCCGCGGATCTTGACCTGGTCGTCGATACGGCCGGAGAAGTCGAGGGTTGCGTCGGGGTTGCGCAGGGCGATGTCGCCGCTGCGGTACATCCTGCTGCCGGGGGGCCCGTAGGGGTCGGGCAGGAAGCGTTCGGCGGTCAGGGACGGACGGTTGAGGTAACCGCGTGCCACACCGGGGCCGGAGACATGGATCTCCCCGGGGACGCCGAGAGGGACGGGGCGTCCGTCCGTGTTCAGCAGATGAACGGCCAGGTCCGACAGCGGACGTCCGATCGGGTTGCCGTCCGCCTCCAAGTCCTGCTCTGTAAGCGCGTGGTAGGTGGTGTGGACGGTGGTCTCCGTGATCCCGTACATGTTGACCAGGACCGGAGCGGTGAGGCCCTTGCGGTCGACCCAGGGGCGCAGCCCGCTGATCTCCAGTTTTTCTCCGGCGAAGATGACGGCGCGGAGGTGGAGTTGGTTGATGCGGGGGTCGTTGGCGGCGGCGAGGGCGGTGAGGGAGCTGAACGCGGTGGGGGTCTGGGACAGGACGGTGACCTGGTGTTCGGTGAGGAGGTCGGCGAACTCCTCGGGTGAACGGGTGACCGCACGGGGGACGATGATGAGCTGTCCGCCGTGGGCGAGGGCTCCCCACATCTCGAAGACGGAGACGTCGAAGGCGTAGGAGTGGGCCATGGACCAGACGTCGGTGTGGTCGAAGGCGAAGTGCTCCTGCGCCGTGGTGAGCAGGCGTGCGACGTTGACATGTGTCAGCACCACGCCCTTGGGGCGGCCGGTGGAGCCGGAGGTGTAGATCGTGTAGATCGCGTTCTCGGCGGAAGAGACGACCGCAGGGTTCTCCGTGGGGAGGTCCGTCAGGTCGGTGGTGTCGAGGACGATGAGCTGTCCGTCGTAGACGGTGGTGAGGGTGGGTGCGAGGTCGCTGGTGGTGATGACCAGGCGGGCCTGTGCGTCGGAGACGATGTATCCGAGTCGGTCGACGGGGTTGACCGGGTCCAGCGGCAGATACCCCGCACCCGACTTGAGAACGCCGAGGAGAGCCGGGATGAGATCCGGGCCGCGTTCCAGGTGGACACCGATGGCGTCCTCGGGACGTGCGCCGAGGGAGCGGAGCAGGTGGGCGATACGGTTCGCCCGCTCGTTCACCTCCGCATACGTGTACTGCGTACCGTCGGCGACGACGGCGACCGCGTCCGGACGCTCCGCCACCATGGCCTCGAACAGGCCGTGCATGAGCGGGTAGCCGTCAATGGACGGAGCGCTGACGGGCCCGGTGGTGACCAGGGTGTGTTCGTGGTCGGGGAGTCGGGTCACGCGGGCGTCGCCGCTGATGCCCTCGGCCGCCATGGCCTCCAGCACCGCCCCGTACATCCCCACCAAACGCTCCACATTGATCTCGTCGATGTGGCGCCGGTTGGCCGTCAGGATGATGTGCCCGGACCGGGAGGAGACGGTGAGCGGGAATTCGGTGGGGCTGTCGTCGTTGCCCGCCATGATGTCGATCAGCTCGGTGTCGACCTGACGGAAGTCGTGGTAGTTGAAGTAGACGTCCATCATGCGGCCGGTGCCGCCCCACGCCCGCTGAACCGTCGGCATGGGGTAGCGGCGGTGCGGCCACAGCCCCACCTCGGTGTCGAAGACCTGGCGCACCAGCTCGCCCCAGGTCCGCGCGGTCCGCCGGAAGGGGAAGGGCAGCGTATTGAGGTACATACCGGCGACGCGGTCGGCGCCGACCATCTCCGGGCGCATGTCGCAGACCAGCCCGGTGTGGAAGTCCTGCTCACCGGTGAGCTGGCTCATCACCTTCAGATGCGCTGCCACCATGACGGCCTTCAGCGAGGTCTCGGTGGCGGTCGCGAGCGCCCGCAACTGGGGCTCGATGTGCTGGAAGGGGAACGCGCCCTTGTGGGCGTCGAACGCACCGGCCTCGGGCGTACCCCAGTTCTCGGGCAGCCGCAGCGGTGCGTGGTCCTGGACGACCCCGTTCCAGTAGGCGCGGTCCTCCGTGGACTCCAGCGCGGCGAGTTCCGCCGCGATGGCGTCCGCGAACCGTACGTCCGGAGTGCCCTCGTACGCGGGCTCCTGCCCGTCCCGCAGGGCGAAGTAGGTGGTCAGCAGCTCCATGATCAGGGAGTGGTAGCTCCACCCCTCCATGATCGGGTGGCACTCGGTGATGGAGAGCCACCATCCGTCGTCGCTGGTCGTGTGCGCGTGATAGCGCATCAGTCCGGGGACGGACATGTCGAAGGCGTCGGCGCGCTCGGCCGTGGCGAATCGCCGCACCTCCGCCCAGACGCTGTCCTTGTCCTGACCGGTCAGGTCGATCGTCCGCGTCACCATCTCCGCGTGCTGGTGCACGAGCTGGAGCGGGCGGGAGTAGCCGGAGAGCTGGATCGACGTGCGCAGCGCCTCGTGCCGCTCCACCAGGACCCGGCCGGCGGCGGCGAAGGCGGCGGCGGAGAAGGGGACCGCGTCACGTATCCAGTACGACGACACATTGTGGTAGTTGTTCTGCGCGTCATCGGTGAGCATTTCGACGACCATGCCGAGCTGGTTCTGCGACAGCGGATAGGCGTCGGCGACGTCCTCGGGCAGCAGGGCCCGGTCCTCCGCGCTGATCAGCTCGAACGGCTGGACAAGCCGCTGGACGACGCTGTGCCCCTGTGCCTCTCCTGTCAGCTCGCCCAGTCGGGCGACCGTCCGGGCGTCGAAGATGTCCCGGACGCTGACCTCGTACCCGGCGGTCCGGAGCGCTCCGACGAGGGTGACCGCGCGCAGCGAGTCCCCGCCCAGCTCGAAGAAGCTGTCGTGCACACCGACACGGTCGACGCCGAGGACGTCCCTCCACACCTCTGCGATGTGCTGTTCGAGGGGGGTGCGGGGGGCGGTGTAGGTGTCGGCTGTGCGCAGGGTCGCGCTGTCGGGCGCGGGCAGGTTGCGCTTGTCGAGCTTGCCATTGGCGGTGAGCGGGATGGCGTCGAGCGGGATATAGGCGGTCGGGACCATGTAGTCCGGGAGACTCTGGGTGAGGTCCTGGCGGATGGCGGGTGTGTTGAGAAGGTGTCCGGGTTCGGGGACGAGGTAGGCGACGAGTCGTTTGTCGCCGGGGGTGTCCTCGCGGACGATGGTGATGGCTTGGCGGATGTCGGGGTGGTTGGTGAGGGCGGCGGTGATTTCGCCGAGTTCGATGCGGAAGCCGCGGATCTTGACCTGGTCGTCGATGCGGCCGATGACTTCGAGGCTTCCGTCGGGTCGGCGCAGTGCGATGTCTCCGCTGCGGTAGAGGCGGCTGCCGGGGGCCCCGTAGGGGTCGGGGAGGAAGCGTTCGGCGGTGAGGGCGGGGCGGTTGAGGTAACCGCGTGCCACACCGGGGCCGGAGACGTGGATCTCCCCCGGGACGCCGAGGGGGACGGGGCGCCCTTCGGGGTCGTGGAGGTGGACGGCCAGGTCGGAGAGGGGGTGGCCGACGCGGCTCTGGGCGGGGTTGGCGAGGTCGGTGTCGTCGAGTGCGTGGTAGGTGGTGTGGACGGTGGTCTCGGTGATCCCGTACATGTTGACCAGGACCGGAGCGGTGAGTCCCTTGTGCTTGACCCAGGGGGTCAGTTCGCGTGTCTCCAGTTTTTCTCCGGCGAAGATGACGGCGCGGAGGTGGAGTTGGTTGATGCGGGGGTCGTTGGCGGCGGCGAGGGCGGTGAGGGAGCTGAACGCGGTCGGTGTCTGGGACAGGACGGTGACCTGGTGTTGGGTGAGGAGGTCGGCGAATTCCTCGGGTGAACGGGTGACCGCACGGGGGATGACGATGAGTTGTCCGCCGTGGGCGAGGGCTCCCCACATCTCGAAGACGGAGACGTCGAAGGCGTAGGAGTGGGCCATCGACCAGACGTCGGTGTGGTCGAAGGCGAAATGCTCCTGCGCCGTGGTCAGCAGCCGTGCGACGTTGACATGCGTGAGGACGACGCCCTTGGGGCGGCCGGTGGAGCCGGAGGTGTAGATCGTGTAGATCGCGTTCTCGGCCGAGGACACGACCGCAGGGTTCTCCGTGGGGAGGTCCGTCAGGTCGGTGGTGTCGAGGACGATGAGCTGTCCGTCGTAGACGGTGGTGAGGCTGGGTGCGAGGTCGCTGGTGGTGATGACCAGGCGGGCCTGCGCGTCGGAGACGATGTAGCCGAGGCGGTCGACGGGGTTGACCGGGTCCAGCGGCAGGTATCCGGCGCCTGACTTGAGAACGCCGAGGAGAGCCGGGATGAGATCCGGGCCGCGTTCCAGGTGGACACCTACAGCGTCTTCGGGGCGTGCGCCGAGGGAGCGGAGCAGGTGGGCGATTCGGTTCGCCCGCTCATTCACCTCCGCATACGTGTACTGCGTGCCGTCGGCGACGACGGCGACCGCGTCCGGACGCTCCGCCACCATCGACTCGAACAGGCCATGCATCAACGGATAGCCGTCAACAGACGGACCGTTGACAGGACCCGCTGTCATCAGGGCCCGTTCAGCCGCTCCGAGGATGTCGATCCGCGCCAGGACGGCGTCCGGGTCCCTCAGGGCATGGTCGAGCAGAGCCCGGAAGTGGCCGACGAAGCGTTCGACGGTCTCCTCGTCGAACAGCGATGTCGCGTACACCATGCGCCCCTGGAAGGCGCCGTCCGGGTGCTCTTGGACCTGGAGGGTCAGATCGCACTTCGCGATGCCGTCCTCGTGGAGGAACGGCTCGACCGACAGACCGGGCAGGGCGAACGAGTCGAGCCGCCACTCGTGCATCGTGAAGGCGACCTGGTAGAGCGGCGTCCGGGACTGGTCGCGCTCCGGCTGGAGCTCGTCCACGAGGTGCGCGAACGGCACCGACTGGTGGTCGAAGGCGTCCATCACATCGCGTCGGTTGGCACTCACCAGCCGACCGAAGGTGGTGGCGGGGTCGTCCCACCGGGCGCGCATGGTCAGCGAGTTGATCCCGTAGCCGAACATGCCCTGGAGCTCAGGGCGGGCCCGGCCCGACACGACGGTGCCGACGGGGACGTCCGTCCGTCCCGTGTAACGGGAGATCAGCGCCTGGAAGGCCGTGAGCAGCACCGTGAACGCGGTGGTCTCGTAGCGCTTGGCCACGTCACGCAGATGCTCGGACAGTTCGGGAGACAGCTCGAAGGCGACCGAGGCACCCGAGGGGTCCCGCCGTTCGGGGCGGGCGCGGTCGACGGGCAGATCGGTGGGGACGACATCCGCGAGCCGCTCGCGCCAGTAGGCCAGGGCGGGTTCCGCGCCGGTCCCGGCCAGCTCCTGGCGCTCCCAGGCCGCGTAGTCGGCGTACTGGAGCGAGACGGGAGGCAGCACCGCGCTCCCGCCGTCCCCGGTCCCGGTGCCTCCGTTGTGGAGCGCGGCGGCGTAGCAGGCGCTCAGCTCCTGGCCGAAGAGCCGGGTGGACCAGGCGTCGCAGGCGATGTGGTGGAAGACCACGGCGAGTACATGGTCGTCCTGGTCCAGCCGCAGCAGCCTGCCCCGTACCGGCCATTCGGTGGCGAGGTCGAAGGGGGTGGCCATCTCCTGGTCGAGCGCGGAGCGGGCGTGCTGCTCGCGCTCGCTCCCGGGGTGCCCGGAGAGGTCGGTCAGCGGCAGCCCGAGGGTACCGGCGGGGTCGATGACCTGGACCGGGTCCCCGTTGAGCAGCTCGTACCGCGTACGCAGGATCTCGTGCCGGGCGCAGACCTGTTCCCACGCGCTGTTCAGCGCTTCGGGGTCGAGGGTGCCGCGCATCCGGAGGACGAGGGGCACCAGATACTCGGTGCTGTCCGGCTCAAGACGGCTGAGGAACCACATCTGCTGCTGGCCGTGGCTCAGGGGGAGGGGTGCGTTCCGGTCGGCCTGGGGGATGCCGGTGGGACGGGCGGAGGCGCTTCGGCCCCGGCGTCCGGCGAGCCGCTTCCGCAGCAGCTCCTCGCGCAGGGCTTCGGCAGACTGCTTCTGGTGGCTCATGCGTTCGGCTCCTTCGCCTGCGCGGCGGCGTATGCGCTGTCCGTGCTGGTGCTCGTGCTGGGTGCTGTGCTGGTGTTCGTCGTCTGTGCGCCCGCGGCTGCCGACGCGTCCGAGCCTGTGCCCGTGTCCGAGTCCGCGTCCGAGCCCGTGTCCGTGTCAGTGCCCGTGTCCGGAACCGCGTCCGAGCCCGTGTCCGTGTCCGTGTCCGTGTTCGCCACGATGTCGCTGTCGGACATCTCCTCGATCTCCGCGCGGATGCGGTTCTCGATGGTCCGGGCGATGCCCGCGATGGTCGGGGCCTCGAAGACGGCGCGGACCGGGAGCGTCACGTCGAACTCGGTCCGGATCTCGGCGATCATCCGGATGGCGAGGATCGAATTGCCGCCACGGCCGAAGAAGTCGTCGTGTGCTCCGGCCTCGACCCCGCAGACCTCGCGCCAGATGTGCTGGACGATTTCCTCGACGGGGCCGAGCGGTGTGTCGTCGGCCGCCGGGTCCGGTCCGGCCGGCTCGGGCAGCGCGGCCCGGTCGACCTTGCCGTTGCGGTTGAGCGGGATGGCGTCCAGCCGTACGAAGGCGGACGGAACCATGTAGTCGGGGAGCTGCCGGGCACAGTGGGCGGCCAGCTCGGCATCGGCGGCGGACTGCGTACCGTCACCGGCGCCACCGGCCCGCTCCGCCCCGTCCTCCGGCCTCCTCCCGTCCCGCGCCGTCCAGTACGCGACGATGCGTGCCTGCCCGCCCTCGCCCCGGGGCAGGACGACGGCGTCCGCGACGGCCGGGTGACCGAGCAGCACGGTGCGGATCTCGCCGGTCTCCACGCGGTAGCCGCGAATCTTGATCTGGTCGTCGCCGCGGCCGAGGAACTCCACGACACCGCCGTCCCGCAGGCGCACCAGGTCCCCGGAGCGGTACATCCGGCTGCCGGGCGGCCCGTACGGGTCGGGCAGGAACCTCTCGGCGGTGAGTCCGGCGCGTCCCAGATAGCCCCGGGCCACACCGGTGCCGCCGACGTACAGCTCGCCCACGGCGCCGACGGGAACGGGAGCCAGCGAGGCGTCGAGGACCCGCATGGTCATGCCGGGCAGGGGGCGGCCGATGGGCACGGTGCCCGGACCGGGTTCGCGGGGCACCGGCAGGATGCTGGTCCCGACGGACGCCTCGGTCGGCCCGTACTCGTTGATCAGACGGCCCTCGCCGAGCAGCCCGGTCCAGTGCGCGGCCGACGCGCCCGGCAGGGCCTCGCCCGCGACGACGACCGTGGCCGCCAGTGCCTCCGCCTCGGCCGTGCCGAGCTGCTGGGAGAGGATGTCCAGATGGCCCGGGGTGAGCTTGAGGAAGCTGAAGGGGCCCGACTTCACCAGCCGGGTGCCCAGCTCGGACAGGTCGAGGTCCTGCGGCAGCAGCACCACGCGCTGCCCGGCCAGCAGCGGGGCCCACAGATTGGGCACGACCAGGTCGAAGGCGACGGAGGAGAAGACCGCTCCGCCGCCGGTGCCCGCGTCGACCAGGGTCTCCCGGGCCCACAGCAGATGGTTGGTGAGTCCCCGGTGGTGGACGGCCACGCCCTTCGGACGCCCGGTGGAGCCGGAGGTGTAGATGACGTAGGCGAGGGCGTCGAGGTCGGCCGTCGCACGGGCTCGCGCGGCGAGCTCCTCCAGGGACCGGACCGGCAGGGCGTCCAGCGCACCGGTCCCGGCACCCCCGTCTCCGTCCCTGTCTCCGTCCCCGGCCCTGTCCCCGTGGCTGTCGGCGTGAACGCCGCCGTCGCCGTGACCGTCGCCGTGACCGTGACCGTGACCGTCGCCGTCGCCGTGGCCTCCGCCGACGGTGACGATCCGCCCCGCGAACGTGTCGGCGAGCCCCGCTGCCCCGCGCTCGTCGGTGAGCAGGACCCGGACCCCGGCGTCGGCCAGCATCCCGGCCACCCGCTCGGCGGGGAACTCCGGGTCGATCGGCACATACGCGGCACCGGCCCACCAGGCCCCCAGCAGCGCCGGATGCAGATCGAGCCCACGGTCGAGCAGGACGCCGACCGGCGTGTCGGGCCGTACGCCCAGGGCGCGCAGCCGGTCGCCGACCTGCCCCGCCCGCTGTGCGAGCTGCCGGTAGGTCAGCTCTCCGTCATCCGCCCGGACGGCGATGGCGTCCGGCGTGCGCAGCGCCTGCTCGGCGATGAGGACATGCGCCGGGTGCTCCGGCTGCCGCGCCGGGCTGCCGCTCCAGCGGTCGAGACGACGGGTCTCGTCGGAGCCCAGGAGAGCGAGCCGGTCCAGACGCCCGCGCGGCTCGGCGGCGGCGCTCTCCAGCACCTGGCCGAGCGCCGCGACCAGCGCGGTGGCGGTGCTGTGCTCGTACAGGCTCGTCGCGTACTCCAGACCGCCGACGAGGGAGCCGTCCGGCTGCGGGCGCAGCAGCAGGGTGAGGTCGGTGTGGGCGAGGTGCCACATCCGGTGGAGGATCTCCAGATCCTCGTCGTCCGGCGCGTTGAAGTCCTCTCCGTGCAGGTCGAACGCGACCTGGTAGAGCGGGGTGCGGGACAGGTCGCGCTTGGGGGCCAGCTCGTCGACGAGCAGGTCGAACGGCAGCTCCTGATGGGCCAGGGCGTCCTTCGTGACCTCGGCGGTGCGGCGGACGGCCTCCGTGAAGCCGAGTTCCGGCTCCAGCCGGCAGCGCATGACGACGGTGTTGAGGAAGAACCCGACCACGCCGTCCAGCTCGGGGCGGCCCCGCCCCGCGACCGGGGCGCCGACGGGCACGTCCCACTGGCCGGTGTACCGGGCCAGGACCGTGGCGAGCGCGGTCAGGACGACGGCGAAGCGGGTGGTGCCCAGCTCCTGGGCGACGGAGTCCAGCGCGCGGACCGTCGCGGCGGGGACCTGGAGGGGGGCGATGGAGCCCCGGCCGTCCCGCATGGGGGGCCGGGGGTGGTCGGTGGGCGGCGAGAGCGGCTCCACACCCGCCAGCACCCCGCGCCAGTGCGCCACCTCCCGCTCCACCGTCCCGGAGGTCAGCCGCTCCTGCTGCCAGGCCGCGTAGTCGGCGTACTGGACGGGAAGCTCGGGAAGTTCGGGCCGCTCGCCCCGGAGCAGCGCGTCGACCGTCCGGTGGAAGTCGTCCTCCAGGATGCGCGAGGACCAGCCGTCGGTGGTGATGTGATGCATGGCGAGCACGAGCAGCCGTGGCCCGCCGTCCACCCGGTACACGGTGCCACGCAGCAGCGGTCCCTCGCCGTCCAGCGGGAAACCGGTGCCCATGAGGGTCTTCAGCTCGGCGGGAAGCTCCGCGCGCGTGCAATTCACCGTGGTGAGCGGGGTCTCGACGGACGCCCGGACGAACTGGGCGGGCTCGCCGCCGACCTCGGTGTAGCGGGTGCGCAGCGCCTCATGACGGTCCGTCAGAATGCCCAGTGCCTCACGCACCACCGGCAGATCGGCGCCTTCCGGCAGCCTCAGCAGCAGTCCCGCGACCCACTCGGGGCTACCCGGGTTCAACCGGTCCAGGAACCACATACGGCGCTGACCGGGGGAGAGGGGTACGCCCTTCGCCCGGGTCTCGGGTGCGAGCCGGGGGATGTCCGTGCCGGGCGCGGGCGCCTCGGGAGCCAGGTCCAGCAGGGCCGCCTGCGCCGCCAGGGTGGGGTTGCTCAGCAGGTCGTACAGGGTGATGTCCTGACCGGCCGCGCGCAGCCGGGTCGCCAGCAGGGCGATCTGGAGCGAGGTGCCGCCCAGCCGGAAGAAGTCGTCACCGGGGGCCGCCTCGGTCACACCGAGCACATCGCGCCAGATGTCGGCCACCAGGGCCAGGGCCTCGCCGCTCCCCGCAGGCCCGGAAGCGGAGGCGCCCGCGGAATCCGCCGCGGGGCCGGTCACCGTCGCGTCCGCGCCGGTCGCCGCGGAGTCCGCCGCCGGGTCGGGCAGCGCCTTGCGGTCCACCTTGCCGGTGGGGCCGATCGGGAGCCGGTCCAGGAAGAGGAACCGGGAGGGCAGATGGCTGGCCGGAAGCCGCTCCAGCAGATAGCGGCGGAGCGTCTGCTCGATCTGCTCCGGGGCGTCGTCCGACGCGGGCACCACATAGGCGGCGAGCCGCTTGCCGCCGTCGTCCACCCGGTACGGCAGGACCGTGCCCATCACCACCTGGGGGTGGTCGAGGAGATGGCTCTCGATCTCGCCCGGCTCGATCCGCACACCGTTGACCTTGATCTGGTCGTCGGTGCGCCCCAGGTACTCCAGCACACCGTCGGGGGTCCACCGCACCCGGTCACCTGTGCGGTACAGCCGGGAGGCGTCCTTCGCGTAGGGGTCGGGGACGAACCGGTCCGCCGTCTGGCCCGGCCGCCCCAGATAGCCGCGTGCCAGACCGGCGCCGCCGATCAGCAGCTCGCCCGGGACACCGATGCCCACGGGCGTTCCGGTGGCGTCCACCACCAGTACCCGGGTGCCGGGGATGGGCCGGCCGATCGGCACCGGGCCCTCGGACTGCGCGGGGTCGAAGCGGTGCGCGGTCGCGTTGACGGAGCACTCGGTGGGGCCGTAGGTGTTCCACACGTCGACGTCCACGAGCGCCCGCAGCCGCTGCGCCAGCTCCGCGTGCAACTGCTCACCGCCGGAGAGGACCTGGCGCAGCGCGTGGCAGCGGTCCCAGCCGTCCTCGGCGACCATCAGCCGCAGAATGGACGGCACCACCTGGAGGGTGGTGACACCGTGCTCGGCCACCGCGCGCACCAGGGCGGCCGGGTCCCGCTCGGCACCGGCGTCGGCGAGGACGAGGGTCCCCCCGGCGGCCAGCGGCGCGAAGACCTCCCACACATGGGCGTCGAAGATCAGCGGGGTGCGGTGGAGCACCCGGGTACCGGGGCCGAAGCCGAAGTGGTCCACCATCCAGCGGATCAGGTTGCCCGCGCCCTCGTGGCTGACCATGACACCCTTGGGCTCGCCGGTGGAGCCCGAGGTGTGCAGGACGTACGCGGTGTTGTGCCGGTGGAGGGACGGCGCGGGCGGGAGATCGGCCCGCTGCCCCGGTCCCCGGGACGGATCGTCGACGAGGTGCGCCGGGACGACGGCCCGGGCACCCGCGGCGGTCACCGCGTCGGCCTGATCGGCCTCGCAGAGCACCAGACGCGTTCCCGAACGGTCGATCAGGGCCCGCAGCCGGGCCTGCGGCGCCTCCGGGTCCAGGGGGAGATAGGCGGAGCCCGCCCGCCAGATGGCGAGCAGGCCGACGACGAGATCGAAACCGCGGCCGTGCCGGACACCCACGGGCGTGTCCGGCCCCGCGCCGAGCTGTCTCAGCCGGTGGGCTGCCAGCTCGGCACGGCGGTGCAGCTCTCCGTAGGTCAGGCGCTCGCGACCGGCCACCACCGCGACGGCGTCCGGGTCGAGCGCCGCCTGCCGGGCGATGAGCTCAGGGATGAGCGGGCTCTCCGCCTGGGAGTCGTTGCCCTGCGCCGAATTCATGTGCGCTCCTCTTGGTGGCTGGTCGTGAACGGATGAGAAGAGGGAGGTCAGGCGGCTGCCTGCTCCTCCATGCGACGGCGCAGGCTGGCCGGGCGCATATCGGTCCACACCTGGTCGATGTGGGCCAGGCACTCCTCGCGGGTGCCCGAGGTGCCCTCCTCGCGCCATCCGGCGGGGAGGTCGCGGTCGGTCCACCAGATCGAGTACTGCTCCTCGTCGTTGAGGACGACGCGGTAGGTCTCGACGGGCTGCTGCTCGCTCACTGCGTTCTCCATGGGTGGGTGCGCCGCCCGGTCGGGCGACGGCGACGGGTGATGGGTGATGAGTGATGGGTGACGAGGGTGGTGACGGGCGGGCGGTGCCGACGGCGGGTGCCGCGCGTCCGGCCGGTCCGCCCGTGACCTGACCACGGGCGGAACGGGTGGGACGGTCCGGTCCGGTCCGGGACGGGCGCGCGACCGTGTGCGCGTCAGCCTGTGCCCTCCGGCCATCAGGGAGCTATGAGCGGCCTATACGCCGCTGAACGGCCTCGGCCGCGCGGTACTCCGCGCACCGGCCCGGCTGCCGGGCCGGTGCCTTCGCGGAGCGGCATACCGCAACGCGGTGCACTGGAACGCGGAGTACGGGATCGCGACGTACCGGAATGCGGCGTACGGGATCGCGGCGTACCGGAACGTGGGGACAGCCGGTGCTCAGTCGGTCATGGCCACGAGCACCCGCCGTGAGCCGGTGAAGGCCCGGCGGCCGTGCGCGACCAGGATGTTGTCGATGAGCAGGAGATCGCCCACGCGCCAGTCGACGTCCACCGCGTTCTCCAGACCCCGGTCGCGCACCTGGACCACATACGCGTCCGGGATGGGCGATCCATCGGCGAACGTGACCGACTGCGGCAGCTCCTCCGGCGGCATGATCTGCGCCAGCGCCTTCGCGGTCTCGTCCCCGAGGGCCGCCGGGTGCCACTGGTCGGACTGGTTGAACCAGACCTCCGTACCGGTGTCCGGGTGCCGCAGGGTGGCGGGCCGTACCGTGCTGACGCGGAGCGTGCCGTCGGGGAACCAGGTCCACTCGGCCCCGGACCCGCCGAGGTAGGCGTTGACCTCCTCGCGGTCCTCGGTCTCGAACGTGGCCTGCCAGCTCTTGCCCAGCCCCCTGCCGCCGTGCAGATTCTGGGTGTAGCGGACGCCCCCCGCGAAGGCGTCCCGCACCTCGTCGTCGAGGGACTCCAGCCAGAGCGCGCTGTCCACCAGCGGAGTGGCGCCGCCCGTCTCGGCCGCGATCTCACAGAAGAACGCGAGCCGGGTGGGCCACTTCGCCGCGTAGGAAAGCTCGTTGTGCATCGAGATGACGTACTCGGCGGGGTACTCGGTGGAGGTGTAGACGTTGGAGCCGACCTTGGTCCGCGGAGAGTTGCCGTTGACGTAGGCGAGCCGACGCGGAAGCAGCCGGTCGAGCACCGGGTCCAGCCCGGCGCCCTCCAGGCCGAAACCCCGGAACACCAGGGCCTTCTTCCGGGTGAGCAGCTCCCTGAGGTCGCTGTCCGGCCGGTCGAGATGGCGGAGGAGCCCCTCGGCGCCGGCATCGACTCCCACGTCCCCCGGTGTGATCTCCCACGGGGTCCATGACCTGTGATCGGTCATCGGTGAAGTTCCCTTTCCAATCGGTACATCGGCTTCGCGCGACCCGGGAACGGGCAGGCGCGGCGGGGCGGACGGAGCGGGCGGAGCGGGCGGAGCGGGCGGAGCGGGGCGGCCATACCGTCAGGCCGTGCGCGCGCCCATGCCCACGACCACCCGTCGGGGGCCGGTGAACGGGTCCCTGGCATGCGACATCAGGGCGTTGTCGATGATCATCACATCGCCGGTGCCCCAGGGGTGCCGGTAGGCGACCTCCTCGTACGCGGCGCGCAGGGCGGCGATGTCCTCCGGGCCGATCTCCGAGCCGTCCGCGAAGAAGGTGTCGTTGGGACGCAGCTCCGGCTCGACGGCGAGCAGCGCCTCGTGCACCTCCGCGGGCTCGGTGCCCCGCACATTCAGATTCAGCGCGCTGTTGCACCACGTCCGCTCGCCCGACACCGGGTGGGTCCGCACGGCGGGCGCGTCCTGCCAGGTGTGCAGCCCCTTGTCGCTCCAGCGGGCACCGACACCGTTCGCCGCGCAGTACGCGTCCACCTCGGCACGGGAATCCGTACCGAACGCGCTCGGCCAGGGGACCCCCAGGCCGCAGAAGTTGCGCACATAGCGCACTCCGCCCGCGAACCGGTCCACGACCTCGTCCGGAAGGGCCCGCAGCATGGCCCGGCCGTCGGCGATGGGGGTGCTGCCCCCCGTCTCCGGCGCGTTCAGACAGGCGAACACCAGGCACTCCGGCATCGCGCGGCGGTAGGAGAACTCATTGTGGAACTGGATCGGGAACGGTGCCGGATACTCCGTCGAGGTGAACACCTTCGCGCTCAGCGCGGTCCGGGGCGAGGACTCCTCCCCGAACTCCGTGTCCGGACGGACCAGGAGGGACACCGCGTGGTCGAAGTCCCCGACGCTCCCCACCCCGGCGTTCCGGAAGATCACCGCCCCGTGCTCGACCAGGGAGTCGACCCAGCCGGGCGCGGCGGCCACCCAGGCGTCCAGGCTGCCCGCGCCGTCCAAGTCGATGACCATGGGCATGGTGGAAGTGCGCTCGTCGCGCTCGTTCGTCATTCGTGATTCCCCTGACCGGCTGGGTCGTGTCCTGAGCGGACCGCCCGGTCCGGAGCACACAGGCCCGGACCGTCGGCGACGCACCGCCATGCTCCAGCCGCGCCTTATGCCTCCTCTATATTTCCCGGCCGGGCCCCTGGGGACGGGGCTGGTCCGGACCGCTCACCGCCCGCCCGGCGGCGTCCGCTCCCCGGTCGGCCCCGGCTCGTCCGTCCCGTTCCCCGGTCGGCCCGGCTCGCCCGTCCCGTCCCTCCCGTTCCGCCACTCCCGGGGAGTCACCCCGTACGCGGCGCGGAATCTGCGGCTGAAATGGCTGGGGCTGAGGAAACCGCAGCGGGCGGCGACCGACGCGATGGGCAGATGGCGGTGGACGTCGGAGACGAGCATCCGCCGGGCGAGGGAGAGCCGTTCGGTGATGATCCACTGTTCGAGGCCGATGCCCGCGCGGCCGAGGACCCCGTACAGATGGCGCAGCGACACGGCGTGCTCGGCCGCGATCCGCGCCGGGGTCAGCGCGGGATCGGTGAGACGGGTCCGCACGGCGGACATCACCCGGGTGACCAGGGTGTCGTCCATCACGGCCCGGACCGGAGGCGTCCGTTCGTCGTGGACGGCGGACAGCAGCAGGGAGCGGACCAGCTCCGTGGTGGCGTTCGCGAGGGCGGCGGCGCCGGGGTCCTCTTCGAGCGGTCCGGGGTCCCGGAAGAGGTCGCGCAGATGGCGCAGGACCAGATCGTGCAACGGGCTGGCGCGCAGCCGGAGCGACGCCTTCAGCACCGCCTCGACCGGCAGGCCGAGCCGGTCCACGTCGAAGAGGACCGCCTGACTGGCGCCCGTGCCGGACCATCCATACACCCGGGGGGTCAACTCGTGGAACACACACAGGTCGTCCGGGCCGAGCAGCCACCGTTCACCGCCGGCCTCGGCCCGGCCGACACCGGCGGTCTGCATCGACACGGAGACCACCGGCTGGCTCCGGTGCCGGCGCACATGCTCGGCGGTGCGGTGCACGGCGAATCCGGAGTTGTGGGTGGAGAAGCAGGTCACCGTGCCGATCCGCCAGCTCTCCATACGGGCGCGGAGGTCCGGCCCCGATCCCTCGTGGACGATGTCGTTGGGGACCGACTCATGGGTCAGCGCGTGTCGGAAGGCCGCTGCCCGCTCACGCGGATCGACGGCGTCAAGGTCCAGCAATAACACGGACTTCCCTTCTTCGGGTTCTCCGGTTTCCTTCGGTTTCCCCGGTTTCCTTCGTTTTCCCCGTTTTCCCCGGGTTCTGCCGGTTTCCCCGGTTCTTCCGGGCGGGAGTCCAGTGTGTCCCAGCGGTGGCCTCCGGGGGTGAGGTCCGGGGTCCGCGCGGCGGGGGAGCGCAGGCCACATCCTCTAGCAGAGGGCTCGGCGAACCGGTGGGCGGAGTGCGGTAGGAACATTCGATCGGATGACTTTCCGCATGGCGTCGCGACCATGGGGGCAGGCCCGACCAGGAATACAACCGACCCTGGATCGGGGAGAGATGGCACAGGGACATGAGGCCGGACCGGATGCGAACCGGCGTTCGGACGAGGCGGTCCTGCTGGTGGCGGGGGCCGTGGACATGGCGCTGGAGCAGGCCGAGGGGGCGCTGCGCCGGGTCCGCGCCCTGTTGAGCCGGTCCGACCTGGGGGATCTGGCGGCCGACGTACGGCGGGACCTCGTGGCCCGGGGCCGTAACAGCGGTCTGCAACCGGCGCGTGTCGCCTCGTCGGAACCGCATATGGAGCTGGTGGCGCGGCGGGTCCGGGAACGGGAACAGGAACGCGCCCGTGCCCGGCAGGGCGGCGCCGGGACGCCGGTCACCGAGCCCGGGCAGCCGGACCGATGACAGCGATGACGGCGGAGCCGGGTACTCCGCTTTCCGCGGCCGGGCCCGGTACGGCGCCCGCGCCGGACACTCCGCCCGCGGCGGCCGGGCCCGGTACGGCGAAGACACCGCGCGCGGCGGCGACCGGGCCCTTCACCCCCGCGAGACCGGGGCCGGGGCCGGGTCCGGGGCCCGGACGGCGGACGCCGCCGCCCGGTCACGGCCCCGCCACCGCCGCCCCCTCGGCCCTCGACACGCTCAAGGTCCGGGTGGACCGCGCGCTGGCGACCTTCGCCCGCGACGAGACCGCGCTGCTGGAGGCGGTGGACCCCGAGCTGGGGCCCGTCGGCGAACAGCTCCGGGCGGTCGTCGCCCGGGGCAAGAGACTGCGGGCGGCCTTCTGCTACTGGGGCTGGCGCGCGGCGGGACGGGACGACACCGACGACATCGTCCGGGCCGCCGCCGCCATGGAGCTGGTGCACGCCGCCGCGGTCGTCCACGACGACCTCATCGACCACAGCGCGGTGCGCCACGGCTCGCCCACCGCCCACCGGGCCCTCGTACCGCCCGGCCGGGCGGTAGGTGACGACGCCGCACGGAGCGCCGCCGGACGGGCCCTGGCCCTGCTCGCCGGGGATCTGCTGATCTCCTGGTCGGGACAGCTCTTCACCGAGTGCGGGCTGCCGGGCGCGTATCTCAACCGGGCCCGCCCCCTGTGGGCCACACTCGCCCGGGAGCTGATCGCGGGGGAGTGCCTGGAGGTCCTGCGCACCGGCCCGAGCGTGCTGGACGGCCCGGAAGGCCCGGACGGACGGACCCCGGTGGGTGCCGACAGCTCCCTCCAGATCGTCCGGTACAAGACGGCGAAGTACACCGTGGAGCACCCGCTGCACATCGGCGCCCTGCTGGGCGGCGCGCCGCCCGCGCTGCTCGACACGTTCACCGCCTACGGAGTTCCGCTCGGCGAGGCGTTCCAGCTCCGGGACGATCTGCTGGGCGTCTTCGGGGAGCCGGACACCACCGGCAAGTCCAACCTCGACGACATCACCGGGGCCAAGCCGACCGTCCTGCTGGCGCTGATGCGGCAGCGGGCGAGCGACGCCGAACGGCAGGAGCTGCGCGCCCTGCTGGACCCGCGACCGGACGCCGTGCCCGGGCGGCTCGCCCGGTTCCGCGAGATCGCCGTGCGGACCGGCGCCCGGGAGGAGGTCGAACGGCTGATCGCCACCCGCGCGGAGACGGCGGCCCGGGCGGTGGACACGGCACACCGGACGGGCCTGCTGCCGGCGCACGCCGCCGAGGCCCTGCACACACTCGCCCGCCGCTCCCTGGCCCGTTCCCACTGACCCCGTCCGAGCCCTCGCGTCCCCTCCCGTCCCCTCCCGTTCCGTCGCATCCCGTCCCGTCCCGCCCTGTCCCGTCCGAGAGGAAGCACAGCCCATGACCACCACCGGAGC
This sequence comes from Streptomyces clavuligerus, assembly GCF_005519465.1. Lineage (NCBI taxonomy): Bacteria > Bacillati > Actinomycetota > Actinomycetes > Kitasatosporales > Streptomycetaceae > Streptomyces > Streptomyces clavuligerus. The sequence goes on along the minus strand of NZ_CP027858.1, from coordinate 1,177,801 downwards.
CGACCCGACGGCCGGGCCCGCGCCCGCCGCCCCCGTCTACACGGAGGAAACCCTCGACTCCCTGCGGGAGGTCGGCGACGAACTGGCGGACGCCACGGTCGCGGAGCTGTTCGCCCGCGGGGAGATGGGGAAGTTCAACACCCTGATGCGGTGGTTCTCGACCGCCGGACAGGACCTCCCCGACGGGCTGCCGGACGTCGCCCGTGAATACCTCGAAGCCACGTCGATGCCGCCGTCCTGGGTGGACTGGGGCGAGATGGAGCGGGCCCGGCTCTTCTTCATCGACAACAATGTGCACATCTCGACCGCGCTGTCCTTCGCCTCCATGCCCGCCTGCTATGTCATTCCGCATGTCGCGAAGCTGCTCGCCGCGACCCACGCGCTGGACTACCCCTCCCGGCGGATGGCGGAGACCGGCCAGTTCACCGTCTACCTCATGCGCCCGGACGCCTTCGAGACGGGAAGCCGCTTCATCCCCGCCGCCCAGAAGGTACGGCTGCTGCACGCCTCGATCCGCCACCATCTGCGGCAGGAGAACCGCTGGGACGTCGCGAACCTGGGCACGCCGATCTGCCAGGAAGACATGATCGGCGGGCAGGTGGCGTTCTCCCTCATGGTCCTCGACGCGATGCACCGCCTCGGCATCCATATGTCCAACGAGGGCGCCGACGCCTTCTACTACGCCTGGCGGGTCGTCGGCGCGATGCTCGGCTGCTCCCTCGACCACATGCCCAAGGACCTGGAGGAGGCCCGGCTCTTCTCCGACCTCTACCTCAGCCGCCACATGGGCCCCTCCGAGGAGGGCGTCCGCCTCACCCGCCAGCTCATCGACCTGTACGAGGAGGTCGTCCCCGGCACCGTCTTCGACCCGGTCGTCCCGGCGATGATCCGCTACCTCATCGGCGACACCGCGGCCGACTGGCTCGACGTCCCCCGCTCCCCCCTCTGGGACTCCGCCATCCGCACCGCCCCAGCCTTCCTCGGCGTCCTGGAGACCCTGGAGGACAACTCCCCCTTCGCCGCCTGGGCCCTCGACCGCCTCGGCCACTTCACCAGCGTCTTCGAACTCAGCGCGCTGACCCGTGGCCGCGTCATGCAGTACGCCATCCCGGAACAGCTCAAGAACGAGTACGGCGTCACCTCCGCCAAACCCCGCCTCGACCGCTGGGCTCCTCCGCCGCTGACCCCGACCCTCTGACGCTGCCTCTCTGACCTGCCTCTCCGGCCTTCCGACCTCTCTGACAGCGACCCGCTGACGGCCGGACGGGGCCCCGGACTCTCCGGGGCCCCGTCCCTATCGTCTGGAACGTCGTCTTCCGGGCCGACGGCACCGTCCGCCGCGCATCAGCCGAACAGCGGCTCCACCATCGCGTCACCGCCCAGAATCCGCCAGGCCGGCACCCGGACGACCCGTTCCACCGGCCCCGCCTTCGCCCCGGAGCCCCCGGAGGGCAGCCCGGTCAGCAGGTCGCAGCGCGCGTGCGTCAGCCGCAGATGACGGGCCGGGTCCTGGCGGTACGCGGGCCCGGTGTCGATGAGGACCGCCGTGTTCACCCCGTCCCGAGTGAAGAGCAGATCCACGGTGTGCCCGCCGACCACGGCCGCACGCTCAAGATCGGCGATGCCGCGGCGGCCGAGGTACTCCTGGAGCCGGTCGCCGAGTTCCTCGCGGAAGCGGGTCGGCGACCACCCGCGCGACGAGCCGTGATCGGCAGGAGCCCCCGCGCCCAGCACGGCGGACCGCTCCGCGAGCAGCGCCGGCAGGCCCGCCTGGCCCTGCCAGAAAGCATGGCTCCCCACGGTGATCAACTGCGACCTGGCCCGGGTGACGGCCACGTTCCACAGATTGACCTGGCTCGCCACCCAGTGCGTCGTACGGGGCGGGGTGTTCTCCGTGGCCACCGGGCTCAGCACCATCACATCGCGCTGCCCGCCCTGGAACGCGTGCACGGTGCCGACCCGTACCCGGCTGTCGTCGGCCCATACGCGGGCCAGCTCCTGCTTCTGGCCGCGGAACGGTGTGACCACCCCGACGGTCGCCTGCTCGGGCAGCCGCGCGAGCAGCTCGTCCACGGTGGCCCGCACCCGCCGGGCCTCCTCCGCGTTGCGCCAGGACCGGCCGTCGGAGCCCGGCACGGACTCGCCGTGCGGTACGTCCACCCACCCCAGCACCGGGGCCGGGTCCATCGCTCCCGCCGGATCGACGGCCGGGGCCTGCCTGCGGACATCGGTCAGTACCTGCAACTGGCCCGCGTAGCAGTAGCCGTTGACCACATCCGCGATCGCCGGATGGCACCGGTAGTGCTCATCGAGCAGCAGCGCCGCTTCACCGTGCTGTGCGGCAGCCTGATAGGAGGAGTGCACATGGTAGGCGAGCCGGTGATCCTCCAGCAGCGCCGCGCTCAGTCCCGACTGCTCACGTGCCTGCCGCTCCTGCTGTGCGGTGATCCCCGGAATGTGTCCGAGCTGCATGGGATCACCGATGATCAGAGCCCGCTCCGCCCGGAACAGCAGGGGCAGCACCGAGGGAATGGAGCACTGGCTCGCCTCGTCGATCACGACCAGGTCGAAGAGTTTCGGGGCCAGTTCGAGCTGACGCACCGAGTGGGTGCTGATGGCCCACCCCTTCACGTGCGCCATCAGATTCCGCTGGCTCTTCTGAACACCGAAGCGCTGCCGCAGCGTCTGGAGCCGCTGGTTCATCAGCGAACGGCCGCGCACCATGGCCTCGGCGGCCACCGCCCTGGACAGCTCACCGGATGCCCCCGACAGCCCGGCGGCACTCTCCAGACGCGCCCGCCTCAGCCCCTCCTCGTCCCGGTCGAGGCACTCCGGTACGAGTTCCCGTACGGACCGCTCCACCGCCACGGCCTCCGCCAGGGCGAGCAGCAGCTCGGACGGGGCGGGCCGCTGTGCCGCCCAGGCGGGCCAGGGGGCCGCCGGGGTGCCCGCCGTGGACGCGACGAGGGCCGACAGCGCCCGCTCCCTGCGCCACCTGCCGAAGGCGAACCGGCCGGCACCGGCGGCCCTCCGGGCCCGCTCCTCCCACCGGGCGAGGGCTGTGACCGCGCCGTCGGCCCAGACCTCCGCGAGGAGGCCGGCCGGCAGCCCGAGCTCCTTTGACCGCCGGTCCCTCTCCCGCAGCAGCTCCAGAAGCCGTGTCTCCTCCTCGACCAGGTGTGCCGCTGTCGCGCGCAGCGCCTCGGCCCGGGTGCGCAGGGCGCGCACCTCACCGGCGACGGTCTCCGAACTGCGGCCGGGCGCCTCGGCTGGCCGGGTCAGCAGCCCCTCCAGCTTCGCGGCCTCACGCTCCCGCGCGGCGGCGTTGCCCGTCCGCATGAGCAGCCCCGGTGAGATCGCGTCGCAGCGCTCGGCCACCACATCCACGGCCTCGTTGTTCGTCGACGCGACGAGCACCGACTGCCCGGCGGCGACCGCCGTGGTGACCACCGCGGTCACCACCTCGCTCTTCCCGGTGCCGGGTGGTCCCGTCGAGACCGTGAGCGGCCGGGTCATCGCCGAGACGACCACCTGTTCCTGGCTCTCGTTGCAGGGCCCCGGAGCCACCACCACCGGCGGCGGGTCCGCCTGATCGCCGCCGTCGCCGGTCAGGAGCGCGTGCAGTGCCGTACCGGGGATCTGCCCGGTGCGTGCGGACATCTGGAGCAGATTGTCCACGAGCGCTTCGGTCGCGTGCCGTTCCAGGCCCGAGGGCGTCAGCAGGACGGCGGCGTTGTGCGCTCCGGACCGCAGCGAGTCCATCGCGGACCGCTCGTTCAGCGCGGACAGGTCGAGCGGCTCCAGCTCCGACAGCCCCAGCCGCGTCAACAGCTCCCGTACGGCCTTGACCATCTGGGCCCCGTTGCCCTCCTGCCAGGTCGGCTGCCAGTCGGCGAGCAGTTCGGCGGCGGCGTCGTCCGCGAGCAGTTCCGTCACCACACCCGTGTGCAGGGCCGGGACCCCACTGGACCGCAGCCTGCCGCGGCCGTTCTCATCAGGGATGAGTTCCATCGGCTGGATCAGCAGCGGCGCGATGCGCACCGCGGCCCGTCGGCGGCCGTTCCCGCCGCGCTCGGGCAGTGTCACGGCCGGATATCCGTACCAGTACTCCTGGAGGCCCGGCCGGTCCGGCTGCTCCGCGGTGTTCTCCGGCGCGCGCAGTCGCCCGGGCGCGGGCAGCCCGGGGCCGAGGCCGGACTGCACGGTCTCCGCCCCCTGGCCCAGCAGGAAGTACGCGGAGTCGCGGCCGTTGTCCCGGTCGGGCAGCATGCCGGACATCGCCTGGGCGCCCAGACAGCGGGCGTAGTACCGCAGGAGCCGCTGCGGGTCGACGCCGTCGCGGGCGTCCTGCTCGGCCAGCAGACGGGCGCTGAGCAGGGCGGCGGGGCGGGCGGTCCCGGCCTCTTCGTGCGGCGGGTCGGGCAGATGCACGGACCGGGCCACGGAGCGTGCCAGGGGCAGGGAGTGCGTCGCCCGGATCGTGGACTTGGTCGGCCGCTGCTCCTGCGGCACCCCCTTGCGCACCATCTGGGCGGTCAGATACTCGAAGAGGTCGTCCGGGGTGATCCATCCGCTGTCCTTGATCCGCCCGTTCCGCAGCCCCTCCACGATCTCCCCCGTGAAACGGGAGGTGCCGAGGGTCGATCCCGCGGGCGCCATCGCCGAGGCCGCCTGGAGCGCGTCGGACGCGGTGATGAAGTACACGCCGGTGGGCCTCAGCAGGGTGCTGGGCGCGGACCGCTCGCCCGGGTCCGTGCCGCCCTTGGCGGTCCAGCCCTGGACGACGGAGCCGCTGGAACAGCAGTCCAGCAGGACGACCTTGGAGGAGGCCCGGCAGGACTGGAGCATCCGCTCCAGGAACTCGGCGGGCACGGCGGTGCCCGGCAGGTCCTCCGGGTCGGCGTCCCGGGTGAGGAAGTACAACTGACCGTCGGCCTCGCAGAACTCCCCGTGCCCGCTGAAGTAGAGCAGGGCGGTCTCACTGGGCTGCCGTGCCTCCAGGAACTCCTCGATGGCGTGCAGCATCTCGGCCCGGGTCGGCTCGGGCACCATCGCGCACTCGTTGTACATCCCGATCTCGGTGCTCTCCAGCACCGCCTGCATGTAGTGCAGGTCGGCCCGTACGGGCGGGAGGTCGTGATAGTGGTCGCTGTCGTACGTGGAGACGCCGACGAGCATGGCGTACCGGTCGTTCTCGCTCACGCCGCGTCCGGTCCGTTCGTGTCCGGCCCGTCCGGCCCGTCCGTGTCGGCCGGGTCGGGGGCGCCCCGGAGGAAGCGTTCGATCCGTTCCTCGTCGGCACGGGCCTCCCTGCCCGTGATGCGCAGCGTCGCCCCGTCGGACCGGGTCACGACGACCGTCCGCTGCGGTACCCGGGCCAGCCAGATCTGGACACCCGCGGCAGCGAGGGCCCCTCCGCTGAACACCACTCCGATCAGATCCGTGACTGACCCGCCCTTGTCGCCGCCGCTTCCCGCGGTCCGGCCGGGCAGGACGAGCGCCGCCCGCGGCTCCGCGGGGGCGAGCGCCGCGAGCAGCTCGCGCGCTTCCTTCCGGGCCCGCAGCGGGTCCTCGTCCACGATGGAAACGCGGTGGCCGACCGGGCCCGCGTCGATGGTGCTCATGTCCCCTGACCCCCTTCTCACCGGTGTGCGGACGCACACCGACTGTCAGGTTATCGACGGCTGCGGACACGGGTGCCGAGCGGCTCCAGAAGGGCGACCCGCGCCGCCCGGGCGGGCCTTCTCTCCTCGCGGGGACGCCGCCGAGCCGCCCACCGGCGACGACCGGTAGGGCGTCCCGCTCGCCCGCCGTCCACTACGGACGCTGTCCGGCCGCCCGTCGACGGCCGCCCGTCCACGGGCTGCGTCTGGAGCCGCCCGGCGACCGGCCGGTGTTCCGGGCCGCTCGGCCGAGGACGAGCGCCACGCCCCGACCGCCGGGGTCCGCCGGACGGCACGGGGGGCCCCGCGGCACACCCCCGTTCCGACCGGCTCCCCCTCGGGGCACCCTGGACGGAGCCCATGTCCTCCAGGACAATGGTCGCTCGATGTCCACCGTCACCGTCCGACACCGCCCGGAGAGGCCCCACGGCAGACGCCTCCAGGGCATTCCGCCCGGCCCCGGCAGGGCGGTGGACCGCTCGGCGGAGCCCTCATCGGAACGGCGAGGATGACCGCCGGGGGCATGCGCACCGTCGCCGACTCCCACCGGAGCCCCCTGCGGCGGACGGCGGACGCACGGTGCCCCTCCGCCCAGCCGCACGCCCCCGTGCCCACGGTCGTCCACCCGGACCAGGACGACGCGTCCGTCCGGGAAGCCCCTGACCGCTCACTCGGCACCATGCGGCAGCCGGGTCCCTCCGCCGCCGCACGCGTCACCCGCTGACACACCCTCACGCCCGGGAGACCTCGATGACCAACGACCCGTCCGCGCACCGCACCGCCCCGTCGTCACCGGACGCCGACCGGCTCCATGACGAACACACCGAGACCGTGGACGGCGCCGTCGGCGCCGACGTCGACGGGAACATCCACGTCGGCTACTGGGACAGCGCCGCGGACGACCGCTCGCTCAACCAGGCCACCGACCGGCTCACCGACCTGGTGGCGGAGCGGCTGGCCGCCGCGCCCGGTCACCGTCTGCTGGACGTCGGCTGCGGAACCGGGCGGCCCGCCCTGCGGATCGCCCGGGCCACCGGCGCCCAGGTGTCGGGTGTCTCGGTGAGCGACCAGGACATCGAACTCGCCCGCACCCGGGCGGAAGCCGCCGCGCTCGCCGACCGGGTGGACTTCCGGTACGCGGACGCCCGCGCGCTGCCCTTCGCGGCGGAATCCTTCGACGGTGCCTGGGCGATCGAGTCCATGATGCACATCGGCGACCGGACCGCCGCCCTCACCGAGATCGCCCGGACCCTGCGCCCCGGCAGCCCGCTGGTCATCACCGATGTGCTGGTCCGGTCGCCGGTGACCGGGGAGGCCGCGGAGATCGTCCGCCGGACGAGCCGGGCGTTCCAGTCCCCCGCGCTGCCCGAACCGGAGGAGTTGCGCACCGCCCTCGACCGCGCCGGTCTGGAGGTGGTGGAGTTCACCGACATCGGGGAGCACGTCCGGCGCACCTATCAGGCGTTCGCCGATGCCTTCGCCGATGTCGCCCCCTCCGCCGACGACCCCCACTACGAGTTCTTCAACTCCACCCGCTCCCTGCCCCTGTTCGGCGCGCTCCCGCAGGTCGGCTATGTCTTCCTGGTCGCCCGCCGCCCGTGAACGGAGGGCCCGTCCCCGGGCCGCCGCCGGGAGGAGCGCGGGCCAGTCAGTCACCGAGCGACACCATTGAGCCATGATGGGGCGGCCAATCTGGCCAACATATTCCCTCGCGAAACGATCGGCCGTGGCGGAAAGTGGTCGCTCAGGGGCAGGGCGACGAGAAGTCCCGTCGTCCGTGAAACGGGCAGGGCGAGCCGTCGGCGCGCATGGATCGGCGCAGGTCGCCCGGGTGTTCGTGCCCGATCGGACACCCGGCACCTGTCGTGGCATATGCGTCAGCATGTGATGTGGCTTTCTGTCAAGGATGAGTTGAGGCGTCCGAAGCCCTGGTGCGAACTCCTGTTCATCCGGGGCTGCCCAGGTAATGTTCAGGGTGGAAACGTAGGCCCGACAATCATCGCGATCCGATGGGAATCCGGACCGCGTCGACGTTGCTGTTCATGCTGTTCGACTCTGCGCGAATTTTGCCCGATGCATCATGCATGCGAGTTCTGTGTGCCGGTGAAATGAGGGAAGAATGGTCGGCTGGTTCCGTGAAAGAAGACATACGGCTTCAGGCGTGGTCGGCATCCGGTGAACGGCTGACGTGGCCGGGGCGACCGAGGTGCCCGAACCCCGGCAGGTGGTGGGCGCGCTGATCCGCGACCCGCACGACCGGATCTTCGTCCAGCGGCGCTCGGCCGACAGGCGTCTCTTCCCCGAGTGCTGGGACGTCGTCGGCGGAGCCGTGGAAGAGGGGGAATCCCCCCAGGAGGCACTCCGCCGGGAAATAGCGGAGGAGACCGGGTGGCGGCTGCGCCGCGTTCTCGCCCGGGTGGCGCACGAGGAGTGGACGGCGGACGGACTCCGGCACATCGAGTCGGACTATGTCGTCGAGGTGGACGGCGACCTCTCGTCGCCGGAACTCGAACGGGACAAGCACACCGAGTTCGCCTGGATAGCGGCCGACGGACTCTCGTTGCTCGACGAGAACGCGCAGCGCAGCGGAAGCACCTTCATCAAGGACGTCGTGACCGCGGCACACAGCTGGCTCGCCGATGCCGCAGGGAAGAGAAACAGAACTCCCTGAGCCGTCCGCGCCAAGAGCCCGATCCGGATCTCGACGAACTTTCCCGGCCGCCCGCGCCATCCTCAAACAATCCTGCGCGAGAGGATATTTCGCATGCCCAGTGACGGGTTGAAGAACGCGCGTCCGCGACCGCGAGTACTGATGGTCGGATTCGCCGGGCACCAAGGAAAAGAGTATCTGCCGATCGTGCGGGAGACCGCGGATGTCGTCGCCGGTGTCGACCCCGCCCCCGCGGCAACGTCACTCGCCGACGAGTGGGGATTCCCCCATTACGATGTCCTCGGTGAAGCACTCGCGAAAGTCGACTTCGACGCCGCGGTGGTCACCGTCCCGCACAACGAGCACTTCCCGGTCTGCTCACAACTCCTGGCACACGGCAGCCATGTCGTCAAGGAGAAGCCGTTCGCCGTCACCGAGCACGAAGCCCGGCAACTGATACACCAGGCACAACGCGCCGACCGCGGCGTCCTCACCCTGCTGCAACGGAACTTCAACCCCGTGTTCCGGTTCGCCCGGGAGAACCTCGCGCGGATCGGGGATCCCTACTGGTTCTCCTACGACTACCACTTCAACCTGGCCCATCCGACGACGGGGTGGCGCGCCTCCCGGGAGCAGGCGATGGGCGGGGTGCTCCTCGACATGGGCTACCACCTCATCGACGTACTCAGCGGAATGTTCCCCGAACCCGAACCCTTACGGGTGCACTCCGCCTTCGTGCACCAATACCGGGAGACGCGGGATCGCCGACTGGAGGATCTCGTCGGCCTCATGTGCAGCTATCCCTCAACGGGTCTGGTGGGCTCCCTGCGGATATCGCGCCACCACCACGAGAAGACCGAACACCTCTGCGTGCTCGGCACCGAAGGCGCGTTGAACGTCACCCCCGGGGCCGCCACCCTGCACTCCGTCGGCGGGCTGCCGCTGGAGCGCTATGTCTGGGAAGGCCCCAAGACCGACGCCGTGCGGTCGATGATCGCCCACCATCTGGGGCATCTGGACGACCGCTCCTACCGGCAGGAGCACTTCCGGCGCCAACTCGCCGCCGTCCGCACGATCGACGGGATCTACCGGGACCGGTCACCGGAGCGGAACGCGCTCGCCGACCGGTGTGCCTGACCCCGCGGCCCCACCGCCCCATACCGGAAGGACACATGACCACCGCCGAACGCCTCGCCCTCCTCGGAGGAGCACCCGCCATCGAACAGCCCCTGCCACACGAGGTCTGGCCGCCCCCCGCCGACCGGGCGGAGCTGTCCGAACTGGCCGAGCAGCGGAACACCGACATCTCCATCAAGGGCAACAGCGGTCCCATCGGCCGGCTTGAGGCCGACTTCCTCGCCTTCCTCGACGGCGGAGCCCGCTTCGCGGTCACCTTCAACTCCGGCACCAGCGCCCTCCTCGCCGCCTACTTCGCCCTCGGGGTGCGGGACGGCGTGGACGTCGTGGGACCGGCGCTCACCTACCACGCGGCGCTGAGCCCCGTCTTCGCGCTCCGCGGCGATGTGGTCCTCGCCGACATCGACCCCGACACCCGCGGCCTGGACCCCAAGGCGCTCCAAGCCGCGATCACCGAGCACACCAAGGTCGTCACCGTCGTCCACCAGTGGGGCCACCCCTGCGACATGGACGAGATCCTGCGGATCGCCGAGCGGCACGGGCTGCGCGTCCTGGAGGACTGCTCCCACGCCCATGGCAGCCGGTACAAGGGCAGGCCCGTCGGCACCTTCGGCGACGCCGCGGTCTTCTCCCTCCAGGCCAACAAGGCCGTCTACGCGGGGGAGGGCGGCATCCTCGTCACCAGCGACCCCCAGGTCCACGACCGCGCCACACTCCTTGGGCACTACCGGGACCGCTCCCGGGACAGCGTCCTCGACGAGGACCTGCGGGCCCACTGGGTCACCGGCTTCGGGCTCAAGCTGCGCATGTCCCCGTTCAACGCCATCGTCGCCCGGCACGCGCTCGCGGCGTTCCCGGCCCGCAAGGAGGCCCGGCACCGCTGTCTGCGCCACCTCGGCGAACACCTCGCCGACGTGGACTATCTGGAGCCGGTGCACATCGCCGACCACGTCGACATGGGCGCCTGGTACGGCTACAAACCGCTCTACCGGCCCGAGGCGCTGGGCGGCGTCCCGCGCTCCGTGCTCATCGAGGCACTGCGCGCCGAAGGCATGGAGGTGGGCGCCCCCTCCGGCCCCCGGCTGTCGACCCTGCCGCTCTACGCCCGCCCGGAGAACCCCCTCTTCCCCGGAACACCGAAGAAAGGCGTCGCGCCCCAGGCCGGATCGCACGCCGAGCACGTCGAACGGCACGCGCTGTCCCTGCCCACCTTCACCGACTGGCCCGGGGACAGAACACTCATCGACCAGTACGCCGAAGCCTTCCGCAAGATCGGCCGTCACCGCGGAGCGCTCGCGCGGTACGCGGCCGACCCGTCCCACCCGTTTGACCCGTCCCGATGACCGACCCCACCGAAGAGGACGTGACCATGACGTTCAAGGAAGACCCCGAGACCGTGGCCCGGACCCTCCGGCACGCCCTCGTCGGTGACGACCTGCCGGACTCCTTCACCCTGCTGGGACGGGAGTGGAGCCTGCACCGGGGTGTCTGGCCCAGCACCCTGAGCGCCGCCACCGAGGTGCTGGCCTCGATGGTGCCCTACCCCGAGGGCGGCTCGTTCCTGGAGGTCGGCTGCGGTACGGGCGTCATCGCCGTGACGGCCGCGCTCAGCGGCTGCACCTCCGTCACCGCGCTCGACATCAACGAGAAGGCCATTGCCAACACGGTCGCCAACGCCGAGCGGCACGGTGTGAGCGACCGGGTACGCGCCCTCCACAGCGACATGTACACGGCGCTTGCGCCCACGGACCGCTTCGACACGATCTTCTGGAACGTGCCCTGGACCTATGTGGAGGACGGCTACGCGCTCTCCACCGATCTGCACACCGCCGTCTTCGACCCGGGCTACCGGGGCCAGGCCCGGTATCTCGCCGGAGCCCATGAGCATCTGGCCGACGGCGGCAGACTGCTGCTGGGCACGGCCGACCTCGGGGACCGCGAACGCCTCGACGCCGTCGCCGAGCAAACGGGCCTGCGGGTCGAACTGCTGCGCAGCGTACGCCGGATCGAGGAAGTACGTGTCATGGAGTACTACATGCTCGAACTGCACCCGAAGTGATCCGGCGGCCCCCGGCGCTCCGCCCGGACCGCCGGGGCCCCGCCCCCACCCCCGAACCCACCCTGTGTGCAGTGAGGCGCCCCATGTCACAACAGTCCGATCTCGAACTGGCCCTGCGACTCGCCGATATCGCCGACGGCATCACCAGCCGCCGCTTCCGCGCCCGCGATCTGCGCGTCGAGGAGAAGCCGGACCGTACGCCCGTGACCGACGCGGACACCGCCGTCGAAGCGGCCGTACGCGAGGCACTGGGATCAGCCCGCCCGGACGACGCCTTCGCCGGGGAGGAGACCGGCGGCTCCGCCACGGCCGGGCGCACCTGGATGGTCGACCCCATCGACGGCACCAAGAACTTTCTGCGCGGGGTACCGGTCTGGGCCACCCTGATCGCCCTGCTGGAGGGCGGCCGTCCCACCGTCGGTGTGATCAGCGCCCCCGCCCTGCACAGCCGCTGGTGGGCGGCGGCCGAACGGGGCGCCTGGCTGCGGCGCGGGTCGCCCGACCGCGACCCCGTGCCCCTGCGGGTCTCCGGCACCACCCGCCTCGCCCATGCCTATCTGTCCACCACCAGTACCCGCACCTGGGACGTCTTCCACTCACGGGAGGCGTATCTGCGCCTGGCCGAAGCGTGCTGGGAGGACCGCGCCTTCGGGGACTTCCTCCAGCACTGCATGGTCGCCGAGGGAACGCTCGACATCGCGGCCGAACCGGTCGTGAACCCCTGGGACATCACCGCGGTGCAGATCCTCGTGGAGGAGGCCGGGGGTGTCTGTACCGACCTCCTGGGCGCCTCGCCCCAGGGCGGCACCGGCGCCCTCTGCGCCAACCCGCGGTTGCACCGGCTCGCCGTGGAAGCCCTCTCCGCCCCGTCCGGCGCCGCCCTCGACCCGGACCCCGCCCCCGACCCCGTCTGACTCCGGCGTCCATCCGTCCGCGGGTCGGAAACCCCCAGAGAAACGGACCACCATGCTGATTCTTTCCCTCAAGGAAGGCCATGACGGGGCGATCGCGGCCGTCGAGGACGGCAAGCTGCTCTTCTCCCTGGAGGCCGAGAAGGACTCGTTCCTCCGCTACAGCGGCCTGACCGCCGAGGTGTTCGCCGTGGCGGCGGACCGGCTCGGAAAACAGCCGGACGTCGTCGCCATGAGCGGCTGGATCAAAGGGACCCAGGCCACCGACCAGCCCTCGCGCGCCGGGTACTACGGAGTGGGCGAGTCCGCGATATCGGACGAGGCGGGCCGGTTCTTCGGGAAGGCCGTGCGCGCCTTCTCCTCCACCCATGAGCGATCCCACATCATGACCTCCTACGGGATGTCGGCGCTCCGCCGCGACCAGCCCTTCTACAGCCTGGTGTGGGAGGGGAACATCGGCTCGTTCTACCGCATCGACGAGCACGGCAGGGTGACCCATCTCAAAGAGGTGCTCAACTACCCGGGCAACAAGTACTCCTACGGCTTCGCGCTCGCGGACCCGAAGTTCAGCGCGCAACAGGAATTCGTCCGCTTCCAGGACGCGGGCAAGCAGATGGCCCTGGCCGGATTCGCCGAGGACCGGCCGGCGACTCCGGTGGAACAGGAGGCCATCGACATCATCCTCGGTCAGAAGGAGGTCATCACCGGCAGCCTGAAGGACCGGATGACCGACTCCCCCTTCTACAACATCGGCGTGGAGTCATCCGCGTACAAGAGCCTCGCCGCCCGCCTGTCGGACGCCATCTTCGAACGGTTCCACTCCTACGCCCGGGAGCATCTGACGGAGGGCCTCCCGCTGCTCATCTCCGGCGGCTGCGGCCTCAACTGCGAGTGGAACCGCCGCTGGCGCGAGTGCGGGCTCTTCCCCGCGGTCTTCGTCCCGCCGTGCCCCAACGACAGCGGCTCCGCGATCGGGACCGCCATCGACGCCCAGCACTTCTACACCGGCTCGGCCGATCTGGACTGGGACGTCTACGCGGGCGGCGAATTCGTCGAGGACATGGAGTTCGACCCGCAGCGCTACGACATCCGCCCGGTGCGCTACGACGAGGTCGCCCGCTATCTCCGCGACGGAAACATCATCGGCTGGGCACAGGGCCGCTGGGAGGTCGGCCCCCGCGCACTCGGCAACCGTTCGATCCTGGCCGCCCCCTTCACCGTGGAGACAACCGTCAGGCTCAACAAGATCAAGCAACGCGAGAGCTACCGCCCCATCGCCCCGATCTGCCTGGAACAGGACGCGGGCCGCTGGTTCGGCGGCGGGGTCCCCGATCCCTACATGCTCTACTTCAGCCAGGTCGGGACGAGCGAACTGCGAGCGGTGACACACATCGACGGAACGGCCCGCACCCAGACCGTCGACCCGAAGGCGAACCCGGACATGGCCAAGCTGCTGACCGCCTTCGGTGAACTGACCGGATTCAGCGTCCTCTGCAATACCTCGCTCAATTATTCGGGACGCGGATTCATCAACCGCAGCAGCGAACTGATGGCGTACGGCGAACTCCACGGGCTGGACGGATACGTCGTGAACGGTACCTTCATCACTCCGCGGCGGTAGGGCACCGGCCGCCGCGCGGGGGCGCCCGTCTCCTCCACGCCCACCCGGCACACCTCGTCCGCGCCTTCAGCGCCGCACCCCACCAGCACGTGACATCCCGCCGCGTCGGCCCGGCCCGCCGCCCTGCTCCCCGACGGACAGCCGCCGCCAGAGGCAGCGACCTCCGCGGGCCTCGACGACCGGTCGCACCTCGCCCGCCACGTCAAGCGGATCGTGGGCACCACCCCGGGCCGGCCCGCCCGTACCGGGGCGGCCGGCTGAGCACGGGCCGGGCCTGTGGCGGTACCGGTCAGGCGTCCGTCTTCTCCGGCTTCACCGGCTCCAGGATCGCCACGCACTCCACGTGGTGCGTCATCGGGAAGAGGTCGAACGCCCGCAGCGTCCGCGGCCGGTATCCCGCCTCGCGGAAGTAGCCCAGGTCGCGGGCGAGGGCGGCGGGGTCGCAGGCGACGTAGGCGATGCGGCGGGCGGCGAGGGAGGCGAGGTGGGTGACGGTGCGCTTGCCGGCGCCGGCGCGCGGGGGGTCGAGGACGATCAGGTCGGTGGAGGTGATCCGGGTGCGGGGGAGCACCTGTTCGACCTTGCCCTGTTCGATGCGGACGCGCTCCAGGTCGCGGAGGTTGTGGCGGGCGTCCTCGACGGCGCGCTTGGAGGACTCGATGCCGAGGACGGCGCCCTCGTCGCCGACGCGTTCGGCGATGGCGCCCGCGAAGAGGCCGACGCCGCAGTAGAGGTCGAGGGCGGTCTCGCCCTTGCGGGGCATCAGGCCCTGCATCACAGCCTTCACCAGGGTGTCCGCGGCCTGCGGGTGGACCTGCCAGAAGCCGCCTGCGCCGACGCGGTAGGTACGGCCGTCCGCGCGCTCCCGGACGAAGCCGCGGCCGTGGACGCGGTGCACCGAGTCGTCGCGCTCGTCGACGCGGAGGACCGAGACCGGCTTGTCCAGCTCGACCAGGGGGAGCCGGCCGCCGGGAACGGGGGTGAGGACGACCTGGCGGTCGCCGGAGCCGGTGGCCGCGATCGCCTCGACGCTCGCGAGCTGCGGCCAGGTCCGCCGCTCGACGCCCAGCTCGCTGACGCCGGGCGCCGCGATCATGCAGTGGTCGACGGGCTCCACCTCGTGCGAACGGTGCTTGCGCAGCCCCGCGCGGCCCTCCGCGTCGATCGCGTACTGCACCCGGGTGCGCCACGCGGGCACCTCACCGGCGGGCAGCTTGTCCCCGGGGGCGGGGACGACGGTCCCGTCCCACCCGGCCTCCTCGGGGGTGAGCCCGGCCAGCCGCCGGAGCTGCTCGGCGATCACCTCGCCCTTGAAACGGCGCTGGACGCCCGGCTTCACATGCTGCCAGTCGCAGCCGCCGCACCGGCCGGGGCCGGAGAAGGGGCAGGGGGCCTCGATCCGGTCCTTCGCGGCCTCGACGATCCGCACCGCGTCGGCCCGCAGGAAACGGGAGTCGTCGTCGCCCTCGGTGATCCGGGCGATCACCCGCTCCCCGGGCAGGGTGTGCCGGACGAAGAGCACCCGGCCCTCCTCGGTCCGGGCGATGCAGTGCCCGCCGTGGGCGACGGGGCCCACCGTCACCTCGTACTCCTGCCCGATCAGGGAGACCGGGGCGGAAGCGGACGCGTTCTGCATGGTGGGGTGACTCCGTACGTCGGGGTGGGGCCGCTGCTGGGACCAGCAAGGGGATCAGCCCACCAGTCTACGTTCCCCGCCGGGCCCCCACTCCCCGGCGGCTCCGGCCCCTGGCGGGGCGGGACCCGGGCTGCTTCCGGGCGGGGCGGGACCCGGCCCTCACTCCCCGGCGGGCTCCCGGTCCCGGGGACGCTCGTCCACCAGACCCCGCCGCACCGACCCCGGCGCCACCCAGTTCTGGCGCTTGCGGGCCCGCTTGCGGGCCTTCTCGGAGGAGACGAGCTGATAGGGGACGGAGGTCACCATCACCCCGGGGGTGAACAGCAGCCGCCCCTTGAGCCGCAGCGCGCTCTGGTTGTGCAGCAGATGCTCGTACCAGTGCCCCACCACGTACTCCGGGATCACCACGCTCACCACGTCGCGCGGACTCTCCCGGCGCAGCCCCTTCACATAGTCGACCACCGGCCGGGTGATCTCCCGGTAGGGCGAGTCCAGGATCTTCAGCGGCACATTGATCCCGCGCCGCTCCCACTCCGCCCGCAGCGCCTTGGTCTCCGACGGGTCGACATTGATGGAGAGCGCCTCCAGCTTGTCCACCCGCATCAGCTTGGCGTACGCCAGTGCCCGCAGGGTCGGCCGGTGGACCTTGGAGACCAGCACGATCGCGTGCACCCGGGAGGGCCGGACGCTGTCGTCGCTCGGCTCGTCGGGGGCGGAGATCTCCTCGGCCACCCGGTCGTAGTGGCGGCGGATCGCGCTCATCACCGCGTAGAAGATCACCATGCCCAGCAGGGCCACCCACGCCCCATGGGTGAACTTGGTGGCGAGAACGACCACCAGGACCAGTCCGGTGAAGAAGGCGCCGAACGCGTTGATCGCGCGGGAACGGATCATATGGCGCCGCTTGGCGGGATTCTTCTCGGTCCGCAGATGGCGGTTCCAGTGCCGCACCATGCCGGTCTGGCTCAGGGTGAAGGAGACGAAGACACCGACGATGTAGAGCTGGATCAGTTTGGTGGAATCCGCGCCGTAGACCCATACCAGCAGCGCCGCGGCGCCCGACAGCACCACAATGCCGTTGGAGAACGCGAGCCGGTCGCCCCGGGTGTGGAGCTGGCGCGGCAGATAACGGTCCTGCGCCAGTATCGAGCCGAGCAGCGGAAATCCGTTGTACGCGGTGTTCGCGGCCAGAAAGAGCACGAGCGCGGTGGCCGCGGCCAGCAGCACGAAGAAGAAGGTGCCGTCACCGAAGACGGCGGCGGCGACCTGCGAGATCACCGGGTTCTGCACATAGCCGTCGCCGACCGGGACCCCGTTCTTGAGCAGCTCGTGCGCCGGGTCCTCGGCCATCTTCACATCGGTGGCCAGTGCCAGTCCGATGATCCCGCAGAACATCGTCACCGCGAGCAGCCCCATGAGCGCCAGCGTGCTCGCCGCGTTCTTCGACTTCGGCTTGCGGAACGCGGGAACGCCATTGCTGATCGCCTCGACACCGGTGAGCGCGGCACATCCCGAGGAGAAGGCGCGCAGCAGCAGAAAGACCAGCGCGAATCCCGCGAGCCCCGCCTCCTCCGCCTTGATGTCGAAATCGGCGGTCGGCGCCTTCATCGTGGTGTCCAGTACCAGTCCCTGGTAGGCACCCCAGAGGATCATGGCGAAGACACTCGCGACAAAGACATAGGTCGGAATCGCGAAGAGCTTGCCCGATTCCCTGACTCCGCGCAGATTCATCAGCGTCAGCAGCACAATGATCGCCACCGCGCACAGCACCTTGTTCTCGACCACGAACGGCACCGCGGAGCCCAGGTTCTCGACTCCGGAGGAGATCGAGACGGCCACGGTCAGTACATAGTCGACGAGCAGGGCGCTGGCCACGGTGAGACCCGCCTTCGGCCCCAGATTGGTGTTCGCGACCTCGTAGTCGCCGCCACCGCTCGGATAGGCGTGCACGTTCTGGCGGTACGAGGCGACCACCGTGAACATCAGCACCACCACGGCCAGGGCGATCCACGGGCTGTACTGGTATGCCGCCGCGCCCGCGATCGAGAGCACCAGAAGTACTTCACCG
The DNA here is from genome assembly GCF_005519465.1 of Streptomyces clavuligerus. NCBI lineage: Bacteria > Bacillati > Actinomycetota > Actinomycetes > Kitasatosporales > Streptomycetaceae > Streptomyces > Streptomyces clavuligerus. The sequence goes on along the minus strand of NZ_CP027858.1, from coordinate 1,160,056 downwards.
GGCGCGTACGCCACAGAGGACAGCGGGTCGGAGGCGAAGACGGGCAGGGCGATGCGCTTCGGAAGCAGCGTTTCACCCAGCCGGTCACTGCGCAGCGCCCTGCCGATCAGAATCCGTTTGGGCAGGTCGGTCAGTTTGGACACGCAGAGGATCGTAAGGGTTCGTTTAGGGGCGCGCCCACCCACCACCCCCGCGCTCCGGCGGAATCTCGGGCTCCCCCTGATACCCGCTGTCCCAGGCGTACCAAGCATGTGTAGCTTGGGCCGAGGTCTGAGACCCTTTAAGCCAGAGCACCGTTAAATACTGTGCAAAGAATTGCCTGAGTGGCAGCCGGAAGGACGGTCGTGCACATCGTCATCATGGGATGCGGGCGAGTGGGAGCCGCTCTCGCGCAGACCCTGGAACAACAGGGGCACACGGTCGCCGTGATCGACCAGGACCCCACGGCCTTCCGCCGACTGGGGTCCTCGTTCGGCGGACGCCGGGTCACCGGAGTCGGCTTCGACCAGGACACCCTGAGGGAAGCGGGCATCGAGGAGGCGGGGGCCTTCGCCGCCGTCAGCAGCGGGGACAACTCCAACATCATCGCCGCCCGGGTGGCCCGCGAGATGTTCAACATCGAGAATGTGGCCGCCCGGATCTACGACCCCCGGCGCGCCGAGGTCTACCAGCGGCTCGGCATCCCGACCGTCGCCACCGTCCGCTGGACCGCCGACCAGATGCTGCGCCGGCTGCTGCCGTCCGGCGCCGAGCCCCTGTGGCGCGACCCCAGCGGCGCGGTGCAGCTCGCCGAGGTGCACACCTCGCCCGCCTGGATCGGCCAGAAGGTCAGCAGGCTCCAGGACGAGACCGGGGTGCGCGTCGCCTTCCTCACCCGGCTCGGCGAGGCGGTCCTGCCCACCTCGCAGACCGTGCTCCAGGAAGGCGACCTGGTCCACGTGATGATGCGGACCGACGAGATCGAGAAGGTCGAGGCGGCCTTCGCGGAAGGCCCCGAGGAGGGTGGTCACTGATGCGGGTCGCTATCGCGGGCGCCGGCGCGGTGGGCCGTTCCATCGCCGGGGAGCTGCTGGAGAACGGGCACGAGGTCCTGCTGGTCGACAAGGCGCCGACGGCGATCTCGGTGGAGCGGGTGCCCCGGGCGGAGTGGCTGCTCGCCGACGCCTGCGAGATCACCTCGCTGGACGAGGCCGCGCTCCAGCGCTGCCATGTGGTCATCGCCGCCACCGGCGACGACAAGGTCAACCTGGTGGTCTCCCTGCTCGCCAAGACCGAGTACGGGGTGCCCCGGGTGGTCGCCCGGGTCAACAACCCCAAGAACGAGTGGCTCTTCAACGAGGCGTGGGGCGTCGATGTCGCCGTCTCCACCCCCCGGTTGATGTCGGCGCTGGTGGAGGAGGCGGTGAGCGTCGGCGACCTGGTCCGGCTGCTGCGCTTCAGCCACGGCGACGCCAACCTCGTCGAGCTGACCCTGCCGCCGGAGTCCGGCCTCGGGGGCACGCAGGTCGGGGATGTCGCCTGGCCGCCGGACACCACCCTGGTCACGATCATCCGGGGGTCCCGGGTGCTCACGCCCAGCCCCGAGGAGACCCTGGAGGCCGGTGACGAGCTGCTCTTCGTGGCCGCGCAGGCCATGGAGGAGCGGCTGGAGGAGCTGCTCTCGGTCCGCCGCCCCTGAACCCCCTGGGTGACCCCTCGGGCGCGTCCCTGAGCGCCACCGGCGCCGGTCCCTGACGTCGTCCCCGGGGCCGTCCTCGGGGCCGTGAACGCCTTCCGGTCCGCGCGTGCGGTCCGGGGGCCCCGGTGCGGGCGGGCCGCACACACCGCCGCCCGCGCCGCGCCACCGGATCACTCCCCGGCCGCCTCCCCGGCGGGCGCCGCCGCCCTGTCGTCCGGCCGGATCTCGATATGGTCCGGCTCCAGCTCCAGCAGCACCCGGTCCCGCATCCCCAGCGCCTCGGTGTACTCCGCGGGGAGCTGGAGCCGCCCGGCCCGGTCCAGCATCGCGTACTCGCGCGCCACCAGGGACTCCTGCCCCGTCGTCGAGTCCACCTCCGTGCGCCGCAGGATCTCCGTGGACGTGCGGCCGTCCCGGATCGCCACCGTGCGCCGCACCTCGGACGCCACCGCCTGGTCATGGGTGACGATCACGATCGTCGTGCCCAGCTCCTCATTGGCGGTACGGAACGCCGCGAAGATCTGCTCCGCCGTGTGCGAGTCCAGTTCACCCGTGGGCTCGTCCGCCAGCAGCACCGACGGCTCGTTCGCCAGCGCCACCGCGATCGCCACCCGCTGCTGCTGCCCCCCGGACATCTGCGCCGGACGGCGGTCCCGGCACTCCGCGACCTCCAGCATCCGCAACAGCGACTCGACCCGCTCGGTCCGGGCCCGGCGCCCGCCGCCCGCCCGGCCGCGCAACTGCATCGGCAGCGCCACGTTCTGTGCCGCCGTCAGATACGGCAGCAGATTGCGGGCCGTCTGCTGCCAGACAAAACCCACGATCTCCCGCCGGTAGCGCAGCCGCTCCTTCGCGCCCATCGCCAGCAGATCGCACCCGGCCACCCGGGCCGCGCCCGCCGTCGGCTCGTCGAGACCCGCGAGGATGTTCATCAACGTGGACTTCCCGCTGCCGGACGCGCCCACCAGGGCCAGCAGCTCGCCCCCGCGCACCAGCAGATCCAGACCCTGGAGGGCCTGCACCTCCACCCCGTCCGTGGTGAAGATGCGCACCAGCCGGTCACAGCTGATCAACGCGTCGTGGCCGTACCCCGGGCGCTCCCGCCCGGCCACCGCCCGCCGCTCCAGCTCCCGCAGGTCCAGTGGCTCGGTCATCGCGTGTCTCCCACCCTCAGCTCGGTCGTTGTCGTACGCCGGGTGACCGCCCAGGACTGGAGCACCGCCACCCCCGCCGCGATCACCACCACGGCCAGCGCGGGCAGCAGCAGACTCCAGAGGTCGGGCCGCAGCTCCACCCGGCCCAGCGCGTCCGGGACCGTCCGCCCGGCCAGGGCCAGACCGGTCAGATCGATGCCCGGGGCGAGCAGCGTGATCGCCGCCCAGCCCACCAGGGCGCCACCCACCCCGGCGGGCAGGGTCTGCGGCAGATTCTCCAGAACCAGCAGCCCGCGGCCCTGGCGCCGGGTCAGCCCCATGGTGCGCAGCCGCGCCAGCAGCGCGGTGCGCTCGGGGGCCACCCGCAGCAGCGAGAGCAGCACGGCGATCACGGCGTAGCCCGCGCCCGTCGCCGCCGCGGCGACATAGATCCGCTCCGCCCCGCCGTGCACGGGCGCGTCGGTGAACGCGGCCCGCTCGGTGCTCCGCAGCTCCACCAGCGCCGCGCCGCCCGCCGCCGCCCGCAGCTCGGACCGCGTCGGACCCTCGCCGGTGACCAGCAGCGTGGTGGGGCCCAGCGGCCAGTTCAGACTCTTGGCGTCGACGACGACGAACGTGCCGCCCGCCAGGCCGGGCAGGGACTCGCGCACCCCCAGCACCTGCACCACGAACTGCCCGTCGGGCGTGTTGACCCGCGCCGGGGCGCGGCCCAGCCGCTCGGCCACATCGGGCGAGACCAGCGCGGGCAGCGCACCGGAGTCCGTGACGAGGTCGTCCGGGTCGAACGGGCCCTGCCCGACGGCACGGGCGAGCCGCGCGTACGCCTGCGAGTCCACCGCGAACAGGGTCACGACCGTTCCGCCGCCGTCCCGCAGATCGAGGTCGAACTCCCGGCGCACGGCGACCACGTCCCGTACCCCGTCCAGGGCGCGCACCTTCCGCGCCGCGTCCTCGGGCAACTCCTCGCCCCCCGCGTCGATCTGGGCGTCTGCGCCCACCGCGAGCAGCGCCGCACGGTCCCGGGCCGCGTCCACACCGGACAGCACCGAGCCGCCGAACGCGGCGGTCGTCAGCGCCACCAGCAGCGCCAGCAGCGGCAGCGCCGTGGTGGCGGGGGAGCGGCCCGCCCGGGCCAGCGCCAGAAAGCCGAGCAGGCCGCGGGCGCGGGCCAGGGGCAGCGCGAGCAGCCGCAGCGGCAGCGGGTACAGCCGGACGAGCAGCAGCGCCGCCGCCGTGCTCACCAGCACCGGAGCCGCGCTGATCAACTGGTCGACACCGCCGTCCACCCCGGTGCCGCGCTGCCGCAGCGCGAACGCGGAGGCCACCGCCAGGACCAGGACGGTCAGTTCGACGACCGTACGGCGCCGGGTGGGGCGGGCACGGACGACATCGTCCCGTTCGCCGTGCAGGCGGGCCCGGCGGTGCAGCGCGACGGCGCGCAGCGGCAGCGCGGCACACCCGGTCAGCGCGACCGCGCCCGCCGCGAGCAGCGCGGGCAGCGCCCGGCCCTCGGGGACGAGCAGCCAGGCCAGGGCCGCGCCCGCCGCCGCGGCGGGCAACGCCGGAACGGCGACCTCCGCGAGCAGCCGTCCCGCGATCCCGGTGAGCGAACCGCCCCGGGACCGCAGCAGCGTCAGCTCGCTGTGCCGCCGGGCCGCCGCCAGCCCCCCGGCCATCAGCAGCACCACGGCCATGACCGTCGCGGCGCCGAACGCGGCGACCGCGACCACCGGACCGATCGCCTTCAGGGCGTCGTCGTAGCGGATCAGCACCCCGTCCAGGCCGGACTGGGCGGCGAGTTCCGGATCGACGGTGTCGCGCAGCGCGCTGAGCGCGGGGCCGCTCTCCACCGACGCCACGGCGGAGCGCAGCGCGGAACGGTCCCCGGCGGTGAGCCCGCCGGGGTCGGTACCGATCCGCCAGTACGCCTCCGAGTCCGGGCCGAGGCCCAGCAGCGCGGGTGCGGCCTGCGGGGGCAGCAGCAGCGCGCCGTGCCAGTACGGAAGCGGCGGGACGCCGGAGGTGCGGAGCTGGACCGGGGCGCGCAGCACTGGCTCGTACGCCCAGTAGCCCGAGTCCGGCCGCAGCGGCTCCACCACACCGGTCACCCGGACCGCGAGCGGTGCCCCGTTCCCCTTCCGTTCCAGGTGGACCGTCGAACCGGCCTCGATCTTCAAGATTTTGGCCGTCGCCGAGGTCACGACGGCCTCGACGGAACGGGCGGCCGGTCCGGTCTGCGTCGGCGCGGGCAGCCGCCCCGAGCGGAGCTTCGCGTTCCGGGCGAGGTCCGCCTGCGCGGACGCGGTGAAGACCGTCGCGCCGCCGTCCAGCCGCGGAATCCAGTCGTCCAGCGCCGGGTGGGGCTTGACGGTGCGCGCGCCGTACGACGACTGCTCCCGGTCGGGCCGCAGCGGCTGCGGCATGCCCTGGAGGACGGTGCGGTACCGCTGGGCCAGCCGCTCGGCGGACAGGCCCTCGACCCGTTCGGCCGGGGTGCCCTCGGTGGGGGTGCCGACCGTCAGCCCGACGGTCCGGGCGTCGGCCTCCGCCGTACGGATCTCCCGCCGCAGACCCTCGCCCTCGTATGTGTCCATCGCCCGGGGGAACGCCGTGGCCAGGAACGCGGTGACGAGGACCAGGAGGCCCGTCGCCGCGGTGGGGCCGGGCGCAGCGCGCAGCCGGGTGCGGACCCAGGGAGCGACCGCCTTCACGCCGCGTGCCTCCTCGTTCTCACGAAACCACCCGGCGGACCGTCCGCCGGAATCGAAACCGTTGTGACGCCCAGGTCACGGCCCGCTGCCCGGTGGTGGGGGGTGCGGGGCGGCCCCCACCACCGGCCCCGGCCCCGCACCGTGCGATCGGTTGACGCGGGAGCCGACGGCCTGCGGAATTCCGCACGGTGTGGGCTGCGGCCGGGGGCCGGCCCCCGGGCCCCCGCGCCTCGCTCTCCCCCGGAGGGGGAACTCCCACGGGGCTGGGTCTTGGGCTCGTCCGCGCAGGTCGGGCGGGGCTGGGGTGTGCGGTCGGACCCGCAGGTCCAGCCCGTCCGGGGTTTGGGGACGGGCGATCCCGCACGGTGCGATCGGTTGGCGAGTGGGCCGACGGTGCGGGGGATTCCGCACGGTGCGGGCTGCGGCCGGGGGCCGGCCCCCGGGCCCCCGCGCCTCGCTCTTCCCCAGCGGGGGCACCCCCACGGGGCCGGGGTGTGGGGTCGGACCCGCGTATTCAGCCCGTCCGGTGTGTGGGGACGGACCCCGCACCGTGTGATGGGCTGATGCGCGGACCGGCGGTGCGCGGGAGTGCGGGTGGTGGTCGGGGGTCGGTGCCCGCGCCTCAGCCTCCCCCGGAGGGGGTACCCCCATGGGGCTGGGGTGTGGGGTCGGACCCGCGTATTCAGCCCGTCCGGTGTGTGGGGACGGACCCCGCACCGTGCGATGGGCTGATGCGCGGGCCGACGGTGCGCGGGAGTGCGGGTGGTGGTCGGGGGTCGGTGCCCGCGCCTTGGCCTCCCCCAGTGGGGGTACCCCCATGGGGCTGGGGTGTGCGGTCGGACCCGCGCATTCAGCCCGTCCGGTGTGTGAGGACGGACCCCGCACCGTGCGATCGGCTGACGCGGGAGCCGACGGCGCGCGGGCGGCGCCCACCCGGCGGGGGACTCGGACGGCCTCCGGCGCATCTCACTCACCCCCCGGCACCCGCAGGGCCCCCGCCTCGTTCCCCCGGCGCAGGGCTAGCGCCCCCACGATGAGGACGGGGACGGCGGCGACGGCGGTGAGGAGGGTGGCGACACGGTCGAGGGGGAGGTGGACCAGGACACCGGGGATCGGCTGGGTGGCCTGGCCGGTCAGGACGATCAGGGGGACGACGGCACGGGTGAGGACGGTGCCGACACCGACACCGATCAGCAGGCCCAGCACGATCAGCAGGGACTGCTCCGCGGCCACCAGCCGGGCGAGCTGCCGCCGCGGCGCGCCCAGCGCCCGCAGCACCGCGAACTCCGCCGCCCGCTCCCGCAGCGCCCCCGCCGTGGCGACGGCGAACCCGACCGCCGCCAGCAGGGCCGCGGCGACTGCGGCGGCGAGCAGCGCGGTCTGCGGCCCCGCGCCCAGCGGGTCCTCGTGGAGCGCCCGCGCGACCTCGTCGCGGACCTGGACCTGGCCCGGGTCCATCGACGGCCGCGCCCGCACCGCCGCCGCCACCTCGGCGGCCTTGCCCGCCTCGGGGTAGAGCCACCACTCGGACACCGGCAGCCCGCCGTCCGGCCGGGCCGCGAGCGCCTGGTTGACGGCGTGCAGATCGAGGAGGACCGCCCCGCCGTCGAGCCGGGCGGCCTCCGGACCGGCGGCGGCGCCGGGCCCGAGCGTGGGCAGCTGGCGTGCCACGGCGGCGATCCGCACCTTCACATCGCCGCCCGGCAGCGGCACGGAGAGCGTCGAACCGGCCTTCGCGCCGGTGGACTTCGCGAACTCCTCGGTCACCAGCGCGGCGGGCACGGGGGGAGCGGCGCGCGGCGGCACCGCGATCCGTACCGACACCGAGGGCTCGGCGGTCCAGCCGTCCCAGGACGAGACCCCCGCGTGGTACTCGACCTCCAGCGGGGTGCGGGCCCCGGCCCGCACCGAGGTCACGGCGGGCTCGTTCCGCTGCGCGTCCGCGCTGCCGGTGCTCGCCGTGCCCCGCCAGGCGAGTGCGGGCGGGGCCACCGGCCGCTCGGTGCCGTCGCGGCCGACGGCCCGCAGCCGCTCGACCGTGAAGCGCTTGCGCGTGATCTTCTCCGAGGCGCCGACCTCGTGGAACTCGACGGCGGTCAGGGTCAGCGGCCCCGCCGCCCGGCCCGCCGGGGCCCCGGCCGCCGCGTCCAGGTCGAGCCGGAGGGTGTGCCGCCGCCCGTCCTGCGGGAGATCGCCGAGCTGCATCCGGTAGCGCACCCCGTAGCGGTCCTCGACCACGACGCCGACGCTGTTCGCGCGCGGCTCGCCGCTCTCCGGGTCCACGGCACCGCCGCCGGGGACCCGCAGCCGCAGATCGAACACGAGCCGTGCCGTGTCCTTCGGCAGCACGATCCCCGCGGGGGCCGTCCGCTGCGGCCGGAGCGCCGTCAGCAGCCGGGCGGGGTCGCCGTCCACGAGGTCCCGGCGCGGCCGGAACCCCCCGTCGGCGCGGGCGGTGTCCAGCGCCAGGACGGTCGCCTGCCGCCCGCCCGCCAGCGACATCCCGGTACGGGCCGCGGCGACCGAGGACCGGACGCCCGGCATGCCGTCGTACACCCCGGACTGGCCGAACTGCGGAAGCGTTCCCCCGTTCAGCACCCGTACCGGCGCACCGGACGCGAAGTCGGCCTGATCGTCCTGGGAACGGTCCCAGGAGGCCCCCTGACCGATCGCCAGCATCCCCATCGCCACCGCGAGCACCAGCAGCAGCACGGGCCCCGTGCCCCGCCTCGGCCTCCGGCTGAACTGCCAGCCCGCCAGCGGGACGATCAGCCCCCGGGCCCGCCGCGCGCTCCGCTCCGCGAGCCGCGCGGCGGGCGGCAGCAGCCGCAGGGTGAGCACCGTCGCGGCGAGCAGCGCCAGCGCGGGCGCCACCACCAGCAGCGGATCGACACCGAGCCGCCCGGCCCGGTCGCCGCTGAGCGTGCCGGTGCCCGAACCGCGCCGCTCCAACTGCCAGTACGCCACCCCGGCGACCGCGAGCAGCGCCAGATCGGCTCCGGCCCGCAGCGGCCCCGGCAGCTCCCGGGGCGCGCCCCGCCCGGCCCGGGCCGCCGCCAGCGCGGGGGCGACCACGGCCAGCGCGCACAGCAGCGCCACGCCGCCGCCGACCAGCCACAGGGCGGGTGTCGGACCGGTCTCGATCCGCAGCCCGATCCGGGCCAGGGCCCCCCGCTCCGTGAGCAGTCCGGTCAGCGGCCCCGCGAGCAGCGGCGCGGCCACCGCGGCGGGCAGCGCGAGCAGCAGCGCCTCCAGCGCGGAGAGCCAGGCGATCCGGGTCCGGGACGCGCCCCGGGCCAGCAGCGCACGGGTCTCGCCCGCGCGTTCGGTGCTGAGCAGCCGGGCCACCAGCAGCAGGGCGTACCCCGCGAGCAGCACGAGCTGCAAGGAGACGATCAGCAGGGTGGCCCGCGCGACCAACAGCGCCCGTTCCAGCCGGTCCAGCGTCTCGGGCAGCGCGGTGCGGGCCACCACCCCGGCGTCCTTCAGCGCGGGCCGCGCCGACAGATGGGCCTGGCTGTCGCGCGCGGCCGTGCGCAGCGCGCCGATCCGGTCCGCGCCCAGCGCCGAGAAGTCGGCGGTGGCGAGCCAGCCCGGCTTCCCCCGGCTGATCCGGTCCGAGCGGAGGACGTCGGGGTGGGTCAGCAGCGGACCGTAGGTGGTGAACTCGCTGTCCTCGCGCACACCGCGCCCGGCGAGGTCGTCCAGCCTCCAGTACGGGTCCCGGATGTCGGCGGGCCGGTAGGTGCCGGTGATCCTGATCCGTACGGGGGCGCCGCCCATCCGGTCGGTGAGCTTCAGCACCCGGGGGCCGGGGGAGAGCCGCAGCCGCTCGGCCGCGGTCTCCGCCAGCGCCACCTGCACCACGTCACCGGGGGCGGCCGTGGGCCAGGTGCCCGCCGACAGCCGGGTCCGGGAGCGGTCCAGGTCGGCGAAGGCCGTGAGGTCGGGCTCGCCGCCGCGCTCCGCCCGGGGCCGCAGCGAGCCCGGCAGGGCGTACGTGCCGGAGCGGTCGAACGGGCTCAGCGTCACCGGCAGTCCGTCGAAGGCGAGCGCCGCCCCGCGCGCCGCGTCGCGTGCCGTGGCCGCGCGGTCCTCGCCGGGGTTCTCGACGGTCACGAAGAGCGCGGCGGACGCGGCGTCACGGGTGGTGAGCGCCTTCTTCAGGCCCGCGTCCCCGACGGCGCCCGCGAAACCGGCGAGTGTGGCGAGGACGGCGGTGGTCAGCGCGATCGCGAGCAGCGCTGCCGTCAGCAGCAGCCGGTGCCCCCGTGCGCGGAGAAAGACGAACCCCACCACCGTGCGCCCCCTGATTCCCCGTGTCCCCCGGGATTCCCCCGAAAGCCCTTTCGGGCATGTGTTCGCAGATTTTTGCAGAGCTTCGCAGAGCGACGGGCCGAAGAGAACGTCTGCCCGGAGGACTTGATGGGATCGTGATCACCGCGATTCCCGCAGGTCGGCGCCGACCCGGGCGGTACGCCGGGGAACGGGCGGCGGCCGGGCCCGAGCGATTCCCGTCCGGCCCGGTCCGCCCCGTCCGGGCCGCGCCCGGTCGGGCCCCCGGGCGGCAGCACGCCGTGACCACCGGGAGGGCACCGTGACCACGGGGGGCACCGCGATCACCGGGCAGCCGCCGCGAAACGGCCCCGGAAGCCCCGGGCAGCGCGAAGGCCGCCGCCCACCGAGTGGACGACGGCCCGTGCCACGGCCCCGGGACCCCGGGGCCGAAGCGCTACTCGCCCGTCTGCGCGGCGGCGCCGCGCTCGCGCTCCTGCTCCGCGCGCTCCTTGGCCTCCAGCTCCGCGAAGACATCGATCGGCGGCGGCGCCTTCGCCAGGAACACCCAGGTCAGATAGACGGCCAGCAGGAAGGGCGGAATCTTCAGCGCCACCAGCACCCAGCCCAACTGGGTGGTGTCCGCCCACCAGTACAGCGGGAAGAGGATCGCCGACTTCCCGAGCAGGATCAGCCCCCAGGCGTAGCTCGCCTTGGTGTACGCCTTCTTGCGCCCGGGGTTGCGGGTGCGCCAGGACAGGTTCTCCTTGAAGACCGGGCCCAGCATCAGCCCGATCAGCGGGACACCGGCGACGGCGGTGACGATGTACGCCAGCGCCAGGCCCAGGGTGTAGAGCATCCCCGGGAGATAGAAGTCCTTGGCGTTGCCCGTCATCATCGCGAAGACGACACCGAAGGCCACACCGAAGATCCCGCTGAAGGCGTGCTTCGCGGTGTCCTTGCGCAGCAGCCGGACCGCCACCAGGACCAGCGAGACCGCGAGCGCGGCGATGGCCGAGGAGTGGAGATCCTTGTTGACGGTGTAGATCGTGACGAAGAGCAGGCCGGGCACGACCGTCTCCACCATGCCCCGCACCCCGCCGAACGCCTCGAACAGCGCCGCCTCGGTGACGGCCGCGGAGTCGGCGGGCCCCCCGGGGCCCGGCGCGGTGGGGCCGGGGTCGGCCGTGGGGTCGTTCGTCGTGGTGGTCGGCTTGTCGGAAGACGTCACCGGCTACTCCTGTCCGAGCGGTCGGAGTTCGTATGTGGGGTTGAACAGCACACGGCGGCCGTGGCTCATGGAGATGCGGCCGGAGACGATGAGCCTGCGGCCCGGCTCTATGCCCGTGATCGAACGGCGGCCCAGCCAGACGACGTCCAGGGGGGCCGTGCCGTCGAACAGCTCCGCCTCCAGCGCGGGCACCCCGGCCCGGGGGCGCAGGGTGACCGTGCGCAGCGTACCGGTCACCCGGACGATCTCGCGGTCGCCGCACTCGGCGATCCGGGTGCACCCCGACGCCTGGGCGGCCTCCTGGAGTTCCTCGGACTCCAGATCCTGCTGGGAGCTGGAGAGCCGGTCGAACATGCGCCGGAAGCGGCCGGCGGGCTTCGCCGCCTTGCCGCCCGGCCCCAGGCCGCTGCCGCCGGGAGGTGGTGCACTCATGCAGCAAGCGTACCGGCCGCCGCCGACAGCGACCGGCCCCGCCGCCGACACCCCCGGCACGGACCCGGCCGCGGCCCGCGGCGGGCCCTCAGGCGCGCTCGAAGCGGTACCCCATGCCGGGCTCGGTGATGAAGTGCCGCGGATGCGAGGGGTCGGCCTCCAGCTTCCGCCGGAGCTGCGCCATATAGACCCGCAGATAGTTGGTCTCCGTCCCGTACGAAGGCCCCCACACCTCCTGGAGCAACTGCTTCTGGCTGACCAGCCGCCCCGTGTTGCGCACCAGGACCTCCAGCAGATGCCACTCGGTCGGGGTGAGCCGGACATCGCGCCCGTCGCGGTTGACCTTCTTCGCCGCCAGGTCGACGGTGAAGCTCTCCGTCTCCACGATCACCACGTCGTCGTCCCCGCCGCCCACCGGCTCCGCCCGGCGCACCGCCGCCCGCAGCCGCGCCAGCAGCTCGTCCATCCCGAACGGCTTGGTGACGTAGTCGTCCGCGCCCGCGTCCAGCGCCTCGACCTTCTCGTCGGAGGTGTGGCGCGCCGAGAGGACGAGGATCGGGACCCGGGTCCAGCCGCGCAGCCCCTTGATCACCTCGACCCCGTCCATGTCCGGCAGGCCGAGGTCGAGCACCACGACATCGGGGTGGCGGGCCGCCGCGAGCTGGAGCGCGGTCGCGCCGTCGGGGGCCGCGTCCACCTCGTACTTGCGCGCCTTCAGATTGATCACAAGGGCACGTACGATCTGCGGCTCGTCATCGACCACCAGCACCCTCGTCATCGTGGGCCTGCCTTTCTGTCCTTCTCGGAGCGCGACCGGCGTCCCGGTCGGCATGGGGGGAGTGGAGCTAGGGATAGATCATGGGAGCCGCGGCGGCCGGACGGAACCGCGCGGGAGGAACCGGCCACCGGGTGGTCCGTCACGAGGTGATCCGGGCCGGGAGATCGGCGCTGACGGGCTCGACGCCCGGCGCCGCCTTCAGGGTGAGGACCATGGTCATGCCCCCGCCGGGGGTGTCCTCCGCGCTGAGGGTGCCGCCCATGGCCTCCGTGAAGCCCCTGGCCACCGCCAGCCCGAGCCCCACCCCGGCGCCGCGCGGCGCGTCCCCGTACCGCTGGAACGGCTCGAAGATCCGTTCCTTCTCGTCGTCGGGGACCCCCGGTCCGCGGTCCGCGACCCGGACCTCCACCCGGTCGCCCAGCGCGCTCGCGGACACCGACACCGGCGTCCCCGCGGGGCTGTACTTGACGGCGTTCTCCACGATGTTCGCGACCGCGCGCTCCAGCAGCCCCCGGTCGACGGCGACCATCGGCAGCGACTCGGGGATGTCCAGCTCCACGCTCTCGTCCGGTACCGAGACCAGCGCCATCGGCACCACCTCGTCCAGGTCCGTCACCCGGATCAGCGGGGTCACCGTCCCCGTCTGGAGCCGGGACATGTCCAGCAGATTGCCGACCAGGTGGTCCAGCCGGTCGGCTCCGGCCTCGATCCCTTCGAGGAGTTCGGCCTCGTCCTCCTCGGACCAGGCGACGTCGTCGGAGCGCAGCGAGGAGACGGCGGCCTTGATCGCGGCGAGCGGGGTCCGCAGATCGTGGCTGACGGCGGCCAGCAGCGCGGTGCGGATGCGGTTGCCCTCCGCCAGGGTGCGGGCCTCCTCCGCCTGGCCGACCAGCCGCTGGCGGTCGAGCACCACCGCGGCCTGGGCCGCGAAGGCGGCCAGCACCCGCCGGTCCTCCGCGGGCAGCACCCGCCCGGAGAGCGCGAGCGCCATGTGGTCGCCCACCGGCATGTCCACATCGGCGTCCTCGGGCCGGACCACCGACCGCGGACCCACACTGCCCGCCGTGGTCCACGGGTCGACGTCGCTCCTGCGCTCCAGCAGCGCCACCGACTCCATGCCGAACGTCTCCCGCACCCGCTGCAACAGGGCGTCCAGAGTGGTCTCGCCGCGCAGCACACTGCCCGCGAGGAAGGACAGGATCTCCGACTCGGCCCGCAGCCGGGCCGCCTGGTGGGTGCGGCGGGCCGCGAGGTCGACCACCGACGCCACCGCGACCGCCACCGCGAAGAAGATCACGATCGCGACGATGTTCTTCGGGTCGTACACCGTGAGCGTCCGCACCGGCGGGGTGAAGTAGAAGTTCAGCAGCAAGGAGCCCACCGCGGCCGAGGCGAGCGCGGGCAGCAGCCCGCCGAGCAGCGCCGCCAGCACGGTGAGGAAGAGGAAGAGCAGCACGTCGTTGGCGAGTCCCAGCGAGTCGTCCAACCCGGTGAGCAGCAGCGACAGCAGCACCGGAGCGGCCACACCGACCAGCCAGCCCGCGATGATCCGGGAGCGGCCCAGCCGGGCGCCGCGCGCCACCGGCAGCCCGCGCCCCTTGCCCGCCTCGTCATGGGTGACGATGTGGACATCGAGGTCGGGGCCCGAGTCCCGGGCGACGGTCGCGCCGACCCCGGGTCCGAAGATGTACTGCCAGGCTTTCCTGCGGCTGGAGCCGAGGACGATCTGGGTGCCGTTGACGCCCCGGGCGAACTCCAGCAGCGAGGCCGGGATGTCGTCGCCTATGACATGGTGGAAGGTGCCGCCCAGATCCTCCACCAGGGTCCGCTGAAGGTTCAGCTCCTTGGGGGAGGCCGAGGTCAGCCCGTCGCTGCGGGCGATGTAGACCGCGAGGATCTCGCTGCCGGAGCCCTTCGCGGCCATCCGCGCGGCCCGGCGGATCAGGGTGCGTCCCTCGGGGCCGCCGGTGAGGCCGACCACGATCCGCTCCCGGGCCTGCCAGGTGGAACGGATGTTGTGCTCGCCCCGGTACTGCTGGAGGTACTCGTCCACCCGGTCGGCGACCCAGAGCAGGGCCAGCTCGCGCAGCGCGGTGAGGTTCCCCGGGCGGAAGTAGTTGGACAGGGCCGCGTCGACCTTGTCCGACTTGTAGATGTTGCCGTGGGCCATCCGGCGCCGCAGCGCCTGCGGGGTCATGTCGACCAGCTCGATCTGGTCGGCCCGGCGGACCACCTCGTCGGGCACGGTCTCCCGCTGCCGCACCCCGGTGATCGACTCCACCACGTCGCCCAGCGACTCGAAGTGCTGGATGTTGACGGTCGATATGACGTCGATGCCCGCCGCGAGCAGTTCCTCGACGTCCTGCCAGCGCTTGGCGTTGCGGGAGCCGGGGACGTTGGTGTGCGCCAGCTCGTCCACGAGGGCGACGGCGGGACGGCGCTCTAGGACGGCGTCGACGTCCATCTCGGTGAAGACGGCGTCCCGGTACTCCAGCTCCCGGCGGTGGATCTGCTCCAGCCCGTGGAGCATCACCTCGGTACGGGGGCGGTCGTGGTGCTCCACGAAGGCCACCACACAGTCCGTGCCGCGCTCCACCCGGCGGTGCGCCTCGGAGAGCATGGCGTACGTCTTGCCCACGCCCGGTGCCGCGCCCAGGTAGATCCTCAGCTTGCCGCGTGCCATGGCCTCATTGTCTTTCCGGTTCAGCTGGTGTGCTCACAGCTGGTGTGCTGCGACGACCTTACGGCGAATGAATCGGGCAAAGCGGACGGGTCGGTGCCGGTGGTCCCTCTTTGACGGGATTCTGATGCGCAGGGTACTGGCCTGGGAACGGTACGCGGCGGGGCCCTGGGCCCCGCGTCCGCGCACCGGAGACCGGAGGGCGGGCCCAGCGGGCGGGCTCAGTGGGCGACGAGTCCGCCGTCGTTCAGTTCGAGCACCCGGTCGGCGAGGCCGAGAAGCTGGGAGTCGTGCGTGGCGACCAGCGCCGTCACCCCCTCCGTGCGCACCACCGCGCGCAGCAGCTCCATCACGGCGAGTCCCGTCTCGGCGTCGAGCTGCCCCGTCGGCTCGTCGGCGATCAGCAGCGCGGGGCGGTTGGCGAGCGCCCGCGCGATGGCGACCCGCTGCTGCTGGCCGCCGGACAGCTCGCCGGGCCGCTGGGCCGCCTGCTCGGCCAGCCCCACCAGCGACAGCAGCAGCCGCACCCGCTCCTCGCGCTCCCGGGCGGGGGTACGGGCGAGCCGCAGCGGCACCCCGACGTTCTCGGCGGCGCTCAGAATGGGGATCAGCCCGAAGGACTGGAAGACGAAGCCGATCCGGTCCCGGCGCAGCCCCAGTAGCCCGTTCTCGGCAAGACCGCCCAGCTCCACCCCGTCGACGGCGATCCGCCCCGCGTCGGGGGTGTCGAGCCCGCCGACCAGGTTGAGCAGGGTGGTCTTGCCGGAGCCGGAGCGGCCCTTGAGCGCGACCAGCTCACCGCGCGGGATCTCGAAGGAGACGCCGCGCAGCGCGTGCACGGCCGTCGCGCCGGAGCCGTAGGAGCGGTGCAGCCCCTCCACCCGGACCATGGGCCCCGCCGCCCGGTCCTCCGCGAGCGCCGTCCCGGCGCCGGACTGCTCGGTCTCGGCCACTGTGTCCCCCTCGTCCGTCCGACCGGGCCCGGATGTCCCGGCCGTCCGACCACTGATTCCGACCACTGATATGGATCTTCGGCACAGTACGGGGAAAAGGCGCCGGGCCGCACCCCCCGAGGGGGTACGGCCCGGAAACGTCCTGTGGTGCGCACCGCCACCGCCCGGCGACGGGCGCCTTCCGGTGGCGGCGGCGCGGAGAGCGGCCGGGGTCAGCGGACCTCGGTGATCTCCGGACCCCGCTGGAGCTGGCCCACGCTGCCGGAGAACCGGGAGCCCTCCTGCTCCTCCTGCTGCACGCCCTCGGGCACCATCTGGGCGTCCTCGGGCAGCTTCAGCACGATCGGGTCGCGCGGGGCCATCGGGCCCTCGCCGCGCACGACGACCGTGTCCCGGAAGATCTGCTCCAGCAGTCCGGCGGCCTCGGGCTGCACCGCGCCCTGCCCGGAGATCACTCCGCGCAGGAACCAGCGGGGGCCGTCGACACCGACGAACCGCACGAGCTGCACCCCGCCGGTGCCGTCCGGGAGCTGTACGGGGACCTGCGCCCGCAGCTCCCAGCCCAGCGGGCCCTCGACCTCGTCGATGACCCCGCCCTGCTGGGTGATACCGGCGGCGATCTCCTCGCGCACCTCGCCCCAGATGCCCTCCCGCTTGGGCGCGGCGAACGCCTGGAGCTGCACGGCGCTGTCCCGCAGCACGACCGTCGCCGCGACGATCGCGTCACCGGCGACCTCGACCCGCAGCTCCATGCCCTCGACCCCGGGGACGAAGAGACCGCCCAGGTCGACGCGGCCCTCGCCGGGCCTGCCCACCTCGGAGACGTCCCAGGGGCCGTCCGGCCTCGGCGCCGGCGGAAGGTTCACCCGGTCAGGGGCCGTGCCGTCGGCGTCCCCGGAGTCCTCGCCGGTCGCCTCGGTGTCGCGCTCGTCGACGACCTGCTCGGCCTCGCCCGCTGCGTCCGCGGCCTCCGCGGAACCACTCTTCTTGCGACGTCCGAACACGTCACTGTCCTTCCCGCTCGGATACGACGGAAGCGTATCGATTCCCACCCGTTGAGCCGCCCACCGCGGCGTGACCACCGGTGGACCCGAAGCCCCCCGCGGCCCGCGCCGAGCCGGGAAGCTCCGCCACCTCGTGGAAGCGCACCTTCTCGACCTGCTGGACGACCAGTTGCGCAATCCGGTCGAATCGCTCGAACCGCACCGTCTCGCGCGGGTCGAGATTGACCACGATCACCTTGATCTCCCCACGGTACCCGGCATCGATGGTCCCTGGGGCATTGACGAGGGCAACTCCGCAGCGGGCGGCGAGCCCGGAGCGGGGGTGCACAAAGGCCGCGTACCCGTCGGGGAGCGCGATGGAGACCCCCGTGGGCAGCACCGCGCGCTCACCCGGGGCCAGCTCGGCGGTCTCACAGGTGACCAGGTCGGCGCCCGCGTCGCCCGGCTGCGCGTACGTCGGCAGCGGCACCTCGGGGTCGACCCGGCGGATCAGTACGTCGACGGGGCTCGGGAACTGCGGCATCAGGGGTTCACCTCGAAGGCGCGCGCACGGCGGATCTGGTCGGGGTCGGCCATCGCGGCGCGGATCTCCTCGGGGCGGCCGTTGTCGGTGAAGTGCTCCACCTTGACCTCGATGAAGAGGGCCTGCGCACGGACGGCCACCGGGCCCTCGGGGCCGCCGATGCGGCCGACCGCGCGGGAGTAGATCTTGCGCCCGGCCACCGCGACGATCTCGGCCTGGAGGAAGAGCACGGTGCCCACGGGCACGGGGCGGACGAAGTCGGTCTCCAGCCTGCCGGTGACCGCGATCACCCGCAGCAGCCAGTTGAGCGAGCCCAGCGTCTCGTCGAGGGCGGTGGCCAGCACCCCGCCGTGCGCCAGACCGGGGGCGCCCTGGTGGGCGGCCTGCACCGTGAATTCGGCGGTGATCGTCACGCCGTCCCCGGCCCGCGCCTCCAGATGCAGACCGTGGGCCTGGGCCCCGCCGCAGCCGAAGCAGTCGTCGTAGTGGGAGCCGAGCAGTTCACCGGGGGCGGGCGCGTCGGGGTGCCGGACCGGCGGCAGGGCGTTCGGCGGCGGGGTCAGGGCCGGGGGCGCGGAGTGCGCGTCCCGGTGATGGTTCTCAGTGCTCACAGGCGCAGACCTTACCCGCGGTCGCCCCGGCCGGACCACGTGAGCCGCTCCGCCGTCCGGGCCGCCGGTCCCGCCGGGGCGGGGCCCGTCCGGGGTGCCCCGGGCCGCCCGAGGCCCCGCCGGGGCGGCATGCCAAGCTGGACGCCATGCAGCCATCCGCCCCGCGCTACGACGAACGCCTGACCGTCCCCCGCTCCTGGTGGGCCCTGCCCGCGCTGGCGGGTTTCTCCGGGGCCCTGGTCGCCACGCCGATCGGCCCCGCGTGGATGATCGGCGCCCTGGTGCTGTCCGTGGTCCTCGCCGCGGTCCTGGTCAGCTCCTACGGCTCGGCCCGCATCCGGGTGGTGGCGGACTCCCTCGTCGCGGGCGACGCGCGGATTCCGCTGACGGCCCTCGGCGACGCCGAGGTGCTGGAGCCGGAGGAGGCGCGCGCCTGGCGGTCCTACAAGGCCGACCCCCGGGCCTTCATGCTGCTGCGCAGCTATGTCCCGACGGCGCTGCGGGTCAAGGTCACCGACCCGGCCGACCCGACGCCCTATCTGTATCTGTCCACCCGGGACCCGAAGGCCCTGGCCGCCGCGCTGACGCCCTGACCGGACCGGGGTGGCCCACCGGGCCCCGCACCGGCTCCCTCCGGTCCCGTACCGCCCTGTGGAGGCCCTGCGGGGTCCTTTGGGCGGTGCGGGTCAGCGTTCCAGCTCACGCGGGGGCTGAAGGCCCTCCAGCGGGTACTCGGGCTGCTCCAGCGGGGGCAGCCCCGGCAGCGCGTTCCACGGGACCTGCCGCTCCCGCAGATCCTTGCGGACGCGCTCCGCGAGCTGGCGGGTGTCCCGGCGGTTCATGACCGCGCCCACCGCCGCACCGATCATGAACGGCATCAGATTCGGCAGGTTGCGGATCATGCGTTTCATGATCTGCTGGCGCAGCTCGCGCTTGAGACCGCCGCTGAGCGCGACGTTCTTGTACGTCATGGGGTTCGCGGGGTCGATGCCGCGCTCCTCGGACCAGGCGGCCAGGTAGGCCGTGGTCCGTTCCTTGAGCGTGCCCTCGGGCCGCAGTCCGTAGACCTCGTGCAGCTCGGCGATGAGCTTCAGCTCGATCGCCGCGACCCCGGTGATCTCGGCGGCCAGCTCCGCGGGCATCGCGGGCGGCACGGGCAGCATCGCCGCGGCCCCCACACCCGCGCCGACCGTGGCGGTGGCGGTGGACGCGCCCGCGATCAGCTTGTCGGCGAGTTGCTCGGGGGTGAGCCCGGGGAACTGGGCGCGCAGGGTCGCGAGGTCGCGCACCGGCACCCGGGGCGCGTTCTCGATGATCCGGTCGGCGACGAAGCCGACGGCCGCCCTGGCGCCCTCGCCGCCGCGGCGGACGCCTTGGCGCATCGAGGCCAGCCGGGGGAACCGGGGCCCGCTCCCCGCCGCGGCGGGGAGGACGGCGTCCGGCTCCCGGGGCAGCGCCCCGGAGGGAACGTCCGGGGAACCCGGCGCGGGGACCGCGGGCGCGGTCCCGGGACGGTACTGGTCGGAAGCGGCCGGGGCGGGGAGCCCGCCCGCCGGGACCGGACGGCCCCGCTCATCCGCACCCTCGCCCTGGGGCGCGAGGGCGGACGAGCGGGCCCCGTCGTCGGTCGGGCGCACGCCGGCGCCGTCCGACGGGCCGCTGCCGCCCTGCTGTCCCTCCGTGGGCTTCCAGCGCGGGAAGCGCCGCTTCCTGGACGGTGTATCGCCTGTCACGACCGACGGACCTCAGTCGCAGTCGCGGCAGATCGGCTGGCCGTTCTTCTCCCGTGCGAGCTGGCTGCGGTGGTGCACCAGGAAGCAGCTCATGCAGGTGAACTCGTCCGCCTGCTTGGGCAGCACCCGGACGGCCAGCTCTTCGTTGGACAGGTCGGCGCCGGGCAGCTCAAGGCCCTCGGCCGCTTCAAACTCGTCGACGTCGACAGTCGAGGTCGACTTGTCGTTCCGCCTGGCCTTCAGCTCTTCCAGGCTGTCCGAATCGACGTCGTCGTCGGTCTTGCGTGGGGTGTCGTAATCCGTTGCCATGTGTCGCTCTCCCCCTCTGGGTGGTTGCGGTGTCTCCAGCGCAGGTAACGCGTGAGAGGTCGGACTTTGTGCCCGACCTGAGGCGGAGATTTTGCCTCACATCAAGGTCTGTTACTCAATCGACACCCAACCGGATCTCTCAAGAGTGATCGTGTTGGATGGCGATGGGGACCGTACACGATCCCAATCCCGCAGCTCACGGGCGCCACCCCGTGTAGTTCCCGCCTGGCCCGCCCCCGGAAACCAGGACTTTTCCCAGCTTTCCGGAAAGGGTGGCCGTGACGGAGCGGAGATGGCCTGAACGTCATCTCTGTGATTGATCACACATCGCACCTCCGGGGCAGATCCCGAAAATTCCGCGTAAAGCGAACGGGTCGGGGGTGCGGTCGGCGGTCTCTCAGAGCGGAAGAGTGACGCGCATCACGAGCCCTCCCCCTTCCCGGGGCTCCGCGATGATACGGCCCCCGTGAGCGCGTGCCACCGAACGGGCGATCGAAAGGCCGAGACCGACCCCCTTGTCGCTGCCGGTCCGGTCCTGGCGCAGCCGGCGGAACGGCTCCCAGATGTTGTCGATCTCGTACGCGGGAACCACCGGTCCGGTGTTCGACACGACCAGAACCGCCTGCCCGTGCCCGGCCTCGGTGGCCACCTCCACCCAGCCGTCCTCCGGGACGTTGTAGCGCACGGCGTTCTGCACCAGATTGAGCGCGATGCGCTCCAGCAGCACCCCATTGCCCTGGACGACCGCCGGCGCACGCTCCCCGCGGATCTCCACGCCCTTCGCCTCCGCCTCCGCGCGGGACTGGTCGATCGCCCGGGAGGCGACCTCCGCCAGATCCACCGGTTTGCGCTCGAAGGTCTGGTTGTCGCTGCGGGCGAGCAGCAGCAGCCCCTCCACGAGCTGCTCACTGCGCTCATTGGTGGCCAGCAGGGTCCGCCCGAGCTGCTGGAGCTCGACCGGCGCCCCCGGGTCGGAGAGATGGACCTCCAGCAGGGTGCGGTTGATCGCCAGCGGGGTGCGCAGCTCGTGCGAGGCGTTGGCCACGAACCGCTGCTGCGCGGTGAACGCCCGGTCCAGCCGGTCCAGCATCTCGTCGAAGGTGTCCGCCAGCTCCTTCAGCTCGTCGTCCGGGCCGTCCAGCTCGATCCGCCGGGAGAGGTCGGTCCCGGCCACCCGGCGGGCGGTGCGGGTGATCTGCCCCAGCGGGGAGAGCACCCGGCCCGCCATGGCGTAGCCGAAGGCGAAGGCGATGACGCTCAGCCCGAGCAGGGCGAAGAGCGAACGCTGGAGCAGATCGTCCAGCGCCACCTCGCGCTCATGGGCGAAACAGGCGCTCAGGACGGAGTTGGCCTGCTCGGCGGAGAGTCCGGGCATCAGCGCCGGACAGGAGTCGTTGGTCCGCTGGATACGGCTCTCCGGCAGCAGCTTGAACGGCAGCGAACTGCCCGAGGTCAGCGCCTGCGCGGCCAGCAGATAGATGATCGACAGCAGCAGCACACCGGCGATCAGGAACATCCCGCCGTACAGCAGCGTCAGCCGTATCCGGATCGTCGGGCGCAGCAGCGGACGGACGGGGGAGCGCGGGTCCCAGGTCGGCTTGGGCGGCGCGGCCGGGGGCAGCGGGGCGGGGGTGGCGGCCATCCCGGTCAGATCCGGTATCCGGAACCGGGCACGGTGACGATCACCGGGGGCTCCCCGAGCTTGCGGCGCAGGGTCATCACGGTCACCCGCACCACATTGGTGAACGGGTCGGTGTTCTCGTCCCACGCCTTCTCCAGGAGCTGCTCGGCCGAGACCACCGCGCCCTCGCTGCGCATGAGCACCTCCAGGACGGCGAACTCCTTGGGCGCGAGCTGGATCTCCCGGCCGTCCCGGAAGATCTCCCGGCGGTTCGGGTCCAGCTTGATCCCGGCCCGCTCCAGGACGGGCGGCAGCGGGACCGTCGTCCGGCGGCCGAGCGCGCGCACCCGGGCGGTCAGCTCGGTGAACGCGAACGGCTTGGGCAGATAGTCGTCCGCCCCCAGCTCCAGACCCTCGACCCGGTCGCTGACGTCACCGGACGCGGTGAGCATCAGCACCCGGGTCGGCACGCCCAGCTCCACGACCCTGCGGCAGACGTCGTCACCGTGGACCAGGGGGAGGTCGCGGTCGAGGACGACCACGTCGTAGTCGTTCACCCCGATGCGCTCCAGGGCCGCGGCGCCGTCGTACACGACATCGACGGCCATGGCCTCCCGGCGCAGTCCGGTGGCCACCGCATCGGCGAGCAGCTGCTCGTCCTCGACGACGAGTACCCGCACGTCTTGTTTCCTTCCTCAGGGCCCGTCACAGGGTGATCAGGGCGGTTCCCGCACGGCTTGTGCGCCTCCCATCCTGCCTGTTACGCGGGTAAACCGGCTGTAAGGCGGAGCGTCACCGGGACGGGCGCCCGTCCGATCGGGGAATCGTGGGGATTCCCGGGCTGTTCGAGGTTTCCCCGGCGGACGGCCGGGGGAGGACGAGAAGACACCCGCGATCACACCCCGTAACGGCACAAGCGCGCGCGACCCCGTGCCACCTGGTGATCACCCCGCCCTGCCATGCCGCAGGGAACCCCGAACCGAGGCACACCCCGTGCCACCTACCCACGACGAGGGGGCGCACATGGACGCATTCACCGCAGGACTCCTCCAGCGGATAAAGGCCGCGGAGTCCGACCTCACGCTGGCCCGCGAATCGGGCGACGACTTCCTCGCGGACGTCGAGCAGGCGGAGCTGGACGACCTCCGCCGACTGGCCGC
This sequence comes from Streptomyces clavuligerus, assembly GCF_005519465.1. NCBI lineage: Bacteria > Bacillati > Actinomycetota > Actinomycetes > Kitasatosporales > Streptomycetaceae > Streptomyces > Streptomyces clavuligerus. The sequence continues at coordinate 1,137,203 of NZ_CP027858.1, read as the reverse complement.
GGAGCACGGAGTGCGGGTCGGCTGACGGCCTCCCTGCCGTCGACGGGCCCCGGCCGCGCACTGCGCGCGGTCGGGGCCCGTCGACGTTCACCCGCCGTTCACCCCGGACGGCCCGTGCGTTTCCGCGGGGCGGGCCGGGGCGGTGTCGCACGGGGTCAGTCGTGCCAGGCGCCCAGCTCGTCGAGGAGCCCCTGCAAGGGGCCGAAGAGCGTCGGCGAGGCGGCCACGGTCAGGTCGTGCGCGGGCGGTGAGCCGGGACGCCCGCCGGTCAGGGCACCCGCCTCGCGGGCGATCAGGTCCCCGGCGGCCAGGTCCCACGGGTGCAGCCCCCGCTCGTAGTAGCCGTCGAGCCGGCCCGCCGCCACATCGCACAGGTCCACCGCGGCCGATCCGCCGCGCCGCAGGTCCCGCACCCTGGGGAGCAGCCGCCGGGCCACCTCCGCCTGGTGCTCCCGGACGGTCTGGACGTAGTTGAACCCGGTGGCCACCAGCGACTGGTCCATCGGGGCCGGGGGACGGCAGCGCAGCGGACGGTCCCCGCAGTACGCGCCGCCGCCCGCCACCGCCCGGAAGGTCTCCCCGCGCATCGGCACCTCCACCACCCCGGCCACGGTCGCGCCGCGGTACTCGGCGGCGATGGAGACCGCCCAGGTCGGCAGCCCGTAGAGGTAGTTCACCGTGCCGTCCAGCGGGTCGATGACCCAGCGCACCCCGGTGGTGCCCGCCGTGGCCGAGCCCTCCTCGCCCAGCAGCCCGTCCTCGGGGCGGTGCTCCGCCAGCAGCGAGGTGATCAGCTTCTCCGCCGCGATGTCCATCTCGGTGACCACGTCGATCGGGCTGGACTTGGTCGCGGCGACCCCGAGATCGTCGGGGCGCCCGTCGCGCAGCAGCTCCCCGGCCCGCCGCGCCGCCTCCAGCGCCAGGGCCAGCAGCTCGGACCGGAGCGCGTCGTCGATGTCGTCGGTGGTGCGGGGCATGGCTCTCTCCTCGGTGCTGGGACCCGGGCCCGGGGTCCACGGGCTCACGCGGGCACATCCGGGCCGGGGGCGGCAGGCACCCCGGCCCGGTCTCAGGCGTAGGGGCTGTCGGCGCCCGCGGCGGCGGGCCGGGGCGCGCGCGCCGGGCAGCAGCCGATGGGGCAGAGGTCGTGCGAGGGGCCGAGCGGGCCCAGCGCGCAGGGCCGCACCGGCTCGCCGCGCTCGGCCGCCGCCCGCTCCAGCACCAGCTCGCGCACGGCCGCGGCGAACCGGGGGTCCGCGCCGACCGTCGCCGAGCGGCGCACCGGCAGCCCCAGCTCCGCCGCCCTGGCGACCGCCTCGGTATCCAGGTCGTACAGCACCTCCATATGGTCCGAGACAAAGCCGATCGGCACCAGCACGGCGGCCGGGGCCCCCTCGGCGTGCAGCTCCTCCAGGTGCTCGCAGATGTCCGGCTCCAGCCAGGGGATGTGCGGGGCGCCGCTGCGCGACTGGTAGACCAGCCGCCACGGGTGGTCCACGCCGGTCTCCTCCCGGACGGCGTCCACGATCAGCCGGGCCACGTCCAGGTGCTGGCGCACATACGCCCCGCCGTCGCCGTGCCCCTCCACCGGGCCCGAGGTGTCCGCCGCCGCGGTGGGGATGGAGTGGGTGGTGAACGCCAGCCGCGCGCCGTCCCGCACCCCGGGGGGCAGCTCCGCGAGCGACGCGAGCACCCCGTCGACCATCGGCCGGACGAATCCGGGGTGGTTGAAGTAGTGCCGCAGCTTGTCGACGCGGGGCCGGGCGATGCCCTCCGCCTCCAGGGCCGCCAGCGCGTCCGCCAGGTTCTCCCGGTACTGACGGCACCCCGAGTAGGAGGCGTACGCGCTGGTCGCGAGGACGGCGATGCGCCGGTGGCCCGCCAGGGCCAGCTCCCGCAGGGTGTCGGTCAGATACGGCGCCCAGTTGCGGTTGCCCCAGTGGACGGGGAGGTCCAGACCGTGGTCCGCGAAGTCCTTCCGCAGCGCCGCCAGCAGGGTGCGGTTCTGCTCGTTGATGGGGCTGACCCCGCCGAAGCGGAAGTAGTGCTGCCCCACCTCCTTCAGCCGCTCCTTGGGGATGCCCCGGCCACGTGTCACGTTCTCCAGGAACGGGACGACGTCGTCCGGGCCCTCGGGGCCGCCGAACGAGAGCAGCAGCAGGGCGTCGTAAGGGGCGGGATCGCGCTCATCGGACATGGCTCCGATCCTGCCACCCGCCACTGACAGCGGGGCCACCCACCCGCCGCGCCCCGGGCCGATCCGGCCAGGAACGGAACCGGGCACCGGCTGCCGAGGGGTAACCCCCGTGCGCGACGTCACCCGGAGGGCGTAATCTGCACAGGCCGCCCATATGCCTTACCGGAGAGCCCGTTGCCCAGCAGCTATCGCGCCATTTTCACCGCACCCGGCACCAAGCGGTTCTCCGCTGCGGGCCTGTTCGGCCGGATGCCCCTCGCCATGATGGGCATCGGCATCGTCACCATGGTGTCCCAGATCACCGGCCGCTACGGGATCGCCGGGGCGCTCTCGGCGACCGCGGCCCTCTCCATGGCGGTGCTCGGCCCCCAGATATCCCGGCTCGTCGACCGCTACGGACAGGCGAGAGTGCTGCGGCCCGCCGCGCTCGCCTCGACGGCGGCGGTCGCCGGGCTGCTCGTGTGCGCCGTCCAGGAGGCGCCGACCTGGACCCTCTTCGTCTTCACCGCGGTGACCGGCTGTGTGCCCAGCGTGGGTGCCATGATCCGGGCCCGCTGGACCGAGATCTACCGCGACCGGCCGCGCGAGCTGCACACCGCGTACTCGTGGGAGTCCCTGATCGACGAGTTGTGCTTCGTCTGCGGACCGATCGTCGCCATCGCCCTGTCGACGAGCGTCTTCCCCGCCGCCGGACCGCTGGCCGCCGCCGTGCTGCTGCTGATCGGCGTCTTCTGGCTGAGCGCGCAGCGCGACACCGAGCCGCCCGTCCACCCCCGGGAGGGGGACCGGAAGAGCGACAGCGCGATCCGGCTGCCCGGGCTCCAGGTCCTGGTGGTCACCTTCGTCGCCGTCGGCGCCGCCTTCGGCGCGGTGGACGTCGTCAGCGTGGCCTTCGCGGAGGAGCAGGGGAACAAGGCCGCCGCGGGCATCGTCCTCGGTCTGTACGCGCTGGGCTCCGCCGTCGCCGCCGTGGTCTTCGGGATGCTCGACCTCAAGGGACCGGCGCCCCGGCGGTGGCTGATCGGGGTCACCGCGATGGCCGTGAGTATTATCCCCCTCCAACTGGCCGGGGATCTGGTGTTCCTGGCCGTGGCGCTCTTTGTCGCGGGCATGGCCATCGCACCCACGATGGTGACCACGATGGCCCTGGTCGGACACCATGTGCCGCGTTCCAGCCTGACCGAGGGCATGACCTGGGTCAGCACCGGTCTCGCGATCGGAGTGGCCCTCGGCTTCTCGGCCGGGGGCTGGGCGGTCGACGAGGCGGGCGCGGAGGCGGGGTTCCTGGTGCCCGCGATCGCCGGAGCCGCCGCGGTCCTGTCCGCCCTCCTCGGCTACCGCCGGCTGAAGCGGCCGGTGCCGACGGCGGAGGGACAGCAGGTCGATGACCACGGTCAGCGCGAGCGGCACAGCGACACGAGCATGGCGTAACTGGGCGGGCACCGTCACCGCCCGCCCCGCCCGTGAGGTCTCACCCGCCTCGGTGGACGAGGTGGCCGACGCGGTGCGCCGGGCGGCCGAGGACGGGCTGCGGGTCAAGACGGTCGGCAGCGGCCACTCGTTCACCGCCATAGCCGCCACCGACGGGGTGCTGATCCGGCCGGATCTGCTCACCGGCATCCGCCGGATCGACCGCGCGGCGATGACCGTGACGGTCGAGTCCGGCACCCCGCTGCGGCGGCTGAACGCCGCGCTCGCCCGGGAGGGACTCTCCCTGACCAACATGGGCGACATCATGGAGCAGACGGTCGCCGGGGCCGTCAGCACCGGCACCCACGGCACCGGCCGGGACTCCGGCTCGCTCTCCGCCCAGATCACCGCCCTGGAGCTGGTCACCGCCGACGGCACCGTGCTCACCTGCTCCCGCGCGGAACGCCCCGAGGTCTTCGCGGCGGCCCGGGTCGGCCTGGGCGCGCTCGGAGTGCTCACGGCGGTCACCCTCGCCGTGGAGCCGCTGTTCCTGCTGCGGGCCCGTGAGGAGCCCATGTCCCTCGACCGGGTCACCGCGGAGTTCGACGCCCTGCACGCCGAGAACGAGCACTTCGAGTTCTACTGGTTCCCGCACACCGACAACTGCAACACCAAGCGCAACAACCGCAGCGCCGGTCCCGCCGACCCGCCCGGGGCGTTCAGCGGCTGGGTGGAGGACGAACTCCTCTCCAACGGCCTGTTCCAGGTCGCCAACACGCTGGGACGGGCCGTCCCGAGGGCCATACCGGCGGTCGCCCGTGTCGCCAGCCGGGCGCTTTCCGCCCGTTCGTACACCGACATCCCGTACAAGGTCTTCACCTCGCCGCGCCGGGTGCGGTTCGTGGAGATGGAGTACGCGCTGCCGCGCGAGGCGGCGATGGCGGCGCTGCACGAGGTGCGGGCGATGATCGGGCGTTCACCGCTGAAGGTCAGCTTCCCGGTGGAGGTGCGGACGGCCCCGGCGGACGACATCGCCCTCTCCACGGCCTCGGGGCGCGAGACCGCGTACATCGCCGTGCATCTGTACCGGGGGACGCCGCACCGGGCGTACTTCACGGCCGTGGAACGGATCATGACCGCGCACGGCGGCCGTCCGCACTGGGGCAAGCTGCACACCCGGGACGCGGAGCGGCTGGCCGAGGTGTACCCCCGGTTCGGCGAGTTCACGGCCCTCCGGGACCGGTTGGACCCGGAGCGGCGGTTCGCGAACGACCATCTCCGCCGGGTGCTGGGGTCCTGACGCGGGGACAGCGGGGCCAGCGCGGCACAGCGTCGGGTGGCGGCGTCGGGGGTGGCTTCCGGCCCCGCCCGACGGGGTGCCATATGTGAAGGAAATCATTCCATTTGGGAAGATTCTGTGAATCCGTGGAGCCTTGGTGCGAGTGCGGGCAGTGGGGCGGAGTGCGCGGGGAGAAGTTCGGCGGCGCGTCAGTCCACCCGGATGGCCCGAATGGAGTACTGTGGCGAACCCTGGGCCCTGGCCCCCTCAGGGGGGTCCGGACCTGGGAAGGGGGCCGAAAGCGGCGCTCGAACCGGCGGCGTCTGGTATCGCTGGGTTGCCTGTGCGCAGAGTGACAATGGTTACTCTGAGTGTAAATGGGCAACCTTGCCATAGCGGCGTTCCAGGGCCAGTGCCCGACACGCCGGGCAACTCGGCAAGGTTGTGGCAGGCTGCACCCGGGCAGGCCACACTCGACTAGCGGAAGCAGCGACGCAAAAGGTGACGTCGGCAGGCACCACCCGGGAGGTCCCCATGCCCGAACTGCGTGTCGTGGCCGTCTCCAACGACGGCACACGACTCGTGCTCAAGGCTGCCGACAGTACGGAGTACACCCTCCCCATCGACGAGCGGCTGCGGGCCGCCGTCCGCAACGACCGCGCTCGCCTCGGGCAGATCGAGATCGAGGTCGAGAGCCACCTCCGCCCCCGGGACATCCAGGCCCGTATAAGGGCGGGCGCGTCCGCCGAGGAGGTCGCCCAGCTCGCCGGGATTCCCGTGGAGCGGGTGCGCCGCTTCGAGGGGCCGGTGCTCGCGGAGCGCGCGTTCATGGCGGAGCGGGCCCGCAAGACCTCCGTCCGCAGGCCAGGCGAGAACAGCGGGCCGCAGCTCGGCGAGGCGGTGCAGGAGCGGCTGACGCTGCGCGGCGCCGACAAGGACACCGTGCTGTGGGACTCCTGGCGGCGCGACGACGGCACCTGGGAGGTGCTGCTCGTCTACCGGGTCGCGGGCGAACCGCACTCCGCGAGCTGGACCTACGACCCGCCCCGGCGGCTCGTCCAGGCCGTGGACGACGAGGCGCGCGCCCTCATCGGCGAGACCGACGACACCCTCGGCTCGCAGGAGCCCAGCTTCCCGTTCGTCCCGAGGATCGCCCGGCTGCCCCGGGACCGGACGCCCGAGCGCGCGCTGCCCCCGGCGGCGGACGACACCGAGGACCGGGACTCCCTGACGAGCCTCCTGGAGGCCGTACCGAGCTTCCGGGGCGACCTGGTCGTCCCCGAGCGGACGCCGGAACCCCCGGCGGTCGCCGACGAGGAGACGGAGAGCGAGGAGTCGGTGGCCCCGGCCGCGTCGGCGGGCGCCGGATCGGCGTACGCCGACGTCCTCATGCCGCGCACGGTGGCGGGCCACCGGGACCGGCTGATCGGGACCACGGACCGGCAGGCCGAGGCCGACGGCGTCCGCCCCGGCCGCCGGGCCGCCGTACCGAGCTGGGACGAGATCGTCTTCGGCACCCGCCGCAAGAAGCAGGACTGACGCGGACGGAGAAGCGGGACCGACGCACACGGTGGGCGGGCCGCACCCCTCGGGGCGGCCCGCCCACCGTTGCCGCGCCCCGCGCCGTCAGCCCGCGGTGGCCAGCCGCTCCAGCCGGTCGTGCAGCTCGTCCACCCGGTGCTCCGACTCCGGCTTCATCAGCACGCTGCGCAGCACCCGGGCCCCGTCCTTGTCCGCCGCGACCCCGGGGTGGCGGGCGGAGAACGCGTCGGCCGAGGCCCGCAGGGTGCTGATGAAGACGGGGTCGTCCTCCGTCATGCCCCGGTGCAGCATCCGTTCCGCCGCCGCGTCGACCGCCGAGAAGGCGAGCGGGTCGGTCCGCGGGAAGTAGCTGACGATGTCCAGCTCCGGCGGCTGGTACACCTCCAGCACCTCGGACGCTTCGAGCAGCGCCGACCAGCGCAGCGCGGCCCGGCGGCCCGCGCCCAGCACCCGGCCGAGGCCGTCGGGCGTGGGCGGCAGCAGCCGGAAGGTCAGCCAGAGCGCGGCGGCGGCGGCCCCGGCGCGGGAGCACTCCAGACTGATCTCGCCGAGGTGCAGCTCGGCCGAGGTGAAATAGGTGTACGGCGAGTCGTGCAGATAGAACCGGCCCACCTCGGGGTCGGCGAAGAGCACCGCTCCGCAGCCGTAGGGCTGAAGCCCGTGCTTGTGCGGGTCGATGACCACCGAGTCGCAGCCCGCCACGGCCCACCAGGGCCCGGCGGGCAGCCCCGCCTCGCCCTCCGCCCCGGCCAGCAGGGTGAAGAACCCGCCGTAGGCGGCGTCGACGTGGACCCGCACCCCGTACCGTTCGCGCAGCGGCAGCACCCGGTCGACCGGGTCGATCGCGCCGAGTCCCGTGGTGCCCGCCGTGAGGACGACGGTGCCGATCCGGCCCGTGCGGAGCAGCTCCTCCAGGGCGTCCACGTCCATCCGTCCCCGGTCGTCGACGGGGACCGTATGGCCCTCGATACCCAGGACCCGGCACATCCGGCCATGGGTGTAGTGGGCCTCCTCGCTGTAGGCGACCCCGAGGTCGGGGTGGAGCTCCCGGGCGACGAACAGCGCCTCCAGATTGGCGATCGTGCCGCTGGTGGTGAGATGGCCGAGATGGGTGGCGAAGCCGAACATCGCCGCGAGCTGGGCCACCACCTCCCGCTCCATCGCGGCGGTCGCCGGACCCCCGTCCAGCGCGTGGTTGTTGGGGTTGATCAGCATTGCGGCCGTATAGCCGACCACGGCCGCCGGGTGCGGCGGCTTGAGCATCTGACCGGCGTACCGGGGGTGGAAGAAGGGGTAGTTGTCCTTGAGGCGCTCGGTGAACTCCCCGAACGCCTCGGCGAACCGCCCGTCGTCCACCGCCAGCGAGGGGTGCGGCTCGTACGGCCCGTATCCCGCCGCCCACTCCTGGTGCGACCGCGCGGCCTCGCGCAGCCAGTGCTGAAGATCCATGGGTGTCTCGTGTTTCCCTTCGTACGGTGGTACCGGCGGCGGGCCCCGGGCGTCGGGCGGGGCTCAGAGCATCCCGGTGTACTCGCGGAACTCCCAGTCCGTGACCGCGCGTTCGAAGCGGGCCAGCTCGGCGCGTTTCATGGCGGTGAAGACCTCGGTGAAGCGGGGGCCGAGAAGCCGGGCGAGCGCGCTCGACGCGGCCAGGGCGTCGAGCGCCTCCCGGAAGGTCGCGGGCAGCGGGGGGCCGCCGCCGGTGCTGCCGGGGGCGAGCGGAGGCGGCGGCCGAAGGCCCCGTTCGACGCCGTCGAGTCCGGCGGCGAGCAGCGCCCCGATGACGAGATACGGGTTCGCGGCGCCGTCCGCCACCCGGATCTCCAGCCGGGTGCCGTCGCCGCGCTCCGGCGGGATGCGGACGTAAGCCGTCCGGTTGTCCCACCCCCAGTCGGCGGTGGTGGGGGCGAGGGAGCCGGGTGCCGCGAGCCGCTTGTAGGCGTTGACGGTGGGGTTGAGCACGGCGGTGAGCGCGGGGGCGTGCTCCAGCACCCCCGCGAGGAAGGACCGGCCGAGCGCGGAGAGGCCGCCGTCGTCGGCGGGGTCGGCGAAGACGTTCGTCCCCCCGTCGTCCACGAGCGAGAGGTGGACATGGTGTCCGCTGCCCGCGGCCTCGCCGAAGGGCTTGCCCAGGAAGGTGGCGCGCAGCCCGTGGACGGCGGCGATCTCCTTGACGGCGTACTTGAAGAGGAAGGCGCGGTCGGCTGCCGCCAGCGCGGGGCCGTGGGTGTGGTTGATCTCGAACTGGCCGCCGCTGAACTCCTGGTTGCCGCCCTGGACGCCGAGCCCGAGCGCACGGCACGAGCGCAGCAGCAGGGGCAGCATCCGGTCCGGGTCGTGGCTCGCCCCGACGGTGTACCCGGCGGTGTCGAACGTGGTGTAGCGCCGCCAGCCCAGCGGCGCGGACGGGTCCGGGGCGAGGAGATAGAACTCCAGCTCGGGGGCGGCGACGGCGCGCAGTCCGCGTGCGGCGAGCCGTTCCGTCTGCCGTCGCAGCAGCCCGCGCGGGTCCAGGGCCAGCGGCGGGTGGCCGGGGGCCGCCTCCAGGACATCGGCGAGGACGAAGGCGGTGCCGGGTGCCCAGCCGGGGAGGGTCAGGGTGCCGGCGTCGATCCGGGCGTGGGCGTCGGGCCAGCCGCCGCCGGAACTCTCCGGCAGCTCCAGGGGGTTTCCGGCGAGGTCGGTCACCATGACGGCCTGGCAGAAGGAGAGTCCGGGGTCCTCGAACCGGTGCAGTTCGTCGAGGTGGATCTCCTTGCCGCGGGCGACGCCGTGGAGGTCGCTCCACAGCACCCGGACGAGGTCGACGCCCTCGTCCGTCAGCCCGGCCCGGAGCGCGTCGAGCCGGGCGGGCGGCGGTGGGTCTGGGGCCGGGGGAGAGGGGCGATGGGACACGGTGTGCTCCCTTCCGGTGGTCCGGACGGCCGGGCGCCGACCGATGCTGAGCGAGCGGGCCGGGCGGTGGAGGCGGTGACCGGTGGCCGGGGCCGTGCGGATGCCCGTACGGAGATCCGTGCGACGGCGCCGGTGCCGGAGGTCCGTCCCCGCGGGCCCGGCAGATGATGTTTGGGATCAAACGGGTTGACCGCCCAAGGTAGGGCCCGCCGGGGCGGCCTGGCAAGCCTCTCGTACGCCCGGCCGGGGCCCGGGGCCGGGGTGTCCGGGGTGCGGGGGCTCGGTCCGGCCGCCGGGGCCGGGGTCTTGACGGCTGTCGGGCCGCTATGAATATTTGAACCCAAACAAATTGCCTCCGAGGCGAGGAGACGCCGTGCCGCGAGGAGACACCGTGCCGCAGCCCCGTGGTTGGTTCCATCCCAGGACGGCGACCGGACGCGCGTCGCTGATCCCCGCGCCGCCCTGGCACTACTCGGGGGACCTGCTCACCGTCGAGTACCGCACCGACCCGGAGCGGGTGCGCGAACTCCTGCCCGCGCCGCTGGAGCCGGTGGCCGACGACCCCGGCGCGGTCGCCGTGATCTGGGCGGACTGGCAGTCCTGCGGCGACTCCCGGGAGGAGCTGCTCGACCCCGTGCGCTCCCAGTACCGGGAGACCTTCGTCGTCGTGCGCTGCTCCTACCGGGGCCGGATCTACTCCCGCTGTGTCTATATCTGGGTGGACAAGGACTTCGCGATCGCCCGCGGGCTCCACCAGGGCTACCCCAAGAAGTTCGGCTCGATCCATCTGACCCGGCCGCACCCGTACGGGCCCGCCCCCCGGCCCGGGGCGGGCGCGCGCTTCGGGGCGACCCTGGCCGCCGCCGACCGCAGACTGGCGCAGGCGGTGGTGACCCTGCGGGAGCCCTCGGAGAGCGGGGGCTTCGTCAACGCCCATCCGATGGCGCACCACCGTCGGCTCCCCGCGATCGAGAAGGGGGGCGGACTCGCGCTCGACGAGCTGATCGCGTCCGGCGCCGCGTCGTTCGAGGCGGGCCCGGCCTGGCGGGGGGAGGCGGAACTCGACCTGTTCGACGCGCCGACGGAGGAACTGGCGCGGCTGGAGGTCCGCGAGCCGATCGCCGCCTACTGGCGGCAGGTGGGGGTGGTCTGGGACGGCGGCACCCTGCTGGAGTCCGGCACCTCCGGCACGTCGGTGTGACCGCTCCACCCGGGCGGGCCGGGGCCGCCCGTGACGGTCGCTCAGGGGGGAGCGCCCGCCCCGCCCCCGCCGTGCCGTTGCCCCCGCCCCCGTACCGGACCCGACCGGGGCGCCTGGGCGCGGGCGCCGTCCCATCCGACCCCCCTCCGCTGGAGCCGCCGCCATGACAGCCCGTACGACCACCGTCGCCGACGTCCCCGTGGACACCCGCCACTGGATCGGCGGGCGGCGTATCGCCTCCGCCGAGACCTTCACCACCGTCTCGCCCGTCACCGGCGCCCCGCTCGCCGAGATCTCCCGGGGCACCGCCGCCGACGCGGACGCCGCCGTCGCCGCCGCACGCGACGCCTTCCCCGGCTGGGCCGCCACCGACCGCGCCGAGCGCGCCCGGCTGCTGCACGCCGTCGCCGACGGGGTCGAGGAGCGCATCGACGCACTCGCCGCCGTCGAGACCCTCGACAACGGGGCCCTGCTCCGCTCCCACCGGCGCGGGGTGATGCCCCGTGTCGCGCACAACTTCCGCTTCTTCGCCGACTGGCTCATCGGCCTCGGCCACGACGACTTCGACACCAGGGGCCACACCAACCACATCTCCTGGGACCCGGCGGGCCCCTGCGCGCTGATCACCCCCTGGAACGCGCCCCTGATGCTCGCCACCTGGAAGGTCGCCCCCGCGCTCGCCGCCGGGAACACCGTGGTCCTCAAACCCGCCGAGTGGTCCCCGCTCACCGCCTCCCTCCTCGCCGACATCACCGCCGCCGCCGGGCTGCCGCCCGGGGTCCTCAACGTCCTCCAGGGGTACGGGGCGGAAGCGGGACACGCCCTCGTCTCCCACCCCGGGGTCCGCCGGATCAGCTTCACCGGCTCCGTGCCCACCGCCCGCCGGATCACCGCCGCGGCGGCGGAGCACCTGACCCCCGTCAGCCTCGAACTCGGCGGCAAATCACCCCTCCTGGTCTTCGCCGACGCCGATCTCGACCTCGCCGCCGATCTCGCCGTCGAGCAGTACGACAACGCTGGACAGGTCTGCCTCGCCGCCACCCGCCTCCTCGTCGAGGAGGGCGTCGCCGAGGAGTTCACCCGCCGGCTCACCGAACGCATCGGGCGGCTGCGGCAGGGCGACCCCCGGGACGGGGCCACCGACATCGGCCCGAACATCCACCCCCGTCAACTGGAACGGATCGACGGCTTCGTCCGGCGGGCCGTCGCCACCGGGGCGCGCGTCCTCGCGGGCGGCGGCCCCCACACCGGTCTCGGCGGGCTCCACTACCGGCCCACACTGCTCACGGACGTCGCCCAGGACAGCGAGATCGTGCAGGAGGAGGTCTTCGGTCCGGTGCTGACCCTCCAGACCTTCACCGGGGAGGACGAGGCCGTCCGCCTCGCCGACGACACCCGGTTCGGGCTCGCGGCCACCCTCGTCACCGGTGACCCCGAACGGGCCGCCCGGGTCTCCTCGCGTCTGGTCGCCGGGACGGTCTGGGTCAACTGCTTCTTCGTCCGCGACCTCCGGGCGCCCTTCGGCGGCTCCCGCGCGTCCGGCGTGGGCCGGGAGGGCGGCACCTGGTCCTTCGACTTCTACTGCGACCTCAAGAACACCGTCACGGCACCGAAGGGCTGGCACGACCATGGGTGAGATCGTCGGCGCGGGGCTGCTCTCGCACGTCCCCACCATCGTCCTCCCGGAGAGCAGCCGCAGAGCGCTGAACGAGGGCCGGGAGATCACCCTGGTCACCGGGTTGCGTCGGCTGCGCGAGGAGGTCTTCGCGGGTGACGGCTACGACACCGTCGTGGTCCTGGACTCGCACTGGGCCACCACCGTGGAGTTCGTCGTCACCGCCCAGAAGCGCCGCGCCGGGCTCTTCACATCGGACGAGCTGCCGCGCGGCATGTGCCGGGTGCCGTACGACTTCCCGGGCGACCCCGAACTCGCGCACGCCGTCGCGGGCTTCGCCGGGCGGCACCACACCTGGATCACCGCCATCGACGACCCGTACCTCCCCATCCACTACGCGACCCTCAACCTCTGGCGCTATCTCGGCGAGGGGCTGCCCGGCAAGCGCTGGATCACCGTCGGGGTCTGCCAGACCGGCGACATGGAGGACCATCTGCGGCTCGGCCGGGCCCTCGCCGACGGGATCGCGGCCACCCCCGGCCGCCGGGTGCTCCTGATCGCCTCCGGCGCGCTCTCCCACACCTTCTGGCCGCTGCGGGAGCTGCGCCACCACGAGTCCAGCGACCCCGCGCACCTCTTCTCCGCCGAGGCCCGCGCCGCCGATCTGGAACGGATCGCCTGGTTCAGGGAGGGCCGCCACGACCGGGTGCTGCGGACCATGCGGGACTTCTGGAGGGTCCGGCCCGAGGCGAAGTTCTTCCACTATCTGATGATGATCGGCGCACTCGGCGAGGAGGCGTGCGCGGCGGGTGCCCGGCAGTACGGCGAGTACGAGAACTCCATCGGCACCGGACAGGCGCATCTGTGGTTCGACCGCCCGGCGGGCGGCTGGACCGTGACGGCGGCCGACACCGGGAACGGGAGCGGGGACGCGCCCGGGACCGGGACCGGAAACGGAAGCAGAAACGGAAACGGGAAGCGGCCGAGCGCGGCCCAGGACGAGCAGGAGAGCTGAGATGCCCGAGTACCGCCGTATCCTCCTCGAAGGCGCCGCGGTCGAGACCGTGCGCGACGGTGACGAACTGGTGGCGCCGGACGGCCGCCGGGTCAGGACGGAGCACGCCCGGCATCTGCCGCCGGTGCTGCCGTCGAAGATCGTCGCCGTGCATCTGAACCACCTCAGCCGGGTGAAGGAGTTCGGCGCCCGGCTGCCCGCCGCGCCCACGTACTTCCACAAGCCCACCACCACGCTCAACGCCCACCGGGGCGCCGTGGTCCGGCCCGAGGGCTGCCACTGGCTCAACTACGAGGGCGAGGTGGCGATCGTCATCGGGCGGAGCTGCCGCAACATCGCCCCGGACGAGGCAGCGGAGTACATCGCGGGCTACACCGTCGCCAACGACTTCGGCCTCCACGACTTCCGCGACACCGACGCGGGCTCCATGCTCCGGGTGAAGGGCTCCGACACCCTCTGCCCGCTCGGTCCCGGCCTCGTCACCGACTGGGACTTCCGGGGCAAGTCGCTGCGCACCTACGTCAACGGCACCCTGGCCCAGGACGGCAGCACCGACGAGATGCAGTGGGACATGCACTACCTGGTCGCCGACATCGCCCGCACGATCACCCTGCTCCCCGGCGACGTCCTGCTCTCGGGCACCCCCGCGAACTCCCGCCCGGTGCTCCCCGGCGATGTCGTCGAGGTGGAGGTGGAAGGACTCGGCAGTCTCACCAACCACATCGTCACCGGCCCGACCCCGATCCGCACGGACGTCGGGGCCCAGCCGACGGAATCCGACGAGGTCCTCTCCACCGCCCTGGGCGGTGACTGGGAGCACCGGTGATGTCCGAAGAGCGCATCACACACACGCCAGAGCACATCACGCACACGCCTCGATGAGCGTGTCGAAAAGGCGTTGCTGGGACGGGTCCTGCGGAGCTGTGTCCTCCGGGTGCCACTGGACCGCCATCATCCAGCCCCTGGAGCCGTCCAGCTGCATCGCCTCCGGTGTGCCGTCACCGGCGCGGGCGGTGATGCGCAGGCCCTCGCCCGGCCGGTCCACCCGCTGGTGGTGGTAGCAGGAGACCCGGGCCTGCCGGGTCCCGAGCACCCGGGCCACCGCCGAGCCCGGCTCCAGCCGGACCGGGTGCACCAGGTGGCGGTGGTCCCGTTCGGTGCCCATGTCCTGCTGAAGGGTCCCGCCCAGCACGGTGTTGACGAGCTGGAGCCCCCGGCAGATCGCGAGCAGCGGCAGCCCCGTCCGCAGCGCCTGTGCGGCGATCTCCAGGTCGAAGCCGTCCTGTTCCTCGTTCATGTCGTACAGCCGCTCGTGCCGGGTCCCGTCGCCGTAGCGGCTCGGGTCGAGGTCCCCGCCGCCCGGCAGCACCACCCCGTCGAAGCGGGCGAGCCGGGCGGCCACGTCCGCGGGGCGGGCCAGGCCCCCGGGCGCGTACGGATGGATCGTCACGGGCTCGCCGCCCGCGCGCCACACCGACTCGACGAGGGCGCGGGCGCTCACCTCGGCGGCGTACCGCAGCGCGGACGCGGAGGAGGCGAAGCGGGCCGGGATCGCGATCAGGGGTCGGGGCACGGTGCGCTCCCTCGATACTGTTTGAGGTCAAACGACACCGGGATGGTAGGCCCCGCCCGGCGCCCGGGCAAGGGGTCTGCCACCGGGACCGGGTGTTACGGCGCCGTCGGCCTCGGACGCCGTCCGCTGCGGCGCCGCACGGGCGGCTCCCCGCCCAGCAGTTCCGCCCGGCGCGCCTCGCCGTGCGTCTCGATCTGGACCACGACCGTCCGCAGCGCGTCGGCCGTCCGCCGGCACTCCTCGTCGCTGAGCTGCCCGGCGACGAACACCTCTTCGTCGTTGAACTCCGGGAACAGACTCCGCATCAGCTCCTCGCCCTTCTCGGTGAGGGCCAGCAGCACCCGGCGGCCGTCCGAGGGGTGATCGGTGCGGCGGACCAGACCGCGGGACTCCAGGGTGCGGGCGACCCCGGTCAGGGTGCCCTTGGAGATCCCCGCCTCCATGGCCACGAGCCGGGTCTCCATCTCGCCCCAGATCCAGACCACCCAGAGGACCACGAAGCCGGTCCAGGTCAGATCGGAGCCGCGCAGAACGGAGTTCTCCACATGCTGGCGGACCGCGGCGGCGGCCCGGTGGATATTGCCCACCATGGCCATCTGGTCATGCCGGATCGGTGTGTCGCCCAGCTTGGCGCGGATCATCCGCTCGGTCTCGGCGATGGGGCGCTGACCGGGCACGAACCCTCCTTGGATCGGACCCCGACGCCGTGTCCGGAGTCGTACGGGAGCACAGTGTAGGTCCGGGCCCGGCCGCGTCCCGGCGGCGGGGCGGGGAGATCCGCGACCGCGCCGCCGCCGGGCACGGGAAAACCCCGGCCGGTGCGGTCCGGCCGGGGTCGGTACCCGGTGCGCGGGGCGGCTGTACCCCAGAGCCGCCCCGGTGGCTCAGGCGCGGCGCGGGGCCACCAGCCGGGCGGCCCGCGCCTCCTTCTCCGCCTCCTGCCACAGCCTGCGGAGCATCCGGGCCCGCTCGGCCGGACGCATCCGGGAGATCGCGATCTCCGCGCAGGCGACGCCGTCCGCCCAGGGCATGGTGAGCATGGTCCGCTGCCGGGGGATGGCCGCCAGCGGATTGGCCCCGGCCGCGTGGTGCCGCTCCGCCGCGCGCGACTCGGTGGCCGCGGCGCGCGCGTCGGCCCGCTGCTTCTGCTGCTGCGGGCTGAGCCGGGACAGATTGCGCACATGGACCACCTTGCGGCGGCCCGCGAGCAGATCGGCCTGCAACTCGGGCCCCAGCTCCAGCACGGAGAGCTTGGAGGAGATCGTCGACTGGGCGATCCCGAGCCGCTTGGCGGCCTTGTTCTGGGAGCCGTAGAACTCCACCAGCTTCTTCAGCGCGTACGCCTGCTCCAGCGGGTTCATGTCGTCGCGGTGCACATTGGCGACGAAGGCGGCTTCGAGCAGCGAACGGTCGGTGGACACCAGCGCGTCGTCCACGCTGACCCGGACCCGGGCCAGCCCGGCACGGCGGGCGGCCTCCAGCCGACGGTGGCCGTCGACCACGATGTACCGCGCGCCCTGGGCAATCTCGGTCGCCCGCGAGGGCCGTTCGTTCACATAGGCGTCGACGGAGGCCACGGTAATGGCGTTGACGAGGCCGATCTCCCGGATGCTGGTCGTCAGCGGCTCCAGGTCGCGCAGTGCTTCCCGTGGATTGTCAGGGTTCTGACCGATCCAGCTCAGTGGCAACTCCGACGGCTGTTTGAGAGAGGCGTCGGAGCGGGTCTGTCCATGCTTGGTGGACATCTCTGAGGACATACTGATGGAACCCTTCCTCTTGCCTGCCGCCCGGTTTCCCCGCTTTCCAGCCGGGCAGAATGGCAGACTCGCAGGGTCCACCGGCCACAGCCTGGCCATGACCTTGCCAATCGCTTGCCACAGGGCAAGGGATTGCAGAGGATTGCAGGTATGACCGATGGGGGAATGAGGTTTCGCGTCCTGGGGGGCCTGGAGTGGCACCACCGGGGAGTCCCGCTCCGGATCGGCCGCCGACGGGAGAGACTGCTGCTCGGTCTGTTGCTCCTGGACATCAACAGGGTCGTGCCGGGGCACCGGCTGATCGATCTGCTCTGGGACGACGGTGAGCCCCCGTCGAGCGCCCGCGGCAGCCTTCAGGTCCATGTCTCCCGTCTCCGCGGTCGCTTCCACGAGACACAGGCCCCCGAGCACGGCTTCGTCCTCGCCAGGGCCAGCGACGGCTATCTGCTGGAGGGCGATCCGCTCGCCGTCGACCTCCACCGCTTCCGGGCGCAGGTCCAGCGGGCGGAGCGGACGGACGACCCCGTCGAGCGGCTGCGGGTCATCGAGGGGGCGCTCGCCGACTGGGGCGGCCCCGTCCTCGCGGGCACCGCGTCCGACACGCTGGTCCGCAGGCTCGGCACCGGCTTCGACGAGCTGCACCTGTCCGCGATCACCCAGCGCGCCGAGGCCCGGCTCGCGCTCGGCCAGCGCGGACTCGTCCTGGAGGAGCTGGCCCGCGCGACGGCCGAACACCCGCACCACGAACGCCTCGCCATGCTCCGCATGATCGCGCTCTACCGCGCCGACCACCGGGGCGAGGCGCTGGAGGTCTACCACGAGATCCGCACCCGGCTCGCCGAGGATCTGGGCCTCGACCCCGGCACCGATCTGCGCCGGGTCCATGAACTCGTGCTGCGCGCCGCCCCGGAGCTGCTGATCTCCTCCGTGCTGCCAGGCCAGGACCGCGGCGCCCCGGTCGACACCGGCCGGGGCGGCGGCGACCCCCTCGCCCGCCCCCGGCAGCCCGTCCGCCAGGCGCACCCCGCCCGGCCCCCCGGCGGCGACGGCCGCACCCCCGCGGGGGAGGGCGCCCGCGCCGATCTGGCACCCCCGGCCACCCCCTCCGGCTGGAGCGGCCCCGGGCCGCAGCCCACGCCGGAGGGACCCTTCGGCACCGAGGCCGAGACCCTGCACCGCACCTCCAGGACGGGCGCGTTCATCGGCCGCGCCCAGGAGCTGGAGGAGCTGACCATGCTCGCCGCGGGCGCCCGCGGCGGCTCCGGCGTCGTGATGATCGTGGGACCGGCGGGCAGCGGCAAGACCGCGCTCGCCCTGAGGTGGTGCCGCACCGCCCGCGAGGCGTTCCCCGACGGGCAGCTCTTCCTCGATCTGCGCGGCCACAGCGACGAACGCCCCATGGGCGCCCGGGAGGCCCTGTCCGGGCTGCTGCGCGGCCTGGGCATCCCCTACCAGGACATTCCGTTCAACCCCATGCAGATGGCCGAGCTGTACCAGCGCACGCTCGCGTCCCGCCGGGTCCTCATCGTCCTCGACAACGCGGAGTCCGCCGACCAGGTCCGGCAGTTACTGCCGTACGAGGCGGGCTGCCTCGCCCTGGTCACCAGCCGCAACCGGCTCGGCGCGCTCATCGTCAGCCATGGCGCGGCGATGCTGCCGCTGCGGCCCCTCGCGTCCGACGAGGCGGCCGAACTGGTCCGCTCGGTGGTCGGCAGGGCGCGCACCGAGGCGGAGCCCGAGGCCCTCGCGGATCTCGTCACCATCTGCGGCCGGTCGCCGCTGGCCCTGCGGATCGCGGCGGCCAACCTCGCGCTGCGCCGCGACTTCCGGATCGCCGACCACGTCAGGGATCTGCGCTCCGGCAACCCCCTGGAGAGCCTGGCCGTCGCGGGCGACCCCGACTCGGCCGTCCGCCGCGCCTTCGAACTCTCCTACTGCCGGCTCGACCCGGCGGCGGCGGAGGGCTTCCGGCTGCTCGGACTGCTCCCGGGCCCCGCGACGACGGTCGCCGCCGTCGCCGCCCTGTGGGGCCGCGCGGTCCCCCCCACCGATCAGCTCCTGGACCGACTCTTCGCCGAGCACCTGGTGGAGCGCACCGGACAGGAGCGGCTGCGGCTGCACGATCTGATCTGGTGGTACGCCCGTCTCCTCGCCGACGCCGAGAAGACCGGGGCCGAGCGGCGCGAGGCCCGCCACCGGCTGCTGCGCTGGTACGCGGCCTCGGCGGACGCCGCCGCCCGCAGCCTCTATCCGCAGATACTGCGTCTGGACGTCGAGCCGCTGGACGAGCAGGCGCGGCCGGAGACCTTCGAGGGGCCGCAGCAGGCCGCCGAGTGGTTCGACGCCGAACATCTCGACCTGGTGAAGCTGATCGAGAAGGAGGCCGCCGGGAGCGAGCCCTGCCCGGTGGTGTGGATACTCGCCGACACCCTCCGCGGCTACTTCTGGCTCCGCCGCCACGCCGACACCTGGGTCGGGGTGGCCGGTGCCGCCCTGCGCGCCGCCCGGGAGGCGGGGGACGTCCGGGGACAGGCCGCCGCCCACCAGAGCCTCGGGCTCGCCACGTTCACCCGGGGCGACCTGGAGCTGAGCCGCGGCCACTTCGAGCGCGCCATCGAACTGGCCCGCCGGATCGGCTGGGGCGTCTGCGAGTCGGTCGCGCTCTCCAACCTGGCCGGGGTCTCCGCCGACCTCGGACTGCTGAGCCAGGCCGCCGAGTACTACGACCAGTCCATCACCCTCGACCGCAGCCTCCAGCGCACCCCGCACCAGCCGCTCCAGGGGCTGAGCGAGGTGCTGTACGGGATGGGACGGCTGCGCGAGGCGGAGCGGCTGTGCCGCAGGGCACTCGCCCTCTCCCGGAAGATCTCCGCCCCCGACAGCATCGCCCGGATCGGCACCACGCTGGCGCTGATCTCCGTGGACCTCGGGGAGCTGGAGACCGCCCACGACCTGGCGACCGCCTCCCGCAAGGGCTTCCAGGACATCGGCAATCTCGCGGGCGAGGCCGAGGCGGTCTGCGCGCTCGCGATGATCGCCGCCGAGGGGGGCAACGGACTGGCGGCGCTCCGCTCCGGGCTGCTGGCCTGCCGGTTGAGCCGCAAGGCCAACCGGCCGCGGCTCAAACTGGACGCCATGCTGGTCATGGGGCACGCCCGCTATCAGCTCGCCCAGTACGAGCGGGCCTACGAGCACTTCCGGATCGCCCGCAGGACCGCCGAGGAGATCGGCTATCTCAAGGGCCGCACCATGGCGCTGCTGGGACTCGGGGTCTGCGCGGCCCGGTTCGGCCGTCCGCTGGAGGCGCTGTGCCACGCGGGTGCGGCGCTCGCCCTCGCCCAGGAGTCCCAGCTCCGGCTGTTGGAGGGGCAGGCCCAGTCGGTCATCGCGCTGGCCCACGCCTCCCGGGGCGACCTCGCGGGCGCGGGGCGGGCGGGGCGCCAGGCCGAGGCCATCCACCGGGCGACCGGCTACCGTCCGGTGCACTCGCCGTACGCGGGTCCCGTCGGCGGCGGTCTCGACGCGGCCGAGCGGTCCGAGGTGTTCCGCACCTGGCAGGCGACCGCCGACCTGGACGCGGATCTGGACGCGGACCTGGACGCCGGGCTGGACGCCGACGCGGAGGCGGAGCCCGAGCGGCAGCCGCTGGCCTGAGACGGCCCGCGCGGAACGGCCCGTTCCGGACCGTGTCGGTGTTGGGCCGAACGGGTGAGGGGCGCGAAGATAGGTGTATGAGTAGGTACGAGAGGTACGACGTCACCGACGAGCAGTGGGAGGGCCTGGCCCAGGTCGTTCCGCTGCGCGGGCGCAACGAGTGGCCGTCGAGGGTCGATCACCGCGCCGTCGCTCCCCAGGAGCCGGTGGTGGAACAGCGCCGGATGGTGGTGCTCCGGGTACAGGTCTTCTCCGACGCGCGCGAGGTGGCCGAGTATCTGATCGGGCAGGTGCCGGTGCTGCTGGACCTCACCGCCGCCGACGCCGATGTCGCCAAGCGCATCCTGGACTTCAGCAGCGGGGTCGTCTTCGGTCTGGGCAGCGGGATGCACCGGGTGGACCGCAATGTGTTCCTGCTCGCCCCCGCGGGCATGGAGGTCGACGGGGTCACCGGGGACACGAACACCCTCACCCGGGCGCTCCGCGGCTCCTGAGCCCCCGCCGGGTCCGTTTCCCCGGCCGTCGGTCCACTCTCCCGGGCCGCCCCGGATTGTTCTCCTGAGTCGCCCCGGTCCCGGTCCCGGTCCCGGTCCCGTCCTGCCGCCCGTCCGCCCGGCCGCCCGTCCACTCGTTTCCCGGCCGCCCGGTTCCCGGCCGCCCGGTTCCCGGCCGCCCGGTTCCCGGCCGCCCGGTTCCCGGCCGCCGGGAGACGGCAGGACGGGCGGAACGGGTGGACGGGGCGCAGGGGTTGTCGGTGCCCGGTGATAGACCTGATGCTGTGACAGAGACACCTGATCTGGCGGAGCTCCAGCACCGGCTCGCCGCCTTCGCGGCCGTACGCGGCTGGGGCCCCTACCACACCCCCAAGAACCTGGTGACGGCGCTCGGCGTCGAGGCGGCCGAACTCGCCGAGATCTTCCAGTGGCTGACGCCCGAGCAGTCGGCGCGGGTGATGGACGACGGGACGACCGCGCACCGGGTCCGGGACGAGGTCGCCGATGTGCTCGCGTACCTCCTCCAGTTCTGCGAGGTGCTCGGTGTGGACCCGCTCACCGCGCTCTCCGAGAAGATCGACCGGAACGAGAAACGCTTCCCGGTGACGTGAGTTCGAGGTGGGAACAGGGTGATTTCGGACTCCGCGCCCTCGACGATCAAGAGATTGTCACTCTTCGGAGTCAAAAGATGATCAACTAACGACTTCCTGACCACAAATTTCCGAATTCCTCTGGCGTTTGGGCTCAATAGGCCTCACTCTGGGTAATGAATGAGTGGGCAGTAAGTCGTACGAACGGGGGCGGCGATGGACGCGGAGCGACTCATCCTCGCAAGCCGGCACGCACTGGCGCAGAGCCGGGCGGTGCCGGAGATCGTGGCGGAGGCATGGCAGGCCCAGGCACTCGCCCAGACGATCGGCGGCCGGCTCGCCGTGTACGGCCCGCTGGAGCTGAGGAGCGAGGCCCGGGGCCTCGCCGAGACCGGCGCGCGCGGCGTCGGCGCGCTGGACCGTCCGGGGCTGCGCAGCGGCGGTATCAGGGCCGCGCGGCTCTCGGGTGTCGCCGACGCCCGCGCGGCCCTGATGAGCCTCGGCGCCCTCCTGGTCGACGTCGGCATGGCTCTGGTCTCGGTCGCCTGCGGCACCGACGACGAAGGGCTGTACTGGCAGTGCGTGGAGGCGATCGACGCGGCCGACGAGTCCACCGACCGGGTCCGCGGCATGTTGCGCAAGCTCGCCGCCCGGGAGGCCGGGCGACCGCCCGACAGCAGCCGGGGGAGAGCGGGACCGGCCGCCGCCGCGCCCCGTCCGGCCCGGCCCGCGGCACCGACGGGCTCCCGGGGCGCGCCCAGGCCGCCGGACCCCCGGGGCGAGGCCCCGGGCCCGGCCCCCGCGTCCGGACCGCCCGGCGCCCGCAGCGCCGTGGGAGCCTGCGCCGCTCCCGGCGCCGCCGCCCGCGCCGCCGGTGCGGCGACGGGAGTCGGCGCGCCCGCGCTCGGCGTACCCGACGCGATGCGGCCCGCGCGCCCGTCCTGCCCGCCCTGACCGCCGCGCGCGGGACGCGTCCCGGCCGCCCCCGGCGGGGGTGGGGCGCGGGGCCCCGGCGGACGGTGCAGGATGGACCCCATGGATCTGCGTATCTTCACCGAGCCCCAGCAGGGGGCGAGCTACGACACACTGCTCACCGTCGCCAAGGCCACCGAGGACCTCGGCTTCGACGCCTTCTTCCGTTCCGACCACTATCTGGCCATGGGCTCCGCCGACGGTCTGCCCGGCCCCACCGACGCCTGGATCACCCTCGCCGGTCTGGCCCGTGAGACCCGGAGCATCCGCCTCGGCACCCTGATGACCGCGGGCACCTTCCGGCTCCCCGGCGTGCTCGCCATCCAGGTCGCCCAGGTCGACCGGATGTCCGGCGGACGGATCGAGCTGGGCCTCGGCGCGGGCTGGTTCGAGGAGGAGCACACCGCCTACGGCATCCCCTTCCCCAAGGAGAAGTTCGCCAGGCTGGAGGAGCAGCTCGCGATCGTCACCGGGCTGTGGGAGACGCCCCTCGGCCAGACCTTCTCGTACGAGGGCACCCACTACACGCTCACCGACTCGCCCGCGCTGCCCAAGCCCGCGCAGGACCGGGTGCCGGTGCTCATCGGCGGCCACGGAGCCACCCGCACCCCCCGGCTCGCCGCCCGCTACGCCAGTGAGTTCAACATCCCCTTCGCCTCCATCGAGGACACCGAGCGGCAGTTCGGCCGGGTCCGCGCCGCCGCCGACGCCATCGGGCGCGGCGCCGACGACCTGGTGTACTCCAACGCGCTCGTGGCCTGCGTCGGCAAGGACGACGCCGAGGTCGCCCGCCGGGCCGCCGCGATCGGCCGCGAGGTCGACGAGCTGCGGACCAACGGGCTCGCGGGCTCGCCCGCCGAGGTCGTCGACAAGATCGGCCGCTACGCCGCCACCGGCTCCTCCCGGATCTACCTCCAGATCCTCGACCTGGACGACCTGGACCACCTGGAGCTGATCTCCGCCCAGGTCCAGTCCCAGCTGGGCTGAGCCCGATGCGGCCCCGCCGCACCCTCGCCGAGGCGCTGGGCGCGGGTCCGCTCGTCCTGGACGGCGGGCTCTCCAACCAGCTCGCCGCCCAGGGCTGCGACCTCTCCGACCCGCTGTGGACGGCCCGGCTGCTGAAGGACGGGCCCGAGCAGCTCGCCGCCGCCCACACCGCCTACGCCGACGCGGGCGCCCAGGTCCTCATCTCCGCCTCGTACCAGGCGAGTCACGAGGGCTTCCGCCGGGCCGGGCTCGGCGGCGCGGAGAGCTCCGCGCTGCTCGCCCGCAGCGTGGAACTGGCCCGCGCGGCAGCCGACGCCGCCCCCGCCGAAGTGTGGGTGGCGGCGTCGGTCGGACCGTACGGGGCGGTGCTCGCCGACGGCAGCGAGTACCGGGGGCGCTACGGACTCACCGTGCGCGAGCTGGAACGTTTCCACCGCCCCCGGATCGAGGCGCTCGCGGCGGCCGGGCCCGATGTCCTCGCCCTGGAGACAGTGCCCGACACGGACGAGGCGAAGGCCCTGCTGGCGGCGGCGGCCGACTGCGGCGTCCCGGTCTGGCTCTCGTACACCGCCGACGGCGACCGCACCCGCGCCGGGCAGCCGCTGGCGGACGCCTTCGCCCTGGCGGCGGAGCACGAGCAGGTGATCGCGACGGGCGTGAACTGCTGCGCCCCCCGGGACGCGGCCCCCGCCGTGGCCCGCGCGGCCTCGGTCACCGGCAGACCCGTGGTGGTCTACCCCAACAGCGGCGAGGACTGGGACCCCGCCGCCCACACCTGGCGCGGCCCCGTGCGCTACGACCCCGCTCAGGCCCCCGCCTGGGTGACGGCGGGCGCCCGCCTCATCGGCGGCTGCTGCCGGGTGGGGCCCGCCACGATCGCCGAACTCGCCTCTTTTTTGTGGCTCGGTTCGCCTCCGGGGTGCTGAAGCGTGCGCCGACGGTCGACCGTGCTCGGTTCCTCGTTCCTCGGAACCTCCGTGCGCTCTCCACTTTCGGCACCCGCGGCACCCCTGCGGATCACTCACCGCAGGCCAAGGTAAACGCCCGGCCCAGAGGCGGGGCGTGGGCGCATCGCGTCGGCTTGCTCGCCCCGGGGCCGAGGTCATCGCCCAGGCCGGGGACGGGGCGCGGGCGGAGGTGTGCTGATTCCTCCAGGCGGCTCCGGTCGCCGTCCACGCCCCTCGCCGGACAAGGCCGCAGATCACGCCCGGTGGGCCGGTCCCCCTGGGGCACCATCGGCTGGAAGCGCCGGTGAGCTGTGACAGGGCGGCAGCGTTCGGATCGCCTCCGGCCTCGCGCGTGCGTCTCACACGGCGACGAGCCGGACCCGGTCGCCACAGAGCTTGGCCATGTCGTCGGTGTCGGACGTCAGCATGACCACGGGACGCTGTTGTCGCAGGGCGGCCTCGGCCACAGCCGCGTCGATGGCGTACGTGTGGCCATGCAGGCCGACGCCCATCAACAGGGCCGAGGCCGCCTTCGCCTCCTCATCCCCCACCGGGATCACACGAAGGCCGGACAGCAGCCGGCGCAACCGCGCCTTGTCCGTGCGGGCGTGCACGGCCTCGATGGTGGTGAGCGCGCAGATCACCACGTCCATGCCGCGCGAGCGCGCCTCCGCGACCAGGGCCACCACGGTCTCGTCGTCAGCGAGCAACCGGGAGAACCCCTCGCTGTCCAG
The DNA here is from genome assembly GCF_005519465.1 of Streptomyces clavuligerus. Classification (NCBI taxonomy): domain Bacteria; kingdom Bacillati; phylum Actinomycetota; class Actinomycetes; order Kitasatosporales; family Streptomycetaceae; genus Streptomyces; species Streptomyces clavuligerus. Next base: position 1,112,341 of record NZ_CP027858.1, on the reverse strand, counting down.
GACCAGCGTCCCCTCAGGAGTCAGCTTGCGGCGGGCCGCTGGTCTTCCTCGTCGAACACCTCGTCGAACACCTGCCGTGCCCTCTGTCGCGCCTGCTCGGACACCGGCCCCTCGCGGCTCTCGTAGTCGGCCGGGTACTCATCCAGTACCCGCCCCCTCAGCTCCCGCTCGACGGCCGCGGCGATGAACGCGGAGAACTCCCGCTTGCCGACCCGGGCCTGGATCGCTTCCGCGGTTCCCCCGGGCAGGGACAGGCTGACCCGAGTCGCCGGCCCCTCGCCGATGCTGTACGCCATCTCAGACATGGGGCCATTCCATCAAATGGGCAGGAAACCGGAGGCGCCCTCGCTCCCCAGGGCCGAGGCGGCCGAGGCCCCCGGGAAATGCGTGGTCAGCGCGGGAGCGAGACGCCCATAATCGGACACGTGTTTCTGACGATCAGTACGACCGGTACCCCCGAAGCGCCCGCGACCGACCTGGGTCATCTGCTGCACAAGCATCCGGACAACCCCCAGCGGCGCTCCACCGCCCATGGCATCGCGCATGTCTTCTACCCCGAGGCCACCCCCGAGCGCTGTACGGCCGCGCTCCTCCTGGAGGTGGACCCCGTGGCGCTGGTGCGGCGGGGCAAGGGCAAGGGCCGGGGCGGGGCGCCCGACGCGGCGCTCGCGCAGTATGTCAACGATCGTCCCTACGCCGCCTCCTCGCTGCTCGCGGTCGCGCTCAGCACCGTCTTCAGGAGCGCCCTGCGCGGTGTGTGCGAGTCCCGTCCCGAACGGGCCGCCGAGCCGCTGCCGCTGCGGATCGAGCTGCCCGCCGTGCCCGCGCGCGGCGGCGCCGAACTCGTCCGCGGGATCTTCGGCCCGCTGGGCTGGACCTCGGTGGACGTGCGGCCGATCGCCCTGGACGAACGGTTCCCCGACTGGGGCGAATCCAGATATGTCCGGCTGGTGCTGGAGGGTGAGCTGCGGCTCGCCGACGCGCTGAACCAGCTCTATGTGCTGCTGCCGGTGCTGGACGACGCCAAGCACTACTGGGTCTCCCCCGACGAGGTGGACAAGCTGCTGCGCGCGGGGGAGGGCTGGCTCGCCGACCACCCCGAGCAGAAGCTCATCACCAGCCGCTATCTCTCCCGCCGCTGGGGGCTGACCCGGCAGGCGATGGAGCGGCTGGAGATGGTCCGGCTGGCCGAGGCCGAGGGGCTCGCGATCGAGGACCTCGACAACGCGGTCGACGAGAGCACCGACACCGAGGAGAAGCCGGTGCCGCTGGCCGAGCAGCGGCGCGAGGCGATCCTCGCCGCGCTGCGCGAGGCCGGGGCGGGCCGGGTGCTCGACCTCGGCTGCGGCCAGGGCCAGTTGGTGCAGGCGCTGCTGAAGGACGTGCGCTTCACCGAGATCGTCGGTGTCGACGTCTCCGTCCGCGCGCTCACCATCGCCGGGCGCAGGCTGAGACTGGACCGGATGGGGGAGCGGCAGGCGGCGCGCGTCCGGCTGATCCAGGGCTCGCTCACCTACACCGACAAGCGGCTCGGCGGCTATGACGCGGCCGTGCTCAGCGAGGTGATCGAGCATCTGGACCTGCCCAGGCTGCCCGCCCTGGAGTACGCGGTGTTCCGCTCGGCCCGGCCCCGGACCGTGGTCGTGACCACGCCGAACGTGGAGTACAACGTCCGCTGGGAGACCCTGCCCGCCGGGCATGTCCGCCATGGCGACCACCGTTTCGAGTGGACCCGCGAGGAGTTCCGCCGCTGGGCGGAGACGGTGGCGGAACGCGAGGGCTACCGCGTGGCCCTCGTCCCGGTGGGCCCGGACGACCCCGAGGTCGGACCGCCGACGCAGATGGCCGTCTTCACCCGCGAGGGAGACGAGCGGACGGACCCGGGCACCCCCGCCGGGACCAAGACCGAGACTGGCACCGACACCAAGAGCGACACCGGGACCGGCACCGAGCTGAAGGAGACCGGGACGAAGGAGACGAAGAGCGCATGACCACCACCGACCCGACCGGTTCGGCCACCACCGTGCCGAAGCGCCTCCTCCCCGTCACCGACCTCTCCCTCGTCGTGCTCATCGGCGCGAGCGGCTCCGGCAAGTCCACCTTCGCCCGGCGCCACTTCAAGCCCACCGAGGTCATCTCCTCGGACTTCTGCCGGGGCCTCGTCGCCGACGACGAGAACGACCAGTCCGCCTCCCGCGACGCCTTCGACGTCCTCCACTACATCGCGGGCAAGCGGCTCGCGGCCGGGCGGCTCACCGTTGTCGACGCCACCCATGTGCAGGCCGAGAGCCGCCGTCAGCTCATCCGGCTGGCCCGTGAGCACGACGTGCTGCCCATCGCCGTCGTGCTCGACCTGCCGGAGGACGTCTGCGTCGAGCGCAACGCCCGGCGCCCCGACCGCGCCGGCATGCCCGCCCGGGTGGTCCAGCGCCACCGCCGCGAACTGCGCCGCTCCCTGCGCGGACTGGAGCGCGAGGGCTTCCGCAAGGTGCATGTCCTGCGCGGCCAGGAGGAGGTGGACGCCGCCGAGGTCGTCCTGGAGCGCCGCTTCAACGACCTCCGCCACCTCAGTGGCCCCTTCGACATCGTCGGCGACATCCACGGGTGCAGCTCCGAGCTGGAGACCCTGCTCGACAGGCTCGGCTACCGGGACGGCGTCCACCCCGGGGGCCGCACGGCCGTCTTCGTCGGCGACCTCGTGGACCGCGGCCCCGACAGCCCGGGTGTGCTCCGCCGGGTGATGTCGATGGTCGCCTCCGGCAACGCGCTCTGCGTCCCCGGCAACCACGAGAACAAGCTCGGCCGGTATCTCAAGGGCCGCAAGGTCCAGCACACCCACGGCCTCGCGGAGACGGTCGAGCAACTGGAGAAGGAGGACGGGACCTTCCGGCAGCAGGTGCTGGAGTTCATCGACGGACTCGTCAGCCACTATGTCCTGGACGGCGGCGACCTCGTCGTCTGTCACGCCGGACTGCCCGAGAAGTACCACGGCCGCACCTCCGGCCGGGTCCGCTCGCACGCGCTGTACGGGGACACCACCGGCGAGACCGACGAGTTCGGCCTGCCGGTGCGCTACCCCTGGGCCGAGGAGTACCGGGGCCGCGCCGCCGTCGTCTACGGCCACACCCCCGTCCCCCGTACCTCCTGGATCAACAACACCATCTGCCTGGACACCGGAGTCGTCTTCGGCGGCCGGATGACCGCGCTGCGCTGGCCGGAGCGCGAACTCGTCGACGTCCCCGCCGAGAAGATCTGGTACGAACCGGTCAGACCGCTCGTCGCCGACGCCCCCGGCAGCCGGGAGGGCCGTCCGCTGGACCTCGCCGATGTGCACGGACGCCGGATCGTCGAGACCCGTGAACTGGCCCGGATCTCCGTACGCGAGGAGAACGCGGCGGCGGCCCTCGAAGTCATGAGCCGTTTCGCGGTCGACCCCCGGCTGCTGCCGTATCTGCCCCCGACGATGGCCCCCACCGCGACCTCGCGGCAGGACGGCTTCCTGGAGCACCCGGCGGAGGCGTTCGCCCAGTACCGCGCCGACGGTGTGGAGCGGGTGGTGTGCGAGGAGAAGCACATGGGCTCGCGCGCGGTGGTCCTGGTCTGCCGGGACGCGGCGACGGCCCGGGAGCGGTTCGGTGTCGACGGGCCGACCGGCGCGCTCTACACCCGGACCGGCCGCCCCTTCTTCGACGACGAGACCGTCACCGAGGAGATCCTCGACCGGCTGCGCCGGGCCGTCACCGGGGCCGGGCTCTGGGAGGAACTGGCCGCCCCCGGCGCCGACGGCGAGGGGTGGCTGCTGCTGGACGCCGAGCTGATGCCGTGGTCGCTCAAGGCGCGAGGGCTGCTGCGCAACCAGTACGCGGCCGTCGGCGCGGCGTCGGGCGCGGTCTTCCCCGGCGCCCTCGCGGCCCTGGAGTCGGCGGCGGCGCGCGGTTCGGACGTGGACGGGCTGCTCCGTGCCCAGCGGGAGCGCGCCGCCGACGCCGCCGCCTTCACCGAGGCGTACCGGCGCTACTGCTGGACCACCGAGGGTCTCGACGGGGTGCGGCTGGCCCCGTTCCAGATCCTCGCCGCGCCGGGCCGCTCGCTCGCGGGCGTCCCCCACGACCAGCAGCTCGCCTGGCTGGACCGGCTGGTGGAGCACGACCCCACGGGGCTGCTGCGCACCACGGGGCGGCTGGTGGTCGACACCACCGACGAGGCGTCCGTGGCCGCCGGTACCGACTGGTGGCTGGAGCTGACCGGGCGCGGCGGTGAGGGCATGGTCGTCAAGCCGCTCCAGCCGCTCACCCGGGACGGCAAGGACCGGCCGGTCCAGCCGGGGGTCAAGGTCCGCGGCCGGGAGTATCTGCGGATCGTCTACGGCCCGGAGTACACCCGTCCGGAGAACCTGGAGCGGCTGCGCGACCGGTTCCTCGGCCACAAGCGCTCGCTGGCGCTGCGGGAGTACGCCCTCGGCCTGGAGGCGCTGGAGCGGCTGGCCGCCGGGGAACCGCTGTGGCGGATACACGAAGCGGTCTTCGCCGTGCTGGCCCTGGAGTCGGAGCCGGTCGACCCCCGGCTCTGACCACGTCCGGCCGTCCGTCCGCCGCCCGTCCGCCGTCCGCCGCCCGTCGGCCGTCGGCCGTTCCCGGGGCCTTGGGCCCCGGCCCCGGGCCCGTACCCACGCGGTACGGGCCCGGCCGGGCGGTACGGGCCAGCGGTCGGGGGCGGCCCCGTACCGCCGTCTCGCGCCGTTCTCCGGGTGAAACGCGCCCGGCGCGGTGAGGATGGGTGCATGGGATTCCATGTCGACTCCGAGACCGGGCGGCTGCGCCGGGTCATTCTGCACCGGCCCGATCTGGAGCTGAAACGGCTCACCCCGAGCAACAAGGACACCCTTCTCTTCGACGATGTGCTCTGGGTGCGCCGGGCGCGCCAGGAGCACGACGGCTTCGCGGACGTCCTGCGCGACCGGGGCGTCCAGGTCCATCTCTTCGGCGATCTGCTGCGTGAGGCGCTGGAGGTGCCGGAGGCCAGGAAACTCGTCCTGGACCGGGTCTTCGACGAGAAGGAGTACGGGCCGCTCGCCACCGACCACCTGCGCGCCGCCTTCGACGAGCTGCCCACGTCCGCGCTGGTGGGCGCGCTCGTCGGCGGGATGACCAAACGGGAGTTCCTGGCCGGGCACCCCGAGCCCGCCTCGGTCCGGTTCCATGTCATGGACCTGGACGACTTCCTGCTCGATCCGCTCCCCAACCATCTCTTCACCCGGGACACCTCGGCGTGGATCTACGACGGCGTCTCCATCAACGCCATGCGCTGGCCCGCCCGGCAGCGCGAGACGGTGCACTTCGAGGCGATCTACAAGCACCATCCGCTGTTCACCGGGCCGCTCGCGGGGGACTTCCACCACTGGTCCGAGGGGCAGGACGACTATCCGTCCACCATCGAGGGCGGCGACGTCCTGGTGATCGGCCGGGGCGCGGTGCTGATCGGGATGAGCGAGCGCACCACCCCGCAGGCGGTGGAGATGCTGGCCCGGGGGATGTTCGCCGCCGGGTCGGCCCGGACGATCGTGGCGCTCGACATGCCGAAGCGGCGCGCGTTCATGCATCTCGACACGGTGATGACCATGGTCGACGCCGATACGTTCACCCAGTACGCGGGCCTCGGGATGCTCCGCTCGTACACCATCGAGCCCGCCGACGGGGGGCTCGGGCTGCGGGTGACCGACCATCCGCCGGAGCAGATGCACACGGCGATCGCCGCCGCGCTGGGGATGCAGGACATCCGGGTGCTCACAGCCACCCAGGATGTGCACTCCGCGGAGCGGGAGCAGTGGGACGACGGCTGCAACGTACTGGCGGTGGAACCCGGAGTTGTGGTGGCATATGAGCGTAATGTCACGACGAACACATACTTGCGCAAGCGGGGGATCGAGGTGATCGAGATCCCGGGGAGCGAGCTGGGCCGGGGCCGGGGCGGGCCGCGCTGTATGAGCTGCCCGGTGGAGCGGGACGCGGCCTAGCCCGCTCCCCCGGGGTGTCCCGGGGGAGCGGGTCCCCCTCCGGGCGCCCGCTTCCGTAGGGTGTCCGTCCGTATAGCAATACAGGTGATCGTATACACTTCCATGGTCACCCGTTGACGCTCACCCTTTCCGGATACTCGGATGCAGGTCCGGCCCCGGGTCCGACAGGCCGGGCCGGAGCCGGACCGGTCACCGCCGTCGCGAGCAGGAGCAGCCATATGGCCATAGATCTCGAAGGCCGCCACTTCCTCAAGGAGCTGGACTTCACGCCCGAGGAGTTCCGCGCCCTGATCGTCCTCGCGGCCCGGCTCAAGGCCGAGAAGCGCGCCGGTACCGAGCGCCGCCGGCTCACGGGGAAGAACATCGCGCTGATCTTCGAGAAGGCGTCCACCCGGACGCGGTGCGCCTTCGAGGTCGCGGCGGCCGACCAGGGCGCCTTCACGACCTACATCGACCCGGCCGGCTCGCACATCGGCCGCAAGGAGTCCGCGAAGGACACCGCGCGGGTGCTCGGGCGGATGTTCGACGCGATCCAGTTCCGCGGGGACGCCCAGGCCACGGTCGAACAGCTCGCCGAGTACGCGGGCGTCCCCGTCTACAACGGGCTCACCGACGAGTGGCACCCCACGCAGATGCTCGCCGACGTGCTCACCATGACCGAGCACTGCGACAAACCCCTGGAGGAGATGGCCCTCGCCTACCTCGGGGACGCCCGCTTCAACATGGGCAACTCCTATCTGATCACCGGCGCGCTGCTCGGCCTGGACATCCGGATCGTCGCCCCGCGCGCCTACTGGCCCGCCGAGGAGTTCATCGGGCGCGCCCGGGAGCTGGCCCGGAGCACCGGGGCGCGGATCACCCTCACCGAGGAGGTGCCGGAGGGCGTGCGGGGCGCGGACTTCGTCGCGACCGACGTCTGGGTCTCGATGGGTGAGCCCCAGGAGGTGTGGGACGAGCGGATCAAGGCGCTCTCGCCGTACACGGTGACCATGGACGTGCTGCGGGCGACGGGCAATCCGCAGGTGCGGTTCCTGCACTGCCTGCCCGCCTTCCACGACCTCGACACCAGCGTGGCGCGGGGTATCCACGGCCGGTACGGGCTGACCGAGCTGGAGGTCACGGACGAGGTCTTCGAGTCGGAGCACTCGGTCGTCTTCGACGAGGCCGAGAACCGGATGCACACGATCAAGGCCGTGATGGTCGCGACGCTGGCACGGGACCCGGCCCCGGAGCCCGTCGCCCCGGCCCTGGCCCCGGCGGCGGGGTGAGCCACGCCGTCCCGCCCCCGCGCGGGGCGGGACGGCACCCCGGGGCCGTATCGCGGAGTCGTGACGACGGTCACATTCGGGTGATAACTTCAGAGGGCAGGCAAGCGGTGTCCAGGAGGTCCGCCGGCCGAGGGAGGCCCGATGAGCCCCTTTCCCAGCTCCGCGACGCGCACCGAGCGGTGGAGACATCTGCGGCTCGATCAGTGTGACGGCGTCGCGACGGTGACGCTCGCCTGCCCGGAACGGCTCAACGCGCTCACCTTCGGGGCCTACGCGGATCTGCGGGACCTCCTCGCCGAGCTGGCGCGCGAGCGGGCCGTACGGGCGCTCGTCCTCGGCGGCGAGGGACGCGGCTTCTGCTCGGGCGGGGACGTCGACGACATCATCGGCGCCACGCTCACCATGGACACGGCCCAGCTCCTCGACTTCAACCGGATGACCGGTCAGGTCGTCCGGGCGATCCGCGAGAGTCCGTTCCCGGTGATCGCCGCGGTGCACGGGGTCGCGGCGGGCGCGGGGGCGGTGCTGGCGCTGGCCGCCGACTTCCGGATCGCCGACCCGTCCGCCCGTTTTGTCTTCCTCTTCACCAAGGTGGGGCTCTCCGGCGGGGACATGGGCGCGGCCTATCTGCTGCCGAGGGTCGTCGGGCTCGGGCACGCCACCCGGCTGCTGATGCTCGGGGAGGCCGTCCGCGCGCCCGAGGCGGAGCGGATCGGGCTGCTGAGCGAAGTGACCGAGGAGGGCCGCGCCCCCGCCCGCGCCGCCGAACTGGCCCGCACCCTCGCCGAGGGCCCCGCCCTCGCCCACGCCCAGACCAAGGCCCTGCTCACGGCGGAGCTGGACATGCCGCTCGCGGCGTCGGTCGAGCTGGACGCCGCCACCCAGGCGCTGCTGATGACGAGCGAGGACTACGCCGAGTTCCACGCCGCCTTCACCGCCAAGCGGCCCCCGCGCTGGCGGGGCCGATGACCCCGGCCCCCGCGCCGCCGCCGCTGCGGGTCGCCGTGATCGGCGGCGGCCCCGGCGGCCTGTACGCGGCGGTGCTGCTCAAACGGCTCGATCCACGGCGGGAGATCACCGTCTGGGAGCGCAACGCGCCCGACGACACCTTCGGCTTCGGGGTGGTGCTCTCCGACGAGACCCTCGGCGGCATCGCGAGCGCCGACCCCGCCGTCCACCGCGCCCTGCGGCGGGAGTTCGTCCGCTGGGACGACATCACGGTCACCCACCGCGGCCACCGCCTCACCTCCGGCGGCCACGGCTTCGCCGCGCTGGGGCGCCGCCGCCTCCTGGAGATCCTGCACCACCGCTGCGCCACCCTCGGGATACGGCTCCGTTTCCGCACCCCGGCACCCCCCGCCGCCGACCTCGCCCGCACCCATGACCTCGTCGTCGCCGCCGACGGAGTCCACAGCACCACCCGCGAGACCCACGCCGGCGTCTTCCGCCCCCGGCTCGCCACCCACCGCTGCCGCTATGTCTGGCTCGCCGCCGACCTCGCCCTCGACGCCTTCCGGTTCGACATCGCCGAGACCCCGCACGGGGTGATGCAGCTCCACGGCTATCCCTACGCCCCTGGTGCGAGCACCGTGATCATCGAGATGCGGGAGGAGGTCTGGCGGGCCGCCGGGCTCGACGCCCCCGGACCCGGCGGACTCGCCCGCTCCCTGGAGCACTGCGCCGCCGTCTTCGCCGACACCCTGGACGGACGGCCGCTGCGCTCCCACCGTTCCTCCTGGACCGCTTTCCGCACCGTCGTCAACGAGCACTGGTCCAGCGGCCGGACGGTCCTGCTCGGCGACGCCGCCCACACCGCCCACTTCTCCATCGGCTCCGGCACCAAACTCGCCGTCGAGGACGCCCTCGCCCTCGCCGCCTGTCTGCGGGAACGCCCCACGGTCGCCGAGGCGCTGGCGGCGTACGAGGCCGAGAGGCGGCCCGTCGTCGAGTCCACCCAGCGCGCCGCGACCGCGAGTCTGCGCTGGTTCGAGGAGCTGGCGGACCGCCTCGAACAGCCGCCCCGGCAGTTCGCGTTCAACCTCCTCACCCGCAGCCGCCGGGTCACCCACGGCAATCTGCGGCTGCGCGACCCCGCCTTCACCGACGCCGTCGAACGGGACTTCGGCTGTCCGCCCGGCACCCCGCCGATGTTCACCCCCTTCCGGCTGGGCCCCCTGGAGCTGCGCAACCGGATCGTGGTCTCCCCGATGGACATGTACTCGGCGGTCGACGGCGTCCCCGGCGAGTTCCACCTCGTCCACCTCGGCGCCCGGGCCCTCGGCGGCGCCGGGCTGGTGATGACCGAGATGGTCTGCGTCAGCGCCGAGGGCCGGATCACCCCCGGCTGCACCGGGCTGTGGACGGGGGAGCAGGCCGCCGCCTGGCGCCGGATCACCCGCTTCGTCCACGACCAGGCCCCCGGCACCGCGATCGGGGTCCAGCTCGGCCACGCGGGCCGCAAGGGCTCCACCCGGCTGATGTGGGAGGGGATGGACGACCCCCTGCCGGAGCGGAACTGGCCCCTCTCGGCCGCCTCGCCCCTCCCGTACCGGCCCGGGGTCAGCCAGGTGCCCCACGCCCTGGACCGGGCCGGGCTCACCGCCGTGCGCGAGGAGTTCGCCGCCGCGGCCCGCCGCGCCGCCGACAGCGGATTCGACCTCCTCGAACTCCACTGCGCCCATGGCTATCTGCTCTCCGGCTTCCTCTCCCCGCTCACCAACCGCCGCACCGACGCCTACGGCGGCCCGCTGGAGCACCGGCTCCGCTATCCGCTGGAGGTCTTCGACGCGGTCCGCGCCGTCTGGCCCGACGACCGGCCGATGACCGTCCGGATCTCCGCCACCGACTGGGCCGACGGCGGCACCACCGCCGAGGACTCCGTCGCCATCGCGCGGGCCTTCGCCGCGCACGGCGCCGCCGCGATCGACGTCTCCACCGGACAGGTCGTCCCCGGCGAACGGCCCGAGTTCGGCCGCTCGTACCAGACCCCGTACGCCGACCGCATCCGGGGAGCGCTGGGTGTCCCCGTCATCGCCGTCGGGGCCATCTCCTCCTGGGACGACGTCAACTCCCTGCTGCTCGCGGGCCGCGCCGATCTGTGCGCGCTCGGCCGCCCCCATCTGCACGACCCGCACTGGACCCTGCGCGCGGCGGCCGAGCAGGGTTACACCGGGCCCGGGGCACCCTGGCCGCCGCCGTACCGCGCGGGCAGCCGCCGCCCGCCCACCGGCCGGACCGACGCGCCGAAACCGCGGCTCACCCTGGAGTGACCGGCGCGCGGGGACGGTGGCCCGCTCCGGGCCGACGGGTCCTTCGGAGCCCCGGGCCCGGCCGGTGCGCCGAAGCCGTGGCCCGCCCTGGGCCGACCGGTACACCGGGACGGTGGCCCACCCCGGACAGGCCGGGGCCCACCCCGGACAGGCCGGGGACCACCCCGGACAGGCTGGGGCGCGGAGGCCGTGGCCCGCCCTGGGCCGACCGGCCCTCCGAGCCCGGCTCACTCCGGCCCGGCCGGTACGCCGGGACGGTGGACCCCGGGCCCACCGGCCCTCCGGAGCCCCGGCCGACCGCGGCCCACCGCGGTCGGCCCCGGCTCACCCCGGGCCCACCGGCGCGGCCCCGGGGGGACCGTCCGGCAAAGGGGCGGCCTCCGGGCCGTGGACGAAGCGCGCCCCCACATCCCGCAGCAGCGCGTGCAGCTCCCCGAAGACCTGCGCGGAGCGCTCCCCCGGCCACTGCGGGGGCAGCAGCTCCAACGGCAGCCCCGGGTCCAGGTACGGCAGCCGCCGCCAGGAGTCCAGCGCGGGCAGATAGTCCCGGTACGCCCCCTCCGGCGATGGCTCCCGCCCGTCCCACCAGGCCCTCAGCACCGGTTCCTGCTCACCCAGGAACTCCTCGTGCCGCTTGGCGATCGCCCCCAGGTCCCACCAGCGCGCCACTGCCTCAGCCGTCGCGGCGAAGCCCAGATGCTCCCCCCGGAACAGCTCCACATAGGGGTCGAGCCGCAGCCTGCGCAGGGTGTGCCGGGTCTCCTCGTACAGCCGCGCGGGGGCGATCCACACCCCGGGCGCCGCCGTGCCGAAGCCCAGCCGCCCCAGCCGGGAGCGGAGCAGATGGCGCTTGCTCCGCTCCGACTCCGGCACCGAGAACACCGCGAGCACCCAGCCGTCGGAGAGCAGCGGGGGACGGCGGCCGTAGATACGCAGGTCGCCGTCGTCGAGGAGCTGGCGCGCGTCCGCGGAGAGGGCGTACCCCGCCGCGCCGTCCGCGGTCCGGCCCGGCAGCAGCAGCCCCCGGCGTTTGAGCCGGGAGACCGCCGAGCGCACCGACGGCGGGTCGACGCCCACGGCGCCCAGCAGCCGGATCAGCTCGGCCACCGGCAGGGGCTCGGGGGCCTCGCGTCCGTAGGCGCCGTAGAGCGTGACGATCAGGGAACGGGGTGTGTGCTGCTCGGCCACGCGATCACTCTAGGTCGTGCCGACGCGCTCCCGTCCGCGCCGCGACGCCTCGCGCGCACATCCGCCGCGCCGCCGTCACGCCGCGCCGCCGTCACGCCGCGCCGCCGTCACGCCGGGTGGCCGTCACGCCGGGCGGCCCGTCCGCAGCCGGAAGCGCTGGAGCTTTCCGGTGGGTGTCCGGGGCAGCTCCCGGGTGAAGACGATCTCCCGGGGGCATTTGTACGGGCTCAGCCGCCGCCGCACCGCCACCATCAGGGCCTCCGCCGTCGCCTCCCCGGCGGGCACCCCCTCGCGCAGCACCACGTGCGCCACCACGATCTGGCCGCGCAGCGGGTCGGGACGGCCCACCACCGCCGCCTCCACCACGTCCGGGTCGCAGAGCAGGGCCTCCTCCACCTCCGGTCCCGCGATGTTGTACCCGGCCGAGACGATCATGTCGTCGGCGCGGGCGACATAGCGGAAGTAGCCGTCGGACTCCCGGACATAGGTGTCGCCCGTGATGTTCCAGCCGTCCCGTACGTACTCCCGCTGCCGGGGGTCGTCCAGATAGCGGCAGCCCACCGGGCCGCGCACCGCGAGCAGCCCCGGCATCCCGTCCGGCAGCGGCCGTCCCTGCCCGTCGACGATCCGGGCCTGCCAGCCCGGCACCGGCACCCCCGTCGTCCCCGGGCGGATGGCGTCGTCCGCCGCGGAGATGAAGATGTGCAGCAGCTCCGTCGCCCCGATGCCGTTGATGATCCTGATCCCGGTCCGCTCCCGCCAGCCGTGCCAGGTGTCCGCGGGCAGGTTCTCCCCGGCGGAGACACAGCGCCGCAGCGGGCCGAGACCGCCGTCGTCCGGCCCCGACAGCATCACCCGGTACGCGGTCGGCGCGGTGAGCAGCACCGACACCCGGTGGGCGGCGATCGCGGGCAGGAGCTGCCGGGGACCGGCCCGTTCGAGCAGCAGCGCCGCCGCGCCCACCCGCAGCGGGAAGACCACGAGCCCGCCGAGGCCGAAGGTGAAGCCCAGCGGCGCGCTCCCCGCGAAGAGGTCGTCCGGCTCCGGCCGCAGCACCTGGGCGGCGAAGGTGTCCGCGACGGCGAGCACATCGCGGTGGAAGTGCAGACAGCCCTTGGGCCTGCCGGTGGTGCCGGAGGTGAAGGCGATGAGCGCCACGTCGTCGGCCGCCGTGTCGACGGCGGGATAGACCGTCGGCCGCCCCCGGGTCAGCCGCAGCAGATCGCGGGGGGTGTCCCCGCCGTACGGGGTGATCCGCAGCCCCGGTACCCCGGCGGCCTCCAGGTCGGCGAGCGAACGCGCGTCGCACAGGGCGTGCCGCACGGCGGCGATCTCGCAGATGGCGGCCAGCTCCGGGGGCCGGTGCCGGTCCAGGACGGTCACCGCCACGGCGCCCGCCTTCATCACGGCGAGCCAACAGGCCGCGAGCCCGGGGGAGGTGGGGCCGCGCAGCAGCACCCGCTCGCCGGGCGTGACCCCCAGCGGGCCGCTGAGGACATGGGCGGTCCGGTCCACCCGTTCGCGCAGCTCGTCGTAGCTCCAGACGGTGCCGTCGGCGGCGCGCAGGGCGGGCCGGTCCCCGCCGAGGCGGGCGATGGTCCCGTCCAGGAGTTCGACCCCGCAGTTGATCCGGTCCGGTCCGGGCAGCGGGGTGATCAGCGGCCACTGGTCCGGGGGCGGGAGATGGTCCCGCGTGAAAGTGTCGAGGTGGGCCGAGGGAGTCAGCTCCATGGTGCGCCCCTTCTCGTAGGGGGTCGTAAAGGGAGCGTATCGTTACGGTGACGACAGTCAACGGTCCGCGATAGATGCCGTGCGGGCGGTCCCGGAGGCGCTCGTGGAAGCCTCCCGGGAGCCCGGGGCGGCGCCCGGAGCCCTGGGGGCACGAATGACCGTATTCTCACTCGATCCCGATCGAATCGTTTGGTGTGCCGCGCTGCGCGCCCTGGCCGCCGACACCCTCCGCCCGCTCGCGGAACGCGGTGCCCCCGGCCGGGTGAACCGTCCGCTGCTGGCCGCGCTGGGCGAGCACGGGCTGCTGCGGCGGATGTTCGCCTCGGGGGCGCTGGATCTGTGTCTGCTGCGGGAGTCGCTGGCGGAGCGGTGCACGGAGGCCGAGACCGCGCTGGCCCTCCAGGGGCTCGGCACCTTCCCCGTCCTTCAGGCGGGCACCTCCGAACAGCGCGAACGCTGGCTGCCCGGGGTGACGGACGGTACGGCCGTGGCCGCGTTCGCGCTGAGCGAGCCGGACGCCGGGTCGGACGCGGCGGCACTCGCGCTGCGGGCCGAGCCGGACCCGTCCGGGGGATGGCGGCTGTACGGCGGGAAGCGCTGGATCTCGAACGCCCCCGAGGCCGACTTCTACACCGTCTTCGCCCGCACCACCGAGGGGGCCGGGGCCCGGGGCGTGACCGCCTTCCTGGTCCCCGGCGACCGGCCCGGTCTGACGGGCGTACCGCTGGACATGCTCGCGCCGCACGCCATCGGGGCCCTGACGTTCGACGGGACGCCGGTCGGCGGGGCCGATGTCCTCGGCGCCGTGGACGGCGGGTTCGCGGTGGCGATGCGCACCCTGGACCTCTTCCGGCCGAGCGTCGGCGCCTTCGCCGTCGGTATGGCGCAGACGGCGCTGGACGCGACCCTGGAGCACACGGCCCGCCGCCGGGCGTTCGGCGGGCCGCTCGCCGAACTCCAGGCCGTGGCCCACCGGGTGGCCGAGATGGCGACCCGTACCGAGGCGGCCCGGCTGCTCGTGTACGCCGCAGCGGCGGCGTACGACGCGGGCGCCGCCGAGGTGCCCCGCCGGTCCGCGATGGCGAAGCTGTACGCGACCGAAGCGGCCCAGTACGTCGTCGACTCCGCCGTCCAACTGCACGGCGCGTGCGCGCTCCAGCGGGGCCATCCGCTGGAGCGTCTGTACCGCGAGGTGCGCGCGCCCAGGATCTACGAGGGCGCGAGCGAGGTCCAGCGCTCGATCATCGCCAGGGCGCTCTACCGGGAACGGCCGTCCGGGGCGGGTGCCCGGGGGGAGACCGCCGATCCGCAGGGGAGGGCAGGATGAGTCCGAAGCGGCGGCCGGAGCGGCCCGACCCGGGACCGGAGCGCGAGTACCGACCGGGATCGGAACGGGAGCCACGGCCTCGGTCCGCAGCGGAGCCGGAGCCGGAGCGTCAGCCGGATCAACGGCCGGAGCCCGGGCCGGAGCGTCGGCTGGCGCCGGAGCGGGAACGCCGGCCGGAGCCCGAGCCGCAACAGGAGTCGGAGTCGCGGCCGGAGCCCGGGCCGGAGCCGGAGCGTCAGCCGGATCAACGGCCGGAGCCCGGGCCGGAGCCGGAGCGGGAACGTCGGCCGGATCAACGGCCCGAGCCCGAGCCGGAGCGTCGGGCAGAGCCGGAGCGGGAGTGCCGGCCGGAGCGCCGGCCCGAGCCCGAGCCGCAGCAGGAACCGGAGGGCGAGGCGCGGCACCGCCGCCCGCAGCGCCACAACCCCGCCTCGCTCCCGCCCCCCACCGGCTTCTCGCACGCCGTCACCGCCACCGGCTCCCGGCTGGTCTTCCTCGCCGGGCAGACCGCGCTCGACCCGGCCGGGGCCGTGGTGGGGGAGAGCCTGCCGGAGCAGTTCGAGACCGCGCTGACCAACCTCCTCACCGCCCTCGCCGCGGCCGGGGGGACCCCGCGCGACCTGGCCCGGGTCACCGTCTGGACCACCGATGTCGAGGAGTACCGCGCGCACTCGGCCGAACTGGGCCGGATCTGGCGGCGGCTGGTCGGCCGGGAGTACCCCGCCATGGCGGTCATCGGGATCTCACGGCTGTGGGACCGTCAGGCGCTGGTGGAGCTGGACGGGACGGCCGTCCTGCCCTGAGCGGTCCCGGTACGAGCCGTTCCGCCCCGAGCCCCGTGTGCCCCGCGAGCCGTACGCCCCTCCCAAGCCCCAAGCCCCAAGCCCCAAGCCCTGTGATCCGTCCGCCGCGATCCGTTCCGGCACGAGCCCTGTGATCCGTTCCGCCGCGAACTCCGCGATCCGCCCCGGCCGGGTCCGGAACGGATCACGGCCGGGCCTCAGCGCTTCTTCGTCCCGCAGTACTCGGCGTCCACCACGGGCTCAAAGCCGTCCGCCCCGCCGTTGGCACTGGCCGCGAGGGTGTGCCGGCCGTCCTCGGTGGTGACGGCGTCCGCGCCCCACCCCATGATCCCGCCCGCGTGGCCCCAGAGCTTGGTGCCGCACTTCGTGGTGGTCGTGTAGAGGCCGAGGCCATAGCCCTCGATGAAGCCGTTCGGGTCGGGCAGGGTGGTCTTCATGGCGTTGAGCTGCTTCTTCGGCAGCACCTTGCCACCGAGCAGCGCACCGAAGAACCGGTTGAGATCGGCGGTCGTGGAGATCATGTCCCCGGCCGACCAGGCGACGGTCGGGGACAGCTCGGTGAGGTCGTGCAGGGTGCCGTCCGGGCCGACGCCGTACCCCCGGGCGCTCGGGCGCGGTATCCCGGTGGCGGTGCCGGGGGAGCCGGTGCCCCGCAGCTTCAGCGGCTCGGCGATCCGCTCGCGGATCTCGTCCTCGTAGCGGTTGCCGGTCACCTTCTCGACGATCATCCCGGCCACGATGTAGCCGGTGTTGGAGTACGAGAAGCGCGTCCCGGGCGCGAAGTCCTGGCCCAGTGCCATTCCGGTGCGGACGAGGTCCGCGGGGGAGTGCTGCGTGTACCGGTTCTCCAGGAAGCCGGGGAGGTTGATGTACCTGTCGTAGAAGGTCTGGTTCCGCAGGTACTCCGGCAGTCCGCTGCTGTGGTTGAGCAACTGCCGGACGGTGATCTTCCGGCCGTCGTTGCCCCCGTCCCGGATCAGCCCCGGCAGATGGCGCTCGACCGTGTCGTCCAGGCTGAGTCGGCCCTCGGCCTCCAGTTGGAGCAGCACGGTCGCCACAAAGGTCTTGGTGATACTGCCGATCCGGAAGTGTTCGTTCGCCTTCCGCGGTTTCCCAGTGGTGCGATCGGCGACGCCCGCGGTCCCCTTCCAGACCGCGCCCTGCTTCTCCGAGCGGGCCACGACCCCGACGGCCCCGGCGCGGACCAGCTCGTCCAGCGCCTGCTGGGTGTGGCTCCGCTTCCCGCTCCCCTGCTCCTGGGCCTGCCCCTGCGCCCGGCCCTGCCCCTGGCCGGGCCCCTGGTCCAGCGCCTGGGCCGGACCGGTGAGCACGGTAAACGCCACCGCAGCCGCCGTGAATCCGACCATACCTGTGCGTACCCGCATGGAACGCTCCTTTCCCTCTGGCCGGGAAGACCACGGGGCGGGGTGCGCAGTTGATCGGACCGATGCCTTCCGCCGCTTCTTGACCGGAATTCATCTCTTGGCGGGATCTGGGCGGCCCCTGGATCGACGGCCCCTGGATCGCCGGACTCGCGATCGGCGGACCCGATCGACATCGACCCCGGACATCGCCGGACTCGCGATCGACGGAACCTAGATCGACTGGTGCCACCCGAACGGCGGGTTTACGGTCGGACCGTGGGCCGACGGACCGAGGCTCCGACATGTCCCCGCGCAGGAGCGCGCGGACGAGGCCCCCGCGCACGAGGCACGATCCGCCATGTCGACCCCCCACCCCCGAGCCGCGTACACCGCGTCGGCCGCCACCCCGGCCCACCGCGGTGGCAAGGGCATCGCGCTGCTGGTCATCGCGTCCGCACAGCTCATGGTGGTCCTCGACATCACCATCGTGAACATCGCGCTCCCGCACATCCAGACGGCGCTCTCCTTCTCCACCGAGAATCTCTCCTGGGTCGTCAGCGCCTACACCCTCGCCTTCGGCGGGCTGCTCCTCCTCGGCGGGCGCGCCGGGGACATCCTCGGCCGCCGCCGGGTCTTCCTGGCCGGTGTCGGTCTCTTCGCCCTCGCCTCCCTCCTCGGCGGGCTGTCGCAGAACGGCGGTCAGCTCCTCGCGGCCCGCGCGCTCCAGGGCGCGGGCGCTGCGGTGGCCTCCCCGACCGCCCTCGCGCTGATCAGCACCATCTTCCGGGAGGGTCCCGAACGCAACCGCGCCTTCGGGGCCTTCGCGGCGGTCTCCGGCGGCGGGGGCGCCATCGGCCTGCTCGCGGGCGGCATGCTCGTCCAATGGCTGGACTGGCGCTGGGTGTTCTTCGTCAACGTCCCCATCGCGGTGCTGATCGTCGTGGCGACCCCGCGGTACATCCGGGAGACCGCACGGCACCCCGGGCACTTCGACCTGATCGGCGCGGTGACCGCCACCCTCGGCATGGTCGCCCTGGTGTACGGCTTCATCCGCGCCGCCCACGACGGCTGGCGGGACCCCGTCACCCTGGGGTCGTTCGCCGCGGCGGCCGTGCTGCTCACCGTCTTCGTCCTGGTGGAACGGCACTCCCGGCAGCCGATCACCCCGCTGCGGATGTTCGCCGACCGCAACCGGGTGGGGGCCTACGGCATCATGCTGAACCTCGCGGCGGCGATCTTCGGCATGTTCTTCTTCCTCACCCTCTTCGTCCAGGATGTGCTGCACTTCTCCCCGCTCCGGGCCGGTCTGGCCTTTCTGCCGGTCAGCGTCATCATCGTGCTGGGCGCCCAGGTGACCTCCCGGCTGGTGCCGCGCTTCGGCCCCAAGCCCTTCATGGTCTCGGGGGCGCTCTGCGCGGCGGCCGGACTGGCCTGGCTGACCCGTATCGACGCGCGCTCGACCTATACGGGCTCCGTACTCGGCCCCATGCTGGTCTTCAGCCTCGGCATGGGCATGCAGTTCATCTCCATCACCCTGACCGCGCTCTCCGGGGTGCGCGGCGAGGAGTCGGGCGCCGCCTCCGGGCTGCTCAACACCGCACAGCAGGTCGGCGGCTCGCTCGGGCTCGCCATCCTGGTGACCGTCTTCTCCACCGCGAGTGCCGGTGAGGCCCACCGCCAGCTCCTCGGCTTCCTGGTACGGGCCACCCCGGAGCAGAAGCT
Source organism: Streptomyces clavuligerus (assembly GCF_005519465.1). Taxonomy (NCBI): domain Bacteria; kingdom Bacillati; phylum Actinomycetota; class Actinomycetes; order Kitasatosporales; family Streptomycetaceae; genus Streptomyces; species Streptomyces clavuligerus. The sequence goes on along the minus strand of NZ_CP027858.1, from coordinate 1,093,656 downwards.
CGCCTTCCGGCGGACCGGGATGATGCCCCCGCCCTGGGGCGACCGGGTCCTCACCGCCGGGATCTCGGCCGCGTTCGTCGCCGCCGCCGTCTTCGCGGCGGTCGCGGCCGTGATCGCTCTGCTGGTGATCCGTGTCCGCCCCGCCGACCTGGAACGTTTCCGGGGCGGACACCGGTAGTACCGGTCATGGGGAGAAACGGGTGACAACAGAGGTCTGAGTGACCCATTCCGGTGTGCGGGGTGCGGAAGGGGCTGAGAACATCACCTGTGAGCGAGGGAGGTGTGCGCGTGTCCGCCGATGCGCCCGTGGGGGTGGGGACCCTTCCGGTGACCGGTCTGGCGATCCTCGACGCGGAGCTGGCCTATCTCTTCGCGGACGAGGTCTGGTGCCGGATCTCCGGCGAGCCGGCGAAGGGCCTGCCGGGGCGCGCCGTCGGCCCCCGCGCCCACTCGGTCGTGGGCCCGGCCGGGCTGCTGGCGGCGGTGCTCGCCGACGGACACCCCCGCACCCATGAGGCGGCGGGCAGCCGTTGCACCTGGCAGCGGCTGACCATCGGGGGGTACGGGGCGGGGCTCGCCGGACTGCTCGTCGCGACCACCCGGCCCACCGGGGGAGAGCCCGGCGCCACCGGCACCTCCGGGCGGTCCGGAACGTTCCCGTCCACGGTGGACGAGGGCCACCACTCCCGGATAGCGGAGACCGCCGACCGGATAGGGACCACCCTGGACGAGCGCACGACCTGCGAGGAACTGGTGGGCTTCCTCGCCGTCGCCGGTCCGGACGGCCACGCTCCCGCCGCCGTCGCGGTCGATCTGATCACCGACGACCCGAGGGAGCCGGGCGCCCCCCGGGTACGGCGCGCGGCCGTCACCGGCGACGGGGAACTGCTGCCCGCCCGGCCGCCCGCCGAGGTCCTGCGCGGTGAGGCCGGTGCCGACGGGCCGCGTCTCGCCCTCCCCCTGATCCACCGGGGACAGGTGCTGGGCGCGGTGCTCGTCGTCCACACCCAGGGCGCCTTCACCGCACATGAACTGCTGCTCGCGCGGTCGGCGGCCCGCCGGGCCGCCGTCGCCATCGACCACTCCCGGCTCTTCGGCCGTTCCCAGCGCACCGCGGGCGAACTCCAGCGCGCCCTGCTCACCGACCCGGGGCAGCCCCACCCCAACCTCCGGGTCGCCACCCGCTATCTGCCCTCCGGCGCCGGAACCCTCGTGGGCGGCGACTGGTTCGAGGCCGTACGGCTGCACTTCGGCCGCACCCTGCTGGTCATGGGCGATGTGATGGGCCATGGCGTGGAGGCGGCCGTCGACATGAACAGCTACCGCCGGGCCCTGCGCGACGCCGCGGCGGCCGATCTGCCGCCCCACCGCATACTGCGCCGACTCGACCAGGAGATAGCGGGTCACGCCGCCCGGCGCCCCGCGGCCTGTCTGCTCGCCCAGATGGACCCGGTCCGGGGCCTGGTCTCCCTCTCCAGCGCGGGCCATCTGCCGCCGGTGACGCTCTCCGCCTCGGGCACGGTCGAACTGGTCGACGTCCCCGTCGGACCCCCGCTCGGCACCGGCGTCGGCGGTTACGACCGTGCCCAGCGCCCGCTGGGCCCCGACGACACCCTGCTGATGTTCACCGACGGCCTGGTCGAACGCCGCGGCGAGGACATCGACGTCTCCCTCGCCCGCCTCGCCCGCCTCCGCCCGGACCCCCGCGCCCCGCTCGACACCCTGGTCGACGAGATCCTGGCCCGACTGGACGCCGCGCACGCGGAGGACGACGTCGCCGTCCTGGCCGCCAGGATCTCGTTCCCCGTCTAGCCCGCTCCGGGTCTCAGATGTCCCGGAAGATCTCGATCTGGGCACCCACCGAGTTCAGCCGCTCCGCCAGCTCCTCGTAGCCGCGGTTGATGACATACACATTGCGCAGGACCGAGGTCCCCTCCGCCGCCATCATCGCGAGCAGGACGACCACCGCGGGGCGCAGCGCGGGCGGGCACATCATCTCGGCGGCGCGCCAGCGGGTGGGGCCCTCGACCAGTACGCGGTGCGGGTCGAGGAGCTGGAGCCGGCCGCCGAGGCGGTTGAGGTCGGTGAGGTAGATGGCGCGGTTGTCGTAGACCCAGTCATGGATCAGGGTCTGGCCCTGCGCCACCGCCGCGATCGCCGCGAAGAAGGGGACGTTGTCGATGTTCAGCCCCGGGAACGGCATGGGGTGGATCTTGTCGATCGGCGCCTCCAGCTTGGAGGGGCGCACGGTCAGGTCCACCAGCCGGGTGCGGCCGTTGTCGGCGGTGTACTCGCTGGAGCGGTCGTGGTCGAGGCCCATCTCCTCCAGGACCGCCAGCTCGATCTCCAGGAACTCGATCGGGACCCGGCGGATCGTCAGCTCCGACTCGGTCACGACGGCGGCGGCCAGCAGGCTCATCGCCTCGACCGGGTCCTCGGAGGGGGAGTAGTCGACGTCGACGTCGATGTCCGGCACACCGTGCACGGTCAGTGTCGTGGTGCCGACGCCCTCGACCCGGACGCCCAGCGCCTCCAGGAAGAAGCAGAGGTCCTGGACCATGTAGTTGGACGAGGCGTTGCGGATGACGGTCACACCGTCGTGCCGGGCGGCCGCGAGCAGCGCGTTCTCGGTGACGGTGTCCCCGCGCTCGGTCAGGACGATCGGGCGGCCGGGGGCCGTCGACCGCTCCACCCGCGCGTGGTACAGGCCCTCCGTGGCGGTGATGTCCAGGCCGAAGCGGCGCAGCGCGATCATGTGCGGTTCGATCGTGCGGGTGCCGAGGTCGCAGCCGCCCGCGTAGGGCAGCTTGAACGAGTCCATCCGGTGCAGCAGCGGGCCGAGGAACATGATGATCGACCGGGTGCGGCGGGCCGCGTCCGCGTCGATGGCGTCCATGTCCAGCCGGGCGGGCGGCACGATCTCCAGGTCCACGCCCTCGTTGATCCAGCGGGTGCGGACGCCGATGGAGTTCAGCACCTCCAGGAGCCGGAAGACCTCCTCGATCCGGGCCACCCGGCGCAGCACCGTGCGCCCCTTGTTCAGCAGCGACCCGCAGAGCAGCGCCACACAGGCGTTCTTGCTCGTCTTGACGTCGATGGCGCCGGAGAGGCGACGGCCGCCGACCACCCGCAGATGCATCGGTCCGGCATAGCCGAGGGAGACGATCTCGCTGTCCAGCGCCTCACCAATGCGGGCGATCATCTCAAGGCTGATGTTCTGGTTGCCGCGCTCAATGCGGTTGACCGCGCTCTGGCTGGTGCCGAGAGCCTCCGCGAGCTGCGTTTGTGTCCAGCCACGATGCTGACGTGCATCCCTGATGAGCTTGCCGATACGTACGAGGTAGTCGTCTGCCATGGGCTTGAGGCTATCTCAGATATGAGATGAAGTGCGCGCCGGGGGTGGCGGATGGGTGAGAGTCCCCCGGTCGGGCCCGGCGGGAGGCCGCCCCTTGACGATCCGTCGGCGGATGGCGGCCGTCAAATGAAAATAGGCCAAATGATTCAAATGGACTGAATAGGTCAAACGGGGAAAGCAGGTCATGTGGGCCGGTCGAGGCCCGGCCGGACCGGCGCTCTGCGGGCGGCGGTCGGCGGCCGGGCGGGTGACCGGCTCCGGAGAGCCGTGCGACGTCAGCGGCGGAAGAGCTTCCCGTCGAACTTCGCCCAGTCGTACATCTGGTGCACGGCCTGGCCCAGGATCGGGATGCTGATGTGCTCGAACACATCCTCCAGCAGGTCGATGTCACCGGTGTTGTAGATCAGCGGTCCGGTGATGTTGATCAGGCCGATGGACGGGCGCGGGGCCGGCTGCTGCTCCTGGGCCTGCGCGACGCCGCTGGACATCACCAGCGCCGCACCCAGCATCGCCACCGTCACACCCGCACTGCGCATACGACGCTTCACGTGAACTCTCCGTTTTTTGTGGGGGGTCATCAAGGGAATTTCGGGCGCACGCCAACCACCGGCAGGAACAAGGGAAATGAGGGTGATGGTCGCCGTGGCGCCGAAGTGACCGTCAGCTTGCCACTAGGCAAAGGGCAAGTAAATAGGCTGGTCACCACTTTGTTGATCTTCCTTCTGGCCGATATGGGGGAGGTGTGTTCATCCCGTGAAGGCGGTCTGTCTCGTTGACCCCGCCACCACCCCCGGGCAAGCTGAACTGCCCCGTAGGGCAAGCGGGTTGGGGGAATGGGTGAACAGTGCGGCGCACCGTATCGGGCCGGATTCGGCTCCGGACCGCTACCGGCTGCTCCGGTCCATCGGACGCGGGGGCGAGGCCGTGCTCTATCTGGCGGAGATCGAGCTGGCCGGTGCGGTCGAACCCGTGGTGGTCAAGGTGCTCGACTCCCGTACGGCGCTCACGGCCGAGGAGTTCGACCGGCTCAGCCGGAGCTGGAGCGAACAGGCCGAACTGCTGAGATTCGTCCACCGGCCCGGAGTCGTCGGGGTGCGGGAGCACTTCCAGGGGCCGCCGATCCATCCACCGGGCGGCTCCGGTGATCTCCCCGGCCGGGCCCTGGCCCTGGTGATGAACCGGGTCGACGGCCTCGACCTGGCCGACTGGCGGGCCGGACGCACCCTCGCCGACCCGGCCGGACGGCGCGAACTCCTGCGCACCCTGGAGCAGTTGGCCGATGTGCTGGACTGGCTGCACTCCGGCCGCGCCACCCCGTCCGGCCGGGCCGTCGTCCACGGCGACCTCTCCCCGGGCAATGTGATGGTGGACGAGGACGGACAGGCCACCCTGGTCGACTTCGGGCTGAGCAAACTGACGGCCGACCACCGCACCGCCGAGATCTGGTTCACCCCCGGCTACGCCGCGCCGGAGGTCTTCGAGGGCCTGCGCACCCCGGCCACGGACCGCTACGCCTTCGGGGCGATCGCCTACTTCCTGCTCACCGGCGGGGCGCCGCCGCCGTCCCCCGGACAGCTCGCCGGAGGGCTGGCCGCGCTGCCGCGGATCGCCGGGCTCGCCCCGGCGCGCCGGGAACGCGTGGTCGCGATCGCCTCGGCCGACCCGGACCGGCGGCCCGCGAGCCTGTCGGCGTGGGTGGCGGATCTGCGGCACGGGGTGACGCCGGGCCCGGCCGCCCCCCATCCCCCGACCGTGCAGGACGCGCCGCCCCCGCCTCTGCCTCCGCCCCCGGCCCCGCCGCGCCCGGTGGCCGCCCCGCCGCCGGTCGTCCCGCCGTCACCACCGCCGCCACCGGAGCCCCGGCCCGCCGCAAAGATCCCGCCGCGCCGCCCGCCGCTGCCCCGGCCTGCCCCGCCGCCCCCGCGCCGCCGTCGCCGGGGCCCCGTCCTGGCGGCCGCGGCCGGACTGGTGCTGCTCACCGTCCTGGCCGCCGTCGGGGTCCGCTCCCTGCTCGGCGGCGGCGACGGCGGCGGGGACGACCGCGCCGCCGCGCCGTCGTCCCCCTCCCTCTCCGCGACCCTGGAGGCCCAGCTCCCCTCCCCGCGGGAATCGGTGCCCGTCCCGGACCCCGCGGTGCCCCCCGAGCAGAGGGCCGCCGACCCGCGGCCCGAACCGGACAGCGCCCCGCTCACCACGTTCAGGGTCCTCGACTCGGGCGGCGGCTCCCTGAGGGCCGGTATCGGCGCGCTCGACGCCAAGCGGTACGAGACCGCCCTGGTCTCGGGGCCCCACTACTGCTCGGGCTTCGCCGAGTACAACCTCAACAAGGAGTGGGCCGGGCTCACCCTCACGGCGGGCATCGACGACGAGTCGCCCGACCGGGCGGCCCGGCTCGTCATCACCCTGGACGAGGACAACGTCCTCCACACCGGCGAGCTGCGCCTCGGCCATCCGGAGCCCCTCGTTCTCGATGTGCGCGGAGGGCTCCGGCTGAGGATCGACTACGCGGAGACCCGCCAGGGGTACTGCTACCGGGGCGATGTGGTCCTCGGCGACCCCACCCTCACCCGCCGGTGAGCCGTTCCGCACCCCGGCCGGCTCAGCAGCCGCAGACGCCCGCCACCGGGGCGGTCAGCGGGTCGGCGGCGCGGCGCGCGGGCCCCTGTCCGGTCTCGTACCCGAAGCCCTCGCGCACCCAGTACTCGAATCCGCCGAGCATCTCCTTGACCCGGTAGCCGAGTCCGGCGAGGGCGAGCGCGGCACGGGTGGCACCGTTGCAGCCCGGCCCCCAGCAGTAGGTGACGACGGGCACCGACGGATCGAGCAGCTCCCCGGCGCGTTCGGGGATGAGCGCGGTGGGCAGGTGGACCGCGCCGGGGATGTGCCCCTGCTCCCAGGAGTCGGGGGAGCGGGAGTCGAGGAGCACGAACCCGGCGCCGCCACCGTCCCCGGCGGCGAGGGCGGTCGCGACGTCGGACACATCGGCGTGGAAGCGGAGCGAGGCGCGGAAGTGGGCGGCTGCCTCGGCGGGCGTCGCGAGGCCGCCGCGCAGCACGGGGTTCGGGGCGGTCGTGGTCACGGGGTGCCTTTCCGGAAGGCCGGGTCTCGCGGCCCGGCCGCTGGACGTCCGGGGCGGGGCTCCGCCGCCCGGCCGGCGGACCTTCCGGGACCCGGCCCTGCGGCCCGCCCGGTTGCTGTCGGGACCCGAATCTACGGTCCGGGACCGGCGCACTGAAGGCATCATCCACGGCATCTGACTGCCTTCGCCGGGGAATCCGTGCTACTTCTCGGGAATGACCACGATTTCCCTGGACGCCATCGACTGGCGCATCCTCGACGTCCTCCAGGCCGACGGCCGGGCCAGCTTCGCCGACCTCGCGCGCGCCGTCGCCATGTCGGCCAGCGCGGTCACCGAGCGGGTGCGCCGACTGGAGGAGGCCGGGGTCATCAGCGGCTACGCGGCGGTCGTGGACCCGGACAAGGTGGGGCTGACGATCCTGGCGTTCGTCCGGCTGCGCTACCCGAACGGCAACTACAGGCCCTTCCACGACCTGGTCGCGGCGATGCCGGAGATCCTGGAGGCCCACCATGTGACGGGCGACGACTGCTTCGTCATCAAGGTCGCGGCGCGTTCCATGCGCCATCTGGAGGAGGTCTCCGGCCGGATCGGAGCCCTGGGTTCCGTGACGACCAGCGTCGTGTACTCGTCCCCGCTGCCCCGGCGCGCGGTCGGCCGCTGAGCCGCCCGGCCATGCCGGAGGGCGGCCCCGCGCATGACCGGACCGCACCGATGTACTAGAGTTATCTCGACATCGAGATATCTGCCGAAGACGTGCCGCAGCCGCCCTCGGGTAAGGGTTACCTAACTAAGTCCTACCTTAGCGGATCGGCCGGGAGCCGTGGCGGCAGCATGGACGTAGTACGCGCACATTGATGAAGGAGACTGTCGTGTCGGCGAACAGCTTCGACGCCCGCAGCACGCTGCGCGTGGGCGACGAGTCTTACGAGATCTTCAAGCTGGACAAGGTCGAGGGCTCCGCACGCCTCCCGTACAGCCTGAAGGTGCTCCTGGAGAACCTGCTCCGCACCGAGGACGGCGCGAACATCACCGCCGACCACATCCGGGCGCTCGGCGGCTGGGACTCCCAGGCGCAGCCCAGCCAGGAGATCCAGTTCACGCCGGCCCGCGTGATCATGCAGGACTTCACCGGTGTCCCCTGTGTCGTGGACCTCGCGACCATGCGTGAGGCCGTGAAGGAGCTGGGCGGCGACCCGGCGAAGATCAACCCGCTGGCCCCGGCCGAGCTGGTCATCGACCACTCCGTCATCGCCGACAAGTTCGGCACGAAGGACGCCTTCGGCCAGAACGTCGAGCTGGAGTACGGCCGCAACAAGGAGCGCTACCAGTTCCTGCGCTGGGGCCAGACCGCGTTCGACGAGTTCAAGGTCGTCCCGCCCGGCACCGGCATCGTCCACCAGGTCAACATCGAGCACCTGGCCCGCACGGTCATGGTCCGGAACGGCCAGGCGTACCCGGACACCCTCGTCGGCACCGACTCGCACACCACCATGGTCAACGGCCTCGGTGTGCTCGGCTGGGGCGTCGGCGGCATCGAGGCCGAGGCCGCGATGCTCGGCCAGCCGGTCTCCATGCTCATCCCGCGTGTCGTCGGCTTCAAGCTGACCGGTGAGCTGACCCCCGGCACCACCGCCACCGACCTGGTGCTCACCATCACCGAGATGCTGCGCAAGCACGGCGTCGTCGGCAAGTTCGTCGAGTTCTACGGTGAGGGCGTGGCCGCCACCTCGCTCGCCAACCGCGCCACCATCGGCAATATGTCGCCCGAGTTCGGCTCCACCGCCGCGATCTTCCCGATCGACGGCGAGACCCTGAACTACCTGCGTCTGACGGGCCGCTCCCAGCAGCAGGTCGCGCTGGTCGAGGCGTACGCCAAGGAGCAGGGCCTCTGGCTGGACCCGACCGCCGAGCCCGACTTCTCCGAGAAGCTGGAGCTGGACCTCTCCACGGTCGTCCCCTCCATCGCCGGTCCCAAGCGCCCGCAGGACCGCATCGTCCTCGCGAACGCCGCCGAGCAGTTCGCCCTGGACGTCCGCAACTACGTCGCGGACGACGAGGAGGCGGGCAAGGAGTCCTTCCCGGCCTCGGACGCCCCGGCGAGCAGCGACGGCGTGCCCACCAAGCCGACCCTGGTGACCGCCCCCGACGGCTCCACCTACGAGATCGACCACGGCGCCGTCACCGTCGCCGCGATCACCTCCTGCACCAACACCTCCAACCCGTATGTCATGGTCGCCGCCGCCCTGGTGGCCAAGAAGGCGGTGGAGAAGGGCCTCACCCGCAAGCCGTGGGTGAAGACCACGCTCGCCCCGGGCTCCAAGGTCGTCACCGACTACTTCGACAAGGCGGGGCTCACCCCCTACCTGGACAAGGTCGGCTTCAACCTGGTCGGCTACGGCTGCACCACCTGCATCGGCAACTCCGGCCCGCTGCCGGAGGAGGTCTCCAAGGCGGTCAACGAGGCCGACCTCGCCGTGACCTCGGTGCTCTCCGGCAACCGCAACTTCGAGGGCCGGATCAACCCCGACGTCAAGATGAACTACCTGGCCTCCCCGCCGCTGGTCGTCGCCTACGCCCTCGCGGGCTCCATGAAGGTGGACATCACCCGCGAGGCGCTGGGCATCGACACCGAGGGCAACCCGGTCTACCTCAAGGACATCTGGCCCACCGAGGCCGAGGTCAACGACGTCGTGGCCAACGCCATCGGCGAGGACATGTTCGCCAAGTCCTACCAGGACGTGTTCGCCGGTGACGCCCAGTGGCAGGCGCTGCCGATCCCGACCGGCAACACCTTCGAGTGGGACACCGAGTCCACCTACGTCCGCAAGCCCCCGTACTTCGAGGGCATGGAGATGGAGCCGGCGCCGGTCCAGGACATCGCGGGCGCCCGCGTCCTGGCCAAGCTGGGCGACTCGGTCACCACCGACCACATCTCCCCGGCCGGTGCGATCAAGGCCGACACCCCGGCGGGCCAGTACCTCACGGAGCACGGCGTGGAGCGCCGCGACTTCAACTCCTACGGCTCCCGCCGAGGCAACCACGAGGTCATGATCCGCGGTACGTTCGCCAACATCCGGCTGCGGAACCAGATCGCCCCGGGCACCGAGGGCGGCTTCACCCGCGACTTCACCCAGGCCGCAACTGCTGACGCGGCTCCGGTGTCGTTCATCTACGACGCCTCCCGCAACTACATCGAGCAGGGCATCCCGCTGGTGATCCTCGCGGGCAAGGAGTACGGCTCCGGCTCCTCCCGCGACTGGGCCGCCAAGGGCACCGCGCTGCTCGGTGTGAAGGCCGTCATCGCCGAGTCCTACGAGCGCATCCACCGCTCCAACCTCATCGGCATGGGTGTGCTGCCGCTCCAGTTCCCGGAGGGCGCCTCCGCCCAGTCCCTGGGGCTGACCGGCGAGGAGACCTTCTCCTTCACCGGTGTCACCGAGCTGAACGAGGGCACCACGCCGCGCACGGTCAAGGTCACCACCGACACCGGTGTGGAGTTCGACGCGGTCGTCCGCATCGACACCCCCGGTGAGGCGGACTACTACCGCAACGGCGGCATCATGCAGTACGTCCTGCGGAACCTGATCCGCGGCTGACGCACGGCGCGCGCCGACGCACAGCACAGGGCCGCGCCTCCCGCCGTCGGGCGGGGGGCGCGGCCCTTCGCGCGTGCTCACGGACCCTGTACTCAGGACGCGCCGTGTGCTCGGCGCACCGCGTGCTCAGGGAGCGGTGTTCCGCCCCGGCCGGCGGCTCACGCGAGCAGTTCGATCTCGGCCAGCCGTGCCCCGCCGCCGCCCTCGGGCACCAGCCGGTACCGCGGATACGTCCCCGGCCGCGGCACCGAGAAGACCCGCGTCTGCCGGTCCCAGGTGAAGCGCTCCTGCGACCGCCGGTCGAGGTCCCGCCACACCGTGCCGTCCTGTGAGCCCTGGAGCACCCAGCCGGTGGGCGCGCTCGCCCGGTCCGCCGAGGTGAGGGTGTACTGGACCGCGCGCGTCCCGGCGGGCACCGGCAGCTCCACGGCCCCGGCGGTCAGCTCACCGGAGGTGGCCGAGGAGTCGTCGAACAGCTCGCCCGCGCCCGTGACGGCGTCCCGCCGGGGCTCGGGCACCCGGTCGTCCCGGGTGAGGGAGACCGGCGCCGCGCCCTTCCCCGTCCCCCAGGCGGACGGCTCGGGCCCCATCGCGAACTCCAGTGTGCCGCCGCGCGCGACGACGCCGTGCGGCAGGGCGGTGGAGTGCCATGGCTTGCCGTTCACCTTCAGCCCCTGGACATAGATGTTCCGCGCGCTGTTGCGCGGGGCCTTCACGACCAGCTCACGGCCCCCGTCCAGCTTCACCGTCACCTTCCGGAAGAGCGGCGAGCCGATCGCGTACTCCCCGCTGCCCATGACCAGGGGGTAGAAGCCCAGCGCGGAGAAGAGGTACCACGCCGACTGCTCGCCGTTGTCCTCGTCGCCGTGGTAGCCCTGCCCGATCTCGCTGCCGGTGTAGAGCCGGGACAGCACCTCGCGCACCTTCTCCTGGGTCTTCCAGGGCTGCGAGGCCGCGTTGTACATATAGGTGACGTGGTGGGCGACCTGGTTGGAGTGCCCGTACATGCCCATCCGCACATCCCGGGCCTCCGTCATCTCATGGATGACCCCGCTGTAGGAGCCCTTGAACTCCGGGGACGCGGTCTCCGGTGTGGCGAAGTAGGTGTCCAGCTTCCGGCCGAGCTCCGCCCGGCCGCCGTAGAGGTTGGCCAGGCCCCGGCTGTCCTGGGGCGCGGTGAAGGCGTACCCCCAGCCGTTGGTCTCGGTGTAGTCGTACCCCCAGATCCGCGGGTCGTACGACGCGCTCGGGACCCGCCACTGGCCCTTCGGGTCGCGGCCCTGGAAGAACCCGGCCTGCCGGTCGAAGAGGGTGACGTAGTTCCGGGCGCGCTCGGCGAAGTACTCGGCCTCCTCGCGGTAGCGCTTCTCGCCGGTCCGCTCGTACAGCGCCCGCGCCATCCGGGAGATGCCGTAGTCGTTGAGATGGCCCTCCAGGGACCAGGACAGGCCCTCATGGGTCGCGGTGGAGGCGTAGCCCGTGAACGGGGAGGTCGTCATGCCCTTGCGGCCCACGCCCGGCGCGGGCGGGACGACGGTGGCGTTCTTCAGGGCCGCTTCGTATGCCGCTTTCGCGTCAAAGCCGCGCACCCCCTTGACATAGGCGTCCGCGAACGCCACGTCCGAGCTGGTACCGGTCATCAGATCCGCGTAGCCGGGGGAGGACCAGCGGGAGATCCAGCCGCCGTCCCGGTACTGCTGGACGAAGCCCTCGATCAGCTCGCCCGCCTTCCTCGGGGTGAGGAAGGAGTACGCGGGCCAGGTGGTGCGGTAGGTGTCCCAGAAGCCGTTGTTGACGTAGACCGTGCCGTCGACGATCTTCGCACCGGTATGGGTGGGAGTGTCGGGGCCGGTCATCGGGGAGAACGGGCTCGCGTACCGGTAGCGCGGACGCTCCTTCGTCCCGGTGTTCTCGAAGCCGGAGTTCGGATAGAGGTAGAGCCGGTAGAGGCTGGAGTACAGCGTCACCCGCTGGTCCTCGGTGGCGCCCTCGACCTCGACCCGGCCGAGCAGCGCGTCCCAGGCGTCCTGGGCCCGCTCCTTGACCTCCTCGAAGGGGGTGCCCGGCGGGATCTCGTCGGCCAGGTTCTTCCGCGCCTGGTCGACGCTGATCAGGGAGGTGGCGATGCGCAGCACGACGGTGCGGTCCGCGCCCGCGTCGAAGCGGAAGTGGCCGCGCACGCCCTCGGAAGCGGAGCCGGTGACGGGGGCGTCGAAGACCCCGTGGACGAAGAGCCGGGTGGCGCCCGTGGACAGCCCGCTCCTGACGTCCGAGAAGCCGCTGAACGAGGCGCTCGCCGCGTCGAGGGTGAGTCCGCCCTGCTGGGTGACGTTGTCGAACACGACGCTCGCGTCGTCCCCGGGGTAGGTGAACCGCATCGTCGCCGCGTGGTCGGTCGGGGCCAGCTCGGCCCGCAGCCCGTTCTCGAAGGTGACGTCGTAGTAGTGCGGACGCGCGGTCTCGTTCTCGTGCCGGAACGCCAGTGCCCGCCGCTCCCGGTCGGTCTCCGGGGTGCCGGGCGCCGCCGACGGCATGAGCTGGAAGGTCTGCCGGTCGCCCATCCAGGGGCTCGGCTCATGGCTGGCGCTGAACGCCTTGACGGTGGGCAGATTGGCCGCGTTGTTGCCGCGCTGGTACTCGTAGAGCCAGTCCGTCGAGTCGGCGCGGGTGACCGGGGTCCAGAAGTTGAAGCCGTGGGGGACGGCCGTCGCGGGGAAGGTGTTGCCGCGGGAGAACCAGAACGCGGAGTTGGTGCCCCGGGTGGTGGACGCGTAGTCGGAGAGCCGCTCCGGGCGCCGCTCGGGCGGCTTCGGCCGCAGGGTGATGTCGTCGATCCAGCCCTGGAACCGCGCCGGGCCGCGCGCCGAGTCGTAGGCCACCAGAATCCGGTCCACGGTGCGGCCCGCCGCGACCTCGCCCACGAGGGAGCGGACCTGGTTCCACTGGTTGACGTAGAGCCGCTTGGCCTCGCCCTGCCCCTGGGGGCTCAGCCGCCCGCCGTGGGAGTCCCGTGCCGCCAGTTCGCTCAGCAGGGTGCCGTCGGTGAAGGCGAGATCCACCGCGACCTGGGTGGCCGCGTAGTCCCTCACGCCCTCGGCCATGGCCGGATACACCCGGTAGGACAGCTCGGTGTCCCGGCCCACCGGGAGATCGACGTCGAAGACGCGGTTGTACGAGTAACCGCGGCCCTCGGCCCGGTGGGTACCGGCGTAGCGCAGCGCCCGCAGCCCGGTGAAGCCCGCCTTCGGCTTGGCCGTGGGGGAGCCGGTGGGGCCCCGGTCCACCAGGGAGCGCATGTCGTCGGGGACGGGCGCCGAGGTGTCGCCGTTCGAGAACTGCACATCGGCGAGCTGGGTCAGGGGCGCCCCGTTGTTGCGGGTGATCTCCAGCCGGTAGTGCGCGTACGCGGGCACCTGCCCCGGCTCGCCGACGGTGAAGGTCCGGGTCTGGTGGCGCTGCTCGAACCGCTCCTCGGCGCGGGTGTCCAGAACGGTCCACTCCCGGCCGTCGGCCGAGCCCTTGAGGGTCCAGTCCCGGGGGTCCCGCTTCTCCTCGTCGTTGGCGGAGGTCAGGGCGTACGCGGAGACTCGTACCGGGGCGTCGGTGTCGAACTCGATCCAGGATGTGGCGGCGAATTCCAGCCATTTCGTGGTCGGTTCGAGGTCGACGAGATTCTCCTTCGTCTCCCCGGCGCCCTCGTGTTCCCCGCTGGCGCGGACCTCTTTCACGCGGTCGGTGACATTGCCCGGAATTCCGGTGGAGAAGCCGCCATGGACGCCGGAAGACCTTTTCTGTCCATCTGATGCGAGGTCCACGGAATTGCGCCAGTCGGGCTGTCGCTCAGTCGTTTCGAAAGAAGTGTTGAATTCCCCCGCGCGGGAGGGGAGTTCGGCGGGGCTTTCGGGAAGGGCGACGGCGGCCGACGGTGCCGTCACCGTGAGGAGCACCGCCGCCAGTGCGGCGGCCGTGCGGGCGGCGCTCCCGGTTCGTCCGGGAATCCACCGGTGTCTGAGCCTGGCCTTCACGGGGCTGTCCTCCAGGGGAAGCCGTGCCGGACAACGTTGTCAAAGTGGTGCGCAAGCTCCAGTAGGGAGGGCGGTTGCTGGAGATGTCAAGGGTTCTGACGCTGTGTCAAGGCTGGAAGGCGGCGTTCCGTTAACGCCTGCGTGCTCGAATGGGTGCGGACAGTGCTCAGATATCCAAGAGGTCTCAACTCGGGAAAGACTGCCGCTCGACCGTGCTTTCGATCTTGCTCCTTTGAGGCTCAGTGGACTATACCTGTCGGCACCCCAAGGGCCGTTCCCCGGCTCGGGGCCGAGCGGGGACGGGGGTTGGGCGGAGCTGTCTGTCGGAGACGTCCGTCCGTCGGCCGAACTCCCCGCCGTCAGAAGGAACCTGGATTCACTTTTTCCCCTCCGGGAAAGCACAGCAACTGACCGCGGTGGCGGTGCCCTTCGCCTGCGAGCGATGTGTACGGGCGACTTGTTCACCGCCTGAGTCCTGATGAAGGCGAGGACTTGAGCATGGGATCGACCTCCGCCCACACCAATGAGGGCCTTGGCCGCCGTGATCTGGTCAAGCGCTCCGCCGCGCTCGGCCTGGTCACCGTGCCCGCGATGGGCTTTCTCTCCGCCTGCGCCACCGGTGGTGGTGGCGGCGACGACAAGAAGAGCGCCGCACCCACCGGTGAGGTCACGGAGAAGAATCCGCTCGGCGTGAAGGAGGGCGCCGCGCTGGAGGCGTTCATCTTCAAGGGCGGCCTGGGCGACCAGTACGCCAAGGACGCCGAGGCCGACTACAAGGCCACCTACAAGGCCGACGTCAAGCACACCGGCACCCAGGAGATCGGCCCGAAGCTCACGCCGCGCTTCGCGGGCGGCACCCCGCCGGACGTCATCGACAACTCCGGCGCCAACCACCTGGACATGAACCGGCTCTCCAGCCAGGGCCAGCTCCAGGACCTCGCCGCGCTGCTCGACGCCGCCTCGCTGGACGACCCGGCCAAGAAGATCCGGGACGTCATCCACCCGAGCACCCTGGAGAAGGGCAAGCACGGCGACACGTTCGACGTCCTCTACTACGCCTTCACCATCTACGGCACCTGGTACTCGCAGAAGCTCCTCGACGACAAGGGCTGGGCCTACCCCAAGTCCTTCGACGAGATGCTCAAGCTCTGCGCGGAGATCAAGAAGGACGGCATCGCGCCCTGGACGTACCCGGGCAAGTATCCCTACTACGTTCACTTCAACCTCTTCGCCCAGATCGCCAAGATCGGCGGCATGCCGGCCTGGATCGAGATCGACAACCTGGAACCCAACGCGTGGACCAAGAGCGACGCGGTCCGCCAGGTCGTCGAGTTCTACGAGGAGCTGGCCGCCAAGAAGTACTTCCTGGAGGGCAGCCAGGGGCTCACCCACATCCAGTCCCAGACCGCCTGGACGAAGAACCGGGCCGCCTTCATCCCCAACGGGTCCTGGCTGGAGAACGAGGCCGCCCCCACCACGCCGAAGGACTTCGGGATGGCCGTCGGCGCCCTCTTCGACGGCTCCGGGGACAAGATGCCCAACGGCTCCCTGCGCGGCGAGCCCAGCGAGCCCTACATCGTCGCCGCCAAGGGCAAGAACCCGCGCGGCGGCATGGAGCTGCTGCGCATCATGCTCTCCAAGAAGCACGCGCAGAACTTCGCCACCAAGGTCAAGTCGCTGACCTGCGTCATGGACGCCACCACGGGGATGAGCCTCTCCCCGGGCCTGGCCTCCGCGAGTGAGAAGTTCAAGGCCGCGGGGAACAACCTCATCACCATCCAGCTCCAGGAGTGGTACCCCGCGCTCACCGACGACAAGATCGGCGGACTCACCGGCCAGCTCCTCACCGGTGATCTGAAGGCCGCCGACTGGATCAAGAAGACCCAGGCGGAGGCGGACAAGGTGGCCAAGGACAGCGCGGTCACCAAGTTCAAGCGCACCGCCTGACGCTGACGCTCCATCAGTCAGGTCTCGAAGAAGTCGCAGTCTGAAGAAGGGGAAGGCCGGGAAGCGCATGCAACACGGCAAATACCGATTCATCGTGGGCTTCCTGGCCCTACCGCTGATCCTCTACGGCATGTTCCTCATATCGCCGTTCATCCAGGCGTTCCAGATCTCGATGACCGACTGGTCGGGTCTGTCGGGCACCGCGAACTTCGTGGGCCTCGACAACTTCGAACGGCTCTGGGAGAGCGACGACTTCTGGAACGCCCTGCGCAACAACGTCTATATGCTGGTGGTGGTCCCGGTCGTCACCCTGGGACTGGGGCTCTTCTTCGCCTTCATGCTCAACGTGGGCGGAAAGCGGCGCAAGAACGAGGTCGTCACCGGCGTCTCCGGGTCGAAGGTCTACAAGTTCGTCTTCTTCTTCCCGCAGGTCATCTCGGTCACCATCGTCGCGGTCATCTGGTTCAACATCTACAACCCCGACCCGAACGACGGCATGCTCAACGCCCTGCTGGGGGCGGTGGGCCTGGACTCCCTCCAGAACGCCTGGCTGGGGGAGAAGTCGGTCGCCCTGTGGTGCATCAGCGCCGTCATGGTCTGGGGCCACGTCGGCTTCTATGTGGTGCTGTTCTCGGCGGCCATGGCCTCCATCCCCCGGGACATCTACGAGGCCGCGCTGCTCGACGGCGCCAACCGCTTCCACACCTTCTTCCGGATCACCCTCCCGCTGCTGTGGGACTCGGTGCAGACCGGCTGGGTCTATATGGGCATCATCGCGCTCGACGCCTTCGCCCTGGTCCAGATCATGTCGGTGGGCCCGGGCGGACCGGACGGCGCAACCGATGTCATGCCGCTGCGCCTGTACCAGACCGCTTTCCGGGACAGCCAGTTCGGCTACGCCTCCGCGATGGGTATCGCGATGCTGGTGGTCACGATGACGTTCGCCCTGCTCACCATGCGCTTCGCGCGGCGTGAGCGGATCGAGTTCTAGGGGTAGCGCTGATGACGACCGAACAGATCAACACGGCGCGGAAGCAGGACGGCCCCGCCCCGGCGGGCTCCCCGGCCCCGGCCCGGAAGCGGACCGGTGGCGAGGGCACGGTACTGAACGTCTTCTCCCACGGCATTCTCGTGCTCTGGGCGCTGATGGTCGGCGTGCCGCTGCTGTGGGTGCTGTGGAGCGCCTTCAAGGACAGCAACGGCATCCTGTCCGACCCCTGGGGGCTGCCCACCAGCCTCCGCTGGGAGAACTGGTCCAACGCCTGGAACGAGGCGAACATGGGCCAGTACTTCCTGAACACGGTCATCGTGGTGGGCGGCTCCGTGGTCGGCACCATGGTGCTGGGCTCCATGGCCGCCTATGTGCTGGCGCGGTTCACCTTCCCCGGCAACAGGTTTATCTACTACCTGTTCGTGGCGGGCATGTCCTTCCCGGTCTTCATGCTGGTGATTCCGCTCTTCTTCGTCCTGCGGGACTTCCCGGGCACCTCGCTGCTCGCCACCTACCACGGCCTGATCCTCGTCTACATCGCCTACTCGCTGCCGTTCACCGTCTTCTTCATGACCTCGTTCTTCCGCACCCTGCCGGTCTCGGTGGCGGAGGCGGCGATGATCGACGGGGCCTCGCACACCCGGACCTTCTTCCAGGTGATGCTGCCCATGGCGAAGCCCGGACTGATCAGCATCGGGATCTTCAACTTCCTGGGCCAGTGGAATCAGTATCTGCTGCCGATGGTCCTCAACCAGGAGGAGGACAAGTACGTCCTCACCCAGGGGCTGGCCATGATCGCGCTGCAACAGGGCTATGAGAACGACTGGGGCGCGCTGATGGCGGGCATGATGATCGCGATGCTGCCGGTCCTCGTGGTCTATGCGATCTTCCAGCGCCAGGTCCAGTCGGGTCTGACGGCGGGCGCCCTGAAGTAGCACCCGGCGCACCGCTCGGACGCGCTCCGGGCGGAACGGTACGGCACGGCCCCCGGCGGACCCCTCCGCCGGGGGCCCTCGTGCTCCGGCCGGGGCGCGACGGCCCCGCCGGGGCGGGAGAGAGCGGTGCTCCCCCGGTCAAGCTCTTGACGCCATGACCGGCACGATGGCCAACTTGGGCTTCAGAAGTTGGAGGAATGCCGGGGTGCCCCGGACGGAGGCGCTCCGGGCGGAGCCGTCCGGCCGGGAACCGGTCGGCGCACCGCCCCGGGAGCAGGAGTGGATGGTCCGATGGAGACTCCGGGTTCGCAGACATCGCTGCACCGGGCCAATCTGGAGCGCGTGGTACGGGCCGTGCGCATGGCCGGCTCACTGACCCAGGCCGAGATCGCGCGGACCACCGGACTGTCGGCGGCCACGGTCTCCAATATCGTCCGGGAGCTGAAAGAGCGCGGGACCGTCGAGGTCACGCCCACGTCGGCGGGCGGGCGCCGGGCCCGTTCCATCTCGCTCAGCGCGGACGCGGGCGTGGTGATCGGCGTCGACTTCGGCCACAGCCATCTGCGGGTCGCGATCGCCGACCTGGCCCACCGGGTGCTCGCCGAGGAGTGCGAGCCGCTGGACGTGGACGCCTCCGCCGAGCAGGGCTTCGACCGGGCCGAGACCCTGGTGAAACGGCTGGTCGCCGGGAGCGTCGGCGAGCCGGGGAAGGTGATCGGCGCGGGCCTCGGCCTCCCCGGCCCCATCGACGCCGCGTCCGGCGTCCTCGGCCCCGCGGCGATGCTGCCCGGGTGGACGGGGACCAACCCCGGCGAGGAGATGGCCCGGCGGCTCGGGGTCCCGGTCCGGGTGGACAACGACGCCAACCTCGGCGCCCTCGGCGAGCTGGTCTGGGGCGGCGGCCGGGGCGTCGCCGACCTCGCCTATGTGAAGGTCGCCGCCGGGGTCGGCGCCGGTCTGGTGATCGGCGGCCGGGTCTTCCGCGGCCCCGGCGGCACCGCGGGCGAGCTGGGCCATGTCGTCCTCGACCCCGCGGGCCCCGTCTGCCGCTGCGGCAACCGGGGCTGTCTGGAGACCTTCGCCGCCGCCCGCTACGTCCTGCCGCTGCTGCGCACCAGCCACGGCCCCGGTCTCACCCTGGGCGACATGGTGCGCCTGGCCCGCGAGGGCGACGCGGGCTGCCGCCGGGTCGTCGCCGACACCGGCCGCCACCTCGGCACCGCCGTGGCCGCGCTCGCCAATCTGCTCAACCCCAGCCGGGTGCTGCTCGGCGGCGATCTCGCCGGGGCGGGGGAGCTGGTGCTCGGCCCGCTGCGCGACACCCTGGCCCGCTACGCCATCCCGAGCGCCGCCGCCCGGCTCACCGTGGCCGCGGGCACGCTCGGCCCCCGCGCCGAGGTGCTGGGCGCGATCGCCCTGGTGCTCAGCGAGATGGGCGACACGGGCCTCCTCCGGCACGGCACCGGCTCCCTCCAGGGCCTCGCTCCGCTCCCCGGCGGCGGCCTCCTCCCCGGCGCCCCCCGGTCCCGTACCCGCCCCGCCCCGGACGATCCGTCTTCACCTACAGAACGCATGGCACCGTTGTCATCTCGTTAAGGATTTACTCCTTGACCCCCCTGGGTACAGCCGAGTTGACTGCCGGTCACCTCGGCCGCACCGGCGCGGCCTCGTCAGGGGAGGTTCCACGGATGAACGCACATCTGCGTCGTGCGGCCGTCGTCACCGCCGCCACCGCCATGGCCGTCACGCTCGCGGCCTGCGGCAGCGCCAAGGAGGCCGGGGACAAGGCGAAGGAGTCCACCGGACCGAAGAAGGGCGACGCCATCACGGTCGGTCTGCTCCTCCCGGAGAACCAGACGGCCCGCTACGAGAAGTTCGACAAACCCCTCATCGAGAAGAAGATCGCCGAACTGACCGGCGGCAGGGGCGAGGTCGTCTACGACAACGCCAAACAGGACGCCACGCTCCAGAGCCAGCAGATCGACGCCATGATCACCAACAAGGTGGACGTCCTGATCCTCGACGCCGTCGACTCCAAGGCGGCGGCCCAGGGGGTGCGGAAGGCCAAGGACGCGGGCATCCCGGTGGTCGCCTTCGACCGGCTCGCCGAGGGGCCCATCGACGCCTACACCTCGTTCGACAACGAGGAGGTCGGCCGGGTCCAGGGCCGGGCCCTGCTCGAAGCGCTCGGCGACCGGGCGGGGAGCGGGAAGATCGTCATGATGAACGGCTCCATCACCGACCCCAACGCCGCGCTGTACAAGAGCGGTTCGCACGAGATCCTCGACGGCAGGGTGGCCGTCGGCAAGGAGTACGACACCAAGGAGTGGAAGCCGGAGAACGCCAACGCCAACATGGAGGCGGCGATCTCCGCGCTCGGCAAGGAGAACATCGTCGGGGTCTACTCCGCCAACGACGGGATGGCGGGCGGCGTCATCACCGCGCTCAAGGCGGCGGGCCTGGACAAGCTGCCGCCCGTCACCGGCCAGGACGCCGAACTCGCCGCCGTCCAGCGGATCGTGGCGGGGGAGCAGTACGCCAGCGTCTACAAGCCGTACGCCGGTGAGGCCCACGCGGCGGCGCGGATGGCCGTCGCGCTGGCCCGGGGCGAGAAGGTGACCGGCGTCGCGAAGGACACCGTCGACAGCCCCACCACCCGGGGTGTGCCCTCGATCCTGGTGCCCGTGGTGTCGCTGACCCGGGACAACATCGCCGACACCGTCGTCAAGGACGGGGTCTGGACCGTCCAGGAGATCTGCACGGCCAAGTACCGGCCGGCCTGCGACCGGCTCGGCCTGAAGTAGCCGCGTCCCCCCCGGGGGGCCGGTCCCATGGCCGGAAGGGACCGGCGCGCCGCCCCGAGCCCGCGCGTCGCCCCGCCCCCGGCCCGGCGCCGCGCCCGCGCACCACCGGCACCGCCCGCACCCGGTTCCGCCCGCGTACCACCCGTACGGTGAAGGAGTTCGTGTGTCCCCCCTGCCCGTGCTGGCCCTGCGAGGGGTCTCCAAACGGTTCGGCGCCGTCCAGGCGCTGACCGATGTCGCGCTGGAGGTCCACCCGGGCGAAGTCGTCGCCCTGGTCGGCGACAACGGCGCCGGAAAGTCCACCCTGGTCAAGGTGATCGCCGGGGTGCACCCCATCGACGAGGGCGTCATCGAGTGGGACGGCGCGCCCGTGACCGTCGCCCGCCCGCACGACGCCCAGCACCTCGGCATCGCCACCGTCTACCAGGACCTCGCGCTCTGCGACAACATCGACGTCGTCGGCAATCTCTTCCTCGGACGCGAGCTGCGCCGCCGCGGGGTCCTCGACGAGGTCGAGATGGAGCGCCGCGCCCGGGAACTGCTCGACACCCTCTCGATCCGCATCCCCAGCGTCCGCATCCCCGTCGCCTCGCTCTCCGGCGGCCAGCGCCAGACCGTGGCCATCGCCCGCTCCCTGCTCGGCGAGCCCCGGCTCGTCATCCTGGACGAGCCCACGGCCGCGCTCGGCGTCGAGCAGACCGCGCAAGTCCTCGACCTGGTCGAACGGCTCCGCCAGCGCGGCCACGCGCTCATTCTCATCAGCCACAACATGGCGGACGTCAAGGTCGTCGCCGACCGGGTCGCGGTCCTGCGCCTCGGCCGCAACAACGGCGTCTTCGACGTCGGCACCACCTCGCAGGAGGAGATCGTCTCCGCCATCACCGGAGCCACGGACAACGCCGTGACCCGCCGGGCGGCACGCATCGGGGAGGGCCGCTCATGACGGACCGCGCAGACCTGGCCAAGGACCGGGGACAGGGCCAGGACACACCGCCGGAGCCGCCCCCGGCCGTGCCCGCCGTCGACCCGCGGCTGTTGGTGCGGGAGCAGGGCCTCGCGGGCTATCTCACGGCCTTCCGCCGCACCGTCTCCGCCGGTGAGCTGGGCTCCCTCCCCGTCGTCCTCGGCCTCGTCGCCATCGCCGCGGTCTTCCAGAGCCTGAACGAGAACTTCCTCTCCGCCCAGAACCTCAGCAATATCGCCGTCGCCATGGTCGGCACCGGGATGATGTCCGTCGGCATCATCTTCGTCCTCCTCCTCGGCGAGATCGATCTGTCGGTGGGCGCGGTGAGCGGGGTCTCCGGCGCGATCGTCGCCGTGCTCAGCGTCACCCACGGGGTGAACGAGTGGCTCGCGGTCCTCGCCGCCGTCGCGGGCGGCGCGGCCATCGGCGCCCTGCACGGCTTCTTCTTCGCCGTCATCGGGGCGCCCGCCTTCGCGGTCACCCTCGCCGGGCTGCTCTTCTGGCAGGGCTTCATGCTCCAGCTCCTGGGCTCCAGCGGCACCCTCAACCTGGACCCCGACGGAGTGGTCGGCCAGCTCAACACCTACTACTTCAGCGATGTGGCCGCCGCCTACGGCCTCGCCGCCCTGGCCGTCGCCGTGTTCTTTCTCACGGCCCTCGCGGACCTCCGCCGCCGGGCCGCCGCGGGGGTCCCTTCCCGGCCGTTCACCGACATCGCGCTGCGCACGGCCGGGCTCGCCGCCGTGGCCTTCGCGGCGGCCTATGTCCTCAACCAGTACAAGGGGCTGCCGCTGGCCCTCGTCCTCTTTCTGGCCGCCCTGGTGACCACCGACTTCGTCCTGCGCCGCACGGCCTACGGGCGCACGGTCCTCGCCCTCGGCGGCAGCGTGGAGGCCGCCCGCCGGGCGGGTATCCCCGTCCATCTCGTCCGGATCTCCGTCTTCGCCGTCGCGGGCACCTTCGCCGCGATCGGCGGGCTCTTCATGGCGTCCAAGATCGCTGCCGCCAATCAGAGCGCGGGCGGCGGTGAGCTGCTGATGAACGTGATCGCGGCGGCCGTGATCGGCGGTACGAGCCTCTTCGGCGGGCGCGGCCGGACCTGGAACGCCCTCCTCGGCGTGATGGTCATCGTCTCCATCCAGTACGGCCTGGCGCTGGAGGGGATCAAGTCCCCGGTCCAGTTCATGATCACCGGCGGGGTGCTGCTCGCCACCGTCGTCATCGATTCGGTCACCCGCCGTACCCAGCGCACGGCAGGGCGCGCCTAGCGCCCCTCCAGCACCACCGTTCCCACCGGCGGACGCGATGCCCGGCCCCCGCTCCAGGGGGCCGGGCATTCTTCCGTATCACGGGTCTCTTTCGCAGGCTATCGGCCAATGGTGTGAGCCATAGGGCACCGCCCGAGGACCATGGCCCCGGACGGAACATTAGACTCAACCAAATCGGCAAAGGCTCGGCCCAGCTCCATAGACGCCCAGCTCACTACGCAAGGAGGCAGAGTGAAGGATTCGCGCGAAGCGCGTCGTTCGAGGGTCGTGGTGGGCGACGCCGAAGGACTGCTCGCGGGCGTCACGGGCCCGCGCGACCTGGACCGGCTCACCCCGGAGCAGTTGGACGAGCTGGCGGCGGAGATCCGCGCCTTCCTCGTGGACGCCGTCTCCAAGACCGGCGGCCACCTCGGCCCCAACCTCGGTGTGGTCGAGCTGACGATCGCGCTGCACCGGGTCTTCGACTCCCCCCGGGACCGGGTGCTGTGGGACACCGGCCACCAGAGCTATGTGCACAAGCTGCTCACCGGCCGCCAGGACTTCGCCCGGCTGAAGATGAAGGGCGGGCTCTCCGGCTATCCGGCCCGTGCCGAGTCCGACCACGACATCATCGAGAACTCGCACGCCTCGACCGTGCTCGGCTGGGCCGACGGCCTCGCCAAGGCCAATGAGCTGCTCGGCAAGGACGACCATGTGGTCGCCGTCATCGGTGACGGGGCGCTCACGGGCGGTATGGCCTGGGAGGCGCTGAACAACATCGCCGCGGCCAAGGACCGCCCGCTGGTGATCGTCGTCAACGACAACGAGCGCTCGTACGCGCCGACGATCGGCGGGCTCGCCAACCATCTGGCGACCCTGCGCACCACCGACGGCTACGAGCGCTTCCTCGCCCGCGGCAAGGACCTGCTCGGGCGCACCCCCGTCGTGGGCAAGCCGCTCTACGAGACCCTGCACGGCGCCAAGAAGGGCCTCAAGGACGTCATCGCCCCCCAGGGCATGTTCGAGGACCTGGGCCTGAAGTACCTCGGCCCCATCGACGGCCACGACATGGAGGCCCTGGAGTCCGCGCTCTCCCGCGCGAAGCGCTTCGGCGGCCCCGTGATCGTCCACTGCCTCACCGAGAAGGGCCGCGGCTATCAGCCCGCCCTCCAGGACGAGGCCGACCGCTTCCACGCCGTCGGCAAGATCCACCCCGACACCGGGCTGCCGATCGCCAGCTCGGGCCTGGACTGGACCTCCGTCTTCGGTGAGGAGATGGTCCGGCTCGGCGAGGAGCGCCCGGACATCGTGGCGATCACCGCGGCCATGCTCCACCCCGTCGGCCTGGACAGGTTCGCCAAGGCGTTCCCGCACCGGGTCTACGACGTGGGCATCGCCGAGCAGCACGGCGCGGTCTCCGCCGCGGGGCTCGCCACCGGCGGGCTGCACCCCGTCTTCGCGGTGTACGCGACCTTCCTCAACCGCGCCTTCGACCAGGTCCTGATGGACGTCGCCCTGCACAAGTGCGGTGTGACCTTCGTCCTCGACCGCGCCGGGGTCACCGGCACCGACGGCGCCTCCCACAACGGCATGTGGGACCTGTCGATCCTCCAGGTCGTCCCCGGGCTGCGGATCTCCGCCCCGCGCGACGCCGACCAGGTCCGGGCCCAGCTCCGGGAGGCCGTCGCGGTCGAGGACGCCCCGACCGTGGTGCGCTTCTCCAAGGGCGCCGTGGGCCCGGCGGTCCAGGCCGTGGGCCGGGTCGGCGGGATGGACGTCCTGCGGGAGGCCGGGGCCGAGCGCCCCGATGTGCTGCTGGTCTCCGTCGGCGCGCTCGCCCCGATGTGTCTGGAGATCGCCGACCTGCTGGACAAGCAGGGCATCTCCACCACCGTGGTCGACCCGCGCTGGGTCAAGCCGGTGGACGAGGCCCTGGCCCCGCTCGCCGAGCGGCACCGGGTCGTCGTCACGGTCGAGGACAACATCCGGGTCGGCGGTGTCGGCTCGGCCGTGGCCCAGGCCCTGCGCGACGCGGGTGTCGACGTCCCGCTGCGGGACTTCGGCATCCCGCCGCGCTTCCTGGACCACGCCTCGCGCGCCGAGGTGCTGACCGAGATCGGACTGACGGCCCCGGACATCGCCCGGCAGGTCACCGGCCTCGTCGCCCGGCTGGACGGACGCTACGACACCACCGCCGGGGCAGCGGAGGCGGCGGAGCCCGTCCGCGACTGATTCACCCTCTTCTGTGGCTCGGTTCGCCCCGGGCGTGCGTGGACGATGGCCCCGCACCCCGTCCTGGCGGGGGCGATCACCCCACCCCGGGGCGGTTCCCCCGGGGCGAGTGGGCCCTCGCCCTCTGCCCCGCCCGGGCGTTGGCCCCGGCCCTGCGGCGAGTGGGCCGTGGGGGCGCGTGGCCGCCGGGAGCGGGAGCGCGCGCCCGTCTCTTGGGCTGGACGTCTGCCTTGGCCCTGCGGGCGAGTGAGCCGTAGAGGTGCCGCGGGTGCCGAAAGCGGGGAGCGCGCCCCCGCCTTCTGGGCCGGGCGTTTGCCCCCGCCCCGGGGCGAGTGAACCGAAGGGGCGCGTGGCTGCCGAAAGCGGAGAGCGCGCCCCCGCCCCTTGGGCTGGACGTTTGCCTCGGCCCTGCGGCGAGTGAGCCGAAGGGGTGCCGCGGGTGCCGAAAGTGGAGATCGCGCGCAGGCCGTGAGGAACGAGCGGCCGAGCACGGTCGACCGTCGGCGCACGCTCTGGCACCCCGGAGGCGAACCGAGCCACAAATGCGGATGGGTGGTCCTTCCGGCTCATTCGCGTGAAACCCATCCGTACGGTCGCTCCTGCCACCGCCGCCGTCCCGATCATTTGGGGACGACAAGCGTGGAGGTGCACGGTGACCACAGACACCGACCCCGAGGGCCGTACGGGGATCTTCCGGACCAAGAGCGTCGAGCAGTCCATCCGTGACACCGAGGAGCCCGAGCACGGGCTCAAACGCTCCCTCAGCGCCCTTGACCTCACGGTCTTCGGGGTCGGTGTCATCATCGGCACGGGGATCTTCGTCCTCACCGGCGCGGTGGCCAAGGAGACGGCCGGGCCCGCCACCGCGCTGGCCTTCGTGGTCGCCGCGATCGTCTGCGGGCTCGCGGCCCTGTGCTACGCCGAGTTCGCGTCCACCGTCCCGGTCGCCGGGTCGGCGTACACCTTCGCCTACGCTTCCCTCGGTGAGCTGCCCGCCTGGATCATCGGCTGGGACCTCGTCCTGGAGTTCGCGGTCGGCACGGCGGTCGTCGCCGTCGGCTGGTCGGGCTATCTGCGCTCGCTCATGGACAACGTGGGCTGGCATCTGCCGCAGGCGCTCTCCGGCACCACGCCCGAGCACGGCTTCGCCTTCGATCTGCTCGCCTTTCTGCTGGTGCTGCTCCTCACGGCGATCCTCGTCCTCGGGATGAAGCTTTCCGCCCGGGTCACCACGGCCGTCGTCGCGATCAAGGTGGCTGTCGTCCTCATCGTCATCGTCGCCGGGTCCTTCTTCATCAAGGCGTCGAACTACGACCCCTTCATCCCCCCGGCGGTGCGGGAACCCGGTGAGTCGGGGCTTCAGCAGCCCCTGGTCCAGCTCATGTTCGGCTACGCGCCCACCAGCTTCGGTGTCATGGGCATCTTCACCGCCGCCTCCATCGTCTTCTTCGCGTTCATCGGCTTCGACGTCGTCGCCACCGCCGCCGAGGAGACCAGGAACCCGCAGCGGGACATGCCCCGGGGCATCCTCGGCTCGCTGTTCATCTGCACCGTGCTGTATGTCGCGGTCTCGATCGTCGTCACCGGGATGCAGCACTACACCAGACTGACGGTCGACGCCCCGCTGGCCGACGCCTTCAAGTCCATCGGTCATCCCTGGTACGCGGGCGTCATCAGCTTCGGCGCGGTGATCGGCCTCACCTCGGTCTGTCTGATCCTGCTGCTGGGGCAGACCCGGGTGTTCTTCGCGATGAGCCGGGACGGGCTGCTGCCGCGCTTCTTCTCCGTGACCCATCCGCGCTACCGCACGCCCTACCGGGCCACTGTCCTGCTCGGTGTCGTCATCGCGATCGTCGCGGGCTGCACCAATATCGAGGAACTGGCGGCGCTGGTGAACATCGGCACCCTCTTCGCCTTTGTCGTGGTGGCCCTCGGCGTGATCATCCTCCGCCGGACCCGCCCCGATCTGCCGCGCGCCTTCCGCACCCCGTTCGTGCCCTGGCTGCCCGCCCTCTCGGTGGCCGCCTCGCTCTGGCTGATGCTCAACCTGCCCAGCGAGACCTGGCTGCGGTTCGGGCTGTGGATGCTGCTCGGGGTCGTCGTGTACTGGCTCTACGGCCGCCGCCACAGCCGGCTGGAGCCAGGCGCCCCGGTGCCGCACCGGAGCCACTGAGGACGGCCGCCGGGCTCAGGGGCGGTGCACGGTCCGGGGGCCCGCCACCCGGGCGCCCTCGGCCAGGACCCGGCGGCGCAGCTCCCGGTCGGCGGTGACGACCACGCACGGCCGGTGGGCCGCCGCCCGGGCCAGCTCCGCGATCAGGTCGTCCCCGCTACCCGGCGCGTCGGCGACGCGGACCCCGGGCACCGAGCCGGTGCCGCGCGCCGCGCCCTCCACCACGAGCACGATCTCCAGCGGGCCCGGTACGCCCTCGACGCCGGGCTCCGCGTACTGCGCGAGCCGGTCCCGCAGCCGCAGGGCCGCGCCCCGCCGGTCGCGCCACCAGCCGTCGGGTACGGAGCCGACGACATTGGCGCCGTCGACGATCAGCAGGGTGGGGGCCACGGGCCCGGTCTCCTCGGTCATCGGCCGTGAGCCTACCCGGGGCGCCCGCCCGCCCGTGGCCGGTGGCGGCACGGCGAAGGGCCGTACGGCATCCCGTACGGCCCCTCGTTCCCGCGCGGTGCGCGTCCCCGTTACGCCGGGACGCTCGCCGTGCCGGGGGCGAGGAACGGCTTGCCGTTCACCCGCTGGGAGACGCCCTCACGGTCCAGGTACGGGGTGATGCCGCCCAGGTGGAAGGGCCACCCGGCGCCCGTGATCAGGCAGAGGTCGATGTCCTGGGCCTCGGCGACGACGCCCTCGTCCAGCATGAGGCCGATCTCCTGCGCCACCGCGTCCAGCACCCGGGCCCTGACCTGCTCCCCGGTGAGGACCGTGTCGCCCTGCCGCAGCAGCGCGGCGACCTCGGGGTCCAGCTCCGGACGGCCGGAGTCGTAGCGGTAGAAGCCGCGCTTGCCCGCCGCGACGACCGCCTGGAGGTTGGGGGAGACGGTGAAGCGGTCCGGGAAGGCCCGGTTCAGGGTCTCCGAGACATGCAGCCCGATCGCCGGGCCCACCAGCTCCAGCAGGACCAGCGGGGACATCGGCAGCCCCAGCGGCGCGACGGCCCGCTCCGCCACCTCGACGGAGGTGCCCTCGTCGATCACGTTCTGGATCTCGCCCATGAAGCGGGTGAGGATCCGGTTGACGACGAACGCGGGCGCGTCCTTCACCAGGACGGCGGTCTTCCGCAGCTTCTTCGCCACGGCGAACGCGGTGGCCAGCGACGCGTCGTCGGTCTGCTCGCCGCGGACGATCTCCAGCAGCGGCAGCACCGCGACCGGGTTGAAGAAGTGGAAGCCGACGACCCGCTCGGGGTGCTTCAGCTCGGCGGCCATCTCGCTGACGGAGAGCGAGGAGGTGTTGGTGGCGAGGATCGCGTGCGCCGGGGCGACGGCCTCGACCTCCGCGAACACCTGCCGCTTGACACCCATCTCCTCGAAGACGGCCTCGATGACGAAGTCCGCGTCGGCGAAGCCCTCCGCCTTGTCCAGCACACCGGTGACCAGGCCCTTGAGCCGGTTCGCCCGGTCCTGGTCGATCCGGCCCTTGCCGAGCAGCTTGTCGATCTCGGAGTGGACATAGCCCACGCCCTTGTCGATCCGCTCCTGGTCGATGTCGGTCAGGACGACCGGCACCTCAAGACGGCGGACGAAGAGCAGGGCGAGCTGGGAGGCCATCAGACCGGCGCCCACGACACCGACCTTGGTCACCGGGCGGGCCAGGCTCTTGTCCGGGGCCCCGGCCGGGCGCTTGCCGCGCTTCTGCACCAGGTTGAAGGCGTAGATGCCGCTGCGCAGCTCGCCACCCATGATCAGGTCGGCCAGCGCCTCGTCCTCGGCGTCGAACCCGGCCTGGAGGTCGCCGTCCTTGGCGGCGGCGATGATGTCCAGGGCGCGGTAGGCGGCCGGGGCCGCGCCGTGCACCTTGCCGTCGGCGACGGCCCGGCCGCGGGCCACGGCCGCGTCCCAGCCCTCGCCCCGGTCGATCTCCGCGCGCTCCACGGCGACCGTGCCGTTCAGCACCCCGGCGGTCCACACGAGCGACTGCTCCAGGAAGTCGGCGCCGTCGAAGATCGCGTCCGCGATGCCCAGCTCGGCCACCTGACCGCCCTTGAGCTGGCGGTTCTGGCTCAGCGAGTTCTCGATGATCACGGTGACCGCGCGGTCCGCGCCGATCAGGTTCGGCAGCAGGGCGCAGCCGCCCCAGCCGGGGACCAGCCCGAGGAAGACCTCGGGCAGCGAGAACGCCGGGATGGCCCGGGAGACGGTGCGGTACGAGCAGTGCAGCCCGACCTCGACGCCGCCGCCCATCGCCGCGCCGTTGTAGTACGCGAACGTCGGTACCGCGAGCGAGGAGAGCCGCTTGAAGACCTCGTGCCCGCTCCTGCCGATGGCCAGGGCCTCGTCCCGGGCGCGCAGCAGCTCCACGCCCTTGAGGTCGGCGCCGACGGCGAAGATGAACGGCTTGCCGGTGAGGCCCACGCCCACGACGGAGCCCTCGGCGGCCTCCCGTTCGACCTGGTCGATCGCGGCGTCGAGGTGGGCCAGCGACTGCGGGCCGAAGGTGGTCGGCTTGGTGTGGTCCAGGCCGTTGTCCAGGGTGATCAGCGCGAAGCGCCCGGCCCCGGCGGGGAGGTCGAGATGGCGGACGTGCGCCTGGGTGACGACCTCGTCCGGGAACAGCTCGGCCGCGCCCTTGAGGAGTTCGGCGGTGTTGCTCACTTGGTGCCTCCGTCGAAGTGCGGGTTCTCCCAGATGACCGTGGCGCCCATGCCGAAGCCGACGCACATGGTGGTCAGGCCGTAGCGGACCTGGGGCTGGTCCTCGAACTGGCGGGCGAGCTGGGTCATCAGCCGGACGCCGGAGGAGGCCAGCGGGTGGCCGAAGGCGATGGCCCCGCCGTACTGGTTGACGCGCGGGTCGTCGTCGGCGATGCCGTAGTGCTCCAGGAAGGCGAGCACCTGCACGGCGAACGCCTCGTTGACCTCGAAGAGGCCGATGTCCTCGATCGACAGGCCCGCCTGCGCGAGCGCCTTCTCGGTGGCGGGGATCGGGCCGTACCCCATGACCTCGGGCTCGACGCCCGCGAAGGAGTACGCGACCAGCCGCATCCGCACCGGGAGGCCCTGCTCCCGGGCGAAGTCCTCGGAGGCGACGATGGCCGCGGTGGCGCCGTCGTTGAGCCCGGCGGCGTTGCCGGCCGTGACCCGGCCGTGGGCGCGGAACGGGGTCTTCAGACCCGCCAGGTTCTCCAGCGTGGTGCCGGGCCGCATGGGCTCGTCCTGGGT
Source organism: Streptomyces clavuligerus (assembly GCF_005519465.1). Classification (NCBI taxonomy): domain Bacteria; kingdom Bacillati; phylum Actinomycetota; class Actinomycetes; order Kitasatosporales; family Streptomycetaceae; genus Streptomyces; species Streptomyces clavuligerus. The sequence goes on along the minus strand of NZ_CP027858.1, from coordinate 1,063,091 downwards.
GGCGAGCCCCCAGCCGGTCTCGCCGCCCTCGGGGGAGGTGCGGCGCACGGAGATCGGCACCAGATCCTGCTGGATCTTTCCGTCGGCGTACGCCTTGGCGGCCTTCTCCTGGGAGCGGACGGCGTACTCGTCGGCCCGCTGCTTGGTGATCGACGGGTAGCGGTCGTGCAGGTTCTCCGCCGTCATGCCCATGAACAGGGCGGACTCGTCGACGAGCTTCTCGCTGACGAAACGGGGGTTGGGGTCGACGCCCTCGCCCATCGGGTGGCGGCCCATGTGCTCGACACCACCGGCGATGACGACGTCGTACGCGCCGAAGGCGATGGAGCCCGCGGTGGTGGTGACGGCGGTCAGGGCGCCCGCGCACATGCGGTCGATCGAGTAGCCGGGCACGGACTGCGGGAGCCCCGCGAGGATGCCCGCGGTGCGGCCCAGGGTCAGCCCCTGGTCGCCGATCTGGGTGGTCGCGGCGATGGCGACCTCGTCGATGCGGGCGGGGTCGAGACCGGGGTTGCGCCGCAGCAGCTCGCGGATGGACTTGACGACCAGGTCGTCGGCCCGGGTCTCGTGGTAGATGCCCTTCGGGCCCGCCTTGCCGAACGGGGTCCGGACGCCGTCCACGAAGACGACGTCCCTGAGGGTACGAGGCACGATGGCTCTCCTCCAGGGTGCGAGGTTGCACTGCTGCGGGGCGCGCCGCGGGACGAGCCCTAAGCGCGCGCTTGCTCACCCTCATGCTACTTGTGGGTAACCAGCCTGCACAGTCCCGCGCCCGGACGCGGCGAACGTCACACGCCGCAGGGGTGGCCGTCCGGCCGGAACGGGGGGACGGAGCCCGCGGCGGGTACCCGGCGGGAAGGCGCGAACGCCCCCGCGGGCAGGCCGCGGGGGCGGTTCGGACGGGTGCGCGGCCGGGCGGCCGGGCGGCGGTCAGGCCCCGGTGGCGAGGGCCTGGGCGAGCAGCGGGGCGACCAGCTCGATCTGCCAGGGGCGGGCGCCGAACCCGGCGAGCGCGGCGGCCACCGCCGCCTCGGAGCGCTCGGCCGGGGGCTCCCAGCAGACCCGGCGGACCGTGTCCGGGGTGATCAGGTTCTCCTGCGGCAGATTCAGCCGCTCGGCCAGCTCGGACACCGCCGTACGGGCCGCCGAGAGACGCGCCGCGGCCACCGGGTCCTTGTCCGCCCATGCCCGGGGCGGCGGCGGGCCGTTCAGCGGCTGTCCCGGCTGCGGCAGCTCCGACTCGGACAGTGCCTTCGCCCGGTCCACGGCCGACTGCCATTGCTCCAACTGGCGGCGGCCCATCCGATGGCCGAAGCCCGGCAGCGCGGTCAGCGCCTGCACCGTCGGGGGCACCGCGAGCGCCGCCTCGATGATGGCGCTGTCGCTCAGCACCTTCCCGGGCGAGACATCGCGCCGCTGCGCCACCGCGTCACGGGCGGTCCACAGCTCCCGGACGACCGCCATCTGACGGCGGCGGCGCACCTTGTGCATACCGGAGGTCCGCCGCCAGGGGTCCTTGCGGGGCGCGGGGGGCGGCGCGGCGGCGATCGCGGCGAACTCCTGCCGCGCCCACTCCAGCTTCCCCTGCTCCGCCAGCTCTTCCTCCAGGGCGTCCCGCAGGTCGATCAGCAGCTCCACGTCCAGCGCGGCGTAGCGCAGCCAGGGCTCGGGCAGCGGGCGGGTGGACCAGTCGACGGCGGAGTGCCCCTTCTCCAGGGCGTATCCGAGGACCGACTCGACCATGGCGCCGAGGCCGACCCGGGGGAATCCGGCCAGCCGTCCGGCCAGCTCGGTGTCGAAGAGGAGGGCGGGGGCCATGCCTATGTCCCGCAGGCACGGCAGGTCCTGGGTGGCGGCGTGCAGGATCCACTCGGCGCCGTCGAGCGCCTCGCCGAGGGGTGAGAGGTCGGGGCAGGCCACCGGGTCGATCAGGGCGCTGCCCGCGCCCGCGCGGCGGAGCTGCACCAGATAGGCGCGCTGGCCGTAGCGGTAGCCGGAGGCCCTCTCGGCGTCCACGGCGACGGGTCCGCTGCCCGCCCCGAACGCCGCCGTCACCGCCGCGAGCGCGTCGGCGTCGGCGACCACCGCCGGAATCCCCTCCCGGGGTTCCAGCAGCGGGGTGGGAGGTGCCTCTTCGGCTGCGACGCCGTCGTCCGGGGGGGCGCCCCCGGCGGTTCGCAGTGCGGTCTCTGCTGCGGTCTCTTGGGCGTCGGTCACGTGTCAAGGGTATCCGTGAACGGAGCGCGCCTGACGACGGAACGTTCCGTCCGCGGGCGCGCTCCGTCCGGGGACGCTCAGTGGATGATGCCGGTACGCAGAGCCACCGCCACCATCCCGGCGCGGTCACCGGTGCCCAGCTTGCGGGCGATGCGGGCGAGGTGGCTCTTGACGGTGAGGGCCGAGAGTCCCATCGAGACTCCGATGGCCTTGTTGGACTGGCCCTCGGCCACCAGCCGCAGCACCTCGACCTCCCGCCCGGACAGCTCGCGGTAGCCGCCCGGGTGGCTCGGGGCACCCGGGGGGCGGCGGTGGCCGAGGCGGGCCCCGGCGCCCATGGGGGCGGCGCCGGGTCGGGTCGGGTGGCCGATGTTGGTGCGGGTGCCGGTGACGACATAGCCCTTGACTCCGCCCGCGAGCGCGTTGCGCACGGCGCCGATGTCATCGGCGGCGGAGAGGGCGAGTCCGTTGGGCCAGCCCGCGGCGCGGGTCTCGGACAGCAGGGTCAGCCCTGATCCGTCGGGCAGATGGACGTCGGCCACGCAGATGTCGCGGGGGTTGCCGACGCGGGGGCGGGCCTCCGCGATGGACGACGCCTCGATGACATCACGTACTCCGAGCGCCCACAGATGGCGGGTGACGGTGGAGCGGACACGCGGGTCGGCCACGACGACCATGGCGGTCGGCTTGTTCGGGCGGTAGGCGACCAGGCTTGCGGGCTGCTCAAGGAGAACGGACACCATACCTCCTGGGGAAGGTTCGGGACGGGGCGGCTCGGGGATGAAGCCGGGGCGAACCGATCAAATTCGGGTCACTGACCTCTTCGGCACCAAACCTGATCTGCTTTAGGGAAAGATCACGATTTAGTGAGTGATAAAGCGGGCAATTCGGACGGATGATCGATCATCCTACGAACGAATTGACGGAACGCCCCGCCGTGACGCCCCTGGACGCCCCTGAAGGGAGCCGCACCCGCCGCCGCCTCGGGGCCGCGCCGCACCGTCCGGGAGTGCCCGGGACCGGGGCCGAAACTCCCGTACGTGTACGTCTACGCGGCACCGCGACGGGACCGTGGCGCCGCGGTCGCCTCCCAGGGCGGGGCGCCGGAACGGGTCAGGGGCCGGGGGCCAGTCTCCACCGGACGGGCCCCGCCGTTCTCACCGCTGCCGGGGCCCCCGCCGCTGCGGCAGGCTCACCACACCGGCCCCCGCCTCCGTGCCACCCGTCGGCGACGGCGGCAGTCCCGCGATCTGACTGAGCAGATCGCACCAGGCCACCAGGTGCGCACCCATGTCCGGTACCCCGTCGGGGCCCTCCTCGGGCGACCACGAGGCACGGATCTCGATCTGGGTCGCGGGCCGTCGGGCGGCCAGTCCACCGAAATAGTGAGACCCCGCGCGGGTGACGGTCCCGCTCGGCTCCCCGTACCCGAGACCCCGCGTCTCCAGCGCCCCCGTCAGCCAGGACCAGGACACCTCCGGCAGCAGCGGATCGGCCGCCATCTCCGGCTCCAGCTCCGCCCGCACCAGGGTCACCAGCCGGAACCTCCCCTGCCACGCCTCGTGACCCTCCGGCGCGTACAGCAGCACCAGCCGCCCGTCGGCCAGCACCTCTTCCTCACCGTCCGGGTCGTCCGCGACCGTCGCCTCCAGGGCGTACGCGTACGGGGCGAGCCGCTGGGGCGGACGGGCGGGCTCCAGTCCGATCTCGGGGCGCGGCGCAGCGCCCCGCAGCGCTTCGACGGCGAGCCGGAAGGCCCGCGGGGTCGTGTCGCCCCCCGAGCCGTCCCGGTCGCCGGTGCCGTTCGCATGATCGGAGTGATCGGAATGATCGGAGAAATGTCCCTGAGCCGCAGCCATGCGGGGAAGACTAGGCGGAACGGCGCCCGGGCGCTCGGGAGACACCCGGGGCGGGGCGGCCGTTTCCCCGGGCCGTGCGAAGATTTGGGGCGTGACCGCCTACGACCGCACCCAGAGCCGCACCCCGGACCCCTCCCAGGACAGCGCGCAGGACCGCTCCGGCGGGCCGCGGCAGCCGCAGACGTACGACTCCGCCTTCCTCCGGGCGTGCAGGCGGGAACCGGTGCCGCACACACCGGTCTGGTTCATGCGGCAGGCGGGCCGCTCCCTGCCCGAGTACCTCAAGGTGCGCGAGGGCATCGCCATGCTCGACTCCTGCATGCGCCCCGAGCTGGTCAAGGAGATCACCCTCCAGCCGGTGCGGCGCCACGGCGTCGACGCGGCCATCTACTTCAGCGACATCGTCGTCCCGCTCAAGGCCATCGGGATCGACCTCGACATCAAGCCCGGCGTCGGCCCGGTCGTCGCCGAGCCCTTCCGCAGCCGCGCCGACCTCGCCCGGCTGCGCGACCTGACGCCCGAGGACGTCTGGTACGTCACCGAGGCCATCGGGCTGCTCACCGCCGAGCTGGGCGGCACGCCGCTGATCGGCTTCGCGGGGGCGCCGTTCACGCTCGCCAGCTATCTCGTCGAGGGCGGGCCCTCCCGCAACCACGAGCACACCAAGGCGCTGCTGCACAGCGACCCGGAGCTGTGGGCCGACCTCCTCGACCGGCTCGCGGAGATCACCTCCGCCTTCCTCAAGGTCCAGATCGAGGCCGGGGCGAGCGCGGTCCAGCTCTTCGACTCCTGGGTGGGCGCGCTGGCCCCCGTGGACTACCGGCGCTCGGTCATGCCCGCGTCCGTGAAGGTCTTCGACGCGGTGGCCGGGTACGGGGTGCCCCGTATCCACTTCGGTGTGGGCACGGGTGAACTGCTCGGCCTCATGGGCGAGGCCGGTGCCGACGTCGTCGGCGTCGACTGGCGCGTCCCCCTCGACGAGGCCGCCCGCCGGGTGGGCCCCGGCAAGGCGCTCCAGGGCAACCTGGACCCCGCGGTGCTCTTCGCCGGGACGCGTGCGGTTGAGGCCATGACGGACGAGGTGTTGCGTGCCGCGGCCGGTCTGGAGGGCCATGTCTTCAATCTGGGCCATGGGGTCCTCCCCACCACCGACCCCGACGCGCTGACCCGTCTGGTCTCGTACGTGCACGAGAACACCGCGCGCTGACGTCTTTCGCGCGGTGGTGCCCGCGCCATTCGTTGGCCCTGGCCGACGGATGCGCCCGTTGTTTGGGTGCGGGGCCGTCCTTGAGCTCTTCCAGAGGGGGCGCTCCCGACCGGCTTGATGTTGCGCGGTTTGCCCGATGCTCCCGAGCGAGGCGAAAATCCAGCCCCTCCGGGGGAGCTTGAGGCACGGGGCCCAAAATCCAGCTTCTTGGGGCGGCCCGCGCATCATCAAGCCTCGCCGGCGTTTGAGGCGCGGGGGTTCGGGGGCTGGCCCCCGACGACGGGGCCGCGCGAGGGTTCGTCGGCTTGCGCGTGAGGTTTTCCGTTGGGTGCGGGGTCCGTCCTCAAGCGCCGGACGGGCTTGTTGTGTGCGGGTCCGCCTGTGCCCGGGGGTTGGGGGTGCGGGCGGTCCCACCGTGCGGGATGTGGGGGCCTCCGGGCTCGACTCCTCAGGGCCGGCAGACCGGACGTCCGATGTCTGGACGCGGGTGATTCTCCGCCGGTCCCTTCCGGGGACGACCCTGCACCCCCCACCACGGGCAGACGGCCCACTCGGCGCGGGGAGTGGGCATAGTTCCGCCCGGTGGGAGAGGGACGGCCCCGGGGCCCGCCAGGGGAGACGGCCACTCGGTGCGGGGAGTGGGCACAGTCCAGCCCGGTGGGCCCCGTCGCGGGGGCGGACTCACCCCGTGGCGCGGACCGCCGCCACCGCCTTGCGGGCCGCGATCAGGACCGGGTCCCAGACCGGCGAGAACGGCGGGGCGTACCCGAGGTCGAGCGCGGTCATCGCCTCCACCGTCATCCCCGCCGTCAACGCCACCGCCGCCACATCCACCCGCTTCGCCGCGCCCTCCCGTCCCACGATCTGCACCCCGAGCAACCGCCCCGTACGCCGCTCCGCCAGCATCTTCACCGTCATCGGCCGCGCCCCCGGGTAGTACCCCGCCCGGCCCGTCGACTCGACGGTCACCGGGACGAACTGGAGCCCCACCCGCGCGGCGTCCTTCTCCCGCAGCCCGGTGCGGGCGATCTCCAGATCGCAGACCTTGCTGACGGCCGTGCCCACGACCCCCGGGAACGTGCCGTAGCCGCCGCCCACATTCGCACCGATGACCTGCCCGTGCTTGTTCGCGTGCGTGCCGAGCGGCACATACCGCTCCCGGCCCGAGACCAGGTCCAGGACCTCCACGCAGTCCCCGCCCGCCCAGATCTCCTCCCGGCCGCGGACCCGCATCGACAGATCCGTGAGCAGCCCCCCGGACGACCCCAGCGGCAGCCCCGCGGCCCGCGCCAGCTCCGTCCCGGGCGCCACGCCGAGGCCGAGGACCACCACGTCCGCCGGGAATTCCCGGTCCCCGGCCAGCACCGCGCGGGCCCGGCCGTCCGCGCCGGTCAGCACGGCGGTGACCTCGGTCCCGTTCACGGTCGTGATGCCGAGGCCGTCCATCGCCGCGCCCACCAGCGCGCCCATGTCCGGGTCGAGCGTGGCCATCGGCTGGGCGCCCCGGTTGACGACGGTGACCTCGAAGCCCCGGTTCAGCAGCGCTTCCGCCATCTCCACGCCGATGTACCCCGCGCCGACCACCACCGCGCGCCGCCCCGGCGCCGCCGACAGGGCGTCGAGCAGCGCCTGTCCGTCGTCCAGGGTCTGCACCCCGAACACGCCCGGCGCGTCGATCCCGGGCAGCGGCGGACGGACCGGCCGCGCCCCCGTCGCGATCACCAGCTTGTCGTAGCCGGTCCACTCCTGACGGCCGCTCTCCAGCTCCCGGGAGCGCACCCGGCCTCCCGCGAGGTCGATCTCCGTCACCTCGGTGCGCATCCGCAGATCGATGTCCCGCGCGCGGTGCTCGGCGGGGGTACGGGCGATCAGCTCGTCCCGTTCGGCCACCTGCCCGCCCACCCAGTACGGAATCCCGCACGCCGAGAACGAGCTGAAGTGACCGCGTTCGAAGGCCACGATCTCCAGCTCCCCGGGGCCCTTGAGCCTGCGTGCCTGCGACGCGGCGGACATGCCCGCCGCGTCGCCCCCGATGACCACCAGTCGCTCCGCTGTCATGGGGCCCACCGTACGGGCGGGGCGCCGGGCCCGGGGCGCCGAGTGGCCGTGATCACTCCGGGGCGGAGCCGCGCCGTTCCCCGGCGGACACAGCGTCCGCCGCCCGCCGGGCCCGGGAGCGCAGCACGGGCCGCAGCGCCCACCGCCACACCGCGAAGGCCGCCCCCAGCACCGCCGCGAACGGGAGCGCCGCGCCGATCCCCGCCCCCGTCCAGCGCGACGACGTGACCAGCGCGTCCCAGCCGCCGCCGAGGGCGTCCAGGAAGCCCGGCCCGTCCCCGTCCCCTGTCCCGTCCTTCTCCGCCTCCTCCTGGAGCGAGAGGGTGATCGTCGCCAGCGTGGTGCGGTCCTTCAGCGACTTCTCCTTCGCGAGCAGCGCCTCCAGATCCGCCTGCCGCTTGCCGAGCTGCTCCTCCAGCGCCACCACGTCGGTCAGCTTCCCGGCCCGGTCCATCAGCTTCCGTACCCGCTCCACGCTGGCCCGCTGGGTCGCGAGGCGGCTGCGGACGTCCACGACCTCCTCGGTGACGTCCTCGGCCCGCGCCGAACGGTTGAGCAGCTTCCCGGCCCCGGCGAGCCGCGTGAGCACCGCGTCGTACCGGTCCTCGGGCACCCGCAGCACCAGCGAGGAGTACATCCCGCCGGGCTCCTCCTCGCCGGTGGTGGACTCCTCGGAGACATCGCCCCCGGCCTCCTCGGCCGCGGCCCGGGCCGCCTTCAGCGCGCGGGGCACGCTCGGGACCCGGATCTCCAGCTCGGCGGTGCGGACGATGTGCTCCCCCTGGGCCGGGGCCGCCTCGTCCGCCGCCTCCGACGCTGTGTCCTCGGTGTCCGCCGCGCCCTCCGCCTCCGGGGCGGCCCGCTGCGCCTCGACGGCCGCCCGGCTCCCCTCGCTCCGCGCGACACCCGGGTCCGCCCCGTCCACCTGCTTCTCCGACCCGCCGGCACACCCCGTCACCGCCATCGCGACGACCAGCGTCAGCGCGGCGGCACCGCGTCGTGCGTCCATATCGGCCCCCAGTTCCTTCTCGTTCCGTTTCCATCCGCACCCTCGACGGAGCGGGCGGCCCGCGCGTTCGCCCCCGCCGGTGGCGAAGAGGTCACGGTCGGGACACGGAACGGGGTTTGAGAGAGTGGGGGCATGCAGTCTTCCCAGCACGCGGAGAGCACAGCGGCGGACACCGGCGACCCCGGGGCCACCGGCCGTACGGGCAGCGGGACCGGCGGGGCCCCGGGCGGCGCGCCGCCCGCGCATGTGGTGGTCGTCGGGGGCGGGATCTCCGGCCTCGCCGCCGCCCACCGGCTGGTGACCGCCGGGGTCCGGGTCACCCTCGTCGAGGCGTCCGAGCGCGTCGGCGGCAAACTGCACACCGGCGAGATCGCCGGGGTCCCCGTCGACCTGGGCGCCGAGTCCATGCTCGCCCGCCGCCCCGAGGGCATCGACCTCGCCCGCGCCGCCGGGCTCGGCGACCGGCTCCGGCCGCCCGCCACCGCCACCGCCTCCATCTGGACCCGCGGCGCCCTGCGCCCCATGCCCCAGGGCCATGTCATGGGGGTCCCCGCCACCCCCGACTCCCTCGCCGGGCTGCTCAGTCCCGAGGGCGTCGAGCGCATCGGCCGCGAGCGCGACCTGCCGCCCGCCGCCGTCGGCGACGATGTCGCGGTCGGCACGTATGTGGCCGAACGCCTCGGCCGCGAGGTCGTCGACCGGCTCGTCGAACCCCTGCTCGGCGGGGTCTACGCGGGCGACGCGTACCGGATCTCGCTCGCCGCCGCCGTGCCCCAGCTCTTCGCCGCCGCCCGCGGCCACGGCCATCTCCTCGATGCCGTCGACGCGGTCCGCCGGGAGACGGCCGCCCGCCAGGCCGACGGCCCCGTCTTCCTCGGCATCGACGGCGGTGTCGGCACCCTGCCCCTGGCCGTCGCCGCCGCCGTGCGCGCCCACGGCGGCACCCTCCTCACCAGCACCCGCGCCCTCGGGCTCGCCCGCGTCCCCGGCGGCTGGCGGGTCCGCACCGAGCACGGCGTCCTCGAAGCCGACGGCGTCGTCCTCGCCGCCCCCGCCTGGACCACCGCCGAACTCCTCGCCGCCGAGTCGCCCGTCGCGTCCGCCGAGATCGGCCGGATCGAGTACGCCTCCATGGCCCTCGTCACCCTGGCCTTCCGCCGCTCCGACACCACCGGGCTCCCCGAGGGCAGCGGCTTCCTCGTCCCCCCGGTCGACGGCCGCACGATCAAGGCGTCCACCTTCTCCAGCCGCAAGTGGTCCTGGGTGGACAAGGGCGCGCCCGACCTCGTCCTGCTGCGCGCCTCCATCGGCCGCTACGGCGAGGAGGAACAGCTCGAACGGGACGACGCCGACCTCGTCCGGGCCGCCCTCACCGACCTCGGCGCCGCCACCGGCCTCGCCGCCCGGCCCCTCGCCACCGAGGTCACCCGCTGGATCGGCGGGCTGCCCCAGTACCCCGTGGGCCACCGCGCCCGTGTCGCCCGGGTCCGCGCCGAGGTCGCGAAACTCCCCGGGCTCACCGTCTGCGGAGCCGCCTACGACGGCGTCGGCATCCCCGCCTGCGTCGCCGACGGACGGCGCGCGGCGGAGGAGATTCTCGCCACGCCGACCCTGGCGCGGGGCACTGATCACGGCGCGGGACAATAGGCACATGAGTGCGCCCGAAAAGATCCCGAACGCAGGCAAGAAGGCCAAGGACCTCAACGAGGTCATCCGGTACACGCTGTGGTCCGTCTTCAAGCTGCGCGATGTACTGCCCGAGGACCGCTCCGGCTGGGCCGAGGAGGTCGACACCCTCTTCGAGCGGCTGGCCGCCGAGGACGTCAAGGTGCGCGGCACCTACGACCTCTCCGGGCTGCGTGCCGACGCCGATGTCATGATCTGGTGGCACGCCGAGACCGCGGACGAGCTCCAGGAGGCGTACAACCTCTTCCGCCGCACCCGCCTCGGCCGTGCCCTCGAACCGGTCTGGTCGAACATGGCGCTGCACCGCCCCGCCGAGTTCAACAAGTCGCACATCCCGGCGTTCCTCGCCGACGAGACCCCGCGCGACTACGTCAGCGTCTACCCGTTCGTCCGCTCGTACGACTGGTATCTGCTGCCCGACGAGGACCGCCGCCGGATGCTCGCCGACCACGGCAAGATGGCCCGCGGCTACCCCGATGTCCGCGCCAACACGGTGGCCTCGTTCTCGCTCGGCGACTACGAGTGGATTCTCGCGTTCGAGGCGAACGACCTCTACCGCATCGTGGACCTGATGCGCCATCTGCGCGCCTCCGAGGCGCGGATGCACGTCCGCGAGGAGGTCCCCTTCTACACCGGCCGCCGCAAGTCCCTCACCGACCTGGTGGCGGGGCTCGCGTAACGCCCACCGGGCGATGCCCGCCGGGCCCGGGACACCCCTCCCGGGCCCTGTAGCAGGTCCGTTCGGGCCCGGTACCGGCAGGCGGTTGCCGGGCCGCGGACCGACCTCGCGTAACATCCCTTCGCCGGGCCCATGACGGGTCCGTGCGACGCCCGTACCGGAGCCCAGCCAGGGTCGGGACGGCGCGGAAGCGAAGGCCGGGGCCGCACACCAGCGGTCAGGGCCTCGTCGACCCGGAAGATCAGACGGCGTGCCGGAGCACAGGCTCCGCCCCGCGCCGCTCCAGCGACACCGGGTCCGGCTCCGGGTGCGGCGCGCACGACGCGCGCCGCACCGGCGTCACTCCCCGCAGCAGATACTCCTCCAGATGGCCGTTGACGCAGTCGTTGGCGCCGCCGCCGATGCCATGGGTCCCGGCGTCCTCCTCCGTGACGAGCACTGCGCCCTTGAGCCGCCGGGCCAGCTCCCGCGCCCCCTCGTACGGGGTCGCCGCGTCCCGCTCGGCCGCCAGGATCAGCACCGGCGGCAGCTCCCCGCGCCGGGTCCGCACCTCCAGCGGCTGCTGCCGGGGCGCGGGCCAGAAGGCGCACGGCAGATTCATCCAGACGTTGTCCCAGGTCTCGAACGGGGCCCTGCGGGCCAGCGCGGTGTTGTCCCGGTCCCACACCGCGAACTCCCGCGGCCAGGGCGCGTCGTTGCACTCGATCGCCGTGTACACGGCGGCGGCGTTCTCCGCGCCGCGCGCCAGCTCCGCCCGGGGCGCGGCCTGGGCCACGAGCGGTTCCTCGTCCCCGCGCAGATACGCGGCGAGCGCCCGGGCGCGCGGCTCCCAGAAGTCGTCGTGGTAGACGGCGGCCAGCATCGCCGACTGGAGCTGCCCGGGACCCACCCGGCCACCCGCGGGCCGCACCGCGAGCCGCGCCCGCACCTCCTCGTAGTGGTGCCCCACCGCCTCGGGGCTCGTCCCCAGACCGAAGACGTCGTGGTGCCGGGCCACCCAGGCGCGGAAGTCGGCCCAGCGGCCCTCGAACGCCAGCGACTGCTCCAGGTTGCTGCGGTACCAGATCTTCTCCCGGGCCGGGTCCACCGGCGCGTCGAGGACCATACGGCGCACACGGGACGGGAACAGGTCCGCGTACAGCGCGCCGAAGTACGTCCCGTACGACGCGCCCATGAAGGTCAGCCGCTCCTCGCCGAGCGCCGCCCGCAGCACATCGAGATCGCGCGCGTTGTTGAGCGAGGTGTAGTGCCGCAGCGCCGCACCCGCGTGCCGGGCACAGCCCGCCGCGTACCGCCGCGCCTCGGCGACCCGTTCCCTCTTGTACGCGGGTGAGGGGTGCGTGGGGGAGAGGGTCGGCGCCCTGACCGCCTCCCGGGGGTCCTGACAGCTCAGCGGCGCGGAGCGGTCGACGCCGCGCGGCGCGTAGCCGACGAAGTCGTAGGCGCGGGCGATCCGCTCCCACTCCGGGACCCCCGCGAGCAGCGGGAACCACATTCCGGAGGCGCCGGGTCCGCCAGGGTTGAACACCAGCGCGCCCTGCTGCTCCCCGGTGGGACCGGTGGCCCGGCCCCGGCTCACCGTCAGCTCGATCCGCCGGCCGTCCGGTTCCGCGTAGTCGAGCGGAACCTCCACGGTGCCGCAGCGGACCTCGTCCGGCAGGGACTCCGCGGCGGGGCAGCGCCCGAACGGGATCCCCTCGGCGGCGGCCCGTTCGGCGGCGATCCGTACACCGCGGGCCTCGGCCTCCGCGGAGGTGACGTCCTCGGCGGGGGCGGCCGGGACAGCGGCCCCGGCGGCGCCGTTCGCGGGGCCACGGCCAGCGTTCCGGCGACGAGTGCGCCAAGGCCCGCCAGCAGTCCGGACTTCGCAACGGCTCTCATCGGATTCCCCTTCGCGCGGCGGCAGACGACGGCATTCGGGGAATCCTTCGCCCGGCGGTACCGGGTGTAAAGCACCACCGGACGGTGTCGCCGCCGATGCCTTCCGTACGCCCCCGGCGTGCGCCTCGGCGCCCGTGCCCGTGCCCGAGCGCCTGCCGCAGCCGGGGCCGCCGACCGCGGGCGGCCCCGACGCCGGGAGTCCGTCACGGGGGCGGGGCGGCCCCCGTTCCCCGCCCCGACGGTGTCGGGCCCACGCGGGCCTCGGGACGGGCCCGGGGCGCGGCTCAGTGCCCCAGAACGGACATCGCGGCGTTGTGGCCCGGGATGCCGCTGACGCCGCCGCCGCGTACCGCGCCCGCGCCGCAGAGCAGCACGGACGGGTGGCGGGTCGCCACGCCCCAGCGGCCGGTGGCCTCGTCCGCGTACGGGAAGGCGAGGTCGCGGTGGAAGATGTGCCCGCCGGGCAGGCGCAGTTCGCGGTCCAGGTCGAGCGGGGTCCTGGCCTCGACGCACGGCTCGCCCCGGGCGTCGGTCGCCAGACAGTCCGCGAGCGGCTCCGCGAGATGGCGGTCGAGTTCGGCGAGGGTGGCCGCGAGGAGTTCGTCCCGGGTCCGTTCGGGGTCGTCGGCGAAGAGCCGGGCGGGCGTGTGCAGCCCGAAGAGGGTGAGGGTCTGGTACCCCTCGGCGGCGAGGTCCGGCCCCAGGATCGACGGGTCGGTGAGCGTATGGCAGTAGATCTCCGACGGGGGCGCGGACGGCAGCGACCCGGCGGCGGCCTCGCGGTACGCGGCCGCGAGCTGCCCGTACCCCTCGGAGACATGGAACGTGCCGGAGAACGCGGCGCGCGGGTCGACCGAGCCGTCCCGCAGCCGGGGCAGCCGCCGCAGCACCATGTTCACCTTGAACTGCGACCCCTCGGCGGCGGGCGGCGGCTCCTCGCCCAGCAGGGCCGCCAGTTCCCTCGGTGCGGCGTTGACGAGCACATGCCGGGCGGCCACCGTCCCCTCGCCGTCCTCGGTACGGTAGCCGACCTCCGCGCCCGGCCCCTCCGGGTGGACATGGGTGACCTCGTGCCGGGTCAGGATCTCGGCCCCGGCGCGCCGCGCCGCCGTCGCGAGCGCGTCCGTCAGCGCGCCCATGCCCCCGACCGGCACGTTCCACTCGCCCGTGCCCCCGCCGACGACGTGGTAGAGGAAGCACCGGTTCTGCGCCAGACCCGGGTCGTGTGCGTCGGCGAAGGTGCCGATCAGGGCGTCCGTGAGCACCACCCCCCGGACCACGTCGTGGGAGAACCACTCCTCGACCGCCACCCCGACGGGCTCCTCGAACAGCGCCCGCCACGCCCGCTCGTCGTCGACGAGGGCCCGCAGCTCCGCCCGCCGGGGCAACGGCTCCGTCAGCGTCGGGAAGACCCGCGCGGCCAGCCGCCCCGTCATCGCGTGGAACTCCCGCCACGCCGTGTACTCCCGGTCGCCCCCGGTGAGCGCGGCGAAGGACTCCCGGGTGCGCCCGCCGCCGATCAGCAGCCCGCCGTCCCCGACCGGGGTGTACGAGGAGACCGTCCGGCGGCGGACGGCGAAGTCGAGCCCCAGATCGCGCACGATCCGGTCGGGCAGCAGCGACACCAGGTACGAGTAGCGCGACAGCCGCGCGTCGACCCCGGCGAAGGGCCGCGCGGAGACGGCCGCCCCGCCGGTGGCCGGGGAACGCTCCAGGACCAGCACCGAGCGCCCGGCCCGGGCCAGATACGCGGCGGCGACCAGACCGTTGTGGCCACCGCCCACCACCACCGCGTCGTACGAGGTCCGCATGGGCATGACCGCACCCTAGGCGCCCGCCGCCGCCCTGCCAATGAGCCCCGTCCGGGCAGGGGCCCGCCCGGCGGTCAGCCGCAGCCGCAGCCGCCGCACCCCCCGCAGCCTCCCCCGTCCCCGTCCCCGCCGCCGCCGTCCCCGCCGCCGCCGTCCCCGCCGCCGCCGTCCCCGCCGCCGTCTCCTCCGCCCGCGCCGCTCCCCCCGTCGCCGTAGCCGTCGGAGGAGCCGCACCACGGGGCGGCCACGGCCATGCCGTCGCTCCGCGTCGAGTCCAGCAGGACGACCGTGGTGAGGGCGGCGGCGACCAGCACGGTCTGCGCCGCGGACTTCGGCAGGGCCCGCGGCCCCTTGGTCGCGACCAGGGTGGCCGGGTCCTCGGTCTCCGCGTGCTGCTTGCGGTATCCGGCCAGGGCCTGCCTGCCCTGCTTGCTGACGCGGGCGCGGCACCGGGAGACGACGAGAAGACCGGTGATCAGCCCCGTGAGGGTCGCGGGCAGCGTCAGCAGCGCGAAGGGAACGGGAGGCCGGTCCCAGTCCAGGTCGTAGCTGAGGATCGTGGCCACGATCACCACGAGGGTCGCCAGGGCCGAGACCACGGCCAGCACACAGCCCAGGAAGTCCACGAACCCCCGTCTCGGGCCGCGCGGCAGCAGCAGCCCGCGCCGGGCGAGCCCGTCCCCGATCCCCTGGACGGTGTGGTGCCGCATGGCCCGGGCCCGCAGATGGACCACGGAGCCGTTCGGCGCGTTGTCGAGCGTGTCGTACACCGCCTGCTGGACCGGGTGGCGGACGACCCGGTCCGCGACGGAGACGATGCCCGGCTCGCCGATCAGCAGCCGTCCGTCGCCGTTCATCGCCGCGAGCGCGGTGTCCACGACCCGTGGCGGTCCGCCGCTCAGAAAGGCGGCCTCATGGACGTCGTGGAGGACGGCGACCCCGTCGAAACGGGGGGTGCCGCGCCGGGTCCGCGACTCCAGGACGAGGAGACCGGAGCAGGCTCCCGCGAACGCGAGCAGGATGATGACTGCGGCTGTGCCCATGGCTCTTACCTCCGTATGAGGACGGCGCGGGCGGCACGGACCATCCGGGTCGTGCGCCGCGGCGGCTGAGGTGTGACGCGCTCCTCCCACCAGTGGGTGAGCCGGCGTCGGGCCCGGTCGTCGACCGGCGTTCCCGCGATGAGCAGATGCTCGGCGAAGTCCAGGGCGTCCCTGCGGTACCCGTGGTGCATCGGCCGGTTCCGGGCGTACGAGAGGAACGCGGCGCGGTAGCCGTCACCGAGGATGTCGCGCAGCTCGGGCGCGACCTTCGCGACGACCGACGCGCGCTTGGCGGCCAGGGCGCGGCGCTGGGTCCGCAGCCGCCGGGCGTCGAAGCCCTCGGGGGCGGGGGTGCCCGCGACCAGGGCGGAGAGCAGCGCGACCTGGCCGAGGGCGAGCCGTTCGCGTACGGCGCCCTCGACGGCTTCGCCGTCGGCGGGCAGGGCGGGCTCGGTGTTCTCGGCGGCTTCGGCGGGCTCGGCGGGCTCTGTGTTCTTGGCGGGCTCGGCGGGTCGGGTCGGCGCGCGCCGGGGCGCGGGGACCGCGGCGGTCCGCGGCGCGGCGCTCCGCAGCGTGGCCCGGACGGTGTCCAGCTCGCGGGCCAGCTCCTCGCCGGGCGGGAAGTCGTCGTCGCGCTCCAGCAGCACCCCGGGGGGCCGGACCCGGGCCCGCAGCTCCCGCAGCACGTCGAGGACCGGCTCGGGCACCGGGTGGGCGTGGGTGTCGTGCCAGACGCCGTCCCGCTCGACGCCGCCCGCGACATGGACGTACGCGATCGCCTCGACGGGCAGCTCGTCCAGGGCCTTCGCGGGGTCCTCGCCGCGGTTGACCCGGTTGGTGTGGAGATTGGCCACGTCGACGAGCAGCCGCACCCCGGTGCGTTCGACCAGCTCGGCCAGGAACTGCCCCTCGGTCAGCTCCTCGTGGGGCCAGGAGAACAGCGCGGCGATGTTCTCCACGGCGAGCGGTACGGGAAGCGAGTCCTGCGCGATCCGCACGTTCTCGCACAGCACCCGCAGAGCGTCACGGGTGCGCGGCACCGGCAGCAGATGGCCCGCCTCCAGGGTCCGCGACGCGGTCAGCGGCCCCCCGGCGCGGACGAACGCGATGTGCTCCGTGACCAGCGGCGACCCGAGGGCCTCGGCCCGGCGCGCCAGCGCGGCGAGCTTCCCCGCGTCCGGCCGGTCCGCCCCGCCGAGCCCCAGCGAGACCCCGTGCGGCACGACCCGCACCCCACGCGAACGCAACCGCTCCAGCGCCTCGGGAACATGCCCGGGGCATATGTTCTCGGCCACCACCTCGACCCAGTCGACCCCCGGCAGCTCCGCCACCACCTCCGCGATCTCCGGCCGCCACCCGATCCCGATCCCCAGCTCCATGTCCCCGCCCCCCTCCTCGGCCCCGTCAGGGACCGGGGACCGATTCTCGCCATGGTCATGCTGTAACCATGACCCACGGTACTGAACCCTGGGCAGGAGACGTTCAGAGCTTCCTCAGAGGTTCCACGGTTCCACGGGGCGGAGCGATTTCACGCGGGAACAGGGGGCACCGGGAAGACGGGGCCGGGGGAGGGGAAGCCCCGCCGAGGCCGGACCCCGCGCCGGGGTCAGAGCAGCGCCCGGTGGTCCGCCACCACCGTGCATGTGTTCGGTGCGATCTCCGTGAAACCGGCGTCACGCACCACCGGGAGGCCCGCCCCGGTCAGGTCGGACCACCGGGACGGGGACGGGGTGCGCACGGAGAGGGGGAAGCCCCCGGCGGCCCACGCCGTGCGGGCCGGGGCGGGCAGGTCCCACCAGGCGAGTTGGGCGGCGTGGCCCGCCTGGGCCATGGCCTTGCCCGCCGACATCGGGACGCCCGGGTTCAGCCAGAGCACCGGGGCGTCCGGCAGCGCGGCGGGCGGTGCCGCCGGGTCGTCCAGTTCGGTGCCGGAGACCTGGAGCTTGGCCAGTTCCTTGGGCCAGCCGTCCAGCGGCACCGGCGGGAAGACCCGGACCTCCGCGTGTTCACCGGTCACGGTGATCCCCGGCAGCCCCGACGCCTTGCGCCACTCCGCGCCCCGCGCCCGCCGCACCACCTTGCGGATACGGGCGTCCTCCCAGTCGCGTACGGCCTTCTCCCAGACGCCGCCGTCCCGGCTCCGCTCGTCGGCGAGGAGGGTCAGCACCGCGCGGGCGGCGGTCTCCAGCGCGTCGGTGCGCGCCGGGGGCCCGGCCTTCTCGATGCGGACGACGAGCGGAAGGACGTACTGCGGGGCCTCGTCGCGCTCCGCGCTCTCGGCGCTCTCGGCGTGCTGGGGGTCTTCGCTGCTCACCCGGGCCAGTCTGCCAGGCCGGTGGCGGCCCGCCGCCGCCGCACCCCGCCGCCGCGCCATCACCGGACGATGTTGTGCGCGTGAATCCCTCCTGGTAAGGATGCACCGTATGAAAAGCGACCTCTTCGCCTCCGAGAACATGGCCCAGCCCGCCACCGTCCCGGGGATGTCCCTCCAGAACGCCAAGTCGGTCAAGTACGTCGTCAACGGTGAGATGCACGCCCGCCAGGGCTCGATGATCGCCTTCCGCGGCAATCTCCAGTTCGAGCGGAAGGGCCAGGGCATCGGCGGCATGCTCAAGCGCGCCGTGACCGGTGAGGGACTGGCGCTGATGGCCGTGCGCGGGCAGGGGGAGGCGTGGTTCGCCCACGAGGCCAACAACTGCTTCATCGTGGAGATAGAGCAGGGCGACTCGCTGACCGTCAACGGCCGCAACGTGCTCTGTTTCGACTCCACCCTGTCGTACGAGATCAAGACGGTGAAGGGCGTCGGCGCCGCCGGTGGCGGGCTCTTCAACAGCGTCTTCAGCGGCTCCGGCAAGCTCGCCGTCATCTGCGAGGGCACGCCCGTCGTGATCCCGGTGACGCCTCAGCAGCCGGTCTGCGTGGACACCAACGCGGTCGTGGGCTGGAGCGCCCGTCTGGAGACCTCGATCAACCGCTCGCAGTCCTTCGGCTCGATGGTGCGCGGCGGCTCCGGCGAGGCCGTGCAGCTCATGCTCTCGGGCGAGGGCTTCGTGGTGGTCCGGCCCAGTGAGCTGCTGCCGCAGAAGACCTCGAACTGACCGGCCGGGCCGGGTACGGGAAGCCCGCGGGGGTCTCCCCGTACCCGGCCGCCGGGGCGCGGGTGCGCGCCCCGCCCGGTCTCACTCCGCCAGCTTCGGCTTCCGCTCCCGCTGCTTCATCAGCTCCGAGACCTTGACCAGCTTGAAGCCGCGGTCGCGCAGCTCCGGCACGATCTGCTCGATCGCCGCCTCCGTGACGGGGGCCGCGCTCCGGGTCAGGTGCAGTACCACCACGGACCCGGGGGTCACGTCGTTGAGCACCTGTTCCACCACGGCGTCCGCGTAGTTGGCGAACGCGTCCCCGCTGACGACGTCCCACTGCACGGCTGTCTTCCCCGCCGGGGCGATGGCCCGCAGCGACTCCTTGTCGAAGCAGCCGCCGGGGAAGCGGAAGTAGGGGACGAGGTGCCGCGCCCCGGTCCGGCGGATCGCGGTGTCGGCCCGTTTCACGTCCGTCAGCATCCGCGCCCTGCTGATCCGGGGGAGTTCGTGGCACTCGCCCGTGTTGGTGAAGGCGTAGTGGCTGTACGAGTGGTTCCCGATCTCGAACAGCGGGTCGTTCCCGATCTCCTTGGCCTGGTCGGGGTACTCCTCGGCCCAGCGTCCGGTCATGAAGATCGTGGCGGGGACCTTCAGGGTGCGCAGGGTGTCGACCAGGTCGGGGTTGTCGAAGCGCTCTCCCCGTACCGCCCTGCTGCCCTGATCGGCGGTCATGTCGGCGTCAAAGGTGAGCGCGACGGTCGGTTCGGCCTCCTCCTCGCCTTCCTCGGTCTCCTCGGTGACGGGGGCCCGCCGGAAGACCGGCGTCACGGCGGGCGCTTTGACGGCCTCGGGGCCATTGGCCGCAGCCGGGCCCGAAGGGGCGCGGTGGGGCTTGTCCGGTGCGTTCTGCTGGCTGCCGCAGCCGACGAGCACGGCACCCAGGGCGGTCAGTGCCGCCAGTTTCCGCAGAGATGTAATCACATTATGCAAATATATGATTACTCACTGGAAAAACGTGTAAATCGGACTTTGTGTCGGAAGGGTCGGACGGGCGGACCGGACGGGCCCGCTGGAAGGGCGCGCTGGAAGGGTGGGCCCGACGGGCGGACCGGGAGGGCGGACCGGGTCGGCCGTCGCTCAGGGGGTCGCCGCGTCGAGCGCCCGGGTCAGTGCCGCCAGCTCCTCCCGCAGGCCGTTGATGTCCTCCACGCGCAGCCCTGTGGAACGGGCGATGCGGCGCGGCACATCGCGGGCGCGCTCCCGCAGCTCGGTGCCCGCCCCGGTGGGGCGGACGGTCACGGAGCGCTCGTCCTCGGGTGAGCGGCGCCGTTCCACCAGGCCCGCCGACTCCAGCCGCTTCAGCAGGGGCGACAGCGTGCCGGAGTCCAGCCGCAGCAGCTCGCCGATCCGCTTCACCGGCAGCTCGCCGTGCTCCCAGAGCACCAGCATCGCCAGGTACTGCGGATAGGTCAGCCCCAGGTCCTTCAGCACCGCGCGGTAGACGCCGTTGAACGCGCGGGACGCCGCGTGCAACGAGAAGCAGATCTGCTGGTCCAGGCGGAGGAAGTCGTCCTGAGTGCTCATGGCCCCAGTGTATCCGCGCACCTGTCGCGCGCCACTGAGTTGTACACAACTGAATTGTGTGCTGTAGTTCTGGGTGTCGGGACGCACCGCGGCCCCGAGCAGCAGAACCACCGGAGAGACCCCGCTGAGAGGGAGTAGTCATGGACGCGCTCTACACCGCCGTCGCCACCGCCACCGGCCGCGACGGCCGCGCCGTCAGCTCGGACGGCACGCTGGATCTGCCGCTCGCCCTGCCGCAGGTCCTGGGCGGCAGCGGCCGGGGGACCAACCCCGAGCAGCTCTTCGCCGCCGGTTACGCGGCCTGTTTCGCGAGCGCCATGGCGACGGTCGCCCGCCAGGAGAAGATCGACGTCAGCGAGGTCGCGGTGACCGCCGAGGTGGGCATCGGCAAGGACGCGGAGGACGGCGGCTTCGCCCTCTCCGTGGTGATCCGGGCCGAACTGCCCGACCACCTCCAGGGCGGGCCCGGCCGTGCGCTGCTGGAGAAGACGCACGCCTTCTGCCCCTACTCCAAGGCCACCCGGGGCAACATCCCCGTCGAGCTGGTCATCGAGTAGTCACCCGCGGCGGATACCCCCGGTGCGCCCGGAGCCCCGTGGCCCCCGTGGCGCGGACGCCCTGACCCGCTCCGCCCCCGGAGCGGGTCAGGGCGGGTATCAGGCCAGCTCGGCCGAGAGCGTGATGGTGGTGCCGGTCAGCGCCTGGCTCACCGGGCAGTTCTTCTTGGCGTTCTCGGCGGCGGCCACGAACGTCTCCTCGTCCACACCGGGCACCTCGCCGCGCACGGAGAGATGGATACCGGTGATGCCCTCACCGGGCTGGAAGGTGACGTCGGCCTTGGTCTCCAGCCGGGTGGGCGGGGTCCCGGCGCCGGTCAGGCCGTGCGAGAGGGCCATCGAGAAGCAGCTGGAGTGCGCGGCGGCGATCAGCTCCTCCGGGCTGGTCCTGCCGTTGGCCTGCTCGGCGCGGGACGGCCAGGAGACCGGCTGCGAGCCGATGCCGGAGGAGTCGAACGTGACGGTGCCCGAGCCCTTGAGCAGTTCGCCTTCCCAGACCGTGTGCGCCGTGCGGGTGGTGGCCATGGTGAGAATCCCTTCTGGATGGCAGACAAGGAGAGTTGTGCGGACAGGAGAGGTGTCAGAACAACACGCCAGACGCTACTGCCCCACGGGTTCCTTCGCGTCACGGGCCAGGGCCGTCAGCCGGGAGATCGCGCGGAAGTACTTCTTCCGGTAGCCGCCGTTGAGCATCTCCTCACTGAAGAGACGGTCGAACGGGAGTCCGGAGGCGAGCACCGGCACCTCGCGGTCGTACAGCCGGTCGGCGAGCACCACCAGCCGCAGCGCCGTGGACTGGTCCGGCACCGGCCGCACATCGGTGAGACAGACCGTGCTCACCCCATCGATCAGCGCCCCGTACCGGCTCGGGTGCACCTTCGCCAGATGGGTCAGCAGTTCGGGGAAGGAGTCGAGGGAGGCGCCCGCGACGGTGCGGGCGGTCTTCACGACCACCTCGTCGGCGTACGGGGGAGGGGCCTCGGGCAGCCCCCGGTGGCGG
Source organism: Streptomyces clavuligerus (assembly GCF_005519465.1). Classification (NCBI taxonomy): domain Bacteria; kingdom Bacillati; phylum Actinomycetota; class Actinomycetes; order Kitasatosporales; family Streptomycetaceae; genus Streptomyces; species Streptomyces clavuligerus. The sequence continues at coordinate 1,041,420 of NZ_CP027858.1, read as the reverse complement.
TAGTCCTCGCCGTCGACCCGCAGCGGGCGGAAGTGCGCGGAGAGCCCCTGGATCTCCCGCAGGAAGTCGGCGGCGGCGAACCGGCCCTCGCCCAGCTTCCCGGGGAGGGTGTTGGACGTGGCCGCCAGCGCGACCCCCGCCTCCACCAGCTTGCGCAGCAGGCTGGAGACGAGCACGGTGTCGCCCGGGTCGTCCAGCTCGAACTCGTCGATGCAGAGCAGCCGGTGGTCGCTGAGGGTCCGCACCGTCTGCTGGAAGCCGAGCGCGCCGACCAGATGGGTCAGCTCCACGAAGGTGCCGAACGCCTTGAGCGAGGGCTCGGCCGGGGTGGCGTGCCAGAGAGAGGCGAGGAGATGGGTCTTCCCGACGCCGTAGCCGCCGTCGAGGTAGACGCCGCGCGGCCCGGCGGGGGCGGGCGCCGGGCGCCTGCCGATGCCGAACCAGCGGAGCAGCCCGCCGCCCGCGCCGCCGCCGCTCGCGGGGGCGGCGCCGAGACCGGCCGCGAACGCGCTCAGCGCGGTGACCGCCTCCCGCTGGCTGGGCTGCCGCTCGTCCGGGACATAGGTCTCGAAGCGGACGGAGTCGAAGCGCGGCGGCGGCACCATCGCCGCGACCAGCCGGTCCGCGGGGACATGGGGCTCACGGGCGCACAGCGACAGCGGCGCGGTGCCTCCGGCGGCGTTCCCGGCGGCATCTGCGGCATCTGCGGCGGACGCGGCGGCGTCCGGCCCGCCCGCCACATCGAACAAAGGCTCGGTCGCCGACGCGGACGACGGCCCGGCGGACGGCTCGGATGGCAGGTCGGAAGGCATATCGGCAGCGTCCGATGAGGCAGGAGTGACAGGGGTCGGCACAGTTCCCCACTGTACGGGGCATGCCACACTGCACCCCATGCGAAGCCTGCTCCCTGTGACCGACCAGACACCCGCCGAACGAACAGGCCCGCCCACCGGTGCGCGGACCCCGGCGGACCCCGGGGCCCGGACGGCCGGAACGCGGGCCTCCGGCACCGGGCGGGCCTGGTCGCTCGACGAGCTGGCCGACGCCTACGCCTACCCCGCGCTCCCGGCGGACGGCGCCTGGCTGCGGGCGAACATGGTCTCCTCGCTGGACGGGGCCGCCCAGCACGAGGGGCGCTCCCAGCCCCTGTCGTCCGACGCCGACATGCGGATCTTCGGCACCCTGCGGGCGCTCGCGGACGCGGTCGTCGTGGGCGCCGAAACGGTCCGCCGCGAGGGGTACCGCCCCGCCCGGGCCCGGGAGGCCTTCGCCGCCCGCCGCCGGGCTGCGGGGCAGGGCCCCGCCCCCGCGATCGCGGTGGTCAGCGCCTCCCTCGCGCTCGACTTCTCGCTGCCGCTCTTCACCGAGCCGCTGGTGCCGACCCTGGTCCTGACCGGGGCCGCCGCGCCGCCGGAGCGGCTGCGGGAGGCCGAGCGGGCGGGTGTGAGGGTGCTGATCGCGGGGGAGGGGCGGGGTGTGGAACCGGCCACCGCCGTACGGGTACTCGCGGAGCAGGGGCTGCGACGGCTGCTCACCGAGGGGGGCCCGAGGCTGCTGGGGCACTTCATGGCCGCCGGGGTCCTGGACGAGCTGTGCCTGACGCTCTCGCCCACCGTGACGGCGGGGGACTCCCAGCGGATCGCCCACGGCCCCGCGATGGCCGTTCCGGCGAGGTTCACCCTGGCGGGTGTACTGGAGGAGGACGGGTTTCTCTTCACCCGCTACCAGCGCGTCTGACAATCGTCGGAATTTGTCGTTCCGGTTACCTGCGGATGGGCACACTTACTCTCGCAGGCCCCGTGCGGGCACGGGGAAGGATGGTTTCCGCAGAAGGGCTCCTGACGTGTTCACAAGCGTACTGATGATCGAGAAGCCCCTGACCACCGCGGACGTGGAGTTCGTCACCACCCTGCACGGGGAAGAGGCGATCTCGTTCTTCGTGCTGTTGCAGCCGCGCGGGGATCAGGCCGATCTCCTGCTGCGCGCGATCGACGACGTGGCGATGGGTGAGCTGAAGGAGGCCGTCCACGAGAGCGAGGAACCCGAGGGGGAGGACGCCAAGGCCCCCGCCGAACGCGGCCTCGCCCTCTCGCTCGCCGCCCTGCACGCCGCGGGCTGCGCGGCCGAGGGGCAGGTGGTGGAGAAGCACCCGCTCGACAAACTCCGGGAGGTCGTGGAGGCGTCGGGCGCCGACGAGGTCATCGTGCTGACCGCGCCGCACTACGTGGAGGAGTTCTTCCACCGCGACTGGGCCTCCAGGGCCCGGCACAAAGTGGGCGTCCCGGTGCTCAAACTCTTCGCGCACAGCGAATAGGGTGGACCGGGCACCCCGCCCGTCCGCCGGGCGGGGCCCCGCCCGCGGCACCGGCCGCGACAACCGAACACCGCAGCGCACGACCCACCGCGACGACCCGCCCACCGGCCGGCGCGCCGCCGGGGCCGGTCGGCCGTCGCACCCCCTCGTCACCTCGTACACCTGGAGACAGACACCTATGGCACCCGCCGTCCCCACCGCCATGGAACGCCCGCACTTCATCGGCATCGGCGGCGCCGGGATGTCGGGCATCGCGAAGATCCTCGCCCGGCGCGGCGCGGCCGTCGCCGGGAGCGACGCCAAGGAGTCCCCGGTCGCCGGGGCCCTGCGCGAGCTGGGCGCCACCGTCCACATCGGACACGCCGCCGGGCACCTCGCCGACGACGCGAGCTGTGTCGTCGTCTCCAGCGCCATCCGCGCCGACAACCCCGAGCTGGTGCGCGCCGCCGAGCTGTCCGTCCCCGTGGTGCACCGCTCCGACGCGCTGGCCTCGCTGATGACCGGACTGCGCGCCATCGCCGTGGCCGGTACCCACGGCAAGACCACCACCACGTCCATGCTCGCCGTCGCCCTCGGCGCGCTGGGCCTCGACCCCTCGTACGCCATCGGCGGCGATCTGGCGGGCCCCGGCTCCAACGCCCACCACGGCGACGGCGACATCTTCGTCGCCGAGGCGGACGAGAGCGACCGCAGCTTCCAGAAGTACGCCCCCGAGGTCGCGATCGTCCTCAATGTCGAGCTGGACCACCACGCCAACTACGCCTCGATGGACGAGATCTACGAGTCCTTCGAGATCTTCGCCGGACGGATCGTCCCCGGCGGCACCCTGGTGATCGCCGCCGACCAGCCCGGCGCGGTGGAGCTGACCTCCCGGCTGCGCGAGCGCACCGAGCTGAGGATCGTCACCTACGGCGAGTCCGAGGGCGCCGACGTCCGGGTGCAGAGGGTCACCCCCAACGGCCTGACCAGCGAGGTCGCGGTGGTGCTCGACGGCAGGCCGCTGACCTTCACCGTCTCCGTCCCCGGCCGCCACTATGCCCACAACGCGGTGGCCGCGCTGGCCGCCGGAGCCGCCCTCGGCATCCCGGTGGACGAGCTGGCGACCGCCCTCGGCGCCTACACCGGCGTGGGCCGCAGGCTCCAGCTCAAGGGCGAGGCCGGTGGCGTCCAGGTGATCGACTCCTACGCCCACCACCCCACCGAGATGACCGCCGACCTGGAGGCCATGCGCGCCGCCGCGGCGGACTCCCGGCTGCTGGTGGTCTTCCAGCCGCACCTCTTCTCCCGCACCCAGGAGCTGGGCACGGAGATGGGGCAGGCCCTGGCCCTGGCCGACGCCTCGCTCGTCCTGGACATCTACCCGGCGCGGGAGGACCCCGTCCCCGGCGTCACCAGCGAGCTGATCATCACCGCCGCGCGCGCCGCGGGCGCCGACGTCACCCCCGCGCACGCGATGCGGGAGGTCCCGGAGACGGTCGCGGGAATGGCGAAGCCCGGCGATCTCGTTCTCACCATGGGTGCGGGTGATGTGACGGACCTCGGTCCCCTGATCCTGGACCGGCTGTCGGACCCGGCCCGCCCGTCGAGCTGAGGAAGCGGTTTTCATGGCGTACGACATCGAGAAGCCGGACGAGCAGTGGCGCGCGGAGCTGACCCCGGCGGAGTACCAGGTGCTGCGGCAGGCGGGCACCGAGCCCGCCTTCCGGGGTGAGTACACGGACACCACGACCGAGGGCGTCTACTCCTGCCGTGCCTGCGGCTCGGAGCTGTTCCGCTCGGACACCAAGTTCTCCTCGCACTGCGGCTGGCCCTCCTTCTACGACCCGAAGGACAGCGACGCGGTGGAACTGGTCGAGGACCGCTCGCACGGAATGGCGCGGACGGAGGTGCGCTGCGCCCGCTGCGGCTCGCACCTCGGGCACGTCTTCTCCGGCGAGGGCTATCCGACCCCGACCGACCAGCGCTACTGCATCAACTCGATCTCGCTGCGGCTGGCCCCCGACGCCTGACGACCGGGGCCGGGGCACCGGCGGGCGGCGGGAGGCCCCGGCGGGCGGCGGCTGGGACCATGGGAGGGTGCGGACACCCCCGGGCCGTGTACCGGCCCCCCTCCCGGACCCTCTTCCGGCGCCCCTCCTGGAACGGGCCCTGGCCCTCGCGGGCCGGGGCCGCCGCGCGGTCCTCGGTATCGCAGGGCCACCCGGCGCCGGGAAGTCCACCCTCGCCGAACGGCTGGTCACGGCCCTCGGCGGGCGGGCCGTGCTGGTCCCCATGGACGGCTTCCACCTGGCGGGACGCGTCCTCGCCCGGCTCGGCCGGGCGGACCGCAAGGGCGCGCCCGACACCTTCGACGCCGACGGATACGCGGCGCTGCTGACCCGGCTGCGCGCCCCCGCCCCCGGGGCCACCGTCTACGCCCCCGCCTTCGACCGCTCCCTGGAGGAGCCGATCGCGGGCGCCATCGCGGTGGACTCCTCCGTTCCGCTCGTCGTCACCGAGGGGAACTACCTGCTGCACGACGAGGGGCCCTGGGCCCGGATCGGACCCCTGCTGGACGAGGTCTGGTTCCTGGACACGGCCCCCGGGGTCCGGGTGGACCGGCTCGTCGACCGCCATGTCCGGTACGGGAAGGACCGGGCCCGCGCCGAACGCTGGGTGCGCGAGTCCGACGAGGCCAACGCCCGGCTGATCGCCCCCGGCAGGGAACGGGCCGATCTGGTGGTGACCCTGCCGGACGCGGGCCGGGCACCGCGCGCACCGTACGCACCGCGGGTACCGGGCGCACCAAAAGCGCCGGGCATGGAAGAAACGTCCCCACCCCCGCCCGGATGAGCCGTGGGCACCTGGGTACCCTCACAGCGCGGAAGACGGCCGGTGCGCAGCCGACGAAAGGGCGATGACGTGGGGTTGTTCCGGCGGAGGCCGAAGCGGGACGGGCAAGACGCCCCGCGTGACCCCGAGTTCCCCTATCTCTCGGCGGACGAGGGCGCGCGCTTCCGCTCCCTGGTCCGCGAGGCGTTCGCCGAACAGGGCCTCGAAGTGACCGTCTACGCCGATGTCGTGGCCGACAGCGCGGGCCGCCGCTTCGGGCTGACCAATCTCGCCACCCTCCTCCACCACGACGACCGGGGCTCGCGCTGCTGGCCCGAGCTGGTGCGCCACCACGTGGGCACGGTGCTGCGGACGATGGCCGAGCCGTCCGCCCTCGACACCCTCTCGGTCGAGCAGATCCGCTCCCAGCTCTACCCCCGGGTCGTCGGCGAGGACGGGTTCGACCCCGGGAAGTTCGGCTACGCCCGCCCCGTCGCCCCCGGCCTGCACGAGATCCTCGCCCTCGATCTGCCCGAGAGCGTCATGATGCTCACCGACGACGCCCTCCAGCCCCTCGGCGATCTGCGGTACCTGCGCGAACAGGCGCTCTACAATCTGCGGGGACTGCCCATCGAGGGCCATGAGACGGTCAGGGGCGACGGCGGGACACGCTTCGACGTGGTCCTCGGGGAGTCCTTCTACACCGCCAGCCGGGTGCTCACCCTGGGGAGCGTGGTCCGGGAGACCACCGGCGCCGAGCTGACGCCGGACGGCGCGCTGGTCGCGGTGCCCTTCCGGCATCAGCTCGCCTTCCACGCCATCCGGGACGCCACGGTGGTCCCCGCCCTCAACGCGATGGCCGCCTTCGCCGCCGCCGGGTACACGGACGCGCCCGGCGCCATCAGCCCCTGTGTCTACTGGTGGCGCGAGGGGCGGATGACCCGGCTCAGCGACCGCGACGAAGCGGGGCAGGGGCTGCGGATCACCGTCGACGAGGAGTTCCAGGCGGTGCTCGAACGGCTGGTGGGCGACGTCTGACACCGGTGCGCGCACGGCGGGACGGAACACACGCGGGGCCGCCCGGCCCGTCGCCCGCGCGGGCACGCGCTCGCGGAGCGGCCGGGCCCCGGGCACGATGGGCCCATGCCGACGACCACACCCCCGCCCTTCACCGCCGACGACTACCGCGAGCGCATGGCCCGCGCCGTCCGGTCCGCCGCCGACGCCGGGCTCGCGGGCGTCCTGATCGCCCCCGGCCCCGACCTGGTCCACCTCACCGGCTACCGGCTGCCCGCCGAAACCGAACGCCTCACCCTGCTCGTCCTCGCGCCCGGCCGCGACCCGGTGCTCGTCGTGCCCACCCTGGAGGCGGGGGACGCCGCCCGGTCCATCGGCGCGCCCGCGCTGACCCTGCGCGACTGGACCGACGGCAAGGACGACCCCTACGCCGTGGCCGCGCCGCTGCTCGCCGCGGGCGGCCGGTACGCGGTCAGCGACAACACCTGGGCGCTCCATCTGCTCGGCCTCACCCGGGCGTGCCCCGAGGCGCGGTACACCGCCCTGGGCGACGCGCTGCCGATGCTGCGGGCCGTCAAGGACGCCCGGGAGCTGGAACGGCTCGCCGCCGCGGGCGCGGCGGCCGACGCGGCCTACGAGGAGGTGCTGCGGCTGCGCTTCGCCGGGCGGACCGAGCGGGACGTGGCCCACGACCTCGCCGCGCTGCTGCGGCGGTTCGGCCATGAGCAGGTGGACTTCACCATCGTCGGCTCCGGACCGAACGGCGCCGACCCGCACCACGAGGCGGGCGAACGGACCATCGCCGAGGGCGACATGGTCGTCATGGACTTCGGCGGCCTCAAGGACGGCTATGGCTCCGACACCACCCGTACGGTCCACGTCGGCGGGCCCACCCCCGCCGAGCAGCACGTCCACGACGTGGTCCGGGAGGCCCAGCAGGCCGGTGTGGACGCCGTGCGCCCCGGGGCCACCTGCGAGGACGTGGACCGCGCGGCCCGCGAGATCATCGAGTCGGCCGGGTACGGGGACCTCTTCATCCACCGCACCGGCCACGGCATCGGGGTGACGACGCACGAGCCGCCGTACATCGTCGCGGGCGAGCGGCAGCCGCTGGTGGAGGGGATGTGCTTCTCGGTGGAGCCGGGGATCTATCTGCCGGGCCGGTTCGGGGTGCGGATCGAGGACATCGTGGCGGTGACGGCCGACGGCGGGCGGCGGCTGAACACCACGGACCGGGCCCTGGCCGTGGTGGAGTGACACCGACGCAGGCATGGACGCGCGCACCGGCGCGGACGCGCACCGGCGCAGGCACAGCACCGCTGCCGCGCCCCGGCCCGCCGGGCGCGGCTGCGGCTCACTCCACCGCCAGCACCGCGCAGCACTCGCCCGGCAGCCGCAGCACCCCCGCCGCGTCCGGCGGCCCCACCGGCTCCCACGCCGCCAGCACCCGGGCCCGGCCGCCGCCCGCCCCGCCGTCCAGCCGGAGCGCGGCCGGTTCCGGCGCCGGGTTGACCGCGATCCGCAGCGCGCCCCGCCGGACCACCAGCCGCCGGGTGTCCTCGTCGTACGCCACCCGCACGGCCCCCAGATCGGGATCGGTGAGATCGGGCCACGCGCGCCGCAGCGCGATCAGCTCCCGGTGCCACGCGAGCAGCCGGGCGTGCGGCTCCCGTTCCCGTTCCGAGCGGTCCAGACAGGAGCGGTCCCGGGTCGCGGGGTCCTGCGGGTCCGGGACCTCCTCCGCGGGTCGGCCCTGCGCGGCGAACTCCCGCCGTCTGCCCTCCCGTACGGCCGCCGCGAGCGCCGGATCGGTGTGGTCGGTGAAGTACTGCCAGGGGGTGCGCGCGCCCCACTCCTCGCCCATGAAGAGCATCGGGGTGAACGGGCCCGTCAGCACCAGCGCCGCCGCGCAGGCCAGCAGCCCGGGGGAGAGGGACGCGGCGAGCCGGTCGCCGGCCGCCCGGTTGCCGATCTGGTCGTGGTTCTGGGCGAAGCCGACGAAACGGTGGGCCGGTGTCGTCGCCACGTCCACCGGGCGGCCGTGTGTCCGGCCCCGGAACGAGGAGTATGTCCCGTCGTGGAAGAACCCCCTGGTCACCGTCTTCGCCAGGGCCGCCAGCGGGGCCTTGGCGAAGTCGGCGTAGTAGCCCTGCGCCTCGCCCGTCAGCGCGGTGTGCAGCCCATGATGGAAGTCGTCGTTCCACTGGGTGTGCAGCCCCAGCCCGCCCGACCGCCGGGGCGCCGTGGTCCGGGGGTCGCACCGGTCCGACTCCGCGATCAGCAGCAGCGGACGCCCCAGCTCCGCCGCGAGCGCGTCCACCGCCCCCGACAGCTCCTCCAGGAAGGTCAGCGCCCGGCCGTCGGCGAGCGCGTGCACCGCGTCGAGGCGCAGCCCGTCCAGGCCGTGGTCCCGCAGCCAGGCCAGCGCGCTGCCCAGCAGATACGCCCGGACCTCGTCCGAGCCGGGCCCGTCCAGATTGACGGCCGCGCCCCAGGGGGTGCGGTGCGCCTCGGTGAAGTACGGCCCGAAGGCGGGCAGATGGTTCCCCGAGGGGCCCAGATGGTTGTGCACGACGTCCAGGACCACCCCGAGCCCCAGCCCGTGGGCGGTGTCGGTGAAGCGCCGCAGCGCCGCCGGGCCGCCGTAGGGCTCGTGCACCGCCCAGGGCGCGACGCCGTCGTAGCCCCAGCCGTGCCGCCCGGGGAAGGGGCAGAGCGGCATCAGCTCCACATGGGTGATCCCCAGCGCGGCGAGTTCGCCGAGGTGCCGGGCCGCCGCGTCCAGGGTGCCCGCCGCGGTGAAGGTGCCGATGTGCAGCTCGTACAGGACCGCCCCCGCCGGGCCGGGGAGCGCCGCCGGGGCGGGCGCGGGGGCGGCGAGGACGACCACGGCGCTCGGGCCGTCCGGTCCCTCGGGCTGCCGCCGGGAGCGCGGGTCGGGCAGCACCGGGCCGCCGTCGAGGACGAAGCCGTAGCGGTCCCCGTCCCCGGCCCGTGCCCGCACCCCCCACCAGCCGTCCCGTCCGGCCAGCCGCTCCATGGGCAGCTCCGTGCCCTCCAGCCACAGCGCGACCCGTTCCCGCGCGTACGGCGCCCACACCTCGAACCGCACCGGTGGTCCCTTCGTCCCGTCCGCCGTCCTGTCCGCCGGGCTCGCCGTCCTCGGTGTCCGGCCTTTCCGGCGCCAGCGCGTCCCTGGTGAAAGCGCTGCGGCCCATCCTGGCGAATCCGGGGCCTGGAAGAGGGCCGCTTCCCCCATTAGGGTCACGGGCCATGCCGACACCGCCGGTCCCACCCGGAGCACTGCCCGCCTTCCCGCCCGGCTTCCTCTGGGGAGCCGCCGCCTCCGCCTTCCAGACCGAGGGGGCCGCCCGCACCGGGGGCAAGGGCCCCTCCGGCTGGGACGACTTCGCCGATCAGGGGCGCATCAAGGACGGTGCCGACGCCTCGCGCGGCACCGGCTTCCACGACCGCTACCGGGAGGACGTGGCCCTGCTCGCCGGGCTCGGCGCGGACGCCTTCCGCTTCTCGGTGAGCTGGCCCCGGGTCGTCCCCGGCGGCAGCGGGCCGGTCAACCCCGCCGGTCTCGACTTCTACGAGCGGCTGGTGGACGAACTCCTCGGCCGGGGCATCACCCCGGCACCCACCCTCTACCACTGGGACACGCCGCTTCCGCTGGACCGGGCGGGCGGCTGGCTGGAACGGGACACCGCGGCCCGGTTCGCCGAGTACGCGTCGGCCGTCGCCGAACGCCTCGCCGACCGCGTCCCCATGTGGATCACCATCAACGAGCCCGCCGAGGTCACCCTGCTGGGCTACGCCATCGGTGAGCACGCCCCCGGCCACCGCCTCCTCTTCGGCGCCCTGCCCGCCGCCCACCACCAGCTCCTCGCCCACGGCCTGGCCGTGCAGGCGCTGCGGGCGGCGGGCGCCCGGAACATCGGGATCGCCTGCTCCCACTCGCCGGTGCGCCCCGCGGGCGACAGCGAGGCGGACCGGACGGCCGCCGCGGTCTACGACACCCTCGTCAACTGGACGTTCGCGGACCCGGTCCTCACCGGCCGCTACCCGGACGAGGAGCTGGCCGCGCTGCTGCCAGGACCCGTCGCCGAGGACCTGTCCGTGATCGCCGCCCCGCTGGACTGGTACGGCGTCAACTACTACGCCCCCATGGCGGTGGGCGCCCCCGAGCCCGGGCCCGCGGCAGACGGCGCGGGCGGTGGCACGGAGGGCGCGGGCGGGGCCTTCGGGGGCATCACGCTGCCTCCGGACCTCCCGTTCGCCCTGCGGGAGACCGAGAGCGAGGAGCGCACCGACTTCGGCTGGCCGGTGGTCCCCGAGGGGCTGTACGACCTCCTCACCGGGCTCCGGGACCGCTACGGCCGGGCGCTGCCGCCGCTGTACATCACCGAGAACGGCTGCTCGTACGGAGGGCTGGACGACGGGCGGCGGATCGCGTACCTCGACTCCCATCTGCGGGCGCTGCACCGGGCCGTCACGGACGGCGTCGACGTACGCGGCTACTTCACCTGGTCGCTGACCGACAACATCGAGTGGGTGGAGGGCGCGTCCCAGCGGTTCGGGCTCGTCCATGTGGACTACGCGACCCTGGAACGGACCCCGAAGGCGTCGTACGCCTGGTACCGCGACACGATCGCGGCGCAGCACGCCACGCGCGGCACATCCGGGTAAGCGCCGACGCGGGCCGACCGCCGGGGACCGGGGCCGGCGGTCGGCACCCGATCAGACAGCGGGAGGAGGGGTTCCGGACGGCCGGGGTGAGCATCAGTCCCGACGCGGAGCCGGTGGTGGAGGTGATGGTGCTCGCGGGGGTGGGCTCGCCGCGGGACGCCGTGGAGGCGGTGGTGCGCGACTGCATCGCGCGCGGCCACCGCACCGAGGAGCGCACCGGGTCGAAGGAGCACACCGCCCGCCCCGTGCCGGAGGCGTCGCAGGTCCAGGAGGGGTGAGCCCGCGGGGGCGGTCGGCGGGCGGTCAGGCGCTGGGCGTGCCGTTGTGGTGGGTGAGTCCGGGGGGGACGGACGGCGGGCCCGTCCGCCCCCCCGCGGCCCGTCCGGTCAGCGCACGGAGCGGATGCGCCACACCAGGGCCGCGCCGAGCGCGCCGGTCCCCGCCGAGATCAGATAGAGCGCGGTGTAGCCGTCGGCCCCGGTCACCACGAACGCGCCCAGGACGGGGCTGAGGACCTGGGGGATGGTGTTGGCCGCGTTGAGGAGGCCGAGATCCTTGCCCCGGTCGGCCGATTGGGGCAGCACCTCGGTGAGCAGGGCCTGCTCGGTGGCGATATAGATGCCGAGCCCCATGCCGACCAGCGTCGCCGCGCCCATCGCCGTGGTCCAGGTGTGGGTGGAGGCCATCAGCAGTGCCGAGAGGGACATCATCAGGGCCCCGGCCGCCACCAGCGGCCGGCGTCGGCCCAGCCGGTCCGAGACCACGCCCGCCGCGAAGGAGGTCGCCGCCAGTCCGGCCGTGTAGAGCCCGGTGAGGATGAGCACACCGCGTTCCGGATCGGTGTGGCCCACCGCGTCCTTGAGGTAGTACAGCAGATAGAGGGTGCCCAGGCTGTTCCCCACGTTCACCAGGAACCGGGTGGCCCAGGCCCAGCCGTAGTCCGGGTGGGCCCGGGGGCTCACCCAGAAGTCCCGCAGCCGCGGCCGGGCCCGTACGACCGGCCGGGACGGGGGCTCGGGGAGCAGCAGAAAGGGCAGGGCGCACACCATGGCGAGCCCGCCCAGCAGCAGATAGCCGCCCGCGGTCCCGGTCACCACCGTGGTGATGAGGGCGGCGCCGATCACCAGCCCCAGGGCCTGCGGTATCGCGACCGAGCCGCTGACCGAGGCCCGCTGCCGTACCGGGACCCGGTCGGGGACGGCGGCGACGGCGGCGGCGAGCTGCGCGTTCAGGCCCACTTGGGCCAGGCACCAGCCGACCGTCACCCCGGTGACCGTCGACTGCGCCGCGGTGAGGGCGAGGCCCAGGGCGCCGACGGCCGCCCCGCCCGCGATCCAGGGTCTGCGCCGCCCGATCCGGGTGGTGGTCCGGTCCGAGAGGGCGCCCGCCACCGGGTTCGTGACCACGGCGACGAGCGCCCCGAAGCCGGTGGCCCAGCCCAGGGCGGCCTCCTTGCTCACCGGGGCGACCTCGGCCATGTGCTCGGCGAGCAGGATCTGCGCCGACGGCAGCAGGGCCAGATAGAGGCCGAAGTGGAGCAGCATCAGCCGGGCGGTCCAGCCCCGCCCCACGGCTTCGGACGGCTCGTCGGCGGTGCTGTCTCGGACGTGCGGCTGCTCGGTCCTCATGGGCGGCTCGCGATTCGGCTCGGTCGACAGGGGCCGTGCGCCCGCCGCCCGGGGACGTCCGGATTCTATGGACGCCCCCGGGCGGCGGCCATCCGCCGGTATACGGAACTTCCGTCGCCCGGAGTACCGTTTCACTGCCCGCGGTGGCCTTTTGCCGCTTCTGTCAGGGGCGCGGTTCCGCGTCCCCCTCGTACACCAGATGGATCCGCTCGTCGACGATGGGGTGCCCGGCCTTGGCGAAGTTCGCCGCCATCGGGAAGTTGCCCTGGTCGGTGGCGCCCGCGATGAACTCCGCGCCCTCGGCGGCGAGATGGTGGGTGCACTCGGCGAGCAGGTCGTACGCGTAGCCGTGGCCGCGCTGCTCCGGGACCACCCCGATGAAGCCGACGCACGGCCCGGAGGGGTTGTGCGCGGGGATGTGCAGCCCGACCAACTCCCCGCCGGGGGTGTGCGCGAGCTGCCACCACTCGCGCGGCGAGGGGCACCAGTGGAAGTAGTCCAGCTCGGCGCGGGCGGCCCGGTCGAGGCCGCCCTCGGCGATGTCGAGCAGGGCGTGCGCGTCGAGTGTGGCCGAGTGCACCCGGCGCAGGACGTCCAGGATGACCTCGTCGTCGGGCTCGGGCCGGAACACCAGCCGTCCCGGCCGCTCGGGCAGCCCGCACGCGGGGGTCCAGCGGTACTGGTACCGCTCGACGAGGACCCGCATCCCGGCGGACCTGGCGGCCCGCAGCCGGGCCTCGCCCGCGGCCCGGGTCACCGGGTCCTCGCGCCAGCCCCGGGGGAGGATGAGCTGGTACTCGACGCGATGGGGGGCGGTGCGCAGCAGTTCGGCACCGGCCTCCTCCTCGCCCTCGGCCACATCCAGCCAGTTGAGCAGGACGGGGGCGGTGTCGTCGGGGCCGCCCCACCAGGCGCCCCGGGCCACGACGGCGCCGTCGCGCAGGGCGACCCGCTTCCACTCGGGGCGGTGGGTGGCCCGCGCCAGCGCGCGGCCGACGCCGAGCGGGTCGGGCAGGGAGTCAAAGAGATGGGCGTCGCTCTCGCTGAGCGTACGGATGACCGGACCGGTCATGGAGAAGCCTCCGGAAGAGATGCTGTCGAAGCGCTCCCGGTCAGGCTGTGAACGCCGGGCGGACAGGGCGGGAGCGCGGGGTACTGGTGGTGAACACGGCACTCGCCTCCTCTCCGTCGTCCTCGGGCGTCATGATCACGCTAACCGGTGCCGGGCCGTGCCGTCCACTCCGTTTTCCGGGGCCCGCGCCCGCGCCGCTCCCCGGCCCGCTCCGGCGCCCCGGTGGTGTGCGGGCGCCGTTGTTCCGGTTTTCCCGTTTCTGGACACCGGGAGCGCACCGGACCGACAATTGCCGGGTGACGTCGTCCTTCGAGTTCCCCATCCATGCCGTTCCGGCCCGGCTCTCGGACGCCGACCGGGACCGGGCCGTCGGTGTGCTCAGCGAGGGCGTGGCGCAGGGCAGGCTCTCGCACGACACCTTTCTGCGCCGGATGGAACTGGCGCTCGCCGCCCGCAGCGCGGACGAGTTGGCGGCGCTCACCGCCGACCTCGGCGCCGAGCGCCGCCCGGGGGTCGGCGGGCGGCTGGTCGGCGCGGTGGGGGAGGCGTCGGCCTTCGTCGAACGGCTGCGGCGGGCCTGGCACACCCAGAAGCTGCCGCCGCTGATGCTGCCCGAGCCGGGCCCCGCGCCGCTGCGGATAGGGCGGGAACCGGGGAACGGGCTGCGGCTGAGCCATGACACCGTCTCCCGCTGGCACGCCGAGCTGACCGCCCGTCACGGGGTGTGGCTGCTGCGGGATCTCGGTTCCACGAACGGGACCACGGTCAACGGTCGCAGGGTGATGGGAACCGCCGTGGTCCGGGCGGGCGACATGGTGGGTTTCGGCCGGATGAGCTTCCGCCTCACCACCCGCTGACGACGTGTCGGCCGTTCCTTCCCGGCCCGGGTGTCCCCGCCCGCCGTTCACACCCGGGCCAGCAGCGCCACCGGGCGCCGGGCGAACAGCTCCCGCAGCGGCACCGGCTCACCGCCGCCGTCCCAGTGCCGCCGCTCCCGCCCCGGCAGCCGCTCCGCCCACCGCCCGGCGGGGAGGGCCAGCTCCGTGTCGCCCCAGCCGCCCGCCCGCTCCAGCCGCAGCGACAGCCGGGTGACCGCCGTGACCACCTCTCCCGTGCGGCAGAAGGCGACGCAGTGCCCGGCGGCCGGTCCGTCCGCCCGCAGCGGCACATAGGTCCCCACGGGGCCGAAGACCTCCGGCCGCTCCCGCCGCAGCGCCAGCGCCGCCCGGACGAGCGCCGTCTTCTCGTCCGGCTCGGGCTCCCGGAACGGCCCCCGGTTGTCCGGGTCGACCAGCGCCGCGTACTCCCGTTCGCTGCCCTGGTAGAGATCCGGCACCCCCACCGTCGTGAGCTGGAGCAGGGTCGCGCCGAGCGCGTTGGCCCGTGCGTAGGGGGCCAGTTCGCGGGTGAGGGACCGCAGGGTGTGCAGGGAGGGACCCAGCGGCCCGGCGGCCACGAAGCGGGCCACGGCACTCTCGTACACGGGGTCGGGCTCGCTCCAGCCGGTGTGCAGCGCGGCCTCCCGCACCCCCTTGAGCAGGGCGTCCCGCAGCCGCTCGCCGTCCGGGACGCCGAAGCCGAAGGCGGTCTGCCAGGCCGTCCACGCCAGATGGGGGTCCGGGGCCCGGCCGCCCGGTACCCGGGCCGACTCCTCGGTGACCTGCTCCAGGAACGCGCCCCACCGCTCCGGGCACTCGGACAGCACCGCGATCCGCGCCCGGACGTCCGCACTCCGTTTGGTGTCGTGGGTGGTGAGCACGGTCCCGGTGGCGGGCCAGTCGCGGGCGAGCCGCTCGCTGTGCGCGTGGAAGTCGTCCGGGCAGACCGCGGGCGCCCCCGGGTCCCCGCCGACCTCGTTGGCCGAGAGCAGCGGCACATAGCGGTAGTACGCGGTGTCCTCGACGGACTTGGCCCGCAGCGCGGCGGCCGTCTGGGCGAACCGGGCGCGGAAGGCGTCCCGGGACGGGCTCCCGCCCAGCCGCCCCAGGGCCAGATCCCGGACGACGTCCACCGCCGCCGCCTCCTCGGGCACGGAGAACGCCGCCTTGGCGCCCGCCGCGGCCGTCACGGTGAGCACGTCCTCCCCGCCGATGGGGTACGGGCGGTAGACCGGAACGCGTACCAGCAGTTCCTGGACCGCGGTCCGCAGCGCCCAGGGGGCGTGGTCGCGCAGGGCGAGATCCCCGGCGCAGACGCGGGTCGCGAGCCGGGTCAGCGCGTTCACCTCGGCGGCCAGCTCATGCCCGGTGAAGCGGTACGCGGCCCGGCGCACCGTCGCCTCCCAGAGGCCGCCCCGGTCCCCGGCGACCCCCGTGAACTCCCGGTAGCGCCCCGTCAGCCCGGCCAGCCCGGCCGGGTCGGTGAAGAGCCCGTCGACGCGCCGGAGCTGGTCGTAGCCGGTGGTGCCCGCCACCGGCCAGCCGGGGGGCAGCCGTTCCTCGCCGGTGAGGATCTTCTCGACCACGGTCCAGCAGCCGCCGCCCACCGCGTCGTCGAGCCGCCGCAGATACGCCTCGGGGTCCGCGAGCCCGTCGGGGTGGTCGACCCGCAGGCCCTCCACCACCCCGTCCCGGACCAGTTCGATCACCTTGGCGTGGGTGGCGTCGAAGACCTCCGGGTCCTCCACCCGTACCCCGATGAGCTGGAGGACGGTGAAGAACCGCCGGTAGGTCAGCTCGGTGCGGCCGAGCCGCCACCAGCCCAGCCGGTACCACTGGGCGTCGAGCAGCTCCGGCAGCGGCAGGGACTCGGTCGAATCGCGCAGCGGGAGCCGCTGCCCGGCGCAGTGCAGTACGGAGCCCTCGACCCGCATCCCGCGCAGCTCGTCCGGCCCGATGGGCCGCTCCAGCAGGGGCAGCAGCACCCGCCCGCCGCCCGCCTCCCAGTCGATGTCGAACCAGCGGGCGAACGGCGACGCGGGCCCCGAGCGCAGGACGTCCCAGAGCGCGGCGTTCTCCTGCGGCCCGGCGTACATGTGGTTCGGCACGATGTCGAGCACCAGTCCGAGGCCGTGGGCGCGCGCGGTCCCGGCGAGGGCCCGCAGCCCCTGCTCGCCGCCCAGTTCCCGCCGTACCCGGGTGGGGTCGGTGACGTCGTATCCGTGGGTCGAGCCCGGCCGCGCCTCCATGACCGGCGACAGATGCAGATGGGACACGCCCAGGGAGGCGATGTAGGGCACGGCGGCCTGGGCGGCGGCGAAGGGGAAGCCGGGCTGGAGCTGGAGCCGATAGGTCGCGGTGGGGTTCATGCAGGCGTACGTACCCCGTGGACGCCGCTCTGTGTCGGTCCGGAACGGAACGATGTCCTCCGATCGGCTGCGGACGGGGCGGGTCCCCGGCGGCCCGGTCCCCGGCGGGCGGCCTCACAGGCGGCGCAGCACCACCAGGCTCCGGCCGGTCAGCGGCACCTTCTCCCCGGCCGTCAGCTCGGGGCCGCCGCCCGGGGGCACGCCCACCCGGCGGGCCGTGTCCACCACCGTCAGCCAGCGCGTGCCCGGCTCCTGCGGCACCACGAAGTCCAGCTCCTCCGCGCCCGCGTTGACGAGCAGCAGGAACGAGTCGTCCGTGATCCGCTCACCGCGCGGCCCCGGCTCCGAGATGGCGCTCCCGTTGAGGAAGACCGACAGCGCCCCGGCGCGCGCGGCCTGCCAGTCCCGCTGGGTCATCTCGGTCCCCTGCGGGGTGAACCAGGCGATGTCGGCCAGCGGGCCGCGGCTCCGGTCGGACGCCGCCCGGGGGCCGTCGCAGCACCCGGGGACCGCGCAGCCCGCCGGGCCCCCGCCGGTCCCCGGCTCCCGGCCGCCGCCCTGCCCGCCCGGCACTCCCTCCCGCCCCCCGTCCTGCGGTCCGTCCTGGGCCGTGGCCC
Organism: Streptomyces clavuligerus; assembly: GCF_005519465.1. NCBI lineage: Bacteria > Bacillati > Actinomycetota > Actinomycetes > Kitasatosporales > Streptomycetaceae > Streptomyces > Streptomyces clavuligerus. The sequence continues at coordinate 1,024,022 of NZ_CP027858.1, read as the reverse complement.
GGCCGCCGTGCACCGGGCCGCCGTGGAAGAAGCGCCGCCGCCGGAAGACCGGGTGGTCGCGCCGCAGCCAGACCATCGCGCGCACGAACGCGAGCAGCGAGTCCTCGCCGCGTTCACCGGGCTCCCCGGGCTCCCGGTGCTCTCCGCGCTGCTGGTGCTCGCCGTGTTCTCCGCGTTCTCCGTGTTCTCTGGGCTCCCTGTGCCTCGCGGGTTCGGGCCAGCGGACCCAGGACACCTCGTTGTCCTGGCAGTACGCGTTGTTGTTGCCGCCCTGGGTGCGCCCGAACTCGTCGCCGTGGCTGAGCATCGGCACCCCCTGGGACAGCATCAGCGTGGCGATGAGGTTGCGCGTCTGACGGGCGCGCAGCTCCAGCACCTCGGGGTCGTCGCTCTCGCCCTCGGCCCCGCAGTTCCAGGAGCGGTTGTGGTCCTCGCCGTCCCGTCCGCCCTCCCCGTTCGCGGCGTTGTGCTTCTCGTCGTACGAGACCAGGTCGCGCAGGGTGAATCCGTCGTGGCAGGTGACGAAGTTGATGGAGGCGAGCGGACGGCGGCCGTCGTCCTGGTAGAGGTCGGACGAGCCGGTCAGCCGGGACGCGAACTCGGCGAGCGTCCGCGGCACCCCGCGCCACAGATCCCGCACGGTGTCCCGGTACTTGCCGTTCCACTCCGTCCACAGCGGGGGGAAGTTGCCGACCTGATAGCCGCCCTCGCCGAGGTCCCAGGGTTCCGCGATCAGCTTCACCTGGCTGACCACCGGGTCCTGCTGCACCAGGTCGAAGAAGGAGGAGAGCCGGTCCACCTCGTGGAACTGCCGGGCCAGGGTCGCCGCCAGATCGAAGCGGAAGCCGTCCACATGCATCTCGGACACCCAGTAGCGCAGCGAGTCCATGATCAGTTGAAGCACATGCGGATTGCTCATCCGCAGGGAGTTCCCGGTTCCGGTGGTGTCCGTGTAGTGCCGGCGATTCTCGGCCAGCCGGTAGTACGAGGCGTTGTCCAGCCCCCGGAAGGAGAGGGTGGGGCCGAGATGGCTGCCCTCGGCGGTGTGGTTGTAGACCACGTCCAGGATGACCTCGATACCCGCCTGGTGCAGCGCCCGGACCGCGTGCTTGAACTCCAGTACCTGGCCGCCCCGGTCGCCCCAGGAGGCGTAGGCGTTGTGCGGGGCGAAGAATCCGATGGTGTTGTAACCCCAGTAGTTGGAGAGGCCCCCGTCCACCAGCCGGTGGTCGTGCACGAACTGATGCACCGGCATCAGCTCCAGCGTGGTGACCCCCAGCTCGGTCAGATGGGAGATCACCGCCGGGTGGGCGAGCCCGGCGTAGGTGCCGCGCAGCTCCGGGGGCAGCTCCGGATGGAGCATCGTCAGCCCCTTCACATGCGCCTCGTAGATCACCGTACGGTGGTACTCCGTCCGGGGGGAGCGGTCGTCGCCCCAGTCGAAGTACGGATTGACGACGACGGACGCCATGGTGTGCGGGGCGGAGTCCAGGTCGTTGCGCTCGTCCGGACGGCCGAAGTGATAGCCGTACACCGACTCGTCCCAGCGAATGTGTCCGCTCATCGCACGGGCGTACGGGTCAAGGAGGAGTTTGGCGGGATTGCAGCGCTGCCCCTTCTCCGGGGCGTACGGGCCGCGCACCCGGAAGCCGTATCGCTGACCCGGCATCACCCCCGGTACATAGGCGTGCCGGACGAAGGCGTCGGTCTCCCGCAGCTCCGTCCGGGTCTCGGAGCCGTCGTCGTGCAGCAGACAGAGGTCGATCCGCCGCGCCGCCTCCGAGAACACCGCGAAGTTGGTGCCGGCGCCGTCGAAGGTGGCCCCGAGGGGATATGCCTGTCCCGGCCAGACCTGCATCGAGGACATCATCCCTTCCCATCTTGATACATGGCATATAGGTATAAAGAGTGTCGATCGCGACGAAACTATATCGACCCGGCATTTCTCGGCGGTGGCGACGCGGTCAACCCGGTGCGCGTTCCGTCCCACTCCGGCGCCCGGCGGACCCCCTGGCTATGAATCAGCTCACTCCCCGCGACCCCGCCAGCCGGAACGCGGGCTTCCAGGGGCAGAGTTGAGAAGGGAGCCTGTCGATCCGGCTGCGTCCGCTCCCGCTCCCGGAGTAGTCTTCCTTGATCGTTGGGTGGGGGACGGGAAGGCGGTGCGCGGGTGAGCGGAGGGCTGGAGCTGCCCCCCGGTGACACGGGTCGCGACGGGGACTCCCCCGACGTTCCGCCCGGGGCGGTCTCCCTCGCCAGGCCGATGGAGATCGGCGCGGAGCTGGACTGGGACGCGGACGCCTGGGGCGAGGTCCGTACCCGCGCCCAGCGCGCGGGCCGGGCCTATGTCTGGCTCAACCTGGTCGAACAGCGGCTGCGCGCCGTGGTGGCCGCGGTGCTGCGCCCCATCTACGAGCCCGTCCACCACGACGACTGGGTGGTCGCCGCGGCCGGTCCCGCGGGCCAGGAGTGGGTGCAGCGCGCCGTCGCCGTGCGGGAGGTCTCCCGGCGCAAGGGGTATCTGCTGGACCCCGCCGACGACAACGTCCTGTCCTTTCTGACGCTGCCCCAGCTCCGTGAGCTGATGGTCCAGCACTGGCCCTGCTTCGAGCCGTACTTCGACGACCGGCGCGATGTCGAGCTGGCCCTCGACGAACTGGAGGTCGCCCGCAATGTGGTCTCCCGCAACCGGGCGCTGAACGAGGCGGTCCTCGCCCAGGCGGAACGGGCGTCGGCCCGGCTGCTCGCGATCCTCGGCGGCGGGACCGGGGTGCCCTCGGCCGACCGGCTGCCCGTCGACGCGGTGGAGGACCTGGTCGGGGACCGGTACGCGGACGTGGTCTCGGTCCACCCCGACCGGGTGCGGCTCCAGCGGCAGCTTCCCGCGGAGGACCTGTTCGGCGGGGCGCGGCGGCTGGACGCCGTCGGCATAGGTCTCAATCTGCTGGTGCAGAACTTCTCCGGGCGCCGCCTCGTCCACCTCGCCGAGTCGGGCTGCCGGGCGCGGCTGCTCTTCCTCAACCCGGCGAGCAGCGCGGTCAAGCGCCGGGAGCGGGAGCTGGGGATCAGGAAGGGCGAGCTGAGCCGCACGGTGGAGATGAACATCCTCCATATGCGGCGGGTGCGGTCCCGGCTGCGGGACCCCGGGGCCTTCGAGATCCATGTCTTCGACGAGACCCCCCGCTTCACGGCCTATCTCGTCGACGGCGACGGGCCGGACGGGCTCGCGGTCGTCCAGACCTATCTGCGCCGGGCGCGCGGGATGGAAGCGCCGGTGCTGGTGCTGCGGGGCGGGCGCCAGGTGGTGCGCGCGGGCGGCGACGCCGAGCACGGGCTGTTCCAGACCTACCGCGAGGAGTTCGAGTCGGAGTGGGCCGACTCCCGGCCGGTCTCCTGAAACGGCCCCTCAAGGCTCCCGGGGCGGTCGGCTCCGGCGGGGTTGTCAGTGGCACGTGGCAGGGTGAGTACCCGATGGGGGAACGCACCACGAAGGAGGGCTCCACGATGGCTTGGCACGGGGAACCGCTGGTCGGCTTCGACCTGGAGACGACGGGCACCGATCCACGGGAGGCGCGGATCGTGACCGCCGCCGTGGTCGAGGCACGGGCGGGGGAGCCGGTGCGCCGGCGGACCTGGCTCGCCGACCCCGGCGTCCGCATCCCCGCGCAGGCGTCGGCGATCCACGGCATCACCAGCGAGCGGGCCGCGGCCGAGGGCCGCCCGGCGCGGGAGGTCGCCGACGAGGTCGCCGCCGAGCTGTGCGGGTACTGGGCCCGGGGGGTCCCCGTGGTGGCGTACAACGCCGCGTTCGACCTGTCGCTGCTCGCGGCGGAGATACGGCGGTACGGACTGCCCTCGCTGAGCGACCGTCTGGGGGGCCGTCCGACCGGGCCCGTGATCGACCCCTACACCATCGACCGGGCCGTCGACCGCTACCGCAAGGGCAAGCGGACCCTGGAGGCGGTCAGCGCGGAGTACGGGGTGCCGCTGGAGGACGCCCACGACGCCACGGCGGACGCCCTCGCCGCGGTCCGGGTGGCGGGGGCCCTCGCCCTGCGCCACCCATCGGTCGCGGCACTGGACCCCGCCCGGCTGCACGAACGCCAGATCGTCTGGTACGCCGAGTGGGCGGCGGACTTCCAGGCGTTCCTGCGCCGCAAGGGCGAGGCGGACGCGGTGGTGGACCCGCACTGGCCACTGCGCGAGCCCGCCCCCCTCACCGTCTGACCGAACCGGCCCGCGACCGCCACGGGTCGCGCCCGGCGCGGGCGGCGGCCCTGTCCGCCGACCGAACCGGCCCGCGATCGTCCACCACCGCCTCGGGCCGGTCCGGAGTGGGTGGCGGCCCTGTCCGCTCGGTGTCCGGCCTGGTGCCGTCGCGTCCGGCTGGGCAGCGGGGCCGCTCGGTTCACGCTGTGTGGGTGGTGGTGGCCTGTGGTGCTGCTCCGTGCGGATGCCGACGGCTTGCGCGGCGCGGGTGGCCGCCCTGTCCGTCCGGCGTCCGGTGCGGCGGAGGGCTCCGGCCCGCCTCTCCGTGCGGTATCGACCTGGCCGGCCTGGGCGGCTGCCTTTGACGGCGGGTCCGGCAGCCGTCCGGTGTCCGGCGTGGCGGAGGGCGGCAGGGGTGTCCGTGCCCGGCCCGCTCGCTCGCCCCCGTGCGTGCGGCGGCGTGCGGTGCTGCTCTGCGCGGGCGGTGGTGGCTTGCCCGGTGGGCCGGTCCGGAGTGGGCGGCGGCCCTGCCTGTCCGGTGTCCGGACAGGTGGAAGGGTTCGGCCCGCACGGCCGGAGCGGCTGCCTCTGGTGGTGGGTCCGGTCGGCGGCGGGTGTCCGACCAGGCGGAGGAGCCCGGCCCGGGGCTCGCGCCGGTGGCGGCTCGGTCCGTTCGGTGTCCGGCGTGGCGGAGGGCGGCAGGGGTGTCCGTGCCCGGCCCGCTCGCTCGCCCCCGTGCGCGCGGCGGCGTGCGGTGCCGGTCGGTCCGTCCGGTGTCCGGCGTTGCGGGGGCAGGTGGGACGCCGGACTCCGTGGGTCTCCGTCGACCGCACGGCCGTCGGCGCCCGGGAGGCCGCCGGGGTCAGAAGGGGTACCAGCGGACCTCGGGGCGGTTGTCGCGGAGGGAGGCCACCCGGCGGGCGAACTCCTCGCGGGCGCGGGGGTTGGCCGGGGCGTGCTGGGCGACCCACGCACAGCTCGCGGTCTCCCGCGCCCCGCGCAGCACCGCGCAGCCGTCCCACTCGCGCACGTCCCACCCGTACACCCGGGTGAACTCGTCGTACGCCTCGGGCGCGAGCCCGTACCGGTCCCGGGCGAGCGCCATCACCACCAGATCGTGCTCGCGCAGATCCGAGGAGAAGGTCTCCAGGTCCACCAGGGCCGGGCCCTGCGGGCCGACATGGACATTGCGCAGCAGCGCGTCGCCGTGGACGGGGCCCGGTGCCAGCCGCGGGGTCAGGGCCGCGGCGGCCCCGGCGAAGCCGTCCCGCCGTTCGCGCAGATAGGCGGCGTCGGCCGGGTCCACGGCGTCCCCGGCCAGCCGGAGCCAGCGCTCCACCCCGCCCAGCAGCTCACGCGGGGGCAGCTCCACGGGCGGCGCGGGCAGCGCGTGCACCAGCCGCAGCAGCTCGGCCAGATCACCGGCGCGGGCCGGGCGGACCGCGTCCGGCAGCCGGTGCCAGCGGGTCACCGGATGGCCGTCGACGAGCCGGGCCACCGGGTCCGCGGGCCGCACCGCCGGGACCCCGGCCCCGGCCAGCCACAGCCCCACGGCGATCTCCCGCTCGGCCCGCGCCAGCAGCTCGGGGGAGCGTCCGACCTTCACGACCGTGTCGCCGATGGCGAAAACCGCGTTCTCCCCGAGCGCCAGCAGCGGGGCGCCGTCCGGCTCACCCGCCGCTGCCAGCACCTCCCGCGCGCGTGCCTCGTCCATCGCCGTCCCCACTTCCCACATCCCGCCGGGGCTTCCCCGCCGACCGGTCCGAACACGCCAAAGTGTGCCATCCGGGCGAACCCGCCTTGACGCCCCGACCCCCCGTCAGCACGATGACCGTGCTCCGCGTCGTGTCACGCGCCACCGTCCCGTCCGCCGCACCCCGGCGCCGCCCTTCCCGGCCCGCCGGGGTGTCCATGTACAGCAGCGTCGCCGATGGCCCCGGGACGTGTCCCCGCCAGACCCGCCGGGCCCGCCGGACCCGGCCCGCCGGACTCCGCCGGGCCCGTTCTCCGGGCGGGCGGACGGACGGCGCCCCCGCGACGACGCCCCTCACGGCCCTGCCGGACCGGCGGAAACCCGCCCCAAGGAGTCGGCACGATGACCTCCACCACCTCCGCACCCCCGCCCCCGACCCGCCGAAGACCGGCCGCACGGCCGGTCACGCGCTCCCGGCGCGGCGGTGGCCCGGCCCGGCCGCTCGACCACGGCGCCTGGTTCCTCGTCCTCCCCGCCCTGATCCCGATCCTGCTGCTCAGCGTCGGCCCCCTGCTCTACGGGGTCGCGCTCGCCTTCACGGACGCCCAGGCCGGGCGGACCGCCCCCACCCGGTGGATCGGCACGCTCAACTTCTCCGACCTCACCCGGGACACCCTCTTCCAGGAGTCCTTCGGCATCGGCCTGCTGTGGGCGGTCGGGGTCACGGTGCCGCAGTTCGCGCTCGCGCTCGGCCTCGCGCTCCTGCTCGATCAGGAGCTGCGGCTGCGCTGGCTCGCCCGTGCCCTGGTGATCATTCCCTGGGCCATGCCCGAGGTGGTCGTGGGCATCATGTGGCGGCTGGTCTACCACCCCGACGCGGGCGTCCTCAACGAGACCCTGCGCGATCTCGGCCTCGGCACGGGGCGCGACTGGCTGACCGGGCTCGGTACCGCGCTGCCTGCCGTCGTCCTCGTCGGAGTGTGGGCGGGGCTCCCGCAGACCACCGTCGCCCTGCTCGCCGGCCTCCAGAACACCCCCCGCGAGCTGCACGAGGCGGCGGCCCTCGACGGCGCCGGTGCCTGGCGCCGCTTCCGCGCCGTCACCTGGCCCGCGCTGCGGCCCGTCGCCCTCGCCATCACCGCGCTCAACCTCATCTGGAACCTCAACGCCTTCGCCCTCGTATACGTGCTCACCGGCGGCGGCCCCGGCGGACGCACCCGCCTCCCGGCGCTCTTCGTCTACGAGGAGGCGTTCCGCTACGGCCAGTTCGGCTACGCCGCCGCGATGGGCTGTGTCCTGGTGGCCGTGGTGTCGGTACTGCTCGCCGTGTTTCTCGTGGGACGGCTCACAGGGGGCGACGACCGATGATCCGCACCGGCCGGGCCGCGCGGGCCGGACAGTACCTCGCGCTCACCGGCTATCTCGTCTTCCTCACCGTCCCCTTCCTCTGGCTGCTCTCCCTCTCCTTCAAGCCCGTCCGGGAGCTGGCCTCGCTCCACCCCACCTGGCTGCCCCGCGACCCCACCCTGGCCAACTTCCGGCAGGCGTTCGAGGAACAGCCCCTGCTGCGGGCGGCGGGCAACAGCCTGGTCGCCGCCGTGTCGACCGCCCTGATCTGTGTGCTGATCGCCACCCCGATGGCCTATGTCCTGGCCCGTCGGCGCACCCCGCTCACCACCGCCGCCACCGGCTGGGTCGTGGTCAGCCAGGCGTTCCCCTTCGCGCTGGTGATCATCCCGCTCTTTCTGCTGCTGCGGAATCTGCGGCTCGTCGACTCCGTCCCCGGGCTGATCCTGGTCTATGTGGTCTGGGCGCTCCCCTTCGCCCTGTGGATGCTCGTCGGCCATGTCCGCGCGATCCCCCCGGAGCTGGAGGAGGCGGCGGCCGTCGACGGCGCGGGCCGGGTCCGGGTCCTGGTCTCGGTCGTCGCGCCGCTGCTCGCCCCCGGTCTGGCCGCCACCGCGCTGTTCGCGTTCATCACCGCCTGGAACGAGTTCTTCTTCGCGCTGGTCCTGCTCAAGACCCCGGAGAGCCGGACCCTGCCGGTGGTGCTCACCCACTTCATCGGCGCGGAGGGCGTCGCGGACCTCGGCCCGCTGGCCGCCGCCGCGCTGGTGGCCACGGTTCCCTCGCTGGTCGTCTTCGCCGTGATCCAGCGGCGGATCACCAGCGGGATCGCGGCGGGGGCGGTGCGGGCCTGATGCGGACGGCACGGACGGTCATCGGGTCGGCCCTCGCCCTCGCCCTGCTGCTCACCGGCTGCGCGGACGAGGACTCCCGCCGCCGGGCCGACGGGACGATCGAGCTGCGCTTCCACTCCCTCGCCTGGCAACGGGAGTCCGTCGCGGCCACCAAGGCACTGGTCCGGGAGTGGAACGAACGGAACCCTGCCGTCCAGATCCGCTATGTCCAGGGGAGCTGGGACAGCGTCCACGACCAGTTGCTGACCTCCTTCGAGGGCGGCGAGGCCCCCGACATCGTCCATGACGCCGCCGACGACCTCGCCGACTTCGCCTACGGAGGCCACCTCGCGGAGCTGCGCGGGCTGCTGCCCGAGCAGCTCACCGCCGACATCCCGGCCGCCGCCTGGGAGACGACCACCTTCGGCGGCGGGATCTACGGCGTCCCCTTCCTCCAGGAGCCCCGGGTGATCATCGCCAACCGGAAGCTGCTGGAGGGGTCGGGGGTGCGCGTCCCCACCGTGCGCAGGCCCTGGAGCTGGCCGGAGTTCCGGGAGGTCGCCAGGACCGTCACCGACCACCTGGGCGAAGGGCGGTACGCGGTCGCGTGGCCGCTCAGGGAACCGGTGTCCGCCACCCTCAACCTCGGCCTGTCGGCGGGCGGACGGCTCTTCCACCGCGACGGCGGCGGAAAGGTGCAGATCCGTTTCACCGACGGGGACGCCCTGGTGCCCGGCATCATCCACGACCAGGTCAACACCGACCGCACCGCCTCCCGCACCACCCTGGGCGTCGGGGGCTCGGACACCCTTCCCGGCTTCTTCGGCGGCCGGTACGCGATGGTGCCGCTGGGCTTCTCGTACCGCCAGCAGATCGCGCGGCAGGCGCCCGAGGGCTTCGCGTGGACGGTGCTGCCCGCGCCCTCCGGGCCCGGCGGACCGGTACAGGGGGTCAGCCCGCAGACGCTGTCGATCGCCGAGGACACCCCGTACAAGAAGGAGGCCGCGCGGTTCATCGCCTTCCTGCTGCGGCCCGCGAACATGGTGCGCCTCGCCCGGGGCGACTGGATGCTGCCGACCGGGACCCGGGCCCTGGCCCATCCCGCGCTGCGCACACCCGAGGACGGCTGGGCCGTCGGCGCCGCGCTCGCCCGCCATCTGCGGTCCGCGCCCGCGCAGGCGGTCCGGGGCTACCCGGAGTGGAAGGACAAGGTGGCGACCCCCGCGTACCAGGAGTACTACAGCGGTGCGATCGACCGCGACGAGCTGAGGAAACGGCTGGAGGAGGACGGGAATCTGGTGCTCGCCCGCTATCAGCGCTGAGCGCCGCGCCCCGTGGCCGGGTCTGCCCCTCCCGGGCCGGACCGGGGCCGTCCCCTCCGGCCCGGACCGGGCCACGAAGATCCACAGTTCGGCGAAATCAATTGCACGATACGTATCGTCTCGTTTAACCTCGGACTCATGAACGAACGACAGCCCGCCCATATCGCCATGTTCTCCATCGCCGCCCCGGGGCATGTGAACCCGAGCCTGGAGGTCGTGCGCGAGCTGGTCGCGCGTGGGCACCGGGTCAGCTACGCCATCCCCGCCTCCTTCGCCGACCGGGTCGCCGCCACCGGGGCACGGCCGGTCGTCTACACGTCCACGCTCCCGACCGAGGACGACCCGGACGCCTGGGGGACCGAGCTGATCGACAACATCGAGCCGTTCCTCCATGACGCGGAGCAGGTGCTGCCGCAGCTCGCCGACGCCTTCCAGGGGGACGAGCCCGACCTGGTCATCCATGACATCACCGCGTACCCCGCCCCGGTCCTCGCCCACCGCTGGGGTGTGCCGTCGGTCTCCCTGTGGCCCAATCTCGTTCCCTGGGAGGGGTACGAGGAGGAAGTCGCCGCCCCGATGTTCGCGGAGCTGAAGGAGTCCGAGCGGGGCAGGGCGTACTACGCCCGCTTCCGGGCCTGGCTCGCCGGGAACGGCCTGCCCGGCACCGACCCGGACCATCTGGTGGGCCGGCCGAGGCGCGGGATCGTCCTGATCCCCCGGGTGCTCCAGCCGTACGCGGACCGGGTGGACGAGTCGGTCTTCACCTTTGTCGGAGCCTGTCAGGGCCCGCGGTCCGAGCAGCCGGAGTGGGAGCGTCCGCCCGGTGCGGAGAAGGTGCTCCTGGTCTCGCTGGGCTCGTCGTTCACCAAGGTGCCCGAGTTCTACCGGCAGTGTCTGAAGGCGTTCGGCGAGCTGCCGGGCTGGCATCTGGTGCTCCAGATCGGCAAGCATGTCGACCCGGAGGAGCTGGGGGAGATCCCGGCCGACGCCGAGGTCCACCGCTGGGTCTCCCAGCTCTCGATCCTGCGGCAGGCGGACGCCTTCATCACCCACGCGGGCGCGGGCGGCAGTCAGGAGGGCCTGGCCACGGCGACGCCGATGGTCGCGGTCCCGCAGGCGGTCGACCAGTTCGGCAACGCCGACATGCTGGTGGGGCTGGGGGTGGCCCGGCGGCTCGACTCCGCCACCGCGACCGCCGCCGAGCTGCGGGACGCGGTGCTGGGCCTGGTCGGCGACCCCGCCGTCGCCCGGGAGCTGGCCCGGATCGGCGGGGAGATGGCCCGGGAGGGCGGCACCCGGCAGGCGGCCGATCTGATCGAGGCCGAGCTGCCGCCGCGGACGGGCTGAAGCCCCTGTGCGTCGGCCGGGTGCCGCCACCGCCTCGAAACCCCGGGTTCATCTCCCGGCCATGCGCCTGAAATCCCTTGTGCGGCAGGGTGGTTGAGCGCGTGGGTCCGTTCTGATCGACCATGGTCGATTTTTCATTACTTAACCTTGTTGCAAAAATCACACCTGGTCGGAGCGCTTGAACTGCACGCGTCAGATGGGTGAGGGTCATCTCGGTCCCCCGGTACTCCCCCCTCCCGGGGGGCCACCCGGCGGCTCCGTGCTCTTCCCCCACGGGGCACGGGGCCGCCTACACTGATCACCATGGCGACCCTGAGGTACGCGGCCCTGCTGCGCGGCATCAACGTCGGCGGCCATCGCAGGGTCCCCATGGCCGCGTTGCGCGACGTGCTCACCGGCCTGGGGCACACCGCCGTCGTCACCCATCTCCAGAGCGGCAACGCCGCCTTCACCGCGGCGGCGGGCGGCGAACGGGAAATCACCGCCGCCCTGGAGGACGCCATCGAGCGGCGGTTCGGCTTCCGTGTCGACTGCCTGGTGCGCGACGGGGAGTATCTGCGGGCCGTCGCCGAGGCCTGCCCCTTCGACGCCGACGGCCTCGCGCCCAAGCAGCTCCACATCACCTACTTCTCCGCGCCCGTCACCCCGGAGCGCTTCGCCGCCGTCGACCCGGCCGCCTTCGCCCCCGAGGAGTTCCGCCTCGGGGACCGCGCGCTCTATCTGCACACGCCGGACGGGATGGGCCGCAGCAGGCTCGCGGACGTCCTCGCCCGGCCCGCGCTGCTCACCGGGCTCGTCGCCACCTCCCGTAATTGGAACACCGTCCGCAAGCTGGTCGAGCTGACCCGCTAGCGCGAGCGCCCGGCGAGCCGTCGCACGGGGACACCGCCCGGTGGGCCGTCGTCCCTCAGCGCCGCCGCCGGACGCGTCGGCGCCAGACGAAACCGCCGGGCAGCCGGACCGCCATACCGTGCCGTCCGTGGCTGTCCCGGGTCAGATGCGCCCGTCGCCCCCCGAGCGTCAGCGACCAGCCGTGCGGGCCGACGTTCAGATGCAGCAGCTTGGGGACCAGGGTGATCCGCTTGTGGAAGTGAAAGGGCATACCGGCCTCCTTTCCTCGATGGTGCGCCCCACGCGCGCCGTCCCTGTCACCGTACGGCCACGGACCTGTCACTGCCGGGACCGGTCAGCACAGGTCAGGGGGGCGGGACCGGTCGGCCGGGCCGAGGCCCCGGCCACGGCTCCGCGGGAGGGGATGTGAGGGAGAGGGCGGGAGGGGTCAGGCCGGGATCGCCAGCGGCCCATGGCCGACGGCGGCGCGGGCCTCGTCGTACCGCGCCAGCAGCAGCCGCGCCAGCTCGGGAGCCGGGCCGAGGACCCCGGCCAGGACATCGGCCTCCCGGGCTCCCTCGGCGATCCGGTCCGGCAGCCGGCCGGGGGCGATGACCAGAGGGGCCACCGCCACCCGGGGGCAGCCGTCCCCGCGCAGAGCGCGCACCGCGACGTCGGTGCGTGGCGGGGACGCGGAGGCGAACGCGGGCCGCACGGCGCACCATCCGGTGCGCCTCAGCTCCCGCGCCATGTCAGCGATCACCGCGATCGCCTCCGGGTCGGTGGAGCCCGCCGAGGCCAGGACCAGGCCCGTCGAGCGCCGGTCGCGGGGGCGCAGCCCCGCTTCCCACAGCCGCCGTTCCAGGGCGGCCGTCAACAGCGGCGAGGGGCCGAGCACCCCCGCCTGCCGGATGCTCAGCCGGGGCAGCCGGGCCCCGGCCTCCCGCAGTACCGCCGGAAGGTCCGCCTTCGCGTGGAACGCCCGCGTCAGCAGCAGCGGCACCGCCACGACCTCCTCGGCCCCGGCCGCCGCCAGCCGCTCCAGGACCCGGGGCACCGAAGCCGTGTCGAAGTCCAGGAACGCCGTCTCCATCCGCTGCCCCGGCCGCAGCGCGCGGGCCCGGCGCAGCAGGGCGTGGACGGTGGCCGCGTGCCGGGGGTCGCGGCTGCCGTGGGCGACGGCCAGAAGGACGGGAGGGCGCATGATGCGGCTCAGCTCTGTTCGTGGTCGGGACGGTTCGTGGTCGGGACGGGGAGGAACGGAAAGGAACGGAAAGGAACGGAAAGGAGCGGCGAGAGGCCGGGCGGGTGGTGGGTCAGTGGAGCGGGGGCCCCGTGCGGGACCCCCGTTCCCGGCCTGCCGCGGTGGTCACGACGAGGCGAGCAGGCCCCGGCCGCGCAGCACCGCGCGCTCCAGCGGACTGAAGATCAGCAGATCGATGGCGATGCCGACCACCAGGATCAGCAGGATCGCCAGGAACACCCCCGGCATGTCGGAGTTGTTCCGCCCGTTCTCCAGCAACTGCCCCAGCCCCAGCCCCAGATCGGGCGAGGAGGCGATGATCTCGGCGGCCATGAGGGAGCGCCAGGAGAACGCCCAGCCCTGCTTGAGCCCCGCCACATAGCCGGGCAGCGCCGCGGGCATCACGATGTGCCAGGTTCCCCTGAGCCCGGTCGCCCCCAGGGTGCGGCCCGCCCGCAGAAAGAGCGGCGGCACCTGGTCGACGCCCGAGACCAGCCCGTTCGCGATGGACGGCACCGCGCCCAGCAGGATCACCGCGTACATCATCTGGTTGTTCAGCCCCAGCCAGATCACCGCGGGCGGCACCCAGGCCACCGACGGCAGCGACTGGAGACCGGAGAGGATCGGGCCGAGCGCCGACCGGACGAACGTCACCCGGGCGACCAGCAGCCCCAGCGGGGTCCCGATGGCGAGCGCCAGCAGGAAGCCCAGCAGACCGCGGGAGACGCTGGTCCAGACGATCTCGAACAGGGAGCCCTGGAGCCACAGGTTCTGGACGCTGTCCCAGACCGCGCCGGGCGCGGGCAGGCTGCCCTCGTCGGCGACCTCGGCCCAGACCAGGAACTGCCAGACGACGAGCACCAGCGCCACCGCCGTCAGCGGCGGCAGCACCTTCTGGACGAGTACCTGCCGCAGCGGGGCGCGCTGCGCGGGCACGGTCTCCAGCGCGTCGAGCCCGGCCTCCAGACCGGCGAGGTCGTGGTGCGACGCCTTCCCCGTTGCGACCGGGTCGTCGGTGGTCTCAGTTCTGGCCATGGCGGCGGATCTCCCCCCGGAGTTCTTCGGTGATCTCGATGGACAGTTCGGCGACGGCCGCGTCCTCGATACGGCGCGGCTGTTCGATGCCGACGGTCCACTCACGGGCGATCCGGCCCGGCCGGGAGGACAGCAGCACCACCCGCTCGGCCAGCCGTACCGCCTCGCGGACGTTGTGGGTGACGAAGAGGACGGAGAGCCGGGTCTCGCGCCAGATCCGGGTCAGCTCCTCGTGCAGGACGTCCCGGGTGATGGCGTCCAGGGCCGCGAACGGCTCGTCCATCAGCAGGAGTTGGCTGTCCTGCGCCAGCGCGCGGGCGAGCGCGACCCGCTGGCGCATACCGCCCGACAGCTCGTGCACCCGCTTGCGGTGGGCGCCGCCGAGCCGCACGAGTTCGAGCAGCCGCTCGGCCTCCGGGCGCCGCTCCGCCTTGGGCACGCCGCGCAGCCGCAGCGCCAGCTCGATGTTCTTGCCCGCCGTCAGCCAGGGGAAGAGCGCGTGCTCCTGGAACATCAGGGCGGGTCTGCCCTGGGTGGTGATGGCCCCGGAGGTGGGGGCGTCGAGCCCCGCCACCAGGTTGAGCAGGGTGGACTTGCCGCAGCCCGACGCCCCCAGCAGGGTGACGAACTCGCCCGGGGCGACATCGAGGCTGATGTCGTCGAGGACGAGCTGCCGTCCCGCCGGGGTCGCGAAGGACTTCGAGACATGCTCGATCCGGGCGGCGGGTGAGGCCGTCGTACGCTCCTCGGCCTGGTCCTTCGTGGCAGTGGCCATGGTCGTCACCTCCTGGGACGTGCTGTGGGTGCTGCGGGGCTCTCGGCGCCGCCGGACAGGGGACCGGCGAACGCCGTGCGCGGAAGAGGGAACACGGAAGACGGTGAACGGGACACGGGCGCGGGCTCAGCGGATGCCGAGACCGGCGTCGGACACCTCGGGCCTGCCCGCCGCCTTCAGCACCTTGTTGAGGATCGTCAGGTCGTAGATCCCGGCCAGTTCGGGCTGCTTCAGCAGACCGGCCTGGACCGCGTGGTCGGCCTGGGTCTTGAGCGTCGCGGCCAGCGGGTCGTCGGTGAACCGGATGGACGGCCACGCCGGGTCGATGATCTCGGCGGGCAGCGGCTTGCCGGTGAGCGCCTTCAGCCGGGCGTTCGCCGACTTCTTCGCCCGGTCCGGGTTGGCCCCGATCCAGGCGTTGGTCTCCACCGTGCCGCGCACCACGGCCTCGACCACGTCCGGGTGCTCCTTGAGGAACTTCTGCGCCACGATGAGATGGGTGATCACGAACTGCTTGCCCGGCCACAGCTCCGTCTCGTCGAGCAGGACCTTCGCCCCCTGGCTGACCAGCTTGGACGCGGTCGGCTCCGGCACCCAGGCCCCGTCGATCGAACCGGAGGAGTAGGCATCCGGGGTGATCTTGTTGTCGGTACGGACGACGAGGACATCGCCCTTGCCGCTCTGGGCGTCGGTCTTCCAGCCCTTCTCCGCGATCCAGTTGAGGAACGCGACGTCCTGGGTGTTGCCGAGCTGGGGGGTGGCGATCCGCTTGCCCCGAAGATCCTCCAGCGTCTTGATCTTCTTCGGGTTCACGACCAGCTTCACCCCGCCGGACGCGGAGCCCGCGACGATCCGCAGATTCTTCCCCTTCGACTTGGCGAAGCCGTTGATCGAGGGGGAGGGGCCGATGAAGCCGATGTCGATCGAGCCCGCGTTCAGCGCCTCGATCGCGGACGGCCCCGCGTTGAAGGTGGTGGACTTCAGCAGGGTGCCGCCCAGCTTCTTCTGGAGAATGCCCTCCTGCTCACCGACGAGGGCGGTGGCGTGGGTCAGATTGGGGAAGTAGCCGAGCCGCACGGCGTCGGCGGAGAGCTTCTTCCCGGTGGCCGCGGGGGCGGTGGAGTCGTCGTCCTTCTCGGAACCGTAGCCGCAGGAGGCGAGCGCCCCGATCAGCAGGGGCAGTACGGCGGCGGAGACGGCACCGCGGCGCAGGGTGGTACGGATGGCAGGCACGGAGGGCGTTCCTCTCGTAAACCCCGGCGGGTACGTCGCTCGGACGCGGCCGGGGAGCAGTCGGCGTGGGCGGGTTTTCGTCGCTGACGGGGGTGGTTCGTACGGGCTATCGCGCACATCGCACGACACCCCCCGAACCCGCGCCGAGGGTGCCGCTGCCCACCCGTCCGCCTTCCTTCGCGAAGGTCGCGAAGACATCGGTCGTCATCAGAAGTCCCACTCCGCGTCGTCGTCGGCCGGGGTGGTGGGCGCGGTGACGTCGGTGAACGCCTCGCCCGCCATGCCCGCCGTCAGCGTGGTGCCGTCGGCGGGGTCGATCAGCAGGAACGATCCGGTACGCCGGGACTGCGCGTACGGGTCGAGGGCCAGCGGCTCGGCGGTGCGTACGGTGACCCGGCCGATGTCGTTGGCGAGGAGCTGCCCGGGGTCCGGGTGCTGGGACAGGTCGTCCAGGGTGAGCCGGGAGGGGATCGCCTTGACGATCGCCTTCACGGTGCGGGTGGTGTGCTTGAGCAGCACCCGCTGGCCCACGGTCAGCGGCCGGTCGGCCACATGGCAGACGGTGGCCTCGATGTCCTGGCTGGTCGGCGGGGCGTCGTCGCTCGGGACGAGCAGATCCCCGCGCGAGATGTCGATGTCGTCCGCGAGCAGCAGGGTGGCCGACTGGGGCGCCCACGCGGTGTCGACGGGGCGGCCGAGCAGATCGATGCCGGTGATCGTGGACCGGCGCCCCGAGGGCAGAACGGTCACCTGCTCGCCGACCCGGAAGGTACCGGCGGCGATCTGACCGGCGTAGCCGCGGTAGTCGGGGTGCTCGGCGGTCTGCGGGCGGATCACGTACTGCACCGGGAAACGGGCGTGGCAGCCGGTCAGATCATGGCTGACGGGGACCGTTTCGAGGTGTTCGAGGACGGTGGGGCCGCCGTACCAGTCCATGTTGGCGGAGGGGTCGACGACATTGTCCCCGGCCAGCGCCGAGATCGGGATGGCCGTGATCTCCGGGACCCCCAGGGCGGAGGCGTACCCGGTGAACTCGTTCGCGATCGCCGCGAAGACGGTCTCGTCGTAGTCGACCAGGTCCATCTTGTTGACCGCGAGGACCACGTGCGGCACCCGCAGGAGCGCGGCGACGGCGGCATGGCGGCGGGTCTGCTCGACGACGCCGTTGCGCGCGTCCACCAGAACCACGGCCAGCTCGGCGGTGGAGGCCCCGGTGACCATGTTGCGGGTGTACTGCACATGCCCGGGGGTGTCGGCGAGGATGAAGCGGCGGCGGGCGGTGGCGAAGTAGCGGTACGCCACGTCGATCGTGATGCCCTGCTCCCGCTCGGCCCGCAGGCCGTCGGTGAGAAGGGCGAGGTCGGGTGCCTCCTGGCCACGGGAGCGGGAGGCGTGTTCCACCGCCTCCAACTGGTCGGTCAGGACCGATTTGGAGTCATGGAGAAGGCGTCCGACGAGGGTGGACTTTCCGTCGTCCACGGAACCGGCGGTCGCGAAACGCAGCAGGGTGGTGGCCGAGAGCTGTTCGGTCGCGGAGGTCATGGCTAGAAATACCCTTCGCGCTTGCGGTCTTCCATCGCCGCTTCGGAGAGCTTGTCGTCGGCGCGGGTGGCGCCGCGTTCGGTGAGCCGGGAGGCGGCGATCTCGGCGATCACCGCGTCGAGTGTGGTGGCGTCGGAGTCGACGGCACCGGTGCACGACATGTCGCCGACCGTGCGGTAGCGGACGGTGCGGGTCTGCACCGGCTCGGACTCCCGGGGGCCGCCCCAGTCACCGGCGGTCAGCCACATCCCGCTGCGGGAGAACACCTCGCGCTCGTGCGCGAAGTAGATCTCCGGCAGCTCGATCGACTCACGCGCGATGTACTGCCACACATCCAGCTCGGTCCAGTTGGAGAGCGGGAAGACGCGGACATGCTCGCCGGGCGCGTGGCGCCCGTTGTAGAGCTGCCACAGCTCGGGCCGCTGACGGCGCGGGTCCCACTGGGAGAACTCGTCCCGCAGGGAGAACACCCGCTCCTTGGCGCGCGCCTTCTCCTCGTCACGGCGCCCGCCGCCGAAGACCGCGTCGAAGCGGTGCTCCTGGATCGCGTCCGTCAGCGGCACCGTCTGGAGCGGATTGCGGGTGCCGTCGGGGCGCTCCCGCAGCGTGCCCGCGTCGATGTACTCCTGCACGGAGGCGATGCGCAGCCGCAGCCCGTGCCGGGCGACCGTACGGTCCCGGTACTCCAGGACCTCGGGGAAGTTGTGCCCCGTGTCCACATGCAGCAGCGAGAACGGGATCGCGGCGGGCGCGAACGCCTTGAGCGCGAGATGCAGCATGACGATGGAGTCCTTGCCGCCGGAGAAGAGGATCACCGGCCGCTCGAACTCGCCCGCCACCTCGCGGAAGATGTGCACCGCCTCCGATTCGAGCGCGTCCAGGTGCGAGAGCGCGAACGGGGAGTCCGCCTCCGGCTGCTGGGCCCCCGCTCCCGCCGCGCCCTGGCCTCCCGCCACGGCCGTGGTGCTGTGCCGGTCCTCGCTCACAGAACGCCCCTCTCGGCGAGGAGCGCGTACAGCGCCCCGGCGGACTCCTCGACACTCTGGTCCTGGGACTCGATCCGCAGATCCGGCGAGACGGGCGCCTCATACGGGTCGTCCACCCCGGTCAGCCCGCTGATCTCACCGGCGGCCTGCCGGGCGTAGAGCCCCTTCACATCCCGCTCGGAGCACACCTCGACCGGGGTCGCCACATGCACCTCGACATACGGGGTGCCCTCGGCGGCGTGCCGCTCGCGCACGGACTCCCGGCTGTCGGCGTACGGAGCGATCACCGGGACGAGGACGAGGACCCCGTGGGACGCCAGCAGCTCGGCCACAAAACCGATCCGCTGGACATTGGTGTCCCGGTCCCGGCGGTCGAAGCCGAGCCCCGCGGAGAGGAATTCCCGGATCTCGTCGCCGTCCAGCACCTCGGTCCTGCGGCCCTCGGCCGCCAGCCGCTCCGCCAGCGCCCGGGCGATCGTCGTCTTCCCTGCGCTCGGCAGTCCGGTGAGCCAGATGGTGGCACCGGTCACGTGGGTCTCCCGCTCCTTCGCGCGCTCGCGCGCCTGTGTGGTCATCCGTGCAGTCCGCATTCCGTCTTGCCGCGCCCGGCCCAGCGCCCGGCCCGCGCGTCCTCGCCCGCCAGCACCTGACGGGTGCAGGGGGCGCAGCCCACGGAGGTGTAGCCGTCCATGAGCAGGGGATTGGTGAGGACGCCGTGCTCGGCGACATAGGCGTCCACGTCGTCCTGGGTCCAGCGCGCGATGGGGGAGACCTTCACCTTGCCCCGGCGCTCGTCCCAGCCGACGACCGGGGTGTTCGCCCGGGTCGGGGACTCGTCCCTGCGCAGCCCGGTCGCCCAGGCGTCATAGCCGGTGAGCCCCTCCTCCAGCGGCTTGACCTTGCGCAGCGCGCAGCACAGGTCGGGGTCCCGGTCGTGGAGCCGCGGCCCGTGCTCGGCGTCCTGCTCGGCGACGGACCGACGGGGGGTCAGTGTGATCACCCGGACGTCCATCACGGCCTCGACCGCGTCCCGGGTGCCGATGGTCTCGGGGAAGTGGTAGCCCGTGTCGAGGAAGACGACATCGACGCCCGGGAAGGCCCGGGAGGCGAGATGGGCGACCACCGCGTCCTCCATGGAGGAGGTGACACAGAACCGGGGGCCGAAGGTCTTCGCGGCCCACGAGAGGATCTCCAGGGCGGGGGCGTCCTCCAGCTCCCGCCCGGCGCGCTCGGCGAGAGCGCGGTGCTGCTCGGGCGACACGACCGTCATATCCCCTCCTCCGTGACCTCGGCGCGGGCGACCCCCCGGGCCAGCAGCCCGAGGAACTTCAGCCGGAACGCCCGATTGCAGGCGGCGCACTCCCAGGCGCCGTGGCCCTCCTCACTGGGGCGCAGATCCTCGTCGCCGCAGTAGGGGCAGTAGAACGGGGCGGCTCGCTCACTCATGGCCGCGCCACCTCTGCTCCATACGCCTCGCCGCCCACGGCCTTCGTCGTCCGCGGCGCGGTGGCCGTGTGTGCGGCGCTCGCGGTCGCTCTGTTCGCTTCTCCGGCCACGCGGCGCGGAGGTGCGGCTTCCGTCGTTGTCCGCGGCTTGCTGGCCGCGTGTGCGACGCTCACGAGAGCGCCTCCTCGGAGGCGCGCGCCGCCCACACCGCGAAACGCTCGCCGTCCTCGCGCTCGGCCTCGAAGCGGCGCACCACCCGCTCGACATAGTCGGGCAGTTCGTCGGAGGTGACCTTCAGACCGCGCACCTTGCGGCCGAAGCCCGGCTCCAGACCGAGCGCGCCGCCCAGATGGACCTGGTAGCCCTCGACCTGCCGGCCCTCGTCGTCCAGGACGAGCTGCCCCTTGAGACCGATGTCCGCCACCTGGATACGGGCGCAGGCGTTGGGGCAGCCGTTGATGTTGATGGTGAGCGGTTCGTCGAAGTCCGGGAGACGGCGCTCCAGCTCGTCGATGAGCGAGGCCCCCCGGCCCTTGGTCTCGACGATCGCCAGCTTGCAGAACTCGATACCGGTGCAGGCCATCGTGCCGCGCCGGAAGGGGGAGGGGGTGACCCGCAGATCCAGCGCCTCAAGCCCGGCGACCAGCGGCTCGACCTGGGACTCCTCGATGTCGAGAACGAGCATCTTCTGCTCGGCCGTGGTGCGCAGACGGCCCGAGCCATGGGCCTCGGCCAGCTCCGCGATCTTGCTGAGCGTGGCTCCGTCGACCCGTCCGACGCGCGGGGCGAAGCCGACGTAGTAGCGGCCGTCCCGCTGCCGGTGCACCCCGACATGGTCGCGCCAGCGCTGGACGGGCTGCTCGGGCGCGGGCCCGTCGGCCAGCTTCCGCAGCAGGTACTGCTCTTCGAGCACCTGGCGGAACTTCTCCGCCCCCCAGTCGGCGACGAGGAACTTGAGCCGGGCGCGGTTGCGCAGCCGCCGGTAGCCGTAGTCGCGGAAGACCGAGATGACACCCTCGTAGACATCGGGGACGTCCTCCAGCGCGACCCAGGCCCCCAGCCGCACCCCGATCTTGGGGTTGGTGGAGAGCCCGCCGCCGACCCAGACATCGAAGCCCGGCCCGTGCTCGGGGTGGTTCACCCCGACGAAGGCGATGTCGTTGATCTCGTGCGCCACATCGAGCAGCGGCGAGCCGGAGATTGCGGACTTGAACTTGCGGGGCAGGTTGGAGAAGTCCTTGTTGCCGACGATCCGGCGGTAGATCTCGTCGATCGCGGGGGTGCCGTCGATGATCTCGTCCTCGGCGATGCCCGCGACGGGGGAGCCGAGGATCACCCGGGGCGTGTCGCCGCACGCCTCGGTGGTGGAGAGTCCCACGGCCTCCAGCCGCCGCCAGATCTCGGGGACGTCCTCGATACGAATCCAGTGGTACTGGACGTTCTGCCGGTCGGTGATGTCGGCGGTGCCGCGCGCGAACTCCTGGGAGATCTCACCGATCACCCGGAGCTGCTGGGTCGTCAGCCGGCCGCCGTCGATCCGGACCCGGAGCATGAAGTACTCGTCGTCCAGCTCCTCCGGCTCCAGGATCGCGGTCTTGCCGCCGTCGATCCCGGGCTTGCGCTGGGTGTACAGACCCCACCAGCGCATGCGTCCGCGCAGATCGGCTCCGTCGATGGAGTCGAAGCCGCGCTTGGCGTAGATCGTCTCAATACGTGTCCGTACATTGAGACCGTCGTCGTCCTTCTTGGTCTGCTCGTTGGCGTTGAGGGGCGTCATATGGCCAACGGCCCACTGTCCCTCGCCGCGGTGTCGTCCGGTTCTGCGGCGGGACGCGGCGGGGGCGGGCTTGTCGGGGGTGGCGGCCATGGTGATGTGTCCTTCGAGACGGGCAGGAGGGCGGCTCTGAGCTGCGCACACGTGGAAAGAGCGCGACGGTGCGCCGGGCAGGTGTCCAAATGGACGCGAAACGGCTCGTACGGGAACGCAGTTGGGCGACGCTGCGGAGAACTGCGGAAGAGCGGGAGCCGGGAGGCTGAGGGCGCGGCGGTGCTGAGCTGTCAGCAGGCGGGACAGATGGCGCTGGACACGCGGACGAGATCGACGTGCCGCCGACTCACCAAGGCAATTCCAGCTTCAGACATGACGGAAGCCTGTCATGGGGATCGGACACCAGTCCACCGTTATCCATATCTCGGACAGTGTTGGCTCGCATCGTGAGATGGTGATGGGGAGGTCCCACGGTCCGACCGGCCGCCCGTGCCGCTCTGACCGGCGGCTCGACAGCCGAACGGGCCGGAATCCGGCGGCCGGGTGCGAGGAAGGCCGGGGCGGGAACGCGCCGCCGCCCCGGCCTTTGTACCGTCGATTACCGGCCAGGGGCCGCCGGGTGCGCGCCGCGCCAGGGGCCGGGGGTCTCCCGGACCGGCTCATCGGCCACCGAGGTGTCGAAGAGGGCGAAGCCGCGCCGCTCGTAGTTGGCCATCGCGTGCGGACCGTCGAGCGAGCAGGTGTGCACCCACACCCGCTTGGTGGACGGCAGATCGGGCCACCGCTCGGCGAGGTCCCAGGCCCTGGCCGTCGCGTACGAGAGCAGATGGCCGCCGATCCGGCGACCGCGGAAGGCGGGCATGAGCCCGAAGTAGACGATCTCCACCACGCCCTCGTCCTGCGCCTGGAGCTCCGCGTACCCCGCCGGGGTCCCGCGGTCGTACGCCACCCAGGTCTCGGTGCCCGGCCGGCCCAGCGTCTCCTCCCACTGCGCGTAGGTCATCCCCAGCCGGTCCGTCCAGCGGACATCCCCGCCGACCGCGCGATACAGGAAACGGCTGAACTCCGGCGAAGGCACCTCGGAGCGGACGATCCGGATATCGCCCTCGGGCACGGCGGCGGGCCGCAGATCGGCGGGGGACGTCTGCTCCAGGGACCACGTGGTCACAGCGATGCTCATACAGGTCAGGGAAGCACGCCCGGCTGCTCGCCCCCAAGCCGGGCCGGTGCCGGGGGCACCTCAGGGCCCGTCTCCACGGCGGCCCGCACTCCCCGGCACCCCCCGGCCGCCTCGGACCCGGTCTCCACCGCGCCCGGGCACACCCCGGGCCCGGCAGCCGTCGGAGCCCCCGGGAAGGCACCCGGCGCCGGAGGGATCACCTCCACCTCCACCCCGTCCGCGAACCGGTACGGGCGGCTCGCCAGCACCGGCGCCAGATGCCGCCGCAGCCGGGAGAACTCCGCCCGGACCGTCACCGTACGGCTCGGGTCGGCGAAGAGATCCGCCGCCAGCTCGGCCGCGCTCCGGCCCCCCGGATGCCGGGCCAGCGCGCACAACAGCTCGGCATGGCGGGGGCTCGGCTCGTACGTCCAGCTCCCCTCCTCCCCGCGCACCGTCACCGAGGGCCGGTGCGCCCGGCTGAGGTCCAGCAGCACCCGGGGGGCGCACCCCCCGGGGTCCGCCGCCTCCTCCGGCCGCAGCAGCCAGCCCCCGGGCAGCGGCTCCATCGCGCACATGCCGAGCGCGGGCAGCCACACCCGGCCGTCCGGAGGCGGCTTCGGCAGGGCCAGCCGGTCCGGCGGCGGCATCCCGATCACCGCCGCCGTCCAGCCGTCGCCGTCCACCGCGAGCGCCCGGCCGCCCATCCGCCCCAGCAGCGGCGCCGCGCTGGACCGCAGCCGCTCCAGCGCGGCGAAATGGTGCCGGCGCAGCTCCGCCTCGGCCAGCCGGGCCACCGACGTGACCAGCGCCAGCATCGTCGGATGCACGGTGGCCAGCGGCCCGCTGACATTGACCACCCCCAGCGGGCGGCCGTCCCGGGGATCGACCACCGGCGCGCCCGCGCAGGTCCAGGTGCGATGGGCGGCCAGGAAGTGCTCGGTCGCGTGCACATGGATCGGCCGCCCGGTGATCAGCGCGGTGCCCACCCCATTGGTGCCGATCCACTCCTCGTTGAGGTCCGCGCCCGGGACGAAGCCATGGGCGTCGGCCTTGCGCCGGACGGTCGCCTCACCCTCGCGCCACAGCATCCGGCCCTCGGCGTCCGCGACCACCATGATCAGTCGTGCGGCGTCGGACGCCGACACCAGACCCGCCCGCAGGACATCCAGCACCTCCCCCAGCGGCGAGTCCTGCCGCCGCCGCTCCAACTCGTCCCGCGACAGCAGCCCCGCCCGCGGCTCACGGCCCGGGTCCAGACCGTGGCGCAGCAGCCGCCGCCAGGACTCCGCGATCTCCGCCCGCGGACCGGCGGCCGGCCGCCCGTCGCCCGGCGGCTGCGCCCCCACCCGCGTCAGCAGACGGTCGGTCTCCGCCGGGTCCAGGGGGACGGCGTCCGGCGGATCGAGGGGTGTGGTCGGCACGCGGGGTTCCTCCTGCGCGGTCGTGCGGCACCAGGGCACCGGGGGCAACCCGACCGGCCCCCGCCGGTCGCTGCAACCCCCTGCAACCCTCGCGCGGGGTCTGCTTCCGTACGAGAGTGAACAGCGCGAGGGGTGGTGCCGTGTCGGCGCGGCACCACCCCTGGCCCTGACCGCCGCACCGGCGACGCGGGCCCGCCCCGTCCGCCACGATCATGCCTCTTTTTTTGTGGCTCGGTTCGCCTCCGGGGTGCTGAAGCGTGCGCCGACGGTCGACCGTGCTCGGCCGCTCGTTCCTCACGGCCTGCGCGCGCTCTCCACTTTCGGCACCCGCGGCACCCCTTCGGCTCACTCGCCCCGGGGTGGAGGCAACGCCCGGCCCAGGAGGCGGCCAGGCGTCCTCCACTTCCGGCACCCGCGGCACCCCTTCGGCTCACCCGCCGCGGGGTCGAGGCAAACGCCCGGCCCAAGGGGCGGGGGCACGCTCTTCGCTTTCGGCGGCCACGCGCCCCGATGGCCCACTCGCCCCGGGGCGAGGGCAATCACCCGGTCCAACAGACGGGCGGGCGCTCTCCGCTTTCGGCACCTGCGGCACCCCTTCGGCTCACCCGCCGCAAGGTCGAGGCAATCGCCCGGCCCAAGGGCCGGGGGCGCTCTCCGCCCCCGGCAGCCACGCGTCCCCACGGCTCACTCCCCCCGGGGCGGGGCAAAGGGTCGTCTCAGGGGTCTGCGCGTGCTCTTCGCTCTCGGCGCCTGCGGCACCCCTGCGGCTCACTCGCCGCAGGGCCAAGGCGGACGTCCAGCCCAACAGACGGGCGTGTGCTCTCCGCTTTCGGCGGCCACGCGCCCCGATGGCCCACTCGCCGCAGGGCCGGCGCCAACGCCCGCACAGGGACGGGGCAGGGGCAGAGGGCGAGAGTCCACTCGTCCTGGGGGAACCGCCCCGGGACGGAGGCGATCGCCCGGCCCGGGGGCGGGTATGGGCTCGCTCGGCCCGGGGCGGAGGCAGTCCGTCCACGCGGGGATCGGGGTGCGGGAGGACGTCCACGCAGGGGCGGGGTACCCCCTTCGGCCCGGGAGGGGCCGGGCGGTCGTCCACTCGCCCCAGGGGCCCGGGTGGCACCCCTTCGGCCCGCTCGCCCCACGGCCGGAGCACGCCCGGCCCCGGGGCGTCGTCCGGGTGCCGCTCAGTGCACGGGCCGGGCCCGTTCCACCACCGCTCGGAGGGCCAGGGTGTGCGGCAGGGTGCCGAAGGCGGCGCCCCGGTCGCCGCCCAGCCGGGAGGCGCAGAACGCGTCCGCGACCTCCGGCGGGGCGTACCGGACGAGCAGGGAGCCCTGGAGCACCAGCGCCATCCGCTCCACCAGCCGCCGTGCCCGTGCCTCGATCCCGTCCAGGTCGGCCAGCTCCGTCAGCAGCCCCTTGATGGCGCCGTCCAGCCGGTGGTCGGCGCCCCGTGCCAGCCCCACCTCCTGGAGGAACGCGTTCAGCGCCGCGGGCTCCCGCTGGAGCGCCCGCAGCACGTCGAGGGCCTGGACATTGCCCGAGCCCTCCCAGATCGAGTTGAGCGGCGCCTCGCGCAGCAGCCGGGGCATGCCCGACTCCTCGACATAGCCGTTGCCGCCCAGGCACTCCAGCGCCTCGGCCGCGGTCGGGGCGCACCGCTTGGTCACCCAGTACTTGGCGGCGGGCACCGCGATCCGGGCGAACGCCCGCTCGGCCTCCGTCCCGGCGTCGTACGCGGCGGCCAGCCGGATACCGAGGGCGGTCGCCGCCTCCGACTCCAGCGCCAGATCCGCCAGGACGTTGCGCATCAGCGGCTTGTCGATCAGGAGCCCGCCGAAGGCGCCGCGGTGGGCGGTGTGGTGGATCGCCCGCGCGACCGCCTGCCGCATCAGCGCGGCGGAGCCGATCACACAGTCCAGCCGGGTCGCCGCCACCATCTCGATGATGGTCCGCACCCCCCGGCCCTCCTCGCCGACCCGGCGGGCCCAGGTGCCCTCGAACTCCACCTCGGCGGAGGCGTTGGAGCGGTTGCCCAGCTTGTCCTTGAGCCGCTGGAGCCGGAAGACGTTCCGGCCGCCGTCGGGGAGCACCCGGGGCACCAGGAAACAGGTCAGCCCGCCGGGGGCCTGGGCGAGCACCAGGAAGCCGTCGGACATGGGCGCCGAGCAGAACCACTTGTGCCCCGTGAGGACGTACTCCCCGGCCGCCGCCAGCGGGGTCGCGGCCGTGGTGTTGGCCCGTACATCGCTGCCGCCCTGCTTCTCGGTCATGCCCATGCCGAAGAGATTGCCCGGCTTCGACGCGGGGACGGCGAGGGTGCCGTCGTACGTGTGCGCGGTCAGCCGGGGCTCCCACTCGGCCGCCAGCTCCGGGTCCGTCCGCAGCGCCGGTACGGCGGCGTGGGTCATCGACAGCGGACAGCCGTGCCCGGCCTCCGCCTGGGTCCACACCAGGAACCCGGCGGCCCGCCGGACATGCCCGGACGGCCTGCCCCAGGCGTCGGTCAGCCCGGCCCGGACCGCGTGGCCGAGCAGCCGGTGCCACGCCGGGTGGAACTCGACCTCGTCGATCCGGTTGCCGTACCGGTCGTGCGTCCGCAGCCGCGGGGGGTACTCGTTCGCGAGCGCGCCCCACTCCTGCGCCTCGGCGGAACCGGCCGTCCGGCCCAGGGCCGACAGCTCCGCCGCGGCGACCGCGGCCGACTCCGCCGGAACATGCCGCTCCACGGCCTCGGCCAGAGCCCGGTCGGCGGTGAAGACGTCGTATCCCACCAGGGGCGGAGCCTGGTTGGTCACTGTGTGAGTGCTTGCTGCCATGCCCGATACGGTATGGAGGTGCAGGCAGCAAATGAAACACCTGAGCGGCCATCGGGCCGACTCCACCGGGCCAGGGTCCTCTACCGGAACGTCTCCAAACGGAAGATGACCTGGTTGCTGCTCAAGGACACGGTCAACTCGTGCATCGAGTACCGCATCCTGGGGCTGGCGGCCGAGGCGGCGTTCTTCACCCTGCTGTCCCTGCCGCCTCTGATGCTCGGTCTGCTCGGGCTCCTCGGCTACATAGACGACTGGACCAACACCACCACCGTCGCCTCCATCGAGCAGAACATCCTCAACGCGGCCGGTACGGTGCTCTCCGAACGCGGCGTCAACGACGTCGCCCGCCCGCTGCTGGAGGACGTCACCCATGGCGGACGGCCGGATCTGATCTCCATCGGCTTCGCCATCGCCCTCTGGTCGGGCTCGCGCGCGGTGAACGTCTTCATCGACACCATCACCGTCATGTACGGGCTCGACGGGCGGCGGGGGATCGTGGCCACCCGGCTGCTGGCCTTTCTGCTCTATCTGATCGCCCTGGTGATCGGGGCGGTGGTGCTGCCGCTCGCGGTGGTCGGGCCCGACCGGGTGGTGGAGTGGGTCCCCTGGGGCACGACGCTGGTCACGGTCCTGTACTGGCCGGTGGTGATCCTGCTCTCGGTCGCCTTCCTGACCACGCTCTACCACGTCTCCGTGCCGGTGCGCTCCCCGTGGATCGAGGACGTGCCCGGGGCGCTGGTGGCGCTCGGGATGTGGGTCCTCGGCAGCTTCCTGCTGCGGATCTACCTCGTCAGCACCGTGGAGGGGCCCACCATCTACGGCTCCCTGGCGGCACCGATCGCGGTGCTGCTGTGGATCGGGATCTCGGCCTTCGCGATCCTCGTCGGAGCGGCCGTGAACGCGGCGATCGACCGCGTCTGGCCCTCCGTGGCCACCGCGGCGGCCCGTGCCGAGGGGGATCGCCGCAGGGCCGCCGAGGCGGCGGAGGTGCTGGCGCGGGCGCGCGCCGCGCGGATCTTCGAGGAGATGGAGGGCAGTCCGGACGAGGAAGGGGACGACTGGGACGAGGACGACAGCGTGGGCGGGGACGGGGAGATGCCGTCCGAGTTCCCGGAGCGCTGGTCCCGCTTCCTGCCGCCGGAGGACATCAGGTCCCGCCTCCACACCCACCGGGCCCACCACCCGAAGACCCCGCCCAACGGCCACCAGGGCCCGCCGGGCCCGCCGGGGGACTGACCCCGTTCCGCCCCCGTGCGCTTCCGCCGCCGGGGGCGGTGGTGTGTACGGCCGAACGGGTGGTCCTCGGCGGAATCACCCGACCGGCCCCCGCGCGGGCGCGGGCGCGCCACCCGGATAGCCTCACCGCGTGTACAGGGAACGGGTGTCGCGGCTGCCGGGGGCGGTGGTCTGGGAAGTGGTCCGGAGCGACGGCGGTCCGGTGCTGCCCGACGGGTGCGTGGACATCCTCTGGACCCCCGGTGAGCTGCTGGTCGCCGGGCCGGACACGCGGGCGCAGCACGGGGACGGGCGACCGCCCGGCATCCGCTGGGCGGGGGTGCGGTTCGCGCCCGGGACCGCGCCCGCCGTGCTCGGCGTCCCGGCCCACGAGCTGCGGGACCGGCGGGTGCCCTGGGCGGCCCTTTGGGGGGACGCGGCGGCCCGCGCCCTCGTCGCCCGGCTCGACGCCGCCTTCGACCCCGTCGCCGAGCTGGAACGGATCGCCCTGCGCGCGGCGGCCGACGCGCCGCGTCCGCCCGACCCGCTGACGGCCGAGGTGGTACGGGCCCTCGCGGCGGGCTCCACCGTCGCCGCCGTCGCCGAGAGCACCGGACTCGGCGCCCGACGCCTGCACCGCCGCTCACTGCACGCCTTCGGCTACGGGCCCAAGACCCTGGCCCGTGTCCTGCGCCTCCAACGGGCCCTCACCCTGATCCACCGGGGCGCCCCGTACGCCACCGCCGCGGCCACGGCGGGCTGTGCCGACCAGGCCCATCTCGCCCGGGAGATGCGGGCGCTCGGCGGCATGACCCTCTCGGAGTGGTCCCGCCACCGCGGCCTTGCCTGACCCGTGAACGGGGCCCGGCCGGGGGCACTTTGCCCGCGCGCCCCGGGTGCGGGGCACTTCTCTCGCGTTCCGCCGGGGGTGACTTCCAGATGTGCCCCGGGCGGGGGTTCGCCGGGCGCTTGAGCGAGGGCCGGGGCACCTTCCGCTCGCGGGGGAGTGCCGACGGGCGAGTGCGAGTGCGAGTGCCTGTGTGCCGGGGCCCTCCCTCGCGTGGGGGCGATTCTCCGCACCCCCTGGGCGCGGGAGGCGGCATCCTCCGCACGCCGCTGGGTGTGTGGTGCCGGTATCCGCTGTGCCCCGGGCGGGGAGGGAGTCCGTGCGCGGAGGTCTCCCCACCTGCTCCGCCGGGGGCGATTCCCCTGCCTCCCCGCGCGTGGCCGGTGCCATCGCCTGCTCGCGGGGGCGCCTTCGTATGCTCCTGGTACAGCCCGTTCGCGGGAGCGGGAGCGGGAGCCCGCCGCCCGTGCCCCGGGCCCAAGGGCCAGAGGCGCACCCGATCCCGGTGGGGCGGCGGGCGCACGGGCTACGCCTCGGTGTTCGCGAAGAGCTGGACGCCCAGGCCGTCCGGGTCCAGGACGACCGCGTAGCGCTGTCCCCACGCGGCGTCCCACGGGGCCAGATGGCCCCGGTGACCGGCGGCGGTCAGGCCGGCGTAGACCGCGTCCACCTCGGCGGGGTCCGCGCAGCGGAAGGCGAGGGCGGTGCGGTCGCCGCCCTCGGGGCGGGTCCAGGACGGGTCGAAGGAGCGGACGGTCTCCTCCGTGTCCCACAGGACCCGTGTCCCGCCCGGCAGGGTCACCTCGACATGCGGGGCGGACTCCGCCCCGGCCGGGATGTCCAGGCCGAGACGGCGGTAGAAGGCGAGCGATGCGGGCAGATCGGAGGTGACGATGCCGATGGCGTCGAGCTGTGGAGTCATGGGCCCAACCTAGGCCGGGCCCGCGCCGGGGGTCTTGAAGGAAACGGACGCCCGCCCCGCCCGGAAACCATGGGCCCCGGGCGGGGCGGGCGTACCCGGCACACCGGGTCGACGTCGGGTCGGCGTCGGGTCAGCGTCGGGCGGCGGGTGTCCGCGCGCCGCCGCGGCCGGACGCGGAAGCCGCCGTGCCCGGGGTGAGCAGCCGCTCCGCCAGCAGGCCGAAGACCAGCCCGTACACCGCCCACAGCGTGGTGTGGACGGCGAGCGTCGCCAGCCGGAACTCCCAGACCACCGTGGCCGGGAACCCCTTCGGCACCTCGTCGAAGGAGGGCAGGAACGCGAACGCCAGCCCCACCGCCACGACGAAGGCGGCCACTGCCGCCACCGCCGCGTTCCCGTTCCCGAGGCCCGGCGCCAGCCGCTGCCCCAGCAGCACCGCCGCGACCGCGAGCAGCACACTGAGCACGACCATCAGGAAGTAGAGCGCGGTGCGTTGGCCGATGGTGCCCGGGTCGCCGACGGCCGGCGGGTTCGGCGGGTACTTCAGATACGGCACCACGTACACCGTGACCAGCGCGCCCAGCGCCACCAGCGCGGCCGTGGCACGCGGCCCGAAGCGGCCGATCCGGCCGAGGGCGACGCAGTGGGCGAGGGCCGCGATGCCGCCGATCGCGACACCGAAGACCAGGACCCCGGTCGCGAGCCCCGCCGTGGCCTGCACGGCCCGGCTGACCGGCGCGTCGCCGCCGTGCTCATGGCTGTTCGCCTCCTCGAAGGCGATCGCCGCGTCCACCGGGCCCTCGCCGAGGAAGTACGCCACCAGCAGGGCGGCGGCTCCCGCGACCAGCCCGGCGAGCATGCCGCGCACCAGCAGGGCCCGGACAGATGTGGAGTTCATGAAGGTGTGGTTCCCCCGGGTTCAGTGGCAGGGGAAGCCGAGCAGGTGGCGTCCGTCGTGGACCCACTCATGGACGGTATCGCCCGCGAACACGGCGGTGGCGCCCTGCTCCGCGCCGACGAAGTAGAGCAGGATCAGCATCAGTACGCCGAAGAAGGCGGCCCAGGGGGCGATCTCCCTGAGCGATATGGGGGTGATGGCCGGTGCCGCGGCAGGGGCCGGAGCGGTGGTCTGGGCCATGGTGGAACCTCCTGGGGAACACGCGTCCCGATCGTGGTGCCTGGTGCGGTGCGCTGGGACGAGACACCGGGTCTGACTCCCCCGCCCCGCGTACGGGGTGGACACAGTGGCGCGACCGTGCCGGATTCCCACCGGACTTCCGTCATCTCGTCATGTACACGTGACCGTATCGTGTGCGGGCGGGCGCCGCCACGGTGCGCCGTGGCCGAAAACACTACGTACGGCGGGGGAAACGGCGATGACGGCGAAGGCGGCGGGAACTCTACGACTGGCGTTGATCACCCCGGCGGTGAACGCGGCACTGCGGGAGGCCCGGTTCGCGGCGGACGTCCCGCTGGACCCGGCGGGTTCGGCCGCCGCCCGGGCGGCGGCC
This sequence comes from Streptomyces clavuligerus, assembly GCF_005519465.1. Taxonomy (NCBI): domain Bacteria; kingdom Bacillati; phylum Actinomycetota; class Actinomycetes; order Kitasatosporales; family Streptomycetaceae; genus Streptomyces; species Streptomyces clavuligerus. The sequence continues at coordinate 992,515 of NZ_CP027858.1, read as the reverse complement.
GGTGCCCTGCCGCCCGCCGGACGGGCCCTCGCCGGGCCCTCCCTGCGGTGCCGGGAGACCGCCGAGGCGCTGGGGCTCGCGGCGGAGCCGGTGCCCGCGCTCGCGGACTGGGGGATGGGCCGCTGGCAGGGCCGGACCCTCGCGGAGGTGAGCGCGGCCGAACCCGAGGGCGTGGCCCGCTGGTTGAGCGACCCGTCGGCCGCCCCGCACGGCGGCGACCCCCTCACCGCCCTGATCGCCCGTGCCGGGACCTGGCTGGACGCGCTGCCCCCCGGCGGCGGACGCCTCCTCGCGGTGGTCGACCCCGCCGTCGTCCGCGCCCTCCTCGTCCACGCCCTGGACCTGCCCGCCGCCGTCTTCTGGCGCCTGGACCCGGCCCCGCTGACCCTCACCGGCCTGACCTCCCGCGCGGGCCGCTGGAACCTCCACTGCGGCACCCGGCTGCTCGCCCCCTGACCGGCGGGTGCGCCGTCGTCACCGCTGCGGTGCGCGGTGGCCCGGGGCCAGCGCCGGGCCGGTGCCGTAGGCGCGGACGGACAGGGGGACGTCCGCCGCGCAGGCCGGGGCGCCGCACTCGCAGGCGAAGCCGAGCACCGTCGCCGTCGCGTCGCCCGGCGCCCACGGCCGGGCGGCGAAGGCGCGGTACTGCTCCGCGAGGGCGCCGTTCGCGTACCGCAGCAGCGCCCCGCGCTCCTCGGCGGAGGCGGCGCCCGCCGCCAGGGCGTCGCCGAAGTGGCGCTCGACCTCGGCCAGGGTCTCCTCGACACTGCGGCGGCCGTCGACCCGCAGCACCGCGCCCCCGTACCGTTCCACCTCGTCCTCGATGGTGTCGACGAGTTGCGCGTACAGGGCCAGCGGCCCCGGGTCCAGGCCCCGTTCGGCCAGCCGTTCCCGCTGGACCCGGCGGGTCGGCAGCAGCCAGAGCGCGTGTCGGCCGACCCCCGCGACCGACGGCGTGACGGGGGTGCCCTCGACCACCGCGGGCGGCGCGGCCGGCAGCGCCCGGACGTCGTCGGCGACCATCGGGCCGCGCTCGTGGTGCAGCGACATGGCCAGCAGCTCGGCGGGCGGCGCGGCCCACCGCTCGGCCCGGGGCAGCGCCTCCCAGCGCACGGCGGCCGGATGTCCCGCCGCGAGGGCCCGGTCCCGGTGGCTCCAGGTGTGCGCGTCCGCGCTGTACCGGCGCAGCCCGCGGCGGCGCGCCAGCAGCCTCGCCACCGTGGTCTTGCCCGCCGCGGGCGGCCCGCCGATCCACAGGGCCCGCACCCCGCCGCCCCCGCCGCCCGCACTGCCTGTGCTGTTCGCACGGCCGTCCGCGCGGGCCGTACCGCTCGTACCGCCTGCGCCGCCCGCACCGGCATCCGCGCGGGCCCCGCCGCCATCCGGGCGGCTCGCGCCCACCGCACCGTCCGCACCGCCCGCGCCGCTCACACTGCCGTCCGCGCGGGCCGTAGCGCCCGCACCGCCCGCGCCATCCGTGCCGTTCACGCCGCCCCCGTCCCTCACGCCGCCCCGCCGTCCGCGCCGCTCAGACCCCCGCGCCCGGCTGCGCGCCGGACTCCGGCCCCGCCTCCGCGTCCGGTCCCGAGAGCGGCTGCTCCGTCCAGATCACCTTGCCGTCCACGGTGTAACGGGTCCCCCAGCGGTCCGCGAACTGGGCCACGAGGAAGAGCCCCCGGCCCCCCTCGTCGGTGCTCGCCGCCTGCCGCAGATGCGGCGACGTACTGCTGTGGTCCGACACCTCGCAGATCAGCGTACGGTCCCGGATCAGCCGCACCCGGATCGGGCCCGCGGCGTAGCGGATCGCGTTGGTCACCAGCTCACTGAGGATCAGCTCGGTCGTGAACGCCTCCTCCCCCATGCCCCAGTCGGTCAGCCGCCGGGTCACCGCCGACCGCACCTCGCCCACCGCCGACGGGTCCGACGGGACGTCCCACTCGGCCACCCGGTCGGACTCCAGCCTGCGGGCCCGGCCCACCAGCAGGGCGACGTCGTCCCGGGGGCGCTGTGGCAGCAGCGCGCCGAGCACCGCGTCGCAGATCTCGTCCGGGGTGCGCTCCGGATGCCCCCCGACGGTCCGCCGCAGCAGGTCGAGCCCCTCGTCCATGTCCCGTTCGCGGTCCTCGACCAAGCCGTCCGTGTACAGCACCAGCGAACTGCCCTCGGGCAGGTCCACGTCCAGGGTCTCGTACGGCATCCCGCCGAGCCCCAGCGGCGGCCCGCCCGGCACCTCCGCGAAGAAGGCGGAGCCGTCGGGGCGCAGCACCAGCGGCTGGAGATGGCCCGCGCGCGCCACCGTGCACCGGCCGGACGAGGGGTCGTAGATGGCGTAGAGACAGGTCGCGCCGGTGACCCCCGCCTCGGCCCCGTTCCCCGTCTCGTCCTGGTCGAGACGGGCCACCAGCTCGTCCAGGTGCCACAGCAGCTCGTCCGGCGGCAGGTCCAGCGTGGAGAAGTTGTGCACCGCCGTCCGCAGCCGCCCCATGGTGGCCGCCGCGTGCAGCCCGTGGCCCACCACGTCGCCCACCACGAGCGCCACCCGTGCCCCCGGCAGCGGGATGATGTCGAACCAGTCGCCGCCGACGCCGCCGAGCCCCCCGGCGCCCGCCTGGGCGGGGCGGTAGCGGGAGGCGATGTCGAGGGCGCTCTGCTCGGGCAGCGTCCGGGGCAGCAGACTGCGCTGGAGCGCCACCGCCATCGTGTGCTCGCGGCTGTAGCGGCGGGCGTTGTCGACGCTGACCGCGGCGCGGGCCACCAGCTCCTCGGCGAGGGAGCGGTCCTCCTCCTCGAAGGGTTCGGGTGTCTGCGAACGCCAGAACATCGCCACGCCGAGGATCGCCCCGCGCGCCCGCAGCGGTACCGCGATCATCGAGTGGAAGCCCGCCGCCACCAGCCGGGCGGCGCGTTCGGGGGACTGCTGCTGCCAGCCGTCGTACGCGGGCAGCTCCCGTTCCAGGATGCCCTCGCCCTGGTTGAGCCCGGCGCCCATGCGGGTCGTCGTCAGATAGCGGATGGTGGTGCCGAGGGCGAAGTGGGCGGTCTCGTCGCCGAGCCCGCCCACCGCGACCCGCCGCATCTCCTCGCCCGCCCCGGTCGCCCGCGGCTCCTCGCCCCGCAGCACCGCGTCCACCAGGTCGACGGTGGCGAAGTCGGCGAACCGGCCCACGGTGAAGCCCGCCAGCTCCTCGCAGGTGCGCTGCACATCGAGGGTGGTGCCGATCTCGGCCCCCGCGTCGTACAGCAGTTTGAGCCGGGCCCTGGCCACGTCCGCCCGGCCGGTGAGCGCCCGCAGCTCGGTGGTGTCCCGGAGGGTGGCCACACTGCCGGGCGGGCCGCCGTCGCGGTCGGTGGGACGCTGGTTGACGGCGAGCAGCCGGTCCCCGACCTGGTGCACCTCGTCGGTGACGACCCGGCCGGACGCCAGCAGCCGCGCGGTCGACGGGTCGAGGCCGAGATCGGCGACGCGGCGGCCCTCGACGGCCGCGGGCAGCCCGAGGAGCCGCCGGGCCTCGTCGTTGACGAGCAGCAGCCGCCCCCCGTCGCCCACGATGAGCACCCCTTCGCGCACCGCGTGCAGCACGGCGTCGTGGTGCTCGTACATCCGGGTCATCTCCTCCGGCCCCAGACCGTGGGTCTGCCGCCGCAGCCGCCGGGTGACCAGCGCGGTGCCGCCGGTGGTCAGCAGCAGGACCACCGCGCTCACCCCGAACAGCAGCGGGAACTGGTCCTCCACGACCGTGTTGACCTTGGAGATCGTCACCCCGGCGGCGACCAGGCCGACCACCTTCCGGTCCGGTCCCCAGACGGGGACCACCGCCTGGACGATCTCCCCGATGGAGCCCGTGAGCTGCTGGGTGACCACTTCGCCGTGGAGCGCCGGGGTGAAGTCGCCGATGAACTTCTTGCCGATCCCGTCCGGCGCGGGGTGGGTGTAGCGGATGCCCTCGGTGCTCAGTACCGAGATGAAGTCGACCTCGGAGCGCCGCCTGGCCTCCTCGGCGCTGGGCTGGAGCAGCGCCGTCGGGTCCGGGCTCCGCAGCGCGGCGGCGACCCCCGGTGCGCTGGCGAAGGTCGAGGCCACGGACTCGGAGCGGTGGACGGCCTCCCGTTCGCTGTCCGCGTGCGCCTGGAGCACCAGCGCGACGATGCCCGCCGCGACGAGCAGCAGCACGATCACCACTTGGAGGAGGAAGACCTGCCCGGCCACGGTCCGCATCCGCAGAACCGAGCGTGGGCGACCGTAACGTGCGGCCATGTCCTCTTTCTACACCTCCCGCAACCGGTGGGCCATCCGCGCACGGTAGAACGCGAAGGTCACCCGCGTGACCCCTTTGGGTAAATCTCGTCACGCGTGTGACCTCCGCCCCCACCGTGCGCCCCCACCCCCCGGCACTCCCTAGCGCAGTCTGAGGATGTCGGCCAGCGCCTCCTCGACCGCCTTCTCCGGGTCCAGCGCGCCGCCCGGCGAGCGCCAGGCGACAAAGCCGTCCGGGCGGACCAGCAGCGCGCCCTCCGCCGTCGTCCCATGGGTGGCCGTCCAGTCGCACCCCTCCTCCGGCACCAGATCGGCGAGCGGCCCGTCGCCGACGGCGTACACGTCCAGCGGCACGGAGAGCCGGGCCGCCGCCTTGTGCGCGGCATCGCGCCACACCGCCCCCTCACCGCACAGCAGCACCATCGAGCGTTCGTACAGATCGAGCGTCGACAGCCGCTCGCCGTCCCGGCGCACCCACAGATGCGGGGCGCGCGTCCCGGGCTCCCCGGTCAGCGCGAGCCGGTCCGGGACCACCGGGCGGGCCGGGTCCACCCCGATGACGGCGCCCGCCGGATAGCCGTAGCCCATCGCGACGGTCAGCACCCCGCCGCGCGGGCCGCCGGGCAGCACCGGGGCCGCGTACCCGGGGTGGCTGTGCTCGGCCGAGCGCGCCGAGGCCCGTTCGCCGGTCGCCCGCGCCACCGGCAGCCGCTCCTGTCCATAGGTGTCGATCAGGCCCTGCCCGGCCCAGCCCTTCAGGACCGCCGCCAGCTTCCAGGCCAGGTTGTGGGCGTCCTGGATGCCGGTGTTGGAGCCGAAGGCGCCCGTCGGGGACATCTCGTGCGCCGCGTCCCCGGCCAGCAGCACCCGGCCCGCGCCATAGCGCCGGGCCACCCGTTCGGCGGCGTGCCACGGGGCCTTCCCGGTGATCTCCACATCCAGGTCCGGTGCCCCGACCGCGCGCCGGATGTGCTGCCGGCAGCGCTCGTCGGTGAACTCCTCCAGCGTCTCCCCGCGCTCCGGGTGCCAGGGCGCGTGGAACACCCACCGCTCGGCGTTGTCCACGGGCAGCAGCGCCCCGTCCGCGCCCGGCGCCGTCAGATAGCAGACGATGAAACGCCGGTCGCCGACGATGTCGATGAGCCCGCGCGAGGTGAACGTCAGGCTCACATTGTGGAACAGCTCGCCGGACCCGCTCTGGCCGATGCGCAGGGCCTCCCGCACGGGGCTGCGCGGACCGTCGGCCGCGACCAGGTAGTCCGCCCGTACGGTGGTCCGCTCCCCGGTCGCCCGGTCCGCCACCAGGGCGCTCACCCCCGTCGGGTCCTGGGTGAAGGAGAGCAGCCCGGTACCGAACCGGAGCTGGGCACCCGCCTCGGCGGAACGTTTCGCCAGTACCGGTTCGATGTCGTTCTGGCTGCACAGACACCAGCTCGCGGGGCTGATCCGGGACAGCCCGCCACCCGGGTCGATCTCCTTGAACAGCCACGACTGGTCGTCGCCGGTCAGCGAGGCGGCCTGGAGGATGCCGTGGTTCGGCGCCAGCACGGCCGCCGCCGCGCGGATGTCCCGCTCCACCCCCGCCCGGCGGAACAGCTCCATCGAGCGGACGTTGATGCCCCGCCCGCGCGGATGCGTGGAGGTCCCCGCGTGCTTCTCCACCAGCAGATGCCCCACACCGTGACGGCTCAGGAACATCGAGGCGGACAGGCCCACCAGGGACCCGCCCACGATCAGGATCGGCACCCTCAGGTCGGCGGTCTCGGATTTCTTGGCGTTCTCAGCGGTCCCTTGCATGGAATCTGTGTGCCCGTCATGGGCCCGCTTGCCCCGCCCATTCACTCGTACGGTGCCCATCTCTCGCGCCACACGTGGTGCCGCATCACGATCGGTTCACGGGAGCGCCCCGGGACCCCGGGCGGCTCACCCGCAGCCGCCGCGCCGGCCGACCACCGCGCACGGCGGCGCTTCCACCGATGACCGGCGACGGGCCCTTTCCGAGGCGGCGCCGCGGTCGCGAAGGAGTGAAGAGGAATGACGACGTTGTCCGAACGTATAGCGCAGTCCGCCTTCGACGGCTCCCGGCTCCGGGTCGTCCTGCTGCTGGATCTCTACGACGGATGCCAGAAGCAGTTCCTCGACGCCTACGAGCACATGCGCAACCATGTGGCGTCGGTGCCGGGCCACATCAGCGACCAGCTCTGCCAGTCCATCGAGAACCCCTCCCAGTGGCTGATCACCAGCGAATGGGAGAGCGCGCCCCCCTTCCTCGCCTGGGTCAACAGCGAGGAACACGTCAGAACGGTCATGCCCCTGCACAGCTGTGTCCGGGACACCCGCTCGCTGCGGTTCAGCGTGCTGCGGGAGACCGGCCAGGCGTTCGAGACCGGTCCGGAGCCCGGCGGCGGGCGGCAGCGGCAGCCCAGAGGCGGCCTCCAGCCCTTCCCCCGGGTCGGTGACGGAGTCGTCCGCCACGCGCTGACCTTCACCGTCAAGCCCGGCAGCGAGCAGGCCGTGGCGAAGATCCTCGCCGGGTACAGCTCGCCGTCCGCCCGGGTGGACGACCAGACCCGGCTCCGCCGCACCTCCCTCTTCATGCACGGCAACCGGGTGGTCCGCGCCATCGAGGTCCAGGGCGATCTGATGGCCGCCCTGCGCCATGTCGCCCGGCAGCCCGAGGTACGGGCCGTCGAGGAGGCCATCAACCCCTATCTGGAGCAGGACCGGGACCTCGACGACGGCAACTCGGCCCGGCTCTTCTTCACCCGCGCCGCGCTCCCCGCCGTCCACCACGTCAGCGCCGACGGACGCGGACCCGACGAGGTCAACCGGCACGCCCTCCTCTACCGCGCCAAGAAGGACTGCGGCCTCGCCGTGGCCCGGCTGCTCTCCCGGCAGGACGAGCTGGCGGCCGACGACCCGGCGGGCCCCGTGGCCGGCAGCACCGTCTTCCACCGCGACGACATCGTCGTCCGGCTCATCGACGTCGAAGGGCCGCTGGAGGACCACCCCGAGCTGGCCCTCGGGGTCCAGGGCCCCCGCAAGGCGGCCGTCCTCGGCCGGCTCCTCGCCGACGGGGCGGCCCTCGGCCGCGGCGGCCGACGGGACCTCGCCCGCTTCGTCACCGGCTCCGACATGCAACTGATCACCGACCGGCTCGCCGCCCCCGAGTCCTGACGCGCCGCCCCGGCACCGCCACTGGAGGAAGAACACCATGACCACGACCGGCCCCCGCATCGTCGACCTGAGCGAGTCCCGGCCCAACACCCGGCGCGGCGGCGATCTGCGTGCCCTGCTCACCCCCACCGCCGTGGGCTCGACCAGCGGATTCATGGGACTGGCGATCATGCAGCCCGGGGAGCGCATCGGCGAGCACTACCACCCGTACTCCGAGGAGTTCGTCTATGTGGTCCAGGGGCTCCTCGAAGTGGACCTGGACGGGGTCACCCATCCGATGCGCCCCGACCAGGGGCTGATGATCCCGCTGAACGTGCGCCACCGCTTCCGCAACGTCGGCGACCACGAGGCCCGGATGGTCTTCCACCTCGGCCCGCTGGCGCCCCGGCCGGAGCTGGGCCATGTGGACACCGAGAACACCGAGAACACCGAGAACGCCGAGAACACCGAGGACACGGCGGAACCGGCCGGGGGCGCCGCGGACAGCCCCCCGCAGCGCTCGGGGGTGGTGTCGTGAGACGCCGGGTCGCGGTCACCGGGGTCGGCGTCGTCGCCCCCGGCGGCGTCGGCACCCCGGCCTTCTGGGAACTGCTCGCCGCGGGCCGCACGGCCACGCGCGGCATCACCCTCTTCGACCCGACGGGGTTCCGCTCCCGGATCGCCGCCGAGGTCGACTTCGACCCGGCCGCGCACGGACTCGGGCCCGAGGACACCGCCCGCGCGGACCGCTACATCCAGTTCGCGCTGGTCGCCGCCCGGGAGGCGATACGGGACGCCGGGCTCGACCCCGGCACCGAGGACCCCTGGCGGATCGCGGTCTCCCTCGGCACCGCCGTCGGCGGCACCACCCGGCTGGAACACGACTATGTCGCCGTCTCCCGGCGGGGCGCCCGCTGGGACGTCGACCCCACGGCGGCCGACCCCCATCTGCACCGCGCGTTCTCCCCCTCCACCCTCGCCTCGGCCGTGGCCGAACAGATCGGTGCCCGGGGACCGGTGCAGACCGTCTCCACCGGCTGCACCTCCGGCCTGGACGCCGTCGGCTACGCCTTCCAGGCCATCGAGGAGGGCCGCGCCGACATCTGCGTCACCGGCGCCACCGACTCGCCCATATCCCCGATCACCGTGGCCTGCTTCGACGCCATCAAGGCCACCTCGCCCAACAACGACGACCCGGAGCACGCCTCCCGGCCGTTCGACGCCCACCGCGACGGCTTCGTCATGGGCGAGGGCGGAGCCGTCCTCGTCCTGGAGGAGCTGGAACACGCCCGCGCCCGCGGCGCCACCGTCCACTGCGAGATCGGCGGCTACGCCACCTTCGGCAACGCGTACCACATGACCGGCCTCACCCGGGAGGGCCTGGAGATGGCCCGCGCCATCGGCCTCGCCCTGGACCACGCCCGCGTCGACCGCACCGACATCGACTACGTCAACGCCCACGGCTCCGGCACCCAGCAGAACGACCGCCATGAGACCGCCGCGGTCAAACGCTCCCTCGGCGCGCACGCCCACCGCACCCCCATGAGCTCCATCAAGTCCATGGTGGGCCACTCCCTCGGCGCCATCGGCGCGATCGAACTCGTCGCCTGCGTCCTCGCCATGGACCACCAGGTGGTGCCGCCGACCGCCAACTACCAGACCCCCGACCCCGAGTGCGACCTGGACTACGTGCCACGCACCGCCCGCCCCCGCAGACTGCGCCATGTGCTCTCCGTGGGCAGCGGGTTCGGCGGGTTCCAGTCCGCGGTCGTGCTGACCCGACCCAGTGGGAGGGCGCCATGACCGACCCGTCGAACCGGAGGCCCGCTCCGATGCCCCGGGGACCCGGCCGCCGCACCGTCGTCACCGGCATCGGCGTCGTCGCCCCCAACGGCATCGGCGCCGACGTGTTCTGGAAGGCGACCCGGGAAGGACTCTGCCTGCTCGACCGGATCACCCGCGAGGGCTGCGGGGACCTGCCCCTGCGGGTCGGCGGCGAGGTGCGCGACCTGGAGCCCGCGAGCCTGGTCGAGGAGCGCTTCCTGGTGCAGACCGACCGCTTCACCCACTTCGCCATGGCCGCCGCCGACCTCGCCCTCGCCGACGCCCGGCTGGGGCGCGCCGACTACCAGGACGACCCCTACGGCATCGGCGTGGTCACCGCCTCCGGCTCCGGCGGCGGCGCGTTCGGGCAGCGGGAACTCCAGAACCTCTGGGGCCGGGGCTCCCGCTTCGTCGGCCCCTACCAGTCCATCGCCTGGTTCTACGCCGCCAGCACCGGCCAGGTCTCCATCCGGGGCGGCTTCAAGGGCCCCTGCGCCGTGGTGTGCAGCGACGAGGCCGGGGGGCTCGACGCCATCGCCCACGCCGCCGGGTCCATCGCCCGCGGCACGGCGGCCGTCGTCGTCGGCTCCGCGGAGGCCCCGCTCGCGCCCTACTCGATGGTCTGCCAGCTCGGCTACGCGGACCTGAGCACCTGCGAGGACCCGGCCCGCGCCTACCGGCCCTTCACCTCCGAGGCATGCGGCTTCGTCCCCGCCGAGGGCGGGGCGATGCTCGTCGTCGAGGAGGAGGGCGCGGCCCTCGCGCGCGGCGCCGTGCCCCGCGCCGTCGTCGCCGGTCACGCGGCCACCTTCACCGGCGCGGGCCGCTGGGAGGACTCCCGCGAAGGGCTGGCCCGCGCCGTCGAGGGCGCCCTGCGGCAGGCCGGATGCGCCCCCGAGGAGGTCGACGTCGTCTTCGCCGACGCCCTCGGTGTCCCCGCGGCCGACCGCGCCGAGGCCCTGGCCCTCACCGACGCGCTCGGCGCGCACGGCCGCCGGGTGCCGGTCACCGCCCCCAAGACCGGTATCGGACGGGCGTACTGCGGCGGCCCCGTGCTCGACGCCGCCGCCGCGGTCCTCGCCCTGGAACACGGCGCCGTCCCCCCGACCCCCAACGTGTTCGACGTCTGTCACGACCTCGACATCGTCACCGGCAAGGCCCGCCCGGCGCCGCTGCGCACCGCGCTGGTCCTCAGCCGGGGGCTGATGGGGTCGAACGCGGCCCTGGTGCTGCGCGCCGCCGACCGCGCCCCCGCACCCCCACCCGAGAAGGAGTGAACGCATGACTGAGCCCATCACCCCGGAGGAACTGGCCGGCCTGATGCGGCAGAACGCCGGCATACAGGTCGAGCCGACCGACCTCGCGGACCGGCCCGACACCTCGTTCGAGGAGTACGGCCTGGACTCGCTGGGCCTGCTCGGCATCGTCGCCGCGCTGGAGAACCGGCACGGCATCACCATGCCCGTGGACGCCGAGAAGTGCCCCACCCCCGGGGCCTTCCTCGACCTCGTGAACTCATCACTGACCAAGAGCGGAGCCTGAGGTGCCCGGACACACCGAGAACGAGATCACCGTCAACGCCCCCCTGGACGTCGTCTGGGAGATCACCAACGATCTGGCGAACTGGCCCCGGCTGTTCAGCGAGTACGCCTCCGTGGAGGTGCTGGACCGCACGGGCGACACGACCACCTTCCGGCTGACCATGCACCCCGACGAGAACGGCAAGATCTGGAGCTGGGTCTCCGAGCGCACCCCCGACCGGGCGAGCCGCACGGTCCGCGCCCGCCGGGTGGAGACCGGCCCGTTCCAGCACATGGACATCCACTGGGAGTACAGCGAGGTGCCCGGCGGCACCCGGATGCACTGGCGGCAGGACTTCGCGATGAAGCCGGAGGCCCCCGTCGACGACGCCTGGATGACCGAGAACATCAACCGCAACTCCAAGATCCAGATGGCGCTGATCCGGGACCGGATCGAGGCGCGGCACCAGCGGCGGGACGAGCCGCGCAGCCCGTCCCCGGCCAACTGACGGGAGCGCGACCATGACCACAGCCCCCGTACACCAGGCCCTCGTGGTGGCCCGGATGGCACCGGGCTCGGCCGAGGGCATCGCCCGGCTCTTCGCGGACTCCGACGGCGGTGAACTGCCGCGTCTCGTCGGGGTCCGCCGCCGCAGCCTCTTCCAGTTCGGCGATGTCTACATGCACCTCATCGAGGCGGACCGGCCGCCGGGGCCGGCCATCGCCGGGGTGGGCGACCACCCGGAGTTCCGCGGTCTGTGCGAGCGGCTGACCGAGTTCGTCAGCCCCTACGACCCACAGACCTGGCGCGGCCCCCGGGACGCGATGGCCCACCGCTTCTACACCTGGGAGCGCGGCCCCGCCTGAGCCCCGCGCACCACCGCCCCCGGACTCTTCCCAGAGGCCGGGGGCGGTGGCACGGCGGTCGGCGTTCAGGGCCCGGCGGCCTCCTCAAGGGCCCCGGCGCCGGTGGGGACGACGGCCTCGAACGCGTGCAGATAGGCGTTGACGGGGCGGATGACCTCCGGGGCGAGCCCCGCCGCCGTCATCCGCTCCACCATGCTCCCCCGGGTGTGCTTGGCACCGCCGACGTTGAGCAGGAGCAGCAGGTCCATGGCGGTCGTGAACCGCATCGACGGGGTGTCGTCCACCAGGTTCTCGATCACCACCACCCGGGCGCCGGGCCGGGCCGCGGCCACCACGTTGCGCAGCGTGGCCCGGGTGCTGTCGTCGTCCCACTCCAGGATGTTCTTGATGATGTAGAGGTCGGCCTCGACGGGGATGTCCCGGCGGCAGTCGCCGGGGAGCACCGTGATCCGGTCCGCCAGCTCGCCGCCCTCCCGCAGCCTCGGGTCGGCGCCCGCCACCACGTCGGGCAGGTCCAGCAGGGTGCCCCGCAGCTCCGGGTGGCGCTCCAGCAGGCTGACGAGGACATGGCCCTGGCCGCCGCCGATGTCGGCGACCGAGCGCACCCCGGTGAGGTCGAGGAGTTCGGCGACATCCTCGGCGGACTGCCGGCTGGAGACCGTCATCGCCTGGTTGAAGACGGCGGCGGACTCCGGGGCGTCCTGGTGGAGATGGTCGAAGAAGCCCTTGCCGAACAGCTCCTGGAAGACGCCGCCGCCCGAGCGCGCCGCCTCGTCCAGCCGGGGCCACACGGCCCAGGTCCAGGGTTCGGTGCACCACAGCACGATGGCCCGCAGACTGTGCGGGTCGTCCTCGCGCAGCATCCGGGACATCTCGGTGTGGCAGAAGGTGCCGTCCGGCCGTTCGTCGAAGACACCCTGGCAGACGAGGGCCCGCAGCAGCCGCAGCAGCGGCCGGGGTTCGGCGCCGACGGCCTCGGCCAGCTTCTCGGGGGTCGCCGGGATGTCGCCGAGCGCGTCGGCCAGCCGCAGCCGGGCGGCGGCGCGCAGGGCGGCGGCCCCGGCGGCCCCGAAGGCGAGTTCGCGCAGCCGCATCCCCGGGGGCGGGGCGGAGTCGAGGGAGACGGTCTGGACGGGTCGGGTGCTCAGGGTGGTCATGCGGCCTTCACTCTCCTCGCGGTGGGCGCGGGTCCGGGGCGCGGTGGGCCCGCTGGCCCGGTGGGCGCGGTGTTCAGCACATCCCGCCGGGCCGGGACGTGGCGCAGACGTTGTCGGCGAACCGGTTGCCCGTACCGCCGCCGCCGTCGATCAGATCGGCCGCCGAGTTGCCGGTGACGTCGTTGCGCTCGATGACGTTGTCGGTGTTGGCCGCGCCGACGAAGCTCTTGAACAGGACGATCCCGCCGGACATGGGCCAGGTGCCCACGTTGTCGCGGACCCGGTTGTCCCGGACGACGGTGGCCTCGGAGCCGGTGAGGACGATCCCGGAGCCCTGGAGGGCGGGCAGCCGCTCGGTCGCCGGGCAGAAGAGGTTGTTCCGTTCGACGGTGTTGGAACGGACGGTCATCGCGCCCGCCGCGGGCCGTGACTCGTCGCCGACGATGAACATCCCCGCGCAGTTCCCGGTGACGGTGTTGTTCCGTACGGACAGATTCCGCACCCGCCGGACGGTGACGCCGATCCGGTTGCCGGCCGCCCGGTTCTCCGCGATCTCGGTACCGCCGGTGTCGGTCGCCCCGCCCTCGGCGTCGATCGCGTTGGCGACGAAGATGCCCGCGTCGCCGTTCTCCAGGACGGTGTTGCCCTTCAGTACCGAGCGGACGGACCGGTGCTGGGCGATGCCCCAGACGCCGTTGGCCTCGGACGTCACCCGGCGGACGGAGAGCCGGTCGGTGCGGGAGGCCCACAGCCCCGTCCTGCGGTAGCCGCGCAGCGTGAGCGAGCGGACAGAGACCCCGGCGAGCTCGCGCTCCGCGGTGCCGGTGACACAGATGCCGTTCCCCTCCTCGGCACAGCCCTTCGCCGCCCGGGTCCGGGCCGTGCCGGGGGTGAGCACCGTGCCGGGCCCCGAGCCCCGCAGGGTCAGCGCCTTGGTGATCCGCACACTCTCCCGGTAGAGCCCCGGGGCGATCACCACCGTGTCCCCGGGCCGGGCCGCGTCGACCGCCTCCTGGATCGACCCGCCGGGCCCGACGGCGTGGGAACGCGGAGCGGCGGAGGCGGACACGGGCCCGCCGACGAGCCCGGCGACCAGGGCGGCGGCCACCGCGGCACTCCATCCGATATATACGGCATGGGTTTTTTGTCGTGGTGTCATGAGGCGACGTTAGGAGCGAACGGAGGGGCCCGCCACACGGGCCGGTCCGGACGGGAGGGCCGACGCTGGAGCGAGCGCCGGACCGGTACCGGGCGAGCGCCGGACCGGTGCGGAAAAAACCCTTTGGCGTCCCGCCCCGCCCGGAGTTAAAGTCCTGCTGTTCCCGCGCGGCGACCGCCGCGCGCGGCCGGCCGAGTGCGATCAGGGAGGTGTTGACCGATGACTGTCACGGTGACGAGCGCTGCCCGCGTTCAGACGATCATCCACTCCACCCCCGTGGTCTCCGGCTGATACCTCTCCACTTCCGCGCGCCGAGCGCGCCCGCCGGGGCCACCCTTCACCCTTCGTAAGGGGTCCCTCATCGTGTCCAGCACTCCGCTGAACCCGTCCTCTTCTCCCTCTTCTCCCTCCTCCGCTTCCTTTGACGTCCGGTCCGCTCTCGCCCCCTACGGCTGGGACGACGACTGGGCCGCCGCCTTCGCCCCGTACGCCGCCCAGGGCCTGGTGCCCGGGCGGGTGGTCCGGGTCGATCGCGGTCACTGCGATCTGGTCGCCCCCGAGGGCACCGTGCGCGCCGACACCGAGTTCGTGGTGCCCCATGACCCGATGAAGGTCGTGTGCACCGGGGACTGGGCCGCGGTCGACCCCGTCGGCGGCGACCCCCGGTATGTGCGGACGCTGCTGCCGCGCCGCACCGCGTTCGTCCGCTCGACGTCCTCCAGGCGCTCCGAGGCGCAGATCCTCGCCGCCAATGTCGACCACGCGATCGTCGCGGTCTCGCTCGCCGTCGAGCCGGACCTCGGGCGGATCGAGCGCTTCCTCGCCCTGGCCTGGGAGAGCGGCGCCCGGCCCGTGGTGGTGCTCACCAAGGCGGACCTGGTGCCCGACGCCGCCCAGCTCGCCCAGCTCGTCCAGGACGTGGAGACCGTCGCGCCCGGCGCCGCGGTGCTGCCCGTCAGCTCACTGACCGGTGACGGCGTGGCGGCCGTCCGGGCCGTGATCGGCGACGGGACGGCGGTCCTGCTCGGGGTCTCCGGCGCGGGCAAGTCCACGCTCGCCAACGCCCTCGTGGGGGCGGAGGCGATGACGGTCGGCGCCGCCCGCGAGGTCGACGGCAAGGGGCGGCACACCACCACGACCCGCAATCTGCTCCCCCTGCCGGACGGGGGAGTCCTCATCGACACCCCCGGGCTGCGCGGCGTCGGGCTCTTCGACGCCGGGACGGGCGTGGGCCAGACCTTCGCCGAGATCGAGGAACTGGCGCGGGAGTGCCGCTTCCACGACTGCGGGCACCACACCGAGCCGGGGTGCGCGGTCGCCGCCGCCGTCGAGGACGGTTCGCTGCCCGTCCGCCGTCTGGAGAGCTACCGCAAACTGCTGCGGGAGAACCAGTACATGGTGGCCAAGACCGATGCCCGGGTACGGTCCGAGCTGCGGAGGGAATGGCGGCGCAAGGGCGAGCAGGGCCGGGCCGCGGCGGCCCTCAAGCGCGGCCGGTTCTGAGTCCGGCGGGCGGGCCGGGCCGGGCTCTGACCCCGGCCCGGCCCGCTTCCCCGCGGGGGTCGGTACTCGGCCGTCCGTGCGAGGGATGTCTGTACATCTCATGGGCAGGAGATCCGATCTCTGCCACAGTGCCTGCACGTTCCCGGCCGCCGTCGCGCGGCCCCGACCGAACAGGCGGACACGCATGACCGGACCCCGTCGATTACTCACCGCCCTGGTGGCGTCGGTGAGTCTCACCCTGCTCGGCACCGCGGGCACCCCGCCCGCGGGAGCGGCGGCCCACGACCCCGCGCCCGCGGCACCCGGGTCCGCGGGCCCCGCGCCCGGGACCCCCCTGCCGCACCGGGGCGGCGCCGGTGGCTGGACCGGTACCTGGGCCACCGCGCCCTCGCACGCCGTGGACCCGCTGCCGGGCACGTCGATCCGGAATGTCGTGCACACCAGCATCGGCGGCGCGGCCATCCGGATCAGGGTCAGCAACCGCCTCGGCACCACCCCGCTGCGGATCGGCGCGGCCACCGCCGGACTCCAGACCGCGGGTGCGCCCAGGAGCCCCCGCGCGGTGCCCGGCACCCTGCGGTCGGCGACCTTCCGGGGCGGGCGGGCGGTCACCGTACCGCCGGGGCGGGACCTGTTCTCGGACCCGATACCGCTGCGCGTACCCGCCGCCGCCAATCTGCTGATCACGCTCTACACACCCGATGAATCCGGCCAGGCGACCCAGCACCGCACCGCGCTCCAGACCAACTTCCTCGCCCCGGGCGGCGACCACACCGCCGACGAGAGCGGCACCCCCTACACCGCCACCTCGGGCTCCTGGCACTACCTCAGCGGCGTCGACGTCCTCGGCTCCCGCGCCGCGGGCAGCGTCGTCGCCGTCGGCGACTCGCTCACCGACGGCTCCGGCTCCACCGGCAACGCCAACCGCCGCTGGCCCGACCGGCTCGCCGCCCGGCTGCGGGCGCTGCCCCCGCACCGCCGGCTCGGCGTCCTCAACGCCGGGATCGCCGGGAACCGGCTGCTCCGCGACGACGTCGGCCCCAGCGTCCTCACCCGCTTCGACGCCGACGCGCTCTCCCGCGCCGGGGTGCGCGCGGTGATCCTCCTGATCGGTGTCAACGACATCAAGGGCACCCCGGAACAGCTCGACCCACAGGCCCTCGTGGGGGGCTACCGCGAGCTGGTCCGCCGTGCGCACGCCCGGGGGCTGAAGGTCATCGGCGGCACCGTCACGCCCTACAAGGGCTTCCCCGGCCACACCGAGGCCCGTGAGGCGACCCGGCAGGCCGTGAACCGGCTGCTGCGGACCACACCGGTCTTCGACGCGGTCGTCGACTTCGACGCCGCCGTCCGCGACCCCGCGGATCCGGCCCGGATCCTGCCCGCCTACGACTCGGGCGACCACATCCACTTCAACGACACCGGACAGCAGGTGCTGGCCGACACCGTCGACCTCGACGAGCTGCGCTTCCGCACCCGGTGAGCCGGGCGGGCGCCGCGCCCCTCGCCCGTCCGCCCCACACCCGTGCACCCCTCGCCCGTCCGCTTCTCATCCGTCCGCCGCGCTGACCCGCCCCGGGCCGGTACCGCGCACCGGGCCCGTACCGCGTCCGGTACGGGCCCGGCGGCATCCCGGGCGGCGGCGGCTCAGCCGGGCAGACCCCAGGGCGCGGCGGGCCCGTTCGGCGTCACCGGTTCGATCCGCAGCGGGGGCCGGTCGCCCCGCCGGGTGATGAGCGCCGAGCCGCCCCGCTCCAGCGGTATCCGGATCGCACCGTCCCCGGTACCGGCGTCCTCGTACCGCAGCGGACGGCCCCGCCGGTCCCGCACCTCCACCGGACCCTCGATCCCGTGCCGCACCACACAGGGCGCCCCCGCCTCGCTGCGCAGCCCCACCCAGCGGGTGCGCCCCTCCTCCCGCACCGCGCTGAGCAGAAACGCGCCCTGGGTACGGAAGTCGTGCACCACCAACGCGCGCCAGGCGGCGGGCAGCGCGGGGAAGACCCGGATGACACCGCCCCAGGACTGACAGACCATGTCGTGCAGCGACTGCGACGCCGACAGCGGTGTCTCGATCACCGGGCCCGACTCCTTGTACAGGGTGTTGGCCTGGATGAACCGGCTCATGAGCTGCTCCAGATAGCGCAGCGCGTCCTCGCCCTCGCCGAGCAGCGCCGAGATCGACGCCGCCCCGGTGAAGGTGTAGCCCTGGAGCGCCCCCTCGAAGCCGACCCAGTGCTTCAACGAGCGTTCGATCAGGGCGCGTTCCCCAGGGGTGCGGCCGGTGATCTCGTACAGCGGATAGACCGCCAGCAGATGGGAGTAGTGCCGGTGGGACTTGGCGAAGGGCACCCCCGCGCCGATCATGAAGCCGTTGGCGTCGACCGGGTAGGGCGTCAGCCGGGCCAGCACCTCCCGCCAGCGGTCCGCCAGCGGGTCCGGGACGCCCAGCTCCTCGGCGCTCTCCAGCAGGGTGCGGCAGCCCCAGCGCAGCAGCATCAGGTCGTAGTTGCAGTCCGGGGCGTCGACGCCGTACTCCGGTGAGAACGTCTTCGGCAGATGCAGCCGCCCGTCCGGACCCGGCGCGAGGAAGTGCAGATAGTAGCTGACGGCGCGGCGCAGCAGCGGGAAGAGCGTGTCCCGCAGGATCGACACGTCCATGGTGTGGCGGTACGAGAGCCAGACGTTGTGCAGTGCCCAGACAAGATTGCCGACCTCGGGGGTCGGAGGGTTCTGTCCGGGTACGCCCACGCCGTAACCCTGGCCGGAAGGTGTGGCTCCGCCGTTGACCAGCCGGGTGTCCGTGGTACGGGGAATTCCCGCCGAGTCCGCCCGGTACGGAGGGGCCACCTCGGCCGTGAGCCGGTCGCGGAACTCGCTCAACGCCCGGGTGACCGCGTCCAGCTCCAGATGGTTGGAGCCGTGGATGAGCCAGTACTCCAACTGGACGTTGAGGTTCCACCAGGTGTTGGGCCAGGGCGTGGGCTCCAGCCAGGGGCCGCAGGTCGCCATGACGGGCGCGTCGCGCCGGGCCGCCGACGCCGCCTTGTAGAGCTGAATCCAGTGGAAGCGCTGGAGCCGGGCGTCGGGCAGCGACAGAAAGCTCTTGCGGTAGTAGCGGTCCCACCAGACCCGGTGGGGGACCACCAGCACGTCGTAGGGGGCCGTCGAAGCGCGGCGCACCGCCCGCAGCGCGCGGGCGAGGGGTGCGGCCGTCGTCCCGGGGAACGCGTGCGCCACCGCCGCGTACAGGGTGCGCCGGCCCGAGCGGGTGGTGCGTTCCCGCCACGCGGTGACATGCCCGCCCCCGGCGAGCAGCGGCTGTACGGCCGCGGTCACCTCGCCGTGGCGCTCCACCACCGCCGGGGGGTTGGCCCGGTACCCCTCCGGCAGCGGACGGAAGGCCGCCCGCGGGCTGATGGCCTCGGCGGGGTGGAAGACCCAGCGGAAGTCCCGTTCCCCGTCGCTCGGGGCGATGTCCACCGCCAGCACGGACGCGGTGCTGTGGACGAACGCGCGCAGCCGCAGCGTGCCCGCCGTGGTGGTGAGTGTGCCGGTCAGCTCGGCGCCGTGCAGCCGCAGCCGCCAGTCGACGGCGGTGACGGTGCCGACCGGTTCCAGGGTGAAGTGGCCGATGGGCAGCCGCGCCAGACCGAAGAGCGAGCCGAACTCCGGCCGGTGGTCCTGCACCTCGGAGTGCTGGACATTGAAGCGGATCGCGTTGCTCCCGCCGGGCTCCGCGTAGATGCCCGAACCGAGGTGGCCGTTGCCGAGGAAAGGACCCTCGAACCAGGTCCGGGGCGCCCGGCGCCAGACGAGGTCGGCGTCGTCGAGCACGGCGCGCCAGCTCTCCCCGTACGCGGTGATCTCCGTGCCCCCGGAGCGGGGCGCCGGGCCCGGCACCGGACCGGCGGCCGGGGGCGCGGTGGCGGTGGCGGCGTGCGCCGGTGCCTGGGCACCCAGCGCGATGGCCCCGCCGAGCGCCGTGCCGAGCGCCGTGCCGGAGGCGAGCACTCTTCTCCTGGACGGCTCCGGTGGGGACGGTACTGCTGCCATGGCGCCTCCCGGTCGGCTACGTGGACGGAACGGTCGATTCATCCGAGCTGTCGCCTGACGGAAGGTAGGCAGGCGGTCATCGTCCGTCAAGAGCCACCTCTCAGGTAGGGAGAGGGGAGGGGAGAGGGAGGGAGAGATCCGAGGTATATCTGCGGATATGAATCCCATTCAGCGGGAGGTGCCGCTTTCGGTACCGGCACCGGTGCCGGTACCGATGGCGGACGCGGTGCCGGGCGCATCGGCGGGGGCCTGGCTCAGCCCCAGACGACGGCGCCCAGCCAGGCCCCCGCCACCAGCAGACAGGCCAGCAGCTCCACCAGCGCACCCGTCCCCGCGCCCCGCATCACCGCCCGCGTCGACGCCACGGCCTCGCCATGGCCGCCGAGCCGACGGCGCTCCGCGAGATAGATCCCCCCGAGGAAGCCCGGTACCGCACCCACCACGGGCAGCAGCAGAAAACCGGCCACGGACCCGAGCCCCGCCCACAGCGCGATCCGGCGGCTCATCCCCGTGCCCCGGGCCCTGCGGGACGGCAGCAGCCACACCACCACCTGGTCCACGAGCAGCAGCGCGGTCGCGGCCACCAGCAGCACCCAGGCCAGGCCGGTGCGCTCGTGCAACGACCACCACAGCAGCGCCGCCCAGACCAGCCACCGCCCCGGCACACCGGGGAGCAGCGCCCCGACGACGCCCAGCACCATCACCAGGCCGACCAGCAGGAGCTGCCACACGCCCATCTGCCAAGGGTGCCGGATCACGCCGCCCCGCGCAGGTCCGGCACTCCGGCGCTCCGGCACGGGGCCGCCGCGCCCCGCCGTGCACCCGATGCCCCCGCCGACCGCCCGGCGCTCCGGCGGGGACAGGCGCGTGACCGGCGCTCAGCCGAGCGGTTCGCGGGCCACCCAGCCCTTCGCGTACGCGTGCCAGCCGAGCTGGAGCCGGGTCGTCACCCCCGCCAGCTCCATCAGCCCCTTCACCCGTCGCTGCACTGTCCGCAGCCCCAGATCCAGCCGCTTCGCCACCCGGGCGTCGGTCATCCCGGCCAGCAGCAGCGACAGGATCTCCAGATCCGTGGCGTCCGGGCCGGTCGTCACCTCCTCGTAGCCGCCGCCCGCGGCACCGGCCGCACCCGGCGTACCGGCCGGGCCCGGCGCACCGCCCCCGGCCAGCCGCAGCGGCAGCGCCTCCCGCCACACCGCCTCGAACAGCCCGAGCAAGGAGTCCAGCAGACCGCAGCCGTGCACGACGAGCGCGGCGGGCTCACTGCCCCGGGCCGTCAGCGGGACGATCCCCAGCCGCCGGTCGGCGACGAGCAGCCCGCCCGGCACCCGGTCCGCGACCCGGAGCTGCGCGCCGCGCGGCGGTGCGGCCGCGGACGGGGACGCGGCCAGCGTCTCCCGTTCGATGACGACCCGGTGCGCCACCCCCGGCCGGGGCTGCACCGCTTCGCCCTGCGACACCTCCGTGAGCAGGGCACACACCTCGACGACCGCGCCCAGCCGCACCTGCGCGAACCGATGGGCCACCGCGCTCGCCCCGGTGACCACCTCCACCAGGTCGTGCACGGCGGGCCCCTCCGCCTCCGCCCGGTACTCCTGCGCCAGGGAGGCGGCGGCCAGTTCGGCCCGTTCGAGCTGTCGGCGCTGCTGGGTCAGCAGCGCGCCCAGCGCGACCCCGGGCGGGGCCGCCACCCACCGGCCCTTCCACGCCGAGGAACGCGAGGCCAGACCCTGCTGCTCAAGCCGCCGCAGGGCGCGTTCCGTGTCGGTCTCCGGCAGCGCCAGCCGATGCGCGAGATCGGCGACCTCCGCCGCTCCGAGCGCGACCAGCGCGCGGTACGCGGACTCCTGCCCCGCGTCGAGACCAATCGCTCCCAGCACCCCAAGACCCTCCCATTCACGCCTCGCACATCATCCCCCGCTCCGGCCGGTGCTCCCCGCCGGGGGGACGGCCCGCACCGGTCACGCACCCCGCCGTCACGGTGGCCACCCGTCCGGCACGGTGACTCTTTCGGGTAACGATGCATCGGTCCGGGCGGATTCGCCGTTCCCCTGCGGATGTGCGCCGGAGCGTGAATCCTTACGGGGAGCGCACGCCGGTGATACATCCTCGGAGCCCTTTTCCTGCCGGGCCGACGGCCGATTCCGGCCTTCTTTCCGGTCCGTTCCGGTGCGTTTCGACGGGTGGATCCCATCCGATGAGCGCACCACCGGGAGCGGGCCGCTTTTCGGCGCGATCTGTTTGCGGCGGCGGACCGCGGTGGACAATACGCGCATGAGTCAGCAGGCCGAGGACGACTGGTGGAAACGGCTGTACGAGGAGTCCGGGCCGGGGGCGGTCCCGGCCCGGACGGCGGGCAGCACCCTGGACACCCACTTCGACTCGGCCGTCCACGCGCTGGCCCCTCCCGCACCCCCGCCGCCCCGCGCCCCGGCGCCACCGGAGCCGTCCTCGACCCGCGCCGTACCCGCGGCGTGGGACCTTCCCCTGCTGCGGGAGGACGACGACTCCGGACCGCCACGACCGTCCGGGGGCCGGGCGGTTCCCCGGAAGGCGGGGGCCAGCCCGGGGCCTGTGCCGGTCGTGCCGGAGGCGGACCGGGGCGTGCCGGTCGCCGTGTCGCCCCCCGGGCGGGGGGAGTGCGGGCCGCCGCCGTTCGACGGTCCGGGTCCAGGGCCTGTGCCGACCGTGCCGGAGGCGGGCCCGGTGGCGCAGGTCGCCGTGCCGGCCGTACCCCTGTCGGTGTCCGTTCCCGGGCGGGAGGTCGTCGGAGCGGGAGCGTCCGGCGGTCGGGGTCCGGGGCCTGTTTCCTCCGGGCCGGAGGTGGACCCGGGCGTGCCGGTCGCCGTGTCGCCCCCCGGGCGGGGGGAGTGCGGGCCGCCGCCGTTCGACGGTCCGGGTCCAGGGCCTGTGCCGACCGTGCCGGAGGCGGGCCCGGTACCGCCGGTCGCCGCACGGGCCGTGTCCCCGGCCGTCCCCGTACCGGATGCCGTTCCCGGGCCCGGTGCCGCGCTCGCGGAGGTGCCCACCGCCCTGGCGGACGGGCCCGTGCCCGCGCCGCGTGGCCCGGGCGGTGGACAGCGGGACGGCGGCGGAGCGCCGCCGTTGATGCCGCTGGCGCGGGCTCCGTGGGAGCCGCCCGACGACCCGCCCCTGCGCCACGCGCCGGAGCGGCCCGCCGTCCCCCTGGGCCCGGCCGCGCCGCGCACCGGGCCCGACAGCCCCGCGCCCGCGCGGGCGGCGGCGCACCCCGGGCATGTCGGCGACGGACCGCCGACCTACGAGCCGGAGCCCACCGCGCTGCCCGCCGCGACCGCCGAGAACCTGGCCCGGATCACCCCGGACACGGCTCTCGACGGAGCCCGCTGCGGCTCCGGGGTGCTGCGCGCCGCGTCCATCCGGGGGGACTCCGCCCGCTACCGGGGCGAACCCCGACGGGACGCGCTGCTCACCGTCCGCTTCGGCCGGGGCCCCACCGCCCTCGTCCTGGTCGCGACGGCCAGCGGCGCGCGCGCAGCCGAGGGGTCCCATCTCGCCGCCGCGGATCTCTGCCGGTGGATCGGCGGCGCCGTGGGCCGCAGCCACGCACGGCTCGCCGAGGACATCCGGGCGGACCGCAGGGGCGACCTCAGGGCCGGGCTGCACCGGCTCACCGACCGGGGCTTCGGCAGACTGCGGAGCACCGCCGCCGAGTCGGGCGCCGAGTCGGGCGAACATCCGGCGGGGCTGCGCTGTCTGCTGATCCCCGCCGACCCGGAGTGCCGCACCCGGGTGTTCTTCGGCGCGGGCCCCGGAGGTCTCTTCCGGCTCCGCGACGGCGCCTGGCAGGACCTGGAACCCCCGCACCCGGCGGCGGGGGAGCCCGCGGGGGAGCAGCCCGAGCCGCCCGGACCGCCCTTCCGCTTCCTGGCCCCCGTCGCCCGTTCCGGTGACACCCTGCTCCTGTGCGGCCCCGGCTTCGCCGACCCGCTGCGCGGCGAGCCCGCGCTCGCGGCGGAACTCGCCGCCCGGTGGGCGACACCCGCCGGACCACCCGGCCTCGCCGCCTTCCTGACCGATGTGGGACTGCGGGTGAAGGGGTACGCGGACGACCGCACCGCCGCCGCCCTCTGGGAATCCTGACCGCCGCGTCCGGCGCACCCGTCACCCACCGGTGCGCCGGACGCGGCCCACCGGCGCACCCGGGAGGCGGAACGGCGCTCCCCGTGGGTTGATGGACGCACGGTCCGTCACCCAGCGGAAGGGGCGCCCCTCCCATGGCCAAACAGAACGTCGCCGAGCAGTTCGTCGACCTTCTCGTCCGTGCCGGTGTGCGGCGTCTGTACGGGGTCGTGGGCGACAGCCTCAACCCGGTCGTGGACGCGATCCGGCGGAACTCCGGCATCGACTGGATCCAGGTCCGCCACGAGGAGACCGCCGCCTTCGCCGCCGGTGCGGAAGCCCAGGTCACCGGGGAACTCGCGGCGTGCGCCGGCTCCTGCGGCCCGGGGAACCTCCATCTGATCAACGGCCTGTACGACGCCCACCGCTCCATGGCCCCGGTGCTCGCCCTCGCCTCCCACATCCCCTCCAGCGAGATCGGCCTCGGCTACTTCCAGGAGACCCACCCCGACCAGCTCTTCCGGGAGTGCTCCCACTACAGCGAGCTGATCTCCAACCCCCGGCAGATGCCCCGGCTGCTCCAGACCGCCATCCAGCACGCCATCGGCCTCGGCGGCGTCAGCGTGGTCGCGCTCCCCGGCGACATCGCCGACCAGCCCGCGCCCGCGCGGACGGCCGAGCACGCGCTCGTCACCACCCGGCCCTCGGTGCGCCCCGGGGACGGCGAGATCGACCGTTTCATCCGGATGATCGACGAGGCCGAACGGGTCACCCTCTTCTGCGGCAGCGGCACCGCCGGAGCCCATGCCGAGGTCATGGAGTTCGCCGAACGGCTCAAGGCCCCGGTGGGCCACGCGCTGCGCGGCAAGGAGTGGATTCAGTACGACAATCCTTTTGATGTCGGCATGAGCGGACTGCTCGGCTACGGCGCCGCCTATGAGGCCACCCATGAATGCGATCTGCTGATCCTGCTGGGCACGGATTTCCCCTACAACGCCTTTCTGCCGGA
Source organism: Streptomyces clavuligerus (assembly GCF_005519465.1). Taxonomy (NCBI): domain Bacteria; kingdom Bacillati; phylum Actinomycetota; class Actinomycetes; order Kitasatosporales; family Streptomycetaceae; genus Streptomyces; species Streptomyces clavuligerus. The sequence continues at coordinate 967,908 of NZ_CP027858.1, read as the reverse complement.
CGATGTGAAAATCGCCCAGGTGGACATCCGGCCGGAGCGCCTGGGCCGCCGTTCCCGGCTCGACCTCGCGGTCTGGGGCGATGTCCGGGAGACGCTGCGCTGTGTCACCCCCCGGGTGCGGGCCAAGAGCGACCGGAAATTCCTCGACCGGATGCTGAAGAAACACGCCGACGCCCTGGAAGGGGTCATCAAGGCGTACACCCGCAAAGTGGACAAGCATGTCCCGATCCACCCCGAGTATGTGGCCTCGGTCCTGGACGAACTCGCGGCGGACGATGCGATTTTCACCATTGATACTGGTATGTGCAATGTCTGGGCGGCGCGCTATCTCTCGCCCAACGGCCGCCGCCGGATCATCGGCTCCTTCAGCCATGGCTCGATGGCGAACGCGCTGCCGCAGGCGATCGGCGCCCAGTTCACCGACCGGAACCGGCAGACCGTCGCGATGTGCGGGGACGGCGGCTTCACGATGACGATGGGGGACTTCCTCACCCTGGTCCAGCACGATCTGCCGGTGAAGGTGGTGCTCTTCAACAACTCGGCGCTGAGCATGGTCGAACTGGAGATGCTGGTCGCCGGGATTCCCTCGTACGGGACGACCAACGTCAACCCGGACTTCGCGGCGGTCGCCCGCGCCGCCGGGGCCTTCGGGGTCCGGGTCGAGAAGCCCCGGCAGCTCGCGGGCGCGCTCAAGGACGCCTTCCGGCACCGGGGCCCCGCACTGGTCGACGTGGTCACCGACCCCAACGCGCTCTCCATCCCGCCGCGGATCAGCGCGGAGATGGTGACGGGTTTCGCCCTCTCGGCCAGCAAGATCGTGCTGAATGGAGGGGTGGGGCGCATGGTGCAGATGGCGCGTTCCAATCTCCGCAATGTGCCCAGGCCCTGAGACGCGTCTCCTGTCCGATGCGGGGATCGTCTGCGGCGAACGGCGTAGTCGGCATCCCTGTCCGGTACCAAAGCAACCGATTTCCCCGCCACTTGACGAAGAGGCAGGTATGCGCCCCGAACCAGAGGGGCAATGCTGTCCGTGGAAGCATTGAGCACACAGAGTCAAGCAGAGTCCATCGCAGCACACGCAATCGGGCGGACCGGATGGACCGGACGGCTCGACCGGACCGGGCGCACACGCCGGACCGGGCGGACTGAACGGTCTGACAGAGTCGATCGGGCGTACGAGCCCGCGTACGGGTGAGGATGATGACTGGGCGTCAGGGAGGGGCCGGCAGTGGGGGTCACGGGGGCCACCATGGCGGATACGGCAAGGTGGCCGGGCATACGTCGGCACATCGGGAACGACGGGTGTGCGTGGAGGCCGCGGGCGAGTCCGTTCCGGCCAGGGTGCCGTCGAGGGTGGCGGGCCCGGCGGCGGGGTGCCGGAGGTTCCACCGCCGATTAGGCCGGACGGATCTCCACGCCGTCCCCGAAATACGGCGGGAACTGCGGAAGTTGCTGCGGCAGTGGGGCGGCTGCGACCGCACGGACGTGGCGCAGCTCCTGGCGAGCGAGCTGGTCACCAACGCGCTGCTCCACACGGAGCAGGGCGCGGTGGTCACCGCGACCGTCGCCTCGTCGACCCTGCGGGTGGAGGTGCGGGACTTCATCACGGGGCTGCCGGTGCCGGACACCCCCTCCGGGCGGCGGTTCGACTCCCTCGACACCAACGGCAGGGGGCTGTTCCTGGTGCAGAGCCTCGCCGACTCCTGGGGGGTGCGGGCCCAGGGCATGGGCAAGGTGGTCTGGTTCGAGATCCACCGGCCGTCCGAGGAGGGACCGGAACACGGAGCCGCCGGGACCGCCCGCGCGGCCCAGGGCACCGCCGCCGGGAGCGACGACGGCACCGGCGGTGACGGTGACATCGGCGATGACGGCGACATCGGAAGCCCTGGAGGCGCGGAGCCGTCGCGACGGCAGCACGAAAGGCCGGTCTGAGCTTTTCGGACCGGCCTTTTCGCTGATGTCATCGGGGTGGCGACCACTCGGGACAGCCGCCCGGGGAGCGACCGCCCAGGCGCGACGGCCGCTCGGGGAGCGGTCAGCCGAACTGCCTCTCCAGATCCTTCAGTTTGCGCTCCAGCGAGTCCAGTCGCGGCAGCGTCTGGGTGTCGTCCTCGGCGGTGAGATCGACCATGATCGGCTCATTTTCCGGTGCCGCGGTCGAGCCGGTGGACAGGAGCGAGGTCCGGGACGGAAGAGGCGGCTGATCCGTTCCTGTGGTGGGTCCTATGGCAGGCTCCACGACGGAACCCGAACCCTCGGGCAGCGCCTGGGCGGGGCTTCCGCCCGAGCCGCCGCCCGGCGCGGCCCCGGCGTTCGCGACGGCGAGCGTGGGCAGATTCGGGTCGCGCAGCACCCGCCCCCGGCCCCAGGCGCGGTGCTGCCGGTTGAGGGCCTTGATCCGTGCCCGCTCCAGCTTCGCCTGCTCCCGGGAGCGGAGCTGGGCCTCCTTCTTCGCCTGCCGGTCCTCACGGACCTCCTCGACCGCCTCGTCCAGGGTGCGGACGCCCTCAAGGAGCATCAGCGACCAGGCGTTGAAGGTCTCGCGCGGAGCGCGCAGCCAGCGCACGACGCGGATCTGCGGCAGCGGGCGCGGCACCAGACCCTGCTCGCGCAGGGCGGCCCTGCGGGTCTGCTTCAGGGCCCGGTCGAAGAGGACGGCGGCCGACAGCGACATGCCCGCGAAGAAGTGCGGGGCGCCCGCGTGGTCGACGCCGCGCGGGGCGTGCACCCAGTTGAACCACGCGGCGGCACCGGCGAACGTCCAGACCAGGAGCCGCGAGCCGAGCGCCGCGTCCCCGTGGCTGGCCTCACGCACGGCGAGCACCGAACAGAACATGGCGGCGCCGTCGAGACCGAACGGCACCAGATACTCCCAGCCGCCGGTGAGTCCGAGATTCTGCCGGCCGAAGCCGACGAGACCGTGGAACGAGAGGGCCGCGGCGACCGCGGCGCAGCAGAACAGCAGGACGTAGGAGGCCGTACCGTATATGGCTTCCTTGCGCCTGCGCCGTTCCTCGTTGCGTTCCCAGGAGTCCTCCGGCTTGGCTGCTGCCGCGGCGGCCTTCTTGCCGCGTGCGAGGACCACGACCGCCACCAGAATCCCCACAACCATGACGCCGCCGGGAAGCAGCCAGCTCAGCGATATGTCTCTCATCTTGGTGTCCCTTGCGTCTGCACCGCGGTAAGGCGTTTCGGCCGCCATAGTGACCGAAGTCCGGTCGGTCCCAGGGGGTTTTGTGGCAAGAGAACGCCAATGGGGCCATACGGCATACCGATAGGTGGGTTTCACTCGGACTGCCGTACGGGCAGCGGGAGTTGCGTACGATTTATATCACTCGGACGCGGGGCGTGACATCCGGAGCGGGGCGATCGTCCGCGGCCCCTCGCCTCAGCTTTCGGGAAGCAGTCGTGCGACCCGGACGGGGTCGGCGGTGCGGGGGCAGGTGACGCAGGTGTCGTCGGGCCGCAGGGTGTAGAAGAAGCAGCAGGTCGCGCGATCGCGGGTGGGCAGGCACTGGCCCTGAGGGCCCGTCAGTTCGCGGAAACCGGGTTTCCCCACAAAGGGTTTGACCGTTCCCGGAAGCAACCGCTCCAGCTCCTCGATGGCCCGTGCCTCCTCGCCGAGGAGGGTCCCGATGTACCACAGGCCCTCGATGAGGTCGTCGGTGGCCATGCCCCACAGGGCCCGGCGTCCGCGCCGCATCCGGGAGCCGAATCCGTCGAGCAGCGGCTCGACGTGGGCGGCGACGGCGGAGCGCAGCTCCGCGCGCAGGGCCTCCTCGCCGTCGACGGTCCGGGCGCCCGGGAGGTGGGCCGCGGGGTCCCCGGGCAGACAGGCGAACTCCTGCACACGGACGGCCATCCGGCCCAGCTCCCGCTGGAAGGCCACCTGCGCCGGCGCGATCCGGGGGACCCGCCGGGTCAGGAACCAGGGCACGGTGAACAGCAGCGTGGCGGGCCAGACATAGCGGTGCAGCCCGAAGCCGGTGACCACGTCGGGCCGGGCCTCCTGGCCGTAGTCGCGCAGCACCTGGGCGCGGTCCCAGTCGAGAAAGGCGTCGAGCGCGGGCCCGCCCGCGGCCAGTTCGTCGGCGGGCACCCAGCCGGGGTCCGTGGGTCCCTGCTCGCCGGGGCCGAGTATCCGTACGCCCAGACTGGGGAACGCCTCGGTCAGGCGGGCATACGTGTCCCCGAACGGGCACGTGGGAGCGGACAACAGCGTGGGAAAGGGCATGCCGGACCACCGAATCGCGATCGTTAGCAGGTTAGCCTAACCTTACCCGACATGTTCGGTGTTTGACCTCGGATGCCCGGTGTTTGACCTTCGCCCCGCTCCGCCTATCGTGCAGTCAGGGGGCCCGGGGGATGGCGGGGGCTCCGGCATCCGGCCCGAGGAGGACCCGAGTGGAGCAGGCCCGAACGCGTGCGGCGCTGCCGTCGGACCGGTCGTACCGCTGTCCGGACGCGCTCCCTCCCGCTTCGTCGCCCCCCTCCGCCGCCTCCGTCCCGGGCGGGCTGCCCGGCTCCGCCGCCCCGCTGCTGAGTCTGCCGGGCCAGGGCCGCGGCGGGCAGAGATACGCGCACGGCTGCGACGAGCCTCCCGGCCCCGGTCCGCGTGCGGTGCGACGGCACTCCGTCCGGGGCCAGGTGCTCCAGGCCCTGCGCGCCGCACTGGCGGACGGCGGGCTGACGCCCGGTGAGATCTACTCCGCGCCCGCGCTGGGCGAACGGTTCGGTGTCTCCGCCACCCCCGTGCGCGAGGCGATGCAGCAACTCGCCGCGGAGGGCGCGGTCGAGACCGTCCCCAACCGCGGTTTCCGGGTCGTCGCCCGCGGGGCCCGGGAACGCGCCGAACTCGCGGAGGTGCGCGCCCTGGTCGAGATCCCGGTCGTGCTCCGGCTCGCCCGTACCGTCCCCGCCGGGGAGTGGCACGGGCTGCGGCCCCTCGCCGAGGCGACCGTCGCCGCCGCGGCCGACGGCGACCGGGCCCGCTACGCCGAGACGGACCGGGCCTTCCACCGGGCCCTGCTCTCCCTGGGCGGCAACGCGCAACTGGTCGCCGTCGCCGACGACCTCCACCGCCGCGCCCAGGGGCCCCGCACCCCACGCGCCGCCCTCACCGCCGACGCGGCCCAGCACCTCGCCCTCCTCGACGCACTCGCCTCCGAGGACCACCTCGCGCTGCCCGTTCTGCTCCAGGCCCATTTCGCCCCGGAGGACCCGCCCGAGGAGCTGTGACGCGGCACGGCAGGCGCCTGCCACCCGGATCGCGCCGTGCTCGCGTGCCTGTGGCACGTCTCCCCCGGGGGGCGGGGACTCTGGCGTGCGATGCCCCCCCCGCAGGCGAGAAGCGCCCCGGCCGGGCCCCGTCCCTGATCCGGTCCGGACGTTCGGCCTCCGGTGGATCGCGCCGGGCCCGGCGCGTACTCCCCCCGGTGACCCGGCGGCCTGGGCGGGGACGCCGGGGAGCAGCGAGGGGGAGCGTTCCTGCCGCAGGGCTGCGTCCCCGGGGTGTGATGCTCATCCGCAGGCGGGAAGCGCCCCGGCCGGGCCTCGTTCCCGATCCGTTTCCGGACGAGCGGCCTCCGGGCCTGTCCGGTGGGGTCGCGCCGAGCTCGCGCGGGCTGGCGCCGTACTTCCCTGGGGCCCGGCGGCCCGGGCCGGCCCCCGGGGCAGTGAGAGGGAGCGTGCCCACGCGGCGTTGCCGCCGGCCCGGGCGGGGGAGGCACCGGCGTGGGGCGCCTCGCAGGCGGGAAGCATCCCGGCCGGCCTCCGGGCCTGTCCGGTGGGTCGCGCCGGGTCCGGCGTGTCCCCCCGGTGGCCCGGCCGGGACCCGGAGCGGGGGGGGGGCACCCACGCGGTGGTGCGGGCGCCCCGGCCGGATCCCGCTGCCCGTTCCCGGTCCGACCGGTCCGGGTCGGGGAACGGAACCTAGACGTCCGGCTCCGGGTGCGCGGGCACCGCGGCGAGGGTGGGGGCGAGCCAGACGGGGATGCCGCCGAGGAGGCGGAAGAGACGGGCGGCCTCGGCGCGCAGCCGGGCCGCCGCAGGCTCGGGTTCGCACTCGGCGAGCCCCGCGAGGACCGGCGCCACGCCGATCAGATGCCCCAGTTCCATCCGGATGCGCAGTGCCTCGGTGAACCCCTGCCGCGCGTCCGTCAGCTCCCCGTCGAGGAGCGACAGCCGGGCCTGATGGTGCCGGACGCAGGAGAGCAGCAGGGCGTCCCGCTGCTCCTCGGCGCCCTGCTGGGCCCGGCGGAAGGCGGCGCGGGCCGCCTGGGGGGCCTCCCCGATGTGCTCGGCGACGAGCCCGCGGCGGAAGTCGAGCAGCGGCCTGCCCGGTGAGGTGGGGGAGAGGAGCGCCGCCGCCCGGCCGAGGGCCGAACGGGCCTCGTCGGCACGGTCGCGCACCCCGAGCCGGGTCGCCGCGTACGCGAGCCGTCCGCGTTCGCAGGCGGCGGCTCCGCGCTCCTCGTCGTCCCCGGCCAGCGCCTCCGCCGTGCGCAGGGCGTCCTCGGCGTCCGCCCATCCCTCGCCGCTGAAGAGAGATCGTTCGACCAGCAGCGCGGCCCGCTCCAGAGCGGTCCGCGCGTCCCCCGCGCCGGTGTCCAGGAGTGCCGCTGCGTCGGCCCAGCAGCCGCGTGAACGCAGCCGCCGCACCGCGCTCCGGAGGGGGTCGTCGGCTGCTGTGGTTCCGGAACCAGACATGGCGGTACGCGCCACTACGCCCTCCCCGAGCACGCCACTGGGCTGTTGAGTCGAGGGGAATCTCAGCATGGAACCGGGCGCCCGGCCAAGGGGTTTGGTGAATTGCTTCACAATCTTTCGCCGACCCGTGGCACACCGCGGGGCCGCGGCGTTCTGCCCGGTCCCCGCGGAACGGCCGGGTTCACGCGGCGCCGCACCACCCGCCGCCGCACCACCGGAGACATGGATTCCGCGTCAACGGCGGGACGCGCGCGCCCCCGCACGGGGGAGAGCCGCCGCGCCCCCGGACCGCCGTACCCGGACCGGCGGCACGGCTCAGCGCCGCTTGGTCCGCCGCCGCTGCGGAGGGGTCCACCCGCCCCGGTGCAGCTGACAGCGCGAGTACCCGATCATGGCCGGATTGCGGCAGCGCTTACCCGTCTTGGTCAGCGCGCCGCACAGATTCTGCTTGCCCATGGTGCCTCCCCTGCCGGACCCGGAAGTGTCCTTCGGACGTCCTCGCCGGAAGCATCGGCCGCCCGGCGCCCTGTCATCCGCCGGGGTCCGGCACTCGGCCGGTTCCGCATCCCGGACGGCGGGAACCGGCCGTTCGCCGGGTGGCGGCACCCGGCGGACGGAGCGGGCACCGTCAGCCGTCGGTGCCGTCGGTGCCGTCGGTGCCGTCGGTGCGGTCGGTGCTGTCGCGGTGGAAGCCCGCCCCGCCCGTGACCAGCAGGCCCGTGGTGTCTCCCGGACGGACGGCGAGGGGCCCGGCGGTGCGGACCGTGACGGGCTGGTCGAGCCCCGGCAGCCCGACCAGGACCAGCGCGTCGTGGCCGTGGTACCGCACCTCGGTGACCTGCCCGGACGCGGAGGCGGCGGCATCCGACGGATCGGTGAGCCGGAGCTGTTCGGGCCGCAGGACGACCGTGCCGTCCGCCCCGCCGCCGCTGTCGGCCCGCCGGGCGAGCGGTATCCGCCCCAGGGCCGTCGTCGCGTGCGCGGCACCCGGTCCGGCAACCGCCGGGAGCAGTACCGCCGCGCCGACGAAGGAGGCGACCCAGGGGTCGGCGGGACGCTCGTACAGCTCCTGCGGGGTGCCGGACTGCACCACCCGTCCCGCCCGGATGACGGCGACCCGGTCGGCGGCGGACAGCGCCTCCTCCTGGTCGTGGGTGACGAGCAGGGCCGTGGCGCCCGCCGCCCGCAGCGCGGAGCGGACGTCGGAGCGCAGCCCCGAGCGCAGCCCGCTGTCGAGGGCGTTGAACGGCTCGTCGAGGAGGACGAGGGCGGGGCGGGGGGCGAGCGCCCGGGCGAGCGCCACCCGCTGTTGCTGGCCGCCGGACAGCTCGTGCGGCATCCGGTCGCCGTAGCCGCCGAGCCCCACCAGCTCCAGCATCTCGTCCGCGCGCGCCCGGCGCTCGCCCCGGTCGAGCGGGCGTAGCCCGAAGGCGACGTTGCGGACCACGCTGAGATGGGGGAAGAGCGCGCCCTCCTGCGCCATGATGCCGATGCCCCGCCGCTCCGGCGGAAGCTGGACACCGGGGCCGCAGACGGTGCGCCCGCCGATCGAGATCTCCCCCGCGTCGGGGCGGACGAAGCCCGCGATCACCCGCAGCAGGGTGGTCTTGCCGCAGCCGGAGGGGCCGAGCACGGCGGCGAGTTCGCCCTCGGGGACGGTGAGGCCGAGGTCGTCCAGGACCCGTCCCCCGCGCCCGTACGAGGTCGTCAGCGAGGTCACCCGCAGTCCGGTCATGAGCGCCTTCCGAGCAGATAGGAGGGGATCGCGGCGAGCAGCACGATGACCGCCGCGTAGGGGGCGGCGCCCGCGAACGCGCCCGCCCCGGTCTCGGTCCACAGCCGGGTGGCCAGGGTGTCCGTGCCGGTGGGGCGGAGCAGCAGGGTCGCGGGCAGCTCCTTCATGATCACCACAAAGGTGAGCGCGGCGCCCGCCCCGATGCCGGGGGCGGCCAGTGGCACGGTGATCTCCCGCAGCACCCGCAGCGGGGAGCGGCCCAGCGAGCGGGCGACCTCCTCCAGGACCGGCGGCGACTGGAGCACGGCCGCGCGGGCGGAGCCGACGGCGACCGGCAGGAAGAGCACCGCGTAGGCCGCGATCAGCAGCGGGAGTTCCTGGTAGAGCGGGTAGGCGTAGCGCACCGAGAAGAAGACGAGGGCGAGGCCGACGGTGATCCCGGGCACGGCGTGCCCCGCGTACACGGACTGTTCGAGGAAGCGGCCCAGCCTGCCCTGGTGGCGTGCGGAGAGGACGCCGACCGGCAGCGCCAGCAGGGTGGTGACGGCGGCTCCGGCGGCGGCCACGGTGAGGGTGGTGACGGTGGCGTCCCACAGCCGGTCCGGGTCCCAGCCGGAGTTGCCGACGGTGAGCCAGTAGCCGAGCGTGGCCAGCGGGAAGGCGACGGCGGCGCCCGCGACCGCGGCGCACCAGGCCAGCGCGGGGCCGGTCCACCGGCCGAGCCGCAGCGGCACCGGCGGACGGGCGCTGCCCCGGCCGGTCCTGGCGTGTCCGGCGCGGCCCCGGGTGCGGTTCTCCGCCAGCACCAGCAGCACCGTCATGACCACGAGGACACAGCCGAGCACGGCGGCCGGGGTGCGGTCGAAGCTCGCCTGGTACGAGGTGTGGATGGCCCGGGTGAAGGTGTCGTACCGGGTGATGGAGACCGAGCCGAAGTCGGAGAGGACATAGAGCGCGACGAGGATCGCGCCGCCCGCCGCGGCCGGGCGGAGCTGCGGCAGCGTGACCCGGAGGAAGGTGTGCCAGGCGCCGCCGCCCAGGGAGCGGGCCGCCTCCTCCTGCGCGGGGTCGATGCCGCGCAGCGCCGCCGCCACCGGCAGGAAGACATAGGGGAAGCAGGCGAACGTGAGGGTGATCGCCGCGCCGGACAGCCCGGCCAGCGAGGGCCGGGCCGAGATCCAGGTGAACGCGGCCACATAGCTCGGCACCGCCAGCGGCAGGGTGGCGAGCACGGCCCAGATCCGCCGTCCGGGCAGTGCGGTGCGCACGGTCAGCCAGGCCAGGGAGATCCCCAGGACCAGCGAGCAGACCACGACGATCGCGGTCAGCTTCAGACTGTTGACGAGGAGTTCGAGGGTGCGCGGCTCGGTGGCGATGTCGAACGCGTACCCCCAGCCGTGCTCCAGCGCGCGCACCCCGATATAGCCGAGCGGCAGCAGCGCGAGAAGCGCCGCCGCCGTGGCGGGGAGCAGCAGGACCAGCGGGGCCCGGCGCCGGCCGGCCGCCGCGCGTCGCGCGGCGGCCGGGGTGCGCACGGTCGGTGAACGGTGCGTGCTCATGGCTTGTCGACGGGGGAGGGTCAGACCATCCCGGCCTTCTTGAGCAGCTCCAGGGTCTGCTGGAGCGACTCCAGCTTGCCCAGGTCGATCTTGGGGGCGTCCAGCGAGTCGAGCGCGGGGAGGCCCTTGACGGTGCTGGTGACGCCGGAGGCGAGCGGGTACTCCTTGGTCTCCTCGGCGAAGTAGGTCTGCGCCTCCTTCGACAGCAGGTAGTCCACGGCCTTCTCGGCCGCGGCGCCCTGGCCGCCGTTCTTGAGGACGCCGACGCCCGCGGCGTTGATCAGCGCGCCGGAGTCGCCGCCCGGCAGGAAGTGGATCTTGGCGTTGACCTTGTCCTCGCCCAGCTCGGCGACCTTCTCGTACCAGTAGTAGTGGTTGATCAGGCCGAGGGAGACCTCGCCGGAGTCCACCGCATCGAGGACCGCGCCGTTCTTGGCGTAGGTCTTGCCGTTGGCCTTGAGGCCCTTGAGCCACTTCAGGGTGGCGTCCTCGCCCTCCAGGACGCGCATACCGGTGACGAACGCCTGGAAGGAGGCGTTGGTGGGCGCGTAGCCGACCTTGCCCTTCCACTTCGGGGCGGTCAGGTCGTGGATGCTGTCCGGGACCTTCCCGGCGGACTTCGGGTTGTACGCGATGACCCGGGAGCGGCCGGAGACGCCGACCCAGTCCTGCTCGCCGCCGCGGAACGCCGCGTCCACCTTGTCCAGGGACTTCTGCGGCAGCTTCGCGAGCTGTCCGGCCTGGGAGAGCGCGCCGAGGGCACCGGCGTCCTGGGAGAAGAAGAGCCCGGCCTTGGTGCGGTCGCCCTCCTCCAGGATCTGCGCGGCCAGCTCGGCGCTGTCGCCGTAGCGGACCTCGACATCGGTGCCGGTGGCCTTCTCCAGCTTGCCGATGATCGGGGAGATCAGCTCCTCGTTGCGGCCCGAGTAGATGACGAGCTTCTCGGCGCCCTTCTGCTCACCGGCCTCGGTCTCCTTGCCGTTCTTCTCGCTGTCCGAGCCACCGCAGGCGGCGAGGACGGGCAGCAGCAGAGCGGAGAGGGCGAGCGCGGTACCCCGGCGGACGGACGGGCGTGGCATGGGAGCCTCCTGGACGGCCCGCTGGTCGCACGGAACGCGCAAGGCGCCCGGCGGTGCGGGGACGATGATGACCCCCAATGAATATGGTGAGCCTTCCCTAACTGTCAATTTAGGTCGGTGACCATTACCGGTCGCTGAGTGAGTGGAACGGGCCCGACCTCCCCTTTCGCGGAGAGGTCGAGCGTTCAACTGCCTTTTCAGGGACGCTTTCAGGACAGCTCCCCAGGGAAGAGGGAAAGATCAACTCATCCGCAGGGCGAGGAAGAAATCGAGCTTGTCCTCCAGCCGGGACAGATCCCGGCCCGTGAGCTGTTCGATCCGCCCGATCCGGTACCGCAGCGTGTTCACATGCAGATGCAGCCGCTGCGCGCACCGCGTCCAGGAGCCGTCGCTCTCCAGGAACGCGTCCAGCGTCGGAATCAGTTCCGCCCGGTGCCGCCCGTCGTACTCCCGCAGCGGATCGAGCAGCCGCGCCGTGAACGCCCGTCGCACATCGTCCGGGACGAACGGCAGCAACAGCACATGGGAGGCCAGCTCGTGGTGGCCCGCCGCGCACACCCGGCCCGGGCGGGCCGCGGCGACCCGGCGGGCGTGCCGGGCCTCCTCCAGCGCGCCGCGCAGCCCCTCGGCGGAGCTGACCGCCGCGCTCACCCCGACCGTGAGCCGTCCGTCCTCGCCGAGCCCGGCCGCGAGCGGATCGCCGACCGCGCCCAGCAGCGTCTGCGCGTGCAGCCCCTCGTCGCCGGCCGCGCCCCGGGAGCCGCCCGGCCCGGCCGGTGCCGCGGCTCCCGCGCCCGCCGCCGGGGCGGCCGGGAGCGGCACCAGGGCGACCGCCTCGTCCCCGAGGTGCGCGACGGCGATCCGGTCACCGGCGTCGGCGCCCGGGGCCGAGGGCTCCGCGAGGATCTCCTCCAGCAGCGACTGGGCGACCCGGCCCGCCGGTCCGCCCTCCGCAGCCTCCTGGCCCGCCGGGGACGGCCCGGCGTCCTGGCCCCACTCCACCCGGGCGACGACCATCTGCCAGCGCGGCGTGGCCCCGACCCCCGGCAGCAGCACCGGCGCCGCGACCCGCAGCCGGGCCGCGATCTCCGCCGGGGCGGCGCCCGACTGCACCAGCTCCAGCACCTCCTGGGCCAGCCTGCGGCGGACCGAGCGCGCCGCCTCCCGCCGCTCCCGCTCCACCGTGATGAGCTGGGTGACGCCCTGGAGCAGATCGAGCCGCTCGGCGGGCCAGTCGCCCGCGTCCGCCTCGACCGCCAGCAGCCAGTCGGAGAGCACGTCAGGCCGCACCCCGCCGGGCCCGTCCGCCGGGCCGCGGTCCGTGCCGCCGCCCGGGGCGCCCACGGGGAAGAGCGAGTACGTCGTCCCGCCCGCCGCCGCCCGGTACGGGGCCCGCCGCCCGGCCCGGACCGCCGTCAGATGCTCCCGGGCCAGCTCCGCGCCCGCGCCCGGCGGCAGCGCCCCGGCCGCGCCCGCGATCAGCCGCCCGGTGGGCGAGAGCACCCAGGCCCGCAGATCGAGGTCGGAGCTGAGCAGATCGAGCACCGCGTCCGGGCCGCCGCCCGCCGGACCCGAGGTCATCAGCCGCCGGTGCCGGTCCACGACCGCCGCCAGATCGCCCGCCCGCTCACCGGAGACCTGGCGCACCACGTACTCGGTGACGGTGGCGAACGCCACGGACTCGTGCACCGCGAACAGCGGCATCCGATGCCGGGCGCACGCCTCCACCAGGTCGTCCGGAACGGCTCCCAGCTCCGCCTCGCCCGCCGCCAGGGCGGCCACCCGGGCCGCCGCCAGGATGCGGACGAACGGCTCCGAATCCTCGGGCGAACGCCGCCAGGCCAGCCCGGTGAGCACCAGCTCCCCGCCCGACAGATAGCGGCTGGGGTCGCGCAGATCGGTGGTCATCACCCCGTGGACGCCGCGGTCCAGCTCTTCCTCGCCACCGAGCAGCCGCAGCCCCAGCGCGTCGTTCTCCAGCAGTGCGCGCAGCCGCATCTCGTCCTCGCCGATCCGTTTCGTCGTTACCGATGGCCCCGGGCCACGGTGTCCTGGGCGAACGGTGCCATGACCGCGACCCGCTTTTCGTCTGAATCTACAAGATGACGGAGGAGACCAGCCAACTCTTTCATGTCATCAGTGACTCCAAAGCGGTCGGCGTCCGCTTGTGTACTGGGCCGGGAACCCCCAGGCGGGTATGCGTCCGGAATGTGGCGGAAAAGCCTAGCGTGGACGTATGCCCTCATCGGGGGCGCAGCCGTACCGGGACGGAGCCCGCGCGACCGGCCCCCGCCCCCGCGCGGCACGCCGTCGGCCGAGCCATCGGCCATGTCACCAGCTCAGTCAGCAGCCCCAGTCAGCAGCAGGGCCCCGGAGCCCGCTCACGAAGCCGGAGGAGAGCGCCCATGGACTTCCTACGGCCCGCGAGCTGGGAAGAGGCGCTGGCCGCCAAGGCGGCGCACCCCGGCGCCGTCCCCCTCGCGGGCGGCACCGATGTCATGGTCGAGATCAACTTCGACCGGCGCCGCCCCGACCACCTCATCGACCTGGGCCGGATCGCCGAACTGAGCCGGTGGGAGCGGGAGGGCGACACCGTACGGCTCGGCGCCTCGGTCCCCTACACCCGGATCATCGAGGAACTCTCCGGGGACCTTCCCGGACTCGCCGTCGCCGCACGCACCGTCGCCTCCCCCCAGATCCGCAACCGGGCCGGAGTCGGCGGCAACCTCGGCACCGCGTCCCCCGCCGGGGACTGCCACCCCGCGCTGCTCGCCGCCGGGGCCGAGATCGAGGCCGAGTCCGTGCGCGGGGCCCGCCGCATCCCCGTCGACGCCTTCTACACCGGCGTCAAACGCAACGCCCTCGCCCCCGACGAGCTGATCCGGGCGATCCGCATCCCCCGCGCCGACGGCCCCCAGCAGTACGCCAAGGTCGGCACCCGCAACGCCATGGTGATCGCGGTCTGCGCCTTCGGGATCGCCCTCCACCCCCGCTCCCGGGCCGTCCGCACCGGCATCGGCTCCGCCGCGCCCACCCCCGTACGGGCCGCCGTCGCCGAGGAGTTCCTGAACGCGGCCCTGGCACAGGACGGGCTCTGGGAGAGCCGGGCCGCGCTCGCCCCCTCGGCCGTCGCCGAGTTCGCCCGGCTCGCCGCCGCCGGATGCAGCCCCATCGACGACGTCCGGGGCACCGCCGCCTACCGCCGTCACGCCGTCGGTGTCCTGGCCCGCCGCACGCTGCTGTGGACCTGGGAGTCGTACCGTGAGGAGAGGAGTGTCCCGTGCGCGTGAACGTCACGGTCAACGGCCGCCGACACCAGGCCGACGATGTGTGGGAAGGCGAGAGCCTGCTGTGGGTGCTGCGCGAGCGCCTGGGGCTCCCCGGCTCGAAGAACGCCTGCGAACAGGGTGAGTGCGGCTCCTGCACGGTCCGGCTCGACGGTGTCCTGGTCTGCTCCTGCCTGGTCGCAGCGGGCCAGGCCGAGGGCCGGGAGGTCGTCACCGTCGAGGGGCTGGCCGATCACGCACGGCAGCGGGACGGCGCCGGGGACGGCCCGGCGGAGACCGCCGCGGCGGCCGGGGCCGGGACCCCGCCGCACACCCCCGGGCTCGCCCCCGTCCAGCAGGCGTTCATCGACGCCGGAGCCGTCCAGTGCGGCTTCTGCACCCCCGGACTCCTCGTCGCCGCCGACGACCTCGTCGCCCGCGTCCCCGACCCCGCCGACGCCGACATCCGCGAAGCGCTCGCGGGCAACCTCTGCCGCTGCACGGGGTACGAGAAGATCCTCGACGCGGTCCGGCTGGCCGCCGCCCGCCGGGCCGCGGCGGCGGAGCACGGAGGCGATGCGCGATGACCGTCCCCGGCGCCGTCCCCGGCGACCTCACCCGCACCGACCGCGTCCACGGCGGCGTCGGCACGTCGGCCCCCCGCCCCGACGGCATCCTCAAGGTCACCGGAGAGTTCGCCTACGCGTCCGACATGTGGCACGAGGACATGATCTGGGGCCACACCCTGCGCTCCACCACCGCCCACGCCGCCATCCACTCCATCGACATCTCCGCCGCGCTCGCCGTCCCCGGCGTACGGGCCGTCCTCACCTACGAGGACCTGCCCGCCCGCGAGACCCACTACGGCCTGGAGCTGAAGGACACCCCCGCCCTCGCCCACCGCCGGGTCCGCCACCACGGGGAACCCGTCGCCCTGGTCGCCGCCGACCACCCCGAGACCGCCCGCCGCGCCGCCGCCCGCATCCGCGTCGACTACGGGGAGCTGCCGCTCGTCACCGACGAGGCGTCCGCCACCGCCCCCGGCGCGCCCCTGCTGCACGAGCACCGCACCGACCACTACGCCCCCCGGGTACCGCACCCCAACATCGTCCACCGCCAGCCCATCGTCCGCGGCGACGCCCGGGCGGCCGCCGCCCGCGCCGATGTGATCGTCCGCGGCGACTATGTCTTCGGCATGCAGGACCAGGCGTTCCTCGGGCCCGAGTCCGGGCTCGCCGTCCCCGCCGAGGACGGCGGCGTCGACCTCTACGTCGCCACCCAGTGGCTCCACTCCGACCTCCGGCAGATCGCCCCCGTCCTCGGACTGCCCGAGGACAAGGTACGGATGACCCTCTCCGGCGTCGGCGGGGCCTTCGGCGGCCGGGAGGACCTGTCCATGCAGATCCACGCCGGTCTGCTCGCCCTGCGCACCGGACGGCCCGTCAAGATGGTCTACAACCGCTTCGAGTCCTTCTTCGGCCATGTCCACCGCCACCCGGCCCGGCTCCACTACGAGCACGGCGCCACCCGCGACGGCCGCCTCACCCATGTCCGCTGCCGGATCGTGCTCGACGGCGGCGCCTACGCCTCCTCCTCCCCGGCGGTCGTCGGCAACGCCGCCTCCCTCTCCATCGGCCCCTACGCCGTCGACAACGTCGACATCGAGGCCCTCGCCCTCTACACCAACAACCCGCCCTGCGGCGCGATGCGCGGATTCGGCGCCGTGCAGGCGTGCTTCGCGTACGAGGCACAGATGGACAAGGTCGCCGCCCGGCTCGGCCTCCACCCGGTGGAGTTCCGCCGCCGGAACGCCATGGAACAGGGCACCGTCATGCCCACAGGACAGCCCGTCGACTCCCCCGCGCCCGTCGCGGAACTGCTGCGCCGCGTCAAGGCCAGGCCACTGCCGCCCGAACGCCAGTGGGAGAGCGCCGACGGCACCGTCGATCCGCGCGCCCTGCCCGGCGGGGTCGCCAACACCACCCACGGCGAAGGGGTCGTCCGGGGCGTCGGCTACGCCGTCGGCATCAAGAACGTCGGCTTCTCCGAGGGCTTCGACGACTACTCCACGGCCCGGGTACGGCTGGAGAACGTCGGCGGCACCCCCGCCGCCACCGTCTACACGGCGATGGCCGAGGTCGGCCAGGGCGGGATCACCGTCCACGCCCAGATCGCCCGGACCGAACTCGGCGTCACCCGGGTCACCGTCCGGCCCGCCGACACCGGCATCGGCTCGGCGGGCAGCACCTCCGCGTCCCGGCAGACCTATGTCACCGGAGGCGCGGTCAAACACGCCTGCGAGACGGTCCGGGAAACCGTCCTGGCGCTGGGCCGCCGCCACCTCGGCACCCGCCACCCGGCCTGGGCCACCGCCGAACTGCTGCTGGAGGACGGGCGGGTGGTCACCGACGACGGCGAGCCGCTGGCCGACCTCGCGGAGATCCTGCGGCAGGCCCCCGGCGGGGCGGTGGAGGCGGAGGTGGAGTGGCGGCACCGGCCCACCCAGCCGCTGGACCCGGTCACCGGGCAGGGCGACGGCCATGTGCAGTACTCCTTCGCCGCCCACCGCGCCGTCGTCGAGGTCGACACCGAACTCGGCCTGGTGAAGGTCGTCGAGCTGGCCTGCGCCCAGGACGTGGGCAAGGCGATCAACCCGCTCGCGGTCGAGGGCCAGATCCAGGGCGGGACCACCCAGGGGCTCGGGATCGCGGTCATGGAGGAGATCGTCGTCGACCCGGCGACGGCGAGGGTCCGCAACCCGTCGTTCACGGACTATCTGATCCCCACCCTCCTCGACACACCCCCCATCCCGGTCGATGTGCTGGAACTCGCCGACGACCACGCCCCGTACGGGCTCCGGGGCGTCGGCGAGGCGCCCACCCTGTCCGCGACCCCGGCCGTCCTCGCCGCGATCCGGGACGCCACCGGACGGGGCCTCACCCGGGTGCCCGTCCGCCCGGAACACCTCACCGGCGGGTGACGTCCGACCCCGTGACCGTCCCGTCCCCTCAGGGAGGAGAACCCGATGCTGGAGCTGGCGACCGAGCTGCGCCCCTGGATACGGGCCGGGCGTGCCTGCGCCGTCGCCACCGTGGTCTCCGTGACCGGCAGCGCCCCCCGGCAGCCGGGCGCCGCGCTGGCGGTGGCGGAGGACGGCACCGCCGTCGGCTCCGTCTCCGGCGGCTGTGTCGAGGGCACGCTGTACGAACTGTGCCTGCGCGCCCTGGCCGACGGGCGGACCCTGCGGGAACGGTTCCACCCGAGTGACGAGGACGCCTTCGCGGCGGGGCTGACCTGCGGCGGCACGATGGAGGTCCTGATCACGCCGATCGACCCGGCGGGCCCGGCCGTACGGCCCTCGGCCGGGGTCGTGGGCGGCGCGGCCGGCCTCCCGGCGCCGAGCGCCGCCGATGACGGCCCGCCATCGGCCCGACCGCCTGTCGCGGCCCCCGCCGACGCCCCCTCCGGCGAAGGCGCGGCCCCCGGCCCGGCGGGCCTCCCGGACCAACGCGGTCCCGCCCCGGCCGCCACCGGAGCCCCGTCCCCGTCGGCGCCCGCGCGGGGGGACGGGACCGGCGGGGGGCCATCGGACCGGCCTGGTTCCGCCGGGGCGCGCAGCGCCGGTGCCGGGGTTCCGTCCGCGCCCGCGCCCGGGGCCTGGACCGGCGCGGGCTCGCCGAAGGGGCGCGGTTCCGCCGGGGCGGATGTCACGGATACCGGTGCGGGGGCCACGACCGGACGGGAGGACGGCGCGGGCCCACCGGGTCGGCTCGGGCCCGTCGCGGCGGATGCCACCGGCGCTGGGGTCCCGTCCGTGCCCGGGGCCGGTTCCAGGGGGTCGGCGGACCGGTGCGGTTCCGCAGGGGCGGACAGCGTCGGCGCCGGGGTCCCGTCCGTGCCCGGGGCCGGTGGGGCGGGTTCCGGGGGGTCGGACGGCACCCCGGTCGCCGTGTACGCGGAAGCCCTGGACACCGCCGCGGCCGGCGGTGCCGCCGCGCTGGTCAGGGTCGTCGACGGGCCCGCGGAGCTGCTCGGCGCGGCCCTGCTCGTGCACGCGGACGGCCGCGGCCGCGGCACACTCGGCGGGCCGCCCGCCCTCGACCGCACGGCCGCGGCCGAGGCGCGGGCCCTGCTCGACGCGGGCCGCACCGCCACCGTCACCGTCGGCGCGGACGGCTCCCTCTGCGGCGCGCCGGTGACCCTGTTCGTCGAGACCAGCCTCCCCGCCCCCCGGATGATCGTCTTCGGCGCGGTCGACTTCGCCGCCGCGCTGGTGACGGTGGGCAAGTTCCTCGGCTACCACGTCACCGTCTGCGACGCCCGCCCCGTCTTCACCACCGCAGCCCGCTTCCCCGACGCCGACGAGGTCGTGGTGGCCTGGCCACACCGCTATCTCGCCGCCACCCGCACCGACGCCCGTACGGTGCTCTGCGTCCTCACCCACGACGCCAAGTTCGACATCCCCCTGCTGACCCACGCCCTGACGCTGCCCGTCGCCTACGTCGGCGCCATGGGCTCCCGCCGTACCCACCTCGACCGGATACGGCGGCTGCGCGCGGCGGGCGTCGGCGAGGGGGCGATCGACCGGCTGCGCAGCCCCATCGGGCTCGACCTCGGG
This sequence comes from Streptomyces clavuligerus, assembly GCF_005519465.1. Taxonomy (NCBI): domain Bacteria; kingdom Bacillati; phylum Actinomycetota; class Actinomycetes; order Kitasatosporales; family Streptomycetaceae; genus Streptomyces; species Streptomyces clavuligerus. The sequence goes on along the minus strand of NZ_CP027858.1, from coordinate 948,943 downwards.
GCCCGTACCCCGCAGGAGACGGCGCTGTCCATCGCCGCCGAGATCGTCGCCGAACGGCGCGGCGGCAGCGGAGCCGCACTCACCGGCGCGCGCGTCCCCATCCACCACGACGAGCCCCTGACCGGGCGCCTCGGACCGGTGGCCTGAGCCCGCGGTGCGATCCGCCCGCCCGCCCGTCCCTGTTCCACGGTGAAACGGTCCTCCGCCGGGAAACGGTCCTCCGCCCGAAAACCGGTTGCCCCCGGTGCGGCCGGGGCGCTGTGATGGAGGCGGCCACCGGACACCTTCCGGCCGGTCGTCGACCGTGCGCGTGAGCAGCGCCGAGCAGCAGGAAGTGGTGTGTGTATGCCCCGGGCCACGTGGAGCCGTCCTCACCGAGGAAGGACCTCCGCACCAGCGGAATAGCTCCTCCGGTGTGGGGCGGCGCCGTCCTCAGACGCCCAGTCCACACCTCTCTCCAGGAGTTCACTCCCCATGTCACGCAACCGGTCCCGGCGCGCCCGCACCGAAGCGCGCGCCGAGTCCTTCCGCTGTCTCCACTGCGGCCTCGACGTCTCCATGACCGCCGCCGGAACGGGGCACCGCAACCACTGCCCCAACTGTCTGTGGAGCCGGCACCTCGACGACACCCCCGGTGACCGGGCCGCCGACTGCGGCGCCCGGATGGAACCGCTCGCCATCTCCGTGCGCGGCGACGGCGAGTGGGTGCTCGTCCACCGCTGCACGGGCTGCGGCGTCCTCCACACCAACCGCACGGCGGGGGACGACAACGCCCTCCAGCTCACCCGGGTGGCCGTACGCCCCCTGGCCCGGCCGCCGTTCCCGCTGGAGCGCCTGACCGCGATCTGAGCCTCGGGCGCCCTCCGCCCCGGGCCCCGTCCGCCGCGACGGGGCCCGGGGCGTCCGGCTGCCGAATACATGGACCGTTCGCCGCAGGGAAACGCACGGAAATCGGCGCGCCACGCGCGGAACGCGGCGACTGTCTGGAGTACTACTGGAGTGGTATATCCATTCCCGGCCGTACCCGTGGCGACGGATCGACCGCCCCGTAAGGTGGTCGTACGAGCTGCTTTACCCGGCCGAACCCGGCGATACGGGAGGGGCCGGGGCGGCGGACGGGGCGATAGGGCCCGGCGGTGCCGGGCGCGAAGCCCGAGTGCGCCGGAGCCGCCCCCCCCGGGTCGCACGGCCGTACACCGGGCGACGGGCCGTCCGGACCCCGGGGCCGTATCGGGCCGCTCGCGGTCGGAACCGGGGCCGCCCGGCCTCGGAACGGGCCGGGGCCGGGCGTCATATCCGGTACGACGGAGTTCCGGGGGGTGGTGACGGAAGGGGCGATGATCGCACCGGCACAGCTTTGCCGTACGGCCTGAGCCAGCCCCCGGCGGAACGGTCCGCCACCGGGGCCGTAACGGGTCTGCGCCCGGTCTGCCTGGGGAACGGCCCGTCACCGGCCCTTCCGGGTCGGACTTCCTTCACATGAACCACACCGTTTGTTTGCTCACCCCGACCATCAAAGGGGCGAGTTCCAGCCAGAAACACTGCGAAGTCTCGGTAAACGATAAGCAAATGCGAACATCGAGTCGGGCCCTGGGGCTACGTTCACCCCCATGACTCCGACAGAGGTTCCACCCTCCGGCGCGGCCCGGAGCGGCCGTGGTCCGGCCGCGCCCCGCCCGCCGGGCGGACGGGCACCGGCGCTCCGCCCCCCGGCGGACGGTCCGGGCCCCGTACCCCGCCGTACCCCGAGGGGGCGCACGTTCGCCTGACACGCACGCCCCCTCCCCGGCGGACGGTCCGGGAATTCCCTATCCCTTGCCCAAGGGAGAACTGACGCCTTCGGTGAAGCGCATACCTTTCCAGAGGACAGAATCAAGTCAACTCCGTTCACCCGCAGACGGGTTGGACACCTCTTACCGGCGGACGCCTGCGTCCCGCGACCCCGGTACCCCCACCGGGTGCGGCATTGGCGCCGCCGCTCGGTCGGGCCTTATGGTTCGGTAGCGCTGAAAAGTTCGGTCAGCAACACGTAGCGTTGACAGCAGGGGCAGAAATGACCAACGAGCCGGCAATTCCAGTACAGCTGGGCAGGCCCGAGCGCATGTGGGAGCGCGCCGTCGTCCTCGTATTGATCGCCGTCACCAAAATGGCGAGGCCCGGATTCCGGTTAAACGACTGCGAGCTGTCCTGCTCCCATTCCAACGGCGGGTGGACCCTCGTCCTCAGGCCGGAGGGAAAAGCGATCTTCTATGGCCAGGACGCCGATTGCAGCGACACCACCTTCCAGGGCGACAAGCCCGTGGATCTGCTGGTCAACGCCCCCGAATGGCTGCCGCACGACCGGCTCAGGGAAATGAACGACAGCTATGAACTGGGCTATCTGTACTGGTGGGAAGAGGGCCGCTGGTGGCGTGCCCCGTACCCCGACTGGGTCGGCGACGACGGTCTCGCCGCCTCCTGCGACGGCTATGCGGGGATCTTCGACGACCGGTCGCTCGCGGACTGCTTCGCCGACGCCGGATACCGGGACCGCGCCGCGGCCGAACGGTTCGTCGCCCGGGTCGCGGAGGGCACCGTCAACGAGTCCGTGATCATGGATCTGATGGACTCCGCCACCAGTCCGGCCCCGGTGCCCCGCGAGTCCCGGCTCCCCGCCGCCCTGGAGTGGGCCGTCCGGCTCGGAGTCGCCGAACGACCGCCTGCCGGAGGGGCGTTGGTGCCGTACCGTGGCACCCCCGTGGCCGTTCGGTAACACCGCGGGGGTCCGATGGCAGTGACACCGGAGGGACGCCGGTGGCCGGACCGCGAGGCGCGCGGACGGGGCATCCGCCCGCGCCGGGGGACTCGGGGAGGACAGCGTGAGCGATGGAGACAGACCCGCCGTGGAGGAACCCCGGCTGGCGATCCGCCGCCAGGTGTCGTCCCCCTGGTCGCGGCGGGGGCTGCTGGTCGTCTTCCTGCCGCTGCTGGCGGCGGTACTGACGGGTGTCACCGTGCTCGGCACCTCGGGCAACGCCCTGCTGCCTTTCGAGCGCGTCACCACCCTGGAGGGCCGGATGGCCTCCAAACGCGATTTCTTCGAGGACGAGAAGGTCCGGCGCATTCTGCTCAAGCACCACATCCGGATACATGTCACCAGTGTGGGATCGCGCGAGTTCGCGATCCGCGATCTCTCCCCGTACGACTTCGTCTTCCCCTCCGGACAGCCCGCCGGTGATCTGATCACCCACCAGCGCTCCCGGTCCGGTGAGTTCGCCACCGTCCACCGGCCGTTCGTCAGCCCGCTCGTGCTCGCCACCTACCGCGCGTACGCCGAAGCCCTCCGGAGCGTGGGCATCGTCACCGCACAGCGCGCGTCCGACGGCGGGAAACCCCTCTACTACCGGCTCAACACCCGTAAATTCCTGGAATTCGTGCACGCCGGACGCCAGTGGAACGACATCGGCGTCCAGAAGTACGGAATCACCAACACCAATCGCATGCTCGCCCAGAGTTCCGACGTCTGCACGGCGAACTCGGCCGGCACCTATCTCGCCCTGGTCGCCTTCACCTGGCGCGGACGCGGAGGCGACGGCGACCGCGAGGTCCCGCGCACCGACCAAGAGGCGGACGCCCGGGCCCGCGCCATCAAACCACTGATGGAACAGGGGCTTCCGCACGCGGACGTCTTCAGGACCTACATCTCCCCGGAGGGCAAGGGGGTCGCCCCCGTGATCGTCACCTACGAGCACCAGTACCTCAGCTACCAGGATCAATTCCTGGCCAAATCCGGGAAGCTGGACGACGACCGGGTGCTGCTCTACCCGGACAGCCAGCATGTCACCCAGCCGCAGTTCATCGCCCTCAACAAGGAGGGAGACCGGCTCGGTGAACTCGTCACCCGGGACCCCGAACTGCGCCGCCGCGCCATGGAGCTGGGCTTCCGCATCCTCGACCCGAGCGGCGAGGTCGCGGGGGACCAGCTCGCCGCCTATCTGGAGGGCCAGCGGATTCCCGTCCCCGAGGTGGCCGGGGGGACCCGGGCCGCGATGCCCCGGCTGCGGCTGCTGGAGCGCATGATCTCCATCGTCGGCGACTGCCCGCCGCAGGAGGCGGGGTGAGCACCCCGGCGGGCCCCCGGCCCTCCCGGCTCCCCGGGCCGTCGGGGCTTGCGCGGCTCTCCCGGCTCCCCGGGGCCTTCCGGCGCGCGCGGCCCTCCCGGCCCCGGCGGGGACCGCGGCCCCGGTGGAGCCCCCGGCGCCTGGTGCCCGCCCTCGCCGTGCTGCTGCTCGCCCCCGGCACCGCCTGCACCTCCGACAGCCCCCGGCCCGTCACCCTGCGCGTCCTGGCGGGCACCGAACTCGCCGACATGGCGCCCCTCCTCGACGAACTGCGCCACCAGACCGGCATCCGGCTGGAGATGGAGTACCGCGGCACCGTCGACGCCAGCCGGGAACTCACCCCCGGCTCCTACCGGCACGACCTCGCCTGGCTCGCCTCCGACCGCTATGTCGAACTCCGGCACAAGGCCGCGGGCGGCGCCGCCGAACGACCCCTCGCCACCACCATCATGCGGTCCCCCGTCGTCATCGGCATGAAGCCCCGGACCGCCCAGCGGCTCCGCGCCCGCACCCCCGACCGGCAGATCTCCTGGGCCGATGTCGCGGACGCGGCGGCCGACGGCAGTCTCACCTTCGCCATGGCCGACCCCCGCCACACCAACAGCGGGCTCGCCGCACTCGTCGGGGTCGCCACCGCCGCGGCGGGCACCGGGGGAGTGCTCCGCCCCGCCGACGTCTCCTGCGACCGGCTGCGCGGCTTCTTCAGCGGACACACCCTCACCGAAGGGTCGTCGGAACGGCTCGGCGAGTCCTTCGTCCGCCGCCAGGGCGAGCTGGACGCCCTGATCACCTATGAGTCCGAGCTGCTGACCCTGAAGCGCGCGGGCGTGCTGCGGACCCCGCTGGAGATCGTCTACCCCCAGGACGGCATGCTGCTCTCCGACTATCCGCTGCTCCTGCTCGACCCCGGCAAACGGGCCGCGTACGACCGGCTCGTGGAGTGGCTGCGGAGCCGCCCCGTCCAGGAACGGATCATGGAGCGGACCCAGCGGCGGCCCATCGACCCCGCGGTGCCCCGCAGCCCCGCCCTCCGCGAACCCATCGGCAACGCCCTCTACTTCCCCGGCCGGCAGGAGGTGGTGGACCGGCTGGTGGCCTCCTACGACACCGCCCGGCGCGCCGGCCCGGCCCGGGTGCTGTTCCTGCTGGACTTCTCCGGCTCGATGCGGGGGGCCGGGATCAGGGCGCTGCGCACCACGTTCGACGGGCTCAGCGGCGCCGACGACTCCCGGACGGGGAAGTTCGCCCGGTTCCACCGGGGCGAGACCCTGACCGTCCTGCGCTTCGGCGGGAAGGTGCTGGAGCGGCGGACCGTGACCTACCGCGGCGAACGGGACCTGGAGCGGCTGCGTTCCCTCGTGGCGTCCGAAGGGTTCGACACCACCACCGCCATCTGGTCCGGTCTGGACGCCGCCTACCGCACGGCCGCCGGAATGCTCCGCGAGGACCCCGCCCGGCCGCTGTCCATCGTGCTGATGACCGACGGCCGGAACAACGCGGGCATGAGCCTGGACGCGTTCCTGCGCGCCCAGCGCGCGCGCACCGGCCCGGTGGCGTCGGTGCGCACCTACGCCGTCCGCTACGGCGAGGCCGACGCGGACGAGCTGGGACGGGCCGCCCGCGCCACCGGCGGACGGCTGCTCGACGCCACCGAACGGCCCCTGCTCGACGCCTTCAAGGAGATGCGTGGCTGTGTTCAGTGAGGAGTGGTGGGCGGTCTGGTGGCCCTGGATGCTGCTGTGGCTGTGCACGGCCGCGGGCGCGGTGGCCCTGGTGGTCCTGGCCGGGGTGCTGCTGCTCCCCCGGGGACGGCACAGCCGCGACCGCAATCTGACGTACAGCATCTGCTTCTACCTCCACGACCGCTCGGTCATGGACCACTACCAGATGCGCAACTACACCGCCGCCCTCCGCAAGGAGGTCGAGCAGCGCACGAGCGACAGCTCCGACGGCACCATCCGGGCCACGGTCTTCGGCGTGGGCGCGGGCGGCGGCAGGCGGGACAACCAGGAGATCGTCAGCAAGTACATGGAGGTCGCCGAGCCCATCTCGGTGATCGGCGTGATCATGGACGTCCTCGAAGCGCGGAACGTCATCGTCCATGTGGATCTCGTCAACGAGACCGTGCGGCGCGGCGCCGCCCTCACCGGTGCCCTGGCGGCGGCGGGGCCCGTGCCCCGGGCGCGGGGGACCGTACGGCTGCGGGACATCGAGGACTTCGTCCTGATCCGGGGGCGCTTCCGCAAGATCAGCGAGACCGACGAGTCCACCGTCCTCCTCGCCCCCTACGGGGACCCCGAGGACGCGTCCAGAGGGCCGCGGGTCCGGGTCACCTGTGCCACGGAGGGGCTGCGGAACGAGGTGCCCCAGGGCACGTTCTCCGCCCGCTGTCTGGGCAAGGTGCAGGACTGGAACGCGACGGACGCGGTACTGGAGGTCCAGGCCATGGCGATCTTCCGCTGACGTCAGGCGTCATACGTCATACGTCATACGTCAGGCGTCCCCGGGACCGTCCGTCCGGGGCCGGAGGTCCGGGACCGGCCGTTCGGGACCGTCCGTCCGGGGGCAGACCTCCGGGCCGACGTCCGGGACGGCGCCCGGCGGCGGCGCTCGCGCCACCGGCCGCACGGTCGCCCGTCCGTCGTGCCCACGGCCGGTGAGCACCCTGCCGGAACGGTGGCTTCCGCACGGGCGGTCAACCGGACGGCAAGGCCCCGCCCACCCCCGTCGGTACGATCATCGAACCGTGTTCCCCCGGGGGACCGAAGAGAGGGGAACCCGTGACCCTGACCGGGACCGAAGCCGTCACGACACGGCCCGCCGCACCGGTGGCGGCCGTCTTCGTACGACGCGCGTGCGCCCAGGACGCCGCGGCCCTGCACACCCTGTCGGCCCCCTTCGCCCGTTCGGGGGCGCTGCGCGAGAGACCCCCGGAGCTGTACGCCGCCGACGCCGACGACTTCCTCGTCGTCGAACTCTCCGACGGCGCCCTCGCGGGCTGCCTCGCCCTGCGGGACCACCCCCGGGCGCCGCTGGGCCCCAGCGGGGTCCTCTACAACTTCTGCGTCGCCGGACACAGTCAGGGGCGCGGTGTCGGCTCCGCGCTGCTGTGGTCCGCGCTGCGCACCGCCGAGACCCGGGCGCTGCGCGCGGTCTTCACCGCGACCGGCGGGGGCGGCGGGCTGTTCCTGAAGTACGGCTTCGCCCCGTTCCCCGCGCGGTTCGCGCCCCCCGTGTGGGCGAACGCGCTGGACCCCCGGCGCGGCTCCCGGGTGCTCGCCCGCGCGGTCCCGCCGGGCCTTGACTGACCCGCCGCCGGGCCGCCGTACCGCGTTCGGGCGGACCATCCTCCCGGGCGCCCCGACGCCCTCTGCACGCCGTCCGGTCGGAAACCCCTGCATTCCGGCCAGTCGTCACGCTGTCCGCGGAGCAGGGACCGGCCGCGCGTGCCCTCGTTCGCCGCCGACGGCGGTCGAGGCGCCCGGGAGCAGGGCGCACGGCACCGGGCGCGGCTCCGGTCTGCCGCCGTGCAGGACGTCGATCAGAAGCGTGACGCAGAGTGCGCCCGTGGCACGGGGGGAGCGGGACAGGAGGGTCAGCTCCGGGTGCGGGGCGCCGTCGCCCATCGCGGTCACCAGCAGATCGCCGGGGACGGCGAGACCCCGCTCGGCCGCCGCCGTCAGCACCGCCTCGCCGTAGCTCTCGTGGAGCGCGTGCACCGCGTCGGGGCGCCGCTCCGACGCCAGCAGCCGACGGGCCGCGTCCAGCGGCGGTTCGCCGCCGCCCGCCCGTTCCACCGTGGCGGGCCACGCCCTTCCCGCGCACCAGCGGACATACGCGTGCTCGCTGTCGCGCGTGTACGCGTCGGACGACGGTCCGGTCAGCAGCCCGACCCGGCGTGCCCCGCGCTCGGCCAGATGCTCCATCACCAGCCGTACGCCCTGCTCCATGTCGCTGTGCGCGTACGGGACGCGGGAGTGCTCCGGGGCCGGGGGACGGCCGTCCGTGACGACGGCGAGTCCGCGCCGCCGCGCCTCGGTGACGGCGGGGTCGCCCATCACCGGGGCCACCACGATCAGACCGTCCACCGGGACCCCCGTCCACCGGTCGTCACCGGGCCCGCCGGGCATCACGACCAGGGCGTGGCCCCGGTCGACGGCCTCCGCCACGGCCCCCGCGGCGAGCGCGCCGCCGTAGCCCCGGCCGACCGGGCCCGCCGGGTCCCCGCCGCCGGGGCCGACGACGAGCCCCAGGACGCCGGTGCGCCCGCCGCGCCGGACCCGGGAGGGCTCGGCGGGGCGATAGCCCAGCGCGTCCGCTATCCCGCGCACCCGCGCCCGGGTGTCGGCGCTGACCTTCCCCTTGCCGCTGAGGGCGTGCGAGACGGTGGTGGCGGACAGCCCCGCCGCCCGGGCCACGTCCTTGATGCCGACCGGCCGCACCGCTTCGGGGTACGGCGGCGGTGCGCTCGTTCCGGTCATCGCCTGGGGTCTCCTCCGTATCCGCTGTCCACCGGCTGCCGCCGTACGGGCCGTACCGCTGGACCGGCCTCCGTGGAGCCGACCGTATCTCCACCCAGGGAACGGCTTTTGGCCAGGGCCCCGGGCCGGGCCGGCGCCGTCCCGCGCGCGTCGTGACGTCCGGTCGACCCCCCTCCCCGGCCGGGTGAACCCCCGTGGCGGGCCGGCCCGTCCGCCCGGGATTCCGCCGTCCGCCCACCGCACGCGGCCTGTTCGCACGACTCTTTCGTACGACCATGTTTGCGGCGGGACGGAAGAGAGAGGGGCCGGACGGAAAAGAGAGCGGCGGGAGGGAGGAGAAGGCCACCCGCACCGCCCGCACCGCATGGCACGGCACGGCAACGGCACCCACCGGACGACGACAGAGGAGCCACGACACCCATGACGACCTCAGCGCACCACTCCACGGCACCGGCACCGGTCCCGGCACCGGCACCGGCCCCGGCCATGACAGAGACCGCGGCGGCCCCCGAGGAGCGCCCCCGGGTCCTGGTGATCCAGCACGAGGACGGCGTCGGCCCCGGGATGCTCGGCGCCGAACTCGCCGCCGCCGGGCTCGAACTGCGGCTGGTGCACCCCTGGGCGGGCGACGAGGTGCCCGGCACGCTCGCCGGCCATGGCGCCCTGCTCGTCCTCGGCGGCTCCATCGGCCACGGCGACGACGGCGTCGCGCCCTGGCTGCCCGCCGTGCGCGCCCTGATACGGGAGGCCGCCGCCGACGGCGTACCGCTGCTGGGCATCTGCCTGGGCGCCCAGCTCACGGCCTGCGCCCTCGGCGGTGCGACCGCCGCCCGGGCGCGGGGCCCCGAGGTGGGCGCCGTGCCGCTGCGGCGGCTGCCCGCGGCCGACGACGACCCGCTGTTCGCGGCGGTGCCCGACGGGGTCCCCGCCGCCCAGTGGCACTGGGACGAGATCACCGAACTGCCCCCGGGCGCGGTCCCGCTGATCTCCGGCGACGACTGCCCGCACCAGGCGTTCCGGGTGGGGGAGCGGGCCTGGGGCGTGCAGTTCCACCCCGAGGTGCTGGGCGAGGACGTCGCCCGGTGGGCCGTGCTGAACGGCGCCGCCGTCGCCCGCGCCGGGGGCGATCCGGACGCGGCGGTCGCCTCGGTCGGCGCCGCCGAACCGGTCCTCCGTGAGGTGTGGGGCCGGGCGGCACGGGCCTGGGCACGCGTTGTGCACACCCACCACACCCGCCCCGGTCCCCTGGGCACTGCTCCGCCGCCCCGGAGCACCCTGCTCTCTTGACAACCGTTCATCGCATCGGAGTTCGAGGTCGGACGGGCCGCAGGGGCGCCTTCTCGGTCGGGGCACCCCTGCGGAACCCATGCTTCCTGCACAGCGGAACACAGCATTCCGGCGTGTGCGGTGCATGAGATCCGCATACGCGGACGCACAGCGGAGTGATGACAGGGACGACTGTCTCGCCGCCGGGCCGGTGTGAAAGTTTTCCTCTCGCCGCCACACCACCGACCGAGCGAGGGAGCGCGGATGAACCCCGAGTACGCCGCGTACTGCCACGCGGATCGCGACTTCTACGACACGCCGCACCGCTCCTCGCAGGGCACTTCCGACAGCGCCGGCCCCGCCACTGAGTACGGCCCCGCCCGTACCCCCCTCCCCGAGGGCTGGCAGACGGCCCGCAGCGGCGACTGGTTCGCGTGCCACCCCACCGGCCTCACCCTGCCGCCCCAGGGCTGGAAGATCCATGTCGCCGCCGCGCTCGACAACGCGGAATCGATTCTCCAGCGGGTGGCGGAGTACTGTCTGCCGCGCCGGATCAGCTTCAAGTTCATCCCCTCCCGGCAGCTCCTCCTCCAGCGCAACGGCAAGTACGCCGACCGCGGCGGCAGCGGCAAGTTCATCACCGTCTACCCGCCCTCCGAGGACGCCTTCCCGGGGATCACCGCGGACCTGATGGCCCTGCTGGACGGCGAGCACGGCCCGTACATCCTCAGCGATCTGCGCTGCGGCGACGGCCCGGTGCACGTCCGCTACGGAGCCTTCACCGGACGCCGGTGCGTCGGCCCCGAAGGGCGGCTGGTCCCGGCCATCAGCGACCCCTCCGGCACGCTCGTCCCCGACCCGCGCGGACCGGTCCTGCGGATTCCCGAGTGGGTCACCCCGCCCGCGTTCCTCACCCCCCACCTCGACGCGCGCAACGCCGTCGGCACCGGCGAACTGCCCTACGAGATCAAGAGCGCGCTCCACTTCTCCAACGGCGGCGGCGTCTACAAGGCCCTCTCCACCCGCACCGGCGAGACCGTCGTCCTCAAGGAGGGCCGGCCCCACGCCGGACTCGCCATGGACGGAGCCGACGCCGTCACCCGGCTGGAACGGGAACGGACCGCGCTGGAACGGCTCGCGGGGCTCGACTGCGTCCCCCGCGTCCTCGGCGCGCACACCGTCGGAGACCACCGCTTCCTGGCGCTGGAGCACATCTCCGGCACCCCGCTGAACACCCTCCTCGCCCGCCGCTTCCCGCTCGGCTCGGCCGACGTGGACCCCGAGGCGATCACCGAGCACACCGCCTGGTCCCACCGGATACACGGCCTCGTCGAGAGTGCCGTGGCCCAGGTCCACGCCCGGGGGCTGGTCTTCGGCGACCTCCATATGGCCAACATCATGGTCGACGAGGACGAGACCCGGGTGGTCCTGCTCGACTTCGAGGCCGCCTGCCCGGCGGAGGAACGGCGACCGCAGGTCGTCGCCAACCCCGCGTTCATCGCCCCGCGCGGCCGGACCGGCACGGACGTCGACCGCTACGCCCTCGCCTGTCTGCGGCTCGCGCTCTTCCTGCCGCTCACCACGCTCTTCATGATCGACCGCACCCTCGTCGAGCGCATGGCCGAGGACATCACCCGGATCTTCCCCGTGACCCTGGACGAACTCCGCCCCGCCGTCGAGGAGATCCTGCGCGACCCGGAGGACACGACTCCGCACGACGCGGAGCACCCGGTCGCGCACGGCGCGAAGGAGCCGGTCCCGGCCGACCCGGAGCACACGCTCCAGGACGCCGCCGACGAGGAGCCCTCCGCCCGCCGGGCCGGGCCCCCGACCCGCTCCCGGCCCCGCACCCCCGCCGCCGCGCCGCCCGACCCCGGACAGTGGCCGCAGAGCCGCGACTCCATGGCCCGCGCCATCGCCGCGTCCTTCACCCCCGACCGCGACGACCGCTGCTTCCCCGGCGACATCGCCCAGTTCGCCTCCCCGGCGGGCGGCCACTCCTTCGGCAACGGCGCCGCCGGAGTCCTCTACGCCCTGCACGAGACCGGCGCCCCGCCGGTCCCCGGCGCCGTCGAATGGCTGCTCGCCCGGACCAAGGAACCCGTACCCGGCACCGCCCTCGGCCTCTACGACGGCCTCGCGGGCACCGCCTGGACCCTGGACCGCCTCGGCCACCCCGAACAGGCCACCGAACTCGCCCAGACACTGATCCGGGAACGCCTCGACGGCCTCCCCGCCGACCTCCACGGCGGACACGCCGGAGTCGCCCTCGTCCTCGACGACCTCGCCCGGCGCAGGTCCGGAGCGGACGCCGACGCGCTCCGACAGGCGGCCGACCACTGCGCCGACCTCGCCGCCCGGAGCCTCACCGCCGCGCCGCCCTCCCCGCGCACCGGCCTGCTGCACGGAGCGACAGGGCTCGCCCTGCTCTTCGTCCGCCGCTACGAGACCACGGGCGACCCCGCCCTGCTCGACCTGGCCGCCACCGCCCTCCGCAGGGACCTCGACCGCTGCCGGACCCGCCCCGACGGCTCGCTCCAGGTCCTCGACGGCCGCCGGACCATGCCCTACGTCGGCGCCGGGAGCGTCGGCATCGCCCTGGTCCTGGACGACTATCTGCACCACCGGCACGACGAAGGACTCGCCGCCCGGCGGCAGTCCATCGAGCCCGCGGCGCGCTCCAGCTTCTACATCCAGCCCGGCCTCTTCCGAGGCGTCGCCGGATTCGTCCTCCATCTGGCGCGCACCCCGCACGGCGATCCCGCCGAACGCGCCCGCGCCATCCGTGACCACTGCGCACTCCTCGCGAGTGAGGCCACCCCCTACCGGGGCGAACTCGCCTTCCCCGGTGATCAGCTGATGCGCCGGTCCATGGACCTGGCCACCGGCACAGCGGGCGTCCTCCTCGCCCTCGGCAGCGCCTACCACGACACACCCGTGGCACTGCCGTTCCTCCCGCCGCATCCGCGGCCCACGATCCGGCCCCAGCCAGGGGCCGAGCACCACCATTACCCCGTCCCCATGGAAGGAAACCATCATGGCGCTTCTTGACCTGCAGACCCTGGAGATCCCGGCTGAGGAGAACCTCGGCGAGCTGGAGACCGGTAGCTCCCAGAGCCTGCTCGTCTGTGGCCCCCACAGCTCCCAGAGCCTGCTGCTCTGCAACTGACCCACAGGGTCAGCGGCCCGCCGGTGAGACACCCGGCGGGCCCCGCCCACACGGCCGGTCCCGGGTCACGCGCCCGGGGCCGGCCGCCCTGCTCCGCCCGGACCCGGATCGGGAAGGAACCCGCGTGACGCACAGTCCGCCGACGGCGACGTCCTCCCCGCCGTCGCAGACCGCCGTCCCGCGCGCCGGGCGGCTCCGCCTCACGCTGCTCGCCCTCTGCTCCACCGGCGGCGCCCTCGCCGCGGTCGTTCTGCCCGCCGTCCTCGGGAACACCGTGGACGAGCTGCTGGCCCGGGGCGAACCCGTATGGTCCGCGCTGCTCCTGTGCACCGCGCTGACCGCGGCCGAAGCGCTCTTCGACGCGGTCGTCGCCGTCGTCGGCGGCACCACCACCGCGGAGCTGACCGCCCGGCTGCGCGTCGCCGTCGTCCAGCGGGTCACCGGCTGCGAACCCCGGCACGGCCAGAGCGTCACGGCGGGCGACCTCACCACCCGGCTCACCGCCAACGCCGCGGAGGCCGCCGGGGTCCCCGTCATCACCGCCACCGCCGTCGCCTCCGTGCTGATGCCGCTCGGCGGGGTCGCCGGACTCCTGCTCGTCGACGCGTGGACGGCGCTCGCGCTGTTCGTCGCGGCCCCCGCCCTCGTCGTGCTGCTGCGGACCCTCGTCCGCGACACGGCCCAGGTGTCCGCCGACTACCAGAGCGAACAGGCCCGGATCGCCGGACGGCTCACCGAGGTGCTCGACGGCATCGCGACCGTCCGCGCCGCCCACACCGCCACCCGCGAACAGGCCAGGATCACCGGACCGCTCACCGAACTGGACGCCCACGGACGGCGGACCTGGCAGATCCAGGGCCGCGCGGCGGCGGGCGCGGCGGCGCTGCTGCCGGTGCTCACCGCCGTGGTCCTCGCCGTCGCCGGGATACGGACCGCCGCCGGGGCGCTCAGCGTCGGCGCGCTGCTGGCGGTCTCCCAGTACGCCGTCCTCGCCGTCGGGTTCGGCTCGCTGACCGGGTCGCTGAGCGCGATCTCCCGGGGCCGCGCCGCCGCCCGGCGCCTGGAGCCGCTGCTCGCGCTGCCGCCCGTGCCGCACCGCTCGCTCACCCTGCCGCCCGGCGGCCCCGGGACGCTGGAGCTGCGCGGCGTCGACGTCGTCCGGGACGGCGAGCGACTGCTGAACGGGGTGGACCTCACCGTCCCCGGGGGAACGGCCACCGCCGTCGTCGGGCGCTCCGGCTCGGGGAAGTCCCTGCTCGCCGCGGTGGCGGGGCGGCTCACCGACCCCGACGCCGGGAGCGTCACCCTCGACGGGGTGCCGCTGGACGGCATCGACCCCGACGAACTGCGGGACCAGGTCGCCCATGCCTTCGCCCGGCCCGTACTGCTGGGGACGACGGTCGAGGACGCCGTCGGCTACGGCGACCCCCGGCCCTCCGGCGACCGGGTCCGCGACGCCCTCCGGGACGCGTCCGCCGAACCCTTCGTCGCCCTGCTGCCGCTCGGGGCGCGCACCCCGCTGGAGCAGGCCCCGCTCTCCGGCGGCGAGTGCCAGCGCCTCGGCCTGGCCCGGGCCTTCGCCCGCCCGGCCCGGCTGCTGATCCTCGACGACGCGACCTCCAGCCTGGACACCGTGACGGAGAGCCAGGTGCAGGCGGCCCTCGCCCGGCGCGCCGGTACGGTGACCCGGCTGATCGTCGCCCACCGCGTCTCCACCGCCGCGTCGGCCGACCAGGTCGTCTGGCTGGACCGCGGCGAGGTCCGCGCCATCGCCCCCCACGCGACCCTCTGGCACCACCCGGACTACCGGGCCCTCTTCCACCAGAACCCCCGTCCCGCGCCGCCACAGGGCGGCTCAGGGCCCACGGCGCCCGTGCCGGAGGCCGGTACCCGGGGCCCGGCCGTCCGCGTTCCGCGTCCCTACGGGGAACCGCCCCGCCCGGCGCCGGGCGGTCCCGGGAACTCCGCCGCCCCGGCGCGCCCCGGGGCGGACGGGGAGGGCCCGTCCCCCGCCGGGCCCGAGCGTGCGGCTGCGGGCGGCCCGGGCCAGGGGCCCGGTGCGCCGGGTGTAGCCGGGGGCTTCCTCGGGGTGTCCGCGGGTGCGGGTGCCGCCTCTGGGGCCGCTGTGCCGGACGGTGTTCCTCCGGGCGTGGCCGGTCATCGGTCCGGGGCTGTGGGGGACGGTTCGTTGTCCGGTGTGCCGGGGCGGGTTGTCGTGGGTGGTGGTCCGGGTCGTGGGTTCCGGGTCGGTGTGCCGGACGGTGTTCCTCCGGGCGTGGCCGGTCATCGGTCGGGGGGCGTGGGGGACGGTTCGTTGTCCGGTGTGCCGGGGCGGGTTGTCGCGGGTGGTGGTCCGGGTCGTGGGTTCCGGGCCGCTGTGCCGGACGGTGCTCCTCCGGGTGCGGCCGGGCATCCGTCCGGGCCGGGTGGGGACGGTTCGTCGTCCGGTGTACCGGAACGGGCTGCTCCGGGCGGCTCGGGCCAGGGATCCCGGGCCGGTGGGGGTGGGCCGGGGGAGGTCCTTCCGGATACGGCCGGTCAGCCCTCAGGGGCCGATGGGGAGCACCCCTCCGGGGCCGGGCCGGGGAACGCGGCCGCGGAGAGCTCCGGCCGGGGGCCCCGCGCCCGCGGGAATGGGTCCACGGCGGCCCCGGACCCGTCCATGGACTCCGCGGACGGGCGCGTCCGCACCGGACCGCCGGACGGCGGCGAGGTCCCCGGCGCCGGGGACAGGGCTCCTTCCGCGGCGGTCGGGGCACTCGGTGAGGGAGCGGGCGGATGAGCGGGAAAAGCGGGAAAGCGGCGGCGGGGACCGCGCTGGGCCGGGTGGCGCGGGAGGCGCGGCCGTTCCTGAGGGCGCGGACCCGCGCCCTCGTCCGGCTCGGCGGCTGGTCGACGCTGGAGTTCGCGCAGACCTTCCTCACCGGCCTCGCCGTGGCCCGCGCCCTCGACGACGGCTTCCTCGACGGAAGGACCGGCACCGGCCTCGCCTGGCTGGCCCTCGCCGCCCTCGCGGCCGTCCCCGCCGCGCTCGCCACCCGGGGCGTCTTCGCCCGCCTCGCCGACCTGGTGGAGCCGCTGCGGGACGGACTGGTGCGCCGCGCGTCCGCCCAGGCCCTGCACACCGCCCTCACCGCCACCGGCCCCACGACCGCGGGCCCGGTCTCCCGGATCACCCATCAGAGCGAGATCGCCCGCGACGGCTGGGCCGGACTGGTGCTCGCCCTGCGGTCGTTCGTCTTCACCACCGCGGGCGCCCTCGCCGGACTCGCCGCCCTCTCCCCGCGGCTGCTGCTCGTGGTGCTGCCCCCGCTGCTGCTCGGCATCGCGCTGTTCCTGGCCACGCTGCCCCCGATGGCCGCGCGCCAGCGCGAGTACCTCGGCGCGGACGAGGACTTCGCCGCCCACGCGGGCCGGGCCGCCGCCGCGCTGCGGGACATCGCCGCGACCGGGGGCGCCGCCCGCACCGTCGCCGAAGCCGAACGGAACGTCCGCGTCCAGGCCACGGCGGCCCGTGCCCTGGCCCGCTGGGCGGGGGTCCGCGTGCTCGCGCTGGCCATCTGCGGGCGGCTGCCCGTACTGCTGCTGCTGTTCGCCATCCCCTGGCTGACGCGGCACGGCCTCACGGGCGGCGCGCTGGTGGGCGCGTTCACCTATCTCACCTTCTCCCTCGGACCCGCCGTGTACGCGCTGCTGTCCCTGATCGGCACCGCCGGGGGACGGCTCGTGGTGGTGCTGGACCGGTTCACCGGACCGGTACGGCTGCCCGCCCCGCCCACCGCCTCCGCACCCGCACCCGCCGCCCGGGCGACGGCCGCCCCGGTCCCCGCGGTCGCCGAGCTGCGTTCCGTCGATTTCGCCTACGGACCCGCCGCCCGCCCCGTGCTCGACCGGCTCGACCTCACCCTCCGGCCCGGTGACCGGCTCGCCGTCGTCGGCCCCAGCGGCAGCGGCAAGTCGACGCTCGCGTCCGTGCTCGCCGGGGTCGCGGCCCCCACCGGGGGCGAGGTGCGCTGGCTGGGCCGCCCCGCCGGGGAACTGGACCCCACCGCCGTCCGTACGCTCCTGCCGCAGCAGCCGTACGTCTTCAGCGGAACGCTGCGCGACAACCTCCGCTATCTGCGCCCCAAGGCCCGTGACCGCGAACTCTCGGCCACCGTCGCGGCGATCGGGCTCGACGCCCTGGTGGAGCGGCTCGGCGGGCTCGACACACCGCTCGACCCCCGGCGGCTCTCCCCCGGGGAGCGCCAGCTCGTCGCCCTGGGCCGGGCCCATCTCACCACGGCCCCGCTGCTGATCCTGGACGAGGCGACGAGCGAGCTGGACCCGGAGGCGGAGGCGCGGGCCGAGGGCGCGCTCGCCGAACGTGCGGGTGCGGTGCTCACCATCGCCCACCGGATCGGGTCGGCGTACCGGGCCGGCCGGGTGCTGGTCATGGACGGCACCCGCACGGTCGAAGGGACCCCGGCCGAACTCCTCGACCGCTCGGCGCTCTTCCGCGATCTCGCCGGCCGCTGGTCCCACATCCCCGGCTGATGCCGGCCCCGCCGGGCGTCCCCGGGGCCGTCACCCGTCCGTGGTCCTGCTCGTACCCCCTACAGCCAGCCGAACTCCCGGGAGAGTCTGATCGCGTCCAGCCGATTCCTGGCGCCTGTCTTGCGTATCGCCGCCGCGAGATAGTTGCGTACCGTGCCGCTGGCCAGATGCAGCGCGTTCGCTATCGACGACACCGACTCCCCCTCGGCCGCCAGCGCGAGCACCCGCAATTCCCGTGCGGACAAAGGAACCTCACTGGCCTGGAGCAGCCCGAAGGCCAGGGACTGATCGATATGGCGGCCTCCCGCCGCGACCTTCCGCACCACCTCGCAGAGATTGTCCACCGGCCCGAACTTGTCTATGTAGCCACGCGCTCCGGCGTCCGAAGCTCTGCGCAGATCACCTGCCCGGTCCCCCCGGGCGAGGACCACCAGCGCGGTGCCGTGGTCGGCGGGGTGCCTTAAAGACTCGGCATAGGTGAGGACTTCCAGGGAATCGGGACAGTCGAGATCGGTGACGAGTATGTCGGCGGGACACTCCGCCATCGCCGGGCGCACGCCGCCCTTGTCGGTGGTCCGCACGGTCAGATCTCTGTCCTTGCTCATCAGGCAGGCCAATGAGGCCCGCCATAGGGACACCTCGTGCACCAAGAGAACCGACGTCATGGCTGCTCCTTCTTGCTCTCCGCGACATGCTGGCTCATCGAGCCTCTTCACTGGGTGTACACAGGCCATACGTATCCGTGTGCAACAGGCACCAGTTCACCTCAGCCGGGACGGGTATCACTGACGATCTGCCTAATACCCGCGGACAGGCCGTCGCGAGAGGGGCGTGCGAGCGCACACAACGTGCGCCTATGCGCCCCCTCTTGGCCAACTTCCGTTGTATGCATCGGGTTTAAAAGCGAAACAGAAGGCCAAGGAGGGTCGCCTCGTCTCCCCTCGGGGCGGCCGGGAACTCTTCTTCCCCCGGTACCGAAGGTCTAGTCCGGCGAAGGCCATGAGCGCTCCAGGCCCGTCCGCGCGCGCCGGGCGGGGGAGGGCGCGCCGGATGCCGTACGAGGGGCGCCGGTCCCGCCGCGTCGGCAACGTCCGTACGCTGTCCACCTGTTCGTATGAATTCCGGCTCACGTACCCGTGCCGCCCCGGCTCCGCCGTCTGTCGCACGGCATGCTGCCGACCATGCAAGATCCGTTCGCGTACGCCCTTGTCTTCGGATCGCTCCGGTCCCCCTACGGCCCGGGGGTGCCGTCGCCCCGCTGCCGCCGCCCGTCCGGACCGGTCCGCCCGGCGGGCTCCGTCCCCGCGGCCGAGCCGTCCCGGTCGGCTGAATCCCTCTGTCCGTTCGGGGCCGTGCGGGCGGTCGAACCCATCCGCCGGGCCGGGTTCCCGCCGCTGGTGGAGCCTCCGTGGTCAGTCGAGCCCGTCCGCCCGGGCCAGGAGTCCGGCGGCGGGGGGGTATCGGCGGTGGGGCCGTAACTGCCGGCGCATGGCGCCGAGCCGGCGGGCGGCCCGCACCGAGTCCAGTGACGGATAGGCGTCCAGAAAGGCCCCCCAGTGCGGAAGTGCCGCGTCCAGATGGCCGAGACCCAACTGCGCCTCGGCCAGCCGGGCGTGGGTGAGCACCCGGGCGTGCCGCTCCCCGGGGGTACGGGCCCGCAGTGAGGCCGTCAGCGCCCGTACCGTCCCGGGCCGGTCGCCGAGCGCGCAGAGCGTCTGCGCCCGCTGATAGTGCAGGGCGCCGAGGGAGTACGCGGTGAACGGTCCGGGGGCGCTCCCGCCGTCGAGGTGCAGCCGCTCCGCCCGCTCCAGCGAGCACAGCGCCGCCCGCCGGTCGTCCCGGGCCTGGAGCACCGCCAGATGGGCCTGGGCATACGCCTGGACGACGGGCGGCGCGTGCCGGGCGTGGTCGCAGGCGCGTTCGGCGAGGTGGAGAACGGCCGGGCCGCTGTGGCCGAGATCGTGCGCATGGGTGGCCATCGTGCGCAGCGCGATCGCGAGGGTCGCGTGGTCCCGCGCGTCAGCGGCGAGCCGGGCGGCGACGAGCTGGTAGTGCTGGGCCACCGCGTCGTCCCCGCCGTCCGCGCAGATCCGGCCCAGCAGCAGGGTGAGCTGTGCCGCCTTGGAGAGCAGCCGCCGATGGGTGGTCTGCGGCGACGGCGCGTGCAGCCGGGCGGTGACGTCATGGGCGAGATACGCGGCCAGCGGGGCGCGCACGGGACCGCCGCCGAGGCGTTCGGCGGCGGTGGCGAAGATCTCGGCCATGGCGTCCATCCGGGCCGCGTCGGCCGCCCCGGCCCGGGAGGCGCCCTCCGCCCGACCCGCCGGACCCGTCGGACTCGCCGGGCTCACCGCACCGACCGCACCCGCGGGGCCCGGTGGGGCGGCCGGGGCTGTGTCCCGGGCCGCGGACCTGCGGGGCGGCAGCAGTTCCGGCACCGCGAAGGCGAGCGGGCTGAAGAGCGCGGAGGCGAGCAGCGTCCGCCGGGCCGGGTCGAGTTCGGCCTGGGTGAGCTGGGTGAGCGTACGGAGCGGCGCGGTGTCCCAGGAGAGCGGCGGCATCCGGTCGGGGGCCCGGGTCAGCCCGGCCTGTTCGGCCGATACGGGCCGGTCCAACCGCCGGGACAGGGCCTCCAGCAGATACGCGGGCGCGGGCGGCCGGGGCCGGACCCCCGCCAGCCAGCGGGAGACCGACGAGCGGTCGCAGGCCATCGGGCTGCCGTGCTCGGCCGCGACCTGCCGGACGGCGCGGGCGAGTTGCGCCGCGCTCCAGTCGGCGGTCTCCAGCAGCAGTCGCAGCCGTGCGTTGGGGGTAGGGGGCACAGGCCCCTCCTTCGGGGATGTCGGACCGGCCGCTGACACTTGGTGAGTGGTTTCACAACCGGGCAAAGTCGCACGGGGTGCCCCGCTGCGGCGATCCCCGGCGCCTTGTGCGGACCGGGGACCGGGCGGTCCAATGTGATTACCCGGCAGTCGCCCCGGTGCAACAGATGTGTGTCGGGCAAAGTCCTCGCGGATATGCGCGCAGAGCACGCTTGAAGAGCAGCAGCGCCCGCACCCCCGTGCCGTCACCGGCCCGGGGCCGCGGATGGTGCCGGTCCCGCCGAGCCGTGTCCGCGTCGCAGAGGCGCGGAGGGGCGACCGCGCCGGGTGCGGCCCGGATGCAGGGGGAGCGATGCAGCAGCACACGGAGCGCGCACGCCACGGCGACAGCCCGCGGAACGGGGGCGCCGAGCCCCGGTGCGGCACCGGCCCGGAGCGGGGACCCGCCGTCGGCCTGCCCCGGACGACGCACCCCGCCGACGGCCCCGTCGGTACGGCCGACGGCCCCGGCCGCCGTACCGGTACGGCCGACGGCCCTGTCCGTACCGCCGACGGCCCCGCCTGTGCCGTCGGCGGTACCGTGCGCCCCGCCCCCGCCCCCGCCCCCGCCCCGTCCGCGGCGGCGGGGCGCACACCGTCCGTGGCGCGCCCGGGAGATCCGCCGTCCGGCGGCCGTTTCCGCGCCGCCCCCACCGGGCCCGGGGAGCACCACGCCGCCGACGACACCGACACCGACACCGACATCGGGTCCGGGTCCGGCCCGGCCGTCCCGCCCTCCGTCCCGCCGTGCGCTCCGGCCTCCGCTTCCGCTTCCGCTTCCGTTTCCCCGTCGGGTCCGGTGCCCGCCCCGCCGCCCGGAGCCCTGTTCGCAGCCGCGCCGGGCCCCCTGTCCGGACCTCTGCCCGGCACGGTGGCGCGCCCGCTCCGGAGCGCCGGCCCCCCTGTCCGGCCCGGGACCGGGGCGTGGGTGCGGGCACTGCTCGCCCGGCACTGGGGCCTCGACCCCGGACGCACCGCCGTACGGCCCCTGCTGGTCGACGGGGCCGCCCCGCTCAGTCACACCGCCGGACTCTGGGAGGCCGACACCCGCGGGGTCCGCCGAGTGCTCAAGGTGCGGCTGAATCCCGACGCCCTGCGCCCGTCCGCCCTCTACGAGCTGAAGGAGGCGATCGGCGACCACTGCCGCCGAGCGGGTGTCCCCGTCGGGGAAGCGGTCCCCGCGCTCGACGGCCGGGCCGGGGTGTGGTGCGACGGCACCGTCAGCGAACTCGCCCCCCGGTACGGGGGAGCGCTCGCCGACCCCGCCGACCCCACGCAGGCCGCCGCCGTCGTCCGCTGCGGGCTGCGGCTGCGCCGCGCCCTGGACACCGTTCCCGGTCCGCTGCGCGACGAACTCGCCGGTCTGCCGCTGCCGTCGCTGGTCGAGGTGGAGGACTGGCGGGCGGCGCTCGCCGACGCCGCACGGCTGCTCACCACGGCCGAGCGGCGCACCGACCGCTGGTCCCGGCTGGCGGCGGACGCCCTGCGCCCCGCCGTGGCCTCGGGCCCGCTGCTGGACGAACGGCTCACCGCCCCCGGCGGCCGCCCGCGCCCGCCCGCGGTGATCCACAGCGATCTCCACCCGCACCACTTCGTCCTCGTGCCCTCCGCCGAAGGCCCGCCGCCCCCTGCCGAAGGCCCGCTGCCCTCCGCCGAGGACCCGCCGCACCCCGCCGGGGGCCCGCCGCCCGGGGCGGACCGTGCCGTCCGTGCCGTGCTGGACTTCGACAACCTCCAGACCGGCGATCCGCTGCTCGACCTGGCGTGGCTCGCCGAGGCCGCCGGGCGGGTCGCCGGCGCGGTCGCCCGACGGCGGGCGCTGACCGCGTTCCTCGGGGACGCCAGGCGGCTCGGGCTGCTCGGGCCCGGCGAGGAGACGCTGCTCATGCCCCTGTTGATGGCGCACTCGCTGCCCGTCGTCGTCGACATCGCCAAGGACATCCTGGAGCGCGGTGATCTCAGCCCCCAGTGGCCCGGCTACTTCGCCCTGCTCTCCCCGGAACGGAGACTCGGCGTCCACCGCTGCCTCGTCGCGGCGGGACGGGCCCTGTGACCCGGACACGCCCTGCGGTCCGCCCCGTGCCCCGGCCACGTCCTGTACCGCGCTGAGGCGGCCCCGCGCGGCTCACCGTGCCCTTCCGCCGCCGTGCTCCGCCGCCCCCTCGCCCCGCCCCGTCCCCTCTCGTCCCCCTGCTTCCGTCCCCTGACATCCCTCCGCCACCGGAAAACCCGGACACTCCCCTGGAGGCGACTCCGCCATGCTGCCCCACGAGACGGCCGCTGTCTCACCCTGGCCCGCCGACCTGTCCGCGTACTGCTTCGAGGTCCCCTACACCGAGTCCTCCGTCCTCTTCGAATCGGGCAAGGGCGTACGGCTCTCGGACCGGGCGGGCCGCTCCTATCTCGACGGACTGTCGGGGGTGTTCGTCACCTGCTTCGGCTACGACTGCGCCCCGATCGTCAGCGCCGTGACCGCGCAGCTCCGAACGCTGCCCTTCCATCCGCCGCTGCACGGCACCAACACCCCGGCGCTGGAGCTGTCCCGGGAACTCGTCGCCCTGGCGCCCGCGCCCCTGACCACGGCCAAGCTGGTCAACGGCGGCTCCGAGGCGGTCGAGGCCGCGTTCCGGCTGGCCCGGCTCTACCACCACGCCCAGGGCGAACCCGGCCGGCTGAAGATCCTCAGCCACTACCACGGCTACCACGGAGCCACCTACGGCTCGCTCTCGCTGACCGGCAGGCCCGATGTGGAACGCTTCGGACCGGGAGTGCCCGGGGTGGTCCACGTCTGGCCGCCGGACTGTCTGGAGAGTTTCCTCGGGATACCGGCGGAGGAGTCCGGGGACCGGGCGGCGGCGCTCGTCGAACGGACCCTGGAGGCGGAGGGCCCCGAGTCCGTCGCCGCCGTCGTCGTCGAACCGGTGATCCATCTGCGCGGCATGGCGATCCCGCCACCCGGTTATCTGCGCAGGCTGCGCTCCCTCTGCGACCGCCACGGAGTGCTCCTGATCTTCGACGAGATCGTCACCGGCTTCGGCCGCACCGGAGCGCCCTTCGCCGCGCAGAGCTTCGGTGTGATCCCCGATCTGATGTGCGTGGGCAAGGGCATCTCCGGCGGCTACGCCCCGCTCGCCGCCGTCCTGATGAGCGACCGGATCGCGGCGGCGCTCGGCGGCCCCGGCGGCCCCTACGCCTTCGCCCCGAGCCACACCTACGCCGCCAACCCGCTGGCGGCCGCCGCCGGACTGGCGGCGTTACGGCTGTTCGCGGAGGGCGGCTTCCCCGCCCGGATCAAGGAGCTGTCCGCCTTCCTGGAGCCCGGGCTCAGGGCGGCGCTGGGGGAGCGCGGCACCCTGCGGGCCCGTGGGCTGTTGTACGGGCTGAAGCTGACGGGCGCGGCACCGGACGCGGGCGAGCGCCTGGCCCGGGCCTGTCTGCGGCGCGGACTGATCATCCGGGGCCAGGACGACTGGGCGGTGCTCGCCCCCGCGTACATCACCACCCGGGCCGAGGCCGATGAGCTGACGGGGATCCTGGCCGAGGCCCTGGACGAACTGGAACGGTCCGGCACCTTCAGGGCGACGCTGTGAACCAAGCCTTCCGCAGGGCTGCCCTGGCGGCCCTCGACCGGCTGACCCCGGCCGAGGCGGCGGTGGTCCGGCGGGAGCTGGCCGAACTGGAACGGGGCGGCTACGAGGGCCCGTTGCCCGACCAGTGGCGCAGGCTCGCCGCCGCCGTGCCGGAGCGGCTCTACCACGACAGCGCGCGGCTGCTGCTGCGGATGCACCAGCTCGCCGGGTCGGGGAACCTCTCCAGCAATCTGTCCTCGCTGGCCATCGTCCGGGCCTGCTTCGATCTCGGACTCGTCCCGCCGCCGGGGGAGGCGGCGCCGGACGGGAACGGGGGCGCCCCGGCCGAACTGGTCGTGGGCCGCGGCCATATCGCCCCCGTCTTCCACGCCGAGCACTACGTCCGCGGACACCTCCCCTTCCTCCCGCTCACCACCCTCCACCGCGGCGGGCTCAGCGGGGTCGTCAGCCGTACCACCGGGTTCGCCAACACCATGCGCTACAGCCTCGGTGTGGGTGTCGCCCAGGCCACCAGCCTGGCCTGGGACCTGGCCCGGCGCGGAAGCGACCGCAAGGTGGTCTGTCTCGCGGGCGACGGCGAACTCCAGGAGGGCGTGGTCTTCGAGTGTCTGCGCTTCGCCCATGAGCACGACCTCGACCGGCTGATCCTCGTCGTCGACGCCAACGGCAAGGGCATCGAGCCGCTGCCCAAACCGCTGAGCGCCGGGTATCTCGCGGCCTTTCTCGGACGGGTCCGCACCGTCGACGGCGGCGACAGCGACGCCGTCGCGCGGTCCCTGCGCTCCCTGCTCGACACACCCGGCCGGGGCGCGCTGGTCTGCCGTACCCGGAAGGGGGAGCACAGCTACCGGCCCCCGCGCCCGCCGGAGGCGCCTCCCGTGCCGCCGTCCTTCGCCGCGGGCGCGGGCCGGATGCTCGCCGGGCACCGGCGGCGCACCGGGCGGGAACTCGCCGTGTTCACCGCCGACATGGCGGGCCGCTTCGGGCTTCCGGGCCGGGTCCCGTACACCAATACGGGGCTCGCCGAGAGTCTCGCCGTCGGCCTCACCCTCTCCCTGCCCGACCCGGTGGTGAAGGTGGTCGCCACCGACGCGATGTACTACATGGACTCCCTCAGCATGCTCACCGAGGCCACCACCGGGGTGCGGAACCTGGTCGTCCTCGCGGGCCGTAGCTGGGGCGCCTGGGGCGGGGCGCACAACGCCACCAATCTGCTCGGGGGGCTGCTGCACACACGGGTGTACGAGCCGGTCACCGAGGCGGAGTTCGCCGCCTGTCTGGACCGGGCGGCGGAGCACCCGGCCGTCACCCATGTACTGAGCATGGTCGACGCCCGTTTCGAGCCACCGGCGGCGGACTGCTCGGCCGACCCCGACGGCGCCGTCTGGATCACCCCGCCGCCGTTCGCTCAGCCGGTCACCCCGCCGGTCACTCAGCCGGCCGCCGCGCCGGTCGTCCCGTCGCCGGTGCGGCGGCCCGGTGCGGCGGCGGTCGTGTCCTTCGGCTACGCGAGCACCCTGGTGGCCGAGGCCAACCGGGGGCTGGGCATCCCCCATCTGCACTGCGCCGCCCTCGTGCCCGAGCTGCCCGCCGCGGTCCTCGCCGTGCTCGCGGGGTGCGACCGGCTGCTGACCGTCGAGTACAACGGGGCGGACGGCGGCTTCGGGGAGGGGCTGCGCCGCCGCCATCTGCTGCCCGCGACCGTGCACGCCGTACGCCAGGACATCGCCAACTGCGTCCACGGCGAGCAGTTGCGGCGGCACGGAATGACCCCGCCCCAGCTACGGGAGCTGCTGCTGCGGACCACCGCCGGGGACGGGACCGGGAGCGGGGACGGGACCGGGGACGGGACGGGGGGCGACACGGGGCGCCGGGCGGGGAACACGGTCGCGGGCACCGCGGTGAACGGGACGGAGGTGGGCCGTGCGGGTGCATGCGCATGACTACCGGCCCCCCGCTCGGACCGGAGTGGCCGCCACCGGCCCCGCGTCCGACCCCGCTCCTGCCTCCGCTTCCGCCTCCGTTTCGGCTGTCGATTCCGGCTCCGGCTCGGTCTCCGGCTCCGGTGCCGCCGTGAGCGGTCCGGGCGGCACCGACGGCGCCGTGCTGATGCACCGCGAGGCCGCCGCCCTGCTCGCGGCGTCCGGGCACGACCTCCAGTGGCACGACCTCACCCGGGGGTCGGCCGCGCTCGCCCGCGCCGGGGACCGGGACGTCGTGTACGCGGGCTGCGGCCCGTACGCCTTCCTCCACCACGCCTGGCGCGAACGCTCCGGCGGCGGCTACCGGATCGTCCGCGAGGTGCACACCGCCCTGTGGTCCGGGTACTGGACCCAGGAGGAGCTGTGCGCGCCCCTGGTGCGCCCCGGAGATCTGGCGCTCTTCCCCACCGAGTACACCCGGAGCCTGTACCGGCGGCACTTCCCCTCCGTGCGCGACGACACCTCCGCCGTGCTCTACCCCCTGCTCGACCATCTCCCCGCGCCCGCGCCGCCCCGCCCCGTGCCCCCGCCGGGCCGTCCGCTGCGCGTCGGACTCCTCGGCGCCCTCTCGCTCGCCAAGAACGTCGACCAGGTGCTCGCCGTCCTCGCCCGGCTGCGCGACGAGGACATCACCCTGGTGTACGCGGGGAAGCCCAACCACCCCCGCTGGCGCCCGGCGGCCGTCGCCGCCGAGCTGGCCCGGCTCGGCGCCCGGCCCGGGGCCGCCCGCTGGGCGGGGATACTGGGCCGTCCGCAGCTCGGCGCCTTCTTCGCCGGGATCGACGTCCTGCTCTTCCCCAGCACCGCCGCGCGGGAGACCCTGGGCCGGGTGGTCCTGGAGGCGCTGGCCCATGGCGTCCCCGTGCTCGCGGCCCGGCTCGGCCCGGCGCCCGAACTGCTGCCCGCCCGCAATCTCGTCCCCGTCCGTCTCGACACCGGGGACGGCCTCTCCATGGACCGGGTCGGGCCGCTCGGCCGCGTCGACGAGGACGCGCTGGCGCGGAAGCTGATCGCGCGGGACTTCGCGCCCGCCGCGTTCCCCGCCCCGGAGCCGTACTCCACCGGGGCGTTCCTGCGGGCGCTCGCGGGCGAACTCCCGGCGGGGCCGCCCGGTGGCCACGACCGCACCGTCGAGGAGCGGCTGAGCGTTGCCCCCCGGACCGCCGCCGAGCTGGACTGGGCCCTGGACCGGGCCGTGTGCGCCTTCGCCGCGTACTTCACCCGGCGCGACGACCGACGACTGCGGTCCGACCTCGCCGACAGGGTCCCCGAGGGTCCCGCGCGGACGGCGCTCGACATCATCGTCCGCGCCCCGGAACGTCTGCTCGCCGACTACCGCTCCTTCCCCCGGCTGCTGGACGCCCTCGTCCTGCGGCCCCTGAGCTACCGCTTCCGCCCCGCTCCGGAGCCCTCGGGCACCGGCGGGCCAGGAGAGTGAGGAGAGCGCCATGACTCCCATGAGCCCTATGAGCCCTATGAACGACATGAGCCCCACAGGCCCCCAAGAACCCACAGGCCCTCAAGGTCCCACGGGTGCCGTACACCCCACGGCACTCACAGGCGCCACCGGCGGTACCCCGCGCGGCCCCGGCGAACTCAGTGGCCGCACGGCCCTGGTGATCGGCGGCGGACGCGGTATCGGCGCCGCCGTCGCCAGGACCCTGGCCGAGCGGGGCGCGTCGGTGGTGATCGCCGACACCGACCGGCTGCCCTCCGCCTACAACCACTACCGCTCCACCCGCGTCAGCGGATACACGGAGGCCGCCGAGGCCGCCCGGGCCCTGACCGCCGAGGGCCGCACCGCCGTCGCCCGCTCCGCCGACGCGACCGACGAGACGGCCGTCGGCGCGCTGTTCGCCTTTGTCGCCGACCGCTTCGGACGGCTGGACGTGCTGGTGAACGCGTTCGGAGTCACCCATGTGGGCCGGGTCGAGCAGATGGAGCTGGCCGAGTTCCAGCAGGTGGTGCGGGGCAACCTCGACGGGGTCTTCCTCGCCGCCAAGCACGCCGTCCCGCTGATGCGGCGCTCCGGCGGCGGCTCCATCGTCAACTTCTCCTCGGTGTCGGGACGTTCCGGATTCCCCCGGATCGCCCACTACTGCGCCGCCAAGTTCGGTGTCATCGGTTTCACGGCGGCCCTCGCCCAGGAGGTGGCCCGGGACCGCATCCGGGTCAACGCGGTCTGCCCCGGGATGGTCCGTTCCCAGATGTGGGGCTATCTGCTCACCGAGTTCCTGCGGCCGGGGGAGAGCGAGGAGGACTGCTGGGAACGGATGCGCGCCATGATCCCCCAGCGGGAGTTCCAGACCCCGCAGGACATCGCCGACCTCGTCGTCTACCTCGTCACGGCGCCCCGGGTCACCGGACAGGCGATCAGCGTGGACGGCGGTATGTCCGCGCCCTGACGGCCGCTTCGGGGGCCTGCGGGGCGCGGTGGCGTCTCCAGGAGGCGCGGGCGGTCCGGCAGGTCACGGACCGGAGGTCACCACGGAAACCTCCCGAAAGTGGGATTTACCCATGAAGTGACCATGGGTCCCTCTTTCAGGTTGTGTGCTCCTATGTGGCCTGAGTGGGCCGGGATTGCCCGATACGGTACCCGGGTCCCCGCCGACCCGCACCACCTGGAGCCCTCCGGGCATGATCTCACCGCGCCCCGTCACCGATCTGATCTGGGCCCACTGGCGGACCAGGGTCCTGCTCAGCGCCATCGACCTCGGTGTCTTCGCCGCCCTCTCCGCAGGCCCGCTCACCGCCGACGCGCTCCGCGCCCGCCTCGGCGTCCACCCCCGCCCCGCCGCCGACTTCTTCGACGCGCTCGTCGCCCTCGGCCTCCTCGAACGCCACGCGGACCACTACGCCAACGCCCCCGCGAGCGCCGAATACCTCGACCCCGCCCTCCCGCACACCTGCATCGGTCCGAGTCTCAGCGCCCAGTGCCCCGGGATGGCCGACGAACTGACCCGCCTCCTGCGCACCGGCGAGGCCCTGCGCCGGGCCCGGGACGGACGCGACTTCTACGCAGCCGTCTGCGCCGACGACCGCTCCGTACGCGCCTTCCAGCGCGACATGACCGCGCTGAGCATCGGCTCCGCGCGCGCCATCGCCGAGAAGTTCCCCTGGGCCGGATACCGCACCCTCGCCGACATCGGCTGCGCCGAAGGCGCGCTGCCCGCGCAGATCCTGCTCGCCCACCCCCATCTGAGCGCGACCGGCTTCGACCTGCCCGCCGCCCGCACCGGCTTCGAGCAGTACACGGCCCGGCTCGGGCTCGCCGACCGGGTGACCTTCACCGCCGGGGACTTCTTCCACGACGACCTCCCCGCCGCCGATGTCCTCGTCTTCGGCCACGTCCTGCACAACTGGCCCCCCGAGGACCGGCTGCGGCTGCTGCGCCGTGCCCACCGGGCCCTCCCCGAGGGCGGAGCCGTCCTGATCTACGAGACCCTCATCGACGACGAACGCCGGGACAACGCCATCGGACTGCTGCTCAGCCTCGTCATGCAACTGGAGGTGCCCGGCGGCTCCGACTACACCGGCGCCGAGTGCCACCGCTGGCTCACCGCGGCGGGCTTCACCGACCCGCGCACCGAGCACCTGGACGGCCCCGAATCCATGGTGGTGGCGGTCAAGTGAGCGAGCGCACCGATCTGTTCATGTTCTGGAACCTCTACGAGGCGGCCGTCGACCGGCTCGGCGGCGACGACGCCCGCTGGGAGGCGCAGCGGGAGCTGATCCTCGATCTGCGGCCCCGGGTCCTGCTCACCACCGAGGGCTGGGGGTGGAGCCGCGACGGGCACAAGCTCTTCGAGGACACCAGGGCGGCGCTGGCGATGGACGGCGCCCTCTTCCCGGCCCGGACCGGCTGCGACAAGGCCGTCTTCTGGCAGCCGGACATCACGGCGCTGGAGACGGAGAACGAGGCGGAGAGGGCACCGCACGACGAGTCGCACGACGGGCCGGGCACCGAGTCGCACGACGAGTCCGGCAACGAGCCGGGCACCGGGCCGGGCAGCGAGCCGGGAGGCGGGACCGCCGCCGGAGCCGCCCCGCCCGCTGGAGCCGCCCCGCCCGCCGGCGGCGCGCCCGCCCCCGCGTACGACACCGGGCCCGGCCGCGGCGCCGGATACCGCGAACCCGCCGCCTGGCACGGCCACGGCGCGGCCACCCTGCTGCTGCCGGGCTGGAGCCACCCCCTGCGCTGCGTCGTCGCCCACCTCGACCCGTACAGCCCCACCGGCCGCCTCGTCGAGTCCGACCGGCTGCGGCAGTACGCCGACCCGGCGGGACCGCCCACCCTCATCGCCCTGGACGCCAACACCGTCCCGCCGGGCGACCCCGAACCCGACTGGAGCCGCGTGCCCCGCCACCGCCGCGACGACCACCTCGCCCCCGGCGCCGACACCGCCGACCGCACCCCCCTGCACCGGCTCACCGGCCCCGTGCACGACCCCCTCTTCACCGACGCCGGAGCCCACGCCGGGGACCGCGCCCCCACCTTCGGCTTCCACCCGCCGGGCGAGGCCCCCCGCCGGATCGACCTCTTCCTCCTCGGCCCCGGGCTCGCCGCCCGCCTCGCCCGCTACCGGGCCGTCGACCACCCCCGGCTCACCGCGGGCCCCGACCGCCCCGCCGCGTCCGACCACCGCCCCGTCACCGTCGAACTGCGCCGCCGATGACCGTCGCGGGCCCCGCCGCCGGGGACGGACTGGAACAGCTCAAGAAGCGCATGGCCGCAGGCGAGACCTATGCCGCGTCCGACCCCCTGCTCCAGCCCCACCGGCTGCGCTGTATGGACCTGCTGGACACCGTCAACCGCACCGCGCTGCGCGACCACGCCACCCGTGAGACCGTGCTGCGGCAGCTCTTCGCGCGCCTCGGCCCCGACGGCTGGGTCATGCCCCGCTTCCTGTGCGAGTTCGGCTTCTTCATCGAGCTGGGCCCCCGGGTCCGGATCAACTTCGACGCCCTGCTGCTGGACTGCGCGCCCATCACCATCGGCGCCGACACCTGGCTCGGCCCCCGCTGCCAGCTCTACACCGCCAACCACCCCTTCGAACCCGAGCGCCGCGCCGCCCTGTGCGAACAGGCCAACCCGATCACCATCGGCGCCGACGTCTGGATCGGCGGTGGGAGCATCGTCCTGCCCGGAGTCACCGTCGGAGCCGGTTCCATCGTGGGCGCGGGCAGTGTCGTGACCAAGGACCTGCCGCCGGGCGTTCTCGCGGCGGGCAACCCCGCCCGGGTCCTCCGCGCCCTGCCCGAGGGCCACCGGCCCGGCCCCGGGGCCACCGCACCGCCGTGAGACCCCGCCCGAACCCTCAGCGAAAGGCCCCGCCGTGGACCCCGCCGCCCAGGCCGCCGCCGTCGTCTTCGACCACGACGGAACGCTCGTCGACACCGTGGGACCCGACTTCGACGCCTGCGCCGCGTTCTGCGCCGAGTTCGGCCTCCCGCTGTCCCAACGCCTCTGGGCCGACGAGATCTGCGGCCACCCCGACGGCCTCGGCAGACTCTTCGGGACACTGCGCTCCTCGGGCCGCACCCACGAGGACGACACCGCGCTGCGCAAGCGGCTCGAAGCCCAGTGGCGGCGCGCCTTCGCCCCCGGCCGGGTCCACCTCCTGCCCGGGGTCACGGAACTCCTCGACACGCTCCTCTCCCACGGTGTCCGGCTCGCCGTCGCCTCGGCCGCCGACCGCCACTGGGTGCTGCGCTGGCTCCGCCACTTCGAGATCGCCGACCGTTTCGAGACCGTCGTGAGCGGCGACGACGTACCGCACCGCAAACCCCACCCCGCGGTCTATCTGGAGGCAGCCGCCCGCCTCGGCGTCCCGGCGGGGCGGTGCGTGGCCGTCGAGGACTCCCGCATCGGAGTGGAGGCCGCGCGCGCCGCCGGGATGACCGTGGTCGCCGTCCCTACTGCCGCCACCCGGCACAGCGACTACAGCGGGGCCCACCATGTGCTCCCCGGCGGCCTGCCCACCCTCGGCTGGCCGCTCCCCGCCACCGGGTGAGGCCCGTTCACCCACCACCGCCCCGGCGCGCGGGCACCCCGCCGCCCTTTGCGTCCGGGGACGGGTCCCGGCCAAAATCCCCCTGTGACAGTGACCCCGCGGAACGCGGCCATAGCCAAGGTCTGGGACCAGCAGAGCATCTGGTCCCAGAGCGCCGACCGGCTCAAGTCCTCCGTCGAGGGCGCCCGCACCGCCGCCCTCGCGCTCGCCCTCGTGGCCGCCGCGCTCGGCACCGCCGCCTCCCAGAGCATGGACCTCACCTCCTGGCTCGGCCCCCTCCTCGCCTTCGCCGCCGCCGCGGCGGCGGGCGCCGCCCCCTTCGTCGCCCAGCGCGGCGGCCCCGCCCGGCTCAGCGACTGGATCCGCGCCCGCGCCGTGTCCGAGGCCCTCAAGGCCGAGGTCTACATCTGCCTCGCCGGAGCAGGCCCCTACCAGGACCGGGAACACGCGCCCACGCTGCTCGCCGAACGCGCGCACGGCTTCCGTACTGACGCCACCGACCTCATCCGCCACACGGCGGGCCGCACCCCCAGGAACCGGCCGCTGCCGCCCGTCACCGACACCGACTCCTATGTCGAACACCGGCTGCGCCGCCAGATCGACACCTACTACCGCCCCAAGGCCGATGTCATGCACGCCCGGGTCGA
Organism: Streptomyces clavuligerus; assembly: GCF_005519465.1. NCBI lineage: Bacteria > Bacillati > Actinomycetota > Actinomycetes > Kitasatosporales > Streptomycetaceae > Streptomyces > Streptomyces clavuligerus. The sequence continues at coordinate 916,297 of NZ_CP027858.1, read as the reverse complement.
ACGGGTCTCCCGCGTGGAACTCGTCTTCGGCCTCCTCGGCGCCGCCCTCGCCGCAGCCGCCGGAGCCCTCGCCGCCGACCGCCTCGCCGCCTGGGTCGCCGTCGTCGCCTCCCTCTCCATCGGCGTCACCGCCCACGGCATCGCCCAGCGCTACGCCTACCAGCACCTGGAGTTCCTGCGCACGGCGGAGCAGTTGGAACGCCTCCTGGCCGAGTGGGCGGCCGACGGGGCCGCCACCGGGGCGCCGACCGCCGAGGCGGCGACGGCCCTGGTGACCGAGTGCGAACACGCGATCTCCATCCAGAACGAGGCATGGATGATCCGCTGGACCGTGAGCTGATGGACACCACCGTGGAACTCTCCGAGTGGGAACGGGAGTTCGAACGCCGTTATCGGGCGGAGTGCCTGGAGCGGTACAGCGACCCGCAGGCCCTGGGGTCCTTCCCGTTCGCCCTGCGGATCGCTCCCCGGGACAGCGGTGAGCCGGAGGGCACCGCCGCGCACGGGTTTCCGGCGGCCCGGCGGGTCCTGCTGCGCGGCTGGGACGGGGACGACATGGGCGAGGTGCTCCGGCAGGAGGCCGTACGGAGCGCGGAGGACCCGGAGGGTCCGGTGCCCTTCCTGCTCCCGGAACACGCCCTGGCAGACATCTCCGGGCTGTCCGCCCCCGACTCCCTCCTGGCGGCGTGCGGCTCGCCGCTCGCCATGGAGGAGCCGCCCGGCTGGGTGGAGCGGATTCTTCTGACGGGCCGTGCCCTGCTGCTCATCGACGGTGTGGAAGGGTTCGCCCCACCGGTCCTGGAGGAGGCGCGGACGGTGCTGGCCGGGCTGCTGGAGCGCTACCCTGCCGTCTCGGTGACGGTGACGGCCCGGCTCGACGCCGTCCCCGGGTCCTGGCTGGCCGCCGAGGGCTTCACCGAGTACCGGCTGTGCCCCCTGGCCCCGGACGAGATCAGCGCGTTCATCGACTCCTGGGACTTCGCGAGCGGGAGCGAGGACACCGCGCGCGACACCCTGCTCCGGCTGCTGGCGGACAGCCCTCTCCTGGCGGATCTCGCAACGCACGCCCCGGTGCTCCGCATGTTCTGCTCCCTGCCGTGGGCCGACGGCCGGCGCACTCAGCCCTGGCGGACTCTTCTTCCCCGGCTGGGCGTTTCCCTGCTGGCCGGGCTGCGGTATGGGGGCACCCCCGGTGCACTGTCCAACATTTTGGCCGCCTTGCAGGGCCTCGCCCTCTGGCTCCAGCGCAACGGCCTCCCCGGCACCACCCAGGAACAGGCCGTCCGCCAGATCGAACGCTCCCTTCCCGCCGAGCCCGAGGAAGTACCCGGAACGGACGCGACCGCGGCGGAACTCCTCTCTCTGCTCCTCGACGACGGCGTGCTGCTGACCGAGCCCGCCCCCGGCCGGGTCGTCTTCACCCACCCCGTCCACCAGGTGTACGCGGCGGCCCGGGAAGCGGTGGAGACCGACGCGCTGGGCGAGGTGGTCCGGCACGCCCACGACCCCCACTGGCGGGACGTGGCGCTCTGCGCCGCCCGGCATGTCCTGCTGGACGAGGACCGCGCCTCCTTCGTCGCGGCCCTCCGGGACCGCGCCGACCGGGACCCCGTCCACGCCGAACGCCTCGCCCTGCTGGCCGACGAGGCCCTGCGCGAGCTGCCCGCGCCCCTCCCCGCACCACGGCGGCGGGTGCCGGAACGCCCCGCCGCGAGCGCCCCGCCACCGTTGCTCACCGGCTCCGTCGTGGAGGTCCGGCACCGGCCGTCCGCCGCCACCGGCCCGGAGTCCGAGCGCCCCGTCACCGTCACCCTGTCCGGTGAGGTACGCCCCGCCGAGCTGACCGCGCTGGCGGCCTCCGCCCGCCGCGCGGAGTGCTACGGCCTCGTCGATCTCACCCTGCTGCGGCTGCTGCCCCGGCTGCACACCGTGGTGATCGCGGGCCACCCCCGGCTGACCCGGCTCGACGACCTCGTCCCGTTGCCCCTGCTGCGCTCCCTCGTCCTCGTCGACTGCCCCCGGCTGCGCGATCTGACCGCGCTGACCGGCACCGGAGTGATGTTCCTCGAACTCGCGCCCCTCCCCGAGGAGTCCGTCATCGCCCCGCTCGCCGCCGCGCCCAGGCTGCGCGTCCTGTATCTGCCCACGCCCGGGGAGCGGTCCACCGACGGGCTCGCACGGCGGCTGCGCGGCGTCTCCCTGCTGCCCGGACTCTCGCTCGATGCCTGAGGGGCGTCTCGGGGAGGCCGCCGGGCACGGTGCACAATGGGCCGGGTCAGCGCACAGACGAGGGAGGGCCGTGGTGCTGGAGTACACCAAGGAGTTCGACCCGGCCACGGCCGCACCCGGGGACGGGGCGCGGGACTCCGGATACGCCACCGACGACGAGGTGTACGTCTTCGACGACGAGAGCGTGGTCCTCGCGGTCAACGTCGCCCTGAAGACGGGACGTCCGCTGCTGCTCTTCGGACCGCCCGGGTCCGGGAAGTCCTCACTGGCCCCCAACGTGGCCCGGATCCTCGGCTGGGACTACTCCGCGCACGTCGTGACCGCCCGCACCGAACCCGAGGACCTCCTCTGGCGTTTCGACGCGCTCAAACGCCTCAACGACGCCCAGGCCAACCGGCTCGACGACGACATCGAGCGCTACTACACCAAGGGCCCGCTGTGGCGGGCCTTCGCCGCCGCGTCGGGGAAGCGTTCCGTCGTCCTCATCGACGAGATCGACAAGGCGGACCCGGACCTCCCCAACAGCCTGCTGGGCCCGCTCGGCTCCCTCTCCTTCCCCGTCCCGTGGAACGACCGCGACACCGTCGCCGCCCACCCGGAGAAGGCCCCGTTCGTCGTCATCACCACCAACGACGAACGCGAACTGCCCCGGCCGTTCGTCCGCCGCTGCGTCGTCCACGAACTCTCCCCGCCCACCCGGAGCCATCTGCTGCGGGTCGCCGGGACCCACCTCCGCGACGAGTATGACGAGCACCTCGCCGGACAGGTCGCCGACCACATCCTCGCGGTCCGGGAGGAGATGACCGACCCGTCGGGCGGGCCCAGCACCGCCGAGTACCTGGACGCGCTCAAGGCGTGCCGCCAACTGGGCGTCGCCCCCGGCACGGAGGCATGGCGGCGGCTGGAGGCCATCACCCTGCGCAAGCGACGCGAAGGGCTGGAGCCCGCCCGGTGAGCGGACGGGGCGAGGTGTCGCTCGGAGACCTGGTCCGGTCCTTCGCCGGGCTGCGGCCCGCGGACACCGCGACCGCCGCCGCCGTCGCGCGGCTGCTGGGCCAGGAGACGCGGACCCCCGCCGACGCACCGGGCCCACGGGCCCCGGAGCCCTCCGAGGAGGCGCCGGAGCCGCCGCACGGCGAAACGCCGCCCGCACCCCACCTCCACGACGCGTACGACGGGGCAGCGGACCCGATCCCCCCGCCGCAGCCCCCCGCGCCCTCCGCCGACCGGCCGGACGCCGTCCGGCTCACCGAACGCGCCCTGGACTTCTCCCTCACCGCGCTCCACGGCCTGCGCGAGCGCGGCACGGAGCCACCCCTCCCCGACGACACCACCGGCACCCCGGCCGAACCCCTGGCGCGCTCCACCGCGACCGCCGCCCTTCCCCATGAGACGCCGTGGAAACAGGGATGGGCCCGGGGCATCATGGCCGCCGCCGTCGCCACCCCGGTGGAGAGCCGGGAGTTGGACGAGCGCGCCCTGCTGCGGCACGTCGCCCGTCAGGACGCCCTGCGTTCCGTACCGTTGCGCACCCGCCTCACCACCCGCCGGGGCGCCCAACTCCTCCTCGACCACGGGCCCGCGATGGTGCCGTTCCAGGACGACCGCGCCTGGCTGGCGGAGCTGACCGCACGGGTCGCCGGACGGGACCGGGTCGAGGTGCTGCGCTTCCGGACCACCCCCGCCGCGGGAGTGGTCCGGCGCGACCCGCTCACCCGCGAGCCCTACCGGCCGCCGCAGCCCGGCACCCCCGTCGTCCTCTTCTCCGACCTCGGCCTGCTGCGCCCGCCGTTCGCCGGGGGCGCGGGCGCGGGCCCGGACGACTGGGCGGCCTTCCTGGGCGCGCTGACGCACGCGGGCTGCCCCGTCGTCTGCGTCACCCCGTACCGGGCCGCCGACCACCCGGCCGCGCTGCGCCGCACGGTGGCGTTCGTCCCTCTCGACCGCGCGATCTCGCTGCGGCACGCGCGCGACGCCACCGCGCGGGTGCGGCGGGCGCTGGAGCGGACATGAGCGCCACCGGGGGAGAGCGGCGGGTACCGGAGGGATCGGTACCGGAGGGATCGGTACCGGACGGGCGGATACCGGCGGGGCCGGTGCTGGACGGGCCGGTACCGGACGGTTCCGTACCGGACGCGCGTGCCGCGTACGCCGCATACCTCGACGAACTGGCCGGGACCCACCCCGACCTGCTGGCCCTCGCCGAGTCCCTGTGCCTGGCCGCCGGGGTGGAACGGACCTTCCTGCGCCGGGCCCGGCTGCGCTTCCTGCCCCGCACCACGGCCGGTCTGGAGGCCGAGCTGTGGTTCTCGCCGCTGGTGGAGGCCACGGGCGAACACACCCTGCTGCTCGCCCCCAGGGCCGCCGAAGCCCTGCGCGAGCGCCTGGCACACGGCCCCCGGGAACGCGCCGACGCGGTACACGCCTTCACCGAGGAGACCCACCGGGAGGCCGCGCCGCTCGTCCGCTGGTTCGAGGGGCTGCTGTGGGCGGGCCTCTTCCCGGGGCCCGGCACCGACCGGCTGCTCACCCGCGAGCTGCGCCGGGTGCTCACCGCCGTGACCGCCGACGGCGCGGACGCCGACGACCTCGGGCGCTGGGCGCTGCACTATCTGCCCCGGCTGCCCGACGCCGTGCTCCGCCACGACGACGCCTGGCGCATCCGGGTCGTCTCCTCGGAACGGCTCGGTCTCGATCTGCCGCCCGACGCCTCCCTTTGGCACGGGCGCACCACCGCCCGGGCCCGCGCCCTCGGCCGGCGCGAGCTGCCGATCGGGGTCGAGGCCCGCTCCGGAGGAGTGGTCCTGAGCCGCCCGCCCGCCGCCGGGACACGTCCGCTGCGCGCCCCGGGTCTGCGCACGGTCCGGCTGGCGGCGGTGAGCGCCCTGACCCCGCCGCCGGTGGCCGCCGCCCCGGTCCGGCTGGAGCTGACGGACGACCGGAGCCTCTCCCTCCCGTTCACCGTCCTCCAGCGGCTCGACCCCGGGGGCACTCCCGTGCTGAGCCTCGCCCACTCCGGTGGCGCGGAGGAGATCGCGGTCGCGGCGGGGGACGTCGTGGACGGGCAGGGTGTCCAGTACGCCTTTCTCGCCCGCGACGGCGCGATCGTCCGGCACACCGCCGACGGCCGGCTCCTCGGTGTCCTGCCCGCGCCCGCCTCCGGCGCGCTCCGCCGCTCCCTGGGCGTGTCGCCGGACGGCGGCCGTCTGGTGTGGATCGAGGCCGACGAGATCCACGAGCACACGGAGGCGGAGGGTCGGACGAGCACCCTGCCGCTGCCGGAGGGGGCCCGGCCGCACCGCGTGTGCTTCCCGGACTCCGGGGCGGACGCGGAGACGGCGTACGGGACGGAACAGGGCATGACACTGCGCCGACGGGGCCGGATGGACCTCGTCCTCCCCGGTGTGGTCGCTCCCCGGGAGCTGTCGCGGCTTCCGGGCGGGCGGGGCCGGGCCGTCGTCGTCGGCCGCTCCGGGGACCTGACGCTGCGCTGGAACCGTGATGCCCGGGGCCGTTTCCTCACCTTGGGCGTGACGGCCCTCGCCGACCACGCGGAACGGCGGATCGGCAGTGCGGCGCTCGCCGACGGGACCGTGCTGGCCTGGGCCGGTTCCCCCGACGACCGGGTGCCGCTCGGACAGGCCCCCTGGCAGATCACCGCTCTCGCGGTCAGCGCCGACGGCCGCAGGCTCGCCGCCGTCGGCGGGGACTCCCGGATGCTGGTCTGGGGACTCGGCCGCTCGGCCCCGTACGAGGAAGTCCCTCTCGCCTTCTGCGCCGACCACGTCTTCGCCCACCCCGACGGCGGCTGGGTGGTCTCCGGCACCGGCGGCCCCGTCGAACTCACCACGGAGGACGGCCGCCGCCACCGGATCACCCCCGTACCCGACGACACCCCCGAGGACGGACCGCCCGCGTGGCTGCGCGATGCCGTCCTCGCCGAGGCGGACCGCTCCGGGATCGCCTCCCTCCTGGCCGAGCCCTCGGCACTCGCCCGACTCGCGGCCACCGGGGTCGGTGCCCTCGTCGTCGGCCCGTACACCCCGCCCCCGCCGGGGAGGACCGGCCCCATGGACGAGATCGCCGCCCTGCGGGCCGAGACCCGCCGGCACGGGCTCCGGATCGTCGTGGATCTCCATCCGCCCCGGGGCCCCCAGGACGACGTCCTGCTGCTGGACTGCGTACGCCGCTGGCTCGACCAGGACATCGACGGCGTCCGGATCAGCGCGGGACCGGAGATCGGCGCCCGGCACCTCGACGATCTGCGCCATCTCCTCGACGGCTACGAGGACCGGGTGCTCATCCGCAGCGGCCCCCCGACGGCCGCCGGGTTCCGCTCCGAACAGGGGGACCTGGGCGCGGAGTCGGACGCCTGCGACCTGCTCCAGCCCGGCTCGCTGACCATCGCGTTCGTGCAGGGCTTCGGCAACGGCAACCTGTATACCCACGCGCATCGGCTGAGGCTCGCCCTGGAGGTCCTCCGGTCCTCGGGGCTGCGCGCCGGGTGGGCCCACACCCTGCCCGACGCGATCCGCCCGGCGCAGCGCCGCAGCGCCGCCGCCGTCCTGCTCGGGCTGCCCGGCGTCCCCCTGCTCCCGCCGGATCTGCTGGGCGATCCGGCCATCGCCACGCTGCTGGAGCTGCGCCGGGCCCATCCCGCGCTGTCCCGGGGCGCGTTCGACGTCCGCCCCTACACCGGGCTCGGACTGCTCGCCGTCGTCCGGACCCACGGCGGCGAGACCGTTCTGTGCCTGACGAACTCCGGTGCGGAGCCCGCCACCGTCGACCTCACCCCCGGGTACCTCGGCGTCCCGGGCCCGCTGAGCCTGCTCGATCTGCTCGACGGCGGTACGGCCGACTGCGCCGGCACGGCCCCCGCCCGGACCGTCGTCGACGGCGGCGGTGTCCGCTGGTTCCTGCTGCTGCCCGCGCCCGGCCGCGCGTACCCCGGCACCGGGCCGGTGGCGCGGTGATACGTCCGAGGATCTTCCTCAGCCACAGCTCCTCGCAGTGCTCCCGGGACGGATGCGGCTGCCGGGAGTATCTGCTCGCGCTGGAGGACCACCTCCGGGCCCAGGGGTGCGAACCCGTCGTCGACCGGCATGTCCTCGGCGGCGGGGACGAGTGGAACCCCAAGCTCCTCACCGAGATCAAGAAGAGCCATGGGCTGATCCTGCTGCTGTCGCCGCACGCGCTCGACTCGTTCTACGTCCTCCAGGAGGCGGGTGCCGCGGCCTACGAGCACGCGGCGAACCCGCGCTTCCTGCTGCTGCCCGTCCTGCTCCCCGGGGTCCGGCGGCGACAGCTCCGGGGCAGCCGGCTGGAGCAGCTGAACCTGGGCCGGTTCGACATGGTCGACTGGTCGGCGGAGGCCGGGCCCGGGGAGCCGCCCGCCAAGATCGCCGATACGCTGCGCCCCCTCGCCGAATGCCTCGGCGCGGAACCCCACCCCGAGGTCACGGACTTCCTCGCCGGACGGCTGCGGGAGGTCTCCGACACCGCCCTCGAACGCACGGCGGGCATTCTCGGCCTCGCCACCCTCGCCTACAACACCGGCCACACCCGCCGGATCGTCGCCCAGGGCCTGCTCACCGAACGCCCGGTGGACGGGCCCGGCGACCCGTGTGCCCTGCGGACCGCCCTCACGGTCTTCCTGCCCCAGGTGGGGCACTCCGAGCACCGGGCGGACATCGTCGACCTCGTCGTCCCCTACGCCCGGGTCCCCCAGGGCGACGCCGATCTGCTGCGGCGGCTCGTCCGGGGCGGCGGCGAACGGGTGACCCTGCTCCGGGCGTCGATGAGCCAGACCCCGGGCCTGTACGTCCGCCGCGCGAGCGAGGGCCCCAAGCCCTGGGCGATGCGCACGGCGGTGCCCCGCCACGACGGGACGGGCTTCGCGGAGGGCGTCGTCGCCGAGGTCCGGGACCTGCTGCGGCAGGAGATCGCCTGGGGGGAGCAGTACGACGACGACACCCTGCGCAAGCTGCTCGTCCGCCATGAGGACGAGTCCGGCGGCCCCTTCACCGTGGCCCTCCACCAACCCCCCGACCCGTCGCTGGTCCGGCTGCTGCCGGCGGAGTTCCCCCGGCTGCTCTTCCTCTTCGTGCACCGGCACGGCGCCCCCGGGCCGGGGCCCGTGCCCTGGCCCCTGCTCCAGGGGATGAGCGCGGCCCAGGAACAGGACATGGTCCACACCCACCGGCAGTTCCGCTCCTGAGCCCGGGCCGCCCTCAGTACCGCAGCGGAACGCCCCCGGTCCCGCCCCCGGCCCCGGTCGCGGGCTCCGGGTCCGGCACCACCCGGCAGGCGAAGCACTTGTACGCCTGCTGCCCGGAGAGGTTGTCGTGGTGGACATCGTCCACGAGGACGTTGACGGGTTCGTAGCGCGGCACCCCGACGGCGTCCCCCATCCGCTGGGCGGGCCCGAAGGTGTTGGGGACGAAGACGGTGTCCTCGCGGATGCCCTCCCACAGCCGCGCCGTTCCCGTCACCGCGCCCCGGGCACTCTCCACCCGCACGGGGGCGCCGTCGTCGATGCCCAGGTCCCGCGCCGTCCGGGGGTGGATCTGGACCTGCCGGACCCCGTCCCGCTCCTTGCCGGTACGGGTCCAGTGGGTCACCCCGGCGAAGTGGACGACACCGGGGCGCCCCGTGATGCCCATCAGGGGGTACGCGTCGTGCGGCGCGGGACCGGGCCGGGGGCCGATGGTCACCGGGCGGGTCAGCGCCCCGGGGTTGACCGGGTTCGGGACGAAGGAGGAGCCGTAGCGCAGCACCGGGTGGTCCCCGGTGACATCGGGGTGGGTGTAGAAGACGGGGAGCGCGCCGTGCCCGGTGGGGGCCAGTTCCGCCGCGAGGCGCGGGGTGAGGATCTCGACCTTCCCGGACGGGGTGGGGAACCGCTGCCCCCGGTGCTCGGGGCCGAGGGAGGCGACGGCCTCGTACCAGGAGGGATGGTCGAGATAGAGGGTGCTCACCCCCGGGTGGTCGGGTGTGGGGCAGGGCCACCGCAGCGGTTCGGCGCGTGCGCGCAGCCGTTCCTCGGTCATGCCCGCCATGCCCGGGGTGTGGGCGGTGAAGTCGGCCCACAGCTCCCGGTAGTCGAGCCAGCGCGCGGGGAACGCCTGCCGCCACTCGGCCGCCGGCCGCCGGGTGTCCAGCCGGGCCAGGGCGTGGGCGAGTCCGATCCACAGCTCCGGGTCGGTACGGCAGTCGCCAGCGGGTGGCACGGCCCGCTCCTGCCAGCGGACGGCCCGGTCGTCGCGCCGCATATAGACGCCCTCGGTCTCCAGCCCGGCCGTCACCGGCAGCACGATGTCCGCGTAGAAGGCGGCCTCCTCCAGGAAGAGACCGGTGTAGACGAAGAAGTCCAGCCGCTCGAAGGCGGCGCGGACCCGTCCGGTGCGGGCGGAGGAGACCAGCGGATTGCCCTGGGCCACGATGGCCCGCAGCCGGTAGGGGCTGCCGGTGAGGACGGACTCGGCGAAGACGTCGGGGCCGACGGGCAGCGCCTGCCGGGCGGGTGCGGGGACCGGTGCCCCGAGCGGCGGCAGCCGCAGCTCGCCCGGCCACGTGTTGTGCATGAAGTTGCAGCCGCCGCCGGGGACCCCGACATTGCCGGTGACCGCGGCGAGGAAGCTCAGGGCGCGGTAGGTGTCGAAGGCGCCGGTCTGGTGGGAGATCCCCGCGTTGCAGAAGAGGGCGGCGGGCCTGGCCGTCGCGTACTCCTCGGCGATCTCGGTGATCACCCGCTCGGGCACCCCGGTCACCCCCGCCGCCCAGGACGCCGAGCAGCCCTCGCGGAGCAGATGGGCGCGCAGCTCGGGGAAGCCCAGGACCCAGCGGTCGACGAAGGCGTCGTCCTGGAGCCCGGCGGTGACGATGTGGTGCAGCATGCCCAGGACCAGGGCGAGGTCCGTGTGGGGCTTGGGGGCGACCCAGCGGTCGGCGACGGCGCCGGTGGGGGTGAGCCGGGGGTCCACGACGGTGATCCGCGCTCCCGTGCGCTCCCGTTCCCGCAGCAGATGGTCGAAGGTCACCGGGTGGGTCTCGGCCTGGTTCGTACCGAAGAGCAGCAGCGAGCGGGCCGAGCCCAGGTCCTCCCGCCCGGTGGCGGGGTCGACCCCGTAGCCGTTGGTGAAGTAGCCGAGGCCGAAGGTGGCGGCCAGCGCGTTGCCGCCCGCGTCGTTGCAGACCGGGCCGACATCGGTGGCGTTGGGGCTGCCCAGCATCGCGAAGAGACGGGAGACGAGGGAACCGGTGCCGCGCAGCATCCGGCCGGTGGTGCGGTTGGCGATGGTGTGGGCCTCGCCCGCGTCCCGCATGGCGAGGAATCGGCGGGCGACCGTCTCCAGGGCCTCGTCCCAGCCGATCGGTTCGAAGCGGGTGAGGGGGGAGCCCTTGGCGCCGGAGACCCGGCGCAGGGGGGTGGTCAGCCGCTCCTCGTGGCCGATCAGCTCGGCCATCATGCCCGCCTTCACACAGACCCCGCCCGCCTGGACGGGGTCGCGGGTCTCGCCCCGCACCCCGGTGATCCGGTCGCCCCGGAGATCGACCAGCAGCCGGCAGTTGGCGTTGCAGAACTGGCAGGCGGTGGCGACCGTGCGGCTGCGGCCGGACCCGTGCTCCGGTCCGTGCTCGGGTCCGTGCTCGGGTCTGGGCTCCGCTCCGCGCTCGGGCCTGTGTTCCGGCCGCTGCTCCGGCTGGTGCCCCGGTCCGGTGGCGGTCACCCCTCAGCCCGCTTCCGGCGCGCCGCCGCAGCAGGCGGTGCCCGGCGCCGGGGCCAGGGGATGGCCCGGGTCGATGGGCCGCAGATCGCAGCCCATGGCCTTCTCGAACACACTGAGCTGCCCGAAGGCGAACTCGATGGGGCGCCGCCCGCCCGGCCACTCCTCGGGCGGATAGACCCAGTGCTTGCCCTGGACCTCGGTGTGGCAGCAGTGGACGGGGCCCTCCTGGGTGACCTCCCGCCAGCCGAGTTCGGCGGCCCGGCCGACGACCCCGTCGAAGACGGCCCGGGTGGCGTCCGACTCGTCCCGCAGATCGATGCCGAGGTGGTCCAGGAAGGGCTTGGCGAGCGTCACCGCGCCGGGAATCCCGTCGTCCTGGGCGACGGGGATGGACGAGAAGATGAAGTGGACGCCCGCGCCGGTGGCGTACTTGATGTAGCCGGGTTCGGCGTTCTCCGGGCGGTGGCCGAGTCCCACGAGCGCGTCATGGGGCAGGGCGTCCACGTCGTCGACCTTGATATGGGCGTGCACCGATGCGGTGCGGTCCACGGCGGCGGCGAAGGGGAAGTCCTCGGCCAGCACTCCCAGGATCTCGGCGTGCTCGGCGGAGTCGATCAGCCCCAGCGCCGCGATCCCGGTGAGGACCCGGTCGGCGTCGGTACGGGAACAGTCCATGGTGTGCCTCCGTGGCGTCCTGAAGTGCCTGGGGGTGCCGGAGTCCCGGGTGGCTACGGGGAACGACGCGACGCACGCGGTGTCCGGGGCGCGCTCCGGCCGGGCGCGCGGGGTGCCCGGGGAGTGCCGGGGTGATCTCAGAGTAGGGGCCGCCCGCCCGTCGTCTCCATCCTCTGACGCGGGGAGATCGTTATGGCTCCGGTGTCTGGGCCGGATACGTCGTCGATGCCCGCGCGGCTCGTCGGCACCGGGCTCCGGACGGTGCCCCCGGACGGGCCGGGACCGCCGGCGGACCGGGCGTGCACGGCGCCCGCGCGGCGCATGGACCTGGCGGCGCGCCGGGTGTCGGCGCCGTCTCGTAAGCTCCCGGCCATGAGCGGCGGGGAGAACGGACAACAACGGGTCATCGACGGACGGTTCGCGCTGGAGGCGCGGCTCGGCGGCGGAGGCATGGGGACGGTGTGGCGCGCCCGGGATCTGGTCCTGGACCGGGCGGTGGCGCTGAAGGAGGTGCGGCCCCCCGACCCGGCGCTCGTCGAGTACGACCCCGAGGGGGCGCGCACCCTCCGGGCCCGGGTGCTGCGCGAGGCCCGGGCCCTGGCCCGGGTCGACCATCCCAACGTGGTGACGATCCACCATGTCGTGGACAGCGGCGAGGACGGATACCCCTGGCTGGTGATGGAGCTGGTGACCGGAGGGTCGCTCCAGGACCGGCTGGCCCGGGGCCCGATGGAGCCCGCCGAGGTGGCCGCTCTCGGCCGGGAGGTCCTGGCGGCGCTGCGGGCCGCGCACGCGGCGGGCATTCAGCACCGCGATGTGAAGCCCGCGAATGTGCTGCTGCGGCCCGACGGGCGGCCGGTCCTCACCGACTTCGGGATCGCCGCCATCCGGGAGTCGACCGCGCTGACCACCACTGGTTCGCTCATCGGGACCCCCGACTACATGGCGCCCGAGCGGATCATGGGGGAGGACGGCGGGCCCGGGGCCGATCTGTGGTCGCTGGCGATGATGCTGTACGTCGCGGTGGAGGGCAGGCATCCGCTGCGCAGGGCCACCACCATGGCCACGCTCGCCGCCGTGCTCAGCGAGGAGGTGCCGCCGCCGCACCGGGCCGGGCCGTTGACCGGGCTGCTCAACGCGCTGCTGGTGAAGGACCCGGGGGCGCGGCCGGGACCGGAGCACGTGGACGGGATGCTGGCCGCCGTGCTGCGGGCCGCGGGCCGGGCCGACCCGGCCCCGCCGGGTGCGGTGGCCGGGCCCGGCTTCGGCCCCGCGACCGACCCCGCGACCGGGTCCGGGGCCGCGACCAGGCCCGTGTCCGGGTCCGGCGCGTGGGACGGCGCCACGGCCGGGGCGGCGGGGGAGCCGGAGGTCACCTCGTACCGGCTCACGCCGCCGGTGTCGGCCGGGGCGCGGGACCTGCCGGGCACCGGACCCGGGACCGCCGCCCCCCGACCCGGAGCGTCCCCGGGACGGGCCCGGCGGAGCCGTAACGCCCGGATGGCGGCCATCGGTATGTCCGCCGTCGGGACCGTGCTGACCGGTGTGCTCGTATGGTCGATGCTGCCCGACGACGGGACGAGGAAGGCGTCCGGCACTCCGCTGGGAGCGGGCAAAGGACCTTCCGCCGCGTCCGCCCCGCCCTCCACACCGCCCCTGCCTGCCTCCTCGTCCTCTTCTTCGTCGCCTTCGTCCTCGTCGTCGGCGGGCTCCGGGGCGGCCACGTCACGCACCACGTCCTCGGGCGCTCCCGCCGACCGGGACCGGCGGGGACGGAAAGATCTGCTCGACCCGGACGCGATCCGGCGGGGGATCGCCGAGCTGACCGCCGAGATGGGCACCGACCGGGTGGCGGGCTTCTCCGTCTACCCGGACTACATCTCCGTCCGCCCGATGGTCGAGGGCAGCGACACCAAGTACAACAGCTATATGTACCGGCCGGGTGAGGAGATCGTCCGTACGCCCATCAGATCGACGCTGACGACGACACAACGGCCGGTACGGCTCTCGGAGTTCGACTGGGACGCCGTGCCGGAGCTGCTGGCGCGGGCCGACCGCGATCTGAACGTCGAGAAGCCGACCCTGCGGTACATCACGGTCAGGCTGCCGCAGACCGTGTTCCAGCTCGGCCCGGCGATGCTCGTCTATCTGACGGACGACTACGGGGGCGGCTATCTGGAGGCCGACGCCCGGGGCCGGGTGAGCAAGCTGTACCCCGCGTCCGGCTGAGCCGCCGGTCCCCGGCGGACGCACGGCACGGTCCGGAAGCGGCGCCACCGTCCCGGAATCTGTGACTCCGCGTTGATCGCGCGCCGAGGGGGTCGACGGGGTGTCAACGGAGTGTCGACGGGGTGCCGGCACACCGCCGGAGGGCCGGTGGCGCACCCGGCCGGGCCGCCCGCGGACGGCGGGGCGGGACGTCGGCGGACGGCGGCCGAGACGCCGGGCACCTGCGCCCCACTCGCCCGCCGGCTCCGGAAACGCCTGCCTCCCGGCTCCGTTGACACCGGGTTGACCTGGTGTTGAACGCCTTCCTCCACGATGGGTCCCGTCCCGCCCCGAAGCCATGGAGCACGGCCCGGGGCGGGCCCCGGATGCCCTTTCACTCCCAGGGGGAGATGTGCACCAACACCGGAAGGCATATACAGCCACCGTGGTCGCGGCAGCGGCCGTGGCCCTGACGGCGGGCATGACCGGCCCGGCGACAGCGGTGGCCGAGAACAGAGACGGAGACCGGCCGGGCACGGCCAGGACGGAGCCCTCCCGCCAGCACCGGATCACCCTCATCACCGGCGACGGTGTTTTTGTCGACACGCGGGGCCGGGTCACCGGATACGACCGGCCCGAGGAGCGCCGGTCGATCCCCATCCGCACCAGCACCCACCAGGGTCACACCTATGTCATCCCGCTCGACGCCCAGCGGCTGATCTCGGCGGGCCGGCTCGACCGGCGGCTGTTCGACATCACCGAGCTGAGCACGCCACAGGCCCGATCCGGGTACGCGAAGGGCGTCAAGGCGATCGTCGCCTACCGCGGCTCCGCGGCGAAGTCGGCCCGTACCCAGGTCCGTTCGGCCGCGGCCGGGGCGGAGCGCGGCACCCTCACCACCCTCGGCGCCGACGCCGTCACCGTGGCACCGGGGAACGGGGCGGAGCTGTGGCGGGCGCTCACCCGCCCCGGGCGCGGCGGCGCGGCGGCCACCGAGCCGGGCGTGGACCGGATCTGGCTCGACGGCCTGGTCCGGGCGAGCCTGGACACCAGCGTCGGGAAGATCGGCGCGCCCGCCGCCTGGCAGGCGGGCCAGGACGGCACCGGCGTCACCATAGCCGTGCTGGACACCGGCATCGACGCCGCCCACCCCGACCTCGCGGGCCGGGTGGTCGCGGAACGGAACTTCACCACCGACCCCGACGCCCGGGACGGGAACGGCCACGGCACCCATGTCGCGTCCACCGCCGCCGGTACGGGGGCGAAGTCCGGCGGGAAGTTCAAGGGGGTCGCCCCCGGGGCGAAGCTCCTCAACGGCAAGGTGCTCGACGCCACCGGCTCGGGCTTCTTCTCCGACATCATGCTGGGGATCGACTGGGCCGTGGCCCAGGGCGCCGACATCGTCAATCTGAGCCTCGGCGGCCCGGACGCCCCCGGGATCGAACCGATGGAGGCCCAGATCAACACGTTGTCGGCGGAGAAGGGCGTGCTCTTCGCCGTCGCCGCGGGCAACGACGGCCACGCGGGCGCGGGCACCATCGGCATGCCCGGCAGCGCCGACGCCGCCCTCACCGTCGGGGCGGTGGACGACCAGGACCGGCTCGCCGGGTTCTCCTCCCGGGGGCCGCGCGTCGGTGACAGCGGACTCAAGCCCGATGTCACCGCCCCCGGTGTCGACATCACGGCCGCCGCCCCCACCGCCATGCCCGGCCAGGACCCGGCGGGCTACACCACGATGTCCGGTACCTCGATGGCGGCTCCGCATGTGGCGGGCGCGGCGGCGCTGCTCAAGCAGAAGCACCCCGGCTGGAGCGGGTCCCGGATCAAGTCGGCCCTGGTCGGGTCGGCGGTCTCCGGGAACCACACGCCCTACGAGGAGGGCACGGGCCGTATCGCGGTGGACCGGGCCATCGGCCAGAGCGTGGTCGCGGAGCCCGCCTCGCTGGACTTCGGCCGCCAGCAGTGGCCGCACCACGACGACAAGCCGGAGACCAAGCAGCTCACCTACCGCAACCTGGGCACCGCGCCCGTCACCCTCGACCTGGCCGTCGACGCGAGCGGTCCGGCCGGAGCCCCCGTACCGGCCGGGCTCTTCGCCCTGGAGACGAACCGGGTCACCGTCCCGGCGGGCGGCACCGCGTCCGTGGGCTTCACGGCGGACACCCGGATCGGCGGCAGCGCCGACGGCCTCTACACGGCGGCCGTCACCGCGACCGGCGGCGGCCGGACCGTCCGTACCGCCGTCGCCGTCGACCGTGAGATCGAGTCCTACAATCTGACGCTCACGCACATCAAGCGGCCCCGGATGGCGAGCTGGGGTACCGAGCTGACGGGCCACTCGGGGCTCGCCAAGGACCGGCGCATCGAGCCGGACCTGACCTCCGGGGCCGTCACCATCCGGGTCCCCAGGGGCGACTACACCCTGGAGCAGATCGACTCCACCGACTTCCAGGACCCCAACCCCGAGGTCGACCGGATCGTCCAGCCGAAGCTGAGCGTCACCCAGGACACCGCGGTGACCCTGGACGCCCGGACCACCCGGCCGGTCACCATCAAGGTGCCCGACGCGCAGGCGACCCGGCTCGACCTGGAGATGGGGTACCAGTTGGGCGGGGACGGCGGTGTGGGCAGCCGTCTCAGCGTCGGAGGCGCACTGCGGAGCGCGCACCTCGGCCCGGAGATCACCGACGGTTCGCTCCTCCAGACCTGGTCCGGACAGTGGAACCGGGGCACCACCGACTACGGGGTCACCTCCGGCGACACGGTACGCAAGCTCGCCACGGGCTACACCAAGCAGTACACCGTCAGCGACATGGCCAAGGTCGAGGTCGGCCTCGGGGCCTCCGCGACGGGCAAGGAGAGCTCGCTGTCGGTACGGGGCGACTACCCCGGCAGGGGCGGCTGGTCGTGGATTCCCGTCAACTCGCAGGCGGCGCCCGGGGTCCGGACGGTGTACGTGTCCACGGGCGACAAGGTGACCTGGGAGCTGGAGGACTACATCTCCCACAGCAACCCGCAGGGGGAACCGGAGTTCGAGGGCAGCCATGTCCTCGCGGACCGCAGGGCCTACCAGCCGGGGAAGACCTACCGCGAGGAGTTCCACTCCGGGGTGCACGGCCCGCTGCTGGGCAAGGGCTTCGGGGTCTTCCGGGACGGTGACACCCTCCAGGGCGCGCTGCCGGTGTTCGCCGACGGCCAGGGCAACCCCGGGTACTGGCGGTACTCGTCGGTGGAGACCACCCTCCACCGGGGGACCACGGAGATCGCCAGGAACCAGGACCCGCTGGACGGCCGGGGCACCTTCACGGTCCCGGCGGGCCCGGGCGACTACACCCTGGCCACCTCCATCCGCCGTGACCCGGCGGTCTCCCGGACCGCCGACCGGATCGACGCCTCCTGGCGCTTCTCCTCCGACACGACGGCCTCCCGGACCGCGCTGCCGCTCTCCACGGTCCGCTTCGGCGCCTGGACCGGCCTCGACGGCACCGTCCCGGCGGGCCGTGTCCAGGATGTGCCCGTGATCGTCCAGGGCCCGGCGGCCACAGCGAAGTCCGTCTCGCTGACGGTGCGGGCCTCGTACGACGGCGGCAGGACCTGGAAGGAACTGCCTGTGCGCGACGGCAGGGTCTCCGTCGCCAACCCGGCCGCGGGGACGTCGGTCTCACTCGGGGCGACGGTCACCGACCGCCACGGCACGGGATCGGTCACCGTCCACAACGCCTACTTCGGCAGGTGACCTGATGCCGGTCCGGCACCGCTGACGACCGGACCGGCCACAGCACGAAAGGCGCCGGGTGGTTCTCCCTTGTGACGGGAGAACCACCCGGCGCCGCGTTTCCGTGCCCGGTGCCGGATCAGCCGATCGGCGAGACCGCGACACAGCCGCCCGCGGCGGCCAGGCCCTCGCCCGTCTCCTCCTTGAGGGTCTTGCCCTTGTGGACGATCTTGCAGCTCACCTTGGCGCCCGTCGCGTCCAGGGCGACCGGCAGCACGCTCGGAGGCGTGATCCCGCGCAGCTTCACCGTCTTCGTCCACGGCAGCGCCGGCTTCTCGACGGTCTCCATCTTCGGCTCCATCGCCGAGCCGCCGCTGACCGTGTACTGGATGGAGTCCACACCCGAGCCCGTCACCTCATAGGTGACCTCGTACTCCTCGTTCACGGCCTTGTCGACCTGGTCGACGGCTTCCTTCTCGACCTTCTCCTTGGCCTTCTCGGCCTCGCTGCACGCGGAGAGACCGAAGATCAGACCGGCGGCGGTGAACGCCACGGCGCAGGTACGAAGGGAACGGCGCATGTTGCAACCCCTGAGATCTTGATAAATTTCCCTCGCACATAACCGTAAAAAGTGAGTAAAAGTCAAACCGTTTCATGGGAGCGCCGGGCGGTGCGCGCCTCCGGGACGAGGTTCCTTCAGGGGCCGGGTCAGCCGCCGGAGCGGCGCTGACGGGACTCCAGCGCGCGCGCCGCCCTGAGGCGTTCGGGGGCGTAGATGTCGACCACGGTCCCGGCTCCGCGGCCCGGGGTGGCGCGCCAGGCCCGGATCCTGTCGGCCACCGCGGTGAGCGACGGATCGCCGGGGCCGGCCGCGAGGGAGAACAGGGACTCGTCCGGAGTGCGGTCGTCGCCGCCCCAGCGCGCGACCCCTTCCAGCTCGGCCAGGATGTCGCGAACGACCGCGACCTGCTGGGGGAAGAGACCGCCCCGCACACCGACGGGGTACGAGGCGGGGCGGATTCGGACCGCCGTTCCGGAGGCCAGATTGGACTCCGGGCGGTTCCTGCGTACCCGGTGCGGGGCATGCCAGCCGATGACATCGCCCGTGCGTAGCTCGTCGATCTCGTAGTGGAAGCGTTGGATGATGTGCGTCAACACCTCCTCGGGGTCTCCGAGGCGGATCTGGACACCGGCGAGGGGGACTCCGGGAACGGGACGGGTGAAGATGGTCCCGTCCTGGTCGGCGACTCTCTCCACGTCCCATCCGTTACGGGATGTCGCTCCGACGAGGACGCGCTTGTTCCGTGCCTTGGCTCTGCCGACCGCGCGGCGGATCTCTTCGGTGAAGAGATCCTGGTTCGCCGCGTGGGCGGAGCCGGAGACCAATTGGGTGCCGGGCAGTGACGCGGCGGCAGTGGCCGCCGCGATGACCGCGGCCCTGGACAGGACCGTACGACGGGATGGGGGAGAGGTGGTCACAGCTTTTTCTCCTTGGCGGGTTCATGTCTACCCTGCTGCTTGGTCTCCAGCACGGAGACGATGAGCAGAGAGGCGGCGATGAGGCCCAGCGCGATCATCGCCGGTGTGACGTAGCCGGGTACCGCCGCTTCGTACGAGGCGCCCCCCGGGACATGGCAGTGGAGTGCCGGCGGGACATACGAAACGCTGTACCGGTTGACCGAGGCGAATTGTTCCGGAGCGGCGCTGCGACAGGCTTCCGCCGTCCCGCTCTCGTCCAGGAACAGGTGCACCGCTCCCCATGCGTACACGGCGAGACAGGCCGCGACACTCAGTGCCGCACCACTTCTGGCGACAACGGACACGCCTTTTGCCCGGTGACCTTCCGTCACAGCCCGGAAACCGTATCCGGAGAAGCCGAAGGCGCCGAGGGCGGCGACGAGAAAACAGAGCGCCAGCGGTATGGCCGAGGGGTACTGCGATGCTGTGTACACCAGGGTTATCCTGCCAGTTGCCTCATGATGCTGTTGTACTTCTCAAAGATCTGGTACAGCGCCATCCGCTTCTGGGCATCGGCCTCGGCTTCATCACCGAACCCCTGATACCGGCGAATGAGCTGGAAGATCTCGCGCTCGGTGTAATCGAGGCGCATCGAGCGCAGAGTCGTCTCCCCGCCCGGCGGGTTCACTCCTCCCGGCTTTCCGTCGACGCCCCACAGGTGGATGAGGGGGACGGTCCTCATGCTCCAGCCGTTGTCCTTGTTGACTTTCTGCCACGCGGTCCAGATATCTGCATCCGTGGTGGGGTTCAGGATCTGCCCCGTGACGAGCCCCTTGTTGATGCAGTGATTCCAGGCGCGTATGGACACCTCTCCGCTGATCTGGGCGATCCCGGTCGAGGAGTCCCGCTTGGTGCCCACGCCCTGGAGGTGGTAGGCGGCCACGGCGTGGTCGACAGCCTGGTCGATGAGGTCGTAGTGCCGCATCTCCCAGTAGGCGGATGTCTGGATCAGCGCCTTGCGCATGTTGTACTGGTTCGACAGCTGGGTCGTCTGCTGGTCGAAGGACATGATGGTCTCGAAGCACTGCGTGTGTGTGAACAGGCGCGCATCGGTGCCGGTTCCGCCGTCGTCGGCGTACCCGATGGAGCGCATGTACTTGCTGAGATCGCTGTGCAGGGCGTTGAGGAAGTTGAAGTCGTAGCGGACGTCGGGGCCCGCGGGGCGGGGCGGATTGAAGGACGCCTGTCCGATGTCCCGCCCGGACGCGATGTTCACATCGATTTCGATGGCCCCGCTGCCCGATCCGACCGTACGGGTCACGATCTGGTCGTAGGCCCAGTCGTTGGGCAGCGGGTACCCGAAGTTCCCGGAGAACCCGGAGGACATGTCCGAGACGAAGGACGCCGTGGAGTGACCGGCGGCCGAGACGCGGGTACAGACGTTCCGCGGGCCGTAGACACCGATCTGGAACGTGCCGCCGTCGTCGGTCACCGCGTCCTGGATGCCCCGGAAATGCGGCAGGACATTGTTGGTCACCTGATGGTCCAGAGCGTCGAAGTCGACGGCGAAGAAAATACGGGTTCCGGGCTTGAAGCCGTGTTCCAGGGCCGCGTTGATCGCCGCCATACCGGCGGCGCGGCCGGCGGGGTAGTTGAACTGGGCGGCTTCGCGGCCGAATGTCTGATAGATCGGGAAGCAGCGCAGCCCGTTGTCGGCGATGGTCTTCAGCTCACCCGGCTGGATCGCCTTCTCGGGCAGGACGGTGTCGTTCGGGATGGGGTTGGTGAGATAGCGGCCCACATAGGTGATGCCTTCGGCCTTCAAGGTGTTGGCCCGGGCGGTGGTGATCTTTGTGACCCCGTCGCAAGCCTGTCCCTTGCGGTCCTGGTCGCCGTAGGAGACCAGCAGCGAGGCCCAGGTGGAGAAGTCGCCCTGGCCGGTCACGGGGAGCTTGACGAAGGACTGGAAGGCGCTGGTGGCGTTGGCGAGTGCGGAGTCGAAGCTGCTGGTGAAGGAGACCGACCGCTGGTTGAGGAGCATTCCGCCGGAAAAGAGCTGCACCCAGACACCGGTGGACCCGGTCGAAACGGTGCGGCCCTTGAGGCCGGACCTGGTGCCCGGGCCGAATACGCCGTTGGCGACACCGTCGGCCATGCCCAGTTCGTACTGGACCGCGTAGAGCATCGATTTGGCCACATCACGCGAGTGATGGCCGTCGCAGGGAATGATGTAGAAGTCCTTGCGGAGGATGTACTTTCCGTTGAGCCACTGCTGGACCGACCGGATGCCGTTGGAGCCTCCGTTGACCGTGACATAGGCGTCCATGTTGAACAGCCCCTTGGTGGTCTTCGGCCACAGGGAGCTTCCCGGGTAAGTCGTGCCTACACCCATGTCCCCGTGCAGCTTCTGCACCGCGGCTTTCACCCGGGCGTTGTACTTTCCGTCGATCTCGCCGCCGTCGTAGCCCTTGCAGTAGAGAGCCGACTGGATGATGCGGCAGAAGTTGGCGGAAGGGATGGTCGTGTCGTCCAGCTTTCCGTACTTCTCGCCGATGGCGGCGAGAGTGGCCGGGCCGAAGCTGTCGGAGAGCGAGGAAATCCCCATCTCGTACTGGAGCGCCCGAGTGAGGGCATACATGACGGTCCAGCTCGTCTGGCCGTTCTCGTCCAGCTTGGATATCCCGAGTGTCGCACCATTCCCATAGGTGGTGTTGATGAATCTCTGGGCTCGCACGACCATCTGGTCGGCCATGGACGTTCCTCTCGTCGGAAGCGGCGCAAACAGGGGCGACGGGGCGGGTGGTCGGAATCAACGGAGGGGTTCGACGGTCAGGCGTCGTGATGCGCCGGGAATTGTGTGTGAGCGCATCGGCAATCAACCTACGACAGGCGCTGAGGCAGGGGAAGCGATCACTCCGATCACCGGGGTGATGGGGGCCCGAGACCCGAAGGCCCCGCCCGTAGTCCGCAGCCCGTAGTCCGTAGCCGGTCGCGGAGTTCGACGCACGCGGCCACTCGCGGACAGAAACTGTCCGCGAGCCCGGTGGCGCGATGCCCATGACCACCCCGAACCACCCGTGCTCACCGCCCGCGCCGATGGCCTCCCGTGAGGTCGCGCGGACGGTCACCCCGCGGTCCGCGATCCGCCCCCGCACCGCCGCCGACCGTCCCGCGCCGCGGCCCCTGGTCCGGGATCCGGCGGCGCACCGAGGACGCGCGCACCGGGAGCGCCACCCTCACCGCGCGGCACGGCGCGCCGCCCGCGCGGGCACGGCGCGAACTGCTCGCCGCCGCGGCCGGGCGCACCCTGCGGACTCCGGCACCGGCCCGGACGCACGAGGTCCGGTGCGGGGACGTGTCCGGCTGAACGGGGCCCGAACGGGACAAGGGCGCACCCGGAGCCGTCGTCCCCGCACCGGCCCGCCGCCACCGGCACGGACGCGCGGCCCCGCGCCCTCACAGACCGATGTCCCGGCTGCGGTGGTCCTCGAAGGTCTCCCGCCGCAGCAGCACCCGCGACCGCCCCTCGGCCACCGCCACCACCGGCGGCCTGCCCGTCATGTTGTAGCCCGACGCCATCGACACGTGGTACGCGCCCGCTCCCGGAACCGCCAGCACATCACCGGGCCGCAGATCCTCCGGCAGCTCCACCGACTCGGCGAGCACATCTCCCGCCTCGCAGTGCCGCCCCACCACCGTCGTCGCCCGCATCGGCGCCGCCGACACCCGCCCCACCCTGCGGACGGTGTACCGCGCGCCGTAGAGCGCGGGCCGCGGGTTGTCGCTCATCCCGCCGTCGACGGCGGCGAACACCCGGCCGCCCGAACGTTTCACCGCGAGGACCCGGTAGAGCGCCACCCCCGCCGGGGCCATGATCGAGCGGCCCGGCTCCACCGTCAGCCGGGGCGCCGGGTAGTCGGACTCGGCACAGCTGCGGATCAGTTCGTCCTGGATGCGACGGCCGTACGCCGCCGGAGCGGGCGCCGGATCCCCGGGCAGATAGGCCACGGCGAAACCGCCGCCGAGGTCCAGCTCCGGCAGGGTGATGCCGTGGCGGTCGCGGAGCCGGGCCAGCAGGGCCACCAGCCGCCGCACCGCACGGGCGTACGGCTCCGGTGAGGCGATCTGCGACCCCAGATGGCAGTGGAGACCGACGAGTTCCAGACCGGGCTGCCCCAGCACCCGGGCGACGGCCTCCTCGGCGTCCCCGTTCGCGAGCGAGAGTCCGAACTTCTGTCCCTCGCCGCCGGTACGGATCTTCCGATGGCCGCCCGCCTCGATCCCGGGCAGCACGCGCACCATGACCTGCTGCGGTTCGGGGCCCTGGACCTGTGCGGCCAGCCGGGCGATCTCCCCCTCGGAGTCGATGACGATCCGGCCCACGCCCAGCCGCAGCGCGGTCCGCAGGTCCTGCGGGGACTTGGCGTTTCCGTGCAGCACGATCCGTTCCGCCGGGAAGCCCCGGCTCGCCGCCAGCTCCAGCTCTCCGGCCGAGCAGACGTCGAGGCCCAGGCCCTCCTGCTCCATCCAGTCCACGACGGCCCGGGACAGGAACGCCTTCGCCGCGTACACCACGTCGGCGTCCGGCAGTGCCCGCCGCCAGGCCCGGGCCCGGGCGCGCACCTCGGCCTCGTCGAGGACGTAGACCGGGGTGCCGTACCGTTCGGCCAGCTCCAGCAGGGGGACACCGCCCACCGCCACATCGCCGCCGGGCGCGAGCACCGCGCCGGCGGGCCACACGGAGGGGCCCGCGAGCTGTTCCGGCAGGGACGTGGGGAGCGTGGGGACGACGGTCATCCGTACACCTCTGTTCATGGTCATGGGCCGGGTCGGTCCACCGGTTGGGTTCCGCCGGGCCGGTTCGGCCGGGACCCAGCGGCAGGGCCGGGACACGCCGCTCCGGCCGGGATCGGCGGCTCAGTCGGGATACGGCAGGCCCGCGGTGGCCGGGGCGGCGGCGGACCGGAGGAGTCCGCCGGGACCGCCCGCGCGGCGGGCACAGGGGGCGGCCGGCGCGTCGTGCCGCGCCCGCCGGGCGACCGGGGCGCCGAGCCGGGGGTCCACCGTCACCGTGGTCACCCCGAGCGGCTCCGCGAGGGCGCGCAGCGCGGGCTCGGCGAGCCTGATCCACCGCTGACGGGCGCCGAGCGCCGCCGTCAGCCGCTCCGGGCTGGTGAACCCGACCGCGGTGCGCACCCCCAGGGATGTCCGCAGGAAACGCAGTTGACGACCGCCGGCGGAGCCGAGCCGGACCGGAACGTACAGGGGCCCCGCCGGCCGGGGTTCGTCGGGGTCGGCGGTCTCCGCGCCCGCGCCCTCACGGGTGAGCGTGTCCATGGTTCCTCCACAGCTGCTGTCCGGTCGCCGCCCCGCCGACGGGTCCCGTACGTCCTGCCGCTCCGGTCGACTCCCGGTGAACGCGGTGGACGGCGCGGACCCGGTCGGCGGACCGGCGCTGAGGCCGACGGGGAACCGCTGGGGAGAGCCTCGTCCCCGCCGACTCCTCGACGCTATGCCCGTCCACCTGTTCCCCGGTGCCTCCATGACGCACCACTGACCGTCCGGCCCCGGTCCTTGACGCGCTCCTAGCACCGGGGGGCGCGCGCTCCCGCGCGGATCGGTGACGGCCGTCCCGGCGGCTCCGTGTGCGGGACTGCTCCGGCCCCGGTCCGGCCCCGATGCCGGGCCCCGGCGCGCTCCGGACACCCGAGGGCGGAATGTCCCCGGCCGGGGACACCACAGGCCCCCGCGCGGGAGCGTCGTCCCCCTGGTGCCGTCCGCCCCGGGGGCGGGCGTCGCGGCGCACGGTGCGTGCGGACGCGGGGCGGACGGTGGGGACGCCGCCCGTGCCCCGGGCCCGGAGACGGGGGTCCCTCCCGGGCCGCCGGTCCCCGGGGCGGGGTCCCTGTGGCGAGGGCACTCCGCCTCGCTCCGCCGGGGCGCACCCCCTCCTGTGCCCTCAGGGCCCCAGGACGGAGGCCCTTCCCGTGCCCGCCGGGCCCAGGGGCGGGGGCCCCGCGATGGGGGTACTCCCCTTCGTTCCGCCGGGGCGCCCCTCCCGTGCCAGCAGAGCACAGGGCGGGGGTCCCGCCCCTGCCCCCAGGCCCAGGGACGGGGGCATCTCCCGGACCGCCGGGCCCAGAGGCCCCACCGGCGACCGGCGACCGGCGACCGGCGGCAGCACGGCAGGTCTGCGTGCGGGACATCGCGGCGCCGACGGGATCTCGACGGCACGACCTACGGCAGCAGCCCCGCGCGGCGGGCCGCGACCACCGCCTCCAGACGGGTGTGCGCGCCCAGTTTCCGCATGGCCGCGCGGAGGTAGCCCTTCACCGTCTCCGGGCGCAGCCCCAGCCGATCCGCCGCCGCCGCGTTCGTCGAGCCCGCCGCGACACAGGCGAGGACGTCGACCTCGCGGGGCGCGAGCGCGATCGTCGTCCGGGTGCCGTCCGCCGCGGCCGGACCCCGCGAGGGCGTGCCCGCGGCGGCCAGTCGGCCGCAGACCGCGAGAAGCTGCCCGCGCAGCACCGGATCGGCCACCCGGGGGGCCAGGGCCCGCAGCTCGCCGTGGACCTCGCGGACCTCCTCCCAGGCCGCGGGCCCCATCCGCGGCTCCCGGGCGATCGTCAGCAGCCCCTGCACCTCCTCGCGCACGACCAGCGCCTGTTCCACGTCCCGCGCCGCCGCCACCGCCTCGTCGAAGGTCCGGTCGCCCAGCGGCACCGCGCGCCGCAGCGCCCCGTACAGGACCCCGCGCACCTTGCGCCGCACCACCACCGGCACCGCGAGGACCGAGCGCAGCCCCTCCGCCAGCACCGGGCCGTCGTACTCATGGCTGATGTGCCGGGCCTCGTGGTAGTCGGTCACCGCGCACGGCCGTCCCAGGGCCATCGCCTTTCCGCCGAGGCCGTTGCCCACACAGACCGCCAGCCCCTGGAGCGCACTGGTCTGCGCCCCGCTGAGCTGGGCGATCCGCAGCCGATGGGGATCGAGCAGCACCCCCCCGAACGCGATCGGGATTCCGCTCGCCCGGCGCAGCCGCAGCAGCGCCGCCCGCAACTCCACCGCGTCGGCAGGCTCGGACACGCTCCACTCCCTCCGCTCTCCCGCTGCGGAGGTGCCGCGGGGGGCCACCCCCCGATCGGGGGTGGTGAGACGTACGTCACTGATTACACGATGCTACTGAGTGCCGAGGCAATGAGGAGGGCGCATGACGGCTGGCAGCGCGACCGACGAGTTCCGGTCCGCCCGGGACTTCCTGCTGCGGCACCGGGAGGAGTACCGGCGCGCGTACGAGGGGTTCGCCTGGCCCCGGCCCGCGCGTTTCAACTGGGCTCTGGACTGGTTCGACGTCATCGCCGCCGGCAACGACCGCACCGCGCTGCACATCGTCGACGAGCCGGAGGGGCCCGGGGCGGCCGGGAGCGAGGTCCGGCTCTCCTTCGCGGAGCTGGCCGAGCGCTCCGACCGGGTCGCGAACTGGCTCGGCTCCCGGGGCGTCCGGGCAGGTGACCGCATGATCGTCATGCTCGGCAACCAGTACGAGCTGTGGGAGACCGCGCTCGCCGCGATGAAGCTGCGCGCCGTCGTCATCCCCGCCACCCCGCTGCTCGGCCCGCCGGACCTGCGGGACCGCGTGGAGCGCGGCCGGGCCTCGCACGTCCTCGCCCGCGCCGCCGACGCCGGGAAGTTCGCCGATGTGCCCGGCGACTACACCCGGATCTCGGTCGGCCCCGGCGCCCCCGCCGGATGGATTCCGTACGAGGAGAGCGCCACCGCCGACGCCGGTTTCCGCCCGGACGGGATCACCCGATCCGATGACCCGCTGATGCTGTACTTCACCTCCGGGACCACCGCCCGCCCCAAGCTCGTGGAGCACACCCACACCTCGTACCCCATCGGCCATCTCGCCACGATGTACTGGATCGGGCTGCGGCCCGGCGATGTGCACCTCAACATCTCCTCGCCGGGCTGGGCCAAGCACGCCTGGTCCAACCTCTTCGCCCCCTGGAACGCGGAGGCGACCGTCTTTGTCCACAACTACCGGCGCTTCGACCCGGCCCGGCTGCTGGCGGAGATGGAGCGGGCCGGTGTCACCAGCTTCTGCGCCCCGCCGACGGTGTGGCGGATGCTGATCCAGGCCGACCTGGGACGGCTCAGCACCCCGCCGCGCGAGGTGGTGGCGGCGGGGGAGCCGCTGAACCCCGAGGTCATCGAGACGGTCCGGCGCGAGTGGGGTGTCACGGTCCGGGACGGCTTCGGCCAGACGGAGACCGCCGTGCAGGTCGCCAACAGCCCCGGCCAGCTCCTGAAGGCCGGGTCCATGGGCCGCCCCAGCCCCGGCTACCGGGTGGAGCTGCTGGACCCGGTCACCGGCGCCCCCGGGGCGGCCGAGGGGGAGATCGCGCTCGATCTGTCCGCCCGGCCCGCCGGACTGATGGCGGGCTACCACGGCGACCCCGGGCGCACGGCGGAGGCCATGGCGGACGGCTACTACCGGACCGGGGACATCGGCTCCCGCGACGCCGACGGCTACATCACCTACATCGGACGCGCCGACGACGTCTTCAAGGCGTCCGACTACAAGATCTCCCCGTTCGAGCTGGAGAGCGCGCTCCTGGAGCACGAGGCGGTGGCCGAGGCGGCGGTGGTGCCCGCGCCCGACCCCCTGCGGCTCGCCGTCCCCAAGGCGTACATCGTGCTCACGGCGGGCTGGGAGCCGGGACCGGAGACCGCCAGGGTGCTCTTCGCCCACTCCCGCGCGGTCCTCGCCCCCTACAAGCGGGTCCGCCGGATCGAGTTCGGCGAGCTGCCCAAGACCGTCTCCGGGAAGATCCGGAGAATCGAGCTGCGGGAGCGCACGGCCCGGGGCTCGACGGCCGAGTACGACGAGGGAGACCTGTCATGACGACCGGAGCGACTGCGGACGGCCCCGGCGCCGCGCTCTCGTACACCCATGGCACCGGCACCACACCGCTGCTGGGCGAGACCATCGGACACAACCTCGACCGGGCCGTGGCCGCCCACCCCGGGCGGGAGGCGCTGGTGGTCGCGGGCGGCGGCCCCCGCTGGACCTACGCCGAGTTCGGCGCGGCCGTCGCCGAGCTGGCCCGCGCGTTCCTGGGCATCGGTGTCGCCAAGGGCGACCGGGTCGGCATCTGGGCCGTCAACTGCCCCGAGTGGGTGCTGACGCAGTACGCCACCGCCAGGATCGGCGCCATCCTGGTCAACATCAACCCCGCCTACCGCTCGCACGAGCTGGCCTATGTGCTGAACCAGTCGGGCGTCTCGGTGCTCTGCGCCTCGACCGCCCACCGGACCAGCGACTACCGCGCCATGGTGGAGGAGGTCCGCGCCGACTGCCCGCGGCTGCGCGCCGTCCACTACATCGGGCGAACGGGGGAGCAGGGGGCGGCGGACGGCCTCGGGGCCACCGGCTGGGACACCCTGCTGGCCGCCGCCGCTGCCGTGAGCCCCGGCGACCTCGCCGCCCGCGAGGCCACGCTCTCCTGCGACGACCCCGTCAACATCCAGTACACCTCCGGCACCACCGGCTTCCCCAAGGGCGCCACCCTCTCCCACCACAACATCCTCAACAACGGCTACTTCGTGGGGGAGACACTCGGCTACACCGAACGGGACCGCATATGCATACCGGTGCCCTTCTACCACTGCTTCGGCATGGTCATGGGCAATCTCGCGGCCACCTCGCACGGCGCCTGCATGGTGATCCCCGCGCCCTCCTTCGACCCGGCGGCCACCCTGCGCGCGGTCGCCGACGAGCGCTGCACCTCGCTCTACGGGGTGCCGACCATGTTCATCGCCGAGCTGGCCCTGCCCGACTTCGCCGCGTACGACCTCGGTTCGCTGCGCACCGGCATCATGGCGGGTTCGCCCTGCCCGGTGGAGGTGATGAAACGGGTCGTCACCGAGATGCACATGGCCGAGGTGTCCATCTGCTACGGCATGACGGAGACCTCCCCGGTCTCCACCCAGACCCGCCGCGAGGACGATCTGGAGCGCCGCACCGGCACGGTCGGCCGGGTGCTGCCGCATGTCGAGGTCAAGGTGATCGACCCCGACACGGGGACCGTCCTGCCCCGGGGCCGGGCCGGTGAGCTGTGCACCCGGGGCTACGGGGTGATGATCGGCTACTGGGGCGAGCCGGAGCGGAGCGCCGAGGCCGTCGACACCGGGCGGTGGATGCACACCGGCGATCTGGCGGTGATGCGCCCCGACGGCTATGTCCAGATCGTCGGCCGGATCAAGGACATGATCATCCGGGGCGGCGAGAACATCTATCCGCGGGAGATCGAGGAGTTCCTCCACGCCCACCCCAAGATCTCCGATGTGCAGGTGGTCGGCGTCCCCGACGAGCGGTACGGGGAGGAGATCCTGGCCTGTGTCATCCCCCGCGACCCCGCCGATCCGCCGACCCAGGACGAGGTGACCGCCTTCTGCCGGGACCGGCTCGCCCACTTCAAGATCCCGCGCAGGGTGGAGATCCTGGACGCCTTCCCGATGACCGTGAGCGGGAAGGTGCGCAAGGTGGAGCTGAGGGAACGGTATGCGGCGGGGCCGGAGGGAACCGGCTGACGGGCGCGCGGCACCGGTCCGGGTCCCCGGGCCGGTGCCGCGCCGCCGTCACAGCTCCCGGCGCATGCAGACCCGGGGCCAGCGGTCGAGCCCGATCTCCTGCTCCGTGTGCCGGATCGCCCGCAGCCCCTCGGTCAGCTCGGCCTCCGCCAGCACCCGGAACCCCAGCCGGGTGTAGTACGGGGCGTTCCACGGGACCTCGGCGAACGTGGTCAGTGTGAGGGCGGTCAGACCCCCGGCCGCCGCGCGCCCGGCGAGATGGTCGATCAGTCCGCTGCCGAGCCGCCGGTGCGCGGCGGCCGGATCGACCGAGACCTGCTCGACATGGGCGGCGCCGTCGACGTCCTCGTGGATCAGATAGGCGAGCGGCCGGTTCCCGCCGTCCACCGAGACCCAGGCGCGCCCGGCGGCGCGGAACTCCTCCAACAGGTCGAGCGAGGGGGGTTCGTCGTCGGCGACGGCCGCCATGCCGAGGGCCCGGAAGGGTTCTCCGGCCACTCGTTCGATCTCCTGGAGCCGGGGCAGTTCGGCCGCGGTGGCCGCTCGAATGGGCATACGGGAAGTATCCCCCGTGCCCGGCGCCCCGGACCCGGCGGGGAGGCGCCCGGTACCGGGAACCTCCGGTCCGGGCCCGGGTCCCGGTGGGGAGGCGGTGCTCAGGCCCCGGTGGAGATCAGCTCCGCCGCCGGTCCGTTCACGGGCCGGGGGGCGCCCGCCCGGTCGAGGGCGAAGAGGGGGACGCGCAGCTCGTCGGCGCGCGAGCGGGCCTCGTCGGCGTACCCGCCGAGCGAGAAGAAGGCCATGGCCGTGGACGACACCAGTCCGCTCAGCCACAGACACTCGACGGCCCGGACGCCGACGGGCCGGAGCGAGGGGTCGACCCGGGCGGTCACCCCGGGACCGGTGAGGACGAACGGCTCCCCGTCGCCCGTCGCCCCGTCGTCCGCCGCCCGGTCGCCTGTCGCCCGGTCGTCCGGCCCGCTGCCGTCGATCCCCCCGCCTCCCGTCCCCCTGGTGTCCGCCACGCCCCGGCCCGGCGGCTCGTCCACCGTCCCGTACGCCGGGGTCCCCCGTTCCACACCGGCGAAGCCCAGCCAGCGGACGTACGACTCGGCCACGGCGACGGCGTCGAGCGCGCTGCGGATGGCGACCGGGCGGAACGAGGGGCGGGGCGGCCGGGCCGTCCGGGGCAGCGGTATGTGCGAGGGCGGGGCGAGCGGCGCGGACCCCGGCCCCGCCGCCCGGTGGAGCACCGAGGGCGGCTCCACCGGGCGGACCGCGACCCGCAGCACCGCGCCGCAGCCGCAGCCGAGTTCCGGCTGCGGCCAGTGGTCCTGCCGTCCGCAGCCCGCGCAGCGCACCAGCACCCACTCCTCGTCCCAGGTACGGCTGAACACCTGCTCCGGCCGGACCCCGGGCAGCAGCGGCGGAGCCACCGGCTCCCCGCAGACACAGGGGTAGGCGGACGCGGTGAACAGGTGCTCGTGCAGACAGGACGGACAGCGCACCGGGACGGTCTCGGACATCTCTCCCCAACCCCTGCGTCGCGATGTACGCGTCCATCGTCCACCAACCGCGCCACCGGAGCGAGCGACTTGAACCGGTGTGTGAGGCGATGAGGACCCTACTTCGCCCGCCCGCCCCCCTCATATCGCATGATGGAATATCTGTTTCGCCATAGGAAAGCATGGGTCGGGGTGGAGCGGCACGGCGCCGCGCGAAGAGGCGCAGCGGAACGGCGGGGCGGGTACGGCGGCCCCGGCCGCGCGTTAGGTTGTGCCCGTGCGATTGAGAGTGGAGTTCACGACCGAGCCCTTCGATCTCGACGAACCGCCCGCCCACGCGCTGGCCGCCCGCGAGGTCATACAGACGGGCGGACTCGACGCGGTGGACGTGGGGCCGTTCGGCAACACGGTGGAGGGCGGCGCCACGGCGGTGCTCGCCGCCGTCGACACCCTGCTGTGCCGCACTCTGGCGGCGGGGGCCACCCGGGTCTCGCTTCAGGTCAACGTGGTGGGGGAGACGGGCCGATGACCGAACCGGGAGAACATCCGCTGGCGCATGCCGTCAGACCGCTGGCGGACGCGCTCGGCGCGGAGCTGCTCACCCCCGACCGGGCCGGACCGGACGACGTGGTCCTCGCCTGGGAGGGGGAGAGCGTGGTGGCCGTGCGGCTGCCCCAGCTCTCCGAATCCCTCGACCGTCTGCTGGCCGCCCTGGAGCGGCGGCACGGTATGCCCCTGTCCGAACTCGACCGCAGGACCAAGCAGACCGTCGTCCGGAGTCTGGAGGCCCGGGGCGCCTTCGCCGTCCGCCATGGCGTGGAGACCGTCGCCGGTGCGCTCGGCGTCAGCCGTTTCACCGTCTACAACTACCTCAACCGCGCCAAAACGCCCTGAGCGGACGGAAGGCGGTCCCCCGGTGGGGGTGGCCGGGAGAGATCGGCCCCGCCTCCCATTTTTCAACAAACCGTTGACGACGGTGTGGTGAGGGCGTTAGCTGTGCGCAGCCCGTCCGATCCACCGTGTCCCACGGCAGCGGACGGACGGCGCACCGTACCGCCCGCACCGCAGCACAGCGCGGGCCGCGGCGCGGAGCCGCACGACAGACGCGGCGCAGGGCCGCAGTACCGAACGCACAGCGCACCGCAGCCGAAGCCGCAGCCACGGAGGTCTCCCGTGATGACGGGTCCGCCGCGTCCACCCGCCCCGCCCGACGGCCCCGCCCCGGGGCTCGCCCGGCTCAACGCCGCGTCCGACGCCGACGCCCTCGCCGCCCTCGGCGAGATCTGCGCCAGCCGCGCCTGGGCCCGACTCCTGCTCGCCCGTCGCCCCTACCCCGACACGGAGGCGCTGCTCGCCGCCGCCGACGCCGCGCTCGCGGAGCTGACGCCGGACGATCTCGCCGAGGCGCTGGCGGGCCACGCCCCGATCGGCGCCCCCCGCCCCGGCGACCCGGTGTCCGCCCGGGAGCAGCACGGCATGACCGGCGCCGACGCCGCGCTCCGGGACGAGATGCGTACCCTCAACGAGGAGTACCGCCGCCGTTTCGGCCAGGTCTTCCTCATCCGGGCCATCGGGCTGACCGGCGAGGAGATGCGGGACGCGCTCCGTGCGCGGCTCGGCCATCCGCCGGAGCGCGAACGGGAGGCCGTCCGGGCCGAGCTGGGCGGCATCAACCGGGCCCGGCTCACCCGGCTGGCGCGACCGCCCACGGCGTCCGTGTCCACCCATGTCCTCGACACCAGCGCGGGCCGCCCCGCCCCCGGTGTCCCCGTCACCCTCTCCGTCCGCCGGGGGGACGACGGCCCCTGGACCCCGCTCGGCACCTCCGCCACCGACGCCGACGGCCGCTGCCGGGATCTGCCCCATCCGCCCGGGGACACCACGCAGATCCGGCTCGACTTCCGCACCGCGGACCATCTCGCGGCCCGCGCCGGGGAAGCCGCCCTTGGGGCCGCCCGCGCCTTCTTCCCCGAGGTCTCCGTCGTCTGCGCCGTCGAACCCGGCGAGCACTACCACGTACCGCTGCTGCTCAACCCGTTCGGCTACTGCGTCTACCGAGGGAGCTGAGGCACATCCATGGCCACGACGCTGGGACAGAACCAGTACGGCAAGGCGGAGAGCCGCGTCGTCAGGATCGTCCGGGACGGCCCCACCCACCACATCAAGGACCTCAGCGTCTCCATCGCCCTCTCCGGTGACATGGACGACGTCCATTACTCCGGCTCCAACGCCCATGTCCTGCCGACCGACACCGCCAAGAACACCGTGTACGCCTTCGCCCGGGAACACGGCATCGCCTCCGCCGAACACTTCGGCATCCGTCTCGCCCGGCACTTCGTCACCTCCCAGCGGACCGTGCACCGGGCGCGCGTCCGGATCGAGGAGTACGCCTGGGAGCGCATCGCGGCCCCCGGTTCGCCCACCGGGCGCGCGCACTCCTTCGTCCGCGCGGGGCAGGAGACCAGGGTCTGCCAGATCACCTTCGACGGCGGGCGCTGGGAGATCGTCTCCGGGCTCAAGGGACTCACCGTGCTGAACTCCACGGACTCCGAGTTCCAGGGGTATGTCAGGGACCGCTACACCACCCTCCAGGAGGCGTACGACCGCGTCCTGGCCACCGATGTCTCCGCCCGCTGGCGCTACCGCTGGACCTCGGACGCGGAGCCGGAGCCCGACTGGGACGGCGAGTACGCGCGGTCCCGGGAGGGGATGCTCCAGGCGTTCGCGGGAACGTACTCGCTCTCGCTCCAGCAGACCCTCTACCGGATGGGCGCCGAGGTGGTCGAGAGCGGCGACACCATAGACGAGATCCGGCTCTCGCTCCCCAACCACCATCACTTCCTGGTGGATCTGGCGCCCTTCGGCCTCACCAACGAGCACCACGTCTACTTCGCCGCCGACCGCCCCTACGGCCTGATCGAGGCGACCGTGCTCCGGGACGGCGCCGAAGCCCTGATCCCGGCCGATCTCACCCTGGTCTGAGCCGGACACCGAGGACAGGCCAACGAGGACCGGCCACCCAGGATCGAGAAACCGAGCACCGAGAAACCGAGCACCGAGGACCGTGACCTTCATGGCGGAATCCCGCATCGTCATCGAGAACTGCGCCGTCGCGACCGTCGACGCCCACGACACCGAGCACCCCCACGGCCATGTCGTGGTCGCGGGCCGCGTGATCGAGTCCGTCGGAGCGGGCCCCGCGCCCACCGGCCTGGCGGGGGTCGTCCGGCGGATCGACGGCACCGGGCATCTGGTGACGCCCGGCCTCGTCAACACCCACCACCACTTCTACCAGTGGCTCACCCGCGGCCTCGCCACCGACCACCACCTCTTCGACTGGCTCGTCGCCCTCTACCCCACCTGGGCCAGGATCGACGAACCGATGGTCCGCGCCGCCGCCGAGGGCTCCCTCGCCATGATGGCCCGCGGTGGCGTCACCACCGCGGCCGACCACCACTACATCCATCCGCGCGGCTCCGGCGACCTGACCGGAGCGATCGTCGGCGCCGCCCGCGACCTGGGCGTCCGGCTCACCCTCGCCCGCGGCTCCATGGACCGGGGCGAGTCCGACGGCGGACTGCCGCCCGACTTCGCCGTCGAGACCCTGGACGCCGCCCTCACCGCGACCGAGGAGGCCGTCCGCCGCCACCACGACCCCTCGTTCGCGGCGATGACGCAGATCGCCGTCGCCCCCTGCTCCCCGTTCTCCGTCAGCACCGAGCTGATGCGCGAGTCGGCCGCGCTCGCCCGCCGCACCGGGGTCCGGCTGCACACCCACGGCTCGGAGACCGTGGAGGAGGAGCGCTACTGCCGGGAGCTGTTCGGCATGGGGCCCACCGACTACTTCGCCGCCACCGACTGGCTCGGCCCCGACGTCTGGATGGCCCACTGCATCCACATGGGCGAAGCGGACATCGCCGCCTTCGCCCGCACCGGCACCGGCGTCGCCCACTGCCCCTCGTCCAACGCCCGGATCGCCGCGGGCATCGCCCCCGTCACCGAGCTGCTGGCGGCGGGCGTCCCCGTCGGCCTCGGTGTCGACGGAACGGCCTCCAACGAGGCGGGCGAACTCCGTACCGAACTGCGCAACGCCCTGCTGGTCAACCGGCTCGGCCCGCACCGCGAGGCCGCCCTGACCGTCCGCCGGGCGCTGCGCCTCGGCACCCGCGGCGGGGCCCGGGTCCTCGGGCGCGCCGACGCGATCGGCTCGCTGGAGCCCGGGAAACTCGCCGACCTCGTCCTCTGGCGGCTGGACACCCTCGCCCACGCCTCCATCGCCGACCCGGTGGCGGCGCTGGTCCTCGGCGCGCCCGCCCCCGTCACCCTCTCCCTCGTCGACGGGCGTCCCGTGGTGGAGGACGGGCGGCTCGTCACCGTGGACGAGGACGCCATCGCCCGGACCACCCGCGCCGAGGCCCGCCGTCTCGCCGCGCTCGCGGGACGGGACTGACCGGCCGTACCCGCCCGGCCGTACCCGCCCGGCCGTACCCGCCCGGCCGTACCCGCCCGGCCGTACCCGCCCGGCCGTACCGACTCCGCCGGACGAGCCCCCACCGAGAAATCCGAGGACCCGAGGAACCGGAGGAACCGCCGTGGCCCGAGTACCCAGGTCCCGCCCGGACCGCGACCGTCCGGCCGCCGGGGAGGACGCCCCGACGGGCCCCGCGCCTTTCGGTCCTCCGTCTCCCGGTCCTCCGTCTCCCGCCGTTCCGGACCCCGGTCCTCCGCCTCCCGGTGCTCCGCACCCCGTCGACGGGACGCTCCCTCCCCTCAGACTCCTCGGCAGCGGACTCCAGCATGTCGCCGCGATGTACGCGGGAGTCGTCGCCCCGCCCATGATCGTGGGGCCCGCCGTCGGCCTCGACGCCCGGGACACCGCCTTCCTGATGGGCGCGAGCCTCTTCACCGCGGGCCTCGCCACCCTCCTCCAGACCCTGGGCCTGTGGCGGATCGGCGCCCGGCTCCCCTTCGTCAACGGGGTCTCCTTCGCCGGGGTGACGCCGATGATCGCCATCGGGGAGGGCCGCGGCCACGAGGGCATCGCCGTCATCTTCGGCGCGATCGTCGTCGCCGGGCTGCTCGGCTTCCTGCTCACCCCGTACTTCTCCCGGCTCGTCCGCTTCTTCCCACCGGTGGTCACCGGCTCCGTGATCACCCTGATCGGGCTGTCGCTGCTGCCCGTCGCCTTCACCTGGTCCCAGGGCGGTGACCCCGCCGCCGCCGACCACGGCTCGACCGGGAACATCGGCATGGCGGCGCTCACCCTGGTCCTCGTGCTCACCCTGCGGCGGGTGCTCAGGGGCTTTCTGCGGCAGATCGCCGTGCTGCTCGGACTGGTCGCGGGGACGCTCGTCGCGCTGCCGCTCGGGATGACGGACCCGGGCGCCCTCCGGGAGGCCGACGTGGTCGGCTTCCCCACCCCGTTCCACTTCGGCGCACCCCAGTTCGAGATCGCCGCGATCGTCTCCCTCTGCGTGGTGATGCTGGTCTGCATGACCGAGTCCACCGCCGACATGCTCGCCCTCGGCCGGATCGTCGAACGGCCCGCCGACGCGGGCACGATCGAGGGCGGGCTGCGCGCCGACACGCTCGGCAGCGCGCTGAGTCCGCTGTTCAACGGGTTCATGTGCAGTGCCTTCGCCCAGAACGTGGGACTGGTGGCGATGACCGGAATCCGCAGCCGGTTCGTGGTCGCGACAGCGGGCGGGATGCTGCTGCTCCTGGGGGTGTTCCCGGTGGCCGCGTCGGTGATCGCGCTGGTTCCGCTGCCGGTGCTCGGCGGCGCGGGCATCGTCCTCTTCGGGACGGTGGCCGCGAGCGGAATCCAGACCCTGGCCGCCGCCTCCCTGGAGAAGGGGGAGAACGCCCTGATCGTGGCGGTGTCGCTCGGCATCGGGCTGGTACCGCTCGCGGCACCGGACTTCTACCGCGCCCTCCCCGAGGACGCGCTGGTCGTCCTGGACTCCGGGATCTCCACCGGCTGTGTCGTGGCCGTCGTGCTCAACCTCGTCTTCCACCATCTCGGGGGAGGGCGGACGCGGACGGGGAAGGGGGACCGGCGGCGCTGACGCCCCTCCGGTCCCCCCGTTCGCCCGCCGGTCCCCGTCGCGGCGTCCCGGCGGGCCCGGTCTCAGTCGAGGTGATAGGAGTCCCCGTAGACCTTCCAGCTCAGCGGCGTGTTCAGGGCGAAGTTCCCCTGCCGGACGAACACCCGCTGGGCCGTGTCCACCCGGCTGGTGTCCTCGTGCGCCGCCTCCTGCTTCATCGCCCACACCCGGGAGTCCAGGAAGGCGTTGAGGTACGTCTTCTCACTGCCGCCCTGCGCCGGGGATTTCGCCTTGGCGAGCGCCTTGCGGCGCATACTGCTGAAGGAGGCGGAGTCGTCGCCGTCCCCGTGCATCACGAGGGCGTCGAAGTAGATGAACTGGCCGAGCACGCCGAGGCCGTCGCTCTTGCCGCGCTGGACGGCGGGGTTGAAGTAGACCCGGTCCCGCTCGTCGTTCTGCGCCTCGCGGAACTCCTCGTCCCCGGCGGCCTTCCGCCAGTCGCGGGGGTAGTTGGGGTCGAGGCCCCGGTGCGAGTCGGAGCCGTCGACCTTGCGCAGCGCGGGCAGATAGCGGGCGAGCGCGTTGCCCGGCTTGCGCTCCGTGTACAGCTCGACCAGGTCGAGCATGTCGCCGGTGCCGGAGCAGAAGCCCGCGACGCCCGCGGTGTAGCCACGGCCGTCGCCGATGTCCTCGATGTACGAGTACTGGGCCTCCCAGTCCAGCGAGGAGTTCTCCGCGCTGGACACGAGCCGCATGGCGATGTCCTTCTTGACGGGGTTGTCGAGCCCCGGGCCGGAGGCCCGTCCGGCGGGGGCCGCGGGGGCGGCGCGGTAGCCGTCGTCCTCCTGCGAGCAGGAGACGGTGACGGCGGAGATCAGGAGCACGGGGGTGGCGAGCAGCGCCACCTTGAGCGTCAGACGGGACAGGGGGGTCTGCGGACGCCGGGGACGGCGCCGGTGGGGGATGGACACCCTTACCTCCAGAAAGAGTTCGTCGGTGGGGCGCACTGAAAGGATGTCAGGGATGGGCGGCACACATACTGGACCCCCTCTGGAGGTCGGGGGAAGCCCGCCCGGGCCGGGCGCCCGGAGGCGGGAGCCCGGCCCGGGCGCGCTCACTTCACCTCGGTCAGCCGTCCCGTCGCCACGTCGAAGACAAAGCCGCGGACATCGGCGGTGCAGGGCAGGAAGGGGTTGACCTCGATCCGCCGGATCGACTGGCGGACATCGTCCTCCAGGTCGGGGAAGGACTCGGGGGCCCACCACGGCCGGAGCCCGGTCTCCTCCTCGATCTCCCGCTTGAAGACGTCGTCGGTGAAGGTGAGCATGCCGCAGTCGGTGTGGTGGATCACCATGATCTGCCGGGTGCCCAGCAGCCGCTGGCTGATGGCGAGCGAACGGATGGTGTCGTCGGTGACCACCCCGCCCGCGTTCCGGATGACATGGGCGTCCCCCTCGTGCAGCCCCAGGATCGCGAAGATGTTCATCCGGGCGTCCATGCAGGTGACCACCGCCATATGGCGGGCAGGCGCCAGGGACAGCGGTCCCGTGAAGGAGCCGGCGAAGCCCTCGTTGTTGTTCAGGTACTCATCGGTGACGGACATGGGTCTCCCAGGCGCTGGACCATCCGGATGACCGGAGGGAAAAGAGGGAAAAGGAGTGAACCGGGGAAACGTAGCGATCCGGGACGCGGGCGTGGGGGAAACCATCCGATGTGCGCCGTGGTGCCGACAGGAACGCGGGAAATGGATCAGTACTGCCGCATTCCCGTACGAGACCCGCCCCTGTGCGCCCCCGGCACCCCGCCGCCCCGGAGAGGAGGAGAGCCCCCTGGAGGAGGAGAGCCCCCTGAGGGAACCGGCGGACGAGCGCACCGGGCGGCGGTTCGTCTTCCCCAGCGCGCTGACGGTGCTGGCCCTGGTCACCGTCGCCGTCTGGGCCCTCGCCTTCCTCGTTCCGCCGGGGGAGTACGACCGGGACCCCGACGGCCGCCCCGTCGACGGCACCTACCACCGGGTCGAGACCGGACAGAGCTTCGCCGACCGGCTGAACGACCTCTTCCTCTCCCCGGTGAACGGCCTCTACGGCATCCAGGACCAGCGGACCGGGCTCGTCGGCCCCGATCTCACCGGCGAGCTGTACGGCAGCGCGGGCGTCTTCCTCTTCGTCCTCGCCATCGGCGCCTTCATCACGGTCGTCTTCGCCACCGGTGCCCTGGACGCGGGGATCGCCCGGCTCGCCCACCGGCTGCGCACCCGGGGCGCCCTGCTGATCGCCGGGGTGATGCTGGTCTTCTCCCTGCTCGGCACGGTCGAGGGCTTCGCCGAGGAGACCCTGGGCTTCTACGGGCTGATCGTGCCGCTGATGCTCGCGCTCGGCTACGACCGGATGACCGCCACCGGGACCATCATCCTGGGCGCGGGCATCGGGGTGCTCTGCTCCACCGTCAACCCCTTCGCCACCGGAGTGGCCTCCTCCGCCGCCGATGTGTCGCTGGGCGACGGCATCGTCCTGCGGGCCGCGATGTGGGTCGTGCTGACCGCCGTGACCATCGGTTATGTGGTCCGGTACGCGGGACGGGTGCGCGCGGACCCGGCGCGCTCGCTCTCCGGCTTCCGCCCCGGCGACCGGGAGCGCGCGGCGGCCGGTCCCGGCCGGTCCCAGGAGCCGCCCGCGCTGACGGGTCTCCAGCGGGCGGTGCTGGTGCTCGTGGTGCTGGTCTTCGCCTTCATGATCTTCTCGGTCGTCCCCTGGTCCAGCGCGCTGACCGGTGACGCGGCGGCCCCTGCGTACGGCTTCGAGCTGGGCTGGTCCTTCCCCGAGCTGGCGGCGCTCTTCCTGGTGGCGTCGGTGCTGGTGGGGGTGGTCGCCCGGTTCGGCGAGCAGCGGCTGAGCGCGGCCGTCGTCCAGGGGGCGGCGGACTTCATCGCCCCGGCGCTGGTGATCGTGCTGGCCCGGGGGGTCACCGTCATCATGAACAACGCGCGGGTCACCGACACCGTGCTGCACGCCGTGGAGGGGGTCGTCCGGGGCACCTCGTCGGGGGTCTTCGCGGTCCTGGTCTTCGTGGTCAATCTGCCGCTGGCCTTTCTGATCCCGTCCACCTCCGGCCACGCGACCCTGGCGATGCCGATCCTGGCCCCGCTCGCGGACTTCGCCGGGGTCTCCCGGGCGCTGGTGGTGACGGCCTGGCAGTCGGCGAGCGGCTGGATGAACCTCTGGGTCCCCACCACGGCCGTCACCATCGGCGGGGTCACCCTGGCGAAGGTGGGCTATGACCGCTATCTCCGCTTCGTCTGGCCGCTGCTGGCCCTGCTCGCGGTGCTGATCTGCGGCTTTCTGCTGCTCGGCGCGGCCGTGGGCTGAACGGCCGGACCGGGCGCGCGCCGACTCGGCGGGCGGCTCCGCCGAGCCGGTCGAATCCGTACGCAAGGGGCGAACGGATCGTCAATCCCCGGTGAGGGCTTGCCGTGTCCGCACACCTGTGTCATATAGGTCTGGACCATTCCAGTTCCCGGTCGGAGGTCCCACCCGTGCAGCGTCCCCCCACACTTCCCGCGCTGGTCTGTCTGGGCGCACTCGCCCTCTCCGCCTGCTCCGACGGCGGCGGCGGCGCGAACGGCTCCGGAAAGGACGGCAAGGCCCCCACCACGCCGTCCGGAGTCACCGCGCAGGCAGGCAGCGCCACCTCGGTCCATGTGATGTGGCGGCCGTCGGCCGACGACAAGGCCGTCACCGGCTACGAGGTCTTCCAGAAGGGCGAGAAGGTCAGCACGCTGCCCGGCGCGAAGACCATGGTCGACATCGACGGCCTCAAGCCCAGGACCGCGTACAGCTTCACCGTCCGCGCCCGCGACGCCGCCGGCAATCTGTCCGGGCCCAGCGCGGCGGTCTCCGTCACCACGCCCGCGCCCACCCCCGAGGACCACCGGCCGCCCACCGTCCCGGGGAAGCCCACGGGGCGGCTCGACAGCGCCCGCGCCGCCACCCTGAGCTGGCGGCCCGCCACCGACAACACCAAGGTGACCTCCTACGACATCTACCAGGAGGGCTCCCGCATCCACAGCGTCGCGGGCACCGACACCACCGCCCAGGTCACCGGGTTGCGCCCGGGGACCGTCTACAGCTTCACCGTCCGCGCCCGCGACGCCGCCGAGAACTCCTCGGCGGACAGCACCGCCGTGGAGCTGACCACGCCGTCCTCCTCCGGCAAGGGCCCGAGCACCGCGCCCACCGGACTCATGGCCGTCGCCCGCAAGGGCAGCATCGAACTGAGCTGGAAGCCGC
Organism: Streptomyces clavuligerus; assembly: GCF_005519465.1. Lineage (NCBI taxonomy): Bacteria > Bacillati > Actinomycetota > Actinomycetes > Kitasatosporales > Streptomycetaceae > Streptomyces > Streptomyces clavuligerus. The sequence continues at coordinate 874,849 of NZ_CP027858.1, read as the reverse complement.
CGCAGGCCGACGGCGCCATCGAGTCCCATGAGCTGTACCTCGACGGCAGGCCCACGACCACCATCGTCTGGGGCGCGATGCCCACCGGAGACCGGGCCGTCTACACCCTGACCGTCACCGATCCGCCCGGCACCCGCTACCGCGTCAAACTCCGCGCCAAGCTCCCCGACGGCAAGTGGGGCGACTTCTCGGCCGAGCGGACGGTCGTCGTCCGCTGAAGCACTGAAGCACTGAAGCACTGAAGCGCTGGAGTGGCTGGAGTCCCGGCGTACGGGAGCACTGACCCGCTGAGCCCTCGGGACCGGCACCGGCACCGGTCCCGGGGGCGACGGAACGGGCGTCAGACCGGCTCGCCCCCGAACAGCCCCGCCGCGTCGGCCCGTTCCCAGACCGCCGCAAGACCGGCGCCGTCCATCGCGGCCCACTCCTGGGGGCTCTCCACCAGGGCCCGGCCCAGCCGGCGCCCGAGGCCGACCAGCGCCCGGCCCCGGGCGGTGCGCACCGCGTCGTACTCCCGCAGGGCGGCGGCCGGTGTGTCCGCCCCGCGCAGCGCCGACTCCAGGGCGAGCCCGTCCTGGAGGGCCTTGACCGCGCCCGCGCTGGTGTGCGGACGGGCCACCGTCGCGGCATCCCCCACCAGGGCGATCCGCTCGGTCACCCCCGGCTCCGCGGTGATGTCGTACAGCGGCTGGACCATCAGCTCCGCCTCGGTGGTCGCGCCGACCAGCGAGGCCCAGAACGGCGGCAGCCGCTCGGCCGCGAGCCCGGTGACATGGGCGTGCAGCGCCGCGCCCGCCACCCCGGGCGGCAGACTGCCCGGCTCCCCGCCCAGCGGGTCGACCCCGGGCGGCGGAGCCGCGTACAGCACCCAGTTGACCCGCTCGCCGCCCCCGCCGTCCGGAATCCGGTAGACCACCAGATGGCCGCCGTCGAAGACGACGTACACCCCCGTGCTCCGCCCCCACCGCCCCGCGTCGGGCAGCCGCTCCTCCGGGTAGGCGCCGCGCCAGGCCCAGTACCCCGCGGGCGCGGGCCGCAGCCCGGGGGCCACGGCCTCGCGGACCACGGAACGGTAGCCGTCCGCGCCGATGACCAGGCCGTGGCGGTCGGTCCCCGCCCCGGTGCACACCTCGACCCCCTCGCCGCTCCCGGCGACGGAGTCCACCGAGGTCCCGGAGCGGAACTCCGCCCGGCCGTCGAGCGCGGTACGGAGCCCCTGCCACAGCGAGCCCCAGCCATAGGTGCGGAAACCGAAGCCGTGCTCGGTGTGGATCACCCGTCCCAGCGGATCGTCCCCGCCGCGGACGAACCACTGACGGCGGGTCAGCGGGGTGCACGGAACACCCGGGTCCAGATACCCGGCCGCCTCCAGCTCCGCGCACCGGTCCTCACGTATGGCGACGCCCACCCCGCGCTCGGCGAGATCGCCGGAGGTCCGTTCGTACACCGTGATGTCCCCGTACCCCGCCCGGTGGAGGGCGAGCGCCGCGGCGAGTCCTCCGATGCTGCCGCCGACGACGGCGGTCCGCAGTGCCTTCATGGGCGCATCCTCGCAGCTCCCCGCGGGCCCGGGGCGGATATCGGCCGGTCGGTGGCTCAGCCGGTCAGCCGCTCGTACGCGGGCAGGGTGAGGAAGTCCGCGTACTCCTCGTCGAGCGCCACCCTCAGCAGCAGATCGTGGGCCTCCTGCCAGCGGCCCGCCGCGTACTCCTCCCCGCCCAGCGTCTCGCGGAGCGCGCCCAGCTCCCCGGCGGCCAGTGTCCGCACCAGCGCGGGCGTGACCCGTTCCCCGTTCTCCAGGACGACTCCGGCGTTGATCCACTGCCAGATCTGCGAGCGGGAGATCTCCGCCGTGGCGGCGTCCTCCATGAGGTGGAAGATGGCGACGGCGCCGGTTCCGCGCAGCCATGCCTCGATATAGCGGATGCCGACCCGGACGGCGTTGAGCAGCCCTGCGGCGGTCGGCCGGGCGGCCGGTGAGCCGACGGCGATCAGTTCGGCTGCGGTGACGGAGACCTCCTCGCGGAGCCGGTCCTTCTGGTGCGGACGGTCGCCGAGGACGGCGTCGAAGGAGGCGAGGGCGACGGGCACCAGATCGGGGTGCGCGACCCAGGAGCCGTCGAAGCCGTCGGCGGCCTCGCGGTCCTTGTCGGCGCGGACCTTCTCGAACGCGGCCCGGTTGATCTCCGGGTCCCGGCGGGAGGGGATGAACGCGGCCATGCCGCCGATGGCGTGCGCGCCGCGCCGGTGGCAGGTGCGGACGAGCAGTTCGGTGTAGGCGCGCATGAACGGCGCGGTCATGGTGATCGCGTTGCGGTCGGGGAGGACGAAACCCGGCCCGGCGTCACGGAAGTTCTTGATGATCGAGAAGAGATAGTCCCAGCGGCCCGCGTTCAGCCCGGAGGCGTGCTCGCGCAGCTCGTACAGGATCTCCTCCATCTCGTACGCGGCGGTGATCGTCTCGATCAGCACGGTCGCGCGGATCGTGCCCCGGGGGATGCCCAACTGCTCCTGGGCGAAGAGGAAGATATCGTTCCAGAGCCGTGCCTCCTGGTGCGACTCCAGTTTGGGCAGATAGAAGTAGGGCCCCTTGCCGAGGTCGAGCAGACGGCGCGCGGTGTGGAAGAAGCAGAGGCCGAAGTCGACCAGGGCGCCCGGGAGGACCCCGCCGTCCGGTCCGGTGAGATGGCGTTCCGGCAGATGCCAGCCCCGGGGCCGCATCACCACCGTGGCCAGCTCGGCATCGGGCCTCAGGGCGTAGGACTTGCCGGAGCGCTCGTCGGTGAAGTCGATCCGCCGGTGGTACGCGTCGCTCAGCGCGAGCTGCCCGGAGATCACGTTCTCCCAGGTGGGCGCGGAGGAGTCCTCGAAGTCGGCGAGCCAGACACGGGCGCCCGAGTTCAGGGCGTTGACCGTCATCCTGCGGTCGGCCGGGCCGGTGATCTCGACCCGGCGGTCCTGGAGGGCCGGGGGAGCGGGGGCCACCCGCCAGGAGTCGTCCGCGCGGACATGGGCCGTCTCCGGCAGGAAGTCGAGCGTGCCGGTACGGGAGATCTCCGCCCGGCGCCGCGCGCGCCGGGCGAGGAGTTCGTCGCGGCGCGGGGTGAACCTCCGGTGCAGCTCGGCCAGGAAGACCAGGGCGGCTTCGGTGAGGACCTCGTCCTGACGGGGCACCGCGGGGGCGGTGACGACGGCCGGCCGGGACGGGGCTGATGCGGACATGGGCGGTCACTTCCTTCGGCTGGTGGGGAGCCTCAGGGAGCCCCTGCGGTCGCCGAGGGGCCGAGGGCTTTTGGTTGGTGGATAGTAATTTCCTCATGGTGGAATAACAAGGACGCGTCGCTCCCGCCGACGGGTTCCGGACGCGCGCTGTCCTTCCGGGTGTGCCGTGCCTATCCGTGGGTGCGGTGGGTTTCCGTGGCGGTGTCCTTCCCCGTGGGCGGTGCCCTCCGGGTGACGGCGGCCGACACGGCCGTCACCCGGAGGGGTTCTCGCTGCCCGCCGCGCCGTTATGCCTTGCCGGTGATCGACTGGGCGTGCCGGAAGTGGTTGTTCGGGTCCCAGAGGGCCTTCGCGAGCTGGAGCCGACGGTAGTTGTTCTTGTAGTAGAGGGTCTGCCAGGTGGTCGTCGAGGTGTTCCGGGCGGGGTCGCCGAGGTCGACGTCGGGGTAGTTGACGTAGCAGCCGTCGTTGAACTCGTTCGGCACCGGGACGCCGCCGGTCTGGGCGTACACGGCCTCGTAGAAGTCGCGTATCCACTTCACATGCCTGGCCTCTTCGCCGGGCTGGAGCCAGTACGTCTGGAACTGGGACTTCAGCACCGAGGAGCGCTGCGGCACCGCGGTGGCGTCGGCGGCGACATCGTTGATCCTGCCGCCGTACGAGTCGATCTGGAGCAGGGCGTCGCCGTTGTCGTAGCCATTGGTCAGATGCGTGTACATCGCCCTGATCTGGAACTCGGAGAAACCTTTCGGCGAGTACGAGGACTTGTACTTGCCGTACTTGCCCGCGGTGCCGCCGCTGAGCGCGTCGGTGGCGTGGAACCAGGGCAGCCGCCGCGGCTCCTTGAACCCGGGCAGGGCGGCGTGCTCACCCATGGGCAGCGTCATCGCCGTGGGGGCCACGCCGATGCCCTTGCTCATCTCCGCCTGGTAGGCGGCCAGCAGCTCCCGGGCGTTGGGCTCGTCGGCGCTCATCTGGGTGAGCAGACCGATCTCGCCGTGGGCCCGGTTGTTCAGCTTCAGCAGCCCGCACAGGGAGTTGTACGGGGAGTTCGACGCGGAGTTCTTCTCGTGCCAGGTGCCGAAGTTCGCCACGAGCTGGACGAAGTCCGTCTGGGTGATCTTGTCCCACTTCCAGGCCAGGGCCTGGACGAAGACCTCGGACGGCGGCTTGGGCAGCAGATTCGCGGGGCCGCCGGTGGCGTCGGGTATCCGCAGCCAGTAGCGGGTGAGCAGACCGAAGTTGCCGCCGCCGCCACCGGTGTGCGCCCAGTAGAGATGCCCCAGCTTGGGGTCGGGCGTGGGGTCGCCCGGCTTGGGGAAGGCGTCGCTGCGGCGGGCGATGCGCGCGGTGGCGTTGCCGTTCGTGTCCACGGTGACGACCTCGACGGCGTGCAGATAGTCGACCGTCAGTCCGTGCAGCCGGGAGAGCAGACCGTAGCCGCCGCCCATGATGTGGCCGCCCGCGCCGACGGTGCCGCAGGTCCCGGCGGGGATGCTGACCCCGTACAGCTTGTAAAGGGTCTCGTAGACATCGAAGTTGGAGGCTCCGGCCTGGACCTCGAAGGCGTCCATGGCCGGGTCGAACCCGACCTTGTTCATGTTCGACAGGTCGATGACGACCTGGACGTCCTTGCTGTAGACGAAGTCCTCGTAACAGTGGCCGCCGCTGCGGACCGTGAACCGCTTTCCGGCCGAGACCGTTTCCTGGACGACCCGGGCGGCCTGGTGCGGGTTGGTGACCAGGACGACCCGGTCGGGGTTGGCGACCCAGCGCTGGTTGTTGCCCCGCACCAGGTCGGGGAAGCGGCGGTCGCCGCGGTCGACGTTGATCACATCGGGCACCGTGATGGCCCGGGTACCGGCGGTGGCCGCCGCGGCCTTCGGGGCGGCCTGGGCGGCGCCCGCCGGGAGGGCCGTGGACAGGGCCGCTCCACCGGCCACGGCGGCGGCGCCGGTCAGTACGGAACGTCGGCCGACATCGCCGCGGTGAGGGTTCTTCTCGCTCATGGACACACTCCCCCAAGGAGTCTGGTGAGTAAGGAAGTTGGACGATCGATGATTGATGATCGATCGTCAGCTTTAACCAATGTGACTGGAGTTTCTGAAGGGATGCAATACCTAATCGAGAAAAATGCTCGAACTATTGAGTTTTCTCGGCTTGGTTGCAATATGTGCAATTCGTCCGGCTGTAATGCGGCAGGCGAAAGCCGGTGCCGGGGAACATCTCCGGACCGGTGCCGGGCGAGTCGCTGCCGGCCGGGTCGGGAAGGTCGCTTCCCCCGGGCTGTCCTCCGTCCGTCGTGCGGACGGGGGACGGGAACGGTCGAACGATCCGTCGGCTGATCGTTCGCAGGGGAAGAGGGGAGATCCGCGTCAGGGGTTGCCCCTGGTGATCGGAAATTCCTTGCACCATAAGGAAGTTGGCCACGGTTGAGTCTTTTTCGGCCGTGGAGAGAATGATGTCGGGCGGGGTGCGGCTCAGGGGGCGAGACGGCCGAGGTCGCCGGGCAGGTCGATGTCGAAGGGGTCGGCGATGTCCCCGCACTCGACCAGCAGCACCGAGGCGGCGTGCTCCCGCAGATGGTCCCGGGCCCCGCGGTCGCCCCGCGCCCCCTCCGCGACCGCCCGCCAGTGGTCCGCCCCGATGAGCACCGGATGGCCGCGTCCGCCCCCGTACCCGGCCGCCGCCAGGCCGGCGCGCGAGCGGTACGCGGAACGGACCCGCGCGACCGCCTCCGCGCCCACCCCCGGCTGGTCCACCAGAGCCACCAGCGCCGCGTCGGCGTCCGTGCCGATCAGCGCCTCAAGACCGGTGCGCAGCGATGTGCCCATGCCCTCGGACCACGCCGGATTCTCCAGCAGGACACAGCCGGGCAGCTCGGCGGCCGTCCGCACCCGGTCGGCCGCCGCCCCCAGGACGACGTACACCGGGGCGCAGCCGCCCTGCCGCAGGGCCCGCGCGGCGTGTTCGACCAGCGGACGGCCGTGGTGGGGGAGGAGGGCCTTGGGCCGGCCGCCGAGCCTGCGTCCGCCCCCGGCGGCGAGCAGCAGCCCCGCGACGACGGGAGCCCGCCCGCCGTTCCCCGTCCGCTCGCCGTTCCCCGTCCGCTCGCCGTTCCCCGTCCGCTCGCCGTCCCCCGCCTGCCCGCCGTTCCCCGTCCGCTCGCCGTCCCGCGTCGTCCGCTCGCCGTCCCCCGCCTGCCCGCCGTTCCCCGTCCGCTCGCCGTCCCGCGTCGTCCGCCCGGCCATCCGTCCTCCTGTCTGTCCGCTGTGCTTCTTCTCGGCGTGCTTCCCGGGCCGCGGGCCGCACCGCCCCGGCGGCGGTGCGGCCGTCGGCAGGTGCGGCGCATGCTGACTCTCGGTCACGGCTCTGTCGAACCGGTGGGACCCGTTCACCCCAGGAACCCCATCCTGGCGGAGCGCCCGGGCAGAAACGGGACGGCGCCACAACGGCGGATTCCGCCGTCCGATGGCCGGATCAGCGCCTTTGCCCCCGTTCCCGTACGCCCCATCGGCACCGGAGGCCCCAGCGGGCGGGCGGGTCCGGCGGCCCCTCGGGGCCTCGGTCCGGCCGTTTGTCCGGAGCCGGGCACGTGAGCGGTGTGGTCGGCCGCAGGGCGGCACAGGGACCGGGCGCGAACGCATCGCGCGCACGCCGGGATGACCGTTTGGCGCAATGCGACCGAACCCGTACAGCCGTAGGCCAGAATTCATTCCTCGGAGTGGCGCGTACCGCACCTCATGCCGTTAACTTGCCCGCAACTCTGGGTGGTTGACCGTCGACTGACGGTCGTGCGGACCGTTCCGGAGGTGTGCGAGGGGGAGAGCTTTTGTTGCGCAGCGTGGGGCAGACGCCGGTGACGGAAAGCGGTACGGAGACACGGGACTCACAGGTGACGGCATTGGGGGCCGCTGTGCGGCGGCTCCGCCGCGAGCTGGCCGGGCACCCCGGCCGCTTCCCCGACCGGGAGATCGCCGACCGGGAGCTGGCGGCCCTCGCCGTGCTGGCGGCGGCCGGACCGACGGAGCTCCAGCGGATGCGCCGCTCCCTGCTCCTGGTGGCGGGGGCGATCGGCTCGGTGAGCGCGCTGGGACCGGCGCTGATGCAGGTGCGGAGCGCGGTCGACGGGTTCGGCGATCCGGGCCCGTGACCGGGGCCCGGCAGGGGGCGGGCGGCAGCGGTGGCAAGGTTCCCGGAGCCGTCCTAGCGTGAGGACGAAAGTGTGACATCACCCACTGACGTCCAGAGGAAGCTGATATGGCCGACAAGCCCGCAATCGTCCTGGTGCATGGATTCTGGGGAGGCGCGGCGCACTGGAGCAAGGAGATCCTGGAGCTGCGCAGCCGCGGCTACACCGACCTCCACGCCGTGGAGAACCCGCTCACCTCGTTGGCCGAGGACGCCGAGCGGACCCGGAAGATGGTCAAGCAGGTGGACGGGCCCGTGATCCTCGTGGGCCACTCCTACGGCGGCGCCGTCATCACCGAGGCCGGTGACCTGCCCAACGTCATCGGGCTCGTCTATGTCGCGGCGTTCGCACCCGACCGGGGCGAGAGCCCGGGGCAGATCAGCCAGGAGCACCCGCCCGAGGCGTTCGAGAACATCGTGCCGGACTCCGACGGCTATCTCTGGGTCGCGCAGGACAAGTACCACTGGAGCTTCTGCGCGGACCTGTCCGAGGAGGAGGCGTATGTCATGGCGGTGACGCAGAAGGCGCCGCTCGCCTCGACCTTCGGGGACGCCATCGGCGACCCGGCCTGGCGGAAGAAGCCCGTCTGGTACCAGGTGTCGACCCGTGACCGGATGATCGACCCGGGCAATGAGCGCCGGATGGCGGAGCGGATGTCCCCGCGCAAGATCATCGAACTGGACGCGAGCCATGCCTCGCTGGCCTCGCACCCCAAGGACATCGCCGATCTGATCGACGACGCGGCCCAGGGCTGAGCGGGCCCTGACGGTCCCGAAGGACCCCGGAGCCCGCCGGGGTCCTTCGCGCGCCCCCGCCCGCGCTCCCGTTCCCGCGGGGTCTCAGAACCCCGTCGCGCCGGTGCTGTTCAGCTCGTCCGACAGGGCCCGCGCCACCTCCTGGAGCAGGGGCACGATCGAGCCGGTGGCGGCCTCGGTGACCCGGCCCGCCGGGCCCGAGATCGAGACGGCGGCGAGGGTGGGGGAGCCGGGGACCGGAACGGCGAGACAGCGCACGCCGATCTCCTGCTCGTTGTCGTCGACCGCGTACCCCTGGCGGCGCACCTCCGCCAGCGCCCGCAGGAACTCCTCCGGCGCGGTGATGGTCCGCTCGGTGGCGGCGGGCATCCCGGTCCTGGCCAGGAGCGCGCGCACCTCCTCGGGCGGGACGCCCGCGAGCAGCGCCTTGCCGACGCCGGTGGAGTGGGGGAGCACCCGGCGGCCGACCTCGGTGAACATCCGCATGGAGTGTTTGGACGGCACCTGGGCGACGTAGACGACCTCGTCGCCGTCGAGCAGCGCCATGTTCGCCGTCTCGCCGGTCTCCTCGACCAGCCGGGCCAGATGGGGGCGGGCCCAGGTCCCGAGCAGCCGGGACGCCGACTCGCCCAGCCGGATCAGCCGGGGGCCGAGCGCGTAGCGGCGGTTGGGCTGCTGCCGGACACAGCCGCAGGCCACCAGGGTGCGCATCAGCCGGTGGATGGTGGGCAGCGGAAGTCCGCTGCTGACGGAGAGTTCGCTCAGCCCCACCTCGCCACCCGCGTCGGCCATCCGTTCGAGCAGATCGAAGGCGCGCTCCAGGGACTGCACCCCGCCGCTGGTCGCGGACTTGGTGGCGGCGGAGGCGCGGGCGCTGGACGTCGGCACGGGCGGCGGTCCTTTCGGGCGGACGGGCGAGTGAGCAGCCTACCGGCCCGCATCCGCCGGGGCCGAGCCCTGCTTCCGCCCCGTGGAAGGCCCGTTCCCGCCGGTGGCGGACGTCCGGTTCCGGATGCTTGACGGGCCCCGGTGGGCGGGTGAAGACTCCTTCAACAGTTCGTTGAATTTCGCATGGGCATGTGGAAGGAGAACGAGTGGACGAGAGCGGTGCGCGTCTGGTGCTGCGGTCCCGACGGGTGATCACACCGGACGGGGAGCGGCCCGCCGCGATCGCCGTCAGCGGCGGCACGATCACCGCCGTCCTCCCGTACGACGCCCCCGTACCCGCCGGTGCCCGGCTCGTGGACACCGGGGCCGACGCCGTCCTCCCCGGCCTGGTCGACACCCATGTGCATATCAACGACCCCGGGCGCACGGAGTGGGAGGGGTTCGCCAGCGCCACCCGCGCGGCGGTCGCGGGAGGCGTCACCACCCTGGTCGACATGCCGCTCAACTCGATCCCCCCGACGACCACGGTCGGCCATCTGCGGACCAAACAGGCCACGGCACGGCCCCGGGTCCACACCGACACGGGGTTCTGGGGCGGGGCGGTCCCGGACAACACCGCCGAGCTGCGCCCCCTGCACGACGCGGGGGTCCTCGGCTTCAAGTGCTTCCTCTCGCCGTCCGGTGTCGAGGAGTTCCCGGAGCTGGACCCCGCGGCCCTGGAGCGCGCGACGGCCGCGATCGCCTCGTTCGACGGGCTGCTGATCGTGCACGCCGAGGACCCCGCCCACCTCACCGGCCAGCGGCCGGGACCCCGTTACCCGGACTTCCTCGCCTCCCGTCCCCCCGCGGCCGAACACAGCGCCGTCGCCCGGCTGATCGGCACCGCCCGGCGGCTGGACGCCCGGGTGCACATCCTGCATCTGTCGTCCGCTTCCGCGCTGCCCCTGATCGCCCGCGCGCGGGCGGAGGGCGTACGGATCACCGCCGAGACCTGCCCGCACTTCCTGGCCCTGACCGCCGAGGAAGTCCCCGACGGGGCGACCGAGTTCAAGTGCTGTCCGCCCATCCGCGAGGCCGCCAACCGGGACGCGCTCTGGACGGGGCTCGCCGACGGCACCCTGGACGCCGTCGTCTCGGACCACTCGCCCTGCGCCACCGCGCTGAAGACCGGCGACTTCGCCTCCGCGTGGGGCGGGATCTCCTCGCTCCAGCTCGGGCTGCCCGTCGTCTGGACCGAGGCCCGGCGGCGCGGCCACACCCTGGCGGACGTCGCCCGCTGGATGGCGCACGGCCCGGCGCGGCTGGCGGGCCTCGACCGCAAGGGCGCCATAGCGCCCGGTCACGACGCCGACTTCGCCGTCCTCGCGCCCGACGCGACCTTCACCGTCGACCCCGTGCGGCTGCACCACCGCAACCGGATCACCGCGTACACGGGGAGAACCCTCCACGGAGTCGTCCGTTCCACCTGGTTGCGCGGTGAACGCGCGGCGGTGGACGGCGTCCCGGCCGGGCCCACCGGCCGGCTCATCGAAAGGAGCGCCTGACCGTGCCGCCCCTCCCGGCCGACCACCCGCCGTCCGCCCCCGACCCGTGCCCCTCCTTCACCGGGGCCGCCGCTCCCTACGGCGGCGGCGACCCCTACGCCGACTACCGGACCCCGGGACCCGCCGGATTCCCCTTCGCCCGCCGCACCGGCCGCAGCGATCCCGTCGACCTCGCCGACCGGCGGCTCGGCGCGGCCGTCGTCGCCGCCAACGACGAGTTCTTCGCGGACCGGGAGAACCTGCTCACCCCCGGCCCCGCCGTCTTCGACCCCGAACGCTTCGGCCACAAGGGCAAGATCATGGACGGTTGGGAGACCCGCCGCCGCCGGGGCACGGGCGCGGACCGGCCCCACCCGCGGGACGGCGACCACGACTGGGCGCTGGTACGGCTCGGAGCGCCCGGCGTGGTCCGGGGCGTCGTCGTCGACACCGCGCACTTCCGGGGCAACCACCCGCAGGCGGTGTCCGTCGAGGCGGCCCTCGTCCCCGGTACACCCTCCCCCGAGGAACTGCTCGCCCCGGGCACGGCCTGGACGGCCCTCGTCCCCCGCACCCCGGTCGGCGGCCACGCCGCGAACGGCTTCACCGTCGCCGTCGAGCGCCGCTTCACCCATCTGCGGCTGCGGCAGTTCCCCGACGGCGGTGTCGCCCGGCTGCGGGTGTACGGGGAGGTCGTCCCCGACCCCGGCTGGCTCGCCGCGCTCGGCTCGTTCGACCTGGTGGCCCTGGAGAACGGGGGACAGGTCGAGGACGCGTCCGACCGTTTCTACTCCCCGGCGGCCCACACCATCCTGCCGGGGCGCTCCCGCAGGATGGACGAGGGCTGGGAGACCCGGCGGCGGCGGGACGGCGGCCACGACTGGATTCGCTACCGGCTGGTGGAGCGCGGGGAGATCCGCGCCGTGGAGATCGACACGGCGTATCTCAAGGGGAACAGCGCCGGCTGGGCCTCGCTGTGGCTCCAGGACGGGACGGACGGCGAGTGGACCGAGATCCTGCCGCCGACACGGTTGCAGCCCGACAGCGGCCACCGCTTCGTCCTGGAACGCCCCGTCACCGGGGACCGGCTGCGGCTCGACATCCACCCGGACGGCGGCATCTCCCGCCTCCGCGTCCATGGAACCCTCACCCCCGACGCCACCACCCGCCTCCACGCCCGCCACCGCTCCCTGACGGCCTGACCGCCGCCCCGTTCCGGGGCCGATCCCGCCCGCCGCGCCGTCCGGGGAAGCCGCCCCGCCCGACTGGCGCAGGCGGGGAGCGGACCTGAAGATCGACGAGGAGGGGGCCGCCGGACCCGGACCCGGAACCGCACCCGTGGAGGCAGGCACCGTCATGGCTCAGCTCACCCTCACCACCTTCGTCACCCTCGACGGCGTCATGCAGGCACCCGGCGCGCCCGACGAGGACCCCAGCGGCGGCTTCGGCCACGGCGGCTGGTCCGTTCCCTACGGCGACGAGGAATTTGGCCGCTTCATCGTGGACGTCATGGAGCGGGCCGGGGCGTTTCTGCTCGGGCGGCGGACCTACGACATCTTCGCCGGGCACTGGCCGCAGCGGACCGACCCCGCCGACCCGATCGCCTCCCGGCTCAACGCCCTGCCCAAGTACGTCGCCTCCACCACGCTGACCGACCCCGCCTGGGCGGGCACCACGGTGATCGGCCGGAGCGACCTGGCCGCGGACGTCCGGGCGGTCAAGGACCGCACCGAGGGCGAACTCCAGGTGCACGGCAGCGGGCAGCTCGCCCCGTTCCTGCTCGCCCACGACCTCGTCGACGTCCTGCGGCTGCTGGTCTTCCCCGTGGTCCTCGGCGAGGGCCTGCGCCTCTTCCCCGAGGGCGCCAGGCCCACCGCCTTCCGGCACACCGGGACCCGTATCACCGCCTCGGGCGTCACCCTCAACGCCTACGCGTTCGACGGCCGCCCCCGGTACGGGAGTTACGCGGACTGACCCGGCGGCGGGAACGCGGCACCCCGGCATCCCGGAGGCTCACCGTCGCAACCGTTCCCCCGTCATCACCAGCGCGAAGCCCAGCACCGCGATCACGACATTCGTGAAGACGGCCCGCTCCCCGAAGAACTCCACGTTCTCCGTCAGGAAGCGGGTCGCCCCCATGACCGGGAACCATCCCGTCAGCTCGCGGATCACCCCGCACACCCCCAGGACCAGCAGTGCTCCGCCGACCCACTCCAGCGCTTTGCTCATGCCCCCAGCCTCGGCCCCCGCCCGCCCCCTGGGTATCCGCCCTCGGCATGCCCTCCGCCCGTCCTCCGCCGTCGAAAGTCTCGTCCCCCGCGACTTTGGTAGCGCCCTGAGTCCTCGGGACGCGACCGGAGCGGAGGGATGCGTAGGTTGTCCCCCATGACGCGTACGGAGTATCCCTGGCTGCTGCCCTCGGCCATGGCGGGCTCGCCCGGCACCGGGCCCGGAGGCACGGGCCGGGCCCCGGGACCCGGCGGCAGGCCCCGGCGGACCGTGCGCGACTGGGTCGTGGACACCGTCCTCTTCCTCGGCGCCTCCCTGCTGGGCCTCACCGCCCTGGACACCAGCACACAGCTCAACGAGGGCTCGGCGATCGTCCTCCTCGACCAGCTCCTCGGCGCCGCCGCCTGCTGCGCCCTGTGGCCCCGGCGGCGCTGGCCGGTGCAGCTCGTCCTGGCCCTCGCGGTGGTGAGCATCGTCACCCCGGCCGCCGGAGGGGCGTATCTGGTCGCCCTGTTCAGCGTGGCCGTGCACCGCCCCTTCCGGCCGGTCGCCCTCGTCGGGGGCGTGGCGGTGCTGTCCGCCGCCCTCCAGCCGGCGGTCCGCCCCGACCCCTCCCTCGGCTACCTCGGCTCGGTCGTCACCGGGCTGCTCCTGGTGCTGCTGATGGTCGGCTGGGGCATGCTCGTCCGCTCCAGCCGACAGCTCGTCGTCGTCCTGCGGGAACGGGCCGAACGGGCCGAGGAGGAGGCCGTGCTCCGTGCCGAGCAGGCGCAGCGGCTCGCCCGTGAGGCCATCGCCCGGGAGATGCACGACGTCCTCGCGCACCGGCTCACCCTGCTGAGCGTCCACGCCGGTGCGCTGGAGTTCCGTCCGGACGCGCCGCCCGCGGAGGTCGCGCGCGCCGCCGGGGTGATCCGGGACAGCGCGCACGAGGCCCTCCAGGACCTCCGACAGATCATCGGGGTGCTGCGCGCCCCCGGCGAGGGCGACTCCGCGGACCGCCCGCAGCCGACCCTCGCCACCCTGGACACCCTGGTCGCCGAGGGCCGCGCCGCCGGGGCGAGCGTCGTCCTCGACAACCGGATCGCCGACCCGGCGGCCGTGCCCGCCGCCACCGGCCGCACCGTCTACCGCATCGCCCAGGAGGGCCTGACCAACGCCCGCAAGCACGCCCCCGGCGCGGAGGTCACCGTCGTCGTGCGGGGCGGTCCGGGCGAGGGCGTCACCGTGCTCGTCGACAATCCCGCGCCGCCCGGCGAGGTCCCGGCGGTGCCCGGCTCCGGGCAGGGGCTGATCGGGCTCACCGAACGCGCCACCCTGGCCGGGGGCACCCTCCGGCACGGCAGGACCGGAGACGGCGGATTCCATGTCCAAGCCTGGCTACCGTGGTCCGCATGACGGTCCGATTGCTTGTCGTCGACGACGATCCCCTGGTGCGCGCCGGTCTCGCCCTGATGCTCGGCGGGGCCGAGGACCTGGAGATCGTGGGGGAGGGCGCCGACGGCGCCGAGGTGCAGGAGCTGGTCGACCGGCTGGCGCCCGACGTGGTCCTGATGGACATCAGGATGCCCGCCGTGGACGGCCTCACCGCCACCGAGCGGCTGCGCGCCCGCCCGGGCGCCCCCGAGGTCGTGGTGCTCACCACCTTCCACGCCGATGAACAGGTGCTGCGCGCGCTGCGGGCCGGGGCGGCGGGCTTCGTCCTGAAGGACACCCCGCCCGCCGAGATCGTCGACGCCGTGCGCCGGGTCGCGGCGGGCGACCCCGTGCTCTCCCCGGCGGTGACCCGCCAGCTCATGTCCCATGTCGTCGGCACGGCACGGGACGCCGCGGGCGATCCGCGCCGCCGCTCGGCCCTCGCCCGGCTGGAGACGCTGGCCGGCCGGGAGCGCGAGGTGGCGCTCGCCGTCGGCCGGGGACAGTCCAACGCGGAGATCTCCGCGAGCCTCTATATAAGCGTGCCGACGGTCAAGACCCATGTCTCCCGCGTCCTCGCCAAGCTCGGTCTCAACAACCGGGTCCAGATCGCCCTGCTGGTGCACGACGCGGAGCTGCTTGACGACGGTGCGTAAGGTGGGCCAATGGAGACCATCGACATCGCCGAGCTCCACGGTTTTGACGCCAACCCCTACGCGTACTTCGCCCGTTGGCGGGAACAGGGCCCCGTCCACCGGCTGCGCGACCCCTTCGGCACCGAATTCTGGCTGGTCCTCGGGTACGAGGACGCACGGGCCGCGCTCACCGACCCCCGGCTGGCCAAGTCGCCCGAGGCCCTGCCCGACCCGCCCTACGAGATCCACTCCATCGGGCCCAGCCTGCTGGAGAGCGACCCGCCCGACCACACCCGGCTGCGCAGACTCATCGCGCGGGAGTTCACCGCGCGCCGGGTGGAGCAGCTGGCGCCGCGCATCGAACGGATCACCGCGGAGCTGCTGGACGCGCTGCCGCCCACCGGGCGGGGCGATCTGATCGAGAGCCTGGCGTTTCCGCTGCCGATCACCGTCATCTGCGAACTGCTCGGGGTGCCGACGAAGGATCGCGAGGTCTTCCGGAGCTGGTCCTCCGAGCTGATCACGCCCACCTCGGAGGAGGCGGGGCGGCTGGCGCTGGACGCGCTGACCCCGTACCTCGACACCCTTGTCGAGGCCAAGCGCCGGGACCCCTCGGACGACCTGCTCTCCGCGCTGGTCGCCACCCATGACGAGGACGGCGACCGGCTGTCGGTGCCCGAGCTGCGGGGCCTCGCCTATCTGCTGCTGGTCGCGGGGCACGAGACCACCGTCCAGCTCATCGCCGGAGCGGTCCGGGCCCTGCTCGTGGACCCCGTGCGGCTGACCGCCGTACGGGCGGACCCCTCGCTGCTGGACGCGGTGATCGAGGAGACCCTGCGGCACGAGGGGCCGATCCTGACGTCGGCGGGCCGGTTCACCGTCGCCCCGGTGGAGATCGGGGGAGTCACCGTCCCCGCCGGGGAGATCGTGGTCGTGGGGCTCGGCGCGGCGAGCCGGGACCCGGCGCGCTTCCCCGACCCGGACACCTTCGACCCCGCCCGGGACACCCGGGGGCATCTGGCCTTCGGCCACGGCATCCACTTCTGCATCGGCGCCGGGCTGGCCCGGCTGGAGGCCAGGATCGCCCTGGAGGCGCTGCTGAACCGATTACCCGCGCTGGCCGCGGACCCGGAAGGCGGACCGCCGGAGTGGCTGCCGGGGCTGCTGCTGCGGGGCACCCGCCGCCTGCCCGTGCGCTGGTAGCGACCCGCCGGGGCGCGGCCGGGACGGACCCGGCCGCGCCCCGGCGGCTCAGCCGGAGGGCTCCGTGTCCACCGGGATCTCCTCGATCCGCACCGGCCGCCGCTCCCGCCGGGAGCGCTCGCACGCCTCCGCGATCCGCAGCGCCGCCAGCGCCTCCCGCCCGTCGCACGGGTTCTCGGCCTCGCCCCGGGCCACCCGGACGAAGGCCGCCAGCTCGGCCTCGTACGCGGGGGCGAACCGCTCCAGGAAGCCCGGCCACGGCTTGTCCGGCGCGCCCGGCCCCCGGGGTTCGGCCGAGGTGATCGGCGTCCGGCCGTCCAGTCCCACGGCGATCTGGTCGAGGTCGCCCGCCAGCTCCATCCGTACGTCGTAGCCCGCGCCGTTGCACCGGGTCGCGGTCGCCGTCGCCAGGGTGCCGTCGTCCAGGGTGAGCGCCACCGCCGCCGTGTCGACGTCACCGGCCTCCCGGAACATCGCCCCAGCCGCGTCCGAGCCCGTCGCGTACACCTCCACGACCTCCCGCCCGGTGACCCAGCGCAGTATGTCGAAGTCGTGCACCAGACAGTCCCGGTACAGACCGCCGGAGAGCGGCAGATACCCGGCGGGCGGCGGCGCGGGGTCCGAGGAGATCGCCCGTACGGTGTGGAGCCGTCCGAGCCGTCCCGAGCGCAGCGCCCGGCGGGCGGCCGTGTAGCCCGCGTCGAAGCGGCGCATGAAACCGATCTGGAGCACGGTGCCCGCCGACTCCACCGCGCGCAGCGCGGCCAGGGTGCCCGGCAGGTCCACGGCGATCGGCTTCTCGCAGAAGGCGGGGAGCCCGGCCCCGGCGGCGCGGGCGATCAGCCCGGCGTGGGACGCGGTCGCCGAGGCGATCACCACCGCGTCCGGGCCGGAGGCGAACAGCTCGTCCGTACCGGCGACCGCGGTGGCCCCCGTGCGCGCGGCGATCTCCGCCGCCCGGGCCGGTTCCGCGTCCGTCACGACCAGTGAGCCGATCTCCCGCCGACGGCTGAGCGCCGCCGTGTGGAAGGCCCCGATACGTCCCGTCCCGATGACTCCGATGCGCATGCGCCAAAAATGGAGCCGGGCCGGTCACTGTGTCAAGACTTTGTCCTGACATCAGTACTTCCGGACTTCCCGTCAACATCGGCGGCGACTACGCTCGCACCGTGCCCAAGCAGCCCAGACCCGCATCGGAACCGTCCCTGCCCCTTCAGCTCGTCGTGGACCGCACCAGTCCGGTCCCGCTGTACTACCAGCTCTCCCAGCAGCTGGAGTCCGCCATCGAGCGCGGGGTGCTGACCCCCGGCAGCCTGCTCGGCAACGAGATCGAGCTGGCCGGACGGCTCGGTCTGTCCCGGCCGACCGTGCGCCAGGCCATCCAGTCCCTCGTGGACAAGGGCCTCCTGGTGCGCCGTCGCGGTGTGGGCACCCAGGTGGTGCACAGCCAGGTCCGCCGCCCGCTGGAGCTGAGCAGCCTCTACGACGACCTGGAGGCGGCGGGGCAGCGGCCCGCCACCGTGGTGCTGCGCAACACCACCGCCGCCGCGGACGTCGCGGTCGCCGCCGCCCTCGGGGTCGCCGAGGGCAGCGAGGTCCTGCTGGTCGAGCGGCTGCGGTACGCCCATGGCGAGCCGATGGCCCTGCTGACGAACCACCTGCCCACCGGGCTCTTCGACTGCGACAGCGAAGCCCTGGAGGCGACCGGGCTCTACCGGCTGATGCGGGCCGCCGGGGTCACCCTGCACAGCGCCCGGCAGTCGGTCGGCGCGCGGGCCGCCGCCCCCGAGGAGGCCGGACGCCTCGGCGAGGAGCCGGGCGCGCCGCTGCTCACCATGGAGCGCACCACCTTCGACGACACCGGACGGGCGGTGGAGTACGGCTCCCATCTCTACCGGGCCTCCCGCTACTCCTTCGAGTTCCAGTTGCTCGTCCGGTCCTGACATCCGGTTCCGGCATCCGTCCTGACACCGGGCCGTGTGCCGCGCGGCCCGCCGTATCCCCGCCGCGGCCCGTCGTATCCCTGCCGCGGTCCGTCGCGGTCCGTCGAAGTCCGTCGCGGAGAGCGCCCTCTGTCGGTCCGTAAGAATGTTCGGACAAAGTCTTGACGGGGTCATCCGGTCGCCGTAAAACGTCACCCAGCCGCAACCGGGCGGCCGGGAGAGAAGGCGGACCGACCCATGCGTACCCTCCGCACGGCACCCCTGCGTATCCTCCGCGCGGGAACGGCCCTGCTCGCCGCGCGCACCGCGCAACCGGCCCGCGCGGCCCGCGCGACCGGCGGGAGCCCCGTTCCCCGCCCCGTTCCCGACACCCTCCCGGGGTACCCGGACCCCCTGTCCGGAAGCCGTCGGACGCACCCGATGCCCACCCTCCGACCTGGCGTGACCCATACTTGGGCGGTTGGGGTACGACACAACGGGCCCCCCGGGTCGGACCGGCAGACAGTACGGCAAGAAGGGCACGGCGTCGTGGCAAGGGCAAGGACAGGGGTACGCGCACTCGGCGCGGTGCTGGCGGCGGTGCTCGTAGCCTCCCTGGCGGGATGCAGCAGTACGGGCGGCAAGCGCGCCGAGGACGCCCGCAAGGCCCAGGCCGCGGCCGGGAAGGCGGCCGTCTCCACCCCCCGCTGGACCTTCTCGATGGTCACCCACTCGGGCGACGGCGACACCTTCTGGGACATCGTCCAGCGCGGCGCCGAGGAGGCCGCCGCCAAGGACAACATCAACTTCCTCTACTCCAAGAGCGACGAGGGACAGCAGCAGGCCCAGCTCGTCCAGACCGCGATCGACAAGAAGGTCGACGGCCTGATCGTCACCCTCGCCAAGCCCGACGCGATGAAGGACGTCGTCAAGAAGGCCGTGGCCGCCGGTATCCCCGTGATCACGGTGAACTCCGGCTCCGAGGAGTCCAAGGCGTTCGGCGCGCTCACCCACATCGGCCAGAACGAGACCGTCGCGGGCGAGGCCGTCGGCGACGAGCTGAACCAGCGCGACCGGAAGAAGGCCGTCTGCGTCCTGCACGAGCAGGGCAATGTCGGCCATGAGCAGCGCTGCGCCGGAGTGAAGAAGACCTTCGACGGCGAGGTGGAGAACCTGTATGTCGAGGGCACCAACATGCCCGACGTCCAGGCGTCCATCGAGGCCAAGCTCCAGACGGACCGCTCCATCGACGCCGTCGTCACCCTCGGCGCCCCCTTCGCCGACACCGCCGTCAAGGCCAAGCGGTCCGCGGGCAGCAAGGCCGAGGTCGTGACCTTCGACCTCAACGCCAAGGTCGCCGCCGCCGTCAAGGACGGCACCCTGGGCTTCGCCGTCGACCAGCAGCCCTATCTCCAGGGGTACGAGGCCGTCGACCTGCTCTGGCTCTACCGCTACAACGCCGATGTCCTCGGCGGCGGTCTGCCCGTGCTGACCGGTCCGCAGATCATCACCCAGGCGGACGCCGGGGCCCTGGAGGACTACACCAAGCGGGGGACCCGATGACCGCCGGCGCACCACCGGCCGGGACCGGCCAGGCCCCGGCCGCCGACGAACGGCTGCTGCACACCTCGTTCCTCCGCAAGCTGCTGGGCCGGCCCGAGCTGGGGTCCGTGGTCGGCGCCGCCGCCGTCTTCCTCTTCTTCGCCCTCGTCGCGGACTCCTTCCTCCAGGCGAGCAGCTTCTCCACGGTGCTCTACGCGTCCTCCACCATCGGGATCATGGCGGTGCCCGTCGCCCTGCTGATGATCGGCGGCGAGTTCGACCTCTCGGCGGGGGTCCTGGTCACCAGCTCCGCCCTGGTCTCCTCGATGGTCAGCTACCAGATGACGGCGAACGTCTGGGTCGGCGTCCTGGTCTCGCTGCTGGTCACCCTGGCGATCGGCGTCTTCAACGGCGTTCTGCTCACCCGGACCGAGCTGCCGAGCTTCATCATCACGCTCGGCACCTTCCTGATGCTGACCGGTCTCAACCTCGGCTTCACCAAGCTGATCAGCGGCACGGTCTCCACCAAGTCCACCGCCGACATGGAGGGCTTCTCCTCGGCGAAGGCGCTCTTCGCCTCCGAGTTCACCCTCGGCGAGGTCACCGTCAAGGTCACCATCCTGTGGTGGATCGGCCTGGTCGCGCTCGCCACCTGGATTCTGCTGCGGACCCGCTTCGGCAACTGGATCTACGCCGTCGGCGGCGGGGCGGACGCCGCGCGCGCGGTCGGTGTCCCGGTCGCCCGCACCAAGATCCTCCTCTATACGGGCGTGGCGTTCGCCGCCTGGATCTCCGGGCAGCACCTGCTCTTCTCCTTCGACGTGGTCCAGTCCGGCGAGGGCGTCGGCAATGAGCTGATCTACATCATCGCGGCCGTCATCGGCGGCTGTCTGATCACCGGCGGCTACGGCTCCGCGATCGGCTCGGCGGTGGGCGCGTTCATCTTCGGCATGACGAGCAAGGGCATCGTCTACGCGGAGTGGAACCCGGACTGGTTCAAGTTCTTCCTCGGCGCGATGCTGCTGCTGGCCACCCTGCTGAACGCATGGGTCCGAAAGAGGGCGGAGGCGACGACACGATGACGACGGGTACCGCTCTGGTCGAGCTGGACGACGTCAGCAAGTACTACGGGAACATCCGGGCCCTGGAGGGGGTCTCGCTGGTCGTCCACGCCGGGGAGATCACCTGTGTCCTCGGGGACAACGGCGCGGGCAAGTCCACCCTGATCAAGATCATCGCGGGGCTGCACCGGCACGACGCGGGCACCTTCTCCATCGAGGGGGAGGAGACCCGGCTCGCCAGCCCCCGGGAGGCCCTGGACCGGGGTATCGCCACCGTCTACCAGGACCTCGCGGTCGTTCCGCTGATGCCGGTGTGGCGGAACTTCTTCCTCGGCTCCGAGCCGGTGAAGGGCAAGGGCCCCTTCAAGCGCCTCGATGTGCAGACGATGCGCGAGACCACCCGCACGGCGCTGCTGCGCATGGGCATCGACCTGCGCGACGTCGACCAGCCGATCGGCACGCTCTCCGGCGGTGAGCGCCAGTGCGTGGCCATCGCCCGCGCCGTCCACTTCGGCGCCAAGGTGCTCGTCCTCGACGAGCCCACCGCGGCGCTCGGCGTCAAGCAGTCCGGCGTGGTGCTGAAGTACGTCGCCGCCGCCCGGGACGCGGGTCTCGGGGTGGTGCTGATCACCCACAACCCGCACCACGCCTACCTCGTCGGCGACCGCTTCGTCCTGCTCAAGCGGGGCAGCATGACCGCGAGCCACGCCAAGGACGCGGTCTCCCTCGACGAGCTGACCCGCCAGATGGCGGGCGGCAGCGAGCTGGACGATCTCCGCCACGAGCTGGAGCGGGCCACCCCGCCGACGGCCGGGGAGTAGCCCTCCGCCGACGGCCGGAAGCAGCCCCGCCGATGTCCCGGCCAGGGCCGTGACCGGCCGCCGGGCCCCGGCCGGGGACCCCGCCGGGCGGGCGCCGGGAGACCCCGCCGCCCACGCCCACCAGCGGCGGGGGTGGCAGAATCGTCGGCGGCGGGCGCCGCCCGCCGCCGACCCCCGTGCGGACGAGTCCGCCGCACGGCCCCCGGCCCCGACGACACCAGGGACGACGCGACCTGTGCGAACAGCACCCGCCCCCCGCACCTCCGACGCCGGGGAGCACGCCCGGTGAGCGGCTACCGCGACTTCACCCACCGCACCGCCGCGCGCGGCACCGTCCTGCGGACCTCCGGCACCCGTGAGCGGCGCTCCCACCTCACCGCGCCCCGGGTCCCCACGGTGGGCATCGACATCGGCGGCACCAAGGTGATGGCGGGCGTCGTCGACGCCGACGGGGTCATCCTGGAGAAGGTCCGCACCGAGACCCCCGACAAGTCCAAGAGCCCCAAGGTGGTCGAGGACACCATCTGTGAGCTGGTGCTCGACCTGTCCGACCGGCACGATGTGCACGCCGTCGGCATCGGCGCGGCCGGCTGGGTCGACGCCGACCGCTCGAAGGTGCTCTTCGCCCCCCATCTGGCCTGGCGCAACGAGCCCCTGCGGGACGCGCTCTCCGCCCGGCTCGCCGTCCCGGTCCTCGTCGACAACGACGCCAACACCGCCGCCTGGGCGGAGTGGCGCTTCGGCGCGGGCCGGGGCGAGGACCATCTGGTGATGATCACGCTGGGGACCGGCATCGGCGGCGCCATCCTGGAGGACGGCCGGGTCAAGCGGGGCAAGTTCGGCGTGGCCGGGGAGTTCGGCCATATGCAGGTCGTCCCCGGCGGCCATCGCTGCCCCTGCGGCAACCGGGGCTGCTGGGAGCAGTACAGCTCCGGCAACGCCCTGGTCCGTGAGGCGCGGGAGCTGGCCGCCGCGGACTCGCCGGTCGCCCACACCCTCATCGACCGCGTCGGCGGCAGTGTCCCGGACATCACCGGACCGCTGATCACCGAGCTGGCCCGCGAGGGCGACCCGATGTGCGTGGAGCTGTTCCAGGACATCGGACAGTGGCTCGGTATCGGCATCGCCAACCTCGCCGCCGCGCTCGACCCCTCCTGCTTCGTCATCGGCGGCGGGGTCAGCGCCGCCGACGACCTTCTGATCGGGCCCGCGCGGGACGCCTTCCGCCGCCATCTCACCGGCCGCGGCTACCGCCCCGAGGCGAAGATCACCCGTGCCGAGCTGGGCCCGGAGGCGGGCATGGTCGGCGCCGCCGACCTCGCCCGGCTGGTCGCCCGCCGCTTCCGCCGCGCCAACCGCCGCCGGGTCGAGCGCCATGAGCGGTACGAGCGGTACGCGCAGGCCCTGCGCAACTCGACGTCGGTCCGTCCGCCCCAGGAGTCGTAGCCGCGCCGGACGGATCGGGGACCGGCCGGATCCCGACGCGCCGGACGGGCTCCGGACGGGCTCCGGGCTCCGGGCGGGCCGCACACGGTCCCGGACGGGTGCCGGACGGCCCGCGTACGGCCGGTCGGGCGTGGGACGGGCTTCGCGTGGATGATGTACGGATCTCGCGTGGACGGTGTGGCGGTCCGCTGCCGCGGTGTGGGGGTCCTGTGCCGAATCCGGACGGCCGGCCGATGGACCCCTCCCGGATCGCCCCGGATGTCCGGCCCGGGACCGGCTCGGACCTGCCCCGTCCTGTCCCCTCCGCCGGATTCCTCCCCCGGTGACCGGGACCCGTAGACTTCACTGCCCGTACCCGACGCCCCCAGGAACCTCCGCATCATCTCCCCAGGAACCCCCGCGCCATGACCGTGCCCCGCCAGCCCGCCTCCCCGGACGAGAGCTTCCGTCCCCCCGAGGGACGTCGGCAGATGATCCTCCGCCGCTGGCTGACGGCGGTCGTCATCGTGCTGCTCATCGGCATCCCCGCCGGATATCTGGTCATCTCCGCCCAGCAGAGCCGCGAGAGCGGCCGGGACAAGGCCGCCGAGTCCTCCTCCAGCGGGCTGCGCGAGAGCTGGCCCTCCCAGATGAAGCGGCGGATCTTCGAGGTGCCCATCCCGATGAAATCCACCCAGGTCGCGTACTTCGAGACCAGCAACTGGCGGACCAGTCGGCTGTATGTGCAGTTCACCACCACCTCCGCCGGACTCGACCGCTTCCTCGACGAGGTCGGCGCCCCCCGCGCGACCCTGCGCGAGGGCGACATCACCATCGGCGAGCGCGACGCGGACACCGTGGGCTGGGACTTCGACACGGACCGTGACTGGTGGGGCACCCGTCACGACGGGACGAAGCCCCGGCCCGACCGGGACTTCGTCGTGGACCTGAGCGATTCCGCCCGGCCCACGGTGTATGTCGTCTCCACCGCCACGCCCTGAGAACACCTGAAGGTGTGAGCGGAGGGGGCAGCGCCGCCTCCGCACCCGGGAGTCACTACCGTGGAGCGGGTGAGTGAGACGCAGACGCCCCCCACCGAGACGCCGACGCCCCCCACGACGCTCCAGTACCGGATCGACGGCCCCGACGACGCGCCGGTACTCGTCCTCGGCCCCTCCCTCGGCACCACCTGGCACATGTGGGACCGGCAGATCGCCGAGCTGGCCCGGGAGTGGCGGGTCATCCGCTTCGACCTGCCAGGACACGGCGGCGCCCCCGCCCGCCCCGCCTCATCCGTCGGTGAACTCTCCGACCGGCTGCTGGCCACCCTCGACGAGCTGGGCATCCAGCGCTTCGGCTACGCGGGCTGCTCGATAGCGGGCGCCATGGGCATCGACCTCGCGCTGCGCCGTCCACAGCGCGTCGCCTCGCTGGCCCTGGTCGCCGCGTCGCCCCGGTTCGGCACCGCCGACGAGTTCCGCCGCCGCGGGGTGGTCGTCCGGAGCAACGGCCTCGACCCGATGGCCCGCACCGCCCCCGAGAGCTGGTTCACCCGGACCTTCGCCGCCGCCCAGCCCGCGATCGTGGAGTGGGCGGTGACGATGGTGCGCACCACCGACCCCGGCTGCTACATCGCCGCCTGCGAGGCGCTCGCCGCGTTCGACGCCCGGTCCGAACTCGGCCGGATCGGGGTCCCCACCCTGGTCCTGGTGGGCTCGGAGGACCAGGTCACCGGCCCCGCCGAGGCCCGTACCCTGGTCGCCGGGATACCGGACGCCCGGCTCGCGCTGGTGCCCGGGGCCTCCCATCTCGCGCCGGTCGAGCAGCCCGCCGCCGTCACCGATCTGCTGGTCGGCCATTTCGCCGGAGTCGCCCAGGACACCCTGACCACGATCCCGGCGCCGCCCGTGCCGCCCGTCTCCGCGCCCGTCACCCCCGTCGCCGAGCTGGCCCCCGCGGACCGGCAGCCGAAGGCCGAGGGGCGCGCCGACACCCATGAGCCGGGGATGAAGATCCGCCGGGAGGTGCTGGGCGACGCCCATGTCGACGCGGCCACCGCCGGAGCCGACGGCTTCACGGCCGACTTCCAGGACCTCCTCACCCGCTGGGCCTGGGGCGAGATCTGGTCCCGGGAGGGCCTGGACCGGCGCACCCGCAGCGCGATCACCCTCACCGCCCTGATCGCGGGCGGCCACCGGGAACAGCTCGCCGTCCATGTCCGGGCCGCGCTGCGCAACGGGCTCACCCCCGACGAGATCCGCGAGATCCTGCTGCACACCGCCGTGTACTGCGGCCTCCCCGCCGCGGACGCCGCCTTCGCGGTGGCGGCCGAGGTCATCCGGGAGGAGACCGCGCCCAGCGCGTAGCAGGATGGGGGCATGAGGCTCACCAAGAAGACCCACTCCTGTGTCCGGCTGGAGAAGGACGGGGCGACCCTCGTCATCGACCCCGGGGCGTTCGGTGAGCCGGACGCCGCGGCCGGGGCGGACGCCGTCCTGATCACGCACGAGCACCCCGACCACTTCGACGAGGGACGGGTGCGCGCGGCCCTCGCGGCCGGGGCCGAGGTGTGGACCCTCGGGAGTGTCGCCGGGGCGATCTCGGCGGCCTTCCCGGGACGGGTGCGGACCGTGGGCCACGGGGACACGTTCACCGCCGCCGGGTTCGAGGTCCAGGTCCACGGCGAGCTGCACGCGGTGATCCACCCGGATCTGCCCCGGATCACCAATGTCGGCTTCCTGGTGGACGGCTCGGTCTTCCACCCCGGGGACGCCCTCACCGTGCCCGGGGCCCCCGTCGATGTGCTGATGCTCCCCGTCCACGCCCCCTGGAACAAGATCTCCGAAGTGATCGACTACGTCCGCGAGGTGCGGCCCCGGCGGGCCGTCGACATCCACGACGCCCTGCTGACGGAGCTCGCCCGGCCGATCTACGACACCCACATCGGCAATCTCGGCGGCGCGGAGCACACCCGGCTCGCCCCCGGGGAGCGCCTGGATCTGTGATGTCGTACCCCGGCAGTAGGCTTTCGTCCATGCGTATCGCCACCTGGAACGTCAACTCGGTCACCGCCCGGCTGCCCCGGCTGCTCGCCTGGCTGGAGAGCAGCGGCACGGATGTCCTGTGCATACAGGAGACCAAGTGCGCCGAGGAGCAGTTCCCCGCCGAGGAGCTGCGGGAGATCGGCTACGAGTCCGCCATCCACGCCGACGGCCGGTGGAACGGGGTGGCGCTGGTCTCCCGGGTGGGTCTGGACGAGGTGGTCAAGGGCCTGCCCGGCGGCCCCGCGTACGACGGGGCGCAGGAGCCGCGGGCGATCTCCGCGACCTGCGGCCCGGTGCGGCTGTGGTCGGTCTATGTGCCCAACGGCCGGGAGGTCACCCATGACCACTACGCCTACAAGCTGGAGTGGCTGGCCGCGCTGAAGGAGGCCGTGGCCGCCGACGCGGCGGGCCCCCGCCCCTTCGCCGTGCTCGGCGACTACAACATCGCCCCGGCCGACGAGGACGTCTGGGACCGCGCCGCCTTCGAGGGCAGCACCCATGTCACGGAGCCGGAGCGGGCGGCGCTGGCGGCCCTGCGGGAGACCGGGCTCAGCGATGTGGTGCCCCGCCCGCTCAAGTACGACCACCCCTTCACCTACTGGGACTACCGCCAGCTCTGCTTCCCCAAGAACCGCGGCATGCGCATCGATCTCGTCTACGGCAACGGCCCGTTCGCGGGCGCCGTCAAGGACAGCTATGTCGACCGGGAGGAGCGCAAGGGCAAGGGGGCGTCCGACCACGCCCCCGTCGTGGTCGACCTGGACGTCTGACCCGTCGTCCCGCCGGGTCGCGCGGAGCGCGTCCGCCGGGCCCGGCCGTGCCGCGCGCGCCTGTGGTGCGTGCGGCGCGCGGGATGCGACGCTGAGTGGTATGAACATCCCTTTCTTGGACGGCTGGCTCAAGAAGCAGGGCGAGGGACGGACGCGGGGGGAGCGCGGCGACCCCGGCGAGGGCGAGACGGAGCGCGCGGCGGGCATCGCCGAGCTGCTGTCGGAGTGCGAGCTGCTGCGGGTCCGGGCGGAGGGGCTGGGACTGGCGCTGGACGACTCCCCGGCCTCCCTCGCGGCCCTGGACCAGCTCCCGCCGCGCTGGCGGGACGACCCGGAGGAGCTTCCCTGGGTGGGCAACGACGCCGGGCTCTATCTCGGCACGGTCATCGTCCGTACCGTCCCGGGCGCGCGCTGGCACATCTGGCCGGGCGGCCACCCCGTGGTGCGGCTCGCCTCCGGCCGGGAGATCGGGGTGGTGGAGGCCGGGCTCGACTGGGCCGT
Source organism: Streptomyces clavuligerus (assembly GCF_005519465.1). Classification (NCBI taxonomy): domain Bacteria; kingdom Bacillati; phylum Actinomycetota; class Actinomycetes; order Kitasatosporales; family Streptomycetaceae; genus Streptomyces; species Streptomyces clavuligerus. The sequence continues at coordinate 847,700 of NZ_CP027858.1, read as the reverse complement.
CTCCGGGGCGCCGCAGCTCGCCCAGGTCTATGCGGAGGCCGCCGAGGGCTGACGCCCCGCGGTGCGATCACCTCAGCGGTAAATACGGCTTATGTCCTCATCGTGCGTGTCGGGCGCGAACTCCCCGACCCGGCTGGATAGTTTGCGCTGACCCGGCAAACAATCAGTGGGGCAGGGCAGCGTATGGCCGTCGTCGATCCGTTGATCGAACTGCGGGACGTCAACAAGCACTACGGGCAGTTGCATGTCCTCCAGGGCATCGATCTCGCCGTCGGGCGCGGGGAGGTGGTGGTGGTCATCGGCCCGTCCGGCTCGGGCAAGTCGACCCTCTGCCGGACGATGAACCGGCTGGAGACCGTCGAATCGGGCACCATCACCATCGACGGGCAGCCCCTCCCCGAGGAGGGCAAGGGCCTGGCCTCGCTCCGCGCCGAGGTGGGCATGGTCTTCCAGTCCTTCAACCTCTTCGCCCACCGCACCGTCCTGGCCAATGTCTCCCTCGCCCCCATCAAGGTCAGACGCCGCAAGAAGGAGGACGCGGACCGCCGCTCCCGCGAACTCCTGGAACGGGTCGGGCTCGCGGCCCACGCCGACAAGTACCCGGCCCAGCTCTCCGGCGGCCAGCAGCAGCGCGTGGCCATCGCCCGCGCGCTGGCCATGGACCCCAAGGTCATGCTCTTCGACGAGCCCACCTCGGCACTCGACCCGGAGATGATCAACGAGGTGCTGGAGGTCATGCAGCAGCTCGCCCGGGACGGGATGACGATGGTCGTCGTCACCCATGAGATGGGCTTCGCCCGCTCCGCGGCCAACCGGGTGGTCTTCATGGCCGACGGCAGGATCGTCGAGGACCGCTCCCCGGAGGACTTCTTCACCCACCCGGAGAGCGACCGGGCCCGGGACTTCCTCTCCAAGATCCTCAAGCACTGACCGGGGGCGCATCGATGGCACGTACCCGACGCGCCCTGGCGGCGCTCCTCCTTCTGCTCACGGCCGCCGCCTGCGGCAAGGAGGGCAGCCCACCGGTCAAGGGCCCCCGGCCCGAGGCGCTGCCGCACTACCCGGTGAACACCTCCTTCCGGCTGGACTCCTCCCCGACCTGGCGCAAGGCCGAGGCCCGCGGCCACTTCGTCGTCGGGGCCAAGGAGGACCAGCCCTACCTCGGCGAGAAGGACCCCGCGACCGGCCTCTACTCCGGCTTCGACATCGAGATCGCCCGGATGGTCTCCGCCTCCCTGGGGCTGGACCCCGCCCGGATCTCCTTCGTCACCATCGCCTCCGCCAACCGGGAGACCGCCCTCCAGAACGGCCAGATCGACTACTACGTCGGCACCTACACCATCAACGACAACCGCAAGAAGCTCGTCGGCTTCGCCGGGCCCTACTACATGGCGGGCCAGGACCTGCTCGTCCGCAAGGACGAGACGGACATCAAGGGACCCGAGGACCTCGCCGGGAAACGGGTCTGCTCGGCCACCGGCTCCACGCCCTACCAGCGGATCAAGCAGGACTACCCCCAGGCCGTCCTGGTCTCCTACGACACCTACTCCATCTGTGTCGACAACCTGCTGACCTACCAGGTCGACGCCGTCACCACCGACGACGCCATCCTCACCGGCTACGCAGCCAAGGCGCCCGACGAACTCAAGGTCGTCGGCAAGCCCTTCTCGCAGGAGCCCTACGGCATCGGCGTCCCCCGCTCCGACAACGCCCTGCGCTTCGCCATCGACGACGCCCTCGCCGAGAACGAGAAGAACGGCAACTGGAAGAAGGCCTACGACGCCACCCTCGGACTGTCCGGAGTCCCGGCGCCGCAGCCGCCCCCGATCGACCGCTACCCGGCGGGCTGAGGTGACGCATGGACGTACTGACCGACAACTTCTCCACCTACGCCGAGGGCTTCCTCGGCACCGTCGAGCTGACCTTCTTCTCCTCGTTGCTCGCCCTCGCCCTCGGCTTCCTGATGGCGGGCTTCCGGGTCGCCCCCGTCGGCGCGCTGCGCGCCATCGGCACCGTGTGGGTGACGGTGCTCCGGAACACCCCGCTCACGCTGCTCTTCTTCGCCGTTCTGCTGGGGCTGCCGCGCTTCGGACTGGTGCTCCCGTTCACGGTCTTCGCGGTGCTCGCGCTCGGCTGCTACACCTCCGCGTTCATCTGCGAGGCCCTGCGGTCCGGGATCAACACCGTCCCCCGCGGCCAGGGGGAGGCGGCCCGCAGCCTCGGGATGTCCTTCGGCCAGACGCTGACCGTCGTGATCCTGCCCCAGGCGTTCCGCACCGTCATCCCCCCGGTCGGCTCCACGCTCATCGCGCTCGCCAAGAACTCCGCGATCGCTGGGGCGTTCAGCGTCACCGAACTGCTCAGCACCTACAAGACCCTCAGTGAGCTGGGCTACAACATCGTCTGGACCTTCGTCTGGATCGCCGTCGGCTATCTGATCATCACCCTCACCATCAGTGCGCTGTTCAACGTGCTGGAGAAGCGCTATGGGGTCGCACGATGACCGATTCCACCGCCCTCTACGACATCCCCGGGCCCCGCACCCGCAGACGTCACCGCCTCTACGGGGCCGTCGCGACGCTGGCCATCCTGGCGCTGCTCGGCTGGATCGTCCATCTGCTCTTCGAAACGGGGCAGTTCACCGCCGCCAAGTGGACCCCCTTCGAGTACAAGGGGATTCAGGAACTGCTGCTGAGGGGACTCGGCAACACCCTCAAGGCATTCGCCTACGCCTCGGTGCTCTCGCTGCTGCTCGGCGGTCTCCTCGCCTGCGGCCGGCTCTCCGACCACGCCCCCGTGCGCTGGGTCTCCACCCTGCTCGTGGAGTTCTTCCGGGCCATGCCGGTACTGGTGATGATCTTCTTCATCTTTGTGGCGCTGAAGGTCCAGCCGCTGCCCGCGCTGGTCGCCGGGCTCACCCTCTACAACGGTTCGGTCCTCGCGGAGGTCTTCCGCGCGGGTGTCCACTCCGTGGACCGGGGACAGCGCGAGGCAGCATACGCACTGGGCCTGCGCAAGACCCAGGTCATGACCTATGTCCTGGTGCCCCAGGCGGTGCGGGCGATGCTGCCCGCCATCATCAGCCAGTTGGTGGTGGCCCTGAAGGACACCTCGCTCGGCTATCTGATCACCTATGAGGAATTCCTGCACGCGGGCAAGCTCATCGCGTCCAACCTCGACTACGACCTGCCGTTCATCCCCGTGGTGATGGTGATCTCGCCGATCTACATCGGGCTGTGCATGCTGCTCTCCTGGTTCGCCACCTGGGTGGCCCGGCGGCAGCGCCGCAGCCCGAAGACCGAGGCCGTGGAAGTCGCCCCGGCCGAACCAGGGACGCTGCTGCCCGGCGATCCCGCGGCGACCGGGAGGATGTAGCCGCCGGGCAGCAGTTCAGGGGCATCAACCGGGACCGTCGGCGGCAGCCGGTGATCACTCCTCGCGCAGCGGTACCGACAGCTGGGACGGGTCGTCGGCGGGCGAGGAGAAGGTCAGCTGTGCCCCGGCCGGGTTGTGCTCGATGTACAGCGGGTCGACGGTGTCGACGACCACGGCGAGACGGTGGCCTGCCGGGACGTCATAGGCGGTGGAGAACAGCTCCAGGTCGACGGCGAACGGTGTGCCGGGTGTCCGGCCGTGGAAGGTGTACGGGGCACTGGTGACCAGCTTGCCGAGGCCGAGCGGGCCCACGTCGTAGAGGTAGGCGACGAGGGTCCCGCTCGCCCCGGTGCCGGTGACGGTGGTGTGCAGTCTGCTCGTCCCCCGAATCCGCTGCGGGGCGTCGTACCGCTCGGACTGCCAGACGGCCGCGAAGGCCCGGGGCAGCAGGGGGACGGCCGCGATCGGAGGCACCCGGGTGAACTGGTCCAGCGCTCCCGAGAGCAGGACCAGCCCGCCGTTCGCGCCGGAGTCCACTCCGGTGAGCACGCGCTGCGTCCCCCCGAGGGGCAGCCTGCGCTCGGCGGAGCCCACCGACCGCCAGTCGCGATACCCCTCGTACTCCCCGTCGGAACGGGACTTGAGCCGAACGGGCGGCTCCCGGTCGACGCCGTTGTCCACGCCCCTGAGATGGTGGTCGAACCAGCGGCGGGTGCTCGTCCAGGTGTCGTTGGGGAGTCCGAAGAGCCCGGTCCCCTCGGCGGTGGCATGGTCGCCCGGCCGGAACTCCAGCCGCTTGGGACCCGTCAGCCGCTCGAAGAACTCCGCGTACTGGTTGGGCGGGAAGATCGAGTCGCCCCAGGCGTTGCCGAGCATCACCGCCGTGCCCCGGGCGTTGAGGCCCGCGATCCGCCGGTCGACGGAGCGGCGGGCCGCCCAATCGAGGATGCGCTGCTCCTGATCGAGCCTGGAACTGAGGAAGTCGGCCATGATGCCGCGCAGTTCGGCGCTGGGACGGCCGGTGAGGAAGCCGAGCCCGGTGAGGACCGCCGCCGCCTGCGCGTGCTGGGTCCGTCCGCTGTAGATCGAGCCCGCGAGATCGGCCCAGCCGCTCAGCGCGGCCACGGCCTTGATCCGGGGGTCCTCGGCGGCGGCGAGCAGACTGATCCCCGCGCCGTAGGAGACCCCCGCCATGCCGACGCGCGCCGGGTCGGCGGGGGTGTGGGCCAGCGCCCAGTCGATCACCCGGGAGGCGTCCGCGACATCGGGTGGCCCGGCGACCTCGATCTCACCGCCGGACTGCCAGAAGCCGCGCGAGTTGTAGCTCACCACGACATAGCCCGCGGCGGCGAACTGCCCGGCCTGCGCGAGGTATTCGAGCTGCGGCATGGCCCAGCTCGTGGGCAGGACGACGAGCGGATACGAACGCCCGGGCCCGGCGTCGGCGGGGGCGACCACATTGGCCTTGAGCACGGTGCCGCCGTCGCCCTCGACATCGACGAACCGCACGACCGGCGCGCCCGCCCGGCCACCGGTCCCGGCCACCGACCCGGCACCACTGGCCGGCCCGGCGGCGAGCAACACGGAACACAGAGCGCCCGTCAGGGCGGTGCGCAGAGCTTTGCGGGGGAGTCCCACGGGTCCCTCCTCACAACCGTCATGGGGGGATGTGACCTGGGGTCACATGAAGGTGTCCGTAAGGTAACGGGAATCCCTTACCTGCGGTAACTCCCCGGTGGTTAACGCACCGGTAACGATTGCTCTCCCTTTTTTGTGGCTCGGTTCGCCTCCGGGGTGCTGGAGCGTGCGCCGACGGTCGACCGTGCTCGGTTCCTCGTTCCTCGGAACCTCCGCGCGCTCTCCACTTTCGGCACCCGCGGCACCCCTTCGGCTCACTCGCCGCGGGGTCGAGGCAAACGCCCGGCCCAAAGAGGCGGGGGCGCACCCCTGCGGCTCACTCGCCGCAGGGCGGAGGGAAACGCCCGGCCCAGGAGACGGGGGCGAGCTCTCGGCTTTCGGCGCCTGCGGCACCCCTGCGGCTCACTCGCCCCGGGGCGGAGGCAGACGTCCAGCCCAAGGGGCAGGGGCCCGCTCTCCGCTCCCGGCAGCCGGGCGCCCCCACGGCCCACTCGCCCCGGGGCGGGCGCGCGCTCTCCGCTTTCGGCGGCCACGCGCCCCGATGGCCCACTCGCCGCAGGATGGGGGTCATCGCCCGGCCCAAGTGGCAGGGACGCGCCCTCCGTTCTCGGCGGTCACGCGTCCCGGGACGGGGTGACCGTCCACGCACGCGCGGGGTGCGGGCGGCACCTCTTCGGCTCACTCGCCGCAGGGGGCAAGGCCATCGGCCGGCCCAGGGACGGGGCGAAGGCGGTATGCCTTCGGCTCACTTGCCCGCGGGGGCGAGGGGATCGTCCACTCGTCGACGGGGTGCGGGTGCGGGGCAAGGGCTCGTTCGTCACGGGGAAGACGGTCGCGCGCCCAAGCCGCGCGGGAAAGGCGGACTTCGGGGTGGGTCGAGTCCGCACCAGGGGAGCTACAGTTCGGGCAGTCTGTCGATCGGAGGGTGGGGATGACTCGTTCAGTCGGGCGGAACACTTCGGTTCTGGCCGTCGCGGCGGCCCTGATCGTCTCGCTCGGTGCGGCGGCACCCGGCGCCGCCGCACCGGCGCGGGAGCGGGCCGCGCCCGGTGGGCCGCCGGTGAAGACGCCGGTCGCCGTCGGGTACGGCGGGGCCGTGGCCAGTGTCGACGCCGACGCGTCCGCCGCCGGGATCGAAGTGCTGCGGCGCGGCGGCAACGCGGTCGACGCGGCGGTCGCGACCGCCGCGGCGCTCGGGGTGACCGAGCCGTACTCCTCGGGCATCGGCGGCGGTGGCTACTTCGTCCACTACGAGGCGGCGACGGGCAAGGTCCGCACCATCGACGGCCGGGAGACCGCCCCGCGCTCCGCCGACGCCTCGCTCTTCCTGGCGGACGGCAAGCCGATCCCGTTCGAGGAGGGACAGACCAGCGGCCTCGGCGTCGGGGTCCCGGGGACCCCGGCCACCTGGGACGCGGCGCTGGCGTCCTGGGGCACGCGCCCCCTCGCCGAGCTGCTGGGACCGGCGGAGCGACTGGCGCGCGACGGATTCACCGTCGACGGCACCTTCCGTGCGCAGACCCAGGCCAACCAGGCCCGGTTCGCCGACTTCCCCGACACCGCGAAGCTGTTCCTGCCCGGCGGCGGGCTCCCGGTCGTCGGCTCGGTCTTCAAGAACCCCGACCTGGCCCGGACCTACCGCCGGCTCGCCCGCGAGGGCACCCGCGCCCTCTACCGGGGGGACATCGCCCGGGACATCGTCCGTACCGTGCGTACGCCTCCCGTCGCCCCGGGGGCCACGCGCACCGTCCGCCCCGGTGATCTGACCCTCCGGGACCTGCGCGCGTACGAGACGGTCCGGCGGACGCCCACCCGGGTGTCCTACCGGGGGCTCGACGTCTACGGCATGGCGCCCTCGTCCTCGGGCGGCATCGCGGTCGGCGAGGGGCTGAACATCCTGGAGCGCACCGATCTGTCGAAGGCGACAGCCGCGCGCCATCTGCACCGTTTCATCGAGGCCAGCCGGGTGGCGTTCGCGGACCGGGGACGCTGGGTGGGTGACCCGGCGTTCGAGGACGTGCCCGTGCGGGGGCTGCTGTCCCAGCGGTTCGCCGACGCCCGCGCCTGCCTGATCAAGGACAACGCGGTGCTGACGAGCCCGCTGGCGCCCGGTGACCCGGAGAACCCCGTTCCGTGCGGCGCCTCGGGCCCGCCCGTTCCCGCCACCTACGAGAGCGACAACACCACCCATCTGACCGTGGCCGACCGCTGGGGCAACGTCGTCGCGTACACCTTGACGATCGAGTCCACGGGCGGCAGCGGCATCACCGTGCCGGGCCGGGGCTTCCTGCTCAACAACGAGCTGACGGACTTCTCGTTCGCCCCGGCGAACCCCGCCGTGCACGACCCGAACCTGCCCGGCCCGGGCAAGCGTCCGCGGTCCTCGATCTCCCCGACGATCGTCGTCGACGACGGCCGGGTGCGGCTCGCGCTGGGCTCGCCGGGCGGGGCGACCATCATCACCACGGTCCTCCAGACCCTGACGAACCGTCTGGACCGGGGGATGCCGCTGGTCGAGGCGATCGCCGCGCCCCGGGCGAGCCAGCGCAACCAGACCACCACCGAGGTCGAGCCCGCGCTCTGGAACAGCCCGCTCCGCGCCCAGCTCGAGGCCATCGGGCACCGTTTCCGGCAGAACCCGGAGATCGGGGCGGCGACCGGGGTCGAGCGGCTGCCCGACGGACGGTGGCTCGCCGCCGCCGAGAAGGTGCGCCGGGGCGGCGGCTCCGCGATGGTCGTCCGTCCGGGGAGCTGACCTCACCCGGGGCCGCGGGTGATCGCGGCCCCGGGGCGCGCCGCCCGTCCGGGAGCCGCTCCCGGACGGGCGGCGCGCCGTGCGGCCCGCACGCCCGCCGACCGGCCGCACCCGATGATGGGTTTCCCGAAAGGTGGGGTAAAGGACGCTTTTCCGTGCAAACCGTACAGAAAGGCCCTTTGGCTCATGCTCGCTCGTACGCTCGCCCTCTCCACCGCGCTCGGCGTCGCCCTCCTCCCCGCCGTCGCGCAGCCCGCGCCCGCGGCCAGTGTCCAGCGGATCGCCGCGCCGGGGCCGCAGGGCGGCGGGGAGAGCGGGGAGGAGGGCGGTGCCCGGGGCGGCGGCGGGCGGAGCGCCGTCACGGCGGCGGAGCTGCTGGCCCGGGTCGACGGCTGTACGCGGATCTCGCAGGGGCTGTACCGGACGGACCTTCGGACCGCCGCGACCGTTCCGGTCTGCGACGCGGGCGGGGCGGTGTTCTGGCGGGCGGACCTCGACGTCAACTGCGACGGCCAGGCCACGCCCCGCTGCAACACCGGTGCCGACCCCTACTTCCTGGAGCAGACCGCGTTTCGCCAGTCCGACGGCAGACCGCTCAACGCCGAGACCCTGCCCTTTGTGGTGGTCCCCGCCCCCAGCGGGCTCTGGCGGTATCCGGACTGGGGCATCCGGGGCGGTTCGGTGGTGGCCGTCGTCCACGGCGGCACCGTGCGCTACGGGGTCGTCGGCGACACCGGCCCCGCCGGGATCATCGGCGAGGCGTCCCACGCCATGGCCGCGGCGCTCGGCATCGACCCCGACCCCCGGAGCGGAGGAGTCGGCTCTGGGGTGACCTACATCCTGTTCAAGGGCTCGCGGGTGGCCCCGATCGAGGACCACGCCGCCGCCGTGACCCAGGGGGACGCGCTGGCCCGTGCCTTTCTCCAGGGCTGAGCGGGGCGCGGCTCTCCAGGGCTGAGCGGGGCGCGCCGGACGCCCCAGGAGCGCGCCGGACGTCCCAGGGGTGCCGCCGGACGCCCGGGAGGCGCGGCGGCCGGGTCGTGGCCGGTCAGGGCGCGGTGAGCACCCGGGGGCCGTCCCGGGTGATCGCCACCGTGTGCTCCGCGTGGGCGGCGCGGCTGCCGTCGAGCGTCCGCATGGTCCAGCCGTCCCGCGCGGTGAAGTGGCCGTCCGCGCCCCCGGCGATGACCATCGGTTCGATGGCCAGGGTCATCCCGTGCCGCAGCGGCACCCCCCGGCCGCGGCGGCCCTCGTTCGGGACGCCGGGGTCCTCGTGCATGGTGCGCCCGATGCCGTGGCCGCCGAAGCCGTCGGGGATGCCCGCCCCCGCCGCGCGGCAGACCCGTCCGACGGCGTGGGCGATGTCGCCGACACGGTTCCCGACCACGGCGGCCTCGATGCCCGCGCGCAGCGCCTCCTCGGCGACGGCGATCAGCCGGGTGTCCTCGGGGCGGGCCCGGCCCACCGTGAAGCTGACGGCCGAGTCGCCCGTCCATCCGTCGAGGGCCGCCCCGCAGTCGATGCTCACCAGATCGCCGTCGCGCAGCCGGTACCCGTCCGGGATGCCGTGCACGATCGCGTCGTTCACGGAGACGCACAGGACGGCGGGGAACGGCACGGGCGCCCAGGAGGGGCGGTAGCCGAGGAAGGGCGAGGAGGCCCCGGCGGCCGTCAGCACCGCGCGGGCGGCCCGGTCCAGCTCCCGCAGCGGGACCCCCACGGCGGCGGCCTCCCGGGCGGCGGCGAGCGCCTGGGCGACGACCCGCCCGGCGGCCCGCATCGCGTCGATCGACGCGTCGGTCTTCAGCTCAATCATGCCAATTACTATACCGGCATTAGAATACCGGCATGGTACGTACTCCTCTCACCCCCGAAGAACGCGAGCGCGGCGAACGGCTCGGCGGACTGCTGCGGGCCGCACGCGGCGAACGCAGCATGGTGGAGGTCGCGGCGGTGGCCGGGATCTCCGCCGAGACCCTGCGCAAGATCGAGACGGGCCGCGCGCCGACCCCGGCGTTCTTCACCGTCGCCGCCCTCGCCACCGCGCTCGGCCTCTCCATGGACGAGCTGGCCACCCGCTGCGCCCTCACCCCGACGGCCTGACCCCGGGCCGCGCCGGGAGCCGCGTGTCCGCCCCGGCGCTCCCGGCCCGGGCGGGCGGCCCCGTGCGCTCCCGGCCCGGCCCGGCGGCGGAGTCGCCCCGTCCGGCGGCCCGGCGTACCCTCTCCGCGTGACCGCAGACGACCTCGCCACCGCCCGTTACATCAGCCTGACCACCTACCGAAGGAACGGGACCGGGGTCGCCACACCGGTCTGGTTCGCGCGCGACGGAGGAAAGCTCTACGTCTGGACCAACAGCGACTCCTGGAAGGTCAAGCGGCTCCGGCGCGACCCCCGGGTGACCGTCTCCGTCTGCGACATGCGCGGCCGGATCGCCGAGGGCACGCCCCACCACCCCGGCACCGCCGAACTGCTGGCCGACACCGCCGCCGCGCGCTCGCTGATCGCCCGCAAGTACACCTGGCAGTTCTGGCTGCTCGATGTGCCCACTGCCCTGGTGCGCCGGGGCCGGCGCCCCCATACCGCCCTCGCGATCACCCTGGACCCCGCGGGGCCTGTCTGACGGACCGTGCCGGGCGCGCGCACCGGAGCGGCCGGGCCCACCGCGAGGCGGCACCGCCCCCGCCGGGCACGGCTCGACCGGCCGGGTGAATCGGGATCGGCGGTGCCCGGCGGCGGCGATGGTCTTGCACCGGTCTGTGACGGGGCTTACGTTCTCCATCTACGTACCGCGTCTACGTGCGTAGAGGCTCTCTGACGCCCCGTCGAAGGAGCAGCTCATGACTTCTGTCGTACGCGCCGCACTGGTCCAGGCGACCTGGACGGGCGACACCGAGTCGATGATCGCCAAGCATGAGGAACACGCCCGCGAGGCGGCCCGTCAGGGTGCCCGGGTCATCGGCTTCCAAGAGGTTTTCAACGCCCCCTACTTCTGTCAGGTGCAGGACCCCGAGCACTACCGCTGGGCCGAGCCGGTGCCCGAAGGACCCACCGTGACCCGGATGCGGGAGCTGGCCCGCGAGACCGGCATGGTGATCGTGGCCCCCGTCTTCGAGATCGAGGGCTCCGGCTTCTACTACAACACCGCCGCCGTGATCGACGCGGACGGCAGCTATCTCGGGAAATACCGCAAGCACCACATTCCCCAGGTCGAAGGGTTCTGGGAGAAGTACTACTTCCGGCCCGGCAACGCGGGCTGGCCGGTCTTCGAGACCGCCGTCGGCCGGATCGGCGTCTACATCTGCTACGACCGCCACTTCCCCGAGGGCTGGCGCCAGTTGGGCCTCGCGGGCGCCCAGCTCGTCTACAACCCCTCCGCCACCTCCCGCGGCCTCTCCGCCTACCTCTGGCAGCTCGAACAGCCCGCCGCCGCCGTCGCGAACGAGTACTTCGTCGCCGCGATCAACCGGGTGGGACAGGAGGAGTACGGCGACAACGACTTCTACGGGACGAGCTACTTCGTGGACCCGCGCGGCCGGCTGGTCGGCGGGGCCGCGAGCGACAAGGACGAGGAACTCCTCGTCCGCGACCTGGACTTCGGCCTGATCGACACCGTCCGGCAGCAGTGGGCCTTCTACCGCGACCGGCGGCCCGACGCCTATGAGGGGCTGGTGCGGCCATGAGCCTGCTCGACCGGCACCGCGCCGTCGTCCCCGACTGGGTGGCGCTCTACTACCGGGACCCGATCGAACTGGTCCGCGGCGAGGGCCGCCATGTCTGGGACGCCGACGGCAGGAAGTATCTCGACTTCTTCGGCGGCATCCTCACCACCATGACCGCCCATGCCCTCCCGGAGGTCACCAAGGCGGTGAGCGAGCAGGCCGGACGGATGATCCACTCGTCCACGCTCTATCTCAACCGTCCCATGGTGGAACTGGCCGAGCGGGTCGCCGCCCTCTCCGGCATCCCCGACGCCCGGGTCTTCTTCACCACCTCGGGCACCGAGGCCAACGACACCGCACTGCTGCTGGCGACCGCGTACCGCCGCTCCAACCAGGTCCTCGCGCTGCGCAACAGCTACCACGGCCGCTCCTTCTCGGCGGTCTCCATCACCGGCAACCGGAGCTGGTCGCCCACCTCGCTCTCCCCGCTCCAGACGCTGTACGTGCACGGCGGCGTCCGCACCCGGGGCCCGTACGCGCACCTTTCGGACGGGGAGTTCATCGCGGCGTGCGTCGCCGACCTGGAGGACCTGCTCGGCCACACCCGCGAGGTCGCCGCCCTGATCGCCGAGCCCGTCCAGGGCGTCGGCGGGTTCACCTCAGGACCGGACGGGCTGCTCGCCGCCTTCCGGGAGGTGCTGGACCGCCATGGCATCCTGTGGATCTCCGACGAGGTGCAGACCGGCTGGGGCCGCACCGGCGACCACTTCTGGGGCTGGCAGGCCCACGGCGCCGCGGGACCGCCCGATCTGCTCACCTTCGCCAAGGGCATCGGCAACGGGATGTCCATCGGCGGTGTCGTCGCCTCCGCCGAGGTCATGAACGCCCTGGACGCCAACTCCATCTCGACCTTCGGCGGTTCCCCCGTCACCATGGCCGCGGGCCTCGCCAACCTCTCCTATCTGCTGGAGAACGACCTCCAGGGCAACGCCCGCCGGGTCGGCGGCCTGCTGCTCGAACGGCTGCGGGCGATCGGGATGACGGTCCCGGCGGTCCGGGAGGTACGCGGCCGGGGGCTGATGATCGGCGTCGAACTGGTCCGGCCCGGCACCGAGGACGCCGACCCCGAAGCGGCGTCGGCGGTGCTCGAAGCGGCCCGCGCGGGCGGACTCCTCATCGGCAAGGGCGGCGGCCACAGCACCAGCGTGCTGCGGATCGCCCCGCCCCTGACCCTCACCGTCGCCGAGGCGGAGGAGGGCGCCGCCGTCCTCGAACAGGCCCTGCGGAGCCTGTAGTCCGGACGCCGGGCCCCGCGCCGGGGCCCGGCACCCGTCCGGACATCCGCACCCCGTATCCGACGCGGAGGGAGCAGCACCGTGGCACGCACGCTCATCACCGGCGGTCTCGTCATCACCGCCGCCGACGAACTCCATGCCGATGTACTCGTCGACGGTGGCCGTGTCGTGGCCCTCGCCACCCACGGCAGCCATGGGTGGACCGCCGACCGTGTCATCGACGCCGCGCAGAAGTACGTGGTGCCCGGCGGCGTCGACGCGCACACCCATATGGAGATGCCGTTCGGCGGCACCTTCGCGTCCGACACCTTCGAGACCGGGACCCGGGCGGCGGCCTGGGGCGGCACCACCACGATCGTCGATTTCGCGATCCAGTCCAAGGGCGGCTCCCTCGGCGAAGGGCTGGACGCCTGGCACGAGAAGGCCGACGGCCGGTGCGCGGTCGACTACGCGTTCCATATGATCATGTCCGATGTGCACGAGTCCTCACTCCGGGAGATGGACAGCCTCGTCTCCGCGGGTGTGAGTTCGTTCAAGCTGTTCACCGCCTATCCGGGGGTGTTCTTCTCCGACGACGGGCAGATCCTCCGGGCCATGCAGCGCGCCGCGTCGAACGGCGGGCTGGTGATGGCCCACGCGGAGAACGGCCTCGCCATCGATGTCCTGGTCGAACAGGCACTGGCCCGGGGCGAGCGGGACCCGCGCCACCACGGCGAGGTCCGCAAGGCGCTCCTCGAAGCGGAGGCGACCCACCGGGTGATCAAACTGAGCCAGGTGGCGGGCGCCCCGCTCTATGTGGTGCATGTGTCCGCCCGGGAGGCCGTCGCCGAACTGGCGCGGGCCCGGCACGAGGGCCTGCCCGTCTTCGGCGAGACCTGCCCGCAGTACCTCTTCCTGTCCACCGAGAACCTGGCCGAACCCGGCTTCGAGGGCGCGAAGTACGTCTGCAGCACCCCGCTGCGCCCCAAGGAGCACCAGGAGGCCCTGTGGCGCGGACTGCGGACGAACGAGCTCCAGGTGGTCTCCACGGACCACTGCCCGTTCTGCTTCAAGGGCCAGAAGGAGCTGGGACGGGCCGACTTCTCCAAGATCCCGAACGGGCTGCCGGGGGTCGAGACCCGTATGGACCTGCTGCACCAGGCCGTCGTGGAGGGCCGCATCAGCCGCCGCCGCTGGATCGAGATCGCCTGCGCGACCCCGGCCCGGATGTTCGGCCTGTACCCCAAGAAGGGCACGATCGCCCCGGGCGCCGACGCCGACATCGTCATCTACGACCCGCACGCCGAGCAGACCCTGTCCGCCGCGACGCACCACATGAACGTCGACTACTCCCCCTACGAGGGCAGACAGATCACCGGACGGGTGGAGACGGTGCTGCTGCGCGGCGCCCCGGTGATCGACGGCCGGGTGTATGTGGGGAACGCGGGGGACGGGGCCTATGTGCCCCGGGGGATCTGCCAGTACCTGGACTGAGTGTCCCCGGGCCCCGTGTGGAAGGATTCTCTGACAGCAGGTCACTCAGGGGCGTTTTCCCCGGGCCTCGCCCGTGCGCGCCTGGGTGTCCGAGGACCGGAGCGAGGAGCGAGCGACAGCATGGACTTCGGACTTGTTCTCCAGACGGACCCGCCCGCCTCCGCCGTCGTCGATCTGATGCGGCGGGCGGAGCGCAACGGCTTCCGCTATGGCTGGACCTTCGATTCGGCGGTGCTCTGGCAGGAGCCCTTCGTCATCTACAGCCGGATTCTCGCCGAGACCCAGCGGATGACGGTGGGCCCCATGGTGACCAACCCGTCCACCCGGACCTGGGAGGTCACCGCCTCCACCTTCGCCACACTCAACGACATGTACGGCGACCGCACCGTCTGCGGCATCGGCCGGGGCGACTCGGCGATGCGGGTCGCGGGCCGTCGGCCCACCACCATCGCCCTGCTCGGCGAGGCCATCGACGCCATCCGTGATCTGGCCGAGGGCCGGGAGGCGGTGGTCGACGGGACACCGATGCGGCTGGAGTGGGTGCGGGAGGGACGGCTGCCGGTGTGGATGGCCGCGTACGGGCCCCGGGCGCTCAAGCTCACCGGACAGAAGGCCGACGGTTTCATTCTCCAGCTCGCCGACCCCTATCTCACCGAGGCCATGGTCACGGCGGTGCGCACCGCCGCGTCGGACGCCGGGCGCGACCCCGCGTCGGTCACCATCTGTGTCGCCGCCCCCGCCTATGTCAGCGACGACCTCGACCACGCGCGGGAGCAGTGCCGCTGGTTCGGCGGCATGGTCGGCAACCATGTCGCCGATCTCGTGGCCCGCTACGGGGAGCACTCGTCCCTTGTCCCCGAGGAGCTGACCTCGTACATCGCGGCACGTGAGGGCTACGACTACAGCCACCACGGCCGGGCGGGCAACCCCTCGGCGGACTTCGTCCCGGACGATGTCGTGGACCGCTTCTGCGTCCTCGGCCCCGCCGAGGCGCACATCGAGAAACTGCGGGCCCTGCGGGACCTGGGGGTCGACCAGTTCGCCGTGTACACCATGCACGACGCGAGGGAGGAGATGATCGATGTCTACGGGTCCACGGTCATCCCGGCGCTGACGGACTGACGGACTGACGGACTGACGGACTGACGGACTGACGGGCCGACCGGCCGGCCCGGCCGCGACCGGCCCCGGCCGCCCGGACCGGTGGACGGACGAGGGCCCGGCGCCGTCTCACGGGACCCGGGCGGTCCACTCCGGGGTGGCGAACTTGGTCCGCGCCAGTTCCTCGGCGCGGGCCAGCTCCTCGCCGGTCACCGTGGCGTCGGTCAGCCCGTACCGTCCCCGGAAGGACTCGATCATCCGCTCGATCACGGCCTCGCGGGGCAGCCCCGTCTGGCGGCGCAGCGGGTCGACGCGCTTCTTGGCGCTCCGGGTGCCCTTGTCGGACAGCTTCTCCCGGCCGATGCGCAGCACATCGAGCATCTTGTCGGCGTCGATGTCGTACGCCATGGTCACATGGTGCAGCACCGCCCCCCGGCCGCCGCCCGCGAGCCGCTTCTGCGCCGCGCCCGCGATCTTCCCGGCCTCCGTCGCGATGTCGTTGAGGGGCTGGTACCACGCCTTGACCCCCATGTCGCCGAGGGCGCCGAGGACCCAGTCGTCGAGATAGGCGTAGCTGTCGGCGAAGGAGAGGCCGGAGACCAGGGACTCGGGCACCGAGAGGGAGTAGGTGATGGTGTTGCCCGGCTCGATGAACATCGCGCCGCCGCCGCTGATCCGGCGGACCACCTGGATGCCGTGGCGTCCGGCGGCCTCCGCGTCCACCTCGTTGCGCAGGGACTGGAAGCTCCCGATGACCACGGCGGGCGCCCCCCACTCCCACACCCGCAGCGTCGGGGGCCGCCGCCCGGCGGCGACCTCGGCCGTGATCACCTCGTCCAGCGCCATGTGCAGGGCGGGGGACTGCGGGCCCTCGTGGATGAGCTGCCAGTCGTAGTCCGTCCAGTCGGTGGCGTGCGCGAGGGCGCGGCGCACGGCCACCCCGACGCCCTCGGAGGTCAGACCGAACATCTGCGTCCCCGGCGGCAGCGCCGCGTCGATCCGCGCGGCGAGACCGGACGCGTCCGTGTCGACGGGGGCGCCCTCCAGGGCGCGGTCGATGGCGAGGATCGCCTCGTCGGGCTCCAGGAAGAAGTCCCCCGCGACCCGCACATCGCGCAGCACGCCGTCCTGTGCCTCCAGGTCGACGACCACGAGCTTGCCGCCCGGGACCTTGTACTCGCCGTGCATGCCGGAGCCTTTCGGTTCTGTCGGCCCGGACTCCCCGGGTCCCCGCCCGTACACCGTCGTGAACAGCAGCAGCGTACTCCCGGCGCCGAACGGGGACCGCTGTCGCCCCAGGCCGTGAGGGGTTCCGGGCGGCCGGGACCGGGCCGGGCTCCGGCACCGGGCCGGGCCGTGTTTAGCTGGACGGATGATCGATGAATTTCTTGCCGGGGACCTGTCCGCTGTCGAGGAGGCGATCCACAAGGCCGCCGCCGCCGAGATCCTGCCGCGCCACCGCCGGCTGGCCGAGGACGAGATCACGGCCAAGAGCGGCCCGCACGACCTGGTGACCACCGCCGACCGGCTCGCCGAGGAACACCTCACCGCCTCCCTGACCGCGCTGCTGCCCGGCTCGGTCGTCGTCGGCGAGGAAGCGGTGGACCACGACCCCGCCGTGTACGAGGCCCTGCACGGCGACGCGCCCGTCTGGATCGTCGACCCCGTGGACGGCACCCGCCAGTTCGTCCGCGGCGAGGACGGCTTCTGCACCCTCGTCGCCCTCGCCGTCCGGGGCGAGACCCTGGCCTCCTGGACCTACGCCCCCGCCCTCGGGCAGATGGCGACGGCGATACGCGGCGCGGGCGCCTGGCTGGACGGGGTGCGGCTGAGCTCAGGCGAGCCCGCGCCCGGAGCGGAGATCGAGGTGGCGACGTCCCACCCCGACTACACCACCGACGCCCAGAAGCGGGCGCTGCTCGGGCTGCGGGTGCCGGGGGTGCGTCCGCGCCCCTGCGGCTCGGCCGGGCTGGAGTATCTGGCCGTCGCCCGGGGCGCGCTCGACGCGGTCGCCTTCAGCTGGGAGTACGCCTGGGACCACGCCGCCGGACTGCTGCTCGTGAGCGAGGCGGGCGGGGAGCACCTGACGGTCTCGGGGGAGCGGTTCCGGCTCGGCGGCGGCAACGCGCTGCCGTTCACCGCCGCCCGCTCGGCCCGCACCGCCGAACGGGTCCGCGCGCTGCTCACCGCCCAGTAACCGCCGGGACCGACCGCGCGGGCCGCCGGGACGCCCGGCCGCCCGCGCGGTTCAGGTCCACAGCGCGCGGACCTCGCGCACCACCGCGTCCGCGAGCCGTACCGCGTCCCGGTCCAGGCCCGTCAGCGCCCGCGTCACCCGCCCGGCGAAGTCCGCCGGGGTGTCCGGCAGGGCCGCCGCCCCCGCGAGCGCGCCCTTCTCGTTGAGGCACCACACGCCGTGATGCGCGTACAGGGACTGCGTCAGCACCCCGAACGCGCGGGCGAGGCAGAGCGCCCCGTGGAGCGTGTCCCCGGAGCCCACCGACCTGTCCGCCGCGGCCACCGAGAACTCCGCCTCCCAGGACGCGGCGGTCAGCGCCGCGCGCAGCGCGGGCGGATAGCGCCCGGCCGCCTCCTTCAGCGCCGTGAGCGCCCCCGACGGGTCGGACAGGACCCGGCCGAGTGCCACCTCGCCCGGGTAGGCGGGCGACCAGAAGCCCAGCGGGTGCCCGGCCTGGACCCCCACCTCGTAGCGGCCCTCCCGGCACCCCTCCCAGACCCGTTCCACCCGGTCCAGATCGCGCAGAATCCAGTCCACGGGCACCCCGCCCACCCGCAGCCACGCCCCGCCGTTCACCCAGGGGCCCCAGCCGCCCGGACCCGCGACCGCCACCGGCCCGCCGGTCAGCTCCGCCGCGAGCGCCGTCAGCGCCCCGACGTCGACCGCGCCCCGGTAGTAGACGCCCAGATCCCAGTCGGAGTCCGGCCGGTGCGCGCCCCGGGCCCGGCTGCCGCCCAGGGCCACGGCGACCACGCCGTCCACCTCCGACAGCCGCCCCACCATGGCCCGTACGGCCCTGTCTCCCGCTGCTTCGTCGTACACAGTGCTCATCGCGGTGGACCGTACCCGGGTCCGTACCGCCGGTGCGCGGGAATATCCTGGGGACCTGTCCATCGGATGACGACATCGGATGACGAAGGAGTCCGCGCGTGACACCGATGCTCGACGCCGTCGTGGTGGGTGCGGGCCCCAACGGGCTGACGGCCGCCGTCGAACTGGCCCGCAGGGGACTGGCCGTCGCCGTCTTCGAGGCGAAGGGGACGGTCGGCGGCGGCGCGCGCACCGAGGAGCTGACCCTGCCGGGCTTCCGGCACGACCCCTGCTCGGCCGTGCATCCGCTGGGCATCGGGTCGCCCGCGTTCGCCCGGATGCCGCTTCGGCGCTACGGGCTGGAGTGGCTCCACCCCGAGCTGCCGATGGCCCACCCCTTCGACGACGGCACCGCCGCCGTGCTCTCCCGTTCCGTCGCCGAGACCGCCGCGTCCTTCGGGGCGCGGGACGCCGGTACCTACCGGCGGCTGATCAGCCCCTTCCTCGGCCGCTGGGACGTCCTCGTCCGCGACTTCATGTCCCTGCCGCTGACCGCCCTGCCCCGGGACCCGCTGGGGCTCGCCCGCTTCGGGAGCGTGGGACTCCTGCCGTACGGCTGGCTGATGCGCCGCTTCCACGAGGACCGGGCCCGGGCGCTGCTCGCCGGGCTGGTCGCCCATGTCATCGCCCCGCTGAACGGCGTGGCGACCAGCGGGGTCGGGCTGCTCTTCGCGCTCGCCGCGCACGAGAAGGGCTGGCCGCTGCCCCGGGGCGGCTCGCAGGCGATCGCCGACGCCCTCACCGCCTATCTGCGGGACCTCGGGGGCGAGGTCACCACCGGTTTCGAGGTGAAGCGGCTGGACGACCTGCCGCCCGCGCGCGCCTATCTCTTCGACACCTCGCCGACCGCGCTCGCCCGGATCGCGGGGCTCGGCCACGCCTACGCGCGCTACCGGTACGGAGCCGCCGCCTTCAAGATCGACTACGCGCTCGACGGGCCCGTGCCCTGGACCGCGCGGGAGCCCCGGGTGGCGGGCACCGTCCAGATCGGTCCGGGCAGCCGGGACATCGACACCGCGCTGAAGGCCGCCACCGGGGGCAGCGCGCCCGAGCGGCCCTTCCTGATCACCGCCCAGCCCAGCCTGGTGGACCCCTCCCGGGCGCCCGAGGGCCGCCAGGTCTTCTGGGCGTACGGCCATGTCCCGCACGGCTGGCGCGGCGACCTGACCGACGCCGTCGAGCGGCAGATCGAACGCTTCGCCCCCGGGTTCCGCGACCGGGTCCTGGCCCGTGCCACGGCGGGCCCGCCGGTGCTGGCCGAGCGCAACGCCAACTACGTCGGCGGCGACATCGCCTGCGGCGCCGCGAGCGGCCTCCAACTGCTGCTGCGCCCTGGGCCCACGCTGTTCCCGTACACGACCCGGCACCCGTCGGTGTTCCTCTGCTCGTCCGCGGCCTGGCCGGGCCCCGGGGTGCACGGCATGTCCGGGCACAACGCGGCGAAGGCGGTCTGGCGGGCGCTGCGGAAGGCGGACGCGCGGTGACGGGGCGACGCGCCGGGGTGGAGGGCGGACGGGTGATGACGGAGCGACGTGCAAGGGCGGAAGGCGGACGTGCGATGACGAGGGACGTACGGTGACGGAGGGACGGGTGATGACGGAGATCAGGCTTGTCCGGGGCGACATCACGGAGATGTCCGTCGACGCGATCGTCAACGCCGCGAACTCCTCCCTCCTCGGCGGGGGCGGCGTCGACGGCGCGATCCACCGCAGGGGCGGCCCGGAGATCCTGGCGGAGTGCCGGGCGCTGCGCGCGTCGCACTGGGGACGGGGCCTGGCCACGGGGGAGGCTGTCGCCACGACGGCGGGGCGGCTCGCCGCCCGCCATGTGATCCACACGGTGGGCCCCGTCTGGTCCGCCGACGAGGACCGCGGCGGGCTGCTCGCGCAGTGTTATCGCAGCTCGCTGCGGGTGGCG
The DNA here is from genome assembly GCF_005519465.1 of Streptomyces clavuligerus. Classification (NCBI taxonomy): domain Bacteria; kingdom Bacillati; phylum Actinomycetota; class Actinomycetes; order Kitasatosporales; family Streptomycetaceae; genus Streptomyces; species Streptomyces clavuligerus. The sequence continues at coordinate 827,375 of NZ_CP027858.1, read as the reverse complement.
GCGGAGCTGGGCGCGGAGACGGTCGCGTTCCCGGCGATCTCCACGGGGGTCTACCGCTGGCCCCTGGACGACGCGGCCCGCATCGCGCTCGGCACCGTCGCCGAGAGCGCCGCCCCGCCGGTCCGGACGGTCTGGTTCGTCCTCTTCGACGCCCCCGCGTACGCGGCCTTCGCGGCGGTACACACCCGCTGACCCACTGAGAGAGCGGCGGCCAGTACCTGGCAGCGGCAGGGTGATGTCGTTTTTCCGCCAGCATCAGCGTCCTCCGGGGCGGATTCTTGAGGCATGCACACCGACACCGAGCGCTGTGTCCGCGCCGTCCAGTCGAAGGACTCCCGTTTCGACGGGTGGTTCTTCACCGCCGTGCTGACCACCGGGATCTACTGCCGGCCGAGCTGCCCGGTGGTGCCCCCGAAACCCGAGAACATGACCTTCTACCCCAGCGCCGCCGCCTGCCAGCAGGCCGGATTCCGGGCCTGCAAACGGTGCAGGCCCGACACCAGCCCCGGGTCCCCGGAGTGGAACGCGCGCGCCGACACCGTGGCCCGGGCCATGCGGCTGATCGGCGACGGGGTCGTGGACCGCGAGGGCGTACCGGGGCTCGCCGCACGGCTCGGGTACTCCACCCGGCAGATCGAGCGGCAGATCGGCGCCGAGCTGGGCGCGGGCCCGCTCGCCCTGGCGCGCGCCCAGCGGGCCCAGACCGCGCGGCTGCTCATCGAGACCACGGCGCTCCCGCTCGCCGAGGTCGCCTTCGCGGCGGGCTTCTCCTCCGTCCGCACCTTCAACGAGACCGTCCGCGAGGTCTTCGCCCTCGCCCCGGGCGAGCTGCGGGCCCGCGCCGCGCGGTCCGCCGCCGCGCCCGTGCCCGCGCCCGGTGTGATCACCCTCCGGCTGCCCTACCGCGAACCCCTCGACCCCAGCAATCTCTTCGGCCATCTCGCCGCGACGGCCGTCCCCGGTGTCGAGGAGTGGCGCGACGGCGCCTACCGGCGCACCCTGCGCCTCCCGCACGGGCACGCCACCGTCGCCCTCGCCCCGCGCCCCGGGCACATCGCCTGCCGGCTCGCCCTGACCGATCCGCGCGACCTCACCATCGCGATCAACCGCTGCCGTCGGCTGCTCGACCTCGACGCCGACCCCGTCGCCGTGGACGAACGGCTCCGCGCCGACCCGGTGCTGCGGCCCCTCGTCGACGCGGCCCCCGGCCGCCGGGTGCCGGGCACCGTCGACGCGGCCGAGTTCGCCGTCCGGGCGGTCCTCGGGCAGCAGGTCTCCACGGCCGCCGCCCGGACCCACGCCGCCCGTCTGGTCCGGGCCCACGGTGAGAGCATCATGGACCCGGAGGGAGGGCTCACCCATCTCTTCCCCCCGCCCGCCGCGCTCGCCGGTCTCGACCCCGAGGCCCTGGCGCTGCCCCGCAGCCGCCGCACCACCCTCACCACCCTGGTGACGGCCCTGGCCGACGGCTCGCTCGGGCTCGGCGTCGACAGCGACTGGGAGGAGGCCCGCGCCGTTCTGCACGCCCTGCCGGGCTTCGGCCCCTGGACCGTCGAGGTGATCGCCATGCGCGCCCTCGGCGACCCGGACGCCTTCCTCCCCGGCGACCTCGGTGTCCGCCGCGCCGCCCACGCCCTCGGCCTGCCCGCCACCCCCGCCGCGCTGACCGCGCACGCGGCCGGCTGGCGGCCCTGGCGCGCCTACGCGGTCCAGTACCTCTGGGCCACCGACGACCACCCCGTCAACCATCTCCCCAGCTAAGGAAAGACCGCCATGACCAGGCAGCACACGGTTGCCGACAGCCCCTGCGGGGAGCTGACCCTCGTCGCGACCGACGGGGTCCTCAGCGGCATCTACATGACCGACCAGCGCCACCGCCCCGACCGGTCCGCCTTCGGCGAGCCCGACGCCCGTCCCTTCACGGAGGCCGTCCGCCAGCTCCAGGCGTACTTCGACCGCGAACTGACCGTCTTCGAGCTGCCGCTGCGCCTGGAGGGCACCGACTTCCAGCGCAGGGTCTGGGACCGGCTGCTCACGATCCCCTACGGGGAGACCCGCACCTACGGCGAACTCGCCGAGGAGCTCGGCAACCCCCGGGCATCCCGCGCCGTCGGCCTCGCGAACGGCAAGAACCCGGTGTCCATCGTCGTCCCCTGCCACCGGGTCATCGGCTCCACCGGCAAACTCGTCGGCTACGGCGGCGGGATCGACCGCAAGCGGGGCCTGCTCGCCTTCGAGGCCGGGCGGGACACCGCCCACGAAGAGGCGCTCTTCTGAGACCCGGGCCGAGATCCGGGCCGAGATCCGGGCCGAGACCCGGGCCGAGACCCGGGCTGAGATCCGGGCCGAGACCCGGGCTGAGATCCGGGCCGGGGGGGCGACCCCGGGCCGGGTCTCAGGGCTCCAGCGCCGCCAGCAGCCGGGGCAGCGCCGTACCGATCGGATCGCGGACGATCTCGTCCGCGATCCCGTCGTACGGCGTGGGCTCCGCGTTGACGATCGACAGCCGGGCGCCGTGTTCCGCCGCGATCCCCACCAGGGAGGCCGCGGGCTGCACCTGAAGACTCGTCCCCACCGCCATGAACACATCGGCGGCCCGCGCGATCGCCACCGCCCGCGCCAGCACCTCCGGGTCGAGCGGCTGCCCGAACATCACCGTCGCCGACTTCAGGACGGAGCCGCACACCCGGCACGGCGGATCGTCCTCGCCCGCCGCCACCCGGGCGAGCGCTTCCGCCATCGAGGAGCGCGCCCCGCAGCCGGTGCACACCACCGACCGCATCGTGCCGTGCAGCTCCAGCACCTTGCGCTCCGCGATCCCCGCGCGCTGATGCAGCCCGTCCACATTCTGCGTGATCACTCGCACGGCGAATCCGGGCCGTCGCTCCAGCGCGGCGATCGCCCGGTGCGCGGCGTTGGGCTCGGCGCCCCACGCGGGACTGGTGCTCCGCATCAGCCAGGACCGGCGGCGGATCTCCGGGTCGGACAGGTAGCAGTCGTACGTGACCAGCTTCTCGGCCTCGGGGTCACGCCGCCACAGCCCGTTCGGGCCCCGGTAGTCGGGGATACCGGAGTCGGTGGAGACACCCGCCCCGGTCAGGATCGCGACAAGACTCATACGACGACCCTAGGTCGTGCCGTCGGCATCCCGTCTGCGGTGCGACGCCTTGCACGCACATCTGCTGCGTTGTCGTCAGTCGCCGATGGCCCCCTGGGCCCGGCGGCCCGGGAGGGACCCCCACCGCATGGACTCCCTCCTCCGCCTTGCATCTGCACGCATCATGCGCCGAACCGCCCGTTTTCCGGACGGACGGCGCTATGGTGACGACACTCCCCTAGGCCGTGCTGTCGGCATCCCGTCCGCCCGGTGCGCGCCGACCCGGTACTTCCCGAGGCCGCGGTCCTCACCCGGGCGAACGCCCGGTGTCCACCGGCAGGCCGTCCACCAGTTCCACCGGGCCCCGGCCCGCGCGCAGCCCGTCGAGGGCGGCGGCCACCCGGGAGGCGAGCGCCCCGGGGAGGTGGCGCGGCAGTTCGGCCGGGGGTACCAGGCGCCAGGAGAGCAGTTCCGCCTCCTGGAGCCGGATCGTCTCCAGCCGGTCGTGGGGGAGGACGCCGCCGTCGTACACATACGCCGCGATCGGCGGGCGGTTCGGGGCCCGTACCCAGTCGACGGCGAGCAGCGGGCCCGGGGGGACGGCGAGGCCGATCTCCTCCAGGGTCTCCCGGTGGGCCGCCTCCCGGGGGGTCTCGCCCGCGTCGGACTCGACCGTTCCGCCCGGCAGGGTCCAGCCGTCCCGGTAGTTCGGCTCCACGATCAGACAGCGGCCCTCCGGGTCGCGGATGAGCAGGGCCGCCCCGGCGAGCACCCGGGGCAGCGAGGCGATGTACGCGGCGTAGTCCATGGTCATGCCCGCAGCCTAGGCCGCCCGTACCTCGTCACCCGGGTCCGTCGGCCCCGCCGCGGACGGCCTCGGGCGGCGTACTCCCCGCCGGTACGGTCGCCGCCAGCCGTGCCGTGCGGTCCGCCAGGTCGCTGATGCGCGCCCCGTCGAAGCCGATGACGGCGCTGCGCACCCGGTCCCGCAGCGGCTCGGTCCACTGGCGCGGAATGCCGTCCGCGCCGCACAGCACCCCCGCGACGGAGCCCGCGGTGGCCCCGTTCGAATCGGTGTCCAGACCGCCGCGCACGGTCAGGGCGACGGTGGCGGTGAAGTCGCCCTCGCCGTAGAGCAGCCCGGCGGTGATGACGGCGGCGTTGGGCACGGTGTGGATCCAGTGCAGCCCCCGGGTGCGCTCCTCCAGCTCGGTGAGGGTGTCGGACCAGGTCGCCCCCGCCGTGTGCAGCGCCGCGGCCTCCCGGACCGTACGGGCCAGTCTGCCGTCCGGCGGGATCTGCTCCAGGGAGGCCGCGACCGCCTCGCGCGGCCCGTCCGCCGTGAACGCGGCGGCGATCAGCGCGGCGGCCCACATCGCGCCCTGGACCCCGGTGCCCCGGTGCGACAGGACGGCGTCCCTGCGGGCGAGCGCGGCGGCCCGCGCGGGGTCGCCGGGGGAGGTCCAGCCGTACACGTCCGCCCGGATCAGCGCCCCGATCCACTCCTGGTACGGGTTCTCGTGCGTGGCCGTGCGCGGCGGCGTCAGCCCGTTCACCAGATTCCGGTACGCGACCCGTTCGGCGGTGAACGTCTGGAGGTACGGCAGCCTCCGCAGCCACATGTCGCCCACCTGCTCGGTCGTGAAGCCGAAGCCGTGGGCCTCCAGCAGGTGCAGCCCCAGGACCGTGTAGTCGATGTCGTCGTCCCGGCAGCTCCCGTGGACACGGCCCCGTACGCACTGCGGCCACTCGGGGCGCAGATCGAACTCGCCTTCTCCCGCGTCCGCCGGGGGAGGGGGCAGATAGTCGGTGAGCGGCAGCGCGCCCGTGCGCCGCAGATAGCGGTCGATGCGCTCCCGGGTCCAGTACCCGCCGCGCTCCACGGGTTTGCCGAGCATGTTCCCGGCGATCCGGCCCAGCCAGCCGCCGTGAATCCGGTCGGCCGTCTCCGAGTGGTGCTCCAGTCGCATGTCTCCGGTTGTACCCCGTCCGCCGCTGGCAGGTGCGGCGACCCGGCGGATAGGGTCGGCGCGGCGCGACGGCCGGGCGAAGGGAACACGGTGTGACGGACCTCGGGCACGGCGGACGGGACGGACGGGACCGCTCCGGTACGCGGGTTCTGGTCGCGCCCGACAAGTTCAAGGGCTCGTTGACCGCCCTCCAGGTCGCCGAGCGGGTGACGGCGGGGCTGCGGCGGGCCCGGCCCGGGCTCCGGGTCACCGCGCTGCCCGTCGCCGACGGCGGGGACGGCACGGTCGCGGCGGCGCTGGCGGCGGGGTTCACCGGCCGTACGGCCAGGGTCACCGGACCGCTGGGCGAGCCCGTGACGGCCCGCTGGGCGCTGCGCGGGGACACCGCCGTCGTCGAGCTGGCGGAGGCGTCCGGTCTGCGGCTGCTGCCGCCCGGGGTCCTCGCCCCGCTGACGGCCACCAGCCGGGGCACCGGCGAACTGCTGCGCCGCGCGCTCGACGCGGGGGCACGGAAGATCGTCTTCGGTGTCGGCGGCAGCGCCACCACCGACGGGGGCGCGGGCGTGCTCACCGCGCTCGGAGCGCGGCTGCTGAACGGGTCGGGGGCCCCCGTCGGACCGGGCGGCGCCGGACTCGCCGCGCTGGCCTCGGTGGATCTGCGCGGACTCGACCCCCGGCTCTCCACGACCGAGATCGTCCTCGCCTGCGACGTGTCCAACCCGCTGACCGGGCCGACGGGCGCCGCCGCCGTCTACGGCCCGCAGAAGGGCGCCGACGCGGACGGGGTGGCCCTCCTCGACGCGGCCCTCGTCCACTGGGCCTCGCTGCTCGGACCCGCGCTCGCGGGCGCCCCGGGCGCGGGCGCGGCGGGCGGGGTCGGCTACGCGGCGCTGGCCGCCCTCGGGGCCCGGATGCGGCCGGGGATCGAGGTGCTGCTCGACGTCCTCGGGTTCGCCGCCGCGCTCGACGGTGTGGCCCTCGTGGTCACCGGGGAGGGCTCGCTCGACCGGCAGACCCTGCACGGCAAGGCCCCCGCGGGGGTGGCCGCCGCGGCCCGCGCCCGGGGGATCGAGGTGGCCGCCGTCTGCGGCCGGCTCGCCCTCACCCCCGGGGAGCTGGAGCGGCTGGGCATCCGCCGGGCCTATCCGCTGCTGGAGCTGGAACCCGACCCGGCGCACTCCCTGGCCGGGGCGGGCGCCCTGCTGGAACGGGTGGCCGAACGGATCGCCGCCGACTTCGCCCTCTGAGCCCCGGATGCCCCTGAAGCCCGTGAAGCCCCATGGGGCCCCTCACACCCTGCGAGCCTCCTCACGCCCCACGCACCCCTCACGGCCCTGCGGGCCTCCCCACACCCGCGAGGCCCCTCACCCCGGCGAGGACACCGGCGGCCTCCCGCGGCCCGCGGCGGCCGGACGGGCCCGGACATGCCGGAGGCCCGGGTGCCTCAGGCACCCGGGCCTCCGGTCGTGGGAGCGGAGCGGCGTCAGGAGTGCTGCGCCGCCCGCGCCTCCCGCCGGTTGTACCGGAAGGTGTTCACCCTGCGCGCCGTGGCGAAGAGCGGGATCACCGCGCCCAGCACCACCTGGAGCGCGCAGCCGGTCTGGAGCAGCAGATGCCCGCCCGGCGCGTCGAACGCCCAGGCCGCGAGCAGCCCCATCGCGGAGACGATCCAGCCGAGCATCGCCACCGCCAGGATGCCCCGCGGCTTCGGGTACTCGACCCGGCTCACCATCAGCCACGCCGTACCGATGATCGCCAGCAGGGTCGGGATGAACGGCAGCTCCAGCAGGACGATGGAGACCACCGTGAGCGCGCCGAAGGGGCTCGGCATGCCCTGGAACATCCCGTCCTTCATGGTGACGCACGAGAATCTGGCCAGGCGTAGCACCACCGCGAGCAGGACGACGATCGCCGCCACCGCCGACACCTTCTGATGGGCGTCGTCGGCGACCATCCCCCAGACCAGGACGAAGTAGGCCGGTGCGAGTCCGAAGCTGATCAGGTCGGAGAGGTTGTCCAGCTCCGCGCCCATCGGCGAGCTGCGCAGCTTGCGCGCCACCAGCCCGTCGAACAGGTCGAAGATCGCGGCAGCGAGCATCAGGATCACGGCGGTGGCGGCGCTGTGCCGCGCCATGCCGGACTCCTGGCTGCCGTTGACCACAGGGATGAGGATTCCGGTGGTGGTGAAGTACACCGCCATGAATCCACAGGTCGCGTTACCGAGCGTGAGGGCGTCCGCTATCGAGAGCCGCAGCGAGAGGGGCATCTCCTCCGCTTCGTCCTCGGCGTCCGCCTCCGCCTCGGCGACCCATCCGGCCTGTGTGTCAGGATCAATCACGGTCAATGCGAGTCACCCCCGCGGTCGTGGTCTGACCGACCTCGACCGCGACCTCGACACCCTCGGGAAGATAGATGTCGACGCGCGAGCCGAAGCGGATCAGACCGATGCGATCGCCCTGCTCGACCTTCGTGCCCTGCGGCACGTACGGCACGATGCGCCGGGCGACCGCGCCGGCGATCTGCACCATCTCGATGTCGCCCAGCTCGGTGTCGAAGTGCCAGACAACGCGCTCGTTGTTCTCGCTCTCCTTGTTGAACGCCGGAACGAAGCCACCGGGCACATGCTCGACCGAGGTCACCGTGCCCGCCAGGGGTGCGCGATTCACATGAACGTTCAGCGGGCTCATGAAGATCGCGACACGGGTGCGGCCGTCCTTCCACGGCATGATGCTCTGCACCACGCCGTCGGCGGGCGAGATGACCCTGCCCTGAGCGATCTCACGCTCGGGGTCGCGGAAGAACCACAGCATGCCCGCCGCGAGCGCGGTGGCGGGTACGGCGACGGCCGCGGCACGCCGGGAGCGGCGCGCGCGGACAAGGCTGACTGCGGCGGTGGCGACGGTCGGCAGGAGCCACGGCGATGCTCCGCGTGCGATGCGTACGCCGGAAAGGCTGTCGCGGGGTGCAGAGGTTTGGCTGTGGGGCATGGATGACCTTCGTTGCGGACGATGCCGCGCTGCTGACGAGGACGGCGGCTTTCCATCGATGCTATCGGGTGCAAGCGGTAACTGGGAAAGCCAGAAGCCGAGTCGACGGCCGGAAGCCGATGACTCGGTGTGATCTTCTTCTCTGGCAAAATACAGTAAAAGTGACATTCATCCCTGGATTCGATACTCCTCCAGGAGCCTGCGACCGATGATCATTTTCTGGATCTCGGCGGTTCCCTCGCCGATCAGCAGCATCGGGGCCTCCCGGTAGAGCCGCTCGATCTCGTACTCCTTCGAGAAGCCGTAGCCGCCGTGGATGCGGAAGGAGTCCTCGACGACCTCTTTGCAGTACTCGGCGGCCAGGTACTTCGCCATCCCGGCCTCCAGGTCGTTTCGTTCCCCGGAGTCCTTTTTGCGGGCCGCATTGACCATCATCGCATGCGCCGCCTCCACCTTGGTGGCCATCTCGGCCAGGCGGAACTGGACGGCCTGGTGCTCCGCGATCGGCCGGCCGAAGGTGTGCCGCTGCTGGGCGTAGGAGACGCCCAGCTCGAAGGCGCGCCGGGCCACCCCGCAGCCGCGGGCGGCCACATTGACCCGGCCGACCTCCACTCCGTCCATCATCTGGTAAAAACCCCGGCCGGTGGCCCCGCCGAGCACCCGGTCGTCCGGTATCCGCAGCCCGTCCATGATCAGCTCGGTGGTGTCGACCCCCTTGTACCCCATCTTCTCGATCTTCCCCGGGATGGTGAGACCGGGCCTGACCTCGCCGAAGCCGGGTTCCTTCTCCACCAGGAAGGTCGTCATGGACCGGTGCGGGGGCGTGCCCTCGGGGTGTCCTTCGTCACTGCGGACGAGGACGGCCACCAGGGTGGAGGTCCCCCCGTTGGTCAGCCACATCTTCTGGCCGGTCAGCAGGTGGTCCCCGCCGTCGCGGACCGCCCGGGAGGTGATCGCCGACACATCCGAGCCGAGGCCCGGCTCCGACATCGAGAACGCCCCGCGCACCTCGCCCAGGGCCATCCGGGGCAGAAAGGTCTCCCGCTGCTCCCGGGTGCCGTGCTGCTTGATCATGTAGGCGACGATGAAGTGTGTGTTGATGATCCCCGAGACGGACATCCAGCCCCGGGACAGCTCCTCCACACACAGGGCGTAGGTGAGCAGTGACTCGCCGAGACCGCCGTACTCCTCCGGGATCATCAGACCGAAGAGCCCCAGCTCCTTGAGCCCCTCCACGATCCGGGTGGGGTACTCGTCCCGGTGCTCCAGCTCGGTGGCGACCGGCAGGATCTCCTTGTCGACGAAGTCCCGGACCGTGGCCAGGATCTCCTGCTGGACCTCGGTCAGCCCGTGGGTCTGGGCGAGTCGCGCCATGATCAGCTCTCCGTGCTCGTCGGGTTCGGGACGGGTGCGGCGGGGGCCGGTGCCCCCGGCGCGGCCGTGGCGGCCCGCGGGGGCGCGGCCGGGACGGGGCGCCCCGGCTGCTCCCCGCCGCGCGCCGCGATGTACTCCTGGGTCGGGACCATCACCGTGCGCCGGAAGACGCACACGAGGGTGCCGTCCTGCTTGTACCCCCGGGTCTCCACCTGCACGACACCCCGGTCCGTCTTCGACCGGGACGGTGTCTTGCCGAGCACCGTGGTCTCGCCGTAGACGGTGTCGCCGTGGAAGGTCGGCGCCACATGCCGCAGCGACTCGATCTCCAGATTGGCGATCGCCTTCCCCGACACGTCCGGGACCGACATCCCCAGCAGCAGCGAGTAGACGTAGTTGCCCACCACCACGTTCCGGCCGAAGTCGGTCGAGTGCTCGGCGTAGTGCGCGTCCAGATGGAGCGGGTGGTGGTTCATCGTCAGCAGACAGAAGAGGTGGTCGTCGTACTCGGTGATCGTCTTGCCCGGCCAGTGCCGGTACACGTCCCCGACGGTGAACTCCTCGTAGGTACGGCCGAACCGCATCGGGCTCACACCTCCGGGGGCAGGAAGACGGAGGTACGGGTCATACCGGCGGCGCGGCCCTTCCCGGAGACGACCAGCGCCATCTTCCGGCTGGCCTCGTCGATCATCTCGTCGCCGAGCATCGCGGAGCCCTTCTTCCCGCCCGCCTCGGAGGTGTAGTAGTCGTACGCGTCCAGGATCAGCTCGGCGCGGTCGTAGTCCTCCTGCGCGGGGGAGAAGACCTCGTTGGCGGCCTCCACCTGGCCCGGGTGCAGCACCCACTTGCCGTCGAAGCCGAGCGCGGCGGCCCGCCCCGCGACCTCGCGGAAGCCGTCCACGTTCCGGATCTGGAGATAGGGGCCGTCGATCGCCTGGAGGTTGTGCATCCGGGCGGCCATCAGGATGCGCATCAGGATGTAGTGGTAGGCGTCCGCCGGGTAGCCGGGCGGCTGCTCGCCCACGACGAGGGTCTTCATATTGATGGACGCCATGAAGTCGGCCGGGCCGAAGATGATGGTCTCGGTCCGCGGCGAGGCGGCGGCGATGGCGTCCACGTTGACCAGACCGGCGGCGTTCTCGATCTGGGCCTCGATGCCGATCCGCCCCACTTCAAGACCCATCGTCTTCTCGATCTGGGTGAGCAGCAGGTCCAGCGCCACGATCTGCTGGGCGTCCTGCACCTTGGGCAGCATGACGCAGTCCAGGTTCTGGCCTGCGCCCTCCACGACGGTGACCACGTCGCGGTAGGTCCACTCGGTGGTCCAGTCGTTCACCCGGACCACCCGGGTCTTGCCGCTCCAGTCGCCCTCGTTGAGGAACTTCACGATCGTGTGCCGGGCCTCCGGCTTGGCGAGCGGGGCGCAGGCGTCCTCCAGATCCAGGAAGACCTGGTCGGCGGGGAGCGCCTGGGCCTTCTCCAGGAAGCGCGGATTGGAGCCGGGGACCGCGAGACAGGAGCGGCGCGGACGCAGTCGGTTCACGGCCGGACTGCTCATGGGGAGACCTCCAGGGGGTCGAGCTGGTTCGCTGTTCGGATCTCGTCGACGATACGGCTGATGATCTCCGTGATGCCGAAGTCCTTCGGGGTGAAGACGGCCGCCACCCCCGCGGCCCGCAGCGCCTCCGCGTCGGCGCCCGGGATGATCCCGCCGACGACCACCGGCAGCTCCGCCGCGCCCGCGGCGCGCAGCCGCTCCAGTACGTCGGGGACGAGCGCGCCGTGGGAGCCGGAGAGGATGGAGAGTCCCACGCAGTGCACGTCCTCGGCGAGGGCGGCGGAGACGATCTGCTCGGGGGTGAGCCGGATGCCCTGGTAGACCACCTCGAACCCGGCGTCGCGGGCCCGGACGGCGATCTGCTCGGCGCCGTTGGAGTGGCCGTCCAGGCCGGGTTTGCCGACCAGCAGCCGCAGTCGGCCGACGCCCAGGTCGGTGGCGGTCCTGGCGGTCTTCGCGCGGACGGCGGCGAGCGGGGTGCCGGGCGCGGCGGCGACCGCGACCGGGGCGGACGAGACCCCGGTGGGGGCGCGGAACTCCCCGAAGACCTCGCGCAGGGCGCCCGCCCACTCGCCGGTGGTGACACCCGCGCGGACGCACTCCAGGGTGGCGTCCATCAGGTTCTCCTCGCCCGCTGCGGCGTCCTTCAGCCGCTCCAGCGCCTGCCGGACGGTGGGGAAGACGAACGGGTCGCCGCCGCCCTGCCGGTCCGCGGACTCCTGCCGCTCGGCCCGCCAGCGGGTGACCGCCTCGACCACCCCGGCCTCCACCCGGCCGTCCACCGTCATGATCGCGGCGTCCAGGTCGGCGGTGAGCGGGTTGGGCTCGGTGCTCTCGAAGATGTTGACGCCGACGATCTTCTCCTCGCCCGCCTCGATCCGGGCCCGCCGCTCGGCGTGCGAGGAGACCAGCCGCGCCTTGAGATAGCCGGACTCGACGGCGGCCAGGGCCCCGCCCATCTCCTCGATCCGCTCGATCTCGTCCAGGCACCGGGTGACGAGGGAGCCCACCTCGGCCTCGACGACGTGCGAGCCCGCGAAGATGTCGTCGTACTCCAGCAGATCGCTCTCGTGCGCGAGCACCTGCTGGATGCGCAGGGACCACTGCTGGTCCCAGGGGCGGGGCAGGCCCAGGGCCTCGTTCCAGGCGGGGAGCTGCACCGCGCGGGCGCGGGCGTCCTTGGAGAGGGTGACGGCCAGCATCTCCAGCACGATCCGCTGGACGTTGTTCTCCGGCTGGGCCTCGGTCAGCCCCAGGGAGTTGACCTGGACGCCGTAGCGGAACCGGCGCTGCCGGGGGTCCTCGATCCCGTACCGCTCCCGGGTGATCCGGTCCCAGATACGGCCGAAGGCGCGCATCTTGCACATCTCCTCGATGAAGCGGACGCCCGCGTTCACGAAGAAGGAGATCCGGGCGACCACCTCGCCGAACCGCTCCTTGGGCACCTGGCCCGAGTCCCGCACCGCGTCGAGCACGGCGATCGCGGTGCACATCGCGTAGCTGATCTCCTGGACCGGGGTGGCCCCGGCCTCCTGGAGGTGGTAGCTACAGATGTTGATCGGGTTCCACTTGGGGATGTGCCGGACCGTGTACGCGATCATGTCCGTGGTCAGCCGCAGGCTCGGGCCCGGCGGGAAGACATGCGTGCCCCGGGACAGGTACTCCTTGACGATGTCGTTCTGGGTGGTGCCCTGGAGCAGCGCGATGTCGGCGCCCTGCTCCTCGGCGACCACCTGGTAGAGCGCCAGCAGCCACATCGCGGTGGCGTTGATCGTCATCGAGGTGTTCATCCGCTCCAGGGGGATGTCCTGGAACAGCCTGCGCATGTCGCCGAGATGGGCGACGGGGACGCCGACCCGGCCCACCTCGCCGCGGGCGAGGACGTGGTCGGGGTCGTACCCGGTCTGCGTCGGCAGGTCGAAGGCGACCGACAGACCGGTCTGGCCCTTCGCGAGATTGCGCCGGTACAGCTCGTTGGACGCCTCGGCGGTGGAGTGGCCCGCGTAGGTCCGCATGAGCCACGGCCGGTCCTTGGGACGGTGGGACATCGGCGGCGGCCTCAGTGGCTGCGGAAGCGGTTGATGGCGTCGAGATGCCGGGCGCGCATCCCGGGGTCGCGCACGCCGAGCCCTTCGGCCGGGGCGAGCGCGAGCACCCCCACCTTGCCCTGGTGGAGGTTGCGGTGGACGTCGTACACGGCCTGCCCCGTCCGCTCCAGCGGATAGACCGTGGAGAGGGTGGGGTGGATCTTCCCCCGGGCGATGAGCCGGTTGGCCTCCCACGCCTCACGGTAGTTGGCGAAGTGGGAGCCGATGATCCGCTTGAGCGACATCCACAGATAGCGGTTGTCGTACTCATGGGTGTAGCCGGTGGTGGAGGCACAGGTGACGATGGTGCCGCCCTTGCGGGTGACATACACACTGGCGCCGAAGGTCTCCCGGCCGGGGTGCTCGAAGACGATATCGACGTCCTCGCCGCCGGTCAGCTCGCGGATGCGGCGGCCGAACCGCTTCCACTCGCGCGGGTCCTGCCGCCCGTCCCCGGTCCAGAAGCGGTAGTCCTCGGCACCGCGGTCGATGACGGCCTCCGCGCCCATGGCCCGGCACAGCTCCGCCTTGCGCGCGCTGGAGACCACACAGATCGGGTTCGCCCCGCCCGCCAGCGCGAACTGGGTGGCGTACGAGCCGAGTCCACCGCTCGCGCCCCAGATCAGCACGTTGTCGCCCTGCTTCATCCCGGCGCCGTTGCGGGAGACGAGCTGCCGGTAGGCGGTGGAGTTCACCAGCCCGGGGGACGCCGCCTCCTCCCAGGTCAGATGGGCGGGCTTCGGCATGAGCTGATTGGACTTGACGAGGGCCAGCTCGGCGAGTCCGCCGAAGTTGGTCTCGAAGCCCCAGATCCGCTGCTCCGGGTCGAGCATCGTGTCGTTGTGGCCGTCGGAGGACTCCATTTCCACCGAGAGGCAGTGGGCGACCACCTCGTCCCCCGGCCGCCAGGCGGTGACGCCGGGACCGGTCCGCAGCACCACCCCCGCCAGGTCGGAGCCGATCACGTGGTACGGCAGGTCGTGCCGCCGCGCCAGCGGGGAGAGTCTGCCGTAGCGCTCCAGGAAGCCGAAGGTCGGCAGCGGTTCGAAGAGGGAGGTCCAGACCGAGTTGTAATTCACCGACGAGGCCATGACGGCCACCAGCGCCTCACCGGGGCCGAGTTCCGGCACGGCCACGTCCTCCACATGGAGGGAGCTGCGGGGGTCCTTCTCCTGGGTCGGGAGCCCTTCAAACATTCCGGTCTCGTCCTTGTGCACCGTCACGGCGCGGTAGGACTCGGGGACCGGCAGCCCGGCGAAGTCGTCGGGTGTGCTGTCCGCCGACTGGATCGCGTCCAGGATTTCCTTCACGGTGGTGCCTCCGGCGAAGCGCGTCGGGGGAGCCCGGGGGGCTCCCGCGAGGAGTGGGGGTCGATACGTGCTGCTGCTGTGGAGGTGTGCCGTCGGTTCGGCGCGGTGCTGCTGAACGCGCTGGTGGCGCGGGATGCGAAGCCTGTGACGCAGGCGTCCGGGCGCATGGGCGCGATGGCCCGCGGGGACAGCCGGCGGACGCGGAGTCCGCAGCCCGCCGGCCGCCCGGACAGGCTCAACGTATGGCACTGCGTGTCAGCTTGCAAGACACTGCGTGCCAAGAATCTCCCTCATCCGGCCCGAAGGCGCCACAGATGAGCGCGAGAGGGGCGCGGGGATGCGGGGGGCCGAGCGGGAGGAGGGTGCGGGGGAAGGCTGAGCGGCTGAGCGCGAGGAAGGCGCGGGGAACGGCCGAGCACGGGAAGGGCGCGGGGGGAACGGCGGCGCGGCCCGCCCCGGGACCGGGACGGGCCGCGCCACCGCACCGCCGTGGGACACCGCCGGACGGCGGCACGGCCGATCAGCCGGTGGCCGCCTCCAGGGAGAGGGCGAACACATGCGCCCGCGCCGTCCCCGAGGGGCGGCCCAGCGTCACCGAGACCAGCCGGCGCCCCGGGTCCACCGGCACCCGCTGATGGAAGATCGCCGACTTGGTGCCCACCGGCCCGCCCCGGGTGTGGATCTGGCTGGTCCGCACGGCCTCCGTCTCCCCGTACGCCGGACCCGACAGCCAGCCGGTCAGCCGCACCGGCACCGTCGCCGCCGTCCCGTCCGCGTACGAGAGCACCGCCGGGACCGTCACATTCCCGGTGTCGCCCGAACCCAGCACATGCAGCCGGGCATACGACCCCGGCTCCACGGCGACCCGCTGCCCCGCCGCGACCACGTTGTTCTTCGAGCCCTCACTACCGTTCGCGAACGAGAAGGTGATCTGGTCGTCCGTGGTCCGGCCGGTCTGCGGGAGCTGCGCCATCGGATAGGTGCGCCCGGTGCCGTCGAAGTCGCCGTCCCCGAAGAACATCTCGGTGGTGATGGCGTCGTTGTCGAAGTGGGCCGCCAGATCCACCGGGGTCACCCCGCCCGTCGGGCCGAGCGGAGGCAGCCCCCAGGGCTCGGCGGGCCTGGTGATCCGCACCGGCTCCACGGTGAGGTCGGGCCGGGTGCCCGCCGGATGGATCACGGCCTGGGCCCGGCGGCCCAGCTCCAGTTCCACCTCGCCGCCGCCCAGCTCGCGCCAGACCGGGGCCGGTCCCCCGACCCCCGAGACCGTCACCGGGCCCGCGATGGAGTGCCGCACCCGGCAGTGCTCCCGCTCCCCGGCGATCCGTCCCGGCGGCGCGCCCGCCTCACGGACGCGCACCCAGCGGGTCGCACCGCCCCGGCGCACCGCGCTGACCAGGAACGCCCCCTCGGTCCTGAAGTCGTGGAGCGTCACGTCCGCCCACTCGGCCGGCACCCCGGGGAAGATCCGCACCGTTCCGCCCCAGCTCTGGCAGACCATGTCGTGCAGGGTCATCGCCCCCGACAGCGGGGTCTCGATCACCGGCCCGGCCTCGTAGTACATGGTGTTCGGCTGGATGAACCGGGCCACCAGCTCCCGCAGATGGCGCAGGGCCTCGTCGCCCCGGCCCATCTGGGCGGCGATGGACGCGGCGCCGGTGAAGCTGTAGCCGCGCAGCGCGCCCTCGAAGCCGATCCAGTGCTGGAGCGAACGGGCGATCAGATCGCGGTGCTCCGGCTGGTCCCAGTTGATCAGATGGAGCGGGTAGACGGCGAGCAGGTGCGAGTAGTGCCGGTGCGACTTGGCGAAGGGCACCCCCGCCCCGACCATGAACCCCTTCTCGTCCACCGGGTGGTCGGTCAGCTTCTCCAGCACCTCGCGCCAGCGCGACTCCAGCGGATCGGACCGCTTCAGCAGCCGCACCGTCTCCAGCAGGGTGGCGCAGCTCCAGCGGATCAGCGCCAGGTCGTAGTTGCAGTCGGGCGCGCTGCCGTACTCGGGCGAGAAGGTCTTCGGCAGATGGAGCCGGCCGTCCGCCCCGGTGGTGAGGAAGTGCAGATAGTAGTTGGTGGAACGGCGCAGCAGCGGGTAGAGGACGTCCTCCAGCACCCGCCGGTCCAGGGTGTGGCGGTAGGTCAGCCAGACATTGTGCAGCGCCCAGGGGAGATCGCCCACCTCCGGGTCGCCGACCCCGGGCACCCCCACGAACCCCGCGTCGTCGCACTGGGCGTCGGTGGAGCGCCGCAGCCCCGCCGAGTCGTGCCGATAGGGCTCGCGGAGCGCGCCGATCAGGATGTCGGTGTTCTCGGCGAGGGTGCGCGGGATCGCGTCCAGCTCCAGATGGTTGGAGCCGTAGACGGGCCAGTACTCCAGCTGGGCGTTGAGGTTCCACCACACGCTCGGCCAGGGGGTCGGCTCCAGCCAGGGGCCGGTGGTCGCCATCACCGGCGCGGAGGCGCGGGCCGCGCTGCCCAGCTTGTAGAGCTGAATCCAGTAGAAGCTCTGGAGCAGTTGATCGGGTACGGACAGGAAGCTCTTCCGGTAGAACCGGTGCCACCAGTCGCGGTGGGTGCGCCGCAGCGCGGTCGCGGGCAGCGCGGCGGCCCTGCGGACGGCCGCCGTCACCCGCTGCTCCGCGTCCGTGGCCGGATGGGAGTGGGCCACGCCGAGCAGGAAGGTGCGCTCACGGCCCCGGCGGCGCTCGCGGTGGGCGGTGGCCGTCTGCCCGCCCGCGTACAGGGCCTGGGTGACGACGGTGAGGCCGTCCTCCTGCCGGGTGACGGGCGGCGGGTTGGGCGGGAAGGTCTTCGGCGGGTCCTCGCGCACGATCCGGGGGCTGATCGCGGGGGACGGGCGGAACTCCCAGCGAAAGCCCTCCTCGCCCTTGCTCGGGCGGACGGTCACCACCAGCAGCGTCCGGTCGTTGTGGACGAGGGCACGCAGCCGCAGGGTGCCGCGATCGGTGGTGATCATGCCGCTGATCTCGGCGTTCCAGAGGTCGAGCCGGAGGTCGGCGCCGGTGATGGTCCCCACCGGGGTGAGCACCAGATTGCCGACGGGCAGCCGGGCCACGCCCCACTCGTTGCCGAACTGCGGCCGGTGGTCCTGGACTTCGCTGTGGTGGACGGTGAAACGGAGGGCGTTCTCCCCCGGTTCGGCGTAGGCGATCGAGCCCAGCAGCCCGTTGCCGAGGAAGGGCCCCTCGTACCAGGTGCGGGGGAGCCGCTTCCAGATCAGGTCCTGACCGGCGAGGAAGTACTCCCACTCCTGGTCGGTCCGCATCCCGCGCACGGGGCCCGCGCGCTGCTCCGTGGCGGGTGCGGCCAGGGCGGGCGACGCGGTGCCCACCGCCATCCCGCCGACCGCGACCCCGCCGGCCGTACCGCATGCCGCCCCGGCGGCCACCTGTCCCAGAAATCCACGCCTGCTCACGGACACGGCTGATCAACTCCGTCCAAGGACGTGCACAGTGATCCGATGACTGAACGGTGTGGAGCGTAAGAAGCGGCCCATGGTGCGTCAAGTGGAAGTAAACATCGGGGGATTGGAGCCTATGTTTATGGGCCATCGTGTTGATCACGGTGGCTGGCGGGCCGATCGGACGGAGCGTGTGCCGCCCATCGGCGGCACCGATCGCCCCGGACGGGTCGAATGAGCTGAATGGGCTGTATGCGAGGAACGGGGGAGGGCGCGGGTCCCCGGACGCATGGCTTCCGGTCCTGGTGGAGGGGGTGCCCCGTCCGGACCCGCCCGCTTTGGGCGGATACCGGTCCCGGCCGGGGCGGGACGCCGGTCAGGCGCGGTGTGCCTGGAGGGCGCGCTCGATCGTCCGCATCACATCGTCCAGCGGCGCGTCCGTGCGGGCCACCGCGACGAGGACCTCGTCCGGCCCCGCCGGGACCGCGGTGAACGCCACCGGTTCGGGGGCCGCGGCGGCGGTCGTGGTGGCGGCGGGCGCCGTGGTCTCCTCCTCGCCCCGGGGACGGCCCGCGCCGATCCCCCGGCCGAAGGTCTCCCGGACGATCGCGAACGCGTGGTCGAGCTGCGTCTCCACATCGCCCTCGCCGCCCGCCCGCAGCCAGCGCCGCAGCACATGGTTGTGCGCGGTGACCACCGCGGACGCCGCCACCTCGGCCAGCAGCGGATCGTCGTTGCCGTCGTGGTGGTCGCGCTCGTCGAAGTGCCCCAGCAGATAGCGGGTGAACAGCCGCTCGTACCGGGCCACGGAGGCGATCTCGCGCTCCCTCAGCGTGGGCACCTCACGGGTGAGCCGGTACCGCTCCACGGAGACCGCGGGGGACGACGCGTACATCCGCATCACTTCCTTGATGCCCCGGCACACGGTGTCCAGCGGCTGCTCATGGGCGGGCGCCGCGTTGAGTACCGCCTCGGCCCGGACGAGGGTGTCGTCGTGGTCCGGGAAGATGGCCTCTTCCTTGGAGCGGAAGTGGCGGAAGAAGGTGCGCCGGGCCACCCCGGCGGCCGCCGCGATCTCGTCGACGGTCGTCGCCTCGTACCCCTTGGTCGCGAACAGCTCCATCGCCGCCGCCGCCAGTTCGCGGCGCATCTTCAGCCGCTGGGCGGCGGCGCGGGTGCCCGCGGCGCTCTCGGGAACGTCGGCGGTGGTCTTCGGGCGGGGGGCCTTGGCGGGCTGGGGCATGACCCGAACGTACTGCATCGGCGCAGGAGAGCGCGCCTGCGGGTGGTCCCCGTACCGGTCCGTGGCAGGCCGTTCACCGGCACTCGCGGGCCCCGGGCCGCGGCGCCCGGTCGGGTGAACCCCGCCGGGCCCGTCGGACGGCCGCGCCCGGGGGTCCTTTCCCCGGCCCGAACCGGAACCCGGCATGGGGGTGGGTCCGGTGGCGGGTGTGCGGTCGGTCCCGGGGCCCGGCGGGTGCCCGGGCTCCGGAGCGGAATCCGCCCCGGAGCCGGGTGCCGGGGGCCGGTCAGCGCCCGGCATGTTCGCGGAAGCCGCGCCCGGTCTTGCGGCCCAGACAGCCGGCGGCCACCAGCCGCTCCAGCAGCGGGGCCGGAGCCAGACCCGGCTCGCGGAACTCCTGGTGCAGCACCTTCTCGATCGTCAGCGACACATCGAGCCCCACCGTGTCCAGCAGCTCGAACGGCCCCATCGGATAGCCGCCGCCCAGCCGCATCGCCGCGTCGACCTCGTCCGGCGAGGCGTAGTGGTTCTCGACCAGCTTCACCGCGTTGTTGAGATACGGGAACAGCAGCGCGTTGACGATGAATCCGGCCCGGTCGCCGCAGTCCACCGGATGCTTCTTGAGGGTGGCCGTCACCGCGCGCGCGGTGGCGTGCGCCTCGTCCGCCGTCAGCACCGTCCGGACGATCTCCACCAGCTTCATCACCGGGGCCGGGTTGAAGAAGTGCATCCCGACGACGTCCTCGGGGCGGGAGGTGGCCCGCGCGCAGACCACCACCGGAAGCGAGGACGTGGTGGTCGCGAGGACCGCGCCGGGGCGGCACACCGCGTCCAGCTCGGCGAAGAGCCCCCGCTTGACCTCCAGGTCCTCGACCACCGCCTCCAGCGCGAGATCCACGTCGGCGAACGCGTCGAGCGCGCCCGCGGGGTCGATCCGCTCCAGCGTCCCCTCCGCCGCCTCCGCCGTGGTGCGGCCCTTCGCCACCGAACGGGCCAGGGACCGCGCGACGCGGTCCCTGGCGTCCCGGGCCCGGGCCGGGGAACGGGCCGCGAGGACCACCCGGTAGCCGGACCGGGCGAACACCTCGGCGATGCCGCTCGCCATCGTGCCCGAGCCCGCGATCCCCACCGTCCGCACCTCACGGCCCGTCGCGAGCCGGTGCGACGGCCGGGGGGTGAGCCGGTCGGGCACCGTCCCGCCGCTGCCGGGACCGGTGTAGGTGTAGAAGCCGCGCCCCGCCTTGCGCCCGGTCAGACCGGCGTCGCTGAGCTGCCGGAGCACCGGGGCCGGGGCGTGCAGCCGGTCCCCGGACTCCGCGTACAGCGCCTCCAGGACGGTCCGGGCGGTGTCGAGGCCGATCAGGTCGAGCAGGGTCAGCGGGCCCATCGGCAGCCCGCACCCCAGCCGCATCGCCGCGTCGATGTCCTCCCGGGAGGCGTACGCCGACTCGTACATGGCCGCCGCCTGGTTGAGATAGCCGAAGAGCAGGCCGTCCGCGACGAATCCGGGCCGGTCCCCGGCCGCGACCGGCTCCTTGCCCAGCGCGCGGGCGAGCGCGGTGACGGCCTCGACGACGGCGGGGGCGGTCAGCACCGAGGAGACGATCTCCACGAGCCGCATCGCCGGGGCCGGGTTGAAGAAGTGCATGCCCACCACCCGCTCGGGGTGCGCGGATTCGGCGGCCAGCCGGGTCACCGACAGGGCGTTGGTGCCGGTCGCCACGATCGCGCCGGGCCGCAGCACGGCGTCCAGCTCCCGCACCACCGCCCGCTTGACCGCGTACGACTCGCTGACCACCTCGATCACCAGATCGGCGGCCGCCGCGGCCCGCAGGTCGCGGTGGGTGCGGAAGCGGGCGAGGACGGCGGTGCGCTCCTCCTCGCCGATCCGGCCCCGGTCGACGGAGCGCGCGGTGGCGGCGTCGAGCGCGGCGGCGGCCCGCTGGGCGGCGGCGCCGCTGATGTCGATACCGATGACCGTGCGCCCCGAACGGGCGAGGACTTCGGCGATCCCGGTACCCATGGTGCCGAGGCCGACGACGGCGACGGTGGAAAGAGGAGTGTCCATCGGGGGACTCCAGGGTGAGTGACGACTGATGAGACGGGAACGGGCCGGGCCCGCGCCGGGCACGGAGCGGGGCGGCGCGGTGCCCGCGGGCCGTGTCGGGGCGTACGCGCGCACCGCGGACCCACGTGTGTGCGGGGCGCGGACGTGCTGGGGCGCGGTGGGCGCGGGTGCGGGCGGTCGGACGTACGGAAGGGCGTGCGGAGGTGCGGACGTACGGGAGGCGGACCCTGTCCCGGGGTCACGCCGGGGACCGGCACACGGAGGGCCTGTGCGCCGGGTACTGCGAACCGAACCGACGGCGCTCGCGGTGGCTGCGTCACCAGGCCACCGGAGCGATGCGGGGGGTAACCCGCTCACTTGAGCTTAACTGGCCAGTAACGAGCGCGCCATACCCGTACGGGTGTGATCTGGGTCGCCGTCTGGCCCTCGGCGCCCGCGTGACTAGGCTGATCGTCATGGACGAGGAATTACGCTCCCTGGCCCAGCGGTTGCGGGCCGAGTCCGGCGGCACGGAGGCGTACGAACGGCTGCTGGTGACGGGCGATCACGAGGAGCTGGCGGCCGTCCTCACCGCACCGGAACGCCCCCTGTGGGCACGGGAGACGGCGGCGTTCCGGCTGGGCTGCGCGGGGGACCCCAGGGCCTTCGAGTCGCTGGTGCTGCTGCTCAACCACCGCGACCCCGAACGCTGTGTCTCCGCCGCCCACGCCCTCTACGAACTCGCCGACCCCAGGACCGCGCGCGCCGCCGCCGCGCTCGCCACCAACGAACTCCGGGTCGCCTACGCCCTGGTGCCCGTCCGGCTGCTCACCCGGCTGCGCGCCCCCGAGTCCGTCCCCACGCTGACGACCGTGCTCCGCCGCAGGCTGACCCCCGGGGACCCCTATGGCAGGGTCGCGCTGGCCTGCGTGGAGGGGCTGGGAGCCCTCGGCGACCGCCGGGCGGTGGACGTACTGACCCTGGCCCGCACGCACACCCGGCTGATGGCCGCCGCGGAGGCGGCGCTCGCCCGGATCGGCTGACGTCCCCGGGAGCGCCACCGTCCGGTGGCGCTCCCGGCCGCCGCGCGGGCTCAGTGGAGCTTGGCGACCGAGGTACGGGCGGTCCGCCGGAACTCCTCCAGCGGCGCGTCCGGGAAGTCGCCCATCCGACCCCAGCCGACGACGGTGACCGTGCGGCCGTCCCGGCCGACGGAGTACAGCGCGATGTCGGTCGCCCCCTCCGGGTGCCAGGTGTCCAGGCTGTAGACGTACGCGCCCTCCTCGACGTCGATCCTGCCGTGCCGGCGCTCCTCGCCCCGCATGGTCGGGTACTTCCTCTTCAGCCGCTCCAGGCAGTCGTCGAGCCGGGAGCGGACCGAGGAGACGAGCCTCTCCGCCGCCGCGGCGGACGGGGCGACGACGACCGTCTGTTCGGCCGAGGTGTCCAGCTCGGTGCGGAACGCCCGGTGGGAGCTGCCGCCCGCGGGCAGGGCGGAGCCGTAGCAGAAGTCCTCCGAGGTGCCCGGCCGCACGGCCCCCGCCGTCCAGGGCGTGTGCGACACCGGCAGCTCCTCCGCCGTGAGGAACGCGGGCTTCGGCGCGGGTGCCGCCTGGACGGGGGCGGCGGTGGCCATCGCGAGGGAGGCGGCGGCGAGCGCGGCGGCCACGGCGGACGCGGTGGCGGTACGGAGTGTGTTCATGGTCGTGCTTCCCCTCGTTCGGGTCGGTCGAATGGAACGGACACCAGCATTCGGACCCCGCCGGGGGTGGGACAAGCACCGCGGCCACCCGCGGCACGGTGGAACCGTCCCACCCTTTCTGACGTGGGGTTGTCCAAAGGGGTGGAACGGTGCCCCGGCACGGCGGAAAGGCTGGAACGGGTGGCTGCGCACGCACAGGGGACGGGGACACGGGCGTTCGCGCTGCGGCTCCGGGAACTGCGGGAGGCATCGGGGCGCAGCTATGGCGCGCTCGCCCGCCGGGTGGGGGTCAGCGCGTCGACCCTCCACCGGTACTGCTCCGGGCACACGGTGCCGATGGAGTTCGCCCCGGTGGAGCGCTTCGCCCGGCTCTGCGGCTGCCAGGGGGACGACCTGGTCGCGCTCCACCGGCTCTGGATGCTGGCGGACGCGGAACGCACCCTCCGGCAGGAGGCGGCGGGCACACTGCCCAGGGGCGGCGGAGCGCGCCCCCCGACGACGGAGGCCCCGGGCCCGGCCGGTCCTTCCGGGCTTCCGGCGCCGGGAACGGCCGTACGGCCGCCGGGGGGTGCGGCCGGGCGTTCGGCTCCGGCGGTGGAGGCTTCGGCCGGTCCCTCCGGGCTCCGGGCCCCGGTGGCGGGGGCTCCGGCGGCGGACGGCGGCTCGTCGACTGCGGACGCGGGGTCGTCCGGGGCCTCAGCTCCGGCGGCCGGGCCCCCGGCCGCCGGAGCGGCGGACGCGCCCGGTGTGTCCGTGCCCCCGGACGGGTCCGGGCGGGAGAGCGGCGAGACCGCGATCGTCCTCGGGGAGGCGCCCCGTACCGCCGCCGCCCCCTACCGCCGCCCCACCGTCGTGGCCGCCTCGGCGGCCGTCGGAGCCGTCGGTGTCCTGCTCGCCGTCCTGCTGGCTTTCGACGGCTTCCCTTCCGGCGGACTCCGGGCCGCCGCCGGGCGCCCGGGCGCCACCGCGACCGTGCTGCCCGACGGCGGGGAGACGACCCCCTCCGGGGCGCCCACGGCTTCCCGCCCGGCGGGCCCCGCGCCCTCCGCCACCGTCCCGGCCGGGCGCCCGGGAGCCCCGCCCCCCTCCGGCGGGACGGTCCCCGGTGACGGAACGGGACCGTCCGGGCCGAACACCGGCGGCGCGGCGCCGTTCACGCTGAGCGTCGACCAGCACGCCTGGCAGGCGGGGTGCGACCACACCTATCTCGTCGACCGGGCCCCCGGCTCGGTACCCCCGCCCCCGGCGGAGGCGGACGCGCGCCCCTGGGCGGACTCCCTGGGCGCGGTGCACGGAGGGGAGACCCTGGTGCGCTTCACCGTGCAGGGCCGGAGCGAACGGGCCGTCGTCCTCCAGGCCCTGCGGGTCCGGGTCGTCGCCTGGCGCGCCCCGCTGTCGCACAACGCCTTCCGGATGGACCGGGGCTGCGGCGGCTCGCTGACCGAGCGGACGTTCGCCGTCGACCTGGACCGGCCCCGGCCCGTCGCCCGGCCGGTCGCGGGCGCCGACATGGAGCGGGAGATCCCGGCGGCCTCCTTCCCCTACCGGGTCTCGTCGGACGACCCGGAGGTGCTGCTCGCCACCGCGCGCACGGAGGACTGCGACTGCGACTGGTATCTGGAGCTGGAGTGGAGCAGCGGCGACCGCTCGGGCACGACCCGGATCGACGACGGCGGGCGCCCGTTCCGCACCAGCGGTTCCCGGGGCGGGGCGGGCTTCGTCTACGGGACGGGCGAGCGCCGCTGGATCTCGCTCGACGAAAGGGAGGGCTCCGCCGTCGAACCGGGCACGGAGCGGCGGGGCGGGGGCGCCCCCGCCGGGTGACCGCGCGCCGGGGCCGGGCGGTCGCCGCCGTCAGAGCAGGGTGAGCTGGGTGGGCCCTCGTTCGGGGTCGGGCGCGTCCCCGGGCGCCTCCGGCCGCCGGGCCGCCCGCCGCGGCAGCCCCGGCCCGGCGGGGCCGATGCCGAACTCGGCCGCCAGCTCGTGCACCTGCCGGGTGATCCGGCGCTGGTACCACACGGGGGCGTACGCCCCGTCCGCGTACAGCCGCTCGTAGCGCCGGACGAGCTGCGGATGGCGCTGCTGGAGCCAGGACATGAACCACTCCCGCGCGCCGGGGCGCAGATGGAGGGCGAGCGGGGTCACCGAGGTCGCCCCGGCGGCGGCGATCGCGCCGACCGTCGCCCGGAGCTGGTCCGGGTGGTCCCCGAGGAAGGGGATCACCGGCGCCATCAGCACCCCGCAGCCGATGCCCCGGTCGCCCAGCGCGCGCACGATGTCGAGACGGCGGGCGGGGGAGGGGGTGCCGGGCTCGACGGTGCGCCACAGTGTGTCGTCGACGAAGCCGACGGAGACCGAGACCCCGACCTCCGTCACCTCGGCCGCCTGGGACAGCAGCTCCAGATCGCGCAGGATCAGGGTGCCCTTGGTGAGGATCGAGAAGGGGTTGGCGCGGTCGCGCAGCGCCTGGAGGATTCCGGGCATCAGCCGGTACCGGCCCTCTCCCCGCTGGTAGCAGTCCACATTGGTGCCCATCGCCACATGCGCGCCCTGCCAGCCCGGGGCGGCGAGCTGGCGGCGCAGCAGCTCCGGCGCGTTGATCTTGACGACGATCTGGGAGTCGAAGCCGTGCCCGGTGTCGAGGTCCAGATAGCCGTGCGTCCTGCGGGCGAAGCAGTAGACACAGGCGTGGGTGCAGCCCCGGTAAGGATTCACCGTCCAGGTGAACGGCGTCCGGGAGCCCTGCGGTACCCGGTTCAGGATCGAACGGGCCCGTACCTCGTGGAAGGTGATGCCCCGGAACTCCGGGGTGTCGAACGTCCGGGTGGTCACCGCGGAGGTGCCGAAGAGGGCGGACTCCTTGGCTCCGGTGGGGTTCTCGGCCAGATGGTCCCAGCGCATGGTCGCTCCTCGGTCGTACGGGCTTCCCGAGAATAGAACAAGTGTTCCCATGATCGCAGCGCGGCGGTGCGCCGGTGCCCCGGATTTGGGCGGCCGGGGCCGAGATGGTTGGGTAAGCGGAGCCGACACGGCATCCCCCACCCACAAGTCGACTGCTGGAGGAAGAGTCATGGCGCAGGTCGAGGCCACGACGGAGCGGATCATCGCGGCGGACGCGGAGACCGTGATCGACACACTGGCCGACTACACGAACACGCGCGGGACCCTCCTGCCGGAGCAGTTCAGCGAGTACGAGGTGCGCGAGGGCGGCGACGGCGAGGGCACCCTCGTCCACTGGAAGCTCCAGGCCACCAAGAAGCGGGTGCGGGACTGTCTGCTGGAGGTCACCGAGCCGACCGACGGCCAGCTCGTCGAGAAGGACCGCAACTCCTCCATGGTGACCACCTGGACCGTCACTCCGGCGGGGGAGAAGCGCAGCAAGGTGGTGGTCACTTCCGTGTGGAACGGGGCGACCGGCATCGGCGGCTTCTTCGAGCGCACGTTCGCGCCCAAGGGGCTCGCCCGGATCTACGATCTGGTACTCGACCGGCTCGCGGACGAGGTCACCCGGGCGGCGGGCGAGTAACGGGGCGGCGCACACCGCCCCGCGCCGTCCGCGCGGGGCGTTCCACCCCTTCGGCCGTTGCCGCGCACGCCCCGTGCGCGGCCCCGTACGGTGCTCCCCGGCGCAGGGGATGGGCCCCACAGCGTGGCGGACCGGGTCCCTCTCGTCGTGGACGGCGGGGGCGTCCTGCTGGTCGCCGGGGCGCGGACGCTGTTCGGCACCGCCCCCGGATCCGCCGTCGGCGCACCGCCCCCGGATCCGCTGCCGGTCGTCGGCGCCCTCGCGCCCGAGGGCATGTACACGGCCTGCGACGGCTCCGGTCCGGGACCGGGGGACGGGTCCGGCGGCGGCGCCCCCGCGGGCCGTCCCCGGCCGTTGTGGTCCGGTGGGTGTATCCCTGGTCGGACCGGCCGGGCGAAGGCTTCCGGCGCTCGCGGTGGGTGTCCCCGGGGCCGAACGGATCGTCCCGCGGGCGCTCGGCCCCGGCTGTCCCGTCGTGGGGCTGAGCCGGTACGACCGGGATTCCCGTCACTCCCGGGGGTGGCACCTGTGGGCGCCCTTCGCCCGCGAATGCCGTCTGAAGTCCGTCATGGGCGCTTGTGATGAGAACCGTCACGCGATAGACCGCTCTTGACGCGAAGTCAAACATTCGGGAGCCGGTCATGAGTGTCAGGGACGGATATATGGGTTCTTGGGAGGGATTCTGGAGCGAGATGTCCGGGGCCCGTGGTGAGGCCCTCTGGGACACCGAACCCGAGCTGACCGTGGCCCTGCATCTCGCCGTCTTCGAGCCGCACGTGGAGGACCACCGGCTCACCCTGGTCGACATCGGCTGCGGCAACGGCACCCAGACCCTCTTCCTCGCCGACCGCTTCCCCGCGGTCCTCGGCGTCGACCTGTCGGCCGCCGCGATCGGGCTGGCCCGGCGGCGGGAGAGCCCCGCACCCCTGGGGACGATCGAGTTCCGGCAGCTCGACGCCGCCGACACGGACGGGATCGCCCGGCTGCGCGAGGAGACGGGCGACTGCAACGTCTATGTCCGCGGTGTGCTGCACCAGTCCGAGCAGCGGGACCGGCAGGCCGTCGCCGACGCCGTCACGCTCCTGACCGGCGCCCGGGGACGCGCCTTCGTCGTGGAGCCCGTGGAGGCGGCGGGGCGGCGCCTGACCGAACTGGCCACGTCCCCCGAGGGGCCGCCGCCCAAGCTCCAGTCGATGCTGCGGCACGGGGTCGCCCCCTGCACCCTGCCCGACAGCGAGCTGACCGCGCTCTTCGACACCACCGGGCTCCCCGTGCTGGCCGAGGGCGAACTGCCCCTGACGACCACCGAGTACGAGCAGGACGGCTCCCGGATCGCCCTGCCGTCGAGGTGGCTCGTCCTGGGCCGGAAGGACTGACGGCCCGCCCGGACACCACGCCCGGCAGCCGGGTTCAGCCCGCCCCGCCCGGTCGCGCGCCCGCGCTCGCCGGGCCGGGTGCCGCCGAGCGGTCCCGTGCGCACCGCGCCGCCCCGACGCTCCGCGGGGCCGTGCCCGTCCCGTGCGCGGGCGCGTCCCGCCGGGTGCCGAGCACGCTGGTGCCGCGCCGCCAACGCCTGCCAACGTTGCCGTCGTACCGGTTGTCCGGTGCAACACCCGCCCCGCCCTCCATGCTGGGGCACACCCGCCGGGACCGACCGGAGGGGTGGGGCGCGGCCCGTCGGGGCCGGGCGAGGAGAAGAGGCGTGACGGCGTGAGAGAACCCGGACAGGCACCGCGGCGCGAACGACCGGCCCCGCCACCGACACCGGCCCCGCCACCGATACCGGATTCGGCACCCGCCCCGATACCGGCACCCGCCCCGGCCCGGCGGCCTTCGGGAGGCCGCCATGGCTGAGCTGCGCCCCCTCGCCGAGGACCTCAGCGGCCCGTCCCGGGCCCTGGCCCAGGCGCTGCGGGAGCTGTTCACCGGACTCGGCGTCTCGGTGCGCCGGTACGCCGCCCGGCGCACCCGGGACGCGGGCACCCTCTCCCGCTACCTCAGCGGCACCCGCGTCCCGCCCTGGGAGGTGGTGATGGACCTCTTCACCGACCTCGCCGAACACCGGGGCACCGCCGCCACCCCCGAGGCCATCGAGCTGATACGCGGCCTGCACCGCGCCGCCGTCGAGGCCGGGACCTCCCCGCAGCACGCCGTCGAGGTGCTGGAGCAGCAGCTCGCCGACGCCGACCGGGACTCCCGCCGATCCACCGTGCGCGAGGACGTCCTCGGCGAGGCGCTGCTCGACCGCCGGCACCAGATCGCCGACCTGGAGGTACGGCTCAGCCAGCTCGAAGCCGAGTGGCACGCCGAACGGGAGCGCGCCGACCGGCTCGCCGACGCCTCCCCCGACCTCACCGCCCTGCTGCACGAACGCGACACCCTCCGCGACGAGGTCACCCGGCTCACCGCCGACCTCGACGCCACCCGGCGCCGCAGGGACCAGGCCGAGGAGCGCTGCACCCTCCTCGAACGCCAGCTGGAATCCGTCGAACGGGCCCGCCGGGGCGTGGGGCTGCCCGCCGTCGCCCCCTGCCCAGGGCACGGCGCGCACACCCTGCCCAAGGTGCTGATCGTGGACGACCAGCCGGACAACCTGCTGGCCATGACGGCCGTCCTCGCCGGACTCGGGCAGGAGCTGATGGCCGTCTCCTCGGGCCGTGAGGCGCTGCGGGCGCTCCTCGACCACGACGACTTCGCGGTCATCCTCATGGACGTCCAGATGCCGCAGATGGACGGTTACGAGACCGCCGCCCACATCAAACGCCGCCACCGCAACCGGGATGTGCCGATCATCTTCCTGACGGCGATGGGCGACGACCCCGAGCACTCCGCGCGCGGCTACGCCGCCGGGGCCGTCGACTACATCGGCAAACCGTTCGACCCCTGGGTGCTGCGCGCCAAGGTCGCGGTGTTCACCGGAATCCATCTGGAGCGCCGCCTGGCGGCCCGCTGAGAGCGGCCGGGGGCGGCCGTGGGAGGTTGTCCACAGGCCCTCGGCCACCGGGGGCGGGAGGGTTACAGTGAGCCGATGAAGATCCTGATCAGCGCCGACATGGAAGGCGCCACCGGCGTCACCTGGCCGGCCGACGTGCTCCCGGGCACTCCCCAGTGGGAGCGCTGCCGGTCGATGTTCACTTCCGATGTGAACGCGGCGGCGCTCGGTTTCTTCGACGGGGGCGCCGACGCCGTCCTGGTCAACGAGGCCCACTGGAGCATGCGGAATCTGCTGCTCGAGGAGTTGGACGAGCGGATCGAGATGCTGACGGGCCGGCACAAGTCGCTCTCCATGGTCGAGGGCGTGCAGCACGGCGACGTGGACGGCATCGCCTTCGTCGGCTACCACACGGGCGCGGGCGCGGAGGGTGTGCTCGCCCACACCTATCTCGCCAACCAGCTCACCGGCGTCTGGCTGAACGGCGTCCGCGCCAGCGAGGGCCTGCTGAACGCCCAGGTGGTCGCCGAGTACGGCGTCCCCGTCGTCCTCGTCACCGGGGACGATCTGACCTGCGTGGACGCCCAGGGGTACGCGCCCGCCGCCCGTACGGTGGCCGTCAAGGACCATGTCTCGCGGTACGCGGCCGTCTGCCGCACCCCCGCCCGTACGGCGGCCGACATCCGCGCCGCCGCCCGGGAGGCCGCCGCCCTCGCCGTGCGCCACGAGCCGGTGCGGGGCGGCCCCTTCACGATGGAGCTGGAGTACGACGCGGAGCACCTGGCCGCCGCCGCGACCGTGGTACCGGGCGTGGCGCGCGCCGGTGAGCGCCGGACCTCGTACACCAGCCCGACCATGTACGAGGCGATCCGCACCTTCAAGGCCGTGACCACGATCGTCTCCGCCGCCGTGGAGGAGCAGTATGGCTGAGCAGCAGTTCTCCGAGGGGCACAGCCCCGTCGACCGGACCGCCCTGGACGAGGTGGTGACGTTCACCTCCGAGCTGATCCGCATCGACACCACCAACCGCGGCGGCGGGGACTGCCGGGAGCGGCCCGCCGCCGAGTACACGGCCGAACGGCTCGCCGCCGCCGGGCTCGACCCCGTCCTGCTGGAGCGCACCCCCGGACGGACCAATGTGGTCGCCCGGATCGAGGGCACCGACCCCTCGGCCGACGCCCTGCTCGTCCACGGGCATCTGGACGTGGTCCCGGCCGAGCCCGCCGACTGGTCCGTACACCCCTTCTCCGGGGAGGTCAGAGACGGCGTCGTCTGGGGCCGCGGCGCCGTGGACATGAAGAACATGGACGCGATGGTCCTGTCCGTGGTCCGCGCCTGGGCCCGTGCGGGCGTCCGCCCCCGCCGGGACATCGTCATCGCGTACACCGCCGACGAGGAGGCCAGCGCCGAGGACGGCTCGGGCTTCCTCGCCGACCACCACCCGGAGCTGTTCGAGGGCTGCACCGAGGGCATCAGCGAGTCCGGCGCGTACTCGTTCCACGCCGGGGGCGGGATGACGATCTACCCGATCGCCGCCGGGGAGCGCGGCACCGCCTGGCTGCGGCTCACCGCCGAAGGCCGGGCGGGCCACGGCTCCCGGGTCAACCGGGAGAACGCGGTGAGCAGGCTCGCCGCCGCCGTCGCCCGCATCGGCGAGCACGAGTGGCCGGTGCGGCTCAGCCCCACGGTCCGCGCCGCCCTGCGGGAGCTGGCCGCCCTCCACGACATCGATGTGGACGTCGACGCCGCGGACTTCGACCCGGACGCGCTCGTCGCCAAGCTGGGCCCGGCCGCGGCCCTCGTCGAGGCCACCGTGCGCAACAGCGCCAACCCGACGATGCTGGCGGCCGGATACAAGGTCAATGTGATCCCGGGTCAGGCCACCGCCTGTATCGACGGCCGGATGCTGCCCGGGACCGAGGAGGAGTTCGCGAGCACCCTGGACCTGCTCACCGGGCCCGGGGTCGACTGGGAGTTCCTGCACCGGGAGGTGCCCCTCCAGGCACCCGTCGACTCCCCGACCTTCGCCAAGCTCCGCGCCGCCGTCGAACGCTTCGACCCGGACGGCCATGTCATCCCGTTCTCCATGGCGGGCGGCACCGACGCGAAGCAGTTCTCCCGGCTCGGCATCACCGGCTACGGCTTCACCCCGCTGCGGCTGCCCGTCGGCTACGACTACTCCGCGATGTTCCACGGCGTCGACGAACGCGTACCCGTCGACGCTCTGCACTTCGGTGTGCACGTCCTGGACCACTATCTGCGCTCTGCCTGAGGGGGACACGTACATGGTGAACGACACGCTCACGACGGCGGCCCACGGCACCTGGCCGTCGCCCATCGACGCGGCGCTGGCCGCGTCCCACGACGGACGCCCCGAATCCCTCGGCGCGGTCGGCGAGGAGGTCTGGTGGACCGCCCCGCGCCCCGCCGAGGACGGACGGCGGACGCTGGTCCGCCACCGGGCCGACGGCACCGAGGAGAGTGTGCTGCCCGCGCCGTGGAACGTGCGCAGCCGGGTCATCGAATACGGCGGCCACCCCTGGGCCGGGGCCGCGCGGGCCGACGGCACCCCGCTCGTGGTCTTCGTCCACTTCCCCGACCAGCGGCTGTACGCGTACGAACCCGACACCCCCGGGGCCGCCCCCCGCCCCCTCACCCCGGTGTCCGGCATCGGCGAGGGGCTGCGCTGGGCCGATCTGACGCTCCACCTGGAGCGGGGCGAGGTCTGGGGGGTGCTGGAGGAGTTCACCGGACCCGCGCCCACCGACGTCCACCGGGTGATCGCCGCCGTGCCGCTGGACGGCTCCGCCACCGCGGACCGGTCCGCGGTCCGCGAGCTGTCCCCCCGGGAGGCCGACGGAGGCCACCGCTTCATCACCGGGCCCCGGCTCTCCCCGGACGGACGGCGTGTCGCCTGGATCGGCTGGGACCACCCCCGGATGCCCTGGGACGGCACCGAGGTGGTCCTCGCCGCGGTGCCGGAGGGCCCCGGCCCCTTCACCGGCGCGCGCACCGTCCTCGGCGGGCCCGAGGAGTCGATCTGCCAGGTCGGCTGGGCGCCCGACGGCTCCCTGCTGCACGTCGGCGACGCCACCGGCTGGTGGACGCCGTACCGCACCCGGCCGGACGAGCTGGACCGCGCCCGCCCCGAGCCCGGCGCCCCGCTCTGCCCCGGACGGGAGGAGGAGTTCGGCGGACCGCTGTGGCGCATCGGCCTCCAGTGGTTCCACCCGCTGGACAACGGCCTGCTGGCGGTCGTCCACGGCAAGGGCTCCACCCGGCTGGGCATCCTCGACCCCGAGACCGGGGAGCTGGTCGACACCACCGGGCCGTGGACCGAGTGGGCGTCCACCCTCGCCGTCCAGGGCGACCGGGTCATCGGTGTCGCCGCGTCCCCCCGCACCGGCTACGAGGTGGTGGAGCTGGACACCCGCACCGGACACACCCGGGTCATCGGCGCGCACCACCACGACTCCGTCGACCCCGCCTTCCTCCCCGACCCCCATGAGCGGGTCTTCACCGGGCCCGGCGGGCGGGAGATCCACGCCCATGTCTATCCCCCGCACAGCCCCACCCACCGGGCGCCCGACGGCACCCCCGCGCCCTACGCGATCTGGGCGCACGGCGGCCCCACCGGGCAGGTCCCGCTGGTCCTGGACATGGAGATCGCCTACTTCACCTCCCGGGGCATCGGCGTCGTCGAGGTCAACTACGGCGGGTCCACCGGCTACGGCCGCGCGTACCGCAACCGGCTGCGCGAACAGTGGGGCGTGGTCGACGTCGAGGACTGCGCGGCCGTCGCCCGCGCCCTCGCCGAGGAGGGCACCGCCGACCCCGGGCGGCTGGCCGTCCGGGGCGGCAGCGCGGGCGGCTGGACCACCGCGGCCTCCCTCACCACCACCGACGTCTACGCCTGCGGCACCATCATCTACCCGGTGCTCGACCTGCTGGGCTGGGCCACCGGCGAGACCCACGATTTTGAATCGAGGTATCTGGAGTCGCTGGTGGGGCAGTTGGCGAAGGTGCCGGAGCGGTACCGGGAGCGCTCGCCGCTCTCGCACACCGAACGGATCACCGTGCCGTTCCTGCTGCTCCAGGGACTGGACGACGCCATCTGTCCCCCGGTGCAGAGCGACCGGCTCCTCGCCGCGGCGGCCGAGCACGGCATTCCGCACGCCTATATCGCCTTCGAGGGCGAGGGCCACGGCTTCCGCAGGGCCGACACCATGATCCGGGCCCTGGAGGCGGAGCTGGCGCTCTACGCCCGCACCTTCGGCATCGAGCGGACCGACCTCGCGCCCCTGGAGCTGAGGACGTGACCCTGACCCCGCTCACCCGCCCCCGGCGGCTGCGCCCCGGGGCCCGGGTCGCCGTCGTCGCCCCCTGCGGGCCGGTCCCCGAGGACCGGCTGGAGGAGGGGCTCGCGGTCCTGCGCTCCTGGGACCTCGACCCCGTCGTCTCGCCGCATGTCCGCGACGGCCACCGCCAGTTCGGCTATCTCTCCGCCTACGACGGCGACCGCGCCCGGGACCTCACCGAGGCGTGGTGCGACCCCTCGGTCGACGCCGTGCTCTGCGCCCGCGGCGGCTACGGCGCCCAGCGCATGGTGGACCGGCTGGACTGGGGCTCCATCCGGGCCGCGGGCCCGAAGGTCTTCGTCGGCTTCAGCGATGTCACCGTGCTCCACGAGGCGTTCGCCGCCCGGATGGGGCTCGCCACCCTGCACGGTCCGATGATCGGCACCCTCGGCTTCCTCAAGGACGAGACCACCCGCGAGCATCTGCGGGCCACCCTCTTCGAACCGGAGTCGGTGCGGGTCATCGCGTCGGACACGGCCCGGCCGCTGATACCGGGCCGGGCCCGGGGGATCACCTTCGGCGGCTGCGCCAGTCTGCTCGCCGCCGAGCTGGGCACGGAGAAGGCCCGCTCGTCGGCCGCGGGCGGGCTGCTCTTCCTGGAGGACGTGGGGGAGGAGGACTACCGGCTGGACCGTATCCTCACCCAGCTCCTCCGGGGCGGTCTGCTCGACGGGGTGACCGGCGTGGCCCTCGGCTCCT
This sequence comes from Streptomyces clavuligerus, assembly GCF_005519465.1. Classification (NCBI taxonomy): domain Bacteria; kingdom Bacillati; phylum Actinomycetota; class Actinomycetes; order Kitasatosporales; family Streptomycetaceae; genus Streptomyces; species Streptomyces clavuligerus. Next base: position 793,067 of record NZ_CP027858.1, on the reverse strand, counting down.
GGGCGGAGTGCGGCCCCTACGAGGACGGCATCCGGGAGGTGCTGCGGGACCGGCTCGGCGGGCTGGGCGTGCCGGTCGTGGAGGAGCTGGGCTTCGGCCACGGCGAGGTCAATCTGACGGTGCCGCTGGGCGCCCCGGCCGTGCTGGACGCGGACGCGGGCACCGTGACGCTGGAGCGGCCCGCGCTGCTGTGACCCCGGCGTCCGCGCCGCTGCGACCCGGGCGCCCGTGAGGCGGTGGCTCAGGTGCCCCTGCCCCTGCCCCTGCGGCGGTGGTGCCCATGAGGCAGCGACCCGGTGCCCGCAGCGCCGGTGTTCGCCGGGTGTGCGGACGGCCCGCCCCCCCCCGTGGCGGGGGAGCGGGCCGGCCGCGCGGGCTCAGCCCCGGCGCAGGGCCGCGTACCCGGGGCGGATCACCTCGTCGATCAGCCGCCGCCGCTCCGGCAGCGGCAGGAAGGCCGACTCGACCGCCGCGACCGTGAACTCCTCGAAGACCTCGGCGCCATAGCCGAACGCCTCCACCATGTGCGCGAACTCACGGCTCATCGTGGTGCCCGACACCAGCCGGTTGTCCGTGTTGAGCGTGATCCGGAAACCGAGGCGGCGCAGCAGGTCGATCGGGTGCGTCGCGTAGTCCTTCGCGGCGCCGGTCTGGAGGTTGGAGGTCGGGCAGACCTCCAGGGGGATGCCGTTGTCCCGGACATAGGCCGCGAGGTGGCCCAGGGTCGCGGTGCCGTCCTCGTGCACGGTGATGTCGTCCGTGATCCGCACGCCGTGCCCGATCCGTTCGGCGCCGCAGACCTGCACCGCCTCGTGGACCGACTCGGCGCCCACGGCCTCGCCCGCGTGAATGGTGAAGTGGCAGTTGTGCCGCTTCAGATGCTGGAAGGCCGCCAGATGGCGGGCGGGCGGGTTGCCGATCTCGCCGCCCGCGATGTCGAAGCCCGCGACCCCGCGGTCGCGGTGGGCCACGGTCAGTTCGGCTATCTCGGCGGAGCGGTCGGTGTGGCGCATCCCGGTGAGCAGCGTGCGGACCGTGATCCGGCCCCCGGCCCGGCGCTCGCCCTCGCGGAAGCCCGCGTTCACGGCCTCGACGACCTCGTCCAGGGTGAGCCCGCGCTCCTGGTGCTGCTCGGGGGCGTAGCGGACCTCGGCGTAGACGACACCGTCCTCGGCCAGGTCCTCGGCGCACTCGGCGGCCACCCGCTCCAGCGCCTCACGGGTCTGCATCACCGCGCAGGTGTGGGCGAAGGTCTCCAGATAGCGTTCCAGGGAACCCGAGTCGGCCGCCTCCCGGAACCAGACGCCGAGCGCGGCGGGGTCCTCGGTGGGCAGCTTGTCGTAGCCGTGCTCCCGGGCCAGTTCGATGATGGTGGCGGGGCGCAGTCCCCCGTCGAGGTGGTCGTGAAGAACGGCCTTGGGTGCGCGGAGGATGTCAGACAAGTGCATGCCCCGGGAGTGTACGGCACACCCGGGGCATGCACCGACCGGCCCCGCCGCGCCGGGCGGGCGCCGGTCCCGCCCGGGCCCGGCGGACCCGGGCGAAGGGGTGCGGAACGGGCACCCGCCGCAGATCAGCCCGACTGGAGCACGGGCAGCGCGGGGGCGCCCGTCGGCAGCATGTGCTTGGCGGCGAGCACCGGGGTGCCGCCCGCCCGCACCACCTGGGTGACCAGCACGGCGGGTGTGTCGGGCGCCCGGTCGAGCTGACGGCCGCGCCGCCGCCCCAGCAGGGTCGCGCTCACCTGGCTGTGCGCGGTGAGGTCCACCTCCCGGGCGGTCCCGGCCAGGACCGCCAGCATCGAGCCCGCTCCGGCGCCGGGGGAGCCGAGCGCCTCGGCGAAGGCCGGGTGCGCCGCCCGCAGCACCTCGGCGGGGGCCGCCCACTCCTGGCTCAGCACCGCCGCCGCGCCCTGCGCGGTGAGCACCGACTCCCAGAAGGCCAGCTCGGCCCCGGCGGGGGCGTGCAGATGCTGGGTGGTGAAGTCGGTGGGCTCCTCGACCGCCCGCAGCAGCGCGCGCACCGCGACGGTGCCGCCGCCGGCCAGCAGTTCCTCCAGCGGCCTCAGCCGCTCGTAGCCGCGCCGGGGCGGACTCGGGCTGACGGTCCTGCCCACTCCCCGCCGCACCGTGACCAGCCCGTCCTCCTGGAGCAGCAGCAGCGCCTCGCGCAGCGCGGGTCTGCTCACCCCCAGTTCGGCGGCGAGCCGGGGCTCGGACGGCAGGGTCGACCCGGGTGGGTAGGTGCCGTCGTGGACGGCGTCGGCGATCCGCTCGTACAGGGCGACGACCGGTCTGCGCCGCGGTCGGCTGGCTGCCACGGGTTCTCCTCCTGTGGATGCGCTGTCTGACTCCGAGGACGCGGTCCCGGGCCCGGCGGGTGGAGTCGACGGCGGGCCTGACTCCACGCCAGCTTGTCAGACAAGCAAGGAGGGGACGGCCGGGAAACGGCGTTCAGCGCCTCACCCGTACGGCCCGTTCCACCGCACCCCCGGCGGGACCGCGGCCCATTCTGGTCCCATGAGTGCCAAGGACACGCCGAGGGGTGCACGAAGGGCGCGGACGAGCGGTGGGGCCAGGGACTGGTTCACGCCCGGCCGGATCGCCGTCACCGTGCTCGCCGCCCTGGCGATCGTCTTCATCTTCGAGAACACCCGGGAGGTCCGTATCCGGGTGCTCATCCCGGTCGTGACCATGCCGCTCTATCTCGCCCTGCTCGCGATGTTCGTCATCGGCGCGCTCTGCGGCGGCTATGTCTTCCGCCGCCGCGACCGCTGAGGAGGACCGCTGACGGAGACCCGCTGACGGAGACCTTGCTGCCGGAGGCCGCCGACGGGGACCTGGCCACGGGCGGGGCGGTCCTCCCCGGGACCCGGCCCCGCGGACCGGCCCTCCGCCCCCGGTGGGGAGCGATGACCTAGCCTGGGCCGATGCCCGAGCACCCCGTCCCGTGTGTCTCATCCGCCTCGTACGACTCGGCCGCCGCCCCGGGTGCTCCGTCCCGGCCCGCCGTGGGGCCCCGGGTCGCGCTGTGCCCGTTCACCCTCGCCGACGGGGACGAATTCACGGCGGCGGCCCGGGCGAGCACCACGCTCCACCGGCCCTGGCTCTTCCCGCCGCTCACCGAGGACGCGTACACCGCCTACGCGGGGCGGCTGATCGAGGACCCCGCGAGGGCCGGATTCCTGCTCCGCGAGCGGACGTCGGGCCGGATCGCGGGCTTTGTCAACATCAACAACATCGTCCACGGCGCCTTCCGCTGCGGTGCGCTCGGCTATGGGATCTTCGCCCACGCGGCCGGGCGCGGGCTGATGCGCGAGGGCCTGGGGCTGGTGCTGCGACACGCCTTCGGACCGCTGGGGCTGCACCGCCTCGAAGCCAATGTCCAGCCGGGCAACGCCGCGTCGATCGCGCTGGTGCGCGGGGCGGGCTTCCGGCTCGAAGGCTTCTCGCCCGCCTTCCTCCACATCGACGGGGCCTGGCGGGACCACGAGCGCTGGGCGATCACCACCGAACTGATGACCGGCCCCGGCCTTGACCCCGGCCCCGGCCCCGGCGTCGGTCCGGGCCCCGCCGTCGGTCCGGTCCCGGTCGCCGCGCCCGGCTCGCGCTCCGGCTCCCGCTCGCGCTCTGGTTCCGGTTCCGGCTCTGGTCCTGGTTCCGGTTCCGGCGACTTTGCCGAACGGTGACACGCCGGGCCCCTGTGCGCCATGGCATCGAGCCTGTTCCATGGGCCCCGGGCCGCCCACCCGGGCCGCGGCCCCGGAGAGTGAAGCGAGGCCGCCTTGGTCACGACCGTGCGCCGCACCGTGCTGACCCTGCCCACCGCCCCGCTGGGCGCCGCCAATCCGCTGCCCGCGCTGGGGCCCGTCCGCACCCTCCACCACGTCGACGAACGCACCAGGAGGGAGCTGCCGCGCGAGATGGCCCGGCAGCTCGGGCACGAGCCGCCGCGCACCGTGCTGCCGGTCCGCCTCCTCGACGGCTACGGGCGGGAACGCGTCCCCGCCCGCCATGACGCGATCGTCATCGAGAACCCCCACCTCCGCGTCACCGTGCTGCCCGGCCTCGGCGGCCGGGTCCACTCCCTCCACCACAAGCCCACCGGACGGGAACTCGTCTACCGCAACCCCGTCGTCCAGCCCGCCGCCTTCGCCCTCAACGGCGCCTGGTGCTCCGGCGGCATCGAGTGGAACATCGGCACCACCGGCCACACCACCCTGACGATGGCACCGCTGCACGCGGCCGTCGTCCCCGCCCCCGACGGCGGCGAGATGGTGCGGCTGTGGGAGTGGGAGCGGCTGCGCGACCTGCCGTTCCAGGTCGACCTGTGGCTGCCCGCCGACTCGGCCTTCCTCCATGTCGGCGTCCGGGTGCGCAACCCGCACGAGCGGGCCGTCCCCCTCTACTGGTGGTCGAACACCGCTGTCGAGGAACACCCCTCCACCCGTGTCCTGGCCCCCGCCGACGACGCCTGGCACTTCGGCTACGACCGCACCCTGCGCCGGGTTCCGGTACCGGACTACCGGGGCGAGGACCGCACCTATCCGCGGCGCGGCGCGAACCCCGCCGACTACTTCTACGAGATCCCGGCGGCCGGGCGGAAGTGGATCGCCGCCCTCGACGGCTCCGGTCGCGGACTCGTCCAGACCTCCACCGACACCCTGCGCGGACGCAAGCTCTTCCTCTGGGGCTCCGGCCGCGGCGGCAGGCGCTGGCAGAGCTGGCTGACCGAGCCCGGCACCACCGGATACGCCGAGATCCAGGCCGGGCTCGCCCGTACCCAGCTCGAACACCTCAGGCTCGCGGAGGGCGCCGAACTGAGCTGGCTGGAGTGCTACGGACCGCTCACCGCGGACTCCGGCACCGTGCACGGCGACAACTGGCCCGCCGCCTGCGCCGAGGTCGAGTCGCGGCTCGCCGCCGCACTGCCGCGGGCGGCCGTGGACGCCGCCCACCGGACCTGGCTCGCCACCGCCGACCGCGCGCCGGTCCGCACGCTGGCCACCGGCTCCGGCTGGGGCGCGCTCGAACAGCTCCGCTCCGGCGTGGAGCTGCCGGGCACCCCGTTCGACCCCTCCACGCTCGGCGCGGAGCAGGCCGCCTGGCACACCCTGCTGACCACCGGAGCCCTGCCCGCCTCCGACGGCGAGCCGGGCCCGCCGGGTCCCTCCCTGGTCGCGCCGCACTGGCGCGACATGCTGGAGACCGCGCCCGCCGACGCCCTCACCGAGTACCACCTCGGCGTCGCGCAGTGGCACGCGGGGGACCGCGCCCAGGCGGTCCGGAGCTGGGAGCGCGGACTTGTGCTCGCGCGCTCCCGGTGGCCGCTACTGCGCGCCCTCGCCTTCGCGGACGAGGAGGGCGGCCACCCCCGGCGGGCGGCCGACCGCTGGCTGGAGTCCTTCGACGACCTCTGCCGCGAACGCCGTGAACGCCGCGAACACCGGGGGCGGGGGGAACACGCCGACGGGGACGGGGGCGGGGACGGGGCCTGGGCTGCGGTCACGACCGCCCTCGGCCGGGAGGCGGCCGAGAGCCTGCTGCGCACCGGGCGCCCCGCCGACGCCCGCGCGGTGTGGGACCGGCTGCCCCCGGAGGTCCAGCGGCGCGGGCGGTTCCGGCTGCTCCACGCCCGGCTGCTGCTGGCCGAGGGGAAGCGCGGGGCGGCCAGGGCCGTCTTCGACGAGGGGTTCGAGGTCGCGGACCTCCGGGAGGGCTCACGGGAGCTGGAGACGGTGTGGGCGGCGGTGACGGATGACGAGCCGCTGCCGGACGGGTACGACTACCGGATGCGGCCCGCGGCGGCGGACGGGGGCTGAACGGCCGGTTTGCGGTCGACGTACTCGAAGATCGAGCCGTCGGGGTGCACCGCGATCAGATTGCGCCCCGCCGGGGTCGGCACCGGGCCCGCGATGATCCGCGCCCCGACCGCGCCGAGGGTCTCGCACGCCTCGTCCACATCGGCGACCGCGATCGTCGCGGTCACCTTGCGCAGCACCTCGATCTCCGCCTCGTCCCCGCTCATCAGCAGAAAACAGCCGACGGCGGCGACCTGGACCCCGCCGCGCTCATAGCGCTGCGGGGTCCTTCCGGTGATCCGCTCGTAGACCGCGGCGGCGGCGTCCAGGTCGTCGACACAGATACGCAAGGTGGTTCCGAGGATCTCCATGGGGCGAGCCTAGTTCGCACCGGCGCCCACGGTCACCCGAAGTGCTGTGACCCTGGCGGGGAGTGACGATTCGTCAATGCGCCCGTCCCGGGCGGCTGAACGGCGGTGGGCGGTCCCCCGGCGGCCGGACGGTGTTCGGCCGACGAGGGCCGACGAGGGCCGACGGGGGACGGGCGGGCGGTCCGGGCCGGATCAGACCCGGCAGAGGAGTTCGCCGTGGGGCACCAGGAACCAGGCGTCGTCCTGTGCGCTCCACTCCCGCCAGCCGTCCGCGAGGGCGGCGAGCCCGTCCGCCGTGGTGTGCCCGCCCGCGACCGCGACCGTGGCGTACTGGGACGACACGGTGCGCTCCGCCCACAGCCCGCTCCACCACGCGCGGTCGTCCGGCGTCGCGAAACACCAGGTGGCGGCGGTGGCGGTGATATCGGTGAAGCCCGCGGCGCGCGCCCAGGACAGCAGTCGGCGGCCCGCGTCGGGCTCCCCGCCGTTCGCCCGTGCCACCCGCCGGTACAGCGCGAGCCAGGTGTCGAGGGCCGGGACCTCGGGGAACCAGGCGAACGCGCCGTAGTCCGCGTCCCGTACGGCGACGACGCCGCCGGGGCGGCACACCCGGCGCATCTCGCGCAGGGCGTGCACCGGGTCGGCCAGGTGCTGGAGCACCTGATGGGCGTGGACGACGTCGAAGGAGCCGTCCGGGTGGTCCAGCGCGTTGACGTCGGCCACGGCGAAGTCGGCGTTGGCCAGCCCGCGTCCGGCGGCGTGCGCCCGGGCCCGTTCCACCACCCCGGGGTCCCGGTCGACCCCCGTGACCCGGCCGTGGGGCACCAGCGCGGCCAGATCGGCGGTGATGGTCCCGGGGCCGCACCCGATGTCCAGGACCCGTGCGTCGGGGGGCAGTTCACTCAGCTCGCCGAGGAGGTAGGCGGCGGAGTTGGCCGCTGTGCGCCAGGTGTGGGAGCGGAGCACCGACGGGTGGTGGCCATGGGTGTAGACGGCGGTTTCCTGGCGCATGACGGCTCTGCCTCTCGTCCGGGAGCACGGAGGTTCATTCATATAGTGAGACCATCTGTCTTGTCATGTGGATACCACTCCGTGGACAGCGACTCAGCGCAGAGTCCTCGGGCGGTAGACCGTCAGCGCCTCCCGCGCCTTGTCCAGCGTCAGCCGGGGCGGGGCGGGGACCACCTCCCCGTCGTACGCCAGCGGGGTGCCCGGCGCCAGACCGTCGATGCGCACGGTGCGCAGCCGCTCGGCGGCGTGGACGGGGGACCGGCTCAGCGGACCGGCGAGCGCCGCCGCGAGGAGCCGCAGTCCGGGCAGCCGGCCCCCGTGCACCACCCGTACGTCGAGGAGCCCGTCGGCGAGGTCGTCCCGGTGCCCCGGGGTCGGGCCCACCGGCCGGTAGATCCCGTTCCCGGCGAACAGCAGCCACAGGGGCCGCGACCGGCCCTGGACCACGGCCCGGAGGGGGCGGCCGTGGCGCAGCACCCGGAGCGCCGCCAGCACCCCGGCGGGCCAGCCGCCGACCCGGGGGGACCAGTGCTCGCGGATGTGCACCAGTTCGGGGTACACGCCCAGGCTGAAGGTGTTGAGGAAGTACCCGGGCGGACCGTCCTCGTCGGCATCCGGGCCCGGGCCCGGGGTGAAGCGGCCCAGGTCGACCCGGACGGCACAGCCGTCGGCCACCGCCCGGCAGGTGTCCGCCACCGTCTCCACCCCCAGGTCGTACGCGAAGTGGTTGAAGGTCCCGCCCGGGAACACCGCCAGCGGAAGGTCCCGTTCGACGGCGGTCGCGGCGGCGAGGTTGATGGTGCCGTCGCCGCCGAGGACCCCGAGGGCCCGCGCCCGCGGGGCCGCCCGTTCCAACTCCGCCCGCAGGGTGTCCGGGCCGCACTCGACCACCTCGGCGAGCGGCAGCGCCTCCCGCACCGCGGCGACCGAATCCGCCGATCCGGCCCGCCGGTTGACCACGACCACCAGACCCTCGCCCCGGGGCAGCGCGGGCGCCGCCGACACCGGTCGGCCGGGCGGCGGGAGCCGGTCGCGGGTCGGCACCAGCTCCCGCAGCACGAAGGCCGCGCCCACCCCCAGGGCCGCGCCCACCAGCACATCGCTCGGATAGTGCACCCCTGTGTAGACACGGGAGAAGGCCACCGACGCCGCCACCGGGGCGACCAGCGCCCCCCAGCTCCGTGACTCCAGGGCGACACCCGCCGTGAACGCGGCGGCCGAGGCCGCGTGCCCGGAGGGGAACGACGTGGTGAACGGCTGCCGCTTCAGCCGCCGGATCACCGGGACCGTGTCGAGCAGCGGCCGGTCCCGGCGCACCGACCGCTTGCCGACGGTGTTGATGACGGCGGACGCGAGCGCCAGCGACGCCCCGCCGCGCACGGCGGCGCGCCGCGCGCGGACCCCCTGCCCCAGCACCGCTATCCCGGCCGCCGCGCCGAACCAGAGCAGCCCGTGATCGGCGGCCCGGCTCAACCGCGGCAGCACCGGCTCGGCGCCGGGCCAGCGCCGGGTCGCGACCGTGTGGAAGACCTTCCGGTCCCAGCGGCTGAGCGCCCCGCGCCGGGGCGGGGCGGACGGGAGACACCAGGCGAATCGAGACGACATGGCACGCGGGTACCCCGTCCCGCGACCCCCCACGCCGCGTGCCCCCCATTCGCCACTCCGGGAACCCGGCCCCGCCGAGTGCCCGCCGCGCCGCGTCGGCCGCGGATTCCGGCTCCCTGTCCGGTCGGTTCCCGCAGGTGGGGCACGGTGCACGGTGGCCGCCGCCGTCCGCCCCGGCCTCTGGTGCCGCGTTGCCCACGGCGGGTGTCGACTGATGCCGGATATCCGTCGTGCCATCCGGCGGACCGGCCCCGCCGAGTGCCTGCCGCGCCGTGTCGGCCGCGGATTCCGGCCCCGGACCGACTCGTTCCCGCGCGCCGGGACACGGTGGGCGACGAGCGGCAGGCCGGGCCTGCCCCCTGGTCCCGCGCCGCCTGTGGCGGGGTGTCCACCGACGCCGGACACCCCGGCCGTGCCACCTGGTGGACCGGCCCCGCCGAGTGCCCGCCGCGCCGCGCCGGCCCCGGATTCCGGCGCGAGCCGGTCCGTTCCCGCGCGCCGGGCACGTGCACGGCGACCGCCGCCGTCCACCCGGCCCGGCCACCGCCGCGCCCGAACGGGGTCCGGAGCGCCATCCGCTCGTCCCGCCGAGGCGCCCCGGTTCACCGCGCCGCCCGGCCCCGGCCCACGGCTGACGCCGCCTGTCTGCCGGGGCTCGGCCGGGTACTCCGGCCGTGGGCTGCCCGGTCGGCGGACGGTGTCCGGACGGGGTGGGGGTGGCGCGTGGTGTTGCCGTCCGGCGGTGTCTGCCCATGGACCGTCCGGTCGCGGGCGGGTGTCCAAAGGTGTGTCCGGGCGGGTGGGCGCGGGGGGCGTGGTGTGCCGTCGGCGGTCCGTGGGAAGCGGCCCCGGTCCGGGCCGATCGCCAGGTGCCTGGGCGGTGCTCCGCCGGAGGGGCCGCCCGGTCGGCGGCCGGGTGCCCCAAGGCGGTGCCGACGCGGGTGGTGGTGGGAGCGTGGTGCGCCGTCGGCGGTGTCTGTCCGTCGGGAGCGGCCGGGCGGCGTGCCGGTCCGTCGGGTGTCCGGAGGCGGTGCCCGGGCGCTTGAGCGCGGGGAGCGTGGTGGGCCGTCCGCAGGGAGCGGCCGTGGTCCGGGCCGGCCGCCGCCGGGGGCCCGGGCGCTGCTCCGGCCGTGGGCTGCCCGGTCGGCGGACGGTGCCCGCACGGGTGGGGGTGGCGCGCGGCGCGCCGTCGGGGACGGTCGGCGGGCGGCGGCCCGGCGGTGGCCTCCGTGCGCGCGGGTGGGCGGTGCCTACCCGGTGGGACGGCGCGGGCCTAGGATCGCGCGCATGGTCGTCGACACCGCGGTCCTCCGCAGCCGCGCGTTCCCCTGTTGCCGCTGACGTTTCCGTACGTCCGCCCGTCCCGCCGGGGCGGCGACCCGTTCCGCTTCCGCGCCCTTTCCGTCGTTCAGGAGGCTTCCCATGTCCTCAGCATCCGGCCGTCGTGATCTGCTCCGGTGGCTCGCCGCCGCTCCGCTGGCCGCGTCCGTCCTCGGGGCGGGGCCGCCCGCGTGGGGCCGGGCCCGTGGCGGGCGGCTTCCCGGGGTCGAGAAGCCGCTGCCGGACGACGCGTTCACCGTCCGGGGGACCAACGCGGAGACACGGTTCCCGGCGTTCCGGGGCACCGGAGCGCTCACACCCCGGTCGCTGTTCTTCGTCCGCAACCACACCCGTACCCCGGTCCTGGACGAGCGCGACTGGCGGCTGACGCTCTGGGGCAGCGGACTGCGCGGCCGGCACCCGGTGCACATCGGCTATGGACAGTTGCGGTCGATGCCCTCCGTCACGCTCACCGCCGTCATCGAGTGCGCGGGCAACGGCCGCAGCCTCTTCACCACCCAGCAGGGCGAGCAGGTCAGCGGCACCCCCTGGACCATGGGCGCGATCGGCGCGGCCCGCTGGCGGGGGGTGCGGCTGCGCGATGTGCTGTACCGGGCGGGGCTCGCCGGGTCCGCCGTCGACGTGATGCCGCGCGGGCTGGACGACGAGTTCACCGCCGACGGGGTGTCGCTCGGGCGGGTCCGCAGGCCCCTGCCCGTCGCCAAGGCACTGGACGACGTGATCCTCGCGTACGAGATGAACGGGGAGCCGCTGCCGTACGACCACGGCTTCCCGGTGCGGGTGGTCGTCCCCTCCTGGATAGGGATCGCCTCCGTCAAGTGGGTGGGCGACATCGAGGTCAGCGACGCCCCGCTGGCCTCCCCCTGGAACACCCGGTTCTACCGGCTCTTCGGCCCGGACCACCCGCCCGGCGGCAGCGCCCCGCTGACCCGGCAGACCATCAAGAGCGCGCTGGAGCTGCCCTGGGACGCGACTCTGGCGGCGGGGGAGCGGACCCGGCTCACCGGCCGCGCCTGGTCCGCGGCGGCGCCCGTGCGCGGGGTCGAGGTCAGCACCGACGGCGGTACGCGCTGGCGCCCGGCCCGGCTCCACGACGTACCGCGCCGCCACGGCTGGGTGCGCTGGAGCGCCGACTGGGTCCCGCCCCGCCCCGGGCCGGTCACGCTGCTCAGCCGCGCCACCGACCGGCACGGGAACGTCCAGCCCGCGCGGGCCGCCCACAACACCCAGGGGTATCTCTTCGACGCGGTGGTCCGGCACCCGGTCACGGTCGTCTGAGACGCGGCCGTCCGGGACACGGCCGTCCGGGACACGGGCGTCCGAACGCCGCGGACGCACGGGACACACAGGGGACGCGCAGGGGAGACGCACGGAACGGACACCCCGGCGGCAACGGGCGCGTCAGACCGCGCTGCTGCCGGGGGAGTCCGGGAAGTCCGGGCGGTGCCGCCGCAGCCGCCGCCAGAGCGCCGGAACCGCGCTGACGGCCACCGCGATCCCCACCGCGAGCGCCACGCCCTTCCACGCCTCGTCGAAGAGCGAGCCGCCCAGCACCCCGATGATCAGGTAGGTCGCCGCCCAGGCCAGACACGCGGGCAGCGCGCCCCGGGCGAACGCCGCCAGCGGCATCCGGGCCAGCAGACAGGCCAGCATCACCGGAATCCGCCCCGCCGGGATCAGCCGGGAGAGCACCAGCACCGCCGTGCCGTGGTCCGCGAGCCGGGCCTGCGCCTGCGCCAGCCGGTCCGGGTCGGCGCGCCCGCGCAGCTCCTCCAGCCAGCGGGAGCCGTTCCGGGAGCGGAACCCCCGCTGACCCAGCCAGTACAGCGTCATGTCCCCGAGGAAGGCGGCGGCGGACGCCACCACGAAGACCGCCGCCAGTGCGAGCGGCGCGGTCTGGTGCAGAGCCACCACCGCCGCCGAGCTGACCACCGCGCCCGTCGGCACCACCGGCACCAGTGCCCCCACGGCCACCAGCAGAAACAGTGAGGGATAGCCCACCGCCTGCTGGGTGGACTCCGGAGGCAGCCCCGCCACGACCTCCGAGAGCCCGCCGAGCGCGTCGGAGAGCAGGGACGCCGGTACCGGCGCGTCCGCCGTCAGGAGGCTCATCGCGCCGCCCCCGGCCGGAACCGCTCCCCGTGCCCCAGGCGGCGCACCGACACACCGGGCGCCGTCCGGGCCGCCTTGCGGACGAACTCGTCCCCCGGCGAGTGGAACTCGTGCGGCCGGATGCCGTCCATCCCGATCGGCCAGTAGGTCCCGTAGTGCACCGGGACCGCCGAACGCGGCGCCAGCGCGGCCAGCGCCTCGGCCGCCCGGCCCGGGTCGAGGTGGCCGTGGCCCAGGAAGGGACCCCAGCCGCCGACGGGCAGCAGCGCCACGTCCACCTCCCCGACCTCGTCGGCCATCGCGTCGAAGAGCCCCGTGTCCCCGGCGAAGTACGTCCGTTCCTCCCCGCTGATCACAAAGCCCAGCGCGGGCGAGCGGCGCGGCCCCAGCGGCAGCCGCCGCCCGTCGTGGAGCGCCGGAACGGCCCGTACCGTCAGCGGCCCCACCGTCACCTCGTCACCGGGGGCCACTTCCGTCACCCGCAGTCCCAGCCGGGCCAGCCCGGGCACCGAGCGCACGGCCCCGCGCGGCACGACCACCCGGGTCCCGGGCGCCAGCCGGGCCAGCGAGGGCAGATGCAGATGGTCGGAGTGGAGATGCGACACCAGCACCGCGTCCGCGACCGCCGCCTCGGGCGGCGGCAGCTCCCCGCGCCGCCGTCGCAAATGAGCCAGACGGCGCGCGAACAGCGGATCGGTCAGCACCCGCGTGCCGGAGTCCTCGACCGTGCAGGTGGCATGACCCCACCAGGTGACCTCCACCGGCACGCGACCACTCCTTCCCAGTGACCTCGGGGCGAGGGGCACGGCGCGCCCCGGGGGCCCGGACCCCGCCCGGACCCGTCGGCGGCGGCACCCCGACCCGCCGTGACCGGCCACCGGCGCCGTCGCGCCCGTGCCATGCGTACGAGCCTAAAGCCTGAGCGGAGTAGGGTCGGCGGCGAACGATCGAGAGCAGGGTGAACGACCATGAACGGCTTACGTGTGGCGGCGATCGCCAGCCTGACCCCCCTGGAGGAACTGGACCGGGAACCCTTCCTGGTCGACACCCGGGGACAGCAGGACATGTGCGCGCGCTGGGCAGCGGCCCGGGGACACACCGTCACCAGGGAGCTGCTGGTGTACGGGCTGCGCCCCGACCACCGCGGGCTCTGGGCCGATGTCGACGAGGGACAGGTGGACCTCTTCGTCGTCCCCAACGAACGGGTACTGGCGCGGGCGCTGGCCTCGGTGGCGGATTTCGCCGCCGAGTGCAGGCGCCGGGGCGTACCGCTGGAGACAGCGGGGCTCGACGAGCCCGTCTACGACGCCGCCATGAAGGCGGAGGTCCACCGCAGGCTCTCCCTGCCCACGGCGGGTTTCGGCCACCGCTGACGGCCACCGCCGACGGCCGCCCCGGCCCCGTCCGGTCCCCGCCCCGATCCTCTCCGGCCGCGTCCGGCCCTCCTGCCCCGGGGGACGCCCGGCCGGGGCCGGTCCCGCGTTGTGCCAGGCTGGATGTCCGATCCATGGACGAGGTGAGGGACCGCGTGCACAACGGCCGATGGCGCAGGGCGGGCAGCGCCCTGCTGCGGGTGATCGTGGTCTGGGCGGTCTCCACCCTGACGATGCTGATCCTCGCCGCGCTCCTGCCCGACTTCCGGCTCCAGTCCCAGGACGGGGACAGCATCACGCGGATCGCGCTGACGGCGGCCTGGGGCGCGGGCGCCTTCGGCCTGCTCACCGCGCTGGTGTGGCCGCTGGTGGTCCGGGCGCTGCTGCTGGTGCCCGCGCTCGTCCTCGGGCTGCTGGTGTTCTTCCTCAACGGCTCGCTGCTGCTGCTCGCGCTGCGGCTGATCCCCGACGGCCGCGGCGGCGCGAACCCCGAGACCGCCGTCGTCGTGGCCGCGGTGATGTCCGCCGTCGCCTCCGCCACCTCCACCGCCCTCGCCGTCCGCGACGACGACGCCTACCGGCGCAGGCTCTCCCGGCTCGCCACCCGCCGCCGACGCCGCTCCGGCGCGGACACCACCGGCCCCGAGGGCCCCGGAACGGTCTTCCTCCAGCTCGACGGAGTGGGCCACGAGGTGCTGCTGCGGGCGGCGAAGGACGGTCTGATGCCGACCGTCGCGGGCTGGCTGGATCACACCCACCGGCTCACCCCCTGGCGCACCGACTGGTCCAGCCAGACCGGCTCCAGCCAACTCGGCATCCTGCACGGCTCCAACCACGACGTCCCCGCCTTCCGCTGGTACGAGAAGGACACCGGCCGGCTCATGGTCAGCAACCGGCCCGCGAGCGCGGTGGAGCTCCAGCGCCGCGCCGTCGAACGCACCGGCGACGGCGGGCTGCTCACCGACGGCGGGGCCAGCCGGGGCAATCTCTTCAGCGGCGGGGCCGACCAGGTCGCGCTGGTGCTCAGCGTCTCCACCCGGCGCGGCCGGGCCAACCGCTCCCGGGCGGGCTACTTCGCGTACTTCTCCGACCCCGCGAACGCGGTCCGCACCGCCGTCTCCTTCGCCGCCGAGGTCTGCCGGGAGATCCGCCAGTCGGCGCGGGCCCGGCTGCGCGGGGTGGAACCCCGGGTGCCCCGGGGCGGGCTCTACCCCCTCATCAGGGCCTTCGCCACCGTCGTCTCCCGGGACGTGGTCGTCGCGGCGGTCCTCGGCGACATGCTCGCCGGGCGCCGCGCCGTCTACGCCGACCTCGTCGCCTACGACGAGGTGGCCCACCACTCCGGCCCGCACGGCCAGGACGCCGCGCGGGTGCTGCACTCCCTGGACCGGGCGCTGGCGCTGATCGGGCAGGTCGCCGAACACGCCCCCCGCCCCTATCGGATCGTCCTCCTCTCCGACCACGGGCAGAGCCCGGGGGAGACCTTCGAGGGCGCGTACGGGCTCGACATCAAGGACCTGGTACGGGCGGGCAGCGGGCTGCCCGTCTCCCGGAAGGCCGAGCGCACCCGGTGCGGGGCCGAGGCGCGGGCCGCCGCCGGGGAGGCGCTGCGCGGGGCGCTGCACCGCAGGGAGGCGTCCGGCGGGGAGCCGGGGGAGCCGCTGCCCGGCGCGCGCCCCGGCTCCGGGCCGGGCTCCGGCTCCGGCGGTGCCGATTCCGGCGCTGCCGCCGAGCCGGTCGTCCTCGCCTCCGGCAATCTCGCGCTCGTCTCGTTCCCCGATGTGCCGCACCGCCTCAGCAAGGAGCAGATCGACGCCCGCCACCCGGCGCTGCTGGCCACCCTCGCCGGTCACCCCGGCATCGGCTTCCTGCTGGTGCGCAGCGAGAAGCACGGCTCCGTCGTGCTCGGCCCCGGCGGCGCCGAGGTACCGATCGCCGAACTGGCGGACGAGGGGCCGCTCGCCGTCTTCGGCAAGGGCGCGGCCGACGCCGTGCGCCGCACTGACACCTTCCCGCATGTCGCCGACATCATGATCAACTCGATGTACGACCCGGAGACCGGGCAGGTGCACGCCTTTGAACGGCAGATCGGCTCGCACGGCGGCCTCGGCGGGGAGCAGTCCCAGCCGTTTCTGCTGGCCCCGGCCGAGTTGTCGCCGCCGGTCGCCGACGGCGGCGAACTGGTCGGCGCGGAGCAGGTGCACCGGGTGCTGCGCCGCTGGCTGAACGAAGGCGGCCGTCCGGCGCGCCCGGAAGGCCCGGAAGATGAGAAAGCACCTCCGGCCGGGGCCGGTGGGACGCCCGGGGCCTGAAGATAACGTGACCCCTGTCCGACGCCACCCGCCGCGCCCCGGGGTGCGCCGCACGGGACGTACGGCGATGTACAGGGACGTACGGGGATGTACGGGGACGTATGGGGACGGACGGCACGTGCACGGCGTACGACGAGGTACGACGGCGTACGACAAGGCGCGACACAAGGCACGACACTAGGCACGATCAGCGACGACACAGCCCGAGGGGGGCCCATGCGCGCCGTGGTGTTCGAGGAGTTCGGCGGTCCGCTCACCGTACGGGAGGTGCCCGATCCCGCACCCGCCCGCGACGGCGCGGTGATCCGCGTCGAGTCCACCGGGCTGTGCCGCAGCGACTGGCACGGCTGGATGGGCCACGACCCCACGATCGCGCTGCCGCACGTCCCCGGGCACGAACTGGCCGGGGTGGTCGAGGCGGTCGGCGCCGACGTCGTCCGGCTGCGGCCGGGCGACCGGGTCACGGTGCCGTTCATCTGCGCCTGCGGCCGGTGCGCGGCCTGCGGGCGCGGTGCCCAGCAGGTGTGCGAACGGCAGGAGCAGCCGGGGTTCACCCACTGGGGCTCGTTCGCCGAGTACGTCCCGCTGCGGCACGCCGACATCAACCCGGTCGCCCTCCCCCCGGAGCTGTCCTTCGCCGCCGCCGCGAGCCTCGGCTGCCGCTTCGCCACCGCGTTCCGGGCCGTCGTGGGGCAGGGCAGGGTCCGGCCGGGGGAGTGGACGGCGGTGCACGGCTGCGGCGGGGTCGGACTCTCCGCCGTGATGATCGCGGCGGCGGCCGGGGCCCGGGTGATCGCGGTGGACGTCGCTCCCGGCGCGCTGGAACTGGCCCGCCGCTTCGGGGCGGAGGTGTGCGTGGATGCGTCGGCCGCCGGTGACGCCGTGGCCGAAGCGGTCCGCGAGGCGTCCGGGGGCGGCGCCCATCTCTCCCTCGACGCCCTCGGCTCCGCCACGACCTGCGCCGCCTCCGTACGCGGTCTGCGCAGCCACGGCCGCCATGTCCAGGTCGGACTGCTGCCGTCCGGGGCGCATGTCCCCATGGACCGGGTGGTCGCCCTGGAACTGGAGATCCTGGGCAGCCACGGCATGGCGGCGCACGACTACCCGGCTCTGATGTCCCTGGTCGCCTCGGGCGCCCTCCGCCCCGATCTGCTCGTCACCCGTGAACTGCCCCTCACGGCCGCGCCGGACGCCCTCACCGCCCTGGGCGCCGCCACCGCCCCCGGCGTCACGGTGATCGCTCCGCACCTGGGCTGACGGCGTCCGGGCCGACCGCGTCCGGGCCCTTCGCCGCCCGCCGCACGGGGCCGTTCGGCGCAGGGGATGTCCCCCGGCGGAGCGGAAGCCGGTGTGACGGGAGGCGCCGGGGGACGGCATGGGGGAGGGTGGCAGGACCTGGAGGTCCGACACCATGCACCTGCTCCCGGCCACCGCGCTCCGCCCCCTCGTGGGGCACGGGGCTCCCTTGGTGCTGGTGGTGCTGCTGGCCCTGCTCGGACTGGCGCAGGGAGCCGGAGCGTCCGGCGCGGCGGAGGGGCGGCAGCCCGCCCCCGTGACCGTGCCGTTCGACGCGCCGGGACAGCCCGAGGAGAACGACACCACCACCGCGGCCTCGGGCCGCGCCCGCGCCTCCGCCAGGGAACCGGGCCCGGCCGCCGGAACACCGGCCCCGGCCGCCCCGGCCGGTGCCCCCGTGGCCCGCCGCGGCCGCGCCCCGGCCCCGCCGCCCCCCGCCTCGCGCCGCACGGTGCTGCGCTGCTGACCGTCCCCGGTCCCGCCCGCAGTGACAGCCCCCCTACGCACGAGGTGCACAGCCATGCCCATCGACCCCTTCGCCGCGCTCAACGCCCTGATCCGGGCCGAGGTGGCGCGCTCCGCCCGGCCCGTCGACGACCGCCCGCCCGCCGAGGACCGCGAACCTCCGGGCGCCGAACCGGAACCGGCCGTCCCGGACCCTGACCGCCGCACTCCCTGACCCCCGCCCACCGGCCCCGCGTGCCCCCGCCGGACCGCCCTCCCGGCCCCGGGGCATGACGTCGGAGGTAATCGACCGGACCCCGGTCCCGGCCGCAGTCTGGAACCACCGGAACCCGGGCGGCGCACTCCGTCCGGGCTCCGGACCCCGACCCGGTCCGTACCCCCGGTCCACCACTCCGAAGGAGGCCGATCCCATGTCCGCCACCCTGCTCACCGGCATCGCCCGCACCACCGAGCCCCGGACGGTGCTGCGCCGGTTCCTGGCCCTGGACGCTGTGGTGACCGGGGCCAACGGCCTGGCCTACGCGGCGGTCTCCGGCCCCCTCGGCCGACTGCTCGGCGTCGACGGCGGCTTCCTCCTCGGCCTCGGGCTCGCCCTGCTGGTGTACGGGGCGGCCGTCGGCGCGCTCGCCGCCCGCCGCGACCCCGCCCCGGCGGCGGTGACCGCCGTCGTCGACGCCAATCTGGTGTACGCGGTCGTCAGCGCCGCGTCCCTCGCGCTGTGGCTCGACCCCACCACCGCCGGAGCGGTCTGGATCCCGCTCCAGGGCGCGGTGGTCGCGCTCTTCGCCGTCCTCCAGTACGCGGCGCTCCGCGCGACCCGGCGCTGAGGGACCCGCCCGGCCGGTCCGGGCACCACCGGCCCGGGGCGCCCGCCGCGAACGCCTACCCGGCCGGGGCCCGTTCGCCGCTCAGGGCGCGCAGCGCCGCCGCGGTCTCCTCGTCGGCGGGCAGGAAGGTCTCGATGGCCAGTTCCGCGACGGTCACGTCCATCGGGGTGTTGAACGTCGAGATGGACGAGACGAACGACAGGGTCAGCCCCTCGTGCTCGATCACCATCGGCAGGGCGAAGTACGGGTGGGGCTCCAGGTCCGTCCGGTCCCCGCCGCCGCCCGCCCCCACCACGGGGTAGGCGGCGACCTCCTCGTACAGGGCCCGCAGGGCGTCCGAGCGGGCCAGGGCGATCTGCCGTTCCATCTGGTGCAGCAGATGCCCCCGCCATGCGCGCAGATTGCGGATCTTCGGGGCGAGGCCCTCGGGGTGGAGGGTGATCCGCATCGCGTTCAGCGGCGGGGTCAGCAGCTTCGGCGCCAGCCCCGCCAGCAGCATGGTGATCCCGCGGTTCGCGGCGACCACGGTGTACAGACCGTCCACGACGAGCGCCGGGTACGGCTCGTAGCCGCGCAGCAGCCGTTCCACCCCGTCCCGCAGCGCCCCCATCGACGGGTCGTCCAGCGGGGTCTCGGAGTACCGGGGGGCGTAACCGGCGGCCAGCAGCAGCGCGTTGCGCTCCCGTACCGGTACGTCCAGGTGTTCGGCGAGCCGGAGCACCATCGCCTCGCTGGGCCGGGAGCGGCCGGTCTCGACGAAGCTGATGTGGCGCGCGGAGGAGTCGGCGCGCAGGGCGAGTTCGAGCTGGCTCACCCGGCGCCGCTCCCGCCAGCCGCGCAGCAGGGGGCCCACACCCGTCTCGGTGGCAACAGTGGTCATGCCCCGACCGTAACGGACGCCGTCCCTCAGTCCTGTCCTCCGTCCCGGGCCCCGCCCAGCAGGGCCGCCAGTCCCGCGTCGAGGTCGAGGGCGCAGGTCTCCAGCTCGGCGGGGACGGTCGTGTAGGCGTGCAGCAGGAAGTGGCGCAGCCGTCCGGTGGCGAACCGCAGCAGCGCGACCCCCTCCGCCGACCGCAGCTCCACCAGCGTCCGCGAGCGGTCGCACGGCCGAATCCGCACATCGCCGCCGCCCGCCGCCGTCCGCAGCCCCTCGTCCAGCAGGGAACGGGCGAAGGTCCAGGTCACCTCGGCGCCGCTGAGGGAGACCTCGGGCGGGAAGACCATGCGTACCGCGAACGGGTCGTCGGCGCTGTAGAGCAGGCACACCGTCACCGGCGTGGGCCGGGGAGCCCCGCTGATGAGGTGGGCCGGGATCGACTGTTCGACGGTGCGGAACATCGCCGCTCCTTCGCTGCTGAATCGAGGCTGCGTACCGTGAGCCGTACGTCTGCTACGACGCACGCCACCTCCGGAGCACTGCGTCATGGACGATCGAGGTTTGTGATCTGCGTCACACGTCTGCCCGCCCGCCGCCCGTCGCGATCTTCAGCTCGTCCGCCGTCAGCGGAGGCCCGTCCAGCCGCCGCCGTCCGGGCCCGCGCAGCGCCCCCACCACGATGTCCGGGTGCAGCCAGGAGGCGGAGGGCCGGGACATCGTGATCACGTCGATGAACGCGCGGGTGATCCGCGCCCGCCCGGTGGCGGCGTGCGCCAGCCGGTCGACATAGCGGTACGCCAGCCCCGTGCAGGGGTGCGGCTGCCGCCCGACGGCCCCCGGATAGAGGATGTCCTGACTGGTCGCCAGGGACCAGGCCGTGGCCACCGGGCGGGCGATGACCTGCTGCACCCGCCGCGCGAGCCCCGGCTCGTCCAGCCGGGAGCGGCCCACCGCCCCGCGCAGCGCGGCGAGCCCCTGCGCGGCCACGCTCATGCCCTGCCCGTAGACCGGGTTGTACGTGGCCACCGAGTCGCCGGCGGCGACGAAGCCGTCGGGCCACCGCTCGGCCCGCTCGTACAGATAGCGGCGGTTGACGGTGGAACGGGAGAGCACGATCCCGCCCGGGAGCGGCTCGACCCCGGAGATCAGCTCACCGACCACCGGATGCCGGGTCGCGGTCCGGGCGAACGCCTCGAAGCCCTCCGGGTCCGCCGGGGGCTCGCCGCCCCGGGTGCCCGAGAGCGTCACCATCCACCGGCCGCCCTCGACCGGGGCGAGCGTCGCCGTCCGGCCCGGCACCGGTCTTCCCGGGTCCGACTGCACATTGACGACGGGAAAGCCCTCGCTCCCGGCGGGGGCCCGGTACAGCCGGGTCGCGTACACCAGCCCCGAGTCGACCCGCTCCTCCTCGATGTCGCCGATCCCGAGGTCCCGCAGCCAGACGGGGGCCCGGGAACCCCGGCCGCAGGCGTCCACCACCAGATCGGCCCCGAGCGTCAGTTCCTGGCCGTCGGGACCGCCCACCCGGACCCCGCGCACCCGTTCGGCCGTGCCCACGAGGCCCCGGGCCGTGTGCGCCTGGAGAACCGTTACGGCGGGCTGCTCCAGCACCCGTTCCCGGACCACCCAGTCCAGCAGGTCCCGGCTGCACACGATCATGTACTGCATCTCGGGCCAGCGCCGGACCCAGCCCTGCGGCCACAGACTCACCAGCCCCGTGGGCAGCGGGACGCGCCGGGCCCCCGCCGCCAGCCAGTGCCCGGTGATCCCCGGCAGCAGCTCCTCGAACGCCCGGACCCCGCCCGACCAGAGCAGATGGGTGTGACGGGCCTGCGGCAGCCCCTTGCGCGGCGCGGGGCCCGCGGGCAGCGCATCGCGCTCCACGACGGTGATCTCGTCGGCGAGGCCGTCGAGAGCCGCTGCCGCGAGCATGCCCGCGAGCCCGCCGCCGATGACGACGGCCCGGCGGGGCGGGAGGGAAGCCGTGCGAGAAGGAGGCGTCATCGCGCTCTGGTCTCCGCGTTCTGTGAGGGGACGGGACGTCTCACCGGTGCGGCGCGTGCGCCGCCGTTCCGGCCGCAGGGGATTCTGCGGGACGATCCCCTCCGGTGGAAGAGCGACGGAGCCGTCCACCGGACGGGCCACCGGCCCGCCCGCCGGACGGACGCCGTGCCGGCCACCGCCTCGCCGTACCCTCCACGGCCTCCCGGGAGCCGTCCGCCACGGGGAACGGCGAGCTGAGCGCCCCCGAGAGCCGTACCAGCCGCCGCCGTCCCGCGCCCAGGGCCGCCGTCAGCGCCTCCGCGCCCGCGTGCGCGTGGTCCTCGTCCGGCGCCGGGGGAGTCCCGGCGCGCCGCGCCTCCACGGCGGCGACCACCATCGCCGCCACCCCCGCCGTCCGCGCCCGCCACTCCGTCGCGCCGATCCCGAGCGCCGCCTCGTACGACCGCCGCCGCACCCGGTCGTCCAGATGGGGCCGAAGCCGCAGCAACTCGTCGTGGATCAGCGTCTCGCGCACGGTCAGCCGCAGTTCGGCCGGGGCCCACCAGGGGATGCGCGGCACGGGCGGACGGTCCTCGCCGGGGTCCGGGCGCAACTGCCGCCACAAGGCGCCCAGCAGGGCGTAGGTCCGCCAGGTGTGCCGCAGCGCCTCCAGCCGGGGCCCCACCAGCGGCAGCAGGAAACCGACGGTGAGGGTCAGCCCGCCGACCGCCGCGATCGGCGGGGCCACCGCGGTGCTCAGGACGTCGTACTCCGCGCCCGTCCACCGTGCCACCACCGCCGTCAGCTTGGTGAGCCCGAAGGCGAGGTTGAACGCGAGCCCCAGCACCAGGACGAGCAGCCCCCGCCGCAACCACTGGCCCACCGCCCGCGCCCACCGCAGACACAGCACCGTCGTCACCACCGCGGTGACGATGTGCGCCACGAGATAGGTGACGACCATCTCCCGGATGAACGGGGTGCGCGCGTAGTAGGTGTCGAAGTCCCGCAGCCGCTCCTGGGGCGTGTCGCCGAGGACGAACAGCAGCGGCAGCGCCACGATCACCGCCCCGTACGCCGTGATCCAGGCGCGGCAGGCGCGCCGGACCCGCTCCCGGGGGCCGCCGCGCCAGTTGACGATGAGCACCATGCAGGCGCAGCTGAAGGCCGACATGATGGAGTAGACCAGCGGGGCGGAGAGATTGGGCACCCCGGTGATCCGGTTGACCAGCACGATGGTTGGCGGCGCGGCGAAGAGGAAGCACACGGCGGCCGTGAAGAGCAGGGACACCACGGACCGCACCAGGGGGTCCCGCCAGTCGCGGCGCAGCGCGGGGAGTTTGGCGGCGAAGGCGATCCCGAGGGCGAGGGCGGGAACGTAATAGTCGCTGTTGCGCATGGAGCTTCAGTCCCGGCGGTGTCCGAGCAGCCGCTGGATGCGCTGGGCCTCCGGGCTCCTGGGCGCGGCCGTCCGGGGCGGGGGTTCCAGCCAGTGGCGCAGATGCGCGCCCAGCTCCAGACCGAACGCCTCCGCCTCGTTCTCCTGGGCCTGCCGGAAGTCGGTACGGGCGGCGAGGTGCTGCACGGCGGTGTCCGGTACCGGGAAGGGGCCGCGCTCCGGGGCCGTGCCGCCCGTGCCGCTCATGCCGTCGGTGCCGTCCGTGTCCCCGGCCGGCCCCGGTCCCGGCGCGCCGCCGGTGACCAGCCCCGCCGCCTGCGCCGGGCCCGCGTCATGGGGCCCGGCGTGCCCGGCGACCATGTGCCACACCTCATGGCCGAAGATGATCAGCTGGTGGAGCGGCGGGGTGCCCGTCTGCACACAGATGACGTCCCGGTCGGCCAGATTGAGATAGAGCCCGCTCGCGGTCTGCGGGGGGAAGTCCACCATCCGCAGCACCACGGGACGTCCGCGCCGCTCGCCGAGGTGGGTGCAGAGCGCCGCGAACACCTCCTGGGGCTCGGTCGGCCGGGCCTGTTCGAGGGCGCGCGCGAGCTCGTCGCGCAGTCGGCGCATGGCGCTCCTGGTGCCCAATGCACACTCTCCCCCGGGTCGGTCAGCGGCCTCAGCCTGGCACCACACCGTACAGAGCGATCGGCACGGCTTGGCGGGCCGCTGGCCCCGTTGCGAGTTTTCCGGACAGGCCCACAGCGTGTCAGCCATGCGACCCGCCCCCGCGAAGTGGCTGCCCAGCCCGTGATATCGCAGGTGAGAGCGGTATTACCGCGATCGTCCGGGCTCGTTCCCGGCGCGCGGGCGGCGCGCCCGGGCCCCGGGGGACACGCGGGACGTTTGGCGGAATTCTGTTGGGTGGCCTCTTCCGGCCGCCCCGCCGGTGCCCGGGGGCGGGCTCCGGGCCGGGTTCAGGCTTCCGTCAGGGCCCGGCGACGGGCCTCGTGGACCAGGGGGGAGCCGCGCAGGGCGAGGGAGATGAGGACCAGGTCGTCGGGGCCGGTGGCGGGCTGGACGGGGGACCGGCCGCAGACGATCACCGTCCGGCCCGGCTCCGCCGCCTGCACCCGGCCCGCCGCGGCGATCATCGCGGCGTCGGCGACGACGCTCGCCCGCTCGGGCGGCTGCCCCTCGGCCAGGGCCCGTGCGAAGACCTCCTCGTACACCGTTCCGTCGTAGTACGGCCGCAGTCCGATGATCCCGTCGTGGATCGCGGCCTCCCGCCGGATCAGCCGCAGCTCCAGGGAGGCGAGGGGGCCGATCGCCACATGCGCGGAGCCCGGGGGCACCGTGCGCCGCAGCAGCCGGGCCAGCGGGCCCAGCCGGAGGTAGCGGACCGCGGCGCGCCCGAGGTCGCCGAGGCTCCGGGTGAGCAGCGGCAGGACGAAGCCGCCGCCGATCAGCGGCGCGGCCAGCGCGGCCAGCGGCGGGGCCAGTTCGGTGCCGAGCCGGTCCCAGTCCCGGCCCGCCCAGCGGGCGGCGACCGCGGTGAGCTTGCTGATGTCGTAGCCGAGGTTGAGCAGATAGCCGCAGCCGATGAGGACCAGACCGGAGCGCGGCACACCGGTGACCCGCCGGGACCACCGCCAGCAGAACACCGCGGTCACCACCGAGGCGACCGTGTGCGCCAGCAGATAGAGGACGATCATCTCCCGGATGAACGGGGTGGTCGCGTAGTGGGTGTCGAAGTCGCGCAGCCGCTCGACAGGGGCCTCGCCCAGGACGAACAGCACATTGATGGCGACGGCGACCGCCGCGTATCCGAGGACGCACCGCCGGGCCACCGACCGGGTCCGGGGGGTGATCCCCCCGCGCCAGATGGTGAGCAGCACCAGACAGGCACAGCTCACCGCGGTCAGCGTGGTGTAGAAGAGGGGCGCGGCCAGGTTGGGCACCCCGGAGACGTCGTTGATGGCGTCGAGCGTCGGCACGGCGGCGAGCGAGAAGACCAGACCGGCCATGAGCAGCAGTCCGCAGACGGAGCCGAGCAGGATGTCGTGCGGACGGCGGATCAGCGCGGGCAGCTTGATGAAGAACGCTCCGAACAGCAGGGACGCCGGGACGAGCATACTGATCCCGGTCATGCGCGACCGGCTTTCCGCCGCTCCCCGCCCCGGCCCGGGAGCCGGCTCCGGCCCCGGTCCGGGACCTGCTCCCGTGCCGGGGGCGGGAGCGGGCGGGGCCCGGGCCCCGCCCCTCTTCGAAACGTCCGTTCCACTCCACCGCGCACCGTCGTACCCCACCCCGTCCGAGCCGCGTCCCCGTCCTGGCGCCGACCGCGCTGGCACGGCGCCAATCGGCCGTCCGCCGCGCTCGGCGCGAGCGATCCGACCTTCCCCTGCGTAACCGTACTGTGTGCGTGCGTGTTCGGGGACGACGGTCTCCCAACTCATGGGGTCCGGACAGCCCCGTGACGCCTCAGGCTCCGGCGGTGTCAGAAGCCTGAGGGGGGTACGGACAGGGTGAAGGGGTCGATAAGGCGGCAATCAGGTGCTGGTGAACCGGTGAAACAGGGCGAAAAATGTGACGGAGCGTAAGGAGAATGGGGCGGTCCACCGATCGGATCACGCCAATCACCGCCCCGGGCGGGAACGACACGCCCGGGGCGGGCGGCCCGCCCGGCGGCGCGCCCGCGTCCGGCGCCCGCCCGCGGGTGCGCCCGGCGCCCGCCCGGGGCACCATGGCGGCATGGCGTCCGGCACCCCGTCGTCCGGTCCGGGGGAGGGGCTGACGCTGGCCCGGCTCGCCGCCGTCTCCCGGGAGGTGGCCGCCGCCTCCGCCCGCTCCCGCAAGACGGAACTGCTGGCACGGATGTTCGACCAGGCCCGCCCCGAGGAGGCCGCCCTGGTCGTCTCCTATCTCTCCGGACGGCTCCCCCAGGGCAGGATCGGTGTCGGCTGGAGCACCCTGAGGGACCCGCCGCCCCCGGCGCCCGCGCCCCGGCTCACGCTCGCCGCCACCGACGCGGCGCTCGACACGATCGCCGCCCTGAAGGGCCCCGGCTCCCGGACGGCGCGCCGGGCCCGCGTCCATGAGCTGCTGGCGGCGGCGACCGACGGGGAACAGCGCTTCCTGACCCGGCTGCTGCTGGGCGAGGTGCGCCAGGGAGCCCTCGACGCCGTCGCGCTCGAAGCGCTGGCCCGGGCCGCGGGCGCGCCCGCCGACGCCGTGCGCCGCGCCGTCATGCTGGACGGCTCCCTGCCCCGGGTCGCGCGTGCCCTGCTCGCCGAGGGCCCCGCCGCCCTCGGCCGCTTCCGGTTCACGGTCGGCACGCCCGTCCTGCCGATGCTCGCCCACACGGCGGCGTCGGTCACGGAGGCGGTGCGGACCCTGGGCGCGCCCTGCGCCGTGGAGGAGAAGCTCGACGGCATCCGGGTCCAGGTGCACCGCACCGGGGACACCGTCCGCGTCCACACCCGTTCCCTCGACGACATCACGGAACGGCTCCCCGAGGTGACCGAGGCGGCGCTGCGCACACCGGGCGCGCCGTTCATCCTGGACGGCGAGGTCGTCGCCGTGGACCGGGACGGGCGGCCGGTGCCCTTCCAGGAGATCGCCGCCCGAGTCGGCTCCCGGACGGACATCGCGTCGGCGCGCGCCGCGCTGCCCGTGGCGCCGGTCTTCTTCGACGTCCTCGCCGCCGACGGGGCGCCCACCGTCGACCTGCCCGCGCGGGAGCGGCACGCGGTGCTCGCCCGGCTGCTGCCCCCGGAGCTGAGGGTCGGCCGTACGGTCGTGACGGACCCCGGGGACGGGGCGCAGCTCGCCGCCGCCGAGGCGTTCCTCGCCCGCGCCCTGGCGCGGGGTCAGGAGGGTGTGCTCGTGAAGGCGCTGGACGCCCCCTACGCCGCGGGCCGCCGGGGGCGCTCCTGGCTGAAGGTCAAACCCGTGCACACCCTCGATCTGGTCGTCCTCGCGGCCGAGTGGGGCCACGGCCGCCGCACCGGCCTCCTCTCCAACCTCCATCTGGGCGCCCGCGCCGGCGACGGCGGCTTCGTCATGCTCGGCAAGACGTTCAAGGGGCTCACCGACGAGATGCTGGCGTGGCAGACCCGGCGGCTGGGCGAACTCGCCGTCGCGGACGACGGATTCACCGTACGGGTCCGCCCCGAGCTGGTGGTGGAGATCGCGTATGACGGGGTGCAGCGCTCCCCGCGCTATCCCGCCGGTGTCACGCTGCGGTTCGCCCGGGTGGTCCGGCACCGCCCGGACAAGCGGGCCGCCGAAGCGGACCCCGTCGAGCGGGTCCTGCGCCGCGAAGCCCCGGGCTGACCGCCCCGGCTGCCCGGGCCGGCCGCTCCGGCCGCTTTGGCCCCGGGCCTCAGTCGCAGGGTTCGAGCCGCCACTGCTGTCCGGGGGCGTCGGTGTCCTCCCACTGCTGCACCCGGGCACCGTCCGCCGCGCTGCCGTCGGCGACCTCCAGCAGCAGCCCGCTGACGAAGCTGACGATGGAGACGGTGCCCGGTGCCTCCAGCCGGTGCTCGATGATCCACTCCTGGGCGCCGAAGTTGTTCGGCCGCCACTGCTGGATGCGGGCGCCGTTCTCTGTCGAGGCGTCCGCGACGTCGAGCCGTTTGCCGCTGGCCGCGCTGACGAAGTGGTAGAGCCCGCTGCCGCCCGGGACCGGGTCGATCCGCCACTCCTGGGCGGCGGCGCCGCTGTCCCTTCCCTGCTGGACGACGGCTCCGCTGCCCTTGACCCCTCCGTACACCTCCAGCAGCAGTCCGCTGCCGATATTGCGCACCCGGTAGCGGCCCGGTCGGAATGCCCCGCTCACACCCGTACTCTCCTCGTACTCCTGGCCCGGTGGCGCTTGTCCGCCGCGGTCCGGGCCCGTTCGCGCTATTCAAACAAGTGTACGAGAAGGGCGGGGCCGGGGGAGGTCAGATCGTGCCGCCGAAGGTCGACGGGTCGAAGCCCAGCCGCCGGCCCTCGTCCAGCGCCGCGAAGGCCGCCAGGTCCTCGGTGTCCAGCTCGAAGCCGAACACCTCCAGGTTCTCCCGGATACGGGACGGGTTCGCGGACTTCGGGATCGTCACCAGGCCGAGCTGGAGGTGCCAGCGCAGCACCACCTGGGCGGGGGTGCGCCCGTGCTTGCGGGCGACGGCCACCACCGCAGGGACCTCCAGCAGCCCCCGGCCCTGGCCCAGCGGCGACCAGGACTCGGTGACGATCGAGTGCCGCTCGTGGAGCGCGCGCAGCTCGGCCTGCTGGAACTGCGGGTGCAGCTCGATCTGGTTGACCGCGGGGACGACGTCCGTCTCCGCGAGCAGCCGTTCCAGGTCCTGGGGGCGGAAGTTGCACACCCCGATCGCGCGGGAGCGGCCGTCCGCGAGGATCTTCTCCAGCGCCCGCCAGGTGTCGATGTAGCGGTCGTGGGACGGCATCGGCCAGTGGATGAGGTAGAGATCCACGTGCTCCAGGCCCAGCCGGTCCAGCGAGGCGTCGAAGGCGCGCAGCGTCGCGTCGTACCCCTGGTCGCTGTTCCACACCTTGGTGGTGACGAACAGCTCCTCGCGGGGGACGCCGGACCGGGCGATGCCGCGGCCCGTCCCCTTCTCGTTGCCGTAGACGGCGGCCGTGTCCACGCTGCGGTAGCCCGCCTCCAGCGCGGTCGCCACGGTGGACGCGGTCTCGTCGTCGGGGATCTGCCACACGCCGTAGCCGAGCTGCGGCATGGCGACACCGTTGTTGAGAGTGATCGAAGGGACCTGGCTCACGAGCGATTGATCCTTACCTCGTCGGAATGCGTCGGAACGCACGGTCGGAATAGCAGTCGGAATGGCTGTCGGAACGCATATCGGCGGAAGGCTTATCAGAAGGCATATCGGAAGGCATATCGGGAGGCGGAGGGACGTCCCGTCGACAGCTCCGGGGTGTCACGGTGGTGAACGGCGGAGTGCCGCGCGACCGAGCCGGGCACCGGGGAGACATGGCGCGAACGGGCGGACGGCGCACGGCTCTTCGGGCACGACCCGTACCCGGCCGCACCCGAAAGGGCGTCACCGCCCCGCCGAGGCCCGCCCGGACCGGTGGACCGGGCAGGATGGCGGGATTCGGACCGGCCCCTTCGGTTCGGACCATTGACCGGTTCCCCGCGAGACGCGACCCTATGACACACATGGCTGAACTCCGGTCGCCCTTGTGAACGGACTTCAGTGGCACCTCCCCCGGCGCCCCCGCGCGCCACCCGTGTCATCGCACGACCATCCTGCACCACTCCTCACCCCCACGCACCCCAGGAAGGCGGGACATCGCCGATGAACACCGAGACCCCTCAGGTAGCCGCAGGCTGGGAGACCCCCGAATACGAGATCGTGGAGACCGCGCTCGAAGTGACCGCCTACTTCCTCACCGACTGAGCCCAGCCGCATGCTGCTCCAGGTGCTCGGCACCGCGGCGGGCGGCGGACTGCCCCAGTGGAACTGCGCGTGCCCCGGCTGCACCGGGGCACGTACCCATCCGCACCGCCGGCGCCGGCACGCCTCCCTCGCCGTGCAGGCCGGAGCGGGCCGATGGTTTCTGGTCAACGCCACCCCCGACATCGGCGACCAGATCGAGGACAGCCACGCACTGCGCCCCGGTCCGGGACCCCGGCAGACCCCCGTGGCCGGAGTCCTGCTCACCGACGCGGAACTGGACCACACCCTGGGCATCGCCCGGCTGCGGGAGGCCGCGGGCTTCGACGTCCTCGCCACCCGGCCGGTCCGCCACGCGCTGCTGGAGCGGCTGCGGCTCGGCGCCACCCTCGCCCCCTACACCCGGGTCCGCTGGAACGAACTGGGCGCCGCGCCCCAACCGCTCGCCCCGGACGGCACGGTGACGGCCACCGCCCTCCCCGTCTCGGCCAAACGCCCCCGCTACGCGGTCGACCTGCCACCCGACGCACCCGGCGCCGACGACTGGGTCGTCGCCCTGAGCCTGCGTGACACCACCACCGGACGCACGCTGCTCTACGCCCCCGCGCTCGCCCGCTGGACCGACACCTTCCAGCAGGCGGTCGAAGCGGCCGACTGCGTTATCGTCGACGGCACCTTCTGGGACGACGACGAACCCGTCCGCACCGGGATCTCCACCCGTACCGCCACCGGCATGGGCCATCTGCCCATCGCCGGGGAGAACGGCACCGCGCGCCGCCTGAGCCGGGTGCGGGCCCGCTGCCTCTACACCCACCTCAACAACACCAACCCCCTCGGGGACCCGGACGCCCCCCAGCACAGGATGCTGCGCGACTGGGGACTCGACATCGCCGCCGACCGAATGGTGATCGACCTGTGAGCACCCTCGCTGTGCCCCACGCGGGCACCGGTGAGCTGTGGGGCCCGGAGGAGTTCACGGCACGGCTGCGCGCCGTGCCCGCCGGGCGCTACCACGACCGCCACCCCTTCAACGTACGGATGCACCAAGGCGCCCTGACCCCCGCCGAACTGCGCCGGTGGATCATCAACCGCTTCCACTACCAGCGCAACATCCCGGTCAAGGACGCCCTGATCCTCGCCAAGTTCGACGACAGCTCCCTGCGCCGCGCCTGGCTGCGCCGGATCCAGGACCACGACGGCGTCGCCGACGGCGAGGGCGGCATCGAACGCTGGCTGCGCCTCGGCGAGGCCGCCGGGATCAGCCGCGCCCGGCTGGCCTCGGGGGACGAGGTGCTGCCCGGGGTACGGCTCGCCGTCGACGGCTATGTCAACTTCTGCCGTCTCCGCCCGGTGCTCGAAGCCGTCGCCGCCTCGCTGACCGAGCTGGCCGCGCCCACCATCATGCGCACCCGGATCGACGCCTTCGAACGGCACTACGGCTGGATCGAGGCCGACGGCCTCGCGTACTTCCGCACCCGCATCGGACAGGGGCGGCGCGACAGCAAGGAGGCGCTGCCGCTGGTGCTCGCGTGGGCACGCACCCGCCAGGAGCAGGAGGCCGCCGTGGCCGCGCTCCGCTTCAAGTGCGAGGTCCTGTGGTCGCTGCTGGACGCCGTCGAAGCGGCGGGCCAGGAGGACCGGGGCGGGCCCCAGGGCCCGGCCGGGGAGCAGGCGTGACCGGCCGCCCGGCGGCACGGCCCGCCCATCCGGCGCCCGGGCCCGACCCGTCCGGCGAGCCCTGGCGGCCCGCTCTCGCCCGGTCCGTCGTCCTCCGCCACGACCGGGTCCGCGGCACGGATCTGCTGCTGCTGCCCGAACGCGCCGTCGTCCTCAAAGGGGCGGCCGGGCCGATCCTGCGGCTCTGCGACGGCACCCGCGACCTGGCCGCCCTCGTCGCCGAACTGGGCGCGCGCCACCCGGGCGCCCCCGTGGCCGACGAGGTCCCGCGCTTTCTGGCCCGGGTGCGCGAGGAGGGCTGGATCGTATGAACGGGACCCCGGAGGGAACGGTGGACGGGACCCCGGAGGGAACGGTGGACGGGACCCCGGAGGGAACGGTGGACGGAACCGCGGACGGAACGGCGGAAGGAACGGTGGACGAAGCCACGCACCGCACCGCGGACGAAGCCACGCACCGCACCGCGGACGAGGCCGCGTACGGCATCGCGCACCGCGCGGAGGAGGCCGCCCCGCCGGTCGACCCCGCCCCGCCCTGGGCGCTGCTCGCCGAGCTGAGCCATGGCTGCC
The DNA here is from genome assembly GCF_005519465.1 of Streptomyces clavuligerus. Lineage (NCBI taxonomy): Bacteria > Bacillati > Actinomycetota > Actinomycetes > Kitasatosporales > Streptomycetaceae > Streptomyces > Streptomyces clavuligerus. The sequence continues at coordinate 761,642 of NZ_CP027858.1, read as the reverse complement.
CGCTGCGGTGCGCCTATTGCTCGAACCCCGTCGAACTGATTGGTCGGTCAGATGAACTGACCGCCGAACACTGGTCCGACATCTTTCGGCAAGCCGCCGACCTGGGCGTTGTCCAGACCCATCTCTCCGGTGGCGAGCCCCTGCTCCGCCGTGACCTGCCCGCGGTCGTCGCCGCCGCCGACGCCGCCGCTGTCCACACCCAACTGGTCACCAGCGGCGTCGGCCTGAACGAACGCCGTCTCGCCGCCCTCACCGCCGCCGGGCTGCGCAGCGTCCAGCTCTCCGTCCAGCACGCCGACCCCGCCGCCTCCGAACACATCGCCGGGGCCCGCTCCTTCGCCGCGAAGGAACGCGCCGCCCACCTGGTCACCGCCGCCGGGCTGCCGCTCGGGCTCAACGTGGTCCTGCACCGCGCCAACCTCGACGCCCTCGACGCGATCGTGGAACTCGGCCTCGCCTGGGGCGCGTCCCGGATCGAGCTGGCGAACACCCAGTTCTACGGCTGGGCGCTGCGCAACCGGGACGCGCTGCTCCCCTCGCGCGCGCAGATCGCCGCCGCCCGGGCCCGGCTGGAGCACTGGCGGCCCCTGCTCGCCGGGCGCCTCGAACTGGTCTGGGTGGTACCGGACTACGTCGACGGTGTCGCCAAACCCTGCATGGGCGGCTGGGGCGCCCTCTCGCTCACCGTCGCGCCCGACGGCCGCGTCTACCCCTGCCCGGCCGCCGCCGCGCTGCCCGGCCTGGACGCGCCGAACGTCCGGGACCACTCCCTGGAGTGGATCTGGCGGGAGTCACCCGCCTTCACGCTCTACCGCGGCGAATCCTGGATGCGGGAGCCCTGCCGGAGCTGCGAGCTGCGCGGCCGTGACTTCGGCGGCTGCCGCTGCCAGGCGTACGCCCTGACCGGCGACGCCGCCCGCACCGACCCGGTGTGCTCGCGCTCACCGGACCACGCCCTGGTCCGCGCGCTCGTGGACCGGGCGGCGGAACGGGAGGCCGTGTCCGCCGCACCGCAGTACGCCTATCGGGAGGGACCATGAAGCGCTGGACCACCGCTCTGCTCGCCACCGCCCTCGCGGGCACCGCGCTGACCGCGCCCGCACGCGCCGAACCGGCCCCCGCGCGCACCGGGGCCGTGGCCCGTTCCGCCGGTGACACGGCGGCGGGCCCCGGGCGGACGGAGCGGGCCCCCGTACGGTACGAGGCCGAGGACGCCGCCATCAGCCGGGGGGTCGTCCAGAGCGACCACCCCGGGTTCACCGGCCGGGGCTTCGTCGACTACGAGAACGCCCCCGGCGGCCATGTCGAGTTCACCGTGGGGCGGGAGACCGCAGGAACGGTTCCTCTCGTCCTGCGCTACGCCAACGGCACCGGGTCCGACCGGCCGCTCGACCTCGCGGTCAACGGCCGCACCGTCACCGCCGGGATGCCCTTCGGCCCCACCGGCTCCTGGACCGACTGGCGGACGGCCACCGTCTCCGTACCCCTGGGCCGCGGCACCAGCACCGTACGGCTCACCGCTCGGGGCACGGGCGGCGGCCCCAACCTGGACTCCCTCACCACCGGCGGCGGCCCCGGCGCCACCGACTGGTCCGTCGCGCTCGTCGAGTCCACGACGGCCCGCTACACCCCCACGTCGATCGGTGGCTGGTCCTACCCGGTCGGGCTCTACCTCTACGGCCAGTACCTCGTCTACCAGCGCACCCGCGAGCCCCGCTATCTCGCGTACATCAAAAGTTATGCCGACCGGTTCGTGGACCCCTCCGGGAACATCGCGCAGAGCTTCGACACCCTCGACAGCATGCAGGCGGGACGGCTGCTGACGGTCCTCCACCGGGAGACCGGGCAGGCGCGCTACCAGAAGGCGGCGAAGAAGATCCGGGACCGGCTCGCCACCTACCCCCGCACCACCGAGGGCGGCTTCTGGCACGCCACCGCCGCCGCCCGCCACCACCAGCTCTGGGCAGACGGCGTCTACATGGTCAACCCCTTCCTCGTCGAGTACGGGAAGGAGTTCGGCGACCTCGCGTACGCCGCCGACGAGGCCACCCGGCAGCTCGCCGTCTACGGCACCCGGCTCCAGACCGGCAACGGACTGCTGCGGCACGCCTTTGACGAGGCCAGGGCGCAGGCGTGGGCCGACCCCGCCACCGGGCTCGCCCCCGAGTACTGGTGCCGCGCCGTCGGCTGGTACTCCATGGCGGTCGTCGACGTGCTCGACGCGGTGCCCGCGAACCACCCCCGCCGGGATGTGCTGCTGACCGTGCTGCGGCGGCTCGCCGCGGGCATCGAGCGCTATCAGGACCCGGCGACCGGACGCTGGTTCCAGGTCGTCGACCAGGGCGCCCGGAGCGACAACTGGACCGAGACCTCCTGCTCCAGCATGTTCACCTTCGCGCTCTCCCGGGCCGTGCGGCAGGGCTATGTCGACGCCCGCTACGACGCCGTTGCCCGGCGCGGGTACCAGGGCGTGCTGGCGAAGATCTCCTTCGGCCCGGACGGCCGGACGAACCTCTCCGACATCTCCGTCGGCACCAATGTCGGCGGCTACCGCTACTACGTCCAGCGCGAACGCCGGACCGACGACTTCCACGGCCTCGGCGCGTTCCTGATCATGAACGAACAACTCACAGCGAGGTGAGTACTCATGAACACATCACGCAGAGCCCTTCTGAACGCGGCCGTCGGCGGCGTGGCGGCGGCGGGCCTCCCGGCGCTGTCCGCGCTCCCCGCGTCCGCGGCACCCGCCCGCGCCGCCGACTGGCAGCTCAAGTGGTCGCCGTCGGCGAGCCGTGACGGACTGCGTGCCTTCGAGACCCTGGAGGACGACCGGGCCGACTCCCACACCTCCTACGGCCCCCACATCACCACCGAGGGGGACAACTTCCGCTTCACCATGCACACCCGCGACCGGGACGGCTCCGACCGCCAGCGCCAGGAGGTCACCGGCTGCCGCTCCGGCAACTCCTTCCTGCGCTGGCGCCAGGGCGAGACCTGGCGGGTCAGCTACGCGATGTACATCCCCTCCTCCCTCAAGGCCACCACCACGTTCACCCACATCATGCAGATGAAGCAGCCGGGCGCGGGCTCCGCGCCCATCGTGGTCCAGTCGCTGCGGCGCGACGGCGGGGAGCAGACCATCGAACTGAAGATCTTCGAGCCCAATATCCTCGTCGGCCGGACCGCCCTGGCCCCGCTCCACAACAACTGGGTCGATGTGGACTTCGAGATCACGATCGGCAACGGCAGCGCCGGGGCGGTGCGCTGGGCGATCCGCAAGGGCGGCACCACACTGATCGACAAGACCCGCAAGGGGGTCGACACCTTCCTCGCCGACCGGGTCCGCCCCAAGTGGGGCATCTACCGCTCGCTCGGCGACAGCTCCGGTTCCCTCCAGGACTGCTATCTGCTCCTCTCCCGCATGCGTGGCTACCAGCTCGTCTGAGGAGGACGGCATGAAGAGCCTTCGCACGGCCGCCGCGACCGCGGTGCTCGGAGTGGCGATGGCGGTGGGCGCCCTCCAGCCCCCGGCCACCGCGGCCCCGCCGGATGCTGCGGTCACCCCCGCCACCGTCGCCACCATGGTCCCCACTGTGTCTCCCGCGTCCCCTGCCTCCTCCGCTTCTTCCGTTCCTTCCGCTTCTTCCGCCGCTCCGCCGGGGGACGGGCGGACCGTCACCCCCCTGGCCCCCCTGCGCGGCGGCGACCAGGTCACCGTGCCCCCGCCCCGCGCGGCCGAGTTCGACGTCCGTGCCTACGGCGCCGTCGGCAACGGCTCCACCAACGACACCCCCGCCATCAACCGGGCCATCACCGCCGCCAACAGCGCGGGCGGCGGCACCGTCCGCTTCACCTCCGGCACCTACGAGTCCAAGAACACCATCCGGATGAGGAGCCGGGTCACGCTCCAGCTGGACGCGGGCGCCACCATCAGCGGCAACGCCGCCGACACCTACGACCCGCCCGAGCCCAACCCCTGGGACGACTACCAGGACTACGGCCACAGCCACTTCCACAACGCCATGATCCACGGCGACAACCTCACCGACATCGGCTTCACCGGCTCCGGTGTCATCGACGGCGACGGCGCCCTCATCACCGGCGACCCCAGGTCCGGCGAGGCCGACAAGATCATCTCCTTGACGCGCTGCACCAACCTCACTCTGAGCGGTATCACTCTGCGCGAGGGCGGCCACTTCGCGGCCCTCATCAACGACTGCGACAACGTCGTCTCCGAACGGCTCGTCATCGACACCGCCATGGACCGCGACGGCTGGAACGTCATCAACACCACCGACGTGCGCATCACCGGCGCCCACTTCGAGGCCAACGACGACGCCCTCGCCTTCAAGAGCGACTACGCCCTCGGCGCCAAACTCACCAACGGCCATGTCACCGTCAGCGACTCCTACCTCTCCGCGGGCTGCTGCAACGCCCTGATGTTCGGCTCCGAGACCTGCGGCGACTTCACCGACTACCGCTTCGAGCGGATCACGATCAAGGGCTCCGACAAATCCGGCCTCGGCATGGTCTCCATGGACGGCTCCAAGATCTCCGATGTCCACTACCGGGACATCACCATGACCGGGGTCCGCTCACCGATCATGCAGAAGGTCGGCACCCGCAAACGCTGCGGCAACAACCCCGGCACCGGCTCCATCAGCGACATCACCTACACCAACATCAGGGCCAACGGGAAGAACGCCGCGTACGCGCCGACCCTGTGGGGCGAGTCCGGCGGCGGCCGGATCAGGAACGTCACCTTCGACAACGTGGACATCACCGTCCCCGGCGGCAGCGGCACCATGGCGACCACCCCGCCCGGCAACCAGCCCACCGACTACAACCCCAACTCGATCGGCACCCGCCCCGCCTACGGCTGGTACATCCGGAACGCCGACGGACTCCGCTTCACCGACAGCGAGGTCCGCTTCGCGGCCGACGACGGCCGCCCCGCCGTCATCGCCCACGGCAGCAGCGATGTCCGCTTCGACCGGTTCACCGCCCAGCGCGGCAGCAACAGCCCCTCCGACCTGCTCTTCCAGTCGGTCACCGGCTACTGCGTCACCGGCGGCGCCAACACCTCCGGCGGCGCCCTGCGGATCGGCCGCACCGGCTCCAGCGAGAACTGCGGGCCCACCGGCCCCGGCCCCCGCCGCTACGAGGCCGAGAACGCCGGGTACACCCCCGGTTCCACCGTCGACACCAACCACACCGGCTACAGCGGCAGCGGCTTCGTCAACACCCCCAACGCCGTCGGCGCCCATGTCGAATGGACCGTGACCGCCACCGCGGCCGGCCCCGCGACCCTCACCATCGGCTACGCCAACGGCACCACCACCGACCGGCCCCTGGACATCACGGTCAACGGGACCACCGTCGCCACCGGGGTCCCCTTCGCCGGGACCGGGGCCTGGACCGCCTGGCGCACCGTCGTTGTCCCCGCCGCCCTCCGGGCGGGCGCCAACACCGTCCGCGCCACCGCCACCACCGCGAACGGGGCCGCCAACCTCGACTACCTGGACGGCCCCGCCACCACCGCGCACGGCGCACCCGACCCCGACCGTCCCGAACAGGGTTAGCCCCGCCCTCATCCCCCACGGAGGCCACACCGATGCAGCACCGCACCCCCTTCCCGAAGACCGTCCTCGGCGCCCTCGCGCTGACCGGCGCGGCGGCCCTCATCGGCGGGCTCGTCCCCGCCGCGGGCGCCGCCGGGGCCCCCTCCGCCGGCCCCGTCGGCACCCTGGGCGACCCCACCGGGGTCACCACCGTCTCCAGCGGCTGGAGCATCCCCTGGGGCACCGCCTGGCTGCCCGACGGATCGGCGGCCCTGGTGACCGAGCGGAACTCGTTCAAGGTCTTCGCCGTGACCCCGTCCGGGACCAAACGGGAAGTGGGCTCCGTCCCCGAGTCCCAGACCACCGACGGCGAGGGCGGACTGATGGGCGTCGCCGTCGACCCCCAGTGGTCCGCCAACCGCGCCGTCTACTTCCTCCACACCTCGTCCGACGGCAACCGCGTCGCCCGGATGACCTACAACGGCAGCTCACTGAGCGGCTACCGCACCCTCCTCGGCGGCATCAAGAAGGCCAAGTACCACAACGGCGGCGCCCTCGCCTTCGGCCCCGACGGCCATCTCTACGCCGCCACCGGCGACGCGCAGACCCCCGCCCTCGCCCAGGACCGCGCCTCCCTCAACGGCAAGATCCTCCGCCTCACCCGGGACGGGAAGGCCGCGCCCGGCAACCCCTTCGGCAACGAGGTCTTCAGCCTGGGCCACCGCAACCCCCAGGGCCTCGCCTTCGACTCCCGGGGCCGCCTCTGGTCCGCCGAACTCGGCGCGTCCAGCAGGGACGAACTCAACCTCGTCGCCTCCGGCAGGAACTACGGCTGGCCCACCTGCGAAGGCACCTGCGGTGTCGCCGGAATGACCGACCCCAGGCGCACCTGGGCCGTCGCCGAGGCATCGCCCAGCGGCATCGCCGTCGTCGACAACGCCGTCTACATGGCCTCGCTGCGCGGCAAACGCCTCTGGCAGATCCCCATCGACCCGAACTCCGAGAACACCGGAACCCCCAAGGCGTACTACACCAACACCTACGGACGGCTGCGCGGCGTCACCAAGGTGCCCGGACAGAACCAGTTCTGGCTCGCCACCACCAACGCCGACGGCAACGGCGGACAGCCCGCCGGCTCCGACCGCATCCTGCGGGTGACCGTCGGCTGACCCCCCAGCACACCCACGGGCCCGCCGCACCCGCGACGGGCCCGTGGCTTTCCCCGGTAACGATCGCCGCCGCCGGACCACTTCCCGGTGAACGAGGAAGAATCCCGGAGGACGGAGGTGCGGGGCGGTGGCAGACGAAGCGGAAGGCTTCACCACGATGTACGACGCCTGCCGTGGGCGTGTGTGGGCCTACGTGGTCAGCAGAGCGGGCCGGCAGGTCGCCGACGAGGTGGTGAGCGAGACCTTCGCCATCGCCTGGCGGCGCAGGGCGGACCTGCCGGCCACCCCCCTGCCCTGGCTGCTCGGTGTGGCCCGCAACGTACTGCGGGACACCGTGCGCGCACAGGCGCGGCGGGAGTCCCTGGCGGCCGAGTTCCACGACTGGACCGAACGGTCCGCACCCGGCGGCACCGGGGACATCGCCGACGACGTGGCCGACCGCAGCGCCCTGCTGACGGCGCTGACCACGCTCGCCGACGAGGACCGGGAAGTGCTCGTCCTCACCGCCTGGCACGGGCTGCGGCCCGCCGAGGCGGCCCGGGTCGTGGGCTGCTCGGCGGCCACGTTGCGGGTACGGCTGCACCGGGCCCGCAAACGGCTGCTCCGGGCCGTCGACGACGACGCCGCCACCGCCACCGCCCCCGCCGCCTCCGGCCGACCGACGCGCGCCCAGCGCGTACGAGAGGAAGTGTGACCACACCGTGGAACGCGAACGTGACATCCTGCGGCGGCTCGCCGCCGCCCGGCCCGCGCATCTCGACGGGGACGCACCCGTCGACCCCGCCGTCCGGACCTGTGAGCTGACCGCCGCGATGAACTCGGCACCTGCGGCACACGAGCGGGCCCGCACCGGGCCCGTCCGGCCCAGGACCCCGCAGTGGCTGCGGCCCCGCTGGGGCGTGGGCCTGGTCTCCGCCGCTGCCGCCACCGCCGTCGCGGTGACCCTCGTCCCCTCCGGCGACGGCGCGGGAACCCCCGGCGACACCCCCACCGCCCGGGAGTTCCTGCTCGCGGCGGCGGCGAAGGTGGAGAAGGAAGGAGAGAGGAAGAAGGACGGGGCCTACTGGTACCAGAAGGAGCGCATGGGCTCGATCGACCGGGTCCCCGGCCGGAACGGCAGGCCCGGCTACGCGATCGACAGCCGCAGCGACCACCTGTCCTGGCTGGCCCGGGACTCCCACAAGCGGTGGTCCCAGACCACCGACACCGGCACCCGGCCCTCGACGAAGAAGGACGAAAGCGCCTGGCGCGCGGCCGGAGCGCCCAGGAGCTGGCCCAAGCTCGGCCGTGAGTGGGACGGCAAGGGCCTCGTCCACCGGGACGCGCCCGGTGGCCCCGGCCACGTGGTCCCCATGGGCAATATGAAGATCGAGGAGATGCGCAAGCTGCCCACCGGCGCGAAGGCCCTGCGCGCCCGGCTGCGGCAGTTGGTGGAGAAGGAGTACAACGCCCCCGACTGGGTTCTCCGGGACGAGGTCGTGCGCAAGGCCGTCGAGCTGGCCGTCGGCATGCCCGCGGGGCCCGAGCTGCGGGCAGCCGCGTACCGTGTGCTCGCGGAGGAACCCGGGGTCCGGGCCCTCGGCACCATCAGGGACCAGTCCGGCCGAGAGGGATACGGGGTCGCGATCCCCAGCCCCGGCCCCCTGAGCGGCGACGAGCTGAGGCTCGTCCTCGACCGGAGGACCGGGGCCGCGCTCGGCACCCTGCGGGTCGCCACCGACAACGAGTACGGGCGGCGCAAGGGCGAGGTGACCACATACACCACCGTCCTCGACACCGCCTGGACCAACATTTCGCCCCCGTTCGACCGGGACTACATCCGTCACCAGGACGGGAGGACCGGCCCGGAGACCCCTCCCGCGCCGGCCGCGCCGGAGCCGGGGAACGACGCGAAGGCGGCGGAACCGGCGGGATGACCCACCGCTGACACGGGGGAAGGGCGTGTCCGCCGGGGCCGGGGGGCTCCGGGGGCACGCCCTGTCCCGCACGTCCCGTCACGGACAGCCCCCGTCGCGGGTGGCCGTTCGTCAGGGACGGCCCGCCGTCACGGGTACAGCGCCGCCACCTCCCGCGCGTACACCTCCTCGATCTCCTTCCGCCGCAGCTTCAGCGACGGAGTGAGCAGCCCCTGCTCCTCCGTGAACGGGCGCGCCAGGATACGGAACGTACGGATCGACTCCGGCTGCGACACCCGTGTGTTCGCCGAGACGACCGCCCGCCGGATCTCCGCCTCCAGCTCCGGGTCCCGCACCAGCCGCACCGGGGGCAGCGGCGACCGGCCCTGGATCGTCAGCCAGTGGTCCACGGCCTCCGGGTCCAGTGTGACCAGCGCCGCCACATACGGCCGGTCGTCCCCCACCACCAGGCACTGAGCCACCAGCGGATGGGTGCGCACCGCCTCCTCCAGCGGGAGCGGCGAGACACTCCTGCCGCCGGAGGTCACCAGGACCTCCTTCTTGCGCCCGGTGATCGTCAGATAGCCGTCCTCGTCCAGCACCCCCAGATCGCCGGTCGCCAGCCAGCCGTCGCGTAACACCTCGTCCGTCGCCTCCCGGTCGCCCAGATACCCGGAGAAGATGTGCCCGCCCCGCAGCCACACCTCGCCGTCGGCGGCCACATGCACGGAGGTGCCCGGAAGGGGACGGCCCACCGTGCCGAACCGGGGGCGGTCCGGCGGGTTCGCCGTCGCCGCCGCCGTGGACTCGGTGAGCCCGTACCCCTCGAAGACCGTCATCCCCGCGCCCGCGAAGAACAGCCCCAGCCGCCGCCCCAGGCCCGAGCCGCCCGACATCGCGTGCCGCACCCGGCCGCCCATCGTCTGCCGCAGCCTGCCGTAGACGGACCGTTCGAAGAGCCGGTGCCGGGCCCGCAGCGCCGCCGAAGGGCCGGGACCGAGGCCGAACGCCTGCTGCTCGCGGGCCTCCGCGTAGCGCACCGCCACATCCACGGCCTTCTCGAACGACTCGCCCCTGCCCTCCCGTTCGGCCCACCGCCGGGACGCGTGGAAGACCCCCTCGAAGACATACGGGACCCCCAGGAAGAACGTCGGCCGGAACGCCGCCAGATCCGGCATCAGCACGGCGCTGCGCAGTACCGGCTGATGGCCGAATTTCACCCCGCCGCGGACCGCTGCCACCTCCACCACCCGGCCGAAGACATGGGCCAGCGGAAGGAAGAGCAGCGTCGCGGGCTCCTCCGCGGGCCGGGAGCGGAACAGCGACTGCCACCGCGCCACCAGGGTGTCGGTCTCGAAGATCAGATTGGCGTGGCTGATCACACACCCCCGGGGGCGGCCGGTGGTCCCCGAGGTGTAGATCACCGTCGCGGTCGACTCCGGGGTCACCGCCCTGCGGTGCCGGTGCACCACCTCGTCGTCGATGTCCCGGCCGGACTCCGTCAGTTCCGCCACCGCGCCCGCGTCGAGCTGCCACAGCCGCTTCAGCAGGGGCAGCCGGTCGACCACCGAGCCCACCGTCATGGCGTGGTCCTCGTGCTCCACCAGACAGGCGTAGACCTCCGCGTCGTACAGCATCCACAGCACCTGCTCGGCCGACGCGGTGGGGTACACCGGGACCGACTGGGCGCCCACCGTCCAGATCGCGAAGTCGAAGAGGGTCCACTCGTAGCGGGTGCGGCTCATCAGCGCCACCCGGTCGCCGAAGCGCACCCCGGCCGCCAGCAGCCCCTTGGCGAGGCCCAGCACCTCGTCCCGGAAGACCGCCGCGGTCACGTCGCGCCAGCGGCCCGCCGTGTCCTTGCGCCCCATGACGGCCCGGCCGGGGTCGAGTTCGGCGCGCTCGAAGACCGCGTCGGCCACTCCGCCGATCGGGGGCCGTGTCTGTAGGGGACGGACTGTGAACTCGCGCAAGGCTTGCTCCTCGTGGTGCTCCGCACAGCGCCGCGACGGTACCCCAGGACACCCGGCGCCGGGCGGCACTTGGCGAAGTGCGGACGAAAGGTGCCGGTACATGGCGGGCGGAGGAACCCGCTCACGCCGGGAAGCGTGGGCGGACTCCCGGCGGCGGAGTGAGGGGACGGGAGAATCTCCACGAAATCCTCGGGAAATCCCCCTACGGGTGGCGCCCCCCGGTGCCCGGCGGGCGGGCGGGTGCGGGCCGGTGGCGCACGGCCCCTGCCGGGCCCCCGGGGCGGCCTGAGAAGATCACCGGGTGACGACCTCCGGCATACGCCCCTTCCGCGCCACCCGCCCCTGCACCCTCGTCGTCTGCCGGGGCTGCTGCTGCGGTGACGCCCGCAAGCACCCCGGCACCGACCACGAGGGGCAGCTCCGCAGGCTCCGCGAGGCCGCCGCCGCGTCCGGGGGCCGGATCGAGGTACGGACCACGGACTGCCTCGGGCCCTGCGGCCAGGCCAATGTGATCGTGGTCCAGCCGTCCACAGAGGCCCGCCGCCGGGGCGCCCGCGCCACCTGGATCGGCTGGGCCCTCGACGACGACGCCCTCGACGACATCCTGGAGTGGGCGCACGCCGGGGGACCGGGCCGGGCCGAGCCGCCCGCGACCCTCGCCCTCCAGACCATCCCCGCGCCCACCGGCCGCCGCTGACCCGGCCCCTCGTCCTGTCGGCCCGGCGGCGGGGTCCCGGCGGCGGGTCAGGACTCCGGCAGGACGACGCGCTCCGCCCCGGCGTACACGTTCATCTGCGTCCCGCGCAGAAAGCCGACCAGCGTCAGACCGCTCTCGGCGGCCAGGTCCACCGCGAGCGAGGACGGCGCGGAGACGGCGGCGAGCACCGGCACCCCGGCCATCACCGCCTTCTGCGCCAGTTCGAACGAGGCCCGCCCCGACACCAGCAGGATCGCCCGGGACAGCGGCAGCCCGCCCTCCCGCACCGCCCGGCCCACCAGTTTGTCGACCGCGTTGTGCCGGCCGACGTCCTCCCGCACGTCCAGCAGCTCGCCCGTCCTGGAGAAGAGCGCCGCCGCGTGCAGCCCGCCCGTCCGGTCGAACACCCGCTGCGCCGCGCGCAGCCGGTCCGGCAGCTCCGCGAGCAGCGCGGGCGTCACCCGCAGCGGGGGAGTGTCCGCGACCGGGAAGCGGGTGGCCGTCCGGACCGCGTCCAGGCTGGCCTTGCCGCACAGCCCGCACGACGACGTCGTGTAGACGTGCCGCTCCAGCTCCGGTCCCGGCGCCGGGACACCCGGCGCCAGCCGGACGTTCACCACGTTGTACGTGTTGACCCCGTCCTCCGTCGCCCCCTCGCAGTAGGTGATCGCCCGCACCTCGTCCGCCGCCCCGATCACCCCTTCGCTCACCAGGAAGCCGGTCGCGAGCGCGAAGTCGTCGCCCGGGGTGCGCATGGTGATCGCGAGCGGCCGCCCATTCACGCGGATCTCCAGCGGCTCTTCGGCCACCAGGGTGTCGGGGCGGGCCGACGCCCTGCCGTCCTTGATCCGGATGATGCGCCGACGCTCGGTGACCCGTCCCATGAGTATCGATTCCGCTTCGTGTCGGGTGGCAGGCTGGACCGTCCCATTCTCCCGCATGGGCCCATGAGTCCAGCGGCTGGTCCGGTCGCTGTTGGCTACCCTGCGCACCGCTCCGGTTCCGCTCCGTGCCCGCCGTGGCGCCGGGGCCGGGGGAGGCGGGTCCGGCCGGGCCGACGGGCGGTGCGGGATGAGGTTTCCGGGACTTCGGCACACCCCGGGAAGCTCCAAATTACCGCGTCGGAACCTGTGGGATCGCGTGCCGTCGTACCCGGCGGTAGCAACGAAGACTGGGGATTTCACCTGCCCGCACGGAGGGGACTCGCAACATGACCGGCTCACGCATCGCCGCACTCGGGCACTATCAGCCCGCCGGGGTGATCACCAATCACGACCTGGCGGCGCTGGTCGACACCAGCGACGAGTGGATTCGCTCCCGGGTCGGCATCACCACCCGGCACAAGGCGGAGGAGGAGGAGCCCGTCGACGAGCTGGCGGCCCACGCCGCGGCCAAGGCGCTCGCCTCCGCCGGGCTGGCCGCCGGGGACATCGACCTCGTCCTCGTCGCCACATCCACCGCCATCGACCGCTCCCCGAACATGGCGGCCCGCGTCGCCGCCCGGCTCGGCATGGAATCGCCCGCCGTGATGGACGTGAACGTGGTCTGCGCGGGCTTCACCCACGCCCTGGCCACCGCCGACCACGCGGTACGGGCGGGAGCCGCCCGGCGCGCCCTGGTGATCGGCGCGGACAAGATGACCGCCGTGACCGACTGGAGCGACCGCACCACCTGCGTCCTGGTCGGGGACGGCGCCGGAGCGGCGGTGGTCGAGGCGGTGCGCGAGGGCGAGGAGCCCGGTATCGGCCCGGTGCTGTGGGGATCCGTGCCGTCGATGGGGCACGCCGTGCGGATCGAGGGCACCCCGCCCCGGTTCGCCCAGGAGGGCCAGTCCGTGTACCGCTGGGCCACCACCCAGCTTCCGCCCATCGCGCGCCAGGTGTGCGAGCGCGGCGGCGTACGGCCCGAGGAGCTGGCGGCGGTCGTCCTCCACCAGGCCAATCTGCGGATCATCGAGCCCGTCGCCCAGAAGATCGGCGCCGTGAACGCGGTCGTCGCCCGGGATGTCGTCGAGTCCGGCAACACCTCCGCCGCCTCCGTCCCGCTGGCGCTCGCCAAGCTGGTCGAGCGCGGCGAGATCCGCTCCGGGGACCCGGTCCTGCTCTTCGCCTTCGGCGGGAACCTGTCGTACGCGGGGCAGATCATCCGCTGCCCCTGACCCCCGCCCCCTCCGGCGGCCGATCGGCCCGGCGGCCCGTCCGGCGGTGTCCCGCTGCGCCCGGGGGCGCGCCGCGGGCAGACTGGGGGCATGGCGGAGGTGAGGAGAAGCGCGGGTCTGCTGCTGTTCCGGTCCCGGGGCGGCGGCACGGAACCCCTGGGGCCCGCGGCCGGGGACGTCGAGGTGCTGCTCGGGCACATGGGCGGGCCGTACTGGGAGGGCCGGGACGAGCGGGCCTGGTCCATCCCCAAGGGGGAGCACACCCCCGACGAGGAAGCGACGGCGGCGGCCCGCCGTGAGTTCGAGGAGGAGCTGGGGCTCGCGCCCCCGGCGGGGGAGTGGCTGCCGCTCGGCGAGGCCCGGCAGTCGAGCGGGAAGGTCGTCACCGTCTGGGCCCTCGCCGGTGAGCTGGACACCTCCCTCGTGAACCCCGGCACCTTCACCCTGGAGTGGCCCCCGCGCTCCGGCCGTACGGCGGAGTTCCCCGAGATCGACCGGGCCGAGTGGTTCGGGCTCGACGTGGCACGGGTGAAGCTGGTGAGCGGGCAGCGGGTCTTCCTGGACCGGCTGGCGGAGCTGCTCGCACACGGGCCCGGCTGACCGGCCGACCGGATGGACGGCCGGGATGGACGGCCGGGGTGGACGGTCGGCCTGGGCGAGCGCCCGATGCGTGTCGGGCCGCCGAGGACCCTCTCTCCCTGTGCCCCCTCCCGCCTCCATCTTTGTCCCGGGTGTGGAAGAAGTAGGTACTGAACTCCGCTCAAGTTCTTCCCAGTTCGGCAAAGCGCTGCTACGTTCCCCTCCAAAGCAGGATCGCCGTGAGTCGAATGGGGATCTCCCCGACACAGGACCGGGGGAGGGAGGGGCAGTTGAGACGGATGACCGCTCGACCCGCGAACGCGCACCAGGCGCGGCTGCTCGGACTGCTGCGCGACGGAGGGCCCAACTCCCGTGCCCAGCTCGGCGATCTGGTCGAGCTGTCCCGGTCCAAACTCGCCGTCGAGGTGGACCGGCTCCTGGAGACCGGGCTCATCGTCGCCGACGGGCTGGCCGCCTCCCGGGGCGGCCGGCGCTCGCACAATATCCGTCTCGCCCCCGAGCTGCGCTTCCTCGGCATCGACATCGGAGCCACCTCCGTCGACGTCGCCGTCACCAACGCGGAGCTGGAGGTCCTGGGCCACCTCAACCACCCCATGGACGTCCGCGAGGGCCCGGTGGCCGTCTTCGAACAGGCCCTGTCCATGGCGGCCAAGCTCAGGGCCGGCGGACTCGCCGAGGGCTTCGACGGCGCCGGGATCGGCGTACCCGGTCCGGTCCGCTTCCCCGAGGGCGTCCCGGTCGCACCCCCGATCATGCCCGGCTGGGACGGCTTCCCCGTCCGGGAGGCCCTGAGCCAGGAACTCGGCTGCCCCGTCCTCGTCGACAACGACGTGAATCTGATGGCCATGGGGGAGCAGCACGCCGGAGTCGCCCGTTCCGTGGGGGACTTCCTCTGCGTCAAGATCGGCACCGGTATCGGCTGCGGCATCGTCGTCGGCGGACAGGTCTACCGGGGCACCACCGGCAGCGCGGGCGACATCGGCCATATCCAGGTCGACCCCTCGGGCCGCTCCTGCCCCTGCGGCAACACGGGCTGTCTGGAGGCCCACTTCAGCGGCGCGGCCCTCGCCCGCGACGCCGAGGAGGCCGCCCGCTCCGGCCGCTCCCCCGAGCTGGCCGTACGGCTGGCCGCGGCCGGGGCGCTCGGCGCCGCCGACGTGGCCGCCGCGGCCTCCGCCGGTGACACCGCCTCACTCGAACTCATCCGGGAGGGCGGCAACCGTGTCGGCCAGGTCATCGCCGGACTCGTCAGCTTCTTCAACCCCGGTCTGGTGGTCATCGGCGGCGGGGTGACCGGCCTCGGCCACACCCTGCTCGCCAGCATCAGGACCCAGGTCTACCGGCAGTCCCTGCCGCTGGCCACCGGAAACCTTCCCATCGTGCTGGGGGAGCTGGGGCAGGTCGCCGGAGTCACCGGAGCCGCCCGGCTCATCAGCGACCACCTCTTCTCGCCCGCCTGACCCGAGCCTGCCTGACCTGAGCCCGTCCGACCCGAGCCTGCCTGACCTGAGCCTGCCTGATCCGAGCCCGCGGGGCCCTTGGCCGCGCCCGCACCCCGGCGTATCCGTCCCGCCCGCACCCGTCCCGCCCGTGCCCGGACCCCGGAGCCCTCGTCCCGCCCGTGCACCATCCACGTACACCGCGCATCACGCGCACCGCACAGCACCGACACCTCAAGCACCTCACACACCATCCCGTACCCCACTGGCACCCCCACCCCCGCACACCGCGCGCGCATCCACGCGACGCGACTCACCGGCCCTTCACCGCCGAGGGGATTGGTCATGGCACCGGAAACACCCCTGCTCACCATGGAAGGCATCACCAAGTCCTTCCCCGGAGTCCGCGCACTCGACGGCGTCGACCTGGAGGTCCTGCCCGGAGAGACCCACTGCCTGCTCGGCCAGAACGGCGCCGGGAAGTCCACCCTCATCAAGGTCCTCGCCGGAGCCCACCGGCCCGACAGCGGCACCGTCGTCTGGCGCGGAGAAGAGATCGCCCTCCGCTCGCCCAGCGCCGCCCTGCGCCAGGGCATCGCCACCATCCACCAGGAACTCGACCTCGTCGCGGGGCTCTCCGTCGCCGAGAACGTCCACCTCGGCCATGAACCCACCGCCGCCGGGTTCATCGTCCGACGCGCCACCGCGCACGACGCCACCGCCCGCCTCCTCGAACGCCTCGGCCACCCCGAGATCGACCCCGCGGCCCTCGTCGGCAGCCTCCCCACCGCCCAGCGGCAGATCGTCTCCATGGCCCGCGCCCTCTCCCACGACGCCCGGCTCATCGTCATGGACGAACCCTCCGCCGCACTCGACCCCGACGAGGTCGACAACCTCTTCCGGGTCGTCGACGGCCTCACCGCCGAAGGGGTCGCCGTCATCCACATCACCCACCGGCTGGAGGAGATCCGCCGCATCGGCGACCGGGTCACCGTGCTCAAGGACGGCCGGTCCGTCGCCACCGGACTCCCCGCCCGCACCACCCCCACCCACACGATCGTCGCCCTGATGACCGGCCGGAACGTCGAGTACGTCTTCCCGCCCCGCCCCGCGCCCGCCCCCACCGCCCCGCGCCCGGCACCCCCCGTCCTCACCGTCGAGGGACTGACCCGCACGGGCGAGTTCGCCCCCCTCGACCTCCGGCTGTGGCCCGGCGAGATCGTCGGACTCGCCGGACTCGTCGGCTCCGGACGCTCCGAGATCCTGGAGACCGTCTACGGCGCCCGCCGCCCCACCGCCGGACAGGTCCTCGTCGACGGGGAACCCCTGCGCCCCGGCAGCGTCCGTGCCGCCGTCCGCGCCGGACTGGGACTCGCCCCCGAGGAACGCAAGGCCCAGGGCCTCCTGCTGACCGAGAGCGTCACCCGCAATGTCTCCCTCGCCACCCTCGGCCGCTTCGCCCGCGGCGGCTGGATCGACCGGGCCGCCGAGCGCGCCGCCGCCCACCGGGCCACCCGGGAACTGTCGCTGCGCCCCGACGACCCCGACCGGCCGGTCCGCACCCTCTCCGGCGGCAACCAGCAGAAAGCCGTCCTCGCCCGCTGGCTGCTGCGCGGCTGCAAGGTCCTGCTGCTCGACGAACCCACCCGCGGCGTCGACGTCGGAGCCCGCGCCGAGCTGTACACGGTGATCAGACGCCTCGCCGACGAAGGGCTCGCCGTCCTCCTCGTCTCCAGCGAGGTGCCCGAGGTACTGGGCCTCGCCGACCGGGTGCTGGTCCTGCGCGAGGGCCGCGTCGTGCACACCGCCGACGCCCGCGACCTCGACGAACACCGCGTCCTCGACCTCGTGATGGAAGGGAGCCCGCCGGCATGACCCAGCCCGCGTCCGTGGACCCCGCCAGGACCCCTGCCGCCCCCGGTCCCGCGCCCGGCGCCGCGCCCGGCGGCCCCTCCCGCGCCCCGCGCGGGTTCCGCGCCGATGTCCGCACCCTCTCCCTGCTCGGCGTCCTCGCCGTGCTGATCGCCGTCGGCGGCATCACCGAACCCGACGCCTTCCTCGACACCGGGAACCTCCAGCTCGTCCTCACCCAGGCGTCGATCATCGGCGTCGTCACCGTCGGCATGACCTTCGTGATCACCAGCGGCGGCATCGATCTGTCCGTCGGCGCGATCGTCGCCCTCGCCTCCGTCTGGGCCACCACCGTCGCCACCCAGGAGTACGGCTTCACCGGCATCCTCTTCACGGCCGTCGCCGTCGGTCTCGGCTGCGGCCTGGTCAACGGGGTGCTGATCGCCTACGGCGGTCTGGTGCCCTTCATCGCCACCCTCGCCATGCTCGCCTCCGCCCGGGGCCTCGCCCTCCAGATCACCGACGGCAGGACCCAGATGGTCACCGTCGACTCCGTGCTCGAACTCGGCGTCAAGGACTCCTATGTCCTCGGTGTCCCCCCGCTGGTCCTGGTGTTCGCGGCGGTCGTCGCCATCGGCTGGCTGCTGCTCAACCGCACCACCTTCGGCCGCCGCACCCTCGCCGTCGGCGGCAACGCCGAAGCCGCCCGGCTCGCCGGGATCGACATCCGCCGCCACCGGCTGCTGCTCTACCTCCTCTCCGGGCTGTGCTGCGGCATCGCCGCGTTCCTGCTCGTCGTCCTCTCCGGCTCCGGCCAGAACACCAACGGCAATCTGTACGAACTCGACGCCATCGCCGCCGCCATCATCGGCGGCACCCTCCTCAGCGGCGGCCGGGGCACCGTCACGGGCTCCGTCCTCGGCGTCCTGATCTTCACCACGATCACCAACATCTTCGCTCTCAACAACCTGGAGAGCGCGGTCCAGCAGATCGCCAAGGGCGCGATCATCGTCGCCGCCGTCCTCGTACAGCACCGCACCCTGCGGGGCGGGGGCGACACCTGAACGACCCGACCCGACCCGACCCGACCCGGTCCGGTCCGATCCGGTCCGCCCTGATCAGCCGGATCGCCCTGATCGGCCGGACCCTCCGCTCCGGGGCGCCCGCCGCCCCCACCCTCACCCTCAAACCACCCGAAGGGGCTGGTCAGCCATGCCGGAACCCACCGTCCCCAGCCGCCGAGGAATACTCTTCGGCACCGCCGCCGTCTCCGCCGGAGCCCTTCTGACCGCCTGTACCAGCAATGACCCGAAGGAGGCGAAGGACGCCGCCGACGACCGGGCCGCGCCCGTCGCCGACGACACCCCCGGCAGACCCGTCACCATCGGCTTCGCCGGACCGCAGGCCGACCACGGCTGGCTCAACGCCATCAACGACAACGCCCGCTCCCGGGCGAAGAAGTACTCCGATGTCACCCTGGAGATCACCGAGGGCTCCAACGACACCGCCGCGCAGATCGGACAGGTCCAGACCCTCATCAACAAGAAGGTCGACGTCCTGGTGGTGCTGCCCGCCGACGGCAAGGCCCTCACCCAGGTCGGCCTCCAGGCCATGCGGGCGGGCATCCCCGTCGTCAACCTCGACCGGATCTTCGCCTCCCCCCAGGCGTACCGCTGCTGGATCGGCGGCGACAACTACGGCATGGGCCTCAACGCCGGCCGCTACATCGGCGAGAGACTCAAGGACACACCCGACGCCAAGGTCGTCGAACTCGCCGGAGTCGACAGCCTCGAACTCACCCGGCAGCGCACCCAGGGCTTCGACGACGCCCTCAAGAACTACCCCAACATCACCAAGGTCGCCCGCCAGGCCGCCGACTTCACCGTCGAGTCGGGACAGGCGAAGACGGCCCAGCTCCTCCAGGCCGAAAGCGACTTCCACGCCCTGTGGAACCACGACGACGACCAGGGCGTGGGCGCCCTGCGCGCCATCGCCCAGGCGGGGCGGAAGGACTTCCTCATGGTCGGCGGCGCCGGAGCCCGCTCCGCCATGGACGCCATCAAGGCCGACGACAGCGTCCTCAAGGCGACCGTGCTCTACCCGCCCACGATGGCGGCCTCCGCCATCGACATCGCCCGCGCCCTCGCCCAGGACAAGGGCATCGGCGGCCTCTCCGAACAGGAGATCCCCGCCTCCATCACCCTCTACTCCGCCGTCGTCACCAAGGACAACGTCGACCGGTACCTGCCCACCGGCTTCCGCTGACCCGCGCCCCCCGCCCCCGCCCGCTCTCCCCGCTCCCGCTCCCGCCCCTGCCACGCCCCGCCACCCGCCCCCGCGCCCCGCCGTGCCGCTTCCCCCGCCGAGCCGGGCCCGACGACCAACCACCCACGGAGGACCGTATGGACCGTACGGAACAGAGCGACACCCCGCCCGCCGCGCCCCCGCCGGGCCCGCCGGAACTGGGCGTCGGCATGGTCGGATACGCCTTCATGGGAGCCGCCCACTCCCAGGGCTGGCGCACCGTCTCCCACGTCTTCGACCTGCCGCTGCGCCCCGTGCTCGCCGCCGTCGCGGGCCGGGACCGCTCCGCCGTGCACACCGCGGCGGCCCGGCTCGGCTGGGCGGCGGCCGAGACCGACTGGCGTGCCCTCGTCACCCGCGACGATGTGCACCTGGTGGACATCTGCACCCCGGGCGACCTGCACGCGGAGATCGCCGTCGCGGCCCTGGACGCGGGCAAGCACGTCCTGTGCGAGAAGCCGCTCGCCAACTCCGTCGCCCAGGCCGAGGAGATGTGCGCCGCCGCCGCCCGCGCCCGGCGGCGGGGCACCGTCGCCATGGTCGGCTTCAACTATCGGCGTATCCCCGCGGTCGCCCACGCCCGCCGTCTGATCGCCGAGGGGCATGTCGGCACCCTGCGGCATCTGCGGTTCACCTATCTCCAGGACTGGCTGGTCGACCCCGGGGCCCCGCTGACCTGGCGGCTCCAGCGCGAACACGCGGGCTCCGGAGCCCTGGGCGACCTCGGCGCCCATATCGTCGACCTCGCCCAGTATCTGTCCGGGGAGCGGATCACCGAGGTCAGCGCCCTCACCGAGACCTTCGTCCGGGAACGCCCCCAGCTCGCGGTCGCGACCGGCGGCGGCCGGGGGATTCCCTCCGGCGGCCTCGGGCCCGTCACCGTCGACGACGCCACCCTCTTCAACGGGCGGCTGGCCTCGGGCGCGCTCGCCTCCTTCGAGGCCACCCGGATGGCCACCGGCCGCAAGAACGCCCTGCGGTTCGAGATCAACGGCGAACGGGGATCGCTCGCCTTCGACCTCGAACGCCTCAACGAACTCTCCTTCCACGACCACACCGATCCCTCGTCCCGCGCGGGCTTCCGGCGCGTCCTGGTCACGGAGCCCGATCACCCCTACCTTCGGGCGTGGTGGCCGCCCGGCCACGCGCTCGGCTATGAACACACCTTCACCCATCAGGCGCACGACCTGATCGAGGCCATCGCCCGGGGGACGGAGCCCGAGCCCTCCTTCGCGGACGGCCTCCAGGTGCAGCGGGTGCTCGCCGCGGTGGAGGAGAGCGCCCGTGAGAACGCCGCCCTCGTCCCCGTCCCCGCACCCGTGCCCGCGGTGGACTGACCCGTTCCGCACCGTCCCGTTCCCTGCCGTTCCCCCGGGTACCCGCCCCCTCCGGAACGGACTCCACCGTCATGGACCACCCACCCAGGGAGGCGACACCCATGCCCCGTCCGTACACCCTGTTCACCGGCCAGTGGGCCGATCTGCCGCTGGAGGAGGTCTGCCGGCTCGCCCGCGACTTCGGCTACGACGGACTCGAACTCGCCTGCTGGGGCGACCACTTCGAGGTCGACAAGGCCCTCGCCGACCCCGCCTATGTCACCGGCCGCAGGGCCCTCCTGGAGCGCTACGGCCTCGGCTGCTGGGCGATCTCCAACCATCTGGTCGGCCAGGCCGTCTGCGACCACCCCATCGACGAGCGCCACCAGGGCATCCTGCCCGCCCGCATCTGGGGCGACGGCGAGCCCGAAGGCGTCCGGCAGCGGGCCGCCGCCGAGCTCCGGGACACCGCACGGGCCGCCGCCGCCCTCGGCGTGAACACCGTCGTCGGCTTCACCGGATCGTCCATCTGGCACCTCGTCGCCCTGTTCCCGCCCGTGCCCGAAACGATGATCGAACGGGGCTACGAGGACTTCGCCGCCCGCTGGAACCCGATCCTCGACGTCTTCGACGCCGAAGGGGTCCGCTTCGCCCACGAAGTGCACCCCAGCGAGATCGCCTACGACTACTGGACCACCCGCCGCGCCCTGGACGCCGTCGGGAACCGGCCCGCCTTCGGCCTCAACTTCGACCCCAGCCACTTCGTCTGGCAGGACCTGGACCCGGTCGGCTTCCTCTACGACTTCCGGGACCGGATCTACCACGTCGACTGCAAGGAGGCCCGTAAACGGCTCGACGGCCGCAACGGGCGCCTCGGCTCCCATCTGCCCTGGGGCGACCCCCGGCGCGGCTGGGACTATGTCTCCGCCGGACACGGGGACGTCCCCTGGGAGGACGTCTTCCGGATGCTGCGCTCCATCGGCTACGACGGGCCCATCTCCGTCGAGTGGGAGGACGCCGGAATGGACCGGCTCGCGGGCGCGCCCGAGGCGCTGACCCATCTCAAACAGTACGACTTCGAACCGCCCGCGGCCTCCTTCGACGCCGCCTTCGGCAGCGGTGGCACCCCGGGGTGACCGGCCCCGCCGCACCCCTGGACACCTTTGTCCTGTACGGGACGGAAGTCCAAGTCGACTGAGGCACAAGGGCTTTTGGTTCCGGACGAACCCGTCTACCGTCCCAGATGTGTACAGCGTCTGAGTGGCTCCGGTGCGACGGCGCGCGCCGGTTCCCTGTCGTCAGGCCGTCCGTCCCTCCCGTCCGCGCCCCTCCCGTCCGTGCGAAGACATCCGGAAACCGGTGAAACGCAGGAGTCAGCAGGAGTCAGGAGTCAACTGTGCACCCACCCTTCCGAAAAACCCCCTTCGGAACAGCACCCCGCCGGAGAACCCCGTCCGGAACGGGACCGACCGGCGGGGCGCCGCTGAGCGGGGCCCCGCTGGAGAAGACCCCGTTCGGGAAGGCCCCGTTCGGGGGGACGCGCTTCCGTGCCGCGCTCGCCCTCGTCACCAGCGCCCTGCTCACGGCCGGAACCCTCACCCTCGCCCCCGCCGCCACTGCCGCCGTGCCCCCGCCCCCGGCGCCCTCGCAGGAGGACTTCCAGCAGGTCACCCTCGCCAAGGGCGAAGCCGAGACCGGCGAGCCCATGTCCCTGGCCGTCCTGCCCGACCGCAGCGTCCTGCACACCTCCCGCGACGGCGACCTGCGGATGACCGACAGCGCCGGTGACACCCGCGTCGTCGGCTCCCTCCCCGTCTACACCCACGACGAGGAAGGGCTCCAGGGCATAGGCGTCGACCCGGGCTTCGAACGGAACCGTTTCCTCTACCTCTACTACGCGCCACCGCTGGACACCCCGCCCGGCGACGCCCCCGACCAGGGCACCCCCGCCGACTTCGCCGCCTACGAAGGCGTCAACCGGCTCTCCCGCTTCGTCCTGCGCCCCGACGGCACCCTCGACAACGCCAGCGAGAAGAAGATCATCGACGTCCCCGCCACCCGGGGCATCTGCTGCCACGTCGGCGGCGACATCGACTTCGACGCGCAGGGCAACCTCTATCTGTCGACCGGCGACGACTCCAACCCCTTCGCCTCCGACGGCTACACCCCCATCGACGACCGCCCCGGCCGCAACCCCGCCTACGACGCCCGCCGCACCTCCGGCAACACGAACGACCTGCGCGGCAAAATCCTCAGGATCACCGTCGGCGCCGGCGGCGGCTACACCGTCCCCAGCGGGAACCTCTTCGCCCCCGGCACCCCCGACACTCGGCCCGAAATCTATGCCATGGGCCTGCGCAACCCCTTCCGCTTCAGCGTGGACCAGAAGACCGGACACCTCTACGCCGGTGAATACGGGCCCGACGCCGGAGCCCCCGACCCCCAGCGCGGCCCCTCCGGAAAGGTCGGCTTCCACAAGATCACCGGCCCCGGGAACTTCGGCTGGCCGTTCTGCGGCACCGCGGGCGAACCCTACGTCGACCACGACTTCGCCACCGGGACCTCCGGCGCGGCCTTCGACTGCGCCGCCCCGCGCAACGACTCCCGCCACAACACCGGACGCACCGAACTGCCCCCCACGCGCCAGGCGTGGATTCCGTACGACGGGAACTCCGTACCCGAGTTCGGCACCGGCTCCGAGTCCCCCATGGGCGGCCCCGTCTACCGCTACGACCCGGACAACCCGTCCCCGGTCAAATTCCCCGAGGCGTACGACGGTGACTTCTTCGCCGGAGAGTTCGGCCGTCGCTGGATACGGCGCGTCGAGCACAGTCCCGACGGATCGGCCGGAACCATCAACACCTTCCCCTGGACCGGCACCCAGGTCATGGACATGGCCTTCGGACCCGACGGCGCGCTCTACGTCCTCGACTACGGCACCGCCTGGTTCGGCGGCGACCACAACTCCGCCCTGTACCGCATCGAGAACGCCACCGGAGGACGCTCGCCCGTCGCCGAGGCATCCGCCCGCAGAACCTCCGGCACCGCACCCCTGAGAGTCGCCTTCTCCTCCGCCGGAACCACCGACGCCGACGGAGACCCCCTCACCTACCGCTGGACCTTCGGCGACGGCGCCACCTCCACCGCGCCCGACCCCACCCACGTCTACCGCACCAACGGCACCCACACCGCCACCCTCACCGTCACCGACCCCACCGGACGCACCGGCTCCGCCAGTCTCCGCATCGTCGTCGGCAACACCGCCCCCACCGTGACCCTCAAGAAGCCCGCCCTGGGAACCCTCTTCCGCTTCGGCGACGAGATCCCCTTCGAGGTCACCGTCACCGACCCCGAGGACGGGCCCGTCGACTGCGCCAAGGTCAAGGTCAGCTACATCCTCGGCCACGACAGCCACGGCCACCCCCTGACCACCGCACAGGGCTGCACCGGCACCATCAAGACCTCGTCCGACGGCGGCCACGACCCCAACGCCAACATCTTCGGCGTCCTCGACGCCGAGTACACCGACGGCGGAGGCGGCGGCCAGGCCCCCCTCACCACCCACGACCAGGCCCAGCTCCAGCCCCGCCACCGGCAGGCCGAACACCACGGCGCCGCCCACGGGATCACCGTCTACGACAAACCCACCGCCAACGGCGGAAAGACCGTCGGCGACATCCACGACGGCGACTGGATCTCCTTCACGCCCTACCGCCTCACCGGAGCCACCGAACTCACCGCCCGGATCTCCTCCGGCGGCTCCGGCGGCTTCCTCGAAGTCCGCACCGGAGCCCCGAACGGCAGAATCCTCGGCTCCACACCCGTCCCCGTCACCGGAGGCTGGGAGACCTTCCAGGACGTCGACATCCCCCTGCGCGCCGCCCCCGGCCGCACCACCGAACTCTTCCTCGTCTTCAAGGGAGGCGACGGAGCCCTCTTCGACCTCGACGACTTCGAGATCACCGACAGCCCGCCCGACCGCACCGCCAAACGCGTCCTCGTCTTCACCCGGACCGAGGGCTACCGCCACGACTCCATCCCCGCCGGCACCGCGGCCCTCAGAGAACTCGGCCGCAGCAGCAACATCACCGTCGACACCACCGAGACCGCCGCCCAGTTCACCACCGCCAACCTCGCCCGCTACGACGCCGTCGTCTTCCTCTCCACCACCGGCGACGTCCTCGACACCCCACAACAACACGCCCTGGAGCAGTACATCAGGACCGGCGGCGGCTTCGTCGGCATCCACGCCGCCGCCGACACCGAATACGACTGGCCCTTCTACGGCGGCCTCGTCGGCGCCCGCTTCTCCTCCCACCCCCACATCCAGGGCGCGACCGTACGCGTCGAGGACCGCGAACACCCCGCCACCCGGCACCTCGGACCCGCATGGCAGCGCACCGACGAGTGGTACAACTACACCGCCAACCCCCGCCCCCGGGTCCGCGTCCTCGCCACCCTCGACGAGGCCACCTACGAAGGCGGCGACATGAAGGGCGACCACCCCATCGCCTGGTGCCAGACCTACCAGGGCGGACGCTCCTTCTACACCGGCGGCGGCCACACCCCCGAGTCCTACGCCGAACCCGCCTTCCGGAACCACCTCCTCGGCGGACTGCGCTACGCCACCGGCCAAGCCAGGGCCGACTGCACCCCCCGGACCGGCGAACGCCCCCTCTTCAACGGGAAAACCCTCGACGGCTGGAAACAGGCGGGCCCCGGGAGATTCACCGTCACCGACGGAGAACTGCGCACCCACGGAGGCATGGGCCTGCTCTGGTACCAGGCCAAGGAGTTCACCTCCTACCGGCTGACCCTCGACTGGAAGGTCGACGGCGACGACAACTCCGGAATCTTCATCGGCTTCCCCGCCTCCGACGACCCCTGGTCCGCCGTCACCCGGGGCCATGAGATCCAGATCGACGCCTCCGACGCCCCCGACCGCACCACCGGCGCCATCTACGGCTTCCGCTCCGCCGACCTCACGGCCCGCGACCGGGTCCTGAGACCACCGGGCCAGTGGAACACCTACGAGATCACCGTCCGCGGCGAACGCGTCCAGGTCTTCCTCAACGGCACCAAGATCAACGACTACACCAACACCGACCCCGCCCGCAGCCTCCAGGACGGCCACATCGGCCTCCAGAACCACGGAGCCGC
This sequence comes from Streptomyces clavuligerus, assembly GCF_005519465.1. Lineage (NCBI taxonomy): Bacteria > Bacillati > Actinomycetota > Actinomycetes > Kitasatosporales > Streptomycetaceae > Streptomyces > Streptomyces clavuligerus. The sequence goes on along the minus strand of NZ_CP027858.1, from coordinate 735,519 downwards.
CGACCAGGTCTCCTTCCGCGACATCACCCTCAGGGAACTGCCCACCTGACCCCCGGGGGACAGCACCCTCCCTCTCGGAGAACCGCCTTCCGAGCCTCGGGGGACCGCCCTTCCACCCCTCCAGGGGGGACCGTCCTCCCGGCCGGACCCGTCGCACCGGCCCCGCACCAGCGGCGGGCGGGGAACACACCCCGCCCGCCGCCCGCCCCACCTCCGCGAACCCCAGGCCAGGGAGCAGCCCGTGCCGTACCGCCCCAGCCCGCCCACCACCGCGCCCCACCCCACCCCCGCCGCTCCCGCCGGCCACCCCCGCACGGACACCCCCACCCCACCCCCGGCCGCCGCACAGCGGCGCACCGGCGTCTGGCTCATCGGCGCCCGCGGCTCCGTCGCCACCACCACCATCGCCGGATGCGCCGCCCTCACCGCCGGACTCCACCCACCCACCGGCCTGCTCACCGAGACACCCCCCTTCACCGGCGCCGCACTCCCCGCCCTCACCTCCCTCGTCTTCGGCGGACACGACACCGCCCACTGCCCCCTCCCCAAACGCGCCGAAGAACTCACCGCCGCCGGAGTCCTCCCGCACGGACTCGCCGCCGCCATCCGCCCCGAACTCACCACCGCCGACCACGCCATCCGCCCCGGCGGCCCCCTCCCCGGCGACACCCGCGACGACGAACAACTCATCGACACCTTCGCCGCCGACATCGACGCCTTCCGCACCCACCACACCCTCGCCCGCGTCATCGTCATCAACGTCGCCACCACCGAAGCCCCACCCCCACCGGACACCCCCCGGCTCGCGCCCAGCTCCCTCTACGCCGCAGCCGCCCTCCGCTCCGGCAGCCCCTACATCAACTTCACCCCCTCCACCGGACTGCACACCCCCGCCCTCCACACCGCCGCCGCGCACTCCGGCCTCCCCCACGCCGGACGCGACGGCAAAACCGGCCAGACCCTGCTGCGCTCCGTCCTCGCCCCGATGTTCCTCCAGCGCGCCCTGACCGTACGGGCCTGGTCCGGCACCAACCTCCTGGGCGGAGGCGACGGAGCGGCCCTCGCCCACCCCGCGGCGGCCGCCGCCAAGAACGCGGGCAAGGAGCGCGTCCTCAGCGACACCCTCGGACACACCCCCGAAGGCACCGTCCACATCGACGACGTCCCCGCACTCGGCGACTGGAAGACCGCCTGGGACCACATCGCCTTCGACGGCTTCCTCGGCTCCCGCATGATCCTCCAGACCATCTGGCAGGGCTGCGACTCCGCCCTCGCCGCACCCCTCGTCCTCGACCTCGCCCGGCTCACCGCCCGCGCCCACGAAGCCGGACTCTCCGGCCCGCTGCCCGGACTCGGCTTCTACTTCAAGGACCCCGACAACGGACCCTCCTCCCTCTCCGAACAGTTCCACGCGCTGCTGCGCCTCGCCGAACACCTCGGGGAGCCCCGATGACCACGCTCTTCGGCCGGATCAGCCGACAGACCGGCACCCCCTCAGGACCCGTTGCCCGAGGACGGGGCCGCGCACCCGGGGGCCTCCTCCCGTGGTGGAGGGGACCCGTCCCCAGGAAGCCGGGCCGTGCACCGCGGGAGGACGGCGCCGGTCCCTGGGGAAAACGCCCCGGGCCGCGGGCGGAGGGCCCCCCTACCGGGGGAGAGAGCCCCGTCCGGCGGGGGAGCGGCCTCCTTGGACGCCCGCCCCTCCCGGCCCGGCCCCCGGCCCCCCGGCGCACTGCCCCCGACGGCGCCCGCACCGACGGGCGGGGCAGTGTGCGAGGCCCACTGCGGGACACTGCGCGGGCCTGGGCCGAACTCCTGCGGATCTCCGCCTGGCCCACCGTCCCCGGCGACGCCCTCACCGGCGCGGCCGTCCTCGCCCTCCGCCCCAACCGGGGCACCGCCCTCGCGCTCGGCACCTCCCTCTGCCTCTACACCGCCGGCATGGCCCTCAACGACTGGGCCGACCACGCCGAGGACGCCCAGGAACGCCCCGAACGCCCCCTCCCCTCCGGGCGCGTCACCCCCCGCGCGGCCCTCGCCGCCGCCACAGCCCTCACCGCGACCGGTCTCGCCCTCGCCGCCCGCGCCGGACGCCCCGCCCTCGCCCTCGCCACCGCCCTCGCCACCACCGTCTGGGCCTACGACCTCCGCCTCAAACACACCCCCGCGGGCCCCGCCGCCATGGCCGCCGCCCGAGCACTCGACCTCCTCCTCGGGGCCACCGCCACCCACCACCGCGCCCCGCGCCCCGGCCCCGTCACCCCACCCGCCCCCGCCGCCACGGCCCACCGGCCGCCCCACGCAGCAGCCCCGACCGCCGCCCCCACGGCTCCCGTCCGTCCGCCCGCCGCCCTGCCGCCCGCGCTCGCCCTCGCCGCCCACACCTACGGCGTCACCGCCGTCTCCCGGCACGAGACCCAGGGCGGCTCCACCCGCACCCCCCTCGCCGCCCTCGCCGCCACCCTCGCCCTCGCCGCCCGCACCGCCCAACCCCCGCCCCCCACCGCCCCCGCCCCCGTACACCTGCTGCGGTCACTCCTCGCCACCACCTACCTCCGCACCGCGGGCACCCCCCTGCTGCACGCCGCCCTCAACCCCTCCCCACCCTTCACCCAGCGGGCCGTCGGCGGCGGCATCCGCGCCCTCGTCCCCCTCCAAGCCGCCCTCGCCGCCCGGAACGGCACCCGCACCGGCACCGCCACCGCCCTCGCCGTCCTCGGACTCGCCCCCGCGGCCCGCGCCCTCGCCCGGAAGGTGAGCCCCACATGACCACCCCCGCCACCACCGGGACCCTCCGCCTCGGCTACGGCACCAACGGCCTCACCGACCTCCGCCTCGACGACGCCCTCACCCTCCTCGCCGACCTCGGCTACGACGGCGTCGGACTCACCCTCGACCACATGCACCTCGACCCCCTCGCCCCCGACCTCGCCCGGCGCACCCGGCACACCGCCACCCTCCTCGACCGGCTGGGACTCGACGTCACCATCGAGACCGGCGCCCGCTACATCCTCGACCCCCGGCACAAACACGGCCCCTCCCTGCTCGACCCCGACCCCGACGCCCGCGCCACCCGGGCCGCCCTCCTCACCACCGCCCTCCACATCGCCGCCGACCTCGGCGCCCACGCCGTCCACTGCTTCAGCGGCACCACCCCCCCGGGCACCGACCCCGACACCGCCTGGAAACGCCTCACCGACACCCTCACCCCCGTCCTGGGCACAGCCGAGACCACCGGCATCCCCCTCGCCGTCGAACCCGAACCCGGCCACCTCCTCGCCACCCTCGCCGACTTCCACCACCTCCGCGGCCTCCTCGGCGACCCCCCGCCCCTCGGCCTCACCCTCGACATCGGACACTGCCAGTGCCTGGAGGACCGGCCCCCCGCCGACTGCGTCCGCGAAGCCGCCCCCTGGCTGCGCCACGTCCAGATCGAGGACATGCGCCGGGGCATCCACGAACACCTCCCCCTCGGCGACGGGGAGATCGACTTCCCGCCCGTACTCACCGCCCTCGCCGACACCGGCTACCAGGGCCTCACCGTCGTCGAACTGCCCCGCCACTCCCACGCCGGACCCGAACTCGCCCGCACCTCCCTCCCCTTCCTCCGCGCCGCCGCCGCCTCCGCCGCCCGCCCTCCCGGCCCGACCGACCCCACCGGCCGCACCCCCGGAGCACCGGCATGACCCCCACCCGCCAAGAACTCCACGCCCTGCTCGACCCTCCCGCCCGCACCTGGCTCGACCACGCGCTCACCGAAGCCGCGGCAGCCGCAGCACCCCACGCCACCGGCGGCACCGACCCCTGGGAACTCCGCTTCGCCGCCGCCGGACGCCACTGCGGCCACCAGCACGCCGACGCCGTCCGCACCCTGCTCCTCACCGAGGCACGACCCGACGCCCCCACCCTCGGCCGCCTCTACCACCACGGCACCGCCGACGAACGCCGCGCCGTCCTCCTCGCCCTTCCCCACCTCGACCGCCTCACCCCGCCCGAAGCCGCCCTGCCACTCGTCGAAGACGCCCTGCGCAGCAACGACACCCGGCTCATCGCCGCCGCCGTCGGCCCCTACGCCGCACGCCACCTCGACGCCCACCCCTGGCGGCACGCCGTCCTCAAATGCCTCTTCACCGGCGTCCCCACCGACACCGTCGCCGGGCTCGGACACCGCGCCCGCGGCGACCGCGAACTCGCCCGGATGCTCACCGACTACGCCGACGAACGCACCGCCGCAGGCCGCCCCGTACCGCACGACCTCCTTCGCGTACTGACCCTGACAGACGAACCGTCCGAGGAGTCCTGATGCGCATCTTCGATCCCCACATCCATATGACCTCCCGCACCACCGACGACTACCAGGCCATGTACACCGCCGGGGTCCGCGCCCTCGTCGAACCCTCCTTCTGGCTCGGCCAACCCCGCACCTCGACCGGCAGCTTCCACGACTACTTCGACGCCCTCCTCGGCTGGGAACCCTTCCGCGCCGCCCAGTACGGCATCGCCCACCACTGCACCATCGCCCTCAACCCCAAAGAGGCCAACGACCCCCGCTGCGTCCCCGTCCTCGACGACCTGCCCCGCTACCTCGTCAAGGACTCCGTCGTCGCCGTCGGCGAGATCGGCTACGACTCCATGACCCCCGCCGAGGACACCGCCCTCGCCACCCAGCTCCAACTCGCCGCCGACCACGGACTCCCCGCCCTCGTCCACACCCCCCACCGCGACAAACTCGCCGGACTCCGCCGCACCCTCGACGTCGTCCGCGAATCCGCGCTCCCCCCGGAACGCATCCTCCTCGACCACCTCAACGAGACCACCGTAAAGGAGGCCACTGACAGCGGCTGCTGGCTCGGCTTCTCCATCTACCCCGACACCAAGATGGACGAGCACCGGATGGTCGCCCTCCTCCGTACCTGGGGCACCGGGAAGATCCTCGTCAACTCCGCCGCCGACTGGGGGAGGAGCGACCCCCTCAAGACCCGCGCCGTCGGCGACGCCATGCTCGCCGCCGGATTCACCGACGACGACATCGACCAGGTCCTGTGGCGCAACCCCGTCGCCTTCTACGGACTCAGCGGACGGCTGCACCTCGACACCCCGCCCCCCGACACCGCCACCGCGCCCCTCCACGAAGGCAACTCCATCCGGCGCGGCGGGGAATGAGGGGACGACGGATGCGCTTCCGCCACCCCGACGGCACCACGGTCCACCTCGCCTACTGCACCAACGTCCACCCCGCCGAAACCCTCGACGGTGTCCTCGCCCAATTGCGCGACCACTGCGAACCCGTCCGCAGACGCCTCGGCCGCGACCGGCTCGGCATCGGACTCTGGCTCGCCAAGGACGCCGCCCGCGCCCTCACCACCGACCCCGCCGCCCTGCGCGGCCTCCGCCGCGAACTCGACCGCAGAGGACTCGAAGTCGTCACCCTCAACGGCTTCCCCTACGAAGGATTCGGCGCCGATGAGGTCAAACACCGCGTCTACCGGCCCGACTGGAGCGAACCCGAACGCCTCGCCCACACCACCGCCCTCGCCCGCCTCCTCGCCGGACTCCTCCCCGACGACGTCACCGAAGGCACCATCTCCACCCTCCCCCTCGCCTGGCGCACCCGACACGGCCCCACCGCCGCCGCGACCGCCCACACCGCCCTCACCACCCTCGCCGAACGGCTCGCCGCCCTCGAACAGCTCACCGGGAAAACCATCCGCGTCGCCCTCGAACCCGAACCCGGCTGCGCCGTCGAAACCACCGCCGACGCCCTCGCCCCCCTCACCGCCCTCGCCTCCGACCGCATCGGCGTCTGCATCGACACCTGCCACCTCGCCACCTCCTTCGAAGACCCCGGACCCGCCCTCACCGCCCTCACCCAGGCCCGCGTCCCCATCCCCAAAGCACAGCTCTCCGCTGCCCTCCACGCCGAGGAACCCCACCTCCCCGACGTACGCGCCGCCCTCGCCGCCTTCGCCGAACCCCGCTTCCTCCACCAGACCCGCACCCGCACCGCCACCGGACTCCGCGGCACCGACGACCTCCCCGAAGCCCTCACCGGAACGGCACTCCCCGACAGCCGCCCCTGGCGCGCCCACTTCCACGTCCCCCTGCACACCCCGCCCGCCCCACCCCTCACCTCCACCCTCCCCGTCCTCCGGGAAACCCTCACCCACCTCGTCGGCGGCCCCGCACCCCTCACCCGCCACCTGGAGGTCGAGACCTACACCTGGCAGGCCCTCCCACCCGCACTGCGCCCCCGCAACCGCACCCAGCTCGCCGAGGGCATCGCCGCGGAACTGACGCTGGCGCGGGAACTGCTGACGGACCTCGGGCTGAAGGAGCTGCCATGACCGACCCCGCTCCCTCTCCGGGGCCCCCTCCCCCCTCCCCCCGCCCCGCCCCGCCCTCACCCACCCCTCTCCTCGTCCTCGACGTTGTCGGCCTCACCCCCCGTCTCCTCGGACACATGCCCCGTCTCCGGGCTCTGGCCGCGTCCGGCTCGCAGGCCCCGCTCGGGACCGTGCTGCCCGCCGTGACCTGCGCCGCGCAGTCCACCTTTCTCACCGGTGTGCTCCCCGCCGGGCACGGCGTCGTCGGCAATGGCTGGTACTTCCGCGAGCTGGGCGACGTCCTGCTGTGGCGGCAGCACAACGGCCTGGTCGCGGGCGACAAGCTGTGGGACGCGGCCCGGCGCGCCCACCCCGGGTACACGGTGGCGAACATCTGCTGGTGGTACGCGATGGGCGCGGACACCGACATCACCGTCACCCCCCGGCCGGTGTACTACGCGGACGGGCGCAAGGAACCCGACTGCTACACCCGCCCTCCCGCACTGCACGGCGAACTGACCCGGCGCTTCGGTACCTTCCCCCTCTTCCACTTCTGGGGACCGGGCGCGGACCTCGTCTCCAGCCGGTGGATCGTCGACGCGACCCGGCACATCCTGAGCGCGCACCGCCCCGATCTGGCCCTGTGCTACCTCCCTCATCTCGACTACGACCTCCAGCGCCACGGCCCCGACGACCCGCGCGCGCACCGCGCCGCCGCCGAACTGGACACAGCCATGGCCCCGCTGCTCGACGACGCCCGGCGCGAGGGCCGGACCGTCGTCGTCCTCTCCGAGTACGGCATCACCCGGGTCAGCCGCCCCGTCGACATCAACCGGGCCCTGCGCCGTGCCGGATTCCTTGAGGTGCACACCCAGGACGGCATGGAGTACCTGGACCCGATGGCCTCACGGGCCTTCGCCGTCGCCGATCACCAGATCGCCCATGTGTATGTCCGCCGCCCCGGGGATCTGCCCGCCGTCCGCGCGGCCCTGGCCGATCTGCCCGGCGTCGAACGGCTCCTGGACGACGCGGGCAAGAAGGCGGAGGGCCTGGACCACCCCCGCTCCGGCGAACTGGTCGCCGTCGCGGAACCCGATGCCTGGTTCACCTACTACTACTGGCTCGACGACGCACGGGCCCCCGACTTCGCCCGGCTGGTCGAGATCCACCGGAAACCCGGCTACGACCCCGTCGAGCTGTTCATGGACCCGCAGGACCCCTATGTGCGGCTCAGGGCGGCCACCGCGCTCGCCCGCAAGAAACTCGGCATGCGCTACCGGATGGCCGTGGTCCCCCTGGACCCGGCGCCTATTCGCGGCAGCCATGGCCGCCTGCCTCCGAGTGACGACGAAGGTCCGCTCATCCTCTGCTCCACCCCCCGCGCTGTGGACGGCCGTGTCGCGGCCACCGATGTGAAAGCTCTGCTGCTCCGGCTGGCAGGTCTCCACTGAATCACAGACCACCGACATCGAGGAGTTATCCACAATGAGCCTCTTCGGCAAGGAGACCGACCCGGAACTTGTCCACAGACTGAGCCGCCGGGGCATGCTCGGGGTCGCGGCGGGCGGTGCGGCGGCGGCGCTGCTCGGTGCGGCGGCCGGGCCCGCGCAGGCGGCCGGGCCCGCGGGACCGGCCCCGTCCCCCGGTGGTGTTCCCCGGCCGGCGCCCGGCGGCGGCCCGGCCCCGGCCCTGGCCCCGGAGTCCGGGCAGGGCGGGGGGAGCGGACGCCCCGTCCTCCCACCGGGCCGTCTCGGCATCCAGCTCTACTCCCTGCGTGACAAGGTCGTCACTCTCGGCTTCGCCCCGGTCTTCGCCGAGCTGGCGCGCCAGGGCTACGACGAGATCGAGTTCGCCGGCTACACGCAGGGCGGTGCCGGTGCGATCACCCTCAAGCAACTCCGCGGGCTCGCCCGCGACCACGGCCTCCACCCGATCGGCAGCCATGTCGGCTACTGGTCCACCGACCCGCATGCCTACACCTTCGCCCAGAACCTGGAACGGGTCCTCGACGACGCCCAGGAACTGGGCCTCAAGCACATCGGCACCCCGTCCCCGCCCTTCCGTTACGGCGCCACCGTCGACGCCTGGAAGCGCGCGGCCGAGGACTTCAACACCTACGGCGAGGCCGCCCGGCGCCGTGGCATGCGGTTCTACCAGCACAACCACGCCGAGGAGTTCTCCTTCGCCACGGACCGCCCCCGGGTGCGACTCTATGACGTCCTGCTCGCCGAGACCGACCCCGACCTGGTCTTCCTGGAGATGGACATCTACTGGGCCCAGGTGGGCCGGCACCGCTTCAGCAGGCGCCCCGACGGGACGCCCGCCCCCTTCGACCCCTTGCGCTATGTGCTCCGGCAGCCGGACCGCTATCCGCTCTTCCATGTGAAGGACGGCGCACGGGACGAGTCCGCCCGCGACGGCTACCGGATGACGGACGTCGGCGACGGTGACATCGACTACCGCCGTTTCCTCTCCGCCGTGGGCCGCACCCAGGGCGGGCGCCGCGATCACCACTGGCAGGTGGAGCACGACAACCCGGCCGAGTCGTTCACGTTCGCCCGTAAGTCCAGCGCTCATCTCCACGGGCTCCGCGAGGACTGCTGACACTCACCGGTCGCACGGCGGAGCACACCCGTGCTGCGGGCGCGGGGGCGGCCACCCGGTCGCCCCCGCGCCCACGGGCGGCACCCCCGCGCTGACCACGGCATATGTGGGTGAGAGGCACCTCGAACCCCTGGTATTGTTGTCCATGTCGCCGAGGGAAACCAAGGCGGTCACCTGGTCCGGGTGGCGGAATGGCAGACGCGCTAGCTTGAGGTGCTAGTGCCCTTTATCGGGCGTGGGGGTTCAAGTCCCCCCTCGGACACCAGGGGTATTTCACAGAAATGCCCAGGTCAGGTTCACATAACTCTCAGTACGGACTCGTCCGTGCTGAGAGTTTTTTGTGTTTTCGGGATCTTGTTCGGTGTGGGTGTGCGGGTGGGCCCGGTGGTCGGGCTTCCGTGTGTTGATTGCTTTGTCGCTGGTCTGATGACCGGGTTGCCTGGGGCTGCCGCGTGTTCGGCCGGGTGTGTGCGGGGGCGTGGCGGGGTCGTCGGTGGTGCCGGGGGTGTGTGGTGGTGCGGGCCTGGTGGGGGTGTCAGCCGGGTGGGTGGCCGGTGGTGAGGGCGGTGATGCTGGTTTTCCGGCGGCGGGCGCGTGTGCGCGGCCGGGGGGTGTTCGGTTGGGTGGGTTGTTCTGCGGCGTGGGTGGCCCAGGGGTCGGGCTGGTGGCGTTTGGTGTGCCAGGCGCGCAGGAGGGTGTGGTTGAGGCCGGCGAGGGCGAAGGTGATGAGGATGCTGTTCTTGGTGGTGCCCAGGACGCGGGTGTAGCCGCGGTCCATGTGGAGGCGGTGGGTTTTGATCTCGGCGTTGGAGGATTCGACGGCGGCGCGGCGTCCGTAGTCGGCGGCCCAGGCGGTGGTGCCCCAGAGGGTGCGCTGGCGGGCCTGGGCCATGTCGTCCGGCCGGAGGGTGACCGTCTTGCCGCAGGCGCAGTCGTCGCCGGGGTGGCAGGTGCTGGTGGGGCGGGTGTGGGGCAGCCGCAGGGACGGGGGGTGGTTGGGGCAGCGCAGGCGTCCGGCGAGGGCGGGGCCTTTGAAGCGCTGGTAGCCGTCGGTGTCGGGACGGGTGTGGGGGGTGAAGGCGTAGGGGATGCGTTGGTCGTAGCGGGCGCGCAGGGCTCGTTTGTCGGCGGTGCGCATGCCGAGGGGGAAGCCGGGGAGGTCCCGCAGCGGGTCGGGGAGGGCCTCGGTGAAGAGTGTGCCGTCGAGGACGAGGGTGCCGGTGAGGGGGCCGGGGCGGGTGCCGCGCTGGTTGGGGTGGAGGTCGTGGACGGGTTCGAGGCCGCGCCGGCGCAGGGGGTGGGCCCAGGTGGTGGGGGTGCAGTAGGAGTAGCCGCGGTCGGCGACGACCTCGCCGGTGTGGGGGTGGTGGGCGAGGTGCTGGTCGATCAGGGCGATGCCGGCCCTGCCCTTGTGGGATCCGGCGGGGGCGAGGTGTATGGCGGTGACGACGAAGGGGACTTCGCCGCCGCCCCGGGCGCGGGTCTGGACGGCGAGGTGGAGGTCGTGGCCGCAGAACACGTTGCCGGGGGCGCCGTTGGTGCCGGAGCGGTAGCCCTCGCGGGCGTCGGGGTCGATGGTGTGCTGCAGGCGCCCGTCGTGCCCGGTCCGGGGATAGCCGGGGTCGTCCGGCGGACACCTGCGACGCAGCTTGGGGGTGTCCTTGGTGACCGGTGGGTGGTCGGGGTCGACATCCGGTTCCCTGCCGGACCGGGCCCGGCGCCGGGCCCAGGTCTCGAAGTCGGTGGAGTCGACCGCCAGTGCCCCGGTGAGGGAGAACCCGTCCGGGAGGGAGGCGTTCAGGAGACGTCCGGTGAACGTGCTCACGGTGACCGGCTCGTACGGACACCCTGCCACCGGGCAGTGCCCCGGGCCGCCCGGCGCCGCACCGGCACCGGTTCCGGCCTGGTGTCCGGGGTGGTGGTGGGGGACGGCGAGCGTGCCGTTGTCGAGAGCGCGGACGAGGACGGTGTAGGCGTGCCACAGCATCCGGTAGGTGACCGGACCGCTCAGGCCGAGGTCACGGCGGGCGGACGGCGGCAGGTCGTCGAAAGTGGTGAGGATGCGGGTGAGGTGCATCTCCTCCAGCCGCAGCGCGTGCACCGCCAGCCCGGTCAGCAGGGCCCGGGCGGTGAACTTCCGCGGTGCGCCCACCTGGTGGTGCAGGGCGGCCTCGACGGCCGGGAGGAGACCGCTGCGTTCCACCAGCAGGCCGGCGCGGCGCAGGGCCCGGGGCAGGGTGAAGCGCCGTGCGAGCCCGGTCAGGTGCAGAGGCACCGTCGTGCCGGGCGGGCCGCTCACCGGCCGGCCCGGGGAGGCCGGGTCAGAGCGCGGGCGACGGTGCGGTGCGCCTGCTCCGGGGAGAGGCGGGGCAGGTGGGGGACGAGGTCGATCAGGGTGCCGGTGGAGGCGAGTCCCGCCGCGGCGAGGATCTCCGGCAGTGGCACACAGGCGGCGAGGAGGGTGAGGAGCCAGGTGGAGCGCAGTGCGGAGGCGGTCAGCGGCGGGAGCCGGGCGGGAATCTCGATCGGGGAGAGGAGCCGGTTGAGGCGGTTCCTGCCGGCGTCCAGGGTCGGGCCGATCAGGGGCTCGTCCGGGTACCGGGCGGCGAGGGAACACAGGAGCGGGGCGTAGGCGGCGAGGACGGGCACCGGGCGGGGTCTGGTGCCGGTCACGCTCACGACGGTGACACCGTCGGTGGTCGTGATCGAGCGGCCGGTGATGATGAGGTGTTCGCCGGGCATGAGTCCGGCGCCGAGCCCCGCTGCGAGCAGACCGAACGCGGCCCGGGTCCGCACGGGGGTGGCCTGCTGGCCCGCGGCCTCCAGGTATCCGGCGACCTGGAGGTGGGTGTAGGGGGTGGCGAGACGGTTGCGGGGCAGTGCGGTGGTGAGGGGCGGCCAGGGCGCGCGGCGGGTGACCGTCCGGCCGATCGCGGCCAGCTGGGAGCGGTGGGTGCGCCGCGAGGACGGTTGCAGATCCCGCATCCCGGTCAGTGCGTAGTGTTCGACGGTGTCGGGGGTGAAGAGGGCTTCACGGTCCAGGGGCAGGCACTCGTCCAGGGCCCATGCGCAGAACCGGGCGACGGTGGACATGCGGTCGGCGGCGGCCCAGGGGGAGACGGGGGCGGAGTCGGTGACGCAGGAGCGCACGAAGGATGCGGTGACCGTCCAGGTCGCGGGTGGCACCTTTTTCGGCGCGTACAGGGCGATCGCGGTGGGGACGTCGCTCACGGTGCGTCCGCCCATGACCAGCCGTCGCGGCATGACGGCCTCCCTCCCACCCCGGGTGGTCCTACAGGACCACTCTCGCAGGGCGGGACGGCCCGTGTCCGCGGCTTCGGGGAAGTGGTGCGGTTGACGTGCCCGGCTACGGTGGGGATGTGCCGCGCAGCCATGGAGACGACGCCCCCGCCGCCTACCTCGCCGAGGGGACCTGGCCCGACGGCCGGCTCCGGGACGACGCGCCCGTCAGCGCCGTCTACGCGCAGGCGTTCACCCGCCGGCTGCGCGACGCCATCGGAGAGATGGGGCTGAATCCGTTCGCCGTCGAACGCGTCACCGGGGTCGGCCGCCGTACCGTCGAGCGCACGCTGAAAGGACTGGTACTGCCCGACTTCGGCGCGATCGCACGACTGGAGACCGGACTCGGAGCCGACCTCTGGCCACGCCGCGAGCACAGCGGGAAACACACCGGGAAATGACCGCAACTTCCTTCAGCCGCCCCACACTCCACAAGGGAGCACACGATCGGGTGACGGATCACGGCGCACGGGAATTCAGCGCCGGGCAGGCTGTTAAGCTCCCCGACAGCGCGACGCGATCCGAAATTGGTTCTGGTGAGATGTCGTGTACTGCGGCACCTCCGGGCGGCAATCCCGGAGGTGCCTGCTCATAGGGCCTACCCGCTCATCACGTTCTCCTCCTGGGATGCCGGCGGGGCGGCGGGTGCGGGGCGGTAGGACGCGGGAAGGCCGGCGGATTCCTTCTTCCGCTGAAGATCGCCCCCTCGGGTCATCTCGCTGAGGACACCGCGGAGCTGACGGTGGTGGGACACACCGATCGCCTCACTCAGCTCCTGGGCGGGCCACCACCGGGACGGGTCCTGGGCCAGGAGGTCCAGGATCTGCACCCGCCGCGGCACCTGACCCCATCTGCCGTGCCCTCTGCCCTGTCCGGCAGCGGGGGAAGCGCTGTCGAGGCGCTGTCCGGCGCGGGAGGCCAAGTGCTCCGCCTCACCGCCGGCGGACCCGCCCGGTGATCGTCCCCCGCCTCCGCCCGCCCCCCGGGCTGCCGCGGGGCGCGGGCCGGGCACGGTCACCCTGCCCCACAGCTCGTCACTGGTGACGATGCCCTCCAGCGTGGCGATGATGTGGTCGAATGCACGCACGGTGTCCTGCGCGTCATTCCTTCTCTCCCGCATGAGAGCGAGGAGTTCACCCGGAGAATGGTGCTGGAGCGCATCGGTCAGTGAAGTCAGGGGAGCCACAAAGGCAGACAATAGAGGCCAGTGCCCGCACTCATCCAATGCGCAGAGGAATGACCACCCGCCCGGAGCAATCCCGGAATTCCTTGCCCGTGCCACGCCAAAGTACACCTGTCGGGCACTCCGGGGGCTGCTCTGCCCGTGCCGCATTCTGCCGTGCAGGGCACCAACAGAGGCACAGGACCCGGGGCACGGGCGTTCATCCCCCGGGCGGCACGGACACCATGCGGGTTCCCGCAGCGCGCAGGCGTTGGGCACCCCCACCGCTCCGCCGGACAACGGCCCCTCGAATCCGCCGCGCATCACACGGGCGGCCCCCCCCCGGCGCCGGTGCCGGCTCCTGCGGCGGACAGGCCGGCCGAAGACCGTCCGCCGAACCGGCCGGCGGTGTCCTGGCGGCGGCCAGGGTCCGCAGGGCACCCGGTGGCGCCGGCGCCCCGCCCCGCGGCCGGGTGGGGTGCCTGTCAGGGGCTGGTGTCGTAGACCAGGGTCTGATTGAGGTCGAAGGGCTGTCCCTGGTCGGGGTCGATGTAGGTGCCGTCGGCGCGGCGGGGGCAGATGCGGTGGGAGCCGGCCCACAGGGCCGCGGAGCTCTGCGCGGGAAGGGGCATGCCCTGGGTGAGGGTCTCGGTCACCATCACGCTCACCTGGGTGGTGGTGGCGTAGCCGAGCTGGGTGGAGAGGTTGAAGTGGATGGTGCTGAGTTCCGGTTTGAGCCCGATGCCGCGTTCGTAGCCGACTTCGAGACCGTAGGTCTGGGTGAAGGTGCTGGACTGGCTGTCGGAGATGCCGACGGACACCTGGCGGGTGTTGCCGGGATTGTCGGTGTTGCTGGTGTTGGTGCCGAAGTCGACCAGGTGGTAGCGGTTCTGGCGTTCGACGGTGTAGAAGGCGGAGCCGTCGGTTTTCTGGGTCAGGCTGAGTTCGGTGTCGGTGATGCCGGTGAAGGGGACGACGACGGAGTAGTCGACGGTGGCGGTGGTGTACTCGGCGGGCTGGGTCTGGCTGGTGAGCTGGGGCACGGCCGGGGTGTTTCCGGTGGAGGTGCCCTGGACGGGCAGGCTCAGGACGTAGGGGGTGGGGCTGGTGGGCGGGGTGGAGGGGTGGCTGGTGCGGGGGTCGGTGAGGAAGGTGTTGACGGCGAGGAGCATGCGCCGGCCCTCGTCGGAGAAGGTCGCCCCCTCGGGCAGGGCCGCGGAGACCTGCCAGCCGGTGAACGCGTAGTCGCCCTTGCTGTGGTCGTCGTTCCAGATCCAGGCCCCGTAGGAGCCGGCGTGGGCGTAGTCCTCGCGGACGCACATGAAATGGCTGAAGGGCCAGGTGGCGGGGTCGGGCACCCGGTGGGTCCCGTCGACGCCGTCGGTGAACGCGTCGCCGAGGGCGACGTATCCGGCGGGTGGCACGGGACGGTAGCAGGTCCCGGCCATATGGGCGTGGGCCCCTGAGTCGTCGTACATCCACGTCCAGCTGGCGGGGGCCTTCAGGATGGGCCCCTTGCCGTCCGGCGGGGCAGCCCCCGACGGTTTGACGAACGGCATGGCCTGCGTCCCGTCGTCCAGCGAGAGGGTCTGCAGGGTCAGGCCGCCCAGCCAGTACCAGTCCTCGTTCCGGTCCTTCA
This sequence comes from Streptomyces clavuligerus, assembly GCF_005519465.1. Taxonomy (NCBI): domain Bacteria; kingdom Bacillati; phylum Actinomycetota; class Actinomycetes; order Kitasatosporales; family Streptomycetaceae; genus Streptomyces; species Streptomyces clavuligerus. The sequence continues at coordinate 720,491 of NZ_CP027858.1, read as the reverse complement.
TCCACTGCGGGTACTCCGGGTGATAGGCCGACCCCGCGACATGCGCGCCCGCCCCGTCGTTGTCGTAGTCCCGGGTGAAATCCGTCGTGAAGGCGACCGTCAGCTCGCCGTAGGTGTGCAGCCGGACCATCTCGTCCGGATCACCGGCACCGGCACCCGTTCGGCTCTCCGTCATCACTGCCCTCCCGCCCGGCGGAACGGCCCGCGTCCAGTACACGGGCGCACCATCCCCGGACAGCCGACCATTCTCGACCGCACCCCCGGCGGCTCACCAGACGCCCGGACGCCATCCCCCATGACACCCGATGTCCGACACGCCACGTATGCCATGCACACGTTCGACTCCCCCGAACCCCACACCACCCGGCATCCCCCGGCCCCCGGACACACCGCAGCCCACGGAACACCAGCACCACCCCACCCGACCCGACCAGCACAAAAGATGGCCCCGGACACACTCCAGGGACGCCCGGGACGGAACCGCCATCGCACAACCACGCCCCGCCCGCAGCAGGTCCGCTGCCCGCCACCGCACCAACAGCCTGCCCCACAGACACCGACACACCGTCCGACACCCTTCCTGACCACCCCACCCCGGGAACGAACCAACGGGACAAACACGTGTGCATGCACCTGCGCTTAGCCTGTGCAACCCCCCACCAGACAAGGTCATCAGCACAGGCCAGCCAGTTATGTCAAAAACCCACCAGCAGGGACCCCACTTCATGTGGGGTTTTTTGCTTTCCAGGGCTGTGGCGTGACCAACCACGTGACCAACAGCCTGGAGATTTCCCAGGTCAGACCAGGGATGACAGGCCGAGTCGGCCCGCACCGGAGGCGGCCAGCCAGCGCGCTCCGTCCTTACGGGAATGGCCGTAAGCATCGCCCGCCCGATCAGGTCCAGCCCGTAGACGACATCGTCGGCCCGGCGCAGCCCGTGGACTCTTTGATGCAGGTCACGTACGACTCCCTCTCCGATGCGACGCCCGTTCCGGGCACTGAGAGGGGCCAGCGGGTCACCTTCGGGCAGGTAGCCGGCCAGCGACAGCATCGCCGCTTCCGGGGGCACTGGAGGGCCTGTGAGCACTTCTACGGAAACCCCCAGGACGGCAGCGAGGAACGGAAGCCAGTCGCGGGGGGTGCGCCTGCCCGCCTCCCATCGGGTGATCTCCTGGGTGCTGACCGGCTCGCCCTGTACGCCCGCCGCGCGGCACAGCTCCCACGCCAAGCGCGCCTGAGTCCATCCACGCTGTTTCCGCCGATGCCTGATGTTGGCCCCGATCACCGTGGTCATCTGCCCAGTGTGGCCTCCACATTGGCCCATGTGAGGGCCCATGCCGGGCCAATGGATGCCGGCCCTTTGCAGACCGACCCTGAACGGTATGAAGCCCAGCACTGAGGCCCGACGATTCCTGTCCCGTCTCTCCGGAGCACACGGAGTGGCCGGGGTAATCCTGGTGCAGAAAGCCGACCCCGGCCCGGAAGGAGCAGACCACATTCCGGGGGATGCCCTGCGGTGGCCGAAGTGCCGGTGCGGATCGAAGCGGTGCCCGGGCTACCCGCCCCCGGTGGAGCAGACCGCGAGCGGCTTGCAGAGCAGCCTTGCGGAGGCCAACCGGAGAAGCCGCAGGGGCAAGCCGTGATCCGGACGCCGGTCGCCGAGCAGTGACACGGAACCGCACGGCGTTCCGCCCGGAGGTTATGGGCGGTCGTCAAGCGGTTCCTGTGATCACTGCTATGCCGACCCGTCCCCCAAGGGGACACACGGCACGATGACCGTGGCGGACTGGAAGAACACGATCGATCAGCTCTCGGCCATGGGCGGACGGGACGTTCAGTTCATCGGCGGGGAGCCGACGCTGTACCCGCACATCTGTGAGCTGATCGAGCACGCGCACGGAGCGGGACTGGGGATCGAGGTGTTCTCGAATCTGACCCACATCCGCGACGAGCTGTGGGAGACCTTCACGGCGTGCGACGTCAAGCTCGCAACCTCGTACTACTCCGACAGTGCGGAGGACCACGACACGGTGACCCGGCTCCGGGGCTCGCACAAGCGCACCCGGGCCAACATCCAAAAGGCACTCGGGCTGAACATCCCGCTGCGGGGCGGCGTGATCGCCGTCAACCAGGGGCAGCGTGTCCACGAAGCGGCGCGGGACCTGGCGACGCTCGGAGTCGAAGAGGTGGGCGGCGACCGTACCCGGGAGTTCGGACGGGCCAGTCAGGGAGCCACGCCGACCATCGGTGATCTGTGCGGGCACTGCGCCCACGAGAAGTGCGCCGTCGGCCCGACGGGGGACGTGTGGCCGTGCGTGCTCGGACGGTTCCTCACCATCGGCAACGTGCGGGAAACCCCGCTCGCCGACATCTGGGGCGGCGCGCGGATGGCCAGGGTGACCGCCGACATCACGGCCGTCCACGGAGACGGCGCGCAGTCGTGCACGCCCCCGCAGTTCCTCCCCATGTGCGGACCGTGCCAGCCCTGCGTTCCCTCGGTCGGGCACTGCGACCCAAAGGAGGCGGGCACGGGGGCTGAAACCGCTACGATCGGTGCACCCGCTTGACCCTCCGAGAACCCTGGGGTGCGCAGATGGACGACCACGGAGACGACTTCGGCCGGTGGGACGTGGAAGCCTCCCTTGGTGCCGTCCAGCGCAGCGACGAGGAGTGGGCCGTCATCGCCGGGTACATCCGGCACGCCGCCAACAAGATCGGCCCCACCCTTCCGCTGTGCCTCCCCGGGGAGCCCCAGGAGTGCGGGCGCACCGCGCAGCAACACGTGCTGGCGTGGTCGGCCCATCTCAAGGCCGTGGCCCACCACCTGATCGAGCAGTCGGCCCCGAGCCAGGCCCGTGCCGCTCACGTGGCCGGACCTCTGTATCAGCGGCAACTGACCGAGCTGCGTTCCCTCAACGCACCCCAGCACGTCTAGCCAGTCCACGACGCCCCGTCCGTGCGCCGCGCGCGTGGTCGTGCGGGCGGGGTGGGGTGGCCGGGTGCTTGGTCACGTGACCAACGCGCCAGCGAAAACCCCAGTTCACCTGGGGTTTTTTGCTTTTCCGGGGGCCGGTGCGGAAGAGGGCCGGGGCTGATCCGGTCATAGCCGGGTCCGATGAGTCATCCGATGGCAGGGGGGCGAACGGATGATCCTCTTCCATGCGGACGCGTTCCCGACCGGCTCCGGAAATGAGCGGAGGGTACGGGCCATGGCTCATCCGCTGCCGTTCGCCTTTCCCGTGCCCCCCGGGCGGCGGAACCGGTGGCGGAGGACGCCCGGGGGAGCGCTGGCGGTTCCCTTCCCCGGCGACAGTAAGAGATCGGATGAATCGCGAGGTGTCGGCCTCCTGGGTCGTGCGGGCCGCGGGGCCGTCCTCCCGCGGGGTGAGTGAATTCCCCGCAGGCGCGCGCCATCGGCTCCGGTGCGCTCCCCCTGGGTGGGCCATCGGTCGCTCCGTGCGGGAACACTCTCAGCAGCGCACGCCGATCAGGCCCCGCCCCAGCGTCGGGGAGGGCCGCCCCGGGCCGGGCCCCGGGGTCGCCCGGGGCTCTTCGGTGGTCCGGGGCGCGTTGGCGGACCGGGGCGCGGAGGAACACGCCAGAAGGGAAGCGGACATGACACCGTGGATTCTGAGGGAGTGCGATCACGCATGGGTGGGCTGGGGCGGCAAGCAGCGGTGCCGCAAGTGCGGTGTCACCCAGCAGTGATCCGGACATGACCCGCCGGCCGGTGGGGGGCACCCGCCCGGTGCCCCCGCCGGGGCCGCCCGCCGGGCCGGGTCCTCACCCCACATGGACCCTCGGACGCCGCTCCGGGTCGGGCTCCGCGCGGCGCAGCACCTCACGGGTGACCGGCGCGGTCTCGCCCTCGCCGAAGATCAGGAAACGCAGCAGATGACTCAGCGGGTGCCCCTCCGTCCAGGTGAAGTAGGCGTGGGGGACCGCCCCTGTACGGTCCCGGATGCTCATCAGGACGGCGGCGATCGTGTTCGGCACCGTCGCCCCCTCCACCCGCAGTCGCCGGACGCCGTACCGCTCGTCGCCCCGGACGGTCAGATCGGCCGTGAAGTCCGAGGAGTCACGGACGAACACCTCCAGGAAGAGCACGGGCCCACCGGCGGGGATATGGGTCTCCTGCCGCTGGCTGTACTCCTTCATCCGGTACTCGGCGGTCGAGTGCTCCGACGGCTCGTTCGCCACGATCCGCAACGGCCCCGCCGCCACCGCCTCGTCGACGAACCGGGCCGCCGCGTCGTCGAAGACCACGTCCGCCGCGCGCAGTTCGAAGGCGCGGTGCACCCGGGAGGCGAAGGAGGTCACCAGGATCGAGACGATGAACAGGCTGGCGATCTTGATGCCGTCCGGGCGTTCGATGACGTTGGCGACCAGGGTGTACGCGAAGACGACCGTGATCGCCGCGAAGCCCGCGACAGCCGGGGGGCGGCCCTTGCGGTGCATGGCGACCGTGGAGGCGAACGCGGCCGACAGCATCAGGACCAGCACGCCGGTGGCGTAGGCGCCGCTCTGCTTGTCCACGTTCGCATCGAAATAGAAGGTGATCCCGGTCGCGATCGCCGTGAACAGCAGCACCAGGGGCCGTACCGCCCGGGTCCACTCCGGCGCCATGCCGTAGCGCGGCAGGAACCGGGGGACGAGGTTGAGCAGTCCGGCCAGCGCCGACGCCCCGGCGAACCAGAGGATGCAGATGGTGGAGACGTCATAGACCGTTCCGAACTGCTCCCCCAGAAAGCGGTGCGCCAGATAGGCGAGGGCCCGCCCGTTCGCGGGGCCTCCGGCCTTGAAGTCCTCCTGGGGGATGAGCAGGGTGGTCGCCAGGCTCGACAGCAGCAGAAAGCAGCTCATGATCAGCGCGGCGGTGGTCAGGAGTCTGCGGGTGTCCCGGATGCGTCCCTCCGGGCGTTCGGGGGTGTCCGTCGGATCGCCCTTGATCTGCGGCATCACCGCGACCCCGGTCTCGAAGCCGGACATCCCGAGCGCCAGCTTGGGGAAGACCAGCAGGGCCACGCCGATCATCGCCCAGGGCGATGAGTGCTGGGCCGTCATCGCGTCCCACCAGTCGGGCACCACGACCGGGTGGCGCAGTACCTGCCAGGCCGCCGCCGCGAGCACCACCACATTGAGCGAAAGATAGACGGCGACCAGGGCCACGGCCACGCCGATCGCCTCCCGGAACCCCTTCAGGAAGACCGCGCCGAGCAGTCCGATGAGACCGAGGGTGATCCAGAGGTTGGTCCCGCTGAGCCAGACAGGGGCATAGGGGTTCTCCACCACATGGGCCGAGGCGTCCGCCGCCGACAGAGTGATGGTGATGATGAAATCGGTCGCGGCGAAGCCCAGCAGCACCAGGACGAGGATCTTCCCCGACCACCACGGGAGCAGCCGCTCCAGCATGGCGATGGAGCCCTCGCCGTGCGGTGACTCCCGGGCGACCCGGCGGTAGACCGGGAGGGCGCCGAGCAGGGTGAGGGCCAGCAGGCCCAGGGTGGCCAGCGGGGAGAGCAGCCCGGCGGCGAGCGCCGCGATACCGGGCTGGTAGCCGAGGGTGGAGAAGTAGTCGACACCGGTCAGGCACATCACCCGCCACCAGCGGTGGCCCCGGTGCTCGGCAGGAGGGGTGCCGTGCGGGCCGGGGTGGCGGGCCGAGGTCTCGCTCAGACCGTCCAGCAGCCAGGCCCGGCAGCGCCCCCGCACCCCCGCGGAGCCCTCCTGCCCCGGGCCCCGGGGACCTGCCCGGCCCGGCCCCGAGACGACCGGACCCGCCCCTTCCGGCCCCGGACCCGCCCCTTCCGGGTCTGGCCTCTCCGGGCCCGGGCGGCGCCCCTGCCCCGTTCCTCCCGTGCCCATGCCTCCTCCGCTCGAAGATTTCTCCGCATTTCTACCGCTGTGCTGGATTCTGTCCCATGGTCACCCGTGTGTCCGTCTCCGGCAGCCCGTCATGGTTCCGTCAAGAGCGTCGTCAGGGCCGTATGGGACGTGTCAACGAAACCGACGCAGTGGCTGAAAAAGGGTTTCCTCGAACCGTCCTGCTCCCAGCAGGTCCGCGTCCGTCCCGGCGGACGCGCAACCGGCGGGTCGCATCCGACGGTCCGAATCCCAATCCCAATCAGGAGCTCACGATGGCCGACGTGGCCTTCGTCGTCACCACGGTCGCGGTGTTCGCGCTGGTGGCACTTGTCGCCAAGGGGGTGGCGAAGCTGTGACTGCCGAGAATGTCGTCGGTCTGCTCGTCGCCGTCGCCCTGCTGGGCTATCTCGTCCTCGCCCTTCTGTACCCGGAGAGGTTCTAGCCCAGATGAGTCCCGTACTTGCCGGCGCGCTCCAGCTGCTGGCGCTGATGGCGGCGCTCGCCCTCGTCTACCGTCCGCTGGGCGACTACATGGCCCGTGTCTACTCCTCCGACAAGCACCTCCGGGTGGAGAAGTGGATCTACAAGGGCATCGGTGCCAACCCGAACACCGAGATGCGCTGGCCCGCCTATCTCCGCGGCGTCCTCGCCCTCTCCGCCATCGGCGTGCTCTTCCTCTATCTGCTCCAGCGGGTGCAGGGCTCGCTGCCCGGCTCGCTCGGATTCCAGTCGATAGACCCCGACCAGGCGTTCAACACCGCCGCGTCCTTCGTCGCGAACACCAACTGGCAGTCGTACTACGGCGAGCAGGCCATGGGCCATGTGGTGCAGACCGGTGGCCTCGCGGTGCAGAACTTCGTCTCCGCGGCCGTCGGGATCGCCGTCGCCGTGGCCCTGGTCCGCGGCTTCGCCCGCTCCCGCACCGGTGAGCTGGGCAACTTCTGGGCCGACCTGGTCCGCGGCGTCGTCCGTATCCTGCTGCCCATCTCCGTGATCGCCGCGCTGCTGCTGGTCGCCTGCGGAGCCATCCAGAACTTCTCCGGCATCCACGAGGTCGGCCAGTTCCAGGGCGGCGTCCAGCAGTGGAACGGCGGCGCCGTCGCCTCCCAGGAGGCCATCAAGGAGCTGGGCACCAACGGCGGCGGCTACTTCAACGCCAACTCCGCCCACCCCTTCGAGAACCCGAACGGCCTCTCCAACCTGCTGGAGATCTTCCTCATCCTGGTCATCCCCTTCGCGCTGACCCGCACCTTCGGCCGCATGGTGGGCAATGTCCGCCAGGGCTACGCGATCCTCGGCACGATGGCCCTGATCTGGGTCGGCTTCTCCGCGCTGATGATGTGGACCGAGTTCGCCCACCCGGGCGCGGCCTTCCAGGAGGCCGGCGGCGCGATGGAGGGCAAGGAGACCCGCTTCGGCATCGGCGGCTCCGCGATCTTCGCCGTGGCCACCACGCTCACCTCCACCGGAGCGGTCAACAGCTTCCACTCCTCGTACACCGGCTTCGGCGGCGGCATCACCATGCTCGGCATGCAGCTCGGCGAGATCGCGCCCGGCGGCGTGGGCTCCGGCCTCTACGGCATGCTGATCATGGCGATCATCGCGGTCTTCATCGCCGGTCTGATGGTCGGCCGCACCCCCGAGTACCTGGGCAAGAAGATCGGTACGCGGGAGATCAAGCTCGCCGCCTGCTACATCCTCGTCACCCCGGCACTGGTGCTCGGCTTCACCGCCGTCGCGCTCGCCCTGCCGACCCCGGCGAACTCGATGACCAACGCGGGCGCCCACGGCTTCTCCGAGATCCTGTACGCCTACACCTCGGGCGCCAACAACAACGGCTCCGCCTTCGCGGGCCTCAACGCCGACACCCAGTGGTTCAACACCACCATCGGTCTGGCGATGCTGCTGGGCCGCTTCCTGCCGATCGTCCTCGTCCTGGCCCTCGCGGGCTCCCTGGCCGAGCAGAAGCCCGTACCGGCCACCACCGGCACCCTGCGGACCGAGAAGCCCCTGTTCACCGGATTGCTCGTCGGGACGATCCTCATCATCACCGGTCTGACCTACTTCCCGGCGCTGGCGCTGGGTCCGCTCGCCGAAGGGCTCGCGTCATGAGCACGATAACCCCCACCCGGGCGCCGCACTCCGAGGCGGCGGCCGGGCCCGAGCCCCAGGCAGGGCGGGTCGGCGGAGGTCTCTTCGACCCCGCCCAGATGCTGAAGTCGTTCCCCGACGCCCTGCGCAAGCTGGACCCCCGGGTGATGGTCAAGTCCCCGGTGATGTTCGTCGTCCTCATCGGCTCGGTGGTCACCACCGTGCTGGCGATCGCCGACCCCACCGACGGATTCGGCTGGGCGATCACCGTCTGGCTCTGGCTCACCACGATCTTCGCCAACCTCGCCGAGGCCGTCGCCGAGGGCCGGGGCAAGGCGCAGGCCGACACCCTGCGCAAGGCCAAGACCGACACCGTGGCCCGCAGGCTCACCGCCACCACCGAGGAGCGGGTGCCCGGCACCGACCTCACCATCGGCGACCTGGTCGTCTGTGAGGCCGGGGACATCATCCCCGGTGACGGCGACGTCGTCGAAGGCGTGGCCTCCGTCGACGAGTCCGCCATCACCGGCGAGTCCGCCCCCGTCATCCGCGAGTCCGGCGGCGACCGCAGCGCCGTCACCGGCGGGACGAAGGTGCTGTCCGACCGGATCGTCGTCAAGATCACCACCAAGCCCGGTGAGACCTTCATCGACCGGATGATCAACCTGGTCGAGGGCGCCGCCCGGCAGAAGACACCCAACGAGATCGCACTCAACATCCTGCTGGCCTCGCTGACGGTCGTCTTCCTGCTGGCGGTGGTCACCCTCAAGCCGTTCGCCGTCTATGCGGGCGCCGACGACGAGACCTCGCTGATCGTCCTCACCGCCCTGCTGGTCTGTCTGATCCCCACCACCATCGGCGCGCTGCTCTCCGCGATCGGCATCGCGGGCATGGACCGGCTGGTCCAGCGCAATGTGCTGGCCATGTCCGGCCGCGCCGTCGAGGCCGCGGGCGATGTCTCCACCCTGCTGCTCGACAAGACCGGCACCATCACCCACGGCAACCGCCAGGCCGCCGAATTCGTCCCCGTCCCCGGGGTCGACCTCGCGGAACTCGCCGAGGCCGCCCAGCTCTCCTCGCTCGCGGACGAGACCCCCGAGGGCCGTTCCATCGTCGTCCTCGCCCAGGAGAAGTACGCCCTGCGCGAGCGCCGCCGCGGCGAGCTGAGCGACGCCGCATGGGTCGCCTTCACCGCGCAGACCCGGATGTCCGGCGTCGACGCCGACGGCCGCAAGGTCCGCAAGGGCGCCACCGGCTCCGTCGTCGCCTGGGTCGGGGAACAGGGCGGCGAGGTCCCGGCCGATGTCGACGCCCTCACCGACACCATTTCCGAAGCGGGCGGCACGCCCCTGCTCGTCGCCGTCGAGGACAGCGAAGGCGCCCGGGTCCTCGGCGTCATCCACCTCAAGGACGTGGTCAAGGAGGGGATGCGGGAGCGGTTCGAGGAGCTGCGCCGGATGGGTATCCGGACGGTGATGATCACGGGGGACAATCCGCTGACGGCGCGGGCGATCGCGCGGGAGGCGGGGGTGGACGACTTCCTGGCGGAGGCGACCCCCGAGGACAAGATGGCGCTGATCAAGCGGGAGCAGGCGGGCGGCAAGCTGGTCGCGATGACCGGCGACGGCACCAACGACGCCCCCGCCCTCGCCCAGGCCGACGTCGGCGTCGCCATGAACACCGGCACCTCCGCCGCCAAGGAGGCCGGGAACATGGTCGACCTCGACTCCGACCCCACCAAACTCATCGAGATCGTCGAGATCGGCAAACAACTCCTCATCACCCGCGGCGCCCTCACCACGTTCTCCATCGCCAACGACGTGGCCAAGTACTTCGCCATCATCCCGGCGCTGTTCGCTGCCGCCTACCCCGGCCTCGACAAGCTCAACATCATGCAGCTGTCCTCGCCGGACTCCGCGATCCTCTCCGCCGTGATCTTCAACGCGCTGATCATCGTGGCGCTGGTCCCGCTCGCCCTCAAGGGCGTCCGCTACCGGCCCACCAGCGCCGACAAGATGCTCCGGCGCAACCTCGGGGTCTACGGCCTCGGCGGACTGATCGCCCCGTTCATCGGCATCAAACTCATCGACCTGCTCATCTCCCTCATCCCTGGCATCGGGTGACGACCATGAACACCTCTGTACGCAACACGGGACGGCTGATCACGGCCGCGCTGCGCGCCCTCCTCGTCCTCACCGTGGTCTGCGGCGTCCTCTACCCGCTCGCCGTGACCGGGGTCGCCCAGACCCTGTTCTCCGGCAAGGCCAACGGATCGGAGATCAGCTCCGGCGGCAAGGTCGTCGGCTCCTCCCTCATCGGCCAGACCTACCACCTGCCGCTGAAGAACCCCGAAGACCCCGACGAGGCCCCCCGCCCCGACCTGCGCTGGTTCCAGCCCCGGCCCTCCAACGGGCTCGGCACCAACAGCGTCAACACGCAGTACTCCCTCATCCTCTCCGGGGCCACCAACCGCTCCGGGGACAACGAGGACCTGATCCAGTGGGTCAAGGACGCCAAGGCGGCCGTCGTCCGCGACAACTCCACCGCCGGGCACCGCGTCGACCCCGAGGACATCCCGGCCGACGCCGTCACCTCCTCCGGGTCCGGCCTCGACCCGCACATCTCGCCCGAGTACGCCCGGCTCCAGATCCACCGGGTCGCCGAACGGAACGAACTCCCGGCCGACCGGTTGGGCGCCCTGGTCGACGAGCACACCGACGGACGCGTCCTCGGCTTCATCGGGGAGCCCCGGGTCAACGTCCTCGAACTCAATGTCGCCCTCAGGGAGCTGACCGGCTCCGGTTCCTGACGGCACATCCGACAGCAGGGCCTCCGGCGGCCGCGCGCACGACGCGGCCGCCGGAGGCCGCTGTGCTGTACGGCGGCGCCGGGCCCGCACCGCCTCCGCGCCCGCACCGCCTCCGCGCCCACGCCCCTGCCCCTGCCCGCGTCCGTGCCCGCGCCGGAGAAGCTGAACAATGCGGCCCGACCGACCGTGCAGGGGGTGAATTCCCCTGGAGGAGCGCGGACGCGACCTCATCCCTGTACCGAAAGGTCCGGTGATGGCCCCGATATACAGGAACACTGCGGTACAGACAGACAGGTTCCGGTTTGTCCCGACGGCCGTGGGCATGCTGCGGGCCGCTTCCCCCACACCCGGGGCCACCGCCCACGGACCCGCCGACGACCGCGCCGCCGCCCGCGCCGCTTCGGTACGGAAGGACGCCCGGTGAACGGCCCGGTGCTCATCCACGACGCCGTGGCCCAGTGGGCGGAACACACCCCCGACGCCCCCGCGCTGATCACTCCGGAGCAGCGGATCAGCCACGCCCGGCTCGACCGGGCCGCCGCACTCTGCGCGGCGGCGCTCGGGGAGTACGGCGTGGGACCGGGCGATCTGCTGCCCGTGATCCTCCCGCGCTCGGCGGAACTGGTGCCGGTCCTGCTCGGCATCCTGCGCCGCGGCGCCGGGTACGCGGCACTCGACCCCCGCTGGCCCGCCGGGCGGATTCGGGACCTCCTGGAGGCCCTGAACCCACCGCTGTGCGTCACCCGGGGCATCGTGCCCGGCGGACCGGCACCCGGATGGGCCCCGCCCGAGGGGCTCTTCGCACCGCCGCCGCGGAAGCCGCCCGCCCCGCGACCGCCCGGCCCCGGAGCCGCTCGCACCGTCCCGGACGCCCCGGCCGTCCCTGTTGTTCCGACCGCCCCGGCCGTCCCCGCCGCCCCGGCCGTTCCGGGGCTCCGGCCGGCAGCCGGACCCGATTCCCCCGCCATCGTCTTCTTCACCACCGGAACCACCGGCACCCCCCGAGGGGTCATCTCCCCGCACCGGGCCACCACCCGGCTCGTCCGGGACGCCACCGCCTGGACCGGCCCCGGACGGATCATGGCCCAGACCGCGCCCGCCTCCGGGGACACCTACTCCCTGGAGGTCTGGGTGACCCTCGCCGCCGGAGGGGCCTGCGCGATCCCCGGGGACGGTGGCCACCCCACACCCGCGCGGCTGCGCTCCCTCGTCCGCGGCTGCTCCGTCGACACCGTCTTCCTGACCACCTCCCTCCTCAACCGCCTCATGGACGAGGACCCGGGCTGTCTGAGCGGGCTGCGGACCGTGCTCACCGGCGGCGAGCGCATGTCCGTCCACCATGTACGGCTCTGCCGGCTCACCCACCCGGGTCTGGAGATCGTCAACTGCTACGGACCGGCCGGGAACGGGGTCCTCGCCACCGTCCGCACCGTGCGCCCGCAGGACCTCGCCGCCGCCGGGGGAGTGCCCCTCGGCACGGCCGTCTCCGCCACCGGCCTCCACATCCTGAACGGGCAGGACCCGGCGCCGCCCGGTGGGACCGGCGAGATCTGTCTCTCCGGCGGCGGACTGGCACTGGGCTACCTCGGCGACCCCTGGCTCACCGCCGAGAGGTTCCCCACCGTGTCCCTCGGCGGCCCCGCCACCCGGATACACCGCACGGGCGACCGCGGCGCGCTCGGCGCGGACGGCGTCCTGCGCTTCCAGGGGCGCGACCGCCGCCAGGTCACCATCGGGGGACGGCGCATCGACCCCCAGGAGACCGAGGACGCGGCCCGCCGCCTCCCCGGGGTCACGGAGTGCGTCGTCCTGCCCGTGTACGGGGAGCGCGAGACCGATACCCGGCTGGCGCTGTTCTACACCGCGTCCGCCGCCCTGACCGCGGACACCGCCGCCGCCGACACGTGTGCGGCTGCCGACGCCGACGCCGCCGACCTCACCGCCGCCGACACGGGCACCGGGACCGGCGGCGGTCCCGATCTCTCCCCGGCCGGTGTGCGCCGGGCCCTCGCCGCCGTCCTGCCCGCCCCGCTCGTCCCCCGGCTGATCTCCCGGCGACCCTCCTTCCCCCTCGATCCGCACGGCAAGACCGACCGGAGCGCGCTGCTCGCGCTGCTCCTGGCCCCGGACCCCGGCCCGCCCCGGCCCGACGCCCCCCGGACAAGGAACCCGTCATGACGACCGGCCCCGCCCCCCGATCCCCGCTCCCCTCGTACCCGCTCTCCCCCGAGCAGGAGGCGATCTGGCGCGACGACACCCGGGGCGACGGCACCCCGCAGTACGTGGAGAACTGGGTGCACCGCCTCATGGGCCCCGTCGACCCCGGCGCGGTCGAAGCCGCGCTCACCGCCCTCGTCCAGCGGCACGAGGCACTGCGCAGCAGCGTGCGGCGGATCGGGCCGGAGCTGCGGCAGGAGGTGCTGCCGCCGATGCCGGTACCGCTGGCCCGGCGGCGGACCACCGCCGAGGACCTGCCCGCCGCCCTCCGTGAGGCCGTGTCCGTGCGGCTGCCGCTGGACCGGCCGCCCCTGCTGCGGGCGACCCTCCTGGAGACGACACAGACGACACAGACGACACAGACGACACAGACGGCACAGACGACGACGGAGGCGGATACGGCGGATACGGCGGAGGCGGAGACAGTGGCGGGCCGACGCGGCGCCGGGGCGGACGGCCGGACCGGTGACGCGGTACTCGCCGTCGCCGTCCACCGCGTCGCCGTCGACGCCCGGTCGCTGCATGTGTTCGACGAGGAGTTCAGCAGCCTCTACCGCGCCGCCCTGGGCCTGCCGGAACCCCCGCTCCCGCCGGTGCCGCTCCAGCCCGGCCCGCTCGCCCTGGCCCGCGGCGCCCGGCCCGCCCCGTGCGAGGCGTCCCTGGCCTACTGGAGGGGCGCCCTCGACGGGGCGCCCCCCGAGTCCTCCTTCCCGCTCGACCGCCCCCGCACCGACACCCCCGGCGGCCGGGGCGCCGTGGTCGACCTCGTCCTCGGCGCGGGGACCACCGCCCGGCTCTACGGACGGTGCCGGGAGCTGCGGGCGACCCCGTACGCCGTACTCGCCGCCGCCCTCGTCGCGCTGATCGCCCGGCACGGCGGACAGCGGGACCTCGTCATCGGCGTCCCGGTGCCCCGGCGCGACGCGGCCACCGCCGCGGCCGTGGTCGCCCGTCTCGGGGGCGCCCTGCCGCTGCGCGCCCGGCTGGCCCCGGACACCACCTTCGCGGAACTGGTCACGGCGGTCGCGGACACGCTCCGCTCCGTCCGCGCGCACGCGGACGTCCCCCTGACCCGGCTGCTGCGGGAGGCCGGGGCCGCCGGGCGGTGGGGAGCCGCCGGGGAGCAGCGCCCCGGCCGCCCCCCGGCCCCGCTGTTCCAGGTGGTGCTGGCCGTGGACGACGGGCCGCCCCCGGGTCTCGCGCTGCCGGGTGTACGGGCCGAACGGCTCCGTCCCCACAACGGCACCGCCGCGTTCGACGTCCTGCTCCACCTCGTCCCCGACCCCGGTGCCCGGACCATCTCCGGGCGGCTGGAGTACGCCGCCGGACTCCTCACCTCCGCGACCGCCCGGCGGCTCGCCGACCGCTTCCGCACCCTGCTGGACGACGCCCTGGCCCGCCCCGGCGCCGCGGTGGCCCGGCTGGCCGCGCTCACCCCGGACGACCACGAACGGGCCACGCTGACCTGGGCGCACGGCCCCGCCCCGGTGGCCGGCCCGGCCCTCGCCGCCGAGGCGTTCGCCCGGTCCGTCCGGCGCGCGCCCGCCGCCGTCGCCGTCGAGCACGGGACGGAACGGCTGACCTACGCCCGGCTCGACGCGGCGTCCGACGCGGTCGCCGCCCGGCTGACGGCGGCCGGACACGCCCGTGCCGCCGTCGGCGTGCTGCTGCACCCCTCCCCGTATCTGCCCGTCGCCCTCCTCGGGGTGCTCAAGGCAGGCTGCTGCTGTGTCCCGCTCGACCCCGCGCACCCGGCCGGGCGGCTCGCCTCCGTGCTGGACGACAGCCGGGTGACGGCCGTGCTGACGGACCGCCGCACCGCGCGCTCACCGGCCGTCGCACGGGCACGGGCCGAGGTCCTGCTCGTCGAGGAGTGCCGGGGCGGCGTCCGGCGCGGCCCCGCCGCCGTGCGCGTACGCCCCGAGGACCCGGCCTACCTCGTCCACCCGGCCGGCTCCACCGGCCGCCCCACGGGGGTGCTGATGCCGCACCGGGCCCTCGCCGCCGTCGTCGCCCGCCAGGTCCGCCGCTCCGGCCGGCTGCCGCTGAGGACCGCCCAGTTCGCCCCGTGGGGCCAGGACACGGTGTTCCAGGAGGCCCTGAGCACCTGGGCCGCCGGGGGCACCCTCGTCCTGGCCGACCGGGAAGCCCGTCGCGACCCGGTGCGGCTGCTCGCCCTGCTCGACGCCCACCGGGTGGAACGGCTCTTCCTGCCCGCTCCCGCCCTGCGACGGCTCGCCGAGTGCGCGACGGCCGCCGGGCGCCGCCCGGCGGCCCTGCGGGAGGTCGTCGTCGGCACGGGCGGGCGGCTGGAGATCACCCCCGCCGTACGGGCGTTCTTCGCCGGGCTGCCCGGCGGGGTCCTCGACCACCAGTACGGCCCGCCCGAGACGCATGTCGTGACCGCCGGACGTCTCACCGGGAACCCCGACCGCTGGCCGGAGCGGGTGGACATCGGGCGGCCGGTGCCCGGGGCCACCGTCCGCATCCTCGACGAGGGGCTGGCGCCCGTACCGCCGGGCGGGCTGGGGGAGCTGTGCGTCGGCGGCACGGGTGTCGCCCTCGGCTACCACCGGCGGCCGGACGCCACGGAGGAGAGGTTCGTCCCCGACCCGTTCACGGCCGGGCGGCTGCTCTTCCGGACCGGGGACCGGGGCCGTCATCTGCCCGACGGCAGGATCGATGTCGTCGGCCGGTACGGCGACCGGCCCGCCGCACCCGTGAACACGGCAAGGGCCACGGACGCGGCGCGGGGCACCAGGACCACGGGGCCGAACGGGGCCACCGGAACCGCGGGAAACACAGGAACCGCGGGAAGCACAGGAACCGGACAGGGCACGGCCCTCGGCCGCCGGGTGGAGCCCGGCGCGATCGGGACGGCGCTGAACGGCGTGCCGGGCGTCGCCGGGGCCGTCGTCACCGCCGCCGCGTTCCCCGTTCTCCCGGCCCTCCCGGCGGCCTCGGACGGCCCGGAGACCGGGGAACGCCGGGGCCGACCGGCGTCCCCCCGCGTCCCGGCGGGCGAGAGGCTGCCGGAGCCCGCCGAACTCCGCCGGACACCGCGCGAACGGCCCCCTCAGGCCCTGGCGTCGTCCCTCTGCGTCCCACCGGCCCGGCCGCCCCGCACCGAGGGCGGCACCGTGGACCGCACGGCCCCGCCCGCGCCGTGCGACCCCCGGCCCCACGCCGTGTCCCCGCCGCTCCCGCTCCGCGCGGCGCGTCCACCGGGCCCGGCGGGGTCCGCGGCGCCCGGGGACCGGCCGCCCCGCCCGCCGGGCCCCGGGGCCCGGCGGCCCTGAGCACCGGCCAGGGGCTCAGGGGGGCCCGAGCCCCTGGCCGGTCCGCTGTCCCGCGCGCACCCGTACCGGGGCGCTCCGTGGGGCGGCGGCGGCCCTCCGTCCCCCGCCGCGACGGCTCCGGAGGGACGGAGGGCCGGGTGTCCGAGGGAGGGGCACCCGGCCCGGGGGGCGTGAACAGGCGACGGCCCGCGCGCGTGGCCCGGAAGGCCAGTCCCTCGCGCTGCGGGCACTCCTCTTCCGACGGCCCGCGTGGCGCGTGGCCCGGACGCCCCGGACCGTCGCGGCGGAGGGCGGCGGAGCACTCCTCCCGGACGAGGAACTCCCGCGTGCCCGGGGCGACCGCGCCCCGCCCGCAGCGCTGCGCGGGACAGCGGCCGAGGAGGGGTCCGGCCCTCGTGGCGCGGATTCACGGGAGCCCGGCGACGGCCGCCGGGGCCGGGGCGGACCACGGCGGCAGGCCCGGTCCGGCGGCGGGCACCCGAACCGTGCTCGGGAGCACGGCACTGCCCACAGGCACCACGGATCTTCCTCGCGCCGGTCGCGCGCCGTCGGTTCCCCCGCGCCCGGCGCCCGGATCACCACGAAGACAGCCCGCGGTGGCAACCGCTCCCGGCCTCGTGGATCACGACGAAGACAGCCCGGAACGGGAATCGCCCGGCACCCCTGCCCCGTCCGCCCCATGGGGCGCGCGTCACCCCGTACCGTCCGCGGCCCGGAGGGCGGAACGCGCGCCGCCGTGGCGCTTTCCGCCCCCGTACCTCGTGGACACCCACGAACACGGCACGGGGCCCGCCCGTACCCGAGGGTGCGAGCGGGCCCCGTGCGCGGCTGCGGGAGCGTCAGGTGCCGTGGCCCGTGGGGGAGGGGGAGCCCTCGGGGTCCGCGGGCTCCGGGGCCTTCGGCCCGGCGGCCGGCGCGGCCTCCGGGGCGGCGGGCGCCGACGGCTCCGCCGTGCCCGAGGCTGTGCCCGAGGTCGTGCCCGCCCCCGCCGTGCGGCGTTCCAGCAGCGGCAGCACCAGCGGCTCGGTCCAGCGCGCCGCCAGCGGCCCCAGAACGACCAGGATCAGCACATACGCCGTCGCGATGGGACCGATCCGGGGCTCCGTCGCGACCGCGAGACCCGCGATGACGATGGAGAACTCGCCACGGGCCACCAGGGCGCCACCGGCCCGGAGCCTGCCCTTGGGCGCGATGCCCGCGCGCCGGGCCGCGTACCAGCCGGTGAAGACCTTGGTGACGGCGGTGACCACCGCGAGCAGCAGCGCGGGCAGCAGTACCGGAGGAATCTCGTTCGGGTCGGTCGACAGCCCGAAGAAGACGAAGAACACCGCCGCGAACAGATCCCGCAGAGGTGTCAGCAGCTTGCGCGCGCCCTCGGCGACCTCGCCCGACAGGGCGATGCCGACGAGGAACGCGCCCACGGCGGCGGACACCTGGAGTTCCTGGGCGATGCCCGCGACCAGCAGGGTCAGCCCCAGGACGACGAGGAGCAGCATCTCGGGATTGTCGGAGGAGACCGCGCGGCTGATCACCCGGCCGTGCCGGAGCGCGAGATAGAGCACGATGCCGACGGTGCCGAGCGCGATGAGCAGGGTGATGCTGCCGCCCGCGAGCCCCACGCCCGCCAGCAGCGCGGTGAGCAGCGGCAGATACACCGCCATCGCCAGGTCCTCCATCACCAGGATGCCGAGGACGACGGGGGTCTCCCGGTTGCCCAGCCGCCCCAGGTCGGTGAGGACCTTGGCGATCACGCCCGAGGACGAGATCCAGGTGACGCCCGCCAGCGCGACCGCCGCGACCGGCCCCCAGCCCAGCAGCAGCGCCGCAGCGGCCCCGGGCAGCGCGTTGAGGACGAAGTCGACCAGGCCGGAGGGGTACTGCGTCTTGAGGCTGCCGACGAGTTCGGACGCGCTGTACTCCAGGCCGAGCAGCAACAGCAGCAGGATGACGCCGATCTCGGCGCCGACGGCGATGAAGTCCTCGCTGGCGCTGAGCGGCAGCAGCCCACCGGTCCCGAAGGCCAGTCCGACCAGCAGATAGAGGGGGATGGGGGAGAGTCCGATCCGGCCCGCGAACCTGCCGATGAGCCCGAGGCCCATGATGATCGCGCCGAGTTCTATCAGCAGGGTGGTGGTCCCGTGCACCTCAGCCTCCGGCGATGATGTCGGCGAGGGCGTCCACGCCCTCACGGGTGCCGACGGCGACCAGGGTGTCCCCCGTGGTGAGCCGGAAGTCCGGCCCGGGGGACGGGTGGGCGCCGGTGCGGCGCAGCACGGCGACGATGGAGGCGCCCGTACGGGTGCGCGCCGCCGTCTCGCCGAGGAGCCGTCCCGAGTACGGGGAGCGCGCGCCGACCGGGATGTGCTCGGTGACGAGGTCGATCCCGTCGGTGCGGACGGCGTCGATGGGCGCCGGGTCGATGAGGTGGGCCAGCGCGGTGGCCTCGTCGGAGGAGAGCGGCACCTCCAACTGGCAGGCGTCGGGGTCCTCGGAGGCGTAGAAGCCGAGGAAGCGCCGGCCGTCGTGGTGGACGACGACGGAGATGTGCCGTCCTTCCTCGGTGATGAAGTCGTACTGTGTCCCGACTCCGGGCAATGAGGTGCGGCGGGTGCCCATGCTCGCCTCCCAAGACGTGGTTCACCCGCTCACCGTGAGCGGGTGAGCGGTGGGGTGGTTATGAGGTGTACGCAACAGTCTACGAAGAAGATCACCGCAGCTCGCGGCCGGGTAAGGGCACCCGGCGCGGTGGAGCACCGGACCACGGACGGTGCCCGGAGCCCGCAGCCCGGGACGGTGCGCGGGCCGAACCGGGCGTGGTACCGGTGCGATTCCGGAGCGATCCCCGGGCCGCCCGGTGCCCTGCCGGTGCGACGGCGGGTGCATCGGCGGGTGCGACGAGGAGCAACGCCGGTGCCGGTGCCGTGCCGGTGCGGTGCCGGTGCCGCGGCAGGGCGGCGGTCAGGGCACGGGAGCGCGTTCCGCGTGGGCCAGCGGGTCGGTGAGGACGTCCCGCACCACGAGGGCCGCCGCGCCCCGGGCCGCGTCCGCGGCGGCCGACGAGGGACGCAGCCGCGTTCCGGCGCGGGGCCAGAGCCCGGAGACGGCCCGGGCGGACAGCTCGCCCGCCGCCCGGGGCACCAGCCAGGGGGAGAGCGGACGATAGATCCCGCCGAGCACGACGGCGGCGGGGTCGAAGAGGTTCACCGCCCCGGCCAGCACCCGGCCCAGCATCAGCCCGGCCCGCTCCAGCGCGGCCACCGCGCGCTCGTCACCGCCGCGCGCCCGCCGTTCCAGCTCGGCCACCGAACCCGTGGTGTCCGGGTCGTCCTGCCCGCCGACGCCCGCGGCGCGCAGCAGCGCGAGCCGTCCCGCGTACTGCTCCAGACACCCGCGGGCACCGCAGCGGCACTCGGGCCCGTCCGGTGCCACCGGGGTGTGCCCGATCTCCCCGGCGAAGCCGTGCGCCCCGCGCAGCAGCTCGCCGCCGATGACGAGCGCTCCGCCGATGGCGGTCTCCCCGCCGAGGTAGAGAAAGGTGCGGACCGTTCCGAGGCCGCCGAACCACAGCTCCGCGAGGGCCGCGAGATTGGCCTCGTTCTCGGAGCGGACGGGCAGCGCGGGCCGCCGGGGCCGCAGCGCCGCCAGCGCGGCGGCGAAGGAGTCCTCGGCGGGCACCCGTGTCCACCCGAGGGCGGCGGCCTGCCGGACCGTGCCCGAGGCCACCAGGCCGGGCAGCGCCAGCGCGACGCCGACCGGCCGCAGCCGCTGCTCCTCCGCCGCGCCGAGCGCCCGGGCGGCGATCAGTGCCGCGCGCCGCAGCACCTGGGCGGGCGGCGCGCACCGGTTGTCCCGGTGCTCGACGAGACGGACCCGGTCGGTCCCGGCGAGGTCCACCACGCAGACGCTCACCGCGTGGCTGTCGATCTCCACGCCGATCCCGGCGACCCCGGTGCGCGCCACCGTGAGCACGGTGCCGGGCCGTCCGGCCTGTCCGCTGAAGGTCTTGCCCGACTCGGAGAGATACCCCAGCTCCAGCAGTTGTTCCACGAGGGAGGAGATCGCGGCGCGGGTCAGCCCCACCCGGGAGGCGACCCCGGCGCGGGTGATCTCGCCCGCGTCCCGCACCGCCCGCAGCACCAGGCTCAGATTGTGGCGCCGTACCGTGTCCCGTCCCGCCTTCGGCTCCAGCGGGTCCCGGCCCGGGGCGGGGAGGGAGGGCAGCCGGAGACGGAGGGGGCCTTCGACCACCGGGTCAGCCCTGGGGCCCGCGATATCCCAGGGATGCCTCGATCCGTCCGGCGAGCCCTTCCCGGCGGCGGTGGCCGCGTCCGGTGGAACCCGCCAGCCAGGACCGGCACTTGCTGCCGAGCAGCAGGCCGAAGCTCTCGGCCTCGTTCTCCTCGTCCTTGTCGAAACGGGTCCGCGCCACCACCTTCAGCACGGTGTCCTGGAGGTCCGCCTCGTCCGACAGCAGCCGGGCGGCGACGGCCGCGCCCTCGATGTGGTGGGAGCAGTGTCCGGCGTTCATGTGCCACAGCTCGTGGCCGAGGATGACGAGCTGGTGGTCGGGGGCGGTGCGCTCCTCGACGACGATGAGGTCCTGGTCGGTCATGTCGAGCCAGAGCCCGCTGGCGGTGCCCGGGGGGAAGGTGGCCATGCGGTAGCGGACGGGCCGGCCGCGGCGCGAACTCATCTGGGCGCAGAGGGAAGCGTAGAGATCGGCGGGCTCCGCCGGGGCGGCCAGATCGAGCCCGGCCACCAGCTCGCCGCAGAGCCGTCGCATCTCCTTGCCAATGCTCACCGTTCTCCTCTCCCCCGCAGTGGCCACGTGCGCGCGTGCGGCTCAACCCTGCACCCGGATCAGGGGTTTTCTGAAGTCATGTTTCCGTCGGCTTTGGGGAATCGGCCGGATTCACCGGCTTGACGCTCTCCAGGAGCATGTCGAGCCATTCGGTGACCTTGTCGCGGTGCTTGTCGGTGGGGAGCTGGGCGGCGCGCCAGGCGATGCCGCGGACGCCGTGGTCCTGGAGCAGCCGCTCCAGCGGGTCGGTGTCGGCGGCATGCTGGGCATGCTCCTGGAGCAGCCGCTGCTCGGTGCGGAGCAGGGCGCTGTTGAGGGCGTCGGCGTCGTCGGCGGTGAGGAAGCCCGCGTGCACCCCGAAGAAGCGCTGGATCGCGTCGCAGTGCTCCATGGTGGGGCGGCGGTCGCCGTTGATCAGCGCGCCCGCCTGCTGCCGGGACATCCCGGCGCCGTCGGCGATCTCCTGCTGGGTGTAGCGGCGGCCATTGGGTTTGAGACGAGTACGGCGCAGCAGACCGAGGCGCTGGAGGAACCGGGCCTGGAGGTCCGGTTCGCCCGCGGCGCGGCCCTCCAGCAGGGCGGCGACCACGTCGGCGGGTACTCCGGAGGCGTCCGAGAGCCCGTGCACCCCGAAGACCTCGCCGAGGTCCAGTCCGCGCCTGTTCGCCAGTTCGGTGACGCGGGCAACCGACGCCGCGAGGGCGCCTGCGGCTGCCGGGCCCGGAACCAAGAAGCCGTCTGTCACCAGTGGGTCTCCTAGATCACGCGAGATGGCTCCGCACACAGTTGGCTGCCCGGAGAGTAACCGTTCCTCGGGCGCACAGCCAGGTCTTGCCACAGCTGTGGCGCGTTCTGGACGTTCAGCGTCGCAGAATGCCACGATAGTTGACATGACCGCGCTTCCGGTAGCAGGATCGCGGAGCGGGGTGAAGATCCAAAGGGCGCTGCCGCAAGCGGGACTTCGAGAAGGGTGGCGTTCTCGATGACACATGACACGGGCTCCGGCCGGTCAGGTCTCCTCGGGCGTCGGACATGCACGACGGGGAACGGCCGGGGGACCCTCCGGTCGAGAAGGCTGTCGGACATCCTCCGCGGGCGCAGGGAGGAACTGGGCCTGACCGTGGCGGAGGTCGCGGCCCGGCTCGACATCAGCGTCGGCACCTACACCGACTGGGAGGCCACCCCCTCCGAGGAGTGGACCGAGGACAAGCTCTACGCGCTGGTCAAGGCGTTGGAGATGACCGACCAGCAGGGCGGCTGGCTGTTCCGGCTCGCCGTGGACCGCGAACCCACCCGGCCACTGGGCGCGCCCGCGGCCCCGACGGCCTCCTCGATGGGCCCCGCGCGCCCCTCCGGACCGGCCTTCCCCGCCGTGCGGGTCCGTCCGCACGCCCCCGTGGTGCCGCCGGTGCAGTCCCGGGCCGCCGCGAGCGGCACCGGGCCCCTCGCCGAGGACCCCGACACCCAGGAGTACCTGCGGGACTACGCCGCCATGATGGACGCCGTCCCGCTGCCGTCGGTCCTCTTCGACCGCCGCTGGGACGTGACCCACGTCAACCCCGCCTTCCAGGCCCTCTTCCGGGCCATGGGGCCCCACCCGACGGCCATGCCGGACCAGAACTTCCTGCGGTTCGTCCTCTTCCACCCCGACGCCGGAGCCGTCCTCGGCGACCGGGAGACGAGCTGGTGCCTGCCGCTGCTCGCCCAGCTCGAATCCGCCCTGGAGCGGTACGAGGACGACGGGGTGCTCCAGGCCATTCGCGGGGAGATCGCGGACGACCCCATCATGGACGCCGCCTACCGCTGCGGACTGCCGCACTGGATGCGGGTGGCGGGCGCGGCGGCCGTCCACCACGACGGGGCGGTCCGGCCGCTGCACCACCCGGACCCCCGGTGGGGGCGGTCCGAGTGCCGGATCGTGGACGAGACCCCCGCGAGCCTCCAGGACCGGGGCTACACGCGGATGACGCTGGTGCTGCGCGAGCACGAGGAGCACACCACCCCCACGGTCCGCCGGGGCAAGTCCCATCTGCGGGCGGTCTCCGGCGGCTGAGCCCCGAGCGGGGCCACCGGGAGACGGGTCCCGGTCCCACGGGGGAGGACCGGGGCCCGCGTCCGGCCCCGCGGGCGCCCGGCCCCTCCCGGACGGGCCGCCGAGCGCTGCCCGACGGCCGCGCCCGGCCCCGGGCCGTCTCACACTCTTGTCAGGTCTGCGCCGGAGCAGCAGGATGGCGGTCATGCCGCAGCCGTCCCCGGAAGACTTACCACCGCCCGGCTCCTCCCGGACGGGCCGCCGAGCGCTGTCCGCCGCCCCGACGGCCGGGCGCGCGGCCTCCCCCGCGGGGCGGGGCCTCGGGGCCACCGGTCGGTATCCCTCCCGGGAACGGCGGTCCCCGGCACCGGACCCGGCCC
Organism: Streptomyces clavuligerus; assembly: GCF_005519465.1. Taxonomy (NCBI): domain Bacteria; kingdom Bacillati; phylum Actinomycetota; class Actinomycetes; order Kitasatosporales; family Streptomycetaceae; genus Streptomyces; species Streptomyces clavuligerus. The sequence continues at coordinate 696,997 of NZ_CP027858.1, read as the reverse complement.
GGTGCGGACCGGCACCCGGACGGCCGGTGCGGCCACCGCACCGGTGCGGCGGCCGGGCCCGGGGTCCGGCCCCGCCGGGCACGGTGCGGTGCGGCGGACGGCAACCGCCCCCGAACGGAGCCGTCCCGAACGGAACCATCCGTCCCGAAGGGACGCGCCCGGCCGACAGCGAGGTGTTTTTCGAGGAGCGGACGGTGGGACGCGCGGTTCCGCGCGGCCCCGCCGCCTTCCCCGTACCCCGCTGACGGCCTCCCCGGGTGAGCGGCGCACCGGAGCCCCCACTCCGGCGCGCCGCCTTCACGGCCCGCACCGTCCGGCCACCTCCCCCATCGGGTGGCCGGCAGCGGGCCGGATTCCGAGACCAGGCCCCCGGCTTCCCCCGCGCGGGGGCCTGGTCTCTCCCCTTCCCCCTCGGTGGTCCGGCCTGTGCGATCGGGCTTCCCGCCTCCCGGGGGAGGTCCCCCGGAGCCTCGCGGCCCCCGGGGACGGGAGACGGATGTACTGCTGCCCTTCCCTCTACGCTGTCTGCGGTATCCACCGCCTCTGGCGTTGTGCGTGGTTCGTCCTGCGGGCCGCGTCCCACGGGGTGCGCGGGACGCCGTATCCGGTGCGGCACCGGGACGCCGGTCAGCCCGGGGCCGCCGCGGCGGCCCAGCGGGGCTCGACCCCCGTGAGCTGGCAGACGTTCAGATAGAGCGGGATGGGCGGGGTGTAGGGGCTGCCGTCCTCGGGCCAGCTGATCAGCCGGGGGCGGCAGCCCGGCACCCGGGCCCCCGGCGCGTAGTGCGCGGGCAGCGGCCAGGTCAGCTCCTCGTCGGAGCCGGTGGGCACGATCCACCACCACCAGTCGGCGTCGGCGTAGACACAGCCGCTGCGCGGCAGCCGCGCCAGCAGCCCCAGGCCGTGCCGGGCCGGGACCCCGACCGCGTCGCAGCCCAGCGTGGGCACGAGTGCCGGAGGCAGCTCCAGCCGGATCAGCGACCGCCCCTCGCCGGTGCACGCGGGGCCGCCGGTGCCCTGCTGCCCGCTCCAGCGGACGGCGGACATCCGGTGCCTCAGCACGCTCTCTCCGTCCCCCGCGCGGGTCCCCGGTGCAGCGAGCCCGGCCTGGTGGCCCGTACCGCGGGCGGCGGCCCCTGCTCCCCGGCGGCCCGGACGGGCCCCGGGAACTCCGCTCCGCGGGAAACCCGCAGATGCGCCACCTCCGCCCAGACGGTCCGCCCCGTCCCCTGGTGCGCCTCGTGCGCGCCCCAGGCGGTGGAGACCGCCTCGACCAGCAGCAGCCCCCGGCCGCGCTCCTCCGCCGACGGTGTGTGGCAGACCCGCGGCCCGGCGGGCCCGCAGCCCTGGTCCCGGACGCTGACCCGCAGCCGCTCCACCCCGTTCAGCAGCTCGCAGGCGATCAGATGGCTTCCGCTGTGCACGACGGCGTTGGTGACCAGCTCGGAGAGGACCAGCATCACCGTGTCGTGGACATCGCCGCCGATGCCCCAGTGCTCCAGTCGGGCGCGGGCCAGCCGACGGGCTCTGGAGACGTACTCGACACGCGCCGGCAGCTCGAAGCCGTACCTGTGGTGGTCGACCCCCGAGCACGGGTCCAGGAGTGGTGCGTGGAGCGCGTCACGATTCACCCGACCACTGTCGCCCTGAAATGGACAACTTGGCAAGGGCCACTCTGAATTTTTCAGAGTGGGCATATTCATCGATGCGGGCCCATGGCAGACTTCTCGGCAACAGCACGTGGGGAGGTCGGAGAAGTGAGTGAACCGCGGTCCGCCCCCACCGTGGGGCAGGTCGTCCTCGGCAAGCGCTTGCAGGATCTGCGGGAGCGGGCCGGGCTCAAGCGCGAGGAGGCCGCGAAGGTCCTTCGTGTCGCCGCGGGCACCATCCGCCGTATGGAGACCGCCGAGGTCGCCCTGAAGATCCCCTATGTCCAGCTGCTGCTGGGTGCCTACGGGATAGACGACGAAGAGGCGCGCGGCTTCATCGAGCTGGCCGAGGAGGCCAACAAGCCGGGCTGGTGGCAGCGGTTCCACGATGTGCTGCCCGGCTGGTTCAGCATGTACGTCAGCCTGGAGGGGGCGGCCAGCCTCATCCGCTCGTACGAGCCCCACTTCATCCCCGGTCTGCTTCAGACGGAGGGCTACGCCCGGGCGATCATGACCAGCGGGGCCGTGGGACAGACCGACCCCGAGGACATCGAGCGCCATGTGGCGCTGCGGATGCAGCGGCAGGCCCTGCTCACCCGGGAGGACGCCCCCCGGCTGTGGGTGATCATGGACGAGACGGTCCTGCGCAGGCCCGTCGGCGGTCCGGAGGTCATGAGAGGCCAGATCGACAAGCTGCTCGACGGCATGGAACTGCCCCATGTCACCCTGCAGATCGCGGAGTTCGCGACCGGACACCACCCCGGTACCTATGGACCGTTCGTCCTGTTCCGGTTCGCGGTGCCCGAGCTGCCGGACATGGTCTACAGCGAGTATCTGACCGGGGCCGTCTATCTCGACGCGCGTCCGGAGGTCGCCTCCCATCTGGAGGTTCTGGACCGCATGGCGGCTCAGGCCGCGACTGCACAACGCACGAAGGAGATCCTGAGGGGTCTTCGCAAGGAGCTGTGAATGGATCACGTATACAACGGCATGCCCGCCACCGACCTCGGCGAGGTCGGCTGGCACAAGCCGTGGAGCGGCGGCAACGGCGGAAACTGCTTCGAGACCATGAAGCTCGCCGACGGCCGGGTGGCCGTGCGCCAGTCGGCGGACCCGGAGAGTCCCGCGCTGATCTACACACCCGGTGAGATCGCGGCCTTCATCCAGGGGGCGAAGTCGGGCAAGGCGGACTTCCTGCTCACCTGAGCCGTTCTGTTCGGGGCGATGGAAATCCCCCACACACATCCATACGAAGCGCGATGGCGTGCGGGCCCGGCTGCCCGCCCGCCATCGCGGCGTTTCAGCAGCTCATCAGGGCGCGGCCCGCCGCGGAGGCAGCAGGGTGACCAGAAAGGGCCGCGCGGAAGAGATATTACCCGAAGCGTCGATCGTGCGGTACTCGATCGTATGCGTTCCGTAGTCGGGGGTCGCGTCCTCCCAGGGCACGCCCCGGTGGGTGCCCAGCTTGCCGTGGACCAGCCCGTCGATCTCCGTTCCGCCCGGGGTGAAGCGATAGGGCTCCCGGGCGTCCGTGGGCCAGCCGTAGTAGGTCTGCCAGCCGTCGCCGTCGACGCGGAACTGGGTCACCACCGCGCCGCCGCGGTCGTCCCGGCCCGTCAGCCGCATCGTGAACGGACCGTCGTAGACGTACTCCACCGGCCGTCCCGGCCGGTGCACGGTCCGCAGCGGCTCCGACAGCTCAGGGGCGGCGACGGCGGGGGTGGCGTCCACGGTCCAGCTCAGCCGGGCGTCCGTCCCGGCGATCGCGGCCGTGAGCCGGTGGGTGCCGGGTGGCAGCCGCAGCGCCCCCAGATCCAGGTCCCGGTCGTTGCCCGGGTTGGCCAGCGGACGCCCGTCGAGACTCCAGCGCACCGCCGGGGTGCCGTCGTCGGGGTGCGTGGTGTCCGCGTACACCACGCCCCGCGCCCCCACCGGGGAGTCCGTCGGGGTGTGCGCCGTGAACGCGACAGGCGTGCGGCGGAACGGGGTGGTCAGCCCCGGGTCCACCGTCCAGGTGACAGTGCGGGTCAGTGCGGACGAGCCCCGGATCGCGGGGTCGCGGACGAACGGCGTGGGGTCGGTGACGGTCGCCGTCACGGTGTGCCGGCCGGGCCCGAGCCCGAGGGGGCGCAGATCCAGCGTCCTGGCGTTGCCCGTGCCCCCCGCCTCGCGGCCGTCCACCCGCCACACCACGCGCAGCTCCCCGCCCACCGGGTGCAGGGTGTCGACCCACAGCACCCGGTCGGCGCCGACGGGCGCGCCCGTGGGGGTGTGGCCCTGCACCAGATCGACCAGCGCCGCGGTCCGCTGGACCAGGATCTCCCGGCTGACCTGGTCGAAGGCATAGCCCAGCGTCCGCATCATCGAGTGTCTGCTGGGCCGCCACACCCCCCGGGTGAGATAGAGGCCGCCCTCGTGGCGGCCGATGACCCCGCCCGACTCGCTGGGCTCGCCCAGCCAGCGCCACCACTTGGCGCGCCGCTCGCGCATCAGCGGCTCGCTGAGGACCGTGTGCTGGCGGGAGGCGGGCTCCGCGCCGGGGTGGGTGCCGCCGGGGACGCCCCGCGCGTAGTAGTCGTACTCGTCCTGGAGCCCGCCCAGGGTGTGGCCCAGCTCGTGCGGGGTGATGAGGGACGAGAGGGCGCTGCCGCCGGAGGCCGTGGCGTGGGCGCCGCCCGCGCCGCCGTACGTGGTGCTGTTGGCCAGCGCCACGATCTGGCGGTTGGCCGCGCCCGCTCCGGGGACGAGGGCGGCCAGCGCCTGCGCCGCCGTGCCGTCCACCGTCAGCAGCCGCTGGACCGACGCCGGGTCGCAGCCGCCCCAGAAGCCCATCCCGAGGGCGGTGTCCCGGCGCGGCGAGGACAGCCCGGGGTCGCAGTCCACACCGGACTCGGCCGACGCCGTCTCCACCGCCCACACATTCAGGTACGAGCGGTACGAGGCGAAGGGCTCCAGCGACCACAGCGTCTGGAGGTGCCGCTCCACGTCGGCCCGGAACCGGGGCAGTTCGGCAGCGGTGTAGCCGTCGCCCAGGAAGATCAGGTTGAAACGCTTCTCCGCCGGTCCCGTCGTCCGGACGGGGACCACGGCGGCGGTCTCGGTCAGCGGCGCCTCCCCGGCGCGCGCCTGTGCGGAGGGCGCGGCGTTCAGCAGGAGGGAGCCCAGCAGAGTCGCGCCCGCGACGAGCAGTGAGGTGCCGCGGGGGCGTCGTGCACCGGTCGGCGTCATGCCCCCGGAGGGTAGGGGCCGCCCCCGGGGCCGTAAAGGAGGCCGCCCCGGATTCGGCCGGGCCGGTCGGCAGGCTCCGCGATGCCGGGCGGCCCGGGGCCCGCCGTCGGTCGTGACGGTCCGTCACGACAGCCGGTTACGGTGGGGGGATCGTCGATCATATGAGGTGGGAAGCGTGCAGGAGACAGTCGGGACCGGGGAGCAGCGGGCCGCCGGGGCGGCCCCCGCCGACGGGGGCCGTGTCCACGAGGGGGTCTGGGTCTCGGCGCCGTACCGGGAGAGCGCGGCCGACGCGCAGGCGCTGATCCTCGTCGACGCGCAGAGCGCCTTTCTGACCGGGTCCCACGCCGTGCCGGACGCGGCCGGGCTGACGCTGCGGCTGGCGGCCCTGCTGGAGCGGGCCCGTGCGGCGGGCGCGGTCGTGGTGCATCTGCGCAACGACGGGGAGCCGGGCGCGGTGGACGAGCCCGGCTCCCCCGGCTGGGAGCTGCTGCTGCCGGTGCGGGAGTCGGACCGTGAGCATGTCGTGCGCAAGGACGAGGACGACGGCTTCGCGGGGACGGGCCTCGCGGAGCTGCTGCGCGGCCGGGGCGTCGGACGGGTGGTGATCGCCGGGGTGCTCTCCGAGATGTGTGTGAGCGCCACGGCGGCGGGCGCGGTCGAGCGGGGGTTCGCCGTGGTGCTGCCCCATGACACCCATGCCACCTACGGCCTGGACGACATCCCGGCCCCGGTGGTCTCCCGGGTGGCCGAACACGCCCTGGGCGACGATCCGGAGCTGGTGCGCTCGGCGGACCGGGTCGGCTTCACCGCGCCGTCGGGCGGTGTCCCTGGCTGAAACCCTATGGCCGCGGTACCGCCCGGACGGGTCGCTGTCCGATCCAACATCGGGATGTTCAAACATCCTTTGCGCAACATGGCTGATCCCGCACTGAATCTGGCTCAATTAACGAGGACGGAAAGAGGGTACATAGTCCGAAAGATGGCAGATGAATCCGTAAGAAGTCGCGTTTTACCGGAAGTTCGGTCGGGAGTTATCGCCGAGTGATGTCCGACCGGCGGACGGGACGGAAATCTGCGGTGGAGAGCGAGCGATCACGCCATTTTTTTGGGAATCAGGCTTGATAAGGCGGCGTGTTGGGGTGTCTACTCATGATCTCTTCATGATCAGCCGGTGACTTTCCGGAGCCACCGGCCGGTCATCAAGGGCATCCATCCGGCGAAGTGTGTCTTTTTCTCAGGAGATTCCGTGCGTCGTTGTGCGCCCAGAAGGACGACCGCCGTCATCGCCGCACTGGCGTTCCTGGGCGGTGGGGCGGCCCTCGCGGCTCCTGCCTCCGCCGCCCCCGCCGGACCGGCGGCCGGTACCGCGCTGCGCTGCGCGACCCCGGGCGACAGCCGCGATCTCGACCTGCCCGGAGACAAACCCGACACCCAGGTCCACGCGGAGAACTGCGTCCAGATCCAGTCCGGCGCCACCGGTCCGGTGACCGGACGCACCGTCCTCCACTGGGGCATCCTGGTGGACCAGGTCATCGACCGGAGCAAGCGTTTCACCTCGGTCAAGGTGACCACGCGGCTGGAGAGCCGCCCCACCGCCACCGGGTCCGACACCGTACGGTCCAGCCGGACCTGCGACGTCACCGCCGACCTCAACGCCGCCTGGGCCAACTCCACCGGCCTGAACTGCCATGCGGCACCGGTCGACTACGACGGTCAGTGGTGGTCCACCGACGCGACCGTCGTCTACGACCTCGAAGGCGACGGCAGGGGCCCCGTCACCTGGGAGCTGCTCGGCTCCCCCCAGACAAAGGTCTGAACCACTTTCGCAGCCGTGTTCCCCACCGGGGAGCACGGCTTCCCGCTGTCCGAAGTACGCCTGTCCGGTCTGTTTTTCATGGAATTTCCATGGAATTTCCCCGGACTCCGGGCGTCTGTCGGAGCGGACACCACCGTGCCCCCGCCGAATCGGCCGGGGCCATGCAGAACAAGCGGCACCATTCGGAAAGGAATCCCACCGCTTTGAGCAGATCCAAGCGCAGTTATGGGCTCAACGCCGCGCGCGTTCCCATAAGTTGTGCCATTGCCACGGCGATAGCCTTCGGCAGCGCGCTGTACGCCAACGCCGCCGAACCGACGCCTCCCGCCAACGCCGCCGAGGGCTGGTCCGAGGGCGCCGAGCCCGCCGCCCGCGCGGACAAGGAAGGCCACAAGGACCGGGTTCCGGCCAAGGACCGCACCAAGGTCCTCGGCTCCGGGTACACCACGTCCACCGACACCGCGTGGACCACGATCGGTGACGCCACCGGCTTCCATCTGCTGACCGCCGACGAGAAGGACGGTTACCGCTGGAAGACGGCCGCGACGCTGGCCGAGCCCGGCTTCGTCGACACCGACACCTGGATCGGCAACGCCTGCGTCACCGCCTCCGGTGACCGTGCCGTGGTCGCGTACGCGCCCCGCACCTTCACCAACAAGCTGGACCTGATGGCCCGTGGCGCGTTCACGGCCACCGTCGACCTGAACACGGGCGCGGTCGAGAAGCTCCCGTACCAGGCCAGCCTCGCCTACTTCTCGCCCGGCTGCGGCGACGGCGAGCAGGCGGTCCTGTCGCAGTTCACCGACGAGAAGACGTCGAAGAAGAACGAGACGCGGCTGATCACCGTCGACGCCCGCAACGGGAAGACGGCGAAGCCGATCACCGTCAAGGGCCAGGTGACCTCCGCGGTCCCGACCCGCGACGGCATCGTCGCCGCCCAGGGCAACGCGATCGTGCGGGTCGGCCAGGACGGCCGCTCCACGCTGGTCACCCGCACCGACAACGTGCCCTTCAGCCTGTCGGTGACCAAGGAGGGCGGCCTCGCCTTCGTCGACCGCAAGCACGACGCGAAGAAGGCCGGCAAGGCCCGTGCCGCCGGGGCCCGCTCCGACGAGCTGGCGTCCGCCGGCCAGACCTCCCGGGTCAAGTATCTGACCGGTGGTGAGGTCAAGGGCCGGGCCGCGAAGGCGCGCACCGTCGCCGAGGGCAATCTGACCTCGGTCGACCTCACCCGCTCCGCGGACGGCACCGCGGTCGTCACCGGCCACGCGAAGAACGTCGGCGCCCTCCCCGCGAGCGTGCGCAACCCCGGTGGCCTGGACAAGGACGCCGTCGTCTCCACCAAGGCGCGTTCCTCCGTGTTCAGCTCCTGGGCCGACGGCAAGGACACCCGCATCCGGCCCGAGGAGTACGCCCAGGCGCGTACGGCCCGCATCGCGATGCGGCACCTGCCCACCGGCCGTGACTCGGTGCTGGAGGCCAACCCGGCCGCCGCCCCGGTCAACCCGGACCCGGCCGAGGGCGCCGGCCGCTCCCCGGCGCTCGGCGTCGCCCCCGCGGGCAGCCCGAGCACGGCGGGCGGCAAGGCCCGGCTGAGCATCGCCGAGCCGGAGGCGGAGCGCACCTGCGCCGTCGAGCGCGGCAACCCGCAGAAGCAGGCGTTCCAGCCCAAGCCGCGGCAGATCGAGTGGGCCGTCAACCGCGCCATCGAGGGCACCCTCGACGCGAAGGTCTCCCGCCCGGCCAACTGGAAGAACATGGGCATGGGCGCCTACTCGCCGCAGGCCCTCGCCGGCGGTCTCACCGCGCTCACGGGCGGCGGACGCATCCCGGCGCAGGTGTTCCTCGGCATCACCGCCCAGGAATCCAACATGTGGCAGGCCACCCGCTTCGCCGCGCCGGGCACCACCGCCAACAGCCTCATCGGCAACTACTACGGCGTCAAGCACAACGCGCACGGCCAGGTCAGCGACCCGTGGCTGATCAACTGGAAGGCCGCCGACTGCGGCTACGGCATCACCCAGGTCACCGACGGCATGCGGCTGCCGAACAAGCCGTACGAGAACGGCACCGTCCGGCCGTCCAAGCCGCGTCTCTACCAGGAGGCCGTGGCGCTGGACTACACCGCGAACGTCGCGGCAGGTGTCAACATCCTCGCCGAGAAGTGGAACCAGACCCGCGGCGAGGGGATGACCGTCAACAACGGCGACCCCAAGCACATCGAGAACTGGTTCTTCGCCCTGTGGGCCTACAACTCGGGCTTCTACCCCCAGGCGAACGCGGGCACCAACAGCGGCAAGTGGGGCGTGGGCTGGGCCAACAACCCCGCCAACCCCACCTACAAGCCGAACCGCACCCCGTTCCTGGAGGGTCCGACCGGCGCGGACGACTACTCCCACGCCGCCAAGCCGCAGTTCTGGCCCTACCCCGAGAAGGTCATCGGCTGGGCCGCCCGCCCGCTGGAGGCCCTGGAGGAGCCGGGCAAGATGGTCCACGGCTACCGTGCCGCGTGGTGGACCCAGACGTCCTTCCGTACCCTGGCCAAGCCCCCGGTCGGTCTCTTCTGCAACACTTCCAACGAGTGCGACCCGATGAAGATCCAGGACGGCGCGTCGAACGACTCGCCCGCGACCGGCCCGTGCCAGCGCGCGGACTGGAAGTGCTGGTGGAACGCGAAGGTCGAGTGGAAGAAGTGCGAGAGCTCGATGTGCGGCTTCGAGCTGTTCCGCTTCAACAGCACCTATCCCGAGGAGGCGGACGGCAACTCGCACCCGCCCCGGTGCAACTCCGGACTGCCGATCGGCACCACGATCGTCGACAACGTGAACACCGGCCAGCGGATCGCGGGCGCGGACTTCCGGCGCTGCACGGACACCGCGCAGTCGTCAGGCTCGTTCTCGTTCAACTTCGCCTCACCCTCGGCCAAGATGGACACCCATCAGCTCGGCGTGGGCTACGGCAACCACATGTGGTTCTCCACCACCCGTAAGGCCGCCTCCGCCGAGGCGCCCCGGATGAAGGTCACCGGCACCTGGACCGGCCCGAGCACGGTCTCCGGCTGGACCCGTGTCCTCGTCCACATGCCGAATGTCGCGGCCCGCTCGCAGCATGCCAAGTACACGGTGTCGGGCACCAACTCCACCTCGCCGCAGCGGGTCGCCCCGCAGCGCATCCGCAGCAACGAGTGGCGTTCGCTCGGTGTCTTCAACTTCACCGGCACCCCGTCGGTGTCCCTCTCCAACATCACCGAGGAGAAGGTCGGCGTCGACATCGCGTGGGACGCCGTCGCCTTCCAGAAGCTCAGCTCCAACCCGACCCACGTGGTCGGCATGGGCGACTCCTTCGCCTCGGGCGAGGGCGCCGACACCGACGGCGGCAAGGACTACTTCCGCGAGACGGACTACAAGGAGTCCCTCGGCGGCACCGAGGTGAAGAACACCTGCCACCGCTCCAAGCACGCCTGGGTCCGGCAGGCGACCCTGCCCGGCAAGACCCAGTCCATCGGCGCCATCTCCGACGCCTACGGTGATGTCGACCTGAACTTCATCGCCTGTTCCGGAGCGCAGACGTTCAACATCTGGAAGGGCGGGAAGCTCCAGGAGAACTCCCTGCCGCAGATGGAGCTGGGCTACCTGGACAACAACACCGACATGGTCACCCTCGCCGTCGGCGGCAACGACAGCCTGTTCGTGCCCATCATCGAGGAGTGCATCTACAAGGCCGGTCTGCTGATGTGCCAGGACGCCGAGATCGGCGTTCCGGACCCGAACACGGGTGACGACACCGGGACGAAGAGCGGGCCGCTGAAGAACTTCATCCCCGGCTGGATCACCAATCAGGTCAAGCCGAAGATCATCAGGGTGCTCAACGAGATCAAGACCGCGGCTCCGAACGCCAAGATCTTCCTCATGGGCTACCCGCCGCTCCTCAGCGGGCTCGGCCAGTGCATCCCGGGCATCGGCACCGGCGAGGCGCCGTGGCTGAACGAGCAGGTCGCCCCGCACCTGGCGACGGAGATGGGCAACGCGGCGGCGGCTGTCGGCGCCACGTACGTCAACCCCGCGCAGGACTTCGCGGGCAAGGCCGTCTGCGGTAACCCCGAGTCCATCCACGGCATCGTGCTCAGCGGCCGTTCCGAGGCCGACACGGACGCGCCCCTGCCGTCGATGAAGTCCTTCCACCCGAAGATCGAGGGCGCGCGTCTCTACGCCAACGCCCTGGACCGCCACCTGTAGGGGTCCCCGGACGGATCGTCACTGATCACGTCCCGGTCCGAACGATGTGAACGGTCTGAAACGATGGGCCCCGGCGCACTCCGCGCCGGGGCCCATCGCCGTGTCCCGGGCTAGGATTCGCCATGCCACTTCACCGCGTACGACTTCTCAAGGGCACCCTCGCCGCCGCGGTCGCCGCGGCCGTCTGCCACTCCGTCATGTCCGTCGGGTATACCTCGGCCCGTGAAGCGGGAGCCGATGACGGCCCCTGGGGCGGCATCGTCGAGTTCGGTTTCGCCACGGGTGCCTCGTGGATTCTCATGCCGATCCTGCTGTGGGCCGGTATGCGGCTGATGCGGGAGAAAGGCACCGTCCTGCTCGCCGTCGTCGGCGGCTTCGTCTGGTTCCTGGTCTCCGGCTGGTTCATCGACGACATCGACAGCGTGGGCGGCCATATGCCGTTCGCCGTCCTCATCGCGTACGCCCTGACGGCGGGAGCCCTGGCGGGCGTCGAGCCTGCCCGGAGGTGAACGGCCCGCCTGCGCCCGCCTCCGGGCCGGACGATTACCCCGTGCCCCGTGCCCCGTGTCGGCGTGGACGATGGCCCCGTCCCGGGGCGGTTCCCCCGGGGCGAGTGAGCCCTCGCCCTTTGCCCTGCCCCGTCCCTGGGCCGGGCGTTTGCCTCCGCCTTGAGGCGAGTGAGCCGAAGGGGTGCCGCGGGTGCCGAAAGTGGAGAGCGCGCGCAGGCCGTGAGGAACGAGCGGCCGAGCACGGTCGACCGTCGGCGCACGCTTCAGCACCCCGGAGGCGAACCGAGCCACAAAGAATCAGGGCGTCACCGGGACGGTCCATTTCTGGGGGGTGCCGCCGTCGCAGTCGGCGAGTTCGAGGGCGGTGCCGTTGGCCGAGGAGCCGCCGTGCGGGGCGAGGCAGCGTTTGGAGGCCGGGTTGAGCAGGGTGCCGTTCTGGGCCCGCCACTGCTGGCCGGTGCCTCCGTCGCAGGTCGAGACCTGGACGGGGCTGCCGGCGGCGGTCGCGTTGTTCGCGACGGTGAGACAGAGTCCGCTCTTCATCAGGTGCACGGCCCCGTCCGCGCCGAGGACCCATGCCTGATTGGCCTTGCCGGTCGCGCGGTAGAGGATCGCCTTGGTGCCGTTGGTGGCCCCGCCCGAGGCGTCGATCACCTTGCCGCCGAGACCGGTGATCGGTCCGCGGACGGAGTTGCCGATGCCGTTGGTCTGGACGCTGCCGGTCGTGGTCCTGTCCACCTGGCTCACCTTGGCACAGGCCGCGCTGACCTTCGTCGAGGAGACGGAGGCGGACACGGTTTCCTTGTCACCCTTCGGCAGTCCGAACTCGGCCCGTGAGTAGGGCTGGTCGTAGCAGGAGGCCCGGGGGTCGTTCCACTCGAAATACTCGGTCCAGTCGACCATGCCGCTCGGTGAGATCGTCGAAGCGGCGGCCCGGATGCTGCCCAGGGTGAAGCTGTCCTTGGTCGTCTCGTCGGTCACGGTCGCCGCGAACCAGCGATCGCCCTCATGGGTGACGGTGGTGCGGTAGGTGTGCCCCTGCACCCACTCGCGGTGCAGTCGGCAGCTCTTGCCGACGCCCTCACCGCCGAAGTCGACGCACTCGCTGCCCGTGCTCCCCGCCTTCGCCTCGGTCGCGTCCCAGACCGAGAAGAGGAAGGTGCGCTGCTGATCGGGACCGTTGGCCTGCATCCCGGTGTACGCGGTGTGCCCTCCGGTGAAGTCGAACTGGTGGCTCCAGAAGACGTTGGCCGCCTGGCCGGGGTCCTGGGTGACCGTGGTACGGAAGGTGATGTCCGAGAACCCGGAGGTGCCGACCGGGAATCCGTAGTTGGTGTAGCTGCCGGGAGTCTCCGAAGCGACCGCGTCGGACACCGGGACGAGCGCCGTGCCCGCCGCCGTCAGCAGCGTCGCCGCCGTCGCGAGGAGGGTACGGGCGAGGGATCGCGTACGGTGCCGGCGCGGGGTCCGGCACGAGGCGCGCCGGAGCGCTGTCTGCCATGCCATGAGATGGTGCCTTTCAGTCGGATATATCCGTTCGGCGTCCCTATCGGCAGGTCAGCCGACCAAGTTGAGCCGCCCCGCCCTTTTTGTGGCTCGGTTCGCCTCCGGGGTGCCAGAGCGTGCGCCGACGGTCGACCGTGCTCGGTTCCTCGTTCCTCGGAACCTCCGCGCGCTCTCCGCTTTCGGCGCCCGCGGCACCCCTTCGGCTCACTCGCCGCGGGGTCGAGGCAAACGTCCAGCCCAGGAGACAGGGGCGCGCTCTCCGCTTTCGGCACTCGCGGCACCCCTTCGGCTCACTCGCCGCAGGGTCGAGGCAAACGCCCGGCCCAGAGGAGACAGGGGCCCGCTCCCCGCTTTCGGCGGTCACGCGCCCCTTCGGCCCACTCGCCCCTGGGCCGAGGCAGTCGTTCGGCCGCGCACGGGGTGCGGGTGGCCCTTCCCCGGGCCGAGTGGCGGAAGAAGGAGGGCTTGCCGAGGGCGGCGCGGCTTTGTAGCTTGGCGAAAGCGCTTTCCGTAAGCGCTTTCTCCATGCATCCGCAGTCGAGCCGCCGCGCCATCGACCGATGAGGTGAACGGGATGCCCACGCCACGAAGAGCCCGGCTGGCGATATCCGCCGGGGCCCTGCTCATCGCACTGTTCGTTCCTCCAGCACACGCCGGGGACGAGTCCCCCATCGCCGATCCGTTACCCGACCCGACACCGTCCCGGCAGGGTCTGGTGCTGACCGAGTTCGCCACGCTCCCGCAGTCCGCGCCGGTGCCGCCGCCCACCGACGCCCGGCTCAAGCGCTGGGCCCGGATCGCCCAGCTCGGGGAGGTGCCCGGCCGCTCCGGCCGGCTCTATGTCCCCGACCTCAACGGCACGCTGTACCTCGTCGACCGCGCGGGCGCCTCCCGCCCCTATCTGGACGTGGGCACGGCCGTCGGCCCCGACTTCTGGTCCCATCAGGGGCTCGGCAGCGGTCTCGGCTCCGTCGCCTTCCACCCCGGCTTCGCGCACAACGGCGTCTTCTACACCGCGCACACCGAGGGCCGGGACGCGCTCACCACCAGAACGCCCGATCTGCCCGCCCCGCAGGGCGCCCGGCTGCACAGCGTCATCACCGAGTGGACCGCCGACGACCCCGCGGCGGCGACCTTCAGCGGCAGCCGCCGCGAGGTGATGCGCCTGGGCTTCGCCAACACATACCACACCATCCAGGAAATCGCTTTCAACCCCCGCACCCCCCGCTGGAGCCGTGCGTACGGACTGCTGTACGTGGGCGTCGGCGACGGCGCGGCGGGCGCGGGCGGCACGGTGCCGCAGGATCTCTCCGTACCCCAGGGCAAGATCCTGCGGATCGACCCCGACAGGCGGGACGGCCCCGGCGGCAAGTACGGCGTCCCCGCGGGCAACCCCTTCGCGTCCGACCCGCCCGAGGCGGGCACCCTCGGGGAGATCTGGGCGTACGGGCTGCGCAACCCCCACCGTTTCAGCTGGGACACGGCAGGCCGGGGGCAGATGTTCACCGGCAACATCGGCGAGCACCGGGTGGACTCGGTGTACGAGGTCCGGGCGGGCGACAACTTCGGCTGGAGCCACCGCGAGGGCCCCTTCGCGTACCGCAAGGCCGACAATCCGACCTGCGGGGTCTTCGCGCTGCCCGCCGACGACGCCCGGTACGGGTACACGTATCCCGTCGCCGCCTTCGATCACACGCCCCGGGCCGACCGGCCCTGCGGCGACAGCGGCAACGCCCTGGTCGGAGGGTTCGTCTACCGGGGGTGGCGGATTCCCGAGCTGTACGGGAAGTACCTCTACGCCGAGGGCGTGGGCGGGCGGATCTTCGCGTCCGACGTACGGGAGATGCGCCGGGGCGGGCCGATGGCCACCACCTACCAACTGCCGCTCTTCGACGCGTCCGGCGCGCCGACCACCATGCGGGACCTGGCCGGGCACGCCCGCGTCGATCTGCGGCTCGGTACCGACCGATCCGGCGCGATCTATGTGCTCTCCAAGGCCAACGGCAGGATCTGGAAGGTGACCGATGTCGCCATCGCCCCCTGAGCGGACGCCGGACGCTCCCGGGCGGGTCCGCCGCTCCGCCGCGGCGGTGGCCGGGGCGGCCCTGCGGCGCCGGGCCGCGCCGCCGCTCGTGGCGCTCGCCCTGGCCCTGCTGCCGTCGCTGTCCGGCTCCGCCGTCGCCGGGCCGGTGAAGGGGCCGGTGAAGGAGGGGCACGGTGGCCCGGCGCGGGACACCGTGCCCGACCCGCGCTCCGGGCGGCAGCCCGTCGCCCACTACGACTTCTCCCACCCCGTCCCCGGCGACCCGGCGCGCGAGCGCGACCTCGGCCGTTCCGGGACGGTGCTGACGCTCGTCAACGGCGGGTCCGCGCAGCGGGTGCGGGACGACCGGCGCGGCGCGGTCCTCCAGACCGGACAGATCACCCCCGCCGAACGGGGCAACGACGACTGGAAGGCGGGGGTGTACGCCGTCGGTGGGGTGCCCTCGCTGCGGGCGTTCAACGCGGCCCGGCAGATCACCGTCATGGGCTGGTTCAAGCCGACCGGTGAGAATCCGGCCCCGAACTCCAACTCCGCCGACCCCGCCGACCGCTACGGGGCCGTCGGGCTCGCCGGGGTGCTCTCCGGGACCTCCCAGGGCCACGACGTCCGCGCCCTGCTGGAACTCATCCAGGTCGACGGGGTGCTGAAGGTGGTGGCGCTCGGCCGCCGTGTCGACAGCGGCGGCTCCCAGACCTTCGCCGCCGACGAGGACTGGCGCACCCTGCTGCCGCACGGCCGCTGGACCCATCTCGCGGCCACCTTCGACTTCGACACCGGCGCCATGGGGCTGTACCGCAATGGCCGCCCGCTGCCCGGCTCCTCTGTACGCCCCGGCGACCCCTGGGAGGTGGCGGGCCCGCCCGAGCCGGACACCGCGTCGCCCAGTGACCCCCGGGGCATCAAGATCGGCGGCAGCTATCCGCAGAACACCCGGGAGGGCAACCCCTGCGCCTGCCGGATGGACGATCTGATGTTCCTCGACCGGGCGCTCACCACCGGCGAGGTCAGGGCACGGTACCGATCGACCCGACAGAGAGGGTAGGCATGCGTTCGACTCTCCGGCCCCTGGTGGGACTTCCGGGGCTCGCACTGGCCGCCACGCTGCTCACCGTCCCGGCCCAGGCGGCCGGGGCGCCGGGCGGGGCGGCCGGGGAGCCCGCCGCCCGCGCCCCGGCGGCGCCCGCCGCCTCGGCCCCCGTCCCCCCGGCCCTGTGGCCAAACCGCTCACCCCGGCCCCCGGCCGCCCGCGCGAACGGCTCGCCCCGGCTCCCGGACGGGCTGGCCCGCACCCCGCCCATGGGGTTCAACAACTGGAACTCCACCGGCTGCGCCATCGACGAGAAGATGATCCGCGACACCGCCGACCTGTTCGTCTCCACCGGTCTGAAGGCCGCGGGGTACGAGTACGTCAACGTGGACGACTGCTGGGCGGCGGAGCGGCGGGACGCCGGGGGCCGGCTCACCCACCACCCCGTCCGCTTCCCGAGCGGGATCAAGGCGCTGGCCGACTACGTCCACTCCAAGGGCCTCAAGTTCGGCATCTACACCAGCGCGGGGACGCAGACCTGCGCGAAGACGATGCCCGGCTCGCTGGACCACGAGGAGACCGACGCGCGGACCTTCGCCGAGTGGGGCGTGGACTATCTCAAGTACGACAACTGCAACAACCAGAACCGGCCCGCCCTGGAGCGGTACACGAAGATGCGGGACGCGCTGCGCGCCACCGGCCGTCCCATCCTCTACTCGATCTGCGAGTGGGGCCAGAACAAGCCCTGGGAGTGGGGCAGGGACGTCGGCCACCTCTGGCGCACCACCGGCGACATCAACGACAGCTGGCAGTCCATGCTGGGGCTGTTCAAGGCCAACGCCCCGCTCGCCCGGTACGCCGGTCCCGGCCACTGGAACGACCCCGACATGCTGGAGGTCGGCAACGGCGGGATGACGGACACCGAGTACCGCTCCCACTTCAGCCTGTGGTCCGTCATGGCCGCGCCCCTGCTGATCGGCACCGATCTGCGCAAGGCGACCCCCGGGACGCTGGACATCCTCGCCGACCGCGAGGTCATCGCCGTCGACCAGGACCCCTTGGGCGTGCAGGCCACGGTGGTGCGCTCCGCGAACGGCCACTGGGTGCTGGCGAAGCCGCTGGCGAACGGGGATCTCGCGGTCGCCCTCTTCAACGAGACCGAGCAGAGCGCCGCGATCGCCACCACCGCCGCCGAACTGGGGCTGCCGAAGCGCTCCGGGTATGCGATCCGCGATCTGTGGCAGAAGAACACCTCCCACACCGCGGGGGCGATCGGCGCCACCCTGCCCGCGCATGCCACGGCCCTGTTCCGGATCACCCCGGGCGGCGACTGGTGGCAGGCCCCGCCCGCCGCCTCCCTCACGCTCGACCTGCCCGCGGAGGCCGAGGGCGTGCCGAGCACCATCATCCGCGCGGGCCGGGTCTTCGCGCTGAAGGCGACCGTCCGCAACGACGGCCGGCTGCCGCTGTTCGCCGCCCGGCTGGCGCTGCGGCTGCCCGGGGGCTGGACGGTCCGGGCCCTGGACGCGGAGCGGGCCGACGTGATCCTGCCGGGCGGACGGCCGCTGACCACCCGCTGGCGCGTCCAGGTGCCCTCGGGGGCCCCGCCGGGCCCGGCCGGGCTGCTGGTCGCGCTCGACTACCGGGCCGTGGGCCACGGCACCGTGCGGCGGACGCTCGCGGACACCCTCACCGTCCCGGCGCCCGTCCCGGCCGGGGTCTCCGGCCTGGGGGACCTCACCTGGGCCTGGGCGAGCAACGGCTACGGCCCCGTGGAGCGCGACATGTCCAACGGCGGGCCCCGTGCCCGCGACGGCAGGCCCCTGACCGTCAACGGGGTCCGCTACGCCAAGGGGCTCGGCACCCATGCCCCCGTCCAGCTCGTCTATCTTCTCGACGGCCGCTGCTCGAAGCTCACCACCGACGTCGGCATCGACGACGAGCGCGACCCGAGGGAGCCGGAACAGGCCACGGCGACGGCCGAGATCTGGGCCGACGGCGTCAAACGGGCCGACAGCGGACTGCTGACCTGGCGCGACCCGGCCGTCAGCCTCACCGCGGACCTCAGCGGGGCACGTTTTCTGCGGCTGGTGGGCACCATCGGGCCCGATACCAACCGCTATGACCGGATCGACTGGGCGGAGCCCGTGCTGACCTGCGCCCCCTGACGGGTCGTACGGGACGCCGCCCGGCGGTCCGGGCGGGAGCGGGGCGCGGCCGGGGGGTTTCCCCGTCCCGCGTACCCCGTCCCGTCCCGCCCGGGGGCGCGCGGTCGCTCCAGCCGGGCGCGCGGCCGGGCCCATGGGCCCTCTGCCAGCACTTCCTGACGGCACGACCGGTACCGCGCGCCATGGACTCTGCTACGTTCCTGGGGCGGGAAACCGGTTTCTCATCACCGTGTCCACCGCGCGCAAGCCGTGTGCCCGAAGGAGAGCGGTCCTGATGGTTGCCTCGAAGCGTGCGAAGAGAGTCACGATCGCCGATGTCGCGCGGGAGGCCGGGGCGTCGGTGGCGACCGTCTCCCGGGTCCTCAACGGCGTGGACACCGTCGCGCCGGGGCTGGCCGAACGGGTCCGCTCGGCCATGGCCGACCTCGGCTACCGGCCCAGCGCCGCCGCCCAGGGGCTGGCGCGCGGCCGGTCGGGGACGATCGGTGTGCTCGTCCCCGATCTGGCCAACCCCTACTTCCACGACATCATCAAGGCGGTCTCCGCCGTGGCCCGGGACGCGGGCAGCCGGGTCCTGGTCATGGACTCGGGCGAGGATCCGGCGGTGGAGCGGGAACTCACCGAGGACCTGCTGCGGTACGCGGACGGGCTGCTGCTCTGCTCGCCCCGGATGCCGCGCGCCGACCTGGCGGCGCTGGCCGGTCGCGGCACCCCGATGCTGGTGACCGACCGTCAGGTGCCGGGGCTCGCCCTGCACTCCATCACGGTGGACTTCTTCCGGGGGATCATGGCGCTCTGCGGCCATCTGGCCCGGCTCGGCCACCGCAGGGTGCTCTTCCTGGAGGGCCCCGAGCACGCGTGGGCCAACAGCGAGCGGCTGCGGGCACTCTCCGGCGCCGAGGCGTTCGGCCTGGAGGTGATCACCCTGCCCTGCGGCTCCACCACCGACGAGGGGTACGCGGGCGCGCCCGCCGCGCTGGAGAGCGGGGCGACCGCGGTGATCGCCTACAACGACTTCGTCGCCCTCGGGGTGCTCGCCCGCTTCTCGGAGCTGGGGGTGAAGGTCCCCGACGACATCTCGCTGACCGGATTCGACGAGATCGACATGGCGCGCTTCTCCGCGCCGCCGCTGACGACGGTAGCGGTTCCGCGCCATCGGCTGGGGCAGATCGCGGGCGGGGCGCTGGGCCGGATCATGGCCGGGCGGGACGATATCGAGCCCGAAACCGTACCCGTTGAGCTGCGGGTCCGCAGTTCCACCGGCGCACTCTCTTGACAGGACCCCGGGCGGGGTGGACTTTGTTCGGGCACAGGGCTGAGTAAGCGCTATCTCACCCAGAGGGGTGCCTGACGCCATGTCCCTTCCACTGAGCCACCGTTCAGCATGGACCGTGCTCGCGGTGACCGCCGCCGGCTGCGGGGCTGCCGACGGCGGTGGCTCCGGTTCGGACGGCACCCGCCACATCGCGGGGATGCCCCGGGTGAGCGGCGCGCACTCCCCGGCCCGGGGCGGCCCCCCGGGCCGGGGCCCGGACGTCGGACGCCCGGGGCCCGCGGCGGCGGCGCCGTGCCGGACGCGAACCCCCGCACGGACCCGGACCGGAGCCGGGCGCACGGCCGGGAACGGGGGCCGGCCGGTGCCGCGCGACCGGCTCGCCGAGCGCGGCACCGACCGCACCCCGGTCGTGGCAGCCGCGGGGGATTCCCGCCGTGCTGTGCCGACCCCACCCAGCCGGTGACCCGGGCGCAGGAGGACCGGACCGCCGGCTGACGACCCGTACCCCTGTTGAAGAGGTGACACGCCACATGCATCCGCACCCCTCGCGTCGCTCGGCCCTGAGGGCCGGGGGAGCGCTGGCGGCGGGCACCGTCCTGCCCGTCGCCGCCTCCGATGTCGCCGACGCGCAGATCCGGAGGTCCGATCCGGCGGCAGCCGCCCGGGCCGCCTGGAGCAGGCTGCCGGACATCCTGGACCGTATCCGGCCGCCCCGTTTCCCCGACCGCTGGTTCGACATCACCCAGTACGGCGCGGTCGGCGACGGGACCACGAAGAACACGGCGGCCATCCGGGCCGCGATCACGGCCTGCCACCGCGCGGGCGGCGGCCATGTCCTGGTGCCCGCCGGGCGCTTCGTCACGGGCGCGATCCATCTGCGCGGCGGGGTCGACCTCCATGTGAGCGAGGGCGGCATCCTGGCCTTCAGCCCCGACCCGGCCGACTATCTGCCCGCCGTCCTCACCCGCTGGGAGGGGACCGAGTGCTGGAACTACTCGCCGTTCGTCTACGCCCACAACCAGCGCGGCGTCGCCGTCACCGGTGAGGGCATCCTGGACGGGCAGGCCCGCCGCGGCCCCTGGGAGAGCTGGTACCGCACCGGCACCCTCCAGGGGCCGGACCAGCGACTGCTGCGGAAAATGGGCAGCGAGGGCGTCCCGGTGAAGGACCGGCTCTTCGGCGCGGGCCACTATCTGCGCCCGAAGATGGTGCAGTTCAACCGCTGCCGCGATGTGCTGATCAGCGATCTGACGATCGTGGACCCGCCGATGTGGACCGTCCACCCCGTCCTGTGCACCAATGTGACGGTACGGAACATCACCGTCGAGAGCCTGCTGCACAACACCGACGGCGTCGACCCCGAGGCGTCGCGCCTCGTGCACATCACGGGCTGCCGCTTCAACACCAACGACGACTGTGTCGCGGTGAAGGCGGGCCGGGACGAGGACGGCCACCGGGTCGGCGTGCCCAGCGAGGACATCGTCGTCCAGGACTGCGACTTCTCCGGCCGCTGGGGCGGGATCACGGTCGGCAGCGAGATGTCCGGCGGGGTGCGGCGGGTCTTCGCCGAGGACTGCCGGATCAACCCGCCCGACTTCCCCGGCCACTACCCGGTCAAGTACCCGGTCTACCTCAAGGCCAGCAAGAAGCGCGGCGGGTTCGTCGACGGGGTCTACGTCCGCCGCTTCAGCGGGCAGGCCGTCGAACGCGAGGTGCTCTTCGTGAACATGGACTACAACGGCGGCGAGGGCGGCACCCACCCCGTCTCCGTGCGCGACATCCACCTCTCCCACTGCCGTATCGACGGCGCCCGTGCCGTGCTCCGGCTCGTGGGCCTGGAGACGGACCGGCTGCGCGGCGTCCATCTCGCGCACTGCGACTTCACCGGGGTGCGGGGCCCCGACGCGGTCGCCTTCACCGAGGGGCTGACCCGGCGCCGGGTCACCGTGAACGGAGTAGAAGTGTCATGATCATGACATTACGCCGCTGGGCGGCGCTGCTGACGGTGGCCGCCCTCGCGTGCGCCGGGGCGCTCCAGCCCCTGACCGCGACCGCCCGCCCGGCCGGCCCGGACGCCGGGTCCGCCGCGACGGCCCCGGCGTCCGGGCCGCCCGTCCGCGGCTGGACCCTGCTGTCCGACAGCGACCGGGGCGCCGACGAGGTGCTCGCGGCGGCCCCCGCGTACGGCGTCAACCATCTCCAGATCAGCCATCACATCGTCCATGACCTCCGCCAGGTGCGGGAGGAGCGGCGGCGGGTCCAGGCCAACCGGATCACCGCCGCCGCCCACCGGGCGGGCATCGGCGAGGTGGCGATCTGGGACCACGCCCTCTACCGGCTCGACCACTACCCCGAGCGCTTCCGCACCGGCCCCGGCTCCACCATCGACCTGGACAACCCCGCCTTCTGGGAGTGGTTCAAGAACGACTACCGGGAGATGCTCGACCTCGTCCCCGATGTCGACGCGGTGGTGCTGACCTTCATCGAGACCGGCGCCCGGGTCGAGCGCCAGCACTCCACCCGGCTCCTCACCGAGGAGGCCAAACTCGCCCACCTCGTCGACCAGGTCGCCGACGTGGTGAACGAGGAGCGCGGACTCGGGCTGTATCTGCGGACCTTCGGCTACTTCCCGCAGGAGATGGAGCGCACCATCAAGGCCATCGACCTGGTCGAGAACCCGGCGGCCAAGGTCATGATCAAGGCGATGCCGCACGACTTCTTCCTCACCCACCCCGTGGACACCACGGTGACCCGGATCAAGCGGCCCGTCCTCGTCGAGTACGACACCACCGGCGAGTACCACGGCCAGGGGAAGATCGCCAACGCGCTCGTCGAGGACCACGTCGGCCGGATGCGCTACTACCAGAAGCAGCCGAACGTCATCGGCTATGTGGCACGCACCGACCGCTACAAGGAGTCCCGGATCGTCGGCACCCCCACCGAGATCAACCTCTACGCCCTCGCCCGCGCCGACCGCGACCGCCGGGTCCGGCCCGGGGCGCTCCACCGCGAGTGGGCGGCGCGGACCTACGGCCCGAAGGCGGCGGCCCGGGTCGGCTCCGCGCTCGCGAAGTCCCCCGAGATCGTCAGCTCGGTCATGTACATGTTGGGCACCAACAACGCCAACCACTCCCGGCTGGACTACGACCCGTACTGCAACAGCTACGACCGCAGCATCTCGGGCAAGTGGATCGACCCGCCCCACACCTTCGTCCGGCACACCGTGAACAAGCGCTACCACTTCTGGACCGGGGTCATCGAGCACCTCGCCCCCGGCTACTGCAAGACCTCGGCCGTGATGCAGCGCGAGAACCCCCATGTCATCGCCAACGGCTGGCTCACCGGCGCCAACACGATGAACCTCGGCTATCTGCGCGATGTGCTCAAGGAGAAGCGGTACGGGGTGTCCGTGGCCCGCTCCGCGCTGCGCGACATCCAGCGGGCCGAACGGGATCTCTCACCCGCCCACCACCGGCAGCTCACCGCCTACTTCGAGCGGACCCTGCTCACCGCCCGGCTCCATCTGAGCGTCTCCGCGGCCTACTTCGGCTACCGCGTCTGGGTCCGCGGCCCCGAACACCGCACCCCGCAGCTCGGGCGGCTGATCTGGGCCGGGCTCGACGCCGCGAAGGCCACCGCCGACGCCATGCGGGCCCACCCCGACCAGGGCGCCACGGGGGAGTGGGAGTGGATCCGCGACGCCGCCGAGGCCGACAAGTACCACACCCGGATCTCCCAGGGCTGGGACCGCTACGACCACATCGCCGTCCCCCGTCCCGCCGACCCGGAGAGGTGATCCCATGTCCCCCATCAGCCGACGGACCGCCCTCGGGGTCGCGGGCACGGTGACGGCCGCCGGACTGCTGCCGCCCGCGCTCGCCGCCGGTGCCGCGCACGCGGACACCACCGTCGCGGGGCTCGCCCAGGACCCCTGGGAGCGCGTCCCCGCCATCCTGGCCCGTATCCGTCCGCCCACCTTCCCGAACCGCCGGTTCGACATCACCCGCTACGGCGCGGTCGGCGACGGTGTCACCAAGAACACCAGGGCCTTCCGGGACGCCATCAGGGCCTGCCACCGGGCAGGCGGCGGCCGGGTGGTCGTCCCCCGCGGCCGGTTCCTCACCGGCGCCATCCAACTGCGCAGCCAGGTCGAACTCCATGTGCGGGAGGGCGGCACCGTCCTCTTCTCCACCGACCCCCGGGACTATCTCCCGATGGTGTTCACCCGGTGGGAGGGCACCGAGTGCTGGAACTACTCCTCCTTCATCTACGCCAGGGGGCAGCAGGACCTCGCCATCACCGGCCGGGGCACCCTCGACGGCCAGGGCATGGCGGGCCCGTGGAAGAGCTGGCGCGACCCCGGCGGCAACGCTCTCGTCGACCAGGCCGAACTGCGCCGGATGGGCACCGAGGGCGTCCCCGTCGACCAGCGGCTCTTCGGCGACGGACACCATCTGCGCCCCAACATGATCCAGTTCTATGACTGCCGCAATATCCTGATGCAGGACATCACCGTCCTCGAACCCCCGATGTGGACCATCCACCCGGTGCTCTGCCGCAATGTCACCCTGCGGAACGTCGATGTCATCGGCCGGATCAACAACAGCGACGGCGTCGACCCCGAATGCACCTCCGACATGCTCATCACCGGCTGCCGCTTCCACACCGAGGACGACTCCATCGCCGTGAAGTCCGGCCGCGACGAGGACGGCCACCGGATCGGCGTCCCCAGCCGGAACATCGTCATCCGGGACTGCGTCTTCTCCGGCCGCTGGGGCGGCGTCGCCGTCGGCAGCGAGATGTCCGGCGGAGTGCGCGACGTCTTCGCCGAGGACTGCCGGATCAACCCGGTCGACTTCCCCGGCCGCTACAACCCCCGCCACCCCGTCTTCATCAAGACCAACAAGAAACGCGGCGGCTCCATCACCGGGGTGTACATCCGCCGCTTCACCGGACGCGCCATCGACCGGGACTGCGTCTACCTCACCACCCGCTACGCCGGCCAGCAGGGCGAGAGACCCGCCGTCATCCGCGACATCAGGATCGAGGACATGGTCCACGACGGGGCCCGCCGCGCCATCCACCTGGAGGGCCTGGACTCCGACCCGTTCACCGGGGTCCACATCGCGCGCTGCCGCTTCACCGGCATGGCTCAGGCCAATGTCATCGGCTTCGCCCGCGACCTCACCATCCGCGATGTCCTCGTCAACGGAACCGAGGTGGTGTACCCGTGAAACGGAGCACCGGACCCCTGACCCGCCGGGGCCCCCGCACCGGCACCCCCGCCACCCGGACCGGCGCCGCCGTCGTCTGGGCGGCGGTCCTCGCCCTGCTCGGCGGGGTGCTGCTCGCCACACCCTCCGCCGCCGGGCCGCGCGCCCCGGCCGCCACCGCCGCCCCGAGCGCCGCCCGGCCCGCGGCCGAGCACGCCCAGGGCCCCGACCGGCAGCGCATGCTGCGCGACGCCACCGCCGGACTCTTCCTCCACTGGGGCATGTTCACCCGGCCGCTGCACACCGACTGCCGCGCCTGGGAGAAGGCCGTCACCGACGGCGGCTGGGACGCCCGCTACTGGGTGGACGAGGCGAAGAAGCTGCGGGCGAGCTATATCGTCCTCGCCACCTTCCACTCCCGCCTCGGCTACGCGCGCCCCTGGCCCTCCCGCGTCCCCGGGAGCTGCGCCACCGAACGGGACATCCTCGGCGAGCTGATCACCGCGGCCCGCGCCCGGGGCATCGAGGTCATCCTCTATATGACCGACGACCCCAAGTGGCACAGCGAGCAGGGCTTCACCACCCTCGACTCCGCCGCCTACTCCGCCCACAAGGGCCGCCCCGTCGACCTCACCACCCGCCCCGGCTTCGGCGAGTACTCCTACGACCTCTTCTTCGAGGTGATGGAGGGCTACCGGGAGCTGGCCGGGTTCTGGATCGACAACGACAACGAGTACTGGGAGCAGCACGGGCTCTACGAGCAGATCCGGCGGCTCCGCCCGGACATGACGCTCAGCAACAACAACGAGGACACCCCGATCATGGACATGGTCTCCCATGAGCAGAAGACCGGGATGACCCCGCCCTACGACCAGCCCTCGGCGATCTGGACCCCGATGCCCCGGCTGACGGAGTCCTGCTACAAGGTCCCCGACACCGGCGCCTGGTGGTACGACGGCCAGGACCGGCCGGTCTCCACCGGGCTCAACGTGGGCCGCTACATCGCCAACGCCGGGACCTCCATCAAGTCGCTGATGAATCTGACCGCGATGGTCGACGGCCGCTTCCCGCCGCAGCAGCAGCGGTTCACCGACTTCATGAAGGGCTATCTGCCGCCGATCTGGAAGTCCCTCTCCGGGGTCGACGGCGGCGGCTACATGTACGGCGGGATGCAGCCCGGGGCCTGGAACGACGGCGCGTACGGCTATCTGACCGTCAGCCGCGAGGACCGCACCCGCTCCTATGTCCATGTGACGACCCGTCCGGTCCGGGGCAACGCGGTCCGTGTCCGGGACAACGGCCACCGCGTCCGGCGCGTCACCGATCTGCGCACCGGCGAGCGCCTCGCCTTCGACCAGCGCGACGGCACCCTCACCATCCGGGGCATCACCCGCTGGGACCCCTATGACACGGTCTTCACCGTGGACACCCTGCCGGACCGCGAGGGCGTGTACCCGGCGCGCTCCGTGCGGGCCACCGCGACCTCGGCGAAGGAGGGCTTCCCCGCCACGGCCCTGAGCGACGGCGACTTCACCACGTACTGGGACTCCGCCGCGCAGCTCCCGGCCGGGGTGACCCTGGACCTCGGCCGTACCAAGAAGGTCAGGTTCCTCGGGCTCAACCAGCGTGAGTGGTCCCCGACGTACAACCGCGAGACCTTCGGCCGGGCCGAGGACTCCGCCCGGATCAAGGACTACCGGGTCGCGCTCAGCCGGAACGGCACCACCTGGGAGACGGTCCGTACCGCCGTCCTGGAGAGTGCGCGCGGCACCCGCTTCATCGACCTCGGGGAGCGGAGCGCCCGGTATGTCCGGCTGACGGTCGACACCACCTGGGCCAGTGCCTCCGTCCCCCGGTTCCACCGGCAGCTCCAGATCGACGAGATCCAGGTGGGCCACGGCCATCCGCGCGGCGGGGGCCGCTGACGGAGGCCGCCGATCCGGGTCCCTGACCCCCGGGCCCGACCCCGCGCCGATCCGGGGCACGGGCCCGGGCCGCCGACCGGACCGCGCCGAGGGGACGGCGGCGCCCGGCGGCACGGGAGGCGGCGGTGTGTCCTCCGGCACACCGCCGTCCCCGTCTTCTTCTCGTACGGATCAGCCCAGGTCGAGCAGGTTCGGCAGCCCCATCCGCAGCCGCAGCCGGTCGTGGCGCTTGGCCGCCTCCAGCTCCGGCGCCCGGAACAGCGGGGTGATCACGCACCGTCCGGCCGGGGAGCCCACCCGGTCCAGCAGACCGTTCACCGCCGCGCGGGCGGAGGCGTTGGCGCCCTCCATGGTCGCCAGGTCGATGTCGACGGCCACATAGTCCCCGGCGAGGAAGAGATTGGGGACACGGGTCACGGCCTGGGGCCGCAGCCGCAGCGTGCCCACCGGGTGGATCAGCAGCTCGTCCTCGTTGACGGGGTGGGGGGTGCCGAGCCCGGACACCCCGGGGTCCAGGTACCACGAGTGCAGGGCGCTGTCCTTGAGCACCGTGCGGCCGGTGTCGTTGAGTGCCGCCTTGAGCTGTGCCCACACCTCGCGGGCCACCTGGTCCGGGGTGCACTGCTTGGCCGTCCGGCCGTAGAGGACGCCCGGGTTGTCCCACTCGGAGATGTCGACGGAGAGACAGTCCACGACGGTGCCGTCGCCGAAGTCCGCCGGGAAGTCGTGTCCGGGCCAGTGCCGGGCCTGCTGGATGCCCGTCAGGGACCAGGGCGAGTCGACGCAGTTGATATGGCCGTGGACCATCGGCGCGCGCTCGGTCAGATAGAACTGGATGCCCGTCATCCAGTCGGTGCGCAGCCCGTCGCAGCGGGCGAGCTGCGGATCGGCGGCGCGCAGCGCCTGCCCCCAGGTGCGCCGGGCGTGCTCCACGGGCATGGCCTGGATGTAGTGGTCGGCGGTGACGGTGCGGCGGGCGCCGTCCGGGTCGGTGACGGCCGCACCGGTGACCCGCCCGGCGCCGTACAGCACCTCCCGTACCGTCCAGCCGATCCGGAACTCCACGCCGAGGGAGGTCAGATGGGTCACCCAGGGGTCGATCCAGGCGTCGTTCGTGGGCGCGTTCAGGACGCGGTCGACGGGGCCGTCGGCGCCCCGGCCGAGGCCGTTGAGGATGAACGCCTCCATCAGGGTGCCCACCGTGCGGGTGCTGGCCTCCTCCGCCTTGGTGGCGACGATGTTCCGGGTGATCCCGACGGCGAGCAGCCGCTGGTAGTCGCGGCTCATCCGGTCAGCCCCGGTGAACTCCCACCAGGTGCGGTCCTCCCAGGGCCCGTCGCGCCGCTCGTCGCAACTGGTGAAGAAGATCAGCATCCGGTTGACGAAGTACGCCGTCTCGTGGGCGGGGACGGAGACGAAGGTCTCCGCCAGCGCGGTCAGCGCCCGCCGGATGTCGTCCAGGGTGAGGCCCGGTGGCCGGTGGCCGGACCAGGGGATGGGGAAGCGCAGATCCTCCCCGCCGGTGCGGACCATGGACATCTCGGACGGGGCGACGAGGTTGTCCCAGACGCCGCGCGCGTTGCCCGGGAACGGGATGCGCCGCATCGTGTCCGGCAGGTTGTGGTAGATGCCGGGGATGAAGCGGAAGCCGTGTTCGGCGGGCAGCTCCCCCCGGCCGCCCCGGGCGCTGCCGGGGACCCCCATGCTGCGGGCCTTGCCGCCGAGGGCCCGGCGTTCGTAGACGGTGACCGCGAAGCCGCGCTCGGCCAGCTCATGGGCGGCGGTGAGCCCGGCGACCCCGCCGCCGAGCACGGCCACCGACGGCCGTGCCGCCGCGCCCGCCCGGCCGGTGGCTTCCGCCGCCGCGGGGGACGCCGCCGTCCCCGCCGCCGCCGCGCCGACGGCGGCGGCCGTGGCCACGAAGGTCCGCCGTGTGCTGCCCGTATCTGCCATCCGCCGCCCCTTACCGCGAGTAACTTGTCATGTGCGGATCAGGAGCATACGGATCTCGCCCCGGTCCCGGAAGGTGCCGGGCGGCTCAGGTACGCAATGGCCGAGAATGGTTCCATGTCCCGACGCAGCTCCCGCCCGAAGCGCTCCGCCGCCCCCGCCCTCACCGCCGCCTCGCCCTGCCCCTGCGGGCTGCCCGCCGCCTACGGCGCCTGCTGCGGGCGTTTCCACGCGGGGGACCGGACGGGGGAGAGCGCCCCCACCGCCGAGGCGCTGATGCGCTCCCGCTACAGCGCCTTCGTCGCCGGTGACACCGCCTATCTGCTGCGCACCTGGCACCCGGCCACCCGGCCCCCGGCCCTGGAGCTGGACCCGGCGATGCGGTGGAGCGGGCTGGAGATCGTCGCCACCACGGACGGCAGCGCCTTCCACGCCACGGGGACCGTGACGTTCCGCGCCCGCTACCGCCACCACGGACAGCGGGGCGAGCTGCACGAGCGCAGCACCTTCGAGCGGGTCGGCGGCGCCTGGGTGTATGTGGACGGCACCTTCATCGAGTGAGGGCCCCGCCCGGCCCACCGGGCCCCGCGTCCCACCGGGACCGGCGGACCGGCCCCGCGGCCGGGTCGGCCGGGCGGTCGGTGGACGGGGGGCTCAGCGCGGCCGGCGCGGGCCGATGACCAGCCGCGGGTGGTACGCCCCCAGCACCTTGTTGGCCCGTGCGAGCTGGGACAGGGCCTGCTCGCGGTCGGCCCGGTCCTCGTCGCACAGCGGCCCGTGGAAGCGGTGCACCTCGCGTACGGCGCACTCCGCCTCGATCTCCGCCCGCAGCACCCGTTCCGGCATACAGGCGCCGATGAGGACGGCGACGCGGTCCGGAATGGGTACGGGGACGAGGGGTGTGGGGATCACGGCGCGGACCCTTCTCTGTTCCAGCTCTGCTCTCCGGGAGCCGTCGGGTGCCCCGACAGCCCCTACCACTCCCTACACGGCGGAACGGATCGGCGTTCGACGGAAAGGTGCGGAAAGACACATCGGTCTCCGGCGGGCCGGGAGGACCGACGGTTCGGTGGAGGCGACCGCGCGCACCGTGCGCCCGGTTCCGTCCGCTGCCGACTGGGGCAGCACGACGGTTCACGATACGTGAGGGGCCCCGCCGCACCCGAATCGATCACCCCGGGGCTTGTCGCCGGAGTGGGACCGGTGGTAAGGGGCCGTCCCGGAGCGGCGGAACCCCCGGTGGCGGCCGGGCCCCGGCGCGTGGCGGCGCTCAGCGGCCCCGCAGCCGCAGCGCCCGCAGCACCACCTCGATCGCGAACCTCCGGTCGGTGTCCCGCAGCCGCTCGCCCAGGATGGTGTCCAGATTCCGCATCCGGTACCGCACCGTCTGCGGATGGACGTCCAGCAGCTCGCCCATCCGCGCCGCGGTGCCCCGGGTGTCGAGCCAGATCCGCAGGGTGTCGATGAGCCGGTCGCGCCGGGACGGGGTGAGCGCGGCGAGCGGGGCCAGCTCCCGCCGTGCGAGCTGGTCGAGCAGCCCCGGGTCCGCGAGCAGCCACAGCGACACCAGATGGTCCGCGCTGAACACCAGCGGACCGTCCGCGGCCACCCCGCTGTCCACCAGCTCCAGGGTGCGCCGCGCCCAGCGGATGGAGTCATGGGCGTCCGCGGTGGCGACGGTGAGGCCCACCGCCGCCCGGTTGCCGAGCAGGGCCCGCTCCAGCACCCCCCGGCGGGCCTCGTCCACCGGCCCCGGCACCAGCAGATGGGGCTGCGGATCACCGAGGTCGGCCAGCACGTCCGGGGGCAGATCGCCCGGCTCCAGGACGGCGGGGGAGCGCAGGGCCACCAGGGTGACCTGCGCCGGGAGCGGCCACGCCGCCTGGTCGGCCAGCTCGGCGACGGCGGTGCGCGGCACGGGCGGCCCTGCGAGCAGCAGGTGGAGCAGTCGGCGGCGCAGCAGTTGATGCTGCTCCCCGGCCCGGGAGCGCACCTCCAGATAGCCCTCGCGGGACAGCGACTCCAGCTCGTCGACATAGGCGAAGAGCGCGTCGGCGAAGGCGAGCATCGTCGAGGGGGAGAGGTCGTAGCTGCGGCCGACCTTCTGCGCCCGGCGCAGCGCGATCCGGGCGCCCAGCCGGTAGGCCCCCTGGAGGCTGTCGAGGGTGCGCCCCTCGTACGCCTCGTAGCGGCCGAATCTGCGGCACATCTCGTCGCGCAGGGTGGACGGGGCGGAGGGCTCGGCCACCTGGTCGACGAAGACGGAGATGCTCTGCTCGACGCCGACCCGGATGCCGTGTCCGAACGGCCCGTTGAGCAGCCGGGCGTATTCGGGATAGGCCCGGGTGACCTCGACGCCTATTTCCTTGATCAGTCCGGGCAGTTCGGGCCGGATGATCGCCGCGAACTCCTGGGGCAGCGGCCCCAGCGCCTCCCCGGTCTCCGACGGGCCGACGGTTCCCCGCATGGCTGTCCCCCTCCCGTGTCCGCGCTCTCCCCTCGCCTCGGCTGGTTGAACATAGACCAACCCCGGAGCGGAGGACACCACTTCGCGGAATACGGCCGAGGGGCCCGGGGAGCGTTTTTGGCCAAGCTCCGCAGAGGGCCGCTTCCGGCGGGTGCGACGCGGTGCCGCGCCCGCCCCGCGGAGGCGCGCGGCACCGGGGCGCGGCCCGGGCGGCCCGGCGCGCCGCGGCGATGGCGCCGCCGCGCGCCGGAGCACTGTCGGCGGGTGACAGGACCCGTTCCGGCCGTTCCCGGGGAAACGGCCCCCGGCAGCGGAATTGCGCACACAATGACAAAGGAGCAGTACTGAACCACTCACTCCGGTACGAGGAAAAAATCTCCTCGGGAGAATCATGAACGGCGGGATTGTGCGCCATGTTTCCCGCAAGTAACGTCTGGCGGCGTCACACATGCCGGGTGGCCGATTCCCATGGGACGCGTCGACGGGATTCGGTCGTGCCGCGAACCACCGCTCCCCCCACATCCGTGGTGGAACGCGTCGCAAGCAGTGCGGGATCACCGACGAATTCGGAGGAACCTTCCGTGCGCAACTCCCTCGCCAAAGCCGCGTTAGCCTTCACCGGGGCCACCGCCGCCCTCGCCCTGACCGCCGCCCCCGCCCTGGCGGCACCCACCACCTGGACGGTCGGCCCCACTTCGCCCGTGACCTTCGCGGCGTCGTCGACCAACACCGCGCTCACCCTCAACAACATCCGGGTGACCTGTCCCACCGCCACCGCCGGTGGCACGCTCTTCAGCGCGACCGGCAACCCCGCGCACATCGGCAACATCGCGACAGCCGCCTTCGGCACCACGGCCCGGCCCTGCACCAGCCCGCTCGGCCAGGTGCGGCCGGTCGCCAAGACCAACCCGCCCTGGCGGCTGATGGGCACCGACCACGCGGCCGGTCTCACCACTGGCTACATCACCGGGGTCAACGCCACCCTGACGGTGCTGACCTGCACCTTCGATGTCGTGGGTGAGGTCCACATCACCTACGCCAACTCCACCGGCACCCTCACCGTGTCCAACAACGCCACCCGTCAGCTCACCGTCGTCAACGCGAGCGCGGGCTGCGGGACGCTCATACCCAACGGCGCCCACCCGACGTTCACCGGCAGCTACAAGGTCATCGGCCCGGTGGGCGGCACCACCAGCCCGACCGTCGTCGGCGTCTGACCGGACGCCGCGCGACGGACCGAAGGGGATCGCACGGCGGCCGTCCGGGCCCGCCGTGCGATTTCCCGCGTGGGGCCGCGCGCGGAGCACGGGCCGCGCGGGGAAAAGCGCGGGGAAAAGCGCGAGGAGCAGACCGAAGGGCCTGAGCAGCCCGAGCAGCACGGACGGTGCGGACAGTGCCGAGGGGGAGTCGTATGGTGCGCGGCCCAGGGGGGAACGGTGGTTCCCCGAGGACCGTACGGGGGGCGCTGGCCGCCGTGGTGGTGCTGCTCGCCGGGGTGATCCCGGGCGCGCGGGCCGAGAGCGACGGGGCCGCCCCGGTGCGGTACGACACGACGGTGGACCGGGTCTGCGCCCTCCCCCCGGAGCTGTCCCCGGGACCGGCGACGGCGACGGTGCCGGCGAGGGTGCGGATCAGGGCGTCCCTGCCGACGCGGGGCCGGGTCGGGGAGCCGGTCCTGGCCACGGGGGTGACGGTCACGGTCACCCTCCCGGGCGCGTCGCGGACCGCGCTCGCCGGACGGGGCGCCGTCACGGTCGGGGCGACGAGCCGGCTCGCGGTCGCCGCGGCCCAGGGCGGGCGCCCGGCCGACGCGGTCTGGACGGGCCGCACGGACACCCCCGTACGGATCGCGCCCGGGAACGACGGTGCCGCGTCCGGCGGGACGCCCGGAACGCCGTCGGCCGCGCCCGGGGGGACGGACGCCACGGGCGGGCCCGGCGGGCCGGACCGGACAGGCCCGGACGGCGGGACCGACGCGACCGGCGGGACCGGCGGCGCGGCGGGCCCGGCGGGCCCCGGGCCCGGCGCACCCAGCGGAGCGGCCGGGGAGACGGCCCCGGCCACCGGTACCCCGTCCGCCACCGCGCCCACGCCCCCCGTGTCCCCCTCCGCCCCGGCGCCCGGCCGCCCCACCGCTCCGCCCGGTCCGCCGCTGGAGCTGACCCTCGGCGGCCCCGTGCCCGCCGTCACCGCCTCCGGCGCGGGAGAACTCACCCTCACCCCGGGCACGCTGGCCCTGGAGCTGACCCCGTTCACCGCCGACGGCACCCCCGCGAAACCGGCCGCCCTCCCCGTGACCTGCTCCCCGCGCGAGCCGCAGTCGCCGCAGCCGCCCCTCGCCACCGTCCGGATCACCGGCGCCGACGGCACCGCCCCGCCGCCCGGCCGCGAGCAGGACCCCGCCCCCGCGACCGGCGGCGGACCGGGCACCCTCGTCATCGAGCCGCTGCCCGGGGAGCGCGCCGCCCGGCCGCCCCGCTGTGTCGGCGACACCGTCGATGAACTGGCCCTGGTCGCCTATGTCACCGGCTTCTCGAACGTCGAGAAGCTCGACGGCGCGGCCCGGCTCCCCCTCGCCTGCGTCCAGCTCGTCGACGCCTTCAAGGAGATCGTCGAACGGCCCGACGGTTTCCATCTGCTCCAGCACGCCACCGGGGAACTCGACTACCGGGGCAAGCGGATGATGCCCCCGGCGAAGGCCACCTTCCTCAGCTTCGGCGGGGTGCCCACCACGGCCACGATGGAGCTGACCCAGCTCAGGACGATGACCATCGACACGGACATCCTGCTCCTGCCGTCCACCGGCACCACGCTGGCCCGGGTGGCGCTCTCCCTGCGGCTGTACGACGTCGAGGTCAACGGCGTCCCGCTGGACGTGGGGCCGAACTGCCGCACCCGGGGGCCCCTGTACTCCAAGGACCCCGACCCGGCGCGGGACACCCGGGACCATGTGGTGCTCACCGGTGTGCTGAAGGGGCCGGGCGACGGCTACCAGCTCGTCACCGGAGGGGTCCTCGACGGCACCGTGACCATTCCGCCGTTCACCGGCTGCGGCGTCGGCGAGGATCTCGACCCGCTCCTCACCGCCGCTGTCTCCGGCCCCGGCAACTACATCAAACAGGTGCAGGGGGCGCCCTGCTCCTCGGGCAACCCCCGCCCCGACCCCGAGTTCTGCACACCCGGGCATGAGCCCGTCAAGGTGCCGAAGCCGGAGCGCTGAGCCGTCGCCGCCGCACCGGGCGGGACCGACACGATCGAGGGACACCATGAGAATCGCCCCGCAGGGACACCCGGCCGCCCGCCGGGTGCGCACCGCCGTCCTCGCCGCCCTCACCGCGGCGGTGACGGCGCTGCCCCTCGCCGCCGCAGCACCGGCACCCGCGCACGCCGCCGCCGCGCCCCCGGCGGCCGCGGCGGCGCACCCGGGCGGGGCCAGGACGGACGAGGCACGGCTCAACGGCCACTGGGCGCCCTTCGGCCGCTGTCCCGTCGACGACCCCGCGATGCTCGCCGCCGACGGCGAGGAGACCGTCGCGAGCTGTGTCTCCTCGGTCTCCGCCGGGGGCAGCATCACCCTGGGCAGGACCACCGCCCGCACCGGGGCCAACAACCTCCAGTTCGGGGTGGTCTACCACACCACCAGCCAGACATTCACCGTCGTACCGCCCCCGGCCGGATCGATCGTCGGGGCGCCGACCGAGATACCCGGCGGACTGCTCGGCCTGATGTGCCCCGGCAACCTCCCCGTCGTCACGGAGATCTGCCGGCTGCTCACCGACAACAGCCTCAACCGGGTCACCGCCACCGTCGAATCGGTCGGCGCCCCCACCGGCTTCAGCCTGACCGCCGGGCTCTCGGCCGGGGAGCCCATCGTCACCCTGCCGGTACGGATTCGGCTGCGGAACCCGTTCCTCGGCTCCCAGTGCTTCATCGGCTCCGCCGCCGACCCGATCGTGCTGCGCCCGCGGAACGCCGTCGCGCCCGCCTTCGGCGTCGAGCTGTTCCGCGGTGACGGAACCCCCGACGAGGAGGGCGAGATGGTCCGCTTCGCCCTCACCGGCACCGCGCAGGAGGACCGTACCTTCGCCGTCCCCCGGGCCCGGGGCTGCGGCGCGCTCGGCCTCCTCAGCGGCGCGCTCGACCTGAAGACCGGGCTGCCGTCGCCCGCCGGGCGCAACAGCCTGGTGCTCGACGCCGCCGTCACCCACAACGGCGCGCTGAACGCGCCCGGTCTGTACTTCCCGGACGCCGGACGGCAGCTCGCCCGGTTCCGGCACTCCGCCGTGCTGCCCTAGCCCGACCGCGGCCGTCGTCGTCAACGAGCGCAGCGGGAGGCGCCATGGGAATCGAAGTCGTCGTCGAGGGGCTGACCAAGTCCTTCGGTGAGCAGAACATCTGGCAGGACGTCACGCTGACGCTGCCCGCCGGGGAGGTCAGCGTCATGCTCGGCCCCTCCGGCACCGGGAAGACCGTCTTCCTCAAATCGGTCATCGGGCTGATCAAGCCCGAGCGCGGCCGGGTCCTCGTCGACGGCGTCGACATGGTGGGCGGCTCCGAGCGGGACATCTACGAGGCCCGCAAGGTCTTCGGGCTGATGTTCCAGGACGGCGCGCTCTTCGGCTCGATGACGCTCTTCGACAACATCGCCTTCCCGCTGCGCGAGCACACCCGCAAGAAGGAGTCGGAGATCCGCCGGATCGTGATGGAGCGGATGGACCTGGTCGGCCTGGTCGGGGCCGAGGAGAAACTGCCCGGTGAGATCTCCGGCGGGATGCGCAAACGGGCCGGGCTCGCCCGCGCGCTCGTCCTCGACCCGCAGATCATCCTCTGCGACGAGCCCGACTCCGGCCTCGATCCGGTCCGCACCGCCTATCTCTCCCAGCTTCTGATCGACCTGAACGCCCGGATCGACGCCACGATGCTGATCGTCACCCACAACCTCGACATCGCGGCCACCGTCCCCGACAACATGGGCATGCTCTTCCGTCGCGGACTGGTCGCCTTCGGGCCCCGGGAGGTGCTGCTCACCAGCGAGGAACCGGTGGTCGCGCAGTTCCTCGGGGGGCGCAGGGAGGGCCCGATCGGGATGTCGGAGGAGAAGGACGCCGCGACGCTCGCCAAGGAGCGGGGAGCCGCGGCGCCCCCTGCCCCCCGCCCGCTGGTGCCCCAGCTCGAACCCTCGCCGGGGCTGCCGGAGCGCAAGGCGGTGCGGCGGCGGCGGGAGCGGGTCCTGTCCATGCTGGACCGGCTGCCCGAGGCCGCGCGGATCGCGATCGAGCGGAGCCACGCGGCGGCGGGCGAAGGAGCGGCCCGGTGACCGAGCCCCGCCCGCCCGCTCCCGACGGGCCCCCGGGCCCCGCCGCCGGGGACGCTCCCGCCGGGCCCCCGGCAGCGGCCCCGGCCGCGCAGGGCTCCCCGCGCCCACCGCTGCGGGCGCTCGCCCCGCTGCACGAGACGGGCCGGTTCTTTGCCCTCACCGCCGAGATCGTCCGGTCGGTCTTCCGCCGCCCCTTCCAACTGCGGGAGTTCATCGAGCAGTTCTGGTTCGTCGCGAGCGTCACGATCCTGCCCGCCGCCCTGGTCTCCATCCCCTTCGGCGCGGTGATCGCCCTTCAGGTCGGCTCCCTCACCCAGCAGCTCGGCGCCCAGTCCTTCACCGGCGGGGCCAGCGTCCTCGCCGTCATCCAGCAGGCCAGCCCGCTGATCGTGGCCCTGCTGATCGCGGGCGCGGGCGGCTCCGCGATCTGCGCCGACCTCGGCTCCCGCAAGATCCGTGAGGAGCTGGACGCCATGGAGGTCATGGGCGTCTCCCCGATCCAGCGCCTGGTGGTGCCCCGGGTCCTCGCCACCATGCTGGTCGCCTTCCTGCTCAACGGCATGATCTCCGTCGTCGGCACCCTCGGCGGCTACTTCTTCAACGTGATCATGCAGGACGGCACCCCCGGCGCCTATCTCGCCAGCTTCTCCGCCCTCGCCCAACTCCCCGACCTCTACATCAGCGAGTTCAAGGCCCTGGTCTTCGGCTTCATCGCGGGGGTCGTCGCCGCCCACCGGGGCCTCAACCCGCGCGGCGGCCCCAAGGGCGTCGGCGACGCCGTCAACCAGTCCGTCGTCATCACCTTCCTGCTGCTGTTCTTCGTCAACATGATCATTACGGCGATCTATCTCCAGGTCGTCCCCGCGAAGGGGGGCTGAGCCCCATGTCCCCGCTCCGCTGGCTGGAACGCTCCGGAGACCAGCTCGCCTTCTATCTCCGGGCGCTGCTGTGGATACCCCGCACCCTGCACCGCTATCTCAGGGAGGTGCAGCGGCTGCTCGCCGAGGTCGCCTTCGGCAGCGGCGGCCTCGGCGTCATCGGCGGCACCATCGGGGTGATGGTCGCCATGACCCTCTTCACCGGCACCGTCGTCGGCCTCCAGGGGTACGCGGCCCTCAACCAGATCGGTACCTCCGCCTTCACCGGCTTCGTCTCCGCCTACTTCAACACCCGCGAGATCGCGCCCCTGGTCGCCGGGCTCGCCCTCTCCGCCACCGTCGGCGCGGGCTTCACCGCCCAGCTCGGCGCCATGCGGATCAACGAGGAGGTCGACGCGCTGGAGGCGATGGGCGTGCGCTCCCTGCCGTACCTCGTCACCACCCGGATCATCGCCGGGGTCGTCGCCATCATCCCGCTCTACGCGATCGGGCTGCTCAGCTCCTATCTCGCCTCCCGCTGGATCACCGTGGTCTTCAACGGCCAGTCGACCGGCACCTACGACCACTACTTCCAGCTCTTCCTCTCCCCGGACGACGTCCTGCTCTCCATCCTCAAGGTGCTGATCTTCAGCGTGATGGTGATCCTCGCCCACTGCTACTACGGCTTCCGCGCCGAGGGCGGACCCGCCGGGGTGGGCGTGGCCGTCGGCCGCTCCGTACGGAACGCGATCGTGCTCATCAGCGTCACCGACTTCTTCCTGTCGCTGGCGATCTGGGGCGCGACCACAACGGTGAAGGTGGCCGGATGAACGCGAAACGGCTCCGACTGCGGCTCGCCGGAGTCGTCTTCCTGCTGGTGCCCGCCCTGCTGGTGGGGGTGTCGGTCGCCGTGTACGAGAAGGAGTTCAGCGACGACGTCACCGTCACCCTGCTCACCGGCTCGACCGGCAACGAGATGCACCGGGGCGCCGAGGTCAAGATGCGGGGCGTCGTCATCGGCTCCGTCCGCTCCATCCGCGCCGAGGGCGACGGTGCCCGGCTCACCCTCGCCATCCGCCCCGGCGAACTCCACCGCGTCCCCGCCGACGTCACCGCGCAGATGCTGCCGACCACCCTGTTCGGTCAGCGGTTCGTCGCCCTCGTACCCCCCGCGGACCCGTCCGCCGGACGGAGCCTGAAGGCGGGGGACACCATCCCCCAGGACCGCTCCCGCAACGCCATCGAACTGGAACAGGTCCTCGACCATCTGCTGCCGCTGCTCACCGCCGTCAAACCGGAGAAGCTGTCGGCGACCCTGACCGCCGTCTCCCAGGCCCTCGAAGGGCGCGGCGAGAAACTGGGTACCACCCTGACCACCCTCGACGCGCATCTGCGCCGCCTCAATCCGCAGCTCCCCGCGCTCAACCGGGACATCGCCCGGCTCGTGGAGGTCAGCGAACTCTACGCGGACGCCGCCCCCGACGTGGTGCGCGCGCTCAGCGACTTCGCCACCACCAGCTCCACCCTCGCCGGTGAACGCGCCTCGCTCGAAGCCCTCCAGACCACCACCACCGGCACCGCCCGGCAGCTCACCGCCTTCCTGCGGCGCAACAGGGAGCAGCTCATCCGGCTCGCCGACGTCAGCCGCCCCACCCTGGAACTCCTCGCCCGCCACTCGCCCGCGTTCCCCTGCACCCTGCGCACCCTGGCCGGATTCGTCCCCGCCATGGACAAGGCGCTCGGCAAGGGCACCGACCGTCCCGGACTCCATGTGGACCTCCACCCGGTGCGCTCCCTCGGCGCCTACCGCTATCCGAAGGACCTGCCCCGCCACCCGGCGGGCGGCCGCGGCCCGCGCTGCTACTCCGCGCCCTACACGAGCCTCCCCGCGCCCGCCGTCCGCTCCGCCCCCGGGCTCGGCCTGCCCAACTCGCCCCAGGAGGCCCGGTTGGTCAATGAACTGATGGCCCCCGGGCTGGGGACCACGCCGGACGAACTCCCCGACTGGAGCACCGTCCTGACCGGACCCCTCTACCGGGGAACGGAGGTGAGGCTCAAGTGAGCCGCCGCTCCCTCGCCGCCCCGCTGGCCAAATCGCTGGTCTTCGTCCTCGTCACCACGCTGGCCACCACCGTGCTGGCGCTCTCCATCGCCAACACCGGTGTCGGCGACACCACCTCGTACCGGGCCCGCTTCAGCGATGTCACCGGGCTGATCCCCGGCGACAGCGTACGGATCGCGGGGGTGAAGGTCGGCCAGGTCGACGCGGTGAAGGTGGCCGACCGGCGGGTGGCCGAGGTCCGCTTCTCCGTGCAGAGGGGACGCGGCCTGCCTGCCTCAGCCACCGCCTCCATCAAATATCTGAACATGGTCGGCCAGCGCTATATCGACCTCGACCGCGGAACCGGCCCGGTCGGTGCCTCGCTGCCGCCCGGGGGCACCATCCCCCTGGACCGCACCACGCCCGCACTCGACCTCACCCAGCTCTTCAACGGCTTCCAGCCCCTGTTCGAAGGGCTCTCCCCGAAGGACATCAACGAGCTGGCCGGGTCCATCGTCAAGGTGCTCCAGGGCGACGGCGGCACCGTCGACAGCATCATCCGGCACATCGGCTCGCTCACCGGCACCGTCGCCGCCAAGGACCGGGTCATCGGCGAGGTGATCACCCGGCTGAACACCGTGCTCGCCACCGTCAACGAACGGGAGGAGGGCCTGAACGACCTCATCGTCACCCTGCGCCGACTGGTCTCCGGCTTCGCCGCCGACCGCAAGCCCCTGGGCGAGGCCACCGAGGCGATGGGCGCGCTGACCACCGTCACCGCCGGACTCCTCGACGAGGCGCGCGCCCCGCTGCGCCGCGACATCCGCGAACTCGGCCGGCTCACCGGGCAACTGGACGACCACCGCCCCGCCATCGAGAACTTCCTCCGCAAGACCCCCCAGAAGATGCGCTCGCTCGTGGTGCTCACCTCGTACGCCTCCTGGCTCAATCTCTATCTCTGCGAGCTGAAGGTCACCGGGGTCACCACCGACGACGGCAGCCCGCCGCCCACCGGCATCGCCGTCACCAGCCCGAGGTGCCGAGGATGACCCCTGCCCCCGAACCCGGCCGGACCCCCGAATCCGGCGCCGCTCCGGCCCCCGACCCCTTCGCGGGGTCCGCCACCGCCCCCCGGGCCGTACGGCTGCCCGCGTGGCTGCGCCGGCCCCTGCGGGAGCGCAACCCCGTCGCCGTCGGCCTCGCCGGGCTGCTGCTGCTCGCCCTCATCGGGGTCGGCGCCTACAACGTCGACGCGCTCGGCGGCGGCACCACCTACACCGCCGAGTTCACCGAGGCGGCCGGGCTCACCGAGGGCGACGAGGTCCGCGTCGCCGGAGTGAAGGTCGGCGAGGTGACCTCCGTCGCCCTCCACCGGGGCGTGGTACGGGTCCGCTTCCGCGCCGGGGACCTCTGGATCGGCGACGCCAGCACCGCGGCCATCGCCATCAAGACCCTGCTCGGCGAGAAGTACCTGGCCGTCGACCCGCTCGGCGCCCGGACCCAGGACCCCGGCACCCCCATCCCGACCAGCCGCACCACCTCCCCGTACGACGTCACCCAGGCGTTCACCGGACTCGGCGAGACCATCGGGGAGATCGACACCGACCGGCTCGCTGCGAGCTTCCGCGCCCTCGCCGACACCTTCGAGAACTCCGCCCCGAACGTCCGCCCCGCCGCCACCGGACTCGCCGCACTCTCCCGGAGCGTGGCCGAACGCGACACCCGGCTCGCCGAACTCCTCTCCCGGAGCAAACGGCTCACCCGCACCCTCGCGGGCAAGGAGGACAGCGTCGAAACCCTGCTCAAGGACGGCACCCTGCTGCTCGACGAGATCCGCGCCCGCCGGGACGCCATCCACCGGCTGCTCACCGGCACCCGGGACCTCGGCGAGGAACTCTCCGGAGTGGTCCGCGACAACCGCGAACACCTCGAACCCGCCCTCACCTCGCTGCGCAACGTCACCGCCGTCCTGGTGCGCAACCGGGAGAGCCTGGAGGAGGCGCTGCGCCTCGCCGGTCCCTACTACCGGCTCGTCAACAACGCCGTCGGCAACGGCCGCTGGCTCGATGTGTACGTCTGCGGCCTCGTGCCCCCCGAGTACTATCTGCCGCCCGGCAGCCCCGACCGGCCCTGCGCCCCCACGCCCGGACCCCGGGGAGGCACCCGATGACCCGCGCCCCGCTGCGGCGGCGGATACACATCCTGCTGACGACCCGGCCCGTCCGGGAGCGACCGGACAAACCGGTGCGGTGGTGGCCCGCGGGCCGCTCCCGCGTCCCCGCCATCGCCGTCGCGCTCGCCGTCCTCGCCGCCGCCGGGATCTGGGGGGCCATCGCCCTCGACGAGGCCCGCGCCACCCGCGTCACCGCCTACTTCACCCGGGCCACCGGCGTCTACGAGGGCTCCGACGTCCGCATCCTGGGCGTACGGGCGGGCACCGTCGACGCGGTCGAACCCGTCGGAGACCGGGTCAGGGTCACCCTGCTGGTCGACGACGGCATCGAGGTCCCCCGCGACGCCCACGCCGTCGTCGTCGCCCCCAGCGTGGTCGCCGACCGCTATGTCCAGCTCGCGCCCGCCTACACCGGGGGGCCCCGGCTGACCGACGGAGCGGTACTGCCCGCCGAACGCAACGCCCTGCCGATGGAGGTCGACCAGCTCTACGCCTCCCTCACCGAACTCACCACCGCCCTCGGCCCCGAGGGCGCCAACGCCGACGGCGCCCTGACCCGGCTCCTGGCGGTCGGGGCCGAGAACCTCGACGGCAACGGCCGGGCGATCGGCGACTCCATCGACCAGTTCGCGCGGGCCGCCCGGACCCTCGACCGCAGCAGCGGCGACCTCTTCACCACCCTGGAACACCTCCAGACCTTCACCGCCATGCTCCAGCGGAACGACCGCACGGTGGTACGGGCCGAACGGCAGCTCGCCGCCGTCACCGGGTTCCTCGCCGACGACAAGGAGAACCTGTCCGCCGCGCTGCGGGAGCTGGGGACCGCGCTGCGCCTGGTCAAGAGCTTCATCGAGGAGAACCGGGACGGACTCAGGGAGAGCGTCGACGACCTGGTCCCGCTCACCCGGGCCCTGGTCGACCAGCGCCGCTCGCTCGCGGAGGCCTTGGACGTCGCCCCGGTCGCCGTCGGCAACGCCCTCAACCTCTACGACCGCGAGAACCGCACCCTCAACGGCCGGGCGAACCTCCGGGAGATCACCCCCCGAAGCCCCCGGAGCCCCCAGGACGCCGCGCGGGACCCCGCGTCCGGCTCCCGGTCCGCCGCCCCGCCGCCCGGACT
Source organism: Streptomyces clavuligerus (assembly GCF_005519465.1). Lineage (NCBI taxonomy): Bacteria > Bacillati > Actinomycetota > Actinomycetes > Kitasatosporales > Streptomycetaceae > Streptomyces > Streptomyces clavuligerus. Next base: position 654,473 of record NZ_CP027858.1, on the reverse strand, counting down.
GCCCCTGCCGGCCGTCGGCCCCGTCCACGACAGCGCCGCGGACCCCGCGGGCACCCGGCCGGGAGGCACCCGATGAGGCGCGCCCCGGCCCCCGCCCTCGCCCTCGCCCTGACCGTGGCCCTCGTCCTGAGCGGCTGCTCCGCGCTGCCCGGCGGCACCGGCCTGGACCGGCTGCCCCTGCCCGGCGGAGCCGACCTCGGCAGCCACCCGTACGAGGTCACCGCCGAGTTCGCGGATGTGCTGAGCCTGGTGCCGCAGTCGGCCGTCAAGGTCAACGACGTCGCCGTCGGCCGGGTCACCCGGATCCGGCTCGACCGCGAGGACTGGACCGCCCGGGTCACCCTGCGGATCAACGGCTCGGTGCGGCTGCCCGCCGACGCCTGGGCCCAGCTCGAACAGTCCAGTCTGCTCGGCGAGAAGTACATCCAGCTCACCCCGCCCCCGGCGACCGGGAGCCCGGGGCGGCCGGGCGAACCCGGGGAGCCGCTGACCGGCGCCGGTCCCGGTGCCGCCCCCGTCACGGCGTCCGGCGGCGCCGGGCGGCTGCGCGACGGCGCCACCATCCCCGTCTCCCGCACCAACCGCAACCCCGAGGTCGAAGAGGTCTTCGGCGCCCTCTCCCTCCTCCTCAACGGCGGCGGCATCGACCAGATCAAGAACATCGCCACCGAACTGAACCAGGCCATCGGCGGCCGGGAGCCCCGGGTGCGCTCCGTGCTCCGGCGCATCGACACCCTTGTCACCAGCCTCGACCGCAACAAGAAGAACATCACCGCCGCGCTCGACGGGGTCAACCGGCTCGCCGCCAACCTCGCCGCCCGCAAGACCGAGATCGGCCGGGTCCTCACCGGGGTCTCACCCGGTCTGAAGGTCCTCGACGAACAGCGCGGCTCCCTGATCACCATGCTCCGCGCCCTCGACACCCTCTCCGACGTCGCCGTCGACACCGTCGAACGGAGCAAGGACGACACCGTCGCCGACCTCAAGGCCCTCGGCCCCGTCCTCACCGCGCTCGCCGACTCCGGCCGCGCCCTGCCCGACTCGCTCCAGGTGCTCTTCACCTACCCCTTCACCGACGAGGTGCTGAAGGGCATCAAGGGCGACTATCTGAACGCGTACCTCCGACTGGCCGCCGCGCCCGGCACCGAGGTCATCCCGGCCCTCACCCCGCCCCGTCCGGCCACCGCCGCCGGACCGGACGAGCGGCGGGCCAGGACCCCCCTGCCGCTCCCGGCCGTGTCCTCGACCCCGGGGAGGCAGCAGTGATCACCCCCGCCATCCGGCTGAAGAACCTCGCCTTCCTCGTCATCGCCGTCCTGGTGCTCGGCTTCGTCGGGGTCCGCTACGCCGACCTCGGCCATCACATCGGCATCCGCGACCACTATGTCGTCCGGGTCCAACTGGAGCGCACCGGCGGGCTTTTCACCCACTCCAACGTCACCTACCGGGGTGTCTCCGTGGGCCGGGTCGGCCCGCTGCGGCTCACCGACGACGGTGTCGAGGCCGAGCTGCGCATCCAGAAGTCCGCCCCGCCGATCCCCGCCGACCTCGAAGCGGTCGTCGCCAACCTCTCCGCCGTCGGCGAGCAGTACATCGATCTGCGGCCCCGGGGCACCGGCGGGCCCCACCTCGGTGACGGCACGGTGATCGCCCGGGCCGACACCCGGGTGCCCGCCCCCGTCACCGATCTGCTCACCGGCATCGACGACCTCGCCACCTCCGTCGACCTCGCCTCGCTGCGCACCGTCGTCGACGAGCTGGGCACCGCCTTCGCCGGGCGCGGCGACGACCTGGGCGCCCTCATCGACAGCGGGCACGCCTTCATCCGCGCGGCCGACAAGGCCCTGCCCGTCACCACCCGGCTGATCGCCGACGCCGAGACCGTGCTGCGCACCCAGACCGAACAGGCCGCCTCGCTGCGGGCCTTCGCCACCGGCGCCAGGGAACTCGGCGCCGAACTCAAGGCGTCCGACCGCGATCTGCGGCGCCTGCTCGCGGCGGCGCCCGAGGCCGCCGGGCAGCTCGGCGGCCTCCTCGACGACCTCGAACCCGGACTCGGCGTGGTGATCGCCAATCTGCTCAGCCCGGCGCAGATCGCCGTCACCCGCCAGCGCGGCCTGGAGGAACTGCTCGTCAAACTCCCCCCGCTGACCGCCGCCGGAGCCACCGCCGTCAACCGGAGGGAGGGCCGGGTCGGGATGTCCCTGACCTTCTTCGCCCCCCTGCCCTGCGAGAAGGGGTACGAGGGCACGGTGGAACGCCCCGGCGATGACACCTCGCCGCCCCGCCGGGCCAACACCGCCGCCCGGTGCGCCGAGCACCCCCGTACCGGTGTCAACGTACGGGGCAGCGCCAACGTGCCCCGGGGCGGTCCCGTGCCGCGCCCGGTGGTCCCGGGGCCGCTGGACCTGCCCTCCGTCGAACGGGGGCCGGACGGGCTCGCGGGACTGCTCGGGCCGGTCGGCGCGGCGGCCGGGGAGGGCCGCCGATGAACCGCCGGGCCGTGAACCGCCGGACTGCGCATCACCGGACTGCGCATCGCCGGGCCCTGAACCGCCGGTCCGTCGTCGCCGGGGGCGCGCTCGCCCTCGCCCTGCTCTTCTGCGCCGTCGCCGCCCGGGACCACGTCCGCGCCCGGGGCGACGCGTCACTCGCCCACGCCCGCGCCCGGGACGCCGCGCTCGCCGACGGCCGGACCCGGCTCGCCGTGCTCGTCGGGACGGACGCCCGGGACCCCGGGGGCACCCGGAGCCGCTGGCTCGACGCCGCCACCGGGCCGCTCCACGAGGAGCTGCGGCGCGCCCCGCGCCCGAAGCCGGGACCGGGGACCCGGGCCACCGTGACCGCCGCCGCCCTCACCGCGCTCGACACCCGCGCCGGGACCGCGACCCTGATCGCGACCGTCCGGGTGGACCCGGCCGACGCGGGCGGCGCGCGGGCCGGGGCGGCGGCCGGTGAGCGCAAACGGCTGGAGGCGACGCTCGCCCGCACCCCGGACGGCTGGAAGGTGGAGTCCCTGGACGCGGTACCGGTCGGTGACGCGTGAGCGGCGACACCCGGCAGCGGAACACGGCGGACCCCGCCCTCCCCGACGCCTCCGGCCCTTCCGGTCCGTCGGCCCCTTCCGACGCCTTTGGCCCCGCCGATCCCTCCGGGCCTTCCGGTGCCGCCCCCGACGGACCCGATGGCCCCGACGGTCCGGGGCGTGCCGCCGGGCCCAGGTGGCGCACCCCCGTCACCGTCTGCGCCGTCCTCGTCCTCCTCCTCACCGGCACCGTCCTGCTGATGCGGACGGACAGCCTCCGGGACACGCCCGCCGCCCGCAATCAGGCCCTCACCGACACCGCCGCCACCGATCACGTGGCCGACGCCGTCGGCGACAGCCTCGTCCAGGTCCTCTCGTACACACCCGACGGCGTCGGGGCCACCCGCCGGGCGGCGGGACGGCTGCTCGCGGGGAAGGCCCGGCGGCAGTACACGGAACTGTTCACCCAGGTCGAGAAGGAGGCCGCGGCGCAGCGGCTGAGCCTCACCACCCATGTCGTACGGACCGGTGTCACCCGGCTCACCGACCGCACGGCCGAGGTGCTCGTCTTCCTGGACCAGGTGGCGCGGCGCCCCGGCCGGGCGCCCGTCACCACCGCCGCCCAGCTCACCGTCACCGCCGAACGGTACGACGGACGCTGGCTGATCACCGGCCTCGCCTCCCGCTAGCGGGAGGCGAGGCCCCGAACGGCCCCCGCACCACGCGGGAGGCGCACCACCCCGGCAGGGGGAGAAAGGGACACCATGGCACCACGCAGCAGGTTCAATCCGCTTCTGGCGGCGGCGCTCGCGCTCACCGTCGGCGCCGCCGGATGGGCGGGCTGGAACGGCTGGGACTGGTACGCGGCGGCCCACGACGACGGGGCGGCCTTCGCCGCCGAGCGGGACCGGGCGCTGGCCGCGGGGGAGCAGGCGATCCTCAACCTCAACACCCTGGACCACCGCGACCTCGCCCGGGGGCTCGACACCTGGGAGGACTCCGCCACCGGTGAGCTGCGGAAGCAGCTCACCGACGGCCGGGGGGAGTTCGAGCGGCAGATCCAGCGGGCGCGGACCGTCAGCAGCGCGGAGGTCGTCTCCGGGGCGGTGACCGAGCTGGACGACCGGGCGGGCCGGGCGAGTGTCCTGGTCGCGCTGCGGATCACGGTGACGGCGCCGAAGACGGAGCCCGTGCGCAAGGAGAGCCGGATGCTGGGCGAGCTGACCCGGACCCCCGAGGGGTGGAAGCTCAGCGCCCTCGGACAGCCCACCGTCGGCGCGGCGCCGACCGACTGACCCCGCCCCCGCCCCGCGCCCCCGAAAGGAACCGCCACCCGTATGTCCACCACGCGCCACCTCCTCAACCGCCACCGCCGCCGCACCGCCTCCGGCGCGGAGACCGCCCCGCCACCGGCCCCGGGGCCCGCGCCCGCCCCGGCCGGCCGCCGTGACGGGGCCGCCCCGGAAACGGGAATCCCGGACCCGGCGGGCGCGGGGCGGGACGCTCCGGCGGCGCCGGATCCGTCGGCCGGTCCGGTCGTCCACCACGGGGGAACGGCCCGGGACGCGGCGGCGCCGGACTCCGTGCCCCGGGGGGCGGTCGCCCCGGCTCCGGCTGATCCGGAAACGGAGACCCCGTACCCGGCGGGCCCGGAAACAGCCGGGAGGTCCCGGCGGCGCGGGCTCCTCGGGCGGGGGGCCGGGGGCAGCCGGGGCGTTGCCGTCCTCGGCGCGCTGACCGTCCTGCTCGGCGGCTTCGCCGCGTACGCCGGGTCCCGCGCGGACGCCGTCCGCGCGGAGCCCGCCACCCGGAACACGGCGCTCGTGGACGTCGGCCGGACCAGCGAGCTGAAGGGCCGGATCACCCGCGCGGTCGAGTCGGTCTTCTCGTACGACTTCACCGACCCGGAACGGCTGGACCGCGCGGTACGGGAACACCTCACCGGCCGCGCGGTGGCCCGGCACCGGGAGCTGCTGGACACCGTACGGGCCGAGGGGCCCCGGCAGAAACTCGTCCTCACCACCACGGTCACCCACAGCGGGGTGGAGCGCGTCGACGGCGACCGGGCACGGGTCCTCGTCTTCGCCGACCAGAACAGCACCAGCGCCACCGCAGGGAAGGGCCGCAGCCGCACCGCGTCCGCCGCCGCGATGCTCGCGCTGGACGCCGTCCGGGGCGACGGCGGCTGGCGGATCTCCGGCATCGACACCTTCGGCGGGAACGCCTGATGCGCCAAATGGATCGCGTCCACAGATCGCGTCCATGGTCGAGAAGCCCGATTCGCCCTCGATGCACAGGCCGGCAGGGTGGGGCTCGGCCTCCGGACCACTGACCCGGGCCACGCCTCGGCCGGCTCCCGTCCCGGCCGACCACCCGCCGGAGCCCCGGCCGTCATGGCCCGCCACCCCCTCCACGGCGCGGGGGCCAGGCCGGAGCGGGCCCCGACGGTCATAGCCCGCCACCCCCTCGATGGCGCGGCGGCGCGGCCGGAGCAGGGCCCCGTTCCCCGGCCGCCCCGCCGTTCCCGGTCGTTCACCGCTCGCCGCCCCCGGCGCGCCCCGCCCGCCTGCCGGACCCCGGCCACCCGCCGTTGCCCGGCCCCGTTCCCCGGCCGCGACGGCCGCCGACCGCGCGGCCCGGCGCGGGTCACCCCGACGGCGGCCCCGCCAGCACCTCCGCCAGGTCGTACCGCACCGGCGTCTCCAACTGCGCGTAGGTGCACTCCTCGGGAACCCGGTCCGGCCGCCACCGCCGGAACTGCGCGGTGTGCCGGAAGCGGTCCCCCTCCATGTGGTCGTACGCCACCTCCACCACCCGCTCCGGCCGCAGCGGCACCCAGGACAGGTCCTTCTTCCCCGTCCAGCGGCTCGGCGCCCCCGGCAGCCGCGCCCCGGCGTGCGCGCCCTCCTCGGCCCACGCGGCCCACGGATGGCCGTCCGGCACCTCCATCACCAGCGGCGCCAGCTCCTCGATCAGCTCCGCCCGCCGCTTCATCGGGAAGGCCGCGCACACGCCCACATGCTGGAGCACCCCGGTGTCGTCGTGGAGCCCGAGCAGCAGCGACCCGAGGACGGGCCCACTGCGGTGGAAGCGGTATCCGGCCACCACCACATCCGCCGTCCGCTCATGCTTGATCTTGAACATCAGCCGGGCGTCCGGGCGGTACGGCAGCTCCAGCGGCTTGGCCACGATCCCGTCCAGGCCCGCCCCCTCGTACTGCTCGAACCAGCGCGCGGCCAGCTCCCGGTCGGTGGTCGCGGGCGCCAGGTGGACCGGGGGCCGGGCCCCGGCCAGCACTTCGGTGAGCAGGGCCCGCCGCTCCACGAGCGGCACGTCGAGCAGTGAGCGGTCGTCCAGCGCCAGCAGATCGAAGGCGACCAGGCTCGCCGGGGTCCGCTCCGCCAGCGTGCGCACCCGGGAGGCCGCCGGATGGATGCGTTCGCTCAGCCGGTCGAAGTCGAGCCGCCCCCCGTGCACGACCACGATCTCCCCGTCCACCACACAGCGCGGCGGCAACTGCTCGGCCACCTGGGCGACCAGCTCGGGGAAGTACCGCGTCAGCGGCTTGCCGGTGCGCGATCCGAGCACCACCTCGGCCCCGTCGCGGTGCACGATCGCCCGGAACCCGTCCCATTTGGCCTCGTACTGCATCCCGGGCGGGATCGTCTTCACCGCCTTCGCGAGCATCGGTTTCACGGGCGGCATCACCGGAAGATCCATGGAGAGAATTGTCCGGTATGCGGGGCTCTTCGGCACGGCCTACGCTGATCGGCATGGCGGCCAAGGCGCTCGAACTGGAGGTGGGGGACCGGACCGTCCGTGTCTCCAACCCGGACAAGGTCTACTTTCCCGAGCGCGGCTACACCAAGCTGGACATGGTCACCTACTACCTCGCCGTCGGCGAGGGCATCACCCGTGCCCTGCGCGACCGCCCCACCACCCTGGAGCGCTACCCCGACGGGGTGACGGGCGAGTCCTTCTTCCAGAAGCGCGCCCCGAAGTACCTCCCCGACTGGATTCCCACCGCCCACATCACCTTCCCCAGCGGCCGGTCCGCCGACGAGATGTGCCCCACCGAACCGGCGGCCGTGGTGTGGGCCGCCAACCTCGGCGCGGTCACCTTCCACCCCTGGCCGGTCCGGCGCGCCGACCCCGACCACCCCGACGAACTGCGGCTCGACCTCGACCCGCAGCCCGGCACCGGCTACGCCGACGCCGTGCGCGCCGCCCATGAGCTGCGCGCGGTCCTCGACGAGCACGGACTGTGCGGCTGGCCCAAGACCTCCGGCGGGCGCGGGCTGCACATCTTCGTCCCCATCGCGCCCCGGTGGACGTTCACCCAGGTCCGGCGGGCCGCGATCGCCTGCGGACGGGAACTGGAACGCAGAATGCCGGACCGGGTCACCATCAAGTGGTGGAAGGAGGAGCGCGGGGAACGGATCTTCGTCGACTACAACCAGACCGCCCGCGACCGCACCATCGCCTCCGCCTACTCGGTGCGCCCCCGCCCCCACGCCCCGGTCTCCGCGCCGCTGCGCTGGGAGGAGATCGACGACGCGGTGCCGGAGGACTTCGACATCACCACCATGCCGACCCGCTACGCCGAGCTGGGCGATGTCCACGCCGACATGGACGAACACCGCTTCGGCCTGGAGCCCCTGCTGGAGCTGGCCCGCCGGGACGAGGCCGAGCACGGGCTCGGCGATCTGCCCTATCCGCCGGAGTACCCGAAGATGCCCGGCGAGCCCAAACGGGTCCAGCCCAGCCGCGCCCGCGACCCGGAGGGCTGACGGCCCCCGCCCCGGACCGGGCGAAGGCCGTCGGCTCCCGTACCGGCTCGCTCCCGGAGCCCTACAGCTCCTGAATCCGGATATTGCGGTACGAGATCACATCGGTGGTGCCGTGCACCTGGAGCCCGATGAACCCGGTGGCGTACCGGCGCCCGTCCGTGCCCGGGTCGTCCGAGCGCGGCGGGACGAAGTCCTGACCCCCGGTGTTCTCGAACCGGTTGATCAGCACCCCGTTGCGGAGGACGGAGTACGACTGGCCGACCACCCGGATCTCGTACTCGTTCCAGGTGCCCTTGGGCGTCACCCCGGCCCCGCCGAGCCCGACGCGGTCGAAGCCGTACACCGAGCCCGTCTTGTACATGTCGCCGTCGGGCCGGTCCAGGATCTGCACCTCATGGCCGTACTTGATGGCCACCCACTCCGGGCGCGACTCCTCCGGGTTGTCGTGCGGGGAGGGGAAGCGGACGAAGACCCCGCTGTTGGCGTTGGCGGCCCCCGGGCCGTCGTCCCGCCACTGGAGCTTCAGCGAGAAGTCCCCGAACCGCGTCTGCGGATACCAGAGCATCCCCAGGCCGCCCCGGGTGGTGCCGCTGGTCAGCACCCCGTCGGCACCGCGGGCGAAGGAGCCGCCGCCCACGTGCTGCCAGCGGCTGAACGAGGACTCGCTGCCGTCGAAGAGGCTGCGGTAGCCGGTGTTCTGGCCGGGCCTGCCGATCCCGGAGTCCTGGGCGGCCCGGTACACGGCGCCGTGCTCGCGCGCGTCGAGCACACCGTCCGTGAGCAGCCGGTCCACCACCCGGTCCACATGCTTGAGGAAGAGCGCGTGGGAGGACCAGGCCCGCTCGTCCTCGATCAGCTCGTTGACCGTGCAGCGGGAGCGGGTCATCCGGTTGGGCACGCCCGAGTCGACCGTCCCCACGATCACCGTGAGCCGCTCGTCCCACTCGGGACAGCCCGGCGCGGGCACCCCGCCGCCCTCGGCGACCGTGAGGGTGGTCCGCCGGGCCTGCGAGGTGTTCCCCGCCCGGTCGGTGGCCCGGTGCAGCACGGTGTGGAAGCCCACCCGGTCCACCGTCAGTGGAGCCGTGTACTCCAGATAGGGCCCTCCGTCGAACGAGTACTCCACCTTCGCCACGCCCGAACCCCCGGCGTCGGTGGCGGCCACCGCCACCCGGGCGCTGGTGATGTACGCGCCGTCCGCGTTCTGCTGCCCGGTGACCTCGGCGGCGGTGACGGGCGGCTCCCGGTCCGGCGCGGGCGTCGCCACCACGGTGAACTCCACCGACCTGGCCGCCGCCGCGTTCCCGGCCCGGTCGGTGGCCCGGTAGCGGACCGTGTGCGCCCCGAGCCGGTGCACCATGACGGGCGCGGTGTACGGCTGCCAGGCCCCGTCGGCGCCCAGCGCGTACTCGATGGTGTTGACGCCCGAGCCGGTGTCGGACGCCGTCACCGTCACCGTCGCCATGTCGAGATAGCGCCCCTGCCCGTCCTGCTGGCCGCCGACGGTCGCCGAGGTCTGCGGCGGGACGGTGTCGTCGCTCGGCGGCGGGGCGACCGTGAACGCGGCGGTCTTCTCGGCCGCCGTGTTCCCCGCCCGGTCGGTGGCGCGGTAGCGGACGGTGTGCTGTCCCACGGTGTTCACCACGACGGGCGCCGTGTACGGCCGCCAGGGCCCGTCCGCGCCGGTCGCGTACTCGATCCGGTCGACGCCGGAGCCCTCGTCGGTGGCGGTCACGGCCACGGTGGCCTGCCCGATGTACGCGCCCTCGGCGTTCTGGTCACCGTCCACCCGGGCGCCCGTGACGGGCGGCGCGGTGTCCCCGCCGGGGTTCTCGGTGACGGTGAGGACGCCCTGCATCGTCCCGTGCCCGGGGATGGTGCAGAAGAAGCGGTAGCGGCCCGGGGTGAGCACGACCTCGGCGGTGTGCCGCCCGCCCCGGTCGTCACCCGGGTTCGCCAGGATGTTCAGCGGGACGTCGTGGTTGTACTCCGGGTCCGAGACGTCGAACGTGAGCGTGTGCGGCATCCCCGTCGTGTTGCCGGTCGCCCTGCTGTTCTCGAACACCAGCGTGGTCCGGCCCGCCACCGCCGTGGTGGGGAAGGAGAGATAGCGGTCGATCGGGTCCCCGGCGGTCCAGGTCAGCACCTGCGCCGCGGCGGTGGACAGGGCCGGTCGGCCGTCGGGCGTCCCCTCCTGCCGCCCGTGCGCCACCGCCGACAGCAGCCCCACGACCAGCGCCAGCGAGACGGTGAACGCCGTCCAGATCCGTCGCGTCATCGCGCCGCCCTCCGCGCCAGCCGGTCGGCCGCGGGCGTCGCCCCGCCGCCGTGATAGGTGATCTGCCAGAGCGCGGAGCGGGCGTCGGAGGTGAAGAAGCCGCCGCCGTAGTCGAGGACGTAGAGCGAGCCGTCGGGCGCGAACTTCCAGTCCATCAGATTGCGGATGCCGCCCGCCCCCACCGGGATGATCTTCTTCAGGGACTCGGCGTGCACCGGGAGGCCGCCCCGGCCCACCGTCTTGGGATCGGTCAGCACCGCGTGCCGGGGCTGGCCGCCGTCGTAGAAGTCGCCCACGAACCACTTGCCGTCCCAGTAGGCGGGCCACTTCACGGTGCTCGCCGTCGCCGGGTCGTGCCGGTAGACCGGGCCGGTCATGGTCGCCTGCGCGCCGCCCCTGAGCCAGGGCAGCAGCAGTCTCTGCTCGGAGAGCTGATAGCTGGGGATCCCCTGGGCGTCGCGGGGGAAGTCGGGACCGCCGCCCTGCGGCGCGTACCAGATGGTGTTGGGGGTGACGGGCGGCAGCCGCACCAGTCCGTCGTTGTGCGGGGACTCGTTCCTCGGCGCGGCGCAGTCGTACCAGCCCAGCGGCCGGCCCGGATCGGGCAGATTGCGGTCCCGGTAGGGCTGGTTGTTGCCCATGCAGTACGGCCAGCCGTGGTTGCCGGGCTGGGTGATCGCGGCGAAGGTGTCGTACTTCGCGGGCCCCCAGACCGGTGACGGGGCCCCCGCGTCCGGGCCCACCCAGCCCGCGTAGAGGATGTCGGTCTGCCGGTCCACGAAGATCCGCGAGGGGTTGCGGACCCCCATCACATAGATCTCGCCCCGGGTCTTCCCGCCGCCCTCGTCGGGCTCCCGGCCGGTGAAGAGGTTCCCGGCGGGGAGCGTGTACGTGCCGTCCGGCTCGGGGTGGATGCGCAGGATCTTCCCGTTGAGGTTGTTGGTGTTCCCGGAGGTGCGGCGGGCGTCGGCGAAGGGGAGCCCCCGGAAGTTCGGCACCGGGTTGTTGCCGGAGTAACCGTCGGTGAAGCCGGAGGAGTTGGTGTCCCCGGTGGCGATGTAGAGATTGTCCTTCGAGTCCCAGGCCAGACCGCCGCCCGCGTGGCAGCAGCTGTGGATCTGCACCGGCCAGGACAGCAGCACCTTCTCACTGGAGAGGTCCAGCCGCCGGGTGGCGCGGTCGTAGGTGAAACGGGACACCCGCCGCTCGCCGGTCCGGGTCTCGCGGTCGATCCGCGCGTGCGGCGTGTAGTGCAGATACACCCAGCCGTTGGAGGTGAAACGGGGGTCCAGCTCGATCCCGAGCAGCCCCTCCTCGTTCTTGATCAGCTCATCGCCGCCGCCCTTGTTCCCGAAGACGGTCACCTCGCCCGCGAGCGTCACCCGCCCGGTCGCGGGCTCATACACATGGATCTGGCCCTGCCCCTTGCCGACCTCCGGGTTGTTCCAGTCGGTCACGACCGGACGGGAGGAGTCCGCGCCGCCGCGGCCGATGTAGAAGACCGTGCCGTCGGGGGCGGTGACCAGCCCGTGGGGCTCGCCGATCTGGTCGTTCTGCCCCGGCTGATTGGGGCGGGTGACCCGCTGCGCCCGGTAGTGCGAGGTGATCGTCGCCTTGCAGTCGGCCCGCGCCAGCCGCGCCGTCCAGGCCAGCGCCCCGCGCAGATGCTCCCGGAAGTCGGTCTCGGCGAAGCTGTCGACCGTACCGCCCATCCCGCTGTAGAAGGACCGGCCGCCGTCGTAGTCACGGCACCAGGAGATCGGGTGGTCCCAGCCGTTGGCCCCGCTCACCGGGGTGTACGAGCTCTCCCGCAGCCGGGCCACCGTGTGCACGGAGCCCGAGGGGTTCACCGCCCAGTTGAACCACTTGTCGGGCCGCTTCCACTGGAGCGGCAGCGCGGCGGTGGCCGGATGCCGGCGGTCGCCGACCTCCACGACCGCGCGCTGGGCACCGCTCGGCGCCCCCGTGGGCCGGGCGCCGATCAGACCGGTGAACCACTCGGAGTACGGCTCGGTCCGTGCGGCCTCGTGGAGCCCGACGAAGCCCCCACCGGCCTCCATGTACGCCTCAAGTCCGGCCTCCTGCTCGGGGTCGAGCACATCGCCCCCGCCGGTGAGGAAGACGATCGCGTGGTAGCCGCCCAGCCGTGCGGTGTCGGTGAAGACGGAGGCGTCGTCGGTGGCCTCGGTGGTGAAGCGGCCCGCGGCGGGGCCCGTCAGACCGATGGACTCCACGGCGGCGATCCCCGCGTCGACGGTGGGGGACTCGGCGGTCGCGGAGGCGTGGAAGACGAGCACCTTCACGCCGCCGCCGCTCCCGCCCGGGGGCGAGGGCAGGACCGGCGCCGCCGCCCTGCCGGGCTCCGACGGTGGCAGGGCCGACGCCGTCGGAGCCCCGCCGAGCAGGGACGCGGTGAGCGCGCCGATGCCGAGAACCGTGGCGAGCACGCCCCTTCGGGATCTCGGTCCGCGCTGTGGTGCGCGGTGCTGTGGTGTGCGGTGCATACGGTCACCCACCCCTCTGTGGTCACAACCGGCAGGACATTGGTCACCACGACAGCCTTGGAAAGTAGACCTCTTTTGCCGGTTCGCCAATAGGTACGACCGTAAAAGAACGAACTTTGTCCTGACTGTGGAAAAACAGGGGTCGCCGGGCTACCGTATGGCCTCCCCGGGGTTCCGTGCGCCCCGTCAATCCGCCCGACAGCGTGGGGAGTTCACGATGGACAGACGGAGCTTCGGCCGACGGGTCCTGGCGGGAAGCGCGGTCGCGGCGGGCGGGGCCGCTCTCTCCCTCTCCCCGGCCGCCGCCGCGCAGGCCGGGGGCGGGGCCCTCGCCGGGGGTGCCGCACTCGCGGCGAACCCGCCCCGGACCGCCCCGGCGGGCGGCCGGGTCCGCCATATGCGGCTCTGCGCGGAGAGGCTGCCCGACGGCCGGATGGGGTACGGCCCGGAGAAGGGGAAGGCGACGGTCCCCGGCCCGCCCATCGAGCTGACCGAGGGCGACACGCTGCACATCGCGTTCGAGAACACCATGGACGTACCGGTCAGCCTGCATGTCCACGGTGTCGACTACGACATCGCCAACGACGGCACCCGGCTCACCCGCAGCCATGTGGAGCCCGGCGAGACCCGTACCTACACCTGGCGCACCCATCTCCCGGCCCGGCGCCCGGACGGCACCTGGCGGCCGGGCAGCGCGGGGTACTGGCACTACCACGACCATGTCGTGGGGACGGACCACGGCACCCAGGGCATCCGCAACGGGCTCTACGGCCCGGTGGTGGTCCGCCGGGCGGGCGACATCCTGCCGGACCGGCAGTTCACCATCGTCTTCAACGATATGACGATCAACAATCTGCCCGGCCACAGCGGACCCGACTTCCGGGCCACCGTGGGCGACCGGGTCGAGATCATCTCGATCACGCACGGTGAGTACTACCACACGTTCCATCTCCACGGTCACCGCTGGGCGGACAACAGGACCGGGCTGCTGGAGGGCCCCGGCGACGTCAGCCGGATCATCGACAACAAGATCTGCGGCCCCGCCGACTCCTTCGGCTTCCAGATCCTCGCGGGCGAGAACGTGGGCGCGGGCGCCTGGATGTACCACTGCCATGTGCAGAGCCACTCCGACATGGGCATGGTCGGGCTGCTGCTGGTGGCGAAGCCGGACGGCACTATTCCGGGGTATGACCCGCACCATCCGCCCGGTCACGCCGCCCGCTGAACCCCGCCGTCCGGCAACGGGCTCCCGGGCGCCCGGCCCGGATGCCCGGCCCGGCTCCGGCATCGGATGCGCCCCCGCCGGGGGCGGAGGAGACTGGAACCACCGCACCCGGACCTCCCGAAGGCACCCACCATGCTCACCACCCGTTATGTCTCCGGTTCCCCCAACTGGCTCGACCTCGGCACCCCCGACATCGGCGCGGCACGGGAGTTCTACGCGGACCTCTTCGGCTGGACCTTTGTCCCGGCGGGGCCCGAGGCGGGCGGCTACGGGATGTTCCAGCTCGACGGGGAGACGACGGCGGCCGGAATGCCCCTCGCCCCGGACCAGGGGCACCCCGCCTGGAGCGTCTATTTCCAGTCACCGGACATCGACGCCACGGCGGAGGCGGTCCGCCAGGGCGGCGGGGCGGTGCTGCACGGCCCGATGGACATCTGGGACCAGGGCCGCATGGCGTACTTCGCCGACCCGTCGGGTGCCTCGTTCGGCTGCTGGCAGCCGAACCGGAACAAGGGCCTGGACCGGGTCGGCGCCGAGGGCGCGCTGTGCTGGACCGAGCTGTACACCCCGGACGAGAGTGCCGCGCTCGCCTTCTACACCGCTGTGCTGGGATGGGGCACCTCGTCGATGCCCTTCCCCGACGGCTCCGGCTCGTACACGATGGTGCACCCCGCGTCCGCCGGGCCCGACGCGATGTTCGGCGGTCTGGTCCCGCTCGCGGCGACCGGCGGGACCACCCCCCACTGGCTTCCCTACTTCGCCGTCCGCGACTGCGACGCGACCGTCACCCGGGCCCGCTCCGGCGGCGGCTCCGCCCTCACCCCCGCCGTCGACCTCCAGGGCGTCGGCCGATTCGCGACCCTGACCGACCCCGCCGGTGCCCGGTTCGCGGTGATGCAGGGCGAACCTCAGGATGGCTGAAACCCCGGTGCCGAGCGTGTTGATCCTTCATTGAGCCGGTGTTTATCGGGGTGCGGGAGGGTGCTTGCATGCCGATCAACACCACGACCACCGACGACGAACTCGCCTGGCAGGAGTCCGCCCTGTGCGCGCAGACGGGCCCGGACTTCTTCTTCCCCGCGCCCGGGGCCTCGACGAAGGAGGCCAAGCGGCTGTGCGGGGCGTGCGCGGGACGGGTGGAGTGCCTGGAGTACGCGCTGCGGCACGACGAGAAATTCGGGGTGTGGGGCGGGCTCTCGGAGAAGGAGCGCTCCCGGCTGAAGAGAGCGCGGGGATGACCCGCACCCCCACAACGCCCGCGTCCGCGCGGGAGCGGTGATCCGTCCCGGGTCACCGCTCCCGCGTGTACGGGTGTGTTCAGCCTGCCGCGCGGGCCGCCATCCGGGCCTTGCGGGCGGCGAGCTTCTCGTCGAACTTGAGCGCCTCGGAGTCGAGGCCGTTCATGAAGAGCCCCAGCTCCTCCTGGGCCTTGCGGCCCTCGGGGCCGAGCCCGTCGATCTCCATGACCTTCAGGAAGCGCAGCACCGGCGCGAGGACGTCGTCGTGGTGGATGCGCAGGTTGTAGATCTCGCCGATCGCCATCTGCGCGGCGGCCCGCTCGAAGCCGGGGATGCCGTGGCCCGGCATCCGGAAGTCCACGACGACATCGCGGACGGCCTGCATGGTCAGGTCGGGCGCCAGCTCGAAGGCGGCGCTCAGCAGATTCCGATAGAAGACCATGTGCAGGTTCTCGTCGGTGGCGATCCGGGACAGCATCCGGTCGCAGACCGGGTCGCCCGAGTGGTGGCCGGTGTTGCGGTGCGAGACCCGCGTGGCCAGCTCCTGGAACGAGACATAGGCGACCGAGTGCAGCATCGAGTGCCGGTTGTCCGACTCGAAGCCCTCGGACATGTGGGACATCCGGAACTGCTCCAGCTTGTCCGGGTCGACGGCGCGGGAGGTGAGCAGATAGTCCCGCATCACGATCCCGTGCCGGCCCTCCTCCGCGGTCCAGCGGTGCACCCAGGTGCCCCAGGCGCCGTCGCGCCCGAAGAGCGTGGCGATCTCATGGTGGTAGCTGGGGAGGTTGTCCTCGGTGAGCAGATTCACCACCAGTGCGATCCGGCCGACATCGGTGACCTTGGACTGCTCCGGCTCCCAGGCCACCCCGTCCTCGAAGAAGCCGGGGAAGTTGCGGCCGTCGCCGAAGGGGACGTACTCGTGCGGCATCCAGTCCTTGGTGACCTTGAGATGACGGTTGAGTTCCTTCTCCACGACCTCCTCCAGCGCGTACAGCAGCCGGGCGTCGGTCCACGCGGCCGAGCTGCCGAGGTGAGGAGAGGTGATCGTCACTGGTGCTCCTGGGGACGGGAGAGTTACCTACGGGTTCGTAGGTTACGAGACCGTAGGTTAAGCGGGCCGTAAGTCCCCGACCAAGTCGACCTGGGTGAATGTCCAGTTACATTCGGTTATGTACCGCCCCTGACGGGGGAGAAGGAGGTAGAAGACGGACACGGGCCCCGCCGCCGGGCCCTGTGGCGGCGGAGCGGGAGACAGCTCACATCAGCGGGCGGGCGCGGGGCGGCCGAGGTCCCGCCGCAGATGCTCCGCCGTGCACGAGGACGGATGGCGGAGCAGCTCCGCCGGGGTGCCCTCGAACACCACCTCGCCGCCGTGCTTCCCACCGTCCGGCCCCAGGTCCACCACCCAGTCCGCCCGCTTGACCACGTCCAGGTTGTGCTCCACGCAGATCACCGAGTTCCCGGCGTCCACCAGCCGGTCCAGCAGCCCCACGAGGGTGCTCACATCCGCCAGATGGAGTCCGGTGGTCGGCTCGTCCAGGACATAGGCGCTGCCGGTCCGGTGCAGATGGGTCGCCAGCTTGAGCCGCTGCCGCTCCCCGCCGGAGAGCGAGGAGAGCGGCTGCCCCAGCGCCAGATAGGTGAGCCCCACCTCGTGCAGGGCGCGCAGTCTGCGCCGCAGCGCCGGGTCGTCGAAGAACGCGCCCGCCTCGGCGGCCGTCATCCGCAGCACATCCGCGATGGACCGGCCGTCCACCCGCAGCCGCAGCACCTCCTCCCGGAAGCGCTCGCCCCCGCAGACCGGACAGACCGTGGTCACCGGGTCCATGAACGCCAGATCGGTGTGGATGGCGCCCCGTCCGGAGCACTCCCGGCAGGCGCCCTCCGAGTTGAAGCTGAACAGCCCCGGCCGCACCCCGGTCCGCCGGGCGAAGACCTTGCGCACGGTGTCCATCACCCCCAGGTACGAGGCCGGTGTCGACCGGGAGGACGCCGTGATCGCGCCCTGGTCGATCACGACCGCCTCCGGGTACGCGGCCGTGAAGACCGTCGACACCAGCGTGGACTTGCCGGAACCCGCCACTCCGGTGACGGCGGTCAGCACCCCGGTGGGGAAGCGCACCGCGATGTCCTTGAGGTTGTGCAGCCGGGCCCCGGTCACCGGAAGCCAGCCGTCCGGGGTGCGGAACGACTCCTTCAGCGGGGTGCGCCGCCGCAGGGCGCGGCCGGTGACGGTGTCCGCGTCGCGCAACAGCCCGCCGGGTCCCTGGAAGACGACCTCGCCGCCCTCCGCGCCTGCCCGTGGCCCCATGTCCACGACATGGTCGGCGATCGCGATCACGTCCGGGTCGTGCTCCACCACCAGGACCGTGTTGCCCCGGTCCCGCAGCCGGAGCAGCAGCTCGCCCAGGCGCCCCACGTCCCGCGGGTGCAGACCCGTACTCGGCTCGTCCAGGACGAAGAGGAGCCCGGTCAGCGAGCTGCCCAGATGGCGCACCATCTTCAGGCGCTGCGCCTCGCCGCCGGAGAGTGTGGTGGTCTCCCGGTCGAGGGAGAGATAGCCGAGACCGATGCCCACCACCCGCTCCAGGCGTTCCCGCAGGGCGGCGGCGACCGGGGCGGCCACCGGGTCGTCGATCCGCCCGGCCACCGCCACCAGATCGGCGATCTCCATCCGGCTCCAGTCGGCGATGGTGCGCCCGTCGATCCGGGTGGCCAGCGCGGCCTCGTTCAGCCGGGCCCCGCCGCAGGACCCGCACGGGCGCTGGACCACGAAGCGGTTGGCGGCCTCCTGGCGCCTGGCGGAGAGGTCGCCCGTGTCGCGCTTGAGATACAGCCGGGTGAACCGGTTGACGATCCCCTCGAAGCGCATGTCGAACGAGCCCGACTTCATGGTCACCCGTACGCTGAAGTCCGCGCCGTGGAGCAGGAGTTCCCGTTCCTCACCGGTGTACTTCCCCAGCGGTTTGTCCAGGTCGAAGCGGCCGGAGTCGGCGTACAGGTGCCACTCCCAACCGCCCGGGGCGAGACCGGGCAGCAGCAGCGCGCCCTCGCGCAGGGACTTCGACGGGTCGACGGCCCGCTCGACGTCCAGATGGAGGGTGCGGCCCAGGCCGTCGCAGGCCGGGCACATGCCGGACGGGTCGTTGAAGGAGTACGCGGTGGCCGGACCGGCGCTCGGGGTGCCGTGCCGGGAGAACAGCACCCGGAGCGCCGCGTGGATGTCGGTCATGGTGCCGACGGTGGAGCGCGCGTTGCCGCCGACCGGCTTCTGGTCCACCACGATCGCCACCGACAGCTCGTCGATCGCGTCGACCCGGGGGCGTTCGTACTTCGGCAGCCGGTTTCTGACGAACGAGCTGTAGGTGTCGTTGAGCTGGCGCTGCGATTCGACGGCGATGGTGTCGAAGACCAGGGAGGACTTGCCCGATCCCGACACCCCGGTGAAGACGGTGATCCGGTTCTTGGGGAGGGTCAGGGAGATGTTCCGGAGATTGTTCTCGCGGGCGCCCTCGATGACGATGTCGCGTTCCATGCGGGCGAAGCTAATCGTGAATCCGGACAGTTCCCGTCGGGATTTCCGTACGGTTTTCCGTACGGGCTCTCCGCCGGGCCGGGCCGATCCGGGCGGAGCCGGGGCGGGGCGGGTACCCCGGCCGGGGCCGTCCGGCGCCGGGGCCGGCACGGACGGCCCCGGCGGCAGGGGTCAGGACGGGAGTGCGGCGGGCGGCGTGCCCTCGCGGGCCTGTGCCGGGCCCACGTCGTGGAGGCCGCCGTCCAGCAGCAGCCAGCGGGTGATCCCGAGGGACTCCAGGAACGCCATGTCGTGACCGGCCACGATCAGCGCCCCCTCGTACGCCTCCAGCGCCTGGGCCAGTCTGCGGACGCTGGCCATGTCCAGGTTGTTGGTCGGCTCGTCCAGCAACAGCAGTTGCGGGGCGGGCTCGGCCAGCAACTGCGCCGCCAGCGCGGCCCGGAAGCGCTCCCCGCCGGAGAGTGTGCCCGCGAGCTGATCGGCCCGCGCCCCCTTGAAGAGGAAGCGCGCGAGCCGGGCCCGGACGCGGTTGTCGCTCGCCCCGGGCGCGTGCCGCGCCACGTTCTCGACCACGCTCAGCCCGTCGTCGAGGATGTCGAGCCGCTGGGGCAGAAAGCGCAGCGGGACCTCGGCGACGGCCTCGCCCGCCACCGGGTCCAGCTCGCCGGTGAGGGTGCGCAGCAGCGTCGTCTTGCCCGCCCCGTTCCGCCCCACCAGGGCGATCCGCTCCGGACCGCGCACCTCCAGGTCGATGGGCGGACCGGCGAAGTGGCGCGGTGTCAGACCGGTCAGCCGCAGCACCCCCCGCCCTGGATGGACGGTGGTGTAGGGCAGTTCGATCCTGATCTCGTCGTCGTCCCGCACGGCGGCGACCGCGTCGTCGAGCCGTTCCCTGGCCCGGTCGAGGCGTTCCGTGTGGGTGACCCGCAGCTTCCCCGCGGACACCTGGGCGGACCGCTTGCGGTTGTTGGCGACGATCTTGGGGACGCGCTTGTTCTCCTGTGCCTTCTGGCCGAAGCGCTTGCGGCGGGCCAGTTTGACCTGGGTGTCCACCAGTTCGCGCCGCTGACGCTGCACATCGGCCTCGGCGTTGCGCACCATCCGTTCGGCGGCCTCCTGCTCGACGGCCAGGGCCTCCTCGTACGCGGAGAGGTTCCCGCCGTACCAGGTGACCTCGCCGTTGCGGAGGTCGGCGATCTGGTCGACCAGCTCCAGCAGCTCACGGTCGTGGCTGACCACGACCATCACCCCGGACCAGGAGCCGACCGCCTCGTACAGCCGCTGCCGGGCGTGCCGGTCGAGGTTGTTGGTGGGCTCGTCCAGGAGGAGGACGTCCGGCCGGGCCAGCAGCAGCGCGGCGAGCCGCAGCAGGACGCCCTCGCCGCCGGAGAGTTCACCGATGGCGCGGTCGAGGCCGATGGTGTCCAGGCCGAGCTGGTCGAGGGTGGCGCGGGCCCGCTCCTCGATGTCCCAGTCGTCGCCGACGGCGGCGAAGTGCGCCTCGTCGGCGTCGCCCGCCTCGATGGCGTGCAGGGCGGCGCGGGCGCGGTCGATGCCCAGCACCTCGTCCACCCGCAGCGCGGTGTCGAGGACGACGTTCTGCGGCAGCAGGCCGACCTCGCCCGCGGCGCGCACCTGACCCCCGGTCGGGGCCAGCTCCCCGGCCATCAGTTTCAGCAGGGTGGACTTGCCGGAGCCGTTGAGGCCGATGAGCCCGGTACGGCCGGGGCCGACGGAGAGCTGGAAGCCGTCGAAGACCTCCGTGCCGTCGGGCCAGGCGAACGAGAGTCCGCCGCACAGGACATGGGCGGAAGGGGTAGCCATAAAGGGGTCTCCTGTTGCGTGGAAGGGTCGGGGCAACGGGGGAGACACCGCGTCGCGTACGACGGCCCGCTCGGGGGCCGGTCCACCGGGAGACGAGGATCAGGGCGAGTGCCCTGGCCGAACGGGGTTCGGCCCTCGGGGAGGACGGCTCGGAACGCCGAGGTCGCACGCGTGGCGCACCCACCGGGACGCGGTGGTGACGCACGGTGTCTCAGACCTCAGACGAGCAATGTCCTTCTCCGATCAGTGGCAACAGAAGCGGTTCCACCGTAGGAAGGGGGCCGCGGGGCTGTCAACGCGATTAAACGGGGACGCGATTAAACGGGGAGAGGATCGGGACGGGGGAGGGCGCGGGGCGGGGAGCGGCGTGGGCCGATCAGCGGACGTCGCGCAGCAGGTCGGTCAGGTCCCGGTCGAGATCGAGGTGCAGATGCTCCTCGCCCGAGGGGACGAGCCCCTGGGCACGCTGAAGGAAACGCCGCAGCTCACAGGTGCGGACATGGACCACGGCCACCCCTTCGCTCGCGTGGAACTCCAGCACCGTGCGGTCGTATCCGTACGGCCGCACCCGGACGTCGCCGGTCCCGGCGGGCTCGTCGATCCCGGCGGCGAGCAGCTCCCGGCCGAAGGCCCAGGTGATCTCGGTCCCCTCCAGCGTCGCGGGGGCGGGGAAGTCCATGCAGACGGCGAAGGGGTCCTCGCGGTCGTAACGGAGCGTCGCCGGGACGGTCTCCATCCGGGGCGCGGGGGCGACGAGCCGGGCCTCCACGGACTGTTCGATGACGGTGGGCACGGCCTGCTCCTTCGCGTGTGACGGCTGACGCCTCCCGGACGCCTCCCTTGCTGGCACCGGTAAGGACGGGGAAACAGGGGGGAGGGTGCATCGGGGAGGAGGGTGAGTTGGATCACCGCCTCCCAGGGGAACCGTGCGGGGACGATGGGCGTTGCCGGAGCGTTCTCGTCCACTATTGCTCACGGAGCGTCACCGGCAAGGGGGTGGGGCGCACTCTGGACGGCCACCGGGGCGTGGGCTACGTTCCACCGCCATGACGGACAAGGGAACGACGGGATCGGGAACGACGGGCACGGTCCGCCCGGCGGGGCGGAGCCGGGCGGGGCGGAGCCGGGCGGGGCGGAGCCGGGCGGGGATCCGCGCGGCCGGGGCGTGCGCGCTGGCGCTGGCCGCCGTGCTCACCACTCCGGCCGGGGCGGCGCCGCCCGCCCCGGCACCGGCCCGGGGCGGGGGCGACGGCGCCGGGAGCGTGTGGAGCCTCAAGGAGACCGGCACGGACGTCAGACTGCGGGGCCTCGCCGCCGTCGGGCACCGGACCGCCTGGGCGGCGGGCTCCCGGGGGACCGTGCTGCGCACCACCGACGGCGGCCGGAGCTGGCGGAACGTCGCGCCGCCCGGGGCGGCGGGGCTCGAACTCCGCGATGTCGAGGCGTTCGACGACCGCACCGCCGTGGTGCTCGCCATCGGCGAGGGCGAGGCGTCCCGGATCTTCCGCACCGCCGACGGCGGGGCCACCTGGACCGAGTCCTTCCGCAACACCGACCCCCGGGCCTTCTACGACTGCGTCGCCTTCTTCGACCGCCGCCACGGGCTGGCCATGAGCGACCCCGTGGACGGGAAGTACCGGATTCTCTCCACCCGCGACGGCGGCCGGACCTGGCGGACGCTGCCCGGTGACGGGATGCCGCCCGCGCAGCCGGGGGAGGCGGGGTTCGCGGCGAGCGGGCAGTGCCTCGTCACCGCCGGGTCCCGCGATGTGTGGCTGGCGACCGGCGGGGGAGCGGTGGCGCGCGTCCTGCACTCCGCCGACCGGGGCGTCACCTGGACGGCCGCCGCCACGCCCATACCCGGCGGGGACCCGGCGCGCGGGGTGTTCGCGCTCGCCTTCCGCGACCGGGGGCGGGGCCTCGCCGTCGGCGGCGACTACCGGCCCGGCCTGCCCTCGCCGCGGGCGGCGGCCGTCACCCGGGACGCGGGCCGCACCTGGGAGCCGTCGGCGGCTCCGCCGCCCGCCTACCGTTCGGGTGTGGCCTGGCTCCCGCGCTTCCGCTCGGCGGCCCTCGCGGTCGGCCCCACCGGCACCGATCTCACCCTCGACGCGGGCCGCACCTGGCGCACCGTCGACACCGGCTCCTTCGACACCGTCGACTGCGTCCCCACCGCCTGCTGGGCCTCGGGCGAGAAGGGCCGCGTCGCCCGTCTGGAACCGCCCGCCCGCTGACCCGCGCGGGACCCCGCCGACGCCGTCCGCGGTGGACGGGCGGGTGGCGCCCGGGGCCCGCCGGTGGGCGCGGACGCACGACGGGGGGAGCCCCTGCGCGGGGAGTCTGCGGGGTGGGGAGTCCCTGGGGGGAGGCCCTGGGGTGGGGGCACCTCCACCCCGGCCGCAGGGCACAGGGCGAGTGAGGAGGCGCGGCGCACACGGACGCCGCCGACACGACCTGGCGGGGCCCGTGTGCGCCCGGCGTGGCACTCCCCGGGCGGGGCGCCCCCGCCCGGGAGGGCCCCACCCGCGCCGTGCGGCGCCCCCACCGGACTCCGCTTCCGATCCGGCCCGAGCCGTACCACAGGCCCTGGCTAGGGTGAGGGAATGACGATCATCGAGGTGCCCGAGGGGTGGCCCGCGGACGAGCGGGAGGCGCGGGCGGTCCAGGACGCGCTGCGGGCGCGGGTCTCCCTGGACGAGGCGGGGCCGCGGCCCGGCGTCGGCGCGGTGACCGGGGTGGACGTCGCCTACGACGACGACCGGGGCCTCGTCGCCGCGGCGGCGGTCGTGCTGGACGCGGAGACCCTGGCCGTCGTCGAGGAGGCCACCGCCGTGGGCCGGGTCGCGTTCCCCTATGTCCCCGGGCTGCTGGCGTTCCGGGAGCTTCCCGCCGTCCTCGCCGCGCTGGGGGCCCTGCGGTCCGCGCCGGGGCTCGTGGTCTGCGACGGCTACGGCCTGGCGCACCCGCGCCGGTTCGGACTCGCCGCCCACCTCGGTGTCCTGACCGGGCTGCCCGCGATCGGGGTCGCGAAGAACCCGTTCGTCCACGCCCACGGCGAACTCGGCCCGCGCAGGGGCGACACGGCCCCCCTGCGCGCCGACGACGGCACGGAGCTGGGCCGGGCGCTCCGCACCCAGCAGGGCGTCAAACCGGTGTACGTCTCGGTCGGGCACCGGGTCTCGCTCGACAACGCCTGCGCGCACACCCTCCGCCTCGCCCCCCGCTACCGGCTCCCCGAGACCACCCGGCTGGCCGACCGCCGCTGCCGGGACGCCCTCACGGCGGCCCTGACCCGCCCGGCCGACCCCGGCTCCGCGGACCCGGTCCGGGGGGTTGTCTGACGGCCGGTGCCGGACTCGTGCACTCCGGTGGCGTGGCTCTCTTCGGCCCGGTGGCCGGGGCGGTGCCTCTTTCCCGGGTGGGCGGTGCTCTCGGCCGGGCCTCATGTCCTGATCGGGGCCGGGTGGGCGGTGCCGGTCTGTGCCGTGGCACTCGGCCCGTGCTTCTCCGGGGGAGAGCCCTGGGGCAGGGGTGCCCTCCCGCGCGGGCGGGAGACGCGCCCCCCGGTCGGATCTGGTGCCCTGATCCGGGCCGGTCCGTCGGGCGGTGCCCGGTCCGTGCCGTGCCGCCCGGGCCGTGCCCGCTGGGGACCCCACGGTGCCGCGAGCGCGGAGGCGCACGCACCCGGCGCCGTGCCGCGCCGCCCACCGGCGGCCCCGCCCGCCGTCCGCGTCGGGTCGCGGGCCGGGGTCGCGGCCCGAGCGGTGCTTCCCGGCTCAGAAGGTCAGCGCTGTGCCGCGAGGCGGAAGCGGATTCCCGCCTTCTGGAGCCGGTCCAGCAGCGCGTCCCCCATCGCCGCCGCCGGGGTGACCTGCCCCGAGGAGGGCGGGAGTTCGTCGAAGGCCAGACAGAGCGCCGCCTCGGCGAAGATCTTCGCGGTCTCGTCGTAGCCGGGGTCGCCGCCGCTCACCTCCGTGTACACCGTCCGGCCGCCGCCCTCGCCGACGAACCGCACCGAGAACCAGCTCTTCGCCCGGCGCCCCGCGTCGGGCCCCTCGCCCGGTCCCAGCCGGCGCTGGAGCCAGCGCCGGGCGGCGGGCACCTGGGCCAGGCCCACCAGCGCGCAGACGGCGATCACCCCGCCCACCGCCATGGGCAGGGTCTTGACCGCCGCGTAGTGGCGGTAGCGGAAGTCGGGGCCGTACCGGGGCAGCGCCCGTGCCGAGCGGGTGACGATCTGCCTGTCCAGCAGCGGCAGCGGCAGCGCCCACGCGTGGTTCTCGGCGCTGTAGCGCGGTCCGCCGAGCGGGGAGTGCGCCCGGCGGCCGACCACCCGGGGCTCGTGCAGCCGCCGCTGACGCGCGGCCCGGAGCGACTGCCTGCCCCGGCTCATCGCGTTGAGGGCGGACGCGAACGTCCCGCCCGAGAAGGTCCCGTTGCCGCGCACGAACCCGTCCACCCTCAGCGGCACGCCCTCCGGGAGCTGCCGCACCGTGAAGTACACCCCCAGATCGCCGGGGACCGAGTCGAAGCCGCACGCGTGCACCAGCCGGGCGCCGGTCTCGCGGGCCCGCGCCTCGTGGTGGACGTACATCAGATCCACGAACTCGTTCTCACCGGTCAGGTCGAGATAGTCGGTCCCCGCCCCGGCGCACGCGGCGACCAGCGGCTCCCCGTACCAGAGATAGGGGCCCACCGTCGTCGCCACCACCCGGGCGGACTCGGCGAGCCCGCGCAGCGCCTGCGGGTCGTCCGCGCGTGCCTCGATCAACGGGAGGTCCGCACAGGACGGATGATCGGCGGTCAGCTCCTCCCGCAGCCGTTCCAGCTTGGCGCGGCTGCGGCCCGCGAGGGCCCAGCGGCAGCCGTCCGGCGCGCTCCGGGCCAAGTACCGCGCGGTCAGCACACCCACGAACCCCGTCGCCCCGAAGAGCACGATGTCATAGGGGCGCTCACCGCGACCGCTCCCGTCCTGACTGCTCACTGGTCCTCCGCCATCGGTACCGCCCGCATGCCGTCTGAGTGCCGCCCGGTGCCGTCCGGTGTCGCCCGAACGCCGTCCGAACGCCGTCTGAACACCGCCTGAGTCGTCCGTACCCGTGCCGTACCCGTGCTGTACCCGTGTCCGTACCCGTCCGGGCCGACGTCCGCACCCGACCGCCCGCCGTGCGCCGACGCGCATGGTGCCGGGGGTCCGCGAGGTGCGCGGCGGACGCCTCCGGCCCGCCGGACCGGCTCCGCCACGGCTCCGGAACCATACCGTCCCGCCCTGGAGGGAGGGTGAATCCAGGCCATCGCCCGGCTCCGGAACCTTGTACCCGGGTATGCGCGTTCTTACCATCGCTGGTGTTACATCGGTTGTGTCATGTCCAAGCTGGGGGTTCGATGGCCACGATCTCGACGACTGCGGCGAAGAGGCGGCGGCGATGACGGCGGCAGCAGCGGGATCGAACGGCCCGCTCACCGGGGTGCGGGTGGTCGAGCTGGCGGGCATAGGACCGGGCCCGTTCGCCGCCATGCTCCTCGCCGACCTCGGCGCCGACGTGGTCCGGGTGGACCGCCCCGGCGGCGCCGGCTTCGCCATCGACCCCGCGTTCGACCTCACGAACCGCAACAAACGCTCGGTGCTGATCGATCTGAAGGCCGAGGACGGCCCCGGTCAGGTGCTGGAGCTGGTCGAGCGCGCCGACATCCTGATCGAGGGCTACCGCCCCGGCGTCGCCGAACGGCTCGGCGTGGGCCCCGAGGCCGCTCTCGCGCGCAACCCCCGTCTGGTGTACGGCAGGATCACCGGCTGGGGCCAGGAGGGCCCGCTCGCCGACCGGGCGGGGCACGACATCGGGTACATCGCCGTCACCGGCACCCTCGGGATGATCGGCCGCCCCGACGAGGCGCCCACCGTCCCCGTCAACCTCGTCGGGGACTACGCGGGCGGCTCGCTCTACCTGGTCACCGGGGTGCTCGCGGCCCTGCACCACGTCCGCTCCGGCGGCGGCGCGGGGCAGGTCGTCGACGCGGCCATCGTCGACGGCGCGGCCCATCTGGCCACGATGATCCACGGCATGCGGGCCGCCGGTGGCTGGCGGGACCGGCGCGGCTCCAATCTGCTCGACGGCGGCAGCCCCTTCTACGGCTGCTACGAGACCTCCGACGGCGGCCATATGGCGGTCGGGGCGCTGGAGCAGCGGTTCTACGACGAGTTCGTCCGGGTCCTCGGCATCGCCGGAACCGTCCCCGCCCGCCAGGAGATCGAGCGCTGGGACGAGCTGCGCACCGCCGTCGCCGACGCGTTCCGCACCCGTACCCGCGCGGAGTGGACCGCCCTGTTCGAGGGCACGGACGCGTGTGTCGCCCCCGTCCTGTCGATGGCGGAGGCGCCCCGCCATCCGCATCTCGCCGCCCGGGGCACCTTCGTCGACCCCGGCGGGATCAGCCAGCCCGCCCCCGCGCCCCGGTTCTCCGGCACCCCGTGCGCCGTGCGCACACCCCCCGCGCTCCCGGGGGCCGACGCCGCCGCCGTGGCCCGGGACTGGGGGCTCCCGGCCCCTGCCGCGGGCCCCGCGCCCGATGCCCCACCCGTCGCCGCTCCCCGTTCCGCGAAAGGCCGCTGACGTGACCACCGAAGCCTATGTGTACGAGGCGATCCGCACCCCGCGCGGGCGCGGCAAGGCCAACGGCTCCCTGCACGGCACCAAGCCGATCGACCTCGTCGTCGGGCTGATCCACGAGCTGACCGCCCGGCACCCCGGGCTCGACCCGGCGGCCATCGACGACATCGTGCTCGGTGTCGTGGGCCCGGTGGGCGACCAGGGCTCCGACATCGCCCGGATCGCGGCCGTCGCCGCCGGGCTGCCCGACACCGTCGCCGGGGTGCAGGAGAACCGCTTCTGTGCCTCCGGTCTCGAAGCCGTCAACATGGCCGCGATGAAGGTCCGTTCCGGCTGGGAGGAGCTGGTGCTCGCGGGCGGGGTCGAGTCGATGTCCCGGGTGCCGATGGCGTCCGACGGCGGCGCCTGGTTCGCGGACCCCATGACCAACCACACCGTGGGCTTCGTCCCGCAGGGAATCGGCGCCGACCTCATCGCCACCCTGGAGGGCCTCGGCCGCCGCGACGTCGACGAGTACGCCGCCCTGTCGCAGGAGCGGGCCGCCGCGGCCTGGCGGGACGGCCGGTTCGCGCGCTCCGTCGTCCCCGTCCGCGACCGCAGCGGGCTGACGGTCCTCGACCACGACGAGCATCTGCGCCCGGGGACCACCGCCGACACGCTCGCCGCGCTCAAGCCCTCCTTCGCCTCCATCGGCGACCTGGGCGGCTTTGACGCGGTGGCGCTCCAGAAGTACCACTGGGTGGAGCGGATCGACCATGTGCACCACGCGGGCAACTCCTCCGGCATCGTCGACGGCGCCGCCCTCGTCGCCATCGGCTCACGGCGGATCGGCGAGCGGTACGGGCTGACGCCGCGCGCCCGGATCGTCTCCGCCGCTGTCTCCGGCTCCGAGCCGACGATCATGCTCACGGGTCCCGCGCCCGCGACCCGCAAGGCGCTCGCCAAGGCGGGGCTGACCATCGACGACATCGACCTGGTGGAGATCAACGAGGCGTTCGCGGCGGTGGTGCTGCGCTTCGCCCGGGAGCTGGGCGTCCCCCTGGACCGGATCAACGTCAACGGCGGGGCGATCGCGATGGGGCATCCGCTGGGGGCCACCGGCGCGATGATCCTCGGCACCCTCGTCGACGAGTTGGAGCGGCAGGACAAGCGGTACGGCCTCGTCACGCTCTGCGTCGGCGGCGGCATGGGCATCGCGACCGTGGTCGAGCGTCTGTAGCCGCTCCGCCCGGCCCGCCCGCCGCCGTCCGCCGCCTCCCCGCCGTCCGCCGCCCCCGCCTCTCCCACCGAACCCCGGAGACCGCGCCATGAGCCAGACCACCACGACCGACACCCCCATCCGCTGGGAACGGGACGACAGCGGAGTCGTCACCCTCGTCCTGGACGACCCCCACCGCAGCGCCAACACCCTCCACCAGGGCTTCATCGAGGCGCTGGCGGGCGTCGCCGAGCGGGCCGAGGCCGAGCGGGAGACCATCCGGGGCATCGTCGTCACCTCCGCCAAGAAGACCTTCCTCGCCGGGGGCGACCTCACCGAGCTGATCCGGCTCACCCCCGCCGACGCGCGGCGCGCCTTCGACGGCTCCATGGCGGTCAAGCACGCGCTGCGCCGGATCGAGACCCTGGGCGTGCCCGTCGTCGCCGCGATCAACGGCTCCGCGCTGGGCGGCGGATACGAGCTGGCCCTCGCCTGCCACCACCGGATCGCGCTGGACGCCCCCGGCTCCCGCGTCGGACTGCCCGAGGTCACCCTCGGAGTGCTGCCAGGCGGCGGCGGGATCACCCGGACGGTCCGGCTGCTCGGCATCACCGACGCCCTGCTGAAGGTGCTGCTCCAGGGCACCCAGTACACCCCGCGCCGGGCCCTGGAGAACGGCCTGGTGCACGAGGTGGTCGCGACCCCCGGGGAGCTGATGGAGCGGGCGCGCGCCTTCATCGACGCCCACCCCGGGTCCCGGCAGCCCTGGGACGTCCCGGGGCACCGGATTCCGGGCGGGACCCCCGCCAGCCCCCGGTTCGCCGCCGACCTGCCCGCGTTCCCCGCGAACCTGAAGAAGCAGACCGGCGGCGCGCCCTTCCCCGCGCCGCGCGACATCCTGGCCGCCGCCGTGGAGGGCGCGCAGGTCGACTTCGAGACCGCGCAGGTGATCGAGGCCCGCTACTTCACCGGACTGGTCACCGGACAGACCGCCAAGAACATGATCCAGGCGCTGTTCTTCGACCTCCAGACGGTCAACTCCGGCGCGAGCCGCCCCCCGGGCACCGAGCCCCGGCCCGTGCGCAGGGTCGCGGTGCTCGGTGCCGGGATGATGGGCGCGGGGATCGCCTACGCCTGCGCACGGGCCGGGATCGACGTCGTCCTCAAGGACGTCTCGGCCGAGGCGGCGGCGGCCGGGAAGGCGTACTCCGAGCGGCTGCTCGCCAAGGCGCTGGCCCGGGGGCGCACCACGCAGGAGAGGCGGGACGCCCTGCTGGCGCGGATCGTCCCCACCGCCGACCCGGCCGATCTCGCGGGCTGCGACGCCGTGATCGAGGCCGTCTTCGAGGACACCGCCCTCAAGCACCGGGTCCTCCAGGAGGTCCAGGAGGTCGTCGCGCCCGACGCCCTGCTCTGCTCCAACACCTCCACGCTGCCCATCACCCTGCTCGCCGAGGGCGTCGAGCGGCCCGCGGACTTCGTGGGGCTGCACTTCTTCTCGCCCGTCGACAAGATGCCGCTGGTCGAGATCGTCAAGGGGGAGCGCACCGGGGACCCCGCGCTGGCCCGCGCGTTCGACCTGGTGCGGCAGCTCAACAAGACCCCGATCGTGGTGAACGACTCACGCGGGTTCTTCACCTCGCGGGTCATCGGGCGGTTCCTCAACGAGGGCGTGGCCATGGTCGGCGAGGGCGTCCTGCCCGCCTCCGTCGAACAGGCCGCCGCCCAGGCCGGATACCCGGCGAAGGTGCTCTCCCTGATGGACGAGCTGACGCTGACGCTGGCCCGCCGCATCCGGAACGAGACCCGTACGGCGGTCGAGGAGTCCGGCGGGACCTGGACGGAGCACCCCGCGGACGCGGTCGTCGACCGGATGGTGGACGAGTTCGGCCGTACCGGACGCTCCGGCGGGGCCGGTTTCTACGAGTACGGCGAGGACGGCACCCGGCTGGGCCTCTGGCCGGGGCTGACGGAGCACTTCGGCCGCCGGGACACCACGGTGGCGGACGGTCCACAGGGCTCGAACGGCCCGGACGGTCCGGACGGGGGCGTTCCGTTCGAGGACGTGCGCGAGCGGATGCTGTTCGCGGAGGCGCTGGACGCCGTCCGCTGTCTGGAGGAGAACGTCCTGACCTCGGTCGCCGACGCCAATATCGGCTCGATCATGGGCATCGGCTTCCCCGCGTGGACCGGCGGGGTGCTCCAGTACATCAACGGGTACCCGGGAGGACCGGCCGGTTTCGCCGCCCGGGCCCGGGAGCTGGCCGAGCGGTACGGGGAGCGGTTCGCGCCGCCCGCCCTGCTGCTGGAGAAGGCGGAACGGGGGGAGGGCTTCGGCGACGGCCCCCTCGCGGTCTGACCCGGCGCGACCCGGTGGCCCTCCCGGTGCCCCGTCAGATACCGGGCGGCGCCGGACGGCCCGGCCCCTCCGGCCCCGCGTCCCCGCCCCGCTCCCGGGCCCGCCCCGGCCGTCGGTCCGGCAGCCGCTCCGTCCCGGAAGGCGGCCCGGTCGGCCCGTCCGGCCCGTCCGGCTCCGGGAGTCCGTCCGGGCCGGGGGGTGCCCCGGGTCCGCCGGCGTCCGGCGGGGAGTCGAACGCCACCCGCAGTTCCTCCTTCAGCGACCGCTGGAAGGCGGCGACCAGGGCCTGGACCACCATCGGCTGCACGGGGGCCGGGTGCGACCGCACGGCGGCCGTCTGCTCCGGGCGGGGGGTCCCCATCTCCTCCCGGAGGAGCCGGGCCAGCTCCTGGGCCGCCGCCCGGGTGTGCCGCACCAGCACCGCCCGGGCGGCGAGGATCGTCTCGTACCCGACGGGCACGTCCAGCAACTGGACCCCCAGCCGCAGCAGCCCCGGATCGACGCGATAGCCCTCCGGGCCGCCGCGGTGCCGTTGCAGGGCCCCCATCGCCGCCAGCCGGTCGATGTCGCCGTCGCTCAGCTCCCGGCCCGCCCGGCCCGCCAGACCGGCGCGGTCGGTCTCCTCGTCCGCGCCCGGGGACCAGGACGCCACCAGGGCGCGGTGCAGGGCGAGATCCTGGGCGCCGAGCCCCGCGGGCAGCCGTTCCAGATGCCGTTCGATGGCCGCGAGCGTCATGCCCTGGTGCTGGAGTTCCCCGATGAGCGCCAGCCGGGAGAGGTGCTCCTGCCCGTAGTGCCCGACCCGGCGCGGACCGATCTGCGGCGGCGGCAGCAGCCCCCGGGTGCCGTAGAAGCGGATGGTGCGTACCGTCACTCCGGCCCGCGCGGCCAGCTCGTCCACGGTGAGCGTCGGTTCCCGGTTTCCGGTCGCCATCGCTGCGCCTCGCTTTCCCCGGCGGGTCACTGATCCCCTGTGCGGTGCAACAGTATTGCTGTCGCACCGTCACTGTGAAAGCCGCGCGGGGCCGGTCGCCGCCGGGTCCTGCCGGGAGCCGGGGGTGCCCGGCGGCGGGCGGCCCCCGTCCGTTCGGCCCGGACGGGGGCCGCCCCCGGCGAGCCGCCGGGAGGTGCCGTCGCTCAGTACACCGTGACCCCGTACACGGCCAGCGGCTCGCTCACCGGCTGGTGGATCGCCGTGCCCCGGGTGCCGGTGCAGCCCGCGCTGCCCGAGTGGATGCCCAGCGCCGTCGTCCCGCTGAAGTGGGCCCCGCCGCTGTCGCCGCCCGCGGAGCAGATCGTCGTCCGGACCATGCCGTAGACCGGGCCGTCGCTGTAGTTCACGGTCACGTTCACGGCGGTCACCTGACCGCTGGTCAGCCGGGTCGTGGACCCGCTCTTCTGGAGGGACTGGCCCACGACCGCGTCGGCCGCCGACGCGACGTCCTCGAAGGAGCCGTCCCAGCGGTTGACCGTCCCGGGCGGCTGTCCCGTGGTGGTGTAGCGCACCAGGCCGAAGTCGTCGCCCGGGAAGCTGGAGCCCTCCGTGGCCCCGATCGCCGCCCCGCCGCTCCGGTCCGACCAGGTGGCCGCCGCCTCGGTGCAGTGTCCCGCCGTCAGGAAGTAGTACGCCCCGCCCCGTGACACGTTGAAGGCGGCCGAGCAGCGGTAGCCGCCGCCGTGGACGGCGTCGCCGCCCGCGACCTCGCGGGTGAAGACCCCGGGGACCCGTTCGATCCGCACCGCGCCCCGCAGGCCCGCGGCCACCCGGGCGAGCCGGGCCAGCGAGGCGGCGGGGACCGAGGAGTCGGCCTGGACCGCGATCTGGTTGGTGGAGGGGTCGAGCCCCCACGAGGTACCGGTGATCTTCGCCTGGGACTCCAGGGCGGTCACGGCGGCCCGCAGCTCGGCCGGGCCGCGCCGCACGATCTCCGCGCGGGCGCCCTGGGCCTCCACCTCGGCCGCGGCCTCCGCGGAGGTGACGGTGACGACCAGCTCCCCGGAGCGCGGGTCGAGATAGGCGCCCGCCGTGTCGTCGCCGAGGGTCCGCTCCAGCCGGTCGCTGAGCCGGTACTGATCGGGGGAGGCGGCGACCCCCTGCTCCGGCACCGGGACCGGGGACGGGTCGGGGGCGGCCCCGGCCGTACCGGTGCCGAGTCCGAGCGCGGGCAGGGTGAGCAGGACGGTGAGACAGATACGCGCGCGGAGCGAGCGTCTCATGGGGCTTCTCCTTCGCTGTGTCCGTGAGGGGCTGCCGGGAAGCGGTGGGCCGGTGGACCGGCCGTGACCAATGTGGCATGCCCCTGTCAGGCAGACAAGAGGGGTGCGGAGTCATCGGTTCCGTGCCGCGTCCCGGCGGAAACCCGCCGCCGTCCGGGGCTCTTGGGTGCGCCATGCAGCACTCTGCCCCTCTATCGGGTGATACGGGAGGGGAGTTCCGGTCCGGGGCGGGGAGGCGGACTAGGTTCCCCGGCATGACGCGATCGCACCCGGTTCCCCCGAACTGCTCCCTGTGCCCCGATCGTCCGCCGCTGTGGAAGGACACGACGACCGCGGCCCTGCACCGTCCGGAGCGCTGGCTGTGGTACTGCGCCGGGTGCCGACGGCGGTGGGAGCCCACCGGAGCCGACCGGCAGGGCTTCACCTGGGGTGTCACCGGACCGGAGCGGCTCCCGCGGGAGCACTGCGCACGATGACGGCCGTCCGGCCCGGGTTGGCTGGCCGGTGCAACCATCCCACCAGCCGGGATGGCCGACGGCCCGCCGTCCGGTGCCCGTCCGCGGGCACCGGTGCCCACCGTCGGGGTGCACCTGTCACCACGCGTGGATTGTCCTCTGTTGCGGACCGGACCCGGGGGGTACCGTCCCGCCATGCCGATATCCGCGCGGGGCACCCGTCTCCCGTACAGATCGCTCGTAGTGGCGGCTTTAGCCGCCCTGATGACCGTGACCCTCTCCCCGGCCGGGGCGTTCGGCGCTCCCGATGCCCGGGGGCCAGGCGAGAGCACCCCCGTCCACTCCTACGAGGACGCGATACGGGAGTCCGTCTGGGTGGACACCGGGCTCGACGGCGACGGCAACGGCCGTACCGACCGGGTCGCCGTCGACATCATCCGCCCCCGCGAAGCCGCGCGGCAGGGCCGCTCCATTCCCGTGATCATGGACCCCAGCCCCTACTACTCCTGCTGTGGACGGGGGAACGAAAGACAGCGCAAGACCTACGACGCGGACGGCAGGCCCGCCCAGTTCCCGCTCTACTACGACAATTACTTCGTCCCCCGCGGCTACGGCTACATCGCCGTCGATCTGACCGGAACCAGCCGCTCGGACGGCTGTATCGACGTCGGCGGCGCCTCGGACGTCCAGTCCGCCAAGGCCGTGGTCGACTGGCTCAACGGCCGCGCCGACGGCTACACCAGCCGTACCGGGACCGTCCGCGCCTCCGCCGCCTGGAGCAACGGCGAGACCGGGATGATCGGCAAGAGCTACGACGGGACCGTTGCCAACGCCGTCGCCGCCACCGGGGTGGAGGGCCTGAAGACCATCGTCTCCATCGGCGCCATCTCCACCTGGTACGACTACTACTTCGCCAAGGGCGCCCCGCTCTACGGCACCGGACCCGACTGGCTCTCCTACCACGTCAACAGCCCTGCCGCCCGGCAGCGCTGCCAGGGGGTGCAGCAGCGGCTGATCGACGGGGCCCCGCGCACCGGCGATCTGACCCCGCTCTGGGCCGAACGGGACTACGTCCCCGACGCCGCCAAGGTGACCGCCAGCGTCTTCGCCGTCCACGGCACCCAGGACCTCAACGTCCGGGCCAAACACCTCGGCCAGTGGTGGGACGCGCTCGCGGCCCACGGGGTGGAGCGCAAGCTCTGGCTCTCGCAGACCGGCCATGTCGACCCGTTCGACTTCCGCCGGGCCCACTGGGTCAGCACGCTCCACCGCTGGTTCGACCACTACCTGATGGGCCATGACAACGGTATCGACGACGAACCCATGGCCGATGTCGAGCACGCCCCCGACCGGTGGACCACCGACTCCTCCTGGCCCCCGCGCGGCACCGCGCCCGTCGAACTCCGCCCGGGGAACGGCGCCCGGCCCGGCGCGGGCACGCTCTCCACGATCCCGGCGCTGCCCGGCGCGAGTGAGACCTTCACCGACGACCCGGCCCTGAGCGAGGCCGACTGGGCCGGCCGCATCCACCGGCCCACCGGCGCCCAGGCCGGGTTCATCAGCCGTCCCCTCACCCGCGACCTGCGGATCTCGGGGTCCGGAACGGTACGGGTCACCGCGACGCCCAGCACCTCCAGCGCCCATCTGTCGGCGGTCCTGGTGGACCTCGGACCCGACACCATCCGGGACTACGCCGACGTCGGCGAAGGGATCACCACCCTGAGCCGGCGCACCTGCTGGGGGCCGAGCGGCTCCGGTGACAGCTCCTGCTACAAGGAGACCCGGGCCCGGACCAAGGCCGTCGACTACACCGTCTTCAGCCGGGGCTGGGCCGACCTCGGCAACCACGCGTCCGACGCCGAGGGCAGGGCCCTGACCCCCGGCCGGGCCTACACCATCACCCTCGATCTGCACGCCGCCGACCAGGTGATCCCCGCCGGGCACCGGCTCGCGCTGATCATCGCGGGTACCGACCGGGGGCTGATCGACCCGCCCGCGAGCACCCCGACGCTCACCCTCGACCTGAGCCGCACCTCGGCCCGGCTGCCGGTCGTCGGCGGGCTGCCCGCCCTGCTCGGGGCCACCGCCGGAGCCGGTGTGCCGGTCGCCGCGGACGCCGCCGCCCGGCCGCTGCGCGGTGTCGACGGCCCGCGTGCCGCCCGTCCGCTCCCCGGGGGCGACGGCCCCCGGAGGGGCGGCGGGCGCTGAGCCGAGGGGCCCGGGCCGCTCGCCGCCCGGGCCCCCGGTGGACCCCACCCTCCGTGGCCCGGTCCCGCCCCCGCGGCGGGGCCGGGCCGCGCGCACGGCACGACCACGCCCACCGTTCCCCCCACGGAAGAGGACCGATGACCCCCTGGCCGCGCACGCTCCTGCTCACCGCCCTGGCCGCGGCGCTCGCCGTACCGCTGCTCACCGTCCCGGCCACGGCCACCGCCGAAGGACCGCCCCCGCCCCGTACCGGATTCGAACGCAGCGACGGCGCGCGCTGGACCGGACAGGACGAGGAGCAGGAGTTCCTCGCCGCCGTCGGCCGGGCCGCCGGGGACCGGGTCCGCGTCGGCCGGATCGGGACCACCGCGCAGGGGCGCCCGCTCCGGCTCGTGGCGCTCGGCGACCGGCGGGCCCCCACCACGGTGCTGCTGGTCTGCTCCCAGCACGGGGACGAGCCCGCCGGGCGGGAAGCCTGTCTGACCACCATCAGGGATCTCGCGCTCGCCCGGGACCGGCAGACCCGCGCCCGGCTCGCCCGTACCCGGCTGCTCGTCGTCCCCACCGCCAACCCCGACGGCCGGGCCGCCGACACCCGGCGCAACTCCCACGGCGTCGACGTCAACCGCGACCACCTCGCCCTGGAGAGCGCGGAAGGGCGGGCGCTGGCCGCCGCCGTCCGCGACCACGCCCCCGACGTCGTCTACGACCTGCACGAGTACGGCGCCACCCCGCCGTACTACCACCGTGAACTCATCGATCTGTGGCCGCGCAACCTCAACACCGACGCCCGGGTCCACCAGGAGTCCCGGACCCTGTCCGAACGGTACGTCCGCCCGGCGGCCGGACGGGCGGGGTACACCACCGGCACCTACGGCATCTGGACCGACCCCGTCACCGGGGAGCCGATCCGGCAGACCGCGGGCGACGGCCAGGAGCGCATCCTGCGCAACGCCACGGGCGTCAAGAACGCGATCGGGCTGCTCATCGAGAGCCGGGTGGACGCCCTCACCGACGCGGAGCGCGCCGACGAGGCCCTGAACAACCGCCGCAGGGTGCACAGCCAACTCGCCGCGCTCAAGGGCCTGATGTCCTTCGCCGACGAACGGCGCGGCCCGATCGGGCGGGCGACCGCCGGGGCCCGGCTCGCGGGCTTCGCCGACCGCGGCCCCGTCTATCTCGGCGGCGCCGACAACGCCCCCGCCGAGCCCGGACAGATCCTGGCCGACCCGCCCTGCGGCTACCGTCTCGACGCCGCGCAGTTCACCGGTGTGCGCGACGAACTCGCCCTGCACGGTGTGGTGGCGCTGCCCGACGGCGCGGGCGGCGCGCTGGTGCCGCTGCGGCAGTCCCGGCGGAAGCTGATCCCGCTGCTGCTGGACTCCCGGGCGGGTCATCACCTCACAAAGGGAACGCCCCTCACCGCCTGTTGACCGTGCGCGGTGCCCGTCCTGTGGTAGGGGGTAGCGGGGGACCAAATGGTTCTTCCGCGGACATCTCGCGCACATGGCGCGCAGACCCTGAAAGGTGCCACGGTGGCGGACGGAAAACGACCGGATCGGCGGGCCGGAGACGGGCGGGGCGAGGGAGACGGAGGGAGCGGAGGAGACCGAAGAAGTGGGAGGGACGGAGGAGGCGGAGGGAGCGGGCGGCAGGGGACGGGCGGGGCCGGAGGCGACGCGGACGGCGGGGAGGGACGGGACGGCGGCCGGGCCCACCGGCCGGCGACCACCGGGCTCCCCGGCCACCCCCACGAGGCCGGGAGCCCCGTCACGGACCGGGTGGTCTTCGGCGTCACCGCCGTGCTCACCCTCGCCTTCGTCGTCTGGGGCGCCGTCGCCACCGAGACCCTGGAGAACCTCGCGGGCTCCCTGCTCTCGGCACTGATCCACAACGGCGGCTGGGCCTTCGTCCTGTGCGCCTCCGGCTTCGTGGTCTTCGCCCTCTGGCTGGCCATCAGCCGCTATGGCCGGATTCCGCTCGGCGGCGAGGGGGAGGAGCCGGACTTCCGCACTGTCTCCTGGGTGGCGATGATGTTCAGCGCGGGCATGGGCATCGGGCTGATGTTCTACGGGGTGAGCGAACCGCTGGCCCACTACATCGACCCGCCGCCCGGCACCGAGCCGAAGGACTCGGCGGATGCCATGCAGATCGCCATGGCCACCACGCTCTTCCACTGGACCCTGCACCCCTGGGCCATCTACGCCGTCGTCGGGCTCGCCATCGCCTACAGCACCTTCCGCCGCAGACGCCGCCAGACCATCAGCGCCGTCTTCGAACCGCTGCTGGGGGAGCGGCACTCCCGGGGCGGGGTGGGGCGGTTCATCGACATCCTCGCCATCTTCGCCACCCTCTTCGGCTCGGCCGCCTCCCTGGGCCTCGGCGCCCTCCAGATCAGCAGCGGCTTCCACGAGCTGAACTGGCTGGAGAGGACCGGGACCGGGCTGCTCGTCGCCATCATCGCCGTGCTCACGGTCGCGTTCGTCCTCTCCGCCGTCTCCGGTGTCGAGAAGGGCATCCAGTGGCTGTCCAACACCAATATGGTGCTGGCGCTGCTGCTGGCGCTGTTCGTCTTCGTCGCGGGCCCCACCATCCTGGTGCTCGATCTGCTGCCGACCTCCATCGCCGCCTACTTCGGCGAACTGCCGCAGCTCGCCGGGCGCACCGAGGCCACCGGGGGCGAGGGCGTCGCCGAGTGGCTCGGCAACTGGACCGTCTTCTACTGGGCCTGGTGGATCTCCTGGACCCCGTTCGTCGGCATGTTCATCGCCCGGATCAGCCGGGGGCGGACGATCCGTCAGTTCGTGGGCGGGGTCATCCTGGTGCCGAGCACCGTCAGCCTGGTCTGGTTCTCGGTCTTCGGAGGTACGGCGATGAAGCTCCAGGAGGGCGGGAGGCTCGGCGACGAGGCCACCCCGGAGGGGCAGCTCTTCGCCGTGCTCCAGCAGTTCCCCGGGGCCACGGTCATGAGCATCCTGGTGATGGTGCTGGTCGGGATCTTCTTCGTCTCCGGCGCCGACGCCGCCTCGGTGGTCATGGGCACGCTCTCGCAGAAGGGCACCTTCGAACCGGCCCGGCTGGTCGTGGTCTTCTGGGGCGTCGTCACCGGCGGAGTCGCCGCGATCATGCTGCTGGTCGGCGAGGGCGGGGGCGACGCGCTCGCCGGCTTGCAGAATCTGACCATCCTGGTCGCCGCGCCGTTCGTGGTCGTGATGGTGGGCATGTGCGTGGCCCTGATGCGCGATCTGCGGCACGACCCGCTGATCGTCCGGAGCGAGATGGGCGTGGAGGTCATCGAGTCCGCGGTGATCGCGGGGCATGAGCAGTACGACGGGGACTTCGAGATCCGGATCGGGCCCGGCACCGGACCGGAGGACGGCCGCGACCCGGTGGGCCCCCGCTGAAAGGCCCTCCGCCCGGCCCCGGGTGCCCGCCGTGTCCGAGCGGCGGGCACACAGGCCGGTACAGGCCGGGCACAGGCCGGACCCGGCCCCGGACCGCGGGCACGGGCGGGCCCAGCCGGGCTCAGGCCGCGGGCACCAGCGCCGCCGCCGCCCGCGCACAGCCCCAGGCGACCGTCACCCCCGCACCGCCGTGACCGTAGTTGTGCACCAGCAGCCCCCCGCCCGGCAGCGGCTCCGCCCCGATCCGCACCCCCGCCGGGCGGAGCGGGCGCAGCCCCACCCGGTGGCCCAGCACCCGGGCCTTCGCCACCCCGGGGAAGAAGCGGGCGCAGCGCGCCACGATCGCCGCCGCCGTCGCCGGGTCGGGCTCCAGCCGCCGGTCGCCGTCCTCCACCGTCCCGCCCAGGACCAGCCGCCCCGGCTGCGGCAGCAGATAGGTACTGAGGGACGCGGCCTCCTCGGCCTCGTCCTCCAGACAGAACCACTCGGTGACGCCGGGGTTCTCCACCAGCACCAACTGGCCCCGCAGCGGGCGCACCCCCGGATCGGGCACCAGCTCCCGGGCGGCCAGCCCCGTGCAGTTCACCACCGTGGCCGCCGTCGCGGCGGCCTCCGTCAGCGAGCCGACGGCCCGGGACTCGACCGCGCCGCCCGCCGCTTCGAGCCGCCGCCGCAGCCACCCCAGATGGGCGGGCATGTCGATCAGCGGCAGCCGCGCCCGCGCCCCCCGCGGGTGGGCGCCGCGCAGCTCCCCGGACCGTGCCGTCCGCACCCCGCCGACCTGCCGCGCCCACGCCCCCAGGGAGTCGGGGGACTGGCCCGCCAGGACCCCCGGGACCATCCGCACCCCGGTGGTCCCCGGGTCGGCCGCGCACTCCTCGTACACCGCGAACGACTCCACCGACCACCGCGCGACCTGCTCCCCGGGCTCGATCCGGTACGGCAGCCACAACCCGCCCGCCACCGCGGACGTCGTCAGCTCCGCGGGCTCCCGGGTCCGCACCCGCACCCGGTGGCCCTGTTCGGCCAGGACGACGGCGGTCGTCAGCCCGCTGACGCCGCCCCCCACCACGATCACCTCACCGGTCATACCGAGACCGTAGCGAACGCCGCGCCGCGCGTTCGGAACAGGTGGCCGACGGGGATACTCGGCATATGTCTGCCGAATACGCGAGCTTCGGACTGGCACCGGCGGTGCGGACCGGGGGATTCCCGCCGGACGGCACCCCGGCCGCGCCCGCGGACCCGGGCCCGCCGGGCCCGCCGGACCGGCTGGACTTCGTCGTCGACGGCCTGCCCCTGCTCGTCCGGCTCAGCGCGGGGGACGCCGTCTCCCCGCTCGCCGCCGACCTGCCCCCGGCGATCCCCCGGGCCGAGATCGCGCGCCTGCTGCCCGGGACCCCCGCCCTCCTCGGCGGCGGACGGCGGGTGATCTACGCCTGCTCCGACTGCGCCTCCCTGGGCTGCGGCGCGGTCACCGCCGTCGTCGAACGCGCCGACTCCGCCGTGATCTGGCGGGACTTCGCCTGGCAGACCGACGAGCCGGTGGATCTGGAACGGGAGGGGTACGCGCAGGTGGGACCGTTCCGCTTCCGGCCGGAGGAGTACCGCGCCACACTGACGGAACTGCTGGCCGACCCGGCCGGGGACGGCGCGGGACTCCCGCGGGTCCTGCTGATCGGGGAGCGCGCCCGGCACCTCACCCGGCTCGCCGCCGCGCTGCGGCCCCAGGGCGTACGGGCCGACACCGCCCGGGACGCGGCGGACGCCGGGCGGATTCCCGCCGCCGGGCTGCGCTCCTACGGGGCCGTGGTCCTCGGCCCCACGGCCGCCCCCGGGGAGCGCGCCGCCGTCCGGGACCTCCTCGCGGCGGCGGGCGCCGGGGCCGTGTGCGTCGACGGGCTCGCCCCGGTCGTCCCGCTGCTGCTCGCGCAGATCGAGGAGGCGCTGGACCGGCGGCCGTGCGCGGTGCGGCGGCTGGGCGGGCTGACGGCCGGGCCCGGCGGGGCGGGCGTGGACGTGGCCTCTGCCTGCCGGGTGCGGCTGACCGCCTATCGGCCGGACCGCGTCCACCGCACCCGGGGCCGGACCCTCTTCGACGGCACCCTGCCGCCCGGGCACCACCGGATCCCGCTGGACCCCGGCACCGTCCGCGCCCGCGACCGGGCCTTCCTGGTGGCCCGGACCCTCGGCCAGGTCCTGGTGACCCCGGCGGCGGCCCCCTGACCCCACGGGCTGTCAGGGGCCGCCGGACACCGGGGGACCGCTCAGGTCAGACCCGCCCGGCGCAGGGCGTCGGCCATGGCGCTGTTCGCCGGGGGCGGGGCCTGCCGCCCCTCGCCCCGGCGCTGCTGCGGACGTCCGCCGCGCTCCTTCTGCGGACGCTGCTGCTGCCGCTCGCCCCGGCGCTGCTGCGCACGTTCACCACCGCCACCACCGGCGGCGGCCTCGTCGTCCAGCCGGAGCGTCAGCGAGATCCGCTTCCGCGGGACATCGACGTCGAGCACCTTCACCTTCACGACGTCCCCCGGCTTCACCACGTCCCGGGGGTCCTTCACAAAGGTCTTCGACATCGCGGACACATGCACCAGACCGTCCTGGTGCACCCCGATGTCCACGAACGCCCCGAACGCCGCCACATTGGTGACGACCCCCTCCAGCACCATCCCGGGCGCCAGGTCCCCGATCTTCTCCACGCCCTCCTTGAACGAGGCCGTGCGGAACGCGGGACGCGGGTCGCGCCCCGGCTTCTCCAGCTCCCGCAGGATGTCCGTCACCGTCGGCAGCCCGAAGGTCTCGTCCACGAACTCCTCGGGCCGCAGCGACCGCAGCGTCCCGGCGTTGCCGATCAGCGCCGCGACCTCGCCACCCGTCCGCTTCACCATCCGCCGCACCACCGGATACGCCTCCGGGTGCACGCTCGACGCGTCCAGCGGGTCGTCCCCGCCCCGGATGCGCAGAAAGCCCGCGCACTGCTCGTACGCCTTCGGACCCAGCCGGGACACGTCCTTGAGACCCCGCCGGGAGCGGAACGGGCCATGGGTGTCCCGATGGGTGACGATGTTCTCGGCCAGCCCGGCGCTGATGCCGGAGACCCGGGCCAGCAGCGGGGCCGACGCCGTGTTCACGTCCACCCCGACCCCGTTCACACAGTCCTCGACGACCGCGTCCAGCGAGCGCGACAGCTTCACCTCGGACAGGTCGTGCTGGTACTGCCCCACCCCGATCGACCTGGGGTCGATCTTCACCAGCTCGGCCAGCGGGTCCTGGAGCCTGCGCGCGATGGAGACCGCGCCGCGCAGCGAGACATCGAGCCCCGGCAGCTCCTGCGAGGCGAACGCGGACGCCGAGTACACCGAGGCGCCCGCCTCCGAGACTATCACCTTGGTGAGCTTCAGCTCCGGGTGGCGCGCGAGCAGTTCGGCCGCGAGCCGGTCGGTCTCCCGGGAGGCCGTGCCGTTGCCGATCGCGACCAGCTCGACGGAGTGCTCCCGGGCCAGCCGGGCGAGCGTCGCCAGCGACTCGTCCCACCGGTTCGCCGGGACGTGCGGATGGATGGTGTCGGTGGCCACCACCTTGCCGGTCGCGTCCACGACGGCGACCTTCACCCCGGTACGGAAACCGGGGTCGAGCCCCAGCGTGGCCCGGGTCCCGGCGGGCGCGGCGAGCAGCAGGTCCCGCAGGTTCGCCGCGAAGACCCGGACCGCCTCGTCCTCCGCCGCCGTCCGCAGCCGCAGCCGCAGATCGATGCCGAGGTGGACCAGGACGCGGGTGCGCCAGGCCCAGCGGACGGTGTCCCGGAGCCAGGCGTCGCCGGGGCGCCCCCGGTCGGCGACGCCGAAGCGGTGGGCCACGGCGGCCTCGTAGCCGGACGGTGCCCCCTCGGCCGCCCGTTCCGCCGCGGGCTCCGGGTCCAGGACCAGATCGAGGACGTCCTCCTTCTCGCCCCGCAGCAGCGCGAGCACCCGGTGCGAGGGCAGCTCCGTGAACGGCTCGGCGAAGTCGAAGTAGTCGGCGAACTTGGCGCCCGCCTCCTCCTTGCCCTCACGCACCTTCGCCGCGAGGCGGCCCCGGGTCCACATCCGCTCCCGCAGTTCGCCGATGAGGTCGGCGTCCTCGGAGAACCGCTCGGCCAGAATGGCCCGTGCGCCCTCCAGCGCGGCGGCCGGGTCGGCGACCCCCCGGTCCGCGTCCACGAAGGCGGCGGCCGCCGCCGCCGGCTCCACCGAGGGGTCCCCGAGCAGCCCGTCCGCCAGCGGCTCCAGACCGGCCTCGCGCGCGATCTGCGCCTTGGTGCGGCGCTTGGGCTTGAAGGGGAGATAGATGTCCTCCAGCCGGGCCTTGGTGTCGGCGGCCCGGATACGGGCCTCCAGCTCCCCGTCCAGCTTCCCCTGCTCGCGCACCGACTCCAGGATCGTGGCGCGCCGGTCCTCCAGCTCCCGCAGATAGCGCAGCCGCTCCTCCAGCGTGCGCAACTGCGCGTCGTCGAGCATCTCGGTCGCCTCTTTGCGGTACCGGGCGATGAACGGCACGGTCGAACCGCCGTCGAGGAGTTCGACGGCGGCCCTGACCTGCCGCTCCCGTACCCCGAGCTCCTCGGCGATCCTGCCTTCGATGGACGTCGTCACGATTCCCCGACTCGCCTTCCCTGCTGGCTGTGCTGGAGAGTGCATTGTGCCGGGTGGACCCGGCGCGTGTCGCGTCCGCCCCGGTGTGCCGGGATGTCGCCCGCCGCGCGCCGCGCCCGGGCCGGGCCGGGCGCGGCTGTCCCGGACGCCGTCGCGCGGACGGCGGGACCGGCCCGTTCCGCGCCCGCGCGCCCGTCCCCGGCGGTATGGCGCGAAGAGTGGGTTCCCCGTCATTGCCGCCATCCCGGTCCCCCCGGAAGGATGGCCCGCATGAACGAGCGATCCGTGCTTGTCGTGCTGTTCGACGATGTCCAGAGCCTCGATGTGACCGGCCCCGTCGAGGTGTTCACCGGAGCGGGGCGCGCTGTGGGCGACCCCGGCGCGTACCCCGTGCGCACCGCCACCCTCGACGGCGGC
This sequence comes from Streptomyces clavuligerus, assembly GCF_005519465.1. Lineage (NCBI taxonomy): Bacteria > Bacillati > Actinomycetota > Actinomycetes > Kitasatosporales > Streptomycetaceae > Streptomyces > Streptomyces clavuligerus. Next base: position 610,557 of record NZ_CP027858.1, on the reverse strand, counting down.
CCGGTCCGCACCACCAGCGGTCTCACCCTCGTACCGGACGGGCCGCTCGGCGCCGCGCCCCGTCCGCACACCCTCCTGGTCCCCGGCGGCGAGGGCACCCGGACCGCCGACCCGGCGCTGATCGACTGGCTGCGTACGCACGGCCCGCGCGCCGAACGCCTGGTCGCCGTCTGCACGGGTTCCCTGCTGCTCGCCGCCGCCGGGCTGCTCGACGGCCACCGGGCCACCACCCACTGGGCCGCCTGCGAACTCCTCGCCCGCGCCCATCCCGAGGTCGCGGTCGACCCCGATCCGATCTTCATACGGGATGGCAGGGTCGCCACCTCCGCCGGGGTGACCGCGGGCATCGACCTCGCGCTCGCGCTGGTCGAGGAGGACCACGGGCGCGACGCCGCCCTCGCCGTCGCCCGCCACCTGGTGGTCTTTCTGCGGCGCCCGGGAAACCAGGCCCAGTTCAGCGCCCAGCTCGCCGCGCAGACCGCGCGCCGCGAGCCGCTGCGGGAGGTCCAGCGCTGGATCGCCGAGCACCCCGCGGCCGATCTGTCCGTACCGGCGCTGGCCGCCCGCGCCGCGCTGTCGCCCCGGCACTTCACGCGCGCCTTCCGGGCGGAGACCGGGGTGACCCCCGGGCGGTACGCCGAACGCGTCCGCCTGGAACACGCCCGGCGGCTCCTGGAGGACACCGGCGGCGGTGTGGAGGAGATCTCCCGCGCCTGCGGCTACGGCACGCCCGAGGCGATGCGCCGCGCCTTCGTGAAGACCCTGGGCACCCCGCCCGCCGAGTACCGCCGCCGCTTCCGCCCGCCCGCGGGCGGGTACTAGCCCGTGCCGCCGGCGCCCTCCCCGCCCCGGACGCGCAGGCGTCCTGCCGCCCTCTCCTCCGCGCCGCCCCCGGCGGAGCGAAGGGGCGGCCCGGTGTGTCCGTCGCCGCCGGTCGCGGATGAAGCCGTGGTGGTCCGGCGGCCTCCTTCGCCGCGGGACCCGCTCCTCCGCGAGGGAGTGCCGGGCCCCGCCGTCCGGATCGTCCGGCGCCCCGGTGCGCGGTGGCCGCCTCTGCGGCAGGGGCCTGCCCCGGGCGCGGCGGAACGAGGGGGCGGCTCCCGCCACCGTGACGGCACTCCCCGGCGGGGCGCGGGCCCGGCGGTGCCCGGACGGTCACACGTCCCGCCGCCCCCGGCGGAAGGGGTTCGTCACGGCCGGTCGCCGATGGAGCGGCGGCGGCCCGGCCGGAAGGCCCCCGCCGGGAACACTCCTGCCCGGAGCGCCCGCGTCGGTGTCCGCCACCCCGTCATCGGCTTCCGCGCCCCGCCGGAACGTGACCCGTGCCAGCGGCGGAAGCGGGCGCTCCGGAGTCCGGCCGCCCGCAGCACCGGTGAGGCGGTCCGCCGGGCCCGCCCCAGCGCGTTCAGCGCCCCCGCGAGCCGTGGCCGCCCCCGGGCCCGGCGGCCCGGCCGGTACCTCCGCCACCGCTGGTGCGTCCGCACACGCCGTGCCCCGGTGCCCGCGCTCCGGGGGACGCTCTTCCGGCTTGGGCTTCGGGGCGACCGCGCTCCGGGCGGACCCCGCCGGCGACGGCACTCCCCGGCGGGGCGCGGCGGTCCGCCGGGGGCTCGGCCGCGACCCGCCGCGCGGCCCTCACACTCCGCTCTGTCCAGGTTGGGCCGGACCATCCGGCTCCCCGGCCCGGACAGAACGGGGCCGGGCCCCTGTGCCCGGCCGTCCCGTTGAACTCGTTGATCCCGTCGAAAGGACATGTCATGCAGATTGCCGTTCTGCTCTACGACCGCTTCACCACGCTCGACGCCATCGGCCCCTACGAACTCCTCGGCCGCGCCCCCGGCGTCGAGACCGTCTTCGTCGCCCGGCGGCCCGGTCCGGTCCGGGGCGATCAGGGATCGGTCGCGCTCGTCGCCGACGCGGCCCTCGCCGAGGTGACCGCGCCCGACATCGTGCTGGTGCCCGGTGGGCCCGGTTCGCGGGAGGTCATGCGGGACGAGGAGATCCTCGACTGGGTGCGGACCGCCGACGCCGCCACCACCTGGACCACGTCCGTCTGCACCGGCTCGCACATCCTCGCCGCCGCCGGGCTGCTGGCGGGCCGCCGGGCGACCTCGTACTGGCCCACCCTGGACGAACTGGTGCCGTTCGGGGCCGAACCGACCGGTGAGCGGGTCGTCTTCGACGGGAAGTACGTCACCGCGGCCGGGGTGTCCTCCGGCATCGACATGGCCCTGCATCTGCTGGCCCGGATCGGTGGCGACGAACTGGCCCAGCAGATGCAGCTCCTGACGGAGTACGACCCGCAGCCTCCCTATGACGCCGGTTCGCCCGACCGGGCCCCGGCCGCGGTCGTCGCCCGGGTGCGGGCCGGATGGGCGGAGACGGACCGGACCGGGAGCTGAGGGACGGGGGGCGCGGGTCCGGCGGGGGAGCCGGGCCCGCGTCCCCCGGGGCCGACGCCCGGCGGCGGCTCAGTCGCCGGGCCCGGTCCAGGTGAAGCGGGGCGTCCGGCGCTCCAGGAAGGCCGCGACCCCCTCGGCGGTGTCACCGCCGGGCTCCGCCTGCTCCCGCGCCTGACGCTCCCAGTACGCGGCCCGCCCCGGCGGTACGTCCCCCGCCACGAACTCCTTGGCCGCCGTCTGCGTCAGCAGGGAACGCCGGGTGAGGACGGCCGTGAACGCGGCGACCCGCCCGGCCAGCCCGCCGGGCGGCAGCACCTCGTCCACCAGACCGGTGCGCAGCGCCCGCGCGGTGTCGACCGGCTCCCCCGAGAACAGCAGATACTTCGCGGTCGACGGTCCCGTGAGCGCGACCAGCCGCCGGACGGCGGAGGGCGGGTAGACCACACCGAGCCGGGCCGGGGGCACCGCGAAGAGCGCCCCCTCCTCGGCGAACCGCAGATCGCAGGCCGCCGCGAGCTGGCAGCCGCCGCCCGCGCAGTGGCCGCGCACCGCCGCGAGCGTCGGCCGGGGGAACGCGGCCAGCGCCTCCTCGGCGAGCACGGCCAGCTCCCGCGGGGAGGGGCCGGGCTCCCGCAGCGAGGCGATGTCCGCGCCCGCGCAGAAGGTCTCCCCGTCGCCGGTCAGCACCAGCACCCGCACCGCGGGGTCGGCGGCGAGCGCGTCCAGCAGCTCCGGCAGCGCCCGCCACATCGCCGCGGTCATCGCGTTCCGTTTGGCCGGGTTGCTGATCACGACGGTGGCGACCCCGTCCGTGACGGTGTGCGTCAGCCGCGGCGGCCCCGCCCCGTCCGCCGCCCCGCCCGGCCGGCCCCGCCCGGTGTCCCGCTCCGCCGCGTGCTCCCCGCTCCGCTCCATGCGCCGGATGCTATCCGGCGCCGGCGGATCTACGATCAAGGATGGGGCGGATACGAGGGGGGTGCGGCGAGGAGGAAGCGATGGCCGGTACCAGTACGGAGCCCCGGAAGCTGAAGCGCAGCTTCGGCCTGCTGGCCACCCTCGGAGTGATCCTGGTGATCGCCGGTGTCGTCGGCCTCGTCTACACCGGGTTCGCCACCCTGACCTCGATGCTGCTCTTCGGCTGGCTGCTGCTGATCGGCGGGCTGGTCGGCCTGGTGCACGCGATCGAGTCCCGGGGCAGCGACTACTTCTGGCTGGCGGTGGTGGTCGCCGCCCTGAACATCGCGGCCGGTGTGGTGGTGATCCTGCATCCCCGGGGGTCGGCCGAGGCCCTGACCCTCTTCGCCGCCCTGCTCTTCCTGACCGGTGGCCTGTTCCGGCTGGTGGGCAGTCTGGTGGTACGGGGACCGCAGTTCGGCTGGATGCTCTTCCAGGGCGCCGTGGGACTGCTGCTGGGCATCCTGGTGCTCGCGAACTGGCCCGAGAGCAGCCGTTATGTCCTTGGGCTCTTCTTCTCGCTGGCGCTGCTCTTCGACGGGCTCGGGCTGATCGCGATCGGGGTCGGCGGACGCCGGATCGTCGGCATGGTCGCCGAGGGCGAGCCACCCGGCCGGACCTACTGAGACACCCCGCGCGTCCGGTCCGGACGCGTCCCCCGGGGCCGGGCCGGACCTCCGCCCCGGCCCCGGAAGCCGGGTGCCCCGGGGCCGGGGCAGACGGGGTCAGTGCCGCATACCCGGGCGAACGGCCGCAAGCGGATCAGGATGAGTCGCGCAAGCGCCTCTGTCATACGCACCCGGTCAGAAGCCGTCGATTGACGCTGACTTGCGTTCAGTCACCTGGCGCGGACCGACTCCCCGCCAACACTGGTGCTCCGATGGTCCGTGACGGTCGAGCAGAGAGTGGGTGCCGGATTCATGGAGAGCCGCGGGAGCGTACCCGTTCGGCCACTGTCCTACGACGGAGTCTGGCGCTTCACCGTCCCCACGATCGAGGTGTCGGTGCCCCGGGCCCGCGCCGCCGTCCGGGGAGTGCTGCGCGGGGAGGGCTTACCCCTCCAGGAGGACATCGAGGCGGGGGTGCTGCTGATCGTCTCCGAGCTGGTGACCAACGCCGTACGGCACGCGGCCGTGGTCTCGCCCGAGGCCACCGTCGAGGTCGCCGTACGGGGCGGCTGGATCCGGATCTCCGTCGAGGACCGCCACCCCTACCGCCCCCGGGCGGTGGAGACCGACGGCGGGCAGACCGGGGGCCGCGGTCTGCTGCTCGTCCGGGAGATCACGCTGGAGGCGGGCGGCCGGTGCGACGTGGAGCGCACCGCGAACGGCGGCAAGGCCGTCTGGGCCGAGCTGCCGCTCAAACTCGCCTGACCCCCGAAGGCCCCCGCCCCGGGCCCCGGCTACCAGCCGCCGGAGGGGCCCGTCAGCTCCCTGATCGCCGGACGGGCCGCGTCCAGGACCGTCATGAACCAGGACGAGAACGGCGCCGCGGCATGCCGCTCGGCCAGCTCGCCGGGGGTCACGAAGACCGTCCCGCCGACCTCCTCCGGGTCCGGCTCGGGCGACGCCTGCACCAGCCCGACGAAGAGGTGGTTGTACTCCTGCTCCACCAGGCCGGAATCCGGGTCCGGGTGGTTGTAGCGGACCGTGCCCGCCTCCGCCAGCAGCGCGGGCGAGATCCCCAGCTCCTCATGGGTGCGCCGGGCCGCCGCCGCGAAGGGGGCCTCACCCGGGTAGGGGTGGCCGCAGCAGGTGTTCGACCAGACGCCGGGGGAGTGGTACTTCCCCAGTGCGCGCTGCTGGAGCAGCAGCCGTCCGCGGTCGTCGAAGAGGAAGACCGAGAAGGCGCGGTGCAGCAGCCCCGGGGGCTGATGGGCGGCCAGCTTCTCCGCGGTGCCGATCGTGGTCCCGTGCTCATCGACCAGTTCGAGCAGGATCTCCCGCGCGGCGCCGTCCGGCACATCGTTCGAAGTGCCGTTCGACACGCTGTTCGCGGCGGTCGGTGAGGTCGGTGAGGTCGGCATAACCATCCTTCGCTGTGGTCTCGCCCTGTGGGCCTGATCAGTCTGCCGTACACAACTGCTTTGTCCGCACTCCGCAGACCCTGGCATGTCCCGGCCCGCGCCGTCGGCTCCGTCGCGACGGCCCGGCGGACTACCGGATCGTGCCCAGGCGGACCCCCGGGGAACCATCCCCCGGGAGCCCGGATCGGACACCGGGTCCACGGCCCGGATCATGATCGAACAGGACATCGAACAGGACTCCGACGCCGCCCCCCGCCCGGCCCCGGCGGCGAGGCCCTCAGTGGCAGAGCCCCGCTTCGTGCGCGGCGTGTCCGGCCGGTTCGAGCTGGAAGGTGCAGTGCGCGACGTCGAAGTGGTCCCCCAGGCACTCCTGGAGGTCGTGCAGCATCTTCTCGTGGCCGACCGAGTCCAGGATGCCCGGACTGACCACCACATGAGCCGAGAGCACCGGCATGCCGGAGGTGATCGTCCAGGCGTGGAGGTCGTGGACGTCCTCCACCCCGGGCAGCTCCAGGATATGGGTGCGGACCTCGGCCATGTCGACGCCCTTGGGGGCCGCCTCCAGCAGGACGTTCACCGTCTCCCGCAGCAGCTTCACCGTACGCGGGACGATCATCAGGCCGATCACGATCGAGGCGATGGGGTCGGCCGCCTGCCAGCCGGTGGTGAGGATGATCGTGGCCGAGACCAGGACGGCGACCGAGCCGAGGGCGTCGTTCAGCACCTCCAGATAGGCGCCGCGCACATTGAGGCTGTCCTTCTGCCCGCGCATCAGCAGCGAGAGCGAGATCACGTTCGCGACCAGGCCGACCAGCGCGAAGACGATCGTCAGCCCGCCCTCGGTCTGGGTCGGGGTGATGAAGCGCTGCACCGCCTCGAAGACCACATAGGTACCGACGCCGAACAGCAGCAGACAGTTGGCGAGCGCCGCGAGTATCTCGGCCCGCGCGAACCCGAAGGTCCGGTTGACGCTCGCCGGGCGGTTGGCGAAGTGGATCGCCAGCAGCGCCATGCCGAGCCCGATGGCGTCCGTCGCCATATGGGCCGCGTCGGCGACGAGGGCGAGGGAGCCCGTCACAAAGCCGCCGACGATCTCCAGCACCATCACACTCAGGGTGATGGTCAGTGCGATCCGCAGCCGCCCCTTGTAGGCGGCGGCCGCGGTGCCCGTGGGAAGGGACCCTCCGTGGCTGTGTCCGTGATCGTGCCCAGCCCCCATGAAATGCCTCCGGATCGTCGCGGGAACCGCTCTGACGAGACCCCAGTGAACTACGGGAGGGGGGTATGGGCAACACGGCACTGAACACCGTTGTCATTACCCCTGACCTGCGGAAACGATCCGCAGGTCAGACGTTTGTACGGATCGCGGCGAGGGGTGCGCGCCCCTGGTGCGGAGCGCGCCCGGCGCGCTGGGCGCACCCGGTACGCCCCCGGCCGCGGGGCCGGTCGCCGCTCAGGCCCGGCGTCCGGCCGTCCCCCGTGTCCGGCCGGTGCGGTTGGTCACGGACGGTCATGGGCGGTCACCGCGGGCCGCGGCCCCGGGGTGGCGCAGACACCAGCCCTCCCAGGCCGACTCGACCATCTCGCGCACCCCGTACGAGGCCGACCACCCCAGCTCCCGGGCGATCAGCTCCACGGAGGCGACCGCCCGCGCGGCGTCCCCCGGGCGGCGCGGCTCGACGACCGGCTTCAGCGGCACCCCGGTGACCTCGCCCACCAGGGAGGCCAGCTCCCGCACCGAGACACCCTCGCCGCGCCCGATGTTCACGGTGAGATCGCCGGGCCGCTCCCCGTCCGCCAGCCGGCGGGCCACGGCCAGATGCGCGTCGGCGAGATCGGCGACATGGATGTAGTCGCGGATACAGGTGCCGTCGGGCGTCGGATAGTCGTCGCCGAAGATCCTCGGCTCCTCGCCGCGGGTGATCCGGTCGAAGAACATCGGGATGATGTTGAAGACACCGGTGTCCGCCAGCTCGGGCCGGGCCGCGCCGGCGACGTTGAAGTAGCGCAGACAGGCCGTCGCCAGCCCGTGCGCCCGGCCGGTGGCGCGCACCAGCCACTCGCCGGCCAGCTTGGTCTCCCCGTACGGGTTGATCGGCGCGCAGGGGGCCGACTCCGCGATCAGGGTCTGATCGGGGACCCCGTAGACCGCGGCCGAGGAGGAGAAGACGAAGGTGCGGACGTCCGCCGCGACCACGGCTTCGAGGAGGACGGTCAGTCCGTGCACGTTCTCCCGGTAGTAGCGCAGTGGCTGCGCCACCGACTCGCCGACCTGCTTGCGGGCCGCCAGGTGGACCACGCCGGTGATCCGGTGCTCGGCGAGGACCCGGTCCAGGGCGGGGCGGTCCCCGATCCCGCCCCGCACCAGCGGGACTCCGGCGGGGAGCCGCCCGGCGACACCCGACGACAGGTCGTCCAGGACGACCACCGCCTCGCCCGCCTGTGTCATCGCGTGCGCCACATGCGCGCCGATGTAGCCCGCTCCACCTGTGATCAGCCAAGTCATGACCGCCAGCCTAGATCCTGCGGCGTGGGGGCCGTCGCGCCGAGTCCCTGACGGTGGGGCTTGGCCTGCGCGTGTTCAGCGTCGTGGGGGTGCCCGAATTTCAGCCTCTCCGGCGATTGAGGAGCGGGGGTTCGGGGGCTGGCCCCCGACGACGGGGCTGCGCGGGGGCGGTCGGCTTGCGCGTGAGGCTTTCCGCTGGTGCGGGGTCCGTCCTCAAACGCCGGACGGGCTTGTTTTGTGCGGGTCCGCCTGTGCCCAGGGGCGGTCGGGGTGCCGGCGGACCCACCGTGCGGGATGTGGGGGCCTCCGGGCTCGACTCCTCAGGGCCGGCAGACCGGACGTCCGATGTCTGGACGCGGGCGGTTCTCCGCCGGTCCCTTCCGGGGACGACCCTGCACCCCCCACCACGGGGCCGGGCCGTCCCGGTGCCGGAAGTGGGCACCGTCCCGCCCGGTGGGAGAGACGGCCCCGGCCCGTATCGGGTGGGCCCCCGGCGTGGGGAGACGGCCCGCCCGGGTGCGGGGAGTGGGCACAGTGCCGTCCGGTGGGGGACGGACGCCTCGGGTCCCGTCAGGGGCTCCACTGCGGGAAGCGGGCACACTCCCGCCCGGTGGGAGACGGACGGCGCCAGCCCGCATCGGGTGGGCCCCCGCCGCGGGGAGACGGCCGTCCGGCGCCGGAGGCGGGCACGGTCCTCCGGGGGAGAGGACGGCGCGGGTTTTGCCGGGGAAGCGGTGATCGACGATGATGATCTACAGCCGCGGGGCCCGCAGGGCAGTGAAACGGCCCGTGGGTTCCCGCCCCAGCGCATCCGATAGCCTCTGCCGAAGCCTTCGCCGACGTGCCGCCGCCCATGTCCTCGGGCCGGGCCGCCGCGCGCCCACACCCTCGGTCCCAAGGAGTGAGTTCGTCTGTCGACCGCCATCCTCACCGGTCCGCCCGTGCCCGGTTCGTCGCTTGAGGGCGATCTGCGGTCGCTGGGCTTCGACGTACGGGTCTCCCCGGGCGCCGAGGAGACCGCCGCGCTGATCGCCGCCGCCCCCGCGGCCGACCGGGTCGCCGTCGTGGACACCCGCTTCGTGGGCCACGTCCACGCGCTGCGGCTCGCCCTCACCGACCCCCGCTTCCCGGCCGCCGCCGTCCCCGGCGCGCTCACCGCGCGCCCCGAGGCCCGCGGGGCGCTGACCCGCGCCCTCGCCGGGGCCGCCACCGGCCCCGCCGGGGCCGGGGTGCTGCCCGACACCCTCGCCGGGGCCCTGGCCGACTCCGGGACCGCCGTGCACCACCCGGAGCTGGGCTCCCTGGTCGCGACCGTGCCCGGCGACGACGGGTCCCGCGAGGAGGCCGTCGCCGCCGTCGCCGCCGTCGACGACGAGGCCGTGCGGCTGCGCTCCGCGGTCAAGGCCCGCGACGGCTTCTTCACCACGTACGGCGTCAGCCCCTACTCGCGCTACATCGCGCGCTGGTGCGCCCGCCGGGGCCTCACCCCCAACCAGGTCACCACGGCCTCCCTGTTCACCGCGCTGATCGCGGCGGGCTGCGCGGCCACCGGCACCCGCGGCGGCTATGTCGCCGCCGGGGTGCTCCTGATCGTCTCCTTCGTCCTGGACTGCACGGACGGGCAGCTCGCCCGCTACTCCCTCCAGTACTCGACGATGGGCGCCTGGCTGGACGCCACCTTCGACCGCGCCAAGGAGTACGCCTACTACGCGGGCCTCGCCCTCGGGGCCGCCCGGGGCGGCGACGACGTCTGGGCCCTGGCGCTCGGCGCGATGGTGCTCCAGACCTGCCGGCATGTCGTGGACTTCTCGTTCAACGAGGCCAACCATGACGCCGTCGCCAACACCAGCCCCACCGCCGCCCTCTCCGGTCGGCTCGACAGCGTGGGCTGGACGGTCTGGGTCCGCCGCATGATCGTGCTGCCGATCGGCGAGCGCTGGGCCATGATCGCCGTGCTGACGGCCCTGACCACGCCCCGGATCGTCTTCTGGGCCCTGCTCATCGGCTGCGGCTTCGCCGCCTGCTACACCACCGCCGGGCGGCTGCTGCGCTCGGTGACCCGCAAGGCCGTGCGGACGGACCGCGCCGCACAGGCCCTCGCCGACCTCGCGGACTCCGGCCCGCTCGCCGGGGCCGTCGCCCGGGTCACCGCCCCGCTCGCCCGCAGGCTGCCCGCCCTGGCCGCCCCCGTCATCGCCCTGCTGGGCGCCGTCGCGGTGACCGCGACGGCCGCCCTCGCCGACTTCGGCTCCCCCTGGCCGCTCGCCGCCGCCGCGGTGTACGTCCTGACCTCGGGGATCGCCGTCGCCCGCCCGCTGAAGGGCGCCCTCGACTGGCTGGTCCCCCCGTTCTTCCGGGCCGCCGAGTACGGCACGGTCCTGGCGCTCGCCGCCCGCGCGGACGCCCCGGGCGCGCTCCCGGCGGCCTTCGGGCTGGTGGCCGCGGTCGCCTACCATCACTACGACACGGTCTACCGCATCCGGGGAGGCACCGGAGCGCCGCCCCGGTGGCTGGTGCGGGTGATCGGCGGGCACGAGGGCCGAGTCCTGGCCGTCACCCTGCTGGCCGCCCTCGTCGCCGCCCCGGACTTCCGCTGGGCGCTCACCGCCCTGGCCGCCGCCGTCGCGCTCGTGGTGCTGGTGGAGAGCGTCCGCTTCTGGGTGTCCTCCGGGGCACCCGCCGTACACGACGAAGGAGAACTCGCATGATCGGCCTCGTACTGGCCGCCGGTGCCGGACGCCGTCTGCGTCCCTACACCGACACCCTGCCGAAGGCCCTCGTGCCCGTGGACGGCGACAAGACCGTGCTCGACCTCACCCTGGCGAACTTCGCCGAGGTGGGCCTCACCGAGGCCGCGATCGTCGTCGGCTACCGCAAGGAGGCCGTGTACGAGCGCCAGGCCGCCCTGGAGGCCCGCTACGGGATCAAGCTCACCCTGGTCGAGAACGACAAGGCCGAGGAGTGGAACAACGCCTACTCCCTGTGGTGCGCCCGTGACGTCCTGAAGCGGGGCGTCATCCTCGCCAACGGCGACACCGTCCACCCGGTCTCCGTCGAGCGCACCCTGCTGGCCGCGCGCGGGGACGGCAAGAAGATCATCCTCGCTCTCGACACGGTGAAGTCCCTCGCCGACGAGGAGATGAAGGTCATCTGCGCGGACGGCCGCGGTGTGCGCCGGATCACCAAGCTGATGGACCCCGCGGGCGCGACCGGCGAGTACATCGGCGTCACCCTGATCGAGCCCGAGGCCGCCGCGGAGCTGGCCGACGCGCTGAAGGCGACCTTCGAGCGCGACCCCGACCTCTACTACGAGGACGGCTACCAGGAGCTGGTCGACCGCGGCCACACCGTCGACGTGGCCCCCATCGGGGACATCCGCTGGGTCGAGATCGACAACCACGACGACCTCGCGAAGGGCCGTGAGATCGCGTGCCAGTACTGACCCGGCTGATCCCGTCGCCGGTCGTCGTCGACATCCGGTCGGGAGCGCTGGACGATCTGGCCGGTCTCCTCGCCGACCAGCGGATCTCCGCCTCCGGCAAGCTCGCCGTCGCCCTCAGCGGCGGCTCGGGCCGGGCGCTGCGGACCAGGCTGGCCCCGCTGCTGCCCGGAGCCGACTGGTACGAGGTCGCCGACGGCACCATCGACGCGGCCGTCCGGCTCGCCGACGAGATCCGGGGCCGCCACTACGACGCGGTCGTCGCCCTCGGCGGCGGCAAGATCATCGACGTCACCAAGTACGCGGCGGCCCGCGTCGGGCTGCCGATGGTGTCGGTCGCCACGAACCTGGCGCACGACGGCATCTGCTCCCCGGTCGCCACCCTGGACAACGACAACGGGCGCGGCTCCTACGGGGTGCCCTCGCCGATCGCCATGGTCATCGACCTCGATGTGATCCGCGACGCACCCGCCCGCTACATCCGCTCCGGCATCGGCGACACCGTCTCCAACCTCTCCGCCCTCGCGGACTGGGAGCTGTCCCAGCGGATCAACGGGGAGAACGTCGACGGCCTCGCCGCCGCCATGGCCCGCACCGCGGGCGAGTCCGTGCTGCGCCACCCCGGCGGTGTCGGGGACGACGAGTTCCTGATCGTGCTCGCCGAGGCCCTGGTGCTCACCGGGATCGCGATGTCGATCAGCGGGGACACCCGGCCGTCCTCCGGCGCCTGCCACGAGATCAGCCACGCCTTCGACCTGCTGTACCCGCAGCGCGCGGCCAGCCACGGCGAGCAGGTCGGCCTCGGTGCCGCGTTCGCCATGCATCTGCGCGGCGCCCCGGAGCAGGCGGGCCTCTTCGCCGATGTGCTGCGCCGCCACGGGCTCCCGGTGCTCCCCGAGGACATCGGTTTCGGCGTCGACGAGTTCATCCGCGCCGTGGAGTACGCGCCGCGGACCCGGCCCGGCCGCTTCACCATCCTCGAACACCTCGACCTCACCACCGACCAGATCAGGGACGCGTACGCCGACTATGCCAAGACCATCCGTAGCTGAGCTCCGCCCCGTCGTCCACCCCGAGGGCGTGAAGGACCGGCGCAGCGGCGAGCACTGGGCCGGCCGCCTGTACATGCGCGAGATCTCGCTGCGCTGCGACCCGTATCTGGTCAACACCCGGATCACCCCCAACCAGCTCACCTACCTCATGATCGTGGTGGGGGTCATAGGCGGCGCCGCCCTGCTGATCCCGGGGCTGACCGGGGCGATCCTCGCGGCGGTGCTCTTCCAGATCTATCTGCTGCTCGACTGCGTCGACGGCGAGGTGGCCCGCTGGCGCGGCCAGACCTCGATCACCGGGGTCTACCTCGACCGGATCGGCCACTACCTCTGCGAGGCGGCGCTGCTGATCGGCTTCGGGCTGCGGGGCGCCGACCTCTTCGGCGCGGGCGACCCCGCGTGGCTGTGGGCCTTCCTGGGCACCCTCGCCGCGCTCGGCGCGATCCTGATCAAGGCCGAGACCGATCTGGTGGACGTGGCCCGCTCCCGCAGCGGACTGCCCGCCGTCAAGGACGAGGCGTCCGTGCCCCGCTCCTCCGGTCTGGCGCTGGCCCGGCGGGCCGCTGCGGCGCTCAAGTTCCACCGGCTCGTCGGCGGTATCGAGGCCAGCCTCTTCATCCTGGTGATGGCGGTGCTCGACCTGGTCCAGGGGGACCTGTTCTTCACCCGCCTCGGGATCGCGGTCCTCGCCGGGATCGCCGTGCTCCAGACCCTGCTGCACCTGGTGTCGATCCTGGCCTCCAGCAGGCTTCGGTGACTCGCCCCGCCGGGCCCGCCGCCCGGCGGGAGATGCTTCTCATGGGCTTGTTCCCCGGTCCGGAGGGGCCGGCTCGCCCCGCCGGGCCCGCTGCCCGGCGGGAGATGCCTCTCAGGGGCCCGTCCCCGGGCCGGGGAGGACCGCGAGGCCCCCGGACCGACTGGGCCGGTCCCCGGTGATCTGACAAGCTGGGGCCCCGAGCACTCCGGGTTCCCGGCGTCGCCCGGGGCCGCGCCCCCACTGCCGCGCATCTCGAAGACGAAAGTTTCCACTTGTGAGTGACACAACCCCCGACGGAGCGACCGTGACGACCGCCCGGCCATCGGCCGACGACGGTCTGTCCCCGGCGCAGCTCGCCGCGAAGTACGGTCTTTCGGTCAGCGGCGCCCGGCCGGGTCTGGTCGAGTACATCCGCCAGCTCTGGGGCCGGCGCCACTTCATCCTGGCGTTCTCGCAGGCCAAGCTGACCGCTCAGTACAGCAAGGCCAAGCTGGGACAGCTCTGGCAGGTGGTGACCCCGCTGCTCAACGCGCTGGTCTACTACCTGATCTTCGGTCTGATCCTCGGGACGAAGAACGGTTTCTCGAACGATGTCTTCGTGCCGTTCCTGGTGACGGGTGTGTTCGTCTTCACCTTCACCCAGAGTTCGGTGATGTCGGGCGTACGGGCGATCTCCGGCAATCTGGGCCTGGTGCGGGCCCTGCATTTCCCGCGCGCCTCGCTGCCCATCTCGTTCGCCCTCCAGCAGCTCCAGCAGCTCCTGTTCTCGATGGTCGTGCTGCTGGCGATCGTGGTCGGCTTCGGCAGCTACCCCTCGCTCTCCTGGCTGCTGGTGCTCCCGGCGCTGCTGCTCCAGTTCGTCTTCAACACCGGGCTCGCGATGATCATGGCCCGGCTCGGCAGCAAGACGCCCGACCTGGCCCAGCTCATGCCGTTCGTCATGCGGACCTGGATGTACGCGTCCGGTGTGATGTTCTCCATCCCGATGATGCTGAAGGACAAGCCCGCGTGGATCGCGGACATCCTCCAGTGGAACCCCGCCGCCGTGTACATGGACCTGATCCGCTTCGCGCTGATCGACGGCTATGGCTCGGAGAACCTGCCGGACCATGTCTGGGCGCTGGCCCTGGGCTGGTCGCTGCTGATCGGCGTCTTCGGTTTTGTGTATTTCTGGAAGGCGGAGGAGCGGTACGGCCGTGGCTGAGAACAACACCGGACGGATTCCCACCGTCATCGCCGACGATGTGCACATCGTCTACCGGGTGAGCGGCGGCGCCGGGGGCAAGGGCAGCGCCACCGCGGCCCTCAGCCGCATCCTGCGCGGCAAGAAGGGCCAGAAGCAGCGCGGCATGCGCGAGGTGCACGCTGTGCGGGGCGTCTCCTTCACCGCCTACCGGGGCGAGGCCATCGGGCTGATCGGCACCAACGGCTCCGGCAAGTCGACCCTGCTGCGCGCCATAGCCGGGCTGCTGCCCACCGAGCGCGGCCATGTCTACACCGACGGCCAGCCCTCGCTGCTCGGCGTGAACGCGGCCATGATGAACGATCTCACCGGTGAACGGAACGTGATCCTCGGCGGTCTGGCCATGGGCATGTCCCGGGAGCAGATCCGGGAGCGCTACCAGTCGATCGTCGACTTCTCCGGGATCAATGAGAAGGGCGACTTCATCACCCTGCCCATGCGCACGTACTCCTCCGGCATGGGCGCCCGGCTGCGGTTCTCCATCGCGGCGGCCAAGGACCACGACGTCCTGATGATCGACGAGGCGCTGGCCACCGGTGACCGCAAGTTCCAGATCCGCTCCGAGCAGCGGATCCGGGAGCTGCGCAAGCAGGCGGGCACCGTCTTCCTGGTCAGCCACAGCAACAAGTCGATCCGGGACACCTGTGACCGGGTGCTCTGGCTGGAGCACGGCAAGCTGCTGATGGACGGCCCCACCGACGAGGTGCTGAAGGCGTACGAGAAGGAAACCGGCAAGTAGCCGCCGGGCCGCGGGAGCGGGGGCGTCGGCCGCTTCGGCTCCCCGGCCGGGTCCCCGCCGCACTGTGCGGGCGGGGCCCCGGCCCTGTCCGGCCCGCCGCCCCTCCCCGCAGGGGTGGCGCGGGGCCCAAGTCCGGACCCGGGGGGCGCGGTTGGCCGCCCCTGACGCGCCGCTGCCGCAAGGACCCCGCCCGGACGCAGGCCGGGCCAGGGGGCAACGTAAGCTGTACCGGGTATGGAATCGCGGTAAGTGTGGCGATACATCCCTGATGCCGTGTCCGGCGGACGGACCCCCCGCAGTCCTGATGACCAGCGGCGTGTCCGAAATAGGATGGATTGGATCGGCAGTGTAGAACGGGAGCTGTGACGGCAATGATCAAAGATCTCCAGCTTCGCGAGGCTTTCGCCGTCCCCGCACCCGGCGGCCACGCATGACCGAGACCCGTCAGACGCCTGCCGAGGCCCCCGCGGACCCCGTCACGCGCCACACACTCGACCAGGCCACGGCCGAGAACTTCCCGGTGGCCCCCTTCTTCCTGCCCCGCGCCTGGCGCCATGACCTCATGGCCCTCTACGGCTACGCCCGCCTGGTGGACGACATCGGCGACGGCGACCTCGCCCCCGGCGGCGGCGACGCCCGGCTGCTGGGGGTCCCCCCCGAGGCCGCCGACGACCGGCTCGCCCTCCTCGACGCCCTCGAAGCGGATCTGCGCCGGGTCTTCGACCCCGCCCCCGGCGGCGTCCCCGGCCCGCGCCACCCGCTGCTGCGGGCCCTGCGCTCGCCGGTGCGGGACCGTTCCCTCACCATCGAGCCGTTTCTTGGCCTGATCGCGGCCAACCGGCAGGACCAGCTCGTCCGGCGCTACGCGACCTACGAGGAGCTGCTCGCGTACTGCGAACTCTCCGCCAACCCCGTGGGCCTTCTCGTCCTCCAGGTCAGCGGAACCCTCACCCCCGAGCGGCTGCGCAGGTCGAACGCGGTGTGCACCGCGCTCCAGATCGTCGAGCACCTCCAGGACGTGAGCGAGGACCTCGCCCGCGACCGGATCTACCTCCCCGCCGAGGACCTGCGACGCTTCCACGTCAGCGAGAACGATCTCGCCGCCCCGACCGGGAACGCTTCCGTCCGCGCCCTCGTTGCCTATCAGGCGGACCGGGCCCACCGACTGCTGGACGAAGGAGTCCCGCTGGTGGGCAGTGTCCACGGCCGGCTGCGTCTGCTGCTCGCCGGCTTCGTCGGCGGTGGCCGGGCGGCGCTGGCCGCCATCGCCGCCGCCGGGTACGACGTTCTGCCCGGACCGCCCAGACCAGCAAGGACGCGACTTCTGCACGATGTGGGAGCCGTACTGCGCAGAGCGCGTAAGGAGAGGTGAGCCGGACCGTGGAGCACACCACCCATCCCCCGGCACCGGTGCAGGCCGCCTACAGCTACTGCGAGGCCGTCACCGGCGCGCAGGCACGCAATTTCGCCTATGGCATCCGGCTGCTGCCCACCGACAAACGCCAGGCCATGTCGGCGCTCTACGCGCTCTCGCGCCGGGTGGACGACATCGGCGACGGCACCCTCGCGCCCGCCGCCAAGCGGGAGCGCCTCCAGGCCACCCGGGAACTGCTCGCGCGGGTCCGCGCCGGGGCCGTCGCCGACGACGACACCGACCCCGTCGCCGTGGCCCTCGCCGACACCGCGCGCCGCTTCCCCGTCCCGCTCGACGCCCTCGACGAGCTGATCGACGGGGTGCTCATGGACGTCCGCGGCGCCACCTACGAGACCTGGGACGACCTCAGGGCCTACTGCCGCTGTGTCGCCGGGGCCATCGGACGGCTCTCCCTCGGCGTCTTCGGCACCCAGAGCGGCGCCCCGGGCGCCGAGCGGGCCCCCGAGTACGCCGACACCCTCGGGCTCGCCCTCCAACTCACCAACATCCTGCGGGACCTGAGGGAGGACGCGGCGAACGGGCGCACCTATCTGCCCGCCGACGACCTCGCCAAATTCGGCTGCTCCGCCGGGTTCCACACCCCGGTCCCGCCCGCCGGGTCCGACTTCGCCGGGCTCGTCCACTACGAAGTGCGGCGCGCCCGCGCCCTCTTCGCCGAGGGCTACCGGCTGCTGCCCCTGCTCGACCGGCGCAGCGGCGCCTGCGTCGCCGCCATGGCCGGGATCTACCGCCGTCTCCTCGACCGGATCGAGCGCGACCCCGGGGCCGTGCTGCGCGGCCGGGTCTCGCTCCCGGGCCGGGAGAAGGCGTATGTGGCCGTGCGCGGCCTCTCCGGGCTCGACGCCCGGCACATCGGCCGGCTGACGGCCCCGAGGGGGCGGGTGTGATGACCCCGCGGCCCGGCCCCGCGGCCCCCGCCCCGCGCGCCGTGGCGGCACCCCGATGACCGGCCACGACGCCCCGCGCCCCCGTGCCGTCGTGATCGGCGGCGGGCTCGCCGGGACCACCGCCGCGCTCCGGCTCGCCGACGCCGGGAGCGAGGTCACCCTGGTGGAGAGCAGGCCCCGGCTCGGCGGCCTCGCCTTCTCCTTCCAGCGCGGCGAGCTGACCGTCGACAACGGACAGCATGTGTATCTGCGCTGCTGCACCGCCTACCGCTGGTTCCTGGACCGGATCGACGGCGCGCATCTCGCCCCCGTGCAGGACCGGTTGGACGTGCCCGTCGTCGACCCGCGCAGGCCCGAAGGGGCCCGGCTGGGACGGCTGCGGCGCAGCGCCCTGCCCGTTCCCCTGCATCTGGCCGCCAGCCTCGCGACCTACCCCCATCTCTCGCTCGCCGAGCGGGCCGGGGCGGCCCGTGCGGCGCTCGCGCTCGGCGGCCTCGACCCCGCCGACCCCGCGCTCGACGGCATCGACTTCGCCACCTGGCTCGGCCGCCACGGCCAGGGCCCGCGCGCCGTCGAGGCCCTGTGGGACCTCGTCGGCGTCGCCACGCTGAACGCCACCGCCCCCCATGTCTCCATGGGTCTGGCCGCGATGGTCTTCAAGACCGGGCTGCTCTCCGACCCCTCGGCCGCCGACATCGGCTGGGCCCGGGTGCCGCTGGGCGAACTCCACGACACCCTCGCCCGCAAGGCCCTCGCGGCGGCCGGTGTCCGTACCGTGACCGGCCTGCGGGTACGGGGAATCAGCCGCACTCACGACGCCCTCTGGTCCGTCGCGACCGACGGTGAGATCCTTCAGGCCGATGCGGTGGTCCTCGCCGTGGCCCAGCGCGAGGCCCATGCCCTGTTGCCCGAGGGGGCGCTCGACGACCCCGACCGGCTGCTGGACATCGGCACCGCACCGATCCTCAACATCCATGTCCGTTACGACCGCACAGTGCTGCGCCGCCCCTTCTTCGCCGCGATCGGCAGCCCCGTCCAGTGGGTGTTCGACCGCACCGAGGCAGCCGGACTGACCGAGGGCCAGTATCTGGCGCTCTCCCAGTCCGCGGCCGAGGACGAGATCGACACACCCGTGGCCGAGCTGCGCGAGCGCTATCTGCCCGAGCTGGAGCGGCTGTTGCCACCCGCACGGAACGCCGGGGTACGCGACTTCTTCGTCACCCGGGAGCGCACGGCGACCTTCGCCCCCGCTCCCGGCGTCGGCAGACTGCGTCCCGGCGCGCACACCCGTGCGCCCGGCCTGTACCTTGCGGGCGCGTGGACGGCCACCGGCTGGCCTGCGACCATGGAGGGCGCCGTACGCAGCGGTTTCACCGCCGCGGGCGCGGCGCTCCGTGCTCTCGGCCGCCCCCACGAACATCCGCTCAAGGAGGCGGCGTGAGTCCGAGTACCGGAACAAGAGGAGAGACCGTGCCGACTGTGCCTTCGGCGAACCCGGCTGACGACACCGCGGCGGGCGTGGACATCGCCGCGCTGCTGGAACGCGGAAGAGCCATGTCGACGCCGGTGCTGCGCGCCGCCGTCGACCGGCTGGCCAGCCCCATGGACACCGTCGCGGCCTACCACTTCGGCTGGATCGACGCCCAGGGGCGGCCCGCCGACGGCGACGGCGGCAAGGCCGTGCGCCCCGCGCTCGCCCTGCTGTCCGCCGAGGCCGCGGGCGCCCCGCCCGAGATCGGCGTCCCCGGCGCCGTCGCCGTGGAGCTGGTGCACAACTTCTCGCTGCTGCACGACGACCTGATGGACGGCGACGAGCAGCGCCGCCACCGGGACACGGTGTGGAAGGTGCACGGGCCCGCGCAGGCGATCCTCGTCGGCGACGCCCTCTTCGCGCTCGCCAACGAGATCCTGCTGGAGCTGGACACGGTCGAGGCGGGCCGGGCCACCCGCCGCCTCACCACCGCGACCCTCCGCCTCATCGACGGCCAGGCCCAGGACATCTCCTACGAGCACCGCGAGCGGGTCACCGTCGAGGAGTGCCTGGAGATGGAGGGCAACAAGACGGGCGCGCTGCTCGCCTGCGCCGTCTCCATCGGCGCCGTGCTCGGCGGCGCGGACGACCGTACCGCCGACGCCCTGGAGGCGTACGGCTACCACCTCGGCCTTGCCTTCCAGGCCGTCGACGACCTGCTCGGCATCTGGGGCGACCCCGAGGCCACCGGCAAGCAGACCTGGAGCGATCTGCGCCAGCGCAAGAAGTCCCTGCCCGTCGTCGCCGCCCTCGCGGCCCAGGGCCCCGCCTCCGCCCGGCTGGGCGAACTGCTCGCGGCCGACGCCAAGAGCCCGGACCTCGACGGCTTCTCCGAGGAGGAGTTCGCCACCCGCGCGGCCCTGATCGAGGAGGCGGGCGGCCGGGAGTGGACCACCCAGGAGGCCCGCCGCCAGCACGCGATCGCCGTCGCCGCGCTCGACGACGTCGCCATGCCCGGCCTGGTCAAGGCCCAGCTCACCGCCCTCGCGGACTTCGTCGTCGTCCGCAAGCGGTGATCGGGTCCGGCACGGCCCCCGTCCGCCCCCGGACGGTGACCAAAGCCGTCCCCGGGCGTTGACGCTGTCACAGGCCCGCGCCGCCGGTCCACCGCCCGGCGGCGCGCCACCCCCGAACACCCCGTGACCCCGGGAGACCACCGGACCATGCAGCCTCCCCGCCGTCCGGCACCGCCGCCCCGTCCCTTCCCGGCACCCCGGGCCTCCTCCATAGCCGTCGCCGCCGACGGCCGGTGACCGGCTGACCCCGTTCACCCGCTGACGGCGATCCCCGCACAGCACCAGGCACCACGCACGGCAAGGGGAAGCGATGACAGCGACGACCGATTCCGACGGCGGGCCCCTCAGGCCGGCGGCGACCGGCACGGCGGCGGACACGGCGGGCCGGCGGCCCCCCGTACCGGGCCGGCCGGGAGCGCCCGGCACCCCCGGGCTCACCGAGACGGCCCGATGGGCCACCACCCGTTCGGTCGAGCACCTGCTCGGCCGGCAGCACAGCCAGGGCTGGTGGAAGGGCGACCTCCAGACCAATGTGACGATGGACGCCGAGGATCTGCTGCTGCGGCAGTTCCTCGGCATCCTGGACGCCCGCACCGCCGAGGCCGCGGCCCGGTTCATCCGCGGCGAGCAGCGCTCCGACGGGGCGTGGGCCACCTTCCACGGCGGCCCCGGCGATCTGTCCACCACCGTCGAGGCGTATGTGGCCCTCCGGCTCGCCGGGGACCTGCCCGGGGACCCGCACCTGGCCGGTGCCTCCGCCTGGGTCCGCCACCACGGCGGCATCGCCGGGACCCGGGTCTTCACCCGGATCTGGCTGGCCCTCTTCGGCTGGTGGCCCTGGGACGAACTGCCCGAGCTGCCACCCGAGCTGATCTTCCTGCCCTCCTGGTTCCCGTTGAACATCTACGACTTCGGCTGCTGGGCCCGGCAGACGATCGTCCCGCTCACCGTCGTCTCCGCGATGCGGCCCGTGCGCGCCGCGCCCTTCGCCCTGGACGAGCTGCACACCGACCCCGCGAACCCCCGGCCGCCGCGCCCGCTCGCCCCGGCCACCACCTGGGACGGACTCTTCCAACGCGCGGACCGGACGCTGCGCCGCCACCGGCGGCTGGTGCCGCGCCGGCTGCGCCGGGCGGCCCTGGCCGCCGCCGCCCGCTGGATCGTGGAACGGCAGGAGAGCGACGGCTGCTGGGGCGGAATCCAGCCACCCGCCGTCTACTCCCTCATCGCCCTGAACCTCCTCGGCCACGATCTGGACCACCCGGTGCTCCGGTCCGGCATCGCCTCCCTGGACCGCTTCGCCGTGTGGCGCCCCGACGGCTCCCGGATGGTGGAGGCGTGTCAGTCGCCGGTCTGGGACACCGCCCTCGCCACCGTCGCCCTCGCCGACGCCGGGCTGCCCGCCGACCACCCGGCCCTGGTCCGGGCCGCCGAGTGGCTCCTCGGCGAGGAGGTCGTGCGGACCGGGGACTGGGCGGTGCGCCGCCCCGGACTCGCCCCCGGCGGCTGGGCCTTCGAGTTCCACAACGACACCTACCCCGACATCGACGACACCGCCGAGGTGATCCTCGCGCTGCGCCGGGTCAGCCATCCCGACCCCGCCCGGGTGGACGCCGCCGTCGCCCGCGCCGGGCGCTGGACGCTGGGCATGCAGTCGGCCGAGGGCGGCTGGGCCGCGTTCGACGCCGACAACACCAGCCCCTTCCCCGACCTGCTCCCGTTCTGCGACTTCGGCGAGGTGACCGACCCGCCGTCGGCCGACGTCACCGCGCATGTCGTGGAGATGCTGGCGTACGAGGGCCGCGCCCACCATCCGCGCGCCCGCCGGGGCATCGACTGGCTGCTGGAGCGGCAGGAGAGCTGCGGCGCCTGGTTCGGCCGCTGGGGCACCAACTACCTCTACGGGACGGGGGCGGTGGTCCCGGCCCTGATCGCGGCCGGAATCCCGGCGGCCCACCCGGCGGTGCGCCGCGCCGTGCACTGGCTGGTCTCCGTGCAGAACGACGACGGCGGCTGGGGCGAGGACCAGCGCTCCTACCAGGAGGAGGGCTGGGCGGGCCGCGGCGCGTCGACGGCGTCCCAGACGGCCTGGGCGCTGCTGGCGCTGCTCGCCGCCGGGGAGCGCGACGGCGGGGCGGCCGAGCGGGGCGTGGCGTATCTGGCCGGTACCCAGCGGGGCGACGGCTCCTGGGACGAGCCGCACTACACGGGGACCGGCTTCCCGTGGGACTTCTCCATCAACTACCACCTGTACCGGCAGGTCTTCCCGCTCACCGCGCTCGGCCGCTATCTGCACGGCGAGGGCGCGGCGGCCGTCGCCGCCCCTCTCCGGCAGGGCGGCTGATGGCCCGCCCCGAGCCACCGGGGCCCGGGACGGGGCGGGCGCCCGCCCCGTCCGGCCCGGGAACGGCTCCCGGTGCCGGGCCGGGCGGCCCCGGGGAGCCCGTCCGGCCGGACGGCCCGGGGCCGCTGCTCCTCGTCTGCGCGCTCGGGGTCGAGCGCCTCGCCCTCCGCGAGGCCCGCCCGCCGGGGCCGGTGACCGTGCTCCGGACCGGCATGGGACCCGCCCGGGCCGGCCGCGCCGTGGCCGCGGCGCTCGCCGACGGTCCGCCGCGGGGCACGCCGGTCCTGGTGTCCGGCTTCTGCGCCGGTCTGGTCCCGGGCATGCGCCCCGGGGACGTCGTGGTCGCCGACGCGGTCGGCGGCGGCCCCTTCGGCGCCGTCGTCCGCTGCACCGCCACCGCGCTGCTGGCCGCCGCCGTCGCACGGGCCGTCCCCGGCCACCGGGTGCGCACCGGCCCGCTGCTCTGCTCCGGCCATGTGGTCCGGGGCGCCGAGCGGGCCCGGCTGCGCACCACCGGGGCCCTCGCCGTCGACATGGAGTCCGCCGCCGTGCTGCGGGCCGCCCTGGCCGCCGGTGCCCGCCCGGTTGCGGCCGTCCGGGTGGTCGTGGACGCCCCCGGGCACGAGCTGATCCGCCCGGGCACGGTACGCGGTGGAGTATCGGCTTTCCGTGTACTTCGTGCCGTGCTGCCCGCGTTCCACGAATGGCACCGTTCCCTGCCGCTCCCCAGGAGGTGAGCCAGATGGCCATGCCGCTCCGCCAGACCATCCGGATCGGGACATATCTCTTCCGTCAGAAGCTGCGCAAGCGGGAGAAGTTTCCGCTGATCGTCGAATTGGAGCCGCTGTACGCCTGCAATCTCGCCTGCGAGGGCTGTGGAAAGATCCAGCACCCGGCCGGGGTGCTCAAGCAGCGGATGCCGGTCGCCCAGGCCGTCGGCGCGGTGCTGGAGTCCGGCGCCCCCATGGTCTCCATCGCGGGCGGCGAACCGCTGATGCACCCGCAGATCGACGAGATCGTGCGCGAACTCGTGGCCCGGCGGAAATACGTCTTCCTCTGCACCAACGCCCTGCTGCTCCGCAAGAAGCTCGACAAGTTCACCCCGTCCCGCTACTTCGCCTTCGCCGTGCACATCGACGGACTGCGGGAGCGGCACGACGCGTCCGTCGCGAAGGAGGGCGTGTTCGACGAGGCGGTGGCGGCGATCAAGGAGGCCCAGGCGCGCGGCTTCCGGACCACCACCAACTCGACCTTCTTCAACACGGACACCCCCCAGACCGTCGTGGAAGTGCTCGACTACCTCAACGACGAGCTGCGGGTGGACCAGATGATGATCTCGCCCGCGTACGCCTATGAGAAGGCGCCCGACCAGGAGCACTTCCTCGGCGTCGAACAGACCCGGGAACTGTTCCGCCGGGCGTTCGCGAACGGCAACCGGCGGCGCTGGCGGCTCAACCACTCGCCGCTCTTCCTGGACTTCCTGGAGGGCAGGGCCGACTTCCCCTGCACGGCGTGGGCGATCCCCAACTACTCCCTCTTCGGCTGGCAGCGGCCCTGCTATCTGATGAGCGACGGCTATGTCCCCACCTACCGGCAGCTCGTCGAGGAGACCGACTGGGAGAAGTACGGACGGGGCCGCGACCCGCGCTGCGCCAACTGCATGGCGCACTGCGGCTACGAACCCACCGCCGTGCTCGCCACCATGGGTTCCCTCCGGGAGTCCCTGCGCGCGGCCCGCGAGACCGTGTCGGGGAACCGTGGCTGAGCCCCCGGCGCCGCCCGGGGCCCCCGGCCCCGCGGCGGCCGGACCCCGCGGCGGCCCCGGGCGGCCCGTACCGGTGTCCGCGCCCGCCGGGGCCGGGACGGCGCCGCCGCCCGGCTTCGATCTGCGGGCGCTGCTCGCCGCCCGCGGGGGCGAGCGCCACGAGCTGCACAGCCGCCACCTCAACCCCCAACTGCCGAGGATGCTGCGGACCATCGGCTTCGACCGCGTCTACGAACGCGCCGAGGGCGCCTACCTCTGGGACGCGGACGGCCTCGACTACCTCGACATGCTCGCGGGCTTCGGCGTGATGGGCCTCGGCCGCCACCACCCCGTGGTCCGCCGGGCCCTCCACGACGTCCTCGACGCCTCTCTCGCCGACCTCACCCGCTTCGACTGCCCGCCGCTGCCCGGACTGCTCGCCGAGCGGCTGCTCGTCCACAGCCCCCATCTGGACCGGGTCTTCTTCGGCAACAGCGGCACGGAGGCCGTCGAGACCGCGCTCAAGTTCGCCCGCTGCGCCACGGGCCGCCCCCGAGTCCTCTACTGCGAGCACGCCTTCCACGGACTGACCTGCGGCTCCCTCTCGGTGAACGGGGAGGACTGCTTCCGCGACGGCTTCGGGCCGCTGCTCCCCGACACCGCCGTCCCGCTGGGCGACCTCGCCGCGCTGGAACGGGAGCTGGCGCGCGGCGACGTGGCCGCGCTGGTGGTGGAGCCCATCCAGGGCAAGGGGGTCCACGAGGCCCCGCCCGGCTTTCTGCGCGCCGCCCAGGAGGCGCTGCGCCGCCACGGGGCCCTGCTCGTCGCCGACGAGGTGCAGACCGGTCTGGGCCGCACGGGGGACTTCTACGCGTACCAGCACGAGCCCGGTGTCGAGCCCGATCTGATCTGTGTGGCGAAGGCGCTCTCGGGCGGCTCGGTCCCGGTCGGGGCCACCCTCGGCCGGGACCGGATCTTCCGCGCCGTCTACTCCTCGATGGACCGGGTACTGGTCCACTCGGCCAGCTTCGGCGGCAACGCCCAGGCCATGGCCGCCGGACTCGCGGTCCTCTCGGTCATCGAGGACGAGCGGCTGACCGAGCGCGCCAGGACCACCGGCGGGCTGCTGCGGGAGCGGCTGGCCGCGCTGGTGGACCGGTACGAGTTCCTGCACGCGGTGCGCGGCCGGGGGCTGATGATCGGGATCGAGTTCGGCCGCCCCCGCTCCTTGGGGCTGCGGGCCCGCTGGAGCATGCTCCAGGCGGCCAGGCCCGGGCTCTTCGCCCAGATGGTGGTGGCCCCGCTGCTGCACCGGCACCGGATTCTCACCCAGGTCTCCGGCGATCGGCTGGAGGTGATCAAGCTGATCCCGCCCCTGACGATCGGCGAGCGGGAGGTGGACCGCTTTGTGACGGCCTTCACAGCGGTGATGGACGACGCCCACGGCGGGGGCGGACTGATCTGGGAGTTCGGCCGGACCCTGGCCGGGCAGGCCCTGGCACAGCCGCGCCGACCGCGCTGACCTGGGCCGATCCCGAAGAAGAGCCCGGGGAAACCGGCGGATTTTGCCTCTGAGGCAAGAAACTTGCCTCAGAGGCAGTTTCCTGGCGCAATGGTCCTATGCAGACCCCTCCCGGGGGCCACCCCCCGGACCTCCGAACCCCCGCGGGGCAGCTCCCGGCCGAGCTGCCCGACGTGGCGCCCCGGCTGCGCGACCTGCGCCGCCTCCGGGGGCTCACCCTGGAGGCCGCGGCCCAGCGGGCAGGGCTCTCACCCGCCCACCTCTCCCGGCTGGAGACCGGCCGACGGCAGCCCTCGCTGCCGATGCTGCTCTCCCTCGCCCGTATCTACGGTACGACGATCGCCGAGCTGCTGGGCGAGTCGGCCCCGCAGAGCGACCCGGTCGTCCGGGCGGGGCGGCGCGAGCCCGCGGCGGCCGACGGCTGGACCTACCACCAGGCGGGCGTCCCCGGCCGCGCCATGCAGCCACTGCGGCTGCTCGTGCCGTACGGGGCCCAGGGCGATCTGGTCCGCGTCCACCCGGGCGAGGAGTGGATGTACGTCCTCGACGGGCGGCTGCGCCTCACCCTCGGGGAGGCCGTGCACGAGCTGGGCCCCGGGGACAGCGCGCACTTCGACTCGCTGACCCCGCACCGGCTGGCGGCGGCCGGACGGGAGGGCGCCGAGCTGCTGTTCGTCCACACCCTGTTGCAGAGCCCCGACCTCCATCCGCACCCCTGAGCGCCCCGTCCGCCGTGCCCTGTCCGGCTCTCTTCGCCCATCGCTATTCGCTATGAGGAGCGACATGTCCGAGATATCTGACAACTCCGCAGGCTCCGCCCCCTCCGCCGCGGCACCGCTGCCCGGGAGGACCCAGGGCAAGCAGGAGGGGAAGTTCCCCCGGGGGCTCGTGATCCGGCTCTTCGCCTATCTGATCGCGGGCCATGTCTTCGCCTTCTTCCTCTATCTGCTCTTCGAGGTCGGCGCGAAGTGACGGCGGGCGGCCGGCCGGACCCGGACGGCCCCTGGGGTCCGGCCGCCGCCGGGCATCCGTGCGGCGGCGGCCGGACCCCGTGGGGTCACTCCTTGTCGAGCAGCCGCTCCCGCAGGCGTTCACGCGTCGCCGGGGCGAGCCCCAGCCCCCGGCCGAGATAGCCCTCGACGCTTCCCCAGGTCCGCTCCATGGTCTCGAAGGCGGCCCGCAGATACTCCAGCCGCGCGTCGAAGAGCGGCGCGAGCAGCTCCATCACCTCCGGTGCCATCGCGGCCGGGGAGTCGTCGCGGCGGCGCACCCGGTAGCGGCGGTGCGGATCGTTCGACACCAGATAGTCGGCCTCGACCGCCTCCCGCTCCACCCCCACCGCGAGCAGCGTCACCGCTATGGAGAGCCCCGCCCGGTCCTTGCCCGCGGCGCAGTGCATCAGCGCGGGCACGCTGTCCTCCGCGAGGGCACGCAGCAGACGGCCGTGCTCGCCGGTCCGCTCCAGGACCATCGACCGATAGGAATCGGTCATCCGCGCGGCACCCCTGCCCTCGGCCAGGATCGAGCGGAGCTGGTCCAGATCGCCCTCGCGGACCATCCGCCAGAACTCCGCCCCGGCCGCCGGGTCGCTCAGCGGCATGCTCACCAGCCGCACCCCGGGCAGCTCCACGTCCGGGCCCTCCAGGCGGACGTCGGCGGCGTTGCGGAAGTCGAAGACGGTGTGCAGCCCCAGTGTGTCCAGGAAGGCGGCGTCGGCCTCGGTCGCGTGGGCCAGATGGCCACTGCGGAAGAGGCGTCCGTGCCGCACCCGGCGGCCGTCCGTGGTCGGCAGTCCGCCCACGTCGCGGAAGTTGCGCACCCCGGTCAGCTCGGGCTCGGTCGACGGGACCCGCGGCAGCTGCTGCGTCACCAAGTCTCCTTCGGTCACGGCCGTCGGCGCGGCTCGCCGACGGTGGCATTTTCCTGACGATACGGCACCCGTTTCCGTCTGTTTACGCGCGTTTCCGAGCGGCCTGGCGGACGAGGGCCCGTTGCACCCCGCTCCCTCCCGACGGATGATGTGCGGACCTGTGCGGACCTGTGAGTATCTGCGGCAGACGGAGGGGTCGGATGATCGAGACCGTCGGACAGGGGCGTACGTGGGTCCTCTCCGGCCCCTCGGGCAGCTACGCGCTCCACCTCACGGACCGCGACGAGCTGCTGCACCTCCACTGGGGGCCCCGGATCACGGGCGCGGACGCCGAGGAGCTGGCCGTCGGCGCGCTGCCGCCCTACTGGCCCTTCGAATCCCCGCTGGACGGCCATGAGGAGTACCCCGTCGAGGGCGGCCCGCGCTTCGTCCGGCCCGCGCTCTCGGTCCGCACCCCCGAGGCCCGCGGCACCGAGTGGCGCTTCACGGGCGCGTCCGTCAGCGGGCCCGGCGGCCCCGGTCGCCCCGGCGGGCCCGGGGACGGCGAGGAGCTGCGCCTCGGCTTCCACGACCCCGTCCACGGCCTCGGCCTCGTCCTCCACTACCGGCTGCGCGAGGGCTTCGACGTCGTCGAACGCCACGTCACCCTGACGCACGAGGGGGACGGGCCCGCGCTGGAGCTGCTGCGGGCCGACTCCGCCGCCTGGACCCTGCCGGGACGCGACTCCTGGCGGCTGAGCAAGCTGCACGGGCGGTGGGCGGCCGAGTCCCGGCTCGAACGCACCCCGCTGGCCCACGGCGAGCAGATCATCGGCAGCCGCCGGGGCCACACCGGCCATCAGCATCTGCCCTGGGTCGCCCTGGACGCCGAGGGGGCCACCGAGGAGAGCGGCGAGGTGTACGGCTGCGCGCTGGGCTGGTCCGGCTCCTGGCGCATCGCCGTCCAGCGGCTGCCCGACGGACAGGTGCAGATCACCGGGGGCGCCGGGCACGACGGGTCGGGGCTGCTCCGGCTCGCCCCCGGGGAGTCCTGGACCTCACCCGTCTTCGCCGGGCTCTGGAGCCCGGACGGCTTCGGCGGCGCCAGCAGGACCTGGCACGCCTGGCAGCTCGCCCATGTCGTCCCGGGCGCCGCGGGGGAGCGGCCCGTCCTCTACAACTCCTGGGAGGCCACCGGCTTCGACATCTCCGCGGACCAGCAGCTTGCGCTGGCCCGCCGGGCCGCCGGTCTCGGGGTGGAGCTGTTCGTCGTCGACGACGCCTGGTTCGGCGCGCGCACCAGCGACCGCGCCGGGCTCGGCGACTGGACCCCCAACCCGGAGCGGTTCCCCGGCGGGCTCGCACCGCTCGCCGACGCGGTGCACGCGCTCGGGATGGGCTTCGGCATCTGGGTCGAACCGGAGATGGTCAACCAGGACAGCGACCTCTACCGCGCCCACCCCGACTGGGTCCAGCACCACCCCGGCCGCACCCGGACCGAGCTGCGCCATCAGCTCGTCCTGAACGCGGCCCGCCCCGAT
This sequence comes from Streptomyces clavuligerus, assembly GCF_005519465.1. NCBI lineage: Bacteria > Bacillati > Actinomycetota > Actinomycetes > Kitasatosporales > Streptomycetaceae > Streptomyces > Streptomyces clavuligerus. The sequence goes on along the minus strand of NZ_CP027858.1, from coordinate 581,570 downwards.
GTCCGCGAACATCTGTGGCGGCAGCTCGACCGGCTGCTCGGCAGCGCCCGGATCGACTATGTGAAATGGGACTTCAACCGCTGCTTCACGGACCCGGGCTGGCCCGGCGACCCCTATCCGCAGCGGCTGTGGGTCGAGCATGTCGAGGGCCTGTACGGGCTGCTCGACCGGTTGCGGGCGGCGTATCCGGCGGTGGCGTTCGAGTCCTGCTCCGGCGGCGGCGGCCGGATCGACCTGGGCGTCCTCTCCCGTACGGACCAGGTGTGGACCTCCGACAACACCGACCCGCTGGACCGGCTGGCCATCCAGCACGGCTTCACCCAGATCCATCCGGCGCGGGTGATGGCGGCCTGGGTCACCGACAGCCCCAACACCCAGCTCAACGGGCGGCGCAGCTCGCTCCGCTTCCGTTTCGTCAGCGCCATGGCCGGGGTGCTCGGCATCGGGGGGCAGCTCACCGGGTGGAGCGAGGCGGAGCTGGCCGAGGCACGCGACTGGGTGGCGCTGTACAAACGCATCCGCCCGCTGGTGCAGCACGGCGAGCTGTACCGGCTGCGGCCCCCCGGGGGCGGGCTGAGCGCGGTGCAGTATCTGCGGGGCGGGGAGAGTGTGGTGCTCGCCTGGCTCCAGGCCCAGCACTACGGGGAGCGTCCGCCCCGGCTGCGGCTGCGCGGTCTCGATCCGGCGGCCGTCTATGTCCGTCCGGAGACGGGGGAGACCCATCGGGGCGCGGTCCTGCTCCACCACGGGCTGCACACCGGTCTCAGCGGGGATCTGGACGCCGAGGTGATCCGGCTTCAGCGTCAGCCATCACCGTGAATGGCCCTGTCCATCACTTCTGACCGTTTTGAGTGATTCATCGCGCATGCCCCATCTTGCGGCGTGGGGCGCCCCGTTGGTGAGCAGGATCATAGTGGTGACCGTCCGTGCGGTATGACTCCGCGTCAAGGGAGGGCGGGTTCTCGGAGTTAACGGTTCCGGTTCTACGGAGGGTGACGGACCGGGGTGCCGTCGTCACTCTGTGGATCTTCGTTCCCTTGGTGGAGCGGCTTGTTCCGGTTGGCGGCGTTCGTCTACGGTCCTGGCCGTCCGGGCGGACCGCCGAGTCCTGCCGCCGTCCGGACCTCCCATCGGACAGCACCGTGTGGCAGGAGCGGGGGACCCAGGTACCCCAGGTACAGCGCCGGACGGCCGCGCACACCGCGCGCCGGACGGCTCGGGGTGAAGCCGCGCGCGAGCGCGGCCGGGCAGCTCCAGCCCGAACCCGACAGCTCACCTCGCAGGCGCCGGAGAGGAACAGCGCCATGCCCCAGGGCAAGCACCGACGTACCCGGAACCGCTCGATCACCCGTGGGCTCCTCGCCGCGGGGACCGGAGGGGCGGCCCTCGCGCTGCCGCTGATCGGCGCCTCCGGCGCCCATGCCGCCTCCGCCTCCGCCGCGGCCCCCTCGGCCGCCGTGGCCCCGGCCACCGCCGAGCGGAGCGCCGCCGCGCCCGCCGGTGCGGCGCGGGACGGCGCTCCGGAGGCGGCCGTCCACCGTGTCGTCGCCGGGGACCATCTGGCCCGGATCGCCGAGGAGCGGCAGATCCCCGGCGGCTGGCAGCGGCTCTACGCCGACAACCGGGAGGCCGTGGGCGGCGACCCCGCGCTGATCCACCCCGGGCTCGAACTGACCCTGGCGGCGGGCGCGGACGGCCGCGACCGCGACCGGGGTGACGACCGTCCGGCCGCCCGCGCCGCCGCCGCTGCGGGCGGCCAGGGCCCGGCCGCAGCCCCGGCTCCCGCCGTGCCGACCGCTCCCGCCGTGGCGGCCGTCCCGCAGGCCGAGGAGCCCGCCGCCCCCGCCTCCGGCGGGTGGACCACCCCGCTCGCCTCCGGCGGCGTCACCACCCCCTACCGCGCCACCGGCTCCCTGTGGTCCAGCGGCTACCACACCGGCGTCGACTTCTCCGCCGCCACCGGCACCCCGGTCCGCTCGGTGGGCCCGGGCACCGTCGTCTCCGCGGGCTGGAACGGCGCGTACGGCAACGAGATCGTCGTCCGGCACGCCGACGGCACCTACTCCCAGTACGCCCATCTCTCCGCCGTCTCCGTCGCCGCGGGCCAGGGCGTGACCGGTGGCCAGGAGATCGGTCTCGTCGGCTCCACCGGCAACTCCAGCGGACCCCATCTGCACCTGGAGATCCGCACCGGCACCGGCTACGGCTCGGACATCGACCCCGTCGCCCATCTGCGCCAGTACGGCGTCACCCTCTGACCCGTGGCCCGCGCCCCCGGCCCGGGGCACTGCAGCCCATCCGTCCCCCGTACCGCTCCGGCGGTCCGGGGGACCGGCGTATTCCCCCCGCGCGTGATATCGATGGTGGTAAACATCACGCCGCGTCAACCCCTCCTTACGGTCGCGTAGGTCACATCCGTGCGGACAAGATGGTTGCCGTGGCAGACGATTCGAGAACAAAGAACGTGAATGGAATCGGCGGAATCGGGTCGTACGCGGCGATCGGTGACAGTTTCACCGAGGGTGTCGGGGACCCCGGGCCGGACGGAGCGTATGTCGGCTGGGCGGACCGGTTCGCGGTCCTGCTCGCCGACCGGGTGCCGGAGCACAGCTTCCGGTACGCCAATCTCGCGGTACGCGGCCGGCTCCTCGACCAGATCGTGGCCGAGCAGGTGCCGAGGGCCAAGGCGCTCGCACCGGACCTGGTCTCGTTCTGCGCCGGGGGCAATGACATCATCCGGCCCGGCAGCGACCCCGACGACGTGGCCGAACGCTTCGAGCGCGCCGTCGCCGAGCTGACCGGTGCCGTGGGCACGGTGATGGTGACGACCGGGTTCGACACCCGGGGCGTGCCGGTCCTGCGCCATCTGCGCGGCAAGGTCGCCACCTACACCGCGCACGTCCGGGCCATCGCCGACCGCTACGGCTGCCCGGTCCTCGACCTGTGGTCGCTGCGGTCCGTGCAGGACCGGCGCGCCTGGGACGACGATCGGCTCCACCTCTCCCCCGAGGGGCACACCCGGGTCGCCCTGCGCGCCGCCCAGGTGCTGGGGCTCCCGGCCCCCGCCGACCCCGACCAGCCCTGGCCGCCGCTGCCGCCCCGGGGCACCCTGGAGGTGCGGCGCGACGACGTCCAGTGGGCGCGCGAGTATCTGGCGCCCTGGATCGGGCGGCGGCTGCGCGGCGTCAGCTCGGGCGACGACATCGAGGCGAAGCGTCCGGACCTGCTCCCGCTCTGACCCGTCCGGCCGGTTGGTTCCACGGCGGGGCGCGGAACCGTCGGCTCCGCCCGCCCGGCCAACGTGCCCGCGCCCATACGGGCGTGGGCGCCCGCCACTTCGCCGAGCCGCGCGAGCGGCACCGGTCCCGGACCGTCCGGTCCGACCAGTCGCCGCCGGTGCAGTCGATCAGGGTGGCGTCGAGCCCCAGGGCCCGGCAGCCCGGGGTGACACGGCCACTCCCGGACCGGTCCGACGGGGTGCGCGTCGGCGAGCGGCACCGGCAGGGCGTCCACCCGGACGACGGTGTCGCCCCTCGTGCCGCCGGTCACCAGGACGTCGCAGGGGCGGGGCGGACCGCCGGGAAACGGGCCCGGCACTCCCGGGCGGGGGAGCGGGCGATACGGCGGCGGGGCTCAGCGGACGGCGGCGGTCAGCGCGTCCCGGTCGAGCCCCAGCTCACGGGCGAGGGCCTCGTCGGTCCACGCCAGCATGGCCGCCCGCGACAGCGACCCCGCGTAGGAGGTCATCTGGACCGCGAGCCCGTCCAGGAAGGCCGTGAGCCGCCAGGCGGCCTGGGCCGGGTCGGCGCAGGGGAACTCGCCGTTCGCCGCGCCCTCGGCGATCACCTCGGTCAGCGCGGCCTTCCACTGCTGGTCGAGATCGCGCGCCACCTCCCGCAGCGCGGGCTCGCGCAGCGCCACCGCCCAGCCCTCGATCCACAGCCGCCAGCCCTTGGCGGTGCCCGTGGGCGCGTACCAGCGGACCGCGCTGCGCAGTCGGCGCAGCGCGGTGGTGCGGCGGCTCAGCAGCTTGCGCAGATGGGCGAGGTCGGCGTCGGCGGCGTGCGTGAAGGCGGCGGCCACCAGCTTCTCCTTGGTGGAGAAGTGGTACAGCACCAGGGCGTTGCTCACCCCGAGCGCCGAGGCGACGTCCGCGATCCGCACCGCGGCGACGCCCCGCTGTTCGATCTGTTCGACCGCGGCACCGAGAAGTTCCTCACGCCGCTCCGCAACGCTCAACCGCACTCTGGCCATTGGGCCAGCGTACACAGCGGCTCCGGGGCGGACCCGGCCGGTGTCCTCCCGCCGGAGCGGGGCGGAGGGACGCCGTCCGGGCGGGGGCTCAGCCGTACCAGCCGAAGCGCTCGGTGATCACCGGGAGGCGGTCGGCCGCTATCGCGTGGGCGGCGGCGCGGGGGCTGATGCCGTCGGCGTCCGCCCGTTCCAGCATTCGGCCCGTCAGCTCCCGCATGGAGCGCCGGACATGGGCGAACGCCTCCTCGGCGTCGGCGCCGATGTCCCCGAAGAGGGTCCACCACCACCAGGCGTTGGTGGCGGAGTTCACGACCACGTCGGGCAGGACCGTCACCCCGCGCCGGGCGAGCCGCGCCTCGGCCTCCGGCAGGACGGGCATGTTCGCGGCCTCGGCGATCCACCGGGCCCGCACCCCGGACTCGTTGGCGGTGTCCACGGCGTACGAGACCGCCGCCGGAACCAGGACGTCCGCGTCGACGGCGAGCCAGGAATCGCCGGGCAGTTCCCGGTCCCCGGGCCGCAGCGCCGCGCGGTCGACGGCGCCGTGCGCGTCCCGCCCGGCGAGCAGCCGGGCCACGTCCAGGCCGCCGGGGTTGGCCATGGTGCCCTTGATGTCGGCGACCGCCACGATCCGCAGTCCCGCCCGGTCGAGGAAGTAGGCGGTGGCCCCGCCCATCGTCCCGAAGCCCTGGAGGCCGACCCGGGTGCCCCGGTGCGGGACCCCGGCCCGGTCCAGGGCGGTGAGCACCGACTCGGCGACCCCGCAGCCGCCCACCAGTTCGTCGAGCCCCCTGCCGTCGACCGTGACCGCGAACGCGTCGGCCAGCCGTCGCCGGGCTGCGGTCTCGTCGTCGAGCAGCCGGTACACGGCCTGGACGGAGGAGACGAGACCGGCCTCGGCCATGGCCCGGTCCACCGTGTCCTGGCTCAGCCCCAGATCCTCCCCGGTGGTCCACAGATGCTCGACATAGGGCCGCATGGCGCGCAGATAGCGCACCAGGATGCCGAAGGCGCGTGGGTCCTGGGGGTCGCAGTCGATGCCGCCCTTGGCGCCGCCGAGCGGTATGTACTTGCCCTCGGGGTTGTAGTGGAGGGCTTCCTTCATGGTCATCCCCCGGGCGAGGCCCGCCACTTCCTCCAGGGTGCAGCCCTCGCGCATCCGCAGGCCGCCGCTCGCGACGCCGCGCACCAGCCGGTCCACGACGAGGTGGCCCCGGCGGCCGGTGACATGGTCGGTCCAGGTGAGCGACAACAGGGGGGTGGTCATCGAGGGCTCCTCGGGGGTGGTGAGGGACAGCGGTCGTCGGCCCCGGCGGCACCGGGCCGGCCGGGGCGCGTCACCCGTCACGCCTCTTGACTGAACAGTCGGTCAGTATGCCGGAGCGGTGACGCCCGCTGTCAACATGATCACCGACAGCGGCGGGCCGGATTGGCGTGGACTGTACCGCGCGGTAGCCCCGCCCCGGGGACGGGCCCCGGCCGCCCGGAGCCCGCCGTGCCGCCCCGGCCCCGCCCGGTGCCCCGCTGCCCGCCCAGGAACACCCCTGGCGCCCGGGACGTTGGTCCGTGCGTGACCGAGCATGTCCGCCCCCGGGTCCCACCCGGGGCCACGGCCGGGCGCCGCACCGGCCCCGGCCCGCGCGGACGGGCGCCGCACCGGCCCGGTGCGGCGCCCGGGTCACGGTCCGCGGGCGCTCCCGTGCGGCGGCACTCCAGCCGCGCTGCGGCGACCCGCGCACATAATAGGAAGACCCGACACCAGGAGGTGCCGTGACCGGCGCTGGCTATCCCCGCTCGCTGACGACCCGGCTGCGCTCCCTGCGCCCGGCGGCCTTCGGTGCCGACCCCGCCGGCGCCCGGATGGAGCGAATCCGCCGCTCACCGCAGTTCGCCGACGGGTCCTTCCAGAACCCCCTGGGGGCCAGGACCCGGCCGTCGGGCGCCTCGCTGGCAGAGTTCGCCAAGATCTACTTCCAGCGTGAGGCCCGGGTCCGCAGGGCGCCCGCGGGCCCGGTGCCCCTCCACCCCACCACCCGCGCGGATCTCGCCGTCCCCCCGGCGAGCGGACTGCGGCTCACCTGGATGGGCCATTCGAGCGTGCTCGCGGAGATCGACGGGGCCCGGCTGCTCTTCGACCCGGTCTGGGGCGAGCGCTGCTCCCCCTTCGCCTTCGCCGGGCCCAAGCGGCTCCACCCGGTGCCCGCCCCGCTCGCCGCCCTCGGCTCCGTCCACGCCGTCGTGATCTCGCACGACCACTACGACCACCTCGACCTGCCCACCATCAGGGCACTGGCCGCCACCGGCACCGTCTTCGCGGTCCCGCTGGGCGTCGGCGCCCATCTCGAACGGTGGGGGGTCGCCCCCGACCGGCTGCGCGAGCTGGACTGGAACGAGACCACCCAGGTGGCGGGCGTCCGGCTGACGGCCACCCCGGCGCGGCACTTCTGCGGACGCGGGCTGCGCAACCGGCAGCACGCCCTGTGGGCCTCCTGGGCCGTCGCGGGGCCCGAGCACCGGATCTACCACAGCGGGGACACGGGGTACTTCCCCGGATTCCGCGACATCGGCGCCGGACACGGCCCCTTCGACGCCACCATGATCCAGATCGGTGCGTACAGCGAGTACTGGCCCGACATCCATATGACACCCGCCGAGGGGATGCGGGCCCATCTCGACCTCCAGGGCGGCCGTCCCTCCGGGGCGATGCTGCCGATCCACTGGGGCACCTTCAACCTCGCTCCGCACCCGTGGTCCGAGCCCGCCGAGGGCACGGCCGCCGCGGCGGCGGAGAGCGGCGCGGCGATCGCGCTGCCCCGGCCCGGCGAGCCCTTCGAGCCCACTGCGGGCGCCCTCCCCGCCGAGCACTGGTGGCGCGCCGTCGCGGTGCCCGACCGCTCCGGCGGGCCCGGCGCGCCCGCCGGGTCCCCGGTCACCGTCCGTGAGGCCGGGTCGGCCCCGGCGGGGGTGGGCTCCGGCCCCGGCGGCCCCGAGGGGACGGGCGGCACCGGCACCCCGGGCCTGGCGGCCCCCACCTCCTGAGGACACCGCCGGGCCCGGCGGCCTCCACCTCCTGAAGGCGCCTCCGGGCCCGGCCCGCCCTCCGGCCGGCCCCACTGCCCGACGCCGCCCTCGCGCCACTCCCGGCCCGCCGTCCGATCGGGGCCCGGGCCCCTCCGGCTCCGGGCCTCCCGCCCCTCCGGCGGGGGGTTCCGCCGCGTTGGCCGGGTTCCTTGGGGCCCGGGGCATGCGTCACTCCCGCGCCGGCCCCCCGGCTGCCGTATGGCTCGGTGCGCCACTTCCGGCCCGCGCCCCGGCCCCCCGGCCCGCCGGTCGAGGCCGCCCGCGCGTGACGTGCCCCGGTCCGCCGCCCGGTCCACCGCCGGACCCCCGCCCTGCGACGGGGGCCGCCCGTCTCCCGGCCCGGCCCCTGCGGCACCCGGCGGCACCGCGCGGGCGTCGAACGCGGACATCGCGCGGGCGACCGCGCCCGGTCGCGGGTTGACGCCGGACACCCGGTCGCGCGGCGCCGTTTTCGTACCGGAGTACGGGGCCTCATACCAGAGCAGGGTGAATAGCGGGGAAGTTTGTCAACTCCCCCGCATCTTTGCTCGTTGGACGACTACCGTGTGTGGCCGGTGATCAACGGTGGGCTGATCCCGCCCGTGCCGGAACGCCGTTGACCGCGTCGTGCCCCCACCGAGCGAGACCCCCGCAGCACCGCCGAACCCTGGGACCCCCCACGTACCAAGGACGCAGATGACTCCCTTACGCGCACCCGTGACACGGCCGGAACGCCGTGCGGACGGGCGCCCCGGCAGGCCGGAGCCCCACTCCGCCGCCCCGGCGGACGGCCGGCGTCCCCCCTCGTCACCACCGCACCCACCGCCGTCGGCCCGGTCCGTGCCCGAGGACCGCATCCGGCCGCGGCTGCTCCGCACCGCGGTCCTGCCCACCCTCGTCACCGCCGTCAGCGGTGCCGCCGCGGTGGCCTTCACCGTGCACAGCGCCGACCCCGAGCCCTCCACCACGCTGTGGACGGTGCTCACGGGCACCGCCGGGCTGGCCATGGCCTCCGTGGCCGCCGCCGCGTCCGGGGCCGAGCGGATGGCCGCCTCCCTCCTTCAGCGCTGCCACGCCCTGCGCCGCGCCACCGAGCGCCGCCAGGCCGACCTGCGCACGGTGGTGGAGGGCCTGCGGCACGGCGAGGGCGGCCCGCCCCCGGGCGGGCCCCAGCCCGACCCGCCGCACCGCGACGAACTCGACGAACTCGCCGTGGAGCTGGGCCGGGCGCACGAGAGCGCCGTCTCGGCCGTGGTCCAGGCGGCGCGGCTCTCCCACAACATCGGCAACGAACAGAAACTGGAGGTGTTCGTCAATCTGGCGCGGCGGCTCCAGTCGCTCGTCCAGCGGGAGATCCAGCTCCTGGACGACCTGGAGAACGAGGTCGAGGACCCCGACCTCCTCAAGGGCCTCTTCCAGATCGACCATCTCGCCACCCGCATCCGCCGCCACGCGGAGAACCTGGCCGTGCTGGGCGGAGCCATCTCCCGGCGGCAGTGGTCCAACCCGGTCACCATGACCGAGGTGCTGCGCTCGGCGATCGCCGAGGTCGAGCAGTACCCCCGGGTCAAGGTGGTGCCCCCGGTCGAGGGAACCCTGCGCGGCCACGCCGTCGCCGATGTGATCCATCTCCTCGCCGAACTGGTCGAGAACGCCTGCGCGTTCTCCAGCCCCCACACCCAGGTGCATCTGCGCGCCCAGCAGGTCACCGCCGGGATCGCCGTCGAAGTGGAGGACCGCGGGCTCGGCATGCCCGTGGACGAGCAGAACCGGATGAACGCCCTCCTTGCCGATCCCGACCAGGTGAGCGTGGCCCGGCTGCTCCAGGACGGGCGGATCGGTCTCTTCGTGGTCGCCTCGCTCGCCCGCCGCCACGGCATCGCGGTCCGGCTCCAGTCCAATATCTACGGGGGAGTCCAGGCCGTGCTCGTCCTGCCCCAGGGGCTGATCGGGAGCGAGGGGGGCGGACTGCACCCCGCCGAGGCGTCCAGGGGCGCGGACCCCCGTACGCCCAGGACACCGCCGGTGCCCGTCCCCCGGGCCCCCGCCCCCGAACCCGCCGCGATCCCCCGGAGCGCTCCCGTGCCCCAGCTCCCGCGCGTCCCGGAACAACAGCCTCCGCCCGGCTGCGAGACGGCGGGGTGCGAGACGCCCGGCTGCGCGGCACCCGCCCGCCCCGGGGCCCCCGGCGCGGAGTGCCGTACGGCGGGGGAGGGGACGGCCCACGGGGAGTGGGGCCACCCGGAGGAACGGTCGCGGCCCTCCGTACAGGAGCCCGGCTCCGCCTACGGGGTCCCCCGTACCCTCGCCCCCCTGCCGGTGCGCACCGGGGGCGCCGACCGCCCCCGCCCGGGAGCCGCGCGCCCCGGCGCCCACCGGCGGACCGCGCCCGCCGCCCCCCAGGCCCGGGAGCGGCCCGGCACCCCCGTCCTCCCCATCGGCGCCGTGTCCGACGGACCGGGACGGCCGCAGCTCCCGACCCGGCGCAGCCAGGAACACCTCGCCCCGCAACTGCGGGCGGGCCCGCCGGGAAAGGGGGCCGGGCGGACCGGCGGGACGGGCCGGCCGGTCCACGACCCCGGGCTGATGGCCGCCTTCCGGCGGGGCATCCGGCTCGCCGAGGCCGAGCCCCCGCCGTCCCTGCTCTACACCCTCCCGGCGGACACCCCCGCCCCCCACCCCGAGCCAGAGCGCCACGACGACATCCCCAAGGAGTAGCACCATGGCGAGCGATGTGCCGACCGGCCATGTATCGGATCTCGACTGGCTGCTGGGCGGTCTGGTGCAGCGGGTGCCGTACACCCGCAGCGCGGTTCTGCTCTCCTCCGACGGTCTGGTGAAGTCCGTCCACGGCCTGGAACCCGACAGCGCCGACCATCTGGCGGCGCTGGCGTCCGGTCTCTACTCCCTGGGGCGGAGCGCGGGAGTCCGCTTCGGTGACGGCGGGGAGGTGCGCCAGGTGGTCGTCGAACTCGACTCCACCCTGCTGTTCGTCTCCACCGCGGGCTCCGGGACCTGTCTCGCCGTCCTCGCGGACCGGGAGGCCGACGCCGCCGTCCTCGGCTATGAGATGGCGATGCTGGTCAAGAGCGTCCGCCCCTATCTCACCACCCCGGCCCGGCAGTCCGGGGGAGCGCCGGGCGCCGCGGGGCACTGACCGTGCCGGCCCCCGACAGGCCGCTCGTCGACGACGAGGCCGGCCGGATCGTCCGGCCGTACACGGCGAGCGGCGGCCGGACCCGCCCCACCGCGCCCCTGGATCTGCTCTCCCTGGTGACGGCCACCGGGCGGGCCCCCGCGCGGGCGCTGGGGCCCGAACACGCCCTGGCGCTCGGCCTGTGCGCCCGACCGGTCTCGGTGGCCGAGGTCTCCGCGCACCTCGGGCTCCCCGCGGCCGTCACCAAAGTGCTGCTCTCCGACCTCGTCGACTGCGGCGCGGTCGTCGCGCGAGCACCCCGCAGTCCCGTTCCACCGACCGACCGTTCCTTGCTGGAGGCAGTGCTCGATGGCCTACGACAACGGCTCTGACACCGACCGCTTCGGGGGGCGACACCCCGGCGGCGGCACACCCGACGACGCTCCCACCGCCCTGAAGATCCTGGTGGCGGGAGGTTTCGGGGTGGGCAAGACGACCTTTGTGGGGGCGGTCAGCGAGATCGAACCGCTGAGCACCGAGGAGTTGCTGACCCAGGTCAGCGTGGCGACCGACCCGCTCGACGGCGTCGAGGACAAGTCCGCGACCACGGTGGCCATGGACTTCGGCCGGCTCAGCCTGGACGCGCGCCATGTGCTCTATCTCTTCGGGACCCCGGGCCAGGAGCGTTTCTGGTTCATGTGGGACGAGCTGTGCCGGGGCGCCCTGGGCGCGATCGTCCTCGCCGACACCCGCAGACTGGAGGACTCGTTCTCCGCCGTGGACTTCTTCGAGGGGCGCGGCATGCCCTTCGTCGTCGCGGTGAACGAGTTCGACGGCGCGTACCGCTATGAACCGGACGAGGTGCGGACCGCGCTCGGCCTGCCGCCGCGGGTGCCCGTGGTGATGTGCGACGCGCGGATCGCCAGCTCGGGCATCGGCACCCTGGTCACCCTCGTCCAGCACCTTCTCACCACCACCGCCGCGGTCCCCGCCCCGCGGCCGAGCCAGGGAGCACCGACATGACGTACGACCCCACGGGCCATCTGCTGCTCACCCCCGTCGACCAGGAGGCGCCGGTGCGGGTGAGGCGGCTGCGACGGCTGGGCTTCGGGGACCGCCCCGATCCGGCGTTCGATGCCTTCGCCGACCGGCTCGCCGAGGTCACCGGAGCCCCGTACTCGATGGTCAACTTCATCGACGAGAACCGGCAGTACTTCGCCGGGCTGCACACGCCGTCCGGGCGGCACAGCGGGAGCGATCTGACGGCCGCCGCCGCCTCGGGCGGGGCGGTCGGCCGCTGCATGGCCCGTGACCACGGCTACTGCCCCCATGTCGTGGTGCGGCGCAAGGCGCTGGTCCTGGAGGACGTCTGCGACTATCCGCGGTTCGCGGGGAACCCGGTCGTGGACGAGATCGGCATCCGCTCGTACCTCGGCGCTCCGCTCATCGACCGCACCGGTATCGCGCTGGGCACGATCTGCGTGGTCGACACCGAGCCGCGGCCCTGGGGCCGGGCGGGACTGGAGACGATCAAGGCGTTGGCGGCGGAGCTGGTGGAGCAGATCCACCGCCGCGAGGACGGATATCTGTGACGCTCCGCCCCCGCCGAACGGCCGTCCGGGCGGGTCCGGCGCACCCGCCCGGCGGGCACCGCTGATCGGGCGGGCCCGCCGGGTCGTCGGACGACACCACGGGGCGGCACGGGCGGGGAGGTCAGAGCGCGGGCTCCAGCCGTACGGTCCCGGACAGCCGCTCGGACCACTGCCCCTTGTCCGCGCCGAGCGCCACCTCCGCCAGCCGCAGCAACTGGACGTCGGAGGTCCCCGCCGGGGCGAACATATGGAAGGCGTCCCGCAGATACCGCTCGATGGGCCGGTCCGTGGAGAGCCCGATGGCCGCGTGTATCTCCATCGCGTTGCGCGCCGAGTCGATCGCCGACTCCACATTGATCAGCTTGGCGTTCATCAGCTCCGCGTCGCAGGGCAGCCCCTGGTCCAGCAGATGCACCGCGTGGTACGCCGCCAGCCGCGCCGTCATCAGCCGGGACTGGAGCTTGCCCAGCTTGAGCTTGACCGACGGCAGGTCGTGCAGGGGCTTGCCGTAGCGGTGGCGCTGGGCGCAGAAGGCCGTGGTCTCGTCCAGGATCGCCTGATGGATACCGAGCGACACGGCGGTCAGATTGGCCCGCCCGTACAGCACGCTGGAGGAGTACGCCACGGCCAGCCCGTCGCCCTCCTGGCCCAGCCGGTTGGCCGCCGGAATCCGGCAGTCCTGGAAGGACAGCTCCCCGAAGCTGAATCCGTGCAGACCCATCGAGGGGCGCTGCTCCCCGAGGACGCAGCCGGGCCGCCCCGCCTCGACGAGGAACGCGGTCAGCCCTCTGGAGCCCGGACCCGTTCTGGCCACCACGCCGTGCAGATCGCCCACATGGCTGTTGCCGACGTAGACCTTGCGGCCGTTGAGGACGTAGTCGTCGCCGTCCCGTACGGCGGTGGCCGTCATCCCGAGTACATGGCCCCCCGACTCGGGTTCGGTCACGGCGATGGTCGGCAGACAGTGGCCGAGAGCGATCCGGGGCAGCCAGGTCCGCTTCTGCGCCGCGTCGCCGAAGTGGATGATCTTGGCAACGCCGAGCTGGGACGCCTGGACCATGGCGCCCATCGCCCCGCTGACCCGGGACAGTTCCTCGATGATCACCGTCTTGGCCAGATGGCCGGCCGCCATACCGCCGTGGTCACGGTCGATCGTGGCCCCCAACCAGCCCTGCCGGGCTATCAATCGCGACAATTCGCGATGCGCGGAGCGTGATGCCTCCATGGCGGCGATCCGCGGTCGAACCTCCCGCTCGGCGAAGTCCCGGACATCCCTGCGCAACTGGTCGTGAAGCCGATTGGTGAAGTACCCGTCCATCGCGAGCCTTCCTGTGCGACATGCCTGCTCGGGCGTTTGTTCGAGCAGGTGGTGCATGTGGCAGTGGTCCCCCGTACCGAGAGAGAGGCCGACCACCTCGGTTACTGCCGTACGGCATTCCCCCCGCGCTCTGGTGTGCCACCTGCCGACCGCGATGGATTCCCGCCCCGGGAGCCCCGGGGACCCGCACCCCGCCCCAGGCGTACACAGCCGCGTCATCCGGCACCAGTTGAAAAACCGATACGTCATAGACCTGACCGGAAGCGGACGCATCTGAGCAGCGGGGTTGGAGCACAGAACCAGCCGTCCCGGCGCTTGGAGGCATTCGGCGGGCGTGCGTCGTGACCCCGGGGGGCGCGGGGCGCACAAGGAGGCGTCCCGATGTGCGGGCGCCCCCTCGGCGGAGAAGGAGGAGTCGGCGATTTGCCCCATTTGGATAGGGAATGCCGGGGAGTGCCGGGGGTCCTCCCCTCATGTTCCGGAGCGTGCGGGCATGCGGACGCGACCCGATTTCACACCCGCCGCTCCAGCACATCGACCGAAAGTCGTCGGACCACCGTCTCATTCACTACGACACCGAGACCCGGGGTGTCGGGAACATACGCTTTTCCGCCCTCGACCCGAACGGTCTCGACCGCGTAGGGCGATTCGATGAACTGCCGGCCGTTCAGATCGACCGGGGTGTCGATCCCGTACGCCGCGAAGAGATGGAGCGAGGCCGCGAGCCCCAGATCGGAGTCGGTGAGCCCGGAGCCCATCAGCCGCACACCGCACTCCTGGGCCAGGGAGCAGAGCCGCCGCGAGAGGGTGAGCCCGCCGCTGCGCTGCACCTTCGCGATGGCCACGTCCACCGCGTCCAGCCGGACGAACGTCGCGAGATCGCTCGGATGGCGCAGGCTCTCGTCGAGGGCCACGGGCACGGGGGAGTGCTCCCGCAGCCGTCGCAGCCCCACGATGTCATTGGCCGGGAGCGGCTGTTCGAACGCGGAGATCCCGATGCCGTCCAGCCGCCGGGCCATCCGCAGCGCGCTCTGGGCGGTGTACGCCTGGTTCGCGTCCACCCAGATCGGCGCGGCGGGCGGGGCGTGCTCGCGGACCGCCGCCACCACGGCCTCGTCGCCCTCCTCCCCGTACAGGCCGATCTTCACCTTGAAGGCGCGGTACCCCAGGGCCAGGCCCTCCGCGACACTGTCGGCGACCTCGGCGGGGGCCCGCCCGGAGACGATCCAGCCCAGTTCGGCCGTCTCGCACCGGCGGCGGCCCCAGAGCACCCCGAGCGGCACCCCGGCGGCACGCCCCAGCAGATCGTTCAGGGCCATGTCGACGGCGCTCCGGGCGAGCGGGGCGCCGATGGTGAAGCCGCGGCTGACGGCCCGGTCGAAGGCCCGGTCGGCGGCGTCCAGATGCCATGCGGGCAGTCCGAGGACGGCGGGCGCCAGATAGCGGTCGATCGTGGTGACGATGGACTCGGCGGTCTCGTCCGTCCAACTGGGGAGCGGGGTCGCCTCGCCCCAGCCCTGGGCCCCGTCCGCCGCGGTCACCTTGACCAGCACCCGGATCGCGGGGGTGCCCGCGACGGTGACCGGGCCGCCGGAGATGCCGAAGGAGCGGACGGCGGGCAGGGCCACCGCGAAGGTCTCGACGCGCTCGATCCGGGCGGGCGCCCAGAGGGGAGCGGCGGAAGCGGGGGGCAGGGCGTCCCCGGGCGGGCCGGGGCGGGGGTTCGGCACGGACATCGGCTCCTCTCGTCCGCCGTCCGCGCCGTGCGGACGGCCGCCCCCGCGCGCCGCGCCGGAGTCCGGCGGCCCGCCGCCCGGCCGGTGCCCGGGGCGTCCAGGGCGTGCCGAAACCCGGGGACTCCGCCCTCTTGACCGTGTGTCCAGCCAGTCACTAGCGTGGCGATACACGGTCAGAAAGCGCTTTCTGAAGGCGTTTTCCCATCATCGCCGACCTCCGTACCGATCGACAGGGCGCGTACCGGCCAGGGCCGCAGCGGGTCCGGGCGGCTCCCGGGACGGCTCCGGGGCAGCGCGCCGCACCGCTCGCCGTGCGCACCGCGACCGCACCGCCGCGCCCACGTCCGTGGCCGCGTGGGAGACCTCCAGGAGCCGACCGTGAGCCAGAGCGCCGCCGAAGGAGCGCCCCGGGACGCGCCCGGAGCCGCCCGCCGCAAGGGCCCCACGGCCGGGGAACGGCTCGCCCGCGCCGCCGGACGGAGCTGGCGCCCCGCGGCCCTGCTGCTGGTCTGCTGCGCGGCCTGGTGGGCGACCGCCGCGGCCGAACTCGTCGAGCCCTATCTGGTGCCCTCGCCCGGCGCCACGTTCGACGTCCTCACCGGCGAGGCCGACCACCTCTGGCGGCACACCTGGGTCACCACCTACGAGACCCTGCTGGGCTTCGGGATCGCCGTGGCCGTCGGGGTGCTCTCCGCCGTGGTCATGGTCTCCTCGCCCACCGTCGAGAAGACGCTCTACCCGGTCCTGCTCTTCGCCCAGGTCATCCCCAAGATCGCCATCGCCCCGCTCTTCGTGGTCTGGCTCGGCTTCGGGATCGCGCCCAAGATCCTCATCGCGGTGCTGATCGCCTTCTTCCCCGTCGTCATCTCCATGGTGACCGGGCTCAAGGCGGTCGATCCGGAGATGCTCCAGCTCTCCGCGACCATGGGGGCGAGACCCTGGCAGACCTTTGTGAAGATACGTTTCCCCGCCTCGCTGCCGCATCTGTTCTCCGGGCTCAAGGTCGCCGTCACCCTCGCCGTGACCGGCGCCGTCGTCGGCGAGTTCGTCGGGGCCGACGAAGGGCTCGGCTATGTCATCCTCCAGGCCAACGGAAATCTGGACACTCCGATGCTCTTCGCCGCGCTCCTGGTGATGTCCCTGATCGGCGTCGTCCTCTTCGTCCTGGTGGAGGCCGCCGAACGGCTGCTGCTCCCGTGGCACGCCAGCCGCCGCGACCCCCGGACCGGCACCACCGCCTACTGAGGCCCGTACCCCCCCCCACGCCGACGGGAAGGACCCGCCATGACCGTGACCGCGCGCTCAGCGCCCACCGGCCGCGCATCCCGTACCTCCGCCCCGCGTCCCCTGCCCAGGGCGTCCGCGGTGTCCGTGGTATCCGTCCTGTCCCTGCTGCTGACCGCGACGGCGTGCGGCGACGACGGCGGTGGGACCACCACCACTGAGTCGGGCCGGAAACTGGACCGGGTGACCCTGACGCTCAACTGGTACCCCTACGGCGAGCACGCGCCGTTCTACTACGGCCGACAGCAGAAGATCTTCGAGAAGCACGGCATCGACCTCACCGTCCGGGCCGGTCAGGGCTCCCAGAAGACGGTCCAGGCCACGGGCGCGGGCCAGACCGACTTCGGCTGGACGGACACCCCCGCGCTGCTCGCCGGGGTCGACGCCGGTGTCAAGGTGCGCAGTCTCGGGGTCTTCCTCCAGACCACCCCGTCCTCCGTGCAGTTCTTCGCGTCCGAGAACATCTCCACCCCCGCCGACC
Source organism: Streptomyces clavuligerus (assembly GCF_005519465.1). Taxonomy (NCBI): domain Bacteria; kingdom Bacillati; phylum Actinomycetota; class Actinomycetes; order Kitasatosporales; family Streptomycetaceae; genus Streptomyces; species Streptomyces clavuligerus. Next base: position 564,709 of record NZ_CP027858.1, on the reverse strand, counting down.
TCAAGGGCAGGACCATCGCGGGCACCGCGGGGGACGCGCTCTCCAAAACCTTCCCCGTCTTCCTGGAACGCAACGGACTGAGCGCGTCCGATGTCACCGTCCAGAACACCGACCCGGCGGGCAAGATCGCCGCGGTGCTCTCGGGCCGTACCGACGGGCTGCTCGGCTACGCCAGCGACCAGGGCCCCACCATGCAGGAGAAGGCCGGGCGGAAGGTCGGCTATCTGCGCTTCTCGGAGCACGGGCTCACCTTCTACTCCAATGGCCTCGTCGCCGGGGAACGGCTGATCTCCCGGCGCGCCGGGGTGGCCCGGCGGATGGCCGCAGCGGTGAGCGAGTCGTTCGCCGCCGCGAAGAAGGCGCCCGACGACGCGGTGGCCGCGATGGCGGGCGCGAGCGGGCAACTGCCGCCCGCGAAGGTGCTCAAGGAGCAGTTCGCCACGACGCTGACCCTGCTGAACACCCCGGCGACCCGGGGCAGGGCGCCGGGCGTCAACACCGAGGCCGACTGGCGGCAGACCATCGATGTCTTCACCCGGGCCGGGCTGGTCGAGAAGCCCGGCCCGGTCCGCGCGTACTGGGACGGCGCCCTCGCGCCGCGGGGCTGAACGGCCGGGAGCCGGGAGGGCACGGAGATGGCGTGGACGGCGGCGGCACGACCGGAGGCAGCGTGACGAGGAACGGGGCGACCGGGGAGGGTCCGGCGAAGGGCCGCGCGGGCGGCGGGGCGTCGGCCGGCGCGGTCGGGATCGACGGGGTGGAGGTCCGCTTCCGCACCCGGCGCCGTGAGGTCACCGCGCTGACCGGGGTCTGTCTCACCGTCGCCGCCGGGGAGTTCCTGGCCATCGTCGGCCCCTCGGGCTGCGGCAAGTCCACCCTGCTCAAACTGGTCGCGGGGCTGCTGCGGCCGACCGGCGGCGAGGTGAGCCTCGGGGGTGAACGGGTCCACGGCCCCCGCCATGACATCGGCTATGTCTTCCAGCGCGCCGCCCTGCTGGAGTGGCGCTCGGCCCGGCGGAACATCCTGCTCCAGGCCGAGATCCGCGGGATGCCGAAGGAGACCGCCCGCGCCCGGGCCGCCGAGCTGATCGCCATGACCGGCCTTGAGGGCTTCGAGGACGCCTATCCGCACGAGCTGTCGGGCGGTATGCAGCAGCGGGTCGCCCTCTGCCGGGCGCTGCTGCACCGGCCGCCCGTCCTGCTGATGGACGAGCCCTTCGGAGCGCTCGACGCGCTGACCCGGGAGCAGATGAACACCGAGCTGAACCGCATCTGGCGGGAGACCGGGACCACGGTCCTGCTGGTCACCCACTCCATCTCGGAGGCGTGCGCGCTCGCCGACCGGGTGGTGGTGATGAGCCCGAGACCCGGGACGATCACGGAGGTCGTCGAGGTCGGCCTGCCGGTCCTGCGGGAGTACGCGGCCACCGTGGAGCGGCCGGAGTTCCACACGGCCGCCGCCCGGGTCCGGGCCCTGCTCGGAGCCTCGTCCACCGGGGACTGAGGCCGGTGCCCCGTCCGCGCGGGCTCGGGGGAACGCGCCCGGGGGCCCGGCGCGGCCGGTCCCTCAGTACCGCAGCGCCGCGAGATACCGATGGCTCGTGAGCGCCGTCGCGAACGGGTCGGCGGGCCGGTCGTGCTCGACGAGCCACTGCCGCACCCCGCCGTCGGCCGCGGTGGCGAACATCGAGGGGAAGTCCAGGACACCCGAGCCCACGTCCGCGATGTCGCCGTCCGGGGCCATGTCCTTGACATGGAGGGCGGGGAAGCGGCCGGGGTGGCGCAGAAAGAGCGTCCGCGGGTCGGCCCGGCCCTTGACCGCCCAGTAGAGGTCGAGTTCAAAGCCGACCAGCTCCGGATCGGTCTCCGCCAGCAGGATGTCGTAGAGCAGCTCCCCCGCCACGACCTCGTGGTCCGAGCCGTGGTTGTGGAAGAGCAGCGGTCCGAGCCCGGCGGCCCGGGACGCGGCGCCGATACGGTTGAACTCCCGCGCCGCCTCCCGGAAACCGGCCGGGGTGTGCATCGCCCTCGGCAGGCTCGGCACCACCGGCCAGCGCGCGCCCAGCGTACGGAGGTCCGCCAGCGCCTGCGGCAGCGCCGGGCCCCGCAGGGTGTCGTACCCGATGTGCTCCAGCACCGCCCGCAGCCCGGCGGCGTCCAGCATCCGCCGGATCGCCTCCGCGCCATGGCCGTGCCGACCGCTCACGCCGACGGTGGCGTACCCGATCTCCGCGAGCCGGGCCAGGGTGCCCGCGAAGTCGGCGGCGAGCGCGGTCCGCATGGTGTACAGGTGCATGCCGATCCCGGAACGGGGGATGCGCCGCCGTCCGCAGCCGCCCCCGGCGGGGACCGGCGCACCGGCCCGCGCGGGTGACGCGGGGAGGGCGAGGGCCGCCGCGGTCCCCAGCGCGGTGCCGAGCACCGCCCGTCTGCCCGGGAGCCCTCGTCCTGCCGGAGGTACCCGCCCGTCGTCCATCGTCGGTGCTCCCTTCCGCGTCCCTCGCCGGGACGCCGTCCCGCGCCCGCACGGCATCGTTCCGCACGGCATCGTTCCGCACGGTCTCGTTCCGTATGAGGTCGTTCCGTATGGGTCGTCGTGCGGGGGCCGCTCCACCGGCGGACGGGCCGGTGCGGGGTGCCGGTCCACCCGCATCAGTCCACCCGGAGCGGCAGCTGGGCGGTGGTGGTGTCGCCCCGGTCGTCGGTGACCGTCAGCGCCACCGTGTACGCGCCGGACCGGGGATAGACATGGGTGGCCGTGGGGCCCTCGGGACCCGCCGGGCGGGAGTTGTCGCCGAAGTCCCAGTGGTACGCGGCGATCGTGCGGCCCGGCCGTGGTCGTACGCTGCCGCTCAGCGCCACGGTCAGCGGCGCGCCGCCGCCCGCGGGCTCGGCCGCGATCCCCACCCGGGCCGCGGGCCGCCGCTCCACCCCCGGCCCGTTGAAGCGCAGCCAGTCCAGCGCGAGCAGATCGCCCTGCCCGGTCGGCGGCTCGGAGCGGGTGAAGACCGCGTGGAGCCGTACCGTGCCACCGGGGTTCCGCAGCGGGGTGGTGGGGGAGACGAGCTGCCCCCAGCCGCCCGTCGGCGGGATCGCGACCGAACCGAGCAGCGGGCCGTCGGGCGCGCCCGCCCGGAACTCGACCGTACCGCCGGGGCCGCCGGAGGACGCGCCCACCGTCACCGAGCGGACACCGGTGAGGGAGACGGGGTCCAGCGCGACCCAGTCGCCGTGCTGGATCCCGCCCAGCCGCTTGCCCCCCGAGGCGTCGGCCCGGCTCTCCGTGACCGTGCCGCCGCCCTCGCCCCCGGTGGCCGTGCGGTGCTCGGCCTCGCGGAACGACGGGTGCAGGGTCAGCGCCGACGAGCCGGTGAGCGGGGGTGCTCCCGGGGCGCCCCGGTCCTCGTAGCGGGCGCTGATCCCGTAGTACAGATTCTGGCCGGGGCCGTGGCTCTCGCCCGCGTCGGTCCTGATCTCGCCCCGGCAGCCGGTGTGGTTGTCCAGCGGATGCAGATGGCTGTCATGGCCGAGCTGGGACTGCACCACCACCCGGGAGCAGTCGATCCGGCGGTCCTCCCGGTCCCGGACCCGTACCTTGAACGGGACGGTGTCACCGAAGGAGAACATCCCGCCCCGGGCGGGCCGCTCCACGACCACCTCCGGACGGGTGTTGCCTGCCGTGATCTCCCGGACGGCGTAGCCGGTCAGCCCGCCGGGTCCGGTGACCGTCAGCGTCGCCGTCCAGGCCCCCTTGGTCCGGTAGACATGGGTCGGGTGGGGCTCGGTGGAGTCGGTGGTGCCGTCGCCGTCGAAGTCCCAGGCGTAGGAGACCGGCCGCCCATCGGCCAGCCCGGACCCCGCGCTGGAGAACGCCACGGTCAGCGGGGTCCGCCCGGTGTCAGGCGCCGCCGCCGCGCGGGCCTCGGGCAGCCGGTCGTCGCCGACGTGGTCGATCCGGTAGATCCCGGCGCCCTCGTTGCTGCCGCCGCGCCCGGTGCCGCTGCCCAGCCCGAAGTCGATGACGTACAGCGCCCCTTCGGGACCGAACTCGGCTTCGAAGGGCTGGTTCCACTTCATGTCCGCGAAGATCGTGTTGATGGAGTGGAGATCACCGGCCCGCACCGGCGGGAAGCGCGGATCGCTGAAGCTCTGGTCGTTCCGCTGGAGGGAGAAGGACTTGAACCACTTGCGGGTCAGCTCGAACGCCAGCCACCGCCCCTCGAAGGACTCGGGGAACTTGGTCCGGTAGCCGTTCGCCGGGTCGTAGTCGTACACCGGCCCGCTCATCGGCCCGCCGCCGCCCGTGCCCAGCTCCGGGAAGCGCGCCGACGCGGAGTAGGTGTACCAGACCGTGGCGGGCTGCGCGGGCGGCAGCTCGCGCAGCCCGGTGCTGTGGGGCGAGTCGTTGACGGGCCGGGCGCAGTCGAACGCCGGGCCGGGGGTGCGGGTGGCGAAGTCGAAGTCGTGGAACGGGGTGTTGTCGCCCACGCAGTACGGCCAGCCGTAGTTGCCCGCCCCGGTGATCCTGGTGTATTCGACGGTCCCCTCGGGGCCCCGGTCCGGCTTCGCGGCCCGCGCGTCCGGCCCGTAGTCGGCGACGAGCAGGGCCCCGCTCAGCGGGTCGGTGGTGATACGGAACGGATTGCGCATCCCCATCGCGTAGATCTCGGGCCGGGTCCGCTCGGTCCCCGGCGGGAAGAGGTTCCCCTCCGGGATCGTGTAGCTGCCGTCGTCCCGGGGGACGATCCGCAGGATCTTACCGCGCAGATCGTCGGTGTTCGCCGAGGTGGCCTGGGCGTCCCAGGCCCGCCGCCCGGGCCGCTCGTCCAGCGGGGCGAAGCCCTCGGAGGCGAAGGGGTCCGTATTGTCCCCCGTCGCGACATGGAGCCGCCCCGCCCGGTCGAACGCGAGCGAACCGGCCATATGGGAGTTGGCCCGGCCCTCGCCCCGCCAGGTGGGAATCGTGAGCAGCCGCTTCTCGGACGCGGGGTCCACGGTGTTCCCGGTGACGGTGAAACGCGAGAGGTTCAGCCGTTTCTCGGTGCGGTCGGAGTGGAGCAGATAGAGCCGGTGGTTCGTCGCGAAACCGGGGTCGAGTGCCAGCCCCAGCAGCCCGTCCGACTGGTTGGTCATGTCCGGTGTGTACGCGAGGTCCAGCGCGGTGGTCACCTTGAGGGTCCGCTGGTCGATCACCCGGAGCTTGCCGGTCCGCTGGATGAAGAAGACCCGCCGGTCCGGGGCGACGGCCAGCTCGAAGGGGTCGGCGAGATCCTCGGTGACCAGGGGGGTGCGCTGGAAGGCGCCGGTCCGGCTCGCGGTGCAGTCCCCGGGCTCGGCTCCGGCGGCCCAGCGGATTCCGCCCAGCAGATGACGGAGGAAACCGGGCTCCCGGAAGGCCGCCGGGGCATGGCCGCCCGCCGTGTACCAGGACCGGCCGCCGTCGTACTTCTGGCACCAGGACCAGGGGTGGTCGACCCCCTCGTCCAGCCCGGTGATCCCGTCCCGCACCTTGATCTGGGCGAGGGTGTGCACCTTGCCCGTGGGGTTGGTGCGCCAGTTGTACCACTCCTCCGTACGCTCCCACAGCTCGGGCAGGCCCCGGGTGGAGGGGTGCACCGGGTCCAGGACCTTGATCCGTCCCGTCTGCACCGGCGGGTGCTTGTCGAAGATCGCGCCGACCAGCCCCTCGTACCAGGGCCAGTCCCGCTCGCTCGCGGACGCCGAGTGCAGCCCGACCCAGCCGCCGCCGCCCCGGACGTACCGCTGGAGCGCGGCGCGCTGCTCCGGGTCGAGGAGGGCCCCGGAGGCGGGGGTGGAGTTGGTGTTGTTGAAGACCACCGCCTGGAACCGGGCGAGCGAGGCGTCGCCGAACACGGTGGCGTCGTCCGTCGCCTCCACCGCGAAGCCGTGCTCCGCCCCGAGCCGCTCGATCGCCGCGATGCCGTCAGGGATCGAGGCATGCGCGAAATTCGTCACCTTGGAGAAGACCAGGACCCGGAAGGCCGCCGCGGCCCCGGTCCCCCGCGCCTGGGCGGGCCCCGGCCCGACCAGCCCGGCGAGCAGCGCCGCCACGGCGGCCACGGCCAGGGCCACCCGCCGCCCCGTCCCGTCCCGGCGGCGCGTCCGGGGCGTCCACTGTGCTGCGCGGCGGCGACTGGTCATGGCGCTCCCATGTCCTGGGTGGGCGGCGGACCGTGCGGAGTACGGGGGAAAGCGCTTTCCATCTGCGTCGCACAGCGTAGATACGGGCGCACAGGGGGTCAATGCCCTGGACGCGCCCCGCTCGCCGGGAAGCGGTTCGTGACCACCGGTCGAAGTGCGGTATTGTTCTCATGCGCGCTCGGCCAGGGGGAAAGCCCAGGTCAGGCGGGTAACGGGACGTGGCGCAGCTTGGTAGCGCACTTGACTGGGGGTCAAGGGGTCGCAGGTTCAAATCCTGTCGTCCCGACCAGCGTTTTCGCAGGTCGTAGGCGGTATCGGAGATATCCGGTACCGCCTTTTCCGTTTTCTTGGGGACCATGTGGGGACCAGTGGGTCTAGCGGTGTCTGCCGGGTGCTGCTGGGGACACGGGCAGGTTGACCGGCATGCGTACGGGGTTGAGGTAGGCGGTGAGTGCGGTACCCGCTTCGGTGATCTTGTGCATGTCGGGGTGGAGGTAGCGCTGGGTGGTGAGCAGGGACCCGTGTCCGGCGATCTTGCGAAGGACGTGGGCGGGGACTCCGGCGTCGGCGAACCAGGTGAGGCCGGTGTGGCGGAGGTCGTGGCGGCGGAGGTGTTCGTGGCCGAGGGCGGTGACGACGTCGTCCCAGTGGGTGGCGTCGCGCAGGACGGCGGTGGCGGCGGCGAAGACGACGAGGTTGCCCCAGCCTGGTAGCGGCCGTGTGAACGCGCCACGAGGGCCTGGGCCAGCATCAGGCACCCTCGCGGGGCGCGATACGCCGTTCGCACAGCCAGAGTTCGACATCGGCGGCGCTGTAGAGGGTGACACGGCCCGTCAGCGGCACATACGGCGGCCCCTGCGGAGGACGCGCGGTGCGCCAGCGTCGCAGCGTCGACGGATCGACCCGCAGCAGCGCGGCGAGTTCCTCGGTCGTGTACCAGCCCCCGGGCAAGCGAAGGTCAGGGGTGGATGGCCGGGGCATAACATCCTTGAGGGAAAGAGACTGCTGCGCCACGCAGGGGCGCTTCCTTCCCGCATGTGTTCGGAGAATCCCCGGTTTCGGTAAAAGGAGACTCCGTGTTAAAAAGCCCCGTTGTCTGTGGAGTTGACTGACCTTCCGTTTTCCCTTGAATGGACTGATTTTCTCGGGAGGACGCGGCAACGGCAACCACAGTCCAGGGCATGGGGACTCGGGCCCTCGGGGAGCGTGTCAGCAGAGCACGGGTCGGCCTGCTCCGGCTGGACACTGTGGCCGAGCTGGCTCACTCGGCATCCCGGCGGCTGCCAGCCGATCACACACCGTCAAGTTGGGGAGCCGTCGACGCGACTGATCCTCTGCGGCTCGACGCACCCCCGCTCCACGGTGTGCGTCATCGGGAAGGCATCGAGGCAAGTGGTGTTTGGGGAAGCCACAGGTCAGAAGCCATTTGGGGTCGTTTTCCTGCGGAAGATTTCTGGGGCCTGAGCGTCAAACGAGCGTCAAGAGACCAGAGAGGCTGGGGCTGAGGTTGTTCAGCACGAAGCGCGACATGACGGAGGTCATGCCGCGTCTGGCGGTGGTTGAGGCGGATGTCCAAGGCTTCGTCGAGGCTCATAGGGAGATCACGCTCGGGGCACGGTTCCTGGCGAGCGATACAACACCAGGCTGGTTTAAGGCGGACGAATCGACTCGCTGGGCCTGGACGAGAACGGCGCGCCGGTGGTCGTGGAGTACAAGCGGGCGACGGACGCCGGGGTGATCCACCAGGGCCTGTTCTACCCTGTCCGGGCTGGTGGACCACCGGACCGAGTTCCAGCACCTGGTGCGCGACCGGCTTGGTGACGAGGCCGCCGGGCAGATCTTGTGGAGCAACCCGCGGCTGATCTGCTCGCTGGCGACTTCACCTGCTACGACGTCTATGCCGTACGCGAGCACCGGCGCAGCATCGATCTTGTCCGCTACCGGCTCTACGGCGACGACCACTTCGCCCTGGAGACCGTCGCCTCCGTCGCCGGGCACGCGGGAGCGCCGCGCCGGCGGAAGGGCGCGGGCGCTGCGGCAGCACCGGCTCGCGAGGTGACCGGGGGAGCGATGGCGGATCTCTCGGCGTCCTCGGGTGAAGTGCTGCTGGGCCTGGGCGGTGATGTGGTGGCGGTGCGGCGGAAGCAGTCCACGGCCTGCCGGCGGCTGAGGAACTTCGTCTGCCTCCGTCCGCCGCGGCAAGCCAAGCTCCTTGCCTAGAGTTCGTGGGCCTTCGGCGGAGGTCGGGGTGTGGTTGGCGTCCCTTCTTCTGGGGTTGGCAGGACGTGGCGGTGGAGTGATCAATGGTCCGGCGGATCCCCGGTTTCGTGAACCGGGGATCCGCGGCTACCGTGCGCCGCCTCAGCTTCGCCATCACGGTGGCCGCGATGTTCACGGGGTGCTACAAGTTCCGCGGGCGCAGCTACTTCCTCCAGCAGACCGTCGACGCCTTCGAGGAAGAGGCCAACGCCGTCCGGCTCGGCATCGGCCCGTGCAGCGAGTACGGGCCCGCCTGGAGGACGAGGTGCTGAAGCTGTTCACGCAGCTCGTCGCAGGCCACGGAAACGAACAGCGGCGCCGCCAGCAGCTGGACCAGCCCGCCGACCAAGCCGCCCCGTCCAGTCAGCCGCCGGCGACCTGGCCAGGCGGGATCTACCGTCGGCGCAGCTTGCGGTCCGTCCGAACGGGTGGGGCCACGTCCTGAGCTTGGGCACAGCCGTGGCGAAGACGGTATCGAGATGCGGCAGGACGCTGCCACCGGCGGCCGGGGCGACCGCTTACGCCGGCGTTGCATCGCGTTCCACCGCATGGAGGAGTGGTTGCGATCCTCGGCCGCTCCGGAGCGCCGGCTACAGCATCCCCCGACGCCGACGGAAACGCCGGCGCGAGCCACATCGGCGCGTACGGCCCGCCCGGACCCCAGGTCTGGGGCGATTCCCAGACCTGCTGCGCGGACCCGCTCAAGAAAGGGCCCTGCCGACGCGGACGGCTACAGCGCCCCGAAGCCCGTCTCGTCCTGGACCTCGTCGGTCACCGGCAAGCCCGTCCCGAAGAAGCACTCATGCCCGCCACCGGGACTGCCGGCCCAACCACCCGTCAGGTTGGAAGAGGTTCACGGAGTCCCGGGCTCACTCGGCCCGGTCAGCCCAGTTCGAGAGTGGTGATGGCGAAGACCCGCTCTTCGGCGGTCTCGGGTACGGGGCCGGTGTACATGCGCACCGTGTGGAACTGCGCCGCCAGGCCCCGGGACGTCAGCAGGTCCGCCGAAGCGGCGTGGGTGCCAGGGATGTCGAGGGACACCTCCTCGCCGGGGCCGAAGTGGCCCACCAGGCCGTCGAACAACGCGGCGGCGTCCTCAGGGGTGTCCGCGAAGAGCGGTCCGATGCGGTGCCCGCGACCGGCCGGACGGATCACTCCGTACCCGGCGACGGCTCCGTCGCGCAACCGGACGCGGGCGGTCCGGCCCGGCGCGGTGAGCCATCGGCCGACGAACCCGCTCCGGTCGGCCGGGAAGCAGCCACGGTCGTAGGCGGCCAGGGCCTCGGCGTGCTCGGGAGTGACCGGGGCGACCCCCTGTACGGGCCCGGTGGGCCGGGCGGGGCTCCCGGCGAAGTGCACGGTGTCGTGCGCCGCCTTGAACCCGTGCGTCTCGTAGTTGGCTCGCTGTGCGGGCATCGCGTCCAGGCCGACCGTGCGGTTCCCGGAGTGCGGGAAGGCCGCCTTCCAGGTCGCCAGGCCGTAGCCCCGGCCGCGGAACTCCGGGTCGGTGAGGTAGTGGCCGAGGACGGCGTACCGGTCGTCGTAGTTGACGATGGAGACGGCCGCGACGGGACGTGCGCCGAGGCGGCCGATGAAGAAGCCTGCGGGGTCGGTCGGGTGGAAGCAGGCCACGTCGCCGTCGCCGACGTTCCAGCCCTCCCCGTCCGCCCATTCCGCCACCTGGTACCAGTCCTCCAGGGTGGCGGTGGAAACGGTGAACGCGTCGTGGGAATTCATGAAGCGGTGGTCCCTTCTGGTCCGGCCGGGCCCGAACGGTCTCGCCGGGCCGGGCCGGGTGTACGGAGGTTGGGGGCGGCGCTCACAGGCCGAGGGATCGCCCGATCATTTCCTTCATGATCTCGGTGGTGCCGCCGTAGATCGTCTGGACCCTGCTGTTGGCCCACTCCCGGGAGATCGGGCTCTCTTTCAGGTAGCCGTAGCCGCCGTGCAGTTGGACCGCCCGATTGGAGATCTCCACCTGGAGTTCCGTGGTCCACCATTTGGCCTTCGCCGCATCGGCGGCCGACAGCCGGCCCGCGTTGATCTGCGTGACGCAGTGGTCGAGGAAGACCCGGGCGATGGTGACTTCGGTGTCCATCGTCGCCAGCTGGAACCGGTTGTGCTGGAAGCTCCCGATGGCCTGGCCGAACGCGTGGCGTTGCCGCGCGTAGGCCAGGGCGTCCTCCAGCATCTGTTCGCAGGCGGCGACCGCGACCGTGGCAATGCTCAGCCGTTCGCGCGGCAGCCCGGTCATGAGGTAGGCCATGCCGGCGTGCTCCTTGCCGACCAGGTTGTCGGCGGGAACTCGGCAGCCGTCGAAGAACAGCTCGCAGGTGTCGCTGGCGTTCCAGCCGAGCTTCTCCAGCCGGTTCCCCCGGGCGAAGCCTGCGGTTCCCCGCTCCACGACGAACAGGCTCAGGCCCTGTCCGCCGCGCTGCGGTGCGGTGCGCGCCGCCACCAGGACGAGGTCGGCGTTCTCGCCATTGGTGATGAAGACCTTCTGGCCGTTCAGGACGTAGTGGTCCCCGTCCCGGACGGCGGTGGTGCGGATGTCGGCCACATTGGATCCGGCGTCAGGTTCGCTGATCGCGATGGCTGCGACGAGTTCGCCGGAGCAGAGTCCGGGCAGCCAGCGCCGCCGCTGCTCCGGCGTCGTACGGACGGCGAGGTAGGAAGCCACGACGTCGTTGTGGGCGACGAAGCCGGGCACGGTGACCCGTGCCCTGATGAGTTCCTCCGTGAAGACGGCCGGGTACCGGAAGTCGGGCTCGCCCCCGCCGCCGTACTCGGTCGGCGCGTCCATGCCGAGGAGCCCGGCGGCACCGGCCTTCCGCCACAGCTCGCGGTCGACGATCCCCTCCTTCTCCCACCGGTCGTGGTGAGGAACGGCCTCGCGTTCCAGGAACGTACGGACCATCTTCCGGAAGTCCTCGTGGTCCGCACCGTAGTGCGAGGTCACCTCGGGCCGCTCACGCATGTCAGCGATTCCCCTTCCCGGCCCGGTCGCCCTTCGGGGGCCCGGGCCGTGCCGTCGACTGCCAGAGCGAGAGCCCGCTCGGGTTGGAGTACCGCCGCGAAGTGGCCACCGGGGATCTCGACGCGGTGACTGGGTGCGGTGCTGTGCTCCGCCCAGCCGGCCATCTGGGCGGGTGTCACATGGAGGTCGTCCCGTGCGGCGAGCAGGACCAGCGGGTGGTCGACGCGCAGCGTGGACGCCTCCCGGCCGAACTGACAGCGGATCTCCTCGTCCTCCCGCATCATCCGGACCAGGAGCCGCGTCATCGTGGTGTTGGACAGCAGCGCGGAGGCGGTGCCGCCGTCGGCGACCATCTTGGCCAGCAGCGCTTCGTCGTCGAGGTCGCCGATGACGGTCTCGGGCTGGAGCCGGGGAGGCAGCGCCGCCGAGAGCACGGACCGCTCGGGGCGCTCGCCGAGTCTCCGCGCGACCGTCGCGGCCACCGACAGACTGAGCGTCGCACCGAAGCTGTGGCCGAAGGAGGCCCAGCGCAGCCCGGGCCGCTCCGCGCGGGCCGCCCGCAGATCGGCCGCCACCTGGTCGGCCATGGCGGCGACCAGCTCCGGGTAATGGGTGACGCGGGCGTCCCGGGCCCGGGGACCGCGTCCCGGCTGATCGACGCCGACGATCTCCAAGGGCACGCCCTGGGGTGCCCGCCAGCCCCGGTACACCAGGGAACTGGCGCCGGCGTGCGGAAAACAGTAGAGCCGGACCGGGGTCTTCGGGGGTGTCGCGCGGCTCATGCCGGTGCTCCTTCCTTGAACGCGGCGACGATGTCGTCACCGATGCGTTCGGCGAGCATCAGCGTGGTCAGGTTGGTGGGGACGCTCGGCACCGAGGGGAAGACGGAGGCGTCGACCACGCGCAGCCCTTCGAGGCCGTGCACCCGGCCGCGCTGGTCGACCACGGACATCCGGTCCGACGGCGGCCCCATGCGGGCCGAACCGACCGCGTGCCAGCCGGGGTTCATGATGTTGCGCACCCCGTTGCGCAGCACGGCCTCGTTGCCGATCATCCGGTCGGTCCAGAACTGCGTCCGCTCCAGGCGCTCGGCGATGCCGGGCGCCCGCAGGATGCCCCAGGCCTTGCGCACGCCGTGCATGAGGCGCTCCACGTCCCGCTCGACCGTGCCCATGCCCAGCTCGATCACGGGCGGGGTGTCCGGGTCGGCGCTCTCGGCGAAGACCCGGCCCCGCGACTCCGGGCGCATCAGCATGACCGACAGGCCCACCGCCATCGGCGAGCCGAGGCGGTCGACGAACCCGGGGATCGTCGTGGACTCCACGTTGTTGAGGAGCCCCACTTGGACGTCGACGTCGTCGTCGTAACCGCTGGACATCCGCGCCGCGATCTGCCGCCACGGCATGCCGGGCTTGCACACCCCCGGCCCGGGCAGGGACCAGATGACCACCGAGGGGTGGTCCGCGAGGTTCTCGCCCACCCCGGGCAGGTCGGCGACGACGGGCACACCGAGGGCGGCCGCCAGCCGGGCATCGCCGACGCCGGACCGCTGGAGGACGACCGGTGTGCCGACCGCGCCCGCGCACAGGATCACGTTCCGGGCCCGCACCGCGGTGCGGTGGCCGTCGTCGTCCACCAGGACCGCGCCGACGGCGCGCCGCCCCTCGAAGAGCACCCGGGTCACCCGGCAGCCGGTGCGCAGCTCCAGTTCGGGCAGTTTGCGTACGTCGGTGAGGTAGGCGGTCGCCGCGTCGACGCGCTCGCCGTCGACGGAGTTGGCCGGCACCGGGCCGACTCCGCGCTCGCCGCCGCCGTTCAGGTCGGGCAGGTCCTCGACGCCCATCCGCAGACACGCGGCACGGAACGCGACCTCCAGCTCGTGCAGGTCGGCGGGGCCGGGCCGGCGGACGGGTATCGCTCCGTGGTCGCCGTGCGCCGCGTCGCCGGGGTGGTCCGCGTCGTTCTCGATCCGGCGGTAGTACGGCAGGACCTGGTCCCAGCTCCAGTCGGGGTTGCCGCGCGCCACCCAGGTGTCGAAGTCCCTGCGCAGCGGGCGCATCGCGATCGCCCCGTTCACCGCGGACGAGCCGCCGACGACCTTGCCCAGCTGGTAGGGGAAGCGGGTCCACAGGGCACGGCTGCGCCCCGCGTCGGCGGTGGATCCGGACGCGCCGCCGACGCCCACGAGTTCGTCCCACCGGGTGCTGGAGCGGAGGTTGGCCCGGTGGTCCCAGTTGAAGCCTTCCAGGATGAGGCGGTTGGCGTCCCGGAGGGGGTTGGTCTCCGCGCCGCCTTCCGGCTGCTCCCCGCCCGCCTCCACCAGCAGCACGCGTGCCCCGGCGGAGACCAGGCGGGCGGCGGTGACCGATCCCGCGGAGCCCGCACCGACCACCAGGTGGTCCCAGAGGATGCCGCCGGTGGCGTCCGTGAGGCCGTGCGCCGTTCCGCTCATGCGCCGGCCTCCTCGAAGGGCCGGACGACCTCGGTGAAGTCCGCGATCGTCGCGTTCATGAACAGCCCCTCGATGACCTGCTGTTCGGCATTCTCGTCGATGCCGAAGTCGGCGCGCAGCCGGGCGATGATCCGTACGGCGTGCAGCGAGTCGCCGCCCACGTCGAAGAAGCCGTCCTCGACGCCGAACTCGCTGTGCCCCAGCAGCTCCGCCCACAGCGCGAACAGTCGCTCCTCGACGGTGCCGCGCGGCGCGGTCCGGCCCTGGGCCACGTCGCCGTCGCTCCAGGGCAGCGCCAGCGCGTCCCGGTCGATCTTCCCGTTCGCGGTCAGCGGGAGTGCGTCTCGCGTCAGATAGTGCGAGGGCACCATGTAGCCGGGCAGCACCGCCTCCATCGCGGTGCGCAGGGCCACCGGTTCGAGGACCGCCGGGTCGTCGCCGACCAGGTGGGCGGTCAGCTGCCGCTGTCCGGTACGGGGGTGGGCCGGGGCGGTGACCATCACCTGCCGCATGCCCGGCAGCCGGCCCAGAGCGGCCTCGATCTCGCCGAGTTCGACCCGATAGCCGTTGATCTTCACCTGGAAATCCTCACGGCCGAGGATCTCGATGTCCCCGCCGGGCAGGTACCGGCCGAGGTCACCGGTCCGGTAGAGCCGTTCGCCGGTCACCGGGTGTTCGATGAACCGCTCGGCCGTGCGTACCGGGTCGCTCCAGTAGCCCTGGGCCACGCCGACGCCGCCGATGTAGATGTCGCCCGTCACTCCTCGCGGGGACGGTTCCAGCCAGGTGTTGAGGACGTGCAGGGTCTGGTTGGCGAGCGGTTTGCCGTACGGAATGCTCGTCCAGTCGGCCGGAACCTCCCCGATCGGGTAGCACACCGACCAGATCGACCCCTCGGTCGCCCCGCCCAGGCTGATCGTCCGCATGCCCGGGACGCGCCGACGGATCTGGCCGGGCAGCGCGACGGGGATCCAGTCGCCGCTCAGCAGAGCCAGCCGCAGGCTCCCGCCGTGCCCGGCGCCGTCCTGTTCGGCCAGGTCGGCCAGGGACTCGGTCCACAGACGCATCGGGGCGGGCACGCTGTTCCAGACGGTGACCCCGTGCCGGTCCAGCAGCTCCGTCCAGTGGGCGACGTCGTTGCCGCGCCCGGCGGAGGGGACAACCACGCAGCCGCCCGCGCCCAGGATCCCGAAGACGTCGTAGACGGAGAGGTCGAACCCGGCCGGGGCGAGTGCCAGGACCCGGTCCCGCTCGTTCACCTCGAAGCGGGCGTTGATGTCCTGCACGGTGTTCGCGGCGCTGCGGTGCGAGATCATCACCCCCTTCGGTTCGCCCGTGGAGCCGGACGTGAAGATCACGTACGCGAGGTCGTCGACGCTCTGCCGGCTCTCCAGCGGTCCGGTGCCGCACCGCAGCGTCGCCGGGTCGTCGGGGGTGACGACCTGGATGCCGCCGGGCCAGCTGAGGGATGCGCCCAGTTCCACCTCGGTGACGACGGCCCTGGCCCGACATCGATGCAGCAGGGAGTGGCGGCGCTCCTCGGGCAGTTCCGGGTCGATGGCGACGTACGCGGCTCCCGCGTGCAGAACGCCCAGCAGGGCGGCGATCTGCGCGGCGCCCGGCCGCATGGAGACGGCGACGAGAGTGTCCGGTTCCGCGCAGCCCTCCGCGCGGAGCCGTCGGGCGATCCGGTGCGCGTTCTCCTGGAGCGTCCGGTAGGTGACCTCGGTCCCGTCGGTGATCACGGCGACGGCGTCGGGGCGTCGGAGGGCGGCTTCGTGTACCAGCTCGTGGAGGCGCCGCGGCGGGATGTCGGTGGCGGTCGCGTTGGCCGCGCGGCGCTCGGCGAGTTCGGCCGCGGGCAGGGGTACGGCGCCACCGGCGGTCTCCCAGGCGCTCTCGTCGTCGGTGAGCCGGTCCAGCAGGGCCAGGTAGGCGTGGAACATGGCGTCGAGCGTGTCGGGGGCGAACAGCCCGTCGACCGCGTTCCAGTTGACGGTGAGGGCGCCGTTCTCCTCGAAGACCTGGTTCTCCAGCCAGACCTGGGGGGTCTGGCTCGCGCTGTGCGCCAGTTCGCCGAAGACGCTCAGCGGGTCGCCCTTGGCGTCGCCCTCGTCGCCGTCGAGGGTGCTGGTGAAGACCACCGGCATGGACACGTTGCGCCCATCGCCCTGACGTCGGGTCAGTTCACGCAGGACTTGCACTCCTCCGTACGCGGAGTGCTCCAGGTCGGCGAGCAGCCGGTTCTGCACCCGAGCAGCCCGGCGCCCGAACGTCTCGTCGGATCGGCCGTCGACGGTGAGCAGGTTCGGGGAGAGGAAGTTGCCCACGACGCCGTTGGTCTCCGGGTGCAGCGGCAGCCGCTTGAACAGAGTGAGGGTGAGGGTGAACTCCTGCCGCCGCGACCAGGTCCGCAGCACCTCGGCGTAGGCCGCGAGCAGCAGGTTGGAGGGGGTGAGTCCGTGCCGGCGGGCAGTGGCCGACAGGGCGGCCCACCGGTCCTGGGGCAGGACGGCCCGGTGCAGGACGAAGGAGGGCGGGCCGATCTGCTCGGGGGCGGTGGCCAGAGGCAGGTCGGGCGCCGGGGGGATCTCGTCGAGGCGCGCCGTCCAGTAGTCGGCGGCGCGGCGGCCGGCCGGGCCGTCGCGGAGCTCTCGCTCGGCGAGGACGTGGTCGCGGAAGGTGTGGTCGAGCGGGGCGGGGGACCAGGCGGGGTCGTCGTAGAAGCGCCGCCACTCCGCGAGGACGAGCAGGAGGCTGCGGACGTCGACGAAGAGCAGGTCGACGCTGACGTGCAGCCGGGTGCGCCGGTCGGGGAGGTGCGTGGCCCGGATGTCGAAGGGCGGCCAACGGTCGCTGGGCAGGACCTGGTTCTCCAGCTCGGCGCGGATGCGTGCCAGCGCCTCGTCCCGTTCGGCATCGGACACCTCGCGCAGGTCGGTGACGGCGATGGCGTACGGGGGCGTCTCGGCCAGGACCCGCTGGGCTCCGTCGGCGTCGGTCACCGCACGGAGCATGTCGTGGCGTTCCACGACCCGGCCGAGGGCGGTGGTGAGGCGGGGGACGTCCAGGGCAGGCCCGTCGAACTCGAAGAAGTAGTGGCTGGACACACCGCCGAGCTCCAGGCCCTTGTGGCGGCCGATCAGGTATCCGTGCTGGATATCGGTCAGCGGGAACGCGTCATGACGTTCCGCAGGGCGCGATTCGGCCCCGGGCAGGGTCTGCGGGTGACTGTTCAGCGACTCGGCAACAAGGTCTTCCATGAATTCCACGCCTCTCTTCACCATGTGCGTCGAACAACCCCGATACCGTGTCGGATCGCCGCACGAAGCATCAATACGGTGCCACCGCAGAACTGACCGAAGGACCCCTTCGGTACCACCGAATGGTCAAGAGGCGCGGAACACAACGGTGTTGACCGGGTCATGAATTCCCCCTCATCATTTCGCCATGGAAAATCCGATCCCCTCTCCTTCCGGAGGAAAACGCATACTCGTCGCCGCCACCGGTTCCATTGCGACGCCGTCGCTGCCGTCGTATCTCGGCACCCTGCGGGCACGTCTGGACGTCACCTGCACCGTGCTGCTCACGCCGGCCGCCACTTCGTTCCTGTCGCCGCAGACGGCGGCGCTTTTCGCGGAGCGGGTGGTCAGCGGCGAGTCGCCGGACGACTGGCCGACCGACAAACCGTCCCGGCTGGCGGCCGACCACGACATCCTGCTGGTGCTGCCGGCGACGGCGAACACGCTTGCCATGGCCGCCACGGGGGCCGCCCCCAACCGCCTCGGCACAGTGATCCTCGCTGCGGACTCCCCCGTGGCGTTCTTCCCGGTCATGGGCGCGCGCATGTGGGAGAAGCCGACTGTGCGGCGCAATGTCGCGCAGCTGCGGGAGGACGGCTGTGTGGTGCCGGAGCCCGTCTGGCACGAGGGTTTCGACCCCGGAACGGGCAACCGCTCCAGCCATCCGTCGCTGCCCTCGCCCGAGCAGGTGGCCAAGCTCGTCGCCGAACTGCTGGCCACATCGGAGAACCACCGACGAACGGAGGTGTCGTGATGGCGGAGGACATTCCGACGATGTACGAATGGGTCGGTGGCGCAAAAACGCTGGAACGGCTCACCGAAGAGTTCTACCGGCGAGTACGCAAGGATGAACTCCTGGCCCCGCTCTTCCAGTACATGACGGATGACCACCCTCAGCACGTGGCGACCTGGCTCGGCGAGGTCTTCGGGGGGCCCGCGACCTACACCGAAGAACTCGGCGGGTTCCGGCGCATGCTGAAGAGCCATCGTGGCCGGGCTATCCAGCCGGAACAGCGGCAGCGCTGGGTGACGTTGATGCTGGAGGCCGCCGACGAAGTCGGACTGCCTTCCGACTCGGAGTTCAGGTCGGCATTCGTCGCGTATATCGAATGGGGTTCCCGCCGGGCCATGGCGAATTCCCAGCCCGACGCGCAGCCCTCGCGGCGGGAGACCGTTCCGGTCTGGGGCTGGGGCGAGTCCCCGCCCGGCAAGGCCTGACCGCATGCCGGGCGTGCCGTCCCCCGGGGACGGCACGCCCGCAGTGCGTCGTGGGTCGGTCAGGGCCGCCTAGTCCGGGCGCCGCACCACCGCGGCCCCCGCGAGCGCGGCGACCAGGTAGACAACGGCTCCGGCGCCGAACGCCCAGGCGTAGCCGACGACCACATCGGCCTGGGCCGCGGCCACCGCCATCAGAGCGGCCAGGCCCACCGTGGGCCCCAGTTCCATAGCGGTGTTCATCACCCCGCCCGCCAGTCCGGCCTGGTGGGCGGGGACGTTCGTGGTGGTCAGCACGGCGGAGCCGGAGAAGATGAAGGACGTGCCCGCCGCCAGCAGAACCGCGCCCGGCATCAGCCCGAGGGCGAAGGAAGTGCCGGGGCCGATGCCGGTGAGCAGCGCCAGCCCGACGGCGCCGGCCACCAGCCCGGCGATGGTGACGGCTCCCGGGCCGTACCGGCCGACCGCCCGCCCGGCCAGCTGGTTGGCGATGATCAGGGCCAGGGTGAAGGGAACGAACGCGCCGGTCGTGGCCAGGGTGGACCAGTCCTGCTGCTGCTGGAGGTAGAGGGAGAGCAGGAAGGTCACCAGGCCGGTGCCCGCCGCTGCCAGCAGGATACCGACGAGGCCCACCAGCCGACGGGGCTCCATGGTGAAGCCGGGCGGCAGGAGCGGATCCCGTACGTGCCGTTCGACCATCAGGAACAGGACAAGCAGGACGGCCCCGATCGCGAGGGGTACGAGGACGTGGGGCGAGCTCCACGGGTGCTCACCGCTGAGGATGAGGCCGTAGCTGCCGATCGAGATACCCAGGGTGGCGAGGAGTGCCCCTGCCGGGTCGAGACCCTGCGGGGCGGCCGAGGCGTCGGCGGGGTCGGCCGGGAGCAGCCGGCGGGTCAGCAGAAGCGCGATCGCGGCGACGAGCACGGGAACAGCGAACATCCAGCGCCAGGAGACCCAGGTGGTGACGGCGCCCGAAGTCAGCGTGCCGACCGCGGCGCCGAGGACGGACACACCGCCCCAGCTCGCCATGGCCCGGCCGAAGGCCGCGGGCTCGCGGAAGACGGCGCGCAGTACGGCGAGCGCCGCCGGTGCGGTGAGCGCCGCGCCCAGGCCCTGACTGAACCGTACGGCGACCAGCGCCTCGAATGAGGGGGCCCAGGCCGCCGCCGCGGACGCGAGGCCGAACAGCACGAGGCCCAGCACGAACATCGGGCGGCCGCCGTACCGGTCGGCGAGCCGGCCGCCGAACAGCAGCAGACCGCTGTAGGGAAGCCCGTACGCCGCGTTGACCAGGACCAGGTCCGCGGCGCTCAGGCCGAATTCCCGGCCGATCGCGGGCAGCGGCACCGCGATCAGGGTGATGGTGAAGATCAGCGTGGCCTGGACGACGGCGAGCATCACGAACGCCAGCCCGGCCGGGGACCCGGTGTCCTTGCCGGGGGCTCGGTGCCCACCCCCGGGGCCGTCGCCGGAGCCCACCGGTCCGGCCGCCGGTGTTCTCGGGGGCAGCTTGGGTTCGGTCAGCGGCTTGGTGGGGTCCATCGCAGCTCTCTCCTCTGGGGCCCGTCGGGCGTCGGTAACTTGGTGGACATGTCTGTTCGGTCCCGTCAGGCAACGGTCCGGGCAGCCGCCCGGACGGCCGACGCGACGTCCTCGTCGACCAGTTGGTGGTTGAGCGCAAACGCGGCGGCGGATCCCATACCGGCCGAACTGACCACCAGGGCACGGGGATCGACGACGTTGCCGACCGCCCACACGCCGGGCACGCTGGTGAGGCCGGAGCGGTCGGTCGCGATCCACCCGTCGGCTCCGCGCTCGCAGCCCAGCGCGGTCAGGAGTCCGTCGCGCGGCACCATGCGCGGTACGACGAAGACCGTGCTGCGGGCGACGCCGCTGTCCTCGGCGAGTTCGACCCCGCGCAGCCGGTCGTCCTCGACCACGAGCCGCTTGACGGTCCCCTCGATGACGGGCACCTGCCGCGCCGAGAGGGCCCTGCGGTCGTCGTCGGTCAGCTCCAACCCGTGCCGGAACAGCACGACGTCGTCGGACCACTGGCGCAACAGCAGGGCGTGCCGGACCGCGCCGGGGCTGGTCCCGAGAACGCCGAGCGGCTGGTCGCTGACCTCGTAACCATGGCAGTACGGGCAGTGGAGCAGATCCTTCCCCCACCGCTCACGGACGCCGGGGATGTCCGGGAGTTCGTCGCGCAGGCCGGTCGCCACGACCACCCGGCGGGTGCTCAGGGCCACGCCGCCGACGAGGCGGACGGTGAAGCGCGGCGCGTCGTCCTCGCCCTCGCGCTCCACGTCGTCGACCTCACCCCGTATGAACTCCGCCCCGTATCCGGACACTTCGGCTCGGCCGGTCTCCAGGAGCGCGCTCGGCGCCATCCCGTCGCGGGACAGGAAGCCCTGCATGTGCGCGGAGGGCGCGTTGCGCGGCGCTCCCGAGTCCACGAGGACCACCCGGCGGCGCGCCCGGGCCAGGACCAGCGCGGCATTGAGGCCGCCGGCCCCGGCACCGATCACGACGACGTCGATGCCACCCTCGTGCGTGAAGCCGTTCCGCGATCCGTTCTCGGACATGTCCGCCCCTCTCGTTTCACTTTTCCTGCCGTGCCTGCTCCCGAGCGCAGCACGCACAGGGTGCGTTCGCCGCCCGCCACGGGCCAACGTTTGTTGCCGTTTTCGCAACGGCCCGGTGGAATGGACGTATGAAGCAATCACCTGCCATCTCCCAGGTCCTCGACGAGGTGGGCCCCCGGTTGCGCTGGCTGCGCACGCAGCGCGGGGTGTCGCTGACCGCGATCGCCGAGGCGACCGGAATCTCCAAGAGCACGCTGTCCCGGCTGGAGTCGGGTCAGCGCCGGCCGAGCCTGGAGCTGTTGCTGCCGATCGCCCAGGCCCACCAGGTCCCCTTGGACGAGCTGGTGGGCGCTCCGGAGGTCGGCGATCCGCGAATCAGGACCTCGCCCCGGAGCGTCAACGGCAACACGGTGCTGCCGCTGACCCGCCAGCCCGGTCCACTCCAGGCGTTCAAGATGGTGCTGCCCGCCACCCGGAAGACGCCCGACCTGTGCAACCACGAGGGATACGAGTGGCTGTACGTCCTCTCCGGCACGCTCCGGCTGCTGCTGGCCGACCACGATCTGACGCTGGGTCCGGGTGAGGCGGCCGAGTTCGACACCCGGCTGCCGCACTGGTTCGGCACCACCGGGGAGGGACCCGTCGAGGTGCTCAGCCTCTTCGGCCGGCAAGGGGAGCGTATGCACGTACGGGCCCGCCCCCGGGACGGAAGCCACCCGTCCCGTTGAGGTCCGTGGCGAGCATGTCGGTCACCTGCTCCCCCGCCGTGTGCGGGAACAGATGGCCCCCGGGGAACATCCGCACCTGGCAGTGCCGCCGGGTGTGCGCCCTCCAGCCCGCGAGCCGCGCCCGGTCCGCCGACGCGTCACCCCGGCCGCCGAGGGCGGTGACCGGGCAGTGCAGCACGTCCTCGGCGCGCGCCCGGTATGCCTCGGCGATGGCGAAGTCCGCCCGCATCAGCGGCAGTAGCCTGCCGATCGCCTCCGGATCGGCGAAGGTCCTGCGGGCGGATCCGTAGAGTTCCCGCACCCGGGCGAGGAACGGCTCGTGCGGCAGTCGGCTCAGCTCGTCCATCCCGGCCCCCGCGCGGGGCGCCCCCTGCCCCGACACGTAGAGCCGCTCGGCGACCCGGTCGTGGCGCCACTCCAGGCGGGCCGCGATCTCGTACGCCAGCAGCGCGCCGAGCCCGTGCCCGAACAGGGCGAACGGCCGATCGCAGAAACGGGTCACGAAGGCGGTCAGGTCCCGCAGGAGGGCTTCGGTCCCGGCCACCGGGCGCTCGTGGGCCCGGGAGCCCCGGCCCGGCAGCTCGACCGGGGTGACCACGATCGACGGGGCCAGCTTCCGCGCCCAGGCCTCGTACATCCGGGCCGAGGCCCCGGCGTACGGCAGACAGAACAGGCGTACCGACAGGTCCGTCATCACGCGCCCGCCCCGAGTTCGGCCACGGTGGTCCGGGGGGACGCGCCGGCGAGGGCGCCCACCAGGTCCCGCAGCTGGGCCGTGAGCCGCTCGGCCGTGGAGCGGGAGGTGCGGGTCCGGTCGTAGGTGAGGCGCACCGGCAGGTCCTGTCCGGGCCGGAGGCGCAGGGCCAGGGCGTGGTGCGGGCGGGCGTCGTCGTGCGCGGCGGTGACCTTGAGGCCCAGGTCGAGCAGGTCGGGGCGGGGCAGCTCCGCCTCACCGGCGAATACGGCGCTGTCCGCGGTCCCTGACCCGGGGACGCCGTGGTCCGACCCGACGGCGTCCGTCAGCCGGCCGCCGATTTCGTCCAGCCAGGACAGCAGGGGCCGGGGCATGTCCGGTACGGCCGGGAGCGTCACCGCGGTCTCCCTCGATCCGACGGCGTCCCAGGTCCCCGGCCGTCCGACGGGCCGTCGCGGGAGGACGGCCTCCCAGGCCGGGCGGCCTCCGGCTCCGGTGGGCCGCAGCATCAGCCAGGCGGCGTGCAGCACGGCGGCGGGGACGATCCCGTGTGTCCGGCACATGCGGCGTACGGCGGCGGCCGAAGCGCCCAGGTCCAGATCCACGGCGTCGAAGGGGGTGGCGTGGTGGGGTGGCCGCTCGTCGTCCGGCATCAGCAGGAAGTGCCGTGCCGGCACGAGGGCCCGCGCCGACAGGTCGGGGTCCGGAACAGGCGTGCTCCCGGCTCGGGACCTCGGGGTTCTGGCCGGGACGGGCCGGGCGGTCAGTCCGTCCGGGTATCGGGGTGCCGTCGCCGGCTTCGGACATCGGCCCGCGAGCAACGCCCGGTAGGCTGCGAACAGTTCGGTGACGACAGTGGCGGCCGACCACTGGTCGACCACCGGGCGGGAGAAGCGCCAGGCAGGGGTCCACTCCTGTTCGCCGCACCGCACCAGCAGGGTCCGGCTCAACGGGGTGCCATCCAGCGGGAGTCCGTGGGCCCGTTCGCGGTCCAGCCGCTCGCGCAGCATGGCCCCCCGTACAGGCTCCCGGGTGGCTCTCCAGTCCACCGCCCGCCACACCGGCCGACCATCCGACCGGTAGGCGGCGGAGCCGTCCGCGTGGTCCCGTACCCCGGCGCGCAGCGCGGAAGGACGGCACGCCAGCTCCCGCCATGCCTCGGCGAGCACGTACGGATGGAGAGTGCCGGTGAGGCCGATCACCACGTGATCGACGCACACCCCGGTGCCGGGCCGCCGACGCACTTGCGCGAGCAGCCCGGCCTGGAAGGGGGAAAGGTGTTCCGTGCCTGGCTCTTCGGTCTTCGTGGACATGCGCTGCCACCCTTTCGGTTCGCCGGGACGACTACGACCTCCGGGGTGACGGACACCGACCGTGCCAGGCCCCCGCACGGCCCGGCCGACCGTACCCGTGCGGAATGACCGCTCCTCAATACGGTGGATCCGCAGAATCGACCGAAGGGACATCTCGCGCTCGACAACCGTGTGCGACCGCGCGACGTGTTAGCGTCCGGACAGTACGCGTGCAGCACTCACCCAACTCGGCCCAAAATGCTGGAAAGGGTGGTCTCCAGGCGCTCATCTTTACTGTCGAACAGGGGGATATAATTGATGTCAAGGGAGTTGTTCGGACGGAATAAGGAATTCCGGATCATCGAGGAGATGCTCGACTCCGCGTTGGCGGGCGAAGGAGCCTCCGCCCTGATGGAGGGCATCATCGGGACCGGGAAGACCACGCTGCTCCGATGGTCGGAGGAGCAGGCCCGGCAGCGGGGCATGCTGGTGCTTTCAGCCACCGCCGCCCCTACGGAACGCCGCTTTTCGATGGGTATCGTTCATCAGCTGTTCAGCTGTCTGGAAAATGCGGGAGTCCCCTCGGCCCCACCCGGACAGGGCGCGCCGCATCCGGCACCGGTCGACCCGCAATATCTGCATCTCTCCGATCTGTACAAGGTAATAAGTGCGACATCGGAGCGCATCCCGATTCTGGTGACGATCGATTGCATTCAGTGCGTCGATCGGGATTCTCTCTTATGGCTGGGATTCCTCTTGCGTCGGATCGAAAACATTCGGGTGGTGTTGCTGGCGAGCCGGCGCCGGGGAGAACCAGCCAGCGACCAGCACCTTCTGGTCGAATTCATGGAGAGCATCCGTCCGGATCGGCATCTGCATCTGGAGGACCTCAGCCCGAGTACCGCGTCCCGTCTGGTCGAGGCCCTCGGCAGCTGCGTCCCGGGTCCCGCGGAGACTCTCATCGCGGACAGCGGCGGCAATCCGTATCTGCTGACCCAGCAGATACTGGCCACCCCCAGCGCGGAGCAGTCGGGCGACGGAGATCGGCGCGACTCCGCGGCGGACCTCCCGATAAGACTCCGGGCGGTCAAGGACCGCGTGTTGTGCCTGCTGCGCCGACTGGACCTCGACGGTCTGCGCGTCGCGCACGCCGCCAGCGTCGTCGGCGGCTCGGCGATGAACGCCGAACTCATCGGAGAACTCTGTTCCTTGTCCGTGGAGGATGCGTCACGCAGCCTGGAGCAGCTGGCCGAGTGCGGCATCCTGCACCCGACGAGCCTGACATTCCGCCACCCCATCATCGCGCGGCTCCTCTACCTCGACATCCCGCGCTCGCACCGTGCCGTGCTGCACCAGCAGACCGCCCGGTGTCTGCACAACCGCAGGTTCGCCCCCGCCGACATCACCCCGCACCTCGTGCAGGCGGCCACCCTGGACGAACCGTGGATGGCCACCCTGCTGCTGGACGCGGCGGAGGAGCTGCTGCCGGGGGACGCGCCCACGGCTCTCCAGCACATCGAGACAGTGGAGCGTCACGGCGTCCCGGAGCAGCTGGCCTTGCGCATCGCCGAACTGCGGGTGCGAACCCTCCTCGAACTGGACCTCCCCGGATCCGTACCGGCGCAGTACGCGCTGCTCGGGCTCAGTTCGGGGCACCGGGAGCTGGCCGCGCGTGCGCACCGGCTGGCCGACACCCTGATCCGCCTCGGCAGGCCGCAGGAGGCCCGTCAGGTGCTCAACGGCGCCCAGTCGGTGCGGGACAAGGGCACGGCCGCGGCGGCCCGGCTGAGCCGGCACCTGGCCCACATCTGTATGGACGACGGCGCGTGCGCCGGCGCCCCGCGCGGGCTTGAGCGTCTGGAGAGCGTCATGCTGCGCCGTATCGGGAACGGCGAGTCGGCCTCCGCCGCGCGCCGGCTCTGCCGCATGTGCCTCGCCACGCCCCGCACCCCCTACGGTTCGCCTTCCTGGTACTACGCGCTGCTGGGGCTGATCTGGGCGGGGGACTTCGACGAGGCGCAGAGTCACATCGACACGGAGGTGCGGCTCGCGGTCCAGGAGGGCGCGGCGACCCGCATCGCCGAAGCCCGGTCCGTCCGCGCCCTGCTGCACATGCACCGGGGCCTGCTCACGGAGGCGGGGCACGACGCCCGGCTGGCACTCACCGCACTGCGGCGGATCGGCGCGGACGCCCATCACATGGGCGCCCTGGCCCGCAGCGTGCTGATCGATGTGGCCGTGGAGAAGGACCAGCTCGCCGAGGCGAGCGAACTGCTGGACGTCCAGGTGCCGCCGGCCGGGCAGCCCGCCGCCTGGTGGCATCTGCACCTCGCCCACAGCGCCGCCCGCGCTCTGGGCCGGTTGGGTCACACGCGACAGGCCCTGGCTCTCGTCACCTACTGCGAGCGGGAGCTGGGCCGCCGGGGGATCAGCAACCCGGCGGTGCTGCCGTGGCGTTCGACCAAGGCGCTGATCTGTGCCGGTCTGGGCAATCTGCCCGACGCCCGGCGGCTGGCCCAGCAGGAGGCCGACCTCGCCCTGCGCTGGGGCGCACCGTTCGCCCAGGGCAGGGCGCTGCTCGCGCTGGCCGCCGTGTCTCCCGTGGGTGACGTGCTGCGGCTCACCCGTCGCGCGGTCGACCTCCTCGACGCGGAGGAGGCTCCGTTGCTGTACGCGCAGTCGCTGTACGCGACGGGGCACGCCTATCAGCAGGACGGATCCACCGTCCGAGCCCGCGAGTTGCTGCACCGGGCCAACGAGGTGAGCATCGCTCTGGGCGCGGACGGACTGGTGGAGCTGGTGCAGAAGGCGCTGCGTGACGCGGGCGGCCGGCCGGACCCCCGCAAGGTGTCCGCGGAGGCGCTGTTGACGCCTTCGGAGCGTCAGGTCGCCAAGCTGGCCTCGCAGGGTATGAGCAATCGGGACATCGCCCGGTTGCTCCACGTGAGCCTGCGCAACGTCGAATCGCATCTCACACACTGCTACCGCAAGCTCCGGATCAGCGGCCGGGGCGAGCTGAGCCGGTTCCTGCCGGCCGATGACGGCGAGGCGGGCCCAACGCTCCTGCATCCTCACGCCGCCGCGGGCTACCACCGCCACCGGCAGTCCGCCTGACTCCGGGCGGCCGGTGAGGGTGTTCCCGGCAGGCGTATGAACCCGTCGTGCCGGACGCCCCAGGCGGTTCCGTACGCGGTGGAGTGGGCGAGACGCCGCACCGGCTGCGCGACGCCCAGCGGGGCCCCGCCGGCACCCATGCGTCGGGGCTCCGGGCCGTCAGACGGCTCGCGGGCCGCAGCCCGCGAGGACGCGTCCCGCCCATGGCGGCCGGTCATTTCGCGTCGTGGAAGACGAGGCCGAGCGTGTGCCGGGCGCCGGAGCGGACCGTGCTCACTCCGTGCCGCATGGGCCCCGCGGACCAGCCGCGCCGGGAGGCGACGGGCCGGTCCCAGGTGGTGAAGACCAGCGCGTGCCCCTGCTCCAGGGTGGTGGACGCCTACGGGACTGGGCACGCGGCCGCTGCTCGGTCATCAGGAACTCGCCGCCGGTGAAGTCGCGCCCGGGGGCGTCCAGGCCGACGACGACCTGGAGCGGGAAGACCAGCTCGCCGAAGACGTCCTGGTGCAGCGCGTTCCAGTCCCCTGGGCCGTAACGCAGCAGGATCTCCGCGGACTTGTCCTGTCCGGCCGCGTGGCACCGTGCGATCCACTCCTCCAGCGAGTCCGGCCACGGCGCGTCCCGGCCGAGCTTGTCGGCCCACGCGCGGGCGATCGGCAACAGCAGCGGGTAGAACGCCTCGCGCAGCTCCCGCACGGGCGCGGGCAGCTCATGGGTGAAATAGCGATACCGGCCGGAACCGAAGCGGTAGCGGGCCATGTCGATCGTGGCCCGGAAGCGCTCGTCGTCGCCGTACAGGGCGGCGATCCCACGGCACACCTCGGGGGTGAGGAGCCGCCCGACGGGGGCGCTGCCGTGTTCGTCCAGTTCCGCAGCGAGGGCGGTCCGGTCGATGGCCGCGACGCGGTCGGTGAGCGTGCTGGGCCGGTGCGGGTGCGTGCTGCGCGTCATGTTCCTTCTCCGGTGAGGGGGTCCGGACCGTGGGCGACCCTCTCCGTCGAATGTAATTCGGGGCATTCTGTCCATATTTTCAGTAATTCGCCGGGGGCAGACAGGGAAGACCGCGAAAGGACTGGTGCACGCGGGCGGGGGCATGCCAACGTGGACAACTCGCAGGGAAATAGCAGGTCAGAGAGGTGATCGTGTTGACTGCCGATCTTTCCCCGCCCGGATTCTCCACCACCGTCGAGGCGCTGCGGCTGCGTTCACGGCAGCTCGGGCCCGGCCAGCCGATGCTCGTGATCGACCAGTTCGCCGACGCCGACTTCAAACTGCTCGTGGACGACGCGCCGATGTCCACATCAACTCCAGTGACGGGCGTTTGTACCTCGGCTGGTTTCCCACGGGGCGGCCGGGCACGGACGGGGAGGGCTGGAAACTCGCCGTGACCGGGACCGCCCAGGTCCCCGGCTACCACGTGTCGTTCGATACCGATACCCCCGCCCAGGTCGTCGCGGTGGCCGTGGCCGCCGTCCTGGGACTTTCCCGCCCCCGGTGAACCCACCCGGCCGCACCGTGCACTCCGGAGCGGGAGGGTCCGTTCTCCCCCGCCGCATATGCCTCCCCCGCTCCGGTGCCTTCCGGCTCCCGTACATAAGAAGGACCCCGTGGAACCACAGAACCCCGATACGCCGGAGCTGACGGTCGGCGAGCTGATCGGCCGGCTGTCCGCCCTGGACCAGACGGCGACCGTGCGGCCGGCGGTCAACCCCTTGTTTCCGATGGCTCACCGCGTGAGCGGTGTGATGGCTGCCCGGGATGAGGCGGGCCGACCGCTGGTCCTCCTCGCCGACGGCGACCAGACGGGCCACGTCCCCCCTGACGTCGCGATCCGGCTGACCTGGCACGAGCCGACTGCCGCACCCCCGCGCCCGGCGCAGGGCGGCCCGCCCCTGGCTGCACCAGTTCAAGCGACTCCGCATCCGCTACGAACGACGCGCCGACCTCCACCTGGGCCTGCTCCAACTCGCCTGCAGCATTATCTGCCTCCGACGACTCCGAACCTCATTCTGAAACGATCAGCAAGTGATCTTGGGATGGGGGCGATGGAGCTGAGGCCGGTCAGCATGAAGTGCGGCATGGCGGAGGTCATGCCGTGTCTGGCGGTTGTCGAGGCGGATGTGCAGGGCCTGGTCGAGGCATCCCCTGGACGGCTGCACCCTCGGACCCACCGGCCTGCACACTCCCTCCCCGGACCGCCTCCCCGCCCGCCCCTGGCCAAAGCCCCCACCCCCGAACACGCCCCGCCCCGCCACAGGATGATCCGGGAAGTCCGCAGCCTCCTGCTGCGTCTCGCCACGGCACGCGCCAGCCGCGATCCCGCCCGAACCCGCGCTCTGATCAGGGAACGCGACGACCTGCTGCGCCGCCCGAGCCAGGGCCCGGGACGGGGCAGGTGGAGCGGTGGGCGTGAGGCGGACGGTGAAGGGCCACAGCCGTATCCGCAGAGCACCGACACCAGGCACTCCTGCGGGGCTACCAGGAGACGATCACCAGCCCCGGGGAGCCGGAGCCGCCGTGGGAGCCGGGGGCGCCGTTGACACCCGGACGGGCGGCGACGAGGGTCCGCTCGTTCTGGGTGTTGCGGTAGACGGAGCTGCCGGAGCTGCCGGCACCGCCACGGCCGCCGGAGCCGCCGGGGCCGCCCCCGGCGCGGACATTGGCCGGGACGGTGAAGACCGTCCCGTCCGCGAGCGTCACCGAGGACACGGCCGGGGAAGTGCCCCCGGCTCCGGCGGTGCCCGCTGCCCCTCCGTCGCCGCCCGAGGTGAACTCACCCGTCCCGCCGGCCGCCCCGGCGGTGCCGGGTGTGCCGTTGCCGCCGCCGGTGAGGACCGGGGGAGGGTTCTTGGGCAGACAGTAGGTGTCGCCCCCGCCCCCCGGGGTGCCGCCGTGTCCTCCGGCGCCGGGCCTGCCGTCCCCGCCCAGGGTGTCGCCGAAGGGGTCGTCGATGGGGTTCGTGCCGGCCTTGTTTCCGCGCTGCCCCAGCCCGCCGCCTCCGGGAGCCCCGCCGCCCGTACCGCCACCGGCCCTGGCCAGATCGGCCGGATTCGGGCCGAAGACGGTGGACGTGGCGATGAACCGGGAGTCCCCGCCGCCGGTGCCTCCCGTCCCGGCGGTTCCCGCGGTCGCCGGGACGGAGGGCGAGGTGAGAGAGCCGAGGGGCCCGCCCGCTCCGGCCGCCCCGCCGGCGCCTCCCGCTCCGGCGCCACCCACCACCACAGAGAGGTTTCTGGGCACGGTCAGCAGCTGGTATCTGCCGAGATGACACTCCACGAACGCCCCCGCGCCACCCCCCGCGCCGGCCCCGCCGGCCCCTCCGCCGCCACCACCTCCGGCGCCTCCCCCTCCTCCGCCACCACCGCCACCACCGGCGCCTCCCGCGCTGCCGCCCCACAGATACACGGTGGCATTCTCGACGCCTTCCGGCCGTGTCCAGGTATGGGTACCGGCGTCCGAGAACACGACATGCCCGTGTTCCACCGCCCGCTCCTTCCCGGGCTCCGCGCCCGCCGGGGCCGCGAGCGCGGAGAGGACGACGACCCCGCAGGCCACGGCGAGCAGCCGCCGGCCGCCGGATCCGCTCGGGGGAAGGGGAAGGTTCATGACGCCACTCCTGGTCTGGTGTGAGGGGACCGGTCCCGTGCCGCTGAAGACACGCACGACATGGCGGTTGCTATCCCCGCACAGTGGATCAACACGCCGAAGGCGCGTGAATCACTCACTCGCCGCAACCGGTATGCCCCCAGTGGCCGAAGGTGCCGGGAGATGGAGCGACAAGCCCGCGGGCCCCGGCCCGGACTCGCAGGGCAGGGCGTGCGCCTGGGCCATCGCCTCGGGACGGTCGAAGGTGCGGGGGCCGGTACGGGACCCGGGCCGGCCGCAGACGGAGGTGCCGTACTGGTGCGTTTTGAACCAGAGGGCGGCAGGGCTGACCGAGGTCGTCCACTTCCCGCCTGTCGGCGTACGGGCCTTCACGTGTACGCCGACAACAGCGGTCGGGGTCCGCGTCAGCCGGATTCGCCGTCCGGGTCCGGCGGGCCGTGTGGTCAGCAGTTGGTGACGGTGCCGGTGGAGACGGGGTCGATGGTGCAGGTGTTGGTGCCGCCATCGCCGTCGACGCTGCCGGAGTTGCCGGAGTTGCCGGTGTTTTCGCCGAGAACACCGAGGACGGTGCGGGGGTTGCCAGTGCCGACGCACGCACGACTGGTACGGCCAACTGGACGAGCCTGTCGGCCTCGCCCCCGAGATCAGCAGCCGGGGGTCTTCGACCGCTCCGCCGAAGAAGGGCCTGTCCGGTCCCCGTTGTCGCCCGGGTAGCACTGACGTGGCACCAGGAGCGCCGCACATGCGGCAGGGGCGTCTGCCGTGTGCGCTCCGCCGAATCCCCGCCGTCGGCTCCCTGCCTATGAGGTCGTGTACAGGAGGCGGACGTAGTCCCCGTCGGCGCCTTCGTTGAGGTCCTGGTCAATGCTGAACCAGGGAGGCTGGGGCGTGGACCCGGCCTGTCCGGCGTGGACCCGCAGCCCGGTCAGCGGGCCGCCCGCGATCGGATCGCGGGTGAAGAGCGCCCAAATGGCTTTTCTGTGCTTGCCGGTGTTCTTGTTGAGGTCGGTGTCGATCGGTTGGTATCCGGACGGCGGCGTCGGCTTGTCGCCCACGGAGAACTGGATGTCGGTGATGGCCTTCTTCCGGTCGCTGCTGGTGGCGTAGGCGAAGTACAGATAATCGCCATGGGCACCGCTGTTGAGGTCGACCCAGATCTTGGTATAGCCCGTGGGGGGTACCGTGTCGGACCCATCCGGCTTGGTCCCATCCAGGACTGTCAGATCGCTGATGTACGTCATACCAACTCCATTTCACGGCAGGTCGGCACGGGTGATCGCGGAACGGGCGACGTGCGACACGCCACGGTCATCAGTGGCCACGGCAGCCCGTCCTGGGCTGCGACACTCAGCGTGCCCCACCCGGGGCGCGGACACCGTCACCTTCGGCCGTGTCGTCGACGTATGAGCCGCCCGGGGCCGTCGAGGCCCCGCAGAAAGCCACGTGACCACCCCCCCCACCGGCGCGGGCCGCGCCAGAGGCGAGGCAACCCGCCCGAGTCCGCCGCGTCACGCATACCAGGAAGATCCCCATGAGAACGCCGCCCTCCGCCCTTCCGCTCTCCGTGCGGGAAGCACTCGCCCGGCCCCCACGCTCCGGCGGGCTGAAGGCGATCGAGCATGTGGTCCTGCTGATGCAGGAGAACCGCTCGTTCGACCACTACTTCGGTGACTACCCCGGTGCCCGGGGCCTGAACGATCCGAACCTCGTGGAGCGCCGGGGCGCCAAAGGCATGACCGTCATGGACCAGCCCAGCGGCGGTGACGTGGTAAGCCCTTACGCCCTCGACCCCAGCGGCAGCGAGGACAGTGCGACCGAGCACCACTGGGAAACCGGACATCAGGCGTGGAACCAGGGCTGGTACGACGCCTGGATCCCGGCCAAGACCGAGGCCACCATGGGCTACTACCCGGGAGCCGGCGTGCCGGTCTACCGGGAACTGGCCGAGACGTTCACCCTGTGCGACGCCTACCACTGCTCGATCATGAGCGAGACGACCTCCAACCGGAACTACCTCTTCAGCGGCTACACCGGCCAACAGCCCGATAGCGCCTACCGGGCGAACGACGCCCACGCCCACGAGTTGGAGGACCCCGACGACAAAAAGCACTACGCCGGCGACGCGCCCGGATACAAGCTGGCCGCCGACGGCAAGACCCGGTGGTTCAGCTACGCCGAGCTGCTCCAGGACGGGGGCGTCAGCTGGAAGGTCTACCAGGAGTGGGACAACTTCTACGACAACAACCTGGAGTTCTTCGACCAGTTCAAGAAGGTCTACCGCGACGTCCTGGCCCGGGCCGGAAAAGCCGAGGCAGGCATCACGCACAAGAGCCTCTACGCCTTCTACGACGACCTCGCCGGGAAAGACACCACCACCCAGGCCGCCTGGGTGAAGGCGCTCGCCGACGCCGCCGCCCAGCTCACGGACCCTCGCGACAAAGCGCTGTACGAGCGAGGTCTGTTCCGAGCCCAGCCCGCCAACCCCATGAGCACCACCCGCGGCTTTGTGCGCGAGCTGCGTGCTGACGTCCTCTCCGGCAAGCTGCCCCGGGTCTCGTACATCGTCGCGCCGACCGGGGACAGCGAGCACCCCGGCAACTCTCAGCCCCGTGACGGCCAGAAGATCGTCTACCAGGTCCTCGACGCCCTCGCCGCCGACCCCGATGTATGGGACTCCACGGTGCTGCTCATCAGCTACGACGAGAACGACGGGCTGTTCGACCACATGCCGCCGCCCGTGCCGCCGGCAGGGGAGCATCCCGACGAGTTCGTGAAGGGCAACCCGGATCAAACAGACGGACCACTGGGTCTGGGCATCCGGGTCCCCTTCCTCGTCGTCTCGCCGTGGACCCGGGGCGGATACATGTGCTCACAGGTCTTCGACCACACCTCCCAGATCCGTTTCCTCGAAGCGTGGACCGGTGTCGAGCAGCCCCTGATCAGCAACTGGCGCAAGACGGTCGCCGGGGACCTGAGCAGCGTCTTCGACTTCGGTACGGCGACCCGCCCGCCCCTGCCTGCCGGAGCCCGCAGGGCCCGCGCCCTGCCCTACCAGCCCGACGCCTACTGCGCCGCCAAGGCAGCCGGAGGTGACCTCGGCCTCACCCTCGCGAACAGCGGCGCGGCCTCCGCCCATCTGACCGTGTACCCCTGCACCGGCACGAACCTCCTGCCCCGGCACGTCGACGTCTCCAAGGGAACGAAGAGCGTCCCCGTGCCCGGCGGCACCACCGGCGAATACCGCTTCACGGTGATCGGCCCCAACGGGTTCCGCCGCGAGTTCGCGGGCACCCACCAGGGCAAGGACGCGGCCCTCGCCGTCACGACCTCTCTGCCCGCCGTCACACACACCCTCACCATCACCCTGACCAATCTCGGTACCGAGGCCCTGACCGTCCAGGTCGACGACCTGCTCGACCCCGCCCCCGCCACACCCCACACGGTGGAACCGGGCAAGCCCCTCGTGCTCGACCGGAACACCGACGCCACCCACGGCTGGTACGACCTCGCCATCACCCTGGACGGCGTCCCGGCCTTCACACGGCGCCTCGCCGGACACCTGGAGAACGGCGGGGAGAGCACCGCCATCGGCCCTCCCCGGCCCTGACGTCAGTACACGGTGTCGGCCTGGTCCTCGATCACCCGGCCGGAGTCGTCGAGGACCGGGCCGAGCGTGCCGTCCGGCCTGGTGCAGGCGCGGGTGGAGCAGGGATACAGGGCGGCCCGGCGCGGCAGCGGTTCGATGAACATCGGATTCACCAGCTACCGGCCGTCCGCGTTGTCATAGGCGTGGCACATCAGCTCCTGGTAGTTCCGGTTGATGACCAGACGAAGGCCGGTCGCGTCACCCACGAAAGTGACGTCTGTGTCCGAGTCCCCGGCGGCGAACACCTGACGCATGCCGGCGGGAGCCCGCTGAAAGGCGGCGGTACCGGAGATACCGAGGATCTCCTGATTGATGAAACAGCGCTTGCCCTCGATGCAGGTGATGACCGAGTCGGGCGGGGCGTCACCGCACGGCGCCAGATGGGATGTCAGCTTCCCCTCGCTGGTCACGTTGCGAATCCCGATCACCTTCTCGGACGGGATGCCCAGCTCTTGCGCCATACCCGGACCACCGGCTCCGCGGACGCCGAGACCACCCGGACATCGAAACCGGCCCGCCGCAGGGTCAGCACCAGATCGGCCATCTGCGCGTAGTAACGCACCCACGCGGATACCCGCCGGGTCCCGACCGTCTGCACGGAGCCCACCGGGGCGGCCAGGCTCTCCGCCCGGGCCTCGCGGGCGAATCCCATGACGTCCTCAGCTGTGTACCCGGCCAGGAGCTGCGCGGCCCACGCGAGCTCCGGCTTGATACGCCGGTGGTCGAATCCGGCGAACGCCGGTGCGCCCGCGCGGGTGGTGCCGTCGAGATACACGGACAGGATCTCGTCCGCACAGTCCCTGTCACGGCCTGTGGGCAGCAGTGGCTCCCCGGGCGGCATGCCGTCCTCGCAGGCGGCGGCCAGCGCGATGATGAGTCCTCTGCGACGGCAGGGCGGTCAGGACAAACCGGAGCAAGGACCGGATCGTCATACCCGGGGGCAAGCTGACCAGAATCCACCGGCTGCCGGCCCGCACCGAACTCATCCGACGGACCGAGAAGGGCGGCTGCCCCGACCGGGAGCTCGGCGAGAGGGCCGCGAACGCGGTCGGCCTGCTGGCCCTGGTCGCCGGGCAGGACATCGAACCGGGCCAGGACGCCGACGGCCGTGACGGCCGCTGGCGCAACACCCACGGCACGGTGGCGGACCGGATGATGTCCACCGTCGATCCCGACGCGCGGCACGTCCACAGGAACCGCACCCGGCACCAGGGCGGCTTCACCGGGCATGCCTCCTTTGAACCGGAGGTGAACCGGAGGCCGGCCTGTTCACCGCCGTTGTCTGACCGGCGGATACGGCCCCGGCAACCACGAGGCCGCCGTCGCCCGCGGCTTGCTGGAGGGCGAAGATCAACCTCGACTCACCCGATGCGCTCACACCTGGTCAGTCGCCGACGACACCACGTCCGGGCAGTGAGCGGTGTCAGTACGCGTAACTGGATTCGCCGGCGGTGGGGACGGCGATGCGGGTGTAGGGATTGTCCGCCTCGTCCTCCTGCTGGAAAATGAGGACGGGGGTGTCCTGGCCGACCAAGGTGTGCGGGTCCGTGGTGCCGCTGCCGAGTTGGCCCCGGGCGTTGTTGCCCCAGCCGATGATGTTCTGGTTGCCGTCCGTGAGGGCGATTCCGTAGTCCTTGCCCGCGGCGATTGAGGTCACCTTGGGGAGCTTGGACGCCTGCATGGCCTGGGTGCGGGGGTTGATCGTACCGTCGGCGAGCTGGCCCTTGTCGTTGCTGCCCCATCCGTAGACCCTGTAGTCGGAGTAGAGGGCGTAGGAGTGGTTTCCCCCCGCGACGATGCGCTCCGCCGAGCCCGGCGGCAGCCCTGTCACCGACACCGGTGTCAGGCTGTTCGCTGTTTGACCGTTGCCGAGTTCGCCATGACCGTTCTCCCCCCATGCCTTGATGGTTCCGTCGGCGAGTCTGGCCAGACTGAAATTGCAGCCCGCGGCGATTTCGACGACCGGTGATGTGAGATTTTTTACCTCGACCGGGATGGTGCTCAACAGGATCGTGTCGTTGCCGAGCTGACCCTTGTCGTTGTTGCCCCAGGCCATGAGCGTGCCGCCCTCGCGCAGGGCCAGACTGTGCTCGCAGCCGGTCGCGACGGCGATGGTGCCGCTTCCCGTCAGGCCCTGGACGGGGACGGGGACCGTCTTGGGAACGTTGGTGCTGTCGCCGAGTTGGCCGTGGATGTTGTCGCCCCAGGCCCAGACACCGTCCTGCGGGTCGCCGTTGTTGCGGAGGGCCAGCGCGTGCAGGGATCCGGCGGCCACCTGGGTGATGCCGTTCAGGCCAGGTACCCGGCCGGGTACCGGGATGGCTTTCGTCACGAGTCCCGTGCCCAGTTGGCCCTTGTCGTTCTGGCCCCAGGTCCACACGGTGTTGTCGTTGAGCAGCGCCACCGCGAAACCGCTGCCGCTCGTCGCATCTGCTCCTGCCGCCAGTTGCTGCACGTCCTGCTTCGGCAGCGCGGGAATCGGAGTGGGCGCGTAGCGGTCGATCATGGTGGCGTTCCCCAGTTGTCCGGTGACATTGGCGCCCCAGCTCTGCACCAGGGGATCGTGCCCCACGGCGTGGGTCACCGGAGCCGTGGTGGCGTCGACCACCGCGGCGCCGACCACCGCGGCGGCGGCCATGGCGACGAGTGCGCCGCGGAATCCGGCGCGCTTCATGGATACGTACATGTACTGTCCGTTCTCTCGGGCCCCCTCCGAACGGCGGGCGGTGCCCCTCGCGGATCCGCCCGCAGTGTGCGGTCGTTCAGCGTCATTCGTGTCCCATCGGCGCCCGCTGCTGACGGTGCGTCGGGGCGGTTCATGCCGATGCCCGAGCGGTTCATGCCGATGGACGATCTTGTCCCTGTCCCCGCGGCTGGGCGGAGGCAGTTTTCCGCTAATGGACCAAGATCCATGGCGGTCGGATGGCAAGACTGTGCGGAGTGCCAGAGCCTGACGGCGGCGGCCGTGGACTCCGGTGCGGCCACCTCTTGCCGAAAGGAGTTCCATGCCTGTCCTCAGTGCGCGCCCGCTCATGGCGGTGGCGGGAATCGTGTCCGTGGCGGTCGCCGCCGCCCTGGTCATCGGCCCGTCCTCCGGCGCCGCGGCACCGGTTCCCACGGTCCGGGCTCAGTACGCCGAAGACCCCAGCCCGGCCCCCACGCCCCCGATGCCGACGCTTCGGCCACCGTCCCCCGGGCAGCCGTCGCCCCCCGCTGTGCCCCCGGGAAAGCCGGTGCCCTCTCCTCCGGGGACGGACCCGTGCGGGTCGATCCAGGGCATCCCGGCGAGTAAGGAATGCTCGGGAGTGGCCAAGAACCAGACCGCGAACGACAAGTGCCAGGTGGAGAACTTCCACAACTGCAACAGGCCGATCACGGGGCAGGCCCAGGACACCTGGCAGACGGACCAGGACGGCTACACCCGGATTCAGCAGGATTTCCACGATGTGCGCCGTGACCACAGTGCCAAGGAGGGTACGTCGGAGCTGTGCCAGTCCTCCTCGGGTATGCGGGAGCGGCTCTCCAGCGCGGATGTGATCGTCCCCCCGTCCGACTGGTGGACCTGCTGACCCGGCCCGCCCGGGGCCCACATTCGAGCTAAGGAGGCACATCCGTGCCACGACGCCCTGTCAGATGGTGTGTGACCGCCCTGCTCGGCGGCTCGCTCACGCTCACCACCACGTCTGCCCCGGCCGCCGCCGAGGAAGCGGTCGCGGTACCCATCGAGAACCCCCGTCTCGACCGTCCCGTCGTGCCCTCGGGGGCCCAGCCCCAGGCCCCCGCCCGGTGGACGGCGCAGCAGACCCAGCTCTTCTCCGCGAAGCTCGCGAGCCACCCCGAACGGCTCCAGGCGGCCTCCCTGAACCGTGCGGGCCCCGGCACCCTGACCACCCGCCTGTGGCGAGTACAGAAGGGCGCGGAAGTGACCCTGACCTGGGACGACAGTCCCAGTCCGCTGCACGAGTGCACCCCGGGCGAAGTCACCGGCGGACAGCTCTACGCTGTGATCGTGGCAGGGGACGACGGTGATGTGTCAACGCCCTTCACCACGAAGGGCACTGTGAGGGGGACGGTGAACTGGCAGACCACCGTGACCCACACCTTCACCGCGGCCGAGAACAACCCGAAGGTCACCTTCGCCTCGAAGCAGCCGGACAAGGCATCCAAGTGCGGCCCGCTGCTGACCCGCTTCGCCGCGACCCAGAACCCCGCGCCCGTACCCTACGGGAACAAGAAGCCCCGGCTGCCGACGCCCGAGGCGTACAAGGGTCATGCGGTCATCTTCCCGAGGATCGTCGCGGCGGACTGCAACCGGTCCCCGGCCGCCTGCCGTTTCGAGCAGGACGACCGCTACTCCTTCCGGTACTACGACAGGCCCCGCATGGTGGGCCAGGCCTACATCAACTGCACCCGCAACTCGATCACCGACGAACGCGTGGTGACGTGGGAGGAACTCCCCTACGACAACATCACCCAGTACTTCGTCGACAAGGAGCACAAGC
This sequence comes from Streptomyces clavuligerus, assembly GCF_005519465.1. Classification (NCBI taxonomy): domain Bacteria; kingdom Bacillati; phylum Actinomycetota; class Actinomycetes; order Kitasatosporales; family Streptomycetaceae; genus Streptomyces; species Streptomyces clavuligerus. The sequence goes on along the minus strand of NZ_CP027858.1, from coordinate 526,172 downwards.
CGCTCACCCCGCAGCGTGCCCTCCTGAAGGAGAGCTACGTCCATGTCGCCACCCAGATCGAGAGCGGCTTCACGAGGGCCGACGGCAATCCGCTGGAGATGGCCACCACCAACCCGCTCCGGTGGAACCGCACGGAGGACCGCAAGCTCTCCGTCTCCGTGCAGCCCGGCGAGGTCAGCTGGATCGAGGTGCAGCCGGCCCGGGAACGTATCACCGGCACCTTGGTGAGTACCACGGAGAACGAGCGGCTGGACATCACCGTGGACGTACCGTCCGGGTCGCTCGCCGACCGCTTCTACCAGCGCACCGGTCCGCTGAGCAAGGTCGAGCAGACGCGCTGCGGCGACGCCCGGGACAACGCGCGGACCCCGGACAACACCATCGGCGCACCGACCCTGCGGGCCTTCGGCCCTGTCGGGGCCCAGCCGGCGGGCATGACCACACGGTCCCGGCCGGTCCGCGCACCCGCCACGAGGGCGGGCAGGGACTGACAGCACAACGGCGTCGAGGGCGGCCGGAGGATTCCGGCCGCCCTCGACGTATGATCACCGCTGGTCAGCCGATGGGCCGCCATGTTCCGTCGGCCCGCAGGGCGTACCGCGCCGTGGGCCGCGCGGGCTCAGCGCCGGGGACGGCCGAGCGCCGCACGTTCCGGGGCTCGTCGTCGGGCTGGCGGGCGCTGGCACCCGGGGGCCGCAGTGTCTGGCACCTGTCGGGGTTGGTGAAGGTCTGCGCCACGATCGTGCTGGAGTTCACCGTGGACGGGCCGTCCACGGTCACGTTCTTGACCAGCTTGCCTGTGCCGTCCACCACGAGATCGCCGACCGTGCGGGTCATCGCGTTCAGGGCTCCGAACTGCAACTCGTCATTGGCCTTGATGGTGAACTGCACCTCGGTCGTCTCGGTGTTGACCATACTCCAGGTGTGGTTCCAGATGCCTCTGAAGGCCGCGGTGAAGGCGCCTCTCAGCGCGAGATGAATATTGCTCTTGGCGGCCACGGTCGTACTGCCCATCTCGGTCGTCTGAGTGGTGTCCGTGACGGTGTGGTCCACGGTGTCGCTGATGGACGTCGTGCTTTCGGAGGTGACGTCCTGGGTGGGGCCCTTGTCCTTGAGGTTGCTGTGATTGGTGGTACCGGTCTTGTTGGTGGTCCCCTCGGTCTCGCTGCCCCGGTCGCTCTCCTGAAGGGTCTGCTGCGCCGTGACCTGGCCCGTGCCCGACCCGCTGACCTCGTTGTCCGTCCCCGCCGTCCCCTCGATGGTGCCGCTGCCGGAGATCTCCCCACCGATGTTGTCCGTGCTGATCGACTGAAGTGTCACTGTCCGCTTGACGTTCATCGGTTCGCTCGTGCAGTTGATGGCACCATTGGCCACGGAGTGGACGACACTGGTGTACTCACGCGAACGCGCGGGATCGATCGTGAACGAGCACGCGTGCCGATCGGTCTGACCGCACAACCGGGTCACCTCCGACACCGACGGAAGCTGCCTTGTCCCGTCGAAGGCCTGGGCCGTGGGCATTTTCTCGGCCACGGGAGAGCCCGCACCGCCGTCCAGCGGCTGAGCCCCGGCCGAGGGAGCGACGGCCAGGGTGACCGCGGACAGGGCGGGAATGACCACGGCGGTACGGCGGACCAGCGGCCTCCACGCGATGGCGGATTGTGTGTGGTGGACCATGGGCGCTCTCTCCTTGTCGTGGCCCGAGCCCGCGCGCCGGTCGGATGAGATGTCACAGCGGTGCCGGCTGTCCTCACCGCGCATATCGTGCCCGGGGTCGGTCCCTCCATCGTCGGCGGCCGTTCCAGCCATGGCGACCGGTGATCGCTTCCTCCTCCGCCGATCGGGCTGCTTCGTGGGGCACATGGGTGGCGCGGTACGCGATGGCGGGGCGGTCGCCCTGCGCGGCCCCCGGACCACCCGTACACCCGAGGCATCCTGTGCGTGAAGGTCAACCAGTTCCTGGCACGCGCGCGCGCCTCCGACCGACTGATCAACCCCTTGCGGCGGGCCGGCAGCGGACTGTGGAACGTGCTGGGCGCCTCGCGCCACGACATGACGATCTGTTCCATCGTCGGCGCGTCGCCGGACTCCGGTACACCGTCGGCACCAGTGCGGGCACCGACCCGGAGAGCCTGGAGCACTCCCGGCTGATCCTCCTGTGGGGGAGCAGTCCCCTCACCACCCACCACCATCTGTGGAAGGTGATCCAGCGCGCGGACGAACGGCGCGCACGTCGTCGTCATCGACCCGATCCGCAGCCGTACGGCGGTCCAGGCCGACGAACATGTCGCGCCCCTCCCAGGCACGGACGCGGCGCTCGCCCTGGGCCTCCTGCACGTCGTGCTCCAGGAGCGCGCCGAGGACCGTGAGTACCTGGAGGCGCGCACCCTGAGGTGGGAGGAGTTCCGGGCGAGGGTGCTGGAGTTCGACCCACGGCGCACCGCGGGGGAGACGGGAGTGCCCGAGGAAGAGATCGTCAGGCTCGGCCGACGCATCGCCCACACCCGGCCCACCGCCATCCGGGTGTCCCAGGGCATCCAGCGCCACGCGGGCGCCGGCACCACCGTGCGACCCTGGCTTGTCTGCCCGCCGTCACCGGTGACGGGCAGCGCCACGGCGGCGGCCTGCTCCACTCGACCGGCGGCTGCTTCGGCGCCGACCGCGAAGCTCGCTTCCGGGACGACCTGCTGCCCGGCCCCGTGCGGACCCTGTCCATGACACGGTCGGCCGAAGGGTTGCCGGAGCCGGACGGCCCGCCGGTCCACCCGCTCGTCGTCTACGGCGCCAACCCACTGACCAGTTCCCCCGACCGGAACCGGATCCGTCGCGGTCTGGTCCGGGAAGACCTCTTCACCGTGGTCATGGACTACTTCCAGACCGACACCGCCGACTGCGCGGACATCGTGCTGCCCGCGACCATGCAACCCGAACACCTGGATGTGCACGACGGCTACGGCCATCTGTACATCACCTGGAACGAACCGGCGGTCGCCCCGCCCGGGGAGTGCCTGGCCATCACCGAGACCTTCCGTCGCCTGGCCCGCGCCATGGAGCTGACGGAACCGGCGCTGTACGCCCGTGACGAGGAACCGGCGAGCGAACTCCTCGACTCCGTCGCCCGGTGTGCGGTGGTCCGTAGGCCGGCCGGGTGAGCCGTCCACGGGTGAGCGCGGGGCGGGCCGGAGCCGTACGGCGCGCCCTCGCACCGTCGGGCCGCCGCCATCCGGGTGCGAGGTCCGGCCGGAGCGTGAGCGCAACGGCCCCCGCTGATCGGGCGAACCGAGCGATCGGAGAACCATATCGCTGGATAGCCCGATGAGACGTCATCTATTGGAGCATATGGGATAAATCATATCATTAGGGGTGATCTATGAAGCGAGGGCCGCCGTTGGCCGCCCCTCCGCGACATCACCGACATCCCCCAAGGAGAGTCATGCCGCTTTCCCCTCGCGTCCGCCGCCGTTTCCGCCCCCGGGCGCGTGCCATCGCTGTGGCGGGGGCGCTGACCCTGCTGTCTCTGTCGGCGACCGTGCCCCGTGCCGTCGCGGGGGAGGTCAATCCCACCGTGCTGTCCTGGGGCGCGGGCCGCACCGGCCAGCTCGGCAACGGTTCCCTCACCGACAGCCTCACGCCCACCTCTGTGACCAGTCTCTTCCGGAGCGATGTCAACAAGATGTCGGCGGGTGGCACCTCGTCCGCGGACTCCTTCGCCCTCGCACTCGTCGGTACCACCCTCAAGTCATGGGGGGACAACGCCTCGGGACAGCTCGGCAACGGGGGCCGCGCGGACCAGACCGTGCCCGCGGTCGTGCCGGGTCTGCAGAAGATCAAGGACGTCGCCGCGGGCGGACGGCACGCGCTCGCCCTCGACACCGATGGCCAGGTCTACTCCTGGGGCGACAATTCCTACGGTCAGCTTGGCAACAACAGGACCGGCGACGACCGGATCCTCCCCGACCGGGTGCAGGGCCTGCCGAAGGTCAAGCAGGTCTCCGCGGGCTGCGACTTCAGCCTCGCGCTGCTGGAGAGCGGTGAGGTCTACTCATGGGGTCGTGGCATGTACGGCCAGCTCGGCAACGGCGACTACGCCGTCAGCTCCGTGCCCGTCCAGGTCACCGACCTCACAAACATCGTGAGCATCGACGCGGGCTGCCATCACGCCCTGGCGCAGACGAACGCCAACACCGTCAAGTCATGGGGCTACAACCTGTACGGACAGCTCGGCAACTCCACCAACGTCTCGTCCTCGAAGGCGGTGGATGTGGCGTGGCTGAAGGATGTCTCCGAGATCGAGGCCGGGGCTTTCCACAACTACGCGAAGGGCAGCGACAGTGTGGTGTGGGGCTGGGGCAACAACCAGTACGGACAGCTTCTGGAGAAGGACGAGACCTTCGAGCTGAACGTCTCACGCGTCAACCACAACGCGCCGGTGACGATCGAGCGGCTCAAGGGCGTGCAGCATCTGGCGGCGGGACTGCGCCACGGGGTCGCCGTCATCGGGGACACCGTCTTCACCTGGGGCTTCAACAGCGAGGGGCAGCTCGGCAATGGCACGACGGTCGCCCGCTTCGAGTCGGTCAACATCCTGAAGGAGGGGGCTGCCGTCAAGAACGTCGCGGCGTCGCTGGCCGGGAACACGACGTACGCGTACTAGCTAGGTCGTGTCCACAGGCCGGCGCCACCACCCCTGCCGTCGGCCGGGCCCGGGTACCCGGGCCCGGCCAGGAGCCCACGAGGGCTCCGTACTTCCGTGAAAGGCTCAGCATGCGTATCCGTTCCTTCCGTACGGCGGGCATGGCCGCGGCCACCGCCGTGCTGACCGCCGCCACCACCCTCGCGGCGACATCCGCCCCCGCGCGGGCCCTGGCTCCCGAACCCTGGGTGGAGGCCTGGGGCACCAATGGCTCGGGGCAGCTCGGCAACGGCTCCACAGTGGCGCAGCAGACCCCCGCTCCCGTGCTCGCCCTCGTCCGTGACGGCATCCGTGAGCTCGCGGGGGGCGGCGGTGAAGTGGCGACGGGCGATGGTGTCCAGGTCGACGGTCCATCCCTTGGGCGTCCCTTCGCGGTCGCCCTGATGGAGAACGGCACCGTACAGGCCTGGGGCGGCAACGACAAAGGACAGCTGGGCAACGGCACCACGACGGATCAGGGCTTCCCGGCCATGGTCGCCGGACTGTCCGGAATCAGTGAGATCGCCGCCGGGGGCGACCACGCTCTCGCGGTGCACGGCGGGCGGGTGATGTCCTGGGGCGGCAATGGCAAGGGGCAGCTCGGGGCGGGGGCCGCAACCGATCCGACCAAGACACCGGTGGTGGTCCAGAGCCTCACCCGGGTCAAGGATGTGGGCGCCGGATGCGCGTTCAGCGTCGCGCTGGGGCAGGACGGGACCCTCTGGAGCTGGGGGGCGGGTGCGAAGGGCCAACTCGGCCTCGGCGCGGCGAACCTGACCGATCACAACACCCCGCAGCAGGTGAAGGGGGTGAGCGACATCGCCGCCATCGCGGTGGGCTGCGAGCATGTGCTGGCCCTGACGTCCACCGGCAAGGTGAAGGCATGGGGCGGGAACACGAACGGGCAACTCGGCAACAACACCACCACCGACAGCGGTGAGCCGGTGGACGTCCAGTTCGTCGACGCGGTCACCAGCCTTTACGCAACGGCGTACGGGAGCTTCGCGACCCTGAGCGACGGCACCGTGTGGGCGTGGGGCGCCAACACCAAGGGCCAGCTCGGCGACGGGACCCTCCTCAACCGTACGACTCCCGTGCCCATCGAGACGCTGTCGGGGGCCGTCCACATCGCGGGCGGAAGCGACCACACGGTGGCCGCCCGGGACAACGGGTCGGTGACGGCCTGGGGTGACAACGCCAAGGGCCAGCTCGGCGACGGCACGACCACCAGTGCTCCGAAACCGGGCACGGTCACCACGCTGCCACCGGGCAGCGGTGTCCTGAAGGTCGCCACGACCATGGGCACGTCCAGCTTCGCCTACTGAACCCCGCCCGAGCCGGGGAGCCTCCCTGGGTACCGGAGTGTCCCCCGGCGGGCTCTTGACGAATGAAAGTGTTCTACCGCGGTGAGCAAGTGATCCTGGCCTGGGACAGCCTGTCCGCGCATTGGAGCCGCGCGATGCGGGCATGGGTCGCCGACCAGGACTGGCTCACCCTGGAGCGATTACCCCCCATGCTCCCGAGCTGAACCCGGTGGAACTGCTGTGGTCCTCGCTCAAGAAACGCGAACTCGCCAATCTCGCCGGCCTCGCCGAACAAGGTATCCACCGCGTCAACAACAACCCGAAACCGCCATGCTCCTTCCTCACCCACACCGGCCCGACCATCCACCCACCACACCCACCGGACTTGCGAAAAGATCAGCAGTGGGGGCCGCGCGGAGATGGCCCAGCCGCGGCGCCGCGGGTTCGCGAAGGCTGAAGCTCGGCTGCCTGGCCGGAAGTGGGCGCTCGTGCTGGGGTGGCTGGCTTCGGGGGCTGTACAAGAGATGGACAAGCCCGGACAGTGAGTTGTCATGACTATCCGACGATCCGGAGCGGGGCCGTTCGGAGAGCAGTTGGAGTTCCCGGACAAGCCACCGGATCCATCAGATGCGATGGCGCTGCGGTTCCTCGACGGAGGGCTGACGGTTCGCCGGATACCACGGGTGGGAGCTTCCGGCATCGGTGTGCTGCGCCGTGCTGTCGCCCGGCGCTCTGGTCCGCTGCTCTGTTCCGGTCTCCTCGACTCCTGGCCGGCCCGCACTGCGTGGCACCCGACCGCCTTGGCGGAGCGCCACGGCGAGCGGCGGGTGACTGCCTTGATGGATCTCCCCGATAGCGGTGTTCTCTTCCCGCAGGACCAGCAGAGCTACGAGCGGGAGCTGACTTTCGGCGAGTTTGTCGAGCGGATGGAGTCTGCCGGACCCTCCGCGCCCTGTTATCTGGCGTACCAGCGAGCTCACGAGATCTTCAACCCGGCTGACTGCGATTTCTCCTCGCTGCTCCCGGCAGACGGATATCCCACTGATACCCGAGTATGGATCGGCTCCGCCGGGACACGTTCAATGCTGCACTCGGACCTGAAGGACAACTTCTTCTGCCAGCTCTGGGGGGAGAAGACCGTGACTCTGCTCGCTTGGCGGGACAGCAGGGCGGCTTACCCCTTTCCGGGCAACCTGGTGAACAGCCGGGTTGACCTGGCTGCTCCGGATGTGCGGCGCTTTCCGAGACTGAAGCACGCAGTGCTGCGCTCCGTACGGATGAGCCCCGGCGACCTGCTCTACATACCGCGTGGTTGGTGGCACGACATCCGTGCCCACTCCGCGTCGGTCTCGGTCAACCACTGGTTCGGCCGACCGTTGGGCGCTGCTCAGTATCTGGCCTTGCTCGGAATTCTCGGGCCGGAATACTGGAAGGCCACTGTCCGTGATTTCATCGTGTACGGGTTGCTGCGCCGGACGGAGTCGACCCGCTTCTTCTTCAGCCCTCCGTCCACCGGGAAGCGGCTCTATGACGCACTGCGGTTCGGTGACTTCTCGCGCGGGAACGATCCAAGCGCGTCCTAGCCCGGCACGGCACCCGAACTCCGGGGCGACCTTGACCGACTGAGGAGGCCAGGCTTGGCAGAACGGGCTGGGTATCGATCGCAGCGTGTGCTGATCACCGGCGGGGCATCAGGAATCGGCGCGGCCATCGCGCGGCGCTTCGGACAGGAGGGCGCGCGGGTGGCAGTTCTCGACCGAGACCGGGACGCCCTCGGACGGTTCGCGAACGATGCCACGGAAGGGGTACTGCCCCTGCTTGCGGACGTCGCGGAGGAGGACTCCCTACGGGAGGCGTTCACCAGGATGGACGCCGTCTGGGGTGGACTGGATGTGGTGTGCAACAACGCCGGTATCAGCATCCGGCGGGCGTTCCTGGAGACCTCGCTCGCCGAGTGGGAACAGACACTCCGGGTGAACCTCACCGGGGCTTTCCTCGTGGCCCGTGAGGCGGGACGCCGGATGAAGTCCGACGGGGGAGTCATCATCAATACCGCTTCGGTCAGCGGCATGGTGGGTATGCCCGACTACGCGGCGTACAACGTGAGCAAGGCGGGCCTGATCGAACTCACGCGGACCCTGGCACTGGAACTGGCACCGAGGGTCCGGGTCAACGCGATATGTCCGGGTTACGTGCTCACGCCCATGCAACGGGCCGAGTACACCGAAGAACAGCTCGCCGAGCAGGCCGGGACACTGCCGCTGGGCCGACTCGGCACACCGGAGGAGATCGCCGCGCTGGTGGCCTATCTGGCCTCGCCGGACGCCGCGTTCATCACCGGTCAGACCCTGGTGATCGACGGGGGCGAGACCGCGGGCGGCCTCGCCAGCGCCGCCCGGCGGCCGGACGGCCCCGGTGAGCGGCGACCGACCACATCCGACCCACGCCGAGGTGGGGGAGCATGACGAACGACGCGAGGCACCCGGACGCCCGGGCGCGCGCACCGCTGCCCGCGGTCAACTCGTACACCGAGTGGGATCCGCTGCGGGAGGTGGTGGTGGGCAGTCTGCTGGGAGGGGTCTTCCCCGACTGGCAGGAGTCGATGGAACGGGTGGTGCCGGACGCCGCTCGCCCGGTCTTCCGGGAACTGGGCGGCGCGCCCCTGCCCGCCGGGCTGCTGAAGGCGGCCGAGGAGGAGCTGGAGGGCCTGGTCGCGGTGTTGGAGGGGCACGGGATCACAGTGGTACGGCCGGACGCCGTCGACCACGAGGTGCCGTTCGGGACGCCGCACTGGAGCGCGCGGGGTGGTCTCTACGCCGGGATGCCGCGGGATCTGCTGATGGTGGTCGGGGACGCCATCATCGAGGCGCCGATGTCCTGGCGTTGCCGCCACCACGAGGTGGATGCCTTCCGGTCGCTGATCAAGTCGTACTTCCGGCGCGGCGCCCGCTGGCTGCCCGCTCCGCGCCCGCAGCTCACCGACGAGCTGTACGGGGGCGGGGCGGACGGCTGGGCGGTGACCGAGTTCGAGCCGGTCTTCGACGCCGCCGACTTCCTCCGCTTCGGCCGCGATCTGGTGGTGCAGCGGAGCCATGTCACCAATGACTTCGGGATCGACTGGCTGCGCCGCGCCCTCGGCCCCGGCTTCGGGGTGACGGTGGTGGAGACCGACGATCCGCACGCCATGCATATCGACGCCACTCTCGCGCCGCTGGCGCCGGGGAAGCTGCTGGTGCACCCGGAGCGCTATGTGCCGCACGAGGTGTTCGCCGGGTGGGAGGTCCGGCCCGCCCCGCCGCCGACGCTGCCCCGGGAGTGGCCGATGTATTTCTGTAGCCCCTGGGTGAGCATGAACGTGCTCTCCCTGGACCCGGAGACAGTGGTGGTGGAGCGGCAGGAGCAGCCGCTCATCGAGGCGCTGACGGAGTGGGGTTTCCGCTGTGTGCCGGTGGACTTCCGGCATGTCTACACCTTCGGTGGGTCCTTCCACTGTGTGACGCTGGACACGGTGCGGGAGGGCGGCCCCGGGCGCTATCTCGGGGTGCCCTGATCCGGCCGCCGGCTCAGCCGGGGAAGAGCAGCGGGGCGTACTCCGGGCGCAACTGGACGTTGTTGTCGTACAGGCAGTACTCCACCGCCAGCAGGGGCAGGGCGGGATCGCCGGGGCCCGCGGCGGCGCGGGCGGCGGCGCGTACCTCGTCGGCGGTGGGGAAGCGGGCGGCGAGCGCGGCGTGGATGTCGTACGGGGTGCGGGCGACGCGGTCGTCCCAGTAGCCGGGGAGGCCGAGGGCGGCGAAGACGGCGCGGACGCGGTCGGCCTCGGTGTCGATGGCGAGTTCGGCGAGGGCGCGGGCGAGAGCGCCGGTGCCGGTGTCGGTGTCGGCGTCAGTGCCCGCGTCCGGTGGGGTCCCCGTCCGCAGCCCGGTGAGCAGCGCCGTACCGCCGTCGGCGGCGAGTGCGGTACGGACGGTGTGCACGGCGGTGCGTACGGCGGTGTCCTCCCCGGGCTCCCGGCCGGGCGGCGGGCCGGGCTCCGGTGCCCCGGGAGCGGCCCGGAGGCGCGTACACCACGCCGCCAGCCGCTGCCCGTCGGTGTGCCGGGAGAGAAAGGCCCGCCAGTCGAGCCGGGCCCGGTAGGCGCGGGAGAGAAAGGTCTTCTCGACATGGGCGAAGAACTCGTCCACCGCGCGGGCGCCGCCGAGGGCCTCGACCAGGGCGGGCGGATAGCTGAACGTCGGGTGCACCAGGTCGATCCGGTCCAGCAGCCCTTCGGGGCCGACGGAGTAGGCCGCGGCGGAGGTGTCGGCGAGCAGTCCGTCCCCGATGTCGAAGACCCGGGTGGCGCGGGTGATGAAGGAGTCCTCGAAGCGTTCGCCGAGGCGCAGCTCGTTGATGGTGCGCAGGGTGGTGGCGACGGTCTCCGGGGTGGCGTAGGTGTTGCCGAGGAACATGTCGAGCCGCCGGGGCGGCACGGGCAGGCCGTGTGCGCGGCGGTGTGCCTCGTCCTCTTCCAGCCAGCCGATCTGGGCTTCGATGGCGTGCCGGGTGCGGTAGGGGACGCGGGTGCGTCGCAGGTTCTCGTCGTGGTAAGAGGTGAACTGGTTCCAACTGGGTTCGAAGCGGGACTCCAGCAGCATCCGGATCTCCGCGCGCGCCAGCGGCGGGTTGGGCAGCAGATAGCAGGTCCAGTGGACGGGGACGGCGCGGCCCCGGTTGAGGCGGCGCATCCGGGCGGCCATCTCGAAGAGCAGCGCGTTGCTGCCGATATTGATCTCGGAGCAGACCAGCCAGATACGGGAGACGCCCCGGTCGGCGAGGAAGGTGATGTCGGCCATGACGACATCGAGATCACGGACGCGGTGGCGGCGCCCCTTGACCATGGGTTCGGTGCAGAAGTAGCAGCGGTACGGGCAGCCGCGCTGTATCTCCACGGCCACATGGACCTCGGCGCCGGGGCCGGTGACCCGCTCGGGGCCGTAGAAGTCCAGCAGATCGCGGAGGACGGCCTCGGTGTACTCGGGGTGGTCGGCGGGGGGCAGGAAGACACGGGGGTTGACGGTGTAGCCGGTGCCGGAGCGGTGCGCGAGATTGGGGATACGGTCCAGATCGCGCCGGGCGAGCACATCGTCCAGACGGGCCAGGATCTCGTCCGGTTCACCGGTGACGCCGAAGTCGGGCCGAAGCCGTTCCAGCAGGTCCCGGGTGCGGGTGGTGAAGCCGAATCCGCCCACCATGACCGGCCGGTCGGTCAGTTCGCGGAGCAGGGCGATGAGGTGTCGGGTGTCATGGAAGGGCCAGTAGCTGTTTCTGCGGACGGGTGGGGCGCCCGGGAGATCGTAGTCGGCGTAGTTCCAGATGAAGATGGAGTCGAGCTGCCGCAGATGGATGCCGATGAGCAGCGGATCGGTGCGCTCCAGCGCGGCGCGGAGGACGGTGCGCCAGGACTCCCGGGGGGTGTGCAGCAGATCGAGCCGGGCGGCGGTGCGGCCATGGCGCGCGGCCACCGCCGAGACCTGGACGAAGGCGTAGGGATAGATGGGCAGCGCCGGATAGTTGGAGGCGCTGAGCAGCAGGATGTCCGCGCCCTGACGCGCTCGGGCGGTCGTGCGGTCGACCGGCATGCGCAGCATGGTGGCATACGGCCGGAGGGCGCACCAGCGGCGTGCGGCGCGGGGTGTCCGAATCGGGGCGCTGGGGTGCGCGCACCCTTGACCGGCGGGGTGCGGGCCGAAGAATGGGAGCGTTCCAGAGCGTTCCGCCCGGGAACGCGATGGCCCCGATCCTCCGGGAGGAGTGGCCGGTGAGTATCCCCCTTCTGTCAGCGGACTCCCATGTGGTCGAACCGGTGCGGCTGTGGACGGACGGACTTGAGGGCCGCTACCGCGACCGCGCGCCCCGGGTCGTCTGGGACGCAGAGCGCCGTGGCTGGTACTTCGTCTGTGACGATCTGCGCCCCGCCCTGGTCACCTCGCTCTATGCCACCGACGCCTCGCCCGAGGAGTTCGCCGAGGGGGCGGAGGCCGTGGTGGAGGCGGCCCGCGCCGGCGGAAGCGACCCGGCGGCGCGGCTGAAGGACATGGCCCTGGACGGGGTCGCGGGGGAAGTGCTCTACCCCAGTCTGGCGCTGCATCTCTTCTGGCTCTCGGACGGTGCCTTCCAGCGCGCCTGCTTCCGGGCCTACAACGACTGGCTCGCCGACTACACGCGGTACGCCCCCGAGCGGCTGGCGGGCCTGGGGCTGATCTCGCTCTGGGACACCGAGGCGGCCGTGGCGGAGCTGCGCCGCTGCCACGGTCTGGGGCTCCGGGGCGCCGCGGTCTGGGCCTCGGCCCCCGCCGAGCGGGATTTCACGGGCACCGCCAACGACCCCTTCTGGCAGGCGGCGCAGGAGCTGGGGATGCCGGTGTCGATGCACTGTCTCACCGGCTATCGGGACAGCCCCCGGCTCTTCGACTACGCCTCGCCGATGGGCCGTATCCAGCGCAATATGGGCTATCCGGAGGAGATCCAGCACACCCTGACCGATTTGATCTTCTCCGGCATCCTCCAGCGTTTCCCCGGTCTGGACATTGTGCTCGCCGAGAACGACATCGGCTGGATCGCCTACCATCTGCTGCACGCGGACCGGATCTACGACAAGCTGGGCCCGGCGCTCCGTACCGATCTCGCCCTGCCGCCCAGCGACTACTTCCGCCGCCAGGTCCATGCCACCTTCACCGATGACGAGGTGGGGGTCCTGACCATGCGCAGGCTCGGCGCCGGGAACTTCCTCTGGGGCAGCGACTATCCGCACTACGAGGGCAGCTGGCCGCACTCCGGCGAGGTGCTCGACCGCTGTCTGGCCGATGCCGACGAGGCCGCGCGGGAGCGGGTGACCTCGGGGAACTGTGCCCGGCTCTACCAATTCGACCGTGCGGCGCTGACCGCCGAGTGAGGGAGACGCGGATGGCGGAGGGCACGCACCCCTGGTACCGCTTCATCGACGAGTCCATCGAGGACCGGACCCGGGCCGGGGTCGGCTTCACCAATCTCATCTCCCCGCGTCCCTACGCACTGGATCCGGCGGTGCTGCGCGGGTTCATCGAGCGCAACGCGCTGATCCGCGAGTTCCAGCGGATCACCCGCGATGTCTTCCTGGCCAGCCTGCGCGGTGACGCCGATCCCGCCATCGCGGAGACCATCGTGGCCGGTCAGCCGCCGGAGCGCGGAAGGGAGTTCCATCAGGGGCTGACGGAGCGCCAGCTCGCGCTGCCGCTCTACTTCCGTACGGACGAACCCGCCCCCGGCGCCATCGCCGAGGTACAGTGCCCGGCCTCCGGCTGGGAGATCACGGATCAGGTGCAGGCGGTCTACCGGGCCTTCCCCGGGGACTTCGGCGCGGCAGTGCCGCGGTTCGCTCCGCTGATCGACACCCTCGCCGGGTCGCTGCGGGCCCGGTTCGGGGACGATCCCGTCGTCCACCACCTCACCGGCAACGCCTCCCGGCCGCATGGCGTCCACTACACCGTCCAGCGGCTGCGGGAGGCCGGGATCCGGCACTTCGCCTGGGACGCCGTGCACTGGAAGGACTGCGGATTCGTCCGCGCGCACGAGTTCTACGACCTCCGCTACAACGGCTTCTTCGACCAGTGGATGGAGGCGTGTGCCCAGGGTGAGCTGGTCTTCGACCATCCGCCGACGCCGCTCTACGACGCCAAGGTGACCATGGCCTGGCCGTTCTGGGCGAAGGCCCGGGAGTACTACCCCGACACGGTACGGGGGATCTTCCCGCACACCGAGATCATCACGCCCGAGGGGTTCCATCTGCCCGACGGCGAGTGGATCAGCCTGGACGCGTACACCCGGCTGGGCCAGGGCAGGCGCCGCTACTACGTCAAGTTCGGCAGCCACCATCCGACGCTGAACTGGGGCAGCCGTGCCGTCTACCACACGGGCAGCTTCTCGGGACCCGCGCTGCGCGCCCTTTTTGACCGGATCCGGGCCGACGGCGCGGCGGGCCATCCGTGGGTCGCGCAGGACGCGCGGCTGCTGGCGGAGCCCGCCACCGCCGTCTCCCGGGACGGCGAGGAGGTGAAGTTCGACGGCTACACCAAGCTGAGCGCCTTCTACACGCCGGAGGGCCTGGCCGGTCTGATGGCGATGCAGGAGCGCGCGCAGAAAGTCCATGGCTCACCACACACCGTGGTGAGCGTGGCCCACTGACTCCGCGACCCTGCTCGCGTATCTTTCTCTCAGGTCCTTCTCCCAGGGAGGTGGGTGGTGGCGACCACCGGTTCCGCCCCGGTCCGGCTCACCGGGCAGGTCCACTCCGCCGACTACTTCCGCTTCGCCGAGCGGGACACGCCGGACTGGCGGGTCTGGACGAATGTGCTGGGCGGCCGGATCGCGGGCGCGATCTTCCGAGGTGTGCTCTCCCCGGAGGTCTGCGAGCGGATCCGGCGGAATTTCTGGAGCAGCGCGCTGCTGCGGAGCAAGAAGTACAGCGGCCGGAGCGCGGACTACTGGTGCGGTGACCATCTCTTCACCGCGCCCGGTCTCGACGCCTATCTCAACCAGGCGGAGCATGCGCGTCCGCTGCTGGAGACGCTCTGCGCGGGCCCGGGCCGGACCCCGCTGTCGCTGCTGGACGAGTACCGCGACCATCTCGCGGCGCGGGGCGTACGGCTGCGGCTCGCGGAGCACGGGGGCCGGAGCGCCGCCCCGTACCGGCTGCGCTCCCGCTCCGACAGCCGGCGGCCGGTGCTCGCGCCGCACGACGACGCCGAGGCCATCCGCCACGCCCGGCATATCGCGGGCTGCGAGGTGCGGCGGGTGCGGCATCTGTGCAACGCCCTGATGTGTGTGGAGAACGACTCCGGGGGCGAGCTGCTGTACTGGAACATCGCGCCGGACCGGGCCAGCCGCGAGGCGTACGGAATGCACACCGACAGCTACGGCTATCCGATGGAGTCGCTGTCCGGCATCGAACAGCTCACCGTGCCCGTGCGCGCCGGGGACGTCTACCTCTTCGACACCGCCAATGTGCACGCCGTGGCGCCCAACGCGGGCGACGGCTCCTTCCGTACCACCATCAATCTGCTGATGGGCGAGCTGGACGACCGCACCACCCTGTACTGGTCCTGACCCGGGCCCGGCCGTCCGGCCACCACGACCGGGCAGCCCCGGAGCCGTCAACGAGGGAGAAGCCCTATGGCCATCGCCGCGGAAAGCTCCGCCGGGATCGAGGTACGGCGCCTCACCGGCGGCATCGGCGCGGAGATCCCGGGAGTGGACCTCGCCGCGCCGCTCTCCGCCGCCGTGCTCGCCGCGATCCGCGCGGCGCTGCTCCGGCACAAGGTGGTCTTCTTCCGGGGCCAGCGGCTGAGCCACCCCGCCCATATCGCGTTCGGGCGACGCCTCGGCCCGCTGACCCGGCGGCCCGGCCCCAAGCACGGCGTCCACCCCGAGGGATATCCGGAGATCCTGACCGTCGACCCGGACGCGGAGGACACCCGCTACGGCCGCCGCTTCGAGGAGCGGCTGCGGCCCAAGGAGCTGCGCCCCGACTCCGGCTGGCATGTGGATCTGGCCGCCGCCGTCAATCCGCCGGCCATCTCGGTCCTGCGCGCGGAGACCGTGCCCGACCACGGCGGCGACACCCAGTGGACCAGTCTGGTCGCGGCCCATCAGGGGCTCTCCGCCCCGCTCCGGGAGCTGGCGGCCGGGCTGCGCGCCGAGCACACCCTCTTCGCCGGGTGCGAGCTGCTGCTCTCCGACGAGGAGGATGTGGCGGTGATCCGGCGGCTCACCGAGGACACCCTGCTCTCCGTGCACCCGGTGGTCCGCGTCCACCCGGAGACCGGCGAGCGGGCGCTCTTCGTGCCGCCCGCGTCGGTCAGCCGGATCGCCGGGCTGCTGCCCTGGGAGAGCCGGCTGCTCCTGGAACTGTTCCACGGGCACATCGGCCGTCCCGAGCACACCGTCCGCTGGCGCTGGGCCGCCGGTGACGTCGCCGTCTGGGACAACCGCGCGGTGGCCCATCTCCAGCCCGCCGATCTGGACCACACCGACCACCGGCGCACCCTCTACCGGGTGACCGTCCTCGGGGACCGCCCGGCCGGTCCGGACGGCTTCGCGTCGGAGGCGGTGCACGGCGAGCCACTGACCGCGTGGCCGGGCTCCTGACCACCCGGCGCGGACTCCTGCCCCCCGGCCGGGCCGCTGACCGCTCCGCCGGGCCCTCGACACCCGTTTCCCGCTCTTCCCCGCGACCGTACGAGAAGGGAGCGATCAGCCATGCCCGGAACCCGCGGAGTGTACTTCGTGGCCAATGACCATGTGGCGGAATTGGTCACCGCGTTTCTCAACAGCTTCCGTCTGACCAATCCCGATATCCCGCTCCGGCTGATCCCTTTCGACAGCGATTACGGGCGGATCGCCGCGCTCGCCGACCGGTACGGGTTCACCGTCTGGGCGGACGGGGCGGCACTGGCCCGGTACGACGAGATCAGTCTCTCCTTCCACCCGCGAACGAAAGGGCACTTCAGGAAGCTCGCGGCCTGGGAGGGCGAGTTCGATGAATTTCTCTACATCGACAGCGACACGGCGGTGCTGCGGAACATCGACTTTGTTTTCGGGCATCTCGCCGACTACGGCTTTGTCACCGCTACGTCGCATCTTCCCGGCCGCGCCTGGAAGGAGACCGTCCGGGATTCCGGACTGCTGACGGAGGAGCAGTACGGATACCGGGCCAACACCGGGTTCGTCGCCTCCCGGAGGGGCGCGCTCACCCCGGCCGGAATCCAGGCAGCGCTGCCGGGCGCCCGGGAGCTGGCACCGCATATGAAACTCGGCTACGAACAGCCGTTCCTGAACTATCTCATGGTCACCTCGGGGCTGCCGTACACCAGTCTGCACCGGCTCCGCACCACCACCGGTGATCCGGCCGTCCCAGCGGAGATCTTCGCCTGGACACCCGGGGTGAAGGCGAAGGACGGCGCGATCGTCCACCCCGTCGTACCGCCGCCGCTGCTGGTCCACTGGACGGAGCCGGTCAAGCCGGGCCAGGCCGACCCGGCGGACATCCCGCTCTACGATCTGTGGTGCCACTACCGGGACTTGCACACCCGTACGTAGAGTGACTGCTCGTCGTCGTGGCGCGGCGGGAAACCGGGGTGCGCGGCGAGCAGATCGGCCTCGGCGATCCGCTCGACGGAGCGGAAACCGGCCTGCTCCAGCGCCCAGGCCAGCAGTTCCAGATCGAAGAGATTGCGGTGCCGGCCACGGGCCTGGAAGAGGTCGTTGACGAACTGCTGGACGGGAGCGCCGTCAAGGGAGTAGTCCGGCCAGCGGCGACAGCGGTCCTCCTTCAGGGCGCGGCCCCGGTCGGCGGTGTAGGCGGCGCAGACCTTGGCCAGATCGGGGCAGGAGAGCCAGAGCACGGCATCGTCGGAGCAGACCCGGTACAGCTCCCGGAGGAGCGGGATCAGCTGACCCTTCAGCTCCAGATGCTCCACGACGTGCTGCATCACCACGGCGTCGACCGAACCGTCGGCGAAGGGCAGCCGCCCGGCCGCCAGATCGATATCACACTCGGATCCGGAGACATCGCAGTTGAGCCAGCCGGGAACGCGCCGGGCACCACAGCCCAAATGGACTCCGCGCGGCACCGGGGCACTCCGGGTGCCGCGCGCCCACCGCCGCTGCCGGAGCCGTGCGCGAAGACGGGCGACATCGTGCTCGACAAAGGAGACGGTACGGGGATCGAATTCCAGCTTACGCAAAGCCCAAGCCATCATCCGCCTTAGCCTGCCCGAAGAATGGCGTATGGTCAACCGGTCCGTGGCGCAGAGAATTCAGCCGTGTTCCGCGCGGCGCGATATTCCGCCGCATCCACGGCGCACAGGAATTGGCCCGTACCAGCAGGGCATGGTATTCGGTCATTCCGGCGACGGCCGGGAATCCGGTCCGCGCGTACTCTGGCCGGTGCCGGTGAATGCCGTGATGATCGGTGTCATCGCATTTCCCGTGGAGGCGCGCATGCGACAGGTGGTCCTGCCCGGTCCCGGCAGCTGTGAGATCGTCGAGCGGGACGAGCCGCCCGGCGAACCCGGCCGGATCGTGGTCGACATCGGGGTGAGTGTGCTGTCGCCCGGCACCGAGCGGGCGATTCTGCTGGACCGTCCGACGGCGGACGCCCGCTACCCGGAGCACCCCGGTTATATGGCTGCCGGGACGGTACGCGGCGGTGACGGCGCGGGCCCCGCCGCCGGGACCAGGGTGGCGGTCCGCCGGGCGCGCCACGCCTCCGTCGCCGTCGTCCCCGTACGCCAGGTGCGCGCGGTCCCCGAGGGCGTACCACCGGCCGACGCGGCGGTCTGGCAGCTCGCGCTCACCGCGCTGCACGGTCTGGAGACCGGGGAGCAGCGCGCGGGCGAGCCGGTGACGGTGGTCGGACAGGGGCTGCTCGGGGTCATCACCCGCCGGCTGGCCGCCGCGCTCGGTGCGCCCCGGGTGCGGGCCGTGGCCGCGTCGTCGGCGCGGGCCTGGACCTGCCGTACGGAACCCGGCACCGCGTTCGTGGCCCCCGACGACCACGACGGCGGCTCCACCCCGCTGGTGGTGGACGCCACCGACAGCGGTCCCGGGCTCGCCACCGCGCTGGCCTCGGCGGCGGACGGCGGACGGGTGGTGCTGCTCGGTTCGCCCCGGGCCGAGCGGGCGGACGTACCGCTGCGGCACCTCCACGACCGGGGGCTCGATCTGCGCGGCGCGCATGTGTCAGGGCTGTCCGAGGCGGACGAGGACCGGCTCGGGGATCTCTTCTTCACCCTGCTGGAACAGCGCCGTTTCACCGTACGGGATGTGCTGGCCGACTATCCGGCGCACCGGGCCCCGGAGGTCTACCGGCGGCTCGCCGAGGACCGGGCCTTCGTCAGCGCCGTACTGCACTGGGACACTCCCCGCCCGGCACCGACCCGGCTCCCGGCCCCGGCGCGGACCGCGCCCGCCGTCCGCCCGCTCCGCTTCGGCCTGCTGGGCTGCGGCGACATCGGTATCGAGAACGCCAGGGCGCTCGCCGCCGCCGACAGCGGCGAGGCGGAGCTGACGGCCTGCCATGACCCGGTCGCGGAGCTGGCGGAGGAGACGGCGGGGCGGTACGGCGGCCGGGCCGAGGCATCGGTGGCGGCCCTGCTGGCCCGTACGGATGTCGACGCGGTGATCGTCGCGACGCCGCACGACACCCATGAGCCGCTGTTCACGGCGGCGCTGGCGGCGGGCAGACATGTGCTGCTGGAGAAGCCCGTGGCCCAGGATCTGGCCACGGCACGGCGGATGGCCGAGCGGGCGGCGACGGCCCGGGAGCGCACCGGGATGCTTTTCCCGACCCGGACCGATCCACGGTTCCGCCGGGCCCGCGAGGCCATCGCGGCCGGGGAGATCGGCACCCCGCTCGGCGTCGCCACCAGCTATCTCACGGACAAGCCCGCGGCGTACTTCCTCGGTGGGATCAGCGGGCGGGTCGCCACCACCTGGCGGCTGTCGAAGGAGCGCGCGGGCGGCGGCTTCCTCATCATGAACCTCATCCATCAGATCGACGCCGTACGGGCGCTGATCGGCCGGGAGCCGGACCGGGTGTACGCGGAGACGGCGCCCTCGGCGACGGCGGCGGCCCCCGGGATCGAGGATGTGGTGGGGGTGGTGCTGCGGTTCGGCGGGGTGGTCGCCACGCTGGTCGGCAGTGCCAGCGCGGCGGGCGGCGGGGGGATGCGGACACGGGTCTGGGGCGAGGCGGGGGAGGTGTCCCTGACACCGGGGTTCACGCTCACCCGGCGAGGCGCGCGGCACCCGGAGGAGGGCGGCCCGGCCGAGCCCGCACCGTCCGCGATCGAGCTGCGGACCTGGGCGTTCACCCGCTTCGCGCGGGCGGTACGGGAGGGCGCGCCGGTGGATGTGAGCCTGGCGGACGGGCTGCGCACCCAGGCGGTGGTGGAGGCGGCGTACGCGTCGGCGCGGCTCGGGCGGGCGGTCTCTCCGGCGCGGCTGATGGAAGGGGGCGCGGCATGACGGTGTGGCGGCGGGTGGCGGGCCCGGTCGCGACGGCGGCGGAGCCCGGGGATGATCCGCGTCCGGCCCGGTCCGCCGACGACCCGGCGGCCGGGGAACCGCGTCTCGCCTGGTTCGCCGACGACCCGGCGGCCGGGGAGAGCTGGGCGTACGGCTGTCCGTCGCCGGAGGCCGCGGCCCGCGCCTGGGCGGCCACCGCCGACGCGGCGGCCCGCGTTGCCGGTGGGGCCTGTGCCCGGGTCGTGGGGGACGGGCTGCTCGCCCGTCTCGTCCGGCTGGCCCTGCCCCCCGGGGCCTCCCGGAGCACGGTCATCGAGACGACCGGCACCAATGGGGGCATCGGCGACGCGCTCGCCTCGGTCCGCCCCGGCGGCCTGGTGCTGCTCGCCGCCCGCCCGCTGCACCCGACCACCCCGCTGCCCACCTATCACGTCATCCATCTCCCCGGCGTCCGGCTGCTGCCCCTCGCCTGGCGGGACGGCACCGGCGAGGCACTGCCCGAGCCCCTGCTGTCGTACGCACTGCGCGGCCTTCCCGCCCACAGGATTCCCGCGGCTCCGAAGCAGTGAGATCCCGATTCCGCGCGTGATCCACCAGATCTGGTTCGGGCCCGAACCCCTCCCCACCTGGTGGACCGGCACCTGTGGTCACCATGTGGCCGCCCGTCCGGTCCGGGGTCGGTCCGCCAGGGTGCCGGTGGTGGGCGGGGCGGGCGGGCGGAGCCTGTGGAGGGCTTCGCGGAGGCGGCGCACGGGGGCGCGTGGTCGCAGCCGCGCGGGCCGACTCGTACGGTCGGCCGTCTGTCCGCACCGGCCGAGGGCCGACCTGAGCGCCGCCCGCGGCGCCGCGGGCAAGCGCATCCAGGCTGCGTGCCGGCGCCGAGGCGCTGACGTACCCCCGCCGAGCCGGCCGTAGCGCTTCGCGGGCGCCCACCGTCCGGAACGGATCTCACCGAACCCGGTGGTGCCACCGCTGCGGCCGCAAGGTCCGAACCCGTACCGGGATCAGGCCGCGACGAGCTCCTGCCCGCGGTCCGGCTTCTTGACCTTGGGCTTCTTGTTCGGCAGGGAGAGCCGGAAGACCTTGTACCACGCGGAGAACACCTGCTTGGGCAGCGGCCCGGTAACGTACTCCAGCTCGTACTTCTCGAACAGCGCGCGCACCTTCACCGCGACCTCGGCGTACCGGTTGCTCGGCAGGTCCGGGAACAGGTGGTGCTCGATCTGGTGCGACAGGTTGCCGGTCATGAAGTGCATGGCCTTGCTGCCGCTGATGTTCGCCGAGCCCATCATCTGGCGCAGATACCACTGGCCGCGTGTCTCGCCCTTGATCGACCGGCGCTCGAAGACCTGTACACCCTCGGGGAAGTGCCCGCACATGATCACCGAGTGGGTCCAGAGGTTGCGGATCAGGTTCGCGGTGAACGTGGCGGCGAGCGTGGTGAGGAAGGACGGGCCCGACAGCAGCGGGTGGATCACATAGTCCTTGAGCACCTGCTTGCGGATCTTGCGGCCCACGGCCCTGGCCCGCGCGCGGAACTCCGGGTTCTTGCGGCGGCGCTTGTGCAGGTTCTTGCCCAGCTCCAGGTCGTACGCCGCGATGCCGTATTCAAAGAAGCAGGCGTTGATGAAGTTCCACAGCGGCTGGCCGAGGTGGAACGGGTGCCACCTCTGGTCCTCGTCGACGCGCATGATGCCGTAGCCGAGGTCGTTGTCCTTGCCGATCACGTTGGTGTAGGTGTGGTGCAGCTCGTTGTGCGAGTGCTTCCACTGGTCGGCCGGCGAGACGTGGTCCCACTCCCAGGTGGTGGAGTGGATCTTCGGGTCCCGCATCCAGTCCCACTGGCCGTGCAGGATGTTGTGGCCGATCTCCATATTGTCCATGATCTTCGCCACGGACAGACCCGCGGTGCCGATCAGCCATGCGGGCGGGAAGATGGAGAACAGCAGCACGCCCCGGCTGACCAGCTCAAGCTTGCGTTGCACCGAGATGACCCTGCGGATGTAGGCGGCGTCCTTCTCACCGCGGTCGGCGATCACCTCGTCGCGGATCGCGTCCAGCTCGCGGCCGAGTTCCTCGATCTGCTCCGCGGTCAGATGGGCGGTGGGGTCGATGGCGGTCAAGGTGCTTCCTACCGTTCGATGTCGCAGGGGCCCGCCGCGGCGGACACGCAGGTCTGGATGAGGACGCCCGGCTCGGCCTCGGTGATCTCGCCGGTGCGCAGGTCACGGACGGTGCCCGCCTTGAGCGGCGTGACGCAGCCGAAGCAGATGCCCATGCGGCACCCGGAGGGCATGAGCACGCCGGCTCCCTCGCCGACATCCAGCAATGGCGTGGTGCCGTCCGCGTCGACGGTCCTGCCGGTGGTGCTGAACGTGACCTCGCCACCGTCACCGTCACCGACGGCGGCGATGGTGGGGCGGAAGCGTTCGGTGTGCAGGCGCTCGGGCACGCCGTGCCGGGTCCAGTGCTCTTCGGCGGCGTCGAGCAGGCCCGCGGGCCCGCAGGCCCAGGTCTGCCGCTCGGCCCAGTCGGGCACGAGTGCGTCGAGACGGCCGATATCGAGCCTGCCGTCCGTGTCGGTGTGCACCTCGATGAGACGCAGCTTCTTGTCCGCGACCAGCTCGTGCAGATCGTCGCGGAAGATCACGTCCTGCGGCCGTGGCGCGCAGTGGACCAGGACGACGTCGTCGAACTCGATGTCGCGCAGCATGCCCATCACCGGTGTGATGCCGCTGCCGGCCGTCAGGTAGAGCACCTTCGCGGGCTTGGTCTCCGGCAGTACGAAGTCACCGGTCGCCTGGTCGAGCTGGATCAGCGTGCCCGGTTTCGTCCTGTGGACCAGGTGGTTGCTCACCTTGCCGTCCGGGATCGCCTTCACGGTGATGGTGACGCGACCGTCCTGGCGGTCTGTCGGCGACGTGATGGAGTAGGCACGCCACAGGCGCACCCCGTCGACGTCGATCCCGATCCGCACGTACTGACCGGCGGTATGGCCGCGCCAGCCGCGTCCCGGCCTGATCACGACGGTCGCGGCGTCACTCGTCTCGGGATGCACGGCTTCGATGCGCCCACGCAGGTCGGCGCCCGCACGCAGCGGACTGACCAGATCGAGGTAGTCCGACGGCAGCAGCGGCGTCGTGACC
Organism: Streptomyces clavuligerus; assembly: GCF_005519465.1. Taxonomy (NCBI): domain Bacteria; kingdom Bacillati; phylum Actinomycetota; class Actinomycetes; order Kitasatosporales; family Streptomycetaceae; genus Streptomyces; species Streptomyces clavuligerus. Next base: position 503,004 of record NZ_CP027858.1, on the reverse strand, counting down.
ATCTCCAGCAGTTTCCACGCCCTACTGCGGAGGGCTGCACTCGTCATGGCCCCAGCTTGATGCGCCTCAGGGCGTAAAGTCTTATCCGTAGGATGTGAATCTGATCGGCTGATTTGTTCGCAGGGAACAACGCATGACGCATACAACCCGGAGGGTCACTGAATTGGCCCTGGATGTGACGACGGTCACCGCGCTTCGGGCCGCGCTGAAGGGCACCGCCGACGAGGTCGTCCAGGCGATCATCGACGAGGTCCCTCCCTATGCCAACGCTCTCTCGGGTCGCATGGGCGGCACCATCCGCCGAGCCGTCCGCACCGCCCTGGGGCACTATCTGGACCTCGCGAGCGGGGACGCCACGGGCGGTGACGCCGGTGACGCGGCCTACGAGCTGGGCCGCGGCGAAGTGCGTGACGGCCGTTCGATGGATGCCCTGCTCAGCGCCTATCGTGTCGGCGCCCGCGTGGCCTGGCGATGTCTGGCGGCGGGTGCCGTACCCGCGGGTCTGCCCGCCGCCGAGGTCGCCAAGTTCGCCGAGCTGACCTTCGCCTACATCGACGAGCTCTCCGCCGCGAGCGCCGCGGGCCACGCCGACGAGCTGGCCGCCCGGGGCCGGGCCCACGAGCGCCACCTGGAACACCTGGCCCGCAAGCTCCTCGCCGGAGCGAGCCCGGACGTGCTGCTGGCCTCCGCCCAACGGGCGGGGTGGCAGCCTCCGGTTTCGCTGACCGCGGTCCTGCTGCCCGCTGCCCAGGCCCGGCCCGCCTACCGCGCACTCGACCCGAGCACCCTCGTCCTGGACGATCTGCCGGACGCCACGGGCGTGCTGCTCGTCCCCGATGCCGACCGGTCGCCTCTCTTGAGCCGGCTGACCGACCGCGCCGCCGTGGTCGGCCCGGCCCGGCCATGGACTCGGGCGTCCGCCTCGTACGCACGGGCCGTACGCGCGCGCTCCCTCTCCTGCGATGTCCGCGACACCGAGGAACACTTGCCCGAGCTGGTGCTGAGCGCCGACGCGGACGCGTTCGCGGACCTGCGTGCCCGGGCTCTCGCACCGTTGCGGACCTTGCCTGTCGCGACGGCACGGAGGCTGGAGGAGACGTTGCGGGCGTGGCTGCTGCATCAGGGCAGACGGGAGGAGGTGGCGGCGGCGTTGTTCGTCCATCCGCAGACAGTCCGGTACCGGATGTCGCAGCTGCGGGAGCTGTTTCCGGATCTCGCATCGCCGCAGCGGGTTCTTGAACTGACGCTGGCGGTCGGTCTCCGGGCCGACTGACGCGTACCCCGGCCGCCCACGACCGTTTCCGTGAGCGGTTCGGGATCGCGCCTCGCCCTCGGCGCCCCGGGGGGATTCCGTCCCTCCCACAAAGGGGGCCGGGTGCCGGGCCGTGCGCCAGGGTGAGCGCCGGTCGGATCACCGGAATGACCGGGACAGTCGGGGTGGACGACCCGTACGGGCCGTCCGAGGCACCCCAGCCGCGTACCGACCGCCACCGCCACCGCCTCTGCGTCTGCGTGGCGGGTCTGCTCGGCCTCCTGCGCGGGGACGCCCCGGCCCGCCCGGGTGCGGGGGGCCGGGGCGGTGCGGTCAGATGCGGTAGCCGAGGCTGCGCAGTTGCTGACGGATCGCCTCGTCGTCAGCCGTCACGGTGCCGCTGGCCGCGGCGCCCGAGTCGGTCGGAACGGGCGCGACGTGCTCCTCACGAAGGTTCTCGTTCACTGGTTCTCCCTTCCTGACTTCGGTGTTCATCCTTGCCCGGTTGGACAAGCTCGTGCCGCCCTTAGGGTGGCGGTATGGACGGCGACATGGACGACCTGGCCTACGACGCGACCGGTACGCCGGCGGTTCGGCTGCGCCGGTGGGAACGGTGCTGGCCACCGGACGATCCGCATGCCAACTTCAAGGCCGAGGTGGTCGACTACGGGCTCCTCGATCCGCTGGAGACCGTGCGCGGGATGTCCCGGAACCTGGACATCCCGGTCGGCGCGATCGTCCGGTATGTGCTGGCGAAGTGGGCCACCGGCGGCAGCGGCGGCCTGCTCGAACTCGGGCCGGTGATGGTGCCGCGCCTGTGGGAGCCGATCGCGGCGGCGGAGGAGGCCGGTTCCGACGAGCAGCGGCTCGCGGCGTACCACCAGCTCCGGCAGATGATCTCCTGGTTGAAGGTGCCGCTGGACGACCCCACGGTGTACCCGGCCCAGTGACCGGCCGGGTGACCGGCTCTCAGTGCTCACGGCGCACCACCCCGGTCACACAGCCGATCCCGCCGGCCGCCCGCAGGTACTCGCCGATGTCGATCTCGTCGACGGCCACACCCGCCCGCTCCAGCGTCCGCCGGATTCCCGGGCAGCCCGCGGGCATCAGCACCCGCCCCGGCGCGAGCACCAGCAGGTTCATTCCGCGCCGTACCAGCAGTTCCTCGTCCGGCGGCAGCGCGATCACCCGATAGCCGTACGCGGCGAGCAGCGCCGCCAACTCCGGTGTGCTCGCCGCTCGGTGGATCACGGCGGTGGACGGGTCGAGGAACACCACCGTCCCCAGCAGGTGCTGTACGCCCGGCGCCAGCGGCACCGTCACCACCCGCGCGCCCAGTTCCGCGACCGCCGAGGCGACCTCGGCCGCGCCGGCCGCGTTCGTGCGGAACCCGGTACCGACGAGCACCGTCGACGGGTCGATCCACAGCGCGTCGGCGCCCTCGAACACGGCGGTGCCGGACACCGTGCGCAGGATCGGGAACCCGGCCCCGGCCAGCGCGAGCGCGGCATGCCGTTCCTCGCCTGCCCGCTGCGCCGACGCCATCCGCGCCAGCACCGCCCCGGCCGGGGTCATCCAGAACAGGTCTCGCGCGAACACCACGTTCGGCGTCGCCGCGGGGGACGTCAGGTGCACCTCGACCCCGTTGTCCCGCAGCCGGTCCGCCAGCGCGTCGCACTGCGCCCGCATCGTCGGGAGATCCACCGGCCCGAGCATGAGCGAGGCCCCCGGCTGTCGCACCGCGGCGATGCTGTCCGGCGGGCGGACCAGCAGCACCGACCGCAGCGTGGCCGTCTCCGACCGGTACCCGCACGGCGCCCACACACCCCCGGCCGCGACCTCGTCCACATGCGAGGCCACCCGGGGGACCCACCCCGGGCCGCCGTGGGTGCTCAGCTCAGATCCAGTGGTCGTCACGGCCGTAGCCAAGCCTCTCCGCCATCGCGAGTACGTCGGTGCTCAGCGCGGACCGGATGTCCTCCTCCCGCGCCCGCCACCGGCCGGGGCGTGGTGCGGCGGTGGCCACGGTGGCGGCGATGCCGTCGGTCGCGACCCGCTTCAGCGGCCCGTCGAACGGGATGCCCAGCCAGTCCGCGATCCGCTCGACGGCGTCCGCGCGGGCGTGCGGACCGCTGATCAGGTCCTCGGATCGCACCGTGTGATCCGCCCCGTGCGCGAGTACCGCACGGTGGCTCGACACCCACTGGTGGGCGCAGACCCGGGGCAGGGCGGCGGCGGTGTACGAGGGCCAGCGGGGTGGTAGGTCGAACTTCCACCAGTGCCGGTCGGCCGGCCGCACATCGGCGTATCCGGCGATGCGCAGCGGTTCGTCCAGCCGGTACGCGTGGAACCCGTGGTGCAGCCACCCGTCGACCAGGCCGTTGATCGACGCGGCCGGGTTCCTGGTCAGGTGCAGCACCCGCAGCCGCGCGTGAGGGAACACCGCCCGCAGGAAGCCGAGCCGGTAGGCGTTGCCCGGCGTCTTGATCACCAGTGGCTTCGTGGCGAGGTCGTGTTCGGCCGCGGGCCGCCACGGGCGGGGGAGGACGAAGGGCGGCTCTTCGAGCAGCACATCACCGGGCGGTCCGGTCGGCCGTGGTCCCGGTGACTGCCCGGGAAGGTCGTAGTACCACGGGTTCACGCCGGCCCTGCCGATCAGCGCCCGCGCGAACCGGGGGAGATCACGGTCCAGTACCGCCTCGGCGGTCCGCACCAGGTCGACGGGGTCGAGGTCCAGCTCCGGCCACTGCACGACCAGCCGCCACGCCGCGTCCGCCGCCAGGTTCTCCACGCCGGTGCCGGGAGAGCCCGCGTCCAGTGCCAGTTCCGCCTCGAACAACGCCCGGGACCATGGCGGAAGCCCGTGCCAGTGCGCCGCGTCCAGCGCATCGGACCCGGTGCCGCTGTGCGGGTGGTCGAGGCCGACCAGCCGCAGCAGCGGATTCAGCTCACCGCGCAGGTGCAGCAGGTGCGGAGAGGAGCGCAGCAGCTCGGCGAGCATGCTCGACCCGCCCCGGGAACTCGACGCGACGACGACGAGATCGCGCACCTTCGCGCGGAAGTGCGGCACCGGCGTGCCGCGCAGCGGCCGCAGCGCCTCCAGCCCGCGCACGACCTCGGCGACCGGACGATGCACGGTGCGGCTAGGCATGGCCGGGTTTCCGCACCGAGTACACGCACCACCGCCACCGGTCGCGCACCGAGCCGTCCGGCAGCACCTCGAACGGGTGTACGGCGCGCACCTCGCGCGGCGCGTCGTAGTAGAGGCGGTGGATCTCCTGCCGGTTCGCCGGTGTCGTCTCGTGGGTGTCGATCCACCGGTCGATCGACTCCCACAGGAAGTACTCCTCCATCCGCACGTCGGTGAACCCGCCGCCGGTGAGCAGCGCCCGGAAGTCCTCCTCGCGGAACATCTGGTACAGCAGTGGCTGCTTCTTCTTGAACACGCGGAACATCCAGAAGGCGTCCACGTCCGCGTACGGCACGATCTGCCCGACGATGAACTGCCCGCCCGGCCGCAGCACACGGAAGATCTCCGACACCGGCCGTTCCGGCCGGGGCAGCAGATGCAGCACCTCCCGGGTGACCACGAGGTCGAAACTGGCGTCGGGGAACGGCAGGTCGTAGACGGTGCCCTGGTGCACGATGTCCAGCCGGGTGGCGGCGAGCGCGGCCATCTCCGGGGTGAGGTCCAGCCCGACCATCTCGCCGACCCGGCCGCGGAACGCGTCGCCGACGACACCGCTGCCGCAGCACACGTCCAGCATCCGCGCGTCCGGCGGCACCGCGCACAGCTCCGCGTGCTTGCCGAGCAGGTCCTCGTCGGTGAGCCAGGCGCACGAGTCGTGCCAGTCCTTCGAGCGGATGCCGAACTGTCGCTGGTAGACCGCGTAGTCGACCTCGACGGCCCGGGTCCGGGAGCGGGCCGTCCGCCCGGCCAGCCGCGCGGCGAGCCGGGCCCGGCTCGCGTCGATGGCCCGTTCGGCGATGCGGCGGGCCAGCTCCGGGTCGGCCGCCAGCGCCCGCCGCGCCTGCTCGGTGACGACGTCGAACACGCGGGCGCCCGCGTCGTCGTTGCGCAGGGTGCGTTTGGTCTGGCCGTCGAACCGCGCGTCCGGGGTGCGGATCGCGATCACCGCGGTCAGCCCCTCCAGGATGTCGACCACGGTCATCCTGTCCGCGGACGGGCCGAGGTGGTCGGCCACCACCCCGGCCAGCGCGCGGCGCAGGGCGTCCACATGCGACCCGCCCAGGTCGGTGCGGACGGTGTTGACGTAGCTGAAGATCTGCTCCGCGTACCCCTCGGTCCACTGGACGGCGGCGTCGATCACGCACCCGTCCCCGGCCCAGGCGATGGTGGTCGGCTCGGCGTGCACCTTCTCGGCGTCGTGGGCGCGGTACGCGAGCAGGCCCCGCACCCCGGTCGTCTCGCACAGCGACTCGTGCCGCCCGGTGCGGTGGTCGGTGAGCTCGACCCGCAGGCCCGGGTGCAGGTACGCGATGTCGAGCAGCCGGGCGTGCACCAGGTCCGTGTCGAGCAGGCAGGAGGAGAAGATCTCCGGGTCCGGGCGGAACCACACCCGGCTGCCGCGGCGGTCGCTGTCGCCGACCCGCTTGAGCGGGGTCTCGACCGAGCCTCGGGCGAACGACTCGCTGTGGTGCGCGCCGTCGCGCCACACATCCAGCCGCAACCACTCCGACAACGCGTTCACACAGGCCAGACCGACGCCGTGCAGCCCGGCCGAGGTCGCGTACGAGGAGTCGTCGAACTTGCCCCCCGAGTGCAGCGTGGTGAGCACGAGCTCACACGCCGGGACACCGGCCGCCGGGTGCGGGTCGGTGGGGATGCCCCGGCCGTCGTCGGTGACCGAGCAGGAGCCGTCGTCGTACAGCTCCACCGAGATCGCGCCGCAGTGCCCGGCGGCGGCCTCGTCCACGGCGTTGTCGACCAGTTCGAGCACCAGGTGGTGGGCGCCGTCCGGGCCGGTCGACCCGACATACATCGACGGGTTGCGGCGCACCGCCTCCAGCCCGGAGTGGACGGTGATGGCCTCGGCGGTGTAGTCGGTGGTCATGGCGCTCCGTTCCCGGCGAACCGCGGCTCGGTCAGCCCGGTGAGGGCCTGCTCCAGCCGGTCCACGTGCGTCGTCTTCAACGCGCACAGCGTCTCCAGCCAGCTCGCCAGATCGGCCACGCCGTCCGTGTGCGCCCGCGCCGCCAGGCCGGGGTAGCGTTCGGTGGCCTCCGCGAGGTCGCCGCTGATCGCCGCGGCGAGGTTGCGGCGGGTGTCGCCGAGCGCGTGGCCGGTGCCCGGACCGTCGCCGCCCAGCAGGTCGCGCAGCACATCCAGGTGCCCGTGGGCGGCGCAGGCCACACTCTCGGCAAGCTCGCCGAACACCCGGGCCGCCTCGGTGTGGCCCTCGATCTCGGCGACCCGTGCGCAGTAGGTGTACCGCGCCGCGGTGGCCGCCTCGGCGAGGAACGCGGCCCGCACACCGTCGGCGAGGGACTGGTCCGGTTCCATGTCAGACCCTCGTTCCCGAGGCGACGACGAACAGCATGTGGTCGGTGATCCGCCCGTCCACCTCGGCCACCGCGTGCTGTGCGCGGAACGCGGCTGACGCCCTCCCGTAGCGGTCCCGGATGGCCTGCCGCGCGTTCTCGCCGATCGCGCCGTTGTCCGACCACACGTCCACGTCCTCCACCGACACATACCGCTGCGACCGCACCGGGTCGCACCCCGCGCCCGCGAGCAGGGCCTCGACATCGCCGGGCCGGAAGAAGTGCCGCCGGGCCGGGTTGCGCAGCCGCAGGATCTCGAAGTACTCGTCGCGGTCGTCGTCCCCGTAGGCGCACAGGTGGGTCAGCACGATCCGCCCACCCGGCCGGGTCACCCGCACCATCTCCCGCACCGCGTCCGGCAGCGTCATGAACTGGATTCCCTGACGGCACACCACGATGTCGAACGTGCCGTCACCGAACGGCAGCTCCTCCGCCGGGGCGATCACCAGTTCGTCGAGCGTGTCGCGCGCCCGCTCGGCCATCTCCGGTGTGATGTCCACGCCGACCAGCCGCCGCACCCGCCCGGCGAACAGCCTTGACACCAGTCCGGTGCCGCACGCCACGTCCAGGACCGCGTCGCCCGGCCGGGGCGCGGCCGTGGACAGCATCAGCTCGCCGAGCGTGTCGTCGGTGCACCAGGAACTGGACCGGTCGTAGCCGCTCGCGCGGTCGGCGAAATGTGTGCGGACGTTTCCCGTGCTGTTCATCTGCTCCCTCCCGCCGGAACCAGGGCGCGGCCCGGTGCCGCACGGCGGCGCAGCCGGCGGACGGTGGCGTCGCGCCGCCAGCGCCGGAAGTGGTTGCGGTCGGTGCGCAGCGATCGCGCCTCCACCGCCAGCCGCACCGCGAACCCGCGCAGCGCGACGCCGAACGGACCGGGGACCGGTTCGTCCAGCGAGGCCCCGTCGAACGGGTAGCGAAGCGTCTCCATCGCCCGCGCGGCCACGCTCTCCACCTGCCGCCGCTCCCGGTCGGACAGCCCGCTTCGGTGGGCGCCGATCCGGGCCGTGGTGATCGGGTCGCCCGCCGTGCGCCAGGACGCCGACAGCGACGCGGTCACCCGGGCGTTGCCACGGAGGTGGTGCGCCAGCATCGCGGGCTCGACCGCCTCACCGATGGCATCGCAGATCGCCCGGATCTCCCGCTCGGGCGCGGACACCAGGTCCTCGTACCGCACCAGGTGCACCACGCCCGGCCCCCACCGCTCCAGGGCCGCACGGGCGAGCTCCTGTTCCGCCGTCCACCGCAGCGCCATCCGGTACGGGTGGCAGTGGCCGAACACGGCCCGCTTCGCCGACGCGGCCACATCGCGGGGATCGCGCACCAGCCACAGGAACCGCGCGTCCGGGAGTTCGGCGAGCACCTCGTCGACATGCTCGACCATGAACGTGCTCTTGCACCCCCACCGGGCCGCGCCCTCCGCGACGCGGTACTGGTCGTAGATCGCCGACACCACCCCGAACAGCGACGGGCCGGCCGCCTCCGCCACCGCGGCCCGGTCGATCACATGCGGCCACGGGTGGATGTGGTTGCGCAGCAGGCACATCGCGTCGCCCACCATCGCGTCGACATCGCCGTGGTACGGGATGCCGGACAGATACCGCATGAAGTGCGGCGGGTGCGGGACCGCGATCCGTGAGTGCGCGTCGAGCACCAGCCGCAGCAGGTTCGACCCGGAGCGCTCGGTCCCGATGATCAGGATCGGGCCGTCCTGAGGGGACACCGGTCAGACCCCGGCCGTGAGCTTCTTCGCGCCGCAGTGCATCAGGGTGCTCCCGATCGCGGCCACCTCCGGGTCGGCCACCTTGTCCAGGGTGTACCGCTCGGAACCGGGAACCAGTGGCGCGGCGGCGGAACTCCACTCCGCGCGCCAGCGGGTCCCGGCGTACGACGTCGACCGCTCGGTGCCGTCGGCCGACTGCGGGTGGAAGTACTCGAAGTGCTCCGGCCAGTGCCGGAAGTCCATCACCGGGCCGGGCTGATAGGCGTCGTACACCCGCTTGTACGCGTCCCGGCAGACCTGCTCGGGCAGCCCGCTCACGTTCAGGAACTCGTCCTCGTGCAGCGCCTGTTCGATCGACAGCCAGTTCAGATGGTCGATCTCGGAGCGGATCACCTTGTTCCGCCGCGCGTCCTGGTACACGGTCGTACCGGGCATGGCCGACAGATACTTCACCCGGGTCACATGGTTGTACTGCTCGGCGAACTGCACCATGTGGGACAGGGACTCCTCGGTCTCGTTGGGCAGACCGACGATGAGCAGCGAGCCGAACCGCACGCCGCCGTCGAACGTGGTGCGCATCGCGCGGACGGTCAGGTTCTCGCTGCTGCCCTTGCGGGCCTCGCGCAGCACCTCGGTGCCCAGCGACTCGACGCCGTACAGGATGATGTCCGCGCCCGCGTCCCGCATCGCGTTGATACGCGGTACGTCCATGTCGGCGCACCGGGTCAGACAGGTCCACCGCAGATCGTGCTGGGAGATCGCGTCGCACATCTCGATGGTCTGGCCGCGGTGCGAGCTGAACGTGAGGTCGACGAAGAAGCAGAACTCCACGCCGTACTGGGTTTTCAGCCAGTCGAGGTCGCGGTCCATCTTCTCCGGCGACTTCGCCCGCACCTGCGGGGTGGTGCGGTAGCAGAACGAGCAGTCCATCTTGCAGCCGCGGCTGTAGGACGAGATCACCTGCGGCTGCATGCCGAGCGGCGACCGCGACTGAGGCCACAGGTCGAGCCGCATCCTGGGCAGCGCGTCGAGGTCCATCATCTGGCCGCGCGGCGGCGTGCGGCGCGCCTTTCCCTTCTCGTCCCGGTAGCAGATGCCCTTGATGGCCGGGAGGTCCCGCTGCCAGGAGCCACGGGCGTAACTCTCCATCAGCTCCAGGATGGTGATCTCGCCCTCACTGATCACCGCGATGTCGCAGTCGGTGTCCGACATGAAGACCGACGGAACGGAGGTGACCAGCGAGCCGCCGCAGATGATGGGTATGTCCGGGTGCGACTCGCGGACCATCGCCATCAGCGTCCGGCAGAACGGGAAGTTGTCCTCGAACGTGCACACACCGAGCACATCGGTGCCCTTGATGATCTGCTCGTACGCCGCCCGCAGCGGGTTCGGGGTGTAGCGGACGTCGACGATGCGCACCGGGTACCCGGCGTTGTGCAGCACGGTCGAGATGTACGTCGCACCCTCGTAGGGTGAGGTGAGGAAGAACTCCCAACCGCGCGGCATGGTGAACGGCGAGGGCCCGACGACGAGGGTGAATCTCGGCAGCGCGGGATCGGTCGGCACCGGTTCGGCGTCCTGGTTGCGCATCTGCTCGATGTAGCGCTGGTCGACGCCGCCGTTCGCGTCGGCGTACAGCTCCAGGGCCAGGGACAGCTTGCGCGCCATATGGATTCTCCCTCGCGTCACGGTCGTGGACGCTCCGCCGGGCAACTGTAGTGAGGCGATGTGCTGTTCGGCACGGGTGTTCATACCGCGTGGTTCTTCGTTGTCGTACGCGGGGAGCCCGTTGCTAGCCTTCGGTGCCGCCGGCGTCGACGGAGGAATGTCGACGGAGGAATGCAGAGGAGTCCCGGTGACCGCACAGCCGAACATCCTGTTCATCTCCCTGGACACCGTCCGCGCCGACGTGGCCTTTTCGGGGAAGTACCCCGGTGTGGAGCGGCTGCGCGCGAGCGGGGTCAGCTTCACGCAGGCGATCTCGTCGTGCCCCCTGACGCCGGTCAGCCACGCCACGGTGTTCACCGGGCTCCAGCCGCCCCGCCACGGGGTCAGGCACCTGTTCCGCGAAGCGCTGGACAAGCGGGTGCCGACGCTGGCGGAGTGCCTGTCGGCGGCCGGGTACACGACCGGCGCGGTGGTGTCCTGCCCCGGCCTGAACCAGTGGTACGGGATGGACCGCGGGTTCGACTTCTACGACGACGAGATCCCGCTGCTGCCGGACGGCCGGGACCCGCTGTCGGTCGGCGACGTGAAGCTGCGCGGGCTGGCGCTCAAGCGCGCGCCGCTGGTGGTCGAACGCGCCACCCGCTGGCTCCAGTCGCTGGACGGCGCCGGCCCGTTCTTCCTGTTCGCGCACTTCTTCGACGCGCACTGGCCGTACGAGCCGCCGGAGGACGTCGGCGTCGAGGTGGCGAATCCGTACGAGGGCGAGATCGCCTACACCGACCACTATCTCCAGCTCCTGCTGCGCCGCATCGCCGAGCTGGGCCACGACATCGCGTCGACGCTGGTGGTGTGCTTCTCCGATCACGGCGAGGATCTGGCCGGGTGGTACCCCAACGATCACGCCGGCGACCTCGGCCACCCGTACGAGGAGGGCCACGGCTGCCTGCTGTTCGACGCGACCCAGCATGTGCCGCTGGTCATCAGCGGCCCCGGGGTGCCGGTGGGGATGAGCGTGGACAGCCAGGTGCGGCTGGTCGACATCATGCCGACGGTGCTCGACCATCTCGGGCTGGACCCGCGGCCGTCGGACGGAGCCTCGCTGACCGAGTTCTTCGCGGGCGGCACCGGGGCGTCCCGCGAGGCGTACTCGGAGACCTACTTCCCGCAGGAGCGGGCCGCCGCCTCGGACGACTACCCGGACCTGAAGGCGCTGCACGCGGTGCGGGCGGACGGGCGGAAGGTGATCTGGGAGGCGGACGGGCGGCAGGTGTGGGCCTACGACCTCGCCGCCGATCCCCACGAGCGCGGAGGGCGGGTCCTCGTGTCCGATGAGGACGCGTGACACCGGGGGTGGCCCCGGCGCCTCGTTCGGTCCGCCGGGTGCTGATCGCGAGCACGATCGGCACCGCCATCGAGTGGTACGACTTCTACCTGTACGCGACGGCGTCCGCGCTGGTGTTCGGCCCGCTGTTCTTCCCGGGATCGTCGGCCGCGGGCGGTGTGCTCGCGTCGTTCGCCACCTACGCGGCCGGGTTCGTCGCGCGCCCGCTGGGCGGCCTGCTGTTCGGCCACTTCGGCGACCGGGTGGGCCGCAAGTCGATGATGGTGTGGACGTTGCTCGTCATGGGCATCGCCACGTTCGGCGTCGGCCTGCTGCCCACCTATGACACGGCCGGTGTCCTCGCCCCGGTCCTGTTGGTGACCTTGCGCGTCGCGCAGGGCATCGGCATCGGCGGCGAATGGGGAAGCGCGGTGCTGCTCACCACCGAGCACGGCCCGCCCGGACGCCGGGGCTTTTTCAGCAGCTGGCCCGCGATGGGTTTCGCGGTGGCGTTGTTCGGCAGCAACCTGACCTTCGTGCTGATCTCCGAACTGCCCGAGGAGGACTTCCTGACCTGGGGGTGGCGGCTGCCGTTCCTGGCGTCGAGCGTCCTGATCGGCATCGGTGTCTGGGTCCGGCTGGGGGTCGAGGAGTCACCGGAGTTCGTGCGTGGCCGGGCGGAGAACCGTGCCGCCCGGGTGCCGGTGATCATGGTGCTGCGGCGGTGGCCGCGCCGCGTGGTGATCGGCATTCTCGCTTCGCTCGGCACCGGGTCGGTGATCGCGATGTTCACCGTGTTCCTGGTGGCGCACGCGGCGGAGGCCGGGCCGGAGGTGCGGTCGACCGTGCTGACCGGGCTGATGATCGCGGCCCTGGGCGAGTGCGTGACACTGCCGGTGTTCGGCGCGCTGTCCGACCGGTTCGGCCGTCGGCGGGTCATGGTCTTCGGCTACGCGGTCGCGGTGGTGGCGATGGTCCCGGCGGGCGCCTGGCTGTCCTCGGGTGATCCGACGCTGGTCGCCCTGGTGTTCGTCCCCGCGCTGACCATCGCGCACGGCGCGATCTACGGCGGCCTGGCGGCGTTCCTGGTGGACCTGTTCCCGACCATGGTGCGGTTCTCCGCGATCGCCGTGACCTACCAGGTGGGTGTCACGATCTCCAGCTTCTGGCCGCTGGTGGCGGTCGCGATCACCGGTGGCTCCTCGGCGCTGCTTCCGGTGGTCGCGCTGTTCGCGGTGGTCGAGGTGGTGGCGGCGATCGCCGTGGCGTGCGCGCCGGACTCACGCGCTGACGCGGACCTGGCCGCGGACCCGGCAGGCGAGCGCGGACCAGTCGGCCGCGCAGTCCATGGCGAGGTCGGCAACCACCGGTGACCAGCGCTGGGGGACGGCGGCGGCGAGGCGGTCCCACTGCGCGGCGTCGAGGGTGTTGGCGTCGAGCAGCCGCAGGAGCGCGCGGCCGATCTCGGAGAACCGCAACGACGGATCGGTGCGCAGCGAGAGCAGGAACCGGCCCCGTTCGGCGCGCGGCATGCCGTTGGCGCCGGTGTTGTCGCCCGGTACGTTGTTTTCCGCGCGATGCCCGGCGGAAAGGCGATGCCGTGGCGGAACAGGATGCTCGCCCCGGCGCATTCTTTCCCGGACATCCCGGGCGGTGCCGACCGATATTCCGGCGATTCGGGCAATCTCCCGCAACGAAAGATCTGGATTGTTCGAAATCGCCTGACTGGCAATCGTGCGTCCGTGCGAGGCATCGAGTGGCCGCACTTTCCCGTCGCGGCCGAGGCGGGTGTTCAACTGAGTCATTTCCCCGGTTGAACACTGCCGGATCGCGGCCACCTTCTTGGTGGACAACCCGGCTGTCGACGCGATCAGACGGTCCGACAAGTGCGGATGCGACGAGAGGATACGGGCGGCGGCGGCGGTGCGGTCAGCCAGTGTCAGTGGCAATCCCTGGGTCACGTTGGCGCTCACGGCCAGCATGAACGCGTCCTCCTCGGTGCCGTCGACATACCGCACACCGATGGTGGCGTCCCCGCGCAGCTTGGCCGCGCGCAGGCGGTGCACGCCGTCGAACACCTGCATGGTCGGCCGGTGCACCAGGATCGGCGGGAGGTCGTCCGGGCACTGCGTGAGCGCGCTGACGTGGTCGGGACTGGAGCCGGCGACCCGTACGAGACGCGTTTCGATTATCTGATCGACCGGCACGAACGCCGGTGGTGTGTCCTCTAATCGTGTACCCAGTGATGTCCCGCTCATCCGAACTCCTCCAGATGGGCCAACCCATTTCCGAGCACGACTTGGGCATGCTCGGCAGCGCGTAACTGATCAGGTCTCGGGAAGCGGCTACAAGATACTGGCCAGGCCATGGCGCCGAACAGACCGGCGGGACAAAGTTTTTCTCGACAGTCTCATAATTGCCTTTGCGGTCGGGGTGCCGGGTGAGTGCCGGTGTAAGCACCCCGTCGACCTCGTTGACACCGATCCGCGTCATGGGACAGAGTTCCCCCTCGTTCCCCCAATGGATTTTCGTGGGTCACGGAGTGTGAAACCGCAGTGGACGCGCGAGCGGACAAGGTGAATCCCTTATCGGCCGGGACGATGGTGGGGATGTTCCGGCGCCGGGTCGCCCGGGCCCCGGAGTCGATCGCGGTGGTCGCCGCTGACGGCACGCTCTCCTACGGTGAGCTCGACGCCCGCGCTTCCGCGGTCGCGGGCGGGCTGCGAGACCGTGGGGTCGGGCCGGACGACATCGTCGCCGTCGCGATCCCGCGCGGCGCGGACCTGGTGGTGGCCGTCGTCGCCGTACTCGCCGCGGGAGCCGCCTACCTGCCGGTCGACCCCGCCCAACCCCCGGACCGGGTGGCCGCCGTGCTCGCCGACGCCCGTCCCACCCTGGTGCTGACGCCGCGGGAGCTGCGGGCGCTGGAGGCCGCGGCGGCGTCCGCCGCCCCGGTGGCGGAACCCGATCCGGCGTGCGCCGCCTATGTCATCTACACCTCCGGCTCGACCGGGAAGCCCAAGGGCGTGGTCGTTCCCCATACGGGGATCGCTCATCTCGTCGCGGCGCAGAGGGAACGCTTCGGTGCCGGACCCGGTGCCCGGGTGTTGCAGTACGCGTCGGTCGGCTTCGACGTGGCCGTCGCCGACCTGTGCATGGCGCTGCTCACCGGGGCCGCGCTCGTTCTCGCGCCGCCCGAGGGCCTTCCGCCCGGCGAACCGTTCGCCCGGTTCGTCGCCGAGCACGGCGTCACCCATGTGTGCATGCCGCCGAGCGCGCTCGCCGCCCAGCCGGACATGGCGCTGCCTTCGGTCGCCTGCCTGATCGTCGCGGGGGAGGCGCCGGGCCCGGACCTCGTCGCCCGATGGTCCGCCGGCCGCCGGATGGTCAATGCCTACGGCCCGACCGAGACGACCGCGTGCGCCACCATGAGCGCCCCGCTCACCGGCGGCCCGGTGGTGCCGATCGGGACGGCGATCCCCGGCACCGAACTCCGTGTGCTGGACGAGACGTGCGCCCCGGCCACCGAGGGCGAACTGTACATCGGCGGCGCCGGGGTCGCGCGCGGCTATCTGGGCCGTCCCGGGCCGACCGCGCAGCGGTTCGTCGCCGACCCGTGGGGTCCGCCCGGTTCGCGCATGTTCCGCACCGGAGACCTGGTCCGTGTGCTGCCCGACGGTGACCTGCAGTTCCTCGGCCGGGTCGACGACCAGGTGAAGATCCGCGGCCACCGGGTCGAACCGGCCGAGGTGGAGGCCGCGCTCGGCGCCCACCCGGCGGTGGCGCGGGCGGCGGTCGTCGCCCACTCCGGACCGCTCGGCGCCTACCTGGTGGGCTACGTGGTGCCGCGCGGGGCGAGCGTGCCGGACCTGCGCGCGCACCTCGCCGAGCGGCTGCCGGCCCATCTCGTCCCGGACATGATCGAGGTGGTCGGGCACTTCCCGTCGACCCCCAACGGAAAACTGGACCGGGCCGCGTTCGCCGTGCCCGCGCCGCGGGCGTCGGGCGGGCTCGCCGACGACCTCGCCCGGTTGTTCGCCGCGGTGCTGTCGGTGGACCCGGTCACCCCGGACGACGACTTCTTCGCCCTCGGCGGCACCTCGCTCATGGCCACCGCGCTGGTCAGCCGGATGCGGGTCGAACTGGGCATGGAGGCGACCGTCGCCACCGTGTTCGAGGCATCCACACCCGCCGATCTCGCGGCAGCCCTGCTCTCGGTGGACCCGGCCAGGGGCCGGACATGAACGTCGTCGTCCGGGCGGGTACGGCCGGAACCGGGCCGGTGATCCGGCCGGACCGCGGCGGCCACCGGGTGGACGCGGTGGAGCGGCGCGGTGGACCGCGCGGCACGAAAGGCCCGGACGCCGCGTCGACCAGCGGCGGGCCGTCCGAACGCGGACGGGCGGCATCGCGCGACATCGGCCCCCTCGGGGAGGCCCCGGCCCGGGCGGTTCCCCCGCGCGGGCGGATCGTCCGCCACCGTGGCCGGGTCACCCGCCGGCCCTGGCGGTGCTGCACCGGGTGGCCGCCGACGCGCCGTTCCCACGGGCGGACCCGGAGCATCCGACGGCGTACCGGCACCGGTTCGGAGATTCGGAGAGCGCACCGATGACGATCCCGCTCCCGCCAGGGGCTCGGCGCTTGTGGTTCCTCGACGCGTTCGCCGACGGCGCACCCCTGCACAACAACCCGGCGGTGTTCCGGTTGGCCGGTCCCGTGTCGGTGGACGCGCTCCAGCGCGCGGCGGATCTGGTGGTGGCCCGGCACCCGGCGCTGCGCACGACCTTCGACGAGGTCGACGGCGAGCCGGTCGGACGGGTGGGGCCGGTGGGCGCCGCCGATGTCGTGGTGCGGACGGTGCCGGACGCGGAGGTGTTCGTGCCGCAGGCCGCACGGGAGCCGTTCGACCTGCGCACCGGGCCGCTGTTCCGGATACGTCTGGGCCGGATCACGCCGACCGACCACATACTGGTGATCAACACGCATCACGCGGTCGTCGACGGTATGTCACTGTCGGTGCTGTGCCGGGAGATCAGCGCCGTGTACGCCGACCCGGCCCGGCCGCTGCCGGACCGTCCTGGAGCGCCACCGGACATCATCGACCACGACCCGTCCCGGCGGGTCGCCGATCTGGACGGTGTGCCGGACCTGCTCACCCTGCCCACCGACCGGCCCCGCCCGAGGATGCGCGCCTTCCGGGGGGAGTTGCGCCGCCACGCCGTCCCCGGGGGTCTCACCGCGCGGGTCGACGCGCTCGCCCGCGCCACGCGCGCCACCCGGTTCGTCGTGCTGTATGCCGCGTACGCCGCCACGCTGGGCACGACGGCGGGCCAGGACGATGTCGTGGTCGCCACCCTGGTGTCCGGGCGGCCGGGGCCGGAGTTCGCCGGCGTCGTCGGAATGTTCGTGAACCCGGTGCCGTTGCGGGTGGGGATCGGCGGTGATCCGACCTTCCGCGAGCTGGTGGCCAGGGCCCGCCGCGCGGTCGCGGCGGGACTGGGCAGCGCGGCCGTCCCGTTCGACCGGATCGTCGAGGCGGTCGGCGCCTCCCGCGACCCGAGTCACGCACCGCTGTGCCAGGCGCGCCTCGTGATGCAGGACCCACCCGAGGTGGTGCTCCCCGGCGTGCGGGCCGACCGGATGCTGCCGGACACGGGAACGGCCGACGTCGACCTCACCGTGATGGTGGAGTCCGGCGGCGCGGAGATGGCCGTGGTCACCGCGCACGACACGGACCTGTTCGACGGCGCGACGGTCGACGGTGTCGCCGGGCGGCTGCTGGCCCTGCTGGACCGTGCGTGCGCCGACCCGGACCGCCGCTTGTCGGCGTTGACGGCGGGGTCCTCGGTGGTGGCCGCGCCGGTGGCCGGGCCGGCCGGTGCCCCGGCGCCGTCGACCGTGCTGGAGCTGATCCGGTTCGGCACGGACGGCCGCGCGGTGGGTGAGTTGTCCTACGCCGGGCTGGAGCGCCGTTCGGCGGCGCTGGCCTCGGTGCTGCGGGCGCGGGGCGCCGGGCCGGAGACGTGGGTCGCGGTGGACCTGCCGCGCGGCACGGACCTGGTGGTGGCCATCCTCGGGATCTGGCGGGCGGGCGCGGTGTACGTGCCGGTGGAACCGCTGTGGCCCGAGCCGAGGCGCCGGGCCGTCACCGAGGCCGCCCGCGTCGTGCTGACCGGGATCCCGGAGCTGCCGGAGGAGTTCGAGCGCGTCGAACCCGGAATCGCGCCCGAGTCACTGGCGTACGTGCTCCACACCTCCGGGTCGACCGGCCGCCCGAAGGCGGTGGGTGTGCCGCACCGCGCGGTGGCCGGGATGCTGGCCCGGTCGACGGCGTTGGTGGGGCTGGGCGCCGGGGACGTGGTCGCGGCCATGACCTCCCCGGCGTTCGACATCTCGGTGTGGGAACTGGTGGGGCCGCTGACCGTGGGCGCCCGGGTGGCGCCGATACCGCCGGAGACCGTTGTGGACGGTCCCGCGCTGGCGCGGCGTCTGCTGGCCGAGGCGGTCACGGTCGTCCAGGTCACCCCGTCGGTGTGGGCGGTGCTGGTGGCGGCCGGGGGCGTGCCGGAGTGCGTGCGGGTCCGGGTGTCGATCGGGGAGGCGCTGACACCGGAGCTGGCCGGGTCGCTGGGCGGGGCCGAGCTGTGGAACGCGTACGGCCCGACCGAGACGACGATCTGGTCGACCGCCGAGCGGGTGCACCGGGGCAGCCGGTTCGGCATCGGCGGCCCGCTCGACGGCGTGGCCGTGTATCTGCTGAACGCGGGCCTGCGACCGGTCGACGACGATGTGGTCGGCGAGGTGTACGTGGGTGGTTTCCCGCTGGCACGCGGCTATCTCGGCGCGCCCGGCCGGTCGGCGACGAGCTTTGTCGCCGACCCGTTCTCGCCGGTCCCCGGCGCGCGCATGTACGCGACGGGCGACCTGGCGCGGCGCCGGCCGGGCGGTGTCGTGGAGTTCGTCGGGCGGGTGGACGCGCAGCTCAAGGTGCGGGGTCACCGGGTGGAACCGGCCGAGGTGGAGGCGGCGTTGCGGGCGGACCCGGAGGTCGCCGACGCCCGCGTGGCCGGTGACGGTGACCGCCTGGTGGCCTATGTGATCCCGGCCGCCGGGCGGCCCCGCTGGCCGAGGGTGCGGGAGCGGCTGAGCCGTGTCCTTCCCGCCTACCTGGTGCCGTCGGCGATGGTGTCCGTGGACGCGTTCCCGTTGACCAGCGCCGGAAAGCTGGACGTACGCGCTCTGCCCCCACCGGCGGAGGACGTCGCCGCGCCTGATCCCCACCCGGGTCCGGAGACCACGATCGCGGAGATCTTCGCGCGTCTGCTGGCCCGCCCGGTCAACCGCGACGACGACTTCTTCCTGTCCGGCGGCCATTCCCTGGCGGCGGTGAAGGCCGTCGCCGAGATCCGGGCGTCGACCGGCAGGGAGGTGACGGTCAGAACCCTGTTCGCCAACCCCACCGTCGCCGCCCTGGCCGCCGCGATCGACGCGGGCCAGGGCGATCCCGATACCCCCGATACCCCGGGGCCGGTGCCCGCTCCACCAGGACGGCTGTCCGGCCCGCAGCACGGACTGTGGATCATCCACCAGGCGGGCCAGGACAACGGCGCCTACGTCGTGCACGCCGCGTTCCGGCTGGAGGGTGTGCTCGACGAGGCGGACCTGCGCGCCAGGTTCGTCCACACCCTGGCCACCCATCCCGTCCTGCGATCGGCGATCGTCGTCCATGACGACACCCCGCTGCTGAGCGCGGCGCCCTACACGGACGCGTTGCCGGCGAGGGCCTGGCGCACCACCGACCTGAGCGCTCACGCGGACCCGTGGCCCGAGGCCGAACGCCTGGCCGCCCGGGACGCCGACCACCCCTTCGACCTGACCCGGTGCCCGTTGGTGCGGGCCCACCTGATCAGAACGGCCCCCACGACCCATCTCCTGACGATCACCACGCACCACATCATCTGCGACGACACATCGATGGCGATCCTCCTGACGACCCTGACCACCGTGGACCCGGGCTCCTCGCCCCTGTCCGGCGCCACGGATGTCCAGGGGCCGAGGGCCGCGCCCAGCACGAGGACCGGCGCACCGGGAGTGCCGGTCCCCGCGCCGGCAGCCGTGGTTCCACGGCAGCGGACCACCGCATTCTGGGCCGAGACACTCCGCGACGCCCCGCCTGCCTCCGGACCCCCGCCGGACCACCCCTGTGGCACGGCCCCGACCCCCGCGCCGGGCGGATCGCCGCACCCGGAATCCGGCCCGGGCGCTGTCCCCGGTGCCGCCCACCGGTTCACCGTCCCGGCGGGGCTCACCCGCCGCTTCGCCGCCTGGTGCCGGGGCGAGCGGGCCACCGTCTTCGCCGGTCTCCTCACCGTCTTCGCCATCGTCTGCTCCACCCGGAACGATGGTGACGACCTCGTCGTCGGCGCCCCGGTCAGCACCCGCCCGGCCGGGTGGGACGACGTGATCGGCATGTTCGTCACGACCCTCCCGCTCCGGCTCCGCACGAACCGTCGAGCCACCCCCCGCGAGCTGCTCGCCGATGCCACCGGGGTGGTGGCCGACGCGATGGACCACGCCGACATCTCCCTGGCCGACATCCTCACCACGGTCCCCACCCCACGGGAGGGCCATCCCCTGTTCCGGACGATGCTGGTCCTCAACCGTGAGACGGCCCCCGTCACCTTCACCGGCCTGACCGCCACCCCGCTGCCGCTCGACCGCGCCACCAGCCGTTTCGACCTCACCCTCCACATCAGGGAACGCGAGGGCGACTGGCCCGCCCTCATCGACTACCGCACCGACCGGTACGAGGCGGACACGATCACCAGGATCGCCGACCAGGTGCTGGCGGTCATGGAGGCCGTGGTCCGCCACCCCGGTCTTCCCCTGTCCCACCTGGACCTGTTGTCCCCGGCCGACAGCGCCGTCCACACCGCCCTCGGCACCCGCTCCGATCCAGCCTCCGCCGGCGGACCGGACACGCCGTCCACCGGCCCGGCCGTCCACACCCGACCGGCCGCCACGACCGTGGTGGACCTGATCGCGGCCCACACCGCCCGGACCCCCGACTCCACCGCCGTCCTCGACCTCGCCGCCGCTCCCCTCACCTACCGCGAGCTGGACCGCAGATCCTCAGCCGTCGCCCGCCACCTGCGCGAGGCCGGCATCCGGAGCGAGGACCCGGTGGCGATCACCATCCCGTCCAGCGCCGACGCGATCGTCGCGATCCTCGGCGTGCTCAAGGCGGGCGGATGCTTCGTCCCCATCGACCCCGCCCAGCCGCCCTCCCGCCGGCACGCCCTGATCACCGCCAGCGGTGCGAGGGCCGTCCTGACCCGCGACACCCTCCCCGCCACCGGTCACCACGGACCTGTGCCCATCCACCCGTCCCAGCTCGCCTACATCGTCCACACCTCCGGCTCCACCGGCGAACCCAAGGGCGTCGGCGTACAGCACGACACCCTCCTCAACCTCACCACCGCGCTCGTCGCCGAACACGGCCTCACCGCCGCGCACCGCCTCCTCACGGTCCCGCCCCTGCACTTCGACGCCGCGTTCGGCGACATCTTCCCGGTCCTCGCGGCCGGGGCCACCCTGGTCATCCACCCCGACCCGGGCGGCCTCACCGGGCCGGACCTCCGCAGGCTCTGCGTCGAGCACCGACTGTCCGCGGTGAACACGGCGGCTCCCCTCTGGCAGCGCTGGGTGGCCGATCTCGCCGGGGAACGCCTCCCGTTGGAGACCATGATGGTCGGCGGCGACATCGTCCCGGCGGTGACCGTCCACGCGTGGGCGAAGCACGGCATACCCCTCCACAACCAGTACGGCCCGACGGAAGCCACCGTCTGCGCGACCACCCATCGCACCGTCGACGGCCGCGAGCACCCCACCCGGCTGCCGATCGGCCGCCCGCTGCCGAACGTCCGCGTCCACCTCCTCGACCGTGCTCTGCGCCGGGTGCCCGTCGGCGTGGTCGGCGAGGTCTACATCGGCGGGATGGCGCCCGCCCGGGGGTACCGGGGAAACCCGGCCGCGACCGCCGCGGCGTTCCCCGCCGACCCGTACGGCGCCCACCCCGGGGCCCGTATGTACCGGACCGGCGACCTCGCGAGGCTGAGCCCGCGCGGCACGCTCGACTTCGTCGGCCGGGCCGACGACCAGGTCAAGATCCGCGGCAACCGGGTGGAGCCGGGCGAGGTGGCGGCCGTGCTCGCCGCGCACCCGGCCGTCGCGGAGGCCGTGGTGGTGGCCAGGGGCGACCGCCTCATCGGCTATGTCGGCGCCCCGGCCTCGGCCGCACCCGGCCGGAACACGCCCGGTCCGACCGGCCCCGGCCCACGGGCCGCCGTCCCGGACGTTCCCGGCCTGCGCGCCTTCTGCGCCGACCGCCTGCCCGCGTATCTCGTGCCGGACACCGTGGTCGTCCTCGACGTCCTTCCCACCCAGAGCACCGGCAAGGTCGACACCACCGCCCTCCCCGAGCCCCCCGCCGGCCCCTCCGCCCCGGCCGAGCCGCCCCGGACCGCCACCGAGCGGGCCGTCGCCGCCATCTGGGCCACCGTTCTCGGCCGGTCCGACGTGGACCGCACCGCGGATTTCTTCGCCATCGGCGGGCACTCGCTCATCGCCGCCCATGTCCTCGCCGCCGTCCGCGACCGCCTCGGTGTCACGGTGCCGATGCGCACCCTGTTCACCGCGCCCACCGTGGCGGCGTTCGCGGCAGCCGTCGACGACGGTGCCCCGGCCGATCTGCCCACGGTCGACCGGTTGCGCGCCGACGCCGTCCCCCCACCCGGAATCCGTCCCCGCACCGCCCGCCCGTCCGGCGGCCTCCCGTCCGGCGGCTTCTCGGCCGGCGCACCGCGCCGGATCCTGCTCACCGGCGCCACCGGTTTCCTCGGCCGCCACCTCCTCGACCAGCTCCTGGCCCGGACCGACGCCCGAATCCACTGCCTCGTCCGCCAGGGCTCGATCGATCGGCTGCCGGTCGCCGACCGGGTGATCCCGGTCCCCGGCGACCTGTTCGCACCCGGCCTCGGCCTGTCCACAGAGGATCACGACACCCTCACGACCGTGGACGCGATCTACCACAGCGCCGCCGTGCCGCACTTCGCCGTGCCCTACAGCACCCTCAAACCCGCCCATGTCGACGCCACCGCCGCGATCCTGCGCCTGGCCGGCGACAGCGGTGCCCCGCTGCACCTGATCTCCACCCTCGGCGTCTTCCTCGGTGACGCCTACGACGGCCGCGTCGTCACCGAGGCCGACGCTCCCACCGACCCGAGCGGCCTCACCAGCGGCTACGACCTCAGCAAATGGGTGGCCGACACCATGGCCGCCGCCGCCCGCGGCCACGGCCTGCCCGTCTCGATCCACCGCATCGCGGCCATCGTCGGCGACACCGCCACCGGCGCCGCCGACCCGCGCTCCGCGTTCAGCCGCTGGCTCACCGGATGCGTCGCCGCGGGCGCCGTCCCGGACACCGCCGAGGTGCTGGACATGGTGCCCGTGGACACGGTGGCCGCGGCGATCGTCGCGCTCTCCCGGGCCCCGGACCACCGCTGCCGGGACCACCACTACCACGGCGACGGCGGCCTCACCCGCGCCGCCGTCGCCGCCGCCCTCACCTCGGCCGGTCACCCGACCGAGGTGGTGCCGTACCACCGATGGCGGGAGCGGATGCTCGCCGACCCGGCCGGGCCCTTCGCCCCGCTCGCCTTCTCCCTGCCCGAACGCCCCCGCTCGCACCCGCGGTTCGACTGCTCCCGCACCTGGGCCGCCGCGGCCGGGGCCGGGGTGGGGTTCCCCCCGGCCGACGAGCGAATGCTGCGCAGGCACCTGGACTTCCTCACCGGTGCCGGCGCGCTTCCCGGAGGTGAATGATCATGCCCTTGCCCGAAGAACCCTCCGGGGTCCCGGCCCCGGTACCGGACCGGCTCGGCGCGCCCGGGCACCGGGCCATGACCGTCGGCGCCCGGCTCGGGGCGTTCACCGCGCTGGAAGCCGGTCCGCTCTCCGTCGCGGAGCCGGCCACCACGATCGGCGGTGCCCCGGCCGGGGCGCGTAGCCCGGTGCACGTCCCGGTGGCCTTCGGCTGCCTGCGGCGTGCCGACGACCACGACGGGGTCACGACCGCCGCGACGCCCGGCCCGGTGGACGGCGAACCGCGCCGACCCAAGCCTCTGTCCGAGCACGGGGCCGACGCCGCGGACACCCTCCGCACCGGCACGCCCCGCCGCGCCTTCTCCACCTGGCCGCGCGAGCGCCCCGCCACCGAGGCCCGCCTGCGCCGTATGCCCGCCGCCGCGGACCCGGCCGACGGCATCGCCACCGCGCCACCCCCTGCGGCGACCGTCCCGGACATCGGGGGTGGCCACGGCGACCGCACCGTCGAACGGTGCCGCCGCCCGGACAGGGGGGCCACCGTCTTCGACCTGCCCGGGACGGTCACGGCCCGCCGCGAAGAAGCCCCGCCGGACCGGGTGACGGCGCGGGCGGGCGACCGCCTCACCGACGAGCCGGGTCCCGGGCACGACCTGGTGCCGCCGTTCACCGTCCCGCACGGCCACCACATCGAGGAATGCCGAGGGCTGTTCCGGCGCGCGGCGACATCGCCGCCCCCCACGGGAAGCACCGCCGTCCTCGACCGTGACCGGGAACCACCGGCCGGGCCGGGCCCGGCCGCGGCCGGGTTCCTCGGCGTGTTCGACCTGCCTCTGTGGCAGGGCCACGGCGGCGGCGTGCGCCGCCGCGCCGATCTCGTGGCAGGGCCGACCGGGACGCGGGTCGTGCCGCTCGCCGCGTCCCGGCCGGCGAGGCCGCTGAGCGCCGGTCGGCCGTCGTGACCGCCGACCCGTACCCGGGCTACGCCTGGTTGCGCGAGCACGACCCGGTCTGCCCCGTCGACGACCCGCATGCCCCGGGCCGGATGTGGCTGGTGACCCGGTACGACGACGTCCGCGCCTGCCTGGCGGACCGCCGCCTGGGCAGCGGCGCCCCGGTCAACCCCGACCCGCACCCGCCCGGCCTGTCCCGTCTGGACGATCCCCGACACGCCGGGCTGCGCCGGCTCGTCGCCCCGGCGTTCACCCCCGCCGCGGTGTCCCGCCTGCGCGATCGCACCGCCCGGACCTGCGCGCGGGCCGTCGATTCGTTCGCCGGGCGGGGGCGCGCGGACCTCGTCGCCGAGTACACCCGGGAGATCCCCGTCGCCGTCGTGCACGATCTGCTCGGCGTCCCGGAGGCCGAGCGCGCGCCCGCCGCCGACGTGCTGGACATGTGGTACCGCGCGAAGTTCCAGCAGCCGCGTGACGAGGCGAAGCTGGCCGAGATGCTGGGCTACGTCCGGAAGCTCGTGGCCTACAAACGATCGCACCCGGGGGACGACCTGCCGACACGGCTGATCGAGTCGGGCGCGCTGACCGGGGACGAGCTGGAGGTGATGGTCATGACGCTGATCGGCGCCGGCCACATCACCACGATCCAGTTCCTCGGTACCACCGTCCTGCGCCTGCTCGACCACCCCGTCCGACGAGCCGCCCTGCTCGGCGGCGACATCGACTGGTCCCAGGCGATCAACGAGCTGCTGCGCCTGGACCCGCCGGACCACGTGGCGGAGTACCGGTACGCGGGTGAGGACCTGACGATCGGGGACGCCCGTGTGGCAGAGGGCGACACGGTGCTGCTGTCGCTGGCGGCGGCGAACCGCGACCCGAACCGGTTCCCCGACCCCGACGCCCTGGACCTCACCCGTGACGCCCGCCCGCACCTGGCGTTCGGCCACGGCGCGCACACCTGCCTGGGCAGCCATCTGGTGAAGCTGGAGACGGAGATCGCGATCACCACGCTGTTCGGCCGTCTGCCGGACCTGACCCTGGACATCCCGAGCAGCGAGGTCGACTGGGGCTACGCCCCGACGTTCCGCGGCCCCCGGGCCCTCCCGGTCACCTTCACCCCCCTGAGCCGATGACCTCGTCCCTCCGCTGGGGGAGGCGACGGATCGCCGGAACTCGACCCAGCAAGAGGTCTCTCAAGGTGGGTCCGGATACGGCTGGACGGGCTGTAGGACGCGTTCAGGGCTGCCACCGACCCGTCCTTCCGTCGCGAAGGCCGTCGACGCGGTGGGCCCGCACCACGACCCGCCCGGACCGGCGGAGCCGATGCGCGCGATACGGCGGGCCCGCTCAGGGAGCGCCCTGCCGGGTCAGCCGTTCGTGTTCCCCGGCGGACACCGGTGCCCCGGACGCCGGAAGCAGCCGCGGGACACCGCCCACGATCGGGTAGAGGCGCCGCAGCCGGGGGTTGTACAGGGCTTCGACGGAGGCGGTGCCGGACAGCACGGGGCGCAGTGGGCCCTTGTCCAACGGGCAGACGAGGAAGGCCAGCAGCGGGTCGGCGGGGTTCATGGACGGTCAGCTCCTCGGGGGAGGTCGACGGGGACGGGCGACTTCGGCGGGTCGTGCCGTGGCGGGTCGTGCTGCTCCGGGGCGTGCTGTGCCATCGTGAGGAGCACCGCCACGGCCAGCAGGGCTCCCGCGACCCGCAGCGACAGCCGCACCGGGTCGTCGGGCAGCGCCTCGCCGAACGCGAACGTCCCCAGAACGGCCGTGAACACGCTCGTCACCGTCGTGCACACCGGCACCACCAGGGAGACCCGGCAACGTTGCAGGGCCGCCTGCGACATGACCAGTCCGAGCGCGCCGGTGACCAGGAGGAGATACGGATACGGGGAGCCCAGCACATCGAGCAGCACGGCGGCGGGCCGGTCGGACAGCCCGGTCAGCCGGCCCGACATCCCCTTGACCGCCAGCGAGCTGACCCCGTACAGCAGCCCCAGGGCGACCCCGTACCCGACCCCCGCCGACGGCACCCGGCGCGGCTGCCGCGCCCGGCGCTCCGCGGCGGCGTACAGCCACACCCCGGCCGCCAGCGACGGCACACAGAGCAGCAGGATCAGCCGCACCGGCGCGTCGGCGCCGACGGTGTCGGTGTCCGGGGACAGGGAGAGGACCACCATCACGAGGGCGACGAGGACCACCCCGACCGCCCGCCGCTCCCGCCCCGACAACCGCTCGCCGAGCAGCCGCGCCGACAGGAGCAGGAGCAGCACCAGACCGGAGACGAAGACGCCCTGCGCGGCGGCGATCGGCAGCGTCCGGTAGACGAGGAGCTGCGCCCCGAACCCTGCGGCCAGCGCCAGCGAGCCGCCGATCCACAGCGGGCTCCCGAGGACCAGCCGCAGCAGCCGCGCGGGCTCCCGGACGGAGACGGCGGGCATGCTGCCGAGTGCCCGTTTCTCCAGGACGAACCCCGTGCTGTAGAGCACGTTCGCCAGCAGCGCGGCGGCCACTCCCCACCCCGTGGCCCACTCCATGGCCTAGCCCTTCCGCGCGTGCAGCAGCAGGATCGAGGAGACCGAGGGGACCGCGCACGCCAGCCGGTCCAGGGGCCGCGCCGGGCGCGGCACCCCGTGGAAGGGCGCGCCCGCGACCCGGACCACCTCGAAGCCGGACGCGGCCACGAACTCCCGCAGCGCGCGGGCCGTGTACAGCCGGAGGTGCCCGACGACCTCCCGGCCGGGACGGCCGTGCACGGCGCGCAGGCTGACCTCGGAGAAGACGGGCTGGACACCGGCGAGCAGCAGGGCCCGGTTGTACCAGGCGGCCAGGTTCGGTGTGGACAGCATCAGATGGCCGCCGGGGCGCAGGACACGGCGCAGCTCGTCCAGGGCGCCGTCCGGGTCGACCAGATGCTCGATCACCTCGCTGAACAGCACGGCGTCGGCCGCGCCCGATCTGAACGGCAGCCGTCCGGGGGCGAGTTCGCCGCGCACGACGCCGCCGAGCCGCGTCCTCGCCCGGCGCAGCGCGTCCTGCGACCAGTCGACGCCGATGACCCGGTGCCCGGTGAGCAGCGGCGCCGCGGTCGCCGCCGCCGTGCCGTCGCCGCAGCCGACGTCGAGCACGACGGCGGGGCGTGCGGCGGCGGGGCCGAGCGCGGCGGCGAGCATCCGGGCCTGCCGCAGGCTGCGGGCGTCCCCGGAGGCGACGGGCACGGCGGGGTTCTCGTAGAACTCCCGCAGCCCCGGGGGTGCGGTTCCGGCCGCCGGGGCGGGGTGCCGGGTTCCTGTGCCGGTGCCTGTCCGGACGCTCCCGCTGATGCCCGCGTCCGTCCTTGTGCCCGTGCCCGTGTCCCTGTCCGTCCGCGCGATGCTGCCCTCGTCCGCGCCGCTGTCCGCATCCGCGTCCGGCCGCGCGGTCCTGCCTATGCCGGGGTCCGTGCTCGTGTCCGCGTCCGTCCTCGTGCCCGTCCGCGCGCCGCTGCTCCCGTCCGCGTCCGACCGCGCGGTGGCGTCGCTGGCGGCCCCGGCCGCCCTGGTCCTGCCCATGCCGGGGTCCGTGCTCGCGTCCGCGTCCGTCCTCGTGCCCGGCCTCGGGGCCGCGTCCGACCCCGGCCGTGTGGTGCTCGTCATCCCCGGTCTCCCTCCGGTGCCCCGTCGCTTCCGGCCGTGGCGGTCTCTGTCGCGTCCAGGCACCGTTCGAACAGCTCCAGCAGCCTCGCCCCGTCCTCCCGCGCGAGCAGCGCCGTCGACCAGCGCAGCGCGAGATGCAGCCGCCCGGCGGTGGACGCCGTCGTCACGCTGAGCCCCCGGGGCATCCGCGCGGGCGCCGAGATCCACACGGCGTCCGCGCGGCCCGCGTCGCCGAAGTCCAGGGCGTACGGAATCCGTCCGATGTTGCTCAGCAGCGCCGTGGACGTCCACGGCCCCGCCGCCCGGCGCAGGCCGCGGGTCACGGCGGCCCGCCAGGCCACCGGCGCCACCGGGGCCGTCAGCAGAGCCGCTCCGCGGCCGAGTTGCGGTCCGGGGGCGGCCTTGAGGGCGCGGGTGCGGCCGGCGGTCCGGCGCAGCAGCTCGCCCAGGGCGTCCGGGTCCCCTGCCCCGGCGGTGCCGCGTTCGCCGGGCGTCTGCTCGGCCACGGTGAAGGGGACGTCGACGAGCCGGGTGCCGTTCCCGATGGGCATGTCGACGCCGCGCGGCCGGTCGTCGACCGGCATGGTGATCCGGATCGGGCGCGGGGGTGCGCCGCGCTCCCGGTTCCACTGCGCGATCGTCAGCGCGGTGGCGACCAGGAGCTGATCGTTCACGGTGTACGCGGCGCCGGGCGGGCGGCGCGGTACCGCCAGGTCGGCCACGAGCAGACCATTGCCCGGACGGCCGGACGGGGTGCCGCGCGCCACCCGGGCGGACGGCACCCACCCGGGCGGCCCCGGCACCGCGGCCCGGTCCCCGGTGCCGGCGCGGACCGGGGGCGCCGCCGGGTCGGTGCCCCGGCCGCCGTACAGCTCGGCGGCCGTCGCGAGCACCCGCAGTCCCGCGGGGCCGTCCAGCGCGGTGTGGTTGACGGTGAGGAACAGCGCGCTGCCGCCGGGCCGTTCGGGGTCCTCGACGAGTTCGAGCCGGACCGGCGGGGCGGCCGACAGCGGGGGAGCCGAGGCCAGGGCGCGTTCCCTGGCCCGCTCCAGAGCGCCGGGCCCCGGGGCCGGGACCGTCACCACGTCCACGCCCGGGTCCGGCTCCCCGGTCTGCTCCCAGAGGTAACGGCGCCGGTACCAGGGGCCCGGCGCCTGACGCACCAGGGCGCGCGGGTGGCGGCGCAGCGCGTCGGTGAACGCCCGCCGCAGCCGGGCCGGGTCGGGCCGCCCCGGCAGCCGGATCTCGATGTGGATGGTCTCCGGCTCGTCCTTCCCCAGGCAGTGCCGTGCGACCTCGTCGACGACGGGGAACGGCACCAGGGCGGGCGGCCCGGCCGGTCCGGGGCGCACGGGCTGGTCCACGGCGGTCACCGGACGCCGCCCTCGGGGCCCGCGGGCGCGTCCGGGTGCCCGGCGTCCGGCCGGACGGCCGGTCCTCCGCCGTCACCCGGACCGGACCCGCCGCCCTTGCGCACCCGGAAGCGGAAACGGAATCCCGGATTCGAGGATTCCGGACCGGCACCGGCACCGGCACCGGCACCGGCCTCGGACGGCCGCTGACGCCGCCCGAGCCCTCCGACGGTCACCAGCGCCGCGAACAGCGCGGTGAACGCCAGGAGCTGGGCCGGGTACCCGAACGCCCCCTCCCCGGCGGCCGGGGCCTCCCCGGCGCCGGTGGCCGCCACGACCCCCGCCCCCGCCATCGCGGCGAACGCGATCGGCACCAGCAGCGCGCGCCGCCACAGGGCGATCAGCGCCAGCGCCGGGACCAGCAGCGCGAGCCAGCCCGCGACCACCACGGCCACCACGGCCGGTGCCACCAGCCCGAGAACCGCCCCCGGCCCGTCCGGCACCGGCGCGGCCCCGGCCGTGCGCTCGGGGTTCTCCTCGCGCCTGCGGTACAGCACCAGACCGATCAGCGCGAGCAGCGCGACCCCGCTGACGGCCAGCCCCGCCGTGTACATCCGGGACGGCTCGTACGACAGCACGACCGTGCCGCCCCCGCCCCGCGGGATCTCGAAGCCCTGCTGCCAGCCGTCGAGCCGGAGCGGTGTCAGCTCCTTCCCGTTCAGGGTGGCCTTCCAGCCGTCGTTGACGTTCTCGTACGTCGTCAGATACGCGGTGGCCCCCGGGCCGACGGACACCTCGCGGCGGTCGCCGCCCCAGTCGCCGACGGTGAGGTCCCGGCCGCTCGCGGCGGGCGCGGCGGGCTCGCCCCGGGTGAGGGTCACCGAGGTGATCGCGAGCGGACCCGCGTCCCCGGCCTCGATCCGGTGGCTGCCCGCGCCGAGCGTCAGCGTCGGGTCCCGCTCGCCCTCCCGGCAGAGCGCCACCTCGACGGGACGCCGTTCCACCAGGTCTCCGACCGTGCCTTTCGCACTGGTCGCGTGGAGGGTCCCGTCGATCGCCAGGGCCGGGCCCGCGCCGCACTCCAGGGTGAACGGGCGGTCGGCGGCGGGCCGTGCGGTGCGCTGGTCGGCGACCGCCGGGACATGCAGCTCGGTCAGGCCCACGGGGAGCTGGAGCGCGTCGTCGGCGACCGGGTTGTGCAGGGTCAGCGGCGCGGTCCGGGTGACCGTGACCTCCAGCCGGTCGGTGATGATCGCCGGGAAGCGGGCCCAGCCGTTGTCGTCGACGTCGGCGGTCGCCGCGCCGTCGGGGGAGCTGACCTCGATCTTCGTGGGCCGGGTCGAGAGTCCGCCCGCGGCGGCCAGCACCAGCGAGTCCACGGGCTTCCTGCCGGACCACTTCAGATGGATCACGGGCTTGTTCCCGGCGATCCAGGCGGTCGTCAGATCGCCGTCGGTCAGATTCCGCGCCGACAGCCCGGTGCCCAGCCGGGCCGTGGAACCGGCCGTCGCGACGATCTGTCCGGTCTGTCCGGTCTGTTCGGGTGCCACCCGGTACAGGAGCCGGTCCAGCTCGTCGCCGGGCACCGGGACCGCGCCGATCCTGATGTCCCGCACCCCGGCGGTGCCGGTGGTGAAGGAGCGCCGCAGCCCCGACTCCGTGCCCGCCGGGGAGAGCCCGCCCGGGTCGGACAGCCGGTGCAGCGACACCGTCTCGGCCGCCGCGTCCGTGCCCGCGCCGTCCGTGGGCAGCCTCAGCAGCCGGGTCACGGTGACCCCGGGGATCGTGATCTCGGCGAAACCGGCACCGGTCAGCCCCGGCCGTCCGGCCTCCGTGCCCACGATGGTGAATCGCGCCCAGCGGGTCTCACCGCCGGGTGACGCGATCTCCTGGGGCCTGCCGTCGGTCGCCAGCGGGCTGATCCTGCTGCCCTGTTCGGTCTCCACCTTCACCCGGGTCGGGGCGGACCGCACCCCGTCCTGCGGCAGCGGGGTCACCTCCAGCGAGGACGGCATCCGCCGCTTCCCGTCGAACGCGATCCGCAGCCACTGCCCCTTCGCGTCGCCGGGCGAACCCTCGGCCCACGCCGTGCCCGGGTCGCCGTCGAAGGCGTGCACCGGGTCGTACTGCGGCAGATGGAACAGCCAGTTGCCACTGGAGGACGCCGTCACCGCACGCGCCCCGCGCAGCTCCGCGACCGTCTGCCGCTCGACGCCCCGCGCCGGCAGGATCTGCCGCGGCGCCTCGCCGGGGTCCTGCGCGCTGCCGGGGTGGTTGCGCTCGTCCTCGGTGTACGTGTACGAGGTGTTGGTGTTCACCAGGCCGAACCGGGTGTCGGCGCGCCGCAGCCCGTCCCCGGTGATCCGGAGCGCCGGGGTGTCGACGCCGGGGTGCCTGTCCCCGGTGAGCACGGTGGGCCGGTCGCGCAGCGAGGGGTCGGCGGAGAGCGGCAGCAGCGATTCCGGTCCGCCGGACACCACGGCGGTATCGGCGGCGGCGCGGATTCCGGCCCGGCCGGGCGGCCGGGAGTCCCCGGCGGGGGCGAAGATCTCCACCGCGCGCTGGCGCGGATACAGGCCCTCGACCTGGAGCGGGGTGTTGTCCGCGATCCGTCCGCCGGTCATGACGGGGCCGAGGCCCGTGACGCGCTCGTAGCCCGACTGCTCCAGCGCCCGCTTCACGGTCGCGGTCGGCACATGGCCGAGCTGGTCCGGGTCCAGGTCGTTGCGGACCACCACATGGTGCAGTCCCGCCCGGCCCAGGAAGTCCCGCAGCCCCGGTATCGCGGCGCCGGTGAGCAGGGCCTGCTCCACGGCGTCCAGGGCGCGCCGGTTCCCGGGCGTGCCGAACGGCACATAGTCGCGCTGGGCCCAGGGGGAGCGGGCGAGGACGTCGAGGGGCTGATCGATGGGGGAGCCCCAGGTGTAGACGCCGTGCGCGGTCGCCGGGACCACCAGCGCCCGGCTGTCGGGGGAGTGCTTCCTCAGCCAGTCCGCCGTGTCACCCCAGTACGCCGGCAGCTTGGTGAACGAACCCGGCTGGAGAACGGCCCCGGTGGCGTACGGCAGGGCGAGCCCGGGCAGCACCACCACCGCCGCGAGCAGCGGAACGTACCGCCGCCCCCACCGCACCCCGTGCCCCGGGACACGGCGCGCGCGTTCCCGCTGCGCGACGGCGGTGACATGGACGAGCCCGAGGACCAGGGCGAGCGCGAGACCCGGCTGGAACTTGTAGATGTTCCGGAACGGCACCAGCGCCCCGTCCAGGAGGTCCTGCACGGGCCCCGCGAACGGCGCGCCGAAC
The DNA here is from genome assembly GCF_005519465.1 of Streptomyces clavuligerus. Classification (NCBI taxonomy): domain Bacteria; kingdom Bacillati; phylum Actinomycetota; class Actinomycetes; order Kitasatosporales; family Streptomycetaceae; genus Streptomyces; species Streptomyces clavuligerus. The sequence goes on along the minus strand of NZ_CP027858.1, from coordinate 470,352 downwards.
CTCCCCGCGTACCCGGCGAGGGTGAGCAGCGCGACCGTCAGCACGGTCAGCACCAGCCAGCGGCGCTCCGGCAGATCCCGCCGGGCGAGCCCGGCGAGCCCCAGCGCGGCGGCCAGCGCCGAGCACACGACGACGGGGACCGACGCCGCGACACTCCACCCGGCGGGCAGCCAGGCGTCACCGAAGTGCAGATACGCCACCCAGTTCCCGGCGCCGCGCAGGGCCTCCGTCGCCGCCATCGTGTCCGTGGTGACCCGTGCCGTCTCCACATAGGGAAGGAAGTTCTCCCCGTACGCCCGGAGCAGCAGCAGCGGGATCACCCACCACAGCGTCGCCAGGACCACCCCCGGCACCCACCACAGGGCCAGCCGCAGCTTCCGCGGACCGTTCGGCCGGGACAGCAGATACAGCCCCACCGGCAGCAGGGACGCCAGGGTCGACGCCGCGTTGACCCCGCCCATGAACGGGATCAGCGCCGCCGAGCGCAGCGCCGTGACCCGCGCGCCGTACCGGTCGTCCGTGAGCGGCAGCAGCACCCACGGCAGCAGCGCGCCGGGCAGCGCGGCGGCCGACGTGGACCCCACGACGATCGTGAACGTCGGCCACAGCGCGTACACGGCGGCGCCGAGCAGCCGCGTCGGACGGGTGCCGACGCCGAGGCGTTCCGCCAGGCGCAGCGCCCCCCAGAAGGCGGTGGTCACCACCAGCGACAGCCACAGCCGCTCCGCCAGCCACACCGGCAACTGCGCCAGATCGGCGAGGGCGTGGAACGGGAGCATCGGGAACGCGTACCCGATGTACTGGTTGGTGAGCCCGCCGAAACCGCCGCGGTCCTGCCACAGCACCCCGAGATCGGCCAGGAACCGCCAGGGGTCGGTGACGACACCGAGTTTGGTGTCGAACGTCATCCGCCCCGGCGACGCCGCCAGGAAGAGCGCGAACACCACGGCCCAGAAACCCAGCAGCCACCGCCGCGACCGGGGCCCGTCCGGGGGGTCCTGGGTCGCGCCGCTGGTCCGGACGGCCGCCGGAGGGGGAGCCTGGGCCGCTGGGGCCGTACTGGTCATGGACACCGCCGAAGAATGAGGAGGAGATTCCAGGTAGCGAACTCACGCAGGCCCGGCACCCGGGTCACCGCCTCGGCCAGGAACGGCCAGTAGCGGGAGCGGGCGGAGACCACCGTGACATCGGTCCTGGCCCGTACCTGGCGCAGGGTGGGACCGATGTGCACGGCGAAGAGGTTCTCGCCCAGGGTGTGTTTGGCGGGGCGGCCGGTGCGCCGCTCGTGGCGGGCCCGCGCCCGCGTGGCGCCCAGATAGTGCCAGGGCGCCCACTCGTGGCCGCCCCAGGGGGAGAGCCAGTTGGTGAACGAGACATAGATCAGCCCGCCGGGGCGGGTCACGCGGATCATCTCGCTGAGGAAGGTCTGCGGATCGTCCACGTGTTCAAGGACGTTGGACGAGAGGCAGACGTCGGCCGAACCGTCCGCGAGCGGCAGCAGATAGCCGTCCGCGACGACCGCCCCCTCGGGCGGCGCCGGTCCCAGCTCCCGTGCGTCCGGTTCGAAGAGGAAGGCGTGCGCGCCGCGTCGGCGGAACTCCTCGGTGAAGTAGCCGCCCCCGCCGCCGACATCGACGACGGTCCGCCCGGCGACCGGCCCGCCGTACGCCTCGACCTGGTCGGCGGTGTCCCGCGCCAGCAGCGCGTAGCACGCGGCGGGGTCGTCGGGCTCCCGCAGAAAGGCGCGGAACAGGGCCAGTGAGCGGCTGAAGGAGGGGTCTTTCGGCGCGGCGCGGCGGTCGGCGGGCCGCGGGACACCGGGGGTGCCCGCGGCGGCGCGGACGCGTGGACGAGGGGTCCGCATCGGTCCTCACTTCCGCCGGGAGGGCGCGGCGGGCCGCGGAGCGGTCGGCGCGGGGCGCGGGCCCGCCCCGAGGCCGGTCAGGTTCCCACCGGCCGGGACGGCGCCCCGGGCCCACGCCCGGCCCTGACCCCGTTCCCGTTCCTGGGCCCGCGCCCGGCTCTGTTCCTGGCCCTGGCCCTGGCTCCGGCCCGGGGCCCGGACGTGGGCCTGCGCGGCGGCCTCCGCGGCGACCGCGCGGAACGCCCGTACCGTGTGGTCCCAGGTGTACCCGGCGGCCAGCTCGCGGGCGGCCCGCCCCAGCGCCGACCGGCGCTCCTCGCTCAGCGCCAGCGAGCACCAGGCGGCGGCGAACGCGCTCTCCCCCCGGGCCAGTACCCCGCTCACCCCGTCGTGGACCGAGTCCCGCAGCCCCGGCACATCGAAGCCGACGGTCGGGGTCGACCGGATCGCGGCCTCCGTGACCACCAGGCCCCACCCCTCCACGGCCGACGGATGCAGCAGCAGCCAGGCCGCGGAGAGCAGCCGGTGCTTCTCCGCCTCCGTGACATGCCCCACGAACTCCACTCCGGCGCCCGCGAGCCCCGCCAGCCGGTCCCGCTCCGGCCCCTCCCCGACGATGACGAGCCGGCCGCCGGTCACCGGCCTGACCCGCTCCCACAGCCGCAGCAGCAGATCGATCCGCTTGTACTCCACGAGCCTGCCCAGCGCCAGGAACAACGGTGTGGACGACCGGGGAGCCGGCGGCCCGGGCTCCTCGACACCGTTGTGCACCACCCGTATCCGGTCCTCGTCGACGCCGATCGCGCGCAGCTCCCCGGCCGTGGACGGGGAGACCGCGACCATCAGATTCCGCCGCTGCCCCTCCTTGAGCGCCCAGTGTTCGAGCCGCCGCCCCAGCCGCCCGGCGGGCGCGAGGGCCCGGCCGCCGAAGCGCATGTCCCACAGCTCGGTGTGGACATGGTTGACCAGGCACAACGTCGGACCGCGGTGCCACAGCGGCGCCAGATAGGGCAGGCCGTTGCAGACCTCGACCAGCAGATCGCAGTCGCCGACCCGCCGGGCCAGGGTCCCGCGGGCCCGCAGGAAGTGACCGAGGTCGCCGCCCGCCGACACCACACGGTAGTCGCGGTCGGCGGCCGGGCCACCGCAGACCAGGGTGACCTGATGGCCGAGGCGGGTGAGGCCGTCGGCGAGCCGGTCGACCAGGAGTTCGGAACCGCCGGCGGCGGGATTGCCGAGGTCGCGGCGGGAGAGGAACACGATGCGACGTGGCTCGGCGGACAGCGCCACCGGGGGCCGGGCGGGCCGGGGAGCGGCCGTGCGCGGCGCGGCGGGCACGTGGTGGGGCATGGGTGCTCCGACTCGTCAGGGTGCAGAACCGTGCGGTGGTCGTGGTGCGGGGAACACCCCGGCACGGGAAGGGCGGACGGATGAGGGCAGGGGCGGAAGGAAGGACAAGGGCAGGCAACGAGGGCAGGCGGCGGAAGGAAGGACAGAAGCGGGCAACGAGGGCAGGGGACGAGGGCAGCGGACGGACGGGTGGCCAGGGCGGGGTGGGGCGGTACCGGGGATGGAGGACGGCACGGGGTCCGGGCGGGACCGGGCCGCCGGGCCGGGTCCGGGACCGTGCCGGGGAGCAGCCGCTGCTGCGCACGGTCCCGGCGGGGTCCCGGACCGGGGTGAGCCCGCCCCGGAGGTTTCCGGGGCCGCTCGGATGTGCCGGATTCTGCACGGATGGCGTGTTCGGGTGGGTGGGATGGACAGTTTTCGCCCAGCGGTTCGCCGCGGCTACTCACCGAGGTGACAAATTGCGGGGCCGTTGCCGGCCGTACTTCATCACCGGGTGAGGGGTTCCGGTACATCGGCAGGGGCCGGGGCCCCGGCGGTGTCCTCGCGGCGCCCCCGGACCAGCAGGACCGAGCCCGCCACGGCCAGCGACAGCCCCAGCGCGCCCGCTCCCACGGGCGCCGTCACCCCCAGCAGCCGCAGCTTGCGGTTGTCGGCCCGCGCCAGCTCGACCTGCTTCTTCTGCGTCTCCTCGGTGAACGCGATCCGCTTGCTCTCCAGCAGCACCACCTCGTTCCCGGCGCCCGCGCCGGGCGCCCGCAGCGTCTTCCGCGGCCCGATCGCCGCGAACAGGATGCGCCCGGTCCGCTGATCGGCGACCAGTTCGATGCCATGGTTGGCGTACCACTCCTCGGCGAGGACCTGGCCGCGCTCCGGTTGACCGACGAGCACCCCCGGCACCTGCCGCGTCCCGGTCCGCACCGGGTCGACCGTGCCGGTGAACAGGTATCCCTCATGGCCCCGGACCTTCGTCGTCCTGGTGAACTCCAGCTCCACGGCGGCCCCCAGGGTGCTGTCCCACCAGCGGTACGGGCGCTTCTCCACACCGAACGGGAACTTCAGATACGCCTCGCCCGCGAAACGGGGGCTCTCCCCGCAGCAGTGCACGGGGGCGTTGGTCCTCCGGTCGGTCACCCAGCGTTCCACGGTCCACTGGAACGAGTCATGGGGGTCGGACGCGGGCAGGGTGTCCTCGGTGTCGACGCTCGTCGACACGTCCCAGACGGCCCGGCCGCTCTTCTCGCTGTCGGCCACGTCCCCGCGGACCTTCCGGGTGACGGTGAGCTCTGCCCCCTCGACGGTCTTGACCTTCCCGGTGTCGAAATAGCTCCCCTGACCTGTGAAGACGGTGGTCACATCGGTGTCGGTCGGGGTGCGCTGGGCACGGGGCTCGACATACCGGGCGAGCAGCGCGGCCAGCACCAGCAGAAAGGTGCCGACGCCCAGCAGAACGAGCGGAACGGGTGGGGCGGTACGTCGCATCCTGGTACTCCAGAAGGGTTCGGGGCGGCTCGGCACGGCGTCGGGACAGCGTCGGGACAGCAAGGCCGCAAGGTGACGGAGAGTGTGCGCGCGAGGGAAAAAGCGCGGGCGCCGTATGGGCCGGGAAACGTAGGCCCACCCTTGACGAGGTGTCAATGCATTGCCGAGACTGACCCCAGCCGGTCGGGGCCGGCAGGCGCCATCGCGGGAGAGCGGAACCGGGAACCCGTGACCGCTCACCACCGGGGAACCCGTGGGCACTGGCGCGGAACGTGTGGATCATCCAGGGTGGGGACGACCTTTCGACCGGAAAGGCTGGACCCCCAGCATGCCCAGACTGCTCGCCGCCGCACTGACCGCCGCGGTCGCCGCGGCCCTCGCCACGGGCGCCGCCCTCGGTATCGTGGCCCTGCTCGACGCCACCCCGGACCAGCCCAATACGCCTCTCGTCACCTACGAGACGGCCTCCCTGGAGCGCTGACCCGTGCCCTCCTCCACGCCCTCCTCCACGCCCGCCGTCGGCCCCCCGGACGCCGGCGCGGCCCCCGCCACCGCGGGGGACCGCGCCGGGCCGCCGCTCGGGGCCCGTTCGGCCTGGCACCATGTACCGCGCGGCCAGGTCCGCCGCTTCGCGGCGCTCGCCATGGCCGAGGCCCCCGCGCTGGCCGAGGAGATCCTGCGGGAGATCCGCCGTGAGTACCCGCATGTCCCGGTCATCCTCGACGACTCGGGGGAACCCAAGTCCCTCATCGGCATCCGGCGCGCCATCGAGATCTTCGTCCTGCATCTGGAGACGGCCGAGGACCGGCCCCGCGTCCACCCCGAGGTCTTCCAGGACTTCGGCCGCGGCGAGGGGATCGGCGGCCGGACCCTCGACTCCCTCCAGGCCATCTACCGCCTCGGCGTCCGCCTCACCTGGCGGCGCCTCGCCGAGATCGGCCAGCGCGTCGACATCCCGCCACCGGCCATGTACGAACTGGTCGACGCCGGGTACGAGTACCTCGACGGCCTCGTCGACCAGTCGGTGCGCGGCTACGCCGAGGCCGCGGCCCGGCAGGCGGGCGAACGCCTCCGGCTCCAGCGCGAACTGGTGGAACTCCTGCTCGCCGAGCACCGCACCCGCCCCGCCGCCGGTCCCCACGAGATCACCGCCGCCCTCGCGGAACGCGCCGCCCGGATCGGCTGGCCGCTGCCCGCCAAGGTCGCCGCCGGAGTGCTGCTGCGCCCCGCCCGCCAGGCCGTCGCCCCCGCCGTCGGCGAGGGCGTGCTGCTGGACATGGAGGCCGAACAGCCCCGCATGATCGTGCCCGACCCGGCCGCCGCGGGCCGCCCCGACCTGCTCCGGCGCGCCATGACCGGCTGGTCCGGCGCGATCGGGCCACCGGTGCCGCTGGTCGACGCCGCGAAGTCGCTGCGCTGGGCCGAGGCCGCCGTCCGCCTCATGGAGCGCGGGCTGCTCCCGGCGGGGGAGGTGCTGCACTGCACCGAGCACACCGAGGCCCTGATCCTCCTCCAGCCCGAGGAGCTCATCGACGACCTGGCCCGCCGCACCCTCGCACCCCTCGCCCACTGCGGCCGGACCCACGCCCGCCGCCTCGCCGAGACCCTGCTCGCCTGGCTGGAGACCCGGGGCGGCGCCCCCGAGGTCGCGGGGCGCCTCGGCGTCCACCCCCAGACCGTCCGCTACCGGCTGCGCCAGATCCGGGAGCTGTGGGGGGACGAGATCGACGACCCCGACCGCCGCTTCGAACTCGAACTGGTCCTCCGCGCCCAGCGGCTGCGCGGGGACCTGGGCCGTCCCGCGCCCTGACCCGCCGGGGGACGGGGCACGGCCCCGGGCCGCGCCCCCGGCCGGGGAGCCCCGTCCCCGGCGCCGGCGAGGGACGATCGAAGGTGTGAGGGCGGAACGGAACCGCTGTGCGGATCTGCTGCGGGTCGGTGCCATCGGAGCGGTGGTCGCCGGTCACTGGCTGCTGGTGGACGTCACCTACCGGGACGGAGTGCTGTCCGGGAGCGACGCCATCGAAGCCATCCCCTGGGCGCGCTGGCTGACCCTGCTCTTCCAGGTCATGCCGGTCTTCTTCCTCGTCGGCGGCTATGCGAACGCCGTGTCCTGGACGGCCGCCCACCGGCAGGGCGAGCACTGGCGGTCCTGGGTGCAGGGCCGGGCGGCGCGGCTGCTGTGGCCGACGGCGGCCTACGCGGCCGTGTGCGCCCTCGCCGTCCCCGTGGCCCGCCTCGCGGGAGCGGAACCCGCCGTGCTGGCCCGCGCGGGCTGGCTCCTCGCCCTCCACCTGTGGTTCCTGCCGGTGTATCTGCTGCTGATCGCGCTGACACCGCTCCTGCACACGGCGCACCGCCGCTGGGGAGCGGCCGTGCCGCTGGTGATGGCGCTGGCGGCGGCCGGGGTGGATGTCCTGGTGCTCGGGCCCCGGCTGCCGGTGATCGGCTTCGCGAACTACCTGCTGGTGTGGGGTTCCGTGCACCAGTGGGGATTCGCCTGGCAGGACGGCACACTCACCACGCCGCGGTGGCGCTGCCGGGCCCTGGCGGCGGGTGGCGCGGTGCTCCTGGCCGCCCTGCTGATCCGGGGCCCGTTCCCCGTCGACATGATCGGCGCGGGGACCCGGGTGGGGAACACCGACCCGCCGTCGATGGCCCTGCTGGCGTTCGCCGCCACCCAGACCGGACTGCTCCTGATGGCCGAACCCGCCCTGGACCGGCTGCTCGCCCGCCGCCCCCGGCTGTGGGCCCGGATCTCCCGCCTCAACGGAGCGGTCATGACCGTCTATCTCTGGCACATGGTCCCGGTGCTCCTGGTCGCACCGCTCCTCTACCCCACGGGCCTGGCCCCGCAGCCCGCCGTCGGTACCGCCGCCTGGCTCGCGCTGCGCCTGCCCTGGCTGCTCGTCCTGAGCGCCGTCATGATCCCCCTCACCCCGGTGCTGCTGCGGGTCCAGCGCCCGCTGCTGCGCCTCCCCCGGGGGGTGGGGCCCGTGGGCCGCTGGTCCCCCGCCCTCCTCCTCTGCGGCCTGGCCCTCTGCCTCCCCTCCCTGGCCGTCCTCGCCGTCGGGGGCTTCGCCCCGGACGGCCGGCTCGCCGCGCTCCCGCTCGCGCTCGGCGCCGGCGGCCTCCTCGCCGTCGTGTGCTCCGGCCGCCCCGCCGTCCGGCCGCCCGGCGATGGCGCGTTCCCTCGCACGGGGACCCGGCGGTGAACCGGGGCCGGTACGGGCCCGTGGGGGTGGATGCCCCGGGACGCACCCCGCGTCCGGGCTCACACACCGGAGACCAGACATGCTCCAGCGAATCGGTTCGGCGGTCCTGACGGCCGCGGCGACCGGGATGTCCCTCGTCCTCTGCGCGGCGGGCACCGCCGACGCGGCACCCACCTCCCAGCGCGTGGGCATCGGCATGTTACGCCTGGCCATCGCGTACGAACACGCCAGCTTCCAGGGAGCGTCCATCGACCTCTACGCCAGCGACTGCTACTTCATGCGCTCCCAGCACGACCTCCCGCCCGAGTGGAACGACCGCATCAGCTCCATCAAGGTCCTCCAGTCCTGTTCGATGATCGCCTTCGAACACGGCCAGAGCAAAGGGGCGTCCGCCCGGTTCAGCTTCCTGAACGTCGGTATCGGCGGCTGGAACGACCGGATCAGCTCCTACGCGTTCGTCCGGTAGCGACCACCGGACCACCACGCGGCGCGGCCCGTACAACCTTCTCGTCCTCCAAGGGATCAAAGAAAGTACCTGGTGCCACAGAAGGCCCTGCTTTGATCATGTTCATCAGCAAAAATCCCTAAGAGGTCGTATGCCCAACGAAGAGCAGTCGCAGCCGGGGGCCGCGACCCCGGACGGAAGGGCGCGGCGGGCAGCCCAGGACGCCCAGCGGCTGGTGCGGCGGAACCCCGAGGCGTCCTGGCCCGTGCACACCTACCGCCGGGTGCTGCCGGTACGGGTCAGGCGCGGGGTCGCGCGTGTGGTGTCGCGGGAGGTCAGGGCGCAGGTGAAGGAGGGACTCTCCGCCTGGTCCGGGAGCCGTCCGCAGCTCGGCAACTCCGTTGCCGAGCGGGCGATCCGGCGCCATCCGCAGGGCCTGCTGGAGGGCGCCCGCACGCTCGGCCGGGTGCACGGTGTCCCGAAGGTGCTGCTGATCGGCGAGTCGATCTCCCCGCTCCGGGCGCGGAACGACAACGCGGCCTCGGTCTGCGAGGCGCTGGAGCGGGCGGAGGTGGACTACTTCTGGGTCCGCGGGCGGCGCGACGACTCGGCGGTGATCGCGGTACCGGAGCGCGACCGCGGCCTCGTCCATGAGGCACTGGCCGCGCTCTGCGAGCGGCTGCCCGGCTATGTCTCCGTCATGGACGGCCGTGCGGGGACGCCCCGCGAGTCCGCCCCGGGCTTCGCCGCCGCCACCTGGCGGCGGCTGTCCGAGGCGAAGGTGATCCGGCTGACCTGGTACCGCACCGACCCCTCGGGACGGCTGGTGCTCGGCGCCAAGTACGGCTGTGACGTGGAGTTCTGGGCCGAGGACGAAGGCCGCCTGCACGCCCCCCGCCCCCAGCCGGTCGCGGACACGGTGGACCTCGCGGACCCGCCGGTGCGCACGCCGGGCTCGCTGTTCACCCGGCTCGCCTCCCCGGCCACCGCGCTACCGGCGGTCCGCACCCGCAGGGAGTTCGCCGCCCCCCGGCCGGACGACATCCGGTTCCCCGTCGATGTCGTCTACACCTGGGTGGACGGCCAGGACCCGGCCTGGCTGCGCCGCAGACAGGAGGCCCAGGGACAGCCGTACCACGAGGAGGCCGCGAACACCGCCCGCTTCGCCAGCCGGGACGAGCTGCGCTACTCGCTCCGTTCCGTGCACCAGTACGCGCCCTGGGTCCGGAACATCTACCTCGTCACCGACGACCAGCGGCCCTCCTGGCTCGACACGGAGGCCGAGGGCCTGACCCTCGTCAGCCACCGGGACATCTTCCGCGACCCGGAGGCGCTGCCGACGTTCAACTCGCACGCGATCGAGAGCCAGCTCCACCACATCGACGGTCTCTCCGAGCACTTCCTCTACTTCAACGACGACATGTTCCTCGGACGGCCCGTCGTCCCGCAGGACTTCTTCCACGCCAACGGACTGACGAAGTTCTTCCCCTCGCCCGCGCTGATCCCGATGGGCGAGCCGGACGGCCAGGACGTGCCGGTCTCCGCGGCGGGCAAGAACAACCGGACACTGCTGGACTCCCGTTTCCAGACCGTGATCACGCACAAGATGAAGCACATCCCGTATCCGCTGCGGCGCAGTGTGCTCGCGGAGATCGAGGCCACGTTCGCCGAGCGGCACCGCACCACCGCGGGCAACCGGTTCCGCGGTCTGGACGACCTGTCGATCGCGTCGTCCTTCCACCACTACTACGCGTACCAGACCTCCCGCGCGGTACCGGGCCGGCTCACCTACTCCTATGTCGATCTGGCCCACCCGGACACGGAACGACGGCTCGGCCGGCTCCTCGCCCGCCGCGACCGCCAGACCTTCTGCCTCAACGACACCGTGTCGGGCGAGGCGGACGTCGAGAGCCAGCAGCGGTTCCTCGGCCCGTTCCTGGAGGCGTACTTCCCGGTGCCCGGCCCGTACGAGCTGAGGGACGAGCCGGGCCGGTGAAGGGGCCGCTGAGGCGGGCCGTACGGTGGGGCATACACCTGTCCCCCCTGGGGCACGGTTGTTCCCGTGCCCACAACAGATGACATCAGCAACTTCCTCGCGCTGTCGTCGCGGCTGACCGGTTTCGACCGGGGAGAGCTGGAGGCGACGGGACTCGTCGACGTGTACCGGACGGTGGCGGCCGAACAGCTCGGCGAGGAGAGATACGGACGACTGCTGCGCTGGGCGGCGGACCGGCCGGACGGCGAGACCCCCCGGGACGGCGGCGACGGCAGCGGCGGGGCCCCGGAGAGCGCCCGTGCGCTGGCCTTCCTCTGGTACACGGGTAGCTGGCCCGGTTCGCCGCCGCAGGTGGTGTCGCCGCGTGCCTACGCGGAGGGGCTGGTGTGGAAGGCGGTCGGTGTGGCCGCTCCCGGGACCGGCCGGCCGGGTCACGGCAGCTGGGCCGGGCCGCCCGCGGGGGTGGGCGGACGGTGAGCCGGTACGACGTGATCGTGGTCGGCGCGGGGGTGGCGGGCTCGCTCGTCGCGCACCGGCTCGGCCGCCGCGGCCGCCGGGTCCTGGTCCTGGAGGCCGGGGTGGACGCCGCCGACCCCGGCCGGGGCGAACCGGACCCGTTCACCGCCTATCTGACCGCGCCGGTCAAGGGCCCCGACGCCCCCTACCGGCCGCACCCCGCCGCCTCCTGGCCCGCGATGACCGACCTCACCGGCACCGCCGGACCCCCCGGCTTCCGGATGACGGGCCATCTGCTCCAGAACGGCCCCCTGCCCTACGGCAGCGGCTATCTGCGGGTCAACGGCGGCACCGGCAACGTCTGGACCGGACTCGCGCCGCGCATGCTGCCCGAGGACTTCGACACCGAGCCCTTCGGCTACGGACGGCGCTGGCCGATCGGCTACGACGACCTCGAACCCCACTACCGCGCGGCCGAGGCGGAACTGGGTGTCGCCGCCGACGCCGACGAACAGCGGGAACACGCCGGACTGCCGCTCCCCGGCGGCTATGTCTTCCCCATGCGGCCCATCCCCGCGAGCCATCTGGACCGGCTGTTCGCGGCCCGCCTCGACGGACGGCTGGTCACGGACCCCGTCGCCGGGGACGAGGTCGCGCTGCGCGTGGTCGGCACCCCGCACGCCCGCAACGGCGTCCCGGACCCCCGTTACGACGGCGGGCGCGGCTATGTCCCGCGCGGGCGGGGCGGGCGCCCGGACCCGGACAGCCGCTGTCTGGGCAGCGCGAGCTGCATCCCGCACTGCCCCACCCACGCGAAGTACACCCCGCTCAGGACCCAGGGCCGGTGGAGCCCGTCCGTCACCCTCCGGGACCGGTGCGTGGTCAGCCGGGTCCTCGTCGACGGCACCGGCCGCGCCACCGGCGTGGAGTACCGCGCGTACGACGGATCGGCCACGGTCGTCCACGCCGATGCCGTCGTGCTCGCCGCGCACGCCGTGGAGAACGCCCGGCTGCTGCTCCTGTCCCGGCTCGCCGACCGCAGCGGCCAGGTCGGACGCAATCTGATGGACCATCCGGTCGTGCTGACCTGGGGCCTGCTGCCCGAGGCCACCGGCGCGTACCGGGGCCCGGGGTCGACCTCCGGCTTCGAGGGCTTCCGCACGGGCCCCGCACGCGGGCGGCGGGCACCGTTCCGGATCGAGATCGGCAACTGGGGATGGGCCTGGGCCCGGGGGCCCGCCGGGACGGACGTCGCCGAGATGCTGGGGCGGGGCCTGCTCGGGGACGAACTGCGCCGGGCCGTGACGGACCGGGTGCGCCGTCAGTTCGCCCTCCAGTTCGAGATCGAGCAGAGCGCCGACCCCGCCAACCGGGTCACCCTCCACCCCCGCGAGCGCGACCCGCTGGGACTGCCCCGGCCCCTGGTCACCTATGACCTCGACACCCATGTCAGGGACGGCATCGCCGCGGCCAAGGCGGTCTCCGACCAGATCTTCGCGCTGCTCGGCGCCGAGGACCGCACCGCGTACACCCCCGACGCCGCCTGGCCGGGCCGCTTCGAGCACCGGGGCCGCCGCTACGGCTACCGGGGGGCCGGTCACGCCGCGGGCACCCACATCATGGGCGACTCCCCGGCCACCTCCGTGGTCGACTCCTGGCAGCGCTGCTGGGACCACCCCGGCCTGTACGCCGTGGGCTGCGGCAGCATGCCCTCCGTCGCCACCGCCAACCCCACCCTGACCATGGCCGCGCTCGCGCTGCGCAGCGCCGACCGCGTCGAGGCCGACCTCGCCGACCGCGACCGGCCCGCGGCCCTCACCCCCGACACCCCGGGAGCCCCCGCATGACCCCGCTGCCCCTGCCGCCCGTGCCCGAGCCCTTCCGGCTGCCCTTCCACTACGGGGCGCTGCACCACCTCGGCATCGACTGGCTGGTGGACCCCGCCCCGGTGCGCGCGCTCCTCGCCCGGCACCACCCCGCCCTGACCGCAGCCGAGTTCGGCGGGCGGGCCCTCGTCTCGCTCAACTACCAGCTCTACTTCGCGCAGTACCCGTTCGGCGGCAGTGTCACCCAGGAGATCGAGTACAACGTCGTCGCCTTCCCCACGGCCGGGCGCGAGCGTGTTCCGGAGCTGACCTATCCGCAGTACGCGCAGGGCTGGGAGCAGACCAAACTGCTCGGTATCGCCCGGATCCACGTCGTGTGCGACAACCCGTTCGCCATCACGGCCGGACGCGCGCTGTACGCGGAGCCGAAGCACCCGGGCTGGTTCGAGGCCGACCTGCCCTCCCTCAACGGCCCCGCGCACGAGACCTGGACCATCCGGTGCAACGCCGCCACCGCCGGACCGGACGACACCTTGGAACGGGAGGACACCGCCCTGCTCGGCCTCACCGCGGCGCTGGACGGCCTCACCCCCGCCCCCGCCAACACCGCCCCCGTCACCGGCTACGGCACCGACCCCGAAGGCCGGCTGCTGGCCGGCCCCATGAACGTCTACCAGCCCTACTGCTGGTACGACCTGGACGCGCCCGAGCACGCCGACCGGGTGCGGCTGACCGTCCACAGCCCGGACAGCGCACTCGGCCGGGACATCGGCACCCTCCTCACCGGCGCCCCGGCCGCCGGTGCCTGGACCTGCCAGTCGCCCCCGGTGGCCGCCCACAACCGCGCCTACTACCTGCCGGAACGCTGAGCGCGGCCCCTGCCGCCCGGTCGGCGCCCGAGGCGCCGACCGGGCGGCAGGGGGCTTCGGGGCGCCGAAGTTTCCACGGTGGCGCGTTTTTCTGTCTTGCCTTCTTTCTCATTCGTCACTTAGACATGCATGAGGAGTGTGCAGTCAAAGGAGATCTTGTGATGCCCATGAGTCCCGCCGCTGCATTACCGCCCCACGCGGTACTCGACCGTGAGCACCGCAGGATGGTGGACACCGTCCTCCGCTCCGGTCTGCTGGACCCCCTCCTGGTGGAGGCGGAGGAATTCACGCCACGGTTGAATGCCGCGCAGGCGGGGCGCAACCGTGCTGTGGTCACCGGCGAGATGCGGGAAGCGGGACTGCCCTGCCCGCCCGACGTCGCCCATGATCTGGTCGTCCTTCAACAGCTCATCCTGCCCACCCAGGACGAGGCGCTCTCCCTGGCGCTGGTCCGTATGCATGTCTTCACCACGATCATGGACGACATCGTCAGCCATGACCGGACGGCCCTGCTCGCCGCGATCGAAGGGTTCGGCGGCACCGGCCCCGCCGCCCGGACCCCCGACGGGTCCCCCTATGCCGCCTTCGCCGAGTACATGCTGAGCGAACTGGGGAGATTCTGTGACCCCGCCTTCCGTACGGTGCTCCGCTCCTTCTTCCTGGAGTCGCTGCTCGGAGTGCTGTTCGAGGCGGAGTTCACCGGGGACGCGTCCGACGCGATCGACACCTCTTTCGTACGCGGCCGTACGGGTTTCTGCGCGTTCTGGTTCAGCGCCGCCCAGTTCCTCCACCCCGGTCTGGACTTCTGCCGGAACGTTTCCTTCTGGGCCGCCGCCCTGCCCTCGATGGTGGATTTCCTGAACGACGGCAACGATGTGCTCTCCTTCTACAAGGAGGCGCTGCACGGGGGCGACTTCACCAGCAACGCGATCTACCGCAGCGCCGTCCGGCAGGACATCCCCTATCTGGACGCCTACCGGGCGACTCTCGACCGGTACCGGCGGAGCGAACGGCGCATACTCGCCCTCGCCGACGACGTCCAGCGGCCTTATCTGGCGCATCTCATGACCGGTTACACCTACTGGCATCTGCATGTGAGCCGCTACCACTGGCAGGAACTGGACCCCCGGTTCGCCCCGATCTCCCTCTGATCGGCCGGGAAGGGCCGAAAGCCCGCCGGGGAGGGCCGGAAATCGGCAACACCGTGTTGAGGCAAGGGAATCAAGGGATAGTCTCCGGCTGACCCTGATGATCATCAGTGTGAGGGAAACCCCGCATGAATCGCATACGCACCGCACTCGCCGCTCTCGGTGTCACGGCAGGGCTGCTGACCGCGCCCGCCGCCCACGCCGCCCCGCAGCACCCGGCCGAGCGGCCCCCGTCGGCCGCCGCCCCGTCCGCCGCGCCCCAGAGCAAGCAGTGCACCGGGAAGTTCAAGAACGACGCCCGCCTCGGCCCCAAGTGGCTGCCGAACAAGAACCTCGCGCCCGTGGGACCCCTGCTCAAGGGGTACCAGCGCACCGGCGCGCTCACCCCGGCCGCCTTCCTGAAGAAGTACTGGGAGGGGCCCGCCGACACCGGAAGCTGGAAGTACCCGCCGAACGACGGCTTCGCCGAGGTCAACGGAGAGGTCGACAAGGAGCCCACCAAGCTGCGGCCGGGGCAGCGGCTGGACCGCTTCGGCTCCGAGTTCGGCGGCTATCTCGCGCCCGCCGGTGACGCGTACGCCGAACGCGCCCTCCCGCCGCAGAACCTCAACACCCGGGACACGGCCGTGGCCTGCGACTACCACGTCTACAAGGTGACGAAGCCGTTCTGGGTGTGGCAGGGCGGCGTCGCCCCCTGGTTCGAGCAGCCCGGCGGCGGTCAGCAGATCAAGCTGGACGCGGTCTTCCTCGACCCCGGCGAGGGGCAGCGGCTCAACGTCAAGTGGCTGCTGGACCACGGCTATCTCGCCCCCGTCGCGCGCTAGGACCGCCGCACGCCGGAGTACCGTGAGCCGGGTGACTCCCCTGGACGCCATCGAGCCCGCGCGCCCGGTCGGCCCCACGGACCGGCGCGCCCTGCGGGAGACGCTGCGCGCGGCGGGTGTGGCCGACACGTACTACCGCATCGAGGGCGTCCACGAACCGGCTCCCACCCCGCCCGACTTCCTGTATCTGCGGAGCGACCCGGACGGGTCGGCCGGGATCTGGGAGACAGGGGTGTACGAACGCGGTGTCCACCAGGCGATCGCCCGCCACGCGCACGAGTCCGACGCCTGTGCCCATCTGCTGCGGCTGCTGAGCTGACGGCCCCGCAGCGCCCGGTCCCCTCTTGGGCCAAGGGCCCGGCGCCGGGAATCCCCCCGCACCCGGCCCGTTCCCTCGAACGGGTGAATCACGAGGGGAAACCCCTGGTCGGCGCCGTGCGGCCATCGGCCCCCGCACCGCGCTGAACGCTTCGGTCCGAGGGCGCGTGCTGACTGTGGGACGGGACTTCCGGATGCAGTGGCCCGGTATGTCTCCCGGACCGCCGGCGCGGATCGCGGTATCCGCGCCGGCCTCCGTCCGACGAGGTCTCCGGAGGCGACCGGATGTCCGGGAACGCGCGGGGCACCCGCGGCACACGTACGAGAACGAGGAACGAGGAACCACGCGCCGGCGACGTACGGCACCCCGCCGCGCGTGTACCGCCCCGGCCCCGACAGGGCCCCGGGCCACAGCCGCCCACCCCTCGACTCCCAGGAGACCACGATGTCCACGGCCCAGCCCGACCCTCTCTTACCCCCGGCGAGCGGAGCGGCCGACGCACGGCAGCGGACAGCCGCCGCCCAGGACGCCCGGCTCGCCGATCTGATCATCGGTGAACTCGACCGAAGACTGGCGTCCGTCGCGAAACACGCCGCCGTGCCCACCGCCCCCGGCACCCCGGCCGCCCGGCGCGCCCCGGCGGCCCCCGCGCCGCCCCTCGCCCCCATGGGCGGCCTGCTGCGCCCCCTCCTCCTGGTGCGCAGCGCCCTCGCGGTCGGCGGCACGCTCGCGCCGGTGCTGCCCGCGGCCGTCGGACTGGAGTACGTCCACATGGGCAGCCTCGGGCACCGCACCGGCGCCCCCGGCAGCGACCCGGGCCGCCGCGACGTCCCCGGCGCGCCGGACCCCCGTACCGCCGTGTACGACCGGCTCGGTTCGGCCACCGCGGTGGTGATGGGCAGCACCCCTCTCTACGCGTGGTTCGAGGCGCTGTCCGAGTGCGCCGCACGCGGGGTGCGCGAGGACAGGATCGCCGCGGTCTGCCGTGTCCAGGCCGAGGCCGGACGCGCGGTCCGCGCGGGCGCGACCCGGGAACGGGCCACGGCCGGACGGCTGGACATCGAGGCCGAGCACTGGCTGGAGACCGCCCGGCTCACCACGGCGGTACCCTTCGCGGCGGCCTGCCGGGTGGGCGCGACCCTCGCCGGAGCCCCACCGGAGTGGACCGACGCGCTCGCGGTCTACGGCGAACAGCTCGGCATGGCGCTGCGGCTCCAGGAGGAACTGCGGCCCTACGTCCCCGAGCGGACCAGGCGGGGCCGCCGCGCCCACCGGGGCGCGGCGTACGAACCCCTGCCCACGCTGCCGCTGCTGCTCGCGTTCGACCGGGCGGACGTACGGCAGCACGACGCGCTGTGCCGGGCGTTCGCCGTCCCCGCGGGTGCCGGGGCGTTCCGGCTGATCCGCTCCCTGGTGATCGAGACCGGGGGCCACCGGGTCGCCGCCGGATTCGTCCAGCGGTACGCCATCCGCGCCGCCGGGGCGCTGACCGCGCTGCCCGACACGTCCCACCGCCGCCGTCTGGAGGCGCTGGTGCCCACCCCGGTCACCGGTCCGCTGCGCTGAACAGCCCCCTCCCGTACGGGCGGTATCCCCGCGGCCCGCACATCCACGCCCGCTGCCGGCGCCGCACACCGCCACGGTCCGCCCGTCCCGCATCCGCCGCCGGGACGAGCGGGGCGCACGGGTCGCGCCGCGGGCCCGGGCCGCGAACCCGCCGACGGCGCCCCGGGGATCGCTCCGCCGCCCACACTGGGTGACATGGACACCATCACCGGTGCGGAGTTCGCGGCGCTCGCCGCCGCCGCCGTGCTCGTCGGTTTCGCCAAGACCGCCGTCAGCGGCGCCAACACCCTCAGCCTCGCCGTCTTCGCCGCCGTCCTTCCGGCACGGGAGTCGACGGGGGTGCTGCTGCCGATCCTCATCGCGGGGGATGTGCTCGCCGTCCTCGCCTACCGCCGCCACGCCCACTGGCCGACGCTGATACGGCTGTTCCCGGCCGTCGTCGCCGGGGTGCTCGTCGGCACCCTCTTCCTGCTGCGGGCCGACGACCGGGCCGTACGGGTCTCGATCGGGCTGATCCTGCTGCTGATGGCGGCCGTCGGCCTGGCCGGACGCCGCCGGCGGGGCACTCGACCGGATCGCGCCCCGGAACCGGAACCAGGACCGGAACCGGCGCCGGACACGGACACGGACGCGGGCCGCGCGGGCGGCACCTCCCGGCTGAGGACCGGCTCCTACGGCGTCCTCGGCGGGTTCACCACCATGGTCGCCAACGCGGGCGGCCCCGTGATGTCGCTGTATCTGCTCTCCGCGGGCTTCGCCAAACTCGGCTTCCTCGGCACGGCGTCCTGGTTCTTCCTCGTCGTGAACCTCTCCAAGGTGCCCTTCAGCGTCGGCCTCGGACTCATCGACCTCCGCTCCCTGCTGCTCGACGCCGCCCTGGTGCTGTTCGTCCTGCCCGGCGCGTACCTCGGCCGGGCCTGCGCCGACCGGATCGACCAGGCGCTCTTCGAACGGCTGGTTCTCGCGGCAGCCGCCGTCGGCGCGCTGCCGCTGCTGGTCCCGGCGGGGTGAGGCACCTATCCTCCGACCATGCGTGCGGCCCTCTTCGTCACCTGCGTCAACGACGCCTTCCACCCGTCCACCGGCATCGCCACCGTACGGCTCCTGGAACGGCTGGGCGTCGAGGTGGACTTCCCCGCCGACCAGACCTGCTGCGGCCAGCCCCCGTACAACACGGGCTACCGCGACCTGGCGGCCCCCCTCGTCCGGCGCACCGCGCGCGCCTTCGCGGGACACGAGTACATCGTCACCCCCTCCGGCTCCTGCGCCGCGATGGTGCGGGACCACTACCCCCGCTTCGGCGAACGGTCCCTGGGACCCCGGACGTACGAGCTGAGCGAGTTCCTGATCGACGTCCTCGGCACCGTGGACGTGGGGGCGTACTTCCCGTACACCGTCACCTACCACCCCTCCTGTCACGGCCTGCGCGCACTCCGCCTCGGGGACCGGCCGCAGCGGCTGCTGCGGGCCGTCCGCGGACTGCGGCTGAGAGAGCTGCCCGGGGCCGACGAGTGCTGCGGCTTCGGCGGCACGTTCGCCGTCAAGAACCCGGCGGTCTCGGCGGCGATGGGCCGGGACAAGGTCCGCAACGCCGTGTCCACCGGGGCCATGGTGCTCTGTGGCGCGGACAACTCCTGTCTGCTGCACCTCGGCGGCATCCTCCGCCGCCAGGACGATCCGCTGCTGCCGCTGCACCTCGCCGAGATCCTCGCCGCCACCGAGGACCACCCCTACCGTCTGCCGACCGCACCGGCGGGACCCCCCGTCCCAAGGACCCCCGGCTCCGCCCCGTCCCCCCGGCCCACCGGCGGCCGGGACCGCGACCACGACCAGGAGGCGCACCCGTGACCAGGACCGACCTCGGGATGCCCGCGTTCCCGCCGTTCCCCCGGGCCGCCGCCCAGGCCGTCCGCGACCCCGTCCTGCGCGCCAATCTGCGCCACGCCACCCACACCATCCGCGAGAAACGCGCCCGCGCCGTCGCCGAATTGAGCGACTGGGAGCAACTGCGCGAAGCGGGCCGCCGGATCAAGGACCACACCCTGCGGCACCTGGACCGCTATCTGGAGCAACTGGAGTCCGCCGTCACCGCGGCGGGCGGCACCGTCCACTGGGCCGAGGACGCCGAGCAGGCGGGCCGGATCGTCGCGGACCTCGTCCACGCCACCGGCGAACGCGAGGTCGTCAAGGTCAAGTCCATGGCCACCCAGGAGATCGGGCTCAACGAGGCGCTCGCGGCCGAGGGCATCCGCGCGTACGAGACGGATCTCGCCGAGCTGATCGTCCAGCTCGGCGACGACCGGCCCTCGCACATCCTCGTCCCCGCCATCCACCGCAACCGCGGGGAGATCCGTGACATCTTCCGTGACCGGATGGGTGCCTGGGGCCGGCCGGCCCCCGAAGGACTCGGCGACACCCCCGCCGAACTGGCCGAAACGGCCCGCCTCCATCTGCGGGAGAAGTTCCTCCGCGCCAAGGTCGCCGTCTCCGGGGCCAACTTCATGGTCGCCGAGACCGGCACCCTCGTCGTCGTCGAGTCCGAGGGCAACGGCCGGATGTGCCTGACGCTGCCCGAGACCCTGATCTCCGTCGTGGGCGTCGAGAAGACCGTGCCGACCTGGCGCGACCTCGGCGTCTTCCTCCAGACCCTGCCCCGCTCCTCGACCGCCGAGCGGATGAACCCGTACACCTCCCTGTGGACCGGCACCACCGGCGGCGACGGCCCCCGCGCCTTCCATCTGGTCCTCCTCGACAACGGCCGCACCGCCACCCTCGCCGACCCCGTGGGACGGCAGGCACTGCGCTGCATCCGCTGCTCGGCCTGCCTCAATGTGTGCCCGGTGTACGAACGGGCGGGCGGCCACGCGTACGGCTCGGTCTACCCCGGGCCGATCGGGGCCGTACTCAGCCCCCAGCTCCGCGGCATCACCAGCGAGATCGACGCCTCGCTCCCGTACGCCTCCTCCCTCTGCGGAGCCTGCTACGAGGTCTGCCCCGTCGCCATCGACATCCCCGAGATCCTCGTCCGGCTGCGGGAACGCGTCGCCGAGCAGGGCGGCAGGGGACACCGGCTGGAACGGGCGGCGCTGCGGGCGGCGGGCTGGCTGCTGGACCATCCGGGCGCGCTCGCGGCGGGGGAGCGGCTGGCGAACGCCACCCGGCGGGCCCAGCCGCGGCGACCACCGGGCGCGGCAGCCTGGACGGACAGCCGGGACCTGCCCGAGCTGCCCGAGCAGTCCTTCCGGGACTGGTGGCGGAGCAACCGCCGATGAACGACTCCGCACGCGCCCGCATCCTGGCCCGTATCCGCGCCGCCGTCGCGGACGCCCCCGAGGTCCCGCCCCCCGACGACCGCGCCTACCTCGAACGGCACACCGACGACGGCCCGGCGGCCCTGCTCGACCTCCTCCACCGCAACCTCGCCGACTACCGCGCCACCGTGCACCGCACCACACCCACCGGGCTGGCCCCGCTGATCGCCACAATCCTGCGCGGACACGGCGCCCGCACGGTGGTGGTGCCCGACGGCGTCCCCGACTCCTGGCTCACCGCGACCGCCGCCGAACGACGCCGTGACGACGGCCCGCTCACCGCCGCCGAACTCGACGGCTGCGACGCCGTCGTCAGCGGCTGCGCGCTCGCCGTGGCCGAAACCGGCACCCTGGTCCTGGACGCCGGACCGGCCCAGGGGCGGCGCGCCCTGACCCTCGTCCCCGATCTGCATGTGTGCGTCGTCCGCGCCCCCGCGCAGATCGTGCCGTCCGTACCGCTGGCCCTGCCCCTCCTGGACCCGGCCCGGCCCCTCACCTGGATCTCGGGCCCCTCCGCCACCAGCGACATCGAACTCGACCGGGTCGAGGGTGTCCACGGCCCCCGCCGACTGGAGGTCATCCTGCTCCGGGAGTGACCCGGCCCGCGAAGCCCGCCCGGCGGTTCGACCACCGGCCCCGCCCGGCGGCGGGCCGTCCGCGGGGCGCGCCCGGCGGCTGCGCCACGGACTCCCCTCCGCAGCCTCAGCCGCGCGCCCCGCCCATCAGACCGGCCGCCCGCTCAGCGGGTCAGCCGCGGGGCCTCGGCCACCGGGTCGACCGGTGCCGCCCCGCCCTCCACCCGGTCCGCGAGGGCACGGGCCCACCCGGAGAGACCGGCCGTGTCGATCCCGTACCGGTCCGCCCCGCCGCTCTCCCCGGTGATCCGGCCCGCACCCCGGCGCAGCAGCCGCGCCCCGCCCGTGGCGTTCCCGCGCGCCGCATGGGTGAGCCCCACCGCGAGCTGAGCCAACCCCCGCCACAGCTCCCGCTCGGCGGCGGGCCCGGACTTCCAGGCGTCCTCGAAGACCTCGTGCGCGTGGAACGGCATCCCCGCGTCCAGCAGCCGCTGCGCCTCCGCGACCGTCCGGCCCGGCGTCCGCACCACCCCCTCGGGCTGCCGCGCCACCCCGGCCACGCCGTACGGCAACGGCCGCCCCAACCCGTCCCGGGGCCGCGCACTCCGTGCCCGCCCCGCCCCGTCCCGGTCCCGCTCCACACCACTCACCCCCTCATTCTCCCGCCACCCGGCCACCGGCACGTGCCGGACCACCCCGGAAGTGCGGTAATGTTGCCCCTGCGCGCCGGGCCGAGAGGCCGGGGGCAAGCAGAACGGGACGTGGCGCAGCTTGGTAGCGCACTTGACTGGGGGTCAAGGGGTCGCAGGTTCAAATCCTGTCGTCCCGACCAGCGAATTTCGCAGGTCGCAGGCGGTATCGGAGATATCCGGTACCGCCTTCTCCGTTTGTCGTCCGTCTGTCTCACCGACCGTCCGGCCGTCGGGTCCCGCCGTGGCCTGCGCACGTCCGACGCGCGGCAGCTCCGGGCCGGACCGGCGAACACGCCGACGGCGTGGCCGGGTTCCGGATTCCGGGCGACGGCCAGGACGCGATCGGCGTCGTGGGCGTTCGCGGCCGGGTTCCTGCGGCCGTCCGGCACCCGGTGGCGCCGCGTCTGCCGGCCCCGTTCCGTGCCCGCGCGGGCGACCCGGGCGCCGACACGCCCCTCAGCCGTCGGCGGCTGCCGGGCGGACCGCGTCGCGGTAGAGGTGGAAGAGGCTGACGCGTCCGTTCTCCGGTGTGCGTTCCTCCAGGAGCGACCAGCAGCGCGCGACGAGTTCACGGGCCTGGGCGCCCGGCCAGGGCCGGGGCAGCAGTTCGGGGGGCAGCAGCGGGTCGGGCTGCATGGCGCGGGTGAACTCGGCGGCCAGTTCGACCGCGATGGTCAGCCGCTCGGGGGCGGGGAGGTCCGCGTCCTGCTGGAGTCGGCGCAGCCGTGGGCGGGCGACGGCGGCGAGCCGCCGGTAGCGGTCGGCGATCTCGTCCTGCGGCCAGAGGGCGCGGGCGAGTGCGGCGGGAGCGCGTTCCTCGCCCTGGCGCAGGTCGTCCGTGGTCAGCAGGGTGAGGTGGTCGAGCACACCGAGGCGGCGGGCGTGGTCCTCGACATGGGGCTCCCAGGCGTTGGCGCTGAGGTAGAGCCCGCCCTGCACGGCGGCGCCGCCGAGCCGGGTGAGCGCGGCCCGCAGGGCGTCGCGCGCGGTGCGGGCGCTCTCGGGGACCGCGAAGGCGACCAGGTGCCAGATGCCGTCCCAGGGGGCGAGCCCCGCGTCCTGGCGGAAGGCGTGTGCGACGAACCCGACATCCGGGCCGAGGCTCTGCTCGGTGGCTCCGGTGGCCCGCAGAACGGCCGCGCGTCCCCTGCCTTCCTGGGTGAAACGCCCCTCGGAGACCAGCCGTTTGACGCACAGCCGCACCTGCTGGTCGGTCATGCCGAGCAGCGGGGCGATGGCGTACAGCTCGCCGGAGTCGACGGTGTGGTCGGAGCGGATCAGCGCCTCGACCAGGGTACGGGTGGGCACCTGGACGGCCGGTCCCGCACAGCGGGGCGAATCGGTTCCGGTCATGGGGACGGGCCCTTCGAGCGTGGTCGAGATGGTTCGTCGGGGTGCCGCCGGGCTGCCGGTGCGGGGCTTCGCGCCGGGGGTGCCGGGTCGACGAGCGATCGGAACGCGCCCGACCGTTCGGCAAAGGGTACCTTCGGCGCCCCGGGGCGGGCCGGTCCCGGGTGCCGGGCATGTGCTCACCCCGGGGCGCCTGCGGTCAGCCGGTCACCTGCCGACGGGGCACGCCCCGGCCCGGCCCCGGCGCGCGGCAGCGGCCGGTTCCGTCACCGGAGACATGGGCACGCCACAGGAAGCCGATCGACAGCGCTGTGCCCAGGACGCTCAGGAGGGAGACGGCGGACCACAGACCCACCCAGGTCGCCGGGACCGGCAACAGGACGGCCAGAGCCGCCGGATACAGCAGGAGCGTCCGCCGCAGTCGGCGCTCCACCGACATCCGGTGGTGCCGGTGGGGGGCGGTTCCACCCGGCGCGTGGCCGCTGCGCGCGGACGGCCCGAGCCCTTGGGCCAGGGTCAGCCGGTAGGCGTGGACGGTGGCGCCCGCCAGCGCGAGCAGCACGGCCAGCCCCCACACCTGGACCCACTCCGGCACCCGGGCGGGGCCGGGCGCGGTGACGAGAAGGGTGGAGACCGAGAGCGGCAGGGTGCACAGGGCTTCGACGGCGCAGAGCCGGGCCGCGGGGGCGCGGTCCAGGGCCAGGCAGGTCAGATGCCACCGCGGCCGGGGCCCCGGCCGGGAGCGGGCGCCCACCGGTCAGTCCGCCGCGGATGTCGTGGGCCGGTGCGGCGCGGGGCCGGACGAGCCGCCCGGCCGTGCGGTCAGCGTGTACCGATCCGGGTCGAAGCCGCGGGTCCTGCGCCGGAACCGCCAGGTCGGCTCGGGCCAGATGGTGGTGATGCGCCCCTGGCGGTCCCGGTACCAGCCCGCGCAGCCGCCCGCGGCCCAGACCGTGCGGGTCATGCGCCGCTGGACCGCCGTGTTGTACGCGAGCTGGACCCCGGCCCGCACGTCCACGGCGCCGACGCGGTGCTCGTCCATGAACCGCAGACAGCCGAGCAGATAGTCGATCTGTGACTCGATCATATAGATGAGGCTGGTGTGCCCGACTCCCGTGTTGGGACCCGCCATCAGCCAGAGGTTGGGGAATCCGGCGACGGTCGTCCCGAGGTACGCCTGCGGGCTCCCCTGCCACACATCGTGCAGGGTCCGCCCGCCCGTACCCGTGACGAGCCGCGCGTAGGCGGCGTCGGTCACCCGGAAGCCGGTGCCGAGGACCAGGACGTCGACGGGATGCACGGAGCCGTCGGCGGCTGCGGGCGCCGCGCTGCCGCCGGTGGGCGCGGTGCTGTCGGCGGGTGCGGTGAGCACCGCGTCCTCGGTGACGCGGACGACCGGTTCGGTGACCACGTCCACGTTGGGCGCGCCGAGGGCGGGGTAGTAGTCGTCGGACATGAGGACCCGTTTGCAGCCCAGCGCGTAGTCGGGTGTCAGCTTGCCGCGCAGCACGGGGTCGTCGACCTGGCGGTGCAGATGGGCCAGGGCCTGCCCGCGCCCGAGGGCCGCCAGGGCGCGGTCGCCGAGCAGCGCGGGCAGGCCCGCCTCGCGGAGCGTGTACTCCCGGAGCCGGGCGAGCCGTTGCGTCCAGGGCGCCCGCCGGTACAGCCCGCGGAGCCACGCGGGGACGGGCCGGTCGTGGCGCGGCATGATCCATGGCGGGGTGCGCTGGAAGACGGTCACCCGGCGTGCCGCGCGCTGGAGGTGGGGGACGAACTGGACGGCGCTCGCCCCGGTCCCGATCACCGCCACCCGCCGGTCGCTCAGATCGAGGTCGTGCCGCCAGCGCGCGGAGTGGAACACGTCGCCGGTGAAGCCGTCCAGGCCGGGCAACGCCGGAACGGCGGGTTCCGACAGAGGGCCCTGGGCCATCACCAGATGATCCGCGGACAGGGGTCCCTGGCCGGTGCGCAGCTCCCAGCGCTGCCGGTCGGCGTTCCAGGCGGCGTGCCGCAGCTCGCAGCCCAGCCGCAGATGGGGCTCCAGGGCGTAGCTCTCGGCACAGTGCCGCAGATACCGCGCGATCTCCCGCTGAGGTGCGTAGCGACGGCTCCACTCCGGGTTGGGCGCGAAGGAGAACGAGTACAGCCGGGACGGTACATCGCAGGCGCAGC
Source organism: Streptomyces clavuligerus (assembly GCF_005519465.1). Lineage (NCBI taxonomy): Bacteria > Bacillati > Actinomycetota > Actinomycetes > Kitasatosporales > Streptomycetaceae > Streptomyces > Streptomyces clavuligerus. The sequence goes on along the minus strand of NZ_CP027858.1, from coordinate 444,895 downwards.
CCGGATAGGTGTTGTCCCGCCAGGCCCCGCCGACCTCGTCCGCCCGTTCCAGGATCAGCAGGTCCCAGTGTCCCTCCCGCAGCAGCCGGACGGCTGTGCCGATCCCCGCGAAACCCGCGCCGACGATGACGACGGAGACATGGCGCCCCGGTGCGGATACCGGCGCTGTCTCAGCCCGCTCGGACATGCGGTGTCCCTCTGTTCCTGTCTTTCGATTGCTCATGATGAAAACGATCGTATAGCATCCGATCGAAGTTGTTTCGATAGAAAGGGTGAGGGGATGAGGATTCTGGCACTCGGCGGCCCGGGGGCGATGGGCGCGGTCGCGGTACGGGTGGCAGCCGGACTGCCCGGTGTGACCGAGATCGTGGTGGCCGACCGCCGAATGGACACGACGGAGGCACTCGTGCGCCGACTCGCGGGCCGCGGCGCGCCGATGCGGCCGCTGTGCGTGGACGTGACCGACGAAGCCGCCCTGCGGGCCGCGATGGAGCAGGCCGACATCGTGCTCAACACCGTCGGCCCCTACTACCGCTTCGGGATGGCCGTGCTCCGCGCGGCCCTCACCACCCGCACGCACTACCTGGACATCTGCGACGACTGGGAACCCACCCAGCGGATGCTCGAACTGGACGGGGCGGCCCGGGCCACCGGCGTCTGCGCGGTGGTGGGCATGGGCGCCAGCCCGGGCGTCAGCAACCTCCTCGCCGCACGGGCGGTCGACCACCTCGACCAGGTCCGGGACCTGTACACCGCCTGGCCCGTCGACGTCTCCGGCAGGAGCGCCGGGGACGACGGCCAGCTCCTCGACGCCCAGGGCGGCCCCAGCGCCGCAGCCGTGCACTGGATGGAGCAGATCAGCGGCGAGGTCGCCGTGGTGAGCGAGGGCCGGCTCGTGCGCCGCAGACCGCTCCGGCCCGTCACCCTGACCGTCTCCGCCGAGCACTCCGGCACGGCCTACACCGTCGGCCACCCCGAGCCGGTCACCCTCCACCGCAGCTTCCGCCCCGGCGGCGAGGCCGCCAACCTCATGGTCGTCACCCCCGGCACCGCGGCCTACCTGGACGTGCTGCGCCGCGACATCGACGCGGGCAGGCTCACCAATGAGAGGGCCGCCGCCGACCTCGCGGGGCCCTCTCTCTTCCGTACGCTGTGCGCGGCGATGGGCGCCCTGACCCGGAAGGGCCCCGGATCGCTGCCGCCCTTCTTCGCCGCGGCCACCGGCACCCGTGACGGCCGGTCCGTCACCGTCCTCGCCCGGCTCGCCGAGACCCCCGGCGCGGCATCGCTGATCGAGGACATGGCGGAGGCCACCGGAATCCCCCTCGCCCTGGGGCTCGCCCAACTGCTCGACGGCAGCCGCGTCCGGCCCGGCGTCCACCCGCCCGAGACCGTCATCGACGCCGAGCGGTTCTTCGCCGACCTCGCCCGCGAGGTACCCGCCCTCGCGGGCGACGGCACCGAACCCGGCGGCGTGGTCGTCGAGGTGACGGAGACCGGCCGTGACACCTGAGACCGCCTCCGTGGACGTGGACGGACACCCCGTGCGCTATCGGGCCACCGGCACCGGGCCGCCCGTGGTCCTGCTGCACGGCCTCGGCCGCAGCCTGGAGGACTGGGAACCGCTGCGCACCGCGCTCCCCGCGCACCGGCTGCTCGCCCTGGACCTCCCCGGCTTCGGCTGGTCCCCGGCCCCGCCTGAGCCGGGGCTCGGGACCATGGCGGAGCACGTCGCCGGATGCCTGGACCGGCTCGGGATCACCGCACCCGTCCACCTGGTGGGCAACTCGCTGGGCGGAGCCGTCGCGATGCGGCTCGCCGTCCGCCACCCGGCCCGCGTGGCCTCGCTGGCCCTGGCCGCCGGCGCCGGTTTCGGCCGGGAGGTCACCTGGGCGCTGCGCGTCCTCGACCTGCCGCTGCTCTGGCGGTTCCTGCCGCGCCCCGACCGGCGCGGCGTACGGACCGCGGAACGCTCCCTCTACGCCGATCGGGCTCGCGCTGCGCCGTTCGATCAGCACGAAGGCGGTGAGGCTCACCGCGCTCAGCGCGAGTGCGGACACCACATGCGCCTCGGTGAAGGAGCCGGCGCCGCCCTCGATGACGCCGTACACCAGGGCGGTGATGGCCAGGGCGGCGGTGAACTGGCCCGGCCAGTCCAGACGGCGCGCGCCGGGGGCCCGCGAGTCGGTGAGCAGTGGTACGGACGCCGCCAGGGTGAGGACGGCCACGGGTACGGCGGGCAGGAATATCCAGCGCCAGGAGACGTGGTCGAGGATTGCCCCGGCCACCAGGGGGCCGACGGCCAGCGCCGCCATCAGCGAGGCGGCCCAGATGCCGACCATCCTGCCGCGCTTGTGCGGGTCCGGTACGGCGTGGCTGATCAGAGCCAGGGTGCTCGGCAGCAGCGCCGCCGCACCGGTACCGGCCAGGGCCTGTCCCACCAGCAGCGTCGCCGTCGAATCCGCGAACAGGGCGACCGCCGCGCCCGCGGTCGCGAACACCAGGCCCGCCTGGAAGACCTTCTTGCGGCCGTGGACATCCCCGACGACACCGGCGGTCAGGATCAGCGCCGCCATCGGCAGGACGAACGCCGCCGAGACCCAGGAGAGCTGCGCGGTCGTCGCCTGGAACGCCCGCTGAATGGCCGGCAGGCTGACGGAGACGGTGGTCACCGGCAGGTAGGCGACGAATACGCCGACGCAGGCCATGATCAGCGTTGCCGTCCCTCGCTGTCTCGCTCCGGGCACCGTCGTGGTCGGGTTGGGGGTCGCGGTCGTGGCCGCCTGGACAGTGCTCACGTCGTGCTTCCTCGCTGATGTGGGGTGGGATCGACGGCCTCCACCCTCCGCTCCCGCCGGCCCCGCACCCAGCCGGAGCCCTGGAGAGCTCGGAAACCGACATGCGTACGGAGTTCTCCCTGGTTTTCCGACATGCCTCAGGTGTCGCCGACCCAGGGCCGGGAACGGTGCGGGGGGCGAGCCGGGTGGGGGCTGGTGTCGGCCTCTCGCGGCAGCGCCGCGCGGCGGCAGTGCTAATCGGCGAGAACGAAGCGCCCGTGGGAGATCAGGGACGCCGACCGTTTGAGGCTGCGCGATCGAAGGCTGACGCTGTGGCGGCTGATGCCGGGGATCTTCGCCAGGTGATGGGTGAGATAGCGGTAGAGGTCCTCGGTGTCGCGGCAGATGACGACGGCCATCAGATTGTTGTCGCCGGTGATGGCTCCGGTGAAGGCCACCTGTGGATGGGTGGCGATGTCCGCCCCGGCATGGTGGAGGAACTCCGGTGCGACGCTGAGCCAGAGGGTGGCGGTGACGTGGAAGCCGAGCCGCTCGGGTATCAGTTCCACGTCGTAGAAGAGGGCGCCGGATTCCTCCAGGACTTCCAGCCGCCGGGCCACGCGGGCCTTGGACCAACCGGTGAGCTGGGCGAGGCGGGTGTGGCTGAGCCGGCCGTCACCGGCGAGCGCTTCCAGCAGCGGTGCGTCGTCCTCGTCCGGGAGCGCGGGTGCGCCGGCCGCCCGCGGTCTCCTTCCGGCGGTCAGTCCCCGAATCTGCTCCTCACCCAACTCGCCACCGTGCCCCGTCCAGTTGGTGCCGAGACCGCCGAAGGTGTGCAACATCATGTCGACCTGGACGTCCAGGACCGCCGTGGAGCTGTGCATCCGGTCCAGCAGGAAGGGGCTGCGTCCCGAGTCCAGGGGAGAGCGGATCGCGCACACGATCTCGGTCCCGCCGGTCGAGAGGTGGGCGTAGGCCACCTCCGGTTGCCGGACCAGCGACTGGGCCAGCGGGAGTACCCGGTCGGGCCGGCAGCGGACGCGGGCAACCCATTGGACCTGGCCCGTGATGGCCGGATCAACCAGCCCGACCACGTTCATGGCACCGGAGCGCCGCAGCGCGTGGAAACGGCGTGCCGCCGTCTGCTCAGAAACACCCACGGCCTCGCCGATGCTCTTGAAGGCGGCACGCGGAGCCCGCTGCAGGGCATGGAGGATGTTGACGTCTATGTGGTCGAGCATGGCGGAATCAGCGCTTTCTGAGCCCTGCCGAGCGGGGTTCTCCGGATTTCGGGAGATCTGCTTGGCGATCTCATCACTTGTCTTTGATTCTTGCACGGAAGCCGGACGGGACGGTGAACGCCCGAGGTGGTGAAACCATCCCTCCCGTGATGCGGCGCATCGCGCGCAGGGCACTCGGAATGGCGTGGCGCCGCCAGGCTGTCACAGCGGCAGAACGATGAAGCAAGGAGCAGAGATGAGCCGTACGGAGATCGGCCCGCGCGTGGTGGGCGGAAAGCTGATGTACAACCACGCCGTCCGGGTCGACGGGACGCAGAGCCTTTTGTTCGTCGCGGGCCACGAGGCGCGTGACGACCGGGGAACCGTCGTCCACAAGGGAGACATGGCGGGCCAGATCAGACTCACGATCGAGCGGCTCGGCAGCACGGTCACCGAAGCGGGGATGACGATGGCGGACGTAGTGCAGATCCGCGTCTTCACCACCGACCTGGCCGAGTGCAAGGCACAGTACGGGGTCCTCATGGACGAGCTCGCCGCGGTCCACTGCCGGCCGGCCAGCCTCCTGGCCGAGGTCAGCGCCCTGTCCGACCCGGACATGCTGATCGAGATCGAAGCCCTCGCCGCGACGGGCATCTGACCTGGACGGTCACCACCACGCGGCTCGCGGCCGGGACGGAGCGGGGTCCCGGCCGCCGAGCGGCGTGGCCCGGTGAGGGACTCTCACCAGGTCTTGTGAGTGAGCCAGGACTGGATGCGGTCCGCCGTCTCCCGCCAGCGGGGCTCCAGCGCCACGTTGTGCGAGCGGTCGTGCAGGAACAGGTAGTCGGAGCCGAACCAATCCGCGCTCCGGCGGACGGCCTCCGCCCGGACGATCACATCGTGTTCGGCCGCGATGAAGAGGGACGGTCCGCCCAGGCGCGTACGGTCCACGCTCACCAGGGCGTTCACCCCTTCCTTGATGGCCCGGGGCGATTCATCCGAGAGAAGCGCGTGGTAACGGCGCGCATCCTCCTCGGAGGCGCCGCCGAGGTAGAGCTCCCACGCCCGCTCGAAAGGCCCGGAATTCACCGGAGTCGTCGGATCGATCTCCACATCGACGTCGAGACCGACCTCCGCGCAGATGGCCGGTGTGATGTGGATCTGCGCGGCCACGGGATGGTTCTCGGCGTACTTCTGGGCGACGATGGCGCCCATACTGTGGGTGATGAGGACGGGCGGCTCCCCGGCGACCCCGACCACGGTCTCCAGCTCTTCCACGGTGTCGACCAGTGAGCGCTTCAGGAACTCGCCGGCGGGCAGGTCACGGGATCCGCGGTGGTTGAACCAGCTGAAGGCATAGCAGTTCCGGCCCTGAGCGGCGAAGTACCGCAGGTGGTTCTCCCACACCCAGCTCCCGTGGCCTGCGCCGTGGACGAAAACAATGGGCGGGGCGACCGGGTCGGTTTCCGGCGCCGCATGCTCGATGAAAACGCCGTCCACTGTCATCTGTTCAAAATGCATCGCGACTGTCTCCTCACCGGCTGCTCTCGCAGCCGCAGTGAATCGTCTTTCTTGCTCGCGCCATCTTCCTGCCATGGCCGAAAGCTTTTGTAAGAGCCGGCACTGCTCGAGCGGGCCGCATGAAGAAGTGGTCCTGCTCCGCTCCTGTCATTCTCTCGACAGTGCCTGCAAGCAGCCTAGTCGGCTGCGGAGCGGTGCTTTTTGGCGGCGTCCGATGCGTGGAGGATTTTCATGCTCATGCCGCTCGGTGTCAGGGATCTTCGAGCTTTTCAATCCACTTTCGGAGGTTATTTCACGGGACTTCGAAAAAATTGACAAGCTATCAACACCGGCCTTCCTTCCGGTCGGTGTCTTTTGCTCATGTCCTGTTCGGCCCGTCAAGGGCTGTAAGGATCACATCGGCAAACGTGAGCGTTTATTCCGGATGAGGGTTCGCGGAATGCTACGGTTTTCTCTGTTCGGTCCATATCGGCCATCAATTCCCCCTCCGTGTCGCGCGGCGCGTTCCCGCTGCTCTTCCGGAACCCTCATGTGAGCCGCCGACACCCCTGCTGCCCGATGAGTCACCAGAGATACGAGGTTGCGCGATGAACGAGATGCAAACGCGACAGCGGGTACGCGGTGTGGTGGTCGTCGGCGCGGGCGTGGCGGGTGTGCAGACGGGTGTCGCCCTGCGGGAAGGGGGCTTCAGTGGCCCCGTCACTCTGATCGGCGCCGAACCCCATCAGCCCTACGACCGGCCCCCTCTCTCCAAGGAGGTCCTTCTGGGCAGGGCCGAGGACTCGGCCTTCGAGGTCGACTTCGCGGCGCTGGGCATCGACCTGCGACTCGGCTGTGAGGTGACCGGCCTCCGCCACGCGGCACGAGAGCTGGACACCGATGCGGGCCCTGTCCCGTACGACATCCTCGTGATCGCCAGTGGCACCGAGCCCGTCACCCTGCCCGGCACGGCGGCTGTCCCCGGCGTGCACCTGCTGCGCACCCTCGACGACGCTCGCCGCCTGAAGCCCGTTCTCGAACGCCGGGACGACATCGTCGTGGTCGGAGCGGGCTGGATCGGTGCCGAGTTCACCACCGCCGCCCGGCACGCCGGATGCGCGGTCACCGTCATCGAGGCCGCCGCCCGTCCCCTCGCCGGAGCACTGCCCGCCGAGGTGACCGCCCCCATGGCCGACTGGTACACGGAGGCGGGCGTCACCCTCATCACCGGCGGACGCGTGTCCTCCGTCGAGCCCGGCGCCGTCGTCCTGGCGGACGGCCGGCGCGTTCCCGCGGACGCCGTGGTCGTGGGCATCGGCGCCCGGCCGGCCACCGGCTGGCTCGACGGCTCCGGGATCGGGACCGGCCCGGACGGGGCCATTACCGCCGACACTCGCCTGCGCACCTGCCTGTCCGGCGTGTACGCCGTGGGGGACTGCGCCTCCTTCCCCTCGGCACGCTACGGCCGACGGCTGCTGGTGCACCACTGGGACAACGCACTCCAGGGCCCCCGAACGGCCGCCGCCGACATCATCGCCCGTACGGTCTCGCACGGTCACCGGCCGACCGGACCGATGCCCCAGCCTCCGGAGAACCATGACCCGGTGCCGTACTTCTGGTCCGAGCAGTTCGGCCGGTACGTGCAGTACGCGGGCGACCACCGGGACGCCGACACGCTTCTGTGGCGCGGCAGTCCCGCGGACCCCACCTGGTCGGTGCTGTGGCTGTGTGACGGAGCACTCGTGGCCCTCCTCACCGTCGACAGGCCACGGGACCTGGCGCAGGGGCGCCGCATCATCGAGACGGGCAAACGTTTGAACCCCGAGATGGCCGCGAACCCCGTGGCCGCGTTGAAGGCCGCTGTCCGCTGAGCTGACCGGCCGCCGCCCGGACGGCCGAAGCGATCCCGGCCCAGAGGTCCCGGACAGCCGTCCTACCGCCATGAGCGAGGCTGGATTCCTCGCCCCCGCAGGCCCCCTGGTCTCCGCGGCGACGGTCTGCCGAAGCCTCCGAAAGGGGCGGCTAGGGTGTGTCCTTTGCGGCGGTTGCTGGAGACGTACAGGCAGGGGTAGTCGCTCTCGGTTTTCCGCCGTCGAGGCGACGCGGCGATCCCTTCGGAGCCTGGGGAACCAAGGACCAGCCGGAGCTCGTTCGGCGACGTGCGTGGCCGCGCCGCGGCGCACATGGTCGCGCGCCCCGCGCCGCATGGGAGTCGGCCGTGCTGTCTCAGGCGAACTGTTTGATCTGGCGCAGCGTCAGCGCCGTCTCCACGGTGTGGATGCCCTGGAGCGTGCCGATTCGGTCGCTGAGGCAGACGCAGAGATCCTCGGTGGTGCGGTGGAGGGTCGTGGCCACCAGGTTGGCCTGCTCGGTGACGGCGCCCGTGTGTGGCAGGACTGAGCTGGTGGACGGCATTGCACACTCTGGGGTGCCTGGGGCCTCTTGGTGATCGTGGCTGTGCGACGTGGGGCAGGCAGGTGCTCGTGCCGGGTGTCATTTGACGGGGGTCGCGGTGCCGTTGGGGCCGCAGCGGACCGTCCACGGATTCTCGGTACGGATGTTGTTCTCGTGGATGCGGATGTGGACCTGGGTCGCGGGTCTGTCGCCTGGGACCTGGGCGTGGGCGGCGGTGCAGACGATTTGGCTGACGGCCGTGACGTCCAGGTCGTCTGCGGCGACTTGGAGGGGGATGGAAACGTCGACGGTGCCGGTTGTCGTGGTGGCGGTGAGTCGACCGCCCATCGAGGGGACCTGGGTGGCCAGGCCGCGTTCGCGTTCGGCGGGGGTAGGGCCCTTCAGGAGCAGGTCGAGAGCCTGTTGCGGGTCGAGTGCCCGGTCCGTGGGGCGGGTGACGGCGCGGGGCCCGTAGGGGGAGGAGAAGTAGATGCGCACGGAGCTGTTCTCGGTGCCGGGTTGCGGAATGCCCGAGGCGGGCGCGCCCGCCTGCACCGGTCCGGTGGCGCTGATCCCGCAACCGGTGGCCGCAGCGACGAGCAGGGCGGCAGCGCAGCTGCGGAGGGCGTGCCGGCGTTGGAGGTGGTGGGTCATCGCTGTTCCTGGGGGGAGGCGGCGAGCGGAAGGGTGAGGATGAAGACGGCTCCGCGGCCGGATGTGTTGCCCGCGGTCAGGGTGCCGCCGTGCAGGAGGACGTTCTCCTGGGCGATGGCCAGGCCGAGGCCGCTGCCTTCCGAGCGGGTGCGTGCCGCGTCGGCTTTGTAGAAGCGTTCGAAGACATGGGGAAGCACGTCGCCGGGGATGCCGGGGCCTTGGTCGGTGACCGTGACGACCGCCTTGCCGTACTCGACTCGGGCGGAGACGGTGACGGGGGGACTGCCGTGGCGCAGGGCGTTGCCGATGAGGTTGGCCAGGACGACGTCGACACGACGGGGGTCGGCGTGTACCGGAACCGGGGTCGGCAGGTCGGTGCGGACGCGTTCGTCATCGGCCCAGCCGCGCAGCCGGAGGGTCTTGGACACGATGGCCCGCAGGTCCAGATCCTCCGCGTCCAGGGCGGCGGCCTTGGCATCGAAACGGGACACCTCCATCAGATCCTCGACCATCCGGGCGATCTTGCGGGTCTCCTCGCTGATCAGCCGGACGGCGTCGGCGGTGTCGGCGGGCAGGGCGCCGGACGCGGCGTCCTCGTCGAGGACCTCCGTGACGGCAACCATGGCCGCGAGGGGGGTGCGCAGCTCGTGGGCGACGTCGGCCGCGAAACGGCGCGCGCCCGCTTCCATGCGGCGCAGTTCGGCGTCGTCCTTCTGGAGGGTCGCGGCCATGGTGTTGAAGGAACGGGTCAGATCGGCGAGTTCGTCGTGTCCCTCGGCGTCGAGGCGGGTGTCGAATCTGCCTGCGGCGACGCGTTCGGCGCCGCTGCGCAGCCGTCGTACCGGGCGCAGCACGCTGCGTGCGGCGAACAGGGCCGGGATGACGGCGAGGACGAGTGAGGGTATCGCTCCGGTGCGGGCGGCGGTGACGAGAGCGGCGATGTCGGCCTGGTCGTCGTCGAGGGGGAAGGAGGCGTAGACGGTGAGTCCGGAGAGCTTGCCCGCGCTGGTGGGTCGTGTCGGGTCATGGGTGTAGGCGACGGGCATGCCGACGGACAGCCAGGGACGGCCGTCGCGTTCGGTGCGTTCGTATGCTGCCTCGCCCGTGTCCCGGACGGTTTCGCGGAGTCCGCGGGGCACGGGTGGTGCGTCGGGGGAAGCCGGAACGGGATCGCCGCCCTGGTACGAGGCGGAGGACCGCCATGCCCGGGCGCCTCCGGCCCGGTCGAGCTGGAGCGTCAGGTCGCGCAGGTCGTTGTTGCTGGGCGGCATGGTCAGGTCGGGGGCGAGGGAATCGAGCTGGGTGCGCAGGTCGGCGACGGCGGAGTCCTGGGTGCGCTCCAGGATGGCCGAGCGGGCCTGCTGGAAGGTGAGGCCCGCGGTGAGCAGCGCGCCGAACGCCGCGGCCAGAAGGAACGCCGCGACGAGCCGTACCCGCAGCCCCCGGGGGAAGGAGAGCCGGGTGTTCACTCCACGGGTCCGAAGCGGTAGCCGAAGCCGCGCACGGTCTGCACGTACACTGGCCGGCGCGGATGGTTCTCGATCTTGGCGCGCAGCCGCATCACACAGGCGTCGACGAGTCGGACGTCCCCGTAGAAGACGTACTCCCAGACCTGCTCCAACAGCTGTTGCCGGCTGTAGACCTGGCCCGGGGCTGCGGTCAGGAACAGCAGCAGCTTGAGCTCGGACGGGGCCAGGGCCAGTTCGGCGCCGTGTTTGGTCACCACCAGGGTGGTGCGGTCCACCGTGAGGTCGCCGTAGTGCTCCGCTCCTGCCGGAGGTATCGCCTCCTGGGCGTCCTGGGCGGGTGCGACCCGGCGCAGGACGGCCTTCATCCGGGCTTCGATGATCGCGCCGCCGGCCGGTTTGGTGATGTAGTCGTCGGCACCCGCCTCCAGGCCGACGACCATGTCGATCTCGTCGCCCCGCGCGGAGAGGATGATGATCGGAACCTGCTTGCTCTCCCGGATTCGGCGGCACACCTCCAGGCCGCTCATCTGCGGCAGCATCAGATCGAGCAGGACCAGGTCGGGCCGGTAGCGCTCCAGGGCGAGGAGTCCGGTCTCGCCCCGGGCGGCGACCTCCACGTCGTGACCCCGGCGACCGAGCGCGAGCGAGACGCCCTTCTGCACGGCGGGGTCGTCTTCGATCAGCAGGACTCGTGCCATGGGCGGTGCTCACTTCTCCGTCTGCTCAGTCGGGGCGAGGGGGTGTATTCGACCAGGATGCTCGAAGGGTATGACGCTTTTCCCCGCACTTCATGATGAAACGATGACAACCGGCCGCTGCCGATCCATGACCGGTTCTGTCGGAGCCATGAGCAATGACACACACAGCGCCCGGCACGCCCGCCCAGTCCGACGGGTGGTGGTCACCACCGCCGTGGTCCTCGTTCTGGCAGGAACGGCCGCCGTCGCCACGACGCTGGATACGGGCGACAAGGCAACCAGCGACAATCCGGCGGGCCCGAACACGGCTGCCGATCCCGCCCCGCCCACACCCGCCCTGCCCACACCCGCCGTGGACCCGGCCATCGTCCGGGAGTCCGAGGACAACGGGAAGACGGTGAACCTCACGCTCGACGACGGCCCCGACCCACGCTGGACCCCCCAGGCACTGGAACTGCTCAAGCGGTACAAGGCCCAGGCCGTCTTCTGCCTGACCGGCCCGAACGCCGCCGCCCACCCCGACCTCGTCAAAAGGATCGTCGCCGAGGGACACCGGCTGTGCGACCACGCGGTCAGCCACGACACCGCCATGGACAAGAAGCCCGTCGCCTACCAGCAGAAGGAAATCCTCGACGCCAAAAAGATGATCGACCAGGCATCCGGCGGAGCCCGCATCTGGTACTACCGCGCCCCCGGCGGCGCCTTCACCCCGCCGAGTCGCCGGATCGCGGCGGCCCACGGGATGCGGAACCTCGGCTGGAACGTCGACCCCGGCGACTTCCGCCGGCCCGGCGCCGACATGATCGTCCGCGCGGTGAAGAACCAACTCCCCAAAGGGCCGACCGTTCTCCTTCACGACGGGGGCGGGAACCGCGCCCAGACGATCGAGGCCCTGGAACAGCTTCTCCCATGGTTCACCGAGCAGGGCTACGCCTTCAGCTTCCCCCGGGCCACATAGCGCTCGCCCGAGAGCTCCGCTCCCGCCGCGAGATCGATGCCGCCGGCCGTACGGGACCGGGCCGGACCGCCGGAGCCGTCCTCGACAGGACGTACCCGCCCCACACTCCTGGCCGCACCGACCGGCACGGCCGGACGCTGCTTCGGTGACCAGGGCTCCGGCAACGTATGCCGACACGTCTCCCAGCACATGACGAGACGATGACAGCCCTCCCGGCCACCCCACCCGGCCGGTTTCGCTGGAGTCATGAACAGCACGAACTCTTTCTCTCCCCGACGTCGGCACACCATCGGCCTCGCCCTCCTCGCGGCGACGAGTGGGCTTGCCCTCACCGCCTGCGGTGGTGCCGACAACGCTCGTACCGGCACCACCACCACGGCAACCGCAGCACCCGGCGACCAGCCGTCCGCCGGCCGTGAGAAGAAGGGCACGGGGCCGAAGAAACTCCTGTGGATGGGCGACTCCATCGGCGAGGCACAGGCCCCGGCTCTCGGGGCGGCGATGACCGCCGGCGGCGTGGACTTCACGTCCATGGCCGCCGCCGGTGGTGGCGGCGTCATCGGCGAGATGGCCGCCCCGACCTGGGAATCACTTCCCAAAGAACTGGCCTCGTTCAAGCCGGACGTCGTCGCCTACCAGATCACCACCTTCGACTGGGGTACTCCACAGGAGCAGCGCGCCGCCTACGAGCGCCTGGCCGAGACCGTGAACGACGCGGGCGCCGAACTCGTCATCGTGTCCGCACCCCCCTTCAAGATCGACGACTTCTACAAGCCCCACGCGGCCGCGATCAACGCCGCGCCGAAGTCGGCCAAGAACGTCGCCGACCAGCGTCCGGACACCGTCCACTTCCTCGATGCCTCAACGCTATGGGGCAACGACAGCGCCGCGGCCAAGGCGCAGCGCAGCAAGGACGGCATCCACTCCTGCCAGCAGGGCTCGGCAGCGTTCGCGCAGTGGTTCGGCAAGGAGCTCAACGCGCTCTACGCCTTCACCCCGGCAGCGGCCGACCAGTGGGCCACAGGGGCATGGACCGCGGAGAAGGTCTACGGAAAGTTCGGCTGCTCGTAGCTGGCGGAGGGACACAGCGGCCCTGCCCGCACCGGACACCGACACAGAGGTGCCGCGGCCCATGCCCGGCCGCGGCACCCGGCCTTCCTGACGGAGAACCATGACCGCCCAGACGCCCCCCTCCCACCGACGCTCCCGCTCCCGGACCACGGCTCCGCCGTCACCCGCCGGGCGGCACATCGCCCCTCTCGACGGACTGCGGGGGCTCGCCGTCCTGGGCGTGCTGTTCTTCCACGCCGGCCACTTCAACGGCGGCTTCCTCGGTGTCGACCTGTTCTTCGTCCTGTCCGGCTTCCTGATCACCGGTCTGCTGCTGAGGGAGGCACGGACACGCAACGGCCGCATCGACCTCCCCGGCTTCTGGGGACGGCGCGCACGCCGACTGCTTCCCGCGCTCGCCGTCATGATCGCGGGCACCCTGCTGCTCCTGTGGACCTTCGGCCCGCCGGTCCTGCTCCGCCACGCCCTCGACGACACCCCCTGGGTGCTGTCGAACCTCACCAACTGGCACTTCATCGCCGACCAGGTCGGCTACTGGCAGGCCGGCGACACCCGGGTCTTCGGTCATCTGTGGAGCATCGCCGTCGAGGAGCAGTTCTATCTCCTGTGGCCGCTGGTGATCGGCCTCGCGGCCCGCGGCCGGCACGGAGACCGGTGCGTCGCCGCGGTGGCCGTGACCGGCGCCGCCCTCTCACTGATCGCCATGATCGCCCTCACCAACCCGGTCGACACCACCCGCGTCTACGAGGGCACCGACACCCGCGCCTTCTCCCTCCTCCTCGGCGCACTCATGGCCACCGCCCCCGCGGTTCGCCTCCTGGCCCGCATCAGCGAACGAACGGCCGGATGGTGGGCCCTCATCCTGGCCTGCGGGATCGGCGCCTACTGGATCACCGCCGACGGACAGAACTCCCCCTCGCTCTTCCACGGCGGGCTCTTCCTCCACGCACTGGCCGCGGCCCTGCTGATCGCCTGCCTCGCCCGGGCCCCGCGCACCCCCCTCGGACAGATCCTCGGCACGCGCGCCCTGCGCTGGTTCGGCCTGATCTCCTACAGCCTCTACCTGTGGCACTGGCCCGTCTACCTGATCCTCAGCGAGGAACGCCTCGGCATGGCCGGCTGGAGCCGTACGGCCCTCATCCTCGGCGTATCCATCGCAGCCGCCGCCGTCTCCAAGACGCTCGTCGAAGACCCCATCCGGTTCCGTTCCCCCTGGGCACAAGGCCGCACAGGAGCAGCCGCCCTCCTCGCCACCTTCATCGCACTGGCAGCCCTATGGGCGCTCATCCCCGAACCACGAACCGGAGCCGGCACCGTCGACATCACGCGCCTCACCTCCGGAGCACCCGCCGAACCCGGACCCCGCCCTCCCAGCGGCGCGCTTTGATCAGTTCGGACGGCCGGCGTCCCAGTCGGCCCCCTACTGTGCTCGTGCGCCCGCTTGACCAGTGCAGGCACTGTTCTCAATAGCACGCCACCCGCAGGCCACAGAGTTGTGTCAACAATCCACCAACACGACAGCCCCTGGACCGTCGGGTCGGGGGGCTGCTTGTATCTCAGGCCCGTCGGCGGCTGAAGGCCCGCCGAAGCCGCCGGGACCGGGAGTGCGACGATCCGCGCACCGTCGTGCTCCCGCGTGATCGGCGAAGGAGCGTTCACTCACAAGAGGGCCCGCTGCCGGCAGGTCGAGGGCGGGCGAGTGTTCAAGCTGGTCCCGAGCTTGGCCCGACACGCATGCTCCCGTGCTGAGACTTCCCTCCCTTCTACGGCTCCAGCTGGCTCTTGTGGTGTGGGGCTATGGTGTGTCCTTTACGGCGGTTGCTGGAGGCGTACCGGCAGGGGTAGTCGGCGTGGCTGTGGTGACATCGACGGGTCGGTGGACGGAGCGGCCGAAGAGGCGGAGTGTGTACGGGTCTCCCGCCGGTCCAGGGGTGAACAGCCGGTGATGGCCTGGCGGATTGATGTGGGTCGTTCGCCGATTGCAGTCTCCGGCCGTCCTGGTGGGAGCCGGCTGTTCCTGGTGTCCGTGACGTGCGACGGGCCGCCCCGAACCGCTGCCTCGGACGGGGTCGGGTATGTCCGCGGGGGTCGTGCCTGCGGAGATCCGGTCCGCAGGGGCGAATGCGAGCAGGGTGACAGGGCGGCCGGCCGTGTCACGGGCCTGACCGGTCGATGACGGGGTCGGCTCGGTGACATGGGCTGACACCGGAGCGGAGGAGTGAAGCGGCGTCTTCAGTGCCGGAGCTTTATGGGCGGATCGCGGAGCGTTTCGGGGAGTTGATCATTAATTGCCCGCAAGGTGGATGGAAGGCCGCGTCTCCGTGTCCTGGTTGGACGGCTGGGGACGTTGTGGCCCACGTGGTCACGAATCACCGGCGAGCCGTCACCGGGCTGGATGGGTCGGGTTACTCGGCGCCGAGGCGAGGGCTTTCCTGAGGCGGGACGCGGTGTCCGAGGAGGTCAAGGCCGCTCTGCGTAACCCGGTGAAGGCACACGCGCTCCTGGGAGAGGAGTTCGGCTTTATCCCGTTCAAGGGGTTCGTGAGGCGGATGGCGTGCGCCGATACCGTGATCCACGGGTCGGATCCGGCGTGGGTGACCGGTCAGGACGAGGTACTGGATTCCGAGGCGGTGGCGACGGCGGCCGGGATCCTGCTGCCGGAGGACGGGGATATCCGGGTGCCAGGGGCGTTTGGTGCCAAGGTTCCTTCGGCCGCCGTTGCGGATGCCCGGACCAGGTTGCCGAATTTCCTGGGCCGGCGGATTCAGCGGGCTCTGCGGGTGGGCAACCCATCCCAGCGGATTGATCACACCCGCAGGGGCACCGACCTTACGTGCGCGGCGTCCTGTCCGGTCGTCACGCGGTGCCGGCCCCGTGCCGGAGCGGCGCTGCCGCTGTACGGACAGGCCGGCCAACCTCAGGGGCAGGGGCCGGGATCGGAGGTATCGGCGAACTGACCAGATACCCGACATGACCGGATCACCTGACACAGCACTACCGGGGGTCAGCTCTTCCGCTGTGCGGCCATGACGTGATCACGGCCGCCTTCGACGTGTGCGGTGATTGCGCGGCGCAGGGCCGCGGCGTCGCGGTTGCGCAACGCGTCGACCATCTGCTGGTGTTCGTCGTCGATGCGTTCGAGGTCGTGGCCCGAACGCACCCAGCGTCGGCTGTACGGCTCGACCAGGTGCAGCAGTTGGTCGATGAAGCGCAGGGTGAGTCTGCGCTCGGACAGGGCGTACACGCGTTGGTGGAACTCGTAGTTGAGAGAGGCGCGCACCGTGGCGTCGGCGCCCTGGCGGCGCATCTCGTCGGCGAGTTCCTGGAGTGCGTCGATGTCCCGGTCGCGACAGCCGCGCACGATCTCCTCGGACAGGTACGGCTCCAGCTGGAGGCGCAGCTCGAAGAGCTCGGCGATCTCGCCGTGGCTGAGTTCGGCGACGAGCATGCCGCGCTGCGGCACCACTTCGATCAGGCCCTCGGCGGCGAGCGTGTGCAGGGCCTCGCGCAGAGGGATGCGGCTGACCTCCAACTCGGTCGCGAGCTTCTCCTGCACCAAATGGGTGCCCGGAAGCAGTCCGCCGTTGCGGATGGAGCTGCGTAGCCGTTCGGCGATGACGCCGGCGCTGTTGCTCGTGCTGCTGGGGGTCCGGGCTGCTCGCGTCACTTCGTCACTCTATCCCTTGTGCTCCCCCGCAGCGACTGTATACATTCGCCACTCGTCGGGCTGAATGTATACAGCCACTGCGGACCACGCGTTCGCGCCATGCGTCCACGCCACCAGAAAGAGCTGCCGGATGTCACGTGCCATCGACGTCGCCGTCATCGGAGGAGGGCTGCTCGGGCTCGCCACGGCCCGAGCGCTGCTGCGTACCGGTCCCGACCTCTCCGTCACGGTCCTGGAGAAGGAGGCGCACTGGGGTGCCCACCAGTCCGGGCACAACAGCAACGTGATCCACAGCGGCCTGTACTACGCGCCCGGCTCCCTCAAGGCCCGGCTCGCCCGGGCCGGCGGCGAGGAGATGATCCGGTACTGCGAGCAGCACGACGTGCCCGTCAAGCGCACCGGCAAGCTCGTGGTGGCCACCTCCACGGCCCAGCTCCCCGGTCTGGACGCACTCGCGGAGCGCGGCCGGGCGAACGGCGTGACCGTGCGGCGACTGAGCCGCGGTGAGTTCGCCGAGCGGGAGCCGCACGTCGCCGGAGTGGCCGCGCTGTCCGTCGCGGACACCGCGATGACCGACTTCGGCCAGGTGTGCCGCGCGCTCGCCGCCGAGCTGACCGAACTCGGCGCCGAGCTGCGCACCCAGTCGCCGGCCCTGTCTTTCGATACCGAGGGCGACCGGACAGTGATCCGCACGCCCCGCGAGGAGCTGCGGGCACGGATCCTCGTCAACTGCGCCGGGCTGCACAGCGACAAGATCGCGGCGGCGGCCGGTGACCGCCCGACGGTGCGGATCATGCCCTTCCGCGGTGAGTACGCGGAGGTCAGGCCGGGGCGCCGCGGGCTGATCAACAACCCTGTGTACCCCGTGCCCGACCCCGAGCTGCCCTTCCTCGGCGTGCACATCACCCCCATGCTCGACGGCACGGTCCACGTGGGCCCCAACGCCGTGCCCGCGCTGGCCCGGGAGGGCTACCGCTGGCGCGACGTCGAACCCCGCCTGCTGGGCGAACTGCTGCGGGACCCGGCCCTGCGCGGTCTCGCCCGGCGCTTCTGGCGGCACGGGGTCACCGAGATCACCCGCTCGCTGGTCTGGCCCCTGTTCGTCCGCGAAGTCCGCCGCCTGGTCCCGGCGATCGAGAGCCGGGACATGCGACGGCACGGCAGCGGCGTACGTGCACAGGCGGTCACGGCGGACGGGCAACTCGTCGACGACTTCATCATCAACCGCACCCCGCGCGCCGTCCACGTGCTCAACGCGCCTTCCCCCGCGGCCACGTCGAGCCTCCACATCGGGAGCAGGATCGCGGCCGACGTCTTCGAGCAACTCGGTCACGAGGACGCGGCCCGGGCCGCACGCGAAGAGTCCGCTGCGACCTGACCGCCCCTCCCCGACCGACGCAGACTCCGCCCCCCACTTCCCCTTTCTCTGCTCCACCCCGCTCTTTGCTCTTTCAAAGGTGATCGAGGACAGCACATGGCGAAGCACCCGCAGACAGACGCGCCGGACTCCGGACCTCCCCCCGCCACCGCCCGCCGCCGCGTCGCCACCGCCACCATCGTGGGTTCCGCGCTGGAGTGGTACGACTTCTATCTCTACGCCTCCATGGCCGCACTGGTCTTCGGCAAGATCTTCTTCCCGCAGACCGACGACACGGCCGGAACCATGGCCGCCTTCGCGACCTTCGCGGCGGGCTTCCTGGCCCGCCCGCTGGGCGGCATCCTGTTCGGTCACCTCGCCGACCGCATAGGCCGACGGAACGTACTGATCATCACCTTCGTGCTGATGGGCGTCTCCACCGGACTGATCGGACTGCTGCCCACGTACGACAGCATCGGCGTCGCGGCGCCCGCCGCCCTGGTGGTCCTGCGCATCCTGCAGGGCCTCGGTTCCGGAGCCGAGTACGCCAGCGCCGCGGTGGTCGCCTACGAGCACGCCGACGAGAACCGGCGCGGCCGGCAGGGCGCCTGGCCTGCCCTGGGGCTGAACCTCGGACTCCTGCTGTCGTCACTGACGGTCACGGTGCTGACCACCATGGACGAGGACGTGCTGCTGGACTGGGGCTGGCGCGTCCCGTTCGTCGCGAGCTTCGCCCTCGCGGGTGTGGGGCTGTGGGTGCGACGCCGGGTGCCGGAGTCGCCCGACTTCCAGCGCGACAAGAAGAAGGAGCAGGACACGGCCCCCCGGATGCCGTTCGTCACCCTGCTGCGCGAGCAGCGGCGCAGCCTCCTCGTGGTGCTGGCCGTCTCGCTCGGCTACAACGCCCTCAGCTACATCTTCAAGACCTTCTCGCTGGCCTATCTCTCGGACTTCCAGGACGTCTCGGCGAGCGTCGGCGCGTTCGGCGTCACCCTGGCCAGTGCCACCGCCATCGTCTCCGTGCCGCTCTTCGGCTGGGCCAGCGACCGCTTCGGCAGCCGTAAGGTGCTCGCGGTCGGCGGCGTCGCTTCGGCGCTCTTCGCCTTCCCGTTCTTCGTCCTGCTCGACACGCGGAACTCCGTGGTGATCTGGGTCTGTCTGATCATCGCGACGGGCGTGCTGGCGCCGATGATGTTCGCCCCGCAGGGGGCCTTCCTCTCCCGCCAGTTCCCGGCGGACGTCCGGGTCAGCGGGGTCGGCACCGGACGGGAACTCGGCGCGGCACTCTCGGGCGGTCTGGCCCCGCTGGCAGCCCTGGCCATCGTCGGCGCCAGCGCGACCAACGCCACCTGGGGTGTCTCTCTGATCCTCGTCGGCGCGGCCGTCGTGGTCGTGCTCGGTGCCGCCTTCGACGGGGGCGCCCGCCCGGCTCCGCCTGCCGCACCGCAGGACTCCGACGGTCACCGGACTCCCGGACAGGCTTCGGAGCAGGACGAGGTCCCCGCGGGCCAGGCCCGCTGACGGCGCGTAACCCGCGAGACGAGGTTGGCCCGGACCGCACGGTCCGGGCCAACGAGTGCGTATCTGATCGTCCACGCGCCCGCGTAGCGGTTGCCGGACCTGTCCGCCTCGCCGGCCGGTCCCGGTGCCACCGGTCCCCCTTGCCGCTGGACTGCTTCCCGACACTCGCCTTGTGCGAGCCGGGCAGGCCGACGCCGTACTCGGTGGCACCGGCAGCGGAGTACCGACGAGTTCCAAGGTCTTGGCGACGACTCTGACTCTGGCAGGACGGTTGTTGTGCGTCCTTTACGGCGGCTGCTGGAGACGTACCGGCAAGGGGTAGCGGCAGAGCTCACCCCCAGGATGCGGCGGCCCCCGGAATCTTCCCCGGTGGGACAGGGCCGATGTGACGAGGCGCGTGGCCTTGAGCACGCGTGACGTCGGCCCTCCGCGCACCCTCGGTGCTCCGCAGGTCTCAGGGGGCGCAGAAGGATCTCCCGGGGATGCTGCCCCGCTCGCTGTCGGTGTGCGCGCGGGGCGCCTGGGCCGGTGGCAGTACTTCGCCGACCGGGACGCGCGGTCGGCCCCCCGGGCCGCGAGCCGGCCGTGTGCGGTCAGCCGCTCCGGGCTGCGCTCGGGCACCTGGGTGCAGGTGACGCCGTACCGCGCGGCGTCCGGGTCGGTGATGGTGACGATGCGCCCCGGGCGTGCGGGCGGGCGGGCCGTCATGACGTCCCCCCTCCCGTGTGAGGCCGTCCACAGCCGGGGTCCCAGGGGCGCCTCCCCCCGGAGTCCCAGAACGAATCCGGTGAATCAGGAGCCTGCTCACTGTCGGCGACGATCCCGCCGAACCTACTGTTTCTGCTCCATGAAGCCGTACGGCGCGCCGCTGACCAGCCATAACGGCAGGGAAGCCGCGCGTTTGGGAGTAAGGAGCCACTGTGCGACCGACCATCCGGACCACGCACTGCGCCCTGGTGGCCGCTGCGGTCATCGGGTTGACCGCCCCCCTGGCAGCTCAGGCCATGACGACCACCCGAGCCGAACCCCGGCCCACCACGGTGCGGGAGGCGCACCTGGAGCGGATGACCATCCTCGACATCCAGCGGGCGATGGACCGCGAGCGGCTCACCTCCGAGCAGCTCACCGACCTGTACCTGAAGCGGATTCGCGCCCTGAACCCCAGGCTCAGGGCCGTGGTCACGGTCAACCCCGACGCGAAGGGCATCGCGCGGGACAGCGACCGGAGGCGTCGTACGGATGGGGCGCGGGGGCCGCTGGAGGGGATTCCGGTGCTGCTGAAGGAGAACATGAACACCGCCGACCGCCAGCCGACCACGGCCGGGTCGGCCGCGCTCCTCGGGGCGCGGCCGAACCAGGACGCCGAGGTGGTGAAGCGGCTGCGCGCGGCCGGAGCCGTGATCCTCGGCAAGGCGAACATGACGGAGTGGGCCAACTTCCGTGACCCGCGGGCCGTCGCGGGCTGGAGCGCGGTCGGCGGGCTGACCCGGAACCCGTACGTCCTGGACCGCAGCGCGGGCGGGTCCTCCAGCGGTTCGGCCGCCGCCGCTGCCGCGAACCTGGCCACGGTGACGCTCGGCACCGACACCGGCGGTTCCATCGTCGACCCGGCGGGCCTGACGTCCACCGTCGGCGTGCGGCCCACGCTGGGTGTGGCGAGCCGTACCGGCATTGTGCCGATCTCCTCCCGTCACGACACCCCGGGGCCCGTGGCCCGCAATGTCACCGACGCCGCGCTCACCCTCGCGGCGATCGCCGGCACCGATCCGGCCGACCCGGACACCGCTGCCGCCGCCGGAGCCCTGCCCGCCGACATCGGCGAGATCCTGGACCGGGGTGCGCTGCGCGGCAAGCGCATCGGTGTCTGGCGCGCGGGCCACATCGGTGTGGACCGTGACGTCGACCGGGTCTTCGAGGCGACCGTGCGCAAGCTGAAGGCGCTGGGCGCGACCGTCGTGGAGGGCGCCGATGTGACCGAGCCGAAGGAACTCCTCGGCCATCTGCTGCCGGCGCTGCTCTCCGAGTTCAAGCACGACATCAACGCCTACCTCGCCGCGACGCCCGGCTCCCACCCGGAGAACCTGGCCGGTCTCATCGCGTACAACGAGAAGTACCGCGGTCTGGAGCGGATGGACTGGTTCGGCCAGATGTACTTCACGGAGGCGCAGAAGAACGGCGTCGACCTCAAGGACCCGGCGTACCGGGCGCACCGTGCCGCCGCCACCGACCTCGCCCGCCGCTCGATCGACGACGTGCTGAAGGCGGAGAAGCTCGACGCGATCGTCACCCCCACCGGCCTGCCCGCGCCGGAGGTCGGCCACCAGGCCAAGGAGGGGGACACCAATCCGTTCGTCAGCACGACCAACAGCTCGGTCGCCGCGGGCTACCCCCAGATCAGCGTCCCCGCCGGGTACACCGCGAAGGGACTCCCGCTCGGTGTGACCTTCCTCGGCACGAAGGCGAGCGACGCCAGGCTCCTCGGCTACGCGTACGCCTTCGAGCAGGCGGCGCAGGTCCGTAAGGCGCCGCGCCACCTGCCCAGCGTCGGGTGAGTGTGTCGCCTTTGCCGGGGGTGGTTCTCGTTATTCGCGTTCGCCTGCTCTGACCAGGCCTGCTTCGTATGCGGCGATCACTGCCTGTGCCCGGTCGCGGACCTGGAGTTTGGCGAAGAGCGCGGTGATGTGGTTCTTCACCGTCGACGGGCTGATGAACATCTCCGCGGCGATCCCGGTGTTGTCCAGGCCGGCGGCGATCAGCCGCCACACTTCCCGCTCGCGGGGCGTCAGCCCGTCCGGGACGCCCGTGGGTCTGGTCCCGGCGGCGGGCGTCGCGGGGCGTTGGGGGACTGTGACGTAGGAGGAGATGAGGCGGGTCAGCAGGCGGGGGGCGACCACCGCTTCGCCGGTGTGGACCACGTGCAGTGCGGTGACGAGTTCTTCGGGTGAGATGTCCTTGGGCAGGAAGCCGCAGGCGCCCGCGCGCAGCGCGGCGACCACGTGTTCGTCCATGTCGAAGGTGCTCAGTGCCAGTACCCGGCAGTCCGGCACCTGCCGGGTGAGCTGTTCTGTTGCGGCGATGCCGTCCAGGACGGGCATGCGGATGTCCATGACGGTGACGTCGGGCCGCAGCCGCTGTGCGAGTTCCACGGCCTGTGCGCCGTCGGCGGCCTCGCCGACGACCTCGACGGAGGGTTCGGGACCGAGCATGAGCACCAGGCCGCGGCGGACCAGGAGCTGATCGTCCGCGATCAGCACACGGATGACGGACCCCGCCGCACCCGCACCTGCCGCACCCGCCCCGCCCGCACCCTCCGTCATCCCGCTCACCGCAGCCGCACCCTCTGTCATTCCGCCGGTACCGTGTGTCGTCCCGTTCACCGCAGTGCTCCCTCTTCGTCCGGCAGCGGCAGGCGGGCCGTGACCCGGTAGCCCCGTCCCTCGCGCCGGCCCGTCTCCAGGGACCCGCCGTGCAGCCCGACACGTTCACGCATACCGATCAGACCGTAACCGGAACCGGGCGCGGGACCAGGACCGCCGGCCGGCCCGGGGCGGGGTGCGGACCGCTCGGGCCTTCCGTCCCCTTTGGCGTCGAGCGACCTGTCATTGCAGATGCAAGCGTTATGTAGAGAATAGTCCCGCATCAAAGCGCCGACAGCACCACTGACCGGGGTCGGCAGGAACGGAACCATGCCCGCGGGTCCGCTCGTGCCGGGACAGCCCGGTCCCAGTAGAGGGCGGCCGTTCGGCTCGGCGTGAACGTGCGCTGGTGATCCTCGGTCAGCGGCGGCCGGTGGTCAGGATGACGAGGAACTGGCCGCCGCCCGCCTCGATGGCGGCGGTCACCGGCAGCCCCGGTACGAGCCGGGAGAAGCGGTCCACCAGCCACTCCGCTGCTTCCTGGGCGTCCTGCCTGGTCGGACAACGGCCCACCGTCTCGCGGCCCCCCTTGCGCTCCAGCCTCGCGGCAACGGCGATCAGCGGCGCGGGTTCGACCACGTACAGGCGGTCCGGCCAGTCGATGACCACCTTGACCGCGCCCTTGCGGGAGTTGCACCCGCGGTGCGCGAGCCGCTCGGCGACCTTGGCCTTCCGGTCGGAGGTCCGGCTGTCAACGCTGGGCCCCAGCGGGTCGTTCACCGACGTGTCGGGGTCGACGGGTTCGTCGCACACCCAGCACCGCCAGCCGTCACGCTCGGCCACATCATCGAGAAGACTCATTCGAGCAAACTACCTGCCCAGTCGCCAATCCGCGCACCAGGGCCCGGGGACCGGGACAGCCGTGGTCCGTATTGTTCCTGAGCGACATAGGAATGATCTCCTTGGCCCGTCCCGCGCGCGGGTCGTAGGGGTGAACCACGTCGCCTTGCGGGTCGGTGCGATGATCGCGTCCAGGTTGAAGTTCCTCAATCCGTACTCCGACGGCAGGGTGCCCAGATCCGGGGTGGGCCAGGCGCCCATGTCGCCACGGGGCGCCGTGGGCATCGTCGGTGCGGGACGGGGGTCGCCGGTGGTACCCGTGACCCGTGACCGCGTTGCTCGGCGCGGACCTGTGACCGGCCTGGTCCCTGGCCAGGAGGGGGACGGGGGAGAGGCCGACCAGGGCCCGTACCCGGCCCGGGGCCCGGCATCGAGCGGGCGGTACCCCGGCGGGGAGACCGGAACGGTGATCCCCGGCCAACTCCCAGGACTCCCGGCCAACTCCCAGGACTTCCGGACGATCCCCAGGACTCCCACGTGACTGCCAGGTTCCACAAGGAACTCCCGGCTTCGATCCGCCCGCACCGTGCGGCGCCGGCCGATACTGCGCGCACGACCGGGTCGAGCCAACCGCCCCGCGGGGACGTTCGAGGGGCGCGGGTCCTCGTCGTGGAGGACGAGCCGAGCATCGCCGGCGTCCTGTCCAATCGCCCTGCGCTTCCACGAGTCGACGTGTCGACCGCCGCGACCGTCTGCCAGGCACGCCACCTCGCCGAACGGTCCGCCCGGACGCCGTGCTGCTCGACGTGATACTGCCGGACGGCGACGGCCGCGAACCCGGGCGCGAACGGCGGTCGGCGCCGCCCGAGGCGGGCACCGTCTTCGCCACCGCGCGGGACGCACCCGCCGAAGTCGTCGGCGCGCTCGGGTTCGGCGACGGCTACATCACCAGACCGTTCCACATCGACGAGGTCGTCGCCGGGATCACCACCGTGCTGCGCCGCACCTGCCCCGCGGACGTGCTGCCCCGGCGCGCGCCGCCGCGCCACGGCGACCTGGAACGGGACGAGACGACGCCCACGGTGCGCAGGGGCGCCCGCAGCGCCCAGCCCACCCCGGCCGAGTACGCCCTGCCGCGCTTCCTGGTCCGCAACGCCGGCCGGACGAGGGTGAGTGGCTGTGGCGCGTCCTTTACGGCGGCTGCTGGAGGCTTTCGGGGGGAGGAACCGCCGTCAAAGCCATATTTTGATGGTGGGGCGGTGTGCCAAGGGAAGCCTTCGCCTCCGCTCCGGGCTGCCGCAGGCGGCTCGTCCGCCTCACCGCACAGGACACGGTCCAAGGGCTCACGGACGCGGTGTGGCAGGACACCGGTCGGCTGCTGTGGGCTCGCGGTGGGCGGGGCTCAGAACCAGTGCAGGCAGTGCGGCGGGTGCTCGGTGCGGAACATCGCGTCCGCGCGTGCGGTGGCGCCCGGACGGCAGGCCTGGACGTGTCCGGCGCGGACGAGCGTACTGGGGGCGATGCCGCCCAGGTAGAGCGAGCTGAGGTCGCTTATGTCCAGCGACAGATCGGGTTGCCGGTCCGTGGGGACACAGTCCGCCCTGCCCTCGCGGACGGTCAGCAGATAGCGGCCGTGCTCACCGAGGAACAGGTCGTCCACGTCGAGGACGAGGTCGCCGTCCGTGGACCAGCCGCGTGCGGTCAGGGCGCGGGGCACATCGAGGAGACGGACCCACAGCCAGTCGGTGTGATCGCCGACCTCGCCGGCGCGGAAGTCCGCGAGCTGCCAGCGCAGCGGATGCCCGGGCGGGACGTGCCGGAACACGACCTGTGAGACCAGGTCGTGGCCGAGTACGAAACGGGCCAGGGCCGTGAAGACCACGTCATCGGTGGCGATGGTCTCGTCGACCGTCAAGGTGCCGCCCTCGCCGGTCGAGTAGCTGGCGTACCCGTCCGCCACCCCGTCGGCGTCCCGGTGGACCGCGATGTAGCGCGGTGCCGGGGAGACGGGCGGCTGCCCCGCGCCCAGCGCCCACCAGCGGTGCGGCCGGGACAGCGCACCGGGCTGGGCACGGCGGTACCGGTCGTACACCTCTTCGAGAATCCTGCCGCACTCGGCACGCCGCATCACCTCGACCGTGCCGCTGTCCGCGTCGGACGCCGGTGCGCCGGCCGACGCACGGGCCCGTGGCACAGCGAGGGCGGCCCGGTGGCGCGGGACCGTCAGCCGGGTGGTGAAGGTCGCCGGTCCGTAGCCGAACCTGCCGTAGATCGGAGCTTCGGAAGCCAGCAGCACCGAGAGGAACTCCCCCCGGGCACGCACCTCGGAGAGCTGCCGCCGCATCAGCGCGCTGAGTACGCCGCGCCGGCGGTGCGAGGGCAGGACACCGACCGCGCTCACCGCGGTGACCGGAGCGATGTGCCGACCGGGCAGGGTGAGTTCGAAGGAGTACGCGGCGGCGGTGCCCACAGGGCGGCGGTCCGCGGACAGGGCGAGCAGGCCGCGGTCCATCTCCAGCGCCGACCACCAGCGTCCCCCGTCCGCGATCGGGGTTTGCGGAAAGTGCCCGAACGCCGTGTGGACGGTGGTGACGAAGACGTCCAGGTCCTCATCGGTCGTGGGCCGGATCTCCATGGCTGTCGCTTCCTTCCCGGAGTGTCGGCACGGGGGGTCAGGGTGTTCGTTCACGGGAGTGGCGCCGCGTCCCGTTCTCGCGGAGGGCCGATGGTCACCGCACCGCGGAAGCCCTCCGGCGACAGGACCGACATCATGTCGAGCGACGAGTCGGGCACCGGCAGGAGATGGGCGTCGACCCAGGAGTCACCCGTGGTCGCGTTGGTCCAGGCATCCTCGATCACGATGGCACCGGGTACGACGCCGTGACAGAGCACCCAGTGCGGCACGTCGAATCCCTGCATCCCGGCGAGCGAGAGCAGGAGCAGCACATGCTCGCGCCGGCCGATCGAGTCGCGTACCGCGCTCATGGAGAGACGGCCCGGGTCGACGGGGACACCGGTGCGCTCCGCGTCCTCCCTGGAGGCGCGCTGGAGCAGAGCGCGCCACTCCCGGTCTTTCTCCGGGTAGTGGTCGAGCAGCACCGGCCGGTCGACGTCCAGGTGGACCCTGACCGGGGACGAGGGCCAGGCCCGGCGCACGGCGACGCCCAGTCCGACGGGCTCGCACGCGAGGAAGTTGGTGGCATCGCGCCACAGCGTCAGCTCCGCCTGCCGGTCCAGTGCCTCCCACTCCACCGTCCCCGCGTGCGCCTGTGCGACCAGGGCGGTGACGGCTCCGCAGGTGAAGTGCGTGGTCTGCCCGTAGTACGGGGGTGCGGTGATGACGCCTTCGTGCAGCCAGCGGACGTATCCGGCAGCTGGTCCTGCCGCGCCCTCCGCCTGCGTCAGCGGAGGTGCCAGAACGGTGAAACCGGTGGCGGCGACGTCCTCGGCGCGCGCCGTCCACCCCTCCCACTTGACCTGTGCGAGCCCTCGGCGGTCCGCGAGGGCGACGACCGCCGCCACGGCCGCCCGCACGTCGCCGACGGCGTCGACGATTTTCAGATAGGCGGTGTTCGGGCGTGCTGTCACGAGCGCCGCAGCCGTCCACTCCTCACCGTCGTCTCCGGGAACGACCACGAGGCGAGGTGTGTGGGCGGAGCGGTCGACGGCACGCCAGCGCTCCGACACCTCGTCGCCGACGAGCCGCGCCAGCCGGGCCGGTGGGGCGTCGGGCTCGTAGGGGATGACGACGTTCTCCACGGAGCGCTCGGGCTCAGCGGGGCGCGTGGGCGGTTCCTGATGGGGCGGCATTCCGGTCTCCTGGCGGGATGGCGGGGCGAGAGGCAAAGAGAGGGGGGAGAGGCAAAGGGAGGGGGAGGGGCCGAACCCGTGGGCGCGGACCCCGCCCCCCCCGCCGTGAGCTCATGCGCGGGACTTCCGGAGCACCCACACGAAATACGGTCCGCCGACCAGCGCGATCATGAGGCCCGCCGGCACCTGCGCGGGGGCGGCGACCGTACGGCCGAGGGCGTCCGCCACACACACCAGCACACCACCGAGCAGCATCGCGACCGGGATCGAACGGCCGTGCCGGGCGCCCACCAGGGAACGGGCGAGGTGCGGGGCGACGAGCCCCACGAAGCCGACGACACCGACGGCGACCACGCTGAGCGCCGCGAGCACCGCGGCGATCGCCAGAGCGGTGAGGCGGGTGCGTTCCACCCTGACCCCGACGACGCGCGGGGTGTCCTCGTCGACGGCGAGCAGATCGAGCCGGCCGCGCAGGGAGAGCAGAACGGGAAGGGCGAGAGCCAGGCCCACCGCGACCGGGACGACGTCGGGGAACGTCCGGCCGTAGGTGGTACCGGAGAGCCAGGTGAAGATCCGGGGGGTGTTGTACGGGTCCGCGCGCAGCAGCAGGAAGGTGGTGACCGCGCTGAGGCCGTACCCCATGCCGATGCCGATCAGTACGAACCGGTCGGGCAGGAAACCACCGCGCCAGGCCAGCAGGGCGATCACCGCGAACGTGACCAGCCCCGCCGCGACCGCCACCACGACGAGTACCGTCCGACCACCGGACAGACCCGAGGTCGCGACGCTCGCCGCGCCGAGACCGGCGCCCGCCGTGATGCCGAGCACCCCGGGCTCCGCCAGCGGATTGCGCACCGCGCCCTGCACGACGCAGCCGGCCAGTCCGAGCGCCGCACCGGCCAGGATCGCGGCGGTCACGCGCGGGACCCGGTCGTCGAGCGCCTGGCCCACCAGGTCCGGAGCCGCGCCC
Organism: Streptomyces clavuligerus; assembly: GCF_005519465.1. Classification (NCBI taxonomy): domain Bacteria; kingdom Bacillati; phylum Actinomycetota; class Actinomycetes; order Kitasatosporales; family Streptomycetaceae; genus Streptomyces; species Streptomyces clavuligerus. The sequence goes on along the minus strand of NZ_CP027858.1, from coordinate 416,633 downwards.
TGGAACCACAGCACGATGTCCCCGGTCCGCAGCCACAGGCTTCCCGCGAGGACGGCCACGAGGGCCGCTGCGGCAAGGAGTACGGCCGCGCCGGACGTGACGAGGAGGAAGGCGCGGCGCGAGCGTGCGGCGACCCTCGCACGCGGGGGCTGCCGGAGCTGCCCCGTGTCACGCAGCCGCAGGGCGAGGACCACGATCACGACGGAGCCGAGCAGCGCGGTCGGCACGCCGGTGGGGATGGAAGCGGCCCCGTCCGCCCCTTGGACCGCCCGCAGGGCCGCGTCGGCGAGCAGGATCAGCAGCGCGCCGAGCAGCCCGGCCGCGGGGATCAGGAAGAGGTGCCGGCGCAGGGCGTGGACACGTCCCGCGATCAGCCGGGCGAGGACAGGGGCGCCGAGACCGACGAAGCCGATCGGACCCGCCAGGGTCACCGCCGTGCTGGTCAGCAGCACCGCGCAGATCACGGCGGTCACACGGGTGCTCCGGATCGGCACGCCGAGGGTCGACGCGGCGTCGTCGCCGAGATGCATCACGTCCAGCCGCCGGGACAGCGCCAGAGCGAGGCACAGCGTCACGGCGACGAGAGGGGCGGCGCGTACCGACGCGTCGATGTTCAACTGCGCCAGCGAGCCGCTTCCCCAGGCGAAGAGACCGGTCGTGTTCTGGTCGAACAGGATGAGGAACGTCCCGGTCGCCGCGTCCAGGGCCATGGCCGTCGCCGATCCGGCGAGGACGAGGCGGGTGCCCGAGGTACCCGCCGCGCGGCCCGACAGGAGCAGCACGAGCGCCGCCGCGACAAGACCGCCCGCGAAGGCGACGGCGCCCGACGCCCACAGCGGGACGGTCAGGCCGAGGGCGGCGACGAGCGCGAGGGTGAAGTAGGCCCCGGACGTGACCGCGAGGGTGTCCGGTGAGGCGAGCGTGTTGTGGGTGACGGACTGGAGCAGTGCCCCCGCGCAGCCGAGGGCGAAGCCGACAGCGACGCCCGCGAACAGACGCGGCAGGCGCGAGCCGGTGAGGATCTCGCCCACGGGCGCCCCCTGGGCGCTGTCGCCCTCCCCGGCGAGATGGCGCACCAGGTCGCCGACGCCGACGCCCGACGTCCCCTGGGTCAGATGCCACATGCCGACGAGCGCGGTCATGAGGAGGAGGAGTGCCAGGACGGCCGCCCCGGCGGGGCCGCCGCCGGACCGGGCGCCCGGCGGCGGCCCCGGTGCGGGGGCCATCGCGCGTACCGTGCTCACTTCTTGTCGAGTACGTCGACGTAGGCGTCGATCGCCTGTGCGCAGGAGCGCGGACCACCGGCGCCCCAGATCCCCGACGGGAACGCGTGGGCACGGCCTTCCTTCACGGCGGGGAGCTTCTTCCAGATCGGGTTCTTGTTCAGCGCCGCGACGTATCCGCCGGCGGCCTCGTCGTTCGCGTAGAAGAGATTGGCGTCGCCCACGGAGGTGAGTCCCTCGACATCGGTCTGCGCGAGGCCGTAGGAGGCGTCCACGCCCCCGTCACCGTGCTTCTTGTTGACGTCGTTGGTCCATGCCGGGGTCAGGCCGAGTTCCTTGCCGATCTCGGTGAACAGGGCGCCGTCCGCGTAGGGGCGTACGGTCAGGTTGCCTCCTTCGAGCCAGCCGTCGAAGAACAGGAAGTCCTTCGTCGGCAGCTTCGCGTCGGTGACCCGCTGCTTCGCCGTCGCGAGGTGCTGGTCGAACTCCTTGAGCACCTGGTCCGCCCGGTCCGTGCGTCCGGTCGCCTCGCCGATCATGCTGAACACCTTCCGCATGTTCCCGATCGGGTCCTTCGGGTCCGCCCCCCGCGTGGCCATCACGGGAACGCCCCGCTTCTCCAGCTTCTTGATCATCTCGTCCTTGGCGTCGAAGGCCTCCACGACGATGAGATCGGGCCTGGCCGCGTAGAGGGTGTCGAGATCGGGCTCTTCCCGGGTACCGATGTCCGTCACACCGGCGGGCAGCTTCTCCGCGCTGGTCCAGGTGCGGTATCCCTTGGCGTCGGAGACGGCGGTGGGGGTGACACACAGCGTCAGCGCGTCTTCGACCTGTTGCCATTCGAGGACCGCGATCCGCTCGGCGGGCTTGTCGAGCGTGATCTGGCGGCCGACGCCGTCCTTGAAGGAGACCGGCTTCGTCGAGGTCGTCGTGGTGTCCTGGGCGCAGTCCTTCGACGCGGGGGACCGGTCGGCGCTGCTCTTGGCTGTCGCCTTGTCGACGTCGGTCGTTCCGCAGGCCGTTGCGGTGAGCAGCACGAGTCCGGCCGAGGCCGACAGCGCCAGGCGACGGGCACGGTTCATGAGAGTTCCTCTTTCACGGGTGAGGGGGGGCGGCGCGGAGAAGGCGTGCCGGAGTTTCTTCGGGGGCGACTCGTGACGGCCGGTGCGGCGCCTGGGAGACGTGCCGCAGTGCCGCCGTGCCGCCGTGTTCAGGAGAGGTGACGTCCGAGTGGATCGATGCGGAGCCGCCCTGTGCGGGGGTCGACGTCCACCTCGACGCGGATGTCGTAGACCTCGCCGATGTTCTCGGCGGTGAGGACGTCGGCCGGTGCGCCGGCCGCGTACACCCGGCCCGAGCGCATGAGGACGATGGTGTCCGCGATCCGGGAGGCCTGATCGAGGTCGTGCAGCACGATCCCGACAGCGATGCCCTGCTCCTCGACGAGGTGCCGAACCAGGTCGAGCGTCTCGAACTGGTAGCGCAGGTCGAGGTGGTTGGTCGGCTCGTCGAGCAGGACGACACCGGTGTCCTGGGCCAGACAGGCCGCCAGCCAGACACGCTGCATCTCCCCGCCGGAGACTTCTCCGACCTGCCGTCCGGCCATGTCGTGCACTCCGGTGACCCGCATGGCGTGGTCGATGGCGGTCCGGTCCTCGACGGTCGCGCCGGCGAAGCCGCGCCGGTAGGGATGGCGCCCGAACGCGACGACCTCCGCGACCGTCAGCCCTTGGGGAACGGGCCTTGACTGGGAGAACAGCGTGACCTCGCGGGCGAACTCGTGGGAGCTGAGCAGGGCCACGTCACGTTCGGACTCTCCGCCGGGGCCGTCGAGCGTCACCCGGCCGCCGTCCACCCGGTGCAGTCGGCAGAGCGCGCGCAGCAGCGTGGACTTCCCGCTGCCGTTCGGTCCCACCAGGGCGGTCGCGCGGCCGGGTGCCAGGGCGACCGAGACACCATGGACGACCGGCCTGCCGTCGTAGTGCAGCACCAGGTCGTGCCCGGTGAGCGCGGCCGCCGGAGCGGCGGCAGAGGCGGCAGAGGCGGCCGTGGGCTTCCCGGCAGACCGGAAGAGGCTTGTGAACACGTAGCTGTCCGGACGGTCAGAGGGGCGGGGGCTGCGGCAACCTCTGTCCGGTGTCACCGGGCAGGCCGCGCGCTCGCCCACGCACGGCGGCGCGCACAGAGAACAGCGACTAAGGGTTACCTAACTCGGTGAAGCTTATATTCCGCTTGTCGTGTCGACAATCCGGAGTTCCGGTCACGCGATACGGAATTCCGGACACCCCCCGACGGACCGGCCGCCGCGTCGGAGAACGCGCCCGGAGTGATTCCCATGACCCGCCGGAAGGCGACGATGAAGGAGCTGGGCTGCGCGTAGCCGAGCACCTCGGAAACCGTCGTCACGTCGATGTCCTCGGCGAGGAGCATCAGCGCCCGGTGCACCCGCAGCATCTGCCGCCACTGGGCGAAGGGAAGCCCCGTCGCCTGACGGAAGGCACGGGTGATCGTACGGTCGCTGGTACCCAGCAGCCGTGCCCACTCCTCCAGCGAGCGGCCGTCCGAAGGATCGTCCAGCAGGGCCTCGGCGATGGCGTCGATCCGGGGGTCGCCGGGCAGCCGCAACGCGAACTGGCGCTCCGAGGGCCGGATCACATCGAAGACGACCGACTCCGCCCGCGCCCTCGCCTCCCCGTCGATGTCCGCGCAGGACAGATGAGTCAGCAGTGACTCCAGCAACGGCGTCATCGTGATCGCCATGGGTTCCGTGAACGCGAACGGTATGCGATCGGGAGCGAAGAAGGCGTGGAAGAGCTCCGCCTGCGCCGTCGCCCGGCCCTCGTGGACCATTCCGGCGGGCATCCACAGCCCGTACCCCTCGACCACGGTGTAGACGCGGTCGCCCATGCGGGACGTCAGTGTTCCCCCGCGCACCCAGACGAGCTCGTGCAGGCGATGCGCGTGCGGCGGCCACTCCGTGGGGGCGGGGACGATCCGGGACCCGGCGAGGATGGCGGCCGCCGACTCGGGGAGCGGCTCGGTCCGCCGGACCACGGTGCCCGGCTCGCGCCGCCACATCCCTGGGGTCGCCGCACCAAGGGGTGCTTGAACCATGACGAGAAGTCTATCGGTGCCCCGGTCCGGACTGATTCCAGGGCCTTCGCCCACATTGGGGGATAGGTCGATGACTTCGTCCGGGGCGGCGGCGCACATCCGGTGCGCGAGCGTGACCAGAGGGCGCACCGAGAGCACGCGTCGTGGCTGTGGGACGCCGGTCCGGCCATGTCTCGCGGGTGGCTGAGCGATGGGGCACCCGGCGAAGCGGTCTCCCGACCGCTTCAGGCCGCCGCGACGGCGTCCGGCGGACCATCCGGCGGACGGGGCCGGCCTCGACCGGGGCGGAGCAGGGCGCGGGCGGATGGCTCCTGCCGCGGACGGCATGGACGGGCGAGGAGGTGAGGCGCCGGCACGCGCCGCAGACGCCCAAAGCGAATAACGCGGCAGATATCGGACACGATGGCCAGGGTTCCATGACGGCCCGCCCGGGACCCCGGCGCTGTCGCCACCGACGGCGAACCACCGGTTCGGACGGAGTGGAGCGGGCCGTGACACCCGCTGCCGTCATGCCGTGCGGCCGACCCCACCCGAGCCGGAGCCACGCCGCCGCACGCGGCACACGGGACCGACGGGAGATCGAGTGCTGTCCGATATCCGTCCGGCGCATAGGCCGCTGATGGGGAAGCGGTCCGTGGTCGCGGTGCGCTGTTCTCCGTGCGGTGCGTGCCGTCGTCGGGTGCGTCGAGCGCGTCGGGTGCGTGATGCGGGGCGGCCGGAGGGCGAACCCCGGGGTTCGGGACGGGTCGGTACGGTGTGTCCTCACGGCGGTTCCTGGAGACGTTTCGGGGGGTAGGAACCGCCGCCAAGGTCGGATCACGGCCGTCGGGCAGACTGGATGGCCACCCGCGACATCCTTCGAGGGCCCAGCGCATCGGCGGCGTCGGGCTGACGACTGCTCATGGACGTCGATCGCTCCCGAGACCCGGACCGGCCGCTGCCCGAACCTGTGATGGTGCGGGAACGCGGGGCGTGGTCACGGCGGCGGGTTTTGCATGTGCCGTAGCGGCATGTGGTGCAGTAGGCGGCGAGCACGACATTGAGAGGTTCCCCCGCATGCCCCTTCCTGCGATTCCCCGCCGGGTCAAGATCGGCGATGCCGCCGCGTTCGCCGGGATCACGCCCCGTGCCATCCGGCACTACCACGCCATCGGGCTCCTCGCCGAGCCGGAACGCGGCAGTGATGACCGCCGCCGCTATGGATACGACGACATGATCCGCCTGCTGTGGATACGCAGGATGGCTGATGCAGGTATCTCTCTGGACGACATCCGGGCCGGATTCGAGGGCGCCACCGGCATCGAGCAGTCGCTGGCCCGGCTGGAGGAGTCCCTCGCCTCCAAGGCGGCCGCCATCGAAGCCCAGCGGGCCGCCGTGCACCGTCTCCGCGAGGTGGGCAGCCCCCTGGGCCTGCTCTCACCGCTGGTCAGCAGCCGCTTGCACGATCTGCCGCCCGGAGCCCTGCGCCCGGCCGATCTCGATACCCTCCTGGTCACGGAGCGTATCTTCGGCCCCTTGGGCGCCGCCGTCCAGGCCGACCGGTTCATCGTCCTGGCCACTCACCCCGAGCTGCGGGCCGAGGAGGACCGCCTGGCCGAGGCCGAGAAGTCCCTGGACGACACCATGTCCCCTGGCGACCCCCGGATCGAAGACCTGGCCGCCCAGCGGTGTGCTCATGAGACCGCCCTGGCAGTCACCATCGACAGATCCGGCCTGGACGAGGCCCTCGACAACCTCCTGGACCAGGAGGACGAGCACACCGGTGAGGAGGAGGGCGGGGCGAGGATGAGCGCGATGGAGGCCATCGGCAAGATGCCGTACGACTTCTCCCCGGCCCGTGTCCGGTACGAGGAACGCGTCATCGAACTGCTTCACCCGGCCGATCAGGACGGCGGCACCCCAGAAGCCTGCTGACGGACGATCTTCTGGACGGACCCCCGCCCATGACCAGGTCGGTGACAGCCGTCCTTCGGAGGACTGCCTCGCGGCGCGGTACCGAGGCGGATGCATGAAACGACCCGGGCCCTGGCCCTGGCTGCACCCCCGCCGGCTGACGTCGGCACAGCGGAGCCGTCCCTCTCCATGGTGCTCCGAACCGGTAGTCGCTGGGGCGTGGCCGCTGCCGCGGCTGCTGGAGAGCCACCGCCGTAAAGGACGCCCGCGGACGCCGGGCAGCGCCCCGGTTTCCGCCGGGCCGGGATCAGGCCGGGGTCGGGCCGGGCACGGCAGAGACGGTGACGGCCGCCGTGGCCTTCCGTCGCCGTGCAGGGGTGGTTCACCGGTCGGGACACGCACGGCTCGCAGCAGGGGATTGCACCCGTGACGGCCCGTTCCTGCGAACGGTCAACGGAGGTAGGGCCCGTAGGGGCTCCAGTCGCGCAGAAAGGGCTTCAGATCCTCGGCCCGCGGTTCGGGGATCTCGGGCAAGCGTGGGGGCTGGTTGGTCGGGTCGAGGCGTGCGACGTACCCGGAGGCCCAGGACAGCCATGATTCCGCGTCGGTCCGGGTGGGGCCTGGCGGCAGTTCGTGCACGTGGGAGCGGACCGCGTCGAGGTACTCGGTCAGGTGGGTCGCACGACGCCAGGCGGCCTCCTGGGCTTCGAAGTGCTGGACGCGGAAGGTCTCTGCGTGCTGAACGCGCGCCTCTTGCATCGCGGCCTCCCATCGCAGCTTCTGCTGCTGTGCCGCCTCCCGTTCTGCCAGCCTCTTGCGTTCGGCCGCCGCACCGCGGAGAGCTACTTCCTGCACGATCTCGGCCAGTTGCTCCTCCAAGGGACGCTCGGTGCTGTCGGCCCACTCGGACGCTCGGTGCGGCGACCCGCCGTCGAGTACGAAACGCAGCCGGTCCGAAGGCGTGTAGTCGTACTTGGGGATTTTGACCCAGGAGTATTTCTTGGCTTCCGCGAGTTCCCTCTCCGTCGCGGTGTGCTCGCTGCGGTCCTGCTCCTGGAAGACGAGGAACGCCACGGTCTGCCCCTGGGCGGTGGCCGTGAAGTGGGCTGCCGCGTGTCGGCGTCGGCGGATCGGCGGAGCCGAGTCGACTGAGCCGGCCTCGCAGGTATCACCTTGAGCTTCGAGGGCGGTGGCCAACGCGTGGATGAGGCGCAGGGCCCGTCCTTGGACGGCGCGGGGCAGGCCGAGTGGCTGCCGCTCCTTCTGCATGGCCGCAACGACGGCGTGCGGCCGGGTGAGCCGGGCAGGCACGGGCACCGGCTCCAGTGTGGCGAGCCGCCAGGCCGGGACGTCGACGAGCGTGATCTCGTAGCCTTCGCGGCACCAGCGCCCGTACAGCTCTTTTGTCCCGGGGACCCTCCCGGATCTCCGCGCTGCGGCGAGGCGGCTGGGCCATTTCTCCGTGTCCCCGGCCTGGCCGCTCTTGATGATGCGGCCACCGGACTGGGCCAGTTCGTCCAGCAGTTGCTCGGTGAAGGTCTTGCGTGTCCCGCGAGGAAAGGGCGCTGGAGCAGCGGGCTTGCTGGTGGGACTCGCCAGTGCCGTCGCGGGCGTGGTGGTGAGGGGCGGCTGCCGGCGCGCCGTGTGCCTCGTGGGTTCGAGCGCCGGGTAGGACCCATGGGCCAGATAGTGACGTCCGTTGTCCGTCAGTGCGGCACTCCACGTGTCACGGGTCCTGGTGATCTTGACCAGGTTGCGGTTCTGGAGCGCCAGACAGCTCGTCTTGTACGAGGTGGACTCCCACACCCCGGGTGGGCAACCCTTGCCCACCCACTGCAGCACTGCCAGCTGTCGTTCGTTGAGCGGCTGCTTCTTCAGAGACATCGAGACCCCGACCCTCCCCCATCGCAGGCGGAACGTGTACCGCCATCACCCCCGCCCTCAAGCCTCACACCGTAGTCGGTGCGGCGGGCGGGAGATGACAGGGGCACCCGAACGAATGTCCGCACGGAGATCCGGTTGCTCACCCCGGAGTGGGGCGCCTTCGGGTCGGCGAGGGTGACCCGGAGGCGGGTGTCCCGGTCGGTGGTGTGTCCGCCGCCGGCTCTTCGGTGGGCCGGGCCGACGCGCTGCGGCGTTGTGTACCGCAGGTGTGCCATGGGGAGGAATGACCGCATGGGCCGGCCGGTCGGGCGGGAAGCGTCGTGGCGGTTGCCCGGCCCCGGCGACAAGGAGCGGCATGGACATCGGAGTCTTCCTTCCCATCGGCAACAACGGATGGCTCATCTCGAAAAGCTCTCCGCAGTACATGCCGAGCTTCGAACTGAACAAGGCCATCGTGCAGCGGGCCGAGGAGCACGGACTGGACTTCGCGTTGACGATGATCAAGCTCAAGGGGTTCGGTGGTGAGACGGAGTTCTGGGACCACTGCCTTGAGTCGTTCACCCTGACGGCGGGCCTGGCCGCCGTGACGGAGCGGATCAAGCTGTACGCGTCCGCGCCCGTCCTCGCCCTGCCCCCGGCGATCGCGGCGCGGATGGCCGTGACCATCGATTCGATCGCCCCGGGCCGGGCCGGGGTCAATATAGTCACCGGCTGGGCGCCCCCCGAATACGCGCAGATGGGCCTGTGGCCCGGGGACGAGCACTTCGCCAACCGCTATACGAGGGCGGCCGAGTACGTCACCGTGCTGAGGCAGTTGTGGAGCGAGGGGGTAAGCAATGTCAAGGGCGAGTTCTACAGAATGGATGAATGCGTCCTGTCACCGCGCCCGGCAGGCGGGCACATCGACATCCTCGCCGCCGGGCAGAGCGGCACGGGGATGCGGTTCGCCGCCGAGTACGCCGACGGGAACTTCATCCTGGGCAGTGGGGTCAACACCCCGCTCGCACTCTCCGAAGCCGCCGCCGCCCTGGCCGGACAGGCGCGCAGGACCGGCCGCGAGGTCGGAACACTCGCACTCTTCATGGTCATCGCGGAGGAGAGCGACGGAGCGGCGCAGGCGAAGTGGAAGGATTACCACGACAACGCCGATCTCTCGGCGCTCGGGTACATGACGGCCCAGACGGCCAAGGACAAGGACGCCGACGAATCCTCGACCGCGAAGACCGTCGCGCTTCCCGAAGGGGCCGTGAACCTCAATATGGGAACCCTCGTGGGATCGTACGGGACCGTCGCGCGAATGCTCGATCAGGTCAGTGAGGTGCACGGCGTCAAAGGGGTCATTCTCGTTTTCGACGAATTCCTCGAAGGCGTGGAGAAGTTCGGTACGCGTATTCAGCCGCTCATGACGTCCCGTGCCTCCGTCTCCGGTGCGCCCTGACGGGTGGGCTTCCTCCCGGCAGAGGCAGAGGCAGAGGCAGAGTACGGAGGCCATGCTCCGCCGCGCCCGATATCGCGCGCCTCCGTGGGGACCGCTGCCCGGCGCGCGGGCAGCGGTCCCGCCCAGCGGGTCAGACCGCCGAGTCCGCGAGCAGCTTCAGCGCCAGGGCCCGGGTCCGCTCGTCCGCCGTGTCCGGGTCGCCGGTGCGGAACGGCGGCTCGGGGTCGTACTCCAGCGCCAACTCCATCGCCCGGCCGACCTGTTCGTCCGAGAGGCGGGCGGCGAGGTGGAGGCCCATGTCGATCCCGGCGGAGACCCCTGCCGCCGTGATGATCCTCCCGGTCTCGACGAAACGGCCCGGGGTGTAGACCGCCCCGACCTCCTTCACGTAGGGACGGGAGGCCCAGTACGTGGTCGCGGGCAGCCCGCGCAGCAGTCCGGCCGCGCCGAGGATCAGCGAACCGGTGCAGATCGAGGTGGTCCAGACGGTGTGCCGGTGGACCCGGCGAATCCATTCGAGAATCCGGGCGTCGGCCATCGTGGCCGTCGTCCCGCGCTCGCCGCCCCCGGGGACCACCAGCACATCGGGGCGTGTCACCTGGGGCAAGGACTTCTCCGCCGCGATCCCCAGCTCGCCGGTGTCCGTCCGGACCAGTCCGGCCCGGGTGGCCACCGTGGTCACGCGGACTCCGGGCACCCGGCAGAGCGCTTCGTACGGTCCCACCGCGTCCAGCGCCGTGAACCCCTCGTACAGCAGTACCGCGACCTCCACCCGACCGCTGTCGCCGGCTCCCGCCGCCGCGGCCGGAGCCGGTGACGCGGTGGCCGCGATCCCCGCGCCCAGCGTCACCCCCGCCGCGGCCCGCAGTACCCCGCGGCGGTCCTGCCCGTGCCGATCGCTCATCCCTCGGCCCTCTCGCTCGTCCCGACAGTCTCTGTGTCAGGAGTCGGCCGGGACTCCGGGCGGGTTCCCGGGGAGCCGGGGGGCGGCGATCCGCACGGTGCGAGGACGGCCGTGCCCGTACCCCGGGCGCGGGGGCACCGCCGGGCTCCGGCCCGGCCGGGCCGCCGGTCTCACGCCACCCGTACGGAGCGCGGTCCTGCGACCGGGTGGAGGGCCGCGTACTCCAGCGGCGCGGAGGGGTCGATCGACACACTGAGCTGCGCGGGAGCGGCCCCGGCGCGGACCAGCAGATCGCCGACGGCGGCGATCATCGCGCCGTTGTCCGTGCACAGGGCCAGTGGCGGAACCCGCAGCTCCACCCCCGCCGCCGCACACCGTTCCCCGGCCAGCTCCCGGACCCGTGAGTTCGCCGCGACCCCGCCGACCACGACCAGGGTGGAGACCGCGTACGCGCGGCACGCGGCCAGTGCCTTGCGGGTCAGGACATCGGCGACGGCCTCCTGGAGCGAGGCGGCCCCGTCGGCCACCGGAAGCTCCTCGCCCGTCTGCCGATGGCGCTCGGCCCAGCGGGCGGCGGCGGTCTTCAGACCGGAGAACGAGAAGGCGTACGGGTCGTCCTTCGCGCCGGTCAGCGGCCGGGGGAAGGCGACCGTGCAGGGGTCGCCCGCCCGGGCGGCGCGGTCGATCGCGGGCCCGCCCGGATACGGCAGGCCGAACACCCGCGCGACCTTGTCGAAGCACTCTCCCGCGGCGTCGTCGACCGTGTCACCCAGATGGAGGATCGGGTCCCGGACGAGGTCCCGCACCAGCAGCAGCGAGGTGTGTCCACCGGAGACGATCAGCACCACGCACGGATTCGGCAGCGGTCCGTGCTCCAGGGTGTCGGCGGCGACATGACCGGCCAGGTGATGGACCCCGTACAGCGGCACCCCCGCCGCGTACGCCAGGCTCTTCGCCCCCGCCAGACCCACCTGAAGCGCCCCCGACAGGCCCGGACCGGTGGTCACGGCGACGGCGTCGAGATCCGACAGCCGCAGCCCGGCCTGGCTCAGTGCCTCCCGCACGACCGGGGTGAAGGAGTGGAGATGGGCCCGCGCGGCGATCTCGGGCACCACCCCGCCGAAGCGCGCGTGCTCGTCCATGCTCGACGCCACCACCTGCGCGAGCAGTCGCCCGTCCGACACGATCCCGGCCCCGGTCTCGTCGCACGACGACTCGATCCCCAGCACGATCCGTCCCTGCGCCATCGCCGCTCCCTCGCTCCTTTGTGCACAGTGAGTGTAGTTGCACATCTTGTGCAATAAGGCCGGTGGGCCGTACGCCCGCCCGGACCCGGCGGTCCGGCCCGGGTCAGGCCATGGCGAGTGCGTCCGCCCCTCCCTCCACCCAGACCCGCAGGTGGGAGGGGCGCTCCGCGTCCATGTACACCGTGTTCGTCGCCACGGTGGTGCGCCGCGCCGACGCCTCGGGCTCGCCGGTGTTGGAGTTGACGTCGAAACGCGGGAAGTTGCTGGAGGAGATGTCGAGGCGGATACGGTGCCCGGCGGCGAAACGGTTCGCGGTGTCGGGCGCGGTGACCTCGATCGCGTACACCCGGCCCGGCGTGAGCGGCTCCGGTGTCTCGAACGAGTCACGGAAGCGGCAGCGCAGGATGCCGTCGGTGAGATTGACGGCGAAACCGTGCGGATAGTCGGCGTTGGGCGGGTGGACGTCGATCAGCTTGACGGTGAAGTCGGTGTCCACCGCCGTACTGGAGATGTACAGCCGCACCGACACCGGACCGGCCAGCACCACGTCCCGCCGCAGCGGCGGGGTGCTCACACTGATCACGTCCGGGCGGGTGTCCAGCGGCAGAAAGGGCGCGCGCGCCCCGTGCGCCCGGGCGTCCGGGGCGTTCTGGTCGTACGCCCCGCCCGCCATCACGGGCTCGCCCGAGGTGAGCTGGCCCCCCAGGGTGGGGACCGGGTCGCGGGGGTCGAAGTCGTATGTCACCGACGCCGCGTCCACGGCGGGCGGGCTCGTGGTCAGCAGGCCGTCGGGCGTCGGATACAGGGCCACGGGGGCCGTCGCCGCCGGTGGCCACCGGCTGTCCGCGCGCCAGTCACCGCCGTGCCGCATCCGCCCGGCGGCGTCCCGGCGTCCGTCGCCGCCGCCCATCAGGAAGTACTGGACCGCCGGAAAGTCTCCCCCTTCCGCACCGCCGGGACCGTCCGGGGCCACCCGCCCCAGCGCCCGGTCGAACCAGCGGCGGCGGAACTCCAGATACGAGGGCGCGAGCCGGCCGTCCAGCGTCGCCGACGGACCGAAGTCCACGTCCCCCGCGTAGGTCACCGAGCGGTGCCCGTGCGTCCACGGCCCCATCACCAGCCAGGAGGGCGCCGACTTCAGCCCGCTCAGCGCCGTGAAGTTCTCGATGGTGGAGCGGACGTACGGGTCGTACCAGCTCCCCAGGTGCAGGGTGGGCACATCCGGGAACCGCTGGTAGTGGCCCCGCCCGTAGAGCGCCGGATTGCGGTGGTACTCCCCGAAGGCGTCCTGCCGCCACTGCTCCAGCAGGAAGTCCTCGTACGCGGGGATGTGCCGCAGCGGACTGCACCCCCGCCGCCAGGGCATCGCGCCGAACCAGCCCGCCACGTCCACCCGCGCCAGCTCCTCGGCCAGCACCGGATCGGCCGCCGCCTCCGGGCTCCGCGCCGCGTGCCGCAGCGCCCAGGTCACCTGCTTCAGCTCGAAGGCACCGCCCATCCGCAGCCCCGCGTCGTACGCGGACGAGAACCCGCCCGAGTCCTGGAACATCGCGGCCAGAGCCGCCGGACCCTCGGCGGCGGCGGCCGACTGGCAGTGGGCCGAGTACGACACCCCCGTCATCACCACCCGGCCGTCGCACCACGGCTGCTCCGCGATCCACGCGATCGTGTCCGCGCCGTCCGGACCCTCGCCCAGATACTTCACGAACGTCCCCTCCGAGTCCCCGCGGCCCCGGCAGTCCTGCCGTACGACGTGGTACCCGGCGTCCGTGAAGTGCCGGGCGGCCTCCTCCGGCCGCGGCACCGGCGCGCCCGCCCGGTCCTGGTCCGAGACGCGCGCCGCGCGCCGCCCGTACGGGGTGCGCTCCAGGAGCACGGGGAGCGGGGCCGTCCCCGGCTCGGCCGACGCCGAGTACAGATCGGCGGCGAGACGGACGCCGTCCCGCAGCGGGACCCGCAGGGCACGGCGCCACAGGGCACCGCCCTCAAGGGGCTCGGGCGGACCGTCGGCATAGGTGTCGTACGAGGTCATTCCCGTGACGTTAGGCAGTGCTCCAGATCATGGCGATCACTTGACCTCATCAGGTCAACTGTTCCGCCGGACGGTGACGGGAGGGGACACGGGACCTACTGTGCAGCGCAACCCGACAGCGCCCCGCGTGCACCACGACGGATCGTCGCGTACGGGTCCCTTGCCCTTCGCCCGCGGCGTGGCCGCGCCCTGTCCCCGTTCCGCTGTCACCCCCGAGGAGCCCGTCATGAGCACACCCACCGTCCGCACCCGGGAGGTGCCCCCCACCGGGCCCGGCGCACCAGGCCGCGGCTCGCGCCTCCTCGATCTGATCGAACGCGCGGGCAACGCCCTGCCGCACCCGTTCTGGCTGTTCTGGATGTTGTGCGCCGTCGTCGCCGTCGCGAGCTGGGCGCTCAACGCCGGCGGGCTGACGGTCGAGGACCCCTCGTCGGGCGACCCCGTCGGCGTGCGCAGCGCCCTGTCGGCCGACGCCGTGCGGGACCTGATCACCGGTGCCGAGGAGTCCTTCGTCACCTTCGGCCCCCTAGGCACCGTGCTCATGGTGATGCTCGGCGTCGCGGTCGCCGAACGGTCCGGACTCTTCGAGGCGCTGGCCCGCCGGATGCTGTCGGGCCTGTCCCCCCGCACCGTCGTCCTGGGCGTGGCCCTCGGCGGCGTGCTCGGGAAGTTCCTCTCCGACTCCGCGTATGTCGTCCTCATCCCGCTCGGGGCGGTCGCCTTCCGCGCCGTCGGCCGGTCCCCCCTGCTCGGCATGATCGTCGCCTTTGTCTCCATCAACGCCGCCGGGGACGCCAATCCGCTGATCGCCCCCGGCGACGCGCTCTTCGCCTCCGTCGCCACCGAGGCCGCGCAGCTCATCGACAAGGGCGCGGTGGTCCGTCCCACCGACAACATGTACTTCACGACCGTCTCGGCGTTCGTCCTGGCCGGCACCATCGCCCTGGTCGTGGACAAGATCCTTGCCAAACGCGAGCACCACCTCGTCCCCGACGCCGACCTGGAGGCCGCCGCCGCCCGCCAGGTGGTCGCCGCCCAGGTCGACGACGCCACCGAGCTGCGCGCCCTGAAGCTGACCGGAGCGGCCGTGCTCGGCTACGCCGCGCTGATCCTCCTCGCGATGCTGCCCACCGCGTCCCCGCTGCGCGGCGAGTCGGGCGCGATCGTGGAGTCCACCTTCATGAACTCCATCGCCGTCTTCCTCACCGCCTTCTTCCTCTTCATCGGCTCCGTGTACGGGCTGCTCACCGGCCAGATCAAGGGCAGCCGCGCGATACCCCAGTTCATGGCGGAGGGCGTGCGCTCCATCGCTCCGCTGCTCGTCCTCTTCTTCGCCGTGTCGCAGTTCCTCGCCCTGTTCAAGTGGACGGGCATCGCCACCGTCGTCGCGGTCGAGGGCGCCGACTTCCTCCGCGGTCTCGGCGCGCCCACGCTGCTCCTGTTCAGCCTGCTCATCGTCGTGATCGCGATGCTGAACCTGGTGATCACCTCCGGCTCGGCCCTGTGGAGCCTGATCGCCCCCGCGCTGGTGCCCATGCTGATGCTGCTCGGCACCAACCCCGCCACCACCATGGCCCTCTACCGCATCGCCGACTCCTGCACCAACTCCATCACCCCCATGAGCACCTCGTTCATGCTCTGCGTCGGCTATCTCCAGACCCTGCGCCGCTCGGCGGGCATCGGCACCCTGGTCTCCTTCACCCTCCCCGTTGCGATGATCATGCTTGTGGTCTGGACGGCGCTCTTCTTCGCCTGGTACGCCCTGGGCATCCCGCTCGGCCCGGGCGCGCCCGTGCGCTGAGCCGCGCCGTACGCTGACGGCGTGAGCATCGTCCTCGACCTCGGAGGGCTCGGCCCCGCGGATGTCGCGGCCGGGCCCTTCGCCCTGTCGGAACTGATGGCGAGCCTGCATGTGCTCGCCGAACCCGAACACCATCCGGAGGCCGCGGCCTGGACGGCCCGCGCCGCCGTCGCGGACCCCGGGCTCCGCGACGAACTGCTCGTCTTCGCGCCCCTGTGGGCCCGTTTCCGCTGCCGGCTGTTCTTCCCCCGGTCGCTGCCGCTCACCACGGGCCTGGACGAGGAGCTGACGGCGCTCGCGGAGCTGTCGGCCGACGCGTTCCTGGACCTGGTCGCGCCGGGAATCCTCGGCTCCACCGCGCAGCCGGTGCCGCCCGCCCGTGAGCTGCGCCCCTCGGCCACCGCCGCGCGGGAGTACATCCGCCGCTGCCAGCGCCGCTCATACGCCCGGGGCGAGCTGGCGGGGCAGCTCGTGGCCGCGCCGCTGGAGCTGCGCGACCGGCTCCTCGCGGTGCTCCGCGCCGCCGACGCCGCGTTCTTCGCCGAGGACTGGCGCGCCCTCCGGCCCGCTCTGGAGGAGCACTCCCGCGAGGTGCGCCGCCGGCTCGCGGTCCGTCCGCCCGCCGAGGTGCTGACCGAGCTGCTGCCCACGGCGGTCCGGGTCGGCCCCGGGGCGCGGATACGCCTCGACAAATTGCAGAACCACGAGGTCAGGGTTGCTCCCCGACCGCTCGTCCTGATTCCGTCCGCCCGGGTGCGGCCCCATCTGACCGTGAAGAACGAGCATCCGTCGTGCGTCGTGATCCAGTACGCGGCGCGTGGCACCGTCCCCGACGAGCAGCTCACCGTACGCGATCTGCACCACCGGCTCATGGCGCTCACCTCGCCCGCCCGGATGGAACTCTGCCGCCATCTGCTGGGCGAGCCCATCACCACCTCGGAGCTGGCCGCCCGCCTCGGCTCCAGCGAACCGCAGGTCTCCCGCAGTCTGCGGATTCTGCGTGAGGCGGGGCTGGTGCGCTCCACCCGGGACGGCAAGCTGGTGCGGCACCGGCTCGCCACGGATGTCATCCGGCGCCTGGGGCACGATGTGCTCGCGACCGTGGGGCGGTGAGCCGGCCCGCCCGGCGGGGCCCGGCCCTCAGGAGGACGGGCCGGACCGGGCCTCATACGGCCGGGCCTGCCGCCGGACCGGCCGGACCTCAGGGAACGCAGACGACGCCCGCGCACTGGCCGGGTTCGGCGTTGCCGCTCGCCCGGTTGCCCCCGCCGTCGGTGTTGCCCGGCCCGGCGAGGATGCCCCAGCCGTCGTTGTCGCGGGCGATGTTGTCCTGGAGGGTGTGAACGGCCTTCGCGACGTGGATGCCGTCGCCCAGGTTGGCCTCGGCGGTGTTGCGGATCAGCCGGTTGCCGGTCCCGGCCGCCGCCTCCCCGTCGACGGAGATGCCCCGTGAGCCGTTGTGACCGGCCCGGTTGAGCCGCACGGTGTTGTGGAGGGAGTCCTCCAGGGCGATGCCGTCCCCGGTGGTGCGGTCGGCGGTGTTGGACTGGATCAGATTGCGGTCGGCGTGGTTCAGCTCGATGCCGCCGGTGTTCCCGCTGACGTCGTTCCCGGTGATCGTGTTGGAGTCGGACGCCTGGAGGAAGATCCCGCTGTCGCCGTTGTCCCGGAACCTGTTGGACAGGATGCGGTTCCCCGAGGAGTCGGAGACGGTCATTCCGGCGTCCTGGTTCAGGGAGGACGTGTTGTCCTGGACGAGGTTCGCGTTCGAGCCGAGTCGGAGGACGAACGCGCCGTCGCTGCTGTTGCCGACGGTGTTGCCCAGCAGGGTGTTGCGGCTCGCGGCCTCCAGGACCAGGCCGCCGTCCCCGGTGTCGGCGATGTGGTTGCCTTCGAGGCGGTTGTTGTCGGAGTCCTCGACGAAGATGCCCTCGCCCTGGTTGGCGGTGATCGTGTTGTCGGTGATCACATTGCCACCGGCCCCGCCGGTGAGCACGATGCCCCGCTGGGCCTGCCGGTCGACGAGATTGCCGCGCACCCGGTTGTCGCCGTCGGCGCCCGCGAGTTCGACGCCCGCGAGTTCGTTGTCGTGGACGGTGAGCTTCTCGACGGCATTGCCCGACGCCCCGGGCCCGAGCCGCACCCCGTGGTCGAACTGCTCCACCCGGGCGGCGGTGGCACCGCTGTTGGTGACGGTGGTGTTGTCGAAACCGTCGTTGCGGATGCCGACGCCCAGACCGACGCCGTCGACGGTGTGGCCGTTGAGGTCGACCGTGATGCCGCCGCGGCCGATGACCAGACCGTCACCGGGGCAGTCGAGCAGATCGGCGGTGAGGACGGCGTCGGCCGTGAGGGTCTGACCGCAGGAGAGCGGCGCGGCGGCGTGTGCCGCCGCCGGGGGCACGGACAGGCCGAGCAGGGCGGCCGCTCCCGCCGCCGCGAACCACCCTGGGGAAAGCGTCCTGGAGGTATGGATCATGCCGGTTCCTTCTGTCGTGGCGTTGTCGGCCGAGCTTCGGGCCGGATGGGACCCGTGAGCCGCGACGAGACGGATGGCCCGTCCTCCCGCACAGAGTCAAGCGAAAGTCTTCCCACGGCTATGGAGCGGCAAAGAATGACTTGAGGCAGCCGGGTATTGGCCGAATTATGGATATGGGTGCTATGTCCACTCATGTGGGGCGGGCCGCGTACCGCGGGCGCCGCCGGGCTGCGCGCCCCCGGCCGTGTACCCCCGGGCTGTGTACCGACGAGCCCCTCGGCCCCGGTGCCGAACGGCTCCCCGCGTCCCCGGCCCGCGGGGGAGAGCGAACGCCCTGTCCCCGCAGGGCATCGAGGACCTGGTCGCGGACCCGGTCCGCGCCCTGGGCCGCCGCCCGGCGCCGGACGGTCCGCGGGTCCGGGCGGTACGTGGTGCCGTCACAGCTTCCAGGGTCCGTACGACCGCTCGTTCCCGCACCTCCGTGTCATGGACATCCTGCTGCGGTGCGGGCACCCGCACCGCAGCCCGCCCGACCGGCACCCCGACCACGCCGAGCGGTCCGCACCCGGACGGCCCCCCGGCGCGGGGCACCGGTGGGGGCGCCCTCCGGGCTCAGACGGTGACGGTGTGCGCGGCGGTGACGATGGCGCGGGTCACCTCGTCCGGGTGGGACACGGCGACGGCGTGGCTGGCGCCGGGGACCTCCACCACGGTCGCGCCCATCCGCCCGGCCATCCGCCGCTGCCCCGCGACGGGGATCATCAGATCGGCGTCCGCGACCACGTACCAGCTCGGCAGGGTCTCCCAGGCGGGCGCGGCGGCCGGTTCGCCGAAGACGGCGGCGGCCGTCGGGCGCTGCGCACCGTTCATGGCGGCGGCGCGCTCCTCGGCGAGGTCCGCGCCGAAGCGCTGGTGGAACACGTCCTGCTTGATGGTCAGTTCGACGTTGTACTCGTCCGGGACGTCCGGGTCGGCAGGGAGCGGGTGGGCGTCGGTGATGGTGAGGGTGGACTCGCCGTCACCGAACGAGGCGTCGAGTTCGCCGAGGCTTTCCCCGTGCGCCGGGGCGAAGGCCGCGACATAGACGAGCGCCGCCGCCTTCGGGTGTCCGGTGGCCGCCTGGCCCATCACCGCGCCGCCGTAGGAGTGGCCGACGACGACCGTCGCGCCGTCCTGCTCGTCGAGCAGGGCGCGCACCTGGGCTGCGTCGCTGCTCAGACCGCGCAGCCCCAGCTCGGCGGCGGTCACCCGATAGCCCTCGCCCGTCAGCCGCTCGGTGACCTCCTGCCAGCTTGAGCTGTCCGCGAAGGCCCCGTGGACGAGCAGGACCGAGGGCCGGGCGGCGGCGGAGGTGGCGGCGGTCTCGTGGTGCGGGGTGCTGCTGGTCATGGGGTCCTCCATCGGTGGAGAGAAGTGGACGGAACGAGTTGATGGACAGCGCAGCAGAAAGAACGGTCTGTCTACCTGCGGGAAACAACGTAGACAGACCTGTCTGTTAGTGTCAAACCCATGAGCGAGAAACCGTTGCCCGCCCGCGAGCGGATTCTCGGCGCGGCCCTTCGCCTCTTCTACAAGGAGGGCGTCCGCGCTGTCGGAGTGGACCGCCTGATCGCCGAGTCGGGGGTCACCAAGGCGACCTTCTACCGCCACTTCCCGAGCAAGGAAGAGCTGGTCGTCGCCTATGTCCAGAGCGTCGACCGGGACGCCAGGAACCTGATCGACAGCGCCCGGGCCCGGCTGTCCGCGGCTGCCGCGATCGAGGAGTTCTTCAGCGGGCCGGGCGGCCTCGGGGACAAGCTGTGCCGGCCGGGCTTCCGCGGCTGTCCCTTTCTGAACGTCGCCGCCGAGCACCCCGACCCCGAGAGCCCCGTCTCCCGTGCCATCCGCTCGCACATGGACTGGCTCCACGACCGGCTGCGCGCGCTGCTCCAGGAGGCCGGCCACCCCGCCCCCGGGCCTGCCGCCGACCGGCTGATGCTCCTGCGCCACGGCGGCATGACCCAGGTCCAGTTCATGGACCCGGTCCATGCCCGGGGCGTCCTGGAGTCGGCCGTCCGCGAGGTCCTCGCCCAGGTCTGACGGCCGCCTCGGCGGGGTCCGGGCCGGTCGGGGTCGGTCGGGGCGAGGGGGCGGCCCCGGACAGGGCTTCGAGCGGACAGAGGCGCGGGAACGCGTCCGGGCCCGGGGGAGTGCCCCGGGCCCGGTGGGCTGTCAGCGGGTCCGGTGGGCGCCGCCGTTCACATGGAGGACCTGGCCCGTGATGTGGCGCGCCCCGGGCGAGGCGAGGAAGCCGACCGCCGCCGCGATGTCCTGCGGGGTGCCCGCCCGCCCGGTCGCGGTCGCGGCCACCAGCGATTCCCGCCGGGTGTCGGAGAGCCGGTCGCGGAAGAACTCCGTCTCCCCGGTGTACCCGGGGGAGACCACGTTCGCGGTGATGTCCCGGGCGCCCAGCTCGGCCGCCAGATCCAGGTTCCAGGTGGTCAGCGCGGCCTTCGCGGCGCCGTAGGAGCCCGCGCCCTGGTCGGCGGCGATCGAGCCGATCTGGATCACCGCGCCGCCGGGGGCGAGACGGTCGCCGACCGCCCGGGTGGTCAGGACGGCGGTGAGCAGATTGGCGTCCAGATTGGCGCGGAACGCGCGGGCGCAGAGGGCCAGTTCCGCCGCCGTGCCCTCAAGGCCCGTGACGGGCCCGGGGTCGGTGAAGTCGGTGTTGCCGCCCGCGTTGTTGACCAGGACGTCGAGCGTGGCGGGCAGCTCCGCGAGGAGCGCGGTGAGCGCCACCGGATCGGTGTGGTCGCACACCGCGGCGCGGGCGCCGGTCTCCCGTGCGACGGCGGCCAGGGGACCCGGTCGGCGCCCGGTGACGACGACCCGGTCGCCCGCGTCCGCGAAGTGCCGGGCGAGGGCGCGGCCGATGCCCGTACCGCCGCCGGTGATCAGGATGTCGCGAGTCATGAGGAACCCCCAGTGCGGTATGTTCAGGTCTAAATTTAGGTCTGAATCTAACACTGGGGGAGAACGCCGTGACAGAGATTTCCGGTACGGCGGCCACAACGCCCGATGGGCGGGGCCCGGGAGCCCCCGACACCGCCGAGGACATCGCCGCGGCCTGGGAGCGCGAACGGCCCGGCACCCCGGTCTCGTCCATCGGGATCGTCACCCCCGTCTGGCAGTTGGCCAAACTCCTCGGTGACGACCGCCGCCGGGTACTGGCCCACGCGGGCGTGGACGCCGCCACCCTCGACCTGCTGAGCGTGCTGCGCCGGAGCGGCCCCCCGTACACCCTCAGCACCCGTGAGCTGGCCCGCCGCTGTCTGGTGACGGCCGGAGCGGTCTCCCAGCGGGTCGCCCGGGGCGAACGGGAGGGGCTGATCCGCCGCATACCCGGCACAGGGCGGCCCCGTACGGTCCTGGTCACGCTCACCCCGGCGGGCCACGCGCTGGTCGAGGCCACCGTCGACCGGGTGCTGCGCCGCGAGGCGGAACTGCTCGACGGGCTCGCCCCGGCGCAGCAGGACGACCTCGCCGCGCTGCTGCGGGTGCTGCTCCGCACCGTCCAGGACCGGGTGGGCGACCGGGGGCTCACCCAGGTGGGACAGGAGTGAGCCCGGCCGCCCCCCCGTCAGCCGCGGGACCTCATGGCCGGGGCCGGTATCCGCTCCAGTACCCCGCCCGCGAACACGTCGTACAACGGCAGTGTCTCCAGGTGCACATAGCCGATGTGGCAGTCGCACACCGCCAGCGGGCAGGGCCGGGGACGCAGCGCCGCGCGGAACGACCCGTCGTACAGATGGCCCAGCTCCGCGCGGACGAAGTGGCAGCGGCGGACCGTTCCGTCCCCGTCGACGGAGAGCACGGACTCCCCGGTGCGGCAGGGCAGCCCCGCGCTGCGGTGGGGGTGGCGGCTGTAGGGGAACAGCGGGTCGATGGCCGTCCACCGGGCGGCCTCGGCGTCCGTGTAGCCGTGCCCCTCGGCCGCGTTGATCCACAGGTACACCCGCTCCGGCAGCTCGGCGCGCAGCCGCCGCGCCTGCTCCAGATGGCCGGGCAGCCCGACCACGCCCACGCTGAAGCGCACCCCCCGGGCCGCGAGGTCGTGGCACTTGCCGATGAAGCGCTCATAGGGGGTCTGCCCCGGGTGGTAGGTGCACCACAGGGCGAGGGTGTCGAGGTCGGCCCCGTCGACCCAGTCGGTGCGGAAACTGAGGTTGGTCTGGATCGCCACCCGGCGCACCTGGGGCAGCAGGGACAGCCGGACCAGCGTCTGCCGGTACCAGGAGCGCACCAGGCCCTCGCCCCACGGGGTGAAGAGCACCGAGAGCCGGTCCTCCTCCTGGCACGCCACCCAGTCCGCGAAGCGCTCCAGACAGGCCCGGTCGGCGCGCAGCAGCTCGGGCGGGTCGCGCCGCTTCGCGAACGGGCAGTAGGGGCAGTCGTAGTCGCACGAGGCCAGAGGGCCCCGGTAGAGCAGGGTCAGGTCCATGTCGCCGCCCGGCTCACGTCAGGTCGTACGCGGCCATCGCGGCCCGCACCGCCGGGGAGAACAGCTCGGGACCGAGCGCGTCCGAGTGCGCCAGCCCCTCCCCGGTCAGCCGCAGCACCCCGTCGGCCCGCTCCGGTTCCAGCCAGCCCCGCGCGGCGAAGCGGGCCAGCTCCCCGGGGAAGTCCGCCGCCGGTGCGGACCCGAAGCAGGCCGTGTAGGCGCCGGTGTCCATGCCGTCCGCCCGCAGCAGCGACTGGAGGAGATGGCGGCGCCGGGCCTCGTCCCCGGTGAGTTCCCGTCCGTACTCGGCGTGGGCGAAGTCGTCGGCCGGGCGGGAGACATAGTCGTCCAGGATCTCCCGTATCCGTCCCCTGCCCACCGCGTAGTCGAAGGAGTAGTGGACCGTCCGGGTGTAGGACCGGGCCCCGCAGCCGAGCCCGATCATGCCGTCGGTCTGGCAGGTGTGGTCGTCGGCGACCTCCGGCGGCGCGTCCGCGCGCCGGAACATGCGCATCGACCGCTGCTCGTAGCCGTGCGCGCGCAGATGGTCCCGGCCGAAGCGGTACAGCCGCAGCCGCTGGGCGTCCCAGGCGGGGTCCGCCCCGGTGCCCTGGCGGCCCAGACCGGTCAGGGGGCGCACATACAGCGGATAGAGATACAGCTCCTCCGGTCGCCAGGCCAGCGCCGCGTCCAGCGACTGGCGCCAGCTCCGCTCCGTCTGCCCCTCGATGCCGTAGATGAGGTCGATGTTGAGGACGGGGATGCGGGCCGCGCGGACGCGGGCGAGCGCGGCCTCGACATCGGCGCGACGCTGCGGCCGTACCGCCGCCCGTGCCTCGGCGTCGACGAAGCTCTGGACGCCCAGACTGAGCCGGGTGGCCCCGCGCTCCGCCAGCACCGCGAGCCGGTCGGCGGTGGCCGTGGCGGGGGACGCCTCGACCGACAGCGGGACGGCCCGCAGGTCGGCGCCCATGTCCTGTTCGGCGATGTCGCACAGCCGGGTCAGCTCCCCGGCGGTGAGGAAGGTCGGTGTCCCTCCGCCGAAGGCGGCGGTCGCGAACTGCACCCGCCGCCCGTCCCCGAGGGCCCGCCGGACGGCCTTCGCCTGCCGGGCGAGCGCGTCGAGATAGGCGCCGGTGAGGCCGTCGGGGGCGCCGACACGGGTGAACAGATTGCAGAACCCGCAGCGGACCTCGCAGAACGGTATGTGCAGATAGAGCGAGAGCGCGTCCATGGGCTCGTCCGCCCACAGCTCCCGCAGCGCGCGCGGCCTGCCGAAGGCGCGGTAGGCGGTTTTATGTGGATACGCGTAGACGTAGCTCTCGTACGGGCCCGCCGCTCCGCCCTCGGCCGCGGCTGCGGACACGGGTGGGGCCAGGGGCGCGGGGGAGCTGAGCAGGGGCAGTGGCGTGCTGGTCATCGTGCCTCGTCGTCGGGGTGGTCCGGGGCATCGTCGCGATGCAGGAAGAAGTGGGCGTAGGGCACCGTCCACACCGCCTCGTGGCCGATGCGGTGCCCGGTGAAGCCGTCGTCGCCGTAGGTGGTGCCGTGGTCGGAGCAGACGATCGCGAAACAGGGGCGGCGGCTGCTCGCGGCGGCGAAGAGACGGCCGATGTGCCGGTCCACGTACTCCAGGGCGGCGGCGTGACTGGCCCGGGTGTCGCCCGACTCGGGGGCCGCGCCCGGCAGATGGAACCAGTTCGGCTGGTGCAGCGCGGAGACATTGACGAAGAGGAACAGCCGCTGCTCGCGCGGCAGCCCGGCCACGACCCGCTCCGCGCACGCCACCTGCTCCTCGAACGAGGTGGGCGAGGCCACCCCGTACCCCGGTTCCCAGTGCGCCTCGTGGAACAGGCCGGGGAGGACGGAGCCGAGCGCCCCGCGCCGGTTGAAGAAGCCGACGCCGCCGACGCACACCGTGCGATAGCCGACCGCCGCCAGCCCCGAGACCAGGTCCGCCGTCTCGTAGCGGAAGGTGCCCGGCGCGGTCGTCTCACTGCCCGCGAACGACGCGGCGAACAGCCTCGGGTGCCGCCCCGGCACGGCCGGGGTGGGCAGGAAGCCCGCGAACATCGCCTGGTGCGAGGCGTAGGTGAAGCTGCCCGGCGCGTGCCGCTTCTCCCAGCGGCCCCCCGGGAGACGGCGCGCGAGATGAGGGATGCGCCCGGCGGCGGCCAGCTCGGCCGCCACGTCGTACCGCAGGGTGTCGAGCGTGACCAGCAGCAGGTCATGCGTGCCGACGACGGCGTTCATGTCCGGTTCGGCGGCGGGCGCCCGGGGGCCCGGCGGGTCCTGCCCGGCACCGGGCGGGGCTGTGGGCGGCGGGAAGGCCGCCGACTGCGACGAAGACACGGTGGTCCCCTGTTCTGTGTGCGGTGTCCTGCGAGGGGGAACGCGGATGCCCGGTGTGCGGGCGGTCAGCGGGGCGGGTGGGGTCGCGGACGCGGGCGCGCCGGTGGGGAGCCGTCCGCCCCGGGTGCCGGTGGCGGCCGGAGCACCGCGGCGATCTGCGCCCCGTAGGTGTCGAGCCCCTCCGCCCCGGAGCCTGGCAGTCCGGTCAGCCCCGGCAGCAGATCGCCGAAGGCGTTGACCTCGCCCACGGCGAATCGCCGCCAGCCGACACCCGGCAGCAGATCGACGCCCACGCACAGGGTCCGGGGGAAACAGGCGGCGGCCCGCTCGCAGACCCGCAGCACCTCCGCCCACCGGGTGCCCGCCGCCTCCACGGCGTCCCGCGCGGCGGACAGATCCCCCCGCGCCCCGCCGAGATGGAGATTGGTCAGGGGCGTACGGCTGGTGCGTACCACCGCGTGGGTGGCCCGGCCCGCGACCACGACCACCCGAAGGTCGGCCACCCGGTCCCGCAGGGCCGCCTTCGGCAGCCACCGTTCCAGATGCAGACCGTCCGGGGCGAGCCGGTCCACGATCGCCGCCACCTCCGTCTCCCGTTCGTAGCGCCGCACCCGCAGGGAGTTGAACAGCCCCCCGTCGGTGAGTTCCACCGAGGTCGTCGCCCGGACACGGCCGCCGCTCGCCGACTCGACGGCGAGGACCCCGGAGGCCGAGGAGCCGTGCGCCGGCTTCAGGAAGACCCGGGCCATCCGGTGCTCCCGCATCAGGGCCCGGGCGTCCGCCCAGCCGTGTATCCGCGCGCCGTCGGGGCCCGAGGTCGGCGACTGCGGCACCGGGACGCCCGCCGCGCGCAGGACACCGTGGCACAGACGCTTGTCGAAGAGGACGGCCAGCTCCCCGGGGTGGTCCAGCGGCATGCCGCCCGACAGGGTCGAAACGGCCGCCGTGAACCGGCCGTACCACCGGGCCGACCCCTCGACCCGGGTGGGCTCCAGGGGTTCGGGACCCCCGCGCAGCAGCAGGTCGACCTCGGGGTCGTCGCCGGGGGAGTCCACCCGTACCGTCTCGTGCGGCGCGAACCGCGCTCCGCCGTCCCGCAGTACCTGACGCCACGGCACCACCCGCGGCGCGGGCAGCCCGGCCGCCCGCGCCGCCGCCGCGAACAGCGTGACCCGGCGGTCATCCGGATTGCCGACCACCGCGAAGCGCGGCGGCGGACCGAGGCGGCACACCGGGTCCTCGCTCATCGGGCCCTCACTCCGAGATCTCGACGTAACGGTAGGACGTGCCGTCCTCGTCGTCCTCGTCCGGCTCCGCGTCGCCGGAGTCCAGGTCCAGCCGCACCCCCGCCGGTTCCAGCGCCTCCCGCAACCGCTGCTGGAGCTCCTCCCCGATGTAGTGGTGGTGCAGGTCGAGCGCGGTCAGATGGGTCAGCGACTGCCCCGCGAGCAGCGCCTGTGCCCCTTCGTCCCCGAGGGTGCCCATCGACAGGTCGAGCACCTCCAGCCGCGCGACGACGGGCGCCGTCGCCATCGCCGCCGCGACGGCGTCCTGTATCTCGCTGTTCCGCAGCGCCAGATGACGCAGCTTCGGCATCCCGGCGCAGGTCAGATAGGGCTCCAGATCCGCCGGACCGGCCCCGGCGCCGTACTCCGTCGTCCCCAGCCACAGATCCAGGTGCTCCAGCGCGGGCAGTTCGCTCGTACCGATGGCCTGGACGACCTGGAGCGCGAGCCCGCCGGTCTCGACCGTCAGCGCGCGCAGCCGCTCATGGCGCACGGGCGAGAGCAGCAGGCCCTGACCGCCGCGCACCCCGAACTCCTCCAGCGCCGGGAAGCCGGTGAGCAGCCCGGTCACATCGGACTGGCAGATCCAGGAGATCTCGGCCTCCTCCATCACCAGGTCCCCGAGGAACAGGGCCCGCAGCTCCGGCAGCCGTTCGCGCGCGTCCAGGAGTGCCGTGACGATGTGGGACGAGTCCGTGTCGTACGACTCCTCCCACGCGCCGACGACCAGCGCGCGCACCCGGGTGGTGTCCACCGTGTCCAGGAAGCGCGCGAAGAGGTCCACCCACTTCCCGCCCTCGCCGTACGCGTCGACGCCCAGGCTCCAGGCGACGGAGCCGGGCTCGGGGAGCGCCTCCTTCTCCTCCTCGTCGGGGAAGGCGAACGTCGGCAGACCGTACAGCTCCTGAAGGTGTTGCGTGATGGTCATGCGGGTGGCTCCTGACAGGCGGAAGGCTGATTGCCGGTGTGCCAGAAGTTGTACCAAGCGCCACTGACAACGCTCCGTGCCCCCTGCCGGACACCCCTCCCACCTGCGCTGTCATCGCCGACGGCGCTGAGGGGCCCCGGACTTGGGGAGCGCCGGCCGACACGGTCCTGCGGGGTGCCGCGCCCGGCTGCGCGGTCGCCTGTCCGACCCTCGCCGTGCGGGCCGCGGCCCGCACGGGGGGAGGCCCGGGCGGCGGGGCCCCGTCCCCGCCGGGGTGAGCCGCGCCGACCGACCACGGCACCGGCACCGACCACGGCACCAGCACCGGCATTGGTGCCCGGCTCGGGGTCAGGCGGCCGGACGGCCCGGCTGGTCGTGTGTGGCGCAGTGGATTCCGCCGCCTCCCGAGGCCACGGTATCGATCGTCACCTGGACGACATCACGGTTGGGGAAGTGCTCTCGCAGAATTCCGCGAGCGCGGTCGTCGGCCTTCCGGTCGCCGAACCGGGGCAGGAAGACGGAGTCGTTGGCGATGTAGAAGTTGGCGTAGGACGCCAGGAAGTCCTCGCCATAGCCGGTGATCCTCCTCAGATCGGGCTGCGGAAGCTCCACGATCTCGAAGCGCCTGCCACGGGCGTCCGTCGCCGTCGACAGGACGGACTGCGCCTGGTCGGCGGAGCGGGACCAGGAGTCCGGCGGGGTCCCGGGGAAGGCCCGGTCCAGCAGGACCACCCCGGGCCCGGTGAAGCGCACCAGGCTGTCCACATGGGCGTCCGTGATGTCCTCGCCGCGCACACCGGCCAGCCAGACCACCTTCTCCACGCCGAGGCTCTGCTTGAGCTCGGCCTCGATCCGGTCCCTGCTCCTGCCGGGGTTGCGGTTGACGTTGACGATCGAACTCTCGGTGATCAGCAGGGTGCCCTCTCCGTCGGTCTCGAAGGAGCCGCCTTCGGCGACCAGCGGGGCCTCGACCCGGGGAATCCCGTACTCGGGGAGGAGCGCGCGCCCGACGCGCGCGTCGTGGGTGTGCTCCTGCTTGTCACCCCAGCCGTTGAAGTGGAAGTCGACACCGGTGACCCTGCCGTCCTGCTCGACGAAGACGGGGACGGTGTCCCGGGCCCACAGGTCGTCGACGGCCAGCGGGATGACCTCGACCTGGGAGCCGCAGGCCCGCTGCGCCGCCTTCACCTGGGCGGGCCTGGCCATCATGACGACGGCCTCGTACTCCCCGACGGCCCGCGCGATCCGGGCGATGTCCTTGCGGACGTACGGCAGGTCCTCCTCCCAGACCGAGGCCAGGGCGGGCCAGGACATGAAGGTGCGGGTGTGGCTCTCCCACTCGGCTCCCAGCCGCCGGCCGCCGGCCGCCGAGGCCGGCCGGGGGGAGCCCCCGGCGACCCGGGTCCGGGCGCCGGAGTCGGCGGGCCCGCAGGCCGAGGCCCCCAGCACCAGCGTGCCGAGTCCGGCGAGCGCGCGCAGGGCGGTCCGTCGGGTGGGGGAGAGGAAGGACACGGGCTGCTCCTGTCGTGGTGGCCGGAAGCGGAGCCTCCGGCCAAGGCGGACATCAGGGGGACGGGACGGGGTGAGGAGGACCAGCGGCGCAGTACTGGGACAGTCGTGCGGTACCGGGACAGTCCCTGCGGTACCAGGACCATGATGGGCGCAACGGCCCCCAGGGGGCCGCTTGCGTCCGGGGAGGCGGTGGTGCGCCGTGTCGCTACTCTGACACTGACTGAATTTTCAGTCAAATGGAGGTCCGGTCGTGGAGGAAGATCCCGGTAGAGTGCGCGCCATGGCGTCTCGCAGCACTCGGAGCACTCAGATCCTCGAAGCGGCCGCCCGGGTGATCGCCCGGCGCGGGGTCCGCGGCCTGCGCGTGGAGGAGCTGGCGGCCGAGGCGGGCGTGTCCACCGCCCTGATCTACTACCACTTCAAGGACCGCACCGGGGTACTGCGCCAGACCTTCGAGTTCATCAACGACCGTGCCGCGCGCTACACCGCCGTCCGCGACCCGGAGGCTCCGCCCCCCACCCCCCGTGAGGAGCTGGAGGAGGTCCTGCTGCTGGAGCTCCAGGACGACGGGGAGGTGCGGGAGAACAGCGTCGCCTGGGGCGAGCTGCGGGCGAGCGCCGTCTTCGAGGAGGCGCTGCGCGAGGATCTCGCCCGCGCGACCCTGGTGTGGGTCCAGGACGTCGCCGCGCTGCTGGGCCGGGTCCAGCCGCTGGCGCCGGCCTCGTCGCTCGCGGCGGCGGCCGAACGGCTCACCGCCCTGCTGGAGGGGCTCAGCATGCGCTGGCTCAGCGGCGGTATCCGTGCCGACCACGCGCGGGAGCTGATCCGGGGCGCCGTCGACGCCGAGCTGGCGGGCCTCCGGCAGGACTGACGCCGTCGCGGACCGTCCAGGGCGACGCTGCGCCGCCCCACTGGACTGAAAATTCAGTCAGGAGTGATCCCCGGGGCCCTCCGCCGCTTTCGGCGGGAGGCTTCGGGGGCCTGCCAGGGGGGCCGTCACCCCGGGGGCGCGGCAGGGGCGGCACGTCCGCCGCGGCGCCTTCCCGTCCCCCCGGCCTCGTCGGGGCGGAGCGCGCCGAGGACCAGGGACAGGCCGTGGGCGAACTCCTCGTCGGGGTCGTACCCGGGGTCGAGGACGTGCGTGGCGATGACCTCGGTGAGGTGCGGGTGGGTGTCGGGCGGCAGTCCGTCCAGGATGCCGTCCGCGACGTCGCGGAGTTCGCCGGGGTCGGTGAAGGGCAGGCTCAGCTCCTGGAGGACGAAACCGTAGAGGTAGCTGTCGATCACCGAGACGGCGCGCGCGGCCGCCCGGGGCGAGAAGCCGCCCGCCCGCAGCGGGCCGAGGACGGCGTCGTGGTGGCGCAGGGTCGCCGGGCCGGGCCGGCCGCGGGAGTCCATCAGGCCGATGGCCCACGGGTGCCGCCGGAGTGCCGCGCGGGCCGATCCGGCGCGGTCGCGCATGGCCGTTTGCCAGTCCGCGCCCGCCGGCGGGAGATCGATCCGGCCGAAGACCGTGTCGACCATCCCGTCCAGGATGTCCCCCCGGCCGCGCACATGGTGGTACAGCGACATCGCCTCGACGCCCAGCCGGGCGGCGAGCGCCCGCATGGTGACCCCGGCCGCGCCCTTCTCGTCGGCCAGTCCGACCGCGGCGGCGATCACCCGTTCCCGGTCGAGCGCCGCCCGTGTGCCCGGTGCGCGCCGACCGGCGCCCCGCTCCCGTCCGTTCACCACATGTCCTCCGCTGCGGCCCTAGGCAAACTTACGACGTAAGTCTACCGTTACTTACGCTGTAAGTCTGATGGATCGGCCGAGTGTGAGCGGGAGTTGAGGGATGAGCACGGAGCGGGGACGGAAGATCTGTGTCGTCGGGGCCTCGGGGAAGCTGGGGCGGTATCTGGTCCGGCACGCGCTGGACCGGGGCCACCAGGTCGTCGGCGTCTGCCGGGAACGCAGTGTCGGCAAGCTCGACGCGTTCGCGGGCCGGATCACGATCGTGCCGGGAGCCACGAACGACCCGGAGGTGATCCGGCGGGCCGTCGCCGGGTGCGACGCCGTCCTGACCGTGCTCGTCCCCTGGGGGGTGCGGCAGTACGCGTCCGGCACCGCGCGGGCGGTGCTCGACCACGCGGACCCCGGCGCGCGTCTGGTCTTCTCCTGCGGCTGGCACGTCCCGCGCGACGAGCGGGACCGGTACTCCTGGAGGTTCCGGGTCTCCGTCCGGGTCGGTACCTGGGTGGGGCGCGCCCTGCGGGTCGTCGAGGTCGACGACCAGGTGGCGGCGGCCCGCCGGATCTTCGCGAGCGACCGGCGGTGGACCGTGGTCCGCGGGAGCGATCTGGAGGAGGGGGCGAGCCAGGGCCTTCCCGTGTGGAGCCGCCATGTCGGGGACCCGCTCCTGGCCAGCAATCGGACGCGGCGGGTGGACTACGCGCTGTTCATGGTCGAGGCGCTCACCGACGACACCCTCGTCCACGAGGCTCCGGCGATCGTCGGACGCCTCACCCCCAGCGCGCTCGCCCACGCCGGGGGAAGGCCGGCTCCTGACCGTCCATGACGCCCCTCCGGCAGCCGGGTGACCCCGGACACCAGGGCGCTGGACCGCGCGCGTCGCCGAGTGGGAGACTGCCGGCCCGGTCCGCAGAGGTGGTAAGGGGTCCAGATCGTGACACAGGCAGCCGTGGTCACCTTCGACGGGTTCAACGAGCTGGACAGCTTTATCGCGTCCGCGTTGATCAACCGCTGCCGCAGGGACGGCCTGGAGGCGTTCATCACGACACCGACGCCCGTGGTCACGTCGATGAACGGCGTCGAGGTGACCGGCCAGCGCCCGATGGAGTTCGTCGCCGAGGCCGATGTCGTGCTGATCGGCAGCGGGGTGAAGGCACGTGAGGTGGTCGCGGACGAGCGGCTGGTCTCCAGGCTCGTCCTCGACCCGTCGCGCCAGCTCATCGGCGCGCAGTGCTCCGGCGCCCTCGTGCTCGCGAAGCTGGGGCTGCTGGGTTCCATGCCCGCGTGCACCGACCGTGTCAGCCGCCCCTTCGTCGAAGCCTGCGACGTCACCGTGTTGGACGCACCGTTCCACGCCGAGGGGAACATCGCCACGGCGGGCGGCTGTCTCGCGTCCCAGTACCTCGCCACCTGGGTCATCACCCGGACCCTCGGGAGGGACGCCGCACACCGCGTCATGGACTACGTGGCCCCCGTCGGCGAGAACCGGCAGACCGTCGAGCGCGCCCTCAGCGCCGTGCACGCGGGCGAGGCGGTGGCGCGCTAGCGCGTGCCGCCTCCCCGGTGTCCGTGCCGGGCCCGGCGGACGGGACGGTCAGACCAGCCGGGCGAACGTGTCGAGCAGGCCCGCCGCCGCCGTCACGTCGTCGGTCAGCGGGCGGTCCGCGGGATCGTGCGCCAGGACCTCGGCCGCCAGGGCGAAGGCATGCTCCACCGGGAGCACCGGCCCGCCGCCGCTGCCGGGCTCGGTGCCGCTGCCGCTGCCGTGGTCGGTCCGCGGCCCGCGCAGCCGCAGCGCCCGGACCGCGGCGACCAGTTCGCAGCCGACGACCAGCCGATAGGCCCCGGCCGCGCGCAGTGTCTGCCGGGCGGCCAGCGAGGCGAAGCTGGCCTGTTCCTCCACGCCCCGGGAGAGCACGGTGTGGCCGAGGGACGCGGGCGCGGAGAAGGCCCGCAGATCGCCGAGGGCGGCCCCGGCCGCGTACTCCAGGATCATCACCCCGGAGCTGGCGGGCTCCCCGTCCGCGAGGAAGGGGCGGAGCCGGGTGAACCCCGGCTCGTTGAGGGCGGCGAGGCGGGACGTGGAGAGCCGCGCGGTCTGCGTCAGGGCGAGCCGGAAGTGGTCGAGGGCGAGCGCGGGACCGGCGAGGTAGAACCCGCCGTGGTGGTAGGCGGCCTGGTCGGACGGGCAGATCAGAGGGTTCTCGGTGGCCGCGTTGACCTCGGTGGCGAGGGCCGTGTCGAGCGCGTCGGCCGCCTCGTGCGCGGGTCCGTGTATCTGGGGCAGACAGCGGAAGCCGTACGGGTCCTGAATCCGGCCGAGGGGTGGCCGGGGGCGTTCCGGCGCGCCGAGGAGGGCCCGCATCCGGGCGGCGACGGTGTGCACCGGCTGCCCCGCGCGGCGGGCGTGGACGGGTTCGGCGTACGCCTCGTACGAGCCGTCGACGGCCCGGTGGGACAGCGCCGCGACCACCTCCGTCGCCGCGAGCAGACCCCTCAGTTCATCGAGGGCGAGCGCGGCCTGACCGAGGGTCAGGGCATTGGAGCTGATCAGCGCCAGGGCGTCGTTGTTGTCGAGGGGGAGGGGAGCGGGCGGGGGCCCGCCGCGCCAGGGGTGTTCGCCCACGAGGGCGAGGCCGAGCTGCGCGAGGGCGGCGATGTCGCCGGTGCCGACCGAGCCGAACTCGTTGACGACGGGGTACGCGCCCGAGTCCAGCGCCGCGCAGATCGCCGTGACGGCGGCGGGGTTGAGTCCGGCGCCGCCCGCGAGGAGCTGCTGGGCGCGGATCACGAGCATGGCGCGGACCTCGCGCGCGGGGAGTTCGGCGCCGACGGCTCCGGCGTGGGAGCGCAGCAGCCGCAGGCCGTGGTCGGCGGCGGAGGCGGTGGGCACGTCCTCGCCGCGGTTGGCGCCGACCCCGGTGGAGCGGCCGTAGACCCGTCCGGCGCGGGCGAGCCGTCCGGCTGTGTCCCAGGAGGTCCGGGCGGCGTCGAGGGCGTCGGCGGCGGGGACGGCACGGGCGGTCCCGTCGGCGATCCGGACGACGGCGGCGGGCGACAGGGCGAGGCCGTCGAGCACCACGGTCTCAGTGGCCTCAGCCGTCTCAGCCGTCGCGGCGGGCCGGGCCGGGCCGGTGCGGTCGGCGGGAGGCGCGGGGCCATCGGCGGTGGGGACGGGCCCGGGGCGTCCGGAGGTGACGTCCTCCGGTCTGTCCATCATGCGAGACGACATCATGGGCAAAACCCTCCCTACCCAGCCTTCCGGCCTCTTTGCGACGCAGCCGATCTCGCCATTCGGGCGCCGATCGCAGGCGATTGATGCCGGGGCATTGACAAGTTATTCAGTCACCGAGAACTCTGCATGACTATATGCAGCCGGGCAAGGGATGATTAATGATCGAATTCCGGGCGGTGCACAAACGCTTCCCCAACGGCACGACCGCGGTTCACGACCTCACCCTCTCCATGCCCGCGGGCGGGATCACCGTCCTCGTCGGCTCCTCCGGGTGCGGCAAGACCACCACACTCCGCATGATCAACCGGATGGTCGAACCGACCTCCGGCACCATCCATGTCGACGGCAGGGACGTCTGCTCCCAGGACGCGGCCCTGCTCCGCCGCTCCATCGGCTATGTCATCCAGCAGTCCGGCCTCTTCCCGCACCGGACCGTCCTCGACAACATCGCGACCGTGCCGCTGCTGCTCGGCTGGGGCCGCCGCAGGGCCCGGGCCCGGGCGGCCGGGCTGCTGGAGACCGTGGGCCTGCCGCCCGACGCGGGCCGCCGCTATCCGCACCAGCTCTCCGGCGGCCAGCAGCAGCGCGTCGGCGTCGCCCGCGCGCTCGCGGCCGACCCGCCCGTCCTGCTCATGGACGAGCCGTTCGGCGCGGTGGACCCGGTCGTCAGGACCCAGCTCCAGGACGAACTCCTCCGGCTCCAGCGGGACCTGGGCAAGACCGTCGTCTTCGTCACCCACGACATCGACGAGGCCGTACGCCTCGGCGACCGGATAGCGGTCTTCCGCACCGGCGGCCATCTGGTGCAGTGCGCGGCCCCGGCGGAACTGCTGGCCCGCCCCGCCGATCCCTTCGTCGCGGACTTCCTGGGCGCCGAACGGGCCCTCATGCTGCTGTCCCTGATCCCCCTCGGCGATCTGCCCGGCGCCCCCGCCCCGGAGGGCGGGCGCTGGGAACTCGTCCTCGGGCCCGGCCGCAGACCCGAGGGCTGGCGGGACCGCTCCGCCGCCGACGGGGACGGAGCGCTCCTGCCCGTACGGCCGCTGCGGGACGGGGACTCACTGCTGTCGGCGCTGAACGAGTCGGTGGGCTCGCCCTGCGGCCTTGTCGTCCGCGTGGACGCGGGGGGCGCGCTGACCGGGGTCACCTCCCGCGAGGAGATCCATGAACGGGCGGGCAGCGCCCACGCGTCGGCGGCCCTGGCGGCGGACGCGTGTCCACGGGCCGCCCCGCTGCCCCTGGACCACACCCCCGGTGACACCGCATGACCATCGACCGGGAGTGGATCGCCGACCACACCGGCGAGCTGACCGAACTGAGCGTCTCGCACCTCCAGGCCGCCCTGACCGCCGTCCTCCTCGGCCTGCTGATCTCCCTCCCGCTCGCGGTCCTCGCCCACCGGGTGCGCGCCCTGCGCGGACTCCTCCTCGGGATCGCGAACATCCTGTTCACCATCCCCTCCATCGCGATCTTCGTCCTGCTGCTCCCGGTCTCGGGACTCACCCGGACCACCACCGTCACCGGCCTGACCGTCTACACCCTCGTCGTCCTGCTCCGTAACACCGTCGAAGGTCTCGACGCCGTCCCCGCGAAGGCCCGGGAGGCGGCGAAGGCGATGGGCACCCGCCCGCTGCGCATCCTGCTGACCGTCGAACTCCCGCTCGCGCTGCCGGTGGTCATGGCCGGGGTGCGCATCGCCACGGTCATGTCGATCTCGCTGGTCAGCGTGGCGACCTATATCGGCGACGGCGGCCTCGGCCAGCTCTTCACCGACGGCTTCCAACGGAACTTCCCCACCCCCGTGTTCGCCGGGGTCGCACTCACCCTGCTTCTCGCACTGATCGCGGACACGTTCCTGGTGGTGGTCGAGTATGTCCTCACCCCCTGGAACCGGAAGGGACAAAGGGCCTGAGATGGGTGAACTCCTCAAGGACCTCGGCACCTGGCTGACCAGCCAGGAGCAGTGGTCGGGCAGCGACGGGATCGCGAACCGGCTCGGCGAGCACCTGGAGTACTCGCTGATCGCCACCGCTGTCGCCGCCGTGATCGCCCTGCCGATCGGGCTGCTCATCGGCCACACCGGCCGCGGTGCCTTCCTCGCCATCAACCTCGCCTCCTTCGGCCGCGCCCTGCCGACCGTCGGACTGATCGTGCTCGTGTTCCTCGCGAGCGGGCTCTCGATGACCCCGGTGTATGTGTCCCTCGTCGCCCTCGCGGTGCCCTCCGTCGTCACCAACACCTACGCCGGGATGCGCGCCGTCGACCCCGACACCCGGGACGCGGCCCGGGGCCAGGGCATGCGCGCCCACCAGGTCCTGCTGCGGGTCGAGATCCCGCTGGCCCTGCCACTGATCATGACCGGGCTGCGGCTCGCCCTGATCCAGGTGGTGGCGACCGCCACCATCGCCGCGTATGTCAGCTTCGGCGGTCTGGGCCGCTATGTCTTCGACGGGCTCGCCCAGCGCGACCTGGTGCAGGTCCTCGGCGGAGCCGTGCTGGTCGCCGCCGTCGCCCTCGTCCTCGATCTCCTCCTCGCGGCGCTCCAGCGCGCCCTGTTCCGCAATCGCCCCGCCCCGATCGCGTAGGGACCTTCCATGCCCCGTCATCTCCCCGGCCCTTCCCCTTCCGGCCCCGGCTCCTTCCGCGGCGGCCCCTCCCTCCCCGGTTCCTCCCTCCCCGGCCCCTCGCCCCGTGGCTCCTTCGCCCCCCGGCGCGCGGTGCTCGGCGGACTCCTCGGCGCCGCCTCCGTTCCCGCCCTGGCCGCGTGCGGCGGCGGCATCACCTCCCTCGACGGCGGCGGCGACCTCTCCGGCGGGGGCTCCAGCGCCGACGGCATCACCATCGGTACGGCCAACTTCACCGAGAACCAGATCCTCGGCCACCTCTACGCCGCCGTGCTCAGGGAAGCGGGGGTGAAGGTCCGTGTCCGGGCGAACATCGGCAGCCGGGAGATCCTCTTCCCCGCCGTCCGGGGCGGCCAGATCGACCTGCTGCCCGAGTACCAGGGCGCACTCCTGCACCACCTCGACACGAAGGCGGGGGCGACCGAGGAGGGCGAGATGCAGAACCGTATCGCCATGGCCCTCCCCGCCGGGCTCCAGATCCTCCCGTACGGGCTCGCCGAGAACTCCGACGCCTTCGCCGTCACCCGTGAGACCGCGGCCAGGTACGGCCTGCGTACCCTCGCCGACCTCGCGCGGCACAACGGCAGACTGACCATCGGCGCCCTGCCCGAGGTCAAGACCCGGGTGGTGGGGGTCGTGGGCCTGAAGGACGTGTACGGAGTGGAGTTCAAGGAGTTCAAGTCGCTCGACTCCTCGGGGCCGCTGGTCAAGGGCGCGCTGAAGAAGGGCGATGTGGACGTCGCCAATGTCTTCACCACGGACGCCGACATCGCGGCGGAGGGCTGGGTCCTGCTCGGCGACCCCAGGAACCTGATCCCCGGACAGCATGTGGTCCCGCTGATCGCGGACCGCCGGGCCGACTCCCGGGTCCGCAAGGCACTCGCCGGCCTCGGGGCCGTGCTGACGACCGAGGCACTGACCGAGCTGAACCGGCTGGTGGACAAGGAGAAGGAGGACGCGGACGACGTGGCCGCGGCCTGGGCCCGGCAGTCCGGGCTCATCGGCTGACGGGCCCGGGCCGGACACCCGCCGCCGGGCAGGCCCCCGTCAGGACGGAACAGGCACCGGAAGGACAATCGGCAGGCAGTGGCGGCCGGGACGGGGGGCCTGCCCGGCGGATGCGCGGAGCATACGGGAAACCGGCAGGTGAAAGGGGGGAGGGCAGGGCAGGCGGAAGGCCGGAGGACGGCAGGGAAGGGGCGCGTCCGCAGTACGCGCGCAGGACAAAGGAAAACTGACCCCCTGCGAGAGGTCCCCGCATCCCATGCATGGCGGTAGAAAGGAAGGAGGCCCTGCGGTCAGGACACCGCGACAGGGCCGATCCGATCCCATCCCATGCCAGGAGAGCGAGGCCGGTTTCCCGGTCGGCCCCGCCCGTCCGATGCGATCAGGGAGTTGCCTTGTATCTCCGTACCCTGCTGCTGCGCGCGTTTCCCCGTACGACTCCCCGTCAGGACCGCCGTCCGCCCGTGTCCTCCGTCTCCTCCCTCTCCACCTGCCGTTCCGACGCGGGGGCGGGAAGGGGCGCCCCCGTCCGCACGGGGAGCCTCCCGTGCCCGCCGCCCGCCGTCCCGGAGGAGGGGCACTCCCACCGGTGCGGTACGCGGCTGTCGCCCGTCGCGGCGCGGACCCTGCCGCTGACGGCCGCCACCGTCCTCGGGGTGCTTCCGCTGCCCGACCCGGTCGCGCTCGTCGCCGATTGCGAAGGGGAGGACGAGGACGAGAACCCGGTTCCTGACATCGACGAGGGGGAGGCATGCCCGTTCTGTGGTCGCTGGCTGTGCAGTTGCGAGCCGTGGAACGGGGACTGAGCCGCCCCGCCCCTCCGGCCGGCCGGGACGCCCCCGCCCCGGCCGGAGCGGTGCTCGCCACCTGCCGCCCGTGAGAGCCCCCGGGCAGGTCGCGCAGTATCCCAATCAGTCATGGGCATTTCAAGCATGGTCAACTGCCGTATGACCGGGTACGTTTGACGCACGCACAGCGGACACGGAGTTCCGGAATGCGGCGATCCCGCCCGAAGGCTCACCGTGCCGGAGCGCGCCGGGCACCCCGTCACGAGGGACGGACGGCCCGGCCCCGGCGGCCCCTCGTCCGCCACGCTCCGTCCTGTCCCTGAGCCGCGCACCTCCCCCCCGCCGACTGCCGCAGTCGGCGAGCTGTTCCGCCTTCCGCGCCTGCGCCCCCGCCCCCCGTGGGCGGGTGATCCCCAATCCCCCCGGCGCACGGCGCGCTTTCCCCCACACCGGCCGCCGCCCCACGCGCGGCCGGGCGACGAAAGGTGTCAGCCTTCATGCGCCTCAACCCTCTCGGCGGCATAGCCGCCGGCGCTCTCGGCCTTGCCCTGCCCCTCGCCCTGATCCCCGCCACCGCGTCCGCCGCCCCCGAGCCCACGCCCCTGCTCACGGTCGCCCAGGCACCGGCCGCCGCCGAGATCAAGAATCGTTACATCGTCACCGTCAAGGCCGGATCGGACCCCGCCGCCGTCGCCGAGGCGCGGTCGGTCACCCCCGACTTCGTCTATGACTCGGTCCTCAACGGATTCGCCGCCTCCCTCACCTCCGGCCAGCTCACCGCCGTGCGCGGCGACGCCCGGGTCCTGGCCGTCGAGGAGGACCAGAAGGCCGCCTCCACCGCGACGCAGACCAACCCCACCTGGGGCCTGGACCGTATCGACCAGCGCAGCGGCCGCAACAGCGCCTACACCTACACCGGAACCGGCGCCGGTGTCACCGCGTACATCATCGACTCCGGCATCGACACCGGCCACCCCGACTTCGGCGGCCGGGCCCGCAATGTCTTCGACGCCTTCGGCGGCAACGGCGCCGACTGCAACGGGCACGGCACGCATGTCGCGGGCACCGTCGGCGGTGGCACCCACGGCGTGGCCAAGCGGGTCCAACTGCGCGGGGTGAAGGTCCTCAACTGCCAGGGCTCCGGCTCCTTCTCCGCCATCATCGCGGGCTTCGACTGGGTCCGGCAGAACGCCGTGAAGCCCGCCGTCGCCAACGCCTCGCTCGGCGGCGGCTACTCGGCGGCCCTCAACAACGCCGCCACCGCCCTCGCCGACTCCGGGGTCCACACCACCGTCGCGGCGGGCAACAGCAACCAGGACGCCTGCAACTTCTCCCCGGCGAGCGCGCCGAACGCCCTGTCCATCGCCGCGTCGGACTCCGGCGACGCCAAGGCGGGCTTCAGCAACCACGGCCGCTGCACCGACCTCTACGGCCCCGGTGTCGGCGTCGTGTCCACCCGGATGGGCGGCGGCACCACCAGCATGAACGGAACGTCGATGGCCGCGCCGCACGTCGCCGGTGTCGCCGCGCTCTACAAGGCCGCCCGCGGCGAGGCCCCCAGCGCCACGGTCAACGCCTGGCTGATCAACAACAGCACCCCGAACGTGATCCGCGGCAACATCAGCGGCACCCCGAACCGGCTGCTGTTCACCTCCGGCCTCTGATCCGGAGCAGGAGCGCGGCACCCCAGGCCCGGCCGGTCACCCCGGCCGGGCCCCGCGCCGTCCGCGCGGCCCTCCCTCCCCGTCCCGCGGTCCCGTCCCTGTTGTCCCCCCTGCCTCCGGACCCGCTCCCCTCATCCGCCCCCGTTGTGCGCCAGGCCGCCGCCGGGACCCCGTAACCAACCGTGCGGCAGCCGGGTTGACCTGGTATGTCTGCACATGGTCCTGCGGTGCCCACGCCCGTCCGCCCGCGTCGGAGCGATCCGTCGATGCTGCGGGTCGCGTCGGCCTCGCTCGTGGGAACCGCCATCGAGTTCTACGACTTCTTCGTCTACGGCACCGCGGCGGCGCTCGTCCTCGGGCCGCTGTTCTTCCCCGCCTTCTCGCCCCTCGCCGGCACCCTGGCCGCCTTCGGCACCTTCGCCGTCGGATTCATCGCCCGGCCCCTCGGCTCCGTCCTGTTCGGCCACATCGGCGACCGGTACGGCCGCCGCCCCGTACTGGTGGCCTCCCTGCTGACGACCGGACTCGCCACCACCGCCGTGGGCTTCCTGCCCCCGTACACGACCCTCGGGACGGCCGCCCCCGTCCTCCTGCTGCTGCTCCGCTTCCTCCAGGGCATCGGACTCGGCGGCGAGTGGGGCGGGGCCGTCCTGCTCACCACCGAGCACGCGCCGCCCGCACGGCGCGCCCTGTGGGGCAGCTTCCCCCAGATGGGACCGCCGCTGGGCTTTCTGCTCGCCAACGGCACCATGCTGACCCTGACCGCGTCGCTCTCCCCGGCCCAGTTCCTCGCCTGGGGATGGCGGGTGCCCTTCTGGGCCGCCGGTGTCCTGACCCTGGGCGGACTGCTGCTGCGCGCCTCGCTCACCGAGACCCCGCACTTTCGCGAACTGGCCCGGAACGGGGACCGCGCGGACGCACCCGCCCGTGAGGTGGTACGGAAGCACTGGCGGCTGCTCCTGCTGACCGCGGGCGGTCTGTCGGTCGGCTACGCGGCCTTCTACGCGGTGAGCACCTGGTCCCTCGTCTACGGGACGGACCGGCTGGATGTCAGCCCCGTCCTGATGCTGGCCCTGGTGACGGCGGCGGTCGCGGTCATGGGGGTGCTGACGCCGGTGGTCGCGCTGCTCGGCGACCGCTTCGGCCGCCGTC
Source organism: Streptomyces clavuligerus (assembly GCF_005519465.1). Lineage (NCBI taxonomy): Bacteria > Bacillati > Actinomycetota > Actinomycetes > Kitasatosporales > Streptomycetaceae > Streptomyces > Streptomyces clavuligerus. The sequence continues at coordinate 375,858 of NZ_CP027858.1, read as the reverse complement.
CGATGTGCCTGACGGGCAGTGCGCTCGTGTCCCTGTGGATGTTCCCGTTCATCGCGCTGCTGCACACCGGCCGACCGCTGCTCATGTTCCTGGGCTTCCTGGGGACACTGCTCGCGCTGGTGACGATGTTCTCGGTGATCGCCGCGTATCTGCCCGAGCTGTACGAGCCACGGGTGCGGTGCACGGGGGCCGCGGTCGGGTACAACCTCGCGGGGGTGCTCGGCGGGGCGCTCACCCCCATCGTGGCGACGGCGCTCTCGGGCGGCGAGGGACCGCCCTGGGGGGTGGCCGCCTGGCTCACCGGCATCGGGATCCTGAGCACGGCCTGCTTCGCCGCGCTGCCGGAGACCCGGCCCCGCACGGCGGAGGCGGGCACCGTCGACACCACGGGTGAGGAGGCGGCTCTCGCCTGAGGAACCGGGCCGGGGCCGGGCGGCGCCCTCCAGGGGCTCGGGCTCGGGCTCGGGCCGGGACAGGTACAGGTGTCAGGGGCCCGGGTCCGGCCGGGCGGCGGGGGCCGCCCCGCCCTGCCCGTCGAAGCTCGCGTAGTAGGCGGCGGCCATGTCCTCGTCGCCGTGGCCCTGGGCGGCGGCCCGTTCCAGCCGGGCCGCGTCCGCGTCGACCAGATCGAGCCGTACGCCGTACCGCCGGGCGGCCTCGGCGATCAGCCGGGCGTCCTTGGCGGCGGTGGCGACGGCGAAACTGGCGGGCGACAGCCGTCCGTCGCGGACGAGCTCCGCCTTGAGCCGCAGATAGCCCAGGTCGAGATGGCCGCCCGCGATGACGTCGAAGAAGGTGTCCGGGTCCACGCCGAGGGCCTGCGACAGGGCCAGCACCTCCCCGGCGGCGTTGGTCGCGGTCAGGATCCAGCTGTTGACCACGAGCTTCAGCCGGGTGGCACTGCCCTCGGACCCGTCCTCGCCCGTCCACACCGTCAGGGCGCCGACGGCGTCGAGGACCGGGGCCACCGCCGCACGTGAACCGGTGGGGCCCGCCGCCAGGACCTTCAGCCGTCCCGCCTCGGCGGGCTGCCGGGTGCCGAGGACAGGCGCGTCGAAGAAGACCAGCTCATGGGCGCGGGCCAGCGCGCCCAACTCCCCGATGGCGTCGATGCCGACGGTGGTGGACTGCACCCACGGCGTACCGGGGCGCAGCGCCGGGGCGGCCTCCCGCATGACGCCCAGCACCGCCGGGCCGTCGTGGAGCATGGTGAGGACGGCGTCGCTCCCCTCGGCCGCGTCGGCCGGGCCGTCGGCGATGTGCACCCCGTCCGCGGCCAGGGGCTCGGCCTTGGCGCGGGTGCGGTTCCAGACGCGGACGGTGTGGCCGGACCGGGCGAGGCTGCGGGCCATGGCGGCGCCCATGATCCCGGTCCCCAGGACGCTCACGGTGAGACGGCGGTCGGTCATGGGGTCGGTCATGGAACGATGCCCTTCTGCTCGGTGCCGCCGCGGCACGCGCTGTCGCGGTCCCTGCCGTTGGTGCCGTTGGTGCGACGAGCGGGTGCCGGACCCGGCGCCGCCGGTGTCACCGGGCCGCCGCCGCGTGGACGAGGTCCCGGCCGTGCGCGGCGGTGATGCCGACGCCGGACAGGTCGGGCCGGTGGTCGCCGACATGGACCGCGTCCGCGCCCCGCCCCGCCGCGCTGATACCGCCGTCCGCGGTCAGCCGGTCGACCTCGCCGTCGATCTCGACGGTGACCAGACGGTCCCCCTCGGTGGCGATCCTGCCGCCCACACGGACCCGCCCGATCCGGCCGCCCGGCTTGACGCTCAGGGCGGTGGCGGCGAGTTCGGTCTGCACCCCGCGGACCAGGCTGCTCCCCCTGCCGCCGGACGTGGTGAGGTCACCGCGGATGTCCAGCCGGGGCAGTTCCTTGCTGACCTGCACCCCCACCGCGCCGTCCCCGGTGGTGGTGATCGAGTCGAACTCCGCGTGCCGCAGCGTTCCCTCGTACACGTTGAAACCCCGCGCGCCGACCCCGTGCGTGACCAGCGGGGCACGGATGTCGAGATGGCCGATGTCGCCGAAGTTCACGAAGCCGATCCCGCTCGGGCCCTCGGAGGTGACCGGCGCGGTGGCCTCCCAGGACTCCACCTGCCCCCAGTTGTCCAGGACCATGTCGTTCTGGCCGTAGGTGGTGACCGGCCCCGCCGTGTGCACCCGGTCGGCCGTGGCGCCGGAGATGACGAACACCCCGCCGCTGATCAGATCGGGCGCGCCCGCCGCGATACCGCCGTCGGTGTGGACCTCCCCGGTGCGCAGCAGACAGACATGGACGGTGCCGCCGTCGGCGGAGCCGTTCCAGTCGCCGTGGCCGCCGACGAAGACGCCGCTGCCGCGGATCGGCACATCGGCGCTGCCCGCCGAGATGTCGACGAGGTCGGCGGTGAGGACGGCGCCCCGGTCGGGCTGCCGGTTCCAGAGGGTGAACGCGCCTTGCAGGGCGTCGACGCCGAAGCCGTGCGGCCGGGCCGCCCTGCCCCGGACGTCGGCCGCCTCCACCGTCAGGCCCTCCACCCGGACATGGCCGGAGAGCACCGCGTCCTCGGCGAGCAGGAGCACCTGTCCCCGGGTGCGCACACCGCGCAGGGCCAGGGTGCCGAAGTCGCCGACCTCGGTGTCGTTGCCGATGGCGACCTCGTGCACGGGGCAGTGGACGGTGACGTTCTCCAGGGTGTTGTCCTGGGTGAGGCGGATACCGCGGGCGCCGAACACCAGGGTGCCGCCGCGCAGCCGTACGCCGGGGGCCAGGGTGAGCATGGGCATCCCCCGGAGGGTGCCGTCGACCTCGATCGCCGGGGCCCGCGCCCGCACGGCCTCCATCAGCTCACCTGCGGTGGTCACCCGCGTCCACTCACTCATCCCTGCTCATCTCCCGTGACGCCCCCGGTGCGGCTGCGGCGCGTACGGACGGCTCCGCCCGAGGACGGTCCGTACCCGCGCACGGCGGTCCGTACCCGGCGGTACCGGCGGCATGGCGGGAACACGTCCCCCGTACCCTTGCCTGTCCCCGTGCCGCGCCGTCCGCGGGTACGACCGCGGGCCGTGTCCGCCGTCCTTCTTCACCGTACGACCGGTCCCCTCCGGCCGCGACCGACCGTCGCTCCGGCGCCCACCCGGGCGGATCGCCCCACCGGTCCCGCCGCGCACGCCGCGAGCGGCCCTCGTACGCTCGAACCGACTCCCCGAGCAGGTGAGTCGGTGAACCGATGTCCCGGAGGTTCCCATGCGTGCCGCCTGGTACGAGGAGCAGGGCCCCGCCGCCGAGGTGCTGCGGGTGGGTGAGCTGCCGGACCCCGTGCCCGGACCGGGGGAGGTGCGGGTCCGGGTCACCGTGTCCGGCGTCAACCCCGGGGACACCAAGAAACGGAGCGGCTGGCTCGGCTCGCGCATGCCCCATCCGAGGGTGATTCCGCACAGTGACGCCGCCGGGGTCGTCGACGCCGTCGGCGAGGGCGTCGACCCGGGGCGGACCGGGGAACGCGTATGGGTGTACGGGGCGCAGTCCTACCGCCCCTCCGGCACCGCCGCCCAGTACACCGCGGTCCCCGCCGAGTACGCCGTACCGCTGCCGGACGGGGTGGCCGACGACGTGGGCGCGAGTCTCGGCATCCCCGGCGTCACCGCCCACCGCGCCGTCTTCGCGGACGGCCCCGTCGACGGCCGGACGGTCCTGGTGCACGGGGTGCTCGGCTCCGTCGGGTCCCTCGCCGCCCAGCTCGCCCGCTGGGCCGGCGCCACGGTCATCGGCACCGTGGTGCGCGGCCGTGACCTGCGCGAGGCCGACCCTGCCGGGGTCCATGGAGTCGTCGCCCTCGACGGGGACGACCCGGCCGCCGCGATCCGTGTCCAGGCGCCCGGCGGGGTGGTGGACCGGGTGATCGAGGTCGCCCTCTCCGAGAACGCCCGGCTCGACGCCGCTGTGGCCGGAAACCATACGGTCATCGCCGCCTACGCCACCCGGACCGACCCGGTGGCCCTCCCGTTCTGGGAGCTGCTGTTCAAGAACGTCACCCTGCGGCTCCTCGGCAGCGACGACTTCCCGCCGGGCGCGCGGCACCTGGCCGCCCGCGACCTCACCGCCGCTGCCGCCGTGGGCGCCCTCTCCGTACGGGTCCGGGAGCACTGGCCCCTCGACGCCGTCGCCCGCGCCCACGACAGCGTCGACGCCGGGGGCCGGGGCCGTGTCCTCGTCACCCTCCCACGGGAGTAGGCCCGCCCGGCCCCGGGGGGGAGACAGCGGCGGGACGGGGGAGCGGGCGTATGGGTGCACGGCGGCGCGGGGCGCGGGGCGTACGGGGTACGGGGCGCGGGCGGCGGCGGAACGGCGGTTAGGCTGGCCGCTCATGTCGACATGACAGCCGGGTCCGGCGTCCGGAGCCGGGCGTCGGAAGCCGAGGGGACCGGTGTGGAGCAGCGGCCGAGCGATCTGCTGACCGTGGGCGAGGTCGCGCGGCGGGCGGGGGTCGCCACGTCAGCGGTGCGTTTCTACGAGGCGCAGGGGCTGATCTCCTCGGAGCGCACCACGGGGAACCAGCGCCGCTACCGCCGCCATGTGCTGCGCAGACTCTCGCTGATCCTGGCCGCCAAGCGGCTGGGCGTGCCGCTCGCGGAGGTGGCGGAGGTCTTCGCGGAGCTGCCGGGGGAGCGGATGCCGGGCAAGCGGGACTGGGAGCGCATCTCCCGGAGGTGGGCGGCGCGACTGGCGGCGCGCAGACGGGAGATCGAGCGTCTGGAGCGGGAGATCGCGGGCTGTATCGGCTGCGGCTGTCTCTCGCTGCAACGGTGCCGGGTGCTCAACCCCCAGGACGCGCTGGCGACCGAGGGGACCGGGGCGCGTCGGCTGATCGAGGAGGCGTGATCCACGGCGTGGGGTGTCGGGCCGGTCCGGACAGCCGGCCGGGCGTCCGACCGGGCGTTTGACGGCTGCCCGGCTGAGGGCGGGCGAGGCGCACGGGTGCCCGGTACGGCTGTACGTCCGTCGAAAGCCCGGACGCGTGCGGAGCGACGACACGGGCCCACCCGGTTCCCCACCGGGCACCCGGAGCGCACCGGGCCGCCCGGAGGCCCCACCGGAGGCCCCTCGCCGGCGGACGGCTCCGCAGGCAGCTCACGGACGGCTCAGTGAACGGCTCCGGGGTACCGGCACCGGAGGGGTTACGCCCCCTGGACGGGTGTACGGCCGCGGGCACCGCCGCTGTCGCGCCACCGGGCCGAGGAGACCCGGTGGCGTGCGGACGAGGACGCGCCGCTCCCGGCCGTCGCCGCCGCTGCCCGGCCGCCGTCGCTGCCGACCCGACCCGACCCGGCTAGGCCCGGCTCGGCCCCGAACGGCTCGGCCCCGGCTGTGGCCGGTGGCTCCGATCCCGGTGCGCCGCCCCAGCGCCCGGCACTTTCCGGCGGGGCCACCGGCGGCGCGCTCGCCCCGGACCTGTCTCCCCGCCGGACGCGCCGCACGGCGCACTGCCCCGGGCGGCGGCGCCCCTGCCGAGCCGGACCGGGACACGGTCACGGCCGCCGGCCGGTGCGCGCGAGGTGGAGACGGACGGCGCGCTGGGCGATCGGGCCGAGTGTGTCGATCGCCGCGGCGAGCCGGGCGAGCTGTTCCAGCGCGGCGAGAGCACCGTGCGCGCCCTCGGGGTCGACTCCCTCGTACAGCTCGATGCCGATGAACGCGGCGCTCACGGCGCGGGCGAGACCGGCCGGGTCGGTGTACTCGCGGAGCGGCCCGCTCGCCAGGACCCGGGTGAGCACCTTCTCGATCTCGGCGATCCACAGATCGAGCCCCGCCGCGGTGGCGGGCCCGAGCGCGGGGTGGGTCTGGGCCCCCGCCAGAAGCTGGGCGAGAACGGTGACCTGGCCGTCGGCGCTCTCCCGCGCGTGCATCTCCCGCCCGAAGGACAGGAGTTCGGCGAGTGTGGTGACACGGTCGAGACGGTCGCGGTGGAGCGCGACGCGCTCCTCGGTGGCGTGCCGGCAGGCGGCGACGAGGAGTTCGTCGACCGTACCGAAGTGGTAGAAGACCAGGGCCTGGTTGACGCCCGCCTCGGCGGCGATGCTCCGGGCGGAGGTCTTGGCGATGCCCTGCCGCACCAGCGTCCGCAGGGCTCCCTCGATGAGTTTCTCCCTGGTGCCGCGGCCCTTGTCGGCCCCGCCGCCCCCGCCGCCCGTACTGCCCGCGCCGCTCGCGCTGTCGCGCCCGGTGGCAGGTGCCTTCCGCTCCGGCGGGGTCATGCGCGGGCCTCCTCGCGGACGGGGCGCAGCCCGGGGCGGACGCCGCAGCGGCGGACATCGCGGTACTCCGCGGTGAACGACCCGTGGTAGCCGAACAGCGGCCCGAAGCGGCGGTTGGTGACCCGTACCGAGATCGAGAAACGTCCCGACCGCTCGTCGAAGGTCTCGTGCACCACGGCGTCGCCGCCGATCAGATCCGGGACCCGGACATCGACGGGGCCTTCGCGGAAACGGTGGGTCCCGGAGCGTATGACGAGCCCGCCCCGGCCGTCCGTGGACAGATGGAGGTCGGACGCGAGGTGCTGATGGGTGCCGAGGTAGTCCAGGACGCGATCGCCCCGCGGGCTGAGCACCATCTGCGCGTCGAAGCGGCGGGAGCGGCCGGGGAGGTGGAAGGTGCGGACGAAGCTCACGGTCTCGCGGCCGTGGCTGTCCCGGTACGGGACGTTCTCGATGACGAACGGAACATTCCGGCCCTCGCGCGGTACGAGGATGTTGCGGACTCCGCCGACCGAGAGGAACGGTTTGACGAAGGCGCCGCCGTGCCAGACGCGTTCCATCACCCCCCGCCCGGTGCACGCCTCGCCGCTGTCGAGCCCGACGGAGAACCGCCGTTGCAGACAGGGGTGGAGGCGGTCGAACTCGGGACCCATGACGGTACGGAAGATCGAGCTCATCGGGGCTCCTCGACGAGGGGAAGGGTGTGCAGGACACGCGGCGCGCGCACCGCCGTCGCCGGGGCGCGGCGGCAGCGGCGGGCCGCGGGGGTGAGCGGCGACGGCGGCACGAGAACAGCGGGCACCGCCGCGGCCAGGGCGGCGACCGGCGACACCGCGGCGGCCCCGGCGACGCATGCCACCCGCAGCACCGTCTCGGCGGCCGCGTGGACGAACGCGCGCTCGGGCGTCACCCCGCGTTCCAGCCACAGCCGCAACCGGTCGAAGGACCACGCCGTCGCCCACCCCATCAGCGGACGGAAGACCGCCCGGTCCGCGATCCGGCCGAACCGGCCCCAGCGCGGGGCGTAGTCGTAGCCGGTGAGGAACCGGACCCCGGCGCGCGCCGGGACATAGCGCCAGTAGCCGCTGCCCTCGGCGAGCAGCGAGAGCGGATGCGTGGAACGGAACCGCAGGGCCGAGGTCCGGGTCCCGTCCGGACGGTGCTTCTCCCCGGCCGAGACACCCGTGCCGGACACCTGGACGAACGGCAGCACCCGCGTCGCGTACCGGAACCGCTGCGGGTCACCGGGTGCCGTCGGCAGGGCGGTGATGTCCGTGAACCGCAGGTCCCAGCGCCGGTGCCGCTCCGGCCGCTGGCTCAGCGCCCACACCTCCTCCAGCTCCGCCCGGATGAACGTCTCGACGTAAAGGCCCATGGAAATCCCCCCACGGCAACAGTTTTGAGCAGTCGCTCAAGAACACCTTACTGCGGTGTTGAGCGACTGCTCAATCAGGGTTCCTGTTGTGGGGACCGCACATCCCGGATGAACGCGCCCTCTTGACTGTGCGCCGTCAACGGCTATGGTCCAGACCAAGTGGGTCGAACGATGCTTCCGGGAATCCCCCGACGGCCGGTGCCCCACGCCTGCCGCCGCCCCGGCGCGCCGTTCCGCCCTGTGTGCTCCTCCCCCTCGTTCAAGGAGCTGACATGCAGAGCAAGAAGAAGCTGGCCGTCGCCATCGGCGCGGCAATCGCCCCGCTCCTCGCCGTCTGTCTGCCGGCCGGGACGGCCAACGCGCACGGCTACATCTCCTCGCCGCCGAGCCGTCAGGCCCAGTGCGCGGCCCGATCGATCCCCTGCGGAGCCATCAAGTACGAACCGCAGAGCGTGGAAGGCCCGAAGGGGCTCCGGAGTTGCAGCGGCGGCAACGCCGCCTTCGCGGAACTGAACGACGACAGCAAGGGCTGGGCGGTCACCACCGTCGGCCGTACGACCTCCTTCAACTGGCGGCTGACCGCACCGCACGCGACCAGCACCTGGCAGTACTACGCGGGCGGGCAGAAGGTCGCCGAGTTCAACGACGGCGGGGCCCGCCCCGGCACCACCGTCTCCCACTCGGTCAACTTCGGCAGCGTGAGCGGACGGCAGAAACTGCTCGCGGTGTGGAACATCGCCGACACGCCCAACGCCTTCTACGTCTGTGTCGATCTGAACATCCGCTGACCCGGGCCCGGGCCCCGAGCCCGGGTCGGCGGACCCGGCTCGGGCGCGGCCCCGGGCAGCGGAAGGGACACGCGGCGGGATGCAGCGCCGGCAACGCACCGACCGGGCACCGGGCACCGGGCCCCGTGGACGCCGCCCGCGTCGCGGGGCCCGGTGCCCCGCAGCCTCGGCCCCGCAGCCTCGGCCCCGCAGCCTCGGCCCTGCGGCCTTCCGCCGACGCGGCCCTCAGCCGCGGCGCAGGACCGCCTGGGCCGCGGCGAGGCGCCCGGCCCAGGTCCCGTCCGCCGGTCCGCCGCCCGGCGGGCGGCCCGCGAACCCGTCCGCCCAGGCGAGCAGCCGGTGCAGCCGGGCGTCGGCCGCCGGGGTGACGACCCGGGGCTCACCGACGACGACCTCCCCGCCGGTACCGTCCAGGGCGATGACGGTGCCCTCGGGCACGATGTGCCCACCGGCACGGACACAGGCGGCGGCCACATCGACGGTCAGCCCCGCGGCCCCCACGACGGCCGGCTTCCCCATCGACCGTGCGACGACGGCGGCGTGGCCCGACGGCCCGCCGCGCGCCGTGACGACCCCCTCGGCGGCGGCCAGGCCGTGCAGATCGAGCGGAGAGGTCTCCGGGCGCACCAGGATCACCGGCCCCCACGCGGCCATCCGGACCGCCCGGTCGGCGGTGGTCGCCACCCGTCCCGTCGCGACCCCCGGAGCGGCACCCAGCCCCCGGACGAGGACGGGCTCCGCGCCGTCCACGACGATCCTGGGGGTCCGCACCCGGGAGAGCTGGTGCGGGGACACCCGCAGCACGGCCTCGTCCCGCCCGATCCTCCCGGCCTCGGCCAGGTCGACCGCGACCCGCACGGCCGCCGCTCCGGTGAACCGGCCGGGCCGTGTCTGAAGGAGCCACAGCCCGCCCGCCTCGAAGGTGAACTCCACGTAGCACGCGTCCCGCTCGTGCTCCTCGATCCGGCGCAGCGCCTCCAGCAGCCCCGCCCACACCGTGGGCTCCCGGTCCGCCAGTTCGCGCAGCGGCCGGGTCGGACATCCGCCGGAGACGACGTCCTCCCCCTGCCCGCCGAAGAGGACCTCGCCGAAGGGCACCTCCTCGCCGGTGTTGGGGTCCCGGCTGAACGCCACCCCGCTGCCGCTGCGGCCGTCGCGGTTCCCGAACACCATCGCCTGCACGGTCACGGCCGTGCCGGAGCCGTGCGGGATGCCGTGCAGCTCGCGATAGGTCCGTGCGCGGGGTGTTCCCCAGGAGGAGAACACCGCCGCGACCGCGGCCTCCAACTGACCGGGCGCGTCGTCCGGCACAGGGGCGCCCATCCCCTCACGGATGGCGCTCTCCAGCCGGTGCGCCGCGGCGACGAGGCCCACCGGCCCCAGCCCCGGCCCGGTGCTGGTGCTCCGGGTGGCGCCCTCCCGTATCGCCTGTATCTCCCGCGTCTCCCCTGTCTTTCCTGCCGTCCCGGTGCCCGCTGTCCGCTCCGCCTCCCGGGCCTCCCGGAGACCGTGGATCTCCCGGTCGGCGCCCGCCACGGTCAGGGCCCGCCCACCGGGACCGGCGAGAGCGGCGGCGAACCCCGACAGAAAGCGCAGCCGCGAGTCGAGGGCGAACTCCGGGTCGGCCGTCTCGGCGGCCAGCCCGGCGGTCGCCGCCCCGGTGAGTCCGACATTGAGGACGGTGCTCATCATGCCGGGCATGGACACTCCGCCACCGGAGCGGACGGACACCACGAGCGGTCTCTCCGGGCCGCCGAACACCCGGCCGGTGGCGGCTTCGAGCCCGGCGACGGCGGTGGCCAGCTCGGTGCCGAGCCCCGGCGGGAACCGTCCGTCCCGGAGGAAGGCGCGGCACGCGTCCGTGCCGATGACGAACCCCGGAGGTACGGGCAGCCCCAGACGGTGTAGCAGGACGAGCCCGTGGGCCTTGCCGCCGATGACGTCCGGCGGCGCCCCGAGCCCCGCCGACAGCGGGTGGACCCACCGCCCCGCCCCGGCCCCTCCCTCCGGGTGCTCCGCCGTCCGCCGCCGCGGTGCCGAGGACTCACTCACGGGGGAGCCCCAGGGTCGCCAGCAGATCCTCGTGGAGCTGGAACCAGACGGTGTGGTACGAGGAGGTGGAGTCCGTCACCCGGTCCCGCTCACCGGCCCACGCGCGGGTGAGGGCGACGGTGAGCCGGAACCGGTAGCGTCCGAACCGTGCCAGCGCCGAGGACAGCTCCGTCAGGACGGCGTCGGCGCGCGCGTTCAGGTCGGCGAACCGCCGCAGCACCAAGGCGTCGTAGTCAGGGTCCAGGTGGTCGTTGGGGAGGGAGGCCCCGTCGACGACGCGCAGTTGCCAGGCCGTGCAGAGGTCGAGCAGTTCGGGGTTGAGCACCAGGAACCGGGCGTAGGCCGCGGCCACGGTCCGCTGGGCGCCGGAGAGTTCCAGCTCCTGTGCGATCCGCTCGGCGGCGGCGGCCCGGCCCGCCGCTGTCAGCCCCCAGCCGCCGAATCCGTCCGTCGTCCGTACGGCCAGTCCGGCCACCGCGAGGTCGATCAGCTCCGACTCGGCCTCGGGCTCCGTCAGCCCCGCCGCCTCCGCGACCCGGGACAGCTCCGACCAGCCGGCACAGCGCAGGGTGTGCAGCACCAGCAGCTCGGCGCCGGTCGGATGGGGGGAGCCGACCCGGGTCATGTCCTGGCTCCCGGGAACACCGCCGGGACGGCGGCCGTCGCCGCCGCGTGCGCGGCACCCCGCCCGCCCGCGCGGGCGACGACCGTGCCCCGTCGGACGCGTACCGCGTACTCGGTGCCGTCGTCGGTGCCGGGAAGCCCGAGGGCCGGGGCGAACAGGCCGCGGTCGTCGAGGATCAGCCGGAGGCGCGGCAGGGCCTCCGGCGGGAACACACGCCGCAGACAGCGGGTGACATCGCCGACCCTGAGCCGGACGAGCCGACCGGCCTCGGCGGGGTCGTCCGTCACCACGACCACGGTGACCCGGTCGTCCGGCAGGGCGGAGCGGACGGCCTCCTCGGCGGCGCCGAGACGGCCCGTGCCGAGAAGCGCGATCACGCCGTCCCCGCCGAAGCCGACCCGACGGCCGGTGAGCAGATCCGTCGACTCCTCCGGCGGATGCCACCGGTCCCGGCAGAGCCTGGCCGGGGTGACATACGGCAGATGGGCCGGATTCCAGGCATCGGCGAGGTCGAGACCGGCCAGATGGGCACAGGCGTGGGCCACGTCGAAGGGGTCGCCGACGTCGAACACCGCGTCGAGGGGGGCTCCCGGTCCGCTGACCATCCGCAGCACCAGCTCGGCCAGCCGTACCCGCCGCACCCGAGGCCCGTCCGCCCCGGCGCCCGGGCCGCCGTCGATATCGGCGCCGCCGCCCGTGCCGGGGACACCGCCGACGGCGGGGGCCGCCGGTGCGCCCGACTCCAGCGCCAGGGCGAGCAACAGCGCCTCCAACCTGGTGACCTGCGCGAGCGCACCGCGCAGCGGCGCCTCGTCGAACACCCCGGCGGGCGAGTGCAGCCGCCCCTGACGGACCGTGGGGCCGTCGCCCGCCAGCGGCAGCCCCTCCAGCCTGCTCCGGGCGAACGCCCCCAGCGCCTCGGCCGTGGACGCCGGTGGCAGCACGGCCCCACCGGCCGTGTCCTGCCGCTCGGCCGTGTCGATGAGCACCGCCAGATAGAGAGCGCGCTTGCTCGGGAAGTTCGCGTACACCGCGCCGCGCGTCAGCTCGGCCCGCTCGGCGATCAGGTCGATCTTCGCCTCGGCGTATCCGTGTTCGGTGAACTCCTCCCGCGCCGCCGCCAGTACGGCCGCGCGGGTGCGCTCCTGCTGCTGGGCCCGGGTCAGCCTGACCATGTGCGCCCCCCTTCTCCTGTCCCGAGTTTCAAGATACCCACAGCATCCGGATGATGAGAACATCTGAAATCTCATTCGGCTGAAAATAGATGGACAGGCCGAGAAAGGTCCCTGCGGAGAGGAAGCCGGAGCCAGACCCCGGCTCCGGGCCCGGAGCCCGTGGCCCGGACAGGCCGAGCCCCGTAGTCCGCAGCCCGAAGTCCGGAGAGGCCGGGGCCCGGAGTCCGGAGAGGCCCGGGGGATGTGAAGAGGCCCGGCGGAAAAGGCCCATGGAAACGATCATGAATCGGTAAGACTGGACGCATGACCCCTCCTCCTCCGGAGCTCGCGGCCTCCGACGAGATCCACGCCCACGCCCTCGACCGGCTGAACCTCGCCCTGCGCCACCTCGGGATGTTCGCGGGCGAGAACCCGCTGCGGGTCCTGCTGGACACCCTGCTGTTCGTCGAACGCCGCCCGGAGACCTGGGAACAGCAGGTGAGCGTCTGGCAGGAGCGCGGCATGTGGACCGAGTACGGGATCTCCGGGGTCTTCCGCACCCTGTGGCCGGGCACCCGGTACGACGACGACACCGCCTCGGTGTACGCCGAGTTCGCCCGCCGCTGCGGCTGGCTCGCACCCGACCGCGTCCTGGACGGCCCCGCGTTCGCGGCCCTGCGCGAGGAAGCCCGCCACTGGGCCGCCGAGGACCGCACCTGGACCCGGACGCTGGAACGGTTCGGCGAACCCTCCCTGCTCTGCGGCAGCCCCGCGAATCCCCGCTTCCCTAAAGCCGTCGGATACACCGGTCCGGACCCCGAGGAGCCCATGGTCTGGTTCCACTTCTGGAACGGCACCGCCCCCGGGGACCGGCTCGGGCCGTGCCGGTACGAGGAACCGATGCTAATGGCCCTCCGGTGCGGCGAGCAGGAACCGTTCCGGCGGACCCTCACGTTCACCCCCGAGGGGAACCGCCGCCGACCCGTCGCCTGACACACCCGCCGGGGCACCCCCGAAGAGCGCCCCGACACCCGCGGACGCGTCCCTGAAGAGCGTCCCGGCACAGGTCCCGGCGGGCCCCCCGGGCGCGTCCCGCCCCCGCGGAGCGGGACCTCCGCCACGATGGTGACCGGCACCCCAAGGAAGCCAGAGACCCACGGGCGGGGGAGAGGGCGGTGACGGCGGTTGACCGGGCGGCGGGAACTGCGACAGGCACGGCTGCGCGCACGGCTCGCCCTGCTCTGCGCGGCGGCGGCGCTCGCCGTCCTGGCCGCCGTCGTCGGCGCCGGCGGGCTCCTGATCGTGGCGGGCGGCATCGCCGGCCTGGTCGCGGCGGCCGTCGGCACCTGGTGGGTGCTCGCCCACCGGGGCCCGCTCCGTGTCCTGGGCGCGGCCCTGCTGCTCGCCGCTCCGATCGCCGTGATCGTGCTCTACACCGGCCAGGGCCTGTGGGGCCCCGCCCTGGTCGCCGTCGCCCTCTGGGGCGCGGCGCTGGGCTGCGCCCGGTCCGCGCTGCGGCGGCTGCGCCCCCCGAGCACGACACCCGGCGAGCCCCGGCGGCCCCCCGACCGTCCGGTCCTGCTCATGAACCCGCTCTCCGGCGGCGGCAAGGTCGCCCGCTTCCACCTGGCCGAACGCGCCGAGGCGCTGGGCGCACGGGTCGTCCTCCTGCCCGCCGGGGCCCGGGCGGACGTGGCCGCCCTCGCCCGGCAGGCCGTGGCCGACGGCGCCGACCTGCTCGGCGTGGCGGGCGGCGACGGCACCCAGGCCCTGGTGGCGGCGGTGGCCGCCGAGCACGACCTGCCGTTCCTGGTGATCCCCGCGGGGACGCGCAACCACCTCGCCATGGACCTCGGCCTGGACCGCCAGAACCCCGCCCGCGCCCTGGACGCCCTCACCGACGGCGAGGAGATCCGGATCGATCTCGGACAGGTGGCCGACCGCCCCTTCGTCAACACCGTCTCGTTCGGCGTGTACGCGGAGGTCGTCCAGAGCCCCCGGTACCGCGGCGCCCCGGCGAGCACCGTGCTCGACGCCCTGCCCGATCTGCTGCTCCAGGGCCCCCGGCGGCAGTTGGATGCGACCGCGGACGCCACCCCGCTCCCCGGCCGCCAGGCCCTGCTGGTCAGCAACAACCCCTACACCACCGAGGACCTGCTGGGCGCGGGCCGCAGGGAACGCCTGGACAGCGGGGTGCTGGGCGTCGTCGGCATCCGGGTGGACAGCGCGGCCCAGGCCGCCGAGATCGCGCTGCGCGGCACCCAGGCCGCCGGTCTGACCGCGCTGACCGCCCGCCGGGTCCACGTCACCTCCGCCGCCCCCGGCCTCCCCGTCGCGGTCGACGGGGAGGCCCTGACGCTGCCCACCCCGGTGGACTGCTCCCTGCGCCCCCGCGCCCTGCGGGTGCTGGTCCCCCGCCACCGGTCCGCGGCCCCCGCGCCCCGCCCCCGTCCCGACTGGCGGCTGGTGGCCCTGCTGGCGCTCGGCAGAGCCGTTCCCGGGCGGCCCGAGCGGTCCGGCTGACCGCCGGCGGCACGGCACCCCCGTGGCTCCACCGGCCCCCAAGGGAGCGGGACGCAGCGCGCGCCGAGGACGTGCGCCCGGGAGCCGTGCGGCGCCGTCCCGCACGGAACGCTGCCCCTGCCGCGGGCCCGTACACCCGGAGGTGACCTGCGCCGACAGCCGGGTCACGCGTTTCGCGCGGAGCGTCTAGCACGTCTTTGACCAGCGGCGCAAGCGGCGTTTTACCGTTCTCCAGCACGGTTGCCGCCATGGAGACGACGGCGATCGTCCGATGCGAGTGCGGCCGGCCGGGGCGTGGAGCGCACTCAACCCGCCGCCGCGAGCACCACGCGGCGCTGCTCGTCGCGGTGCGCGACGAGATCGGCGCGGAGACCGTCCAGCTCGTCGGGGCGCCCCTCGTCGAGGGTGCGCAGCACGGGACTCAGCTCCACCAGACTCCGGGCGGCGTTCGCCCCGGCGAACAGGGTCAGTGCGCGGGGCTCCGCGTCCGGCAGCGGCCGGACCTCCCGATAGCCCGTCAGAAAGGTGTCGTGGAGCGGACGGTGCGCCGCCGTCGGCACTCCGCCGTCGGTCAGGTCGCGCAGGGCGTGGGCGATGTCCGCCGCGTACCACGACAGGGCGGCCTCGTCGAAGTCGAACGCCCGGGGCACATCCCCCTCCCAGGCCAGGTTGTCCAGCTCGAAGTCGCCGTGGACGACGCCGTACCGCGCGGGGTCCCGGGGCAGCCCGGCGAGCCGGGAGCCGATCCGGCCCACGGCCGCCGCCAGTTCGGTGTCGTCCGGGTACAGCTCGGCCGCCCGGCCGATCCCGTCCAGCGCGTGCGGGAGTCCGTCCCTGAGCCCGGCGGCGTGCTCATGCGTGTGCGCGAGCAGCGCCCCCCAGGCGTGCGCCTGCCGCTCCGAGAGCGCGTCGAGTCCGACGGACTCACCCGGCGCGCCCTCGACGCACATCGCCCGTACGGTCCCCAGCGTGGTCTGCACGGTCTCCGCCAGCAGCCCCCCGGAGGACCGCACCGGGGCACTCAGGGCGAGTCCGCCGCCGTGGAGCCGTTCCATCAGGGACGCCACCTCCGTGAAGCGGCCGTAGGCCGCGTACCGCTCGGGGACGAACCGCAGATAGCGCTCGGCACCGGGCTCCGGGGTGTCCGGGAGGACGAAGACATGGGACGCGCTCGAACGCCACCAGCGCGCGGTGCCCTCGGCACAACCCCAGCGGGCGGCGACCGCGTCGGCCACCGGAGAACACCACGCATCATCAACAAGACGGGCGAGTCCACTGATTTCCGGGAGAGGCATCATGGAGGGCAGGTTTCACTCCGTCCCCACCCGTCGCAAATTCTTTTTCCTGAGCCGTCGTTCGGCCTCCAGCGCGACCACGTTCGCCGGCGTGCCCGGCAGCGCGGCCAGCGCCTCCTCCGCCTCCTCGGCCCCGGGGAGACCGTGGCGGTGACAGAGCTGGACGGCCTCGCGCAGCCGCTCCCCGGCGGGCCGGTACCGGCCGAGCGCGGCCAGCGCCCGGCCCAGCGCCGTGAGCGCGCGGGCCTCGATCCGGGCGAGCCCCAGCTCCCGGCAGAGCAGCCGCGCCTCGTCGGCGACGGCGACAGCGGTCGCCGCGTCGCCCCGGGCCAGACGGATCTCGGCGATGCGGTGGAGCAGATGGGGTTCCACGAACCGCAGACCCAGCTCCCGGCAGAGCGTCAGGCTCGCCGTGAAGCACTCCATCGCGGTGTCGGTGTTGCCCAGTTGCTGATGGCCCGTGCCCAGATTGACGAGGAGCTGTGCCTCGCCCATGCGGTCGCCGAGCCCCCGGTACAGGGCGAGCCCTGTCGCGGCGGCGCGGATCGCCTCCTCCGGCTGACCGATCGCCATATGGGTGAACGCGAGGCTGCCGAGCACATTGGCCTCACCGGACGGGTTGTCGGCGGACCGCTGGGCCTGCCGGGCGTCCCGTTGCAGGGCGACGATACGGTGGTCGTGGCCGTCCAGGGACGCGGCGATCAGCCCCCGCAGACCCAGGACCTCGGCGAGAAGGACGCGGTTGTCGTCCCGGCGGCACAGCAGGATCGCGCGCTCGACGTGGGCGACGGCCTCGTCCGGGCGGCTGATCTGCCACAGCGCGCCACTGAGCATGTAGAGGGCCGCCGCCTCCGCGTCGAACCTGCCGATGGCACCGGCGCCCCCGGCCGCGTCCCGGCACAGGTCCACGACCTCCCGCCAGGCGTAGGCCCGCTCCAGCAGCGGGTCCAGGCCGAGCAGCACGGCAGCCGCCCGGGCCGCCAGCGCGGGGCCGCGCCGCACCGCCTGGCTCAGCACCGGGAGCACCGCGTCGCGCTCCTGGTCGAACCAGTCGTGGACGGCGTGGTGGTCGGCGAAGACGGTGCCCCGTTCGTCGGTGCCGTCCAGCAGACCGGCGATGCGGTGCCCCGGGCGCACCACCCGGTAGGCGTGGTGGGCCGTGGTCTCCAGCGCGGCCAGCACCCGCGCCAGCGCGGCCGTCACCTCCTCCTCCGGGTCGGTGTCGGCGGACACCCGGCGGGCGAAGAGCCGCAGCAGGTCGTGGTAGCGGTAGCGGCCCAGCCGGGACGAGTGCAGCAGCCCGGTGTGCAGCAGCTCGTCGAGGATCTCCTCAGCCTCGAACTCGTCCGTGCCGAGCAGGGCGGCGGCCATGGGGAGCGACACCGTCTTGGACTCCGGCAGCGACAGCAGCCGGAAGGCCCGCGCGGGCTCCGGGGCGAGCTGGTCGTACCCCAGCCGGAAACAAGCCACCACATCCAGGTCGCCGGTGCGCAGTTGATCGAGTCTGCGCCGCTCGTCGGAGAGCCGCCGCAGACTGTCCGCGACCGCGGCCCCGGGGCGGGCCAGCATCCGGCAGGCGACCACCCGGACGGCGAGCGGGAGATGACCGCAGGTGGCCACCAGATCCCGCGCGGCCTCCGGCTCCGCCGCGACCCGGCTCCGGCCGATCACCGAGGCCAGCAGCTCCAGCGCCTCATCCGGACGGAACGGTTCCAGCTCCACCGCGTGCGCGGGGATCGCGGTCAGCCGCGCCCGGCTGGTGACGACGACCGCACATCCGGAGTACCCCGGCAGCAGTGGCCTGATCTGCTCGGCGCCCGCGGCGTTGTCGAGGACCACCAGCATCCGCTGCTCGGAGAGCATCGTACGGAAGAGGGCGGCGCGCGCGTCCAGTTCGTCGGGCACCCCCGCCTCGGGCACGCCCAGCGCATGCAGGAGCTGCCCCAGCACGGCCCGGGGGTCGGCCGGGTTCTCGGTCACACCGGCGAGGTCGACGAAGAGCTGCCCGGCGGGGAAACGGTCCCGCAGCAGATGCGCCACATGGACGGCGAGCGCGGTCTTGCCGGTGCCGCCGATGCCGGAGATGGCGCAGATGCGGACGGCGGGGTCGCAGGGGGCGGTGAGCAGGGCGGCCAGTTCGGCGACCAGTCCCTCACGGCCGGTGAAGTCGGCGGTGTCGGCGGGAAGCTGCGCGGGGACGGGTGTGCCGGTGCCGGGCGGGGCGGCGGCGCCCAGGGGGGTGCCGGTGCCCACAGCGGTGCCCGGCGCGCCCGGCGCGGCGGGGGAGCCCGTGACTCCCGGCAGGCCCGTGACCCCCGTGGCGCCGATGGCCTCCGGGTCGGCGGGTGCGGCATGCGCCGGGCCGGGGAACCCCGCGTTCCCGACCGGCGGAACGACACCGCCCCGAGGTCCCCCGTGCGGTCTGCCGGGGGTGGTGCTGTCCGGGTCGCCGGAAGCGCCCCCGTCCGGGGCGGAGTCCGCCGTGCCCGGGGGAGCCGGGTCGGTGATTCGGCCCGGGCCCGGCCCGCCCTGCCGTCCCCGGGCCCGGTCCGGAACGCCGCCGGGCGCCGGAGGGCCGCCGGACGCCGTACGGCCGCCCGCCGCCCCGTGGACCGGGGCCGCGGACCGGGCGGGCAGCAGCTCCGGGTCCGAGCGCAGAATCCTTTCGTACAGTTCGGACAGCCGGGGGTCCGGGTCGATGCCCAGCTCCCGGGAGAGGACGGCACGGGCGTCCCGGTAGACCTCCAGCGCCTCGGCCTGCCGTCCGCACTGGTAGAGCGCGCGCATGAGCAACAGCCGCAGACTCTCCCGCAGTGGGTGCTCGCCGATGCGTAGCGCGAGATCCGTCACGGCCGTCTTGGCGTCGCCGAGTTCGAGATCCAGCTCCACCCGGGATTCGAGCACGGTCAGATACCGCTGGGTCAGCCGCTCCCGCCAGGTCTGGGCGAAGGGGCCGGACAGGCCGGTGAGCGGAGGCCCCTGCCAGCGGTCGGCCGCCCGCCGCAGCAGCGCCTGCGCCCGTTCCGGGGTACCCGCCCGCCGGGCCTCGGCGGCGGCCTCCGCCTCCTCCTCGGCGAGCGTCACGTCCAGGGCCCGCCCGCCCCCCGGCAGCCGCAGGGCGTAGGAGGAGCCGACGGAGACGAGCAGACTCGGGCCGCCCGCGGCGCGATGGCCGGGTTCGAGGACGGTACGGAGCCGGGAGACATAGGTACGGACCGTGGTCGGCCCCGCCTTGGGGCACTCCTCGCCCCACAGGCCGTCGATCAGCTCGTCGACGGAGACGGGCTGGCCCCCGGTCAGCAGCAGCATCGCCAGGGCGGTGCGCTGCTGGGGGCCCGCGAGCGCCAGTTCCGCACCGTCCCGCCAGCCACGCACCGTCCCCAGGAGGGTGAAGGCGAACAGACCGCTCTCGTTCACGCGTCGACGTCCTTCCCGGATTCGCGTCGTTCAGTCTCCCATGAGCGCTGATCACTCATCGACCACCAAGGGAGCGGCCGAGGCCGCCGGGGGAGCGGACGACCGTCGCACGGAGTGACCGGAACGGGGTGTCCGGGTCCGGGGCGGTGGGTGTCGCCGTCGCCGGGGAACCGGTCGCCGCCTGTCCGGATGGACGGTCGGAGGGAGCGGCCCCGAACCGCAGCGCGGAGGGCGACTCCTTCGGCAGCCAGAAAAGATGACGCTCCGTCATGTCGAACGGACCGTCCTCGCGTTGAGGAAATATTGATCAACTCCGGGCAGAGTTCCGGACGCGTGGTCGCCCGGAGAGATTGGGTTCGGCCACCGGGGGTTCCGTCGGCGCGCTCGTCGCGCCGGAGCCCAGGGGAAACCGGCCATCCGCGGCCGGGCCGATCGGGGCGGGGCAGCCCCGGTGGGCCCGCGCGGGCGGCCTCGTACCGCCTGACTTCCTGTTCCACCCACCGTGCGCGGCAGGCCCGCGGGAGACACCCGCGGACACCTCTGCGGACACGTTCGCGGGACACACCCGGGCGCACGCCTCCGGGGGGCGGACCCGCAGGGCGTGCCGCGCCCACGAGAAGAGGAATCGATCATGGGTAAGAGCTTCGGGCGATGGGCCACGGCACTGCTCGGCGCGACGCTGTTCACCGCGCTCGGCGCCGGTACCTCCCACGCGGCCATCCCCTTCGACCAGCCCCGCAGCGGCAAGATGACCTGGTACAACGACAAGGGGACGGGCGCCTGCGGCACTCCCATCGACGCCGCGGGACAGGAGCTGGTGGCGGCCCCCGCCGCCTGGTGGAGCACGGGCAACCCCAACAGCGACCCCCTGTGCAACGGGGTGTCCGTCCAGGTCACCTACAACGGCAGAACGATCACCGTGCCCGTGCGGGACAAGTGCCCGTCCTGCGGGTCGGGGCACATCGACCTCAGCCTTCCCGCCTTCCACAAGCTGGCCTCGCCGGACCTCGGCGTGGTCTCCGGCATCACCTGGAAGTTCGTCGGGGGCGGCGGCAACCCAGGCAACCCTGGCAACCCTGGTAATCCGGGCGGATGTTCCGGCGCACCCGCCTGGACGGCCGGGACCTGGTACCCGGCGGGGGCCGTCGTGAAGTACCGCAACGGCGGCCACTACATCGCCGAGCACGGCAACCCGGGCTACGACCCGACCGTCAGCACCTGGTACTGGGAGCCCCGCAGCTGCTGACGCCTGCCGCGCCCCCGGGCCCGGCGCACCCGCTCCCGCGCCGGACCCGGGGGCGCGCGGGCCCTGCTCCACCCGCGCCGGCCATGGCCCGCGTGTCCTCCCCGGCCTGCCCGGAGCGGGCGCTCCGCGCGTCCTTCCGGGCCTGGGCGCTCCGCGCGTCGGTCCCCCTGCCCGGGACGGCTGTTCCCGCGCTGCGGCGGCGCAGTCCGGGACGGTGCCCACGCGGGCGGACCGGCGGCGGCGCTCCTGCCGTCGAGTCGTGCTCATGGCCCCGACCGTAGAGGCCCGGCGCGGTGGACGGCGTCATACGGGAGAGCCCACTCGCGCGTCCTCCCGTGGTATGACTCCGGGCCCGCTGTCCCCCTCCGGGCCCGCTGTGTCCCCCGTGCGGGCCGTGCGTCCGGGCTCCGCCCGGGAGAATGCCGCATGGCCGCCCGGGGCGCGCCCGGCCGCCGCCCTGAGTGGCCGCCGTGTCGCCGCGCCTGGCCGCCTGACCGCCGGGTCGAACAGAGTGGTGTCATTGGTGCGCCAAAGTGGCTTGCGGTGGCGCCATCATGGTGCCATAGTGGCGTTATGGACCTCACTCCGTATGTCGACCACCTCCGGCACGAGTTGGCCGTCGCCGCCGAGGCGGGTGGTGACGAAGCCCGGGCGCTGGCCGAACGGCTCACCACGCCGCTGGAGTCCGCCGCCCGGCTCACCCTGCTGAACGCGCTCTCCGCCGCCATGGACGAGGTCACCCGCGAGTTCGCCCCGGGCTCGGTCGATGTGCGACTGCGGGGGCTGGACCCGGAGTTCGTGGTGAACCTGCCGCCGGGGGGCGACGCGGGCGACACCGCCGGACGGGCCCCCGCGGCCCCGGGGCATCGGTCCGTGACCCCGCCGACGGCGGCCGCCGAGGGGGACGACGGCGGCACGGCCCGTATCAACTTCCGGCTTCCCGCCCATCTCAAGACCCGGGTCGAGGACATCGCGAGCCGGGAGGGCCTGTCGGTCAACGCCTGGCTGGTCCGCGCCGTCGCCACCGCGCTGGAGCCCGCCGAAGGGGGCCGCGGGACCGGGCGCGTCCGCAGCCGGGGAGGGGAGAGCTTCACCGGCTGGGTGCGCTAGCGAGCCCCGCGGTCCGGCCCGCCGGTCCTTGCGGCGCCCGCCCCCGCCGGCCCTGGGGAGTCGCCCGCAGTCCCCGCCCCGGGCGGCGGTTCTCACGGCCGCTCCCGGTCCTTTCCGCAGGCCGTCCCCGGTCCGCCCGCACGGCGGCGGCGCGGCGCGTCACCTTCCCACCCGTCCACGGCGGGGGCGGCCTCCCGCCCTCCGCCGGGACCTACCGCAGAGTCATCACGACGGGATAGCCATGCCACATTTCGATACACCGGAACCGATCTCCGTGACCCTCTCCGTCGATGTCGGCGCGGTGCGGATCACGGCGGGCGACCGCGCCGACACCACGGTCGAGGTGCTGCCGGACAGCGGAGCCGACGACGCCGACCTGCGGGTCGCCCAGCAGACCAGGGTCACCTGTGAGAACGGTGTGCTGCTGGTGAAGGGGCCCCGGCAGCGGTCGCTCTTCGGCAAGGTCGGGGCGGTCTCGGTGCTGATCGAGGTCCCGGCGGGGTCCTCCGTGCGGGGCACCGCCTCCGTGCTCGACCTCATCTGCGAAGGCCCGCTGGGGGAGTGCCGCTTCCGGACCTCCACCGGCAGCATCCGGGTCGCCGAGGCGGACACCGCGGAACTGCGCACCGGCCTCGGGGATGTCACCGTGGACCGCGTGACCGGGACCGCGGAGATCATCGGGGCGGGCCGCGTCGTCGTGGGCGAGCTGGGGTCCACCGCGACGATCAAGAATCTCAACGGGGAGACGGTCATCGGAGAGGCCGACGGCCATCTCCGGGTGAACTCGTCCAACGGCCGGATCTCCGTCGACGTCGCCCGCTCCGGGATCGACGCCAGGTCCGCCCAGGGCGGCATCCGGGTCGGCGCGGCGGCGGGCGGCCCCGTCGAGCTCCAGACCGGCGCCGGGGATCTCGATGTCGGCATCCCCCGCTCCGTCACCGCCTGGCTGGATGTGAACTCCCGTCTCGGCAAGGTCCGCAACGCGCTCGGACCCGCCGGTGAACCGAGCGGCTCCGAGCGCACCGTCGAGGTACGGGCCCGGACCAGCCTCGGTGACATCGTCATCCGCCGCGCCTGACCGGGCGGCGGTGGCCGCACCCCGAAGACCCCTGTACGCCCCGGGCCATATCGATCCACCTCGAAGGGATATCTGCGTGATGAGGTACATGAGGGATCTCCTGGCGGTGTCGCGGACGAGTGCCCCCGCCCCCGGTAACGGACGACCGGCGGCCGCGCGGACGGACGGCCGACGGACCCCGGGGCGGACGAACACGGCGGCGACGGACGGCGACCGGGACGGTATTCGGTTTGAATACCGACCGGCTGGTGAGCGATACTCCACTGCCTTCCATCAATCTCTGTCTTGTTCTGATCGTTATATGGCCGCTTTGCGGTCGCAGTTTCGGGGGGAATCTGCCCGATGGGCGCAACCGTGCGTGCCGTCCGTGCCCTGGCCCTGCTCGCCGGGTTCCATCTGCTCGGCGTCCTGCTGCTCGCCGTGCTCGGTGGCATCGACTATCTGCTCTACCTCTTCGTCCCCGCCGGAATCGCGGCCAAGCTGTACGTGATCTCCGTCCTGCTCGCGATCCCCGTGATACGCGGCATGTTCATGCTCCGGGTCCCCCGGGGCGGGGAGCCGGACGGAGTCCGCGTCACCGAGGCGGACGAGCCGGAGCTGTGGCGGACCGTACGGGAACTCGCCGAGCAGGTCGGCACCCGCGCCCCCACCGAGATCGTCCTCACCGCCGAGGTGAACGCGGCCGTCCTGGAACGGACACGTCTCCTCGGCCTGTTGCCCGGCCCCCGCACCCTCTTCCTCGGCGTACCGCTGACACAGGGCCTCGGCGAGGCCCAGCTCCGCGCCGTCATCGTCCATGAGCTGGGCCACTACGCCAA
Source organism: Streptomyces clavuligerus (assembly GCF_005519465.1). Taxonomy (NCBI): domain Bacteria; kingdom Bacillati; phylum Actinomycetota; class Actinomycetes; order Kitasatosporales; family Streptomycetaceae; genus Streptomyces; species Streptomyces clavuligerus. The sequence continues at coordinate 352,140 of NZ_CP027858.1, read as the reverse complement.
CTCCGACACCCGCCTCGCCGCCATCACCGTCCGCGGCCGGGCCCAGATCCTGCGGACCGTCCGCCACTTCGAGGAGCGTGCCGGGAACGCCGCCGAGCGCGAACGCGAGAAGCTGCGGAAGAAGGCCCGCAAGGCCGAGGCCAAGGGGCGCACCCCGCAGGAGGTCCCCGGCGAGGACACCCCCGGCCGCGCGGGCGTCACCTATCGGGTCATGGCACGGATCTACACCGCGTACGCGCGGTTCTTCCTCCGCGCCACCCTGACCGACGCGCGCCGCCAGGAGTACGCGGCCGATCTCGCCTCCGCCCGCATCGCCGGGCGCGAGGCCACCGCGTCCGCCCTGCGCGAGATTCCGGCGCTGGCCGCCGCCCACGACTTCTATCTGCACCGGTACGCCACCATGGGCATCGAGGCCGAGCTGCTGCCGCCGCGCGGCGAGTTCTTCGGCGGCTTCGGGCATCTGCTCTCCGCCCGGGCCCTGGAACTGCTGCGGATGCGCGGCGAACTCCCCGACGGGACCGTCTCGCCCTACGACTCCCACCCGCCCCTCGCCGACCGGGTCCGGCGCGTCGAAGCACTGGACGACGACGGACGCACCGACGAGAACACCGGCACCGCCCTGGCGCTGCTCGCCGACCCCGGACACACGCTGACCGCGCTGGAGGACGCCGTCCTCGCCCCGGGCATACGGGCCCTGCCCCGCGCGCGGGACTGGCAGGACCTGCTGGAACGGTCCATGCACAGCGGCCTCGCCGACCACCGCTCCCCGCTGCACCAGGCCCTCGCCCGCTACACCGGCCGCCCCGCGACGCTCTCCGCGCTGCTCGGTCTGATCGACGAGGGACGGCTCTGGAAGCTGGCGCAGCGGATGCCGCTCTCCGACGAGGCCGCGCGGGCCGAGGGGCGGGCCTTCCGGGAGTTCGTCCGGCCCTCCCTGCACTCCTCGGTCAGCGGGATGGTCCTCGCGGAGCTGGGCTCGCACAACCTGCTGCGCTGGGAGTTCTCCTGGAGCGAGGCCGCGCGGGCCCGGTTCCCGAAGAGCGCCGACGGCCAGGAGCAGGACCTCGACGCCGCCGTCGGCGCGGCCGTCGCGGACGCCCCCGACACCCGCCCGCTGCGCGCCCTGCTGCCGGGCTCCTGACCCCCGCGCCCCCGGCCCTTCGGGCCCCGAGGTCCATGACCGGCGACGGCTCCCCGTCACCCCTCCCCGCTCTCCTGAACGTCACCCCTTCCCCACCCCTCATGAAACGGACGACTGTTCCTTGTCCACAGTGCTCTGGGTCGTACTGACCCCCATCGTCCTCGGCCTGGCCGCGGTCGGTGTCTGGTTCCTCAAGGCCGTCGTCCAAGGCGCGATCGAGGGCTGGCGCTCGGCCTCCGACGAGGACGCGGACGGCTCCGGGACCCCCGAGGAAGTGCTCGCCGAGGGCTTCCTCCCGGCCGACCGGCAGAACACCGAGTTCTCCTGCCCCGAGCCGGAGGCCCTGACCCGGGCCGTCGGCGCCGCCCGCGCCGGCGACTGGCAGCCCACCGCGGCGCTGCTCGCCGGGACCGGACGGGACTGGGAGCACCGCGCCCGGTACTCGGAACGGCTGGCGGGAGTCGCGGCCACGGACGACACCTGGCTGCTCGCCTGGGAGGCGGCCCGGCCGGACGACCCGGACGCCGCCCTGGTCCGTGCGCGCAGCACGGTGCGGCTGGCCTGGAAGGTCCGGGGCGGGCAGCGGGCCAAGCACACCACGCAGGAGCAGTTCGACGGCTTCCACCGCACCCTGGCCCGCTCCCGCGAGGAGAACGCCCGCGCCGCCGCCCTGAACCCGGACGATCCCAGCCCGTACATCAACGAGATCTGGACCGCGCTGGGCCTCGGCTATCCGCAGGCCGACATGGACCGCATCTGGGACGAGATCACCGCCCGCGCGCCGCACCACTACGAGGCCCACTTCTCGGCGCTCCAGTTCTGGTGCGCCAAGTGGCGCGGCTCGAAGGAGCTGGCGACGGAGTTCGCGAAGCGCGCGGCCGACGCCGCTCCGCCGGGCTCGCTGATCAAGGTCTTCCCGCTGATCGCCCACTATGAGCACGACGAGTCGGACGACGCCGACGTCGAGCGTTCCCCCGAGATGCGGGCCCTGGTCGACGCGGCCCTCGCCGACGCGCACGCCGCCGACCCCGGCCATCCGCGACTGGCGGAGGTCCGCCATCTGCTGGCGTACTACCTCTCGCTCCAGGACCGTGACGAAGCGGCGATGGAGCAGTTCCGTCTGGTGGACGGCTATGTGAACGCGCTGCCGTGGCGCTACTGGGACGACGGCGCGGAGCGCTACTGCGCCCTGCGCGACGAGACGGTGGCCAGGGTGCTGGAGAACCGCTGACACGGGGGAAGGGGCCGCACGTTACGGTGTGCGGCCCCTTCCTGCTGTCCGGTGCCGGGTGGCTCAGCCGTCGCCCCGCCGGGACTGTTCGATGAGGTCGACCGTCGCCCGGGGGTCGGTCACCTCGACCACCAGCCGGGCGAACCGCTGGTCGGCCAGCTCGATGACGACGGCTTTCGACGCGTCACGCACCGCCCAGAAGACCCGTCCGTCGTCGGTGTGGAACGTCCCGGCGGTGATCACCCCGGGGACATGGGTGCCGGGCGCGCGCAGCCCCTTGGGCTCCCGGACGATCCCGGGGTCCGCCGTCGCGCCGCGGACATGGGCCAACGGGATGGCCAGCCGGTTCTTGAGGGCCCAGAACTTGTCCAGCCCCTCAAGCTCCACGATCAGGTCGTCGCCGTCGATGCTCACCAGTGCCATGGATACTCCTCGCGGGTGATGGTTCAGTGGTGGTCGAGCAGCCGCGCCACAGCGGCGCGGGCCTCTTCGGTCCCGGGGTCCGCCGGGCCCGACCGGACCCGGATGCGCAGCCCGAGCAGCGCGGCCGTCAGCGCGCCCGCCGGGCCGCGCCCCCCTGTCGGGTCCCGGGCGGCCAGTGCCGCGTCGAGCGCGGCGAGGGCGCGGGAGACCAGCCCGGCGACCTCGGGGTCCTCCGGGGCGCGCTCGGCGGCGGCGAGCAGCAGCAGATCCAGACCGGAGGCCCGGCCCGGCTCCCCGACGGCCGCGCGGAACCAACCGTCCGCCCCGCTGTCCGCGTCGATCCGCTCGATCAGCGGCGCGACCTCGTGCTCCAGCGACCAGCGCAGCGCCGCCAGATAGAGCCCTCGTTTGCTGCCGAAGGTCTTGTACAGGCTGTTGCGGTGCAGTCCGAGATGGGTGACCAGGTCGTCGATGGAGACCCCGTCGTACGACCGCCCGGCGAACAGCCCCGCCGCCAGGCGTACCACCTCTGCTTCGTCGAATCCCCTGGGTCGTCCCATGGCACGACGGTACGCCTTTCAGGAACGATCAGTCAAGAACGAGCGTTCCTCAAAAAAGGGAAGACCCCCGGCCGCCGTCGGGTACGGCGACCGGGGGTGGTGGCCGGTGGTGACGGCCGGTGTCCGGGCTCAGTCGCCGGACATCGCGGCGGCGATCCGCAGATGCCGGGCGGCGTCGGCGGCGCGCCCCTGCCGCTCCAGCGTCCTGCCGAGCATCAGATGGGCGTAGTGCTCCACCGGGTTCAGCTCCAGGATCGCCCGCAGCTCCGTCTCGGCCGGACCCAGCCGGGCGGAGTGGTAGTAGGCGCGGGCGAGCAGCAGCCGCTGCGCGATCTGCTCCGGGGCCTCCGCCACCAGACCCCGCAGAATCCGCGCGGCCGTCCCGTACTCCTTGGCCTCGAAGAACATCTGCGCCCGGTCCCACCGCTCGGCGGCCGTACCGAACTCATAGTAGGTCTCGTCCACGGGTGCTCCCTCATCTCCTCGTCGGATGGGTGTCGAATGTCCTGACGACGGGGTCAACCGAAGTGGTTGGTTGAATATTCCACTACTCTCCTCGCGTGGGGGCTGACGGCAGCCGCCCGTACAGGAATAGGTTGAGCGCCATGAGCAATCTCGATCGTCAGGCCGCCCCCTCCGTCTGCGGCGGTCGCGGCTTCGTCGTCGCGGAACCCGTCCGTGAACTCCTCAGCCCCCGCCGGGTCCTCCTCGGGGAGTCCACCGAGGTCCGCAGGCTGCTGCCCAACCTCGGCCGCCGGATGGTGGGGGCCTGGGCCTTCGTCGACCACTACGGCCCGGACGACATCGCCGACGAGCCCGGCATGCAGGTGCCGCCCCACCCCCACATGGGGCTCCAGACCGTGAGCTGGCTCCACCAGGGCGAGGTCCTGCACCGGGACAGCACGGGCGGTCTGGCCACCATCAGGCCCCGTGAGCTGGGCCTGATGACCTCGGGCCGCGCCATCAGCCACTCGGAGGAGAGCCCGCGCCCGCACGCCCGCTTCCTCCACGGGGCCCAGCTCTGGGTGGCCCTGCCCGACTCCCACCGGAACGTCGAACCGCACTTCCAGCACCACCCCGTGCTCCCCACGGTCACGGCCCCCGGCCTGAGCGCCACGGTCATCCTCGGCACCCTCGACGGCGCCACCTCCCCCGGCACCACCTACACCCCGATCGTCGGCGCCGACCTCACCCTCACCCGGGGCGCCGACCTCCGCCTCCCCCTCGACCCCGACTTCGAGTACGCGGTCCTCTCCATGTCCGGCGAGACCCACGTCGACGGCGTCCCCGTCCTCCCCGGCTCCATGCTCTACCTCGGCTGCGGCCGTACCGGACTCCCCCTGCGCGCGGAGTCCGACGCGGCGCTGATGCTGCTGGGCGGCGAACCCTTCGAGGAGGAGCTGATCATGTGGTGGAACTTCATCGCACGAAGCAATGACGAGATCACCCAGGCCCGTTCCGACTGGATGACCACCACCCGCTTCGGCGAGGTCCATGGCTACGACGGAGGTCCGCTGGCGGCCCCGGAACTTCCGCCGGGCGCGCTGAAGAAGCGGGGACGGGTGCGCTGACCTGGCGTTCGCCGAACCCCGCCGCCGTCGCTGTCCCGGTGGACGCGGACGGGGGCCGGGCCGCGGGTGGGGTTCGGCGCCGGACTCGGGGTGTGCGGAGTGAGGGCTTCCGGTGGTATCCGGCCAATCCTGTCGATCGACAGCGGACGGCCGGAGAGCCTGGCTAGCCTTGGCCGTCTCACGTCCGAGGTGATGCGATATGTCTGCGATCGAAGTCGGCGAAAAGAATCCAGCCGAGACCCCCCATCCGACCGTGCCGGTCCGTATCCCCCTGGGGGACGACAGCCTGTCGGCACGCACGGCCGCCCTCGTCGCACGCGCGGCGGGCCACCGGTTCGACATGGCGGTGGAGGACCGCGCCGCGGCGCGCATGGACGAGTCGGTGCGGCTGCGCGACGACCTCGTCGCGACCTGCCGTCCGATCTACGGTGTGACGACGGGTTTCGGGGACAGCGCGCGGTTCCAGGTCAGCCCCGAGCACGCGGGCGCGTTGCAGCGCGGCCTCATCACCTACCACCTCAACGGGACCGGCCCGGCCACCGAATCGAGTACGGTACGGGCCACCATGCTCATCCGGGCGAACAGCCTCGCCCGCGGCTACTCGGGCGTCCGCCGCGAGGTGGTGGAGCTGATCCTCGACTTCCTCAGACACGACATCGTTCCTGTCATCCCCGAGCGCGGGTCGGTCGGCGCGAGCGGTGATCTGGTGCCCCTGTGCTATCTGGCCGAAGCGCTCTGCGGCGGCGGCGAGGTCCGATGGGACGGCAGGGTCCTGCCGGCGGCGGAGGCGATGGAGGCCCGCGGTCTGCGCCCCGTCGTGCTCCAGGCCAAGGAGGGTCTGGCGCTGATCAACGGGACCGCGTTCATGTCGGCCTTCGCGGTCCACGCCCTCGACGCGGCCGACCGGATCGCCGTCGCCGCCGATGTCTGCACGGCCCTGGCCGTGGAAGGACTGCTCGGCAACCGCGGGCACTTCCACCCCGGCATCCACCGGCAGAAGCCGCACCCGGGACAGCTGCGCTCGGCCGCCCGTATCCGCGCGCTGCTAGCCGGCTCCCTCCTCTGCGGGGACAGGCCCACCGTCGAACAGCCCCGCACGGACGTCATCCACCGGAACACCCTCCCCCTGGCCCGGAACATCCAGGACCCGTACTCGATCCGCTGCATGCCGCACGTCAACGGCGTCCTCCTGGACACGGTGGACTGGGTCGAGCGCTGGCTCACGGTGGAGATCAACTCGACCAACGACAACCCCCTGTTCGACCCGGAGTCCGCCGAGGTCCACAGCGGCGGCAACTTCTACGGCGGGCACGTCGGCCACGCCATGGACTCGCTCAAGCTCGCGGTCGCCAGTACCGGCGACATCCTCGACCGCCAGGTGGCACTGCTGGTGGACGACAAGACCAACCACGGCCTGCCGCCGAACCTCGCGGCGCCGACCGCGACCGGACTCAACCACGGCTTCAAGGGGATGCAGATCGCCGCCTCCGCGCTCGCCGCCGAGGCGCTGAAGCTGACGAATCCCGCGACCGCCTTCTCCCGGTCCACCGAGGCGCACAACCAGGACAAGGTCAGCATGGGCACGATCGCCGCGCGGGACGCCCGGACGGTGACCGAACTCGTCGTGGAGATCGCGGCCATCACCCTGCTCGCGGCCTGCCAGGCGGTCGAGTACCGGGGAACGGACCGGCTGAGCGACCGGACGCGCACGGTCCATGAGCTGGTCCGGACCCAGGTGCCGAGGCTGGACGGCGACCGGCGGCTCGACCGTGACCTCGAAGCCGTCGTGGACATGATCACGAGTGGTGCGATCGGTGAGCTGGTGCACGGGATGCACCTGGCCGACCTGCCCGAGGAGTCCAAGGGGAGCGCGCGGTGACCGGTCGCCTCGAAGGCAAGGTCGCGTTCATCAGCGGAACCGGACGCTACGGGATCGGACAGGTCGCCGCGCGGCACTTCGCCGCGGAGGGCGCCCGGGTCTTCGGCTGCGCCCGGCACCGGGAGACCTCCGACAAGACGCTGGAGATGGTGCGCGCCGCCGGAGGCACCATGTCGGCGCTGGCCCCGATCGACCTCTCCCGACCCGAGGGCGCACAGGCGTGGATCGACGCGGGCATCCAGGAGTTCGGGAGGATCGACATCCTCTTCAACAACGCGTCCAGTCTGCGCAACGGCCCGTTCGACGAACAGCCGCTCGAAGACTGGTACTTCACCATCGACCATGAGCTGCATCTGCCCTACCTGTGCACGCGTGCGGCGTGGCCGCACCTCAAGCGCAACGGCGGCGTGGTCATCAACATGGGTTCGGTGGCGGGAATCCGCGGCGTCATGTTCCAGCCGATGGTCCCGCACGGAGTCACGAAGGCCGCCACCATCTCGTTCACCAGGCACCTCACAGCGGCCGGTATCGACCACGGCATCCGGGCCGTCGCCATCAGCCCGGGTCTGGTGCGCAGCGAGGCCACCGGGCACCACCTCGGCTCGCCGGTCTTCGCCGAGCTGATGAGCAGGACGCCGTCCCGGCGTATCGCCGAGCCGGAGGAGATCGCCAACCTCGCGGTGTTCCTGGCGTCGGACGAGGCCACCTACATCAACGGCGCGAACATCGTCATCGACGGCGGTGTCTCCGCCATGGGAGGGTGATCCATGGGAGCCCGGGGCACGGTCGACCCGCGGATCGTCTCGGTCGTCGCCGAGCTCCCGGGCCCGCGGTGGACGACCGGCGAACTGCTCGCGGCCTCCGGTGACCGGCTCTCCGGCCCGCTGCGGGAGATGCTGTCGTCCCTCGGTGTCGACAGCAGGCATTCCGTGCTCGCCAACTTCCCGGAGGTGCTGTTCGCCGGGGCCACCCCCGAACTCGCCACACCGGCCGGTGAACTGGCCGCCGCCGCGGTACGGCGCTGTATGGACAGGGCGGGGGCCGACTTCGGCTCCGTCGGCCTGGTCCTCGGGGTGACCAGCAGCCCCGGCCGGCTGCTGCCGAGCCTGGTGTGCGATCTGTTCGCCCTGATCCCCGAGATCCCCCGGGACGCCTCCAGCCTCAGCATCAGCTATATGGGCTGCTCGGCGATCGCGAAGGTGGTGGAGACCGCTCGGTGGTACCTCACCTGCCATCCGGACAAGCATGTCCTGGTGAGCTTCATGGACGCCATCACCCCGCTCTCCCCACCACTTCCCGGCCGCTATCTGCACTTCAACGAGATAGCGCCGGAGCGCCGCCAGGAGACCGTGGACGCCATGCACGGCTTCCTCTTCGGCGACGCCTCGGTGGGCATGCTGCTCGGCGCGGACGGCCCCGGCCCGGTCCTCGGCCCGGTCGCGGGAGTGACCAACGAGCGGCCCGAGGACGCTGAACTGGGCACCGTGCCCGACGGGGGGTCGGACATCCCGGAGGTGTACGGGCGCAGGCTCTACACCCTGAGCCCGGATGTCTCGGCCCGTGGAAGGGCCTACGCGAGCGCCACCGTGAGATCGTTGATCGCCACGGGGGAGTGCGGCCTGGACCGCCCCGCGGACGCGTCGCTGATGCTGATGCACACGGGAAGCAAGCGCATACTGGACAGCTTGTGCGCGGAATTCGGCGTGCCCACCGACAGTCCGGTGGTCGCGTCCTCCTATCGTGTGCTGCGGCGGTACGGGAACACGATCGGCTGCTCGGTCCCGCTGATGCTGGCCGAACCGGTCCTCCGCACCGCGGGCGAGGGGATCGTCATGGCCTTTGGACTGAGTTTCTCCTGTGGCGCGTTCTCGCTGACGGTGCCGGAAGGGGGCTGGCGGCCGTGAGCCCCCGTCCGGTCACGGGGGAGCGGTGTCCAGCTCCGCGATCGCCTTCTCCAGCAGGGGAAAGGTCCTGGCGCGCATGGCTTCCTCGTACCGGGCCAGCGACTCAGGCAGGGGCGCGTCCGCCGTCAGCGCGGACACCAGGTCGGCGGCGTCGCGCAGCGTGCTGTTGGCGCCGTGCCCGTACTTCGGGGGCATGGCGTGGATCGCGTCACCGAGCAGGGTGACGTTGCCCGTGGGCCACAGGGGGGCCGGGGAGAGCATCCGGATGGTCCGTGGAGTGATGGACGGCGGGGAGACGCAGTCGACAAGGCCACGCAGTCCGGGATGCCAGTCCCGGACCGCCTCGCGCATCAAGGAGTGCAGGAATTCCCTGGGCGCGCGGAAGAAATCCGCTTCACCGAGTCCGGGGCCGGTCAGCTCGAGATTGACCGCGACATAGTCATCGACCGGGTCCAGCCGTACGTCCGGCGCGATCGCCGCCGTCGCCCGCTCCGGTGAACTGCGGGGCTGGAAGAGGCCCGCGGCCAGATGCGTTCCCGCGGCGTCCCGGACCATGACGAAGCTGTCCTCGAACGCGGGGAGCAGCACGGCGGACAGCGCGTCGGTGAGCGGAGCCTGCGTCAACAGGGCGTGCTGGACCAGGGGGACGACGTCCACCGCGGGCAGCAGTCGGCGCCGCACCGTCGAATTGATCCCGTCGGCACCCACCAGCAAGGTGCCCCGCGCGCTGCCGCCGTCGGCGAGTTCCAGGACGATATCGCCGCCGTCCCGCCGGTACCCGGTCGCCTCCGTCCCGAAGTGGACCGTGCCGGTGAGACCGGCGAGCAGGATCTGGCACAGCGTTCTGCGGTGCACGGACGTGTGCGGCGTGACCGGGTCGTTGGCAGGCCCGACATGGGGGAGCGTGCCGATCTCCCTGCCGAGATGATCGACCAGGACGACCAGGTCACGACGGGGTGTGCGACACGATGTGGCCACATACAACTCGTAGAGACGGCTGGGCAGGCAGCGGCGCAGCGCATCGCCGCCCTCCCGGTTCAGGTGCAGGAGATTGCCTTCCCCGGGCAGGCCGGGTGAGCGTTCGTACACCGAGCAGCCGACTCCCGCGCGCCGCAGCCCTTGCGCCAGACAGAGGCCGCCGACCCCCGCTCCGACGATGAGCACATGCTGATCGCGGTTCATCGTTCTCCCCTCGCCGTCGTGCCGTGCGGTGCCGTGCGTCAACCGTTCAACTCGTAGGTGACAGGAAGGTGTCTGAGTCCTCCGACGAACGTGCCGGCCGTCAGAACCGGTGGACCGGCGAGCTCGATACGGCGCAGCCGGGGGAGGAGTTCCGCGAAGAACGCGCCGATCTCCATCCTGGCCAGAGCGGCACCGAGACAGTGGTGCGGGCCGAAGCCGAAGGACAGATGGCGATTCGGACTGCGGGTCACATCGAATCTGAACGGATCGTCCGTGTACACGCTCTCGTCGCGATTGGCGGACGCGTAGCTCAGCAGCACCGCGTCCCCCGCGCGGATGGTGACTTCGCGCAGGTCGTAGTCCTCGGTGGCGGTCCGCATGAACGACTTGGTGGGAGTCACCCAGCGGATCATCTCGTTGACGGCGGACGGCATGACCGATGGATCGTCCCGTAACCGGTCGAGCTGCTCAGGATGGTCGATCAGCGCGTGGAGACCGCCGGACACCACGCTCGCCACGGTGTCGTGTCCGGCGGTCGCGATCGTGACGAGAAAGGAAGCCGCCTCCCCGCTGGACAGCCGTTCGCCGTCGATCCGCGCATGGGCCGTGTACGACGCCAGATCCTCCGTCGGACGCGACACCCGATCCGTGGCCACCGCCTGGAAGTGGCGGAACAAGCCGGCCTGGGCCGCGAGGAACGCGTCGGGGTCGCTGCCCCGCAGACGCCGGGTCAGCTCCAGAATCCTCCGGTAGTCCGAGTCCGGCAGGCCCAGGAGCGACAGGATGGAGTACAGCGAGAACGGATGCGCCACATCGACGGCGATATCGCACGCTCCGCGCAGCTCTGCCATTCTGTCGACCCGCCGTCTCGCGATATCGGCGATGCGGCCGCGTACCTCGTCACCCAGGGCCCGGGTCCTGAACCAGTCGGCGCCGACGGCCCGGAGCGGGCCATGGTCCGGATCATCCAGATGGATGAGGGTGCGGAGCCCCGGCTCCGCTGCGGCTGCTCTCCGCTCCATCGCCGCGGGCATGAGGACCGGCCGCGGCCCGTTGCGGAACCGGCGGTTCGCCCGCCCGATCTCCATGATGTCGGCATGCCGGGTGACGGCCCAGAACGGCCGGTACCCGGGCGCGTCGACCCAGTGCACGGGCGCCTGCCGCCGGAGCAGACCCAGCGCCTGGTGCAACCGTTCCTCGTCCGCGTACACCGAAGGGGTGGCCAGCGCCTGACCGGCGGCGCGAATCCGTGGGTCCACCAGCTGACCTCGTTCCTGCTCGGATGCCGGGAGACGGCCACAACGGTCGGTCGCTTCGGTGGCATTCCTCTGACGGGCCGCTGCGTCTGCTGGATACGCTAGTGGGAAGCGGACGGCCTCCGCCTTCCGCTTGACATCCAAGGACACCGTCTCGACGCTCAAGGGCCCGATGGGGAGGAGAGTCCGCGTGCGTGACCAAGGCATCGGCTCCTGGATTCGACGGCGTGCCCGCAAGACCCCTCACCGCTGTGCCGTCGTCCACCGGGACCTCCGGTACACCTACGCGCAGTGGGACGAGCGGACCACCCGTCTCGCCCACCATCTGCGCGGCCTCGGGGTCCGCCGCGGCGACCGCGTCGGATTCCTCGGCGCGAACCATCCCGCGCTGCTGGAGACCCTGTTCGCGGCGGGGCAACTCGGCGCGGTCCTCGTCCCGTTGAACACCCGGCTCGCCGCCCCCGAGCTGCGGCACTGCCTCACCGACTCCGGTACCTCCCTGCTGGTGCACGCCCCCGCGTTCGACGCGTTCGCCCGCGACTGCCCCGTCGGCCGGACCGTCCCCGTCGACGACACCTACGAGGACGCGCTGGCCCGGGCCGACGGCACTCCTCTCGACGAGAGCGTCTCCCGCGACGACAACGCCGTCATCATGTACACCTCGGGGACGACGGGCCGGGCCAAGGGGGTCGTCCTCAGCCACGGCAACATCACCTGGAACAGCGTCAACGTCCTCGTGGACGCCGACCTCGCCTCCGACGAGGTGACACTGCTGTCGGCACCGCTGTTCCACACCGCGGCGCTCAACATGACGTGCCTGCCGGTGCTGCTCAAGGGCGGCACGCTCGTTCTGGAGGAGTCGTTCTCCCCGACACGTACGCTCGACCTGATCGAGGAGCACGGTGTCACGCTGATGTTCGGCGTCCCGGCGATGTTCCAGCAGATCGCCGCCGCGGAGCGGTTCGACGCGGCCGACCTGTCGTCGGTGCGGACGATGCTCTGCGGCGGAGCGCCGGTGCCGCCCGCGCTCATCCGGCTGTACAAGGATCGAGGGCTGCGCTTTCTCCAGGGCTACGGCCTGACCGAGGCGTCCCCCGGCGTGTGTCTGCTGGACGCGGAGAACGCCCTGACCAAGGCGGGCAGCGCCGGTCTGCCGCACTTCTTCAACGACATCCGGATCGTGGACCGCGCCGGGGACGACGTCGAACGCGGTGAGCGCGGTGAGCTGCTCGTCGAGGGCCCCACCGTCACCTCCGGCTACTGGGGCCCGTCCGAGGAGAACGAGGCCGCCTTCGCCGACGGCTGGCTCCACTCGGGCGACGTGGTGACGCAGGACGAGGACGGGTACGTCACCGTCGTCGACCGTGCCAAGGACATGATCATCTCGGGTGGGGAGAACATCTCCCCCGTGGAGGTGGAGAAGGCGCTGTTCGAGCATCCGGCCGTCGCCGACTGCGCCGTGATCGGCGTACCCGACGCGACCTGGGGCGAGGTGGGTTGTGCCGTGATCGTCCGGACGCCGGGCGCCGGGGCCACCGGCGAGGAGATCCTCGCCTTCCTCGACGGGCGGCTCGCCCGCTACAAGATTCCCCACGCTGTCGTCCTCACGGACGCACTGCCGCGCAACAGCACCGGCAAGGTGGCCAAGCACCGTCTGCGCGAGATCTGTGCGACGACCGCCCCTCCTCGCCCCGGAGCCGCCCCGAACACGGGCCGGGCCGTGGAACCCGACGACCCCGGCGGACCCGCTCGCTGAAGGGCAGGAGCCCGCCCGGGACAGCGAAGGGGACAGATCCACGGCCAGGGCGCGCTTCCGTCCGGGAGGCCCGGGAAGTCCCGGGGTCACGGGGCGAGGGCCGCCGCGACCTCCAAGGGGGTGGCGGGCCCGGGGAGGGGTGCCGCGCAGCGGGCTCCGGGGTCGTCCTGCCCGATCCACCGGGCGAGCGTGTCGCCGGGGCCGCAGGCGACGAAGGACCCGATGCCCGTGTCGCGCAGGGCGCCCGGGACGGAGTACCAGGACAGCGGGGCGATGAGATCCGCGGCGAGCCAGTCGGCGAGGTCGTCCCGCCCCGGCCGCAGGAACCGCAGCTCCACCGCCGAGTACACGGGACAGCGGGAGGGCCGGGCGTCCAGGCCGCGCAGCCGCTCACGCAGCCGTTCGGCCACCGGAGCCAGCGCCGGGTGGTGGAAGGCGTACGGCACCGGAAGCCGGGCACCCGCCACCCCCGCCTCCTCGGCCGCCCGCCGGACCCGGGAGAGGGCGAACAGCGGCCCGGACACCACGAACCGCCGTGCCGTGTCCCGCCCCGCCCGCACCACCTCGGGCTCGCCGACATCGTCCAGCAGCGCCTCGACCCGTTCCCGCGAAGCCTCCAGCGCCAGCATCCCCCCGGGCAGCAGCCGCTGGGACCGCAGCACCGCGATCCGCTCGCAGAGCGCGGCGGCGGCGTCATGGACCGACAGCACCCCGGCGGCGGCCAACGCGGCGAAACCCCCCGAACCATGACCGCACACCGCCCCGGGCGCCACGCGGTGCACCGACCCCAGATAACCCGCCAGCGCCAGCGACGCGGCGAGGACCGCGAGCTGCCGCTGCTCCCACCCGGGCGGTCCGCCGTCGGTCCGCTCCCTGTTCACGAGCAGCGGGATGACGGGCGGACAACCGTGACCGGCCGCGACGGCCTCGACGGTACGGATCGCCTCGTCGGCGGCGGGACTGCCGCCCCGCAGATACCGCCATACCCCGGGCAGGTAGGACTCCTGCCCTGGGAAGAGAAACGCGGGATCTGGACTCATGTGTGTCTCCGCCGCATCTCCCCCGGTGAGTGCGGGATCTGCCCCGGTAGGTACGCGCTGCCATTGTAGAACGCGGCGGGGGATCGTTCCCGGGGAGCCGGCTGCTCGGCGCATCGGGGCCCGGGGCGAGCGGGTCCGATCAGCCGCTGTCCTTGAGCTTCATGAGGACGGCGTACGCGGACTCGGCCTGACGGGCGGGAGCGGCGTCGGGGCGGGCGTGGTCCAGGAAGCTCTGGGTGCCACCGTGGTGGAGGATGCGGCCGCGGTCCATGAGGGAGACTGTGTTCGCCTCGTCGGCCAGGTCGGCGATGTCATGGGTGGACATCAGTACCGGGATGCGGGCGGCGACCGTCCGCAGCACGTCCCGGAAGACCGTGCGCTGGTGCGGGTCGAGACCGGCCGTGGGCTCGTCGAGGAGGATCACCCGCGCGTCGTGGGCGAGGGCGCAGGCGATGCCGACGCGGCGGAGCTGGCCGCCGGAGAGCTTGGCCGTCTTCCGGCCACTCTGCTCGGCGAGCCCCACCTGGTCGAGGACGGCTCCCGCGCGCTCCCACGCGCCGGTGCGGCTCTCGCCCTTCAGCCAGGCCATGTACGCCACATACTCACGGGCGGTCAACTGCCGCGATGTCGGCACCCGCTGGGGCAGCCATGCCACATGGCGGCGGTACTCACGACGGGTGGAGGTGAGGGCCGAACCCTTGAGCAGGACCCGCCCGGCCCGGGGTGCCGCCGTGCCGGCCAGCAGGGACATCGTCGTCGACTTTCCCGCTCCATTGGGGCCGAGCAGGATCGTCAGGCCCTCGTCGGGGACTTCGTAGCTGAAGTCGGAGAGAACGGGGCGCTCCCAGCGACGGTAGCGGAACGTGACGCGGTCGAGCAGCAGAGTCATCGGTCGGTCCTTGATGTGAAGCAGCGGAGGGAGAGAAGCCCGGCCAGGAAGACAGCGGCGGCCCCCACGGCGGCATGGGCGACCTGAGGCGCCTCGGTGACGATCACCCAGGGGTGGGGATCGTCGCGGCTCCGGCCGCCGAGGAACATGGCCTGGATCATCCAGAAGACGGGGACCAGGGGCGCGCGATGGCCGATCAGGGGCCAGGCGCCCAGGGCGAGTCCACAGAAGAGCAGGTTGTTCCGCGCGGCTGCCAAGGTGGCGTCCGGCCCCAGGAGGGACATTCCCGCAGCCGCCGCCGTCGCGAGCAGTGCGAAGCCGGACACCAGCAGGATGTCCCTCGCGTCGACGCGGCGGACCGCGGAGCGTTCCACCGAAGGCATCCGCCGCTCAAGACAGGCGATCACGGCGACGCCGGGGATGAGGGCGACGAAGTTGCTCAGCTCCGTCACCGTGGCGTAGTGCCCCAGGAACGAGGGGAGGACGACCACCACCCCGCTGGTCATGGCGGTGCCCAGGACGAAGGCGAGCAGCGCGGCGGGCAGCAGCCCGAGGGCGCCTCGCTGACGTATCCACCAGATCATGTCAGCGGCCTGTCGGGCAGGCGGATCGGAGCTGCTGGGCGTACCAGGTCTTCTGGTCCGGCAGGGGGAGTCCGCTCACTCTGGCCGTCTCGGCGAGAAGCTGCTCCTTGGTCTGGCCCTGGCTGAACTCCTGGGTCTCCCGGGAGAGCCACTCCAGATAGTCCTCTCCGACCCCTATGGTCTGGGCCGCCCAGAGGGTGTTGTAGTGCAGCACGTTCCAGTCCGGGTTCTCGCACGGCATGCCGACGACGGAGATGGCGATGTCCTCCCGGAGGGCCTGACGCGCGTCGCCTCCCGTGAGGGCCAGTGTCCAGCTCTCCCCTGCGGTGTCGATCCGCCGGTCGTCCGCCACGATGGCATCGGTGACGAGCCGGGGTACCCGGGGGATGACGCCCTTGGCCGCCAGCCGGTCCGTCATGTTCGCGAGGGTGGACCGGACGTCAGCGATGTGGTCGGAGCCGGCCTCGGGCAGACAGACCCGGGGCCGCTCCCCCGCGCAGACGACCGGGGCCAGGCCCTTGGCGGTCGGCGGGATCGAACGCCAGTCCTTGGTGATGCCATAGGCGCCGACCAGGCCGCCGATCGCGAGGACGAGGGAGAGGGAGATATGACGGATGGGGTCGCGGCGCGCCCCGGCCAGGGTGACACAGGCGAGAGCCAGGCACACGGTGGGAAGCAGCGCGGCCACCGTCATGGCGGGCGAGTACGCCTCGCCGAACCCCACCCAGTTGACCGACCCGGTGATGTGGTGCGCCCAGAAGCTGTCCGTGCCCAGCGGAAAGCTGATGCCCATGAAGGCCAGCACCGAGACCAGCGGTGCGGAGTAGAGCGCGTGCAGACGGCGGCCGACGACGAATCCGATGACGGCGTGGGCGGTGAGCAGGACCACCACGATGGCCATGAGGTGCAGTGCGTACAGATCGGGAAGGACCCCGACCACCCACAGTCCGCCCGCCATGACTCCGGCGACCAGCGTCGACAGGGACACCACGGTGATGAGGACCGGCTGTACCGCGATGCGCCATGTGGGCCTGACCGTGCCCGAGTCCCAGGTGCCCAGGGCCCTGAGCCGGGTGGCTTCCACGGCGGTCAGTCCCGCCGCTGCCGCCGCGGCCATCGGGACGGGGGCGTGCAGTGCGTACGACGCCGCCTGCGCCGCCCACGGCAGGGTTATCAGATGTTCGATACGCCGGGTGCTCGTGAGGAAGACATAGCCGAAGAAGAGGCCGATGAAGGGCGCGGCCAGCACGGCAGGGTGCGTGCGAAGGGACGTGGGGAATCGCATGAGGGCTCACATCGGGGCAAAGCCGGGCCTCCGCGCTGGTCACGCGGAGGCCCGGCGGGATCAGTCGGCCTTGGTGGTGTCCACGTTGACCTTGGTGACAGCGACGGCGCAGGAGATGCACCCCGAGCCGATCTTGTCGATCTCGAAGTAGTAGCTGTCGCGGGGCAGCCCCGTCTGGGTGGCGGTGCTCTTCTGGCTCGCGCCCTTGAAGCAGTTGGTGAATGTGGAGGTGTCGTGCTTCTTGTCGCTCCCCCAGTCGATCTGCTGCCAGAGCGCCACATCCACGCTCGTCCGGCCGTACACCTCGTCACAACCGGTGAAGTTGATCTCATTGTACGACTCGTCGACCCACTGCTGGGAGAGCTTCCCCTGGTTCCCGACCCAGTTGTTGGCGGTCCAGTTGGCCCAAGCGGACGTGCTGGTGGCGAAGGTGAGCACCGCGGCGGCTCCGGCGATGAGGCCGGCCTTGCGCAAACGGCTGCCTGTCATGAAAAACCCTCCCTTGGGCTTGTCGACCCTTCGAGGCTCCCCGCCTCGAACTGAAGATCGAAAGCTGGGCGACTGTAACAGTGATCAGCCAGTGGCGGAAAACGCTTAACTACCGCTCCCACCTGCGAAGATTTCTGCTGAGTACGGGGTGTTCGGCTCGGTGCGGGCGCCCGCCCCGGGTCCAACTCCCCTTCCCTGAAGGGGCGGTGCGCACGGTCGCCGGTCTCCCTTCCGCACGAAGACGGGACGCCCTCCACCGCCGTCCGGCGGCAGATGTCCGTCGAACGGCGGTGGAGTCGCCCACCGGGTGACGGGTACGCGGCTGCGGTTTCCGGCCCGTCGGTACCGCCGCTACGGGAAGAGCATGATTCCGAGGGCGACCACCACGATGATCGCGATGATGAGCAGGACCGTCACGGCGAGGGTGGGACGCCGCAGGGGTGCTCCGCCCTGGCCGCCGCGTGGCCGGTCCTCCGGCAGGCTGGCGTTCTCGGGCCGGTCCCGTCGGTAGAAGTCGTCGTCCGTCATGGTCATCACCTGTTCCCGGCGCGGGACGGGCCCCGGACACGTCCGTCTCCCCGCGGACCGGAACAGGTCCGCCTCCACGGGTCGGCGGGGCATGCTCGCCCGCCGTCCGGGGTGCCCCGGCGGCGGGCGACCGGTATCCCGCGCCCATCTCCACTGTAGGTTCCCGGGCACGGGCACCCCAAGGTCACCGCCGCAGTGCGCCGCATTTCTTCGTCTCCGCAGGTCAGTGGGGTGGACATGGCCGACTCACACCGTTGGACACGCCCGATTCAGCGGTGCGGCACCACGGCGACCGGCACGGGGACGTGGTGCAGCACCCCATAGGTCACCGACCCGGCGCGGGCTCCCAGCGGGAAGTGCCGGGACCGGTGTCCCACCACGAGCAGGGACGCTCCCTGTGCCGCGTCCGTCAGCAGATCGACGGGGCGGCCGGGGGCGGAGTCCTCGACCACCTCCACCGTCCGGTACCGCTCGCGCCACGGCCGCAGCGCCTCGGTCAGGGCGGCGGCCTCGCGCTGCGCGTGGTCACCGGTCAGGGAGTCGCCGGCGACCAGACCGAAGCCGAAGTAGCCGGGCGAGCGCCAGACGTGGACGGCCCGCAGCGGGCAGTCGTGGCGGGCCGCGGCCTCGAAGGCGAACTCCAGCGGTTCATCGGCCCCCTTCGCGACGCCCACCACGACGGGACCGTCCGGGGCGGGCGCCCGCTGCCCCTTCCCCGGGGAGCGGACGAAGACCAGGGGAGGCTCCTTCAGCTCCCCCAGGAGCAGATGTCCCGTGGAGCCCACCAGATATCCGGCGGTACCGCTCAGCCCCTGGGACCCCAGCACCAGAAGCGTGGACTCCTTCGCGGCGGCCGACAGCACCGGCTCGGGTTCCCCGTCGATCTGTTCGACGGTGAGCTCCAGCGCGGGGTGGCCGCTCCGGAGACGGGCCTCGGTCTCCCTCGGAACGCGCTGCCCCCAGTGCTCCAAGGCCTGCCGCGCCTCCGGCGCCTCGGGCAGGGGGAAGGGCTTCGGCCAGACGTTGATGACGCGCAGGGGCAGACCGCGCAGCTCCGCCTCCTGGGCGCCCCAGTCGGCGGCGGCGAGACTCTGCGGAGATCCGTCGACACCGACGGTGACAGGGAACGGCACGGCGAACCACCTCCGGGGCGCGGAACCGTACGCGGCCTTGCTTCCAGCATGGGGCGGCGGGCCGAGAACCGCGAGGCACGCCGCCTCCGGTGCCGGGGACCCGGCGCCGGAGGAACCCGGCCGGCGCGGCCTGCCCCGCCGCCGTCCGCGTCCGGCTGTCCGACGCCGCGTCCCCGCCGCCGGGGGAGGCGACGGGGACGCGGGGTACGGGGGCGGGACTCTGCGCGGGTGTCAGCCGGTGACCGTGACGCCGACCTGGCCCCGGACGATCACGGGGCCGCCGATCGCGAACTCCACCGGCAGGACGCCGGGCTCCGCGTCCGGGTCGATCTCCATGGCGGGGTAGATCAGGACCCAGGCGCCGGGTGCGGTGTCGAACGGGACGTCCCACAGGGTCAGGGTGCGCAGATCGGTGCCGCGTTCGCCGGTGGCGAGGTGCTCGGCGGGTTCGTCGGCCTGGCGGGTGAAGGCCACCGAGTCCTCCAGGAAGCGCAGCCCGGGCGGGGCCGTGATCACCAGCGGCTCGGTGCCGAGGGGGTGCCGGTCGACATTGCGGAGCCGGAGCGCGGGATAGATCCACTGCGTGCCGGGCCGGGCGGCGGCCGGGTGGCCCTGACCGACGGTGACATCGGTGGGCAGGGACGCCTCCCGGACGGTGAGCAGGAAGGTCACCGAGCTGCCACCGGCGGTGGCCCGTACCCGGACCATGCCCGGTCGGGTGCCCGCCACCAGCGCCGGACCGGTGGTCGCCTTGCCGTACGCGTCCGAGGTCAGCACGGCGGGGGAGCCACCGGCGAAGTCCGTGCCGGTGCCGTCGGTGTCGACGATCTCGAAGGTCACCCGCCGCCCGGCCGCCGCCTCCCCGCCCCGGGTCACCTGGACGGAGAGCGCGCCGAACTCCCCGCCGGTGTGCTGCCGCTGCCCGTCGCCGCCGACGAGGACGATGGCGTCGGGCTCGGGCAGGGCGAGCCGGTTGAGCCGCAGCACCCGGCCGCCGTTGTCCGTGTCGGTGACATACACGTCGTGTCCCGAGACATGGATGTCGTGCAGGTTGCCGATCCCGGAGACGACCTTCGCCCTGCGTCCGGTGGCGAGGTCGATCCGCCAGATACCGCCCGAGGCGGTCTTCTCCACGACGAACGCCTCGTTCCCCGGTGTGCAGCAGAGCCCGCCGGTGGAGCCGAGGCCGTCGGCGACGGTGGTGACCGCGCCGGAGGACACGCTGACGCGCAACAGACGTCCGCTGTTGTCCTCATCGGTCACATACAGCTCGTCGGTCCCGTAGCTGACGCAGGAGACGTCCTGCGGCCTGCCGAGGCCGCCCGCGATCCGGGTGGCGGCACCCTCCCTGGTGACCTTCCACAGGACGCCCCCGCCGTCCTCCTGGACGACGGCGTAGGTGCTGCGGGCGATGATGATCGAGCCCTGGGCGGCGCCCAGGGACGCGGCGGGGACCCGGTAGGCGCTCCCGGTCTCGGCCGTCACCTCGTACAGGGTTCCACTGGTGTACACGGCCGTGAACAGCGCGTCCTTGCCGCTGTCGAGGAAGACGCCCCGGTCCAGGTACTCCACGCCCCCGAGGTTCTGCGCCAGCCGGGTCCTGCTCCCCGTCGCCTCGTCGACCCGGTAGAGGTTGCCGCCGTTGCCGTACTCGGCGACCCAGAGCGCCTCCTGCCGCCGGTAGACGCCCGTGGGCACGTTGAAGCCGGTGGCGATCACGGTCATGTCGACCGCCCGGGGGGCGGCGGCGAGACTCAGGGTGAGGCTGAAGGAGTCCTGCGGCTGCTCCGGCGCGGCGGCGACGACGCCCCCGCCGGGCGCGCCCTCGCCGGGCAGGTCCCCGCCGGGTACGCCCGCGTTCGGCAGGTCCGCGTTCCGTACGTCCTGGTTCTCCTGGTTCTCCTGGATCACTGCGTCGCTCATGGGAGTGTTCTCCGATCCGTCGTGGTGCGGGGAGGGTTACGGGACCGCCACCCAGGCGGTCCGCTCGGGGACGGCATGGTGGGGACGGGGCTGCCGCCAGGCGACGTCCGGACCGCGCCCGCGGCGCGGCGGGAGGAGTTTGGCGACCGAGGTGCCCGCCATGATCAAGGTGGTGACGGCGACGACCCCCGCGAGGGCCTGGAAGCCGGAGTCCGACCTCCTGGACAGCAGGACCCCGGCGCCGCCCGCGCCGAACGCGCCGATGGCCGGGAGCGCTCCGTACATCATGTGGCGCACCAGCGTTCCTCGCGGCGCCGTGCCATGTCCCACAGGGAACGGACATAGACGGCGTGCTGGAACAGGTCGTAGGCCAGCTCCACGGCGAGGGTGCCCGCGAGGAGCTGCGCCCGCCAGCCCGCGCCCCGGGCGGTGACGACCTTCTCGGCGACGAAGACCAGACCCACGGCCGTCCAGAAGGGCCGGAACTCCGGGCGCCCCCGGGCCAGCATCCAGCCGGTGAAGACGAAGTAGAGGGCGAGGAAGAGAACGGACATGCCCATGAAGCCCTGCCGGATGATGTACGGCGCGGTGACCGGGGTCCAGCCGTAGTCCCGCAGGTTCTCCAGCGCGCCGCGCTGCCAGCGCAGCCGCTGGTGCCAGAGCTTGGGCAGGCTCGTCATCACCTCGGTCACCACCGCGCAGCCCGGCGGCGAGACGGTGCGGTAGCCGAGGGTGCGCACCGCCTTGGTGATCTCGTCGTCCTCGGTGAGGGAGGCGAGCGAGTAGTACGAGGAGCCGCCGCCGATCCGGCCCGCGTTCCGGGCGGCCTTGACCTCCCGCAGGGTGCGGGCCCGGAAGAGGGTCGCGGTGCCGGTGAGGACGTCGGCGCGGTGGCCGCGGCGGGTGATCTCCCGGGCGTAGCGCTGGAACTCCATCCGCTGGAGGACTCCGAGCAGCCCGCCGCCGCGCTCCCCGTAGAAGATGCCGCCGACGGCCCCGACCGTGCGGTCCATCGCGCCGATGGCACTGGCGACGAAGGAGGGCGCGAGGACGGTGTCGGCGTCCTGGACGAGGACGAGGTCGTCGGCCGCCAGTTCGTGCAGCACGGCGTCGAGGGCCTGGTTGAGGGCGCCCGCCTTCTTGTGCCGGTTGGCCCGGGAGGCGAAGACGGCGGCGCCGTTCGCGCGGGCGATCCCGGGGGTGTCGTCGGTGCAGTTGTCGGCGACGACGACCACGCGGTGCGGCGGGCACTGCTGGCGGCGCAGGGCCGCGAGGGAGGCGGCGATGCGTTCGGCCTCGTTGTGGGCGGGGATCAGCGCCACGATCCGGGGCGCGGTCCCGTGGCGGTCGGTGTCGGTGTCGGGGCTGGTGCCGGTCTCGGGGCCGGGGCCGGGGCCGGTGCCGGTCTCGGCGTCGGTGGTGTCCGGCCGTTCGGGGAGCGGGGGCCGGTGGTCCCGGCGGATGATGCGCGGCCATCGCATGAGAGTGCACTCCTGGAACCGTTGTCGCGGTGGTGGATGCGTGTGCTGAGTGCCTGCGGCGGGTGCCCGTGGCGGGGCGGGGGTGTGGCACCGGGGTGTCACCGGGGTGCCACACCCCCTGTCACCCGGAGCGTCCGGGGCCGGGGCCCGTCAGCCCGCGGGCGTCACGACGATCGTGGCGTGGGCCGTGGCGAAGGCGGGCTCACCGATCGCGATACCGACCTGCAAGCTGCCCGTGGCCGTCTGCTCGACCCCCACGGCCGGGTAGACCGACACCCAGGGGTCCTTGCCGGTGGCCAGGTTCAGCGGAACGGCGGGGCAGGTCAGGGTGCGCCTGTCGGCCGAGAGCGAGCCCGCGGCCTTGATCTCGGTGTCCGGGGCCGACCAGCGGGTGAAGGTGACCGACTCCTCCAGGAAGTGCAGCCCCTCGGGGGCGGTGAAGACGATCGGCACCGTGCCGATGGTGGACTGACCGGTGTTGCTGACGACGAACGCCGGGTAGACCCACTTCGTCTGTCCCGCGACCGCGGTCCTGTCCTCGGCCCAGATATAGGCGCTCTGCCCGGTGCCCCCGTCCTGCCCCGCGTGGTAGCGGTAGTAGACACTGCCGATCTGGAAGGCGTCCTCGGGCTTGGCCGGGTCCCAGCCGAGGGCGCTCGCCGTTCCGCCGGGCTCGGTGGTGGACCCGGGCCAGACCAGGAAGCGGTAGTAGCCCGTCCGGTCACCGAGCTGCCGCAGATTGAGCGGGGGCAGGGTCACCTTGCGGCCGGTACCGCTGTCCTGGTGCCCCGGGACGGACAGTTTCTGCGGGGCCGGGGTGGCGCGCGAGGGCGTGCCGTCCTCGCGAACGAGCTGGTAGTACACATGGTCGCTGTGGTTGCTCGCCACCCCCTGCACGCCCTGACGCAGATTGACCAGGTCGACGATGAACTTGTCACCGGGGATGAGTCCGTTGTCGGACACATAGCCGAAGCCCGCCTGGCTGTTGGGCGAGCCGCCCCAGTTGTTGTCCCAGGGCAGCCGGACGAACGGGCGGCCCACCATCTGCGGGTCCGCCTGGGTCCAGGCCCCGGCCAGCACCTCGACCTCCGGGGACGCGGAGCGGACGGTGCCGTCGTCGAGAACGGCCTCGACGAGTATCCGGTACGTACGGCTGTACGCCGGGCGCGGGTCGGCGTCGACGTTGAGATCGCCGCGCAGGGTGAAGGTGATGAGGTCGGAGTCGTCGAGGAAGGCGAGATCGATGACCTCGTACTGCTGGTCGATACCGCTCTGGCCGCGCTTGCACTCGACCGTGTCCATGGTCGCCTGGCCGTTGCCGTAGTAGGAGTAGCGGATCGCCTTGATCTTCACGCCCATCGGCACCCGGATGCGGCCGTCGTAGCGGAACTCACTGTCCCAGGTGGCGAAGCGGTTGGCGTGCCCGAGGGTCCGGATGCCGGTCCACTCGGGGTCCTGCGCCACGGGCACGGAGGACATGTCCGACGCGTTCATGGGGAACTCTCCTCTTGGGTTTCCTGCGGTGCTTTCTTCGTGGGGACAGCGCGTCGGACCGGGCTCTCCGGCCGGGCCGGGCCCCCTGGTCCGCCGCGCTTCACTGCCGCGCTCACTCCTTCGAACGGCCGATGGCTCGCCGTTCTCTTGCGCAAAGGCACCCCTGGTCTGCCGACCCTCCAGAGCTTCAGCCGTCTCGTCCGGCACAGCGGTCATCACCTTCCTCGGGGGAATCTCCGATGACCGCGATGTTCCGGCGGGACGGCCGACGCGGAGCAGGTCGTCGACCGGGCAGCAGAAGTATTGACCGGCCTCGGAGCCCGGCTGATTTCTTTGAGTCAGTACGGGGAGGAGGGCCCGGTATGGCTGTTTCATGCGACTCCTCCACCGGCGGGGCCAATCGCCCTCTTGACGCCCGGACGGCCCCTCTGGCCGGAGGGAAGAACCGCTGGTGGCAACGGAACTTCCGGCATGCGGACAGCGGGGCCCGGCGAGGCGGGACGTGTCACCGGGGCAGGGGAAGCGTTTATCGATGCCCGTACCCGGGGACGCGCCAGGGCCGGGTGACCTCGGCCACCCCGTGAGAACGGCCACACGGCGCACCCTCGAACCCCGGGGATTGTCCCGGTATCCCCCTCGGCCGACTTCCCCGGTGACCGGCCTCGTCCTCCGTGGCCGGCCACGGACGCCGACCGAATTTTTCTGACACGGCGAGTGTTTTTCAAACGTTTATTGTTCGCGATTGTGATGTCTTCTGTGAAACATGGGGCGAACGGGAGAGTGTGTGCCTGAGGTGCCGGGGGAGGAGCAGGGCGCGGGGGAGGGACGTCTGGTCATCCGAAACGCCACGGGCGGGCCGGGATCTCTCCCGGCCCGCCCGTGCTCGGCTTCCCTTGGTGCGGTGCCCTGTCGCCGCCCCCTGCCCTGCTACTCGAACTCGGCCAGCAGCGCGGCCTCGTGGATTCGCTGGGCCGTCGGCCGGACCGGCTTCCAGGTGCGGTTGTGGGGCTGGTCCGTTGCCGGCCGCGGCGTCGGCCGGAGCGTGCGCCGCCGACGGGGCGGCATGGTCGCCTCGGGCCGGGGCCCCGTCGCCGACCGGCGGGGGGCCTGCTGGGTGCGCTGATGCTGTGTGGTCGCCATGGACCGCTCCTTATGAGTGGGTGAATCCTTGATGCCCGCCCCGATGTCCGGCCGTGCGATCCGCTGTCGCCGGGATCGCTTCCCGCCGGTCCGGGAGGATGCCTCGGCGGGTCCGGCGGCCGGCTGGATCAGTGGGGGAGGTGTTGGAAGATTGGCAGATCGCCCGTGAATTGCCAAACAGGAAACGTTAGTTGAACGTTATTGGCTCTCCGCCACTCTCTGGCATGGTCTGTCGTTGTCATCGACATCGAGGGCCGCGGCGTACCGCCGCAATGAACGGCAAGGAGCTGATCGGCATGGAATTTCGTGTGCTGGGTCCGGTGGCGGTACTTCAATCGGGCCTTCCGGTTCCGGTGGCCTCCAAGCCCCTTCACCTGCTGGCCGTGCTGCTCCTGGCGCCCGGTCATCGTGCTCCGCATTCCATCGTCGCGCACTGCCTGTGGCCCGGCGAGGAATCGAACTCCAATCGAATTCGTCAATGCTTCCACCAATTAAGGCAGTCTGTGCCCGGGATCTTCCAGCGCAACGAACGCGGCTACTGCCAGATCCAGGTGGTTCCGCAGAGCGTGGACTGCATCCGCTTCCAGGAATCCCTGCGCGCGGCGGACGCTGCGAAGAGTGCGGCGGAACGGCTCAAGGCCCTCCGGTCCGCCCTCGGAGAAGTACGGGGAACACCCCTGGAGGGTCTGCCCGGCGAGGGCTTTCAACGGAAAAGGGAAGAAATCAGCGAGACGCTGCGGGAAGCCACGGCCGCCTGTGTGCTCGCCGAACTCGACTGCGGGGAGACAGAGCGAGCGTACGAGCGCGCTGCCCAGGCACTGGAGCAGTGGCCGGAGAGCGAGCCGCTGCTCGCGCTCAACGTACGTGCCCTGCGCGGACTCGGCCGGGACGACCGGATCGGTCCGCTGCTCACCCGCTGGGAACGCGGGACCGGCCGGTCCGCCACTCATCTGCTCCTCTCCCGGACGACGGCCGAGGGCCCGGACCGGGTCACGGTCAGCTCCGCACCTGCTCCGTTTCCTGCGAAGCACCGTCAACTCCCCGCACAGCCAGGGGTGCTGATCGGCCGCCGGGCCGAACTCGAACAGCTCAGGGAGATCGTCCTGGGGCTGACCCGTGAGACCAGGGTGGCCGCGGTCGGAGGAATGCCGGGGGTGGGCAAGACCTTTCTCGCCGTGCGGACGGCCGAACTGGTCATGCGGCACTTCCCGGACGGCGTCCTCTATGTCGATCTCCATGGGTACTCCCCGGGGGAACCGGAGCCCCATGCGCGCATTCTGGTCAGAATCCTGAACGACCTGGGCGTCTCCCCGGCGACACCCACGGATGACGGCATGGCCTCCGCGTACCGGAACGCGCTCGCGAACCGCGCGGTGCTGCTGGTCCTGGACAACGCCCGGGACGAGGACCATGTACGTCCCCTGCTCCCCGCGCCCGGGGCCAGTGCGGCGATCATCACCAGCCGTCGGAAACTGCACGGGCTGGGTGTCCGGGAATCGGCAGGTCTGGTCGACCTTCTTCCGCTGGACGACGGGGAGTCCGCCGAACTGCTGCGGATCAGACTCGGCGAGGACCGTACCCGTACGGCTCTGCCGTTCCTCCCCGACCTGGTCGACCACTGCGGCGGTCTGCCCCTCGCCCTGTGCGTCGTGGCCGCGCGGATCGCGCACCACCCGGCCCGGGACGTCGCGGGCATCGTGCGCGAGCTGCGGCAGGAGAACACCCGGCTGCGCTCCCTGGATCTCGCCTCGCAGAGCGAGAGCGTCAGACTCTCCCTCGAACTCTCCCACCGGCAGTTGCCGGCGCCCGCCGCACGGCTTCTCTGGCAGCTCGCGGTCCACCCGGGGCCGACATTCAGCTGGCAGGCCGTGCGATCACTCGAACCGGACAACAGGAGCGGGCTCAGTGAGGCACTCGACAGCCTGACCGGGATGAACCTGGTGGCCGAGATGGAGGAGGACCGCTACTTCCTGCACGACGTGATCCGTCTCTACGCGGGCGGGCTGGCGAACCGGCGGAGCGAGGCCGAGCGCGCCGCGGTCGTGGAACGGGTGCTGTACTTCCTGCTGCACAACGCCCGGGCCTGCGACCGCGTCCTCGACCCGGACCGGAGGCTCCCCATCGGCGAACCGCAGGGGGTCGAGGTGGTCACGCCGGGCAGCGCGCCGAACGCGATGCGCTGGTTCGAGACCGAGTACCCCACACTCGTGGCCGCGGTGGGACTGGCGCGGGAGCACGGACTCGACCGCTACACCTGGCTGCTCCCGATGACACTGGTGACCTTCCAGTGGCGCACCCACCGTTATCTGGACGCACTCGACCTGCTGACACCCGCCTTGACGGCCGCGGAGCGGGTGGCCGACACCGCGGACGTGGGCATGATCTACCGGATGCTCGCCGGAACCCATCAGGGACTGCAGAATCCGGCACTGGCCGTCCGCGCGCTGCGGAGCGCGGTGCGGGTGAGCGAGGAGGACGGCGACACCTCCGGCGCGGCGCTGGGCCGGCACGCCCTCGGCGTCGTGCTGCGGGGGAGCGGTGCGACCGTCGAGGCCCACCAGAACTTCGCCGGAGCGCTGGCCGCCTTCGAGCAGTTGGGCGACCCGTTGGGGCGGGGAGCCGCCCTGAACGGGGTCGGTAACGTCCACTACGACCTCGGGCGTTATGACGAGGCTCTTGAGTACTGCCTCCGTTCGCTCGCGGTGCTGGACCGCACGGATGATCTCAACGGCCGGGCGTACGCGCTGTTCAGCCTGGGGCGGATCAGGGTGGCCCGGGAGGAGTACGAGGCCGCAGTCGAGGACTTCCGGCACTCCCACGGCCTCTACCGGACACTGGCTTACCGGAGCCGGGAGGTGCGGGCGCTGGTCTGGCTCGGTGAGGCGCTGAACGGGGCGAACCGGCCCCACGAAGCATCGGCGGCGGTGGAGAAGGCCCGTTTCCTGTTGAGGGGGCTGGGCGAGCACGACCCCGATGCGGCGGTGGAACGGGAGCGGCACAGGCCGTGACGGATCCGGGGCCGGAGCTGCCCGGCCCCGGCCCCGGCCATGTCAAGCGCTCCCGGTGCTGTCGGCGGTGTCCGGCCCGGACCGGGGCGGCAGAGGCAGAACGTACTCCTCGGCCCTCTCCGCGAGATGGAGGGGGAGCGGCTTGGCGAGCGCGTCCTGGTAGTCCGCCGCCTGCCGCAGCTGGTGCGCGAGCAGAGCGTAGGCGGCGGGCTCGTCGCCGTCCTCACGATGGCACCCGAGCACAGTGATCTCGGACAGATGAGGATTCCAGGCGGGCACCCCGGTGTCGAGGGTCAGCTCGCCCTTCCGCGGCCCCTGGGAGAGGGGGCGCGGAGCGAGCTTGTCCGCCTGGACGGCGCTCCCCGTGAACTGCGAAGCCTTCTCCGTGGTGCTGTAGAAGACCCGTGCGTCACCGTCCTCGGGGACCGCCACCGGGTCGGGACCCCACAGACCGGCCCCGAGCCCGTTGACCCCGTTGGGGTTCTCGATCCCCCACCACGAAGGGGTCTCCCGCGCGTCGCCGCCCTCGTCACGGATGCGTACCAGCCGCAGATCGGGGTCGAGCCCCGAGGCCGGGGCCTGACCGGACCTGAGCAGATCACGGCGGACCCGGCCGTCCTGGAGCCAGGTCCACAGCGAACGCAGATTCTGGGCATGGGCGAACAGCACCGTCGGAGCGGAGCACAGCGTCGGGAGCACGTGCTGGAGAAAGCCCTCCACCGCTCTGCGCTGCTCCTCGCGGAGCCAGGCCCCGCGGGGTCCGCCGCCGTTCTCCCTCGGCCCTGGGGCGTCCGTACCGCTGTCCGGGGCGTGGACGTCGGCCTCCGCCGCGGCGGCTTCCTCCCCGGGCCCCGTCCCCCCGGGCCCCGTCTCCCGCCCGGCCCCGGGGACGGACCGGGCGAGCTCCCGCAGACAGTCCAGCGCCGCGCTGCGGGTGAGCCGGGCCAGCATGGCCGGATAGGGCACCCAGTCGGCCTTCTCCAGGTCCCAGCCGTGCACCCGCGCCCGTCCGCTGCCGTCTCCCTCGGGAGTCATGAGCAGCGCCACCGGCAGCGGATGGGTCAGACCGGTACGGGTCGGTCCGTCACGGCGGCGCTTCACCGCCCAGACGGCGGCGTACCGCAGTCCCGGCGGCAGCCGCTCGCCGAGCGAATGCTCGGGCAACACCCGCACTCCGAGCTGCCGGAACCCGTCGAGCCAGCCCATGCGGGCACGGTGCGCCGCGTCCTTCTCGGTGTTGTACGCCGCGCCGCTCTTCTCACGGCCCTTGCGGGGGACCCGCACGAACTGGGTCACCACCCCGGCGTCCGCGCCGCCGAGTCGCAGGGCGTACTTGGGGTCGGCGTGCTCCGGAGTGAAGACGCCCTGGTCGACCTCGACGAGGGCGAGAGAC
This sequence comes from Streptomyces clavuligerus, assembly GCF_005519465.1. NCBI lineage: Bacteria > Bacillati > Actinomycetota > Actinomycetes > Kitasatosporales > Streptomycetaceae > Streptomyces > Streptomyces clavuligerus. The sequence goes on along the minus strand of NZ_CP027858.1, from coordinate 322,850 downwards.
GGACGGTCCGGCAGGGCCCCGTCGTCCGCGAGCCACCGTGCGACGGCGCGCCTGCGGTCGAGGACGCCGTTGACGAAGGATTCCGCCGCGGTACGGCCGCTGTCCAGGGTGAGACCGTCCCCCAGCCCTCCCGACGGGAGACAGCGCAGCCGGACCGTCAGTTCCGGTGTCTGCCACTCCAGGACGGTGGCGTTGCCCGGGACGGCGGTGTCGTATCCGGCCTCGGCGTCGCGGTCGGCGGTGACGGCCGGCGGTTCGGAGCCGGAGCGGTCGGCGGCGCCCGGGGCCCCACCGCCCCCCTTGAGGCCGAGCAGGACGGTCAGCGCGTCGACGGCCTCCTGCCGCATCCGGGCAGTCGTCCACACCAGCCGCGCCGTGAACACCGGAGGCCCCGCGCTGTCCGCCGGGTCGTCCCCGTAGCCCTCATCGGCCAGGAAGCGCAGTGCGGAGGCGAGCGCGAGCCGCCGCTCCTCCACCACGCGTGCCTCACCGGGGCTCTTCGGCTTGGGCCGGGGGTTGAGCGGAAGGTGATCGCCGATGGTGCTCCGGTCCAGCGCGGGCAGGGGGCGGAGCTGCGGCGGGAGCGCCTGGCACGCCCAGGCGAAGAGCTGGGAGCGCTGATGGGACATGAAGCCGCGTTCCACCCCGTGGGTCCCCATGGCGGCACGGTGCACGACAGCGGCGCGCACCCCCGCTCCCTCACCCAGATACGCGAGCGGGTCGGTGAGCAGCTCCTCCGGCGTGGGCAGCGGCGACTGCTGGTTCAGCGCGAGCGGCCGGAGCAGTCCGGCGGGGTCGTTCTCGTGCCAGACGTGGGTGCCCCTGCTCCTGGACCACTCCAGCCGGGCGACCGTGTGGCGGCCGGTGTGCGGGGCACCCGGGAGCCAGGGCACGGGGCAGCGGAGATAGACGGAGGTGCGCTGCCCGGGCGGAAGGTACAGCCTGCCCGTCTTCCGCGACGGATGGGTCACCCAGCGCCGTACCCCGAAGGAGAGATGGACCCGGGGCAGCGGGTCGAAGGGAACGGTGTGCAGCGCCAGCCGGATCACCACCGACCACCACCACACCTTTCCCTTGTCCTCGTGCCGCAGGGGCTGTGACATCAGTTCCGCCCCCCGGTCGGCACGGCCCCGGGGCACGGCGTGGAAGTGCAGCGGCCCCGTGCCCGATTCGTACGGCGGCAGTTGCTCGATCTGCCGCGCGAGCCAGTCCGTGGTCAGCCGGTACTGGTACGGCCGGGGGAGGGCGGTGCCCCCCTCGCCGACGGGACAGCCGAGCAGGTCGACCTCTGTCCGGTGCCAGACGGGCGGGTCCTTCCGCAGCTCCCGCAAGGTGTCGGCGACCCGTTGCGGGGCGGGTGCCCTCGGGAGGGTCGCCGTCCACAGATGGAGCATGCCCGCCAGGGCCGCGGGCGGCAGGGGGTCGGGAATGTCCTGGGGGACGAGGAACCAGTAGTCGTGCTCCAGTCCGGTGGGCTCCTTGCCGGTGGGCCGGGGCAGCGTGCAGAGCTCCGGGCAGAGAGCGTCGAGGGAGCCCTCCAGCCGCCAGGTGGGGACGGTACGCCACGGGGTCGCCCCGTCGGCGAGTCCGGCGTTCACCAGGTCGAGCAGGGCCCCGTGCCAGCGCTCGGGCCGTTCCATGGCACGGTAACGGACCGTCAGCGGGCCCGCCTCCGGCACGGGACGGACGGCGGAGCGTTCTATGCGGGCGTACTGGAAACCCATGGCGTCTCCTCGGGACGGGTCCGCACGGCCGGTGGTTTCGGCCGTGGGCGGGTACGGGGGTCAGGGGCGGGGCGGCGGATCGGTCCGGATCGAGGCCAGGGCCTCGTACAGGGGCTCGTACAAGGTGCGCACCAGCTCCGCCTCGGTGCCGGTGCGCTCGGTGAAGTACGGCTCCAGCACCAGGCGCAGCCGTGGCAGCAACCCTGGTTCACCCGGTTTGCGCCGGGCTCGCCGGGGCGCGGGCTCGTTCTGCCCGGTGGCGGACCGGTTCTGCCGAGCGGTGCGTTCGGCCTGCTCGTCGGCGAGGGCGGGAGCGAAGGCCGCGTCGACGAAGACCACGCGTGCGGGCACCCCGCCCCGGACCAGACGACCGATCACCTGCCACAGGGTCACCAACTGGTCCCAGGCGAAGGAGACCTTCTCGTGCTCCTCCAGCCGGGAGTAGACATAGCGGCGGGAGACCAGGCGGCGCCACTCGGCCCGGGCCCTGCGCCGGAACTCCTGCCCGGCCTCGTCCAGCCCTGCGGCTTCCGCCACGAGCCGGGTGAAGGTGCCGCCGTGGACATCGGGGCGGTCCCGGACGAAGCGGCAGGCCCAGTCGTTGATCGCGTACACCGACAGATACAGGTCGTCCGCGCGGGGGTGCGGGCGGGCCAGGAAGAACACGGTTCCGAAGGCGGCCTTGCCCGCCCTGTTCAGGATGTTGTGACCGCGCTCCACCGCCAGCAGGGGGGCCACCAGCAACTGTGCCTCCGGGTCCTGCGCGAAGGAGGCGAGATCACCGCGGCGCACGGAGGTGACCGTGGTGCCGTCCTCGGCAGCCGCCGGGGGTGGCTCGTCCAGCTCGGCGTCGTCGGCGGTCAGCACCCGCACCCGGCCGCGCCACCGCTTCATGGCGTGGAGCTGCTCGGCCACCGCCGCCGCGTCCCGGTAGCTGCCGACCAGCAGCAGCGCCCGGTTCCGCTGCGGGTCGGTGATCTGCTTCAGTTCTTCCTCCAGCGGGCTGACCAGCCCGGGTCTGCCGCTGTCCGCGAGCCTCCGGACCATCTGGGCCAGTGCCGCGGGCCGGTCCTCCAGCCGCTTGCCGGAGAGGCTGAGCGCCTTCCCGGAGCTTTCCGGTTCGTAGAGGAAGCCGGTCCGGAAGACCGTCCGCCGGATGGCGGCCTGGGCCTCCTTGTTCGGTTTGAGGATCGCGCCGACCGGGGCGAGCACATGGGCCCGGGTGGAGGTTCCGGCCCAGCTGGTGCCGGACATCAGCAGAACGCGCGGTCCGTCCGGGCGCGGCGGTCCACCGCCGTTGCCGAGCCGGGGGAGCCCCAGCAGGAGTTCGCGTCCGATGCCCGCGCAGCGGAAGAACCGCAGCGTCCCGCTGAGCGGTTCGTCCTTGTCGGGGGCATGGTCGAACGTGTCCACGAGGTACTGGAAGCCCAGCACATTGCCCATGGGCGACTCGGGGATGAGGGGCGCGTAGTCCAGCGGGGGCTTGCGGGAGAGCTCGTTTCCCGTGGCGTCCAGGTGCAGTGCCGCCTCGACCTGGGGCCACAGCCGGGTCAGCCGGTCCAGCCGGCGCTCCAGCGCGTAGAGGAGCAGCGTGAACGACAGCCTGCGCGCCGCACGCCGGTGCCACTCCGCCGAGCCCGGGAGGTCGGCGGGCTTCGGCGGGTCGGCGGGGGCACGGGGCCGCGGGGGCGGGACCCGCCCGTCGAGACAGGGCGACCCCTGGAGCAGCCGGTCCAGCAGCTCCAGGACCCGCTCGTGCACCTGCTTGTCGTTCAGACCGTGCAGCAGGTCGTTCACACACTCCAGCAGCAGCCGGGCATCGCCCCCGTAGCTGCCGTCGTTCCCCAGCGGGTCGTCCCGTACCCGGTCGAGGAGGGACCGCACCTCGTCGCGCCGCTCCGCCCAGGGCTCCTCGCCGGGCAGGAAACGCGGGAACGCCTCGTCGTCCTCCCCGTCGTCCGCCGGAGCGTCGTCCTCGTACAGCAGCCGCTCGTCGGGGGTGCCGTCCGGATCGTCGGCGGCCCGCGCGGTCGGAAACCACTCGGACAGCAGTTTCTCCTGGAGGGTCCAGGTGTTGAAGTAGTCGATGTCCACCCAGGCGCGCAGGCCGGGGTCCGCGATCAGAAGGGCGTAGATCCGGTTGGTGGTGTCGACGACGGTGCTCAGGGCGGCGTCCCAGCCCGCGATGTCGCGATCGGTGAGCTGAAGCCTCCCCTGCTGGGCCAGTTCGTCGATCTTCTTCGTCTGGACCTGGTCCAGCCAGGAGTCCGACAGGCCCTGGGTGACCAGGGTCGCCGACGGGGCGAAGATCCGGTCGAAGGTCATCTGGACCTGGTCCGCCTCGTCCACGACGACGATGTCGGAGCGCAGACAGGCGAGTTCGAGCTGCCGCAGCCGCTCCGTGTTGAGATGGGCGGACACGGAGGTCGAGACCAGACTCCAGGGGTTGGCGATCCAGATCTCGGCCTCCACCTGCTCCCGGGCGGCGCCGTGCCGGGGACAGGCGCTCCACAGCGGGCAGCCGTGTGCCTCCCTCCGGAGCGCGCTTTCGGGCCGCTGTCCCTCCGCGGCAGTGGCACGGCGCTCGTTCCGGGCCTTCCTGCGGTACGAGGGAGGGGCGTCCTCCTGCGGTCCGGTCCTCCCGTCGGCCCCGCCTGCACCGTGCCCGTCGCCCTGCTCGGCCTCCGGGCCCAGGGGATGGAGCCCGGAGCACGGTCCCTCCGCGTAGCGCAGGGGTTCCGCCGACCCGTCGCGGAGGGCGTCCACGACACACACGGTGCTCAGGTCGTCGAAGCCGGTGGCGTCGTGCCGCAGGAGGTGGTGTTCCCCCTGGGAGGCGAGCCTGCGGTGCAGCCGCTGCACATGCGTCTCCCGGGTGGTCGGACCGAGCACCGGTACGGCCCGCAGCCCGAGGGACCGGAAGGTGTCGAGCAGCCGGAGCTGTTCCGCGACATCACCGACCACCAGAGTGGTCCTGAGGGCCTGTGAACCCTCCGGCTCCCCCCGGGTGGCGGCCCAGACCGCGATGAGGATCATCAGGGTGGACTTGCCCGCGCCCACCATGCCGACCAGATGGAGCAGACTGTCCAGCCGCAGATCGGCCCCCTCGCGGAAACCGTCCTTGTCGCGGACGGCCAGCTCCAGGTTGTCCCACCGTTCCAGCCAGTTCCCGTCGATGCGTTCGTCCATCCAGCGGGCGGTGGCGGCGAGCTGCTCCCGGGGAATGGTCAGGGGGCCCCGATACCGTCCCGTGGCGTCGGTCAGGGCATGACCGGGGGCCCGCTCTCCGATCAGCTCGGCGGGGATGGTCACCGTTGTCGCGCTGCCGCGGTCGACGAGAACGCTGCGCCCGGCCGGGGCGAGTGTCAGCCTGTGCACCGAGAAGCCGGGAATCTCCTCCAGCGCGGCGTCGTATTTCTCGAAGCGCCACGGCGCGACGGCCGGTACGACCTGTCGGAAGGCACCGGTCCCCTCCTCGATCCGGTAGCCCCGCAGCCGCTTCGGCAGCTGTCGGTAGATCTCCAGATACTGCTCCCACACCCGGTGGCGGCGCAGCCTCCACAGCCGGTGCCGGGCCGCCGCGAGCATGGTCTCCTCCCGCGGCCCGATCGTGATCCCGCCCGCACGGGCGAAGGGATAGCCGCCGAGCAGCACCCAGGCGTCACGGGCCGGGCGCCGGGGGTCGAGCCGTTGCAGCAGCCGCAGGGCGAGCTCGATCTGGGCCAGTTGGACGGGTTTGACATGGGGCTGGTCGATCAGCACCTCGTCCCAGCCGATGAGGTTGCGGGTGATGTCCTTGTGCCAGGTGTCGTGGTCACGCATCGGCGGTGCCCTCTCCGCTGTCGTCCGCCCCCTCCGGGAGCCCGTTCGCCGCCCGCAGACGCAGTTCGGCGCGGCGCAGCACCTCGTCCTCCGGCAGCAGGGTCAGTCCGCCGGCCCCGGGGGGCCGGTGGCGATGGAAGACCGCGAGATAGTCCGGCCGGGCCGTGACGCGGTATCCGGGCACCACCCAGAACGCCTCGTCGTACGGTGGGTCCGCGCGGACCGTGGCGGCGGTGCGGCCCAGGAGACCGGGGTGTGCCCAGTCCTTGATGTCGAGGGCCCAGACATGGCCGTCGGGGAAACCGACCCACATCGGGTACGCGTCGGTGAGGGGCCACATCCTCACGGTGGCCCCCAGCCGGGTGAGTCCCGCCTCCAGATCCAGCGCGGTCCGGCCGGGCCGGCTGACGAACTGCCGCAGCGGACGGTCGAGCTGGACGAGACCGTTGCACTGCTCCGGCCCGATGATCCGGCCGATCTCCGGCTCCGGGCCCAGGCTGCGGCAGGAGTCGCGTTCGCACCACCAGTCGGCCTCGCCCACCGGCGTCAGCAGCATGCCGCAGTGCAGGCACTCGGCGCAGCCCCGGCCCGGTCGCACAAGACCGGGGGGCACCTCCTGATAGATGCTGCCGAGCAGTTCCCGCACATCCGTCAGGAGCGGATCGGTGATCACGGAGAACCACTCGGTGTGGGTGAGCACCGGTTGCCTGACCAGGAGCCTGCGGAAGGCGGCGTAGGGCTCGGGCCCGTGCTGCCGACAGGTGCGCAGCGCCCAGCGCACGACATCCCGGTGGTGCAGCCGGGCCGGGGTGTCGCCGGGCTGCACCCACCACTCGCGGGTCAGCTCCGTGGGCAGCCCGGACTCCTCGTCCAGGAACCGGTCCTCGGGGGCGACCGCATCGGCTGGCAGGTCCACCGGCCAGTCCGTCAGCGGGCGGTTGCGGCACCATTCGAGCAGCTCGGGAATGGAGCGCGGAGGTTCGGCGCGCCGCCGCAGACAGGCGAGCGCCGTGTGGTCCAAAGCCCGCTGGGCGTCGGAGGGGTAGGGGAGCCGGAAGGAGTCGAGACCGGTGACATCCTCCAGGGCGACGACGGCACCGGCCAGCATCCGGAGCAGGGCCACGCCCTGACAGGTCTCCCAGTCGTCGGGGTCCTCCATGGTCATGGGCGCGCCTCCTGGGAAGCCTGCGGGGTCGCGGCGGTCTCCGCCGCCAGGTGGGCGCGTCCCTCACGGCACCAGTCGAGGGCCTCGCAGCCGTGGCAGTGTCGTGTCGGGGCCGTCCGGTACACCGTGTCCCGCGACCACGGTTCGGCCATCGCGCGGACGACCGCCAGAGCTTCGGTGTACACCTCGGGCTGCCAGGGGTCGATTTCCAGCCGATTACTTGTCTCCGTGCGGAGAAGCTCCAGCTCGATGCGGGAGCGGCGCCGATCGCCGTCGGCCAGTTCTCCGGTGCGCATGAGCAGAACGGCCAGCGCGAGCTGGGGTTCGGCCTTCAGCACCGAGCCGCCCTCGTACAGCCGTCCTCCCCGGGTCTTCGTCTCCCGCCAGACCCATCCACCGCGACGGGTGTGGAGCAGATCCGGCCGCGCGATGAGGACGATGTCGAGCAGGGGATCGTAGGCGGTGACCTGCGGCTGCACCCGGACCCTCTCCTCGGGGCCGAGCCGGTCCAGCGGGCAGAGGGTCGCGTGCTGCTCCACCATGGCCCCGGCCGCGCGGGCGGCGTCCTCCGGGAGCCCTGCCCAGACCGCGGCGTCGGGTGCGGGAAGACCGCGGCAGCCGCGCGGCCGCCGGAGTTCGTGCCGGATGTTGAGGAGTGAGTCCACCGCCCGTCCGCGGCGGATGGCCTCGTTCTCCGGCCGGAGGGAACGCAGCTTGAGTTCCCTGGTCAGATGGTATTTGGCCGGGCAGTCGGCGTAGGCCCGCAGATCGCTGGCGGACAGGCTGCGCCGTTTGCGGACGGGACCGGAGCGCGGCAGACCGATCAGACCCGCGGGTACCGGTGCCGCCTTTTGCTGGTCGTTCCCTCCGTGCGCCGTCCCGCTTGCGGGGCCGGGCAGCGCGGAGCAGCGGCCCGCTCCCGGGCACTCGGCGCAGCTACGGCCCGGCCGGCGCTCGGCCCCGTCGACCACCCGCCCCAGCACGGGGGCCGTGTCCCGGTCGAACGCGCGCCGGGCTTCCGCGGGGGTGCAGTCCATCGTTATTTCGGCCCCACCGTCACCACAGCCGAAGTCGACGACGCGTATCCGCTCCGGCTCGGGCATCGCCTCGAACGGAACGACCGGGGTGTAGGGCTCGGTGCGACCACGTGCCCGGTCATAGCCGGAACGGCAGGGCTCCCCGAACGCCGTGACGAGGGCGGCGGCCCCCACCTCGGAAACGGGTCGATCTTTTTTCGCCGTTCCGAAGGAGAGCAGCCATAACTCACGTACCGAGCCGTCGGCGGAGGCGTACCGTCGCCCCCAGGCAGTGCGCTCGTAGATCCATGCCCCGCGTGCGTCGCATCCGGCGTGCCGGGGCAGCGGATTGCGCACCACCCACTCCTCTGCCACCGGTCGCATGGGGGGCTGGTGCGCGCCACGTGTGCGCTGCCGTGCCTCCCAGCGGTCCAGATAACGGGTGAGGGCCTGCGCCGTCCACTCGATCAGGCCGTCGTGCGCGGGGCGGCCCTTCCCGAAGGCCCCCCGGGTGCGGCGCAGTTGGGCCACGGCCTCCTGGGCAGTGCACCCGTCGAACTCGATGCGGTCGAGCGCGGTCATCAGGGGCTTGAGCGCGAAGGTGAGGAAGGGCTCGTAGGACGGCATCGAGTACGCCGCGGTCAACCAGGGCCGGGCCCTGACCGCCAGATGGGCCGGACAGTCGTCGGGGTCCTCCCGGGTGAGGGGAAGGCCGGTGCGGATCAGGCTCAGCTCATCCGAAGTGGCCAGAGTGCGAGGCCAATTGGACATGGGTGGGCAGACCCCCTCGGACCGGGACGGACGGCGGTGTCCTGTGCCGAGCCAGAAAATCATGCGCCTGTGTACAGAGTCAACGAAGGAAGTGTTTCTGAGACAGCGCTGTCTGTAGAGTGGTGAAGCCGCACGGGTGGAACCGGTGTTCGCGGATCGCCGGTCCCGTGTGCGGAAGGGACGTGTCGGAGGAGCGGGAAAGGCGCGGAACGCAAAGTCATGACAGAACAGTTGGTGCTGGACGGGCGTTACCGCCTGGAGCATTTCTTCAAGGGCGGGTTCGGCCTGCTGTGGAAGGCATACGACACGGACGAAGGCCGGTGGGTCGCCGTCAAAGTCCTCCGTGAGTCGGCGGAGTTGGTCGAGAGGCACGACACGGCGGACGAGAAGAGCCTCGAAGCCGAGTTGATCGCTCGCTTCCGGCGTGAGTGCGACATTTTGCGAGGCATCAAGCATCCCGCCATCCCCGCCTGGGTGAACCAGGGCTTCCACGAGGGGCGGCCCTATCTGGTCATGGAGTGGGTCGAGGGGGTGACGCTCCGCGACCTTCTGGAGAGGTACGGCGCGCTCAAGCCGTCCGTGGTGGCCTCTGTCGTGGTGCAGGTGGCGGACGCGCTCGCCTGCGCACACCGCCATGGCTTCATCCACCGTGATCTCAACCCGAAGAATGTGATGATCACCAAGGAGGGTGTCGTCCATCTGATCGATTTCGGCATCGCCCTCCCGATGGACCCGCGAGCGACCCGCTACACCGGGTACGGCATGCTGAGCCCCAACACCCCCGGTTACACCTCACCCGAGCAGCACCGGGGCGGCTTCGTCCGCCCCGCGTCCGACATCTATTCCCTCGGCTGTGTCGCGTTCGAACTGCACACGGGGCTCTGGCCGTTCCACGCCGACGCGGAAGGGGATCTGGCGTACCACCACATGTCCGACAGGCCGGCCCCTCCCGTCGCCCTGCATGCCCCTGCGCTCCCGGCGGAGCTGGCGCTCGCCGTGGACCGGATGCTGATCAAGCCCATCGAGGGCAGGCTCAGCGGGGCTGAGGACGTCCTGGCGGCGTACCGCCCCTTCCTGCCCGCCGAGGGCGACCCCGAGCCGAGCCCCCGGATGACCCACGATCCGACTCTTCCCTTCCGGGTGCCCGGTCGTGCGGCCGCCGTGCGCCCCGTGCGGCAGCGCGAGCCGATGCGGTCCCGTGCGGTCCGCCGCAACGGCCCCCGGCTCCAGACGGCCGATGCCGAGGCCGCGCTCCGGGCCGCCCGGAGGGAGCTGACGGAGGGTCAGGGCCCTGGTCCGCATTGCAGGGCGCTGGAGCGGATGCGGCAGGACGCGGTGCGGGCGTGGGGCGTCCGGAAGGAACTCACCGCGCAGATCCTGCTGACCTGCGCGGACGCAAGGCTCTGCGGGGCGGAGTCCTCGGCCGACACGGACCGCGCGTTCGCGCTCTACCAGGAGCTGGTCACCGACCTCGACGAGCATGCAGCGCCCGGTATCCGGGAGGTTTTCCTCAGTGCCCGGGTCGGGGCGGCCCACTGCAGATGGGGCCTGGGCGCCGGGCCGGACGCCGCGTTCGACGGCTGGGCGGCGGTCGCCGCGGAGACGGCGGGCCTCGCGGAACCCCCGGCGGACACCGTACGCCGCTGCCATGAGCTGGGGGAGGTGTTCATCGAGGCCCGTGTCCGCGTCGCGCGGGCACGGGCCCTTCTCGCCCGGCTCCCCGGCGCCGACGGCTGAGATCGGCGGGGAAGGCTGCCGGCTAGAGCAGCCTTCCCCCCGCGAGGACGTCGCTCAGGGCGGAGGACAGCTCCTTGCCCAGCTCCCCCGCCCGTCCGAGCATCCGCTCAAGCTCGATGATCCGGCGGAACGCCTCCCCGTACCGCCGCTGCTCGTCCAGGGGCAGCCGGGGCACCTTGAGCCGGCGCACATCCACCCGTGACGCGTGGGTGGAGTGGGAACCCGCCTGCCGGGTGTTGCCCGGGGAGCGCAGACAGCCGGCGAGGAACCAGGGATCGAGCAGGTCCCGATCCGGCCGCAGGGCCAGAATCTGCGGGACGAGCACCATGGGCGCGGCCTCCTCCACCCAGGCGTCGAACAGCTGCGAGGTCCCGGCCACCACGACATCATGGGGAGCCGTGAGCGTGAGGTGTTCCCCGAACGCCGTGACCTGGTGCGGGCCGAGCCAGCCCGTGGGCTCCGTGCCGTGCAGCAGATCGGCGACCGTGAGCACGGGAACGGCCCCCCGGGGCCGCGGGCCGTGGTGCACCGCCTCCCGGGGGAGTGTCTGTCCCCCGTGCAGATGCAGCGCCTCCGCCCGCAGCAGTTCGTCGACGCTGGTCATGGAGGGCTGAGGCCCGTCGTCCGTCAACTGCCGCAGTGGAGCCAGCGCCGTCGAGATCTCCTCCAGCCGGCCGAGGACCGAGGTGAACTCCCCCCAGGAGCGCCGGGCCCGCCGGGCCGCCGACCCGCTGTCGGCGGGCACATGCCGGGCCGGAGTGAGGTCCACCTGCTCGTCGAGGAGGCCGACGACCGGTACGACGGTGCTCCGGACCGCCGTGCGGGCGGGGGTCGCGCCCGCCTCATATGCCTGGACCAGCCCGGGGACGGAGCGGAGCAGGGCGTCCCAGTCCACCGGCGGGCGGGGGTCGCGTCCCGTGCGTTCGCCGTCCTCCGCGTCGACGAGCAGCAGAGTCGTCGGCGGCGGGGCGTCCTCCGCCGGTTTCCGCAGGAGCCACAGATGCAGTCCGACGCTGTGCGGAGGGGCCGATCCCACCGGCAGCGCGATCAGGGCGCGCAGGGCGCCCGTGCGCAGGAGCCCCGCCCTGATCCTGCGTCCGGCACGTCTCTTGGCGACCCCCGGCGGAAGCAGCAGCACGGCGGTTCCGCCGTCGGCCAGCCGGGACAGCGCGTGCTGCACCCAGGCCAGCTCCGGTTCCGTACGCGGTGGATGGGCGAAGACCCAGCGGGGGTCGGTGGCGAGTTCCTCGTGTCCCCAGTCCCGGGTGTTGTACGGCGGGTTGCACAGCACCACGTCGGCACGTTCCTCCGGCCAGACGTCCGACCGGAGGGTGTCGCCCGTACGGATCTGGGTGCGGACCGATCGCGGCAGGCCCGCCGTCGCGACCCGCCCGCGCGCGAGCCGGGTCAGCACCGGGCTGATATCCGCGCCCAGCAGATCCAGCCTCCGCCGGGAGGACCAGTGGTGCCCGGCGGTCAGCAGCAGTCCGCCCGTCCCGCAGGCGGGGTCCAGCACGGTACGGGGTCGGTCGCCGGACGGAGCCGCCAGGGCGACCATCAGCTCGGCGAGCTGCCCGGGGGTCGTGGTGACCTGCCGTACATGCGCCCCCAACCAGCGCTCCAGCAGAAACTCATACGTGGGACCCACCCCGCGGGTCCGGGCGACGGCCAGCGCCTCCCGCACGGCGGCCCGCTGGGCGTCCCCGAGGCCGTCAGGTGCTCCGTCCGCCGAAGCGGCCCCGGCCACGGCGGCGATGGCCTCGCCGGCCGCGGTCCGGCCGTCGAGCGCGTCGAACTGGGGCCAGAGCCATCGGAGAAGATCTTCCTCGCGCCGCAGTTTGCCTTCGGCGCGCAGCCACGACTCCACCTCGGCCAGGTCGAATTGGGGGCTGGTGTCCGTTCCCCCGGCCGGTTCCGGGAACGTGTGGTAACGCCGCCGCCAGTTGCTCACGGCCGCTCGCCCCACACCTGCCAGACGGGCGATCTCTGCCAGGGTCACGGTGACGGGCGGGGGGGAGGGCATGACGTGCTCCGATTACTGGCAGGTGGGACCGCGATAACGTACAACCTGCTGAAGTCGAACACCATGATCTTATGCCGTTCTTGCTTGACTCAGTACACACCATGAGCCGCTGCCCGTGGAAGCGTTACGAAGCCCCGCGACGGAGCCGCCCCGGGCGGGGGAGACGAGGGAGAGCCGTGTCATGACCGTCCACCGCTGTGCCGTACTCGACGACTTCCAGTCCGTGGCGACCACCGCCGCCGACTGGTCACCGCTGGCCGGGCGGGTCGAGGTGGTGTCCTTCCCGGAGCACTTCGGGAGCGAGGACGAACTGGCCGCCGCGCTCGCCGATGCCGACATCGTGGTCACCCTGCGCGAGCGGGTGGCCTTTCCGGCCTCGCTGTTCGCGCGGCTGCCCCGGCTGCGGCTGCTGGTCGCCTCCGGGATGCGAAACTCGGTGATCGACTTCGCGGCGGCCCGGCGCCATGGGGTCGTCGTGTGCGGCACCGCCAGTTCGTCCACGCCGCCCGTGGAGCTGACCTGGGCGCTGCTGCTGGGGCTGGCCCGCGGGATCGTGACCGAGGCGAACGCGCTGCGGGAGGGCGGGCCGTGGCAGTCCACGGTCGGTGCCGATCTGCACGGGAGCAGGCTCGGGCTGCTCGGTCTGGGGAAGGTCGGGAGCCGGGTCGCCCGGGTCGGTCTGGCCTTCGGGATGGAGGTGGTGGCCTGGAGCGGCAACCTCACCCGGGAGCGTGCCGAGGAGGTCGGGGCGGTGCGCGCGGACTCGCTGGAGGAGCTGCTCGGCTCCAGTGACTTCGTCTCGGTCCACCTGGTGCTCGGCGAGCGGACCCGGGGGCTGATCGGCGCCCGGGAGCTGGCGCTGATGCGGCCGACCGCCCATCTGGTCAACACCTCGCGGTCGGCGATCGTCGACCAGGACGCCCTGCTGGCCGCCGTGCGGGACGGCACGATCGCGGGGGCGGCAGTCGACGTGTTCGACAGCGAACCGCTTCCCGCCGGCCATCCGATGCGGACCGCTCCGGGCCTGCTGGCGACCCCGCACCTCGGCTATGTCTCACGTGCCAACTACGCGACCTACTACGGGCAGGCGGTCGAGAACATCCGGGCGTTCCTGGCGGGGGACCCGGTGCGGCGGCTGGACTGAGCGCGGCGGACGTCGCAGGGAACGCCCCGGGTGCGCGCCCTGCCGAGGACCGGCGCAGGGGCGCCGCCGCCGTGCGGGGCGCGGCGGCCCGGGCCCCTGCCACGGCAGCGGCGCCGGGGCACCCCCGGATTCCGCCCCGGGCCGTCCAGCGGGCCGCCGGCCGCCCGGTTCGTCCAGCGGGCCGCCGGTGGCGGGGGCGGGTCCACGGGCCTGCCGACGGCACGACCCCGGCTCACCAATTCGGCGAAGGTTCCGCTGAACGGGGCCCCCTGATCACTCGTACTTCGGGGTATGACCCGTGACCTCATCACTGTGGCCGCGACCTTCACCGCTGACCCCCTGCTCCCGTTGCTGCGGGACGCACTGGAACACATCGAGGCGCCCCATCACGTCGAGTCCGCGCCCTACGGCCAACTCGTCGAGCAACTGCTCTCCCCGTCCAGCCGTTTCGCACGCAACACCCGAGGAGTCAACGCCGGGCTGATCCGCGTCGCGGACTGGGCAGGAGCCCCGGACCGGGTGGACGCCTTCGTCGGGGCGGCGCGGGAGTTCGCCGCCGCGCGCGGCACACCGACGCTGTTCGTCGTCTGCCCCGACCCCCCGGCGGCCGGGGCGGTACGGCCCACCGCCGTGTCCGTGTCCGGCGGGGAGCGGCCACCTCCCCCCGCGCCGGAGGAGGGACCGGGCACCGGGACCGGCTCCGCCGTCGCCCGGCTGTCCGCCGGGCTGCGGGACGTCCCCGGGGTGGCCCTGGTCGACGCAGCGGAGTGGTTCGCCGCCTACGGGTGCCGTGACATCCACGACCCCGAAGCCGCCGACATCGCCCATATCCCTTACACCGAGGAGGCGTTCGCCGTCCTGGCGGTGGGTGTCGCCCGCGTGGCGCGGACCACCTGTGAACGCCCGCGCAAGGTGATCGCCGTCGACTGCGACGAGACCCTGTGGGGCGGGGCGTGCGGCGACCGCGCACCGGCCGACCTGGACCTGGGCGGCCACTTCCGGGAGGTGCGGCGGTTTCTCGCACGCAAGCACGAGGAGGGCTTCGTCCTCGTGCTGACGAGCCGGAACGACCCCGAGAGCGTCGAGCGGGTGTTCGCGGAGCGCGCCGCCGATCTCGTCCTGACCCGTGAGCACTTCGCCGCCGCCCGGGTCAACTGGAAGCCCAAGTCGCGGAACATCCTCTCCCTGGCCGAGGAGTTGCGCCTCGGCGTGGACTCCTTCGTCCTCGTCGACGACGACCCGTATGTGTGCGCCGAGGTCGGCGAGGCCCTGCCCGAGGTGGCCGTGGTCCATGTCGGCACCGACAGCGACCCGCCGCAGGTCCTGCGGCACTGCTGGGAACTGGACCGCTTCTTCGCCACGGCCGAGGACCGCACCCGCAACGACGGCTACCGGGCCGACGCCCTGCGCCGGGAGGCGGCGGCCGGGGCCGGTGACACCGCCTCCCTCAACGAACGGCTGGGCACCGCGGTCACGGTCGGGCGCGCCACCCCCGCGGACCTGCCGCGCATCACCCAGCTCCTCGCCCGGACCAACCAGTTCACCTCGGCGACGGCGACCGCCGCCGACCTGCCCGGACTGCTCGAACGACCGGACACCACCGCCTGGACGGCCCGGCTGCGGGACCGGTTCGGCGACTACGGCGTCATCGCGGCGGCCGTCGCCACCCCCGGACCGGGGGACGACGATCCCGGGTCCGGCACGGGGACCACCCCCGGCGCCGTGGACCTCCTCTGCTTCGCGATGAGCTGCCGCGCCCTGGACCGGGGCGTCACCGAGGCCCTGTTCCGGGCCGTCGCCGAGGACGGCCGGGCCCCCGGCCTCCAGGTGCGCTTCCGCCGTACGGGGCGCAACGGCCCCGCCCTGGACTTCCTCCGCCGGCACGGCGCGCGGCTGCCCGCCCCCGGGGCGGGATCGGCCCCCGGCACCGCAGCCCCGGGCGGCGACCTGCCGGCGGACCTGGTCTTCGCCGTACCCGTGCCCGTACCCGCGTCCGACCCCGTACCCGTAGCTGTACCTGTGTCCGATCCCGAGCCCGAGCCCGTACCCGTGGCTGTACCTGCGTCCGAGCCCGTACCCGCGCCTGCGGCGGTGCCCGTCCCCGAGCCCCGTCCGGCCCCGTCCCCCGTCGAAGGAACCCCGTCCTGATGGCCGACCGTCCCCTCTCCCTCACCCCCGAGTCCCTGGTCCGGCGCACCCGCACCAGGAGCCTCGCCACCGCCCGCGCCGCCGAACGGATACGTGACTTCCTGCGCCTCCAGAACGGGGTCACCGCCGCCCAGGCGGCCCCCGCGCCCGGCGGCGACCGCGTCAGGGCCACCGTGTGGGTCGAGGACACCCCGTACGGCCTGCCGCGCCGCGCCCTCCCGGACGGCACCCCGTTCCATGAGCTGAACGGCTACGAGACCGACTATCTGTACCAGGAGATCTTCGAGGACCGCGTCTACGCCCCGGCCGGGCTGCGGCTGCCGCCCCGGCCGCTGATCCTCGACATCGGTGCCAACACCGGACTCTGCTCGCTCTATCTGACCCGGGCCCACCCGGGAGCGACGGTCTACGCCTTCGAGCCGTCCCCGGACGCCTTCACCGCGCTCGCCGCCAATGTCTCCGCGCTCGGCCTGCCGGTGGTGACCCTGCCCTGGGCGGTGGGCGGCGGCAGCGGTTCCGCCACGATGACCGTGTACCCGGGCGCTACCGTCTACTCCGGTCTGTATGCCGACGGCGCGGATGATCACGCCGCGATGGCCGCGGCCATCGACACCGCCGTGGACGCGGGGACCGGGGCCGGTGCCCAGGTCGCCGGTGAGCTGGCCCGTGACCGGATGCGGGGCGCCCGGACCGCCCGGGTCACGGTGATCGGGCTGCGCGATGTGCTGGCCCGGCTCGGCGGCGCCGATGTGGACCTGCTCAAGCTGGACGCCGAGGGAGCCGAGGCGGACATCCTCGGCCCGCTGGAGGCGCGGGACTGGCGGCGCGTGCGGCGGATCATCATGGAGGTGCACCGCGAGGCCGATGTGCCGGACCTCGTCGCCCTGCTGACGGGGGCCGGTTACGACTGCACCGTGGAGACGGTGTCCGCGCTGCGCGACACCGGCTACCACAATGTCCTCGCCGTCCGGCGGGAACCCGAGGGGCCCGAGGAATCCGGGGCGGCGGAGCCGGCGGGGTCCGGAACGGCGGGGGAGGGTTCCGGGGCCCCGCCCCTGGTGTCCCTGCCGCCCACCGGCCCCCACGACCGGCTGGTCCAGGCGCTGGACGGATTCCTGGGCGCCGGGGACCCGCCGGTGGACCTGGAGGTACGGCGCGGAACCCCGGCCGGTGCCGCCCGCGCCCCCGGCACACCCCCGCCCGGCGCCGACCCCGATGTCCTCGCCGCCGTCCTCGCGGTCTGCGCCGAGGTCCTGGGGGTGCCGCTGGCCGCCGGTGACGACTTCTTCGCCGCCGGAGGCACCTCGCTGACCGCCGTACGGGCGCTCGCCCGCATCCGGGAACGGGTCGGCGGCGAGCTGGGCCTCGCGGACCTGATGGAGGACCCGACCCCCGTGGGCCTCGCCGCCCGCATCGGCACCGCGTCCCCCCACCACTGACCGGCGACCGCCGGAAGACAGGAAGGAACCACCCACGCCATGATCGTCAACAATCCCACCGAGTACGGTGCGGCCCTGGAGCCGCTGCCGGAGAAGTACACCAGGGTCTTCTCGGGCGAGGCCCAGCTGACCGACCTGTTCCCCTCCGAGGAGGAGCACACCTCCAGCGTGCTGCTGGTCCGCTTCGAGGCGGGGTCCCGCAACCACTGGCACTGGCACACCGGGGGCCAGCTCCTCTACATCACCGAGGGCGAGGGCTACGTCCAGGTGCGCGGCGAGGAACCCACCGTGGTGCGGGCCGGTGACATCGTCGCCTGCCCGCCCGGCGAACAGCACTGGCACGGCGCCACCGAGAACAGCGCGATGACCCATCTCGCCGTCACCCTCGGCGAGATCATCTGGCTGGAACCGTCCGGCGGATGACGCCGTCCAGCACCGCGGCCAGCTCCGGCAGACACTCCTCCACGAGGAAGTGACCGCCGTGCAGCGTCTCCCGCCGGTACCCGCCCCGGGTCAGCCAGGCCCACCCGGAGACCGTTCGGGGCGGCGCCTCCGGGTCGCGGTCCCCGGCGACCGCGGTGACCGGGCAGTCCAGCGGCGGGCCGGGCTCGGGAGCCCAGCGTTCGGCCGCCCGCAGGTCGGCCCGGAGCACCGGGAGCGCCAGTGCCCTGATGTCGGGGTCGGCGAACGGCTCACGGGCGGCTCCGAGCCGGACCATCCCGGCCACCAGTTCCTCGTCGGACCGGGTGTGCCACGGTCCCGCGGGCCTCGGTGCGCCGGGCGGGCAGCAGCCGGAGACGGCCAGATGCGCGGGCCGCACCGCGCGGGCCACCGCGTACGCCAGCAGGGCGCCCATGCTGTGGCCGTACAGCACGACGGGGCCGGGCTCGGCCGCCACGACCGCCGCCAGGGAGTCCGCGAGAGCGGTGAGGGAGGACTCCAGCGGTTCGCGTACCCGCCGCCCCCGCCCCGGGAGTTGGGCGACGAGCACCCGTACACCCGGCGCGGCGCCCGCGAGGGCCCGTCCCAGCGGCAGGAACGCCGTCGGGGCGGCCCCGGCGTACGGGCAGCACACCAGCGTCACCCGGCCCACGGCGCTCGGGCCGGGACCGCCGTCGGCCAGGGGCATCAGCCAGGAGTCGGGGGAAGCAGCCACACGGCCGACTCTAACCCGCCCCGCTGGGGCAACGGGCCCGGCTCCAGCGGTCCTTGGGGAATTCCGCGCGTTCGGCGCACCCCGTGCCCGCCGCGCACCCCGTGCCCGCCGCGCACCCCGTGCCCGCCGCGCCCGCCGGGCCCGCCGTGCCGCCCCGGTCGGCCGGGGCGGCGGAACCAGCGACACCAATCGAATCAGTGGCACCAGCAGCACTAGCCGCACCAGCAGCACCAGCACTGTGGGCCTCACCGATCGACCCGTACCGCATGGAGGAAAGAAAGATGCCGGACACCACCGTCGCGTTCATCGGCCTGGGAACCATGGGCCGCCCGATGGCCGAGCGGCTGCTCGCCGCGGGCCACCGCCTCACCGTCCACGACCGCCTGACCGGGGCCACCGCCGCGCTCGCCGCCGCCGGGGCGGCGACGGCCCCGTCCGCCCGGGAGGCGGCATCCGGCGCGGCCGTGGTGATCACCATGCTGCCGAACGGTCCGCACGTCCGCGAGGCGCTCACCGGTCCCGACGGAGCGCTCGCGGCCATGCGGCCGGGCGCCGTCCTCGTCGACATGAGCACCATCGACCCGTCGACCAGCAAGGAGATGGCCGCGCTGGCCGAGCGTCACGGTGTGCGGATGCTCGACGCGCCCGTCAGCGGCTCCAGCGCCGGAGCCGTCGAGGGCACCCTCACGGTGATGGTGGGCGGCGACCCCGGCACGCTCGACGAACTCCGGCCGCTCCTCGGGGAACTGGGCCGCACCGTCGTGCACTGCGGGCCGAACGGCGCGGGCGTCTCGGTGAAGCTCGCCAACCAGATCATCGCCGGTGCCTCGATGGCGGCGGTCGCCGAGAGCTATGCCCTGGCCCAGCGCCTCGGCGTGGACCCCCGGCTGCTCTTCGACGTGGTCTCGGCCAGCTCGGGCGACTGCTGGGCCCTGCGGACCCGTCCGCCGGTCCCGGGCGTCCTGCCGACCAGCCCCGCCGACGACGGCTTCCGCCCCGGCTTCAAGGGCGCCCTGATGTGCAAGGACCTGGATCTCGCCCTGGCCACCGCCGCCGACTGGTCGGTGGATCTGCCGGTGACCATGCACGCCCGTGACCTGTACGCCCGGATGAGCGAGGAGGGGCTGGGGGAGCGGGACTTCTCGGCGGTCTTCGCGCTGCTGTCGAAGCAGGGGTGAGCCCCGGACCGCCGCGCCCCGCGGCTCAGCGCGGCAGGGAGCGGCTCAGCTCCCGCGCCCTGAGCCGGAGGGCGGTGGTCCGCTCCCCGCCGCCGGAGGGGCCCGCGGCCTGTCCCGGGCCCGCCGCGGCACCCGCCCGCTCCGCGAGCACCAGGACCGTCGCGGTGAACCCCTCCGAGGGCGCGGCCGGGATCGCGTGGCCCCTGGCGCGGTGCCGCTCCGGCAGCGCGTCGGCGAAGAGACGGAAGGCGTCGGGGACGGAAGGCGTCGGGGTCGGCACGGCACTCGTCCGCCCCATCGGCCCGGCTCACCCGTGCGCCGACGGGCGTCGCCATCGGTCCGCCGGGCTCGCGCGCGGTCCTCGCCCGGCAGGGGCACGCCCTGGCCGCCGCCCTCGCCCTGGTGCTGACCACGCTCTTCGCCCGGGGCCCGCCACCGGTCGACCGGCTGTCCTCCCTGCTGTCGACGGAGTCCGACGCCACCCGGCCGCCGGCCCCGCCGGTGGCATGCTCGCGCTCGCCGCCGCGCTCCCGGCCCTGTCCACCGCCGTCACCCACGCCATCGCCTCCCGGCAGGAGCGGGGCAGTCGCACCCACCGGGCCCGGACCGGGTTTCGACCGTGTGTGCCGGGGCACCCGGAGCGCGCCGGGAGCGGTGGCGCGGACAGCGCGCCCCGCTGCCCGGGACGCGGCTGTCCTCCCCGCTCGGGGACGGCGGCCCACGCGGGTGCGCCGACCGTCCGGGCACAGGGCGTGCCCCGTCGGCGGCGCTCGGTGACCGCCCCCGGGACGGCGCCGCCCCACGGCCCCGAAGGCCCCGACGGAGGAGCGGAACGATGCGCGACGAGGAACTGGCGGAACTGGGACAGCAGTTGCGGGTGGACGCGGTCCGCGCGGCAGCGGCGGCGGGATCGGGACATCCGACGTCCTCGATGTCGGCCGCCGACCTCGCCGCCGTCCTCCTCGCCCGCCATCTGCGCTACGACTTCGACCGGCCCGACCACCCCGGCAACGACCGGCTGATCCTCTCCAAGGGACACGCCTCCCCGCTGCTGTACGCGCTCTACCGGGCGGCGGGCGTCATCGACGACGCGGAACTGCTCACCTTCCGCCGCGACGGCAGCCCGCTGGAGGGCCACCCCACCCCGCGCCTGCCCTGGGTGGACGTGGCCACCGGCTCGCTCGGCCAGGGGCTGCCCGTCGGGGTCGGCATGGCGCTCGCGGGCAAGCGCGTCGAACAGGTCCCCTACCGGATCTGGGTGCTCTGCGGCGACAGCGAGATGGCCGAGGGCTCCGTATGGGAGGCCGCCGAGCACGCCGCGTTCGAACGGCTCGACAACCTCGTCCTGATCGTCGACGTCAACCGGCTCGGCCAGCGCGGCCCCACCCGCGAGGGCTGGGACCTCGACGCGTACGAACGGCGGCTGCGGGCCTTCGGCTGGCTCACCACCGAGGTCGACGGGCATGACATCGCGGCCGTCGACGCCGCCCTCGGGGAGGCCGCCGCCAACGCGGGGAAGCCCACGGCGGTGCTCGCCCGCACCCACAAGGGCCGGGGCGTCGCCGAGGTCGAGGACCAGGAGGGCTTCCACGGGAAACCCCTGCCCCACCCCGAGGAGGCCATCCGTGAGCTGGGCGGTATCCGGAACATCCATGTCGATGTCGCCCCGCCGCCGCCCGTCCCCGCCCGCCCCGCCCCCGGGATCCGGTCCGTCGACCCGCCCCGCTACCGCGTCGGTGACGAGGTGGCCACCCGCGACGCCTTCGGCGCGGCCCTGGCCGCCCTCGGTTCGGTACGGGCCGATGTCGTCGTCCTCGACGGCGAGGTCGGCGACTCCACCCGCGCCCAGGTGTTCGGCCGGGCCCACCCGGACCGCTACTTCGAGTGCTACATCGCCGAACAGCAGCTCGTGGCCGCGGCGGTCGGCATGCGGGCCCGCGGCCATCTGCCGTTCGCCGCGACCTTCGCCGCGTTCCTCACCCGGGCCCACGACTTCATCCGGATGGCCGCCGTCAGCGAGGCCGGGATTCAGCTCTGCGGCTCCCACTCCGGGGTCTCGATCGGCCAGGACGGCCCCTCCCAGATGGGTCTCGAAGACCTGGCGATGATGCGCACGGTCCACGGCTCCACCGTTCTCTGCCCCTGCGACGCCAACCAGACCGCCTGTCTGGTCCGGCACATGGCCCAGCTCCCCGGCATCGGCTATCTGCGCACCACCCGGGGCGCCGGGACGGTGCTCTACGGGCCCGACGAGGACTTCCCCGTCGGCGGCTCGCGGGTCCTGCGCTCCGGGGACGCCGACCGGGTCACCGTCGTCGCCGCCGGGGTCACCGTCCACGAGGCGCTGCGCGCCGCCGACGCCCTGGCCGCGGCGGGCACCGGGGTCCGGGTGATCGACCTCTACTCCGTCAAACCCGTCGACACCGCCACCCTGCAACAGGCCGCCGACGACACCGGCTGCCTGCTGACCGTGGAGGACCACCGGCCCGAGGGCGGCGTCGGGGACGCCGTCGCCGAGGTCTTCGCCGACGGCCGTCCGCAGCCGCGGCTGGTCCGTCTCGCCGTCCGCACCATGCCCGGCTCGGCCACCCCCGAGGAGCAGCTCCGGCACGCCGGGATCGACGCCGCCTCGATCACCGCCGCCGTCGAGCTGCTGGTGGGCGAGGCCGTCGCGCTCTGAACCCCGGCACCGGGCCGGGTGCGGCGACGGGCCCCTTCTCCCGCCGTGCGCCCCGGGGCCGCCCCGTTGCGCAGCACGGATGAATGAGGGGCGGCCATCCGGACCCTTCGGTGTGTGGCGGCGGGACCGTGCGGGTACGGCTGTCGCGTCCCACCCGGCCGCCCGGCGCCGCGTGCCCCGGGCGCCGCACCGCGACCACAGCACCGCGACCACCGCACCGTGAACCCGACCCGGAGAGACCCGTCATGTCCACCGGCTCCAGCGCGCACTACTGCCCCTTCGACTATGCCGAGGCCCTGGAATTCGACCCGACACTGCGGCGGTTCATGCGGGAGGAGCCCGTCGCGCGGATCCGGCTCCCCCACGGAGCGGGTGAGGCGTGGCTGGTCACCGGCTACGACGATGTGCGGACCGTGACCACCGACCGCCGGTTCAGCCGCCATGCCGTGGTCGGCCGCGACTTCCCGCGCATGACACCGGAGCCCATCGTCCAGGACGAGGCCATCAACGTCATGGACCCGCCCGCGAGCAGCAGGCTGCGCAGCCTCGTGTCCAAGGGGTTCGCCCCGGAGCAGATCGAGCGCATGCGGCCGTACATCCAGCGGGCCGTGGACGACCTGCTGGACCGGATGGCGGAGGACTCCTCCGCCGACCTCATGCGGCATCTCGCGGGCCCCCTGCCCCTCATCACCATCTGCGAGGTCCTGGAGATCCCCCCGGCCGACCAGGAGACCCTGCGCGGCCACGCCCGGACGATGATGAACATCAGCGTGGACAACAAGGCCGCCGCCGTACGGGCCAAGGCCGATCTGCGGGCCTACTTCGCGGACCTGACGGCCCGGCGGCGCGCGGACCCCGGCGAGGACCTGATCAGCGTGCTGGCCACGGCCCGCGACGGCGACGAGCTGCTGGACGACCAGGAGCTGACCGTCATGGCGATGGTCCTGCTGATCACCGGTCAGGACACCACCACCTATGAGTTGGGCAATCTCTCCTACACCCTGCTGACCAGGCCGGACGTCCGCGATCTACTGCGGGACCGGCCGGAGCGGCTGGCGCAGACGATCAACGAGCTGCTGCGCTTCATCCCGTTCCGCAAGGGCGTCGGCATCCCCCGGGTGGCCACCGAGGACGTGGAGCTGAGCGGGGTGACGATCCCCGCCGGGGACATCGTCCATGTCTCCTATCTGACCGCCAACCGCGACGGCCGCAAGTTCGACCGCCCCGACGAACTCGACTTCGACCGCACCGCCCCCTCCCATATGACCTTCGGCTGGGGAGCGCACCACTGTCTGGGCGCCCCGCTCGCACAGGCCGAGATGGAGACCGCCTTCAGGACGCTGCTGGAGCGTTTCCCCGGGATCGCGCTGGCGAAGCCCGCCGAGGACGTGGAGTGGAACACCACCTCGATCTGGCGCTATCCGCTGGCGCTGCCCGTCACCTGGTGACGGCCGGGCGGGCCCGGCGGCCCCGCCGTGCCCGCCCGGGACCGACATGCGGGGGTAACCCGCCCGGCGTACAGTGAGTGAGCGGTCCGAAGTCCGCCGCACGACCGGCCCCCCGGTCCCGAGGTGGAACATCCCTTCCGGGCGGCCGGGCCGCGCGCCGTCAGCCGGGTCTCGACCCGGCTTCCGTATGCGCCGCGGCCGCCGCCGGGAGGGCGGACTTCCGACCCGGTCAGGGCCCCTGAGGGCTCGTCAGAGGGGCCATCCTGCGCTAGAAGAAGACTCCCATGGCAGTACTGTGCAAACCGGCCATAGCCGTACCCGACCACATCATCACCAACGAGGAGACCCTCGAACTGGCTCGGAGACTGCACAGCGACCACCCACAACTCGCTCTGGCATGCAGGCTGATCGAGCACACGGGGGTACGCAAGCGGCATCTGATCCAGCCGATCGACGAGGTGCTGAAGCACCCGGGGCTCGACGCGCGGAGCGCCACCTACGAGACCGAGTCCAAGGCACGCGTGCCCTCGGTGGTGCGCCGCGCGCTGGACCAGGCGGAGCTGGAACCCGATCAGATCGACCTGATCATCTACGTCTCCTGCACCGGCTTCATGATGCCGTCCCTGGCCTCCTGGCTCGTCAACACCATGGGCTTCAGGGCGGACACCCGCCAGCTCCCGATCGCCCAGCTCGGCTGCGCGGCGGGCGGCGCGGCCGTCAACCGGGCCCATGACTTCTGCACCGCCTACCCCGGCACCAACGTCCTCATCGTGGCCTGCGAGTTCTGTTCGCTGTGCTACCAGCCCACCGATCTCGGCATCGGATCGCTGCTGTCCAACGGCCTCTTCGGGGACGGGATAGCCGCCGCGGTGGTCCGGGGCGAGGAAGGCACCGGTATGCGGCTGGAGCGCAACGGCACCTACCTCATCCCGCACACCGAGGAGTGGATCTCCTACGCGGTGCGCTCCACCGGCTTCCACTTCCAGCTCGACAAGCGGGTCCCCGGCACCATGGAACCGCTGAGCCCGGCGCTGCGCGCCCTGGCCGAGCAGCACCAGTGGAACGCCGGCAAGCTGGACTTCTACATCATCCACGCGGGCGGACCGCGCATCCTGGACGATCTGAGCCGCTTCCTGGACGTGCCGCCCGGGGCCTTCCGCCACAGCCGGGCCACGCTCACCGAGTACGGCAACATCGCCAGCGCCGTCGTGCTCGACGCCCTGGGACGGCTCTTCGACGAGCAGTCCGCCCTCGACGGCCACCACGGCATGCTGGCGGGCTTCGGCCCCGGCATCATCGCCGAGATGTCCCTGGGCACCTGGGTGTCACCGGAGTCCTGAGCCCGGTCGGTCAGTAGGCGCCGAAGACGTTGTCGATGGAGCCGTAGCGGTCGGCCGCGTAGTTGGCGGCGGCGACGATGTTGGCCACGGGGTCGAACGGGTCGGCGGAGGTTCCGTCGACCCGGTAGGCGGCGAACGTGGGGTCGATGACCTGGAGCAGCCCCTTGGACGGGGTGCCGTTGACCGCGTTGATGTCCCAGTCGTTGATGGCCAGGGGGTTGCCGCTGGACTCCCGCATGATGTTGCGGTGCAGTCCCTCGTAGCTCCCCGGGATGCCGTTGAGCCGCATGATGTCGAGCGCCTCCAGGATCCAGCCGTCCAGGTTGTCCGGGTAGACCGTGGCGACCCCGACGGCGGGAGCGGCGGGGGCCGGGACGGCGGTGGCCGACGCGCCGGTGGGTATCAGGGCGAGGGCGAGGGCCGCGGCACCCGTGACCACGAGACCTCCGGTGACGGATCTGCGGGCGGCGGACCGGCGCCCCGTGCGCATGCTGAGGACGGACATGGCGGAACCCTTCGGGTGGGGAGAGCCGCACACGGAAGGGAGCCTCACTGCGCTCCGGTGGCGGCGGTGCGCAGATTCTTAGCGGTGCGGGGAAGCGGTGACAACGCCCCGAGTGCTAGGCGGAATAGTGGATCTCCGTCCCGGCGGGGCCCGTCCACCGGGGGGCCGTGCCGTTCCCGGGTCCCGCGGGGCACTAAACACCTTCGTATGTGATGTGCGTCCCACAGCGGATATGAGACGGACATATCTACCCATTGATGGGAAATTCGGTCGATGGATTCCTGAGTGGTCTCCAGGGAAACCCCGGTGTTGCGGGAGCGGATTTCCCCGCCCTCTCCCCGCCCCCTCCCTGTCCTCTCCCCGCCCTCTCCGGTTCTCTCCGAGATCCCATGAGTGCCCCGGAACGGTAAGGAGCCTTCCGGAAAGGGTGAATCCGGACTGCTGTCTTCCTGGTTGACTTGCGTCACCACTGCTTCAAAACTGTCTTCCCCCGGGCCACGGAAATCAGCCGGGAACGCAGAAGCCCGCCTGCCGTCCGTCAACGGTCAACGATCGAATACGCGCGTTTCTCTCTTCCGTACCTGTCGGCCCGCCCGAATCCTGACCTTCCTGTCGGGATATTTCTGTGCCCGGAACGGCAAGGGCCACCGTCATCGAGGGAAAGGACACACATCACCGTGAAACCTGTCTGGATCAAGCCCGAGGTGCTGCCCATCGAGTTCGGCGCCGTCCAGTCGTGTTCCTGTTCGTGCGGCGGCAGCTCCGGAGCGGGCGCCGGAGAGGCCGCCTGACCCGGACCGTCAGGGCGGGGGCGGCGGTGCCACCGTCCGCCCCCGCCCGTCCGGGGACCGCTCCCGAACGCCCCGCCCGCCCCGACCGCCCAGGACAAAGGTGACGGATGAAGCTGCTGGAACAGTGGGACGCGCTGGTCGTACCCGAGGACCTCGTCTATTTCCTGGACCGGACGTCCGGCGTGCGGCTGGTCGCCAACCCCGAGCTGGCGGCCTGGTGCACCCTGGACGAGCGGGAGGCCGTGCTGCTGCGGGCCCTCGCCGGGCGCGACCGGCCGGACGGGCCGCCCCCGCCCCCTGCCGATCCGATGTGGACGGAGCGCACCCTCGCGAAACTGGTGCTGAAATGGCTCGTCTATCTGCCCGGCCGCCGACCGGAGGTACGGGTCCCCGACCCCCCGCTCAAGCTCGTCTACTACGCCATCACCGACGGCTGCAATCTGCGCTGCCCCTACTGCTATGCCTCGTCCGAGAAGTGTCTGCCCGGTGAGCTGAGTCCCGCGGAGTCACTCGCCCTCGTGGACCAGATCGCGGACATGGGGGCGCGGACCCTCATTCTCACCGGCGGCGAACCCATGCTCCGCAAGGACCTCTTCGACGTCGCCGAGCACGCCCGCGAACGCGGTCTCTCCGTCAATATGATCACCAATGGCACCATGATCAGAAAGCCGGAGACCGCCCGGCGGATCGCCGACCTCTTCGCCCTGGTGACCGTGAGCATCGACGGCGGTACCGCCGAGCTGCACGAGCGGACCCGGGGCAAGGGCACCTTCGCCCGCACGGCACGGGGTCTCTCCCTGCTCAACGACGCCGGTGTGGTCCCCGTGATCAACCATGTGGTGACCCCCGACAACGTCGACGCCCTCGACGAGGTCTGCCGCTTCGTCTCCGGCCTCAAGGTCCGGCGGGTGCGGCTGATGCACCACTCCGACCTCGGCCGCGCCGCCGACGACGGCTATGACTTCGGCTGGAGCGACTTCCAGAAGGTGCAGCAGTTCCTCTGGACGGACCCCCGCGCCGACAATCTGCTGCCCGACGGCCCCCGCGCCGCCAAGCCCTGCTCCATCACGGGCAACTGCGGCATGGGCGGCAACGAGATCTACCTCGACTCCCTGGGCGACGTCTACCCCTGCAAACTCGTCACCCGGGAGGTCCACCGCGCGGGAAACATCCGGGAGAAACCCCTCACGGAGCTGTTCCACTCCCCGCTCTTCGCCTCGCTGCGCGGCAACAGCGTCTTCCACGGCGAGAACCTGAGCGACTGCCGCCGCTGCTACATCCGCGGGGCCTGCGGCGGCGGATGCCGCGGCTACCACATGGCGGAGACGGGCGACATCCACCGCAACGGCCGCCACCTCTGCCGCATCCTGCGCCGGTCCATGGTCGCCAACTGGTGGCAGGCCGTGGGCACCCCGTCCGGGCGGCTCGCCGAGGACCCCGACGGGCTGATGCTCCCGAGGCTCGTCCGCGACGACACCGTCCACCCCGTCCACGAGGACTGGAGGACCCCGGGCCGCAGACTGCTGCCCGTCCTGTCGGCCTCCGGCACCCCCGGCGCCGGCTGCCGGACGACCACCGCCCCCTGACGCGGGCGCCGAGCGAAGGGAAGCGCGATGCCGCACCGGATCGCCGCCGACGTCGTCTGGATGTCCGACGACGGAGAAGTCCGCCTGTACGACCCCGCGTCGGGCGAGTTCCAGACCCTCAACAGCACCGCGACCGAACTGTGGCTGCTGATCGCCGAAGGCCGGGACACCGAGGACATCGCCGCCGAACTCGGACGGCGCTACGGCGCCGAGGACCCCGGACAGCTCGACGAGATCACCCGGGACGTCACCGAGTTCCTGACCCGGCTCACCCGCCAGGGGCTGCTCACCACCGACGAGCAGGAACCACCGGGCGCCGACGGCGGCGGTCGGCCCCCGCACGGCGCGCAAGCGGTGGCCGATGTCTGAACCCCGTCCGGGCCCGCCCGCCGTCCACGTGCACGACCTCGTCAAACGCTACAAGGGCATGGACCGCGACGCCGTCCACCACCTCTCCTTCGACATCGAACAGGGCGCCGTCATCGGCCTCCTCGGCGCCAACGGCGCGGGCAAGACCACCCTCACCAAACTCCTCTGCGGCGTCACCACCCCCGACCGGGGAAGCGTCCGCATCTTCGGCGCCGACCCCGCCGCCCGCGGCGGCCGGGCCAAACGCGCCATCGGGGTCGTCCACCAGACCGGCCCGTTCGACATGATGCTCAGCGCGCTCGACAATCTGCGGATCGCCGCCCGGTTCAAGGGACTGCGATGGCGCGACACCCAGGAGTCCGCGACCGGCGCCCTGCACGCCTTCGGCCTGGAGAAGAAGGCGGACCAGCTCGTCTTCACCCTCTCCGGCGGCGAACTGCGCCGCCTCCAGATGATCCGGGCGCTCCTCGGCACCCCGCCGCTGCTGATCCTCGACGAACCCTCCGCCGGACTCGACGTCACGGGCCGCCGCCAGGTGTGGAAGCTGCTGGCCGACCTCCGCCGACAGCACGGCACCACCGTCCTGTGGACCAGCCACTACGTGGAGGAACTGGAACGCAACTGCCGACGGGTCCTCATCATCCACGAGGGCCGCCTGGTCGAGTACGCGCCCCCGCGCACCCTCGCCGAACGCTTCGGCGGACAGATCGCGCTCGTCCGCCCGCTCAGCGCCCACGACACCGAACGGCTCGCGGGCGCGCTCGGCACCCGCCCCGACGGACACCCCCTGCGGGTGGCGGTCAGCGACGGACGGGTCGAGATCGCGGGCCGGGACATGCGCACCCGGCTGCCCTCCCTGCTCACTCGGGTGACCGACCTGGGTATCGGCATCGACACCGTCGAGTACCGCACCCCCTCCCTGGAGGACGCTTTCCTCGCCCTCGTGGGGGCCGACCGATGACCACCGACCTCGCCGGACCGCCCACCACCCGGCCCTCCCCGCTCCGCGGCGGACTGGCCGCGACCATGTACCGCGAGTACTGCCTGCTGACCCGCAACCGCACCAATCTGCTGCTCGCCGTCGTCCCCAGCGCGGTCTATCTGCTGCTCTTCGCCACCTCGCTGGCCAACCTCGTCGGCGAGGTCCACCACGAGGGCAGGACCGTCGGCTACGCCGAGTTCACGGTGCCCGCCCTGCTGCTCTCCTCGATGCTCGCGGCGGCCACCACCGCGGGGACCTCGCTCTTCCAGGAACGCATGGGCCGGATGGACGTCGAGCTGTGGTCCCACCCCCTCGGACACGGCGGCTACGTCCTCGGCAAACTGCTCGTCAGCACCCTGCTGATCCTGGCGCAGAGCCTCGCCGCGCTCCTGGTCTCCCTCGCCGTCTTCGACTTCCGCTGGCCGGCCGCGCACTGGGCGGCCGTGCTCTGCGCGACCGCCCTCGCCTCCCTCGCCTTCAACGGGCTCTATCTGCTGCTCGCCACCCGCTTCTCGGACTTCCGCCGCTTCAGCGTCACCATCAACGTGGTCGCCCCGGTGCTGCTCTTCTCCAGCCCGTCGTTCTATCCGCTGGACCGGATGGCCCCCGTCCTCCAGTGGCTGTCCTGGGCCAACCCGGTGACCTACGGGATCAGGGCCGTCCGGGACGGGGCCCTCCTCGGCTTCGGCGGTGCCTGGCCCTGGCTGCTGGTCCTCGCCGGGATCGCCGCCGTCACCGGTCCCCTGCTGGGCCGCTCCCTGGTGGTGCGGGCGCGCGAGCTGTGAGCCCCGTTCAGCTCAGGGCGCTGCGCTTCTTCCACTCCTCGTAGGACACGTTCCAGTTGCTGAAGCCGTTGCCCTGGTCGGGGATGCCCTTGGTGTCCTTTCCGGTGACCGTGACCGGGTCGCCCTGCCGGATCTGCGCGTAGAAGGTGGACGCGTTCTCGGTGCTCATGCCGATGCAACCGGAGCTCGCGTTCTCGTTGCCGAAGTAGCGGGCGTTCCACGGAGCGGCGTGCACGAACAGCCCGGACCAGGTCAGCCGCGCGGAGTACTTGACCATCTTGTCGTAGGCGTCGCCGAGGCCGACGGTCTCGGAGCGCATGTTGACGGTGCCCTCCTTGACCATGACGGGCATGATGCCCTTCCA
The DNA here is from genome assembly GCF_005519465.1 of Streptomyces clavuligerus. Taxonomy (NCBI): domain Bacteria; kingdom Bacillati; phylum Actinomycetota; class Actinomycetes; order Kitasatosporales; family Streptomycetaceae; genus Streptomyces; species Streptomyces clavuligerus. The sequence goes on along the minus strand of NZ_CP027858.1, from coordinate 292,677 downwards.
GGTGCGCGTGTCACCGTTCGGGTCGCCACCGGAGATGGGGATGGTCCGGACCGTCTTGCCGTCCCGCTCCAGGGTGAGCTTGTAGGAGTCGAGGTCGACCTTGATCTCCTGGCGGGCGCCCACGGTGAAGCTGTTGTCGTAGTCCCGGACGAACCAGCGGCCGTTCCCGGAGTCGATGCCGCTGAGCGGGGCCTTCAGGGTGACCTTGGTGCCGGGCTTCCAGTACTCCTTGGGCCGCCAGTCGATCCGGTCCCGGCCGGAGTTCCACTCCTTCACCCAGCCCCAGGAGCCCTCGGTGTCGTTCGAGGTGACGACCTTGAGCTGCTTCTCCACCTCGGCCTTGTTGGTGACGGGGTGGTCGAAGGCGAGCGAGATCGGCTGGGCGACGCCGACCGTGCCGTCGGTGCCCCTGGTGCCGGGCCACCAGTCCACCGTGTTCGTCCGCTCCGCCTTGGCGGTGGAGAAGGATGCCTGCTCCGTGCCCTTCGTGCCGCCCTCGGTCGTGGTCCCGGCCGTCACCCGGTAGGTCGCGCCGGGAGCGGCCCTGCGCTCCGAGGTCCACACCGTGTTCCCCTCCGACAGCGTGCCGCCGACGGACTTCCCCTTGCCGTCCGTCACCGCCACCGAGGTGAGGGTGCCGCCCCGGGCGGTGACCCGTATCGGCTCGCCCGCCCGCGCCGTCTGCCCGGCGGGGGTCACGGTGACGGCGGCGGGCTTGCCGCCCGCCTTCGCCCCGCCCGCCTTGTCGTCCGATGCCGCGCCGGAGCTGTCCGCCGTGCAGGCGGTGAGCGCGAGCGGGGCGAGCACGGCGGCTGCCACCGCGAGACGCGCGGAGGGGTGACGGACAGGGCGCGCGGATATCGGACGCAAGGGAACCTCCGTGGGGAGCCGGTGGTCTGCGGAGCGCACCGGGTGTGGATGTGCGGATGTGCGGGGAGCGGATGCGTGCGGTTGACGCGGGAAGGGCGCGGACGGCGGGTCCGGCGGGCGGGTCGCCGCCGGACCCCGGGCCGTCGGCGCGGGCGGGCCGCCGGGGCTCAGCCGCCGACGAGGGCGGAACCGTCCGTACCGGTGGGCCCGCCGCCACCAGGGGTCCCGGCGGTCCCGGGGCCACCGGCGTCGTCGGTGGCGTCGGGCTTCGGGACATCGGGGATGTCCACCCGGTTGAAGGACTGCGGCGACCCGCCCGCGAGCGTGCCGGTCATGGCCTCGCGCCAGATCGAGCCGGGAACGTCACCGCCGAAGACCTTGGCCTTGAGCTGGCCGCCGATGGAGATGTTGTACATCTTCACCTGCTGGCTGGGGCTGCCGACCCAGACGGCGCCCGAGAGGTCGGGGGTGTAGCCGACGAACCAGGCGTTGCGCCGCTCGTCGGTGGTCCCGGTCTTGCCCGCGCTGTCGCGGCCCTCCAGACCGGCCCGGTCGCCGGTGCCCCGGTCGGACATCACCCCGCGCAGCAGCGAGTTGATGGTGTCCGCGGTGCGCTCGCTCATCGCCCGCTCGCACGTGGCCTTCGGTATCTTCAGCTTCTTGCCCTCCGCCGTCCGTGCCGAGGTGATGGCGACGGGCGTGCAGTAGGTGCCGCGGGCGGCGAACGCCGCGTACGCGCTCGCCATGGTCAGCGGGGACATGCCCTCGGAGCCCAGGGTCATCCCGGAGGGGGTGAAGGAGAGCTTCTGGCCGTTGCCCACGACCAGGCCCAGCTTGTCGGTCAGCTCCTTGACCGGGCAGAGGCCGATGTCCTCGACCATCTGCACGAAGTAGGTGTTGACCGACAGCTCCATGGCCTCCTTGAGGCCGTACGGGCCCTTCTCGCTCAGCAGCTCGTTCTGCACGGTGAAGCCGCCGTCGTTCTTCCACGGCTTGCCGCTGGTGCAGGTGTCGACCCGGTCGGGGTAGCGCATCGAGTATGGCGAGGAGTACGTCCGCGTCAGCGGCACCCCCTGGTCGATGGCCGCTGCGGCGGTGAAGGGCTTGAAGGTGGAGCCGATCGGGAAGCCGAAGTTCGACCCGTCCATCTTCTTGTCGACGGAGTAGTTGATCTGGGTCTCGTGCTTGCCGAAGCCGTACGCCCGCGACTGGCCCATGGCGAGGATCTTGCCGGTGCCCGGCTCGACCAGGGTCACGGCGGAGGCCACCGTGTCGGAGGCGTTGACGTAGGTCTCCATCGAGTCCTGGGCGGACTTCTGCGCCTTCGGGTCGAGGGTGGTCCTGATCGTCAGACCGCCCTGGTTCCACAGCTTCGCCCGGTCCTCGCGGGTCTTGCCGAAGGCCGGGTCCGTCAGGAAGACGTTCCGCACGTAGTCGCAGAAGAAGCCCGCGCCCTGGTCGGCGGTGATGCAGCCGTTCTTGGGCCTGCTGATCCTGAGCCCCAGCGGGCTCGCCTTGGCCCGCTGCGCCTCGGCCCGGGTGATGTCGCCGACGTCGGCCATCCGCTGGAGGACGATGTTCCGGCGCTTCCGGGCCTCCTCCGGGGCGTTGACGGGGTCGTAGCGGCTGGGGGACTGGACGAGGCCGGCGAGCAGGGCCGCCTCCTCCAGGGTGAGGTCCTTGGCGCGCTTGGAGAAGTAGCGCTTGGAGGCGGCCTCGACGCCGTAGGCCTGCTGGCCGAAGAAGGTGATGTTGAGGTAGTTCTCCAGGATCTTCTTCTTGCCCAGCTCCTCCTCGACCTGGATCGCGTACTTCAGCTCGCGGATCTTGCGGCCCGGGGTCTGCTGGGTGGCCTCGGCGAACTTGACGGGGTCGTCGCCCGCCTCCTCGACGAAGACGTTCTTCACATACTGCTGGGTCAGCGTGGACGCGCCCTCGGCGACACCGCCCGAGCGGGCGTTCTTGTTGAGCGCGCGCAGCACACCCTTGAGGTCGATCGCGCCGTGCTGGTAGAAGCGGGCGTCCTCGACCGCGATGATCGCCTGCTGCATGTACGGGGAGATGTCCTTGAGGGGCTTCTCCGTGCGGTCCCGCGAGTAGACCGACGCGATGAGGTCGCCCCGGGCGTCCAGGATGCGGGTGCGCTGGCTGAGCGGCGGAGCCACCAGATTCGCCGGGATGTCGTCGAACTTCTTGACCGCGCCCTTGGCCGCGACCCCCACCAGCCCCGCGCCCGGCAGGGCCATCCCGGCCAGCACCACTCCGGAGAGAGCGCTGACGGCGAGGAACTTCGCGGCCTGCCGGGCCCCCGAAGGACCGTCGCCCGGGCGTGTCTTCTGCATCAACCAACCTCATCCGTTGTCGGGGGTCCGGTGGGCGGGCGCCGTGTGCGCACCGGCCCGGCGCTCTCCGGTGCTTCCCCGGTGTTCTTCGATGTCCGTGTGCGTCCTGCTGCGGGGGACGGGGGGTCCAACGGCCTCGGGGACATGTCCCCCGGCTGGTCAACCCCCTGGCACCCCTGCTCGGTTGCCTCCGTGGCCCGGGCCGTCGCCCGGTCGGCCGCCGGACCCGGCACAAGGCTGCCGGGAGGCGCCGTTCAGGGCACGGGGCCGCCGATGACCGCTCCGATCAACCGAGGAGCGTAATCCGATAATTCATCATATCTCTCATAAAATATGCGCTGGTCATCGCATCCGTGCCGAGTGGGGTGCCGTCCGGCGGCGCCACCGGACGCCGGGGCGGCCGGTGGCCCGACCGGGCGCCGACGGCGGCGCGCGAACGGGTGCGACGACTCCTACGATCAACCAGACGGTCGAGGCCCCCTGTCCGGTTGCCCTGATCCGGCGGAAATCTCAGAAGGTGTTCCCGCCCCTGGTCGGGGGCGGTTGTCAGTGGTGCCTCCTACTCTTCTGGGCAGTGGGAACGAGCGGCCAGAGAGTGCCCGTTCCGCCTATTGGGGAGGGGTATGTCTGTGTCCGGTTCGACGACGTATCTGGAGCTGTCGCAGGAAGGTGGCGGCGCCCACAAGTTCTACGAGGTGACCGTCGAGGGCACGGTGGTGTCCGTGCGCTACGGCCGGATCGGGGCCGCCGGGTCGACCCAGGTGTCGTCCTTCCCCACGGTGGAGAAGGCACGGGCGGCAGCGGCGAGGAAGGTCGGGGAGAAGGTCCGCAAGGGCTACGCCCCGGCGGTGCAGGGGGCGCGGGCGGCCCGTCCGGTCACCCGCAGGCAGGTCAGCTCGGCGCCCTCGACGGCGCGCTCGACGGCGCCGGTGCTGTGGCGCTTCCGCACCGGATCGGCGGCCTTCGGCATCCATGTCTCCGAGGACAGCTGCTGGGTCGGCAACCAGGCGGGCGATGTGTACACGCTCAGCCACGGGGGCGAGGTGCTGGCCCGCTACTCCCTGCCGGACGGCGTGAAGTGCCTCGTCGCGGACGACTTCTGGATCTACGCGGGGTGCGACGACGGCACGGTCTACGACCTCTCGTCCAAGCTGCCGTTCGGCGCCTACACCATCGCCCCGGACGTGGACATCTTCTGGCTGGACATCCACGAGGGCGTGCTCGACGTCTCCGACGCCCAGGGCAAGCTGACGGTCATCGACCACGAGGACGAGCACCAGTGGTCCCGCAAGTCCGGCGGGCCGTACGGCTGGATGGTCCGCGCCGACGGGCGGGCCGTCTACCACGGCCACGCGGCGGGCGTCACCGCCTACAGCCCGGACGGCTCGGGCGAGCTGTGGCACACCAAGACGCGCGGCGGGGTGCTGTTCGGCTGGCAGGAGGCCGACGCGGTGTACGCGGCCACCTCCAACAAGGTGGTCCAGCGGCTGTCGAAGGAGAGCGGGGCGGTGCTCGCCACCTACGGCTGCGACGCCTCCGTGTACTCCTGCGCCACGGCTCCCGGCGGTGCCTATGTCTTCGCGGGTGACTCGTCCTCCTCCGTCTACTGCTTCGACGCCGAGGGGAACCGGCTGTGGAAGCTCGGCACGGGCAGTGGCTCGGCGCTGTCCATGCAGTATCTGGACGAGCGGCTCTACATGGTCACCACGGACGGCTCCCTGGTCTGTGTCGACGCCACGGACGCCGCGATCGCCGCCGCGCAGCAGGGCACGGTCCCCGTCGCCCGGGACGTCAAGTCCGCCGCGGCGCTGCCGACCTACACCCCCGCCGCCTCCCCGATGTCGCTGGCCACGGTGACGGCCGCGCCCGCGGACGGGATCGTCGTGCAGTGCGTCCAGGAGGGCTCCCGGGTCCGGGTCCATGTCGTGGCAGGCGCGGGCCAGGGCTACGACACCGGGTGGAACGTCCAGTTCCCGCGCGGGATACGGGAGCCGGGCGCGCGCTATGTGGTCGACGCGCTGCACCCCGCGGCAGGAGGGTTCTACCGGGTCCGCGGTGAGATACGGCGGCTGATCTGACCGGGCCACCGGCCGGACGCCGGGCCTCCGCCCCGGAGGGCGGGGCCGGTCCGTCCGGCCGGGTACCGGGTTTCCGGGGCGGAGGGGCGGCCGTCAGGGGCGGAGGTCCCCGGGGCCCGCGCTGATCCGCAGTTCGTGCCCCCGGGGGATCTGCTGTTCGGGATATCCGTTCACGGCCACCGCGACGGCCTGGAGCGACAGCTCCTGACCTCCGCTGCGCACATCGACGGCGAGCATCGGTGTGTATTTCGTACGACCCGACTCCACGGCCGCTCTGTGGAGCCGGGTGGGTGAGGAACTGACCGTCACGGTGTCGCCCTGACCGGCGCCGGTGAGTTTGCCCCAGACGGTGGAGCAGCGGGCGCTGTAGCGCAGTTCCAGCCGCATGACGTCCTTCCACTCCTCCTTCACCGTGAGCGCGTCCGCGTCGCAGTGGGTGGTCCTGGGGTCGAGCCCGTGGCAGACCTCTCCGGCACAGGTGGGTTTCGCCACGGCCCGGACGGAGACCGCCGGGGTGGGGCGGTTGTCCTCGGGAGCGGGGTCCGTGCCGCCGTTCACCAGGGCGCCGACACCGACGGACACCACCGTGCCCACCACGGCGACGACGATCGCGCCCACCAGGGTCTCGGGGCCGTACCGGCGCCACCAGGGGAGCCGTCGTGACGGCTCCGCTCCACCCCCACCGGTGCGGCCGTCGGGGGCGGTGCGGCCGGTGCGCCGCGGGTCCTCCGTTTCCGTGGAAGGAGGTGACGGATGGTTTTCCCGGCCCGGCGCACCGCTGTTTCCCTGGTTTTCCCGATGTTGTTCCTGTGTCATGGATCATCCCCCATCCCCATGCCATTCCGAACTCCGGTTCGACATGGAAATCACCAGTAGGGAAAAGGCTACCGGTCCGGTCCCCTTCCACCGCCCACCCGGAATTCCCCTGTGCGAAATCAGCGATACCAGCGGTCCGGAGGTGGCCGTTCCAGGACTGTTTCGGGGGCTCGACCGGCCTTCCGCGGCCGGGGGCGGGTACCGGGGCCACGGATTCCGGAGGGAAAAGCCGCCGGACCCGGGCCATCCCCGGTGCGGGGTACGGCGGTTTATCGGATGACGTCATTTTCATCCTGGAGAGGTGTGGTGCAAAAACAGACGAAGGGCGGGAGCCCCGGCCCCGGTCGCGGTGGCTCCGCTCACCGGACTCACCGGACTCACCGGGTGGGTGGCCGCCGCACCGGCCCGGTACCGGACAGGCCGTCCGGTACCGGGCCGGGGCAGCACGGCGGCGCGGGTGCCGCTTGTCACCGGTGACACGGCGGTCGTGACCGGTACGGGCGGGGTGGCGCGCGTCGAGCCCGGACCGGGCCGGAAGGGCGCCCCCGTGCGGATCACCCGCAGGCGCGACCGGACGTTCGCCGTACCGGTGGACGCACGGCGGCTGATCCGCGAAGGGCGGCTGGGCGAGCGGCTGTTCGACAGCACGGAGCCGAGCAGGCCGGAGTACCGCGAGCGGAACGGGCACGGGCTGATCGTCCGCCACCGGGGGCGGCCACCGCGACCCGCGCGGCGGTCGACCGGGCCGCCGGGGCCGAACGGAAGGGGCGGTTCCTCTCCCGGCTGAACGCCCGCCCCCCCCGCGGGTCGCCGAAGCCGCCTCGGCCTCGGCCGCCCGCGTCCGGCAGGCCCTGACCGGCACCGACGGCGGGCCGGACCGCCCGGGGCGCCGTCACCGGCTTCTGTCCGCGGGCGGCGGGTCGGACGGGCCACGGCGCCGACCCGACCCGGCGCGGTCCGGTCCGACCCGGCGCGACCCGACCCGGCGCGGCGTGGTCCGGTCCGGGTCCGTCAGACCCGTTCCACCAGCAGGGCGACGCCCTGGCCGACACCCACGCAGAGGGTCGCGAGCCCCCGGCGGGCGTCCTCGCGCTCCATCCGGCCGAGCAGGGTCAGCAGGATGCGGGCGCCGGAGCAGCCGAGCGGATGGCCCAGCGCGATGGCCCCGCCGTCGGCGTTGACCCGTTCCTCGTCCAGACCGAGACGGCGGACGACCGCGAGGGCCTGGGCGGCGAACGCCTCGTTCACCTCCACCGCGTCCAGGTCGGCGATGCCCCACCCGGCGCGCTCCAGGGCCTTGTGGGTGGCCGGGACCGGTCCGAGCCCCATCAGATGCGGCTCGACCCCGGCCGACGCGGAGGCGACGATCCGGGCCCGGGGGGTGAGACCGTGCCGGCGGACGGCGTCCTCGCTCGCGACGAGCAGGGCCGCAGCTCCGTCGGAGAGCGGGGAGGAGGAACCCGCGGTGACGATCCCGTCCGGGCGGAAGACCGGCCGCAGCGCCGCCAGTTTCTCCGGGGTGGTCCCCGGGCGCGGCCCCTCGTCCCGGGTGACCTCGCCGTCCCGGACGGCCACCGGAACGATCTCCCGGTCGAAGCGGCCCGCCTCCTGGGCGGCGACGGCCCGCCGGTGGCTGCGCAGGGCGAAGGCGTCGGACGCGGCGCGGGTGATCCGGTCCAGGGCGGCGACCTCCTCGGCGGTCTCGCCCATGGAGAGGGTCGTCCGCTCCCGCGCGGCCAGCGCGGGGTTGGTGAACCGCCAGCCCAGCGAGGTGTCGTGGACCTCGCCCGGCCGGGCCCAGGGGGTGCCGGGCTTCGCCATCACCCAGGGCGCGCGGGTCATCGACTCGACCCCGCCCGCGACGGCCAGCTCCGCCTCGCCGGACCGTATCGCCTGCGCGGCCGAGGCCACGGCGGTCAGCCCCGAGGCGCAGAGCCGGTTGACGGTGTAGCCGGGGACGGTGTGCGGCAGCCCGGCGAGCAGGACCGCCATCCGGGCCACATCGCGGTTGTCCTCGCCCGCCTGGTTGGCGGCGCCGAGGATCACCTCGTCGACCGCGTCCGCGGGGACCCCGCCGCGGCGGACGGCCTCCCCGACGACCAGCGCGGCGAGATCGTCCGGCCGGACGGAGGCCAGGGCGCCCCCGTACCGGCCCTGCGGGGTGCGCGCACCGTCGACCAGAAACACCTCGGACATGGGTCCCACCTCTTGACGTCGCCGTTCGAGGGCTGGATTACTTGCCGTGCCGAAGCTAACCGAATGGTCGGTCGGCACACAAGGCGGTGACGAGGCGATCGCGGGGCGGCGCGGCCCCCTGCCCGGCAGCCGAGACGGACGAAGGAGTCGCCATGGACGACAGCGGCAGCACGGCCGTACCGGGGGGACAGCGGCTCCCGGACGGCCCGCGGGACGCGGCGGAACGGATGAGCCGCGCGGAGCTGAGGGACCTTCAGCTCACCCGGCTGCGCGCGGCACTGCGGCACGCGTACGACCATGTGGAGACGTACCGGCGGAAGTTCGACGCGGCGGGGGTCGCGCCCGGGGACTGCCGCACCCTGGCGGACCTGGCGCGCTTCCCGTTCACCACCAAGGCCGATCTGCGGGACGGCTACCCCTTCGGCATGTTCGCGGTGCCCCGGTCCGAGGTCCGCAGGATTCACGCGTCCAGCGGCACCACCGGCCGTCCCACGGTCGTCGGCTACACCGCGAACGACCTGTCGGTGTGGGCCGATGTCGTCGCCCGCTCGATCCGCGCCGCCGGGGGCAGGCCCGGTGACAGGGTGCACATCGCCTACGGCTACGGGCTCTTCACCGGCGGCCTCGGCGCCCACTACGGGGCCGAGCGCGCCGGGTGCACCGTCATCCCCGCGTCCGGCGGGATGACCGCTCGTCAGGTACAGCTCATCAGGGACCTCGCGCCCGAGATCATCATGGTCACCCCGTCCTACATGCTCACCCTCCTCGACGAGTTCGAGAAGCAGGGCGTCGACCCGCGCTCCACCTCCCTGCGGGTGGGCATCTTCGGCGCCGAGCCCTGGACCGAGGGGATGCGCCGGGAGATCGAGGAGCGGGCGGGCATCGACGCCGTGGACATCTACGGGCTCTCGGAGGTCATGGGGCCCGGTGTGGCACAGGAGTGCGTGGAGACCAAGGACGGCCCGCACATCTGGGAGGACCACTTCCTGCCGGAGGTCGTGGACCCGGCCGACGGCGCGGTCCTGCCCGACGGGGACCACGGTGAGCTGGTGTTCACCTCCCTCACCAAGGAGGCGCTGCCCGTCATCCGCTACCGCACCCGCGATCTGACCCGGCTGCTGCCGGGGACCGCCCGGCCCGCCTTCCGGCGGATGGAGAAGGTGACCGGCCGCTGCGACGACATGATCATCCTGCGCGGGGTGAACGTCTTCCCCACCCAGATCGAGGAGATCCTGCTCCGTACCCCCGCCGTCGCCCCGCACTTCGAGCTGCGGCTGACCCGCGAGGGCCGGATGGACCGGATGGCCGTACGGGTCGAGGCCCGGCCCGGTACGTCCGACGAGCGCCGCCGGGCGGCCGCCGAGGAGATCGTCCGCGCGGTCAAGGACGGGGTCGGGGTGACCGTCGCCGTCGAGGTCGTGGACCCGTACACGCTGGAGCGGTCCGTGGGCAAGATCCGCCGGGTCGTCGATCTGCGGGAGCCCGGGGCCTGATCCGCCACGGGTCCGCTCCGCCGGGGCCGGGGCCGCCCCGCCGGTCAGGGCCGCTCCGGGTCCGGTTGCTCCCCGGCGTCCCGGCGGATCGCCTCCCGGGTCCGCGCCGCCTGCTGCTGGATATGGAGCTGGACATGGCGGGGGACGCCCTGGGCGTGGAAGTGGCTGACGAGCCTGTCGAGCACGGTGTCGGCCCGCTCCAGGTCCCCCGCCCTGCCGTGGACGAGGGCGAGTCGGCGCATGGCGGCGTTGAGGGTGAGATGGTCCAGACCGGCACCCCCGGCGCTGCCGGAGTCGTCACGGGAGACGGCGACGGCATGAGTGAGCTGGGCGACGGCGTCCTTGACGTCCGGCGGGCGGATCCACAGCCGCCCGTCGGTGACGGTCTGGAAGTGGCGTCCGGCGTTGGCGCCCCGGACGAGCCGCGCGTAGACGGCGAGCGGATGCCTGCCGTGGCGTTCGACGACCTCCCGCAGGGCCGTGTTGCCGCCGTCGAGCCGGGGGGCGTCCGAGCCGAGGAGCGCGAGCAGGGCGCCCTGCTCGTCGCCGGTCATCAGCTCGCCCACCTCCTGGTCGGTGCGGTCCAGCGGGGCGCGCACCCGCAGGGTCCTGGTCGGGGCGGCCACCCGTGAGCCGTCGAGGCTGTGGTGGACGGCGGTGACGCGGTACAGACCCGGCTCGGCGAAGTAGAGCCCGTCGCTGCCGTAGCCGAGATAGACCGACTCGTAGACCGCGGGCCGCCGCTCGGTGAGGAGGGCGCCCCGCTCCTCCGCGCCCGGCCCCGCGCACACCCGGGCGAGCGGGCGGAAGATCCGCGTCCGGCCGGAGGGGCCGGTGACCGCGACCACCGTACGGTCGTTCCTCGGGCCGATCGTCCCGGCCACCGGTACGTCCCCCCGGCGGCCGGTACGGGACAGCCGCAGCTCGGCCATCACCGGCTCGCCGTAGGCGAAGGCCCGTTTCCCGCCGACCGTCAGCGCGAGACCGGACTCGTCGGCGGGCGGGTGGGCGAAGGTCTCCCCGGCGGCGAGGGCGTCGAGGGACTCCAGCGCGGCTCCCGTCAGGAAGCCGTCGCCGCCGGGGACGACCCGGCGGTGGAAGGCGTGCCGCAGATGGCGCAGCTCGTCGTCGGTGAAACGGTGGGCGAAGTCGGCGAAGAAGTCCCGGGCGCCCCGGTGGCCCCCGCCGTTGTCGTAGCCGTGCGGGCAGTTCATCCAGGACAGGTCGGCGTGGCCGCCGCCCGGGTCCATGGGGGTGTGCGGCCGGGAGAACCGCTTCAGCCAGGAGTGCGGCAGACCGAGGGCGTGCCCCAGCTGGTGGACGTAGGAGAACAGCTCATGGGCGGTGCTGTCGCCGCCGCCGGGCCGCAGCTCGTCCGCGAGGAGGGCCACCCCCTGGCCATGGCTGCCGACCCGGTCGAACATGACGCCGCCCGCGGAGAGTTCGGCGTGCCGGGTGGCGACGAACATCCACAGCCGCCACCCGGGCAGATCCCGCTGCCGGCCCGCGTGGTCGCAGACCGCCGCGTGGAGTTCGGCGTCCGACCAGGCCAGGGGGGAGCCGGGCGGGGCGGGGTCCCCGGTGGGCCGCGCGATGATCCCGACGCGGCCCGTGGCGCGGATCTCCACCCCCGCCTCGGCGTAGGCGGAGGCGAGGGTGAGCGTACGGCCGCGGCGGAAGGACGGCGCCGGGCCGGAGGAGGTCTTGTACTCCTCGAAGACCGCCGCGCCCTCCAGCGCCTGTGTCGTCAGCTCCACCGTCCGCAGCGCGGTGCCGGTCCGCAGCAGCGGCTGGGAGAGGAAACGGCCGCTGCCCGACAGACCGAGGAAGCCCGTGCCGTCGGGGACAGCGGCTTCGGAGACGGTCCCGGGGCCGTCCGCGGCGGGGTCTGTCGCGGCGACCCGGGGGAGCCTCAGGGTCAGCTCCGTCAGCGGGCAGCCGTTCGCCCAATGGACCCCGGACTGGGTGATGGTGTCGAGACCGGCGGTCCGCTCCACCGTCAGGGCCTCGGCGCGGAAGGAGTCCACGTACGCCGTCCCGGTGGGGGTGCGCTCGTACAGATCGCCGCTGACCGTCAGCAGCGGACGCTCGCCGTCGATGTCGACGCGGACCTCGACCGTCCTGCCCCCGGACTCCTCCGGGACGGTGGTCCACCGGCCGGTGGTGGTGCGGTACGGGGTGCGGCAGAAATCCGGCAGCGCGGTGAGGACGCCGTCCTGGAGCCGGTCGGGCGCGCCCTCGGCCAGGACGCCCCGCTCCCAGTCGAGGAGGACGGCGTGGCCGCCCTTGACCAGCAGGCTGCGCCGGGTGCCGTCGGCGGCGGGCCGGTGGTCGGCGACATGGTCGAGGTCGCCGCGGAACGCGGGGGGCAGCCCGGCCCACCCGGCGCACCCGGACGGGTCCGGGCCCTCGGTGACGAGCCGTTCGGCCACGACACCCGTCCGCCAGTCCAGGGTCAGGACCCGCGGCCCCTTGAAGAGATGGGTCCGCCAGGTGCCGTCCTCCCCGTCCGCCCCCTGGAGCAGGGCGTCGATCTGCGAACGGTATCCGGCGGGGAGCGCCGTGCCCCAGGTGCCCAGCTCGGTCCAGGGGCACTCGCGGACGACACCGCGGTCCCAGTCGTACCACTCGCAGCGCTCGCCCCGGAAGAAGAGGCTCTGCCAGGAGCCGTCCCGGTCGGGGAGCGTCAACGCCCCCTCGCTGTACTCCCGGTAGCGCTCGCTCCGGGCGGCCAGCCGGGGGTCGAGCCGGTCCAGGGGGCCCGTGTCCGTGCCGCCCGGCCGGGCCAGGGCGCCGTCCTCGCCCCGTCCGAACAGGAACCAGTCCCCGTCCGGACGCCCCAGCACCCAGCTGTACCCCGTCGCTTTGTACCGCATGAACGCCATGGGCGCGTCCCCCTTCCCCGGGCCGTGAGGCTCCTTGTGCTCCGTCGGTCCGGAGTCTTGCAGTGGCGAACCGATAAATACCAGATTCTGTGGGGAGATTGACTGATAACGGTGGATCAGGGCGTGGATCGGCGTGCCGGGGTGAATGTCCCGTCCCTGCCCCGCCCTCCCGGCCCTCCCGGCCCGTCCTCCTGTCCTCCCGTTCTCCTGTCCTCCCGGCCCGTCCTCCTGTGCCGTCCTCCCGGCCCGGCGTCAGCAGGCCCTCCGGGCCGCTTCCTCGAACGCGGACCGGCTCATCACCCCGCGCCGGGTCAGCACCTCGCCGTCCGCGAGCCGGTCGAGTCCGGCGGCGTCGAAGGTGACCAGCGCCCGGTAGGCGTAGGAGTCGTCGGGGTCCGCGAAACCCAGCTCGTACGAGTGGTCCGGGAGCGCGGAGCGCGGGCCGCGGATCTCGGCCCGCCACGGGGCGGGCGGGGTGAAGAGCGGGAAGTCCGCGGCCGGATGGGTGCCGCGGGTCTCCCAGCCGCTCCACTCACGTCCGCCCGCGGCCCCTGTCTCCTGTCCTGTCTCCTCCTCTGTCCCCTCCCGCGTCTCCTGACGCTCCGGCGCGTCCGCTTCGGGGGTGCCGTGCAGCCAGGGGGCGCGTACCCGGTCCCCGCCGTCGCACGGGCGCAGCAGTGCATGAGGTGTTCCGCTCCCGTCCACGAGGACCGCGACGAGGGTGCGCTCCGCGGGCGAACACCCCGTCGTACCGGACAGCGCCACGCCGCACAGGGCCGCGGCCACTCCGGCCCGCGCCCGTGGCCATCTCGCCGTCCTCGTCGACCCGTTCATGCCCCAGCCCCTCCCACCTGCGTTTCCCGGGGACCCTACCCGGAGCCCGCCAGGCGGTCCCGGGCGGGCGGAAGACACCGTTCCGAGCGTTCACCGTGTGCGGGCCGTTACACAGGAGCGGGGTCGCTGTGATGTCACCCTCCTACAGTTCCGGTGGTCGGGGGGAGAACCCGCCGACTGAACCGCCGGTATCACGTGACCGACAGGACCGGACCGACCGACCGGACCGGAACGGTGAACGACCGGCAGCACCGCGGAAATCCGCGGAGAAAACGGGGAGACTCCTATGCGTATGCGCACCACCGCCGTGGCCATCGTGGTTGCCCTCGGCCTGGGGACGGTGGCGACGACCGCCACGGCCCACGCCGGTACTCCGGCCAAGGCGAAGGCGTCGGCCGCCGCGTCCGTCAAGGCCAAGGCGTCGGGCGCCGCGGCCCTCAAGGCCAAGCCGGTCACCGGGAAGCTGGTCGGCAAGATCGAGTACCTCGCCCCGGGGAAGATCGTGGTGAGCCCCCACGGCGGCAACCGGGACCAGGCGCTGTGGCTCGGGTACGACACCCGGGTCGTCGACTCGCTCGGTGTGATCTGCGACGGCAAGGGCCGGCCGCTGCCGTACCGCTGCACGATCGACGAGCTGGAGAAGACCCTTGAGGCGAACGAGTACCCGGTGTACGCCACGGTCACCTTCACCCGGGGCGTGGCCGACAGCATCGTGGGGCTGATCGAGGACTGACCCGGCTCCGCCGGACCCCGCCGACCGGACCGACCCGCCGGACCGGCCGGACCCTGAGACCCGACCCCGCCGCGCGGCCCGCGCGGCGGGGTCGGGTCTCTCCGGGGTCTCCCTGGACTCCCCGGGCGCTCCCCGGAGGCTCCCCGCGGGGTCCCCGGCCGTCCCCAGGGGGTCATTCCCTCCGTTCCACCGCTCCGACCTGCGGTGTTCCCGGGACGGGCGCCGTTGAGCAGATCACGTCGGAGCGGTTCCGGGGAGGGGAGACCTCGTGGGCATGGCGCATTAAATCCATACAAAAACGGGCGGTCGCGGGATGTGCGGCCGCCCGCTCGCGTGCACGGGGACGTAAACCTGCCCCGATCAGGGCATCGTCCCGGCGGGATCGTTTGAATCATCAAAGTGGCCTGTGGTTAACATATGAGCGCCAGCTAGCTCGAACGATAAAACCGCCTAGCGCGAAAGTTGAACCCGTGACTGTCAATGAGGACTCGTTCACCAACTGGAAGAACCGCGAGGAGATCGCGGAGTCGATGATCCCGGTCATCGGCAAGCTCCACCGGGAGCGGGACGTCACGATCCTGCTCCACAGCCGTTCCCTGGTGAACAAGTCGGTGGTCAGCATCCTCAAGACCCACCGTTTCGCTCGCCAGATCGCCGGCGAGGAGCTGTCCGTCACCGAGACGCTGCCCTTCCTCAAGACCCTCGCCGCCCTGGATCTCGGCCCCTCCCAGATCGACCTGGGCATGCTCGCCGCGACCTACCGGGCGGACGACCGCGGTCTGACGGTGGAGGAGTTCACCGCCGAGGCCGTCGCCGGTGCCACGGGTGCCAACAAGATCGAGCGCCGCGAGGGACGCGATGTCGTCCTCTACGGGTTCGGCCGCATCGGCCGTCTCCTCGCCCGCCTGCTCATCGAGAAGGCCGGCTCCGGCAACGGGCTGCGCCTGCGCGCCATCGTCGTCCGCAAGGGCGCGGGCCAGGACCTCGTCAAGCGCGCCTCGCTGCTCCGCCGTGACTCGATCCACGGCCAGTTCCACGGCACGATCACCGTGGACGAGGAGAACAGCACCATCGTCGCCAACGGCAACGAGATCAAGGTGATCTACTCGGACGACCCGACGGCGGTGGACTACACCGCGTACGGCATCCGGGACGCCATCCTCATCGACAACACCGGCCGCTGGCGCGACCGCGAGGGCCTGTCGAAGCATCTGCGCCCCGGTATCGCCAAGGTGGTCCTGACCGCCCCGGGCAAGGGCGACGTCCCCAACATCGTCCACGGCGTCAACCACGACACGATCAAGCCGGACGAGCAGATCCTGTCCTGCGCCTCCTGCACCACCAACGCGATCGTCCCGCCGCTGAAGGCGATGGCGGACGAGTTCGGTGTCCTCGGCGGCCATGTGGAGACGGTCCACTCGTACACGAACGACCAGAACCTGCTGGACAACTACCACAAGTCCGACCGCCGTGGCCGCTCGGCCGCGCTCAATATGGTGATCACCGAGACCGGTGCCGCCTCCGCCGTGGCCAAGGCGCTGCCCGACCTCAAGGCGAAGATCACCGGAAGCTCCATCCGGGTGCCGGTGCCGGATGTCTCGATCGCGATCCTCAGCCTGCGGCTCGGGCGCGAGACCACCCGTGAGGAAGTCCTCGACCATCTGCGTGAGGTGTCGCTGACCTCGCCGCTCAAGCGCCAGATCGACTTCATCACGGCGCCCGACGCGGTGTCGAACGACTTCGTCGGCTCGCGCCACGCCTCCATCGTGGACGCCGGAGCCACCAAGGTCGAGGGCGACAACGCGATCCTGTACCTGTGGTACGACAACGAGTTCGGCTACTCCTGCCAGGTCGTCCGCGTGGTCCAGCACGTCTCCGGGGTGGAGTACCCGACCTTCCCGGCGCCGGTCGCCTGACCCGCGGCCCCATGGGCCCTGCCGCGACCGCCCCTGACCACCGGGGCGGTCGCGGTGTTCGCGGTGTGAGCGGTGTCTGTCGGGGCGTCCCCCTGTGGCGCACGTCACCGGAACCCGGGCGGCGGCCGGGGCAGTACCCCATGTGGAAACACTCATGAGGAACCGCCTCCGCCGAGGAGACCGCGACGCCCTGGGCGAGCTGTACGACGAGCACGCCCCGGTGCTGTACCGCTACGCCCTGCGGGTGACCGGCGACTGGGCGGAGGCCGAGGACGTCGTCTCGGCGACCTTCCTCGAAGCCTGGCGCGGCCGGGAGAACCTGCGGGCCGACGGGGGCTGTGTCCGGCCGTGGCTGCTGGGCATCGCGACGAACATCATGCGCCGCAACGCCCGTGCCCGCCGCCGCCGGGAGATCGCGCTCGCCCGGGTCCCGGAGCGCGGCACCGTCCCCGACTTCGTCGACGACCTCGTCGCCCATCTCGCCGACACCGAGCGACTGCGGGCCGCGCACGCGGCGCTGCACCGGCTGCGCCGCCGGGACCGGGAGGTCTTCACCCTGGTGGTGTGGGCCGGGCTCGACTACGCGGCGGCGGCCGAGGCCCTCGGGGTACCGGTCGGAACCGTCCGCTCCCGCCTCTCCCGCGCCCGTGACCGACTGCGCACCCTCACCGCCGCCGAGACCCGCGCCCACCGCTCCCGCGCGACCCCCACCCGGACCTCCGCACCGAGGACGCCCGCCGGAGGGAGCGCGGGTACCGGGGCGGCGGTGGCGGTGGCGTCCGGCACGGCGGTGTCCGTGGCGATGCTGCCGGTGATGGCGGTCCTCCTGGCATCGGTGTCCGGTGCGGCGTTGCGTGGGACGGGGCTGTCCGCTGCGGTGACGCCCGTGTCCACGCGGCCCGCAGCGGCGGTTCCCTGGACGGCGGCGTCCGGTGCGGTGATCCCCGCAGCGGCGGCGCCTGCTGCCGCGGCGCCTGTGGCTGTGGCTGTGGTGGACGGTGCGGATGCGTCTCCCACCGGGGTGCCTGCGGTGGAGCCGTCCATGACGGTGTCCGGCAGGGCGGCGTCCCTGACGGGGGTGCCCGTGGTGGTGACGTCCGTGTCCGTGCTGCCCGAAGCGCCGGCCCCCCTGTCGGCGGCGTCCGGTGCGGTGGTCCCCGGGACGGGGCCGCCGATGGCTGTGTTGTCAGCGGCGGTGGTCCCCGAGGGGGCGGCGCCTGCTGCGGCGGCGCCTGTGGCTGCGGCGGTCGGTGCGGATGCCTCCCCGGCCGGGGGTCCGGCGACGGCGGTACCCGTGACAGCGTCCACTGCGGCGGCGGTTCCCCGGACGGCGGTGTCCGGTGCGGCGGTGCCGCCGACAGTGCCTGCCGCGGCTTCGTCCGCGGTGGCGTCCTCCGCGGCGGCGTCCACTGCGGCGGTGCCTCTGACGGCGGCGTCCACTGCGGCGGTGCCTCTGACGGCGGCGTCCGGCCTGACCGCGTCCGTGGCGACACCACCCGTGGCGGCGGTCGGTGCGGATGCCTCCCCGGCCGGAGCGCCGGCGACGGCGCCATCCGTGGCGGCGGTCGGTGCGGCAGCATTCAGCAGGGTGGCATTCAGCAGGGCGGCCTCCGGTACGGCGACGCTGTCCGGGGCGCCCGCCGTGGTGGATGACGACGGGGTACGGCGGCCCGTCGGGGGCGGCGGGGTCGCCGTCGGTCCGTTCGAGCGGTCGGACGGCCGGTCGTTGACGCAGGAGGAGCACGGATGACCACCACTCCGAGATCCCGCCGGTCCCCGGGGGACGGCGCCGAAGAGGCAGTGGACCCCTCCGGTCCGCTGCCTCCGCCGCCCGTTCCCGGGCTGCGCCCCGACCGTTCCCGGCTGCTGAGGGAACGGGTGCTCCGCGAGGCCGGTGCCGCCGAGCCGCCCCGTACGGCGGCGGGCACCCGGATGCCGCACCGCACCCGGTTCCTGGTGCCCGCCCTCGCCTGCGCCCTGGTGATCGGGGGCGCGGTGGCGGCGGACCTCGCCGACACCGCCCCACCCGGCGCCGGGACCGCCGCCCGCACCCCGGCAGGCGGCCCCGCGTCCGTGCCCGATGCCCCCGCCGCCGCGCGCCTCCTCGGCCGCGTGGCCCTCGCCGCTGCGGACCAGGAGCGGCTCGCCCTCCGCCCCGACCAGTTCGTGTACGTGGAGAGCAAGGCCGCCCACGCCGCGGGCTCCGCCGCCGGGGGACCCGTGACCCTCGCGCCCGTCCGCACCCGGCAGGTGTGGCTGTCCGCCGACGGCAGCCGCCCCGGGCTGCTGCGCCGGGCGGGGGAGCGCGACACCGTGCTGCGGAACGAGGGGCCGGTCCAGCTCCTGGAGGGCCCGGGGGCGACCCCCCGGCCGTTCACCCCCCGCCCGGCGGGCCCGTCGGCCGCCGACCCGACCCCGCTGTACGTCGCCTCGCTGCCCACCGACCCCGTCGCGCTGCTGCGGCTGATCCGGGACGAGACCGGTGGTCAGGGCCAGGACCCGGACCAGCGGGCGTTCACCGCCATCGGCGAGCTGCTCGCCGAGAACTGGGCCCCGCCCCGCGTCGGCGCCGCGCTCTACCGCGCCGCCGCGCTGATCCCCGGGGTCACGGTGGTCGACGAAGCCACGGACGCCGTCGGACGCGAAGGGGTCGCCGTGGCCCGTACGGCCCATGGACGCCAGACACAGTGGATCTTCGACCGGACCACCCACGCCTTCCTCGGCGAACGCAGTGTCCTCGCCGGGCCGGGCGCGGAGGGCCCGGCGGGGACCGTCGTCGGGACCTCCGCGATCCTCACCAAGGCGGCGGTCGACCGGCCCGGCGAGATCCCCCGCACGCCGGACGGGACACCTCCGTCACCCCGGTGACCGGCCCCGCCCGGGACCTCGGCCCGCGTACACGGCACGGGTGTTGTCGCGCGGCACCGGGCGGTGCTCCGCCGCCGGTCCCTGGGCGAAGGCCCGGAGCAGGTTCTCCGTGGTGCGGGTGACGAACGCGCCGGTCCGGGCGTCCATGCCGTGGTTGCGGCCGTTGTCGGACGTCCCCGCCATCAGCGCCTCGACCCAGCGCATGGTCCCGCTGGCGAAGACCCCCGCACCGCCGGGCGCGCCGTAGTAGGACGAGTCGGCGTGGTCGGCGCGTCCCTTGCAGACCAGCGGGGAGTGGGCCAGGATCTCCAGCGGCCCCGGCGCGGGGGCGCCGGGCGACCAGCGGTCGTACTCCACCCCCACCAGATGGTCGAAGGCATCACCGGAGCGCACCCCCGTCCCCTCGAACAGCCAGTGGTCGTCCCGCAGGACGCGGTAGGGCGCGTCGGTGGGGAACCCCTCGTAGCCGATTCCGATCAGGGAGGACTCGGGGGCGGCGGCGGGCCGCTGCCGGAAGTCGTGCGTCGGCGGGCCCTCGCCGCGGGCGAAGACGGGGTCGTCGCGGTAGGCGGTCTTGTAGCAGACGACGACCCGGCCCGCCGCCCCCGAAGGGCCGGGCTCCAGCCTGATCCGCCGGAAACAGGCGTTGGCCCCCAGGAAGGCCGTGTTGGTGCCCGCGTCGCGGGCGAGGGTGACATGCCGCCGCTGCTGCGGGGTCCAGTACTCGTCATGGCCGAGCGAGAGCACGGCGGCGGCGCCGCGCAGCGCCCCGGGGTCGGCGTGGACGGCGCAGCCGGTGGTGTAGGCGAGGGGCAGGCCCATGCGCTCCGCGAGCACCACCGCGGCCCGTTCGTGGACGAGGAACTTCTCCGCTCCGCTCCCGTCGTAGGGCCGGTCGAAGGAGACGGCGAGGGAGCGGTCGCCGTAGCCGCCGCCGGGACCCCGGTAGAGGCTGGAGCCGCCCCAGGCGTTGTACGCCTGCCAGGTGGCGGGGGCGTGCATCAGGACCGTTCTGCCCTCGGCCGAGGGGGAGCGGACGACCAGGGGGACGAAGCGCTGGTGCCCGTGGTCGGCGTCCAGCCGCAGCAGATAGGCGCCGGGCGGCCAGCCGTCGGTGCGTACGGTGGTGTCGGCGGGCCAGCCCGCCCGTACGGTCCGGGTGGCGGGGATCAGCTCCGGCGGCGGTCGGCGCACCCCGGGCAGCCGGTCCGAGGTCCAGATCAGCTTCGCCTGGGCGCCGCCGTACCAGCCGACGCGGAAGGCGCGCACCCGGAAGCCGGGCGCGGTGGTGGAGACGGACAGCGCGAACTCCTCGCCCGGCAGCAGGTCCACCCGGTCCGCGTACCCCTCGACGGCCTCGGACGGCCCCCGTGAGACGATCCGCCAGCCGGGGCCGGGGTCCGGCGGGGCGGAGCCGGTGTCCGGGGCGCTCCGGCGGCGGCGCGGCGGCGGGGCCTGACAGCCGCTCAGCGCGGCGGTGACCGCCGCGCCTCCGGTCAGGAATCCCCGGCGGGCCACACCGCCCACCGGCTCCCGTCCGGTGCCGGCGGCCGTCCCGCGCGGGCCCGCTTCCCGGGCGCTGCCGTCCATCGCCGTGGTCCCTCCTCGTCGGCGTCCC
This sequence comes from Streptomyces clavuligerus, assembly GCF_005519465.1. Classification (NCBI taxonomy): domain Bacteria; kingdom Bacillati; phylum Actinomycetota; class Actinomycetes; order Kitasatosporales; family Streptomycetaceae; genus Streptomyces; species Streptomyces clavuligerus. The sequence goes on along the minus strand of NZ_CP027858.1, from coordinate 272,028 downwards.
CCGGGGCGATCCTGCGACGCCCCCGGCGCGCCCGCGAGCCCGGTGCTCCGAAAGCGGTTCCGGCACGGCCCGTACGGCGATCCGGCGGGGGTGCGCGGACCCGTCCGTGGGGCCGGGCGACGGAAACCCGGTTGCGGGAACCCCGTGCCTTCCTTGATCGTTAACGGGCGGGGCCGTCCGGTACGGGACCCCTCGCCGGGAGCCGGACCACCGGCCCCGTATTCCTGCCCTTCCCGCCATTCCGCGTAATCCGCCATCCGGAGCCGTCGACGCCGATGACCACGGCGATGACGCATGACGATGACGGTGGCGCACGACGACGAGGACGACACTGCATGACGACGCCCCCCTCCCACCCGGCTGCCGCCTCCTCCGGCCCGGTCCGCCCCGCGACCGACGAGGACGTCCCGGCCGCCGTGCGGACCCTGGCGCGGGCCTTCGCCGCGTATCCGTACACCCGGCATGTGATCGCGGCCGACGGCCACGAGGAGCGGGTGCGCAGGCTCCAGGAGCTGTTCCTCACCCGGGTGGGGATGGCGTACGGCCGGGTCTGGGTGGGCGGTGAGGGCCGTGCCGTCGCGGTGTGGACCACGCCCGAGCGCGATCCGTCGCCCGGCTTCGCCGAGGTGGGCCCCCAGATCGCCGAGCTGGCGGGGGACCGGGCCGCCGCCTATGAGGCGGTGGAGCGGGCGGTCGACCCGTATCGGCCGAAGGAGCCGGTGTGGTTCCTCGGCTCCGTCGCCGTGGACCCCGCCGCGCAGGGGCAGGGCCTCGGCAGCGCGGTGATCCGACCCGGTCTGGCCGCCGCCGACGCGGCGGGCTGCCCGGCGTTCCTGGAGACGGCCACCGAGCGCAATGTCCGGCTCTACGAACGGCTCGGCTTCACCGTCACCGCCGATCTGCCGGGCTCCGACGGCGGCCCCCGGATCTGGTGCATGCGCCGCGAGCCGGGCGCCGGAGGCTGACGGCGGGGACGCCGGCCCCCGCCCGCCGCCCGGCCGTTCACCCCAGCCGGTCGAGGGCGAGGTTCAGCTCCACCACATTGACCCCGGGCTCCCCGAGGAAGCCGAGGTCCCGGCCCTCGACCCGGTGGGCCACCAGCGCCCGGACCCGGTCGGCGGCCAGCCCCCGGGCCCGGGCCACCCGGGCGGCCTGCTGCTGGGCGTACGCGGGTGAGATATGCGGATCGAGCCCCGAGCCGGACGCGGTGAGCGCGTCGGCCGGGACCGTCCGCGGGGGTACGCCGTCGAAGGCGGCCACGGCGGCCCGCCGCTCCCGGACCCGCTCCACCAGGACGGGGTTGTCGGGGCCGAGGTTGGACGCCCCCGACGCGGTGCCGTCGTAGGCGGGGGGCCCCGCCGCCGACGGACGCGGCTGGAACCAGCGGGGATCGGGCCGCGCCGGGCCCGCCCCGGGCCGGTCGAAGGACTGCCCGATCAGCCGGGAGGCCACGGCCCTCCCGTCCACCCGCAGCAGGGAGCCCTCCGCCCGGCCGGGCAGGACGAGGAGCGCGACCCCGGTCACGGCCAGCGGATAGGCGACACCGGTGACGACGGTGAACACCAGGAGCAGCCGCAGCGCGGCCAGATGGCGGCGGAGCGCGGGCGGCGGCCGGTAGGACATGGCGGGTGCTCGCCTTCTGGCCGCGCGTCAGCGCAGCCCGGGGATGAACTGGACCACGAGATCGATGAGTTTGATGCCCGCGAAGGGCAGGACGAGGCCGCCGAGACCGTACAGCCGGATGTTCCGGCCCAGCAGGGCGGCGGCGGACGCGGGCCGGTAGCGCACTCCGCGCAGGGCGAGCGGGATCAGCGCCACGATGATCAGCGCGTTGAAGACGATCGCCGAGGTGATGGCCGAGGTCGGGCTGTGCAGCCCCATCACATTGAGGTGCTCCAGGCCGGGGTAGGCGGTGGCGAACATCGCGGGAATGAGCGCGAAGTACTTGGCCACGTCGTTGGCGAGCGAGAAGGTGGTGAGGGCGCCGCGGGTGATGAGGAGTTGTTTGCCGATCTCGACGATCTCGATGAGTTTGGTGGGGTCGGAGTCGAGGTCGACCATGTTCCCGGCCTCCTTGGCGGCGGAGGTGCCGGTGTTCATGGCCACGCCGACGTCGGCCTGGGCCAGGGCGGGGGCGTCGTTGGTGCCGTCGCCGGTCATCGCGACGAGTTTCCCGCCCGCCTGCTCCCGTTTGATCAGCGCCATCTTGTCCTCGGGGGTCGCCTCCGCCAGGAAGTCGTCCACCCCCGCCTCCCGCGCGATGGCCCGCGCCGTCAGCGGATTGTCCCCCGTGATCATCACCGTCCGGATACCCATCCGGCGCAGCTCCTCGAACCGCTCCCGCATCCCCTCCTTGACCACGTCCTTGAGATGCACCACCCCCAGCACCCGGGCGCCTTCGCCGTCCTCGACGGCCACCGCCAGCGGGGTGCCGCCCTCGGCCGCGACGGCGTCCACGCGCGCGCGCACCGCCTCGTCCACCCCGCCGCCCGCGCCGCCCACCCAGCCGATGACGGCCGCCGCCGCGCCCTTGCGGACCCTGCGGCCGTCGATGTCGACGCCGCTCATCCGGGTCTGCGCGGTGAACGGGACGAAGGAGGCCCGGGCCAGCTCGCCCTCGTCCCGGGCGCGCAGGGCGTACTTCTCCTTGGCGAGGACGACGATGGAACGGCCCTCGGGGGTCTCGTCCGCGAGCGAGGAGAGCTGGGCGGCGTCGGCGAGTTCGGCCTCGTCGACCCCCGGGGCCGGGAGGAAGGCCGTGGCCTGCCGATTGCCGAAGGTGATCGTCCCGGTCTTGTCGAGCAGCAGGGTGTTGACGTCGCCCGCTGCCTCCACCGCCCGTCCCGAGAGGGCGAGCACATGATGCTGGACCAGCCGGTCCATGCCCGCGATGCCGATCGCGGAGAGCAGCGCGCCGATGGTGGTGGGGATCAGCGCGACCAGCAGGGCGACCAGGACGACCAGGGGCTGTTCGGCGCCCGCGTGGACGGCGAACGGCTGGAGGGTGGCCACCGCGACCAGGAAGATCACACTCAGCGAGGCCAGCAGGATGGTGAGGGCCAGCTCATTGGGGGTCCGCCGACGGGCCGCGCCCTCCACGAGGGCGATCATCCGGTCGACGAAGGTCTCGCCGGGCCGTGAGGTCACCCGGACGACGATCCGGTCGGACAGCACCTTCGTCCCGCCGGTCACGGCACTGCGGTCGCCGCCGGACTCCCGGATCACCGGGGCCGACTCACCGGTGATCGCGGACTCGTCCACGGAGGCGATGCCCTCGACGACGTCGCCGTCGCCCGGGACGGTCTGCCCGGGGCCCACGGCGACATGGTCGCCCGGGCGCAGCCGGGAAGCGGGGACCTCCTCCTCCACGGCGGCGGCACCGGGCCGCCAGTCCACCAGCAGCCGGGCCGTCGTCAGGGTGCGGCTGCGGCGCAGGGAGGCCGCCTGGGCCTTGCCCCGGCCCTCGGCGACGGCCTCGGCGAGATTGGCGAAGACCACCGTCAGCCAGAGCCAGCCGGTGATGACCCAGGGGAAGACCCCGGGGTGCCGGGCGGCCGAGAAGGTGGTGAGCAGGGCGCCGACCCCGACCACGAACATCACCGGGTTGTGCACGAGGACCCGCGGGTCCAGCTTGCGCAGGGCGTCGGGGAGCGCGCGCAGCAGTTGCCGGGGGGCCGGAAGACCGCCCGCGACCCGGTGCGGCGGGTCCCCGGCGGGCCCGCCGGGGGAGGGGAGAGCCGGGGCGAGGGACATCAGCGCAGTCCTTCCGCGAGCGGCCCCAGAGCCAGCGCGGGGAAGTAGGTGAGACCGACGACGACGAGGACCACCGCCGTCAGCAGGCCCACGAACTGCGGCCGGTGGGTCGGCAGGGTCCCGGCGGTCACCGGCACCCGCCGCTGGGCGGCCAGCGAACCGGCCAGCGCCAGCACGAACACCATGGGCAGCAGCCTGCCGACCAGCATCACCAGACCCAGGGCCGTGTTGTACCAGACGGTGTCCGCCTGGAGTCCGGCGAACGCGGAGCCGTTGTTGTTCGCCGCCGACACGAAGGCGTACAGCACCTCGGAGAAGCCGTGCGGCCCGGGGTTGCCCATCGCCGCCCGCTCGCCCGGCAGCCCCATCGCGATGCCCGCCCCGGCCAGCGCGAGCACCGGGGTCGTCAGGACGTACAGGGAGGCGAACTTGATCTCCCGGCTGCCGAGCTTCTTGCCCAGGTACTCCGGGGTCCTTCCCACCATGAGTCCGGCGACGAAGACCGTGACCACGGCCAGGACCAGCATCCCGTACAGCCCCGAACCGGCGCCGCCGGGCGCGATCTCCCCCAGCATCATGTTGAAGAGGAGGATGCCGCCGCCGCCCGGGGTGAACGAGTCGTGCGCGGAGCTGGTGGCGCCGCAGGAGGTCAGCGTGGTGGCGGCGGCGAACAGCGCCGAGGCCCACACCCCGAGCCGCTGCTCCTTCCCCTCCAGCATGGCGCCCGCCTCCCGCCCCGCCGTACTGCTCACGCCCAGCACCTCGTTGGCGGTGACCACGGCGACGGACACGGCCCAGATCAGGGCCATCACGGCGAGGACGGCCCGGCCCTGGCGGCGGTCGCCGACCAGGGTGCCGAAGGTGCGGGGGAGTGCGACGGGGACCACCAGCAGGAGATAGACCTCGATCAGATGGGTGAGGGCGGTCGGGTTCTCGAAGGGGTGGGCCGAGTTGGCGTTGTAGAAGCCGCCGCCGTTGGTGCCCAGCAGTTTGATGGACTCCTGGGAGGCCACGGGCCCGCCGGGCAGGGTCTGGAGCCCGCCCGCCACGGTGCTGAGGGACTGGTCGCCGTGGAGGTTCTGGACCACCCCGCCCGCCGCGAGCACCAGGGCGAAGAGAAAGGCGATCGGCAGCAGGACCCGGACGACCAGCCGGGTCAGATCGGTCCAGAAGTGGCCGACGCGCTCCGACCGTTCCCGGGTGAAGCCCCGGACCAGGGCGGCGGCCACCGCGATGCCGACGGCGGCGGAGAGGAAGTTCTGCACCGTCAGGCCCGCCATCTGCACCAGATGGCCCAGGGTCCGTTCGCCCGCGTACGCCTGCCAGTCGGTGTTGGTCACGAAGGACACGGCGGTGTTGAAGGACAGGTCCGGCGGGACGCCGGGCCGCCCGAGCGAGAGCGGCAGCAGATGCTGCGCCCGCAGCAGGACGTACAGCAGGGCCAGGGAGACGAGGGAGAAGGCGAGCACGGAGCGCAGATACGCGGGCCAGGTCTGGTCGGCGTCCGGCGGCACACCGGCCGCGCGGTGGACGACCCGCTCGGCGCGCAGATGGCGTCCGTCCGTCAGACAGCGGGCGATGTGGTCGCCCAGCGGCCGGTGGGAGAGGGCGAGCGCGGCGACCAGCGCGAGGATCTGGAGCCAGCCCGCGAGGGTGGCGTTCACTCCGGGGAGCCGTCCGTCACAGCCGCTCCGGGAAGAGCAGACAGAGCAGCAGATAGAGCACCAGGCACACCGCGACCGCCAGCCCGATGGCGTTCTCCGCGCTCACAGCCGTTCGACTCCCCGGACGACGAGGGCGAGCAGGGCGAACACCGCCAGGGTGAGGGCGGTGAGAACGAGGTCCGCCATACGGTCTCCCCCCAGGCCGGGTCCGGTCGCGCCCGCCGTCGGGCACGGGTGCTCCCGGCGATCGTGCCGGACGGAACCGCCGGGGCCGTGCGCGGCCACGCCGGTCCCGCCGTGGATTACACCGGGCGGCGGCATGCGCCGGGTGGGCGGACGGGCGCGGGCTCAGCCCGGCCCCGGGGTGCCGTCGGGGCCGGGCCGTGCGGGGGGCGCCACGGCGGGGAGGGTCAGGGTCACCGTGAATCTGCCGCCCCGGGTGCCGGCGGCGGTCAGCGCGCCGCCCATCGCCTCGGTCAGCTCGCGGGAGAGCCGCTGGGCGATCCCCTCGGCCCGGGCGCCCGGCGGACGGTCACCGGCGGGCGGGGCCGGGGAACCGCCGTCGGTCACCCGTACCGCCAGCTTCCCGGGCAGCGCCCGGGCCACCACCGAGGGAGGCGCCCCCGGCGCGCTGTTGCGCAGCGCGTCCGCGATGAGCGCGGTGAGAGCGCGGGCGAGCTGCGCCGCGTCCGCGATCACCTCGGGCAGCCCGTCCGGCACGGACACCTCGACGGTCCGGCCCCCGGGCCCCAGCTCGTCCAGGGACGCCGTCAGCACCTCGCCGACGTCCACCGGGCGCAGGACCGTCGCGAGGGCACCGCCGTGCAGCCGGTTCAGGGTCTCCAGATCGGCGACGAGCCGTTCGGCACGGCGCACGGACAGCTGCGCGGTGCCCAGCAGCCGCGCCTCGTCGGCCCGGGTCCCGGCCCCGTGGCCCAGCCGCACCAGCGCCTCGTCCGCCGTGCGCAGCACGGCGCGCAGCTCACGCCCCGCGCGCAGCAGCAGCGAGGCCCGGGTCCGTTCGGCGGTGGCCCGGGTGTCCGTCTCGGCCGCCCGGCGGGCGAGGACGCCCCTGCTGTACGCGACGGCGAGCTGCGCCCCGCACGCGGCGAAGACCCGGTAGTCGTCGGTGCCCAGGGCCCGGCCGCGCCCGGCCAGGGTGAGGCCGCTGTCCGCGAGGGCCTCCACATCGGCGTCCTCCGGCCGCTCCGGGGGCCGCTCGCCCGCCGCCGCGACGACGTACCAGCGTGTCCTGACACCCGCCGCCGTCTCCCGCAGCAGCAGGCTGAGCGAGGTCAGCCCGAAGTTCTCCCGGATCTGCTCCACCAGCGCGGGCAGCTCCCGTCCGCGCATCATCTCCGTGGCCAGCCTGCTCAGCGCCGCCGCCTCCGCCGCGGCGCGCCCGGCCCGGCGGGCGCGCCGGGCCGCCGTCCCGGCGGCGAGGCCGACGAGGACGGCCACGGCGAGGAACACCGCGGGTGCCAGCAGCTCATCGGCGCGCGCCCCGGACAGGGACCGCCCGGGGGCGGCGAACCACCGGTCGGCGAGGACGGCGGAGACCACGGCCGCGAGCAGCGCGGGCCACAGACCGCCGACGAGGGCGATCACCACGACCAGCAGCAGACAGAGCAGCAGCGCCCCCGCCGGGCCGACGCCGGTACCCGGCGCGGTCAGGACGAGGGCGAGCGCGGGCGGCAGGACGGCGGCGAGGGCGAGCGCGGCCCACCAGCGGCGGTCCCGGTACGGGGACCACCGGTGACGGCCCGGGCCCGGGGCCCGCCCGCTGCCGCTGCCCGGCCGCGGGACCGGGCCTCCGGCCTCCTCATGGGTGACGATATGGACGTCGATCGGCCCCGAGCCCCGGATGGTCCGCCGCCCGACACCCGTGCGGACCACGGACATGACCCGGCCCCGGCGGCTCGCACCCAGCACGATCTGGGTGACGTTCTCCGTCCGGGCGAAGCCGAGCAGCGCCGCCGCGATGTCGTCCCCCGTGACCTGGTGGTACGTGCCGCCGAGCGATTCCACGAGGGCGCGTTGCTCCGCCAGGGGCACGGGGTCCGCCAGCCCGTCCCCGGGCACCACATGGAGGGCCAGCAGCTCACTGCCGGGTGTCCGCGCGCTGATCCGGGCCGCGCGGCGGATGACCGTCCCGCCCTCCCGGCCGCCGGTCAGCCCGACCAGGATGCGTTCACGGGTCTCCCAGGGGGCGGAGATGCCGTGCTCGGCCCGGTACCGCTGGAGCCCTTCCTCCACCCGGTCCGCCAGCCAGAGCAGGGCCAGCTCGCGCAGGGCGGTGAGGTTCCCGACCCGGAAGTAGTGGGTGAGGGCCGTCTCGATCCGGTCCGGGGGATAGATGTCGCCGTGGGTCATCCGGCGGCGCAGGGCCTCCGGCTCCAGGTCGACCAGTTCGATCTGGTCGGCGCGCCGGGCCACCGGGTCCGGCAGGGTCTCGTGCTGCCGCACCCCGGTGATCTCCTCGACCACGTCGTTGAGGGACTCCAGGTGCTGGATGTTGAGCGTGGTGATCACATCGATCCCGGCGTCGAGCAGTTCCTCCACGTCCTGCCAGCGCCGGGGGTTGCGGGAGCCGGGCACGGTGGTGTGGGCCAACTCGTCCACCAGCGCGATCCCGGGCCGCCGGGCCAGTACCGCGGCCACGTCCATCTCGGTGAGCCGCACCCCCCGGTGGACCACCCGGCGGCGCGGCACCGAGGGCAGCCCCTCGGCCATCGCGGCCGTGAGCCTGCGCCCGTGCGGCTCGACCAGGGCGACGACGACATCGGCGCCCTCGGCGGCGAGCCGTCTGCCCTCGGCGAGCATGGCGTACGTCTTGCCGACCCCGGGAGCGGCCCCGAGGTAGATCCGCAGCCGACCCTGTGCCATGTCGCTCTCCGCCGGTGTCGCGGGACGCCGCCCGCCCGCTGCCGGGGTCGGCAGGACATGCGCCTCCTGCCGGGACGCCGGTCGTCCGTCGCGGGGACGCTGTCCGGGCGGGGCGCCCGTACCGCTTCCATGGTGCGCCCGGTGGCGCGGACACGGCGGCCCCGAGGGGCCCGTACGCGTCGCGGACACGGGGTGGACGGCTCCCCGGCGGCGGCCCGTGTCACCCGCCCGGCGGAGCGGCGCGCGAGAGCGGCGCCGGTGGCCCTTTCCGGCCCCGGGCCGCCGGGGGCGGGCCGGAGCGGGTGCGTCCGGCCCCGCGCGCACCCCTGGTTCCGGCCACCGTGTCCCGTTACTTCTACACGCATGTAGAAATTGGTGGCGCGGCTGGGGTATGTTCCTGAGCGCCGCCGCCGCGCGGGGCGCGGACCGGCCGGTACGGGCGCGGTCACCCCTGTCCTGACAGGGAGTTGACGGACCGTCCGTCCGAGGGGCCGGCACCCCGCCGCCCGGGGCGCGCTCCGGTCGTCCGGGCCGCCTGCCCGGGGCCGGGGCGGCGTCACCCGTCCCCGTCGCTCTCGTACACACAACCGCTCGGAGGAACACGCATGGCCTCGATCGACCTGGACACGGTGTTGGACAAGGCATGGGCGGACAAGACCCTGCCGGAGATCCTGGGCGCGCCGGTCGGCGCGCTCAAGGGCGTCTCCGACCGGGACGGCGAACTGCTCAAGGAGGCGTTCGGCGTCACCACGGTCGCGCAGCTCGCCGAGGTGAAATACGTTCGCTGGGCGCAGGCCCTGGCCGCCCTGGGCGCGGCCGAGTAGGACCCGACAGCGCGGCGGCGCGGGCCCGGCCCACCGGGCCCGCCCGCCGTATCGCACAACGCATCAGAAGGAGTGAACGCCGCCATGGTGTTCAAATGACTGCTCGGATCGCTCGGCGTGGGCGGGCCCACCGTGGACACGGTTCTCGACCCCGGCCCCGCCGCGCCCGGTTCCAGCCTGACCGGGCAGGTCCATCTCAAGGGTGGCAGCACGGACTTCACCGTCGAGCACATCACCCTGGAGCTGGTCGCCCGGGTCGAGACCGAGTCCTTCGACCACGGTGAGGGGGAGGGCGAAGGAGTCGTCGTCTTCGACCGGTTCACGGTGGCCGAGGGCATCCGGCTGGCGGCGGGGGAACAGCGCGCCGTCCCGTTCGGCGTCCCGCTCCCCTGGGAGACCCCCGTGACGGAACTGTACGGGCAGGCGCTCGGCATCGTGCTCGGCGTCCGCACGGAGATGGCCGTCGCCGGGGCGAAGGACAAGGGCGACCTCGACCCGCTGACGGTCCGTCCACTGCCGGTGCAGGAGGCGGTCCTGGAGGCGTTCGGACAGCTCGGCTTCGGCTTCCGCTCCGCCGACCTCGAATACGGGCGCATCGGCGGCACCGGTCAGCAGCTCCCCTTCTACCAGGAGATCGAGCTGATCCCGGCCGAGCGCTACGCGCACCGGATGAACGAGATCGAGGTGACCTTCCTCGCCGCCCCGGGCGGTATGGACGTGGTCCTGGAGGCGGACCGGCGCGGCGGGCCGCTCTCCTCCGGGTACGACGCGATCACCCGTTTCACGGTCCCGTACGCGGGTGTCGCGGGCACGGACTGGAACGCCGTGGTCGACCGCTGGGTCGGCGAGCTGGCCGACCGGTACCCGTCCCACGGCACGCCGCTCCCGCACGGCCACGGCGACCCGTACGGCGGTCACGGGGACCACGGACACGACGGGCACCACCGCTCCGGGCCGGGCATGGGCACCGTGGTCGCCGCGGGTGCCGCCGGTCTCGCGGTGGGTGTCGTCGGGGGCATGGTCGCGGCGGAGGTGGTCGACGAGGTCGGGGAGTACTTCGAAGGGGACGGAGAAGACGAGGGCTGAGAAGGGCTGACGAGGGCTGACGAGGGCTGACGGAGCCTGACGCGGCCTCGGCCCGCCGGGAAGCCGGCCGGGACGATGGGGGCCGACGGCCCCTGCCCGCTCCTCCCCGTGCCCGCGCGCAGGGCGCCACCGGGCCCGGCGCGCGGGCTACAGCGGGGTGGCGGCCTTGAGCACGAAGAACAGGGTCACGGCCGAGTTCGCCGAGGCCAGCGCCGACATCGCGGTGCCCGCAGCGGCTGTCCACGCCGCGAGCCCCACGGCGGTGAAGGCCGGGGGCCAGGTGTGGGCGACGGGCGCCGGGCCGAGCAGGGCCGCCACCCTGCGCGGCACCGGCCCGGGCGCGGCGAGCCCCGCCAGGGTGGCCGCCGGGGCGCCCCGTGAGACCAGGGCGGCCTTCCCGATCGCGAGGGCCGTCACCCGTCTGCTGCCGATGGTCCCGGCGGCCTCCTCGTCCGCCCACCGCTCGACGGTGTACGCCACCGCCGTGCGCAGCGGGCGCAGAAACGGGTTCGCCCGCGCCGCCAGCTCCACCAGCAGCAGGAACCGGTGGTGACGGCGGGCCAGATGGGCCCGCTCGTGCGCGAACAGCGCCCTGCGCTCCGCGCCGCTCAGGCTCGCCAGCATCCCGGTGGACACCACCACCCGGCCCCGGCGCCCGCCGGGCAGCGCGTAGGCGTAGGGCTCCTCGTCCGGGAGGACCGCGACCGGCGAGCGGGCCAGCCCCGCCAGGGCGTCCCACGCCCGGCGCCGCACCTGACGGTGGTGCCGCAGGGCACGTGAGCAGACGACCACCACCACGAGCAGGACGGGGATCGCGACCCTGCCCGCGATCTCGTCGTACGGGACGGCCGCGCGCACCTCCGGGTCCGACCAGCCGTCCGGCAGCGGGTTGCCCGGCAGTTGGGCGGTGCCCACCACCATCAGCAGGGCCAGGCACAGCGTGCTGCACAGCGCCAGCACCCCCGCCGCCGCCGACAGCAGCCAGGTCGCGGCCCGTGGATGCAGATGCTGCTCGGCCAGCCGCGCCACCGGCCACGCCGTCAGCGGCAGCACCAGCGGCAGGAAGACGAACACCCCCATGACGCGGTCAGCCCTCCGGCTCCTGGGCCCGCTCCAGCAGCTCCCGCAGCAGCCGCTCGTCACCGGGCGGCAGGGCGGTGACGAAGCGGGCGAGCACCGCCTCCCGGTCGCTCTCGCCGTCGAGCACCCGCCGCATCCGCAGGGCCGCGAGCCCCGCCTCGTCCGCGACCGGTGTCCACACGAACGAGCGACCCGCCCGCTCCCGGGTCACCGCGCCCTTCGCCAGCAGCCGGGTGAGGATGGTGATCACGGTGGTGTGCGCGAGGGACCCGCCCAACTGCTCCTGCACCCATGCCGTACGGGCCGGTCCCGGCGCCGCCCGCAGCGCCGCCAGCACTTCGGCCTCCAGCTCTCCCTGACCGCGCCGTCGCTCCCGCACCGGGTCTCTCACCTCGTCTCGCTCCGGCCTGCCGCCGCCGGACCCGGCGGGGCGGTCCATCGTAGCCAGCCCGCGCCCGGACGGCGCCCCGGGGAGCCGTCCCTGGCCCGCCCTGACAGGCGCTGCCCGCCGGGCGGGACGGGCGGCAGGGCGTCCGGTCGCCCGGGAGGGCAGGGCGGGCCGTGGCGAAGGGAGTTGTCCGCCGTCTCCCTGGGCAGGTACCGGACGGGTCGCGCGGGAGGAGCAGGGAGAAGCCGGGGGAGGAGCCGGAAGAAGGCCGGGGACGGGAGACCTGTCAGGACGTCCGTTCCCGTGGTCGGCCGGATGAGTGAACGGACGGCGGTGGGGCAGGGGAGGGGCAGTGACCCCGACGGCGGCCGGCTTCCTCCCGACTGCCTCCCGGTCCTCGGCGGTGCGGCCCGGTCCGGGTGGTCCCAAGGGCCCGGTCGGACCGCGTACCGTGGGGGTCCGCCCGGGCGAACACCCCTGATGCACCCGCCGTGATGAGTACGATGCGCGGCGGCACATCGATACTCGAATTCCAACGGAGAGGGAGCGGTGATGACCAGAGAAGCCGACAGCTCCATCAGTCAGGGCCTGAGAGAGCACTACACGGCGCAGTTCGCGGCCGAGTTGCAGAAGAACGCGTCGGAACAGGCCGAGCTGCGCGCCGAGCAGGAACGGCTCACCGGGCGCCTTGTGGAGCTGGAGAAGGACCACGACTGGCTGACGGGCATGCGCGCGGCGGCGCAGGAGGCGGAGGAGGCACCTGACGGTTCCGTGCCGCCGCCCGCGCCGGAGGAGCAGCCCGCGCCCGCCCCGGCGGCCGCGGCGGAGACCCCCGCCGCGGTGGTGCCCGCTCCGCGCCGTCCGCGTGAGGCAAGGAAGCCGAAGAAGGAGACGGGCGGCGGTACGGCCGTCCGCAAGTCCAAGGCCACCGCCTCCCGCAAGCCGAAGGCCGCGGCCCCGGCCGCGGAGGGCGGCGAGAAGAAGCTCACGCTGCGCACGGCCGTGCTGGAGCTGCTGCGCGGGCATGTCGAGCCGCGTACGGCGCGGGAGGTGGCCGACGAGGTCGCGCAGGCGCACCCGGAGCTGAAGACGACCGTCCCTGTCGTCCGCGACGCCCTGAACGCGCATGTCGCCAAGGGGCTGGTGGAGCGGGAGACCCGGCAGAAGTCGGTCTGGTACACGGTGGTGACCGCCGACGCGTCCTGGGCCGCGGAGGAGGCCGCCGCCGAGGGGCAGCCGGAGGCGGAGACGGTTTCCGCCGACGGGGAGCCCGAGGCCGCCGAAGGGTCCTGACCCGTCCTCGCGACGGCGCCCGGCACCGGTCCGGGCGGCGATCGGGTGATCCGCCCCCGGTTCCGGGGGACATCCGATCGCCGGTCCGGACCGCCCGCCGGCGCCCGGGCGCCGGGTGTTCAGTCCCCGGTCGCCCCGCCTTCCCCGTCCGCCGCGCCCGCCCCGCTCTCCGCCGTTTCCCCGGTGGCCGCCCCGGTGATCCTCCACCGGCCCACTTCGCGGTACTCCGAGTCGTACACGGGGGACCCGTCCCCCGGCTCCAGCGGGTAGTGGTGCAGGTTCCCGCCCCAGTACCGCAGGATCCGGCCCAGCTCGGCCGGGGTGTCCTCGGCCAACCGCCCCTCGTCCAGCGTGACTTCGAGGACGAATCGCACTGCCATCGCCGCCCCTCCCCTGTCCTGTGTCTCTCGTGCCGCTCGCTCTCCCCGGCCGCCCGTCGGCGCACCGGGCCGGACCTCGACCGTCCGCGCCCCGCAGTCTGCCACTTCCGCTCCGGTGGTCAGGGCGCGAGGGGATCGCGCGGCGACGGGCCCGCGGCCGCTACGGCGCGGGGACCGGCAGGGGCTCGGGTCCGGGTTCCGCGGGCCGCCGCCCCCGGGCCCGGTGCCGCGCGAGCGCCTTGCCCAGCTCCCAGGCGCACAGCAGGACGAGCGCCGCGAGCAGCGCCCAGCCGAACTGCCGCAGATCCAGCCGGGTGGTGCCGAGGACCACGCGGAAGCCGTCCATCTGGGTCACCATCACCGCGAGCGCGAACTCCCCGAGGGCCGCCCAGTTCATCTGCTTGCTGTCGAAGGTGGCGGCCCGCAGCACCGACTCCGTCTCGCTGCGGCACTCGAAGGCCGCCACGATCAGGCAGAGCGCGAAGGCGGTGAACGCCATCGAACGGCCCGTCTCCACACTGCCGAAGTGCCGCTCGCCCAGCTCGATCAGACCGAGCAGCAGCAGGGTCAGGGCCACCCCGGCCAGGACGACGGTGACCAGTAGCGGCCGGGTCAGCACCGAGTCCCCGCGGGGCCGGGGCCGCCGCCGCATCAGCCCCGGGCTCTCCCGGTCGAAACCCAGCGCGAAGCCGAACGGCGCGTTCACCACGAAGTGAATCCACAGGACCTGCGCCGGGGTGAAGGGCTCACCCGCCGCGATATTGAGGATCGTCGCCCCGAGGAAGGTCAGGACGAACGCCACCAGGAGCAGCAGGACGAATCGGATGTACTTGGTGAGGTTGTCGTAGAGCTTTCTGCCCTCCTCCACCGCGTGCACGATGGTGGCGAAGTTGTCGTCGGACAGGATCATCCGGCTCGCGTTCTTCGCCACGTCCGTACCGCTGCCCATGGCGATACCGATGTCGGCGGCCTTGATCGCGGGGGCGTCGTTGACGCCGTCGCCGGTCATCGCGACCACGTCGCCCTTCTTCTTCAGGGTCTCCGCGAGCAGCACCTTGTGCTCCGGCGCGACCCGTCCCACCACCCCGATCGACTCGATGCGCGAGAGCCGTTCCGCTTCCGGCAGCGCCGCGAAGTCCGCGCCGAGGACGGCCTCCCCGGGAATCCCGAGCTGCCGTGCGATCGCGGCTCCCGTGGTGACGTCGTCACCCGTCACCATGCGGACCCGGACATGGGCGGCCTGCGCGTCCGCCACGGCCTCCCGGGACTCCGCCCGGGGCGGGTCGACCATGCCGACGAGGGCGGTCAGCCGCACCCCGGTGACATGGCGCAGGAGATCCCCGCCGGGGTCGAACTCCGCCGGGTCGAGATCCCGGGTCGCCGCCGCCATCACCCGGCGGCCCGCGCCGCCCATGCGTTCCGTCTCCTGCTGGGCCCGGCGGCTCTGCTCCGGACCCCAGGGGACCGTCTCCCCGGCGGCGAGCGCGCTCCCCGCCCGTGCCAGCACCGCCGGAGCGGCGCCCTTGACGAAGCAGCGCACCACCGGGCGGCCCGTCCCGTCGGTGGCCGTGGTGAACACCGCCATCAGTTTGTAGTCCGGGTCGAACGGCAGGGTCGCCAGCCGGGGCAGCCGCTCCCGGGTGGCGTCGACGTCCAGCCCCGCCTTGTGGCCGAGGACGAGCAGCGCCCCCTCGGTGGGGTCGCCCACGAGGGCGCCGTCCACCAGCCGGGCGTCGTTGGCGACGAGGAACGGCAGGATCGCGTCCTCCACGCTCGCCGACGACCCGGCCGCGCGGTGGACCGTCCCTTCGAGGCCGTACCCCGTGCCGGACACGGTGTAGCGGTCGGTGGGGCTCACCACCTCGACCACCGTCATCTGGTTCATCGTCAGGGTGCCGGTCTTGTCCGAGTTGATCGCGGAGGTGAAGCCCAGGGTCTCCACCGACGGCAGTTCCTTCACGATCGCGTTGCGCCGCGCCAGCGCGAGGCTGCCGACGGACAGGATCACCTGGGTCACCGTCGGCAGGGCCTCGGGGATGGCCGCGATGGCCAGGGAGACCGCGCTGACGAAGAGGGTGTCCCACGCCTGTCCCCGGGCCCGCCCCAGGACGAACATCACCACCATGGTCAGCCCGGCGGCGCCCGCGATCCACAGCGTCAGACTGTTGAGCTGCCGGGTCAGCGGGGAGTCCTCCCGCCGGGTGGTGGAGAGCATCCCGGAGATCCGGCCCAGTTCGGTGTCCGAGCCCGTGGCGGTGGTGACGAGGACACCGCTGCCATGGGTGACGGGGGTGTTCATGAACGCCATGTTCGACTGCTCCCCGGGGCCCAGCGGGCCGTCGGGCAGGGTCGCGGTGCCCTTGGTCGCGGGCACACTCTCACCGGTCAGCGCGGACTCGTCGATCTGGAGGGAGCTGGCCGTGACGATCCGTCCGTCGGCCGGGACCTGGTCGCCCGCCGCGATGAGCACCACATCGCCCGGGACCAGCCCCTCCGCCGGGATCTCGGACTCGGCCCCCTCCCGCCGGACCCGCGCGGTCGCCTTCATCATCGACTTCAGCGCGTTCATCGCGCTTTCGGCCTTGCCCTCCTGACGCAGCCCGACGACCGCGTTCAGCAGGGTCAGGAGGGCCAGCAGGACCGCCGTGGCCCACTGCTGGATCAGCAGCGAGACCACCGCCGCGGCGACCAGGATGAGCTGCATATAGCTGCGGTACTGGCCGAGGAACCGGCGCCAGCCCGGGGGCGGCTTCTCCTCGGGGAGCGCGTTCGGCCCGGTGGCGGCGAGCAGCGCGGCCACCCGGTCCGCGGGGAGCCCGGCCGCCGGGTCGACACCGAGGGCGGTGGCGACCTCCTGTGGTGAACGGGTGTACCAGGGGGCGGCGCCGGGCTCCCGCGCCCCGGGGGACGCCGGTGGTACGGCCATGGTCATCCCTTCGGTCGGGCCCGTCGGCGCGGTGTCCGGTGCCGGGCCGCGTACGGGTCGGCAGGGGCTCCCCCGGGCGCCTCCGCCTCCAGCTCCCGCCGGGCGGCCCGCAGCTCCTTCCGGGCCCCGGCACCCACCTCGGGGTACTGGGGGTCGATCTCCATCAGGGTGTGCACCAGCACCGCCGAGGCGCAGATGCGCGCGAACCACTTGCGGTCCGCCGGGACGACGTACCACGGCGCCCAGGCGGTGCTGGTGGCCGACAGCATCTCGGAGAACGCCCGCTGGTAGTCGTCCCAGTAACGGCGCTCCCGCACATCGGCGGCGGAGAACTTCCAGTTCTTCTCCGGCAGGTCGATCCGTTTGAGGAAGCGGACCCGCTGCTCCTCCCGGGAGAGATTCAGAAAGATCTTCACCACCTTGAAGCCGTTGTCGGAGAGGTGGCGCTCCCAGTTGTTGATCTCCCGGTAGCGGCGCTTCCAGATCCCCGGGCGGCGGGCGCTCGCGGGCAGCTTCTGCCGGTCGAGCACATCCTGGTGCACCCGGACGACCAGTACCTCCTCGTAGTGCGAGCGGTTGAAGACGGCGATGTCCCCGCGGGCGGGCAGCCGCTTGGCGTACCGCCACAGATAGTCGTGGTCCAGCTCCTCGGCGGAGGGCACCTTGAAGCTGCTGACCTGCACGCCCTGGGGATTCATCCCGCTCATCACATGGCGGATGGTGCCGTCCTTCCCGCCGGCGTCCAGCGCCTGGAGACAGAGCAGCACACCGTAGGTGTCCTGGGCCGCGAGCCGCGCCTGGTACTCGGTCAGCAGCTCGGTGCCGGTCCGCAGCAGCTCCACGCCCTCGCTCTTCCTCAGCGCGTCGCGGTAGCGGGGGTCGAAGTCCCGGGCCAGGTCGACCCGGGAACCCGGCTCCACCCGCAGGGGCGCGATGAACTCCATGAGACGTCTGGCCCGTGTGTCCGCCATGGCCGACCAGCCCTTCCCCCCGGCGGCCGATCCCCGGGCCGGGGACACTCGCCACCCTTCCGCCGCGGGGCCGTGCCCGCCAGGGGCGGGCGTCCGTCCGGGTGACGGCCCCGCCGCCGGTGCCGGGCGACCGGACAGTCCCGACGCCGTGGAGCCCTGGCGCCCTGGCGCCCTGGCGCCCTGACGCACCCGCTGCCCGCGCCACCGAGCAGGACGGGGCAGGACGGCGGGGACGGGGCGTCAGACGGGGTGCAGCGGGCCCGTCGCCGTGCGCGGGGGCGCGCGGAGCGGCCCGTGCGCGCCGTGCTGATCTCCGCGCGGATGGCGACGGCCGTCTCCTCGGCCCGGTGGTCTTCCGTGACCCGGCGGTGCTCGCCGTGCCCGCCGGACACCCTCTGGCGGAACGGGACACCGTCCGCCAGGAGGACCTCGCCGGGCAGACCGTGCCGGCCGTGGGCGGAGTGCCCGACCACTGGCTGGATCAGCTCGTTCCGGACCGCACTCCGCACGGGGCACCCGTGCACCGGGTCACCGACATCGGGTCCTGGCAGGAACCGCCGGCGTCCGTCGGGGCCCGGCGGGGCTTCACCCTCGCCGCCGAGCAGGGCATCCGCTTCTCCCCCCGGCCCGATGTCGTCCATGTTCCCTTCGCCGACCGGCCGCCGATCAGTCACGGACTGATCTGGCGCACCACCGGGGCCACCGCCACGGTACGGGCCTTCGCGGCGGCGATGGCCCGATGGCGGGCGTCCGCCGCCCGCTGAGCGGGGTCAGCCGGGATGGGCGCCGCCGGGCGGGCGGGCGGCTCCCGGCCGAGTGTCGAGCGACCACAGATGCGTACAGCCGGGGCACTGGAGATGCAGCACCGGCCCCTTGTTGGAGATCAGATAGCGCCAGTGGACGCGGCAGTTGCGCCGGTCCCCGCAACTCCCGCAGGAGCGGGCGTCGTCACAGGAGGGGCAGGCCACCCAGGCGCGGCGGGCGTCGTCCGCCTGCGGGTCAATGGGCAGCCGCACGGCCCGGACCCTCTCCCGGCAGCACACCGGCGGCGACCAGCAGGTCGTAGGTGCGGCGCTGCTCGGCGTCCAGACCCGAGTAGAGCCGTGCGTACGCCTCGTCCTCGCCGCGCAGTACGGCGACCGGGTCCCAGTCGGGCCCCAGCGCGGCCATCACCTCGGCCCGCCGCCGGGCCTCCTCGACGGTCAGATCGATGGTGAAAGGCTGAAGATCGCTGGTCTTGTCCTGGTCCATGGTGAAACTTCCGGAGTGTTGGTGCTGGTCCTCCACCTTTACCAGAGCTCCCCCGGAGGAAGGAAGGGTGACCTAAGTCTCCGGCCCTCCCGGGTCCCGGCGCCCGGGGCGGTCCGTGGTCGGATGTGTGGTCTGCGTCACGGAGTCCGGGGTGCGTGGATGCCCCGCACACCGGGCCGACATGGACGTTCCGTGATGAAATCGATGCGTTCCGTGAGTAGTTGAGTGGGGGTGACCCCCGGTCCGGAGCCACCGGGTCAGTACCATGCTGGTGCAGGCGATCGGCCGATACGGCACCCGCGCCTGAGAAGTCCGGCGGCTTACCGGGGTTTGACGGGTGCCTCTCTAGGATCGGCGGGTCGCCGGACGTGCGACGGGGGACGAGCACAGCGGGCACAGACCGGGGAAGTCATCGACAAGGAGATATCCGTGCTTCGTTCTTCCGGGCCCCAGGCATCCGGATTCCCGCCTCCCGGGCCGCAGGCCCCCGGAGCGCCGGGCGGTGCCGGGGGCGGTCGGCGCCGAATACACCCCGCGCTGGTCGCGGCGGGTGTGGTGGGGCTCGGCTTCGGCGGACTGTATCTGGCCGGGACGGTCGCCTTCGACGGCGACGTGCCCTCGGGGACCCGGGTACAGGGAGTGGACATCGGGGGACTGAGCGTCGCCGCCGCCGAGTCGAAGCTGGAACGTGAGCTGGGACGGCGCCCCGTCGACCCCGTCCAGGTGCGCGTCGGCGACCGCACCGGCACCGTCGACCCCCGTGCGGCGGGCCTCACCCTCGACAGCGAGGAGACCGTCGCCCGGGCGGCCCGCACCGGCTCGGACCCCTTCACCGTGATCGGACGCCTCTTCTCCTCCGGCGACCGCGTGATCGAGCCGGTCCAGCGCGTCGACGGGACGAAGACCCGCGCGGCGCTGACGGACCTCGCGAAGAAGTACGACCGCACGGCCCGCGAGGGCTCGATCGGCTTCGACGGCGGCCGGGCCGTGCCGATCCAGGCGCGCGTGGGCGAGAAGATCGACATCGACGCCGCCACCGGGGTGCTCCGGGACGCGGTCCTGGCCCCGGAGGCCGCCCCGGTCGCCCTGCCGGTCGAGCGCACCGAACCGAAGGTCGGCGCCGACGAGGTCAACCGCGCGATGGAGCGGTTCGCCGGGCCCGCGATGGCCGCTCCCGTCACCGTCATGGTCGACGGCCGCACCGCCGCGATCCAGCCCGAGGTCATCGGCCGCCATCTGACGATGAAGCCGGACAAGACCGACCGGCTCACGCTCCGCCTCGACGGCGCCGCGCTGCGCAAGGACCCGCAGGTGGACAGCGCCCTCGACGAGATCACCGACGAACCGGTGGAGGGCACCCTCGGGGTGCGGAACGGCCGGGTCGTGCTCGCCAGTGACGGCAGGACCGGCCAGGAGGTCTCCGCCGACGCCCTGGAACGGACCGTCCTGCCCCTGCTGTCGCGCGAGGGCGCGACCTCGCGCACCGCCGTGCTGCCCGTCACCGAGCAGCGGCCCGAGCTGAGCCGGGAGACCTTCGACTCCCTCGGGATCACGGAGGAGATGTCCAGCTTCACGGTCAACTTCGACCAGGCCCCCTACCGCACCAAGAACATCGGCCGCGCCGCGGAGCTGATCAACGGCTCGCTGGTCAAGCCCGGTGAGGAGTGGAGCTTCAACAGGACGGTGGGGGAGCGGACCCCGGAGAACGGGTTCGTCGACGGCATCATCATCCAGGACGACCAGTTCACGAAGGCGGCGGGCGGCGGTGTCTCCGCGGTCGCGACCACCATGTTCAACGCCATCTTCTTCGCCGGGGTCAAGCCCGTCGAGTACGGCGCGCACTCGTTCTACATAGAGCGCTACCCGGAGGGCCGTGAGGCCACCGTCGCCTGGGGCAGCCTCGACCTGCGCTTCCTCAATGACTCCGGCAACTCCCTCTACATCGCCGCGGACGCCACCGACACCTCCGTCACCATCACGTTCTACGGGACGAAGAAGTACGACACGGTGGAGGCGGTCAAGGGGCCCCGTACCGAGGTGAAGAAGCCGGGGACCCGCAAGGGACCGGCCGAGAACTGTCTGCCGCAGACCCCGCTGGACGGGTTCAACGTCACCGTGGAACGCGTCCTGAGCAACGGTGGCCAGGAGGTCAAGCGGGAGAGCTTCACCACCCGTTACACCCCCCGCGACGAGGTCACCTGCGAGTCACCGATCACTCTCTGAGCCCCGCCGGCCGGCGCGCCCGGTCAGGGCCCCGCCCGTCCGTCCCCTCTCCGGAGGGGCCGGGTGCGCGGGGCCTTTCCGTGCCCGTGCCCGTCTCCGGCGCCGGGTGCGGACGGCCGTTCCCACCGCCCCGCACGGGAGTCGTAACGGCCCAGGAGGCGGTTGGCCGCCACGGTGAGCCGCAGCACCGGCCGCACCGGGTCGAGCAGGGTGAGCACCCCGCTGTCCGGCGCGGGCGCCGGGCGGTGCAGCAGGACGACCGGCAGCCGGGCGAGCGCGGAGTCCGGGTACGGGGCGAAGAACTCGACGGCGGCCAGCCGCAGCGGTACGTACACCGGCAGCAGATCGCCCCGGGCGAGCGGCGGCTGGCACTGCATGCGCAGCAGGCAGTCCAGCGCCAGCAGCGGCAGCGCGCACCCCGCCGTCGCACCGGCCGGGTCACCGGGGCCGGGGACGAACTCCCCCGAGCCGCCCCAGGGGTGGCGCTGGATACGGGTGAGGGCCGTGAAGGGCCCGCTGAGCAGCAGGGGGCCGCCGGGCTGCTGACAGGGGTCGGTGCTCGGCCGCGCGGGCCACCTCGGCAGCCGGAGCGGGGCCGGTGCGCGGGCGAGCGGCCCGATATGGACGGTGGCCTCGGCGACCGGCGGACCCGGCGGGTCCGGGGGCTCCCGCTCCGGGGCGTCGGCGCGGATGACCACCCGTACCGCCGCCGGGCCCCGGGCGGGCGGGTGCACCGGGGGCTGGGCGCCGATCCACAGCGGCGGCGGCCCGCCGCTCGCGCCCGGTTCCGGCGGGCGCTCGAACCGCACCCCGGTCATGGCCCTGACCGGCCCCGGGAGCAGCCGGGTGGCCGCCTCGGCCGCGCACTCCAGCCAGAGGACGTCCGGGACCACGGGCCGTGAACCGATGAGGTGACAGGCCGCCAGCGACTCGCCCGCGGCGCTCAGCCGCAGGCTCCACCAGTGCCGCAGATGGTGCTCCTCGGCGGGCTCGCCCAGCCGGAACAGCCGCTCGGCCACCGCCCCGGCCGGCTCCCGCGCCGGTGCGCCGCCGCTGGTGCTCATCCTTCGTCCTTCGTCCGTCACCCTTCGGCCCCGGGCCCCGGCAGGGCGTGCCGCTCACACGAAGCAGCACTCATCATTTTACCAAATTGGGCGCTTATGTCCTGGTCAGGGCCGTACGGCCGCCGATGGGCCGCCGCCGGACCCGGGGGAGCGGGGGCGGCGGCGCGCCGCCGCGCCGGAACGGGGCGCTCATGGCGGGAAGCCCTATGCCGCGCACCGTCATTGTGGTGTCCCTCCCCCTAGGTGTGCGCGGTCGCCGACCCTACTGTTTCCGGCCATGACCAGCGTCTCTCCCCTCCTGTCCGCGCAGGCGCCGCCCGTGGCCCCCGGCCCCGGTCCGCGCTCCCGCACCGCCCTGGTGACCGGCGGCGGCAGCGGCATCGGCCGGGCCTGCGCCGTCGCCCTCGCGGCGGCGGGCGCCACCGTGCACGTGGCCGACCTCGACGCCGCGTCCGCGGCGGCCGTCGCCGAGGAGACCGGCGGCCGGGCGCACACCGTCGACCTCGCCGATCCCGCCGCGATCGACACACTCCCCACCGCCGTCGACATCCTCGTCAACAACGCCGGGTTCCAGCATGTGGCGCCCCTCGTCGACTTCCCGCCGGAGCTGTTCGCCCGGATGCAGCAGGTGATGGTCACCGCCCCGTTCCTGCTGCTGCGCCGCACCCTGCCGCACATGTACGCGCGCGGCTGGGGCCGGGTCGTGAACATCTCCAGCGTCCACGGGCTGCGGGCGAGCGCCTTCAAGAGCGCCTATGTCACGGCCAAGCACGCGCTGGAGGGGCTGAGCAAGGCCGCCGCCGTCGAGGGCGCGCCCCACGGCGTCACCAGCAACTGCGTCAACCCCGGGTATGTCCGTACCCCGCTGGTCGAACGGCAGATCGCGGATCAGGCCGCCGTCCACGGGATCGGCGCCGACGCGGTGGTCTCCCGGGTCCTGCTGGCCCGTTCGCCCGTCAAACGGCTGCTCGCGGCCGAGGAGGTGGCCGCGCTCGTGGTCTGGCTGTGCGGCGAGCACGCCGGGGCCGTCACCGGTGCCTCACTGCCGGTCGACGGCGGCTGGACCGCCACCTGAGCCGCCACGCCCTCTTGCCATTCCGCTCTTTTGGCGCTTCCGTGCTTCAGCGTCCGCGCGTTCTCCCGCCTGTCCGCCCGCCCGTGCTCCCGCCCGCTCCGCGCTCCCCCGTTCCCCGCCCGTGCCCGGCCCCTGTGTTCCGCGCCCGCGCCCGTGCCCGGCCCCTGCTCCGTGCTCCCGTGTCCCTTCCGCCCCGCACCCGGAACCGGTGATGACCCATGACTGACGACGCCCGTACCACCGCCGCGCCGGACGGCCGCCAGACCTCCGGCGGTATCACCCGCATCGTCGGCGCCAGCCTGATCGGCGCCACCATCGAGTGGTACGACTTCTTCCTCTACGGCACCGCCGCCGCGCTGGTCTTCAACACCGTCTTCTTCCCCACCGACGACCCCCTGGTGGGCACCCTCATCGCCTTTGTCACCTACGCCATCGGATTCGCCGCCCGTCCGCTGGGCGGTCTGGTCTTCGGCCACTACGGCGACCGGATCGGCCGCAAGAAACTCCTGGTGCTCAGCCTGCTGCTGATGGGCGGGTCGACCTTCGCGATGGGCCTGCTGCCCACCTACGACTCCATCGGGGTCGCCGCGCCGATCCTGCTCACCGTGTTGCGGCTGGTACAGGGCTTCGCACTCGGCGGCGAGTGGGGCGGCGCCGTGCTGATCGTCTCCGAACACGGCGGCGACCGGCACCGCGGCTTCTGGGCCTCCTGGCCCCAGGCCGGAGTCCCCTGCGGCAACCTCCTCGCCACCGGAGTGCTGGCGCTGCTCGCCTCCGTCCAGTCCGACGCGGCCTTCCAGTCCTGGGGCTGGCGCGTCCCCTTCCTGCTCTCCGGGGTGCTCGTGGCGATCGGGCTCTGGATTCGCGTCTCGGTCTCCGAGTCCCCCGTCTTCCTGGAGGCCCGGGCGAAGGCGGAGGCCGCGGCGGCGCGCGGCGTCAAGCGCCAGGCGCCGGTCGTCGAGGTGTTCCGCCGCAACCGGCGCGAGGTGCTGGGCGCGATGGGCGTCCGGTTCGGCGAGAACGTCTCCTACTACATCCTCACCTCCTTCCTCCTGGTGTACGTCACCAACCATCTCGACCTGCCCAAGAGCACCGCCCTCAACGCCGTACTGATCGCTTCCGCCCTCCACTTCCTCACCATTCCGCTGTGGGGGGCGCTCTCCGACCGGTGGGGCCGCAGACCGGTGACCCTGATCGGATCGGTCGGCATGGCCGGATGGGCGTTCGCCTTCTTCACCCTCGTGGACACCGGGTCCTTCCTGGTGATCACGCTGGCGGTGACGGTGGGGCTGCTGTTCCACGGCGCCATGCTCGGGCCGCAGGCGGCCTTCATCTCCGAGATGTTCGACACCGAGATCCGCTACTCCGGCGCCTCGATGGGCTCCCAGCTCGCCACCATCGTCGCCGGGGCACTGGCGCCCATCATCGCCGTCGAACTGCTGAAGGACTACGACTCGGCGGGCCCCGTCGCCCTCTATCTGAGCGCCGCCGCGATCGTCACGACCCTCACCACCGTCGTGGTGCGGGAGACACGGGGACGCGATCTGAGCCGCCCCGCCGCACCGGAGCCCGCGCCCGTGCCCGCGCGGGCCGGGGCCGGGGACGCCTCCGCCGGGCCCGTACGCGAGGCCCGTGGCGCCGGAACCGACCCGAAGTGAGCCCGCGCCGTCCCGCCCCGTCCCGGTACGGCGGCACCGGTACGGGCCCGGCTCCCCGCTCCCGGTCCGCCGTACCCGGGGGGGGTGGCTGCCGCCGGGGTGACGACGGCTGCCACCATGGCCACCGTGAAGGAACGCACCGACCCCGCACCGCCCGCCCCCCGCGCGCCCGGTGACGACCCGTCCGGGAACGGGCGCCCCGGCGCCGGTCCACCGACCGTCGCCGCCGCCCTGCGCGAACTGCTGGACCTGCTGGCCTCCGGCGCCCCCGGCGAACGGCTCGGCCGTCCGGCCGCCGGGGCGCGCGCGGCCGGAGCGGGCCCCCGGGAACAGGCCGCCGTGGACGAGGCCACCCGCGTCGCCCACGACATCCACCGGACCCTCACCCAGCACCGGCGGCGGGAGGCCGAACTCGCCGCCCTGTTCGACACCGCGGGCGACCTCGCGGCCCTGCGCGACCTCGACGCCGTGCTCCGCGCCATCGTCCACCGGGCCCGCACCCTCCTCGGCACCGACCTCGCCTACCTCACCCTCCACGACCCCGCCGCCGGTGACACCTATATGCGCGTCACCGACGGCTCCGTCTCGGCCACCTTCCAGCAACTGCGCCTCGGCATGGGCGAAGGGCTCGGCGGGCTCGTCGCCCAGACCGCCCGCCCCTACGCCAGCACCGACTACCGCGACGACCACCGCTTCCTGCACACCGGGGCCATCGACGAAGGAGTGCGCGAGGAAGGGCTGCGCGGCATCCTCGGGGTGCCCCTGCGGGTCGGCACCCGGGTCATCGGCGTACTGTTCGCCGCCGACCGCACCCTGCGCGACTTCACCCCCGACGCCATCGCCCTGCTCTCCTCCCTCGCCGACCACGCCGCCGTCGCCATCGACGGCGCCCGCCTCCTGGAGGAGACCCGTTCCGCGCTCGTCGAACTGAACGCCGCCAACGAACGCGCCCGCGCCCACAGCGAAGCCCTCCGCCGCGCCGCCGACGCCCACGACCGGCTCACCGACCTGGTCCTGCGCGGCGGCGGCATCGACGACGTCGCCCAGGAGATCGCCGTGCTGCTCGGCGGCGGGCTCGCCGTCCACGACGCCGACGGCGCCGAACTCGCCCGGGTCGGCTGCGACCCCGTCACTCCCTCGCCCGAGGGCATCGACGCCTCCCGCGCGGGCGGCCGGGCCGTCCCCGCCGACTCCACCTGGATCTGCGCCGTCCTCGCCGGTTCCACCCTGCTGGGCAGCCTCGTCCTCGTCGGCAGACCCGCGCTCACCGACGCCGACCGCCGTCTCTTCGAACGCGCGGGACTCGTCACCGCCCTGCTGATGCTGCTGCGCCGCTCCGTGGCCGAGGCCGAGGACCGGGTCCGCGGCGAACTCCTCGACGATCTGCTCACCACCCCGGCCGGACGCCCCGACGGCCACCGGGACGCCGGAAGCCTCGCCCTGCGCGCCCGCCGGCTCGGCGTCGACCTGTTCGGCCGCCCCCACGCGGTCCTCGTCCTCGACTGCGAGACGGCGCTGCGCGCCCGGCTCACCGGCGAGACCACCCGCCGGGCCCGGCGCCTCGGCGGACTCGCGGGCACCCACGACGGCCGCCCGGTGCTGCTCGTCCCCGAGCCCGAACCGGGCCCGCTCGCCCGGGAACTGGCCGGGGAACTCACCGCCGCCGTCGGCGCGCCCGTCACCGTCGGCGCCGGACGGTCCGCCACCGGCCCCGACCGGCTCCCCGACAGCCACGCCGAGGCCCGGCGCTGCCTCGACGCCCTGCACGCCCTCGGCCGCACCGGGGACGGCGCGGGCCCCGGCGAACTCGGCTTCCTCGGTGTGCTGCTCGGCGACCGCACCGACGTCGGCGGCTATGTCGACAGCGTCCTCGGACCCGTCCTCGCCTACGACCGCCGCCGCGGCACCGAACTCGTCCGCACCCTCGACGCCTACTACGGCGAGGGCGCCAGTCTCGCCCGCGCCAAGGAGGCGCTGCACGTCCATGTGAACACCGTCGTCCAGCGTCTCGACCGGGTCGCCCACCTCCTCGGCCGGGACTGGAACACCCCGGCCCGCTCCCTGGAGATCCAGCTCGCGCTGCGGCTGCACCGCATCGGACGCGGTGCGCCGCGCCCCTGAGTGCGGGACGAACCGTGCCGATCATGGATTGCCCGCCGCTCCGCCCGTCCTGCACGATGCCCCCATGGAGTCGTTCACGCACTGCTTCGCGCACACGAACCACTACCTCGACACCGCCACCTACGGACTGCCGCCGACCACCGCCCACCGGGCGGCGCTGGCGGCCGAACACGACCGCGCGGCCGGACGGCTGGACCTCGCCGCCACGGACCGGGCCGTCGACCGCTCCCGGGCCGCCTTCGCCCGCCTCCTCGGCGTCCCCGTGCACCGGGTCGCCATCGGCTCCCAGGTCGCCCCCGCGGTCGGCATGATCGCCGCCGGGCTGCGCCCCGGGACCCGGGTCCTGCTGGCGGAGGGCGACTTCACCTCGCTGCTCTTCCCCTTCCTCGTGGCGGCCGAACGCGGGGTGAGCGCCCGCGCGGTGCCCCTGGACCGGCTCGCCGACGCCGTGGAGGACGGCACCGACCTGGTCGCCGTCTCCGCCGTCCAGTCCGCCGACGGCTCCCTCGCCCCGCTCGGCCGCATCCTCGACGCGGCGGCGGCCCACGGGGCCCGGGTCCTGGTGGACGCCACCCAGGCCGCGGGCTGGCTGCCGCTGCCCGTCGACCGGATCGACCTGCTGGTCTGCGGCGGCTACAAATGGCTCCTCGGCCCCCGGGGCACGGCCTTCCTCACCGGGACGGAGGAGGCACTGGCGGAGGTGCCCGCCGTCGGCGCCAACTGGTACGCGGGCAAGGACGTCTGGGGCTCCATCTACGGCACCCCGCTGCGCCTCGCCACGGATGCCCGGCGGCTCGACACCCCGCCCGCGTGGGCCTCCTGGGCGGGACAGGCCCCCGCGCTGGAATTCCTCGACGACATCGGCGTCCCCCGCGTCCACGCCCATGACCTCGCCCTCGCCAACCGCTTCCGCGCCGGCCTCGGCCTGCCGCCCGGCGACTCCGCGATCGTCTCCCTCGACGTCCCCGACGGCACCGCCGCACGCCTCGCCGCACACGGGGTCGTCGCCTCCGTCCGCGGCGGCCGGCTCCGCTGCTCCTTCCACCTCTCCACCACGCGGGACGATGTGGACCGGACCCTTGACCTGTTGACGTCCTGACCGCTGACCTGTTGACGTCCTGACCGCCCGGGATCCCGGCCGCCGGGGAGCTCCCGGCGCGGAGGCGGTGCCGGACGGTGCTCGCCACGGCCCGCGCCGTGCTGCGCCGCCGCCGGAAAGCGCCGGTCAGGAACCGTCCCCCGGCCTGACGGGCCCGGCCGCACCGGGCCAGGACCGAGATACGGAACGGGAGCTGCGCGGGTCAGGACGCCGGGGCGCGCCGGGCGAGGAGACCGAGGGCCCCGCGGGCCGTCTCCAGGCGTTCGGGGAACCTCCGGCAGTATGCCAGGACATGCCCGGTGGCCGGCTCCCCGCCGATCGCGGCCAGCCCCCGCAGGGCGTCCGCGTGACCGGCGTACTCCCGGTCGTCGAGCAGGAGCGCCGCCAGCGCGGGCACGGCCTCCGGCACACGCCGTCCGCTCAGCGCACCGGTGGCGCGGACCCGGGCCGGGCCGGGCGGCAGGTCGGTGACCAGCCGGTTCAGCACGGCGTCCGCCGCGCCGCCGGGGCATTCGGCGAGCGCGTCGACCACGTCGTCCATGAGGGGGCCGCCGTCCGGCCGGGGCCGTGCCGCCAGCCCGCCCAGCACGGGCAGGGCGGGGGCGCCGATCCGGCCCAGGGCGCGGGCGGCGGCGCGGGCGACATCGGGATCGGCGTCCCCGGCGGCGAGCGCGCCCAGGGCCTCGGCCGCTTCGGGCACCGCGAAGGCGCCCAGCGCCTGTGCCGCCCGGGCGCGCACCACGCCCCTGGGGTCCCGCGCCGCCGCCAGGACCACCGGCAGCGCCCCGGCGGCACCGATCAGCCCCAGGGCGCGCACGGCCCGGGCCCGGACCGTGCCCGGCTCCCCGGTGTCCGCCGCCAGGACGGCCAGATACGGGACGGCGGGACGGTACCGCAGCGCCCCGAGCGCGTCGACGGCGGCCCGCACCCCGGCCGGGTCCACCCCGTCCACCGCCGCGAGCAGCGCCGGGGCCGCCTCGGCGCACCCCAGCCGCCCCAGTGCCACGGCGGCGCCCCGGCGGGCGGCGGCCCCGTCCCCGGTGAGCAGAGCGAGCAGCCGGTCCACGGGCGGGTCCGGCAGCCGGGCGACGATCTCCGCCACGGCCTCGGTGATCCGTTCGTCGCCGAGGGCGGCCGTCAGCGCGTCCACCGCCCGCGCACCGCCGACGGCGGCCAGCGCGGCGGCGGCGTGCCGGCGCACGAGCGGTGCCGGGGCGTCCCGGAGCAGCCGGGCCAGGAGATCCGCGTCCCCGCCGCCCCTGCCCCCGTCCCCGTCGCACGGCTCCGGCCGTCCGCCCCGCGCGGTCAGACAGCGCGTCACCACCGTGACGGGAAGCCCCGCCCCCGGGCCCCCGCGCACCGCCTCCTCCAGCGCCCCGCGCAGCTCGGCGCGGCCTGCCGGGCTCCTGGCCAGCAGCCCGGCCGCGAGCGGGCCCGTACGGGGGGACGGGTCCCGCAGATCGGGCCGGAGCAGGGCCGCGGCCCGGGGGTCCAGCAGACCGGAGAGGCACGCCGCCGGGAGCCCGTCCAGCGCCTTCAGGATCTCCCGGCGCACCACCGGCGCCGGAAGCTCCGTCCCGAGCAGCCCCAGCAGTGCGGCCCCGGCCCGCGGATCACCCTGCCGGCCCAGCGCCCGGACCAGGCGTACCCACGCCGGAGGGTCTCCCGGCGGCAGCCGGTCCAGCGCGGAGAGCAGCGCGGGGACCGCCTCCGGGGCCCGCAGCCGCGTCAGCGCGTGCGGCAGGACCCAGGGGGAGTCGATGCCCGCGGCCGCCCGGCGTATCAGCTCGGTGACCACCGTCGGCGTCCCGATCCTGGCCAGCGCGCCGACGACGGCCCTCCGGCGGCGGACGTCCTCGGCGGTGCCCCGTTCCGGCGGTGACAGCATCGCCAGGAGCGCGGGGACCGCGCGGGGCTCCCGCAGCTCCCCGAGCGCGGACGCGGCCCGCAGCCGCAGCCCGATCCGGAAGACATCCGGCCGCCGGACGATCTCCAGCAGGAGACCGACGGCCGCCGCGTCACCGGCCGCGAGATCGCCGAGCAGCGCCACGGCGCCGTACGCGGTCGCGGAGTCGTCGCTGTCCACCGCCCGGTACAGCCCCGCCGCGTCACCGTCCACCCGCAGCCGGGCGATGTCGGCGCCGGGGGCCACTCAGCGCCCCCGGTCCTCGTCCTCGCCCTGCGCCACATACAGGGGCGTACCGATGACGATCTCCAGCTCCCGCCCGTCGTCCCCGCGGACGGTGGACCGCAGCAGCCGCCGGGCCAGGAACTCGCAGTAGACGGGGGGCTCCTTGAGCCCGCGGCCGAAGGCGACGACCTGCGCCAGACTCTCGGCCTCCCCGGGACCTCCGTACGCCGGGCCCTCCCCGTGCCGGTCGGGCAGCAGCCGGAAGAGCGACGGGAGCGCGGAGTGACTCACCGGGATCGACTCGGGCACGGGCCGCTGCCCCACCAGATGGTGGGCCGAGCCGATCAGCGCCACCACCGTGTCGCCCTCGCGACCCGTCATGAACACCGGGCCCTCGGCGCGGCCGTACCCGGCGATCTGGAGGTCCAGATCGCCCCGGAACCAGGACGAGGGATCGGTGATCCAGCTCACCTCGGACTCGCGTTCCAGATACGACTCGACGAGCCCCAGCCGGTCGTACACGCTCAGCTCCGCGCGCGGCGACTGCACCGCGAGGCTGACGACCTTCAGATCGAGCTTCGCCTCGACCGCGAGCCGCCGCAGCAGCCCCGCCGGGATCTGCCCGTACAGCATGTCCAGTTTGGCGCCGGAAAGATACAGGTAGTAGCGCATACACCCTCAGCCGCTGTCGTACGGCGTGCGGCACATCGCGCTCTCCCACCGCCGCTCGGTCGGTCCGTGCCCGCAGGATCATTCCACGCCCCGCTGCCCACCGGCGGGGCTTCGCCGAACTCGCCCCTGCGGCATCGGCCGCCGGCGCACGGGCCCGCCGACCCGGTGGTGCGCCCCTGGGGGAACGACGGAACGACGGAACGACGGGGAACGACGGGGAACGACGGGGAACGACGGGGAACGACGGGGAACGACGAGGAACGACCCCGGACGCGACGGCCGGGCCCGCCCTGGGACTGTCCGCCGGATCTCGCCGGGCCCGGCCGACGACACAGGGGGGAGGCGCTCCCGTACTGTCGTCGGCCGCCATCCCCCTGCGCACGCGCGGGTGCCCCACCGCGCGGTGCTTCCGCCAGGGGCGGGAGCCAGGCCGTGTCTGCGGTGTCCCGCCGGGCTTGTGTGCCGTGGCACGGTAGGTCGCCCGGGGCCCGACGGCATGGCGGGTGCCCTCGTCGGCAGGTGCCCACCGGGCGGTGATTCTCCCCGGGCGGGGGTGTCCCCGGCTTGGGCCCGCTGGGTTCCCGGGGTGGGGGGCGGGTCCCGCCGGGCTTGTGCGCCGTGCCACGGTAGGTCGCCCGGGTTCGACGGTGTGGGCGGTGCCTTCGCCGGAAGGTGTCCACCGCGCGGTGATTCTCCGCGGGCGGGGGCGTCCCCGGCTTGGGCCCGCTCGGTGATCCGGCCCGGTCGGTTCCCGGGGTGGAGGGCCGGGTCCCGCCGGGCTTGTCCGCCGTGTCACGGCACTCCGTCCCGCCGGAAGGTGTTCACCGCGCGGTGCTTCGCCTCGGGCGGGAGGTGCCCCGACCAGTCCCGTTCCCTGAGCCGGAGCTAGCCCCGGCGGGGCTTGCCGCGGCCACCGCCGCCGCGGCCGGAGGCGCCTCGGGAGCCCTTGGCGCCGCCGCCCGGGCCGGACCGCCGCTGCGCGGTCCTCGCGGTGCCCCCGCCCTTCGGGCTCCGGCCGCCCGCGGCGGGCTTCGCGGGCTTCCGGGCCGCTTTCTCCTGTGCCTCCTCGGGACGGCGCCCCCGGGTGCTGTTGACCGTCCGGCCGCGCACGATCCCGATGAAGTCCTCGACCCGGTCGGTGGTGGCCTCCTGCGGCCAGGACAGGGCCACGGAGGACTGCGGGGCGTCCACGATGGGCCGGTAGGTCAGGTCCTTGCGGTGGTGCAGCCGGGCCAGCGACTGGGGGACCACCAGCAGTCCGATGCCCGCCGCCACCAGCTCCACGGCGTCCGCCGTCGTCGCCGGGCGCTCGATCGCGGGCCGTCCCGGCGGGGTCTCCCAGCCGAGGGAGTCGTCGAGCGGGTGCAGCACGATGTCGTCCGCGAGGTCCGCCAGGGACACCTCGTCCACCGCCGCCATCGCATGGTCCTTCGGCACGATCACCACGGTGGCCTCCGTGTAGAGCGGGATCGCGCTGAACACCGTGCGGTCCACCGGCAGCCGCACCAGACCCGCGTCCGCGCCGCCCTCGCGCAGCAGCGCGGGCGCCGCCGCGACCGTGACCTGGACCAGCTCCAGGGGGACGTCCGGCAGCCGCTCGCGCCAGATCCTCACCCACTTGGCGGGGGTCACACCCGGAACGTAGGCGAGCCGGAACACGGGGGAGGCGGGGGCTGTCTCCGAGGCTGTCACAAGGCCAGATTACCGTGCGTGGTCAGAGCCACCGGCCGCACTCGATATCCTTGACCTCATGACGTCGCACCAGAGCGCCCAGACCATGAAGCCCGCCACGGCGGCGAAGAAGCTGGGTGTGTACCTCGAAGCCACCCCCGCGGAGTTCCAGGAGGGGGTCGTTTCCCGCGACGAGCTGAACGCGCTCCAGGCCGACCCGCCCGCGTGGCTGCGCGATCTGCGCCGTGACGGGCCGCACCCGCGTCCGGTGGTCGCCGCCCGGCTCGGGATCTCCATCTCGGGTCTCGCGCGCGGCGGGATCACCGACCCGCTCACCACCGAGCAGATCGAGGCCCTGCGGCAGGATGCCCCGGAGTGGCTGGTGCGCGAGCGCGCCACCCAGGCCGAGGTGCGCAAGGAGACGGTGCGCATCAAGGAGAAGCGCAAGGAGCAGCAGGAGAAGCAGCAGCCGAAGAAGTGACCAGGGAGATCCCGGGCGCGGCGGCAGCCCGCCGCGCCTGATTCCCGCCGCCCCGCCCGTTCGGGGCACCGTCCCACAGGCCCCCGGCCGCCCACCGGCGTCCGGGGGCCCGCGTGTGCGCGCCCGGAGGCCGCCGTCGTCTCAGACCAGCCGTCCGTCGCGGGCGACGACCCGGCCCGCGCGGACCACCAGCCGGGGCAGCGGCCGGTCGACCACCGCCTCGGGCAGCGACCCGGCGGACAGCAGCACGAAGTCGGCGGGGTCGCCCACCGCGAGCCGCGACGCGGGCAGGCCGAGCAGCGCCGCCCCGCCGTGCGCCACGACGTGGTAGCAGGCGTCGAGTTCGGCGTCGGTCCGGGCGTCCGTGCGGTACGCCAGCAGATGGGCCCGGTGGATCATGTCCGCGTCGCCGAAGGGACTCCAGGCGTCACGGACCCCGTCGGAGCCCGCCGCCACCAGCACCCCCCGCCGGGTGAGCGCCCCGGTCGGCAGGACCGGGTCCGCGCCGAGCGCGCAGGTCGTCAGCGCGATCCCCGCCCCGGCCAGCAGATCCGCCGTACGTTCCAGCTCGGCGCCCGCCAGCTCGGCCAGACAGAAGACATGGCTGAGGGTGACCTGACCCGACAGCCCCGCCGCGACCGTACGGCGGGCGATCTCCGCCACCTGGCGCAGCCCGGCGGGCCCGCCGTCGTGCAGATGGATGTCGAGGGGCACCGCGCGGCGCAGCGCCGTCTCGAAGAGGAAGTCCAACGGGCCGTCGAGGTCCCCGTCGACACCCAGCGGGTCGAGCCCGCCGAGGATGTCGGCGCCCTCGGACAGGGCCCGGTCGAGCAGTTCGGCGGTGCCGGGCCTGCTGACGAGGCCGAGCTGGGGGAAGGCGACGATCTGGACGTCGAGCAGCTCCGCGCGGGCGTCGGCCGCCGCGCGCACCCCGTGGACGCCCGAGAGGCCGTGCACCGGAGCGACGTCCACATGGGCCCGCCAGGCGCGGGTGCCCCGGGCGACCGCCTGGTCCATGAGGGCCCCGGCCCGCTCCGCGACCGGCGCGGGAATCCGGGACCGCGCCCGGACGTCGCCCTCGATGAGATCGCGCAGCGAGTGCGCGGGTTCACGGCTCAGCCAGGGGCCGCCCCAGGTCGTCTTGTCGGGGTGGATGTGCGCGTCGACGGGCGACGGCAGCGCGAGGGCGCCCCGGGCGTCCACGGTGCTCGCTCCGGCGGGCGGCTCCGGCGGGTCGTACGCGGCGATCCGGCCGTCCTCGACCAGGAGATCGCGCAGGCGCCCGTCCTCGGTGCGGACGGCGGTGAACAGTACGGGCGGGTGCTGGGCCATGGACCGGTGGACTCCTCGGATGCGGATATGGATGCCGATGCCGATGCCGATGCCGAAACAGACAACGGGCAACGGGCAACGGGCAACGGATACGGAACGCGGAGCGCGGAACGGACAGGGACGCGGATGCCGCAACGCGCGGGGAGGCCGGCACCGGCAGCGACGGCCATGGCCGGAACCCGGCGCTCCCCTCCCGTTCCGCCCGATCATCGCAGACCCCGTTCCGGAGCCGATCCGGACCCTGCGGCCCAGCTCCCGGCGGCTGTATCGGACAGTTGTACGCCCACCCGTCCGTCATCTGCCGTAGTACAGATGGAGAGTGGACCTTGTCCGAGACCGCGACCCCTGCCGCCACCGCCCGCTAGCGTCGTCATCCGGCTCAAGAGGCGGCGGACACGGAACGGGGGCGGACGTGAGCAACGAGAACCGTGAGCTGAGACAGTGCCCGGAAGGGCGGCACGGCATGTCCACGGGCGCGGGAGTCGACGTCCAGCGCAGGCTGGAGCAGCTCGTCCGGGACTTCCGGGGCAGCAGGCCCCCCATGCCGGTCGTCGTCCTCCACGCCGAGGACGCCGCCGACGACGAGCGGGCCGTCGCCCTGGTGGAGGAGTTGTACACGGGACACGACATGCACGGGTCCCGCTGCGCCATGGCCCCCGATGTCCAGGCGGGCGACGGAGAGGTCCGCAGGGCCGCCGCACTCGTCCGCGACCTCGGCAACCCCAAGCGCTGGGACGGGCGGCGCGCCCTCTACCGGCGCTACTCCTTCCCCCGGCTGCGGCTGGTACAGGCCATCGAGGACGCCGTCGACGACCTCCACGCCGACTGGCCCCGACCGCCCAGGGGGGACGCCGCGGGCGCCCGGACCGACCCCGGGCGCAGCCTGCTCGGCAACCTCGCCCGCCGGCGCTGGCGGCCGAAGGACGCCCCCGGGTGGACCGCCCGGCTGCCCCTGTCGAACATGGCGCACATCCTCCCCGCCGGTCTGGTCGCCGTGGTCGCCGCCGTGGTCGCCGCGCTCCTCGCCCGCGGCGACTGGACCATCGGGCTCGCCTCCGGCATCGGCTTCCTGCTGCTCTTCCTCCTCCTCGACCTGGTGCTCCCCGGCCGGACCCCGCTCTTCCTGTGGCTGCGCCGGGAGAGCCGCTGGTTCATGGGCACGACCTTTCTGCGGGCGGCCTCGCCGGGCCGCCCGACGGAGGTCTCCCTGCTGCGCCCCTTCCGCTCCCGGCAGGCCATCGCGGCCCGCGCCCACGATGTGGCGGAGGCGCTGAAGACGGAGGAGGACTTCCAGCTCCAGCTCTACGTCCTCGCCCTCTGCGAGGATCTGCGCGACAACCACCGCTGGTGGAGCTGGGACCTGAGGGGCTTCAAGCGGCCCCGGCCGCCCGTGCTCGTCCTGCCGCGGGCGAGCGCCGAGAACGGCGGCATAGCGCTGATCAAGGCGGTCAGCGATGTCCGCAGCCGCCGCAGCGAGCTGGACCCGCTGCTGATCATCGCCTCGGTCCGGGTCGAGGACGTCGGGCGGCTCCTGCGCGGCGTGGTCTCCGCGCCCGGTACGGCCCCGTGGACCTGGTACCAGGAGTGGGGCCGCAATCTGCGGGCCGGGCAGTCGCCCAGCCGCGCCCTGTCCGAACTCCCCTGGGTGATCAAGGTGCCCCTGCCGGGGGACCGGCTGGTGCCGCCCGCCGACGGACGGCGGCACTGCGTCAGGGCCGCGAACCGCCCCACCGCCGCCCGGATACTGTGGTCGCTGCACAGTCTCGCCCTGGTGCTCGTCCTGCTGGCCGGCGGTGTCTGGCTGCGCTCCGCCGAACTGGACGAACGGTACTGCTCCTCCTCCCTGCTGACGGCGAACGAGTACACCGAGCGCGCGCGGACGGCCCCGGGCCCCGTCGAGTGCGTCGGCGTCGCCACCGGAGCGGTGCGGTTCGCCGACTGGCTGCCCGAGGGCGTCCCGCGCCGGGACCAGGTGCCCTGGAGCCTGCGCGACCTGGAGGAGAGCGTCCGTACCGAGAACGCGCGGGTGCTCGCCGAGCACCCCGGCAACCATGTCACCGTGGTCTACGTGGGCCCCCTCAGCGCCGCCACCCGTGAGCACTCCACGCACTCTCCCCCGGTGCAGGGCCTGGAGGAGCTGGCCGGGGTCCATCTCGCCCAGCGCGCCATCAATGAGAACACCACCGTGCAGCTCCGGGTACTGATCGCCAACGGCGGTGAGGACATGCGGCACCAGACGAGGACGGCCGCCGCCGTCGCCCGGTACGCGCGGACCGATCCGACCGTCGTGGGCGTCATCGGGGCGGGCCGCGATCTGCGGTCCAGCCGGGAGACGACCCGCAGGCTCCGCGACGCCGAACTGCCCGTCGTCTCCGGCGCCAACTCCGCCACCTACCTCCCGCGCGAGTTCGCCAACTGGTTCAGTCTCGCCGCCACCGACGAGTGGCAGGTCGAACTGCTGGGCCTGGTCGCCGGGCAGCTCCGCACCCCGGGGAAGCGGCAGTACGCGCTCGTCCTCGCCCGCGACACCCAGCGGACGGACGACCTCTACACGGACGAACAGGCCCGGTACGCCCAGCGGATGCTGGAGGAGAACGGGTACACGCTGCTGCCGCAGCGCCGCTATGCCCTCAAGGCGGGCCGCCCCGCGCTGGAGGCGCACGCCGAGCAGTTCTGCCGCGGCCCCCGGGTCCCGTCGGTGATCTACTACGCGGGCCGGGTGGAGGACGTGCCCCCGCTGATGACCCGGCTCAACATGGAGGAGGGGTGCGCCCGCCGGGCGATCTCGGTCCTCACCGGTGACGATCTCTCCAAGGCCACGTTCTCCGTCGACGGGGAGGGCGTGACCTCCGGCGTCACGCTCTACCATGTGGCTCTGGCCGCGCTGGTGCCCGAACGCTCCACGCTCTTCTACCGCAACGCCACACGGTATCTGGGGCCGCTCGGCATGGCGGCGCCCGTCACGCCCGCGAACCCCGCCCTCGCGAGCGGCCACGCCGCCCTCGCGCACGACGCCACCCAGGCGCTGCACCGGGCCGCGAGCCGGGGCGGCGAAGTGCAGAGCCGCGCCGCGACCTGGGTGAACCTGCGCACGGTCCGGCTGTGGAACATGGCCACCGGCACCATCGACTTCACCGGGGCCCGGCCCTACGCCGACCGCCAGGGCCACAGCATCGTGCTGAACGAGGTACGGGGCGCCGCCGACGGGTCGGCCCTGTCGAGGACGCTGTGCGCCAGGGAGGCGGGGGACGCCCGTCCGCTGACCAGGGCCCAGTGCCCCATCCGCCGCTGAGCCCACTGAGACCGCTGGGAGCGCTGCCCCCCGGGGCGGCCGGGACCGCCGTACGGGGAAGCCCCCGGCCGGACCCAGGGAGGGGAGTCCGGCCGGGGGCGTCCGCCGCCACACGGCCCGGGGGCGGGGTGCCCCCGGGCCGGGGGTTCAGCCGCGCCGCAGATCCCCCTTTCCGCAGGCGGTCCCGTCCCGGTCGCGGTCCAGCCGCAGCGGGTCACGGCCGCCGTTGACCTTCAGCCGCCCGTACTTCCGGTCCGCGAGCCAGTCGCAGCGCGCCTCGGCCGTCGGGGCGACCGTCTTCGGGAAGGCGGTCGGCACACAGACCCCCGCCGCGCCGTAGGCCCGCTCGCAGCCCGTGACCGACGGGCTCACCGGGGCCGAGTCCCGCTTCTTCAGCGGCTTCTTGGCGGGCTTGGCCAACGCGTCGGCGAAGTCGTGGACATGCGCCGACGGGGTGTGGGACGCGTGCCGGGAGGCCCCGGGGGTCTGCGGTCCCAGATGCACCCAGCGGGCGACCGACGGGATGCCGTTCGCGTCGACGGCGAAGAGCATGTACCAGCCGGGCGGGGCCAGATGGGGGTTGCTGGTCACATTGAGGTCGATGGTGTTGCCGTCGACGGTCAGCGGCAGATCGACGAACCGCTGGTTCGGGTCCGAGGAGTGCGTGACCGCCGCCGGACGGATCAACTCCGCCTTGGCGATGGGACGGTTGACGGTGATGCGCTGGACATCCCCGTAGTTCCAGCGGTCGTCGGGGACGGAGGTGATCTCCGGCCGCGCCCCCTTGAGCAGGTACGGCGGCGTGTAGACCGACACATTGTGGTTGTACGTGTTGTTGCCGGGGTTGTCGCCGACCGACATCACCCGGCCGTCGGGCAGCAGGAACGACGAGGAGTGGTAGCCGCGCGGGACCGGGTCCTTCGCCAGGTCCGGGGTGTAGGTGTTGGTCACCGGGTCGAAGAACGACGCCTCGAACACCGGGTCGGCCCGGTCGTGCAGGGCGCCCCCGGTCTCGAAGACCTTCCCGTCGGGCAGCAGCACGGCCGAGACGTACATCTTCCCCTCGGCGCCGGTCTGCGGACGCCGGACCCCGCCCTGCTCCACCTCGCCCTGCGGCAGCAGCGGCCCGGGACGGTAGGCCGGGTTGGGTTCCTTGAGGTCGATGATGTCGGTGAGGCGGTTGGCGATCGGGTTGCTCTCGTTGTTGCCGCCGCCGATCGTCAGTACCCGCTGGTCCTGCGCGGGCGGCAGCAGCACACTCGCCGACTCGTCGCGCTGGTCCTTGTTCTGGAGGCCGGGCACATCGGTGATCGTGTTGCGGTCGTAGTCGTAGATCGAGGCGCCCGTGCCGGGGGTGCCGTTGCCGAAGACATGGCTGCCGGAGTAGAAGAGCCGCCCGTCCTGCATCAGGATCATCGACGGGTACAGACCCCAGAACGACCAGGTCTGGTTGACCTGACCGGTGGGCAGCCAGCGGTTCTGCGCGGCGGACCAGCGCTCGGCCGTCACATTGCCGGTCGAGTCCTGCTTCAGACCGCCGAAGGTGATGACATCGCCGTTGCCGAGGATCGTGGCGGACGGGTACCAGTGGCCGTCGCTCATGTCATTGGTCTTGATGTAGCGCTCGGTGTCCGGGTCGAAGAGGTAGGAGTCCTTCAGGCCCTGGTAGCCGAGTCGGCCGTCGGGCGTCGGATAGCCCTTGTTCCCGCTCATCACCAGGACCTTGCCGTCCTGGAGCTGGACATGACCGGCGCAGAACATGTCGACCGGGGTGGGGATCTGCTTCCAGGTGCCCGGCCCCGGGTCGTAGACCGCCGAGGTGAAGGTCCCCGCCGCGAACATCGACTCGTCGTTGCCGGAGCCCGCGATGACCAGCACTTTGCCGTTGTGCAGGACCACCGAGTGCATGGAGCGCACCGGGTTCTTCGTCGGCAGGACGTCCCAGCGGCCCTTCAGGCACTCCGTGGGGGTGCCGGTGCACTCCGGGTCGGGCGCGGGTACGGTCACCTCCTCCATGACGTAGTCGTCCGTGGTGACCGAGCCCTGGCCGTGGACGGAGACACCCCAGCTGATCCGGTCCGTGTTCGGCGGCACGACGGGGGTGCGCACCTCCGCGCGCGTGTAGTCCGCGCTGATCGGCAGGGTCCTGAGGTCGGTCCAGTACTGCCAGGCCCCGGTGACGGAGTCCCGGCGGAAGAGGGTGACCGACACATCGGGCGTGGTGCTCTTGTACCAGAGGGACAGGTCGTACTGCCGGTCCGGCGCCACCGTGGGCGCGCAGGCGGGGGTCTCGGTGATCAGCGCCTTGCGGTCGCCGCTGACCCGCCGGGTGAGGGAGACCTTCATGGCGGCGGAGCCGGAGCGCGCGTCCGGGACGGTCTCGAAGGTGACGTCGTTGTCGCCCCAGCCCGACTTCTTCCAGCAGTCGGGCATGGTGTCGTTCCCCGGGCCGCCGGGGGTCTCGAAGCCCGGGTTGCGGATCAGGTTCGGCCCGGCGGAAGCGGGGGAGGGGGCGGTGACGAGCAGTGCCGCGGTCATGCTCGCGACAGCCAGCAGCGCGGCGGATCGGGACCGGCGTATGGCTGAGGGCAAGGCGTTCTCCTTTCGTTCGTGTGTTCGAGTCGCAGGGTGGGGCAGGGGCGCCGGAGGGCCGGGGGCGCTGTGGCGGTCAGGCCCGGGTACGGCCCCGGGCGGCACCGCGCCCCGGCCGCGGCAGATAGACCAGCGCCTCCGTCGCCGTGAACCGCAGGACGAAGGTGAGCAGCAGCGCCAGCGCCGTCGCGGGCAGCACCGTCATCCCCGCCGTCCCCACCAGCAGCGCGATCAGCGGTATCCGCAGGATCAGATCGGCGTTGGCGAGCAGGGCGAACCGCCCCACCCGGTCCGCCCAGTGGCGGTGCGCCCGGCGGCCGCGGAAGAGCAGCACCTCGATCAGGAGGAAGTTCCACGCCACACCGAACTGGTTGGCGACGATCTCGGCGGGCAGATAGTGCATGCCCGCCGAGGTCAGCGCGTACAGCGCGAGCAGATTCGGCAGAAAGCCGGTGAGGCCGATCAGCCCGAAGCCCACCATCCGGGCCAGGGGCGAGGCGGTCCGCAGCTCGGTGAGGTGCCGCAGGAAGCGCCGCCCCTCCCGCGCCGTCGACTTGGAGTGACCCGCGTACCGCTCCTGGAAGGCGAACGGCACCTCGGTGACCGCCCGGGGGCGGCAGCGCACCGCCAGCTCCAGCAGGATCTTGTAGCCGAGCGGCTGGAGCGCGCCGTTCGACACCGCGCCCGCGACGGCGCTGCGGCGGATCGCGAAGAAGCCGCTCATCGGGTCGCTGACGCCGTGCAGCCGCCGCGGGAAGAGCGCCTTGGCCAGCCAGGTCGCCGCCCGCGAGACCGCGACGCGGTAGCCGCCCGCGAGCCCCGCCCGGCTGCCGCCGCGCACATAGCGGCTGGCGACCACGAGATCGGCGCCGGTCCGCTCGCCCTCGGCGACCAGCTCGGGCACGAGCGCGGGCGGGTGCTGGAGGTCGGCGTCCATGACGACGATCCAGTCCGAGCCCGCGCCGCGCAGCCCCTCGACCACCGCTCCGCCGAGCCCTCCGACGGGCTCCTCCCGGTGCAGCACCGTCACCGGGAAGGGGCAGTCCTGGGCGGCGTCGCGGATCACGTCCGGGGTGGTGTCCGTCGAGTCGTCGACGAACACCACCTCGCAGGGCAGCCGGGCGGGCACGGACTCGGTGAGGCGGCGCAGCAACTCCCCGACGTTCTCGGACTCGTTGAAGGTCGGGACGACGAGGGTGACCGCCCCCGGCTCGACGAGCTGGGCGGCACCGAGCGGGTCGGCGTCCGGCTGGTCACCGCCGCCGAGCTCCGGGTCGCCGAGCGCGCCGGAGTCGGTACGGGGCGTGGTCATCGCTCTCCTCCATCGGGGGAATCCTGGACCTGGCGGATCTCGATCCGGTCCGGTCCCTCGCCGAAGACGGCGACGGGACGGGAGTTCTGGAGCGCCGCCCTGACATTGGGCAGATCGACGGCGTCCCTGCGGACCGTCGGCGAGGACACCACATAGTCGACGTCCCGCCAGCCCCGGGGCATGGTCTCGGTGACCGCCGGGTCGAGGTCGGCCTTGTAGAACCAGATCGCGCCGGTGCCGGGTGCGAAGCCGTCGTGCACCAGGTCCAGCCAGAGCGCGTCGTCCACGAGCACCCGGGTCGACGCCGGGTCGGGCACCTCCCGCTCCATCCAGGCGGCGGCCGCCCGATAGGACGCGTTGGCATCGAGGGTGAGGGCGTCCCGGTTGCCGTCGACCCAGCGCGGGACGATGAGCCCCACCCCGGCGACGGCGAGCAGGGCGACCAGGCAGCGGCGCGGGGTGAGCCGCTCCCGCCACCCGGCGGGGGCCCGGCGCACC
This sequence comes from Streptomyces clavuligerus, assembly GCF_005519465.1. Lineage (NCBI taxonomy): Bacteria > Bacillati > Actinomycetota > Actinomycetes > Kitasatosporales > Streptomycetaceae > Streptomyces > Streptomyces clavuligerus. Next base: position 230,305 of record NZ_CP027858.1, on the reverse strand, counting down.
GGCTCCGGCGCGGCCGGGGCCCGCTGCCCGGCGCCCGCCTCCGCGGCGGGGTCCCGGTCCGCCGGGAGCCGCCGGTGCAGCAGGGCGTGCACCACGCTCGCCGCGGCACCCGCGAGGACCAGCGCCAGGAAGGGCAGCCCCTGGATGACGTACATCGCGGGGAGATAGCCCGAGGGACGCATCGCCACCAGGGTCAGGATCGCCACCGCGCACGCGGGCCCGGCGAGGGCGCGCGCCGTGACCGACCAGCGCTGGACACAGAGCAGCAGCACCCCGCCGGCGACCCCGCCGATCGGCAGCACCCGGTCGTAGTAGAGCCAGGACTGGAGGACGTCGTACGAGCCCGAGCCCGGGTCGAGGATGAAGCCGGAACCCTCACGGCCCATCTGGTACATGATGCCGTCGATGAGCGACACATGGCCGGGGCCGGGGAACAGCTCATGGTTGAGCAGCGCGTACAGCGGATACGACAGACCGATCAGCACGCACGCGGTGATCGCGCCGGTCACCGCGAACTTCCGGGTGTCACGGTGGCTGTGCGTCCACATGGTCACCAGCAGCGCGGGCAGCACCACGAGCATGGTCTCCTTGGTGAGCACCGCCACCGCGCTCACCAGCCCCGCGGCGAAGTGGTGCCACAGATGGCGGTTGGGCGACGCCGCCAGGCAGAACGCCAGCAGTATCCACATCACCGCCAGGTTGTCGAGGAAGATCTCGCGCTGGAGGACGACGGAGAGCGGGGAGAGCCCGAAGAGCAGCATGGCGAGCGCCGCGGACCAGCGGGGCAGGAAGAGCCGCCGGGCCAGGACATAGAGCAGCACCGCGCAGGCCGCGCCGACCAGCAGCATGACGGAGCGCATCGGGGCCACGGTCATCGACTCGGGGGCGATGACCGAGGGCAGATAGGTGAGTCCGGCGATCTGGATCCAGCCCAGCGGCGGATGGTCGTACCAGTAGGTGTAGTGGGCGAGCCCCCGGCCCTCCTGGACCGCCCACGCCTGGGCGAGATAGGTGCCCTCGTCGTCGCTGAGGGCGGGGAAGCGGGTGATGTTCCAGCCCTGGACGAGCAGGATCACCGCGAGCAGGACCAGGCAGAGCAGCAGATCGGGGCGGGAGGCGCGGAAGCGGACGACGGGGCGGGGCAGCAGCCGTACCCGGACCCCGTCGGGTATCTCCTCCGGTTCCCCGGACTCCGCTGATCCCCGGGATTCCCGGGCGCCGCCCGCGGGGGCCGGTGCGGGGGCGCGGCGCTCCGGTATCACCGGCGGGAGCTCCGGGGACCCGTCCCCGGCGGCCCGCTCCGCCGCGGTCCGCTCCGTCGTGGTGGCCTGGCCCGTGGACCGCTCGGGTGTCGTGTCCTCCGGCGTGGGCAGGGTGGTCGTCACCGGTGGGCCGCCTCTCGGGTCTCGGTGAGGTGCGCGCCGACATGGCTGGTGAGTTCCCACTCATTGCGCCCGCGCTGCTCCCGCCAGACCGCGCGCACGGCGGCCCCGGCGAGGAGCACCTGGTAGAAGGGCCCGCCCACGATGAGCTTGAGATAGTGCGTGAACCGGACCCGCAGCCCGTACTGCTGTCCGAAGTCATGGAGTCCGACGACCTCGAAGACAAAGGTGACCATGGCCGTGATCAGCGGCAGGAAGGTCATGATGGCGACGCCCACCGGGACGTCCGCGAAGAGCGCGATGGCGATGTTGACGGGGATGACCACCCCGGAATACGCCTGGAGGAAGGGGGTCATCAGGGTGTAGCGGGCGAGCAGCCGCTGCCGTCTGCTGGGCAGCCGGCGCCAGTCCTTCTTCCGGTAGACCTGGAGAAACCCCTGGTTCCAGCGGGTGCGCTGCTTCAGCAGGCTCATGAGGCTGTCCGGGGTCTCTTCCTTGGTGACCATGTCGCTGTCGTAGGCGACGACGACCTTCTTGCCGGTGGACGAGAGCCGCACCCCGAGGTCGCAGTCCTCGGCGAGGCAGTTCGCGTCCCAGCCGCCCGCCTCCCGGATGACGTCGGTGCGGACGAAGACGGTGTTGCCGCCGAGCGGGATGAACCCTTTCTCCGCGTGGAGGTGGAGCCTGCTGCGGAACCAGAAGAAGTACTCCAGGCAGTTGCGCAGGCTGTACCAGCTGGAGTGGAAGTTGATCAGCTGGACCCCGCCCTGGACGACATCGGCGCCGGTGCTGGTGAAGGCGTGGTCGACATGGCTGAGCAGCTCCGGGTGGACCTGGTCCTCCGCGTCGAAGACCCCGACGACATCGCCGCGGCAGTGCGGCAGCGCGGTGTTGAGGGCCTTGGGCTTGTTCTTCTTCTCATGGGTGTCGGTGATCACCCGTACCCGCAGCGGGTCCCTGAGCGCGGCGCGCTCGGCGACCTCGGCGGTCTCCGGGTCGTCGTGCCCGATGATCACGATGATCTCGTAGCGGGTGTGCGTGGACTCCAGCAGCCGCTCGATGGTGTGCTCCAGCACCGCCTGTTCATGCCGGGCGGGCAGCAGCAGCGAGAAGGAGAGCCCGACCTCGCTGTCGGGCCGGTCGAAGCTGGTCGAGGCCAGCGTCTCGGGCGTACGCCAGGCATGCATCTGCCACCAGAGCGTGAACGCCGCCATCCAGAACAATGCCATGGACATGGCAACTATAAACACCGACAGCACAGTTGAGCCCCCCTCGGACCCCCGTCGCACACACCGAGCTCGGGGTCCCGGGGACCGGTCATGCCTGTGTGCGTGCAGCCGTGTGGTCTCTTCCGGCACCCACTCCCCTGTGGGCGCTCGCGGCTGCGTCTTGCGAAGGGGACCCTATCGGCAAAATGTGAAAGTCCGGTGCTCATTCGTCAAACACTGGCGCGTTGCTGACTCTTGGCGCGTTTTTGACCATGGAAAACACCGCCACCGCGCCGGGTGCTCACAGAGCGGATGACCGGTCATGTCCCGCAGGGGGCGCGGGAGGTCCGGGGAATCCGGGAAGCCGGGCTTTCGGGGAATCGGGGGGGAGGGGAACGGCCGCCGGGGCCGGGGCGGTCGGCTGCCCGCCCCGGCCGGTTCCCCATGGTTCAGGAGGGGTTGTTGGTGCTGGCCGCGATCTCCGCGTCCATCTTCTCCACCGACTCCTTGATCTTGGTGAACTGGGTGGCGAAGCTGTTGATGCTCTCCACCGCCTGCTGGAGGGAGAGGGTCAGCTTCTCGTAGGCCGCCTTCATCGCGGGGCTGCTCTGCTGCATGAACAGACCGTTGTCGAGCAGTCCCTCGACGGTGGTCTTCGTGGTGAGCAGATGCGGGTTGATGTCGTTGACCGCCTGGTTCATCACTCCGGCGACCCGCACGATCTCCGCGTAGTCGATACTGATGTTGCCCGAGGGCATAAGGGCTCCCTGTGCGTCGGTGTCGTTGCGGACCTGTCGTTCCCTCTGCCGGTCCCACCGGCCCCGCCGGTGTCGCCGTTCCTCCCGGCCCCGCAGGTCCTGCCGGGGCCTCTGTGCTCGCTGCCGGTGCCTCCTGTCAGTCCTCCTCGCGCTCCCACCCCGAGTCGTCGTCGGCGCTGTCGCTCGTCCACTCCTCGGTGCGGCCGTTGGTCTCCACGGTCTTGGTGCCACTGCCGTCCGGGTTCACCTCGATGGTGGTCACCACCTCGTTCCCGCTGCGGTCCACCGTGGTGTGGACGGTCCCCGTGACCGTGCGCTCCTCGCCGTCCTCGCCCGGACCGTTCGTCGTGTACGAGGTCCGTGTGTCCCGGTTGCCCGTGGCGGTGTTGTAGACGGAGGTGCTGCTGCCGGTGGTGGTGCTCTCCTTGCCGTCGGGCGTGACCGTCTTGCTGGTGAAGTCGTCCTTCGTGGTCCGCTCGTTCCCCGACTCGGTGGTGTCGGACTGCCCCGTCGTCGTGGTGGTGTTGCCGTAGACGTCCTTGGCGGTGGAGTCATAGGTGCCGTCGGGGCGGTAGTTGGTGGTGTCGGTGCTGCTCAGCCCGGAGCTGGTGGTGATCGTCGTGGTGATCTTGGTGGGCTTGCCGTCGGCGCCGTACTCGTAGGTCGTCGTCGTGGTGTTGCCCCTGCCGTCGTTCGTGGTCCAACTGCTCGGCCGCTCCGGCGGGGGCTTGGGCGCCCGGGGGTCGTTGGGATCGGCGTGCCCGGCCGCCACCAGCCGCTGCCACTCGTCCCAGATCTCCTTCTGGGTGGCGTACAGATCGGCGTCGAGCGACGCCGCCTGCTTGCTCGCGCCGCCCGCCAGCCGGAAGTCCCAGTCGGCCCAGCCCTTGGCCACCCCCTCATAGAGGTTGCCCAGCTTCTCCAGCTTCTCCTCGGACCGCTTGAACGAATCCTTCCAGACGGCGTAGTACGTACGGATCGCGGTCGCCGCCACCCTCCCGACCTCCTCGGACGAGGTGTGCTCCGGCCGGCCCTCCCGGGCCTGCTGCACCTGGGTCCGCAGCTCCCGGGCCTTCTGCGCGACCGTGTTGAGCAGTTCGTAGTCGACGACGATGTCGGGCACGGGTGCTCCCTCGTCCGGACGGGGCGGAGAGGCCGCTCCTCCCCGCCCCGCCATCATGCCCCACCCCGGGGCCGAAAGGCGGCCCTGTGGACAAGCTCCCCGACGCCGGCCCCCTGCGCGGGCGTACGATGAACGCCCGCGAAGGGAGGCGAACTCCCGCGAGGGGAGGCACCGTTGCCCGCACGACCGTCCGACTGGAGCGCTCTCGGGCTGGGTGGCGACCCCGTCCCCGGCGACACCGACGCCCTGGCCAAGGTCGCCGACGCGATGCGCGAACTGGCGCTCTCCGCCGGGACGGTCACCAACGGACTGCGGGAACTCCAGAACACGGCGGGCGACGGACAGCGCTTCGTCGGCAAGACCGCCGACAGCCTCCGGGAGCAGGTGGACGAGCACCTCTACCGCTTCGTCGGCCGGGTCGAGGAGTCCTTCCGGATGGCGGAGAACGCCGTCCGCGCCTACTCCGCCGCGATGGCCACCGCCCAGGGCGAGGCCGACCAGGCGCTCTCCGCCGCCCAGGGGCTGTCCGACGACGACCCCGAGCGGCAGAACCTGACCCAGCTCGCCGAGGACGCCCGCTCGGACCTCGACGCCGCCGCCAGTACGCTCAGCGACAGCCTGTGGGCGGCGGGCGAACTGATGGTCCAGCCGGTCAGCGACTGCGACCTGTTCTGGGAAGCCTTCCAGTGGCTGACCCTCATCATCTCCGTGATCGCCGTCTTCACCGGCGGCATCCTGGGCATCCTCGCCTGGGGCATGAACGCGGCCCTGCTGATCAAGACCGTCGTCGACTTCAGCCAGGGCAAGGCCACCGGACTCGATCTGGGCCTGGCCTTCCTCGGCATCCTCTTCCCCTCCACCAAGGGCATCAACGTCGGCGCGCTCCTCAAGGGCATCGGCAACAGCCTGCGCGGCGGCCTCGGCGGCCTCACCGGCCTCGGACGCAACCTCTGGGGCCAGGCGGGACGCTTCGCCTCGATCACCGGACTGCCCCGTATCGTGATCCTGCCCCTGCTCGTCGGGGCCAAGATCGCGCCCGCCCTGCGGATCGACCTCGGCGCGGTGCTGCGCGGCATCGGCGGCGGTGTGCGCGGCGGCTGGACCGGGCTGATCACCGCCGTGACCGACGACTGGGCCCGGGTCACCGCCAACGCCACCGGCAGCTGGGGCAAGGTGGGCGCGTACACCACGGTCAACCTCCAGCGGCTGGGCCGCTTCACCCTCGCCGCCCTGGTCCCCCTGAACTTCGCCGAGATGGGCGCCCTCGGCATCGGCGGCGCCGCCCGGCTGGCCTTCGCCGAGCGGGTGCTCGGCATCCCCCAGCCCCAGTTGCACCGCCTCCTCGTCAACGCCGGACAGTTCGACGCCCTGGTGCGCACCTCGCCGTCGTTCACCCACACCGGTTCCGGCTCCCTGGTGCCGTCCTCCTTCCGGCCCGGCGGACTGCTGCTGCCCGGCGGGCTCGGCACGGTCGATCTGACCGGGCTCAGCCTGGCCCGGATGCCGGTGCTCGACCTCGGCTCCCTCGGGCCGGGGCTCGCCCGCGGCGGCTTCTCCGGGATCACCGGCCTGCCGCCGCTCCACCTCCCGGCCTCCCTCGGCGCCCCGCCGCTGCCGGGCGGTCTCGGCGCCATCACCGTGCCGACCGGAGCCCCGGCCGGACTGCTCACCCCGCCGACCGGTGCTCCCGGTCTCCTCACGCCACCGCCGACCGGCACCCCCGGCCTCCTCACCCCGCCGACCGGTGCTCCCGGGCTGGTCGCCCCGCCCCTGCCACAGGGGCTGACCCTCTCGCCCGGCGGGCTGGCCGTGCCCGCGCCGGGGATGTCCGCGGGCACGATCGCCCTGCACCAGGCCGACTTCGCCGCGGGACAGGTCCGCCTCGACAGCAACCTCCTGGTGTCCGGGAACACCGCAGTGGACCTGCTGCGCGACGCCCGCGGCCCGTCCCAGGTCGGCGGCACGGTCCAGCCGGGCCCCGCGCTGACGGGCAGCCCGCTGCCGGCCGTCGGCTCCCTGGGCGACGGGGCCACTCTCGGGCGCGCCGCCGTGGGACACGCGGAGGCGCTGGACGACCTGACCTTCCCCGAACTGCGGGCCCTGGCCGCCGGGGACGTGGCCGTGACCTCCGTCCGCGGCGACGGGATCACCCTGCGGATCGGGGACGCGGCCCCCCGTACCGTGGACGCCCAGGCACTGGCCTCGACCGCCCCGGTGCCGCGCCCGGCGGCCGTCGCGCAGACCCCGCCGATGGCGGCCGGGTCGACGCCGCCGCTGCCCGGGACGGTCGCCGGGGTGCAGCCGCCGCCCGCCGTCGTCCTGGCCGGGGCGGGTGACGCGGCGGCGCGGTCCGTGCCCACCCCCACCCCCGTCAACGGCGCGGTGCAGACCCTGCCCGCTCCGTCGGCCGTGGTCTCCGCTCCGCCGTCGTCCGCGATCACCGGCGCGGTGTCCGCGCCGTCGGTCCCCGGCGCCGCGGCGCGGACCGCGGTCCCGCCGCCGTCGGCGGCGATCGACGGCTCCCTGATCAGGACGGTGGGCGACGGCACGGCCGGAGCGCCGCGCCTGAGCGCCGCGCCACCGCCCCCGGTGTCCTCGCACGATCTCGCCCTGGGGCTGCTGCGGGGCGACGGGCCCCGGACCCCGGGGAACCCGGTCGGGCTGAGCGCGCGGGAGACCCCGGTGCCGGGGGTGTCGTCACGGCCCGCGCTGGACGGGGCCGGAGTGGCCCCGGGCCGGACCGACACCAGCGCCCTGGACCTGGTCGCCCGGCCGGGTGACCGCCCGGGCGCCCCCGGCTCGGCCACCGGGGGTGCGCAGCCCGTGCCCGTCACGCCGGAGGCCCGGATCTCCGTTCCGGAGCGCGTGCCCGACACGGCGTCGAGCGGCGGCCGGGGGACGGGGCGGGCCGACCCGCCCGGCGCCGGCGGCGGTACCGGTCCGGGCCACGTGGAGCCCGTCCGCACCGCACCGGAGACGCGGCCCGTCCCCGGCCCGGAGCAGCGTCCGTCCGTCCCGGAGACCCGGGTCCCCGACACCCGGAGCCCCGAGATCCGCGCACCCGAGGGCCGTGCGTCCGTTCCGGACAGTGCTCCCGACCTGCCGTCGCCGTCCGCGCTCGACAAGGGGAAGGGACGTGCCGTCGACGTCCCGGAGGCCGTGGACGAGGTGGTGGACGGGGCCCGGGGCCTGCCGGAGGGGCGGATATCCGTTCCCGAGCAGGCTCCCGATCTGCCGTCGCTGTCGGCGGTGGAGAAGGTGAAGGGTCCGGACGCCCCGTCGGGCAGCCGCTGGGGCGGGCAGGCCGCCGCGCTGGTCATGAACCAGCGCATCCGCGCCGCGCACCAGGTCGTCATCGGCGACGCCACCGGCCTCCGGGCCACCGAACGGCTCAACGCCTGGGCCGCGTACGAGAGTTCCCTCACCGCCCTCGCCAAGGCCGAGGACCAGCTCGACCTGGTCACCCCGCCCCCCGGCACCGGGGCCTCCACCGGCCCCACCCGGGCCTATCAGCAGTCCCTGGAGAGTCTGCTGACCGCCCGGGCCGAGGCGGACCGGACCTTCGGCCACCTCCGGGACCTGGGCATCGACCCGGTGGCGACCCGTCAGGAGATCCGCAGTGTCACCGGCCGGATCTGGACCGAACGGGGCGGCCTCCTCGGCGGCGCCCGCGAACCCCGCTACCAGCCGGGCCTGCCCGACAGCCCCACGACGCCGTCCACCACCACCGGTCAACTGGACGACGCGATGGACGTGGAGCTGGAGTCGCCGCCGCCCAGCGTCCTCGACAACGGGACGGACGGAAGCCCCTCCGTCCGCTCCATCGATCTCGACACCGGCGCCGGGACGCCCGTACCGCAGTCAACGGTCGGGCACCTGGACGCCATGGAGGTCGACCCGCCGCCCGTCCTCACCGGCGGAGCCCATCAGTGGACCCCGGCGGGCGTCCCGACCGCGCCGTACACGATGGTCAACGACGCCTTCCAGGCCGTTCCCGGGGGCGGGGTCGGCTCCTTCACCGATGGCGGCTATCTGACCTGGGTCCGGGAGAGCGCGGGGGACTCCCGCCCGATCTCCTATGTCGTCAACACGATCGTGAACCACAGAGAGTTGCGGAGCGGGCTCCAGAGCTTCCTGGACTCCGTCACCGGCGGGCTGGACGGCTTCGACGGCCGGGTCGCCGTCGTCATCGGCGTCAACGGCACCCCGGGTGAGCTGGCGCAGATCCGGCAGGCGATCCAGGGCGCCCTCGGCGACGCGTCCTTCCCGCATCCGCTGGCGCTGGTCGCCACCCCGATCCCGCCCCGTAAAGCGGGGTTCCCCTACGGCACCGCCCGGAACGCCACCCTGACCAGCCCCGCGACCGTCCATCTGTCCCGCGCGATGATGGACGGCGGCACCCATCCGTACATCTCCATCATGGACTTCGACCCCAACCCGCGCATCGTCCCCAGCGGGGACCACGTCTTCCGCCACTTCGAGCGGTCCCTGATGCCCGGGGACGGGGTCGCCCCGATCCGGCCGCTGTCGATGGCGGGCGGCTACCGGATGCCCGATCTGACGGTGCCCGGGGCGGCCCAGGAGCTGCTGGACGCCACCAACGCCAGGCTGGCGGCGGCCAGGAACGCGGCACCGCCGCCCGCGGCCACCGGGGACGCCCCGCCCAAGCGGGTCAAGAAGCCCAAGGGCGATGTGCCACCGAGCCAGCTGAACCGGCTCGACCAGATGATCCAGCACGACATGCGCATCCGCGACCGGGTGGCCCAGATCCATCCGCAGACCCCGTACGCGCCCGAGCCCAACCTCTTCGTCGACGCGGCGGCGACCCTGCTGAACACCAACGGGGTGCAGGCCATCCGCTTCGGCGACAACGCGGCCGAGTTCCAGACCCTCAGCGAGCGGCTGAACCTCCTCAACGCCTGGGAGCTGAACCGGAGGCTGCCGATCGGGGCCGTCGCCGGGGTCGGCGGCGACCGGATACCGGGGCTGCTGCGCGGAGCCGACGACCTGTTCGTCCGCGCCGACGGCGTGGCCCCGCACACCGCCGACGTGCTGCGGGGGCTCGCCACCGCGATCCGCGACGGCGACCCCCTGTTCGCCGGGATGGACACCGTCAACCTGCCGCGGCTGCTCGACACCCTGGCGGACAACCTGCCCGGCGGGCCCGGCGCCCGGCTGCCCCTCACCCCCGGGGAGGTCCTGGAGCTGCGCCAGGGCCTGTGGCGCCTCAGCGAGGGGTACGAGACGCGGATCACCCTGCGCCAGATCGACGCCGCGAACGGTGTCCTCCCCGAGCGCGGGGCCGCCTTCCACACCGACTTCCAGGGCGCCGCCGTCCCCACCGATGTCTCACGGCTGCTCAAGGGCTTGTGGGCGGACGGAAAGCTGCCCCAGGACCACGCCAATATGAAACAGCCGATGGACCGGTTCTTCAGCCGGGACGAGTCCCTGGGCAACACCCAGAAGGGGCGGGTCGGGCTGAGCGGGGCCGATCACCGCGACGCCTGGGTCGTCGCCCGTCCGGACCCCTCCGGCGCGGGCTTCGGGCACACCGACCCCTTCCGGCCGGTCCACCACGGCCCGGGGGACCTGCCGTCGACACGGACGGGCGCTGATCTCTCCGCCGGGCTCGATTCCCGGCTGGGCACCCCCGTCAACACGGCGGGCACCACCGGCAACCCGGTGGGCATGGCGGTGTCCGCGCGGGTCGGCGGGGCGGGCTCGTCCCTCTTCGCCGGGGTCGACCCCGCGGCGATGCGGGTGCTCTCCCAGCAGATCGCGCTCAGCACCGACTCCACCCGGTTCCTGCGGAATCTGCGGTACTTCGCCCATGAGCATCTCGCCCATGCGCCTCTCGTGCCGGGGCTGCTGGACCGCTCCCCGGGCTCCTTCTTCGCGGCACTCGACAACGCGGTGCCGCCGGTCAACGGGGTGGACACCTCGGTCCGGATGATGAACGACCTCGTCCGGTCGTTCGACCCCGGCCTGGGCAGCGGTCGTCTGCGTGCGGCGGACACCGAGCTCCGGGGCCTCCAGCAGCACATCGACCAGATGCACACCGCGGGGATGACGGTCGACGACTTCTTCATCCGGCTGACCCACGGCCGTATCCACCCCCCGGGCCAGACGCTCCCGGGACTCCGGATCGCCGAGTCGCCGGTGATCTTCGGGATGGACCCCGGGGCGCTGCGACTGCTCGGCCACTACGCCAACGCCCTGGGCATGGAGATCCGGGTGACCGGCACCGACGGCGTGACCCATGTGGTGGAGCACCTCGGCAAGGGGCGTGGCCCCCGGCAGGCCCTGGAGGTCGCCTGGAACCCCCACGGGAACCCGCCCGGCTGGGAGGCCCGGCAGGTCCCCGCCGACCAGAACGGTGGCGGCGGTTCGTCCCGCGGCCCGGGGACGGACGGCGCGGGCGGCGGGGACCGTCCGCCCAAGCGCCGTCGCGAGCCCGGCCCGGGAGCGCAGCAGCCGCCGTCGGCACCGTCCTTCCCCGGCCCCGACGCGGGGCCGTCCCGCCCCGCTCCCGACAGCGGAACGGGCGGCGGCACCGGCGACGGCGGCCCAGGGCACGGGGACACCGGCAAGCGGAGGGACACCGGCAAGGCCCGTGACATGAGCGACATCGACGCCGGACCGTCCCGGCCCGCCGTCCCGCCCAGGGTGTCCGACCCGGCGCCCGTGGTGCAGATCGACGGAGCCGCGGCGCTGGAGCACTACGAGGAAGCCCGTTTGGAGCTGACCTCGGCGGTCACCGCACTGAGCAGTCTGGAACCGCCGTCCGCCGGCGGCTCCTCGCGGGCGAGCGGCTCCACGGAGTCGGTGCAGTACCGGCAGACCCTGGAGCGGGCCCAGTTGGCGCAGGCCGCGCTGAACCGGGCCGCGGCGGTGCTCGAACAGCTCGGTCTCGATCTGCCGGACCGGATGTCCCGGCTGGGGCTCGACCCCGGTGCCGGGGGGAGTGGCCGCCGGGGCGCGGGACCCCGCTGAGCCGACGGGCCCGCCGACCACGGAGACCGGCGGGACCCGGTGGCTGTCTCAGCGGGTGCTCAGCGGGTGCGCCACTTCTGGTTGGTGGCGCCCCCGCAGCCCCAGATCTGAATCGGGGTGCCCTTCGTGGTGCCGAAGTCCTTCGCGTCCACGCACTTGTTGGCCTGGGGGTTCACCAGGTCGTTCTGTGTGCTGAGGACGAAGGTCTGAGCCGGGTTGCCGCTGCACCGGGCGATCTGGACGAGTGCGCCGTCCGCCGTGGAGCCCCAGGCCACGTCCATGCAGTAGCCGCCGGTGCGGACGGTCCCGTCGGGCCGGAACTCCCAGCGCCGGCCCGATGTGCCCGTGCAGTCGTTCAGCACCACCTTGGCGCCGTCCGTGACCCGGCCGCCCGCGACATCGAGGCACCGCCCGGAGGCCACGCCCGTGATACGGGTGCCGCGGGGCGCCGGGGGCTTGGGCTTGGGCTTCACGGCCGGGGGCCGGGTAGCGGGCCTGGCCGCGGGCTTCGGGCGCGGAGCCGCGCGCGGCGGGGTGCCGCCCCCGCTTCCCCCGCCGCCGTCCCCGGTCCGGGGCGGAGGCGCCGCCGCCGGCGGAGCGCCGCCGTCCGCCCTGCCCCGGTCGGCCCCGGCGCCGGGGCCGCCGCCGTCCGTTCCGGCCGCGCCGTCGCGCGCGGGCGGCTGTGCCGCGGCGGGTTTGCCGGGGGTGCGGGGCCTGGGCTGCCGCGGTGTGTCGTCGGCCGTCCTCGGGGAGGGGGCGGCGGAGGCCGGGGGAGCGGAGGAGGGCGCGCTCGCGGAGGGTTTCGCCACGGCGGCGGTGCGCTCGCTCCGTCCCTCGTCCGTGCTGAGGTCGATCTGTCCTGCCAGGGAGACCGTGAGCGCGCACACGGCCGTCACGGCACCCGCGCTCAACAGGGTGGTCCACACTCTCCGCCCCGGCCGCGTCCCCCGCTGGGGGTGGGCCGGGTGGGCGGAGAAGGTGTCGGAGAACGAGGGCCGCCCGGAGCCGGGAGGCTTCGGCTCATGGGGCGGAGGAGAGGACGGCACGGGTACTCCATCGGGTCGCAGGGCGGGGCCGCCGAGGCCGTGCCGCCGCCCGCTGATGTCAGGTCAATTCTCTTCGATCCGAGAAGAGTTGCGGCGGCACGGTCTGCTTCCGGCCGATGTCCGGGTACGGCTCCGAGTCTAGCCCCGCGCCCCGGGCGGAGTCCCTTCCGCCGGGCGTGCCGCGCTTTCCGTGCCGGTCTCGGCGCGCCCGGTGCGGGGGGTGAGGCGCAGCCGCAGCCCCTGGGGGCGGACCACGACCCCGACCCCGGGCCGGACCCGGCTGCCGGGTTCCGCGGTCCAGCTCCAGCGGGTGGCGAAGGACGTGAGCGCGAGGGTGGCCTCGTTCACCCCGAAGACATCGCCGATGCACTTGCGGGGGCCGGAGGCGAAGGGGATGAAGCCGTGGCGGGGAGGGGCGTTCCCGGGCGCCCAGCGGTCGGGGTCGAAGACGTCCGGGCGGTCGTGGAGCTGCGGGTCGCCATGGACGAGGTAGGGGCTGTAGGCCACGATCGAACCGGCGGGGATGAGATGGGGCCCGAGGCGGGTGTCGTTCATGACCGAGCGGGTGATGAAGAAGATGGGGGAGTGGACGCGGAGGACCTCGGTGAGGATGCGACGGGTCTGTTCGAGCCGTTCGATGTCGTCGTATCCGGCGGGTCTGCCGCCGAGCACCGTGTCGACCTCCGTGCGCAGCCGCTCCTGGAGATCCTGGCGTTCGGCCAGGACGTGCAGGGCCCAGGCGAGCGTGCTGGCCGTGGTCTCGGTGCCCGCGGCGAAGAAGCCGGAGAGCTGGTCCTTGATCTCCGCGTCGGACAGGGGCGGCGCGCCCTCGGTGATCTCGCGGTCCTCCTGGGTGGCCAGCAGCATGGAGAGGAGGTCGCCCCGGTCGCCGGGTTCCGCGCGGTAGGTCCGGATGATGTCCCGGTAGATCGCGTCGAGCCGGGGCCGGGCCCGCCAGTGGCGGACGTGCGCCGGCAGCGGCAGCCAGTCCAGTGAACGGGGCACGAGCGAACGGAGGTAGATCCCGTCGATCGTGGTCACGATGTCCGTGACGAACCGGTCCAGCGTGGCTCCCGACAGGCCCTGCGAGAACATGGCCCTGGCCGTCACCTGGGCGGTGAGCCGCAGCAGCGGGCCCACCGGGTCGAAGGGCCGGTCGGTCGGCCAGGAGTGGGCGCTCTCGGCGATCACCTCGGACATGATGGAGGTGTAGCCGCGCAGCCGGGTGGGGTGGAAGGCGGGCTGCGTGAGCCGGCGCGCCCGCTGGTGCGCGCTGTGCGGGCAGGTGATCAGGTTCTCCCCGATGACCTCCCGGGCGCGGTCGAAGAGATAGCCGCCCTTGTCGAAGGTGCGGGCGTCCAGGAACATCCTGCGGGTCAGTTCCGGATCGCAGATCATCAGGGTCTCGGCGGGGCCGAAACGCATCTTGACCACCGCGCCGTGGCGCGGCAGCGAGGTGACGAACCGGATGGGGTCGCGGGTCATCGCCAGGGCGTGCCCGATGAGGGGGAACGCTCCGGGCGCCTCGGGTATGGGCTCGGCGCTCGTCGCCGCCGGGGTCCGTGCCGTGTGCTTGGTCATCTTCCCCTTCTTCTCTGCTTCCGCTCTGCGGTACGACTGAGGGGAGGCGGCCCCCAGGTGCGGGTCGGGGGCCGCCTCGGCGCGGAGTGAAGGCTAGTGACCGGCGGTGCCGAGCCCAAGGGGTGGGACGGCTGCGGTGGCTGAGGTCAGGGGGTGACCGGAATATTCGTCAGGCCCTTGCCGCCGACCACGGTGTTGCTCGCGTACACCGTGGTGCGGCAACTCGTGCTGTAGTTGGTGACGTTCACGGCGAGTCCCTTGACCCCCTGTGAGCCCCGCAGATCGGAGGAGTTGCCCCGGAAGACCGCGCCGCAGCCCCAGCCGCTGCGCAGGGTGTGGGTCTCGAAGCCGTTGTTGGTGGTGTGGGTCCCGGTGTTGTTCTCGACGAGGACGTTGTTGCCCTTGACGTCGACCCAGGAGTCGTCGTAGTTCGCTCCGGTCAGACCGTTGCCGTCGAAGGTGTTGCCGATGATCCGGGTGCCGGTGGTCCCCTCCTTGACGTCGATGTTCTCGCCGCCGATGTCGGGTCCGATGACATTGTTGAGGATCAGGGCGTTGTCGCTGCGGTCCGAGAGGGTGTTGGCGGTGCCGACGTAGACGCCCTCGCCCATGCCACGGCCGTCGTTGCCGGTGTCGTAGATCCGGGAGTTCTTGATGACCGCGTCCCGGCTCGTCTTGCGGAAGTGGACGGCCTCCATGTCGAGGTTGTGGACGGTGATGCCGTCGATGAGGACGCCGTCCGCCCCGTCCGTGACGATGCCCTTCTGGCCGCCGGTGACGGTGACCCCCTTGACGGTCCAGTACGAGGCCCCGTTGAGGTGCAGACCGTAGCCGCCGCCCGCCGTCAGGACGGCGTTGCGTGATCCGGTGAGGGTGATGCGGGCGGACGCGGTGCCATCGACCGTCGTCTTGAAATTGCCGGTGTAGACGCCGTCCGCGAGCTGAATGGTGTCGCCGGGGCCGGCGGCGGTGAGCGCGGCCTTGAGTTGGCTCGCGGTGTTCACCTGGATGACCCCGGCGGCTTGGGCCTCGCCGCCGAGGAAGGACAGAGCACTGGTGGTCAGAGCGGCGCAGAGCAGGGCGGGGGAGAACTTTCCGGTGTGCATGGCGGTCACCTTTCCCTGAAGGATGTTCAGATATGTGAATGTGGGGTGTCATACTGAACATCGGGAGATTCGCGAAGGTAAGACCGGCCGCGTGGAGAGTCAATACCCGTGAGCGAATGACCGGAATGCGTACGCCATGGCACTGCGTGCCACCCCCGGCGCCCCTCGGATGAATCCCCTCATACCCGGTCACTCCATTGCCCCGCCCCCGGCTGCGCCGCCCGCCCCTGGGGCGTAGGACGGAGACGGTGGACCGAGCGAGGACAGTACCGGGCGAAAGGGGCGGGTATGTACATCGTGGTCGACCTCAACCGCTGCCAGGGGTACGCGCAGTGCGTCTTCCTGGCCCCGAAGGTGTTCGAACTCCATGGCGAGGAGGCCCTGATGTACCTGACCCGTGTCCCCGAGGACCAGCAGGACCCGGTGCGCCGGGCCGTCGCGGCCTGCCCGGTGCAGGCCATCACGGTCGGCGGTGCCGCGGGTGCCGGGAACTGACCGGCCCGGCCGGATCGTCGTCGTCGGGGCCTCCCTCGCCGGGCTCCGCGCCGCCGAGGCCCTGCGCGACAACGGCTTCACCGGCGAGCTGACCCTCGTCGGCGAGGAGGACCGGCCCCCCTACGACCGGCCCCCGCTCTCCAAGGCGGTCCTGCTCGGCCGGGTCCGCGCCGCCGACGTCACCCTCCCCGCCCGCCGGGCCGTCGACGCCCGGTGGCGGCTCGGCGTCCGCGCCGAAGGCGTCGACCTCACCCACCGGACGGTCCTCCTCGCCGGTGGCGAACGCCTCCCCTACGACCGGCTGCTCATCGCCACCGGCACCCGCGCCCGCCCCTGGCCCCACCCCGGCGAAGCCGCCCTGCACGGCGTCCTGGCGCTGCGCACCGCGGCCGACGCGGCCCTGCTGAGCGGCCTCCTGGACGCCGGACCGCGCCGGGTGCTGGTGATCGGCGCCGGATTCACCGGCTCCGAGATCGCCTCGGCCTGCCGGGGGCGGGGGCTCGACGTCACCGTCGTCGAACGCGGGCCCGCCCCCCTGGTCGGTGCCCTCGGCGGCACCCTCGGCGCCTTCGCCGCCGCGCTCCAGCGCGCCCACGGCGTCGATCTGCGCTGCGGAGTGACCGTCACCTCCCTCCAGGGCCGGGACGGCCGGCTCGTCGGCGCCGAACTCTCCGACGGCGGCCGGATCGAGGCCGATGTCGCCGTGGTCTGCCTCGGCGCCGTCCGCAACACCGAGTGGCTCGACGGCTCGGGACTGGCCGCGGGCCCCCGCGGCCTCGCCTGCGACGCGGGCTGCCGGGCCTTCGACATGTACGGCATCGTCACCGACGACGTCTTCGTCGCCGGGGACGTGGCCCGCTTCCCCCACCCTCTCTTCGAGTACCAGCTCCTCTCCCTCGAACACTGGGGCAACGCCGTCGCCCAGGCCGAGGTCGCGGCCCACAACATGATCAGCGAGGGCCCCCGCCGCCGCCCCCACCTCGCCGTGCCCGCCTTCTGGTCCAGCCAGTTCGGCCTCAACATCAAATCCGTGGGCGTGCCCACCTTCTCCGACCGGGTGGTCATCGCCCAGGGCTCCCCGGCCGAGCGCCGCCTCGTCGCCGTCTACGGCTACCGGGGCCGGGTCACCGCCGCCGTCAGCGTCAACCGGGCCAAGTCCCTGGAGTACTACGAGCGCCTGATCGAGTCCGCCGCGCCCTTCCCGCCCGACCCCGCCACCACCGACCGCACCGTCGCGCCCACCCCCGTCCCCTCCGACGTCCCGGACCCCCGACAGCTCTCCCACGGCCCGACCGTCGCCCTCACCGGCCATCTCCCGGACCGGCGCGGCCTCGCCCTCGTCCGCCGGGAGAGCTGACCCCCGCAGCCCAGGAGCCCGCGCCATGCCCCCGGAGACCCTGTTCCGCCGGATCACCGACTACGCCAGCCGCGCCGACCCCTACCCGCTCTACGCCGAGCTGCGGGAGGCGAGGGTGGCCCGCCAGGAGGACGGCAGCTACCTCATCGGCACCTTCGCGGACGTCGCCGCCCTGCTCCACGATCCGCGCATCAGCTCCGACCTGCACAACCGCACCGACCCCCGGGCGGGCGGGCTGCTGCCGCCGCCCGACGACATGCCGCCGTCCTTCATCGGCGTGGACGACCCCGAGCACGACCGGCTCCGCAGACTCGCGATGCGGCCCTTCGGACCGCCGCACTCGCCCGGCCGGATCGACGGCCTGACCGGCGAGGTCACCCGGATCGCCCGCGAACTGGCCGGCTCCCTCGACGGCAGGGACCGCATCGACCTCGTCGACGACTTTGCCTACCCGCTGCCCGTCGGTGTGATCTGCGGACTCCTCGGCGTCCCCGCCGAGGACGTCCCCCAAGTGCACGCCTGGACCGAGTCCATCATCGCCGGATTCGACCTCACCCCGGGCCAGGACGAGGAGGCCCGCACCCGCGCCGCCCGCGAGGCCCGCCGGGGGATGGCCGCCTACCTCAGCGGACTCGCCGAGTCCCGGCGCGGCCACCCCTCCGGCGACCTCCTCTCCGACCTCGCCAACGACCACGGCCCCGACGGCAGCCTCACCCCGGGCGAACTGATGGTCACCGCCGTCCTCCTGCTCATCGCCGGACACGAGACCACCGTCAACCTCATCACCAACGGGATGCTCACCCTGCTGCGCCACCCCGACGCCCTCGCCCTGCTGCGCGCCGACCCGGGCCTGGTGCCGGGGGCGGTCGAGGAACTCCTGCGCTACGAACCGCCCGTACAGCTCCTGCCCCAGCGCACCCCGCTCACCGATGTCGAGGTCGCCGGTGTCACCATCCCCCGGGGCGCCCCGCTGATCCTGGTCCTGGCCGCCGCCAACCGCGACCCGCTGCGGTACGAGAACGCCGACCGCTTCGACCCGCTGCGCCGCGACATCCAGCACTTCGGCTTCGGCAGCGGGGTGCACAACTGCTTCGGCGCCCCGCTCGCCCGGCTGGAGACGCGGGTCGCGCTCACCGAGCTGCTGCGCGCCCTCGACGCCCCCGCCCTGGTCGAGGACCCGCCGCCCTACCGGCGCAGCCCCGTGCTGCGCGGCCCCCGCCATCTGCTGATCGAACAGGCGACGGGCGGCGGCGCCTGAGCCGGCCCGGGCCCGGACCGGTCCGTTCCGTACCGGGGGGCCCGGCTCAGGCCCCGGCGGGGAGCCACGCCGTCAGATGCCCGGGCGTCGACCCCGGCCGCACCCCGTGGACGAACTCCCGGCGCAGCACGGGGTAGGGCTCGCCGTCCCCGAAGAAGTTCTGCTTCATCCGGGCCAGCTCGTCCAGGCGGTACGCGTCCAGGGGCCGCTCGGCCTCCTCGCGCTCCCGGCCGCTCCGCTTCAGCGTGACGCGCTCCGGCAGCTCCGCCGCGCCCGCGAGCGCCGCCGCCCGCAGCTCGACCTCGGCCCGGAACTCCGCCTGGCCGCCGGGCAGCACCCGGTCGATCAGCCCCAGGTCCGCCGCGTGCTGGGCGCTCACCGGCAGGGGCCGCGAGGTCAGCCGCTCCGCCTCGGCCGTGCCCACCCGGCGCGGCAGCGTGTACGTCCAGTACTCCGAGCCGTACAGCCCCATCAGCCGGTAGTGGGGGTTGAGCACCGCCCCGTCCCTGCACCACACCTCGTCGGCGGCGAGCGCCAGCATCAGCCCGCCCGCCGCCGCGTTGCCGGGCAGCGCCGCGACCGTCAGCCGGTCGGTGGTGGAGAGCACCGCGTGGACGAGGTCGTCCATGGCGTTGATGTTCTCCCAGGACTCGTCGCCCGGGTGGGCCGCGGTCTCGATGACCCCCAGATGGATGCCGTTGGAGAAGAAGTCCCGGCGGGGGCCGAGCACCAGGACCGAGGTCGGCCGGGCGCAGGCCGCCCGATAGGCGGCGAGCAGCCGTCTGCACCGGCCGGTGCACATCGCCCCGCCCGCGAAGGAGAACTCCAGGAACCCGGCCCGGCCCAGCTCCCGGTAGCGGATCTCCGACCAGGTCTCGCGGTCCGCCGCGGCGACCGGGTCCACCCCGACCTCCGGCACCCCCGCGAGCCGTTCCCCGAGCACCCGCGCGGCGGACAGCTTGACGGTGACGGGCCCGCCGGGGACCCTGCGGGGCCGCAGCTGCGGAATCCACACGGCGCCGTCCGACGTCGCCCGGCAGATCGCCCCGTCCCGGGTGGCGAGCACCGTGCCCGGCGCGCCCCGCAGCTCGTCCTCGGGGTGCCCGCCGTGCAGGAAGTACGCCTCGCCGTACAGCTCGTCGAGGACACCGGGCCGGGAGTCGGCCGCGCGCAGCTTGCGCAGCACCGTGGCCGTGTCGTCGTGCTCCCAGTCGATCCGGCGGACGTCCTGGCGCAGCGGGGGCCGCAGCCTGCCCCGGACATCGGGCGCCGTGTAGTCCAGCGGCTCGGGGACGAAGGTGCCGGACGCGAACCGCTCCACCGCCAGCAGGACCGCCCGGACCGCCGCGTCGGAGACCTCGCCCCGGTACAGCTCGCTCTTGCCGCAGGGCGCGACCCGGAAGGGCACGGACGCCCAGATGTCCCCGGCGTCCATCTCGGCGGCGGCCTGGAGCACCGTCACCCCCCAGTCGGCGGCCCCCTCGTGGATCGCCCAGTCCAGCGAGGAGGGGCCCCGGTCGCCCTTGGGGCCGGGGTGGACGATCAGGACCGTCCGGGTGGACCAGATGTCCTCGGGGACCACGGAGGTCAGCATGGGGGCGACGATCAGATCGGGGTCGGTCGCCCGGACGGCTTCCCGCAGCGGCTCGTCCCCGTGCACGAGATGGACGGCCACCGAGTGGTCCTCGTCCCGCAGAGCGGTGTGGACGCGCTGGGTGAGGCTGTTGAAGGAGCCGGCGATCAGCAGAATGCGCAAAGGTGCCCTCCGTGGTGGGGCTCGGCGCGGGCTGCGCACGAGCACGGCTGGTCCACGCGGTCGGGATTCGAACGGGAGCGCGGACGGCCGCTCTGCCCTGTGGCACGTACCGCACCGCGGCCGTGGTTCACCCGGGCCGGGAGCCCGGCGCGGCGCTCCCGCGCCGCCGCGGTCCGTTCGGCCGGGCCGTGGCACGGCCGACGGCCATCGGGTCGGAATCCCCTCCGCACCCGGGTCACTTTTCCACGGGAGCCCCGCCGACTTCTGGATTTTGCCTGGACTGTCCCCACGGGTGCGCCGTTCGGGGGAGAGGCCGTTCGGCCCCTTGCTTTTGGACAAGTGGTCCTTGACCTGTCCGGAAAACGGCGGACGGGCCGCCCGTCCATGGGCACCATGGGACATGGCCACGCACGACCCCATTCCAGCGGCAAACGTTTTTCCGCTCCGGCCGCCCCCGCAGGCGGCACCGACGGCGTCCGGAACACCCGTACCGGAGGGGCCGGGCTACTACACCGGGGCGGGCGAAGTGGCCGAGCGGCTGGCGGCGGCGGGACTGAGCACCCCCCAGGCGCCGCGGCCGGGCAGCAGGCCGGGGGAGTTCTGCACGGTGGAGGCGACCCACCCGGACGGCTGGCCCGAGGGCGCCGCGTTCTGCGTGGAGGTGACCCACTTCCCCGAGGCCGCCTACCGCTGGCGGTTCGGGCAGGAGGACCCGCCGGGCGCCGCGGAGCACCGGGCGGAGCGGCTGCGGACGGTCGCCGACGCGCTGCGGGGCTTCGGCTACACCGTGGAGACCGTGGAACGCGGCGGCTGGCGGCCCGGACAGCGGGCGCTGCGCGTCCACCGGCCCGCCGGGGACGCCCCGGGGCGGTGACGCCCGCCCCCGCCGGGCGGACCGGGAGGCAGGGCGCGCTGACTTGTGGCGTCCGCGCCCGGCTCCGGCCCGCCGATCCGGCGCGCGGACTCGTGCCGTCCGCGCCCGGCGTTCCGTTCCCGTGTCCCGCGCCCCGGACCCGTACCGTCGGAGCCTCCGACGACGACAAGGAGCAGGAGATGCCCATGGAATCGCCCACGGACCGTCCGTCCCGCGGTGCGCCGGGAGCCGCCGGGGTCGCGGTGCCGGACAGCGCGCTCGCCCGGGAGGCCACCGAACTGATCCGCGACACCACCGGTGAACTGATCTACCACCACTCCCGCCGCGTCTACTTCTTCGGCAGCCTCCAGGCCCGCGGGAGGGGACTGGCCGTCGACCCCGAACTCCTCTACGTCGGGGCCCTCTTCCACGATGTCGGCCTCGGTGAGGCCCACCGGGGCAGCGGACGCAGGTTCGAGATCGACGGGGCGGAGGAGGCCGCCGCCTTCCTCCGGGCCCATGGGATGCCCGAGGAGGCGGTGCGCCGCGTCTGGACCGCGATCGCGCTGCACACCACACCGGAGATCCCCGCGTATCTGGAACCCGAGGTGGCGGCGTTGACCGCCGGGGTGGAGTACGACGTCCTGGGCATCGGCTTCGACGGCATCGGCCCGGCCGAGCGCGCCGAGATCACCGCGCTGCATCCCCGTCCCGACTTCAAGCGCCGTATCCTCGCGGCCTTCACCGAGGGCGTCGCGCCCAAGCCGGAGACCACGTTCGGCAATGTCAAGGCGGATGTCCTCGCGCACTTCGTCCCCGGCTTCCGGCGCGGCGACTTCGTCGAGGTCGTCCGGGCCTCGCCCTGGCCCGAGTAGCCCCGGCCGCCACCGGGACCACCGGCCGTGCGGACCACCGGCCGGAGCCCGGCCCGGGGCGGACTTCGCACGGCCCTCCCGTCCGGCCGGGGCGGTCGCGCACGGGGCGGTCGCGCACGGGGCGCGCCCGCGGGTCCGCGCCGTGGAGAACCAGCCAAAACCGGGGCCGGGGGAGAGCGTGGGAAGCGCCGCGGCGGGGAGGGAGCCGCCGCGGCGCCGGTCGCCTCCGGGCGCCCCGGGAGGGGCCGCCCGGCCGCTCAGCCCTTGGGCACCTTCAGCCTGTCCCAGCTCCGCCTGCCCGGGGTGCCGTCGGCGTCCCGGCCCGTGTAGCCCAGCTTGCGCTGCCAGGCGGCGTACGAGGAGCGGTCCGCCTCCGACCAGGAGGGGCCGGGGCCCACCCGGTACCGCCCGCACCCCTCCGCCACCAGCCGCCTGCCCATGGCGGTGACGATCGCGCTGCGCCGCCCGGACGCGAAGAAGGCCGCGCCGGGGAACGGCTCGTACGCCACCGGACGCGGCCGGGGCCTCGGCCGCGGCGCGGGCCGGCCCGCGGGCGGTCCGGCCGGTCCCCCGGAGTCCTGGGCCAGCCGGGCGGCGACCCGGGTCCGCATCGCGTCCATGGTGAAACCGCGTGGGTCGACCTTCCCGGGCTGCCACTCCAGATGGCCGATCACCGAGCGCTGGGACCAGCCGTGGGCCCGGCAGATCGCCCCCGACGCCTGCTCGATCGCGAGGAGTTGGGCCTCGGGCCACGGGTCCTTCCCGTCACCGAGGTTGACGCACTCGAAACCGTAGAAATAGCGATTGCCGTCGGTGTCGGCCTCGTTCTTCACGGGCAGGGAGGTCTCGCCGATCACCGCGCGCAGGACCTCGCCGTCGCCGAGCCCGGCGTGATTGGCCCGGCCGTTGCCCACCAGGTGGACCGTGCCGTCCTTGGCGATGACCCCGTGGCAGAGCGGGCCGGGCAGCGTGGCGTGGCCGTTGTAGCACAGCTCGACGGAGCTCTCGGTGCCCGAGGTCACGGTGTGATGGACCATCACCCCGTGCACCGGCCCCCACAGGCCCTTGTGGTTGCGGTTGTGCGTGCGCCAGCTCCGGTGCTCGACCACGCGCAGACCCTCGCTCCGCAGAACGTCCACGAGTCTGTCGGCGGACAGTGGTGTCGCCATGGGCGGTGCTCCTTCTCCCCGATCTGCCTCAGCCGCCGGCCGGAGCGGGTGTCATGAGCGGGATGTCGTCATGGGTCGCCGGCCGCCGGACTGCTCTTGATCGTCATTCCCGCCCAAAGCCCCCTCCGAACCGTTCACGCGGTGATGTTTCCGATGGGGTTGATGTGATTTGGGTGTCCGGTCCCGCCCGGACGGTGTGTCCCGCCCGAGCGGTGCGGGGCCGGTCCCGCACCGCCATCCGGACGGGCCCGGCCCCTGGCCCCCGGCCCGGCCTCCCGGGCCGCTCGCGCGGCCGTACCGTTCAGCCGGTCAACTCCGCCACCAGCGCCGCGACCTGGGGCAGCTCGATGAGGAATCCGTCGTGCCCGTACCGGGACTCGATCACCCGCAGCCGGTCCGCCCCCGGGATGCGGTCGGCCAGCAGGCGCTGCTGCGCCAGCGGATAGAGCCGGTCGGAGTCGACCCCGGCGACCAGCGCACGCGCGCGGACACGGCGCAGCGCGGCGTCCGTGCCCCCGCGCCCACGGCCCACGTCATGGCTGTTCATGGCCTCCGTCAGCACCACATAGCTGCCCGCGTCGAAGCGGCGGGCCAACTTCTCGGCGTGGTGGTCGAGATAGGACTCGACCTGGTACCGGCCGCCGTGCCAGGGGTGCTCGTCCCCCTGGGGCTCGCGCCCGAAGCGCCCGGCCAGCTCCGTCTCGCAGCGATAGGTGACATGGGCGAGACGGCGGGCGATGCCCAGCCCCCGGTGCGGGCCCCGGCCGGGGCCCGCGTCATGGTAGTCGCCGCCCCGCCAGTGGGCGTCCGAGCGGATGGCGTGCACCTGCACTCCGGCCCACGCGATCTGCTCCGCGCTGGCCGCCGCCGTGGTGGCGAGCAGCAGCAGCGCCGCGCAGCGGTCCGGGCGGTCCACCGCCCACTCCAGCGCCCGCATGCCGCCCATCGACCCGCCGACGACCAGGGCCCAGCGCTCCACGCCCAGCAGATCGGCGAACCGGACCTCGGCCGCCACCTGGTCACGGGTGGTCAGAAAGGGGAAGGCGCCGCCCCACCGGGCCCCGGTCCCGTCCCGGGGCGAGGAGGGCCCCGTGCTGCCCTGGCAGCCGCCGAGCACATTGGGGGCGACCACGAACCACCGGTCGGTGTCGAGGGGACGGCCGGGCCCGATCAGCCCGTCCCACCAGCCCGGGGTGGGGTGCCCCGGCTCCGCGGGCCCGGTGACATGGCTGTCGCCGGTCAGGGCGTGCAGCACCAGGACCGCGTTGGAACCGTCCGGCGCGAGCCGCCCCCAGGTCTCATACGCGATCCGTACGTCCGGCAGCTCACCGCCCGCCTCCAGGGGGAGGGGGCCGGGCAGCCGCAGCCAGCGGCGGCGGCCGGGCGGGTCCCCCTCCTGCCAGGCCCCCGTGGCGGGCAGCGGCCCGCTCACGGGGTCCCGGGCGCCGGGCACGGTGGTGTTCAGGACGCGCCCTTCGCGGCCCGGAAACCGGCCTCCAGATCGGCGACGAGATCGGTGATGTTCTCGATTCCCGCCGAGAGCCGCACCAGGCCGGGCGTGGTGCCGGTGGCCGCGAGCTGGTCCGGGGCGAGCTGGCTGTGGGTGGTGGACGCGGGGTGGATGATGAGGCTCCGGACATCGCCGATGTTGGCGAGATGGCTGAACAACTCCACGCCGTCCACGAACCGCCGCCCCGCCTCCACCCCGTCCCGCAGCTCGAAGGAGAGCACCGCGCCCGCGCCGTCGGGCAGATAGCGCGTCGCGGCCTCGTGCCAGCGGTTGCCCGGCAGCCCCGGGTAGTGGACGGCGGACACCTCGTCGCGCTCGCTCAGCCACCGCGCCAGGGCGAGGGCGTTGGACGAGTGCCGCTCCATCCGCAGACTCAGCGTCTCGATCCCCTGGAGCAGCAGGAACGCGGAGTGCGGGGAGAGGGCCGGGCCGAGGTCCCGCAGGAGCTGGACCCGGAGCTTGACGGCGAAGGCCCCGGCGCCGAGAACCGGCCAGTAGCGCAGCCCGTGGTAGCTGGGGTCGGGCTCGCTGAAGTCGGGGAAGCGCTCCGGGTGCGCCCCGAAGTCGAAGGTGCCGCCGTCCACGACCACTCCGCCGATGGTGGTGCCGTGCCCGCCGAGGAACTTGGTCGCCGAGTGCACCACGATGTCCGCGCCGTGCTCGACGGGACGCAGCAGGAACGGTGTCGGCACGGTGTTGTCCACGATCAGCGGCACGCCCGCCGCGTGCGCCGCGTCGGCCACCGCCCGGACGTCGAGGACATTGCCGCGCGGATTGCCCAGGGACTCCGCGAACAGCGCCTTCGTGGTGGGGCGGATCGCGGCCCGCCAGGCGTCGATGTCGTCCGGGTCGTCGACGAAGGAGACCTCGATGCCGAACTTCGGCAGCGTGTGGCGGAAGAGGTTGTAGGTCCCGCCGTAGAGGGAGGTGCTGGAGACGATGTGGTCACCGGCGCCCGCCAGGGTCAGGATCGCCAGGGTCTCGGCCGCCTGCCCGGAGGCGAGCGCCACCGCCGCCACGCCCCCCTCCAGCGCGGCGACCCGCTGTTCCAGGACGTCCGACGTGGGGTTGTGGATGCGGGTGTAGATATGGCCGGGCTCGGCCAGCGAGAACAGGTCGGCGGCGTGCTGTGTGTCCCGGAAGACGAAGGACGTCGTCTGGTAGACGGGCACCGCCCGGGCCCCGGTCGCCGGGTCGGGCGCGGCGCCCGCGTGGACCTGCCGAGTCTCGAACGACCAGCCGGAACGGGGGTCGGCCGCGGGCTCGTCGGGGGTGTGGCCTGCGGATACCTCGTCGACGCTCTGGCTCATGGGCGCTTCCTCACGGGGTGGGACGGCTGGGGCGGGCACGACGGCCCGTCGGCTCCGGGGAGCGCCGGCCCCGGCGGGGGTGCGACGGCCCGGAGCGTCCGGTTCATGCCGCCCAGCACCGTAACGACCCGAAAATCGAACAGGGAACGTGATCGCGGCCATCTCCACACGGTCGCAATACGCAGGAAATATTCCGGGGCCCAAAGGGGGCGGACGGGCTGCCGCCGACCGTGCGGGAGGGGCCGGAAACAGCGGCGTGGGACGGGTGCGGACGGTGGGGCGGGGCCGCCCGGGGAACTCCTCGTCCACCGCGCCGGTCGTATACAGGTTCTGGCGGACGCGGCCCGGCGCCGCCCCTCTTCGCCCGGCCTCCCCGGAAGCGATTATTCCTGGCCCAGAGGACAAGAGGTCGGCCACATCTTCCCTCGGCTGGGGAGGCCGCCACCGCCGCCACGGTTCCGCCGTCCCGCTCGGCGACCGCCTCGGCGGGCGAGGGCGGACGCGGGCCCCCGGCCCGCCACCACCCGGCGATGACGGAGAGTCACGCACGGCGGGCGCGGCACGGCGGGCCGCGCGTCACCCGTACGCGCCATCGCCCATGGCCGCCGCCCTTCTCCCCGTTGGGCCACCGCCGGGCCGGAGTTGCGGCCACCTCCCGGGCATGAGTCCGTGAAGGCATGTTCTGCCGGATATCACCGTCAGGAGGAGCCATGCGCACCATGCCGAAGGACCAGGAGACCGACACGCTGTCCGTGGTGTACTCGGTCCATGTGATCGAGGGGGGCGAACAGGGATTCCTGGACGCCTACGACCGCATACGGAGGTCCGTCGCGAGCGTTCCCGGCCATCTCGTCGACCGTCTCGGCCAGCCCATCGACGACTCCCGGCAGTGGGTGATCACCAGCGAGTGGGAGACCCCCGAACACTTCTTCGCCTGGCAGCAGGGCGAGGACCACCGCGCCCTGCTCGCGCCGCTGCGGCAGTGGGTCGACCAGACCCAGTCGCTCCGCTTCCGGGTCGTCCAGGAGACCGTGGGGGCCGAGGCATGACCCAGGACACCGGCCCGGTCGCCGTCCTCGGCCTCGGCTCGATGGGCAGCTCACTCGCCGGGCGACTGCTCGACCAGGGGGTCCCGGTCCGGGTGTGGAACCGGACGGCCGACCGCGCCGAACCGCTGACCAGGGCCGGGGCCGTGGCCGCCGCGCACCCCGCCGAAGCGGTCGCCGGGACGAGCGCCGCCATCTGCGCCGTGGCCGACAGCGAGGCCCTCTCCGCCGTGCTGCGCGGAGCGGGCGGCATCCTCTCCGACGGCCCCTATCCCGGCGCCCTGCTCTGCGCCGGGACCGTCGCCCCCGAGGAGATCGTCCAGCTCACCGGCGGGCTGACGGGCGTCCTCGACGTGGGCATGCTCGGCAACCGGCGGCACGCCCGCACCGGGGAGCTGAGACTCTTCGTCGGCGGCGAGGAGAAGGTCTTCGCCGCGGGCCGCCCGCTGCTGGAACTGCTCGGCAAGGAAGTCGTCCATCTGGGCGGGCTCGGCTCCGGCATGCGGATGAAACTCCTCCTCAATCTGCTCATGGGCATCGAGGTCCAGGCGATGGCCGAGGCCGTCGAACTCGCCGTCGCGGGCGGTCTCGACCGCGCGCAGGCCCTCGGGGCCATCGCGGGCAGCGGCTTCGCCTCGCCCGTCATGGCCTTCAAGTCCCAGCGGCTCGCGGCCGGCCGCTACGGCGAACCGGACTTCCGACTGCGGCTGATGACCAAGGATCTGCTGCTCGCGGCCGGAGCGGCCGAGCGCGCCGGGCTGCGGCTGCCCCTCCTGGAGGCGGCGCGGGACACCCATGTCCGCGCCACCGAGCAGGGCCACGGGGACGAGGACTGCGTCGCGGTCGCCCACGCGCTGGCCCCCGGGGCCCCCACGGCCCTGACGGCACCGAACCCGGGAACGCACGCATGATCATCGACATCCACGGCCATCTCTCACCGCCCGAGGCCGCCCGGCGCTTTCCGATGCCCCCCAGCCTGACCGACGTCGACGGCATGCTCGCCGCCCGTGCCCGGGCCGGGATCGACCTCACCATCATCGGCAGCCCCGTCGGCGCGGGCGCGATGGCCCGCGTCCCCGGCGTCGACAACTACCGCCAGCCCAGGGACCGGCTGCGCCGCTTCCACGCCTGGATGTCCGGGCTCATCGGCACCTTCCCCGACCAGCTCCGCGGCTATGTGTACGCCAACCCCTTCGGCGACGACGACCATCTGGAAGGGGTCCGCGAAACCCTCGCGGACCCCGCCTTCGTCGGACTCATCACCACCTCCAGCGTCCACGGCGAACTCCTCGGCTCCCCCCGCTCCGACGCGTTCTTCGCGCTCGCCGCCGAAGCCGGGGTCCCGGTCCTCGTGCACGCCCCCGCCGAACCGATCGGCACCGAGGCCGTCGACTCCCACGGCTTCGTCGAACAGATCGGCCGCTTCGGCGATCTCCAGCTCGCCCTCTCGCTGATCGCCTTCAGCGGCTGGCTGGACAAGTACCCCGGGCTGCGGCTGATCGGGGCCACCGGCGGAGGCGCGCTGGCGCTGCTGCCCGAACGCCTCCAGACCGCCGCCCGCCCCCGGCACTGGGGCCGGACACCGTCCGGCCCCAGTGCCGGGGGCCCGGCCGGTGCCGCCGGGCCCCCCGCCGGGCCGCCGGACCCCTCCGCCGTGCCGCCCGCGGCGGACCCGGCCGCCGCACTGCGCCGCCTCTACGTCGACACCAGCACCTTCAGCCCCACCCATCTCGGCCTCAACGCCGAGATCCTGGGACCGGAGCGGATGCTCTTCGGCACCGACTCGCCACCGCTCTCCGTGCCGCTGGAGGACTTCATCCGCATGATCGAGAAACTGCCCGTCGACAAGGCGTCCCAGCAGCTCATCCTCGGCGGCAACGCCGAGGCCGTCTTCGACCTCAGGAGCCGTCCATGACCAGCGCGGATGACCCGGCCGACGCGGCGGTCGCCGCGGCCGAGCGGTGCACCCCCGAGTTCCGGCGGAACCCCTACCCCGTCTACGGACGGCTCAGGCGGACCGCCCCGGTCTGTCCCCTCAACCCCCCGCACGGCATCACCACCTATCTGATCACCCGCTACGAGGACGCCCGCGCCGCCCTCGCCGACCCCCGGCTCAGCAAGGACATGTACGGCGCCCTGGAGTCGTACCGGAGGATCTTCGGGGACTCCTCGGTCGCCCTCGACGACCATATGCTCAACGCCGACCCGCCCAAGCACACCCGGCTGCGACGGCTGGTCAACTCCGGTTTCACCCCCCACCGGGTGGAGTCGCTGCGCCCCCGGGTCCGGCAGATCGTCACCGGACTCCTCGACGACTGCCCCATCGGCGAACCCGTCGACCTGCTCGCCGCGTTCGCCTTCCCCCTGCCGATCATCGTGATCTGCGAACTCCTCGGCGTGCCCCCGGAGGACCGGCCCAAGGTGCAGTCCTGGTCCACGACCGTGGCCCAGACCGGCTTCAGCCCCGAGTCCAAACGGGCCCAGCAACTCGCCGAGGAGGCCCTGCACGCCTACTTCGCCGAACTGGTCGAACAGAAGCGGCGGCGGCCGAGCGACGACCTGCTCAGTGTGCTGATCGGCGCCCGTGACGAGAACGGACGGCTCACCGAGCACGAACTGATCTCCTCCGCCTTTCTGCTGATGTTCGCGGGCCACAAGACCACCGCCTACCTCATCGGGAACGCCGTCCTCCACCTCCTCCGCCACCCCGGGCAGCTCCGGGCGGTACGGGAGGACCCCGCGCTGATCGCACCCGCGGTGGAGGAAGTCCTCCGGTACGACGGATCGGTGGAGACGGGCACCTTCCGGTACGCGACCGAGGACGTCGGGATCGGGGGCACCGTGATCCCCCGGGGCGCGCTCGTGCAGATCGCCCTCAGCTCGGCCAACCGCGACCCGGCGAAGTTCGACGCCCCGGACACGTTCGACCTGGCGCGCCCGGCGAACAACCAGAGCGCCCACCTGGGCTTCGGCCACGGCATCCACTACTGCCTGGGCGCCCCGCTGGCCCGGCTGGAGACCCAGCTCGCCCTCACCGGGCTGTTCGACCGCTTCCCCCGGGTCGCCCTCGCCGACCCCGCGCGGGAACCGGAGTGGCTGGTCGTGCCCTTCCCCGCCTTCCGCGGACTCGTGGAACTGCCCGTCGTCCTGGAGCCGCCCGCGCCCTGACCGCCCCGCCCGCGGCCGGCCCGGTCCGTTCTGCTGGGGACGGCGGCGGAGCGGCCCGTCCCAGCAGAACGGACCCCGTATGACCATCTGGACCGTCCGTCCGGAGTCCCCCGAGGACATTCCGGCCGTCCACGCGGTCAACGCCGCGGCCTTCGACACCCCCGCCGAGGCCGACCTCGTGGACGCGCTGCGCGCCGACCCGGAAGCCTGGATCGACGGACTCTCCCTGGTGGCGGCGGCATCCGACGGCACCGTGGTCGCCCACGCCCTGCTGACCCGCTGCCACATCGGCGGCGGCCCCGCGCTGGCCCTCGCCCCCTGTGCCGTCCTCCCCGGACACCAGCGCAGGGGCGCGGGCTCGGCGGTGGTGCGCGCGGCGCTGGAGGCCGCGCGCGAGCAGGGAGAGAGTCCGGTGGTGGTCCTCGGGCACCCCGCCTACTACCGCCGGTTCGGATTCGAGCCCGCGTCCCGCTGGGGCATCCGCGCCCCCTTCGACGTCCCCGACGAGGCGCTGATGGCCCTCGTCCTCGACTCCGACCGGCCCGTTCCGCGCGGAGTCATCCGGTACGCGTCCCCGTTCGGCATCTGAGCGGCGGACGCGTCGCGGGGGCGGACGGACGTCAGCGCGGTCCCGCGCCCCGGGCCGTCAGCCCGGCGAGATGGGCGCGGACGGTCTCGTGGACGTCGTCGCCGCCGCGGTCCTGGAGATAGAAGTGACCACCCGGGAAGACATGCAGGCCGAACGTGCCCGTGGTGTACTCCCGCCAGTCCTCGACCTCCGCGACCGACGCCCGGGGGTCGGCGTCCCCCGTCAGCGCCACCACCGGACAGCGCAGCGGGGGGCCCGGCACATGGACATAGGTCTCGACGGCCCGGTAGTCGCCCCGGATCGCGGGCATCACCAGCTCCAGCAGCTCCGGATCGGCGAGCGCCTCCATGACGGACCCGCCGAGGAACGACAGCTCGCGCAGCACGCCCGCGTCGTCGCGCAGATGGACTCCGCCGAGCTGCGTGGCGTGGTGCGGGGGGCGGCGCCCCGAGAGCAGCACCAGCACCGGCGCGGGGGTCCCCGCCGACCGCTCCAGCCGCCGGGCGACCTCGTACGCCACGGTCGCGCCCATGCTGTGCCCGAACAGCGCCAGCGGGCGGTCGTCGTCGAGTGCCGAAAGAACCGGGACGATCCGGTCGGCCAGCTCGGCGAGGCTCTCCGCACAGGGCTCCGTACGCCGGTCCTGGCGGCCCGGATACTGGACCGCCGACACATCCACCGAGGGCGAGAGGGCCTTCGCCATCGGATGGTAGGCACTGGCCGCGCCGCCCGCGTGGGGGAAGCACACCAGACGGATGTCCGCCCCGGGCGCGGGGGAGTAGTTCCGCAGCCACAGCCGTGCCTCGCCGACCCGCTGATCCATGTGTCTCGCTCGCCCTTCCTCGTGCCGCCGCGCCCCGGGTGGCCCCGGGGCCGGGCGGTCCGCCTCCGTATCCGGGGGAGCATGCCCACCCCCCGGACCCCGATCACGTCAATTCACGCCGGTCCGCGCCCGTCCGGTTCAGTTCTTGCGGTGGTTGATGTCGTCGGTGAGTTGGGGCAGGACGGTGTGGAGGTCGCCGATGACGCCGTAGTCGACGAGGTCGAAGATCGGGGCTTCGGGGTCCTTGTTGATTGCGACGATGGTCTTCGAGGTCTGCATGCCCGCCCGGTGCTGGATCGCGCCGGAGATCCCGGACGCGATGTACAGCTGCGGTGACACGCTCTTGCCGGTCTGCCCGACCTGGTGGGAGTGCGGGTACCAGCCCGCGTCGACCGCCGCCCGCGAGGCCCCGACCGCGGCGCCCAGCGCGTCGGCGAGTGCCTCGACGACGGCGAAGTTCTCCGCGCCGCCCACACCCCGCCCGCCGGAGACCACGACCGCCGCCTCCGTCAGCTCCGGACGCCCGCTCGCCTCCCGCCCCGCACGCTCCACCACCCGCGCACACACCGCGGCCGGGGAGAACACCACATCCAGATTCTCCACCGCACCCGCCGCGGGAGCCGCCTCCACCGGCGCCGCGTTCGGCTTCACCACGATCACCGGCACCCCCCGCGTCACCCGCGACCGCGTCGTGAACGACGCCGCGAACACCGACTGCACCGCCACCGGCCCGCCGTCCGCGCCCACCTCCACATCCACCGCGTCCGTCACGATCCCCGAACCCGTCCGCACCGCCAGCCGCGCCGCGATCTCCCGGCCCTCACCCCCCGAGGACACCAGCACCGCCACCGGCACCCCCACCGCACCCACCGCCGCCGCCAGCGCGTCCACCTTCGGCACCACCAGGAACTCCCCGTACTCGGGCGCCTCCGACACCAGCACCCGCACCGCACCGTGCTCCCCCAGCACACCCGCCGCCCCCGCGGCACCCTCACCCGCCACCACCGCCACCGGATCACCCAGCCGCCGCGCCACCGTCAGCAGCTCCAGCGACGGCTTCGCCACCACACCACCGGCATGATCCACCCACACAACAACCTCAGCCACGACACACACTCCCAACCACGAAGAACCCGCAACACCGGACAACAACCACAGAAAAAGACCACACCGAAAACACCACCACCCACACCACCCACACCAGCACCAGCACCAGCACCGAAGACGGCACCGGCACCGCCAGCAGCAGCGGCGGAGAGGACAGAGGGCACGGAGGGGACGGAGGGGGAAGAGATAAGGGGGGTGTCAGATGAACTTGCGTCCGGCCAGGAACGCGGCCACCTTCAGTCCGCCGTCGCCCTCGTCGGTGACGATCTCGCCCTTCGTCCGCGCCGGGCGCTCCACCGCCTCCACCACCTCGGTGAACGCGCCCGCGAGCCCCACCCCGTCCGCGTCCAGGCCCAGATCGTCCAGATCCCACTCCACGACCGGCTTCTTCTTCGCCGCCATGATCCCCTTGAACGAGGGATACCGCGCCTCACCCGACTGGTCCGTCACCGACACCACCGCCGGCAGCGGCGCCTCCACCCGCTCACTGGCCCGGTCACCGTCCCGGCGCCCCGACACCGCACCACCCCCGACGGACACCTCCGACAACAGCGTCACCTGCGGCACCCCCAGCCGCTCCGCCAGCACCGCCGGCAGCACCCCCATCGCCCCGTCCGTCGACGCCATCCCGCACAGCACCAGATCAAAACCCGCCTTCTCCACCGCAGCGGCCAGCACCAGCGACGTCCCCATCACATCCGACCCGTGCACACCCCCGTCCTCCACATGCACACCCCGGTCCGCCCCCATCCGCAGACCCTTCGACACCGCCTCCCGCGCATCCTCCGGACCCACCGTCAACACCGTGACATCCACCTCACCGTCCGAACCCTCCGCGATCCGCAGCGCCTGCTCCACCGCGTACTCGTCCAGCTCCGACAACAGACCGTCCACACCCTCCCGGTCCACCGTCCCATCCCCGGCAAACCGCCGCTCACCCGCCGCATCCGGCACATACTTCACACAGACAACAATCCTCAAGGTCATGGCGATCTCCTAGCGGTGGATGGTCCGTTGGCGCGAGGCTATGGCACTCAGTACCCTGTGTAAAGGCACCTAGTGCCAAAAGGCGGGTTCCGGTGCTACGTTGCCCGGCATGACTCAGCCACGCAGAGCACGCAAGGCCGCGCCGGGCCCATCGGCGGACGCCGCCGCCAGGGTGCCCATGCGCGAGGCGCTGGCCGAGGCGGCGTTCCAGCTCTTTCTTGAGCGGGGATTCGAGCGGACCACCGTGGACGACATCGTGGCACGGGCGGGGGTCGGGCGGCGGTCTTTCTTCCGGTATTTCCCGTCGAAAGAGGACGCGGTCTTCCCCGACCACGAGCGCTGTCTCGCCGAGATGACGGCCTTTCTCGACGGCCACGCGGACGGCGATCCGCTGGAGCGGGTCTGCGAGGCCGCCCGGATCGTGCTGCGGATGTACGCGGCGAACCCCGAGTTCTCCGTGCAGCGCTACGGACTCACCCGTGAGGTGCCGGGGCTGCGCACCTATGAACTGTCCGTCGTACGCCGCTATGAACGGACTCTGGCGGGGTATCTGCGGGGCCGCTACGGCGATGCCCCGGACGCCTCGCTGCGCGCCGAGGTGATCGCCGCCGCTGTGGTGGCGGCGCACAACAACGGGCTGCGCGGCTGGCTGCGGTCGGGGGGACAGGGGGACGCGGAGGGGGCGGTCGAGCACGCCTTCGCGCTGGTGCGGGAGGTCTGGTCGGGCCGGGGCGGTCCACGGGCGGTGGTGTCGGCGGCCGGTGACGCGGGGGAGGGCGGCGAGGTGGTCGTCATGGTGGCGGCCCGGAGCACTCCGCTGTGGCGTGTGGTCCAGCGGCTGGAGACGGCCCTCGCCGACGGCTGACCGGGTGCCTTCGGCCCAAGGCGCCGGTCCGACGGCTCCCGGTCCTGTGGCCCGCCCGGCGGCCGCCCCGACGGGGTCGCGTCGGCCCCGCCGCCGCCCTCGTCGCTCCGGCCCGGACCCCGCCCGGCCCGGACCCCGCCCGGGGGCGACGCCACCGCCCGGCCCTCTCTGGAAATGCACCCAGTGCCTATGCGCGGCGGCACTCAGTGCCATATGGTGCTGGGGCGCTTCGCGCGGCGGGGCGCGTCCGAGCCGAGTGCAGGGAGTCGAGATGTATCGAGACATGTCCCAGCCGGGAACCGGCACCGCGCCGTCGGCGCGGAGGGCGGCCGGTCTCATCTATCAGCGGTGCCGCTGGTGCGGCACCGCCTCCTTCCGCCGTCTGCTCTGCCCCGTCTGCGCCTCCAGCGACCTGGAGTCCGCGCGCAGCGAGGGCGAGGGTGTCGTCATCCGCTCGGCGGTGGTCAACCGCTACACCCGGATCGCGCGCAACGAGTCGCTGGTGCGCTTCCCCGAGGGCTTCATGCTCCGCTGCCGGGTGGTCGGCACGGCCCCGCATCTGGTCTGGGTCGGGGCGAAGGTCCGCCCCGTGGGGGGTGCCGACTCCCGGGAGGGTGAGGCCGTGCTGGAGATCTGCGACCCGGTCACGCCCGTCAGCCCCTGGTGAGGTCCGCCGCCGGGCCCCGCCCCGGCCGTCCGGATCAGCCCGCCCGCAGGGACTCCAGCATCCGGGAGAGCGCGGCCCGCGTGTCGGCCAGCTCCCCCGGCCCGCCGGACGCGGCCAGCCACAGCGCCGCCTCGTTCATCGCGCCCGACAGCAGATGGGCCAGCGGCGCGACCGGCTGCCGGGGCACGATTCCCCGTTCCATCAGATCCGCCAGCGCCTCGGCCAGATGGCGGGCGGACGACTCCTCGTCCAGGGCGCGCCACTCGTTCCAGCCCAGGACCGCCGGTCCGTCGACGAGCATGATCCGCTGACGGGCGGGGTCGGTGGCCGCCGTGAGGAACTCCTGGCAGCCCGCCGTCAGTTGCTCCCACGGGTCCTCCCGGGCGTCGGCCGCGTCGGCCACCTGGTGCCCCACCTCCTCCTGGACCTCCCGCAGCACCGCGCGGAACAGCTCCGCCTTGCCGGCGAAGTGGTGGTACAGGGCCCCCTTGGTGACCTCGGCGGCCGTCACGATCTCCGCCAGGCCGACCGCGCCGTACCCGCGGGCCGCGAACAGCTCCCGGCTCACCCGCAGCAGCGTGTGCCGGGTCCGTTCCCGCTGCAACTCCCTGGCCGTCGGTGCCATCTCGCCGCGTCCCTTCCGCTCCGCGCCCGTTCGCGCGGCCTGTCCCGTGTACTCCGGCCCCGTTTGACATACCGATGGTACGTCAATACTTTGATTCACATACCGATGGTATGTGAACGAAGGGCAGTGCCGTGCTGAAGAGCTTCTATCCCGTGATCGCCACCTCCCGGATCGAGGAGTCCAGGGACTTCTACACCCGGCTGATGGGCTTCGAGACGACCTTCGAGGCCGACTGGTACATCAGCCTGCGCCGCCCCGGCCCCCTCGCGTACGAGCTGGCGCTGCTGGACCACACCCACCCCACCATTCCCGAGGGGTACCGCACCCCGGTCGCGGGGCTGCTGCTCAACTTCGAGGTCGAGGACGTCGACGCCGCATGGGAGCGCCTGGTCGTCCGCGCGGGTCTGACCCCCCGGCTCGAACTGCGCAGCGAGGAGTTCGGCCAGCGGCACTTCATCGT
Source organism: Streptomyces clavuligerus (assembly GCF_005519465.1). Classification (NCBI taxonomy): domain Bacteria; kingdom Bacillati; phylum Actinomycetota; class Actinomycetes; order Kitasatosporales; family Streptomycetaceae; genus Streptomyces; species Streptomyces clavuligerus. The sequence goes on along the minus strand of NZ_CP027858.1, from coordinate 194,188 downwards.
CGCCGACCCCGATGGCGTGCTCATCGACGTCATCACCGAGATCCCGCCCACCGGGCGGTACGCCGACCTGTTCCGCACCGGCTGAGCCCCTGCCCGACCGCCCCGACCGCCGGATCGCGGATCGCGGCGTCCCGCGCGGGCGCCGGTCCCGGCCTGTCGCGCGGGCGCGCGGTGTCGCCCGGACGGCCGAGCACAGCGTGCGCACCCCCGGCGGGCGCACTGCAATGGGATCGTGGCACAGCCCCCCGACGACTGTCTCGCCCGCAATGAGTGGATCTGCGGCGAGTATCTGACGACCCGGCGGGGAATCCTCCTGGACGCGGTCGTCCAGCACCTCCAGCTCACCGGCGTCTCCGTGCTGATCGCGCTCGCGCTCGCCGTCCCCCTCGCGCTCGCCGCCCGCCGCTGGCGCTGGGCGGCCGGACCGGTCCTCGGTCTCACCACCGTCCTCTACGCCATTCCGTCACTGGCGATGTTCTCGCTGCTGCTGCCGGTGTACGGGCTCTCCGCCGCCCTGGTGATCGCGGGCCTGGTCCTGTACTCCCTCACCCTGCTCGTACGGAACATCCTCGCCGGGCTGCGCTCCGTCCCCGAGGAGACCCGGCAGGCCGCGCGCGGCATGGGGTACGGGCCGCTGCGGCTGCTGCTCGCGGTGGAGCTGCCGCTCGCCCTGCCCGCCGCGATGGCGGGGCTGCGGATCGCCACGGTCTCCGCCGTCTCCCTGGTCACCATCGGGGCGATCGTCGGCCACGGCGGGCTCGGCAACCTCATCTACTCCGGGATGAACACCTACTTCAAGGCCCAGGTGCTCACCGCGTCCGCCCTGTGCGTGCTGATCGCCGTCATCGCTGACCTGCTGCTCCTCGGCGCCCAGCGGCTGGCCACCCCCTGGGCGCGGGCGGGGGCCACGTGAACACCCTCGCCGAGGCGTGGCGATGGCTCACCGACCCCGCCCACTGGTCCGGCGACGGCGGCATCGCGCAGCGGCTCGTGGAACACCTCTGGCTCACCTCCGTCTGCCTGGGGCTGAGCTGTCTGATCGCGCTGCCCGTCGCCCTGGTCCTCGGCCATGTCGGCCGGGGCGGGGCGCTCGCCGTCAACCTCTCCCACATCGGCCGCGCCGTCCCCACGTTCGCCGTCCTCGTCCTGCTGCTGCTCAGCCCCATCGGCGCCTACGGCTCCTGGCCGACCGTCATCGCGCTGGTGCTCTTCGCCGTGCCGCCGCTGCTCGTCAACGCGTACACCGGGATGCGGGGGGTCGACCGCGACGTGGTGCGCGCCGCGCGGGGCATGGGGATGACCGGCCGTCAGATGCTCCTCGGCGTGGAACTCCCGCTGGCGCTGCCGCTGATCCTCACCGGGGTGCGGATCGCGGCCGTGCAGCTCGTCGCCACCGCCACGCTCGCCGCCCTCGCGGGCGGCGGCGGCCTCGGCCGGATCATCACGGCGGGCTTCAACCTCGCCTCCACCCCGCAGGTCGTCGCGGGCGCCGCCCTGGTCGCCGCGTTCGCCCTCGCCGTGGAGGGGCTGTTCGTCCTGGGACAGCGGCTCGCCCCCGCCTGGGCACGGGAGAGCGGCTGATGCGGCCCCGGTACGCGGTGTACGCCCTCTCGCTGGCCGGGGCGACGCTCGCCGTGGCCGGCGCCTGTATGACCGGGCCCTCACTGGAGAACCGCGACCGGGGCACCGTGCCGCCCGGCGACAGCCACCGGCTGACCGTCGGCTCCGCCGGATTCACCGAGAGCGATCTGCTCGCCCAGCTGTACGCCCTGCTGCTGCGGAACGCCGGACACCCCGCCGACGTCCTCACCGTCACCAACCGGGAGATCTACGAACCGGCGCTGGAGAGCGGCCGGATCGACGTCGTGCCGGAGTACGCGGCGACCTTCGCCGACTGGCTCAACGCCAAGGCCAACGGGGCGGGCGCGCCCCCGGTCGGATCACCGGACCTGGCGACGACGATGACCGCGCTGCGGCGGCTCGCGGAGCCGCGCGGGCTCGATGTGCTGCCCCCGGGGCGCGCGGTGGACCAGAACGCCTTCGCGGTCGGCCGGGAGTACGCCGCGCGCCACGGTCTGAAGACCCTGAGCGACCTGGGGAGATCAAAGCTGCCGGTGCGGCTGGCGGCGGGCGACGAATGCGTGGAACGCCCGTACTGCGAGCCGGGGCTGCGGTCCGTCTACGGCATCGACATCACCGCCGTCGACCCCAAGGGCGTCGGCACCACACAGTCCAAGCAGGCCGTGCAGCGCGGGCAGGACCAGATGATGCTGACCACGACGACCGACGCCACCCTGGACGCCTTCGATCTGGTGCTGCTCCAGGACGACCGGCACCTCCAGAACGCCGACTACATCGTGCCGGTGGTCAACCGGGCGCGGGCCGGGAGCCCCGGGATCGCCCGGGCGCTGGCCCGGCTCAACACCGTGCTGACCACCGGGGACCTGGCCGGTCTGAACGAACGGGTCGACAGTTGGCGCAGGCTCCCGGAGGACGTGGCCCGGCAGTACCTCCAGGAGAAGGGCCTCCTGGGCCGCACCGGCGGACCTCCCGCCGCCCCGCCGCCACCGGGCCGCCGGGTGTTCCCGCCCCCGGACCACGGCCACCCGCCCGATCCTGACCCCCCGCCCCCGGCCCTCCCGCCCCGTACCCCGCGCTCCTGGCTCCGGCCGGCCCTCCCGCCGCTGGAGTGAGCCGGTGGGGGCACCTCGTGCGCGGAGACCGCCCCGGGCTCCGCCCCGTTCGGCCGGAGTTCCCGCGGCTGCGCGGGGTGCGCCGGGCAGGGGGAAGGGTGCCCCTGGGGCGTGGGGGGCTCAGCACCCGGACGGGGAACGGGACCCGGCCGTGGGGTTCCCGGCCGGAGATCCGGGACCCGTCCATCCGTCCGCCGGTGCCGTGCCGCCGGGGGAACGAACATCCGGCGGATCATGCCCCGGCGCCGCGCTCCCCTCGGGGTCGCCGCGGGCCGGGCGCTACGCCGGTCGGTCCGTGTGGAGGGTTTCCAGGCGGCGCTGGAGGACCGCGAGGGCGCCGCGCTGGCGGCCCGGGACGCGGCGGCGCAGGGCGACGAGGCGGGGGGCCAGCGCCAGGGCCGCCGCCGGGTCGCGGATCTGCTCCCATTGGTGGTGGGCGCGGTCCACCGCCCCCTCGACGTCGGGGTCGTCCTCGGCCTGCGCCCGGGACAACCGGTTCTCGGCGACCGTCATCCACAGATCGCAGCTCAGCGCCGGTTCCCCGGCCAGCCGGGCCAGATCGGCCCGGACCTCCAGCCAGTGCACGGCCTGGGCGGAGCCGGGCCCATGGCTCCGCAGCTCCTGCTGCTCCCAGGCGGCGGCGGCCGCCGCCGCCTCGCTGTGCCGCCCGGCGCGCGCGGCGGCCAGTATCGCCGGATGGGGGTCGGGGACGGCCTCCGCTCCGACGGCCCCGGCCGCCGGAGCGGCACCCGCCCCGGGACCCGCCGGGGTCCGGCCGCCGTCCAGCAGCAGCGCGCCCTCGCTCCCGCACTCGGCCACGGCCCGCGCGTGCAGCGCGTCCGGGTCGGGCCGGGCCCCGCTGCGCCAGATCGCGGCGCAGGCCCGCAGATACACGGGGCCGGTGTCGTCCGCGCCGCGCCGCCGCCGGGGCGCGGGCGGGGCCACCCTCCCGTACATCCGGACGGCCGGACCCAGGCCCAGCCCCTCATCGGCGGCCCACCGCCAGGCGTCCTGATCCGCCACCAGGTCCACGAAGACGGTGGTCGTACCGGGCCGTCTGGCCGTCAGCTCCGTGGCCAGCCAGTGCCAGGGCAGCCCGGTGTACCGCAGGGTCGACGGGGAGGACCGGGCCAGCGCCAGATGCGGCAGCCGCTGCTTGCGGTCCAGATGGAGCTGCCCGGCGAGATAGATGCTGAGCGGCCCCGGTGCCGCGGCGGCCGACCGGATGCGGGTGAGGACCGTCTGCGGGTCGAACGGATCGGCCAGTTCCACCACCGTCGCCGTCGCGGTCCCGGTCAGCGCGCCGGGCGGCACCGCCGCCAGCGCGGGCAGTACGGAACTCGCGTCGACCAGCCGCCCCTTGCCCACCGGCGCGACCGCGACGAGCAGCGCGGTTCCCGGCATGGCGGTGTCCCCTCCCGTGATCAGCACACCCTGCACGGTATCCGAATCCGGGCCCCGGTCCGTCCCCCGGTGTGCGGTTTCACTCCGTACGGTGCGGCCGGTTCCCGTACCGGGCAGGGAGAAGACCGGTGAAAGGGACGGCCGGAGGGGCCGCGGCGGACCGGCCGGCGGGGCGGCGGAGGGCCGGGGGACGTCAGGCCGCCAGCATCTTCGGCAGCCACCGCAACTGGGCCGCCTGCTGCACGGAGCCGCCGCCCTCGTGGTCGTTGAAGTCGTAGATCTCGATCTCCTTGGTCCGTCCGGCGTACGCGTTGTAGGCGGCGAAGACCGTCGACGGCGGGCAGGTGGTGTCCTGGAGGGCCACCGAGAAGAGGGCCGGGGCCCGGCACCGCGCGGCGAAGTGCACTCCGTCGAAGTAGCTCAGGGTGCGGCGGACCCGTTCCCCGCTCGTCCGGTGGGTGCGGAGGTAGTTCCCGACCTCCGAGTACGGTATGTGGTCCGTGATGGTGACGGCCCGGGGGAAGTCGCACAGGAACGGCATGTCCGGGGCGATCGCCAGCAGTCCGGGCAGCAGCGCGGCCAGCGCGAGGGCCACCCCGCCGCCCTGGCTCTCCCCGATCACCGCCGTGCGCGCGGCGTCCACGCGCGGATGGGCGTGGGCCGCCTCCACCGCGCGGACCGCGTCCGTGATCAGCCTGCGGTAGTAGAAGGTCTCGGGCGCCTCGATGCCCTGGGTGAGGAAGCCGGGATGGGACGGGGCGCTGCCCACCGGGTCGGCGGTGACGCCCTCGCTCCACATGCTGCCCTGGCCCCGGCTGTCCATGACGAAATGGGCGAAACCGGCGGAGGCCCAGAGCAGATGGGCGTGCGGGAGGCCGCGTCCGCCGCCGTAGCCGATGGACTCCACGACCACGGGCAGCGGGCCGCTCTCCCCGGCGGGCAGGACCAGCCAGGCCCGTATCGGGTGCCCGCCGAACCCGGCGTAGGTCACGTCGTACACCTCCACGGTCGTCAGTCCGGCGTCGACGGGTTCGAACCGCGCGCCGAGGTCGTGGGAGCGGGCCCGGGCGAGGGTGTCCGCCCAGAAGCCGTCGAAGTCGTCGGGTTCGGCGGAGGCGCTGCGGTAGCTGCGGAGTGCGTCGAGCGGAAGGTCGTACAGAGTCATCGGGCACCGCCGTGGGCTCGGGGCGGGACGATCCGCCAGGGGGAACCGGGGGGTGGGCGCGGGGACATTGTGCCCCAGGGGCTGACGGAAAGTCAGTGGCGGTCGGCGGTGTCCGCGGTGGTGCGCGACCGTCGGGGTACGGCTCCTCGGCGGGGAGCGCGCGGCGGGGGAGCGGGCGGGCGGAGCGAGCGCCGCCGCACGGGCGGACCCCCGCGTACGGAGGGGGCCGGTCCCCGGTCCCCCCGCGCTCCGTGCGCTCCGGTGGCGCCGCCGTACGCGGATCGGGCCGGTCCGCGCGGGCGGGCCGGAGCGTGGTGGGGGTCAGGCGTCCGAGACCGAGTGGAACTCCACCTCGTCGCGCGGAATCCCGCGCTCGTCCGCGTCGACGGACCGCCGCAGGGCCTCGTGCAGCAGGGCCGGGGTCAGCACCCCGAGGAAGCGGGAGCCGTCGACGACCGCCACCCACCCGGCGTCGTGCTGGAGCATCTCGCCGAACGCCCGCTTCAGGGTGGCGCCGAGCGGCACCCACGCCTCCATCCGCCGGGCCAGGGGGCCCACGGTCGCGCCCGCCCCGGCCCGGGCGAGCACGTCCGCCGCCACCCAGCCGTGCAGTTCGCCGCCCGGGCCGACCACCACGGCCCAGCGCGCCCCGGCCGAGCGCAGCCGGACGGCGGCCGGGGCGGCGGGCTCGTCCAGCCGGACCAGCGGCGGCTGTTCCAGGTCGTCCGGTTCGACGGTGGTGACGGCGAGCCGCTTGAGGCCCCGGTCCGCGCCGACGAAGCGGGCCACACGGTCGGTGGCGGGCGCCCCGAGGACCGCGCCCGGGGTGTCGAACTGTTCGATGCGGCCCTGCCCGTACACGGCGATGCGGTCCCCCATCCGCACCGCCTCCTCGATGTCGTGGGTGACCAGCAGGACCGTCTTGCGCACGGTCGCCTGGAGGGCCAGGAACTCGTTCTGGAGGTGTTCGCGGACCACCGGGTCGACGGCGCCGAAGGGCTCGTCCATCAGCAGCACGGGCGGATCGGCGGCGAGGGCCCGGGCGACGCCGACGCGCTGGCGCTGGCCGCCGGAGAGCTGGGCCGGGTAGCGCGAGCCGTACACGGCGGGGTCGAGGCCCACCAGGTCGAGCAGTTCGGCGGCGCGGGCCCGGGCCTTCGCCCGCTTCCAGCCGACGAGGGCCGGAACAGTGGCGGTGTTGTCGAGAACCGAACGGTGCGGGAAGAGGCCGACATGCTGGATGACATAGCCGATCCGGCGCCGCAGCCGCACCGGATCGACGGCCGAGACATCCTCCCCGTCGACGAGGATCCGGCCCGCAGTGGGCTCGATCAGCCGGTTCACCATCATCATCGTGGTGGTCTTGCCACAGCCGGACGGGCCCACCAGAGTGACCAGTTCCCCCCGCTCCACCTCGAAGGACAGGCCGTCGACGGCGGTCGTGCCGTCCGGGTAGACCTTGCTGACCTGCTCGAACCGGATCATGTCCCCACGCTAGGAGGGGGGCCCGCCGCCCGCACACGGGCCGGGCCTGTCCGAGTCACCGGCCGTGGCCGGATTTCGTTCCAGCGATCTTTCATGTCATGCCCCTTGCCAGTGGCTGGCGGGTGCTGCTTCCATCAGTTAGGAAAGTTTCCTTCCAGTCCCGGTACCCCCACCAGGCAATGGAGACCCTCATGAAACCCCCACGCACTGTGCTGCGCCCGCTCGGCGGCGCGGGCACCACCCTCGCGGTGGCCCTCCTCGTCGGACTGCTGACCGCCCCCGCCGCCCCGGCAGCCCCCGCGGACGCCCTCCCCGCGGACCGCGCCCCCCGGGCCGCCGTGCTCGAGGCCGAGGACGCGACCATCTCCCAGGGCGCGGTCGAGTCCAACCACCGCGGCTACACCGGCCGGGGCTTCGTCAACTACGACAACCTCACCGGCAGCAGTGTGGAGTGGACCGTCCGCGCCGACAAGGCCGGCACCACCCCGCTGACCCTCCGGTTCGCCAACGGCACCACCGTCAACCGCCCGATGACCATCAGCGTCAACGGCACCCCGGCCCTCACGGGCCGCTCCTTCCCCGGCAACGGGTCCTGGACGAGCTGGCAGACGGCCAACCTCGACGTCCCCCTCAGAGAGGGCGACAACACGATCCGGGCCACCGCGACCACCGCCAACGGCGGCCCCAACGTCGACAGCCTCACCGTCCCGGACTCCGGGGGACCCGGCCCCGGCCCCGGACCCGGCCCGGGCGGCACCCCCGTCGGGATCAACGGCCAGCTCACGGTCTGCGGCACCAAGCTGTGCAACCAGTACGGCAAGCCCATCCAGCTCCGCGGCATGTCCACCCACGGACTCCAGTGGTACTCCCAGTGCGCGACGGGCGCCTCGCTCGACGCCCTGGCCAAGGACTGGAACGCCGACGTCCTGCGGATCTCCATGTACATCCAGGAGGGCGGCTACGACAGCGACCCGCGCGGCTTCACCGACCGGGTGCACAACCTCATCGAGCAGGCCACAGCGCGCGGGATGTACGCCCTGGTGGACTGGCACATGCTCGACCCCGGCGACCCGCACGCGAACCTCTCCAAGGCGAAGACGTTCTTCACCGAGATCGCCCGGCGCCACAACAACAAGAAGAACCTGATCTACGAGATCGCCAATGAGCCCAGCGGTGTCTCCTGGTCCCGGATCAAGAGCTACGCCGAGGAGCTGATCCCGGTCATCCGCCAGAGCGACCCGGAGACCACGGTCCTCGTCGGTACCCGCGCCTGGTCCTCCCTCGGTGTCTCCGACGGCGCCACCGAGGCCGAGACGGTCAGCAACCCGGTCAACGCCTCCAACATCATGTACACGTTCCACTTCTACGCGGCCTCGCACAAGGACGAGTACTTCAACGCCTTCTCCCGCGCCGCCGACCGGATTCCGCTGTTCGTCACCGAGTTCGGCACCCAGACCTACACCGGCGACGGCGGCAACGACTTCGCGGCCAGCCAGCGCTATATGGACCTGATGGCGAGCAAGAAGATCAGCTGGACCAACTGGAACTACTCCGACGACTTCCGCTCCGGGGCCGTCTTCAAGACCGGCGTCTGCAACGCGGGCGGCCCCTACACCGGGACCTCCCCGCTGAAGCCCGCCGGTGTCTGGATCCGTGACCGGATGCGCACCCCGGACAACTTCCCGACCCGCTGACCCGCTGACCCGCTGACCCGCCGACCCGCCGGGCACGGGCCTGCCGGTCCGCGCGGACACCCCGCACCACCCACGCCCGCCCCTGGGAACCCGATGTGATCCCATGGGCGGGCGTGTCCCGTTGTCGAACAGGAGTGTCCGTGACCAGCTACCGCCAGCCAGGAGTCGTCCTCACCGACCATGTCTTCGGTGTCCCCCTCGACCACGCGAACCCCGGCGGGGAACAGATCGAGGTGTACGCGCGGGAGGTCGTCGCGGGCTCCCGCCACGCCGACGGCCTGCCCTGGCTGGTCTACCTGGAGGGCGGGCCCGGCTGCGCGGCCCGCCGCTTCACCGGCACCCAGGCATGGCTGGAACGCGCCCTCACGGAGTACCGCGTCCTCCTGCTCGACCAGCGCGGCACCGGCCGCTCCACACCGCGCAACCGCCAGACCCTCGCCGCCTTCGCCGGGCCCGGGGCCCAGGCCGACCACCTCGCCCACTTCCGCGCCGACAGCATCGTCCGCGACTGCGAACTGATCCGGCGGCGGCTCACCGGCGGAGCGCCGTGGACCGTCCTCGGCCAGAGCTTCGGCGGCTTCTGCGCCACCCACTACCTGTCCACCGCGCCCGAAGGGCTCCGCGAGGTCTTCATCACCGGCGGACTGCCCTCGCTCGACGCCCACGCCGACGACGTCTACCGCGCCGCCTACCCCCGGATGCGGCGCAAGAACGAGGCCCACTACGCCCGCTACCCCCAGGACGTGGCGCGCGCCCGGGAGATCGCCGCCCATCTCGCCGAGCACGACGTGACCCTGCCCACCGGCTACCGCCTCACCCCCGAGGCGTTCCAGTCGCTCGGCATCCTCCTCGGCACCGGCACCGGCAGCCACCACCTCCACTACCTCCTGGAGAACGCCTTCGTCCCCACCGGCGGCGGCCGGCGGGAACTCTCCGACGGCTTCCAGGAGGCCGTCGCCGCCGAGCTGTCCTTCGCCCGGCGCCCCCTCTACGCGGCCCTCCACGAGGCGTGCTACGCCCAGGGCCCGCGGCCCACCGCCTGGTCCGCCGAGCGGGTGCGCGCCGGGTTCCCCGCGTTCGACGCCGCCGCGGCGCTCGACGGCGACAGCCCGCTGCTCTTCACCGGCGAGACCATCCACCCCTGGCACTTCACGGCCGACCCCGCGCTGCGCCCGCTGCGCGAGTGCGCCGAGCTGCTCGCCGCCCGCACCGACTGGCCCGCGCTCTACGACCCGGCCCGGCTCGCCGCCACCGACATCCCCGTCGCCGCCGCCGTCTACCACGACGACCTGTATGTCGAGACCGAGCACTCACTGCGCACCGCCCGCGCCATCCGCGGACTGCGCACCTGGATCACCGACGAGTACGAGCACGACGGTGTGCGGGCGGGCGGCCCCCGGGTCCTGGACCGGCTCATCGCCCTGGCGCGGGACGAGGTCTGAGACCGGAGCCGTCCACGGCCGCGCGGACCGGGCCTTGCCGGACGCACCCGCGCGGCCCGTGCGGCGGACCCCGCACGGCGGCCCCCGCGCCCCGTACGCTGCGGTCATGACGGACACCAGGGACACCACGGACGGCGCGCCCGCGGCGCTGGAACCCATGCCCGGTGACTGGCGGCGCGCCCTCGCCGTCGTCGCCCACCCCGACGACCTCGAATACGGCTGCGCCGCCGCCGTCGCGGGCTGGACCGACGGCGGCCGGGAGATCGCGTACCTCCTGGCCACCCGGGGCGAGGCCGGGATCGACACCCTCGAACCGGCTGGGTGCGCGGCCGTCCGCGAACGCGAACAGCGGGCGAGCGCCGCCGTGGTCGGCGTCACCTCCGTGGAGTTCCTGGACCACCGGGACGGGGTGATCGAGTACGGCACGGCGCTGCGCCGGGACATCGCCGCCGCCGTCCGCCGCCACCGCCCCGAGCTGCTGATCACCCTCAACCACCGGGACACCTGGGGCGGCACCGCCTGGAACACCCCCGACCACCGGGCCGTGGGCCGGGCGACCCTGGACGCGGCGGCCGACGCGGGCAACCGCTGGATCTTCCCCGAACTCCTCACCGAGCAGGGGCTCGCACCCTGGGACGGGGTGCGCTGGGTCGCCGTCGCGGGTTCGGCCTCCCCGACGCACGCCGTCGACGCCCGGCCGGGCCTGGAGCGCTCGGTGGCCTCGCTCCTGGAGCACCGCACCTATATCGAGGCGCTGACCGACACCGACCCGGAGAGCTATGTCCGGGAGTTCCTCACCGGCGCGGCCGGCCGCGCGGGCGAGTCGTTCGGCGGTGTGCCCGCGGTGACCTTCGAGCTGTTCCCGCGCTGACTTTGCCCGCGTCCCGCCGCGCGCCGGGCCGGGTCCGCCGGGGGAGCGGGCGCCGGGCCCCGGGCGCTCAGAACTCGACCAGCACCTGGTCCAGGGACTTGCGCACCAGATCGGGCACCTGGCAGTCGGCGGCCGGATAGCCCACCGGCAGTACGGCGAACGCCTTCTCGTTCGCGGGGCGGCCGAGCACCTCGGCGAGGAAGCGCATGGGGCTGGGGGTGTGGACCAGTGCCGCCAGACCGGACAGGTGCAGCGCGGTCAGCAGCATGCCGACCGCGATGCCCACGGACTCGTCCACGTAGTAGTGCTTGCGCTTGGCCCCGTCGGGGCCGAGCCAGTAGCGCTGCTGGAAGACCACGATCAGCGCCGGCGCGTCCGTGAGATGGGGCTTCACCTCGTCCGTGCCGAGCGGACGCAGCGCCGCCAGCCACTCCTCGCCGAGCCGGCCGTCGTAGGAGAGGCGTTCCTCCTCCTCCGCGGCCTCCCGGATGCGCCGCCGCACCTCGGGGTCCTGGACGAGGACGAAGGTCCACGGCTGCTGATGCGCGCCCGAGGGGGCGGTCGCCGCGCAGGCGACGGCGTCCCGGACCACCTGGAGCGGCACCGGGTCGGGGGCGAACTGGCGCACCGTGCGCCGCTCGTCCATCCGGGTGCGCAGCTCTGCCGAGCGGTTCAGCGAGTGCTCGGGGTCCATCCGGCCGGGGCGGTAGGGGACGGGCCGGTAGGGGTCGCCGTGGGTGGGGGTCCAGGGACGGGTCGGTGCGGTCATGAGGGCGAGTGTGCCGTGTGACGGGAGCGTACGACAGGGGCTGGTGCGGCTTTTCGGTACGGCCCGGGACACGGCCGGTCGGCACGGCCCGGGATACGGCCGGTCGGCCGAAAGCGGGCGGCCGGGGGGTGATGAGGGTTTCCCCAGAGGCAAGCGACCGCTTAGTATGCGCGCACCGTACCGACGGCGGCGGGTGGAGGCCCACGATGCAGGCATGGCGAGTGCACCGCAACGGTGAGCCGGGCGAGGTGATGCGGCTCGACGAGGTGGACAGGCCCGTGCCCGGGGAGGGGCAGCTCCTCGTCCGCGTCCGGGCGGCGAACGTCAACTTCCCCGACGCGCTCCTGTGCCGGGGCCAGTACCAGATCCGTCCCCCGCTGCCCTTCACCCCCGGCGTGGAGGTCTGCGGCGAGACCGCCGACGGCCGCCGGATCATCGCCACCCCGGCCCTGCCGCACGGCGGGTTCGCCGAGTACACCGTCGTCGACGCGGCGGGAGCGCTGCCCGCGCCCGCCGCCCTCGACGACGCGGAGGCGGCGGCCCTGCACATCGGCTACCAGACCGGCTGGTTCGCCCTGCACCGCCGGGCCCGGCTGGCCGCCGGGGAGACCCTGCTCGTGCACGCGGCGGCGGGCGGGGTCGGCAGCGCCGCCGTCCAGCTCGGCCGGGCCGCCGGTGCCCGCGTCATCGGTGTCGTCTCCGGCGCGGCGAAGGCCCGCACCGCCCGTGAGCTGGGCTGCGACCAGGTCGTCGACCGCCGCGCCGAGGACGTGGTCGCGGCGGTCAAGGACGCCACCGGGGGCCGGGGCGCGGACGTGGTCTACGACCCGGTCGGCGGCGAGGCCCACACCTGGTCGGCCAAGTGCGTCGCCTTCGAAGGGCGCATCCTCGTCATCGGCTTCGCGAGCGGCACCGTCCCCACCCCGGCGCTGCACCACGCCCTGGTGAAGAACTACTCGATCGTCGGGGTGCACTGGGGCCTCTATCTCCAGAAGGACCCCGGCGCGGTCCGCGCCTGCCACGACCGGCTCACCGAACTGGCCGCGCAGGGCGTGATCAAACCCCTGGTGAGCGAACGGGTCCCGCTGAGCGGCGCGGCGGACGCGGTGCAACGGGTCGCCGACGGCACGACCACCGGCAGACTCGCCGTCCTGCCCGCCGCCCCCGGGCAGGCCCACCCGCCCGCCGCCGGGGAATCCCCCCGATGACCGCACCACGCCGGGGACGCGCCGGGAACGGGCCCGCCGACCGCCGCCACCACCCCGAGGGAGGGCCACGATGACGGCCGACGCCGACGACATCCGCACCCGCACCCGGGCGTTGCTCGCCACGCACCCGCCGCAACACACCCCGCGGCTCGACTTCCTCCGCGCCCGCTTCGACGCCGGACTCGCCTGGGTGCACTACCCCGCCGGACTCGGCGGGCTGGGCGCGCCCCGGCCCCTCCAGGCCGTCGCCGACGCCGAACTCGAAGCGGCGGGCGCCCCCGACAACGACCCCCGCCGGATCGGGATCGGCCTCGGCATGGCCGCGCCCACCCTGCTGGCCCACGGCTCCGACGAGGTCACCCACCGCTTTCTGCGCCCCCTGTGGGTGGGGGAGGAGGTGTGGTGCCAGCTCTTCAGCGAGCCGGGCGCCGGTTCCGACCTCGCGGCCCTCGCCACCCGGGCCGTGCGCGACGGGGACGACTGGCTCGTCACCGGTCAGAAGGTCTGGACCTCCAGCGCCCACCTCGCCCGCTGGGCCATCCTCGTCGCCCGGACCGACCCCGGCCTCCCCAAGCACCAGGGCCTCACCTACTTCGTCTGCGACATGACCGACCCCGGTGTCGAGGTCCGGCCGCTGCGCCAGCTCACCGGCGAGGCCGAGTTCAACGAGGTCTTCCTCACCGGTGTCCGCATCCCCGACCGGCACCGGATCGGCGCCGTCGGCGAGGGCTGGCGGGTCGCCAGGACCACCCTGATGAACGAGCGCGTCGCCATCGGCGGCCACCGGCTGCCGCGCGAGGGCGGCATGATCGGACCGGTCGCCCGGACCTGGCGGGAGCGGCCCGAGCTGCGCACCCATGAGCTGCACCAGCGGCTGCTGCGGCTGTGGGTGGAGGCCGAGGCCGCCCGGCTCGCGGCCGAGCGGCTGCGCCAGCAGCTCGCCGCCGGTCAGCCCGGCCCCGAGGGCAGCGCCATGAAGCTCTTCCTCGCCGGGCTCAACCAGGAGATCAGCGCCCTGGAGGTCGAGCTGCGCGGCCCGGAGGGGCTGCTCTACGACGACTGGACGATGCGCCGCCCCGAGCTGGTCGACTTCACCGGCCGGGACGCGGGCTACCGCTATCTGCGGGCCAAGGGCAACTCCATCGAGGGCGGCACCAGCGAGGTGCTGCTCAACATCATCGCGGAGCGGGTGCTCGGACTGCCGTCCGAACCGCGCGACGACAAGGACATCGCCTGGAAGGACCTGGCCCGATGACCCCGAACCCCGAGACGGCCCCGGCCCCCCGGACCACCCCCGGGACCGCCTCCGGAACCACCCCCGGCCCCGCCGCCGCCCCGCCGGACCCGCTCGACCTGCTCTGCTCGGAGACCGAGGAGGAACTGCGCGCGGCGGTGCGGTCCCTGCTCACCGACCGAGCGGACCTGCCCGCCCTGCTGACCCGCGCCGAGGCGGGCGACCCGGTCGACCCCGCCCTGTGGGCGGCCCTCGCCCGGGACATCGGGGCCGCGGGCCTCCTCGTCCCGGAGGAGTACGGCGGTCAGGGCGCGAGCCACCGCGAGGCCGCCGTCGTCCTGGAGGAGCTGGGCCGGGCCATGGCCCCGGCGCCCTTCCTCACCAGCTCCGTCATCGCCACCGAGACCCTGCTGGCGCTCGGACCGGACCGCCCCGGGGTCCCCGGCCTCCTCGCGGAGCTGGCCACCGGCCGCAGGACCGCCGTCCTCGCCGTGCCGTACGCGGCCTCCCCCCACGAGCCGCCGCCCGCCGGGGACGGACCGGTCACCGGGGTCGCCGACGCGCACGGGGCCGATGTGCTGCTGACGCTCCGCGCGGACGGCCTGCGCGCGGTGGACCGGGCGGACGCGACCGTCACCCCGCTGACCGTCCTCGACCTCACCCGGCCGCTCGCCGTCGTCGCCGCCCCCGAGGGCGCCGGCACCCTGATCGCGGACCGCGCCACCGCCGTCGGCGCGGTCCGCCGAGCACTCCTCACCGGCGCCGGGCTGCTCGCGTCCGAACAGCTCGGGGTGGCCGAATGGTGTCTGGAGGAGACCGTCCGCCACACCCGGCGGCGCCACCAGTTCAACCGGCCCGTCGGCTCCTTCCAGGCGCTCAAGCACCGCATGGCCCGGCTCTGGCTGGGCGTCGTCTCCGCGCGGGCCACCGCACGGAACGCGGCGGCGGCCCTCGCCACCGGCGCCCCGGACGCCCCGCTCGCCGTCGCCGTCGCCCAGGCCCACACCGCGACGGTCGCCGTCCGGGCCGCCGAGGAGTGCGTCCAGCTCCACGCCGGGATCGGAATGACCTGGGAGCACCCCGCCCATCTCTATCTCAAACGGGCCAAGTCCACCGAACTGGCGCTCGGTTCCCCCGGAGCGCACCGGCTGGCCGTCGCCGAGCTGGCCGAGCTGCCCGCCCCCTGAGCGGGGCCGGGCCCCACGGGCCCCCGCGGCCCCCTGGGACACAGCGGAATCCTCGTCCGTGGACGGGAGGAAATCCCAGGTCGGACCGGGTGGGTCCGGCTCTCTGCCGGTGCGGTTTAATTGCAAGCTGTTCGCAAAAGCAGCCTGATCGCCAGTAGGGGTGTGGGAGCCGTGTTGTCCCGTTCGTTCCAGTCGAGCCCGTCGCGCGGCCGGTCGCGCCGTACGCTCCGCGGCCTGGCCGCCCTCGGCACGGCGGGCGCGCTGACCGCGGGTGCCGCCGCCTGCTCCAACCCCGAGGACGGCGGCTCCGGGGGCCGGGGCACGGGCACCTCCGCCGTGGTCGGCATCGCCTACGAGCCCGAGACCCTCAGCCCCCTCCTCGGCTTCGGCAAGGACGGCAACTCCAAGATCTTCGACGGGCTGCTCGCCCTCGACGCCGACATGCGGCTCAAGCCCGCGCTCGCCGCCGCCCTCCCCGAGGTCAGCGCGGACGGGCTGACCTACACCTACCGGCTCCGCCAGGGCGTGACCTTCAGCGACGGCAAGCCGTTCGCCGCGAAGGACGTCGTCTTCACCTACCGCACCGTCCTCGACGCGAGGACGAACAACGCCTCCAAGTCCGAGCTGGACGCCGTCAAGGACGTCAGGGCCGTCGGGGACGACACCGTCGTCTTCACCCTGAAGTACCCCTACGCCCCCTTCGCGCAGCGCACCGTGCACCCCATCGTGCCCGAGCACGCCCTCGCGGGTCAGGACGTCAACACCGGCCCCTTCACCACGAAGCCGGTCGGCACCGGGCCCTATGTCCTCACCGGCTGGTCCAGGGGCGAGAAGCTCAGCTTCACGGCCAACCCCTCCTACTGGGGCGGCAAGCCCGCCGTCGAGAAGTTCACCATGGCGGTCATCAAGGACGACGACGTCCGCGCCACCCGGCTGCGCGCCGGGGAGCTGGACGGCGCGATCCTGCCGCCGAACCTCGCCAAGGGCTTCGCCGGGGACCAGGGCAGGAAGACCCACACGGCGAAGACCTACGACTACCGCACGGTGACCCTGCCCACCCACCACGAGGTCACCGGCGACACCGCCGTCCGCCGCGCCCTCGACCTCGCCGTCGACCGGCAGACCATGGTCGACAAGATCCTGGAGGGCGCCGGGAAGCCCGCCTACGGACCCGTCCCCACCGGCAGCGAGTGGTTCGCCGAGGGCACCGAGCGGACCCACGACCCGGACGCCGCGAAGAAGATCCTCGACGAGGCGGGCTGGAAGCCCGGCAAGGACGGCGTCCGGGTCAAGGACGGCGTCCGCGCCGAGTTCCCGCTCTGGTACCTCTCCGGCGACAAGCTCCGCCAGGACCACGCCCTCGCCTACGCCTCCGACGCCAAGAAGGCCGGGATCTCCATCAAGACCCAGGCCGGCACCTGGGAGGTCATCGAACCCCGGATGAAGCAGGACGCCGTCCTCGCGGGCGGCGGCTCGCCCGGCGACCCCGACTTCGACCAGTACCTCCTGCTGACCTCGTCCCTCGCGGGCGACGGCTTCAACAACATGGCCTGGTACGACAACAAGGCCGTCGACCGGGCCCTGACGAAGGGCCGGGAGAGCGGCGACCGCGCGGTCCGCGCGGACGCCTACGAGACCGTTCAGCGCGAACTGGTCAAGAACCCCGGCTACACCTTCCTCACCCACATCGACCACCTCTATGTCGTCGACGACTCCTGGACCGGGCTGAGCACCCAGGTCGAGCCGCACGACCACGGCCTCGCCAACGGCCCCTGGTGGAACGTCGAGGACTGGAAGCCCAAGAAGTGACCACCGGCCTCCGCGCGGAGCAGGCGGCGGGCCGCCGGCTCCCCTGGGGGCCCATGGCCCGGATGGCGGGACGGCGGACCCTGTTCGCCGTCCCCGTCCTGCTGGCGGTGACGTTCGGCGTCTTCGCCGTCGCCGACGCCTCCCCCTTCGACCCCGTCAAGGCGTACACCGGCGGCGCCGGGCTCACCGCCTCCCAGGAGACCCTGGACCAGATCCGCGCCAACCTCGGCGTGGACCAGCCCCTGGTCAGCCGCTGGTGGGACTGGCTCACCGCCGTCCTCGGGGGTGACCTCGGCGACTCCAGCTCCCTGCGCCAGCCCGTCGCCGACGTGCTCGCCGAACGTGTCGGCTGGTCCGTGCTGCTCGCGGGCACCGCCTTCCTCCTCGCCGTCGTCCTCGGCACCGCGCTCGGCGTCCTCGCCGCCCGCCGCCGGGGCGGGCGGTTCGACCGCGCGACCTCCGGTGCCGCGTACGCCCTCGAAGCCGCCCCCGTCTTCTGGCTGGGGCTGCTCGCCATCTGGTTCTTCTCCCTGGAGCTGGGCGTCCTGCCCGCCGGGGGCCTCACCGACAGCGACAGCGACGTCGTCACCGCCTCCCAGGTCGCCACCCATCTGGTGCTGCCCGCCGCCGTCCTCGGGATCACCCAGCTCCCGTGGTTCTTCCTCTTCGTCCGGCAGGGTGTCGGCGACGCCCTCGACGAGGACCCCGTGCGCGGTGCCCGTGCCCGCGGGCTGGGCGAGCGGACCGTGCTCCTCGGCCACGCGCTGCGCTCCGGGCTGCTGCCCGTGCTCACCCTGATCGGCTCCCGGGTCCCCGAACTGATCACCGGGGCGCTGCTCGTCGAGACCGTCTTCAGCTGGCCCGGCGTCGCCGCCGCCACCGTCGAGGCGGCCCTCGCCGCCGACTTCCCCCTGCTGGCCGCGCTCACCGTGCTGGCCACCGCCGCCGTGCTCGCCGGGAACCTCCTCTCCGACCTGCTGTACGGACTCGCCGACCCGAGAGTGGGCTTCGATGGCTGACACCGCACCCGCGACCGCCGCGGACGGCACCGGCTCCGGGGGCGGCACCACCTCCGCGGACGGCACCGGCTTGGGGGACGGCACCGCCGCCGCACCCGTCTGGCGCTCCCGGGGGCGCACGCGGCGCTCCACCCGGACGGCGCGGGTCGGGGTCTCCGCCGTCCTCGTCGCCGCGGCCGTCCTCGCCGTGCTGGTCGTCCCCCCGGTCGTGCAACTCGACGAGCAGGCCGTCGACCTCGCGCGGAAGCTGTCGCCGCCGTCCTGGGAGCACCCCTTCGGCACCGACGACGTCGGCCGGGACCTGCTGCTGCGCTGCGTCTACGGGCTGCGGGTCTCCCTGCTCGTCGGCGTGGTCGCGGCAGTCGTCGCCACCGTCGTCGGCACCCTGGTCGGCGCGGCGGCGGCGGTCTTCGGCGGCTGGACCGACCGGGTGGTGATGCGGCTCGTCGATATTTTCTCCTCCGTGCCGCACCTGCTGCTCGGCATCTTCGTCGTGGCGATGTTCCGCCCCGGGGTCTGGCCGGTCATCGCCTCCGTCGCGGTCACCCACTGGCTGTCCACCACCCGGATCGTCCGCTCCGAGGTCCTCTCGCTGCGCTCCCGGCCCTATGTGGACGCGGCGATCTCCGGCGGGGCCTCCCGCTGGCGGGTCACCGTCCGCCATCTGCTGCCGGGCGTCCTGCCGCAGGCGGGCCTCGCCGCCGTGCTGATGGTGCCGCACGCCATCTGGCACGAGTCCGCGCTCTCCTTCCTGGGCCTCGGACTCCCCAGCCACCAGGCGAGCCTGGGCAATCTGGTGCAGAGCGCACGCGGCTCCCTGCTGGCGGGCGACTGGTGGCCCACGCTCTTCCCCGGGCTCTTCCTGATCGTCCCCACCCTCGCGATCGCCGGACTCGCCGGTGCCTGGCGCGAGCGGATCAACCCCCGCCGCCGATCGGAGCTGATGCTGTGAGCACCGCCGTCCTCACGGTGCGGGACCTCTCCGTACGGTTCCGGATGCGCGGCGGCGGCCTGGTCGCCGCCGTCTCCTGTGCCGACTTCGACCTCGCGGCGGGGGAGTGCCTGGCCCTCGTCGGCGAGAGCGGCTGCGGCAAGTCCGTCCTCGCCTCCGCGCTCCTCGGACTGCTGCCCGGTAACGCCGAGACTGCCGGGACCGCCACCGTCGACGGCGTCGAACTCCTCGGCGCCGACGAGCGCACCCTCGCCCGCACGGTACGGGGACGGCGGATCGCGCTCGTCCCGCAGAGCCCGGCCGCCCACCTCACCCCCGTGCGCACGGTCCGCTCCCAACTGGAGGAGACCCTGCGGGAGCTGACCGGCACCCCGCGCAGACAACTGCGCGCCGCCGCCGTCGCCGCGGCCGAGCGGGCCGCCTTCCCCGCCAGCCACCTCGACCGCCATCCGCACGAACTCTCCGGCGGGCTCGCCCAGCGCGCCGCCACCGCCCTCGCCCTCGTCGGGGACGCGCCCCTGCTCCTCGCCGACGAGCCCACCACCGGGCTCGACCGCGCGCTGGTGGACCGGACCGCCGACGAACTGCGCCGTCACGTCACAGACGGCGCCGACGGCCGCGCGCTGCTGATGATCACCCACGATCTGGCGGCGGCGCGGCGGATCGCCGACCGGGTCGCCGTCATGTACGCGGGCCGTATCGTCGAGATCGCCGACGCCGAGGCGTTCTTCGGCCGCCCCGGGCCCCGGCACCCCTACGCCCGGGGGCTGCTCGCCGCGCTGCCCGAGCGCGGCTTCACACCCATTCCCGGGCTCCCGCCCGAGCTGAGCGACCTGCCCCCGGGCTGCGCGTTCGCCGCCCGCTGCGACCGGGCCACGGACCGCTGCGGCACCCGGCCCGGTTTCACCGGGGGGCTGGCCTGCCACCATCCGGTCACCGCCGTCGCCGCCGACCCCGCGCCCGACCGTGGCTGAGCCCCGCCCGGCCGCTCCCGAGGAGACCCCCCGTGCTTGAACTCGACGCGATCACCGCCGGGTACGACCGGCTCGCCCCGGTGGTACGGGACTTCTCCCTGCGCCTGGCACCCGGCGAGGCGGTCGGGCTGCTCGGCCCCAGCGGCTGCGGCAAGTCCACTGTCGCCCGGGTGGCGGCGCTGCTGCACCGCCCGTACGCCGGACGCGTCGTCCTCGACGGGGAGCCCGTCCGGGGCTGGCGGTACTCCGCGCCCCGGGCCCAGCGCACCGCCGTCGGCGTCGTCTTCCAGCAGCCGAGGATGTCCGCCGACCCCCGCCTCACCCTCCACGCCCTGATCGCGGAGCCGCTGCGCGCCAACGGCCGCGGCGGCGAGGCGGACGCGCGGGTCGGCGAACTGTCCGACGCGGTCGGCCTCACCCGCGATCTGCTCGCCCGCCGCCCGCACGAGGTCAGCGACGGCCAGTTGCAGCGGGCCTGTCTGGCGCGGGCGCTGGTGTTGCGGCCGCGTTGGTTGGTCTGTGACGAGATGACGGCGATGCTGGATGCGTCGACGACTGCCGCGCTTGTGGCTGTTGTCGAGGAGTACCGGCGTGGCGAGGGTGCCGGTCTTCTCGCGGTCTCCCACGATCCCGTTCTGCTGAGCCGTTGGTGCGCTCGTACCGTTGTGTGGGCGGACACCGTTCCCGCTGTGTGAGTGACGGCCGGTTGCAGCGGGCCTGTCCGGTGCGGGCGCTGGTGTTGCGGCCGCGTTGGTTGGTCTGTGACGAGATGACGGCGATGCTGGATGCGTCGACGTCTGCCGCGCTTGTGGCTGTTGTCGAGGAGTACCGGCGTGGTGAGGGTGCCGGTCTTCTCGCGGCCCGCCTGACCGACCGGCCCGGCCCCTGACCCGTGCGCCTCACGCGGCCC
Source organism: Streptomyces clavuligerus (assembly GCF_005519465.1). Taxonomy (NCBI): domain Bacteria; kingdom Bacillati; phylum Actinomycetota; class Actinomycetes; order Kitasatosporales; family Streptomycetaceae; genus Streptomyces; species Streptomyces clavuligerus. Next base: position 173,372 of record NZ_CP027858.1, on the reverse strand, counting down.
CGCCCGCGTTCCTGGCAGGCGCCGCGAGGGCGGGTCCGCCCGTCCGACGACAGCGCCTCCCCCGTAGAGGGCCACCGGCCCTCCGGCGCCGGGGCGTGGATGCCCCTGCTCCGCTGCGCGCCCGCGTGGACCGGGTGCCGTGACGCCCGCTCTCCGGCCGGACGGTGCCTCCCCACCCGGCCGCCCGGCCCGCCGGCGCCCGGGTCTCCCGCGCGGGGCCGGTCGCGGACCGATCGGGGTCGGGTGGTGTGCCGGGTGCTCCTCGGGGACCTGGGTCGTGTCGTCGAGATCCCGTCCGTCCGGCCTGTCCTGGCACGGCATCCCCCTGGGCCTGGCGGGCACCGGTGGGGAGCGCGGGGGAGCGCCCGCCACCTCTGGGCCCGGCGGCCCGGGCGGTACCCCGTCCGCTGCCTCGCGGTGCCTCCCGCCGGGCCCGCTCTCCGGGTGGACGACGTCTCCCCACCGGTGGGCCTTTTGGACCCCCGGTGCCCCGACCGGAGCCGGGCGATCCGTGCGTCGGGTGCTGTCCTGCGGTGTGGCCGGTTCCGTTCGGTGGGCGCTCAGGGGAGCCGGAGGAGCCGGGCGGTCCGTGCCGCGCGTGCCGTTCCTGTGGTGCGGCCGGGGCGGGGCAGGGACGCCCTGCTCCGGCGGGGGCCGGCGCCCGGGTGCCCCGCGCGGGGCCGGTCGCGGACCGATCCGGGTCCGGCCGTGCGCCGGCGATCCGTGCCGTGAGTGCGTCCTGTGGTGCGGCCGGGGCGGCGGGTCCCGGCTCCCGGCTCCCGGATCCCGGCCGGTTCCGGCCGTCGGGCACTTCTGCCGGTGTGTCCGCCATCCGTCCCCACGGGGCCGTGCGGCGTGCCCCCGGCGGGCATCCGCGGCTGTGCCGCCGGGCGGCGGGAGGCCGAACTCCTGGTGTGCCCCCTCCCGGGAGGCCGGGACGCGGTCGATACTCAGGCGTCCCTCCCGTTCCCACGCGCCCGGAGGCCCCACCGTGACACCCACCCGCCGCAGCGTCGTCACCACGCTCACCGCCGCGCTCGCGGGCGCCACCGCCGTACCGGACCTCGCCCGCCCGGCGCGGGCGGCCGAGCGGGGCGGCACCCCCCGGCCGCGCCCGCTGCGGCAGGCGCACGCGCACAACGACTATCTGCACCCCCGGCCGCTGCACGACGCCCTCTCCCACGGCTTCACCAGCCTGGAGGCCGACATCTTCCTGGTCGACGGTGAACTGCTGGTGGCGCACACCTCGGCCGAGCTGGACCCGTCCCGCACCCTGCGCTCGCTCTACCTCGAACCGCTGCTCGCCCGCATACGGAAGAACCACGGCGCCGTCCACCCCGGCCACCACCGCCCCGTCCAGCTCCTCGTCGACATCAAGGCGGACGGTGTCGCCTGCTATCGGGAGCTGGACCGCCAACTGCGGGCGTACCGGCCGATCCTCACCTCGTACCACCGGGGCCGGGTGCGTCCCGGCGCCGTCACCGCGGTGGTCTCCGGCGACCGCGCGGCGCGCGTCCCCATGGAGGCGCAGCACAGCCGTCTCGCGTTCTACGACGGACGGCTCGACGACCTGCCGACCGCCGTGCCCGCCTCGTTCGTCCCGCTGGTCTCCAGCAACTGGAACACGGACTTCAGCTGGCAGGGCACCGGTCCGTTCCCGGCGGCCGAACGGGAGCGGCTGCGGACCCTGGTCGCCGCCGCCCACGCGGACCGGCGGCGGATGCGCTTCTGGGCCACCCCCGACGCGCCGGGGCCCGCCCGGGAAGCGGTCTGGCGGGAACTGCTCGCCGCCGGGGTGGACCACCTCAACACCGACGACCTGCCCGGCCTGGAACGCTTCCTCCGCGCCCACCGGGCGCCCGCCGGTACCGCCGTCGGCACAGCGCCCGGCACCCGGTTCTGAACCGGCGTCCCGCCGCAACCACCCGTACGGCGGACACGCCGTACGGGCACGCGCGCCCCTCGCTGCGTCAGACTACCGCCGAATGCCGCAAATCTGGCATTTAACTGCGGTGAAAGAGGCTGGCGATGGTCGTGTCGATCTCGGTGATCCTACTGATGCTGCTGCTCGCGGTGATCTTCATGCGCAACAGCGGGCTGAAGTTCTCCCACGCGCTCGTCTGCGCGCTGCTGGGCTTCTTCCTCGCGGGCACCAGCATGGCGCCCTCCATCCACGAGGGTGTCGCCGCCACCGCCGAGGTCGTGGGCAGTCTCCACCCCTGACCCGGAATCAGTCGCGGGTGGCCGTGTCCACCAGGTACGAACGGATCAGGAAGCGCACCCCTTCCGGCGCCTCCAGCGAGAAACCGCTGCCGCGCCCCGCGACCACGTCGACCACCAGCCGGGTGTGGCTCCACCGTTCGTACTGCGCGACCGACATCCAGAACCCGATGGTCTCGGGGACGCCCGCCACCTCCAGCTCCGCCAGGAGGACGTCGGAGCCCCCGGTGCGGAACTCTCCGCGCGGGTAGCACATGGGCGCGCTGCCGTCGCAGCAGCCGCCCGACTGATGGAACATCAGCGGACCGTGGGCCTGTCGCAGCCGGCGCAGCAGCCCGACCGCCGCCTCGGTCAGCTCCACACGCGGTGATTCGGACATGCCGCCAGTCAACCACCGCCGACGTTGCGAGGTCGTTGCGCCGTCCCGGCGTCATCCGGACGCCCTCCCCGCGTCAAGCGGACGCCGTCGCCCTTCGACACGGCCGTCCCCGGGATGATTGCGTGGACCCCGTGGCGGAGGCGTCCGCCGCCGCCGGTGCGCCGGTGCACGACGACGGGATGGAGTCCCCATGCCTCTGGAAGGCGAGTACGAGCCGAGCCCGGCGCAGTGGGTACGGGATCAGGTGGAGCTGTACGAGAGTTCGGGCGGCGCCGAGGGCACCACGCTCCGCGGTATGCCGGTGGTCGTCCTGACCACCCGGGGCGCGCGGAGCGGGAAGATCCGCAAGTCCCCGCTGATGCGGGTGGAGCACGGGGGCAGCTACGCCCTCGTCGCCTCGGCGGGCGGGGCCGCCAAGCACCCCGTCTGGTACCACAACGTCGTCGCCGACCCCCGGGTGGAGCTCCAGGACGGCGCCGTGCGCCAGGACATGGCGGCGCGCGAGGTGACCGGTGAGGAGAAGGCCGTGTGGTGGGCGCGGGCCGTCGAGGCGTACCCCGACTACGCCGAGTACCAGAGGAAGACCGACCGGGCCATCCCGGTCTTCGTGGTGGAGCCCGTGACGGGGCGTCACTGATCTCCTCCGGGGTCCCGCCGCGCTCCGTGCGCACCGGGACCCCGGAGCGGCGCCGACTCCGCTCCGGGGCTGCGGTGCGGGCGTTCAGTGAACACCGCGGTACGTTGCGAGCGGGTTGCGTGGAGAAGTTCATCACGTGATCGTTGAACCCGCCGGGCACCGTCGGCCGTGTGGCGTCCGCGCCCCGCCGCCCGGGCGCCGCCGCCTCCCCCCGCCCCTCCGTGCCGCATATGCCGGGCGCCACTGCCGTTCACCTGCGGCGCTCCGCTTTCGCCGCCGCCGTGGAGGCCCCGCCCGCCCCGTCGCCCCGCCCGGAACACGCGCACCAGGCATCGCCGCGGCATCGTTTGCGCCATCCCGCACCGCTCCGGGCGCCAATCCCCCCGCGCGGCGACTAGCCGTCGATCTCCCCGGGAAGAGGGCTGGGGCCAGGTCGGCCGCCCCGTCCGCCCGGGCCCGGCCGGGCCCGTCGGTACCGCTCCACGGGTGGCTGTGTCCGTCCCGTCAGTCCCGTCCGTCCCGTCCGTACCCCCGCTCCACGGAACCCCTGGGAGGCGCCGGTGAACCCCGACACCGCGAGGAATCGCTTCACCGAACTGGAGGGCGGCGATCCCGTGGACCATCGGCGGGTGGAGGCGTTCTTCGACGACTGCGGACCGCTCGACATCGACGACATCATCGGGGAGTGGCGGGGCGCGCCCCTGCGGACCGGGCACAAGGGGGTCGCCCAGCTCGACGGGCTGGACTGGTACGGCAAGGTCTTCCGGTCCCGCTTCGACATCACCCCCGTGGCCTGCCGGGACGCGTCCGGGAGACTCACCGACCGCCATGGCTACGGCGGGGCGGGCCTGTGGCGGGTGGAGTTCCGGGGCGTGGTCTCCCTCTCACTGGTCTACGACCGGCATCCGATCGTCGACCACTTCCGCAGGGTCGACGAGGACACCCTCATCGGTGTCATGGACGGCGGCCCCGACCTCCTCGACGAGGGGAAGCACTTCTACTTCTCGCTGCGGAGGAGGTGACGGGATGTCGGAGACCGTGAGCGGAACGACCGCCCCGAACGGGACGGGGGGCCCGGGCGCCCCCGCCGGGGCCCGCGATCTGACGGCGGAGATCCGCCGGGCCTGCCGGGCCGCCGCCGAGCACTGCCGCACGACGCAGAACGCGGACGGATCGTGGTCGCCGGACCCCGACCCCCGGATCACCGAGACCGCGCTCGTCTGCCACGCCCTCGCCCGCTCCCGGGGGACCCGCGCCGATCCCGGCGTCGACGGCGCCGTCGCCCGCGCCCGGACCTGGCTGCGCGCCGCCACCCCCCAGGGCCACGACCCCGGCGTCCGCCTCCTGGAGACGCTGCTGCGCTCCCACGCGCTCGGCGAACCCGACGCGGCGCGCGCCACCCTGTACGAGAGCTGCCGGACGACCCTCCCCGCGCGGGCCCGGCTGATCCGCGCGGTGGCCCTGAGCGCATCCGGTACCACTCCGTCCGGTACCACTCCGTCCGGCGCCACCGCGCCCTTCGGCGCCGGGGCCCTGGCCGAGGGGATCGAGCGGCTGACCGCCGACACGGAACGCCTGGGCACCGGCGCCGAGTGGGCGGGCAAGCCCTGGAGCCGCACCGAGGTCCTCGCCGAACTGGCCCTGGCGCAGCACGCCGCCGGCCGCCCGGCGGACGCCGCCGCCACCGTCGCCTCGCTCGCCCGTGACCAGTCGCCCGACGGCTCGTTCCACTCCCTGGCCATCACCACCGCGCTCGCCTTCCTCGCCCTGGACACGGCCGCCCCCGGCGGCACCGCCTGGACCCGGGCCCGCCGGTCCCTCCTGGACATCCAGCGGGCCGACGGGACCTGGCGGTTCAGCCCCACCGAGATCTGGGACACCGCCCTGACCGTACGGTCCTTCCGGGGCGTCCCGGCCTTCGACACCGCCTGCCTCGCCCCGGCCCGCGCCTTTCTGCGCGCCACCCAGAACCCGGACGGCGGCTGGCCCTGCCTCGCCGGGCTGACCTCCGACTACGACACCACCTCCACCGCCCTGACCGCCCTCGCCGACGACCCCCGCGCCGCCGCGGCGATCGACCGGGGCCTGGAGTTCCTCCGCGCCGGACAGCGGGCCGACGGCCTCTGGCCCACCTGGCAGTCCGCGTCCGACACGCCCGCCCAGGACGTCATCGCCCATGTCCTGACCGCCCTGGACGTCCATGGGCACCGGCACCGCGTCGAGACCGGACGGGCCCGCCACTGGCTCGCCGCCCAGTGGTACACCGACCGCCGCTGGACCGCCGACTGGTACCGGGGCCTGCCCTACGCCACCGCCGAGGCCGTCAGGGCGCTCCCCGGCCACGAGGCCGCCGCCCGCGCCGCCGACCGGCTCGCCGCCCGGCGCGAACCCGACGGCGGCTGGGCCGCCGAACCCGGCGAACCCACCACGCCGGGCTCCACCGGACTCGCCCTCGCCGCCCTCCACGCCGCGGGCCACCCCGCGGCCCGGCCCACCGACCGCGGCGTCCACGGGCTGCTCGCGGCCCAGCGCCCGGACGGCACCTGGGAAGGAGCCCCGATGATGTACGGCCCGCGCCCGCTGCTCGCCCACTACGGGAGCCATACACAGGCGTTCGTCGTCTGCGGGCTGCGCGCCGTGACGGAGCGGGTGCCCGCATGGTGAGCCGCTTCCGGGTGCCCACCGCCCCCGGCGGGCTGCCCTTCGTCGGCCACACCCGGCGGCTGAGCCACGACCCCCTCGCCTATCTGCGCTCCCTGCGCGGTGCCGGGGACCTCGTCCGGCTCCGGGTCGGCCCCCGCTGCGTCTATCTGGTGACCTGCCCCGCGCTGACCCGCCGGGTCCTCGTCGACGAGGCCCGGTCCTTCGACAAGGGCGCGATGTTCGACGAGCTCCGCCTCGGGATGGGCAACGGACTCGTCATCTCCGGCGGCGCCTTCCACCGCCGCCAGCGCCGCCTCGCCCAGCCCGCCTTCCACCCCGCGCGGATCGACGGCTACACCCGGGCCATGACCCGGCGCGCCGGTGAACGCACCGCCGCCTGGCAGTCCGGTGTCACCCTGGACCTGACCCGGGAACTCGACGAACTCACCCTGGACATCCTGCTCGACACCGTCCTCGGCGACAGCGCCGGTGCCGTCCGCGAGGACGTGCTCCGCTGGCTGTCCGCCAAGAGCGGGGTGATGCGCCGTGTGCTCTCCCCGCTGTCCGCGTGGCGCGCCCGGCTGCTCCGTCCGGGCCCCGCGCGCCCGCTGCCCGTCACCGAGGACACCCTCGCCTCCCTGCGCGCCCTGCTGGCGGTGGAGATCCACCGCGGCAGGCTCGCCCCCGTCGGCGGGGGCACCGAGGACATGCTGTCCGTACTGATCGCCGCCCGCGACCCGGACGGCGTCACCGGGATGACCGACGCCGAGCTGACCGATGAACTCCTGACCCTGTTCCTCGCCGGGACCGGCACCGTGAGCGCCGCTCTCGCCTGGGCGTTCGCGGAGGTCAGCCGCCACCCCGCGATGGAGCGCGCCCTCGCGGACGAGGCCCTGCGGGTCCTCGGCGGGCCGCGCCCCGCCACCGTCGCCGACCTGCCGGAACTCCAGTACACCGAACGCTTCCTGCGCGAGGTGCTCCGCTGCCACGCGGTCTGGCTGCTGATGCGGCGCACCCTCACCGCCGTGGAGCTCGGCGGTGTGACCCTGCCGCCCGGCACGGACGTCTACCTCAGCCCCGACATACTCCACCACGACCCCGGCAGCTTCGCCGACCCGGACCGGTTCGACCCCGACCGCTGGCTCGCGGAGCGGCGGGAGCCCGGGGCCCAGGGCGCCCGCGGCGCCTATCTCCCCTTCGGCGCGGGCAACCGCCGGTGCGCCGGGGACGGCTACGCCTGGGCCGAGATGGCCCTCGTCCTCGCCACCACCCTGGCCCGCTGGCGGCTCGTCCCCGGGCCGGGGAACCGGCCCCGGCCCCGGGTGGGCACCGTGGTGCGGCCCGAGCGGCTGCGGATGATCCCGGAGCCGCGATGAGCGCGCCCCGGCCCGCCGCCCCCGCCCACGGCACTGTCCTCGTCAGCGGCGGCGCCTCCGGTATCGGCGCCGCCTGCGTCCGCCGGCTCGCCCCCGCCGCCGGGACCACCGTCGTCGCCGACACCGACCGGGACCGCGCCGGGCTGCTCGTGGACGAACTCCGTTCCCAGGGGCTGTCCATCACCGCGGAATCCCTGGACGTCCGCGACCCGGACGCCGTCGCCGCGCTCTACCGGCGGCTCGCCGCCGAGCACCCGCCGGTGACGCTCCTCGTCAACAGCGCCGGTATCAGCGGACCGAGACGCCCGCTGGACGCGTACCCGCCGGAGGACTTCGACGCCGTGGTCCGCACCGGCCTCCACGGCACCTTCCACATGATGCGCGGAGCCCTGCCCGCGATGCGGGCCCGCGGGGGAGGGGTGGTGGTGAACATCGCGTCCGTCGCGGGCGCCCGGGCCGTGCGCGGGTTCGGCCCCTACGCCGCCGCCAAACACGCCGTCATCGGACTGACCAGGACCGCCGCGCGGGAGTACGCGGAGTACGGGATACGGGTGGTCTCCGTCTCCCCGGGCCACATCGACACCCCGATGCTCGGCGCGCTCCCCGCCGGTACGGCCGGACGGCTCGCCCGCGAGGTCCCCGCGGGCCGCCTCGGCCGCCCCGAGGAGGTGGCGGACCTCGTCGCCTTCCTCGGCTCGGAGCAGGCCCGTTACATCACCGGCTCCGACCACCCGGTGGACGGCGGCTGGCTCGGCTGACCCCTGGAGCGTCCGAAGGAGACACCGTGGAGGAGAACGCCGTGGGAAAGACCACCGGGGGACGAAGCACCGGGGACGGCACCGGGGAGCGGGAGGGCCCCGGGGGTCCCGGAGACACGGCCCTCCTCCACCACGCCGTCGACGGCTGCGGGACCGCGCTCCGCCTCGTCCCCGGCGTCCGCCGCTGGGCCGGGCAGCACGGTCTCTCCCTCGCCACCGACATCGTCCCCCAGGTCTGTCTGGCGGCGGCCTTCTGCGGCGGCCCGGACCGGGACCCGGAGGCCCTGGCCCTCACCACGCGGCTGCTGACCTGGACCTACGCCCTGGACGACCACTCCGACGACCGCACCGCCGACAGCGGCTCGGTGGCGGAGACCATCGAGGGCTGTCTCGCCGTCCTGCACGGGGCCGCGTCCGCCCGCGCGGAGGACCCGCCCCTGGTACGGGCGTTCGCCGACCTGGTGCCGCGGGCCCTGGACGGGCTCGCGCCTCCGGTCGCGCACGCCTGGCAGGAGGAGGCCGCCGCCCTGCTGACGGGCACCCTGCGGGAGCGCGCCTGGGCGGACGGCACCGCTCCGCCGCCGTCCCTGGCGGAGTATCTCGACATCGGCGCACGGACCATCGCCGTGGCCCTCAAGGCGATCACGCTCTGGTGCGGACTGCGGGAGCCGGATCTCTCCGACCGGCTCCCGCAGCTCCTGCCGCCGCTGGCGCGGGCCGCTCTCGCGGTGCGCCTCGCCAACGATCTGAGCGGCCATCGGGTCGAGCGGGCCCTCGGCATCGTCGACGCGCTCACCCTCGGACTGAGCGTGGCGGACGCGGAGGACCGGGTCCGCCGCCATGTCCATGAGTGCGCCGACGCGCTGCGCCCCCTCACCTCACGGGGCCACCGGCCGGCGCTCGTCGTCGAACGGTCCGCCCGCTGGTCCGTGCGGCTGTACGGGCGGTACTACGCCGGGCGCTGACCCGGGACCGGGGCCCGGCAGGCCCCGGCCGACTAGCGGCCTGCGGCAGGGGCCTGCGATCCGGGCGCCCCCGCGGAGCCCGCCGGAGTCCCGACTGTGCCCTTGCCCTTGCCGCCGTGCGGCGGGGCGGGCATGTGGTTGTCGGCCATGGCCGCCCCCGCTGAACCGAGAATCAGCAGTGCGGCGGTGGCGGTGGCGAGCGATATACGGTGCCTTCTCTGCATCAGGCAACCCCCTTCGGTCATGGAACTACGGTGTGCGACGCGGCTCGCGCCGTCCCCCGGTGAATACCGGTTCTGTGGAACAACGTTCCCGCGAGCCGATGATCCGATACGGCCGACGAGGAAAGGAAGGGCGCCACGCGGGCGTCCCGCGGACCGTTCGCGGAAGGAATCTCCCCGGTCCGCCTTCCCCGGTGCGGCCCCGGGACGACCCCTCCATCATCGCTCAAGTGGAGGGCGGGTCACAGGAGATGGGTGTGGCATACCTCATAACCGGGGGCATCGGATGTCCCAGGTGCGCGCCCTGCGCGGGGACGGCCGCCGGGCGCCGCCCGGCGCCGCCACCGGAGGCACACGTTCCGTGGGTGACAAAGCGTCAAGCTGCGTACCGCTCGCGAGCGTTGCTGACGTGACCGTTCACAGAGGCGATCGCGGCCCTCGCCGTGCGGCCCGCGGCCCGCCGCCGTGTTCCCGGGGGCCGCCGCCGCGCGACCGCGCCGCCGTTCCTGGGGAACGCCGTCCGTTGCTCCCGGCATAAGTTTTGGAATCAACAAATCCGTGCCGCTGTTCTGAACAAGCCCTCGATTGGCCGGAAAAACCTGTTTGACAACCCCCCGTCCGGTTTCCCGGCGGAGGCGATCGACGACCGTGCCATGATTCCGCCCGGCCTCATCACCACCGCGACGCTCGGGGAGCTCATGGCCCTCTCGCTCCAGGAATTACTCGATCTCTTTCCCGGTTCCGGCGACGACTTCGGCATCCCCTTCGACCGCCTCAGAGAGTTGGGAGGAGTCCCCGAACTGCTCGCGACCTGGCTCCAGTCGGCGGATCTGACGGTCAGGGGGGCGATCCCCGACCGGGGGAACCTGACCGTCGAAGGGGTGCTCTCCTTCACCCTGGTCGACGGTCCCTGCCCCGTGGTCGTGTCCTTCACCGCCGACGCCGCCGGGACGGTCAGCGGGGTCGGTCTCGACTTCACCCTCCCGTCCTCGGACGACGACGAGGGCGAAGGCCGTGCAGGCCGTGAAGAGGAAAGGGACGACGAGGAGGACGAGGACGACGAGGAGGACCCCGGGCTCGTCCCGCATCTCGTCCTCACCGCGGGCGCCCAGTTCTCCGCCGCGCTGTCGCTGCCCTTCGCCGGCGGGGAGAAGGAGATGGTCTTCACCGCCACCTACGACGGCGGCACCGTCATCGGCGACTGGTCCTCCGACGCCAGCCTGTCCTGGGACGACATCGCCGACGTCCTCGGCACCGCCCCCGCCGAACTCCCGCCCGCGCTGGTGCCCTCGCTCCACCAGGTCGCCTTCGCCTACGAGAAGCGCAAGCGGGCCGTCGTCCTGAGCGCGCGCACCGAGTACGTCCAGCTCGCCTGGGCCTCCCTGCCCCAGAAGCGGGCCGCCATCGGCACCGGCCGACGGCTGCGGGTCGTCCTGCTCCAGGGGGTCTACGAGGCGGGACTCGCCGACCTCCCCACCGTCGGCGAGCACATCCCCCTGGAGGACGACCTCGTCTTCGCCGGGCTCCAGGCGTTCCACCTCTCCGCGCCGATGAGGACCCGCAAGGTGAAGGCCGTCAACGAGCTGCTGGCCGATGTGGGCGTCAACCTCGGACTGCCCTCCCGCGACCTGACCGCCGGAGCCTCCGTCGCCATCACCGGCGGCATCGCCCTCACCGCCAAGAACTACGGCCTCGTCCATCCGCTGCGCCGCAGGAAGCCCGGCCCCGGGCCCGGCCCCGTCCCGCCGCCCTTCGCACCCGCGCCCGCCGCGCCCCCGGCCCTCCCGGCCGTCCGTGCCGACGAGGACACCCCCGAGCCCGCCAAGGCGTCCCTTCCCGTCGACGCCGTCTTCGGCCCGCTGCGGATCTCCGAGATCTCCCTCGGCTACGCCGACGGCACCGTCCGCGTCACCATCGACGCGACCCTCGACGCCGGAGGCATCGAACTCAGCGCCTCCGGCCTCGGTTTCACCGTCCGGATCGACCGGGGCGACGGCGAGTGGGACTTCACCCCCGTGCTGAGCGGCCTCGGCCTCGCCTACGACCGGCCCCCCGTCCGGATCGCCGGAGCCTTCCTCGTCAAGGAGTCCGAACCGCCCTACGAGCAGCTCTTCGCGGGCATGGCGGTGATCGAGGCCAAGGTCGTCAGCGTCAAGGTCCTCGGCGCCTACGCCCGCGCCGAGGGCGGCTTCCCCTCCCTCTTCCTCTACGGGGTGCTCGGCGGGCGCTCCGGCCTCGGCCCGCCCCCGTTCCAGGTGCGCGGCATCGCGGCCGGTTTCGGCTACAACAGCTCCGTCCGGGTGCCCGCCCCCGCCGACACCCCGTCCTTCCCGTTCGTCGCCGAACTCGCCCAGGGCGGCCCGGCCCGGCCCCCGCTGGAGGTCCTGGACTCCCTGCTCGACGGCGCCGGCGGCAGGCCCCCCTGGATCACCCCCGAGGCCGGGCGGATCTGGTTCGCCCTCGGGATCGACTTCACCGTCTTCAGGATGGTCGACGCCCAGGCCCTCGCCCTGGTGGAGTTCGGCGACGACTTCACCGTCGCCGTACTCGGGCTCGCCACCGCCGCCTTCCCCCTCGGACGCGGCGACGGCCCCGTCCTCGCCCGCGTCCAGCTCGCCCTCCAGGCCCTCTACACCTCCCGCGACGGCATGCTCGCGCTCGCCGCCGAACTCACCCCCGAGTCCTTCGTCCTCGACCCGGACTGCCGGCTCACCGGCGGACTCGCCTACCGCACCTGGTTCGCCGGGGACCACGCCGGGGACTTCGTCTTCACCCTCGGCGGCTACCACCGCGACTTCGACCCGCCGGAGCGCTACCCCGTCGTCCCCCGGCTCGGCTTCACCTGGGGCATCTCCGATGTCGTCACCGTCCGGGGCGAGGCGTACTGCGCCCTCACCCCCGCCGCGCTGATGGCGGGCGGACGGCTGGAGGTCGCCTTCCACTCCGGCATCGTGGACGCCTGGCTCAGCGCCCGGCTCGACGCCCTGATCCAGTGGAAGCCCTTCTGGTTCCGGCTCGGCATCGGGGTCCGCATCGGCTTCTCCGTGGACCTGTGGCTCTTCACCGTCCGCGGTGAGGTCGGCGTCGACCTCGACCTGTGGGGCCCGCGCGTCGGCGGCATCGCCACCGTCCACCTCTGGTGCATCGACTTCGACATCTCCTTCGGCGCGAGCGCGCAGAAGGACCCGCCCCCGGTCCCCTGGAGCGAGTTCCAGGAACAGCTCCCCGCCCCCGAGGAGCGGCTGCGCATCACCCCGCTCCGCGGCATCCTCCCCGAGGACGAGTCCGTCCGCGCCCGCCGCCGGGCCACCGGGGACGAGCGCTGGGTGGTCTCCGCCGACGGCTTCTCCTTCTCCACCACCACCGCCGTCCCCGCGTCGAAGGCCACCGCCGGAACGAGGACGGTCGACGGCAAACTCCTCGACATCCGGCCCATGGAGGCCACCGGGATCGACTCCCGGCACACCCTGACCATCACCCTGGACGACCGCCCCTTCGACCCCCACGCCCGCGACTGGATCATCACCGAGAACACCTCCGCCGTCCCCCAGGCGCTGTGGGGCACCGGCGACCCCGACGCCCATGACTCCCTCGTCCCCGGGCAGCTCCTCGGCCTCACCGTCGTCGTCCCGCCGCCGCAGGACGGACCCACCCCCGGCGAGATGACCGATGTCTCGCTCGGCCACGAGGACCTGGCACCCAGCGACGCCCTGCCGCTGACCCCCGCCGACCCGCCCACCGGCCCCGTCCCCGAACGCTGGCAGGACGGCACCACCCCCACCCCCGTCGGGACCATCGCCGACACCGTCGCCACCACCACCGTCCCCGCCCGGGACGCCCTGTACACCGAGCTGACGGCCCTCGGGCTCGCCCCGCCCGGCCACCACGACCCCCTGGACGGCTTCGCCGCCCGTGCCGCGAGCACCTTCACCGCCGAACCGCTGACGATCTGACGCGCGCCACGGGAGCCGCCATGACCGAGACCACCGCCGGGGAGACCCCCCGGTTCACCGTCCACTTCCACGACGACCACATCGCCCCCGCCCCCGGCGGGCTCTACACCGCCGTCCTCGAACACACCGTCGAAGGCCCCGGGGTCGACGAGAATTTCCTCCCCGTCCAGCAGGACTTCGAGATCCGGGCCCCGCAGTTCACCCTGGACGAGTCCTTCGTCCATGCCCGCCACCCCGCGCCCGGCGCCGTCGGGGCCTTCGAGTACGTCCTGCCGCACATCACCCTCAACCGGCTGATCCTGCCGTGGGAACGCAGCCCCGACCCCGACGACCTCACCCTGCCCTGGCTGGCGCTGCTGCTCCTCGCCGAGGAGGAACTGCCCGACGACCCCAGGGCCCAGGGCACCACCCGCACCCGCACCGTCCGCGAACTCCTCGGGAACACCGACCGCACCGTGCTCACCCCCGACATCCGCCGGGTCCCCGACGAACTCCTCGACAGCGCCTGCGCCACCGTCGACATCCCCGCCGACGTCTACGCCGCCCTCGTCCCGCGCAGGCAGGAGCTGCGCCACCTCTGCCATCTGCGCAGGGTCCGCGACCGGGAGGCCACCCGGGTCCTCGGGCCCGCCGGGGAGATCCTGGAGACCGGGGAGTACGGTGTCGTCGTCGCCAACCGCTTCCCCCGCACCGCCGGACGGTACGCCGCCCACCTCGTCTCCCTCGAAGGCTTCGCCGACCACCTCAGCGGCGCCCGCCCCACCCAGGACACCGTCCGGATGGTGTCCCTCGCCGCCTGGTCCTTCGAAGCGGCCCCCGACGCGGGCGCCCACTTCGCCGCCCTCGTCCGCGCACTCGCCGAGGACCCGGCGGGCCTCGGGCTCCGGCTCACCGGCGACCGGCCCGCGCAGGGCCCCGCCGCCGACCGGCTCGCCCAGGGCTACGCCCCCGTCGGCCATGTCCTGCCCTCCGGGGAACGCACCCTCGCCTGGTACCGGGGCCCCTTCACCCCCGTCGTCCCCCAGCGGCCCCCCGGCTTCGGCGACACCCCGCTGCGCCACGCCGACGAAGCCCTGATCTACCTCACCGACAGCGGCGTCTTCGACGTCGGCTACGCCGCCGCCTTCACCCTCGGCCGGGCCCTCGCCCTCTCCGACGACACCCTGGCGAGCGCGCTGTCCGCGTTCCGCACCCGCTCCCGCCGGATCGCCACCCGGGCCCTCGCGCACTCCCGTACCGCCGCCCTGCTCGACGCGGACACCGCCCACCCGGCCCGCGACCGCTTCCACCGGCTGATCGAGGACGGACTCGGCGAGCGGCTGCACCGGGCCGCCCGCACCACCGGCACCGCCGCCGCCGCGGGGACACCCCGCCGCCAGAGCGGGGGAGTGCCCCGGCCGCCGTCCCCCACCGCGCTGCGGACCGGGGCGCTGCGCGCCGGACCCCTCCGGGACGGGCTGCTCCGGGCGCTCGGCCGGCCCCTTGCCGAGCTGCGCGACACCGTCGACCAGGTGGCCCTGATCGCCCGGACCCCCCTGCACCACCTGGTGCCCGACGTCCGGATGCTGCCGCCCGAGAGCCTGCGGTTCTTCCATGTCGACCCCTGGTGGTGCGCCGCGCTGCGGGACGGCGTCCTCAGCACCGGCATCGGCACCACCCTCGACGAGGTGGTGGGCCGCCTGGCCCACGACACCCTCGACGCCCCCCGCCCGCTCTCCGGCCTCCTCATGCGCTCCGCGCTGGTCCGGAACTGGCCCGAGGCCGTCGTCGAACCCCTGCGCGCCGGGGGCGGGCTGCTCGACATCGTCCACCGCCGGGTCATCGGCCCCGATCTGCTGCTCTGCCTTGTCGACGGGGTGCCCGACGAGGTCGTCCTCCGCGAGCCCCACGCCGGAATCCACTTCGGCGTCGACGAGAACGACCGCATCGGGCTGCGCCGCCTCACCCCACCGGTGGGCGACTCCCTCGGCGAGGAGGCGTCCTTCCCCGCCGACGGCGACATCGGCCGCTTCCTGCGGACCGCCCACGACGGCGCCGTCCCCGAGATCCTGGATCTCACCGCGGGCCCCGACCCGCTGGTCCCCGCGCTGGCCGACGCCCTGCGGGAGCTCGGCGAACTCCCCGAGGGCGGGAGCCTGTCGCCCGGGGCGCTCGCCGTGGAACTCGTCAACGCCCCGCAGCGGATCTCCTTCACCCCCGGCCGTTAGGAACCCGTACGCGATGGACGTCCCCACCTCATCGAACTCCCTGATCGTCCCGGTCCAGGTGGACACCCTGCTGGTCAACAAGCACGTCAGGGCCAACGAGCCCTACCGCCGCTGGTACCCGGACTTCGAACGGCTCGACCAGCGGGTGCAGCCCGAGCCCGACCCCTTCAGCAGCGCCCCGGTCACCCCCGGGACCGGGGCCCATGTGCACTGGCAGCTCCCCGACGCGCTGCGGCGGGGACAGCAGGACGGGCCCGCCGGGGAGATCACCTTCCCGACCGTCCCCAACCGCTGGCTGGTCGTCCGCTACAGCCGTCCCGCCGCCGCCCCCGGCCAGGCGCCCACCGCCGTCGGCTGGGTCGTCGACAGCGACTTCCTCGACGACGAGGAGGGCACCTCCGCCTTTCTCGACCCCACGGAGCGCGAGAACCTGGTGCCCGCGTGGATCGGCCGTGCCGTGAACATCACCGCCGCGCCCTTCGACGGCCGCACGACCGACACCCCCTTCCTCACCGCCGTCGGACCCGGACTGCCCACGTTCTCCGCCTTCCAGCCCTACAACGAGAACGTCTTCTCCCTGCACGACCCCCTCACCGACCTCACCGGCCCCTTCCTCATCAGCTACACCGTGGTCGGCTGGTACTCGGACGAGCGCTGGGACATCCTCCGCGCCCCCTCCGGCGGTGGCATCCGGGACCGGCTCGCAGAGCTGCGCTGGGCCACCACCGATCCGGACCTCGCGCCCACCCGCTCCTACTACGCGGGCACCTCCCTCGGACTCCACTGGGACCTGGAGCTGGCCGCCTTCCCCACCCCCGACCGCAAGCCGGACGACATCAACGCCATCGACGTCGCCGTCGGCCATGTCGCCCCCGACGCCGCCACCGCGCTCACCCCGGCGGCCCTCGGCGACCCCGAGGCGGCCCTGCTGTGGGAGGCGTTCTCCTACGACCTCCTCGATGTGCTCGACGAGGACGGCGAAGGAGCCCTCGACCAGGCCCTGCGCCGCACCTGGTTCGGCGCCGAGGACGGCGGCCACCGCTGGCGGGTCGTCGACCGGCCCCGGCCCCCGGGGCAGCGGCGGCGGCAGCGCGCCGAGCGGGAGACCGCGGCCGAGCGGCAGTGGCTCGCCGGCCTCAACCGGGCCCAGTCCGCCCACGACCAGGCCCTGCGCGACCTCGCCGCCCTCCAGCGCCGGCTGTACGGACTGTGGTGGCTGGACGGCAGCCGCAAGGAGAAGCCCGACGGCTGGGCGGAACGCTGCGCGGCCCAGCTCGACCCGGCGGACCCGGACTCCCTGGCGAGCGGGGTACGGACCGCAGCCGACGGGCTGTTCGGCCCGGACGGGCTCCGCTCGCAGATCCCCTGGGGCGACACCGCCGAGGAACTCGCCGCGAGGATCGCCGAGTTCGCCGAGGGGAACATCGCCCCCGACCGCGAACTCCAGCGCTGCCCCGAACCCCCCTTCCACAGCACCCCCGACCCCTCCATCGTCGTCCGCGGGGCCCGGCTCGACCGCCCGCTCACCGACGAGAAGGACCTGCCCTGCCGGACCGTCGGCGAGACCGTCACCGGGATCGTCATCGGCGGGGCCATGACCCCGGCACCGCCCGCACCGCCCGTCCCCCGGCTCGACGGGCTGCCCGGAGCGGACGTCCTCGCCGCGCTGCTGAAGGAGTTCTTCCTCCTCGACCGGGCGGCCCTCAGCGACGACGACCTGGAAGCGGCCCTCGGCGACGACAGCCGCGTCCAGGGCACCCTCGCCCCCTGGACCCGCACCTGGGAACAGCCCTGGTCGCCGCTGCACCTCATCTGGAAGACGGACTGCCACCCCACCCCCTACCGGAGCGAGGGCGAGGACCACTGGAGCTTCGACGGCACCCGCTACCGCTGGGACGGCACCGGCGCCGTCGCCCCCAGCACCCTCACCGGACGCGCCCTGCTCAATCCGCTGCTCCCCTTCAACACCCGCTCCCGGCTCGCCCAGCACATCCGCACCCACCCCCGGGGGCCCGTGGCCGGACTGACGGCGCTGCGGGAGGCGGCCTCCGAGGACGACGAACTGTCCCAGCGGATCGACGGCGTGAACCTCTGGCTCGCCCAGCACGCACCCGCCTTCAACCTCCGCACCCCGCTCGTCGACACCGGGCTCTCCCGCGTCCCGCTCAGCGAGGTCCCCGACCCCGGCCCGCTCGACGGGCCGCCCAGGGACTTCCGCCCCGTCCGCGCCGGACAGGTCGCCTTCGAACAACTCCATGTCATCGACCGCTTCGGCCGCTCCCTCACGGTCATCAGCCCCGACAACATGCTCAGCTACGCGGTCAAGCGCGCGGACAGCGTCGTCCCCGACGTCCCCGTCAACGAGGAGAACGAGTACCGCTACGTCCAGCTCCCGCCCCGGCTGCTTCAGCCCGCCCGGCTCCGCTTCGACCATGTCTCCGCCCTCGACGACGACCGGCTGATCGAGGTCGAGGACGGACCCGCCGAAGCGGCGGGCGACACCCCCGTCTGCGGCTGGCTGATCGCCAACCGGCTCAGCCACTCCCTGCTGGTGCACGGCCCCGACGGCGCCGCCCTCGGCGAGATCAGGGCCGTTCTCGACACCGCGCACCGCAGGACCACCGACTGGGACCCGCTGCCCGGCTCCCCCTACCCGCAGACCGGTGCCGACACCCCCGGCGGGCACGCTTTCCAGCAGGCACTGCCCCATCTCCACGGCTTTGTCACCGGACTGCTCGACGGCGGCCCCGACGCCTTCGACGCCCTGCTCGCCACCGTCGACAGCGCCCTGTCCGCGACCGCCCCGCAGGGCGAGGACACCAGCCTCGCCGCGCTCGTGGGACGCCCCATGGCGCTGCTGCGCAGCCGGGTGCGGCTGGAACTCGACGGACCCGCGATGACCGCGTCCTCCTGGGAGGAAGTCCTCTCACCCACCGAGCCCGAGTTCACCGGGTACCGGTGGAACGTCCGGCTGGGCGCCGGGGACATCGTCAGCGACGGACTCGCCGGATTCTTCACCGGCACCGACTACACCACGCTCCACACCGTCGCCGAACCCGGGACCCCCGGCTACGCCGTCCCCATCGACGGCCGGGAGATCGCCCTCACGGCGCGCCCCGCGAGCGGCGACCACCCGCCCGGGGGCGCGCGCCGCGAGGAGGAGTCCGACACCGCCTGGCTGACCCTGCTCGCCGACCCCTGGGCGGCTGTCCACGCCGTCAGCGACATCCTGCCGGTGGCCCGGCTCGAACTGCCGGAGACCTGGGTGCGCACCCCCCTGGGCCGGGTCCGGCTCTCGTTCCGGATGGGACCGCTGTTCGCGGGCGTCCGGGAGGTCCCCGGCGAGGAGGGCGCCGAGCCCGTCGAACACCTGGTCATGCCCGGCCCCTCCGGCCGGCGCGGCACCTGGTCCTGGGCCGAGCCCGCGCCCGTCGGCGGCGGCGGGGCCGGGGACGGGGCCGGGGACTGGACCACCCGCCCCCTCGCCCCGCCCGACCCCCCGCTGGCCCTCACCGACACCACCCCGGCGGCCCGCTTCGGCTTCCTCCAGCTCAGCGGGGCGCTCGACGAGCCGGACGGCGACGGCCGGCGGAACGGGAGCAGCGCATGACGACCGCCCTGGGCTATCGGGTCCACGCCACCCCCTCCCCGCTGCGGATCAGCACCCCCGACAGGGACCGCCACGCCACGGTCGAGGTCGTCGTCACCAACGACGGCCCCGAGCCGGTCCCCTGCGACACCGTCACCGTCGCCCTGCCCACCGGCACCGGACCCGGCCGTCTCACCGCCCTGCCCGCGGCGGTCACCGCCACCACCGACGACCCCGCGTGGACGGCGGAGCACCGGGGCGGCGGTGTCTTCGCGCTCCGTCCGGCCGCCCCCGGCACCCCCCTCCCGCCCGGCGCGCGGATCACGCTCACCCTGTCCGGGATCGTCGTCGACAGCGTCCCCGGCACCGTCACCCTGGACATCCGGGAGACGGCCGCCCTGTCCGGCCTCCGGGAGCGGCGCCCGGCCCCCGCCGTCCGGCTGGCCAAGGCCGACCCGGACGCCCTCTTGAGGAACTTCAGGCCCGACAAGGTCTCCGTGGCCAACGGCGGGACGGTGACCCTGACCTGGGAGTGCGAGGAGGGCCCCCACTACGAGCTCTTCTTCGACGACCAGCGCGTCGTCGTCAACGGCTTCATCGAGGACGGCAACGGGACATGGAGCTCGCGCCCCCTGACCCGTGCCACGGCCTTCATGCTGCTCGCCAGTACCGTGCAGGACGGTGTACCGGTCACCTACGGACTGACCACGGCCGTGACGGTCGACATCCCCGACCTGGAGGTCGGCGACCTCGACGCCAACGGCACGGTCCGGCTCTTCGGCCGGGCGCAGGAGCTGCCCGTCACCACCCAGAGCACGGCCACGACCTACTTCGCCGACACCGACGGGGTCCTGACCGGCTATGTCAAGACCACCCGCGCCGATGCGATGGCCGAACTGAATGTGCTGGTCACCTCGCCGGACATCACCCGGCAGAAGTTCTCCGCGCAGTCCTGGGACCCGCGTGGCGGCACCGACAACCAGGAGGCGAGCCTCCTCGTCCCGGTCCCCAAGGACTCCACGGTCCGGGTCACCTCCAAGGGCCTCGATTTCTCCGGCTCGCTGACCTGGTTCCCCTTCGGGACCGGCCCCCTGCGCGAGCACACCCCCTGACCACCGGCCTTCCCTCCCAGGAGATCCCTGTGACCGCTTCGCTCATCCCGTCCGGAATCGACGCCGCGTTCGGCGTCCCCGGCCCCTCCGGCCCGCTGGTCTACTTCGTCCGGGGCGGCTGGGCCGTGGAGCACGACGCCGGGACCGTCGCCCCGCCGCTGCGCGGGGCGGCCGTCGCCGAGCTGTGGCCGAAGCTGCCCGCCGCCTACCGGAACGGGTTCGACGGTGCCTGCGCCACCGACGGGCCGGAGGTCCACCTCTTCAAGGGCGCCACCACCGTCCAGTACGACGTGGTGCGGAACGAGCCCGTCGGCGGCACCTCGCCGGTCCCCATCGGCAGCCGCTTCCCCGGGCTGAACAAGGTGCCCGAGTTCACCCAGGGCATCGACGCCGGGGTCCCGGACTCCGACGGCGGCGCGCTCTACTTCTTCCGGGGCGACCGCTGCGCGGTCTACGACCCCGAGACCGACGAGGTCCTCGACCACGGCGCCATCGCGGAGGTCTGGCGCACCCCCGACTTCCCCGCCGCCGAGGTCTACGAGGGGGTGGCGGCAGCCTTCGCCCACCCGGCCACCAGCAACGGCTATCTGGTCACCCGCGACGGTGTCCGGGCCGCCCAGTGCAACACGCGCTCCGGCAAGCTCACCTCCGAGCCGGGTCCGCTGCGGGAGCGCTGGCCCTACCGCACCTTCCTGTGCGTGACGGACAGCACCGAGGAACTGCTCCGGGTGTACGACGCCGCGAGCGGGCAGCAGATCCAGCAGACCACGATCGGCCGCTCGGGCCAGGTCGCGTTCTCCACGGACGGCTTCCTCGGCTTCGCCCCGGTCTACCGGGACGGCCGGCTGGTCGTCTGCGATCTCACGGCGGGCACCACGGACACCGTGGACCTGGGCGGCAGCCCCTACGGGGTCACCGCGCTGCCCGACGGCTCCGCCGTCTGGGTCGGCGACCTCGAAGGCCCGCAGATCCGCTCCGTCGACCTCGCGACCGGCGCCGTCACCCCGATCCGGGCCGGGGGGACCCCCTCCGCGCTCGTGGCCGCCCCCGACAGCCGCTCCGTCTATGTGAGCTGCCGGGGCGACGGGGATGTGGCGGTGGTGGACACCGCGAGCGGCGCCGTGACCCGCAGGCTGGGCGAGATGTCCAACCCGTCGGACGTGGTGATCACCCCCGACGGCCGTACCCTCGCCGTCCTGGACCCGTCCGGCGGCAGCAGCTTCGTCGCCCTGCTGACCACGTCCGGTACCGGAACGACCCGGTTCGTGGAGACCGGGCGGGACCTCATGGGCATCGCCGCCGCTCCGGACTCGCGGACGCTCTACACCGCTGATCTCGGCCCCGACGTCCGGGTGATCGACATCCCGAGCGCGAGCCGGAGGGGCACCGTCACCGCGTCCGGACGTCCCTCGTCCGTCGCCGTCACCCCGGAGGGCGACCGGCTCTTCGTCGTCGGCTACCTGGCGGACTCGGTCCAGATCTTCGACCCCCTGACCGGGGAGCGGACCGGGGAGATCCCGCTGGGCGCCCCTCTGTTCGAGTACGCCTATCTCTCCACCGGCCCCGCCTGGGGCTGAGCCGGGGGACCGGACCGAGGAAGCGGAAGCGGAGAGGGAGGAGAGCGGCCCATGACCGGTCGCGACAAGGACGAGGACGGCCCCCAGATCGTCAGCTACGGGGTGCGGCCCGAACCGGCGCCCATCCAGGTGTCCCAGGGGTCCACCCCGGCACGGGCGGCGGTGCGCACGGTCCTCACCAACCACACCGGCCAGGACGTGGCCCTGGCGGAGGTCGCGTTCGCCTTCCCGGTGGGAGAGGGACCCGGCGACCTCACCGCCAACCCCCGCAGCGTCGAGCCCTATCTGGAGGAGGGGGAGGGCGGGGCCTCCCGCTGGATTCTGGAGGCGGACCCGGACCGCAGCGGTGTCTTCCTCCTCACGCCCCGCCGCAGTGCGTACAAGCTGCGGCCCGGGGACGAGCTGACGGTGTCCTTCGCCCAGATCCAGGTCAACTCGGCGGTCGGCACCAGCAGGCTGACCATCACCGAGACCGTGACAGAGGGGGGACCGCCCCGCCCCGCGGAGTGGCCGCTCGCGAAGGTCCCCGCCGGGTTCACCGCCGGGGACTTCCGGCCGCAGTACATCCTGGTGAAGAGCGGCACCGGCGCCGTCCTCACCTGGCGCGGCGAGAACCGGCCCGGTGCCGTCTACACCATGCTCCACGCCGGTGAGCCCGTCGACGTCACCCAGGTCAAGCGCTGGGAGTCCCCGCCGCTCCACCAGGACACCGCGTTCACGCTGCTGGTCGAGGTGACGGAAGGGGACGGCACCGCCGAGTACGCCATGAGCACCCTGGTCACCGTGGCCCGGCCGGATCTGATGCTCCGCCATCTCACGGTCGGGGGCCGGGTCACCCTGACCCCGGTGGCCGTGGAGTTCGCGCTCGACGAGGAGGTCTTCGTCCGCGAGTGCACGGCCGAGACCGACGGCCTCCTGATCGGACACGTCCTCGCCGACGAGGACATCACCGACCCCGCCGCACCCGCGCCGACCCTCGCGGTCACCGTCACCGCGCAGGGCGTCGAGCACCACAGCAGTGTCCAGTCCCGGGCCGCGTCCCCCCTGACCGGGGAGGACCGGAGCCGCAGGCTGACGGCGGTCGTGCCCCGGGGCGCGGCCGTCCGGATCACCCGTGACGACCGCACCGCGTACACCCACCGCCTCACCTGGATACCGTTCGGCACCGGCGAACTCCGGGCCGGGACGGGAGCCTAGGCAACGGGCCGGGGACGGGGCCGGGGCCGTCGCCGCTCAGTCGTCCGCGGAGACGGCCTCCACCACCGACAGCACGGTGGGCGTGGTGGTGATGTCGTCCAGCAGCAGCCCGGAGGCGCCGAAGAGACGGAGGAAGTCGCCCTCCGTGCGCTCCCGCCCGGTCAGCGAGGCCATCATCATCAGATCGAGGTCCTTGCTCTGGTGCGGGGCGTCCCCCTCCGGGACGAGCGCGTCGATGATCATCACCCGGCCGCCGGGTGCCAGCGCCTCACGGCAGTTGCGCAGAATGGCCACGCACTGCTCGTCGTCCCAGTCGTGCAGAATCCGCTTCAGTATCAGGACGTCCCCGGTCGGCACCGAGGCGAAGAAGTCCCCCTCGGCCGTCTCCCAGCGCCCCGTGGGGTCGGCGCCGCCGGGCACCGGGGTGGCGAGCGTGTGCTCCGCGAGCACATGGGCCTGGTCGTAGAGGATGCCGCGCAGGGTCGGCCCCTTGGCCAGCACCTTGCTCAGCAGACCGCCGTAACCGCCGCCCACGTCCACCACGGTGGCGCCGTCCCTGAACGAACAGCGCCCGGCGATGGGCACGTTCTCCGCGTCCGACAGGGACGCCATGCCCGCGTGGAAGACGGCCGCGATCTCCTCGTTCTGCGCGAAGTGCTCGAAGAAGCCCTGCCCGAAGAGGGCGTCGAACGCGGAGGTGCCCTCGGTGAGACAGCGGGTCATCTCCCCGGCCGGGCGCCACATCGTGGGGTCGGTCAGCATGAGCACCGCCGCCCGCGCCGAGACGGGGGAGTCCGTCCGCAGCGCGTTCCCGTCCGCGGTCAGCCCGAAACGGCCCTGGTGGTCCTCCGTGAACAGCCCCCTGGTGGCCAGCAGCCGCAGCACCCTGTAGAGGTTCCGCTCATGGACCCCGGTCGCCCCCGCCAACTCGGCGGCGGTGCGCGGCCCCTCGGTCAGATGGTCCGCGACGCCCACGGCCGCCGCGGCCCGCAGCGCCGCCGGATAGAGGAAGCCGAGGGCCTCCTGCACGATCCGGGCGTTGCTGCGCCGCCCCGCCCTCAGTTCGTACTCCGCGCACTGGTCGCTGTAGCTCATCCGTCGCCTCCGTCGGTTCCGGTCGCCGGTTCGGGGGCGCACAGCATCCCAGCCCGCCGGAGGGGGCACGGTTGATTCCCGCCACACCGCGATCATTGGAAGGACGGCCCCGCCGGGCCGGGCCGGCGGCTCCCCGGGCCGCACGCCCCCTGTCTACGGCCGACCGGACACGGGGGCTCCCGCGGCCTTCAGGAAGGGGGCGAGCACGGTGACGGGGCGGACGGCGGTGGTGAGGAAGAGCGCGACGCCGACCGCGCCCGGGTCGGGCACACCCGCCGCGCGTTCCCCCAGATAGCTGGCGCGGCCCCGCCGGGCGGAGCGGCCCGCCGTGCGCCGCACCCCGTCCCACGCCGTCACCGAGGCCCGGTCCAGGGCCCGTACCGGCGGTGTCGGCGCCGGGCACGCGGCCAGGGCGAGTACGGCCGGGTGCAGCGCGTCCAGCAGGGTCTTGTCCCCGGGCGCCGCCCCGCCCACCCGGCGGATCGCCGCGAGACCCCGGCCGGTGCCCACCGCCAGGGCATGCGTGGTCAGCCGGGGGCCGTCCGCCCGGGCCGCCGCCGCGAGCTCCTGGAAGAGCAGGCCGAACAGCGGCCCGCTGGTCCCCCCGACCTCGTCCAGGAAGGCGGTGGCCAGCACCCGCAGCGGCTCATGGGCCGCCCGGGGCCGGCGCGGCACCGCCGCCCGCCCGTCCGCCGTGCCCCGGTCCAGCACCCCCACGGCCGCGACCAGCCCGGAGCGGAGGTTGACCCCGAAGTCCCCGTCCCCCGCGAGCTGGTCCAGCGCGGTCAGCTCGGACTCGCACGCCGCCACCGAACGGGCGAACTCCCGCACCCACGCCTCGGTGAACACCCCGTCCTCGGCCATGACACCGTCCCTGGTTCGCCCCCGCACTGCCGGTACCGCCCTGTCCCGCTCGGTGGGTGTCTCACCACCGCCAGGCCGGTGTGCTCACCGGCGCGTCGTACAACCCGGTCGCCTCCTCGTCGGTGGTGAGCAGCGTCAGACAGAAACCACCGGTGTCGAGCGCCGTGACGAACTCGCCCACCAGGCTGCGCCGCAGGGCGAGCCCCCGGCCGTCCAGTGCCCGGCCCAGCTCCCGCAGGACCGCGTACAGCTCCAGCCGGGTGACCGAGCCCAAGCCGCTCACCAGCGCGATCAGCCCTCCGTCGGGCGGGGGCGGCAGCGCGGCCAGCAGACTCGTGGTCATCCGGTCGACCAGGGCGTCCAGGGGCTCGTCGGCCAGGGTGCGCCCGGCCCGTTCCCCGTGGATGCCCACGCCGTACTCCAGCACCCCGGGCGGCAGTTCGAACGCCGGGCGGCCGGTGGTGGGGGAGGTCGGCGGGGCGGACGCCACGGCGAGGCTGCGGCACCGTCCCGCGAGCCGGGTGCCGAGCGCGGTCAGCTCCTCCAGACCGAGCCCCCGGTCGGCGGCGGCGCCCAGCAGCTTCTCCAGCAGCACCGTACCGCCGGTGCCCCGGCGGCCCACCGCCACCGCGGGGTCGTCCGACGCGAGGTCGTCGTCGACCAGCAGCCGGGCGCACGGCACCCGCTCATGGGCCAGCCGCTCGGCGGCGATGCCGAAGTTGATCCGGTCGCCGGTGTAGTTCTTGACGATGTGCAGCACGCCCTCCCGGCGGGCCACCGCCCGGGACGCCTCGAAGATCTGCCGGTTGTGGGGCGAGGCGAAGATCTGCCCGGGGCAGGCGGCGTCCAGCATCCCCGCCCCCACGAACCCCGTGTGCAGCGGCTCGTGCCCCGAGCCGCCGCCGGAGACCACGCCGACCCGGCGCAGCGGGGAGCTGTGCCGGGCCCGCAGATAGCCGTGCTCCGGGTGGTAGGCGACCAGGTCACCGTGGGCCCGGGCGAAGCCCTCCAGGGCGTCCGCCACCAGTGAGCCGGTGGTGCGTGCGAAGTACCTGGCCACGGGAAGCTCCTGACGAGGGCACGCCCGAGGCCGATACGGGCAGTGACCGATCGTTCCGTTCCCCCAAGACTGCGGCCCGGGGCGGGGCTCCGCAATCCGGCTCCGCCCGTCGGGGGAGCGCCCCGGCGGGCGCCGTACGGCACACCCGCCGGGGCGGCGGCGCGGTCAGAGCGCCACCAGCACCTTGCCCAACCGGTCCCCGCGCCCGTGGTACAGGCTCTGGTACGCCGTCGGAATGCTGTCGAAACCCTGGTGGACGGTGTGTTCGCAGACGATCTCGCCCCGGCGGACGGCGCCGCCCAGCTCCTCGTGGAGCGCCCGCCAGTTCGGCGGGGTGAACCATTCGAGCGAGAAGATCCCCCGGATCGTGGTCCGGGGGAACATGATCCACGGCAGCAGCCGCGGCCCGTGCGTCTCTCCGCCGACCTGGGTCGCCCACTGCCAGCAGACCGCCACCTGGCTGTCCACGGTGAGCAGCGGGAAGACGGCGTCCGTGACGGCGCCGCCGAGATGGTCGACATAGCGGTCGACCCCGTCCGGGGCCGCCGCGCGCAGCCGCTCGCCGACCGCTTCGGCGCTGTCGCCGTGCCGGTACGGGAGAACCGCGTCGAAGCCCAGCTCCCGCAGCCGCTCCGCCTTCCGGGGGCTGGACGTGGTGCCCACCACCCGGGCCCCGGCCCGCTTGGCGAGCTGCCCCACCAGGGAACCGATCATTCCGGACGCCCCGCTGATCACCACCGTGTGGCCCCGTTCCACGGTCATGAAGCGGTTCAGCGTCCCCCAGGCGGTCATCCCCGGGCCGCCCATCACCCCGAGGGCCGTCTCCAGCGGCAGCGCCCCGTCGTACCAGCCGGGGTCGAGCCGCCGGAACGCGGGGAAGACCATGGGGAAGGTGCCCGTCTGCCAGCTGCTGGGGGCACCGTTGCTGATCACATGGGTGCGCCAGCCGCCGAAGCCCTGCACCAGATCGCCGACCCGGTGCGGGGCCCGCGGGCCCGCCTCCACCACCTCCATGATCGAGTCGGCTCCCATCGGATCGCCGAGGGGGGTGTCCAGGGCGATGCCCTGGAGATAGAGGTCGACCGAGACGAACAGCGTCCGCAACAGCATCTCGTCGGGCGCGAGATCGACCTCCAGCTCCTCGGTGACCTTCCCGTAGACCCGGTCCACGTCCGGGACTCCCCGCATGTGCTCCCTGACCACCCAGGTCTCTGCCTTCACCACCATGTGCTCACTCCCACGTCTCGTCCAGTGGGGCTCCCGCCGGGGGGCGGGGAGCCGGTACGGGGGTGTCCGCGCCCACCCCGACCGGGATGACGAGATGGGTCGGCGGGGGCGCGCTCTCATCGATGGACGCCGTGAAGGGCTTGCCGTCGTCCCGGCAGACGAACTGCATGACATGCCGTCCGGCCGCGGCGGCCCGGATCAGCCCGCCCGTGGTGGCCCAGACCCCGGACTGGTAGAAGTCGGCGAGCCCCGGGACCCCGGGGCCGTGCTTCTTCACCAGTTCCTCCAGTGTCTCCCCGCTCTCCACGAACGGCTGCCAGCCCAGGACCGTCCCGTCGTAGTTGCCGGTGTAGCGCACCTGCGTCAGCGGGGTGGACACATCGCGCACGGCGATCGACTCCTCGATCCCCGGGTGGCGCTCCTCCAGGAACGCCACCAGCGCGTCCCGCGCCCGCCGCTTCGCCAGGTAGTAGCCCCGCCCGTGCCGCACCGGCAGGGTGTGCAGCTCCTCGCCGGCCCGCACCCGGCTGATCTGCTCGGGCCCCTCGTCCAGGGCCCGCCAGGGGGCGATGTCGCAGAAGTAGGTGGCGTAGACGACCGCCGTGCCCCGCGGCGACAGCTCCGGGTAGTGGCGGCTGCGGAACTGCACATTGACGCTCGGGTGCCGGATGCCGGTGAGCCGGGCCGCCGTCTCCTCGTCCAGGAGGTGGGTGGTGCACGGATCGGCGTCGGGAAACTCCCGGCGCAGCCCCAGGAAGAGGGTGAAGTACCCGGGGAAGACCATGCCCGGCTGCTCGATGGTCCGGGTGTAGAGCCGTTCGTACTCCTCGCCCAGGGGGCGCCCCTTGAGGAGTTTCGTCATCGTGGTGTGGCCGTCGCAGGCGGAGACGACGATGTCCGCCCGCAGCTCGCTCCCGTCGCTCAGCCGCACCCCGGTCGCGCGGTCGTCCTCGACGGTCACCTCCTCCACCTTCGCGTTGTAGGTGACCTCGCCGCCGAGCGCTCGGTAGCGCTCCTCGATCGACCGGGCGAGCCCCAGCGATCCGCCCTCGGGGACCCCCGCCGAGAGATTGGCGTGCGAGGCGAGCTGGAAGTGGAACGGCAGCACCGGGAAGTTGGGGTGCCGCTCGTACAGGATGAAGTTGAACGCCTCCCGCAGCAGCGGATGGGTGAAGCGGGCCGAGAAGTCCGCCATCAGCTCGCCGATCGAGGTGCTGACCGCCCGTGCGTACGGCAGGAAGGAGGCCAGCATGCGCCAGCGCTCCCGCCGTCCCATCAGCCCCACCGGCTTGAGGAAGGGATAGACGGCGAGCGCCTTGCGGAAGGACCGGAGCTGATCGCAGAAACGCCGGATCAGCCGGGCGTCGGCGGGGGAGATCGACGTCAGATGGGCCTGGAGCCGGTCCGGGTCCGAGTAGAAGTGCACGGCCTGCCCGTCCCGTCCGCGCACGATGTTGAAGACGTCGAAGTGGCGGATCTGTTTGCCCTGGAGGGCGCCCAGCTCCAGCCAGATCTGGTGCATCTCGTTGCCCGGACCGCTCCCGAGCAGCCAGCTCACACAGCAGTCCAGGACGAAGTCCCCGCGCGACCACGATGTGCAGCAGCCCCCGGGGACCTCGTGCATCTCCAGGATGCGGCTGCGGTACCCGTTCATCTGCGCGTAGCACCCGGTCGACAGGCCCCCGAGCCCGGCCCCGATGATGATCATTGTCTCCCGGCGGCCCGGGAGGCCCTGGCGCGGTGTCCTCATGCCTCCGGGACCTCCTGTCCGAGCCGGGTGTCCCGCCGGTCGAGCCGGGGCAGCGGGCCCAGCCGCGCCGGGCGCCAGGGCTCGCGCGCCAGGCTCTCCCGGGCGGTGAACGGCAGCCCCCACTCGTCGCACAGGTACTGGACGGCGAACCGGCCCGTCGACGCGGCCCGGATCAGCCCGCCGAGGCCCACCCACTGCCCGGCCAGGGAGAAGCCGGCCAGCCCCGGCAGCCGCATCCGGTCCTTGCCGACCAGTGCCGCCGCCACGTCGTCGGCCTCCG
Organism: Streptomyces clavuligerus; assembly: GCF_005519465.1. Lineage (NCBI taxonomy): Bacteria > Bacillati > Actinomycetota > Actinomycetes > Kitasatosporales > Streptomycetaceae > Streptomyces > Streptomyces clavuligerus. The sequence continues at coordinate 144,262 of NZ_CP027858.1, read as the reverse complement.
AGAACGCCTTCCACGCCAGGATGCTGCCGTCGTGGTTGCCCGTGTACCGCTTCGTCGTCGCGGGCGAGGCCACGTCCAGCAGCTCGATCCGGCCGGCGATCCCGGGGCGGTGGCGTTCCAGGAAATCCCGGACGAACGCCGCCAGCCGCCGTTTGAGCGCCCAGTACGCCTTGCGGTCCCGGGTGCGCAGCTCCTTCCAGAAGCCGAAGTCGCTGAAGTAGGTGCAGTGGATCACCGATCTCCCCGGTGGAGCGAAGCCGTCCGAATAGTGCGAGCGCAACTGCACCACCAGACTCCGCTGGAGCGCCCCCGGGAGGTGGGCGGCGTCCTCCGGGGAGAGCAGATAGGTGGTGCTGTGCGCGCGGTCGGGACCGAGGTCCCCGCGGACTCCGGCGAACACCGAGACCACCGCGGGGAAGAGGGCGCCCCGCTCCGTCAGCAGCTCGCCGTAGAGCCGGTCCACCCGCGGCCCGGTGTACCGCCCGCCGAGCAGGGTGCGCACGGTGGTGTGGCCGTCGCAGGCGGCGACCACGTGGTCCGCGTAGTACCGGCGGCCGTTGCCCAGCTCGATCCCGACGGCGCGGTCCCGCTCGACCAGGACCCGGGCCACCCGGGAGCGGTAGGAGACCGTGCCGCCCAGCGCCGTGTACCGCTCCTCGATCGAGCGCGCGAGCCCCAGCGAACCCCCCTGCGGGAAGCCCGCGTTGCGGCGGTGCGCGGCGGCCATGTTGAAGAGGTACGGCAGCAGCGGGAAGCCCTCCGGGTCCTGGAAGAACACATTCCGGAACGCTCGCCGCAGCAGCGGGTCCTCGAACCGGTCGGCGAACGCGTGCATGGGCGTCGCCGCCGTGCGCCAGAAGAGCCGGAAGGCGGGCAGCACGGTCCGCAGCATCCGCAGCCGCTCCCCGGCGCTCCGCAGCGCGGGCGCCGTGAGGAACGGATACAGCTCGATGTCCGTGAACCGCCGCAGATCCCGGCAGAACGAGCGGATCAGGGGGGCGTCCGCCGGGGAGATCCCCAGCAGATGCGCCTCCAGCCGCCCCGGGTCGTTGTAGAACATCACCGACCGGCCGCTCTCGTCGGTGACCCGGTTGAACATGTCGAAGTGGGTGATGCTCTTGCCGTCGAGCGCCCCCAGCTCCCGCCAGATCCGGTGCGCCTCGTTGCCGGGCGCGGTGCCGATCAGCCACTCGATGCAGTAGTCGAAGACATAGCCGTCCCGGCCCCAGGCGGTGCAGCAGCCACCGGGCAGCACATGCTTCTCGAAGATCCGGCTGCGCATCCCGTTCATCTGGGCGTAGCAGCCGGTGGCGAGCCCGGCGACACCCCCGCCGACCACGATCACCCGGGGGCGGCGGTCCGCGGGCCGCCCGCCGGGGGCGGCCCCGGGGCGGACGGACCACTCGTGCTCCTCGTCAGCGTGCACGGCGCACCCCGTCGGCGTGCTCGGCGTGTCCGTCGGCGTCCGCCGTCCGCGCGCCCGGGAAGCCGCCGGGGCCAGCGGGGCCGTCGGGTGCCAGCATCCGGCGGACCAGCGCCGCGTTGCGCGCGAGATGACCGGGGTCGAGCATGTCGGCGTGGGCACCCGAGCCGCGCAGCACCGTGTGCGCACGGGTGGAGCTGGTGTGCCAGGACCCGGGCACCCCGTCCGCGTACAGCTCCGCGCTGTGCTCGTCCGTGATCACCGCGACCGCCGCGGCGACGGCCCCCCGGTTGGGGGTGCGTCCGCAGAACGCCAGATACTCCGCCGCGTGCTCCATCGTCTCCCGGGCCACGATCTCCGAACCGGTGTGCTTGCGCAGATGCTCCGCCAACTCCTTCTCGAACGCCACCAGATGTTCGGCCCCGGGGGTGAAGGCGTCCTCGATGCGGTGCGAGTCGAGAATGACCACCCGGTCCACCCGGCGTCCGCGCCGCTCCAGCTCCTTGGCCGTCTCGAAGGCCAGATTCCCGCCGAGGGAGTAGCCGAGGAGCAGGCAGCGGCCCTCCGGCTGGAGCTCGCCCACCAGATCGGCGTACCGGGCCACCTTGTCCTCGCCCGGCAGATAGCCGAACGAGGTCATCCGGTACTCCGCCAGCTCTCCGGCGAGCCCCCGGTAGACGAGGGCCTGACCCCCCGCGGGCGGGAAGCAGAAGATCCGCTCCGTGCCGCCGTCGCCGCCGTCGTTGAAGCCGAGGTGGACGCCGTCCGCGTGGCCGCCGCCGTCCAGGACGGCCCGCTCCACCGAGGCGGCCATCCCGTGCAGGGTCGTGACCTGGTACAGCCTGCTGACCGGCAGGGAGACCCGGAACTCCGCCTGGAGGTGGTGGATCAGCTCGATGAGCTTGATGGAGCTGCCGCCGATCTCGAAGAAGTCCTCGTCCCGCCCGATCCGCTCCCGGCCGAGCAGCGCCCCCCAGTGCCGGGCCATGCTCACCTCGTACGCGGTCACCGGCGGCTCGTACGCGTCGGCCTCGTCCGCGCCGGTGCCGGGGGCGGGCAGGGCCGCCGTGTCGACCTTGCTGTGCGCGGTCAGCGGCAGCTCCGGCAGGGTGACGAAGTGCGACGGGATCATATAGGCGGGCAGGAACCGGGCGAGATGGCGGCGCAGCTCCTTGCGGCCGAGCCCGCCCGCCGCCGCCTCCGCGGTGCCCGGCGCGGCCTCCCCCGCCCCGTCGGCCGGGACGCAGTAGGCGCACAGCGCCGCCTCGCCCCGGGCGTCCGGGCGCACGACGACCACGGCACGGGCCACCTGCTCCAGCTCGGTCAGGAGGGCGGCGATCTCGTCGGTCTCGATCCGGTGGCCGTTCAGCTTCACCTGGGTGTCCACCCGGCCCAGCAGATGGATACGGCCCCGGTCGTCCCAGCGGGCCAGGTCCCCGGTGCGGTAGAGCCGTTCGGGCCCGGCGCCGGGGTCCCGGCCCAGGGTGCGGGTGACGAAGCGCTCGGCCGTGCGGTCCGGGTCACCGGCGTACCCGGTGGCCACCCCCTCCCCACCGATCCACAGCTCCCCGGGGACACCGGGCGGCACCGGCTCCCCGTGCCGGTCGAGGATGTGCAGCGTGCTGTTGGACAGCGGCCGTCCGATGGGCACCATCCGGCCCGGCTCCAGCCCGTCGGCCGGGCCCTCGAAGCAGGCGCTGTCGATGGTGGCCTCGGTGACCCCGTACGAGTTGATCACCCGGGTGCGGGGGCCGCCCAGGGCCCGCAGCCGCTCGTACTCCGCGACCTTCCACGCGTCCGAGCCGACCACCAGGAGCCGCATGAAGTCCAGCCGCAGCCCGTGCTCCGCGCAGTGGTCCATCAGCCCGCGCACCACGGCGGGGACGAACTCCCCGCAGTCCACGCCCTCCTCGCGCAGGGTCCGGTACAGCAGGGCGGCGTCGAAGAGCAGATCCCGCCCGGCGAGCACCAGCGTCCCGCCGGAGCAGAGCGCCCGGACCCAGTCGCCGGTGAAGACGTCGAAGGACGGGGCGGCCATCTGGAGATGGCAGCCGGGCTCGTCGGCGAGGCCGTACCGCTCCCGCCAGGCCGCGTGGGCCGAGGCCAGATTGCGGTGGCTCACCTGGACGGCCTTGGGCCGCCCGGTGGAGCCGGAGGTGTGGATCACATACGCGGGGGAGTCCGGCGCCACCGGGACCGGCGGCAGCGGCGCCGTGTCCCCCGCGCCGTCCCCAGCGGCCAGGACGAGGGTGTCCACCGGCAGCTCCGGCAGCCCCGCCCGGCCCGCGACGTCCGCCACGACCACGAGCACCGCGCGCGAGCCGGTGACCATGGTGACGATCCGGTCCGCCGGGTGGTCGGGCGGGATCGGCAGATAGGCCCCGCCCGCCCGCAGCACCGCGAGCAGCGCCACGATCAGCTCCGGGGACTTCTCCAGGCAGAGCCCGACCACGCTGCCGGGCCCGACGCCGCGGTCGCGCAGCCCGCGGGCCAGCACCCCCGAGCGGTGGTCGAGTTCGGCGTAGCTCATCCGCAGCCCACCCCCGCCCCCGGGCGACGGCGGCACCCGGACGGCGGTCGCCTCCGGGCGCAGGGCCGCCGCCCGGGCCACGAGCCGGTGCACCGGGACATCGAGACCGTCGGGGGCGCCGTCCGCCCAGGGCTCCGCCCCCGAACGCGGCAGGGCCCGCCGCCGGGCGCCGCTCCACTCGGCGGTCAGCCGCTCCCGCTCCGTGGCGCCGAGCATGTCGAGACGGGTGACGGCGCGCCGCTCCGGGGCCCGGGTCAGCTCGTCCAGCAGCCGGGTGTAGTGCCCGGCCATCCGGCGCACGGTCCCCGCCTCGAACAGGTCGGTGTTGTACTTGAAGACGCAGTGGAAGCGGTGCTCCGACTCCTCCTCGTAGGCCGAGAGGGTGAGGTCGAACTGCCCCTCCTCCTCGGGCAGTTCGATGTACTCCAGTCGGTAGCCGTACTTCTGCGCGGCCACCTTGTGGGTGAGCAGGATGAACATCGCCTGGAAGACGGCCGAGCGGCTCGGGTCGTGCTGGAGTCCCAGCTCCTCCACCAGCAGTACGAAGGGGTACTCCTGGTTGTCCAGGCCGCCGAGCACCGTCCGGCGCACCTGGTCCAGGAGGTCGGCCACCGAGGGCTCCCCGGACAGATCCGCGTGCAGCGGCAGCGGATTGACGAAGTACCCGTAGACGGAGGCGAACTCCTGCCGGGTGCGGCCCGTCACCGGGGAGCCGACGACGATGTGGTCCTGTCCCGAGTAGCGGTGCAGCAGGAGGTAGTACGCGCTCAGCAGCACCACGAACGGCGTCACCCCGTGGGTCCGGGCGAGCCGGTGCACCCGGGCGCTCACCTCCTCGTCCAGGACAAAGAACTCCGAGGCCCCGTTGTGGGTCTGCACCGCCGGGCGCGGCTTGTCGACCGGCAGGTCCAGCAGCGGCACCGGGTCCGGGAGCTGCGCCCGCCAGTAGTCGAGCATCCGGCGGGCACCGGGGCCCGCCAGGAAGCGGTTCTGGTCGTTGAGGAAGTCGAGATACCGGGCCGGTACGGGCGCGAGCGCGGGCTCCTCGCCCCGGCGCAGCCCCTCGTACACCGCGAGCAGTTCCTCGATGAAGGTGAACGTGGAGATCGCGTCGGAGACGATGTGGTGCACCGCCTTCATGATCACCCAGCGGTCGGGGGCCCGTTGGAAGAGACGGAACCGGAAGAGCGGGTCCCGGGCCAGGTCGTAGGGCTTGCGGTACTCGGTCACGATGGTCGCGTGGATCTCGTCCCAGCTCTGGTCCCGCACGTCGAACATCCCGAGGTCCACCGCCGCGCCGGAGGAGACCCGCTGCACGGGCCGGCCGTCCACCAGCAGGAAGTTGGTGCGCAGCGCCGGGTGCCGGTCCACCGTCCGCCGGACCGCCTCGAACATCAGCTCCGGGTCGAGGGCGACCCGGACCTCCACCGCGCCGCCGATGTTGTACGCGAAGCCGTCCGGGTTGAGCTGCTTGAGGAACCAGAGGGCCTTCTGGTTCTGTGTCAGGGGGTACTCGCGCGCGTCCTCGAACAGCTCCGGCTCCGCCGCGCCCGCGCCGCCGCCCTCCCCGGCGCCGGAGTCCAGCAGCTCCGTCAGCGCGGTGTACAGCCGGTCCGTCAGCTCACCCACCGACGTACCGCTCAGCAGGGACACCACCGGCAGCGCGATCGCGAACTCGGCCTGCACCCGGCCCCGCAGCTCCATCGCGAGCAGGGAGTCGAGCCCCAGCGCCCCCAGGCCCTCGGCCGGGTCGATCCGCTCCGGGGCGGTCCGCAGCACCGAGGCCGCGAGCCCCGTGAACCGCTCCGCCACCAGGGCCCGCCGCTTCTGCGGATCGCCGAGCGCGCCGAACGCCTCCACGAAGCCCGCCTCCGCGCCGGACCGGCGGCGCGGGGCCGCCGCGGCCAACTCGCCCACCAGCGGCGGCGGCGAGGCGTACCAGGAGAGGAAGACCGGCCAGTCGACCACCGTCGCGATCAGCAACTGGGCCCGGTCCTGGCCGATGACCCGCTCCAGCACCGCCATCCCCGCCTCGGGCGACAGCGAACTCATGCCCCGGTCGACGAGATAGTGGTCGACGAGGCCCAGCTCCTCGATCATGCCGGTGGCCCACGGGCCCCAGTCCAGGCTGAGCGCCGCGAGCCCGGCCGCCCGGCGGTGGTGCGCCAGCGCGTCCAGGAACGCGTTCCCCGCCGCGTAGTTGGTCTGGCCCGCCGTCGTCAGCAGCGAGGCGATCGAGGAGAAGAGCACGAAGTGCTCCAGCGGCTCGTCCCGCAGCAGCCGGTGCAGCAGCAGGGCCCCCACGGCCTTGGGGCCGTAGACGGCGTCGAAGGTCTCCCGGTCCATCTCCGCCACCAGGGCGTCGCGCACCTGCCCCGCCAGATGGAACACGCCCCGCAGCGGCGGCCCGCCCGCCTCCCGGTACCCCTCGTACCAGGCGGTCAGCGCCGCCGCGTCGGTGAGGTCGGCCGACACCGCCTCCGGCCGTGCCCCCGCCTCCTCCAGCTCCCGCAGAAAGGCGATCGCGCGCCCCGGGGAGGAGGCCGGGTCGACCGCGTCCCAGCCCGCGCGGGCGGGCAGCGGGGTCCGGCCCATCAGCACCAGCCGCCGGGCCCCCCGGGCGACGAGCGTGCGGCACAGCAGCCGCCCCAGCGCGCCGAAGGCGCCCGTGACCAGGTAGCAGCCGTCCGTGCGCAGCCGCAGCGGCAGCGGCCGGGTGAGCCCCTCGGCCCGGCGGATACGGCTGGTGAGACGGCGCTCGCCGCGCAGCGCCACCTCCTCGTCGGCGGACCCGTCCGTCCCGTCCGCCTCGTCCGCCCCCTCCGTCCCCGCCTCCGGGGCGGTGGCGGCCAGGATCTCCCCCAGCAGCGCGGCGGCCTCGGCCCCCGGGTCCCAGGAGTCCGGGTCGAGGTCGACCAGCAGCCCCCGGTGCCCCGTCAGCTCCTGGTGCCACAGCACCCGGCCCACCCCCCAGGCGGGCGCGCCCAGCGGATCGACGTCCGCGCCCGGCAGCACGGCCTGCGCGCCCCGGGTGACGACATGGAGCCGGCCCTCCGTCCCCGAGCGGAGCAGCGCGCGGGCGAGCGCGATCAGCGAGTAGGCGCCGGTGCCGCCGTGCCCGTACAGCTCCGCGGGCCCGGTCTCCCGCACCCCGGGCAGATCGAGGTTCCACAGGTGCACCAGCGCGCCGAACGAGGCCGTGCCCCGGTCCCGCAGCTCGGTCAGCAGCCGTTCCCACCGGGTGTCGTCGCCGGGGGCGAGGGTGAACACGCCGCCCCCGCCGCCGGCCGGGTCGTGGCGGTACTCCTCGCCGGGGCGCACCAGGTGGTACGGCGTGCCCCGGGCGGCCAGCAGCGCGGCCAGCGCGTCGCCGACGCCCCCCGCGTCGGCGAGCACCAGCCAGGGGGCCCCGCCGGGCACCGTGTCCCGGGGGGTCCCGGTACCCGGGCTGTCGATCCAGACCGTCTCGGTGAGCCAGGAGTCGATGGTGCCCCGGGCGACGAAGGACGGCGCGCTCTCGGTGTCGGCCGCCCGGAATCCGCCGATCCGGCCGACCGCCGCGCCGCCCTGCTCGTACACCGCGATGTCGCCGACCAGTTCGTCCGCCGCGGAACGGGTCACCGTGGCATGGGCCCACAGCGGGCGGTCGCCCACGGGGCGCAGCGCCACCTCCTCGATCGACAGCGGCAGCCGCACCCCGGTCCCGGCGGCGCTCCCGGCGGGGGCCCCGGTGCCAGCGGGGTCCTCGCCGGAGAGCAGTTGGGGGGTGAGCAGCGACTGGAAGCAGGCGTCGAGCAGGACGGGGTGCACATGGTGGTCCGCCGTGTCCCCGCCGGCCGCCGCCGGGGCGCGCAGCCGGGCCAGCGCCTCCCCGGGCCCGATCCAGACCTCCTCGATGGCCTGGAAGGCCGGGCCGTAGTGGTAGCCCAGGGCCGCCAGCCGGGCATAGCACTCCGCCCCGTCCATCCGGCGCAGCCGGGCGCCGACGGCGCCGGGGTCGAGCGCGGGGCCCGGGGAGCGGCGCTGCGCGGTCCGCACCACCCCGCCCGCGTGCACGGTGCGCTCCGGGTCGGCGGCGGTGGCGCCGTCGGGGCCGGAGACGACGGCGAAGGACGCGTCCTTGGCGGACAGCGAGAACGTCACGGACCTGCTCTCGCCCTCGGGCAGGAAGAGGGCCCGGCGCAGCTCGATGTCGGTGAGGACGGCGTCGGCGCCGCCGCTGAGCGCGCGGACGGCCTGGGCGGCCATCTCCAGATAGCCCGCCGCCGGGAAGACGACGGCGTCCTGGATGCGGTGGTCCGCGAGATAGGGCAGGGTCTCGATGTCGAGGGCGGAGTGCCAGGTGGGCTCCGGGTGGTCGGTCCTGCGGCCGAGCAGCGGGTGGTCCAGGCCGCCGAGGCGGACCCGCGCGACCGGCCCGGGCTCGGTCCAGTGGCGGTCGCGCCGCCAGGGGTAGCGCGGCAGGGCGACCGGGCGGCCCGTGGGCTGGAGGACGTCCCAGTCGATGTCGGCACCCAGGTTGTGCAGCGTGGCCAGGGAGGCGGCGAAGCAGTCGGTCTCGCTCTCCTGGCGCCGGATCGAGGGCAGCGTGCGGCCGGTGACCTGGCGGGCGTCGAGGCATTCGCGGATCGCGTGCCCGAGCACCGGGTGCGGGCCGATCTCCAGGAACAGCCGGTGGCCGTCGTCGGCCAGCCGGTCGACCGCGGCGCGGAAGCGGACCCGGTCGCGGACGTTGATCCACCAGTAGCCGGCGTCCAGCTCCGGCCCCTTGGCCCGGTCCCCGAGGCCCGTCGTGTACAGGGGCAGCCGCGCGGGCCGGGCGTCGATCCCGGCGAGGCAGTCCAGCAGCTCCTGCCGGATCGTGTCCATCGCGGCGCTGTGGTAGGGCACCCGGACGGTGAGGAAACGGGTGAAGACCTGCTCCGCCGTCAGCTCCTCGGCGATCCGGGCCAGGGCCTCCTCGTCCCCGGCGAGCGTGACCCCGGTGGGGCTGTTGACGGCGGCGATGGACACCCGCTCCCCGTGCGGGCGCACCCGGCGCTCCGCCTCCTCCTCGGAGAGGGCGGCGGCGAGCATGGTGCCGGTGCCGTCCAGCGTCTGCTGGAGTCTGCTGCGGTGCACGGCGATCCGTACCGCGTCGGCGAGGCTGTAGACACCGGCCTCGTAGAAGGCGGCGATCTCGCCGGTGCTGTGGCCGACGACGGCGTCGGGGCGGACCCCGTGCCGGCGCCAGAGGGCGGCCAGCGCGATCTGGAGGGCGAAGTTCGCGGGCTGGGCCAGCCAGGTCTCACCCATCCGGGACGCGGCCTCGGGCGCGGCCATCTCCTCGGCGAGCGACCAGCCGGTGAGGGCGTGGATCTCCCGGTCGCAGTCGAGGATCACCGAGCGGAAGACCTCCTCGCGCTCGAACAGCTCCCGGCCCATGCCCCACCACTGCGGCCCCATGCCGGTGAACACCCAGACCAGCCGCCGTTCGGCGGGGTCGAGCCGCCTGCCCAGGACGGCCCCGGGGTGGGGCTCGCCGCGCAGGAAGGCGGCGAGGGCGGCGTCCAGCGACTCCCGCGAGGAGTGGACCAGGGTGAGCCGGGACTCCAGGTGCTGGCGGCGGTGGGCGAGGGTGTGCCCGAGGTCCGCCGCCGTCACCGGGGCCGCGCCGGGCTCCGTGAACTCCCCGGCGAGTTCGCGCCGGATGCCGTCGGCGACCTCGCGCAGCGCCTCGTCGGTGCGCGCCGAGAGCGGGAGCAGCGTCCAGGCGCGCGGCGGGCCGGAGAGGGGGGCGGCCGGGCGCGGGGCGGGCGCCTCCTCCAGCACCACATGGGCGTTGGTGCCGCCGAAGCCGAAGGAGTTCACGGCCGCCCGCGCGGGGCCCCGGTGCCCGGGCCACGCGGTGACCCGGGTGGGGATCTCGTACGGCAGCGCGGCCGGGTCGATCGCGGGGTTCAGCCGCTCCAGGTTGATGTGGGGCGGGATCAGCCGGTGTTCGAGGCAGAGCGCGGTCTTGATCAGCCCGGCGATCCCGGCCGCCGCCTCGGTGTGCCCGATGTTCGTCTTGACGGAGCCGACGTAGCAGCGGGCGCCGGGGTCCCGGCCGATGGCGAGGGCCCGGCCGAGCGCGCCCGCCTCGATGGGGTCGCCGAGCGGGGTCGAGGTGCCGTGCGCCTCCATGTACTGGAGCTGGCCCGGGACGATCCCGGCCTCGGCGCAGACCCGTTCCACCAGGGCGACCTGGGCGTCGGCGCTGGGGACGGTGATGCCGTTGGTGCGGCCGTCCTGGTTGACCCCGCTGCCGAGGATCACGGCGTGGATCGGGTCGCCGTCGCGCACGGCGTCCTCCAGCCGCTTCAGGGCGACGACGCCGACCCCCTCGGCCCGCACATAGCCGTTGGCCGACGCGTCGAAGGTGCGCGAGCGGCCGTCGGGGGAGAGGAAGCCGCCCTTGGTCTCGGCGATGGTGTACTGCGGCGCCATGTGCAGCAGGGCGCCGCCCGCGAGGGCGAGGGAGGTCTCGCCCCGGGCCAGGCTCTGGCAGGCGAGATGGACCGCCACCAGCGAGGAGCTGCACGCGGTGTCGAGGGAGAGGCTGGGGCCGCGGAAGTCGAAGCAGTACGAGATCCGGTTCGACACCATCGTCATCATGGTGCCGGTCGCGGTGTGGGCGGCCAGGGTGTCGAAGCTGAGGTCCGAGAACTGGAGGATCTTGTAGTCCAGGGTGAACGCGCCCATGAACACCGCGACATCGCTGCCCGCCAGCTCGCCGGGGCGCTGCCCGCCGTCCTCCAGCGCCTCCCAGGCCACCTCCAGCAGCTTGCGCTGCTGCGGGTCCATGTGGTCGGCCTCGCGCGGGCTGATGCCGAAGAAGGCGGGGTCGAACTCGTCGAAGCCGTCGATGTAGCCGCCGCGCCCGCCGGTCAGCCGTCCCCGTTTCTCCTTGTCCCGGCTGGCGAGGGTGCGGATGTCGTACCGGTCGGCCGGGGTGGGGGTGATGCAGTCCTTTCCGTCGAGGAGGTTGCGCCAGAAGCTCCGATGGTCCGACGCGCCGCCTGGCAGCCGGCAGCCGATGCCGATGATGGCCACTCTGCCCTGGTCGGGGGCGGGGGTCGCGTCGGTCATGGTGGAACAACTCCTCACGTCATGGTGCGGCGGCACGGAGGGAACGAGAACAACGAGAACGGGGACGGGTGGTGCGGGACGGAGGTCCGTGGGGGACGGGGCCCTGGCGCCGGAGGAGACGGGTCGTGCGTCTCCCCGGGGACGGCGCCAACGCCGGTGCTCCGGACCGGGGTGGGGTCCGGGGCGTGACGGTGCGACAACGCGTGCGGTGGTGCGGTGGTGCAGGACCGTACGGAGGTGTGGCGGTAGGGGTGCGTGACAACGGGTGTGACGGTGGAGGCGGCCGAGGGGCGGGGGATTACACGGCCCGCTCAGCCGGGGCCGGTCTCCCGGCGCCGTGGTCGCAGCGGATGGAGCAGACTCGCGAGGAATTCCCCGGTGCCCGGGAAGGACGCCGGGTCGCCGAGCCCCACGGCGGCGGGCGCGCGCCCGGGCCGCCAGGTGTAGCTGCCGAACAGATGGTCCCAGACTGAGAGGTCGGAGCCGAAGTGACCGGCCTCCGGCAGGACCGTGCTGTGGTGCAGCCGGTGCTGTTCGGGGCTGGCGAGGAGGTGGTTGAGCCTGCCGATGCGCACATCGATGTTGGCGTGGACGAAGTAGCCCTGCGCGGTGACGAAGAGCCCCGCGGCGAACACCGCCTCACGGGAGAACCCGCACAGCGCCAGGGCCAGTTGGACGCACCCCTGGACCACGACGATGTCCAGGACGTGGTTGACCCCGTTGTTGGCCACATTGACCTTCCGGGGGACGTGGTGCACTCCGTGCACGCGCCACAGCAGGGCGTTGGTGTGGCTGATCCGGTGCAGCAGATAACCGGCGAGCGAGCCGGTCAGCAGGGCCGCGAGCGCCTCGATCCAGAGCGCCGCCGTCGGCTGCGAGGGCGCGAGCGCCCCCACCCCGAGGGTGACCAGCGCCTGGGCGAACGCGCTGCCGCCCATGGTGAGGAGGAAGTAGGTGCCGTACCAGCCCCACTCCTTGCGGCTGGGGTGCCAGGACGGCTCGAACGGGATCAGACGTTCCAGACCGGTGAGATAGAGCAGGACCCCCATCAGGAAGAGCGGGCTGACCAGCGCCGGGTCCCAGCCCAGGGTGAGTGCCGCGACGGCTGTCGCCACGGTGGCGGCCAGCAGGAAGGGATAGGCCGCCGTGCGGAGCACGGCCTCTCTGCGGAACGGCCGTGACGCCGGGCCGGGTTCGTCCCCGGCGCCGGACGGTTGTCGTCCGTACGCGTCCATCCTGGGCTCCTCTGCAAGAGGCTCGGACACAGCGGAAGGGGGGACCCGGAAACAGCGGCCGAAGGCCAGGGGAAAATCTGCTCACTGAACCCCCGTTCCTGCGGCATCTGTGCGACCGCGCATGCCGAAATCTCTTCGGACGCCATGAAGTCACCGCGTCGTACGAGGTCATGGGGCGTGGCCGAGGATGCAGATCCCTGAGGAAAACCCGCCAGGATTCCCTGTGCGCGGTCGCCTCTATCCCATGGTCATTGAACCGGATTTTCTCCATGCCGGGAACACGGGAGGAAGTTCCTTAATCAATGTGAGTTACATAGTGATATTAGTTGTCTGATGGGAGAATCCTGATTACCTATTCAGTTCTGATGGGATGGTCCGGTGGATGGGAGGGGGGCGGGGGCGGAGGGGGAGCGGGCATACGGAAACCGGGGCGGCCCTGGGGGCCGCCCCGGTGGGGTGGGTGGACTCAGCCGAGTTCGGTCATACCGTTCCAGCCGGTGCCGATCTGGGTTCCGGTACCGGCCTTGAAGCCGCCGCTGCCGTTGCCCGCGAACAGATGCAGGGTGCCGGTCGCGACCTTGCGGGTGACGATGTCGTTGTGGCCGTCGTTGTTGAAGTCGCCGACGCCGGTCATCTGGTCGAAGGCGGTGAAGTTGTTGCCGACGGCCTGGCCCGTGCCGGCCTTGAAGCCGCCGCTGCCGTTGCCCTCGTAGAGGTGGATGTCGCCGGTGGTCCGGTTCTTCGCCAGCAGGTCGGCCCGGCCGTCCCCGCTCCAGTCGCCGACACCGGCGATCTCGCCGAGCGCGGCCCAGGAGGTGCCGATGACCTGCCCGGTGCCCGTCTTGAAGCCGCCCTTGCCGTTGCCCGCGTAGAGGTGCAGGTCCGTGGTGGTCCTGGACCGGACGACGAGGTCCGTCCTGGAGTCGCCGTCGAAGTCACCGGCGCCGATGATCCGGTCGAAGCCGGTGAAGTTGTTGCCGATGACCTGTCCGGTACCGGCCTTGAAGCCGCCGCTCCCGTTGCCCGCGTACAGATGGAGATCGCCGGTGGACCGGTTCCTGGCCACCAGGTCGTCGCGTCCGTCGCCGTCCCAGTCGCCGACCACGGTGACATGTTCGAGGGCGGAGAAGTTGTTGCCGACGGCCTGGCCCGTGCCGGCCTTGAAGCCGCCGCCGCCGTTCCCCTCGTAGAGGTGGATGTCGGCGGTCGCGGCGGCCTTGGCGAGGACGTCAGACTTGCCGTCGCCGCTGAAGTCGTGCGAGAAGCCGGGCCCGGTGCCGCAGTTGTTGCTGGTGAAGTCGCGGGTCGAGCCCGGGTAGGAGATCCCGTCGAAGACGGCGGTCTGCCCGGTGCCGTCGAGGGTCTGCTCGAAGTGCAGATGCGCGCCGCGGGAGTTGCCGGTGTTGCCCACCTTGCCGATGACCTGGCCGGCCTTGACGGCCTGGCCCACCGAGACCGACTCGCCGGAGAGATGGGCGTAGTGCGTGGTCCAGCCGCCCCCGTGGTCGATCCGGACCCGGGTGCCGGCCCAGCCGCCCGAGGGCCCGGCGGCCGTGACGGTGCCGTTCGCGCTGGCGGCCACCGGCTTGCCCGTGTCGTCGCCCGGGTACTGGTTGAAGTCCACCGAACCGATCGGGTCGTGACCCGGGTAGGTGGACGCCTGCCACACCTCGCCGCAGCGGAACGGGAGCTGGAAGTCCGGGCGGGCGCCGGCCTGGGCGGAGGAGGCGGCCCCGAGGGTGAGGGCGGACGCGGCGAGGACGACGCTGAGGGCGGTACCGGCGAGGCGCTGGGACATCATCGATCCATTCTTGTCATGCACATGCTCAATGAGACTTCGTGCGGGTGCTGCGCGGGGCGAGCCGCGCGGAGTGCTGGGGTGGCGGTGGTGACGTGACGCGGTGCCGTACGGGTGCCGCGTGTGTGCCGTACGGGGCGGGCGCCGCCCGGACCGGCGCCGCCCCTGGTGGGCACGCCCCACTCTCGCCGCGGGAGATCACCCCGGGGAAGGCGGGACGAGTGGCCGGAACCTGCCTGGCAGCTTGGGGACCGCACCGGTCCGGCGGCGCCCGCTTGGGGGAGCGCGGCGCCCGCGCGCCGCCCGGCGGGGCGCGGCCCCGGAGGTCAACATCCCGTCAACGGCCCTCGGCCGCGCGTCAAGAGATCGTTGACCTGCCCCGGGCACACTCGTCCGCAGGCCCCCACCGCGCACCCCGCCCTGCCGCCCGCCGCGGACACGCCCCCGGCGTCCGTACGCGGACCGCGCCGGTGTGCTGACTACTGTGATGGACGAGGCCCACGGGAATACCAGGGTGAAGAGGGAGAGAGGTGCCATGAAGGACACCGACGCCGTTGTCGTGGGCTCCGGGATCAACGGGCTGGTGGCCGCCGCCGAGCTGGCCGAGGCCGGATGGTCCGTCACCCTGCTCGAACGCCACGACGACATCGGCGGCTTCATCGCCTCCGGGGAACGCACCCTCCCCGGCTACATCCACGACACCTACTCCTCCTGGCACCCCCTGTTCGTGACCGGACCCGCCCACGCCCGGCTCGGGGAACGGCTGCGCGAACACGGACTGACGTACCGCAACACCGAGGAGTGGGTCACCGCGAGCGTCGCCGACGACGGACGGGTCACCCTGGCCCACCGCGACCCCAAGGTCACGGCCGCGGGCTTCGCCTACGAGGCCGACCGGGACGCCTATCTCGCCGCGCTGCGGCTGCTCGACGAGCACATGGGTCCCGTCGGCGGCCTCCTCGGCGGCGAACCGAGGTCATCCGCAGGCCTGCGCCACCTGGCGGATCTGTTCCGCATCGGCGGGCGCGCCGGAGTCGAGGGCTGGGCACGCTCCCTCGTCACCGGCGGGCGCGGCTACGCCCGTTCGCGCTTCCGGGGCACCGAGGTCGACCACCTCTACGCCCCCTGGCTGCTGCACGCGGGTCTCTCGCCCGACCACGCCTCCGGCGGGTTCATGATCCCCCTGCTCGCGGCCACCCTGCACGGGGCCGGGCTGCCCGTCGTGGCCGGGGGAGCGGGCCGGTTCACCGACGCGTTCCGCTCGCTCCTCGACTCCCTCGGGGTCCGGATCATCACCGGCACCGAGGTCGAACGCGTCCTCGTCGACGGGAACCGGGCCCGGGGCGTGGTCGCGGACGGCCGGGTCGTCCGGGCCCGCCGCGCGGTCCTCGCGAGCGTGACGCCCACCGTGCTCTACGGGCGGCTGCTGCCCCGGGACACCGTGGACCGGGAGGTACGGGAGCAGGCGGCCCGGTTCCGCTACGGACGGGCCGCGCTCCAGATCCACGCCGCGCTGTCGGGCCCCGTGCCCTGGCGGGACGAGCGGCTGGGCACCGTTCCGCTGATCCATCTCTCCGACGGCTCGGGCAGCACCGGCATCGCCTGCGCCGAGGCCGAGGCGGGTCTGCTGCCCCGGCGCCCCACGGTCGCCGTCGGCCAGCAGCACGTCCTGGACCCCGGCCGGGTGCCCGAGGGCGCGGCGGCCCTGTGGCTCCAGCTCCAGGAGGTCCCCTTCGCCCCGCTCGGGGACGCCGCCGGCGAACTCGACACCGGCGGCGGCTGGACCACCGCGCTCGCCCGGTCCTACGCCGACCGCGTCCTGGACCGGGTCGCCGCGCACGCCCCCGGGCTGCGGGAGCGCATCCTCGCCCTGGACATCATCACCCCCGTCGACCTGGCCGCCCGCAACCCGAACGCCGTCTGCGGCGACCCCTACGGCGGCTCGCTGGAACTGGACCAGAACTATCTCTGGCGCCCGCTCCCCGGCGCGGGCACCCACCGCACCCCGATCGAGGGCCTGTGGCACATCGGGGCGTCCACGCACCCCGGACCGGGCCTCGGCGGCGGCTCCGGCCACACCGTCGCCACCACGCTGCTCGCGGACGGCGACGAGCAGTGGCGGGGCCCCGCCGGAATCCTGCCGGCCCTCGGCGTCTGACACCCGCCGGGCGCGCGACCGCGCTTCCCGGCGCCCGGCCTCGGCTCCGCCGGGTCCGCCCCGTGCGTGACCGCACCCGCACGGCGCGCCGGGTGCCCGGTGCCCGGTGCCAGCTTCGTCCGGTGCCCGGCCTCGGCTCCGCGCGGCCCCGGTGCACGGCCCGCCGCGCGCCCGGCCCGTGGCTCCGCCGCGGCTCCGCGCGGGCTCCGTCCGGTGCTCGACCGCGCCCGGTGCGGGGTGTGTTCGGTGCCGGGTCCCGTCGGTGGCGGGTCCGACCCGGTGCCGGCTCCGCCCGGTGTGCGACCGCGCCCGGTGCCCGGCCCGCCGGGCGCCTGACCGACGCGTTGGGTGCCCGGTCCCGTCGCCGTCCGATCCACCTCGGTGCCGGCTTCGCCCGACAGCCGACCCACCGGGTGTCCGGCCACCGGTCCTGTCCGGCGTCGGTCCGTTCGGTGCTCGATGTCCCCGGTGCCCGGTGCCCGGTGCCCGGTGCCCGGTGCCCGGTGCCCGGTGCCCGGTGCCCGGTGCCCGGTGCCCGGGTGCGCGGCGTGTTCGGTGCCTGGTCCCGCCGGGAGTCCGAGGCTTGCCCGGTGTGCCACCCGCCGGGCTGTCCGACGCGTTCGGTGTCCGGACCCGCCGGGCGTCGGCCTCGCTCCCGCCCTGTGTCCGGCGTGTTCGGTGACCGGTCCGGTCGGTGGCCGGTCCTGTGCGGCGCCGGCTTCGCTCGGTGCTCGACCGCGCCGGTGGGCGACTTGCCCGGTGTCCCGGTGCCCGCCCCCGCGCGGCGCCCGGTGCGGCCTGGTGTCTGCGGCCCGCGGGGTGCCCGCGCCCGCTTCGCCCGGTGTGCGACCGTGCCCGGCGCCCGGCTACCGGGTGTCCGAAGCGTTCGGCGCCCGGCCCCGTCGGCGGCGGCTCGGTGCCCGACGGCGCCCGGCGCCGGTCCTGCCCGTCGGCGGCTCCGTCCCGGCCGCGTTCAGCGTCTGATCCTGCCGCACAGATGGTCCAGGGCGAAGGCCCCCGCCTCCTGCTGGAGCAGGCGTTCCGCCTCCAGTTGCCGCAGCAGCCGGTCCAGCAGCGCGCCGTCCCCGGGGGCCTGGAGGAACTCCAGCACCGCCCGCTGGAAGGCGCCCCGCAGGGTCGGCGGCATCGCGTCCGACGCGTCGAAGCAGAGCAGCCGCGCCTCCGTGAACAGCCCTACCACCGCTTCGGTCGCCCGGGTGCGCGGGCCCGGCCCCGCCGTTCCGTCGGCGAAGAACGGACGCTCCGCCGCCTTCGCCGCCCGCGCCCAGTCGGCCCGGGTCGTCGGGGAGACCAGCTCCCGCAGCAGCCGCCAGGCCGCGTCGCCCGGCGCGAACACCGCCGCCAGATCACCGGAGACCTCGAAGGCACCGCCCCCGTCCGGGAGCCCGGGGACCACCGTGGACGTGGGCGCGGGCAGCACGTCGTCCCCGTAGTGCCTGCGGATGAACGAGCCCTGGTGCTCCCGGTCGCAGTCGCCGCTGTTCAGCAGCCCCCGCCCGTCCTCGCCGTCGAACGGGGTGGACAGCGCCGCCGGGCCCGGCTTCCCGCCCCGTGCCGTGAGCAGGTCCCGCCAGAGGTGCCAGGCCCGCCGCACCCGGTCGTCCGTCCACTCCAGCGAGCCCGTGGCCCACGCCTCGTACACCTCGGGACCCTGCGACTGGAGCAGCAGATCCTCGATCCAGTCCGTCCCCGGCCAGCCCGACACCGGGCCCGACGCCATGCCCAGGCACCAGCGCCCCTCGCCGTTCGACCTGCTCCAGACGATGCTCTTGAGATCCACCCGCACCGGGATTCCGTACACGTGCTGCCGCAGTTGACCGAGGTCGTCGGCGAGGGTGATCCGCTGCGCCCAGGGTCCGGTGGCCGTCGCCGCCAGACCCTCCGGCAGGGGGGACGCGGTGCCGTCCCGCGCGTACTCCGCCAGTTCGCCCAGCCCGTTCAGGATCGCCACGTCGGGCGGGGCGTCCGAACGCAACTGCGCCACCAGCGTCTCGCGCAGGGAGCGGGTGCCCTCGTACGCGTAACGGACCCCGGTCCGCTCGCCGATCCGCGCGAGCACGGTCGTGAACGGCTTCTCCTCGCCGCCCGTCCAGGGGCCCAGGACCACCAGGGTCCGCTCGCCGGGGCCGCCCGAGCAGCCCGCGGCGAGCAGCGCGGCCGGGGCGAGCAGACACCAGGCCAGCAGGGAACGCAGCACACGGCCCACGGCCGTCGACGGTGTCGTCATCGGGTCCGCCTACGGATCATCAGATGTCTGCGGTTGTAGTGGAAGAGGGTGTATCCGCAGGCCAGGGCGGCTGCCGCCCCCGGTATCAGGGCCAGGGCCGTCCACCGGGTCCACCCCGGGGGATGGGTGTCCGCGAGCCGGACCGCGAGCCGGTCCCGCTCCCGTGCGATCGTCCGCTCGGCCAGGATCTGGCTCTCGATCTCGTCCCTGATCCGGTTGCCCGCACCCCGGTCGGCCGCGTCCCGGTCGGCCGAGACCCGCGCCAGCGCGGCCACGGTCTGCCCGATGTACTGCTGCGAGCGGTGCTGGCCCGCCGTCCCGAACCCCAGCAGGGCGAGCACCAGCAGCACCGGCGCCGCGCACCCGGCGAGCGGCAGGCTGTGCACCCGGATCCGCCGCCGCAGAAAGGCCAGGGTGCCGACGACGAGGAGGACGAAGAGCAGCGCCGCCACCACGGCGGCCAGGGCCGTGCCCGCGGTGAGGGCGCTCCACCCCGACCGCCGGGCGGCGTCCGCGCGCAGCTCGCGCTCCAGGGTCCGCAAGCGGTCGAGCACGGCCGTGGAGCCCTCGGGGCCCCGGCCGTCGCCCAGCAGACCGGCCGCGTACGCGAGCCCGGCCCGGCGCAGCCCGTCGCTGTTCTGCTGGTCGTTCGCCCAGTCGATCAAGCCGTCGTAGGCGACGACCAGACCCGACACCACCCGGATCTCCTGCTCCTGCGAGCGGCGCAGCGCCCCGGTCTGCGCCGCGTTGTTGAGGCTCTGGGCGGCCTGCGCGAGCAGCGAGGGATAGCGTTCGCCGAGCCCGACGAGAGCGGTCTGCCGCAGCGGCTGCCCGGCGACCCCGCCGAGGCGCCGCTCCGCCTCGTACCGCGCCAGCGTCAGCGAGACCCGGGTACGGGTCAGCTCCGCCAGGGCGGGCGCGTGGCGGTCGCGGAGCTGTTCGGTACGGCCCGCGGGCACGGAGTGCGCGACGGCCGCGAGGCCCAGCGCGGTGAGGGCGACCACCGGCAGCAGGACCGACCGCGTCATCAGGAACGGCCCGGTGGGCCTGCGGACACCGTCCGCGCGCCCCGAGGCCCAGTGCCACAGGGGCAGCCAGCAGGCCCGCGGGGCCCGCCGCCACCACCGTCCGCGCGTCCCGCCCGCGGGGGTCCGCCCCGCGGCCCCGCTCACCGGGCCCCGCCCCGCGCGCTGTCGCCCCCACCGGCGGACCGGCCCCGCGCCCGGCGGTCGAACAGCCCCCGGGGCGCCTCGTCGCTCCGCCGGTGGCGGAAGCCGAACGGCCGGGTCAGATACGCGTTGTCGACCAGCGCCTCGGCCAGTGCGCGGTCCTCGTCGCCGGAGCCGGGCGGCACCTGCTCGTACAGCCGCAGATAGCAGGCCGCGAGCTGTTCGCGCAGCTCGCGCTCGGAGGCCGGGGCGGGGACGTCCTCGGGCAGCTCGGCGAGGTGCGCGCGCAGCGTCTCCAGCGGGTCCCCGCCGCCCGGGTCCCGCCGGTCCCCGGGCGGCCGTGCCCGCCGCCCGGCCGCCGTCCGCGCACGGGGGCGCGGACCGGCGGCGGGGACCAGCAGGAGCAGCAGCTCCAGCAGATCGGCGCCGAGCCGCTGCTCCGCCAACTGGTCGGTCAGCCCCTCCCTGCGGGTGAGCCGGTGCAGGGCGACCCAGGCGCGGCACGCCTCCTCGGGGGAGGGCGGGGAGCCGTCGGCGGGCGGGTCCGCGAGGATGCGCACCACGGCCGTCCGCGCCGCCGTGCGGTGCCGCGAGTCCGCCGGGACGGCCCGCAGACAGGTGAGGGCGTCCGCCGCCCGCCCGGCCAGCAGATGGATGCGGGCGAGCCCGAAGGCGGCCCCGCCGAGCGCGCGATTGCGCTGCCACACCGCCTGGTACAGCGTCTCGGCCGTCTTCGGCCGGTCGAGCCGCTCATGGCAGTACCCCAGCGCCAGTTTGGGCGCGTACTCGCCGGGGATCGCCGCGTACACCCGGTCGAACGAGGTCAGCGCCCCGGCCAGATCGCCGCGGAAGAGCCGCAGCAGCCCCTGGTGCCAGTGCAGCCGCCAGTCGTGTCCGGCCAGGGCCCCGATCGCCGAGCGGGCCCGGGCGAGTTCCCGCTCGGCCTCCGCGCACCGCTGCGCCGACTCCTCGGGCCGGTGCCCGGCGATGTCCAGATGGAGTCGGCAGCGCAGCAGCGAGCGCTCGGGGGACTCGTCCCAGGCACCGCTGAGCTGGAGCAGGCCGACCGGGTCGTCGTACGAGGTGCGCTGGAGCATGGTCCAGTTGCGGTCGTTCTCGTCCGGTTTCGGCACCGGCAGCCCGCAGGCCACGGCCGAGGGCTCCGGGGGCCGGAAGGTCAGCCGGCGTTTGGCATTGCCCCCGGTCCGCCACTGGACGAGGGCCGGGGCCCGGCCGAGTTCGCCGTCGAGGGCGGCGGGCGTGGGGATGAAGAGCGGCGAGGGTTCGAAGTGCTCCTTGCCGAGCCGCAGCGAACGCAGCTCCCGCAGGACGCCCCGGAGCTGGAGCGCCATCTCCGCCGCCGAGGCGAACCGGGCCTCGGGCAGGTCCGCCATGGCCCGGGCCACCGCCCGCTCCAGGGAGTCGGGCCGCCGGGGCGAGGGCGCCTTCGGCGCCAGGTCGAAGAGCTGCCGGAGCACCGCGCCGACGGCGTACAGATCGGCGGCGACCGTCATCCGGTTGGAGTACCGCAGCTCGGGTGCCGGATAGGTGACCGGCCCCGGCGCGCCGATCTCCCGTACCCCGGCCACGTCGATGAGTTTGATCCCGCCGCCGCAGTGGATCACGTTGGTGAGGGAGAGGTCGCCGTAGACGAGCCGCCGCTTCTCGTGGAGATGGGTGAGCGCGTTCAGGATGAGCAGCCCGTACACCGTGATGAACTCGGGCACCCGGTCGTCGTGGAAGGGCGGGACGCGGTCCCTGATCTGGTCGGCGACCCACTGGAGCGGCGCGCCGTCGGCGAACTCCATCACGATGAACATGGCGGTGTTCTGCGGATGGCCGGGGTGGCGGGCGTAGTTGAAGACCTTGATGATCGACGGGTGGTTGAGCCCGATGAGCCGCAGCCGCTCCCGCAGGGCCGTCTCGGCGGCGCCGGGGTCGCCGGGGTCGCGGACCCCCTTGAGGGCGACCGCCCGGTTCTCCAGCATCTGGTCACGGGCGAGATACACCCGGCCGAAGCTGCCCTGGCCGATCCGGCCGATCACCCGGTACTGCTGGTGCAGCTCCTGGCCGCGCGTCAGCCCCGAGTCCGGGGCGGCGGGGTCGGGGGAGGTGTCCACGAGGTCGTCCGGGTTGTCGACCGTCACCTGGGGGAGGTCGGTGAGGCCGTCACCGGCCGGGAGCACGGTGTACCGGTGCGCGGCGTCCGGGTCGAACGAGTGCACGGCCTCCTCGACCTCGCTGTGGAGCCGGAACAGCTCGTACGAGAGGGCCGCGCTGTTGCGCAGCCCGCCGCCCCGGAGCGCGGAGAGCCGGGCGGCGAGGTGCCGGGAGGCGGGCGGGGTGAGGCGGACGGTGTGCCGGTCGGCGCCGCCGCCGTCCGCGCTCCCGCCGGCGGACCTCCGGGCGGCTCCGGCGGGGCCCCGTCCGGCGGCCCGGTCGGCGCGGTCGCCCGGGGGGCGGCTGCGCCGTTCCAGGGAGGTCAGGACATCCAGCCGCTCGGCGATGGTCCGGGCGCGGCGCTCGGACCACCCGGGGTCGAGCAGTTCACCGGCGACCCGGTCGAGCAGCGGGGAGCGCGGGTCGCGGAAGGTGAGCAGCAGTCGGCTGTGCCCCTGTCTCAGCAGGGCGTGCAGCAGGGGCAGGACCGCCTCGCCCACCGGTGCGGCCCGGTCGACGGAGAGGAAGGCCGCGCACAGTGGCGGGCTGTGCCCGGCGATCCGCTCCAGCAGGGCGTCGGTTTCCGTGCCCGCCGTGGGGGGAGCGGGGCCGTCCGCTTCCGTTCCCGAGCTGTCCCGTCCGGGGGCCGGGCCCTCCGTCGCCCGGGCTGGGCCCCGGCCGTCCGCCCCCGGTTCCGCGCCGTCCCCTCCCGGGGCGCCGTCGTCCAGCCCGGTGCGGCCCGCCGTATGGGCGACCAGCTCCGCGACGGTCCGGCCGCTGACCTCCACGGCGAGGTCGATCGACCCCGCCTGCGGGACGGGGGCGCGGGTGCCCTCCCCGGTGCCCGGGGCGCGTTCCCGGTCGGCGAGGTTGAGCGTCGCGTGCAGCACGGACAGCGCGTCCTGGTCGTCGTCACCGGCGAAGGCCAGCTCCACCGGGTCCCTGACCCGCCCGGGGCCCGGGGCCGTCCCGCCGTCCAACCAGGCGGTCACCGTGTGCCGCAGCCCGCGCGCCCGCCGGGAGTCCGGTGGACCGGAGGTGGGCGGGATGGTGCGGGAGACGGCCCGGTGCCCGGAGACCAGCCGGTCGCGCCCGGCCTCGGGGAGATGGCGCAGCAGGGTCTCGGTCGGGATCATCCGGTGCGTCCCGCCGTCGCCGCTCCCGCCGGGCGGCTGCGCCAGGATGCCGATGACCCGGCCGGTGCGTCCGTGGACGACGCCGCCGCCCGCGAAACCGGGGCCGAGCGGGCCGGACCCGGCGTCCGGCGCGATGCGCACCCACGCGGGGCGGACACCGGGACCGTCGCGCTCCAGCAGCCGCGCGGGCACCTCCCGGCCGTCCGGCCGGTCCCCGGGGTAGCCGACCAGCCGCACCGGTTCGTGCGGCGCGGGGGACTGCCGGTGGAGCAGGACGGGGCGCGCGGGCGCGGGCTCCGTCAGCCGCAGCACCGTGACACCCCCGTCCACGCCGTGGGGGTCGGCCAGCACCTCGGCGGGCAGCAGCCGCCCGCCCGGACCTCCGGCGGCGGGGAAGTCCGCGTACACCCGCGACGGCGCCTCCGCCGCCGGACGGAGCGCCACCACCCCCGCACAGGTGACCACCAGACCCCCCGGCAACAGCACCCCGGCCCCGACCGGCCCCTCCGTGCGGGCTTCCCGCCGGAACAGCCGGACCCGCCAACTCTCGCCGCGGACCGCCGAGTTGGACACTCCCCCGAAGTCCCTCATACCGGAAACGATAGCCCCGAAGAGGAGCGTTCCCTCCCCTTCACCAGGAACCGCCCCCCATCGCCGTACCCGCCCCGCCGGGCCGCTGGTGTCTGAGAGCCGCCGGACCCGCCGGACCCGCCGGACGGGGCCCGGCGGGGGGCCGACCGGACGGTACCGGCCGGGTCCGTGGCGGGACATGACGGCCGATCAAACCACTGAAACCGCCCGGACGTGTAGAAAAGGAACCATGGCGGGAATCAAGGGTTCCTCTGAACGGCCCTCCGGCGACGGACAGCGACCACCGAACGGCGACGACCGGCACGGACCGGCCCCCGGGCGGCGCGCGGGCGCGCGGTCCGCGGTGGGGCCGCGCAGCGTCGTCGGGCAGATGTTCCTGCTGTATCTGGCGGTGGTGCTGCTGCTCACCGCGGGCGCCGTCGTCCTGCTGCTGATCATGGCCCGGCAGGAGAGCGTCCAGGAGGCCGGGGGCCGCTCCCTCGCGCTCGCGCAGGGCTTCGCCGTCGCCCCCGGCACCGCCGCCGCGATCCAGACGCCCGACCCGACCGCCGTGCTCCAGCCCCTCGCCGAGGAGGCCCGCAAGGGCGCCCACGTCGCCTTCGTCGTGGTGCTGGACCGCCGGGGCACCCGGCTCACCCACCCGCTCCCCGACCGGATCGGCAAGCACACCTCGACCGACATGGCCCCCATCCTCGCCGGGAGGACCGTCGTCGAGGAGTGGAACGGCACCCTCGGCCCCCAGGTCCGCGCCTACGTCCCCGTCACCGGCCCCGACGGCGCGGTCGTCGGCGCGGTCGGAGCCGGAGTCCTGATCGCGCAGGTCCACTCCGCCGCGGCCGAACAACTGCCCCTCGTCCTCGGCGCGGCGGCCGGCGCCGTCCTCCTCACCACCGGCGGCGCGGCCCTGCTGAGCCGCCGGCTGCTGCGCCAGACCCACGGCCTCGGCCCCGCCGAGATCACCCGGATGTACGAACACCACGACGCGGTGCTCCACTCCGTACGGGAGGGTGTCCTCATCGTCGACCCCGCCGGGCGGCTGCTGCTCGCCAACGACGAGGCCCGGCGGCTGCTGGGCCTCCCCGCCGATGCCGAGGGCACCGCCGTCGGCTCCCTCGGTCTCCCGCCCGGCCTGGCGGAGCTGCTGTCCTCGGGCCGGGAGGCGACGGACGAGCCGCACCGCGCGGGGGAGCTGACCCTCGCCGTCAGCCAGCGCCCCACCAGGGGACCACGGCCCGGCGGCCCCACCAGCCGGGTCACCACCGTCCGCGACATCACCGAACTCCTCTCCGTCGCCGACCGGGCCGAGACCGCCCAGCGGCGGCTGCGCGTCCTCTACGACGCGGGCGTCCACATCGGCACCACGCTGGAGGTACCGCGTACCGCCCGCGAGCTGGCCGAGACCACCGTCGACCGCTTCGCCGACTTCGTCACCGTCGACCTCGTCGAAGGGGTCCTGCGCGGGGAGGAGGTCGGCGGCACCGAGGGCGAGGTGCGCCGGGTCTGCGTCGCCGGAATCCGTCCCGACGCCCCGCTCTACCGCGAGGGCGAGCTGATCCGGCTGGTGCCCTCCACCCCCCAGGCCCGGGGGCTGTCCACCGGGCGCACGGTGCTGGAGCCCGTCCTCGGCGAGGCCCCCGGGTGGGCGGCGCAGGAGCCCGAACGGGCCCGGCGGATCGTCGAGTACGGCATCCACTCCCTCATCACCGCCCCGCTGGCCGCCCGGGGCGTCCTCCTCGGCGTCGCCGGTTTCTGGCGCATGCGCCGCCCCGAGCCCTTCGACCAGGAGGACATGGCGCTGGCCGAGGAGGTCGCCGCGCGGGCCGCCGTCTGTCTCGACAACGCCCGCCGCTACACCCGCGAGCACACCATGGCCGTCACCCTCCAGCACAGCCTGATGCCGCGCTATCTGCCGGTCCAGGAGGCGGTGGAGGTCGCCTACCGCTACCTCCCCGCCCAGGCGGGCGTCGGCGGCGACTGGTTCGACGTCATCCCGCTGCCCGGCGCCCGGGTCGCCCTCGTCGTCGGCGACGTCGTCGGCCACGGGCTGCACGCCGCGGCCACCATGGGCAGACTGCGGACCGCCGTGCACAACTTCTCCGCGCTCGACCTGCCGCCCGACGACATCCTCGGCCACCTCGACGAACTCGTGGGCCGCATGGACCAGGAGCGCACCGCGGGCGACGACGGCCCCGATGTGACGGGCGCGACCTGCCTGTACGCCATCTACGACCCGGTCGGCGGGGACTGCGTCCTCGCCCGCGCGGGCCACCCGCCGCCCGCCGTGGTCCACCCGGACGGCCGGGTGGAGATCCCCGACGTCCCCGTGTCACCGCCGCTCGGCACGGGCAGCGGGCTGCCCATCGAGACCGCCGCCCTCAAGCTGCCCGAGGGCTCCCGGCTGGTGCTGTTCACGGACGGCCTGGTCGAGAGCGAGGACCGCGACATCGACACCGGTCTCGCCCGGCTGCGCGACGCCCTCTCCGGGCGGCCCGGACTGAGCCCGGAGGAGACCTGCCGGGCCGTGCTCACCGCCCTCCCCGGCCAGCGCCCCCGGGATGACGTCGCCCTCCTGGTGGCCCGGACCCGACGGCTCGACGCGGAGCGGATCGCCGAGTGGCGGGTCCCGTCCGACACCGCCGCCGTCGCGCCGGTGCGGGCCGAGTGCGCCCGCCGGCTGCGGGACTGGGGCCTGGAGGAGATCGCGTTCACGACCGAGCTGATCCTCAGCGAACTCATCACCAACGCGGTCCGCTACGCCTCCCAGCCGATCACCGTCCGGCTGATCCACGCCTCCTCCCTCATCTGCGAGGTCTTCGACGGCAGCAGCACCTCGCCCCATCTGCGCCGGGCGACCGTCACCGACGAGGGCGGCCGGGGCCTCTTCCTGGTGGCGCAGCTCGCCGACCGGTGGGGGACCCGCTACACCCCCCGCGGCAAGGTGATCTGGACCGAGCAGACCCTCGACGGGTCCGGCGGCCACCCCGGCGGCCCCGACCTCACCGAGGCCCTGCTCGACCAGTGGAACCTCTGAGCCGATGCCGATGCCGATGCCGATGCCGATGCTGGTGCCGGTACTGGTGCTGGTACCGGTGCCGGGCCCGGCGCGTACCGGCACGGGCGGCCCACTCCGGTCGCGCACCCCCCGCCCCCGGAGAACAATGAGTGCCGGTACGGGCACCTCGACCACGGCGGGCGGTGCCCGGCCGTGCGGTGGCGCCCGCCGGAGGGATGACCGCGGTGACGACTTCGCCCTTCGGGTCCGGTGACCCGTTCTCCGACCTGTTCAACCGCTTCTTCGGGATGAGCCCGGCGGCCTCCCCGCCGGCCGTCCAGCGGGTCCCCATCGGCCGGCTGCTCAGCGACTCCGCCCAGGAGCTGCTGGCGGCGGCGGGTGCCCGGGCCGCCGAGGACGGTTCCGACCTCGACACCCCCCATCTGCTGTGGGCCGCCACCCGGGTCCCGGCCGGACGGCAGGTGCTGGAACAGGCGGGCGTCGACCCCGACGCCCTCGCCGACCGGGTCGGCCGGTCCCTGCCCACCGGCACCGGCGCCGGTGAACCCGCCCTGACCCCGGCCGCCAAACGGGCCCTGCTCGCGGCACACGCCCGCTCCCAGGCGCTCGGGGCCTCCTACATCGGCCCCGAGCACATCCTCGCCGCCCTGGCGGACGACCCCGCGTCCGGCTTCACGGGCGCCCTGCCCTCCGGCGGCCCCGGCGGCGACCCCGGAACGGGGGAGCGCCACGCCCGCGCGGGCGGCGGCAGCCCGACCCCCACGCTCGACGAGTACGGCCGCGACCTCACCGAGGAGGCCCGCGCGGGCCGGCTCGACCCCGTGGTCGGCCGGGCCCAGGAGATCGAGCAGACCGTGGAGATCCTGTCCCGGCGGACCAAGAACAACCCCGTGCTCATCGGCGACCCGGGCGTCGGCAAGACGGCCATCGTCGAAGGGCTCGCCCAGCGCGTCGTCGCCGATGAGGTCCCGAGGGCGCTGAAGGACCGCCGGGTGGTCTCCCTCGACCTCGCCGGACTCGTCGCCGGGTCCAAGTACCGCGGCGAGTTCGAGGAACGGCTGAAAAAGGTGATCGACGAGGTCACCGCGGCCGACAAGAGCGTCGTGCTCTTCATCGACGAACTCCACACCGTGGTCGGCGCGGGCGGCGGCGGGGAGGGCTCCATGGACGCCGGGAACATCCTCAAACCCGCCCTCGCCCGGGGCGACCTCAGCGTGGTCGGCGCCACCACCATCGACGAGTACCGCAAGCACATCGAGAAGGACGCCGCCCTGGAACGCCGTTTCCAGCCCGTCATGGTGCCCGAACCCACCGTCGAGGAGACCGTCGAGATCCTCCAGGGGCTCCGCGACTCCTACGAGATCCACCACCAGGTGCGCTTCACCGACGAGGCGCTCGACGCGGCGGCCGCCCTCTCCGACCGCTACCTCAGCGACCGCTTCCTCCCGGACAAGGCCATCGACCTGATGGACCAGGCAGGTGCCCGGGTCGGGCTGCGCGCCGTCGGCACCCCCGACCGGAACCACGATCTGGAGGACCGCGTCACCAAGCTGCGCCGGGAGAAGGACGAGGCCGTCAGCTCCGAGGACTACGAGCGGGCGGGCGCGCTCAAGGCCCGGCTCAGGGCGGCCGAGGAGGAGCTGGCGCAGGTCGGCGAGGAACGGGAACAGACCGCCGACGTCACCGCCGAGGACATCGCCGAAGTCCTCTCCGCCCGCACCGGCATCCCCGTCTCCCAGCTCACCGAGACCGAACGCCACCGGCTGATGAAACTGGAGGACGCCCTCCATGAACGGGTCATCGGCCAGGACGAGGCCGTCGTCGCCGTCTCCCAGGCGGTCCGCAGGGGCCGGGCCGGCATGGGCGACCCCGACCGGCCCACCGGCAGCTTCCTCTTCCTCGGCCCCACCGGCGTCGGCAAGACCGAACTGGCCAAGGCGCTCGCGCAGCTCCTCTTCGGGGACGCCGACCGGATGATCCGCTTCGACATGAGCGAGTTCCAGGAGAAGCACACCGTCTCCCGGCTCGTCGGCTCGCCCCCCGGCTATGTCGGCTACGAGGAAGCGGGCCAGCTCACCGAGGCGGTGCGCCGCAAGCCGTACAGCGTCGTCCTGTTCGACGAGGTCGAGAAGGCCCACCCGGACGTCTTCCATCTGCTGCTCCAGGTCCTGGACGACGGCAGACTCACCGACGCGCAGGGCCGGACCGTCGACTTCCGCCACACCGTGGTCATCATGACCAGCAACATCGGCTCGAAGCGCATCCTCGACCACCATGGGGCGGTGGACGAGATCCGGGACGACCTGATGGGCGATCTGCGCGCCCACTTCCGGCCCGAGTTCCTCAACCGCATCGACGAGGTCATCGTCTTCCACGCCCTCACCCGGGACGACCTCATCCATATCGTCGATCTCCTCCTGGAGGGCACCCGGCGCAGGCTCCACGCCCAGCGGGTCGGCTTCGAGATCACCGAAGCCGCCAAGGAACGGCTGGCCAACCTCGGCTACCAGCCCGAGTTCGGGGCCCGGCCGCTGCGCCGCACCCTCCAGACCGAACTGGACAACCGGCTGTCCACGATGCTGCTCGACGGCACGCTGAGCCCCGGGGACACCGTCGTCGCCGATGTCCGGGACGGCGGGCTGACCCTCTCCCTCAAACAGCCGGACCCGACGGCGGACGACCCGGCGGCGGACCCGGCGGCGGACCCGTCCGCCGAGCCGTCCCCGGAGCCGTCCGCCGAGCCGGAGAAGGACGGGAAGGGGCGGTCGGGGGAGGCGGGGACCGAGGCGGGGAACTGACGGGGCGGAGCGGTCCGCGGGCGGATATACGATCGATATACGTCCGCGGAGAGCACGCGGCGCGGGCCGGGAGGTGGGAGTGGAGGGCAGTGCCAGAGGGCTGCGCTTCGGACTGCTCGGGCCGGTCCGCGTCTGGCAGGACGGAGCGGCCCGGCCGTCGGGAACGCCCCAGCAGCGCGCCCTGCTGACGGCGCTGCTCCTGCGCGAGGGCCGGACGGCCGGTCCCGCGGAGCTGATCAGCGCCCTCTGGGGCGAGCAGCCGCCCGCCCGGGCCCTCGCCATCACCCGCACGTATGCGTCGCGGTTGCGGAAGGTGCTGGGGCCGGGTGCGCTGGTGAGTGAGGCGGGTGGGTACGCGATCCGGGTGGGCCGGGAGTGTGTGGATCTGTTCGAGGCGCAGGAGTTGGCGCTGGAGGCGGAGAAGACGCGTGCGGCGGGTGACCGGGAGCGGGCGCGGGCGCTGATCGGGAAGTCGCTGGGGCTGTGGGACGGTGAGCCGCTGGCGCATGTGCCGGGTCCGTACGCGGAGAATCAGCGGACGCGTCTGGAGGAGTGGCGGCTCCAGTTGCTGGAGACGCGGCTGGATCTGGATCTGGAGGCGGGTGCGCACGCGGAGGCGGTGTCGGAGCTGACGGCGCTGACGGCGGCGCATCCGCTGCGGGAGCGGCTGCGGGAGCTGTTGATGGTGGCGCTGTACCGCAGTGGCCGGCAGGCGGAGGCGCTGGCGGTGTACGCGGACACCCGCCGTCTGCTCGCCGACGAACTCGGTGTCGACCCGCGTCCCGAACTCTCCCGGCTCCAGGAACGCATCCTCCGCGCGGACGCCGGACTCACCCGGCCCGGAACCGCCGCGCCCCGCTTCCCGGTGGGGGCGCCGGTGCTCGTCCGGCCCGCCCAGCTCCCCTCCGGGGTGCCCGACTTCACCGGCCACGAGGACCGGGTGCGGGAGCTCGCGGACTGGCTCGCCGACCCCGGCCACCCGGCGGTGGCGGTGTGCGCGCTCGCGGGCGTCCCCGGCGTCGGCAAGTCCACCCTGGCGGTGCATGTCGCGCACGCGGCCCGGCACCGCTTCCCCGACGGACAGCTCTACATCGACCTCCAGCGCACCGAGCCCCGCGCCGACCGGCCCGGGGCCGTCCTCGGCGCCTTCCTGCACGCCCTGGGCGTCCCGCAGTCCGGCATCCCGGAGGGCAGGGAGGCCCGCGCGGCGCTCTACCGCTCCGTCCTCGCGGGGCGGCGGCTGCTCGTGCTGCTGGACAACGCCCGGGACGCGGCCCAGATCCGGCCCCTGCTGCCCGGCACCGCGGGCTGCGCCGTCCTCGTCACCAGCCGCACCCGCATGGTCGACCTCGCCGGGGCCCGGCTCATCGACCTCGATGTGATGTCCCCCGAGGAGGCGCTCCAGCTCTTCACCCGGATCGTGGGCGCCGAACGCGCCGACGCCGAGCCGGAGGCCGCGCTCCACACCTTCGCCGCCTGCGGCTTCCTGCCGCTGGCGCTCCGCATGGCGGCCTCCCGGCTGGCCGCCCGCCGCGCCTGGACCGTGTCCGACCTCGCCGCGCGGCTCGCCGACGAAAGCCGCCGCCTCGGCGGACTCCAGGCCGGTGAACTCGCCGTCCGGGCCCCCTTCGACCGCGCGTACCGGGGCCTCGGCCCGGGCCAGGCCCGCGCCTTCCGGCTGCTCGCCCTCGCGGACGGCCCCGAGATCCCGGCGGCAGCCGCCGCGGCGATGCTCGGACTCCCGCTGCACACGGCGGAGGACCTGCTCGAAGACCTCGTCGACGCCTCACTGCTCGCGTCCGCCGCACCGGGCCGCTACCACTACCACGACCTCGTCCGCCTCCACGCGCGCTCCTGCGCCGAACGCGACGAGACCCCCGGGGACCGCCAGGAGGCCCTGGCCCGGCTGCTCCGCTTCTCCCTCGCGACCACCGCCCCGCCGGTCCGGGACATCCGGCCCGCCCCGGTCTGCGCCCTCGGGCACTCCGGCCCGCCCCTTCCCTGAACCGTGCCGGTCGTGCCGTCCGCTCGACGACGCCGGGGCGCGCGCTCCTCCTGCGCCCGGCCCCGGGGTCCGGACCGGCCGGGCGTGCGTCCCCCGTGCGGTATGGGGAGGACGGCACCGGGGACGGCGGGCGCCGATGGCGACCTCGTCGGGTCGGCCCGAGGGCGCGGGTCCGCCCGGCTGTCCGTGATTGCCCCCTCCGGTCCCTCCGACGGGCCGGTGTTCCTTCCCGTGGGAGGGCGGTGCCCCGTTCTATCGTTCATGGTCTCCGTGCGCCGCCTCTGTGTCCGGGGCGTCCGGACCGGCCGGGCGTGCGTCCCCGTGCGGTACGGGGAGGACGGCACCGGGGACGGCGGGCGCCGATGGCGACCTCGTCGGGTCGGCCCGACGGCGCGCGGGTCCGCCCGGCCGTCCGTGATCGCCCCCTCCGGACCCTCCGACGGGCCGGTGTTCCTTCCCGTGGGAGGGCGGTGCCCCGTTCTATCGTTCATGGTCTCCGTGCGCCGCCTCCGTGTCCGGGGCGTCCGGACCGGCCGGGCAGGTGCCCTCGGTGCGGCAGGGAACCGGGGCCGCGGGCGCCCGCGGCCCCCCGTTCGGGCCCGCCCCGACGGCGCGCGTCCGCCCGGCCGCCGCGGTCCCCGTGTTCTCCGCGGTCCCGCAAAGGGGCCGTCGGCCTCCGGACCCGGCACGGCCGTGCCCTGTGTGGGACGAATGGCCCGGGGCGCCGTCCGGGACACCGGCGGGAGGTCCTGCCGCCGCCCGGTCCGGCGCCGTGCCGGACAGCTCGCGGGCGGCGGCCCGCGTCACGTGGATGCGTGGGTACGACACCGGCCCAGGACCGTCACCGGCGCGAGCGGTGTCCCCTTCCCCGAGCGGGACGCGGCCCCGGGCGGACGCCGCCGACGCCGACCTCCGGGCGGACGGCGCCCGTACGACGCCCCCCGGAGGGGGATCGGCCGGTTCAGCGCGGGGCGAGATGGTCCGTGAACCACCCGGCGGCGGCCTCGGTGACCTGGTCCAGGGCGCCCGGCTCCGCGAAGAGATGCCCGGCGCCCGCCACGACCAGCAGCCGGTTCGGGCAGCGCAGCCGGTCCTGGGCCCAGCGGTTCAGCTCCAGCACCCGGGGATCGGCACCGCCGACCACGAGGAGGACGGGGGCCGTCACGGCGGGCAGCCGGGCGGCGGCG
Source organism: Streptomyces clavuligerus (assembly GCF_005519465.1). NCBI lineage: Bacteria > Bacillati > Actinomycetota > Actinomycetes > Kitasatosporales > Streptomycetaceae > Streptomyces > Streptomyces clavuligerus. The sequence continues at coordinate 111,701 of NZ_CP027858.1, read as the reverse complement.
AGGTCGGGGCGGCCGCCCCGGGAGACCACCGCGGCGCACGGTGAACCGGGCGAGCCCGCCGCCCACAGCGCCGCCCCGGCCCCGGTGCTGGCGCCGAACCAGCCGATCGCCAGCTCCCCGCAGCCGGGGCGGTCCAGCAGCCAGCGGGTGGCCCCGGCCAGCCGCTCGGCCAGCAGCTCCGTGGCGAAGACCAGGGAACGGTCCACGGCCTCCGCCTCGGTCAGCAGATCGAGGAGCAGGGTGCCGAGGCCCGCGCCGTTGAGCCCCGCCGCCACCCGCCGGTTGCGGGGGCTGTGCCGTCCGCTGCCGCTGCCGTGGGCGAAGAGCACCGCTCCGGTCGCCCCGGCGGGCAGCGTGAGATGTCCGCCGAGCCGTACCCCACCGGCCGGGAGCGACACCTCCGTGTCCACGGGCCCGGCCCGGGGCGGCTCCGGCGCGGGCGGCGCCCCGCCGTCCCCGGCCGGGCCGTCCGCCGCCGTCCGCCGGGCCGCGTCCCGCAGCGCCCGGACGACCTCCTCGTCCCGGGTCTGGGCGAAGTTCGCGTAGAACTGCCCCACGGCGGCGAAGTCCACGGGGGTGTGGAGGCAGACCAGTTCGTCCGCCTCACCCGCGAGCACCGAGGTCCAGTGCGGCGGCGCGACCGGTACCGCGAGCACGACATGGGCGGCTCCCCGGGCCCGGACGATCCGGCAGGCGGCCCGCGCGGTCGAACCGGTCGCCACACCGTCGTCCACCAGGACCACCGTGCGGCCCCCGAGCGGTTCGGCGGGGCGTTCGCCCCGGTAGCGGGCGGCCCGCTCCGCGAGCACGGCCCGCTCCCGCTCCTCCACGGCGGCCAGTTCACCGGGGGAGACCCCGGCCCCGCGCACCACCCGCTCGTTGACGACGCGTACCCCGTCCTCGCCGACGGCGCCCATGCCCAGCTCGGGCTGGAACGGCACCCCCAGCTTGCGCACCAGACAGATGTCCAGCGGGGCGCCCAGGGCCTCGGCCACCCGCGCCGCGACGGGCACACCGCCCCGGGGCAGCCCCAGGACCACCGGATCGCGGTCCCGGAGCGAGGTCAGCCGTCCGGCCAGCCGCCGGCCCGCCTCGTCCCGGTCCAGGAAGTACATGCGCAGCCTCCCCACAGGGGCATCCCCCGGGACACCGCTCGCACCGCCCCCCGTGGTCCATTGTCGCCCTTTGCCGCCCTTCCGGCCGTGGGGCGGCAGCCCGGCCACTCCCGGGGCCGTGGTCCCGGGAGTGTCAGCGCCGGGGCGCGGCGGACGGCCCGGCGGCGCGCGCGAGGGACCGCAGCGCCCGGTCCAGGCCCTCGCGCTCCCCGTCGTCGAGGAGCGAGACGAGCCCGGTGAGCGCCGCCGCCAGATCGGTGAGCGCGGCGTCGGCCACCCGGCGGCCCTCGTCGGTGAGGGCGATCCGGAAGCTGCGCCGGTCCTCGGTGTCCAGGCTCCGCGCCACCAGCCCCGCCCGCTCCAGCCGGTCCAGCCGCTTGGTCATACCGGCGCGGGACGTCAGCAGGGTGTCGGAGAGCCGCGAAGGGCTCAGGACATAGGGCGGGCCGCCGCGCCGGAGCGTCGCGAGCACGTCGAACTCGCCCTTGCTGATGCCGTGCCGCCGCACCGCCCGTTCCCCCGCGGGCCCGGTGACCTGCTCGGCGACGAAGGCGAGACGGCCGAGGACGGCCACGGCGCCGAGATCGAGATCGGGCCGCTCGCGCAGCCAGTCGTCGGCGAGGCGGTCGGTCGGGTCGGCGGACCCGGCGGCGGGGCGGCGGGGGCTGTCCGGATCGCCGGGCCCTTCGGGCCGGGCCGGGGCGTTCGCGGGAACGGAGTCATCGCTCATGGCCCGACAGCTTATGAGCCCGAAGACAATTCGCGCGTGTACTGTCGTCTGGAAAATCATCTCCGGGCGGTGCGTCCGGGGACCCCGAGATCTGGATGACGCGGACCCTCATCCGCGGGGCGCGGGTCTTCGGCGGGCCCTGCACGAGGCGGGCGTCCCCCTGCCGGCGGGCACCGACGCCACCCCCTTCGCGCCGGGCCACGGCGACGGCCGCCACCGCGAGCTGAAGCTGCTGACCCGGGCCGGGGCTGACCCCGCTGGAGGCGCTGACCGCGAGCACCGCCACCGTCGCCCGCCACTTCTCCCTCGCCGGCCGCGGCCGGATCGCCCCCGATCTCCTGCTGGTGAGCGGGGATCCCACCCGCGACATCCACGCGGTCCGGCGCCGGGGCGTCCGCCGGATCCGCTGACCCCGGACGGCTCCCCGGGCCCGTCCCCGCTGCGCGGCACGGGCCCGGGAAGCGGACCGTCCGGATGTCAGCGGCTGTCGAGCGGCCCCAGCAGCCAGGCCCCGGGACCGTGCGGGTCCTCGTCGAAGTAGTAGGCGCGGATGGCGCCGAGGATGTCCGCCCGGCCGATGAGCCCGTCGCCGTCGGTGTCCAGCCGTCCGAAGACCTCCCGGGCGTCCCCTTCCGGCAGCCCCATCAGCGCCCCCGTCCACCGGACCTGCTGGTCGCGGGTCAGCCGTCCGTCGCCGTCCTCGTCGGCGACGTCCATGAGCGCGTCGAGGAACGGCACATACGCGGCGTCGAAGGAGTCGGGCGTCACCAGCAGCCCGGCGGCGAAGGCCGCCTTGTACTCGTCCTCGCCGATCCTGCCGTCCCCGTCGGCGTCCGCGACCCGCACCAGTTGCCGCCACAGCCCGGTGGTCAGCTCCCGCAGCCTGCCCAGCGCCCCGTCCTGGGGCCCCCGGCCGAACGCGGCCCCCAGCCGTTCGACGGCGGACTCGAAGTCCCGCCGCTCGATGAATCCGTCGCCGTCGGTGTCGTAGGTGGCGAACCGCCGTGCGAGCCTTCGCTCCAGGAACGGGCTGACGTCGTGCATCGACGCACTCCTCCAGGGTTGGTCCGGCCTGCCCGGGGTCCGTGTCCCGGGGCAGGGAATACAGGTTCGGGGCGCAGGGGTCAGGGGATACGGGCGACCGCGCCGTACATCGCGATGTCCCGGTCGTCGTCCAGCGGCCGGCCGGGTTCGGGACGCCAGCGGTGGACCTGGCACAGGCCCGGTTCCACCAGGTCGAGGCCGTCGAAGAAGGCCGCGGCCTGCGCCCGGGTCCGCAGCGCCATGGGCATCCCCCGGCGCTCGTACTCGCGCGCGACCCGGCCGACCTCCTGCGGGGCGAAGTCGGCGGTGCCGATGGTCGCGGCCAGGAAGCTGCCCGGTGGCAGCGGCGCGAGCAGCCGCCTCAGCACGGGGTGGTCCTCCGGCGGCAGGACGAAGTGCAGCATCCCGATCACCATCAGGCCGACCGGCTCGCCCAGGTCGAGGATGTCCCGGAAGGCGGGCGAGCCGATGATCGTGCCGGGGTCGCGCATGTCCGCGTCGGCATAGGCGGTCCGCCCCTCGGGGGCGCTGGTGAGCAGGGCCTCGGCATGGGCGAGCACGATCGGGTCGTTGTCGACGTAGACGACACCCGCGTCCGGCCGCTCCGCCTGGACGATCTCATGGAGGTTGGGCGAGGTCGGCAGGCCGGTGCCGATGTCGAGGAACTGGCGGACACCCTCCTCGCGGGCGAGGTACCGGGCCGCCCGGTGCATGAACGCGCGGTTGGCGCGCATATGGACGGGGAGGGCGGGCCACTCCGCGCACATGGCCGCACCGGCCTCGATGTCGACCTGGTAGTGGTCCTTGCCGCCGAGGATGAAGTCGTAGACGCGCGCCGAGTGCGCCCGGCCGGTGTCCACGCGGTCCGCCGCGCGCCGTGCCTCGTATGCCATCGTGTGAACTCCGTTGGGACCGGGGGGAGTCGGCAGTCTACGGCTCCTGCCGCCGGCCCCGGGAGCCGGGGCTCCGGCCCGGGGGCGGTCCGTCCGTGGCGGCGACGGCGACGGCTGCGGGACCGGAACGGGGCGGGGCGGCAGGACCGCCTGTCCGCCGGGCCTGAGCGCGCGCGGCCCCGGGCCCGACGCGGCCTCACATCCGGGCTCTCAGCACATCGACCTCGCAGCCCGGCGCGAAGGGGTCGAAGCCGTGCTCGACCAGCCAGCGGACCGCCAGCAGGCTGCGCAGCGACCACCACCCGTGGATCACCTCGATGTCGATGTCGATGCCGGTGCCATAGCCCGCGATGACGTCGCCGAGGTGCTCCTCGTGCCCGAGTGTGAAGGTGGCGAGGTCGTACAGGGCGTCGCCCCGGCCCGCCTCGGACCAGTCGATGACGCCCGTGACCTCGTCGCCGTCGACGAAGACGTGGGCGATCTGGAGATCGCCGTGGGTGAACGCCGGAGTCCACGGCCGGAGCGCGGCCTCGGCGACCCGGCGGTTGCGGGCGACCAGGTCGGCGGGCAGGACGCCGCTTGTCACGAGCGCCCCGCACTCGTCGTCGAGTTCCGCCGCCAGCGCGACGGCGCTCCGCCCGGCCCGGCCCGGCCAGGGCGGCGGCGGAGCGTCATGCAGCGTCCGGATGGCGGCGCCCGCAGCGGCCCACGCCGCGGGCGACCCGGTCGACGGCCCGCCGAGGCGCCCCAGCGTCGTCCCCCGGAGCGCGGCGATCGCGAGCACGGGCGGCTCGTGCCACAGGATCTCCGGGGTCGGGACCGGTGCCAGGGACATCGCCTCGACCTCGGTGCCGACACGCGCCCGATCGGCGTCCACCTTCAGGAACACATCACCGACGCGCAGCGTCGCCCGCTCGGAATGGGCGACGACGACCTTGACCTCATCCATGGGTGATCAGTATCCCGGGGGCGGCCGACGGCGTCGCCGGGTTTTCGTGTGCGACGACGCGCGGGCCGCCCCGGGAGCACCGGGCGGCCCGCGCCCTGCCGGGCCTACCAGGTGTGCGCCACGTCGACTATCAGGCGGTCGCCCGCGTGGTGCACCCGGAACGGCAGCTTCGCGCGCACGCCCAGGGCCACCTGGGTCTGCCCCTCGAAGCTCGCCCCGAACACGGCGTCCCGGAAGGTCCGGTAGCCGGAGACGTCCACACCCGGCAGGGCCTTGCCCGCGGTGGCTTCGTAGACGGGCCTGCCGGTGGCGGGGTCGTAGCTCGGGGCGTTGACATAGACCTGGAGGATGGCACCGCCCTTGACGGGAAGGCGTTCATGGGTGCCGTCCTGGTGGAAGGCGTCGACATAGCCGACGTGGTAGCCCGTGGCGCCGCCGCCGGCGCCGGTGATGTCGAAGACGGCGCGGTCGAAGCAGTCGTGCCGCCCGGTGCGGATGTTCTTCAGCGGTTCGGCGGTCGACTCGGTGGCCGACCGGGTGCCGCTGCCCCACGGGGTGGAGCAGGTGGCCGCGGCCGACGGGTGGTCCACCTGACCGCACGAGGCCCAGGCCGCTCCGGCCGTTCCCACGAGCGTGACACCCGCCAGCGCGAGGGCGGTGACGGCGGTTCCCAAGGGGCGCATGACATACCTCCGGAAGAGAGAGACGCGGTGCGGGGCCGGGGCCCCGCATGAGCGCCTACCCTTCCGCCGGGCGAAGACGACGACATCCGTGCGGATACTCATCCGGTGGTCCGGGTACCGGTGGCGGGTGTGCCGCAAGGGACTTGAGCGAACGGAGTGCACCTCTGGGGCGCCGGGGTCCGGGCCCGGGCGGGGCGCTCAGCCGCCGGCGGACGGCCGTGTGCCGGTGCCGGGGGAGACCGGGGGGTCAGCGCTCTCCGCCGGCGGCGGGGCCAGCCCCGCCAGATATCCGTCGACCAGCTCGGTCTGGTGGCCGGGCGGGAACGCCCCGGGGTCGAAGAGGGCCTGCACCACCAGGCCGAGCACGAAGGCCAGCGCGCCTTCCGCGACCCGGTCCGGGGCCCCGGGCGGCAGCTCGCCGAGCCGCTGGGCCGCGGCGATCCGCTCCCGCAGCCGGGCCCGGCCGCCCGCGTATCTGCGGGCGTACTCCTCGCTCAGCCCGGGGTCGGCGAGCGCCGTGTCCCAGGACGAGACCCAGATCCGGTTGCTCGCCGCGGCCTCGGCGGTCAGCGGCAGGATGTCGAGCAGCGCGGCCCGCACGGCGGCGAGGCCCTCGGCCGCCGCGCGCCGGGGCCGGGCGGCGGTCCGCTCCGCGAGCAGTTCCAGGGCGTGCGCGACCAGGTCCCGCTTGGCGGGGAAGTAGTGGGTGAGCAGACCGGTGGTCGCGCCCAGCTCGACGGCGACGGCGCGCAGGGTCAGCCCGTCGAAGCCGCGCGCGGCCAGCACCCGCCAGACCGCCTCCGAGACCTCGCGGCGGCGGGCTTCGTGATCCCCCCTGGTACGTGGCATGCTGCCAGAGTACATAGACATAACACTTGTTTTGTGAATGGGGTCGCCATGTTCTCCCTCCCCCTGCGGGACGACGCCCGCCTCCGTCCGCTGGAGGTGTGGCACGCGGCCGAGTTCGCCGCGCACATGGACCGGGCGCGCGAACACATCCGCCCCTGGGTCGGCGCGGGGTTCGTCACCGACGGCCTCGACGGGGCCCGGGGCATCCTGAGCCGCTACGCCGGGCGCCAGGCCGCCGACGGCGGCCGTCTCTACGGCATCTGGCACGCGGACACCCTGGTCGGCGGCGTGATGTTCACGACGTTCGACGCCGCGTCGGGAAGCTGCGAGATCGGCTGCTGGCTGGAGCCCGCGGCCGAGGGGCACGGGCTGGTCACCCCGGCCTGCCGGGCCCTGCTGGACTGGGCCTTCGCCGAGCGGGGGATGTACCGCGCCGAGTGGTGCTGCCGGGCCGACAACGAGCGGAGCGCCGCCGTGGCCCGGCGGCTGGGCATGACCCTCGAAGGGGTGCGGCGCGCGGTCTGGCCCTTCGCCGGTGCCCGCCACGACCAGCAGGTCTGGGCGGTGCTCGCACCCGAGTGGCGGTCCGGCGCGGGCGCGGACCGCCCGGCGTCCTGAGCCACCCGCACCGGCGGGCGGCACCGGGCGGCGACAGCACCGGCGGGCGGCACCGGAGGCTCCCGGGCCGCCCCCCCGGAGGCCGCGTCTACCGGGGACCGCCGTCCGGCGCCCGCTCCGTCCCGGAGGCCGCCCCGCCGTCGCCCGTCCCGCTGGTCCGGATCACCTCGGCCACATACAACGTGTACGAGTCGTACCACCGCTCCCGCCCCAGCCGCTGGGCCAACCGGTGCTCGGGGTCGGTGCGCCACGCCTCCAGCGTCCCGGGATCACGCCACAGGACGACCGCGAGCCGCTCACCGTCCTCCGCCGTGTAGTGCTTGACCTCGACGGGGTCCGTACCGCCGATGGCGGCGACCCGCTCCCGCATGCGTTCCTCGGCGGCGTCGTGGTCCGCCCCGGCCCGCGCGGACAGCCGCGAGGTGAAAACGATCAGAAGCATCCGTAACCCTCCACGGGGAACGCGGGGCGGGCCGGGGGCGTGTACGCGCGCAACCGGCTGTCGGAGACCGTCGCCAGCCCCGCTCCGTACCTGCGGAGCAGGGCCTCGACGAGGTCGTTGAAGTGCCGGTCGGCCTGCCGGACCGAGGCGTACCCCTCCTCGGAGAAGGCACACCGCTCGTACAGCGGCACGAACCGGTCGGGGAAGAGGCCGACGAGACGTTCCCGCAGCAGCGCCGCCGCCTCGTCGGCCCCCTCCCGAGGGGGGCGGGTCATGGTGTCGTAGTGCCGGTAGGACAGCTCGGATATCGCGTCGGCGTCGGCCCGCCGCCGCTCTTCGTAGGCGGCGAGGGCCGGTCCCCAGCCGCCCTCCGCGTCCAGACAGGAGGCGAGCGTCCGGGCGTCCTCGAAGGCGCAGTTCATGCCGTGTCCCATGAACGGGGCCATCGCATGACAGGCGTCCCCGAGCAGGGCGAAGGTGTCGCGCCACACCCAGCGGTCGCACCGCACCAGCGGGACGGTGGCCCGGGGCGCCGCGGCGAGCTGCGCGCCCAGGTCCGCGATGGCCGCCGCGGGCTCGGGGAAGTCCGCGGTGAACAGCTCCAGCGGATCGCGGCCCGCGTCCACCGCGGCGTAGGACGGCGCGGGCCCGTCCAGACGCTGGAACAGACAGCCGGAGAACCGGCCCGACGGCACGGGGAACGCTCCGAACAGCGCGTCCCCCGTCGGCCAGTAGTGCATGGTGCGGCGGTCCAGCCACCCCCCGTCCAGGGCGATCTCCTGATACGCGAGCCGCAGCGGACGGACCCGCTGCCGGGCACCCCGGGCGACGAGCGCCGCACGGGCGACGGAGTGCGCCCCGTCGCACCCCAGGACATGACGGCAGACCACCTTCCGGGGCCCCGTCTCCTCCTCGACGAGGAGCGCGGGCTCGTCCAGGTCCACCGACCGCACCCGCCGCCGGAAGCGCACCGCCACCCCCGGGGCCGCCTCGGCCGCGTCCAGCAGCAGCCGGTGCAGCCGCTCCCGCTCCACCGACCAGATGGGCCGCCCGTCCCGGCTGTACGGGGTGGTGTGCGAGGTGCCGTCCCGCAGATGCGCGCACCGCCCGTGCAGGGGGACGGCGAACGACCGCACCGTGTCGCCGAGACCCAGCTCGTCCAGGACCCGCCAGCCGCGTGCGGAGAGCATCACGGTGAGCGAACGCCCGCCCGCGCCGGGCCTTCCGCGCGGATCGGCCCGCTTGTCGAGCAGCAGGACCCGCTCGCCCCTGCGGGCCAGATACAGGGCCGCCACCGGCCCCACCAGACCGGCGCCCACGACGACGACATCGGGGTCCCCGGCGGCACCGGTCCGCCCGCGTCCCGCTCCGTGCGTCCCGCCCGCCCCGCTCCTGTTCCCGTCGCCGGGTCCCCCGCTCATCGGGCGCCGAGTTCGGCGAGCACGGCGGCACCGGCCTCCCGGGTGCCCAGCGCCCCGCCGATGTCGGGGGTGGTCCGCCCGGCGGCGACGGCCGCCGCGACGGCCCGGCGCACCGCCCCGGCCTCCTCGCCGTGGCCCAGATGCTCGACCAGCAGGGCCGCCGAGAGGATCGCGCCCAGCGGATTGGCCGTACCCGTCCCCGCGATGTCCGGCGCGGAGCCGTGCATCGGCTCGAACACCCCGAACCCGGTGCCGGGGTTGAGACTGGCCGACGGGGCCAGGCCGATCCCGCCCGCGAGGGCGGCCGTGAGACTGCTCAGGATGTCGCCGTAGGTGTTGTTCGTCACGATCACGTCGAACACGGTGGGGTCCTCGGCCAGCCGCAGCGCGGCCGTGTCCGCGTACAGATGGGACGTCGCGCACCGCGGATGCCGGGCCACCGCCTCCCGCCAGCAGCGCTGCCACAGACGCCCACCGTGCGGGATCGCGCTCGCCTTGTCCACCAGGCACACCCCGCGGCGTGCGACGGAGAAGGCGAAGTCGATGATCCGGGACACCCCGCGATGGGTGCTGAGGTCGGTGTCGAGGGCGACCTCGGCGGCGGTGCCCGTCGCGGTGCCGCCGCCGATCCCGCTGTACAGCCCCTCCGTGTTCTCCCGGACGACCACGCAGTCGATGGGCCGCCGGGCGGCGTCCCGCAGCGGGCTGAGCCGCTCGTGCCAGAGCCGCGCGGGCCGGTAGTTGGCGTACAGGTCGAGCCCGGAGCGCAGCCGCCACAGCACACCCCGGGCATAGCCCGTGTCGCGGAGCCGTGGGTCGCCGACCGCGCCGAGCAGGGTCGCCGCGCTGGAGCGCACCCGGGCGAAGTCCGCGTCCGACAGCGCGGTCCCGTCGCGCAGATACCGGTGCGCGTTCACCTCCTCGATGACATCGAATCGCAGATCGAGTCCCAGGGCGACCAGGACGTCCAGCGCGGGCCCGATCACCTCGGGACCGATGCCGTCGCCGGGAATCACGGTGATGGTTCGCACAAGCCGCACCTCCAGTGCGTCGTCCGTTCGGGGCAGAACCCGCGGTGAAGCGCGGGGGACAGGTCCGGTGCGGCCGTCGGCAGCCCCGCCCGGCGGACTGTCCCGGCGCCGGGACACCCGTCGGCGGCCCCCGCCCCGCCGCGCCACGCACCCCAGCAGCACGCGGCCTGTTCCCGCCCGCCGGGGTCACCTACATTCAGCGGGCCGAGCCTTCCCCCCGGAAGCCCGGATGTACAGACCGGCCCCCGCGGACCCGGGGTGAACCGCCGGAAAGGAGACCCTGTGGCGCCGTCGCTCGACCTCACCGACCCGGCCGCCTTCGTCCGGAACGACCCGTACGCCTACTGGCAGGAGATACGCGTGCGGAGCCCCGTCTTCTGGCATCCGCCCGCCGCCGGGCGGCCCGGATTCTGGGTGGTGTCCCGGTACGCCGACGTCCGGGCCTGCTACGACGACGGGCAGCGGCTCGGCTCCGCCCGGGGCACCGTCCTCGACGTGCTGCTGCACGGCGACGACTCGGCGGGCGGGAAGATGCTCGCCGTCACCGACCGGCCCCGTCACCGCGCGCTGCGGAGCCTGATGCTCCGCGCCTTCTCCCCGAGGGTCCTCGGCGAGGTGGTCCGCCGCGTCGAGGAGCGCACGGCCCGGCTCGTCGAGGAGACCGTGGGCCGGGGCACCGTCGACTTCGCCGCCGATGTCGCCGCGCACATCCCCCTGAACACCATCTGCGATCTGCTGTCCATCCCCGGCCGGGACCGCGCGGAGCTGCTGGCGTGGAGCAAGACGGCCCTGGCCTCGGAACGGCCGGACGGCGACCGCCTGGACGCGCTGGAGGCCCGGAACGAGATCGTCCTGTACCTCGTCGAACTCGCCCTGGAACGGCGGGCCCGCCCCGGCGACGACGTCATCAGCATGCTCGCGTCGGCCGAGGCGGACGGCCGCCCGCTCACCCCGGAGGAGATCGCGCTCAACTGCTACAGCCTGCTGCTGGGCGGCGACGAGTCCTCCCGGATGTCGGCGATCACCGCCGTGCTCGTCCTCGCCCGCCACCCCGGCCAGTGGCGCGCCCTGCGCGAGGGCCGGATCGGTGTGGACACCGCCGTCGAGGAGATCCTGCGCTGGGCCACCCCGGGCATGCACTTCGCCCGCACCGCCCGGTGCGATCTCACCCTCGGCGGGCAGCGGGTGCGCGCCGGGGACATCGTCACCCTCTGGAACACCTCCGCCAACAACGACGAGACGGTCTTCGACCGGCCCCGCACCCTCGACCTCGCCCGCCGCCCCAATCCGCATCTCGCGCTCGGCCACGGGCCCCACTTCTGCGTCGGCGCCGCCCTCGGCCGCGCCGAACTGCGGGCCCTGCTGACGGCGCTGACCGCCCACGCCGGGACGATCGAGCAGGCCGGGGAGGGGCGGCGGATCTACTCCACCTTCCTCCACGGCTACAGCAGTCTGCCGGTCACCTTCCGGCCGCGGCGTTCCGCACCGCGGCCCGACCGGCCCTGAAGGCCGGGCCCGCACGGGGCCGGATGCGTCACCCCTGGTCAACCGCGTGGCGCGGGCAGGCCGATTGACAGGAAAAACGCGACTGTAGTACGCATCACGGCAGGGCTGTGCAGTCGACGGTGTCACCCCGTCAGGCGCGCAGGTGCTTGCGTACGCCAATTCCCGGCCCTCGGCACCGTTCCCAGTGGAACGTCAAGAGCCTTCAGGAAATCGGGACATCCGCGACGCAAGGAGATGACCACGCCTTCATGGAACGTTACGGTCAGTATCGGTCGGCACGCAGGACCGGCGCCGCTCCCCACGGTCCGCCGGGCGGCCCGAACGGGGTCGAACGGGGCGGGGCCCGCTCCCTGCAGAACCGCCTCGGCATCACCGACGGCGTCTACGCCGGACAGGTCGAACTGCGGATACCCGCGGGCCTTCCGTTCGACTCCTGGTGCCGGCTCGGAAGCCAGATCAAAAGGGTCTCCGAGTCCTCCGTGTGGTGGCTCGCCGACTGGCTCGTCTTCGGCGAGGAGGAGTACCCCGACCGCTATCAGGTCGTCATCAAGAGGACCTCGCTCAGCTATCAGACCCTGCGCAACTACGCCTGGGTCGCCCGCAAGTTCCCCGTGGCCCGGCGCCGGGACGCGCTCAGCCTCCAGCACCACGCCGAGACCGCCGCCCTCCCCGCCGACGAGCAGGACCGGTGGCTGGAGCGCGCCGAGCGCGAGCGGTGGTCCGCCCGGCGGCTGCGGCGGGAGCTGCGCGGCCACCACGCCGTGGACGGCGGGGCGGCGGCCCGGGTCCAGGTGACCCTGAACCTCGACTCCGAGCGCAGGGGCCGCTGGACGCAGGCGGCCGAGGCGGCCCACGTCCCGCTCATGGAGTGGATCGTGCGGACCGTGGACGACGCGGCGGCCCCGTAGCGGACCCCCGGCCCGGTACCCCGCGGACGGTCCCGCGCCGCCCGCACCCCCCCCCGTGACACCCGACGAAGGAAGGCAGGGCGATGGAGGAGACCGAGCGGACCGTGCCCACGGTGCCCCAGCTCTTCGAGGCGGTCGCGGGCTGGGCCGGGGACGAGACCGCCGTCGTCTTCCGGACCGCCGCCGTCAGTTACGCGGAGCTGAACACGGCGGCGAACCGGCTCGCCCGGTGCCTGGTCGACCGGGGGGTCGGACCGGACATGACCGTCGCGGTCTCGGTCCCCCGGTCGATCGAGCTGCCCACCGTCCTGCTGGCCGTCCTCAAGGCGGGCGGCGCCTATCTCGCGCTCGACCCCGACTACCCGGCGGAACGGCTCTCGGCCATGGTGGCCGACGCCCGGCCGCTGCTGCATCTGCGCACGGCGGAGCTCGCGCTCCCCGCACCGGCCGCCGGAGTCGACGGCGGCGCCGATGGCGCCGACGCGGCCCATGCGGTCGATGTGCTCGATGTGGTCATCGATGATCCGGTGTTCCGCGCGGAGTGCGCGGCCCGCTCCGGCGACGACCTCACCGACGCCGAACGCCGCGCCCCCCTGCTGCCCGCCCACCTCATGTACCTCGTCTACACCTCCGGCTCCACCGGCCGTCCCAAAGGCGTCGCCGTCTCCCACGCCGGGGTGTCCGCGCTGGTCGAGGGCCAGCACCGGCACCTCGCCCCCGGGCCGGGCGACCGGGTGCTCCAATGGGCCGCGACCGGATTCGACGCCTCCTTCTGGGATCTCTCCCTGGCCCTGTTCTCCGGCGCCACCCTGGTGCTTGCACCCGCCGCCGACCTGCTCCCCGGGCAGCCGCTCCGGGACACCCTGGCCCGGCACCGCGTCACCCACGCGACCCTCCCCCCGGTGGCGCTGAGCGTCACCGAGCCGGACGGGGTCCTGACCGGCGGGGCCGTGGTCTCCACCGGGGACGCCCTCTCCCCGGCCCTCGCCCGCGCCTGGTCCGCCGGGCGGCGCCTGTTCAACGGGTACGGCCCCACCGAGGTGACCGTCGGCATCTCCGTGGGGCAGGTCACCGGGGACGAGGAGATCGGCGTCGGCCGCCCGCTGCCGGGCAGCTCGGTCCAGGTGCTCGACTCCCGGCTCCGGCCGGTGGACCCCGGCGCCGAGGGCGAGCTGTATCTCAGCGGACCCGGCCTGGCCCGCGGCTATCTGAACCGGGCGGCGGAGACCGCGACCCGCTTCGTGGCCGACCCCGCCGGGCCGCCGGGCAGCCGGATGTACCGCTCCGGCGACCGGGGGCGGCGGCGCGCCGACGGGGAGCTGTTCTTCACCGGCCGCGCCGACCACCAGGTGAAGGTGCGCGGCTTCCGTGTCGAACTGGACGAGGTCGAGGCCCGGCTGACCGCCCATCCCTCGGTCGGTCTCGCGTGCGCGCTGGTCGAGGGCGACCTCGCGACGGCCCGGGTCGTGGCGTATGTGACCCTCCGCGAGGGGGCGCGCCCCCCGGGCGGGACGGCGGTCGATTCCGGGGCCGCCGCCGCGGAGCTGCGCCGCCATGCGGCCCGTACGCTCCCCGGCCACATGGTCCCGTCCCGGGTGACCGTTCTCGACCACTTCCCCACCACGCCGAACGGCAAGATCGACCGGGCCGCCCTGCCCACCGTCCGCCCCGGGGGCCCCGCCCGCCCCGTTCCCCCCGGGGAGCCGACGGGCCCCGGGACGGCGGTCGAGGCCGAGCTGTGCGCCCTCGTCGCCCGGATCGTCGGCGCGGACGGCGTGCGCCCCGGGGACAACTTCTTCGACATCGGCGGTCACTCGGTCCTGGCCACCCTGCTCGCGCGGCAGATCCGCAGGGCGTTCGACGTGACCGTGCCGATGCGGGCGATCTTCGAGGCCGGAACACTGGCGGAGCTGGCCCGGACGGTGGCCCTGGCCCGGGCGTCCGGCGCCTGACGGACCGTGGGCCGCCCCGGCCGTGGTGTCCGCCACGGTCCCGTCCGGGCCCGGACGGCTCACCGCGTACGGTGCGGGCGGCTGCCACGGGGTCTCCCGGGAGGTACGGGCCCCGGCCCGGCGGCGGCCCCGGGGCGACCCGGAGCCGTTCGGCGGGGACGGTGGCGCGCCCGGTGCGGAGCGGCCCGGCCGCCTCCCCGGCGCTCGGCACCCGAGGGGAGCGGACGCCCCGGACACCGGGTCCGGCCTCGGGCGGACAGCCGCGCGCGGCGGGCCTGCGGGCGACCTGTCCCGTTCCCCGGCAGCCGGGCGAATCCGTACCGGGGTCTCCACGACCGGTCCCGGCGGCACGCCGACCGCACCGGCGCCATGACCGGGACCGCCGGGCGAAGGGACGGCGGACCGCCCGGCGCACGGGCCGGTCCGCGGTGCGACCCCGGCTGCCGCGGCACCGCCGACCAGGGCGCGGGGCCGTCCACCGGCGCTGTCCCGGCCGGTACGACGGGAACGCCGACCGATCCGCACACCGTCCCGCCCGGGGCGGCGGGACCTCGCTGTGCCGAGCCCCGGGGCGGCGCCCGCGCAGGCCGTGCAGACCGCCCTGCGGGCCCCCAGCAACGCCACGGACGCCGCCGGACCCCTCAGCCACGCTGTCTCCGCCGATCCCGTGGCCCGCACCCCGGAGGCGGACATCCTGGAACGGCCCGGCCGCCGGGCCGGGAACAACCCGTGGCCCGACCCCTGTCCCGCCGTGCCCGCCCCCGGTGCCGCCGGAGGACACCGGCGCCGGGCACGCCCGTCACCCGGCCGGAGTGCCGCCGTCCGCCGGAGGGTCCGGGTAGAACTGCCGGGCCCAGGCGCGGAACACCCCCACCGGGCCGTCGCCCCGGACCAGCCGGGGCGGGCTGACATACCGCTTCGCGTCCCAGACCGGCAGGTCCCGGCTCATGTCCCTGACCACCGTGAGCAGATTCACCCAGCCCGCCGCCCCCGTCAGGGGCCGGAGCAGCGGCGGGGGAAGCCGGGACCACACCCGGTGACCGCCGTCGACGGCCACGCGGGTACCGATCAGCAGCTCCACCCGCCAGGGCGCGACGGGCCGACTGGCGGCGAGCACATCGAACACCAGCCCGCTGCGCGCGTCCCGGAGCGTGGCGTGCAGCAGGGACAGACCGTAGAGGTGGAAGGTCAGATCCGCCCGGAGCCGTCCGAACGGCGGGAAGGTCCGGGTGAGTTCCACCGTGGCGCGGAAGCGGTGCCCGTCGATGACCGGACCGCCCTTCGGCACGGCGTCCGAGAAACCGTGCAGGGCACGCAGATGCCCCAGGTCCGCCACGTTCTCACAGAGTTCCTGCGGATGGCTCAGCACCTCGGTGCGGGCGAACCGCAGCGGCGGGCCCGAGGGGTCCAGCAGCTCCGGTAACCGCCAGCCGGGCGGCTGCCCGGGGGCGCCGCCCGCCCAGGTGAAGATCCCGCCGTTGACCTCGTGGCAGGGCAGCACGGCGAGCCGGTCCCGGACGGCCCCCGGGGCGTAGCCGGGGCCGGTGCGGGTGACGGCGCCGTCCCCGCCGAAGGCGAAGTGGTGGAAGGGGCAGACGATGCTCTCCCCGTCCACCCGGCCCCCGCAGCCGAGGTGCGCCCCCAGATGGGGGCAGTGCGGCCGGATCACCCGCGCCCGCCCGCCACGGGTGCGGTAGACCACGACGTCCTCGTCCATCAGGCGCCGCGTCACCACGGCACCGGGTCGGACATCGTGCGACGGGACGAGCAGGAACCAGCCCGCCGGATACGGCAGCGGGGGCTCCCCGTCGGCGTACGGCTCCTTCGGCCGGGGCCCGGCGGGCGGCCGGAGCCGCCACCGGAGCAGCGGCGTCCCGCCGGACCTCCGGGGGCCGCCGCCGGTGCCCGGTCCGGACACCCGCGCTCCGGCCCGTGTCACCAGCGCACCGGCAGCGCGTCGAGACCGTGTATGGCCCCCGGGCCCCGGAACGGAAGCTCCTCCAGCGGCCGTGCGAGCCGCAGGCCCGGCAGCCTGCGGAAGAGGGTTTCCAGGGCGATCTCCATTTCGAGCCGGGCCAGCGGCGCCCCGAGGCACAGATGCGGGCCGTGGCCGAAGGAGAGATGGTGGGTGCTCTGATCCCGTTCACCGGCGACGAGGAACGCGTCCACGCGGTCGAAGGCCCGGCCGTCGCGGTTGGCGGTGGGCGGGATCACGAGGACCCCCTCCCCGGCGCGGACGGTCCGGCCGTCGACCTCGACATCCGCCAGGGCCGCCCGGCCGATGCCGTGGTGCCCCAGCGGGGACACCAGCCGCAGCAGCTCGTCGACGGCCTCGGGGGAGTGCCCGGGGGAGTCCCGGAGGGCGGCGGCCCACTCCGGGTTCGCCAGCAGCGCCGCCACCGACAGGCCGATCGCCGACGCCGTGGTGTCGTGACCGGCGACGAGCAGCAGCCGGCACATCGAGGCCACCTGGGCGAGTGTCAGATCGTCCCGGGCCGCGAGATGGCTGACGAGACGTTCGTCGGGGCATTCCCGCTTGGCCGCCGCCAGCTCGCTCAGATACGTGTGCAGGGCGTTCCAGCACCGCGAGCTCTCCTCCGGTGTGGTGTTCCACTGCGCCATCGCCCGGCTGGTCCCCTCGAAGAACTCGTGGTCCTCGTAGGGGACGCCGAGGATGTCGCAGATCACCAGCGACGGCACCGGCAGGGCGAACTCGCTGAACAGATCCGCCTGTCCGCGCGGTTCGATCCGGTCGATGCGCTCGTCGACGAGGGCCTGCACCGCCGGGCGCATGGCCCGGACCCGGCGGGCCGTGAACCAGCTCGTCAGCATTCTCCGCTGCCGGGTGTGCTCCGGGGCGTCCATCCGCACGAACGAGGGCTCGCCCTGCGCCATGAACCGCTGGCGGGGGCTGGTCAGCGGGAAGCCCGGGGTGTGGATGTCCGCGCTGAACCGGGGGTCGGACAGGACCAGCCGGACGGCGGAGTGCCGGGTGGCCAGCCACGCCTCGCTCCCGTCGAAGAGGGTCACCCGGGTGAGGGGCTCCTCCTCACGCGCCGCCTCGTACAGGGGCGGTGGCGCGAAGGGGCAACCGCCCCGGGGCGCCGGGAAGGGCATGGTGGAAGCGGACACACCGGGAGCCGGCGGGGTCGACATCGGGGGACCTCGTCTTCTGTTCGTCTTCGGCCGACGCGCCGCGTGCTCTCACCCGGCGCCGGGTACGGGGGCACCACCGGGGCCCGGTGCCCGCGGGGACACGGGGCCGGCGCCGCACGGCGCGGCTGCCGCCGTCCGTCCGCGCGGACCGGGAACGCGGGGACCGGCAGGGCGCCACGGCCGTGGTTCCGTGCACCGTGCCCCCTCCCGGCCGCTCCGCGCGGGCCCCTTCGTACACCTGTCTCACCGGACCGCACGGCCGTGATCTTCCGGATGGTTCACGGCGACCGCCCGCGGCACGGTCGGGGCGACGGGCCCGCCCGTGCCGCGACGGGTGCCGGACCCCCCGGCGCTCTGCCGCACTCCCCGTGCGGGCGCCGGGCCGGACCGGTCCGGCAGGACCGTCGGGCCGGGACGGTGTCCGCGGAGCAATTCCGTACGCAGCTCCCTGATCGGTTCTGTGCTCAGCTCCGTGATCAATTCCGTGAGCAGTCGCGTGATCAATTCCGTGATCAATTCCGCGGCGCTCTCTCTTTTCGCACCCGTCACAGAAGCAACAGCAGTCCGGGGAGCACCCCGTCATCGATCTTCGGCGCCCCGGTATCCCCTTTTCGTCCGCGGGCCACGGCCCGGCCGGAGGCCCCCGAGGCGGCATGTCCCACACACCGTCACCATGATTCCGATGCCGTAGCGGACGCTGTCCCCACCGGGTGTCGACAGCCCCGAGAATTCCCTCCACCACAGGTCATCAGGCATGTCCCCGCTCGTGAAGCGGCTTGAGCGATCATCAATTGGAAGATCCATTTTCAAAGCTTGAACACAAATTGCACACATCCCCTCTTCATAGCGGCCGCGATGGTCTAGATTGACCGTGCTTCAGCTGTTCGGGCGGGAAGCGAACATTGATGATCTATGGGTCTGACACCGTGGACAGCCGTCGATCGCGTCCCGGTGCCAGACGTGGGGGTGATCGATTCCTGGAGCCCGTCAGGGCCTTGGGCGCGGGGAGCGCCCGGGGTCTCCACGGGTTTCCGCGCACCTCACGAGGCCGGTGGACAGAGGGGTCCGCTGCCGCCCGGGGTGGGCTGTTCACGCGGCACCGAACCGGCCGGGGCGCCCCGCGCAAGGGCGCGGGGGCCCGGACGGGGGACGGCGCGGCGCGGGAGGCGGGGGCCTCCCGAGGGGAGGGAACGGTGTCGGGTAGACACGTCGAACCGCCGGCGTACTGGGGGGATCTGTGCAACAGGGGGGATTAGTCAACCCGTTTCCGTCAGCGCGCGGGCGTCTGGCGAACGGGGCGTTCAACCAGCCCGCGATCGATTGGGAAGAGCGGTACCGCCGTACCGTGATCATCAGCGATACCGTGGCCACCGCCTTCGTGGTGGCGGCGATCGGCAATTTCTTCGGGGCCCGTGACGCGGCCAACTGGCACGAGAAATGGGGAATTCTCGCCTTCGGCACCGAACTGCTGGTGCTGGGAGCGCTCGCGGTGAACCGCTCATGGACTCCTGCCGTCCTCGGTCAGGGGGCCGAGGAATTCCGCAGGCTCAGCCGCGCGGTGTTCACGGCGGCCGTCGTTCTGGCGCTCGGCGGGATCGCCCTCACCTCGCGGAACATCAAACTCTGGATCTTCGTCGCGATTCCCGCGATCGCCCTCGTCACCATGACCGAGCGCTATCTGCTCCGCCTCCGGCTGCACAAACAGCGCAAGGAAGGACGGTGTCTGCGACCGGTGCTCGCCGCCGGGAGCCCGGCCACCGTGCAGGACCTGATCGCCAGGGCCCGCAAGTTCCCGCACCTCGGCTGGCGGGTGGACGCGGTGTGCACGACGGACGGCCTCGGCCCGGACGGCGACCAACTGGACGGCGTGCCGGTCATCGGCAGGCTGGCGGACGTCGCCAGCCACGTCCGCCGCGACGGCTATCGCGTCGTCGCGGTCACACCGGACCCGCACTGGTCGCCCGACCGGCTGCAACGCCTGGCGTGGAACCTCGAAGGCAGCGACGCCGAGATGGTGGTGGCCCCCGTCCTGATGGAGGTGGCCGGGCCGCGGCTGCATGTCGACGCGGTGCTCGGCATCCCGCTGCTGCGGGTCAGCATGCCCGCCTTCACCGGGGGCCGCCGGGCGGTCAAGGCCGTCGTCGACCGGCTGGGCGCGGCGGTCCTGCTGCTGCTGTTCGCGCCGCTGATGCTGCTCGTCGGAGTGCTCGTCCTGACGGACAGCCGGGGCGGCGCGTTCTACCGCCAGCGCAGGGTCGGCAAGGACGGCCGCGAGTTCACCATCCTCAAGTTCCGCACCATGGTCGCCGGAGCCGACGGGGCCCGCGCCGGGCTGGCCGACCGCAACGAGGGCGCCGGGCTGCTGTTCAAACTCCGCCGGGACCCGCGGGTGACCCGGGTGGGAGCGGTACTGCGCCGGTACTCGATCGACGAGCTCCCGCAGCTCCTCAACGTGCTCACCGGATCGATGTCGCTCGTCGGCCCGCGGCCCCCGCTCCCCGAGGAGTCCGCCGCGTACGGCCCGGACATCCGGCGGCGGCTGCTGGTCAAACCCGGGCTCACCGGCCTGTGGCAGATCAGCGGACGCAGCGACCTGCCCTGGGAGGAAGCGGTCCGGCTGGACCTGAGATATGTCGAGGACTGGTCGCTCGCCCTCGACGCGGTGATCTTGTGGAAGACCCTGCGCGCGGTGGTCTACGGGCAGGGGGCCTACTGATGCGCGGGAGACAGGGCCGCACGGCGGCCCGCACGCGGAGCGCAGGCCGCAGGGGCCTGCCCGGGGGGAGAGACAGGGCATGAGAGTCAGTGTGTTCGGGCTCGGCTACGTGGGCTGTGTATCAGCCGCGTGCCTGGCCGACATGGGACACGAGGTCATCGGGGTGGACGTCAACCAGGTGAAGGTCGACCTGGTCAACAGCGGCAGGGCCCCGGTGGTCGAGGAACGGATCGGCGAACTCGTCGCCGAGGCCGTACGGACCGGGGCGTTGCGCGCCACCGGCGACGTCGGCGAGGCGATCAGGGGCAGCGAGGTGTCACTGGTGTGCGTGGGCACACCGTCGGAACCCAACGGCAGCCTGTGCACGGCCTATCTGGAGCGGGTCACCGAGGAGATCGGCGCCGCGCTGGCCGAGCGGGGCGGGCGGCAGACCGTCGTCTTCCGCAGCACCATGCTCCCGGGCACCTGTCTGAACCTGCTGGTGCCGATCCTGGAGAAGAGCGTCGGCGGCACGGCCGGAGTGGACTTCGGGGTCGCGGTCAACCCGGAGTTCCTGCGCGAGGGCACGAGCGTGCGGGACTTCTTCGACCCGCCCAAGACCGTCATCGGCGAGATCGACCCGGCCAGCGGCGACACGGTGGCGGCGCTCTACCGGGACCTGCCCGGCGAGGTGTTCCGGGTGCCGGTCCCGACGGCCGAGGCGATCAAATACGCGGACAACGCCTTCCACGGCCTCAAGATCGGCTTCGCGAACGAGCTGGGCGCGGTCTGCCAGGCCCTCGGGGTGGACTCGCACCAGGTGATGGATGTGTTCCTGGCCGACCGCAAGCTGAACATCAGCCCCGCCTATCTGCGGCCCGGCTTCGCCTTCGGCGGGTCCTGCCTGCCCAAGGACCTGCGCAGCCTGGTCCACGCGGCACACCGGGCCGATGTCTCGGTGCCCATCCTCGCCCATGTGCTGCCGTCCAACACCGCCCATCTCCAGCGCGCGGTGGAACTCGTCGAACGCACCGGCAGGCGCCGCGCGGGCCTGTTCGGTCTCTCCTTCAAACCCGGCACCGACGACCTCCGGGAGAGCCCGCTCGTCGAACTGGCCGAACGCCTCCTCGGCAAGGGGTACGACCTGCGGATCTACGACGCCAACGTGAGCCTGTCCCGGCTGCTCGGCGCGAACCGCGAGTACATCGAGACCCGGCTGCCGCACCTCGCGCACCTCCTCGCGGACTCCGTCGGCGAGGTGCTCGAACACGCCGATGTGTGCCTGGTCGGAACCAGGGACCCGGAGGTGCTCGCGGCACTGCCCCACGGCGAAGGACCGGTGATCGTCGACCTCGTCCGCCTCCCCGACGCCGACAGGCGCCGGGCCGAACCGGGGTACCTGGGCCTTGCCTGGTGACACGACGAGCGACGGCCGGCCGGACCGGCGCGCCCTGATCCTGGTGGAGAACCTGTCGGTGCCCTTCGACCGGCGGGTGTGGCAGGAGTGCACGACCCTGCGCGACGCGGGCTGGACGGTGCACGTCATCTGCCCCCGGGGCAGCACACGGGACACCGAGCCGGAGGCGGAGATCGACGGGGTCCGCATCCACCGCTACCCGCTGCGCGCGGCCACCGGGGGCCCCGC
The DNA here is from genome assembly GCF_005519465.1 of Streptomyces clavuligerus. Lineage (NCBI taxonomy): Bacteria > Bacillati > Actinomycetota > Actinomycetes > Kitasatosporales > Streptomycetaceae > Streptomyces > Streptomyces clavuligerus. Next base: position 90,064 of record NZ_CP027858.1, on the reverse strand, counting down.
AGGCTATCTGCGGGAGTACGGGTCGGCGCTGTGGCACACGGCCCGGCTGGCCCGCAGGGTCGGCCCGGTCGACGTGGTCCACGCCTGCAACCCGCCCGATCTGCTGTTCCTGCCCGCGCTGTGGCTGAAGCGGCGCGGCGCGCGATTCGTCTTCGACCAGCACGACCTCGTGCCCGAGCTGTACCTCTCCCGCTTCGGCCGCGGCGAGGACCTGCTCTACCGCGCCGTGTGCGCGCTGGAACGGCTCACCTACCGGGCCGCCGACATCGTGATCGCCACGAACGAGAGCTACCGGGACGTCGCGATCCACCGGGGCGGACAGCGGCCCGAGGACGTCTTCGTGGTGCGCAGCGCCCCCCAGATCGAGCGGTTCCAGCCGGTGCCGCCCGAGCCGGAGCTGAAGCGCGGCAAGCCCCATCTGCTGTGCTACCTCGGGGTCATGGGCCCCCAGGACGGTGTCGACTACGCCCTGCGGGCCCTGGCCGCACTCCGCGACGAACTGGGCCGGACCGACTGGCACGCGGTGTTCATCGGCTCCGGCGACGCCTTCGACGCGATGACCGGGCTGTCCCGGCGGCTCGGACTCGACGACCGGGTGCAGTTCACCGGGCGGGTCCCGGACGCCGACCTGGTGCGCTACCTGTCCACCGCGGACGTCTGCCTCTCGCCCGACCCGCGCAACCCGCTCAACGACGTGTCGACCATGAACAAGGTCCTGGAGTACATGGCGATGGGCCGGCCGATCGTCTCGTTCGACCTCCGGGAGGCGCGCGTCTCCGCCGGGGACGCCGCCGTCTACGCGTCCGCCGACGACGAGTCCGAGTTCGCCGCGCTCATCGCGCAGCTCCTGGACGACCCGGACCGGCGGGCCCGCATGGGCGGGATCGGCAGGGAACGGATCAGCGGCAGGCTCTCCTGGCGCAACTCCCAGGCGTCCCTGCTCGCGGCCTACGCCGCCGCCTGCCGTGACCGCACCCCGGGGCGGCCGGCGACCCGGTCCGGACAGGGAAGCGACCGCACCGTTGAGCGATGACACGATACGCCTGGCCACGATCGGGCGGATTCTCCGTCGGCGCCGACGGCTCCTCACCCTCCTCACCGTGGTGGGCGCGCTCGTCGGCTACGGCACCTCCGTCCTGTTCCCGCCGCGCTACACGGCCTCGGCGCCGGTCCTGCTGTCGGGGCAGTGGGAGGAACGCGAGCTGCTGACCCAGGTGGAGATCGCGACCATGTCGGCGGTCGTCGACCGCACGGCCGCCGCGCTCGGCTGGAAGGGCGTCAGCGGCAGCGAACTGCGGGAGCGGGTGAGCGCCAGACCCACCGACGGGAACATCATCAAGATCTCCGGCACGGCCGACACCCCGGAGCGCGCACAGCGGCTCGCCGACCGCACGGCCCGGGAGTTCGTCGCCTTCGCCGCGCGGCTCACGGGCGAGGGCACCGACCCCGAAGCGGCCACGGGAGCCGAGGCGCTGCGGCGCAAGGTCCTGGAGACCGACCGCCGCATCACCGAACTGGCCGAGGCGGCCGACCCGGGCCGGACCGTGGAGAGCGTGCAGGCCCGCACCACCCTCGCCAAGCTGCTCACCGCGCTGGAGACGGCCATGAAGAAGCTGGACGAGGCCGACCCGGCGAACGGCAGGACCGGCATGGTCGTCATGGCACCGGCGGACCGGCCCACCGGCGCGGTGCCGCCGACGCGGCCCCAGCTCATCGCCGCCGGGGCCCTGCTGTTCCTCCTGTCCGCGGTCATCGGCCACCTCGCCGCCGCACGGGTCAACCGCAGGCTGCGCACCGAACCGGAGATCGCGGCGGCGCTGGGCTCGGCCCTGCTGGGCACCGTCGACGTCCCCGGTGGACGGGGCGCGCACGGGACGGCGGGCGGCGGCCCGCGCGCCTGGACCCGCCGACTGCTCGGCGTCGACACCCGGTGGGACCTGCCGACCCCGCGGACCTCCGGCGACGAGGCCGGACGGCGCGTCCGCTACCGGCGGGTGTGCGCCCGCCTCCGGGACCAGGCCCCCGGCCCCCGGCGGCTGCTGGTCGTCGTACCGGACCGCGACGAGACCGCCCGCCGGGCCGCCGGGCAACTCCTCGCGGAGGCCGGGGGCGGGCTGCCCGGCGACCCGGCCCCGGCGAGCGGCGGATACCCCCTGCTGCGGGTCGTGGAGGTCGCGGTGGACCGGCCGATGGTCCCGGACCGCGGCACCGAGTCCGGCGCCGTGGTCGTGCTCAGCGCGGGCCACTGGACCGCCGCGGAACTCGGCGGTATCGCCGAGGCGTGCGCGGACAGCGGACACGACATCGTCGGCACCGTCGTCGCCGGCGCGGTCCGGGCCCGTCCGGCGCGGGCCGCCGACCGCCCTTCGGACACCGCCGCGACGGCACCCGCGGCGCCCGGCCGCACGACAGGGGAGCCGGAGTGACGACGAGCACGACCGGGAAGCCGTCGACGGCCGCCCCGCTGCTGGACCTCCAGGCGCTGGTGGTGGCGGTCCGCAGACGCCGCCGCCTCTGGTACGCGCTGGCGCTCCTGGGGCTGCTGGCCGGACCCGCGGCGGCGGTCCTGCTGCGACCGCCGCCGACCGCCGTGACCACGGTGCTGGTCATCCACAAGGAGGACCAGCCGAACGACACCGGAACCCTGATCCGCACCGATATCGCCCTGCTCCAGACCACCCGGATCGCGGGCCGGGCCCTGAAGGCCCTCGCCTCCCCCGAGGACCCGGCGGAGTTCCTGCGGGAGTACCGGGGCACCGGCCTGACCAACAACCTGCTGCTGATCGAGGCGACGGGCGACACCGGCCCGGACGCGGTGGCCCGCGCCCGGGCCCTGGCCGACGTGTTCATCGCCGACCATGTACGGCGGATGCGGCAGACCGCGAACGCCGAGGCCAAAGCCCTGCTCGACGAACGCGACCGGATGCGGGACGAACTCGCCCGGGTCAACCGGGACATCGGGAACCGCCCACCGCGAAGCGACCCGAACGCGTCGGCGGACATCGAGTCGCTCTTCGCCCGCCGGGCCGAACTCAACTCGCGGATCGCCGAATTCGACCGCCGCGCCGCGGACGCCCGCACCGGCGCGCCCCAGGTCGCCGCCGGTACCCAGATCGTGGACGCCCCGCGCACCGTGCGGCACTCCCTGCCCCGGGCCGCCGCCACCAACGCCGCCATCGGACTCGTCCTCGGGCTCGCGCTCGGGCTCGCGCTCGCCGCGGTCGGCGCCGTGGTCGCGGACCGCCCCGTGCTGCGCCGGGAGATCGCGGCGAACCTGGGCGCCTCGGTCATCGCGGAACTGCCCGGGGCGCCCCGCCCCCGGCCCCGGCGGTGGCGGCGCCGACGGACCCGGGCCGCCCGGGAACGGCTCACCACCACCCTCGTCCGCACCGTGCGCGGCTGCGCGGAACCGGTGTCGCTGCTGGAACTCGGCTGTGCGCGCGGCACGGGCGCCCTCGCCCTCGACGTCGCCGCGGCGCTCGCGGCGGACGGCCCGGTGGCCGTCGTCGACGGCCTGCCCGGCGCGGAACTCGCCGCGGGCCGCCGGGGACCCGAAGACCCGGCCGTGGTCAGCGGCGCGGACGCCGAGTCCCTGCCGCAGCAGACCCGCCGGCTCGGCGTCGGCTCGGTCGCGCCCGGCACGGCCTGGACCGACCTCCAGTACCTCGGCAGCCGGACCGTCCTCGTCGTACGGGCCGGGCACGGCAGCGCCGCCTGGCTGCACACCGTGGCACGGCAACTCGCCGACCAGCGCATTCCGGTGCTCGGCGTGGTGCTGATCGACCCCGACCCGCGGGACCGGACCGACGGCACGCTCTGGGACGGGCCGTACGCCGCCCCGCACGGCCGGGACGAACGGCCGACCCCACCGTACGGGACGGCGGGCCCGCCGCGCGCCGAGCGCCCGCCCCGGCAGAACAGAACGGGCCCGCCGCGCACCGAGCGGCCGGCGATGCGGGCCGCACGGGTCCCGGACAGCGAGCAGGAGGCACGGTAGAACATGTGTGGCATCGCAGGCACATACCGCTGGCCGGACGGGAAGGCGGTGACGGACCGGCTCACCGGAGTCCTCACCCACCGCGGCCCGGACGGGTCGGGCCGCTACAGCCACCCCGTCGGCGACAGCGAGGTGCACTTCGGCCACCGCCGGCTGGCGATCGTCGACCTCTCCGCGACCGGCGCCCAGCCGATGGTCTCCGACGGCCTCGCCCTCACCTACAACGGCGAGCTGTACAACGCGCCCGAACTCCGCGCCGAGCTGACAGCCGCCGGAGTGCGCTTCCGCGGCACCTCCGACACCGAGGTCCTGCTGGAGGCGTGGCGCCGCTGGGGCACCGCCTGCCTGCCCCGGCTGCGCGGCATGTTCGCGTTCGGCGTCTTCGACGAACGCACCGGTGACCTGGTCCTCGTCCGCGACCAGCTCGGCATCAAGCCGCTGTTCCTGCTCCGGCGCGGCCCGGGCCTGATCTTCGCCTCCGAACTCAAGGCGCTCGCCGCCGCCACCGGCGGAAAGCTGGACGTGGACCACGGGGCGCTCGTGGCCTCGCTGCTCTACTACTGGGTGCCGGACTCGCGCTGCGCGCTCCGCGGAGCGGAGAAGCTGCCGCCGGGGAGCTGGCTGCGGTGCCGGGCCGACGGCCGGGTCGACCGCGGCCGGTTCTGGAACCTCAAGGACGTCGCCGCCGAGGGCCAGGAGCGGGCCCGGTCCGGGGAACGCCCGGACCTCGCCGCCGTCGTCGAGGAGTCGACCCGGCGCCATCTGCTCGCCGACGTACCGGTGGCGACCTTCCTCTCCGGCGGCCTCGACTCCAGCTATCTGACCGCGCTGGCGGCCCGCCACCGGCCCGGGATCTCCGCCTACACCATCGGCTTCCGCGCCGAGGACGCCATGTTCGAGGCCATGCCCGACGACCTGCGTCACGCCCGCCGGGTGGCCGGGCGGTTCGGCATCGACCTGCGGGAGATCGAGATCTCCCCCCAGGTGCTCGACCTGCTGCCGAGGATGACGTACCACCTGGACGAGCCGATCGGCGACCCCGCCGCGATCAACACATTCCTGATCTGCTCGGCCGCCCGGGAGGCCGGGGTCAAGGTGATGCTCTCCGGCATGGGCGCCGACGAGCTGTTCGCCGGGTACCGCAAGCACCTGGCCAACCTGCTCGCCCTGCGCTACCAGCGCGTCCCGGGGCCCCTGCGGCGCGGCCTGTCGGCGGCGGTGGACCGGCTGCCCGTCGCCACATCCCGCCGGGGCTACCGGTCGGTGCGCTTCGCGAAGCGGTTCCTCTCCTTCGCCGACCTCCCGGAGGAGACCGCGTTCCGCCGCAGCTACACGATGTACGACCGGGACGAACTGCTCGCCCTGGTCGATCCGGACCTGGCGGGGACGGTCGACGACGTCCTCACCGAACACGCGGACGTCTACCGGGACAACGACCTCGACGACTTCGTCAACCGGATGTGCCTGGGCGACACCCGGATGTTCCTGCCGGGTTTGAACCTCGCCTACACCGACCGGTCGAGCATGGCCGCGTCCACCGAGGTCCGGGTGCCGTACGTGGACGTCGAGGTGGTCAGGGCGGCGTTCGCGACACCCGGCGACCGCAAGATCGTCGGACGGCAGGGCAAGGCCGCCCTCAAGGAGGCGGCGGTCTCGGTCCTGCCCCGGGAGATCGTCTACCGGCCCAAGGGCCTGTTCAGCGCCCCGCTGCGGGCCTGGATGAGCCGGGACCTGGCACCGCTGGTGCGCGAGGTGGTGCACGACGGCGTCCTCGTCCGCTCCGGCCTCCTGCGCCGCGAGGCCCTGGCGCGCATGGTCGCCGAGGACGCCGCCGGGCAGCGGGACTTCTCCAAACATCTGTGGCACGTGCTGACCCTTGAGTACTGGTACCGCGACGCGGTCTCCGGCTCCGGCCGGAGCCACGCGGCGTGAGGGCGTAGTGAGCGGAACGAAAGAGGAACTCGGGTGAAACAGGTCGTACAGAACTACAAGAGCGGCGAGCTGGCGCTGCTCGACGTACCGGAGCCGGGGTGCGCACCGGGCGGTGTGCTGGTCCGCAGCGCCTACTCGCTGATCTCCACCGGGACCGAGCTGATGAAGGTGTCCGAGGCGGGCATGTCCATGCTCGGCAAGGCCCGCTCCCGGCCGGACCAGGTCGCCAAGGTCATGCAGAGCGTGGCCGTCAACGGGGTGCCCGCCACCTACCGCAAGGTGATGGGCAAGCTGGACTCGTACACCCCGCTGGGCTACTCGCTGTGCGGGGTGGTCGAGGAGGTCGGCGCCGGGGTCGACGAGGTGAAGGCCGGCGACCTCGTGGCCTGCGCGGGCAATGAGCACGCGCTCCACGCCGAGCTGAACTGGGTGCCGAAGAACCTCTTCGCCCGGGTGCCGGACGGCCTCGCGCCGCGCCACGCGGCCTTCGGCACCGTCGGATCGATCGCCCTTCAGGGCGTCCGCCGGGGTGAACCGCAGCTCGGAGAGGTGGCGCTGGTCATCGGCCTCGGGCTGATCGGACAGCTCGTGGCGCAGCTCCTCACCGCCTCCGGGGTCCGGGTCGTCGGCGTCGACCCCGACCCGGCGCGCTGCGCGCTCGCCGCCCGCCTGGGCGCCGCCGCCTGCGGCGATCCCGCGTCCACGGCCGTGGCGGCGGCCGTCGCCGAGCTGACCGACGGCCACGGGGTGGACCAGGTGTATCTGGCCGCGGGCGGCGGCAGCAACCAGCCCGTCGAACTCGCCGCCCGGCTGAGCCGGGACCGGGGCCGGGTCGTCGACATCGGCAAGTGCCGACTGGACCTGCCGTGGAACGCGTACTACGAGAAGGAGCTGGACGTCCGGTTCTCCCGCAGCTACGGGCCCGGGCGCTACGACCCGGAGTACGAGCTGGAGGGACGGGACTACCCGATCGGGTATGTGCGCTGGACCGAGCGCCGCAACCTGGCCTGCTTCCTCGACCTCACCGCCCGGGGCGGTGTCGACGTGGAGCCCCTGATCTCCCACATCGCCGGCTTCGACGACGCCGTGGAGACCTATCGGCGGCTGAAGGACGGCGAACTGGAGGCCGTGGCCGTGCTGTTCCGCTACCCCGGGCACACCGAGGAGCCGAAGGCCGCCCCGGCGGTGGCCGTCCCCGCCGTCAGGAGGAGCGGAGCGGCGCCCGCCGCGACCGGGACCGGCGGGGCGCCGGTCCGGCTGGCCTTCGTCGGCGCCGGAAACTACGCCACCTCGATGCTGCTGCCGCACCTGGCGCGGCGCGACGGCGTCGAGCTGTCCGCCGTCGTCACCACGACGGCGCTGTCCGGGGCCAACGCACGGCGGAAGTTCGGCTTCGCCCGGGCGACCACCGACCTCGACACCGTGCTCGGGGACCCGGCCGTCGACGCCGTGTTCGTGGTCACCCGGCACAGCTCCCACGCCGACCTGACCCGAAGAGCGCTGCTCGCGGGCAAGGCGGTGTTCGTGGAGAAGCCGCTGGCGCTCGACCAGGACGAGCTGGCCGGGGTGCTCGCCGCGGTGGAGGAGTCCGGCAACGACCGGCTCCAGGTGGGCTTCAACCGCCGGTTCGCGCCGCTGCTGAACGAGGCACGCACCCGGTTCGGCACCCGGAGCGGACCGGCGAGCCTGCGCTACCTCGTCAACGCGGGCCGGCTGGACCACGGGAGCTGGTACCTCCGCCAGGACACCGAGGGCTCCCGGTTCGCGGGCGAGGGCGGCCACTTCATCGACACGGCGAGCTGGCTGCTCGGAGCCGACCCGGTGTCGGTGTACGCGGTCGCCACCCCCGGCACCGAGGACCTCCAGATCGTGCTCGGCTACCCCGACGGGTCCACCGCCACCGTCAGCTATGTCACCACCGGCGCCCCCGGCTTCCCCAAGGAGACGCTGGACCTGGTCGCCGACGGCAAGGTGCTGCGCCTCGACGACTTCGTCCGTGCCGCCGTGTACGACGACCGCCGCAAGCGGTGGGCCGGCCCCCGGCTGCCCCAGGCCCGGGACAAGGGCCAGTCCGCCCAACTGGCCGCGTTCATCAGGGCGCTGCGGACCGGCGGGCCGATGCCGGTGCCGCTGGAGTCGCTGGCCGCCACCACGGCGGCCACCCTCGCGGTACGGGACGGTCTCGTCAGCGGCGCGCCGGTGACCCTGGCGAGAGCGCGATGACCATGGACATGGGCTGGTATCTGCGGCGGCTGTCCCGGATGGGACCGAGGGAGGTCGGCGGCCGGGCGGCCGACGCCGTACGGCGCAGGCGATGGCGGTCGGACCCGCCCGGCTGCCCGGTCCCCGACGGCGCCCGGTTCACCGCGGTCCTGCCCGCCGGGACGGTCGCCGCGGTCCCGCCGGACGCCGTGAAACGCCTCGTCGCCACGGCGGACCGGCTGATGGACGGGCACGCCCGGTACTTCGGGGTGGACCGCCACGACCTGGCCGACCCGGACTGGTGGTACGACCCGAAGACCGGCCGCCGCGCCCCGGCGGGCCACGCCTTCGACCTGCCGTACCGCGACGAGGACGCCGTCGGCGACATCAAACAGATCTGGGAGCCGTCCCGGCACCAGCACCTGACCGTGCTCGCCGCCGCCTACGCGCTCACCGGGAACGAGCGGTACGCCGAGCGCGTCGCCGGACATCTGCGGTCCTGGTGGGCGGCGAACCCGCCGCTGCGCGGGGTGCACTGGACCAGCGGCATCGAGCTGGGCATCCGGCTGCTGTCCTGGGTGTGGACCCGCCGACTGCTCGACGGCTGGCCGGGCGCGGCCGGGCTGTTCGAGGACAACCCGGCCGCGCTGCACCAGATCTGGCACCATCAGCGCTGGCTGGCCGCCTTCCCCAGCCGGGGGTCCTCCGCGAACAACCACATCATCGCCGAGGCCGCCGGACAGACCGCCGCGGCCTGCGCGTTCGGATGGTTCCCCGAATCGGCGCGCTGGCGCGCCGACGCGCTGCGGTCGCTGGAACGGCAGCTGCGGAACAACACCTTCGACTCCGGCCTCAACCGCGAGCTGGCCACCGAGTACCACGGACTCGTCCTGGAACTCGGCCTCGCCGCGGTGGCCGAGGCGGACACCGCCGGTGTGCCGGTCCCCGCCTCCGTCCGGCAGGTCCTGCTGCGCATGACGGACGCCCTCGCGGCCGTCGTGGACAACCGGCTGCGGCCACCGCGCCAGGGCGACGCGGACGACGGGCACGGACTGGTCGTGGACGGCGCGGGCACCGACCGCTGGGCCTCGCTGCTGGCCACCGGGGACGCCGTGTTCGGCCGGCTCGCCTGGTGGCCCGAGGTCACCGGCACCGATGTGCGCACCCCGCTGCTGACCGCGCTCATCCGGCCCGCGGCGCCGCCGGTGACCCGTCCCGCGCACCGGCCGGCCCACTTCGCCGACGCGGGGCTGACCGTCCTGCGCGGCCCCGGGGAGATCTGGTGCCGCTGCGACGGCGGTCCGCACGGCTTCCTGTCCATCGCCGCGCACGCCCACGCCGACGCGCTGTCCGTGGAGGTCCGGCACGACGGGGTCGACATCCTCGCCGACCCGGGGACGTTCTGCTACCACGGCCAGCCAGAGTGGCGGCGGTACTTCCGCTCGACCCTCGGCCACAACACCCTGCGGCTCGACGGCGCCGACCAGTCCGCATCCGGCGGCCCGTTCCTGTGGACCCGGCAGGCCCGCAGCCGGGTCCTGGCGGTCGAGCCGTCCGACGGGCCAGTGGCCCGCTGGTGCGCCGAACACGACGGCTACCGGCCCTCCGTGCACCGCCGCCGGGTGGAGCTGACCGCCGCGAGCCGGGAGCTGCGCGTGGTCGACGAGGTGCGCGGCGGCCCGCGCCGGGCCGCGGGCCTGGCCTTCCACCTCGGGCCCGCGATCACCGCGGAGCTGGCGGGGAACCGGGCCCGGCTCACCTGGACCCGGGACGGCGAGGACCGCTCCGCCGTGCTCGACCTGCCGGGGCAGCTCCACTGGCGGGCGCACCGCGGCGAGACCGCCCCGCCGCTGGGCTGGTACTCCGCCGGTTTCGGACGCAAGGAACCCGCCACCACGCTGCTCGGCACCGGCTTCGCCGACGGCACGCGGGGGTTCACCACCGTCCTCAGGTTCGACGGCAGGGCCTGAGGGCTGCCGGGACAAATCGGAGCCGGAGCCGGAGCCGGAGCCGGAGCCGGAACAGGGACAGGAACAGGAACAGGAACAGGGAGCGAAGTCTCGTGATGCACAGGGCACGGCGGGGGACGGTGGACCTCCCCCTCGCTCCGCCGGGGGCACCCCCACCCCTCGCCACACCAGGGGCACCCCCACCCGGGCCGCCGGGCCCGGGGCGGGCGCGCTGCCGGGGCGCACGAGTCCGGCGCGACGCGTCCGACAGCCCCTCGGCAGGACGCCCCGCGGGGAGCACAGAGCGGAACCGGACACCACCGACGGCCGCCCGCGCCCCCGGGCCGGACACCACCACCCGACCCCGGGCCGGTGGTTGACATGGCCGGATATCTACGGCGGCGCGGCCTGCCGGGCGGAGCGGACCCGGCGGGCCCCCACCCCGGCGCCGAACCGCGCCCGCCCGGACCACCGAAGACCGTCGGGATCGTCTGGGGGCTGCTCGTCCTCAACACCCTCGGCTCCGCCGGGGCGAAGACCATCGTCCCGCTGCCCCGCTCCCTCATGCAGATGGTCACGATGGGCGCGCTCGCCGCCGCGTTCGCCCTGGCACTCGCCCTCAACCTCCGGCTGCGCATCCGCGCCAGCGCCTTCGTCTTCCTGCTCACCCTGTTGCTGGTGCCGAGCGTGATCTCCAGCGCGATCCTGGAGTCCGGGTTCGGCGCGATGTTCCGCTGTGCCCGGCTCTCCCTCTTCGTCGGCACGCTGTGGCTGCTCAGCCGCTGGTGGGACGGGAGCCTGACCTTCGTCCGCCACCACATCCGGCTCTACTTCGCGGTGATCGGCTCCGCGGCCGCCGGGCTGGTCGTCTCGCCGGGCGCGGCCATGCCCGAGCTGTACGGCGGACGGCTGGTCGGCGCGCTGTGGCCGCTCACCCCGCCGCAGATCGGACAGTACGCCGCAGTGATCATCGGGCTCACCGTGCTGCTCCTGCTGGGCCGTCGCACCACCGGCACCAGCGCGGCCGTGATCATCGTCCCGACCCTCATCCTGCTCGCGCTGACCCACACCAGGACGGCGACCGTGGGCCTGCTCGCCGGGCTGGTGCTGGCGATCGGCTCGCTCCTGCTGACCAGCGGCCCCGCCCGCCGGTTCTTCGCCTGGACGGTGGTGTGCGCGGCCGTGGCCGCGGTGGGGTTCGCCTCCGCGGTGCAGGCGTGGTTCCTGCGCGGACAGAGCAAGGAGCACTTCTCCAGCCTCACCGGCCGGGCCAAGGTCTGGGACGCCCTGCTGGCGGAGCCCCGGACCACCGCGGAGCGGCTGTTCGGCGTGGGCCTGGGCGACAAGTCGTTCGGCGGGCTGCCGATCGACAACAGCTGGCTCGCCGTCTATCTGGAACAGGGCCTGGTCGGCCTCGCCCTCGTGGCGTCGATCATCGTCGTGCTGGGCGGTGTCGCGCTGCTGCGTCCGCCGTCGCTGCCGAGGGCCTGCGCGATCTTCCTCATCAGCTACTGCGCCATCTCCTCGTACACCGAGGCAGGGCTGGGCGACGCCTCACCGTATCTGCTGCATCTGGCCCTGGCCGCCTCGCTGCTGGCGGCACCCGCCACGGCCGCGCCCCTCCCGGCGCCCGCCGCCCCCCGACGACGTCTCCCGCGCCGGCCGCGGGAGAGGAGGTGACCGCGCCCATGCAGGGTCTGCACGTTCTCGTGGTGCACAATCGCTACTCCTCGGCGCAGCCGAGCGGGGAGAACCGGGTCGTCGACCAGGAGGTGGAGCTGCTGCGGGCGGCCGGTCACCGGGTCGGGACGTTCGAGCGGCGCAGCGACGACATCGCCGCCCGGTCCCTGCCCGCCAAGGCCGCGGTGCCGCTGCTCGTGCCCTGGAACCCGGCGGTCCGCACCGAGCTGGCCGCCCGGCTCCGCGCCGAGCGGCCGGACGTGGTCCACCTCCACAACGTCTTCCCGCTGCTGTCGCCCTCGGTGGTCGCCGCCTGCGCCGACGCCGGGGTGCCCGCCGTCGCCACCCTGCACAACTACGCCCAGATCTGCCCGCCCGGCACACTCCAGCGGGACGGCAGGCTGTGCACCGAGTGCGTCGGCCGGGCGGCGCCGCTGCCCGCCGTCCGGCACGGCTGCTACCGGGGCTCCCGGCTGGCGACGCTGCCGCTCGCGGTCGGTCTGACGGTGAACCGACGGCGGTGGTGGTCCGGTGTGGAGCGGTTCCTCTGCATCTCGGCGGCGCAGCGCGACATCCTGCTGGACGCGGGCCTCCCGGCCGGGCGGCTGGCGGTGAAGCACAACTTCGTGCCCGACCCGGGCGCCCTCCGCACGGGAGCGGGCGAGCATCTGCTCTTCCTCGGGCGGCTCGCGGAGGCGAAGGGCGTGGCGCTCCTCATGGCCGCGTGGGACCGGATCGCCGCGGACGGCGGGGTGGGCGTCCCACTGGTGCTCGCCGGGTCGGGGCCGCTGGAGCGGGAGGTGAGCGCGTGGGCCGCGGGCCGGGACGACGTGCGCCACGTCGGCCTCTACGACCCGGAGCAGTGCCGGCGGGCGGTCGCGCGGGCGGTGGCCGTGGTGGCGCCCTCGCTGGCCATGGAGACCTTCGGACTGGTCGCGGCGGAGGCGATGGCGGCGGGGGTCCCGACCGTCGCCGCCGGTCACGGCGGTTTCGTCGAACTCGTCGAGGACGGGGTGACGGGGCTGCTGCACCGGCCGGGCGAGCCCGCCTCGCTCGCGGCCTGCCTGCGCCGGATCACGGCCGACCCGGCCCGCAACCAGGAGATGGGCCGGGCGGCCCGGCGCCGCTACGAGCGGGGCTTCAGCCCGGCCGTCGGGCTGGAGCGCCTGGTGGACGCGTACCGCACCGCTCTCGCGGCGCGGTCCGGCGGCGGGGACGGCCCGCCGCCGACAGGGGACACGAGCACCGACCCGCGGCGGGGCACCCGCGCGGGCGGGGATGGGGGCAGAAGATGACACGATGCCGACTCTGCGGCTCCACGGCGCTGGCCGGGGTCGTCGACCTGGGGGCGACCCCGCCGTGCGAGAGCTTTCTCGCCGCGGACCAACTGGACCAGCCGGAACCGACCTACCCGCTCCATCTGCGGGTCTGCACCGACTGCTGGCTCGCGCAGCTCCCTCCGCTGATCACCCCGGAGGAGACCTTCACGGAGTACGCCTACTTCTCCTCCTACTCGACCTCCTGGGTGGAGCACGCGCGCGCCTACGTCGACGGCACCGTACGGCGGCTGGGCCTCGGCCCCGACGCCTTCGTGGTCGAGGTCGCCAGCAACGACGGATATCTGCTGCGGCACCTGGTGGACCGGGGCATCCGCTGCCTCGGCATCGAGCCGTCGGAGAACGTCGGCGCCGCCGCGCGGGACGCGGGCGTACCCACGCTCACGGAGTTCCTCTCCCCGGCCACCGGCACCGCCGTCCGCGCCGCACACGGCCCGGCGGACCTGGTCGTGGCGAACAACGTGTACGCGCACATCCCCGACGTGGTCGGATTCACCCGGGGGCTGCGCGCCCTGGTCGCCGACGACGGCTGGGTCTCCATCGAGGTGCAGCACCTGCTGACCCTGATCGAGCTGAACCAGTACGACACGATCTACCACGAGCACTTCCAGTACTACACGGTCGCGTCCGCGGCCCGGGCACTGGCGAGCGGCGGACTCGCGCTCGTGGACGTCGAACACCTGCCCACCCACGGCGGTTCCATCCGGCTGTGGGCCCGGCCCGCCGAGACGGCCGGGGAACCGACCGGGCGGGTCGCCGACGCCCTGGCCCGGGAGAAGGCCGCCGGACTGGAGGAACTGTCCGGGTACACCGCGTTCTCCGCCCGCGTGGCCACCGTCCGCCGGAACCTCCTGCGATTCCTCGTCGAGGCCGCCGAACGCGGCGAGACCGTCGTCGGCTACGGCGCCCCCGGCAAGGGCAACACCCTGCTCAACCACTGCGGCATCCGGCCCGACCTGCTCCCGTACACGGTCGACCGCAACCCCTACAAGCACGGCAGATTCACCCCGGGCACCCGCATCCCCATCCTGCCGCCCGAGCGGATCGCCGCCGACCGGCCGGACTACGTCCTCGTCCTCCCCTGGAACCTGCGCGCCGAACTCGTCGAGCAACTGTCCTTCGTGCACACCTGGGGCGGCCGGCTGGTCTTCCCCATCCCGGAACTGAGCATGGTCGAGGTCACATCATGAAGGTCGTCCTGTTCTGCGGCGGTTACGGGATGCGGATGCGCAACGGCACCGACGACGACATGCCCAAACCCATGGCGATGGTCGGCCCGCGCCCGCTGATCTGGCATGTCATGCGCTACTACGCGCACTACGGGCACACGGAGTTCATCCTCTGCCTCGGCTACGGGGCCCACCACATCAAGGAGTTCTTCCTCACCTACCGGGAGACGACGTCCAACGACTTCGTGCTCCGCGACGGTCGGACCGAACTGCTCTCCACCGACATCGCCTCCTGGCGGATCACGTTCGTCCAGACCGGCATCGAGTCACCGATCGGGGAACGGCTGCGCCGGGTCCGGCACCACCTCGACGGCGACGAGATGTTCCTCGCCAACTACGCCGATGTGCTCACCGACGCCCCGCTGCCCGAGATGATCGACCGGTTCGCCCGCCGCGACGCAGGCGCCTCCATGATGGTGGTGCCGCCGCAGTCCTCGTTCCACTGCGTGGACCTGGGCGAGGACGGCCTGGTCGGGGGCATCACCGCGGTGAGCGAACTGCCCCTGTGGGAGAACGGCGGCTACTTCGTCCTCCGGCAGGAGATCTTCGACCACATCCCCGAGAACGGGGACCTGGTCGCCGACGGCTGCGCCCGGCTCGCCAAACGCGGACGGCTGGTGGCGCACCGGCACCGCGGCTTCTGGAAGCCGACCGACACCGTGAAGGAGCGGGCCGCGCTCGACGCCGCCTACGCCCGGGGCGACCACCCGTGGGCCGTGTGGGAACGGGACGGCGCCACAGCGGGCGCGACCGGCGGCACCGGGGCGAGGACCGCGTGATCGGCCTGAGCGGCGCCCGCCTGCACCGCGTCGCCGCGGTCGGCGCCCACTGCGACGACATCGCCATCGGCACCGGTGGCACCCTGCTGACCCTGTGCCGCGCCCGGCCCGGCCTCCGCGTCGACGCGCTGGTGCTCACCGGCGCGGGCACCGAACGGGAACAGGAGGAACGGGCCGCGCTCACCGCCTTCTGCCCCGACGCCGACCTGCGGCTGACCGTGCTCAAACTGCCGGACGGACGGCTGCCCGCCCACTGGGACGAGGCCAAGGCCGCCGTCGAGGAACTGCGCGCACGGACCGACCCCGATCTCGTCCTGGCCCCGCGGACCGAGGACGCCCACCAGGACCACCGCTCCCTCGCGCGGCTCGTCACCACCGCCTTCCGCGACCACCTCGTCCTCGGCTACGAGATCGTCAAATGGGACGGCGACCTCGGCCGCCCGGTGGCGTACCAGCCGCTGACCCCCCAAAACGCCGAGGACAAGGCCCGGCTGCTCCAGGAGCACTACCCCTCCCAACACCACCGGCCCTGGTACGACCGGGAAGCCTTCCTCGGGCTCGCCCGCATCCGCGGCATCGAATGCCACACGCGGTACGCCGAGGCGTTCGCCGTCACCAAACTCACTCTCGACCTGGGGGAATGAACCGTGCGTGTGCTGCTGACCGGACACCAGGGATACCTGGGCACCGTGATGGCCCCGGTCCTCGCGGACGCGGGCCACGAGATCACCGGACTGGACGCGGGCCTCTTCGCCGACTGCGTCCTGGGCCCGCCGCCCGCCGACCCGCCGGGACACCGGGTCGACCTGCGCGATGTCACCGCCGACCACCTGGCCGGTGCGGACGCCGTGATCCACCTGGCCGCGCTCTCCAACGACCCGCTGGGAGCGCTGGCACCCGACCTCACCTACGCCATCAACCACCACGCGTCCGTGCGGCTGGCCAAGCTCGCCCGCGACGCCGGAGTACGGCGCTTCCTCTACGCGTCCACCTGCTCGGTCTACGGCGCCGCCGGGGGGGACGACCTGGTGACCGAGGACGCCCCGCTGCGCCCGGTGACCCCGTACGCCGAGTCCAAGGTACGGGTGGAGGACGACCTGCACGCCCTCGCCGACACCGACTTCACCCCGGTGTTCCTGCGCAACGCCACCGCCTTCGGCCACTCGCCCCGGCTCCGCGCCGACATCGTGCTGAACAACCTGGTGGGCCACGCCCTCCTCACCGGCGAGGTGCTCGTCCTCTCCGACGGCACCCCCTGGCGCCCGCTGGTGCACGCCGCCGACATCGCCCGGGCCTTCGCCGCCGCGCTGACCGCGCCCCGGGAGGCCGTCCACGGCCGGGCGTTCAACATCGGCAGCGAGACCAACAACGTCACGGTCGCCGAGATCGCCGCACAGGTCGCCGAGGCGGTCACCGGCTCCCGGGTGCGGATCACCGGCGAGACCGGCGCCGACCCCCGGTCCTACCGGGTGGACTTCTCCCGGTTCCGCGCCGCGATACCCGGCTTCGACTGCGCGTGGACGGTGAAACGGGGCGCCCTCGAACTCGCCGACGCCTACCGGGCCCACGGCCTGACCCGCGAGGACTTCGAACGCCGCTTCACCCGGCTGGCCGTCCTGCGGACCGCCGCCGACACCGGCGCCGTCGACGACACCCTGCGGTGGCGCCGGTGACCGGGGCAGGCGAGGAGATGCACGCCCTGGTGGAGCGGTTGTACCCGCTCTGCCGGAGCATCACCGGCGACGGGGTGCGCGCCACCCTGGACATCGTCGGCGAACACCTGCCGCTCCAGGTCCACGAGGTGCCGACGGGGACACCCGTGCTCGACTGGACGGTGCCCCAGGAGTGGAACATCAAGGACGCCTACATCGCCGACCCCACCGGGAAACGGGTCGTCGACTTCGCCGCGTCCAGCCTGCACGTCCTCGGCTACAGCGTGCCCGTCTCGGCGACCCTGTCCCTGGACGAGCTGCGCGGACATCTGCACACCCTGCCCGACCACCCGTCCTGGGTGCCCTACCGCACCAGCTACTACCGGCCCCAGTGGGGATTCTGCCTGGCCCAGGAGACCCTGGACGCCCTCCCGGACGGCGACTACGAGGTCCGTATCGACTCCACCCTCGCCGACGGCCACCTCACCTACGCCGAACACGTCGTCCCCGGACAGGTCACCGACGAGGTGCTCATCTCCTGCCACGTCTGCCACCCCTCGCTGGCCAACGACAACCTGGCCGGCATCGCGGTGGCGACCTGGCTGGCCGGGGCGCTGGCGGAGGGGACCCCCTGGTACACCTACCGGTTCCTGTTCGCGCCCGGCACCATCGGGGCGATCACCTGGCTGGCCCGCAACCCGGAACGGGTGGGCGGGGCACTCCCCGCCCCGGCGGGACCGGAGACCGGGGGACGGGTCGCGCACGGGCTGGTGCTGGCCTGCGCCGGAGACCCGGGCCGGCTGACCTACAAACAGAGCAGACGCGGCGACGCGGAGATCGACCGCGTGATGCGGTACGTACTCGCCGCCTCCGACCGCCCCCACCGCATCACCGAATTCACCCCGTACGGCTACGACGAGCGGCAGTTCTGCTCACCCGGCTTCGACCTCGGCGTGGGCTCGCTCAGCCGGACCCCCTACGCGGGCTACCCCGAATACCACACCTCGGCGGACAACCCGGACTTCGTCACCCCGGAGGCGCTGGCGGACACCCTCGCCGTCTGCCGCGAGGCATGCGCCGTACTCGACCGCAACCGGCGCTACCGCAACCTCAGCCCCTACGGCGAACCCCAGCTCGGCCGACGCGGACTGTACGACTCGCTCGGCGGCCGAAGCGACGCCCAACAGGCCCAGATGGCCATGCTCTGGGTGCTCAGCCTCTCCGACGGCGGACACAGCCTGCTGGACGTCGCCGAACGGTCCGGGCTGCCCTTCGACGCCGTCACCGCAGCCGCCGACGCCCTGCACACCGCCGGGCTGATCACGGCATGACGCCGATGACCACCGGACAGGAGAACCCGGGCCCGGCCGCACCGGCACCCCCGACGGCACCCGCGTCGGACCCGCCCGCCGCCGGGGGAGCCATCGCCCGCCGGCTCTCCTGGGGACTGGCCGACCAGGCGGTCTGTAGCCTGACCAGCTTCGCGCTGGGCATCTGTGTCGCCCGCTCCCTCGGGCTGGCCGCGTTCGGCGTGTTCAGCCTGGCCTGGGTGACCTACGGCGTCGTCCTCGGCGTCTCCCGCGGGCTGGCCACCGACCCCCTGATGGTCCGCTTCAGCGCCGTGCCGGTCGCGTCCTGGCGCACGGCGGCGGCCCGCTCCTCGGGCACCGCCCTCGCCGTCGGCGTCACCGTCGGCACGGCGTGCCTGACCACCGGGCTGCTCCTGGGCGGCCCGGTGGGACCCGCCTTCGCCGCCCTCGGCGCCGTCCTGCCCGCCCTGCTGCTCCAGGACGCCTGGCGGTTCGCGTTCTTCGCCGCGGGCACCGGACGGAAGGCGTTCGCCAACGACCTCCTGGGAGCCCTCGCCCTCGTCCCCGCCCTGCTGGTGGCCGCCCCTGTCGGCGGCGTGGCCGCGTTCGTGCTCGCCTGGGGCACGGCCGCCGCCGTGGCCGCGGGATACGGCTGCCTCCAGTCCGGCATCCTGCCCCGCCCGGCCGGAGCCCGCGCCTGGCTCCGCGAACAGCGCGACCTCGGCTACCGCTATCTGGCCGAGAACGCCGCCGTCAGCGGCGCGGCCCAACTCCGGGCCTACGGCCTCGGCGCGATCGTCGGCGTCGGCGCGGTGGGCGTGATCCGGGGCGCCGAACTGCTGCTCGCCCCGTTCCTCGCCGTACTGATGGGGCTGTCGCTCGTCACCGTCGCGGAAGCCGCCCGCGTCCTGCGGCGGGCCCCGCACCGGCTGCCCCGGTTCTGCCTCCTGCTCGGCGGCGGGCAGGCCGCCGCCGCGCTGCTCTGGGGCGCGGCCCTGCTGCTGGTCCCGGACCGGGCCGGTGAGCTGGTGCTCGGCGAGGTCTGGCACGCCGCCTCCGGACTCGTCGTGCCCGCCACCCTCGGCGTCGCGGGCGCCGGTCTCGGCGTCGGCGCGGCGGCCGGACTGCGCGCCCTCGCCGCGGCCCGGCGCAGCCTGCGCTGCCAGCTCTACGCCTCCACCTGCTACGCCGGCGGCGGGCTCGGCGGGGCGGCCCTGGCCGGCACCACCGGCTCGGCCTGGGGCGTCGCCGCAGCGACCGTCACCGGCTCCGCCGTGTGGTGGCTGCACCTGCGGTCCGCCCTGCGCGAGCACCACCGGAACACCACCCGTGAAGTGAGGACACCGTGACCGCCCTGCCCCGCCCTCCCCGGCTCAGCATCGGCCTGCCCGTGTACAACGGCGAGGAGTACCTCGCCGAATCGCTCGACGCCCTGCTCGGCCAGACCTACGAGGACTTCGAACTCGTCATCTCCGACAACGCCTCGACCGACGGCACCCGCGACATCTGCCGCCGCTACGCCGCACGGGACCCGCGCATCCGGTACATCCGGCTGCCCCGGAACATCGGCGCCGCCCCGAACCACAACCACGTCTTCACCGAGTGCCGCGGCGAACTCTTCAAATGGGCCTCGCACGACGACCTGTACGCCCGGGACCTGCTGCGCCGCTGCGTGGCGGCGCTCGACGAACACCCCGACGTCATCCTCGCCCACGCCGACCAGGCCGTCATCGACGCCGACGGCCGGGTGAAGGTCCCGTACGCGTACACCCTCGCCACCGGCTCGCCGCACCCGCCCGAGCGCTTCCGCAGCATGCTCTTCGAACCCGGCGGCGACGACTTCTACGGGGTGATCCGCGCCGAGGTGCTGCGCCGGGTGAAACCGCACGACAGCTACCACCACGCGGACCGCACCTTCGTCACCGAGATCGGCCTCCACGGACGCTTCCACCAGGTCCCGGAGCTGCTGTACTTCCGCCGCGACCACCCCACCCGCGCCGAGCGGGCGAACCCCTCCAAGCGCTCCCGGTGCGTCAACCTGGACCCGCGCCGGGCGGGCTTGCTGCACCCCACCCCCCGGCTGCTCGCCGAGTACGTCTGGGGCTTCGTCGCGGCGGTCCGGCGGGCGCCGCTGTCCCCGGCCGACCGGCGCGCGTGCTACCGCCACCTGGCCGCGTGGCTGGCCAGCCGCGCCCGGCCCGGCGCCGGTGAACGGGTCGAGGACCGCACCCCGGTCGACCCGGACCGGCCCACCGTCTGTGTCGACGCCCTCGTCGCGGGCCGTGACGGCGGACGGGCATGAGGGCCGCGACCGCGCCCCCGGTGCGCGTCGGGGTGTTCGGCCTGCTCGGCTCCGGCAACCTCGGCAACGACGGCTCGCTGGAGGCCGTGCTCGGGTACCTCCGCGCCGAACACCCCGAAGCCGTCGTGGACGCGCTGTGCGGCGGCCCCGAGACCGTCGCCGCCCGGTACCGGATCCCCGCCACCCGGCTGCACTGGTACCGGGGGGAGTACCGGACCGCCTCGCGCGCGGGCGCGATCGCGGGCAAGGGCCTCGGCAAACTCGTCGACGCCTGCCGCACGGCCGCCTGGGTGCGCCGCCACGACGTGGTGATCGTCCCGGGCATGGGCGTCCTGGAGGCCACCCTGCCGCTGCGGCCGTGGGGCTTCCCGTACGCGCTGTTCCTGCTCTGCGCGAGCGGCAGGCTGCTGCGCACCCGGGTCGCGCTGGTCGGTGTCGGCGCCGCCGCGATCGGCAGCAGACCCACCCGGGCCCTGGTGCGCTGGTCGGCGCGGCTGGCCGCCCACCGCTCCTACCGGGACACCCTGTCCCGCGACGCGATCCGGGCGATGGGCGTGGACACCGCGCACGACGAGGTCTGCCCGGACCTCGCCTTCGCCCTGCCGGTGCCGCGGGTCGCCACCGTCCCGGGCCGGGTCTGCGTCGGCGTCATGGCCTTCCACGGCGGCGACGACGACCGCGCCCGCGCCGAGGAGATCCACCGGCGCTACCTCGACGGAACGACCCGCTTCGTGCGCGCCCTGGCCCGGGACGGCAGAGAGGTCCGGCTGCTCACCGGCGACGCGGTCGACGCCCCGGTGGTCGCCGCGATCCTCGGCGCGGTCGACTCACCGCTCGTCACCGCCGCCGAGACGGCCACACTGGCCGACCTGATGAAGGAGACGGCGGCTGCCGACACCGTGGTCGCGACCCGCTACCACAACCTGGTCTGCGCGCTGAAGACCGGCACACCGACCCTCGCCCTCAGCTACGCGGCGAAGAGCGAGGCGCTCATGGACCGGATGGGGCTGGGCGCCCACTGCCACCCGGCCCGCGCGGTCGACGCCGGTCGACTGCTCGCGCAGTTCCGGGAAGTGGAACGCACCGCGGCGGAGCTGCGACGGACCCTCGCCGAACGGAACCGGACCGCCGCCCGCCACCTCGACCGGCACTTCACCGCGTTGACCGCGGCCCTCTTCCCGACGACCGGCCCCGCCCCCGACCCCGACCCCGACCCGAGCCCCAGCCACGCCCTGCGGGAGACCCCATGAAGGCGACCGGAATCCCGGCGATCACCGGCGCGTACCTCTTCGAACCGACACCCCGCGCCGACGAACGCGGCTTCTTCTGCCGCACCTTCGACGCCGGCCTGGCCCGCTCGGTGGGCCTCGACCCGCACGCCTTCGTCCAGGACAGCGTCTCCCGCTCGGCCCGGGGAGTGCTGCGCGGACTGCATCTGCGCTCCGGAGCGGGCGAGGCCAAACTGGTGCGCTGCTCCTTTGGGAAGATCTTCGACGTCGTCATCGACCTGCGGCCGGACTCACCCACCTACCGCACCGTGGCCACCTTCGAACTGTCCGGTGAGACACAGACGACCCTGTACATCCCGGCGGGGTGCGCGCACGGCTTCCAGGCGCTCACCGGGACCGCCGACACCTCGTACCGCATCGACCGCCCGCACGACCCGGCCGAGGACGTCACGATCGCCTTCGACGACCCGGAGCTGGCCATTCCGTGGCCACTGCCGGTCACTCTCATGTCCCGCCGGGACCGGGAGGCGCCGAGCCTCGCCGAGGTCCTGAAGCACGAAGTCCTGAAGCACGAAGTCCTGAAGCAGGAGGCCCCGAAGCAGGGGGCCCTGAGGCACGAGGCTCCGCAGCACAAGGCCCTGAAGCACGAGGAGAAGTGAGATCCGCGTGACCACCGAAGAGTTCCACCTGCCCCGGTCACGGCAGGCGAACGAGCGACTGCACGCCCTGGTCCCCGGAGGCGCGCACACCTACGCCAAGGGCGACGACCAGTACCCCGAGAACCTGGCTCCGGTCATCAGCCACGGCCGCGGCGCCCATGTATGGGACATCGACGGCAACCGCTATGTCGAATACGGCTCCGGCCTGCGGTCCGTCAGCCTCGGCCACGCCCACCCGCGCGTCGTCGAGGCGGTGCGGCGGGAACTCGACCGCGGCAGCAACTTCGTCCGGCCGTCCATCGTGGAACTCGACGCCGCGGAACGTTTCCTGGCCACCGTGCCCACCGCCGAGATGGTGAAGTTCGCGAAGAACGGCTCCGACGCCACCACCGCCGCGGTGCGCCTCGCCCGCGCCGTCACCGGGCGCCCGAGAGCGGCCGTCTGCGGGGACCACCCGTTCTTCTCCGTCGACGACTGGTTCATCGGCACCACCCCGATGTCCGCCGGTATCCCCGCGGCGGCCACCGAACGCACCGTGGCCTTCCCCTACGGTGACCTGGCCGCGACGGAGGACCTGCTCACCCGGTACCGGGGCGAGGTCGCCTGCCTGATCCTCGAACCCGCAGGACACACCGAACCGCCCCCCGGATACCTCGCGGGCCTGCGCGAACTGGCCGACCGGCACGGCTGCGTCCTGATCTTCGACGAGATGATCACCGGCTTCCGCTGGTCCGAGGCGGGCGCCCAGGGGTTGTACGGCGTCGTCCCCGACCTCTCCACCTTCGGCAAGGCCCTCGGCAACGGGTTCGCCGTCGCCGCGCTCGCCGGACGCCGCGACCTCATGGAACGGGGCGGGCTGCGCCACCCCGGCGACCGGGTGTTCCTGCTGTCCACCACACACGGCGCGGAAACCCACGCGCTGGCCGCCGCGATGGCGGTGCTCACCACCTACACCGAGGAAGGTGTCACCGCGCGGCTCCACGCCCTCGGCGAGCGGCTGGCCGCCGGTGTCCGCTCCGCCGCCGCGGGCATGGGCGTCGCCGACCACCTCGTCGTCCGGGGCCGGGCCAGCAATCTGGTCTTCGCCACCCTCGACGAGAACGGGAAACCGTCGCAGCGGTACCGCACCCTGTTCCTGCGCCGCCTGCTCGCGGGCGGGGTGCTCGCCCCGTCGTTCGTGGTGAGCAGCGCGCTCAGCGACGAGGACATCGACCGCACCGTCGAGACCGTGGCCCAGGCGTGCGCGGTGTACCGGAAGGCGCTCGACGCCGCCGACCCCACACCCTGGCTGGCCGGACGGCCGGTGAAACCCGTCTTCCGCCGCCGGGCGTGACCGGGCGTCAGCGGCGCTCCCGCCCACGAGCGCCGGACACCCGGTCGACCAGCCACGCCGACACCGGCACCACCACCAGCGCCGCGCACCAGCCACCGAGGACATCGGTCGGGTGGTGCGCGTCCAGCGCGATCTGCGCCCAGCCCATGGCCGCGCCGGCGAGCAGCGCCGAGGCGAGCACGAGCGACGTCCCGGCCGCCGCGCCGAGGCCGCGCCGGCCGGCCACGAGCAGCGCCACCACGAGGGCGAACGCGGTGAGGAAGGCGGTGTGCCCGCTCGGGAACGACAGGTGCACGCCATGGATGGTGCGACCCACCAGGGGCTTGAGCAGCGTCGTCGTCCCCACGGCCAGACCGGGGCCGACCACGGCGAGCACCGCCGCGCGCGGTCGCCGCAGCAGCAGGCACCCGGTCACGGCGGCCACGACCAGCACCGCCGCCCCGGCGGGCTCCGCCAGGAAGTCCACCGCCAGCGCGACCCGCCGCCACAGCGGCCGGGCGTCGCCCACCGCCGACCGGAGCCACCCGTCGACCCCGCCGGACCGGCCGTCACCGGCGTACAGGACCCCGAGCACCCCGAGCGCCAGCGCGGCGAGGACCACGACCGGCCCGAGCCACACCCGCAGCGGCGGGGGCAGCAGAACCGGCTCCCGCCACCCGGTCGTCCCGCCCGGCCCACCCGTGCCGGTACCGACAGCCATCAACGAGCCCCCCTCGTCCTCACGTCCGGTCCCGCCCGCGCCGAAGCCGCCCCCCGCGCCCGGGCCCGGGCCCGCGGCGGCGAGGCGCCGACCCATCGGGACGCCCACGGTAAAAGAGCGCGCCGGACCGTACAACCACGTCAGCGTTTCATGAGTCGTGTTCATGCGCGGCATCTCCCCGCCGCCCGAGCATGTCCGGTCAATCCGGGTATTCCGATCAAGAGGACCGCATGAACCCAGCCAGACGCACGACTGCCGCGGCCGCCACCGCCGTCGTGCTCGCCACCGCCGGAACGCTGCTCAGCACGACCGCCCCGGCCGCCGCCGCTCCCGTGAGCTGCGCCTCTCCCGCCTTCACCCGGGAGTTCTTCGCGAACACCACCTTCTCCGGAAGGCCGCGGGCAACGGACTGCGACAGCGCGATCGACCAGAACTGGCGGGCCGGAGCCCCCGCGTCCGGCCTGCCGAGGGACAACTTCGGGGTCCGCTGGTCCGTGACCCGGGACTTCGGCTCCGGCGGCCCCTTCACCCTCCGGGCCGATGCGCAGGACGGCATCCGGGTCCACCTCGACGGGGTCCGCAGGATCGACCTGTGGAGCAATGTCTCCAGCACCCGCGGGAAGACGGTGAACCTCACCGTCCCCGCCGGAAAGCACACCCTCCGCGTCGACTTCGTCAACTGGACCGGGAACGCCGACGTCGACTTCACCTACACGCCGCGCACCTCCGCGAGCGTGGACAAGGTCGAGCCGCTCGCCCCCCGGGGCGCCTCGGCGGCGTACGACAAGGGCACCCGCCGGACCAGGGTGGCCTGGTCGAAGAGCCCGGAGATGGACCTCGCCGGGTACCGCGTCTACCGCCGGGCGCAGGGCGCCTCCTTCGGCACCCGCCCCCTCGCCACCACCACCTCGACGTCGTACAGCGACACCACCGTGCCCGCCACCGGTGCCACCTACCTCTACGAGGTCCGCGCGTACGACAGGGCCGGGAACGAGTCGGCGGGCACCGCAGACCAGTCGGTCGTCACCACCGACCGGACCCCGCCCCCGGCCCCCGCGGCGCCCACCGCCCTGTCGGAGTACGACGGCATCCGGCTCACCTGGCCGACGGACCCCGCGGCGGCCTCGTACCGGGTCTACCGGGCGACGGGGACGAACGGCGCGTTCACCCGGATCGCCGACACGGCCCGGGGCACCCATCTGGACACCCGGGCCGCCGACGCCGCCACCCACACCTACCGGATCACCGCGCTGGACCGGGCGGGCAACGAGTCCGGCCGCTCCGCCCCGGTCAGCGTCTTCCGCAGGGACCTCACCGCGCCCCCGGCCGTCACCGGGCTGCGTGTCACCCCGACCGGGTACGGCTTCGCCCTGACGTGGGACGCGAGCCGCGCGCCCGACGCCAAGACCTATGTGGTCCATTGGGGAGAACTCATGGGCGACGAGGAGGAACAGATCTGCTACGGCAGCCCCGTGGAGTACCTGGCGGCCGGTACCACCTCCCACGACTACCTCACCCTCCCCGACGGGGACGAGGTCTGCTTCTTCGTCGACGTCCTGGACACCGCCGGGAACTCGTCCCTGCGGCAGACCGGCACGGCCCACGCCGTGACCGCGACGGAGATCGACACCACACCGGGCGTTCCGACCCCCGAGGGCTCCCCCCTGCGGGTCACCGCGCACGGGGCCGGGGGCACCGAGGGCAACACGGTGTCGTGGAGCGGCCTCGACCCCTCCTCCCCGCAGGCCGCGCGCGGCTACCGGGTGCACCGGTGGAACCCCGTGACGGCCCGGTACGAGAAGATCGCCGATATCGCGAGCGGCACCTCCTACACCGACACCCGGGCCGGGCGGGGCACCACCTCGTACTACTGGGTGACGGCCGTGGCCGCCGACGGCACCGAGTCCCTTCCCGCGGGGGACTGGGCCGTCTCCGCACCGGCGCGCTGACCCGATCCGCCGGGACGAGCCGCCCGACGGGATGACGGGGTGACGGGAAAGGCGCCTGACCGGTGGATGAACGGGTCAGGCGCCCTTTCCGGCTCCTGGAAGAAGCCCAGCCGCTTCGGCGGGTACGGCACCGGATGCGCCGGGGCGCCGGACGGGCCGGACGGTGATCCGGCCGGGTCGCCCCGCGCCCGGTCCGGCAGGTGCTCCGGACCGCCCAGCACATCACGGCCCATGCACTCGGCCGGATGCCGGCCGTTCTTCCCGCCGACAGGACCGGGCGGCCCGCGCATGGTCCCGGGTGCGCCGCCACAGATCGCCCCGGCCGCACCGGTGACCGATCCGCGGCAGCGGCTCCTCCGGTTCCGAGGCCCGGAACCGGGCCGCACGTCATCATGCGCGATGCACCCGGGCCGATACCGGGGACCGTGCCCTCCACCGTGGTTCAACGGGTGCCGTCCCTGCGTCCCGGGAGGTGGAGCCCGGCCGGTGGTGGATCGGCCCGACAGCGTTTCCGGCGCGGGCACCGTGTGCTACTCCTCCGGTTCGGGGCGTGGGCGCCAGGTGCCGTCGAGGGGAATGCCGGCGGCCCTGGCGATCCGGTTCCGTGAGGCGAGCAGTCGGGCCCTGAGCCCCGGCAGGTCGACCCCCACCAGTGCGCCATCGCGTTTGACCACGCGTCCGGCGGCGAGGACGGTGTCGACCAGGCCGGGGTGGCCGGCGCTGACGATGGTGGCGACCGGGTCGGTGACCGGGAACACGGTCGGGTCGTCGGTGCGCAGGAGGACGAGGTCGGCGTCCTTGCCGGGGGTGATGCTGCCCGTCCGGTGGCCGAGTCCGCAGGAGTGGGCGGCGTCGACGGTGGCGAACTCCAGCAGGTCGCGGGAGCGCAGTCCGCCGTCCAGGCCGCGCTGTACGGCGAACGCGGTGCGCATGGTGGAGAACAGGTCGCCGGCGGCCGAGGGGACGTCGTCGGTGGAGAGCGTGGGGCGCAGGCCGGCGGCGAGCGCCCTGCCGGTGACGGGGTGTCCGAAGCCCATCTTCAGTTCGACGTCGGGGCTGATCGACACGGAGCTGCCGGCGTCGGCGAGCATCCGCAGTTCTTCGTCGCTGACGCCGTTGGCGTGGACGAACGTGGTGGTGTCCCGCAGCAGGCCGTGCTCGCGCAGATCGGCCACCGGACGCTGTGTCCCGTCGGAGGCGATGTGGAGGCTGGTGCGCAGGCCGAGTTCGGCCGCGAGTGCCAGCTCCCTGGCGACGGTGGGCATGCCGGTGTCGTCGGGGCCGCGCAGCCCCACTGCCAGGGTGACCCGCTTGTCGCCGGACAGCTTGCGGTGGACGCGGCGGACCTCGGTGTCGACCGGGTCGGGGGTGCCCCATCCCGCGCCGAGGCAGAAGACCGACCGTCCCGGCGCGTCGCGCAGCGCGGCGACGGCGGCGTCCACATGCTGGGGCGTCCGCGCGACATGGTGCCAGTCCAGCATGGTGGTCACGCCGGAGTGCAGGGCCTCCAGGCGGCCGAGGAGGGTGGCGGCGTAGACATCCTCGGGCCGGTAGTGGGGTTTGAGGATGCCGTGCAGGGCGAGCGCCCACTCGGGGAACGTCCAGTCCGCGCCGATGCCGCGGAACGCGGTCTGCCAGGTGTGGCGGTGGTTGTCGACGAAGCCGGGCATGACGATCCGGTCGGTCGCGTCGATGATCTCGGCGTCCGGGGCGTCGAGGCATTCGTCCACCCCGGTGATCACGCCGTTCTCGATCAGCACGTCACCGCGGACGAGGTCGCCGACGGCCGGGTCCATGCTGACCACGGTGCCGCCGCTGAGGAGGATTTTCATCGGACGGGCTCCTTCGTGTCGGTGGCGGACACCGCGTCGGCGGCGGCGAGGACGTCGGCCACCAGGTCGGCCGTGTCCTCGATGCCCGCGGCCAGCCGTATCAGTCCGGGCGGGACCGCTTCGCCGATCTGTTGCTCACTGAGCATTCCGCGCCACATGGACGCGGGGTGCACGGCGAGTGATTCCACGCCGCCGAGGCCGGCCGACCGGCGCGGGTACTGGAGCGCCCCGAGGAAGGCGTCGGCCGTCTCGAATCCGCCGGTGAACTCGATCCCGAGGACCCCGCCGAAGCCGCTCATCTGGTCGGTGGCCAGCCGGTGCTGAGGGTGGGACGCCAGGCCGGGATAGTGGACCCCGGCCACGGCCGGGTGCTTGCTCAGGGCCTGGGCGAGCGCTTGTCCGTTGGCGTTGTGCCGGGGCACCCGCAGCGGCAGGGTCCGCAGGCCGCGCAGGAGCAGCCACGCGTCGACGGGGCCGAGCGTGGCACCGGTGAGCAGGCCCACGTTCCAGACGCGGTCCAGCAACTCCGCCGGCCCGGCCAGCACTCCGGCGGAGACGTCCGCATGACCGTTGAGGTACTTGGTGGCGCTGTGCCAGACCAGGTCGATGCCGAAGTCCGCCGGTCGCTGGTTCAGGGGCGTGGCGAAGGTGTTGTCCGCCATGGTCACGACGTTGTGCGCGCGGGCCGGCCCGGCGACGGCGCGCAGGTCGGTGATCCGCAGCAGGGGGTTGCTCGGGGTTTCCACCAGGATCAGGCGGGTCCGCGGGGTCAGTGCGTTCGCGAAGGCGTCCGGGTCGGTCTGGTCCACCAGGGTGGTCGATACGCCGAGGCGCGGCAGCAGGTTCAGCAGCACCGATGCCGTGCCGCCGTAGGTGGACCGCTGCCCGATGACATGGTCGCCGGCGGACACCAGGGCCAGCACGGCGGTGGTGAGCGCCGCCATCCCGGACGCGGTGACCATGGCCGCCTCGGTGTTCTCCAGTGCGGCGACGACGGCGGCGACCTGGGCGTGGTTCGGGTTGCCGAAGCGGGTGTAGAAGTCCGAGCCCCGGCGCTCGACCGCCGCATCGGCGAACGTCTGTGCGTCCTCGGCCGAGAACGCCGCCGTCTGGTGGATCGGCGGTGCCACGGCCCTGCGGGGATGGACCTCGCGATCGGCGTGAACGGTGATGGTGCTCCTGCCCGGCATGGCCGTCCTTCCGTGGACCGGTTGGTCTGACCCCTGAAGGGTGACCGGCGAGCCCTCCGGTACGGCGGAATTCCGGCAACTTCGGCAGCATATTGCGCGCGGTCGGGGTGACAGATGGTGGTAGGAGCCCTCAGGGCGCAATAATCTGCCGTCATGGACGAGATGGACCGGTCGATTCTGGCCGTGCTCGAACAGCACGGGCGCATCAGCAACAGCGAACTCGCCGACCGGGTCGGGCTGTCGCCCTCCCCCTGTCTGCGGCGCGTGCGCCGGCTGGAGGACGAAGGCGTCATCCGCGGCTACCGGGCGGTCATCGACCCCGCCGCGACGGGCCGTGGCCTGCGGGTCTTCGCGGGCGTCCGGCTGATCCGCCACACCCGCCCGGACGTGGCCGCGTTCGAGCGCGGGATCACCCGGCTGCCCGCGGTCGTCGCCTGCCACCACATCACCGGCAATTTCGACTATCTGCTCCAGGTCGAGGTGGCCGACCTGCCCGCCTACGAGGACTTCCACGCCCACCAGTTGGCCACGCTGCCCGGCGTGGCCACCGTGACCAGCTACGTCACCATGAAAACCCTCACCGCGGACCCCACCTGACCGACTCGCCCGGGCGCCCGCGGACCGGAACGCGGGCGGTGGGAGGGGCAGAGTGCCACCGTGCGGGCTGCGGGGTGCCGTCAGCGCAGGCGCGGTCGGAGGATGAGCCGACGCGGGCGGTAAGCGAAGTCGAATGCCACGGGGCGGATATCCGACCCAGGGGCGCATTCCATTTTCCATCGGGCTGCGATGGTGGAAAGCGCAAGGGTGCTCTGCACTTCCCCGAAAGTGTCACCAATGCATTTGCGTGGACCGCCGCCGAATGATACGAAATTTCCGCGGGGCAGATCCGCCGTGCGGTCCGGTGACCAACGGTCGGGGTCGAAGACGTCTGGGCAGCCATGAATGTCACCTTGGCGCTGGATGACATGCGGACTGAATACGATCGTGGTGTCAGGGGCCATTCGTGTTCCGGCCAGCTCCACCTCTTTGGTGGTGGTGCGTGACAACAGCCACCCTGGAGGGTAGAGGCGCAGTGTTTCGGTAATGATGTTGTGGGTGAGCGATAGGTTGGGCAGGTCGTTCCAGTCGGCAGGTCTGCCGTTCAGGACGGTGTCCACTTCTTCGTGGAGCCGCATTTCGATCTCAGGGTGCTGGGACAGCAGGTACAGGGCCCATGTCAGGGTGGTGCCCGTGCTTTCGGACCCGCCCAGCAGCATGGTGATGACCTGGTCGTGGATCTCCGAGTCGTCCATGGGAACCCCGCCGCCCGCATGGCTCGCAGTCAACGTCGCCAGCAGACCTCCCCGCTCCAGCCCGGCATCTCGGCAGTCCGCGATGATGCGGTTCACCACCTCATCAAGAGCTTGGAGCTCCTGGTGGTAGCGGCGGTTCACGGCAAGAGGCAACTGTTGTATCTGCTGCGGAATGATCGTCCGTGGGAGGAATTCATGCAGCGTCCTCTCGAAGGAGTGGCGTACCTGCTCCACCGTGGGGTCGTCGAGGTCGGACGAGAGCAGAGTGCGTACGACTACGCGCAGGCCCAGGCCGTAGAGTACAGCGAACGCATCGATTTCCTGACCTTCCTGCCAGGAGCCGGACAGGGCGGTGATCTCCTGCCGCATCACCGCCGAGTATTCCTCCAGCCTTGCCTTGCTGAAGGCGGGCTGCATGAGCCGGCGCTGCCGACGATGATCACTGTGCGGGCACGTTCCCAAGCCGTTGCCCAGGACGCTTCGGAACCTTTCGATGATCACTCCGCCCTTGTCGAAGGTGCGATCATCGGTCAGCACCTGCCGGAGGAGCTCCGGGTGGCACGGCACATACGCCCGTTGTGTCCCGATGCGAATCTCCACCAGATCGCCGTATGTCGACAACGACTCCAGGAATGTGATGGGACGTCGCATCAGATGTCCTGCATGGCCGATCAGTGGCAGTGCTCCCGGGGCGCGTCCGGTGGTGAAGTTGCCTGTTGTCGACGAGTCATGCTTCTGCGTGGTCATGACGTCCTCTCGGGTGGTGGCGGCGTCGTAGCGACAGGCTGAGGTCTCCTTCGAGACCGGGTGATGTCACCCTGGTGCGGCGTCTTCCGCGGGGGTTGGACGCGAGGTGTGTGCGTCGCGGAAGTCTGCGAGGTCGTAAAAGGCCACGGCCCATTCGGCGAGGCGGACCGATTCGATGGCGGCAGGATTGTTCTCGGCGAGCAAGGGCGCGAGCCGGGCGCGGCCGGCGGTCACGCGGGCGTCGCGCTCACGACGCACCCAGTCAGGGGTGACGCCGTACATGAAGACGTTGTTCTGGCCGTTCTGGCCGCTCTCCCAGCCGATGGTGCCCAGGTCGTTGGCGAGCCGTACGGCGGTGGCGAAGTCATCGAGGGCTGGTACCAGGGCGTCCAGGCGGCTGGGCAGGCACGGGTCCGTGGAGGAGATCCACCGGGGCATGTGCGTGGTCCATACAAGGGAGCTGTCCTTGTGCTCCAAGTAGTCCGCCACGGGAAACTCTTGGCCGGGGCACTGCGACCGTGCGTGCCCGGTTCGCCAGTCGTAGCGCAATCCCTGCATACAGCGGTCGAACCTGTCGGTCCACAGATCCGCCAGCGCCGGGTACAGCGGGAAACGGGAGAACTGCTCCTGGATCTCGGACAAGGCATCGAGCAGGGGGTGCGCGGTGTCGGGTACGCCCGTACGCACGACCGCACTGCAACGGGTGAGTATCTCGTCCAGTTGTGTCTCCGTGACGGCTTCGTCCTCTGTGTAGTCGTCCAGGGCGTACGCCCAGACACAGATGCGGGCGCACCAGCGCAGCTCGTGGAGGGTTCGCCACGGGCTGATCGTCGCTGTGGACAGCGCCATGGCTGCCACGGGGGTGGCCTTCACCCGCGGATGCTTCGCGGTCCACGCTTGCAGGTCGGCCAGCAATTGCAGGGCGAGTACGCTGAGGGGCGCGCACTGGGCCGGGGTGGGCAGGTACTCCATCGAGGTGTGTCCGACGTGGGTCGATGCCATGGTGGAGCCTCGTCTTCACAGGGGCGGCAGAAGCAGGTCACGGGTGGTGTACAGGGCGGCGGCACGGGCGGCGCGGACGACACGTACCGGCGTGTACAGGTCCTTGTCATGCCATAGGGGAGTCAGCGGCAAAGCGCCGCAGAGGCGGGCGCGCCCCCTGGTGAGCGCCTGTTGCACGGGGATGTTCCCGCCGCCGGAAGGTGGGGCGAGGATCTGCAGGGCGTAGGCGGTCTCCTCGACCGTGGAGTGCCACAGGCCCCAGCCGCCGTCCGAGCGTTGTGTTGCCAGCACCCACCGCACAGCACGCTGCCGTGCGGGGGCGGTGGCAGGGGAAGCGTGGGCTGCCAGTGCCTGGGTGCAGCAGACGGTGGCGTAGTAGGGGGAGGCGTGCCACTTGTCGAGCCAGCTGCCATCCTGCTTCTGAGCCGCGAGGAGCCACGCTGATGCGGTGTCCATGGCTGAGCCGTATCGGGCCCTGTCCTGAGGGTGTTGGGCGACGTGGTGACCGAGCGTCTCCAGGACATGGGCATTGGTGCTGATGGAAGGGGTGCGTTCGCCGATGAAGCACTGGAAGTAGCCGTCCGTGCGGTAGTCCATGAGGACCTCGGGACGGCGCCCGCGGCCGTGCGTGGCAAGCGCCAGCAGAACGGCGGCGGTGTCATCCGCGTCCGGCGGCAGTCCCGCACCCGCTGGAGCGCCCTGTGGTGTGAGCGCTGCCTCCAGGCTGTCGAGAAGGGCTGCCGGAGCCTCGCATGGAACCCCCGCGGCAGCGAAGTTGTTGAGCAGCCAGGCCCGTTCGAAATAGGTGATCGGGGTGATGGAGGGCACCGGGCCGCTGTATCGGTGCTGGAGTTCTTCCAGGTAGCGCCGTGCGCTGTCGCTCTGTTGCGACGGGGCGACCCTGGTGAGCCATGTTGCTGTCGCGGCGGCGGAGCCACCGATGATGCCCTGGGCGGGTTGAAGGTGGGAGGCTGCCTCGGTCGATAGCCCCAAGGTTTCCGAGGCGTGCCACACCTTGCCCGGGACAGGTGTGCCGGCTGCGGCGTGGGAGCGCAAGGCCCCCAGCGTGCGGCCGTCGAGGCCCCCGGGGCAGACGAGGCTGCCGCGGTGTTGCGAAAAAGCGGGTCGGGAATGCGGGTGCGCCGGGTCCAGGAGGTGCTGGATGCCCTCAAGGAGCGAGGGTATGACCAGTTCGACCGCAATGGTGTCCGGCGGGCTGTCGCTCGTCCCAAGACGACGCAGTGCCGTCAGGCCCGCGTCAACTGCGCGCAGGAGCCGGTCATGAGGCACTCCGTGGTCCTGCGCGGGAGACGCCAGACAGGTGAGCAGGGCGTGTACGGCACTCAGCGTGGGTACGAGACGGTACCCGCCGGGCGGGCCCCACGAGCCGTCCTCATGCTGCCGCTCCAGCAGGAAGGCCACCCGTGTGGCGTGACCGCCGAGCCAGGTGGCGTGGGCCACCAGCCGCGCCGTTTCGTACTCGGACACGGACACCTCACCCCAGGCGTCCTCGGCCGACTCCGTGAGGAGTTGCGTCGCCTCATCGACAAGGGTCCGCTGTCGTATCTGAGGCGGAGGGGCATCATGCGCGTCGGGCAATGTCATACGGTACCGGCACCTTCCCAATGATCGGCGGTTTTCGTGTGCGGCTCGCGGCGGGGCTCCTTGGGGGCGAGGAGGCGATCGACGCGTCGGGGACCAGGCCGACTGTGGTGACGTCTTCGGGCCGGAGCCCGGTGTCCTCGGCGTGCCCCGGCGGATGGTGTCGCCCGGCGGCGGGATCAGGCCGGGGACCTTCGTCCTTCAGGGCGTCCACCGTCTCCATCGGCCCGTACGCTGAGCGCGTGGTCAGGGAGAGCCGCGCGACGCGGTCGACGCCCGCGCGGTGGCCACAGGAAGCTGCGGGCACGACCCGGTGGCGCGGTGGCAGGACTGTGTGTTCATGCAGCCCTGACCGTTGCCGCATCAGCGATCCGGCGAAGCGTTCGGGCGGTGGAAGGCGGGAAAGATGCCTGATCGAGAGCTTGATGTGCCTGCGCATGGCGGTTTCGGATCAGGCGCTCGACTTCAGCGCGAGCGCCGGTCGCGGTGAGGATGCCCCTGATCCGGACAGCGTCGTGCTCGTCCAGGCCCGGATTGCCGAGCAGCAGGTGGAGGACCTTGCGCTGGGCCGCATCGGCGCGCTGGAGGGCGAGGGCGAGGAGCACGGTGTGTTTGGCGCCCCGGAGGTCGTCGAGCACGGGTTTGCCGGTCTGTTCGGGAGCGCCGTAGACGCCGAGAAGGTCGTCGCGCAGCTGAAACGCCTCACCGAGCGGGAGAGCGTAGGCGGTGCAGGCTTCCAGAACAGCGAGGCCGGCGCCCGCGAGGGAGGCACCTATGTGCAGGGGCCGCTCACAGGTGTACTTGGCGGTCTTGTAGCGGGCAACGGTCAGCGCGGCGTCGAGATCCAGAGTCGGGTCACCGGCAGCGCAAAGGTCAAGATACTGCCCGTACATCACCTCGGTCCGCATGCCGTCGATCACCGGCAGGACCGCCGCCAGGCGGTCGGGGGTCAGGCCCGCGGTGTGCAGAAGTTCATCGGACCAGGCCAGAGCAAGGTCTCCGACGAGGATCGCGCCGCCGGTGCCGAGGTGCGAGGCGGCCTCCTGACCGCGGAGCGCGCTGTGGTGTGCGGCGAGGGAACGGTGGACGGTGGGCTTGCCGCGGCGGGTGTCGGAGTGGTCCATGAGGTCGTCATGGATCAGAGCGAAGGCATGGAACATCTCCAAGGACGCGGCGGCCTGCACTACAGCGGCCATGTCGCCCGCGCCGCCGCCTGCGTACCAGCCGCAGATGCACAGCAGCGGGCGGAGCCGCTTCCCACCCGCGAACACGAAGTTGCGCAGGGTCTGCACGACTTCGGCAGGCATGCAGTGCTCAGCGGCAGCGCGCTGCTTGCCCACGAGGAAGCCCTCAAGGCAGGTCTCGACGGCACGGCGGTTGGCGAGCAGGTCCAGCTCAGGTCTGGCCGCGTTGGTCAAGGTGCTCATGATTGCGGTGCCCTTCCTCGTCACTGGTGGTGTGTGCGTCACGTACCGGCCGAGGGACTTGTTCGAGCAGCGCCTCAATGTTCCGGTGCTCAGAGGCGGTGGCAACGAGGGGACCCCGAGGGCTGGTGAAGCCGACCAACAGGAAGTCGGCCCGTCATGCAGGAAGCGCGGTAATCAGGTGGCTGTCCCTTCATAGGAGCAGACGTCTACTGATTCGCAAGTACGAACACTTTACGTCATACGGTCGTTGGGAAATCAAGTATGCCCCCATTGCATGGCCGGAATCACTCTCAAAATGGGGTAAGCGCCCTGGAGCCGACTGAATGTCAGACGCACCGGGGCAGCAGTGATGGCCAAAACGAACCCTTGCTATGATCGCGGTGCCCGTCGCGTTGATCGAATTCCGCTGTCCGGGTTTATTGATCAGAAATTCATGGGTTTTACTCATTGATGATGCGGCGGATGTTTCGGCCGCCGGAGTATCCGTGCACGATGTGGGTTGATATCGCCGGCGGTGGAAGAAGCGGCTGGTTTCGGCGCCGGGTTGGGCCTGGTTCCTGGGCCCGGTGGGTGTGGGGCAGGCCGCGTTCGAGGTCGGAGTCGACCGCTCGGCAGTGACATCACGGGCGCGCCCGGTACAGGGTGCGGGGCGGGCTCAGGGCTCTCTACGCGTCGGCGTCGGCGGGTTCCCAGCGGGGCGGAAGGAAGCCATGACACGTCCCCTGCACTCACATTCTCCGAAGTCCTCGCGGAGATCCGCACGAGCCCGTCGGTTTTCTACCGCGTCCGGGCCCGGGGCGCCGCACCACGCATGATTGAACTGCCCAATGGAGAACTGCGCTGCCGCCG
This sequence comes from Streptomyces clavuligerus, assembly GCF_005519465.1. Lineage (NCBI taxonomy): Bacteria > Bacillati > Actinomycetota > Actinomycetes > Kitasatosporales > Streptomycetaceae > Streptomyces > Streptomyces clavuligerus. Next base: position 53,884 of record NZ_CP027858.1, on the reverse strand, counting down.
CGCCGACCTGGACAAGTGGTGGGATGCCCGCGAAAGGGACACGCGTGAATGGCGATGAGCTACAGGGTCCGATTTCCGGGAAATACGCGAGCGCGCCGACCGGCGGAAGGGCTTCGGGGTCCGCTGGACCGTCAGCGGCCGTGAGAATTCCGCGTCCTTCGCCACCAGAGGACTCGCGGAGAGTCGTCGCGCCACACTGATGACCGCCGCCCGCGACGGCGAGCCGTTCGATCCGCACAGCGGGCTGCCCGCCTGCGGGCTGCGAGCCCGGGAGCGGCGCACCACCTGGTACGGCCTGGCACAGGAATACATCGAGCAGCGCTGGGACCGGACGCCGGGCGGGACAGAGCATCCAGGTTCTCTTCCGCCACTGCGCCACGTCCCTCGCCGCGGCACGCGGGCACACCAGCCGCCCGCCTTGGTGACACCAAGGGCGCCTGACGGGAATCATCCCAGGTCAGGCGCCCTTTTCCAGCTCCTAGAAGAAACCCAGCCTCTTCGGTGAATATGACACCAAAAGATTCTTCGTCTGCTGGTAATGGTCCAGCATCATCCGATGGCCCTCCCGCCCGATCCCCGACTGCTTGTAACCGCCGAACGCGGCATGCGCGGGATAGGCGTGATAACAGTTCGTCCATACGCGACCCGCCTGGATCGCCCGGCCCGCCCGGTACGCGGTGGAGATGTCACGGGTCCACACCCCCGCCCCCAGGCCGTACAGGGTGTCGTTCGCGGTCTTGATGGCGTCGTCGAAGTCCGAGAAGGACGTCACCGCGACCACTGGGCCGAAGATCTCCTCCTGGAAGACCCGCATCCGGTTGTCGCCCTCGAAGATCGTCGGCTGGACGTAGTAGCCGCCCGCCATCTCGCCGTCGTAGGTGATGCGTTCACCGCCGGTCAGGACCTTCGCTCCCTCCTGCCGGCCGATGTCCAGATAGGAGAGGATCTTCTCCAACTGGTCGTGCGACGCCTGCGCGCCGATCATCGTCTCCGTGTCCAGCGGATGGCCGGGCACGATCAGCTCGGTCCGGGCGACCCCCGCCTCCAGGAACTCCCGGTAGTGCCCGCTCTGGATCAGGGCCCGCGACGGGCAGGTGCACACTTCGCCCTGGTTGAGCGCGAACATCGTGAAGCCTTCGAGGGCCTTGTCACGCAGCTCGTCGTCGGCGGCCCAGATGTCGTCGAAGAAGATGTTCGGCGACTTGCCGCCCAGCTCCAGGGTGACCGGTTTGATGTTCTCGGAGGCGTACTGCATGATCAGCCGGCCGGTGGTGGTCTCACCCGTGAACGCGATCTTCGCCACCCGAGGGCTGGACGCCAGCGGTTTGCCTGCCTCCACACCGAAACCGTTGACGATGTTCAGCACACCGTCGGGCAGCAGATCGGCGACGAGATCCAGCCATACATGGATGGACGCCGGGGTCTGCTCCGCGGGCTTGAGGACGACCGCGTTGCCCGCCGCCAACGCCGGGGCCAGCTTCCACGAGGCCATGAGGATCGGGAAGTTCCACGGGATGATCTGGGCGACCACCCCCAGCGGCTCATGGAAGTGGTAGGCGACGGTGTCGTCGTCGAGCTCGCTGAGCGTACCCTCCTGGGCGCGCAGCGACCCCGCGAAATAGCGAAAGTGGTCGATCGCCAGCGGGAGATCGGCCGCCAGGGTCTCCCGTACCGGCTTGCCGTTCTCCCAGCTCTCCGCGACCGCCAGCTCCGTCAGATGCGCCTCCATCCGGTCGGCGATCCTCAGCAGGACGCCGGCACGCTCCCCGGGCGCCGTACGACCCCAGGCGGGAGCCGCGGCGTGCGCCGCGTCGAGGGCGCGTTCCACGTCCTCCGCGGTTCCCCGGGCGATCTCGGTGAAGGGCAGGCCGTTCACCGGACTCGGGTTCTCGAAGTACTCGCCCCGGGCCGGTGCGACGTACTCCCCGCCGATCCAGTGGTCATAGCGGGACCGGTAGGAGACGATCGCGCCCTCGCTGCCCGGTGCTGCGAAACGGGTCATGTACTGAGCCTCCCGATGACTCTGCTGACGCTTCGACGGCTCGTCCGACGGAGCCGGGGGTCATCGCCCTCCGTCGTCGGACGACTACACGGCGAGGCTAGGAGCCGGGAGGTTGCAAGGAGGTTGCGCCTCGCCGGACCGCACCCGGAGCCCCCTCCCGGCCCGCTCGCCGCCCCGCTCCCGGCTCAGCGGTGGTCCGCCCGGATCAGATCCGCGCACCGCTCACCGATCATCATCGTCGTGATGCACGGATTGACGGTGGTCAGCACCGGCATCACCGACGCGTCCGCCACCCGCAGCCCTCGTACCCCCTTCACCCGCAGCCGGGCGTCCACCGGGGCGTCCCGGTCCTCCGCCGCGCCCATCCGCACCGTGCCCGCCGGATGGTAGACGGTGTTGTGCGTCTCCCGGACATACGCGAACAGCTCCTCGTCCGAGCGGGCCCCGGGCCCCGGCGCCAGCTCCCGCCCCGCCCACTCGGCCATCGGCGCCCGCGCCACGATCTCGCGTGCCAGCCGCAGCCCACGCAGCATCACCCGGACGTCGTGCTCATGGGTGAAGTACCGGGGGTCGACCATCGGCTTGTCGCGGAAGTCCCGGGTCCGCAGCCGCACCGTGCCCAGCGAACGCGACCGGGTGACATTCGGCGTGAGACAGAAGGCGTTGTCGGACGTCGGATAGCCGCGACGGTACGTGTTCAGATCGAACGGCACCGACCCGTAGTGGAACATCAGGTCCGGCCGGTCCAGACCCGGTTCCGTGTCCGCGAAGACACCGATCTCCCACCACTGGGTGGACGAGGTCACCATCGGACGGCGCGCCTCCCACATGACCAGCCCCTCGGGATGGTCCTGGAGCCGGGAACCCACCCCCGGGGAGTCCACGCGCACCGCGACCCCCGTCTCCCGCAGATGCCGGGCCGGACCGATCCCCGACAGCATCAGCAGCTTCGGCGAGTCGATCGCGCCACAGCAGACGACCACCTCGCGCCGCGCCCGCACCGCCCCGGTACCGCGTGCGTCCGGCAGCAGGAACTCGACCCCCTCACAGCGCCCCTCCGCGTCCAGCAGCAGCCGCTTGGCCTGGACCCCGGTCCGGACATCGAGCCCCCGCCTGCCCAGGACGGGATGGAGATACGCGACCGACGACGAGGCCCGGGTCCCGTCCTCGTACGCGTTGATCTGGAACCAGTTCGCCCCCCGCACCACCGTGGAACCGGTGTTGAACGGAGTGGTCGGTATGCCCGCCGCCGCACAGGCGGCGAGCAGGGCCCGGCCGCAGGGATCGGCCGGCGGCACCGTGCGGATGGTCACAGGACCCGAACGCCCGTGGTGGTCACCGGGCGCGTCATTGTTCTCCAGCCGCCGGAAGAACGGGAAACACTCCAGGGCGCCCCACCCCCTCGCCCCCAGCGCGGCCCACTCGTCCAGATCCTCCGCCGGGGCCCAGAACGCGATGCACGAGTTGTGCGAGGAACAGCCGCCCAGCACCTTGCCGCGCGAGTGCCGCAGAAAGCTGTTCCCCCGGGGCTGCGGCTCAACCGGATAATCCCAGTCGTACCCCGAGGCCAACAGCTCCATCCAGCGGTCGAGCCGCAGGACGCTCTCGTCCCCGGCGTCGGACGGCCCCGCCTCCAGGACACAGACGCTGACACCGGGGTCCTCCGAGAGCCGCGCGGCGACGACCGATCCCGCCGTACCACCGCCGACCACCACATAGTCGTACACAGGAACGGAACCGTGCGACGCCGACAGGGACATGGGCCACCTCCGAGGACAGGGCTGGGACCGGAAGACAGCGGAGCAGGGGACACCGGCGGGCGCCGGCAGGCGCCGGCCCGGCAGACGATGAGCGGCGGGCGCGGCGGACACCGGCGGGAAGGGCCGCGCGCCCCGGCCGCTCAGGACCGTTCGGAACGGTTCAGGACACCGGGGGCGGCGACTGCGGGGCGCGGTGCTCCTCCCGCACCCCCGTACGGTGGCGCTGCACCCCCCAGTAGTAGGCGAAGCCACCGAGCGCCACGGCCCCGATGAACAGGAACGCCCCCCAGCGCAGATACCAGTGCTGCTCGCCGGTGGCGTTGTAGACCTCGGCCCGCGGCCAGGCCAGGTTCAGCGACATCGCCGCGCCCCACACCACCGCGACCACGTTCACCGGCAGCCCCCAGCGGCCCAGCGAGAAGGCGCCCTCGGCGGGCCGCCACCGCCCGCGCAGCCGCTGGATCAACTGGGGGACCGTGACCAGCAGATACGCCAGATAGACCATGATGATCGCGATACTGGTGAGCACCGAGAAGATCTGCGGCTGCCCGATGTTGAGCACCAGGACCGCCACCCCCACCACCCCGAGCACCACCGCCGGGAGGACCGGGGTGCCGAACCGGGGGCTGACGCGCGAGAGCAGCCGCCCGGCGGGCAGATTGTCGTCCCGGGCCATCGCGAACATCAGCCGGATGCCCGCCGCCTGCACCGCCAGCATGCACACGGTGACCGCCACCACCACACACCACAGGACGATCTCGCCGACCGTGGGCCCCAGGGTCTCCAGCACCACGTACTGGAGCCCCTGGGCCGACAGACCGGGCGCGCCGAGATCCGGCACCGCCATCAGGGCCAGCAGCAGAATCAGCCCGCCGAGCGCGAACGAGGCGACCAGCGCGCGCAGGATGGCCCGGGGCGCGTTGCGGCCCGGGTCGCGGGACTCCTCGCCCAGCGAGGACGCCGTGTCGAAGCCGTACATGACATAGGCCGAGGCCAGTGACGCGGTCAGAAACGCCCCGAACCAGCCGAGGGCATCGCCCGAGCCCTTGCCCCGGGTCTCCATGAGCACCGCGCCCGGCCCCCGGGTCACCTCCGTGGCGAGCAGCGCCACCAGCGCCACGGCGGCGATCAGTTCCACCAGGACGCCCGCGGAGTTGATCCGGGCCATCAGCCGTACGCCGAACGCGTTCACCAGCGTGGAGAACGTGATCAGCACCGAGCCCAGCAGCACCGCGTTGGCGGCGCTGTCGGCGGCGTTCCCCGTCTCGCCGACCAACTGGAACCGCTGGTCGATCAGCGGCAGCGTGATCTGGTACGCGAGGGCCACCGCCGCCAGCGTCACCATCGTCGCGGTGAGCATCATCCAGCCGCCGAGCCAGCCGATGTGCGGACCGCCCAGCGTCTTGGCCCAGTTGTAGACCGAGCCCGCCACCGGATAGCGCGCCGCCAGCTCACAGAAGCAGAGGGCGACCATGAGCTGTCCGGCGAACACCAGCGGCCAGGACCACCAGTAGGCGGGTCCGCCGAAACCGACACCGAAATAGAAGAGCTGGAAGGTGCCGGTGAGGATGGAGATATAGCTGATACCGGCGGCGAAGGTATGGAACGAACCGAGGCTGCGGCGCAGCCCGGAGGGGCGGTAGCCGAGCAGCGCGAGGGCCGCGTCGTCCCGGCCGGAACCCGTGCTCCCCGTGCCGCCCGTACCGCCCTCGGGTCTGGTACCGCCCGTGGTGCCCGTTCCGGCGGCGGGGTCGCCCGTACCGCGCGCGGGGCCCGCTGCGGTGCCGGGGCCCGTCCCATCGGCGGGGCCCGTGCCGTCCCGGGCGCCGTCCCCCGGGCCGGGGAGGGGGCCCGGGACGTGAGCGCCGGAGGTCATGCGAACCACCCCTGGGGACGCGGCGCGAGATTGTGCCAGACGTGCTTGGTCTCCTGGTACTCCGCGAGCCCCGCGGGCCCGAGCTCCCGCCCCACCCCCGACCGCTTCATCCCGCCCCACTCCGCCTGCGGCACATACGGGTGGTAATCATTGATCCAGACCGTCCCCGCGCGCAGCCGGGACGCCACCCGCCGGGCCCGCCCGGTGTCCTGCGACCAGACCGCGCCCGCGAGCCCGTAGACCGTGTCGTTCGCGAGCGCGACCGCCTCGTCCTCCGTCCGGAACCGCTCCACCGTGAGCACCGGACCGAAGGACTCCTCCCGCACCACCGACATGGCGGCGGTGCACTCGTCCAGGACCGTCGGCGGATAGTGGAAACCCCCGCGCAGCGCCGGGTCGTCGGGTCTGCGCCCGCCGCAGCGCAGCACCGCGCCCTCCGCCACCCCCGCCGCCACATACGCCTCCACCTTCTCCCGGTGCGCCGCCGAGATCAGCGGACCGGTGCGCGCCTGGGGGTCGAACGGCCCGCCCATCCGTATCCGCTCCGCCCCCGCGACCACCGCGTCCACGAAACGGTCGTGCAGCACGTCCTCGACCAGGAGCCGCGCCCCCGCCGAGCAGACCTGCCCCGAGTGGAGGAAGGCCGCGGTGAGGGCATGGTCCACGGCGGTGTCGAAGGCGGCGTCGGCGAAGACGATGTTCGGGTTCTTCCCGCCCAGCTCCAGCGCCACCTTCTTCACCGTGGCCGCGGCGGCGGCCATCACCCGCCGCCCGGTGGCGAGCCCGCCGGTGAACGACACCATGTCGACCCGGGGATCGGCGCAGAGCGGGGCACCCGCCCCGGTGCCGGTACCGGGGACCAGATTGGCGACCCCGTCCGGCAGCCCCGCCTCGGCCAGCAGCCGCATCAGCCCGATCGCGGTGTGCGGGGTCAGCTCGCTGGGCTTGAGGACGAACGTGTTCCCGGCGGCCAGCGCCGGAGCGACCTTCCAGGCCACCTGGAGCAGCGGATAGTTCCACGGGGTGATCAGCGCGCAGACACCGACGGGCTCGTGCACCACCCGGCTGTCGACGGCGGGCTTCCCCGTGGCAATGATCCGGCCACCGCCGTCGGAGGCCGCCAGCGCGCCGAAGTACCGGAAACAGGCCACGACGTCGTCCAGGTCGTACTCGCTCTCGACCAGCCGTTTCCCGGTGTCCAGGGACTCGGCGCGGGCGAGCGCGGCCCGGTCGCGCTCCAACAGCCGGGCCACCCGCAGCAGCAGCGCGCCCCGTTCGGCCGCCGGGGTGTGCGGCCAGGTGCCCCGGTCGAAGGCGGCACGCGCGGCGCCGATCGCCGCCGACACGTCCTCGGGCCCCGCCTCGTCCACGGTCGCGACGAGGGTGCCGTCGGCCGGGCAGCGGATCTCCCGCCGCCGTCCGTCGAGCGCGCTCGTCCAGTCACCGCCGATGAACAGCTCCGGCATCCGGTCTCCTCCGGTTCGCTACGGTCGGGCATCGGGCATCGGGCATCGGGCGCTGGGCGTCGGGCCGCGGACGTCGGGCATGCGGCCTTCGGCAACGGGCTGGTACCCGGGCCGGGCCGCCCCATACCCCCGGCCCCGGGCACACCGGCACGCCCGACCGCAGAAGCATCCGGCCGGGCACGGACCGCGGGCCGTCAGGCCCAGCGGAGGCCGCCGTCCAACTCCCGGACCCTGGCCAGCGCGGAGGGCCGCTGCGGTGCGGGCAGCACGGAGGCCAGCGCGCGCCACACCGGCAGATCCTCCTCCCCCCAGGGGCTGTACGCCCAGTCCCGCAACAGCCCCGGATCGCCGCGCGCGATGAGCGCCGCCCGCAGCTGATCGGCGAGCCGCCGCCGCAACCTCACCACCGCGGGCGCCCGGGACGCGGGCAGCAGCGGCCCCGCGTAGGCACCCAGCGCCCCCGTGACCGCCCCCGATGCCAGCCGCCGGCTCACCGTGCCGAAGTCCGTGTCGACCCGCTGGGTGAGCCGGTACGGCCGGGACCGGAGCGCGTCCGGCCCGAGCAGCCCCCGCAGCCGGTGCAGTTCGGCCCGCAGCGTCACCGGCGTCACCGACTCGTCCTCGTACAGTTCGACCAGCAGCTCGTCCCCGCAGATCCCCTCGGGGCGGTGCGCGAGCAGCACCAGGATCTCGCTGTGGCGGCGGCTGAGACGGGTGGTGAGCCCGCCCGCCGTCAGCAGGGCCTCGTCCCGGCCCAGCGCCCGCAGCTGCGCGCTCCCCGGGTCCGGCGGCGGCGCCAGCAGGGCGAGCTGGGACTCGGCCGCCCGGGCGACCGCGCCGATGAACGCCAGACTGTGCGGGTGCGCCAGCCGGTCCCCGCCGGTGATGTCGACGGCACCGAGCAGCCGTCCGCTCGCCGGGTCGTGGATGGGCGCCGCGGCGCAGGTCCACGGGTGGACGGGGCGGCAGAAGTGCTCGGCCGCGAACACCTGGACCGGACGGTCGACGGCGAGCGCCGTCCCCGGCGCGTTGGTCCCGGCCGCCGACTCGGCCCAGCGGGCACCGGGCACGAAGTTCATCAGATCCGCCTGGCGCCGGGTCGCGGCCGGCCCGTCCACCCACAGCAGCCGCCCGTGGGCGTCGCAGACCGCCACCAGATGGTCGCCGTCCCGGGCGTAACCCCCGGTCAGCTCACGGATCACCGGCATCACCCGGGCCAGCGGGTGTTCCTCCCGGTGGGCGGCGAGGGCGTCGTCGTCGAGTTCGACGCCCGCGATGCCCTCCGGGCACACCCGGGCACGCGCCGAGCGGCGCCAGGACTCGGCCACGACCGGGCGCACGGGCCCCTCGACCCGTCCCGCGCTCCGGTAGACGTCGTACGCCCGCCGCAGCTCGGCGCTGCGCGTGCCCGGATCGGCACCGGACTCCAGAGCCACCCATCCCTCGGTCGCGTCGCTCATAGCGGGAGCCTTTCCCCGCCGGTGCCCGCGCATCCGTGCGGACGCGGGCGCCCGGGGGCGCGCCGGGACCCCCGGGGGTGCCGCCGACGGCGGTCCGCGGTCGCGTCCGCCGCCGGGTCAGGAGAGGTTGACCAGCCGGACATAGCCGGTCCAGTCCCAGTGGGGTCCCGGGTCGCTGTGCGTGGCGCCGGGGACCTCGTGGTGGCCGATGATGTGCGTACGGTCCTTGGGGATGCCGTACCGCTCGCAGATCGCCGCGGTGAGCGCCGCCGACCGCTCATAGAGGGCCGGGGTGAAGAAGGACGGTTCGTCCACCCAGCCCTCGTGCTCGATGCCGACGCTGCGCGTGTTGTACCCCCAGTGGCCCGCGTGCCAGGCGATGTCCCGTTCCCGTACGCACTGGGCCAGGGACCCGTCCGACGACCGCACCACATAGTGCGCGGACACCCGCCGGGCCGGATTCTGGAAGATGGCGAGGGTGTCGGCGAAGGTCTCCTGCGTGACATGGACGACCACATGGGTGATCGGGTACGCCGAGGGGCGTTCCGACGCGGTGCGGTTGGCGGGCGCCGCGGGTGCCCAGAAGGCTCCGGGGTGGTCGGTCGGCGCCGACGGCGACGGGGAGCGCCCGACTGCCGCGTGGGCGCGGGCCAGGGGCGACAGGGCGGCTCCGGTGGACGCCACCGCGGCGGCCCTGAGCACTTCTCTGCGGTCCATGGGACCTCTCCAGACGGTCGGGGACGGGGAGGCGGGCAATGCCCTCCCGCCGCGCGGGACCGGGGGAGGACGCCAGCAGCATCCCCTGCCGGCGGCGGTTCGCCGGGGACGTCGGCACTCCACCGTGTCGGTGGTGTCGGAGTCGGTGACTGCGGTGTCATCAGCGACATCGGTGTCGTCGGGGCCGTCAGTGTCGTCGGCGTCGTCGGTGACGTCGGTGACGCACATATCGGCGGCGGTGGCGTCTGCACGGTGTTCACACGGGGGCGAGGATGAGGGCGGTGGTGACGGGGACAGGGGTGAACCGGTTGGGGCGGCACCACCGTACGGCCGTGGCGGGGCGGCGGGAAGGAGTTCACCGCAACTCGGCGCGAATCAGCCCCATCTGTGATAAAGAGGTGGGGTTGTGGAGGCGCCGCCCGGAGGTACGGGAGGGCTACCCCCGACCGGATCAGTCGGCCCGCCGGGCATCCACCCGGTCCGCCGTCCCATCATCCCGTGGCCCGTTCGGCCCGTTCGGCCCGTTCGGCCCGTGTGGCCCGTGTGGCCCGGTGGCCGGGACGCGGACCGGGGGAGAGCACCGCGTGTCCGGCCGAGGAAGGCCGGAGGGAGCCCGGGGAAACCGGCGGGGGACCGTCCACCCGGTCGCGCCGCCCCGTCCGCCGCCGCCCCCTCGCACCGCCCTCCGTCCCACCGGAGCACCCCGGGACGGGGCGGTCCGCGCGGGAACCCGCTGCCCGCCCCGCACCGTCCTCGACGACAGCCCCCACCGGCCCCCCGCCGACGGGCGCCCGGCCCCGGTCCGCCACGGACGACGCGAGCGCTGACCGAATCCACCCCGTTTCGCGCGACGGACAACGGGAAGAAGCCGCCGCGACCCGCTCGGTCAGCCGCTCTCGCCCAGGGCCTCCGCGAGAACCGCCGCCGGATCGTCCGCCCCCGGCCCCGACGGCACCCAGCGCCCCGCCTCCCGGCGATACGGCCACCAGCGGCCGTCGGAACCGACCCGCAGTTGCGCGTCCTGCCCCACCACCGTCCAGCGCCCCGCCCCCGCGGCCCGCAGCCGGGGCCGCTCCACCCCGTCCCAGGCCGACTCCAGGGCCGCCGCGGCCCGTCCCAGGACATCCGGCCCGGGAACCTGCTCCCCGTCGAGGACGGCGAGCGCGTCCACGCCCCCGGCCCGCCACGCCCGTACCGCCGCCTCCAGCCCCGCACGCTGCCGCCCCGTACCGGCCGCGAGCCGCGCGAACACCGCCGCGCCCGGCTCCGCCGCCGCCAGCCGCACCGCGTCCTGAGCAGGCGTCAGCGGACGGTCGAGCGGCTGCGCGCCGTGCCCGGGGGCCGACGCCGCCAGCAGCATCCCGCGGGCACGCGCCGCCGCGTCGGCGGCCAGGAACTCCAGCGCCCCCGGGTCGACACCGGCGGGCCCGTTCCCGGTCTCCAGGGAGGGCGGCGTCCCCGGCCCGCCGGGCACCGGCGGGGGAGCGGGCAGCCGCGGCAGCAGACCGGCGGCGGCGTACGCCTCGTCCGCGGGCACCCCCTCCGGCCCCGGGACCCGCCGCCCCTCGTCCGCGGGCCGCGCCGCCCGGGCGGAACTGCGCGCCTGCAACTCACCGACGAGCCGGTGCTCCCCGCGGCCCCGCACCAGCAGCAGCACCCACGGGTCCCGGTCCAGCAACCGCGCCACCTGATAGGCGAGGGCCGCGGTGTGCGGACACAGGTCCCACGCCCCGCACGCGCACTCGGGCTCCAGGTCACCGATCCCCGGCAGCAGCTCGACCCCCGCCGCCGCCGCGTCCTCCACGAGATGCGGAGGCATCTCCCGGTCCAGCAGCGCGGCGATGTGCCCGGCGCTGTCCACCGCCATGTCCAGGAAACGGTCCCAGGCGGCGTCCGTCAGCTCCGTGAGCAGCACATCGGCGCGATGGCCGGTTCCGTCCCGGTCCCGCACCACGGCGGTGACCCGGCCGGGCCGCACCGACACTGCACCGACCGCGCCCGACCGGGCCGTCCTGCGGCCCCGGGTGAGCTGGTCGGATTCGAGTGCCGTGTCCTCCAGGGCCGTCAGCCATGCCCGGCCCCACCAGCTCGCGGCGAAGCCGCGCCCGGAGACCGGCGGCAGCGCGGCGAAGGTCCGCTCCTCCTGGTGCGCCCCGGACGCCGGCCCGCCCCGGCCGGACCCGCCCACCGCGCCGTCCTCGTCGTCCGGCCCGTCGAAGCCGCCCATGCCGTCCAGGCCGGCGATCCCGTCCATGTCCACAGTGGTGTCGACGCCCTCTCCGTCGTGCCCGTCATCCGTGCGGTACGCGCGGTTCATCGCTGTCCCCCGTCCTCGCGCAGCCGCACCAGATCCGCCAGCTCCGCGTCGCTCAGCTCCGTGAGCGCGCCCTCGCCGGAGCCGAGCACGGCGTCCGCGAGTTCCCGCTTCCGCGCCAGCAGCTCCGCGATCCGGTCCTCGACGGTGCCCTCCGCGATCAGCCGGTGCACCTGCACCGGACGGGTCTGCCCGATGCGGTACGCGCGGTCCGTCGCCTGTGCCTCCACCGCCGGGTTCCACCAGCGGTCCAGATGGACGACATGCTCCGCCCGGGTGAGGTTGAGCCCCGTGCCCGCCGCCTTCAGCGACAACAGGAAGACCGGCACCTCGCCGTTCTGGAAACGGGTCACCATCTCGTCGCGAACGGGCACCGGAGTGCCGCCGTGCAGCAGTTGCGCGGCGATGCCCCGTGCCGCCAGATGACTCTCCAGCAGCCGGGCCATCCGGACGTACTGCGTGAAGACCAGCACACCCGCGCCCTCGGCCACGATCGTGTCCAGGAGTTCGTCCAACAGCTCCAGTTTGCCGGAACGCCCGCCGAGCACGGGCTCCTCCTCCTTGAGGTACTGCGCCGGATGGTTGCAGATCTGCTTGAGCGAGGTCAGCAGCCGCACCACCAGACCCCGCCGTTCCATGCCCTGCGCCGCGGCGACCGCGTCCAGCGTCTCCCGTACCACCGCCTCGTACAGACCGGCCTGCTCCGGAGTGAGACCGACGCTGTGGTCGGTCTCGGTCTTCGGAGGCAGCTCCGGCGCGATACCGGGGTCGGACTTGCGGCGGCGCAGCAGGAACGGCCGTACCAGGGCCGACAGCCGCTGTGCCGCCACCGGGTCGCCGCTCTCCGCCGCCTGCGCACAGGTGCGGCGGAAGGTGCCGAGCCGGCCGAGCACACCCGGTGACGCCCAGTCGAGGATGGCCCACAGCTCGGAGAGGTTGTTCTCGATGGGGGTGCCGCTCAGCGCGATACGGGCCTTCGCGCCGATCGCGCGGAGCTGTCGCGCGGTGGCCGAATAGGGGTTCTTGACATGCTGGGCCTCGTCGGCGACGACCAGGCCCCAGGGGGTGCCGCCGAGCCGTTCCGCGTCCAGGCGCATGGTGCCGTAGGTCGTCAGGACGACCGCGCCGGTCGCCGGTGCCTCCAGGCTCCGCGCCGCTCCGTGGAATCGGTGGACGGGCGTGCCGGGGGCGAACTTCTCGATCTCCTGCTGCCAGTTGCCCAGGAGGGAGGCGGGACAGACGACCAGGGTGGGCCCGGCGGTCGCCGCCTCGGTCTGCCGGTGCAGATGGAGCGCGATGACGGTGATGGTCTTGCCGAGGCCCATGTCGTCGGCGAGACAGCCGCCGAGGCCGAGGGAGGTGATCCGGTGCAGCCAGTTCAGACCCCGCAGCTGATAGTCGCGCAGGGTGGCCCTGAGCGCGGCGGGCTGTCCCACACTGTCGCCGTCCCCCTCCGGGGCGGTGAGCCGGTCCCGCAGCCGGGCGAACGCGCTCGACGCCTCTGCCTCCACCGGACGCCCGTCCAGCTCGACGGAGCCGGTCAGCACGGCGTGCAGCGCGTCGGCCGCCGAGAGGGCGCTGTCCCCGGCCGCGCGGACGCGCCGGACCTCGTCCGGGTCGACGAGGACCCACTGGTCCCGCAGCCGGACCAGGGGCCGCTTCGTCTCGGCGAGCCGGTCCAGCTCCTCCCGGCTCAGGGGCCGGTCGCCCAGCGCGAGATGGCGGCGGAGGGTGAAGGGGGCCCCCGCCCCGAAGAGCGAGGGCAGCGCGGACGTCCGCCCCTGCGGGGCTCCGCCGCCCCCCGCGCGGTGACCGTCCGCGGGGCCGCCGGAGTGCCCGGGACCCGGGGCGGCGGCGTCCTGGTCGCCGGTGAGCCCGACGACGGCCCGTGCGGTGAGCCGGTGGGACAGCTCGCGGGGCCAGTGGACCCGGGTACCGCAGGCCGCCAGCGCCCTCGCCGCCTCGCCGAGGAGTTCGGCCACCTCCTCGTCGGCCAGGGGGAGCGCGTCGGGCACGGTGGCCTCCAGCAGCGGTGTGAGCGCGGGCCAGGCGTGTACCGCACGGCGCAGGGCGAGCAGCGCGTCCATCTGCGCCTGCGCTCCGAACGCTCCGTCGGCCCGGTCCCCGTCCGCCCACACGTCCGCCGCGTCCGCGACGGCACCGGGGTCGCTCGCGCTGTGGATCTGCAGGACGGCCCGGAATCCGGGCTCCGCGCCGCCCACGGCCGTCCCTTCCACCCCTTCCGTCACTCCGGCCGGTTCGACCGGATCGACCAGCTCGACGCGGAGGGAGAGCCGGACGCCCGCGTCGTGGCCCGCGGCGACCTCCGCCGCCCAGGCCCGCAGCCCGGGCAGGGGCGCGGGCCGGGGTTCCGTCGCCGCGAACGCCGGACCACCGGCGGCCGTCGCCGCGCCCGGGGTACGCGGCAGGACATCGGCGACCGCGTCGAGGAAGGCCCGCAGCAGACGCTCGGGGTCCGGCAGCAGAGGGACGTCCCCGGCGGGCGTGTCCTCTCCGTGGCCGAGCGGCACGGCGTGGGCGGTGGGCGGCATCGACGCGGCGAGAACACGGACGCTCTCCAGGTCCTCGGGGGCCAGCGGCCCCATCCGCCAGGAGTCGTGGTCCCCGGCGGAGAGACCGGGCAGCAGCAGCCCCCGCGCGGCCAGATGCAGCGCCAGCACGGTCGCGGCACCCCAGAAGGCGACGGCCGGGGAGGTCCCGTCCGCTGCGCGTGCCCGGGTGAGCAGCGGCAGCGCCTCGGTCACGGGAAGGAGGCGCGCGGGCACCGTCCGCAGGGACAGATCGTCACCCACCACGGTGAGGGTCCCGTTCGTGCCGCCCGGGAGGCCGCCCGGGAGCAGTGCGCCGTGGAGGTCCAAGAGGCCCTCGGGGTCCCAGAAGGCGACACGCCCCGCGCGTGCGGGGTCGCCGGGGAGGAACACCGCGCAGGCGTGGGCGAGCGGGGCGGGCGAATCGGAGGAGACGGGCAGGACGGAGGGGGCTGGGTGGGGAGTGGTCAGTGGGTCGGGGGAGGTCGTTGCCGCAGAAGGCCGATGCACAGCGATGACGCATTCCTCAAACTTGACTAGTCCGGGATGGAGTCGCCGAGGATACGTGAACATCGATGCCCGTGCCGCCTTCCGTGACCGTGACCTCCCTCACAGCGTCCGTGTGTCGCGGTGTCGTGCCCAGCGTCCGCCGTCCGTCGGCTTTCCTGCGCCGCGCATCGCCGTGGGAGGCGCCGGGGCCGTAGGGTCCACGGGCCGGAACCGCGGGGAGCGCCCGCGCGTTGTCGATATGGAGGCCGTCGCACGTGGGGACGGCCCGGCCGTACGAGGAGGCACCGCCATGACGGCACGCACGAAGATCATTCTGGCGGGAGTGGCCGTCGGGCTGCTGCTGATGCCGTGGATCGGGTGGTTCTCGCTGCTGGTGGTCCTCGGTATACCGGCGGTGGCGTATCTGATGCTCGACCCCGGCCAGCGGCGCAGACTGCGCAGGGTCTCCCGCAAGGAACTGGGGCGCTGAGCGGACGCCGCCCCCGGGGCGGGGCGGCGCCCGGGGTCCTCAGCGCGCGGCGGTGGCCCCGGCCCTCGCCCGCTGCCACTCGCTCCTGGTCAGGGCGTATTCCACCTCGCCGTGCTCCGACCCCTCGATGGGCTCCGGCCAGTCACCGGAAAAGGTGCGGGCATACCGCAGACCGGCCTTCTCCATGACCCGGCGCGAACCGGCGTTGACCGCCATGGCGGTCGCGAAGACCCGCTCCGTACCGAGTTCGGTGAACCCCTTGCGGACCAGGGCGCGCGCCCCCTCCGTGGCAAAACCGCGGCCCCAGGAAGCTCTCGTCAGTCGATACCCCAATTCCGCGACCGCGGCATTGTCGTCACACGGCGGCCGGAACTCGAACCACCCCAGAAAGGCCCCCGTGGCGCGTTCCTCAGCCGCCCAGAATCCCGGGCGGCCCGTACACGGGACGGTGTGCGTCAACCGGGGCAGCACCCTGTCGCGTACCTCCTCCGGAGAGACCGGCGCACCCCCGGTGAGATAACGCATCACCTCCGGATCGCTGTCGAGGGCACAGATCCGGTGCAGATCACGGGCGGTGAGGGGGCGCAGCGAAAGACGTTCGGTGAGCAGGAAAGGAGCCATCCCCGTATCCTCTTCCCGCCCGGTCGGCCCCACCGACGAATATCCCCGGAAGGCCAGGACCTGCCCGGACCGTTCCCGCCCGGTGTGCTCCATCAGCCGCATTCCGGGACCCCGGGAGCGGGGTCCGGCGGAAGACGCCGTCACCCGTGACGCCGAATATGCCGATCGAATGTACGGGGGCGATGTGCGCGATGGCGCCCCCCGTTGCGCCTTGCCCTGCCGTCGCCGGTACGAAAGGCTTACCGCAACACGGGGAACATATGAGCGGGGAGGACCGACCATGCCGCTGAACAAAGGACTCGACTGGCTGCTCGACGACTTGACCAAGCGGATCGAGCACATCAAGCACGCGCTGGTGCTCTCCAACGACGGCCTGGTGACGGGAGCGAGCACAGGGCTCGCCCGCGAGGACGCCGAGCACCTCGCCGCGGTCTCCTCCGGTCTGCACTCCCTCGCCCGGGGGTCCGGCCGCCACTTCCGCGCCGGACGGGCCCGCCAGACCATGGTCGAGTTCGACGAGGCCCTCCTGTTCGTCACCGCCGCGGGCGACGGCAGCTGCCTCTGTGTCCTCAGCGAGGCGGAAGCGGACGTCGGCCAGATCGCCTACGAGATGACCCTCATGGTCAACCGCGTCGGCGAACATCTGAGCGTCGCCGCGAGACAACCCATAGTTGACAGCCGCTGACCTGCGAAAACAACCCTCCCAAAGGAGTTATCCACAGGCTGCTCCACCCATTTTCACCCGGGGCTATGGTCGTGACCGAGAGCACACACCGCTCACGGGGGGAAACGACCATGACAGTTCAGGAGAGGCTGACTCCGGCGGGCGCCGCCCGGCTGCTGGAGCTGAGGCGGGCCGAGTTCGACCTGGCGGTCCGCCTCGGACACATCCGCACCGAGCCCGCCGCACCCGGGCCCCACGCGGGGCCCGAAGGCCATGTACGGCCCGGGGTCCCCGGCGGGCCCCGGCGCATCGCCCGCGAGGAGATCGACCGACTGCGCGGAGCACCGGGCTTCCCCGAAGCCCTGCGCGAACGGGTACGGACCGTGGGCACCCGGGAAGGCGCCGAACTGCTCGCCATCGCCCCGGCCCGCTTCACCAGGCTCGCCCGCACCGGCCACCTCGTACCGATCACGTACTACATCAACCGCTATCACGCCGTGGTCTGGCTCTACCTCGCGGAAGAGCTCACCGAGTTCGCCGGGTCCCGCCCCGACCTGCTGACGGGCCGGACACCGCCGAGGGACCGGCTCCTGCTCGACCTGGGCGAGGACCGCCGCCCCCGCACCTGGCGGGCCCGGCGGCTCGAACTGCTCCTGCGGGCCGCGGCGGACGACACCTGGGCCCGGGCGGCAGCCCTCGCCTCCGCCCTCGACCCCGACACCCTCGCCGACACGGTGCCCGCTCCCGTCGATCGCGCCCGGCTGCGCGGCCTGCTGCCCCCGGTGGACGGCACCCGCTCACGGTCGGCCGCCGCCCGTGAGACAGCCGAACGGCTCGCCCGCGCGGACCACCCGGACGAGATCCGGCGGCTCCGCGCCCACCTGGCCGGGGAACTGACCCGGGCACGCGCCGAAGAAACCGCACTCCCGCACACTCCTCTACCGGGAACGGGAACCCTCGACACGACCCCCTCGCCCGTCCCCTCCGGACCGGCCCCAGGGCCGGGGGCGGAACAAGCACCGCTTCGGTTCCGGCCCGGACCGGCCGGGATCGCCGGGACCTCCTGGACCACCGGGGCGTGCGCGCACCCCGTCCGGTTCACCGGGGAACCCCGCCGGGCCGTCCACCCCTCCACGGCACCCGCGCGGACCGCCGCCACGGGGCCGGCGCCGCGCACTTCGGCCCACAGGACCCCGCAGCCCCGCGCCACCCGGCCGCGGACCCTCACATCGCCCCCGGGGGCCGACCGGTCGCACCGCACGGACCCGCCGGAGGCGCACACCACACCGGCGCCCCGGGCAACCGCCCGCCGACGCGCCGCCGCCCGTGGCCTCCTCGACCGGCTGCGACCACGCTGGACCAGGCCGACCCGCTGATCACCATGGACCACAGCGCGATCGAGACCACCACCGGGCCCGCGCCCCGGGACGGCTCAGCCCTTCAGTACCCGGCGCGCGTCGACGAACGCCGCCACGGCCCGCTCCACATCCTCGGCCGTGTGCGCGGCGGAGAGCTGCACCCGAATCCGGGCCTGCCCCATCGGGACCACGGGATAGGAGAAACCGATGACATAGACCCCGCGCTCCAGCAGGAGTTCGGCCATCCGGCCGGCCTCCGCGGCGTCGCCGATCATGACAGGCGCGATCGCGTGGTCACCGGGCAGCACATCGAAGCCCTCGGCGGCCATCCGCCCGCGGAACAGCGCGGTGTTGGCCGCCAGCCGCTCCCGCAGCTCCCCGGCCGACTCCAGCAGATCGAGCACCTTCAGCGAGGCCGCGGCGATCACCGGAGCGAGGGAGTTGGAGAACAGATAGGGGCGGGAACGCTGCCGCAGCAGCGCCACGATCTCGGCCCGGGCGGCGACGTAGCCGCCGGACGCCCCGCCGAGCGCCTTCCCCAGAGTGCCGGTGATGATGTCCACCCGGTCCATGACACCCGCCAGCTCGGGAGTGCCGCGGCCGCCGGGGCCGACAAAACCGACCGCGTGCGAGTCGTCCACCATGACCATCGCGTCATACCGGTCCGCGAGGTCGCAGATCTCCGCGAGAGGAGCGACATAGCCGTCCATCGAGAAGACACCGTCGGTGACGATCAGCCGGCGGCGGGCACCCTGGGTCTCCTTGAGGCGCTGCTCCAGCTCGCCCAGGTCACGGTTGGCATAGCGGTGCCGGGCCGCCTTGCAGAGCCGGATACCGTCGATGATCGAGGCATGGTTGAGGGCGTCGGAGATCACCGCGTCCTCAGGGCCGAGCAGGGTCTCGAAGACCCCGCCGTTGGCGTCGAAGCAGGAGGAGTACAGGATCGTGTCCTCCTGGCCGAGGAACGAGGAGAGGCGCGCCTCCAGCTCCTTGTGGACATCCTGGGTGCCGCAGATGAAGCGCACCGAGGCCATGCCGTATCCCCAGCGGTCCAGGGCCTCCTTCGCCGCGGCGACGACCTCGGGGTGGTCGGCGAGCCCCAGGTAGTTGTTCGCGCAGAAGTTCAGTACCTCCCCGGAGGCCACGGAGACGGTGGCGCTCTGCGGAGTCCCGATCACCCGCTCGGGCTTGTAGAGACCGGCCTGGCGGATCTCGTCGAGAGTGGTGCGCAGCTCATCGCGGACAGACGCGTACATAGGAGGGTGCTCCCTGGTGGATGGCGGGCGGATGACGGATGCCCGGTCCGGCACCCGCCCGGCGGACACGGGCGAGTTACCTGACACGGAGACGGGGGAGGGGCGGAGGGGGCGGGGGGGGGAGGGGGACCCCCCAAGAGGGGCCCCGGGGCAGGCGGTCAGCGGGTCCAGTCGAGGATAATCTTGCCGCTCCGGGCCGTCGCGGCCTCGTCGAAAGCGGCCTCGAAGTCCCGGAAGCCATAACTTCCGGTGATGACCGGGGTGAGGTCGAGGCCGCCTTCCAGCAGTACGGTCATGGCGTACCAGGTCTCGAACATCTCCCGGCCGTAGATGCCCTTGACCGTGATCATCGAGGTGACGATCTTCGCCCAGTCGACGGCGAACTCCTCCGCCGGCAGCCCGAGCATGGCGATCCGTCCACCGTGGGTCATGTTGTCGACCATGTCCCGCATCGCTTCGGGGCGTCCCGACATCTCCAGGCCGATGTCGAAGCCCTCCTTGAGGCCGAGCCTGCGCTGTGCCTCCGCGATGCCGTGTTCGGAGACGTTGAGCGCGAGGGTGGCGCCCGCCTTGCGGGCCAGGTCGAGCCGGGCCTCGCTGACGTCGGTGATCACCACATTGCGGGCGCCCGCGTGGCGGGCGACGGCCGCGGCCATGATGCCGATGGGCCCGGCCCCGGTGATCAGGACGTCCTCGCCGACCAGGGGGAAGGAGAGTGCGGTGTGCACGGCGTTGCCGAAGGGGTCGAAGATGGCGGCGATGTCCAGGTCCACGGCGGTGCGGTGCACCCAGACGTTGGACGCGGGAAGCGCCACGTACTCGGCGAATGCGCCGTCGCGGCCGACGCCCAGGCCGACCGTGCTGCGGCACAGATGACGCCGTCCCGCCAGGCAGTTGCGGCACTTGCCGCAGACGAGGTGGCCCTCGCCGCTCACGGTGTCGCCGATGGTGATGTCCTGGACGTCCCCGCCCACGGCCGCGACCTCGCCGACGAACTCGTGGCCGAGGACACGAGGGGTGCTCACCGCCTGCTGTGCCCAGGCGTCCCAGGACCGGATGTGGAGATCCGTTCCGCAGATGCCGGTGCGCAGCACCTTGATCAGCACCTCGCCCGGCCCGATCTCCGGCTCCGGTACGTCCATGAGCCACAGACCGGGCTCGGCGTGCTGCTTGACAAGTGCCTTCATGGGGCGGCTCCAGGCATGGTGGCGGGACCGGGTCGCGGTGGACGCGCCACACGGCTCAGGGCGCGCGCACACCGACGGGAAGCGATCGACGGGACTGATCAGCGGGATTGATCAGCGGAACTGATGGGCGGGGCTGGTCGAACAGGGTGAAAGAGATAGGACGGATGGGGCTGATGGGACATGTATGCCCGGGGGAACGGGTCCGACAGCGTCGGCCGCCGGGCCTCCACCAATCTGCCCAGCGGGACCGCGCGAGTCCATCGAGGATTTCTTAAGCGGGCCCAAAGCGGAGCTTCATACCGTGTCCACAGGGCAGCACCGAGAACGTCCCCGGTCCGGGGCGCACACCTGCGGGTGTGTCCCGGCCGTACGCCTGGTCCCCCTCTGCGGGGCGACAGCGGCGGGGGCCGTCGGTGCAGGGGGGTCGGAGCCGATGCGGGCGGGTCCGGCCCCTTCCCCTGCCCTCTCCGGCCACCCTCTTCCGGCCGAGTGCCCCGACGGGGAAACCGTTCTTCCCCAGCTCAGGGGCATCGTTCGCATATCGGACCACGTGGTGCGAGCCTGGGAGGATGAGCTGGGCATCGTGGACGACCACGGGTGTGTACTCCGGGCGCGGCGGAGTGCTCACCGACGAGGTCGGCGTACTGACCGGGGATCTCACCGTGCACACCACCTGGGCGGGGGGCGAGGCACGGATCGCCGTGCAGTACAGCGGTGCTTCGGACTGGTTCACCATGTCGGGCAGCCCCATCCCGTGCACCTCGGAGGACGAGAGCAGGTCACTCCACCAGGCCGTGGTCGACGCGGTCCAGACGGGCGGCGGTGCCACCGTCCCACCCGTTCCGCACCGGACGGCCTGAGGCCGGACAACCTGAGGCCGGAGGACCCGTGGGGGAGCGATCGGGAAACGGCGGCGGGGACGCTGCCACCGAGAGGCAGGGCCGGCCCTCGAAGACGGTGACGCCAGGAGCACGAAGTGGCGCCCGAGCCTCTGGAGTGAGCTGCGACACCTGAGACCAGACATGCTGTCCGAGCCACGAGGGACGATGCGCGATGCCCAGGGCCCGTCATGCCGCCTGAGGGCGGGGGCGTGGAACCAGGCCCGGGGCCGGTCACCCGGCAGAGCGGCGAACGACGGCGTCACCGGAGCGGCGCACCACCCCTGACCTGCTGACACAATGGCCCGGTGATCGACCCCCGGCGGCTGCGTGTCCTGCGGGCCGTGGCGGACCACCGTACGGTGACCGCCGCGGCTGCCGCGCTGTACCTCACCCCATCGGCCGTCTCCCAGCAGCTCAGCGCGCTGGAACAGGAGACGGGCCACACCCTGCTCATCCGCAGCGGCAAGGGGGTCAGACCGACCGCCGCCGGGGAGATCCTGCTCGGCCACACCCACGCCGTGCTCGCCCAGCTCGAACGCGCCGAGGCCGAGCTGGCGGCCTACGCGGGCGGCGCGGCCGGGGAGGTCACGGCCGCCGCCTTCGCCACCGGTATCGCCGAGGTCGTCGCCCCCGCCATCGGGCTGCTCGCCACCACCCACCCCGGTGTCCGGGTCCGGGTCCGGGACGCGGAGGGTGACGAGTCCCTGCCGCTGGTGCTCGACGGCGAGGCCGATCTCGCGGTCGCGGTCGAGTACCGGGGCGCACCGGGGGAGGACGACCCCCGGCTGTCCCGGGTACCGCTGTACGCGGAGCCGTTCGACGCGGTGCTCCGCGCCGATCACCCGCTGGCCACAGCCGGTCCGGTCGCCCTGGCCGAGCTGGCGGGCAGCGACTGGATCGGCCCCTACCCCGGCAACCCCTGCCACGACATGATCCTGCTCGCCTGTGAACTGGCCGGGTTCCAGCCCCGGCTGGTCCACTCGTCCGACGACTTCCGGGCCGTGGTCGCCCTTGCCGGAGCGGGCGCCGGTGTGGCCCTGGTGCCGCGCTCGGCCCTGCGCGGGATGGAGCTGGCCGACACCGTGGTCCGCCCGGTGGCCGGGACCGCGGCGACCCGCCGGGTCTTCGCCGCCGTGCGCCGAGGCGCCGAGGACCACCCCCTGATCAGCCCGGTGCTCGACTCCCTCGCCCAGGCCGCGGCGGACATTCCCACCCCGGGACCACCTCCGGGACCACCTCCGGGAGCGTCCCCCGGATCACCCTTGGGACCGCCCCCGGGACCACCCGTGCCCGCCCCGCACGCCGCCGCCCCGCTGCTGGCCGTCCCACCCGCCCCACACCCCCCCCGTGAGCCCCCACGCCCTCTCCTGAACGCCCCGGAGCTGGCCGGAACCAACCGCTCCGGCTGGACACCGGCCCCACCCGCTCCACGCGGCGGACACGGGCGGGCACCGGCGGACACGGGCTGACGACAGACGCCGGTGACCGGTACGGAACGGCGGGCCGCAGACCGGCGGCGCTCGCCGATGACCAGGGGCGGCGGACACCGGCCGATCGACGGACCGCCCACCGGCCAGGGACCCCGCCCGGCCCGCTCATCCCGGCGGCGGGACCAGCGCCGCCTTGAGCCCGGACTCCGGATCGGCGGCGGCCCCCCGGCGGAACGCCCGCTCGTAGACCGAGTCCCCGACCCCGGCGCGCGCCGACCGCTCGCACTGCTCGCGTACGCCCGCCAGCTCGGGAGTGCCGCGCTGCGGATGGCCGACAGTGCTCCAGAACGTCTGTCCGGTGCCGTACACCAGCCCCGCCCGCTCACCGTCCCCGGCGGCGGCGAGCGCGGCGGCCAGGAGATCGAGCCCCAGCGCGATGCCGAAGCTGTCGCCGATGCCCTGTTTCCCGGCGAGCATGGCGCGGGCATGCCCGGCGGCCTCGGCCGGCTCGCCGGAGAACAGGGCGATCAGGCTGAGCTGATAGTCCAGATAGGCCCGGGTCCAGGACTCCCCGCGCGCTGCGCAGCCCGCCCGCAGCCACCGCGCCCGCTCCCGGGCCTCGGGCAGCCGGCCGAGCCCGGTCAGCGCGAAGACCCGCACCAGATGACAGCGCAGCCCGTCGGCCGAGCTGAAAGGGTCGCGGACCGCGCTCCGCAGCGCCCCGGCGGCGATCCGGTCCGCGTCGAGGGGACGTCCCGTCAACAGGGCGATCAATCCCCTGAGATAGGCGGCGGCGAGCAGCCCTTCCACCGCCCCCGTCCGGCGCGCGGAACGGGCACAGGCGGCGCCGATCCGCCGGGCGGTCCCGTACTCGCCCTGAAGGGTGACGGCGACCCCGAGCGCCCACAGGGCCCGGGTGCGGTCCGGCCCGTTCCCGGGGTGGACGGCCAGGATCTGTTCGAGGTGGTCGCGCGCCTCGTGGAGATGGCCGCAGCAGCTCCAGAAGAATCCGATCAGTCCCATCAGCCGCAGCGCCCGGCCGGGGGCCGCGGTCAGCAGATGGTCGAGCGCCGTGCACAGATCCGTATGGGCGCCGTCGAGCACGCGGTACCAGTGGGCCTGCTCGGGCCCGAGCCATGCCGCGTCGGCCCGTTCCGCGAGCCCCAGGAAGTGACCGGCGTGCCGATCGGCCACCGGGCTCTCCTCGGCCAGCTCCCGCAGCCAGATCCGGCCGTACTCCCGGATGGTGTCCAGCATGCGGTAGCGGATGCCGACACCGCCGGAGACCTTGACGGCGGAGATGACGGAGGCGGCGCAGAGCCGGTCGAGCAGCGGGCCGATCCGTTCGGCGGGCAGCGGCCCGCCCGCGCACACCGCCCGGGCGGAACCCTCGTCGAAGGCGCTCCGGAAGACGGTGAGCCGGGCCCACAGCAGCCGTTCCAGCGGAGTGCACAGCTCATGGCTCCAGCCGATGGTGGTCATCATGGTCCGGTGGCGCTCCGGCCGGACCACGGCGCCCTCGTCCGCCCGCAGCACCTCGAAACGGGAGGCCAGCCGCTCGGCGACCGCCGCCGTTCCGGTCCGTGCGGCCTGCCCGGCGGCCAGTTCCAGCGCCAGGGGGATTCCTTCGAGGCGCCGGCAGATCCGCGCGGCGGTGACCGGGTCGTAGGGGCCGGGCTCCGGCCGGGCCGAGGCCATCCGCTGCCGCAGCAGCTCCCGCGCCTCCGGCCCGTCCTCCGGCAGCGGCTCGACCTCGATCACCCGTTCCAGATGCAGGTCGAGCGGCTCTCGGCCGGTGCTCAGCACGGTCAGCCCGGGGACGACGGTCAGCAGATCGCCCACCAGGTCGCGGCATGGAGCGAGCAGATGCTCACAGGAGTCGAGCACCAGCAGTATCTGCTTGTCCGCCAGCCACTCGCACAGTGCGTCCACCGGCGTCCGGGGGGTGTGGTCCGACAGATCACAGGCGTCCGACACGGTGGCGACCAGCAGCCGTGCACCCTGGAGCGGAGCCAGCTCCGCCCAGGCCACCCCGTCGCGGAACGCCTCGCGCACCCGCCGGGCCGCCCGCAGCGCCAGCCGGGACTTCCCCACTCCGCCGCAGCCGACGAGAGTGATCAGCCGATGCCGTGCCAGCGCCCGGTCCAGCAGGGTCAGTTCGTCGTCGCGGCCGACGAATCCGGTCGTGTCCTCGGGGAGATGTCCCAGCACGGCCGCAGTTTCCCGCAGCGGGGCACGGTCCGGTGCCGTAGGGGACTATTTCAGGACGACTTGGACGCCGACTCCATCGCCGCCTTGAGATTGCGCAGGGTCCGCCGGATATTGCCCCGCTGGTACTCGGCGAAGGTGTGCCCCCGGGTCGCGAGCCGGTCGAAGGCGTTGGCGAGGGCGTCCGGCCAGGACCGGCGGTCGTCCCGCCAGGTCTCGGTCACACGGGTGCCGCCGTCGACCGGATCGAAGCGGTACTCCCAGGTGGCGATGCGCCCTCGGAGTACCGGCCGCCGTCTGCCGATGGCATGGACCCGGAAGGCGAAACGCTGTCCGGGAACGGCCGCCGTCACGGTGCAGCGGGTGGTCCAGCGCAGTTGCCCCCGCTGGTTGTGCCCGTCGAACTCCATGCCGACATAGGCGTCCTGGGCCTCGCCGCGCACCGTCGCGCCCAGGTTCTCCGGGCTCCAGCGGCCCATCAGGGCGGGGTTGCTGACCTGTGCGTAGATGGCGGCCGGGGCGGCGTGGATCACGATGCTGTCCGAGACCGCGAGCGTGCGTGGCATGGGTGCGACTCCGATTCGTTGCGTCCGTCGATCTGGTCGGTTCCGTCGAGGTGCGCCGTCTTCACCTCGGTCCCCTCGTGCACCGTGCTCGCCGCGCCGCGTCGAGTGCTTCGAGCGCTTCGCGTCCTCTCCGGGAACGAGGGCTGTGCGGGGCCCTTGCCCCACGGACGGACATCGACTCCTCCCGCTGGACATCCGCCGCCCCGACCGGCGGCCGAAGAGAGGCGGAGGGCTCGGCCCCCACCCGTATTACCCACGGGTAGGGCTCCGTCCGCATTGTTGCATGGACTGAACGGTCGGTCAGTCGTGGTGGGTCGGCGCGCGACCGTCCCCGGGGTCGGCGCGGCCAGGAAGGGCGCACTTGCAATCACTTGTATCTGCAATTAATGTCAACGCGTGTAATCCGCTCAGGCAATAACCTGGAGGTTCCCGTGCCCCTCGCACTGCTCGCGCTCGCCCTCGGTGCCTTCGGCATCGGTATGACGGAGTTTGTGATCATGGGGCTGCTGCCCGAGGTCGCCGCGGACTTCGGTGTGTCGATCCCGACGGCCGGATACCTGGTCACCGGGTACGCGCTCGGAGTGGTGGCCGGCGCGCCGCTGATGACCGTCCTCGGCGCGCGCGTCACGCGTCGGCGGATGCTGATGCTCCTGATGGGGCTGTTCGTCGTCGGCAACACGGTGTCCGCGCTGGCGCCCGGCTACGAGGTGATGCTGGCGGGCCGGATCGTCGCCTCGCTCACCCACGGCGCGTTCTTCGGCATCGGATCGGTGGTCGCGGCGGAACTGGTCGCCCCCGGGAAGCGGGCCGGAGCGATCGCGCTGATGTTCACCGGACTGACCGTGGCCAATGTCGTCGGGGTGCCCCTCGGCACCTTCGTCGGCCAGGCCGCGGGCTGGCGCGTCACCTTCCTCGGGGTGGCCGCCCTCGGTCTCCTGGGGCTGCTGGGTGTGGCACGGCTGGTGCCCGAGATGCCGCGGCCCGAAGGGGTGCGTCTGCGGGACGAGGTGGCGGCGCTGCGCGATGTCCAGGTGCTGCTGGCCATGGCCATGACCGTGCTCGGTTTCGGCGGGGTCTTCGCCGCCCTCACCTATGTCGCCCCGATGATGACGGAGGTCGCGGGGTACTCCGACGCCTCGGTCACCTGGCTGCTGGTCCTCTTCGGGATCGGCATGGTCGTGGGCAACCTCGTCGGGGGCCGGTACGCGGATCGCGCGCTGATGCCGCTGCTGTACCTCTCGCTGGGGGCGCTCTCCCTGGTGCTGGCCCTCTTCACGGTCACCGCGCACAACCGGTTCGCGGCGGCGGTGACGATCACACTGATCGGCGGCCTCGGCTTCGCGACCGTGCCGCCGCTCCAGAAGCGGGTGCTCGACCGGGCGGCGGGCGCCCCCACCCTGGCGTCCGCCGTCAACATCGGAGCCTTCAACCTCGGCAACGCGCTCGCCGCGTGGCTGGGCGGACTGGTCATCTCGGCGGGCTGGGGATACACCGCGCCCAACGGGGTCGGGGCGCTGCTGGCGGCGTCAGCGCTGGTGCTCGCGGTGGTCTCCCGACTCCTCGAACGCCGTGACGAGCACGGTGCGCGGGGCCGGGACCTCGCGGAACCGCGACGGCCGGTACCCGCGGTCCGACGTGGCTGACACTGCGCGGCCTGCGGCGCGACGGCCCGGAAGAGCCCTCGCGCCGCACCCGCTTCACAAGGTCAGGTACCGGCCGACACGGCCTGGATGAGCTGGGTGATCTCGCCGAGCAGGGGGATGGAGCCGAGCGCCGAGGGTGAGGTCTGAGCTCCCGGTGCCTGGCCGAGCTGGCCCATCTGCCCTGGCTGGCCGCTCTGTCCGAGTGCCCCGAGCAGCGGGAGGGAGCCCAACGCGGAGGGGGAGGTCTGAGCCGCGGGTGCGAGCTGTCCCATCGGGCCGAGCTGGCCCATCTGTCCCGGCTGGCCGCTCTGTCCGAGTGCCCCGAGCAGCGGGAGGGAGCCCAACGCGGAGGGGGAGAGCTGTGCCGCCGGCGCCGCGGGGGCCGGGGCCGCCCCGTTCCCCGTCATCGAGGCCAGAGCGGATGCGAGCGCGTCCTGGGGCATGGGCAGATCCTGCGTCGACGGGGCCTGCGCGTCGGCGACCACCTGGGCGACCAGCCGGTCCAGCTCCGCCCGGAACGCCGCGAGGGCGTCGTCCTCGTCCCCGTCGTCGTCATCCCCGTCATCATCGTCGTCATCGTCATCGTCGTCGTCCCCGTTCAGGGGCGACTGGATCAGACCCTCGTCCAGTCCGGCCAGCGCCCCTGGGAGGCCGGCCAGGTCCGGCGAGGACTGCCCGGCGGGCATCGCGCCGCCCTGTGCCGCCGCGATCTGGGCGAGCAGTTCCGCGACGAAGTCCGGTACGCCGTCGGTGGCGGCGGGGGCGTCGGTCTGCTCCGCGCCGGCGTCCGGCGGGAAGGCGGGGACGGGGGCCGCGGCGGCCGGTCCGGTCACGCCGATGACGACGGTGGCGCAGAGCGCGGACGGCACGAGCGCCCGGGCGAGCGGTGCGAAACGCATGAGCAGGACTCCTTCGGAGGGGGGACGGGCTCCCCTCACCGTGTGGAGCACCCCTTACGCACGGCAACCGCAGCCATGGCCCACCCTTGCGCCGACTGCGCGCCCGGTCAGGCGGTGACCAGGCGCTTCCCGGTGAACTCCGCTCCCCCGCCGGGGTGCTGCATCCGTGTGAGACCTCATCCCCCGATCGGCCTCACGAGAAGAATCACAGAATTTGCCCGACTATCCACCTGATCGGCTACCCATAAAGAAAAGATAAGAGCACAATGGAATCGCGCTGGACAACAGCGCGATTCGGTCGGACATGCAGAGTGCCGAAGGAGGCGAGTCGTATGGCCGACGTCTCACACAGGGGAGATCTGGCGGGCCATCCCGACGTCAGCGAGATGCGTGACCGCTATGCGCGGGTGCTTGGCGGGCGCGATGTGGCGCTGGTCGATGGACCGGTGTTCCTGGTCGGCCTCGCCTGCGCGGTGAGCCCCTGGATCGTCCATTTCGCGGGCAGCCAGCCCGCCCTGGCGATCCACAATCTGATCATGGGTGCCGCCATCGTGGTCCTCGCCCTGGGATTCACCGCGGCCCCGGCGCGGATGTACGGGTTGAGCTGGGCGATGTGCGCGATGGGTGTCTGGCTGGTCATCGCGCCCTGGATCGTCGGCAGCGGCCCGGACGCGGGGGTCATCTGGACCAACGCCGTGCTCGGCGGCCTCACTTTCGCGCTGGGGCTGGCCTGTACCGCGGTGGCGATGCGGAGCGGACGCAGGCGCCACGGCGCGACCTGATGCCCCGGCCGATGGCCGGTCAGGAGTCGCTCAGCAGCCGGTTCCGGCCAAAGCGATGACGAGCCGTGTTCAGCAGCGCGTGGATGCGCTCTCCCGCCTGGTCGGGGTCGTCGACCCGGGCGGGGAAGGGCAGCCGCGCGTCGCTGTGCGAGGTGTCGTACTCAAGCCGCAGCGTGATGCCGTAACGGTCGATCGCGAGGGGCAGCACCCGCCGTATTCCCTGCTCCGCCCGGGGCTTGACGAGCCGCAGCAGCAACTCGACGATATCGCCGTGCTCATCGCTCATATGGGTGAGCATGCCCGCCTCGCAGACGGCCAGCGGATCGGTCTCGGCGTCCATCAGCTCCTCCAGGCCGACGGTTGTCCGCCGCCCCTCCCGCTCCAGGACGGCGTGGGACAGCTCCATGCAGCGGCTGCCCTCGGTCGCCGCGTGTGCGGGGGAGTCCAGAAGCCATCCCGTCAGGACCACCCGGGCCCTGACCCGGTCGCGCACCGGGGCGGGGGCGACATCCGTGAACTCGACGGTCGCCCGCACGGGAGGTGCCGCGCCGGGCTCCGGCTCCGTGTCCGCCCCGCGCCCGGACGGCGGGTGGAGATGGATCCGTTCGGGGCCGCCCGTGCTGTCGAGCCGGGAGACCTCCGTGCAGCCCTCGTCGGTCACCACGGTCATCGAATCGGCCGCGGTCAGGATCGACCGTACGCGCTCCGCGCCGGTGGGCTCGGCGGGCGGGGCGTTGAACAGGCGGCGCATCCGGGTCTCCACATCTCCGCGCATCGGAATGCTTAGGTTTGCCTAACCTAACCTTCGTGGGGGCTGATCGCCAAGCCCGTCCCGTCAGTCCCCCAGCGGACGCACGGTCACGGGCAGCCCCGGCGCCTGATGCCCGCCGCTCGCCAGCATCCGGATCTCGCCCCGTTCGGTGATCTCCGCGCGGACGATCCCGGTCTCGTCCTCGTAGACGGGGTGACCGCCCGCGCCGGTCCGCTCGGTCCGCCGGACGACCACCGCGTCGTCCTCCGTCCCCGAGGCGGGAAAGACCAGCTCATAGCGTTCCGCGTACTCCATGCGGCCTCCTGCGACGGCCCTGCCGGGCGGACTCCGCCCGCCCTCCCTTTCCATCCCTCCCCATCGTTCCATCCTCACCCGTACGGGGGCCACGCGCCTGGCGGACACCCACCGCGCGCGCCCGGCGCACGATGCGCGCCGGGGTCACCCCGCTCGCCCCACCCGTCCGGTCACCATGCCTCGGCCCCCGCGCCCGCCTCGGCCCGCTCCGCCCGCAGCCGCAGTGCCGCCAGCGGGAGGACGAGCACGGAGACCATGGCCGCGCCCACCATCGCCGACGCCTCGCCCGAGTCGATGACCCCTTCGCCGAGCCCGATCGTGGTGATCGCCACTACCAGCGGCAGACAGGTGGAGGCGTACAGGGCCAGCGCCCACCGGTCGCCGCCCCGCACATCGCGCGGCGCCAGCGCGTACACCGGGCCCCCGCGCACCACCAGGAAGAGCAGCAGGAACACCCCGAGCAGCAGCAGCTCCCGCCCCCCTGCCAGCAGCGCGGCCAGGTCGAACTCGATCCCCGTCACGACGAAGAAGACGGGCACCAGGAAGCCGAAGCCCATCGCCTCCACCTTGGCCAGGATCTCCGCGCTGCTCTCCGGGGCGGCCCCGGAGAGCACCAGCCGGGTGAGGACCCCCGCGGCGAAGGCGCCCAGCAGGATGTCGAGTCCGAAGACCGCCGACAGCGCCAGCATCGACACCAGCAGCAGCATCACCCAGCGCACCGCGAACTGCGCGCTGGTGTGCAGGGTCCGGGCGACGGCCCGGGAGAACCACGGCCGCCGGGGCCGCAGCGCCCAGAGCACCGCGAGCCCCGTCACCACCGCGAACGCGATCAGCAGCACCGCCGACTCCGCCGGTTTGCGCCCGCTGAGCAGCAGCGCCATGGCGATGATGGGCCCGAACTCGCCGACCGCGCCGAAGGCGAGCATCACCCGTCCGAACCGCCCGCGCAGATCGCCGCTGTCGCGCAGGATCGGCAGCACGGTCCCCAGCGCGGTACTGGTGAGGGCCGTGCCCAGGACGACGGCGGCGCTCCAGGGCGCCGACGCGGCCACGATACCGAGGCCCGCCGCCAGGGAGATCAGCCAGGCCCCCAGGGCGCGGCGCAGGGTGTCGCCCCCGAGGGTGCTGAAGTCGATCTCGTATCCGGCGAGAAAGATCAGCATGGCGAGGCCGAGCTGGGAGAGGGTGTCGATGACCGTGTCGGTACGGGCCCACCCCAGGACGTCGGGGCCGATGACGATCCCCAGCCCGATCTCGAAAATGACCAGCGGTACCCGGAGCCGGCGGCTCACGCCCAGGGCCAGGAGCGGGGCGAGCACGGCGACAGCCATGATCAGGAGGAGCGTACCCGGGTGCGCCATGGGCCGTGTCTACCGCACCCGCGTCAGAACGGGGTCCCTTCCAGGCGGCGCAGCCGCTCGGCTTCATCCGTCCGGGGGCAGGTGACACAGGGTTCGGCCGGGCGGATGGCGTAGAAGAGACAGCACCCCGTCCGGGTACGGGTCGGGTACGCGTCTCCTGTACGCCCCGTCAGCCGGCGGAACGCGGCCCCGCCCGGATACGGCCCCACCGCTCCCGGCAGAAGGTCACCGGCCTCGCGCACCGCCCGTTCCTCCTCGCCGAGCATCCGCCCGAGGTACCAGATCCCGGAGACCAGGTCGTCGGTCACCATGCCCCACAGCGCCCGCGGCCCCCGGCGTGCCCTCGGCCCGATCGCGGCGAGGACCGGCCGCACGTGGTCGGCGACCGCCGCCCGCAACTCCGCGCGCAGCGACTCCGGTCCGGGCACCACGCGGACCCCGGGCAGCCCGGCCGCCGGGTCGTCCGGCAGACAGGAGAAGCCGCCCGGCACCACGGCGCAGCCGTTCCCCGTCCGGCGGAGCAGGAACTGGGCCGGCCGCAGCCGGGGTACCCGGCGCTCCAGGTACCAGGGGCCGCTCATCAGCAGGGCGGCCGACCAGAGCAGGCCGTGCAGCGCCCGGGAGGCGACCACGTCGGGGCGGGCGGTGACGGCGTACCGCTCCCGGATGCGCCGGTCCTCCTCGTCCAGGAAGGCATCGAGCAGTTCGGGGCGCGAGGCGAGTTCGGCTCCGTCGATCCAGCCCTGCCCGGCGGGCGCGCGGGGCTCGGCGAGTTCCAGACAGAGGGCGTCGCACAGCGCGGAGAGCCTGCGATAGGCCGAGGCCAGCAGGGTGGAGCAGCTGGGGGCAGCTCCGGCAGGGGCGAGTGCCGGGGCCAGGGTCACGAGTACTCCTCGGGGTGCGGGGTGCGGAGCGGGGGTGCGGACAGGGGCAGCGGCGCGGACGGGGACGCGGCGAACGCGAACGCGCGCCACGGAGACGGACGCGCACACGAAGCCGGGGACACCCGCGCGGGCCAGGGACGCGTCCCCCACAGAAGGTAACGCGAGATAGGTAAGCCTCACCTTAACCGCATTGTCGGACCAGATCACCAACTGGGCCCCCGAGGCGTCGAATTGGCGCTCTTAGGGATGCCTAACCTAAGCTCCATTGTCGTGATCCGGGGCCTCCGGTCCGCCGCGACCTGGGAGTTCGTCCCCGGGCCGCGGTCGGGGCTGCCTCGCCCAGCCCTGTACCTTCCTGCCTGTCCCCCTGCCCGGCGAATGTGCGCGCGGAAGTATTTCACCCATGCAGATGTATGTGCTCGCCCACAACCCCACCGACTCGGTCACCGACGGGTTCCTCCCGGCGGCCCACAGGCTCGGCCTCGCGGTCACCCTGCTGACCGACCAGCCCGCCGCACACCGCGACCGGTATCGCGAACACCACCCCGGTGTGGAGATCCTCGACTGCGACGTACGCGACTTCCACGCCGTCATCAGCAGAATCTCCGCCCATCGGCGCCCGGACGCCGTCTTCAGCAACAGCGACCACCTCCAGACCCAGACCGCCCTGGCCGCCGAGTGGTTCGGCCTCCCCGGCAAGAACTGGCGAACCACCCTCGCGGCCAAGGACAAGGCCCAGATGCGCCGCCGCCTCACCGCCGACGCCGTACGCTGCCTCGAACTGGCGGCCCGTCAGGAGCCCGCCGAACTCCTCGGCCGCGGCCTTCCCTTCCCCTGGGTGCTCAAACCGCGCGAAGGGGTCGCCAGCGAGGACGTCGTCTGGGTGGAGGGCCCCGAGGACTATCTGCGGCACACCGCAGCCATCCGCGCCCGCCGCCCCGGCGCCGCCCTCGTCGCCGAGGAGTACCTCCCCGGCGACCTGCACACCCTGGAGACCCTGGGCGACGGCCGCACCCGCCATGTCCTCGGCGGCTTCCGCACCGAACTCTCCCCGCTCCCGTACTTCATCGAGGAGCGCATGGCATTCGTCCCCGCCCACCCCGAACCCGTCGTCGCCCAGGTGCTCGACGCGCTCGACACCCTCGGCGTCGGCTTCGGCGCCTGCCACACCGAGTTCGTCGTCCACGCGGGCCGCGCCCGGATCATCGAGGTCAACTACCGGGCCGTCGGCGACCAGGCCGATCTGCTCCTCGCCGAACTCCTCGGCATCCCCCTCTTCGAACACATCCTCCGCACCCACCTCGGCGAACCCCTCCCCGCCGACCTCGGCATCCGCGCCGACCGCGCCGCCCGCCTCGCCTACCCCCTCGCCGACCGGCCCGGCACCCTCACCGCCGCCCCCGGCCCCGCCGACCTCACCGTCGACGGCGTCCGGCTGACCTACCGACCGGCCCGCGCCCTCGGCGAACGCCACGAGCTGTACGGCACCAACCGCGACTTCCTCGGCATCATCCGCGCCATCGGACCCGGCCAGGAGACCGTCGACCGTGCCGTGGACGCCTTCACCGCCCGGCTGAGCTGGGAGATCACCCCGTGAGCCACTCCCCGGTCCACCCCGTGCCCCCAGCCGCGGACGGCGGGCCCCCGGCGGACGAGCGGGACCTGCTGCTCCAGGTGCTCGACGCCCTGCTCCGCGAGGACGTCGTCGGACTCCGCAGCCGCAGCACCCCGCTCGACCGCCCCGACGGCCGCTGGCTGCGCCTGCCCGCCGGACCCGGCGACGCCTGGCTGCTGCCCGTACGCCCCGCCGAACCCGGCTTCCAGAGCGACACCGCCACCCGGCTGCCGCTGCTGCGCCGGGAGTCCGACGGCCGGGACCTCACCACCGCCGACGCGATCCTCACCACGCTCGCCCCCCTCGCCGACCCCCGCGACCGCGACGGCTTCGACGCCTTCGCGGCCGAGTGCCGCCGGGCACTGGCCGCCCGGCGGCTGCACACCGCCACCCAGGAGGCCGTCACCACCGCGCTGACCGCCCGCTACGGCCCCCACCCCGCCGACTGGACCGGACCCGCCGCCGCCCTCGCCTTCGACACCCTCGCGGCCCGGATCGACCACCCCGTCCACCCCACCGGACGCGGCCGCGCCGGACTCGGCGAGGCCGAGCTGCGCTCCGGGGCACCCGAGTTCCACCCCCGGCTGCGCCTCCGCCGACTCCTGCTGCCCCGCGACCGCGTCACCGTCCACGGCGCCGCCGCGCACCCGTACCCCGGGGCGGACCCCTCGGCACCCGGCGCCCCGCCCTGGAACGACCTCCCCTGGACGGACCTGCCGTGGACGGACGGCGACCGCTTCGCCCTGCCGGTCCATCCGCTCACCGCGGGCGCGCCCCTGCGCCGCGCCCTCGCGGACACCGGCCTCGACACCGTCGCCGCACTCGACGACACCCCGTACGCCGAGGCCGTACCCACCCTGTCCATGCGGACCGTCGCCCTGACCGCCGACCCCCTGACCCACCTCAAACTCCCCCTCGCCACCGCGACACTCGGTCGGCTCAACCGGCGCACCATCCGGCCCGGCACCCTCACCGACGGCACCGCGGGACAACGCCTCCTGGAACGGGTCGTCGCCCATGAGCCCCGCTTCCGGGACACCGTCCTCCACGCCGACGAGACCCGCTGGGCCCACGCCGGGCACGAACTCCTCGCCGTCCTCGTCCGCCGACTGCCCCCCGGCCTCGACCGGACCGCCGTCGTCCCCCTCGCCGCCCTCCTCGCCCCCGGCCCCGGCGGCAGACTCCTCGCCGACCACCTCGCCGAACGCTTCTACGGCGGCGACCCGCTCGCCCTCCTCGACTCCGTCCTCACCCTGCTCTTCGACTGGCAGACCACCCTCTTCGGACACGGCATCGCCCTGGAGTCCCACCAGCAGAACGTCTCCCTGCTGCTGGACGCGCCCCACGGCACCACCCGGCTGCGGCTGCTCCTCAAGGACAACGACAGCCCCCGCGTCCACGCCGCCCGGCTCGCCGGGACCATCGGCCCCGATCCGGCCGCCTTCGCCGACCCCCGCGTCACCGTCGACAGCGACCAACCGGTACTCGACCTGTTCACCGCCATCACCGTCCACCTCTGCGCGGGCGCCTACGCCTTCGGCCTCGCCCGCCACGGACACGCGCCGCTCGACCGGCTGCTCACCCTGGTGCGCGACCGGCTCACCGAAGCCGTCGAACGCCTGGAGACCCCGCGGGCGGACCTGCTGCGCACCCATGTCCTCCACGCACCGCACCTGCCCGTCAAGGCCATGGTCACGGCGGGCACCCTGCTCGCCAAGGAGAGAACCGGGGCATTGGACATCAACAAGCACTACACCACCGGCCCCAACTATCTGACCTGGGGGAGGAAGAGCCGATGACCAGCACCACCCCCGACCGCCCCGCCGCCTCGGCGGGCCCGCCCGCCCGGCTCCCCACCGCCGACGAAGCCGTCGCCCACACCCTGCTCAACTGCCTGCTGCGCGAGGTCTCCGGACCCGAGCACCAGACCGCCGTCAGCGACGGCCGGCTGCTGCTGCGGCTGCCCCGCCGCGGCGTCCTGCTCCGCGTCGCACTGCGCCGCACCTCCCTCCTCGGCTCCCACCGCTTCACCGGCCCCGTCACCGAACAGCGCCCCGGCGGCTGGGCCGAGGTCGACTGGCGCCGCCTCGCCGACCACACCCACGCCGAACTGTCCCTGCGCACCGGCGCCCGCAACGACGAGTTCCTGCCCCAGGTGGCCGCCAGCCACCGCGGGGTGACCGCCGCCCTCGCCGCCCACGCGCGCCGCGCCCCCGACCCCGCCGACCCCCTCGGCCGCTACCTCGCCTCCGAACAGTCCCTCGTCCTCGGCCACCGCTACCACCCCACCCCCAAGACCCACGGCTCCGACCCCCGCACCTGGTCCGCCTACGCCCCCGAGGCCCGCACCTCCTTCCCCCTGCGGCACCTGGCCGTCCGCGACCACCTCGTCGCCCAGGAGTGCGCCGCACCCGGCGCCGCCGCCCCCCTGGACCGGCTCCGGCCGGTCCCCGCCGGATACCGGCTCCTCCCCGTCCACCCCTGGCAGTACGAGCAGCTCAGCACCGCCCCGGCCGTGCGCGCCGCCCTCGGCCGCGGCGACATCCTCGACCTCGGCCCCGGCGGCCGGCCCTTCACCCCCACCGCCTCCGTCCGCACCCTCTACGACGGCGACACCTTCCTCAAGTTCAGCCTCAACGTCCGCATCACCAACTGCCTCCGCAAGAACGCGCACTACGAACTCACCGGCGCCGTCGCGCTCACCCGGCTGCTCGCCCCCGCCCTCACCGACCTCGCCGCCCGCCACCCCGGCACCGGCGTGCTCCGCGAACCCGCCTACCGCAGCCTCGCCCTCCCCGGCCCCGACGGCCGCCCCGACCGCGCTCTCCTCGAAGGCTTCGGCGTCATCGTCCGCGAAGGGCTCGGCCCCCGGCTGCACCCCGGCCTCACCCCGCTGCTCGCCGCCGCCGTCGCCGACGAATACCCCACCGGCCCCGGCCATGTCTCCCGCCTCACCGGCCGGGACACCGCCGACGCGCTGCGCTGGTGGCGCGCCTACCTCGCACTGCTCGTCCCCCCGGTGCTCACCGCCTACTTCGACCACGGCCTCGTCCTCGAACCCCACCTCCAGAACGTGGTCGTCTGCGTCGACGACGACGGCATGCCGCGCCAGCTCCTCTTCCGCGACCTGGAGGGCACCAAACTCCTCCCCGGCCACCACGGGCCCACCCTCGCCGCGCTCCCCCCCGACGTGGCCGGACCCATGACCTACGACGCCCGCCGCGGCTGGGACCGGGTCGTGTACTGCCTCCTCGTCAACCACATCGCCGAACTCCTCGCCGCGCTCGCCGACCTCCACCCCCCGGCCGAGCCCGCCCTCTGGTCCGAGGTACGCCGCACCCTCGCCCACTGCGCGGCCGACGCCGGGGACCCGCCCCTGCTGCGCGCGCTGCTCGCGGGAGTGCCGCTCCCCGCCAAGGCCAATCTGCTCGCCCGGTGGGAGCGCACGGCCGACCGCGACGCCGGATACGTCCGCCTCCCGTCCCCGCTCGCCGAGGACGTGCTCACCGAAGCCCTCCGCGCCGACGCCCCCTGGAGCCCCCGATGACGACCACACCCGCGGTACGGGCGTACGCCCGCACCCTCGCCCCGGAGCGGCTGCCCGCCTACCTCTACGACCTCGGCGCCCTGCGGGAGCACGCCGCCGCCGTCCGCGCCGCGCTGCCCGAGCGGGTCGAGCTGTACTACGCGGCCAAGGCCAACCCGGAGACGGAGATCCTCACCGCGCTCGCCCCGTACGTCGACGGCTACGAGGTCGCCTCCGGCGGCGAACTCGCCCATGTCGCCCGCGCCGTCCCCGGCCGCCCCCTCGCCTTCGGCGGCCCCGGCAAGACACCCGAGGAGATCCGCGCGGCCCTGGCGTCGGGCGTCGGCCGCTTCCATGTGGAGAGCGCGCACGAACTCGCCGTCCTCGCCGACCTCGCGGCCCGCGCCCGCGTCCGCGCCCGGGTACTGCTCCGCTTCAACCTCGCCGTCCCCGGCGAGCTGCTCGACGGCAGCGCCCTGGCGATGGGAGGCCGGCCCGCCCCCTTCGGGATCGACCCCGCCGACGCCGACGCGGTGGTCCGCACCCTCACCGAGGGATCCAGCCCCTGGCTGGAACTGTTCGGTATCCATGCCCATCTCGCCAGCGGACTCGACGCCCGGCGCCAGCTCGCCGTCGCCGCGTCCGTGACCCGCTGGGCCGCCGCGCTCACCGCCCGCCACGGCGTGCCGCTGCGCGAGGTGAACGTCGGCGGCGGCATGGCCGTGGACTACGCCCGCCCCGGTGAACGGTTCGACTGGGCCGCCTACGGCCGGGGCCTCGCCGCCCTCGCCGACGAGCACCCCGACACGGTGCTGCGGATCGAACCGGGCCGCGCGCTCACGGTGTACTGCGGCTGGTACGCCACCGATGTGCTCGACGTGAAACGGAGCCGGGGCGAGGACTTCGCGGTCGTGCGCGGCGGCACCCACCATCTGCGCACCCCCGCCACCAAGGGGCACGACCAGCCCTGCGCCGTGCTGCCCGCCGACGACTGGCCCCACCCCTGGCCCCGCCCCGCCACCGGGGGCCCGGGCCCGGTCACCCTCGTGGGACAGCTGTGCACCCCGAAGGACCTCCTCGCCCGCGCGGTCCCGCTGACGGCCCCGCTCCGGGCGGGGGACCGGGTGCTGTTCGCCCTGGCGGGCGCGTACGCCTGGAACATCTCCCACCACGACTTCCTGATGCACCCCCGGCCCGGATTCCACTTCCTCCCCGGCGACCCGGCGTCCGCTCCGGCGGACGCCCGGGCGACGGCCGTACCCGCCACCGCCCTCTCCCGCCGCCCGGCGGCGGATCGTGCGAATATCTGAACGCGGTCACCCGGCCGGATCGTTGAATCCGCTCAAGGATGTGTGCCGCCGCTGTACCGCTGTAACACGGGGCCGTCCGTGGTAATTCACCGGATAAGGAAAACGCACGGGGCATGTGCCATGGGCGCAATGCCGAATGCGAGCCCCTCTTTCGGGTGACGGTGTTGATACGTTCCGTACCGCCCCGTTTCGGTGATCGGAAAACGGTGGCCCCCGTGGTCGGGAACAACACCTCCGGTGACCGGAGTCACGGGGGCAACCGTCAACCCGTGAATACCGTGGGACGCTCTGCTGACGGGTGAGGGGCGTTCCGGCGTTCGATCGGCACTCGGTGTCCGGAAACGGCTGCACTCGATGCCGGGGATGGGGCACCCGTCATGGGTAATCTGGCCTTTTCCTCGTACGATACGGGTGAGTACGCCGCCCCTGCCGGACCGTTGCGGGGGCGGCTGCGAACGGGGCTTCCGCGTCCGAGTGTCCGGGCGCCGGCGGTGATCACCGAAAAGGGAACGCGGTATCACGCTGTGTTCATCAAGCGGGGGGCGACATGAGTGAGCATCGGTAACAACTGTGACCAGTGGGACTCCTGGGGCTGATGGTGACCGACGTCACTCCCCTGGCGGGTGCACGAAATTGACGCCCCGAGCGTCTCTATCAGTGCCGGGAAAGCGTCAACCACCTGTGCGTGCCGAAGTGTTCACGGAGTGAATGCGCGGCGCCTCGGACCGGTGGACTCCGGATCGGCAAGTAGTTTCTGCAATATGACGGTACGTGATGAATCGACTACATCAACTCGACGTATTGCCTCAGTGGCCACACCGTGGCCCCGGACAGTCCCGTGTGGGCAGGGAGAAAGCATGAAACCGTTCGCGTGGAACTACGCACGTCCGGCCGAGCTGGCGCCTGTGGTCGACCAGTACTCGTACGACGCGACCCTTCAGTTGAACGTGCTGCCCGACGGGCGGCCGGCCATCATGGACCGGGTGCTGCTGGCGGCGGTTGGCACCACCACCTCCACGGCGGGCTCCGCCACCCACTTCGACGACTGAGCCGTCACCCGCGATGACGGTACTGATCCTGACCTGCGAGCAGGACGTCACCGCCGACATGGTGGTGGCGCAGCTCCACAAGAGGGGCGTCCCGCTCGTCAGGTTCGATCCGGGCGACCTCCCGGGCGAGGGGGCGCTCTCCGCGGAATATGTCCGCGGCGAGTTCCGCGGCTATCTCTCGACCGGGGGGCGCGTGGTGAGCATGGACGGCCTGCGCTCCATCTGGGTGCGCAGGCCCGGCGAACCGGCGGCGCACGCCGCCGAGCCGTCCGAGTGGCTGACCGCCGAGAGCGGGCAGGCGCTGTACGGCATGCTGGACTGCACGGCGGCACGCTGGATGAACGAGCGGGCCGCCGCCGCCCGGGCCCGGCTGAAACCCTGGCAGTTGCGCCTGGCGCACCGCAGCGGGTTTCCCGTGCCCGCGACGGTCGTCACGACCTATCCGAGGGTCGCCCGGCAGTTCGCCGACCAGTACCGGCATGTGGTGGTGAAGGCCATCTCGGGCAAACCGCCCGGCGATCCGCCGATGGCGCTGCCCACCACGCTCGTTCCGCCCGGCACCGACTTCGCCGAGGTCGCCGCCGGGCCCACCCTGCTCCAGCGGTACATCGCCAAACGGGCCGACATCCGGCTCACCGCCGTCGGCGAGGAGATCTTCACCGCCCGCAAGGAGGCCGAACCTGGCCAGGTGGACGGGCGCTTCGGCGACACCGGCCACTCCTGGCGGCCGACCGAGGCCCCGCAGCGGATCCAGCGGTCCGTGGCGCGGTATCTGCGGCTGGCGGGGCTCGCCTACGGCGCCTTCGACTTCGCGGAGGACGGCGACGGCACCTGGTGGTTCCTGGAGTGCAACCAGGGCGGTCAGTTCGGATTCATCGAGCTGGAGACCGAGCAGCCGATCGCGGACGCGGTCGCCGACTGGCTGGGTACGCCCGGGGAGCCGCTCTGATCCGTCCCGGCCCGCCGGCCGCCCCGCCCCCCAGCGGCGACGGGGCATTCCAGCGATGCTTTTCGGACAAAGCTCTGCTCTTCTTTTCCGGGGATCGACGGGGGTGGCTTCGCAAGGTATCCACAATCTGCCAGATCCCTCCACGCCGTGTGGGCGGGGGACATAGAGTGATCCTTTCGTGCCGGGCCCGATATCGGGGGGTGCCCGGCCCAGGAAGCAAAGGATGCTCATGCGCCATCTCCGTGCCGTGACCGCCACGGCCCTCGCCGCCTGTGTCGGTGGCATCGTCCTGCTGCCCACGCCCGCCCAGGCCGCCGGTTCGGTCCACATCTCGAAGATCTACTACGACAGCCCGGGCCGCGACACCCGCACCAACGCGAGTCTGAACGCCGAGTACGTCCAGATCCGCAACACCACCAGGGCCGCGGTGAGCCTCAAGGACTGGTCGGTCACGGACGGGTCGAACCACAGGTACGTCTTCGGTGCGTTCACCCTCGGCAAGGGCAAGACGGTGACGATACGCACCGGCAAGGGCACGAACAACGCCACCACCCGCTACCAGGGCCGCACGAACTACGTGTGGAACAACGACCGGGACACGGCCACCCTGAAGCGGGCCTCGGGCAGCAAGGCCGACACGTGCTCGTACAACTCCACCCGGGTCGACTCCACGAACTGCTGACCCCGGCGGATCTCCCGGCACGGGCCGCCGCCGGCGCGGCGGCGGCCCGTGCCCCCGGGGTTTCCGACGGCGGGCGCTGTCCGTTGGGCCCCGGTGGCAGTGGTCAGCAGCAGCGGGAGACGGCCGAACCCTCCTGTCGGCGCGTCAGCAGCCGCTGGAACTCCCGGCGCGTCGGCGCCGGCGTCCCCGGATGGCTCCGCCGGTGCCGCTCGCAGTACCGTTCGTACGCCGTGTCACCGGTCAGCTCGCGCAGATACCAGTGCGCGGCGCGGGCCGCCCGGCGCAGCGCGGACAGCGCGTCGGCCGGACCCCTCACCGGCGCACCCCCACCGGGGGCTCCGCCTCCGCGGTGCCGATCGACGAGGCGACATGGGGTGCCTCAGTGGTCGGCGGCAGCTCCGGCGCCCGTACCGCTCGGACGCAGACCAGCGCCGCGTTGACGATGACGGTGGTCACGAGGAGCACGAAGACGACGATCAGCACCCCGTCCACCGTGGAGTTGGTGACGATGGTGTGCATGTCGTCCATGCTCTTGGCGGGCGCGAGCACCTTCCCCTCGTCGATGGCGTCCGCGAACCGCTCCCGCTGGGCGAAGAAGCCCACCCGGGGGTCGGAGGAGAAGACCTTCTGCCAGCTCGCGGTGAACGTCACCGCGACGGTGAAGGTGAGCGGCACACCCGTCACCCAGGCCCAGCGCAGCCGCCCGGTCTTGATGAGCAGGGTGGTGGCCACGGTCAGCGCGATCGCCGCCAGGAGCTGGTTGGCGATACCGAACAGCGGGAAGAGCTGGTTGATCCCGCCGAGCGGATCGGTGGCCCCGGCGTACAGGAAGTACCCCCACCCGGCCACCACCACCGCGCTCGCCAGCCAGATGCCCGGCTTCCAGTTCACCCGGCCGAGCGGCTTCCACACATTGCCGAGCATGTCCTGGAGCATGAACCGTCCGACCCGGGTCCCGGCGTCCACGGTGGTCAGGATGAACAGCGCCTCGAACATGATCGCGAAGTGGTACCAGAACGCCTTCATGCCCTCCCCGCCGATGACATCGGAGAAGATCTGCGACATGCCGACGGCCAGCGTCGGCGCACCGCCGGTCCGGGCCACGAGAGTGCTCTCCTCGACCGCCTTGGCCGCCGCGGTCAGCTCCTCCGGCGAGATGGTGAAGCCGAGGTTCGCCACCGCTTGCGAGGCCGACTCCACACTGGAGCCGAGCAGCCCGGCGGGCGCGTTCATGGCGTAGTACAGCCCCGGGTCCAGCACGGAGGCCGCGATCAGCGCCATGACGGCGACGAACGACTCCATGAGCATGGCCCCGTAGCCGATCATCCGCACCTGCGACTCCTTCTCGATCAGCTTCGGCGTGGTGCCGGAGGCGACGAGGGAGTGGAAGCCGGAGAGCGCACCGCAGGCGATGGTGATGAAGAGGAAGGGGAAGAGCGAGCCGGAGAAGACCGGGCCCTGGCCCGAGGAGGCGAAGTCCGTGACCGCGTCCGCCTGGAGCACGGGAGCGGCGATCAGCACCCCGAGGGCCAGCAGCGCGATGGTGCCGATCTTCATGAAGGTGGAGAGATAGTCACGGGGCGCCAGCAGCATCCACACCGGCAGCACCGAGGCGACGAAGCCGTACCCCACCAGACAGAACACCAGCGTGGTCGGGCTGAGCGTGAAGGTGTCCGCCAGGGAGGAGTTCTCGATCCAGCCGCCGCCCACGATCGCGAGCAGCAGCAGGACCACCCCGATGACACTGGTCTCCAGCACCCGGCCGGGCCGCAGCAACTGGAGATAGAAACCCATGAACAGGGCGATCGGGATGGTCATCGCCACCGAGAAGGTGCCCCAGGGCGAATGGGCGAGCGCGTTGACGACGACCAGCGCCAGCACCGCCAGCAGAATGATCATGATCATGAAGACGGCGATCAGCGCCGCCGCCCCGCCGACCTTGCCGATCTCCTCCCGGGCCATCTGCCCGAGGCTCTTGCCGTTCCGGCGCATCGAGAGAAACAGGACCACCATGTCCTGCACCGCACCGGCGAAGATCACACCGAAGACGATCCAGATCGTGCCCGGCAGATAACCCATCTGCACCGCGAGCACCGGGCCCACCAGGGGCCCCGCACCCGCGATGGCGGCGAAATGATGCCCCAGCAGCACCCGGCGGTCGGTGGGCTGGTAGTCCACCCCGTCGTCCAGCCGCTCGGCCGGGGTGGCCCGGGTGTCGTCGGGCCTGAGAACCCGGGTCACGATGAACCGGGAGTAGAAGCGGTAGCCGATGGCGTACGAGCCGAGGGCGGCCCCCACCAGCCAGACCGCCGAGATCTCCTCTCCCCGGGAGAGCGCCAGCACCCCCCAGCAGAGGGCGCCGAGCGCGGAGACGGCGGTCCAGATCAGAACGGTCCTGGGACGGAAGCGGGACGGGGGTGCGGATGAACCGGACACACGGGCTCCTTCTGTGGACGACATGCCGACCGGTCGGACAGCCGGACGCACGGTACGCCCGGCCGGTCACCGGTCGTTTCCGGCCGGGCGACCGGCCGTTTCCGGGACAGGCGCTCATGGAAATCGGCTGGGCACTCCGTGTCAACCGATGGCCGCGTACCG
The DNA here is from genome assembly GCF_005519465.1 of Streptomyces clavuligerus. Classification (NCBI taxonomy): domain Bacteria; kingdom Bacillati; phylum Actinomycetota; class Actinomycetes; order Kitasatosporales; family Streptomycetaceae; genus Streptomyces; species Streptomyces clavuligerus. The sequence continues at coordinate 10,226 of NZ_CP027858.1, read as the reverse complement.
TATGCGGCCCTCCGTCCCCTCCGTCCCTGTTCGGGCGGCGGCCGGGCGCGCCCCCGCCGGGAACACCCCGCCGGGACCGCGTGCTTGACGGCTTGTCGGACCGGAACCCCACAGGGATATGCTGCCTGCGGTTCGGGATCTTGTACGACCGCGGCGGGCGCCGCTGACGTGCCGCGGCCCCGTACCGTGCTGTCCATGAGCGCCCCGCCGGGAGCCTTCGCGGCCCGGTCCGCCCGTCCGGTCGCTCCCCACCCCCGGTTCCGGAGGCCCTGTGACCACCCCGCGCCCAGACGTCCCCCAAGACCTCTCCGTGCCCGTGCCGCCGCCCGGCTGCCCCGCGCACGACCTGGGACCCGACGGCACGCACCGGCTCTACGGCCCGGTGGCCGAGACCGACCCCCCGGCGATGTACGAACTGCTGCGCCGGGAGTACGGCCCGGTGGCCCCGGTACTGCTCCACGGCGACCTCCCCGCCTGGCTGGTTCTCGGCCATCGGGAGAACCTCGAAGTCATGCGCACCCCTTCCCTGTTCTCCCGCGACTCACGCCGCTGGTCGATGTTCCGGGAACACCGGGTACCGGACGACTCGCCGCTGCGCCCGATGATCGGCTGGCAGCCGAGCTGTGTCTTCGCCGACGGCGACGAACACGCCCGGCTGCGCCGCGCGGTCACCGACGGGCTGGCACAGTTCAACCGGCACGGGATACGCCGCCATGTCACCCGGTACACCCACCGGCTGGCCGCCACGTTCGCGGCCCGGGGCGAGGCGGATCTGATCCGTGACTACGCCGAACAGCTGCCCATGCTCGTGATGACCCGGCTGCTGGGCATGCCCGAGGAGAGCGGCCCCCGTCTCGTCGCCGCCTGCCTCGATCTGATGAAGGGCACCGAAACCGCGGTGGCCAGCAACGACTTCGTCGCGGACAGCCTGCGGGCCCTGGTGCGCCACAAACGGGAACAGCCGGGCCGCGACTTCGCCGACTCGCTGATCACGCACGGGTCCGGTCTCACCGAGGACGAGATCGTGCACCATCTGCGCCTGGTGCTCATCGCCGCCAACGAGACCACCGTCAACCTCGTCGCCAACACCCTGCGGCTGCTGCTCACCGACCGCCGCTTCCGGGCGAGCCTGTCGGGCGGCCAGATGACCCTGCCCGACGCCATGGAGCAGGTGCTGTGGGACGCCCCGCCGGTCTCCGTGATCCCGGGGCGGTGGGCCACCGGGGACACGGTCCTCGGCGGACAGCACATCAAGGCCGGGGACATGCTGCTGCTCGGTCTCGCGGCCGGCAACACCGATCCGAGAATCCGCCCCGACCGCGCCGCCCCGGTCCACGGGAACCGCTCCCACCTCGCCTTCAGCAGCGGCCCCCACGAGTGCCCCGGCAGGGACATCGGCCGTGCCATCGCGGAGGCGGGCATCGACACCCTGCTCACCCTGCTGCCCGGCCTGGAGCTGAGCGTCCCGGCGGCCGGACTGTCCACCACCGCCGCCTGGATGACCGAGCGGGTGACCGCGCTCCCCGTACGGTTCACCCCCCGCCGGGACCTCGACGCCCTGCCCGTGCCGTCGGCCGGGGGGCGCCCGCGCGCCGGGGGACAGCGGCCCCCTGCCCCGGGCGTAGCGGAACCGGCCACGACGCCGACGGCCACCGCCCGGCGCGCCCGGTGGACCTCGCTCTTCGGCTGACGCCCCGCAGCGCACAGGCCGGTGACGATCCGGTCGGCCACCCTGGCGGGCATCCCCCGGCCCACCACCTCTCGGCGCCCCGCACGGCGGCGGCCAGGGCCCGACGGTGCCTGCTCCCACCGGCCCCGACCGTGCGGCCCAAGGCATTCCGGATGCCGTGCTCGGGACCGTCGGCCGATGCGGGCCCGTACCGGCGCCGACGCCGCATCCGGCCGGATCCCGACGGTGGTGCCGACCGGCCGCCCGCAGGGCGGGCTGCGGCTCCGATACGGTGCCTGCCCCGGGAATATGCCGTGGTCCAACCCCCGGTCACGTGGCGTTCTTGCCGCCGTCGGGCCCCGGACGCATCCTGGGGACCGTTGATCCGGACGGGGGATGCCATGGCCGAGAATGTCACCAGGACCGACAGCCGGGGAGCGGGCGGGGGCCCGGGGCCCGACGGTGCCGAGGATCCGGAGCGCACCGGGCGCACCGCCGGTCCCGGCCTGTTCGCCCGGATACGCGAGGACGAGTACGGCTATCTCGACGAGACCGGCCATGTCTACCTCGACCACACCGGCGCGGCGCTGCCCGCCCGCCGCCAGCTCCGCGCCCAGGCCGAGCGCCTCACCCGGGGAGTCTTCGGCAATCCGCACACCGAGAGCCCCGCCTCCGCCACCAGCACCGCCCTCGTGGAGCGGGCCAGAGCACGCGTCCTCGACTTCGTCGGCGCCGACCCCGACGAGTACACCGTGGTCTTCACCGCCAACGCCACCGCCGCCTGCCGTCTCGTGGGGGAGAGCTACCCCTTCCGGCGCGGACGCGCCGAGCTGCTGCTCACCCTCGACAACCACAACTCGGTCAACGGCTTGCGGGAGTTCGCCCGCGCCCGGCGCGCGCCGACCACCTATGTCCCGCCCGGCGACCTCGAACTGCGGGTCTGTGACGCCACCCTGGACCGGGCCCTGCGGGGCAGGCGCGGCGGACGCGGCCTGTTCGCCTACCCGGCCCAGAGCAACTTCAGCGGCGTCCACCACCCCCTGGAGTGGATTCCCCGTGCCCGGGAACTCGGCTGGCACGTCCTGCTCGACGCCGCCGCGTTCACCGCGTCCAACCCCCTGCGGCTGGACCGCTGGCCCGCCGACTTCACCGTGGTGAGCTGGTACAAGGTGTTCGGCTACCCCACCGGGGTCGGCTGTCTGATCGCCCGCACCGAGGCCCTGGCCCTGCTGCGGCGGCCCTGGTTCTCCGGCGGCACCATCCAGGTCGCCTCCGCCCAGGGCCGATGGCACCGGTTCGCCCGGGGTGCCGCGGCCTTCGAGGACGGCACGGTCGACTTCCATGCCATCCCCGAGGTGTGCACCGGCCTCGACTGGGTCGACTCCATCGGCGTCGAAGCCGTCCACGACCATGTCTCACGGCTCACCACCCGGCTCCTTTCGGGACTGGAACGCCTGTGCCACAGTGACGGCCGCCCCCTGATCCGGCTGTACGGGCCCCGCACCGCGCACCGCAGGGGCGGCACCGTGGCGTTCAACGTCCTCGACGCACGCGGTGCCCTCGTCGACGAGCGCATCATCGCCCGCGATACCACGGCGGCCGGGATCTCCGTTCGTACGGGGTGCTTCTGCAACCCCGGGGCGGGCGAAGCCGCCTTCGGCATCGGACGGGGCACCTTGCGCGCCGCCGGGTGGGCGGCCCGCCGGGTCGCCGCGCCGGACACCCTGGAGGAGTACCTGACCCGGCTCGGCGTCACATCGGGAGGCGCGGTCCGGGCGTCGGCCGGCATCCCCACCACCCCGGAGGACGTGGACACCCTGCTCCGCTTCCTGGGTGACACCTATCGCGACCGGAAACCGTCCAGCGACGGCCTCGCCCCCCGTTCGAGCTGCTGACCCGGCGGCCCGTCACCGTTCCGCGGACCGCCTGCCGAGCGGTCCGCGGCGAGCGGGACGGCACCCCACCACGCCATCAGCGGCGGGACGGCGGTGAAACCGGCGAATATCAGCCGACGGCTCCGACGACCCCGGCGCGGGGGAGGAGCCGCCCGGACGAAGGCGGGCGGCGGCGTCTCCCGGGGCCTCGGCAGCACCGTGCAGGGAACCCGCCCGACTCCCCGGCCCTGCCCGGCCTTTCCACCCCGGCACCCCCGGGCCGCTCCGGGGACCACACGGGAGGTCATGCCTCGGGCGCCGACGAGACCTCCGTCCGGCACCCGGATGCTCCCGCAGATTGGTACGGACCATTAGGGTGGCGGCGATCAGGGTGCACACCGCACCCGGGACCAGGGAGGCGCCGGTGCTCACTCGTCGTTCGCTGCTGCTGGGAGCGGGAGGGGCCGCGTCCCTCGCCGCGTTCCCCGCCCCCGCCGCCGCCACCGGACGGGAACCCCTGTGGCTGCCCCGGACAACGGGCGGCCACCCGGTCGCCACCCACTCCTTCCCCGTGGTGGACCGCTCCCGCACCGATCCGTTCGCCGAACGGCCCGGCCCGCGCGAACTGATGGTGCAGCTCTGGTTCCCGGCCACCGGACACAGCGCCGGGCGGGGGACCGCCGCGTACACCCACCTCCGTACGGCGGCCGTCCTGGAACGCTCCTGGGGCGTCCAGAAGGGTTCCCTCGCCCGGATACGCACCGGGGTCCGCACGGCCCGCCGCCCCCACCGCCGCCCCACCCTGATCCTGGTGAGCCACGGCAGGGGCGCGACCCGTGCCCTGACCACGGCGCTCGCCGCCGAACTCGCCTCGCACGGGCACCTGGTGGCGGCCGTGGACCACACCCACGACGCGGCTGCCGTCCGCTTCCCCGACGGGCGGCTGATCCTCGGGAACCTGCCGTCGGCCCCCGACGACTGGGACGCGCAGGACCGGCTGGAGACCGGGGTGCGCGCGGCCGATCTGCGGACGGTCGTCGACGCGCTGGCCCTCCGGCGGCTCGCACCGCCCCGGATCGGGCTCCTCGGCCACTCCATGGGTGGCGCCGCCGCGGCCGAGGCCATGCGCCAGGACCGGCGCTTCGCCGCCGGACTGGACCTGGACGGCGGCCTGTTCGGCACCCCCGTCCCCGACACCGGTCTCGACCGCCCCTTCCTGCTGCTGACCTCGTCACCCGACCACGAGACCTGGGCCCGCTGGCGCGCCTCCCACCACGGCTGGGGCCGCCACCTCCACCTCGCGGGCGGCGGCCATCTCAGCGCCACCGACCTCGCCGGGTACGCCGAACCCCTGGGCCTCCGCCAGAGCTGGCCCGCGCCCGTCTGGCAGGAGTTCTTCGGCACCCTCGCCCCCGACCGGGCCACCGAGGCCGTCCGCGCCCACACGGTCGCCTTCTTCGGCCGCTTCCTCGCCGGACGCCCCGCCCCCCTGTTGGACGGCCCCTCCCAGCGCTTCCCGGAGATCGAGTTCCGCTGGAGCCGGGGCCACTCCGCTTGACCCGGTCGGGAGCACCGGCTTAGCGTTGCCCGGCTCATGGAAATGATCACGGGGGTGGGTATGACACGCGTGCCGCGCCGGGCGCTGATGATCGCCGCTGTATCGGCGGCCCTGCTGACCGGGTGCTCCTCGGCCGCGGAGCCGGACCGGTCGGCCGCCGACCGGCAGAACGGCGGATCGTCAGATTCCGCCACAGCCGGGAAGGAAGCGGAGGGGGACGAGGCGGGACTCCCCAAGGCGGCGGTCACCGTCGGCACCGCGAGCAGCCCCTGCCGGTTGCCCGTGACCTTCCGGATGCCGGAGTCCTGGCGGCCCGAGGCCGTCAGCATCGACCCCTCCCTGGGCGGCCCGCCCCAGCAGGGCACGGTCCGGCTGGTCTGCGAGATCGACGCCAAACCCGCTGGAATGGTGGGTTTCCTGCGCGTCTGGCAGGGCAAGGGCCACAACCCCCGACAGGCACTGGACGCCTTCCTCACCGAGGCCCACGCCGAGGAGAGCCGGTTCCGCACCGTGACCCCGGGAACGGCGGCCGAGGCCGCCGCGGCGGGCACGGCCACGAAGGCCGGAAAGCTCGACGCGGTCGAGGTCACCTACGTCAGCGCCGACCCCGACCTCGCCGAGCGCAAGAAGGAACGAGCCCTGGCCGTCGCCGCGCCCCGTGGCACCGTCGTCGTCCTGGACCTCGGCGGTATGGACACCGCGGAGCACGAGCGCATGCTCCCGGCCTTCCGACTCGCCCTGGAGACCCTGCGGGCACGGCCGTAGGGCACCTCGGTCCCAGGAGGGCACCGGACGCTGTTGCGAGTGAATTGCGCCTGGTCATCGTAGGTATGAGCCTGATAGCCGCAATCGGTTCCGCGTGCCATGGTGGTGGTATGGCTGATGACCGTACCGCCACCCAGGGCCACTCCCACCACGGCGATCACGAGCACCGGCACCACGGCCACGATCACGATCCCGCGCAGACGCAGACGCAGACACACGATCACCGGCACCGGCACGGCGGCCGATGGCCCCGGACCCGCCACGGAATCGTCCATCTGCTCACCCCGCACGGCCACCGGACATCCGACCGCGTCGACCCCACGATGGAGGCGTCCCACGAGGGCATGCGCACACTCTGGATCTCCCTGGTGATCCTGGGCGCGACGACAGTGGTCCAGGCGGCGGTCGTCGCCCTGTCAGGGTCGGTGGCCCTGCTCGGCGACACCGTCCACAACGCGGCCGACGCCCTCACCGCCGTCCCCCTGGGCATCGCGTTCCTCCTGGGACGCCGAGCGGCGAACCGCCGCTACACCTACGGCTACGGCCGCGCGGAGGACCTCGCGGGCGTCGTCATCGTCCTGACGATCGCGGGTTCCGCCGCACTCGCCGCCCACCAGGCCGTCGACCGCCTGCTCGACCCCCGCGACATCAGCCACCTGCCCGCAGTCGCCGCCGCGGCCGTGGTCGGTTTCGCCGGGAACGAGTGGGTGGCCCGCTACCGCATCCGTACCGGCCGCCGCATCGGCTCCGCCGCCCTGGTCGCCGACGGACTGCACGCCCGCACCGACGGATTCACCTCCCTCGCCGTCCTCCTCGGCGCTGCCGGCGCCGCCCTCGGATGGCACCGGACCGACCCGGTCGTCGGCCTGCTGATCACCGTCGCCATCCTCACCGTCCTCAAGAGCGCCGCCCAGGAAGTACTGCACCGGCTGATGGACCGCGTCGACCCCCGCCTGGTGGACAGGGCCGAGACCGCGCTGCGCTCCGTCGAGGGCGTCCGGGACACCGGACAGGTCCGGCTGCGCTGGATCGGCCACCGGCTCAGGGCCGAGGCCGACATCGTCGTCGACCCCCGGCTGACCGTGATCCGCGCCCATGAACTGGCCGTACGGGCCGAACACGCGCTCCTCCACGCCCTGCCGGGCCTGACCGCCGCGACCATCCACACCGACCACACCCCCACCACCGGCGATCCCCACGAGCCCCTCGCCCACCACCGGCGGGCCCCGGCACCCCCCTGACCGCACAACGGCCCCTGACCACCGTGGACCCGGCGGCCGGGGGCCGTCCCCCGGTGTGCCGGGAAGCCGGGATCAGTCGGCGCGCCCGGTCACCGCGACCGTGACACCGAGGCCGACCATGGCGGCACCGCCCGCCCCGCCGACCAGGGACAACCGCCGCTCCGAACGGGCAAACCAACCACGGGCCGCCGTGGCGCCGAGCCCCCACACAGTGTCGGTGATCAGCCCGATGCAGACCGGGACCAGCCCGAGGACCAACATCTGCACGGGCACGTTCCCGGCCGTCCGGTCGACGAACTGGGGCAGCACCGCGGCGAAGAAGACGATCGTCTTGGGATTCGTGACACCCACGACGAACCCCTCGGCCACGGTCCGCAGATCGCTGCGCGCGGCCCTCCCGCCCACCGTGTCCATCGCGGAGACCGCCATGTCCCCGCGGTGCCGGAATGCCTGCACCCCCAGATACACGAGATACGCCGCCCCCACCAGCTTGACCGTCAGGAACAGCGCGGCCGACCGCTCGACGACCGAGCCCACCCCCAGGGCGACGGCCACGATCACCAGATAGGTGCCGAGGACGTTCCCGGCGATCGTGGCCAGCGCCGTACGGCGGCCGTGCGCGAGGGCCCGCCCCACGACGAACAGCACAGAAGGCCCGGGAATGACGATGACCAAGAGGGCTGCGGCGGTGAACGCGAACAGTCTGTCGGTTGAGATCATGGCCCATGACACCTCGCCGTGCGCCGCCGTGTCCACCGTCGGAACCCCGCTGAAGCGGGCCACCCGGACTCAGGACTGCGCGGGCTGATCGGCGATCAGCAAGTGACTTCCGCAGGACAGAGACCCAGCCGGGCAGAGAGCCGCGCGACGGCGTCCCGCACGTACGCGAAGAAGACGGTGCGCCTCCCACCGCTGCGAAGGCCGACCGGGGGAGCGCGAGAGTCGCCGACAGCGCCGGATCGTCGGCCGTCAGCACCCGCGGCGTGACACTGTCCGGCAGCGGCTCCGCGCCCGCCCTCACACTTCCTTGGTCATGAACGCACTGGTCGGATCGGGCCCATAACCCGCGAACGGGCCGCAGTACGAGAAGCCGAACTTCTCGTACAGCTTCCGCGCGGGCAGGAAGAACGCGCCCGAGCCCGTCTCCAGACTCAACCGGACGAACCCCATCCGCCGGGCCTCGCCGACGATGTGCTCCAGGAGCAGCGAGGCGACCCCGCTCCGCGCCCGCCGCAGCGCGGTCCGCATCGACTTCAGCTCCGCGTGCCCCACGTCCAGCCTCTTGATCGCACCGCACCCCACCAGCGAGCCGCTGTCCAACACCGACCAGAACGTGACCTCCGGCTTGCGCAGCTCACCGAGATCGAGGGCATGTTTGCTCTCCAACGGTGTCACGGACCGCATCTGCTGGACATGCTCGTCGAGGAATGCCACGATCTCCGGCCCGGACAGGTCGTCCACCACGATGTCCACTGCTTGCCCTTCCTCGGAAAGATCGGTACCACCGGTTCGAACGCCACGAGTGCCGTGCCGCGCTGCCCTCATCCTGCCCCAGAACTCGAATCACGCGGCCCCCTCGCCCCACGAATACACTCCCGAACACGACGAGCACTTGCGTGTATGGGCAAATGTGGCTCATCGGTGAGCCGTTCACTGTTGACTACGGCAGGCGCAGGGAGATGTCCGACGACCTCAAACAAGCCATAGTGCGGCTCCTAACGGACGGCATAACCGACTCCTCCATTGCGAGTCGCCTGGGGGTTTCCGTCCGTGCTTGACCGCCATATTGCCGACCTCATGACCGGACTCCGCTCCCAGAGCCGATTCTCAGGCCGGATTCTGCTTGCCGCCTTGGAGAACGGCTTCAGGCTGCGGTCGACAGACAACGATGGCTGAGTGTCGTGTTCGGAGGCTAGCCGTTCCGGATATCCCCGCTCTAGAGTCGGAGCCGTCGCCGCTAAGGCTGCACATGCGCGCTCGGCGACTCATCGTGGAGGTGGCGAACATGGCAACGTATGTCTTGATCCACGGCTCCTGGCACGACGGATCTGCCTGGCAGCCCGTCATGACACGGCTGGAGAAGCTCGGTCATACCGCACACGCTCCGACCCTGGCAGGCCATGGCGCCGACGTCGACAAATCGGTGAACCACAACGATTGTGTCCAGTCCGTGGTCGACTTCATTGTCGACCAAGACCTGACGGAAGTCGTCCTGGTCGGCCACAGCTTCGGCGGATCGATCATCGCCAGGGTGGCAGAGGAAATTCCGGACCGCTTACGCCGACTGGTCTTCTGGAATGCATTCGTCCCCGAGCCGGGCAAGAGTCTGATCGACCAAATACCTCCGCACTACAAGGAGATGTTCCATGCCCTGGCCGCCGAGTCCGACGGCGACGCTCGTACGATCATGCTCCCCTTCCCGCTCTGGCGTGATGTCTTCATCCAGGACGCCACTCTTGAGGAGGCCCAGGCGGCATACGAACAGCTCTCCCCGGAACCCTTCCAGCCCTTCGTGGACACACTCGACCTCCAACGCTTCTACGAACTGACCATCCCGAAGAGCTTCCTGAACTGCACCGAGGACACCGCACTACCGCCGGGGGAGTGGGGCTGGCACCCGCGTATGTCCAGCCGCCTTGGTCTGCATCGACTGATCCAGATGCCGGGCAGCCACGAGGCCATCTTCACCGACCCCGAAACGCTGGCGGACAACATCGTCCTGGCCGGCAGGGACTGACCCAAGAGCGAGCGCCACTGCCGGTGGACTCCCGCTCCCTCGTCCACCGGCAGCGCGACAGCTCCATGAGGGCACTCTCGACGCGGTCGTCCCCAGAATGTCCGCCAGCGCTTGAGTCAGCCGCCCGCATACGGGCGGCTCGGTCGGACCGCTGGCTCTCAATGTGGAAGATCCGCCGGACGTCCTCCGCCGAGTACTCCCGATAACCGGAGCCCGTAGCCACCAGCTGCTGACCTTGCACACTGCATCACCTTGGAGCGATTTCAATGATGCTGGCCTTGCCGCCCCCGACTCCTCCCCACAATCAGCAGCTCGCCGCTGTTGCTGCGTGCGCGGAGCGCACAGGATTCCCGCTTGCGGGAATCCCACTACCGCGCTTGCG